>CAVPQK010000001.1:0-40458 GCA_963707465.1 Bryobacterales bacterium
AAGAGCTTGACCGGCAATATCAAGAGGCTTCCCTTGGGACCGCGAGGCCGAGCATTCTGTATCTCCGCTGTGAAGAGTGCGGCGTCACTTACATGCTGTCAAGGGAGACCGAGTGGCAGTTGTGCAACCACCTGATGAAACTGCTGCTGGAGCGGATGCAGGCCGATGCCACTCTTTGACCTCACCGCCCTGCCTCATCTTGAGCGCGCGGTGAACGAACTGACCAAGCTCCGCATCGCCGCCGAGCGCATCGCCACGGCGCTGGAGAAGGCCATCACAATCCCCGAGCAGCCGGAGATCAAGCGCGCGGGCCTGGAGGCGCTGGGAACTTACGGCGAGCAGGAGCCGGAGAGTCCGGAGCAGTTGCGCGAGCGGCTGGTCGCGATGGGAGTTACGGACTTGGAGGTGGAGCAGATGATCGTGGACCGGATTTTCGGAAAGGGGGAAGCATGAAGACCGATCAAGAAGTGCGAGCCAAACTAGGGGAGTTACTGGCTGCGGATGCTCGCTTGGAACTACCCGGAATACGACCCGGAATGCTGGTGTTCCAGAAGGTGGCGGCGTGCAAGACGCTGCTGTGGGTTCTGGGGATGAGCGATGAGGACCAGTGGCACATCACCGCCGCTCCCGGTCCAGCGATCGATAAACGGGCCAAGGCTAGGAATTAGCATGAGCGCCGCGACCCTCGTTCAGATCGACCGCATTTACGCCGGCATCCCGCCGGTCGCTTGCAAGCCGGATTGCGGCGACTGTTGTGGGCCGATTTCCATGACGCGCGCCGAGTATGAGCGCATCGTCGAGCGCCTGGGCCACACACCAGCCGGGCGGCCTGACTTGCGACTGGCCGTGAATGTGACAACCGGCCGTTGCAGCCTGCTGGTCGATAGCAGGTGCTCGGTGTACGATATCCGCCCGCTGGTGTGCCGCCTGTACGCCACCGGGCCGACTGGGCTGCAATGTCCGCACGGCTGCAAGTCGGAGCGGAGGGTTTCGGAAGCGGAGGCAGAGATGAAGATGAAGGCCGTTTTCAGGGTGGGAAAATGACGCCGGCGCAACGATTAGCCTCTATTGTCAACGCGGCCACCATGCGGTGCCATGGGTTTACGGTTGATCCTTGCGATGCGAACCTGGCTGAGTTAGAGGACAGCCTATACCGCCTCATTGAGACGGTAGGCTGCTGTATGCGCCCTAAACAAAGCGACATACTTCTCTCAGCGGACACGCAAGGCATTTCCATGAGTCTGGTGGGGCGGGTAGAAACACCCCAGCTTCCACCGCCTGAGCCGCCGCCATCACCCGCGCTTCCAGAGCCGCTATCTGTTCTGGACTGACCTCCACGCGCTGCCGCACGAGTGCCACTTCCTTCTGGTCGATGAGGAAGTCGGCCTCCACCTCCGGCGCACAGGAACCCAGCGCCAGGATCGTGGCCGCCAGGTCGTGCTCGGTCTCGTGAGCTTCCGGCCGGCGCCCGCGTACTTTCGTGATCCGCACCAGCCCCGCCTCCACCACGTCCACGGTGCCGGTGATTGAGTGCCCCGCGATCGGCAACTCAAAAGCCTGGGAGAGCGCCACTGGCTCCACCTTCGGCCCCACCACCGCGCGCCAGAGCATGTACATCCTGGCCGCCGAGAAGGCAATCTTGTCCACGGCCCGGCTTTGGCCCACGGCGGCCTCTTCTGGCGTGAAATCGACTCCGGATGAGGAAATAGACCGGGCCGCCGATTCAATCGACCTGGAAGCCTCTTTTGTGGAAAGTAGGGCGCCCGTGCGGACCTTGGTCATCAGGTCGAAGTAGATGGCGCGGCGGACGGCTTGGCTGACCACCTGGCGGGCGCGCGGGAGAACCTGGACGCCCTCCACGTCCTGAAGCCAGTAGCGGTGGCCGCATTGCGAGAAGCGGAGGAAGGAGCCGAGGGTGAAGGTCACTGATTTTCGACGGTCAGCGCGCGCCCGATAGAGGGTAGGGCCTCTTTCCCGAGACGCCCCGGGCTCTGCCGCCGATTGAGGCGCGCGCCCTGGCGAGTGCGATAGCCAGATTGCTTTTGATGACCGGATTGTCGAGCGCAAGAATTGTGAGCGCCAGCACGCCGCCGCCGGCCGCGTGCCCCTCGGTTAAACCAGCGGTCGCTGCGGCGCTCCCCACGATGGCCGGGATTAGGCCGACACGATTTTTATTTCCCTCGCGCACCACGAAGCGGCGTAGGTCGTCCTCGATCTGCAGGAGCGCCGTATCTTTGGCGTTGAGCGCCTGAATCTCCGGGAAAATCTGGGCGATCTGCTCTTTCAAGCCGAAAGCAAGCTGCTTTTCCGCTTCCGCCTGCGCATCAGAAAGCTGTCCGTATGCCCGCTGATTAAACTTGTACGTGCCGCGCTTCTCGGCTTGGGCCTCGGCCAGCGTCATGGCCTGTTCGGTCATCGTGACGCCAGAGCCGGTGGGCACGAAACCCCCGGTCACGCCACCGCCGTAGGGATTCGGCGCGATAGTGGTGTAGGGTGCTGCCGTAGAATGGCGAGCCAAGAAAGAATCGCGAACCTTTCTAATTGTGGCAATATCGGCGTCTGGATACGCCTGATCCTCATAGTGCTGGATCATGGCGTCCAACCGCTTCGCGACATTCGAAGGGCTGATGACCGCGCCGAGTTGCGGAGATTTCGTGGCGACTTGTTTGTCGATCTCGGCGGTCGTCTCATTCACGGCGGCGATGAGCTTGCGATAGCCGCCTTCGCTCGCCGGGATGGCCTCGCGAAGATGGGTGGCCATATTCCCGGCGAGGCTGGCTCTGGACGGCGCAGCAAGCTTGCCAGAAGCCCCTACTTCGAGGCGGGTGGATGGCTTGATGGCCGACTGCATCATGGCTTCCGGCCCGAACTTCCGGCCCAGCCATCCGAAAACAGGTTCGGTAACAACGCGACCACCAAATTCGATCGCTCCCTGTTTCAGCCCCTCTCCCTCTACGTCCTGCAGGAGTGGCCGAAGCCCCTGCGGAACGGACTCTCCCGCGGCCGCGCGCCCTGCGAGTTCGCCCATCCGCCCGATTCCGCCCCCCAAAGCCGCCGCACCAGAAGCCGCCGCCGCTGTCGGCCAGAATCCCCCGACGACCGGAATTAGCTCTGGTTGTGCGATGGCCGCTGCCGTGGCCCCGACCGCCGGCAGCCACTTCAGCGCCTCTACGCCCGCGTGCTTAATTTGTTGGTTGGTGACGTTCGGGAGAGTATCGCGCCCGCCGGGGCCAGTGGGAAACGCATGGGAGAGTTATCCGCCGGCAGCGTATCCGGCTGTGCCTTATGCGAAGCACATCGGCCGGCAGGGTATCCGGAGCGTCTCTGCTTCTTGCTCGTGGCCATCGCCTACTTCTGCTTGACCCACTGCGTTCCATCGAAGGTGTACAGTCAGCGCCGTTGTACGCTCGTTTATCGCCCTTCTTTGGGCGCGGCGCCTGAGCGCCACCTGCCGATGGTTCCGCCGTCCCCTGCGGAGCCGCCGTCCCCCAGCGTCACCCCCGGCTTGGTTACCGCCTCCCGCAACCCCTGCATGAGTTTCTGGCGCTGCTCCAGGACGGCGGTAGATCGGTTGGCCGCGTCCGGTTTAATGACGTTCGTGATGAGACTGTCGAGCGAGTTATTGCCGAGCGCCTTGAGGATCTGGTCCGTCGCCGCAGCTTCGCTCATCGGCACGCCCGCCGCCCCCACTGAACCGGCCATCAGCTTCCCCCACTCGTTCGCCAGGCCGTGAAGCTGGGCAGCGTAGTTGACGGCTGCCGAGTTGCCGACCGCCTTGCCCTCGAATGCCTGGTAAACCTGATTCGCGAAGCGCGCGTCGAACCGAGGAAATCCGGCGCTAAGACGCTGCGCGAGTTCGGCGTTGCGGGTTAAGGTGCCTTCGAACTGGCCGATCTGGGTGCCGTAGGAGGTGATCTTGGCGAGCGCGGAAGTGTCGGCTTTGACGTTGGCGCGGATGGCCTGAAGTCGTTAAAGTCCAGCCCGCCGTCCTTAATGATTTCCATAGCCGCGCGCAATAGCGCTGCTCACGGTCCGGGTTCTGCCCCCATTCCGAGATAGGGCATATGGCCGGTCGTCACCCACTCCCATGCCAATCCCTCGATAGTCGTCGGAGCCTTTCGGATTAGCGATGCTCGGGCCGTTTGGAACGTGCTTGTCGGCCATCGCGATGACGCAATTGCGCATTCGGTCCGATAGCCCCGCGCAGTCTTCTTGAGCCGCTCTTCAGCCTCATCACTCCGCTCTTCTTTGCCCTTCTCGGTCGATTGGAACTTTGCGAGGTGATCTTTGCGGGCCTGCTTGAGCGCGTCGTCCTTACTCATCCCTGCCGCTTCGTGGTCCCTGGCAAGCTGCACCACTTCGGGCACGTCTTTGTCGGCCTTCTCGGCGCTCGGCTCGCCGGTCGTGACTTCCTTCGGCGTGAAGCCCAGCGGCTTACCGTCAGCCGTCGTAAATTCTCGTGTCTTCGGGTTGGCCCAGGCGGGCATCCAGGCGCCCTTATCGTCCTGCACGTGGACCCGCTGCCAGGAAACCTCAGACTGCGAAGCGGGCGGGATGCCGTACTGGCGCTCCGTCTGCGCGATAATCATGCGCTGCTGCTGCGCCGGATCGGCGATGTTGAAGCCGGGGGAGCCGATCAAGCCACGCAGGTCCGCAGCCCGCTGCTGTTCGATCTGCGCCTGATTCTGCTTAAACTTCTGCTCGGATTCCTTTTGCTCGTTGCGCAGCCGGTCCTGTTCCTTTTCGGCCTCGCTGGGAATCGCACCTTTGGTGGCCTGGGGGATGGTGACCTTGATCTTGCCGAGCGCGTCGGGAAGGCCGCACGGCATTCGACGCTCTATTTCTGCTCCGGCCGGCTGGCATCCGGATAGCGCTTTGACAGAAGCGGATCAAGGCTTTGCTCGAAGAATCCCGAGCGGGTCGCTGGGGCCACCCTTCTGCCCGTTGTGCTCTTTCTTGTAGTGCCTCGGAGCCACGACCGACCGTACCGCGTCAATCCCGGCCTTCATGATGTCCGACCGAGCCTCTGGCGCGGCTTCTTTCATGAGTTCGGCATACATCTGCATGGTGGCCTGCAAGCCCATATTCCGCAGATCGGTTTGCCGCTGATCTGACTCGGTAATGCCCTTGCCGAGTCCTTTCAGGATTCCGCTCGCAAGTCCTACGCCAAATCCGCCCATCTACTTTATCCCCAGCAGGCTGTTCCAGTTGATTTTCCCGGCGATTGACCCAACCACATCGCCGACGCCCTCTCCAATTGCCGACATCTCGGCATCGGTCTGAGTAATATTTTGTCCTCTCTGCGTCAGAATGGCATCCAGCGCCGCGAAGGTCTGCTGCAGCCCCAAGCCCGACTCCTGTAATCCCAGCCCGGCGATCTGCCCGGCCTCCTGCCCGCTGGCCGCCGCCGCCTGCGGCCGCAACTGCTGGAGGAGTTTCGCGGTGTCGCCCGCCTGAGAGAATTCCGACTGCGCGACCGCCTCATTCGTGCCGCCGCCTCGCTGGCCGGTCTGGGCGATCTTCTTACGCGCCGCCCGGTAGCGATCCAGGATGCCCTCTTTCTCTGGGGCGATGGAAGACTCCATTTCGGCCTTGTTGCCGCTCAGGATATTCTGCCAGTACTGCATAGATGGGCCGAAGTCTTGCAGGCCCGCGCCGTACTGCTGCTGGCCGGAGGAAAAAGTCTGCTGCCCCTGCGTGCCCAGCAGGTTGGTCATCGATTGCAGGTAGTTCGTCAGCGAACCCTGGCCGGTGGTCGGCTGTGTTGCGAGAGGAGAGGGAGACATCAATAATCCCAAAACTGGCAGTTGAGCACGCCGCTGCCGGTGACGGTCTGGACGTACAGCGCCGAGAGCGGGATGTTGGCGACCGGCCCACGCACGGTTTGGGACTGACCCACCAGCGTGGCCCCCTTCTGAACGACGCCGCCGAGCGTGGTGCCGAGGTTGCTGTTCCCGAACCGGATCGAGATCGTGGAGGAGGTCTCCGGGTCAACCTGAAACGTGGCTTCGCGGTAGGTGGTGGCAAACTGGCCAGCCGACAGCCCCAGGACCGCCTCAATCAGAGTGGTGAGCTTGGCCGCGACCGTGGTGACCGGGACCGAAACCCCCAGGTAGCCGCCGCCACGGTAGGCCATATTCTGCACTGACATGGCTTCAATGTTACGCCAAGGGTAGCGGCCATGACAACAAACAAAGCTGGTCGAACGCCCAGCCGCCCACGAGCGGCACCTGATTCCGCTTCGCCGCCGTCAACTCGGCAGGCCACGGGCAGCCGCCATTGAACCAGGCGAACAGGTAGCGCTGCTGCGCCAGCGGCCAACCCTTCGAGGTGGCAAAAGCGGCGGTCTGGGCGATCAAACCCAAGCTGCGGTAGGCCGACCCCCAGGAAAGCCCTTCTGTTTTAAAGAACGCGAGCGCTCCGGACGGGAGGTACTGCTGCGGGAAATTCACTAGCGCGTTCATCCGGCCGCCCTGCGGAAAGGGAAACGCCTCATAGAGTTGCACGGAAGTAAAGTTCACATCGAACGGAAACAGCGCCTCCCATTGCGTTCCCGGTGCCGCCTCTTCGACCGTCACCATCTGCTGGAGAATGAAATTATTTAGCCTTTGCTGAAGGAAATTCACGTCTGCCCCATTATTTATAAATGGGTCGCTATCCTGGCACGTAAAGACCGCCAGCGAGCGCCCCAGAGCCGCCGATGCCGCAGCCGTCTGGTCCGCGTCGTAGTACGCCATCGAGCCGCCCGAGGCGTTCTGTCCATACGTATAGCCCGCGTTATAGATCGATCCGAACAGGGTGAAGTGGGTTGAATCGATAACCGTGATTCCCCACGTCGTGCCGACCACCGCCAGCCCGTTGAACACCGGCACAATCACCGTGTTGCCGGTCGCGAAGCCGTGCGCGATGGTAGTGGCGATTTCGATCACCCCGCCAGACCCCGAAGATGCCGACGCGATGGGGATCTGGGCTGAAGAGAAGAACCAGTGCCCGACCTCGCCGAGTTGCAGTTTGGGTTCAAGGCCAGCCGAGATCATCATTTGGGCGAGCAGGGCGCGAGCACTCGCCAAATACGTGCTCACCACCGCACTGAAGGCGCACTGCGAGGTGACCAGGTTGACGCTCACGTTGTCGCCATTCGACGGCGTGTAGCCGCCGGACAGCAAGACGCTTAACTGGAAGTTATTGGCATCCGTGACGGTGACCAGCCACGTCCCCGAGCCGCCACCGCCAGAGATATTGACGCTCATGCCGGAGGAGTAGCCGTGGCCGGTCATCTGGATCGAGATCGGCGGCCCGGTCGTCACCGCCAGCACGAACCCGGCACCACCTGTTCCGGAAGCCGTGCCGGTGTAGACCGCCGTGGATGGTAGGTTGGTGGCCGTCGCGTTAAAGCGTTGAATCCAAACCTGCGATGCGCCAGGATTGTCGGGAGGGTTCAGAAGCTCCTGCGATACCGCACAGGTGCAGGTGAAGCCCTGCTTATAAAGCTCGCGGAAGAAATCCAGGTGCCAGTCGAACGCCGCGCGGTTCAAGTGCCGGCCGGATCGAACCGCCGATTACTTGCCAGATTCCTTCCGCCGCCGCCAGCAGGTTCCCGGCCTTGGTCACCACGCCCGTGCTGCCAGCCGCAGGCGTGAAGCTGGTCGTAAACGTGAAACCGTTTAACGGCGAGAGCACCGTCACGGTCAGAACATTCGCCGCCGCTGAAGCTCGCACTCCCACGAATACCGAGTTGATGAAGTCGGCGAAGTGCTGGGCGATTGTCGAGTTTGTGTCCTGCGGGTAAACCGTTTTGTTGCACGTCGTTCCTCCAATGATGACCGAAATCTGGTCTGCGCTGCCGCCGAACCCGTTGCCCGCCGTGAAGGTGCCGGTGAACGTGACGGTGGCCGCGCTGAAGACCCCGCCGGTCAACGCGCGCCAGTTCCATTGAAACGCCCCGATGTAGTGGTCCCAGTCTCCCTTGAGGCCAGCGTACTCGGCCATCCAGGCCAACCTTTGGGGCGGAATCTGGTACCCGTGTTGCGTGTCCCAGTCCGTAGCGGCAAAACGGTTGTATTGCGCAGGAAGCGCCGTCGCTGGGGCCAACACGCTGGCCTCAAGGAAATCAAAGTAGAAGTTGAAGCCGGTTGAGGAGGAGTTCTTCGTGCCGCTCTGGGTGATAACCACGGTGTGGGTTCCGGCGGCCACGCGGCGCTGGAGGACCCGGCGGGTCTGAACCGCCGCGATAGTGCTGAGGTAGCAGTCCACGTTCGCGAGCGAAACGCTGTCCAGCGTGACACCGACAATCCCCCGGTCGGTGTAGAGCGAAGTCCCCAGGTAGAGGTCATGCACCTGGCTGCAGGAGTACGTGACCGTCACGGTATCGCCGGTGTGGGCGGTGTGCTCAGCGAAGCCGTGGTAGAAGAACCCAGCCTCCAGCGCCCAGCCCGAACCGGCGTGGACCGCCGAGAGGTCCTGGCTACCGACCCGCACCGATCCGGGCCCGGCGATGTAGAGGGGCGTCCGGTTCGACGGGTCGCCGACCGTCCAGTTCGCGAAGGTCGCTGACCATTGCGTGTTGGCCGCGTACGCCGCGAGGGACTGGCCGCCCGATCCAACGGTAAGCGCGGGCGCCAGCGTCATGAGGATCTGGCGCACGGAAGTGATACCGAGCGCCGAGAAGTCGAGGTGGACGTGAACCGACTGCGGCTCCGCCCCGCCGGTCATTTGGCTTGACCCTGCGGGCGTCAGGTACGCCGTGGTGGTCTTGTGGAGCTCGTACAGCGCGATGGTGTTGCCATCCTGCCCGATGGCGGTGGCGAGATAAGCCGCGCCGGTCTGCGTGCCCGCCGAGGTGCTGAGCGTTAGGGACGTGGGGCTGTTCACCGCGGCGATGGAATACGGCACCCCTGTGATCTGGAAGGAGTCGCCCGGCTTGCACCCCAGGAACTTCATGCCGCCGCTCGCCCAGGTCACCAGGGTTCCGCTGGTGTTGCAGGTGCCGTAGCGCCCACAGTAGACCTTGACGTTGCCGTTGACCGCCACCGCGAACAGCGAATAGGACGGCGCGGCGCTCGCCCAGTTGTAGCTGTTGATTTCGCTCGCCAGAGCCGCCGCAATGGTCGCCAGCGGAGTGGTCGTCAGCCACATGGTCCCGGCGGCTGAGCCGGTGGCGGTGATCGTGATGCTCGCCCCGGTGTTGATTCGCGGGTTCACATCCAACTCGAACGGGTTGAGCGGGTCCTGTTCGACGGTGCAGTTCGGATCGTCGCTGGCCGCCTTCGCCAACTCGAACGCCACGTCGGCGCTGGTGTAGGTGCCGTAGCGCGCGGTCATCTGGCCGGTTGTGACCGCGTAAGTATTCGAGCCGATAGCAATCGACCACCCGCCCGAGACCGGCGAGCCAGAGAAGAAAGGGAAGCTCTGCTGGGCATTCGAAGCAGGCACCAGATAGTCGAACAGGTTATTGAGGTACCAGATTTGGATGCGGTCGAAAGCCTGGGGCGTGCTGCTGGAGTTGACGGTGAAGGTGATGGACGCCGCCACGCCGCCAGCCACAGTGGTGATCTGGTCGATGAGCGCCACCGTGGTGTTGACGCTGGTGGGGGATTGGACCGTCAGCAAGCCCTGGTTGACCGACTGGAACTTCTGAGAGAGCAAGCCGAACAGGCCGCTGAAGCTGAGGTCGAAGTCGAGCGTCACGCCGGTGAAATCGAAATCCGGCAGGTATTTGGTGGTCTGCCAGTGGCCGAAGTAATCATCGGCGGCCCAGAGCAGCAGGTTGCAGAAGTCGGCCTGCCCGCTGAACATTCCGCTGACCGTGAAGCCGCTCGCGGAGGCGTTGTGCATCGCCCCCATCGCGCCGGAGCGGGAGACGCCCTGCAGGGAGACGTTGCGGTTGGGCGAGAGCTTAAAGAGAGCTTCCGTCATGGAAGGGCCGGTATCGGCATCCACAAGTGCGGTGGCTTGCCCCTCAATCGCCGCATTTCCCCCTTGCCGTCATCAATAGACCACCAGCCGTACCCATCAACAACTTCCCATTCGACCACGAAGCACCCTCGGTCGTTCGCCACAAGGATGCATGTTCCGTCTCGTGGCTCGGGAACCTCTTCTGGTCGTATCCAGTTCATATCAGTCAAAGAACAGCCCGATGGTCAGATCGGAGCCGGGGTAAGTGGTGCCCACCTGCGTGCAGGCCGTGATGAGGTCGGTCTGCGCCGCCCACGCCTGGGTAATCGGACCCGAGTCCGCCGACGTGGACCCGGCGGTGATTGTCAGCGTCAGGAACGGCGACCCGGAGGCAAGCTGGAAAGTGAAGACGGCATTCGCCCCGACCGGCGCCTGCTTCACCTCCACCCGAATCGCCACCAGCGTGGACGGAAGCTCAACGAAGGCCAGCGGCGCGATGCTCGGCCCGATCCCCAGGATGCCCGGCACCGGAATCAGGATGACGCCCTGAAGGGCCACGGGGGCCTTGGTAATCTGCACCCACGTGAAGGTGCTCGAAATCACGAGGTCGATGAATTGCGCACCTGTGTCCGTTTCATAGAAGAGAGATCCCGCAGCGTAATTTGCAGGCGGAAACGAGGCGATCCGCTGGGAGTGGGTCCCGGTGAGGATGGCGAGGTTTGCGCCCGAAGGATCAAAAAGCAGGAAGTCGGAGAGGGTGAACGGAGACGTAATTCCCGTACCGGAAAAAGCAACGTCGTATCGTCCGTTGGCTGCATAAAAGAACCAGTTTCCGTTCGCGTCGGCGGTGAAGGGGTTGCTCTTGGCGGTGCTCGTGTTGTTGCTGAAGATCGAGGCCAGGGTCATCGTGCCCTGGAGGTAGACGGTCACGGTGCAAGACGGGAAGCTGCCCTGCACCACGGTGGTGGAGACCTGCCCGGCGGTGGTGACTTGCTGGTCCCCGGCTTGCGCGAAACCTTGAAGCTTCTGCATGAGCTACCTGAACGTCGGCTGCCCTGGATTGCCGCTCGCCGGTCCCTGCAAGCTCTTCCCCGCCGGCACCGCAACCCACGTCACCAAAATCTGCCCCTTGGCGTTCGCCGCGGTGGCCACGAACTGCGGCGGCATCACCAGCGAGATTGTCGGCACCTGCACCATCGGCGGGTCGGCCTTTTGCGTCTCCAGCGCTTGAAGGCGCTTCTGCATGTCGTCAAGGCGAACCTGCATGTCGTAGGGCAGGTGCTTGCCCTGAAAAGAGTTAATTCCTAGATTAGTCGGGGTTCCCATTTTGTCTCTAAGGTGGGCGGCCACCTCCCCCGAGGATCTGCCGCCCTTCACCACAGGAATCTGAACCGAACTGCATTACTCCAAATAGTACACCACGGCGCGGAATCCGGAATCGGGAAGATTCCCTAGCCTACCTCTTCAATAAGCTCCAGGATGCGCGCTACCTCTGGATGCTGGTTCAGTAAATCGTAAAGCTCATTTGCTTTCCGCGCCCTGATTTCCGCCTGTCCGGCAGCGTCAATCTGCTCCTTGAGCCGGTCGCGCAGCGTGCGCCTCAAGGTTATTGCGCCAATCCCCTCAGGGTTCTGCATTGCCGCGCGCTCTTTCTCGCGAGTTTGGGCAGCCCAGTATTGATCGTAAGCAGCCTTCTCGGCCGCCGTCTGCTTGGCCTCTCCTTGCGCGAACATGTCAGTATTTGCCTCCATGCGTAATGGCCGAGTTGGCGTCCATCCTGGCCTCGCGGCACTTGCGGATGGCTACGGTTCGATCTGGACCCGGCGGGACATTCTGAACGATGGCCTTGACGGCATTCGCTAGGGCTTCGCGCACGGCGGCACCTTGCTTCACTTTGGCGTCGTCCCATTTGTGATACTCGAAAGCATCCTCAATGGCGCTTTCGACTTCAGGACTCAGGGAAATTGCTCTCGTAAAATCCATAGCTTTCAGGTTCACTCGCAGGTCCCTGGATATGCAATCGGGAAGATCCCCTAGATCCGCGCCCCGCCCGAATCGTCACCGAACGGCCTCACGGTCTGGAACGGGCCGGCGGACCCCCACTCCTTGACCGACACTTCCAAGTCCCGTTCGAACACCCGCGCTGCCGCCCCGATCAAAGAATACTGGAAAAGCATTCCCTTGTTCGGCGGCAGCGGGATGTAGAGCTTTTGAAAAGCGCCGGTGTATTCCACCTCCACCGACACCGGAGAGCCGGGAAATTCGGTCCCGATCAGCAGCGTCCCTTGCGTCCCCGCCGCCCCGATCACTGGCAGCCGCATCTCCCGCGCGTGCTGGTATCCCCTCAGCCCGTGCGAGGTCGGTTGCGGCTGCCAGTTGGTGGTCGCCTCCGGCGCGGGCGCTCCCACCGGCTCCACTCCCAGCACGTACCACTCCAGCGAGGCATCCTGTGGGGTCAGGCGGATGCGGTGCGCAAAGACCGGCTGGAACGAGTAGGGAATCTGAATCTCGCCGTCGTGCGTCATCAGGACCGGCCCGATAGACAGGCCGAGCGGTTCGCCGCCATCGTACTCCACCAGCACCGGCAAGGTTGAGCCGAAGGTGTTGGCCGTCACGCGCAAGCCCTGTAGCCAGACGCTCTTGCCCAGGTCGATCCAATCAGTGGTGCGCAGCCGCGTCGTGGGGGCCTTCGGCACGGCCGAGATATCGTACTGGTAGACGGTCCCCTGGCCCTCCCAGGTGATATCCAGCGCCGCGTTCGTGTCGAGCGTCCCTTCGCCCTCGTTCACGTCGATCGGGAAGCGCTCGCGGAACCCGGTGTAGATCCCGCTCGCCAGCGTGTCGGTGTAGAAGTTCCCCAGCAAGGTCGCGGTGATACCGGGCGAAGCGGCGTTGCTGGCGTCACAGTCCAGCATGTAGTCGCCAAAGAGTTTGAGCGCGCGGAGGTCGCTGTAGTCGTAAGCCTTACCGCGCACGTGGCACGAGATCGGCCCGCCGGTGTCGGCGAAGACGCCGGGGTTGAAAAGCTGCGTCGTGCCGTCCACGCACCCGCAGAAGATGTTGAGACTGCCTTCAACCTCCTCCTGGTAGTGGAGAATGACCTGCGGCTGGTAGGAATCGAACAGCCACCCCGGCTCCAACGTGTTGAAGGCCATGGTGTAATTGTTGCCGTCGATCCCCTGGTAGTCGAAGTAGAGCCACCCGTTTTTGCAGTACGAGAGCCGCAGCCGCCCAGGGTTGCCGAGCGAAGGCGTCACGTAATCGTAGACGTTCTCACCGTCGCCTCCCTCGTGCGGCAGAAACAGGTAGAGGTCCTGTTCGGTCAGCGATTGCGCCGGTCCCAGGTCGGTCGCGAGGATGCCGTTCCGCGAGAGAAAGAAGATCAGCGGCCCGACCGCATAGGCCCACGGTTGAAGGAGGCCCTGGCCGACATTGGCCTCGGTGAACTGGAGGGCCGAAGAGCCGCCGGTTGCCGTGCGGCCGGCGAAGAACCGCTCCCCGCTGGCCGCGAAGACGTAGCCGTTGTAAAGCCCGACCGCGAGAAGCAGTTGGCCCGGCACCGCCGTCCGGCACCAGGAAGTTGCTCGTGGCACACCCGTCCGGATTCTCGGGGGTGGTGAAGTAAATGCGGTCGGGGTTCATGCCGTCGCCCGCCGCGATTATCATGCCGCCGTACGGGCCCGCCATGTACGGGAGCGCCTGGCCGAAAACGGTCGGAGCCTCTACCTGGAAGTTGACCGAGGAGAAATTCCCCAGGTTGTCGGTCACCTGGAAGGTCTGGCCGTTCGGCTGGCCGTAGACCGTGGTGGCGATGCCGTTGACGATCACAAGCGTTCCGGGCGCCAGATTCCCCGGCAGGTTGTTGCTGGTCGCGTAGACCGTGGTGCCGACGACCGAGCACGTCCCAGTGACCGGCTGCTGCTCAATCGGCCACGGCGGCAAGGTGTCGGTCTCGAATGGATCGGACGCCGCATCGTCGTTGTAGTTGTCGAAAAAGAACCCAGTGCCGCCCGCCGTGTTGTTCGGGATCGAGCCGATATAGAGCGGCGCGCCGTCGATAGAGCCACCCACCCGCGCGATGTCCACCTGGTCAACCTGGGGGTCGGTGGAGTACGCCACCCCCACAATCATGCCCTGCCGCTGCGGGAACTGGCCGTTGCGGCTGACCGGGCTGCCGACGCTGATGGCTCCGGTGATCGTCGAGCGGTAGCGAAACTGGTACTTGATCGGGCTTTCCGGGTTGATCGAGACCGGCGCATCCGGCCCGTAGGTGCCGCCGACCCACCAGCTTGACGCCTGCATGTTGACGGTGCCAGTGCAGGTCACCTGGATCTGGATGGCCGCCACGTTGGCCAGGGTGCGGCTCAGGTCGGTGCCGACGCGCGTCAGGCCGTTCAGCTTAATGAGCACTTCAGACCACTGCGAAGCGCCGGTGTAAAGTTGCGAGGAAGTCGGGTTGATCGCACCGATCGGCGTCCCCGGCTGAGCCATCGCCGCCGCGAAGTCCTGAATGGCCGCCGCCTGGATGGCCTGGATCTGGGCCGAGAGGTTGTTGACGCCGCTGCCGGCTGCCGCGCCGTTGAAATAGTTTTGGGTAATGTCGGCGTAGTAATAGTTTTTCGTGAAGTCGTTGGTCGCGGAATCCACGTCCAGCAGGATGACCACCTGGGTGATATTGGCCAGATTGTCCACGTTGATCGAAACGTGCATGTAATCCTGGTCGGTGGTCTGGCGGCCCTGGATTTGGCTGATATCCAGCGCCATCGACCCCATGGTCTGCGTGCCGGTGCCAGCGGTGACCTGCCAGGACATCTCGTTTGAGAGCACGGCATCGGCGGCGGCGTGTCCGGAGACGGTGTAGCAGCGGGCCGTCAGGTAGAAGGTGACCGTCTCGCCGATGGCATGGGCGCCGGCGGTGCTGGTCCGGAAACTCACGGACCCGTCCTCGCCGATCGCCACGCTCTGGACGATGATCAACTCGGCATTGAGCAGCACGAGCGCGCGCTCTTGGATGGCGGCCGTGCTGCTGGCCACCACGATGCAGCAGGGGCCAGTGGTGCCGGAATCGTACTGGATTCCCGCGATCAGGGTGGTGGTCGAAAGCGCCGGCGGAATCACCTCCTGCACCACGATGTCGATCTCGGAGGCGATCTGCAGGAGCGCGCCGGGTTGTAGCCAATCGTTCGAGGTGGAGGAGAAATTGATGCTCGCCCAGCCGGTGACGCCCGAATCGTAAGCGATGTGGGCCACGGTGGTGCCGCCAGGCACGCGCGCGCCGCCGAGAGTGGCCGATCCGGCGGTTCCCGCGGCGGTCCAGGACTCGCCAGAAGCGAACGGGTCAACGACTTGGTAGAGCGGCTGGTTCAGGGCCAGCGAGGGGGGCGTGGATGGCGGGATGATGCCCCAGTTGAAGCGGGTCCCGTCCGACCGAAACTTCGACAGGCGCGCGCTATCGCCCGTGTATAAGAAAAGCTCTGCCGACTGGAGCGGCTGCATGGAAACGAAGGCCAGCGGGTTGCCGCTATAGCCGGTGTCCACGAGCGCGGTATCGAAAAACAGATCGGGCCCGGCGCCCTTGACCAAATGGTTCACAAAGCCATTCGGGTTGAAAAAGGTTTTCAGAGACAGGACGGCGGCGTTTACGGTGTCGATGAGCGTGATGGCGGGGCGCTGCTGCAGGGAGTCTTTACCCTCTGCTCTAATATTGGTTGCAATCGCTAACTGACCGTCCGGTATGCCGGTCGCGTCTCGCGATAGGTTAACGCCTTTAAATTCAAAGCGCTTTTGAATCGGCTGAAATTGGCTGGGCATCTACGCTACCGCCTGTTGCTCGTAAGGCTTATCTGCCGCCTCAACCACCGCAATGTCGCGAAGTTCCTTCCACCGAATTGCCTGCGCCCGCAGCCGGTCGGCATTCTTTTCCGCGACCGTAAGGAAATCCTGATACAGCGGAAAGGTGCCCTCGAATTCAGCGCCGCCCATTTTCCAGCACGCGAGGTGTTGCGCGCCCGAGAGGATGCCCGACACCACGTCTCCGGCAAGATCGAAAGTGACGTTTCTGTCCGCCTGCGATGCCGGCGAATTGGCGCAGCAATCCAGCACAATTGCCCCAGGAGCGCTCGGCACCGGCGATGCCGCCAGAAGGTTGCGCCCGCCGTTTGCGACGACCGTAGGGGTGCCTGTGGCGTTGCGCCAGCCCGAATTCCAGTGGTCAAGCTGGTAGAGTCCCGCTGGCTCCTGCTGTATCCCGCTCGGCCAAGCCTGCATCACCAGCGGGAAGCTCTTCAGCACGTCGAGCGCGGCACGGAACCGGCGCAGCGCATAATCCGCCCGCTGGTAGTCCCGGCTCTGGGCGTCCTGCGAAAGCACGCTGGCCAGAACGCCCCAGGGCAGCGCGAAGCTCGCATCATCAGGAATCTGAAGGCCCTGCGGCGCGCCGGTGTAGACGTAGGGCTGGCACGAGGTCACCAGAAGGTCAAGCTGACCGTCGTTGACCGGTGGCGGGATCAACTGGAAAACGAAAGGCCGTGTCAACGCCGTAGTGTAGCCGCGTGGAAGTGCCGGGTTCGTGTTCCAGCCCGGTACCCACCCACTGGCGCCCATTTCGTCCGACCGGCTGACCAGCCCCCATTGCCCGCTCGGGGTGTCCTTCCAATCCGCGCGGTGGATCTGGATCACGCCGCTGGAGAGAGGAAGCCGGCCATCCGAAGGAGGACCGCCGCTGTAGGCCGGGTAGTCGGTGACGACCAGGCGCGTTTCGCCAAGAATTTCCTCCTGCCGCTGGTCAAAGGCGGCAGTGACGGCGCTCAGCGAAAACTGATTGCTGTTGATGACGCTGGCCTGGGTGCCGGAGTATTCGAGAAGCTGATAACCGATCTGCTGGAGGATCGAGGTGTCCTGAACGGTGAACGGCACGATACCGAGCGCGTTGAGATCGTACCAGGGGGTGTTGGCGGCGGTCGTCAGGGTGACGCGATCGCGCCAGTAGCCGGTGAGCACCTGAAACTCCCGCATGGTCATGCGGATGTAGAGGTCAAGCTCGGCGGCGCTCCAGTAATCCTGCTGGGCAAGGTTGCAGCCAAGCCGCTGAGCCAGCAGGTTGGTCAGGCTTGCGATGCTGACGGTGATAGTGGAGGGGGTGGGCACGTCATTTGCGGGAACGCTTACGGGCTACTCGCTTGCCTTCCTTGCGCCGCTCGGAGAGCATAATCGCAACGGCCTGCTTTCGAGAGCGCACCTTCGGGCCATGCTTCGAGCCGGAGTGAAGCTTTCCGTGCTTGTACTCGTGCATGACCTTGGAGGAAGGCATGGGCTACAACCAGAAGCCTGCTTGGCGCGCCGCTTCTGCGCTCTCGAAGCGGTAGACCTTGCCGCCCCAGTGAATCTCCACCTGGGGGCCTACTTTGACCGGCGCTTTGCGGACTTCTTCTTTCCTTTGCTCGGGCAATATGCACCTGCCATCGTTAACCCCCGCTCACCCGCGAACCCGTGCCGGTCGGGAAGTTGCCGCCGCCGACCATTTTCTGCACATCTTCCGTGACTTGAAACTTAACGGGGGCCCCGCCGGTCGATTGGCCCACCTTCGTCCACGGTGAGTCGCCGTACATCGGGCTGGCGAGATTGCCGGCCGCCGCGCCTTTCAGCGAGTCCATGCCATCCTTGTCGCCGGGCGCCGGGCTGCCAGCGGGGGGCGTGGCGTAGGGGCGTCGATCCATCGGGCTGCTAAGGCCATTGCTCTCCATTTTTCACCTCGATGTGAGTGTAGCACCGCAACCCCCTTGCTCACCAATCGGGTGTTCCCCTGATTTCGCTCCGGCGGTGGAGGCGATAGAATGCGGGGATGGACAAGAATACTTGGACGATCACCAAGAAATGGAAGGCTGGCGACACGGCGATGGCATGCTTTCACCGCGTCCGCATCGAAGAGATTCTGGAGGAATGCGATGGCTACAACGTGGCGCGGGTGACGGTGCTGGGGCCAGTGCCGGGAGCGAACGGAACGACCCAGGCAGGCTTCGACAAGGAGGGAAATCCCCTGCGGGTAAACAATCCGATCCCCGTCCTTCCTACCAGGGCGAGCCTTACGATACCGAGGGGCTGTTTCAAGATCAGCCGATGAGTTGAATATGAGCAGCATCGACATTGAGCTAACCCAGCCTGACCGGATGTGCCCTAAGTGCGGGCACGTGATTCCAGACAACACGCAGCTACCCAAGGGCGACCGGGGGAAGATGGGGCTGCTGGCCTGTCGGCATTGCGCCGCTAACGAAGCCGTGCCGGGTGCGAAGAAAGTGAAGTACAACCCGCACAATGAGGGGCAGGTTGAGATCGAAGCGCCGATGACGCGGGTGGAGTAAGATGCTACTCCAAAACATAGAGTACGTGGCTTTGGAGAAACCCAGAATCGAGCGGCCCAGATAAGGTCGGAGTCATGTCATTCTGCACCAAGCGCGAGTCGAATATTTCGTTGTCCTTGAGTTCGGCCCGGTTCAGCAAATCGAAGTACTCGGCGTCAGACACTTTTGCTTGTTGCAGATGATACATCTTTGTCTTCACGTCCACGTTCGGCTGCTGGGCGACCACTTGATGCGCGTAGTGGCGCGCCCTGGCCATCACCACTTGGTCCGGGACCTGCCTAGGAATGTTGCCAGTAAGTCCGACCGTATCGCCTTCTATTGTGTACTCGCAAACGTAGCCCAGTTGCTGCACGGGATGTGGCCACGCTTCGAAGCGTCGGCCTTGGTTGAGTATCTCCCGGAACTGTCACATAGTCATGAGCCGCCAGAGCAATCGGTATCGCGTAACTAAATCTTCCTGGATCTCTTCGGTCAATCTCTTTTTGAGTCCAGTATAAGTTGCGATATCTGAAGCTGTAAGTGTTCGCCGGATCAACGACTGAAAGCCACCGCGAGAAGTCCACTGAGGGAGCGGGCCAGTAGCGGCATGATAAATCATGTAGCTTCCCCCGCTCGCCGAAGTCTCCGCGTAGGGCCTGTCCAGCGTGGCCGTATTCGTCCCGTCCCACCCAATGATGTTATAAACCGGCCCGCCGGTCACCCTGAACTGCCGCAGGGTAAGCGGATAGGCCGGCGCCTGCGTAATCGCCACCGCATTCCAGAATGGAGCCGCCGTCGCATCCGCCACGATCTGCGTTGAGAATTGCGTGACCCGCACCGTGCCGGTCGTGATGATGGACGGCGCAAAGACGCAGCCGGTCTGCTTGAGGAAGCTCCACTCACGAGCCTTGCGGATGTCCTGCCAGGCCCGCGCCACCAGCGTGGGGCAGGCCAGAGGATCAATTTGCGGCATCCAGACTTTCAGTTCTGAGGCGAATTGAGCGAGAGACCCCATCGGTCCCAGCCTACATCGTGCGGCTGGTAATCACCAGGGTCGCGAATTCGGCGGACAGATTCGTCCCGACCGCCGCTTCCGTGCCGCTGGTCTGAGCCTGGCCGCCCACGGTAGCCGTCGTCAGCGCGCGCCACATCAGAATCCACGACCCGGCGTTCACGCGCACGGCGACCACTTCGAAGTTGCCGGAGTACGATCCCGGCGAATTCGATTGCCTGGATCTCCTGGACGCCCAGCAGCACCGCAGGAAGGGGGTCTCCTGCCGTCGCGGTGCCGGTGCCGGGGGTTGCCACGCGGGCGTAGCTCGTTGGCCCCTGCCACTTGATGCGGGCGTACGGCTCATCGCCAGGAGGGGCCAACTTTCGGGAGTATGCGCTGATCGGCATTAAATGACCTCCGGCAGGCCCTTCAGGAGGATGAGGCCCACCGTGTTGATGAGCGGCGCTCCGATTGCAGTCCCGATGGCCGACTTGAGGGTCTGGCTGAGGATGGCGGTGACGTCGGCTAGAACATCGGCGTTGCCGGTCGTGGTGTTGACCACCACTAGATCGCCGTCCGCCGGGGTGGCTTTGGTGAAGGCAGACGTGTACAGCACCGACGCCTTGCCCTTGGTCTGAATCCAGCCGTAATTGCCCTTCGTCACCGCGTTCAGGAACACGCCCGCGATGCGCCCGACCCGGATCACGTTATTCGTGTCCGGCGAGACGATGTAGCTCTCGAACGCCGTGCTCGCCTGATCCCACGCCCAGGCACATAGCTTGCCGACCGCAGGAGAGGCCGTGCTGCTCAGGTAAGCTTGCACGTACTGGAAACACCCACCGTAGAGCGTCCCGGTCGCCGCAGTGTACTTTACGCCCCCTGGCAGGCCATCCAGGTAGATGCGCGCGCCAAGCTGCGCGGCGTAGACGTTCGCGCCGCTGACCGAAGCCTGTCCACCAGGGACGGCATCGTTGACCGCGTTCAGGGAGGGCTGCGTTGTGCGCGCCCAGATTTGATCTGCTCGATTCGGCATGAGTGCTCCTTGTCTTGACCGGGGGTAATCGCCTGCTGCCCCCGGAGGTTGTTACGGTTGAGTCCCAATAACTAATTTATTAGGACAAGTAAGTCGTTATGCTGCAATACCATAGAAGGCCTTCTGGTGTCTCGGCGACAAACAGACCAGGTTTAGAGCCGCGTGCGTCCGCGCCACCACCTTGGTCGAATCCGCCGCCGGGTAGAAGCCCCACAGGCCGAACTGGAACCGGGGGCTGCTCGACAGCCGCATCTGCCACTTGGTCGTGTTCAGCCACACCATCGTCTCGCCCACGGTGGCAATCGCGCCGGTCGCGGGGAGGTTGCTCTTCGACGACACGCCGGCCGGGACCGTGAAGGTGCTGGTCAGGTAGTTGCCGAGCACCGGGTCGTTAACGCCGTACACCGCGCTCGGGAAATAGTCGTCGGGGAAGATAATCGCGTCGTTCATCTTCACGCCCGTGACTCCCCAGATCGCATCGATGGCGTTCTCCAGGTTGCCGCGCTGCAAGGGCTGAATCTTTTCCTTGATGTAGGCGAAGCCGCGCTTGGTCGTCACGCCCAGGTTCGGGCGCTCGCGGCCGATCGACGCATCCCAGTAGCCCTCTTCGAGCGTTGAGTACGTGATGGCGCCCGCCGACGACGTGTTGCCGCTGGTGGTGGTGGAGTCTCCGCAGTAGCGCGGAATCGAGTTCAGCGTGCTGGCGACCGAGCCGTTGCGCGCCTGCCCGCCGTACGTGGTGAAGATCGAGCCATCCCAGCCCGGCGTGATGCCGTCATTGATTGCCTCGATCCACCCGTTGATATCGTACGGGCGGTTGCCGACGATCCCGGTGCCCGAAGGCTGGCCGTGAAGCGAGAGCGCGATGGCAATGTCGGCGCAGATCGAGTTCATCATGTTGGCGAGGTTCAGCGACAGCAGGCTGAAGACCGCGTTCGGGCCAACGTTGAGAACGTCGATATTCTCCATGTACTCGGGGTAAATCGAGACATAGTACTTCGGGTCGAAGCGGGTTCCCGCGATGGTCTGCACCTTGTCGAGATTGAAGGTCTGGCCGATCCCGTAGCTGTTGGTCAACAGCGGCGCGTACAGGAACGTCTGCTGCATCGTGCTGCCGCCGCCGAAGGGCACGAGGCAGTGATCGCGGATGTACGCGAGAAAGGGCACGTCATTGAAGAAGTTATCCTGGACTACACCCGGATATATCTCGTACAATGTGGTCGCGGATAGTTCGTCTAAGTTTGGATCGGCCATGTTAGTAAGTCACCTTCATTGAAATTGTAACTACCTGTTTCCGCCGCCAGTCCCTCCAGCAGCGTACTTACCGGAATTGAAAGCGTCAACTGCGGCTGCGATAGAATTGCCCGCGTCGGCCAAGCCTGTCGTTGGGCGTGCCGGCATCGCGCTTGCCTGCGACCTGGAAGATTGGAGAGGTCGGCACATTGGGCCGCAGCGGGTTCACGTTACCTTGGCTGATCTTTTTCTCCAGATCCTCGCGGGCCTGCTTGCGCCCTTCCTCGCGGAACTTCTCGGCCTGCATCTCCTGGCGCTTCGCAGTCGCGCCGAATTTGTCATCCCAGACTTGGGCCGGGGTGCGGCGCTGCTGCACCGACTCCGAAATCAACTGCTCGAAGTCCAGCGGCTTGTCCGGGAAAAAGCTCATCGTGCTGGCGGGCGATATTGTGAAGCTGCGTCTCGAAAGAGACGTTGGTGCGGAAGAGGTCTTCGAGCGCCGAAAGGCGGTCCATCACGGCTTTGTCGGTTCCGCCGGCCGCGACTGGCGGCGTCCGCACAGCGGGGACCGGCTCCGGGTCCGCACCCTCGAACAACTGCTTTTCGAAGTCGATGCCGTACATGCTCGAAAGGCTCTTGGATTTTTCTCGCACCGCCGCGACCTTCAGGCCCGCTGCTTCGCGCTCCCTCTGCGCGGCGGTGAACTGCTCATTGATCCTGGTCTGGGCCTGCTCGAACTGCGCGCGCTGCTCCCCGAGGCGCTGCCGCTCGGCTTCCAACTCAGCTTTCCCCGCGTTCATCTTGCGGTCGTAATCCGACTGTCGAAGGCTGCCCTCAAACCGCTCGGCCACCTTCGGGTTCTTCAGAAGCTCTTCCGCGACCTTCGCGTCTACGCCCGCGGCTGTGAGTTCTTCCTGTAACGTTGGCATGTTCGTTTAATCCTTCCTTCCTCTTTCGAGGCTGCGGAAATGCATCCGGACTGCGCCTATCCCAATGCTCCGGTCGGGGGTTGGCTTTCCGGACTTTGTGCGCCAGCGATCTTAACCAACACCGTGGTGCCCATCTGCTGCATGGCTTGCACCTCCCGGCTGACATCGGGGAACTGCCGGGCTATGCCGTTCAGCGTTTCGGTGATCTGTTGGATTTGCTGACCGACCGTCCGCATTTGCGCTTTGCGCAGTTCGCGGGCGTTATCGGTCACCGAAGGCTGTTGCCCCTGCTGCACTCCCATGACGGACCCGAAGTCCGAAAGCGATCCGCCACCGGCGGCGGCATTGCCGGGAGAGCCTTGAGGAGACGACAAAGGAGTCGGTGTCATCGGACTACTTGCGGACCGCCTTGAAAGGCGTCTTGATCTTGGCCCGCTTGTTGCTGAGTTTGGTAATTTTCTTCATGACTGTGAGTGGGGGCGGCCCCTACAATCCCGCCCCCGCGCCTTACCCTGCTACCGCGAGGGGAGCATCCCGAAGGATTCTCGTTCACGCGGAGGACACGGCCCGGCTACTTTTTGGAATGCTTTTTCGAACGCTTGCGGCCACGTTTCATGGTTACCCTCCCTTCTGTTCGCCCCAATAAAAAAGGCGCTCCCGAAGCCGGTCGTACTCGGCCCCAGAAGCGCCTGTCTTCAGTCGGAGAAAACGGTTCGCCCTTCGCTGAAATAGTAAATGGTTAAGAAGACTTTGTCAAATCATTAAGTTCCGAGTCGAGCGGCGGCCGGCCGGCTGTTACCGATTCGCGCCACTCCGCTCCGCCGGCCGGAGCACCCTGCGAGAAGTTCAGCCGAAGCTGGCCGGTGCGCTTCTGCGCGCAGATCGCGGCCACCGCATCTTGCACCGCCTCAGCCGGGATGGTCACTTTGTTTTTCATCGGCTGGTGGCGATTGTGGTCCGGGTTCCGCCGTCCTTGCTCTTCACGTGCGGCGGCGTCTGGTTGCTATTCGGGCGCCCGCGCCCAGGCTTCGGTGCTCCCGCCCCAGCGCCACCAGCAATGTCCTCCGCGATGGCCGCCTTCCACTCGGACTCCACTTCCCACTTCTCGGGTTCGGTCACCGGAGACTTTCCATCGCGCATCGGCGGAAGCTCGCCCATGTTGAGACCCAAGCCCTTGCCGATGGTGTTGTCGCTGACCGGAATGCCCGCCTTCTTGGCCTGCAGGAGAACGAGATTGCGGCCAATGCGGCTGACCTGGGCCTGCGAGAACGGCTCCACGGTGTAGCTCTGCTGTTCAATCGCCCAGCGGGTCCGCTGCCAAGTGTCAAAGACGGACGGCTGCTTACGGTCCTCTCCCGGCAGGTGCGAGGGGATCAGGTTGCCAGGGTCCATATCCAGCCATTCCTTCACCGCTCCGTCCTCGCCGAGCACATGGAAAACTTTGCTCGCGTCCCAGAACTGCATGGCCATCGGATACCAGAGCGCGTCGAATTCGCAGGTCGCTTTCTCGCCCGCGCGGCAGATATCCTGCACAACCGGCCCGGCCATCTCCAGCAGCTTTTCGATGCTGTCGGCGCTCGGCACCTGTTTGGCCTTGGCGATGGCCGTCAGGTCCTTTACGAGCGCAAGGTTGTCCATTTCCTCGCCGAGCATCGTAATCATCTGCATGATCCACTGCGGCACGTCCCAATGGCCGAGCGGTAGGAGCGGCTTCACCGGGTCGCCCATCGCCATAGCGGTCTGGATCGTCTGGCCTGGGATGCGGGTGTTGATGCGCGCCATGAGCGCCGGGTCGATGATGTTCGGATCGTAAGCCAGCGGCGGCTGGAGGCGCACCAGCACGGAGTCGATGACCGCGCGGATAATCTGGTTACGGGCCTTCTGGAGGCGCGCGGTGTCCTTCACAATGCTCTGGCCGGTGAAGTCCCACGGGAAGTCGTCGAACCGCAGCTTGACCAGCGGGACGCGCCCGTGAAGTTGCGGCGAGGTCCCGTCGCTCAGCACCACCTGGCCGTCGATCCAGATGATGCGGCGGCGCAGCGGGAAGAGCATACAGTCCTCCTCGCGTGCCCGCTTCATAACCTGCCGCCCCTGCAAATCGCGGATGCCGGTTGGGATCTCCTGCCCCAAATAAGGCACCTTGTATTCCCAGCTTGACCCCGGCACGCCCATCGGAATCACCTGGCCGGTGCCGTTGGTCTGCATGTCCATGATGTAGGTCGTATTGACCTCCACCACGGGCATGTCGCGCCCCAGGGACATTTGCGGGGTGGCCAGCACCCCCATGACGCCATTGGTCGGCTGCGGCTGGCCGCGCACCCGGTCCCAGACCCTCCCAATCCAGCTTGAGCGGCTGGGCTGAATGGCGTGCGCGTACTGCGGATAGTTCGCCAGCACGATGTGGAGCGGCACCTGTTCGCAAATTGTGACCGCGTAAGCCTTCTGCAGGTCGCCGTCTTCGGTCAGCATCACAGGGAAGACCGCACCCGGCCCGTGCGTCTTGGTCGCGATCTCGCCTCGGTAGTAGCCGTAGAAGTTCGGGTCGAACCACGGCTCCATGTAGCCGGTCCCGAGCGCCACCACCCACTGCACTTGCTCGCGATACTTGCGGTCCTGGAAGGTGGTCATCCACCAGTGCTGCTTCATCTTGTTCAGACGGTCAACGCTGGCCTCCTCCTCCTTCCGCTTCGTCAGCGCCAGGCCGGTGGGCCGCAGGTTTGAGACGGTCGCCACGACGGTGCGGAAGTCGTGCTTGATGCGGTTGATCGAAACATCCGAGTAGCCGTTGAATTTGACGTTGCCGCCGCCGCAGAGGATTTGCAGGGCCTCGGGCACGTCGCGGTAGCTGGACTCGTTCTGAATGAAATTGCGGCCGGTCTCCAGGTATTCCTTGAGCCGCCCGAGCGAGAGGGTGTCGAAGGAGCGCCGGTCGCCGTCCCCAGCAGAGAGCTTCTGGAGGTACGACGGCATCTGGTATTCGGATAGGCTGGGCATTTAGCTTTCTTCGTACTGCAA
This sequence comes from Bryobacterales bacterium, assembly GCA_963707465.1. GTDB lineage: Bacteria > Acidobacteriota > Terriglobia > Bryobacterales > Bryobacteraceae > Bog-159. The sequence goes on from CAVPQK010000001.1 coordinate 25,435, forward strand.
CCGTTGGCAGATATCCACTCCAGGAGGCATCTGTGTGCCCTGCGGTAGACCCTCTCGAATGGCCCTGAGTAGAGGGTCGTCCTGAAATACGATTGCTGCGGCCGCTTGCTCTTCGATGCTCATTTCCTCACCATTCATTATCTGCTACCGCCAAGCTCAACTACACCAAGTTGCCCGATCCCCTCGTGACTCTCCTCTACCGACTCGACATGGACGGCGTCACTTCCCTCCCAGATCACAGGCAACTGAGGGTCGAATTTCTGTAATTCTTCGATTAGCCGCTGGACCGTCATTTCCTCACCATTGTCCCGTCGCTGCGCCGCCCTGGATCGCGGTTCGAAGCGTTCATGCTTAGGGCCTCAAAATGAAACTCGCCCCGGTATTTCCGGCTGGGCGCTTGGTTGTTCCGGTCCATAGCGAAGCGAGCGAAATCGCGGTTCTGCGGCTGCATGTGCGCCATCCGGTCGCGGAGCTCGGCGCGGTTGGCGCTTGAAACTTCACCCTTCAGTCGCTCGCGGCCCCGGTTCGCCGCTTCCCACTTTTCCCGCTCCTCGCGGTTGATGGCCCCTTCCACCCGCCGCACCTCGGTGGCGTTGCGCAGTTCGACGCGCTCGTACTCGGCGGGCATCCGGGCGTCCGGCTGGGCGGGCACCGCGTAGGTCCCATCGGGGCGCTTGAACACCACCAGCGGTTGCGTCAGGCCGGTGTAGCCGTGCGTGCGGGTCATGCGGTAGACGCGGATGGCGGTAGCTCCGCACTCCTGGCACGGCTCCTGGTCCTGCACCTCGGATGGGTGCCGAAATACTTCGTAGTCGTGCCCATTCTGGCAGGAATAATCAATGCACGGCATTTACAGTTCACCCCCACTCTCCAGATACGAACCCGGATGCGTCCCCGCGTTCCCGAAGAAATCATTCAGCGCGCGGTTGGCCGCGCCCGAGCCGGTCTGCCGCCGCCACGAAGCCATCGTGCCCCCGTCATCCAGCGTCACCGTCTGGTCGCCCACCAAAGTATCCCGGTACATCGCCGACTCCACCTCGCCGCGCTTGTGCCGCATCGCGCTCAACGAAGCCGCGCGGCCCGAAAGCTCAAGTATATGCATAGAAAGGAAGACGATGCCCAGCGCCATAAAGCGGTCATCGTGTTTTCCGTACTCGGCGCGCGCCGCCTGCATCCCCTCATCGCGGTGAAGAGCCTGCATTTCCTTAACGAATTCGGGCGAGTTAATCTCCAGGTCGCCGTCGCGCAGAGCCTTCACCAGGTAGTCGATGACCATCGGGCGCGACCAGCGGTTGGTCACGAACCCCATGCGGGTGGCGCCGGCCTGGTCGATCCGCTTGCGGTCGTACCGGACCCACATGTGGAAGTTTGACCAGCCGAGCTTTTTCATCTCAAGCTGGGTCGATTCGCCGTTCAGCCCTGTTTCGATGACCATCTTTGGCTGCCGGCCCTGCGGTCCCTGGTAGAATAGCCCGACGCAATGGCACATCGGCGCGAAATCGTTCGCGTTCACGTAATTGCAAGCCAGTTCGCAAATCTGCTCGCCAACACGGAATGGCGTTCCTTTGCGGTAGCCCTCCAGCACGGTGTTGTCCTGGCCGATGCCGTCGCCGGTGTCCACGCCAAAGCCGTACTCTTCGCCGCGCTCCGGCCACTGGAAGATCAGGAGTTTGCCGAGCGGGTTGCTGGTCTGCCAGCCCTCCCACCGCACCGGCACAAGCTGGTACGGCCCCACGTCCAGGATGGCGCGCGTGGTGTCGCGGTCGGTTTCGTCGGCCTGGAGGCGGCCAGGGATCAGGCTGGCGTGCGCGCGGAAGCCGTACACGCCCACCGGCTCGCGGCAATTGGTGCCGTAGACCGAAAGGGTGTCAATGTCGAACACAGAGTCTCCAGAGGGAGCGAAAGCCTCCAGGTCGTCCGCCGCGTATTCGTGCATGAATCGGTCAAGCCGCTTCTTGGCGCGGTACTCCTCGCGGTTCACCCACCAGAACCACATCTGCTCGATCGGCATCCGCCAATTCTCGGGATAGTAGCGGCGCAGCAGGTCGCTCGCCCGCACAAACTTGGCCGCGCGCTCGGCGTGGCCCCGCACCACCCCATCCGGCCGCCAGCCCTCCGGGACCTTGTGCTGCAGAAGCCACGTCGGCGTCGGGCAGAAATCCTTCGCCACGAACCAGGGCAGGAAGATTGGCCGGAAGCGCCCGCCGCCCTTCCAGTAGGTTTTCTTGCAATGCTCCCAGGTGTCGTACCACCAGCCGTAGGGACCCTCTCCCGTGGACTCCAGGATGCCCAGGATGCGCGGTGAGTCGTGAATGGCAGGCATCAGGCCGGCGTCGATCAGATCCTCGGCGTTGAGGTAACTGGCGCATTCGCTGAGGTGAAAGGCGGTCGGCGTGTTACCGCGGCCAATGTCGAACTTCTGGGCGCCGTGCTGAACGATGAGGCGCGAATTCAACTCATCGAACGCCATACGGGTGCCGGTGCGGTTGGCGGTGATCTTGGGCCGGAGCCACGGCGGCAACTGGTCGTAAATCGCCCGGTACTTTACCACCATCTCGGAGGATCGGTCCTTATCGCTGGAGCCCGTGAGCGCGACCGTGTGGGGCTGCGACATGGTTTTCTGGGCCATACACATCTGGGCATCGGTGGTGATTCCGACCTGCCGGGCCTTGAGGAACATCATCAGGACCGACCAGCCCAAGTCCTCAAGCTCGGCGCGCGCATCGTTGGCGATCAATTGCGCCACGTTCGGCCTGTAATGGATCATTTCCTCTTCGGCGAGGATGTAGCCGTAGCGGGTGGCGAAATAGAGGTAATCGAGCGAGCAGAGCGCGCGCTCGTTGGCGATCCAGCGGGATTCTTCCTGATCGTACTGCGGGACGGCCTCCGGACCTTCGTCGCGTTCGGTGCGCTTGCGGATTTCTTCGAGGTGGCCGGCGGCCTGGTCGCACGCCTCAACCGAGTGGTAGACCAGCTTCGTGCCCTTGACCTCCAGAAGCTCGATCTTTTTTTCGACCTTGCGGCGGCTGTACACTAGCGCCCCTCATATGCTGAGCCACTTCTGCCAGGACCGTAGCCCGTGCGCGTTGTGTTCCTGTAGCGCGCGGAAACCATCCGATCCAGCCTCCGGGTCGCGCAAGAGGCACAGGCCCTTGCGGGCCACAGACGCCACGTCATCGACTTCGGCCTTCCATTCGTCAGGAGCCCAATCGATCGCATCAGAGACGACGCTCGGGATGGATTCGCTCGCGCCATCCGCTGTGACCATATTGAAGGTTTCACTGAAGCTGGGCTGCATCATCAGGTGCATGTGCCTGACTAAATCCCTGAACTTTGGCCAGGAATACCACTCATCTTTCACAAGCTTGACGCGCGGGGAATTATCTAGCATCGCGTCCAGCGCCCGGACAACGGTGTATCCACCTTCGATGCGGCCGACAGAGATGTGAAACTCTACGTTCGTGCTCAACCGTTCGGCGATCTCCAGAGCCGCGCCGGCCGCCGTCGTCGTGTTCTTCAAGGGACGCACCGCGCCAAAGCTCCCTATCCGGAGTGTTCCGCCCGACCATAGGCGCCTGGGTTTCGGGGCCGCGCTGTCCAGGTAATACAGGTTGGGAAGCCAAAGGCAGGGACGCTCATAGCTCCCCGTGATGAACCGGACAAAGCGTTTCGAGTTGCCGGCGCAGTTGAAATTAAGCGCCCCTTGTTCGAGTTGAAGGTCCTCGCGGAAATTCTTGATTGCCTGTGGATCGGCCGACAAAAAACCGGCGTTAGAGTGGCATGTCACCGCGAACTGGATAGCGGTAAACCGGAACACCAGGAACGCCTGCAGGTCCAGCGTCGGAAGCCATGGGGCGTTGAGAACGACGTGCGTTGGCTGTGGGCTGGCAGAGGCTAACCGTGCCGCCAACTCTTTGGCTCCGAGAACCGGCCACACGTCGGCCTGGATGCCGTTCTCGCGCAACACCTTCGCCGTGTTGAGCGCGGATACACCGAGGCCAATATGGCTGACGTGATGCGCTACGGGCATGTTTTTGTAAACGATGGCCACTCGGCGCTGAGCCGATGGGCGCGTAAAGTCAATAGCGGTACTAATCATGAGTCCCTTTCCTCTGGAGTCGCTATCCCGCGTGCCCTGGCCTTCTCGCGGATCAGTATTTCCAGCACGTCCGTGCGATCGATTGCATCGGCTTCCGCCAGCCGCTTGAGCAACCTCAATGCTTCTTCGGACAGGCGGAAACTTGTGGCTATCTTCTCGGGCACTCGAAAGGAAGTGTACCGCACATAGCGCTACTGTGCAAATATATACACCGTACCTTGGGTGGATTTGGGTCGAGAGACAGGCGGCCCCTCCGAGAGCCGCCCTGAGCGCTCCGCGTCGCAAGCCGCTGCGCTCGGTGGACCCTGGTAGGCTAATAGAAGCAGATACCGTTGACGATTATTATGATAGGATCTGTAGGAATTTTACTCACCTCCCCTCTGTGATAAGTTGAGCCTCTTGGCTTTATTGAATTTGTTGGCCGCTTCCGTTCGGCAGATCCGGCATCCACGAAGCCCGGTCTTTGGGTGGAAATAACTATTGGCTTCGTCGTATAGATGGCCTTTCGGGCAGTGCGTCTTACGGTGATTTTGGGGGCTGATCGGCTTTCCGGAGGCTATCTTTTCGGCCTTTTCTTTAAGCCACTCGGTCGCCGTTGAATTCCGGCAAATTTTGCAACTTCGATTGCCGCCGCCCGGGGTGATGTACGTGTTCTCATCCGTATATTCATGGCCCTGCGGGCAGTGAGTCTTCCCGGCCATATTCTTGCCCGCTAACCCCCGATCCACGTTCACTTGATGCGTTACGGCTTCCGTGTGGAATGGATGGACGCAGCACCGCACGCGGCACAGGTGATCTAGCTCTAGACCCTCCGGAATCGGCCCTCGGTGCTTTACGTACAACAGGCGATGGACCTTGAAAGACCTGTTGGCGTGGTCAATAACTGCGTATCCGTCCCCATCCAGCCGGGCCATCCAAATCCAGCAGCCGCTTTCGGTCACGCGATCGATGTTGTCCTCGATTGCAACCTCTAATTCGGCTTCGGTTCGCTTTCTCGGCATGGTCTTCTCTCCCGTTACTGGCTGTAGTACAAATTCATCACCACGACGACGATCACCGCGACTCCAATCAAAATCAGTAATCCCACGTTTTCTCCTTTCGCGGTCGCCCGCCGTTAGCCCAGCTTCCAGTTCCCCACGCACTTACCCTGCGGGTCTTCCAGCTTCCCGCTCTGCGGCCCGGAAGAAAGCGGCTCCTGCAATTCAGTCCCGTCCCCCAGAACTCCGGCGGCCATTTTAGTTAGGGCATTGGCCACACCCTGCGGGGTCTCGACCCCTTCGAATTCAACGGTAAACTTCATGGAGCGACTATAACCCGCTCGCGCCCCATCCGCGCTATCGGGCATATCCCCTATTGCGCCGGAACGTCCAGCACGCGCAGCGCGGACCCGATCTCCTTCATCGCCTCTTCGAAGTTCGGCAGACCGCGCGGAGCCGAGGGGGCTTCCGACTTCGCCGCCGCGCCCGCTTCGGCCGTGGCGTTGACCTGCACATTCACCCCGCCGCCCGGGCGCAGCATCCCGGTCATCTGGTAGAAGGTGCGCCGGTCGATTTCGCCCGTCGGCGTAGGCAGGCCGACCGGCACAGCGCCTCCGCCACGTCCGTAGAATGCCGCGCCAGGGCCAGGGCGGTCACCACGCGCGAAATATCGAAGGCGTACCTGTGCAACACCCGGCAGACCAGCCCAAAGCCCTCTGAGCGGTCAATCCCGGCCCGCTTGAGGCAAGCTTCCAAATCCAGGTCCGCGGGCTTGCTCGCTTGGTACGCCACCACGTTGCGGAATTTCTCCATGTCCGGCTCGCCAGCGATCAATGCGGCCAGGCGCCGGCGGGCGTCATTTGGCGTCTCGCTCGGCTCGCGGACCAGTTCGGCCATCGAGTTCAGCGAACCATCGAAGGCGGGGGCGGTTCGAATTGCGACAGCTTTACGAGTCATGATTACTGTTTTATCGTCTTCCCGGTCGCGGTGAATGCGCCGGTGATGATCTGCGGAGCGCCGGCCGTGGCGGGCTGCCAACGGTCCTCAGTAGGCCACCCAAGCGGCCCCGTTACAGACAACAGGTGTGAAAGTGGATGAGCTACCAGTCAAGCTCCCCAGAAACGTTGGCGCCAACGCATCACTTACTTGGGCTATGCTACCCTTCCAAGCGGTGTTGCAGGTTGGCAGAGTGGACACAGTGAAGATCCCCAGCGGGCCAAAGTCATTCCCGGACCCTGCGTTGAGAATGGTGCTTGCCGCCCATCCATTACCCGTGGCGGAGTTGTTAGTGCTACTGCCATCGAATGAGGCAGCATACGTGAAGGTGCCCTCTACAGTATTCCCATGGATGTTGTTATTTGAGCTATTCACGAACACATATCCAGTCCCGATGGGGTAGCCCGAGATATCCGACTTACACTGATTCCCTGTGAGATTCCAGTCCCCAGAGTTGGAAATACTCACGCAAGTTCCGGTTAGCTGCATTATGTTGCCGCTGATATTCCCGCCACCCGAATTGGCACCAGTAATGACGATTGCAGTTTGGCCAGAGCCGGGGGACTGAATCACCGCCCCGTGGATGTTAACACTTTTGGCGTTGTTTATTTGAATGACTCCCTGGCTTCCTTTATTGAAGTAACCCCCACCAATCTCTATATATGGGACACCACCGCCGTACACGTTGTTGATGTATATCGAGGACAGATATGTGCCATCAAAAATCGCGTGGGTTATATGTATATCCCCATTGGCGTAGTTGATTGAGGATGGGTTCGTGGTCGATGATATCTGTATACCATAATCCGTCGCACTCGCTTCAATGTCGTCCAAAAAGGTATCGGCGATGGAGGGGCCACTTAGGAGGAATCCAGTAATGTTGGAGGGCTGACTACCATCTCCGTCCGTGTACACGCCACGAAGATTGGAGGATTCATTAGCCCCATTCACTCCAGAGGAGCTATCAAAGTACACTCCATTGCGAGAGGTATTAGAGTGAGCGGAGAACTGCACCCAGTCATCCCTCATGGTTACGTGGGCCACTCCCTTAAAGTGGAACCCATTTATCGAGTCCCAGACCGTCACGTCCACAAACCACGGCACGCAAGTAAGGGTGGAGTATATGCCGTCGCCAGAGGTAGCGGGAGTAGTGCGGGTAAATGCAATCCCGATGATCCTCTGACTAACTCCTTGGGTATTAGCTAGAGTCCCATTAATACAACTGCTGCCCGGATTGATATTTCCAGTCTCAGTAAGCTGATTGGTGGTGGAGCTAGTCGTATTGATGACGGTAGACCCAATCACAGAAGATGACACAACATCGGCGAAGCCATTCTGACCCTGCATGGTGATGTATGAGCCATTGAAGATAATCGTGGTACTTGCGGTGTATGTCTTACCTTGAAACACCAGTATGCAAGTGATCGCGGGAGTACACACTCCACTCCCCATCAGAGTAGAGAGCGCCGTATTGATCCCGCTAGTACCGTCACCCTGATTGTACGACTCTGGGTAGACTCCGATAGCTGGTCCACCACCAGTGACGTTCGAGTTAAGCTGTCGCGTCTGGAATAGAGGCCCCAGGAAGTGCATCAGCGCATCCCAAGCACTCCAGTGGTACACAAACGAGTTTGGGATGTAACTGCGGGCTATTGTCGGGTCCTGCCCAAAGAGCAGAACGCTAAATGAGAGAAGGGTGAGTAGTTTTTTCATGGGATAAAGGCAAACTGCATTGCAACCATTATGCTATTGCCACCAAATGTCCAAGTCGGATCTACGGCAGAAGGAGATCCGCCAGTCTGGATACAGTAAGTTGTCGCGGAACCATAGTTGGTCCCAGATGCGTAGGGCACTACTACTGGAGTCTGCCACGTGCATCCAGATCCAGCAATTGACAATCCAGACCACACAGCCGCATTTCCACTGGAACCCGCACTCTCAATAACAAGCTCATCCGCATTAGTGGGAGTAGCGCTGCCGGAGGATACGGGGGTAACGATATTAGTGCCTGAATTAGTGTTAGCCTGCACCCCCATACCGGTGTCCAAAGGACTACTTCCGGCTGCTCCACTCCACCCAAATACCTCCAAGCTAGTAAGTCCACAGCCTGGGGTAGGGCCGCAAGTGAAGGTCATGGAACTTGAGACTGTTGGGGAGGATGTATAGAAGCACCCCGTAGTTGCGCTCCCAACAATCTTGCCGGGTGGTATCCATGTATAAGTGTTCCCAAGGCTATCAGCTATTGCGCTACTGGAGGATATAACCCCGCATACAACTATCAGATTGGCACTAGTCATATTTAGACTCGTTCCCGAGCAGGGGGAACTGGGAACCGTCACGGAAGTGGCGGATCCATTGGCGGACGGCCCCACAACCTGACGTGACGAGAGTAAATCCAGAACTGCCCGTGACTACAATGTTCAAAGTCACCGGGCTGCCCGACACGCTAAGTGAATCTGTCACTTTTACTTGTGGACTATAAGTAGCACTGCCTCCACTTGGCGTGCCAGTAATAGTGCAGTTAGAGTTGACCGCCATCGTGCCCGGCAGTGTGCTCCCACCAGTCTGGGCACAAGTGTTAGCCCCAGTTCCCCCAGTGGTGGTTAGTGATTGAGTCCCATAGCTTGTACCACTTGTGCCACCAGGGCAGCTAGGTACAGTGTCGCCGCCGCACAGGCTAATACTCGGGGCGGCATTTACAGTCAGAGTGATCGTGGGAGTTGTACAGGCCCCGTATGTGACAGTGAAAGTGAATGGTGACCCAGAGGAAGTGGCCGTGCCTGTGATAGCCCCAGACGATGAGTTAATCGCCAGCCCGGCAGAAGCCAACCCGCTGCTAGCACTCCACGTCCCAGTAGAGCAGCTAGTCTCACTGAAGCTGCCAAATCCACTAGTCTGACCACTCGTGAACGGCCCCAGAGACGTGGGAGTGATTCCGCTTCCTGCGGATAATCCTGTCACAGAGCAAGTCACTGACGCTGACACAGTAGGCGTGAAAGTTATAGCCTGGGCTGTCATTCCAGACAGTAGGGGATTAAAATCCACGTACCCATTTGTCGAGTTCGCACATACCAGATCGGTCACGTAGGGGGATGCCAGATTGAGGTTATGTGTGAACGTGCAGGCTGTTCCGCTGGTAACCGTCAATACTCCGGTGGATAGAGTACAGCCACTAGCACTTACTCCAACCCCGGCAGTGGTTGTTCCCACCACATTACCCGACCCGCCGCCCGCGCTGCATCCAGTTGTGGTGGCCCCGCCGTTCGCATCCGTGCAGAGGGTGGCCGCCAAGCCCGAGACGGTCCCGGCCAGCATGACCTTGGTGTCTCCAGACCCCTGGACAGAGGCCGCCACAAGCTGCCGGCTGGCGTTGGTGGCCACAGCAACCGCACTGAGCGGAATGACAGCGCCGTGAACACCAATCACCGTGGTCGCGCCTCCCGTCGCGGTCGAAGTGGCGTCGCCGGTCAGGGCGGTGAACGTGCCCGAGCCGCCCCCAATCGCCTGCCACGTCCCGTTCACGCAGCCCGACAGCAGCCCGGTGGTCACATTCTGCGTGATGTAGACCGCGTTGCAGCCGCCCGTCGGGTCCACCGACACGAAGGCCACGAAGCCGCCCGGGCTGATCTGCGCGAGGGCCGCCGCCTCGAAGGCCAGGAAGAGTAGCGCCAGGCGGCACAGCAGTTTCAACATGGGAACAGTCTACCGCAACTCGGGGAGATTCCCGATTGACGGTGGGGCGTGGCGGTCGCGAGAATCAAGGGGATGGCCTTATCTGAAGCCGAGTTCGAAGCGCTGCGCGAACGCATGGCCGACAACCGCAAGCCTTCCGTCGTGTCGTTAGCGAGAGGCTTTCAGGAGTCCGCCAATCGCTTGGTTACGCGCGCGGTGGAGATAGCCGAGGCAGGCGCGGCTCTCAAAGCGAAGGCCCCCAGAAAGCGCGGGATGAATAAGTGGGAGAGCGAGTACGCGCAAGAGCTTGAGGTAGCGCGGCAGACCGGCCAGATCCTCTGGTGGGCGTACGAGCCGATCCGGCTGCGCCTCGCCGACAATACCGGCTACACGCCCGACTTCTGCGAGCTTTTCCCGAACGGCCTCCTGCGCTTCGTGGAAATCAAAGGCTTCCTCCGCGACGACGCCAACGTGAAGTTCAAGATGGCGGCCGAGCTATACCCGTTCGACTTCGTGATGCTGCGGAAGCAGAAGGCTAAGGACGGGGCCGGCTGGCTGTGCATCAAGCACCTCAACAACAGAAAAGGACTTCAATGATTCGAATTTTATGCTTTCTCTTCGGCCACGATCCGATGTGGCCGGTGAACGGGCAATACCTGTGCCGCCGGTGTTTGAGCTACCGAAAGACGGGCTGGTGAGTATGCCCGCTGATTTCACAGTTCCGCCTGGAACTCCGCTGTTGGCGGCACTGATTGCCAAGGAGGAGGGCTTTGGCCGCGCCGGAGTCCTCCCCACTGTCCGTCATAATCCGGGAGATTTGCGCCATTCTCCCCACAGCCAGCACCCCGGAGGCTCGCAGCACAAAGAGGACATCGGGACCATCGACACCGATGCGGATGGCTGGGCCGATTTGATCCGGCAACTCTGGATTGACGCTATCCGTGGAGTAAGTCTGGAGAAGGCTATCTTTGAGTGGGCGCCAGTTGAGGATGGCAATAATCCAGGGAGGTACTTGGCGGATATTCTTGCCGGGTTCCAGGACAGAGGCTATGCTGTTGATTCTGGCACACTTCTGTCCAATGTACTAAGAATACTAGCTTAGGTTGCGTGTTAGACTGTAATCTTCCAAGCGCTTGCCGGGTGTCACGGTCAGCATTGACAGGAACAAGGTGTGCCACAAGGTGGTGACCTGGAACTGTGAACCGATGCTGTCACCGGAAGACGTGGCTGAAGTGGACAGCGCCGCGCTGTAAGCGGCTTAAGGGGTGAACCATGGAAGCGTTGCGACGGGCGTTAGCGGTTCAGGCGGCGGTTGCGCATGACCTCAACAACGAACTGACGATTATTCTCTCTGCACTCCAGGATGCCGTATCGGACCTGGAACCCAACGACCCGATACGGCCGTTGCTGTTAGAGGCGCGAGGCTCGGCGCAACGCTGCGCATGGAAGGTTAGCGGGATGCTGAACTACTGCAATCGGTCTGGAGTCGGTACCGTTCGGGCATCGGCTGAGCACCTGATGAATCAGCCATTACACGAGGAGGCACTACATGGCAGGTAAGCAGGACATCGAAGGACCAACGGAAGGCCAGTTGTTCAAACCGGGTAGCGCTCGCGAGCTACCCACCAAGGTTTACCCCGACAGCAGCAAGCTGGGCACAACAGAGAAGGGCAAGGGGACCAGTATCTCTGGCCCGTGCGACGACTGCCCCGGAGGGAACGGGACGTATCATAAGTAGTGCTACGGGTGTTTGGTTGGAAGTAGTAGCCTTGAGGTGACAATGGGGGGAGAAAAGGGTGCCGGGAGAAGTGGCAGCCAATGTGGAAAAGTATGCCTCTAGTCTCAACGGTCTTTTTGGCAACTGTAATCCTCGTAGATCAAGTTGCGGACCTTCCTATCTCAGTGTGGCAGCAGGTTACTCTACAGATTGCCTTAATAATCGCCGTTATCGCTCTCTGGCGGTCCAACACGGCGAAGGACTCCCTAATCGTAAAGTACACGGAGCTAATCACAGCCAGCCTCACCAGCCAAGCGTCCAGCAACGCCGAACTCCGCAAGGTGATAGAGGAGTCGATTACTAGCTCCAGAGATACCATCATCGTGTTGGAGAAGCTGGCGCTGAGAATAGACTCTCTCCCCTGCACGATCAAAGACCCCCCCAGCGAAGCACACATCAGAATAGATCCGCCCAGGATACGGCACGCTGGAGGTTAATGCCTCTCTACTCGCAGGTCACTCTCTCTCAATTCGTCGCTCAAATCTCAAGTTTGATGGACGATGCCGAGTCTGTGTACTGGACTGTGCCGCAGATTCAGTATGCTATTTGTGCTGGACACGCTAACGAAGGCCCGAAGCCAGTTTCTATTGAGGGAACAGTGCAGCCGGACCTGAAGGCCGGCGGGCGTGGCTGACCCCTTCGAGCAAGCGGCGCGCGACCGCAAAATCTTCGCCATCATCTCAAAGCTCGACCAGATCAACTGCGGGCCCGTGCATTACGAAGAGACCTCCAAGCTGACCGAGAAAGAGTGGGCGTCGATCGCCAAACTGGCGGGGGTCAACCGGCCCAGCGCAAAGACGGTGGCGGAGATTCTGGCGATTCTGCAGGCGAGGGCGGTCAGCAAATGATATTCTGCGTGGAAATCCCGCAGCCGGTCGGAAAGGTGGTGAACCCGGATGCAATTATTATCGACGGAGTGGCGGTGATCCCACAGCCGCTCTACGTAGTCAGGGAGGCTACCTGGGAGGAATATTTGGCGGAGCACGTTGACAACGAGGTGCCGCGGTACTTTAAGGCGGCTTACTTCTACGAGGTATCGACCGATTGAAGCCCCTGGCGCGCGAGAACAGCGACGGCGTCAAGATCGGCGGCAGCGGCGATGCCTACTGGCGTGAACCGCTTCAGGCAAAGCGGCGGGAGGCGACAGCCATCAAGAATGGCAAGGATTGGTTCGGCTTCGGCGAGAACTGCTCGTTGCAGCGCCGAGCCTCCAGCAAGGCCGCCAGCGCCATGATAGCGAAGATCCCGTTTGAGCTTTCGCGCCACTTCGCGGCGATTTACAGGCCATGACGGTAGAATAACCCCATGAAGATTCTTTCTTTTTTCGGCTATTCGGAATTGGCGAGAATGGCCGGCGAGTACGAGCGACTGTATCACGAGATTCTTGGGCCGATGCTAACCCGCTGCCGTGCGGCACAGGACGCCCAGCACGGTGGACCAAAGCACGATGATTGCCACACTCCTGGCGATTGGGCCGAGTACATCCGCGAATTCGCTGGGCGGGCTGAGTATCAAGGGCAGTTCAAGGACAACGCCGATTCCATCGGACGGTACCAGAAATACATGATCGATGTCGCCGGTTTGGCAATAGCGGCAGTTCTTAGTTCTCAGCGCAAAGTCCGGGGAGAATCCGCGTGAAACGCCCTACTGTTCGCCAAACACACGCTATGTGTGAATCGTTGAAGGCGCGCGCCGTCATCGTCCTGGCGTTCTCTGAAGACGGCATAGCGGGCGCGTCCTACGGAGAGACAAAGCTTGAATGCCAGCAAATCGGCTACACCCTGGACCGGATCGTAGAAGCGATTGAGGACGGGCAGATTCCCATGTGGGCCACGCGCGAAAGCGAGGCTGTGAGGAACGCGCGGATTGTGCGCGAGGCGGTAGCCGAAGGATCGTACTGCCCTGCCTGCAAAGTGCCATGGTCGGACTGTGACTGTGAGGACGATCTCTGCGGCGTTCAGCATCGGATCGAAAGCGATGAGATTTAACCAAGGTGACCGCGTTAAGCCGACCGCAGAGGCGTTACGCCTTCGTGTCTGGACTGCTACCAGGCTAGGCTTCAGGCCATGCGACAGACGCGGCACGATCCTTCGGTGCTGGCAGGACAAAGTGGAAGTTAAATGGGACTTGCCGATAGGATCACTCAAGCGCAACGGAGTCATGGTCGCCAAGAGGTTCTTGGAGTTATCCACGTGATAGTCCGAAGTATGATACGGTTGCCCTATGGCGAATATCCTCGGTCTGAAGGACTGGATCGTGCTTGAAACACAACGAGATACGCACAACGTCTCCGGTTCTCTTTGAGAGGGCTAAGCCAGGGAGAAAACCAAAAAAAATTGTTACGATGAGACCTTAAGGTTCTCTCCCTCCCAGGGACCCTCCCCTGGCCTAATCCAGCGCGGCCGGCCAGAACCGAGACCACCTGCCTCCCGCCCGTCCAATCCCCCGCACTCCCGCCGCATTTCCCCCAGGCTGGGCGATTCCTGCCTCCCAGGTACTCAGCATCCTGTTTGCAGCTTGCGACGATCCTAAGCCGGTTTCCGCGCACGTGTGGGCCAATCGTGGGACAAATGAGCGGGCAGCCAAAGCGCGGCTCCCCATGAAGATCGGCTTCGACATCAGCCAGACCGGCGCTTCCAAGACCGGGTGCGGATACTTCGCGGAGGGGCTTATCCGGGCGCTGGAGGGCCTCGGCGGCGCGGACAGCCTGATCCTCTACCCGGCCTTCGGCGACGTCTTCTGGGACCCTTTATGCGCAACGGCGGCCTATTCTACGAGCAATCCTCGCTTCACGCGCCGGAAAGTGCCCGCCACCTTCGAAGAATCGCAGCGCTTCTGGCGCGAACCCGGACCCGGCTTCGAACGCCAGATCGGCAGCCCCGACCTGGTCCACAGCAATAACTTCTTCTGCCCGCGCGGCCTCACCCGACCACGGGCGTTTAGCGGAGATCCTGTGCGTGCTTCGACTCGTCGTCTTGCTGGGTGCTTGTCCCACAATTCATTGAGTTGATGGGTCGTTTCGGTAGTGCGTTGAAGAGTGTAGGCACTTGCAGCATCCTAGCAACAAAGCACATCTCTAGCGGACCTGGAGCCGATTGTTACCTAGTTCGGAGGGACCGCGCGGTTATTTGCTGTCTACAGCATTATCCCAGTTGCGCAATCCTGACAGAGGTGTAATGTTGCAGCATCGGGGAAGGCAGTGGCGAAGTGGAACGGAACCATAGACTCGACTCGAATCAGTTACTCGAACTGGGCGAAGAATTGAAATCCCTCAAGAAGAAACAACGTGTCACCCGCAGCCTGGCGGTCTACGTCGGCATGAGTCCGGGCGAAGCCATAGACTTCGATTCTCGGCAGGAACGGATCTCGCGCATTTGTGCAATTCTCAGCCAGCACGATCTCAAACAATAAATTGTATTTTGAAAAGTCAACTGACCTCCAAAAACAAACGGGACTGTCCGCTCGGGGGGACCCCGGGGGCCCCGTTCAGTTCATGTGATAGC
>CAVPQK010000002.1:0-51112 GCA_963707465.1 Bryobacterales bacterium
CGCGCCTTCGCCGGTGATGAAGAAGGTGAGATACCCTCCGGGCGGCACGCGGCTGTCTATGTTGTAGGCCCAGGATCCGTCGGCGTAAGTGTTGACGGCCACCGCCTGCCCGCTCCTCCCCCATAGCAGTAAACGCCGGGCGCGGCGGTGTTCACTGGAATAGCCACCGGCTGGCTGCGCAGGCCCGCGTATTCCACCTGCACTTGGGTGGTTCCGGAAACCTCGTATGGGGCTACGGCGCTCACCTGCTGGCTGTACGAGTAGATCATCGGCGCCGCGATGCCGTCGAAGTATACGCGCGTGTCGCCCACTTCGACTGGCAGATAGCCATCGCTCCCATAGCTGGCCAAGGCGATGGGGTTGGCGCCGAATCCGGTACCGAACATGGTCACCAGTTCGCCGGGCGCCACGCCGCCGCCCACATAACTGGCCGCGTTGACCACTCCCGCCGCTGGAAACGCGACGCTGCCACTGATCACCGATTCGTAAGCTCCGCGGTTCACCGCGCCCGGCTGCTGCGGACGCGACAGGCCTTCCAGATCGTCGGGCGGCGCTACCGCCAGATTGCCCGAACGCGCGGCCGGGCTGCCCTGCAGCACATGGAAATCGGAGGTCGCGGGGTCCGTGCCCAGCACGTTGAACTGCGGATCGGCGGTGACATCGTGTGGCCCCGGCGTAGTTGTTCACCGGCCCGTTCCAGTAGATGTTGTAATCGAACTGCACATCCGAACTTCCATAAACATACACCGCCGTCCCGGTGGCCGCCGACTCGACCACGTTGTTCCACACATTCACCGTGCCCGACTGATTCACGAAGACATCCGCGTAATCGACCACCAGCCCGTTCCCATACACGGTGTTGTTCAGGAACGTGATGTTATCGCTCTGGTAGGCCAGCAGGCCGCCCCCGCCGTTGTTCACGGAGAGATTGTTCTCCACCAGAAACCCGCCCTGATACGCCCCAATAGGGTCCGAGCCGGACTGATTGTTGCGCGAGGTATCGATGATGATGCCGTCGCCGTCGGTGGGCTTGCCGGTGTTCCCATAGGGGAGCAGCGAGCGGTTGTTGAACACGCGGTTGCGCCGGACGATGGTGTGCGGCGCCGGTCCCTGGTCGTAGTTCCAGGATTCAAAAATCGAGATGCCGCTGTTGCCGTAACGCGAATACCAGGCGTTCTGATGAACGAAGTTGTCCTGGATGGTCACGTAATCGGCCTCTTCAGTGCCGATCCCGCCGCCCAGGCAATCGTAAATATAGTTGCCGGCGATCAGGATGTGATGCGGCTTGTTGGCGCCATCCTGGCGTCCGTCGACGTCGATGCCGTTATCGTTGCAGGCCGGGTCCGGGGAGGGTTCCAGCGCATCGGCCGCGCACTGCGCCTCGGTCACGTTGGACAGGTTGCCTTGCACCTGGAAACCCGATATCTCGATATAGGAAGCTCCGCCATGAATCTCGATGGCGTTCCAAGCCGCGCCTGCATTGATTTGCGGCTGGTGGCCGGGATAGGCCCGGTAGGCGATCCAAGCGTCGGCTGTGCCCGAACGGGTGATGTCCACCCCGCTGCATCCCGCGCAAGAGGTATAGACGCCGTTCATCACGTAGACCACATCGCCCGGAAGGGTCAGGTTTGCGGCCGTCTGAATCGTTCGGAACGGGGCGCTCACGGTCAGGCCACTGTTGGAATCGCTTCCCGTCCCGCCAACATAGTAAGTTGCGCCATAAGCGGAGACGGTGATCGCCGCCATGGCAAGCATGCGCATGACAACGGCATTGTATCGCGGCGCGGTGTTTAGGCGCTTGGGGGGAACCGCTCCCTGACGGTCGCGGGTAGTGTATCGGTACTACCGAGATTTTGCCGTTTCGGTACGAATTGGACGGAGACAACGGCAAGGGCCTATGATTGCCAGCGAGCCTTAGCTGCTTTCTTGGCAATGGCTGTCCGTCTTGCGGGCGAAAGCTTTTCCGCTCTCGCCCTGCCACTCCTTCGGCCCCCCGAGCTTCCCCAGCGCTACCGCAGCCGGGTTCTTGCCCGCGTGGGGTCTTCCAGAGGAGTGCCGTCCAGGTGCTCCCCGATGGCTTACTCCACCACGCGCCGGGCTACCGTAATGAAGTCATAAAGTCGTGGTTTGTGCTTGAACGCCAGGCATGATACCATCATGCCCATTGTATGAACCATAGCGGGATGCAATCTAGACTTGTTGCGGCCAGTTCGGTCGCAGTGGCGCTGATGTTCGCGCAGAACACACCCAGTACTGCTGATCGCGAAGAGCTACAGCGCTTGGAACGCGTATGGAACGAAGCCCATATTCGCGGTGACTCAGAGACGCTGAGTCGGTTGTGGGCAGACGATCTAGAGGTTGCGGTTCCTAAGATGCCGGTGATGAAGAAAGGCGAACTCATCAGGTTCGTCAATTCAGGCCGCATGAAGTTCCAGCGCTATGAAACGTCAGACTTGAATTTCCGCGTCTACGGCCAAAGCGCGGTAGTAACCGGAAGGCTTCAACGAAAGCGCGAGATAAATGGTCGCACGCTGGAAGACGACTGGCGCTTCACGAAGGTATATCAACGCTGTGACGATGGGTGGCGAGTTGTTTCCTTCCACGCATCCGAATCCCCGGTTCCGTCAAACTGATACACTACCCCTGCGACCGTCAGGGAGCGGTTGCGGCTTGCCCGTCTTTGGTCATGTACATCTCGCCGGGCCCCAGCCGGTCATACCACGTAAACTTCAGTACCGCGGAAGTCACCGCGCAAACCACCAGCGAGACCCACATCTCTTCCCAGTGCTGGATGGCAAGGTAGATAGGCGCCGTCACCAGGCTGGTCTGCCAGACCATGCCGACCGCGAGGTTGAACAGGTCGCGCCTGGAAATCGCGGTTCGTCTGGAACGCCGGATCCTCTGCCCGGCACTTCTAGTAGACCGGCTCCCAGAAACCCCACGGCCGCACGCTGCGGTAGAAGCTCTTCAGACACGTCGTCGCTCTCCGGTCGGGTGAGCAGGCAGACCACGATAGAGGCGGCAAAGCTGATCGGCAGGATCAGCAGAAAAGCAAACACGGGATGAATGGTGATGAAGACCTTGAGGATGGCCGCCGCCGTGGTCCCGGCCACCATGCCCGCGAAGAAGCCATAGCCGTTGAACCGCCACCAGTGCCACTTCAGAACGTTCGGCGCCACAAAGGCCGGAACCAGCGCCGAGACGATCCACTCGGTCACGCCGTGCACCGACTAGGTGACCAGGCCGAAGAGAATGCCCAGTACCATCACCGAGCGCCGAAGTGATCCAGGCCGAGCACGACATGGCGCCGCGGCGGAGCATGCGGGGTTGATGTAGCGCTTGTAGATGTCGTTGACCACGTAGGCCGCGCCGGAGTTGACGGTCGAGACGAAGGTACTCATAAACGAGGCCAGCAAGGCCGCGATCAACACGCCCTTTAAGCCGACCGGAACGTGATCGTGGAGCACATTCGGCAGGATCTTCTCGAAGTTCACGTTGGCGCCCATGGCGGCCAGGTCCGGACTGAAGAAGACGATGCCCAGCACCGTGATGCCGGCGATCAGCAGGAAGCGCGGGGCCAGCGAAACCATGGCCATCACCATGTTCTCCAGCGCGGCCTCGCGCGGGCTGCGCGTGGAGAGCACATGCTGGATGGCGTAGTTCGGCGTTGGCCCCGCCATGCTGACCAGCACGCCCTTCAAGCAGCAGCATCGCCGGTGAAGAACATGAACAGGGAGTAGCCGTCGCCCCCGTGTGCACGGCCCATAGATGCGTTCGTTCAGTTGCGGCATCAGGTGCGCTCCAGTCCAGATTCAGCTTCCACCCGAAGAACAAGATGGTCCCAGCCCGCCGGCACGGCCGCCATGATCTGCTCCGGGCCGGATGCGGCCGATCGCGATCACCACGATGCCCACCGCCGCGGTCACCTTGAGCACGAACTGGATCAGGTCGTTCATCACCACGCTGTACATGCCGCCCACCACGCAGTAAACGCCGGTGATCAGCAGCATGCCCGACGCCATACCATGCGTCGGGCAACATTCCAGGGGAAGAACGGCCTGGTGAACTCGCCGATGCCGCGAAACCCGTAACTCAGAAAGCCCACCACGTGAACCAGCGCGTAGACCACCACGCTGATGTATAGGCCAGTTCCGCACCGCGGCTGTGCGCCGAACCGCGTGCGCATCCACTCCGCGCCGGTCAGCACGTTCGAGCGCCGCACCCAGGTGCCCAGATACATCATGCGGAAGACCACGTTGAACAGCGGCCAGACCCACAGCAGCCAGGTGGCCTTGACGCCGTAGATGTACAGCATCATCACGAACCACATGGTGCCGGTGATATCGACGCCGCTGGAGCCGTGCGCCACGCCGATAATCCACCACGGCAGGCTTTTGCCGGCCAGGAAATAGGATTCCGCGCTGCGCGAGGCCTTCTTGGCCGACCACCAGCCGACCAGCGCCATCAGGATGAGGTAGACAAGTGATGATCGTGAGGTCGATCGGGTGCATGGTGCCTCGCTATCGCCGGGCAGCGACAGCAGGTGATCGATCAGCTCCTCGAGCGAACAGGTCGCCAGAGCGCAGTACTTGTCGCCCGCGCCGTAGTAGACGAACAGCGTGCCATCGATCGACCACGCGCCGCAGGGGAAGCATCGCGCCGCGGTAGAAGCCCTCGATCTCGTAAGTGCGCTTCCGGCTCCATCAGCCAATCGGGCGTGCGGTGCAGTACCTTGCCGGGGTCGTCCAGGTCCAGCAGCAGCGCGCCCAGCCGGTAGAACTTGTCCGTGCCCAACCGCGTGGTAAATCGTCAGCCAGCCGTGCGGGCGTTTTGATGGGCGGCGTGTTGATGCCCGAGCTTGGCCGCTTCCCAGGGGTACTTGTTGCTTGATCAGCAGCCGGCTGCTCGGCGTGCTTGAAGCCCGAGCAGATCGTCGGCGGTCGAAATCCAAGCGCAGGCATGCTCGGTGCCGTACTTCTCGCCTACCCATTCCAGCGGCCGGTGCATCAGGACGAACTTGCCGCCGATCTTCTCCGGAAACAGGATGGCGTCGCGATCGTCCAGCAGCGGGTCGGTGATCCAGCCGGCGCGGATCCAGGTCTTGAAGTCGCGGGTCATGGCCAGGCCCGTGAGCGTGGCGTTGGTCCGCAGGTAATGCGGAAACTCCGGGCGGGCAGTCGGGCTGCGCATAGCGGTCGCGGCCGCCGGGAATCCAGAACTGGCCGAACGGGAAATGCCGGCAGGCATAGGTGACGTAGAACCAGTCGCCCATCTTGATGATGCGCGGGTCCTGGATAGTCGCGCCGTCGAAACCCTCGCTGCTCAGATCGAACGCGGGCTGGTCGCTCACGCGCTCGAAATGATAGCCGTCTGTGCTGGTGGCCAGGCCCGAAGTAGCACTTATACTCGGGATGCGACTCGGCCGCCCGGTAGAGCAGCAGCACCTCGTCGCTTCTCCTCGTCGTACCAGGCGGCCGGGTTGAAGACGGCGAGGTCTTCCCAGTGATGGTCCGGATGGGGCGAAAGGATCGGATTACCTGAAAATCGCTGCAGCTTCATAGGGCGGTCGCCGCAAGTCAGCTTAACACTGCGACGAGGCCTGCATCGAACACGACTAGAAACACTTCGGGGTATGGTATCCGTAACTGAGGACCCCAGCTTGAAAACACAGATCCTGACCGTCTGCCTGGCCGCCCTTTGCGGCGTCGCTCAGGCGCAGAATCCCATCGCATACCAGTTGCGGTACAGCCAATCCGCCGCCGGAATGGTGCTGGTCGCCGTGACGCTTCCCGAACCGGTGAAAGCGCCTGCCTCGCTGGTGATGCCGCGGACTTATCCCGGCGGGTACGAGCAGGTGCCGTACGATTCCTTCGTGACCGGCGTCGCGGCCTTTCGCGCCTGGCGGAAAACCCTGCGTGTGGCGAAGGACGCCGATGGGCCTCGCTGGAGCCTCGGGCAACCGCGGCGACACCGTCCAGCGAATCGAATACCGCGTGGACATCGCGCCGCATGGAGGCGCAGATTCTCGACGCCGTTTCAACATCCAAGGTTCGCCCAGGCTACGTCGGACTGCTGGGATATTCTGTCTTCGCCTACGTGGACGGTCTCGCGGATCGCAAGCATCGAATTACGCGTTGACGCCCCGAGGGATGGCCCGTGCTCACCACCCTCAGCCCGTGGCGCCGCCACGCGAGGCCGCCTCGTCGGCAAGCGCCGCGACTATTACGCGCTCGGCCGATTCCGAAATGCTCATGGGCCCCGATCTCCGGGTGATCGAAGACTTCCCGGCAAGATTCCGCTGGTGATGGCGATCTACGCCGAAGGCGCCGGTGGATCGGAGCACTGGAAGGCCGGCTGGCGCGCGAGGCGCTCGACCGCGTGCAGGACTATTTCGGCGACACGCCATTCCCGCAATACACCGTCCAACTGGAACTGCTGCGGCCGCTCCCCGGTCACGACTACAACTTCAGCCAGGAGCATACGGACAGCGGAACTTTCAGCCTCTCGGTGGATGCCGCGATCACCGCGCAATCGTCCGCCCAGCAACAGGCCCGCGACGCGGTTCAACTACGCGCACCACATGGCGCACTGCTGGATTCCCAAGCGCGCCTACGGCGCCGGCTACCGCCCGTTCACCTGGGAAATGACGCCGGTGATCGACACCATCTGGTTCAATGAAGGCTTCGGCGATACGCCGCCATCGCAGCGGTGGCGAGGCCATGCCCGCGGCCGAAGGCAAGGCGTTTCGCGATCGGCCAACTGGCCGCGCTGCGCGGAATTGTGGATTCCGCCGCGCCGTTCCTGCGCCGAATGCCGCTGCGCCGTGCTGTCCCGCGAAGCGTCGTTTCTCTATGCGGAGGATTTTCGCACCGGCATGAATGTTTTTGCGCGCGGCGCGCTGATGGCCGCCGAAATGGACGATCGCATCCGCGCGCGGACTGACGGCAAGAAATCTCTGCGCGATGCTTTGCGATGGCTGCTGCGGTGGAGCGCCGAGAACCGGAAGCCGTTCCAAGTCGAGGATCTGCCGCGCTACTTCGCGACCGCCACCGGAGTGGATGTGGGCGATATTCTGGAGCGCTGGATGAGCCCCTGGAAAAGTGATTCTTGTGGATCTGTCAATGTGGGGCGGGCATTCCTGCCCGCAGCCGGCTTTAAGCCGGCCCGGCCGCCTAAAAAGGCGGCTGCGGCCAAGATTGGCCGCCCCACATCAGCCCCGATGCAGAGGGGCACATTTCTCGCGAAAACCGTCACCGTATTACGCGAGCCTCAATACTTGGCCTCCTCCACGCTCGCCATAGGCGGCCGGTAAACCCGGATCGCGCGGATCGCCAACGGATTCGCCCCGCGCGCAATCAGTTCCAGCCTGTGCTTCGTGCCGGCCAGCCCCAGCGCCAGCGTGGTAGCCTGCTCGCGGCTGCGGTCTTCCACGCGCGCGGCGCGATACATATCCACGAACATCGGCACTACACTCCAGGTCACCTCGAAGCCCACCGGCGTGGGCCGGTGTACCAGTGCGAAAGAGCGCGCGAAAGTCCAGTCGTCCGGTTCAATCACCACCCGCCCGGACGTGGACACAAACCGCTCCGTACTCACGCCGCCGCCATCCAGCCCGGTACGCGAGCCAACCACCTCGAAGCGCAGCCGCGACTCGTCCGCATTCACTTCCAGGATTCGCAGCGTCCAGTCCTCAACCAGCAGCGGCCTCTCCGCGCCGATCCGGTTCACGCCCGGCCAGTCCACGCTGAACGTGTCGGTGGGCCGCGTGATGTGATACAGCTCCGGCCGCTCCGAAGGGTGCTGGCCGTCGATGCGGACTTCCGCCTCGCCGCCATAGTACGGGTCGCCCCAGCCCGCGATGGCGTCCACGCGATTGCCTTCGAATTCCAGATCCAGCTTGCCGTTCACCCATTCGACATCGCGCCCGATTTCGTAAGTGTGCACCAGCTTCTCCCAGGGCTTGCGCGGCAGCGCCGGATCGTAGCGCAGGTGGCGCCCGGTCAGCTCCGCGATCACATAGTCGCCCTGAAAGTTGAAGTGTGTGCCGTCATAGAGGACGTCCGCCGGCTTCAGGCCATTGGCTTTCAGATACTCCAGAAAAGGCCCGCGCACGTCGGCGATCTCGCAGTCATAGCGGGCGGCCAGCGAGGGGAGCCACTCGGCGTTGTGCCGGTTCATCCACCGGTAGCCGCTCAGTTTCTTTGGATCGGTAGGCTCGGGCCCTACAGTGAGCGCGTCCGGCCGGTCGTTCTGAATCAGAATCTCGGCCGTGGTATGGCGCCGGATCTCGCCGATGATGTGCTCGTAGTCAGGCTCCCCGCCGAAATCGTGGAAGATAATCAGGTCGGGATAGAACGCGAAGACGTCGTGCGGCAGCGTGCGCTTCAGAAGCGGAGAAGCATAGCCGCCGATGGCGCGGTTGGCGAATGTGATATCGGCGTACGGAAAGCGCGCGCACAGGTCCGCGGCGACCGTTCGCGTCCACTCCTGCTTGGTGAGCGACTGGCCGTAGAACAGGATGCGCACGGCGTTGCGCCGCTCAGGCGTGCTGGTCGCGAGCAGCGTCATGGTGCGCTGGATGCCTGCGCCTGAACCGGGAAGCGTTCGGGGTCCGGGGCCACCGCGGGGAACGCGGGCTTCTCCACGCGCAGCGGCAGATTGGCGGTCGCGGCATTGCCATGCCCGTCGCGCACGTAGGCGAATAGCCGGTAATTGCCTTCCTTTTCCGGCAGGCGGAACGTGGCGCGATTCCCTGTCGCGGCCAGCACCAGTCCTTCAATCGGCGGCGTGGGTTCCTCGCGGTCGCCGCCCACTTTGGGATCGCCGCTCACGTCCAGCCGTAAGTCCCAACTGTACTGGAGCGCGTCTCCGTCCGGATCGGAAGCGTCCAACTGGCAATCGATCGGCGCCCCAGGGGGCAGAATCGCGGGGCCTTCGGTCGCGCCGTTCTCCGAGCTCAGATGGATCGGCGCGGGCCCAGACGCGGGCTGCGGTTCGCCGGCCATCGCCCGCTCCAGAGATACGTCATGACGTCCACCGCCTCGGTCCGGCTGCCGTCTTCGAGAAACATCCCGTACCAGGTGTGGGTCTTCTCGTGGTGCTGCGCCCAATGGAAAACGTAGGAGCCCAGGCACTGCGGCCGGCCTTGGACAGCGTGCTCATAGGCCTTGCGGTAGAAGTCGGCCTTCTCGGTGCTGGAATCCTCGATGGGCAGCTTCCACGCCGTGCGCGCCACCTGCCAGTGGCCGCGTGGGCCAAACTCCGTCACCCAGTAGGGACGCGTCCAACCCTCGCGCCGGATGTCTTCCGGCAAAGTCAGCATGTCGGCATAGGAGTTCAAACCGGCGGCGTCCAGATTTGGGCAGTATTGGTTAAGCTCGTGCAGCATGTCTTTATACTGACCGCCCACCACGGTGATCACCGGGTGATTGGGATCGATGCGGTGAATCATGCGAGCCACTGCGTCGATCTCCCGCCATAGCGCCACCCGCTGCTCGGCGCTGGTGCGGATCTCCAGTTCGTTGCCCAGCGCCCAAGCCAGGACGGCCGGATCGTCCTTGTGCCGCTCCACCATGGACCGCAACTCTTCACGCTGCCGATTCACGGCGGCCGGATCTCCGTAGTTGAAGCCCCAGCGCTGCTTGCCGAAAGGCAGGTCGACAAGCACGCTCAAGCCTAGCGCCTGCGCACGGTCGAGCGCCGTCACGCCGGCGCGGATCGAGTTGCCGCCGGCCGCAGCCAACTCTTCCAGATACACCCCGCCAACCGCGCCTTTGACGAAATACGGCTGACCGTCACGCAGAAGCGAGTAGCCATCGCCCTGGTGCACGATGCTCACCGTAGACGCGGCAAGCGCGGAGGCCGCGGTTAAAAGGGACAAAAGAGGAATCGATATACGCATGACCGAGTAACCATTCTATGCGGGATCTGCTACAACTAACTCATGAAAGTCCTCTTCATCGGCGGAACCGGCATCATCAGCACAGCCTGCACCCACTTGGCAGTAGAGCGCGGCATCGAAGTGACGCTCCTGAACCGCGGCCGGCACTCAGCCGTCCGCCATCCGGCGTCGACACGCTGGCCGTGGATATCGAAGACGCAGCCGCCGTATCGCCGCGCACTCGCTGGCGCCATCCTTCGACGCGGTAGTCGATTGGATCGCCTTCACGCCCGATCACATCGAGCGCGACATCGCGCCTCTTCCGCGGCCGCACCCGCCAATACATCTTCATCAGTTCCGCCAGCGCCTATCAGAAGCCGGCCACGCACTACCTGATCACCGAATCCACGCCGCTCGCCAATCCCTACTGGGAGTATTCGCGCAGACAAGATCGCCTGCGAAGAGCGCCTGATGCGGGCCTATCGCGAAGAAGGCTTTCCCGATCACCATCGTGCGCCCCTCGCTCACCTATGGCGAGACGCAGATCGCCCTGGCCGTCAACAGTTGGCCAAGTCCTACACCGCGGTGGATCGCATGCGCCGCGGCAAGAAAGTGATCGTCCCCGGCGACGGCTCGTCGCTCTGGGTCATCACCCATAACACCGATTTTGCCAAAGGGCTGGTCGGCCTGCTCGGCGCGCCAGCAGGCCATCGGCCACGCCTTCCACATCACCAGCGACGAGGTCATGTGCTGGGACCAGTTCTATCGCATGACCGCCGAGGCCGCCGGCGTCGAGCCGCGACTCGTGCATATCCCCTGCGATTTCATCGCGGCGTGCGTGCCCGAGGCGCGCGGCGGCCTGCATCGGCGACAAAGCCGTCAGCGTGGTCTTCGACAACAGCAAGATCAAGCGCTTCGTTCCGGGCTACTGCGCCACGGTGCCCTTCACGCGAGGGCATCCGCCAGACCATGGCATGGTTCGACGCCGACCCGTCGCGACGGCAAATCGACGACCAAGCCAACGCCCTCTGGGACAACCTGATCGAGGCCTACGAAAGCGGCCTGCAAGCAGCGCTCCGGCGGTTTTCCGCATAGTGGGGCAGGCCCCCGGCCGGCCCCCGGCCTGCGGCGGCCTCTCAGGCCGCCCTCTTGGATGCCGAATTTACCCCCCAAATACCCGATATAATAGCCAGTGTCCCCCCGATCCGCATTCCTCCTCCTCCTGCTAGCCGCCGCCGCCGCGGCCCAGCAACCGGCGCCGAAAATCCAGGCGCTAATTATCACCGGGCAGAACGGCCACGATTGGCGTGCCACCACACCGGTCCTGCGCAAATTGCTCGAGGACACAGGCCGCTTCGAGGTTCGAGTCACCGAAGAATTCCGCGGCGCGTCGCCCGAGACCCTGGCCCCCTACGGCGTCGTGATCCTGAATTACTACGACAGAACCGCCTGGACTGCGCTGGGGTGAGCGTGCCGACGCGGCATTGCTTGAACTACGTGCGTGCGGCAAGGGCTAGTGGTATATCATTTTTCGACAGCGGCTTTCAATGGCTGGCGCGAGTACGAAAAGATCTGTGGGGCTAATTGGCGCCCGCAGAACGGCCATCACTCCGCGCGCCACGATTTCACAGTGAAAATCGTGGACAAGGAACACCCGATCACGCGGGGCATGAAGGCTTCCTTTCCGCAGTCAACGATGAGTTGTACGCCAATCTGAAGTGGCAGCCGGAAGGCGCTTACCATGTGCTCGCCACAGCCTGGGACGATCATTCGCGATACAAGCGCCCGGCGAAAAGCAACCGATTCCTGGACCTGGGCTGGACCAGCCGATGTTGTGGACGGTGAATTACGGCAAGGGGCGCGTATTCGTAACGGCACTGGGCCACGATCCGGATGCCATGAAAAGTGCAGGATTTGTGGCGACACTTACTCGCGGCGCCGAATGGGCGGCTACGGGCGGCGTATCCATTCCTCTGCCGGACGGGTTGTAGTGATTCACACCGACCGGATTAGCCAACGTTTATTCCCGGCTGCTAAGATGTTTTCGGAGGATTTTGATGAGGCTACTGATCGGTTTGTGTGCAGTATCGATGACGCTGGCTTTGCCTGTGTTCGCGCAGGAACGGGGCGGCGAAAAACATGGCGGTGGCAAGCAGGAGGTGGGTGGTGGATACGCTCCCAAGCGTGGACCCGCTCCCGCCAAGGCGGCGCCGCACGCCGCGCCCGCAGCCCAACACCCAGCCAACAAGGCCGGACATCCGGAGGCTCCCCATGTCCACACTAACGGCAAATGGGTCGGACACGATACCGGCAAGAATGACGCGAATTACCATCTCGATCATCCATGGGAACACGGGCGCTTCACCGGCGGCATTGGCATTGGCCACCGTTGGCACCTGGGAGGCGGCGGTCCGGGACGCTTCTGGTTCGGCGGGTTCTTCTTCAGCGTGGCGCCCTTCGACGTGGCCTTCTGCAATGGCTGGCTCTGGGATAGCGACGAGATCGTGATCTACGACGACCCGGACCACGACGGCTGGTACCTGGCCTATAACTCGCGGCTCGGCACCTACGCCCACGTGATGTATCTGGGAACCAGCTAGTGTAGTGTCCGCGAATTTAACTGTTTGTCGTCTGCGCACCGTGCTCGAACTCGGCAGGCCACGAAAAACGATGGCCTGCCCCACAGCTAATCTGACGGCGGTACACTGGGTTTGGCGCTGCCTGGACAGCGCCAAATCGATTCTCGACGGGTTCCTATTATGTGCCTAGCGATTCCGGGACAGATCGTCGACGCCGAAGTAATCGACGGCAACCGCGTGGGCCGCGTGCGTTTCGGCGGCATCACCCGGCAAGCCTTTCTGGATTTCGTGCCCGAAGCGCAGCCCGGCGATTACGTCATCGGTGCACGTGGGCTTCGCCATCAGCAAAGTGGATGAGGACGAAGCGCGCCAGACCTACGAATACCTGGAACAGGCGGGACTGCTCGACGAAGAGGAGCGCGCCTTGAAGTACATCGACGAGTATCGCGACGCGGAAGTTGCGCTGGGCCTGGCGCGCCGATCGCGTCCGGCCACCCGCCCGTGGGTGCTGATGGAAATCTGCGGCGGCCAGACCCACACCATCATGCGCTACGGGCTGGACGAGATGCTGCCGCCCGAATCGAACTGGTGCACGGTCCCGGCTGCCCGGTTTGCGTGGCGCCGCTCGAGATCATCGATAAGGCGCTGGCCATCGCCGCTCGTGCCGGGCGTGATTTTCGTCTCCTACGGCGACATGCTGCGCGTGCCCGGCTCGCACTCCGATCTGTTTCGAGTGAAGGCGCGGGCGGCGACGTGCGCATCGTCTATTCGCCGATGGAGGCGGTGAAAATGGCGCGCGAAAATCCGGACCGCCAGGTGGTGTTCTTCGGCATCGGGTTTGAGACCACCGCGCCCGCCAACGCCATGGCGGTCTGGCAGGCGCAAGCGCGAGGGGCTGGGCAATTTCTCGCTGCTGGCGTCGCACGTGCTGGTGCCGCCGGCGATGCGCGCTGATTCTGGCATCGCCCGCCAACCGCGTGCAGGGCTTCATCGCGCCGGGCCACGTGTGCACGGTGATGGGATATGCGCGAGTACGAAGAGCTGGCGCGCGATTTCCATATGCCCATCGTGGTCGGCGGCTTCGAGCCGGTCGACCTGCTGGAAGCCGTGCGCGATGCTGGTCGCGCAACTGGAAGAAGGGCGGGCCGAGGTGGAGAATCAGTACGTCGCGGTCGGTCGATTACGCGAAGGCAATCTGCCCGCGCAGCGCATCATGAAAGAGGTCTTCGAGATTGCCGACCAGAAGTGGCGCGGCATCGGGCCGATTCCGCAGAGCGGCTAGCGCGTGCGCGACGAGTTCGCCGAATACGACGCCGAACGCGATCTTCGGCACTTGCCACGATAACGGCCGAGGAGCCCGCCGAATGTATCAGCGCGCTGGTGCTGCAGGGACTGAAGAAGCCAGCCGATTGCGCTGCTTTCGGCAAGCGCTGCACGCCCGAGAACCCGCTGGGCGCGCCAATGGTGTCGTCCGAAGGCGCGTGCGCGGCATATTACCATTATCGGTCACGCCGATGCCTGAGATTCGATGACGAAAGCCACTCGCTTGCCCGTCTGACCTGTCCGGCTGCCGCAGCCGGCGAAGGAACGATTCTGCTGGGCCACGGCAGCGGAGGGCAGCTCAGCGCCGAGCTGATGCGCGAGTCTTTCTGCCGGCTTTCCCCAACCCGGTTCTGGCCGGCTGGAAGATCAGGCCATCGTCGACATCGACGGCGTACGCCTGGCATTCACCACCGATTCATTCGTCGTGAAGCCGCTTTTTTTCCGGGCGGCGACATCGGTTCGCTGGCGGTCCATGGCACGATCAACGATCTGGCCGTGGGCGGCGCGCGAGCCGCTGTTTCTGAGCGTCGGCATTCATCCTGGAAGAGGGCCTTCCGATGGCGACGTTGCGCCGCGTCGTGGAATCCATGGCGCGCGGCGGCCGCAGCGCGCGGGCGTGGCAATCGTCACTGGCGATACCAAGGTGGTGGAGCAGGGCAGCGGCGACGGCCTGTACATCAATACGACCGGAATCGGCATGGTGCGCCGACGGCGTGCGCCTTTCGGCCAACCAGGCGCGTCCTGGCGACATGGTGATTCTCAGCGGCTCGCATCGGCGATCACGGAATCGCGATTCTCGCGGAGCGCGAAGGGCCTGGAATTCGAAACGCGCGGTCGAGAGCGATTCGGCGCCGCTTGCACGGTCTGGTGGCGCGATGCTTGATGCGCGCCGTCGCCGGCGGGCGCCGATCCGCTGCCATGCGCGATCCTACGCGCGGCGGCCTTCGAGCACGCTGAACGAGATCGCCGGCGCAATCCGCAGTGGGCATCGAATTCGAGGAAGCCGCGATCCCGATTCGCGAGGAAGTGCGCGGCGCCTGCGAAATGCTGGGGCTCGATCCGCTCTACGTGGCGAACGAAGGCAAGCTGGTGGCGATTGTCGCGCCGGAGGCCGCGGAAGCCGTGCTCGCCGCCATGCGGCGCCATCCGCTGGGCGCGGACGCGCGCAGTCGTCGGCGCGGTCACCGAGCGCATCATCCGGCGATGGTGACCATGCGGACGGCGCTCGGGACCTCGCGTATCGTCGACATGCTGGCGGGCGATCAACTCCCGAGGATCTGCTAATTCTCACCCCCCGCCCAACAATCCCTCCACGAACCCCTTCTCCAACGGCCAACTTCCTATCACCTGCGTGCCCAGATGGTTGAACGTTCCCGAAGTGAGCACTCCGCTCAGATCGCGCGGATTAGGTGTCTGGTGCTCGCGCGCGATCATTTCGCCGCAGCATGGCCGTGATCGCTTGCGAGTTGTGCGGCCAGCGCGGCGGCCTGCCGCTCCGACCGGCACTGCACGTTGAGCCGCGCTTCGAAGCGGCTCCCCGATGGCGCCATCGCAATGCTGACATCGTCGGCATTCTCCATGGTATGTGCGAACATGCGCGTGCCGGGCGGCATATCGTTGCCCTTCTTCAGCATGGCGGGCGGGATGGAGATCCACACCGGCGCATCCGGCATCTCCAGCCCCCGCCGCAGCGCGCGGTGGACTGCAGATCGGCGGCGGCGCATTCGTCCGGACTGACTGCCAGACCCATCAGGTTCGGCCGCAAAGCGGAAAAATGAGATCTTGCGCTCGGGCGTGCTTCCGCTCATGCGGCAGAGGGCATCGCGGCACGTCGCCGCCTTGCTCGCGCGCGTAGGATGCAGGCTGTCCCAATCGAAGCGGCCCTTCACCACCAAATATTGCGCGTGCGGCGTGAAGCAGGCCAGCACCGCGTCCAGGTCGCGCGTGTAATCGAACTCGGTCTTCATCACGAAGACCTTGTACTCGGGTTCCTCGGCCACCTTGGACCCCGCCAGCATCTGCAGCACACCGCCCTTGCGCAGCGCGGCGAAATCGACGTAGAAAACCACCGGGAATCCCGCGTCGGGAGGCGCTCCAGCCAGTCCGCCGTGGTCCGCAGCACGTGATAGCGCAAGCGCGCCACGCCCCAGACCGCCGAGTCCGCAAGGCGAAGCGATCATGATGATCGGGCAGCGCGGCGCGTTTTTTGTAGTTCACGAAGGCAGTATCACACAGCCGCGGCGGTTTCCGCGAGCCGGGCTTCCTTCCACAGATCGATATACGGCCGAAGCTCCCGCATCATGGCGCGGAACTGCGAGTGTCAGCGATTGCGCGCCGTCGCTGACCGCCTTTTCCGGGCGCGGGATGCACTTCCACAATCAGGCCGTCGGCGCCGATGGCCACACCGGCGCGCGCCAGCGCCGGCACCAGGCTGCGCTTGCCGGTCGGCGTGGCTGGGGTCGAGGATCACCGGCAGATGGGTCAGCTCGTTCAGCACCGGCACGGCCGAGATATCGCAGGTGTTGCGCGTGGCGGTCTCAAAGGTGCGGATGCCGCGCTCGCACAGGATCACGTTGGGATTGCCGTGCGCCACGATGTACTCCGCCGACATCAGCAGTTCCTTGATGGTGGAACTCATGCCGCGCTTCAGCAGCACCGGGCGGCCGCACTCGCCCAGCGATCTTCAGCAGCGCGAAGTTCTGCATGTTGCGCGCGCCCACCTGCATGCAATGTCGGCATATTCGGCGACCAGCTCCACGTCGCGGTCGCTCATGACCTCGGTGACGATGGCCAGGCCGGTGGCCTCGCTTGGCCTTGGCGCAGCAGCTTCAGCCCTTCCAGTTCCAGGCCCTGGAAATCGTAGGGCGAAGTGCGCGGCTTGAAGGCGCCGCCGCGCAGCATGCTTGCGCGCCCGCCGCGGCCACGCCTTCCGCCGCCTCCATGATCTGCTTTTCGCTCTCCACCGAGCACGGGCCGGCCATCACCACGAACTCGTCGCCGCCGATCTCCACGCCGTTCACCCGGATGACTGAGCGCTCCTTCTTGAATTCCCGGCTGACGAATTTGTAGGGCGCCGAAATGCGCACGGCGCTCTCAACTCCGGGCGTGGCTTCGAGCGATTCCAGGCAGGCGGTGACGTCGCCCACGCCGACCACTCCGATCACCACGCGCTCCTCGCCCTCAATGGAGTGGACCTTGTAGCCGAACTCCCGGATTCGCTCGCAGACGTGATCGATTTCCTGCCTGGTGGCGTGCGGCCTCATGGAAATGATCATTTCGTTTCTTCTCCTAAAGAAAAACCCACTCCCTGGGAGTGGGTTGGTTTCTTCTAAAGGGGGTATTGCCTCGCACCAACGCCACTTCTACCGGCTCTGGCTTGAGTACCAGAACCGGCCGTTAAACGAGCTGGCGGGAAAAGACATCGTAATAGGCAAGTATAGGCCAAATGGCGAGGGGATGGCAAGCGCAGTGCGAGGCGCTTTGCCCTACGCCGCGATCTCACGGAGTACTTCGGGATGCAGTTCCGCGACGCGAATGAGCGTCTTGGCGGCTCCACTAGGAACGCGGCGCCCTTGCTCCCCAGCTCTTCACGCCTCGTACTGGGCAGCGGCAAAACATTATGCGAACGCGTCCGAATTGTGCGGTACCGAGAGTGGAAGCCAAGCTGGGGTCGCAACCTCCCGCACCCGGCTGAACGGCCATGCGCGTGCTTCTTCCAAATGGCCGCGGGTCCGTTTTCGGCTGGCAGTCGGGAGCGAATAGCAGCAGGCTAAAGCGGAATCCCGGCTCAAGACGGCACAGGCGGTGGGCGCTCCATTTTTCCAGGACCACGACCAGAAACAAGACCAAAACCGGGCTGCCGGGAGCTTCACAATTCGCGGTCGACTGTCCCGTGCCGCGCCTGACGCTGCTCTTCTTCGGCGCGGCCAAGGATATCCCGGAAGCAGCAGAAATGGTCACCGCCGGGACAGTCTGCCCACATTTCGCGCTGCAAGCCAACGGCCAAACACGAACCTCAGACGTCGGAACATTTTCGGCGTTCCTCTAATTCCACCGGCGCCGGCCAACTGTGGCCCTGTTGCACCAGCAGACCCTGCGCGGCGTCCGGGCCCCAGGTGCCGCCGGCGTAATTCGGGAAATCGCGCGGCGGAGCTGGCCTTCCATGCATCCAGCACCGGCATCAGCAGCCGCCATGCCGCCTCCACCTGGTCGGCGCGCATGAATAGCGTGGGATCGTTATTGATGACGTCGCCAGAGCAGCGTCACATACGCTTCCGGCGACGGCGTGGCGAAGCTTTCGCGATAGTTGAAGCGCATGTCCACCGGCTGCAACACCATCTTCGGCCCGGGATGTTTGGCCTGAAAGCGCAGCACGATGCCTTCGTCGGGCTGGATCGACATGACCAGGCGCGACGGCTGCCAGTCCAGCGTCGCCTCGGCAGGAAACGACTGGTGCGGCACGGCGCGGAACTGGATGACGATTTCGGAAACCTGCCGGGCCAGGCGCTTGCCGGTGCGCAGATAAAACGGCACGTCCTGCCAGCGCCAGTTGTCGACGAACAGCCGCAGCGCCGCAAACGTCTCCGTATTGCGAATCCGGCGGCACGCCGTCTTCCTCGCGATAGGCGCGCACGTTCTTGCCGTCGATCCAGCCCTTGCCGTACTGCCCGCGCACCGTGCAGATGATGCACCGCGTCGAAGGTGATGGGCCGGACCGCGTGCAGCACGTCCACTTTCTTATTGCGGATCTCGTCGGCGTCGAAGGAGACCATCGGCTCCATGGCCACCAGGCACAGCAGCTGCATCAGGTGATTCTGCACCATGTCGCGCAGCGCGCCGGCGCCGTCGTAATAGCCGCCGCGATGTTCCACGCCCACCTGCTTCGGCCACGGTGATGGTCACGTAGTCCACATAGCGCCGGTTCCAGATCGGCTCGAACAGCGGATTGGCAAAGCGGAACGCCAGGATGTTCTGCACCGTCTCCTTGCCCAGGTAATGGTCGATGCGGAAGATCTGGGATTCCTCGAAAGCGCTGGCGAGGGTGCGGTTCAGCGCCAGCGCGGAATCCAGGTCGTAGCCGATGGGCTTCTCGATCACGATGCGCGACCGCTTCCGGTCGGCCGCCAGGCCGGCATGGCCGAGGAACGCGGGGATTTCGCCGAACAGCGATGGCGGCGTGGCCATGTAGAAAATGCGCTGGGCCTTGGTGCCCCACTCTTTTTCCAGGCTCGTCGCACAGGTCGCCCAGTTCCTTATAGGTCGCCTTGCCCTTGAAATCGCCCTGCAGGTAGTGGATGTGCTGGGCGAACTCGTGCCATTCCTTGGCTGCGGCTTTTCCCGCTGCGCGCGAACTTCCGGACGCCCTCCTGCAGGCGCTTGCGCAGCGCGTCTTCGCTCATTTCCACGCGGTCCACCGCGATGATCGCGAAATGCAGCGGGAATGCTGCGGCTCTGCGAAAGATCGAACAGCGCCGGCATCAGCTTGCGCCAGGTCAGATCGCCGCGCCGCCGAAGATGACGAATATGTTTGGATCCAGTTGATCGCTGGTTTTCATCGCTGTCTCAGCAATGCCAGCCGGTTTGGAATGCGCCGCGGAATGTCATCCGGAAGTTCGGCCGTGTGGGGAGCAAGAACTGCACTCGTGGCGCCGGATTCTGCACGCCGCACTGCTCCCCCCCCGATTGTGCTGGGTTCAGGCGCTGCGGCCCCTGAAGAGGTGAACCACCAAGGAAATCACCGCCAGAATTATCAGGAGGTGAATCAGCCCGCCGGCAACGTGGAACGCGAAAAACCCCAGCAGCCACAATACCAGCAAAATCACAAACAGTCCGAGAAACATTTGAAACCTCCTTTGTACCTACTCTTTAACCACCTGCATTCGTCGGTAACACTCAAAACGGCCAGCTAGGCGGCGGGCGAGCCTGCGTGCGCCCTGAGCGCCTCGCCGATGGCTTGCTGTTGCCAGTACTTCCGGCCGCGCTCATACCCGCGCTGAAACTCGGAATCCCAAACATCCGGATACCACCACTTCGGCAGATCGGCCACCTCGTCGATCGACTTGCCGCGGCATTCGCGGCGCAGGACCGAAGTAAATGCGGCGCGATACACGTCCTCGTCCAACTCGAAGTTGTGCCCCAAGGCCCGATAGTGTTCTTGTTCGCCATCGCGCAATCCAAGCCACCAATCCTTCCGTGCCGCATCCAGGCTCTCGGCCCCGCCGTCCGCCAATAACCTTGTGCGCGCGCTGTTCTTCCGAGTGATCGGCGGCAAGTACCAGGACGAGCGACCGCCCCTGCCGCAAGGCATCTTCGTAGAAAAAGATTTCATCCGAAGGGACGCCCTCGTTGCTCCGGTCATCGGCCGCGTTTCCCAGTGCGGCGCCACCTGCCGCGCCGCCCGCTCCCAGCAGAGCCGCACCGGGCGAGGCCAAACGCCAGTGCCGGTCCAACGCCGGGGATCGAGCACGGCCGCGGCCATTCCTAATTCGAGCCCCCCAGCCACGCCCAGCGCGCCACCCAGCATGCCTCCAATCGCGCCGCAGACGCCCGGCTGTTCGGTACCCGACGTCGGAATGCTATGGATCTCCCGTTCCGACGAAGCCGGAGATAACAGATTGACCTGCTTCTCCGAGAATCCGGCGCGGCCCAAAGCGCCTGCGGCGTTTCGCGCTGTCTGATAAAGCCGGAAAACGCCGGCGACAATTCCATGCCGCGATGGAAGCACGTTGATTTCCAATGTGCGGATCGCCTCGGAGAGTGCCGCGACCGTTGCAGCCGCGACCGTAAGGGAGCGGTTTCGCCACCGCGGAGCCTGCTAGCCTGATCAAGTGGAAGCGGGTACGTACAGCAAGCGGCTGCTGCCGTGGCTGGTCGCCGTGGCGTTCTTCATGGAGTCGCTCGACACCACGATTCTGAACACCGCCGTGCCCGCCATCGCGGCGGCGCTCAAAGTGGCGCCGCTGAGCATGAAGTCGGTGCTGGCCAGCTACACGCTGAGCCTCGCGGTCTTCATTCCCATCAGCGGCTGGATGGCGGACCGATTCGGAACGCGCCGGGTGTTCGCCTCCGCCATCGGCATCTTCACGCTGGGCTCGTTTCTCTGCGGCATCTCGAGCAACATCCACGTGCTGGTCGCCTGCCGCATCCTGCAGGGCTGCGGCGGCGCCATGATGGTGCCGGTCGGCCGGCTCACGCTGGTGCGGACGTTCGCCAAATCCGAACTGGTCCGCGCCATGAGCTTCGTCGCCATTCCCGGCCTGATCGGCCCCATGCTCGGCCCGATCGCCGGCGGCTTGATCGTCGGCTACTTTCACTGGCGAGTCATCTTTTTCGTGAACATTCCGATCGGCCTGACCGGCCTGTACCTGGTCTATCTGCATCTGCCGGACTATCGCGAAGAAGATCCAATCCGCTCGATATCGTCGGCCTCATCCTGTTCGGCTCCGGCATCGCGCTGCTGTCCTATGTGCTGGAAGTATTCGGCGAACACACGCTGAGCGCGCGCGAAATCCTGGGCCTGCTGGCGATTTCCGTCGCGCTGCTGGCCGGCTATGGACTGCACGCGGCGCAGCACCGCGTTCCCGCTGCTGCGCCTGAGCCTGTTTCGCATTCGCACCTTCCGCGCGGCGGTGAGCGGCAGCTTCTTCACCCGCCTGGGCATCGGCGGCATTCCGTTCCTGTTTCCGCTGCTCTACCAGGTCGGCCTGGGCTTCACGCCCGATTCAATCCGGCCTGCTCATGATGCCGCAGGCCATTGCCGCCATGAGCCTGAAGATGACCATGCCGCGAATTCTGACGCGCTTCGGCTATCGCGGCGTGCTGATTTCCAACACCGTGATCCTCGGCCTGCTGATTCTGCTTTTCGCCACCATCGGAGTGCGGCACGCCGGTCTGGCTGATCGTCGCTGCAGGCGTTCTGCTTCGGGTTCTTCACCTCGCTGCAATACACCAGCATGAACACGCTGGTCTATGCCGACGTCACCGAGGAGCAGACCAGCAGCGCCAGCTCCATCGCCAGCACCATGCAGCAGATGTCGATCAGCTTCGGCGTCGGCATCGGCGTCGCTGGTCACCGCGTTCTTCATTCCCGATCGCTTTCATTCGAGCGCGCCGGAGATGATTCACGGCATCCACCAGGCGTTCTTCGTCCTGGGCGGACTGACCGTCCTGTCCACGATCGTTTTTCGCGAATTGAAAAGCGACGACGGCGAAGCCGTGAGCCAGCATAAGGTCCTCGCAGCACGCCGGGTGACGGAACGGCAGTCGTGGCGCGGACATCATGTTGTTTGTCGTCTGCGCACCGTGCTCGAACTCGACAGGCCACGAAAAACGATGGCCTGCCCCACACCTAATCTGCTGAACAGCTATTTCTTGGACACTTGCACTAGTGGTGCGCTGTGGAAAATGCGGCTTCGGCGGTGACAGCTGCGGCAACTGGATCGCCGATGCGCATCTCGGTCCAGTTGTAGCCAAACTCCTTGCCGCAATCCAGACACACGACATAGGTTGAGTGCCGCGGGCCGGGAGCCGATGAAAAGCCAGCTTTCCGCGCGGGAGTGATGGGGAATGTGGTCCTGCGGTGAGAGCATCCCAAAAGAAGATTCATCAAATTGTTTAACATGGCCGCTACCCCTTCAATTCCTTAGATACGAAAACATGGCTCCTGGTTTCAAAGTGCGTAGTGAGACGGGTTTCGCGAGCCGCTCACATTGGGTAGTGAGAGTTACGGCGCAAATGTTTCAGGTGAAAAGTTTGGCGGCGATGGCTTCGGCGATTTGCCGGCCGTGGAAGCGGCCATTTTCGATGAAGATTTCGTTGGTGTGCATGCCCGCAACAATCACCCCCGCAAGGTAAATCCCTGGCGTTCGCTTTCCAGGGTTTGCGGGTTGGTGCGCGGCCGCTGAGATTGGGCTCCAGCGTGATCCCGGTAGCACGCAGAAATTCGAGATCCGGGCGGTAACCCATGAGCGCGAAAACAAAATCGTTCTTGAGCGAAATTTCGCCTTCCGGCGTGGCCACGCGGATCGAATCGGGGAGAATTTCGAACAATGTTGGAGTGAAAGTAAGCCGGAATCTCGCCGTTCTTGATGCGGTTTTCGATATTCGGGCTTGATCCAGTATTTCACCTTGTCGGAAATGCCGGCGCCGCGGTGAATCAGGGTGACCCGCGCGCCGGTCCAGTACAGTTCCAGCGCGGCGATGGCGGCGGAATTCTTGGCTCCAACCACGGCCACGTCGTGGTTGTAGTAAGGATGCGGCTCTTTGTAATAATGCAGTACCTTGGCTAAGTTCCTCGCCGGGAACGTTCAGCATGTTGGGCACGTCGTAGTAACCGGTGGCCAGCACGATTTTGCGCGCGGCGATACACGTGCGTGCAACCCAGCCGGTCGGTGGTATGAACGTGAAAGTCGCCGTCGTCGCCGTCGATGCGGTCGACGCGCTCATACTGGCGGATATTCAGCTTGTAATGATCGGCCACGCGGCGGTAGTATTTCAGCGCTTCGTGCCGGTTGGGCTTTTCGTTGAGGCTGGTCATCGGAATGTCGCCGATTTCGAGCAGCTCCGGCGTGGTGAAGAAGATCATGTTGGTGGGGTAGTGGTAGATCGAGTTCACCACGCAGCCCTTTTCGATCAGGACCGTCTTCACGCCGCGCTGCTTCAGCTCGATGCCGCAGGCCAGGCCCGTCGGGCCCGCGCCGACCACCATGACGTCACATCGTCGACAGCTCGCTCACAGCTTGCCCTCGATTTCGCGATAGATGCGCTTCCAGCGCGCTGGCGAGCGCCGCGGGATCTTTGCCGCCGCCTTCCGCCATGTCGGGACGTCCGCCGCCTTTGCCGCCGACAGCCTGCGCCACCGCGCCCACCAGTTTGCCCGCGTGCACTTTGGCGGTCAGATCCTTGGTGACCGCGGCGACGATGGCCACGCCGCCGTATCTGCGACCGAAGCCAGCACCACCACGGCGCTCTTCCATTTATTGCGCAGCGAATCGGCCAGCTCGCGCAGCTGCTGGCGGTCCATGCCGTCCGACGCTGCGCCGCCAGCACGCTGCGCGCCATTCACCGTGCGCGCCTGCGCTCTCCAGCGCGCCCACGGCGGCCTGCGCCAGTCTGGTCTTCAACTGATCGACCTGCCGTGCTCGAGCGCGTTCTCGCGCGCCAGCATCTTTTCCACGTGCTCGATCAGCTCCGGCTCCGACGGCTTGCACCATCTCGGCGATGCGGTCGCAGGGCGCCGGTGGATTCCTGATATTGGCGCAGCGCGCCTTCGCCGGTGACGCGCCTCGATGCGCCGCACGCCGGCCGAGATGCTGCCTTCGTAGACGATCTTGCAGACGCCGATATCGCCGGTGCGCCGCACGTGCGTGCCGCCGCACAGCTCCGGCTGAAACCGGGCACGCGAAACCACGCGCACCTCGTCGCCGTATTTTTCGCCGAACAGCGCCATGGCGCCGGTGGCGATGGCCTGGTCGAGCGGCATGATGTCGGTGTCGACGCCGGTGTTCTGCAGGATCTGCTCGTTCACCAGCCGCTCGACTTCCTCGATTTCGGCGCTGGTCCATGGCGGCGTAGTGCGTGAAATCGAAGCGCAGCCGCGGCGGTTCCACCACGCTGCCCGCCTGCTTGACGTGCGTGCCCAGCACCTGGCGCAGCGCGGCGTGCAGCAGGTGCGTGGCGGTGTGATTGCGCACGGTGGCAGTCGCGCAGCGGCACGGCCACTTCGGCGCGCAGCACATCGCCCACGCGGATCGGCGCGTGCGCCACGATGCGATGCACGGTGAGGCCGGGAACGGCCGGGGATAGGCGGTCTCCACGTCGGCCACTTTTTCGCCGGCTCAGAGTGACAGCGCGCCGCGGTCGCCCACCTGGCCGCCGGTCTCGGCGTAGAACGGCGTCTGATCGAGCACCAGTTCGGCGTCGCGCGCCGGGCCGGGATTTCGTCGCACCAGCTCGCGGTCCACCAGCAGGCCGACGACGCGCGAAGTGGCTGCGAGTTCGGTCGTAGCCCAGGAACTTGGTGCGGCCCTGCTCGAGCAAGTTCTGATAGGCCGGGGCGACCGCGCCTTTTTCGGCGCCTTTCCAACTGGCGCGCGCGCGCTCGCGCTGCTGCTCCATTTCGCGCTCGAAGCCTTCGCGGTCGATGGCGAGGCCGCGCTCGCGCGCCATCTCTTCCTGCTCGTCGAGCGCCAGGCCGTAGGTGTCGTAGAGCTTGAAGCGACCGCGCCGGGCAGTACGCGCGCCGGCCAGGCGCTTGCACTTCGTCGCTGAGAACACCTTCTCGGCCACCAGGAACGTGGTGGCGTAGCGATGCTCTTCGTCCTTCACCACGCGCGCCACGCGCTGCACGCTCTCCATCATTTCCGGATAGGCGGGCGCATCAGCTCGGCCACGAAGCCGGTGAGCTTGTAGAGGAACGGCTCCTCCACGCCGATCAGGCGGGCGTTGCGCATGGCGCGCCGCATGATCTTGCGCAGCACGTAGCCGCGGCCTTCGTTGGAGGGCAGCACGCCATCGTGAATCAGGAACGCGGTGGCGCGGGCATGGTCGGCGGCGATGCGCAGGGCGGTATCGACGTGCGGATCGGCGCCGTAGGTCGACGCCGAAGAGCTCGGCGGCGCTGACGAATGATGGGCAGGATCAGATCGGTGTCGTAATTCGAAAGCTTGCCTTGCAGGACGGCGGCGACGCGCTCCAGGCCCATGCCGGTATCGATGGAAGGGCGCGGCAGCGGCGTCATGATGCCGGCGGCGTCGCGGTCGAACTGCATGAAGACCAGGTTCCAGATTTCGACGAAGCGGCCGCCGCCATCGCTGGGGAACTGCTCGTGCTCGCGGCCCGGCTCGGCGGCTTCGGGACCCAGATCGTAGTGGATCTCCGAGCAGGGCCCGCACGGCCCGGTCTCGCCCATCTGCCAGAAATTGTCTTTCTCGTCGAGGCGGAAAATGCGGCTCCTTGGGCACGCCGGCGACCTTCTGCCAGAGCTCCTCGGCGTCGTCGTCCTCGCGGAAAACGGTGACGTAGAGCCTGTCTTTGGGCAGGCCGTAGTCCTTGGTGACCAGGTCCCAGGCGAACTCGATGGCGTCGGCTTTGAAGTAATCGCCGAAGGAGAAATTGCCCAGCATTTCGAAGAACGTGTGATGGCGGCGGGTGTAGCCGACGTTTTCCAGGTCGTTATGCTTGCCGCCCGCGCGCACGCATTTCTGCGAGGTGGTGGCGCGCGAGTAATCGCGCTTTTCGAGGCCGAGGAAGACGTCCTTGAACTGGTTCATGCCGGCGTTGGTGAACAGCAGCGTGGGGTCGTTCGCCGGGACCAGCGAAGAGCTGCGCACCATGCGATGGCCGCGGGCGGCGAAGAAGTCGAGAAAGCGCTGTCGGATTTCGTTACCTGTCACGTTTTTATTGTAGCGGTGGGGCGGGCGGCTGTGCGTGGTCGGGAGCGTGCCGTGGGGGAGGCAGGCGTTTTAAAAGTTTGCCAACGGATCGTGTACCGGATGCGCCACTTGCGTTTCATCAAGGAGTGTATTTTTAGCGGCCGCATCCGCTGGACATATCACGTGACGATGCGTCTCCAGCAACGCTGATTTACGGCGGAAGTGTTCGTAGCGCAATTGCAACGCTGGAGATCATCGAAACGTACGCGGAGGACAAAAACACGCCGAGTTTTCTCGTGAGGGGCGAGTCCGAGGGCGTTGTTTTCCGTGCCCAGATTGCGACGGATGTGGAGGGCGAGAATATCCGGATCGTTACGATGTACGCTCCCCGCCCTGGCAAGTGGGACAATGGGTTACGCGTTAGGAGGACAAGATGAAATGCCGAGTTTGCGGGGGACTACTGGAAGCGCGGGTCACGGATCTGCCTTTCAAGATCGGCGATTCATCGATCGTGATTTTCAAGTCGCTCCCGGTACTTCAGTGCGACCAGTGCGGTCACGCGGAGCTGGAACAGGCAACCATGTCGCGCGTCGATCAACTTCTCGCCTCAGTGGATAGGTCCGCAGAATTGGAAGTCATCAGATATGCAGTCTGAGCGACCGTTCCTCCCTGGACGCTTGCCAAACAGAGCAGCATAGCCGCAAACAAAAGAGGCGGCCCGAGAGGCCGCCGCAGGCCGAGGGCCTGCCCCACTTAGCGGCGGAAGTTGGTTTCTACTTTAAATGCTTCCAGCGAGTTGTAGACGATGGGGCAATAGCAGGCGCGGTCGATGAACTGCCACATGCGGCTGGCGAGCGAGCCTTGCCGCGCACCAGGTGCGGAAAGCGCTGGCAGGTATCGGGGCGGGCATCGTAGACCGAGCAGCAGATTGCCGTCCAGGAAGACGCAGCCGGATTCCGCGGTGCGCCGCAGAATCCGCGCCCTCGTCGTGGCTTTCCTCGGTGTAGTCCGCCAGGAACGTCGCGGGCGTGATGCGCAGATAGCGCGCCAGGCGTTCCACATCCCGATCGGCGATCGTCACGGTGGCCGCCCGGCAGCAGTTGGCGCACGCGGTGCAATCGATCTGGTCTTCGATTTCCTCGGCGATACGGCGCAGGATGCGGTCGGAATGGTCG
Source organism: Bryobacterales bacterium (assembly GCA_963707465.1). Lineage (GTDB taxonomy): Bacteria > Acidobacteriota > Terriglobia > Bryobacterales > Bryobacteraceae > Bog-159. The sequence continues at coordinate 27,329 of CAVPQK010000002.1, forward strand.
TGCGTCTTCATGTGCCGGCGGAAGCGCTCGTTTTCGGGCCGTTTCTTTTCGCCGAGCAGGCGGATCTGCACCAGATCGGTAATCATGCCAGTTTTCATGGCGTTATCATAGCCAGCGGATCTCGCGTGCGGCGAGATCGCGCTCCAGTTGCGCGCACGACTGAAACTGCACTGCGTCGATGCCCTCGCGGCGGGCGCCCTCTACGTAGGCGGGGATGTCGTCGGTGTAGAAGCACTCTTCCGGGCGGCACTGGGCGCGCGCGATGGCCTCGCGGTAGATGGCCGGCGAAGGCTTCATGGCTTTGACTTCGTAGGAAAGCACCAGATCGTGGAAGTGGCGCAGCATGGGATAATTCTGGCGTACCATGTCGAAGTGGATGGCATTGGTGTTGGAGAGCACCAGCAGGCGATAGCGCTCGGCGAGGCTTGCCAGCAGGCGTTCCGGGACCAACGTTGCCGGCAGAAAGATGCTGCTCCAGATCTCGCAGAACTGCTCGTAGGTGACGCGCAGGTCGAGCGTGCGGCTGAGTTGTTCGACGAAATCGCGCGGCTCGACCAGGCCGGTTTCAAAGCGGTGCACCAGATCGGTGGCGGCGATGCGTTTAGGAATCTCGGCGGCGGGATAGTCGCAGAATTTTTCCATGCCGCGGTAGCCGCGGGAAAAATCGAAAGGGATCAGGACCTTGCCCAGATCGAAGATAACGGTTTTGATCACGTGGCGATGCCGGTCAGCGGGAGACGCCCGCCGGAGTGGAAGCCGACTTTTTGGCGGGGCTGGCGGGATGCTTCAGCTCGGCGTCCAGGATGGGCTTCAGGACATCCAGTCTGATATTGCCGTTGTAGTGCTGGCCGTCGATGAACAGCGTCGGCGTGCTCATCACCCCCACGTTGGTGCCGTCATCGACGTCGTGCCTCACGGCCTTGGCGACTTCCTCCGAGTCGAGGTCGGCTTCGAAGCGCTTTATATCCAGCCCGACGGCCGAGGCCAGAGCCAGAATCGTGGGACGGCGCAGGTCACTGTGGCTGGCAAACAGGGCATCGTGCATCTGCCAGAACTTGCCCTGTTTTTGCGCGGCGACCGCGGCGGCGGCGGCCAGCGCGGCCTGCGAATGTATGCCTTCCAGCGGGAATTGCTTGAAGAACAGCCTTACTTGCGTGGGATACGCCTTCAGCACTGCCTGCAATTGGGGCGTGGCCAAAGTGCAGTAAGGGCACTGGAAGTCGGAGAACTCGACCAGCGTAACGGGCGCGTCGTTGGGTCCGGTCTCGGGCGCGCCGGCGGTGGGGATCTCGATGGGATCTTCCAGGAGTTTGGGCCGCGTGCGCCGAAATGGGAAGCTTCCGCATCGGCAAACGCCTCCTTCTCGGTTTTGCCGGCTTTGATGGACGCCACAATCACCGTCGCCAGGCCTTTGCTGGCGGAGCAATTCGGGTCCTTCGCGCGGCATTCCGCCACCTTCATGGCGCAAGCGCAGGTACAATCGAGGGATCGCAGCAGTTTAAGGGCTGCGGCCTTCTGCGCTGGGGAGAGGCCGCCGAAGTCGACGGCGGGCAAGGATTCGAGAGTAGTCCAATCCTGAGCGCAGGCCAGTGCAGCTCCGAAAACGAAGAGCGCGGCGATGGCCAGGGCGCGCAGACAGCGGGTGGTCATTTCTTTATTGTAAACCGAGCGGGCGGACTTCTGGGGTTAGAGATCCGCTCAAACTATGCCTCGCATGATCTTCTTCCGGCCGACGGTCATGGAGCCGGTGCGGCGACTGGAGTAGCCGGTCAGCCCTTCTGTCTCGATGGACAGGCCGGCGGTACTGGTGTCAACATTGAGGGCAATGAGACTTCCAGCCCGACCTCCCCGGGGTGCCGTACCAATCCGTACTGCTCTCGTGGATTGTGGCCTCTCGCGGCAGGCGGTGGCGCTTTTGGGAACCGAAAACGGCCTGAAGCAGAAGCCGCAACTCGGAGGATCAAGGATGGTGGGTTGGGTGTATACTAAATCTGCCCCAGAGAGTCCAGGATGGAAGCTCGGGGTCGATCCGAAACGGGGAGGACTCGCGGATGAAGGGCCGCGCACTATTCTCTTTGGGAGGTCTGGCGGGGGTCCTGGTTATTTCGGCCGCAATTCCGCATGCCTTAGCGCAGCAAGCGAAGCACGGCGGCACCGTGAAGGCCAGCTCCGAATCCTTCGAGACAGCTCTAGCTAAAGTGATGGCAGCGGCAGAGGACAACTTTCGCCCCATTACGGGCAATCCGACTAATGGTGGGCCCCCCCGGAATACTACGCGAGGGTCGCCCTGCCGGGATTCCGGTGCCGAATCGTTGACGGGGACGACAATTGGTATACGCGGGCAAAGGGCGAGCAACCCACAAAGCTTGATTACACTTGCGTCCTGGTTTCCGGTTACTTTACTCCAAGCATGGAGCGTGCCTACGAAGACCTTGTTGAGAAGGTCAAAATGGCAACGAAGTTACCGGCCCGCCCCGTTGAGCTCGACAACGTTCAGGCCCGGCCGGGTTCCGACGAATTCGAGAGGAGCCGCGCGACTTATTTTGTAAATGACGACTCCGGAACTTATGTCGCTGTTGGCCTATATGGCTCCTTCAGCCATTGGAGCGTCGAATTGAAAGTCGGCGCCCACTTTCCGCACTAGGATGATCCATTCGTTGTCGAGCGATGCCCACTGCACCCTCAAAGCGATCCCGAAGGCGAGAGGGGTAATAGGGTTCCTCCGCCCCACAGCACTGCGCTGTGGACGCCAGCATTTGGCAGGCGGGGCGGCCAGGCCGGACGGCCTGTCCCACGGCAAATGCGGTACACTGGCTCGGATCGATAGACATGAGTAACATTCGCAGCACCATCCCCGATTTCCCTTTGACCATTCGCGGCATCTTCGAGCACGGCGAGCGCATCCACGCGGCGAGCGAGGTGGCGACTTCGCCGGCGACCATATACGCCGCGCCAGTTACGCGCAGGTGGGCGAACGGGTGCGCCGGCTGGCGGCCGGGCTCGGGAAACTGGGCATCGGCCCGGGAGACCGCGTGGGCACCTTCGCCTGGAACAACCAGGAGCACCTGGAAGCCTACTTTGCCGTGCCTTCGATGGGCGCGGTGCTGCATTGCATCAACATACGCTTGTTCCCCGAGCAACTGATCTACATCGTCAACCATGCCGCGGACCGCATCGTGATGGTGGACGCCTCGCTGGTTCCGCTGCTGGCGAAGATCGCCGGGCAACTGACGACGGTGGAGCGGTATATCGTAATCGGCGAGGGCGGCGGACTGCCGCGCGAAACGCTGCGCTACGAAGATGTTCTGGCTTCCGCGGAGCCGGTGCGCGCCTGGCCGGAGGTGGCGGAGAGCGCGGCGGCCGCCATGTGTTACACCAGCGGCACGACGGGCAATCCCAAGGGCGTGGTTTACAGCCACCGCTCCACCTGGCTGCATGCGGCGGCTGCGTCGATGGCGAACTCCATCGGCCTGACGGAAGACGACAAGATTCTGCCCATCGTGCCGATGTTCCACGCCAACGCCTGGGGGCTGCCGTATTCCGGCTGGATGTGCGGCGCCGATTTCCTGATGCCGGACCGCTATATGCAAGCGGAGCGGATCGCGCGCATGATCGCGGCCGAGCGGCCTACGGTATCGGGGGCGGTGCCGACCATCTGGAACGAGGTGCTGCGGTACGTGGACGCCAACGGCATAGACGTATCGTCGCTGCGGTGCGTGGTTTGCGGGGGCGCGGCGGTGCCCCGCAGCATGCAGGAAGGGTTCCTCAACCGGCACGGGGTGCGCGTGATTCAAGGCTGGGGCATGACGGAGACCAGTCCGCTGGCGGCTGTGTCGCGTCCGCCGCGAGGCACGCCGAAGGACCAGGAGATCGACTGGCTGAACAAGAGCGGGCGGGTGGTGGTGGGCGTGGAGTTGCGGCTGATGAGCGGCGAGCAGGAGCTTCCGTGGGATGGCGAAGCGGTGGGCGAGATCGAAGTGCGCGGCCCGTGGGTGACGGGTTCTTACTACCTCGACGATGCGCCCGAGAAGTTCCACGACGGGTGGCTGCGCACGGGCGATGTTGGCTCGGTGGACGCGAAGGGATTCATCCAGATCACGGATCGCGCCAAGGACGTGATCAAGTCAGGCGGCGAGTGGATCTCTTCGATGGAGCTGGAGAACCACCTGATCGCGCACCCGGACGTGCTGGAGGCGGTGGTGATCGGGGTGCCGGACGAGCGCTGGGACGAGCGTCCGCTGGCGTGCGTGGTAATGAAGCCGGGAGCGTTGGCGACGCTGGAACAGCTTCGCGATTTTTTGGCGGCGCGGGTGGCTCGCTGGTGGCTGCCGGAACGGTGGGCGTTCATCGCGGAGGTGCCCAAGACCAGCGTGGGGAAGCTGGACAAAAAGGTGCTGCGGGCTCGGTATGCCAAGGGGGAGATTGGCGAAGTGAAGGTGGAGAAGACATGAGACTCAGCCGGGAGCGGCTGTATGAACTTGTCGAGGAAGCTACCATTGACGCCTACGGCGATGCCGAGCAGGCGGCCGGGTTCTACACGATGATGGAAGACGACCTGGCGATGCCCTTCTCGACGCAGATTCTTGGCGTGGAGGTCACGGTCGAGCGGATCGACATGACCGATGCCGACGAGATTATTGCGGTATGCAAGAGAGGCGGAGAACCTCGCCTCCGCCGAAGGCTGAGAGCCTGCCCCACAGCGCAGCATAGTCGCAACCAAAAAGAGGCGCCTGAGAGGCCGCCGCAGGCTGAGAGCCTGCCCCACGAAGAATCCGCGCAGGCTGCGAAGATTCGGAGCAGTTGTAATAAAAAAGGAGGTTTGCCGCCATGAATAAGCTGTTGACTTCTCTTTTGATCGCGGCCGCGTTTCCTGCTGCGGCGCAACACATGTCGCGCGCGCTGCGCACCCCCGAATATCGCGCGCTGCAAGGAAGCTGTGCCGCGGATGGAATACCTGGAGCGCGAACAGCGTGCTGGCGCACGTCTATCTGCCGGACGGTTTCGCGCTTACCCTCGGCATGAAGAGCGCCGGCATGGGCCACCCGTACCAGAACACGTTCTTCCAGGCCAACGCAGACGGCCAGGCGGCCGGAGAAGATTCGCCTGGGGCCGCACGCGGACGACGGTTCGTACACGGAACTCGCGCTGGAGTCGAACACCGGCGCGGCCGACGCGAAGAATGCCGCGCTGGTCCAGAGCGCCACGGAGAACGGCGAGGAATACATCCTGGTGACGGTGGAGAAGCGCGCCGAGCTGCGGGCCGGAGCACCTGATCGTCGAGACGGGCTACTACTGGAATCGGCCGGGCACGGTGCGGCGCGAGGGCAGCGGTGCTGAGGGCGCAACCGGGGCGCGCGGGCGGGCGCGCGTTCGAGGTGCGCACTACGGCGGCGGAGGTGAACGACCCGTTTCGTCACCGTCGACGCGCCGTATCTTTCGGTGGCGCTCGAAGGGCGGTTCGCGAGTGTACACCGGGCCGCAAAAGACGCTCGAACAGGTGGCGGCCATCGTCGAGGCGCATCGCGACGCGCAGATGAAGAGGCTGGCGCGATTATGGCGCGGCGAAAGACGTCTTCACCGCCATGCAGACCATTCTCGCGTGGAACCTGACTTACGATCCGGAAAACGACCGCGCCATCTCGCCGGTGAGCCGCTCGTGGAGCGCCGACTGGGGCGGCTACGTGCTGTTCGACTGGGACACCTACTTCGCGTCGTTCATGTACGGCCTGTACAACCGGGATCTGGCCTTCGCCAACGCCGTCGAAGTGACCAAGGGCATCACCGCCGCGGCTTCATCCCCAATTGCGCGTCGGCCTACGGCATCCAGAGCGACGACCGTTCGCAGCCGCCGGTGGGCAGCCTGATCGTGCTGGAGATCTACAAGCGCCATCAGGAGCGCTGGTTCCTGGCCGAAGTCTACGACGAACTGCTGCGCTGGAACCGCTGGTGGCCCGACGGCGCGCGACACCAAGGGCTTGCTGGCCTGGGGCTCGGACAACGTGCCGCAGCTGGTGGACGGGACGTTTCACAACTTCCAGGCGGCGCTGTTCGAGTCGGGGCTGGACAACTCGCCGATGTACGACGGCGTGCCGTTCAATCCGCGGACCAACCGGCTGGAGATGGCCGACGTCGGGTTGAACGGGCTGTATGTGGCCGATTGCCGGGCGCTGGCGGAGATCGCCGCGCATCCTGGGCAAGACGGAGGATCGCGCGCGAATTGCGCGCGCGCGGGGAGCAAGTACGCCGCGGCGCTGAACACGCTGTGGGACGAGAAGGCCGGCATGTACCTGAACCGGCGCACCGATACCGGCGAGAGCTCGCCGCGGCTTTCGCCCACCAATTTCTATCCGCTGATCGCCAAGGCGCCCACCGCAGGAGCAGGCCGCGCGCATGATGCGACGAACATTACTTCAACCCGCAGGAGTTTCACGGCGAGTGGGTGATCCCTGCGATTGCGCGCAATGTGCCGGGCTTCGAGGATCAGAACTACTGGCGCGGGCGCATCTGGGGTCCGATGAATTTTCTGGTGTATCTGGGTCTGCGGAATTACGATCTGCCGGACGGCGCGCGCCGGACCTGGCGGAGCGTTCGCTACAAGCTGCTGATGAAGTCGTGGCAGAGCGATCGCGCGATTTATGAGAACTACAACGCGAACACCGGCGCCGGCAACGATGTGACGCAGCAGCGACGCCTACTACCATTGGGGCGCGCTGCTGGGCGTGATTGGGCTGATGGAGCGGGGCTATTAGCGAGTGTCGCAGAGTACGACGTTGTGGGGCGGGCGTCTACGCCAATTGGATCACCTCCGGCTTGCCGACCACTGGCACGAGCGCTCTGACCCTTTACGCCAGTTGGGATCGGACGTAGCCTGTTGGTCGACAGCGGCAACGCGCGCCATAGGGATTCGCATCCGGCGCGTGTGAGCACGCCCGAAATCGTCTTGCGGCGCGAGGGCTCGCCAATCTGAACTTGACTCGCGTAATCTCGTCGCCGTAAGCTAAGAATTCTTGGTATGGGACGCAAGGCGCAAAAGAACGATTCGTTGCCCGGTTCACTGGACATGTTGATTCTGCGGACGCTGTCGCGGCGCGATCTCCATGGATACGGCATAGTCCAGTTCATTCAGCAATCGTCCGACAATGAGCTCCTCGTCGAGGAGGGCTCGCTGTACCCCGCTCTCCAGCGGCTGGAGCTAAACGGCTGGATCGACGGTGTCTGGGGCGTGACGTCGAATAATCGGCGGGCGAGGATCTACAAGATCACGGCGGCTGGCCGCAAACAGCTGGCGGTTGAAACCCGGAAGTACGCCAAACTCACGCTGGCGATCGCCCGCGTGATGGGAGCGGAGTGACGGACATGTTGATACGACGGCTGAGGTATTGGATGGAAAGCGCCAGGCGCAGCGAGGCGCTGCGTGAGGAAATGGAACTCCACCTTGCGGAAAAAGCCGCGGAACTCGAAGCAGACGGTATGACGGCGGAGCGCGCCCGGGCTGAAGCGCGCCGGCGATTTGGCAACGTCGGACTGAAGCACGAAGAGTCACGGGAGATTTGGATGACACGGTTTTTGTCGGAACTTGGCCAGGATGTCCGCTATGGCTGTCGCACCATGACCGCCAACAAGGCATTCAGCGCCCTGGCGGTCTTGTCGCTGGCGCTCGGCATCGGGGCCAATACTGCGATCTACAGCTTCATGGAGTCGATTCTGTTGCGCTCGCTGCCGGTGGCCGATCCCGAGTCGCTGGTGGTCTTGAATTGGCATAGCCGGCCGCCCCAGAACGCCAGCAAGCAATGGGTCCACGTCATGCACGGGGTACAAGGCATTGCCTGGCCGGGCGACAAAGGCGCCATGGTCAGCGGGATGTTCCCGTACGGCGCGTTCGAGACGCTTCGCGAGGAGAATCCCGTCTTTTCCACGCTCTTCGGATACTTCAACGGACTACAGCAGTACCCTGGCCGTCCGCGGGCAGGCCACGAGCGCCGGCGCGGAGTACGTCACCGGCGAGTATTTTCGCGGCCTGGCAGTGTCGCCGGCCGCGGGACGTCTGATCGACTCCGAAGACGACCGTCCAGGCGCAGCGCCGGTCGCCGTAATCAGTTTTGCGACAAGCCAGAATCGCTTTGGGGGACCGCCGAATGCGATTGGACAGCCGATTCTCGTCGATAACGTGCCCTTCACGGTGATCGGCGTCGCGCCGCCGGAATTCTTCGGAGTCGATCCGGCGGCGGCGCCGGACCTCTACCTTCCGTTGCACACGAATCTGCTCGTGGACGGCGCCGGAGCGGCTCGTATGTATCGCGACGGAAACTTCTACTGGATCGAAATGATGGGCCGTCTGCGTCCCGGCGTAAGCATGGCCCAGGCGCAGGCAGCGCTGGCTCCTCGTTTCCATCAATGGGTTGCCACCACCGCGACGACCGACGGTGAGCGCGCCAAACTGCCCGCGCTGATTCTGAATCCCGGCGCCGACGGTCTGGGCAGCTTGCGCCGCCAGTATTCCAAGCCTCTGTACGTGCTCCTGACGATGGTGGGATTGATCCTGGCGATCGCGTGCGCGAACATCGCCAATCTGCTGCTGGCAAGGGCCGCCGCGCGACGCCGCGAAATGGCTGTCCGGCTCAGCCTGGGAGCGGGACGGTTCCGCGTCGTGCGGCAGTTGCTTACCGAGAGTGTGATGCTGGCGTCGCTCGGCGGAGCATTCGGGGTCTTGTTTGCGATCTGGGGCGTGCGATCGCTGACGCTTCTGCTCTCCAACGGGCAGGAGAACTTTACGCTGCACGCGGAATTGAACTGGAACGTGCTGGCCGTGACGGCGGCGCTCTCCGTGGTTTGCGGCCTGTTATTTGGCCTCGCTCCAGCGATTCAGTCGACGCGTCCGGACGTCATGCCCGCGCTGAAGAATGGCCGCGGGGGCGGACCGCGCCGCCGCGCGCAGCACGTTCTGGTGGTCGCCCAAATCGCGATCTCTTTTCTCATCCTGGTCGCCGCGGGTCTGTTTGTCCGGACACTCAACAAGCTGCACTCCGTCCAACTGGGATACGCTCGCGAGAACATCCTTCTGTTCTCGTTGAATGCGCGCCAGGCCGGGCATCGCGACCCGGAGATCGCCACTTTTTACGCGGACCTGCGCAAGCGCTTCGAATCGATCCCCGGCGTGAGCAGCGCGACGCTTTCGCAATCCTCGATCATCAGCGCCGGCCGCGCCGGGCAGGCAATCAGGGGGCCAATGAAGATCGGCGCTGTTACCATCGAAGGCGCGCGCGTCCTGGCCGCCGGACCGCGTTTCCTCACGACGATGCAGATTCCGATCCTGGCCGGGCGTGAGATTGACGACCGCGACCAACCGGGCTCCAGGCCGGTTGCAGTGATCAGCGAGCGGCTGGCGCGGACTTACTTCGGGAACGAGAATCCGGTGGGCCGGCGCATCACGCTCCCGGACGAGAAGCGCGATCTCGAAATCGTCGGCGTGTCGGCTAACCTGCGGTACGGTGGTCTGAAAAATGAAGAGGAGAGTGCAATGACCGTGTTCGTAGCGGTCAGCCAGTTTTCTCCGGACCGAGTGACCTACGCGCTGCGCACTGCGGGTGATCCGCTGAGGTATGTCAAGAGTGTGCATGAGATCGTGCGGGAGGCAGATTCCCGCATACCCGTCACCAACGTGGTCACACAGGCTGCGGAAATCGATCGGACGATCAGCCGGGAAATCACGTTCGCGAAACTATGCACGGGTTTCGCGGTTCTCGCTCTCCTGATCGCGTGCGTGGGACTCTACGGGACGATGTCCTACAGCGTCGCGCGGCAGGTCGGCGAGATTGGAATCCGTATGGCTCTGGGCGCGCAACGCGGCGCCGTGGTATGGATGGTTCTGCGCCGCGTTCTACTACTGGCGGCGGTGGGGCTCGCGATCAGCGTGCCTGCCGCGTTGATCGCGTCCCGGCTTGTCAAATCGTTTCTGTTCGAGACCCAGCCCAATGATCCGGGAACCCTGGCGCTGGCCGGTGTCGTCCTCCTAAGCGCCGCGATTCTCGCTGGCTATGCGCCGGCAAGGCGAGCGTCCCGAATTGATCCGCTGGCGGCTCTGCGGCACGAGTAAGACATGGTCCTTCGTACCGCAACGAAGGATGAAAATGTTCCGCGCCCGCGCAGATTGATCATGGTAGCTGCTCGCGATAGAGGCCGAGCTACGTTGGGATCGAGGACGCGGCCGCAGCGAAGTCCTCCAGTGACGGACGGTGGGTAGAGAACAAGCTGACGAGAAACGCCGAACGAGAAGTGGTCGCCGCGGGATTGATCCTTCCTGACGGCGCAGCGTTTAGCTTTACAGATTCCAGTTGATGTATTCCCAACTCACAAACATCATCGGTTCAGAATCGTGCGACCCCATATGGGGTTTCATCGAAGGAAGAATTGCTGCCGGCGCTTAGGGCGGAGCAAGATAACGCCTTCCCCGCGTCACCCTGCCGGCTACCCATCTCTCACCCTCTGGCTTAGGGTGGCAAACAGTTCCCGCGCTCGCAAGCACACCTGTCGTGCTCATCTGTCTGGAACTGTCAGCCGTGAGGCTAAACGGGTTCACCGAACGGTTCGGGAATCTGTACTTTTCGGCTGATGCTTTAAGTCTCAGTCCGTCATCGGTTCAGACTTAGAGCGAATCGAGCCAAGCCAGCAAGTCTGCGTCCCGCTTCCATCGGGGCGGTTTCGCATTGGCCAGCTTGGGTCAACCTGTTCGAGCGCTTTGCTCTTGGTTTCCAGATTGGCCTGCGCATACCAATTAGTGGTGTCAAGGTGCGCGTGCCCGAGCCAACTCTAAATCACGCTTGCATCGACACCTGCTGCTACCAGCCTTACGGCGGTTGTGTGCCGAAAAATGTGGGGAGTTGTTCTCTTCTTGGAGATTGTCCGCATATGCTTTCCCTTCCGGCTGCGCGGCTTGCCGCAAGCCGGGCACTGTCAATAGTCCGCCAGATGGTGATTGACCTGATGGGTGATCATGGTTTGCTGTACACTGCGCAGCAGGTTTTTGGCTTCCGCGAGCGTGAGGCCGAGATTTTCAGCTCGCAGCGCGCCACGTTCTTATGATGGCGATCGCTTCCACCGCCTCCTGACTCCCACTCTCCGATTCGATAACGACCTGAACCTTAATCTTCATGGACGAAGCCTCCTTAATCTTCATGGACGAAGCCTCCTTTACTCCCCTCTCCATTTCTCATCCCCCCTGGCATATTGTTTCAGGCGTCGATTCACTTTTCGGCGATCGAAGCGCTCCGGCTGGAAATGGTGGTAGGCCTCCACGTGGTCCACTGCCTCCCGCAGCTCATCCGGATCACCGAGGGCGTCGCGAATGGTTTCATCCTCCTGGGCGTCGAGAAGCCGACTTGCGGCTTCCGCCATCACCGAAAGCTCCTCAAGTGGTGGATGGAACCGATGATGGCCTACCCGTTCCATGTATACCCACGGACCACCGCAGTCTTCCTCGGGCCCGGCGCGCCGCCCTCCCACGCAAACCGGGTAGATTTTCTTTGCCTCCGCTGGCAAGCGTCGCTCGCTCCGCACCTCCTGTTCCCATCCGTCGCCGAAGTCGTATTCATACAAGAATCGCTCGTTGAGGCGGAATTGGAAGTCGCCGAGACGAACCTTGCGGGCATCGGAGGAGAAGCTGATCCCGCCGATTCGGCTGATCCCGTAATCTCTACCGCGAATGTGGAATCGGTGCAGATGAAAGTCGGTCCAATCAAAAGCAATTCGGAGGGTGTAATGGAGGTCGGCGAGGGTGCCTTCACTGCGGACCAGAAGCCGCCGCCAGATCATCGGACTGACGTGGCGAATCCAGACGTGAATCTGGTAGATTGCGCCCCCGCGCTCTTCTTCCACAATACCCTGGAGGTATCAGGAAACAGCCGCAGGCGGAAGCAGTAAGCGCTTGATTATGAAAATGGGAAGAGTCTTTTCGGAGAGTTTTTGGTCAATAGCCCCCGGTTTGGAATGCTCTCTTTCCTGGAAAATGCCGCGGCGAAACTTGGGCTGTAGAGCCGGATATCGGCCCACCACCAATACAGTGCCTTGTCGGTATCGCCCTTCTGGCTGTTCGTCTTTTAATTCCGGCTAAGGTCCCTATAAGCACAATGGTGCTGAAGCGGTAGCAAGCTCCTCTCGGCGTGGTTAAGACTCTTCTCCGCAACTGCCTTGACAGCCGCCCGGGCCTTACATACAGTGGGGGCTCAATCCCGATTTCAACGCGGGAGTGCCGACAATCCAATGGAGATAGGAAGAGCAGAAGGAATGATGACAAAATCTCAGATCGTCGAGCATTTGGCCGAGAAGGCGGAGATCCCCAAGAAGACAGCCGCCGGGGTGCTGGAAGAACTCGTCACGCTGGCCACCAAGGAAGCCAAAGGCAGAGGGCAGTTTGTGGTTCCCGGGCTGGGCAAGGCGGTGAAGGCCCATCGCAAGGCGCGCATGGGTCGCAATCCCCAGACCGGCGCGGCCATCAAGATTCCGGCCAAGACGGTGGTGAAATTCCGCCTGGCGAAGGCATTCAAAGAAGCGGTGGTACCTCCCCAAAAGAAGTAACTTCCATCGAGGCCGGCTTTCCACAAGGGGCGAAAGTCATTGGCGCATAACTCCAATATATCAAACCCGTCATGCTGCACCGAAATTGCGCCAGAACCGATTCAAGTACAGCGCGACAGCCGACTGCCAATTCGGCCGGATCACTAACGTTCAGACCGATCCGCGCGCGATGCAGTTTGCCTTGAAATTTGTTTTCTAAGCTGAATCCATCGCGAGGGAGAAGCACTATGCCCGATGGTTTGAATTTTGCTGGTTGTTCATGGCGGCTGAAGGCTTTAGTTGTAGGCCTCATAATGGCGGCAGCTTGCTCCTTGACGGATGCGGAAGCGGCGGGTTTCCGCGCTTCGGTCGTCAAGGTCGACATTACTCCGGAGACCCGTGTGTGGCTTTGTGGTTATGGCCCCAGGCAATCGACCGGTGTCCATGACCATCTTTTCCATCGCATTGTCGATATGGACGACGGTAAGACCCAGTTCTTCCTGATCTCGTCCGACATCACCGAGATTTCTCCGGGGTTCTATGACCAGGTGATGCAGGAACTCGAAAAGCAGACGGGAATCAAGCCCCTACAAGTCTGGTGGATCGTTACGCACACGCATTCGGCCCCGGAGGTCGGGCCCCCAGGATTGGATGGCGTGTTCATGCCCGAACGCTACCAACACGCATCCAATACCGAATATTCAGCTTGGGTAAAGAATCAGTTAATCGAAGGAATCAAGCAGGCCCGCGCCAAACTCGAACCCGCTCGCTTGGGAGTTGGGTGGGGGTTCGCCCTGGCCAACATTAACCGCCGCGCGCGGGATGTTGCGGGACCGGCTTTCCTGGGGTTGAACCCGGATGGCCCGGCGGACCGCAGAATTGGACTCCTTCGTCTGGAGAAGGCTGACGGCACCCTTCTAACCCTGATCGCAAACTATGCGATGCATGGAACGGTCCTGGGGGATCAAAACAAGCTGATCAGTGGAGATGCGCCTGGAATCGTCGCGGATTATGTGGAGGAGAAACTCGGTGCTCCCCTGCTCTATATTCAAGGTGCGGCCGGAAACATGGCTCCGATCTATAGCGTCTATCCGGACTTCGAAAGTGGGCACCTCAGCCAGTTTCGGGTATTGTTGGGAGACAGAATCCTGGAGGCGAATCGACAGTTGGGTCCCACGACTTCGGATGTGAGTCTTTCCCTCGACATGCAGACAGTTGAAACACCCTTGAGAAAGGAAAACTTGGCTTGGCCTCCCGAGCTGGGTGATTATCTTCGGAAAACGAGTACGGGAGCAGCCGTCGTTCGCATCCCCGTCCGGTACCTGCAGATCAATAAAGATATCGCTATTTGGGCAGCTCCCTTAGAACTCTTCTGTGAGATCGGGATGCAGATTAGGGACCAGTCTCCGTTTCCATTCACCTTCCACTACGGGTACTGCAACGGATTCCTGGGTTATTTTCCTACGAAAACAGCATTTGCCGAGGGAGGTTACGAGCCGAGTCCGCCCAGCTCACCCTATACTCCCCAAGGGGAGGCGGACTTGACCTCCGCCGTGGTGACTTACCTGCAAGGGAAGGTACGGTAGGGTAGCGGGTCAACTCTGACAGCGTCATCCAGAGGCAAGCTTATCTGTCTTCGTTTTCTTGGCCATTTCCGGAGGGATACCAATTGCTGGCTCTGGCTCAAGTTTGGTGCAACCCAGAGGGGCCAACACCCCGAAAAGCCTTGAATGCTGTGACTTACGGGCATTGGGATCGCGGGGCAATTACCTCTCCGCCCGCAAATGCGGGAAGGTGAGTAAGCTACGTGGTATCTGATAGATAGCTGATTTGTGGAGGACCAGCCTGCACCAAACTTGAGCCAGAGCCCCTTTTTGCACGAATCTTTGCGCTATGCCTGTATGATGTTCTCTAGGCGGGGGCATGGCATCAGACGACCACCGATTCTAAGGGAGAACGTCATATGGCCAAAGGACCACTGAACGATCAACAATTGCGGGAATATCAAACATCCGGGTTTGTGCTGGCGCGAGGATTCTTCGACCCAGAGGAAATTAGCCTGCTTTCGCGCGCTGCGCGGGAGGACCGGGAACTCGACCGACATTCGTTTGGCGCCGCGGACGGGGAAGGGGGGACAGTGCGCCTCTCCCTCTGGAACTATCCGGGCGACACTATCTACGGGATGTTCGCGCGCTGCGAGTCGGTTGTGAACTCGGCGGAAAAGCTTCTAGGGGGTGAGGTGTATCACTACCACTCCAAGATGATCATGAAAGACCCCAAAGTGGGCGGGGCCTGGACATGGCACCAGGACTATGGCTACTGGTACCAGAATTTCGTCCTCTACCCGCTGCTATGTAGCGCCTCCATCGCTGTTGACCCCGCCACGCGGGAGAACGGCTGTCTTCAGGTCGTTCCCGGATCACACCACCTGGGCCGTATCGACCATGTCTTGTCGGGTGATCAGGCCGGCGCAGATAGGGAGCGGGTAGGTGAAATTTTGAAGAGAATGGATGTGGTGTATGTCGAGATGGAACCGGGAGACACGCTATTCTTTGACTCCAATCTTCTGCACCGCTCGGACCAGAACCGTTCCGACCAACCGCGCTGGTCAATGATCTGTGCTTACAACGCCGCTCGGAACGACCCCTATAGAGATTGCCACCAGCCCCGTTACAACCCCCTTCATAAGGTACCGGACGCGGCAATCAAGGCAACCGGCATCCGGCGATTTGCGGACGCGCCCACGAGGTTCGACTGGCTCGAAAAGAAGGAGGACGTTGCTGTTCGCACCCTCGCGGAGAAATATTCCGAGGCAGCCTCGGAGCCTGAGGCGCAACCTCATTGACGAATTTAGGCATCGGCGCGATTCCGGTGCTGTCGCGCCGCACTTAAATCGGTTCTGGCGCACTCTCGGTGCAGCTTTGGGGCGAATGCCCAAGCTAAAACAAATAAAGGCCATCAGTTAGAGCATTTTCACCCCCGGCTATGGGCTGCTCTTTACCATAAGATACCCGAAAGTAGCCAAAGCCCATATCATCTGACGGTTGCGATGTTCTGCTCGGTCTCGTTTGCACCGAGAGTGCGCCAGAACCGATTTAAGTGCAGGAAAACGGCCTGCATCCCAAAAGTTCACGATTTGAGTGCAGCGCGGCAACAACGCCGCGATGGCCTGGGACAGGGGGGTCTCCTGCTGACAAACGAGGGCGACTTCCAGAGCGACAATCGTGTTGGCGAGAGATGCATATTTCCAATCGTTATGTCACGAAATTAAACGCCGCAAGGAATCTGCCATGGAGCGATTGGCAATCCGCCGAAGGAAGCAGGGCGTAAGATGGAGACGGCTGCCGTTATTGCCGTTCGGTCGATTCGCGCTGCACCCAGATGGGCGAACTCCAGCAAATCTGCCCGTCGGATTGTTCGGTGCGCACGTAATACCAAGCCTGTCCTTCCGGAGGATGGGCATCTATCCAGGTGAAGCGCATTTCTGAACTGGTTGCCCGGGTGCTATAGACAATCAGGTTATTCCGAATCACCTCGACGCGGGCGAGCGGGCCGGTGCCCGAAATGTATACGTTCAGGGGCGGGACACTGGCCGCTTGGAAGCTGTCGCCCATGAAATGCCCGCCCATACGCAAGTCGACAAAGATGTTGTCGGTGGCGGCATAAGAATGCCGGCGTTTCATGGCGGCGACAATGGCCTCTCGGCTTACCTGATTTACATAAAAGCAGGCATAGGAAATATGCGTCGAAACGTGATCGGAGCTGGCCTCCACACCCATCTTGATTCCCTTGGCCCACGCATTGATGACGAAGCCGGCGGCAAAGCGGCCTGCTTGCTTTTCGGTTGGCGCGCGCGGCCCGCCGGGCATTTCTTGATTCCCCCCGAAGTCCTGGCCGTAGCCCTGGTAGATTTCGACGATGGGTTGAAGCTCCGGGTCGCTATCGCGCCAGTCGGTGCCGGCGCCGGTTGCCGAGGTGTGGGGCGCCGCTACCCCCCCGAAGCGGCGCAGATAGGCGAAGAGGGCGGATGCACCCACTTCCCCGCGCTCCTCCGCCGGCGGGATGTCGAGAACCGGACGCCCCCTCAGCGCAAAGAACACGTTGCGGTGTCCGTTGGGCCATTCAACGCTACGCTCATAGCTGTAGAGCGGCGTAAATCGGCCTTGAAGGGTATACAAATCGACCGCCTTCTGGATCCGCCACCAGCTATAGCCTGCCGGATCTTCCGGGTCGCCCTTGTGATCGCAAACCCCTAAATAGTCGAATCCGGCCGCATCCAAAGCGTAACGGTAAGCGTCATCCAGCGAGCCATCCCGGTTGCCGTCCCAGGATTCATCCGTGTGGCGGTGGATATCTCCGCGGACAATCCGCCACTTCTGGCCGTCGACATCGGCGCGATACGCACGTACGCGCTCGATATCCTGGGCCTCGTGCGGGTGGGAGGGTGGAAAATCGCCGCTCGGCGGCTGGTAGGCTACCAACTGGGGCAGGGTTCCGGCCGGCGCAGTGGGAATCGTCGCGAAGCGCAGGCCTGGCTGCTGGGGCCGGCCCAGGGGCCACTCGCGCCCATCGTTGACCCAGGCCACCGCCAGGCTGCCGTCCTGCCGCAGGGCGACCGAAGCGGGCATGTCGATGCGGCCATAGCCACGCGTTAGCTCGATCATCGGCGCCCAGCGCCCATTGCGGTAGGTGGTTGCCTCGAGCCGCCAGAGCGCCCGGAACTGCACCTGGGTAGGCGCTTGCGGAAGGTTCACTCGGGTGCGGAAGAACACCCAAGGATTGCCTGACGCATCCAGCCTGATCGTGGGATGATGAAAGACCTGGCGCAGGTCCTCGGGCACGGATTCGGCGATGGGACTGGCGGTTTCCGCCAGCCGGCCATCCGCGAACACGGCCACTCGCGTCTGGCGTCGCACCAATAGCCCTCTCCCGCTTTCCGGTATGGCCAAGCCATAGTCTTTGCCCCAGTTCCAGTCGCCTTCATCCCAAGCTATCCACAGCCGCCCTTGGCGGTCGTATTGGGCCGAAACTCGAGCCTCCGACGCCCCGCTTTCGGCAACGGGAAAGACCGGGCCGAGCTTGCCTTGGTGCCAGGTACGGGCAACAACATCATAGTTGCCGCGTGCGTATGTATCCCACAGAATCGTTACGGTTCCGTCAGGCGCGGCTGCTAACGCCGGCTCCCAATCATCGGCGGGATCGGAGGAAACTTGTATTTCCGGTGACCACCTTCGGCCGTCGAAGATCCGCATGTAGATATCGAAATTCCCTGCGCGGGCGCTCTGATACGCCAGGTACAAGTTTCCCTGGGCATCACGAATCATCGTTTGGAAGATATCGGCATTGGGGGCGGACGTCAGCCGTTCGACGCTTGACCAGCGCTTGCCATCGAACGATCTAGCATAAAGATCGAAATTGGAGTCAACTTGCGCCGCCCACACTACCCACACACGGCCCGCGCCGTCCTGAGCGATGGCGGTGCGAAAATAATCGCCCGAGGAGTCGGTGACGGCTTCGGGGCGAGACCAAGTGCCGCTTATAAACCGCCGAACGAATATCCGGTCGGCTCCATCCGCCCAGGATTGATACGCCATCCACAGCGTGCCGTCCTGAGCTTCGGTGAGCGCCGGATAATCGTCCACTGCCGTGGGTTCGCTCGCGAGCGCTTCCGTTGCCGGCACGGCGCTGACGGAGGCGCGGCCGTCCAGGAACAATCTCGGCACATCGCCGATAACGAGATTCGCAGGAAAGGTGAAGGCACCCTGACGGGTTTCCACTCGAAAATCTTCCGAACTCGCTTGGGGCAACTCCAGCAAGATGCCTTTGCGCGTGATCTTCCATCGGGTGGAGGTGTGTTTCATCCGCCTTTCATAAGGCGTGTCCCAATACAACTCGCGGCGCGTGGTACATTTCCAGGAGTTGCCCGCCACCGCGTCGCGGGAATCAAATTGCCAGCCCTCGATTCGGCAGGAAGGGCAGTAAACGCTACCATTCCAGTCCACATCCTCTTTGTCATCGACGCCAAAGGTGATAAGGAGAGCTGTTTGCGTCCGATTCCCCTCCAGCGGTGCTGACTCAACTCTCGGGTTCTGTCGCCAGGCCACCCAAGCGGCCACGACAATCAGGAAAATAAGAAGTGCGATCTTTCGTTTCACAATTGTAAGCCTTTCAAGATCTCGCTGGCTGCCGGCCCTCGCGCCGGACCCACGGGTTGGCGCATCGAGTCGTACGGCTCAACGGCCACATAAGGCCTCGGCCGGAGAGACTTGGCCAAGTCGGGCAGATCGTAATGTACCAGCGCCCGGGGAACGAAACTGGAGGTCGGCTCAGCATACAACGGGTGATCCAAAATCTCCTGCCAGGAAACCAAGCTTCGATAAGTTGCAACCCCCGCCACCGAGGGGTCGAGCACACCGGCATGAAGCGCCACTAATCCCGCGGCATCGAGCCCCACAAGGTAGATCCGCCTGTATTCCGCCGCCATCACCCGCACGGTAGCGAGCAGGTCGTGGACGCGCATTCCGAATAGAGGCCGCGCCAATTGAAAACTCTTGAAGGTAAAGAATCCGTCCCAAGGGTAGGGGTGGGGAAGTTCCGGGTCCGGAGGGGGCTGCGGCGGAGTAGTTTGGCCCCACCCGCGAAGATCAACGCCCAGCACATCGTGCCCGGCAGAGTTAAATGCGCGCGCCAATTCATTAACGTTCGGGGATTGGCGGCCGCTCTCGGCGGCAACGATGAGGAGCGTAGGATTAGCCCCACGGGCTTTCCATAAGGTGGAGGGCACGATGATCCCCGGCTCAGATTCGATGGAGCCGGCGCTCTGCCTGACCGGCGCCATTACCGGCAAATTGAGCAAGGCCCTTAGCTCTCCCGCCGCCGGGCTGGTTCTGCGGCTCCGGGCAAGCTCCCGGCTTAAGTTCCGGCTCATATCAAACACGCTCTGTGCTCCCGGCGCGTCCATCACGCAACCGCTGGCCATGCAGCGCAGATTTTCTTCCGTTTCGATCTCCATCTCGGGTTCACCGGCGTTTCCGGTTTCTTCGGCCAAGTGCTTCAACATCCAGGTATAGCACGCCTCCCGGAGCTTGCGGTCCAGCCGATGAATGTCGTCCGATTCCACCATTGCCAAGTGATCAGGAACACCGGCCAGTTTAAACAGAGGTTTTGTCTCGGCGAAAGTCCGGCGGGTACCCACGATTGGCACAAAATCCCGCAGCACCGCGCCGATGAGAAAAGCCCGGGGCGCAACGGTCGCAATGAGCTCAGGATGGTCAACGGCATTCGGGTAAATGCCGGGCACGATCTGCTCCGCGTCGGCGTCCAGTAGATTGAGAAATTTGTGATAAAAGCTCGTGACGGCGCAGCAGGACATGGCGGCGCGCACGCGCGGCTCAAGCGGCGCCGTCAGCAGGGTCATCATCCCCCCGCCGGAGTGCCCTAAGAGGCCCATTCTGGTGCGATCGACTTCCGGGCGGGACTCCAGGTAATCAAACGCCCGCATAATATCCCACATGCGGTAATTGGTCAGCGTGACCCCCACCAAAAATGCTGGCCTTCCCGCCACATTGTGCTCCGCCGAACCTTCCATCGGCTGCCCGCGGTCATCCCGATACATCCAACGCTCTCCCTGTCCCACGGGATCAAAGATAAGAGCCACGATGCCCTTTTTGGCCAGACCGATGCAGGCGCGCTGATAGTCAGGGGCAGCCTTGCCACTTTGATAGTGCCCGCAGTCCTGCACCACCGCCGGTCTTCGCCCCGAGCCCACAATCGGCCGATATAAGCTCGCTGTAACGAAGAATCCGGGGCGGCTTTCGAAAATAAGTTTTTCGATGACATAGTCTGGCCGCGAGAGGGTACCGACAATCTTGGGGTTTAGTGGCGTTCGCTCCGGAAACTTTCCGATGCCTTCCATCAGCGTGCGCTGGACATGGATTTGCAGGTCTTGCAATTGGCTCGGGCTTCGCACCTGGGTCAATCTCTCGCGCCGTTGTTGGTCGTACCTGCCCAGTTCGCGCGAGAAATGGTTCCAGAGCATGGCATCGGTGCGTTGCGCGAAGGCGCCCGCGCACCATAAGCCGGCCGGGAGCGCGAGGAAATGTCTGCGAGTCATCATCACCAATTTGCCGCCTTGAAAAAGATCGGGCCTGCAACTGCGGGCTGGCATCTCTGCTAATCACCTCCGTGCTGAACGGCTCCTTGCGGCTCGCCAGCGGCGGGACGGGGGTGAATTCTAGCGGGCGCCGCGCCGACGTAAGAAACATACGTGAGGAGAAATGACGATGCCTGGAACGTAAGGGCCATATCTATAGGAGTCCAAATTTGGGGAACGACTTACTTCATTCATCCACCTGTCCAACCGCACAGACGCGCATGAGCCTTTGCTCGCCACGAATGATGAAAATAACTCCCCTCCTGATTCAGGAGGGGTGGCGCGCCGAGCGCCGGGGTGGTTATCTCCTGAAGCCGAAAACATCAAGTCGCAATCAGCACCACCCCCTACCCCCTCCTCAACTGAGGAGGGGAGCATTTTCATAACACCGAGATTATGCACGATCGAACCTGCCTGAAGTGAGGTGGATCTGATTAGACCATTTGGGGACCCCCGAAATATGGGGTAAAACAGAATTCCTGCGAAGCGTGCAACTTCGCGGAAAACCCCCACGGAGGTCACCCAAATGGTTACACATGGAAATCAGGATACTCGTCCCAGGCGCTCCCCACAAGGCTCGAAAGGACTTATGTCGTTAGTATGTCATCTGTCCGGTTCAATTAGCACGTGATCTGTCCGCTGAAGGCGGCGGGGAGTTGAGGCATCCAAGAGGCCGGAGGCAGGATGCCAAAATACTCAGCGGTCGCCTGGGAGCGGGCGATGAAAGTGCAAGAGGTGATATTGCGGGCGATGGCCAAGAAGATCACCTGGTGGCAAGCGGCGGAGATTATCGGGCTGTCGGACCGCAGCATGCGGCGCTGGCGGCAGCGTTACGTGGAGCAGGGATACGACGGGCTGCTGGACCGGCGGTGGGGAAAGCCGAGTCCGAAGCGCGTTCCCCTGGCGCAGGCGGAAGAAGTGCTGCGGTTGTATCAGGAGAAGTATGCGGACCTGAGCGTCCGGCACTTTCACGAGAAGCTGCAGGAAGGGCACGGCATCGAGTTGAGCTACACGTGGGTGAAGCTGGCGCTGCAAGGGGCGGGACTGGTGAAGAAGGGGCGGAAGCGAGGCGTACATCGGAAACGGCGAGCGCGTCGGCCGCTCCCGGGGATGCTGCTGCACTTGGACGGTAGCCGACACCAGTGGTTCCAGGACGAGCGTTGGTATGACCTGATCGAGATCATTGATGACGCCACCAGCGAGACCTACTACGCGCAGTTGGGGGAGGAGGAATCGACGCGCACGGTGATGGCCGGGTTGCGGGAAGTGATCGAACGGAAGGGGCGATTCTGCGCGCTTTACAGCGATCGGGCGAGCCACTTTTTTCACACCCCGGCAGCGGGTGGGCCGGTGAGCCGCGAACGGCTGAGCCAAGTGGGACGGGCGCTGCAGGGGTTGGGGATTCAGATGATCGCGGCTTACTCGCCGCAGGCGCGGGGGCGTAGCGAGCGACGGTTTGGCACCTGGCAAGGGCGTTTGCCGCAGGAGCTGCGCTTAGCCCAAATCACCGGGTTGGAGGAAGCCAACCGGTTTCTGCGGGAGCATTACATCGGGGAGATGAACCGGAAGTTCAGCGTGCCGGCCACCCAGAGCGGACACGCGTTCACGCCGGTGCGCGGCCAGGACTTGGACCTCATCTTTTCGGTTCAGCACGAGCGCGCCGTAGCCCAGGACAACACCGTACGGCTCGCGGATCGGACCTGGCAGATCGAGCGCACGTCCTGGCGCGGCACGCTGGCCGGCTGCCGCGTGACCATCTGTGAACACTTGGATGGCCGCGTCCCCATTGCCCACGGCCCCCATGTGGTGGGGCGCTACACGGCGGCGGGTGAAACTCTGGCGAACTCGGAAAAAGCGCGCGCGCCACGCTGTGGAAATGACGCGCCGAGGAAAGCGCGGAAAACTCAAACAACGAGTTTCCCGCTCTTCCCTCCGCGCTTGGAAATCCGGCACAAAACGCCGGATTCCCACATTCCCACAGCGACGACGGCGGCGGTGGCCCTCAAATTTGTGCAGGAGAAGAAAAACCAAAACCGGACAGATCACTTGCTATGAAAACCGGACAACTTGACAAGCTAAGAACAGGCTCGAAAGGACTTATTCCGGAGACCAATAAAATCAACGCGGCAACGCCCTACGACTTTGAAAGTAAGAATCTGACGGCCTACGGTGGCCTGTTGCCGGCGGCGACCATGTTAGAGAAGCTGGGATTCCAACGGCTGGTGGAAGAGACGCTCCGGGTGAAGCGGATCACGCGGGTCATGAGCCTGTATCAGTTTGTGCTGGCGATGGTGCTGGCGCTGTACGTGGGTTTTTCCCGCTTGAACCATCTGCGGTTTCTCGAACGGGAGCCGATGCTGGTAGGGATCCTAAAGGTCTGGCGTTTGCCGCCGCAGTGCACCTTCTGGCGGTTTCTGGCTTCCCTGCATCTGGAAATCGCGCGGCAGTTGTTGGAAGTGCAGCGGTGCATGCGCCAGCGGGTGTGGGAAGCGGCCCATGTGCGACTGAAGTCGGTGACCTTGGACACCGACACGACCGTACACACGCTCTTTGGGCAGCAGATGGGAGGGCGTAAGGGCTACAACCCGCGCTACCGGGGGAAGAAGAGTTACCAGCCGATCCTAACCTTTCTGGCCGAGACGCGGGAGTACGTGATGGGCGAACTCCACAACGGAGACCGGCCCAGCGGCGGTCAAATCGCCCGGCATCTGGAGCGGGCGTGGGCAGCGTTGCCGCCGGGGGTGGAGACCGTCTACGCGCGGGCCGACTCCGGCTTCTACTGCTGGGAAGCGGCGGAGACCTATGAGAAGCACGGTTGCCAATTCATTATCTCGGCGCGCAAGACGGCGCGTTTGGTCGAGGCGTTGAAGGCGGCGGAGTGGCAGCCCTCGCCGCGCACCGATGCCGCCGGCCAGTGCGAGTTTCACTATCAACCGGAGGGCTGGGGCCAAGCCTATCGCTTCGTGGCGCTGCGCTACGTGAAGACGAAAACGCCGGAGGCCGGACAGACCGAGCAGTACCAATTGTTCGCGACGGCGGACTACCCTTATCGCGTTTTCGTCACCAACCTGAAGGACGGTGAG
>CAVPQK010000003.1:0-321160 GCA_963707465.1 Bryobacterales bacterium
ATACCAAGCCCACAAGCGAAAAGCTGAGTCCGAAAATGATAAGCCGCACCCTCTGGAGTGCGGTGGCGCCCGGCGAGCCCTTCCAGGCCAGCCTGTCAACGAGCATACCGTTGACCAGGGGGCCGGGCCATATGACATTCCCTTGCCTGTTCCTGATCTCGTCCGTCAACTCGTCAACGGCCGTCGCTTTCCGGGGATGTCGCCTCGCCATCTTAGCCCCCGCTAGCGTGGTCGCGCCGGATCTGCAGGCGGTTGTAGAGGCAGGCGCCCGCCAGGGAAGCGGTGCCGATCCCAAGCGCTGGCAGCATAGCCTTGGAGTCTGCGACTTGCCAAAAGACGCAAGACGCGAAAGCCAGCAGTGCGACGCGATCGGTCGGGCGCAGCCTCCGCTTCTCCAGGCCCTGCGAGGCGAGCGCGCCTGTGGCAAACAACAGCGTCATGGCGGCACCCTCCCAACGCGGAACAGCGACCTCCGGGTGGTTCACCACGTGCCCGGAGGCCGTGGTCAAGATGCCGCCGAAGACGCCCCAGGCTAGTACCCATGGGAAGAACCTCGCCCAGCGGTCCATGGTCAGTAGGAAAACAACGGCTGCCACGGCCAGAAGTGCCCACCCCACGGCCGGGCGACGCGGACCCTGCGAAGACGCTATTCCCAGACCGCTGAATGCCAGCACGAGCCATGCAAACGCAAGCAGCACCCCCCCCGCGAGTCGGAAGCCGCTCTTCACCTCCGCCAATTTCCCTTTTCCGCGCATTGTGCTCACTTCGGAATGGAGCAGTTGATGGCTTCGGCGGCTGTAAACGCCGCATCGACCGCCAGCCTCGTAGTAAACTTCATGCCGAGGCTCAGCGCTGTACCCAGCTTGCCAAGCATGGCCTTTGCCGGCGCCGACGCCTGGCTCAGCGCCAGCGGGGGCCCGCCCGGGGTGCCCAGCAAGTTCAGCGACATGATGGTCGTCGTTCTTCGGCCGAACGTCGTTGCGGCTCCCATTGCCGAGCTGACGAGGCCGGGGGCGTTGGACGCCATGCCTGCCCCCGCGTCGGTGGTCCCGCCAAATAGCAAGGTGTTGACACTATTCCCGGCGACTGCCCCCACGAAGGCGTTGGACGAAATGGAACTGCTCGTGCCGGTGGCGACGTTGATCGCGAGCTCGACGCTGCCTCCGATGCTGTAGGTGCTGGCATTTTGCGCCATGCACTGTCCGAAGGTCTGGCCGGGCGCGCGAATCCCAAGGAAGCTGTACCAAGGGCTGTCGGCCCCTGAGCCAGGATCGGTCCATTCCTGGGAAGATTGGTCGGCAATAGTTATATTCTCGGTTGTCGAGACATAAGTGTACCCGGCGTAGGCGCTGCCGTCGCCATATTGCTCATCGCTAACGCACTGGCTGTCGTCGTAACCCACCAGGTTGCCGTTGCTGTCGTACAAGGCGGAGCCCGCCGCGCAGTAGTCCAGGCCCGACGGGTCTATGTACCGCAGCGGATTGTTTAGCGCGTAGTTATAACGGCCCCAACTCTGCGGATTAGTCGGGTCGACCGCGGTCAGTCCGGCCCGGTCGGGCGAGACCCAGCGCCCCTGCGTCGGCTGATATTCCCGGTACAGGAAATCGTACAAGGGAGCGGTCGCCCCAGGCGTCAAATCCTGATTCTGCCCCGTGAAATTGCGGTCTGTCGTCCCAGTCTCCGCATAATTCTCGCCGAACGGCGCATAGGCTCCGTCGTAGTACAGCGTCTGGGTTGGCGTAGAAGCCACGCGCGAACTGCCTAGCCAGTCCGGATGCCGGTAGTAAGACAAGCCGCTGGACGTGTACACTGCCGTGGCTCCGCCAGAGAGCGGCGCGAAGACCTTGGTCACCGTCTGGCCGCTCATCAACGCGAACTTGTTGCCGGCAGGCCCGTACACGATCTCGGTGTACGCGCTGCCATTGTATTGCTCCACGCGGCGGTCCAGCGCGTCATAGGTCTCAGCGTTGCCGCTCAGAGTGGCCAGGTTGCCTTCGCCGTCCCAGGTATAGTTGTAGAATCCGTCGTAGGTCACGTTGCCATTGCTGTCGTAGGTGGGTGTGACCGATCCGATGGCGGTGTAGCGATTCGTGGTTTCGCTGTAGGTCGGGCCGAACGACTGAGAGCCAGTCTTAGTGATATTACCGAACGCGTCGTAGCTGAAGCTCTGGCTCCAGATTGTACTGCCGCAGCCCGCCGACGTCAACCGCGCTAGACTGTCGTACGCGTAACTGCAGCTTTGCGTGTCCTTCGAGTTCAAGCCATCGACGATGCCCAGCGTGCCAAGGGTCCAGTTGGCGTTCCAGGTGGGAGTTCCGGTCATGGACGAACTGCCGACATTGGCTTTGTATTGGGTCATGCGTCCGGTGTTAGGGTCGTAGGTAAAGGCGTCGGAGTCCGCCGAACCGAAGGTGATGCCCATGACCTCGCTGAAGCCATTATACGATGTGCCGCTGACCGGGTTCGTGCCGCTACTGGCCGAGACCGTATTGACGCGGCCCTCCCCCTCCGGCACGTATGTCCAGGTAGGGATGCCGGTCGTGTTGGGGTTGAGCGTATCCAGCAGCCCTTGCGGCGCCCAGTACGTGGCTGCGATGTTGTAGTACCCGCCGGAATGCGGGCTGGACTGATATACGGCGGCCACCTCGCCGCGATTGCTGTAGCTGAAGCCCAGATCGGTGGTTTTGGAACTGGGGCTGCCCGTGTACGCCTCCGCTAGCCGGCTCTTGGGGTACATCATGGTGGCGCTGTCCACCGTCGCCGCGTCGTAGACGTAGGTCTTGGCCGGGGTGACGCTCGAATACCCGCCGCTGGGGTAGGTTACGCCGGTGAGCGGTGCAGGGCGTCGTACGCATAGCAGGTAACGGTGCCCTGCGGGTCGATACGCTTTACCAGGTCGCCGTCGTGGGTGCCGCAGGTGGTATCGGTGTCGAAGGTGTAGATGTAGGCGATCTGATTGGTTTCAGGGTTTTTTTCGGGTCTAAGCGTACCACCCGGCTGCAGAGCGCTGCAAAGGGGGAGATGGTCGATGAGTTGCTGCTGTTCCTCCGTCTGTGATGCCAGCGGTCGGGCCGTGAGAAGCAAAGTCGGGGCGACGAATGCGCCCAACCGTTCAGCGTTGAAACGCGCCAGCTCCGGCATTGTTCGTCAGTACGTTCAGGCGGTGGCAGGTCGAGGCGAAGGCCAGTGCATCGTCCTGCCAAGCTCTCCAGTCGGGCCGGCCCATCATATTCGCGCTGACGAGTGGAGGCTTGGCCGCCTGCCACAAGTAACGACAACGTCGAATCCCACCGGCGAAGCCTCGCAGGGCGCTGTCGCGAGGGTCACTGGTGCGCGCCCGATTGCCTGAGCAGTTCGGTGATTCGGTCGTCATGCAGCCGTACGGCGATGGAGAGGGCGGTCTCCCCATTAGGAGCTGTTGCACCTACATCCGCACCGGCGGCCAGGAGCGCCTTTGCGTTCGCCAGTGCGCCATGCCGGGCTGCAGCCATCAGCAACGACTCGCCGTCTTGGTTTCGAAGGTTTACATTCGCGCTCCGCTTCAGGATCGCTGCGAAAAGACACGGATCGTCGCTTAGGAGGGCCGCCCACAGTGCGCTGTCGCGTTCCTCGCGCGTCACGCTTCCGAAGAGGGCAGTCACAGCCGCCACATCCTCCATATCGACCGCCTCGCGGAAGCGGTCGGGCGCCTTGGGCGCTGGGGCGAGGATGTCAGGGCGGCGCGGCAGCCATTCGTCGGCAAGCAGCTCGATGATGCCAATCCCGTGTTTGGTCCCGTGGCGACCGTGAATGAGCAGCCAGTGCGCACTGAGGGTGCGCGCGATCGCGGCGTCGCCCAGGCGGCCCTCAAGGCCGCTTGTCCGGACCCGCGAGAGCCGCTGCGGGTCGCTGATTTGTGCACAGGCGGGTTCGTATTCCGAGGAATAGACGATTCGGGAGACCCTGACCGCAGTGGGTTTTCCGCGCCATACGAACTCTGTGCGCACCAAGGCGCGCCGGACTCCTTCACTCCGCATCGCATCCATCCAGGGATACCGGACTCCATCTCCGCGCTCACCCCTTTCGAGTGCCCCACGAAGCCTGCTGCCGGGCGGAAGCGCCCGAGCAAGCTCGCGGATGCGGTCCTCCGGCTTTGCTTCCGTGGCGTGGCCGCCGCCGCTGGCCGGCGCCTCGGTCGGAACGGCGCCCAAGCAGGAGCGGAAAAAAACGGCCGGGAAGAGCAGCAGGGCTTTGGTTCGTCGCATATATCCCTCCGTTTCTGGCGGGCTGGTGATCAGCACCGAGCTACTTTGTCCGGCATTCGCATTCGCGCCATGCCCGGTCAACTACCTCGCCGTCGCGGCCTCACGGCCGAAACGCCGTCACAGCCGTGGAGCGGTATCGTCGCCAACGTGGTCGGCTCACGGATGCGAATCGCTCGCGGCTGATATGCAGCAGTCGCCAGTTCGCTCACTTCTCGCAGCACCGCCGGCCTAGGCTGTCTCACAAAAGCTCGGGCTGTCTCATAGGTAGGGACGGTTCACAGCCGCAAAGTAGAGGTACAACCACCCGAACTCATCGCCGGGTGTAAGACCGCCGCTGTTGTCCCCGCCGCCGCCCCCTGCGCTACTGTTCTGATGCTTCTTGCTGCACTTGCGGTACAGCGCTGAAACTTGGCCAGGGCTAAGGAGCAAGCCGCCCGGGTCGAGGTACCGCTGGGTCGCCTGGTTGGGGAACTGCTGAATGAAGCTGTCAATTTGCATGAGATTCGGATCGCCGCTGGCACCGCCGCTGAACGGCAGGTCGCCGACACCCGTGATTCGGTGGGTCAACTCGTGCACGCTGACGGTTCCGGCTACTTGGGGTATCACCCCGGGCTGGCTGTCGAATACGTTGCCAATTGCTGCAGCGTTGACGGTGGCATTACCTTGAAAGAACAGGAAGCTCCTCTGCCATCCGAAAAGCCCGTTCGGGCTTCCGTTGACGATGTTCAGTGTGTAGTCGGGCGTGCCGCTGAACGTGAAGACCGCCCCGACGTCATCCCCACCTTCGCTCGGAACGGCTGCGAGAATTGCGTTAATTTGCGCCTCCGCCGCGCTAAGCTGGCCCGCGCTTAGGTCCGCTCGGTTGTTGACCTGGATGTTGAGGTTGCACGTATCAAGGCCAAGCGGGTCGAGGTTGCCGCACGGGCTGCCTAGGCCGTAGGCGTAGCGGTCCCAGCTCTGTGGATTGGTGGGGTCCACAGCAGCCATCCCCGCCGGGTCCGGCGAAACCCAGCGCCCCTGCGTCGGCTGATACTCCCGGTACGGGAAGTCGTATAGCGGCGCCGTCGCCCCAGGCGTCAAATCCTGATTCTGTCCCGTGAAGTTGCGGTCCGTCGTCCCCGTCTCCGCATAGTTCTCGCCGAACGGCGCATAAGCTCCGTCGTAATACAGCGTCCGGCTGGGCGTAGAAGCCACGCGCGAACTGCCTAGCCAGTCCGGATGCCGGTAGTAAGACAAGCCGCTGGACGTGTACACTGCCGTGGCTCCGCCAGAGAGCGGCGCGAAAACCTTGGTCACCGTCTGGCCGCTCATCAACGCGAACTTGTTGCCGGCAGGCCCGTACACGATCTCGGTGTATGCGCTGCCGTTGTATTGTTCCACGCGGCGGTCCAGCGCGTCACAGGTTTCAGCGTTGCCGCCCAGCGTGGCCAGGTTGCCTTCGCCGTCCCAGGTATAGGTGTAGAATCCGTCGCTGGTTAAGTTGCCGTTGCTGTCGTACTTGGGCGTGACCGAGCCGATGAGCGTGTATTGATTGGTGGTCTCGCTGTACGTCGGCATGAACGACTGCGTTCCGGATTTGTTGATATTCCCAAAGGCGTCGTAAGTGAAGCTCTGGCTCCAAACCGTGCCGCAACCAGCCGTTGTGAGACGCGCGAGATTATCGTACGCGTAACTGCAGCTTTGCGTGTCCTTCGAGTTCAAGCCATCGACGATGCCCAGCGTGCCCAAGGTCCAGTTGGCGTTCCAGCCGGGGGTGCCGGTCATGGACGAACCGCCGACGCTGGCTTTATATTGGGTCATGCGTCCCGTGTTGGGGTCGTAAGTGAAGGCGTCCGAGTCCGCTGAGCCGAAGGTGATGCCCAGCACCTCGCTGAAGCCATTATACGATGTGCCGCTGACCGGGTTCGTGCCGCTACTGGCCGAGACCGTATTGACGCGGCCCTCACCTTCCGGCGTGTAGGTCCAGTTGGGGATGCTTGCGCCCATGTTGGGAGTCAGCTTCTCCAGCAGGCCTTGCGGCGCCCAGTACGTGGCGGCGATGTTGTAGTAGCCGCTGGAATGCGGGCTGGACTGATATACGGCGGCCACCTCGCCGCGATTGCTGTAGCTGAAGCCCAGATCGGTGGTTTTGGAACTGGGGCTGCCCGTGTACGCCTCCGCCAGCCTGCCTGCGGGATACAACATGGCCGTGCTGTCCACAGTGGCCGCGTCGTAGACGTAGGTCTTGGCTGGGGTGACGCTCGAATACCCGCCGCTGGGGTAGGTCACGCCGGTGAGCCGGTGCAGGGCGTCGTACGCATAGCAGGTGACGGTGCCCTGCGGGTCGATACGCTTTACCAGGTCGCCGTCGTGGGTGCCGCAGGTGGTATCGGTGTCGAAGGTATAGGTGTAGGCGGTCTGGTTGGTTTCGGGGTTCTTCTCGGAGGTCATGCGGCCCAGGCCGTCGTAGGCGTAGGTGCGGGTCTGGAGCGTGCCACCCGGCTGCGCGTTTTGATTGACCGTGAGCAGGTCGTTGAGCACGTCGTAGGTATACTTAGTCCAGTAGCCGGTCGGCTGCACACTCTGGCCGCACTTTCCGGACCCGGTGCCCGAATTGACCTCGCATACCGACGTCAACCGGCCCAGTCCGTCGTACTCGTATTGCCGCGCAACGTTCGGGCTGCCGCTCACCGTTACGAGCACGTCAAACCCTACCTGCGCGGTGACGGGCGTTTGCGTGTAGTTGTAGGTAGTGGTGCCGCCGCCGCCATCGGTCACCGTGACGGGGCGGCTCAGCGCGTCGTAGCTCGTTTGCGTATACGGCGCGGTCGTATTGGGCGCCGTCGTACTGTAAGCGTCTAACCAACCCAGGGTAGTAAGGATCAGGACCGGCCGGCAGCCCATCGAGCTGGGGTCAAGTTTGCCACTTCCGGCAATGTGCACCGATTTATGCCGGGCAGCACCGCGCTGAGGTACTCCGTGACCGGAAGATGCAGCCGGCGGCAGGATTCCACGACCGAGAGAATGGCCGCCACTTTGGGTCCCGATAACGCGCTACCCACATGCAGCCAGTTCTTACGGCCCAGTGCGATCGGACGCATAGAATTTTCCGCCAGGTTATTCGACAACTCTACCTCGGCAAAGTCGAAACAGCGCCGTAGCTTCGCCCACATATGTAAGGTATACGCCGCCGCTTGGCCCAGTGCGCTCTTCGGCAACACAACCCGCAACAGCGCCTCACATTCACTACGGATCTCTTCTGCCCACGATTCGGCATGCTGACGCCGTAATTCCAGGCGTGCTTCCTCGCTCATCTGCTGTTGGCGCGCGTGCCGGTCCACCAGGAATAGCGCGTCCATGCGCGTCACCATTTGGATCGCTTCTCCGTCTCGTGGATTCACCTTCACGGCATCCACGAACTTGCGGCGTGCGTGGGTCCAGCACCCGACGTGCACCAGTCTCGGCCCGCCCAAACCGTCGTAGGCCTGGTAGCCATCGGTCTGCAATATTCCTTCCCACGTTCCTAGAAATTTGCGCGGACCCTCCCGCCCCCGCCCTAACTGGAAATCAAATACCGTTTCCGCACCCGGCCTGCCGTATTGCCATAAGTACGCCTGATGATCCGCTCCGCGCCCATCGTGCATCTGCACCGGCACGATGGTCTCATCCGCCTGTATATACGATCCGCGCAGCAAATCTTGACGCATCGCCGCGACCACCGGCTGGAGGAGCTCGCCCACCCGCATCACCCAGCCATCCAATGTCGCCCGGCTGATCTCAATGCCTGTTTCCCGCGCCAGTATGACCGCTTGCCGGTACAGCGGTAAGTGATCGGTAAGCGTCTAACCAACCCAGGGTAGTAAGGATCAGGACCGGCCGGCAGCCCATCGAGCTGGGGTCAAGTTTGCCACTTCCGGCAATGTGCACCGATTTATGCCGGGCAGCACCGCGCTGAGGTACTCCGTGACCGGAAGATGCAGCCGGCGGCAGGATTCCACGACCGAGAGAATGGCCGCCACTTTGGGTCCCGATAACGCGCTACCCACATGCAGCCAGTTCTTACGGCCCAGTGCGATCGGACGCATAGAATTTTCCGCCAGGTTATTCGACAACTCTACCTCGGCAAAGTCGAAACAGCGCCGTAGCTTCGCCCACATATGTAAGGTATACGCCGCCGCTTGGCCCAGTGCGCTCTTCGGCAACACAACCCGCAACAGCGCCTCACATTCACTACGGATCTCTTCTGCCCACGATTCGGCATGCTGACGCCGTAATTCCAGGCGTGCTTCCTCGCTCATCTGCTGTTGGCGCGCGTGCCGGTCCACCAGGAATAGCGCGTCCATGCGCGTCACCATTTGGATCGCTTCTCCGTCTCGTGGATTCACCTTCACGGCATCCACGAACTTGCGGCGTGCGTGGGTCCAGCACCCGACGTGCACCAGTCTCGGCCCGCCCAAACCGTCGTAGGCCTGGTAGCCATCGGTCTGCAATATTCCTTCCCACGTTCCTAGAAATTTGCGCGGACCCTCCCGCCCCCGCCCTAACTGGAAATCAAATACCGTTTCCGCACCCGGCCTGCCGTATTGCCATAAGTACGCCTGATGATCCGCTCCGCGCCCATCGTGCATCTGCACCGGCACGATGGTCTCATCCGCCTGTATATACGATCCGCGCAGCAAATCTTGACGCATCGCCGCGACCACCGGCTGGAGGAGCTCGCCCACCCGCATCACCCAGCCATCCAATGTCGCCCGGCCGATCTCAATGCCTGTTTCCCGCGCCAGTATGACCGCTTGCCGGTACAGCGGTAAGTGATCGGAATACTTGGCCACCACCGTTTGGATCACCACGCGATCGCTGGCCAGCCCTTTTTCCACGATCCGTTCCGGCAGTGGCGCCGCCATGACCGTGCTGTCCACGCACTTCCGGCATGCCCGCTTTTCCCGTTTGATCACGCGCACAAAATAGCGGGCCGGCTCTACATCCAACTGCTCGCTCTGGTCATAGCCCAGGACCGCGGTCTCGGCTCCGCATTTGGTGCACTGTCGATTGGCACAAGCGATCACTTGTTCTACGCGCGGCAGATTGTCCGGCAAGCGTTGCCTTCCCGGATGTGCACGGCGGGGCGGCTTGCCCTCGCGCCGCGGCGCTTGAGTGATCGGCTCGCGGCGCGATTCCGCCTCCACTTCCTCGCCTGTTACGCCAGGCTCTTCCTCCGCCAGCAGT
This sequence comes from Bryobacterales bacterium, assembly GCA_963707465.1. Classification (GTDB taxonomy): domain Bacteria; phylum Acidobacteriota; class Terriglobia; order Bryobacterales; family Bryobacteraceae; genus Bog-159. Next base: position 9,450 of record CAVPQK010000003.1, read on the forward strand.
TCCAGTTGGAGGTCACTCAGCGTCTCGCTGCGCGGGCCTAACATCTTGATGCGCTGCTGCCGCAACCGTTCTTCCAATACCTGAATCTTCAACAGCGCCCACTGTAGCTCGCGCTCCAGCAATGCGATTCGGGCTTGTGGGTCGGTGCCTGTCATCCGGAAATTCAATGATACATGAAATGCCGGAAATGTTCCAGATCTTTTTCGACTGATTCCGGACTATCTACGTGGGACCACGGTACCAATCACGTTGTCTGGTTTGCTCAATGTCCAACCCACTTACTAACATCGATAACTCATCGGCCCGCATTGTGACACTCCGCGCATCTTTAGCCGAGGGCCAGCGGAAGCGGCCTTTCTCCAGACGCTTCGCGCAAACCCATAGCCCGCTTCCATCCCACGCCAGCACCTTCAAGCGCGTCTGGGTCCGATTGGTGAATAGGAAGAGATGGCCACTCAGCGGATCTTGCCCCAAATGATCGCGCACCAGGCCGTATAAGCCCTCGAACCCCTTGCGCATGTCGATGGCCTCCACCGCGATATAGATCTTCGTCGCAGGCCCCAGGCCGAACATCATGCGCTTTCGACCGTCCGGATCAAACGCTCTAACTCAGCATCGCGAAAGTTCCATGGGCTTTCGATCCGCCGCCCATTCCGCAGCACCACGCTGAATCCTGCCGGCGGCTCTTCCCTTTCGACGGCGACCTTCACCAGACGAGGCTTCGTCGCTTTCGCCCTTCTCCCACGCCAGTAATCCAGCGTCGTTATCGGCAGGTTTCTTTGTTCGCAGAATTGGCGCCGGCTCAGCCCGCTACGTTCGAATTCTTCGACGATCCGCAGGCCTTCTGCCGCGCTCCGTTTTTGCTCCATGCCCCATCGTCGGCCCTTTTCGCGATACCCTCAAGATGGGTTCCTCATACGCTTACGTCGTACTCGTCATCGCGGCGTTGGAAAAGGGCATGGTAACCTTGTACGGCCTGCCCAGCGGATCGTAGGTATTCTGCACGGTGTCGTAGCTGTTGGTGGCCTGCTTTTGCTGCCGTTGCGTCCAGTATGTGCGGCCGAGGCCGTCCACAGTGGTGCGGGTATCCACAGTCGAAGTTGTCCCGTTGAAGTTTAAGGTGCTCTCGCTGGCGAATGGGCCGGTGGAGTAGCTCAGGTTGGTGGTGTATGGTGCCGGGTCCGTGGTGGAGGTTGGCCGCCAGTAATAGTCGTCCTTGTAACCAACGGACCACAACTGGCCGTTCTCGTCGGTCGTGGATGTCTGCACGCCGCCGGTGCAGTTCCAGGTGTAGGACTGGGTCAGGCCGCTGACGGCCTCGGTGACGCCGGTGGGGAACGAATTGCCGCAGGCGCCATACGCATATGTCGTCAGGCCGCCATTCACGTCGGTGAATACGTCCACGTTGCCTGTGTCGAAGTATTTGTAGGTTTGGGTGAGGTATGTGGTTCCGGCGGTCAGGTACTGGACCGTGGTGGCGTTGCCCCGCGAGCCGCTCGGGTTGGCGTGCTGCGGCGTACCGGTGGTGGCCACCACGGCTGTCTGGTCATAGCTGTAGTTGGTCTGCGCTACGGTGACGCCGGCTCCTGTCTCGACGGTTATGGAGCTCGGCATGTTGACGATGTTGTTGGTGAGGGCAGTGTCGTAAGCGATGACCGTTTCCCGAAGAAGATTGCCTTGGGCTCCGTTGCCGTAGTCGTACTCGTAGACGTACGTCGGGAGCGCATAGCTATTATATTTCGTGGTCTTGTAGGCCTGAAGCGTGTACCCGCCGGGCGTGGTGCGGGTGGTCACCTGCGTGGGCGGAAGCGAAGTGATTACGGCCGTCGGGCACGGAGGGGCGGCGCCGTTGTAGCAGGTATCCACCGTCTGCAGGAGTGTGCCCGACGTGGACCCCTGGTAGACCATGCGCTGTTCCTCGTAGCCGTTGGTTTGGCCGCCGGTGGGCGCCGCGGGAGTGAAGCTCATGACGGTCTGGTTGGTGGTTGGGCTGGAGGGATCCGTAATGGTGGTGCACCATTTTGAACCGGAGGCGCACCCTGATTCGCTGTGCGCGTAGATCCACGGGGTGGCGCTGTCCGGCGTGGTGCGCTTCAGGGTAGCCGCAGTGCCGTCCCCGCAGGTGATGCCGTTCGATCCGCCCGAGTAGGCGTAGCTGATCGTGCCGCTGCTCTCCGCGAAGCCCGTGGGCAGGATCACCGAAGCCAATCGCCCGGTCACGTTGGGTGAGTGGCCCGGCGTGGTCTCGTACGTGAACGAGTAGGAACTGCCGTCCGGCAGCGTGATGCTACTGATCAGATTCTGCACCGTCGCGCCGTATTCGGTGATGCCCGAGCATCCGAAGGCGGTCTGGACGGTCATGGCCGTGTAGTTGACTTTGTACGAGGAAGTGCCACCGTTCGGGTCGTTGGGCGGGTCCGGATTCGTGAACGAGAGCAGCGTTGGGCTGGCAGGCGTTCCGGCGCCGGAGACCGTGAGCGCGGTGTCTCCCAGCGTGTCTGTAAAGGTCGGCGCGGACCCGCTCCCCGCGCTGATGATGTTGCCGTTGCGGTCGGTGAGCGATCCGGGTCCGCTGGCCGTCTGGCCGTAGGGTCCCACCGGGACGGTGATCGTCGTGCCGTTTGGGGACAGTAGACCTGAGACGGAGGGAGTGCCGCCCGCTACGCTGAAGCTCATGGAATAGCCGGAGCCGTCCGACGCTGCCACGTTGTTGAGGAAATCCTGCCAGGTGCCACAACCCTGCGGCGGGATCGGATACGCTAACTGGCCAGGGAAGTAATGTGCGACGCCATAAGGATCGTAATACCCCAACCTGCATACACAGTGAAGTTGGTACCTAGGCACGACTGGGGGCTGGAACCATAGGAAACGCTCCCGGTCAGCGCAACCGCCGTGGCCGCCTTCCAGCCCCAGTTGTACACGGGCATCCAAACGCCTCCTGTTGGGTACCAGACCGAGCTGTCATAGGTCAGCGTATACGCGAAAGGCGTTCCTCGGCCCGCCTTGTTGCCGATCGGTATCTGAAAGTGAACGTTCAGGTTGCCGTTGTTGACCGTATCGAAGGTCCCGCCGCTGAAGCTGCCAAAGGGCGGAAGGCCGGTGGCCGGTTGAGCCGGTTGAGCTACGAGCGGCGCCGGAAGTGTGGCAAGTGCGAGAGTAACGAGAATGGTATGGCGTGTCATGGTCGTCTCCCTCGCTACTGGATCTGGAAATCGCCCGGCGGCAGGCCGGAATTGATGGCCACGCTGGTTATCGTTATGTCAAGCAACAGGCTGCGCTGGAGGAATCTCTGTATGCGGAACGGCGTTGCCACGCCGTTCGCGCTGCGGTAGTCCGAAAACTCGATGCCGATCGGGATATTCTGGAGAGCGTTATTGGCGGGGTGGGTGTTGAAATTGAGCGCCACCGGGAGGAATGTAGTGGCGTCCAGGTATAAATCGAATGACGCAAGCTGCAAGAGCAGTTGCATGGTCGCGGCGTCGCCCTGTCCGGGTGGGGTTCGCGTCGCCTGGAAGTGGCGCACCGATACGCCGTTGAGATCCTCGACGCCGGTGTAAGTGACTGAGTAACTCGGATCTTGAAGAAGCCCTTCCATGACAAGCGCTGGAACGAACCAGGCCGCGGGACTCAGGGAGTTATGCAACGGCGCGAGCTCCTGCTGCCCGTCAGGACCCGTGGAGGCGGCTTGGCTTCCATTCTGGATCTGCTGGCGTTGCCCGCCGCTGAGGTTAAGGACCACCAGGCTTTCGAGGTGCCCGAGCGCCTCCAGAGTGGCGGGCCCGGATTCCTCATCGGAGCCCGCCACGTAGTTGACGTTGCCCTGTAGCGTCGCGTCTGTTACCACGGTGCCGTGGGTAAGCGCCGCCAACGACTGGGAGAGCAGCGCCGTGGTCTGGGTTTGCGCGGGCTGTGCGCCAAGCCTTAGCGGGCTAAGCGCAAGCAGGAGAAGGGGAGCGATGAAACCCGATCGTTCGCAACGGGGGGGGGGCTGAAGTTAGAGTGTTAATCATCCAAACATCCTAAAAGGACTAGAACTCGAACGCCGATTGTTGCTTGCCTTTGCGCGGGTGTCAACACGGCGAGCCCAGAATTGCATCCATGCTGCACAATTAAAAGGAAATATATTTTTATTGAGCGCGCAGTCCCGGCCTGCAAAATATTTGTGCAAAACCTGAAACGAAATACCGGTGCCAAATCACTCCAGCGGGCGCATTCGTTTGACTCGTACCAGGGCGATTTTCTAGAACCGTCAGTACGACTAGGAATTGCCAATAGCCCTTCAAGCTGGCACCCTATAAGTCCCGTGCCAGATCTCTCCAATGTGCATTTCCTGGAACGGGGTCTGAACTGGTCTACCCTGGCCTACGTCGTGTTCGTCTGCCTGGCGGCGGGGACCAGCTTCTTGCTGGCCCTTTTTGCGGGCCGTGTCACGTCCGCCAAGGAAATGCAACTCAAAAGCCTGGAAAGCACGTCCGCCGAAGCGGTGGCGCACGCGCATGCCGGAGCCGCGCGGGCTCATGCGCAAGCCGCCATGGCTTACACCGAACAACGGCGCCTGGAAGCCGATATGGCGCACGCCAAGGCGCACCACGAACTGTTGCGGAAAGAGAACCTCGGGCTGCAACTGGCGGTAGAACAGGAGCGGGCCGCCCGCCTGCGCCTCGAAGCGCAACTCGGCCCTCGGCACATAGGGTCCGCGCAGAGGCAAACGATTGAATCGGCGCTGGCCGGCTTCAGGGGGCAAAAAGTCTCGATCGTCACGCAGCCGGGCGACCCGGAGATCAGCGCCTTCGCGGGTGAGATCAAGGCGACCCTGGAAGCGGCCGGCCTGGCTGTCTCGCTGACGCCCGCCCTGGTATTCGGCAAGCCACAACCGGGAATCGCCTTGGAAGTGGGAGCGAACCGTCGGCAATTCGCTATGGCATTGGCGAAATCGTTCACCGACGCCAACGTGTGCAGCGGGCCGATATTCGCGTCGGAGCCGGATGACGCCGACCTACTGGAGATTACGGTGGGGCCGAAGTAAGGGCGTGCGCCTGAAGTTTGCACTACTGGACCGCCATCGTTACCTGGTTTGAAGCCACTCCGCCCACGCTAAGCGACACCGGCACGGCGTCTCCCGCAGGGGCATTCGCGGGCACCTGCACGTTCACCTGACAGAGGCCGACCCAGCCCGGCGCGAGGCCCGCGAACGTGGGCGTGGCCGGCACGCCACCGATAGAGACCGTCACGGTGTTGGTGGTGTACGCGAGCGGGCTCGACGGCGCAGGCGCACCGGTGGCCGGCTGATTCGTGACCGGTCCCAGGCCGGTGGCGAAGATGTCGATATAGTCCACGCCGCGGCGGGCAGGCTGCGCGTTGTACGGCGAGTTGGCCGGAGCGGCCAGCGTGGCGGTGCCGTTGATGAGAATCGCGCCCTGGCCCATGCCGTTGCCGGCGACCGAATAAAGGCCGGGCGAAAATGGCGCGATTGGCACGCTGACCTTATTGCCATTCAGATCGTCGGTGACAATGGCGAGTTGCGCCTGCGACTGTCCTGCCAGTTCCCACGGTACCTGCGCATCCACCTGCAAGGGAAACGCGTGGACCAGCGGCATGGGCACGCCGCCCAGCGTCAGTGACGTAGTGCCCAGCGCGACGGGCAGCGGCACACCGGGGGCTGCCTGATCCGTGTCGGAGAGGCCGGTGCCGAAGATCGACACCAGGCTGCCCGGCGCGACCGCCGCGTTGGCGGCGAAGCTGGCATTGTTGACCGTCCCGCCGGTGTTTAAGCTGGGTGGGCCGAAGGTCAGGCGGCGCTGCGCCATAGCAAGGTTGGTGGTCCGCACCTGGTTCACCAGATCGTATTTCGGACGGTCGGCGACGTCCACCATGCCGAAGGCGTAATCTTCGCCCTCCACCAGGTCCAGTTCGGTTTCGCCCAGGAAGCCGCGTCCCGACACCGGCTCATCGCGGTACTCGAACCACGCCACGCCCACGCACCAGGGATTGTGCGCAGCCGCATCGAGATTGGCCTGATACATCGCGCCCGCATTGGCATCGTCGGTGGAACTGACCGCGGGGTACGCCTCGTAGCCGCGCAGCAGGCTGTAAGTCGGGGGAAACGAGGATTCGCCCAGAAAGATCGGCTTGTTTGTGGACGTCGCCAGGCTTTGCAGCAGGCTGTCTTCGAAGACTGGCGAGTAACGGTCATAGCCGATCACGTCCACATGCGCGGCCTGCAGTTGCCAGTCAGTCGCATTCACCCACCAGCCGGGGACGATCCAAAAGCCGAAAAACAAGTGATTCGCATCGATGCCTTTGATCGTCTGATAAAGGTATCCGTAATACTGACCGGCATAATACTCGCGCAGCGTCTCGATATCGGCGGCGGGAGGCGTGGGCGATGAATTATAAAGATCGGCGACGCTGGCGGCGGTCACGCCCCACGCCGCGGCCATGGCGGCGACGCTATTGCCGTAAATTGCGCTCAACGCCTGGTTCACCAGCGCTTGTTTCGAAGGCACCGTGCCCGCCAGGGCGAGGATGCTCGTAATCTCGGCCGGCGTGATGATTTCGTCGTACTCGTTGCCGAACGACCAGCCCAGGATCGAAGCATCGCTCAAGCTGGGTTCGATCTGTTGTTGCAGGGAAGCCTGAAACTGCGCCTGCACATTCGGATCGAAGATGTCCGGATGGGTCACCAGGATCGGAACATTATAAGGCTCGAGCACTGGCAGGATGGGCAGGTTGCCGGTGACGTTGGACCATTTGCCGAAACCGGAGAATCCCCACGCCTGCATGCGTTGGACGGTCAGGTTGGTGGCCGTAGTCTGCCAGGAATCGCTGCCGTATTTGCGGATCATGTTCCAGGTGTCGAACGAGACACTGGAGATCCCGGTGTTGCCCCAGTCGCCGGAACCCCAGGCTACATCGTACGGCGCAGTTTGCGGAGGCAGCGCGGCAAATTCCCATTCGCGGCCGGTGGTGGGAGTGTTGTTGCCGGTGGTCAGCGGTCCGGTATCCAGGCCGATGTAGAAGCATGGATTACCGGCGGGCGAAATCAGCCACCAGATGTTATTCCGCTGGATCACATGGAAGAAGCCAGTGGCCGCGTCCTGCCAGCCCGCGTTGAGCACGCCGCCCCATGCGTCGTAGCCCGTGGGCACTCCCCAGCCGGCCAGCGCTGTTTGCTCTTCGGAGGCCGCGGTCTGCAGATCGGCGTCCGCCTGAATCTTGCCCGTGAAGGTCGAATAAACGCTCTGGCCATAGGTGTCCACATAAGGCGCGTAGGTCTGAGGATTGGCGGATGCGGCGGTAAGGCTGAACGCCGCGGTCACGGTTAACGAGTCACTCCCGTCGTATGGGAAAGGCACGCTCTCGGAAAGATCTCCTGGCGCGAGTAACATGAGCGGCAGTGGCCGCGTATCCGCTGCAAATATCTCGGAAACCGCGCTCGCGCCGCTCGATGCCGCATTGAGAGAGCTTTGAGCCACCAGATAGTTGCCGGCGCCCGCCGCCCAGGAGGGAATGGAGTTCGCCAGCAAGTCCTGGTATGGCAGGCCAGAGAATCCGCTTGAGATGTGACCCAGCAGTTGCCCGTTCAGGTATAGTTCGAAGTAGGTGGGCGTGATCACGGCTTGGGCCGTATAGTTCTGATTCACCACCCAGGCCGGACTGGCGACGATGAACTGCCACTGGCTGCCGTCGGCCACTCCCACGGCGACGATCATGTTCTGTAACTGGCAGGTAGTCGACGAACCCGCGGGCGTATTTTCGAGGTCCAGGTAGAAGCCCGTATTGGCCGCATAGTTAGACTGGTCCGCCAGCGTGAAACGGCAGTCGGTGGCCAGAGCCGCGAGAGGGAAGAGAAGCGCGGCAGTCAGCGCGGATGCCGTCCGGCAGGTCATAGGCTTAGCCTGTAATCCTTGAACTGCTCTCGCAGGGCCCGCTTATTGAATTTACCAACGCTGGTCTTGGGAACGGCGTCAATAAACACGATGTCATCCGGCAGCCACCACTTGGCCACACGCGAGGCCAGGAAATCCAGAATTTCGGTTTTTGTAATACGATCTCTGTACTCCGGCAAAGGCACGATACAGGCCAAAGGCCGCTCCTGCCATTTGGGATGAAAAACGCCGATGACCACGGCCTCCGCGACCTTGGGGTGCGCCATGATCGCATTTTCGAGATCTACGCTTGAAATCCATTCGCCGCCGCTTTTTACCAGATCCTTGGTGCGATCCATAATCTGGATGTAGCCCTCCGCATCGATGGTGGCCACATCGCCGGTTCGGAGCCAGCCATCCATGAAGGATTGCGAGGATTGTGGGTCGCGGTAGTACTCCGCGGCCACCCACGGTCCGCGGGCTTGCAGTTCGCCCATGGTCCTACCGTCCCAGGGCAGCTCCTGGCCGTCGCCGTCGACGATGCGAATATCCACGCCTGCCAGCGGAAGTCCGTGCCGTGCGAGAAGATCAAACCGGTGGTTATCGGGAAGTGACTCCAGATGGCTTTTAACGGATGTCACGGTCGCGATGGGTGTGGTCTCAGTCATGCCCCACGCCAGCCTGAACGGAACGTGGTGCTTCGTCCAATACTTCTCCACGAACTGGCGCGGCATCGCGGAGCCCGCCACCACCACCATGCGCAAGCTCGATACATCGTGCGGATGTTCTTCCAGGTGGCTGTAGAGCGTCATCCAGACCGTCGGCACTCCCGCGCTGAAAGTGATCCGTTCAGTTTCCACAAGCATGGCAATATCCGCCGGCGCCAACTGGCGCCCAGTAAATACCAGCTTTGCGCCGGTCATGATCCCGGCGTAGGGAATGCACCAGCCATTGGCGTGGAACATCGGGATCACCTGCAAAATCGTATCCCGCTCGCTGAGCGCGAAGGTGTCCGCCATGCAGATGCCATAGCTGTGGAGGAACAAAGCGCGATGACTGTAAACGACCCCCTTCGGATGACCGGTGGTCCCCGACGTGTAGCACATCGCCGCCGCGGCGTTCTCGTCGAGTCGCGGCCAGGCATAAGGCTCATCGGGAGCCGCGGCAAGCAGCGTTTCGTAATCGAGCGTGCCGGCGGGTAGTTTCTCGCCGAGATCGTTCAGAACGACGATGTGGCGGACCGATGTGAGTTCCGCGCGGATCGGTTCCAGAATGGGCAGCACGGACGCGTCTACGAAGATCACCTGATCTTCGGCGTGGTTTGCAATATACGACAATTGATCGGCAGCCAGGCGAAGGTTGAGTGTATGCAAGACGCAGCCGGCGCAGGGCGCCGCGAAATACAGCTCCAAATGGCGGGAGCTATTCCAGCACAGCGTCCCGATGCGATCGCCGGCTTGCACTCCCAGGCTCTTTAGAACGTGAGCGAGACGATGAACGCGCTTGTAGAAATCGCCATAGGTATAACGGTGGATCGAGCCGTCGGGAACCCGGCTGGCGATTTCCTTACTGGGATAGATCTTGGCGGACCGCTCAAGAATATGAGACAGCGTGAGCGGATAGTCCATCATCAAGCCAAGCATGGTTCGGATTGCCTCCTTAAGTTTCGCGAGTCGCCCGCCGTTAGCCGCATAGATGCCAGATAATTGTATCCCACGGTGTTCGTGGCGTTATCTCATGTGCCTGTCCTTAGCGGGCGAACGGATCGTCGTGCCGGGTCATACCGGAGTTAAATCGCGCTTGACTCGATGCAGGCGGATTACATATACTCAAAATACTTATATGCCGGACGCTCTCAAGCCCGCTGACTTTCACATACTTATAGCGTTGACCCAGGGGCCACGCCACGGTTATGGGCTCATGAAGGAGGTCGAGCGCGAGTCGCAGGGCGGCGTTCGGCTGGAGATCGGCTCTCTTTACCGCTTGCTCGCGCGATTGCTCGACAGCGGCCTGATCGAGGAGGCTGACGAGGATGAGCGCCGCCGTTACTATCGCCTCAGCCGTCTGGGGCATCGCGTGCTCAAGGCGGAAGCCGAGCGCCTGGCCGGTCTGGTGGAACTCTCCCGCGTGCGCAAACTGCTGCCCGAGGGCCGCGCCTGATGCACGGGCTGGTTGCCGCGCTGTTGCTCCTTTTTCCGGCTGCGTTCCGCCGGAAATTCGGCGCCGAAATGCTCGCCACTTTCGACCGGCGGTGGCAGGAGCAGCCCGGCTGGCGTCCGGCCACACGCACCGTGCTTGATTTGGTATTGGCCGCCGTGCAGGTACGATTCTCTACCCATGCACCCCCCGTTCCACACCCTAAAGGAGACAAAACCATGACCGTTCTGCTTCAGGATCTTCGGTTCGCCGTCCGCACTCTGATGCGCAGCCGAGGGTTCACCGCGGTCGCGCTGCTCACGCTGGCGCTGGGAATCGGCGTGAACACTGCCATGTTCAGCGCCGCCCACGCGGTGCTCTGGCGATCGTTTCCGTATCCGCATCCCGACCGCCTGGTGATGGTGGGAGAAGTGGACGCGCAGGATTCTCACAACTACTGGGGCGCATCATGGCCGAACCTTGTCGACTGGCGGGACCGCGCGACCTCGTTCGAGCGTCTGGCCGGCGTCATGTGGGTCCAGCATATTCTGCGCGAAGTCCCTAATCCGGTCCGCATCTCCGGCGCGGCGGTCTCTTCTGACTTCTTCCAGGTAATGGGTGTGGCCCCGCTCATGGGGCGTTTCTTCGGCCAGCAGGAGGACCGTCAGGGAGGGCCGGCCGTGATCGTGCTCAGCCATCGCATGTGGACGGAGTTGCTCGGTGGCGATCCCGCTGTCCTGGGCCGCTCCCTCCATTTCGGACGAACTTCCTTCACGGTCATCGGCGTGATGCCAGCCGGCTTCGAATATCGCCGCGCCGAGTTCTGGACGCCCCTTCAGCAAGAGCTGGACCCCGCCAGCATGACCCATCGGAATATCTGGGTGCTCGATCCCGTGGGGCGCCTGCGCCCCGGAATATCACCTGCCGCCGCAGCCCGGGAAGTGGAGGCCATCGCCGCTCAGATCCGGCTGGATCATCCGGAGACCAGGCGTGGGCTGGTGGTCCGCTCCGTGCCGCTGCCCGACGCACTAAGCCACGACCTTCGCCCCGCGCTGCTCGTATTACTGGGCGCCGTAGTTTTCCTGCTTCTGATCGCCTGCGGGAATATAGCCGGCCTGATGCTGGTGCGCGGAACCGCCCGCGCCAGAGAGATGGCCATCCGCCGGGCGCTGGGAGTAGGATACGCCAGGCTGCTGCGTCAACTGCTGACGGAGAGTGCCGTGCTCGCCGGCGCCGGCGGTATAGCAGGAATCGGGCTGGCGATTCTGGCCACCCGATCGCTCCGGTTTCTGACCCGCGATCCGCGCTTGCAGAGTGTGCCCATCGATGGTTCGGTGCTGGCTTTTGCCGGGGCCATTACATTGGCGACAACCATTCTCTTCGGGATCGTGCCGGCCATCGGTGCGGCGCGTGCCGGCGCAGCCGAAGCGCTTCGCGGCGGACACCGCGCGAGTGGCTCCCGGAAACACGCCTTGGCGCAGCAGACCATGGTCGTGGCAGAGGTTGCCCTTTGCCTGGTATTGTTGGCCGGAGCGGGCCTGCTGATCCGGAGCTTTCACCGCTTGTTCGAAGTGAACCCGGGCTTCCGCACCGAACGGCTGGTGACCCTGCGTCTCGGTCTGCCCCTCAACTACGATTCGGATGCGTCGGTGAATGCGTTCTACCGGCAGGTGCGGGACCGCCTGTCCGTTCTGCCCGGCGTCAGTGCCACCACCCTCGCCAGCCAGCTGCCGATCACCGGAGGCGAGGGAAATGGCGACATTGCCATTGAAGGCCGTCCGTCCGCCGAAGGTGAACTGGGCGCCAGCACATTCCGCAATGTGATGCCGAACTATTTCGACGTGATGGGCATCCCTCTGCTGCGGGGCCGTGTGCTGGAGGACCGCGATGAAAATTCCAACCTCCATCCAGTGCTCATCAACCAGGGGTTTGCACAGCGTTTTTGGCCCGGCGCCGATCCCATCGGCAAACGCTTCAAGGTGGGCCCGCGCGATAGGGCGTCGTGGCAGACCATCGTCGGGGTAGTCGGCGATGTGCGCCAGATCGGACTTGATTCGTCAGCTCCCTTTTCGACCTATCAACTATTGGCATCCGGTCCGCAGTCGCGAGTTGAGCTGGCTGTGCGCGCGTCGGGCGATGCGGGCAGCGTCCTGGCTGGCATTCAGGGAGCGTTGCGCAAACTCGATCCCGCACTGCTGATCGACAATGCCAAAACGATGTCGGCGCGGATTGACGAGACCGTCGCGCCACGGCGCCTAAACCTCCTTTTGTTCGAGCTCTTCGCCGGCCTGGCGCTGCTGCTCGCTGCGGTGGGGCTGTATGGTGTGGTGGCGTACTCCGCGGGCCAACGTTCCCACGAATTCGGAATTCGGATGGCCCTCGGCGCGCAAGGTGGCGACGTGCTGCGGCTGGTGATAGGCCAGGGATTGAAGCTGGCACTGGTGGGTACGGCGATCGGAATGACGGCGACGTTATACGTCACGCGTTTGATGACCGGCCTGCTGTTCGGGGTCGAACCGACCGATCCGCCAACACTCTTAGCGGTTGCGGCCCTGCTGATTGCGGTCGCGCTCCTGGCATGCTGGATTCCGGCTTATCGCGCCACGCGTATTGCGCCTGTGGAGGCCCTTCGGATCGAATGAAGCCTGCAACTACTCCCAGCGAAACACCTTCGCGGAGAGCGCCGTGCACACCGCAAATATGACCACGAGAGCAGCGACGTCGCCCATGTGTGCCGACCACGCCTCCCCTTTCCAGATCCCCTCGAGCAGCGATACCGCGTAGGTCAGCGGCAGCAGTCGCGCCACGGCTTGCAGCGCGGGCGGCAGCGAACTGAGCGGCACGAACAGCCCGCACAGGGCCAACATCGGATACAGGATAGCGGCGCCGATCGGCTGCGCGAAACGCGCCGTAGGCACGATGCTCGCGATCAGAAAACCGATGGACAAGATGCTCCACGTGCTGATCAGCAGCGCCATCGCAAAGCCGAAAATCGGAACGCCAACATGGATCGGGTAATAGCGCTTGCCTGCCAGTACCATCAAGGCCATGGTGACCAACGTGAGTGCCAGCTTGACCAGCACATGAGCGGTGAGGATCGTCTGTGGGCGCAGCGGCGTGGCCCGGAGCCGTCTGAGGATGCCGCCCTCACGATAAATCGAGATGACCGTAACTAGCGACAACACGCCACTGATTGCGATCAAAACGGACACGAGCACCGGCAGTCCGACGCGTAGGAAACCGGCCGTGGCGATTGCGCTTGGTAAGTGTCCGCCACCCAACAGCCGGCCCACCACCAGGAACACCAGGACGGGAAGGATGATCGAGCCGAACGCCCCGAGCGGTTCGCGCAGGAAGATCTTGATCTCCAGCCAGGTTAGTTTCCAAAGTCCGCGGAACAGCGTTCGTCTCATCGTTGTCTCAGATTGGGCTCCGCTCTCCTAATCGCGAATCGAATGGCCGGTCAGCTTCAGAAAAACATCTTCCAAGCTGGGCAGCACCGTACGAAAATCGGTGACTCTTATGCGATTCTCGGACAGGCATTGGATCACCTCAGTCACGAAGTCGTCGCCCAGCCCCTGAATCGTGAACCTTGAGTCCCGTCGCGTGACGGTCTCGACCAAGGGGATCGTGCGCAGCCGATCCTCGGCGATCGTGCTGTCGGTGGCCAGCACGACCGTTTGCGTGGGGCAGTGCCGCCGCACCAATTCCGCGGGGCTGCCGATGTCAATAATCTTGCCCTGCTCGATGATCGCCACCCGATCGCACAACCGCTCCGCCTCCTCCATCAGATGCGTGGTCATGAAGACCGTCTTCCCGCGGTCGCGGATGCCGCGCACCAGTTCCCAGATCGCCCGCCGCGACTGCGGGTCAAGCCCGGTGGTCAGCTCATCCAGAAACACGACCTCCGGATCGTTGATCAGCGCCAGGGCGATGAACAGCCGCTGCTTCTGCCCGCCGGAAAGCGTCATGAACCAGGCGCTCCGTTTGTTGGCGAGCCCGAGTTGTTCCAGAAGCCGGTCGCCGTCCACCGCCTTGGTGTACAGCGATGCCCACAGATCCACCGCCTCCCAAACCTTGATTCTCTTCTGGAGTTGCGCCTGTTGGAGTTGCACGCCAATCCGGTTCTGCAACTGATACACGTCGCGGAACGGATCCAGTCCCAGGATCGAAATGGCGCCGCGGTCCGGCCGGCGCACTCCTTCCACGCACTCCATAGTGGTGGTCTTTCCGGCGCCGTTTGGTCCGATCAGGCCGAAGATTTCACCTTCGTTGACTTCAAACGAAATGTCGGAAACGGCCAGCGTCGCCCCGTAGCTCTTGCGGATGGCGCGCACTTGGATGACTTGACTGCTGGCCATTTTTCACCAGGTGTCAGCGATCCCGTGTTTCCGCAGCTTGCTGTGGGAAACCTGGTGAAAGGGGCCAGCTAAAATCAAGCATCCAAATTAATTCTAGCCGTTTTGATAGCGCCCGCGTCAGAACTGATAATCGACTGGTTTGATGCCCTTCATCCTCAAGTACACAATGCATTGCCCGCGATGATGCGCCGTGTGATCGACTGCCAGCAGATACAATTCCATCCCGCTCATCTTGCCGCCGCCCGCCGGAGAGTCGAAGGTCTGGTGCATGCGGTCGTGGTCCAGCTTCTCTAGCCCCGCGATGACGAAATCATACGAGGTATTCAGCAGCTTCAGGACGTTGGCCTTATCGAACTCCGTTGGCTTGGGGATTGGGTCTTTCTGACCTGTAAGCGTGGCGAAGAAGTACGTGTTGGCGCCGGCAATATGGGCCATTTGCTGGCCGAAGCTCATTTCGTCCGGATTTGGCTTGAATGAGTAGTCCGCGGCGGGCATCTGCTCCGCCAGCGCAATCACATATTTCTTTGAAGTCTTCCAGTGATCCGTGAATTGAGATGGAAGTCCCCCCTCCAGCGCCAGGGCCGGAGCCACGAGCGCTGTGCCGGCGACGAGAACCGTTGTGAATCGAAGTATCTTAGACGTGACCATTCTAACCTCCCTACTGTTTACAATACGTGATTCGGGCCCGCTCGTTAGCAGGATCCGCGGCGTTCGATACGCGCCGAACACGCAAGCGGACCTACGCCGGCATTTGGTGCCGCATCCCGTATTGCTGGTGGGAAATGCGCGGCACGCGCAGACGCACGCCGGGCACATTCGAAAGATTCGCGCGACGATTGATGGCCGCTATCCGTATCGGAGCGCGATCGTCGGGTCCACGGCCGCAGCGCGGCGGGCAGGCAGGTAGCTCGCCAGAAGGGCCACAGCGGACAGGCCTGCGGCGACGGCTATTGAGACCGTGAGGTCGGTAGCACGCACCTCAAAGAGCAGGCTGGCCAGCAGGCGAGCCAGGGCTAAAGATGCAAGAAACCCTGTTGCCAGGCCCATGCCGGTCAGCGTGGCGCCATCCCGCAGCACCATCAGCAGCACATCGCTCCGGGCAGCCCCTAATGCCATGCGGATGCCTATCTCTTTTGTGCGCATAGTCACGGAATAGGCGATGACGCCATAAATGCCTATGGCCGCCAAAGACAAAGCTAGCGCGCCAAACAGCGCAATCAGCGTCAGAGTGAACCGGCGCTGCGCCAGGGAAGACGCCAGGTAATCCTCCATCGGCTGAACCCGAAACACCGGCTGGGTCGAATCCACCGCCAGAAACGCGGCGCGCAAAGCGTGCTCCATGAGGCGCGGCTGAAGCGCTGTACGCGCCACCAGCGAATAGCTGAAAGACACATCCTGTGACTGCACGATGTAGGCGGCTATGCGGGGCCGGAGGTCCAGGCCGTCCTGATGAACATCGCCGACCACACCCACGATGGTCGCCCAAGGCTGATTGTCGTCGCGGCCACCCAACTGGATCTGTTTGCCAATAGCGCTCTCACCTGGAAACTCCTGGCGCGCGCAGGTCTCGCTGACGATGGCCACCTTGAGCGAGGTGGGTCCGTCCGCCGCGGTGAAGAGGCGTCCGCGCCGCAGGGGAATCCGCATGACGCGAAAGTAGTCCGGCGATACCGAGTAGGTGTCGGCGCTGGGCACGTCCGATGGAATCCGCGGGCGGCGGTCGCGAATGTGGAATCCCCGGCGGTCGAAGGAACTCAAGGGGAGTTGGCTGGTCACGGCAACGCTCTCGATTCCAGGTGTCGCACGAAGGCGCTGCATCACCTGGTCATAATAGCCAAGCTCGGCTTGTGGCTTCTGATACTGAGCGCCATATACGTATGTACCGGCCGTCAACACATGGTGCGCATCGTAGCCGGGATCGACGTCCAACAGGCGGACGAAGCTTTTTCCCAGCAGGCCGGCGCCGGCCACGAGGACGAATGCCAGAGCGATTTCACCGGCCGCCAGGAGGTCGCGCAAGCCGCGTGACCCACGGTTGCCCGTGGTAGCCTTACTCAGATCCTTGAGCGCGTCATTCAGGTCCACCCGCGATGCGCGCAGCGCGGGCATCAAACCGACGAGCAAGCCTGTCAGCAGACTGGCGCCCATGCCGAACAGCAACACGCTGGTGTCCATGCCAACCTCGCGGATGCGGGGGATCTCCCGCGGTCCGATCGCGGTCAGGGCAGGCGTCAACCACCAGGCCAGAAGCACGCCCGCGAGGCCCCCGGCCAGTGCCAGCACCAGGCTCTCCGCGAGGAGTTGCCGAACGATGCGTCCTCTAGCCGCGCCCAGCGCGGATCGTAGCGCGAGTTCCTTGGCGCGGCCCAGGGCGCGGGCCAGGATCAGGTTGGCGACGTTGGCGCAGGCGATCAGAAGCACGAAGCTCACCGCCCCAAGGAGCAGCCAAAGCGCCGTACTCACGCGGCCCACGAGGTAATCGTGTAGCGGCTCCATCGCCACCGTGGCATTCGGCGGGTAAGAAGCTGGGTACTGCCGCACCAGGTCGGACATGATGCTCCGCAGTTCCGCACGCGCCTGGCTCATCTCCACGCCTGACTTCAGCCGTGCAATGAGATGCAGGTGCTGGCAGTCGCGGCAGGCGTAGGGCAGCGACAGATCGTAACCGAGTGGCATGAACATCTGCGGCGCGCCCTGGTCCCCCGGGATTTCGAGAGGACGAAAACTGGCCGGCAGTACGCCAACCACGGTAAAGGAGGTTTCGCTCAAACGGATAGCGCGGCCAATGACTTGCGAATCGCCCCCGAACCAGGTCCTCCATAAACCATCACTCAGAATGACTTCGTGGCGGCGATCCGGACGGTCCTCTTCTGGCAAGAAAGTCCGGCCCAGTTGCATGCGAATGCCGAGCGTGTCGAAGAAATCGTAGCTGACCCGCATGCCGTGTAAGAGTTCGGGCGCACCTCGCTCGACAATGGCACCGTCGGCATCGCGATAGAGCGACATGCTTTCGAAAGTGTGACTCAGACGGCGCCAATCATAGGCGGTCGCGTAGCCGATGGTTTCCGGGCGTTTCTCGCCAGAATCGGCTTCGCCGAGGGCCACTAACCGTTCGGGCTGCCGATAGGGCAGTTGGTTGAGCAATACCGCCTTGACCACGCTAAAGATGGCCGTGTTCGCGCCGATGCCGAGAGCTAAGGTGATTACGGCCGCTGCGCTGAAGCCGGGCATCTTGCGTAAGGTGCGCAAGGCATAACGGGAATCGCCCAGAAGAGTGAGCATTTGGCTGGTCCACATTGCAAGCTGGCGTCCATTTCGAGAGATTGGCAAGTGACTGAAACTACAGGCTACCTCGGGGATAGTAAGGAACGCGCCTGTTCGTTTTTGGGACGCGGCCGTGTGGCCTGGGAAAACGCGCCGAGATTCCGGTATCGGCAAGTTTTGGCGTGGCGAAGTGCAGAATCTGCACTGCGCTCCGGGCCAAAAGCTCGGGCGCGCGCCCCGGCCACCCAGTAGGGCCGCGTCCATTGCGCTGTAAGCAGGCCTCGCGATTTGGCCCAAAATCTGCCTAGCCAGGATCGGCCTCGAAGGACCACGATTCTGAGATTCAGGAGGACCTATGGCAAGCAGTCAGCCGGTACTTGCAAATCCTATCGAGTTAGAGGATCCGTTAGCCCATCTGCCGTGTTCCAGCATTGTGGGATATAAGAAGGGCCATCGGATTTATCATCAGGACCAGACGTCCACCTGCCTGTACCTGGTGATCGACGGCAGAGTGAAGGTCGCCCGCTCGGCAAACGATGGCCGCGAGACCATCGTAGACATTTATCAGGCCGACGATTTCTTCGGCGAACTCGCCTTGCTTGGCCTGCCGCGCATGCCGGAACAGGCGACCGCCATGGAAGATACCAAGCTGATGGCTTGGAGCGCCGCGGATATCAACAGGATCGCCGAGACGCGGCCGCGGCTGGCGATTGCGTTGTTACAGATCGTAGTGCAACGCTCCCTGGACTACGGACACCGCATCGAAAGCCTTGCGGTCGACAGCGTCGAACGCCGGTTGGCCCGCACACTGATCCGTCTGGCGAAAAAAATGGGCGCGCCGGAATCCGACGGTGCGTACCGCATGCCGCCCTTTACGCAAGAGTTGCTGGCTCAATACGTAGGCACATCCCGCGAACTCGTCACCCATTATATGAGTGCATTCCGCAGACAAGGCTATGTGCGGTATTCGCGAGAGGCGATTGTCCTGTCCCGCGACGCGTTCGAAGAGTGGTTCGACCGGAACGGCGCGCACATCGTCAAGGCGAGATCGGCGCCGCACGCTGTGGGAGAGCATGCCACGGAGACAGCCGCTCTGAAACGCGCATGAGGACGCGACACGCGGCTTCCCGGCACCGCAGTCACGTGCCCTAATTTGGGGCACGTGACTGAATTAGTGATGCCCGCCGTTTTTAGTGATGGCCGCCGCCTCCGCTACGAGACTGGCTCCCGCCCCCCGACTGTCTTTGCTGCATCTGCTGGGACTGCTGCGTGTGTCTCTGCTGCATTTGGTTGGTCTGTTGCTGGTGGCGTTGCTCCAATTGCTGCGTTTTCGCTTCACTAGCCTGCTGCCTTCCCTGCTGCTGATGTTCCTTGTCCTGCTGCTGCTGGAGTTTCTGCCGTTCCTGGTTTTGCTTTGCGCCTAACTGGTCCTGCTGCTTCTGGTATTTCCGGTCCAGCGTCGGGTTTCCCGTGTTAGGGGCAGCGGAGCGTGCGACGGGTGGAAGGTCCCTGGGGTGGACCGCGCTGGCGGAGTGGACGCCGTCTTCCGAACGTCCGCCTGCCGCCGCATGGCTGTTCCCGGAAGCCCGTTGTTGGGATTCGGAGCGCGCGGCTTGCGCATGTTGTGTCTGAGCGGCTACTGGCGCAGCGTGCCTGCCATTAGCGATCGCCTGTTCTTGTGGCGTGGCGCGCGCTTCGATCCCGCCCCTTCCGCCGTTGTAGCTGACGCGGCCACCCGCAGCCTCGTTCACCCTCGCACTGTAAACGTTGTGGATGGCGTCGCCGTTCACGCGATTATACGCAGTGTTGTAGAAGAAATGGCCGTTGTCCCAGCGTCCGCCGTCATAACCGCGACCGAAGTAGCCAAAGCCATAATTGATCCCGCCATAGAAACCTACTCCCATGCCCCAGTAGCCTGCGTTGAAGAAGAATCCGCCGCCGCGCCAACCCCAATAGCCGGGCGTCCAGAGAAACCCGACTTCCGGAGCCATCACCCAGTCGCCCGACACCCAGTAGTAGGCGCCGTCCCCCCAAGCCCAATAACCGGGCGTCCAGATATAACCGTCGCCGGGGCACATCGGCTGCTCGTAGACGGGCAGTTCAGGCGGCGCGACCTCCACGGATACGTCAACTTGCGCGAAAGATGCAGTGGACAGGCATAGCGCTCCGGCCGCCAACAGCAGTGAACGACCGAAGCACGTGCGAGCAACGTTGATGATTCTCATTATTTCCTTTTTGTCTCCAGCGATGGCTGAAGAGAGCAGTCGCCGCGCTATTTCCGCGCGTGAGTCTCCCTTCGCCGGCATCCTATGTGCAATGCTGAGGCCAAACCGAAAGCCCGCGATTTCATGCAGAACGATGGATGGGAAGTGCACAACCTGCATGTGCGTGAGGACGCCCTCCACGGGCGTTCGCTGCTGACGCTCTCGTTGACCAGCAAAACGCACCCATACAAGGCCGGCTTCGAACCGTTTGCGAGAGATATCTACCGCTTGCCGTACGCCCATTGTCACCGCTGCTCGGATTCGCTGACGTATCCCGACGGCAAGCTGCATTGCGCCGCGCATCTGGAGGATACGTTCCTGCGCGTCGTGGCCGCCCCGGCAGCGATCGAAGCCATTGGCGCACAGTTCCGCGACCGCGCACTAGCCTGGAAGCAGCGCTTCCCCGTCCTCGGCGATATCCGCGGATTTGGGGCCATGCAGGCATCCAATCAGGCGCGTTCGTCACTTCGGCCGTGGATCGGATCGACCCACTTCACTGGGCTCGGCTCCTCCACAGGTTCGATCTCCAGATTCACCACCACGGCTTCGTTATCGCTGCGCACCAGCACGCACTCCAGGGTCTCGTCGCCCGAGGCATTGATCTCCTGGTGCGGCACGTAGGGCGGCACATAGATAAAATCTCCCGGCCCCGCCTCGGCGACGTACTCGAGGCGATCGCCCCAGCGCATGCGGGCGCGGCCGCGCACGACGTAGATAACGCTTTCGAGCGCGCCGTGGTGATGCGCGCCGGTCTTGGCATTGGCGCAGATGCTGACCGTTCCCGCCCAGATCTTCTGGGCGCCTACCCGCGCGGAGTTGATCGCCGCGGCGCGACTCATCCCGGGCGACTGCGGTGTGTTCGAGTCGAGCGAGTCCCGCGGGATCACTTTCACGCCGTGACTTTTCCAGTCGACTTTTTCCGTATCGCGCATATCGGCGGCGGCGCGGGGTTCCGCTAACGGCTGCGGGGCTTCGAATTGGAAGCGGTCCGCTGAACGCCCTCATCGCCGGCGGCGAGCAATGCTGCCGTGGCGTAGCCAGTGGCGGCGTCGCTCATGAACTTCTCCGGCACGCTGCCGGGATCGTGCTTATGATTCATCGAATCCGCAGCCCAGTAGCCGCCCTGACGGTCCTGATGGGATCTGAGCCATGCCAGGGCTTTCGACAAACCCGCCTGGGGCGACTTGACTCCGGCCTGCTCGACCGCGAAAGCGGCCAGCGCCGTGGCATAGCTATTCGAGCCAATCGCAACCGGCGCTTTGTCGCGTTTCTTCCATTGCCCGAGCGACGCGAGGGTCCACCCGCCGTCCGCCTCCTGTTTGTGCCACACCTCATCCAGAATCGCTTGCTTGTCCGCGTCGGGCAACAAATCGCGCAGCTTGGACGACGCCCATAGCAGGAACAGCCGGTTGTGCAAGGGCTGGGTGCTCTGGCCGTCGCGCAGATAGGCCCGAAGCGCGGCTATGTTCTGCTGAATCTCCGGGCGGGCCTGATAGCCCCCTGGAGCCACACCGGTCGCCAAAGCTGCTAAAGCGCCGCCATAGAACGCCGCGTCTTTGGTCTCCCAGGGATCCAGGTCGAAGTCGGACCAAAGCCAGTTGCCTTTGTCTGGCCCGCTCTTCAACTGCGTGGACCACAGGCGCTCGAATGCCTTTTCCCCTTCCGGGCTCAACCGGCCGCGCGGGGCATCGTCCATCCCCAGCACCAGGGATGCCAGCACCACTTGCGCGCCGTACACCTGATCTACGATCAGACCCTTGAGGCCTCCGAACAGGTCCTTTGCATCGGTGTGGATTACGGTGGCCCGCATGCTGGAAACCAGCAGCCCTTCATAGAGCGTGGGGCCGGTCCTCTCGTTCAACGCCTGCCGCAGCGCCGGTCTGGCCAGCAAGTACGGCAAGCCGGTATGGCACGACACACACGCCACACCCGAGTGTAAGGCCGTTGGCCACGCGTCCCACACCTTTTGGCGCGAATCCATGTATTGTTCGGCCTGGCGCGGGTTCCAGTCGCCGCAGAACGCGGGCGCAACGGCCAAGGCAAGCAAAGCGGCAACTCGAATCGACATAGGAGTCCCTTTCGTGTGAGTATAACGTGGATTCGTACAAGACCGCAGCCAGCTTACCGTGTGGGCGCGGGTTGGCTGGCCTTGGGCGGTGCGGGTGGCGGATCCTGCAGGATGAACACCTTTTCGTCAGGCTTCACCAGTTTCAGGCGCTGCCGGATTTCCAGTTCCTGGCCGGACGGGCTGTCGCTGAAGCGGCCGATGCGCGCGCGCTGCTCTTCGATCTGGCGCGCAAGATCTCCGTTCTTCTTCTCGTACTCGCGAATTAAGCGGCGCTTCTCCATTAATCCGGGGATACCCTGCGGTCCTTGTAATGCAATAAATGCATAGCCGGCCAGTAGGAAGAGAGCCACACCGCCCGCGAATTTGGTGATGGATGATTTCATCGCCGCATGATAATGGTAACATCGGATTCGAAATCTTGTTCCAAATTTTCGCGTATGACCGATAAAATTGTTGTGTTGAGCACCTGCGCCACGGAAGAGGAGGCCGCCAAGCTGGCGCGGGTGCTGGTGGAGGCTCGCGTGGCAGCGTGCGTGACGATAGTGCCCGGCGCGCGCAGCGTGTACCGCTGGCAAGGAGCGATCGAATCGGCGCCGGAGTGCCTGCTGGTCATCAAGTCTTCGCGGCAGCTCTTCGACGCGCTGCGGACGGCTCTCGAAAATGCCCATGCCTACGATGTGCCGGAGGTGGTGGCGTTGCCGGTAGTAGAAGGAGCGGCCAACTATATGAACTGGCTGGAAGGTCAGCTCGGTGCCTGATGCGTGGCTGCGGCCGGGTATGGCCATGGTGCTGGACATGGATGGCGTGATCGTCGATTCGAATCCGCTGCATGCAAAGGCGTGGACGCAGTACAACCTCCGCTCCGGGATCGACGCCGGCGAAACCCTCGCCGACCGCATGTACGGCCGGCGCAACGACGAGATCGTCCGCAGCTTGTTCGGCGCCGAGTTGAGCGCGGAGGAGGTCGCGGCGCACGGGACCGCTAAGGAGGCGCTCTACCGGGAAATGCTGGAGCCCAGGCTGGCGGAAACGCTGGTGCCCGGCGTGCGGGAGTTCCTCGAGCGGCATGCCGGCCAACCCATTGGCCTGGCGACCAACGCGGAGCCGGCCAACGTGGATTTCGTCCTGGACCGGAGCGGGCTGCGCACCTATTTCCGAGTGGTCGTGGACGGCCACCAGGTGCGCCATCCCAAGCCGCATCCGGAAATCTACCTGCGCGCCGCCGAGCTGCTTTCGACCGCGCCGCGCAACTGCATCGTGTTCGAAGATTCGTTTTCCGGCGTGGAAGCCGCGCGGGCGGCCGGGGCCCGCATCGTGGGCCTGAAAACCACGCATCGCGAGTTGCCGGGCGCGCAACTGGCGATCGACGATTTCCGCGGCGCGCAACTGGAAGCGTGGCTGCGCGCGCAGGTCCAGGACGCGTAACGATGGGGTCCCTTGTGCTCATGGCGATGCCGGCCGCGCTACCCATTGGAATTTTCCTCATCGCCGTGGCTGTCTTCGCGATCTGGCGCCGTGACGAACGGTTGCGCGGGCAGCGTGAGATGCTGCACAGGGCCTATGGGCTGGGCGAGGAGATCCTGGGATCTTCGTCGGCGGATCAGATCCTCGACAAGGTCAAGGTGGTGGTGCCCGCTATTTTCGGGGTCAGCAGCGCGGAGCTTTACCTGCACAACCGCCACGCGAAGACGCTCGACGCGGTGGGCCGGGGCGGCGCCGAACCGCATTCCATACCGCTCTCAGCCCCACCGGCCGGGCCGCAAGCCGGCGCGGTGGCCTGCTTCCACTACCGGACTCTGCTGGCGATTCCCGATACTTCGCGCAGCCCGTTTCCGGTAACGGGACGGCCGGGCCCGGAGGGCACTCCGGATGCACCGCGGTCGCTGCTGTTCGTTCCCATGCTGGCGCAAGGCGAGGTGCTGGGGATCCTGCAGATGGACCAGCGCGATCGCGCCCGGGTTTTCAGCCGCGATGAGCAAACCCTCACGCAACATCTGGCCAACCAGATCGGCGTGGCGATCAAGCTGCTCGACCAGCGGTCCGTCCGCGAGCAACTCTTCCGCACGGAAAAGCTGGCGGCGGTCGGGCAACTGGTCTCTGGAATTGTCAACGACCTGCGCACGCCGTTGGCCGCCATTGCCAGTCTGGCCAATGCGGCGCAAGGCGCCCAGTCCAGCGCGGGCCCACTGCGGGGACCTTCGCCCGCCGACCTGGCGAGCATTGCGGCCGAGGCGCATCGCGCCGCCGGGATCGTCGACCGGCTGATGGGTTTTGCCGGCACCGGTCCGGCGCAAACCCAGCCGGTAGAGTTGAACGGCCTGCTGCGCAACCTGTTCGAGTTCCGGGAGCGCGAGTGGAAGGTGCGCGGGATTCGGGCGCGCACGCTGCTGGCGGACGAGCCGATCATCGTGCTGGGATCGCATGGCCAACTCGAACAAGTCTTCCTGAACCTGCTGGTGCACGCTGAACAAGAGCTGTCGGATGCCAGCGAGAAGGAGATCGCCATCCACAGCAGCGTGGTCGCGCGGCGCGCCCTGGTGGAGATCTCTTACAGCGGGCCGAAGGGCGCCGCGGACCCGTTTGTCACGGGAGCCGACGAAGCGTCCGGTGGCGCGGGCCTGGGTGTTTGTCGCAGTTTGATTACCGGCCATGGAGGCGAGATCCGGCTGTTACAGCCGGTGGCGGGCGATCCGGTATTTCAGGTCGAACTGCCCTGCGCGCCGCGGGAGCAGCCCAGTGGCACGGCAGCCGAGAACGGCCGCAACGGCGCGCACATCCTGACGGCGCTGGTGATCGAGCCGGCCGAAGCCATTCAGACGCAGTTGCGCGGCCTGCTGTCCGCCCGCGGATATCGGGTGGTGCCGGTGAACAGCTCCGACGAAGGACTGGACTTGGCGCAGCGCCTGCGCTTCGACGCCATCTTCTGCTCCGTGCATGCGCCGGGGCTCAATTGGGTGGAAACCGCCGAGCAGGTGCGGACCCGCGTGGGCGGATTCGTCCTGCTTTCCGACTCATACGACGCGGATCTGTCGGCCGATTTCGCGGGCGATCGCCGCTTCGTGCTGGCCAAGCCGGTGGATGAAAAGCAACTGGACCGGGTGCTCGAAGCTATGCGGGCCGATCTTCGTTAGCGCCATCCTGCGCGCTGCGCGCGCGGTAAAGTAATCTTATGCGGAAATGGTTGTCGATCGTTTTGTTGTGCTGCGGTCCCCTGCTAGCGGACAAATATAGCGGACCACGCCCGCCTAAGCCGGACCTTCCTTACCTGATGCACGCCGACACCCTGGTGCCGACCGAGAGCGTGGAAGCCCAAGAAGAGAAGCGAAAGGGCAACGTCACCTACGTGATCCCCGGGGCCAGTTCTTCGGCGCGCACGCCGCTGGCATCGCCGGCCTTCATCATGTTAACGGACCAGGTCCCGGCGGACAGGATGCAACTCTTCAAGGTGCAATCGAAGGGCGGGCGGCGCGAGGTGGAATACATGCGCGGGAACAAGCGGGTGGCGCGCCCCATCCGGCTCAACATCACGCCCCTGGGCGAGAACCTGTTCAAGATCGAGGTGGACGAGATTCTGGATAACGGCGAGTACTCGCTGTCGCCGGCGGACTCGAACCAGGTTTTCTGTTTCCAGATCTATTAGCCGGCCGTGGGACGGGCGATTCTAGTACACGGTCATCGCGGCGCGCGCGCCATGCGCCCGGAGAACACGCTGGCGGGATTTGAGTACGCCATCCAGGCAGGCGCGGACGCGCTGGAGATGGACGTGGCGATTACGCGCGACGACGTGGCCGTGGTTTCGCACGATCCGAAAATGAACCGCGCGATCTGCAGTTCACCGGACCCGCCGCGCCCCATCCGGGAGCTGACTCTGACCGAACTGGAGCGCTGGGACTGCGGCGCCGCGCCGAATCCGCGCTTTCCCAAACAGCAGTCGGTCCCCGGCGCGCGCGTTCCGACGCTCGACCAGGTGCTCGATCTGGCGGACCGCGGCCATTTTCTGTTCAACATCGAAATCAAGAGTTTCCCGGAACACCCCGCGCTGGCGCCGCTGCCGGAACGCTTCGCCGAACTGGTGCATCAGACGATCCGGCGCCATGAACTGGAGAAGCGGACGATCGTGCAGTCCTTCGACTTCCGCATCCTGCACGCCATGCGGCGGATCGCGCCCGAGATCCGTCTGGGAGCGCTGTATGCGGGGCGGCCGAAGAGCTTGGCGGCGATCGCGCACCAGGCCGGAGCGGGGATCGTGGCGCCGTATCATGCGCTGGCCTCCGCGCGGCAGGTCCGCGCCGCGCACGATGCGGGGCTGGAGGTGATCGCCTGGACGGCCAATCGTCCGCGTGATTGGAGGCGGTTGATCGCGGCGGAGGTGGATGCCATTACCACCGACGACCCGGCGGCGCTGCTGGCTTACTTGAAAGAGAACGGACTGCGGTAGGTTGGGATATCGGAGCTGACATGGACTACAAGGTCGCGGTGGTAACCGGCGCGGGCAGCGGCATCGGCCGGGCGGTGAGCGTGGCGCTCGAAGGCGCGGGATATGCGGTGGTGCTGGCGGGACGGCGGGCCGCGGAGTTGGAGGGGACGGCGGCCATGGGCCGGCAGGGCGGGGGAGAGATGCTGGCCGTGCCCACCGACGTGGGCGATCCCGAAGCGGTGAAGGCGCTGTTCGCGCGGACGAAGGAAGCTTTCGGACGGCTGGACCTGCTGTTCAACAATGCGGGCATGGGCGCGCCGGCCATCCCCATGGAGGATCTCAGCTACGAGCGGTGGAACGCGGTGGTGAGTGTCAATCTGACTGGCGCATTCCTGTGCGCGCAGGAAGCTATAAAGATGATGAAGGCGCAATCGCCGCGGGGCGGGCGGATCATCAATAACGGCTCGATTTCTGCGCACGCGCCGCGGCCCAACTCGGCGCCCTATACGGCGACCAAGCACGCCATCACCGGGCTGACTAAGTGCATTTCGCTCGACGGACGCAAGTACGACATCGCTTGCGGGCAGATCGACATCGGCAATGCGGCGACCGAGATGACGGCGCGCATGGCGGCTGGCGTGCCGCAAGCGGACGGGTCCAGGACGCCGGAGCCGGTGATGGATGTGCGGCACGTGGCGGACGCGGTGCTGTACATGGCGGGCCTGCCGCTGGATGCCAACGTGCTGTTCATGACGGTGATGGCTACGCAGATGCCGCTGGTGGGGCGCGGGTGAGCCTCACTTACCGCGACCGCTTCCACATACCGAAGAAGCCGGATGGCGGCGAATGCGTCTATCTCGGCACGCAGTCACTCGGGCTGCAACCGAAAAGCGCGCGGGCGTACATCGAGCAGGAATTGAAAGACTGGGAGTTACTGGGGGTGAGCGGCCACTTCCACGCGCGCCATCCGTGGGTCGAGTACAGCAGGCTGCTGACCGATCAGACCGCGCGGCTGGTGGGCGCGACGCCCGCGGAAGTCGCGACCATGAATACGCTCACGGTGAACCTGCACCTGATGATGGTCTCGTTCTACCGGCCGACAGCGCGGCGCCACCGGATCGTGATCGAGGAGAATGCTTTCCCTTCGGATCAGTATGCCGTTCAATCGCAGATTCGATTTCATGGGTACGACCCAGCCAAGTCACTCGCCGCCGTGGCGGGGGAAGACGAGTTAGACGACTTACTCGGGCGGGAAGGCGAGTCAGTCGCACTCATCCTGATGGGCGGGGTCAATTATGCTTCCGGGCGCGCCTTCGATATGGCGCGAGTGACTCGGGCGGGGCACGCGCACGGTTGCGTGGTAGGGTTCGACCTGGCGCATGCGGCGGGCAACGTGGTGCTGAAGCTGCACGAATGGGACGCGGACTTCGCCGCGTGGTGCACTTACAAGTATCTGAACGGCGGGCCGGGATCGATTGCCGGGTGCTTCGTCCACGAGCGGCACGCGCGGGATGAAACGCTGCCGCGGTTTGCCGGATGGTGGGGCCATGAGCTCGAAACGCGCTTTCGCATGGGCCCCGATTTTCGCGCGACACCCGGCGCCGAAGGGTGGCAGGTGAGCAATCCGCCGGTGGTGGCGATGGCGGCGTTGCGGGCCTCCATGGATCTGTTCGAGGAAGCCGGGATGGAGCGGTTGCGCGCCAGGAGCGTGGAACTGACCGGCTACCTGGAAGCGGCATTGGACCGGCATGCGGATCGCGGCTTTTCCGTGGTCACGCCACGCGATCCGGAGCGGCGCGGCGCGCAGCTTTCGATTCGGGTCCGCGGGCCGGTGCGGGCGGTGTGGGAACGGCTGGCTGCCGCGAGGGTGGTTTGCGACTGGCGGGAGCCGGATATTCTGCGGGTGGCGCCGGCGGCGCTGTACAACACGGCGGAGGATATCGACCGGTTCGTGGATGGCTTCGTCGGCTCGCTGTAGGCCGGGCCGCGGGTTAGATAGGGCCGCAGATAAACGCCGATAAACGCCGATAAACGCCGATGGGACGTCGCCCTCCGGGCTGAGGGCTGAGCACAATTGTGCAATTTGGGTTCGCTTCGTAGCCCTCGCATGCCGCGACGGCCGACCGCCGCGGTGGCGTGCCTTCGCTTTGACGTTGCATTGCGTCGCATCGGGCAGCGTCCGCATGCCGGGCGCCCGAGACTTTCGGAGCATGCTGTATCGCGTTGCATAACGTTGCAGCCGGTTGCGCCCCAGCAATGCTGTTCCATGACGTTCTCCTGATGTTGCCTCTGGTAGTGGAATTGGGGTTCTTGCTGCCGCGGTGCAACACTCAGGAGAACGCTCTGTGAAACGTCTTGGCACGAATTCTGTTTTCAAAGAGCGACACTGCTTCCGGTCCCACGATCACGTTAGCACGGCCGCAGTGGCTCCGTGGCGATTGATTGGTGCTATGGCCTGTGGTTTCAGTGATATAACGGAGATCGTCGGCCGTGATTGCTGGCGGGGCTGGAAGCCCCGCGCGGGCTCAAAGCCCGCCCTCACCTGCCCTCAGTTTACGTTGATCTGCACGCCGGCAATGGCGCCGCTTCTCTGCCCTGTAACAATCAGGGTATTGGCGCCGACAGACGCGCCGGCGGGAACGGCGACCGTCAGCTCGGGAAACGTGCCGTCCGCATTGGCGGCCGAGCTTCCCCGTGAGCTCGACGGGCTTAGCCAGGTCACCAAAAGCGGCTCACCGGCGGCAAAGCCGTAGCCCTGCACGGAGAGGCTACCGTCGGCCGGTGCAGTCCTGGGACTGGCCAAAATTTCCGGGGCTATGCCAATGGTCCCGGAGACCACTGTTTTGCTAGTCGTCCCGATGGCCTGCAGCCCGTAGGTGCCAAAGGGTGTTTGCGGTATTCGGCAAGTGATCGCCACCTTACCGCTGGAATCGGCTGTTCCGGTACCGATCGTGCCGGAGAGGGGCTGGCGTACCCGACCAGGTCCACGGTCTCCGATGGAGCAAAACCGCTGGCTGACACGGCGATTGTGAAACCAGGAAAAACCGAGGTAGGGCTCACCGTCAGGCCGCCGGCGGTCTCAATGCTCACTCCCGAGAGGAACGCGGTGTGATCGCCCGTGGCGGTACCCATAAACTTCAATTTGTGCGACCCGCCGGTGCCTACAGTAAAAGGCACCATCTCCAATGCCTCAACGGTCTGGTTACCATCGAAACTGCCGCTGGTGTAACGCGAGCCGAGATAGAAGCTCAAAGTACGATCTCAGAGTTAACGCCGCGCAGGAAGGCAGCTTCGCTGAATGGCAACCCCGTGAACGGAGGCGGCTCGAAGGCAGTATTGGGATTGGTGATTCCGTCGCCATTCAGTATCGCTGCGTCACCGTCACCGGGCAGCGGGCGAGCTCCCAGCCGATGCCGATCTCGCTGTCAAAGGGCTGCTGGGCACTGGTGCCGGGGCTCGCGCAGTTTCCGCTCATGTACGTCTGATATGCATAGCCGTCGCTGCACTGCACCGCGACGGCGGAGAAGTTTGGGTTGACAACGACCAGTGAATTCGCCGATGCTCCTTTTCCGGTTGGGCAGCCTAGCACGATTATAATCCTCGCCGCAGGCCGAGGCCTGCCCCACTGCGCGCTAAGATGGCCGGTGAGGAGAACTGTGAAAGCAACGACGATTTTGCTGTTGGCGCTGGCGCTTGGTTGCGCGGCGGCCGACTATCCGGAAGCGCGCATCTCGAACGGCATCCTGCAGGTGACCCTGCTGTTGCCGGACGCGCAAACCGGCTACTACCGCGGCACGCGGTTTGACTGGTCGGGCGCCATTTCGAGCCTGCAATTCAAGGGTCACGAATATTTCGGCAAGTGGTTCGACCGCTACGATCCGAAGATTCACGATGCCATCATGGGGCCGGTGGAAGAGTTCCTCTCGAACGGCGCGGGCCTGGGTTACGAAGAAGCCAAGCCGGGAGAGAACTTCGTGAAGATCGGGGTGGGCGCGATCCACAAACCCAACGAGCCTGCCTTCCGCCAGTTCGAAACCTACGACATTGCCGATAACGGGAAATGGGCGGTACACCGGCGTGCGGATTCCGTGGAGTTCACGCAGACGCTGTCCGATACGCTGGGGTACGCCTACATTTATAAGAAGACCGTTCGCCTGGTGCGCGGCAAACCGGAGATGGTGCTGGAGCACAGCCTGCGGAATACCGGCAAAAAAGCGATCGCGACCAGCGTCTACGAGCACAATTTCTACATGCTGGACCACCAGCCCGCGGGCCCCGACTACACCGTGCGGTTCCCGTTCGAGGTGCATCCGCGCGCGGATCTGGCGGGGGCGGCGGCGGCGCGCGGCAAAGATTTCACCTATCTGCGGGAGTTGCAGGAAGGCAAGTCGGTATTCACCCAGATGGATGGCTTCGGCGGCACGCAGCGCGACTACGATATCCGGGTGGAGAACCGGAAGGCGGGAATCGGCGTGCGCCAAACGTCCGACCGGCCGCTGGCGAAGCTGGTGTTTTGGTCCATTCGCACGACCGTGTGCCCGGAGGCCTTCATCGATCTGCGCGTGGAGCCGGGGCAGGAAGTGAAATGGAGGATCGAATATGAGTTCTACACCCTTCCGCAGTGACCGCAGGGACTTCGGCAAGATGGCGCTCGGTGGCGCGCTGGCGGGGCTGCTGGCGCCGGCGGGGTCCGAGGCCGCGGTGCATCCGAGTGCGCCCGGCATCAAGCTGTGCGCTCAATCCGATGCCACGCCGAGCGACGACCAGTTGCTGTTTCTGAAGCAGATTGGCGCGGAATATGTGAGCGTCGGCGCGCCGCCGAATATGCGGACGGTCGAGGGTTTCCTGGCCATCAAGAAGCGCTACGCCGACGCCGGCATCGCGGTGTGGAACATCGGCAATACCAGCGTGCATAACATGCCGGAAGTGACGCTCAACCTGCCGGGGCGCGATCGAAAGATCGAGGAGTATAAGCAGTACCTCCGCAACCTGGGCCACGCGGGGATCTATTACACGACCTATGCGCACATGGGCAACGGCATCTGGTCGAGCGGGCGCGCCATGGTGCGCGGCGCATCGGCGCGCGAGTTCGATATGGCCAGCCCCGATAAGCGCGGCGTGTGGGACGGGAAGACGTGGGCGGAGCCGTTGTCGCACGGCCGCGTGTTCACCACCGATGAAATCTGGGAGAACTTCACCTACTTCATTAAACAGGTGGCGCCGGTGGCGGAGGAAAACAGCGTGCGCATCGGCATCCACCCGGACGATCCGCCGGTGCCGGTGCTGGCGGGGGTGCCGCGCTGCATCTTCGGCAACTTCGAGGGCTACCGGCGCGCGCTGGAGATTGCGGGCAGCCCGAATGTGGGGATCTGCCTGTGCTGCGGGACATGGCTGGAGGGCGGCAAGGCGCTGACCGGGAAAGACCCGGAGGAGATGATCCGCTATTTCGGCGCGGGGAAGATCTGGAAGATCCATTTCCGCAACGTGAGTGCGCCGCTGCCGCACTTCGTCGAGACGTTCATGGACGACGGGTATTACGACATGTTCAAGATCATGAAGGCGCTCGCGGAAGTGAAGTTCGACGGCATTGTGATATTGGATCATTCGCCGGGGATGGTGGGCGGGGGGTACGCGCAGACGGCTTACGGGTTCGCGTATATGCGGGCGCTGGTGAGTCGGGCGGTGGGGTAGCTTGAAACTGTGAGGCGGCAACGATCAATCAATCTGCCCATCGGTAGTCCGGCCACTTGGCCGACGGAAGGGCGGTTCAATGGGTCGGCGACTACACGCTTATGTGGATCATCCCAAGACGCAAGCGCGTTTATCAGGAGTAATACCCCTAAGGATTTACCAGCGCATAGTTCTTGAACTCATTGAACGCCTTTAGCAGCCCTAATGTCGCTTCCCCATCAAGTTGTTCGCCTTTATAGCGTACTTCGTACAAGCCTTGCAGGTTTGAAGGCAGGCGAATACCGTCCTGGACGAGTAGGATAAACCGCCGACCAAACAGGGCCATTGCTGCGCCGATCTCTATAAGGACATTGCCGTTTAGTACGACCTCCCGCCCACCCTCGGGTGTCATCAGTTCACGGTCGGCATCGACGTGAATGATCGCCGCGCCACACGCACGCATATCGTCCATGACCTTGTCAGGCACCGGCTTCGAAACAGACTCCCGCTCAACGGAAACGACCGGAATGAACTGCCCAAACTCGAGCAACTCTTTGAGTTGCGGCACGAGGCCCCGATTCTTGCCGTGAGTGACGAACACACGTTTCAGGCGCAGATCGCTGGCCGGCAAATCCCCGGCGACGGCGGCAGCCTCTGCACGGGGTGTTGGCACCTGTCCATTTGTCGCCTTCGACGCGACCTGCGAGTCGCGAGCGTCTAGTTTCGGTTCGGGTGCCTCAGCCCCACCGGTCTGAGGCTGATCAGTATTCTGAAGGTCGACGTATGACACACCATTGATGTCCTTCAAGAATCCAGCGCCCTGAGCGCCTTCGACGATTGCATTAAGCGCTCGCGCGGCTGCCGGCTTAGGGACGCCCATGGTCTCAAGCACGTTCAGCCCAATGTCCTCCCTCGGGAGTTTCGAGCCGTCATAGCGCTGAAGGAATTCCCTCACTACACGCGGCCGTAGCATCGCCTCCCGCCTGGCGAGCGCATCATCACCGTCGATTGTCGGCTTAACGATTCGTCTCCCGAGCGCTGTCAGCGAGACTTGCGGGGCGTTGTATCCGCCTTCAGTCAATCCGTACGCGATAGCCGCGCCGCAGAGAGTCTTGAATGGGCCGCTGGTTGGTTGGACCTTGAGCGCTCGGGCGATATCCAGCGGTCGTGCAGGTCGTCCGCCGTACTCATCAAAAGCCCTCGCAACGCGAAGTGCTTGATCAAGCGAAAGGCTCGGAACGTCCGTCTGAGACAAGTATTGCCGCTTTCCCGGGCCGCCTAGGGAAGCGGATTTCGCTGGCTTCTTGGCCATCTATAGGAACCTCACACGCATAGTAGTACATCGAGAGTGATCCTGTCAAGGATTACGAGTATTAAGTTCCTTCGCAATCCGATTTATCGGATGCCGTAGCGCATTGATAACAATGCACAATCCATACTAATCACTCATGACAGTAATGATCGTCCTCAGATTCCTAAATAGTCCTCCAAGGACTCCGCACCCTTTTTAGCGGCCAAAACCGGACGTGGCACATGCTCTACAATAAATCCTGCGCCGTAGGAGCCGGGATCTTTATCGCTGTTACAAAGTCGACCAGCATCAGGCCTGTCGCGGCTCTTCTGGTTCGATCCCGATGGAGTCGTTGATCGCGTTCCGCAGT
Source organism: Bryobacterales bacterium (assembly GCA_963707465.1). Taxonomy (GTDB): domain Bacteria; phylum Acidobacteriota; class Terriglobia; order Bryobacterales; family Bryobacteraceae; genus Bog-159. The sequence goes on from CAVPQK010000003.1 coordinate 43,159, forward strand.
CGCTGCTTGCACCCCAAATAGCGCTCGGTCGTCTGTACGCTGACGTGCCCGAGCAAGAACTGTATCTGTTCCAGTTCGCCACCCGCTTCGTGGCACAAGCGGGCGCACGTGCGACGAAGGTCATGGGGCGCCACGCCAGCAAGCCCGCACGCGGAACAGGCTTCCTTCACCACTCCCCAAATCACTTTCGGGCTGAAGCCCTGCGACGCAATCCGCCCTGCCTTGTTGATTGCGCGAAAGATCGGGCCGGCTGTGATCTTCGACTGCGAGATCCAGGCGCGCAATCCTGTTTCGATCCAGAACGGAACAGGTACGGTCCTGATGTGACCGCCTTTGCCGATGAGGTCAGCAAAGACCCAGTGATCTTCGCGTTGTTGGAGATCCTGAATGGTGAGCGCTGCCAACTCCGCCCGGCGCAATCCGCAGCCGAGGAGAACGGCGATCATTGCGTAATCCCTAACACCGCGCAGGGTCCGACGATCAAACACCTCAAGCAAGCGCCTCCCCTGTTCGGCTGTGAGCCAATTCCCGATCCGAACTCCAAGTTTCTTGACGCCCTTTACGCGACGAATTCCCGCCGCTAGGTCCGGGCTGAGCAAACCGGCGTCCGCGGCTTCATACGCGAGGCGGCGAACGGCGGCGAGGCGAAGGTTGATGGTTGACGACGCGTAGCGGGCCTGCTCAACGAAGATCCTGTAGCGGGTAACTACGGTTTTGTTAAATGCGAGTCGAGGCTCCGAACAGTACCATTCGATGAACTCTCGGATGGCGTGGTCATACGAGCGTTGAGAACTCTGAGAAGCCAGACTATTGAGGACTGCCGACTTAGACTGCTCGAGATCGGGGAGCCGCAAAACTGTCTTGGGCGAGCGCTTGCGTTTGTTCTTAAGCATGCTGCCATCTTTGCAGGAACGCGAAACGCTGGAGACAGCGTTCAGTGTCCGGGCGCCTCCCTTCGGGTCCTTTCCGGAACGGGACGGCGTTGCACGGCGCATGCGCAAGTAACGTGTTTCCCCTCAACTTGACCGCGGGGCTGCGGCTACTCAACTTCTGCCCGCACCGCCCCTCAACCCGTATAAATTGCGAGCAATCCAGGGGCCGCGTGACGCGGCATAATCGCCGCAGGAAATTCGAACCCCACAGGTTGGTAAAATACAGTCTTATGCCCGACTACATATGGAGGCCGATCGAGACGTTGACAGAGGTGGAGAGGCGAATCGACCTTGCAGCGATGAGCCCTCTATATGAGAATTGGCGAGCATCCAAGAAGCGCCTTCAGCAATCGAGTCCTGCCCAACTCGCCGACTTCAATCAGCGACTGATTCGCAGGCTTAGCGTCGAGACGGGCATCCTAGAACGCCTCTACGACCTTGATCGGGGGACGACGGAGGCGCTCGTTGTACATGGCTTCGCCGAAGAACTCGTAACGCGCTCCAATACAAACATCGAACCGGCGCTCCTTATCGATCTCCTTCGGGATCAGGAGTCCGCCATTCAGCTCGTAATCGACTGCATTGGGAAGAGACGAGAGCTTACGAAAGGCTTGATCCACGAACTTCACGCAATACTCACTAAGCATCAGGAGACAACAACAGCTGTCGACCAATTCGGGAATCGTTTTGAAATTCCGCTACTGAAGGGAAAATACAAAGAGCAACCAAACAATCCAAAGCGACCCGATGGAGCTATGCACGAGTACTGTCCACCGCTTCACGTAGACAGTGAAATGGCCAATCTGCTCGAGTGGCTATCGACCTATTCTGAAGACGACCCGATTATCGTAGCCGCGTGGCTTCATCATAGGTTCACACAGATTCATCCCTATCAGGATGGAAATGGGCGTGTCGCCCGAGCCCTCACCACCATGGTGCTCCTCCGATCAGACTTGCTTCCCCTTGTCCTCGACCGCGACCTGAGAGTTGAGTACATTAATGCCCTTGAATCGGCCGATCTTGGCGAACTCGCTCCACTCTCAAATGTCTTTGCACGATTGGAGCGGAACGCAATTCTACAGGCTCTCAGCGTAGATGCAGATGCCGAGATTGCCAGACAGCGCAGTCTAACCTCAGCCGTCATCAGTTCGCTGGCAGACAAATTCGCGAGGCGTAAGGAACAGAAGATAGCGGAACTCCGGCAGGTAAATGATGTTGCCCGCGAGCTTCGTCTCCAGGCGCGGCAGTCTCTGGAACAGTCATTCAACGAAATGGAAGTGACTATAGCCGACGTAGGGCATACGGAATCATTCATACACGAAGGCGGATCGGATCACGGCAACGGGCATTGGTATAAATTTGAGGTTGTCAGTTCTGCCAAGGAGACAGGAAAGTTCGCGAATTTTTCAGAGGATCACTACTTTGTCAAAGCATCGATACGCGCAGCGAGGGAGCGTTTAGTCTTTGTTACATCTTTTCACCACGTCGGTCGTGAGCTGACAGGGATCATGGAAGCAACATCTTTCTCAAGGCTTGAATCGTACGAGGACTCCGAGGACCGGGAATCGGTAGACGAGAAATTTTTCTTGTGTTCGATGGAGCCATTCGTATTCACCCACAGGACGAACGTTGCGGAGATCAAAGATGCATTTGGGCGCTGGCTCGATCAAGCGCTCGCAGTCGCAATCAAGGAATACGGCGACAGGCTGTAAGGCCGGATCTATCCTCCGGGGACCGGAAAGGGAGACGTTCCGACGGTTTAGTACCGAAAAGTCGGCTTGGCGACCCTAGCCGTCCCAGTGGCGGCAACCTGATGTAAAATGCCCGAGCCGCTGAGTAGGTGACGTTTGCGGGGAGGAACAGTTAGGCCTTATCCCAATCGCCGGTCTTGATTCCCGCCTGGCGTAGGATCTCTTTCACGAGGGACCAATCGATGTTGCCGCCTTTATGCGGGTTTGGAATGCGAACCTTGAGTTCGCCCTTCTCAACGAACTGGTGCCGGCCACCTGAGATAGGTCCCATGAAGCCAAGTTTGCGGAAACGCCGGATCAGTTCCCTGCGGGAAATCGGCTTGGCCATCGCTCACGCGGCCTTGCGCGATAGACCGACTCGGCCGAGGCGGGGGATTGGATCGTTGTCGCGTATCTTGAGAATCAGCCATTCCTCGAGAACCTCTTGGAGCACGTCGCGGCAAGTCGTGACTGTCGACTCATTAGCCCAAACGCCGGCCAGTCCGGGGACCTCGCCGAAGCACGTGCCGTCCTCAAGCGTCTTGAACCGGGCCCTCTTCATGGCCTCGCGGATGTAGCGCGTCAACATCAGTCCAATGGTAACAGGATGGAAGACTCAGCGCCCAGTTGTGGGATCGCGTTGTTTGATCGCTTCTTCGGCAACTTCGAGGGCTACCGCCGCGCGCTGGAGATTGCGGGCAGCCCGAATGTGGGGATCTGCCTGTGTTGCGGGACATGGCTGGAGGGCGGCAAGGCGCTGACCGGGAAAGACCCGGAGGAGATGATCCGCTACTTTGGCGCGGGCAAGATCTGGAAGATCCATTTCCGCAATGCGAGCGCGCCGCTGCCGCACTTCGTCGATATTGGATCATTTGCCAGGGATGGTGGACGGGGGCTACACGCAGGCGGCTTATGGGTTCGCGTATACGCGGGCGTTTCTGCATCGGGTTAATGCTTAGGAGTGCGGGGCAATGGGCAGGCGCCTCATTGCGATATGCTCAAGGTCAGGAGGATCCTATGCCGTATTTGCCCACGGCCGTCAACAATCGGCCGGAGATCAATGCCGCAGTCTCGGAAGTGGTCAGATTGCTGGCGCCGGACGTGGTGCAGATTCGATTCGACATTGCCAGGATTGGAGCGGCGATGAGGCGATTTTCTTCCGTATCCTGCTCTCCGACGAGGCCAGCCAGATGCGCCTGCACGAGGTGACACGTCAGGTCTCAGGCCGTTTGGACGAGTTGGTAGACTTCCGATCCATGGGCTTGTTTTCGTACTACAATTTCCGCAGCGTGTCCGAACAGGATGCCCTTCGGGAAGAGGCTTGGGCGTAGGCGCGGCCGATGCCATTCGCGGACGACCTGCTCGAGCAGGCCTACGATCTCGCGCACAAAGAACCGGCAAATCCAAAGCAGGCCAGCCTCCGGCGGGCTGCGTCGACGGCGTATTACGCCCTATTTCATCTGCTGATCGATGAGGCCGTCGGAAAATGGGCGGTGGAGCGGCATCGCAGTATCCTCGCTCGAACCTTCGAACACAGCAAGATGAAGGGGACATGCGACGACGTGCTGAAAACCGTGAAGAGTGGCGGCATTGTTCTTCCTGAGCTGACCGTCGTCGCGCACAATTTCATTCGGCTCCAGCAGCATCGGCACACGGCGGACTACGACAATTCGAAGCAGTGGTCGCGCCCGATGTTCTGAACGTGCTGGCGCGGGCGACGGACGCGTTTGCTGCATGGAGGGCGATCAGCACGCAGGATGCGGCGCAGGACTACCTGTTGCAGCTATTTCTCCCTAAGCTGCCGAAGTAGTAGGGCTTGGCCCTTGGCCAGCTCACCGCGGCGCTCGGCAACGATTAGGCGTTCCACTTCTGATTCTTGCGGACGAAGGATACGACCCGGTGCCCCGAGCGGCGTTGGCGCTTTCTGGCGGCTGACAAGATCGCCTTGACGTCATAACCGTGCTTCGCGGCCTCTTTCTCGCGGGCGCGCCGGACTTCGTCGACGATGGAGTCACTTGACATGGCCTATCGTCCCCACGCGTGGAGTGCGGTTTCAAAGCACAGCGTCAGTCCCTCGATGGGGTTAGTTCGGGCCTCTTCGATGGACCCGCCTTGGCTCGCGATGTCAAACTCCGGGCACAACGCCACAAAAACGTCGTCCTCGCGCTCGACAATCGCAGTTAGGCGCTGTGCTGGTTTCATGATCCGAGTCTACCCCAGTTCCCTATGAGCCCGCAGTTCGCGCCCCGGTTATCTCACGAATGAATTTAACTTCCTCCTCCCGGTAAGGCTTGCCATCCGGATAGAAGATCTCATGAAACCAGATGGCCGGCGCGCGGTCCGTATACGGCTTTTGCCATGAATCCCAGGGTAAGTTGGTCTGTGTCTTGCCGGCCACGAAGCCCCAATTGATAGCGGCCACCTTGTACTGCTTAGCGATTGGCAGCGTCCCCTGGAAGGTGCTGCCGTTGCCGCGCGCCATGTATTCGGTCGACAGCAGCGGGCGGCCGTAGCTACGCAGCCACTCGATGCGCTTGGTGAACTCCGCGGGACCGTCGTAGTTATGAAACGAGATCACGTCGGACTCATCAATCTGGATGCGCGCGATCCGACTCAGTTTGGCGGGCGCGGACCAGTCACCCTGCCACACACCGCTAGTGAGAGGCTGCTCCGGATTGGCTGCGCGCGCCCAAGCGAAAGCTTTCGGCAGGAGAGACTGCACCAGCGCGATCTTATTCGGTGGCTCGCTCGCGCCATAGCTCGAACCATTGAGATTGTCCGGCTCGTTCCAGATGTCCCAGGCGAGAATCCGGTCGTCTTTGGCGAACGCACCCACCACGCCTTTTACATAGGCTTCCAGGCGCGGATACTCCGCCGGATTTACGAGCGCTTCCTTGCCGGGGCTCTGCACCCAGCCGGAATTGTGCACGCCGGGGACTGGGGCGTGCTGGCGGCCAAGCTTCGGAAACGGATCCCAGCAGGAGTCGAAGAGCACGAACATCGGCCGGATCTTGTGGCGCGCGGCGATGCCGAGGAAAGTATCTATGCGCTTGGTGAAGCCCGCGGCGTCCTGTTGCCAGAGCAGGTCATGCAGGAAGACGCGCATGGTGCGCATGCCCAGGCCCTCGGCCCAGCCGAGCTCCTTATCGATCTCGCGTGGGTCGAACGTATCCGCCTGCCACATTTCAAGCTCGTTGATGGCGGTGGCTGGAATGTAGTTGCTGCCCACCAGCCAGGGCTGCTTCGCATACCAAAGCGCGGCCTTCTCCTGGGTCCAGCGCGGGCGGGCCGCAGCAGCAGCGGCGGCGAGATACGGAAATGCGGTGATGCGGAGCTTGGCCGCGCCGTAGGGAACCAGCAGGAGCGACTCTTCGGGCAGTTTGCTCGAGACCGGACTGACCGGAAGAGTGCCCGCGGAGGAGTCTTCAATCTCCCAACTTGTCAGACGGCGGCCCTTGGCGTGGATCGCGACCGGCGCGGCCGCGGCATCGAAGGGCTGTTTCGGAACAGGCCGCTCTTCCACCGTAAATGAGGCAGCCGGATTGGCGGGATCGACGGCCAGCGCGTAGTTCCACGGAGTGGCCGGAAATATCTCCCAATCCACGGCGGGTCCGAATTGTTTCAGCTTGCTCCAGGTTTCGCCCACCGCGAGTGAGAAGACCAAAGGGCCGCGCTCGACCGCGATGGAGTCGTGATACCACTTAGTAACTCGGATGGCCATGGGGAAATGCAGCTCTATCCGGTCACTCGGATTCCACGTTCGCTCTATCCTCAGGAAACGGCCTGGCTGCACATCGCTCACCGGATCGCCGTTCACCGTGACGCTGGAGCCTGCCGCCCAGCCGGGAATGCGCAGGTCCAGAGGAAACCGAGCCGGCGTGGACGGGTTCACGGTCAGCTTGACGCGATCGCGGAACGGGTATTCGGTCTCTTCGACGATGGTCACAGGAACAGACCCCGGCAGCGTCGTATGAACTTCGCTGGGCGCGTAGGCCACCGCCGCCAGCCCGCCGCCGGGGACCGCCATCCAGAGACTGGCGGCAAACTTGGGCCAGCCCTGGTGCATGTTCGCGGTGCAGCAGCCGAAGTTAGGTTCCAGGCCGAAGAGGTTGGAATCCGGTCCGTTGGTGGCCCAGTGGCGGTCGGCTAGCGTACACATCACCTGGTTGGGCTGCTGGTCGTATTGGTGGGCCCACATATCCTTAGTGAAGGTGCCCGGCAACGGATTGAAGGCAATCTTCTCCAGCCGGTCGCCAAAGGCGGCATCGCCGAGGATGGCCATTTCGGTTTCGAGCGAGAACATGGCTTCGACCACCGCGCAAAGCTCCGTGCCTTGGGAGGGATTGCGCCCGGCGTAATGCTCGTCGGCGCTGAAGATGCCGTTCGGCAGCGAGTGATAGAGATCCAGCTCGCGCAACATCCGGAATGCGGCTTCGCGATCCGTGGCGTTGTTGGTCACCAGGGACCAGACAGCCGCGGCCTTCAGGGCCATCGCGTTATTCACCCCGTGCGTCGAGAGGGTCGATTGGGCTTTCTCCACGCGATCGGTATAGGCGAAATTGGCGAATTGCGCCTCCCAATCGTGGCCCTGATCGTGGAGCCGGCGCGCCAGATCCAGCAGGCTCCGATCGCCGGTGCGGTTGTAGAGCCAGAGGACGCTGAGCACCTCGTCCTGCCAGCGGAAGACGGCCCACTCGTGAAGGGGGCGCGCGGCCAGGTTTCGGGCCTGATACGCGAAATAGCGGCGCATCAGCGGAATCACGCGCGGATCCCCGGTGGCTTCCTGATACTGCGTGAGGGCCTTGAGCATGAGCATATTGGGCCACCAGTCCTGGTTCTTCTCGGGACCGATGGCGCCATCGGGGCGCTGGTGTTCGAGCGTCCAGTCCACCCGTTTCCTGGCTTTGGCGATGAGTTTGGCGTCGTCGAGGAGGTACGCGAGGGGCAACAGTCCGTCGAGGTAATAGGGCCCGCGTTCCCAGCCCTCGCCGTCGCCGCCGAGCCAGGCGCTATGCGGGCCGAGGTCGGGCCAGAACTCGTCGAGATGGCCGGTCAAGCCAGCGGCCTGGATCTGCAACTGGTCGCGCAGCCAGCCGCGCGGGGTGACGGAGGTGATGGGGAGTGGCGCGAAGGCGCCGGAGGCCAGCGGAGGACGGTCAGGAAAGACAGGTTCGGCGGCCTGGGACACGGCGGCGGCGAGCAGGGCCGCCAACACGGGGGAATAAGACTGCATAACCCGTATTTTAGCGGCCCGCTTACGCGTGCGCCCCAGCCGTTTGAGTTTCTTTTAGGCTTTCGCCTTTTTCGGCGGTACGATGGCGTCTTTCGCGGCTTTGGCTATCCGGAATTTCACCACTTTCTTGGCGGCGATTTTGATAGCCTCGCCAGTGGCAGGGTTGCGGCCCATGCGCGCCTTGCGATCCACGCGGACCAGCCGCCCGATGCCGGGCAGGACGAATAAGCCGTTCTTTTTGACTTCGGCGATTGCCGTGCTGGACAGGGCGGTGAGCAAGGCCGCCGCGACGGTTTTCGGAACTTCGCACTTCTCTGCCAATGCTTGAACGATTTGCGATTGTGTCATGGTTCTCCCTTTCGGCCTGGGCCGATGAAACAATGGTACCCTAAAACCAAAACATTTCAAAGCGGAAATGTTTCTGCGTGGCCGCCTAGCGCCCGACGCCGGGCTTATGGGACCCGTTGGCGACTTCCTTCATCACATCCGCCACCACCTCGTCGGCGTGGCCGGATTCGATGGCGTCCTGCATGCGGCGCAGCGCCACGCCCACGATGTCGCGATGGTGCAGCTTGGAGCCGGGGCCTTTGGCGGAAAGCTCCAGCCAGAGACGATGGAGCAGGTCGAGATCCTGCGGCCAAAGCCTGGGCGGATGGGGGCCCAGGTTGAAGAAGACGGATTCTTCCTCGCCCGGCACCACGATTTCCATGGATAGCGACGGGCGCGGCTCGGGCAGGGCTTCCCATTCGCGGCCGACCGTGGCGCCCTGCTCGGCAGGGCTCATCTTGGGCGACAGCCCCATCACGATGCGCGACGATTGCAGGCGCTGCGCCGTAGCCACGATGGCGGCGTAGGGATCGCTGCCCGGCACTACCATCAGCTCGACATGCTTGCCGGCCTTCTCCGCCAGGTTCACGACCTTGGTGAAGACGGCGGTCTCGTCCACCGAGAAAATCTGGCTGACATCCAGGGGGTGCTCACCGGAAGCCGCTTGCGTAACCTGGCGGACGGAGAGCACCACGATGTCGATGCGGCGCGTGTCGGTCTTCTCCAGGACCCGCTGCAGGTGCTCCATGCGATTCGGGTTGCGCACGGCCACGATGACGTTGCCGGGCCGCACGTGCGCGGCCTCCGCGGACACCTCTTCGTTGGTGTTCAGGTTGAATTTCTCCAGATCCTGCGAGTGCGCGGCGGTGTGCTTTCGATTGTACTTTTCGGAGAGCTCGAAAACGATGAAGAACGCGATGGTGAAACTCACCCCGGAAATGGTGGCGATCTCCTTGGTCACCACGTTGATCAGGGCCAGCCCGAACAGTGCGATGGTGATCAGGATCAGCCCCACCGGTATCTCCGTGCCGGCGATGTGGAAGTTCATGGGCACCTTCCAGCCGCGGCCGCCGGGCTGCTTATAGCGCAGCACCAGCACCGACAGGGCTTTCATGGCGAAGCTCCACACCACGCCGAATGCGTAGGCTTCACCGAGCATGTAGACATCGCCGCGGCTGATGACGATAGTGATCAGTTGGAGAATGACGATCAGGTTGATGAGGCGCGAGCTGGTGCCGAATTTGTGGTGGGGATGGCGGAACCAATCCGGGAGCACGCCGTCCTCGGCCACGCGGTTGAGCACGCCGTTGGAGCCGATGATGGCCGTATTCACCGCGCCGGATAAGAATCAATGTCCCGACCAGGACCACGAAGCCATGGAACAGCAGCCGCACGGACATGGGCCCTACCAGGAACATGGCCAGGCCGCCGATCAGGTTGTCCAGGAAATTCTGCCGCGCCGTGTCCGGAATGATCATCACCGCGAAGAAGGACACCAGCGACGTGAACAGCATGCTGTAGATGAAGATCACGAATCCGGCGCGCTCCAGGTTCTTCAGCTTGGGGTACGCGATCTCGCGATTCACCTGCGCCAGGCTCTCTTCGCCGCTCATGGCCAGCAGCGAATGGCCCAGGCCCACCATGATGGCGATGATGGTAATCGAAGGCGCCGCCGTGCCGCGCAGCCAGCCCAGCCCTTCCTTGCTGAAATGCAGGTTGGCCAGCGTGGGCAACGGCACCGGCTGGTAGCCGTTGTGGAAGATCGTGACCAGGCACCAGCCGATCAGGATGACCACCATCACGGTGGTGATCTGCATGATGCGCAGAGCCTTTTCGCTGGATTCGTGGATGCCGATGATGTTCTTGCGCCAGAAGTAAACCGTGACCGCGGCCGCGAAGACCGCGGCGAAGTACGGTGGATACACGCGCAGGCCGGGAATCTTCAGGTATTCGCCGGTTTCGTTGATAAGCCCGCCTAGGTAAAGACCCGCGCTCACGCCGCTGATGGGGCCGGTAAGCACGTAGTCGAACATCAGCGCGGAGACTGAGAACTTGGCCAGCGTACCGCCCATGGCCTCGTGCACGACTTTGTACACGCCGCCGCGCACGAACATGCTGCAGCTTTCGATGTAGATGGCGCGCACCGCGTAGGAGAACAGCATGATCGCCAGGATGAACCACGGCGCCGCTTTGCCGATGGCCTGCTCGGCGATGCCGCCCACGTAGTAGGCCGAGGAAGCCAGATCGCTGAGCACAATGGCAGCCGCTCTCCAGAAGGAGATGAACGACAGCATGACTGTGGTGGCGACTACGACATTAACGGCACGGGGCCGCTGCGGCTGGGTCATGCGGAAGTGCTCGAGTGCGGATTAGCAAGCACATCGTAGCACAGGCGCAAATCCTGTGCTCGCTCCCGCAAGGCTGCATCGCGCCTGGATCGCAGTTCCGCGAGCGGCACACATGTGAGCGCCTAGCGCGGCCAAGCTCTTAAGAGCACAGAATCGTGGAGAGCAGCACGACATGGAGATAGAATCAATCTCGTGAGGCCAGTCAACGTGCGAAATGCCAGGCTGGTGCCAATTGATCGTATTGATATTAAATGGTTTATAGTCTTGCTAGCGGATTTTAGGTTACGGCTCAAATCGTTGTTCACACGTTACCGCGCGAGAAAAAATGTCTATTCTTCAATGGTTTATTCGCGATCTGCCGCTTTAGGTCTTGATACAGGTGGGCTCATATGATACCGTATAGGTGGAGGAGTACCCTCCATGGGAAGGACCTCCAGGATTGCTGGGTCGCCAATGCTGAGCGGTGGAACAGGGAGGGACGTTTCGCGAAGTATTCGCATCAGCAGCGCGATGCGGTTCTCAGGAACGGCTTTCTTGGTCTTTACCCGCCAGATGAGGCGATCAAGCTCGCGCGGGAACAGACGGGGAGGGGCTATGCACGCTACACAACCAAATTCATCGACGAAATGCGCGAGCATTTCGGGCGTGTCGGCGCAGAAGTTCGGAAGGTTCTGCTTGAGGTCCTCGCCAGGGTACCGCCAGAATCCTATAAGCCACCACGGGAACTCGATGAGCCGCCGGGGTACCCGTTCGAGTTCCACAGCGGAGTTCTGGGGCGCGAGGTTTACCTCAAGTTCCAGATCCTTGAGAACGGGAAACCACGGTGTCTCTTCAGGTCGTGCCATCCCCCGCGGTACTGAACCAGGCGACGAGAACTGAGAGATTAACAGCTATGAAGTGCTTTGATTGCAATAAAGGCAGAATGGTAAGCCAGGTCGCCGAAATGACGGCTCACGTCCGAGGAGAGGAGGTGTCTGTTCGCACGGAAGCAATGGTCTGTAATCGATGCGGGTTTCAGCTGCTGACCGACGAGCAATCGGATGCCTATACCATTGCGAGCGCTGACGCCTACCGCGAGAAGCACCATCTCCTAACAACGGCGGAGCTAAGGGAAGCCCGAGGCCGCCTTAAAATGAGCTTCCGCACCTTCGCTAAGTATCTCAGGGTAAGTGAGGCAAGTCCTAAGCGGTGGGAGGCTGGTTTGGTGCAAGATGAGGCCATGGACGAATTGGTGCGCCTCAAGACGGATCTGTTCGCTGCGCGCGGGAATGTCAGGGGTTTAGAGACGCGACTCGGCTCGGCTGTTGCGGTACCTATGCAGGCAAGAATGCGAAAACTAACCAAACACGAGTGGCGAACGCCTGACGATTATATTTCCATCGAGACAGCGGAATTCTGTGCGGTGGGCCCCACTTCGCAGACCTGTTACAGCGCCTAGAAGGCAACACAGATGGGATTTATGATTGAGCAGGAGCCGGAGCAAGTTCAGGCGGCATACCATTTCCAGGTTAGCGCCGAGCTGCTGGACGTACAGCTCCTTGACTGCACGGCGTCTGTTTCCGAGACGAATGCGCGTTTGGAAGGGCCGTTGCGTATTGGGCTGCAGTGGGAATCCGGTGTCCTCGATCTTTCCGAAGGGGGTGCCCGGCTTTGGGTCCGGATCGACATCTCGGGCGATCCAGCGGATGCGCCCGAACAGCCGGAGCGCCATTATTTTGAGGTCGCTGGCCGCTACGCTCTGAGCTATGGTTTGCGGTCGGGCTATACACCCTCCCAAGAGCAGGTGGATGCTTTTAGGGCGGGAAACGCAGTTTTCCACTGCTGGCCTTATTCGCGTGAGCTGGTGCAAAACATGACGGCGAGGATGGGGTTGCTCATCCCACCATTGCCCTTCCTGCGCTTGGCTCCGAAGATCACGCGGAAGATATCACGGAAGCGCGCGGCCCTCGCAAAAACTGGGGATGAGGGCGGCCGGGAATAAGGCCTCGATTCGGGTCCGGTCCCCGCCAACATCGGTTAAGAGATGACCTCGGAAGCATTGGCCCGCTCGATCGTCGCGCAGTTGCGCGCCGCGGGCCACCAGGCCTACCTGGTGGGCGGCTGCGTGCGCGACATGCTGCTGGGGCGTACGCCGAAGGATTTCGACGTGGCCACCGACGCGCGGCCCGATCGCGTGAGCGAGTTGTTCGAGCGCTCCGAGCAGGTGGGCGCGCATTTCGGGGTGGTGCTGGTGCGCGAGAACACCTCGCAGGTGGAGGTGGCGACGTTTCGCAGCGACGCCAGCTACAGCGATGGCCGGCGCCCGGACGCGGTGCGCTTCGAGATCGAGCCGCGGCAAGATGTGCTGCGGCGCGATTTCACCATCAACGCGCTGCTGCTCGATCCCGATACGAACGAAGTGCTGGATTTCACCGGAGGCCGGGAGGACTTGCGCCGCCGCGTGATCCGCGCCATCGGCGATCCCGAGGAACGATTTCAGGAAGACCACCTGCGCCTGATCCGCGCGGTACGATTCGCGGCGCGACTGGGCTTCGAGATCGAAACCGAAACCATGGCGGCGCTGCGGCGGCTGCACCCGCTCATTGAGAAAGTCTCGCTCGAGCGGGTGCGCGACGAGCTGGCGCGCATCCTCACCGAAGGCGGCGCGCGGCGCGGCTTCGAGCTGCTGGACGAGACCGGACTGCTGGGCGACATCCTGCCGGAAGTGGCGGCCATGAAAGGCGTGGCGCAGCCGCCGGAATTTCACCCGGAAGGCGACGTGTGGACGCACACGCTGCTGTTACTGGAGAAGCTGCGCCATCCCACGGTGACGTTGGCCGCGGGCGCGCTGCTGCACGACGTGGGCAAGCCGCCGACGTTCCGCGTGGCGGATCGCATTCGCTTCGACGGGCACGTGGAGGAAGGCGTCCGGCTGGCGCACGGCATCCTGACGCGGCTGCGGTTCTCCGCGGATCAGATCGCGCAGATTGAAGCGCTGATCGCGAATCACATGCGCTTCAAGGATGCCGGGCAAATGCGCGAGAGCACCATGAAGCGCTTCCTGCGCATGGAAAACTTCGCCGAGCACGTGGAACTGCACCGGCTGGACTGCCTGTCGAGCAACGGAAAACTGGAAACGTATAAGCGGGTGATGGCGCGGCTGGCGGAACTGGGCGAGGAGGATCTGCGGCCCAAGCCTCTGCTGACGGGGCGCGATCTCATCGAACAGGGCTACGCGCCCGGACCGGCGTTTGCTAAGATGCTGGCCGCGGTGGAAGATGCGCAGCTCGAGGGGCGCGTGCGGAATAAGGATGCGGCGCTGGCGCTGGTGCGCGCGGAGTTTGGGGCGCCGGTTCCAGCAGGCTAGCGAAGCGGTTGCGTCGCCTCAGCTGCGCGTCGAAAAACCGCGCGGCCGCCCGGTAAGCTTCCAGGCAGTGCCCCCACAAGAGGAAATCGTGAATCTCATCCGGGAAGATCAACTGCTCCAGCTCCGGTTTCAAGGGCCTTTGCGGATGCCGGCGAACCCTCCGCCGTATTCCGGCGTGGGGCGTCCCGGTGTCTTTCTGAAATCCGAGTCTCCTGACGATCGTGCGGCGGTTGTTCCGCAAGGCGCATGTGCGCAAGCGGGGCCAACTGGTGCGGGTGGCGTTGGAAGGGTTGTTATCCGCCGCTCGCGACCGTGTACAGCGGGCGATTCGCGCCAATCATATCGTCAGCGCGAACACCGTACCGTATCCGTAAGTCCCGCCCTTCGGGGTGGTGCCGTAAAGAATTCCGCCTTCGCCGATCGTCAGACCCGTCGGATTCAACCCGTCGCTACCCGTGAATGAGTGCAGGAGAATCGGCGTCCACGCGCCGCCCGGCGAAGCTGGCGGCTTCAGTGCGTAAGCGGTGCCGAGTCTGGAAGCGCCGCCCGCTAGGGTCGTGCCATAGAGCGTGCCATGTTCGCCCAGCGCCAACGACCCGGTGGGATATGGGCCGGCGCCGTCTCCGGGGGGCGCAGGAAATTCGTACAGCGTCGCCTGGCTCCAGGAGCCGCCCGCAGACGCCGGCGGTGTCAGTGAGTAAACCTCGCCCCCGTTTCCAGAGGTTTGGGGAGAGGCTTGGGGGTACACAGTTCCGTAAAGCACTCCCTCGTCGCCGATCACCACGTCCGTCGGTTGACCATAACCGGTTCCGATAAACTGGTAGAGCACCGTCTCCGTCCAGGCGCGGCCAGGCGCTGCCGGCGGAGTTAACGCGAACACACTGGCCCACTCTTCGCCGTAAAAGGTTCCGTAAAGCACGGGACCGCTCCCAAGCGCCAACCCTCCAGTCGGCGATCCGCCGTCTGGCGAGAAGTCCTTGAGCGTCCGTTCGGTCCATAACCCGCGGGGAGACTCAGGGGGGGCGAGCGCAAACACCGTCCCAGCGCTGGGCCCATCTGCGGTCGTGGCGAAGAGCACCCCGGCGGGGCCGATCGCAACGCTGCTCAGACCGGTCGCGCCAAAACTCGCGATGACCGCCAAGCTCCACTGGCCGCCAGGCGAGGCCGGAGGTGTCAACGAGTAGATTTCCGTGCTCCCGAACGCGGGGTAACCTGTTGCGCCATAGAGGACGCCACCGGCGCCGATGGTCAAACGCGAAATGGGATCTGCCCCATCACTGGCGCCTTGGAAGTTATATATCACGGCATACGTCCAGGATCCACCGGGCGACGCGGGCGGAGTGAGGGAGAATACCGTGCCGTAACCGTATGCGCCGCCGGCACTGGTCGTCCCGTATAGCACACCACCCTGGCCGATTGCTAAAGGCGAGGGCCCTCCCCCGTTGCTGCTGGCGAAATTGTATATCGTGGTCAAAGTCGGCGCCGGACTCTGCGCTGTGCCGTAACCGCAGCACAATAGCAAGGCGGTTAAATTTAGTCGAATCGTCATAGCTCCTCCACCTATTTGATGTCTCTCAGTTGCGCGTCGAAGAAGCGCGCGGATGCCCGGTAAGCCTCCAGCCAGTGCGCCCACAATAGGAAATCGTGAATCTCATCCGGGAAGATCAACTGCTCTAAGTGAACGCGGCCGCGTAGCGCCTCTACCAGTTCCACGGTCTGACGGAAGTTGACGTTGCGGTCGTCATCGCCATGAATCAGCAGCACCGGCGAACGCCAGTCTTTGACGCTCGCCATGGGCGACGAGTTGAAGGCCAGCCTCCCGATCGCGTCGTCTTTCCCGATGCCCAGCTCTTCGGTCCAGTCGTGCACGCCGTGCATATCCACGCCCGCCGCAAACAGGTCCGACGCGCGCGCCAGGCCCAGCGCCGTCAGGTATCCACCGTACGACCCGCCCCACAAACCGATGCGCGCGGGGTCCACATCGGCCCGGCTCTTCAGAAACACACCGGCGCCCAGCACGTCGTTGAACTCGCTGCCGCCGCCTGCTCCATAATTGAGCGCTTCGCGAAACTTCATGCCATAGCCGATGCCGCTGCGATAATTCACCGCCAGCACCACATATCCGCGGCTCGCCAGATACTGATTCATGGCGTAGGCGTTGTTGTAGTAGTACATGTAATGCCAGCCCAGCAGCATCTGCCGCCGCGATCCGCCGTGAAAGAAAATCGCCGCCGGATGCCGCCGTCCACCCGCCCCCTTGGGCAGGAACAACTGGCCGTGCAGGGTGACGCCGTCGGCAGACGAGAAGATCACCTGCTGCGGCGTAACCAGCGCCTCAGCCTTCGGAAAATCCGCTGGTATGGCGTCCGGCGCCAGGTCGCGAATCTCGCCCGAAGCCAGCCGGATGGCGGGCCGCGCCTGGCGCGCGGTGTCCGAATGGAGGAAGACCAGCGCGCCGTCGCTCGACACCGCGGGCGACCACTCCAGTCCCGCGCCGGGGGTTATTGCGACGGGCGCGCCGCCGGCTGCCGCCACGCGCCAGATATGCCGGCGGTCGATATCATCCTGGTTCGACGAATAGAGCAACTCGCGGCCGTCTGGAGTCATGGCGACGTGCTCGACTTCGAAGGCTCCAGGGGTGAGCAGCGTGGCGTCGCCGCCGGAAACGGGCACGGAGTACAGATGCGTCCAGCCGTCGCGCTCCCAGGGAAACACCAGCCGGTCGCCTGCCCAGAACAACTGCCGTTCCGATCCCAACGGGCGGAACATGCTGCCATCGCCTTCCGCCGCCTTCCACACTTCCTGGCCGGCGGTCGCCCCGCTGGGATCCGCTACGCGAATGGACCACGGCGGCCCGGCGCGCTCGGCGGTGAAACTGCGCTCGTCCATCGAGGGGATGCGCAGGAACGCCATGCGCCGGCTGTCGGGCGACCAAACGGGGGCATCGTCGTGATCCACGCTGGGGTCCAGGTAGTGGACCGTTTTGGCCGCAGCGTCGTACACGCCAACAAAGCTGTGATTGCCACGGCTGCTGACGAAGGCCAGGCGCGCGCCATCGGGCGACCATTCCAGGCCGCCGTTTTGCCCGCGGGCGTGGATCAATTGCTCCGCCTTGTCGTGGCCGTCGAGCGGCGCGGACCAGACCTGGCCTTTGCGCACGAACGCTACGCGCCCGTTTGCCGGAGATACGGCCGGCTGGTTGCCCTCGCCGATCAGGCGCGGCGCGCTACCCAGCGTAACAATCCATACCTGTTGCTCCGCGCCCTTTGGGTCGTTGGTCGGATTGGGATATTCGCCCGCGCCATTGGCGCCTTCGCCGCGCACGTAGACGATCTGGCGGCCGTCGGGAGCCCATTGCAATTCGGAGATCTCCTGTCCGTCGTCCGCGGCGTACGCGGTCACGCTGTGGCCGCGATACGCAGGCGGCTCGGCCACCCAGATGTTGCGCACGCCGCGCGCATTGTAGACCCAGGCGATCTTTCCGCCGGAGGACGATACGACCGGGGCGGACGGGAAGGGCGCGCTCAGGATCTGCTCAAGGGTGAAGGAAGTTTGCGCGCAGGCGCAGGCGGCGCAGGCCAGCGCCGCGGTAAAGTGCCAGGGGAAACGCATTTATATAGGTTACAGCAGGGTCACGCGATAGTGGTGCGTCATCTGCGGTCTTGACAGCGGCGGCGACTGTCTTCGTATACTTACGATATTCATAATCGTATTGCGAAAACGAAATTCGATTACGCTGCCAGCCAGGACCGCGACTTATACTCCGGCCTGATCCGCTTGCACGTGCTGCACCACGCCGCCGAAGAGCCGATCTTCGGGCTGGGGATGGTGGAGGAACTGGCGCGCCATGGCTATCGCATCAGCCCCGGCACTCTCTATCCCTTGCTGCATGGACTCGAGAAAAAGGGCTACCTGCGGGCGACCGAGCAGCGCAACGGCAAGTCGCTGCGTAAAGTATATCGTGCCACGCCTCTGGGCCGGAAGGCGCTGCGCGCAGCCAAAAGCAAGGTGCGCGAGCTGTTTGGCGAGCTGATCGAAGGCGGGCGATGAACGTTCCGGCCGCAGCGCGAGCGCTGGCATTGATCTGCGCGGCCAGCGCCCCATTGCCCGCGCAACTGACCCTGGCCCAGGCCGTCGAAAGCGCTTTGCACAACTATCCCGCGGTGCGCGTCTCCCAGGAGCAGATCAACCGGGCGGCGGCGGGTATCCGGCTGGCGCGCACCGCCTATTTACCGCGCGTGGATGCCGTGGCGCAAGTCAACCGCGCCACTCGAAACAACGTGTTCGGGCTGCTGCTGCCCACCGGGGGCGTGATTCCCTCGATGTCCGGCCCGGTGATCGGGTCGAATAATCTCGGAACAGCCTGGGGCAGCGCGGTGGGCGGCCTGGTGGCGTGGGAGCCATTCGATTTCGGCCTGCGGCGCGCGAATGTCGATGCGGCCGCGGCGGCCCGCGCCCAAACCGAAGCGACGCTCCATCGTACCGAGTTCGAAGTGGCGGTGGCCACGGCGGACGCGTATCTCACAATGGCCGCGACCGAGGAGACGGTGCGCGCGGCGCAGGCGGGCGTGGACCGCGGGGAGACCACCCTGCGCACGATCCAGGCGCTAGTGAACGCCGAATTGCGGCCCGGCGCGGACGGATCGCGGGCGGCGGCGGAGCTGGCGGCGGCGCGGACGCAGTTGATCCAGGCCGAGCAGGCCATCGAAGTCGCGCGCGCCACGGTTTCGCAGTTCGTAGGCATGGAGCCCGCCCGGATCGCCCTTTCCGCGCCGGGATTGCTGCAATTGCCGGCGGAGCAGAACGTAGCGCCCCTGGATACGGCCGCGCACCCCATGGCGCGGGAGCAGAACGCCCTGGTGGAACAGGAGCAGGCCCAGCTTCACGCGCTGGCGCGGTCTTACTTCCCGCGATTTTATCTGCAAGGCGCGGCCTACGCGCGCGGCACCGGCGCCGAAACCGACGGGAGACTGCTGGGCGGCCTCAATGGTCTCGCGCCCAACGTGCAGGACTACGCTTTGGGCTTCACGGTGAGTTTTCCGGTCGCGGACCGGCCGGCGATTTCGGCGCGAGAGGCGGCGCAATCGGCCGCGGTGCGCGCGCAGGCAGCCCGATTGCAGCAGATCGCGACGGACCTGCGCGCGCAGTGGGATATAGCCGTCGCCACGGTGCAGGGCGCGCGCCGGATTGCGGCGAATACGCCGGTCCAGGTGTCGGCTGCGCGCGCGGCAGCCGATCAGGCCTGCGCCCGCTACAAATCGGGGCTGGGCAATATCGATGCGGTAGCGGAGGCGCAGCGCTTGCTCACGCAAGCCGAAATTGACGATGCGCTGGCGCGGCTGGGCGTCTGGCGCGGGCTGCTGGCGGTGGCTACCGCGGCGGGAGACATTCGGCCATTCGTGGCGGAGGTTGGGCAATAGCATGCGCCTGGTTCTAGCCGCGCTGCGCAGGCCGATCACCGTGGTGGTGGCGCTAATCGCCATCGCGCTGTGCGCCGTTCTGGCGGTGCGGCGCATGCCCGTCGATATCTTTCCGCAAGTGGGCGATCCGGCCATCTATGTCGCGCAGCCTTACGGCGGCATGGACCCGGCCCAGATGGAAGGGTACTTGACTTATTACTACGAGTATCACTTCCTCTACATTACCGGCATCGATCACGTGGAAAGCAAGAGCATCCAGGGCGCGGCCCTCATGAAGCTGGTGTTCCATCAGGATACCAACATGAGCCAGGCGATGTCGGAAACCGTCGGCTACGTGAACCGCGCGCGGGCCTTCATGCCGCCGGGGACCGTGCCGCCATTCATCACGCGGTTCGACGCGGGCAGCGTGGCCGTGGGCCTGTTGATCTTCAGCAGCGCCGCGCATTCGCAAGGCGAAATGCAGGATTTCGCGATCAACCGCGTGCGCCCGCTGTTCGCGACCTTGCCCGGGGTTTCGGCGCCGCCGCCGTTCGGCGGGAACCAACGCACCATCGTGGTGATGCTCGATCCGGGCAAGCTGCGGCAATACCGCATTTCCCCGGAGGAGGCCATCGCGGCGGTCAGCCGGTCGAGCGTGGTAATGCCATCCGGCAACATGTTTACCGGCAAGATCGAGCGCATCGCGCGCACGAACGCGGCGCTGGGCGCGAGCCTGGCGGATCTGCTCAGCACGCCGATCCGCCCGATCGCCGGCGCGACGGTTTATCTGCGCGACATCGGAACCATCGACAACGGCACCGACCTGGTCACCGCCTACGCGCACGTCAACGGGAAGCGGACCGTCTATATTCCCGTCACCAAGCGCTCCGACGCATCCACCCTGGCCGTGATCGACGCGGTGAAAGCGGCTATTCCCGAGTTCAAGAAGGCCGTGCCGGAAGATGTCGATGTGCGCCTCGAATTCGACCAATCCACGTATGTCACCAACTCGCTGCGCGGCCTGGTGGTCGAAGGATTGTTAGGCGCGGCGCTGACCGGCCTGATGGTGCTGATTTTCCTGCGCGACTGGCGCAGCGCGCTGATCGTTATCCTTAATATACCGTTCGCGCTGCTCACCGCCGTGATTCTGTTATGGGCGGCGGGGCAGACTATCAACATCATGACGCTGGGCGGCCTGGCGCTGGCTGTGGGTGTGCTGGTGGATGAAGCCACCGTCGAAATCGAGAACATTCACAGCCAGATGCTGCCCGGCGTTTCCCGTGCGCGCGCGGTGGTGGAAGCGTGCAGCCGCACGGCCATGGCGCGCCTGCTCTCCATGTTCTGCATTCTGGCGGTCTTCGTGCCATCATTTTTTATGATCGGCGTGGGGCGGCAGCTTTTCGTGCCGCTGTCGCTGGCGGTGGCCTTTTCGATGATCGCGTCGTACCTGCTGTCGAGCAGCCTGGTGCCGGTGTTTTCGACCTGGCTGATGCGGGAGGCGCATCGCGGCGAGGAACGCGAAGGACTCTTCGGACGGCTCCGCTCTTTTTACGATGGCTATCTTCGCGGCATCCTGCGGTTCCGCTGGCCGCTGGCGATTGTCTATCTGGTCTCAGCGATGGCACTCCTGTATCTGGTCGTACCGCGCATTGGATCGGAACTGTTTCCGGACGCCAACGCGCCGCTGCTGCGCATCCGGCTGCGCGCGGCCGCGGGCACCCGCGTGGAGGAGACCGAACGGATCGTGCTGCACGCGCTCGACGTGATTCGACACGAAGCCGGTGCGGAGAATATCCGGATCACCAGCGACTTTATAGGATTGATCCCTTCCAGCTACCCGGTGGACCTGATCCACCTATTCACCAGCGGACCGCAGGAGGCCATTATCCAGGTGGCGCTGAAACCCGGCGCCGTGCGCGACGAAGCGCTGCGCGAACGGCTCCGGGCGGCGCTCGGCCGCGAGCTGCCGGACACGCAAGTCTCCTTCGAGGCGGCCGATATTGTGACGCAGGTGATGAGCTTCGGTTCGCCGACGCCCATCGAAATCGCGGTGCAGGGAGTCAGCCTGCAAAACGACTATGCCTACGCGCAAAAGGCAAGGGCGCAGTTGGCGAAGCTGAGCTTCCTGCGCGATTTGCAATTCGCGCAGGAAAATAATTATCCGACGCTGGACATCGACATCGACCGCGAGCGCGCCGGCCAGTTCGGCCTGACCATGGCGGACGTGGCGCACTCCGTGATACCGGCGACTTCTTCTTCGCGGTTTACCGATCCCAACTACTGGCGCGATCCGAATACGGGCAACGCCTTCCAGATCCAGGTGGAACTGCCCCAAAACCAGATGCAGAGCGTGGCGCAGGTGGGCGGCATTCCGGTGATGCCGGCGGGCAGTCCGAAGCCGCTGCTCGACGACATCGCCAGCCTGAAGCCGGGCACGATGCCGGGCGAGATCGACCGGTATAATGGGCAGCGCGTGGTCAGCCTCACGGCGAATATTCACGGCATCACGCTGGGCGAGGCGGCCGGTCAACTCAACCGGGCGCTGGCCGCGGCGGGCGCGCCACCGCGAGGCGTCTCCCTGCGGCTGCGCGGGGAGATTCCGGCGCTCGAGCAGACCATCTCCGGGTTGCGCATCGGATTGCTGCTGGCCGTGGTGGTGATCTTCCTGCTGCTTTCCGCCAGCTTCCAGTCCGTGCGGCTGGCGCTGGCTATCGTGCTGACGGTGCCGGCGGTACTGTGCGGCGTGCTGCTCATGCTGATCGCCACCGGCACCACGCTCAACGTCCAATCGTTCATGGGCGCGATCATGGCCATCGGCATCGCGGTGGCCAATTCGATCCTGCTGGTTACGTTCGCCGAGCACGCACGTCATGCCGGGCGGCCGGTGCTGGATGCCACGCGCGAGGGCGCCGGCAGCCGTCTGCGCGCGGTGCTGATGACGGCCGCGGCGATGATTTTCGGTATGCTGCCGATGGCCATCGGATTTGGCGAGGGCGGCGCCCAAGCCGCGCCGCTGGGCCGCGCGGTGATCGGCGGCCTGCTGGTTTCGACATTCGCGACGCTGACTATTCTGCCTTCGATCTACGCGATCCTGCAACGGAAGGCGTCGGTGAGCTCACCGTCGCTCAACCCGATGGATCCTACGAGCCGATATTATGAAGCGACCTAATTGTCTCCCGATCCTACTGGCCGCGTTCGCGCCCCTCGGCGCGCAAAACACCGCGCTGGTCCCGGTTGTCTCGAAGCCAGTGTCCCGCACCGTCGATCTGCCCGCCGAGATTCTGCCCTATCTCGCGGTTTCGCTGCACGCTAGAGTGCCGGGCTTCGTCGAGCGCATTCTGGTGGATCGCGGCAGCGTGGTCAAGCAGGGCGATTTGCTGGCCGAACTCAGCGCGCCGGAGCTGAAAGCCCAAATCGTGGAGGCCGAGTCCAAGGTGCAGGCGGCCGAATCCGAAAAGTTGCAGGCCGAAGCTCAACTCGCCGCGGCCGAGAGCACCTATGCGGACCTGCGCAAGGCCGCCGAAACGCCGGGGGCGGTGGCGGGCAACGAAGTCGTGCAGTTGCAGCGGCAGGTGGAAGCCGCGCAAGCCCTGGTGCGCGCGCGCGATCAAGCCAGCCAGGCGGCGGTCGCCGCGGTGCGCGCCCAGAAAGAAATGGAGGCCTACCTGAAGATCACCGCTCCATTCGACGGCGTGGTTACCGACCGCTTCGTGCATCCTGGCGCATTGGCCGGACCGGGCGCCGATCCGGTGCTGCTGGTGATTCAACAGATCTCGCATCTGCGCGTGGTGGTGCCGGTGCCGGAGGAAGATGTGGGCGGCATGGCCCGCGGCGCGAGCATTTCGTTTCGTGTGCCGGCGTACCCGGACCGCACGTACACCGGCGCGGTGGCGCGCATCGCGCACGCGCTCGATCCGAAGACGCGCACCATGCCGGTGGAACTGGACGTGGTCAATCGCGATGGCACGCTGGCGCCCGGCATGTATCCGAGCGTCAAATGGCCGGTGCGGCGCGAGCATCCCGCGCTGTTCGTGCCGAAGACGAGCGTGGTGACAACGACTGAGCGGACCTTCGTCATCCGCGAGCGGAACGGCCGCGCCGAGTGGGTGGATGTGAAGAAGGGCGCTGCCGACGGGGATTTGATTGAGGTGCGCGGCGCGCTCGCGGCGGGGGATAAAGTGGTTCGACGCGGCACCGATGAGTTGCGCGAGGGAACGCCGATTGGAGGTAAATGATATGTGGGGCAGCCTCTTAGGCTGCGCGGGGCTCTCAGCCCCGCTCCCGCTCTGAAAATCGAGACATTCGCGCAAGAGGGAGGGCGGCCTGAGAGGCCGCCGAAGGCTGGGAGCTACGCGTCCAAACTAAGTGGCATTGGGCGCAATTGCCCGTCCTCCAAGGGTATAATAAAGCCGCATGGCTTGCCGCAAGCGAACGAAACAGTGGAAGAAACCTGCTCGCATCACCGAGGACGAGGCCGATATCATTATTAGTATGCGAAGGGAATCGCAAAAACGGATCTCGTTAGCCGAAGTGCTTCGGCGGCTTTCCTGAGAAGCATGATCTCGCGACGCAGCTTGCTTACGGGCACACTCTCCAGCGCCGCGGCGCTGGCGCTCCCTCCGCGCCGTCCGATTCTGGCCTATGTAGGCAGCTACAGCAACCCGCAAGGTCCGGAAGGCAGCCACGGCAACGGCCAGGGAATCTACCTGTTTCAGATGAACCCGGAAACGGGAGCGCTCGCGCAGCGCGCGGTCTTTCCCAATGGCGCGAACCCTTCGTGGCTGGCGCTCGACGCAGCCGGAACGCACCTCTACGCCGCCAACGAAACCGCCGATGGCTCCGTCAGCGCCTACTCCCTGGATCGCGCGACCGGGCAGCTTGCGCTGCTCAACACCGTCAGCTCCGAAGGCGCGGGTCCGGCGCATCTCAGCGTCCACCCTTCGGGCAAATATGTGCTGGTCGCCAACTACGCCGGGGGAACGGTCGCGGTTCTGCCCATTCTTGCGCGCGGTGAACTGGGGCCGGCCACCGACACCAAGCACGACGAAGGCCCGGTCGGCCCTGCGCATGCGGTCAGCGCCCCGCCGGGAAGCTTCGCCATCAGCGGCCACGACCGCGTCCATGCGCACATGATCCAGGCCGATCCCGCGGGCCGATTCGTGCTGGCGGCCGACCTGGCGCTCGATCGCATCCTGATCTGGAAGTTCGATACGGCGCGCGGCACGCTCGCGGCCAACGATCCGCCTTGGGTGGCGCTGCCGCCCGGCGATGGTCCGCGCCACTTCACTTTCCATCCGAACGGACGCTGGCTGTATGCGCTGCAGGAAGAGGCTTCCACGCTGGTGACTTTTGACTACGACGCCGCGCGCGGGAGGCTGACGCCGAAGCAGACCGCCTCCAGCCTGCCCAAAGGTTTCGCGGGCACGAACTTCACTTCCGAAGTGCGCGTTTCCCCAGACGCGCGCTTCGTGTACGCCGCCAACCGGCTGCACGACACCATCGCCTGGTTTTCCATTGGCGACTCTGGGGGCCTGACATACGGCGGAGAGGAATGGACGCGCGGCGATTATCCGCGCAGCTTCACCATCGATCCTACCGGCGGCTTTCTGTACTCCTGCAATCAGCGGGGCGACGCGATTACCTGTTTCCGGGTGAATCGGAAAACGGGCGCGCTGGCGTTTACGGGGCAATACACGCCGGTCGGCACGCCGGCTATCGTTGTTTTCCTGGTGGGGCGGGCTTGAGCCCGCGCGGGGCTTCAGCCCCGCTCTTTTTTTCCGCGCCACCGCCCCCAAAAGATGACACACTAGAGAATCAATGGATATGCGAACCCTCGCCACCGCCATCTTCCTATTCAGCCTCGTCTCCGCCTGGGGCCAGTTGCCCGCCCCCAACGCCGCGGGCGTATCCATGGGACATCTGCACCTGAACGTGCGCGACCCGGAAGCCCACCGCGCCTTCTGGACCACCCTGGGAGGCACGCTGGTCAAGCTCGGCGATATGGAAGTCGTCAAGTTCCCCGATGTGCTGGTCCTCTATCGCAAAGGCGAGCCCACCGGCGGCACCGAAGGCAGCGTGATCGGGCATGTCGGATTTCGCGTCAAAGACCTGCACGCCTCGCTCGAGAAATGGCGCGCGGCCGGGCTCAAGATTCTGCCCGGCGCGAGCCCCCATCAGGCGTTCGTGATCGCGCCCGATGAAGTCCGCGTCGAGATCACCGAGGACCCTTCCATGCAGGTCCCCATCGCCAACCACCACATCCACTTCTATACCAGTTCGGTCGCCGACACCAAAGCCTGGTACGTGAAGATGTTCGGCGCGAAACCCGGCAAGCGGGGGCCATTTGAAGCCGCCGACGTGCCGGGCGTGAACCTCACCTTTTCGCTGGCGACCGGGCCGGTGGCGCCCACCAAGGGGCGCGCGCTCGATCACATCGGCTTTGAAATCAAGGATCTGGAAGCTTTCTGCCAGAAGCTGGAGGCGGCCGGAGTGAAGTTCGACATGCCCTACCGGAAGATTCCGGCGCTGGGACTCTCCATCGCTTTCCTGACCGATCCTTGGGGAACCTATATCGAGTTGACGGAAGGTATGAACCGGTTATAAACATTTTGCCCGGTTGCGCCGTCTAACCAGTTTACGAAAGGCCGCGCTATGCAATTGTCCGTCAAAACGACGCTGTGGTGTGCTCTGGTCGCGTTTTCCGCGTCCTGTGGCCGGAGCCCCGCGCGCGTGGTGCATGCGGCGGGTGACGGCGTCCAGCCCGCTGCCAAGCCCGCCAGCCAGCCCGCGGCGCGCCACGAAGTGCACTTGACGGGAACGGTCCAGGCGGTCCATTTCTTTACGGTTACGTCGCCGCAAATCGGGGGACAGGACGGCCGGGTCACGCTGACCAAGATCATCGCCAGCGGAGCGCGGGTCAAGACCGGCGATCTGCTGGCCGAATTCGACCGCACCAAGGAAGAGGACAACGCGCGCGATGCCAAGGCCAAGTTCGACGACCTGTCGCACCAGGTGGATCAGCGCGTGGCGCAGAACCGGGCGGACGCCGCCAAGCGCGCCTCCGATCTGCAGTCCGCCGAAGCGGATCTGGCGAAGGCCGAACTGGAGCTGCGCAAAGGGCCGCTGCTGAGCGAGATCGACCGTTTGAAGAACGAGGTGAAGGCGGAAGCCGCGCGGGAGCACGTGGCCAGCCTCAAGAAATCCAGCGCCTTTCACGACCAGTCCGACGCGGCCGCGGTGCGCATTCTCGAACTGCAGCGCGACCGGCAGAAGGTCAGCCTGGATCGCGCACTTAGCAACGCGGATAAGCTCCAGATCCATGCCCCGCTCGACGGCATGGTCGCGCTCGAAAACGTGTGGCGCAATAACAGCATGGGCAAGGCGCAGGAGGGCGATCAGCTTTGGCCGGGCCAGCCGCTGATCCGGCTGTTCGATCCCACGCAAATGGAGGTGCGCGCGCTGGTCGGCGAGCCGGACGACCTGGCGCTGGTTCCGGGCACCCACGCGACGGTGCGCCTGGACGCCTATCCGGATCTATCCTTTGAGGCGCACATGGTTTCCGCCAGCCCGGTGGCATCGTCCGCGCTGGGCAGCCCCATCAAGACTTTTTCGGCGCGCTTCCGGCTGGACAAAAGCGATCCGCACCTGCTGCCGGATCTCTCCGCGGCCGTGGTGCTCGAGCCATGACCCCAGCCCCCAGCCCCAAGCCCCCAGCCCCCGCGCGCGAAGCGCGCCCAGCCCCCGCCCGGAAAAGGCGCTGGACCGGCCTGATCGTCACCCTGCTGGTCTTGGCGGGAGCCGCCGCGGGCGTCTACCGCTTGCGCCAGGTGCAAGCCGCGGGCACCCTGCCCACCACCCCGGCGCGCCAAGGCGATTTCTCCGTCATCGTGCGCTGCCGCGGCGAGCTGAAGGCGCGGCGCTCGGTGCAGATCAGCGCGCCGGTCAACGTGCCCTCGCTGCGCATCGTCTGGCAAGCCCCTCCCGGAGGCGCGGTGAAGGAAGGCGATCCGGTGGTGCGCTTCGATCCCAGCAGCACCCAACAACAGTTGCACGAAAAGGAGGCCGCGCTGAAGCAGGCGCAGGCCACGCTCGACCAGGCCCTCGCCGACGCGCGCATCACCGCCGAACAGGATCAACGCGACCTCAGCAGCGCGAAATACGACGTCGAAAAAGCCCGGCTGGAGGCCTCCAAAGCCGAAATCGTGAGCGCGCTCGAAGGCGAGGAGAGCCGCATCGATCTCGGCCTGTCGCAACAGAAACTGCGCGTGCAGGAAGCCACGGTCAACCTGCACGCTACGTCCGACAAAGCCAAGATCGCGTCGCTCACTCGCCAGCGCGACCAGGCCCAGGCCGATGTGGACCTCACCAACCATCGCCTGTCGCAAATGGAGCTGAAAACGCCGCTCAGCGGGGTCGTCATGTACATGCAGAACAACTCGCAGGGGTGGATGAACGCGAAGCCGTTCCAGGTGGGCGACCAGGTGTGGCCCGGCGGCATTGTCGCCGAGATTCCGGACCTCTCGACGCTGGAGATGGAGGGCAAAGTGGAGGAGATCGATCGCGGGCGCATCGACACAGGCATGGAAACGCGGGTGCATATCGATTCGCTTCCGGAGTTGACTATGCCCGCCGATCTGATCGCTATCTCGCCGTTGACCGAGCAGGGCTTCGAGTGGCCCCGCACCAGCAGTTTTCGGGCTTACGGCCACATCCGGCAGCCCGATCCGCGCTTGCGGCCGTCCATGAACGGGAACATGGACGTGATCGTGAGCCGCATCCCCAACGCCATCAGCATCCCCGCCAAGGCCGTGTTTACGCAGCATGGCAAGCCCATCGTTTACGTTGCCGAGAAGGGCGCGTATCGCGCGGTAGAGGTTGAGCTGCTGGCGCGCAATCCGGACGAGGTGGCGGTGAAAGGGATCCAGGCCGGCACCATGGTGACGCTGGTGGAGGTGAAGCCCGAAGGGGCTCCCGATGGAGCAACGGACCAAAAGAAATGACGCGAAAGATTCTCATCGGCGTATGCGCGGCTTTGGCGGTGATGGCGCTGCTGGCGTGGGGCGGATCCCGGCTGATGAAGGCCGTATCGCCGGCCTCGGCCTCGCGCCTGCCGGTGACGCGCGTGAAGCGCGGCGATGTGACCATCACGGTCAGCGCCAAAGGCGAATTGTCGGGCGGCCACACCGAAATGCTGTCCGCGCCCATGACCGGCGGCGGCGACATGGCCATCACGTATCTGCGCGAGCCGGGCGAACAGATCGCCGCGGGCGATGTGGTGGTGAAGTTCGACACCACCGAACAGGAGTTCAAGTTGAAGGAGGCCGAAGCCGATCTGGCGGAGGCCGAACAGCACGTCATCCAGACGCAGGCCGACAATCAGGCCAAGGAAGAAGAGACCCGCTACGCGCTGCTGCAGGCGAAAACGGATGTGCGCACCGCCGAGCTGGAGGCGCGCCGCAATCCCATCGTGGCCGATATCGTGGCGCGCGAGAATACGCTGGCTCTGGAAGCCGCCAAGGACCACTTGCACCAGTTGGAACACGACGCCGCCAACCGGCAGGCTACTTCGGCGGCAGCCGTGGCCATTCAGGAGGCGGCCCGCAATAAAGCCAAGGTGCAGGCCGAGACCGCGCGGCAGAACATCGAAAACATGGTGCTCAAGGCCAAGGCGGGCGGCTACGTCAACGTCATGCAAAACACCAACTGCAATTTCTGTAGTTTCGGCATGTTGTTCCCGGCGCTGCAAGTGGGCGATACGGTGAATGCGGGCATGGTGGTGGCGCAGATTCCGGATTTGCGGAATTGGGAAGTGACGGCCAGCATCGGCGAACTGGACCGCGGTCATTTGTCGGTGGGGCAGAAGGTCCAGGTGGGCATCGTGGCGCTGCCGGGCAAAGCCTTCAACGGCACGATCAAGGAGATCGGCGGCACCGTCGGCGCTTTTTGGAATCGTCATTTCGATTCGAAGATTTCGCTGGAGGAAGTGTCGCCGGGTATGCGGCCGGGAATGAGCTCCAATATCGTGATCACCACGGGTACGCTGCCGGACGCGCTGTGGGTACCGTCGCAGGCCTTGTTTGAAAGCGATAGCCGCACGTTCGTCTATCTGGAGACGCCTTCCGGCTTCACGCCGCGCGACGTGAAACTGGTGCGCCGCAGCGAGAGCCAGGTAGTGCTGACCGGCCTGAAGGAGGGCCAGATGGTGGCCTTGGCCAATCCCGAACTGGAGCACCAGAGCGCGCAAGGCAAGGGCAGCGCCATGAAGGCCTTATCGCAATGAAGGGGATCGGCCGGATCTTCTCCGACACCGCGCAGGCTTTCGATAATCTGCGCGCCCAGAAAACACGCACGCTGCTGACCGCGCTGGGAATCGTTTTCGGCGTCGGCTCGGTGATCGGGATGCTGGCCATCGGTGCGGGCGCGCGCGAGGAATCCCTGCGGTTCATCGAGCAACTGGGCGTGCGCAATGTGCTGGTGGAGTCGCGGCCGGCCGCCAGCCAGCAGGAATTGCAGCAGCGCCGCCGCGATTCGCCGGGACTCACCGATCGCGATGTGCGCATCCTGACGGCCAATGTCGACGCGCTGGAAACTCTGTCGCCGCGCCGCGGGCTGCATCCCTCGCGTGTTTTGCCCAAGCCCTCACACGAGATTCCGGAACTCTACGGCGTGCGGCCCTCCTATGCCATCATCCACAGCTTGCACGTGGTGGAAGGCCGCTTCTTCGACGAACAGGATGACGCTGCCAGCCGCGCAGTCTGCGTGCTCGGCGAGGGCGCGAAAGTGAGCCTGCTGGGGTACGGCCCGGCGCTGGGCAAATTCGTCAAGGTGAACGACAACTGGTTGGAAGTGGTGGGCGTGCTGGGCGAGCAACTGGTCTCGAGCGGTCAATCCAGCGGCGGCAAAATGCAGGACCTGAACAACATCGTTTATATTCCGCTGAACACGTTTCAATACCGCTATTTCGACGCCAGCAATTTCATGAAAGACGATCTGGATGGCGTGGACTTGCGCCTGAAGCCGGGCGCCGACAGCCTGGAAGTGGCCAAAGTGGTGACCGCCATCCTGAATTCGACGCATCACAACACCGAAGATTTCACGGTCACGATTCCGGCGGCCTTGCTCGCGCAGCAGCAGCGTACGCAGACGATCTTCACTTATGTGATGGTGGCTATCGCCGCGATTTCGCTGTTGGTGGGCGGCATCGGAATCATGAATATCGTGCTGGCCACGGTGCTGGAGCGGACGCGCGAAATCGGTGTGCGCCGCGCTACGGGGGCGCGCCGCAACGACATCGTACGGCAGTTTCTGACGGAGTCGGTGCTGATCTCGGTGGGGGGCGGCCTGCTGGGCATCGGGTTTGGCTTTTTCCTCGCATGGCTGATCGCGCGTACCGCGGAGTGGAAGACCATCGTGACCACCGCATCGGTGCTGATCGCGTTCGGCGTGTCTATGGCCGTGGGCGTGATCTTCGGTATCTATCCGGCCATGAAGGCGTCGCGGATTAATCCGATCGAAGCCCTGCGCTACGAGTAGCTCGTGGGGCAGGCCCTCGGCCTGCGGCGGCCTCTCAGGCCGCCTTCTCCCAGTGCAAGAGTTGGGATACCCGTGACCACCGCCTCGGTTCCGATCGCCTTCGGCGTGTCGATGGCCGTAGGCGCGATGAGGATGCGGAAGACGAAAGTCGCCCTCTACCGTGAGGAAGACGGCTCATGCCCGTTCCTCGAGTGGATCGAGCGACTGCCGGTAAAGGTACAGGCAAAGTGCTTTCTGCGGGTGGAACGGCTCCGCGAACTAGGTCACGAGCTCAGACGGCCCGAGGCTGATCTGCTGCGGGATGGTATCTACGAACTCCGTGCGAGTCTGCAGGGTGTCCATTACAGAATTCTGTATTTCTTTCACGGTACGATTGCGGCGGTTGTGGCTCATGCGATCGTCAAAGAGGCGAGATGACCAGGAAAAAGGGGACCACGACCGATGCGGTTGAGATTCTCCACCGCCGGTTATTCCAAGGCAGACCGGAGCGGCTGAAGATTCTGGAGGAAGCTAGGGCGAACGAGGAGATCGCGCGAAAGATTCTTGTCCTGCGGACGAAGGCTGGACTCACCCAGACACAACTCGGCAAACTGGTCGGCGCCACCGCGTCGGTAATCTGCCGTCTGGAAGACGCCGATTATGAAGGCCATTCGGTGGCGCTGCTGCGCAGAATCGCCGCGGCGCTGAACCAGAGGGTGGAGATTCGTTTCGTCCCGATCCGCGCCCCGCATGAGCGCGTAGAACTCACTCCGCGCAAAATCCGGCGCTCGGCGAAGCCACCATGAGCCTCATCATACAAAGAATGGTTGGGCCAGGGCAGCCGGCCCTCATCCTCAGGGTGGCTGCGGCGTTCATCCGCCAAGGTCCTCAAGGCGGAATCGCTTTAGGGCTCAAGCTCAAGCGCCCAAGTGTCGCCACGCGCGGGGCCGGAGCTGTACCCCCCGAACATTAACACGGCCTTGGGGGCGGGATCGTAGTCCATGCCAAATGCGTACCTGTTAGGCGGTACGGCAGCGGGATTGATTTCATGCCAGTGGGTCCCGTTCCAGGTCCAAGTGTCGTTCAGAGAGTCCTCCCAAATATCATTCGCAGCCCCACCGAACAAGACGACCGCACCGATGGCGGCGTCATAGGCCATTGACGCACCCGATCGGGCAGACGGAGCAGTCGCTGGGAACTGCTCGACCCAATTTGTCCCAGTCCAATTCCACGTGTTGGTGAAGCACTCAGTTCCGTTGTTGCCGCCAAAAAGAACAACGGTCTTAGTCACCGCGTCGTAGGCCGTCGGAGCTGATCGCGGTGAAGGGCTGGCGGCGGGATTTTTCTGCGTCCAAGTCCCGGTTAGTCCGTCCCACGTCCAAGTGTCGCCGAGAACGCCGGAACTATTGCCCCCTCCAAAGAGCACGACTGTCCCGGTCGCGGCATCGTACACCATACTTCCGTCGCGCGGCGATGGGGATACGGGCGGAAATTGCTGGGTCCACGTGGTTCCATCCCAAGTCCAGGTGTCGTTGAGGTAGGTTCCTGCTGTGCCAGGTATACTGATGGTTGTCCCCCCGAAAAGCACGACATTGCCGGCAGCGGCGTCATAGGCAATCGCAGCGCCTAAACGCGGTGACGGCGAAGTGGCGGGGGATACCTGCGACCACCCTCCTGCCCCAAAGATCCATGTGTCGCCGTATAACTGGCCGGGGACCGTCCCGCCAAAAAGCACCGTCGAGAGGGTCGCCCCGTCGTACGCCACGCTCATGCAGCAGCGTTCCGGCGGAATTCCACTTTGAACGCCAACCCAGTTCACTGTTTCGGCTTCCATCGTGCCATTCGTCGTCACCGCAGCAGCAACAAAAAGCACTGAGGCGAATGCGTGAAAAATCGTTCTCAGAGAAAGCATTTGTCTTGCTCCTTAAAATACAAAAGCTGTTCGAATTCCTCAAACCTTTTCAACTAGCCGTACCATACCCCATGCACCTGGCATCGGCCCGATTCCATCGGGGCCTTCCAGTTGCCGACGGCCGGTATACACAAAACCCGATAGCCCCACGAAAGTTGCGCCTTTCCAAGATTCCAATTTCGGCGGCATATCCCAGCCTACTCAGCGTCGCCCACAATCACAGCCGCAAAGAACCCGTCGCCGGGTTCGCGCCCGGGAATGCGCCGCATGGTCTCCACCACTAACGCGGCCGGCACCGCGGCCACCACATCTTCGTTCTCTTCCCGCTCCAGCGAGCAGGTCGAATAGACCAGCACTCCGCCGGGCTCCAGCGCCCGCCTTCCGTGTTCCAGCAGCGCCATCTGGCGCGCCTGCAGGTCCGCCAGATCCCCAGGCCGCAACCGCCACTTGATCTCCGGGTTATGGGCCAGCGTCCCCGTCCCCGAACACGGCGCATCGATCAGGATCCGGTCGAAACGCCGCGCGAAGGGCAGCGGGCGCGTGCCATCCAGCACCACCAGCGGAACGCCCAGCCCCTTCAGCCCTGCCAGCCGGCGCAAATGAATATCGCACGCCACCCCGTGCACACCGGCCGCCAACGCTTGCGCGGTCTTATTGCCGGGCGCGGCGCATAGATCCAGAAAGCTCTGTCCGGCCTCCAGCCGCAGCAACGGCACGATCGCCTGCGCCCCGATGTCCTGTATGCGCGCGGTTTCCGGGTTCACGTAGCTCTCCGGCACCCGCAGGTTGGCGCGCGCGATGGCCGCCGCGGTCTCCGCGCCGTAATGGCGTTCCCATCGCTCCAGCAGCCACGCCGGGTGCGAAAGTTCCACCTCGGCGCTGGGCCAGGGCACGGGATTGCGATCCACCTTGCGCAGGACGGCATTGGCGAACCCGGCCGCCGAGCGTTTGCGTGCGCGCTTGATCAGCTCCACGCTTTCGGAAACCGCCGCGTGCGCCGGGATCCGCTCCAGGTAGCGAAGCTGGTAGATCGCCATGCGCAGCGCCTGGCGCACGGGGTCGTCCAGCCGCGCCGGTGGTTTGCCCGAGTAGTGTTCGATCAGGTAGTCCAGTTGCGCCCGATAGCGGAGCACGCCGAAAACGATTTCCGACGCCAGTCCGGCATCGCGGGCCTCGAGCGGGGCGGCGCGGGCGGCCAACAGGTCGGAGGCATACCCGCCCCGCTCGACTGCCGTGAGGATCTCGAAGGCTAACTGGCGCGCAGGCGACACTCGTTTGAATGTAGCGCGCCGCGGATCACGGCAGAAGGTTCCTCCGTAATAGCTTGAAAACAATAGCTGACCTCTGTCTCAGTCTCCGCAACCTCCAAACCGCCGTGCTACCGTAGTGCCGGGTAAAGGTCCGCCCACTCGCCGCCAGGCGTTCTGCCGGGCACCCCCTCGCTCTTTGACAATTTTTCACTCGCCGTCCGCCAGCCGCCATGTGACGGGATGCAACGCGATGCAACGCTACAAACGGACGAATATCGCGCCCCCAGGGCGCCGCGCCTTCCGTGTTTATCGGCGTTTATTTCCAACCGCAGTCCAGCGCTGGCCGACGCAACGCATGCAACGTACTGCAACACGCCAGCGAAAAAACGGGCCACGTAACAGTCGCGCGAAGCATCCGGACGTCCTCTGCAGGGCATGCGGCGAAGCGAACCCAATTCCACGGACGCCAAGCGATTTAACTATAAGCAAATGCTAATGTTAAGCCAGTCACTTCGAGAAATTGGGATTGTTCGGCCACCGCCATGCCCAGGCACAAATCCGCACAAGAATGCACAAAAATCCACAAGAAATGCATCAGCTATTAGCCCTTGGCCGGCGTCTTATCGGCGTTGATCGGCCGCCCCTATGATTTTTCGCGAATCAGCGCGCGCATGGAAAGCGGCCTGCTCCGCCCAGTCCAATTACCCAAATCGCGGAACTATCCAGCCTGCCGGTTCGTATTCCTTCCAGAACGGAGCAACTATGCCTCGAAATCACCGCCGCGGCGGCGCTTTGGCCGGAATCATTCTGACGGTGCTCGTGCTGGGGGCGCTGGGCATCGTGACCCTCGTTGGTGCGGGCTTTTGCGTTGCCGACCACGTCCGCTTCACCGAAACCAGCGCGCGCGGGGAGACTACCGTCGAAACGCCGTTTGGCGCCGTCCGGGTGCGCGATAATGCGCGGCTGGACCCCAGACATCTGGGCGTGCCCGTCTATCCGGGCGCGACCCGCGAGGACGATTCCCGCCATCTCGCCAGCTTTCGCTTCGACTTCGGCGATGTCCACAAAGCCTTCGACATCTCGGCGGCCGAATACCGCACTTCCGATTCGGTGGATCGGGTGACCGATTTCTACCGCGACCAGCTTCCGCACTGGTTAATCAGCCAAAAAGAGAACGGCGGGATGCAATTGTCCTTCACCAAACACGGCTACAACAGGCTGGTGGCCATCTACGAAGATGACGGCGAGACGCGCATCGCGCTTGCTTCCGTGGGAGAGCCTGCGTCAAACTGATCTATGGGGGCCTTGCGCTTCCGGATCATGCCTGAATTCTGTACCTGCGGCGCTGAGTTGCCGATCGATGCCCGGTTCTGCCATCGCTGCGGGAAGCCGCAACGCGAAGAAGTCGTGCCGGAGATGGTAGCGCCGCCGCCCGAGGTGGTCATGGCCGTGGCGCCCGGCGCCACGGCTGTACCCCCATCCGGCGCCCCGCCGCGCGTCAATTTCCACAACCCTACCGCGGTGCGCATCGGGCTGCTGATGGCGGGCATCGCATCGCTGCTCAGCGCCCTGCCCACGATGGCTTTGGGGCTGGTGGGCCTGGCGATCTGGTGGGTGACCGCCGGATTTCTGTCGGTGTATATCTATCGCCGCCGGACGGGCCAGTTCCTGACGGTGGATAGCGGTCTGCGCATGGGGTGGATCACCGGGTTGCTGGGCTCCACGATCACGTCCGTGGTTTTCACCGTGAGCGTGGTCCCGCTGATCCGCGGAGGCGGCCTCGCCACGCTGTATCAGGAACAGTTCCGCAAGATGTACGGGAACGATCCCAATGTGCAGCAGGCGCTCAAGATCCTGGAGAACCCCAGTTCCCTGGCATTGGTGGTGGTCTTTGTGCTGCTGTTTTTCTTCCTGATCATTACGTTTTTGTCGACGGCCGGAGGCGCGCTGGGGGCCAAGTTGGTAGGCGGCGTTACGGGCGCCGGTCCGAAGGTTGCGCGCTAGGGAGCGGACGGCTGTATCGTTTCACCAGCGCGACGCCGGTGAAAATGACCGCCATGGCGGCCGCCTCGCGGACTCCAAAAGGCTCGCGGTAGAATAACCAGCCCAGCGTGACGGCGACCACCGAATTCACGTACGGGTAGATCGAAACGATAGCCACCGGCAGGCGGTCCAGGGCGAAGATGTAAGCGCTGTATCCGATGATGGAACCAAACATCACCAGGTAGAGAATGGCGCTCACGCCGCGCAGGCTCCAGTGGACGGGGTGCTCGTGGAACAGCAACGCCAGGGGCAAAAAGGACAGGCCGGCGGCCAGTTGCTGCACCGCGCCGATCACTATGGGATGCGCGCCGCTCGTCCGCCGCCGCTGGTAGATGGAGCCGAAGGCCCACCCGGCCATGCCCAATTGCAGCACCAGAAAACCGGTGAGCAGGCCGGCGTGGAAGGTATGGGTGCGCATGTCCGGCGCAAACAGCAGGGCCGCGCCGCCGAGGCCCACCAGCATCCCCAGGATGGTCGGGAGGTGCAGCTTTTCGCCGCCGGGCAGCAGGGCTTCCGCGCCCACCATCCAGAATGGCGAGATGGTGATCATCAGGCAGGCCAGGCCGCTTGGCACCCATTGCTCCGCGATGACCAGGCCGCCGTTGCCGATACCCAGCACCAGCACGCCGCTGAGGCACGCGGAGCCGAGTTCGCGCCCACGGGGCAACGTTTCGCCGCGCAGGACGATGGCCGAAAGCAGTAGTGCGCCGGAGATCATGAAGCGGGCAGACACCAGCAGGAGCGGGGGAAACGACTCGAGCGACATGCGAATGCCCAGGTAAGTGGTTCCCCAGAAGAAGCAGACGGCAGCCAGCGCCAGGTAGGCCCTGAAATAGGGGTGACGGGGCAATAATTCAGGCTATCACGGAGCGCTGGCCGGCACGCAACGGAAGACCACGATCTTGTTGGATGTGGTAGTGACGGTCTGCTGAAAGGTCGAGCCCGTAGCGGTAAACGCGGTCACGTGGGTCGCCAGACCCGGTTGTCGCAGCTCTGTCCCCAGACACTCGTCCCGATCATCGGATTTTCGTAGTCATAACCGGCGATGGGATCGAGCGGGTTGGTGACTCCATCGGTAGCGGTCGGGCCGGCGATGGTCAGAGCCACTGGCAGCGTCACCCCGGTGGGATCCTCCGGGCCGGCCACGGAGAAGGCGTAATTGTGCGGTCCGGCGATGGGAACCGTGGCATAACCGGAGCCGCCCGTATAGGTCTCAATGGTCTGGTCGCCCGGAATGATAATGGAGTAGCCTTGCGCGCCCTTGCGGTTGGCGCCCGCGCGCGTGTTGGGCAGTGATGCAAAAGTGTAGCCGAATACGAACGGCGTGCATCCGGTCGACTCGGAACCGGCGCCGGGCGGAATCGCCGGGTTGGAGGTAAAGGTACTGCCCGAAAGAGTGTAGACACCGGGATCGTCGAAGTAGATGACGTCGTCAGGGTAGTAAGTCGGATCTGTCGGAGAGTGATTGGTGCCAATCTTGATAACCGCGACCTCGTGATCGTACTGGGGATCGGACCCGCCATTGAGCAAAACGGCGAGAGTCACTTGATGGCCGGCGATCAGTTCCTGTTTCACCCAGGACATGTACTGTTCGTATCCGGCGAGGCCGGTCGTCTGGCCCGAGTAACTGAAGGTGGCCGCGCTCAGCCGTGAATTCGACAGGTACTGGGCGGCGTCGGCGTATGTGTTCGGCCCGCTGACGCCGGTTCCGGGATCTTCAATCAGCAACTGGGCGTTGTAATCGACCTGGGCGTGGTGCGCGGCGCAAGCGCCATTGGGTCCCGATTGCGACAACCCGGCGCCGCAGACCAGCCGGGCATTGAACTGCGACATCCACTGCCCGTTGTTAAGCCCGGCTTGCATCATGGATACTTCGCCGCAATATCCGTCGTTGTTCTCCCATTGATAAAACGGTTGCAGAGCTTGGCGCGGGCGAATACCAGGAGGGGATTCATGTGCATTGACAATCAGATGATGGCGCCGCTACTTCCGAAGCTGGACGACGTGCAGTCTCTCGACCATGCGCACCGACCGCGCCGGGCGCTTGTCGCTCGACACCACCAGCCGGATCGGCCCCTGCTGCGCGGACAATTCCTTGCCGTCGCGCTTATCGGCCACAATGACGGAGGCCCCGCCCACGCCCGGATCGAGTTCGCCCAGGCTGAAGACCACTTGATATCCGTCGCGTGCTTCGACCACCAGATAGCCGGCCAGCGCCTTGCCGCGCATCTCCTTGCCGAAGGCGACTCCGGCCTTCTTCAGGATCTCCGTAAGCGCGACGCCTTCGAAGGCGACCTTCGAGCCGTCCATCTCCGCCATGCTGGCCGTTTCATGGGGCATCTTGGCGAGATCCGCGACCGTGAGCGTGAACGGAGTGGCCACGTCGCCATCCACAATCAGTTTGTCCGAAGCATCGGGAGCCGTTTGGGCGGCCAACGCGGTCGAGAACAGCACAGCGATCAAGGTTCGCATTCAGGTCCAGTATACAAGACACGATACGGGCTAGAATGCTGGTCGACGGAAACCGCTCCCTAACGGTCGCGGCTCGTTAAAATTTGCGGAATCGGCGCGACTGTTACCGAGCCGCGACCGTTAGGGAGCGGTTTTCCAATCACAGTGGCACGGTCGCTTACAATGGTTCCTTGATCGTCACTCTCACAGTCAACCCAGCGCTCGACCGCACCATCTCCGTGGACCGGCTGGCGTTTGAAGACCGGGCCTACATCGATTCGCGCCACGAGTCGGCCGGTGGCCGCGGCATCAATGCGGCTTGCGTGATCCATTCGTTTGGGGGAAAAGCGCTGGCCATTTTTCCCAGCGGCGGAAGTAACGGCAAGTTCATCGAAGAGCTGCTCGTCGGGTACGGATATCCCACGCTGGCCGTCCCCATCGGGCACGAGATTCGCACGAATCTCACCATCACCGACCGGCAGGGCCTCACGGTCAGCCTGAACGAGCGCGGTCCGCAACTTGAGAAGGCCGAAGTCGACCATATCGAGAAGGCGGTGCACAAGAGCCTGGATGGCGCGTCCTGGCTGATGTTGTGCGGCAGTCTGCCGCCGGGCGTGCCGGCGAACTTCTACGCCCGCCTCATCAGCATGGCGCGGCGCAAGAAGGTGAAGACGCTGCTGGATACCGACGGCGACGCGCTGCGCGAAGGCATCGAGGCCGCGCCCACGGTGGTGTCGCCCAATCAGCACGAGGCCGAGCGCCTGCTGAACCGGGCGCTGGTCACGCGCAATCACTTTCTGGAAGCAGTGGCGCGCATCCGCGCGATGGGACCGGAGATGGTGGCGCTTTCGCTCGGCAGCCGCGGCGCCATGGGAGCCGTGGAGGGGGCCATTGTGGAGGCCCTTCCACCGCGCGTGGAAGTGCTCTGTCCGATCGGCGCGGGCGATGCCTTGGCCGCAGCCCTGGTTTGGTCCATGGATCGGACCAGCGATTTCACCGACGCGCTGCGCTGGGGCGTGGCTGCCGGCACGGCCTCCGCCACGCTGCCCGGCCTGCGCATGGCCTCGCTCGAGCAGGCCAAAGAGGTCTACCGGCAGGTGGAAGTGCGCCGCATCGAATAGGAAACCGGTGGCCTACACTTCATCCCGCGGCGCGTCCCGCGCCGGCGCGGGCTCCAAGAGCGAAAATGTCATGCGTTCGGCGGGCGTGGTTTCCGCCGCGGTCTTTCTGAGCCGCATCACCGGGCTGGTGCGCGAAATGATCATGGCCCGGCTATTCGGCGCGGGGGAGGCTTACGACGCGTTCCTGCTCGGGTTTCGCATCCCCAATCTGACGCGCGATCTTTTCGCCGAGGGCGCGCTTTCCTCCGCCTTCGTGCCCGTGTTCACGCAGTATCTGGCTACCAAGGGCAAGCGCGAAGCGGCCGAGCTATCGAACCTGGTGGCTACCGCGCTGCTGCTGGTGGTGGGTGGCATTTGCGTGTTGGGCATGATTTTCAGCCCGCAACTGGTGTGGCTGCTGGCGTCGGGCTTCGCGCGCGTGCCGGGAAAATTCGAACTGGCCGTGACGCTGACGCGCACCATGTTTCCGTACCTCCTGCTGGTGGCGCTGGCCGCGCAGGCCATGGGCATCCTGAACGCCATGAACCAGTTCGGAATCCCGGCGCTATCGTCCACCTGCTTCAACCTCGGCTCGGTGGCGTTCGGGCTGGGCTTCGGATACACAGTGGGCCGCTGGATGGGCGTGAGCCTGATCATGTCGATGGGCTGGGGGGTGGTGGCCGGCGGGGCCGCGCAATGGCTATTTCAAGCGCCCAGCCTGTACCGCGCCGGCATCATATACCGCCCGCGCATCGACTTCGCGCATCCCGGCCTGCGCAACATCCTGCGGCTGATGGGACCGGCGATCTTGGGTAACGCCGCGGTGCAGATCAACGTGCTGGTGAATACCAACTTCGCTTCCAGCATCACCGACGCCGCCGGCCATGTGATCAACGGCCCGGTAAGCTGGCTGAGCTACGCATTCCGCTTCATGCAGTTGCCGCTGGGGCTGTTCGGCGTGGCCATCGCCTCCGCCACGCTGCCCGCGATTTCGCGCAGCGCCGCGCTGCAGCGGATAGATGAATTCCGCCTGACGCTTTCGCGCTCGCTGGGCATGGTTTTGCTGCTGACCATTCCTTCGTCGGTGGGCCTGGCCGTGCTCGGCCCGAGCATGATTGGCGCGGTCTACCAGTGGGGCCGCTTTCGCGCCGCCGATACGCACCAGACCGCGATGGCGCTGGCCTGCTACGCGGTGGGATTGGCGGGCTACTCCGCGATCAAGATCCTGGCGCCGGCGTTCTACGCCTTGAACGACGCGCGCACGCCCATGCTGGTGAGCCTGGTATCGATCCTGGTGAACCTGGCCGTGGCGTCGATTATGGTGAAGGTGGCGGGACTGGGGCACCTGGGACTGGCGCTGTCCACTTCAGCCGTCGCGCTGTTCGGATCGGTGGCGCTTTTCATGCTGCTGCGCCGGCGCATTCAGCGGCTGCACGGGCGCGCACTGGCCGCGAGCGTGATCAAGATCTTGTGCGCATCGGCCGCTATGGGCTGCGTCTGCTACCTGTCGAGCCGGGGCGTGCACCATTGGCTGGGAGCGCGCAAACTGGCGCAGATCGCGGACCTGGCAATCTCGATCCCGCTGGGCGGGTTGGTGTATTACGCGCTGTGCCGCGCCATGCGGGTGGCGGAACTGGAGGCCGCCTGGGGAGCGATCGCCGCGCCGCTGGCGCGCCGGTTGGGTCTCGGCCGGCGCTGATTCTCCGCGGCTCGGCGTCACCGTGCTAAACTGCCAGAAGAAATGCTTCCCGATCTGGAGTTGGCGGTTCGGTTGCAGGAGCTTGATAATCGGGTGACCGAGTTGACCCGCGAAATCTCCGCGCTGCCCAAACACATCGCCGAAATCGAAAAGAAATTGGAAAGTCACACGCGCAAGCTGGAGGCCGATCGCGCCGCCCTTAGCGCGAACCAGAAGGATCGCAAGAAGAACGAGACCGATATCCAACTGGAGGAGCAGAAGATCTCCAAATTGCGCGGCCAGATGCTGGACGCCAAGACCAATGAGCAGTATCGCGCGTTTCAGAACGAAATCGAGTTCTGCGAGAAGACCATCCGCCGCGCGGAGGACCACATTCTCGAATTGATGGGCGAATCCGAGCCGCTGGACAAGAACGTAAAGGCCGCCGAACTCGCGCTCAAAGAGGAAAAAGCTCAAGTGGAGGCGGAAAAGCAGCAGGCGAGGGCGCGCACGGCGGAAGACCAGAAGGCTCTCGACCAGATCCACCAGGAACGCGCGCAGATCGTGGCGCGCATGCAGCCCAACGTCTACCGGCAGTACGAACGCATTCGCAAGGGCCGCCGCGGCATCGCCATTGCCGAGGCCATCGACGGCCGCTGCAGCGCCTGCCAAATCGCCCTGCGCCTGCAGTTCTTTCAGGACTTGAAGAGGGGGGAAGAGGTGATGTATTGCGAAAGCTGCGCGCGCATCATCTACTACAATCCGCCCGTGGCTTTTGAAGATTTAACAGGCGAGTCCGCGCCCGCCGTGCAGGGCTAAGAACGCGGCTTGTGCGTGGCGCGCGCGCTCTTCACCGGCTCTTTCAGCAGCATATCCAGCGTGGCGCGAATGTTCTTCTCCTGGTCGTTGAAGAAAGCGCTGTCCTCGCCCTTGTGCTGCTCGCGGATTACCCTGGAGCGGTCGATGAAGAGGATTTCGGGCACGTAGTTGGTCTTGACCAGCGACGCTTGTTCGTATTCCAGCACCAACTCACGCACCGAGGATCCCACCGGGAAGCTGGGCTTGAATTGGGCGATAAAGCCGGGCAGCAGTTGCGCCGCATCGGGATTGAAAGCGCACGCCAGGATCTGCACGCCGCGCGGGCCGTACTCGTTTTGAATCGCGCTCAGAACCTGGGTGGTGTGCTGGCAGTGCGGACACGTGGTGGAGATGAAGGCCAGCACCACGACCTTGCCCGCGTACTGGCTCAACAGCATGACCTGGCCGTTAGGCATCTTGAAGGCAAACTCGCCGGCGGGACGCGGAACCTGTTGTGCGTAGGCCACCAAGGCAGCCAGG
Source organism: Bryobacterales bacterium (assembly GCA_963707465.1). Taxonomy (GTDB): domain Bacteria; phylum Acidobacteriota; class Terriglobia; order Bryobacterales; family Bryobacteraceae; genus Bog-159. The sequence continues at coordinate 85,757 of CAVPQK010000003.1, forward strand.
AGCAAAACGAAAGTCGTGAGTGATTTCCGGAATCGCATACTGCCAGTTTACCCCAACGCGGGGGGGATTCGGCGGACCCGATGGGCGCCGCCGCGCGTGCGGACCGGTTTGCCTGTTACGATATTGTTCGCACCCCAAGGAGCCAATTGATGCGTTACGTTACAAGTATTACGGCAGGACTGGCCTTCGCCGCGCTGCTCTCGGCGCAGACCGCGGAGGAACTGGTGGGCAAGAACCTGATGGCCCACGGCGGCGTGGAGAAACTGAAGGCACTGCACTCGCTGCGGATGACCGGCAAGATGCAGAACGGCGGCTTCTCGGTGCAGGTCGGCGCCGATAGCGTAGCGCCGGACCTGACCCGCCAGACGTTCACCCTGATGGGCATGACCGCAATCTCAGCCTACGACGGTACGATGGGCTGGCGCGTCATGCCATTCGCCGGACGCAAGGATCCGGAGATGCTCGGAGAAGACGACCTGCGCGGCTTGCAGGACGAAGCCGATTTCTACGGGCACCTGGTGGACTACAAGGAAAAGGGCAATACCGTGGAGTACCTGGGTCACGATACGGTGGACGGCGACGACGTTTACCGCCTCAAAGTGACGCTCAAGAACGGCGACATCGTTTACTATTACCTCGATCCGGAAACGTTCCTGGAGGTGCGCACGGAGCTGGTGCAATTCATCCACGGCTCAGTGCGGGAATCGTTCACGGAAATGGGCTCTTACAAGCTGGTGAACGGGGTGTACTTTCCGTTCGCCATGGAGCAGGGCAATCCGCGCAGCCCGGGCGAAACCAGCAAGATTACCATCGACAAGATCGAGGCCAATGTGGCCATCGATCCGGCCGAGTTCAAGATGCCGGCCATGCCGGCGAAGGGACAATGAAGATGATTCGCAGACCACTACTCGGCCTGTTGCTGGCCGCCCCCTTGCTGGCCCAGGCGCCCGTTCGATACGACTCCGGCACCATATCCGGGCTGCCCGCACGCAATATCGGTTCGGCGGAAATGAGCGGCCGTATCGCCGCGGTCACCGCCGTGAACGATGGCGGACGGCTTACGGTCTTCGCCGCGTCGGCCAGCGGCGGCGTTTGGAAATCGGTCAACGGCGGCACGACGTTCAAATCCGTGTTCGATCTCCCCGACGTGCAATCCATGGGCGCCATCGCCATCGATCCCTCCAATTCGAAAATCGTGTGGGCGGGCTCCGGTGAAAGCTGGGTGCGCAACAGCGTTTCGATCGGCGACGGCGTCTACAAATCCGTGGACGGCGGCGAGAATTGGAAAAACGTAGGCCTGAAGGATTCCGAGCATATCTCCAAACTTCTGATCGATCCCAAGGATGGAAACATCGTCTACGTCTGCGCCACCGGCCACCTGTGGAACGACAACGACGAGCGCGGAGTTTACAAGACCAGCGATGGCGGCCAGACCTGGCGGAAAGTGCTGGCCGGCGCGAATGGCTCGACCGGTTGCGGCATGCTGTCGATGTCCGAGCAGGACCCCAAGACCATCTACGCTTCCATGTGGGATTTCCAGCGGCAGGCCTGGACCTTCCGCTCCGGCGGCCCCGGCAGCGGACTGTTCAAGTCCAGCGACGGCGGCGAGCACTGGAACGAACTGACCGCGGCCAATGCCAAAGGGCTGCCCGAGAAGCCGTACGGCCGCATCGCGCTGGCGGTAGCGCCATCCAAGCCACAGGTGGTCTACGCCACGATCGAATCGAAAAGCAGCGCGCTCTACCGATCGTCGGACGGCGGCCAGAACTGGACGCGCCTGGATGCCAGCCAATTTCAGGTGTGGAGACCCTTTTATTTCGCCAACCTCATTGTGGATCCCAAGGACGAAAACAAAGTATTCAAGGTCGATGGGCCCCTGTTGCTGAGCGTGAACGGAGGGCGCAGTTTCAGCTCCGTGGCCAACGCGCACGGCGATTTTCACACAGTGTGGATCGATCCCGGGAACACCAACATGATGTTCACCGGAGACGATGGCGGCCTTTGGCGCAGCCAGGACGGCGGCACGCGCTGGGAACATCTGATGAACCTGCCGGTCTCGCAGTTCTATCACGTCAGCGCGGATAACCACGAGCCGTATCGCGTGTACGGCGGTTTGCAGGACAACAGTTGCTGGGTGGGCGATTCATCCTATCCCGGCGGCGTGAGCAATGCGCGTTGGGAGAATATGTGCGGCGGCGACGGCTTCTGGATGTGGGAAGATCCCACCGACCCGGCTTATATCTATGTCGAAACGCAGGGCGGGGAAGTCGGGAGGGTGCAGCGGGTCACGCACGAGTACCGCTCGATCAAGCCTTACGCGCGGTATGGCGAGACGAAGCTGCGCTTCAACTGGAACGCGCCGCTGGTGCTCAGTCCGAATGAGAAGGGCACCCTGTACATCGGCGCGCAGTACGTGTTTCGCTCGCGCGATCATGGGCAGTCGTGGGACCGCATCTCGCCCGATTTGACCACCAACGATCCGGAGAAGCAGAAGCAGGAAGAATCCGGCGGCGTCACGGTGGACAACTCCGTGGCGGAGATGAATACGACGGTGTATTCGATTTCTGAGTCGCCCAAGAACGGCCAGATCATCTGGGCGGGGACCGACGACGGCAACGTCCAGATTACGCGCGATGGCGGTCAGCATTGGACCAATGTGACGGCCAATGTGCCTGGGGTGGGAAAAGCGCCGTGGGTATCCTGGGTGGAAGCCAGCCGCTTCGCCGAGGGCACGGCCTACGCCACGTTCGATCGCCATATGTACGGCGACATGCAGCCGCACGTATTCAAGACTACAGACTACGGCCAAAGCTGGACGCCGCTGCCGGTCGCGGAGAACGGCATCCGCGGCTATGCGCACGTGATCAAGGAAGACAACGTCAATCGCAATCTGCTGTTTTTGGGAACCGAGTTCGGGCTATGGATCAGCGTGGATGGCGGCCAACGATGGGCGCAATACAAGGGATCCAACTTCCCAGCGGTGGCGGTGCGCGACATCGTGGTTCACCCGCGCACGTCGGACCTGATTCTGGCGACGCATGGACGGGGCATTTGGATCATCGACGACATTTCCCCGCTGCGCGCGCTCACCCCGGACCTGATGTCGGAATACGCCACGTTTCTTCCGATTCCGCCCGCCGTGCAGTGGATGGAGACCGGCGGCGGCTGGGCGGAGGGCGACGCGACATTCGTGGGCCCCAACAGTCCGACCGATGCCGAAATTCCTTATTACCAGAGAAGCCGCCACATGTATGGCGATATGAAGATCGAGGTTTTCGATCAACAGGGAAAGCTGGTGGACACGCTGCCCACCAGCGGTCATAGAGGCATTAACCGTTCCACCTGGTCGATGCACATGAAGCCGCCGCACGTCCCGCCGGCAGCGACCGCCGCGTTTGGCGCCGTCGAAGGGCCGCGCATCCTGCCGGGCGTCTACACGGTGAAGATGACCAAAGGCGACAAAGTCTACAATTCCAAGGTGGAGGTGGTGCTGGACCCGCGAGCCAAGTTCACCGTCGAGGATCGCAAGGCGCAGTTCGATCTGGTCACCAAGCTGGGCGGAATGCTGGACCACATGAGCTGGGTGGTGGACGCCATCATCGGGGTGCGCGACGGCGCGCAGAAGGACGCCGCCAAACTGTCGGAAGCGGACCCGCTGCGGGCCAAGCTGGTGGCGCTGGCGGAATCCGCCGACAAGATCCGTTCCAAGATCGTCGCCACCAAGGAGGGCGGGGCGATCACCGGCGAAGTGCGTTTGCGCGAGTATCTGGCGGGCTCGTCCGACGAATCGGGGCTGTTCGGCGACGTGAACTCCTACGAAGGCCGTCCCACGGATTCGCAAGTGGCGCGCGCGGAGGTGTTGGGCCATGAGCTCGAGGATGTGATCCACGAGTTCACCGCGCTTACGAGCCAGCAATTGCCGGAGTTGAACCGGGGGTTGCAGGGGAAGAAGCTGACGCCTATCGCCGTGCTGGCGGAAGACGACTGGCGCAAAGCTCACGAGTAAATGGAGGGCGGCCAAGATTGGCCGCCCTCCAGAACCGGCGCGGTTCTTCAAGCGATGGGAGCGGGTAGTACGGCCTCTGGCGCTACCCGTTCCACGACGACATCTTTTACGCGCTGCATTAACGCCGCCGCCACCACGAAAAACACGCCACCCGCTTCCACCGCCAGCAGACGATTATTTCCCAGCAGGTGAGCCATGACCCACCCGAAGCCGAGTGACGCCACGATTTCTGGCGTCACGATGAAGAAGTTGAAAATCCCCATGTAGATGCCGGTCTTCTCCGCCGGCAGCGACCCGGCCAGGATGACGTACGGCATCGCCAGCGTGCTGGCCCAGGCGATACCCACGCCTACCATCGAGAGCAACAGCAGCCACTTATTGTGAATCACCGCGACCGACATCAGCCCCGCTGCGCCGCAGAGCAGGCACAGGCTATGCGTCGCCTTGCGGCCCAACGCGTTGGCCAATGGCGGTAGCGCGAACGCCCACGCGAAGCATACCGCCGAGTACATGCCGAAGCAGTAGCCGCCCCACGCCACGCCCTCGGTGTAGAGCGCGCTGTGCGGGTCGTCCGCGCCGAAGACGTTGTGCGCCACGGCTACCGGGAAATACAGCCACATGCAGAACAGCCCCAGCCATGTGGCGATTTGCACCCAGGCGAGTTGCTTCATGGTTTCGGGCATGGCGGCGACCGATTCCAGAATCTCGCGCGCATTCTCCGCCAGGCCCCGCTTCTCCGCCTTCATGCGGCGGAAGGCTTCCAGATCCTGCGGCGGATATTCGCGCGTGGTGGCGATCGTATACATCACCGCACCGAAGAACGCCGCCGCCCCGATGTAGAAGGATATGCGCACCGGCAGCGGGATCTGCCCACCTCCGGCTCCGGATGCGCTGCCCATCAGCTTCAGCAGGAATCCCGGCAGCACCGAAGCCACGACTGCTCCCAGCCCGATAAACAGGCTCTGCATGGCGAAGCCGCGCGTGCGCTGATCTTCCGGCAGCATGTCGGCCACAAACGCGCGGAAGGGCTCCATGCTGATGTTGATCGACGCATCCAGGATCCAGAGAAGGCCGGCCGCCATCCACAGCGCCGAAACCTGCGGCATCAGGATCAGCGCCGCGGAACTCAGCAGCGCGCCGGTCAGGAAGTACGGGCGCCGCCGCCCCAGCCGGTTCCAGGTGCGGTCGCTCGCGTGCCCGATAATCGGCTGCACGATCAATCCGGTCAGTGGCGCGGCCAGCCACAGAATCGGTATCTGGTCCGGACGCGCCCCCAGATATTCGTAGATCGCGCTCATGTTGGCCATCTGCAAGCCCCAGCCAAACTGGATACCCAGGAAGCCGAAGCTCATGTTCCAGATCTGCCAGAAATTCAGGCGCTGCTTATCGGTCATACGTGGACACCATGTCTTTCAGCCGCTCCGCCATCGCCGGCGTCAACATCCCCGCGCGGAAGCGCCAGCGCCAGTTGCCGCTGGGCACGGCGGGCGTGTTCATGCGCGCCTCGCTGCCGAGACCCAGCACGTCCTGCAAGGGGAAGAGCACCGTGTGGGCCACCGACGCCATCAGCGCGCGGATGAACACCCAATTGATCTCGGCGCCGTCGGTGGACAGATACTTGCGCGTGAATTCGCGCTCTTCGCGAATGTCTTCCGCGGTGCGGGTGCTGTCGCCGGCGCCCGCGCTCGACCACCAACCGACGGTTGTATCGTTATCGTGCGTGCCGGTGTAGGCCACTCGGTCGCGCGGATAGTTGTGCGGCTTGAAGTCCGGCGCCTGCGGGTCCTTCCCGAAGGCGAACTGCAGAATGGCCATGCCCGGAAAGCCGAACTGGGTGCGGATGGCTTCCACTTCCGGCGTGATGACGCCCAGGTTTTCCGCCACGATCGGAAGTTCTCCCAGAGCTTCTTCCAGGGCCGCAAATAGCGCGGCCCCCGGACCCTTTACCCAGCGGCCATTTTGCGCGGTGGTCTCGCCGGCCGGGACTTCCCAATAGGCTTCCAGGCCGCGAAAATGGTCCAGGCGCACCAAGTCCACCTGCGCGAACGCCGCCAGCAGCCGGTTGATCCACCAGCGGAAGCCGGTTTTCTCCATACTGTCCCAACGGTAAATCGGATTGCCCCACAACTGGCCGGTGGCGCTGAAATAATCCGGCGGCACACCCGACATTACAGCCGGATTGCCGGCCGCGTCCAACTGGAACAGTTCCGGATTGGACCAGACGTCGGCGCTGTCGTGCGCCACGTAAATGGGCAGGTCGCCCATGATGCGAATGCCGTGGCCGCGGGCATAATTGTGCAGGCTGCGCCACTGGCGGAAGAACATGTATTGCGCGAACTCCAGGGCCTCGATGTCCTCGGCCAGCTCTTTCCGGCAGTCCTTCAACGCGCCGGGCCGGCGCGCCGCCAGAGCGGGCTCCCACCGGCTCCAGACCGCCTCGCCGCCATGCGCGGCTTTCAAGGCCATGAACAGCGCGTAATCGTCGAGCCAGAGGCTGGATTTGGCGCGGAAATCCGCGAAATCGTCGGGCTTTTTCCAATTCGTCTTGAAGCGCTGGTGCGCGGCGCGCAGTAGCGGCAGCTTGAACCGGATTACCCGTCCGTAGTCCACTACCTCCGCCGGGAACTGGGGCGCGCGCTCCAGTTCTTCATCTGAGAGCAGGCCTTCGATGGCCAATTGGTCGAGGCTGATGAGCAACGGGTTTCCGGCAAACGGCGAGAATAATTGATAAGGGGAATCGCCGTAACCGGTAGGACCCAAGGGCAGCACCTGCCAGATTCGCTGGCCGGCGGCAGCCAGGAAATCGACAAACCGGTAGGCCTCGGGACCGAGGTCTCCGATCCCGAACCGGCCCGGCAGCGAAGTGGGGTGCAGGAGGATCCCGCTGGATCTTGGGAAAGTCACGGATTCATTGTAAGCCCAGGCGGGGAGTATTTCCTGGCCTTTATGGTGTCCAATGTGAGGAGGGTGCCCGCATCCAGCAAAATTGGCGATCGGTTGATTCAAGCCGCCCAGGTGGCTGGCGTGGTGGCGACTGGCTGGTTCGTTTGGATCCATAACGTGCGTCCCCGGCTGGGCTTGGAATCGCTGGCCGGCCAGTTTGGCGAAGCGCTGGTCTACGTGGCGCTCGCCTGGATTTGCGGCGGTCTGGTGATGGGTTGGGTGTATTTCGTGGTCTCCACGGCGGATCTTCCGCGCGCGATGCGCTTCACCGTGAGCAACTCTGCGCCGGCGATGTGGTTTGCGCCGGCCATCGTGCTGCTGTCGAGGCCGTTGGCTGGCGCCTTCGCGGCAAGCCTGTTCCTGGTGGCGAACGCCACGCGGCAACTGATTGCGCAGTGGGGCGTCATGGAGTCTCCGGTCCAACGTTCGGAAGCGGCGCGTACGGAGCCGGCGCGCCTGTTTGGCGTGGCCCTGATGGCATCGTTAACGGCGCAGGCAGGCCTGGCGGCGATGCTCTGGAGCCATCCGTTTCCGGCGGCTGCCCTGATGGCCCTGAGCACCGCGATTCTGACGTCGCTCTCTATCGCCAGCGGGGCGTACTGGCCCGAAAAGACGCCCGCACTGCCGCACTCCGCGCTGAGCGTGGTGTTGGCTTTTCTATTGGCGGCGATGCTGACCTTCGGCGGTATCTCGGTCCGCGGCAGAAGCGGCGCCGGATCGGAGTCCGCTAACGCATCGGGCCCGGGAGGTGGATCCGCCGCCACGCCGGATGGGAACCTGCCGACGCCTCCGGACGACAGCGTGGGCCCCGGCGGCGACTTTCCGGGGGTGATCCTGTTGCCGGAGGTAAAGCCTTATGCCACGCTGTTCGTTCCGGTGCGTTCTTCGCCGTTCGCGCTCGGCGTGCCCCTGACCGCGCCGCGCGGTATCCCGTTCTCGGGTGCATACTGGATGTTCCGATTCCCTGCGGCACGGCCGCCGCGGCGATCTGTGATCCGCCGCGGTAACGCATCCGAACTATCGTTCCATACGACGGACGGCTGGCCGATGGAGATGGAGGCGCACCAAAAGCTGGATCCGCCGGTGAGTGCGCAATGCTGCAGCCAGATTCAACTTGCTCTTCGGAATGCCGACCCATATCCCGGAACGGTCTCAGCCGAACTGATTCTGATCGACGACAGCACGGCTATCACGCGGACCCAGAGCTTGGGGACAGTGCCGGCCGGGCCGCCGTCGCCGAGTGAGCAGATAATGAGCTTTGCGGTTCCTCGGGTCGCGGCATTGGCACAGTTCGATGAGTTCAAAGTGGTGTTCCATCGAGCCCCGTTTCGCTGGTACAGGAGCGCCAGGATAGCGATCGAGCGATTTGTGCTGGTTCCATAGGCGGCCTGAGAGGCCGCTGCAGGCCGGGGGCCTGCCCCACTGACGCCGCTCGGCCCGCGTCGTGTACGATGGTATTATCCCTCGAAAATGGACTCGCATAACGTTGATCTGAAGCAGACTGTCAATCTGCCGCGCACCGGCTTTTCGATGAAAGCCAATCTCTCCCAAGCCGAGCCGAAGCTGCTCGCACGGTGGGAGGGCGAGGACATCTACGGCCAAATCCGCACTGCGCGCGCCGGCCGCCCTACTTATATCCTGCACGACGGGCCGCCCTATGCCAACGGCCGCATCCACCTGGGCACGGCGTTCAACAAGATCCTGAAGGATTTCATCGTCAAGTCCAAGAACATGGCGGGTTTCGACGCCCCTTATGTCCCCGGGTGGGATTGCCACGGCCTGCCCATCGAAATCAAGGTCGATAGCGAACTCGGCGGGCGCAAGGCCAAAATGACTACGGCTGAAATCCGCGCCGAATGCCGAAAATACGCTGAAAAGTACGTGAACCTGCAGCGCACGGATTTCAAGCGCCTGGGCGTCTTTGGCCGCTGGGACGATCCGTATCTCACCATGAGCGCGCATTACCAGTCGGTGATTGCGGGCGCGTTCGTGGATTTCCTGGATCGGGGCTACGTCTACAAAGGACTGAAGCCGGTGCACTGGTGCATGCGCGACCGCACCGCGCTGGCCGAAGCCGAAGTCGAATATGCGGACCATGCCAGCCCTTCCATCTGGGTGCGCTTTGCGCTGACTTCCGATCCCGCGAAGATCGATCCTGCGCTGGCGGGCCGCCATGTCTACGGGCTGATCTGGACGACTACGCCGTGGACGATTCCGGCCAACATGGCCATCGCGTTTCATCCCAAGTACGAATACAACGCCGTCGCCGTGGACGGTGCAGTGTACATCGTGGCCGCGGAACTTCTGAAAGTCACGGCCGAAAAATGCGGATGGGCGGAGTACGAAGTGCTGGCGCGATTCCCCGGCGTGCGCCTCGAAGGCACGGTCTTCCGTCATCCGTTTCTGGAACGCGATTCGCTCGGCATCCTGGCCGATCACGTCACGCTGGAACAAGGCACCGGCGCCGTCCACACCGCCCCCGGACACGGCCAGGAAGATTACGTCGTCGGCCGCCAGTACGGCATCGAAACCTATTGCCCGGTGGATGCCGCCGGCCGCTTCTATCATGCCGAAGGCGCGGCCGGAACCTTGCCCGAGGAGATCATCGGTAAGACCGTCTGGGAAGCCAACCCCATCGTCATCGAGATCCTGCGCGCGCACCACGCCCTGCTCCACACCGAGAAGATCGAACACAGTTATCCGCATTGCTGGCGCTGCCACAAGCCGACCATCTTCCGCGCTACCGAGCAATGGTTCATCGGCATGGACCGCAACGATTTCCGCCAGCACGCGCTCGAAGCCATCCGCCAGGTGCGCTGGATGCCGGAATGGGGACAGGAGCGCATCTCCAATATGATCGCCACACGCCCGGATTGGTGCATCTCGCGCCAGCGCGTGTGGGGCGTGCCCATCATCGTGTTCTACTGCGACCGTTGCCGGGAACCGATCACCGACCGGAAGATCCTGGATGGCATCGTGCAGCTTTTCGCGGAGCACACCGCGGACATCTGGTATCAGCGCACGGCGGCCGAATTGCTGCCGCCCGGGGTGGCCTGCGCCAAGTGCGGTTGCGCCGACTTCAGCAAGGAAAGCGACATTCTGGACGTGTGGTTCGATTCCGGATCGAGCCAACTGGCCGTGCTCACGCCCGCCAATAACCTGCCCTGGCCCGCGGACCTTTACATCGAAGGCGGCGATCAATATCGCGGCTGGTTCCACAGTTCGCTGCTGGTGGGCGTGGGACTGAAGGGCGGCTCGCCTTACCGCGCCTGCGCGCTGAACGGCTGGGTGCTGGATGGCCAGGGCCGCGCCATGCACAAATCGCTCGGCAATTCGATCGAGCCCGATGAGATCATCAAGCATCACGGCGCGGATCTGGTGCGGCTGTGGTCGGCTTCGGTCGAGTTTCACGAAGATGTGCGCGTTTCGGAAACCATCCTGACGCGGCTGCAGGAGGCTTACCGCAAGCTGCGCAATACGTTCCGCTACTTGTTGGGCAACCTGGCCGGATTCGATCCGCGCGCCGACGCGGTGCCGGTGGACGAAATGCTGGAGCTGGACCAGTGGATCCTGATGCGCGCCGAATCGCTGGTGGCCAACTGCCGCGCCTGGTATGAGGAATTCGCATTCCACAAGGTCTACCGCGCGCTCTACGACTTCGCCACGGTGGACCTGAGCGCACTCTATTTCGACGTGCTGAAGGACAGGCTGTACACCGCCGCCACTAAATCGCACGCGCGCCGCAGCGCGCAAACCGCGCTCTATCGCCTGGAATATGCGCTGGTACGGCTGGTGGCGCCTATCCTTACCTTCACCGCCGAAGAAGTCTGGACCCAAATGGGGCAAGCGGGCAGCGTGCATCTGGAACTGTTTCCCGAAGCGCCCGAACTGACCGCAGGACTTTCCGAAACGCATCGGAAACGGGCCGGGAACTGGGACCGTCTCATCAAAGTGAGGGAAGACGTGCTCAAGAGCCTCGAGGAGGCGCGCCGCGAGAAGTTTGTCGGAGCGCCCCTCGAGGCTCGGGTACGCCTCACGGCCAACTCCGACCTGTATCCGCTGCTCGAAGAGTACGCCCAGGAGTTGCCCGCGCTGTTCATCGTCTCGCAGGTGGTGGTGGGGCTGGCCTCTGGGCCGCTCACTGTCAAGATCGAGCGCGCCGACGGTATCAAGTGCGAGCGCTGCTGGAAGTACACTACCGATACCGGTTGCGACCCTCATTTCGCCACGATTTGCGGGCCGTGCGCTGCCGCCGTCACGGAGATGCTGGATGATTGACAGCCGCTGGAAAGCGTACGGCCTCTCCGCGGTGGTGTTCGCCCTAGACCGCATCACGAAGTCGGCGATCGAGGCGAATTTCTCCGCGTTCGACGTCCACCCGGTGATCCCCGGCTTCTTCGATATCGTGCATTCGCAGAACCGCGGCGTCGCCTTTGGGCTGATGAACGATTCCACCTCGGCGTGGCGCACCGTGGTGCTGATTGTGTTCTCGGCCGCCGCGCTGCTGCTGGTGGCGGGGCTGCTGTGGAGGGCTTCGCGCCTGGACCGCTGGACGGTCGCTGGTCTAGCGTTGGTGCTGGGCGGCGCGGCGGGCAACCTGTTCGACCGTGTCCTGTGGGGCCGCGTGACCGACTTTTTGGAATTCTACATTGGCGACTTGCATTGGCCGACGTTCAACGTGGCCGATTCCTGCATCGTGATCGGCAGCGGCCTGCTGCTGCTGGAACTGTTGCGGCCCAAGCGCCAACCGGCAGGCGCCTGATGTTTCCGCGTCTCTTCCAGATCGGAAGCTTTTCGCAGTCGACCTATGGCGTCCTGGTCGCGCTGGCCTTTCTGGTTGCGCTGTGGATGATCGCGCGGCTGGCGCGCCGCGCCGGGCTCAATAGCGACGCGGTGGTGAACCTCGGCATTCTTTGCGGGCTCAGCGCCATCGTGGGCGCCAAGATCATGATGTTCCTGGTGGACATCCCCTACTATGCGCGCAATCCCGGCGAAATCTTTTCCATGGCCAGCCTGCAGGCGGGCGGTGTTTTCTATGGCGGGTTGATCGCGGCCTTGATCGTGGCCGTGGTCTATATGCGGCGCCATCATCTTCCGGCGCTGCCCACGGCCGACGTCTTTGCGCCCGGAATCGCGCTGGGTCACGGCATCGGACGGCTGGGCTGTTTCGCGGCCGGGTGCTGCTGGGGGCGACCGACCAAGCTGCCTTGGGGAGTGACCTTCACCAATCCGCTGGCCGAGCAACTGGTGGGTGTGCCGCTGGGCATCCGGCTGCATCCCACGCAGTTGTATGAATCGGCGGCAGAGTTACTGATCTTCGGCATCCTCTACTGGCGGATCCGGCGGCATCATGCAGCCGGCGCGATCATCGCCTTGTACCTGATCCTGTATTCCACCGCGCGGTTCCTGGTGGAGTTCGTGCGGTATCACGACCAGCCCAATCCTTTCGGCGGACCGCTGAACACTTCGCAGTGGATTTCGTTGGCGCTGGCCGCGCTGGGCGGCGCGTGGTTCGTGCGTAACTTGGGACAGAGTGGCGAAGAGCGGGGCGAAGAGCGGGGCCAGGGGCCCCGCGCAGGCCGAGGGCCTGCCCCACATTGTTGATTAACGAAGGATATCGAAGCCGGCGACGCGGAAGTGTTCGTCGAAGGTGAAGGCTTTCCGAATCGACAGCTTCCGCATCACGGCAAAGCTGACGCAGTCGATGGCGTTTGCCCCCGCGGGTCCCCAGCGGGCGAATAAGTCCCACCCCTCGGATTGCATGGCGGCGTCGGGGTAGATTATTGAAATATCCTGACTGAGACGCGTTTCGCGTAGAAAAGCGATGGCGGCGGAAAAGAATCCGCGCGCCTGGAGCAAGGAGATCGTCTCGTTGATGACAAATGCCGACGTGAAGAAAGTGATGCCGGGCCGCACGGCGCGCAATGCCTTTTCATGCCACTGATCGCGGGGCATGATGCGGGCGATGTAGAAGCTGGTATCTACAAACGCGGTCATTTATAGAGGATCTCGTCGACACTCTCCGAAAGGTCCGTGTCGGGCGCATCCACGAGGTTGGTAATCGAGGCGAAGGGGTCGCCGCCGGCGGCCGGCCGATTCGCACGCAGCCGGATCACCATCGTTTCGCGGATGAATTGCGCCAAAGGCAGCTTTTCGCGCGAGGCCGCTTGCTTCAGCTCCACCGCCAGGTCGCTCGGCAGCGTAATTTGAAACTTGACACTCATAGGATCATTATACGCCTATACTGATGGTGATGTCCAGAGCCATCTGCCCATGTTAGAGTGAACTGGAACGGAGGAAATATGGCTTTTTGTCCGAACTGCGGGGCGCAGGTGAGCGGGGAATTCTGCACGGCATGTGGCACTCGCTCCAAAACGAGCGACGCGCCGCAGGCCGGTCCACTGCAAGCGATGCCCGTTGCGGCGCCGCCCGCCGCGCGGAAAACCAGCCCCCTGGTTTGGATCCTGGTGGCCGTGGCCGGAGTGATTGTATTGTTCGGGCTCGCCGTGGTCGGCGGCGGTCTTTTCCTGGTCCACAAGGCCAAACAAGCCGGGTTCGATACCGAGTTGATGCGAAACAATCCGGGGCTGGCGACGGCGAAACTACTGGCGGCGACCAATCCGGACCTGGAAGTGATTTCGTCCGACCAGCACGGCGTCATTACGATCCGCCAGCGGTCCACGGGCAAGATCATGACCATGAGCTTCGACGACATGAAGGGCGGGAAGTTCAGCTTCAAGGCGGACGGCGACGGCGGGTCAGTGAATATCGGGGCTGGCCAGGCGGCGGTGCCCGCGTGGATCCCGTCGTATCCGAATTCCAAGCCGGCGAGCATCTACAGCGTGAACGGTAAAGACGGCGCGTCGGCCAGCTTCCAATTTCAGACGCGGGACGCTCCCAAAGATATCGTCGCGTTTTATGAAGCGGGATTGAAACAGGCCGGATTTCGGATCAGCATGTACACCGCGAACGGAGGCGGCGGGTCCTCCGGCGGCATGCTTTCCGCAGACGATGCGGCCAACAAGCGAACGGTGACGGTGACTGTGGGGAACGGCAGCCAGGGAACCACGGTCGGCGTGACTTATTCGCAGAGATAGGTAGCGCAGGCCCCCTGAAACGTTCTCCCGGCGAGAGTCACTACTCTTACAGCCAGCAACTTATGGAGGCCAAACAATGAGAATCTCGGTCCTCGCGGATGAAACCGGTAAAATCTTCGCCACTTTACGGCCTGTCGAAGCGGCCGGCAACCGCCCAACGGACGTACACATGAGGGTGGGCGCGGGCCAGAGAGTTCACGACGTCCTCCTGCCTGACGAATTGACGCATCTTCGCTCTTTGGTGTCTCTGCACGACACTCACAGGGTTGAGGTTAAAGATCAGGAAGCGCATCTGGTGGCTTGCCACTGAACATTCGCCCCCCCAGCCCCCACTGCCCTCTGGTGCATAATGAGGAGAACGCTTGAAAGTGGGGTCATCCATGAACCGAATTCGTGTCTGCATTGGCGCCGGTATGCTGGCAGGTGCGGCTCTGGTATTACTGTCGGGCGCCGACGCTTCGCGCGTCGTCGAGGACCGTATCGGGCGCTTCCGCAATCTCGGGAAAGCCTTTTACGAGAACCCCACCATGCAGCCGCAAGCTGTCGAAGAGTTCAAAAAAGCGCTGGACCTGGCGCCGAATTCGGCCCGCGAACACGTCAACTACGGCCTGGCCCTGCTGCGCGCCGGCCGGACCAAGGAAGGCGTAGCGGAGCTGGAGCGGGCGCAAAAGATGGACCCCAAGATCCCGCACACGTGGTTCAATCTGGGTATCGTCTTCAAGAAGGAAGGCGAGTATGCGCCGGCCGTGGCGCAGTTCGAGGGCCTGCTGCGGCTGGTCCCCAACGAGCCGGTGTCGCATTACAACCTGGGCGTGCTGCATAAACTCGCCGATAAGCGGGACGAGGCCGCGCACGAATTCGAAACCGCGGTGCGGCTCAATCCGAATTTCGTCGCACCGCATTTCCAGCTCTATAACCTCTATCGCCAGGCCGGCCGCGCCGACGACGCCGCGCGCGAGTTGGCAACTTTCCAGAAACTGAAAGCCCTTACCGAAGGCGCCGTGATTCCGGAAGACGTGGAATGGAGCTACTACGCGGAGATCTACGATCCCATCGCGCAGCGCCCGGAAAGCGAGCCCGCGCCGCCGCCCAAGTTCGAAGACCGCAAGCTGGCCGGCGGCTTCGACGCCCCGACTGCCGGCCTGCTGGTGCTGGATGCGTTCGGCGACCGGCATCCCGATCTGCTGGCCTGGTCCGCCAGCGGCGCGCAGCTTTACAGGAACGGCACCACGCTGGTGGCCGATGCGGGCCTCGACGGCCTCAAGGACATCGTCTCCATCGCCGCCGGGGATTACGATAACGACGGCCTGGCGGACCTCTGCGTCATCACTACCGGCGGCGCGGCGCTCTACCACAACAATAAGGGCAAGTTTGAAAAGTCCCCGCTGAAACTGCCTGCCGGACATTTTGCCAAGGCCGTTTGGATCGATTTCGATCACGACTACGATCTGGATCTGATCCTGCTGGGCGAGAATGCCGCGCTGGCGCGCAACAACGGCGAAGCGGGGTTCAGCGACGACACTGCCGCGTTCCCGTTCGTAAAGGGCAACGCCATCGATGCCGCCGCGATCGACCTGATTGCCGATACCAACGGCGTGGACCTGGCAGTCTCGTACCGCGACCATGCGGGCGTGCTGTATCGCGATCGCCTGCTCGGCAAGTATGAAGCCGTGCCGCTGGACACGCTGCCGGCGGGAGCGAAGGGGCTGACGGCCTTCGACGTGAACAGCGATAGCTGGACGGACCTGGCGGCCGATGGGCTGTTGCTGCTGAATCACCAGGGCAAACTCGAACCGTTCGCCGGCCTGGATGCCAAAGGGCCGCTCACCTTCGCCGATCTGGCCAATCGCGGCATCGCCGACGTGCTGGCGGCCAATGGTGTTTTCCGCAATCTCGGCCTCGACCACTTCGAGAAAACGCCCATCGAAATTCCCGCCGCGGTGACCGCCGTTGCGTCCGATTTCTATCGCGATGGCCGCGCCGACGTGGCGCTGATCGCAGGCGATGGTTCCCTGCACCTGCTGCGCAACGCCACCGAAACGAAGAACAACTGGGTGCTGGCGGGGCTGAACGGCGTTAAGAATATGAAGCTGGCGCCGGGCGCGAAGGTGGAGATCAAGACCGGCTCCAGCTATCAGAAGCGCACCTACCAGGGCGTGCCGCTGCTGTTCGGCGTGGACTCCTATAAGATCGCCGATGCGGTGCGCATCACCTGGCCCAACGGTCTGATCCAGAACGAAGCCGAGCAGCCGGTCAACAAGGCCATCGAATACCAGGAAGCCCAGCGTCTCTCCGGCTCCTGCCCGATGATATTCACCTGGGATGGCGGGAAGTTCCGCTTCATCACCGACGTGCTGGGCGTCGCGCCGCTGGGCGCGGCCTCCGGCGACGGCAGCTACTTCCCCGTGGATCACGACGAATACGTGCAGATTCCGGGCGAGGCGCTGCAGGCCGTGAACGGCCGCTACGAAATCCGTATCACGGAGGAGTTGCGCGAAGTTTCCTATCTGGACCAGGTGAAGCTGATCGCGGTCGATCATCCGGCTGGGGTCGAGATCTTCACCAACGACAAATTCAAATCGCCGCCGTTTCCCGAGTTCCGGCTGTTCGGTGTAAAGCGGCGCGTGTATCCCATAACCGCGCGGGACGATGCGGGCCGCGACGTGCTACCGCGGCTCCTGCACCGAGACCGCACGTATCCGGATGGCTTCCGGCGCGATTATCTGGACGTGGCCGAACTGCATCGGCTGGATCTGGATTTCGGCAAAGCCGCGCCGGACAACCACGCCGTGCTGATCCTGAACGGCTGGGTGGATTGGGCCGATGGCAGCACCTTCATGGCCGCCTCGCAGGCGAAGAAAGATCTGGTGCTGCCCTATTTGCAGGTGAAAGACGCCGCCGGCCAGTGGAAGACGGTGATCGAAGACATGGGCATCCCGGCGGGCAAGCCCAAAACGATTTCGGTGGATCTCACCGGCAAGTTTCTATCGGCCTCGCGCGAGGTGCGCATCGTGACCAACCTGTGCGTGTATTGGGACGAGATCTTCCTCAGCGAAGAAAGCGGCGCGCCGCCCGTGCGGCTGACCGATATGCAGGCGGAATCGGCGGACCTGCACTTCCGCGGCTTCTCCACGCCGGTGATTCATCCGCAGCGCAAGCAGCCCGAGGGCTTCGATTATGCGCAGTGGATGCCGGTTTCGATGTGGAACCCGACCAAGGGACTTTATACGCGCTACGGCGACGTGCTGCCGTTGGTGCAGGCGCTTGACGACCGCCTGACGATCATGGGCTCGGGCGACGAATTGCGGCTGCTGTTTCCAGAGCGCGCCGCTGGGCCGCTGCCCGCGGGATGGAAGCGCGACTTCCTGCTTTTTGTAGACGGCTGGGCCAAGGATGCCGATGCCAATACGGCGTACTCGCAGACCGTGGAGCCGCTGCCATTCCACGCTATGTCGCAGTACCCGTATCACAACGGCGAACACTTTCCGGACGACGCGGTGCACCGCCAATACCGGGAGCAATACAACACGCGCCCGGCGTTACTTCTCGTACGGCCTTTGATTGACTCCAACCTTCGCGCCATGATAGCCTACCGGCCAAAGGAGTGACGACATGTATCGAGGCCTTCTTAGTGTGGCAGCCTGCCTGCTTAGTATCCCCGCGTTCGGCGCGACCGGCGACCTGACGCTCAACGGATCCGCGAAGATCGTTACCGGACCCAATGGTAATTCGGTGCTCTGGCTGACTCCCGCGGAGGAATCGCAGGCCGGATCGGCCTTCACCACAAACAGCATCCCCCTGGGCCCCAGTTACGAATTCAGCACCTTCTTCCAGTTCCAGATGACCGACCCAGGCATCTACGGCGCGTCCGACGGGATGACTTTCACGTTTCAAACAGAGAGCGCCACCGCCCTGGGAGTCGGCGGCGGCGGCTTGGGCTACCAGAACATCACACCCAGTGTTGCCGTGGAATTCAATACCTGGCAAAACGTTCCATATGATATCAACGACAACGATGTGGCGGTCCTGACGAACGGGAACATAACCGGCCTTGGCCCGCAAACACCGTACGGGATTACAGGCTGTCAACCATCCACAGGCGTGTTTGGTTGCATGTCCAATGGGGATCTCTGGTCGGTCTGGATCGACTACAACGGCACGACGCTGCACGTGGCCATCGCCGATAATTCGACCACGCGCCCGGCCGATCTGGTCAGCTACCCGATTGACATCGCTGGCATTCTGGGTCAGAATTCGGCCTTCATCGGATTTACCGCCGGCACGGGCGCGGGTTACCAGAACCATTACGTGACAAATTGGTTATTTCGTTAGGGGAGCGCGAGCGGCCTGAGAGGCCGCCGCAGGCTGAGAGCCTGCCCCACAATTTACGAATCGGCTAGACAGAAGCGCTCTGCGTGATGCCCTCGCCGGCGGGTAAGGTGAAAAAGAAGGTTGACCCTTTGCCGGCTTCAGACTCGACCCAGATCCTGCCGCCGTAACGTTCAACCAGTCTCTTGCACGTGGCCAGCCCGATGCCGCTGCCCGGATACTGCTGACCGTGGAGCCGTCTAAAGAGTTCAAAAATCTGCGCCTGATGCTCAGCGGGGATACCTTGACCGTTGTCGGCAACCGAGAACAGCCACTCCCTGCCCAAATAGCGCGCCGCAATGTGAACGCGGGGGGCATCCGCGCGCCGATACTTGAGAGCATTGCCGATCAGGTTCTGGAGCAGTTGCTCCAAATGGGTCTCGTCCCCCATGACCGCGGGAAGCGGATCGTGCGTGACAAGGGCCTTGTTCTGTTCGATCGACCCGTTCAAATTGCCGAGCGCGCTGGCCACAACCTCCTCCATGCGACAGGGATTCAGAGGAATGTCAGTCGCTTCTCCAGCCGTGCAGTAATCCAATAAGCCGTCGATGAGCAGACCCATCCGGCCGGTAGCCGCCAAGATGAACTGCAAAGACTCCAGGCTCTTATTATCGAGCTGCGAGGCGCTGTGACGCCGAACCATTTGGGTGTAAGCCGTGATCGTGCGCAAGGGTTCCCGAAGATCGTGGGACACCGCGTAAGCGAAGTGCTGCAGTTCGGCATTGGTTCGTTCCAGCAATTCGGAATGCCGTACCAGCTCCGCGGCGGCCTCCTGCTTCACGCGCTCGGCTTCCCGTCTTTCGGTAGCGTCGCGAAACACCAGCACCACACCGGTGACGCTGCCCTTCGCATCGCGGATGGGAGCGGCGCTGTCTTCGATCGGAATCTGCCGCCCATCCTTGGCGCTGAGCCGGGTTTGATCGGGAATGCCGACCACCCTTCCCTCACGTAAGGTGGTGTTGACCGGGTTCTCGCAAGGCGCGCCGGTTTCTTCGTCGCTGATGTTGAAAATCTCTTCCAACGGCTTACTGGCCGCCTGCTCCTGGGTCCATCCGGTCAATGATTGAGCCACCCAATTCAAAAAGACGACCTTCCCGGCGGTGTCGGTGGCAATGACGCCGTCGCCGATGCTGGAAATTGTCGTTTGGACCAGGTCGCGCGCTCCTTTGGCATCCTCCTCGCTTTTCCGAAGATCTTCGATCAGCCGTTTACGCTGGCGCGTTCCACTCCGGATCGAGATGGTGGCCAGGAGGAGGAGCACGAAAACGGCGGCGCTCCCCAGGATACTGATTAGTCCCGCTTGAAAGGAGCTGGCTACTACGTCCTTTCTTTGCCGTTCGAACAGATCGTAACTGGTGGTCTGGATTTCAGAGCAAATCGCCCGAATTTGATCCATCGCCATTTTTCCGCGATCGGTGCGGACTACGGCAACGGCCGCGTCGAGCCCCTGGCTTCGGCGAATCTCGATGGTCCCAGCCAATTCATCCATCTTCGCCTGCACCAGCGGTCTCAACCTGACGATGCGCTGGAGCTGGTCGGGACGGTGACGGGCGGTCTGGATGCGAGCCAGAGCATCCAAGCTGGCGGGTATTTCAGTGAGTACCTGCCGATACCGGTCCAGGTAACGATCCTCTCCGGTGAGAAGGAACCCCCGCTGCCCCGTTTCGGCGTCTTTGAGAGATGAAACAAGCGCAGTGATCTCGTCCACGACCTGCCGGGTGGCTAGCGCCTGGGCTCTGGCACTTTCGAAGGCAGCCCACGCGCGATAGGTCAGCACTGCCGTGAGCAGCACCAGCAGCAGCGCGATGACCAATCCGAAACGTTCGGCCGCTTGCCGGATGTTCAGGCTGAGCTTCATCGATTCATTGCCCTACCGGTCGAGTCCGCACGAATGAAAGAGCCTAAAGATGGCGATTACGCGCTGCGAGGTTAGATTTGAAATCTGCCCCTCGCGCCGACAGTTTTCATTTGAGTGCTTAATTCAATTATTTGTGCAGGCCGTCACGGTAGTCAATACGGCGCATACCGGAAGCCGACGTTTTAATTAATATTTTATGAACGGAACCGGTCACTTTGAAATGAACGCTAGCGTACAAACAGCAGTAAGAGCGGCCTGAGAGGCCGCTGCAGGCCGAGGGCCTGCCCCACAATTAGGCTGGGGGAAACACGGAATTGTAAACCGCGATGATGGATTGATAGCAGTCGCACGCACACGACTCCAGACCGGCCCGGTCGACCACCGTGATCTTTCCCCGGACGTATTGGATGAGTCCCGCCTTCTTCAATGCGCTGGTGGTTATATTTACCGTCGCCCGGCGCACGCCGAGCATATGGGAAAGGAACTCCTGCGTGAGGGGAAAGGTATCGCCGGCGGCGCGGTCGTGCGTCATCAACAGCCAGCGGGCACAGCGTTCCTGCATGCTGTGGACTCGATTGCAGGCCGCGCCATAGAGTATCTGCCGCATGAGCGCGTATAAGTGCTGATTAATCACCTTCTGCATCGACGGCCGGCTACCGACGATGCTCAGGAAGGCATCGGCTTTGATGCGCAGCGCGGCGCCGGGTATCTGGACGAGATTGAGGCCCATGGCGACCTGCGCGTGCAGGACCTCCGAGGCCCCGGCAACTCCTTCGTTGCCGACGGTGGCCATCTCCATGCGGGGCGTGCCGCTCTTGGTGACTAGCAGTGAAATCATGCAGGTTATGGGAAAATAAACGGCATCGACGCGCTCGTCCTGAGAATGCAGCCGCTTGCGGAATTTCAGGGGAACGATCTTGGCCTCCAGTATCAAGGCGTCGTAATCGGCCGGTTCCAAGGCAGCCAGGACACGGTTTGTTCTCGGGTCGCACACCTCCGCCTGCGGGGTCGAGCTGGCCATTATTGCTCCTTGTGGTACATCGTGGGGCACTGCGCCCACGCGACCATCGAAAGTCGTGTCGCGACTCTTCAGGAGCACGGTCCGGCGGAATTGCTGGACCGGAAGCCTTCTGGAAAGGGGTACGAGATTTGGATGCTCAAGTTAAGTATGGCACAACGGGAGCGTGACAGAAAGGCAGATTTGGCCGCCGATGAACGCCGATGAACGCCGATAGAACAGTCAACGCGAATCTCACTTCCGGGCGTTTTCGCACATGGAAGGCGGCAAATTTCACCAGCCGAGTGATTTCCGCTGCGATGGGAGTTCGGTTGCTGTAACCGGTCTACTCAGAGCCATGGCAGGCGCCGGCCTCTTATTGTTCTCGCTCAGCAGCGTGCACAGTCGGTGGCCTTTTCCGGCGCCGACGAGGACCGGATCGTTTGGACTGAACACCAGTTGGACGAACTTCAGAACAAGATGGCGTCCGGCCGATAGGACCAGCCTGAACTGGACGGGGTGATCGGTGCGCTCGGAAGAGTGATCGACGACAATCGCATGCGCGATTACCGCGAACACCACGAGGATTGGCGCTAGCGCCAAGCAAAGAGCGGCTCCAGGGGGACCCGCGCGGACCGGGGGGTCCGCCCGGGGGGCCGCCCCACGATAAAATCGAAGTCATGTACACGCTTCGTTGCTTGCTCGCCGCGGCCCTAACCGCGGCCGTCTTACCGGCTGCCGACGCACCTTCCGCTTCCGGTATCGATCTCAAGGCCATGGATACCACCGTGAATCCATGCCAGAACTTTTACCAGTATGCCTGCGGCGCGTGGCGGAGGAACAATCCGATTCCATCCGATCAATCCCGCTGGGCGCGCTTCAATGAACTGGCGGAGCGCAACCTGGCGATCGAGCGCGGCATCCTGGAAAAGGCGGGCGACTCGCAGATCGGCGATTTCTATGCCGCCTGTATGGACGAGCCGGCCATCGAACGCAAGGGCATCGAGCCCATCGAGCCGCTGCTGAAGCAAATCGACGCGCTGACGTCCAAGAGGGAATTGGCGGACGAGATGGTCCGGCTGCACCTGGCCGGCGTCCGCGCGCTCTTCAATTTCTCGGTGCGCCCGGACGATAAGAACTCGGGCCAGGAGATCGCGCACGTGGATCAAGGCGGGCTGGGCCTGCCGGACCGCGATTATTATCTGAAGACGGATGCCCGCTCGATGGAGCTGCGGAAGCAGTACGAAGAGCATATTCACGCGCTGTTCACGCTGCTGGCAAAAGCGCAAGGCGCGAGCGGCGCCGATCCGGAGGCCGAAACCCGCGCGGTAATGAATTTCGAAACCGCGCTGGCGAAGGCGTCCATGGATCGCGTGGCGCGGCGGGATCCCGCCAATACCTATCACAAGATGACCGTGGGCGAGTTGGCGGCGCTGACGCCGGACTTCGAATGGAAGCGTTACCTGTCCACGATCGGCATTCCGCCGGTCGAATCGCTGGACGTGGTGGCGCCGGATTTCGTGAAGGCCTTGAATGCGACCATCGCCAACACCAGCCTGGGCGAGCTGAAAACATATTTAAAATGGCACGTGCTGGCCTCCGACGGGGACATGTTGCCGCGCGCGTTCGACGAAGAGGACTTTCGCTTCAACGAGCATATTCTGCGCGGCACCGCGGAAATGCCGCCGCGCTGGAAACGCTGCGTGCGGGCCACGGATCGCGCCTTGGGAGAGGCACTTGGCCAGGCGTTCGTAAAGGCGGCATTCAAGGGAGCCAGCAAGGAGAAAGCTTTGCAACTGGTGGGCGAGATCGAGATGGAGATGCGTAAGGACATCGACAACGCCACCTGGATGACGCCAGCCACCAAAGAACAGGCGTTCGCCAAGCTGCGCGCGGTGGCCAACAAGATTGGCTACCCCGAGAAATGGCGGGACTACAGCAGCGTGAAGGTGTCGCGCGACGATTACTTCGGCGATGTGGTGCGGGCGCACGATTTCGAGCTGCGGCGCAATTTCGCGAAGATCGGCAAACCGGTGGACAAGTCGGAATGGGGCATGACGCCGCCCACGGTGAACGCCTACTATTCGCCGAACATGAACAACATCAACTTTCCGGCGGGCATTCTGCAGCCGCCTTTCTACAATCCGCGGGCCAGCGACGCGGTGAACTATGGCGGCATTGGCGCGGTGATCGGCCACGAGTTGACGCACGGATTCGACGATGAGGGGCGCAAATACGACGGAGCGGGCAACTTGCGCGACTGGTGGACGGCCGAGGACGGCAAGGCGTTCGAGACGCGCGCCGGTTGCATCGCGAAAGAATACAGCGGCTTCAGTCCGGCGCCGGGCGTGAATGTAAACGGGAAGCTGACGCTGGGCGAAAACTCCGCGGATAACGGAGGCATCCACCTGGCCTATATGGCGCTGATGGACAGCCTGGCGAGTCATATGCCGGGAAAGACGGACGGATTTACGCCGCAACAGCAGTTCTTCCTGGGCTTCGGTCAAATCTGGTGCGAGAATACGACGGAGCAGTCGGCGCGCATGCAAGCGGCGACGAACCCGCATTCACCGGGCGAATTTCGCGCCAACGGGGTAGTGCAGAATATGCCGGAGTTCCAGGAGGCGTTCTCATGCAAGGTTGGCGATCCCATGGTTTCGGCCGATCCCTGCCGCGTGTGGTAGCGGAATTGGAGGGCGGCCGGAAGCCGGCTGAAAGCCGGCTGCGGGCAGGATTGCCCGCCCTCCTTGCTGCGGCATTGATCCTGAGCGGCGGGTGGGGCGCGTGGGCGCAGGATAGCGGGCAACCGTTTCAAATCCAGGTGGAGACCAACGTAGTGATGGTGCGGGTGGTGGTGCGCGACGCGCAGGGCCGCCCGGTGGCCGGCCTCCACAAAGAGGATTTCCGCCTGTTCGACAACGGCAAGCCGCAAGAGATCACCGGCTTCGCGGTGGAAAGCGGCGCTGGGAAGGCGTCCGCGCCTGAAGCGGTTGCGCCAGCGGCGCCGCCCGCCAGCGCGCCGGCCCCCGCCGCGCCGGTCCCGCAGCGATTTGTGGCGTTGTTTTTCGACGATCTGCACATGGATACCGGCGCCGTCGCGCAGACCCGCGACGCTGCCTGGCGGTATATCAACACCAATCTGCGGCCGGTAGATCGCGTGGCCCTCTTCACTTCGTCGAACACGTCCAAGCGGGGCATCGTGGACTTCACCGATGACCGCGCGAAACTGCACGAAGCACTATTCCGGCTGGCGGCGCATTCCCGGACGAATCCCAGGGCGGGCCAGTGCCCGTCTATAGGCGATTACCAGGCTTACCTGATCTCCGAATTGCAGCAGACCGACGCCCTGCAGATTGCGGTCGAAGAAGGGTACCTGTGCCGTTGCAAGGGTCTCAACGAATCGAGTCAATGCGCCGACACCGAAAGGATTCAGGCGCAGGGATTGGCCGCTCAAGTCTGGGGCCTGGCGGACAGGCAGTCGGAGGACGCATTAGATGTGATGAACGGAGTGGTCAACCTGCTGGCTGCGAGACCGGGGCAACGCGCGCTGGTGCTGGTTTCGACGGGCTTCCTCACCGCGACGCGGGAAAAATCGATTGAAGCGCTGATCGACCGGGCGCTGCGCCAGAACGTGGTGGTGAATGCGATTGACGGTGCGGGATTGTACACCAAGGAGTTCCACGACCCGATCCTGGTTACGCGCCCCGATCTGGACAGGGAAAAGTTCCGAATGGAGAACGAAGGCCTGACCATGCAGCGGGGTGTCCTGGCATCGCTGGCCCAAGGGACGGGAGGCACCTTCTTCCATAACAGCAACGATATGGACGACGGGCTGCGCCGGGCCGTCCAGGCGCCCGATGTCTACTACGTGATCAGCTTTTCGCCGCGGGACGTTAAGCTGGACGGTCGATTTCACCCGTTGAAGGTCACCGTCAACACAGGCGGCCATTGGGATGTGCAGGCGCGCCGCGGGTATTTTGCGGATGCCGCGCTGACGGACAAGAATCCCACCAAGACCGAACTGGCGCAGGCGTTGTACTCGCTGGACGAGCGTCAGGATCTGCCGGCTACCGTCACGGCGCAAGTGGAGAGGCCGTCCGGCGATGGTCCCAACGTGACCGTGAAAATTCACGTGGACATCCGGGCGGCGCAGTTCCGCAAGGAGTCCGGCCGCAACATCGACACTCTGACCTTCGATACGGCAGTGTTCGACCGCGATGGAAAATACGTGGCGGGGAAAGACTCGTCGCTGGATTTCCGCCTGCCGGACGGAAAGCTGGAAAGGCTCTTGGAGTCCGGCGTCAACGCGCAAACCGGCTTTAGGGTGGCGCCGGGCGTCTACCGCATTCGGGAGGTGGTGCGGGACACGGAGTCGAACAAAATGTCGGCGCTGAACTGCAACGTCGAAATGACCACCGCGCCGCTCGAAACGGCGGCCGCGACGGAGCTGTCGTCGATTGTCGCGCCAGCCGCGCCGGCCAAGCCCAAGAAGGAGAAGAAGACCAAGTCGATGGCGGAATGGACCACGGCCGAGCTCGTCAAAGCGATGCCGGAGTTGTCGGGTCTGGACCCCACTCCCGACAAGGTCTCAAGCCAGGATCGGCTCCCTATTTTGCTGGCCAGCGTGGGGCAGAACGTGAAGCTGTTCTTCGAGACGCTACCGGATACCAGCGCGCACGAGCGGATCGACCTCGACCGGCTGGATTGGTCCGAACACTATAAGGAGGAATTCAATTATCTGGATCTTCCGCGGCCCGGGGCTAAGGGCGTAGGGCTCGAGGAATTTCGGACCAATGCTTCGGGCAACCGCGCCGAACCGCTAGCCCTGGAGCACGGGTTTGTGACCAAGGGCTTCGCGTCCATGATCATCCACTTTCACCCGTTGTACCAGGCCGAGTCCGCGTTTCGCTATCTGGGCGCCCAGACGATGGACAAGCGGGCCACCGATGTAGTGTATTTCATGCAGATCCCGGGCAAAGCGCGGGCCAAACAATCGCTAAAGACCGATATCCGTTCGCTGGAGATTCTGATCCAGGGAGTGGCCTGGATCGACACGGCCAACAGCCAGATCGTCCGCATGCGCACGGAATTATTGACGCCGCAGGGCGATCCCGATTTGAGGCTGGAGACGACGGAATCGCGCTTCACCGCGGTTCAATTCAAGGGTGCCACCCAGGCTTTCTGGCTGCCGGAAGAGGTCACGGTAACCCTGAACTGGCAGGGCATGCTGTTCCGGAATCGCCACCGGTACTCGGATTTCCAGTTGTTTCGCGTGGACGCGTCCCCGGCTGCGCCGCCGCCCGCCGCTTCGAAATAAGGTCCGGCGGAGGCCAGTCTCCCGCGGTTATTTCGCCTGGATTTCTTCGATATACTTCATCAGATTGTGGACACGGACGGTGCCGATATCCGGGTTCGCGCCCATGTGCCGGAAGATGTAGCCCCAGACCGGCATATCCTTCGAGCCATGCGCGGCCGGGACGCCGGCTTCACCGTTGATGATGTGCTGGATCTGGAGTTCCGGGAATTTGCCGCCGTTCTTCGCGGAAATCTGGGTTAAGTCCGGAAGGGGCGCTTTGAGGGCGGCGGCGGCGGGGCCATCGCCTTTGCCGGCCGGTCCATGGCAGACGGCGCAATACTCATGGAACAGGTCCTTGCCGGTGATGGACTGGGTCGAGTGGACCGGCACCTTTTTCATGGTGGTGGGCGTCTCCTGCGCCAGGGCCGCGCGGATGCCGATGCCCATCAGGAGCAGGCCGAGAATAAGACTTGCGGATGTGATTATATGTTTCATGACTATATAGTATTCAAAATGACAGCACAACGGAAGGGTGTGCTGCGGGCTGGACCCGCTGAGAGCGGGTCCGCAGCCTGAGAGGCTGCCCCACTTGGGGTCCCTGCGGTAAGCTAATGTTGTGCGACTGCTGGTAGTGGAAGACGAAAAACGGATCGCGGATTTCCTGTGCCGGGGCCTGCAGGGCGCGGGCTACGCCGTGGATGCCGCCGCCAACGGCTCGACCGCCCTGGAGTTCGTGAATGCCACCGACTACGACCTGGTCATCCTAGATATCATGCTGCCGGATATCGACGGCCTCCAGGTGCTGGAAAGGATGCGCAGCCGCAAAGCCGGCCCGCCGGTGCTGATCCTGAGCGCGCGCGGCGCGCTCGACGATCGTGTGAAGGGCCTGGAGCAAGGGGCCGACGACTACCTGGTGAAGCCGTTCGCTTTCGTGGAGTTGCTGGCCCGCGTGCGCGCCCTGCTGCGCCGCGGCCAACCCGCTCCCGAGCGCCTGCAGGTGGCCGACCTGACGCTCGATTGCATCCGCCGAAAAGTCACGCGCGCCGCCGAGCCTATCGACCTGGCCCCCAAGGAATTCGGCATCCTCGAATACATGATGCGGAACAAGGGCCGCCCGCTCAGCCGCACCATGATCGTGGAGCACGTTTGGGACATGGACTACGACGGCCTCACCAACATCGTGGACGTCTATATCCGCCACCTGCGCAGCAAGATCGACGACCGCTTCGCGCAGAAGCTCATCCATACCGTCCGGGGCATCGGGTACATGATCGAGGCGCCCGCCGAGAAGCCACCCGAGCCGCCCGCGGAGCAGCAGGAGTAACGTGCGGGAGAAGCGCCATATCACGCGCGGGCTGCGCTTCCGCCTTACCGCCGGATACGCCTTGCTGTTCGCGGTGCTGCTGGTGGGAACCGCGGCGCTGTTCCGCGAGCGTCTGGCCTACACCCTGAATTCCGAAGCGCACGATCTGCTGGAGCAGGAGTGGATCGCCATGAAGGGCTATCTGCACATCGAGAAGGCTCCCAAACACGGGCATGTGCCGCCGGGGTGCGTGGGCGAATGGTGCGCCGTCTGGGAGTACGACAAAGTCGATCCAGACGAGGATTTCGCCGTCGAGCGGCTGCGGCGCGTCTACCTGCTGACCGACGTCAAGGGCACGGTGATGGAGGTTTCCACCATTTACCAGTCCATCGGCATCGAGCAGCCCAAGGACATCGAGGCGGCCATCCAGAGCGGACAGCCGGTTTGGAAGCGACGCGCGAGCCCGCACGGTATCCCGTACTTGATCCGGGGCGGCGTGGTCTTCGACGACAAGCACCACAGCCCGTTTTACGTGGCCGTGGGGCGGCCCATGGACGAAGGCGAAAAAATCCTGCAACGCTACACCTGGATGTACGCCGGGCTGATCCCGCTGTCGCTGCTCTGCGGGTGCCTGCTGGGCTGGTTCCTGACCGGCCGCGGGCTGATGCCGGTGATGCACGTGGCGCAAGCCGCGCAACGCATCACGGGGTCCAACCTGAGTTTACGGATACCCACACGCGCGGCCGGGGACGAGCTGGATTACCTGATCCTGACGTTTAACCGAATGATCGAGCGGCTGGAAAGCTCCTTCCAGCAGATTCGGCAGTTCTCGACGGATGTCTCGCACGAGCTGCGCACCCCCATCACCGCCATCCGCGGCCAACTGGAGGTGGCGCTGTTCACGGCCAAGACCGTGGAACAATACCGGGACGCCACGCTGAATTCGCTGCAGGATATCGAGCGGCTCTCGCAAATCGTGCGCGCGCTGCTGCTGCTTTCGCAAGCCGAGTCCGGGCAACTCGCGCTGCAGAAGACGCGGCTGGATCTGGCGGCGGTGGTGCGCGATATTGTCGACCAATTCCAGATACCGGCAGAGGGCGCCCGCGTGGAGCTTACCGCCGATGTGCCGGCGGAGTGCGCGGCCGAGGTGGACCGCGTGCAGATCGAGCGCATGCTTTCGAACCTGCTGTCGAACGCCCTGAAGTTCACGCCCGCGGGCGGCCGCGTGCACGTGGCGCTGCGGAACACGCCGGAATCGATCGCGATCGAAGTGGAGGACACCGGCTGCGGCATCCCCGATGAGCACATCCCGCACATTTTCGAGCGCTTCTACCGCGTGCCGGGGCAGGAAAGCTGCGCGAATCCGGAGCCGGGGCTGGGATTGGGGCTGAGCTTTGTGGCCTGGATCGCCAAGGCGCACGGCGGTGCGATTCACGTCGACAGCGCGCCCGGTAAGGGGACACGTTTCACGGTAATGCTGCCCGCGGCCGCGGAGCTGGCGCCGCCCACCGAACCCGTGCCGGCCGGAGTCGCTGGTGTGGGCACGGGGCATGAATGAACTTTAATCCGATGTTTACCCAGCCTTCATTCGTCTTTTTTAATCTAAGGAATGTGCGGCTCCTTTCGTGCCTCGTGATCGGTGTGTTTCTGGCCCTGAGCGGCCCCAATCCCGTACGCGGACAGGACCCGCCGCCCGCCGTTCAGGCGCCGGATCAATACTTTGCGGGCGTGGTGACGGTCCTGAGCGAGGAAAGCATTACGCTCACGCGCACGGTGCTGGGGAAGGCTACGGTGCGCGCGTTCGCGATTACCGCCGAGACCGTCGTGGAGCCTGTGGGCGGCAAGCCCAAGCTGAAGCAGAAGGTGACGGTGAAGTGGGTGAGCGGCGAGAACGGCGACCGGGCGGTGAAGATTCTTTTGCGCGGGTCGCCTCCGCCGCAGAAGAAGCAGTGAGGGCGCAAGCTCGTGCTGGGAGAGGGCAAATGGCCGCTAACCGACAACACGCCCATGATCTACTCGATCAGCTTGGGCCCGGCCAACTCGACGCCGTAGTTCATCTGCTCGAAACCATGGTTCCACCTGAGGATGGAGTACCCTTAACGACGTGGAGCGCAAAGCCGTCGCCGAGGCCGACGGTGGGCAGCCGCTCATTTGACAAACGTCCGTTCAAGAATGGATCCGACTTCCGGGTCCAATCCGACGATTGACCCGGACCAAGACCAAGCCTGAAGATGACCATTCTGCATTGCGATCTGAACGTAGGGGCCGAATTCCGGGGCTGGCGAGGCTCGCCCAGCGATTGTTCCGTCCGGCCTGACCCGTATCACGTTATTAGGTACGTTTCGTCTGACGTATTCGACGAGGACCACGCAGTCTTCTGTCGCCGGTAGAGCTATCGCACGAAGCACTGTTCCTTCATCAAAGGTTCCTCGCCATATCAGCCTCCCATCGATTGAATCTCGGATCTCAAGTAGTCCGCTCTGGACCGAATACCCCATTTTGCCTCTTTGCCGGAAGACAGAAAATAAGAAATTGTCGAGTGAGTTTCACCCGGTCCGTACTGAACAACTACTTAATTCGCTGCTCCAGTTCCGCTACCGCTGCTACCATCTGCGGCGTTGGGGCAGCATCGGCGCCTTCGATCGTCGCCAGCAGGCGGCTCAGCTCGCCATTAAGGCGGGCCTTGTCCGGCGACTTCGTGTGGCTCATCATCTCGACTATCTTCATCGCCAGATCGAATTGCTGCTTCAGTGCAGCCGGCGGAGTCTTTATGCGCGGGTCCATTTTCACGGTGAGCGCCTCGGTGAAGGATTTGCCGTCCACCGTCAGCTTCACGGTGTACTCGCCGGGCAGGGCGATCGGGCCGCGTGGCTCGCGGGGCGTATCGCGATAAATCGCCGTCATGGGATAGTCGTGACGCAGCGTGTCCAACGGCGCATACCGCAGATCCCAGACGAAGCGATGCATGCCCGGCGCCGCCGGTGGGTTTTGCGGCGGGCGGAACCAGTAAGTGGGATACGCGAGATTGGTTTCCGGAGAGTCTGACTTATCGGCGCTCGAATAACGCCGCACTAACTTGCCCGTCGCATCCAGGATTTCAATTCCAACTGAGTCGGACGCATTCTTCAAGTAGTAATAAAGGATCGCGCCGTCCGGTGGATTCTGTCCGCCGGGCTCCTCGGGCGGCAGGGGAGTGTCGGTGTTCTTGTTCCAGCGGACGCGCATGGCCGTCTGCGGCTTGAACAGGTGCGCGGCGGAACCGGCAATCGCTGTGGTCATTTGGCGCAGGGGCGTGATATCGTCCAGGATCCAGAAGGAGCGGCCGTGCGTGCCCGCGACCAGGTCGTCGTCGTGGATGGTCACGTCGCGGATCGACGTGGCCGGCATGTTCAGCCGCAGGGGCGCCCAATCGTCGCCATCGTTGAACGAGACCCACACCGCGCGCTCGGAGCCGGCGAAGAGCAGGCCTTTCCGGCGCGGATCCTCGCGCACCGTGTTGATGGGCGCGTTATCGGGCAGGCCGCGCACGATCTCCTGCCAGGTTTTGCCGAAGTCGTGCGTGCGCCAGATGTGCGGCTCCAGATCATCGAGCCGGAAGCGGTTGATGGCAGCATAGGCCGTCGCGGCATCGAAGTGCGACGCGTCCATCACCGATACTTTGCTCCAGGGAGTGAGCGCGGGCGGGGTCACATTGGTCCACGTCTTGCCGGCGTCGCGAGTGACTTGGATCAATCCGTCGTCTGTGCCCACCCAGATCACATTGCCGTCTTTGTAAGAGGGCGCAATGGTGTAGATGACACCGCGATGCTTGCCCTTCTCCGGGTCGGCGGAAGCGAACACTCCCAAGCTGGGCGGGATATCGTAAGACGCGCGGGTCAGGTCGGGGCTAATCTCTTCCCAAGACTGGCCGCCGTTGGCGGTGCGCAACAGATACTGCGAGCCGAGATACAGAATGTGCGGATCGACCGGCGAAAACAGCAGCGGCATGGTGCGCACGAAGCGATACTTGCCAGAGCGGCGGCCCAGCACCGGACCGACCTGTTGCACTTCGCCGGTGGCCATGTCGTAGCGGGTCGCTTTGCCGCCATAGATAATGCCGGGATGCAGCGGATCGGGCGCCACATAGCCGTACTCTTCCACGCCTACGGGATGCCAGTCGCGAAAGGTGATTTCGCCATCGTCGCCGCGGCTGGCGGTGCCCACCGAGCCGCTCTCCTGCTGGCCGCCATAGACCCAGTAAGGGAAGCGATTGTCGGTGATCACGTGATAGAACTGCGCAGTGGGTTGGTTGTACCAGGAGCTCCAAGTCTCGCCGCCGTTGAGGCTGATGGTGGCACCCTGGTCGGATGCCAGCATAATGATGCTGGGGTCGTCGGGGTTGATCCAGATGGTGTGATAATCGTCGCCGCCGGGCGCGCCTTTGATGGCGGTGAAAGTCGCGCCACCGTCGATCGAGCGGTACGTGGAGGTGTTGGCGATGTAGATGACGTCCTTGTCTTTGGGGTCGACGCGTATGCCGGCGAAATCGGAGCCGCGCCCCCAGACGCGCTCGTCGTGGCTGATGCGACGCCAGTTGGCGCCCGCGTCGTCGGAACGGTAGACACCGCCTTCTTTCGCATCCACCAGCGCGTACATGCGCCGCGGATCGCTGGGCGCGATGGCGATGCCGATGCGTCCCAAGCCTTCCGATACCGTGGGCAGTCCGGCGGTGAGCGGCTGCCAGGTGCTGCCGCCATCGGTGGATTTGAACAGCCCGCTGCCGGGGCCCTTGAACGACTCGCCGATCTCCCAGGGCGCCTGGCGCGCGGCCCACAGCACGGCGTATACGGTCTGTGCGTTGGAGGGATCGAAGGCCAGGTCCACCGCGCCGGTGTTTTCGTCCTTGTAGAGCACCTTCTGCCAGGTTGCGCCGCCATCGGTGGAGCGGAAGACGCCGCGCTCGGGGTTGGGGCCGTAGGGATGGCCGAGCGCAGCCGCGAACACGCGCCGCGGGTCGTGCGGATCGACGATGATGGCGGAGATCTGCTGGGCGTCGCGCAGGGCGAGGTGCTGCCAGGTTTGGCCCGCGTCCGTGGATTTGTAGATGCCGTCGCCGACCGAGAGGTCCGGGCGCTGGAGGCCTTCGCCGCTGCCTACGTAGATGATGCGCGGATCGGAGGGAGCTACCGCCAGCGCGCCAACGGAGCCGGTGTCTTGATCGTCGAAGATCGGCTTCCAGACGCGCCCGGCGTCGGTCGACTTCCAAACGCCGCCATTGTTCGCGGCGATGTAGAAGACGTTTGGCTGGCCGGGCACGCCGCTGGCCGCTACGGTGCGCCCACCGCGAAACGGCCCGATCATGCGCCAGCGAAGACCGCTGTAGAGTTCGGGGCCAAAGGGCTGCGCACAGGCGATAGGCACGAGCACGGCGGCCAGCAGCCACTTCGGCAGGGCGCTCATGCGGGCCCACCACCGAATGCGGCTGCCGCGCGCTGCTCCACGTCCTCAGGGGTGAGGTCCTCGATATGCGTGGCGATGGCCCATACGAAGCCGGAGGGATCGCGGAGTTGGCCGTAGCGATCGCCCCAGAATTGATCCTGCAACGGGAACACCACCTGGCAGCCGTTGGCCAGGGCCTGCGTCCAGGTGGCGTCGGCATCCGGCACATATAAGCTCAGCCGGAGCGGCCAGTTGCCTTCGGCGATGGGCGGCCCTCCCATTTCGGGGAACGTGTCGTTGAGCATCATCAGGGTATCGCCGATCTTCACGGTGGCGTGCATGAGCTTGCCGCCGGGTCCGGGGGAGCGGCTGATCTCCACCGCGTTGAAGGCGCGTTTCAGAAATTCGATGTAATCGGCGCAGCCGGGCACGGTGAGGTGTACGGTGAGCGTGGAGAAGCCAGGGGGGATGGGTTGGGAGGCTTTGGGCATATCGGGGATATGGTAATACGCGGCAGGGGCGGCGAACAGGCGGCCTGAGAGGCCGCCGCAGGCTGAGAGCCTGCCCCACGCTACTGCTTGTACACAATGCCGGATTTCATGACGAAGCGCACCTTCTGCAAGGTGCGGACGTCGGCGAGCGGATCGCCTTCGACGGCGATCACGTCGGCCCATTTGCCCGGCTCGAGGGCGCCGGTGCGGTCGGACCAGCCCATCAACTCGGCGGCGTTGATCGTTCCGGTTTGCAGCGCGGCGAGCGGTTTCATGCCGAGCTTGGTCACGTAGACTTCCACTTCGTGCGCGTTCAGGCCGTGAGGATAGACGGCGGCGTCGGTGCCCAGCGCCACTTTCACGCCGGCGGCGATGGCTTTGCGCTGGTTCTCGACGACGACGGCGCTGACGTCGATCATCTTTTTTTGGAACATGGCGGGCAGGTGCCCGTTCTCGCGCATCCAATCGATGAGGTAAAGGGTGGGGACCAGCCAGGTGCCGCGCTGTTTCATGGCGGCGATATCGTCGGCGTCGATGTAGGTGCCGTGTTCGATGGAATCCACGCCGGCCTGCGTGGCAAAGAGGATGCCTTCCGCGCCATGCGCGTGCGCGGCCACCTTGCGGCCCAGCCGGTGCGCGTCGGCCACCAGGGCCTTGAGCTCATCGAGGCTGTACTGGCTGGCCTGCGGATCGTCGCCCTTCGACAGGACGCCGCCGGTGGCGCAAACCTTGATCAGGTCCGCGCCGTACTTGATGTTCTGGCGCACGCGCTGCTGCACGGCGGCGATGCCGTCGGCGACGCCTTCCGCGGTGGCGTGGTATTCGGCGGGCAGGAAGTTGTTGTCGCAATGGCCGCCGCTGATGCTCAGGGGCGGTCCGCTCACCTGCATATGCGGACCCGGAATGTGACCTGCCTCGATATAGTCGCGCAGAGCCACGTCAGAGTAGCCGGATGCGCCGACGTTGCGCACGGTCGTGAATCCGGCTTCCAGTGTGATCTTGGCGAAGCGGACGCCGTTGAGCGCTTCGCGCACGGGGTCCGTCGAGAGGCGCGTGTACGGGTCGAAGTCGGTGGCGAAGGTGAGGTGCGTGTGGACGTCGATCAGGCCGGGGAGCACGGTGAGGGAACGCAGATCGATTTCGCGGTCGCCAGGTTGGGCGGGCGTGGACGCGGTGGCGGCGATAGCGGCGATGCGGTTACCGGCGACCACGATGGTCTGATCGGCCGGCTCGGCTCCGGTGCGGACGTTGAGCAGGTGGCCGGCGCGAATGAGGGTGCGGGGTTGCTGCGCGGCTAGGGCAGCGGCCAGCAGTATGGTCAGTGTAAGCGGACGGCGGAGTGACATTGGGGGAGTATAACACTGAGTCAGAGGCGTTAAGCTGTAGGAGTGACCGAGCGCCTTTATTACACCGATTCTTACTTGCGGGAATTCCGCGCGCGGGTGACGGACCGTTCCGAGGACGGACGCCGCATCTACCTGGACCGCAGCGCGTTCTATCCGTCGTCGGGCGGACAGCCGTACGACACCGGCTCGATCGGCGGCGTGCCGCTGGTGGAGGTGGAAGACGAAGGCGAGCGCATCGCGCACATTGTGACGGCGGCCGTCGTTGCGGACGAAGTAGACTGCCGCATCGACTGGGAGCGCCGCTTCGATCACATGCAGCAGCACAGTGGACAGCATCTGCTCTCGGCGGTCTTTGTGGAGCGGTTCGGCATCGCGACCGTCAGTTTCCACCTGGGACAGGAGAGTTCCACCATCGACCTGGAGACGGCCGGGCTCGATCCCGGGCAGGTGCTGGACGCCGAGCGGCGCGCTAACCAGGCGGTCTACGAGAACCGGCCGGTGGCCGTGTCT
The DNA here is from genome assembly GCA_963707465.1 of Bryobacterales bacterium. Taxonomy (GTDB): domain Bacteria; phylum Acidobacteriota; class Terriglobia; order Bryobacterales; family Bryobacteraceae; genus Bog-159. The sequence continues at coordinate 121,390 of CAVPQK010000003.1, forward strand.
TTCGAAGACGCCGACGCGACGCGCGATTTGCGCAAGCCATCGGAGCGCGCGGGCACGCTGCGCATTGTCACCATCGAGGGCCTGGACCGTAGCGCCTGCGGCGGCACACACGTGGCGCGCACCGGGGAGGTCGGGCCGATTCTGCTGCGCAAGCTGGAGCGCATCCGCAATACCGTGCGCGTAGAGTTCCTGTGCGGCGGGCGGGCCGTGAGCCGGGCGCGCGCCGATTTCGAGGCGCTCTCGCGCGTGGCGCAGTTGGTCTCCGGATCGCTCGACGAGGCGCCGGTAGTGGTGGCGGCCCAATTGGAAGCGGCGCGCAATGCCGATAAGCTGCGCCGCAAGCTGGAAGCGGACCTGGCGCAATACCAGGGCAGGGAACTGTACGCGGCCACCGCGGCGGACGAAGCCGGGGTGCGGCGGGTGCTGCGCCGTCTGCCGTCCGGCAACCTGGAGGATCTGCGCGCTATCGCGCAGAGCTTCACGGCGCAATCGAAAGCCGTGTTCGTGGCGGCGCTGGACGAGCCTCCCGCATTGCTGCTGGCCGTCTCGGCCGATAGCGGTCTGGATGCGGGCAAGCTGCTGAAGGCCGCGCTCACGCAGTCCGGCGGACGCGGCGGCGGCAATCAGCGGATGGCGCAAGGCAGCCTGCCCAGCCGCGAAGCGCTGGAGCAGGTGCTCGGCCAGATCAGAATATCTTGATCCGCAGGAATTTCTGCGGATCTTCGCGAAACTCCTTCAGGTTGGATTGCAGCTCCTGGAGCATGCCGGTCAGCGACTCATATGTCTGCGAGTTGGTCAGCATCTGCCCCATGGCGCCCTCGCCGGAGTTCAGCGTATCCACGTTTTGGATCCAGCCAGACAGGAGCCGGTTCCATGCAACATACATGGCATCACTCGCGATGAAGTCGCCGCCCGCGCCTTTGCCTGCATGAAGATCGGCCAGCGTCTTGTGCAGTTGTACGAGCTGATCACGGATCTGATCATACTCGGTTGTGTCGCGCAGCAAGCGGTTCGCCTGCAACTGCGCGAGCCGGTCGTCCAGTTGCCGCAGCGATGTGCTCAGGCTGTCGTACATCGTGGTGGTATACAAGGCTTGTCCCAACTCGGACTGGGATGCGGTGGCGGCGTGCATCTCTTTTTCCACCTTGGCCACGCCATCGAGAAACTGGTGATACAGATCGTCGGTCATGACGAATTGGCCGAGCGGTCCTTTTCCGGCGTGGATGTCCTGGATGACCTGATCGATGGCGCGCAACTGCTCGTCGAACTGGCGCAGATCGATGTTCTGCATGAAATTGGACGGCGGCGGGAAGTGCAACTCGCCACCGGCACGCACGTGCCGCGGGCTTCTGCCCATGTTGATGTTGACGTACTCGTCGCCCAGCATGTTGGCGCTATCGAGGGTGGTGACGGAGTCCTCGGGGATGTATGGCAGGAACTCCTCCTGGATCTTCAGGCGCACCTCCACGACGCGATTCGGGCCTTGGGTGCGGGAGAGTTGGACCGACTCGACTCTGCCGATCTTGACGCCGTTCAGCAGGACATCGGCGCCCGGATCGAGACCGGTCGAATCGGGAACGTAGGTAGTCAGGTAGGCCTTCGGCTTCAGCCACGAGCCGCCGCTCAGCAGAAAGACCAGCACCGCCAGCACGGCAATGGCGGACACTGCCACAGTGACGATGCGGATCTTCGCCCAGCGGAGCTTATGGGGAGAAGGCATGCTTCTTTTCGATTGTAGCGGAAGAGGCAGGCCGGGGGCCGGCTGCAGGCCGCGGGCCGGCCGCATGGTTCTGCCACTCTCGAACACCTGGATTGATTGTGGGGCGGTCCCCCAGGACCGCGGCCGACGCCCTCGTCGGCCCGCTGAAGCGCGCAGACGCCTGATTATTCAAGCAAAGAGCGGGTCCAGGGGGCCCGCGCGGACCGGGGGGTCCGCCCCACGATTTGGGCCGGGGGCCTGCCCCACATCAGTGGTGGGTCAGGTTTTCGAAGAGGAAGAGGCCGCTCTTGCCGGCCACTGCGAAATCGAGGTGGCCGTGGCCGTACAGGTCGGCCACGGGAATCTGCATGCCGCCTCCGGTGCGGGTGCTGTAGTCCACCACGTGCTTGACCCATTCGATGGTCTTGCCGCCGTCCAGGCGCATGAACTCGTACCAGTAAATGCCCAGGGGCTCGCGCTCGCCCGGATCGTGGCCGTTGTGCGCCATGTAGCGCTTGCCGGTGAGCAGGTCCATCTGCCCGTCGCCGTTCAGGTCGACCAGCGTCATGGCGTGCGCCTGCGACCAGCTTTCGTCGATGATGTGCCTGGTCCAATGGCCGTCCGCGCCCTGCTCCATCCAGAAGATGCCGTAATTATGCGCCATAGACGTGACGATGTCAGGACGGCCGTCGCCGTTCACATCGTAGACGTAGATGAAGCCGGTGTCGCCGAGATCGAAATCGGGATGCCATTTCCAGACGCCGTTGCGCGGATCGGGCGGGGCTTCGAACCAGCCTTTGGGAGTGATGATGTCGTTGCGGCCATCGCCGTTTACGTCGCCCACGCCGATGCCGTGGCCCCAGCTTTTGGGACTCACGACGTGCTTGACGAACTCGCCGTTTTTGGCTCCAGGCTTTACTTCGTACCAGGCCAGCGGCATGTTCGTGTCACCGAACTCAGGCAGCACTTCGTGGGCTTTGCCATCGTTGTCGAGATCCACCAGGAAGGCGAACTCCACGGGCGAGCCGGTCTCGATCATGTGCTCATTCCACTCGCCCGCGGTGGGGCCGGGGTTCTCGCTCCAGAAGAGCCGGTGCGCGAACCAGGAGCAGCTCACGATATCGATGCGGCCGTCGCCATTGACATCCAGCGGCAGATCCGAGAAGTTATCGATGTAGTTGTTGGTGTAGGGGAGGGAGCGAAACTTGTGCTTGGTCCAGCGGGGGCCTTCGTACCAATTCTCGCCGGAGACGATGTCGGGCCGGCCGTCGCCGTTGATATCGGCGATGGTGCAGCTTTCGTTGGCGCCCAGGTCGAGGGTATGTTTTTCGAAGGGGATGTCGGCGGGGCGGGTGGCGGTGTAGGCGACGACGCCGGCGAGGCAGATGCACGCGGCAATCACTAGACGGGTCATGCCGCGATTGTAACTCGGGTTATGCTGAGTGATTATGCGAAAGCTATTTGGCGTGCTCGTGCTGGCGGTCGTTTGCCTGGGGCAGGAGGCGGGAGATCCGTGGGCCAAAACGGAGCTGATGGAGCCGGCGGCGCTGGTTGAAGCGCTGCATTCGGCCAAGCCTCCCGTGATTTTATGCACCGCGTTTTCGGTGCTGTATCGGAGCAAGCGGATCCCCCATGCGCTGGAGGCTGGGCCGGGATCGAAGCCTGAAGGGATTGCATTGCTGAAGAAGGCGGCCGCGGACTTGCCGAAGGATGCGGATATCGTCCTCTATTGCGGCTGCTGCCCGATGGACCGGTGCCCGAACATCCGGCCGGCGTACCGCGCGCTGCGGGAGATGGGCTTTCTGCATGTGCGCGTGCTGAACATTCCGACGAACATGCATGTGGATTGGTTCGGCAAGGGTTATCCGGCAGAAGGCAGCGCAGGGACCTAACGCCAAGCGCCCGCACGTATGGCGACTGACCGCTCTCTCGGCTATACTTTCTCAATGGTGCACTTTCGGGTAGCGTTGGTCGGCGATTACAACCAATCGGTGATCGCACACCAAGCCATTCCAGAGGCGCTTCGATTGGCTGCCGGTCGAGAGCAATCCATCGAATCCGTGTGGATCCACACGGCGTCTATCCGCGATGCGGCCGCAGACCTGGCGGGTTTCGACGGCATTTGGTGTGTCCCAGCGAGTCCTTACGCCAGCATGGAAGGCGCGCTGGACGCTATTCGCTATGCCCGTGAATCGAGACGCCCGTTCCTCGGAACGTGTGGGGGGTTCCAACACGCCGTTGTCGAATACGCCAGAAATGTTTGCGGCCTCCAGGATGCCAATCATGCTGAAACGCATCCTGGGGCGGCGGTGCTGGTAGTTTCGCGGCTCTCCTGTCCGCTGGTGGAGGAGACAGAGGAAATCGTTCTGCAAGACGGGGGGAAACTGAAAGGCGCTTACGGCGTAGAACGGATCACGGAGGGATATCACTGTAACTACGGGCTCAATCGCGAGTATGAAACTTTGCTCTTCCGGAACGGGCTGCGCCCGACGGCTCACACCCCCGGCGGCGAGGTTCGCGCTGTCGAGTTATCTTCCCACCCTTTCTTTGTGGCCACTCTGTTCCAGCCCGAGCGGAGAGCGCTACGCGGTGAGGTTCCACCCGTGGTGAGCGCGCTGGTTGGCTCGTTTTCTCGTTAGGTTGCGATCTTCATAGCCACCTCTCCAGAAACTGCTGCCGCTAGCCCGGCAATCGGCCGGTAGTTTGGACGTTTCGCGCTAGGCAGCGGGCTCCAGGCGGTAGCCGAGCGAAGCGGCCTTGCGGATCAGAAACTGCTTCTCCCGCTCCACCCGCCGTTTTTCGTGTTCCTGTGTGCCGCGATCCACCCATTCCTGTCCATTGGTGAGGATCCGATAGAATAGCCTTGCCAAATGGGCCGCCATTGCCTTGTTTGCCTTTCCCGGACCAAGGCGCGCACGCAACTGGCGGAAGCAGGCCCCCAGATAACTGTCGCTATCCTTCAGCCCGCTGGCCGCCATGCGCAACGCATTGGCCACTCGGTTTCTGGTGCGGTTGCGTTCCTGCTTGATCACCTTGCCTCCGCTGATCTGTCGGCTGGGCGCCAACTTCAGCCAAGATACAAAGTGGTCTTCAGTCCGCCAGGGACTCATATCCGTACCCAACTCCGAAACAAAAGTCAGCACGGTCATTACATAGACTCCGTCCAAAGTGGTCAGGTTCACTCCGCAAATCCGATCCAGTTCCGCCTCTAGGTCGAAGCGGGGCTCGTTGCGCCGCGGCTTACTCCGTTTCTTCTTGCTTTTCCTAGGCTGCGGTTTGGGACTCTGCGCATCTGCCGTCTCTGCCTGCGCCGCTGGCGCCTTTACCGCAGCCTTCTCCCCGCTCGGCAACGCCGCCAGATACTTCTCGAGCTGCTGGTCGCACTTGGCGATCTGCTGCTGGCAGAAATCGTATCGATCCACGGCTTGCTGCAACTCAAACAAGATGTCTTCTTGCCAGTTCCCCTCCAGACTGCGAGCCACTTCCTCCGGTCTGGCCTTCACCCGATAATCCCGTAGCTTGGCCAGTTCCTGCGGGTCCCGTTGCCCGGCCAAGATGGCCCGGATGATGGCTTGCCCGCTGACCCCCGCGACGTCGCTGAGCACGTTGGCCAACTGCACGTTCATCGTCGTCATAGCTTTCTGCATGTGCTGGATCTCCCGCGCGGCGTCCCGCACGTTCCGGTCCCGCAGCCGCCAGATGGTCCGCACCGCCCGGATCTGCTCAGGGGGTCGGAAGGAGTTCCGCAGCAGCCCATACGTGTGCAGTTTCATCAGCCATTGGCTCTCTGGTACGTCGCTCTTTCGCCCCGGCAGGTTCTTGGTATCGCGCGCGTTCGCCAACCACACTTTGAATCCCGCCTTCTCCAATGCGTCATAGACGGCGATCCAATACACGCCGGTGGACTGCATGACGACCGTCTCGATGCCGCACGATCTCAGCCATTCCGCCATCCGCGTCAAATCGGCTGTCCAACAGCCGAACTCCAGCACCGGTTGCGGATCGCGCCCTGGCGGGACCGCCACAAAGTGGCTTTCATTGCCTACATCAATGCCCGCTACGTTGCGATGCACCACCTCCAGCCCCGGATCGTCGGCGTAAACCCGCCGCGCCAGTTCCTTGCGTTGCTTGCGGTTCAGCTTCCCGCTCTTCAATCGCTCCCAGATGGATGTTTTCTTTTGGGCCATAGCGTGCGCTCCTGGTTGGTTTAGACCAGGCGCTCGGCTCGATCCGCGACTACTTCACAAACTCTCCAACGGGATCGTGACGGCCTGGTCTCCCAGGGCACGCACGCCACCAAATATTGAACCGCTGCGATCGAAGTCAGGCTGAAAGACGGGCACAAGGCACCAAGGCACATGCGACTATAGCTTGCCGCGCGGTCTCCTCATATTCTCCAATCATGGCGCCTGTTCGTTCTCTGGTGCAGTTTCAGACCTTTTGGAGTGTGCCCCCGGCACATTCCCCGGCTGAAAGGCGGCTGCGGCCACGATTGGCCGCCCTCCAGTAGTGTTTTCAGCCAGTGGGTTAGTAAAGAAGAGACTAGTTAGTCGCTGTAGCTGACTTCCAGGTTGCGGGATTTGGCGGCGGCGTAGGCCAGGACCAGGGCGGAGACTACCAGCAGGCCGGGGATGGCCAGCCAGGCGGGGGTTGGTTCGGTCATCGTAGCGAGGAAGGCCAGCGGTCCGTCGGTGGGGATGTCGCCCACGGGACAGAGCGATTTCAGGTAGAAGATCACGCTGAATTTCTTCAGCAGCGCGGGGAGGAAGGGGTTCAGGTTCTCCCAGATGAACACCGCGGCGGCGGGGATCATGGGGTTACGGTAGAGCACGCCGGTGAGCAGGAAGACGGAGCCATAGCCGACGCAGGCGAGCGCGGCGGTCAGCGCGTACCAGCCTAATTGACTCAGGCCGGGGCCGTGAAACAGGTATTGCTGAAAGACCGGGCCGAAATGCGCGCAGATGAAGAGATAAGTCAGCACTACGCTGCCGGTGAAGTAAGTGACAGCGGCGATCAGTCCGGCGAGATACTTACTCACTGCCAGGACTTCGCGGCGCACGGGCGACATGAAGTAATAGTGCAGGGTGCGCTCCAGCACTTCGGCGCGGAATAAGTTGGAGAAGATGCCGAGGCAGCCGAAGAAGATGCCCAGGCGCAGGAAGTAGACCTGGAAAATGCCGGCGAAGACCATATTGTCTTCGCCCAAGGTGTGGCGCCCGTTGCCGCTGAATAGCGAATGCATGCCGGCGATCGCGACGGGGCCGAGGGCGAGGATATAGATCCACCAGGCGCGCTTCGAGAACAGGCTCTTCTTCAATTCCAGGCGTACGATGGCGGCCACCTGGCGGCGCCAGAGCATCCAGGGCTGAGTCGCGATCTGGCTCCAGGTCATGACGGGCCTCCTTCGGCTCCGATCAGGTATTGATAGACGGAATTCACATCGTCGTCGGCGGGGGCGACGGCTTCCACTTCGAGGCCGTTATCGAGCACGATGCGGTTGAGCAGCAGATACAGATTGTCGGCGTCGCGCGTACGGACCAGCAGGCCTTTGCCGTCTTCGTTGACCTTGGCTTCGACGACGTGATCCTGCTCGAAGAGCCGGGAGGCCAGCAAGCCGGGCTTATCGCAGCGCACCAGGATCTGCATGGGCTGATCCTTGACCTCGCTGCGCACGCCCTGGATCTGGCCTTCGGCGACGACGTAGCCGTGGCTGAGGAGGATGACCTGGTCGGAGATGCGGTCGACTTCGTGCAGGATGTGGCTGGAGACGATGACGTGGCGGCCCTCCTCGCCCCATTGTTTGAAGATGGCGATGGTTTCGGCGCGGGCCATGGGATCGAGGCCGTTGAGGGGCTCGTCGAGCACCAGGACGGTGGGGCGGTGGGCGATGGCTTGGGCGAGTTTGATGCGCTGGCGCATGCCTTTGCTGTAGGCGGCGACGGGGCGATCGGCGGCTTCGGTCATGGAGACGCGCTGCAGGGACTCTTCGGTGAGTTTTGCGGCTTCGGACTCGATCATGCCGTGCACCAGCAGGTACGAATAGATGAACTGGTAGCCGGTGAGGCCTTTGGGGAAGGCATCGAATTGGGTGCAATATCCCATTTTGCGGAACAGTTCTTCGGGGCGGCCGGAGGGGATGCCGAGCACGTTGATGGCGCCGCGGGAGGGGCGGATGAGGCCCGCCATCAGGTTCATGAGGGTGGTTTTGCCGGAGCCGTTGGGACCGACCAGGCTGGTGATGCCGGGTCCGATGGTGAGGTTCACGCGATTGACGCCCAGGACTTCGCCGTAGAAGCGCGAGACGTTGTCGAAAACGATGCCGGGGGGCGAGCTTCGCTCGCGGGGGCTGGGGGCTGGGGGCTGGGGGCTAGGGGCTGGGGGCTGGGGGCTGGAGGGAGTCATCGGACTACCTCCGCGCCTCGGATTTTGCGCGAGAGCAGGTAGAGGCAGAAGGCGCAGATGGCCAGCAGGGACACCCAGCAGCACCAGATGGGGGTTTCGACGCCGTGCACGCGGAAGAAGACCGCGCCGTTGCCGCGATGCATGGGCTGTTCGAACAGGGAGGTCCAGACCGCTCCGATCAGGTGGCTGAGGTTCAGCAGGTTGCCCCATTGGGTGCGCAGCATGCCGTTGATGGCGCCGCCGAATCCGGCGGCTACGAAGAAGACGCCGAAGAGCAGGCCGCCGGCCATGGGCTTCCATTTCACCCAGGCGGAAAGGGCCAGGGCCAGCAGGGAGAGGAGCAGAATCCAGATCCAGGCGCCGAAGAAGATGGCGTTGGCGATGCGGAGGTTTTGCATGAACCAGCCGTGGCCTTCGAGAGACGCTTGCAGGATGAAGAGGAGCAGGCCGGGGATCCAGGTCATGACCGACATCAGGATCAGCAGCACGGATAGCTTGCCTAGCACGTATTCGGCGCGCGAAAACGGGCGCGCGAGATAGAGCGAGAGCGCGTTGTTGGCGAGATCGGGCGAGATCTGGCCGGGGCCTACGAAGGCCGCGAGGAAGAAGGCCATCATGCTTTGGGTGCCGAGGAAGTTGAGGAAGAAGCGCGCGTTGATTTCGACCAGGTCGCGGATTTGCAACATTTTCACGGCGCTGAGATTGTGCTGGATATAGATGATGAGCGCGAAGATGAGCGGGGCCAGCATGGAGACCAGGAAGAAAATGCTGTAGAAACGCTTGCGGCGCATTTCCTCGAATGCGTAGCGCGGCAGGATGAGGAAGCGCGACCAGGCGGGCGTGAGCGGTCCGTCGTAGCCCTTGTAGGAGTGCTTAAACACTGCCATTGGGCACCTCCATGGCTTTCAGGAAAATATCTTCGAGCGAATCGCGCTTGTGATTGAGGCGGCGGATTTGCACGTTCTGCGCGGCGGCGAGGGCGTAGAGCTGGCGGATTTCGACGCCATCGGGCATCACCAGTTTCATGCGGCCGTTGGGGAAGGCGGCGGCTTCGCAGCCCAGTTGTTCGATGGCTGCGGTGAACGTTCCGTTCGCGCCGCGGGTTTCGAGCTCCAGAAATTTGCGATTGGCGCGGCGCTCTTCTTCCAGATTGCAGGAGGCGGCGATGCGGCCGTCTTTGAGGATCAGGACTTCGTCGCAGCACTCGTCGACGTCGCGCAGCAGGTGCGAGGAGAGGATCAGGCGCAGATCGCCGCGGTCGCGGATTTCCTGAATGAGCTGGATCATGCGGGCGCGCGCGGGCGGATCGAGACCGTTGGTGGGCTCGTCGAGGAAGAGGAGCTTGGGGCCGTGGGCGATGGCTTGCGCGAGCTTGGCCATCTGTTTCATGCCCAGCGAATAAGTGCCCAGATTGCGGTAGCGGGCTTCGCCGAGGCCCACCCAGAAGAAGGCTTCGTGGGCGCGCTCCATGGCTTGTTCGGCGGGCAGGCCGGAGAGTTCGGCCATCAGGCGGACGAAGTGCACGCCGGTCATGGAGGCGATGAAGGAGTCGTTTTCCGGCATGTAGCCGAGGAAGCTACGGACGTTCTTGGCTTCGGTGCGGATGTCTTTGCCGAAGATGCGGGCGGTGCCGGAGGAGGGCTGGTGGAAGCCCAGGAGGGTGTTGATGAGCGTCGACTTTCCCGCGCCGTTGGGGCCAAGCAGGCCGATGGAGCGGCCGGCGAGCGAGCCATTCAATTTTTTGAGAATGACTCGGTCGCCGAAGCGGACTTCGAGATTGTCTAGTTCGATTACCGGTTCCACTGGTTATTAGGTACGCATGTTCAGGTGCTGCTGTTCCGAAAGAAGGCGGCCTGAGAGGCCGCCGCAGGCTGAGAGCCTGCCCCACTTAGTGTAGCTGGGTTCCGGGCTTCTCCAGTAATTGCAGCAGGCTCATGTTGCCGAAGGTGGTGAAAAGGCTGCCGCTGGTGGCGAAGGTGATGCGGTCGTTCTCGCCGTAGGCCGCGATGAGCGTGGGCTTCAGGTTCGCCGCGAGCTGCTGGACGGCCGGTTGATTGCTGAACTGTTCGAGCAGCGGGGTGAGGCTGGAGGCGTTGTAATAGATGGCCGCGGAGAAGTTCGCGTATTGATCGTGCGGGATGAGCGCGGTGAAGGTCGCGGAGCGCGGCAGGGTGTAGCCGCTGGCGCGATTTTGAATCGCGGTATCGAGCAGCGCCTGGCTGGAGCCGGCCAGCAGGTAGCCGTCCGTGTAGGTGTAGACGACCTGCGGGAACGACGGTGCGCTGGGATTCGAGAGCGTGTAGTAAGTGCGGCCGTTCACCGTGGACTGCTGGAGTTGGACGCCGGATGCGGAGGCCGCGGCAAGGAGCTTCTGTAGAGTCGCCTGAAGCTTGACCGGATCGTAGACTTCGACGGCGATTTTCCAGGCGGGCATGGGCAGCAGCGGGCCATCCTGCGCCATGGCGATTTCGCCGCCGAGGGCGGCAGCCAGATCGTTGCGCAGATCCACGCCGAGCAGCGCCTGGATTTCGGCAAGGTGCTGCTGGAAGGCCGGGTTGGAGGCCTGCATGGTCATGATTTCGTCGATGATGGCGGTGGGCTGCTTGACGGCGGCGGCCCAGGCCAGAGTGGCTTGGGGCGACATGAAATCCAGCGCGCCGAGCGGCGCGGGAGCGGCCAGCCAGGAAGCCACGCCGGTACGCTCACCGTTGAAGATGATGGCGGCGCGCGTTTCGGGTGCGCCCGCGTTGCCGGTTTGCTGCACCATGAAGTACTGGACGTTGGGCGCATGCTGATGGCCGGACGAGGCCATCGCCTGCGCATCTGCCGCCAGCAGCAGGCCGACTCCGGCGTTATATGCGCCGACGATCTCGGTGCCGAACGCGGTAGTGGCGAACTGGCTGGGCGCGCCCGAGGCGATTTGCTGGAGAGCGGCGGCATTGGGCGAGAGCGCCACCAGATGGGGCAGTATCAGCAGGACGCATTGATCCGGCGAAATGGTTCCGATAGCGGAGGGATCGGTGACGATGCGCAACTTCTGCGCGCCGGCGCCGCTCGAGAGCTTCGCGACCTCGGCCTGAGCGAAAGCGGCGAAGCCGGGCTGGGTGAGTTCGGCCATGACGACCGGTGCGCCGGGATGGCCGCCGGAATTCAGCGCGGCGGCGACCACCATCTCATTGCCCAGAAAGCTGCTCATGGTGCTCATGTCGGCGATCACCTGATCGAGATGGTTCTGCTGCCACCATTGGGTGAGGGTGGGATTCTGCTGGATCTTGGGGACGAAGACCTGCTGCACCTCGGTAAGCGCCTGGCTGAGGTTGGGAATGCTGGCGTAGACCACGGTTCCGGCGGGCACCAGGGTCAACAGGTTGCTGGTGAAGCGCGGGGCGGGGAAATGGTCCTGATCGAGCTTGGCGTTGAGGGCGGTGACGGCATTGAGCATCGCGATATACGCGGGGGCGTCCTGGCTCCAGGAGATTTCCAGGGGGACCGGCGTAGCGCCCATGGCGGAACTGGTGGCAACCTGGTCGCCGGCATGCAGCACGTTTTCATGGCGGTCCTGGGCGACCAGCACCGTGCCTTCGATCACCGTAACACGGGATCCCTTGAGTCCACTGTTGACGCTGAAGATGGTGCCGGTGACGGCCACGCGGCAATCGCGGGTGGAGACATAGAGGTGACCGGCGTGGCGCTTGGCGGCCTGCACGAGGATGGCGCCGCGATCGAGGCCGATGGTCATATCGGGGCCGCGTTCGGAGATGGAGAAGCCGGAGCGCTCGCGCATTTCTACGCGGGAGCCGTCGTGGAGGCGGAGGATGGCGTGGGAATCGCGGGCGGTGCGGATGGTTACTCCGGCGGGCACTTCCGCGCCGCGGATAAGGGGCACGCTGCTGGTATCGGCGACGCGATAGATGAGGCCATCGGCCGACTCGACCACGGCCTCGGGTCCGCTGTAGGTGGGACGGAGGCGATCGCCAAAGGCCCAGATGGCGAGGCCGGCGGCGGCTACTAGCGCGGCGGCGACAGCCCAGCGGAATGCGGGAATTGTGGACCATGCCGCGCTCGGGGCTAGGGGCTGGGGGCTGGGGGCTGGGGACTTAGCCTGCATTGCCTTATAGCAGGCCACGCATTCGTGGGTGTGGTCCTTTAGGAGCAGGGCGCGGGCGGGGCTTAGGGTGCCGGCGCGGTAGCTGGGGATTAGCGCCTGGAAGTCGGCGCAGGTGTGCAGCGTCGCGTGTTGCGTGAGGCGCTCGACCACCCGGCCAGCGGCGGCTTCGATCAGGACGGGGTCGGGGTCTTCGGCGCGGATTTCGGCGAGGGCTTGTTCCAAGAGTGGATCGAGGTTCGGATCTGGTGGCGTCATCTGATTTCTCCCATATATGACTTGAATTCCTGTTGAATGCGATCGCGGGTGCGGGACAGCGTAACCGCTACGGTGGCTGGGGTGGTGCCGAGGGCTTGGGCAATTTCCGGATTGTCGCAGCCTTCAAAAAAGCGAAGGGTGAACATTTCGGCGGCCCGGGGACTGAGCCTGGAGACGGCCTCTCGCAGCCAGTGGCGGATTTCGGCTGAGCGGTGCAGGCGATCGGGGGCAAGGGAGGAGTTTTCGGAGAGGAGGGGCGCCACGTCATCGAGGGGGACATGCGGCGCGGCCTGCCGGGAGCGGATCAGGTCCAGCGCTGCGTTTACGGCTGCACGCCGCAGATAGCCTTCCATATTGCCGACGGCTTCGGCCTCGGGCGGACGGCGCAACAGACGCATGAAGACGGTCTGGAGGACATCTTCAGCGTCGCTGGCGTTACCCGTGACGCGGTAGGCGGCGCGGAATACGGCGGCGTGGTGCTCCCGGAATACGAGATCCAGATCGGGCGGTCCGAACTGGGGTGGAACGGAGAGTACGGGTTCGAGTTGGGCGGCGGCCTCCACGTTGTCTTTCCTCCCTTGCTGTTCATACATGAGACGGCTCCGGGGGCGGATGATTAACAGATTTCACGCAAAGACGCAAAGGGACCGCCAAGGACGCCAAGAAGACGCAAAACATTGGTCAAGGGCGAACTGCGGCCTGCTTTGCGACCCAGGCGTGGATGCGGCGGCTTAGGACGTCGAGCGGCAGGGCGCCCGCTCCTAGGACCTCGTCGTGGAAGGCACGGATGTCGAATTTCTCTTTGAGCTGGTCTTTGGCGTATTGGCGCAGCTTGAGGATTTCCAATTGGCCGATTTTGTAGCTCAGGGCTTGGCCGGGCCACACCATGTAGCGGTCGGTTTCGGACTGGATGTCGGGCTCGTCCATGCCGGAGTGTTCATGGAAGAAGTCCACCACCTGCTGGCGGGTCCATTTCTTGTAGTGGAAGCCGGTATCGACTACGAGGCGGACGGCGCGCAGCATATCGTCCTGCAGGTGGCCGTAATAGCTGTAGGGGTCCTGGAAGAATCCGACCTCCTTGCCCAGGCGCTCGGCGTAGAGGGCCCAACCCTCCACGTATGCGCCGTAGAATTCATGCTGGCGGAAGGGCGGCAGACCGGGCAGCTCCTGCGCGATGGCAATCTGCAGGTGGTGGCCCGGGACGCCTTCGTGATAGGCGGTGGTCTCGTTGTCGAGGAGCAGGCGATGCTGGAAATCGCCGGTCACCACCATGACGCGGCCGGGCCGGGAACCGTCCGGTGTGCCCTGATCGTAGTGCGTGGAAGCTTCCTTCTCCTCGAACTCCTCCACCGGGCGCACCTCCAGCCGGGCTTTGGGCAGGCGGCCGAACAGTTGCGGCAGCTTGCCGTCCATCTGGTCGATGTATTTGCGGGTGAGGTCCAGCAATTCCTCGCGCGAGTGGCCGTGCAGCTTGGGATCGATGGCGATGGCCGCGTTGAAATCCGGCAGGCTCTTGTAGCCGAGTTTCCAGGCCACGTCAAACATCCGCGATTCGATTTCTTTTACCTGCGCGAGGCCGATCTGGTGGATTTCCTCCGGCGTGAGATCCGTGGTGGTGGCCTTCCTGACGTCGAAGGCATAGCGCGCTGCGCCGTCGCGAAGGGCCCACTCGCCGGGCTCCGTGCGGCCTTTGGGGGCATATTCGGCGCGCACGAAGCGGGCGAAGCGGGCGTAGGCGGGCAAGACCGAGTCTCGAATTACGCCCAGGGCCTGCTGCCGCAAGCGCTGCTGGGCGTCCGCCGGGATGCTTTCGGGGAATTTTAGAAAGGGCTGCGCGAAGGGCGTTTTTTCGGGCGCCTGGGCGGCGATGGCGTCCGCCTGATCGGCCACTTTATCGAGCAGGAAGCGGGGCTGCATCAACCCGTCTTGCATGCCGTGGCGCATGAGGGCCATGGTCTGGTCGATGGCGCGGGATGCCTGGGTCAAGCGGGAAATGTAATCGGTGTAGTCTTTGGCGGTGTCGAAAGAGGTGAAGGTGACTAGCTCCGGCAGCAGGATATGGATGCCGTCCATCTGCGAAACCGGCATTTCCCAGGATTTGAACCGCGCGCCCTCCAGTTGGATCCTGAGGTCGCGCACCATTAGTTCTTTGTTGAGGGCTTCCTGGTCCGGGAAGCCGGTGGTGTCGATGGCTTCGAAGCGGGTCAGGAATTTGCGGGATTGCTGCAGATCCTGGAGGATAAACTCTTCGGAGAAGTCGCCCAGTTGGTCGTTCCAGCGCTTGTCACCATAAATGGTGGCGGAGATGGGATTGGTACGCAGGCTGTACTCCCACTGCTCGGCCAGGAGGCTGGATAGAGCCTGGCGGCGCGCGTCGAGGGAGGGCTGGGCTTGGGCTAGGGTGACGAAGAGGGCAAATGCGGCCAATCTTGGCCACAGCCGCCTTCCTACGCGACCGGAAGCCGGCTGAAAGCCGGCTGCGGGCAGGATTGCCCGCCCTCCAAGGCGCTTACGCGGTCCCACTAGACGCTGAAGGAACTGCCGCAGCCGCAGGTGGACTTCACTTGCGGATTGCTGAACTTGAATCCGGAGCCTTCCAGGGTCTCGACGTAATCCACTTCGGCCCCGTCCAGGTAGAGCAGGCTGGCCTGGTCGACGAAAACCTTGAGACCGCCGAAGTTGTAGGTTTTGTCCAGCATGTTAGGCGTATTCTCGAAGGCCATCGAGTAGCTGAAGCCCGAGCATCCCCCGCCTACGACCGCGATGCGCAGTCCGGCCGGCTGAGGCTCTTGCGAGGTCAAAATCTCTCTGACTTTGCCGACCGCTTTTTCCGTCAATTGCACCATATGAGGTTTCCGACTCCTGTTTTTGAGAACTTGTCCCGCTACGCCTGCCATTATACCTGAGGCGGACGGGGACAGCCAACTAGATGGATGCCTCCAAAGCGCTTAAGTTGCGGGAATCTGCTATTTTTGGGGTGGGAAGTGAAACCGCGGATGAGCGTTCCGCGTCGGAAGCCGTGTATGGGAACACTGGCCGGCGCGTTACCACTCCCCGCCTTCGGTAACGGAATAGCGACGAAAACCAGAGTGGATTACCTAAACACCCAGGAAGGGGTCTTGGTCCGGCGCGCGCAGGCAGGCGAGGAGGCGGCTTTCCGCGAAATCGTGGAAAAGTACCAATCCAAGGTGTTCTCCATCATTCACGGCATTGTGCGGCAGCGGAACGATGTGGAAGATATTGCGCAGCAAGTATTTGCGAAGGTCTACCTGTCCATCAAGAACTTCGACTTCCGCAGCTCGCTGATCACCTGGATCTACAAGATTACGGTGAACGAATGCTTCGACTACCTGCGCAAGAGGAAGGTTCGCAAGCTGGTTTACGAGAGCGATTTGAGCGAAGACGAAGTGCGCCGGGTGGAGAATGCCGATCCGGCGATTGACCGGCAGCCGGCGGCGGACGTGAACCTGGTGCGGCGGGACTACGTTCTGAAGCTTCTGGGACGGGTTTCGGAAGAGGAGCGAATGCTGTTGATGATGAAGGAAGTCGAGGGGCATTCGGTGGAAGAGCTGGCGGCCATGACGGGGATGAACGAAAATACGATTAAGGTAAAATTATTTCGGGCGCGGCAGAAACTGGTGAAGGCCGCGCAGCGTCTGGACAGGTCTCCCGGGATGACGGCCGGGTAGGACAGGCAATCAGCCGGTCGAGCGATGGTTCCCCGGAAGCGGGCAATTTGCAGGAAGACCCGTGGGGGAGAAGAGCAACACTGTAAGGGAAGAAAGTATGCACGCAGCAATCATTAACGATCTTGAAGAGTACTTGAGCGGTCATTTGCCGCCTTCGGCTCTGGACCGTTTTCAAGCCCATTTGCAAGTTTGCGGCAAATGCCGCCTGGCGGTTGAAGAAATTCAAGAGTCCGCCGGGTTGCTTGCCATGCTGAAACCCGCGGGGGTCGTGGACTCCCCGCCGAGTTTCGTGGCGAAAGTGATGCAGGCGGTCACGGAACGGGCGGCGCCGCCGTTCTGGACAGCCTTTGGAGATTTCGCGTTTGGGCGGCGGGTGGTGTTTGCCGCTTTGATGATGCTGGCGGTGCTGGGCACCGTGTTAGTGTCGCGGGAGGGGGCGTATGCGCCGACTCCGACCACCCCCGAAGCGGTGATGGCGGACACGGCCACAGCTTCCCCGAACGCCGATCAGATGCTGGTGACGCTGACTAGCTATGAACCATAATCTGCTGGCGAAACCCACGGCAATGCAGTTTTGGGAATCCCCCAAAATCGCCGGTGCAGGCGTGCTGCTGTTGGTGTTTCTGTGCGGCGCCGCGGCGGGCGCGGTGGCCATGAATCTGGGCCACGAAACGCTGCACCGCGCGCACCCTTTTTGGGACAACAGCGCCAAGGCCGAGTACCTGAAGAGCGTGACCAGGGATCTGGATCTGACGTCGGACCAAGAACAACAAATGGCCAGCATCCTGGACGACTTCGCCAAGTACTACCAGACTGTTTTGTCGGATGGCAAGGCGCGCATTTTTAGTATTTTGAACGATAAGCAGAAGATCAAGTTCGAGAAGATGCTGAAAGAGCGCCCGCGATAAGGTCGCTGCGGGCCGCCTGAAAGGCGGCTGCGGCCAAGATTGGCCGCCCTCCAAAAGGTTCTTAGGCCACCAGATGGATGCGATTGCGGCCTTCACCTTTGGCGCAATAGAGCGCCTTATCCGCGGTCTGCAACAGCGCCTTCGCGGCTCTCTCTCCACTGTACTGGACGACGCCGAAACTGGCGGTTACAGAGCAGGCGCGGCCATCAGGTGAATAGTACTCCAGGCTTTCCCAGCGCTCCCGCAAGCGTTCCATGAGCTGACCGGCGCGGTCCCCGCCGGTGTCCGGCAGGACGATGCAGAATTCGTCGCCGCCCAAGCGTCCGGCGATGTCGCCCTTGCGAATCCCGGAGCGCACAAGTTTTCCGAATGAGGCCAGGATTTCGTCCCCCGCCGCATGCCCGTGGACGTCGTTGATGGACTTAAAGCGGTCGATATCGCAAATGCACACGGACAAGGGCTGGGCGGTACTGGCGGCGCCGGCAATGGCGAAGTCGAGCTTCGCCATCAGGCTGTGACGGCTGGCGAGGCCGGTCAAGGCATCATGCGCGATGTGGTATCGCGCCTTGCGGAAAGCCGTTTCCACGGTGGACAGGTCGTGAAATACGACTGCCAGGGATACGCAGAGCAGGAAAAGGGCGGCGGCGCAGCTCAGCAACACCATCGATCGCAAGCGGCGGCTACTGGACTCCTGCTGGGCGAAGCGCGACGCCAAGCCTTCCAGCTCCTGGCGCCGCATCTCCTCGACTCCCCGGCGGATTTCTTCCAGGTACTCAGGGCTGCGATCGAAGGCCAGGATGCGGCGGGCGGTTGGAAAGCCCTCCGCATGGCCGATCCTGAGAAGCGCCTCCAACTGGTCCGTGCGTTGGAGGATCAACAACTCCAGTTTGTCGATACGGGCATGCAGCCGCGGGTTATCGGCGGTGGTCTTGCGGAGCTCCGTGAGCCGCCGGCGGGATGCGGACAAGCCGGCGGATACCGGGACGAGATCAGACTCCTGGTCGGTGAGGAGGAACCCCCACAGGTCCTTTTCGGCGGCAGCGACATCGGCGGCCGTGGCATCGAGTTGGACGACGACGTCGCGCGTGTGAGCCACCCAGCCAGCATTCTCCACGAGCTTCGACGAAGCGTGATAGACAGCCGTGCTGATGCCGACGAGGCAGATGGCTATCCCAGCCGCCGCGGCTTTGATTTCATAACTTGCGACCAAGAACTAAGGATCGCACGCCGCGGAGGGACGGTCCTAGTCTATTTTAGTTAATGGCGTGGCGCGCATCGAAAGCCTCCGCCGATCGAACGAAAATGCAGAAGGGCGGCCTGAGAGGCCGCCGCAGGCTGAGAGCCTGCCCCACAACCAGGCTTTCATGCGATTTTGGTGGGCCGTGGGGGCTCATGGAGACGGGCAAAAGTGCCTGCGCCACGGGGTTCCTACAACGTGTTGCAAAGGATTTCGTGCGACAGGGCGGCGATGTCGCCTTCCATGGGCCGGTCGCGATCCACAAACGCGGCCACTTGACGCACCCGGTCGTAAACACGGCGGCTTCCCTGGCCCAGCCGGTGGGGACCACCGCGCAGATCGACTGCCTGGGCGGCGGCCAGCAGCACCATGGCGGTCGAGTTGCGCAGGCATTCGAGGGCATCGGCGGCGGTCACGGCGGAGTGCATACCCAGGCTGACGACATCCTGGTTGTATTGTTCGGTGGGCAGGGAGTGGATGGAGCTGGGGCCGGCCATCTGGCGGATGGCGCAGGTCAGGCTGGTGATGCTCAACTGCATGCCTTTGAATCCGGAATTCATGCCGGGATCGGGCGCCAGGTTGGCCGGCAGGCCACCCGAAAACCGGTCGTCCACCAGCACGGCGAACAGCGCATTGGCCCAGTTGGCTTCAATCGCGAAATCCAGCTTGAACGTGTCCAGCAGCCGGGAGATGTGGCCGCCATAGAAGTTGCCGGCGCGGTATATCTCGCCGGTTTCGGGATCGATGAGCGGATTGTCGTTGGCCGAATTGATCTCGCGTTCGACGACGGCGCGCGCGGCATCCAGCGCTTCCCAGGCGGGGCCGAGCCCCTGCGGCACGCAACGCAGCGAATAGCAGCGCTGAATAAACGACTCCGTGACGAACTGGCTGCCTTCGATCAACGCCAGGACATGCTCGGCCACGGCGATCTGGCCCGGATGGCCCTTGCTCTGGTGCACCCAGGGCCGGTAGGGTTCGGAAGGCGCTTCGAGCGCCTCAATGGACAGCGCCACCGCGCCCAGCAGAGCGTGCAGCACGCGCCAGGCATCCAGCCAGAGGAGCGCGGCAAAAGCGGTCATGCCGGTGGTGCCATTGATCAGCGCCAGACCTTCCTTGGGAGCGAACCTTATGGTCGAAAGACCAGCAGCTTGCAACGCTTCTGTGGCGGGCATGCGGCGGCCCTCGAAATCGACCTCGCCCATGCCCATGAGCGCGCGTCCGATATAGGCGGAAGGCATCAGGTCGCCCGAAGCGCCCACGGATCCATAGCGGGGGACGACCGGTACGATGCCGCGATTCAGCAATTCTTCCAGCGCGGAGACCAGTTCCCAGCGCACGCCGGAGGAGCCGCGGGAAAACGTGGCCAGGCGCAGCAATATGGCTGCGCGCACGATGTCCCGGGGCAGCGGTGCGCCGGTCCCGCAGGAAAGGTGATTCATCAGGTTGTGCTGGAAGCGTTCGGTTTGATCGGCATCCAACGAGAATTTGATATTGCCGCCCACGCCGGTATTGACGCCGTAGATACGGTCGCCGGCGGCCAAGCGCTCCTCCAGTTTCACGCGGCCTTGGCGGATGCGGGCGCGCGCTGGATCGGCGAACTCCACGCGCGCCTCGCGGCGGGCCACATCTTCCACATCTTCGATAGAGATTGGGCGCAGGCCCAGAATCAGGCTGTTTGGCATGTTTATTATTATTCGACGGCAGGCGTTATTATTCGATTGTAAAACTCTGGCGGGCCTCGAAGTTCTGGTGGCCCACGCCATCATGCGCGGTGATCGACAAAGTGTACTCGCCGGGGCGGGTATCGGGCTTGGTGACCAGGTCAAAAACGGCGGGCAAGTAGCGCTTCGGATAGAAGGACTGGCTGTGGTCCGTGCCGGCCTGCGGCTGGGTGTAGATGGTTTTGCCGCTGGGCGAGAGCACGGCTACATCATAGCTGACGTCGATCGAGTTGGCCTCTCCGTATTTGAAGCCGATCATATCGAAGCGCGCCCAGACCGCGTCTCCGCGGCGATAGGCGGCCTGTGACAGAGCCTCCCGGTCATCCTCCGCGCGCAGGAAGCGGATGTTGCGGATTACCAGCGTATCGCTGGGTTCCACTTTGCGCCCGCGGACGGAGAAGGGGACCTCTTTGGTGGCGGTCGAGTTGGCGATCAGGTCGGTCACGGAGATGACGATTTTGTAAGCGCCGGACAGGGCCAGCGGAGGGATGAGGATTTCTTGGCGGACGGTGGGCTTCCAGTTCTTATCCTCCGGAGCGAGGGTCTCTTCGATTTCGGCGGACACGGTCTCCATGAGACGAACGCCTTCCGGATCGAGAGCGTCCAGCTTGTATTTGAGGTGCACGCGTTGGACGGAAGAGGCGGCAAAGCCATCGACCTGGAAGCTGAAGAACATAGTTTCGCCGGGATCGTGGGCAAAACTGCCAGGCACGGATGCGCCGCCGTCGCGATCGGAGACGACGGGGCGGACTACGGCCAGGGGCACGGCGGCTCCCCACAGCGCGGAGGCCAGGAAGAACAAGAGCAGGTGATGGGTTTTGGGTGCTGGGTGCTGGGGACCGCGCAGGCTGAACATTGCGGTAATCATGGCGTTCTCACTGCGGTATGGGCATGTCATTGGTTTCCGAGGCGAAGCTGAGCGGGATATCGATGTCGTAGCTTTTTTGGCTGTTTTCATCGGTGACGCGCAAGCGATAGTGCTTGGGAGGGACGTCGAAGACCGCGTTGCCCTGGAGCGTCTCGGCAGGTTTGGCTCTGCGCAGATAACCGATCCAATCCGGGACCTGGTCGCCGCTCGAGAGCTCCGCGTAAGTCTGGCCGGCATCGTCCAGCAGGGTCATGGTGGGGACCATGAGTTCGGTGGCGCCGCCATTCACCACGCTGAGGCGGACCAGGAAGAAGCGGTCTTTGGGCACTCGCGTGTCGGTACCTTGCCCCAACTGGGCTTTCCATTGATCTTCGAAGACGTTATAGACCAGAGATCCGGCGGTCACGCGCTCTCCCATGCGATGAAGCTGGATCTCGGACGGCGCGACGGGGGCGCACCCGGTCCAGGCCGCGAGACTGGCAAGGGTGGCACCCGCCAGAAAGAATCGCAAAGTGTGCATAGACGATTTTTGCTCTCCGGAGGCGGCGGGTGTCAAGCGGGGGTTGCAGGTTAGCAACCTGCCCCACTCATTTTGCGGGAGATGAATAGCGCGACCTCCAGGGCCTGCTCGTAATTGAGCCGGGGATCCAGACCGGATTTGTAGGCCAGCTTCAGGTCGGCCTCGCGCACTCCGCGCGCACCCCCGATGCATTCGGTGACGTTCTCGCCGGTCACTTCGATGTGGATGCCGCCCAGCCGGTTTCCGCAGGCCGCATGAATGTCGAAGGCCTGGTCGATTTCGGAGAGGATCTCCTCGAAGTGGCGGGTCTTGATGCCATCGGCGGTGGTGCGGGTGTTGCCGTGCATGGGATCGCAGCACCACAGCACGGTCCGGCCAGTGGAATGCGCGGCTTCGATCAGCGGCGGGAGATAACGCCCGATGGAGTCCGCGCCGAAGCGATGAATGAGCGTGAGGCGGCCCGGTTCGTCGTCCGGGTGCAGGATTTCGACGATCTGCTTCAGGGTTTCGGGACGCATCCCCGGCCCGACCTTGACGGCGATCGGATTGCGGATGCCGCGGAAGAATTCCACGTGCGCACCGTCCGGATGAGCCGTGCGCATGCCGATCCAGGGAAAATGCGCGGAAAGATCATACCAGCCCTCCTGGCGGGGCACGCGGCGGGTCTGGGCCTGCTCGTATAGCAGATGCAGGCCTTCGTGGCTGGTGAAGAAATCGATCCATTGCAGTTCGCCGGGATGCACGCCCATGAGGCTTTCCATGAAGCGGATGGACTCGCCGATCTGGCGGGCGATGCGCTGGTACTCTTCGGCCATGGGGGAATCTTTCACCCAGTCGAGGTTCCAGTAATCGAGGCGGGCGGGGTCGACGAAACCGCGGCTGACCAGGGCGCGAATGAAGTTAAGGGTGAGGGCGGCGCGCTCGTAGCCGCGCAGCATCAACTGCGGGTCGGGCGTGCGGGCGGCGGCGGTGAATTCAGGGGCGTTGATCAGGTCGCCGCGGTAGCTGGGCAGCGTGGCGCCGTTGCGGGTTTCGAATTCGTCGGAGCGGGGCTTGGCGTACTGGCCGGCAAAGCGGCCCACGCGGATCACGCGGCGCTGGCCGCCGAGGGCCAGCACCAGGCTCATCTGCAAGAGGATTTTGAGTTTGTTGGCGATGGTCGCGGAGTCGCAGTGATCGTAGCGCTCGGCGCAGTCGCCGCCCTGCAACAGGAACCGCTCGCCGCGCGCGGCTTCGGCCAACTGGCCGCGCAGCGCGTTGATTTCCCAAGAGGTGACGAGGGGCGGGAGTTTCGAGATTTCGTCCACTACGCGCGCGGCGGCTTCTTCGCGCGGGTAGAGCGGCTGTTGTTCGGCGGGCTTGGTTTTCCAGGATGCGGGCGACCACTCGGGCATGCAGCCAACAGCTTAGCAAGTAAACCCAGGCAAGGAGACAGAAGACAGGAGACAGGAGACAGAAGGCAGAAGACAGGAGTCAGAAGACAGGAGTCGGAAGACAGAACCCAGAAGACAGAAGACAGAATGGCGGGGGACCGCGGCCGCACGCGGCGACGGGCTGGACTTATACCAGGAACATCTACGGCTGATATGCGCTTGACGAGGGGAATGCCGGCCAGGTTGTTGGCCGCGCGACTCCCGTCGTCGACTAAAAAGGAAAGCATGCGCTGAAGATTGGCGAAGGGCCGGATATGGGCGTAGTTTGGCTGGACGGCTCCCAGCGCGGCACAGTCACGCGGTGCAGTATTTTGCCAACCTGCGCGTGACTCGGATTCAATAACGGCACGGAAGGCGGCCTGAGAGGCCGCCGCAGGCCGAGGGCCTGCCCCACTTAGAAGAGTATCTTGAGAGCTAATTGCGTGTTGCGTGGAGCGCCAGGGCCGATGCCCGGCGCACCAAAGGCTACGTCGTAGGTTGAGCCTACTTGTCCTAAGTTGCTGCCGCAAACGCAGTTGGCTGGCCCGGAATAGTTCACGAAATTGAAGATATTGTAAATCTCCACCCGCAACTGAGCTTTAACGTGCTCGGTGATCCCGAAGTTCTTGAAGACCGAGAAGTCGATCTGGTGGGTCGGAGGGCCATAAAACTCGTTGCGCTTCTCATTCCCGTAGGTGCCCTGAGTGGGGTCGGCGAAAGCCGCCGGATTGAACCAGTAATAAGTGCTGGTGGCGCGATTCGAAGCGGGCACATTCGAGAAGGGATTGCCTACCAGGTCCGCGCGGTCGGCGTACTCGCCGGTGCCGCTGGAATCGTCGCCGGATGACACCGTAAACGGCGACCCGGTGAAGAAGGAGAACAGAGTATTCAACTGCCAGCCTCCCAAAATCGCCTTGTACTTAGTGGGCTGGGGAAGCGAATATGCCATGAACATGGAGAACGAATTACGGATGTCGAAATCCGAGTTGCTGTAATCGCACCGCAGGCAATAGCTGTCCTGAGGAATGATATGGCGGGCGTAGGATAGGTCGTCCATCGAATGCCCCAGCGTGTACGCGAGCTTGGTAGTGAAGCCATGGAAATCGGTGGTCTTCACGGAGGCCAGCAGGGCGTTGTAATGGGCATTGGCGACGGACGACACTTCGTTGATGGCGGCCAGGTCGGGGAACTGGCTGTAGTAGGGCCGCGAGGTGATCGATTCCGGCGATCCGATGGGGATCTGGTTGATGTCCAGCATGTCCGGCAAATGGCGGCTCAAGCTGCCCGAATAGCCTACCTCGACCACGGCGTCCTTAGCGGCCTGATACTGCATGTTGAGGGTCGTATTCATGCTGTACCCGGTGACGAATTGCTGGCTTACGGAGAAGCCGCCGTAAGGGCCGGTCGCGGAACTTCCCGCAAAAATAGGGACGCCCGAGACAAGGGTAATCGGCGATTGAGTCACCACCGCTTCAACCGGCGCCGGACCGCCGATGTTGCCGTTGATTCCCGTGCCCGCGCCGTTGGACGCGCCGCTGTCGCCGAAGTAGGCGACGTTGGGGACCTGATAGAACATGCCCCAGCCGCCGCGGATCACCATCTTGCCGCCGGCCTTCGGCTGGTAAGCAAATCCGAAGCGCGGAGCGAAATCGTGCAGATCGCGGGGCCACAGCGTGTTCAGGCCATGCGTGCCCACATAGGTGATGCCGCCATCGGCGGGGATAAAGGTCGAAATCAGGTTTTTCGGATTCACGATGGGGCTCTGATACGTCCAGTTCAGGCCAGAATTCAACGTCAACTTCGGCGTGATCTTCCAGGAGTCCTGCGCGAAAAGGGAAGATCCGTTGATGTTGTAAATGCGCTGCTGGTTGCCGATGGCGATCCTGGCGTTGCCGGCGGCGACCCGTCCGGAAAGGAAATCCGCGAGGGC
This sequence comes from Bryobacterales bacterium, assembly GCA_963707465.1. Lineage (GTDB taxonomy): Bacteria > Acidobacteriota > Terriglobia > Bryobacterales > Bryobacteraceae > Bog-159. Next base: position 146,139 of record CAVPQK010000003.1, read on the forward strand.
GTCGATCGATCCGGCGATGGGCGAGTTGCCTACCCCCCAGGTGTCGGTGGGATTTGAAGCGGCGAACGGTCCCTGCGTGCCGTCGAAAATGAACGTGCCGGGCGCATCCGAATCGTAAAACACATCCAGGCGCGAGTAGCGGTAATCGCCGCCAAAACGAAACTGGTGGGAGCCTACGGTATAGGTGAAGGTCTGATCGATATGGCCGGTGGTATCGATGCGTCCCAGCGGCGGCGTATCGCCGGTGGCATCGAAGCCCGAGATGCTGAGGTATGGTGAGCCAAAATCCGTGGGATTGGTGACGCCGTCGTTGAATCCGATGGACGGCATGTTGAAGCCGTGGTTGGCGTCGTCGAACACCTGCTTGAAATAGTTGACGCCCACCAGGGTCTGCGCGAGCAGCCGGGGCGTGATCACCGCGTTGTACACCAGCGAGAAGTTGTGCATACGGCTGGGACAAGTCTGGAAGTAGTCGGGCATGGCGGAGCCCACGTATTCGGTCTGATTGCCGGTGCCGCCGAAGTAGCGGATGGCGATGTTGTTCTTCTCGTTGAACTGATGGTCGAGCTTGATTACTGCGTTGTAACTGTTGGAAAGGTTGATGCCCGCGCCGGCATAGTTGTACTCGTTGGCAGGCCCGGTCAGGCTGTTGGCCGGCCAGAGATAGTTGATCACGTTCGGCATGAGCGGGTTCACCGCCACACCATCCTTGGCCATCACCGCTTCGGCCGCTGAAACCCACGCGGCTGACGGTGTGGTGCCGGGGGCGGTCAAAGCCTGCTTGTAATTCTGCTGCTCATAGTTCATGAAGAAGAAGGTGTGGTTCTTCACGATGGGACCGCCGAGCGAGAAGCCCTCCTGATTGTTGCGCAGTTCCGACGTCGGCGAGCCAGGAGGCGTGAACCAGTCGCTGGAGGCCAGGGCCTCGTTGCGGTTGAAGTAGTACACGGAGCCATGGAAGTTGTTGGTTCCGGACTTCACCACCACATTCAGCACGCCGCCCGAGTTGCGGCCCTCTTCGGCGCTGCTGCTGCTTTGCAGCGAGAATTCGTCGATCGCGTCGATCGGAAGAACTACGCCGGCAATGCCCGAGACGCCGCTTTGATTGACGGAATTGATGTTGTGCCAAAGGTCGTTGTTGTCGGCGCCGTCGATCTTCCAGTCGATGCCATTGAACCGGGACCCGTTGAGGGAGCCGTTGGCGTTGGCGCCGGGGTTGAACTTCAGCAACTGCGTGAAATCGCGGCCATTCAAAGGGATGTCCAGGAGTTCCTTGGTATCGATCAGGCTGGTTTGCGAGGACGAAGCCGTCTCAATTGCCACGGTGGAGGCCTCCACCTGGACGGTGGTCGCTTGCTTGGCCACTTCCAGCTTCAATCCGACGGTGGCAATCCTGCCGGCGTCGACTACGACGTTGGAAACGACAACCCGGTCAAAGCCCGCCACGGCGACGGTGATGTCGTACTTGCCGAGTGGGAGATCCTGAAAAACGAACTCACCGGTGGAAGACGTAACGCCTTCTCGCGTCAGGCCGGTATCCGGACTGACCAGCTTGACGGCGGCGCTAGCCACGGCGGAGCCGGTGGCGTCGGTTACGGTGCCCGAAATCCCTCCGCGAAAGGTTTGCGCAACCAGCGCTACCGACGCGAAACAGGCCAGAAGCAATACAGCCGAGATCGTTCTGCGGACCATAAGCAAAATCTACCTTTCCTTAAGTTGTTTTGTGGCGGCCGAGTGGCGGCCGAGCAGCGGCCTTCAGATGATGCAGCGCAGACAGGGCGTCGGAGCGGTCATGGCTCAAAAGCAGCCGGGACATTAGATCCCCAAGAGATGTTACATAGTATACATCTGACCGAAGGGCCGATCAGCAAAGATTAAATGGTTTTAATTTTGGGGAATTCGCGGCAAAGGCATTGGGCTGCGTTTTCGTAGCTGCGACCCGGCCAGCCGGTGCTATACTGAAGCAACTCTGGCTTGCCGCACGCCGGCCGTGGCTGCCGACGAAACGCGCGCGCGCAAGTGTTCCCCTCGGATTGGAACATCCAGAGGATCCGCTCCAGGTCCTGAGCGCGTTGGATATGCAAGGAGAGGAGACAAGCATGGCAAACCAGATCATTACGAACCAAGACGAAGGCAATGCCTTAAACAAGGCTTTCTCGCGGCGCAGCTTCCACCGATTCGCCTCACTACTGGCAGCGGGCGCGGCGCTTCCTTTCTATAACGAGCGGGCGCTGGCGCAGCTCTCGATGGTGAAGAACCTGCCTGCCGACGCGGTCAAGATCAACGCCAACGAGAACCCCATGGGGCCCTGCCCGGCGGCGGCGGAGGCCATCCACGCGATCGTGCAGAAAGGCGGCCGGTATCTGTACGAGGAAACATTCGCGATGGCCAGCACGCTGGCGGAACAGGAAGGCGTGAAGTTCTCCATGGATCCGGCGGCTAGCTACGTTCAGGCATTCGCCGGCTCGAGCGATCCGCTGCATCGCGCGGTGCTGGCGTTTTGCTCGAAGGACAAACCCTTCGTGGTGGGCGACCCAGGCTACGAAGCCGGCGCGCGGGCGGCGAAATACATCGGCGCGGCGACAGTCCCGGTGCCGCTGGTGAAGGGCAGCGCGACGCACGATGTCAAGGCCATGGCAGCCGCGCACCCCAGCCCCGGCGTGATCTATGTTTGCAATCCGAACAACCCCACCGGGACCGTGACATCCAAGGCGGACATCGAGTGGCTGGTGGCCAACAAACCTGCCGGATCGGTAGTGCTGCTGGACGAGGCTTACATTCACCTGTCGCAATCCGCGGTGCGAAGCTCCTATCTGGCCGCCGCCGATAAGGACGTGATCATCCTGCGCACATTTTCCAAGCTGTATGGCATGGCGGGGTTGCGGGCGGGCGCGGCCATCGCGCGGCCGGATCTGCTGCAGAAGATGAACGTCTATACTGCCGGCGCCTTGCCGGTGACCGCCATGGTGGGCGCCAACGCCAGCCTGAAGGTGAAGGACCTGATCGGGGAGCGGCGCGCGACAATTGCCGCCATTCGCACCGAGACCCTCGAATTCCTGGACAAGAACAATATTGAGCATCTTCCCTCGGAAGCCAACATGTTCATGATGAACGTGAAGCGGCCGGGCAAGGACTTCTACCAGCAGATGGCGAAACACAATGTCTACATCGGCCGGGTCTGGCCGGTGTGGCCCACCTGGGTCCGCGTCACCGTAGGCACGCGCGACGACATGGCGAAGTTCCGCGAGGCGTGCCTGCAGTGCTACGCCGGGTAGCGGAATCGCCGCGCGGGGGAGCTTAGGGTTGCCCCGCACCACCTGGCCGGTTCTGGCACGAAGCCGCAAGCGCTACTCGTGGCGGGCACTGGGGGGCGATCTTTCCGGCGGTTTGATCGCGGCTCTCATCGCGCTACCGTACGGCTTGGCCCTCGCGTCGATGATGGGGCTGCCTCCGACGCTGGGTATTGTCACATCGATAGTGACGGCTCCGGTTACCGCTCTGCTGGGGCGCAATCCGGTTCTGATCGGCGGTACGGCGAGTGCCACGGTTCCCTTCATAGCGGCGGCGGTGGCCCAGAATGGCGTGGGCGGTGCGGCGCAGGTCTGCCTGGTCGCTTCCGTGTTCATGATGTGCTTCTGCGTGCTGCAACTGGGGCAGTACATCTTGAAGGTTCCGCACGCGGTGGTGACGGGATTCTCGTGCGGCATCGGGGCCATGATGGTGCTCACGCAACTGTCCTCGATGCTGGGAGTACAGGTGGCCGTGGACCGCACCGCGACCAACCTGCTGTACCAGGCGGCGGTGGTGATGGGGCACGCGGCGAGCGCGCGCCCGGGGACGGTGGCGATCAGCGTGGTGGTGATCGCCGTCTCGTTCCTGGCCGGGCGGGTGCACGCGCGGGTTCCGGGTCCGCTGCTGGGTATCCTGGCGGGCATGGGTATCGCCGCGGTTCTGGGGATCAAGCAGGGACTGGTTGGCGCCATCGATTTTAGTGTGCCGCCGTTCGCGGGCTTCTCGTGGAAACCCGCGGATGTGTGGACCGTGCTCCCATCGGGGCTGGGACTGGCGTTCGTGTCGTCGGTGAATATTCTGCTGACCTCGCGGGTGGTGGATCACTTTCGCGGCCGGCACCGTCCGCTGATGCGCACCGACGCGGACCGCGAACTGGGGGCTTACGGGATCGCCAATTTGGGAGCGGCGATGTTCGGCGCGCCGATGAGCGTGGGCATCCCGGCGCGCAGCCTGGCCAGCGTGCGCTGCGGCGCCACGACCCGGCTATCGAATCTGGCGCATGCGGCGATCCTGCTCGCGATTGTGGCGCTGGGACGCCATGCGATTGCGCGCGTGCCCATGGCCGCGCTGGCGGCGGTGACCGCATGGGTCGGAATCGGTTTGCTCGAATGGAGCACCTGGAGGCGCCTGGCGCGCATGCGGCGCGTGGATGCCGCGGCGTTCCTGGCGACCGCTATCGGAGTTCTGACCATGAACGCGGTGGCGGCGGTGGCTATCGGCTGCTCACTGTACGGCCTGCGGAGGTTGTGGCGGATGCTGAGGCCAGAGCTCACTGCGCGGCCAAGCCTAAGCCAGCCAGACTCAGAACCTGTGGACTGTTCTTGACCACGTCGAAGATGCTTACCGACCCGCTTCGGATTCCCGTGGCGGAGGGTTTGAAAACGACGGCTATGGTGCAAGTCGCGCCCGCCGCGAGGCTGGCTGGACAGTTGTTGTCCTGGATGAAGTCGCCGTTGGCCGTGATACCGGCAATGGTCACGGCTACAGTGCCGATGTTCCTAAGGGTCGTGGCTTTCGGACTGCCAGCGACGCCGACAGACTCGCCTGCGAAAGTGAGGCTCGCGGGAGACAGAGTGAGAGGAGCATTCAGACAGCCGACCGGCGGTACGAGCGACGGCTTCCAGATGGTGCTGTTGTAGAAGCAAAGCGTCTCGGCTTCGGCCACCAGGCCTCCGGTAAAGTCCGTGGTTGGATTCATGAGGAGGAAGGACGACGCGTTGGTGTTCGTGGAGCCTCCGTCAGAGTCGATCCACAGTTGCGCCGCTATCGGGCTACCCTGGGGATCGGCAGACTGGATCCGTCTGACCACAACTCCCTGCAGTGTCGTTGGATTATGGATCGCGAACCAGCCCTCGGCGGAAGCCCAAGCCGGGCTAAGCGCGCTGGCGCCTGGGGCACTCACCGGTCCGGTGCACCCGTGGGGACAACTGGTCGCGTCGATCACCGCGAGCGTGCCGCCAGAGGACGGATACAGCACTTCCGTGTAGTCGGAATCCAGAAGGACGCGTGGAGTGTAAGGGCGAAAGTCATACGCGAAGGTGGTGGAGGTGAAATCGAAGACGCGCTGGACTTCGAACCAAGAGACAGCGGAGCCGGTGGGATCGACGAACCGGTATGTGGTTTGCACGTTGATGCCGGCCGAAGACGGCGGACAGTTCATGGAATTCGAATTGAGCGTGACCTGCGCGGTTCCGGCGGGCAGAACCTGCCCCGACCATGCGACTGTTCCCGCTGGAGTGACGGTTCCCCCACCCACGAGTACCAGGCCTCCCGACTCCGGATCCGGCGGCGCCCACGAATTTCCGAAGTATTGGACGACGCCGCAGGTGTCCAGATCGGATGTCCCCGTAACATTTGACCCTCCCAGCCAGTCCAGGGTGGTAATTGCTTCGGTGTCGACGCCGGTGTTCCAGGTGACCGTGAAGTTGCTGGTGGTGACCGTTCTGGTGGTGGGATTGATTGTCACTTGGGCCAACGCGATCGGGGCTGCCGTTATAGCGGCCACGGCAAGCAGGGACGAGACAATTCTGTGCGTCATTCTAGCCTCCGGGCCTATTATAGACTTTGATGCGGGTGGAAGGCAGGAGGCTAAGGTACGGCTCAGCCCGATGGATCAGCCTTCCCGGGGATCGAAAATCGCTACGCCGAGGTGGGCGAAATGTTTGGTATTTGGAGTGGCAAACGGGAGGCGATGCTCAAATGCTGTCGCCACAAAGTGGGGCAGACCTCCAGGTTGGAGGGCGGGCAATTCTGCTCCGCAGCCGGCTTTCAGCCGGCTCTGGCCGCCTAAAAGGCGGCTGCGGCCAAGATTGGCCGCCCTCCGATCTCGGCAACCTACGTGGGGTTTTCGACTGCGCGCGGGTCCTCTCTAGGAAGCGCAGGACTGGTGGAGTCCTGCCCCACCAACGAGCAGGAATCCAGTCACAGGTCAATCGACCGGCCGTAATCCTGTTGGCGTTCCAAATTCAGATCAGAGCCGGCAAAGGGCGATTCCAGCAGGAATTGAGCGAAATTCTTGCGAGTACGGGATGCGGGCACCGGAGAGGCGTTTTTCTCGCGCAAGGCCTGAAGGGCCGCGCCGAGAAGCTCGTCCACGTTCTGGAAATGGCCACTCAGGATTTCCTCCTGAATCAGCCGTTCCAACTCGGGTTCGCGGATTTCGATCGTCATTTGCCGGGCTTCCTCTACTAAGATACCTCCGGCAGGTCGATTTCCACCAACAAGCCCGGGTCCGCATTTCGCGCACGGATGGCGCCCTTGTGCAACTCGACTGCTCGGCGCGCGATGGACAGTCCCAGCCCCGCGCCGCCGCTGGCGCGGTCGCGGTCGGTTTCCACGCGATAGAAGGCGTCGAAAATTCGTGGCAGGGCTTCTTCGGGCACGCCCGGTCCATAATCCCGAATGCGCACCGCGGCGCGGCCATGGGCAGCTTCCAGACTGGCTTCCACCTCCGTTCGCGCGGGCGCATGGCGGATGGCGTTGCGAAGCACGTTTTCGATGGCCCGGCGCAGCAGTTCGGCATCGCCCGCGACGGTCACCGGCGGCGCGCTCATGAGGCGCACTTCGCTCCCGCGCGACCGCGCTTCGAGCGACGAATCGGCCACCAGTTCCTCCAGCAACCGATCGAGCCGCACCGGCTCGCGGCGCAAGGCGGCCGGGTCGCCTTCGGCGCGGGTCACTTGCAGCAAGCCGCCGACAAGCGAGTTGAGCCGCTCGGCTTCCTTGTCGATGCGGTCGAGGTGCTGGTCACGGTTTTCTCCGGAACGGGCCAGTTCCACGGCCACCCGGAGTCGCGCCAGAGGCGAACGCAGCTCATGCGAGATATCCAGCAGCAGGCGGTGTTCGGCGTCGACCAGGGTTTGGATGCGGTCCGCCATGCGGTCGAAGGTGCGGCCGAGGTCGCCCAGCTCGTCGCGCCTGCGAGTGTTGGCGCGGGCGGTGAGATCGCCGCGGCCAAAGCGTTCCACGGCGCGCTGGAGTTGGCGCACGGGCTGGGTCAGATAATAGGCCAGCAGGTAGCAAAGAAAGACGCCCGCCGCCATCATCCACCAATGCTGCGGCGACAGGAACCAGTAGCTCAGGCGCGTGTGCGGAATGACGAAGGCAAACCAATACCGGCCGTCCCGCGAATGGCGCGCGATCACCGCGCCGCGCAGGCGGAAAGCTGGAAGGCGGGACGGCTCGCGCGATTGGCCGAGCAGGGCGGATTCATCCGCGCCCGAGAGCAGGTCGCGTCCGGATGCATCGGTCAAGATACCTTCGCCCGCGAAGACCGAGTGGAAGCGATCCATGAACTGCCGCAAGGCCGGCGGGCCGCCGGACTCGTATGCGGCGCGCGCCTCGACAAGCTGGAATGCGACGACGCGAGCTATGTAAGGGCGGGACCCGGACGACCCCGAAATAAACGCCGATCCGATGGTGTGCAGCACCAACGTGGCCCAAAACCACAGCAGGATTTTGGCGAACAGGGAATTCATTCGCGCACCTCCTCATCGGGCGACCGGAGGAACTGATAGCCGACGCTGCGGATGGTCTTGATGAACGTGCGGCTGGTTTCCAATTTACGGCGGATGTGGCTGATGTGCATATCGATGGAACGATCGAACGCGGTGGCCTTGCGGTTGTAGAGGTTCTCCATGAGGTCGTCGCGCGAGAGCACCCGGCCGGCGGCGCGCATCAGAATCTCCAGAATGTCGAATTCGAAGGTGGTGAGATCCACGGCGCGCCCGTCCACGGTGACCTGGCGGGTGGCGGGGTCGAGGGCCACCCCGTTCACTTCCACGCGCGGGGCGGCGGAGGTGCGCGGCTCGTAGCGCCGGAGGATGGCGCGGACGCGAGCCACCAGTTCGCGCGGGTTGAAGGGCTTGGGCAAGTAATCGTCGGCACCTAACTCCAGGCCGACGATACGGTCCACGTCGTCGGCGCGGGCGGTGAGCATGAGCACCGGCACGTGGCTCTCTTTGCGCAGGCGGCGGAGGATCTCGAAGCCGTCCAGGCCGGGGAGCATGACGTCGAGAATCACGAGGTTGATGCCGCCGAGGCAGGCGCGTTCCAGGCCGCGGCGGCCGTCATGCACGGATTCCACCGCGAAGCCTTCGCCGGAGAGAAACTCGGTGAGCAGGGAGCAGAGTTCGGTGTCGTCGTCGATTAACAAGATTCGCACGGCCCGAATGTAGCATGCGAGCCGCCTGAAAGGCGCCCCCAGAGGGGACCCCGGGCCAAGATTGGCCGCCCCCCAAGTTGTGTTACAACGAAGATGAACAGCGCCGGGGTGAGGCGTTTCTATCGTATGAGGGCTCTTGGTTGGTTGATGTCCCTTGCTCTGTGGAGCTCGGGTGGGCTGACGATCAACTTCGATTCGGCGAAGCTGGGCTCGGCTCCGGCGGGATGGACGGTCACGCCGAATCCGGAGTGGGAGATTCTCAAAGACCCGAGCGCACCCAGTCCGCCGTATGTGTTCGCGCAGATTTCGCATTCCGCAAGCGACGATGCGGCCGACGCGCGGTGCCCGCTGGCCATCCTGAACGAAATGGACGTGAAGGACGGCGACTTAAGCGTCAAGGTGAAGCCGGTGGCCGGCAAGGAGGATCGCGCCGGGGGCCTGGTGTTCCGGTACCGCGATCCGGATAACTACTACGTGGTTCGCGCCAGCGCGCCGCAGAACGGCATTGTGCTGTATAAAGTGCAGGATGGAAAACGGACGGCGCTGGCCACGCGCGGGGCCCGGCCGAAAAGCTTTGGCGTGACGCATCCGGTGCCGTTGAATCAGTGGAGCGTACTCAAGGTGCAGTTTCGCGGTCCTTTGTTCAGCGTGTATTTCAATCACCGGCGATTGTTCGAGGTGACGGATACGACCTTCCGCCTTGCCGGCAAGGTGGGACTGTGGACCAGGGCGGACGGCGTCACGTACTTCGATGATTTCCGGGTAACGGGGAAGTAGAGGGGGAGTTACTTCCCGGGCTTGCCGCCGCTTTCGGCGACGCTGCGCGCCAGATAATTCACTACCTTGGCTTCGTTGCGCGCCACCTCATAATAGGCGTTTTTCAGCAACTGGTCTTTGCGGTTGAGGAGCGTTTCGCGAATGCTCTGCTGGACGCGGGGATCGTTCAGCTCGCGCTGGCCGGCAACGTCCTTGGAGATGATTTTGAAGATGCGGTAGCCCTCCTGCGTCTTGACGATCGGGCTGATGGCGCCGGGGGCCAGCGACATGACCATCCTGCGCAGCTCGACGTTGACTTTCTCCAGCGCGGATTCGGTGATGAATCCCATATCGCCGCCGTTGGGCGCGGAGCCGGGGTCCTCGGAGTAGCTGTGGGCCACCAGGCCGAAATCCTCACCGCGCTGCAGGCGCTCCTGGATTTCGCGGATCTTGCGGGTGGCCTCGCCATCGTTTTGCGCCTTACTGTTTCTCAGGTTGCCCGCGCTGGGCTCGGGGTTGGGCGTCACCAGAATCTGCGCCATGTGCACGCGCGCCTCGGCCAGATTGAAGCTGGCCTTGTTGGTGTGGTAGAAGGCGGTGACATCGGCGTCGGTGATGACGATGTGGGAAGTGATGTCTTTGTTGATGAGCTTCTGGATACTCAACTCGCGGCGTATTTTGGATTTGAGATCGTCGAGGGTCATCTTGTTGTCGTGAAGCTGGGCCTCGAACTGCTCCTTGGTCCAGGGCGCCTTCAGTTCGGTGAGCTTGGCTTCGACGTCCGCGTCGCCCGCCAGCAGCCCCTGTTTTTCGGCACGCTGCAGCATGATCTCGCTATCGATCAAATTGCGCAGCACTTCCAGCTTTTGCGCCATGGTCTGCTCGCCGGACTGGCCGGCGGAGGCGAGCTGCGACTGCTGGTAGGTGCGGTCCAGCTCGGTGTAAGTGATGGTGCGGTTGTTCACCGTGGCAGCCACGTTGGCGGGCGGCGATTTCTTGCAAGCCGGGACGCACAACAGAATGGGGAGCAGGGCCACACCTCCCCAGCGAACCGCGCGCGCTGGCCGCGGGCAACACAAAGAACCAAACATAACGATCCCTCATTGTATATGGGTACAATGGCCTGCGGGAGAGATCGACATATGAGAGTGGGCATGATCGGCACGGGCGCCATCTCGCGGAAGCACGCGGAGGCTTACCGGCACATCGGCTACGAACTGACCGTTTGCACGGACATCAGCGCCGAGGCGGGGAGGCGCTTTGCGAGCGCACATGGCGCCGAGTTCGTGGATACTTACGAGGCGGTTTGCCGGCACCCGAGAGTGGACTACGTGGATGTGTGCACGTTTCCGGACTTCCGCATGCAAGCGCTGGAGGTTTGCGCGGAAGCGGGCAAGCATATCCAGGTGCAGAAGCCGATCTCGACCAATCTGGCGACGGCGCGCGCCATGGTGGAAACGGCGCGACGCGCGGGCATCCGGTTGGGGGTGGTCAGCCAGCACCGTTTTGACGAGTCCAGCCAGTTTCTGCGGCGGGCCATCGCGGCAGGACGCCTGGGGAGGCTGCTGGAATGCGATTGTTACGTGAAATGGTACCGGTCGCCGGAATACTATGCGCGGGCCATCAAGGGCAGTTGGGAGACCGAAGGCGGCGGCGCGCTGATCAACCAGGCGATTCACCAGGTAGATATCCTGCGATGGCTGGCTGGGCCGGTGCGCGAAGTGTTCGCGATGTGGCAGCTGGGGGCGCTGCACCAGATCGAATCGGAGGACGTCGTGAATGCGGTGGTGCGGTATAGCTCGGGTGCGACGGGGGTGATTCAGGCGTCCACAGCGTTCTGGCCCGGATACACGGAGCGCACCGAATTTCACGGGGCGAAAGGCACAGCCGTCATTTCGGGCGACAAGCTGACTACGTGGGATGTGAAGGACGACTCGGGAGAGCCACCGCCGATCGAGCAGGATGCGGCGTCGGGATCGTCGGATCCGATGGCGATTTCGCTGGAGCCTTTCGAGCGGCAGTTTCTGGATTTCGGAGAGGCTATCCGCAGCGGGCGGGAACCGTTGGTCTCGGGCGAGGATGGGTACCAGGCGCTGGAGATCGTGGACGCGATTTACCGGTCGTGCCGCAGCGGGGAAAAAGTCAGGTTAGGCCACAGGCGGGGCTGAAGCCCCGCGCGGGCTAAAGCCCGCCCTCCAATGGCGTGGAACCCCACACGAAGCTTCCACGCCATGTGAAGAGAGCGGCGCCGGCTAGTTGCCGGTCAGGATCGCGGACATGGAAGAAAAGGTGTCCGTATTGATCGTCGAATTGCGAACACCGGTCCAGACTGCCTGAACGCTTTGGACGCCGGAAAGAAGTGAGATCTTCACTACGATTGTGAGTGGCTTCCGGCCTTCTTCCAGAACGCCACTGGAATCAGCTGTGATCTGTCCGATGGCCATGTAGGTAACGCCGCTGAGAAGAACGCCAACTTCTCCACCCAGGGTCCCGCTGGGCGTCCCACTGAGATACAAGTTCGGCATGTTCAGCGTCACGATGGCGAACTTGTGGCTAGCGGTCTCGGCCGGAAGGTCGAACGACAGACCTTCGACCGGCACGAAAGACTGCTCGCTGGTGGATTGCGCCGAGGTCGTCGAAACATATAAGTCCGCCACCTGGGCGGACAGCGATCCGGATACGGTTAGCGCGAGGGCCGCCAGGATGGCGAGCTGCGCGAAAAGACGTTTGCGATTGGTCGTCATAGTTATCTCCTTGGTGAGGCCGGTTTCATTTGGCCTTCTGTTCAGGAAAGCGACAAACGGCGAAAAATACCTACACGCGAAAATCCGGGTTTGCTATGCTATCTGGTTGTGAGCCTGCCAGGACTCGTCACACAGCTCCTGCGCGATTCGCGGGAAGGGAATGCCGACGCCACTGCCCGCCTGATTCCGATTGTCTACGAGCACCTGCACGCACTGGCGCGCCATTACATGCGCGCCGAACGGCCCGATCACACTTTGACCCCCACCGCCTTGCTCAACGAGGCATATGTCAAGCTGGCCGGCGCCGAGACAGAATGGCACGACCGGACGCATTTCCTGTTCCTCGCCTCGCGGTCGATGCGGCAAATCCTGGTGGACCATGCCAAGACCAGGAATCGGGCAAAGCGCGGCGCGGGTGCGCGCCACGTGGAGCTGGAAGAGATCGATATTTGCGATCCCAACCAGGATGCGGTGATGATCGAACTGGACGAAGCGCTGACGCGCCTGACTCAACAGGACGAACGCAAAGCCAGGGTGGTCGAGTTGTTATACTTCGGGGGCCTCAATTATGACGAGGTGGCGCAGGCGCTCGAGATATCGACGGTAACCGTGCATCGCGATTTGAAAATGGCGAAGGCATGGTTGCGGAATGCTCTAAGCTCACCGCATGCGACCTGAACGACTACTGACGGCGGACGATTGGGCTCGCCTGCAGGAACTCTTCGAAGCCGCCTCCGATCTGGCGGCCGACGAGCGGTCGCGGTTTCTGGATGAAGCTTGCCGTGACCAGCCGGGGCTGCGCACTCGGGTTGAATCACTATTGCGCTCTGTCGATGAAGACAGCATTCTGTCTCCGGCCGTGCGCAGCGCAGTCGCGGCCACTGGCTCCGAGCCCGCGCTGGGCGAACGAATCGGGCCTTATGAGCTGATCCGGCTGCTTGGCCGGGGTGGAATGGGTGTGGTCTATCTGGCTACCAGGGCCGACGATCAGTACCGCAAGGAAGTGGCCATCAAATTGATCGCCGGCGGGTTCATCTCTCCGGGAACGTCACGGCGCTTTCGCGAGGAGCGGCAGATCCTGGCGAACCTGGAACATCCCAATATCGCCCGTCTGCTGGATGGCGGTTCAACCGAAGACGGATCCCCTTACGCGGTCATGGAGTACGTGGACGGCAAGCCGATCGACCAGTATTGCGAGGAGCAGCGCCTGTCCGTCGGTGAGCGGCTGCGATTATTTCAACGGATTGCGCATGCGGTCCAGTATGCGCATCAGAACGTGGTGGTGCACCGCGATATCAAACCGGGGAACATCCTGGTGACCGACGCGGGAGAGCCCAAACTGCTGGATTTCGGGATCGCGAAACTGCTGGCCCCTAACGCCGGGCAGTGCACCGTGACCATCGCCGGCGAGCGCGCCATGACTCCGGAGTATGCCAGCCCGGAGCAGGTGCGCGGCGAGCAGATCACCACCAGCGTGGACATCTATGCCTTGGGCGTGCTGCTTTACGAGTTGCTGACCGGCGAACGCCCTTTCCGCTTCAGCGCCAGCTTTGCGGATTTGGAGCGCGACATCTGTACGCGCGTGCCGGAGAGGCCCAGCCGGGTGGCCCGGCGGCGAGAGCTGGAGGGCGATCTCGACCGGATCGTGCTGAAGGCTTTGCACAAGGAGCCGCAGCGGCGCTATCTCTCGGCGGCCGAGCTGGCGGCGGATATCGACCGGCACTTGAACGGCTACCCGGTGACGGCGCGGCCCGATCGATGGAGCTACCGGACCGGAAAATTCCTGGGCCGTCATCGCATCGGCGCGGCCATGGCCGCGGTCTTCCTCGCTCTGGTGCTGGCTTTTGCGGTGAGCATGGCCGTGCTCGCCCGGCGCGCAAAAGAAGAAGCCAGAACCGCGGAGCAGGTAACGAACTTTCTGGTAGATCTGTTCCAGTCGAACAATCCCGATCAGACACAAGGGACCGAATTAACCGCGAGGGCGCTGCTGGACCGCGGCGCGGCCCACCTGGAGGGGCAGCTAAAAAACGACCCCCCGGTACAGGCGCGCCTTTTCGATACCATCGGCAGTCTCTACGACACACTCGGCTTGTGGCCGCAGGCCGAAACCCTGATCAAGAAGGCGCTGGACATCCGCGAACACCGGCTCCCGCGCGACGACCTGGCCATCGCCAATACCCTGCATGAACTCGGCAGCATCTCTTCCGATTTGAATAAAACGGAACAGGGAAAGCGCGCCTACGAGGAGGCATTGCGTCTGTACCAGACTAGACTTGGGCAGGAAAACGTGAAAGTGGCGCAGTCGCTCGATGACGTGGGCACCATGCTGTGGTACGAGGGGCACCCGAAGGAGGCGGAATCGTTCATGCGCAAGTCTCTCGCCATGAATGTGAAGTTGAGCGGACCGGGCAGTGCGGAGTCACTCCGGGCCACGAACAATCTCTCCGTCCTCCTGACCAGGCGCGGCGCTTACGCCGAGTCCGAGCCCCTGACCCGGGAGTTCCTCAAGCAGTCCATCGCAACGGGAGGAAGCTACCAGGAACCCGTCGGGTATGGGTGGCACAACTTAGCCATGCTTCTGGAGGAACTCGGCCGTTATTCGGAGGCAGACGCGGCGATTCGCCAGGCGCTGGCGGTGCGGACGAAGCTATACGGGAAAGAACACCCGTTGACCAGCGTTTCACGGGCTGCCATGGGCGATATTCTGACGCGCCTGGGGAGGTTTGAAGAGGCCAAGACAAGCCTCACGGAGGCCTTGGCGCAACAGCTAAAAACTCCGGGTCCGGATAACCCGGATACGGCTCGCACGCGGGACTTCCTGGGTTTCGCGCTGCTGGCCCTGGGTGATGCGGCAGCGGCCAGGCGATCTTTCTATTCCGCGCTGCAGACGCGGCTGACAAAGCTGCCGTCGGGGCATTCGTCGACCGCGGACAGTTGGATGAACATGGGCGCCGTGGACTACGCGGTGGGCGCGCTAGCGGCGGCGGTTCATGACTACGAACAAGCCCTGGAGATCCAGCGCCACGCCTCCGGGGCCGACAGTACTTTCGCCGCCGCGCCGGAAGCTTCTCTGGCTCAGGCGCTCACCGATCAAGGCGACCTGGCGCGCGCGGAAGCCCTGGCCAAACATGCGCTGGCGATCGATCGCGCAGGCTATCCTCCGCACCATATCGCCATCGCCGCTGCGGAAGGCGCTCTGGGGTGGGTGTATTTCAAGGAGGGCCAGCCCAACCCAGCGCGGCCCTTACTGGAAGACGCCAACGCCATCACGCGCGATGTTTACGGCGCCGGGCACCCACGAACTGCCCGTACGGCCATTCGCCTGGCTGCCTGCCTCGCGGCTTGTGGAGCAAAGGCCGAAGCCGCCGAATTGGTGGCCGCCGCGGGGCCTGTACTGGACCGATCACTTGACCCATCCGCGCATGTGGAGAAGGAAACGCTGGGGTCGCTTCGGCGGTCCTTAAAGCTGTCGGGGGGCACGGGTGCGAAGCCGTTCGAGTAGGTTCCAGCCTTCCGCTTCAGGCGGCCTGAGAGGCCGCCGCAGGCTGAGAGCCTGCCCCACAGTTCAGATTTGGCCGGGCAGGCCGTTCGGGAGACGGTCCTTGATCTTCTCCGGCAAGACCCGGTTCAGCTCGCGATAACTTTGGCGGAAGGTGCGCTTCACTTCATCGGGCGAGGACTCCGCGACCCAGCGGGCCGCTTCCATGACGCAGGGCGCCAGGCGCGAGTCTTGCAGCACCAGCCTGGGCTGGGCGGGCAGGAACGCCATCAAGCCCCAGACCGTGATGGCGCAGAATAGCAGACCGCGCACCACTCCGAATGCTCCGCCCAAAGCGCGATCCAACCAGACCAGGTCCATCTGCCGAATGAAGCGCGCCAGCATTCCGGACACCATCTCGCCCAGGATGGAGATGCCCAAGAACACAATCAGGAAGCCCAGCACATCGGCGGTGGGACTGTGTGAGATGTGGGGCCGCAAGCTGACCGCGACCGCGTGATAATAATGCAGGCCGAAGACCAGCGCCAGAATGGTTGCGAGCAGGCCTATGGCTGTTCTGGCGAAGCCAAGCTTGAGGCCGGAGATAATCGCGACGATCATCAGCACGGCGAGGGTGAGATCGAGCCAGTTCATAACCGCTTCCACCAGAGTAATACGCAGCGGGGGGCGATTTGTTCCAAAGAGGGCCGCACCAGCCCTATCCGCCCAGATCGATGCGAACGCCCTTGCCTTGCTCGCTGGCGCGAAGGTAGGCCAGGCTGGCTGCCGCCAGGTCCTCCACCGCGAGCCCCAGCGACTTGAATATGGTGACTTCCGACTCCGACGTGCGGCCAGGCACTTTGCCCGAAATTACTTCACCGAGTTCGGCGACCACATGGGTGGGTGTGAAACGGCGCTCGGCGAGACCCAGCATGATATCGCCCGACTCCTGGAAGGCGGAAGCCCGCGAATCCACTACCAGGCGGGCGCGCGCTACCAGGGCGGGGTCCATTTCCCGCTGCGTGGGGCGGCATGCGCCCACCGAGACGACATGCGCGCCGGGCGCCACCCAGGAACCTTCGACGACTGGCGTGGCGGAGGCGGTCGCCAGCACCACTAGATCCGCGCCACGGACGGCCTCGGCGGCGGTGATGCACGGTCGCAGGGGCACAGCCGACTCGGCCACGAACTGCCGAAGGTGATCCGGCGTGGGGCTCCAGACGCGCACCTCGGCGAAGGCGCGCCACAAAGTGAAGGCCGCCAGATGGCTGCGCGCCTGCACTCCGGAGCCGAGGATGGCGAGCACCCTGGCATCGGCGCGGGCCATGTACTTTGCCGAGACAGCCGAAACCGCGGCCGTGCGCATCTCGGTGATGAGGCGGCCATCCATCAGGGCCATGAGCGCGCCAGTTTCGGGATCCAGCAGCAGGATGCTGGCCCGGTGGGAAGGCAGGCCGCGCGGGATGTTGGCACCGATGACGGCCACCAGTTTGGCGCCCAGCACCGGCGGATGCCGCACGAATCCGGGCATGGCGGCGAAGAACGCTGTTTCCCCCATTTCCACAACCGGGCGTACCGGCTGGACCACCTGGCCGGACGAGAATGCGCCCAGGGCCGTTTCCATGGCGGCGATCAAATCGGCCATGGGCAGGACTGCGCGGATGTCGTCCTCGCTGAGGCAGAGGGTCATGGGAGCCTCGCGGGTGCGGTCGGATTCATCGAGTTAGCCATACCGCTCCACCAGTTCGATAGACAGGTGAGCCATGGTTTTACGATAGCGGATTTCAAGCGGCGTTCAATGTTCGGAATCAATCGTCACTGAGCAGGCCGCACGGCGCAGGCTTCATCTTTGAGCGAAATCGTGACGCCTGTTCTTCTTTGTGATTGAAACGCCTCAGAGATTGTGACGTTCTCGTATTCGACTGCCGAGATCGAAACCGCGCCCATAGCTTCCATCAAGCGGCCCATCTCTTTGCCACGAGGAGACATCGGTACCAACTCCAGGGTGATCTCGTCGATTGCTTGCCTGCTTGCGACATTAGCATCACGGCTTGGTCCTATTGGGGGAAGCTGGATTTTGCATACGTGCCCGTTAGTGCCATAATCGACGATCATTTTCGACGCCGGCCCGCACCGTAAACGTTTCTCTGGGCAGGGGAGGTCCGTATTTCGTCCGCAAGTCGGCTGTGAACTTGGTTCCGTCGATTTGAGCGAACGCAGGCAAGATGAAAACGATAACAGTAGCGAGACGAGCGAGGTTCAGCTTCAGGTTCATAGCTCAACTATACACCGAGGAACGGCGCCGGCATGAGTGCCGGCGCGGCAGACTAAGAGTCTGCGCCAGGACGTTTCGCCAGCGAGTCGGCCACGGCCCAGGCGGAGCCAAGCACGGCGAGATTCACGGCACTCTCGGTCCAGTTCCAGTGGCTCGCGTGATCGGCCAGAAGGATCGGCTCGTGCACCAGCAGGGCGAAGGACGCGAGCATGGCGGTCAGCAGGATCGCGGCGAGGCGGGCCTGGACGCCGGTCAGAATCGCAACGCCGGCGGCGACGAATCCCACTCCGGTCGCATAACCCCAGAACTCTGGCGTCGGCGGCAGCCATTTGGGCACCAGCGGGGCGGTGTAGCGCATATAGACAAAATGCGCTCCGCCGAATATCAGCGCACAAACCCCAAACGCCAGTCGGCCCAGGCGCGTCAGGCGCGCGGCCATTGCCGGATCGATCGCGGCGACGGTGGCGTAGACGATCAGCCCACCCGCGGCGATGGCGAGCTGCTCGGCGATGTTTTCGTAGGTGACGTATATGGCGTACTGGGTGAGCAGCAGGCGGCCGTTCATCAGGATGACGACAAAGAGCGCGTAGTAGACGGTGAGCGCCGCGGCGCCCCAAGCCGCCGTGCGGCGCCACTCGATGGCCGCGGCCGCGGCGACCATGAACACACCGGCGGCATAGGCCAGGGCGGTGCGAGCGGGAAAGTGCGCGGGCACCGGCTGGCCCGGGTCGAAGGTCCCAAACGCCAGGCTGGCCAAGCCTATCGCCATCACGCCCAGGCCGTAGACGCGCCAGCCGAAAAGAGTCACGAAGGGAAGTATATCGCAAGGGGGCTCCGCATTACACTATGGACATGCCTAATCGCGAAGACAGGGCCGGGCTTGATCGGCGGAAATTCCTGGGAGGCGCGGGGGCGGCGGCGGTCGCACTGGCTGCCCCCGTGGCGCCTGCCGCTACGCTTTCCGAAAAGCAGAAGCTGGCGCGAATCGCCTCCAACACATGGCCGATTCGCTACCTCTTCAAGAGCCGCACCGGTTTCACTCCCGTTGGGAGGGCGCAGGACATGAAAAAGAAGTACGGCGAAATTACCATGATGGACTTCCCCCGGTTCACTAAGGACAAGTTCCCCGGGGTTACCCGGATGGACCTCTTCTCGGGCCTGTTCGGTGACGCGGCGGACGACTCTATGTTCGTTTCGGTACCGCTGGTGGTGGGCGCCGCTACGCGGGTGACAGAGGAGTTCGATCCGGCGAGCGCGTCAGGGAAAAGTTGGCTGGCGAAGATGGCCAACACCATGGCGGTGACGGGCACCAACTGCCAGCACATTTCCAACAATGCACCCCGGGATATTTGCGATCCAAACCCAGACAAGCGTAAGACCGGGATCGGCGTGGCCAAGAAGTGGCTGGACGGCGCCGCGATGCTTGGCACCAAATCGATGCGGGTGAACAGCGGCGGACCGCGCATCGTTCCGGGCGCGGTAGCGACTGCCGATTACCCCAGGGCCGACGAATTGGCGATGTACCTGGCCAATTGCATCGAATCGTTTAAGGAGATGGCGGATTACGGGGGAAAGGCCGGAGTGAAAGTCACCCTGGAAAACCACTGGGGCTTAACAGCCAATCCCATCAACATCCGGATCATCGTCGACGAGGTGAACCATCCTTTCTGCGAAGCTTCGCCGGACTTCTGTAACTGGGAACACGAATACCTGATGTACAACGGCCTGAAGGCGCTGGCGCCCTACGCGCACACCAACGTGCACGCCAAGTATTGGAACCGATGGAAGGACAACGACGTGCGCCGCTCGGTGAAGATCATGACCGACTCCGGTTTCCAGGGTACCTTCGCGCTGGAATACGAGGACGGCGAGTGGGATGGCGTCGAGGGCGCTCAGTATTTGTATAAGGAAGTGCTGGCGGCGTTGTAGATCTTGAATTAAGCTGGAGCAAGCATGACCCAATCTTCCCGACGGCAGTTTGTGACGGCCACACTTTCCTGCGCAAGCTTGTCGTCTCCGATAGCGGCGCGCGCGAGCGGCCCATCCCCGGATGACCGGAGCGGATTTCGTTACTGCCTGAACACGGCGACCATCAGCGGCTATCGCCTGAATCTGGCGGACCAGATCGAGGTTGCGGCGAAGGCGGGCTACCAAGCCATTGAGCCCTGGGTGAGTTCGATTCATGAGTATGGAGACGGGAAGACCACACTGGCGGATTTGCGGAAACGCATCGCCGATGGTGGCCTGACTGTGGAAAGTGCGATTGCGTTTCCGGAATGGATTGTGGAGGACCCCGGCAGGAGAGCCAAGGGATTGGAACAGGTGCGGCGCGACATGGAGGTGGTGGCCCAGATTGGCGGCAAGCGCATTGCTATGCCTCCGGCGGGGGTAAAGGATGAGAATGGAATCGCGTTGGCGCGCATCGCGGAACGGTATCGCGCCGTGCTCGAATTGGGCGATCAGGCGGGCGTAGTGCCCGAACTGGAATTCTGGGGGTCATCGCCCTGCCTGAGCCGGTTGTCTCAGGCTGCTTATGCCGCGTTGGAAGCTTCTCATCGTAAGGCGTGTGTGCTGGCCGACGTGTTCCATCTTTACAAGGGCGGCTCTGGTTTCGACGGCCTGCGTCTACTCAGTGGGCAGGCGATCCAGGTTATCCATATGAACGACTATCCCGGGAACCCGCCGCGAGCTGGCATCAGCGACCGGGATCGAGTGTATCCCGGCGATGGTGTGGCACCGATCAATCAAATCCTCGCGGATTTGCAGCGGGTGGCGCCGGGGTTGGTCTTATCGCTCGAACTTTTCAATCCGGCTTATTGGAAAGGCAATGCATTGGACACGGCTAAAACCGGGTTAGCTAAGATGAAGGCGGCTGCGAACGGGGTGGCTTAACCTGCACCTAAAGCAGGCGGCCTGAGAGGCCGCTGCAGGCCGGGGGCCTGCCCCACATGCACTATTTTAAGAGGGCCTTCACGGCGGCGGGCAATTCGAACAGCGAGTTTGCGTATCCTGGCCGACCGCCGAGGATGAATTGTCCGATTGAAAGCGGTAACCGGCGAGCAGCCGGTTTGGATGCCGTAATACTGGTTGTTGTCTTTGCCCCAGTGGGTGGTGCCGTGCATCCAGTAGCAGCGGCGGCCCTTAAAATCGACCACTCCGGCGAGCTCGTATTTGTCGATGCTGGCGCCCTGCGGAGTGATTGACCACGAAACGCTGCAATCGAAACCGGAGACGATTTGGGATCCGTCGGACAATGTGATCTTATTGAGCGTTTTGAGTGGCTTGGCATAGGCGATGAAGGTCGCTTTGCCCTGGACACCATGCCCTTCGAACTCGCCATGGCGGGTCTCGGACTGGACTTTCCGGATGGCGTCCACCCCGCCCAGCGCGCGCTGACGCGCAGGTCCCCTTGGACGGCACTCTTGTGGAAACGTCATGTCCTCTCGGCTAAGGCGGGGTGACACTCGCCGCAGCCGGCATGGGCAGGGTGGTGACAGCTATCCGGTTGGATGGGGCCGAAAGGTTGTGGCTTGTGTCCACCGCCTGGATTTCGAAGTAATAGGTTGTATTGGGGCTCAGGGATGTCGCGGTGTAAGTGGTGGCCGGAGACACAGCCGTCCCTGCCTCGGCCAGATCGCCGGAAGTAGTGCCTTGGAAGATCTGGTAGGAGGCGACCGGCAAGCCATCAGGCAGGGGGTTCTGCTGCCAGTTCAGAACTATTTGAGTGGGGCTGGAGGCCATCCCGGTCACATCGCTGGGCGGGCCCGGCAGGGGCGGGGTGGTAGCATAGGCGGGCGTAGAAATGGGCCCGTCGATCCCCTGTTCTACAGCCACGATGCCATAGTAGTAGGTCGTTGCCGGGGCCAGGGACACGTTGTTATAAGTCGTCGTGCCGGCCGGCGTTTCGGCAATCTGCTGAAGATTGGTCAACGAGGCGCCGGCCAGAATGAGATACCGGCTCAGCCCTGTACTGCTTGATGGCGGAGACCAGCTCAGGCTGATTTCCTGGGGCGAGACCGCGGTGGCGACCAGGTTGGTCGCGGCCGTAGCCGGCGTCGTATACGTCTTCAAACTCACTGTGGGCGCAAACGCCGAATTGTTGCCGGCAAAATCGAATGCCTGGACCTTGTAGTTGTACAGCGTATCGCTCGTCAGTGTACTGTCAGCGTAGCCGGGCAGAGCCATGGTTGCGATCCACACACCCGTGCAGGATTGGCCGGCCAAGGGAGGGGTGCAGCGATACAGATTGTAGCCCGCTACGCCGATGTTGTCGGTCGAATTACCCCATGAGAGATTGGCAGTGGTGTAACCGACCGTCCCGGTGAAATCAGGCGGGACGGACGGCGGAGTCTTGTCGGGCGTGGTGACCAGTTGGTTGTAGAACGAAAATGCGACCGGGGTGTACACGCTCACCTGATCGGCCGTTTCCGCCAGCGGAGTCTCGTCCTGCACGATCACGTAATCGGAGCAACTGGTGGTGGTGCAGGTGCAGTTTACGGATCCGCCATTGGCGACGGTACCGCCATACGTCTGGTACGCGGAGAAGTAGAACGACTGCTCCGCGTCAAGATAGAGCATCTTGGTGTACTCGGCCAGCGTTTGAGCGGTCTGCAGGAAATAACTGTCGATGGGCGCCCAGAAACTGAAAGGCTGGCGGGAGCGTTCCAGATCGAGGCTGCTGGTAGAGTAGCCATCCCATTCCGAGGCCGACACCTTCGACAGCCAGGCCTGACTGATGGCCACGGGTTTGCCGACGGCTGCCGCCATACTGGCGATGGTCAGGGTGTTGGCCGCGAAATTGTCAGCCGATACGGTGTTGACCGGGAGCAGGTGGAAGTCGATGTAGTTCAAGGGCAGCGCAATGTATGCATGGATGTAGTTCAGCAGGCTGGAAGTGCCGGAGGCCGGCATCCAGGAGCCGAAGCCCGCACCCATCCTGGGAGGATTAGGCAGGTTCAGGGCCTCGACGGCGGCGATCTCTCCGGCCACCATTTGCGCGGCGTCCGCCGGGATGCTCAGGTTTGTCTGGCCCGATTGCGCGGCTTCGGTATCGGGTTCTTCGGCCAGCACCAGATAGTCCGGCTGCAGGTTCTTGGCGATGGTGGCGGCCATTTGAGCGCGCGCCGCCATGTACTCCGGCCAAGTGAGCGTGCTGTAGAAGGAATTCATGTTGGTCCAGCCGGCCTGTATGTCATTGGAGAACGTGATCTCGGAGTCCACCAGGAGTTTAAGGCCGGCGGCCCGGACAGCCTGGGCCACCAGCGTGTAGAAGGCCAGGTATGGTTGATAGGTGACGGTTTGGGTGCTATAAAAAGGCTCATATAAAATGGGGAATAGAGCGGGTATCGAAACGATCTGCACACCCAAAGCCTTCATCTCCTGCAATTCGGCCTGAACGGCCGGCAGTTGGGTGCAGCCGGACGGCGTGGACAGTGCGCAACTCGGGCTCGATAGCTGAGGGCCGGTGTTGCTGTTGGCCCACTGCAGGGTTGCGCCGTACAAGGTGGGACGGCCGGGTATCGGGGTCCAGGTGGGCGGAGTCGCCAGCGAGGTGTTAAACGCTTGCAGATCGCCCTTCAGCTCGGTGTAGAGGGAGCTGCAGTAACCGGTGGGTACAGGCGGTGTAGCCGTCGGCGGCGGAACGTCCTGCGCCATCGACGGCGTATAAACGAACAGCATCAAGGCGGCCAAGGCGGGCACCGCGTGCCCCCACTGCCCTGGCGCGTAGGTGTCTCTGAGTGACATGTGCGTGGGTATCACGGCCGTCGAGTTCCTCTTCCGGCAAGCTCTCAGCAGCGGAAGGCCCGTTGTGAGTAA
This sequence comes from Bryobacterales bacterium, assembly GCA_963707465.1. Lineage (GTDB taxonomy): Bacteria > Acidobacteriota > Terriglobia > Bryobacterales > Bryobacteraceae > Bog-159. The sequence goes on from CAVPQK010000003.1 coordinate 169,664, forward strand.
TCTCGCAATCGCCTTTCGTATTGCGTGGCTTCGGTTACACGATCTCCGGATAGATTGGCTCGGATTACAGTTCGAGGACTGCGAGATGCCGGCGACGGGCCCACGCAGTTAGGTGATATGCTCCGAAGGGAGGAAGATCCGCCGGCTACGGACCGGAGGATGCCAGGGCGGGTGGCGGCGACATAGGATGCCGGCGGCATGGCGCCTCGTCAATCGGCAAATTTTCGGGCGCCACACGCAAAAAAGCGTTCCTGGGCCGTCATGTCCAAGGGCGGAATGTTCAACCTTGGCCACACGACAAGCCAAACTCTTATTGACAATACATTTACGTTCTCCGCTGGCACAGCCTCCGCACCTATGACGCTCAGCGAAAGAGTAGACGCTCTCTTCGAACAGCTTCACATTCCCGTCTTCCGCTACGTCTTGCGCAAGATGAGGAATCCGGGACGGGCTGAGGAAGTCACGCAAGAAACCTTCCTGCGGCTGTTCCGCTATCTCAAGGAAGGGCGTTCGCTCGACAACCCCAAAGCGTGGCTCTTCACGGTGGCTCACAATCTCGCGATCGACGGCTCCACGAAATTCTGCAACTCGCGAACCTTGCCCGGCCAATCGTGCTCCTTGAGAACTTCCATCACCTCCTCCGGCACCAGTTCAATCGGTTTATTCATGCGCCGCGGAGAATATGCGGATGAAGTGCTCGACCAGCAGCGGGATGTCCTGGACGCGCTGGCGCAGGGGAGGAAGATCGATTGGGATCACGTTAAGGCGGTAGTACAGCCGAGTCGTTCGAACTCCTGCTCCTGAAGGGCCCGCAATAGTTTTGGCTGCAGTTCCAGAGGCAGGTCGCCAATCTCATCAAGAAAGAGCTTGCCGCCATCCGCCTGTTGAAATCGCCCCTTCGTTTGGGTAAACGCTCCTGTGAATGCACCTCGTTCGTGGCCAAAGAGCTCGCTCTCCAACAGAGGCCCAGGGATGGCCGCGCAGTTTAGTTTGACGAATGGTCCCTGGCTTCGCGAACTATGGTTGTGAATGGCCCGCGCGATGACTTCCTTGCCTGTGCCAGTCTCACCTTGGATCAAGGTGACGGAGTCGCTCCTGGCGATGATCCGAACCTGATTCAGCACGTTTTGAAACACGGGACTGTGACCAACGATTTCATTGCCGAACTGCATGACGGGCGCTGATTGGTAATACACAGAAACGATCCTCTCGCTATTGGAGACTGATCAAGGGCTCATTTTTGTGTGTCTGCGTGACTGGAATTCTTGACGGATCGGTTTCCACCTTCATCTCTGCTGTCGTGTCCGCCCTTCGACTTCACGGCAGACAGCAGGGCTATGGTAAGGCAAGTATATTGTTGCCCAAAGCAGGGTCTCCTCGAACGAGTTTTGAGGGATATAGCAATTGCTACTATATGGGGCCGCCGTGGCAGTGCAGGCATTGCCGACAAGGACTATGTAATAACCGGCGAGGACCGAGTACCCAGAGACCAAGCCAGTCAGGAATTGCCCTCCGTCCTGGAGCGAGTTTTCAAAGTCGCGATGCTGGGCGAGCGAGCCGTCCGGGTTTCTTACGTCGATGATCCAGTGGCCGTGCACTTTGATGCCTTCGCCGCCCGGCTTGGCTGGGGCCGTAGCTGCTTTCTCCTCCGTGGCGGCCTGTCCCGCGCTCTGCTGGGCGAGACCTGCCTGCCCGCCACAGAGCATGAGGAGGACGCTGCACGCGGCCGGCAGCGAGCTTTGGAACTGCGAATTGCGCTTCATCGTTCTGGGTTTCATTTCGGTTCTCTCCTGAGCGATTTCGAAGTCCAGGCGCAGGCCCTCGGCCTGCCTGCCGGCGCTCTCGCCGGCCGCATTACCACGCCCGACTTACCGATACTAAGCTGGCCCTGTCAGGCCCGCCATAGCATAGTCATGTGGTCTTGTAGAAGGGAGAAATCAGGAGATGATGCGGCTCTTCAGAGCCTTGCGCACTCCCGGGGTTGCTCCTCCGGCACGATGGTACGGTTGACAAGCTCGGCTCGACCTCCACAGTAGTGGGCATATTTAAAGAATGGGAGTGCACCATGACGGAGTGCCAACTCCTTCCAGGGGACACCCTCGTCCTTTACACCGATGGAATCACGGAATCATTCAACAACGTGGATGAAGAATTCGGCGAACAGCGTCTGATCGAAGCGCTGGAAGCGCACAGACAACTGCCTCCAGAGGCCATGATCGCGGCGATAGTCGAGCAGGTCAGACAGTTCAGTCCTCACGAACAGCACGACGATATCACTGTGATCGTCGGCAAGTGCAGAGGAGATTAGAAGGCCGTTCTTGCTCGCCTTTGCGGGCAGGACGTCCCCATCAACCTGGTGCTTCAACCGCCAGGCTCTTGGGGGCCGTAGTCAATGTCGTCCGACAACTCGTTCGTGTCGCTGGTGGCGTTGAAGGGGAAATGCTTGGCCAGGTCTTCGCCGACTGCTTCGATTCCGGCGACAAGGCCTCCCGTAAAATCTCCTTGCTTGAACTTTTCGGACACGGTGCGGACGATGTGATGCCAAAACTCCTGGCCAACCTTTTCGTGGATGGCGCTGTCGCCCAGGACGACGAACTTGCGGCGCGCGGGCACGACGAAGAACAACACGGCATTGCGATCCCTCGTCGCGGTCATTCCCAGCCGCTCGAATGCCTTCTCGGCGGCTTTCCGGACATCGCCCCAGAACAACGGTGACACGGAAACGCGGATCTCGCCGGAAGTCCGCCTCTCGGCTTTCTGAATGGCTTGCTTGATTCGATCCTTGTCGATGGTTACCATGATCCGCTCGCTCCTCCACCGCCGGACCGCCCACCGCCCCCGCCAAATCCGCCGCCTCCTCCTCCGCCACCACCCCCACTACCGCCGGACATGATGCTGGCCAGGAGGTAGAAGGCTAGTGCCGGGTGCGTGATCAGCAAGGCCAGGAACAGTATTGCGCCGATGCCATATACGATCCATCGAAACACGCTGATTGGCTTGGACTGCTCCGGTGCCGGCGCGGGCGTGGGCGCACTGGCCTGCCCGCCGATGACTCCGGTTAGCGAGTCGATAGCCGCCGTTACCGCGTCATCGGGATGGCCGGCCTGAATCCGCGGCGCCATCACTTCGTTGATCACACGGGACGCGATCACATCGGGCACTACGGCTTCGAGTCCGTAGCCGACCTCGATCCTGATCTTACTGTCCTTGGACATAATGAAAAGGGCCAGTCCATCATCCAGCCCCTTCCGACCTACCTTCCATTTTGCGAAGGCCCGGACAGCCCAGTCCTCGATCGGCGCACCGCCCGTGGTGGGCGCTATGTACACAATCAATTGATGGCCCGTGGCCTGCTCGTAGGCCGCGAGGCGTGCGTCCAGTGAGTGCACGGTTTCCGGCGATAGGAAGTTGGCGGTGTCGGTGACCCACTGGGTGGGCGACGGCGGGATAGGCGTTTCAGCCGCGTGCAGGAGCACAGCCGAAACGAAGATGACAACGATGAGTAAACTACGGCGCACGTGGCGACCTAGAACTTCACCTCGGGCGCCTTCTCGCTTCCGGATTGTGCCTGGAAGTAAGGCTTGGTTGCGAATTTGTCGCCGAAGAAGCCAACGAACAGCACCGCCGGAAAGCTGCTCCGGCGGGTGTTGAAGGCTTGGGCTGCCTCATTGAACCTCTGTCGCTCAACAGTAATGCGATTCTCGGTACCCTCCAGTTGCGCTTGGAGGTCGCGGAAGTTGGCGGTCGCTTTGAGCTGCGGATAGTTTTCGGTGACGACCAGCAAGTGAGACAGCGCCGAAGACAACCCTTGCTGCGCCTCCTGATACCGTTGGAAGGCCGCCGGATCTTTGGTGACGTCCGCCATCGCGGCGGGTGTGACTTGGCCGACCTTGGCGCGAGCCTCCGTAACCGCTGTCATAGTGCTCTGTTCAAAGTTTGCAGCGCCTTTGACGGTCGCCACCAGGTTAGGCACCAGATCGGCGCGCCGCTGATATGCATTTTGGACCTGGGCCCACTGCGCTTGGGTAGCCTGATCGAGTTGCACGAGTGAGTTGTAGATTCCGCTGATCGAAACTACCACGATCAGCACGAAGGCGACGGCCGCGCCGGCACAACCAATGGCTATCTTTTTTCCCATGTACGCTCCATTCCGCGCTTCAATTATACTTGAATGGCAACCCGAGCCCGCGGACCCCGGGCATCGGGAAGCGATTCACCCCCGCGCAACAGCGCGAAGGGCGTGCAGGCACATGGGTGGCGCGGCGGCCGCCGGAACGGGGTCGCCGGCATTCCGGCTGCAGTTGTCGAATATCATGGAACGAAATGCCGGTGTTGATCCACATCCCTGAGAATCCCAATTGCGAGGCCGTAGACGGCCAAGTCTTTGCCTGTCGCACACCGTCCTGCGTCGTGACGCATGTTCGACGACGCGACAGGGGGAACGCGTGGTGTTCGGTCATCGGCGTAAATCCTAACGGCGAACTGTGCCGGGCGATGGCATGCATCGTGGAGGATTCTGGCGATGGCACATGCTATCTCGTCGTAGGTGGCGCCCTTCGCCATCCGCCCGCCCGCGGTCGCGGCGACGGACGCGGGCGGCTGCGCCGGTGCCATCGTAGTTCACCTTAGCGAACTGGCGGCGATCGACGGCGCCTTCCTATAATGAACGCATGCGGGTCTATCTCGGCATCCTGCTGATGCTCGTCCTGGCGTTCGCGTTCGACTGGTTCCCCAACGAGATTAAGCGTCCCCGCAGCATTCTCGTTGCCGAAGAACCCGATCAAGAGCTGATCGCGCAAGGCCATCCTTGGCCGTACAGAGCCTATCAGATCACGCCACTCGCCACCTTCCATCTGCGCGCCCGCGTGCTCATGACCGAGCGTTACTGGCTGGGCCGCGAAGCGCAAATCTCACCCATGGATCTTACCGTTGGCTGGCGACTGATGTCCGATGCGAACATCCTAGATCAGCTCGATATCTATCGCGGCTACCGCGCTTTCTATTGGAAACCGAAGACCGCGCGCTGGCCCGCGACGCATGAAGACATTACCGCGCACATTGCCAACCTGCACATGATCCCAGCCAACTCCACAATCGATTCCCGTCTGAGATCCGTGCGCCCCGGCAACCTGATCGATTTGCGCGGATTCCTGGTCCTCGCCGAAGCCCCCGACGGCTGGCGTTGGCGCAGTTCCCTCAGCCGCACGGACGAGGGTCCTGGCGCGTGCGAACTGGTGTGGGCGGAATATCTCGAAGCCAATTGATATTTCCCATCCGCGCGTACCGGTCACGGCGACGGACGACGGGCGGCGGGCGCCGGAAGCTGCCGCCGGTACTGGCCGCCGGCATCGAAGCTACGGAATGCGCCGATGGCAACGGGTTCGCGCACGTGAAACCAACGGCCTAATCAGGTAACTACGCCATAAACTCTTGCTGGCGCGACCGGCCCTGGGAGCACCTACGCGAGGTCTGCCCCTGCGTGGGACCACGGAAGAATCAGGGCTGATCAGTTCTTATCCGGTTCCTGAATTTCGCCGGCCAAAACTTCGCGCACCTTTTTCACTAAGCTGGCTGGCGTGAATGGTTTCGCGATGTACGGAACGGAACGCTCCAGGTCTTTTCGGGTCTCGGTGTAGCCGGAGGTGAACAGGACTCTGGTCCCAGGATGAACCGATGCGAGCCGCCGCGCCAATTCCGGTCCGGGCATGCCCGGCATCACCACGTCGGTGATCATGAGGTGCAGCAGCTCCAGGTGGCGCGCGGCCTCGTCGAGCGCCTGGTAGCCATTAGCTGCCTCCAGGACACAATAGCCGTGCGCTCGCAGAATCTGAACGATCAGCTTTCGGACGTCGTCCTGGTCCTCCACGACGAGGATTGTCTCCGAATGGCGGAGCGGGTCGGGAGAGGCAGGCTCGCCGGCCGCGACCGGCGCCTTGCGAGCAGGCAGATAGACCCGGAAAGTGCTCCCTTTGCCTACCTGGCTGTCCACAGTGATAGCGCCATGGCATTGCTGCACGATGCCGTAGACCGTTGAGAGTCCGAGCCCGGTTCCCTTGCCCACTTCCTTTGTCGTGAAAAACGGCTCAAACAGCCGCCGGTGTACCGTTTCATCCATTCCCTCGCCGTCATCGCTCACGGACAGCACCACATACAACCCGGGTCGCAGATCGGGAGCCACAACCGTATCGCCGGCGTTCAGGTCCAATGCCGCCGTCTCGACAACCAGTTTGCCGCCTTTGGGCATTGCGTCGCGCGCGTTGGTGACCAGGTTGACAACCACTTGGTGCATGTGGATGGGGTCAGCATCGATTGAAGGCAGGGCTGTGGCCAGCCGCGGTAACAGCTCGATCTCTTCGTTAACCAAGCTCCGCAGCATGGGTTGCATGTCCACCAACAAGACATTCAAGTCCATGGGCTTGGGCTGAGAAATCTGCTTCCGGCTGAACGTCAGTAACTGCTGAGTCAAGGCGGCCGCCCGATCGCCCGCTTTGCGGATCTCCTCCAAGGCGACCCAATTTGCGTCGCCTGGCGGCAACCGGTCAAGAACCAATCGACTGAAGCCGTTGATTACGGTCAACAGGTTATTGAAGTCATGAGCCACGCCTCCTGCCAGTCTACCCATGGTCTCGAGCCGTTGCGCCTGCCGGATAAGGTTCTCCAGCTTGGAGCGCTCCAACTCGGCCGCTTTCCGTTCCGAGACATCTCGAAATACGCCCACCAGGAGCCGCCGATCCGCGCTTAACGGAACGACTACCGATGAGAGCTCGACCGGTGTCGAATCTCCTTCGCTCCGTGTGATCTTGGCTTCAACGAGCCCCGAGAAGTCGCGCGGCGCCGCGCGCCCCAATTGAGACGTCAGCAGGTTTTGCAGTTCTTCGATGCGGTTCCCGGCGAGACGCTCCGCAGCCGGGTTAATGCTGAGAATCTGTCCGGTTTGCTCGTCGGTGACTACAATACCGTCACGCACGGACTCCAGGATGGCGCGGTTTCTAGCTTCGCTTTCGCGCAAAGACTGGCCGGAACTCCGGAGCGCATCCAATTGCCGCTGCACGATATCCAAAGATTCCCGCAGGTAGCGGAGCAATTCGTTCAGAGGCAGAGCCGCGATGAGGCCGGTCACCGGGACCCCTATCCAGAGCAGCAGCGGCGGCAGGGGGGAATACGGCGACACGTGCAGGCCGGTCACTTCGAGCACGGCCAGCGACAGGGTGAATGCCAAAAACCCCAGGGCGCCCCACATCGCCACCTTCTTCCCCAACAGGATCGCGGCGGTCACTAAGCATGGCACAAAGCTGATCAGGGCCACGCTGTGGATGCCGCCGTAGAGCACAGCCATGACGGTCCCCCAGCACCACTGAGCGATGATGAAGACCCAGGTGGCCTTGCGCACGTGCCCGCGCCGGAGGATGCCGAGCGACACAAGCAAGGCGACGCCGACGCTGCCGCTGAGCACCGCGCTGGGTAGTTTTGGCAACCGCGGGATCAGACCGTACCACAGACCCACCCACGCCAGTGCAACCACCACAATCGGGTGCAACGCCCTGGCCGCGAGCTGGTCGCCAGGACTCAGTGCACTCCATGACGGTATTGTCGGCCGGTAAAGACTATAGATCCTGCGCCGTAGCGTTTCCACGAGGTCCGCCCAGTCAAGCCCGCCCGAGGCTCGATTTGCTTAATTGCTGGAACCCCTCAGCGGACAAACGTCTCGATCCTGAGAGCCCTGACCAAACTATACCAGAGATTCGCCGAAAGAGATTCTGGCTCTTCGACATCTCTCTCTAGGGGATTCCGATTAACGATCTAGGGTATAGATCTAGCGAGATCTAGAGACGTTTCCGGATTGCCGCTTTCGAGCGAGGCGCTATATTCTGGTGAGTACTGTACCCCCTCGGGGCATATGAGGCCGAAAATGCAAGATGCCCTCGCACTGGCGTGCGGCGCATGCCTCGAAGTTCGACAACAAGCGTGTTGCGACGATCCCGTCAGTCTTCGGGTGGAGATCGCTGTGCTTTTGAAGCCCGACTGTTCGATGGAGCAGCGCGTCGATGCCGTCGCACGCGTAACGGCCATGACCTGTGCTGGCCTGAGCGATGACGAGCTACAGTATTTGTTCAGCCGAGCGTTCGAGCTTGAGCCGGGATGCAGTTTCTTTGCCCGGTTCAGTCAAGGTTACGAGGCTGCGCGGGATGCCCTGGAACGAAAACCGCGCGCCGCGAACGCAGGCGCTTAGAAACAACTTTGGAAGTCCAGGCGACGGGCCGTTCCCCCCAGCAAATCGACGGACCTGCGGTGCGCCGCCGCCCACCGACGCCTCGCAAACCATCGATACGCCGGAGCGGGCGAGCGGGCATCGGCATGCGGGATGCGCGTTATGGCAACCCGAGCCCGCGGACTCGGGCATCGAGAAGCGATCACCCCGGCGCAACCGCGCCGCGGGCGTGAAGGCGGCGCGGGCTGCGTCCCCGGCGATATCGGCGCCCGCACCCTGCGGGCATCCCCATCTGCCGGAGGCAGCCCGGCGTTGACACAGGTTCATCGTGGGCGGTATCAATTGCAGATGCAGCGATTGGACCCGGATGTAGCGTTGATTATGGGAGGCGGCCGCGGTTTAGGCCGAGCCTTCGCGGTCGCTTTGGCGGGAAACGGAATGCGCGTGGCGGTGGCCGCGCGCAGCGCAGATCAACTCGACGAGACAGTGCGGTACATCCGCGCGGACGGACATGAGGCTATCGCCGTTCCCACAGACACCACCGATGAAGCGGCCGTTGCGAGGATGATCGAGACGGTCGAAACACAACTAGGCCCTGTCGACCTGCTCGTGAATAGCGCCGGCGCCGGACCGCCGTTTGGACCAACCTGGGAGCAGGACGTTGCGGGTTGGTGGCGAACGCTGGAGACGAACCTGAAAGGACCGCTGCTGTGCTCGAACGCCGTGCTCCGCGGAATGACGGCACGCCGCTGCGGGCGAATCATCAATGTGGCTAGCGGAGCGGGCCTGCGCAGTATCCCCTACATGTCCGCGTATCTAACCGGCAAGGCGGCTCTGATTCGTCTCACGGAAGTTCTCGCCGATGAGGTGCGGCAGTTTGGCGTATCGCTTTTCGCCATCCAACCCGGCACCGTGCGCACCGCAATGGCAGAGGATTTGTTACAGTCGGACGCCGGGAAGCGGTGGTTGCCCTGGTTCCAGAAAATCTTCGATGAGGGCCGGGACGACCCGCCCGCAGCCGCAACCGAACTGGTGCTGTATTTGGCGTCGGGAGCGGCCGATGCGCTGTCCGGACGGTTTTTCGCGGCGCCGGGATCACCTGCCGACATCGATGGTCGTGCGGACGAGATCCTCAAGCAGGATCTGCATGTGTTGCGCATGCGTTTCCTTGATTAGTCCCACGAACCTGGCGCGAGCCTAGAGGCGCCGCGCTCTGTCGCGGCATCCGGGCGAAGTGGACGCGCGCGGAGCTTGCTGGGTATGGAGTTCCCAAGTTCTAAAATGAAGGTAAGGCCATGGAGAAGCAAGCACGCAATCTCGCCAACCGCAAGCTAAGTGAGTCCGAGGGAGCGCCAGCCAAGCCCACCGGCTCCGTCTTGGGAGAGTTGGTCACCGAGATGTTCGACTACGACGGTGGAAGGCAGGTCGCGGTTTACGTTCCACCGGACCCGCCCGCAGCAATCATCTTCACCGGTGACGGTCAGGGAATCTCGAAATGGGGCCGGTTGCTCGAGAAGTCCGACGTACGGTCCATAATGATCGTCGGTGTACATGGGCTTACCGATGAGACACTGCGGCTCCATGAGTACTCGCCGGGCTTTGAGCCGGAGCGGTTCGCGGCACACGAGATGTTCTTCGTCGAGGACGTTCGCCGATGGACGGAGTCGCGGCTTGGCTTGGCGCTGCCCACTGAACGTACCGCGGTGTTCGGCGTCTCGGCGGGTGGAGAGCTGGCCCTCGCGCTTGGGCTTCGACATCCACATGTCTACGGTGCGGTCTTGTGCGCCTCGCCGGGCGGCGGTTACAAGCCGCCTGGCATTATGCCGAGTCCGCTTCCGCGCACATACCTTGTCGCTGGCACACTGGAGCCGTTCTTCCTCGAGAACGCGAGGAGGTGGGCGGACGCGCTGCGCGATGCAGATGCGGATGTCGTCATGAATGAGCGAGCCGGGTCGCATGGTGGCGCATTCTGGCGAGAAGAGTTCCCGCTGATGGTGGCGTGGGCATTCGGACGATGACGACCCCGGTGTCTCATCGGCGGTGTGATACAACGACCCCTCTCGTGTGGGTCATCGCCAGGCTACCGCCGCGCGCATCCCCATCCCAACCGAGAAGCTTCCGATTATGAATGTCGTCGGGATTACGATGTCGTCGGGCTTGGCCCTCGCGTTGGTTTGTTTGTTGCGCCTCTCAGCGTCGCCGCGCCTTCTCAATTTCCCTCGCGGCGTGCGGCTCGACGTTCAAGCCCCGTGACGCCTGTCGAGAGCGATAGACGAAGAAAGCAAGCATGAGCAGAACGATAAGGATGATGAGCACTGAACGCTTAAGGCTCATGTCCAATTATCGCCGAGCTCCGGGTAGTGGTTCATTGGGGTCTTCCCGGCTGGTGCTGCAGTACGGCCGATCACACGGGAGTTGTCGGGACGCAGGCGTGCGTTGCGAAGCGCGCTATCGCCACCCAACCCCGTGAACTGCGGCCGTCCGGAAGCATCACCCCGCGCAACCGCGCCACGGGCGCGCAGGCGCACGGGCGGCGCGTCACGGCAGCACGCATGTTATTTTCAAAGGGTTTGAGAAAAAAGATGAAGCGTTATCTGTTAGCCCTTTGCCTAACACTGCCACTGTTCGCCACGAAGATGGATGAACTGCCGGCTTGCGCGGCCAATGCCGTAAGCCCCAAATCTGACTGGCTGGTGTCCCGGATCGCTGCGCATGCCACCCTGTGCCGTGGTGCGCATCCGAATGAACTCCGGATGTCAAATGGGCTGATCGCGCGAGTGTGGCGGCTGACGCCTGACGCCGCCTCTGTGGCCTTTGACAATCTGAGCAACGGAGCGGCACTGCTGCGCACCGTCAAGCCCGAAGCCGCGATTACGCTGGACGGCCATCCGTATAACGTCGGCGGTCTGCTCGGGCAGCCGGATTATGCCTACCTCCGTTCCGAATGGGTGGACCGGATGACCGCCGACCCTACGGCCTTCCGCTTTGCCAGCTTTGAAGCCGGGAATACAAAGGCCAGGTTCGCATGGAAGCGCGTGCGCCGTGCGGATGACCTTCCGTGGCCGCCGCCGGGCATTTCGCTGGTTTTGCGTTTTGAACACCCGGATCGAAAGGGCGTCGCCGTTTTCGTGCACTACGAGATGTACGATGGCATCCCGCTGCTGGCTAAGTGGCTGGAGATCCGCAATGGCAGTAAAGACCCGATCACCGTTAACACCTTCACGAGCGAGATTCTGGCCTCCGTGGAATACGAATCGCAGGTGGAGGACGCCGGCGCCGCAGGGAATCCCTACATCCAGGTCGAGAGCGACTACTCTTTCGTAGCCACTCACCCGGGAAGCGGCGCCAACAAGGTCGCCAACTGGGTTCCCGATAAGCAATACACAACGCAGGTGAACTACCGTCTGGAGGCACGTTTGCTGTTGGAGACAAAGCCTCCGCTGGGGCCGGCGCAGGTTGTACAGCCTGGCGCCGCCTTCGAAACGTTCCGTATTTTCGAGCTGATTCACGACACCACGGAGCGGGAGCGCCGCGGGCTGGCCCTTCGGCGCATGTATCGCACGCTGGCCCCGTGGATTACAGAGAACCCTATCCTGATGCACGCGCGCAGTGCGGATCCCGAATCCGTGAGATCGGCCATCGACCAGTGCGCTGCCGTCGGCTTCGAAATGGTCATCATGAGTTTTGGCAGCGGCTTCAACATCGAGAAGGAAGACCCCGCCTACCTCGCGCAAATCAAGGGGCTTGTCGATTATGGCAAGAGCAGGGGCGTGGAACTCGGCGGGTACTCTCTGCTGGCAAGCCGCAAGATCGGCGACGACGACGACGTAATCAACCCCGCAACAGGCAAGCCCGGGGGTGCGATCTTTGGCGATTCGCCGTGTCTTTGTAGCCGATGGGGCAGTGCATATTTCCGCAAGGTCATGTCTTTCATCGAGAAGACCGGGATCTCCGTCCTGGAGCATGACGGCTCGTATCCCGGCGATGTCTGCGCATCCACCACGCATCCCGGGCACCGCGGCCTCGATGACTCGCAATGGGCGCAATGGAAGAAGATCACGGATCTATACGCATGGTGCCGGGCGCGTGGCGTATACCTCAACGTGCCGGACTGGTACTTTCTGGAAGGTTCCAACAAGACCGGAATGGGCTATCGCGAAGTGAACTGGTCACTCCCGCGGGAGCGGCAGATTCTGCTGGGACGCCAAAATATATTCGATGGCACGTGGGAGAAGACGCCCAGCATGGGATGGATGTTTGTGCCGCTGGTGCAGTATCAAGGGGGCGGTGAGGCCGCCACGCTGGAACCTCTTCGCGAACACCTCGATGCTTACGGCGCGCACCTGGCGCAAAACTTCGCTTCCGGCGTTCAAGCCTGCTATCGCGGCCCGCGCCTCTACGACTCCGCAGAGACCAAGACTCTCGTTAAGCGTTGGGTGGATTTCTATAAGCGCTACCGTGGCATTCTCGACTCCGATATCATCCACGTGCGCCGGCCGGATGGCCGCGACGTGGATGTGATTCTACACGTCAATCCGCGATTGGCTGAGAAGGGGTTGGCTGTTGTCTATAACCCGCTCGACCAGGCCGTGCGGAGGAGCGTCGCGCTGCCGCTGTATTACACCGGCCTTACCCGTGAGGCGTTCATCCGACAAGAGGATGGAAACCCGCGGCGCTATGTTCTCGATCGCGGGTACCGCGTCGAAGTACCGGTAAGAGTACCGGCCCGTGGGCTGACGTGGCTGGTCATTCAATAGGAAGGCGGGCGGGCGGAACGCCCTGCTGCATGATCGCGGTGATCGTGCGCCCTTTAGATAATGTCTCCTCGCCGATCTGTCGCCCCATCCGCCCGCCGTCGTCGCGGCGAAGGGCCACGCGCGGCGGGCGCGGGAACGATTCGAACTGCTGGAAGCGCGTTATGGCAACGCGAGCCCGCGGACTTCGGGCATCCGAAGCCATCGCCCCCGCGCAGCCGCGTCACGGGCGCGCAGCCACATGGCGGCGCTGTTTGCGGGGCTGCGAAGCTCCCCGGACTCAGTGACCTGGCGGCAATAGCTTCACCGTTCCGATGCCGCCGCATTTGTCGCACAGCCCCGACTCCGGCCGAGCGTGGTAGATCATCCGCGACGTGAGATTGATCATTGACTGCTGTATGGTGACGTTAAATTCCAGCTGACCGTTGAGGACTTCGGCCTGCCGCATGATCTCGACCACATGTCCCTGGAGTATGCCAGCGCCGAGGATGATCGTGTTCATCGATCGGTCGGGCAGGTCGACCTCGCGCGGAACGGCTTACGCCTTTCGCGGCCACCGAAGTTGCTGTCGAACACGTCGTTGAACTGCGCGGGATTCGAGAACCTCACCTGGAGGTTGTGGAAGATATCGAGGCCTCAGGCGGGTAGTATTTGTACAGGACTGGCGGCGGCATCTCCGGCGTATGAGTGGATGGCGTCATGTTCGGGCCCTTGCCGCCGTGGTTCTTAACGCCCTTCCGATCTCGGCAAGCTGACGCCGTTCCGCTTCAGGAAGAATTGCGATCAGCCGTTGCGCGGAAGGTGCAAAGCTGCCCTCAATGAATTCGGCTGGACGTCGGCCGCCGACGTTAAGCATGTAGGTCATTCCCGGTATCGTGAAGGTATGGTTATGGAAGCCATCCTCGTTGTGTACGAGTACGCATAGAGCCGTGCGATCGGGAAATCCGGATTGGCCCATGAGGAACGTGCGGTTCGGTTCAAGGTAAGGTCCGGCCCATGGGATCTCTACCGGAGCAGTGAGATGGAAACTCGGACACCGCGACCGATCCGGCGCCCCGCCAATTTTCCGCCAGTTGTAAAGGATTTGCCAGGAGAATGCCGGACGCCTCCGGCCACACTCATTCTTGCGTTTTCAATTTTCGCCCGTTGGAAAGCGGAGGGACGTTTTACGGCGTCCTAAACGTTGCCGGCCCGGTGGCGACTACACCGGGCCGACAAATCCACCGTTTAGGCGAAAGGAGGCAACGGATGGTAACCATCACGTTGACCGTTATGATTGCCGCAGTCACAGCAATCACGGTGACGATCCGCATACAGCGGAGACGTCGTCGAAAGTAACCGCAAAGCTACGGCCGGGAAACCGGTCGTGGCCCCTCCTTAAAATTACACATTTTCGGATCTCCGCGCAACCCGCCCCCGCCCTGCTGTTATCCTGAGAATTGTCGCCCTCCCACCGTTACGAAGATAAAGTCCTGCTCCTCCTGACCTTGATCATCGGCGCCGTCGTCGGCCTGGTGGTGGTGGCCTTCATTCTGGTCACCGAGAATCTGGGAGCCAAGCTCTATCCGGAATCCGTCGCCGCCTGGCGCAGGTTGGTCATCCCGGTCGCCGGAGCGCTCGTCACCGGCACCCTGCTGGCCCGATATTTCCCCAACGCCCGCGGTAGCGGCATCCCGCAGACCAAGACCGCGTTGTTCGTGCGCGACGGCTTCATCGCCATGCGCACCGTCATCGGCAAATTCAGCATGTCGGCCATCTCCCTGGCGAGCGGCATCGCGCTGGGCCGCGAGGGTCCCTCCGTACAGGTATCCGCGGGCATTGCCTCGGTACTCGGCCGCCGCCTGGGGTTGAGCCCCGCCAGCGTGCGATCCCTGGTGCCGGTGGGAGCCTCGGCTGCGCTCGCTGCCGCATTCAACACTCCCATCGCCGCCGTGCTCTTCACCCTCGAAGAAGTCATGGGCGACATGCACGCTCCCGTGCTCGGCTCCATCGTGCTGGCTTCCGCCACTTCCTGGATCGTGCTGCACCTGCTGCTGGGCGACGAGCCGCTGTTCCACGTGCCCGCCTATCAACTGGTCCATCCACTGGAATTCCTGGTATACGCCGTGCTCGGCGTGGCCGGCGGCCTGGTTTCGGTCGGGTTCGTCAAGCTCCTGCTATGGCAGCGCAAGTATTTTCTGAAACTTCCCAGGTTCACGCTGTGGTGGCAGCCGGCCGTGGGAGGGCTGACCGTCGGCATCCTCGGCTGGTTTTTCCCCGACGTGCTGGGCGTAGGCTACAACTTCGTCAGCCAGGCCCTGAACGGCGGCATGATCGTCCGCACCATGGCGCTGCTGGTCCTGCTGAAAGTGGTGGCCACTGCCACCTGCTATGCGTCCGGCAACGCCGGCGGCATTTTCGGTCCCAGCCTCTTCATCGGCGCGATGTTGGGCGGCGCAATCGGTGGCGTGGCGCACCAGCTGTTCCCCGACTATACCGGCAGCGTCGGAGCTTATGCGCTGGTCGGCATGGGCACGGCCTTCGCCGGAATCGTGCGCGTGCCCATGACCTCGGTCATCATGATTTTCGAAATCACCCGCGACTACTCCATCATCGTCCCGTTGATGATCTCGAACCTGATCAGCTATTTCATTTCCAGCCGCCTCCAGGAAGAGTCGGTCTACGAGGCGCTGCTGCATCAGGATGGCATTCACTTGCCTTCCGGCGCCGGAGCCCGCGAAGCGCTGCTCATGGTGGGACAGGCGATGCGCCAAGCACCGGAGCCTCTGCGCACCACCCTCAGAGTCAGTCAAGCCGCGGCGATGGTCGACCGGGAGACCGGCGCCTGGCCGGTGGTGGGCCCATCGGGGCTGCGCGGCATGTTGCGCGTGGAGCAATTGGATCGCGCTACCGCGGAAGCAGAAGACCTGGGCGACCAGACCCTGGGCGAACTGGTGCCCGTGCCCGATCCGGATAGGCTCAGCGCGGCGGAGTTTCCCCACCTGCACGCGGACCAGTCCCTGGACAGCGCCATGCGGCGACTGGCGGAGACGGGCCTCAAAGTGCTGCCCGTGGTCAGTCGCACCAACATTCGGGAATTGAAGGGCACCATCTCCATGCAGGACATCCTGGCGGCATATGCCATGGGAAAAGTGGAGGAGGAAGCCGAGCCCGTGTTGCCCAAAGGCAAGCCGGCGTCGCTGCTGGCAGGCGTGCTGGCCGTGCTCATCGGCCTCGGCGTGGTGGCGGGCCTTCTAAGCTACTACTACCGCAGCGAGCGTGCCGGGAGGGCGCAGCATTACTACGAGTCGGGCAATCAGTTCGTTCAGAACGGCCGCTATGACGAAGCTGTTGGACAATTCCGCGACGCCTTATCCATTTCGCACACCGGTCGCTACAGGCTCGCCCTGGCCCTCGCCCTGGTGAATGCGGGCCAGCCGGATGACGCCACGATTTATTTGAAGGATCTATTGCGCAGCGATCCGACCAACGGCGAGGCCAATTTGGGGATGGCGCGCGTGGCCGCACAACAAGGCCGCATCGATGAAGCCGTGGGCTACTATCACCACGCCATCGACGGGGCCTGGCCGGCGAATACCGCCTCTGACCGGCGCATTCAGGCGCGCCTCGAGCTGGTTCAGGCGTTGGGCAAGGCCGGCCGGCAGCAGCAGGCGCAGGCGGAACTGCTTTCCATACCGGCGGTCGGACCCAGTGGCCTTTCGGTGAAGAGGCAGGTGGCCCAGCTTTCGCTGGAGCATGGGCTGGCGCGGGAAGCAGCCAACCTGTTCCGCGATCTGATCGAGCGCGATGCCCAGGATCAGTCAGCCTGGGCCGGGCTGGGCGAAGCAGAATATGAGCTGGCCGATTATCCGGCGGCGCGGGATGCGCTGGCCGGCGCGTTGCGCTTGAATCCGAACGATACGGCGTCTCAGAAGCGCCTGGATGCGGCAACCGAGATCCTGGCGCTCGATCCGATGCAGCGCGGATTGGGCGCGGCGGAACGCTACCGCCGCAGCCAGGAGGTGCTGGCCGCGGTTCTCGATGTACTGGACCATTGTCCTGCGCAGGCGCTGCCGGCTGGTCTCAAGGGGCAGATGGCCGGCGCGCGAAAGCTGCTGGTGAAGGGAGCGCGTCCGCCCTCTTACAGCGACGCGGCCGAGAACGACACGTCGGTGGCCGAGCAACTCTGGGCCGCGGGCGCCAAGGGTTGCACCTCGATGCCGACCGCTGATGCACCGCTAAGCCGGATTATGGCGCGCCTGATGGCTCGCTAAAACGTCGTGGCGCAGACTCTCAGTCTGCCGCGCCGGCACTCCTGCCGGCGCTTGGCGGTCACGCCAAGACAAAAGGGTCGAGTCTTCATCGGCCGCCATCATTCCGTGCGTGCCGGCAGACTGGCGTGGCACTTCCCCCGCGCGCCGGCGCGAAAGATCGACTGAATCTCCTTCCCGGTCAACGCCCGCCGGTAGAAAGTCAGCTCATCGATATCGCCCTGGAAGTAGATGTCCTCGCGGTCCACTAACCTGTTGGCGTGGTGACGGCCGAGCCAGAGGGGTTGTGGAGCGTCCAGGTTCGACAAGGTAGCGTATCGCGTGGCTGTGTCCTGGCGCACTCCATCCACAAACATGGCAGCCGGCTGCGGTGGCAGACGCTTCACGACGCCGGCCACATGGTGCCAGCGTCCGTCGGCGAAGCTGGTTCCGGCACCCGCGCCGCTCACCGAGCCTCCGTCAGTGAGCTGCAGACCAGGTCGGCCCTGGTAAATGTAGATCAGGTAGCCTATCGGCTGATGGCCGCGCTTGTCCACGATGCTGGGCGGCGTATTTACGGACTGCTTCGTGCGGATCCACAGCTCGATGGTGAAGTCGTCTTCGCCCACGTCCAAGCCCGGCGTAGACGCGGGGAGTTCGAAGTATTGGTCGATGCCGTTGAAGCGAAGCGCGGAGCCAACCAAACCCGGTACACGCTGGGGGCGGTGGTCACCCGGCTGGCGAAACAGCGGCTCGTCGAAAGTGAACCATGCCGAGATGCCCGGCGGCGCCGAAACGCATCCGGATTGGGCGCGCGCCCCATAAGCGATCCCCACCAGAATGATCAGGCGCAGAGTTGGCATCTTAGTAGATCAGCGTGAGCTTGATGTAGTCGACGGTGGTATCGTCGCCGATGGTGAAATCGAGGGATGTCACTTTTTTGGAGAATTGCGCCCGCTGCACATCCAGCAGAAAGTCCCCAGGTACAGAGCCCGTAAACAGCCTTTCGTGCTCGTCGGGCCTGTCGGCCCAAATGAACAGGGGACCCGAATTGGGCAAAGGGCGGTCAAAGGGCGCGACTCCGTAACCCAGCGAGTCGTTTTGATAACCCGATTTTCCCTTGCGCAGGTGAATTTCGATCCGACCCTGACAGAATGTGAGCCGCGGGAGAATGACAGAAGCATATAGGGACACGTCGTCGAGTTCCTCATTAAACTGCTTGTGATGCTCTTCGGTGGCCCGGTTCTTGTCGGCGTCGAAGCCTGGACTCACATAAGGGATCGGATCGACCGGCAGCGCGAAATTGTCGTCCTGTCCCGACATCAGCGTTATGGTTCGCTCGCAAGGCCCATAGCCGGTCTCCGGCAACCGGGGCTGCAGGCTGAAGAGTGACGGTAGGTCGGTGCGGGCCTGCTCCAGATCTCCGCTCTCCACGCGCGCGAAGCCGCGGCGGGCCGACACGGCGCGCACCATATCGGCGTCGCCCAGCGCGCTGAAGTAGGTCTCGGCCAAAATGAATTCCCGCTCGGCCTGCTTCCATTGTCCCTGCTTCGCCGCCAACTGCGCCAGCCGCAGGTGCGCGGCCGGATGATTTGGAAACTGGGCCGCAACCCTCTTCCATTCGTCCGCCGCCGTGGGACGGCCCAATCGATCGTCGAGGAAAGCCAGATCGGCCAGCACGCCCCTGCGAGCCAGGATCTCCCGCGCCTGCGCCGGCTGCCCATGCAAAACGGCCGCGGCGGCCTGCTCAAACAGACGATCCGCTTCGGGCTGCAGCGGTTTGCTCCGCGAGGCGGATAACTCGGCTTCGGCCTTGGCGCTAAAGCCCAGCACATGCCACGCCCACGCCAGATACGCGTGCGCCACCGGCGGGAGCCGATGCTTGGCGAGCGCCAGTTCCAGCCGCCGCGCCGCCGCCACCGGTTCTCCAGCCTGCAGATCGTACACGCCCTGCTGCCAATCCGCGACGGACTGCGCGCCGGGCTCGGCCGGCCACAGCCAGCGGGCCAGCAGCATGACGGCCGCCACACCCGCCACAGCCGCGCCAATCCGCAGCAACCGGCGATGCCGCCTCCGGATCAGCTTCCACCACAGCCCTCTGCTGGTGCGCGTCTCCAGGTGCGTGAGCACCTCCCGCACGTCCGCAAAGCGCCGCCCGGGTTCACCCGCCATGCACTTCAGGATCGCCGCGGACCAGGTGCGCCGCAGCGCCGGGGAGAGCGATTCCGGCGCCACCGGTGGCTCGCGCGATTTCTTAACCGCCATGGCCAGCGGCGAATCTTCGCCGTACGGCAACTCGCCGGTCAGCATCTCGTAAAGCACCACGCCCAGCGCATAAACATCGGCGGCCTGGCTGGCCTTCCCGCCCTGGATCTGCTCCGGCGACATATAGGCGGGAGTGCCATAGCCCGCCAGGCTGCCCTTCGATAGCGACAGCAGCGTCTGCCCGCGTCCCGGCGCCATCCGCCGCGCGAGGCCAAAATCAGTGACCACCGTGCGCGCCGAGCCACCCTCGCGCGGCACAATCATCACGTTGGAGCTTTTGAAATCCCCGTGGATCACGCCCGCCTGGTGGGCCGCGGCGAGCGCCGCCACCATCTGCCGGATCAGCGGCATGGCCTGGCGCTCGGTGAGCGCGCCTTCGCGGCGTAGTCTCTGGCTGAGCGTCTCGCCTTCCAGCAACTCCATCGTCAGGAAGATGGCGCTACGGCCACGCGCCACCTCCGTCTGCACCAAATCGAAGACGCGGCAGACATTGGCGTGCTGAATCCGGCGCGCGGCCTGCACCTCGCGTTTCAGAAGCGAGAGTTGATCGGCGGTGGCCAGTTCGCCCGCGAGCACTTTGATGGCGATGCGCTGGTCAAGCTGCAGATCGTGGGCGCTGTAGACCTCGCCCATGCCGCCCACGGCCAGGAACTGCTGAATCTCGTAGCGCGCGGCCAGCACCTGGCCGGGGAAAAAGGCGCGCAGTTCGACCGCCGATTGCACCACTTCGGTGGACGGCCGCAACCCATCCAGCCATTCCTCGGCGCCCTCGTCCAGGCGCAGGAGCCGCAGCACCTCGCGCTCCACATCCGGGTCGCCCGCGGCGGCCCGATGGACGTAACCGGCGCGCTCGTCCACGGGCAGGTCGCCTGCCTCAGCGAAGATTTCCTTCACTCGCTGCCAGCCAGGCGCCTCCGGATTGGGGCTATTCATGCGCCGCGGCTGCCCTCGATGGCTCCGCGGAGCCAGGCGCGCGCCACCAACCAGTCGCGTTTCACGGTCTTCTCGGAAATGCCCAGGTTTTCCGCCGTCTCTTCCACCGATAGCCCGGCGAAGAAGCGCAACTCCACAATCTGCGCCTGCCGCGCGTCCATCTTGGCCAGGCGCTCGAGTGCGGCATCCAGAGCCAGGAAGTCCTCGGTGCGCTCCGGGGAGATCAGTTCAGCCTGGCAGGCATCCAGCTCGACGCGCTCCAGGCCGTCGCGCTTTTGCGTGCGGCGGCCGCGCGCGTAATCGATCAGGATCTGCCGCATGGATCGGGCGGCAATCCGCAGGAAGTGCTGGCGGTCCTCCACGCGCAAGGATCGCGCCGCCGAAAGCCGCAGGAAGGCCTCGTTCACCAGGCCGGAAGTTTGCAGCGTGTGGGCGGCGCGTTCGTGGCGGAGCAGGGAAGACGCTAGCCGGTGCAGCTCGTTATAGACCAGGTCCATGAACGCGGGTTCGGTCGACGGAGAACCTTCCTTCGCATCCCACAGCAGGTCTGGCAGAGAGGTCATCGCACCCTTTCTTGGCTCGCGCCGCAAAACACCCGGTTGATCGATTGTGGCACAAGCCAGGGAAATGTTACAAGCGCGCTACGCCGGCAATGACCCCGTTTTTCGCGGTTTGCGCATTTGATGAGTGAGAGGGGAATTACGAGCTCTCCTCCGCATCAACTTCAACTCAAGGAGAAACAAATGTTCTACCAACCGAGCACACTCAGAAAGATCCTCGCCGGGCCGCAACTGGCGGCCGCCGGCGTGATCGCCATCGCACTGGCAACAGCCTCAATCGCCGGCGCGCAAACCTGTCCTCCACTCCCTGCCGGCGCAGTCTACCCGCCCACCGGCACGATGGTCGCCTGGTATCCGTTCGACGAGACCGCCAGTCCGTCCGTCAACCTCGCGACGGGAGCCAAAGTAACGTGGGGCGGTACCGTGACCCCGATGACGGGAGAAGTAAAAGGCGCGTTGAACTTCGCCAGCGGCTACATCGACACGCCCAGTTCGATCGTGACAAACTTCGGTCCCGCGGGTACTTCGTCGTGCCCAAACTTTGGCATTGACTCGACCTGTGAAGGCAACTTTTCAATCGATGCATGGGTCAATTTGGCCGCGCTGCCCACTGGCAATGTGAACGTGATCGTGGATAAAAGGAGCGCCGCGGACATCGGCTACGAATTCTTCCTGTATGGCGATCCGCCGGACGAGGGCGGCTTTGCCTGGATGGGTCTCCAGTTGGGCGACAAGACGCACGGCTACACCAATTACGGAACCGTGGGCCTCTCCACCCTTACTCCTAACGCCTGGCACCACGTGGCTGTCACGGTCGCGCGGGAAGGCAGCATCACCTTCTATCTCGACGGCCTTTCGGTGGGCACAGTCGTTCCCGCGCAGACCGGCACGCTCGTGAACACCTCGCCCTTGCGCATCGGCGAGCAGGGCGCACCCAACGGCGGCGGCTCCAATTTCATCGGAGGTCTCGATGAATTGCAAATTTTCAACCGCGTGCTGACGGCCACGGAGGTATCGAACATTTATACCGCTGGTCCGGCCGGGCAATGCAAGCCGTAGTTTAAGAAGTTCCTTCGGCCTCGAAAAGAGAAAGCCTTTCAAACCAGGCCCGCTCCCAGGAGCGGGCCTTTTGATTTTCAGGTTTCGGCCCGCATGAATAATGACCCCGTTTTCCGCGGTTCACGCATTGGACGGTAAGAGGGGAATTTAATGCTCTCCTCCGCGTCAACCCTAACTCTAAAGGAGAAACAAATGTTCGACCGACCAAACTCACGCAGAAACATCCCGGCGCGGCTGCAATTGGCAGCCGCCGGCGCGATCGCTATCGCCCTGGCAACCGCGCCCATCGGCAGCGCGCAAACCGCGGCCAATACAGTTCCGAACCTGATCCGCTACAGCGGAGCGCTGAAGAGCGAACCCTCCGCGGCAGTAGGCGTCACCTTCGCCATCTACAATCAGCAGGAAGGTGGCGCGCCCATCTGGATGGAGACGCAAAACGTCACACCCGAACCGAGCGGCCAATACAGCGTCCTGCTGGGCAGCACCAGAACCGAGGGTGTGCCCGCCGAACTGTTTTCGGACCAGCAGCAGCGTTGGCTGGGGGTGGAGATCCAGGGACAGCCGGCGCAGGCCCGCGTCCTGCTGGTGAGCGTGCCCTACGCCCTTAGAGCGCACGACGCGGAAACCCTGGGAGGCTTGCCGGCCTCGGCGTTTGCACAGGTTTCCGCGCCTCAATCCGTCATAGTCGCGACCGAATCGAAGACGCCGTTGAATGCCGCGCCCGTCTCTGCCGCGATAGGCCCCGACCTCACCACCACGGGCGCCGCCGCTGGAAAAATCGCCCTGTGGACGACGACTACCAACATCGGGAGTTCAGTAATGTCTCAGGCGACCAGCGGTGATATCGGCGTCAAGACTCCGAGCCCGAAAGTCCAACTCGATGTGACCGGCGCCATCAACGCATCGCCGACTACAGTAGCGGGCTCCAACACCGGGAACTACCAGATCCTCGAGACCCCGATCCTCAGCATTGGCTGGCCGGCCCCCGTCTCGCTATCCAATAACGATTTGTTTGTCGGCTACTATGCCGGCGCGCAGGGATTCGCCCAGTCGCCCGCGACTTCCGGAACCAGCGACACTTTCGTGGGGACCGAAGCCGGATTCCACAATACATCGGGCTCGACCAATACCGCCGTCGGTTCCTTGTCGGGCTATCGCAACGAAACCGGTAACAATAACGTCTCCATCGGCACCGACGCTGGTTTCGGTGTTCTCGGCAACTCCATGAACAACACCACTGTCGTGGGCGAATCGGCTGGGGAGAACAACACCGCCAGCGATATCGCCTTTTTCGGCTACCAGGCTGGGCAAAACAACACCGGAGCGGGCAACACCTTCATCGGCGACCAGGCCGGCGTTGCCAATACCTCCGGCGGCTTCAACACCTTCCTCGGCCAACAGGCCGGCTATTCCAACACCCAGGGCGACTCCAACACCTACCTGGGCCACCTGGCTTGCTACAATATCGCCACCGGCAACGAGGACATTTGCATTGGAGATAACGTTGGCCCCGGGCCCAGCGGGAGCGCCATCAGCAACACCATTTGGATTGGGGCTGAAGGGGTTCAAACCACCACCTACATCGCAGGCATCGCCGGAGTGACGCTTCCAAGCAGCGGTGAACCCCTGGTTTGCATCGACCCTCCTACCGGGCAACTCGGAACGCTGAACTGCGCCTCGAACGGGGCAACGATCGATCAGCACGCGCACCAGATCCAGGCGCAGGCACAGCAGATTGCCGACTTGCAGCAGCGTCTGGCGCGCTTGGAGGCGATTCTCGCGAAACAGCAGTAGTTTCGAAAGTGTTCAAACAGGGCCCGCCTGCAGGGGGCGGGCCCTCGAATTCAATTTTGAGGAGGAACCGCGCCCATGACTAATAACACCATGCCTCACCGGCCGGCGGCGGTCCACTTAGGAATTGCGGCCGCCCTCGTGCTGGCCGCCCTTTATTTGGCTGCCATTCCGTGGAGCCCTTTGAGAATTGTCCCAGCCCTGGTGCTTTTGGGAGCCGCACTCGGCCTCCGCAAAGGGCACGCGTGGAGCGGCTACGGCGGCGCCCTCTTCCTGGCGGAGCGCTTCGCTGGCGGCCTCGTGTCCATGGCGCGCTTCGGCGCGGCCGGCGCGGCGTGGGGCGCGGCGGCATTCGTGGCCGCGGTAGTCGGCGCGGTGGCCTACCTGTTGTTTCGCGCTGGGCGCACACTATCCGAAAGCGGGCAGAGCAGGTCCAAGTGGGCCTGGATCGCCCTGGCTGCCGCGGCTTTCATGGCGTCGCAGTGTTTCACCGAATATATGATTCCCACCGGCGCCATGGAAGACACACTCCTGATTGGCGACCAGTTGTTGCTGACGACGTTGGGAACGCCGGCGCCCGCTCGCGGCGACGTTATTGTGTTTCGCTATCCTGTGGACATCCGCCAGACTTTTGTGAAGCGTTGCATAGGCGTTCCGGGCGACCGCATCAAGCTGGTGGACAAGCAGGTCTATCTCAACGGCAAGAAACTGGACGAGCCCTATGTTTCCCATAAGACGGCGTACATCGATTCCTACCGCGACAATTTCCCGAGCGTAGCTAACATTCATTTGCTCGCGGGCGGGCAGGACATGCTCGATCATCATGTGGTCGACGGCGAAGTCGTGGTGCCGCCGGACAGCTATTTTGTCATGGGCGACAATCGCGACGCTTCGCTCGACAGCCGCTACTGGGGATTCGTGCCGCGCGCAAATCTCACCGGCACGCCGTGGATCGTTGACTGGTCATACGCCCCGGCCGATGCGCAGTCCAGCGCCAATCGGTACCTGCATTTCTTCAGCAAAACGCGCTGGCGGCGCATCCTGATGCGCATCCGCTAACGAGATACGGACCACACAGGCAGCCGAAGCGGGCCTCATTGTAATTTGAGCCGAAGGATCGTACTCCTTATGTCTTGCCCGAGGTTCTATCGGCGTTCATCTGCGGCCAAATGCGCTTTTCGTCCGGCGTGCACCGCCGAGCGGCCCACAGTATAGGTCTTCGTCCCGCGCTTGCGAAACCCGGCGCAACCCGATATGTTGAGGCTTCCCTATG
This sequence comes from Bryobacterales bacterium, assembly GCA_963707465.1. Lineage (GTDB taxonomy): Bacteria > Acidobacteriota > Terriglobia > Bryobacterales > Bryobacteraceae > Bog-159. The sequence continues at coordinate 194,737 of CAVPQK010000003.1, forward strand.
TCCAGCAAAACCCCCATCACAGTCGCGCACGGCGACGGTATCGGTCCCGAAATCATGGCCGCCACCCTGCACATCCTGGAGGCGTCCGGCGCGGCCCTCGAGATCGAGACCATCGAAATTGGTGAAAAAGTCTACCTGCGCGGCAACACCGCGGGTATCGAACCCAGCGCGTGGGATTCACTCCGGCGCACCAAAGTGTTTCTGAAAGCCCCTATCACCACGCCGCAGGGCGGCGGCTTCAAAAGCCTCAACGTCACCGCGCGCAAAACCCTGGGCCTCTACGCCAATGTGCGCCCGTGCGTCTCCTACCATCCGTTCATCGACACGCTGCACCCCGGCATGGATCTGGTCATCGTGCGCGAGAACGAGGAAGATTGCTACGCCGGCATCGAGTACCAGCTCAGCCCCGGCGCCATGGAATGCCTCAAGCTCATCACCCGCCCCGGCTGCGAAAAGATCGTGCGCTATGCCTTCGAGTATGCCCGCCGCCACAGCCGCAAGAAGGTCACCTGCTTCACGAAAGACAACATCATGAAGATGACCGACGGTCTCTTCCACAAGGTCTTCGACGAGATCGCCGCGGAGTACCCGGATATCCAGAACGAACACTGGATCGTGGATATCGGGGCGGCCAAGATGGCGGATACTCCCGAGACTTTCGACGTCATCGTAATGCCCAACCTGTATGGCGACATCCTCTCCGATGTGGCCGCGCAAATCGCCGGATCGGTGGGCATCGCCGGCTCCGCGAATATCGGCGATCATTGCGCCATGTTCGAGGCCATCCACGGCTCCGCGCCGCGCCGCGCCAATCAGAACCTGGCTAATCCTTCGGGCCTGCTGCTGGGCGGTGTGCTGATGCTGGTGCATATCAATCAGCCGGAAGCCGCGGCGCGCGTGCACAATGCCTGGCTGCGCACCATCGAGGACGGCATCCATACTTACGACATTTTCACGGCGGGGTCCAGCAAAGAGAAGGTGGGCACCAAGGAATTCGCGCAAGCGGTGGTGGCGCGGCTGGGGCAAAAGCCCCACACACTGAAGCCGGTGACTTACGCCGCCGCGCCTCCCGCCGAGGCCGCCCGCCAGTCCGCCACCCAGCCCGAACCCAAGGTCGATCTGGTGGGTGTGGATGTCTACCTGAACTGGCCGTCGCTCGACAACGACCAGCTCGCGGGCGCCCTGCAGGCCACCGCGGGCGATCATATGACGCTCACCATGATGTCCAACCGCGGCGTGAAAGTCTGGCCCGGTGGGCATCCGGAGACTTTCTGCACCGATAATTACCGGTGCCGGTTCGCCGCTCCGGGCGGCGTGACGCAGGCCCATATTGTCGGTCTCCTGGGCCGCATCGCGGATACGGGTATGGAAATCGTCAAGACGGAGAACCTCCGCAACTACGACGGGAAGGCGGGCTACACGCTGGCCCAGGGAGAATAACGATGTCGCAGCCGTTAGTTGCCGTGATCATGGGCAGCAAGTCCGACTGGGAGACCATGCGCCATTGCGACGAAACACTCACGCAGTTCGGCGTGCCGCACGAGTGCCGTGTGCTCTCCGCGCACCGCACGCCGCATCTTGCATCGCAATACGCGGCCGAAGCGGAATCGCGCGGGTTCGAAGTCATCATCGGAGCCGCGGGCGGCGCGGCGCATCTCGCCGGAGTGCTGGCCGCCCAGACTGTGCTGCCGGTGCTCGGAGTTCCCATGGAGAGCGCCGCGCTGAAGGGCCTGGATTCGCTGCTTTCCACGGTGCAGATGCCCGGCGGAATTCCGGTGGGCACGTTGGCGATCGGCACGCCGGGTGCGCGCAACGCCGCGCTGCTGGCCATCGCTATTCTGGCGAATTCGCGGCCGGAGCTGCGCGAGAAACTGAAGCGCTTCCGCCAGGAGCAGGCCGACAAAATCGCCCGCGAAACGCTGCCGTAGGGTAATGCACGAGCTCGAGGCGCGCTACCGCAAACGGGCTTCCCGGCGTTGGCGCGATCGCCTCTTTCGCCTGCTGGAGCCCCCCGCGCCCTTCATCGCGAATCCAAACGAGCCGAAAGACTTTCCCCTGGGCCGATGGAATCTCTACATCGGCGGCGCCGGCCGTGCCGTTCAAGGTTATGTGAACCTCGATCTGTTCGCCCTACCCGGAGTCGACGTCGCCGCCGACGCGCATCAGCTTCCCTTTCCGGCCGGCCTATTTCAACGCGTGGAATGCGACGCGGTCCTCGAACATGTAGGCGACCCCACGCAGGTCATGCGGGAAATCGAGCGCGTGCTGGCCCCCGGCGGTTACGTCCATCTGGTGACCCCGTTCTGCCATCCATTCCACGAATACCCAAAGGACTTCCGCCGTTTCACGCTGGACGGCCTGAAGGAGCTGGCCGGGCCCTTGGAAGTGGTCGCCGAAGGTTGGCGCACGGGCCCCACCGCCACACTGCTGGTTGTCTGGCTCGAATACATTAAGCTGCTGCTGCCCTACCGCGCCTGGCGGATACTCTCGCACGGCGCGGCCGGTTGGCTGCTATTCCCCCTGCGCTACGCGGACCTCCTGCTATTGCGATCCCCCAACGCCCACCGCATCGGCAACCACTGTTACCTCTGGCTGCGCAAACCGCGCTAACCGCCGCCCCGCGTTATGATCGTGATGGTGCCCCGTATGCACGTACTCATAGCAGATAAATTCGAACAGTCCGGTCTCGACGGACTCAAATCGGCCGGTTGTGAAACAACCTATCAGCCTGGCCTGAAAGACGACGCCCTGGCCGAAGCGGTGGAACGCCTCCGGCCCGACGTATTGGTGGTGCGGTCGACAAAAGTGACCGAGGCCATTCTGGCGTCGGGTGCGTTGAAGTTGGTGGTCCGCGCGGGCGCGGGATACAACACCATCGATGTGGCGGCCGCATCGCGGCGCGGCATCTATGTTTCGAACTGTCCCGGGAAGAATTCCGTGGCGGTCGCCGAGTTGGCCTTTGGTCTGATCCTCGCGCTCGACCGCCGCATTCCCGACAACGTAGCGGCTCTGCGCCAAGCGCAGTGGAACAAAACGGAGTTTTCTAAGGCGCGCGGGTTGTTCGGCCGCACGCTGGGCCTGATCGGCGTGGGCCGCATCGGGCGCGAAATGATCCCGCGCGCGAAGGGTTTCGGCATGCCCGTGGTGGCGTGGAGCCGCAGCCTGACTCCGGAGGCCGCCCGCGAACTCGGCGTCGAACACCAGCCTTCACCCATCGGCGTGGCCCGTGCGGCGGATATCGTGAGCGTGCACCTGGCCGCGAATCCGCAGACCCACGGCCTGATCGATGCGAATTTCTTCGACGCCATGCGGCCCGGCGCGTACTTCATCAATACCTCGCGCGCCGAAGTGGTGGACCAGGTCGCCCTGGGCTGGGCCGTGCGCAGCAATGGCGTGCGCGCGGGCCTGGACGTCTTCGCCAATGAGCCCTCCGGCGGCACTGGCGAATTTGCCGACGACATCGTCAAGCTGCCGGAGGTGTACGGAACCCACCATATCGGGGCCTCCACCGCCCAGGCGCAGGAGGCCATTGCCGCCGAAACCGTGCGCATCGTCACAATTTTTCAGCAGACTGGCAAAGTCCCGAACGTGGTCAACATCGCCAAAGCCACGCCCGCCACGTGCGCGCTGGTGGTGCGGCACCTGGATCGCCCCGGCGTGCTGGCCAGCGTGCTCGACCTCATTAGCGCGGCGCGCATCAACGTTCAGGAAATGGAGAACGTGGTGTTCGACGGTGCGCAGGCCGCAGTCGCCCATATCAACCTGGAGACAGCGCCCGCGCCCGATCTGCTCGAACGCATCAAGGCCGCCAACCCGAATGTGCTCGAGCTCAGCTTGCTGCGCCTGACGTAGATAGCCCCGCTTTACTGGCTCGCCGGCACGTAAACCTTCGACGGGCCCGCCAGAGTAACATGCGGGAGCTCGGTTTTAATCTTGACGGTCTGGAAGCCTGCCTTGTCTTCGGGCCGGGCCAGGAAGGTCAGTAAGTACTGCGAGTTCAAGCGGCGGCTCAGATCTTCCAGATAGGGCGCCATCGACACCGGATTCTCGAAGCCCAGCCAATATAAGAAACCCCCGGTTTCATCGCTGAGCTGCGCCAGATAGTTCTGGCCCCAAAAGAGCAGCCGATATCCACGAGCCCCGAGGCCCGCACCCGAGTAGTAGATCGAATACACAATGATATGGGCGCGTTGCGCCGCATCGATGGCCGCGTTCAAGTAAGGATTATCGGGGCCGGAGCCAAAATCCGGGTCGATTCCGCTCGTTACCATGAGGACTTCGCGCGCGGCGGCACTGGCCGGCCATTTGTGAATCAGCTCCTTCAATGCCAGATACGGGCTCGCCGAGATGCCCGGCATGGCCGTGGGTAGCCGCATCGCCTTGGCCGCCAGTTGGTGGTCCGAGGTCAGCGCCTGCGCCGTTTGCACCCCGCCGTTCCGCATGTAACCGATGCCGATTTGAGTGGTGGCAGGCTGCGCCAGCACAAATTTCCTGAGGTCGGCCAATTGCGTGCCGAGATTGCTGCTGGAACCATCGTCGATCAACAGCCAAAGTTCCAGGCCGCTCTGGGCGCGCAAGGGCTCCAGGGCGGTCACCTGCCTGTGCCGGTTGTTTTGAGAGACTAGAACGTCATCGGCAGTCAGTTGCGAGGCCGTATCCTTCGGGGCCACGGTGACGATGACACTGACTGGCGATCCAGCGTCTGGAATCTCCCGCGCGGACAATGCGCCCGCCACGATTAAAACGCTTGAAGCGGCGAAGAGAGCGCCGATGCGAATCATGGAATTTATCCTTCCACGATGTTGGACGCAAGGGAACGGGCCCGGGATACAAGCTAGGCTTTCGCGCGATGCCTCACAGTTCCAAGGGCATAGCGCGCAGCCGTGTTCCATTCAGATGAAACACGGCGTTCGCGACCGCGGGGGCCAGACCCACGATAGGCGTTTCGCCCGCGCCCGCCGACGGCAGATCGGGGCGATCCACCAGCGCCACTTCGATTTCGGGCATATCGCTGAACCGCGGCACCCGGTACTGTGAGAAACGCGCATTCGAGACCTGCCCGTCGCCGAAGCGGATCTGCTCGAAGAGCGCGCCGCCCAAAGCCATCGAGATGGCGCCCTGGATTTGATTCTTCAAATGATCGGGGTTGACCACCGCGCCGCAGTCGAACGCCTCCACTACCCGCAGTATCCGAATGCGGTGCTCCTCCGCGGCTACCTGCGCACAGGTCGCAATGTAGCCGTTCTTTTCGAATCCGCCGGCGATCCCGATGCCTTGTCCCTTGCCCCAGCCGAAACGATCGCCGGCGGCTTCGAGCACCGCGCGCAATCTCGCATCTTTCACGTTCTTGAGCCGGAATTCCAGCGGGTCCATCCCCAGCGCGTGCGCCAACTCATCGATATGCGACTCGCGCGCGAAATGGTTGGCGGTGGCGGCCAGGCCGCGGTACGATCCCTGCCGCAGGGGCGAGCGGGCCGGATGGAACACATTCCGCTGGTTGGCGATATCGTACTTGCTCACCAGCCCCGATCCGCCGGAATTGTAGTTGTGGCACTCCCAGGCGGCGATGGAACCGTCGCGCCGCACGCCGCTCGATATTTCAATCAGACCCGCGGGCCGGAAATACGACCACGTGAATTCTTCTTCGCGCGTCCATACCAGCTTCACCGGTTTGCCGGCGGCTTTCGCCAGGCGCGCGGCTTCCACGGCGCATTCGCCGGAGTGCTTGCCTCCGTATGCGGAGCCTGTATCCGGCACGATCACGCGCACCCGCTCGTCCGGGATGCCGAAAGCAGAGGCCAACTCGGAGCGCACGCCGAATGGCACTTGCGAACCGGTCCAAACGGTCAGCTTGCCGCCCTCCCACTCCGCCAGCGCGGCGCGCGGTTCGAGCGGCGCGTGCGCGATATAGGCGACCGTGTAAGCGGCCGCCAGCTTGATATCCGCGCTCGCCATGCCCTCCGCGATCGATCCGTGCGCGTTGGGTTCGCCGGGGTCCGCCGTCTGCTTCAGGTATTCGTAAAGCCCCGGGCCGGAGGTCGCGCCGGCAGGCACGGTTTCGCGCTTCCATTCGGCTTTGATCTGGCGAAGCGCTTCCGCCGCGGCGTGCGCGTCGGGTGCGGCCACTCCCACGAAGTCCTTCTCGCGCACCACCGTGACGCCGGGCAAGCTCGGCGCATCGAAATTAGCCAGCGTCGCGCCGAAAGCCGGCGGCCGCAGTACGCGGCCATGCAGCATGCCTGCGCAGGTCATGTCGGAGGTGTACTTGTGCTGGCCCGTGACCATATCGCGCGCCGCGACCTTAGCCGCGGACCGGCCCAGCGGGCGCGCCACGGCCACATCGTGCGCGATGGTCTTCGCGATCTTCTGGCCTTTTGTCAATTCACCAAAACCCATCGGCGCGATGCCGGCCGCCGCGCACGTCATCTTGCCGTCCGCGATGGACAACTTGGCGCGATCGACCTTCCATTTTTCTGCTGCCAGATCCAGCAGCGCCTCGCGCGCCGTAGCTGCGGCGCGGCGGACTTGCGGGGCCATGGTGGGCGTGGTGCGGCTCCCGAAAGTACCCATGTCATAAGGCGTCAGCGACGTATCGGCCATCACCAACTTGATGGAAGCGATCGGGCAGTGCAGTTCTTCGGCAGCCGCCTGGCTCAGAGAGGTGCGGATGTTCTGCCCGACTTCGGTCTTCCCGGTACAGACGGCCACCACGCCGTCTTCGCCGATGTGCAGCCACGCGTCCAGATCCTGCGGCACGGCTTCCGATCTCCGCCCTCGGCCGGACTCCTGCGCGCCGGCCGAAAAGACTACCAGCAGGCCGCCACCCAACAGGCCGAGAAAGTCACGCCGGTCGACGGCGAAACGATACGCCGGCGGGGCCGTCAGCTCGTAGCGTTCCGGTTCGATTTGGAAGGATGTGTCAGGCATGCTGGGCCGCCTTCTGGATAGCCGCAATGATGCGCAGGTAGGTGCCGCAGCGGCAGATATTGCCGTTCATATGACGCACGATGTCTTCGCGGCTGGGATGCGGTGTCTTCTCCAGCAGCGCCACGCCGGCGACGATCATGCCGGAAGTGCAATAGCCGCATTGCATCGCGCCTTCTTCCAGAAAGGCTTCCTGCAGCGGATGGTGAATGCCTTCGATCGTTGTAATCTGCTTGCCCGCGGCAGCGCGCACCGGCACGATACACGAGCGCACCGGTTGGCCATCCAGCAGCACCGTACAAGCGCCGCACTGCCCCTCCCCGCATCCATACTTAGCCCCTGTGAGTCCAAGATAGTCGCGGAGCACAGTCAGCAGGGGAACGTCCGGGTCGGCGTCGACGCGCCGGCGGGTGCCATTCACAGTGATTCCGGTAATGCTGCCCATAACACTATTGTGACGCGCTTTGCCCCGCAATGTATGCATCCACGTCGGTCTTCCGCCGCATCCCCGCCAGCGTCATCGAGCGGATCGTGCCGAAAACCGGCCGCTCGGGCCAGGGCCGGTCGTGCAGCCCGAAGCACCACAGAATATTCGTATACGTGTTGGGATCCCGCCCGTCCAGCGCATAGCGGTCGTGCAGATAGATCATCGTGCGTAGCGCGCCGCTATACGTCGCCGACCATTCGATAATCTTCTTGCCCCAATACATGCGGTAATAGCCATGAATCGTGCCGCGCACGAGCAACTCCCTCTGCGTCGCGTTCCATAGCGCATCGTGTGTCTCGGCGTGTTCGAATTGCTCCATGCTGTAAACCGGATTCCGCCGGTCGCGCCGGTGGCGCCGCATGGTTTCCTGTGCCCAGTTGGGCAGCACGCCCAGCGAAACGCCGCCGATACCTGGCGTAAAGCGCGCGAAGTTGAACGCCAGTTCCCGGCGCACAATCAACTGTTCCAAAAATTCGGCTGACCCCTTTGCCGCCAGCGCAACCTCCAGCGCCGAAATCTGTCCAAAGTGCAAATAAGGGCTCAGCCCGGAAGTGGCCTGCGCGGATGGCTCGTTGCTCTCTTCCGCATAGCGGGCCAAACCGTGTTTCAGAAAATGCCCAAGCTGCTCCTTCGCGGCCGCGCGCCCGCCCGCAATCGAAACCGACGGCCGCACCGTGTGATCGATCTGGCACGATGCCACCAATTCCGCGATGTTGCCGCTCGATACGCGCGTATGAAATTCGGAAACGCCCCTCGGAAAGCGCTTGCCCACCTTCACCGCCGGCAAGGGCCACAAATACTGCGGCAGCATTCTGTGGATCTTCGGGCGGATCGTGTAAGCCGCATATTCGCGCTTCTCGAAACACGCCATCGGAGCGATACAGCTCGCATCCACTGCATAGAAGGCCACGTCCAATTTGGGCGCCACGCTGGCATTGTGCCGCGCCGCGACAAAAGTTGGATAGTCGTCGGTGACCACCGCCGCCGCGCGCGCCGCCAGCCGGTAAAGCACGTCGTTGGGATCGGTCGGCCGCCGCCGCAGATAGAACGTATATCCGATGCCCAGCTCCGCCAGTCGCCGCGCGGTCTCCGGCACGCCTTCCAGAATGAAGCGATGGAAGCGGTCGCTCGCGTATGGATAAGCGCAATCCAGCCCTTCGTAAGAGAGCACCGGCAAATGGAGCTCGTTGGCCAGCTCAACGGCGAAATCCAGCGCCTGGTTCGCCTCCGCCCGCCGGTTCATCTGGCACCAGTAAATGACATATTCGCCGCCGGTGCGAACCGGGGCCGAGTTGAGCTGCCGCGCGCGCTCCTGCATCACCTGTTGGATAGCCGTCAGGCGGCGGCGGGTACAATGAAAGGACCAATGCGAGCCTGGAATCGCGCAAAATTGTTGTGGGGCTACCTGGCGCGCCGTGCGAAACTACCGGCGTTGCCGGTGGAGTACATCATAGAGACCACCGCCAAGTGCAACCTCTATTGCCCCATGTGCCCGCGCGAGACCCACAAACAGCCCAAGGCGGACATGTCCGAAGACGTGTTCGAACGCGTGGTGCGGGACTCCAGGTCCACCGCGGAGCACATGATGCTGATCGGGCTGGGCGAACCGTTTATGGACCCGCTGATCTTCGAGCGCATCGAATTCTGCCACCGCCACAGCATCTCCACGCTGCTTTCGACGAACGGAACTTTCCTGGACCAGCGCGTGGCGGAGCGGGTGCTCGATTCGCCGCTCGAGCAGATCACGCTCAGCTTCGACGGCGCCAGTAAAGAAAGCTTCGAATTCTATCGCAAAGGCGCCAAGTTTGAGAAGGTGCGCGACAACTTCGTGCGCTTCGCGGAAATGAAGCACGCCCGTGGCTCGCGGCTGCAGGTGGTCGTCCAGATGGTGCGCATGGAGCGCAACGCGGGCGAGGTGGCCGAGTTCCTGCAGTTCTGGCGCGCGGTGCCGGGCGTCGACCAGGTGCGCATCAAGGAAGACGAAACCAACGTAATACATCCCGACGCCGGCCACGCCCCGGAAGATTGGAAGCATCCCTGCCATTACTTGTGGCGCGGGCCGATGTACGTGAAACAGAACGGCGACATATACCCGTGCTGCCAAAGTTACATGCTGGATGGCGCGCCGCTGGGCAACATCGCGCATCAGACGCTGGAGAGCATCTGGAATGCGGAAGAAATGCAGCGCATGCGCCGCGCCCACGCGAGCGGCCGCGCCGGCGAGATCGACATCTGCGCGCGCTGCTGCACCACCATTCCGCATCCCGCACTGGTCGCGGGCAGCTTGTTGTTCCATGGCAAGACGGTCCGCCGTTGGCTGCCCGCCATCGAGCGGCTCGTCTATTTTTCGAAGCTGCCGGGGAAACTGCTGCGTCCTCCCGCGGCAGCCGCGCCGAAGCCTGACTTGGTGCACATTCACGCAGCGCCCGAAGAGCCACGCCATTGAACCTCGCGCGTGCGGCCGCTCCTCAACAAAACCTGTTGAGCTACACTAAGAGCATGCCCCAAGTGAAGCGAGAGCCTCGTGCCTGGACGCCGATTGCCAGAACCGTAGTGCTCAGGCCATCCGCAGCGGCACTGGCCGATGTGTCACCGCTCCTGGCGCGGGTTGTAGAGGCGCTGGGAACCAACGCCGCGGCCCGCCTGCTCGACGCAGATCGCGCCCAGGTCTCGCGCTGGACCTCGGGGAAGGAAGCCATCGGCGCTGAAATGGGACGGCGCATCGTGGACCTCCACGACGTATTAACCCGCATCCTGCGGGTCTATAACCGGGAAGCCGCCGCTATGTGGCTGGTTGGCTCGGAGCCCCTTCTCGGCGGCGCGCGGCCGATCGACGTATTGGCAATGGAGGGCGCCGGGCCGGTGGTACGGGCCATCGACGGAATAGCAGAAGGGGCCTACGCCTAGCCAGTGGCTGTGCTCTACCGTGTGTTTCCGTATCTCGCGGCATCGCGAAAAGGCGAACCCGGCGGGGCGCTTTATGTGCCACTCCAGGGTGGCGGCCGAATTGACAATCCCGGAACCTATTCAGCCCTGTACCTAAGCGATGCCGCCGAGGGCGCAATCGCGGAGGCTTTCGGACGCTTTCCGGAATGGACACCTGCCATCCTGGAGGGCAGCCCCAGCCTCCCTGGAAGCGCGCGCGCAATCGCGCGCTACCGCTTGGCGAACGACGCGCCGATCTGCAATTTGGACGATCCTCATCAATTGCTGGCGCTCGGGCTGCGTCCTTCCGATGTCGTCAGCCGGGACTACACTCGCACCCGGGCGTGGGCGCGGCGCATCTATGATCTGGGTCCGTGGTCGGGTGTGCGCTGGTGGTCATACTATGACCCGGCGTGGTCCAGCTTCGGCTTGTGGGACATCAGGCGTCTAACCGTCGACGAGGTGACGCCCCTTATGCTCCACCATCCGGCCCTTCTGGAGGCGAGCCGCACTATCGTGCGCCGAGTCGTGGCACGTCGCGGTTAGAGTTAGAGAGTGAGTCTGGTGGTCACAGCGGCTGACGCCGGTATGACCCGGCCGAAGGACGAGGAACACCGCTCCTTGGCGGCCATTCGAGCGGCGCGCCTTGTGCTCGTTCAGTGTTTATTGACTACCACGAGTTACATACCGCACGGAATCCCCACCGCGCGCAGGCCCGCGTCACGTGAAAGGGCTGATGAGGTCCTCTACCTGTAACAACCGCATGGTACCGGTACCGATATTTCGGCGTTTCCACGAGCGCGCTAAGAGAGGCAACCAGCAGCGGCGCTATCATTGAGTAAAGCGCCGGGCTGGCAGTCCTGGCCCCTGGGAGTGCTGGGAAATACGGCGTAGGAGGTCAAAGATGAAGCGCTTAGCGGTGTTTAGTATCTTATGCGCGGGATTCTTGCCCGCTGTTCACGGACAGAGCGGATCCGCGGGTCTGGTGACAGGAATGGGATACCAGTATACGCCCGTCGGTGTGGCTCCCGGCCAACTGATTACAGTATTCCTGGCGGGCAGCGTCCAGGGCGATATCAGTGCCACCGTACAGGGTTTCCCGGCACCCGTACTGGAAGTGATCCCAGGGTCTGGCTGCGCGTCCGCCAGCATCTGTTCTGGATTGACGGGCATCACCATCCAGATTCCGTACCAGATGAATCCGGGGTGCGGCTACGTCAACCCGTCGTGCAACGTGATAGCTTTAACGCAATTAATCGTAACGGTAAACGGTGCGGCGGGCCAACCCATCGACCTGATGGCGCTACCCGATCGGATTCACATTCTGACGGCGTGCGACACAGTGGTCGGCGGGAGCGGAACAGCCACGGTCGGGTTGCCTTGTGCGCCTCTGGCGACACACGCGGACGGGTCGCTAGTGTCGGCGGGGAGCCCCGCACAGGCCGGCGAGGAGCTCGTCGTCTATGCGGTCGGGCTGGGGTTGACTACTCCGGCCGTAAGCACCGGCAAGGCGGCATCTACTGCCACGCCGACCACCGAGACTTTCTACCTGGATTTCGATTTCCGGCCAAACGCGCTGGCGACCCAACCGGTGCTGCCTGCACTTGGCTGCTGTGTGCCAACACACGTGCTTCCGCAACCGGTGTATTCGGGCCTTGCGCCGGGATTCACCGGTTTATACCAACTCAACATCGTCGTGCCCCCGGCGCCGGCAGGTGTCGCGCCCTGCAACGGTACGGTGCAATCCAACCTGACGGTCAGCGTGGGTGGGCAATCCTCGTTTGACGGCTTGGGGATTTGCGTGGCGCCGTCCCAGTAAGTCGCGGCCTGTGGGGCAGGCCCCCGGCCTGCAGCGGCCCCTCAGGCCGCCTTCTTCCCTACCGCAGCGAATCCTCCACCTCCCTTAACCAATCCGGCCGCTTCAAAACCTCCCGCGGCTTGCTCCCATCCGGCGGCCCGATAATCCCGTCCCGCTGCATCGTATCCAATATCCGCGCCGCCCGCCCGTACCCCAGCCGCAACCTCCGCTGCAGCGTCGAGGTCGACGCCTTGCCCATCTCCAGCACGATCCGCACTGCGTCTTCGTACATCGGATCCTGTCCGCCCGGCGCGGCCTCCTCGCCCTCCGGTTCCGCATCGTCGGCCGGCGGTGCCACCAGGAACGACTGGTCGTATTCCGGCGTGGCCTGCTCTTTCCAGAAATCCACCACCCGGTTGATTTCGGTTTCGGTCACGAACGCGCCGTGTACGCGGATCAGCCGCGACGATCCCGGCGGCAGGAACAGCATGTCGCCCTTGCCCAGCAGGTGCTCCGCCCCCATCACGTCCAACACCGTCCGCGAGTCCACCCGCGTCGCCACCCGGAAACTGATCCGCGAGGGAAAGTTGGCCTTGATCAGGCCCGTAATCACGTCCACGCTGGGCCGCTGTGTCGCCAGCACCAGGTGCATGCCCACCGCGCGCGCCATCTGCGCCAGGCGCGTCACCGATTCTTCCACGTTGCGCCCTTCCAGCATCATCAGGTCCGCCAACTCATCGATCAGGATCAGAATATACGGCAGCGGCCGCAAGTCTTCCACCGTAGCCTCGTCTTCCTCGAACAGGCTGCGCGGCTCTTCCTGCTTCTTGCGTATCTTTTTGTTGAACTGGTCGATGTTTCGCACCCCAAACTCGGCCAGCAGGCGCAGCCGCCGGTCCATCTCCAGCACCGCGTTGCGCAGCGCGTTGGTGGCCTTCTTGGGATCCGTGATCACCGGCGTCAGCAGGTGCGGAATGCCCTCGTACATCCCCAGCTCCACGCGCTTGGGATCCACCATGATCATGCGCACTTCATCCGGCGTGGATTTGTACAGGATCGACATCACCATGGAGTTGATCATCACGCTCTTGCCCGAACCGGTCGAGCCCGCGATCAACAGGTGCGGCATGGATTCCAGCGCCGCTACTCGAATGCGCCCGTTGATGTCCTTGCCCATCGAAATCGTCAGCCGCGACTGCGCCTGCGTGAACTCTTCCGATTCCAGCATCTGCCGCAGCGCGATCACTTCGCGCTTGCTGTTCGGCACCTCGATGCCCACCGTCGGCTTGCCCGGAATGCGCTCGATCAAAATGGATTCCGCCTGCAGCCCCAGGCACAAGTCCTCGGTGAGCGTGGTAATGCGGCTGTACTTGATGCCCGCCTCGGGCTTGAATTCGAAAGTGGTCACCACCGGGCCGGGATTGATCTGCACCACATTGCCCAGCACGTTAAACTCTTCGAACTTCGATTTGATCCGTATCGCGATGTCCTTCAGTTCCTGCTCGTCGTAAGGGCTGCGGCCCTGCCCCTCGTTCAGCAGTTCCGTCGACGGCAGCCTGTAAGATGCCGGTCCCGCCGGACGCACCGGTGCCGGGACCGCTTCCTCCCAAGGCGGCGTGTCCGCGGCCGCCACGGGCTTTTCCTCCAGCGCGCAAATCGGGATTTCGGGGGGAGCTTCCGGCGCGCCGGACTCCGCCGGGGCGGGCTCAAAAGGCGCGGCCGGGGCCTCGGCCTGCGCTGTTTCAAAGCGCGGCGTCGTCTTCGGCCGGCGGCGCTGCTCGGCAGCCTTCGTCGCCCGCAGCCGCGCCTTCTCCTCCTTGCGCGCCCGCCGCTCCTTCCTCCAAAGCTGCCACGCGTCCGCCAGCATCCGTAGTATGCGCAGCGGGCCCGCGAACCAGACCGCCAGTTTCGACATGGTGAAGGTCGAAACCAGATACACCGAAACGATCAGCGTGGTGATCGTCAGCAGAATCGCGCCCGTGGCATTCAGCGCGTGCATCAGGTAATGCGCCAGCAGCATCCCCGTCAGGCCGCCGATCGGAATCGCGCCGCTGAATAGCGTGAGCCGCGGCGCGAAGGAAAGCGCCGCCGTCAGGCTCAACAGCAGCAGCAGCGTCCCGCCCAGCTTGATGGCGCCCGCCTCCACTTCCTCCGAGCGCACCCATTTCCACGCCAGGCCGAACAGGAAAATCGGGAAAACAAACGCGCCAATGCCAAACCCCTGCAACAGCAGGTCGGCAAACCAGGCGCCGGGATATCCGATCAGGTTATGCGGCCGCGCCGCCGCCGCCGTATTCAGAGAGGGATCCTGGACGTGGTACGACGCCAGGCTGAGCAGCAACACCAAGCCCAGCGATAGGATCAGCAGTCCTATCAGTTCGTTGATTCGCTTCTGCGGAGTCGGAGATAAAAGCTTCATCCCGCTGGCCGGCGGAAGAAAGCCAGAGCAAGCACCATTATGCCAAAAATAATGCGGTAAAACACAAAAAACCACAAGCTGCGCCGGCGCAGGAAACGCAGGAACAGCGAGATCACGATCATCCCCGTCACGGCGCTCACCGCGATCCCCACCGCCAGCGCCGTCTCCATGTTGGGATCAAAGGCTTTGTGCTTGATCAGGTCGTACACCGCCTTGGCCGCCGCCGCGCCGATGGCCGGCGTCGAAAGCAGAAAAGAATAGCGCGCCGCCGCTTCTCGATTTATATTGCGGAACAAGCCGGCCGTAATCGTGATGCCGCTGCGCGAAACGCCGGGCACGACCGCCAACGCCTGCGCCATCCCGATCGTGCCCGCATCCACGAAGTTGATTCCGGAAATATCGCGCGTCTTGCGGCCCATCCACTCCGCGATCCCCATCACGATCCCGATCCCCACCATCATCGTGCCGATCACCATGGGGTTGCGCCACGCGCCTTCCGCCTGCTTGTTGAACAGCAGCCCCGCCACGCCCACCGGAATCGATCCGATCGCCAGCAGCCATAGCAGTCCGGTGTTGCGTTCGAGTTCCTCGTCGCGCCCCCAGCGCAGGCCAAAACCGTGCGCGATGATCTGCACCCAGTCGCGCGCAAAATAAATCACCACCGCCAGCAGTGTGCCGATGTGCAAGGCAATGTCGAAGGTCAGGCTCTCGGTCTGCCAGCCCAGCAGCCAGGACGTCAGATACAGGTGCGCCGTGCTGCTGATCGGCAGGAACTCCGTCAGGCCTTGCACGATCGCCAGCACAATCACTTGATAGATAGGCATGTTAGGGTTATAAGAAAATGGTACCGAATTTCTAGTAACTAAAAACGGTATATCGCACCCAGTCCCTAGCCCCTAGCCGCTAGCCGCTAGCCCCTAGCCCCCAGCCCCCAGCCCCCAGCCCCTTGCCCCCAGCTCCCAGCCCCCAGCCCCCAGCCCCTATCCCCCAGCCCCCAGCCCCTAGCCCCCAGCTCCCAGCCCCCAGCCCCCAGCCCCCAGCTCCCAGCCCCCAGCCCCCAGCCCCCAGCCTGGGGGACAATAGAAGAATACCCAGCCCATGCCCAATACCAAAATTGTCGCCACCCTGGGACCCGCCAGCGACTCCCCCGCCGCTATCCGGCAACTGCTCCTGGCCGGCGTGGACGTCTTCCGCCTCAACGCCTCGCACAGTACCCAATCCGAGCATGCCGCGCGCATTGCCGCCATACGCCAGGTCGCCGCGGAGCTGAGCCGTCCCGCCAGCATTCTCCTCGATCTGCAAGGGCCTAAAATCCGGCTCGGCCGATTTGCGGACGGCGGTTGCCGGCTCGAGACCGGTGCCGTCTTCACCATTACCGCCGAGCCGCTCCTGGGCGATTGCCGGCGCGCCTCCACTACCTACCTCAACCTCGCCGTAGACGTAAAACCCGGCGATCGCGTGCTGCTGGCCGATGGCTCCATTGAGTTGCGCGTCCTCGACATCCGCGGCTCGGAGGTGCGCACCGAGGTGATCGCGGGCGGATCGATTAGCGATCACAAGGGCATCAACCTGCCAGGCATCGCCGTGAGCCTGCCGTCGCTTACCGAGAAGGATCTCGCGGATCTGCGCTTCGGCGTAACCCAGGGCATCGACATGGTGGCCCTATCCTTCGTGCGCACTGCAGCCGACGTGCGTGGCTTGCGCGAGTGGCTGCGCAGCATGCACACCGGCCCACTGCCCATCGTCGCCAAGATCGAAAAGCCGCAGGCTTGGGAGAACATCGACTCCATCCTCGACGAAGCCGACGGTGTGATGGTGGCCCGCGGCGATCTGGGCGTCGAGGTGGCCCTCGAAACTGTGCCGCGTATTCAGAAGTCCACCATCCTGCGCGCCCGCCACCACGGCAAGTTCGCCATCACCGCCACCCAGATGCTCGAGTCCATGATCGAGAACCCCACCCCCACCCGTGCCGAGGTCAGCGATGTGGCCAATGCCATCTACGACGGCACCGATGCGATCATGCTTTCGGCCGAGACCTCCGTGGGAAAGTATCCGGTCGAAGCCGTGAAGTTCATGGTGCGCATTGCCGCCGAAACCGAGGAGGCTATTCGGGCCCGCGGTTTTCAGGATCTGCCCGCCAGCCCCCATTTCGCCTCCGCGGAGATTCTGGCCGACGCCGCTTATCACGCGGCGCGCGCCGCGCACGCCGCGGCCATCGTGGTGTTCACCGCCACCGGGTCCAGCGCCAGGTTGGTCTCCCGCTACCGGCCGCCGGTCTGCATCTACGCCATGACGCCGCTGGAAAACGTCGGCCGCCAGTTGATGGTGAACTATGCGGTGAAGCCGGTCGAGGCGCCGGATGTGGCGTCCACCGACGAGATGCTCGCCCAAATGGACCGTATCCTCACCGAGCGTGGCTGCGTCAAGAAAGGCGACGTGGTCGTCTTCCTGGCGGGGCAGCCGGTCGGCCGTCCCGGAACCACCAACCTCATGAAGCTGCACCGCATCGGCGACGCCTAGTGGGGCAGGCGCGTCGCCTGCGGACCGGCGCCCCGCTGGTCCACCGGCCGCAAGCCGGCAGGCTTGAGGCGCGTCTCTGATATAATGGATTTCGCCGCGGGAGTAACTCAGTGGTAGAGTCACAGCCTTCCAAGCTGTTGGTCGCGGGTCCGATTCCCGTCTCCCGCTCCATTAGGCTGGCGTAGCTCAGTTGGTAGAGCATCTGATTTGTAATCAGAGGGTCGGGGGTTCAAATCCCTCCGCCAGCTCCATGAAAACAAATAAGTTTGCGGTTTAATTTGGCGTCGGCGCATCCGCCAACTGAGCCACAAACTGAGCCCCCGGGTTTAGAATCGCATCCATTTATCAGCCGCCTCCCGCCGTAGGGCTGGAACTACGTGGCTGTAAGTGTTCATCGTAATCGCGATCTGGCTGTGTCCGAGCAGATCCATCACGACCAGCGGGTGAACGCCCTGCACAAGCTACAGCGTCGCGGCGGTGTGTCGGAGATCGTGAAACCGTACCGCAGCAGTCGCATCGCAGAACGCGCATGGCCGCCAGACGCGGGCAGACGTCGGGCAAGGGGCAGCGGGTGTAAAGAAAGCCGATGGCGACCACCTTGCCGCGAAGGTCCGCCAGGCGGACGGGTGAACTCGGGAAGAAAGTCAGGAAGTGTGCGGGGCAGCGGAATTGCATCCATGTTTCGTAGCTTCCGAGTTCCCCTCTAGAGAACGGCGATCGAAATGCCGATGAAGGAGCATGGGCTCTATTAGTTCACTAAACAATCTTTCCAGCAGCTATTTACAGTCGATTCTCAGCGCGTCGCTGCAAAACAGCGGCGCGGCCGGTCAATCTTCAAGCACCACGGGCGCGACGTCGGTGACGGCGCAGTCGGAGAACGGCCAGCTTTCGCCGTTTGCTCAGATCATGAGCACGCTGCAACAGCTTCAACAGTCGAATCCGACCGAGTACAAGCAGGTGGCTCAACAGATCGCGACGAACCTGCAGACAGCGGCGCAAACCGCCACGGCCGACGGAAATTCGACACAGGCGACTCAACTCAACCAGCTTGCGTCGGACTTCACCAGCGCCTCGCAGAGCGGCCAACTGCCCAATGTTCAGGATCTGGCGCAAGCGATCGGCGGCGGCCATCACCATCACCATCATGCCCACGGCGCCGCAAGCGATGCGGATAGCAGTTCGAGTACGAGCAGCTCGAGCACCAGCAGCTCTAGCACCAGCCAGCTAAGCCAGATGCTGGCGGCATTCCAGGCGAATGGCACCCAAAACGACGCGCTGAACCCGTTGTCGATCATTACCAGCACGCTGTCCAGCGCCGGAATCAACATTTCCGGCAACTGATAGCTGGCAGCTAGTCGATCGCGCGCTGCGATAAACTAGTTGTTTCTAATGAAACAGCGCATACGCTCGACGACGGTTCTCTGTGTCCGGCGAGACAACAAAGTAGTGATGGCGGGCGATGGGCAGGTGACCCTCGGCCACGAAGTCCTGAAAGCGTCCGCGAAGAAGCTGCGCCGCATCTACAACGACAAGATCCTGGCCGGTTTTGCGGGATCCACCGCTGACGCGTTCGCCCTGTTCGCGCGCTTCGAATCGAAGCTGGAACAGTTCAACGGCAACCTCTCGCGCGCCGCTGTGGAATTGGCGAAGGACTGGCGCACCGACCGCATGCTGCGCCATCTGGAAGCGCTCCTGCTGGTGGCGGACGAGAAGAACACCTACATCGTCAGCGGCAACGGCGACGTGATCGAGCCGGATGAGGGCGCGGCATCGATCGGCTCGGGCGGCCCTTTCGCGCTCTCGGCCGCCACCGCGCTGCTGCGCAACACCAAGCTCTCCGCGCGCCAGATCGCCGAGCAATCCATGCAGATCGCCGCCCACATCTGCATCTACACCAACGAAAACATTACCTACGAGGAGCTCGCCTACATGGTCATCTATCTGCCCGCCCAGTCGGTGGACGAGGAGCCTATCCTCGACGAGCTCACGCCGCGCGAAATCGTGCGCGAACTGGACAAGCACGTAGTGGGGCAGGCCGACGCCAAGCGCGCGGTAGCCATCGCGCTGCGCAACCGCATCCGCCGCCAGAAACTGCCGCCGGAGATGGCCGAGGAGGTGATGCCCAAGAACATCCTCATGATCGGGCCCACCGGCGTGGGCAAGACGGAGATTGCGCGGCGGCTGGCGCGGCTGGCCAATTCGCCATTTCTGAAAGTGGAGGCTTCGCAAGTTCACCGAGGTCGGCTATGTGGGGCGCGATGTGGAGTCCATGATTCGCGACCTGGTGGATATCGCCATCGACATGGTGCGCGAGGAGCGCCTGGAAGAGGTGGCCGACCGCGCCGAGGCCAACGCCGAAGAGCGCCTGCTCGACCTGCTGATGCCGCCCCAGCCGGAAGCCAGCGAGAGCATCGAACGTACCCGAGAAAAGCTGCGCGAGCGCCTGCGCGAGGGCAAGCTCGACGAGCGCCTGGTGGAGCTGGAAGTGAAGGACCGGGGCCCCAACTTCGAAATCGCCACCAACGCGGGCATCGAGGAGATGAGCATCAACATCAAGGACATGCTCCCGAATTTCTTCGGCGGCAAATCGCGGAAGCGCAAGATGCGCGTGGCCGAAGCCGCCGATTACCTGGGGCAGGAAGAGGAGCAGAAGCTGATCGACATGGATCAGGTGACGCGCGTGGCACTGGAGCGCGTGGAAACCAGCGGCATCATCTTCCTGGACGAAATCGACAAGATCGCGGGGCGCGAAACCGGCCACGGCCCGGATGTGAGCCGGGAGGGGGTGCAGCGCGACATTCTGCCCATTGTCGAAGGGACCACGGTCAATACGCGCCACGGCTTCGTGCGCACGGACCACATTCTGTTCATGGCCGCGGGAGCGTTCCACGTCTCCAAGCCCGCCGATATGATCCCGGAGCTGCAGGGGCGCTTCCCCATCCGGGTGGAGCTGAAATCGCTGACGGTGGAGGATTTCATCCGCATTCTGCGCGAGCCGAAGAATGCGCTGGCCAAACAATATACGGCGCTGATGGAGACCGAGGGCATCAAGCTGACTTTCACCGACGATGCGCTGGAGGAAGTCGCCAAGTTCGCCGCGCAGGTGAATCAGAGCTCCGAGAATATCGGCGCGCGACGCCTGCATACCATCATGGAAAAGCTGCTCGAAGAAGTTTCGTTCGAGGGGCCGGATTTGAAGAAGAAGACCGTGAAGGTGGATGCGGCTTACGTGCGGAAGCAGCTCGCCGACATCGTCAAGGATCAGGACCTGAGCCGGTATATTCTGTAACGCCTGATTGGGGCGAACGCTCACAGCGTGCCGCGCCACTCTTGCCGGCGCGCGCAAGCCGTATGTATACTCTAACCAAGAGGCCTCATGAAGCTGGGTGCATGCTGGCTGCTCCTGGTGGCTACGCTGTTTTCCCAAACCAAGCCAGAGGACCTCTGCACGGTCGAAGGCCAGGTACTCAATCTCGCGACCGGTGCGCCTGTGCGCAAAGCCGAAATTGTTCTACGCGGCACCGACCAGCCCAGCAGCGTATTTTCCATTGAATCCGACGCCGGCGGCAGGAGGTCAAAGTGCTGCAAGGCGTGCTGCAGGCCGTGGACAAAATGACCGCCACCGGCGTCGGCGCCCACTGGATGGTCACCCTGCTGGCCATCGTGCTGGCCGTGGCCATCGCCACGCTCTCATCGCTGCTGGCGAAAGTCGCTTTTTCGAAGACCGCGGGCGAGGGCTTTTATAGCGCGGCGCGCCTGCGATTCGCGGCCATCGGCGGCCTCGCCGCCACCATCGTTGGCGGCGCGGTCGCGTTCGTTCCTCCCCGGCAGGTCGAGTCCGTCTGGCGCTTCGAGTTGAAGATGGTCGGCAACTGCACGGTCTTCATGGGAATCGCGGCGCTGCTGTTCTGGGATTACTCGCGCCGCCGCGCGGCATAATCGTTTATATGGCTATTGCCTCCATCAACCCGGCCACCGGCGAAACGCTGCGGACCTTCGAGCCGCTCTCGTCCGCGGCCCTCGATCAAAAGCTGGCGCAAGCTTCGGCCGCCTTTCACCGCTACCGGAAAACCTCCTTCGCCGCGCGCGCCGGGTGGCTGTCGAACGCCGCCCGCATTCTCGAAGAATCGAAACAGGAGTACGGCCGCATCATGACCCTCGAGATGGGCAAGACCCTCCCATCCGCCATCGCCGAAGCGGAAAAGTGCGCCTGGGCCTGCCGCTATTACGCGGAGAACGGCGAGCGTCACCTGGCGGACGAAGTCATCCCGACGAATGCCTCGCGCAGCTTCGTGCGCTATCAGCCGATCGGCCCCGTGCTGGCCGTGATGCCCTGGAATTTCCCCTTCTGGCAGGTGTTCCGTTTCGCCGCGCCCGCGCTGATGGCGGGCAACGTCGGATTGCTGAAACATTCCTCGAACGTGCCGCAATGCGCGCTGGCGATCGAAGGTATCCTGCGCCGCGCGGGCTTCCCGGATGGCGCGTTTCAGACCCTGCTGATCGGCGCCGGCCAGACTGCGTCCGTCGTGGCGGACGATCGCGTAGCCGCCGCCACGCTCACCGGCAGCGAACCGGCTGGCCGCGCGGTGGCCGCCCAGTGCGGCGACCGCATCAAGAAGACCGTGCTCGAACTGGGCGGCAGCGACCCTTTCATCGTGATGCCCAGCGCCGATCTGGACGCAGCCATCTCGACGGCGGTGAAGGCACGCACCATCAACAACGGACAGTCCTGCATCGCGGCCAAGCGCTTCATCGTCGCCGATAGTATCTACGATGCCTTCGAGCGCCGCTTCGTCGAAACCATGCAGGCGCTGCAGGTCGGCGATCCGATGCTGCCAGCGACCGACGTCGGTCCGCTCGCCACCAGCGCCATCCGCGCCGAACTGCACGCGCAGGTCGAGCGCGCCGTAGCTTCCGGAGCGCGCCTGCTTCTGGGAGGCCGAATAATCGCCGGTCCAGGCTACTTCTATGAGCCGACCGTGCTGGCGGGCGTGCCGCGCGAAGCGGACATTTTCCGCGAAGAACTATTCGGCCCGGTAGCCATGCTGTTCCGCGTAAAAGACGCCGCCGAAGCCATCGATCTGGCCAACGATTCGCCCTTCGGCCTCGGCTCCAGCGTCTGGACCCGCGACGCCGCCGAGCAGTCGCGCTTCATCGACGAAATCGAAGCGGGAGCAGTATTCGTCAACAGCATGGTGGCCTCCGATCCCCGGCTCCCCTTCGGCGGCGTGAAGCGCTCCGGCTACGGCCGCGAGCTGGGAGTCTTCGGCATCCGCGAATTCGTCAACATAAAGACCGTCTGGTGCAAATGATGGAGGGCGGGCTTTAGCCCGCGCGGGGCTTCAGCCCCGCTCTTACATGCGTACAATAGGAGCGCCAGAAAGAAATGGCCACAACCGCAATCGACAACATGATCACGGAACTGGAGAAGCTTGATACTCGCGGTCGCGCGCTCACTCCGGAAGAGGAGCGTAGGTCCTGGTTGATGAGCCAACTCATCCATCAGTTCGAGGAATCGCGCCGTGTTCGGGTCCAGCAGCGTCGCCTCCGACGTACTCAATGGCAAACGCTCGCCGAGCAAGACGCACGTGCGCAAGCTGGCCGAGTTCTTCCACGTCCCTGCCAACTTATTCTTCTAGCGGCCGAACGCCGCCGTGTCGCGCCGTGTTACGATGTATGACATGGCCAAACAAACCATGACGATCCGGATTGAGCCAGACGTGCGCAGTTCCCTCGACGCAATTGCGGAGGCCGCCGATCGCGATCGGACCTGGGTAGTGAACCAGGCCCTGACCGCATACATCGAAACGCAGCGCTGGCAGATTGAACATATCCGGCAGGGTTTGCGCGAAGCCGATGCTGGCAAGTTCGCATCCGCCCGCGCCGTGAATCGGGCCCTCGACCGTCTGCGGCGCGCATGACAGTGCGCTGGACGACAACAGGCCTCCGCGATCTGGAGTCCTTGCATGCCTATGTGGCTCGGGATAGCGAGGGCGCCGCAGCCGGCGCCGCGAACAGAATCATAGCCGGTCTGGAGGCTCTCGAACGCTTCCCCGCGATGGGCCGCCAGGGGCGCGTGGCCGGCACGAGGGAGTTGGTCATTTCTCCCTTAGTCGTCGCTTACCGCGTGAAGAAAGACGCTATCGAGGTCATCGCGATCATCCACGGCGCGAGACGCTGGCCGGACTCCTTCTAACCCGCTACTTCCGCCGGCTCTCCGCCAGATGGCTGTGGTGCCGGCTGTACCCGAAATAGATGCACAGCCCGATCGCCAGCCAGATCACCAGCCGGTACCACGTCTCATGGTCGAGCGATGCCATCATCGCCAGGCACACCACGATGCCCAGCACCGGAACCAGCGGAACCAAAGGCGTCCGATAGGGTCGCGGTAGATCCGGCCGCGTGTGCCGCATCACCATAATGCCGATGCACACAATCACGAATGCCAGCAACGTGCCGATGCTGGTCATGTGTCCCAGCTTGGAGATCGGAAGGAAGCCCGAGAACAGCGAAACAAACGCCATGAAGATCAGGTTGCAGCGCCAGGGAGTGCGGAACCTCGCGTGGATATCCGAAAACACCTTGGGCAGCAGCCCATCGCGCGACATCGAAAAGAACACGCGCGATTGCCCCAGCAGCATCACTAGAATGACCGAACTGTAACCGGCGATGATGCCGATCACAATCGTGATCTGCAGCGCCGCGCTCGGGAACTGTTTGATCACCGTGGCCACCGGCGATGCGTCGCCTCTGAAAATCTTGTAATTCACCATGCCCGTGAGCACGTGCGCGAATAGCACATAGAGAACCGTACAAATGGCCAGCGAACCGATGATCCCGATGGGCATGTCCCGCTGCGGCTTGCGCGCCTCCTGGGCCGCCGTCGAAACCGCGTCGAACCCGATGAACGCGAAGAACACCACGGCCGCCGCGCGCATC
This sequence comes from Bryobacterales bacterium, assembly GCA_963707465.1. Lineage (GTDB taxonomy): Bacteria > Acidobacteriota > Terriglobia > Bryobacterales > Bryobacteraceae > Bog-159. Next base: position 218,749 of record CAVPQK010000003.1, read on the forward strand.
ACGCCGCTGATGCCGAACTCGCCGAACGTCCCGGTGTTGGGCGGAATAAACGGTGTGTAGTTGGCCCGGTTGATATACGCGAAACCCACGGCGATGACCATGATCACGATCACCACCTTCACCGCCACAATCACCCCGTTCACCCGCGCCGATTCCTGGATGCCCACGATCAGCAGCGTCGACATCAGGCAGATAATAATCACCGCCGGCAGGTTGATGATGCCCGGAGTTGGGTCGAACGGACAGTTGACCAGGCTCGCAGGCAGCTCGATGCCCAGCGTATGAAACAGCTTCACCACGTAGCTCGACCAGCTCACCGAAACCGTGGCCGCGCCCACCGCGTATTCCAGCACCAGGTCCCACCCGATGATCCAGGCGAGCAGTTCCCCCATCGTCGCGTACGCATAGGTGTATGCGCTGCCCGCAATCGGGATCATGGTGGAGAACTCGCTGTAGCACATGCCCGCGAAGGCGCAGCCGACGGCCGCCACCACGAACGAAAGGACCACCGCGGGTCCGGCATTCTCCGCCGCGGCAATGCCTGTAAGAGAAAAAAGGCCCGCGCCGATAATGGCGCCGATGCCTAGCGCGATCAGGTTCACCGGCCCTAGCGTGCGCTTGAGTGAATGCTCGCTATCGTCCGCTTCGGCTTTGATACGTTCCAGCGACTTCGTGGCGGTGAGATTCATGCCTTCCCAACCGGCTCCGTCGATTGCTGTTGCAACCGGCTGTGATGACGGCCGTAGCTGAAGTAAACCACCAGCCCGATCGCCAGCCAGATAATCAGCCGGGCCCAGTTGACCCATCCCAGCTTGTACATCATGTACCCGTTGAAAAGGATGCCGAGCACCGGAACCACCGGCACCCAGGGCGTGCGGAACGGCCGCGCCTGCCCCGGATTGGTCCTGCGCAATATCATCACCGCGATGCAAACGATAACGAACGCCAGCAATGTGCCGATGTTGACCATCTTGCCGATATCGTCGATGGGCGTCAAGCTTCCCACCACCGCCGCCAGCAATCCCACCAGAATCGTATTCTTCCACGGCGTCCTGTACTTCGGATGCACGGCCGCGAAAAACTTCTTCGGCAGCAACCCGTCGTTGGCCATGGAGTAGAGCACCCGCGTCTGGCCCAGCAGCATCACCAGCATGACGCTGGTCAGGCCGGCCAGCGCGCCGAACGTAATTATGTGCGACGCGCCGGTCAGCCCGCGATCCAGGAAGGCCCGCGCGATGGGCGCTTCGATGTTCACTTCGCGCCACGGCACCATTCCCGTGAGCACGCCCGCCACCAGGATATACAGAACGGTGCAAACCAGCAGCGAGGCGATGATCCCGATCGGCAAGTCCCGCTGCGGATTCTTGGCCTCCTGCGCGGTGGTGGACACCGCGTCGAATCCGATATACGCGAAGAAAATATATGCGGCCCCTGCCCCGATTCCGGAAAAGCCGTTCGGCGCAAACGAGCTCCAGCTTGTCCCCCAGTTGGCCTTATTGATGTACCCAACTCCGATGGCCACCACGAACAGCACCACCGACACCTTGATCACCACGATGGTCGCGTTGAATCGCGCGCTCTCCTGAATGCCTCTCACCAGAATCGCAGTGACCAGCAGCGCGATGACAAACGCCGGCAGATTAAATCCTACGGAAACGCCGAAAATCGTGGGCGCGTTCAGCAGTTCCGTGGCCCGCCGGATCAGCTCCGGCGAGTGCGCCCCCATCACGTCGGTAACCTTGTTGAGAAAAGCCTGCGTCCCGGGCACCAGGCTCGGATCGGCCGCCTGGGCCATCTGGCGCGCGACGATGTTTTCCGCCGTCCGCAATGCGGTCCAGTGATCGTACGCCAACCACAGCGGCATCTTGATATTGAATATGTTCAGCATCTCGATGAAGTGGTTCGACCAGCCGGACGAAACCGTGCTGGCGCCCATGGCATACTCCAGCGTCAGGTCCCAGCCGATGATCCAGGCGAACAGCTCTCCCAAAGTGGCGTAGGCGTATGTGTAGGCGCTGCCCGCCAGCGGAATCATCGCCGCGAATTCGGCGTAACAGAGACCGGCGAAGGCGCAGCCCGCGCCCGAGAGCACGAACGAAAGCATCAGCCCGGGGCCGGCGTAGTGCGTGCCCAATCCCGTGAGTACGAAGATGCCGGCGCCGATAATCGCGCCTACCCCGAGGGCCGTCAGTTGAAACGGCCCCAGCGTGCGCTTCAAGCTATGCGATCCCGATTCCTGGGCTTCGCTCAGCAAAGCTTTCATCGGCTTGGTTGCGAACAGGTTCATAGCGGACCTTTCTACGAATGGGATTTCGGCTTCCAGATAAAATACACGGGCACGCCCAGCAGCACGATGATCAGCCCCGGCCAGGTGTAACTTGGCTTGTAAGCGAGCAGCAGGATTTCGATGGCCCCCGCCGCCACGATGTAAAGTGCCGGCAGAATCGGATAGCCGATGGCCTTGTACGGCCGCTCCATTAAGGGGCGCGTGCGACGCAGCACGAAGATACCGGCAATGCTCAGGATGTAGAAGACTAACACGGCGAAGATCACATAGTCCAGCAGGTCGCTGTAGCTGCCGCTCAGCGTCAGCACCATCGCCCAGGCGCCCTGTATGGCCAGCGCGAACACCGGCGCGTGATGCCGCGTGCCCAGCGTGGCCGCGCGGCGAAAGAAAAGACCGTCGAGCGCCATCGCATAATACACGCGCGCGCCCGCCAGCGTGAGCCCGTTGACGCAGCCGAAGCACGAAATCATAATCGCCGCAGCCATCACTTGCACTCCCACCGGGCCCAGTATCTGCTTTACCACGGCGGTGGCCACTCGGTCGTCGGCCGCGTGCTGGATGCCCTCTAGCGGCAGCACGGTCAGGTACACGCAATTGGCCGCTAGGTAAAGCGCCATCACGATGCCCACGCCCAGCGTCAACGCCAGCGGCAGGTTGCGCTTCGGATTGCGGATTTCGCCCGCTGTAAACGTCACGTTGTTCCACGCATCCGCCGAAAACAGCGACCCCACCATGGCCACGCCCACCAGCCGCGCGGCGTGCAGGCTCCAGCCCGCGTTTTCCCAGAAATGGCCGTCTCCAAAGTTGCGCGCGATGGCCGCCGTGTTGTGCCCCATCAGGAACCCGATCGCGATCAGCCCCAGCAGCGCGGCGGTTTTGGCAAACGTGAAAATGTTCTGCACCACCGCGCCGGTGCGCACGCCGCGCATGTTCACGGCAGCCAGCAGTCCCACCACCACGACGGCCACAAGCTGCTGCGTGCTGAGACCAACTTTCCCAGTCCCGATCAGGTGGTTGTTCGCCGAGATCCACGGCACGAAAACCGACGCGAACTTAGCGAAAGCCACCGCCACCGCCGCGATCGTGCCCGTCTGGATCACCAGGAACAAGGTCCAGCCGTAAAGGAAGCCGCTCAGCGGCCCGAACGCCTCGCGCAGGAACACATAGTGTCCGCCCGCCTGCGGCATGGCCGCCGCCAGTTCCCCATAGCTCAGCGCCGCGATTAAAGTGAGTGCCGCCGTGGCCACCCAGGTCATCAGCATCAAACCGGGCGAATTCACCTGCCGCGCGATATCGGCGGACACAATGAAGATGCCCGAGCCGATCATCGATCCCACCACCAGCGTGGTCGAGTCCAGCAGCCCCAGGCCCTTAATGAGGCCCGTCCCCGTCGTTACTTCGTTGCTAGTCGTTGCCATTCTTCCATCCGCTGGCGCAAGGATACGCTGGTCATTCCGGCGGGCAGCAGGTCCGAGATCACCGCCACCGAATCCGCCCCTGCCGCCCACACGGCCGCCGCCGTCTCCCGCGTGATGCCGCCGATCGCCACCAGCGGTTTCTCCACCAGCGCGCGGCACTCCTTTAAAGCTTCGATCCCCGTCACCGGATCCGGGTTTCGTTTGGATGCGGTCGCAAACACCGGACCGAACGCCAGGTAGTCCACCGGTTCGCCGCCCGCGGTGCAAACCTGGCGCGCGTTGTGGCTGGAAAATCCGATGACGGCCTCCGAACCCATCAGCCGGCGCGCGTCCCGCGGCGCCAGATCGTCCTGCCCCACGTGAAGGCCCGCTCCCAGCAGCATCGCGATATCCGCCCTATCGTCCACGATGAACAAAGCCCCCGCCTCCCGGCACATCCGTGCAATGTCCCGCGCTACGTCGAACACCGCGCGCCCCCAATGCTCTTTGTGCCGGAATTGCAGGATCCCCGCGCCTCCCTCGAGGCACGCCGCCGCTGCCCGCGTGACGGAAAACTCCCGCGCCGCCAGCGTCCCCGTATCCAAAATCGGATAAACCCGCGGCAGCTTCATTCATGGCCCAGGTTCCGGTCGAAGAACTCCGTGGCCCGCCGGAACGCGTCGATCAGCGTTTCGTCCCGCACGAAAATATGGCTCTCCTCGGGATAATAGATCTCCGAAAAATCCTTCCCCTCGTGGATCAGCTTCTCGCTAAGCTGCACCGTATCCTGGAACATTACGTTATTGTCCACAATCCCGTGCACCATCAGAAACGGGTTCTTCAACAGGCTCGAAAAATGGATGGGCGAGCTGCGCCGGTATGCCTCCGGATACTCCTGCGGCTTGCCCAGCCGTTGTTCCGTGTAGCCGGCATTGTAGTTCTCCCAATCGTTCACCGACGAAAACGAAGCTCCCGCGCGGAACGTATCCGGCGCCAGGAACATCGCCATGGCGGTCATGAAGCCGCCATAACTCGAACCCCACAGCCCGATCCGCCGCATATCGATGTTGCCCAACCCGCGCAGGTAATCCACGCCGCCCAATACATCGTCCAGGTCCGGCCCACCCATGTGCAGATAGACGCCCGTGCGCCAGTCGCGCCCATACCCCGAACTGCCGCGATAATCCAGGTCCAGCACCACGTATCCTTTATTTACCAGCGAGCAGTTGAACACGTACCGCAGCTCCTGGTATGCGCCCCACTGCTTCAAGATGCTGGTCGCGTAGCCCGACCCGTGAATGAAGAACACCGCCGGCCGCGGCTTCTGTGCGCGGTCGTCCAGGCGGTATCCCTGCGGCAGGAACACCCGCGCCGCTACCGCCTTGCCGTCGCCGCGCGATGGGAAGCTGATAAACCGCGATTCCGGCCATGCGTAATTGGCGAACTCCGCGCGAGGCGATGTGGTCACCCGGTGGCCGCCCACATAAAGATCGAACGGATTCTTCACGTCCGCCACCATCAGCGCGACATCGCTGCCGTCCTCGGAAACGATGCCTGTGTTCAGCCCCTCCCGCGTCGACAATTTCTCCTTGCCCGATCCATCCGCATGGATGCGATAGAACTGTCGCTCTGAGGTGCCGGCTTCGGTCGAAGCGAAATAGATATAGTCGCCCGCCCATTGCGGCTCATGCCCGAAGGAGCGGTCGTTATCCACCTGCCATGCGCCGCGCGTGAGCTGCCGTGCCTCGCCGCCATCTTTCGAAACTATATACAGGTGCCCCCACCCGTCCCGCTCGCTCAAGAAAAGGATCCGGCTGGAGTCGGTCGACCACGCCGCGAAGAAACCCTCCACCCATGCCGCATCTTTGTCTTCCGCCACCACCCGCGCCTTTCCGCTGCCCGCGTCGTTCACCATGATGGCGGCCTGCTTCAGATTCGTGTGCACCACCGTGCGCAGCACTGCGCGCGAGTCGGGCGACCACTGCGGCGTGCCGAACGAAAAGGCCTTCTCGCCCCACGGTCCCGCCTCCATCGCCACCGGCGTGCCGCCCTCGGCCGCAACCACGTACGCCTTCGCCTCGGTCGCCGGATCGCCCGGCAGCGTACGCGGGAAACTGCTGGCCGTCACCAGCCGCCCCGCATAATTCGGCAGCAGCAGCTTCCGCCCAGACCCCACCCGCACGGTATAAACGAACCGTTTGCCATCCGGCGACCAGCGCCATCCGCCCAGCGATGTCCCTTCGCCCTCGATCTCGGTCACCTGCCACAGCGCCGCCGTGCGCAGATCTTCCACGAACAGTTGCCCGTCGCGCGAAAATGCCAGCTTGTCCCCATCCGGCGAAAACGCCGGATTGGTCTCGGCCGCCTTGGTCCGCGTCAGCCGGAAAGGCGGCTCGTCGCCGGAGGTCTTCACCAGATACAAATCGCCGTGATACGAAAACGCGGCTCGCGAACCGTCCCGCGCAATGGCGAAATCGCCGATGCCTTCCGCCGGCTCCAGGTACTGCTTCTGCCGCTCGTCTTTTTCCGCGGCCGGCCGGTTGATCGGGTCCTCGATCGGCTCCAGGTTTGTCAGCCGCGCCAGCCGCTGCCCATCCGCGCGATAAGCGTACAGGTCCATGAAGCGCCGGCCTTCGGCGTTCCACAAAAACAAAAGGACGTGCCCCTGTTTCGCCCAAGCCGCCTTCGCCGGCGGCGTGCCCCAAGCGTAAGGCCGGCTGAACAGCCGTTCCAGAGGCCAAGGCTCGGCCCCCAACGAGCAGGCAAACAACGCGAGAATAGCGGCAAATCGCATGTGGATGGCGATTGCCAAGGTTATCACAATACTGTCCCCGCTCCCACTCCATCCCCTCTGCATTGGACTATCCTATGTATTCGGAGCTTAAAATGGACAAAGAAGTCCTCAACCTGGTGGACCGCCGCACCGGCGCCGCCTACGACCTGCCCCTTTTCAAAGGCGCCCTCCGTGCCACGGACCTGCGCCAGATCAAGACCGGACCCGAAGACTTCGGCGTGATGACCTACGATCCGGCCTTCCTGAATACGGCGTCTTGCCAAAGCGCCATCACCTTCATCGACGGCGACAAAGGTATCCTCCGCTATCGTGGATATCCCGTCGAACAACTGGCCGAAAATTGCACCTTCCTGGAGGTTGCTTACCTCCTGCTCAACGGCGAGTTGCCCACCGCGCCTGAACTGGACCAATGGGTCGCGGCCGTCACCCACCACACCATGCTCCACGAAACCACCAAGAAATTCCTGGAGGGTTTCCGCTACAACGCCCACCCCATGGGCATGTTCATCAGCACCCTGGCCGCGCTCTCCACGGTTTATCCCGAGTCCCGCCACGTGCTCGACCCGGAAGTCCGCCGCCTGCAGATCCGCCGCCTTATCGGGAAAGTTCCCACCATCGCCGCCTACACCTACCGCCACAGCCTGGGCTTTCCATACGTCTATCCCGACAACGATCTTGGCTACGCGGCGAATTTCATGAACATGCTCTGGAAGATGGTTGAGCCCAAGTATCAGGCCAACCCGGTCCTGGCGCGCGCGCTCGACATCCTGTTTATCCTGCACGCCGACCACGAACAGAATTGCAGCACCAACGTCATGCGCGCCGTTGGCAGTTCGCAAGCCGATCCGTTTCTGGCCACCGCGGCCGCCGCGGCGGCGCTATCCGGCCCGCTGCATGGCGGCGCCAACGAGGAGGTACTGCGCATGCTCGACGAGATCGGCACAAAGGACCGCGTGCCCGCCTACGTCGCCGGCGTCAAGGCCGGCAAGGGCAAATTGATGGGCTTCGGACACCGCGTGTACAAGAACTACGACCCGCGCGCCCGCATCATCAAGTGGGCCGCCGGCAAAGTCTTCGAAGTCACCGGTGGCAATCCCAAGCTCGAGATCGCGCTGGAACTGGAACGTATCGCGCTCGAGGACGAGTACTTCATCAAGCGCAAGCTCTACCCGAACGTGGACTTCTATTCCGGCATAATGTATCAGGCCATGGGCTTCCGTCCTGAAATGTTCACTGTGCTGTTCGCCATTCCGCGCACAGTCGGCTGGCTGGCGCAATGGCAGGAGATGATCGAGGATCCTGAGCAGAAAATCGCCCGCCCCCGCCAAATCTATACCGGCTACGAAGCCCGCAACTTCGTGCCGATGGAACAGCGTGGCGTAGTCGTTACGGCTTAGCCCCTGGGCACTGCTATGTCCGAACGCGGCGAACTGCTGTTCCATGTATCGGTGGATAACCGGCGATCCCGCTACTTATGGCTGTTGGCCGGAGTAACGCTCGCGGCCGTGTTCCTGATCGAGGCGCGCCTGCGCAACCGGACTCCGGACTGGGCTTTGCCATTCCTGGCCGCCTTCTACACGGTGATGTTCGTTGTCCAGCGGAGAGCCTCGGTCTACCAGAACGGCATTCATCTCCCCGCGGATTCCTCGGGCGCGCGCGGCCGCTACATCGCCTGGTCGCAGGTCGAGCGCTCCCACTGGGACGGGGATGTTCTGACGATCGTCCCGACCTCCTCCGTCATGGAAGGGGCGGATTTAGGACGTCCGCTGCTGGGCGGCTCTCTTCGCGTGCCCAAGGATAAACGCGCGCAACTGGAAGCCCTCCTCGTCGGGAAGCCTTAGGGCAGTGGGGCAGGCCCGTGGCCTGCGGCGGCCTCTCAGGCCGCCTGCGCCGCGACGATCGAAGCCGTATCGAAAAGCGCCATCTCCTCCGCCGTGGGCGCTTGAAACGCCTCGCACCACCGCAACAAAGCATCCCGCTCTATGGGCGGACTCTGCATTCCCCGGCGTTGAATCCGCTCGAAGAGAACATCCACCGGCGCAGCGAGATAGTGCAACTCCACGGCAGCCCCAAGAGCGCGTGCCCCCATCCGCAAGCTACCCCGCTCCGCCATGGCCCACGTCCCCCACTCGATGATCACCGTAAGACCTAGCGCCAAAAGATCCTGCGCGAATCTCCACTGCAGCGCTTCAATCTTTCCGCGCCGCGCTTCGTCGTAGATATCCAGCGCCAGAGCGTTCATCCATTCGTCGGGAGAAAAACGGATCGCCCCCTGCGCGCTCTCCAACTGCCTGGCCAGCGTGGTCTTACCGGAACCCGGCAAACCGCACACAATAATCAGTCTCGGGCCCGTGCCCGGACTTACTTCACGTTCCACCCCTCCACCTGCACCGCCGGCGCCTTCTTCCCCGCATCGGCCGCCTTGTAAGTCGCCGCCACTGTCCGCTTCTCGCCCGGCAGCAGCGGAAAGTAGTTATCTTCCCAAATCACCGGCAGGATCTCGCTCTCCTCCCGCACATCCTCTTCGTCGCGCTTGACGGTCTTCACCATCAGGTGCACCGCGAACGCCAGGTTGCGCGATGGATTCTCCACCGTCACGCGCGTGATCCCGTCGTCCCCGTTCACAGCGGACTCCGCTGTATACTTCAACTCCACCGGCGGCAGGCTGTTCAGCGCGGAGTAATCCGCGTAACTTTTCTCCGGCGTGTAATACCACGTGGACTCATCCCAATCCAGATCGTCCGTCTTAGTCGAAAGCCAATAGAAGTTCGTGCTCACCGTCTTGCCGGAACCATCCTCCAAAGCCAGCCGCACAAAGTAAGTGGACGATAAGCCGTCCGTCGGGGGAATCGTAAATACCTTGGTGGCGCTGTCCGCCGCCACATCTAGCGCGGCGTCTTTAACGAATTTCTCCCCCATGTCGATGTTATAGACCCATGCCCGCGCCTTCATGCCCGGATACGCCTGGTAGAAAGAATTCACCACTACCACTGAGGCGTCGTCATAGCTATATTGAATGTGCAGCGGCTCGTTGGCCTTCTTGGCCCCAAAGTAAGATCCGCCCGGCCGCATATACCAGTCGTATAAGTGCCAGATCATCGACGGCCATGCGTTGTTCAGCATCCATTGAATCACTCCCGTGGATGTGTACTTATTCCGTCCAAAAGCCTCGAACATCGCGCGATGCCCCTCGTAAGCCATCACCTGCGCCTTGCGCGCGAACTCCTCCACGCCGCTCGACGGCCCGTAGCGCGCGTTCAGTGCGGTGGTGAAAACCTTCAGGTCCTTGAACGCGCCGCCGCCCGCATGATAGTCCCACCACGAGTTCACCGGCCACAGATGATCCTCCGGCAGCATCGCACGCAAGCTGTCGATGGGCGGAATCGCCGGTCCCGGACCCGTCTCCGAATTGAACCCGTGCGCGCCGCCGCGCGTCTTATCCAGCAGCCAGTAATTGGGCGGAACCCAATCGTACGGCCCGGTCATCTTCACGCCGGTCTTTCCGCTGACTTCGGTCGGCCGCTCGGTGGCCGACGACTCGAACGGATTGGGCCAGTCGAGCTCCTTCACGATCTCGATGTACTCCTTCTCCACCTCCGGGACCGGCGGGTTATCGCTGCCGTTCATCCAGTTGAACACCAACGCGTGCCCGCGCAGCCGCCGGATCTGGTCGCGCAGCGACGCCGCCGCGATCGAATGATCTTCGTCTTTCCAGTTGCTCCACTTCTCCCAGTGATCGCAGCAGCACCAGCCCGTCGTCACCAGGATGCCCATCTGGTCGGTCAGATCGAAGAAGTGGTCGTCTTCCAGCTTTCCCTCCAACCGCACCGTGTTCAAATTCATGTCGCGCACATACTTCAATTCGGCTTCCTGCTTCTCCGGTGAAGTGCGCAGCATCATGTCGAACGTGTATCCCGCCCCGCGGATCAGAATGTTCTTGCCGTTGATACGGAACAACCGGTGATCCTGCTCGTCGAGGATCGAAGTCACTTCCCGCATCCCGAATCGCGTGTCACTCTCGTCCGACACTTCGCCGCCGGTTTCGAGCCGCAGCTTGAGCGCATAAAGGTTGGGCGTCCCCACCTGGATCGGCCACCACAGCCGCGGATTGGCGATCACCAACTGCGCGAACTTATCCGGCGTGAACTTCACCACTTTGGTCTCATTCGCCCCGAGGCGCACCTCTTGAGAAAAAGTGATCCCTTCGATGTCGCCCTTCAGCGTACCGCTCACCGCGTGACGGGTTCCGTTCACCACTTCCGCGCTCACCGTCAGCTCGGCTTTATCGTTCGCGGGTGAGTTCAGATGCGTGATTGCCTGCGGGAAGCGGATCGCCACCGGCCCGGTGGCGTCCAGATGCACGTCCCGCCACAAGCCCATGTCCTTGTCCGGCATCCCCGGATTCCAATCCACGAACGTAATGGAGAGATCGTCCGGCAGCGGCGCAAAAACTTCCACCGCCAGCGCGTTAACGGCCCCCGGCCGGAGCGCTTCCGTCACGTTGTATTCGAACAGCCGCCACGCCCCGGCCATGCTGCCCGCATCCGCGATGCGCTTGCCGTTCAACCACACGTTGGCGCGATAGTTGATGCCGTCGAAGCGCAGCCACAGGGTGCCTCCCTTGCGCTCTGCGGGCCCTTGAAACTCCGTGCGAAACCACCAGGAAACCCGGTACGGGCTGTCCGGCGGCATATGTACATTGGAAAAATTCATCCCGATCGGATAGCTCTCGCCGGCCATCCCGCGCAGGTTCATGCCGAACGCCGGGTCGGGATACACGCGGTCTTTCACCAGCGCCGCCACCACCGTCGATGGCATAGTCGCCGGATACCAGCCCGTGGTCTTATAACCGGGCTTGGAAATGACCTCGCCCGAGTCTTCGTCGAGCGCCGAAGTTTGGATCGCCCAATGCTCGCGCAGCATCATCGGTGCCGCCGCCTGCGCAACCGGCGCGTGCATCACGGCGCACGCCAGCACCATTACGGGTAGAAGTGTCCTCATACAAAACCTTGGAGTATAGGATTACTATATCCGTATGCGCACCGTCATTGCGATTGCATTGGCGGCCTTGATTGCCGCGGCCTCGGCCCCGGCGCAGCGTAATCGGACTCCTCCTCCTCGTGCCAGCAGTCGGTTTGCTCGTGGCCACGCTGCATGATCTGACGCCTGAAGAGGTCGAGGTTGCGCAGACTCCCATAGCGACCATTCCGTTCGATCAGGTGGGTACACAACGGTCGACCTCAGCGACCGTCATTATTCCCAAGAGTGCACAATGGAGGCGGATTAGACGGGATTGGGGCGAACCGGACTTCGTTGTCGCCGCAGTTTCGTCGGAACGAGTGCTATGGGCGTACTGTTTAGCAGATCTGGGGATGCGGATCGAGGTCGACCGGCAAGGAAGGCCGATACCCGTTGAAGTCTCCGCTCCGGGCTACGGTTATTCCACGAATTGCGAGCGCAGCAGCTTAAGATTTGGAGCCGCTCCTGGCGACGAACTTCAAGTGCTGATTTCGAGATCGGGACAGCGACCTTTGCCTGCGGGGAAACTAATAGTCGTCGGCAAGTGGTTCTATGAGAATGACAAAATCGTAGGCGACGAGCTGGATGCATGGCTACGACCATTCTTAGCCGGCGCTTCGATCCTGGGCCTTTCTCTCGTCGCACTCGCAGCCTACTTTCATCGGCAGCAGGTGGTGGGCGATTAGCGTGACCGCCAGAATTCCGGAACAAAAGACTAATATATTATGTATGCGCGCCGTTATCGCGATTGCATTCGCGGCCTTGATTGCCGCGGTCTCTGCCCCGGCGCAGCCAGCCCCCGCGCAGACCTCCTGGCGGCTTGTCTGGAGCGATGAATTCGGCGGGCCCGCCGGCTCACAGCCCAACCCGACTTATTGGACCTACGATTTGGGCACCGACTGCTGTGGCAACGATGAGCTCGAAACCTATACCAACGCGGCCGAGAACGCCCACATGGATGGCCTCGGCCACCTGGATATCCATATAGAGAATCCTTCACCTGGCGTCTACACATCCGGACGCATCAAGACCGAGGGACTCTTCTCGGTCGCGTACGGCCGCATCGAGTCGCGCATCAAGGTGCCCTTCGGCCAGGGAATGTGGCCGGCATTCTGGATGCTGGGCAACAACATCACAACCGTGAATTGGCCAGCGTGCGGCGAGATCGACATCATGGAAAATGTAGGGTTCACGCCGTCGATCGCCTACGGCAGCCTGCATGGGCCGGACGGTTACAACGCGACGGCGCAGTATCAATTGCCCACTGGCCAACTCTCCGACGATTTTCACGTCTTCGCCATCGAGTGGTCGCCACAACAGATCTCGTTCTATGTGGACGGCAACCTCTACGAAACCGACCTGGCCTCGGATGCCGGCAGCGGCTGGGTCTTCAACCTGGCCGGCAATCCCTTCTTCATCATCCTGAACGTCGCGGTGGGCGGCGATTGGCCCGGATCGCCGGATTCAACCACCCAGTTTCCGCAGGACATGCTCGTCGATTACGTGCGCGTCTACCAGGCCAGCAGCATGCCAGGGCCGGCGATCAACACCGGCGGTATTGTGGATGCGGCCAGCTTCGGGCCGGCGTTGGCCCCCGGCAGCCTGGCGACTATCTTCGGGACCGGCCTGTCGATGGTCACAAACGACGCCACATTCGACTTCACCGCCGGCGCATTCTCCCAGAACGCGTCCAATGTTCAAGTGTTCGTGAATGGGGCTGCTTCGCCGCTGATTTACTTGTCGGCAGACCAGATCAACTTCGCGGTTCCGTGGGATAGCCTGCTGAGCACGCCCCTCAACGTCGAAGTGCTGCTCAACGGCGTGCTGAGCAATCCAATTCCGATCACCCTGGCGAGTGCCGCTCCGTCGGTGTTCGGATTAGTCTCCGAAGTGCCGGGGCCCATTTATTCAGTCCCTGTCGCGTATCTCAGTTGCGCCGGCGACGCGCCCTACCCACAGCCCGGTACGTACTGCACGCTATGGGGCAACGGTTTTGGCCCGACGAATCCTCCACTCACCGATGGCGCACTGGCCTCTTCGTCGCCGCTGCCTTGGACGGTGAACGCATGCGCACTCACGCTCGGCGGCGTTGCCATCCAACCCCAGTATTGCGGCGCCGCACCCGGCGAGGTCATCTACCAGTTGAACTTCCAGTATCCGTCGGGCATAGCGACCGACCCGACCAATAGCTTCATAGCGACCGGGACGATCACCATCAACGGCAACACCGGCAACCTGACGATCGTTGTGGGGCCAGGCGGCGGCTCTTAGGCGCGATCGGCTACGCCCGCTGCTCTATCGGAGGACTAATATGTTATGTATGCGCACCGTCATCGCGATTGCATTCGCGGCCCTGATTGCCGCGGCCTCCGCCCCGGCACAGACTGCCCCGACCGGTACCTCCTGGCAGCTTGTCTGGAGCGACGAGTTCAACGGACCCGCCGGCTCACAGCCCAACCCCGCGAACTGGAACTACGATCTGGGTGGCGGCGGCTGGGGCAATGGCGAGGCGGAAACCTACACCAACTCGCCGAACAACGCCTCTCTGGACGGCAACGGCAACCTGGTGATTCAAGCCATTCGCGATTCCAGCGGCAATTTCACCTCGGCCCGCTTGCAAACCGGTGCGCCGGGCGCCGCCATCCAAACCACCGATCTGAGTTGGCAATACGGCCGGATTGAAGCTCGCATCAAGCTTCCCTTTGGCCAGGGCGTCTGGCCCGCCTTCTGGATGCTGGGCGAAAGCATCGCGACCGTCAACTGGCCCGCCTGCGGCGAGATCGATATCATGGAGAACTTCGGGACCTTCAATAACAACGCCTCCGTGAACAATGGCACGATCCATGGCCCCACCAGCAGTTCCGCGGGGGCGGGCGACTACGGCGGCGGCGACGGTATAGGCGCGTCGGTCACGCTGCCCGCCGGAGAGACGGTGTCCAATGACTTCCACGTCTACGCCCTCGAGTGGTCCCAGGATTCCGTCGAATTCTTCGTCGACGGGGTTTCCTATGAGACCCGCACACCGGCAGACTTGCCGTCGGGCGCCCCGTGGGTTTTCGACGCTCCTTTCTTCATCCTGCTGAATCTCGCCATCGGCGGCCCCAACACGTTCCTCGGCACGCCCGACCCGAATGCGCCGTTCCCGAACCAGGATATGGTCGTGGACTACGTGCGCGTCTACCAGGCCGCCGACGTCCCCGGACCGGTCGTCAATACCGGCGGCGTCGTGGATGCGGCCAACTACGGGCCCGCCTTGACCCCCGGTAGCCTGGCCAGCATCTTCGGCACCGGCCTGTCCACCGTCACCAACTTATCCACCTTCGACAACACGACGGGAGCGTTTTCGGAGAGCGCCTCCGGCGTCCAGGTATTCGTGAATGGAGCCGCTTCTCCGCTGATCTTCCTGGCCCAGGACCAGCTCAACTTCGCCATTCCGTGGGATAGCCTGGTGGGTCCGCCGCTAAACGTCGAAGTGCTGCTCAACGGCGTGCTGAGCAATCCGGTTCCCATCACTCTGGCCACCACCGCTCCGTCGTTGTTCGGAACCGAGTCCTCGACCCCTGGCGATCTCTACGGCCTCAATATCGCAATCCTCACTTGCCCGACGGCTGGGCTCCCGCAGCCCGGCGAATACTGCACGCTGTGGGGTAATGGTTTCGGCCCGACGACGACTCCGCTCGTCGATGGCACGCCGGCTCCCGCTTCGCCGCTGCCTTGGACGGCGACGCCATGCACCCTCACCATCGGCGGCGTCGAGATCCAACCCCAGTATTGCGGCGCTGCGCCCGGTGAAGTTATCTACCAGTTGAACTTCCAATATCCGTCGGGCATAGCCGCCAGCACCAGCAACAGCGCCATTGCTACGGGCACGCTGACCATCAACGGTAGCACCGGCCCTCTTACGATCCAGGTGGCCCCCGGCAGCATGTAGCCGCGCGGCTACGGCAATTTCCTTTCAACCCGCCGCCACCACCCGGTCTGGCCCAGCCCAAGCTGGTCCCACCAACGGCCCAGCATTTGTGGGTCGCGGCGCAGAATTCCTTCGCGCGTCACTCCCACCGGTGGCGGCGCCAACGCGGCCAGCGCATCGTACACGCGCGGCTCCTGCGCGGGTGTCACCCGCGTCAGCAGATGCCATAACGTGAAAGCATCATCCTTCGTAGCTTCCGCCAGCACCACGCTTAGGGCCCCATCGCCGCCGCCCGCAAAATCGAAATCCTGAAGCGCCGCGCGCAGCGCTGGCGAGGCTTGCTCGCGCCACGGCGTTCCTGGACCGCTGCCCCTGCGCGTCCGGCACGCCGCGCCCGCTGGAATGAAGGACTCGCGTCCGGCGTCCGCGAAGCTCACCCATCCGGCCTGAACCCTCACCAGCCCGCTACCGTCCTTGCCCACTTCCAGTGTGTAGAAGCAGCCCAGATCCGTCGCCACAGCCGAAGGCGTATCCACCACGAACGAGCGCGGCGGCGCCAGGATGAAGGCGTGAATCAGTCCGTGCTCCAGCGCCATACGCTGCTCGCCGGCCCGCGCGCGCTCCAGCCGCAGCAGGCTGTTGGCTTCCACTTCCACAACGCCAATCCGGCCCACATTCATGGTGGCGTGCCCGCCGGCGCCCGTTTCGAGCGTCTGGCCCACGGCCAGGCGACTGCGGCCCGCGCCCGCCAGCGCTACTTGCCAGCCCTCCGGCGCACCCCCGCCGCCCGCCACCAGCCACGCTCCCGCAACCGCCAGCGCCACGGCCGCGGCGGCCGCTGCCACAGCCCTCCAACGCGGGCGCGCCTCCCTCCGCAATTCCGGCACGACGCGATCGGAACGAAACTCGCGCAAAAGCCGCTCCAGCCGCTCCACCTCGGGGTCCGGAGCGCCCGAGCCATCCCAAAGGTATGGGTCTCTCATGCGCGCTCCTCGCATTCCAGTTTCTGCCGAAGCTGTTTCATGCCGCGATGCAGGTTCACGCGCACCGAAGCCGGCGTCATGCCGGTGCGCGCCGCGATTTCATCGCCCGTCATGCCCTCCACCAGGCGCAGCATCAGCGTCTCGCGATACGCTTCCGGCAGCGCCCGGATGGCCTCCAGCGCCGCCAGCGCCTCCAGCGTGTGGCGATCCGCCGCCGGAATCTCCTCCGGCAACTCCGTCCATTCGCGCGTCCGCCGGTGATAATCGTGCGCGCGGTTGCGCGCGATCATGGCCAGCCAGCCGCCGAAAGCGCCATCGTCGCGCAGCGCGCCAAGCTGCCGCATCGCCGACAGAAACACTTCCTGCACCAGGTCGTCCACTTCCCCGTGCGGCACGCGCGCCAGCAGGATGCCGTGGATCATGCGCGCGTACCGGTCGTAAAGCCGCCCAAACGCGGCGCGGCTGCCTTGGCGGGCCGCGCGCGCGAGTTCGGCGTCATCGGAGATAGAGACAACCGGCGAGGCGCTCACCCGCTTTACGGCTTGATCAATTGCTCACGCCCGTCCTTGTTGTGGACGGTGACGGACGCGCCCGCGCCTTTGGCCTCGATCAAAGCGTTCCCCGCGTCGCCTACCAGTCCCATTGCCGAGCCGCCGTCCGCGGACTCGATCTTCACGCTTGGCTGTCCTTTCGAAGTGATCAGTCGGAACAGAACCGTCTCGGGAAATCTGGTCGTGCCGTCCGGCATTTTGTAAGCGGGATCGGCCGGCAGCACCGAGATAGTGGACCGGACCCGCCCCTGATCGTCCACGATTTCGAGCGCCCGTCCGCGCAGCACGGGCGCAACGCCCTCCGCGCGAACCGGATGCGGCCGCGCCAGTGAACCAACCAAAAAGGCGGAATTCGCCACCGTAAGGACTGTGAGAATCGTCTGAGCTTTCATAACTTCTCTACCTCCATCCTCAGGATGCGGTTGCCCAGCGAAATGTTAACCGGCGCCGCGCGCCCAATGGTAAACCGAGCCCGACCGGTCCGCCCGCAGCACCGCGCGCCGCTCCAGATACTCCAGGTGCGCCAGCACCTCGAAGATCGCAAAGCGGTAGTGGAACGGTGAAAGATGGCGGTTCCACAATCGTTCGGCGACGTGGTGCGCTGTGGTTGCGCCGCCGTCCAGCAGCGCCACGATGCGCGCGCAGCGCTCCGCATGGTGCTCCTGCGTTTTCCGCACCCACTCGCGATGCCCCGTGAATGGCGCGCCGTGCGCGGGCAATATCAGATCCACATCCAGCGCTGCGATGCGATCCAGCGACGAAAGAAATTCGCCCAAAGCATCGTGCCCCGGCTGCCATCCGATGTTAGGCGAAATATGCTGCAGGATGTGATCGCCCGAAATCAGCAAGTGCCGCTCCCGGTCGTACAGGCACACGTGGCCCGGCGAATGCCCCGGCGTCCAGATCACCTCCAGCACCCCGTGCGCCACCGCGATGCTCTCGCCGCCCGCGAGCGGGCGCTCCGGCGTGATCCGCTCGAAGCTCTGCTGGATCTCGAACATCGCCGAATGCACCAGCGCGCGCATCTCGGGCGAAACGCCCGCCGTCGTGAGGATTTCCTGCTGCCAGTCGCGGTGCAGGTCCGTGTCCGTCACATGCACCAGCAGTTCGTAGTCAGCTTTATGTAGGTCCAGAGGCGCGCCGGTCAAAGCCATCACCTTGGTCGCCAGGCCGATATGGTCCGGGTGGATGTGCGTCAGCAGGATGCGCCGAATATCGCGCCAGCTGACCCCTAGCCCCTCCAGCGCGCGCTCCAGCGCGTCGAAGCAGGCGTCGGTCTGCATGCCGGTATCGATCAGCAGCCAGCCCGTTTCCAGTTTCACCAGGTACACGTTCACGATACCCAGCGAAAACGGAAGCGGCAGCTCCAGCATGTGTATGCCTGGTGCCACCTCCCGATAATCGCCGCCAATTTCCAGAT
This sequence comes from Bryobacterales bacterium, assembly GCA_963707465.1. Taxonomy (GTDB): domain Bacteria; phylum Acidobacteriota; class Terriglobia; order Bryobacterales; family Bryobacteraceae; genus Bog-159. The sequence goes on from CAVPQK010000003.1 coordinate 237,110, forward strand.
ACGGGGTCACAGGGTGAATCCTAGCACAGTCCCTGGTGGCCGGGTTCGGCCAGCTTGGCCGCAAGCGGCCAGCGCGCCTCGCGCGAATTCGCTGAAGCCAAAAGACTTGGCTTTTGGTACTCTGCTTGCTTCAACCTAAGCAGAGGTGGCATATGAAAAAAGGACTGTTGGTTCTGGGATTTGCCCTGATGTCGCTGGCGCCGGTCAGCGCTTCGGCCTATTGGGGGCCGATGTGGCGTCCCTACGGTTACGGCTACTACGGCTACGCCTATCCCTATGGGCCCTATGCGGGACAAGTGAAGTTGGATACCAAAGTGAAAAACGCGGAAGTGTTCGTCAATGGCGCCTTCGCCGGCACCACGCACGACAACAAGACCATGCATCTGCGTCCGGGCACTTACAATATCGAGATTCGCGAATTAGGAGCGACGAAGTTCACCCAACAGGTCTATGTCGTCCCCGGCAAAACGCTGCACCTGCACCCGACGCTATAGTCACTTCAGCACCTCTTCGAAAAACGCCAGCGCACGCGGGTCGTTCGATTGGCCCAGCCAGAAAATGGCCTGCTTGCGCACGGCGGGATTCCGGTTGCCCCGCGCCACCTGAATCAGCATAGGCACCCCTTCTCCCGAAGGTAGCTGCTGCAAGGCAAACACAGCCTTCTTCTTCACCTCGGTATCCGGGTCGTTCTCGATCGCCCCCGAAATTGCCCCCACGGCCTTCTTGCCCGCCTTCTGCGCCAGCCAGAAAAGCGCCTGCCCGCGCACGTGCGAGCTGGCATCGTTGTGCGCCACCTCGATCATCGTGTCCACCGCCTGCGGCTCTTTACTGATGGAAAGCGCGAAGATCGCCTTTTCCCGCATATGGTCGCTGGTATCCTCCGCCATGATGCGCCGCAGCCGTTCGTATCCCCGCCGTCCTCGCGCCGCGCCCAGCCAGAAGACGGCTTTCTCGCGCAACGATTCGGGTTGCCCCACCGCCACGAACCGTTCCAGCGCTTCATCCGCCGCGGCATCCGCCTCCAGCGCGATACCCGCCACCGCGCCGTCGCGGATGTGGTCGTTATCGCTCGTCACGAACGTCGCGAGAAACGCCACGCTCTCCGCCGGACGCACGTCGCGTATCCACCGCACCGGCACGCCGTCCGCATCGATCTCGCAATCCCCCGAGATCGCCCGGATCTTGCCCACCCGGTTGTCCTGGATGCGCAACAGGATCTGCACCTGCTCCGGCGGCTCCAGGTGCACCGGGCCGGGCGCGCGCACGCCGCGCTGGTTGTAATCGCAATTCTGTTCGTGCCCGGCGACGGCCGGAACCGTGTACCCTACCCAGGCCGGCTGCGGCTGCGCGTATTGCTCATGGAAGCGATCGCTGAGTGAGGGCTGCCCCTGCGCCAGCGAAAGACAGGCCAGGAGGCCTGTCCCACCGAAAAACAGAACCCGTCTCATTTGTTTAGAATCTCCAGCATGTACTCGGTCGAATCCTTCGAACCCATGATCGAAAGCTTGCCCACGATCGCCTTCTTCATCTCCGGATTGGTTTCCTTGCGCGCCAGGTCCACCAGCGCCTTGGCGTTACCCTGGATGAACAGCGCGTTCAGGATCTCGCCGCGCAGCCCCGCATCGGACTCGGTACCGTACATCGCCGCCAGCGCCGCTCCCGTGTGCTCCCCGCCCATCAACCCCAGGCTGTGGATCGCGGCCTTGCGCAGCCGTACGTCCTTCTCCCCGCGCGCCACTTCCATCAGCTTGTCGCTATTGCCTCCAATGAACATGGAGTGCAGAATCGTTTCCTTCACCTCCACGGTGGGTTCGGCCTGATAAAGCTGCCAAAGCTCCGCCTGCCCACCGCTGATGCCGAGCTGATGGATGGCTTCCATGCGCAGATCCGGATTTTTTTCCGACTTCGCCGCCTGCAACAGGTGCTCGCGGTCTCCGGAAATCATGAACCCGTGCAGCACCGCGCGCTTCACGTTCATATCGTTGGAACTCGCGTACAGTTCCGCCATCACCTGCCGGTTTTCCTTTGTACCGTTGATTCCCAGATAATGGATAGCTTTCATTTGCAGGTCGGGATTGGAGCCGTTGCGCGCGATCTGCAACAGCACCTGCCGGGCCTTGGCGTTATCGTTCTGGGCCAGCACAAACAGCGCTCGCTCCTTCAACTTCGGAGATTGCCCGCCCTGCAGAAGCTTTTCAAGGATGGGCAAAGCTCGCTCCGGATCGCTGTTCATCAGGCTGTTGATGGCCATCAGTTTCAATTCTTCATCCGGCTCGGCATTCGGATTGACTTTCTCGCCCGAAGCCTGCCGCACCTCCATCTCCAGCGCCCGGGCGTCATCCTGCCAACGGCTATTGGCGTATGCCTTGCGCAACTGCGCCAGCGCCGCCAGGGCTTCCGCGCGCCGGGCCATTTTGTTCAGCGCGTAGGCCTTCCAGTAAAGCGCCTCATCGGCGTGCGCGCTTTTTTCCGATACGACGGTGCTGAACGCCTGCAAGGCTTCGTCCCAATTGCCGGCATCGATGGCCGCCTTTCCTTTTTGCAGCAGGCGGTCGTCGCCGGACGGCTTGCCCGCGGGCGTCTGGAAGAAGCTTTCGCTTTGCGGCGCTTCCCCGGTTTGCCCCAGCGCCAGTCCGGCTGGGGCCAGCGCGGCTACCATCATCGTCAAGAAACGTAATTTACACATTTTGTTTTTTCCTATAAGCTGTTTTGGCCGGTATTCTGCCCTGATGCGGGCGGCGCGGCCTTCTCTTCGCGATGGCGCACCGTGGAACCCGCCACCCGCACCTTGAACAGGATGCCGTCGCCTTCGATGCGCTGCCGCAGATTCTCCACTTCTTCCGGCGTCAGGCGGTCCGGGCCGTGCGCGATCTCCAGCAGCACCGGCTCCAGATCGTCCAGCACGCTGGTCACCCGCGCATCGCCGGTACGCGCCGCCGTCTGGCGGTACAGCCGGTTCTCCGCCACCAGGTCTCCGGCGCGCTCCCGCTCCGCGGCCACGTCCAGCGACTCGCCGGGGCTCGCGTTCACCAGTTCCAGCAGCACCGCCTGGGAGCGCTCAAGATGATCGCCCACCGCCACCAGTAGGATCCGCTCGCGCACCTGGCCGCCCTTCGCCGTCTGCGTGTCCCGTTTCGGGTAGTAGCGTCCGGCCAGAAACGCCGCCACCACCAGCAGCGCCACCAAAGCCGTCGCCGCCGCCCACCGAGGGGCCGGCGCCATGGCCTGCCACCAGAACCGGCGCCCGCCCAACACCGGCTGCAGCCGGTTCCACACTTGCGTCCCGTAACTGGCGTCCCGCTCCGGAGCCGGAACCGAGTCCACCACGTTCAGCACCCGTTGCAGGCTGGCGTACTCCGCGCGGCAGGCTTCGCAGGCGTCCAGATGCACACGCACCGCCGGCGAGCCGTCACCTTCGCCGTAGTAATACATAACGAATTGTTCTTCGGTCAAGTGATTCATGATGCGGAACTCACTAAGGGTTCGAGCGCCCGGCGCAGCTTTTGGACCGCCCGAAAAATACTGTGCTTGGCGGCGTTGGGCTGCACCCCCAACGTCCGGCCAATGTCGTCGATGCACATGCCTTCGTAGTGCCGCAGCACGAAAGCAGTGCGCTCCATCTCGCTCAGCCCATCGAGGACCGCGGCCACTTTACTCTCGATCTCGCCGCTCATGGCCAGCCGGTCGGGCGCCGGAGCCGGGTCCGGCAGCGACTGCATGGGATCGGGCGCACCCTCCTCGGCGGCCGGCTCGGTCTGCGTGGCGCGCCGCTTCCGCGCCCGGATCAGATCCAGCGAACAGTTGGCCGCGATGCGATAGATCCAGGTGCCGAAGCTGGCCCGGTCGTCGAATTTGGCGAGCTGCCGGTACGCGCGCAGGAAGGTCTCCTGCACCACGTCTTCCGCGTCTTGTTGATGGCCGGTCATACGGTAGGCCAGACGGAAAAGATTGCGGCTGTGGCGCTCCACCAGTGCGCGAAACGCGCCGGAGTCTCCGGCGCGCGCCTGCGCGACCGCCACGCTATCGCTCAATTCCATCAAGCTATCCATTAGACTGCAAAGCAGCCGCGGCGGTTAGCCGGTCTTGGAGGGTGGGATTTATCCCGCGCGGGGCTTTAGCCCCGCTCTTGTAGGCTACTCGACCTTCAACGCGTCCACCGGCGCCAACCGCGACGCCCGGCGCGCGGGGAAATAGGCGGCCGCGAGCGCCACCGCCATCAGCACCACCGGCACCGTGGCAAAGGTAGCCGGATCGTTGGCCTTCACCCCAAACAGCAGGCTTTTAAGCAGGCCCGTCAACGCCAGTGCGCCGCCCGTCCCCACCAGGGCGCCGATCAGTACCATGCGCATCCCGCTGCCCAGCACCAGCGCCACGATTCGGCCAGGGTCCGCACCCAAAGCCACACGCAGGCCGATCTCGCGGGTCCGCTCCGTGACCGAGTACGCCAGCACGCCATAAATCCCCACGGCCGCCAGCACCAGCGACACCAGTGAGAACCCGCCCAGCAGCAAGGCGCTGAACGTCTGGCGCGCGAAGGTCTCCCGCACCACCGTTTCCATGGTCCGCATTTGAGCCACCGGCTGCGCCGGATCGATATCGTGAATCACACGCCGCACGGCGCCCGCCAGGCTTAGCGGATCGACCGTCGTGCGCACCACGAAGACCATGCCGGCGTAAGGCAGATGCGCGTGGATGTAGTAAACCGTTGGCGTAGGTTCCCTGTCGAGTGCGCCATCTTTCACATTGCCCACCACCCCGATGATCTCGCCAAAGGGATTCTTATCGTCCATGTCGACACTGATTCGCTGGCCCAACGGCTCCTCGCCCGCCATGTAGTCCTCCACAAACGCCTGGTCCACAATAAACCGGTACGGCGAGTCTGCCGTGTTGTCCGCAGCCGTAAAGACACGGCCTCTCTTGAGCGGGATCCCGACAGTAGGGAAATAGTCTGGCATCACCGTGCGGATGGTGGCGCCTATTCCCTCGCCCGGCTTCGCCGGCGGCCGCCCGGCTATCGCCAGGTCCGTTCCCGCCGCCATGCCGTTGAATGGCAGGTAACTCACCGCGCTGGCGGATTCCACTCCCGGCAATCGTCTAACCTGTTCCTGCGCCCGCGTGAAGAACTGCGTGATTCGCGCGGCTTCCCGGTAACGCGCCTGGGGGATCTGCACCCGGAAAGTCAGCAAGCGCGCGGGATTCAGCCCGGGATTCACGCCCTGCAACCCGGCTAAGCTGCGGAAGAGCAACCCGGCGCCGGCCAGCAGTACGACAGACAGCGCCACCTCGGCCGCCACTAGCCCGGCGCGCAAACGTCCGGCTCCGCCGACGCTCCCTCGGCTGTTTTCGCGCAGCCCCAGCGTCAGGTCGCCCCGCGACGCCACCAGGCTTGGCGCCAGGCCGAAGAGGATTCCCGTCAACATCGGAACCGCTACCGCAAATAGCACGATGCGGTAGTCAACCGCTATCGCGACATTGCGCGACAAATCCACAGGCGCCAGCGCCAGCAGGCCCAATACGGCCCAGCGCGCCAAAATCATACCCAGGACTCCACCGGCCAACCCCAACACCAGGCTCTCGGTGATGAGTTGCCGGACCACCCGCCCGCGGCCCGCGCCAATCGCCACCCGCACGGCCATCTCCCGCCGGCGCGCGGTATAGCGGGCCAGCAGCAGGTTCGCGACGTTGGCGCAGGCCACCGCCAGCAGCAGCCCCACGGCGCCCAACAGCACCAGCATGGAGGTCCGCACTTCGCTTACCAGTGAGTCGCGCAAGGGCTCCACATTCACGGTCCAATTGGTATTGAAGCGGGGATAATCGGTTTCCAGCCGCCGCGCAATCGACGCCATGCGCGATTGCGCCAGATCGCGCGCCACGCCAGGCTTCAGCCGGGCCACGCACATCAGGTACCGGCCCGCATTCTGGCGATAGTCGCGCGCCGGATCGAGGCCCATGGCTTCCCACAGGTCCACGTTGCGGTTGCGAAAGTAGAACCCCGGCGGCATCACCCCAATGATGGTGGCGGGCTGCGACCGCACCTGGACCGTGCGTCCGATGGCGCTATCCTCGCCGCCAAACCAGCTTTGCCATAGTCGGTAACTGATCAGCACCATATTCGGAGCGTTGGGCCGGTCCTCGGTTGCCGTGAACAGGCGCCCGCGCCAGGGCTGCGCGCCGAGCATGGGCAGCAGATCCGCGCTCATGAACTGCTCCTGCAACTCCTCCACGTGGGTCCCATCGGCGAACGCCGCTGGCGCCTCGCGAAAGACCGCCATGCTGTCGAACTCGTGGTTCCGCGCCCTCCAGTCGAAATAATTGGCGGGCGACACGTTGTTGCGGCTGGTCGTATGCGGACTCATCTCCCACACCATCGTCAACCGGCCTGGGTCGCGATACGGCAGCGGCCGCAGCAGAAGACTGTCCGCCAGCGTGAAGATGGCCACGCTCGCCCCGATTCCCAGCCCCAGCGAAACAATCGCGGTCGCTGCGAAACCCGGATTCCGGCGCAGCCCGCGAATCGCGTAGCGCAGATCGCGCCACGTAGTTTCCAGCGTCATAATGGTGGCCCCCTCCCGCATCGCTTCACTGGCCCGGTCGATGCCTCCGAACTTCAGCCGCGCTTCCCGCCACGCCTCGGCCACGCCCATGCCCCGGCGCAGATTCTCCTCCACGTGCATCTGGAAGTGCGACTCGAACTCCTCCGCCATTTCCCGTTCCTGCCGCCCTTTACGGAATAGTCCGGCCAGGCGGATTAGAAATCGACGCAGGCTTTTTGCCATCTATTGCTTCCCCATACGAGTATAGTCCTTGTTCTATGGGATTGCAATAGGAACCCCACTGACCCCCAAACCCAGGCACGTTTGCGAATTAAATGAGTTTACACCGCTAGACCGGCGCGCGGAATTTTGCCCTCAGCTGCCTGGAATGCTAAGGTTAAGCATGGCGTTCGATCCCGGTATTATTGTGACCGATCCCGAAACATCGGAGATCGCCATGGTGGCTCAGGTAAAGTCCGGCCTGCGCGACCTTGACAGTTCCGAGTGGCAATTGAAACGGTTCATGTCCGCTATGCGCTGTCCGGTTGGCCTGCTGGTCACGCCACGGTTTCTCCGGCTGTATTATGACCAACACACATCCTTGTCCGAGGACTCGATTGCACTAGTCGGAGAATTCGACGTCGGCAATATCCTCCATTTCGAGCCGGCCGGAAAAGGCCGGCAGGATGAGTACGATCTTGAGAGGGTGGTGCAATCGTGGTTAGAGAGTTTGGCCACGGAGTCGGGCCTGCGTGAGTTGCCCGCAGGCCTCCGGCGCGCCGCCCTGTTTTACATCGTTCCCGCGCTTTCGCAGGGGAGCGTGCGGGCGGGCCACCCACGGGAGCCGCAGACCGCCTCAAAGGCATGATCCACGTCCTTGTCGAGACCAATTGGGTGGTCGCCTACGCTGCGCCCGCGCACACCCGGGTACGCGAGGCTATCGCACTAGCGCAAAAAGCCGCGTCGGGGGATGTCCGTCTGTACGTGCCTTCGGTGCGCCTGAGCGAAGCTCGACACCCGATTCGATCGAAATTCCACCCGCGCCGGCCCGCTGAGGCAGTACGGAACTACATGGCATGGGCCATGGCCGAGGGCTCCGTGAGCGCCGAGGATGGTACCGTGGCTCGGCGAGTTCTCGACCGGTACGAGACGTCGGTGTTGGCGGAGTTGGCCAGTATTGAGGATCGGCTCCGCTTGTTACAGGCCAGTCCTGGAATCGAAGTCTTTCCCCTCGGCGAAGAGATGCTGCGTCGGGCCGTGGATCTTTCTACTCAGAACCTGGATTTGAAACCGTTCGATCAGGCTATTCTCGCCGCGGTCCTCGTGCGCGGCGAAGCGCTGCGCACGGAGGGCGCAGATGAAGTCAGTTTTTGCGAACTCGACAGCGATCTCCAACCTTGGGATAAGAACGGCCGGAGCAAAGAACCGCTCAGTGGCCTGTACGATTCTGCAGGGATCTGGGTGTACGGCGACTTCGATATGGCCAGCCCGCCCCAGCGGGCCGGCTTTCCTGAGCAATAGGAAAGGCAGAGGATCCAGGGCTCCCACAACTGATTACGGTTCCCATGGCATGGTATTGTGTTCGTTTACCTGGAGTAAGCGATGCACGCAGGCGCTGACACAACTAGCAGCCCCCTCAGATCCGAGAAGCTGTCAGATCTACTGTAACGCTGCGGCGGCGCCAGCGAACCGCTTTCCGACCTGGCTGAATATGTCAGACTCGTCGGAATGATTTCCGAGGCATGGCAGCAAACGGACTGGACTAAACTGGAACGTGACGAGGACAACGCGCTCAACGACGCTCGCATCGTCGGACAAGTTTGGTTTCGCGGCCAGCGAGACAGGCACGGGCTCAAGCCCGGCCTGTATCGTGAAGAGACGTGGCAGAAGCTTCGGCGAACCACTCCCAGGGCTGATGACGACGAAGGTTTGTTCGACGAACTTTTCGACCTCGAGCACGAAATGCGGGTTGACTTCGCCAGTTACGGTTCAGCCCGCTGCTCCCGTACTCCGAGGACGCCGCCAAGTATGTGCCGCCACTTGAGCGGCTCATCGATCGGATGACGGATGCGCGGGCGCTGGTTCCAAAATACGCCATGCCCATTGAGCCTCCTGCCATGCATCCCCGCGTGGCAGCGCAGGAGGGTCGCTTCATCATTTTTGGCCGGGAGCGAGACTTACTAGATCAAAAGATTCGACTGGAACGAAACGATTGCAAGGAAGAGGATCTGCGCGTCAAAAAGATCCGCTTCAGGGCAGCCGACCATGACGCCATATTGCGGGAGCTTGCGCAACTGGGCGTGTCCCGGCGCACGCTGTTTCCAGACCTCGGCGGGCTCGCGGAATTCGTGCGCTGGAAACACCTTCACAAGATTGGCCGCAAAGCCCGCCACGGCGAGCAGTAAACGACCACGCCAGCCACATCGGCCGGGTCGGCCCGCATCACGCCCGATTAACGCGCCCGGTCCGCACCAGCCAGTTTCGGAACATGGCCACAAAGTCGCGCGCCACCGGGGCCGTCCGCAACCCTTCCAGCGTGAATTTCATCTTGCGGCTCCAGTTCGGATACTGCCACGTCGTGGCGGGCAGGTTCTGCTGCGCGATTTCCTTGGTCAGGTCTTCTTGATTGACGGCCAGCAGTTGTGACGGCGTCAGCGCCAGGAAGCCGATCACCGCATTGTGCAGCTCGCCGGTCATCTCCGGCATCCGCGCGGCCTCCGTCGGCACATAGGCGGGCAGTAGTTCCAGGTGGTGCAGCAGGTCCAGCACCTTCTGCTTCTCCCCCGTGCGCTCTTCCACCTGGCGGTGATACATCGTGTCGTCCGGGAACATGCCCGCGCGCCGCCGCGCTTCGATGTCCTCGCCCGTCCAGAAGCCCGCCAGCGTGGGCAGGTCGTGTGTGGTCGAAGAGACCAGCGCCCGCTCCGGATACTCGCCGTAAGTCTTGAACGCTCCGTCCGCGCGCTTTTCAAAATAGAACAGGCGGTAGCTCAGAATGCCGGCGCGCTCCAGCGTTTCGCGCACGAAAGGCTCCACCGTGCCCAGGTCTTCGCCCACGATCACTACCTCCTGCCGCGCGCTTTCGAGCGCCAGAATGCGAATCAGGTGCTCGTAGTTCTCGCGCACGTAAGCGCCGGCCGTGGCCTCCGCGCCCTCCGGAATCCAGAACAGGCGGAAGAATCGCATCACGTGATCGATGCGCAGCGCGCCGCCGTGCCGGCAGTTCTTGCGGATGGATTCGGTAAACAGGCGGTATCCGTTTTCGCGATGCTCTTCCGAACACGGTGGCGGGAAGCCCCAATCCTGGCCCTTCGGAGCGAAGTCGTCCGGCGGCGATCCTACCCGGCAGCCGGCGGCGAAGAATGGACGCTGGGCCCACAGGTCCGCGCCGAAGCGGTCCGTGGCCAACGCCAGATCGTGGTATAGCCCGATCGCCAGGCCCTTTTCTTTCGCGTAGGCCTGCGCCGCGGCAAGCTGCATGTCCAGCTGCCACTGCATGTAGCCATGAAACAAAACCAGCCGCCAATGCCTTTTGCGAAAGGCCCGCGTTTCATCCGAATCGGGGTCCTGGTAGGGCGCCGGCCAGTCCGGCCAGGTCCACAGGTTCGGATTCCGGCCGTGCAGGTATTCGTCCAGCGCGCAATACGTGGCGAAGCGTTCCAGCAAATCGCCCTCGTCCTTGAGAAACCGCCGGAACTCCTGCGCGCGCGCCGAACCGGCCGCGTATTCATGCAGGAATTCCGCGAACGCCAGCTTCAAAAAGCGCAGCTTCCAGGCGCTGACTTGTTCATATTCCACGTACTCGGAATCCCGCAAGGCCGCCAGTTGGCGCTGCGTCTCCGCTTGCGACCATAGACGCTGCGCCCGCCGCGACTTCTGGAAATCGGGGATGGATTCCACGTCCAGGTACAGATAATTCGGATAGAAGATGCACTCCGGCAGATAAGGGCTGGTGTTGTAAGGCCGCCGGTTGTAAATGGCGTGCAGCGGATTCAGCGCAATGAAGCTGGCCTTCGCGTCGTCCGCCACCCAGTCGATCACCCCGTGCAGATCGTGCAGGTCGCCGCAGCCCCAATTGCGAGCTGAGCGAATGCCATAAAGCGCCAGCGCGATTCCCGCGGCCTTGCCGCCATTGGCCAGCGCCGGATGCCCGTAGGCGCGCGCCGGCGCCACGATCAGCCGCGTCGTCTGCCGCAGGCCGCCCAGGCTGACCTCCGCATCGTGATAGCCCAGCGGCAGCCCATCCGGCAGCGGCAACTGCTTGCGCACGTAGCGCCGGCCGTCCACGCCGGCCGTGCCGCAATCCCGATAGCTGCCCAGATCGAACTCCAACGCGTGCGTCGCGCCGCCTTCCTCGCGGATTTCCACGCGCGCGATTTCCAGGCTCAGGCTGGCGGGCACGTGCAGGGGCAGCTCTAACGCGCTGTTCTCCGTGACCACCAGGCAAGGAGGGGCCAGCCGCGTCCACTCCTTGCGATGCCGCGCTTCGATCGCCGCGCCCAGGCTCTCCGCGCTTTCCGCCCGCACCCCCAGCCCTTGCAGGATGGCCCGCTTGGTTTCGTCCGACGTGATGTGTTTGCGGCCCCAGATATCCCAATATTCCGGGTCGATGCGCCACAGGCGAGCGGCGAGATCGAGCAACTGCGTATAGTTTTCCGATGGCATGCGGGATATATTTCGATTCTACAGGATACTCGGGGCCAACCTCCGTATGGACGTTCGTTTCATCTGCGCTAAGTGCGTACATCCGCGGCCGATTGATTCGCGCTTGACAAACAACTCGAATTAGGTCACTCTAGGCATAGAGCAAAACAGTATGGGCCGGCCGCCGCAAAGAGACCTGTTCCCCGGAGCCTTGGAAATGATGGTTCTGCAAACCCTGCGCCGCGGCTCGCGGCATGGCTACGCGCTCGCGCAAGAGATCAAGCGCACCTCCCAGGACCTTCTTCAAATCGAGGAAGGCTCCTTGTACCCCGCCTTGCAGCGCATGCTCAAAGCTGGCTGGGTCAGCGCGGAGTGGGGGTTATCGGCGCGAAATCGCAAGGTCCGCGTCTACAAGATCACTCCCGCGGGTCGCAAACAACTCGAACGGGAAATCTCCAGCTTCGATCGCATGTTGGACGGCATCGGACGCGTGATGAGGCCGCTGGAATCGTGAGTTGGATTGTCAATTTCGTTCGCCGCCGCCCGATGGACCGTCAACTCGCCCAAGAACTCGAATCGCATCTGGAGGAAAAGGTGGCTGACTTAATGGACTCTGGGTTGCCGGAGCGGGAGGCGCTTGAGAAAGCCCGGAGCGACTTCGGCAACCTGGCGCTCTCTAGAGGCAGGACAGTCGCGAAGTTTGGAGCTGGCTCTGGCTGGAAACACTCTCACAGGACCTCCGTTACGGCGCGCGCATGCTCCGTAAGAATCCGGGCTTCACTCTGGTGGCCGTGGCCACGTTGGCCCTGGGGATCGCCGTCAATACTACGATCTTCAGCGTGTTTAGCGGCTGGCTGCTGAAGAAGCCTCCGGTGGCAGACCCGGATCGCGTGGTCATGGTGGCTGCCACCAATACAGCACGGGCCCTCGAGCGGGCCCAGGTCTCCGCCATCGGTTATCTGGCGTGGCGCGATGCCAACCACGTATTCGAAGGCATGGCCGCCGCCCAACCCTATCTCGACGTCAGTCTCACGGGCGCTGGTGAACCGGAGCGGCTCTCGGGGATGCGCGTCACCGCGAGCTACTTCCCCACGCTCGGAGTGCCCGCGTTGTTGGGGCGCACGTTCTCCTCCGCCGAAGATCGGCCCGGCCAGGATCGCGTCGTCGTGCTGACCCATGGGCTTTGGCAGCGGCGGTTTGCATCCGATCCCGGCGTGATCGGAAAAACTGTGGCGCTCGACGGCGGGAAGTATGTGGTCATCGGCGTGATGCCGGCTTCCTTCCGGCCGGATTTCCTGCCCCAGTTGTGGACGCCCCTGGCTCTCACGTCCCCATCGGGTCCGAAAGCGCGCGACGACCGGTCCCTCGTCATCTTCGCTCGCCTGAAACCGGGCGTGAGTCTTGCCCAAGCGCGTGCCGAAATGACCACCCTGGCCCTCCGCGCGGAGCAATGTGATCCGGCATCCGAAAAAGGTTGGGGCGCGGACGTCATGACCTTGCAGGAGTATGTCATCGAGGAGGATCACATCCGGGCGGCCCTCACCATGCTGATGACCGCCGTGGCGCTGGTTCTGGTGATCGCCTGCGCCAACATCGCCAATCTGCTGCTCTCGCGCGCCGCGAAACGGCAGGAGGAGATCGCGATTCGAACCGCGCTGGGCGCCGGACGCATGCGCGTGATCCGCCAGTTGCTGGTAGAAAGCCTCTTAATCGCGCTGATTGGCGGGGCCGCCGGCCTGGTCTCGGCTTACTGGGGCATTGGTTTGCTGCGCAGCTCACTCAATTTCAATAGCTATGTCATGGCCCGCGCCGGCGACATCGCGCTCGATCCGCGAGTCCTGGCCTTCACCTGTCTGGTCTCCATAGGCGCGGCCATGCTATTCGGATTGGCGCCCGCCATTCGCGTCTCTGCCAGCGATCCGCAAAGTACCCTGCGGCTGGGCGGCCGGTCGGGCGACCTTCGTCGCGGTTGGGGGCGCCACGCGCTGGTGGGAAGCGAAATCGCGCTGGCCATGCTGCTCCTGACTGGCGCTGGCCTGATGATCAAGGCCACCGCCGAAGAAATGGGCGGCGATTTCGCCTTCGATCCGCAGCGTGTGTTGGCGGCGGGCGTTTCGTTAACCAGTCCCGCCTATCATGACCCGGGCGCCGCATCGCGTTCTTTGAAAGCGTGACCCGGAAGTTGCAGGGACTGCCCGGAGTCGAGGCGGCTGCGGTATCCAACACCGTTCCATGCAACGCCGCCAGGCAAACCTTCAGTATTCAGGGCCGGCCGGTCTTGCCGGAGGCGCAACGCGCGAAGGCGCGATATTTCGCAGTCAGCCCCGGCTACTTTAGCGTTCTCGGGATTCCGCTGATTCAGGGCCGCGCCATCCGCGCATCCGATAGCGCCAGTGCCCCGCGCGTGGCCATCGTCAACCGCGCGTTCGCCGAGCGCTTCTTTCCCGGTCAGAACCCCTTGGGGCGCTACATCCGTGTCGATCACGATGCGCCGGACTGGAGCGAGATTGTGGGGATCGCTGGCAACATCAAGACATCTCACAGCCCGAAAGAAGAGGATGTGCAAGTGTACGAGTCGTACCTGCAGGTTCCCACGGAGCCTGAGTTGTGGGTAACGGCGCGCGCGGCCGGCGATGCCAGCCTGTTGGCGCCCGCGCTGCGCAGCGCGGTATGGTCGGCCGATCCGGATCAACCCATCGGCACGGCCATGACCCTCTCGCGCCTGGCCGCCGAACAGGAGGGTGGCGATTATGTGTTCGACACTTTGCTCGGAATTTTCGGCGCGATGGCCTTGGTCTTGGCGGCCGTTGGGATTTATGGCGTGATCGCCTACTCGGTGGCCCAGCGCACGCACGAGATCGGCATTCGCATGGCGCTCGGGGCGCGCCGCGGCGATGTTCTCCGCTCGATAGTCGGCCAGGGGATGCTGCTCGCGCTCGGGAGCGCGGCTCTCGGCCTGCTGGCCGCTGCGCCTCTGCCCAAGCTCTTCGCCGCGACCCTGCAGGGATTCCAGGTGCACAGTCTGGCCATCTTCATCTGTGTCCCTTTGCTCCTGATGCTTGTGGTGCTGGCGGCCATCTACATCCCCGCCGCGCGCGCCGCGCGCATCGATCCCATGGAAGCGCTGCGGTACGAGTAGAATAAAAATATGGATGCACCCTTTGCCAGCGGTCCCGTCGAACTGTTCGCGCGCCTGGATAACGAGACTGTCTCCAGCGCCGCGGCCGCGGCTTCCGAAGGCTTGGTCTTAACCACCTTGGACAAAGCCGTGAACTGGGCGCGCAAGAACTCCATCTGGCCCATGTCCTTCGGCCTGGCCTGCTGCGCCATCGAGATGATGTCCATGAGCGCGTCCCGTTTCGACATTGCCCGGTTCGGCGCCGAAGTCTTTCGCGGATCGCCGCGCCAATCCGACCTCATCATCATCGCCGGTCGCGTCTCGAATAAGATGGCTCCGGTCATCCGCCACCTGTACCAGCAGATGCCGGAACCCAAGTGGGCGATTTCCATGGGCGCCTGCGCCACATCCACGGGCGTGTTCAACAATTACGCGCTGATCCCCGTGAACCAGGTCATCCCCATCGACGTCTACGTGCCCGGATGCCCGCCGCGTCCCGAGCAACTCATTCACGCGCTCATGATGCTGCAGAGCAAGATCCAGAACGAGAGCGGCACGGTCCGTCAAATCCTGAACCTGGCATAACCGCCGCGCCGCCCATTAACCCACTCGAACAACGGCCCCATTTGCCGCCAGGCCGCTAGCCCCCGCCGGACCCGTCCACGCCTGGATGCGCGGCAGGGCCAACCGGGCCGCCTCTTCGCCGGCTTTGATCAACTGCGCCGCGCTCTCGAACGAATCCCATTCCATGCCGCGCACATCCGGCTCGATCACCAGGTCGGAATGCTGCCGCCACGTGATTTCCGTGCGACTGTGCAGGATCTGGAAGCATCGATTAATCACATGGAACATGTTGGTGGGCGTGGCGGCCGCGCCTTGCATGGGCAGATGCAGCGAAATCACGTGCGTGGCGCCCAGCATCCGCGCCAGCAGCGCGGGCACCTCGGCGCTGATGGCCCCGTCCACCAGCAGGCGCTCGCCGCAACGTACCGGTTGGAACAGGCCCGGATAGGAGCAGCTTGCGCGAATCGGCAGCACCACATCGCCGCGGTCGCGGAAAATGACGGCCTCGCCGGTCACCACGTCGGTGGCCACGATGCCCAGCGGGATGCGCATCTGTTCGAAGGTGTGGCACTTCAGCAATTTGTGCAGGAACTGCGCCATGCGTTCGCTCCCGGCGATGCCCATGCGGGCGATGGTCCAGCGCGCCACGTCCGTAAACCGCATGGCGCTGCCGGCGCTGGCGATCTCGCCCGGCGTAGCGCCGCTGGCGTAGGCCGCCGCCACGATCGCCCCGGCGCTGACGCCGGTGATGCAGTCGAGCGGAATGTGGTTTTCCTCCAGAACCCGCAGCACGCCGATGTGCGCCAGGCCGCGCGCGAAACCCCCGCCCAAAGCCACGCCGAGCCGCATGGGAGCGGGCACTGCCGCGGCGGGCTGGATCGCCGGAAGGGGCCGGCGGCCCAGGGCGGACTTCCAACTGTTCCAGTCGATCTTCACGATGGACTACCATTATCTTGGATGCGCACTCATTCTGCAAACTACCTCGCCCTCCTGATTCTCTTACTCACCCTCGCGCCCGCATTTGCGCAGCAGCCCTTCTCCGGCACGCCCGCCATCGAGCAATCCCTCGAGAAGCTCAACGTGCTGGGCAGCGTGCTCATGATCGCCGCGCATCCCGACGACGAGAATACCGCTGTCCTGGCCTACTACGCGCGCGGCCGCCACATGCGCACGGGCTACCTGTCGCTCACGCGCGGCGAGGGCGGCCAGAACCTGATCGGTCCCGAACAGGGCGACCTGCTCGGCCTGATTCGCTCGCACGAGCTGCTGGAGGCCCGCCGCATCGATGGCGCGGAGCAATTCTTCACGCGCGCCATCGACTTCGGGTTCTCCAAGACGCCCGAAGAAACGCTCGCCAAGTGGGGGCGTGAGCGCATCCTTTCCGATGTCGTCTGGGTGATTCGCCGCTTCCGCCCGGATGTCGTGATCCTGCGTTTTTCGGGTACCCCGCGTGACGGGCACGGTCAGCACCAGGTATCCGCCATCCTGGGCAAAGAGGCCTTTTTCGCGGCGGGCGATCCGACCCGTTTTCCCGAGCAATTGAAGTTCGCGGAGCCTTGGAAGGCGCGCCGCCTGATGTTCAATTCATTCAGTTTCACCAAGGAGATGGAGAAGGAAGCCGCCGCCACTCCGGGCCGTATCGAGGTCGATACCGGCGCCTACAACCCGGTACTGGGCGTTTCCTACAGCCAGATCGCGGGCATGAGCCGCAGCATGCACCGCAGCCAGGGGATGGGGGCCTCGCAGCGGCCCGGGCCTTCCAGGCAATTCCTGGTGCCTGTGGCCGGCGACCCGCCCGCCAACGGCGCCAAAGACGCTCTGGATGGCATCGACACCACATGGTCACGCGTGCCTGGCGGAGCGGAGATTGGGCGCATTCTGGCCGAAGCCGTGCGCGGGTTCGAACCGGATCGTCCGGAGCGCACCATTCCGCTGCTGCTGAAAGCCCAGCCCTTAATCGCCGCCATCCACGATCCGTGGGCCGCCGCCAAGCTCGTCGAGTTGAACGAGTCCATCGCACTCTGCGCCGGATTGTGGCTGGATGCGAATACCGAGACCTACGCCGTCGTGCCGGGCGCCACCGTGGAAGTGTCCTACACCGCGCTGAATCGCTCGGCCTTTCCCATGGCGCTCGACAGCCTGGCGCTGGAGGGCATGGGCGGCGAATCGCGCACCGACGCCAAACACGCGGCGCTTGCATCCAACCAGCCGGTGAATGCGCAGCTCAAGTACACGGTTCCGGCCGATCAGCCTTATTCGCAGCCCTTCTGGCTCCGCGAGCCGAAGCAGGGCGATACCTACACCATATCCGACCAGCGCCTGGTTGGGCTGCCCGACGATCCGCCGCTGCTGAATCTGCGCTTCTCGATCGTTGCAGGTGGCGTGGCCTTCGATCTGCTGCGGCCAGTGACCCACCGCTATGTCGATCGCGTCGACGGCGAGCAGACGCGCGCCCTGATAGTGGTGCCGCCCGTGGCCCTCAACCTCCCGCGGGATGTGGTGCTGTTTCCGGACGTGAACCAGCGCAAGGTGGATATCGATGTGCGCGCCAATGCGCCGAAGGCCGCGGGCGATCTGCGTCTGTCGCTCGATCCGGGATGGGGCGCCCAGCCGGCATCCCGCCCCTTCGAGCAGGAAAAGGCCGGAGAACAGCAGCAGCTCGCCTTTGAGATAACGCCACTCCAAATGCCAGATCCTTCCGGAAAATTGCGGGCGGCGGCGCGTGTGGGCGGCCGCGAGATCGGCGTGGGTATGCTGGTGATCTCGCATCCGCCGCTACCGCCATTGACCGTTTTCCCGCCGGCGTTGCTGAAGCTGGTGCGCGCCGATGTGCGCGTCACCGCGCGCAAAATCGGCTACGTGATGGGCGCGGGAGACGAAATGCCAGATGCCATTCGCCAGCTCGGCTGTGAAGTGACGCTGCTCACGCCTTCCGACCTCGAGCAGCGCGACCTCTCGGAATTCGACGCCATCGTCACCGGCGTGCGCGCTTATAACACCCGCGCCGATCTGCGTGTGAACTTGCCTCGGCTGCTGGACTACGTGCACAATGGCGGCAAGCTGATCGACCAGTACAACGTCACCGACGGCAACCTGGTCCCCATGGGACCGTATCCGTTCAAAGTGGGACACGATCGCGTCACCGTGGAGGAGGCGCCGGTAACGTTCACGAATCTCGGGAATCCGCTGATCAGCACGCCCAACGAAATTACGCAGAAGGATTTCGAAGGCTGGATCCAGGAGCGCGGCCTGTATTTCGCCTCGGAGTGGGATGCCCACTATCAGACGGTGCTCGAATCCCACGATCCGGGCGAGAAGCCGCTCGCGGGCGGCATGCTCTACGCGCGCTACGGAAAGGGCGTGTACATCTTTAGCGGCTATTCCTGGTTCCGGGAACTGCCGGCCGGAGTGCCGGGAGCCTACCGCTTATTCGCCAACATGCTCAGCGCGAAGTAAGCTACCCCTGCATAATTCCCCCAATTAGTCCGCCCTCCAATTTTCAATAACTTAAAACCCGCCCGCAATCGCCCGGTCGGCGTGCTCCGGTTCCCGCAGCGACTCCAGCAGCTTATCGATGTCCGCCTTCACCTCCACCACCGTCGCATGATCGCCCTCGAAAGCCGCGATCAGCACGCGCGTCGACTTGCCGGACTTATTCGCCGCACCCATGAAAATGTAGGTGGCTTCCGCATTGTGCCGCGAATGCACACGCACCAGCGGATGCAGGTTCGATCCCGACAGCGTATCCATGAAATGGTCCCGTTCGCGCCATTCGCCCGGATCCTCCGCGGACTTCAGGTCTTTCAGTCCCTCGAAGACCGCCAGTTTGAATCCGCTGGCGCCCTCCGGCCGCGCCACCTTCACGAAAAGATTCGCCGCGCCCATGAAAGGGACGTGCAGGGGCCGCGTCCCGTAGCGCGATTCGATGGCCTTGACGATGCGGTCGAATTCCGAATCGCCGCCAAAGGCCGTGCCAGCCGCCAGCAAAGCCAGCGCCGCCGTCAATGCCCGCGCCTTCATCGCACCTCCCTCCAGGCCTTGCGACTCTCCAGCCGCGGGATGCCGAACTCGCCGCCCAAATCCGCCAGTTTCGCGGGGTCGAGCGTGCCTACGATATTGACCACGGTCAGCTCTTTCGGCTCGGCCGCGATCACCACGATGCCTCCCAGCTTTCCGCTCCCGCCGTCCTTGAAATACACGTCCACGTTTTCGCCGCGCTTGGATCTCACCCCCACCAGCCGCCCCCATGCGGGGCCATTCAACTGGCTGCGCACAGCCTCCACGTCGGCCATGTCGTATTCGCCTTCGTGTGCGAATTGGAAGCTCCGCACGTAAATGCCGTCCAGCCCGGCAATCAGTTTGCGGACATCCGCATCGTCATCGTCTTTGTCGTGGATGAATTTGCCGGCCAGCTGCAGCATGGATTTGTCCATGCTGACGGTTACGCTCTCTTCCGCTTTGCCCGCCAGCGCTTCCAGATTGACCGGCAGCTTAATTTCCTGCGCCCACGCCGGGAGCATGGCCGCCGCTAATGCGATCGTTGCGATTTTCATTGTGTTTCCCGCCTCGCAAGCAAATACGACGCAAGCATCCGCGGGAACGCACAATCTGTCTACGCGCGAGCCGCCATTGTCTTCGGCGCTTCTTCCGCAGCCAGCCAAGGATATGCCAGGCCGGCGATGGCCGCCCCAATAATTGGCACTATCCAAAACAGCCAGAGCTGCTGCAGCGCCCATCCGCCCACGATTAACGCCGGCCCCGTGCTGCGCGCCGGGTTCACCGACAGGTTGGTCACCGGGATGCCTATCAGGTGGATCAGCGTCAGTCCCAAGCCGATAGCGATCGGCGCAAAGCCCGCCGGCGCGCGCTTATCCGTGGCGCCCAGGATGATCATCAGAAACATGAATGTGAGCAGCGCCTCCGTCAGGATCGCCGACTCCATCGAGTACCCGCCCGGGGAGTGCTCGGCGAAGCCATTCGCCGCGAAACCGCCGAGGCTGAACCCGGGCTTGCCGCTGGCAATGGCGTACAACACGCCGCTGGCCACGATCGCCCCAAGTACCTGCACGGCAACGTATGCCAGCACATTGCTCCAGGGGAAACGCTTGGCCACCGCCAGCCCCACGGTAACCGCCGGATTGAAATGGCCTCCGGAAATGTGGCCCACAGCGAAACACATGGTCATCACGGTCAAGCCGAAAGCCAGTGCGACACCTACGAATCCGATACCCAGTTGCGGGAATGCGGCCGCCAGAACTGCGGCGCCGCAGCCGCCAAAAACCAGCCAGAATGTGCCGAGAAACTCGGCGCTGATACGCTTCATTAACGACATTGGTTTCCCTCCGCGGAGACCTATCATCGCATACATCGCCGCGCAGGCGTCAATCTATTTTTTCAGATATTTGCCGGTTGCCCGCTGGGGTGATAAACTAATCGGGAGATAGCAAACTGAGCGTGGCTGGAGCTTAAGTGCGCCGCGCGATTGTGTACCGCCCGTCAAGCCCACTTCAGGCGCCAGGCAAACCTTAGGAGATCGCGATTTGGTTGGAAAATTGAATAGTTGCATCGTATACGTGGCCCTGGTCGCGGCCAGCGGAAACGCGTTGCTCAACGCGCAGGCGCCGCCCGCCGCTAAGCCGCAGCCGGACATCTTGATATTCACGGATGGCGAAAAGCTCATCGGCCAGTTGAAGAGCGCCAAAGGCGATTCCGTGGTTTTCAAGAGCGATATGGCTGGGGAAGTGACCGTCCCTTGGAGTAAGATTCAAGAGCTGCGTACCACCCATCCCTTCGCTGTCATCGGGAAGCATCCGCAACTGGTCCGGCACCAGGATGCCAGCCATGTGCCGCAGGGCGACGTGGCCATGACCGATCAGAAGATCGCCGTCCAACCCGCGGCTGGCGCGCCCGTCACCGTTCCCGTGGCCGATGCGGCTTTCCTTCTCCCGCAGCCCGATTTTGAAAAGGCCATGAACCGCAATGCCGGCATCTTTGACGACTGGGGCGGCGCGGTCACCGCGGGCGCCACCATCGTGCATGCCACCCAGGACGCCAGCACATTCACCGGCGGGATATCCCTGGTGCGCACCGAACCGACGGAAAGCTGGCTGCTTCCCAGCACGCGCACCCAGTTTGGTTTCAATGCGGCCTACGGCAAAGTCACCCAGCCAGGCTCGCCCGATATCAAGACGGACATCTTTCACGCGGGCCTCGAAGAGGACAAGTATTTTTCGCCGCGCCTCTTCGGATTTGGCCAGGCCTACTTCGACCACAACTTTTCACAGGGCCTCGACCTGCAGCAGAACTACGGCGGCGGCATCGGCTGGACGGTATACAAGACCGCGCCGGCCGAGCTCGATCTCAAGGCTGCGGTCTCATATATCCACCAGAGCTTCAGCGCGGGCGGCTCCAACGAGAGCCTGATCGGATCTACCTTCGGCGAAATCTACACCCTTAAGCTGCAACACGGCATCCTGCTCAATGAGCAGATCTCTTTTACTCCCGCCTGGAACGATTCCAATGCATTCTTCGGGAATGGCGGCATCAGCCTCACTCTTCCCGTGCATAAGCGGTTGAGCCTGGCGCTGGGAACACTCGATACTTTCTTGAACGATCCGCCGGCCGGCTTCAAGAAGAATTCCTTCCAGTTCACCGCCGGCCTGGCATATGCGCTCAAATAACCAGCTTCAACAAGCAAAGGAGAATACTTTGAAAATCAATACGGTTCGCCTGGCCGCCACCGGCCTTCTTCTGCTGGCCGCTGCCGGCTCTGCTTTCGCCCAGCAGACTGGAACTTTGAAAGTGAAGACCACCACCGGCCGCGCCGGCGTTTTTGTGGACGATAAATACGTGGGCCCCGCGGCTAACTTCGGCATGTCTCGTAGTTATGCGGTGGCCGCCGGCGACCACACCATCACCCTGCGCGAGCCACGCTATGAAGTCGCCACAGCCCATGTGACTATCGTGGCGGGCAAGACCGCGATTGTAAGGCAAGACCTGAAAGCTCTCCCCGAGCCGAAGGGTCCCTTCGGCCGCCTGCGCACCGAAGGGCCGGAGAAGTACGCGGCCGTTTACGTCAACGGCGCATATATGGGCCACATGGACGAATTCGACAACTTCGCGCAAGGGCTCTTGCTTCCCCCCGGACACTATACTGTAAAGATCGTGCCCGTCAGCGGCGGCGCTGGAGTGGAGCAGGCCGTGGACTTGAAGGCCAACGAAACCACCCTCGTCCGCGCCTCCGCCAAGTAGCCAGGAGCTTGGAGGGCGGCCAATCTTGGCCGCAGCCGGCTTTTTAGCCGGCTCTTACCCCTACCATTGACACGCACCCGCTCCAGTGCCATACTGAAGCCATAACACCACCGCACCGTGGTGTAGGGATGCACAAATGGCAACTCTGGTCACGCCCACCGCGGCGGTCTGTATTTCCGAGAACCATCTTTCCCTCGATGAGATCATTGCCGTCGCGCGGCATGGGCAACTTGTCGCCCTCAGCCCGGACGAACAATTCCGGCGGCGCATCAGCCGTGGCCGCGAAGTGCTCGAACGCAAGTTGGCCGCAGGCGAAGTAGTCTACGGTGTCAACACCGGCTTCGGCGGGAATGCGCGATACGTGATCCCGTCCGAGGAACTGGCGCACCATCAGCAGAACCTGCTCGAGTTTCTGTCCTGCGGCGTGGGCGAGGCTCTGCCGGAAGAGGCCGTACGCGCCTCTATTCTGTTGCGCGCCAATGCCCTGGCCCGTGGATTTTCGGCTGTCCGCCTGGTAGTGATCGAGCGGCTGCTGGATTTATTGAATTGCCGCATCACGCCCGTCGTGCCTCGCTTCGGCTCGGTGGGGGCCAGCGGCGACCTGTGCCCTTCGGCTTACATCGCGCGCGTCATGGCCGGGCGCGGCGAGGCTTTCTACAAAGGATGCCGGGTGCCCGCCGCGGAAGCTCTGCGCGCCGAGGGCATCCCCTTTCTGAACCTGGAAGCCAAGGAAGGCCTGGCCCTGCTCAACGGCACCACCGTCATGACCGGCATCGGCTCGATCGTGGTGGATGAGGCGGCCTATCTGTTCCGGTTGTCGCTGGGCGCGCTGGCCATGGCCGTGGAAGCGCTGGGATCGTCGCCGGATTATTATCATCCGGCCATCCACATGGCGAAGCATCATCCGGGCCAGCTTGCCGTAGCGGAGATGCTTAACTCGCTGCTGTTCGACTCCAGGCTGGCTGTGCCGCTCGATGAGATCCGGGGCCGCGTGCAGGAAGCCAACCGGCGCGCCAACGGGAGCCAGGGCACCCATGGCGTGGCGGCGGCTGACGAATCCATACAAAGTCCGTACTCGCTGCGCTGCGCGCCGCAGGGGCTGGGGCCCATCGAGGAGACCCTGGGGCAATGCCGCACGGTGATCGAGCGCGAGGCCAACTCGGTGAATGATAATCCGCTCATCGATCCAGCCACCGACCAGGTTTACCACACGGGCAATTTTTACGGAGCGCACATCGCCCGCGCCATGGACGGATTGAAGCTGGACCTGGCGAATCTCGCCAACTGGCTGCATTCGCTCATGGCGCTGCTGATGGACGACCGCTTCTCGAATGGCTTGCCACCTTCCCTAAGCCCGCATGTGGGTGTCTATCAGGGCTTCAAGGGGATGCAGATCGTGCACACCAGTCTGGTCACAGCCATTCGGCACTGGTGCGCGCCCAGCCTGATTCATACGCTCCCCACCGAGCAGTTCAATCAGGATATCGTGAGCCTCGGCACGCACTCCGCTCTCACCGCCATGGATGTGGCCCGACTGCTGCGCAGCGCGGTGGCCATCACGCTGCTGTCCACCTCGCAGGCCATCGACCTGCGCGCCGGCGGCGGCCGCCTCGGCGCCGGCACGCGGCCCATCTATCGGGCCATCCGCACGGTCAGCGCTTTCGTGGAAGCGGACCGCGCCCTTGATCGCGACATCGCCGCCGTTTCCGGCCTGATCGACCGGCGCGAGATTCCCGTCCTCCAAGGCTCTTAAGTGGGGCAGGCCCCCGGCCTGCGGCGGCCTCTCAGGCCGCCCACTAATTCGGCTGAACCGTATCGGCCGGCGGTAAGCGCTACCAACGTGCTGCTCCGCCTCAACGAAAGAGATGCAATTAGCGGCAATAAACACATTTCACCGGGTAAATATTCCGTATTTTTGGTCAAAAACGCATTGCAGTTTTCGGCAGATTAGTTTACGTTCAGGAGGATGCTGGATTGCTCGCCCGTCGCCTATCATATAGCAACTGGCTTTCTCTACAGTTCTAGGCGTATTAGTCCGGTATATTCCGCCGTCCCCGGCGGCGATGTGACCTTTGCGCGGCGAGGCCAGCCATGACCCGGATGGACCTGGCGGCGGAACGGCTATTATTCGCGCTCCGCGGCGGTAACCGCCTGAACGGCGTGGAAAATGAGAGCACCGCACGCGGCTTTCACCTCCTGCTCACCTGCTTTCTGTTCGGAATCCTGTTGTATCTTGCCGTGGCCGAACCGTTTTTTGTGGTTCGCAAGGCTGTCTCGGCTCTCGTCCTTGCCGGAGCCGGCGCGATAATCCTGACCGCTCTGCACCTGCTTCGAACCCGCCGGTTCCTCCCGGCCGCCCGCGTGTTTGTGATCTCCGTCTGGTGTATTGCCGAAGGATGCTCCGCATTCGACGGCGCGCTCCATAGCGGCGTGTACGGCCTGGTTGTCCTGACCATCGTGAATGCCGGCTGGCTGTTAGGCAAATCGAGCGCGATCCGTCTCACGGCAGCGACTTTGCTCTTTTCGCTGGCCGAGGCGATGCTCGAGTATTCCGGCCATCCAGTGCCCCGTTACTTCGCGGGAAACCCGATCGCTAGTTGGATGGTTTTGGCCGGCATCCTCATTTTTGCCGTCGGACCGATCCTTTCGATTCTCGACAGTCTCGGCCGGGCCGGCGCCAGGCTCCTGGAATACGAAAAAATCGTGGAAAACCTGACGGAAATGATCTTGGTGGTGGACCGCCACTACCGTTACCAAATTGTGAATAAGGCGTACCTCGATTTTCGCCGCGTGAAGTTGGGACAGGTTATCGGCCATTTGATCCCGGAACTAACCGGCCAGGAGGCGTTCGAGCAGTTTATCAAAAGCAGAGTAGACGAGTGTTTCCAGGGCAAACTCGTCAAATACGAGAGCGCCGTTACTTATTCCGAACTCGGCCCGCGGGACTTGAATGCTACTTGTTTTCCCATTCAAGGGCCCGCCGGCATCGACAGGATAGCCATCGTGTTGGAGGATATTACCGATCGGAATCGCGCGGAACGCGAGCGGCAGCGTGCGTTCCAGGAGTTGCAAGCCCTCAACGCCCGGCTGCAGAACGTACGGGAAGAGGAGAGAACCAGTCTCGCGCGGGAGTTGCATGATCGGCTGGGACAGACTCTCACCGCCATCCGGATCGATCTGGCCGCGCTGAAAACCTCGCCTGGCCGCGAGGAGTACTGGCATAGAATTGACGCCGTGTCCGGCCTGGTCGAGGAGACCATCCAGACTGTCCGTAGAATCTCGACCGAGTTAAGGCCGGGAATCCTCGACGATCTTGGCCTGGTGGCCACCCTGGAGTGGGCCACGAAAGAGTTTCAGGCGCGTACCGGAATCAAGTGCCAGGTCACGTTGCCCGAGGCGAATCCAGCCATCGGCGCCGCGCGCTCCACCGTCCTGTTTCGCATCTTTCAGGAAGCTTTGACTAACATCGCGCGGCACGCCGGAGCCACTCGCGTAACGGTCGACGTGTCGCAAGATAGCGAATATCTCTTGCTGGAAGTCTGCGACAACGGCTGCGGTATCGACCCGGAGCAGCTCTCCGCCTCCGGCTCGCTTGGTATTTTGGGAATGCGCGAGCGCGCCCTGCTCGTGGGAGGCGAGGTCGCCATCTCCGGCACTTCCGGAGGCGGCACCACCGTGCGCGTCCGGATTCCGTTCAACGGCAGAGCGAATGCGGCCAATCCGTCAAATTAATTGGGGTATACTATCACTACTCGCTCGGAGCCAAGTCATAAATGCCAATGCCGGTTCCGCCATCGCCGCCGCTGCGCGTTCCCGCTCGGCGCTCCTTGGGGCGCGATGCCCTTTGGATGGCGTCTCTCGCTCTGGCTTATTTCCTCGCCGTCGAATTGGGGCTGCATTTTCCCTTCGCCCCGCATATCCTCGCTCCGGTCTGGCCGGCAGGTGGCGTGGCCCTCGCCGCGCTGCTCATCGCTCCCCGCCGCCTGTGGCCCGCGATCCTCCTCATTTTATTCCTCACCGATCTTGCGGCCGATCTATTAGCCGGCTGGCGACTCCTTCAGAACCTTGGCTTCGCGGCTGTCAACGTCGTCGCGGCGCTGGCTTGCGGGTCGTTTATTCGCTATAGGTGCGGGGCATCGGTGCGCTTCGCGCGCGTTAAGGAGGTGCTGACCTTGATCTTCTGCGTCACCGCGGTCAATGCCTGCACTTCGTTTCTGGGCGCCCGTGTGGCAGCCCCCGGTAACTCTTCCCCGTTCGGGAGCCTGTGGACTACGTTGTGGATCTCGGATGGTCTCGGCATGCTGCTGATCGCTCCCCTGATCCTAGCCTGGCAGGACTTGGGGCGCCGGTTCCGCCTCCCGCGCTGGGACCGCATGTTCGAGCGGATATTGTTTATGTCGATTTGGTGTGCCGCGGTGTTGGTGGTTTCCTTCGCGGACGGATCGGCGCATCCCTACGGGGCCTATTTCGGAGCTTTTCCTTATATGCTGGTGGCCTTGATCTGCTGGCCGGCCCTGCGGTTTGGCCAGCGCACCGTCACCCTGGCCCTGCTGGTGCTCGGGGCCCTCGTTTTCGCCGGCAAAACCGTGAGTACGGAACCCCTGCTCTGGGCCAGCGGCAGCCAGTTGCAGCGCTTGCTGGCGGTACAGGTCTATCTCGCTTTCCTGGCGGCCACGGGCTTGCTGCTCTCCGCCTGCTTCACCGAAGCCGTGTCCGCTACCCGCTCGGCCCAGGAAGCGCACGCCCGTTTGCGGGCCTTGGCTGACCACATCCCGAACGGCTGGGTCTATGAAGTCTTGCGCGAACGCGACGGCAGCGTGCGCTTTCTCTACGGGAGTTCCGGGATCGAATCCCTGACCGGCGTCACCGCCGAAGAGGTTGTGCAGGATGCCACGGTGCTCCCCGGCCTGATCGTGGAAGAGGATCGCATGGCTTTCGCCGCCGCCGAACAAGCCGCCAACAGGCAGATGCGCGTCTTCGATATCGAGCTCCGCCAGCGCCGGCGCGATGGCCAGGTGCGCTGGATGCACATCTCCGCGTCGCCCCGCCATCTGGCCGACGGCCGCACTCTGTGGGATGGCCTCCAGATGGACATCACCACCCGGAAGACCGCCGAAGCCAGGTTGCGCGATTACGAAAAGGTCGTCGAGGGGGTGCCCGAGCAGATCGCCGTGATCGACCGCCAGTACCAATACCTGATCGCCAACCAGGCGTTCCTCGCCTATCGCGGCCTGCGGCGCGAACAGGTCGTTGGCCACTTGGTCTCGGAACTGTTAGGGCAGGACGCCATAGCTACCCTGACCAAAGGCAAAATGGATGAATGCTTCGCAGGTCATGTCGTCAATTACGAGCGGGAATTGACCTTCCCCGCGCTCGGCCGGCGCGACATCTTGGCGTCGTATTTCCCCATCGAGGGTCCCGCCGGCGTCGATCGAATCGCCATGGTCCTGGAGGATATCACCGAGCGCAAGCGCGCCGAACGGGTTTTGCAGCGTTCGTTCGAGCAGTTGCATGCCCTCACCGCTCAACTGCAGAGCCTTCGGGAGCAGGAAAGGGCAACGCTGGCCCGCGAGTTGCATGACCGGCTGGGACAGTCCCTCACCGCCGTCAAGATCGACTTGGCCGCGCTGAAAACCATGCCCGGCCGCGACCAACAGCGGCAGAGAATCGACGACCTTTCCGGCCTGCTCGACCAAACGATCCACTCGGTGCGCAGAATCTCCACCGAGCTCCGGCCCGGAATCCTGGACGACCTCGGCCTGGTGGCCGCTCTGGAATGGGGCGCCGAAGAGTTCCAGGCGCGCACTGGAATTGACTGCCTGCTGAGCGTGTCTACGCTGGTCGCGGCCATCGACGCCGAGGCCGCCACCGCGCTGTTTCGCATCTTCCAGGAAACCTTGACCAATATCGCCCAGTATGCGGGCGCCACCCGGGTAAGGGCCGTTTTGTTCGAAGACTCCGGCCACCTCACCCTGGAGATTCGAGACAACGGCCGTGGCATCCGGGAAGATCAACTTTCCGCCGCCTGCTCGCTGGGTATCCTGGGCATGCGCGAGCGCGCTTCACTGCTCGGCGGCGATCTCACCTTCGGTGGCGATGCCGAAAGCGGTACGCTCGTGCGCGTCCGCATTCCCACCGATCGCAGGAAGGCGGTTGTCGTCGGGTGATCCGGGTTCTCATCGCCGACGATCACGCCATCCTCCGCCGCGGCTTGAGGGAAATCCTGATGCGCGAACTCGAGGGCGTCGTCTGCGGCGACGCCAACGATGCCACCGAGGTCCTTTCCCAGATTCGCGACGCCGAGTGGGATTTGGTCATCCTGGACATCACCATGCCCGGACGCAGCGGCCTGGAGGCTCTCCACGATCTCAAGGCCGAGCGGCCCAAGCTTCCCGTTCTGGTCTTGAGCATGCATCCCGAAGACCAGTACGCCAAACGCATCCTGAAAGCCGGAGCCGCCGGCTATATGAATAAGGAGAGCGCTCCCGAAGAATTGGTCAAGGCCGTGCGTAAGGTGCTGGCCGGCGGCATGTATGTGAGCGCCGCGCTGGCTGAGATACTGGCAGCCGACTTGAGTGAGGACGACGGCCGCCCCATCCACGAAGCATTGTCCGATCGGGAATTTGAAATCCTGCGCATGATCGGCGCGGGCAAGGCCGTCACCCAAATCGCGGAGGAACTGCACTTGGGAGTCACCACCGTCAGCACCTATCGCGCCCGCATTTTGACCAAAATGAACATGACCGCCACCGTCGAGTTGATGCATTACGCGCTGCATCACCATCTTTGCGATTGAAACCGCTTCGTTGTAGTACAAATCACTACAGCATTTTAGTGTTTTGTACGGCAGACGAATCCGACTTTAGTCTATTGCGCGAGGCAATATCGCGAATTAATGTACGAGAAGATGCCACTAGCGTCGCGCGGTGGCGGGACTTTTTAATTTCATGGCAAATAATGCAAACCATCGCCAGGCGCGGTCGACAAACGTGACCGTAGCG
The DNA here is from genome assembly GCA_963707465.1 of Bryobacterales bacterium. Lineage (GTDB taxonomy): Bacteria > Acidobacteriota > Terriglobia > Bryobacterales > Bryobacteraceae > Bog-159. The sequence continues at coordinate 266,221 of CAVPQK010000003.1, forward strand.
GACCTTGAGGAAGAGCTGCGCCGCCTGCTCGAATCGAAGATTCTCCTGGTGGGGCTGGCCGCCGAGCTAGGGTTAGCCGCCCCTCGGTCCTGCTGTACGCACCGGGACCAGCAAACCCCTTGCTTATCCTGCGCTTCGGATTGGCTGGTGGCCCGAGTCCGCTTCGCCAGTGGAGCCGCTTAGTCCCGAAGTGTTCCCCCATGTTCGCTTTAGAACCCTGCGTTGACGCTGACGGGTTAGTCCAGACTGCGTTCGACTCGCTTCCGGAGCGGGGCTGCGGTGTTCTCCGAACGCGCTGTCGAGGCGGCGGCCGGCGTGGTTCCGCCTGATCGCCGAACCTGGATCGGGTTTGGGCATCGTCGCCATGCCCGAACGCCTACGAGCTGTCGACGGTTCCCTAATCTATCCGTTCGCGGCCGGGCGCCGGGACCAAGGTTGCCGCGCTCGCGCCCCTATCGCCCGCCGTCCCTTAGCCGCGAAATTGTGGGGCAGGCTCTTAGCCTGCGGCGGCCTCTCAGGCCGCCTTTTTTGCCCACCCCCCAACACCCGCCCGAGTACACTGGAGTTGTGTTCCGTCTCCGCAGTTTCCTTTTGTGGTTAGCCGTAGCAGTCGTTTTGCGCGGCGCCACGGCAAGCAAAACGCCGCCGGCCCATCCCGCTCCTCAATCCGCCTTCGTGCGCCGCTGGATGAAGACCCTCACCCTCCGTGAGAAGGTGGCGCAGTTGATCTTCATCCCGTTTCACGGCGCCGCGCCTAACAGCCGCTCGCGGGAGTACCGGCAGTTCATGAAACTGGTCCGCGAGACCCGCGTGGGCGGCATGGTGCTGGTGAACTGGAACAATGGCCGTGTCACCCAGAAGGCGCAGCCCTACGCCCTGGGCGCATTCCTCAATCGCATGCAAAAGCTGTCGCGCGTGCCGTTGCTGGTGGCCGGCGACTTCGAACGGGGCGCCTCCATGCGCGTGGATAGCACCACCGTGTTTCCGCAGGCGATGGCCTTTGGCGCGGCCGGCGACCCTGCCTTGGCCCGCTTCGAGGGCCAGGTGACCGCCCGCGAGGCCCGCGCCATGGGCGTTCAATGGCTCTTCTTTCCGGTGGCGGACGTGAACAACAACCCCGATAACCCCATCATCAATATCCGCTCCTATGGAGAGGATCCCGCGCAGGTGTCGGCGCTGGTCTCGGCGTTCATCGAGGGCACCCGCGCCGACCCGCAGTATCGCGTGCTCACCACCGCCAAGCATTTCCCCGGGCACGGCGATACCGCAGTCGATACGCACCTGAACCTGGCCGTGATCGACGCGCCGCGCGCGCGCCTCGATAGTGTCGAACTGCCCCCGTTCCGCGCGGCCATCAAGGCGGGCGTCGACGCCATCATGACCGCGCATATCGCGGTGCCCGCGCTGGCGCCCGCCGATATACCCGCCACGCTCTCGCCCGCCATCCTGACCGGCCTTCTGCGCGGCGAGATGGGATTCAAGGGAATCGTGGTCACCGACGCGCTGGAAATGGGCGGTATCGCGCAGGGCTATTCCGGCGGCGAGGCTGCCGTGCTCGCGCTCGTAGCCGGCGCCGATGTGCTGGTGATGCCGCCCGATCCGGACGCGGCCGTCAAAGCCATTCTGGCCGCCGTCGCCAGCGGACGCCTCACCCGCGCCCGTATCGACGACAGCGTGGCCCGCCTGCTGGCCGCCAAAGAGCGTGTGGGGCTGGCCCGCCGCGCCACGGTGGATCTGGAAGCCATCGGCGACCAGGTGGACATGCCGGAAGATCAGGAACGCGCGCAGGACATCGCCAGCCGCGCGCTCACGCTGGTGAAGAATGAAGGCAACCTGCTGCCGCTCCGTGCGCCGGACAAAACCTGTTTCCTCATTCTGGCCGAGAGCCACTATTCGAGCGAGGGCCTGGAGTTCGCCCAAGAAGTGCGCCGCCGCGAAAAGAATGCCACGGTGCTGCAACTGGATGCCTCACTCGCGGGCGCATCGCTGGATGCGGCCGTCGAAAAAACCGCGGGCTGCGAGAGCGTCGCTGTCGCGGCCTTCGCTTCGGTGGCGGCCTATCGCGGCGACGTGGCCCTGGGCGGCGAGTTCCCGCGCATGCTCGACGCGCTGCTCTCAACCGGCAAACCAGTGGCCCTGATCGCGCTGGGCAATCCCTACCTGACGCGTCGTTTTCCCAAGGCGGCTGCTTTTCTGCTGACCTTCAGCACCGTGCCGCCATCCGAGACCGCCGCGGTCAAGGCGCTATTCGGAGAGTCCCCCATTCGCGGACGCCTGCCCGTAACCATTCCCGGCGTAGCGAAACTCGGAGAAGGCATCCAGCTACGTGGGGCAGGCTCTCAGCCTGCGGCCGCCTCTCAGGCCGCTCTTCCCGGCGCCAGACGCCAGTCGCCCGTCCCGCTAGGGTCTACAAACGTGACGACCACCTTGTCCCCAATGCCCTCCACATGGTGATACATCCATTCTTCAAATGCGTACCGCCCCTCCGGTTTCGGGTGGGATTCGATCTCATCCGGCGGACCGTAGGCAATGTAAATATGGCCGCGATCGGTCCGCCAGCCCTCACCGCCAGACGGGGTGCCGAAATGCGCATTCGCGTAGGCAATGCGCCGGTAGTGTTCCTCCTTGAAGACGTTTTCCGCCGCGCCCGGCGTAGGATTGCGCCGTTCCCAGAACTGCTCGATGAACTTCTTCCGTTCGTCGTCGCTGCCCAGCGTTAGGAACGCCGCGCGCTCCCGGTCGGCGATGATGTAGACCACATCTTGATCCAGCCATCTCACGTAGGGCGAATCGGCGACGACCTTTGGCGGCGGCGCCGCTTGCCACGCGGTGAGCGCCAGCGCGGTAGTGACCATAAGCACAAGCACGGCGGCCAATGGCGTCCAAGCACCATGCGGGCCTTGCGGATAAAGCAGACGGCGGATACGTTTCACCAGACTTCCTCCTGTAGCTGCCACAGCCGGCGACCGGCCGGAGCAGCGGTTTTGTTCCAGTGTCGCCAGCGCCACGGCATACTCACGCGCATTGCCGCTGGCGGCCACTGCCACATCGTCACAACAGTTTTCGCGCTCGGCGCGGATCACGCCGGACATCCACCAGACCGCCGGGTGATAAAAGAAAATGCCTTCCACCAATCGCTGGCACGCGTTCACCAGGTAATCCGCGCGGCGGATGTGCGCCAGCTCGTGTAGCAGAATGGCTTCCACCTGTCCGGCAGGCAGCCCGGCCAGCATTCCGACCGGCGTCAGAATGACTGGGCGCCAATGCCCCAGCACCACCGGCGCATCCGCCAGGCAGGATTCCAGCAACTCCACCGGCCGCGTCACGCGCAACCGGGCGCGTAAGCGCACCACCGCGTCCTGCCACTGTGCCGGCGCGCCACACACGCCTCGCCGGCGCAGCCGGTAGACCGATATCCAGCCGGTCGCCTGCCCCAGGTAGAAAAGCACGACGCCGGCGGCCCAGAACGGCGCCAGCCAGGGCGCCACCGCGGCCAGGTCCAAACGCGAAGGCAAGGGCCCGCCCACAGCCGCCACATTCCAGGGGAAAGCGTGCGTAGTTTGTGTGTGCAGCGTCTGACCGTGCGCCGGCATGGCGCGGACCAGGGTGAAGCCGAATGCCACAAAGGTCGCCAGCATCGCCGCACAGGTCGCGGCATAGCGGGCGCGCGGCGACCGCAGCACCATCAGCGCAGCCGCCAGCACCGCCGCGACAATCGCCCCTTCCCACAGGGAGTCGAGCACCGCCCAGCCGGCTGCCCCGGCCAAGGGAGTCCGCACCCATGCTTGGAGCAATGCTTGGAGCAACGCTTCGAGCCACTTCATTTCTCTTCCTTCCGCTGGTCGTCCAGCAGCTCGCGCATTTCCGCAAGCTCCTGTTTCGTAGCCTTTCGCGCCGATAGCGCGCCCATCAGGAGCGCCTTGGCCGACCCGCTGAAAGCCCGCTCCAGCAGATCGCCGGCGAGCTGCCGCTGGGTCCACTCGCGCGGCCGCGCCGTTTCATAAATGTGCGCGCGCTGCTTCTCGTCCCGCCGCACCAGCCCCTTCTCGGCCATAATCTGCATGAATTTCAGGATGGTGCTATATTGCGCCGGGCGCCGCCGGCAGATGGCGTTGTAGACCTCGCGCACAGTGGCCGGTCCAATGCTCCACAGCACCGTCAGGATTTCCAGTTCCGCGTCCGTTGGTTTGCGCGGGTCGCGTGCCATATAGGAAGACTTTACTAGTAAAGTCTTCCTATGTCAAGCGGAATTTTCGCCACCGGGCTCAGCGGCTGCATCGTCAACGAGCTCATCCCGCCCTGATCGGTTGAATTGCCAGCCGTATGAAGATTCTTCAGCCCCTGAAGTGCCAGTTCCATCCGGTCTTTGGCGCCGGACTTTTGAAAAAGGTGTGACAGGTAAACCTTGACCGTTCCTTCCGTAATCCCTAATTCGCGGGAAATCTCCTTGTTCTTGAAGCCGCGCACCAACAGGGTTACCAGTTGGCTCTCCCGTGGCGAGAGCGGCACGCGCCGCGCCGCGCGCACGCTGTCTGTCAATGTCTTTTCGAACCAAAGCTCGCCGGAACAAACTCTGTGCAGGCATTCCCGATGGGCCTCCAAAGACAACGTCTTGCGAAGAACGCCCCGGACGCCGGTGCCCAGCGCCTGCAGCAGCAGATCGCCCGCAATCGTATCGGTCCACAGGATCAGCTTGCATTCCGGCGCGATGTTCCGCAGCTCATGAAGCGCGGTGGAGGTGAGCTCGGGTGTTACGTCCACCACGGCCAGATCGGGTTTTTCGCTTGCCACATGCTCTTTCAATGCGGCTATACTCGAGCAACAGGCGTTTAATTTCAGCACCGGATCGGCGGAGATCAAACTCTTCAGACCAATGGCCAGGATGGGTTTATCCGAATAGACCACAACTCGCATCATTTCTTCACCTCGCCCTCGCGGCAAACCCCGCGCGCCGTGAATCCCGGCGCCGGCGGCTAAGTTGCCGAGGATATTCTCGTACACCAACGTTGCCTCGATGGCCACTGCCGATAGGGGTCTGTCCCGTCCTGCGCGGCAGCCAGAAGCCGGCCGATGCGCCGGCGCAAACGCTTCGCCTCGCTGAGTGCCTCGCTCATTTCCACACCCAGCTCCCGGCCGGCCGGCCGGCGATTGCTGTGGGTTCGATCTTCGAGTATGGTCATCGTTCGCCCGCCAGGCTGGAATTATGCCTGACCACAACGCCGCCGTAATACATAGGATCGGCGAATTTTTCGTCGTAGATCCGGTCCCAGCGAACGTTGTCCAGGCACCACTTGCACCGCCCGCAATTGCAGTACTGGCCGCCTCGTGGCCGGAAGCGGGCGTCTCTCGTTTCGGCCGGAGGCCGCCCTTGCGAAATCCTGGCGGCCTCGGGCGCCACGGTCCGCAGCAGAGCAGACTGTGCCGCCGCCTCAAATCGCCGGTTGCGCGCGGAGTTCAGGCTACTCGGGCCGGCCAGGTGCGCAACGGCGCCGAGGAGATCCGCGGTTGAAGCCAGAAAATCCTTTGAAATGAAACTGGTTGGTCGCATATTGGAACCTCTTCACAGCCCCAAAACGGCCCGCGTGCCCATATGCGGCGGTACAGCCAAACCAAACCCCCTGGGGGACCCTCTGAGTAACATTAGGTATAGTACCTATAGCTAGCTTAATGCAATCGATTAGGAAAAGCTCGGTATAAATGATTGAAATAAAGATTATCGGAACGGGACCGTTCAGACCTATCTGAACGCTACCGGGCTAAGTAAAGAGCTTTGCGGCTCTCCGTGTCAGAAACTGGCGTCCTTCTTTCACGTGCCGGAAGGAGCGCCGCGTACGCTCGGACAATGGCTTGATAGCAGGAGCAGGAGGTTGACTCCAGCCCTGCCCGATCGATAACTGTCATTCTTCCCCGCACATATCCGATAAACCCGGCCCTCTTCAACATGCCCGTCGCCAGATTCACCGTGGCCCTCCGTACGCCAAGCATATGCGAAAGCAAATCCTGCGTGAGTGGAAAGGTGTCCTGGCCGGCGCGATCGTGTGTCATCAACAGGCAGCGGGCGCAACGTTCCTCCATGCTGTGGATTCGGCTACAGGCCGCTCCATAGAGTATCTGCCGCATGAGCGCGTAGAAATGTTGATGGACTAGTTTTGTCACCGGCGGCCGGGTGTCCAGCAACTTGCGGAATGCGCTCACCTCGACCCGTACCGCGGCGCCAGGTAGCCGAACCAGATTCAGTCCCATGGCTCCCTGCGACTGAATCAGCTCCGAGGCTCCCACCACTCCCTCCTTGCCGACAGTAGCCATCTCCACTTGCGGTCTGCCATCCGTAATGGCTAATAGCGACACTACGCAGGATAAGGGAAAGTAAACGGCGTCGATAATCCCGTCTTGGCGAACCAGCCGCGCGCGGAATCTCAAAGAAACGACTTTGGCGCTCCGCATTAACAGGTCATAGTCATCCCGATCGAGCCTGGCCAGGAGACCGTTCGTCGCAGGGTTGGCAATTTGCGTTTTCTGCCCGCGCATGCTCGTTCCCCAGTCGGGATTTCCAGCACCGTTACACCAGCGGCGGCTTAGAAAGCGGGGCTTTCCCAGTCGGCGCCCGAATCAAGCCCGTCCATGCTGATGCCCCGATCGTCGACACGGCAATGGAAAGTCCATGCTGTGGCGCCCCGTCTCAGGCATAAATCCCGCACCTTCTCGTAGAAGCTTATACCTGCTCGAATGGCCACGGAACGAACGGGGATCTGGCTCTGGGCGAGAAGATGTTCCGCGGCCTGCGCATCGCCGGCCACCAGCACTATGTGTCCTTTGCTCGCAAGGGTTGCCTCCGCCAAGGCCAGGACACGTGCATCATCCGCGACGACGAGAACAGCGGAACCCGCCCGCTTATCGCTCCCAGCGCGCATGAAAGGTACCTCTATCAGCAGCGGCGCTATACACGCCGCTACAACTCGGCCTAGGAGAGATATAACACATTTCAATTATCATGTCAAGTCGGAATTGTCCGGATATTAGCGAATAATCTTAAGAAAATCGTTGCATATAGCCGCCGTTTGGATCCGCGCGCCCGGTTTCTTTCCCCAATCTGCCGCGCGCCTACACCCACCGCTCCGTGAAAACACCCTGGAAGCGTCATGACGCCGGCGTGAATTTCCACCGGGTGTTGTATTTTCAATCGTTTACTTGTGGAAATCCAAATGCACAGCGCCCAGCAGCCCATTTTTGGAAACGGACTCCCAGACCATGCCCAACGAGACCCTCACCGTAACGGATAACAGGACCGGAAAAACGTATACCTTGCCCATTGACAAAGACGCCATCCGCGCCATCGACCTGCGCCAGATCAAGACCGGCCCCGACGACTTCGGCCTCCTCAGTTACGACCCCGCATTCCTCAACACGGCGTCCTGCCAGAGCGCGATTACCTATCTCGATGGCGAACGGGGAATCCTGCGCTACCGCGGCTATCCCATCGAGCAGCTCGCCGCAAAGTGCAGCTTCCTGGAGGTGGCCTACCTGTTATTAAATGGCGAACTCCCCGGACCGGACGAGTTGGATGAGTGGATCGCCCAAATCACCCGCCACACCATGATCCACGAGAACCTGAAGAAGTTCATGGAGGGTTTCCACTACGATGCCCATCCCATGGGCATGTTGATGAGCACGGTGGCCGCGCTCTCGACCTTCTACCCGGAGGCCCGCAATATCCATGACGCTGCCGTACGCAAACTCCAGATCACCCGGCTGATCGGCAAGATGCCTACCCTGACCGCCTATGCCTACCGGCACAGCTTGGGTTTGCCTTATGTCTACCCCGATAACGACCTGGGCTACACCAAGAACTTCATGCACATGCTCTGGAAGCGGACGGAGCCCAAGTTCAGCGCCAATCCGGTGCTGGCGCGCGCCCTGGAAGTGCTGTTCATCCTGCACGCCGATCACGAGCAGAATTGCAGCACCAGCACCATGCGCGCCGTGGGCAGTTCCTTCGCCGACCCCTACGCCACCACCGCGGCCGCCATCGCCGCCCTCGCCGGACCGCTGCACGGCGGCGCCAACGAAGAGGTGCTGCGCATGCTCGACGAGATCGGCAGCAAGGACCGCGTGCCCGCCTACATCCAACAAATCAAAGCCGGGCGCGGCAAGCTGATGGGCTTCGGCCATCGCGTCTACAAGAACTACGATCCGCGCGCCCAGATCATCAAACGGGTCGCCGCCGAGGTCTTCGAGGTGACCGGCCACAACCCCAAACTGGACATCGCCCTGGAGCTGGAGCGCATCGCGCTCGAAGACGAGTTCTTCATCAAGCGCAAACTCTATCCCAACGTGGACTTCTACTCCGGCATCATCTACCAGGCCATGGGATTCACGCCGGACGTGTTCACCGTGCTGTTCGCCATCCCCCGCACCGTCGGCTGGCTGGCACAATGGCAGGAGATGCTGCTGGATGGCGAGCAGAAGATCGCGCGCCCGCGGCAGGTCTATACCGGCCAACCGGAGCGTCAGGTGGTGCGGATCGAGGAGCGCCTACTGTGCCGGCAGAATCAGTCCCGCGGGGCTCATTGTGGCGCCTAGCCTCAGGCGGATCTCGGGGTTCGCCGGCAGCGGGTCCGGCAGCCGCACATCCACCTGGTAGAGTCCCGCATAGCCCGGCGCCACCCCGGCATACAGGACCGCGCTAGGATCGAGCGCCACGCCGTCGATCCAGACCGTGAACTGGCTCAGTTGGCTGATCCATTGCAAGGGAGCCGGGGGCAGGGGCGCCAGAACGCCGTCTTCGAGTTCCGGATCGGTATTCCCCAAACCAGTGGCCCAAAGTGTGATGACCTCGCCGGCCACGGCGGGCGCGTCGACCGTAACCGGCGACCAGTCGAGGTGCGTCGCAATCACCACGCCGGACGAAATCAGGAACATGGCCGGCGCCGTGTTTTGCAAGGTGACGGTGACAATAGGGCCACGGGTGCCTTGCCTGTCCACCCAGAACTGGAACGTGCCGGCCAGCAGATCGCTGGGAACCAGCAGATTGATTTGCGTGGGTGACACGTAATAGAGGTAGGCCGGCCAGCCTTCGAAGTAGACCTCCACGTTCGCCATGCTGGTGGGCATCACGCCCCCGGCTACGTCGTTGGCATCCAGCACGTGCGTATCCCACGAGAGGTTCGTACCGAAGATAGAGATGATGGCATTGGGGGCCAAACCCGGCGCGAAGCTGGCGCCATTCACGATCCCCGCCGAGGTATAGTTCGGGGCATTGGCCTGCTGGGCGCATAGGCAGGCCGTCAGCGCCAGCACGGCAAGTATGGATTTCACGGCTATAAGTAGTGCCCGCGGCCGCGCTGGAATATCAAAGTTTCTTGGAGGGCGGCCAATCGTGGCCGCAGCCGCCTTTCAGCCGGGGAATGTGCCGGGGCACACTCCAAAAGGTCTGAAACTGCACCAGAGAACGAACAGGCGCCATGTTGGAGAATATGAGGAGACCCGGCGCGGCAAGCTATAGTCGCATGTGCCTTGGTGCCTTGTGCCCGTCTTTCAGCCTGACTTCGATCGCAGCGGTTCAATATTTGGTGGCGTGCGTGCCCTGGGAGACCAGGCCGTCACGATCCCGTTGGAGAGTTTGTGAAGTAGTCGCGGATCGAGCCGAGCGCCTGGTCTAAACCAACCAGGAGCGCACGCTATGGCCCAAAAGAAAACATCCATCTGGGAGCGATTGAAGAGCGGGAAGCTGAACCGCAAGCAACGCAAGGAACTGGCGCGGCGGGTTTACGCCGACGATCCGGGGCTGGAGTTCGGCTGTTGGACAGCCGATTTGACGCGGATGGCGGAATGGCTGAGATCGTGCGGCATCGAGACGGTCGTCATGCAGTCCACCGGCGTGTATTGGATCGCCGTCTATGACGCATTGGAGAAGGCGGGATTCAAAGTGTGGTTGGCGAACGCGCGCGATACCAAGAACCTGCCGGGGCGAAAGAGCGACGTACCAGAGAGCCAATGGCTGATGAAACTGCACACGTATGGGCTGCTGCGGAACTCCTTCCGACCCCCTGAGCAGATCCGGGCGGTGCGGACCATCTGGCGGCTGCGGGACCGGAACGTGCGGGACGCCGCGCGGGAGATCCAGCACATGCAGAAAGCTATCACGACGATGAACGTGCAGTTGGCCAACGTGCTCAGCGACGTTGCGGGAGTCAGCGGGCAAGCCAAAGCCGGCTCACAGCCGGCTGCGGGCAGAATTGCCCGCCGTCCACGCCGAAGGATGTATGATGGCAGCGGGATGCCGGTGAACTCCACCAAACCACACGCCGAACTCCACACCCGCCGTGCCGCCTGCTCCCTTCTCGCGGGACTCGGACTGACCGGCTGCAGCGAGCCCCGAGCCACCGGAAGCCCGGACGCCGTATCGCGCCTCTCCAAATACTCAAAGCAGCAGGGCCTTGGAATATCGCTCCTATGGCACCCCCGCCTCTTGACGCAATTCCCATACGACCCAGCGAACCCTCGCACGCGCACGATCCCATTTTTGGCGGCAATCAAAGAACCGGTAATGGCATTTCCCGCCGATTGGGGGCGGGCGCTGGTCATCGACTATCTGCCGGAGTTGCAAGTTGTGGATATGACCGGCAACCGGACCGGACGCGTTTTTGCGGCGGTAGGTCTGGAAGGGTGCACGCTCAGAAAGCCCCGCTGGCTCCTATTCTGGGGCCAGGAACAGAGCCCTGCGCAACGGGAAGTCGGCGCTGACCATCCCCTCCCATACGGCATTTACCTCGCGGACCTTGCCGCCGGCCAGGCACGTGCACTTTCCAGATTTACGATCAGCTCGCGCACGGGCCTCCCTCGCGCCACCGCCTCGTTCGTCGCGGACGACCCGCCGAAGATTCGGCTCAGCATCGGCTACGACACGTCTCTCGTCGGTCCCGATGGCAAGGTTCTGGACAGAGAGCCGTGGGGGCTGGAACTCGTCGAGTCGTCGCCGGACGGGAGATTCCTTGCTGGGATTCGGCCGAGCGGAAGCCTGACGATTGTCGAGATGCCCTCCCGCAGGACCTCGGATCTTCCGGTCTTTCCCCTGGGAAGGATGAGGTGGGACCCCTCCTCGAGATACATCCTTGCGGTGCAACGCACCTGGTTCACCGGCGGCGAGATCCTCGTCGTGGACGCGCGTACGCACGATATCGTGAGGTTTCCCCCAATCTCCCTGGACAACCGATATCAGCCGTACGAGTGGGTGCTCCAGCCGGATGCCGGCGACGATCCAACCGGCTGACGCTAACGCCGGGCAATTTCGGGCAACATACTCAAGCGAAACACCGCGACCTGCAACATCAATACAACCAGTACAGCGGCGGCAGCCCGAAAGGCCCGCACGCCGCTCTTCATCGATATGCCGAACCATGATGTGGGACACGGCTCCAACCACAAGCAGCGCGGCCATCATCGCCACCGAGCAGCCAACCAAAATCCGATTATCGTTTTCCATAACATCGTCTAATACGTCCCACGCGCCTGCAATGTTAACCGGGGAAATGTGGGCAGGTTGTTAACTTGCAGCCCGATTGTCAATCGGCCTTATCCACTGTTCCCCGCCGCCGCCCTGGTCCTGCCTACGCCGCCGCCAAATCCCGTAACCTGGAAGTCAGTTACAGCGACTAAGCCAATCTCTAGAAACTCCACCACCTTCGCCTACGGGACGAACTGGACGCTGGTATTGCCACCCGCGCCCGCAGCGCCACCCCCTCCCCACGTTCCCTACGGCCTGCTCGGGTCGGGACAGCCGAAGCCCGCTCAACGTTCGGTGGTAAATCTATACCTTAGAGTGGTAACCACATGAGAGTTAGGGATTCGTTTGACGTCCCGGAGGAAATCCTCTCCGGGCCCATGTCGCCCGCCTTCGAGAAGTTCCTGCGGAACTGGTTCGCGGACACCCGCGCGCTCACCCACGGCGAGCTCGACCTCTCGTTCTTGCAGGAGCTCACCCCGGCCGAGCTGGCGACCGCCCGGAGCCTCATCCGGCGCAACCTGAGGCTTGGTATGACTCACATCATTCAGGGGGCGGCCGCGCTTCGCGACCTCGAGGCCGTCCCGGAATTGAGGCGGCTCCTGGACGTGCAGCCGGACATCAGCCGGCGATTGGTCATCGCGGGGGCATTGTGGAATCTGGTCAGAGACCCGGTCTTCGTTGAGTGCCTTCGGCAGGCTAGGGACTCCGAGAGCGGCCTGCTGTGGGGCCCCGGTCTTTTCAGGGTGCTGTGGCTCGATGATGAGCGCGCCCTCGACTTTCTCATCGACGTGACCGGCAGCCGTGGTCGCTACGAGGGGACGTTCGCGTTGGGCCTGTTGAACGATTTGGAGTTTGGACGGCCGATCCGTGTGGGCGCCGACAGCCTGCCCATGCAGCGCGGGGACTACCGAAGGCGGCAATCCGACCCCGCCTTCCGGCAGCACATGATAGCGGCTATTCGCAAGCGAAACCGCGAGATGAAAAACGGCGTCGCGTTTGGTTGGTCGGAAGCGCCAGGAGCCGACGTCCGGTACGCTGATCCTATACCCGCCATGGCCATGAGCAACGAACCTGAAGCGGACATACAACAACTGGCCGAGAAGCTGAACCGGTACTGCAGCGAATTCTCCTGGATGGCCGCGGACCCGAACTCCCGGTCCGAGGCCGGCCGGTTGATTTCTGCGCTTGGCGATCTTTTCCAACGGGTTGATCCGGCGGAAAGAAAGCTCGTCACCGAGACACTGGTCGACCAGGTAAAAAACGCGATGTCCTTTTACACTTTTGACAAAGCCCTGGAGGCGAGGAGGACGGGTTCGAGGCAAGCGCTCATCCAGGGGCTGATCCCGGTAGTGATGGCGGGAGGACGGTCAGATACTCGGACCGGCGGCCATTTGCTTTCGCTGCTTTGTAACAGCGCCGGCAAAACGGGCCTGGACGCCAGGGAACTGTTCGCCTATGGCGCGCAGTTCGCGACGAACGAAGAGTCGCAGCGCCAAATCCGCGACTTCCCAACGCTGCCACCGGAGTTGCGCGACATCAGGCGGTGGGGTATTCGGGAGGCGGAAACCCCTTACGGGGTAGTCTACCAGCAGCCCGCCGAATGGATGAAGATTCCGCGGCGCCGCAGTCTGTGGCACAAGCTGCGCGGGTGGTTCGGCCCAAAGCGCGGCAGGGTCACCAGCAACGCCGCGCAACGCTCCGGACATACTCATATTGTACCCGGTCCCTCCCGCCAAGCCCGCCCGCCAGCGCCGCCTGGTCCGACCGGCATTACTCCAGTCCAGCAGGACGCTCACCCCGCAAATGAGCCCAGTCACCACCCCGGCGATAAATCCGAACCGCCCCTCCCCTAGAAGAATCAGCCACCTATAGCCCTTGCCCCGTTCCCATCGCCCGGCCGCCCCACCCCGGCATGCTATTGTGAAATCGAAAGTCCGGCCGCCGACCGTACGAACTATCCACGGTCAAAATGCAGCCAAGCTCCAGGCCGTCCCTATGCAACACCGCGCAACGCTCCGCGCGTATCGAAAGAACCGGCCTCTCGCGCCATGCCCGCCCGCGCCTACCAACCCAGCTCCTCCTGGAGAACCACCGCCCATTCGGCTCAAAGCAAAACACTTCCGAGAAATTGGCATTGCTCGACCAAAGAACTATCCTGCAATACCTCATACTCCAAACGGTCTAACGTCGCACCCGCCGGAACGATCCGTTCCTCACCACAGCCGGCGTTTACCCGCGCTCATCTGCGGCGACTACGCTTTTTCGGGAACGAGCGAACGCAGAACCGTCGCGACGTGCAGGGAATTAAGCGCAACCGGCTGCAACGTTATGCAACGCGACGCGGCATGCTCCGAATTCCTCTGACAGGTAACAGCCCCCTAGGTATCGGGACGCCGGCGGCAGGGCACGCTGCGAAGCGAACCCAATTCCACGCCCTCCAGGCGATGTAACTATAAGTAAATGCTAATGTCAATCCAGTCACTTCCGCGAAATTGGGGTTGTTCGGCCACGGCGCGCCCATGCACAAATCCGCACAAAAATGCACAAAAACGCACAAGAATGCATCGGCTCTTAGCCCCAGTCCTAGGCCGGGAGACCGGCGCCTTATCGGCGTTTATCTGCGTTCATCTGTGGCCCTATGGTTTTTCCGGGATGCCCCGCCCGCGCTATCCTGGTCGCATGCAACCGATCGCAATCGACCCAGCCCTGAGCCGCCAGGCCCTCGCCGAAGCCGTCCAACAGCATCCCGAATTCGCCGGCAAAGCCGTAGCCGTCATCGCCCGGCCGCTCCTGAAAGGCTTCGCCTGGCAACTGGAATGGATCGGACCGCCGCCCGTCGGCCAACCCGCCTGGGAGTTCCAAAACACGGCCATCCGGGCATACAAACGGCTGGCGAAAATCACCTGACCCGACGCATATACAAAATGCACCCCACTCCCACGCCCGCCGAATCCAAGCCCCAGCTCAAGCGCGCGCTCGGCCCCTGGGACCTCACCTTCCTCTCCGTCGTCGCCATCGCCAACCTCAACCTCGTTCCGGTCATCGCCGCCAGCGGACCCATCACCGTCTGGCTCTGGCTCGCCGCCCTGGTCTTCTTCCTCCTGCCCCAAGGCATCACCGTCATCGAACTGGCGCACCGCCATCCCGCCGAGGGCAGCCTCTACGTCTGGACCAAGGATGCCTTCGGCGATTTCCACGGCTTCATGGCGGCTGGGCCTACTGGACCACCAACATGTTCTACCTGCCCACGCTGCTCTTCTACCTGGGCGGCATTCTGGCCTACGCCGGCCCCAGGAGCGTCGCCGGCCTCGGCGCTGCTCAACATTCGCGGCATCGGCGTGGGCAAATGGGTGAATAACTCCGGCGGCTGGGTGGCGCTGCCCGCCTCCAGTTTCGCCATCCGCGGCCTCGATTGGAGCATCATGTCGTCATTCGGCGTAATCTGCTTCGGGCTCGTCGGCCTGGAGCTCGGCCCCGTGATGGGCGACGAAATCCGCGATCCCGAACGCAGCGTCCCTCAGGGCACTTTCCGCGGCGGCATGCTGGCCGGCCTGGTCTATCTGTTGGCTCGCTCGTCGTCACTGTCTCGGCCAGAGCCGGACAGATCGAAGGAGTAGCGCTCGACGGCAAGCGGCAGCCCGCGGCCGGCGTCACTATTCTGCTGGTGCCCACTGATAAAGATGTCACTACCGACCAATATGGCCGCTTCGTCATCAAGACGATCGAGCCCGGAGATCACAAGCTCTTTGCCTGGGACGAGGAGCCTGACGATTACACAGGCCCCGATGTGCTCAAGCCCTTCGAGCGTCTCGCCCGCTCCGTCCATATCCTCGAAGGAGCCAGAGAAGATTGAGCTTAAGGCTCATCCCCGCCAAGCCGCTTCCGTGGGTGCCATAATGGATCGGATCACCCATGCCAGAACTCGTTCAATACACCGTCCAGGATGACGTTGCCGTTGTCACGATAAACAATCCGCCCGTGAATGCCCTCAGCCCCGGAGTGCCCGAGGGGATCGACGCGGGCGTGGCGCGCGCCGCCGCCGACCCGGCCGCGAAAGCTATCGTGCTCATCGGCGCGGGCAATACATTTATCGCCGGGGCCGATATCAAAGTCTTCGGCACCATTCCGAACCGCGAAGTCTCCATCGATCGCTCGCATTGCGTGCATGCCCTGTTGCGACGGATCGAGGATTGTCCCAAGCCGGTGGTCTGCGCCATCCACGGCACCGCACTGGGCGGCGGCCTGGAGTTTGCCATGGCCTGCCACTATCGCGTGGCCGTGCCCACCGCCAAAGTGGGACAGCCCGAAGTGCTGCTGGGGATCATCCCCGGCGCCGCCGGAACCCAACGCCTGCCGCGCCTTTGCGGCGTGGCTACCGCCGTGGAACTCTGCACGCTGGGCCAGCACATCGGCGCGAAACGCGCGCTGGCGGAAGGTATAGTGGATCAAATTGTCGAGGGTGAGCTGCTGGCGGGCGCCATCGCTTTCGCGCGCGCCAAGGCCGCGGCGGGCGAGACCCGCAAAGTGCGGGAGCAGAGCGCCAAGATCTCCGATTCTGCCGCCGCAACCGTCGCCCTGGATGCCGCCCGCGCCGGTTTGAAGAAAACGGCCCGGGGCGCGCATGCGCCGTACGCCGCCGTGGATGCCATTGCCGCCGGTGTGCTACACGGCTTCGATGCCGGCTCCGAGCGCGAAATCGAGCTATTTGCAGATTGTGTACTCTCCGCTGAGTCCCGCAACCTGATCCGCCTGTTCTTCGCCGAGCGCGAAGCGGCCAAGGTCCCCGGCGTGCCGAAGGAGCCGCCCACGGCAGAAATCCGCGCGGCGGCAGTGGTGGGCGCGGGCACCATGGGCGGCGGCATCGCCATGAATTACGCTAATGCCGGTATCCCGGTGCTGCTCAAGGAATCCGATCAGGCGGCGCTCGACCGCGGTTTTGCGATCATCCGCAAGAACTACGACATATCCGCTTCGAAAGGCAAGATGACGCCCGAGCAGGTGGATCGCGTCATGTCCCTGATCCGCCCCACTCTGACCTACGATGGTTTCGATCAAGTCGATATCGTGGTGGAAGCGGTGTTCGAAAACCTGGAACTGAAGAAGTCCGTATTCGCGGATCTCGGACGCGTCACCCGCCCCGATTGCGTGCTGGCTTCCAATACTTCCACGCTGGACATCGATCAATTCGCGCAATCGAGCGGGCGCCCCGCCAACGTGATTGGGCACCACTTTTTCAGCCCCGCGAACGTGATGAAGCTGATGGAAATCGTGCGCGGACGAGAGTCCAGCGGGCAGACCATCGCGACGTCGCTGAAGCTGGCGAAGAAGCTGAACAAGGTGGGCGTGGTGGTGGGGAACTGTTTCGGCTTCGTCGCCAACCGTATGCTCGCTTATTACATGCGCGAAGGGTATCTGCTGCTGGAGGAAGGCGCCGGCGTGCCGCAGATCGACCGCGTGATGACCAGCTTCGGCATGCCCGTGGGGCCGTTTGGAATGCAGGATATCGCGGGCATCGACGTGGGCGCGCGCATTCGGCAATACTTGCGCTCAATCGGCAAGAGCCGTGCGGAAGGGCCGGAATCGCCGGTGCCCGACTGGCTTTACGGCATGGGCCGCTACGGGCAGAAGACCGGCGCCGGATGGTATCGCTACGAAGCCGGCAGCCGCGTACCAATCCCCGATCCGTTGATCGAGGGTTTGGCGGAGAAGGCGGCGCGCGAGCGGGGCATCACGCGGCAGCCTGTCTCCGACGACGAGATTCTGATGCGCATCATGGTCGCGCTGGCCAATGAGGGCGCCAACGTGCTCGACGAGCACATCGCGATCCGGCCTGGAGATATCGACGTGATCTATGCGTACGGATTCGGTTACCCGCGGCATCGCGGCGGGCCGATGGCTTACGCGGATTCGCTGGGCTTGGCGCAGGTGCTCGCCAAAGTGAACGAATATCGCGCGCGCCTGGGCGATCATTGGCAGCCCGCGCCGCTGCTGGAGCGTCTGGCTGCGGCGGGCAAGGGCTTCTACGATGCGGCCGCCGCGGCTTCCGCAGGTTGAAGGACGAAGGAGTAAGAATTTATGAAACGAGCGGCAGGCTTTGTTGCGTTGTATGCAGCGATGGCATTCGCCTTGCCTGCGCAGACGTTCACCACCCTGGACCGCTTCGACGGCGCGGACGGCGCGCAGCCTTGGGGGGCACTGGTCCAAGCCACCAACGGGTACCTTTACGGTACAACTTATGCCGGCGGGGCCGGCGGAGCCGACTGCGGCCGCCCCGGCTGCGGGACGGTCTTCGAATTGTCCCCGAGTGGCACGCTCACGACGCTGCACAGTTTCGACGGCGCGGACGGTAAATACCCTTACGCAGCGCTGGTTCAGGCCACCAACGGGGATTTGTACGGGTCAACCAGCGCCGGCGGGGCGCACGGCTATGGGACGATCTTCGCTATAACACTGAGCGGCACGCTGACGACTCTATATAACTTCTGCGCCGAGGCCGGCTGTCCGGACGGCAGCGGTACACGGGCGGCCCTGGTCCAGGCCACCAATGGCGACCTCTACGGAACGACGGAGTATGGCGGGGCCAATGACGGTGGGACGGTCTTCAAGATCACTCCGCGTGGAACACTGACCACCTTATACAACTTCTGCTCACTGAGCGGCTGCGCAGACGGCTCAGGTCCCCAGGCGGGGCTGGTCCAGGCGATCAATGGCGACCTCTACGGAACTACGGCGTATGGCGGGGCCAACGGCAACTACGGCACGGTCTTCGAAATCACCCCAGGCGGCGCGCTGACCACGCTGTACAGTTTCTGCTCCCTGAGCGGCTGCACCAACGGCCAGTATCCCAACACCACGCTGGTCCAAGCCACCGCTCCGCCTAACGATCCTCCGTACAATGGGTACTTCTTCGGGACCACATACGCCGGTGGGACCGACGGCGTGGGCACGGCCTTCAGAATGACGCCCACTGGCGCGCTGTCGACGATATACAGTTTCCCGGCGCAGGGAGCCCCCGGTCCCTACCCGAACGCGCTGATCGAGGGAAACAACACGTACTTCTACGGGACCACCCAGACGGGCGGAGCCATGAGCACCGGGGCGATCTTCGAAATGGCCCCCCTTGGCTACCCGACGACACTGTACAGCTTTTGCCCATCGGGTTGTTCGTTGAGCGGCCAAAAACCGCAATCGGGGCTGATGCAGGATACCAGCGGGCTTCTCTACGGAACTGGCAGTTATGGCGGGGCCGGGAACGATGGGGTGGTCTTCAGCTTCTCCGTCCCAGGGCTGGGCCCGTTCGTGGAAACTCAGCCGTCCACCGGCGCGGCGGGCACTGCCGTGCGCATCCTCGGGACCAACCTGACCGGCACGACCAGCGTCAGCTTTAACGGCACGGCGGCTGTGTTCACGGTGGTTTCGAGCTCCGAAATCACCACTACCGTGCCGGCGGGCGCGACCAGCGGAAAAGTGGAGGTGGCAACGCCCAGCGGCACGCTTTCTAACAGCGGCTTCAAGGTGCCATGAACGATATACTGGAAGAGCCATGACCATAGATGAACGCTTAGAACGGCTCACGGAGCGGCACGAAGCCTTGACGCAAAGCATGGAACTGTTCCAGCACGACATGGCCGAGATGCGGGCCGCCGCCGCCGAGCGGGATGCCAAGAATGCGGAGCGCGACGCCAAGCGCGATGCCAAGTATAACGAGCGGTTCAGCCGTGTCCTGGATGTCGTCGAGTCCTTGGCGGTCACAGCGCGGAACCACGAGCAGCGCATCGAGCGACTGGAAGGCTGACGCGGGGCGGCGGCCGCCCACCCATCGCCCGAAGCCGGATCGAAGCCTGAGAATCGCAGCTCTTTGCAGCGGAAGGCCCCACAATTAACTAATGACATGACCTTCGAGTTCTGGCGGCTGCGCTTCCACTTCCACGCTGAAGAGCCGCTCTTTTTCCCGCCCGGTAAGGCTGGCAACACGCTGCGCGGCGCGTTCGGCACGATGCTCCGTGAAACTACAAACTCACCGGAATACTCGCGCATCTTCGAGCCTAAGGCGCAGGCTGGGCCGAGCGGGCTCGCGGACCCGCCGCGTCCATTCGTCTTCCGCGCGGCGCACCTGGACGGCAAGACCATCGCCGCCGGCGCCAGCTTCCATTTCGACATGCATCTATTCGACGTCAAGCACCCCGCCAGCGAGGCTTTGGAGCGCGCCTACCAGCGGCTGGCGGAATCTGGACTGGGCCCCAGCCGGGGCCGCACTACGCTGGTTTCGGTGGGAAAAGAACACGTTTCGATTCCCCTGGACGGTCCCGCGGAAGCCGCGGCAAGCGTGCGTGTCGAATTCGTCACCCCGACCGAGTTAAAGGGAGCGGTCCGCCCCGAATTTCCCATCCTTTTCGCGCGCCTGCGCGACCGCATCAGCACCCTGCGCGCGTTCTACGGACCCGGTCCGTTGGATATCGATTTCCGAGCGATGGGCGAACGCGCCGCGCGAGTGAACCTGGCGCACTGCGATCTGACCTGGCACTCGACCGAGCGGCGCTCCAGCCGCACCGGACAGACTCATCCGATCGGCGGCTTCACCGGGCATGCCGAATATCAAGCGGAGTATGATGGCGGTCTGGGCGAGTTCCTGCCCTACCTGCGCGCCGGCCAATGGACCGGCGTCGGCCGCCAGACCGTGTGGGGAAAAGGAGAAATATGTTTCCAGGTTTGCTCTTAGCCGCGAGGACGTACACGCTCCCGCCGGACAAGCTGGCCAAAGCCATCGCGTACGCGGCCGCGCGGAACCGGCTCCATTTCATCGCCGTGGCCTACGGCATCCTGGTGCTGATCGCGCTGCTTGCCTGGCGCGTCGCCCCGCGGCTGCGTAACATCGCCGAGGGCGCCACGCGCCGCCGCATCCTGCAGGCCTATATTTTCGCGCCACTGCTGTTGCTGACGATCGATGCCTTGGAGTTGCCCATCAGCCTCTACGGCCATCACCTCTCGCTCGAGTTCGACCAGTCCATCCAAGGTTGGGGGTCGTGGTTCTGGGATTGGAGCAAGGGCGAGCTGCTGACCTTCGCCCTGGCCGGTGTCGCCATCTGGGTGCTCTACGCCGCGATGCGGCGCAGCCCGCGCCGCTGGTGGTTCTACTTCTGGCTGGCGTCCGTGCCCATGGTGGTGTTCCTGATGTTCATCGAGCCCATCGCCATCGAGCCGATGTTCTTCAAATTCGAGCCGCTGGCGGCGCGGCAACCGGCGCTGGTGGCCGCCATCGAGAAGGTGACAGCACGAGGCGGCCTCGAAATACCTCGCGATCGCATGTTCGAGATGAAGGCCAGCGAGAAACTGAAGTCGCTGAACGCCTACGTCACCGGCATCGGCGCCTCCAAGCGGGTGGTGGTTTGGGACAACACCATCGAGAAGATGAACACCGGCCAGACCTTGTTCGTCTTCGGCCACGAGATGGGTCACTATGTTCTGGGGCACGTGTGGATCGGCATCGGCGCGGCGCTCGTGGGAATTCTGATCTTCCTTCTGGTGGCCTTTTTCGCGATGGGGTGGACGCTCGAGCGCTATAGCACAAGGTGGGAAATCCGCGGCGTGAGCGACTGGGCCTCGCTGCCGGTGTTACTGCTGGCGCTGGCGGTCTTCGGCTTTCTATCGGAGCCGGTGTCGAGTTCTTTCAGCCGGGTGCTGGAGCATAACGCCGATATCTACGGCCTGGAAGTGATCCACGGGATCGTACCCAACTCATCGGAAGAGGCAGCCAATGCTTTTCAGATTCTGGGCGAGGTGTCGCTAGACGATCCCAACCCGAGCCCGTTCATCGAATTCTGGCTGTACGATCATCCATCCGTGGGCCAGCGGGTCCGCTTTGCCTCCGAGTACGATCCGTGGGCGACGGGCCACGCGCCGAAATACGTCCGGCGTGGATTGTTATAGGGCGGGGCCAGGGGCCAGGACTCGGAACTTCACGTTGCTCAAGAACGTGCCGCTGGGAGAGACCACTTTGATAAATCCGGTGGCCGCGCCGGTGGGCACGGTGGTGGTGATTTCGGTCTGGGAAACTACGGTGAAGACAGCCGGCCTGCCGCCGAAGGTGACGCTGGTCGTACCGGTGAGACTGGACCCCAGAATTCTGACGGCTGTTCCCACATCCCCGGAGGGCGGTACTGGTTTTACAAACGGGGTGAGACCCGCGGAGAGGGTGAAAACCGTTCCTTCGCTGCCGGTCCCGCCGGCCCACGTGGTGCCGTAGAAGGCCCCATTGGTGGCCTGAACGAGGCCCGCAACCTGGACTCCGCCGGGACTCGCAAAGCTGTAGAGCGTGGACAGCACGCCCGCCGGGGTGATCATGAAAACCGTGCCGGCTGCGCCGGTCCCGCCGGCAGACGTGGTCCCGTAGAAGTTCCCGTCAGTGGCCTGGACCAGCGGCGCATCGGGGAAGCCGCCGTCCGCGCAATCGGTTTGGGAGCAGAAGCTGTACAGCGTTGTCAGCACACCCGCGGAGGTAATTTCGAAAACCGTGCCGCCGCCGTTGGCCCCGCCCGAGAACGTGGTCCCGTAGAAGTTTCCATTGGTGGCCTCGATCAGTCCGGCGTAGGGGAGTTCCCCGTCCATGCAACTGTACAGCGCGCAGAAGCTATAGAGCGTCGTCAGCGTGCCGCTCGAAGTGATACTGAAGACTGTGCCCCCCCTGTTGGCGCCGCCCGCCGATGTGGTCCCGTAGAAGATCCCACCGGAAGACTCGACCAGCGCCGACTGGGGTTGGTCCCCGTCCGCGCACGCCGGCTCAACGCCTTGTTCGCAGAAGGTGTATAGGGTGGTGATGGCGCCACTGGGCGTCATCTGGAAGACCGTTCCCTGGCCGTTGCTGGCCCCGCCACCCACGGTTGTCCCATAGAAATTGCCGTCCGACCCCTCGATTACCCCCGCTAACGGATTCTCGCCATCCGTTTTGAGGAAGCTGTGCAGGGTGGTGAGCCCAGCGGCAGAGAGTTCGAACACCGTGCCATAGTTATTGGTCCCGCCTTCGGCCGTTGTCCCGTAGAAGTTGCCAGCGGCGGTTTGGAAAAGGGGCGCGTAAGGGTACTGGCCGTCGGGGCACCCGCTTGCGACACAGAAACTATATAGCGAGGTCACCACACCACCGGGAGTGAGTCTGAAGATTGTCCCGCAACCATTATTGCAATTAGTACTGGTACCGCCATACTCGGTTGTCCCGTAGCCGTAGCCATTGGCGGCCTGGATTAGCCCAGCGTACGGAAATCGGCCGTTCGTGCCGTCAAAACTGCTTATGGTAGTAAAGGTTGTAGTAAGAGTTTGCGCAGGCAGGGCAATCGCCATGGTTGCCCACAATAGGAAGATGGCGCACGTCGTCGTCCCTATGCTATTAACGATTCGCTTCATCTATTTGCTCCGTTTTAGAATCGGACCCTCACTACTATAACCCATTCAAGCTAGAACTTGCCGTCCCTGGCCTCAAAGTGCGTGGGCTTATCCCACGCCGCGCCGCCGCGCCGAATCCATTCCGCCGTCCAGTCAATGGCGGTCCCGGCGCTCACCGACGGAGCGCCGAACAGACGATGGCAGCGCACCGCGTTGTTGAGCAGGGCGGTGTCCGCCTCGCGGCCCTCGAAGACCGGTTCGCGACCGAATAGCTGGCCGAAGCGCCGCGCGACAGCACGCACCGACAGGGTCTCCGGGCCGGTCACGTTCAGCACCGCCGGCGGCGACGCGCAGAGCCCGAAGCTGCGCAGACAGACGGAGTTTGCGTTTCCTTGCCAGATCGCGTTGACGTACCCCATGGCGACGTTCACCGGCCGCCCTTCGAACACGTTTGCTCCGATATCGCGCAGCACTCCATAGCGCAGCTCGACGGCGTAGTTCAGGCGCAGCAAACAGACGCGGGTCCCGTGGCAAGCGGAGAAAAACTCGAACATGCGCTCGCGCGCCAATACCGATTGCGCGTACTCACCCACAGGTTCAGGCGCGGTTTCTTCGGTGGCGCCGCCGCTCGAAACCGGGACGAACGCGTATACATTGCCGCTCGAAAAGGCCACGATCCGGGCATCGCGATAGCGTTCGGCCACGCGCGCCGGCAGGTAAGCGTTGCTGGCCCAGGTGAGGTGGGCGGCGCCGGCGGAGCCGAACTTGCGGCCCGCCATGAAGACCACATTCCCGGCATCCGGAAGGCGGGCGAGCTGGTTGAAGTCGAGCAGATCGGCGCGGATGGTTTGGATGCCGGAGTCGAGCAATTGCCGTTCCGCAGCCGGATCCGAGAAGCGCGAGACGGCCACGATGCTTTTCGGTGTACCCGCCTGATCGGCCGCGCGGCAGGCCCGCCGCGCGAGACTCGGACCCATCTTGCCGCCCGCACCCAGAATCAGCAGGGGGCCCGGGATGGCGCGCATGGCGGCGCAGTCCGCCTGGCTGGGCGCGGACAGCCAATCGTCGAGGTCCTTTTCGGAGTGAAGAAATGAATCGGCCATGCAATGAGGTTGGGTAAAATGGCCTAAGCTAGGATTGTAACCCTGCGACCGCAAGGTTGACAGACCTATATGACCAGCCCGGCTGTGGCGTCGAAATTCGCAACGTGGAGCGCTCCGGGGCACGACTTTCGGATCGAGTATTCGGCAGTGGTGCTCGACGAGATCCGGCAGACCGCGGTGGAGGGATACCATCGGGTGCCTCACGGCGGCGTGGAGACCGGCGGCGTTCTGTTTGGCACGCATGAAGAGAACACGGTGCGCATCCAGGCGTGGCGGCCGATTGATTGCCAGTACTCCAAGGGCCCGTCCTTTCTGCTTTCGGAGAATGAGGAGGCGGCACTCGCGGAGGCGCTCGAGGGGTGGCGCGGCGAGGCGGCGCTCGATGGGTTGGAGCCGGTTGGTTGGTACCGCGCGCACACGCGGAGCGAAGTCTTTCTGGCGGATGCGGACTTGGCTTTCTTCCACCGTTTCTTCCCGCAGCCCTGGCAGACGGGTCTGATTGTCCGGCCCTCCAGCTTCGCGCCAACCCGCGCGGGCTTTTTCTTTCGCGAGGCGGACGGCGGCATTCGGGCGGAGAGCAGTTACCACGAATTCACGCTGATACCGATCGCCGCCGACCAAGCCGCCCTGGCAGTGGCGGCCGCGGCGATGGCGAAAGCGGCGACTGGCACGGGATTACCCGAATCGGCGCCCCAGGCGGCTTTAGTTAGGACCACGCAGGCGACGACGGCCATCGCGCCACATCGGGCCTTGGAGTTCAGACCGCCCCTGCGCCACGGTTCCGGCGGATCGTGGAAGTGGTACGCCGTGGGTCTGGGCGTGCTGGCATTTGCCATTCTGGCATTGTGGCTGCTGAAGCCTTCTCCCCAGGGCTTGAAGCTGTCGGCGATGGATACGGGCGGCCAACTGCGGATCGCGTGGGATGGCGCGGCCGGGCCGATCGCGCGCGCCAGGAGCGGATGGATCGAAATCGACGACCACGGTGTGCGGACCCATGTGAACCTGACGCCGGCGGATCTGCGCTCCGGCAGCGTTTTTTATGCCAGACAATCCGGTGACGTGGCCGTGCGGCTGACCGTGGATTCCGCGGGGGGTGCGCCGTTCGCGGAGAGCACCCGGTTTCTGAAACCCGGTGAGAGCGGCCCTCCGCCCAGCGGCCCGCCGCCCGCGCTGCCGGTGGACGCGCAGGAGAAGGCGCAACCGCCGCGCCAACCGGCCGTTGAGCAGGCGCGCGTCGAGGCGCAGCCGGTGGCCATTGAGCCCGCCGCGCCGGTGTCACTGGCAAAGCCGGGGGTGGCTTTCCGGGCTCCGAAAGCGGCCGTGCGACTGCCTTCTCCGGATCTGCCGGCGATTCCACCGCCCGAGATCGACAGCCCGGCGGCGGCGCCGCCCGCGGGCCTGACATCGGTGGTCATCCCGGTGGCGCCGCCGACTGCTCCCGCGGCGCAGCCGCGCCCCGCAGCCACGGTGCCGGCCAGCGTGACGGTCGCATCAGGCAGAATCACATGGGTCGGCAAGTTCCCGAAGAACGGCCGTCTGGTGATCGAACACGATCATGCTTCAGCCGGAGCTTTGACGGGGGCGCTGCCAGCGGTGAAAGCCCGGGTCAGCGTTTATCCCGGCGATTTGGGCAGCAGCGGCCTTACGCTTTTCACGGCGGACCCGAGATACGCGCAGCCGCTCAGTGAAAAGGCAGGCGCCGAGAACGGCGGGCATCCCACCACCTACACCTGGGACCCCAAGCGCGCCGCCGGCGTTCAAGTGCTGGAGCAACCCGGACCGCAGAACGGCTACAAGCTGGTGCTCGAAAGCTCGATACCGAAGCTGTCGGTGGTGGTGCTGGAGTGGCGCGCGACGCGATGAACCGGCACTGCCGTCCGCGTTTTTCCCCGAGTGGTTTTTCCCCCAACATAGCGCAAACTTGCGTGAATTAACGCTAGAGGTCCCGCATTTGTAGGGTGTCTCCGTCAAAAATCGAATAGGGCGAGCCGCCACGCCGTGGACCGAGAAATGCATGCACAACCGGATATTCATCCAGTCGAGTGGAGTGACCGACATGTCCGACGACGAGACGGTACGGTGTTTCGATTCGATCGAAAGCGCGCAGGATTTCATGATGGTACTGGCCGACACGATTCTGGATTCGATGAAGGATCTCAGCACCGATCGGCAGGCGGCGGTTCAGGTTGGTGAACCGCGCCGCGCGCAGGCCATCGAACTGGCGATCTTCAAGCTGAAGACGCTGAACTGCCACATCCACAAAAGCCGCATCATCCTGAACGATTTGCGCACGGTGCGGCGCCTGATTCTGAACGAGCGGGAGCCTAAGGGACGCGCGATGGCCGCTTCGGACTCGTTCTAAAGAAAAAGGGCGAAAGCCAAGTTTTATACAGGATATTAAGGTATAATACTACGTAATTAACCGACAGGCGCTACTAGCGAGAGGATGTTATGACGGAGGCGATTCAGTCTCCCGCGCAAGCGACATTCTGGCTGATCCAAGGGCGAGTCCTGTTTTGGATCGTCAATCTGCTGGGATGCGCTTGCTTCGCGTACATCGTTGCCAAACGGATGATGCCGCTCGCGCGCGGCGAGCGCGACATTCGATTCGACCGGCCCTGGCTGCGGCTGGGCAGGCTTTTGCAGTTCTGGTTTGGGCAATGGCGGCATCCGCGCTACCTGGCCGCGGGAATCGTTCACATTTTTCTTTTTGCCGGCTTCATTGTGCTGGTGATTCACACCGTCTCCCTGCTGGCTATGGGGACCTCGGATCGCCGCCTGGAGACGGGGGGCTTGTACGGCGCAATTTCCGATTACGCCGCAACGGTCGTCTTCCTGTGCATGATCGTGGCGATCGTGCAGCGGCTGCTCAAGCCCGCGCGCTACGCGGTGCCGGCGCGGTACGGAAAAGCACACACCGCAGACGCGATCTTACTGTTGGCGCTAATCGCGCTGCTGATGGTGGGCGACAGCATCTTCGAGGCCAGCCACGCCGCCAGCCTCGGGCAGCACCACCTGCCGGTTGAGCATTTGGCGGTGATGTCGCTGGCGTGGATGTTGGAGGGCGCTCTGGCTGCCGCTCCCTTGCCGGTCCTGGCCAATATCTACCTGGGCGCTTACCTGGTGCACGAGCTGACCTTCTTCTTCCTGCTCTGCTACCGGCCGTTCGGCATCCAGTTCCACGTGGAGACCTCATTGTTCACTGTGTATTTCGCGAAACTGGACCGGGGTACGGTTAAGCCGGTGCGCTGGGGCGTGACCGAGAGGCAACTCGATCAGGTGAAATCGTTTGGCGTAAAGACATTCGAAGATTTTACCTGGAAGCACATGCTGGACTTTTATTCCTGCGCCGACTGCGGCCGCTGCTCGGACCAATGTCCGGCCAACGCCGTGGGCCGTCCGCTGTCGCCCCGGTTCTTCACCACGAAGGCGCGCGACTATGCTTTCCAGCATTATCCGATGTGGGGCAAAGCGAACAACGGGCGCCCTCTGATCGGTGGGATCTATTCGGAGGACGAAATCTGGTCCTGCACCACGTGCGGCGCCTGCGAGGCGGAATGCCCGCTGCTGATCGAGTAC
This sequence comes from Bryobacterales bacterium, assembly GCA_963707465.1. Taxonomy (GTDB): domain Bacteria; phylum Acidobacteriota; class Terriglobia; order Bryobacterales; family Bryobacteraceae; genus Bog-159. Next base: position 293,779 of record CAVPQK010000003.1, read on the forward strand.
ATCGACAAGATCGTGGATTTACGGCGGGGCATGGTGGATGACGGCAAGGTGCCACAGTCGCTGCAGAAGCCGTTGAAGGCTCTGGAGAGCCGCGGAAATCCTTTCGGCAAAATGGAAAAGAAAAAAGCCGATTGGGTAAAGGCCAAGGATTTCCAGCAAACCTGCAACGTCAGAATTCTGAACGGCGAGCGCGACGTCGAGACGCTGTACTTCGTCGACAGCATCACCTCGTATGACGACCGGATACAGGCGATCGGGCGTGCCACTGCCAGAATTCTCAACAGTACTGGCGAGAATTTCGGCATCCTGGGAGCCGTCGAGAAAGACAGCGGACACGATGTCCGGCGGTTCGGCGAAGAAACACTTTTCATGGCGTTGCGGGAGCACAACACGGAGGCCATCAAGGCGTCGGGCGTGCGGCGGATCGTGACATCCGACCCGCACGCTTACAACGCGCTGAAGCACGACTACAAGGATATGCCGCCGGTGGAGCACATCAGCCAGGTGATGGCGCGGAAGGTGCGCGCGGGCGAGATCAAGGTGAATCCAGTCGCGCACTGCAACGATGTGTACGCCTACCACGATCCCTGCTACCTAGGCCGGCACAACGGCGTGTACGACGCTCCGCGAGAAGTGCTGGATGCGATTCCGGGATTGAAGCGGGTGGAGATGCGGCGCTCGCGGGATCGGTCCTTCTGTTGCGGGGGCGGAGGACTGGCGCTATTTTACGAGCCGAAAGAAGATCAGCGGATGGGCGTGAAGAGAGTGCAAATGGCCGCTGAAGCGGGGGCCAATGTAATGGTTACCGCCTGTCCTTTTTGCATGGTGAATATGGAAGACGCCATCAAAGTGGCGGGCATGGAAGGCAAGATGACCGCGATCGACCTGGCGGAGCTGGTCGAGAAACAAATGAGGTGAGTATGGAAATCCTAGTCTGCGCGCGAAGGGTGCCGGACACTTCGGAAAACGAAATCGAGATGAACGATACGGGGAACGACATCGAGCGCGAGGATCTGGTTTATTCGGTGAATGAGCCGGACAATTACGCCCTGGAAGAGGCGCTGGAAATTGTGGAGCGAACCGGCGGCACGGTGACGGTGGTCACGGTGGGCGGCGAGGACGACGAAGAGATTCTGCGCCGGGAGATGGCCATGGGGGCCAAGCAGGGCGTGCTGCTCTCGGACGATGCTTTCGAAGGATCGGACGGCAGAGGCATCGCCGCGATCCTGGCGGCCTTCGTTAAGAAGGGCCATTACGACCTGATTCTGACCGGGGTCCAGGCCGAGGACGGCGCGGCCCAGGTGGGCGGAATGCTGGCGGCGCTGCTGGACTATCCGTTCGCATCGCTGGTGAATTCGATTGAAGTGCAGCACGGCAAGCTGAAGATCGGCCGGGAAATCGAAGGCGGGTGCAGGGAGATCAACGAGATCGATCTGCCGTGCGTGTTGTCGATTCAGACCGGAATCAACGAGCCGCGTTATGTCGGCATGCGGGGTATCCGGCAGGTGGCATCCGTGGCTATTCCAAAGTTCGACCGGCAATACCTGGGCGTGAACGGGGATCGCACCGGTGAAGGCGCCGCGAAAGTAAAACGGCTGGATTACTTCGTGCCGCCGTTGGGCAAGGGCGCAGAGATGCTGGAGGGCAGCACGGAAGCGATCGTCGACAGCCTGATTGAGTTGCTGCAAGCCAAAGGAGGATTGAACTAATGCCCCGGATTTTCGCCTATATTGTGCACAAAGGCGGCGTGGCCGACGATTCCGCGGCGGAACTGGCGGCGGCAGCCAGGAAGATCGATGCCGCCCAATCCCCGGCGGCGGTGGTGACCGGGTGGGGAGCGGATTGCGACGCCGTGTGCGAAACGCTACGCGCGTCGTTCGGCGAAGTCTGGAAAATCGCGAACGAATCGCTGGCTTACCCGAACGCCGAACTGGTGCGGCAGGCGCTCGTGAAGGTGCTGCCATCCGGCGCGATCGTGTTGGTCCCGCATTCGCATTTCGGAACCGATCTGGCGCCGGGGCTTTCCATCCAGATGAATGCCGCCTACGTGCCGGACGTGCTGGACATCGAAGGCGCGAGCGGCGCCGCTCTGAAACTGGTGCGCCAGGAATTCGGCGGACAGGTGAGCGCGCATGTCCGCTGCGATATTTCCTCGGGCGCGGTGATTACCGTGCGCCCGGGCGCGTTCAAGGCGGCGGAAAGCGCTCCGGCGGGCGGGGTGGTGGTGGACAAATCGGGCGCGGTGGGCGATTTGACGGCGCGCCGCCGCTATCTGGAAACCGTCGCGCCCGAGGCGGGCGATGTGGATATCACCAAGTATCCTGTTTTGGTCTCCATCGGCCGCGGTATCGGGGAACAGGAGAACGTGGCGATCGCACAGGATCTGGCCGACGCGTTGGGCGCGGCAGTGAGCTGTTCGCGTCCCGTGGTGGACGCCAAGTGGATGGAGAAGTCGCGGCAAGTGGGATCGTCCGGCCAAACCGTGAAGCCCAAGGTGTACCTGGCGTGCGGCATCAGCGGCTCGTTCCAACACCTGGCCGGCATCAAGGGCAATCCCTTCATCGTGGCCATCAACAAGAATCCCAAAGCGCCGATATTCCGTGTCGCGGATGTCGGGATCGCGGCCGACATTTTGGAATTTCTGCCGGAGCTGACCGCCCGGATTCGCGAAAGGTAAGACGAAGCCCATGATCGCAAAAAAGACGTTGAAAATGAGCTTGAAGTCGCTGAGGGACTTCGGCAAAAAACGATTGCCCGACCAGGACGTGATCGACCTGGACGCCCGGGACGAATGCCCGCTGGAGATCGTGCGGCACATGTGTAGCCCGGACAAGCTGGGCATCCAGCTTCTATTCATTCCCGAAGAATACGGCGGGATGGGCGGCAACACTTTCGATGTGTATTGCGTCTGCGAGGAGATGGCGCGGATCGACCTGGGCGTGGCGACGTCGGTGCTGGCCACGTTTCTGGGAAGCGATCCGATTACGGTGGGGGCTACGGCGGAACAGAAGAAGATCTGGCTGGGGCGCATTGCCGATGAAGGGATCCTGTTCGCTTACGGCGCGACCGAACCGGACGCGGGCAGCGATCTGGCGGCCCTGCAGACTACCGCCGAGCGGGTGATGGATGGCGACCGAATCGCCGGATACAAGATCAACGGCAGCAAGCAATGGATCAGCAACGGCGGGATTGCCGACGCTTACACCATTCTGGCCAATACGGCCGCCGGTCCCAGTTGGTTCGTGGTGGAGAAAGGCGCGAAGGGTTTCAGCCACGACGAGCCGGAGGACAAGCACGGGATCCGTCTGAGCAATACGGCCGCGCTTTCGCTGAACGACGTTTACGTGGACGCGGACCGGCTGGTAGGCGGAGTGGAAGGCCAGGGGCTGAACCAGGCGCAGGCCGTATTCGGCTATACGCGCTTGATGGTGGCGGCGTTTGGCCTGGGCGCCGGATGGGCGGCTCTCGATCGGGCGATCCCATATTCGACGAAGCGCATCCAGGCGGGCGCGCCGCTCTCGCAAAAGCAAGGATACACGCATAAGCTGATCGTGCCGAACGTGGCCCGGCTGGAGGCCGGCCGCGCCTTCATCGAAGAAACCGCCGAGCGCATCGACGCAGGCGAAGGCAGCTTGAATACCGAAGGCGCGATTGCCAAGTACATGTCGACCGAAGCCGGCAACCTGGCGGCCGACGCCAGCATCCAGGCGCTGGGCGGCTACGGCTACACGCACGAATACATGGTGGAGAAGATCAGGCGCGACGTGCGCATCACCACGATTTACGAAGGCACTTCCGAGATTATGGAGATGACCATCAGCCGCGACCGCTGGCAGCTTCACCTGAAAACGCGCGGGCAGCACTATCACGAGCAAGCACGGCGGTTCGAAGCCATGCACGCGCGCCATCCGGACGTGGGCGCGAACACCGCGGCCCTGGCGCTGCACGCGCTGGCCGAGGTACTGGAACGAGCGCGGGTGGGCCGCCTGACCCGCTATCAACATATTCTGCTGCGGCTGGGCGAACTGATCGCCTATGCGGAATCCGCGGGCAGCCTGGCGCGGCGCGCGGCGCTAATGGCGGAAGGCAAGCTGAACGAGAAGGCGAACCAACGCTTCGATGCGGCGGCGCTGGCGGCGGTCAGCCGGGTGTTCGCGCGGGAGGCGGCCATGAAGGTGGGCGAAGAAGGCTTGCGCTGGGTGGTGGGTGCCGGTGGCGAGATCGGCGAAGCGGAGCTGGGATTGCCCGCGATTCACCGCGCGCAGGCCGGATTGATTGCGGATATGGATTACGTAGGCGACGTTTTGTACGGCCGGGTAGCCAGGCAGGCTGCTCCGGCGGCTTGAGCACTACCTCAGGAGTTTTCAGCAAGGAGCGTCATCATGGAAGACACCGCGGGTCGAGCGGTAGCGATTGTGGGGGCGGGTGCGATTCTGCCCGATGCCCCGAACGTAGCGGCTTTCTGGCAGAACGTGAAGACCGGCCGTTACAGCATCAGCGAAGTTGCGCCGGACCGTTGGGACCCCGCGCGCTACTACGATGCCGATCCCAGCGCGCCGGATAAGACCTATTCGAAGATCGGCGGATGGGTGCGCGAGTACGAATGGGATCCGATCAAGTGGCGGATGGCCGTCCCTCCGAAGGTAGTGGACGCCATGGACGAAGCCCAGAAATGGGCCATCGCCTGCACGCGCCAGGCACTGGACGACTACGGGTATCCGGCGCGGCCGATCGACACCGATCGCACGGCGGTGATCCTGGGCAACGCCATGGCCGGGGAGCGGCACTATCTCACCTCGCTTCGCGTTCATTTCCCGGAATACGCCCACGAATTGGCCGAAAGCGCCAGTTTTGCGGCGCTGCCGGAAGCCGTGCGGCGAGAGATTGAGCGCGAGGTGCACCAGCGCATGGGCGTCCGGCTCCCGGAGATTACCGAAGACTCCATGCCCGGCGAACTGGCCAACTGCATTGCCGGCCGCATCGCGAATATCTTCAACTTTCACGGTCCGAATTTCGTGACCGATGCGGCGTGTGCGTCGGCCATGGCCGCGTTCAATGCTTCCGTCGAAGGATTGATCGAGCACAACTTCGACCTGGTGGTTACCGGGGGCATCGACCGCAACATGGGCGCTCCGACCTTCGTCAAGTTCTGCAAGATCGGCGCGCTTTCGGGGACCGGCACGCGGCCCTACGCGGATGGCGCGGACGGGTTCGTGATGGGCGAGGGCGCGGTGGTTTTCCTGCTCAAGCGGCTGGCCGACGCGGAGCGCGACGGAGACAAGATCTACGCCGTGCTGCGCGGCATCGGCGGGTCGAGCGACGGCAAGGGCAAGGGCATCACCGCGCCTAACCCGGCCGGCCAGAAGCTGTGTATCCGGCGTGCGTGGGAAAATGCGGGGCTTTCGCCGGCGACCGCGACACTGATTGAAGGCCACGGCACATCCACCCGGGTGGGCGACCGGGTGGAAGTGGAAAGCTTTACCGACGTGCTCAGCAGTTTTCATGTTCCCACGGGAACGGTGGCGCTGGGGTCGGTGAAATCCAACATCGGGCATCTCAAGGGCGCGGCGGGCGCAGCCGGTTTGCTGAAGACCGCGCTGGCGCTGCGGGATAAGGTGCTGCCGCCCAGCGTGAATAGCCAGCATCCCAGCGCGGATATCGATTTTGCGCACTCGCCGCTGTATGTCAACGGGGAGTTGCGGCCGTGGACGGACGTGGCGGATGGCGTGCGGCGCGCCGGGGTGAGCGCATTTGGATTTGGCGGCACGAATTTCCACGCGGTGCTGGAGGAGTACATTCCTCATCGGTTGACTGGCAATGGGAAGCGGGCCGCGGCGGTGAGCCTTCCGAGCCGCGACCGTGAGGGAGCGGTTCCTCCCTCTGCCAAAGCTCCGCTGCGTGGCGCGCTGGTAGTCGGTGGCGCTTCGGGCGCCGAACTTGCCGAGCGCCTGCGCTCGGTGCAGCAAGCAGCCGAAGCGGGACACGCGCCGGTTCCGGCTGCGCCGGCGGAGACGGATCTACGCGCGCCGGAGCGACTGGCGATCGACTATGCCGATGCCGCCGACCTGGCGGACAAATCGGGGAAGGCGCTCAAAGCGCTGGCGGCCAATCAGCCGGCGGTCTGGAAAGCTCTGCGCGCGCAAGGCGTCTTCCGCGGACACGGTCCCGCACCCAAGGTGGCGTTTCTTTACACTGGCCAAGGCTCGCAGTATGTGAATATGCTCAGCGGGTTGCGCGCCGCCGAACCCATCGTCGCCGAAACGTTTGCCGAAGCGGATCGCATCATGACCCCGCTGCTTGGTAAACCGCTCACTCAGTTTGTATTCGTAGACCCGGCGGACGCCAACGCCGTGGCTAAAGCCGAAGAGGACCTGCGCCAGACTGAGATCACCCAGCCCGCGGTGATGGCTATCGACTTCGCACTGACACGCCTCCTGGCGGCGCACGGCATTCAGCCCGATATGACCATGGGGCACAGTCTGGGCGAATACGGAGCGCTGGTGGCCGCCGGGGCGATGCCCTTCAAAGACGCATTGGAAGCCGTCAGTGCCCGCGGCCGCGGCATGACTCAAGTCTCGATGGGCGACAACGGACGCATGGCAGCCGTGTTCGCGCCGCTCGGTGAAATCGAGCGGGTGCTGAAGGCAGTCGATGGCTACGTGGTGATCGCCAATATCAACAGCCACACGCAGGCCGTGATCGGCGGCGCGAGCAAGGCCGTTGAACAGGCCATGGAGATCCTGCAAAAGGCCGGCTATAACGCGATGCCGCTGCCCGTCAGCCACGCTTTCCATACCTCCATCGTGGCGCCGGCCAGCGAGCCGTTGAGGCGCGTGCTGGAGCGGCTGCATATGGAATCGCCGCACATCCCGGTGGTGGCCAACGTGAACGGCGAGTTCTATCCCAGGGGGCCGCAGGTCGTGCCTCAGATGCTGGATATTCTGGCGCGGCAGGTGGCATCGCCGGTGCAGTTCATCCAGGGTCTGCGCACGCTCTACGATGCGGGCGCGCGCGTGTTCGTGGAAGTTGGGCCGAAGAAGGCGCTGCAAGGATTTGCCGAGGATGTGTTGGGCGGCGATCCCGATGTGCTGGCGGTGTTCACCAATCATCCCAAGGTCGGCGACATCCCAGCGTTTAACCAGGCTCTGTGCGGACTGTACGCGGCTGGTTTGGGAGTGGGACAGGGTGTAGAGGACAGGCCAGGAGGCCTGTCCCACGATCTGCCGGTGACCATCACCGGAGCGGCATTAGGTCTGCCCGGAACGGGGCGCATCTTCGGCGACGGCAACGTCGCCCGCATCCTGCGCGGCGACCAATCGATCGACGTGATTCCGACGCGCTTCCGCCGAGCCATGCTCGACAAGCACATCACCCGCCTGGTGAAAAGCGACAAGGGCGGGCCAACCTTCGAATCGATCGACAACGTAGCCGACGTGATCAAGCTGGCGGGCCGCGGCGGCGATTTCGACCTGGAGAGGGAATTTGGCGTTTCCACCGAGCGCCTGGCCGCTCTGGACCGCGCCACGCAACTGGCGATGGCGGCGGGGTTGGACGCGCTGCGCGACGCCGGCATTCCGCTGGTGATGCGCTACAAGACCACCAGCAAGGGCACGCAGTTACCCGAGCGCTGGGGATTGCCGGACGCCATGCGCGACGATACCGGCGTGATTTTTGCTTCGGTTTTCCCGGGGTTCGATTCGTTCGCGGACGAAATGGAACGCTACCATCAAGACCGCGCCCGCCGCGACCAGTTGGCCATGCTGGAGAGCATGTACGCCCGCCTGGTGGAAGCGGAAGGGCGATCCACCGTGGGCCAGGAGATGGCGCGGCGCATCGACGATCTGCGCGCCGATCTGGCTAAGGAACCGTACCACTTCGACCGGCGTTTTCTGTTCCACATCCTGTCGATGGGGCATTCGCAATTCGCCGAGTTCATCGGCGCGCGCGGACCCAATACGCAAATCAACGCCGCCTGCGCCAGCACGACGCAAGCCGTATCGCTCGCCAACGATTGGATTCGCGCCGGGCGCTGCCGCCGGGTGATCGTGATCTCGGCGGACGATATCACCACCGACCACCTGATCGAGTGGTTCGGCGCGGGCTTCCTGGCCAGCGGAGCGGCGGCCACCGATGACGTGGTGGAAGAAGCAGCCACGCCGTTCGACCGCCGCCGGCACGGCATGATTATGGGAATGGGCGCGGCGGCCATGGTGATCGAAAGCGCGGACGCGGCGCGAGAACGCGGCATCCGGCCGATCTGCGAAGTGTTAGGCGCGCTGACGGCCAACAGCGCTTTCCATGGCACGCGCCTGGACCCCGAGCATATCTGCGGCGTGATGGAGAAACTGGTGGCCGAGGCCGAGGCAGGCAACGGCTTCCGGCGGCGCGAGGCCGCCCCGCGAATGTTGTTCGTTTCGCACGAAACGTACACGCCCGCGCGCGGGGGCAGCGCCTCCGCCGAAATCCACGCGCTGCGAAGCGTGTTCGGCGAGGCCGCCGATCGCATCGTGATCTCCAACACCAAGGGTTTCACAGGTCACGCCATGGGCACGGGCATCGAAGATGTGGTGGCGGTAAAGGCGCTCGAAACCGGATGCGCGCCGCCGGTGGCCAACTTCAAGGAAGCCGATCCGGAATTGGGCGCGTTGAACCTGTCGAAGGGCGGCAGCTATCCGGTCGACTACGCACTGCGGCTAGGAGCTGGATTTGGCTCGCAAATCAGCATGACGCTGCTTCGCTGGGTCGCGCCGAAGGACGGCAGGCGGACCAGCCCGCATGCGCTGGGCTATGCCTCTCGCATTGCGGACGCCAAGGTCTGGAGCGCGTGGTTGAGCCGGGTAGCGGGCCAGCCGGTGGTCGATCTGGAAGTGGTGCAGCGGACGCTGCGTGTGCGCGATCATGCGGTGGAGGCCGCGCCGGCGGCGGAACCGGTACTCGAAACCAAAGCGGCGCCGAAGCCCAAGCTCCCGGTCGTGGCGGTTCCCCTGGCTGGCGATCCGGTTAAGGAGCGGTTGCTGGCGCTGGTCGCCGAGAAGACCGGCTACCCGCTCGATATGCTGGACCCGGATCTGGATCTGGAAGCGGATCTGGGTGTCGATACCGTGAAACAGGCCGATCTGTTTGCAACGGTGCGGGAAGTCTACGGCATCCCGCGCGACGAGAATCGCAAGCTGCGCGATTTCCCGACGCTCGCGCACGTGATCCGGTTCGTGCATGAGAAACGGCCGGATCTCGGACAGCCTGCGGCAACGGCGGCGCCGGCAGCGGGCGATCCGGTGAGGGGGCGGCTCCTGGCGCTGGTCGCGGAGAAGACCGGCTATCCGCTCGATATGATGGATTCCGACCTGGATCTGGAAGCGGATCTGGGTGTGGATACCGTGAAGCAAGCCGATCTTTTTGTATCGGTGCGGGAGATCTACAACATTCCGCGCGACGAGAATCGCAAGCTGCGCGACTATCCAACGCTGGCGCATGTGATCCGGTTCGTGCATGAAAACCGGCCGGATCTCGGACAACCCGCGGCACCGGCCGTATCGGCAGTGGGCGATCCCGTTACGGAGCGGCTGCTGGCGCTGGTCGCGGAGAAGACCGGATATCCGCTGGATATGCTGGATCCCGATCTGGACCTGGAAGCGGACCTGGGAGTGGATACGGTGAAGCAGGCGGATCTGTTTGCAACGGTGCGCGCCATCTACAACATTCCGCGCGACGAGAATCGCAAGCTCCGCGACTATCCCACGCTGACGCACGTGATCCAGTTCGTGCACGAAAACCGGCCGGACCTCGGACAGGCCGCCGTGGCGGACGTGAAGCCGCAGCCCGCACCCAGCGCTCAGCCACTCGCGTCGATTCCCCGGCGCGTGCCTGTGCCCACCTTGCGGCCCCCACTCGCCCTTTGCAAGCCTACGGCTGTAGCGCTGGCCGCCGGCCGCCGCATCGCGATCATGCCGGACCAAGGCGGCGTGGCGGAGGCGCTGGCCGCGCGACTGCGCGCGGCCGGAGTGGACGTGCTGATGCTCGACGGCGCGCCCGTTACCGGCCCGGTACACGGAGTCTACTGGCTACCCGCGCTCGACCCCGAGGGCAGTCTGCGCGATATGGATTTGGCCGCCTGGCGCGAGGCGCTGCGCGTGCGCGTCAAGGCGCTGTACGCCACTATGCGCGGGCTCTACGACCAGATTGCAACGCCGGACACTTTCCTGGTCTCGGCGACGCGGCTGGGCGGGCAGCACGGCTACGACGAGGCGGGTGCGGTGTCGCCGATGGGCGGCGCGGTCGCCGGCTTCACCAAGACATACAAACGGGAGCGGCCGGAGGCGTTCGTGAAGGCTGTCGATTTCGAAGCAGAACGCAACCCCGCGGAAGTGGCCGAGATGCTGGTGGCGGAGACGCTGCGCGACCCCGGCGCTGTCGAGATCGGATACAAGGAAGGGCTGCGCTGGGGCATCAGCCTCGCGGAACAACCCGCCGCAGACGGACAGCCGGGCCTCGCACTAAATAAAGATACAGTGTTCCTGGTTACGGGCGCGGCGGGCAGCATCGTGTCCGCGATCACGGCCGACCTGGCAGCGGCATCCGGCGGCACGTTCTATCTGCTGGATCTGGTCCCCGCGCCCGATCCGGAGAATCCGGACTTGCGGCGCCTGGCGAGTCATAAGGAAGGTCTGATGCGCGATCTGCACGCGCGCATCAAGGGCCGCGGAGAGCGCGCTACACCTGCTTTGGTCGAGAAGGAAATGGCAGGTCTGGAGCGCGCGCGCGCGGTCTTGGCCGCCATCGACGCTGTGCGCGCAGCCGGCGGGACGGCCCACTATTACAGCGTCAACCTGACGGATGCGGATGCGGTAGCCAAAATCATCAGCGAGGTGCGCGAGCGCAGCGGACGCATCGACGTGCTGCTGCACGCCGCGGGGATGGAGCGCAGCCGCTTCCTACCGGAAAAGGATCCGCGCGAGTTCGATCTGGTTTTCGACGTGAAGGCCGACGGCTGGTTCAACCTTCTGCACTCGATCGGAGACATGCCGCTGCGGGCGACGGTGGCGTTCAGCTCCATTGCCGGCCGCTTCGGAAACGCCGGGCAGGCGGATTACAGCTCCGCCAACGATCTGCTCTGTAAGATCGCCTCGAGCTTCCGCACCACGCGGCCCGGCACGCGCGGCATCGCCATCGACTGGACGGCGTGGGGCGGTATCGGTATGGCGACGCGCGGATCCATCCCCGAGATGATGGCGCGCGCGGGCATCGATATGTTGCCGCCCGAAGCCGGCATTCCGTGGATCCGCCGCGAACTGACTGCGGGCGGTACGCGGGGTGAACTGGTGGTGGCCGGCGCGCTCGGCATCATGACCAACGAGTGGGATGCGGCCGGAGGACTGGATACAGCCGCCCTGCCTGCGTCGGGACCCATGATCGGCAAAATCGCGGGCATGAGCCTCGAAGGTTGCCTGACCGTTGAGACCACGCTGGACCCGTCGATTCAGCCGTTCCTGCACGATCACCAGATCGAGGGCAAGCCGGTACTTCCCGGCGTCATGGGCATCGAAGCTTTTTCGGAAACCGCCTTGTGCCTGCTGCCCGGCTGGCACGTGGAAGCGATCGAAGACGTGAACTTCCTGGCGCCGTTCAAGTTCTATCGCAGCGAGCCGCGAACCGTGACGATTGAGGCGGTGTTCCGGCCGGAGGGCGAATCTATCGTGGCGGATTTCCGTTTGAATGGCAGCCGCTCGCTGCCGAATCAGACGGAGCCGCAAGTGACGACGCACTTCACGGCGCGCGTGCGGCTGGCGAAACACGCGCCTGAGACGGGGCCGGCGCCCGCGCCCGGCGAACCGGCCGGAGCTATGGTGGAGGCTGCCGCTATCTATCGCGTCTTCTTCCATGGACCGGCGTACCGGGTTCTGGAACGGGCCTGGCTGAATGACGACAGGGCGGTGGGCCAGTTCTCGAAAGAGCTGCCCGACGATCACTACCCGCCCGAGGGGCCGCTGACGATGGCGCCGCGGTTGATCGAGCTGTGCTTCCAGGCGGCGGCGCTACGCGAAGTTGCGGCACATGGCCGCATGGGCTTGCCGCTGCATGTCGACCAAGTCTGCTTGTGGCGCGCGCCGGAGCTCGCTGAAGGGCCGCTTTATGCCGTGGTGACACCGTCCGCAAACGAAGACAGCTTCGATGCGGAGGTGGTGGATAGAGCCGGAAACCGCTATTTGAGTCTGCGCGGTTACAAAATGGTGGCGCATCCCGACGTGGTGGATGTCGAACCGTTGCGGGCGCTCGAACCCGCCGGTGTGGCTTGATTGACGTCTACTGGCTGGAACAGACCGGCGCGGATCTGCCTGCCGGGGACGCTTGGTTGAGCCGGGCCGAAGCGGATCGCCTGGACGCGATGCGCTTCCCGAAGCGGCGCGCCGACTGGAAGCTGGGGCGCTGGACGGCCAAGCGCGCGCTGGCCATCTACTTGGACCTGCCGGTCGATGCCCGGTCCCTGGCGCGCATCGAAATTCGGCCGGCGTCGAGCGGCGCTCCGGAGGCCTTCCTCGGCGGCGAGCCAGTGCCCGTTACGATATCGATCAGCCATCGTGCGGGTTGGGCGGCTTGCGCCGTCGCGGGTCCCGAGGTGGCGGTGGGCTGCGATCTCGAAATTGTGGAGCCGCGCAGCGACGCGTTCGCCGCGGATTACTTCACCGGCGAGGAGCAGGAGTTGCTGGAGCGCGCATCGGCGGCGGACCGGTTGGGGCTCCTGGCCCTGCTTTGGAGCGCGAAGGAGAGCGCGCTTAAAGCGCTGCGTGTGGGGCTGCGGCTCGATACCCGGTGCGTGGTGGTCGATCCTTTTGTGGGGCACGCTTCCGGCGCGAGCGATTGGCGTCCGCTGCGCGCGCGTCATGACGGGCAGATCTTCGACGGGTGGTGGCGGCAGACCGGCGACCTGGTGCGGACGCTGGTGGCCGCGCCAGCCCCCGCGGCGCCGCGTTGAAGTTGTCATGACCGTACCGCCGCTTCGATTGTCTCGATCATTTCGGCCCGATAGCGCTCCAGGCTGAATTCGGTGCGGGCTTTGGCGCGGGCCTTTGCGGCGGAGTCGCGCAGGCGGTGCGGATCGCGGAGCAGACTCTGGATGGCGTCCGCCAGCGCTTGGGGTGAACGCTGTTCCACCAGGCAACCGGTGGCGCCGTGCCCCACGATTTCGGGAATGCCGCCCACGGCGAAGGCGACGACGGGCACGCCGGCGGCGAAGGCTTCCAGGATCACCCGCGGGGTGGCATCGACAGGCGCGGAGGGAACCACGACGAGGTCCAGCGTGGCCAGCACGGACTCGACGTCTTCGGTCCAGCCGGCGAAGTCGACCGGCAAGCCCGTGGCGAGCGCGTCCAGTTCCGCGCCATAGCGCACGGCCGCCGGGTTGGAGAACAGCGGCGCGCCGCAGATGATGAAGCGGCATGGCGGGGCATTGTCATGAAGAATGCGGGCGGCGCGCAGGAAATCCGCCTGTCCCTTTTCGGGCGAAATGCGTCCGATCACGCCGATGCGGAATTCTCCATCGCGGGTGCGGCTGGTGAGGGGCATCTGCCGCACACCGTTGTACACCACGCGGACTCCGCGCCCCGCGCAGTAGGGCGCAAGCGGCGCGGCCACGAAGCGGCACGAGGCTACTACCGCGGCGCGCAGGCGCGCGAGTGAGCGTCCCGCCAAGCGCAGCGCCAACCCATCCAGCAAGCTGTGGGAATGAAACAGCACGCGCGCGTCGCCAGCCCCGCCCAGTGCGACGGCGGGCAGCAAGCGCGGGCCGTTCACGTAAATCAGATCCATGCCGTAGCGCGCCACAAGCCCGCGAATTTCGCCCGCCAGGCCCGGCGCTTCAGCCGCGAAGCGCGCCATATCGGCCAGCGTTTTGCTGCCTGAGGAATAGGGCCCGCAGCAGATGAGATCCACGGTGGCGCCGAGGGCGGCCGCGCATTCGGCGAGTGGGCCGCCCGGCGCGGCCAGGTGCACGCTCCAGCTGCGGCCGGTCATGGCGGGCAGCAGATCCAGCAGACAACGCTGCGCGCCGCCTAACTCGCCGAACTGGTCAAGACACAGAATCTTCATCGCGCACCGCGACTGCCAACACCCAGAAGTAGAGCGGCAACACCCGCCAGTAAGTCAGCAAATCGCCCGAGAACATCTGCACCATCTGCCCGGCCCAGAATGCGAAAATCCAACTGCCGAAAAAGCTGCGCCGCGGGTCCGGCGATGCCGCCGCGCGGCGCGCCGATAGCAGGATCCGCAGGCTGAGCCAGAGCATGGCGGCCAGACCCACGATGCCGGTTTCCGCCAACAGGCTGAGGTACATGTTGTCGGTGATCACGGTGCGGCCCAGGTAGTCCGAGTAGGGCAGCGTCTTGTATCCGACACCGAATAATGCATGCCACGGGTGCTGGGCCAGGAATTCGAGCACGGCGCGCCAACTGGCGACGCGTCCCGACAGCAGGCCCTCGGTTTCGGAGAAAAGGTATTGGATGGAAGTGGAGACGCGCATCCAGTAAGCGCCGGCGAAGGATGGCAGGAGCACCCGCACTGCCACGGCGGCGGCTGCCAGGGCCAGGAAGAAGCGGCCGAGGCGGATGCGCGTCCGATGCAGATAGATCAGGACCGAGATGGCGACCAGGGCATTGAGCAAAGAGCCGCGCGAATAGGAGAGCACCAGGGCGGCGGCGAAGACCATGCCGCCCGCGAGGAGGCCGCGGCGCGAAACCGGAGCTGCGCCGCGCGGTGCGAGCAGCGCGGCCGCGATCATGGTCAGGAAGAACGCGCAAAAATTCCCCAGCGTGCTGGCTTCGTAGAACAGGCCCTGCGCGCGCCGGAAGACGCCGGACTGGAGCCAGATAAACTGCGCGCCAAATCCGGCCGGGGCGGGGAACTGGAAATAGAAATCGACGCAGGCGAACAAGGCGGAAGCGACGGCCACCCAGTAAAGCGTGCGCACCTCGGTGAAGGCGTCTCGCGATTCGCGCGAGCCGGGTCCGCAGGCGGCGTAGAAGAACACGTACACAGAAATGCCAAACAGCAGCACGCGCATCAGGCTGCCCAACCCTACGGCCGGGCCTGAATAGAGCATGGCCAGGGCGGCGCTGCTCAGCAGGATGAGGAAGAAAATGCCGAAGGCGCGATTCAGCGGCGCGGCGGGCGCGCGCCATTGGCGAAGGTTCAACGCGCCCGCGAGCAGGCCGGGTATGACGAAGACCAGCGCGGGATGCGGCCCGGAATTGCCCAAGCCAAATGGCAGCGGCGGCAGTAGCAGGGCCGCGGCGAAGAAAAGCGTCAGCCAGCGGTCGCGCTTGAGGACCGCCCAGTAGGCGAAAGGGACAGCGGCCAGCGGCGCAGCCATCGCGATGGCTACAGCTGGTTTCGGGGCGAGCGCAATGGCCGCGGCGTAGATGCCGGTCAGGGCTGGCGCGGCGATGCGCCAGGGATGTTCCCGGACGCGGTCCATCATCGCGCGGACCGATAGCTTAACTGCAACGTCAAAAAGACGACCGGCACGACCAGCCCCAGCAGCAGCGCGGCGAGTACGCGAAGCGGGATGTTGGGAGCCGAGGGCCGCTCGGGAACGATACCCGGATCAATGATCTTCAGGCGCTCGCTGCGATACCCGAGTCCGGCCCGGGCCTCGTTGAGGCGCGCCTCGACAGCCGAATAGGCCTCCTGGCTGGCGCTGCGTTCGGTGGCTACGCGGTCGCGTTCGGCCATGCGGCGCGCTAGCAGTTGTTCCTGAGTGGCAAGGTCCCGCCCCACTTGGGCCAGTTGCTGGCGCAGGGTGCCAGCGCTTTCGGAACCATCCGCCTCGGCGCGCAGCAGTTGGCGCTCGAGGCTGCTGCACAGCTCACCGCCGTTCTGAGTTGCCTGTTGCAGGCCCTCGACGGGCTGCTGCGCGATGGTGCGGGTCCAGGCGGCTTCACTGCGGTCCAGGCGCGCCTGGGCGTCGGCCTCCTGCTTCTCGATGGCCTGCGTCAATTCCCGATCGCCCTCCTCGTCCACCGAGCGGCTGAGCTTGACGGTCTCCTCGCCCAGATATAAGGCCAGTGCTTGCGCGGTCTTGGGATCGGGCAAAGTGACTTTGATCTCCAGAATCTTGGTATCGCGCACCATGCCGACCTTCAGGATTCCGGCCTTCAGCGATTCGACGGGCCGGTCGGGGAAGCGCCGCCGCAACTGAAACTGATCCAGGGCGCGCACGAACAGGCTGTCGCTGGAGGCGAAATGTTCATAAGTCTTAAGCGATTCCAAATAGATCGGACTTACTCCCAGGGCGCTGCGGATGTCAGTGCCGGTGGGAGGCTCGATGAGAATGCGGCAAGTGGCCGTATACAGTTTGGGAAGCAGCAGAGTCACACCCAGCACGATCGACACCGCAATAACGCCGGATGCGGCGATGAACCGCCAACGCGCGGCCAGAGAGCTTAGATAGCGATAAGTATTTACAGGTTCCGCCGCGCCCGTGAGCATGCCTGTGAGATAGTGTAGCCTATATGGCGCTGCTGCTGGCCGCTGTGATTGCTCTCATTCCGCTGGTAATCGCTCCCGGCTGGTTTTTTTACTTCGATGTTACACCTAAGGTCATGATGCTGCTGTGGGGGACAGCGGCGGCGGCCGTCTGGTGGACGTGGACGGGCGGCGCAGCGGGGTTTTATCGAGCTTCGCGAGCGACGCGCTGGTTCGTATGGGCGATGGGCGGGATGGCTGTATCGCTGGTTGTCTCCACGGCAGCTTCCGTGAATCCGGCGTTGTCGGTAGGCGGCAGCAGTTGGCGCTATTGGGGACTGGTGACACAGCTTGCGGCGATGGGATTTGCGTGTATCGTGGCCGCCCATTGCGCAGGGCAACCGGCCCGGCTGCGACCGCTGTTGCGCGCGATCGCGGCGAGCGGGCTGATCGTGGCGGTCTACACCTGCGCGCAATACTTCGGATGGGATCCATTGCTCGATGCGCGCGGCTACCACGTGGGGGAAGGGATCTGGGCCATCGTGCGGCCGCCGGCCACGCTGGGCCATGCGGATTACGCGGCCAACTGGCTGCTATTTGTGGTGTTCGCCGCGGCGTCGCTGACCGCACAGGAACAGCAGACGGGATGGAAGTGGCTGGCGTGGACTACGGTAGCGGCCGGCGCGGTTGCCATTATATTGAGCGGCACGCGCGCGGCGATGATCGGTCTCGCGGCCGGCGCTGTGTTTCTGATACTCTGGCGCGGCCTGCGCGTCACTCGCCGCCTCGCGGGAGTGGCACTGGCAATAATTACGGCGGCCGCGCTCTTCTACGTGTCACCCGGCGGCGAGAAATTGCGAGCCCGCGTGCATTGGGCACTCGAGGAACCGGCGGGCGGGGCGCGCCTGCTGCTCTGGCGCGACAGCCTGCGCATGGCGGGCGCGCGCTGGGTGACGGGGTTCGGACCCGAAACCTATATCGGCAGCTTCGCGCGGTACCAATCGGCGGACCTGGGCCGCACCTATCCGGACTTCTATCACGAGTCGCCGCATAATATCCTGCTCGATACGCTGGTGGCGCAGGGTGTGGCCGGACCGGCGCTGCTGCTGGCGCTGGCCGCCAGCGGATTTGCGGCGGCGATGGCGAGCCGGCGCAATGCGCGGAATGGGGCGGCGGGCGCGCTCGCGGCTGGCCTGGCAGCCATGACCATCAGCGCGCAATTCACCTGTTTCACGGTGCCGACGGCGCTGGCTTATTACGTCACCATCGCGATGCTGGTATCGCTCAGTGTGCCCTCGGTTTTGACGCCGTCGCCGGCGGGCCGGCGGTGGCCGTGGGTGGCCATGGCGGCGATCGGCGCGGGCGTGTGGGTACTTTTCGGAGTGCGCCTGTGGATGGCGGAGAGCAATCTGGTGGCGGTGCGGCGCGATCTGGATGCGGGACAGGTGGGCGAAGCCGCCAACCGGTATGAAGAGTACGAGCGTTGGCGCTGGCCCGGCGCTAGCGCGGACCTGTGGTATTCGCGGCGATTGGCGCAGATTTCCGGGAGCCATTCCGAACCGCTGGTCCGGGTGCAGGCCTTCCAGCAGGCTGGTTTGGCCGCCCAACGCGCCACTGGAACCACCGAAGCCGCATTTAACGCTTATTACAATCTGGCGGCGTTCTACGCGCGCAAGAACGACTTTGCGCACACCGAAGAAAGCTTGCGCGCCGCCATTTCCTACGCGCCGAACTGGTTCAAGACGCATTGGATGCTGGCCCAGGTCTTACAAGCCGCGGGGCGGATGAAAGAGGCGGAATCGGAGGCCGCCGCAGCGGTGGCTTTAGATGGCGGAAAGCACGCCGAAGTTACAAGTACGCTCAGTAACATTCGCGCCGTACTTACAGCCGCGCCTATAGAACCGGCGCACAAGTAAACTCTTGGGCTTTTGCTTGGTGGCTGTATGACGGATCGACTAAAATCGAGACGGAGGGGAATCATGCGGCCGGTTTGGTTGGTTCTCGGGATGTTAGTTTGTCTGTCGCTGGCGCGCGCGCAGCCGGCGGTAGGCGCGGGTGGGGTGGTGAATTCGGGCAGCTACAGCGCGCAAGGCGTCGCGCCGGGTTCGATCGTGTCCATCTTTGGCACAGATCTGGCTACCACGATTACCCAACCGGAGACTATCCCGCTATCGACCACCTGGAGCGACGTGATGTCGGTAACCTTCAACAACGTTCCCGCGGGACTGTACTTTGTGAGCGCCGGACAGATTAATGCGCAGCTTCCGTTCAACGTGCTGTCCGCGGGCCAGACCAGCGGCACGGTGCCCATAGTGGTGACCCGCGCCAGTGGAGCATCGGCTCCGCAGAATGTGACCATCGTGCAGGCGGCGCCGGGCATTTTTACGGCGAATGCGACCGGGCTGGGGCAGGCGATCGCCACCGACAACGACGATAACGACATAGCCGCGCCGGTCGGTTCGATCGCGGGTTTGACAACTCACCCGATCTCTCTCAGTTCGCAGCACCCACTGATCGTCTGGTGCACCGGACTGGGCGCGGTGACGCCACCCATCGCCAACTACGTGGCCGGGGCCCTGGTGAACGGCCAGTTTTTTAACACAGTGCTGCAGCCCACTATTTTGATCGGCGGTGTGGCGGCGACGCCGATCTATTCGGTGCTTTCGCCGCAATTCGTCAGCGAATATCAGATTGGTGTTACGCCGGCGGCTAATACGCCTACGGGGAGCGCGGTGTCGCTGCAGATCCAGATTGGCGGCGTGACGACGTCGAACCAGGTCACCATCGCGGTCGCGCCATAGGGGCGGCCTGAGGGGCCGCCGCAGGCTGAGAGCCTTGCCCCACGTGAGGCGAGGCTGCGGCGCAGGCAGCGCATCGCGCGGCACGATCAGCGTTTGCTCCATGGCGAATTGGCCGGATTCCACGGAATGCGGCACCACGTCGGTGAAGGCCATCCAGGCCGCGCCCGGCTGGGATTCCAGCCGGTATTTCGGACAGTTCGCCTGGAATTCCGCGTTGCTCTTCAGATAGTCGTGAAATGCCAATATGAAATCGTCATAGGCCGATCGCGCCGCTAGCGACACGGCGCAGTACGGTCCTCGAGAGCGACCGGCGGCGCGCAATACCCGCCAGGCCAGGGTTTCGAACGGATCCGAAATCCGCCAGACGCGCGGGCGGCGGCCCCGACTGCCGATTCCGAGTAGCGGCAGAAGAGCATGCGGCCGGTTGGGCGTGGAGGCCGCCGTCTGGTCCAGCCCCAATAGTCTGTCCTGATGAGGTTTGTAACAGATGTTCTTATGATGGCTGGCGCTTTGGCGGATACTCTGACGTCGCGGTTCGTGGGTGGGCTAACAGGCGTTGCGGCCGGTCCAGATCTCGGGCAGGGTCCAGAGCAGGATCTGAAAATAGAGCTTGAGCGAACGGTTGCGTACCAGGGCCAGGTCCAGGTTACGGCGCTGCTCGTAAGTCAGCCGGCTGCGTCCCATCGTCTGCCAGAGACCGGAGAGGCCGGGCTTCACGTCCAGCACTTCGGCGGCGTGGCGGCGATAGTGCAGCTTCCATTCGGAGCTGGTAATGGGCCGCGGGCCCACGAGCGACATCTGGCCACGTACCACGTGTATGAACTGGGGCAATTCGTCTATCGAGTGCCGCCGGCAAAAACGGGCGAAGGGGCTTGAAACGCGATGGTCGCGGAGGCCTTTCTCGCGGGGGCCGTGCTCGTCCACGATGTATTCCACCAAGGCGAATCGGGCGGCGGGGCGCGGGCCGCGGGTCCACATGGTGCGAAACTTCAGAACCCAAAGGGGACTGCCACCGAGGCCGAGCCGGCGATGTGCGATCAGCGGCGAGGTGCGGGAAAGCACGGCGGTGGCGATGGCGACGAGCAGCATTAACGGCGACAGCGCTACCAGCACGCCCAGCGCGGCGATGCGCTCCAGCGCGTTGAGCAGGAGCCACGGGTTCGACTGGCGCGGGCGACCAAGCATACCTGTTTGATTATGTCTCGCGCGGGGCGCACAAGTAGCGCCGAACTGGTAAACAATTTGTGAAATTACAGGCAAAGCCGCGCGGCGCGCTCCTGCAAGCGGCGCTCGCGCCGGCGGAGGTCGTCGGAATCCCGCAGGGCCAGAGCGGTGCGGGTCATTTCCAATGCCATGGCATAGTTGCGCTCATGATGCTCATAATGCATGGCCAGCTCGCGCAGGGCGCGCGCGCGGTACGGATTGCGGGACACGGCCAAATCGGTGAACACGGCCAGCGCGGCATCCGGCCGGCCCAGGCGCTTCTCCAGCGCGCCGATATCCCAGAGAGCGCGGAACAGCAGATCGTCCGGCAGCCCCAAGTCCACTGCGCGCCGCAGCAGGCGCAGGGCTTCTTCATGCCGGCCGGCTTGCAGGACCCATCGCGCCAAGCCGATCAAGTCCGCGCCATGGCGGAAGGCGGTCTCCTCCGGCGAGCGAAAGGCGAACGGCACGATGGCCGTGAGACAGGCGAGCGACAGAATGTCGATGGCGTTGTGATGGAACACCGGCACCAGCCGGAACGCCTGTTGAGTGCGCAGATATTCGAAGTAGTAATACGGAATCATCTCGCCGGGCAGATCGCCCTGGCGCTCGACGCCCAGAATGCGGTTCTCCAACTCGACCAGGCGGCAACTCTCGAGGCGCAGCTTCCACAAACGCCGCGCGCCGAACAGCAGGTCCAGATGCGCCAGCCGCTCAAAGGGCTGCCGCGCGCGCGCCATGCGGAAGCGCGTCTCGAGCAGCGGTTGGTCGTAGGTCTTGCCGTTGTAGGTGATGAGCACATCGAACTGCGAAAGATGCTCGGAAAGACGGCGCAGCAGGGAAGCCTCTTCACCGTAATCGCGCATGAAGAACTGCCGGAGGCGGAAACCGGCGGGCTCGATGTTTCCGACTCCGATTAGAAAAGCGTAGGTGCCGGTGCCGCCCGCGAGGCCCGTGGTTTCGGTATCGAGGAAAGCCCACTTAGCAGGATGCGAGGAGGCGATCTCACCTCCGGAGAGCGAGCTGAGAAGATCCGGGGGAAGCTCGTGGAGGCTCGATATATCCATGCTGCCGTGCCGGCGGTGGCGCTCGAAGAGCTTTTCGGTTTCGAAGTGCTCGCCGCACGCGGTATGCACGACCTCGCCCGAGATCAGCTCCTCGACGAAGTAGCGTGCGGGGCGCAGGTCCGTGGGGCGCAGGTTGGCGGCGGGCGATGGACTTGGGGCTGGGCTGCCAGTCCACTTCTTGTCGATGCGCGCGATGCGCCGCCGCAGAACGGCGAGTTGTTCCTGGACATCCTCCATGTTCGCCTTTTATTTGCCCACCGTAAGAGACATCGTAACAGATTATGCTGAAGGCTGACCGCTGAACGCCTTTATGCGCCTTTTCTTTCTGACGCTGTTCGTGCTGGTGCTGGCGGCGCGCCTTTGCCATCTCGACATCCTGTGGGCGGAGGAGACGCTGCCCTTGGCCGCGGCGGCGCAGATGGAGCACGGAAAGGCGCTCTATCGCGACGCGTGGTTCGATAAGCCGCCGCTACTGGGCTGGATCTACCTCGCCTGGGGCGCGCGCGACGGGTGGCCGCTGCGCCTGGCGGGAGCGCTTTACGCGATGCTGGCCTGCTGGATGGCATGGCTTTTCGCGCGCGACCTCTGGGGCCGGCGGGAGGCGCTGTGGGCGGCGGGGCTGCTGGCGTTCTACCTGGTTTTCGATATTCCCTCGGCGGTGACACCGCTGGCCGCCGATTTGCTGATGCTGGCGCCGCACATCGCCGCCGTGTGGCTGGCGTGGCGGGGCCGCGCCTTTTGGAGCGGCGTGGTGGCTGGGATTGCGTTCCTGGTGAACGCGAAGGGCGCCTTCGTGCTGGCCGCTTGCGCGATCTGGAGCGTGCGGGCGCTACCGTTGCTGGCGGCGGGGTTCGCGATTCCCAATGTGCTGGCGGCGGCGGTGCTGTGGAACCAGGGCGCGCTGGGTGCTTACGCCGAGCAGGTGTGGAAATGGGGCCGGGTTTACGCGGGCGGGACATTCGTCGAGAATCCGTGGGGCAATGGAGTGGTGCGGACCGCGCACTGGCTGGGCTTTCATGCTGCTCTCGCCATGGGCGCCCTATGGCTCTGGTGGCGCGACCCGAAGGCGGACCGGGCGCGGTGGGCCGCGTGGGCGGTCATCTCGGCGGCTGCGGTCGCGGCGGGATGGCGCTTTTTCCCACGGTACTACTTCCAGCTTCTACCTTTGGCTACGCTAGCCGGCGCGCGCGGACTCGCGCTGATGGGCCGGCGGCGCGCGATGGCCGTGGCTGCGCTGCTGCTGATCCCGATGGTGCGTTTCGGTCCGCGATATGCGCTGCTGGCGGGCGACCTGATGGCGGGGCGCGCGCACATCTGGGCGGATACGGGAATGGATCGGGATAGCCGCCGGGCGGCGCAGATCGCGCGGGAGTGGAGCGTTCCCGGCGATACGCTTTTCGTTTGGGGCTTCCGGCCGGAAATCTATGTCTATACCGGCCTTCCGGCGGCCACGCGGTTTCTCGATTCGCAACCGCTCACAGGCGTTCCCGCCGATCGGCATTTGACGCAGTGGCAGCCGGTGGAAGGCGAATCAGGTGCGACGCGGAGTGCGCTCCGCGCCGAGCTGGCGCGCTCGCAACCGACGCTGATTCTGGACGGCCTGGGTCTACTGAATCCGCACCTCGCGATTGGGGCGTACGCGGATCTGCGCCCCTGGCTCGAGCCATACAGAGAGGTGGGGCGGACCGACTTGACCGTGATCTACCGCTACGCCGGCAGCCGCGCGGGCCACTCGGCTCAGTAGTCGGAACTGGCCCCGCCCCCGCCGGAGTCTCCGCCTCCAAATCCTCCAGAATCCCCGCCGCCGCCGGAATCGCCCGCGCTCGACCCGATATCTTCGTCTGACGCGCCTTGTGACGATGAGGCCGCGAACTGCGCCGCATACATCAGAGCCAGAACGTCCGCGGCCGGAGAATCGACGTCTCCGTACCAATAGCGGACCGGCCGATACCGGGTCCGCATTACCGGGTTCTCAATTTGTTCGAGGCACGCCGAAACATCGGCCACCAGATCGTAAACCCGCAGCCAGTTAGCCGGCTGCTTCTGGATCTCCTGCAACGCCTGATTGTAGGTGTCCGCCGCGGCGCGGAACAGTCCGCCGGGCGGCGCCGGCACGCCCTCCGCTTCCATCCGCGCCAGCTTCGACGGCAGCGATGCCAGCATTCGCTGCGCCTCCTCGCGCTGTGCCCGGAACGTTTCCAGCGCGCCAGGTACTTCATCGAAAGCGTTCGACGCCGTGGCCATCCGCCACTGCCAGGTCCGCATTCCGCGATGTGCCGCTTTTAGATCCTTGAATTCTACGTGCGGCGACAACCGCAGTTCCTCCAGCCCCGACCGCAGTTGCCCAAGCTCATCCGGCGCTCGACCAAACAGCGCATCAAAGCGCTGGCAGATCTCGCTGGGCACTTCCTTGCGCAGATCCAAGAGCGCCGCCTGCGCCTGCGCCTTTTTCAGGTCGGCCTCCGCCAAGGCCTGGTCCGCCACTGCCAGCGCGCGCGGCAATTCCCCTTGCCAACGCGCGGCGCGATTGCGGCGATAGAGCAGGTACAGCGCCACCAAAATCACCGCGGCCAGCCCGAAATTGATGAGCCGAGCGCGCTCGGAAGCCGCGCGCGCCGCGGCTTCTTCCTGCTGGCGACGCATTTCCTCCTGGCGCTGCCGCTCCAGTTCATCCGGCGTTGGTGCCCCGCCAACCGGGGCCGTCCCGAGCACTTCGATGATGCCGTCCACTGCGGCGTTGATCCCGGCATCATACTGCCTGCCGCGAAACAGGTCCCTCACGCGCGCCAAGATCCGTCCCGCCGCCGCATCTGTCAGCACGCCTTGCAGCCCAAGTCCCACCTCGATCCGCATGCGCCGCTCTTTGGGCGCCCACACGAAGAGCACGCCATTGTTCGCCGCGCGCTTCCCCACTCCCCAGGCACGAAACAGGCTTTGCGCATAGTCGTCCACTAACATCCCGTTCAACGATGGCACCACCGCCACGGCGATCTCGTTTCCCGTGGCGCGCTCATAGTCGCGGACTTTCTTTTCCAAAGCCTGGACCGTTGAGGCGGGAAGCTGGTTCGCGAAATCGTTCACGAAACCGGCGAGTTTCGGATAATCATGCGCGAGTGCGCTTATCGACAGGAGCAGGCCTGTCACTATCCAGGCAGGCATTCGGCTTGTGCGGCTCACGCGGTGGGGTTGTGACATTTTTCTTCCTGTAGGATCCTCTTACGATACTAGCGACAGTTCGCCGGCCTGCGGCCGGTGGACCGGTGGACCGGCGAGGGCGCCGGTCCGCAGGCGGGGCGCGTGCTCCACAGGGCTATGTGAGAGAATACGCACGAAAGGAGACTCATGTCACGATTATTTTGCGCGGCCGTTCTGGCAGCCGCGGTCCTGCCGCTTTTGGCCCAGAAACCTCCCGCGGCCGAGGAGGAGAAGCCGGCGCCCGTTCCAGCGGAGACAACATCCGTCACGGACCACGAACTTGCGCTGGACGGCAAGACGATCCATTACAAGGCCACGGCCGGCACACTGCTGATCGACGGCGAGGACGAGAAGCCGTACGGGATCGTTTTCTATGTGGCGTACACGATGAACGGCGTCAGCGATCCGCGGTCGCGGCCGGTTACGTTCCTCTACAACGGCGGGCCGGGCTCGGCGAGCCTATGGCTGCATATGGGCTCCATCGGGCCGGTGCGCGTGTCTACGGCCAGTCCGGCAGCGACGGGGGCCGCACCTTACCAGATTATGCCGAACGAGTACTCGCTGCTGGACAAGAGCGACCTGGTGTTCGTGGACGCGGTGGGGACGGGCTATTCGCGGCCGGTTGGAAAAAGCACGATCAAAAATTTTGCGGGGACGGACCAGGACGTGCAGGCGTTTGCCAAATTCATCCAGCGCTACGTGAGCGTGAACCACCGGTGGAACTCGCCCAAGTTCCTGTTCGGCGAGTCGTACGGCACGACGCGCTCGGCCGCGCTGGTGGATGCGCTGGAGAACGCCGGCATGTCGTCGAACGGCGTGATTTTGATGTCGACAATTTTGAACTATTTCGCGCTGGCGCCCGGGAGCGATGCGGTCTACATCGGGAACCTGCCCTCCTATGCGGCGATTGCCTGGCATTACGAGAAGATCGCGCACAAGGGGCGGGATGAAAAGGCGTTTCTCGACGAGGTGCGGGTGTTCGCGCGCGGCGCTTACGCGGAAGCCCTGGCGCAGGGCCAGAACCTGCCGCAGGCGCAGGTGGACGCGATGGCGACCAAGCTGGCGGGCTACACCGGGTTGAGCGCGCAGTACATTAAGGAGGCGAATCTGCGGGTGAGTCCGAGCCGCTTCCGTAAAGAGCTGCTGCGGGACCAGCGGATGATTGTGGGACGATACGATGCCCGATTTGAGGGGACCGATGCCGACGCGGCCGGCGAAACTCCCGGCTACGATCCATCGAGCACAGGCATCACCGGGGCGTTTGTATCGGCGTTCCACGATTATCTGGACCGGGAGCTGAAATACACGACCAAGGAGACGTACTACCCCAGGGGTCCGAAAGTGAATGAGGACTGGGATCATACGCACCATCCACCGGGAGGGGGCGGCGGGCCCGGCGCGCAGGGGCCGGCGCTGAGGGAACCGTATGTGGCGGGAGACCTGGCGGATGCGATGCGGAAGAATCCACGGCTGAAGGTGTTTTCCGCGAATGGATTGTTCGATCTGGCGACACCTTTCTTCATTACCGAATACGATCTGGCGCATATGGAGCTGGAGCCGAAGCTGCGCGGGAATATCGAGTTTGCGTATTACCACTCGGGTCACATGATTTATCTGAACGTGGATGCGTTGAAGCAGTTGAAAGCGGATCTGGCGGGATTTTATTCGCGCGCGGCGGCTGGGGATTGACTGGCGCCGATGCGGATCGTGGTGGGACGGTCGTCTGCTACACTGATCAGTTGAATCCCACCAATTCCATCCCGCGGCTCAGGGTGTGCGCAGTCAGTTACTTGAATACGGTTCCCCTGGTTTGGGGGTTGCTGCACGGGGAGCAGAGGGGCGTTTTCGATCTGCTGTTCCGCGTTCCCGCCGAGTGTGCGGATATGGTTGCTTCCGGCGCGGCAGACATGGGGATCATTCCGTCGTTCGAGCTGATTGGGCGGGATTATGGGATTGTGCCGGGCGTGGGAATCGCCTGCAGGGGCGCGGTGCGCAGCATTCTTCTGGTTTCAAAGCGGCCCGCGAACCAGATTCGCACGCTGGCAGCGGATGCGAGCTCGCGCACGTCGGTGGCGCTGGCGCGAATCATTCTGGCGCAGCGTTACGGCGTGGAGCCGACGGTGGTGACGCGGCCGCCCGACCTTCCGGGGATGCTGGGAGAAGCGGACGGCGCATTGATCATAGGCGATCCGGCGCTGCGAATCGATCCGGAAACGACGCCTTTTCACGTCTACGATCTGGGCCGCGAATGGACGGAGATGACGGGCCTGCCCATGGTATTTGCGGTTTGGGCGGGACCGCGCGAATTCGTGACGGCGGAAGTAGCGGTGGCGTTTCAGGACTCGTGCGCGTGCGGGTTGCGCAGCTTGGAGCGCATCGTGGCCGAGGAAGCCGCGACGCGCGGTTTTGCGCCGGAGTTAGTGCGGCGATATCTGGCGTCGCACATCGTATTTCAGTTGGGGCAGGCGGAGCGGGAAGGGATGGAGTTGTTCCTGGGTTACGCGCGGCAACTGGAATCGCCACGGCAGCGCCCGGGTTTGACACCTGCCAGGGCGCTCTGATTAAATAAAAGGGTCAGGGCTCCGCGTTGCTCCTCAGTAGCTCAATGGTAGAGCATTCGGCTGTTAACCGAAGGGTTGTAGGTTCGAATCCTACCTGAGG
>CAVPQK010000004.1:0-16098 GCA_963707465.1 Bryobacterales bacterium
CAAAAAGCACGATGCGAGCCATGTATAGAGCACGATCGACATCGCGATCGCATATGCTGACAACAGGCGCGGATCTAGGGAACGAACCTCCCACCCGGCGGTGTCCCGCCGCAGTCGTCGGACCGAAATCCGCATTAGCCCCAGGCCGCTTAACACGACCGCCTGTAAAAAGAACAAGGCAACCACCGCCATCTGCAGGAGCGCCCAAATGGCTCGAGTGGGCCCATGCAGGGCAAGGATCAGCGGACCCTCGGCGGGTGTCCAATATACCGGCAGCACCTTGAGGCACTCGATCAGGTAAGACATCGGCTTGTGGAGGATCAGGTACAAGTTGGCATCTTCGAGCGCCTGCAGCGCCTTGCGCTCATCGTTTCCGTACAGCGCGCGGACCTCCGGCATGGCACGATAGATGTAGTTCTGTCCAGTGTGATCGGTAAAGTGTTCCGCAATAAAACGATCACGATGGCGGACGAGACCTCCCGCAGGTCGGCATATCGCTCGGGGAGGTCTTCCACGAAGGTAGCGGTCTTGGTCGACATCGAGTAGGGCCCAAGCGCTGTCATGCCCCAATATCCAAAATGGACGCCGTTAAACGCTACCCACGCGCCGAACGCCACGATGCTGATGAGGGCACATAGAACGGCGCCTTGTACCAATGCCTTAATTCGTGGCCGGGCGGGCCAGCCGACCGCGGCGCAAACTAAAGCGCCAATGCCTAACAAAATCGCAAGTGGGAGGTAGGTGGGCCGCACGAAGCCCGCACCAACCGCCGCCGCTGAGCAACCGACAACGTATGCCGAATAGCCCGTGACCAGCCATTGCACCAGAAGAGCAAAGGCCACGATAAGAAACAATTCCGTTAAGCCTTCACTAAGCACATACGCGGAGGGTTCAACATATGGAGGTAGCAAGCCCACGATAACGGCCGTTGCCGCCCAAACCGGCCCGCAGAGCCTTAGCAAGATCAGTGCTATTACTATAACGGCGCAAAAGTGCAGCGCCAACGAAACGTGGAATAGTATACGGTTTGGGTGCCGCTCCGACCCCGTCAATACTAGCAGCAAGGGATACCCGGGCGTCCGTAGGCTTGGTCCGGTAGACTGTCCTGTTTTCAGTTGCGCCCGAGTTGCATGTAGCTGCCCGAGTCTCCGCTCACTACTGGTGCCTGCGGCCACGCCCACGAATAGCAGCACCAGGCGAACGCCACGAGCGCGAGGACAATTAGTATTTCTCGTAGCCTTTTATTGTGCATCCGCGAGTAATGAGCTCGAGATTTCGCAAGATTCCGAGACAACCTCGCTCCGTCCTACTGTCGGCCAGACACGTCACCCTTTACTGCATATACGGGCTGCATTACCATGTCACTGGGCGGCCTTGTACCTATCCCGATGATTGATGTCGACGGCCATGGCAGCACTCTATCCAGCCGCTGCCATAGCCACACCAAACGGTCAAACATCTTCATTTGAAGCGGGCTGAGCGCGGTGCGCTTCAGAACCCTACCGGTGAAATACCAGGCGGGGCGCGAGATGCGGTTGAAGGTGAGAATGCGCTCCACCTCGAACCCGGCCTCC
This sequence comes from Bryobacterales bacterium, assembly GCA_963707465.1. GTDB lineage: Bacteria > Acidobacteriota > Terriglobia > Bryobacterales > Bryobacteraceae > Bog-159. Next base: position 1,575 of record CAVPQK010000004.1, read on the forward strand.
TGCATTTTGCGCCGCAATTCCGCAATCGAGTAGCGGCGATAATGCCCCAGCGCAGTGTCGAGGGAACCGTAGAGTTCCTGGCCTTGCGGCACCAGAATAATGGCGCGGCCCCCGGGCAATAAGGCGTCGCACATGTTCCGCAACGCCGTGGCATCGTCTGATACGTGTTCGAGCACGTTCAGGCAAACAATAGAGTCCACCTGTTCCGCGAAATCGGTAAAATGTTCTGCCTCGGTCAAATCGCAGAAACGGGCCTCGAAATTCGGCCGATGCACGAAGCGTGCTGAGAGGCGCGCCAGATGATGTGGATCGATATCGCTCGCGATATATCGTTTCCTTCGTTTAATCAGTAAGCGGGTCAGGTTTCCGATGCCGGCGCCGATCTCCAGCACCGACTCCCCGACGTACGGCAGGATCGTCTCGGCCATCCAAGCGTTGAACCGCGGAGCATATGAAAGCGCTTCCAATGTTTCGGGCCCAGAGTCATTATAGATATCACTCGAGATCGCCGTCCTCGCCATGACATAGACGGCTTCAAAAGCATCCTTCAGCCCAATCTTCTTCCCATCGACATAGGTGCGGCCGTGGTAACTGATCGGAACTTCGTAGATGCGTGCCTGTCGCCTGGCAAGCTTGATGGTGATTTCGGGCTCTATGCCGAACCGATCACTGCGAATGGGTATACTCTGTATCAGCGAAGTTCGGAAGGCCTTATAACAGGTTTCCATATCGGTGAGGTTGAGATCGGCCAAGATATTGCAGCAGGTTGTAAGAACCCGGTTTGCGAGTGAATGCCAGAAATAGAGTACGCGCCGTTGTGCGCTCGTTGCGGATCGCGAACCGAAAACGGCGTCTGCGCTGCCGTCCAGCAGCGGTGCCAGCATCACCATGTATTCACGCGGATCATATTCAAGGTCGGCATCCTGAATGATACTGAACTCGCCAGTCGCATGCTCAATTGCGGTACGGATGGCTGCGCCCTTGCCTTGATTGCACTCATGCCGGAAGAAGCGAATCGTGCCTGGGTATCGGGTTGCGTAGCGTTCGACAATCTCTGGTGAACCATCTCCGAACCATCATCGACCACAATGATCTCTCGACTCACCAAATGGGGGAGAGGCGCGACCAATACCCTATCCAAGACGGCGGCGATGTACTCCTCCTCGTTATAGAGTGGGATCAGAATGGACAATTTTCGTGCTTCGCTAGACATTGATAATCCTCTGCCGAGTGTTCATGAAGATTGGAGACGTGTCAGACGGATTGGACAGGCTTCCGGCGAAATCTCGCGTTCCGCGTCGTCAGATTCCGTTGTTCCCGCGAGGCGCGTGATCGAGACGGCAAATGCCACGAACCAGAACGCGGGATCTATATTGCTCAAGTCGACGAAGAGCCCCCCAACGAGCCAGCCATACAAGCCGAGTTCGATACCGAGCGCGTATAGCTCGAGGCGGCTCGGTTCCTCCGTATACGCTTCGCGGCGCACTCGTCGCATGAGGATGATGGTGCCGCCGAAAGTCCACAGGAAGGCCACGATTCCTTGGATACCGAGCTCGCACAAAACGGAAAAAAACGAATTGTGCGCCGACCGCCCTCCGTGATCAAGGATCGTCGGAGGAAGGTAGCGCGGGCTCACAAACCGGTAGTTCCGATATCCGACGCCAAGGGGGTGATCCGGGAACATCTGTAGGCTGGCGCGATCGATCACAAAGCGACTGTTCGCCGAGGCCTCCTCGTGAGGCGATTGGATAGTCGCAATCCAGTTTCGGTACTCTGGCGGCATGAAACGCATTACAAACAGGCATCCAAGAACGGCTGCTACCGGTACTGCGCGAATAACGATCCGGCGGGGCAAGTAGATCGCCAGAAGAACCACCTCCACGGCTAATACCACAAATCCCATCCGTTGAAATGTATTCACGATGCTATCGAGCACGAAAGGCAAAATGCACCATGATGCCAGCCGTTCCTTACCACGGCCCATCGTGCCTAAAATCGCCAGCATGGGTACGAAGGTCAGAACTGCTGTCTGCCCTTCCGGAAGGACGCCATATTCGCGGCTCAGCGATGGGCTAATAAATCCCAGCCTAACGCCGAAGATGTGCAGGAACGACGCATGGAATGTCCCGATTAGGCACGCCCAGATGAGCCAAACGATATCTCTTTCCGAGCGCACCAAGCGGCACATCAGGGCGGTCGCCAGAGCTGTCTTCATCATCTCGTATGATTCGTCCAGCGCGCCTTTGCTGTCGACAACCGCCCATAACGCACTAACAGCGCATATTGTCACAAACAGCCACATGCCGGTAAGCACGCCGAGGGTTGGAGCGTCCGCGCCGGCGGGCTTAGGCCGGTGCAGAAGCATACTTGCCAGAAACGCGATAGTAATCCAGAATTGGAACCGGAATCCGCCAGTATCCATCGCAATTGCCGACGGATTCAGCAAGTACGACAGTATACAGGCTACGCCGCCGTACAGAGGATTAAAGAACGTTGCGAGGATACCTACGCCTGTAAGGCCTAGATAGAAGGCAAACTTCAACATATTGCGGCCTGGTTCTCACGCATCGGCTACGCCGGAGGTATCAGCCTGATCCGCAGACTGTTTCGAATACCGCGACGACAGGTGTTTGCCTCAGACCTTCGGCGCGGCCCCGCGTTGCTCGGATGCGGCCGGACGGATCTCCAGCCCGACATTCTCCGCCGCAAACAGCCACCCTTCATCGCTCTTCAGCACGGCCGCGATCCGCGCCTTCACTTTGGCGTCCGGCTGCCGGAACCCGTTCACGATCTTGCTGAGCAGCGTCTCGTGAATCCCGATGAGCTGCGCCAGCCGGTTCTGCCGGATCCCGCTCCGCCACAACTGCAACTTCAGATTCGGATACATATACGCCTAAGCCGCAACCCGCCGGCTGCTGCCGACCGGCTCCACATCCCGGATGTCCACTTCGGCCGCGACCGACTGCGCAATCAGGGCCACGGAAATCACCAGCCGGGCCCGATTCTTGAACCGCACCAGCGTCCCTTCCAGATCCTTCAGGGCACCGCGTTTCACCCGTACCCGCACGCCTTCCCGCAGGAACGGATGGGCATGACAGGGCACGTTGGATCTCAGCAGGCCCTGCACCGCCTCGATCTCCTCGTCCGGCACCGCTTCGATCAGGCCGCCATTCCCGAGAATCCTGACCACGCGGGCCGTCTTCAGAACCTGCAGACGCAACTCCGGCGAATTGGCGAACCGCACGAACACGTAACCCGGAAAAAGCGGGACTGCCACTTTTTTCTGGCGGTCCTTCCACTGGTGGATTTCTTCGTAAGCCGGAAAACAGATCTCGAGCCCTTTGGATCCAAGTTCGCCAGCCACCCGCTGCTCGAAATTCGAACGGGTGTGCACTGCGTACCAGCGCGCCGGCCCGGAAATCTGTTCCAACTGAGTGAGCATATATATAGCTCCGCCCCTTCACTTACAGGTCGCTTTCCTGTAAATGCAAGATAAATAACCACTTAATCCGGAAATCGCAAGCCGGGCTGCCCGGCCACTCCATCAACCCACACCTGCGTCAATTCATGACGTTTTCTCGTAACGCCCGTAATCTCCGTAATAATGGGGCGAGCTATACCGCCCCAAAAACCAGTTCGGCACGCAGTTCAACACGGCCCCGATCAGCTTATCCTTGGGAATCAAGTCTAGCGCCGCTTTGCACTGTTTGCGGTTAGTGTGGTCCGGACGCAGCACCAGGACCACGCCGTCGCACACGGCCTGGATCAAATCGTAATCCGCGACCGCCGCAATTGGAGGCGAATCGACAATCACATATCGAAAAACCTGCCGCAGCCGTGTACAAACCGCCGGCCAGGGCGAGGAGTCCAGCAGTTCCGCGGGGTTGCCCTTCGCTTCCCCGGAAGCGAGTACACACAGGTTCGGCAGTTGCTCGGTCTGCACGATCGCCTCCTCGAGTGTACAGGCCCCTCGCAGCACGTCGGCCAGACCCGGTTCCCTCGGCAGCCCCAATTGCGCGTGAATCGTCGAGCGGCGGAAATCCGCATCGACCAGCAAGACTTTGGAGTCGGTCTTCAGCGACAGCGCACCGGCAAGGTTGATGGCGGTGATGGTCTTCCCATCGCCGCAGCCAGCGCTCGAAACCACGATCATGCGTGGCTGGTTGCCGTGGTGAAGGAGTCTGGTACGCAGGATGCGATATTGCTCGTTCGCATCCCAGTGGTCACCGTCGAACGGCAGTACCGGCGCTCCCCCTGGAATCCGCAGCGGCAAGGTCCGGATGGCGGAGAAGCAGTTCTCCGTCAGCGAAGCAATGGGGGTGACAGCGTGCTCGGCCGGAGCCGCGGCATGGCCATTGGCACGCAAGGGTGACAGGGCGTCCGCCATCTCTCCCGGTTGTCGGTTCAGTGCCTCGAAAATCCTGCTCATTGCGTCCTTGTCTAGTCCACCAGCCCCAGTCTGCCGGCCCATCGCCCGAAAAACGAACCTCTCGCGCCGTTGCCGTTCCCGTATCGTTCCAGGGTGCGAAGCGTTAGCGGTTCCAGCGCCATCGTCCCCAAGGCTGCATCCGGCTGAGCAGGCGCGGGCAGTGAGGCTGCCAAATTCAGCTTCAGATCCGCGGCCGCCTCCCGGATATGGTCCTCGCTTACCGCTTTCTCTCCGTCGCTGAAAGCCAGCATCAGGCCGTTGTCGCAAACCGCGTTGATCACGCGAGGAATTCTTTGCGAACACTGCGCGATTAGCGCCACAACCGCGGGCGCGAACGGAAAGGCCTGGCCGCCGCCTGCCGTGGTCCAGCGGTATCGGATGTATTGATCGACTTCTTCCGGCGCGAGCGGCCCGATTTCAAAGCGCAGCGCAATCCGCTGCTTCAATTGCCGTAAGTCGCTGCGCTCCAGCAGGTCGCTCAGCTCGCTCTGTCCCACCAGCAGGATCTGCAGCAGTTTCTGATCGCCGTGTTCGAAATTCCCCAGCAGCCGGATTTCCTCCAGCAGGTCCAGGCTTAGCTTGTGAGCCTCATCGACCACCAGCATGGAGATCTTCCCTTGCCGCTGTCCTGACAGCAGCAGCCTTTGCATCTTGTCCAGACGCTGCGCCTTGCTGGCGGGGATTTGCGCAACCCCGAAATCCAACAGTGCTAATTCCAGGAACTCGGCCGGCGTCAAGGTAGGATTCAGAATCACGCTGGATTGCATCTTGGCGGCCGGCACTTCCTGCAGCAGGCGCGCCAGCACGGTCGTTTTACCCGTTCCGGCATCGCCGGTCAGAACCGCGAAACCTTTGTGGTCCAGAATAGCGTAGGTCAAGCCGACCAGCGCCTCCCGATGCTTCGCCGTCAGAAACAGGAAGGCCGGGTCCGGCGTCATGTTGAAGGGCTTCTTGCTGAGGCTGAAGAATGCGTTATACATGCCTTAGCCCCGCTGCCGGAAAAGGTAAATTCCCGCCCCGATTATGCCGAGCAGAGACAGGATCGCCGAGGAGACCAGTGCCAGCCGGAGCTTGCGGTTCCTCTGCCGTTTGCCACCCTCTTGCGAAGTCTTGGATTCATCCGCTGGCGAAATCTCGATATACGGAAGGCGCCCTAAAACCGTCAGATCCTGCGGCAGTTCCCATTCTCCCAGCAGGACGTTCTGTTTGAACTCGCGCCCCAGACCGAAAGCCAGGCCGATCACCAACGCTCCCACCCAGCTCAGCCCATAGAAGAGCGGCCGATTGGGCTTGACCGGCTTCTCGGGTATGCGGCCCGCATCGAGCACCTCGAAGCGTTCCGACTTCTGACGCCGCTCCATATCCGTGGACATCTCCGCGGAAAGCTCCTTGTCCAGCAAAGACCGGTAGTTTGCTTTGGAAATTTCGTAGTCGCGCATCAGTTGCGCCATCTCCTGCTCGCGCACCGGGAGCTTGCCGATCCGCTGCTGATATTGCGCCATGTCGCGCAGAATCCGCTCCTGCTCGTTCTTGCGGAACTCCAGGTCCCGGTTGAGTTGCGTCATTTGCACCTTAGCCGCACTGACTCGCCCGCGTGCCTGCAGAACCTCCGGGCGCTCCCGGTCGCTGCGGGCAGGCGCAATTAAAGCTGCACCTGAAGCCTTGGACCCGTCCGCCTTAGGCGGCGGAGCGGCAGAGGCCTCCTTCTTTTCCGATTCTTGCTTTTCTGTCTCTTTCAAACGCGCAATCTCGTCTCGCAAGCGTTTCACGTCCGGATGATCGTCGCTATACCGCAGGCGCACCAAATCCAACTGCGCTTGCAGTGTTTCCGATTTCGGCTTCGCCTCGGCGCCCCCCGCTGCTGCTGTGGCAACCCCATTGGCCGGGCCGCCGCGTATAGAGGAGTTCTGGTCCGGTCCGGCCAGCATCGACGCCGTGGATTCGAGTGTACTGAGGGTGTTATCCAGGACCAGTCTTGCCTGCTCCTCCCGATTGATCGCGTCCCGGTTGGCCTCCAACTCCGATTGCAGCCGCGAAAGCGTCCCGATCAGGGCGGCCTCCTGCTGGGGCAACTCGCCGTTATGGGCCAGCTTGTACTTGCTCACCGCAGCTTCGAGTTCGTCGAGCTTTTTCTTGGCCTCCTGTACTTGCGTGGAAAGGAATTCCGAAGTACCCTCCGCCTGCACCTCCCGCGTCTTGAGGTTTTCGTCGATGTAGAGATTTGCCAACCGGTTCGTCACCTGCGCGACCACCGCGGGGTTCGGGCCCTGGTAGCTTATCCGGAATGCGCCGGGGCGGCCGCCAGTCCAACCCTGTTCGAGCTTGACGCTGATGTCCTTTCGCATCTTCTCCAGGATTTCTTCCTCGAAGAGGTTCCTCCGTTCCGCATGATAAAGATCGAAATCCTCGATGACCTTTTTTAACTGCGTGCTGCTAAGGATCTGCTGGCTAATCGTTTGAATGCGGTCCTGCAGGTCGGTGCTTACTGTCGAGGCCACCAGCCTTTCGGGGATTTTCTGCGAATCGACCAGAATGAGAGCCTCGGACGAATAGATCGCCGGAAGCCTATGCACCACAAGGCAGCCGATCAGAGCGAGCGCACCCCCAAGGATGCCGGCCGAGAGCTTCTGCTTCCACAGCATGCGCGCAATCGAAAGCGGCGATAGTGCTGGATTCGGCGGCGAGATCTTACGTGGATTCATAACGAAACAGGGGCTTTCCGGCGGCGTTATTAATCGTCAACATTTTGTTGCAAGTTGCCAGGAGCAAGTTCGTTACCAATGTGTTGAATGATTGCAATTAAATGGCTTATATCCAGCGAGAGACCCCGCTTGGAAGCGGCACCACGCTCCAACGGGATTTTATCCCAAACGTTGGCACTTCTGTGAACAGATAATCGCAACTTGGAGTGCCGCCCGCCCGGCTCATCTTCCCCCGTGGCCGGTCAGCACAATCCGCACTGTCTTCAACACGATGGCGCAGTCAAAAAAGATGGACATATTCTTCAAATAGAAAAGGTCGTATTCGAGCTTGCGAAACGCGTCTTCCAGACTGGCGCCGTACTGATACGAAACCTGGGCCCACCCGGTCAGCCCTGGACGCACCGTGTGCCGCTCGTCATAGTAGGAAAGCTCCTGGCGCAGGTGTTCCACGAAAACCGGCCGCTCCGGCCGCGGTCCCACAAAGCTCATTTCCCCGCGGATGACGTTCACGAACTGAGGCAGTTCGTCCAGACGGAACTTGCGGAGGAAGCGGCCGACACGCGTCACCCTGGCGTCGTTATCCTTGGCCCACTGGGCTCCCCCTTGCTCCTCGGCGTTTACGCACATGGAGCGGAACTTGAGCAAGTCGAAGTGTTTGCCTCTCCAGCCGACACGCGTCTGCCGGTAAATCACCGGCCCGCGCGAGTCCAGGCGGACAGCCACGGCAATCAACATCATGAGCGGGAGCGAGATGACCAGCCCTGCCAGTCCGCAGGCCAGGTCCAACATCCGCTTGAACATCAGATTCAGTCGGGAACGGTGGAAGCCATCGGAAAAAACGAACCAACTCGGCTTCACGGTGCGGAGCCAGACCCGCCCGCTCAGCGCCGCAATCGTGGACTGCGCGTCTTCAACCCGGATACCCTGTACCCGCAGCCGTACCAGGTCCCTTACCGGCAGCATCCCTCGCCGGTCTTCCATGGCCACCACGATGCGGGATACGTTCTGCTGGGTGGTGACCGGCGCCAACTGATCGGCGGCGCCCAGAACCGGAAGTCCAACGAGCGTCCATGGAAAATTGGCATGCGCGGGGGCTGGCTCGATGAATCCGACCAAGCGGGTGTTCAAATCGTCTCGCCGCTTCAGTTCCTGGGCCACCGTCAGGGCCAGTTCGCCGGTTCCCAAAATCAGGATATTCTGCGCCGGAGCCGCAATCCGCCAGGCCGCGTCCAGCCCGAGCCGGGTGAGCAGGACGAACAGCGCGACCAAGGACGTGCTGATGAAAAACACCCCTCGTCCGATGAGCAGGTCCGGAAAAACAAAGTACACCAACCCCAGCACCAGCGAGCCGGCGCCCAGCGATTGGCCCAGGCTGATGAGTTGCTCATGGCGGTGGCGAATGATTCTCAGATCGTACAGGTCACTGTAATAGAAGCAGATCTGGAAAATGGAGGCGAACACCAGGCCCTGCCACGCGAAATCCGGGAGCTGCGTATAGAACTCGAAGTCCGAGGGATTGTTCCAAAACCGCAGGCGCACGCCGCACGCCAGCGCCAGCACCATGAGAGCCGCCTCCAGGAGGCTCAGCAGCAGGCTCTTGGGGGCAACGTATTGGCTGAAGATACGGATCATTAGAAGTGCGCGGAACCAATCATGCTGAAGTAGCTCTGCGGCGGCCGTAGTGGCAATCGGTCTTCCAAATCCAGTCGAAAGTGAAACGTCGCAATTTGCCATGTGGAACGCCCTTGATGTAGCCAGTTTTGGGCAAACAATGCGAATGTTTTGAGTTGGTGGCCGGGAGCGCCGAGCGTCGCTTGCCCGCTCTCGGGTGCACGCGGCTCCAAGAAACGTCTGTGGAAGCAGAACTGCTCGACATACGCCTTTTGACCAAGATGCCAGATGTTTCAGTGATGATGGCGGAGGACGGCGTGCCGGTGGCCGGTGCTTCCAGGAAGCGATCGGCCTGGCTCCAATGCGGGGTTGTCGCCTTGCTGATCGGCTTGATCTATGCGCCGGTGCTGAAGGATCTGGCCCTGGATTGGTGGACTCAGGAAAGCCTTTCCTACGGCATGCTTATCCCCCCGCTGGCCCTCTACGTGGCCTGGATGCGACGGAAGGTGACTTTTGGGCTGCCGGCCGTTCCCAGTTCCGGCGGTCTGTGGCTCATCGGCGCGTCTTGCCTGCTGTTTCTGCTGGGCAAGCTTGGGGCGGAGTTTTTCATCTCCCGGATCTCTTTTGTTCTGCTGCTGGTGGCGCTGACTTGGACGTTCTGGGGCACGGCACGGCTGCGCTCGCTGGCCTTCTCGTTTCTTCTATTGGCCACCATGGTTCCACTCCCGGTGATCGTCTATAACACCATGGCCGCCCCTTTGCAGTTGCTGGCCTCGGACATGGCGACCAACCTGGCGCAGGCTCTCGGCGTAACGGTCTACCGGGACGGGAACATCATCAACCTCGCCAGCATCTCGCTGGGCGTCGAGGAGGCCTGCAGCGGATTGAACTCGCTGTCCGCGCTGATGGTGGGCGGACTGCTCCTGGGTTATCTGCAATGCACCCGCTTCCGAACGCGCGCGCTGCTGTTTGCCCTGACTATCCCTCTCGCGATCGCGGTAAACATCCTGCGGGTGACAGGGACGGCGGTCCTCGCAGACCATCACGAAGAGTTTGCCTTGGGCTTTTACCATTCCTTTTCGGGCTGGCTGGTCTTCGTCGCAGGCTTCGGCATCCTATATGTACTAGCCAAGGGCCTGCACATCATTCTGGACTGACTTAACGTGAAACGCATCGTCCGGCAGTTTCTCATCACGGTTCTGCTGTTGTCCGCTACCCTGGTGGCCTCGCGTCTGAGCGAACGGCGGCGTTCCGAGTATCTGGCGCAACCGCTCGAAAACATCGACAGGCAAGTCGCGGGCTGGCGAGCCATCTCCGACCAAACCCTGGGCGCACGGGTCCTGAAGGTCCTGCTGCCCACCAGTTACCTCGCTCGAACTTACCAGAAGGGGAACCGGCAGTTGGGCCTGTGGATCGCGTTCTACGCGCAACAGCGCGCCGGCGAGGCCATGCACTCGCCCAAAGCGTGCCTGCCCGGCGGCGGGTGGGAGATCTGGAACTATGACTCGGCGCTGATCCCGGTGGCCGGGCGCCAAGTCAGAGTTAACAAGTACTCCATCGACAATTCCGGCCAGCGCATGCTGATGTTCTATTGGTACCAATCGAGGCAAAGGATCATCGCCAGCGAATATCTCGGAAAACTCCTGCTGGTACGGGACGCCCTGGTGGACGGACGAACTGCCGGCTCGATCGTCCGGATTACCATTCCGGATGCCGCCGGAGCTTCCGATGAGGCCGTCTCCTTCGCCTCCGGATTGATTCCCCAGGTCGATCGCTGCTTCGGACGCTAGTTTCTTAATGCGGAATCACTATGACATCTTCGGGGTGCAGGGTGATGTTCTGTTCCATCCGCTCACCTTTGATCACCGCATTGTAATTGAACGGCAGGCGAACCTCTTGTCCGTTTTCTTTGCGCAGGATATAGATCTTCTTGGGCTTTGCCTCATCCGTCAACCCGCCGGCCTCGGTAATCGCCTGCAGCACGGTCGTTAACGCCTCGAGCATCAAGGGTCCCTGTTTCTTGACGCCACCCAGCAAATAGACCTTCTGGCTGTGGATTTCCTTCGGAACAACAGTGACATCGGCGCCGTGAATGAACTGGCCCAACTTCTCCGCCAGCATGGCTTCGGCTTCAGCCAGCGTCATGCCGAGAACCTCCACCTCTTTGATCAACGGAACGGAGATCTTGCCGTCGGCCCGCACCACTACCGACGCCACGGAGGCGTCCGGTTCCTTCCAGACCGAGATTTGCAGTACGTCGCCCGCACCAATACGGTACCCGGCCGGCACACGCGGATCCTTAACCGGGATGGATTCGCCGGTTGAGGACTTGGTGGCTGCTTGCGTTGGCGGTGTTGCAGAATCCGCCCCGCGCACGGCCACGTAAGGCACAGCCATCAGGGACAGCAGGACGGCAACAGACTTAATCTTCATCGCCGGTTAGAAGTGCATTTTCAGGACCAATAGACTAGCCCTGCAGGGTCAGTCTCCCTGCATTTGGGGGGAGATCACCAGGTAATCCTCAATATGGAACCCAATGCCACAACGAACGTCGGCGGCAGGCGCATCCACCCGCACCACCTGGACCAGACAACGCAGACGCAGACCGAGACATTCCCCTTGGGGGTTTCGGCCTTGCGTCGGAACAAGAACCCGGCACTCCAGGAACTCGCCCGGGACAAACGACTCGTCGCACCGGCAGTAGAATCCCTCGCTGCTGAGGTTATCGGTAACGCTTTCGATCGGTGCCCGGCTGGGGTGACGCACGAGTTGCACTGCCCAATGCAGGTCGGCACGCACGCGGCGCCGGCGCTCCCGGTGCTCCGGTATCTCGACCTCGGCCGATCGTCTCAAACCAACACACTCCGGAAATGGCTCAATCACCCGTGTGGAACTCGAAAACCTAGCCTGAGCCGCTGACACGTTTCTTTTCTAGCATGTGCACTGCCAGCGCCCGGACTAAACCGTTTGCAACTAAGTGGAACGTTGTCCCAACAATTGGCATGCCGTGCGCCTGCCGCGACCTCGGTGCTGGGCTCCTGGAAGGGGCAGTTTTGGCCGTTCCTTCAGTGCAGGGCGCCTCCCGAACCGTCCGGGATGTTTAGTAGTACTGGAGCCACGAACTTGGGTATCGCCACGAGTACTGTGCGATTCAATTTGAATTCTTATCCAATTTTAGACCTTGACCAAACTTTGGGATTTCTGGATAATAACTAAGGCTAACTTAGGCGGAAATTCTACTTGAGGTCAGGCGCACGTTGTTGGCAGTTGAGTATCCCCACAAAATCTGTCGTGTGGACGCTAGGGGGAATTTTTGGTCAAATTGACGTTGGTTTCAACGAATCCGGATACTAGCAATTTTATACGGGACATTGTCAGGCATCATCCGTCAATTCTGCTTTCTGTTACAGGCGACGCGGCGAATATCGATAAGTGCTCTGATGTCTACATCTGGGACTTCGAGGCGGGCCTCGACGTCTCCCCGAGCCTCGACGGTTCTGAGGCCAGGCAGCATCTGTTTTTCGTGCAGCGTAAGGACTTGCCCACGTTTCGGGAGAGTGTCCCGCGCCCTGGTGTGGGCATCCTGCTAAAACCAGTAGCTCGGCCGGTTCTGGAGGCTTTCCTGGAAAATGCCGCCCAGCCCGCCGGTTCCTTGAACGCCGGCCGGCACGAGATCCTCCAGAGCCTCATCCAGGCCAACCTCAAACTTCAGGAGTACGATCAGGACCGCACCAATTTCCTGGCGCGGGCGGTCCACGATTTCCGTGCGCCGCTCACCGCCCTCAGCGGCTATTGTGGACTGCTGCTCGGAGAGCAACTGGGTCCCTTGGAGCCGGAACAGAAAGAAGTACTGATCCGGATGGACCACAGCGCCAAGCGTCTCTCCCGTATGGCTTCGGCCATGTTCCAGCTCAGTGTCGGACGGGTGCTCGAAAGCAAATTGCACCTGCAGGCCGGCGATTTGCGGGAATGTGTGGAACAAGCTCTGCATGAGGTGCTGCCCCTTACCGGTCAAAAAGAAATTGAGGTTTTATTCGACTGGGTCGCGCCGCCAGCGACGCTGTATTTCGAAACCTCGCAGATGGAGCAGGTATTCATTAATTTGCTGGAAAATGCCTGCAAATTCACCCCAAGGTACGGAGTAGTTGAGATTAGTGGATATCCCTGTTACTGGGACCGAGGATCAGGCGAAAACTCTCCGGGCTCCTTTGGCGAGGCCAGAGGTCCGTCGTCGACAAACGGCTTCCGGATCGACGTGCGCAATTCGGGCCCGATCGTTCCTGCTCCTTACTTGGAAGAGATTTTCGAAGAATATGCTACTTATTCCGGCGGGCGCGACCGGACCGGCGGCGGGCTGGGACTGGCGATCTGCAAGTCGATAATCGGCCGGCACCAGGGCCGCATCTGGGCGGAGAACTCCGCTGAACTTACCGTTTTCTCGTTGGTCCTTCCAATGGATTCCGAGGGGCAGCCCCCCCGGAGCAACTGTGCACAGGTCGATCGCCACGAAGCGGCCGTCCTGATGGAGGTGTGAGTATAATGCGTTCGGCGCCAAATGGACACACGATCTGTATCGCTGAAGATGAGCCCGAAGTCCGCAGTTACCTGGAAATGGCTCTCCGATGCCAGGGCTACTCCGTCGAGGCAGTCCAGGATGGGGAAGAACTTCTTGCCTATCTGGCCGGGTATCCAAGGGTCTCTGCGGTATTGCTGGATCTCATGATGCCGCGCAAGGACGGCCTGGAGACGCTGCGGGAGATCCGGGTTACGCACAAGGACCTGCCCGTCCTCATGATTTCCGGGGCCTCCTCCCCGCTGAATATCGTCGACGCGATGCGAAAGGGCGCGACGGATTTCCTAGGAAAGCCAGTCAGTCCCGAAGATCTGCGCAGCTCATTGGAAAGAGCGCTCGATGCAAAGCCGCGGCCCCGCCTGGTAGCTTCCGACAGGCTTCTATCGCCGCCACCCAATGAAGCCTTCGTCAGCGCCAACCCTCAGATGCGGGAGATTGAGGCGCAGATCGACCGGATCGGCTGGTCGGAAGCGCCTGTCCTGATCCAGGGCGAAACAGGTGTCGGCAAGGAAGTGCTGGCGCGCGCGCTGCACGCCCGGTCACCCCGGGCCGGCAGGCCCCTCATCAAGTTGAACTGCGCCGCCTTGCCTTCCGAATTGGTCGAGAGTGAGCTGTTCGGATACGAACGCGGAGCGTTCACCGGAGCGTTTCAGAAGAAGCCCGGCATGTTCGAACTAGCGGACGGGGGCACCCTGCTGCTCGACGAAATCGGCGACATGGATTACAAACTCCAGGCCAAACTCTTGCAGGTCCTCCAGGACCAGGCGTTCCAGCGGCTTGGAGGCAAGGAGTTGGTACGCGTAGACGTGCGCATCATGTGCGCGACGCACCGGAACCTGGAGCAGGCCATGCATGACGGAGAGTTCCGCGAGGATCTCTATTATCGACTGAACATCATCAACCTGGCGCTGCCGGCTCTGCGCGAGCGCAAGGAAGATATTCTGCCTTTAGCCGAAACGCTCCTGAGAAAGCACGCCATCCCGGATACACCGGTGCCATCCATTTCTTTATCCTTTGCGCAAGCATTGCTCGCCTACGATTGGCCGGGCAATATCAGGGAACTCGAGAATCTGATGCGCAAGCTGATCATCCTGCGCAACCCGGACATGCTCGCCCAGGAACTGCACGGCAAGGCCGCCCGCAGGATTCTCGTCCAAACACTGCCGGCTCAGAGCCGGCCGGCGCAGGGGGTCTCCCCAATTCTGGAAC
>CAVPQK010000005.1:0-62017 GCA_963707465.1 Bryobacterales bacterium
TGACACTTCTCGACTTCACGCTACCTGATTGATTTCATTATGAGCCTTTCAGACGATTCTGCAGGAATGGCTCCGCTTGAGAGTGACCCCGGCGTGGACTCGAACTCTTTATCCAACCAGCATCCCCCAAAACGTATCTGGCGCTGGGCCACTATGCGTGCCGACTTCAGGATGGCCGGCCAACCATCCTGAATATTTAGACGTGTGCAAGTTCTTGGGGAATCGTGTTTTCGAGGGTCATGTGGACAGTCGGTGATGCGGAGGATCGCGGTACCAACCGCGTGAGCGGCGATCTTCCGGCATCGCGAAGCCCCATTGACCGTTAATGAAACACGGGCGGACAGACCGAAGTGTGGCCGCCCAAACGGAACGAAGGCATCAGCTGAAGGTTTTCACGGCTCGCTCGAGGGCTGGGAACGCCTTCTGGAGATCGCCGGCGACCATGACCGGTTTACATTCAACGCTCGCGTTGAGCGCCAGAAACCACGGCTCGACGATTTCGGCGAGTTGCGAAGCATCCTCCATGTTTACGATCAGGATGGCAGTCCGCTGTCCGCCATCTTGCAGGAACTAGGCCGCTTCAGGCTTCTGCTCTTCAAGTATCAGTTGGATCGATTTGAACCTGTCCTTCTTTGCCGCGGCGTTGCCAGCCTCGACTGGAATTGAGATCTTTAGAAAGAATCGCATCGTGTTGTCTCCTTTTTGGGGTCGTGCTAACTTAGACACCGGGGTCTCTGGAAACTGGCCGTTTAATAACTGCTCAGTTCCCATCCTCGGGCCCGTTTGCTATTGATATAGACACCAGGGCCTCTAGAAACTGGGCGCTCGTTCAACAAGGCGCCATAAGAAAGTGACGCGATGACGATCCCAGGGATAGATGACCTGATCTCAAAGGCGCGGGCCGGGGACGGAAGTGCGTTCCGAGAGCTTACCGAGCCGCACCACCGAGAGCTACAGGTACACTGCTACCGCATGTTAGGTTCTCTCCAGGATGCCGAGGACGCCCTGCAAGAGACGCTACTGGCCGCCTGGAAAGGCCTTGGTGAATTCGAGGAACGCGCCTCGCTCCGTACCTGGCTCTATCGGATCGCCACCAACCGGTGCCTAAATGCGCGCCGCTCGGCCAGCCGACGACCTGCCAAGGAGTGGGACTTTCCAGGCGTACCACCGGAGCCTACGCGGCTCGGCGAGGTTGTATGGCTGGAGCCTTTTCCCGACTCCCTTTTCGAGGGTGCGATCGATGTGCCGCTTGGCCCGGAGGCCCGCTACCAGCAGACCGAATCCATCTCCCTCGCCTTCGTGACCGCCCTTCAGGTTTTGCCGCCTCGCCAGCTCGCCGTCCTCATTTTGCGCGACGTGCTCGGATTCCACGCGGACGAGGTGGCCGACATGCTGGACTCTACCGTCCAATCGGTCAATAGCGCGCTCAAGCGGGCGCGTTCGAGCATCGAGCACCAGCGCCCGTCCGCAGATCGCGAACCGCCTCCCGCCGCCGGCTCGGCCTCCGAGAATATGATGGTGGCGAAATTTGCCAGCGCATGGGAGTCCGCCGATCTCGACGGGCTAGTGGCGCTTCTGACGGACGATGTCTTCATCTCGATGCCACCGGTGCCCTTTGAATACGAGGGCCGAGACGCCGTGGCCGGCTTCTGCGCATGGTTCCTCGACAAGGGCCCGGTGTTCGACCTCGTGCCGACGCGCGCCAACGGTCAGCCCGCGTTCGGAACCTACGTGCGCGCCCCCGACGGCATACGTCCCGGTGTCGGCCTGTATGTCATTGCCCTGACCGGCGACCGCATCAATGGCCTGATCCGCTTCGAAAGCAGCGTGCTCCCATGGTTCGGGCTACCGCCGTCGCTACCGAGCCGATAGCCAGGCGCGGGTCAGAAAGTTGCCGCGAATTTGCCATTGGGAGCGGATCACTCACCGTCCGGAAGCTTCATTTTGGCTCCCTTGGCGAGTTCGAGACGTGTCCAGACTGGGCGCCCGGCATGGATACAGCTCGGCCCTCCGCGCCATGATGATGAAATACATATCCTTCCATGGGTTCGATCAGAGGGTAAACTGAGCCCCAAAAGCTCGAAACGTGTCCAGAGTGGGGAGCCAATTCAGTTGACAGGTTTCTCAAACCAGAGAGTTTTCGCCCTTCCCAGCATTCAGTTTGGCACGGTCGTCGTCCGCATCCTGTTGGGGTACGGAAGTATCCATTGGTCCAACAATTTGTTTGAGAAACTCTCTGCTCGCTGCCGACATGTAATATGTGAAGATATCGTGTCTTTCCGGATGCGCCATGCTAGCCATGCTGTGCGCACCCTTCCTGGCCGCGCAACGGCCGGATACTACGACCCTCAAGCAAGTCATTATTTTCGGCCGTCATGCGGTACGGACACCCGTTGCTCCGAACAGCCTTCTGGACAATCTTTCGACGCTTCAGTATCCGGCTTTCGCCGCTTCCGCCCCTGCCGTAATCACGCCGAACGGCCAGACGAATGAAACCCTGCTCGGCGGCTACTTCCGCCTCTGGCTGACGCAAGAGAACTTGCTGACCGGCGACGACCATGCCGACTCGGCCTTCGTCTACGCCCGCGCCAACAACACGCCCCTCATCGTGGACACCGCACAGGCGTTTACCGCCGGGCTGCTTCCCGCGGCTTCCATCGCCATCGATACCATATCCACCGCTGACCCGCTGTTCGATCCCATCGATGCCGGCGTCGCAAACCTGGACACTAAAATGGCGCTCGCTGCCGTCAACGGCCGCCTTGGCGGAGATCCGCAGACGCTGGCCACGGCATATTCGGCCGAATTCGCCCTCGCGCGCTCGGTCCTATTCAACTACCCTGTGGGCACGTCACCGGCGCCCGCCGCTCCCGCCGGCAAGACCGACGTCAGTACCACCCCCATCACCTTCACGGCCGGCAACTCAACCATGCCGGTCACGCCGGGCAGTCTGGCGGACTTCTACTACGCAATCGATCCCTTCATGATGGAATACACCGACGGCATGTCCCTTTCCGACGTTGGTTGGGGTCAATTGAACGCCGCCGGCATCAGCCAGATCTTTCGGGTGTACGACGCTCTCCTCGATCTCGAATTCCGCACTCCCTATCTGGCTCAGGTGCAAAGCTCCAATCTGGCTTCGCACATCGTCCGTTCCCTGGTACAGGCAGCCACCGGGAATCCCATGACCGGCGCGCTGGCCAGCCCTGCGGACAAGATCGTCGTGCTGACCGCTTCCAACACCAATGTTGCCGGTCTCGCGGGCCTCTTTAGTCTCGATTGGCTGGTTACCGGTTACCAGCGCGATGTCGCCTCGCTTGGCGGCGCTCTGGTGTTCGAGCTTCGCCAATCCCAGAGGACCGGCGAATTCATCGTCCGCGTTGCCTATGTCGCCCAGACCATGGACTAGCTTCGCAACCGCACGCGTCTGACGCTCACCGCCCCGCCGGCCAACGTCCCCGTATTCATTCCCGGGTGCAGCGTCGACAATGCCACCTTTGACTGCCCCCTCGACACCTTCGTCCGGGTGACCCAGCAAAAGATCAATCCGAGGTATGCCGATCTCAACAATTAGCCGAAGCGCTTTCTGTAGTTCGAAACGCGACCACGCTGGGGACGCTCGCGGCGCGGTAAAGATTAACCTTGCTCTGCCCGGAGCCGCACGGTACTTGGGCGCCGAAGCCTTTCGTCGCTCGCCTGACGCTTGCTAAAACTCAGTCTTCGGCCGGAACGTCCGTTTTTGTGCCCTATAGGGAGCCTCTAAACATGGCAAAGAGAGTTCACGCCCGTTTCCTGACGATGTTGCTGACGGTGTCCGCGGCGTTGGTCCATGCACAATCCGCGCCCCAGCAAGTGCCTAACATGGGCCAGCAGATCACTCCGCTGGCGCTGCCGGGTTGGCAGTTCGTGGGGTTGAATCCAGGCCTGCCCGCGCCGGCGCAGAACTGGGCTCGTCTCCAACGCGGTTTCGAGCGTGGTGAGTCCGGATCACAGGACCATGCTGGTTCTCACCAGCGGATACAATCGCTTCTTCGTTAACAATATCCAACCACCGACCGGCGTCAATGCGTGGTACGCGCCGGACTCGAACGAGTACGTATTCGTCTACGACCTTTCGAATCCGACGCCGGTCCAGAAGCAGGTGGTGCAGGTGCCGGCCGCCTACAGCGGGATTGCATTCGATCCTTCCGGCGCGGCCTTCTATTTGGGTGGCTGCGCCGCTGACCTGATCCTTGTCGTCGCCCGGGATGCCGCTACTGGAAATTGGCCGGCGGGTCCGACTGGAGCGATTTCCCTCGGCCACAAGCTGGGCCTCGGACTGAGCTTAACGCCCAATGGCGCAACCGCCATCAACAACGCGGTGGGCGTTTATCCCTGCGCCGCCGGCGTGGCGGTTTCGAATGACGGTCAGACGCTGGCCGTCGCGAATTACTACAACGATTCCATCTCGGTGTTCACCGGCGGCATCGGCCACTGGGCTCCGCTTCCTGGAACAGATCCGAATCTCCCGGGGAACATCGACCTGCGTCCCGGCAAGAGCGACCCTTCGAAGGTCGGCGCGCCGGGCGGCGAATATCCGTTTTGGGTGGTGGTGAAAGGAAACGGATCGGGCGCGACGGCGTATGTGTCCAGTGTTCGCGACCGCGAGATCGTCGTAGTGGCGATTGGCGATGCGCCGGCCGTCAAGGCTCGGATCCCTGTGGTCGGCCAACCCAACAAGATGACGCTGAACACGGCCCAGACGCTGTTGTATGTCGCCGACGACCAGGCGGATACAGTTGACGTAATCAGCACCGCCACCAACGCGATCCTTGAACGCATCCCGGTCGTCTCATCGCTGCTGCCTTCGTCTCTGACACAGTCGCCGGGTTCGCCCGAAAAGAGTGGCTATAAAGGCGCGAATCCCAACAGCGTTGCGCTCTCGCCCGACGAGACCCAACTCTACGTCACGGACGGCAATCTGAATTCAATTTCGGTGATCGCGCTGAACGGAACGAACACCGGCGATCATGTCACCGGCCTGATTCCGACCGGCTGGTATCCCAACTCGGTGAGCTTCAGCGGCGATGGAAATACGGTTTACACGATCAATGGGAAGTCGCCGACGGGCGCGAATCCCACTTGGTGCTATGGCGGTTACGGGCCGCCCGGAGAGCCCACTTGTTATGCGGCGAATACCTACAATCCTCAATTGGTCAAGGCCGGCCTCCAGACCTTCCCGCGCCCGGCCGCGGCGCAACTCTCGCTCCTGACGCAGCAGGTGGCCACGAACAACCGGTTCTCATACACCGAGAGCGACAACGACAAGGCAGTGATGGCCGCGGTGCGCCAGGGCGTTCAGCACGTCATCTTCATCCTCAAGGAAAACCGAACTTACGATCAGATTCTGGGCGATCTGCCGGTCGGCAACGGGCAGCCGGGTCTGGCCTTGTTCGGGAAGACGGTCACGCCGAATCAGCACAATCTGGCACTGCAGTTTGTCACCCTCGACAATTTCCTCGACACAGCCGAGGTTAGCTACGACGGCTGGCTCTGGAGCACCGCGGCGCAGGCGCCCGACATGGTGCAGAAGGAATGGCCCGTCGCCTACGCATACCGTGCTTTGGGAATTGAAAACGAGTTAAATCGCAATGTGAACATTGGCATCCCGGCTGTTTCCACAGGCACTCCACAAGGGGATGTGGCAGCGCGCCAGGCCGCCGATCCCTTTACGTCGAACGATCCCGACGTGTTGCCGGGTCAAGCCGATATAGGTGCGCCGGATGGCCCGAACAACACCGTGAACTCCGGCTACTTGTGGGACGCGGCTTTCCGTGCGCAACTCACGGTTCGCAACTACGGCTTCTTCATCGACACGACGCTCTACAATACGACCGCCGACACTATTCCCGTCGTGCGCAATCCGTTCTCTACTGGTACGGTGGTGGCGCACCCGTCCAATGTTGCCCTCAGTTCGTTCACCGATCCGTACTTCCGCGGCTTCGACAACTCCCTTCCGGATTACTGGCGCTACACCGAGTGGGCGCGGGATTTCGAGGCCAGCGAGCGCCGGGCCAGACCCATCGTGGGCGGACCTGAGTTCCCACCGGGGCTTGCGTCGCTGACACTGGTTCGCTTCATGCACGATCACACCGGAAACTTCGATGTGGCGATTGACGGTGTGAATACGCCGGACCTGATGGTGGCCGACAACGACTACGCCGTGGGCTTGCTCGTCCAGAAGATCGCCAACAGCAAGTACGCGAGTAACACGCTGATCTTCGTGGTGGAAGACGACGCGCAGGATGGTGGCGACCACGTGGATTCGCATCGCAGCACGGCTTACGTGGCGGGCGCTTACGTTAAGCAAGGCGCGGTGATTTCGACGCAGTACAACACCATCGACTTCATTCGCACGATGGAAGAAGTGCTCGGCCTTCCACCGATGAACCTGAACGACGCATTGGGACGGCCCATGACCGATATCTTCAACACGACGCCGAGCCCGTGGAGTTTTACCGCGACGCCCTCCGCTCTGCTTTACAACACGCAACTGCCGCTCCCGCCCCGGGCGGTCGGCCTGAAGGTGCCGAAGCCGTCGCACGACGCCCGATACTGGGCGAAGGCCACTAAGGGAATGGACTTCACGGACGCGGATCGCGTCGATTCAGACGACTTTAACCTGATCCTGTGGAAGGGAATCATGGGCAAGAAGCCCTATCCCGAAAAGGCGTACCAGAGTTCTGCGGAGCGGGCGATTTCGCCGGCTGCGGCGACCCCGAAATCGAAGAAAGAGGACGAATAATGAGCGCGGCAAAACTTTGCGCGATGGCGATCCTCGCAGTGGCAATCGCAAGCGGGCAATCCTACGATTTCGACAGCAGCGCTAACGCTTCGCTGAAGGGACAGTACTTCGTGCGCGAAGTGTCCCTCGAAAACCTGAGCGCGCAGGGCGCTATCGAAGAAGCCGTTGGTGTGGTCGGAATCGCCACTTTCGATGGCGCTGGAAACTATAGCTTCAGCGGCCAACGCACCGATTCCGCATCGAAGACGGGACCGGCCAGCGTGTCCCTGAGTGGCGCCTATGCGGTCGCCGCAAACGGCTTTCTGCGGATTGCCAGTTTCGCCGGCAAAGGAGCTGTTGCATTTGGCGGTGTGGGCAGCGTGGGGCCGTCTGCGTTCACCGCGAGCGCGACGGAGAACCCCAGTCCGGTGTTCGATCTGATTGTTGGGATTCCCATGGGTTCCGGCGTCACCAACGCAAGTCTCAAGGGCTCCTGGAACGCCGTATACCTCAATTTCCCGCAGGCGGCAGTGGGCCAGGCCCGGCAGGCCTACATGCCGCTCGCGGCGGACGGGGCGGGCGGATTCGGTGCGGTTACCGCGACCGGGAGCGCAACGGACAATGCCGGTCTGACCACGCAGACGATTCCGGGCGTCACCTATTCTCTTTCGGGAACCACCGGAACCATCAATTTCAACACGACGGCTGCCAATCAGTTAATCGGCGGGAGCCAGTCATTCTTTGTCTCGGCCGATGGCAACCTGCTCGTCGGCGGGTCGTCCGGCGGATACGATCTGTTGCTGGCCGCGCCTGCTGGCTCCTCAGTCTCCAACGCAGCCTTCAAAGGTTTCTACTATCTGGGAGGTCTCGATGCCGATAACCTGGCCTGGGCCAGCCAGGGCCGCAGCCTGCCGGACGCGTACTACGGCTCCGCGAACTCGACTGGGCAAAGCTCTTACACAAGCCACTTTCGGCTCAATTCGAACGGCTACCCCGTGGAAGATCTGACCTCCGGGTGGCTCCCCAGCGTGCAGAGTAACGGCAACTTCACACCGGGAGACGGAGATCAGTACTGGCTGAGCGGCAATGGGACCGTGCTGCTGGGCTTGGGGCAGGGAAACTTCTACTCCATATCGGCCGGTTTACAGGTGGCAGACTACACTCCCGCCAATCCGGCCACGGATGTCTTTCTGAATCCACTCGGCATCGTAAATGCCGCCAGTTTCGCGCCGTCCACGAATCCCGTGGCGCCGCAGGAAATGGTCGCGCTGTTCGGGTCGAACATGTCGACCGGATCGGCTGTGGCTCCGGGTGGATTGCCGCTGCCCACCACGCTGGCGAATACGCGCGTTCTGGTAAACGGTATCGCCGCTCCTTTGTTGGCGGTGAGTCCGACGCAGATTGTCATGCTGGTGCCGAGTCACGCCAGCCCGGACTTCACCGCGTATGCCGCATTCGAAGTCCAGAACACCCTCGCCAACTGCACGAAGGCTCCCGCCGGATCGCCGTGCCCGAACTCGAAACTTGTGACCATGTACACGAACTACACTGCGCCCGGCGTTTTCTCCCTGGCTGAAAATGGCATGGGACCGGCTGCGGCAGAAAACTCCACCTACAGCGTGATCGGCGCGGCCAACCCAGCCAAACCAGGAGATTTTCCGATGCTGTTCGCCACAGGCCTGGGTGCAGTTACGCCTTCGCTGGTGGATGGAGCACTGTCCGGCACCACCCCGCCATGGAACCTGGTGGATATCTACAACGGCAGTTCGCTCAATGTCTATTTCGACGGTCTCGCGTCGCCGAATATCTCGTTCGCGGGCGTGGCGCCCGGGTACGCCGCAGGACTGTATCAGATCAACGCGCAGATTCCCGCCGGAGTCTCGAACGGAGACGATTATCTGGACATCCTCACACCGGACGCGGAAGCCGAGCAGGTAACGCTGCGCATCGCAAGCACTGCCGGCGCCGTCGGAAAACTATCTGGCCGGCGGGGACGCGCGCGGAGCAGTCCTGTCGTTGCGCGGCCGACCGCGCGCCTATCCCGGTAAAGGAGCCATCGTTATATCCGTAACTCGTAATCAACGAAGAAAAAAGCCGTGTAGTCGATTTGAAGGGGGAAAGCTTCGCATTTTTCGGTTCCGAGTACGGCTATCGTCAAGGCCGTAGCGGGAAGTGGCGGGTGCGATTTGTTCCGAAACTGAAAATCGGACGGCCCTATTCACCCAGTTGCGCGAGGTTGTCGGGCGGCAGGAAAGCCAGCCGGTGCGGGATGTGATTGCGGAAAGCAATCCTGTCCTGCCAGCAGCATCACGAGGGAGGGTAAACCGCACGTGCGGCGTCGGCGTCGAGAGAGGCGGAGCAGGTTTAGATTTGGGCGGGACTCAACGCCTGCCGCCCGCCGAGGATGAGCGCTCGACCGTTTCAAGAACAATCCAGCTTTCGCGTACCTCAGGCACGGGAAGAATAGCCATCTGGCGGCTGGCGGTTCAATCCCGATGAGGCCGCCACCCGAATCCGACGCGCCAAGCCGCACCTCTCCGAAGCCGAAGCAAATAGCCAGGCTTGGAATCAGGGAACACGGCTTCTCCAACGCGCAATCGCCGAAAGATTGAATTCGGCATTTGAGACGGCGCTGGGCGGCAATACTATCCCGACGCTTCTGAGTTCGGCATTGTCGGCCGGGCTGGAGGTTCGTGTCTGGTACGTAGGGCTGAATAACGTCGAGCTTCATTTCGCACAAGTGAGGGCGAGAGTTGAGAAAGGAGGGTACCCGATCCCCGAGCAGAAAATTCGCGAACGTTTGATCGGAGCCGCCTGAACCTGATCCGACTACTGCCTCGTCTGACCGAGTTGCTCGTTTACGACAACAGCAGCGAAGCTAACCCAGACGCGGGCGAGCGTCCGGAGCCGAAGTTCCTCCTGCATATGGCTTCTGGCAAGATTGTCAGCACGTGTGATCTCCAGTTGGTCCCGGAATGGGCCAAACCAATTGTCGCTGGGGCGCTGAAGATCGTCGGCCGACGCGCGACGTGAAGCGGCGACACGGCCCGGCTGACGGGTCCATTTACGTGCCCGCCTTGCAAGAAAACATGGCACTTTTTCTTGCAACAGCAAGGCCAGGAACTACCTGATTCCCACCTTTCGCGGCTGTCAACTACTCGTTTCTTATCGCCTGGCCTTCGCCGTTTATTTTCAATAAGTTAAATTCTTGCGAGAGGGTTTTATTCCCATGTTTTTGGGTGATCAGCTTGAAAACTGCGATCGGCGCCACTTTCCAGCCCGTAAGTATCTGAAATCATTAGGTTTGAAAATGGATCCGCGAGCCTCCAGAATCAGCGAAAACAAACCAAAACGGCCTCAGCGCGGCATTTTGCACTAATGAAGGCATTAATTTGCTTTATGCGCTTGACAGGGCGGCGCGATGGCATCGTGCTATGACTTTTAAAAGTCATAACACGAGGGCCCATAAAAGCGGCCTTTTGCGGTGTGTTCGCACCTTCATTGCTCCTGGGGGCCGGGTTGGACGGGGCCGTCAACAAACGAAGGCTGTCAAGCGCTAAAAGAACTGTTTGAATGCAAATCCTGGGTGACCAAGGCGCCTGCGTCCAAACATGCGAGCAGGCATGGTCTGTCAGAAGTATGCTATGATTTTTCTGACGGATATGAACACGATTGCGAACAAGATCCTCGCGCGAGCCAAGCGGCATGGAGCCGGCTGGGTGTTTTCTGCCAAGCACTTAAGCGATCTCGGCGACCGCGCGGCAATCGATCAGGCACTCAGCCGTCTGGCCAAGGACGGTGGCATTCGTCGTTTGGCCCGTGGCCTTTATGACTGGCCGAAAATCCACCCCGTACTCGGTCCGCTCTCGCCGAATCCGGACGCCGTGGCGGCGGCCGCTGCATCGCAGGCCGGCCACCGTCTTCAGATTTCGCCAGCACGCGCCGCCAACGTGTTTGGGCTTTCATCCCAGGTGCCGGCAAAGACGGTGTATTTGACCGACGGTAGTTCGCGACGCATCAAGATCGGGAATCAGGTGGTCTATCTGAAGCACGCGGGTCCGCGTGCCCTACTCGGCGCCGGCACCCAGGCAGGTGCCGCACTTCAGGCCTTGCGAGCAATTGGCAAAGATCACGTAAACGACGGTATTGTACAGCAACTACGTTCCACCCTCCCGTCCGATGCCAAACACGGCCTTCGCAAGTTGATGCACCAAGCTCCGCAATGGACGGCGTCGGTAATCGCCGCAATCACCGCATAGATGAATAAGTTCGCTTTGCTCCCTACAGCGGATCGGGCGGCTGTCCTACAGGAAGCCGCCGCGAGAATGGGGATTGATTCTCCGGCAATTATTGAAAAGGACTTTTGGGTATGCTGGACGCTCGGCCAGATCTTCGCGACCGACTCGCTGCCAGGCCCACTATTCAAAGGCGGCACCTCGCTATCGAAGGTCTACGGGATCATCACCCGCTTTTCCGAAGACGTTGACATTGTCCTCGACCGCCATACGCTGGGCTTCGAAGGCGATAGCGACCCAATCAACATTACCGGCACAAACCGGCGCAAGCGCCGCCTTGAGGAACTCGCAGCCGCGTGCTCGCAGACTGTCCAAGGTTCAGTGCGCGACGCGCTCCAGACGCGTTTCCAATCGGAACTGGGTGATGTGGGTTGGTCGATAACGCTGGATGTTGCTGATCGGGATGGTCAGAGCCTGCTGTTCGCATATCCTGTTGGGCTCGAACCACGGCTTTATGGAACGGTAGGCTACATCCGTCCCTTCGTTCGACTCGAATTCGGATGTCGCGGCGATGTCTGGCCGACAGAGAACCGTACGATCCGGGCCTACGTAGCTGAACAGTTTCCGGACCTTTTCGGATGGGCAGAATGCTCTGTTCACGTGCTTCGTCCAGAACGGACGTTTTGGGAGAAAGTCACGCTGCTCCACGCCGTCACGCATTCCGGCAAGATGCCGCCTCGACTATCTCGCCACTACTATGATGTCTCTCGAATGTACCGGCACGACGTCGGCCGCCAGGCGCTGGCCGATCCGGCTCTGCTGGAAGCGGTGGTTAGGCACAAGAGCGCCTTCTTCCGAGAGGCAGCGGCGAGATACGACTTGGCAGTGCCGGGCTCGCTGAAGATCGTTCCTGGCGATGAACAGGAGCAGGCGGTTCGCCGCGACTACCGTGAGATGCAGGAAATGTTTTTTGGAGAACCGCCGGGATTCGATGACATCCTTGCGGACATTCGCGAAATCGAGCAGCGAGTGAACTCGAAGTAGCAGTTTAAATTCAAGTGAAACCATCGCGTCGAGAAAGCCCAACCGAGCTCTCAACATTAATAGCGTCGGACGTTGCTGTACTTGAAGAAATTGTGTTGCTGCTCGCAGACGGAATCTGCCGAGGATTGTGAAGGCGGAGCAGTCCGGTTGGCCATCGTCGCCAGTTGTTGGCGTAGCCGCAGATTCTCAGCCTCAAGTTCCTTCACCCTCTTCTGGAGGGCGGGAACATTGATCTCCGAGGCTGGGACCATAACCCAGCTATCTTCCTGACCGCTTTTCGTCCTCGCTTTCCGAACCGGCGTAGCGGACGGCTCTTCGGCTTGTCGATTCCGTTGCGCGAGCATGCGTGCTTTCATCTCGGCGGCACGGCGTTCAAACTCTTCCTTTCGCATGGAGGGAATTGTATCAACCCGCTTGAGTTCCTGTTACTCCGCAGCGGCTTCGACTGTCGCAGCGGCTTCGACGCTGGCACTGCGGGGTTGCTCCCGTGCTGCGCGGCGGAGGATGCTGTTGTGTGCTATGTGGAACGAGAAATTGGAGCAGCGCGCCGCCCACATGCGTCAGCGATACAGTGGTTCCGCAAGTACGACGGAGGATACTGGGGGCGCTCGCCGGCCACGCGGCGGGAAGGCGAGCACGTCGACTGGTGTGGCAACAACTCGTCCGCCGACGATCGTCGTGGCGGGGTTACCCGAGGTTAGCCCGCATGCGCTTTCCTGCAGGGGATGTGGAAACCAGTGCATACGAATGCGCTCCTGTCGGCCTTGGGCGACGTCGATCTGCTGGTAGTGCGCACGGCGCGCAGCATTGTTAAACAACAGGTTGGGTTCGACGGGCTGGTCTCACTTGGCGGGCCCGGCGTGCTCGAGGTGGCAGCCAGTCCACAATCCCCACCGCTGGCGCTCCAGTTGTATAACGTGCTCTTGGTCAAGGTGCGCGAACGCGGGGGTGAGGTAACCGCCACGGACGGGACCGTAATCCACTGGAGGGGTGAAGCGGTCAGAACTCGGTTGCGCGAATATGCTGAACGCCGCGAAACTTCGAGCACAGACAGCTATCGCTCGAACATCTACTACCCCACGGGCCACCTGTCGTTTGCGGTTGTACCCGAAGTTGGTGGCCAATGCAAAATGCCGGTGACCGACAAGCACGACGTGGAGAGCTTCCTCAACAACGTCGACCGACTCATCAATCGGCTTCCACGTCTGCGCGATCAGCGGGCAAGACGCGAACGCGAGCAGGAAGAGTGGCGGGCGCAGCTACACAAGCGGATCGAACAAGAACAGCATGAACGACGGCAATGGAGGGAGCAGCAAGAGAAGTTTGACCGGCTCACAAATGATGTCGAGCAATGGGGCAAGGCGGAACGCGTCCGCGCATATGCTGCCTCAGCCGAGGCGCACCTCAGTGAAGATGGACCCATCGAAGTCGGCGGCCAAGTCGATGGCTGGCTGCGATGGATGCACTGGTACGCGGATCATCTCGACCCCATGACGAGGCCCGACGGGCCACAACAGGCCCCCGATTAGAAAATGCGCTGGCACGCCGATTGATTCATCAAACCGCTGTCTTGCAAGAAGAAATGGCGCTTTTTTCTTGCAAGAACAAAGGTCTTGCCCCGCCTACTTTCCACCTCTCTCGGCTGTCAACCGTCCGACTCCTATCGCCCTACATTCGCCTTTTATTTTCAATAGGTTAAATATTGGCGAGAGGGTTTTATACCAATGTTTCTGGGGAGCCAGATTTCTAGATCCCGTCCAGACCAGCTATCGACGGCCTGATCCACAGTCCCTGGCGTGGCCGGCTGGGCCTCTTGTATGTGGCGCAGAATCGCGTCCTGCTCGCGGCGCCGCGCGGTCGCCCGTTCGTCAAAGAAGTTGGCGTGATGAGACCCTCGAATTTGTCCGAATACCTGGTTTCAATGCATCCGCTCGATCCCGGCAACGAACACCTCTACCGCTCGTTCGTCGAGTCGCCGGACAGGATGAATATCTACAATGGCAATATCGTCACCGACGGCGGCGGCACGGCCATCGCAGGCCATTTTGCGCAAACCATCGTCGCGGCGGAAATCGCCAACCGCAGCTTAATCATTAAGACCAGGGCCACGATATTCATCCGGAATTATTTGGCACAAGGAACGAAGCGGCTCCGGCCCAGCCTACTTCTTCGCGTCCGAGTGCAGCAATTCCAACGTGACGCCCAGGGTCTCTGCGCTGTCGATGTACGCATACGTCCCGGAATCGTCGTCGAAGCGGCCTTGGTGCACCACCGGCGTGCCCGCTTCGCGGAAGGCCTTGATGGTCCTGCCTGGATCGGCGACCTGGAAGGCGATGTGGTGGACGCCTTCGCCGTGCGTGTCGAGAAATTCCTTCCAGGCCGTGTCGCTGCCGACCGGCTGGATCAGTTCTAGCGTGACTTGTCCCAGTTGGATAAAGGCCAGCTTCGCCTGCCCATCTGACGGATGGCCCCGGTACACCAGCTTCACTTCATGACCGGGTTTCGTGGTGTGGATTCGCGGTGGATCGACGCCCAGCATCGCCGCCCAACGCTTGCTGGTGGATTCAACGTCGCGGCAGACAATGGCCACCTGCGTCACGACCTTCATGCCGGGGTCGTGGTACGCCGGGCCTTGGGCAGCAGCGATTGCGAGAAGGATAGCCAGAGCGAACGCCAGTTTCTTCATGCGCCCATCTTCACTGATGGCGCGCTCGGTTTCAAGGGGGAGGCTCGCCGTCTTCCGCAAAAGCAAAACGATGCTTGCCCGCCAACGCCGGGTTGCAAATCCCGCGAGGTATGAGGCGGTATACTTGCGAAGAAGGAAAGAGACTGCATCCATGCCCGATGATCAGACAGGCCAGATCACGCAGCTCCTGCATGCATGGAAGAAGGGTGACGAAGAAGCCCTGCGCGCTCTCGTGCCGCTGGTCTACAAAGAACTGAGGCGCCTGGCTCACCGCCACCTCCGATCCGAACGGCCCGACCACACCCTGCAGAGCGCGGAACTGGTTCACGAAGCTTATCTGCGCCTGCAAGGAGGCCAACCAGGGGAACTGCGCAGTCGGGCACATTTCCTAGCCATCGCCTCGCGGCAGATGCGCGAAATTCTGGTCGATTACGCCCGCACGCGCCGCGCGAATAAACGGGACGGCGGATGCCGGATCGCCCTCGAGGATGCGGCTGTACTGCGGGTTTGCGGAGACGCCGAACTGCTGGCGTTGGATACCGCACTGGACGAACTATCGCGTATGGACGAGCGCCAGGGAAAAATCGTGGAGATGAAATTCTTCGGCGGGTTGTCGGCCCCCGAGATATCCGAAGTGCTGGGCATCTCGCGGGCCACCATCGACCGCGACTGGGCTACCGCCCGCGTCTGGCTGCATCGCCAAATCAGCAGGGCAGAGCGGTTATGACTTCGGAACGTTGGCAGCAAGTGAAGGACTTGCTGCACCAGGCTATGCAGCTTGCTCCCGAGCGGCGCGCCCGGTTCCTCGATGAAGCCTGCTCCGAAGATGCGCTGCGCGCCGAGGTGGAGTCGCTATTGCTTGCCGGCCAGGGCGCCGGCTCCGGCTTCCTGCAGTCGCCGGCGCTGGACGGATCGGTTAATGGTCCGGATCGGGCCGGCGAAGTATGGCCCGGCGAGCATGTTTTGCGAACCGGACAGATCTTCTCGGAGCGTTTTCAACTCGTCCGTAAGCTGGGTGAAGGAGGCATGGGCCAAGTCTGGCTGGCGGAGCAGACCTCACCCGTGCGCCGTCAAGTAGCGCTGAAACTGATCAAGGCCGGGATGTACGACGAGTCCGTCGTGCGGCGTTTTCAGTCTGAGCGCCAATCGCTGGCCCTCATGGACCATCCCGCCATCGCCAAGGTTTTCGACGCCGGCGCGACGCCACAGGGACAACCCTACTTCGTAATGGAATACGTACCCGGCCTCCCGATTACGGAGTATTGCGACCGGAAGAAGCTCAAGATCGGGGACCGGCTCGAACTGTTCATCCAAGCCTGCGAAGGCGTGCAGCACGCGCACCAGAAGGCGATCGTGCATCGCGATCTGAAACCGGCAAACATCCTGGTGGTGGAAGTGGACGGCAGACCGATGCCGCGCATTATCGACTTCGGGCTGGCCAAGGTAGCCACGGCTCAGGTCGGCGCGAGCTTGTTTACCCAACAGGGACATTTTGTGGGAACGCCCGGGTTCATGAGTCCGGAGCAGGCCGACCCGAGCTCAAAAGACATTGACACGCGCAGCGACGTCTACTCGCTGGGAGTGGTTCTGTATGTGATGCTGGCCGGGTCTCTGCCCTTTGACACAAAGCCGGGGAAGAAGCAATCGCTCGACGAGTTGCTGCGAAAGCTACGCGAGGAAGAGCCGCCGAGACCCAGCACCAAGGTAGGCGCACATCGGGATACCTTGGCCGAAACCGCCGCGGCGCGAAGTACCGAGCCCCATCAACTGCTGAGACTGTTGCGCGGCGATCTCGACTGGATCGCGATGAAGGCGCTGGAGAAGGATCGCGCCCGCCGCTATGGCGCGCCTTCGGAGCTGGCGGCCGACATTCGGCGGTATTTGAACCACGAGACCGTCACCGCGCGTCCGGCGAGCAGCGGTTACCGGTTGCGGAAGTATGCGCGGCGGCACCGAGTGGCGGTGACCGTGGCGGCTGGTTTGGTTTTGCTGCTGGCCGCCTTCTCTATTCTGCAAGCCATCGCGTTGCGGCGGATCACGAGTGAGCGCGACCGCGCGAACCGCGAACGCGACCGTGCCACCCGCATTACAGAATTCATTACCGGCCTGTTCAAGATGTCCGATCCGAGCGAGGCCCGCGGTAACAGTGTTACGGCACGCGAGATCCTGGACAAGGCGTCCAAGGAGATGGGCTCGGGCCTGGGGAAGGATCCCGAGGTGCAATCTCAGTTGATGGATGTCATCGCCCGCACCTACGGAAACCTGGGGTTATACTCTCGCGCTCACAAACTTGCAAAAGCCGTATTGGACGCCAGAACCAGCCGGTTCGGATGGAACGATCCCAAGACGCTGGAGTCGATGACCTTGATGGGTTGGATTCTGGATAAAGAAGGCCGCGGAGCCGACGCGGAGAAGATGGAGCGCCAGGCGCTGGCGGGCGAGCGCCGCATTCTCGGACCCGAGGACCCGCTTACGCTGCAGACCGAGGATGACCTGGCCCTCATCCTGCTGCATGCGGGCCATTACGCCGAGGAAGAGAAACTGGAGCGGGAGGCGATAGGAATCGAGACTCGCGTGTTAGGCCAGGAGAATGCCCAAACGTTGCAGTCCATGAACCACCTGGGAGTGTCGCTGTTGTTGCAAACCCGGTTCGCCGAAGCCGAGCAAGAGTACCGGCGCTTACTGGATGTCGAGCGCCGCACCTTGGGGCCGGATCATCCGGAAACTCTGAAAGCCCTGGCCAACCTGTCCACGGCCCTGCAACAGCAGAACCGCTCTGCGGAGGCCGAGCCGCTGTATCGCGAAGCTTTAGCCACCCAACAGCGCGTGCTAGGCCCCGAACATCAGAACACACTGCGCGCCATGTTCAACCTGGCTGGGCTTCTGGCTTCCGAAGGCCGGCTGGCGGACTCCGAGGACCTGTTGCGTAAGACGTTAACGATTCAGTCGCGAACCCTGGGACCCGAATTCCCCGATACACTGGGGTCGCAGGCCAACCTGGCAGACTTGCTTCTCAGGGAAGGCCATGTTCACGACGCGGAAAAACTGCAACGCGAAACACTCGACGCCCGGCGTCGCGTGCTCGGACCGGGAAACCCCTTGACCCTAAGGACCCAGTCCTTTCTTGCAGAGATACTGATCCGCGAGGGCCAATATGCGGAAGCCGAAAAGCTCGCCCGGCAGGCATTCGAAGTCCAGGTTCGCAGTCCGGGGACGCAAAATTCCCAAACCCTGTATACGCTGTTGCAAATGGGTAGGGCCATGGCTTTGAGCCATCGTTACGCCGAAGCAAAAAAGCTATTTCAAGAAGCCACCGAAAAGGGAGACGCTTCCGGGAGCCAAGCGAATCGCTGGCTGGCGTGGTACAACTTCGCCTGTGTGGCCGAAGCCGCAAACCACTCCGACGATGCACTCCAGTACCTTCGCGAAGCCGTCAATCGAGGGTACAAGAATGCCGACGGTTTGATGGCTGATGAGAATCTGCAGAGCCTCCGCCAGAATCCGCGTTTCCAGGCGCTCGTCGCCGAACTAAGACGCCCACCCGCCAGGGTTCCAGCCCAATAGCCGAGAGCGCCGGCGTCCGCCGCCCCCACGCGAAATATTTTTTTGGTGGCCAATGAGGCGATTCGCTTGCGCTTTCCGCATTCCTCAATGTGCGGGGATTTAAACGTATGCTTACAATTCGCAAATCCGGAATCGCCTTTGCCGGGCTGATCTGCTCGGCAGTTATGGCCCACGCGCAGACGCCCACTATCGTGAGTGCCATCGTGAATTCCGCAACCAAACAGATCACCATTACCGGCGCGAGTCTCACGGCCACCGGCGCACCGGTGGTGAAACTGGACTCAGCCACTTTGACCCTGGTGTCGTCGTCCAGCACCCAGATCGTCGCGAATTTGCCGGCCGGATTGGGGGCCGGCACTTACCGGATGACGGTGAGCAATGGGTCTGGAACCACGGGGCTATTCGACGTGACCAATGGAGCTGTTGGCCCGCAAGGGCCGACAGGCGCCACGGGCCCGGCAGGTCCACAAGGGGCCACAGGTCCACAGGGGCCGGCGGGTCCGCAAGGGCCGTCGGGATCGGTCACGTTGCCGTTTATCGGCAGCGCCTCGGGCAGCAGCGACCCGGTCTTTCAGATCACCAATACATCGGCGGCGCATTCCGCCATCTCGGGCCACGGCGGTGGGGGTTCCGCTGGTGACAATGGCGGCACCGGGACAAGCGGATACGGAGGAGCATCCGCCGGTACGTCGGAAACGGCTTTCGGCGGCGATGGCCTGTATGCGTTAGGCGGCACTGGGACTGGCGAATATGACTTTGCCGGGCCCGGCGTCAGCGCTTACGGCGGCCCCGCTAACGGCAGCTTCGGGACCGGCGGAATCGGCGTCGTCGGCCAAGGGGGTAACGCGCCAAATTTTGGTGGCGACGGCGTGGATGCCTACGGGGGAAGTGGTGTTAATGGCGGCGATGGGATATATGCGGCGGCCGGCAGCAGCTCAGCCTATGCCGGCTACTTTGAGGGAGATGTAGAGGTCTATGGCACTCTCAGCAAATCCGGCGGCTCTTTCAAAATCGATCATCCGCTCGATCCCGCCAACAAATACCTCTACCACTCCTTCGTCGAATCGCCGGACATGATGAACATCTACAATGGCAACGTCATCACCGACGGCAGCGGCACGGCCGTCGTAACGATGCCCAGTTGGTTTGAGGCGCTCAGTACCGATTTCCGGTATCAACTGACCGTCATCGGGCAGTTTGCGCAAGCCATCGTCGCGGCGAAAGTAGCCAACGGCAGGTTCACCATAAAGACCAACAAGGCGAATGTGGAGGTGTCCTGGCAGGTGACGGGCATCCGTCAGGACGCCTGGGCCAACGCGCATCGTATCCAGGTGGAAGTGGACAAAGCACCTCAGGAGCAAGGCCACTACATTCATCCCGAATTATTTGGGCACGCTGGTGAACCGAGCATCGCCGAGATTCGCCATCCGCGTCCGCAATAGTTGTTACGGGCATTCGAAATTTCAACCAGACGAGGAAAATGCAAAATGAAGAACCGCGTGTCTTTCCAGCCTGCTTCCGGGGTTGTGCTGTGCGCCATGTTGGTCTCAGCCATCGCGGCCCACGCGCAAGACGCGGCCACCAAGCCCACGGTGGCGAGCGCCATCATAAATTCCACTGCGACCCCCGCCACCATCACCATCACGGGCGCGGATCTATTGCCGGTCACCGGTTCGCCGGTGGTGAAGATAGACGGCGCCATACTGACGTTGGTCTCTTCCAGCAGCACGCAGATTGTGGCAGACTTGCCTGCCGGGCTAACCGCCGGGACCTTCCTGCTGCAGGTTGGTACGGGCACTTTCGACGTGACCAATGGAGCGGTTGGCCCGCAGGGAGCCGCTGGGCCGACGGGTCCGGCAGGTCCACAAGGGCCGATGGGTCCGGCCGGCGCAACAGGAGCGACGGGCGCGATCGGGCCTGCGGGTCCCACCGGCGCAACAGGAGCGACGGGCGCAATCGGGCCTGCGGGTCCAGCGGGTCCCACCGGCGCAACAGGAGCAACTGGAGCAATCGGCCCTCCGGGTCCGGTAGGTCCTACTGGCGCAACCGGGGCAACCGGTGCAACCGGGCCCGAGGGTCCGGCCGGCGCGACTGGCCCACAGGGGCCGCCGGGAACGCTGGCCTTGCCATTTAGTGGAAGCGCGGACGGCGGCGCCCATTCGGTTTTCCAAATCACCAACACCTCGCCGGCTCATTCCACAATCGCCGGTTTCGGGGGGCAAGCGCTGTCCGGGGCAAACACGGGGGGCGCCGGAGTGGCTGGTTGCGGCGGAGCTTCCAATGGCAGCCCGGGCGCGGCGAGTACTGGTGGGGATGGCGTTTATGCATCAGGAGGCGGCGGCACTGACGCAATCGACTTCGGCGGCAACGGCCTCCACGCTGTCGGCGGCACCGGCGGCTCTTCATCGACTGGAGGCAACGGTGTGTTTGGTACGGGCGGCTATGGTGTCATTGGCGGCGCCGGTATCTCAGCATTTGGAGGAGCGGGATCGGTAGGGGCCGGCTATGGCATCTTCGCGGAGAGCGGCAGCGGCCCGAACCAATGGGCGGGCTATTTCGAGGGCAACATCGGCGTTACCGGCCTTGTCTTCACGGGCAGTGGCCTCTTCAAGATCGATGATCCGTCGGATCCCGCCAATAAGTACCTCTCTCACTCATCCGTCGAATCGCCCGACATGATGAACATTTACAACGGCAATGTCTTCACCGACAGCAGCGGCACCGCCGTCGTGACGATGCCCAGTTGGTTCGAGGCACTCAATACGGATTTCCGCTATCAACTGACGGCCATCGGCCAACCCGCGCAAGCTTGGGTCGCCTCGGAAATCGCCAATCGCAGCTTCATGATTAAGACCAGCAAGCCGGGCGTGAAGGTTTCCTGGCAAGTGACGGGCATCCGTCAGGATGCCTGGGCCAACGCGAATCGTATCCCGGTTGAAGTGGACAAAGCGCCGCAGGATCAAGGCCACTATATGCATCCGGAACTTTTCGGACACGAGGGCGAGCCGAGTATCGCGGAGATCCATCATCCGCGCCCGCAACCACCGCAGCAATGACAGGACGGAAATGGAGAATACGGAAATGGAGAATACCAAACCTATGCTTACAATTCGCAAATCGGGGATGGCCATTGCCTGGCTGATCTGCTCGGCAGCCATGGCCCATGCTCAGACGCCCGTAACCATAGTCACGTTCGACGTAACCAACGGCTTCCTCCCTTATTTTGGGTCCCTCGTACAAGGGGCCAATGGGGACATGTACGGGACGACCTATGAAGGCGGAGCTAGTAGTGCCGGAACGATTTTCAAGCTTACCCCGGCCGGCGCGCTGACCACCCTACACAGCTTTGATACCACCGATGGAGCATTTCCTGCCGGCTCTCTGGGACTGGCCACTAACGGGTACCTATACGGAACAACCTGGGAAGGTGGATCCGGCACCGTTGGAACGATTTTCAAAATCACACCGGCCGGCGCATTCACAAGCTTGCACAGTTTCGACTCGACCGACGGGGCCTTGAGCGCCTCCGGGCTGATCCAGGCCACCAACGGTGACCTCTATGGGACAACCTATCAAGGCGGAGCCAATAACTTAGGCACAATTTTTAAAATCACCCCGGCCGGCGTGTTCACCAGCCTGCACAGTTTCGAAGCGTCTGAGGGCGCCACCCCCTATG
Source organism: Bryobacterales bacterium (assembly GCA_963707465.1). Classification (GTDB taxonomy): domain Bacteria; phylum Acidobacteriota; class Terriglobia; order Bryobacterales; family Bryobacteraceae; genus Bog-159. The sequence goes on from CAVPQK010000005.1 coordinate 21,969, forward strand.
CGGGGCTGATCCAGGCCACCGATGGTTATCTCTATGGCACAACCTATCAAGGCGGGGCCAATAACGTTGGCACAGTTTTCAAAGTCACTATGGCCGGTGTGCTGACCACCTTGTACAGCTTCAGCGGGCCTGATGGAGCCCACCCTTACGGCGCGTTGGTCCAGGCCAGCAATGGGCTCTTGTACGGGTCCACCTCCGCCGGAGGCATCGGTTATGGCAACATTTTCAGCATCACGACGGAAGGCGCGCTGACAAACCTCCATACCTTCGTAGTGCTTGACGGAGATAATCCTCAGAGTAAGCTGATCGAGGCCAATGATGGCAATCTGTACGGGACCACCAGCGGTGGGGGAACCACGGGAGACGGCACGATTTTCAAAATGACTCTGGCCGGTTCGTTGACCAGCCTGTTCAGCTTCAACGGAACTGACGGGGCGTTTCCCATCGGTGGGCTGGCACAGTACACCAATGGGACGTTCTACGGAACAACATACCAGGGCGGGGCCGACAACGATGGTACCGTGTTCACACTTTCCGAGGGACTTGGCCCCTTTGTAGAGACGGTTCCAACTTCCGGCAGGTCGGGCACGGCAGTTACGATTCTCGGCACGCATCTGAGCGCCGCAAGCAGCGTCACTTTCAATGGCACAATGGCGGCTTTCCATGTCGTTGGGCCTTCCGAAATCACGGCCACCGTGCCTGCCGGCGCGACGACGGGCAATGCGGACGTGACGACCCCCGCGGGCTTGCTGGTAAGTAATGTCGCCTTCCAAGTGCCTTAGGATTGCCCGGCAAAACCGAGCATCGCATGATTCGCACACTGGGAAAGCGATGGCAGTCAGGGCCGTCTTACGGTGGCGGCGAATAGAGGGCCTGGCCCAGCCTGCTGCCTCCGGCTGTAGACAATCGATTCTGAATGGTATCTTTAACTCTGTGATCGATTTCTCATCCAAGGACAAATTCCGATGAATCGCAATCCCTCTTTTTCCTTGATTTTGACGCTGGTTGTTCTGTTCGGCGCGTCCTTTGCCGCGTTCGGCCAGCAAGAAGCGACCGTCACGCTAACGCAAATCAGCTCGGATCCTTTCACCGTTCCGCCGGGCCAGCACGCCACCGAAGTTGAGCCGCATCTGCTGGCGAATGGCGCCACGCTTGTCTCCGCGTTCCAGACTGGGCGCATCGGCCCGGGCGGCGCCACTGCTATTGGCTGGGCCACTTCAACCGACGGCGGGGCCACCTGGACGAACGGATTCCTGCCCGGCCTCACCACCGGGGACGGCGGCGGCACTTACCCCGCCGCCAGCGATCCTGCCGTCGCTTACGATGCCAAGCATGGCGTCTGGATGATCGCTACGCTGCCGGTCGTCACCAGCGGCACGACCCCCGCAGTCGTCGTCAGCCGCTCCACTGACGGCGGCCTGAGCTGGAACGACCCGGTCAACGTCACGCCGGACGTGGCGAGCTCCGACAAGAGCTGGATCGCCTGCGACAGCTATTCTTCCAGCCCGTTCTACGGCAACTGCTACGTTGAGTGGGATAACCCCGCCGCCGGCGATAAAATTCTGATGAGCACTTCGAGCGATGGCGGCATAACCTGGGGCTCCGCCAAGGCAACGGCGAACGAGGCCACGGGGCTCGGCGGCCAGCCGCTTGTCCAGCCCAACGGTACCGTCGTGGTCCCCATCCAAGGCAACGTCATGGAAGCGTTCAGTTCTACCAACGGAGGCGCCAGTTGGAGTGCGACGGTCACGATCTCCAACATCCAAACCCACACTGACGAGGGCGGCATCCGCAGCGGCCCGCTACCGTCGGCCGCGATTGACGGCGCGGGCAACGTCTGGGTGGTGTGGGAAGATTGCCGCTTCCGCACCAGTTGCTCGACCAACGATCTGGTTTACAGCACCTCGAGCGACGGGGTGCACTGGTCGGCGGTGACGCGCGTCCCCATCGATCCCACTACGAGCGCGGTCGATCACTTCATTCCGGGAATCGGGATCGATCCGGAGACCTCAGGCAGCTCGGCCCACGTTGCCATCACCTTTTACTTCTATACCAACACCAGTTGCACGCGATCCACCTGCAGTCTCAACGTGGGCTTCATTTCGTCGCACAATGGCGGAACCACGTGGAATACCGCGCAAAAGCTCTCCGGCCCCATGCAGCTCTCGTGGCTGCCCGGTTCCCAAAATGGCCTGATGGTGGGCGACTACATCGCGACCGCCTTTACCAACGGCGTGCCCCATGGCGTATTCGCGGTAGCCGCGGCCAAGTCGGGCAGCACTTTCAACGAATCGATGTACACCGCGCAAGGCTTGACGGTTGCCGAGGACGGCCCACAGTTCTCCTCCGCCGGCGACAAGCCGCTGCATCATTTATCCGATCCGATTGAGAGGGAGCAGCCGGAAAAAGGCGTAGTCCCGCCGTCGAAGAAAGCGAAGAGGTAGCGGCACGCTGACGGATAATGCCGCCGGCCGGTGATAGAATAGGGACCCGGAGGATCCATCGAACATGCCCAAGAAGATCGACCCGTTGAACAAGAAGAATTATACGGCCGTCACCGCGGCTTTATGCGTCGCGGACGTTAAAGCGGCTGCGACGTTTTATCAGAAAGCTTTCGGATTCGAGAAGCGCGGCATCATGAACGGACCGGACGGCAAGCCGGTACACGCGGAACTGGCAAACCGCGGCACGGTCCTGATGCTGGGTCCGGAGATGCCGCGGATGGGTGCGCGCAGCGCCAAGAACCTGGGAGCTTCGCCCACGACTCTCTACCTGCTCGTGGAGAATGTCGATAAGGTTTTTGCGAAGGCGGTGAAACTCGGCGCCACGCCGCAAGGGCCGGTGGCGGACATGTTTTGGGGCGACCGATGCGGGCGCCTGGTCGATCCGGAGGGTTATTCGTGGTATGTGGCGACCCACATTGCCAACCCGACGCCGGCGGAGATGAAGAAGCAGATGATCGAGGACATGCGGAAGTGGCAGGCGCAAGCGGCGCAGGGGCAGCCTGATGCTCCAGTCGGCCAATGACCACGCCTGACGGGTCGGCATGACTACGGTAAACGCCGGCGCTATCGGCCGTCCTTTACGACGGCGCCTCCCTTCATAACGAACTTCACGCTTTTCAGGACTGTAATATCTGTCAAAGGGTCGCCCTCCACCGCGATCAGGTCCGCGAATTTACCCGGCTCCACGGCGCCGACCCTGTCCTGCCAGCCAAGCAATTCAGCGGCGCTCGTGGTTGCGGCGCGGATGGCTTCGATGGGCGTAAGGCCGTGCTTCACCAACGCCACCAGTTCGTCGGCATTCTTACCCTGACCCTTGGCCCCGCTTGCATCGAAGCCGGACGCAATCTTGACGCCGAGCGTCGTGGCCGTTTTCAACGCCTCGTCGATGTGCGCCATCAATTCGGCGAAGTGCCTACGAACCATCTCGTCGTTGGGCAGATCTGCCGCGCGTGCATCCACACCGCCAACGGTGGGGACCAGAAACACGCCTTGCGCCTTCATCATTTCCAGGTTGGCCCTGTCGATCCGATGGCCGTGTTCGATGGAATCCACGCCCGCGATGAGCGCATTGTGAATGCCTTCCGGAGTGCTCGCGTGGGCCGCCACTTTCCGCTTATGCTTGTGCGCTTCCTCCACTATGACCTTCATTTCTTCCACCGTGAGCGTGGGCTCCGACCAATCGGCGTAAACCTTGATCAAATTCGCGCCGTTCCCAATCTGCTCGCGCACCGCCCGGCGCGCCTCTTCTGCACCGCTGATCATCTGGGCGCCGGTCGGAAATCCAATCAGGTCGGGCGAGACGCCGAATGGCTCGTATTGGCCGACCGCGGCGATGCCTCGCGTGGCGACCAGCATTCGCGGCCCGGCCACCAGTCCCTGGTTGATTGCGTCGCGCAGCGCCACATCCGCATACTGCGAACCCTCGCTTTCTACGTCGCGCACGGTGGTGAATCCGGCGGCCAGCGTCAGGCGGGCGTCGGCGGCGCCTTCGAGCGCGCGGAACGCTTCGGACTTCGTGGCGAGGCTGAGCACGTATCCGTCGTTGCCGCCGCCCATGCGCGCCATCAGGTGTGTATGGCAGTCGATTAAGCCCGGAAGCACGGTCGCCAGGTGCCAGTCGATAACCCGGGCCTGCGGTGCGCGCGCCGCAAGATCCGCCGCGCGGCCGACTTCCTTGATGCGCTCCCCCTCGATCAGCACGGCGGCGTCTTCCACGTAACGTCCGGCTTTGAGGTCGAGAAGCCTGCCTGCCTTCAGAAGAATCTGCTCGGAATGCTCGCTCTGGCCCGCGGCTTGATGTGAGTAGCCTCCGCAAAATAAGGTGAGGGTCGCGATGAATGTCCGCACGCGCATCATTAGATTATATGCTGACGATTGTTTGTTCGGTGCTCTGCGCACTTGCCACGGGTGTGCGACGCAAACGTGGAGGGCCGTATGGCAGGCCGGCCGACGGTCCGACCGCCGCCGTGTACACCGTCAGCCTCGGGCCAACTTGTGTATTGCTTGTTTTATCCGCGTTTTTCAAAGCCACAGCCTACTATGTGAGCAGTTTTGACCGCATTATCATGCGGGCGCTGTCCAATTGAGAACAGACAAGAAGGCGCAATTCTTGTTATCCGTTTAGTCAGAGGAAGAACTTCGGGCACGCCTGGGCCGACGGCCGATTGGAGGGTTCCTGAAAAGGCTGCGGATCGGGATTATCGACATCGTCTCCCAGGGCCCCACCCGGGCTTTGTACGCCCGCATAATGAATGCCAGCCTCGCCAGTATCATGCCCCAGGTCATTGGGGTTTGGTGCAAAGAGGAGGGGCATGAGGTTGCCTTCGTTTGTTACACCGGCTTTGAAGATCTGCTGACGGAGTTGCCGGACAACGTCGACGTCGTCTTCGTCGGCGCGTTCACCGAAGCCGCGCACACGGCGTACGCCCTGAGTAATCTCTTTCGTCGGAGAGGAGCGATCACTGTCCTCGGGGGCCCGCACGCCCGCTGTTACCCCGAAGACGCTGCGCGTTATTTCGACTACGTGCTGGGCTTCACGGACCAGGATACCCTCCGTGACGTCTTGCGGGACTGCGTGCAACACCGGCCCGTGGGCGTCCAACTCGCCGCCCTGCAGCAGCCCAGAACCCTCCCCGGGGTACGCGAGCGTTGGCCGTTTATCGAGCCTACGCTTCGGAAAGCGCCGCTCCTCAAGATGGTTCCCATGCTCGGCAGCCTGGGGTGCCCTTACACTTGCGCGTTTTGTATCGATTCCACGGTGCCCTATCAACCCATGGACTTCGCGGTGCTCCAGGCGGACCTCCGGTTCCTGCTGACTAAGTTCAAACGGCCCCTGGTAGCCTGGCACGATCCCAACTTCGGAGTCCGGTTCCATGACTACATGGACATGATTGAGGACGCGGTCCCTCCCGGCAGCATCGATTTCGTCGCCGAGAGCAGCCTGTCCCTGCTTTCCGAACCGCACCTCAAGCGGCTCAAACGCAATTCATTCAAAGGCGTCCTCCCCGGCATTGAATCCTGGTTCGCCCTGGGCGATAAATCCAAAACCGGCGCGTTGGTCGGGATAGCCAAAGTTCGCCAGGTGTCCGAACACGTCAACCTGATCCTGCGGTACATTCCCTACATACAAACCAACTTCGTGCTGGGGCTCGATACCGACGAGGGGCTCGATCCATTCGAGCTCACCAAACGATTCCTGGATATGACCCCGGGCGCCTTCCCGGCCTATTCGCTGCTCTCCGCATTCGGCCGGGCCGCACCGCTCAATCTGGATTACCAGCAATCAAACCGCGTGCTGCCTTTCCCATTCCACTTTCTCAACAATAACGGCGCCATGAACGTCAAGCCGGCAAACTATTCCTGGCGGAGCTTCTACGATCGGATCATCGACCTGACCCGGTATTCCTTCTCCACACGCGCCATCTTCCGTCGCTTCCTGGCGACCCAAGGTGTGACCGCCCGTTGGTTGAACGTGGTGCGTGCGGTTTCCACGGAGGGCTTCGGAAGGGCCAGATATTACAGCGAGGTTCGCCATCGCTTGGACAACGACCCGCAATTTCCGCCTTATTTTGAGCAGGAGAGCAGCTTGCTTCCTCAGTTCTACAAGAACAAAGTGCGTCGGGATCTCGGGCCGCTGATGGACTGGCTTCCTGAAGGCGGCCTCTATCACGATCCCAATGCCTACCTGAAGTCCGAGCGCTCCAAGTCTGTGTTCGCCCTGGTCTGAGCCGCGACAATGCACGCCGCCTCAACGAAACTCGTCGTCCTCACAGCATTGGCCGTTTTCCACGCGAGCGCCGCCGATACGCTCGAAATCTTCGGCCGCGCTTGGTCGGTCCCGGCGGCTGCGGATTGGAAAGTCGACGGGGGCGCCCTGCGCCTGGTCACCAGCCGCGGGCCTCTGCCCGGACCGCGCCGTCCGATTCAATTCGCCCTGGCCGACGCCCCGAATTATGCCCGCCTGACCGTTGAAGCGGACGTCATGCCGCTGGGCCGCTCACTGCTGATCGTGTTCGCCTATCGTGATCCGGCCCACTTCGACTATGCGCACCTCTCCACGGACACGGCAGAGAAGCAACCGGTGCACAACGGCATCTTTCGCGTGTATGGCGGTGAGCGCGTGCGCATCAGCGCTGAGCGCGGCCCGGCCGCATTCGCGGCGAGCGGCCGTTGGTATCACGTCACGCTGACGCATGATGCCGCCGCCGGAACTATCGATGTTGCAGTCGACGGGCAGCGCGTGCCGGCATTGCACGCAGTGGACCTCAGCCTGGGACCCGGCAAGATTGGCCTGGGCTCGTTTGATGAAACGGGCGCGTTCAAGAACGTAAAAATAACCGCCGAAAAGTGAATGATGCCGGCGGATTCTAGCAACCATGTTTCTCTTGATGCGCGATGACTGCATATTTGGCGTGTTCCCGCCGTCTCGCCGCTCTTGCGATCTCGTTTTCAAAATCAAATCCGTCGCCGCGAACGAGAGCCTCCAACTGGGCCGATTGCATTCTGTGGTAATTAGAAACCGCGTCCGTGAATGCCTGTAGAAGCCGTTGTTTTTCGGCACAGGCCTTGGGCATGGGAGCAGCCATGCTCCAAAGTACCGCTCGCCGTAACAATACGTCTGAGCAAAATTGACCATCGCCCCGCGCCAGTTGTAATGATCGCTACACCACAATCGGGGAACCCCGCCATCCCCTTGAAAATAGGATTAACGTCGCTCCCAACCCACCGCATTCCCGCTGCCGCCATGGTAGTGTTGTGTCGAATGCCCGAGACGGAACAAGTATCGCGTTGCAGCGCTCCTGGGTCGCGCTGCCCGTACTGGCCCCTGCGGTGGCGTCGAACGGTCAAATTACAAAGCGAAGCCAATTCGGTCCGGTTTTTCAACGATAAGAAGATTCGACAGCTCAATTCCCTGTGTTATGGCCCTCCCCGGCCTGGGATTGCCGGCTGGCGAGCCTGCAGCCAAGTGCAACAATCTGCAATGCTAAAACCAAATTCAAAATCGTCGCGTCGCGCAGCCGAAGGCGCGGCGTTATGCGACGCGATGCAACCCAGCGCGGGGACAAGTGATGCATGCGAGGCTCGGGGCGCGTCGCGCGTACCGGTCGGGGGAACGCGCCGAACGAGGCCAAATTACGAAGCGAAGCCAATTCGAGCCTTTGTTTTCAACAAAACCTTCATTCCAAGGGAACATGCCCGCCCCCAGCCCATGATTCAACTCTAGAAGAGGACGCGTCCGTGTTCGCGCAGCACTGAGCACTGGAGATTTTATGAACACCCCCCAAATAGTTCGCGTCGTAGCAGCGTCGGTGATTTTGAGCGTAGCTTCGATGGCTGACCAACCGACGCCATTCACGCTTGAGAGACTGTTTCTCGATTCGATCGCGAGCGCCTCCGCGTCGCCCGAGACGCAGGCCTCAGCTCTAGCCGCGCTCGAATCGGTGGCCCAGGGCCATCCCACCGGGCTCGAAACATGGTTGGCGGTATGGCCCGCATCCGTCGCGGCGCCCAATATAGCCGCGCTCACGAGCCCAACCGTCCGGGCCTATGCGACGAGCAGGATCGCCCGCTCTCCCTCCGATGACGCTCTGCGGTACCTGGGCGCTCTTGCCCCTCCGGCGCTGGGATCCGACCCGACCGGGGAACTCTATCCAGCCGCTGCGATCGCCTATCGGACCGCTCTCTTGGAACGGAAGCAGGGCAGCGCCATGCAGACCGCGTACCTGGAGACGGTGGCACAGGAGAAAGGGAAGGTGCCGTGGTCCATGTCCGTGAGGTCGTGGGCTGTCGACCAACTCTGCGACCGGGGAAGTGCTCGCTCCTTGCCGGTGATAGAGAAGGTCCTGCGCGAGATCTGGGGCGACCAAACCGGGGCGCAGCGCGACTTTTGCGAGGCTCGGATTCGGTGCGGTCGTGGCGAACGAGGACCGTGCATCCGCGCTGGGAGCAGTGCTGGCAGTTACACCGAACGCGGACGTGCGCCTGATGATCTGGGCGCTCGGGCAGCTCATCGAGATGCATACTGACGATGCCGAGCGCGAGCTAGACCGCTTCTGACTAGCGACATCAGGAGGCCTCAACGTCGATGAGGCGTCCCGCCAAACCCTGCTTACCATCAGGGACCTTACAAAACATCACAGGGCCGCCCGGGAAGCTTCGCGGGAACTCCGGTAGTACATTTGCCGCGATTGGCCGGTTTTGAGTCACAAGCTGCCGCACACCGCCATCCCCATGAACCCAAAGGACCAGCGTAAGTCGGCGATGAAGATCTCCAGATCCCTGATGCTATCCTAGGGTCGGAACAAGCGGACGCGCTCATGCACAAACGCGCCAGTCGTGACGGTGAAAACAAAAGGTTTAAACAAAAATGGCATTGTTTGGCGGAAAGACTGTGGGCGAAGCCGCTGCCCCCAAATCCGCCGCCATCCAACGCCGCACGCCGCAACACCGCGCAACATGATGCAACAGGAGGCAGCCGAATCGAACGGCTCACCCACCCCTCGCCCTGCTATCCTGTACGGTGGCAATGCGAACCATCCCCGAAAGGAGAACTTCTAAGTGAGAGTCGGCGTATTCACCGCCTTGTTGGCGCAACTATCCCTCGACGATGTTCTGAAAAAACTCAAGAGCATCAATATCGATACCGTGGAACTCGGGACGGGCAACTATCCGGGCGATCCACACTGCAAGCTGTCCATGTTGGACAGCAAAGCCGAACTGAACGAATTCAAGACGAAGCTGGCTGACAACGGCTTCACCATCAGCGCACTGAGCTGTCATGGCAATCCGCTGCACCCCGATCAGGTGCGCGCCAAGCACGATCAGGAAATCAGCCGCAAAACCATCCGCCTGGCCGAAAAACTGGGCGTTCCCGTGGTCATCGATTTTTCCGGTTGCCCGGGCGACTGCGACAAGTCCAAGTGGCCTAACTGGGTCACCTGTCCCTGGCCGCCGGATTACCTGGAGATCCTGAAATGGCAGTGGGAGGCCAAAGTCGCGCCCTACTGGACCAAGCAGGCCAAGTTCGCCGCCGATCACGGCGTGAAGGTCGCCATTGAAATGCATCCCGGCTTCGTTGTCTACAGCCCGGAGACCATGCTCAAGCTGCGCGCCATCGCCGGCCCGTCGATCGGCTGCAATTACGATCCCAGCCACATGTTCTGGCAGGGCATCGATCCCATCGCCGCCATCCGCGTGCTCGGCGACGCCATCTTCCACGTGCACGCCAAAGACACCCAGATCTACGAACGCAACCTGCCGCTCACCGGCGTGCTCGACACCAAGTCGTATACCGACGAGCGCAACCGCGCCTGGATCTTCCGCACCTGCGGCTACGGCCATGGCGGCGAGTGGTGGAAAGAGTTCGCCTCCACGCTGCGCATGTTCGGCTACGATTACGTGCTTTCCATCGAGCATGAGGACAGCCTCCTGTCGCCCGAAGAAGGCCTGCGCAAAGCCGCCGATTTCCTCAACGGTCTGGTGATGAAAGAACAGCCCGCCGCGGCCTGGTGGGTGTAGCCGGTGCGTTTCTTCCTCCTCCTGGCCTGCGCGGGATCGCTCTTCGGGCAGTTCCGCGCAGGCGCATTCAAGACCGTCATTACCCCGCCCGTCGGGGACCATCCGCCCGTCTACATGGCGGGGTTCGGACACAATCGGGTGGCCGTCGCGGTGCACGACGATCTTTACGTCCGCTGCCTGGCGTTCAGTGCGGGCCAGAAGCCGCTGGTAATGTGCGAGGTGGATCTGATCGGCTTCTTCCTCGACGATGTTCAGCGCGTGCGCGCGAAAGTCCCGGACGCCGATGTGGTGGTGGCCTCCACGCACGTGCACGAAGGTCCCGATACCATGGGGCTGTGGGGTACGGCCCCCGGACAATCGGGCATCGACAATGCCTATAACGCCTTCGTGGTGGATCGTGTCGCCGAGGCCGCCAAGGGCGCGCTCGCGGCGCTCGAACCCGCCACGCCATCGCTGGCCGTGGTCCACACCGCGGAGCTCGATTCGTTCATAGACGACACTCGCCCGCCGGTGGTCCACGACCCCGATCTGATCGTCCTTTCGCTCACCGGCAAGAACGGCAAGCCCATCGCGACTGCGGTCAATTGGGCCAACCATCCCGAGACGCTGGGCTCCCGCAATACCCAGATCAGCGCCGACTATCCCGGATTCTTCTATAAGCGCCTGGAATCCAAACTGGGTGGCATGGCGGTGTTATGGAACGGCGCAGTGGGCGGGATGCAGTCCCCGCTGGGCGCCAGGATCAAAGACCCCGCCACCGGCGCGATCGCGCCGGAGAACAGCTTCCGCAAGACTCAGATCCTGGGCGAGCGCATCGCGGATCTGGCCGCCGATGCCGCGCGCTCCGCTCAGCCCGTGAGCATCTCCAAGGTCGAGTTCGCCGAGCGCATCATCACCATACCGGTCACCAATCGCGGCTTCGAGATGGCGGCCCAAGTGGACCTTTACAAAGGCCGCAAGAAAACCACCGCCGACGGCGCCACCACCACCTCTGTGGGGCTGATCCGCATGTCGGCCGCCCAGCCTGTATTGGCCATCGCCTTGATCCCCGGAGAGATGTATCCGGAGCTCAGCCTGGGCGGCGTGGAGCGCTATGCGGGCGCCGATTTTCCGGATGCGCCCATCGAAACGCCCATCAAATCCATGCTGCACGCGCCATTCAAAATGCTCATCGGCCTCGCCGACGACGAGATCGGTTATATCATCCCGAAAGCGGAGTGGGACGAGAAACCTCCCTACCTGCAAAACGCCAAAAGGGCCTGGTACGGCGAAGAGAATTCAGTGGGACCGGACGCCGCCGCGCGCATTGCCGCGGCCATCCAAGAACTGACTCACTGACTCCTGACTGCTGTCTGTCAGTGACAACCCAGACAGTGGAACTTCCGCCCATGACATACCGCGCAAGTCGTCTTGTCAAAACCTGACTTGTCACTTGTGTGAGTATCCAGGAAATCGGGCGTGTGACTCGCGGGCTTCAGCGCAGCCCCTTTCGCGTGGCAGAACTCGCAGCTATACGGTGGATCGATCTGGTTGTGGCACACCAGGCAATCCGCCATTTGCGGCAGCGCGCTCCGATCCGGCTTGTCTGACACCTCCAGGCCCCGATGGCACGCCTCGCAGGGATTCTGGGTGTTGAGCTGCGCCCGTAGCTCAGGGCCCGGCGTACTTAGGTAAGTCTTCTTATCGATCGCCGCGGCGATAAGCGGCGCGACATTGCCTAGCTTCGAGTGTAATTGATGGTCGAACCGCGCGAGGCGAGTCACTATCGGTGCGCCGATCTCCGCGGTCTTATGACACTTCAGGCAAGCGCTCTCGACCGGCCGCAAGTTGTCGCCCGCATGGCAAACCGCACAATCCAGCTTCGCCGCCAGATGGACCCGGTGCGAGAATGGCTGCGCCGCCTGCAGGGCGGTCACACCCATAATCGCAGTCACTAGCAAAGGAAATTTCACGCGCCGCGCTTCTGTCTCCTGTCTCCTGTCTCCTGTCTCCTGACTCCTGACTCCTGTCTCCCGCTTACTTATACCCGACCCGCCAAACTTTCTTGCCGCCATCGTCGGATATCAGCATGCTGCCATCGGGTAGGAATAGCAATCCCACTGGACGGCCCCACACATCGCGGCTATCCGGCGCGATCATCCAGCCGGTCAGGAAATCGCGCGCCGGCCCCGCGGGCTTGCTGGCGTGGAACGGAATGAAAGCGATCTTGTATCCTACCCGCTGCGCGCGATTCCAGGAGCCGTGCAAAGCCAGAAAAGCGCCATCGCGATATTCGGCGGGAAACAGTTTGCCGGTATAGAATTCGAAATCCAGCACCGCCTGGTGCGCAGGTATTAAAGGAACGTCGGGCACGATAGTCTTCGCCAACAGGTCCGGCGCCTGGCCTTTGTTGCGCGGATCTTCGTTCGGCCCGATATACGCATACGGCCATCCGTAGAAGCCGCCCTGCTGGATGTGCGTCAAGTAATCGGGCACCAGGTCGTCGCCCAGCGCGTCGCGCTCCTGCACCGCTGCCCACAGCGTGTCGGTCCCCGGATACCAATGCAGCCCGATGGGATTGCGCGTGCCCGCCGCGTAAGTCTCGTGGCCGCTCCCGTCCGGATTGTAGCGGTTGATGGCCGCGCGCACGGGGTCCTCGCCGGTCGACACGTTCGAGCCCGAGCCGACTCCCACATAAAGCTTCTCGCCGGCGCGATCGAATAGCAGACTGCGCGTCCAGTGGCCGTGCCCGAATCCTTTCAGCGAGACGACTTCCTCCCCGGGCCCGGCGGTCATGGTTTTCGAGTCGTACTTATAGCGCTTGATCGACTCCGGTTCGCCCACGTAAAGATACTCGTGCCAAAACGCCAGCCCGTAAGGACGATCCAGCCCCGCGATCAGCTTCTTGCGATCGTGCGCCTGGTAGCCATCCGCTTTGCCCAGCGGCATCGCGTAGACAGCGCCGTTCGGGCCCTCCGCGGCGTCGCTAAGCAGCAGCTCGCCGCCGGGACCCAGCAGCATGTAGCGCGGGCGCTCGAAGTTGTCCGCGAACACGCTCACCGAGAAACCCGCCGGCACGTGCAACTGCGCGCCCGCCGGCTGCGGAATCACGTGCGGTCCATTATTGACGGAAGGCGTCGCGTAAGGCGGCGCCAGTTTCACATCGGCGGCGTAGAAAGCCGCGGCGGCCAGAACCGCGGCGGAGACCAGCACAGTCCCTCTGCTTTTCATCACTCCATTCTAGCCGAGCCGCAACCGTAGTACCGAGCCGCGACCGTAAGGGAGCGGTTTCCCCTCACACCAGAGCCGGTGTCTCTCGATGCTGGCGCGCCACGCGCGCCTCTGCCGGCATTTCCAACCCATGCTGATTCGCGAATTGCCGGGCGTGTTTCGGGCAGCTATATTGCCACCAATCCTCGTCCGATTCGCCGGAAGAGCTTTCCAGCACCAGATAGGCGGCCCGCGTGGTGCATCCCCGCACCTGGCAGGCGCCCGTTCCCCATTGCCGTTTCGCCTGCTTCTCCTCCGGCATCATCGGACGAATACTGCGGTCAATTTGCATCAGGTTTCTCCGCGCCCGGCGGCCCCTGGATCAGGGCTTTTCTGCCCTGGTCCGCTTGACTGGCCGACGAGCTGAATTGTACTCCAATTAAGTATTTCATCCGGCTCCGCCTGCAGTAGCGGACTGTAGCATTCCCCATCAGGCCGTAGGCCGGAGCCTGCAGGTACACATTCGTGCGCCACTCGATTGGCTGATCGGATTCGATCTTCGCGCCCTGGTCTGAGATGTCTGTGCACTTTGCCCGTATCGTCGTCGTCTCTCCAGAGCGGGTTTGCCAGGAAACATGAACGACGCCTTGAAACACACGCCGTTCGCCGATACGGTTCTTCTGCATACCTTCGACGCGCATCATCTTACCTCCTTACCGAGTGCACCTGCGAGCGCGCATGGCCGGAAGATGCACTAATTCGAATGTCCCGCCTCCATGGTTCCAAAGAACAACTCCACTGCCCGTTCCAGGTCGGCCCGGCTAACTCCTAAAGTCTGCTGCTCATATACCTTCACCGCGCGGATAATCTGGCACATCTCTTTCGGATAGGACGGCCTCAGATCGCCTCCGCGCTGCACGCAAAGCTTGCGCAGGTGCTCATAAACGCCGTCTTCGCTGGTCATTTTGAACTTCACCAGCACGCGCCGGAAGATTTCGTCGAAAACTTCCGCGGACACCGCTTCCACCAGAATCTTATTCGGAATCCGGCGCAGGAACGCTTCGTCGGCCAGTTCGCTCGGTTCCAGGTTGGTGGCGAAGACGATCATGACCTCGAAAGGAATCTGGAAGCGCACGCCGTAGTTCAGCGACAGATAGTCCACGCGCCTGTCCAGCGGCACAATCCAGCGGTTCAGCAGGTCGCGCGGCGAAATCAGTTGTCTACCGAAATCGTCGATCACCAGCAATCCCCCGTTGGCCTTCATCTGCACCGGCGGAGCATACGTCCCGGACGAATCGTCCCGCCGCAACTCCAGCATGCTGGGAATTAATTCGCCTCCCACCACCACGCACGGCCGGTGGCACACTACCCACCGCGGGTCGGCATCCTCCATATCGATTTGCACGCGCTCATGCACTGCGGGGTCGAACAGAACAATGATCTGATTGTCCACCTCCACGGCATAAGGCATCACGAGTTGGTCCTCGTAGACGCGCAGCAGTCTCTCCGCCAGGCTGGTCTTGCCCGTGCCGGCCGGACCATACAGGAACATCGAGTTCTGTGCCACCAGCGCGGGTCCCAGTTGATCGAGTAATTTGTCGGTCACCACCATGTCGCCGAAAGCCAGGCGCAATGCCGCGCGGTTCACCGCCACCTGAGGCCTTTGATCCAGGATGGCTTGCCGGTAAGCGTTCAGGCTGACGGGCGCCGGGCCCGCGTACTGGCATGACCGGCAGCGATCCGAGGCCATGGCGCGGCCGGCTCCGGTCAGCGCGAAAACATAGTCGTCACCGGTCATGCCGCTCACTTCCAGCAGCCGCTGATTGCGTACGTCGCGAAAGACCCGCTCCACGATCGGATAAGCCAGCGCCATCGACTCGCTTAATGCGCCGATAGTGTTGCATCTCTTCAGATGCACGTGACGCAGGAACAGATCTTCGATCAGCGAGGAGCCGATCCCGGTTTGGTCCTGAGTGACTGGAGCCGCCGGTAGAAACCGCCGGATCTTGTCGCGCGCCACAAACGCTCCGGCCCGGTTAGACGCCAGCAGAGACGACAAAACGCCTGAATCAGATCCGTCCGCTACCGTGCCTGTCGCCATGCCTTTATTTCTCCTTAGTAGAGAGTGCCATGCGCAAGGTGCCTTGCGCAAAGTTAACCAAAGATAGCTCCGCGATGCTATCTATGGGTAAGTCCGGATCGCGCGACTCACAACCGTGGTACCGCGAGTACCTGATCGTCTCTATAACTATTGAAAGCCGGGGGCTGTAAGAATCATTATAACCATATATGACAGCCGAAGTGACAGCGCGATCCGGTCATCGCTCAGTTGCGACAACTTTGGTACATATCCCGACTCAGCCGAAGGGTAGGTACCAGAGGTACCGCAGGCGCCTAGACCTCGGAAATTCGGCACGCAAGCGATATTCTGGAGTAACTCGCGATGCCGCTTAAAGCTCGTCTCTTTGCCGCCCTCTCGATTGCCATCGGCGGCGCCTTCATCGCAACCGCCGTATATCCATGGCACTCCGACGACATTTGGCGCTTCTGTTTTTATCTGGCTCTGTCGAGCCTGGCCGCCGGCATGAAAGTCAATCTGCCCGGCATACCCAGCACCATGTCGGTCTGTTTCCTGTTCGGCCTGATCGGCATCGCGGAAATGTCCCTGGGCGAGACCGTCGCTATCAGCTGCGCCGGAACCCTGGTTCAATGTTTCTGGAGAGCCAGGCAAGCTCCGCGACTCTCCCAGGTTGCCTTCAGCGTGGCGAACACGGGCATGGCCATCGCCGTCGCCTACCGCTTCTATCATTGGCCGGCTGTCTATGCGTTTGGCGTCACGGGTCCGTTCCTGTTGGTGGTAGCGGCGCTACTCTATTTCGCGCTGAACACTGCTCCGGTGGCGGCCGCGGTGGCGCTCGTGGAACGCAAACCGTTGGCGAAGGTCTGGCGCGAAACTTACTTTTGGACCTTTCCCTTCTATATCATGGGTTCGTCGATCGCCTGGATGATCAACCTGTTCAGCCGGCAGGTTCACTGGCAGGGGTCGGTCCTGCTACTGCCGGTGATTTACTTCATCCACCGCTCCTACCGTGTTTATCTGGACCGCCTCGACGACGAAAGGCGCCACGTCGAAGAGATGGCCGGTCTGCATCTGCGTACCATTGAAGCCCTGGCTCTGGCCATCGAAGCCAAGGATCACAACACGCACGAACACCTGCGGCGCGTGCGCGTCTACGCCGTCGAGATCGGGAAGGAAATGGGCCTGGCCGAGCCGGACCTGGAGGCCCTCCGCGCCGCGGCCCTGCTGCATGACATCGGCAAGTTGGCCATACCCGAGCACATCATCTCCAAGCCGGGGCGCTTGACTCCCGAGGAATTCGAGAAGATGAAAATCCATCCGCTAGTGGGTGCGGAAATCCTGGAACGCGTCTCTTTCCCGTATCCCGTGGTGCCCTTGGTCCGCTCCCACCACGAGAGGTGGGACGGTTCCGGTTATCCGGACGGGTTGAAGGACGAGAACATTCCATTGGGCGCACGCATTCTGGCGGCCGTCGATTGTCTGGATGCCATGGCGTCGGACAGGCAATACCGCCGCGCCCTCCCGTTGGATGACGCCCTGCGGCAGGTCGTAGGCTTGTCCGGCACGGCATTCGACCCGGCCGTGGTGGAAGTGCTCGCCCGTCGCTACACGGAACTGGAACAAATGGCCCAGGCGCAGCCCCCGCGGGAAACCAAGTTATCCACGGAACTCAAAATCGCGAATGGAAAGGCGCCGGGCGCCGGCTTCGAGATGTCGCATGCCGACGATGGCAACCCGGAAGGCGACTTCCTGGCATGCATCGCAGCTGCCCGCCAGGAGGCGCAGCTCCTCTTTGAGCTGACCCAGGACTTAGGGAACTCATTGAGTCTGGATGAGACGCTGTCGGTCGTGTCCATGCGCTTGAAGAAGATGGTGCCATACGATGCCATCGCCGTCTACGTCAGCCGCGGCAACGTCTTGATCCCCCACTATGTCAACGGCGAAAACTACCGGCTGTTCTCCTCGCTCGAGATCCCTATCGGCGAGGGACTTTCGGGTTGGGTGGCCGAGAACCGCAAGAGTATCTTGAACGGCAACCCTTCGGTCGAAGCCGGATATCTGAACGATCCCGCCAAATTCAGTACGCTGCGCTCAGCCCTGGCAGTGCCCCTCGAAGGCGTCAATGGGGTACTCGGCTCGTTGACCCTCTACCGCGCGGACAAGGACGCCTTTTCGCGCGACCACCTGCGCATTCTGCTGGCCATCGTTTCCAAAGTCTCGCTAGCCATCGAAAACGCGTTGCGCTTCCAGCTCGCGGAGGACTCCGCCACCACCGACTACCTGACCCTGCTCCCCAACGCCCGGTCGCTGTTCCTGCGGCTGGATAGCGAACTGGCGCGCTGCCGGCGGACCCAGGAGCCGCTCACGGTGTTGGTTTGCGACTTGGACGGCTTCAAGCAGGTCAACGATCGCTTCGGCCACCTGGAAGGCAATAAGGTGCTGCGCTACGTAGCCGATGTGCTGCGCGAGAATTGCCGCGAGTACGATTACGTGGCGCGTATGGGAGGCGATGAGTTCGTCATCCTGCTGCCCGGCAGCGACCGGGAAGCGGTCTACCGCCGCATCTCGGAGTTTCAAAACATCGCCTGCAACGACACCGGCACGCTGCACGCTGCCGGCGCCATCGCCTTGAGCGTGGGAGAAGCGTTCTATCCCGACGACGGCTCCGATGCCGAGCAACTGCTCGCCGAGGCCGACCGCCGGATGTACAAATCGAAGCACCTGAATAAGACCGGGCGCAGCAACGGCATTCACCTGCTCTCGCCCGGCCATCTTGAGAAGCATGCCGGCGCCGTGAATTGATGCCCGCCCTGAAACATCTCGCGCATCTGCTCGTCTCGCTCGCGGTCACTGCCTTGATAGGTGCATTTCTGACCGCCGCGCTGGTGCGTTTCAGTCCGGGCTTCGGCGTGGACGAACACGAACTGGATCCCACCCGCGACGCGCTGGCCTTGCGAGCGCTACAGGCCACGCGGCCCGAACAGGGCAGTTTCATGACCTACGCCATGGGTCACACAGCCGCCATGCTCCGCGGAGATTTGGGAGTCTCTCGAAACTGGCATCGCCCGGTGGCGGACTTGCTCCGTGAACGCTGGCCTGTAACCGCGCAACTGATGGCGGTCGGAATCATGGGCGGATGGGCGCTGGCCCTGGTCTTCGCCCTGCCGGGAGCGATCCATCCCAACCGGATTTGGGATACCATGGCCGCCGGTCTCAGCGGCTTGCTTCTGTGCGTACCATCCGCCGCGCTGGCGCTGCTGATCTTTGTCTACGCCGGGCCCGTGCGCGCCACCATGGCGCTGGCCGTGTTCCCGAGAGTCTTTCAGTATCTGCGGAATCTGCTCTCGCACGCCGCTGCCCAACCGCACGTGATGGCAGCCAGGGCGCGGGGAATCGCTTCCGGGCGCATTCTGTTCTGGCACATCGTCCCACTGGCCGCGCCACAGGCGCTGGCCTTGGCCGGGGTGTCCGTCAGCATGGCATTCGGCGCGGCCGTCGCCGTCGAGGTAGTCTGCGATTTCCCCGGCATTGGCCAGCTAGCCTGGAAAGCCGCGCTGGCGCGCGATCTGCCATTGCTGGTGACTCTCACCATGCTGGTCGCGCTGGCGACCCAAATAGCGAACTCCCTGGCGGGCGTGGTCTCCGGCGGACGCGGCGAGGTGGGCGCGTGAAGCGAGCAAGAAGTCAGAAGCCAGAAGTCAGAAGTCAGAATAAAGCAAGCGGTCGTCTCCTAGCCCGCAAGCTGGCCTGGATATTCCTCGGGCTGCTGTTGCTGGCGGCTCTATTTCCGGATCGCATCGCGGGCGCATCCTACGCGCACCAGTTCCGC
This sequence comes from Bryobacterales bacterium, assembly GCA_963707465.1. Classification (GTDB taxonomy): domain Bacteria; phylum Acidobacteriota; class Terriglobia; order Bryobacterales; family Bryobacteraceae; genus Bog-159. Next base: position 41,089 of record CAVPQK010000005.1, read on the forward strand.
GACTTTCCCGGCGCGCCCATCTCCTGGCGATTCCCGCTGGGCACCGACGCCTTGGGCCGCGACCGCCTCGCGCGTCTGCTGGCTGCCACCCGCATCTCGCTACTGCTGGCGCCCGCGGCCGCCGTGTTTTCCACGGTGCTCGCCACGTTGATCGGCGGAATCGCCGGCTATCGCGGAGGCCTCTTCGACCGCGTCGCCGTGCGCGCCATCGACCTGATGCTCTCTCTGCCCTGGATCTTCCTGTTAATCGCCGCTCGCGCCCTCCTGCCCCTGAATGTCTCGCCGTCCATCTCCGTGCTGATCGCGTTCGCCCTGCTCGGCGCCCTCGGCTGGGCCGCGCCGGCGCGCGTGATCCGCGCGGGCGTGCGCGACATGCGTAACTCGGACTTCCTCCTGCAGGCGCGCGCCTGCGGGTGCCGCGGCTTTCGCCTGCTGCTGCGCCAACTGGCGCCTAACCTGAAGCCCGTGCTGCTGGCCCAGTTCTGGACTTCCATTCCGCTGTTCATCCTCAGCGAAGCCAACCTGGGATTACTCGGGCTGGGCGTATCCGACCCGCTGCCATCCTGGGGCAATCTGCTGCGCGAGCTGGAAACGAATCTGGCCTTCAATCCCGGCATCGTCGCCTGCCTGGCGCTCATGTTGGCGGTGCTCGGCTGCTTCCGGCTGGTGCTGCCGAAGTCAGCCTCCTGACTTCTGGTTATATTTAGGCATGTCCTACGATGTTGCCGTGATCGGCGCCGGCGTGTTTGGCGCGTGGACGGCGCATCATCTTCGCCAGGCCGGCCTGCAGGTCGTGCTTCTGGACGCTTATGGCGTAGCCCACTCGCGGTCCAGCTCTGGCGGCGAATCGCGCATCGTTCGTATGGGCTACGGCGCGGACGAGATTTACACCCGCTCGGCCATGCGTTCGCTCGAGTTGTGGCGCGAGTTCTGCCGCGAGTCCAGTCCGCCGCTGTGGCACCAGACGGGCGTTCTGTGGACTGCGCCCGCAGGCGACCCGTATACCGAAAACACGCGCCTGACGCTCGCCCGGTGCGGCGCGCATTTTGAAGCTGCTCAGCCCGGCCGAGTTGAAATCGCGATACCCCCAGATGGATTGCGCGCCCGGCGCATGGGGCATCTTCGAGCCGGAGAGCGGCGCGTTGATGGCCCGCCGCGCCGTCGCGGCCGTGGTGGCCGATGCGGTGCGCTCGGGCGCCGTGTTTCTGCCCGAAGCCGCCGCCGCGCCGCAGGGCGCCGGATCGCTCGCGGAGGTGCGCACTTCGAGCGGTGCCGCTGTGCGCGCCGGTGCGTTCGTATTCGCCTGCGGCCCTTGGCTGCCCAAGGTTTTTCCCGATTTGCTCTCCAAACGCATCGAGCCCACGCGCCAGGAGGCGTTCTTCTTCGGAACGCCGCCCGGCGACCCACGCTTTTCTCCGCCGGCCATGCCGGTATGGATCGACTTCAGCGATCCGCGCGGGCCATACGGTTTCCCCGACCTGGAAAACCGCGGCGTCAAAATCGCCCTCGACCAGCACGGCCCGCCCATCGACCCGGATACCGCCGACCGCGTCCCCTCCGCGGATGCGCTCGCTTCCGCGCGCGATATCCTCGGCCAGCGCTTGCCCGCACTGCGGCATGCGCCGCTGGTGGAAGCGCGCGTCTGCCAGTACGAAAATACATCCAACGGCGATTTCCTGATCGACCGCCACCCGGATTTCGCCAACGTCTGGCTGGTCGGTGGCGGCTCCGGGCACGGCTTCAAGCATGGCCCCGCGGTGGGCGAGTACGTCGCCGACCGCGTCCTCGATGGCGGGCCCGTGGACCCGCGCTATTCTCTAGCGGCCAAGCTCGAGACTCAAAGCCGGACAGTATTCTGAACTTACTTAGTCATCGAGATCTCAAAGCCGATGCCGTCTGCACAAACTCCATGCCAATGTCCGTATGACCCGCCATGCTTCGAAAGAACGCAAAATCCTGAAGCGTAGTTCCCCTGTACACTAGTGGCATATGATCAGAGCGCTGAAGCTCCAAATGATCTTTGTATGGGTGGTGGGCGCCGGTGCCGCGCAGCCTCCGGCCAACTCGCAATTGGGGGACTTCGTGCCTGTGCGCACGAATAAGCCGGCCGAGCTGACGTTTGGCGCGGCGTGCTCCACCGCCACGCCATGCTATGTCCGCTTTAACCAGAAAACCATTCGGTTCACCACCGGCGGAACAGTGGTTCTGAGCGGATCGTCGCCGAAGGGCAAAGCGTATGCCTATATCACCAGCGACGGCAAGGTGATTATCGGCAGCAAACTGTCGATCTCGAGTTGTACTGGCTGCACTGCGGTTTCTGGCGTCGACAATTTTCCGGCGAATACGATCCCGCTGTGGACTTGGACTGCCGATTCGGTCGCCGGCGTCTGGGACCGGGATGGCGGTGAGGACTGGCGCGGCTTTCAGTCCGCCAAAGTCATAGTCCCAGGCCCTGGCATCCACGTCACGGACTCGCCGGATCAAACGGCGGTTGCGATTGACACTGCGGTCGTACAGCAAATCCAGCAATCGACTCCGTCGAATTCGTCGGCGCCTTGCACTCCTGGCGCAATATGGAGCGATGGCAATTATATTTACGTCTGCGTAGCCTCGGGAACGATTAAAAGGGCGGCGCTGAGTACTTTTTGACGCTCGCCTATCCATATGAAACTGGCTTCCTTTTTGGTTTCACTTTCCGTCGCGGCGCTGTTCGCCGTGCGCCTGCGCGCCCAGGCAGTGGCTCCCTATAAAGATCCGTCGCTCGATGTCGAGCGCCGCGTGACAGATCTGCTGGGCCGCATGACTCCTCAGGAGAAGGCGGAGATGCTGAGCGGTTCGGGCTGGATGGAAAGCCAGCCGAATGCGCGGCTGGGTATACCCGCCATCAAGATGGCGGACGGTCCCTTGGGCGTGCGGAACTGGCGCGGCTCCTCCGCCGTCACTAACGCGGCATCCACGCCGCCGGTCTTGTCCACCGCGTTTCCGGCCGGCATCGGCATGGCCGCCAGTTGGGACCCCGAACTGGTGGCGAGCGCCGCCCGCGTCATCGCGCAGGAAGTGAAGGCGCTGGGCCGCGACATGATCCTCGGACCCACCCTGAACATTAACCGCGTGCCACTCTGGGGCCGCAATTTCGAGGGCTACGGAGAGGACCCCTATCTCGCCGCGCGCTTGGGAGTCGCCTACATCCGCAGCGTGCAGGCCGAAGGCGTAATCCCATCCGCCAAGCATTTCGCCGCCAATAATCAGGAATTCGAACGCCATCGCATCGACGAGAAAATCGACGAGCGCGCGCTTCACGAAATCTATTTCCCGGCGTTCAAGGCGGCCGTCGAGGAAGCCGGGGCGTGGGCGGTGATGTCGGCATATAACAAGGTGAACGGCTCGTATTGCGCCGGCAATCCCTACCTGCTCAACGAAACGCTTCGCCGGCGCTGGGGCTTCCGCGGATTCGTCATCTCCGACTGGGGCGGCACCTACAGCACGGAGGGAACCGTCAACGCGGGCATGAATCTGGAGATGCCCGGCGGCGAAGCCATGCGGGTCTGGGCCAACAAGCCCGAAACCAAACGGGACGGGAATGGCGCAGGTTGGCTTACGGCGGACAAGGTGCTGGCGGCGGTCGCGGCGGGCAGCGTGACCGAGGCAGCCGTGGACGATAGCGTGCGCCGCATATTGCGCGTGATGTTCACGGCTGGATTGTTCGACCACCCGCACCCGGGCGGCGGCGATGTGGACACCGCGGAGCAGCGTCAGTTGGCGCGCACCGCGGCCAACGAGAGCATCGTGCTGCTCAAGAATGCCGGCCTGCTTCCCCTGCGTGCCGAACGCGTCCGCACCATCGCGGTCATCGGTCCTAACGCTGCGGTGGCGCGGACCGGTGGTGGCGGCAGTTCTCTGGTGCGGCCGAAATATGCCGTCACCCCGCTCGATGGAATCAAGGAAGCCGCGGGTCCGCACGCCGATATCGCTTACGCGCTGGGCGCCGTTATGGAGGGAGAGGATGCGGGAAAGGCGCCGCACGAGTTGCGCGAAGAAGCCGTCGCACTGGCCCTTCACTCCGACGTCGCGGTGGTCGTCGTGGGCTACGCTCCCAAGCTGGAAGGCGAGGGATTCGATCGCAAGTCCATGGACCTTCCCGCCGGCCAGGATGAACTGATCGAAGCGGTCGCCGGCGTGAACAAAAACACCGTCGTGGTGATTGCCGCCGGCGCGCCCGTAACGATGACCAGGTGGATCGACCGGGTGCCCGCCGTGGTCTATGCCTGGTATGGCGGGCAAGAGGTCGGCCATGCCATCGGCGATATGCTGTTCGGAGCCGTCAATCCCTCGGGCAAACTGCCGGTGACCTTTCCCAAAGCGCTGCGGGATTCGCCGGCCTACGGCCACTATCCGGGCGAGAACCTGCATGTGGAATATGAGGAGGGCATTTACGTCGGCTATCGCGGGTTCGACAAGAGCGGTGTCGAGCCGCTGTTTCCGTTCGGTCACGGCCTCTCGTATACGACTTTCGATTACAGCGGCCTCCAGATTTCGCCCGCCAAAATCGGCGCGGGCAAGGCCGTCGGTGTCAGCCTGAATGTGCGCAACAGCGGATCGCGCGCCGGGGCGGAGGTGGTCGAGTTGTATGTTCAGCCGCCGCCGTCGCGCGTGGACCGACCCGTGAAAGAGTTGAAGGGATTCGCTCGCGTCATGCTGCAACCCGGAGAGACGCGGGCTGTGTCATTCAAGCTCGACAAGGCGGCCATGTCGTACTACGATTCCGCCTTCCACGATTGGGTCGCGGAACCAGGCCGCTTCACGGTGCTGGTGGGGGCCTCCTCGCGCGATATCCGCGCCAAGGGCGAATTCGAGCTCGTTCCGTAGCGAGTGCGCGATAATGAAGCTCAGGCGGTCGATTCAAAACGTGCCCGGGTGGCGAAACCGGCAGACGCAAAGGACTTAAAATCCTTTTCTCCGCAAGGAGAGTGTGGGTTCGATTCCCACCCCGGGCACCAGCAAAGCACCATGGTGGAATGCCACCGCTGCCCAATGCTAAAATACGGATACCCGTTGGGAGGTCGTCTAACGGTAAGACTGCAGACTCTGGATCTGCGTATCGGGGTTCGAATCCCTGCCTCCCAGCCAACTCCGGCGTTGCGCTCCTGCGCGCGCCAACCTTTGTTCACCCGCCCGCGCCGAGCTAACTGGCGGTGCGGTTCGGATCCAGCACCAGCACCCGCCGGAAGACTTCGCTCACTTCGGCTATCGCCCATGGCTTTGGAATCACGTCGTCAAAGCCGTACCGGCGGAAATCCGAAATCACCGGCGCGTCAGCATAGCCGCTCGTCACAATGAGCTTCAAGGATGGGTCCAACTCCTTGAGTCTTGTGGCAGCTTCGGCGCCTCCCATCCCGCCCCTCACGGTCAAGTCCAGCAGGGCGGCGTCAAACCCGCGGCCGGCAGCTTTCTCCTGTTCGCACAGAGCAATGGCCTCGGCTCCGTCCCTGGCTGTCCGGACTTCATAGCCCAGCCTCGCCAAAACCGTTGCCAGCAGCTTCCGCAGCGCCTCTTCGTCGTCCATGACCAGCAGCCGTTCCGTCCCCACTCGCACGTGGGTGGCAATCGGAGTCGCGGGTGCGGGACCCTCGGGCGACGCCGGCAGATCGATCGTGAATACCGCGCCGGCCCCGGGTCTCGATTCCACGGAAAGATTACCGCCGTGTTTGGCAACGATGGCATATGCCGTTGCCAGGCCCAGGCCGTGGCCGCCGGGTTTGGTCGTGAAGTATGGGTCGAAAATGCGAGGGAGGACATCGGCCGGTATTCCGCACCCGTAGTCGCGAATGGAAATCCTCACCCGGGCGGCGGGCCCGCCAGCGTCCGCTCGCTCGCCATTTTCCGCGTAAACCTCGATGATTCCTCCTTCCGGCATCGACTGCCGCGCATTCAGCAGGATGTTATGGAGCACCTGGCCGATCTGCCCCGGGTCGACCTCCGCAAACCGGAGATCCGGCGGCAGGCTGACTTCGATGCTGGTCTGCGCGCCGGCGCGCGCCAAACTGACCGCATCCTCCACGAGCTTGGCAACCGATACCAGGCGGCGGATCGGAGCGCCGCCTTTCGCGAAAGTCAGCAATTGCGAGGAGAGAAATGTGGCCCGTTGGCAGGCACTCGCCGTTTGGTCCAAAACCTCCTGCACCGGTTCGCTCGGATCCAGGCGCAGCTTGGCCATCTCGATGTTGCCCTGGACCACCGTCAGGAAGTTGTTGAAGTCGTGCGCGATGCCTCCCGCCAGCACCCCGAGCGATTCCAGCTTGCGCGCACGCAGCAACTCCTCTTCTACCTGTTCGCGCTGCGTAATCTCCGCGCGCAGTTGCTCCGCCGCCCGGTGCAGGGCGGCCGTGCGCTCCACGACCCGAACCTCCAGTTGCTCGTTCAAGGCTTCGGCGTGGCTCTTGGCCGACTGCAGATCCTCCACCAAATCCTGGTTTTCGAACTGTAGTTTCAACGATGAGACGATGGTCTGATGGATTCGCGTGGTGGTAATCAACGTGGCCAGAGTAAAGAGACCGGCCAGCAGCGCCATGGCCAGATGGGCTTCGTCGCCCTGAACCACCATACGCAGGGCTGGTAGAAGACCAACCGGGACCATGAACGCCAGGAATGCCTCGGGCAGTGGCGCGAGCAGGGACGCTGCGCCTAGCATCATTCCGCCCAGAATAAAGAACAGAAAGACCTGATTCGCGAGATGAGCTTCTGAGTACAGCAATATGGCTGCGGCGCCCCAACCTGATCCAGCCAGGCCCGCTCCAATAGCGAACCTCCCACCCCACTCGCTCATCTTCTGGCGCGATGGCTCAGCCCGCCAATAGGACCGGTCCAGCATGAACCTGGCCGCCGATACCACAAACATGTAGAGGCACCAACCGAGAATGATCGCGTGCGGAACGACGTTCCACTCCAGGCGGCTCAGGATCGGCGTCGCGACCAGGGTGACCCCCACTCCAACGTTCGTATTGCTGTACAGCAACCGAACCTGCGCCGCAAGGATCTGTTCTTTCCTGGAATCTTTGCGCGTGTGCGCGGCCTCGGTGGGTGCGGAGATCGGGGTCATCGAGCCACACTGTGTGTCAGTGTAATGTCTCAAACAATACCACAATTTCGGGCTGAATCGCACCAAGATCACCGATTACAATGAAGACTGGCGCGAAGGAATCTGACTATGACTGCCCCTGAAGAGATCAAACCACAACTGCCTCCAGCCAAGCTATTCATAAACGGCCGATGGGAAGACGCGGAGCGCGGCGGCGCCATCGACGTCGTCAACCCCGCCACCGGTGACCTCCTCACCACCGTGCCGGATTGCGCGGCAGGCGATGTGGACCGCGCCGTGGCCGCTGCGCGCGCCAGTTTCGAGCGCAAAAGCTGGCGCGGCATGGACCCCTCGAAAAAGGAAAAAATCCTTTGGGATATCTCCGAAATCCTGCTCAAACACCGCGAAGAGCTGGCCGTGCTCGAATCCATGGAGAACGGCAAAACCGTGCGCGAGGCGGGTGGCGCGGATGTCGATCCGGCCATCGACGCGTTTCGCTATTACGCCGGCTGGGTGCGCAAAATCTACGGTGAAACCATCCCGGTGGATGGTCCCTTCCTGAACTACACCCTCCGCGAGCCGGTGGGCGTGGTGGGCGGCATCGTGCCCTGGAATTATCCCCTCCAAATCGCCGCGTGGAAAGTAGCGCCGGCGCTGGCCTGCGGCTGCTCCGTGGTGCTGAAGCCTTCGGAATGGACCCCGCTCACCGCGCTGAAGCTCGCCGAATATTGCCAGGAAGCGGGCCTGCCCGATGGCGTGCTGAACGTGGTCACCGGCTACGGTCAAACCGCCGGCGAAGCCTTGGCGCTGCACATGGACGTGGATAAGATCAGCTTCACCGGCAGCATCCGCACGGCCCGCCGGCTGCTCCAGGCTTCCGGCGAATCCAACCTGAAGCGGCTCAGCCTGGAACTGGGCGGCAAGTCGCCCAACATTATTTTCCCGGATTGCGATATGGATGCCGCGCTCAAATCCGCGTTCTGGGGCATCTTCGCCAACAAGGGCGAAATCTGCAGCGCGGCCTCGCGCCTGCTGGTGCACGAAGATATCCACGACCGCTTCGTCGCCGAGCTCGTCGCCCGCGCCCGCAAGCTGAAGGTCGGCGATCCGCTCGACAAGAGCACCCAGATGGGCTCGCAGGTTTCCAGCCGCCAGATGGAGCGCATTCTGGATTACATCAAGTCCGGCCAGGACGAAGGCGCGAAGCTCGAATGCGGCGGCGAGCGCGACACCGAAGGCGCGAAAGCCAAGGGCTTCTTCATCAAGCCCACCATCTTTTCCGAAGTGAAACCGGATATGAAGATCGCGCAGGAAGAGATCTTCGGTCCGGTGCTGTGCGCGCTGAAATTCCGCGATGCGGATGAAGCCATCGAGATCGCCAACTGCACCATTTACGGCCTGGTATCGGCGGTGTGGACGCGCGACATCAAGCTCGCTCACCGCATGGCGGCCGATATCAAGGCCGGCTCGGTGTGGATCAATACCTACAACGGCTTCGATACCGCGTCGCCCTTCGGCGGCTATAAGCAGAGCGGCTTCGGCCGCGACCTGGGCTCCTACGCGCTCGAGCAATACACCAATATCAAGTCCGTGTGGGTGGCGCTTTGATGGATCGCGAGTCGATCCGGCGCCGGTTCGAGGACAATCACATCCGGCGCATCAAGCTGGGCGCCTTCGATACCGACGCCACGCTGCGCGGAAAATACATCAGCGTGGACAAGTTCTGGTCGGCCGCCGAATCCGGGCTGGGCTTCTGCGACGTGATCTTCGGCTGGGATATCGGCGATGTGCTCTACGATAACGCCAAGTTCACCGGCTGGCACACCGGCTATCCGGATGCGCACTGCCGCATCGACCTGGCCAGCTACCGGTTGGTGCCGTGGGAGCCCGGCACCGCGTTTTTCCTGCTGGATTTCTGCGATGCCGAGGGCCGGCCGTTGGGCCTGGCGCCGCGGCAGGTGTTCCAGGGCGTGCTCGACCGCGCCGCCGCCCGCGGGTATACCGCGCACTTTTCCGCCGAGTACGAATTCTTCATCTTTCGCGAGACGGCGCAAAGCCTGCGCGACAAACATTTTGCGGCGCTCGCTCCGTTGACCCCCGGCATGTTCGGCTATAGCGTGCTGCGCGCCTCGGCCAATGCGGAGCTGGTGCTCGAGATCATGGAAGGGCTGGCGGCGTTCGACGTGCCGCTGGAGGGTTTTCACACCGAAACCGGACCGGGCGTGTACGAAGCGGCCATAGCCGTCGAGCCGGGCCTGGCGGCCGCCGATCGCGCGGCGCTCTTCAAAGTTGCCGTGAAAGAGATCGCGGCCAGGCACAGCCTGACGCCAACCTTCATGGCCAAGTGGAACGCCGCCCTTCCGGGTTCGAGCGGCCACCTGCACCAGAGCCTCAGCGCTACCGGAAATCCGGGCAACCTCTTCTCCGGTGACGCCGCGAATGGCGGCATGTCCGATCTGATGCGGCAATATGTCGCCGGGCTGGTGACGAACATGCCGGAATTGTCGGCCATTTTCTGCCCGACCATCAATTCTTACAAGCGCACCGTACCGGGTGCATGGGCGCCGGTGAATGCCACCTGGGGCGTGAACAATCGCACGACGGCTGTCCGCGCCATTCCCGGCCTAGGCAAGTCCACGCGCGTGGAGCTCCGGCTCACCGGCGCGGATATCAATCCCTACCTGGCAATGGCCGCATCGCTCGCCGCGGGCTTAGATGGTATCGAACGCAAGCTGGAACTGCCGCCGCCCACCGTGAATGCGTACTCCGGAGACGCGCCGCCGCTGCCCCGCACGCTTGCCGACGCCACCCGCCTGTTCCGCGAAAGCCGCTTAGCCCGCGAATGGCTGGGCGAACAGTTTGTGGATCACTACGCCGGCACCCGCGAATGGGAAGTGCGGCAATATGAAAAAGCCGTCACGGACTGGGAACTGGCGCGCTATTTTGAATCAGTCTGACACTCATTCTGTGTCAGATTTGAACAGACGTTCCTCACCGCCCGATGTTGGGAGGCGTGGAAATCATCGATAACAGTAAGCTAAACAACACCAAAACCGCGAGTCCGCCGGCGATCCACATACCGGCACTAGAGCAATTCAATGACCAGTCGGCCCCCCTGCTACCCCCGAATCAACCGCACCGCATTCGACAATGGATTCCCCGCCGCCGCAGACGCACCGGCCGCCGCCGTCTCCTCGGCCAGCCCCGGTTGCTCAGTCCCCTCCCCCGGAGCCAAAAACAAATTCGCCTGCACCCCGTGCTGCCGCGTGTACAAGTCGTAATACCTGCCGTGCAGGCCGTACAACGACTCGTGCTGCCCGCGCTCCACGATGCGTCCGCCTTCCACCACCAGGATCTGGTCGGCGCGCCGAATGGTCGACAGCCGGTGCGCGATGACGAACGTGGTGCGCCCGCGCATCAGGTACGATAGCCCTTCCTGAATCAGCGCTTCCGATTCCGAATCCAGGCTGGACGTAGCCTCATCCAGAATCAGGATCGCCGGATCTGCCAGAATGGCCCGTGCGATCGACACGCGCTGCCTCTGGCCTCCCGATAACTTCACGCCGCGTTCGCCTACCACGGTGTCGTAGCTTTTCTCGAACTGCTCGGCGAATTCGTCCACCCGCGCAATCCGGCAGGCTTCGCGAATCTGCTCTTCGGTGGCGCTCGGGCGCGAGAAAGCCACGTTCTCACGAATCGTCCCATCGAACAGAAACGTGTCCTGCAGCACCACCCCAAGCTGCGTGCGGTAGGAATCCAGCCGGATGGTGGAAAGGTCCACTCCGTCCACGAAAATCCGGCCTTCGCGCGGCGTGTAGAATGCCGCGATCAGTCCGATAATGGTGGACTTGCCCGAGCCCGAAGGCCCCACCAGCGCCGTCACCGTGTCCGGCGCCGAACGGAAGGAAATGTCGTAGAGCACGGTCTTGCCTTCGTCATAGGAGAAGGTGACGTGCTCGAAAACCACCTCGCCCTGAATGCGCCCGGCTTTCACTTGCCGGCGCGGATCTTCGTCTTCCGGCCGCTCGCGCAACACTTCGCGCGTACGTTCCAGGCCGGCCAGCGCCTCGCTGATCTGCGTGCCGATGCCCACGATCTGGAACACCGGCCCGATCAGAAAGGCCAGGAACATGGTGAAGGTGAAGAATTGCCCCAGCGTCAGGGTATGCGCCATCATCTGGCGCGCGCCCAGATACATCACCAGCGCGCCCAGTATGCCCATCATCAGCGTGGCGCCGAAGCTCATCAACGACGTGGAGGTGAGGCTCTTCATCACGTTGTCCAGCAAGCGCTGCACTCCGCCCGAGAACACTTCCGCCTCCGCAGATTCGGCGTGGTATCCCTTCACCACCCGCACGCCGCCCAGCGATTCCGTCAGCCGTCCGGTGACTTCCGCGTTGATCTTGCCGCGTTCACGGAAAATGGGGCGCATCACGCGGAACGCTTTGCTCAGCGCCAGTCCGAAAACCACGATCGCGCCCAGGGCCACCCCGGTCATCGTCGCGCTCAGCCGCAGGAGCACCGCCAGCGCCAGTACGGCGGTCAGCAGGCCGCCTACGAATTCCACCAGGCCTGTGCCGATCAGGTTGCGCACGCCTTCCACGTCGCTCATAATGCGCGAGACCAGCATGCCGCTCTTGTTGGAATCGTAGTAGGAGACCGGCAGCCGCCCCACGTGCTCTTGCACCTTGCGGCGCAGTTCGGCGATCAGGCGCTGCGCGGCTTTGGAAAGCAGTTGCGTCAGGCCGAAGGAAGTGATGCCTTGGATCAGCGTGGCGCCCACCACGGCCAGGATCAAAGGCCGCAGCAGGTAGTAATGACGCTTGCCGATGATGTCGTCGACCAGGTATTTCGTGGAGGCTGGCAGAACCAGTCCCGATACGCGATTGATGGCCATCAGCACCATACCGAAAGCCAGCAGCCCGCGTCGCGGCCGCACCAGTTCCAAGATGTCGGGCAACAAAGCGCGCAGACGTTCTGATTTCGGAAGCTTACTCGGATCTGGGGGCACTTATCTACCAGTTTCGCACGGCCACCCCATTTTCGCGCTAACCTTCCCTTAATACCCCATGCCCATCGATCGCCGGCAATTCATCGCCGCTACCGCCTCTGCCTTAGCCGCGGCCGAAGCCAGCCCCAACCCGAAGCCCCACGGCTCCGGGCACTTCGGCGAATGGTTCGAAGATGAATTCGGCCTGCCCGCCTTCCGTTACACCTGCGACCAGACCCAGGACCCCAAAGCGGTCACCCAGGTCGGCCCCGGCATCCTCTCGTCCACCGACCACGTGCATCAGGTGGGCAATGACCGGCTGGTCGCCATCGTCTCCAATTACGGCCATGTGCAGGTGCGCCAGGACGAGGGCGCGCCAAAGTTTCTCAACTCCTGGTCGCCCGAAAGAAGCCAATTCGGCGGCGGCATCGGCTACCTCACCGATGGCAAGGAAACGCTGAGCACCTTCTACCAGGGTGGCGCGACCAGTTTCGATCGCGTTTTCGGCGTCGGTTACTTTCGCAAGAAAGTTGCGCGCGGCAGCTACTCCATCGACCAGGCGATTATCGCACCGTTCGGCGACGATCCCGTACTGCTCTCCCAAGTCACCATCTCCAACCACGGCCACGCCCGCGCCAACCTGCGCTGGATTGAATACTGGGGATGCCAGGTGTATCAGTTCTCCTTCCGCTCCTACATCGAACAATTCAGTGGTGCGAACGCGGTGGATCTGCGCCGCAAGTTCGGCGATCGGTTTACGCACTTCTTTCGCGCGCTGCATGGCAATGCCGGACTGCTGGAGGACAAACAGTTTGCCGGCCGCGATCCCAAAGAAGAAGAGCTGTTTCAAAAGATGAAGACGAATCTGGCGACGCATGCCAACCCGTTTCTTGCGCCCATAGAAGAGCCCGCGCCGGAAGCTTCGTTCGACGACCTCCATCCGCCCGGCACCTTCCTCGCTTCGTTGGACGCGCCCGCGGATGTGTTCACCACCGACGCGGAGAGTTTCTTCGGCGCGGGCGGCGCGGCGGCGCCAAGCGGCCTGGCGGGCGCCCTTGACGGCAGCCTGGGCGCCGGCGGAACGGAAAGAGGGCTGCTGCTGGAGCGACGCATCGCGCTTGACCCCGGCCAGCAGCGTACCCTCTATTTCCTTTACGGCTATCGGCCCCGCCGCGGCGATCCGGGGCCGCTCATCGAAAAATATCGCGGCCGCCCTAGCGCGTGGAAAGATTCGAGCCAGCAGTGGAAGGATCACAGCCTGCGCTTCGAAACCAAATCCGAGCCCTGGGTAAAGCGCGAGACCACCTGGCATTACTACTACCTGCGCAGCAGCCTCACATACGACGATTTCTTCGGCGAGCACATCTTGTCGCAGGGCGGCATCTATCAATACTCCATGGGATTTCAGGGCGCCGCGCGCGACCCCCTGCAGCACGCGCTCCCGTTTTTGTTCAGCGACCCCGAAATCGTCAAAACGATTCTGCGCTACACGCTGAAGGAGGTCCGTCCGGACGGCTCCATCCCGTATGGCATCGTGGGCCATGGCGTCATCATGCCCGCAACCTCGGATAACTCCAGCGACATGCCGCTATGGCTGTTGTGGGCCGCCAGCGAGTACGTGCTCTCGACGCGCGACACCACATTCCTCGACGAAGTACTTCCCACATGGCCGCTCCGTGGTCCCGCGGCGGGCAAGGCGCCAGTGCGCCAATTGCTGGCGCGCTGCTACCAGCATCTGGTGGAAGACGTGGGCGTCGGCGAGCATGGCGTGATGCGTATGTTAAACGACGATTGGAACGATGCCCTGGTCGCGTTCTGGGGCCAGCGCGCCCACAAAGAAACCGTGGACAAGGGCGAAAGTGTCCTGAACTCCGCCATGGCAGCCTGGGTGTTCGACTATTACGCCCGTATGCTGGCCTACGCGGGCGAAGAGGCCGCGCCCATCGCGCAAGCCCGCGAGCGAGCCGAGCAGCACCGCCAGGCAGCCCGCGCCCAGTGGACCGGCAAATGGCTGCGCCGCGCATGGCTCGGCCCCACTGCGGGATGGCTGGGCGAAAAAGGACTCTGGCTCGAGCCGCAGCCGTGGGCCATCATCGCCGGAGTCACCGACGCGGCGCAAACCAAGGAGCTGATCGCCACCATGGACGAACTGCTGCGCCGCGACTCCCCCATCGGCGCCGCCCAGATGAACAAGAGCCCCGACCTACCGCCGGCCATAGTGGAGCCGGGAACTTCTGTCGGCGGCGGCATCTGGCCGTCGCTCAACGCCACGTTGGTTTGGGCCTTGGCGCAGTCGAACGGGGAAATGGCCTGGGATGAGTGGAAGAAGAACACGCTGGCTCGCCACGCTGAAGTGTATCCGGACGTCTGGTACAACATCTGGAGCGGTCCCGACACGCTCAATTCCACCTTGAGCAAGCACCCCGGCGAAACCGTCAACAGCGGCTTTCTGCGCTACACCGACTTCCCCACCGGCAACTTACATTCGCACGCCTGCACGCTGTATTCCGCCGCCAAACTGCTGGGCATCGAATTCACGGAAGCAGGCGTGGATCTGTCGCCGCGCCTGCCGCTCGATTCCTACCGCTTCGATTCGCCGCTGCTGGGCGTGGTCAAATCGGCGGCAGGATACGAGGGCTGGTACGCGCCGTCGAAGGTGGGCGAGTGGCGCATTCGTCTTAAGCTGCCGGATGGCGCCATCGAACGCCGCGGCAAAAGCGCCCCCGGCTCCCCGCTCCGATGGAGGGCGGGCTTGAGCCCGCGTGGGGCTTAAAGCCCCGCCCAGGAATTTGGCCATTTTTTGTGGGGCAGGCTCTCAGCCTGCGGCGGCCTCTCAGGCCGCCAGGCGAGCATAGCTCGCCTTACTTGCCGGCTGGCGAATACGCGATGCAGTCGATCTCCACCTTCAGCCCCGGCATCGCAAACTGGCACCCTATCGTCGTGCGCGCCGGTTTGTGTGCGCCAAAGAATTCGGAGTAAACCTCGTTCATCGCGCCGAAATCCTTGCCGTCGGCCAGAAACACCGAGCACTTCACCACGTCCGCCATGGTCGCCCCGCAGCCTTCCAAAATGCGGCCGATGTTCGTCAGCACCAGGCGCGTCTCGTGCCGGATATCTCCCAACTCCACCTTATCGGTGGCCGGGTCCACCGGCACCTGCCCCGATACGAAAATGAAATCGCCCGCGCGCACCGCCGGCGAGTAAGGACCGCGCGGCGTGGGCACGCCCGGCGGACTCAATCGTTCGATCATCAATGTCCCTCCGCTTCCAGGTACCGCTCTACTTCCAGCGCCGCCATGCAGCCCGCGCCCGACGCCGTCACGGCCTGCCTGTATAACCGATCCTGCACGTCTCCGGCGTGGAAAACGCCTGGAATATTCGTCCGCGCGCCGCCTTTGGAAAGGATGTAACCATCGGCATCCGTGTCGATCTGCCCCTTGAACACCGCGGTGTTGGGAATGTGTCCGATGGCCACGAAAAAGCCGTCAACTTCCTGCTCCCACACCGAGCCCGTGGCGATATTCTTCAGCCGCACCCCGGTGACCAGGTGCCGGCTGGCGTCGAAAACGTCTTCCACCACCGTATTGGTGAGCATCTTGATCTTGGGATTGTGCTGCACCCGGTCGAACATAATCTTGGACGCCCGGAACTCACCGCGCCGGTGTACCAGCGCCACTTCGGACCCGAATCGCGTTAGGAAGTTGGCTTCCTCCATCGCCGAATCGCCGCCGCCCACCACCATGATCTTCTTGCCGCGATAGAAAAACCCATCGCACGTGGCGCAGGAGCTTACCCCGTGGCCGATTAGCTTTTGCTCGTTGTCCAGGCCCAGCCAGCGCGCCGACGCGCCGGAGGCCACGATCACCGTGCGCGTTTCGATCCACTCGTCTTCCACGTTGATGCGGAACGGGCGGCGGGAAAGCTCGGCGTCCAGCACGTCGCCATGCATGTACTCCGCGCCGAAATTCTCGGCCTGCTTCTTGATGTTCTCCACCAGGTCGGGGCCGTTGATGCCTTCCGGAAAGCCGGGAAAATTCTCCACCAGGGTGGTCATCGACAACTGCCCGCCCGCGTGCTTGCCGGACACCACCAGCGGCTTCAAATTCGCGCGCGCCGCATAAACCGCCGCCGTGTTTCCGGCGCAGCCCGAACCTATAATCAATACATTTCTCATCTGGGAATTAGACTCCATAATGTACCACGGAGATGCGCGAGGCCACGCTCAGGCGCGGCGGCCCGCACCGCATTATGCTGTAAGAAGCCATGCGCAAGTCCTTGGTCCTGCCGGCCGCCTGCCTCGCGGCCTTTGCGGCCCCGTGTTACGGACAGACCGCCCCCGCCATTCCCCACCTGGAAAAACAGGGGTCCGCGACCCGCCTGATCGTCGACGGTCAGCCCTTTCTGGCCCTCGCCGGCGAATTGGGCAACAACACCGCCACCAGCCTGGAGTTCATGCAGCCGCTCTGGCCCAAACTGGCCGCCGGAAATCTGAACTGCGTCCTGGCTGCCATCTCCTGGGCCCAAATGGAACCCGTCGAAGGCCGCTACGAATTCGGCCTGGTCGACGGCTTAATCGACCAGGCCCGCACCCACAATCTGAAGCTGGTGTTCCTGTGGTTCGGCAGTTGGAAGAACGGCCTTTCCAGCTACGCCCCCTATTACCGCTTCTTTGCCTGATCGGGGAAAACGGCGTAACCCGGCGGCGGCGGGTACAACGAAGCCAGCAGTTCCAGGCGTTTGCGCAGGTAGCGGCTGGGCATCTGGCGCGGCCCGGTTTCCACGTCGATATCGCAGCAGGTGCCGTGCAGATAGAGCGTCAGCGTGTCTTCAAACGCCTGCCGCGCATAGTCCCGAAACAATTTGGTTTCCTTGCGGACATTTGCCTGGCGCCGCACCAGCGCCTGCTTCAGATGCCAACTCCGCTCGTCCACCTCGCCATGCACTTCCGCGCTTAACTCCTCGCGCAATTGCTGGTGAAAGCTCTCCCGCGTGCCGGCCTGCCAGGTGTCGGCGATCAGCGCGGCCAGCGCGTTGTAAAAGGTGTAGTGATAATTAGCGATGTCTTCTTCCTTGGTCGCCAGCACCAGGATCGTCATTCCCCCGGCCGTCGCGCGCGCCGAGGTCAACTGGCGCCCCTCCGCCGGTTTTTCGAAGCTGACGATGTCGGACGCCCGGCCGCTGCCCTTTTCCAGGTACGGCACCAGCGCCAGTCCTATCTGGCCCAGATCGGTGCAAATCAGGGGCGAGAGCGCCGCGATGGGATCGTGCAAATACTGCCGTAGATCCTCTTCCGCCATGGAAGGCGTGCAGAAATAGGAGAAGGTATTGTTGAGCGGAATGAATTGACCGCGGCAGCGGGTAACGAGATCCGTCACCGTGAGCCGCGGCTGGCCGTTTACAGTGGACATTTCGTGCAAGCCGATTGTAGCAGAACGCACCACCGCAGGCGCTTGCTGCGACCGGTGCCTACCGAGCCGCGACACTACCGAGCCGCGACCGTAGGGAGCGGTCCCTCCCTCTTCACCGTTTCAGATTCAATTGTAGTAAGAATAATCGCACTGTATAACTCTGGTTACTTAGATCGATGTTAAACTCCTTACCGAGGCACATCGCTATAGGTTGTAACCAACTTATACAGTAAGAGGAGAGTTCAATGCACAGATGGTTTTGGCTGCCCTTGCCAGCGACAATATTAGTGACAATGCCGTGGCTTTGCCCCGCCGGAGAAAGTTCCGCGGATCGTGGCCCATTGCAACTGACTCTGAAGCGCGCGGTGGAGTTGGCGCTCTCGCCGGAAGGCAACACTTATATCCAGCTTTCCGACGAGAATCTGCGCCAGGCCAAATCCCGCTCCGCTGAAGTGCGCTCCGCCTTGCTGCCCGACATCGAATCTCAAGCCTCCCAGACCACCGCCATGCGCAGTCTGGCCGCCCTTGGCTTGGATCTCGCCGCCAGCGACACTCTGCTGGGAGCAGCCAAGAATCCCCCGCCCTGCACCGCCACTCCGTTCGTATGCAGTATACTCAACACCGCCGAAGCACCCCTGTTAAACGATATCGCCAATAAGATCCCGCGCGTGGTGGGCCCTTTTAACTCGGTGGACGTGCGCGCCCGCCTGACCCAGAGCGTTTTCGACTTCAGCAACATCCGCCGCTATCAATCCTCCCGCGCCGCGTATCGCGCCGCCAAAGGCGACCGCAGCAACACTGACAACTCTGTCTCCGCCACCGTAGCCAAGGCCTACCTCGCCGCGCTGCGCGCGAATGCCGATGTGGAATCCTATCAGGCAGACGTCGGTCTGGCCGAGGCGGTTCTGAAGCAGGCGGAGAACCAGAAGCTCGCAGGCACCGGCACCGGTATCGAGGTTACCCGCGCCAGTGTGCAGCTTGCCAATGAAAAGCAGCGCCTGCTGGTTGTCGAGAATGAGCGCACCAAGGCTTACCTGCAGTTGGCGCGGGCCATGGGACTCAATCTGGCCACGGAGTTGGAACTGACCGACAAGTTGAGTTATGAACCGCTGCCCGATATCACCGTGGAACAGGCCGAAGGCCAGGCCTTGAACAACCGTCCGGATGTCAAAGCCCAAGCCGAGCGTGAATCCGCCGCCCGCTTGGTCGCCAATGCCGTGAAGGGCGAACGCCTGCCGAGCCTCGTCGCTTATGCGGACTATGGCTCGACCGGTGTCAACGGCGATACCGTCACCTTACTGCCCACGCGGGACTACGGCGTCTCGCTGCGGGTGCCTATCTTCGACGGCGGCCGCCGCGACGCACACCGCGCCGAAACCGCCTCTCAATTCCGCGCGGAGCGGGTGCGCACCAACGACTTGCATGAGCAGATCGAGTTGGAAGTCCGCATGGCTCTGAACAGCCTGCATTCCGCCGAGGCGCAGAACAAAGTGGCGGAAGCTGGACTCGCGCTGGCCCAGAGCGAATTCACCCAGGCCCGCCGGCGCTACGAGGCCGGAGTCGCCAGCAGCCTCGAGGTCACCGATGCCCAAACGCGCCTGGAGCGCGCGCGTGACAATCGCATCACCGCGTTGTTCAACCATAATGTCGCCCGCATCGACCTCGGCCAGGCCACCGGTACGATCCAGGCCATGCTGGAGCCTGGGCCCGCACTCGAGCCGGATCGCCCCGTCATGACCGAACCGAAAACTCCGAGCGCCGAAGCCGTGCTACCCGAGCCGCCCATCCAGTTGCCGGAACCGCGCCTGCCTGGGATCTTTGCCGTCGCACTTTCCGCGCCCCCGCCCGCGTTGCCCGTCACCCCGGCCCACACCGTCAGAACGGTTGCCGCCCGCCGGGTTGCGGTTCGAAAGGCTGCGGTGCGTAAGCGCACCCATCGCCGGGTCCACCGGCAGTCCGTAGCCGGAGCCGCCCGCCGGGCAACCAAAACCGCCTGACCATCGTCAAACCCTTGGGGGGCGGGCTTCCAGCCCGCGCGGGGCTTTTAGCCCCGCCTGAGCCTGCTATAATAACTTCGGGTTCCAACTATGAACAGCCGTATCAAATACCTGGTGGTTTCGACCTCTACATGCGTCATGCTGCTGCTGGTTTTAGGCAATGTGCTCAGCAGAGGCGCATCGACCGACCGGCCGTATCCGCAGCTCGGCGTCTACACCGAAGTGCTGCACCGCATCAAAAGCGAATACGTGGAAGAGCCGGATATGAAGAGCGTCACCTTGGGCGCTTTGAACGGATTGCTCGAATCGGTCGATCCATTCGCCAGCTATCTGAATGCGGACCAGTACAAGGACTATCTGAAGAACAAGGACGCGCATAAGGCCGGGGTGGGCCTGGTGCTGGCCAAGAAATTCGGATTCGTCGGCATCGTAGGCGTGACTCCCGGTTCGCCCGCGGCCAAGGCCGGGCTGGCCACCAACGACATGCTCGAAACCATCAACGGCGTGGCTACCCGCGATATGCCTCTGGCTTACGCCAGCCTGCTACTGGAGGGTGACGCCGGATCCAATGTGGAACTCACAGTCGTGCGCGTGCGGCGGCCGGAACCGCAAAAGATCAAGCTGGCGCGCGCCGAGGTGGTGTATCCCCCGGTCGCCTGGAAGATGATGCCGGACAACATCGGCTACATTCAGCCGGCTACGCTGGCGCCCGGCAAGGTGAAGGAAGTCGCAGCCGCGGTGGAGTCGCTGCAAAAGCAAGGCGCGCAGAAGCTGATCCTGGATCTGCGGAACGTCGCCGTGGGCGAGCCGCAAGATGGTATCGCGCTGGCGAACCTTTTCCTGGCCAAAGGCGAGATCGTCTATCTGCAAGGTCAGAAAGTGCCGCGCCAGGACTTTGAGGCCGATGCTTCCAAGGACATCACCAAGCTGCCGCTGGTGGTCATCACCAACCGGGGCACGGCGGACGGCGCCGAAATCGCCGCCGGCGCCTTGATGGACGACAAGCGCGCCGAACTGGTCGGCGAGCGGACCTACGGCGACGCCTCCCTGCGCAAGGCCGTCACCATGGACGACGGCGGCGCCATCATCCTCTCGGTGGCCAAGTATTATTCGCCCGACGGCAAAGCCATCCAGGATGTGGGGGTCACGCCGGAAACCGTCATGTCGGAGCCCGAAGCCCAGGTGGAACTCGATGAGAACGACGAGCCGCTACCCGTGGCTCCGGAACAGCCGGAACACAAGCAGGAAGATCCGTTGCTGAAGAAAGCCGTCGAAATCGCCAACGGCCACAAGACCGCCTGACCCCTCTTGTGGGGCAGGCCCCCGGCCTCCGGCGGGCCTCCCAGGCCGCCTCTTGGCGGCGAAAGCGGTCCACGTCATACGCTTACCTCTGTGCCCAGGCGACACCCGTGATTGAAAGATTCAAAGAACGGGAACTCGACGACCGTGAACGAAAGGT
>CAVPQK010000006.1:0-51078 GCA_963707465.1 Bryobacterales bacterium
GCTGATTAGCCGACCGGCGGCGTAACCTTCTTTGACTCGTCCACGGGTACGGCGCTCTCTTCGACACCTACGACCCTGGACGCCAATGGAGAGGCGACATTGACCGTCGAAGGGGTTTTTGCCCTGGGTGGCAACGAGATTGTGGCCAAATACAGTGGCGACTCGACCTACGAGGCGTTCACCTCCACGCCGCCAGTGAACGTGAACACGCAGCTCAGCACCACCAGCCTTGCGGTTGTACCGTCCACGTACGCGCCGGCGCCCGGCGCAACCATCACGGTTACAGCCACATTGACGGTTGGCAGCCCGATGGCCGGCAGCGCCTCGCCCACCGGCGCGGTGACGCTCGATCTGGATGGGCTGCCCACGGCCTCGGCAAAGCTGGCGCTGGTGAACGGTGTGCCGACGGCGAGCTTTTCCGTGGTGATTCCGGCCAGCAGCACACTGGCCACCCACGCGCTGCAGGCTGTGTACGCGGGCGACGGAAACTACTCCTCGTCCACTTCGCCGCAGATCATCGTGACCGTGGCCAAGAGCGCGACGGTGACAACGCTGACGGCGACGCCGGCGACGCTCACCGTCGGAGTGGCCGAAACACTCACCGCGACTCTCGCTCCCGTGAGCACTACCGTCGGCGCGACCTATTCGATTACCGGCACGGTGAAGCTTTACGACGGAAGCACGCTGCTGGGCACCGGGATCGTAACGTCCAACACGGCTACGATCACCGCCTCTATCGCGATCCGGGCGGTGATCCACCGCATCGGGTATGACGGGCGGACTGGCCGGATCGCGGTGACGTTCCGGGCGGCGGGCTTCAAGGCGATCTGCGCGGCGGCGGGGCAGGAGACGGCGGGGCAGGAGGCGAGGGCATGAAGGCGAACGTGAGGGCGGCGAACGGGCTGGCGCTCGAATGGACGTTGGAGCGGACGGGGCAAGCGGGCGGAGCGGGGCGGACGGGCGGGCGACGCGGGCGCCTGGTGCCGCCGCGTGCGTGCAGGCCGGGAAACTGCCCACGGGTCACGCGGCTGCTGGCGCTCGCCATCAAGCTCCAGGGCATGGTGGATCGGAGGCGAAGTCCGCGACTACGCCGATCTGGCGCGGTTGGGGTACGTCACGCGCGCACGGATTACGCAGCTCATGAACCTGCTCAATTTGGCCCCCGACATCCAGGAAGCGATATTGCTCATGCCGGCCAATACCAAGGGGCGGGACGCGGTTTCGGAGCGGGGCTTGCGTAACGTGAGCGCGATCATGTCGTGGCCGCGACAACGGAAGGCTTGGCGCGAATTTCAGACCCAACATCCATCAGGGTGATTTACGAAGGCGACTCGAAAGACCTCGATCCTGCATTTCACTCACGGCCCGTCGCCGAATAAATCCCATTTCATTCCCCCAAGAACCGCATCGCCTGACCGATTTCTACCGTGCTACGCTTCCCGAGAGGACGTGCATGGAAAGCGGCGAGAGCACGAAGCATCACGACCCGACTTCACCTAAGGTTAGAGCGCCCAGGCTCGCCGCCGTTCAACTCAGCAAGGATTTAGTCACCCACGGGCTGCGCATGCGGTTTCTCCGTGAAATTGAGTCCGCCGCGCCGGAGGTGCTGGATAAGCTTCGCGATACCGTTTGGCCTGAGTATATCAAGGCCTTTGATGCCACTCAGAAGGCCGCTATGCCGACAAGTTTCTTCTTCCGGCCTGGGTGGCCAGCTCTCCAAAAGGCGGTGATGGATTGGGCGAAGGAAGTCCACCTGATTCACCGGGGCGGTCCGCCAAACTGGGTCGTGCAGCAGGTCGAAGCGACCCTTGAGATTTGGACCCGGCACCCGGAGTGGCTCTCAAAGGGCGAGCACTGGTTCATGGGCACAGCGTACCGGATACCGCGACGGCCGGAGAGCTTTCTGATTGAATTGCCCCGGTTTACCTGGAATTGGGAACACGGCTACGAGAGCCCGCGGTCCGCAAGAAAACGTATCATGGCGGAGGTTGGTGAACTTCTAGATGTAAGGCTCGCGCAAATGCAGAAGGTGATAGACGATCTGCCGCGGATGCCGGCGAAAAGGGAGCGCAACCATTTCACCTGGACCGTCCTGCATCAAATCAAGAAAACCCCGTTTAGAGACCTTGCTGGCCAGTATCACGTCTCATCCACAACGGTCAAGAATGCTGTCATGGCCCTCAAGGCCGAGATCGGAATCAGTCTGCCAAAAGGCCGGCCGAAGAAGAAATAGTATCACCCAAACTGTTCAGGATCGCCCGAAAATATCGATACTATACGGAGAGTCATTTTGGCTGTAGGATTTCAACAGAGGTCCTATGAGCCAGATCGAACTTGAGTCAGTTAGTAGCAGTTCAAAACGCACCGGTATCCCCCTCGATAGGTTCTACAATTTGGTGCGCGAGGGTATCCTTCCTCCCGGCGTTGTAGTCCGCCTCGGCCGGCAGATCCGGATACATCCGGGGAGGCTCGATCAATTCATTGAAAGCGGCGGCAAGGCTCTGCCGGGCGGATGGCGCCGGGAAGCTCGATGAAGACGCCCAGCGCGCTGCATTACGCGAGTCTCTCACCTACGAGGAAGCGACTTGTAGATCTTCTGCACGGGTTGCAGTTCGGCAGAATCGAGAATCTGTCGATAGCTGCGGGCGAGCCGCAGTTCGATGACCCGCCAACCATAGTCCGGACTATAAAGCTGCCTGCCGAAGCGGGGACTGCCGGACCATGCCCACCGGACTTCGCTCTAAAGCAACCGATGCTCGATCTGCTTCGGTACTTCGACAGCTACCAAACCGGCGTAGTCCGCCGTTTGGAGTGTAGGTTCGGCCAGCCTTGTCTGGTCGAGATCGTGGCGAGTGATGTGGATGCCGTTCGTATCCCGGAGCGGGCTGCGCCGGCGCGGGGAACAATATGACCCCGGCGGCGGAACTGGTTTGGCTCGATCCCTGCGTGTGGCGGACGATCTGTTCAAAGGCCCGCGGTCTGGTCGGTTCCTACGGCTTCACTTCCGCCGATTGCGACGACCTCCAGCAAGAGGCTGCGCTCGATCTCCATCTGCGCCTTAGGAACTACGACCCAGCCCGCTCCGGCCGCCGCACCTTTGTCCAGCGGGTGGTGAGCAATCGTTTCGCAAACCTGATCGCGGAACGGAGGGCCGGGTGCCGGGACTACCGGGCGTGTCTTCGTTCCCTTGATGAGCCGGACCGTCAAGAGGGAGTCAGGTGCTTCGGGGAGACGCTGTCTGAGGACGAGTATGAGTCGCGGATGGGGTGGCGGTCGATGCCGTGGGTACAGCACGCGGAACTACAAGCCGACGTCGAGAAAGTCATGGCATTGCTGCCCCCGGACTTGGCGGCTGTCGCAGGGCTGCTGATGTCAGTGGGCGTGGTCGAGGCGGCGCAGCAGTTAAACCTACCTCGGACCACGGTATACCGGCGGATCGGCAGAATCCGCACCGTCTTCGAGAGCGCCGGATTGCACCTGTATTTCCGTCCCGCTACCGCCTCGGTAGGGGCCGAAAGTGTGCAGTAAGGCTGCTCCGCTAAAACGGAACGGCGCGCCCGGTCTCGCAAACCGCGACGCGCCATTTTCGCTGATCGCTTGGAGTCAGTGAGCCTTATGAGGAGGCTCTCGAATGGACGCTACTAATTTTATAACAGAAGCGCCGCAACCAGCAACGTTAGATCGGTCAGCGGCCCCTACCGAGGCCGCAACCTGGCCCGATCCCCGGCCACTCGAAACAGATTTGCGGCCGGTCGAGCCGTTCTGTAACGAGTTACTCCCCTCACCAATCCTCAGCTTCGCCCAGGATATCGCGGAGTTGATGCAGGTGCCCTTGGACTTTCCGGCTATCGCCTCTGTGCTCACTATCGCCGGCGCGGTCAACCGCCGAGCGTATATCCTCCCGAAGGTTAAGGATACGACATGGAAAGTTATCCCGAATCTATATGGAGGCATCGTCGCCCCGCCGGGCTTCATGAAGACGCCCGTTATGCAAGCGGCGACACGTCCACTGGTTGACATTGAAAACGAGTGGCACAAAGAGTTTGCCGCGGAGATGGAGGAATACGAAATAAAGCTCGCCGACTGGAAAGCGCACAATCCTTCAACCGGTGGAGACAAGCGCAAACCGAAAACTCCACGTGCGCGCCGGCTTGTGGTCAACGATGGCACGTTCGAGAAGATTCACGAACTGATGCGAGAGAATCCCGCCGGGTTACTGGTGATTTGCGATGAACTCGCCGGTTGGCTTGCGCAGCTTGAGCGCGCTGGGCGTGAGGGCGAGCGCGGATTCTTTCTCACATGCTGGGACGGCAACAGTCCGCATTCGTTGGACCGCATTGGACGCGGCAGCATTAGAGTTCCAGCGACCTGCTTGTCCATGTTCGGTAGCATCCAGCCCGCCCGATTCCGGTCATATCTTGCCGGTGCCGACGGCGTGCCCCTTGCCGATGACGGCATGATCCAACGGTTTCAATTGTTAGTTTGGCCTGATGCTGACAGAAGATTCCAGTGGGTTGATCGCCCACCCAATGAAGACGCACGGCGTCAGTTCGCACTCATCATCAAGAGAATGACGGATCTCGACCCGAACCACCCTCTGGAGTTTCACTTCGACTCCGAGGGCCAGGCTCTCTTTGAGTGCTGGGTGGAAGAACTAGAAGAGCGCGTCCGCGGCGGCCAGTTGTCACCTCTCATGGCAGGGCACTTGGCGAAATACAAATCGCTGTTCCCTTCACTCGCCCTGTTGTTCGAACTGGCAGACCGGGCGGCGAGACAGGTTTTGGGGGGTTTAGGAGGTTGTTCGACCCCGACCCGTTTGGAAGTGTGCTATGAAAATGCCTACCGTGCATTTCGCTGGATGCCGTACCTCGAATCTCACGCAGCGCGGATCTACTCTCTTACGGGGACGCGGGATCAGCTTGCCGCAAGGCAACTGGCTGACAAGATTCTGAGCCGGGTGGCCGACGAGGAGTTCACTTGTCGGGACATCGAGCACAAAGACTGGAAAAGGCTGGATTCGGCGGAACGTGTGAGACAAGCATGTCTAATACTTGAAAGAGCTGACTGGCTCCGGAACGTGACGGAGAAGCCGACGGGCAAGGGTGGGCGGCCATCGCTTAAATACAAGGTTAACCCCAAGGTGTATGACATGCCTGCGCGCGATGAATAAGACGGTGGACGGGGGCCGAGACTAACAGAGAAGGCCCCCGGCGACATGCCCCTTCTGCCGAATTGCTATAGACACCCGAGGATGTGACGGGACTAGCCATACGAATGCGGCGCGCCGGATAGAACCTCCAAAACCCCCCAAAACTCCGCCCATCCGCCCACACCAACACATAGAACCCACCAAAAAACCCCCGCAACCGGGCGGAAGCCTGGACGGCAAGATGATGCGCTACCAAGCCCGGACTCGGGCCTTTGCCTCCTTTCTGCGGCGGTCCGCATTTGCCATCGGGCCAGTTGTAGTGGGTGCCGCTGAAAGAATGCGTGCATTTGCAGTTCGGCGCGCCTACGGCGGCGGTGCGGCACAAGCCCTCTTCGTGGGGAGGGGCACTGTTGGCCAAGAACTTGGAAGGAAATGTATCGCGCTGATCGTTCTATGGTATGCTTCCGTCTGAAGCATACCCAGATCTGTAATTGAAAATTCCGAAGCAGGTTGAGCGGTAACCAAAGCACGCTGTCACTCTTGGCGGGTCGCCAGCGCTGCCCTTTCCGCTAGCCGTCAGTATATCACGGCGGAAAGGACTGTGGAATGTCAGCCGTACGCTCGATTGTCTGGAATGATCAGAAACGATTTCCGTTTGATGAGCGCACCGAACAGTTATATGCATCTTGCTGGTGGCACAAGCGTACCGGGATTGGACAACTTGCGCAGGCGCTTTTCCTGAAGGAGTATACACCCGTACTCATGTTGGCATTTTACGGCGATGGAAGCGGTGAGGTCGGGAGGGGACCGATGGTCGTCGCCGGCTACTTGGGTCATACGCGGGACTTGTTTGACCTGGAACACAGGTGGTGTTCTGAACTCCAGGCACAGCCGCCAATCGAATATTTTAGGGCTTCGGAATGCGTGCCTGAAATTCCACGATTGAGCGGCCAATTCAAGGGTTGGTCACCTGAGGCCGCTGCCACGAAACGGCTGCGGCTTGCGAAACTCGTATACGAAGCGAGCCCGCAGCTTGTAGCTATAAGTTCGACGGTTCAGTGGGATGAGTACCGCTCGGTGATTGGGGACGGGCCGGTCAAAAGCGTTCTTTATCATCCATACTTCCTTTGTTTTCACGGCGTATTGTGGTTGGCGTTCGAATATGCCAACAGGGTCTTTGCGGAGTTTCAGGGAAGGGTCGCGGTTGTCCTGGACACAGAGAGCAACAAAAACGTTGACGTAGATGCAGCTCAGCAGTTTAGACTTTCCCAGAATCATCTTCCCGAAGAGATCGTTCGACGGATGGGATCAATCACGTGGGATACAGACATCCAATTCCCGTTGCTGCAAGTAGCCGATCTGCTGGCTTGGAGCGTACGCGCAGCAGCGGCAGGTCTCCCATCTCCTGTATTGGACATAATCAGATCGAACCGCCTGGCTGCTTGTGCGTGCCGAGATCCGAACCCGGCAAGTATTGCCCAATGGGTTATCGATCGAGATGCAAGGGCAGCGAGCGTCGTGCAATCGTAAAGGCGTAAGAGCCAGACCGAAAGTGAGAGGGAATGCATGAGCGGTCGAACTATCCGTCGCACCCTTCATTGAGCCTTACTCCCCCTTCCCCGCGCCCGTGCAAACTTGACGATGCGCTTGCCAGCCGCGTATAAAAGAAGCAGGGCACCTGTTCGACAGGCCAGCGGAAAACCGCACCCTCCGAAAGATCCCACCAAGAGTTAGTTCGACCAGCAGCAGTCCGGGCGCCAGCGGACCGCCAACACACGCGGCGCGGTCCCCGGCGGCGTTGCTGCGATGCATAACGCCGAGCGATGGGACGCTCGTGAATCTCCTTCCCTCCAGCCCTCGTGGTTGGAGTGCGTCCCGACGAAAAGCGATCCGGCGGAGGGGGTAACAGGCGGCAGGGGCGGCACGGCGCGCCCGCGGCCCCAGGCGACCAACGGGCCAACCCGCCGCGAGATGACGCGACACGGGGCAACCTGGCGCGAACGGTGGCCAATTTGGGCGGTCGGCAGGACGGCGTGGTTACGCCAGGCGGGCTGCATGGCGTTCGGGGACGGCGGCCCGCGCGCGGGGTAGCGCCACTGAGCAGAAACGGCGGAGGCCATAAGCGATGACGGCAATGAAACCGACCAGCCACCCGCGTCCGACGATCCCCTGCTACGCCGCCGACGGAACATCTCTTGGCCCCCGCACCCTCGACGCCGCCCAACGCCTGGTCTCGGGCGGCTACGTCCGTCCCGCCTACGGCCGCAAGGGCCACCTCCGGGCGATCTGGCTGCTACGCGACGACGGCAGCAACCCCGTCCAATCGCGCGCCCACAACGGCACGCGGTACAGCTACATCGAGTCGCTGGCGACCGGGCGGTGCTGGCAACTCCGCCGCCTGGACCGGCGGGACGACGGGAGCGTGGACGGCTCGACCGACACGGCGCGCGATCCATTCCTTCGGGTGGTGCGCGACTGCATGACGGCGTCACCCGACTCGTTGGCCGACGCGAGTAGACCGACGGCTAAGCTGGCGTCCGCCATGATCTGATGCTCGCACGCATACGATTCGACGATGGCTGCACGCCCTGAACCGATAAGTAACGTCTACGCAGTTAGCAGTAACCTCAGCCGCGATGTTACTTAGTCCACCTGATAGTGACTCTCCTAAGTGTCAGCGCCACTTACTAACTCCACTTACTAACATGTTTCGGGTCCCTCCTTTGCCGGTACCGGCAGCGGCGGGTGAAAGCGGTGCCCAATTTCGCTACCGTCAGGCGGAAAAAAGAGGTGGTCGGTGGTCAGATCGCGGGATCGGCGATGGGATGCGCGGGCTGGCCGGCGGTTGCTGACGATGGCTCCCCCGCATCGAACCGATCAACGATGGCCCGCAGCGCCCGCGCCGTCTTGATGCCGACGTAGTGCAGGGCGATCAGTTGCGGCTCGGGCACCCAGCGCAGATCGCCGAGGCATCGGAAGCCCGCAGCCACCAGCGATTGCACCACGACGGGCTTGAGGCGGATGCCGTGGCGGGCCAGTTCCTTCCAATGGTCAAGCGGGATGTCCATCCAAGCGGGCCGGGCTGGACTCCCAGGGCGGGTGGCGTCGGCGTACCGCTCCTGCTGGCCCGCCAGGAAGCCGATCTCGTGGGCCTCCCGCACGGCCGCCAGCAACGCCGCATCTAGCGCGCGCCGCGCGCAGACGACGTGGCGTCCACGGGGCGAGTCGAGGCTCGAAACGGCGAGGGAGACGAGGTGGTCGGCGATGTGGCTATCGATCTCGCGTGGCATGCGGCGGTGGGTTGCTCCTGGCCGCCAGCATAGCAGCATCGCGGATCGGCGAGGGCGGTTGAAGGGCGAGCAGGAGGGAGGGGCGCGGGTGGTCACTGACGTGGTCGAGGTGGTCGCTGCGCCCGTTGCGGTCGGCGCGGCGGTGGGAGGAGTCAACTGATGGCAAACCAGACCCGAGTCACGCCGGCGATGGCCAACCGGATCGAGATCTGGCCGGTGGACCGCCTCGTCCCGTACGCCAGGAACGCCCGCACGCACTCACCCGAACAGGTCGCCCAGATCGCCGCGTCGATTGTCGAGTTCGGCTTCAACGCGCCAATCCTGGTGGACTCGCACGCCGGGATCATCGCCGGTCACGGGCGGGTACTGGCGGCGCGGAAGTTGGGGCTGGCGAAGGTGCCGGTGGTTGTGCTGGACCACCTCTCCGACACCCAACGCCGAGCGTACATCTTGGCCGACAACAAGCTCGCCGAGAACGCCGGGTGGGACGAGAAGGTCCTGGCCGCGGAATTGGCCGACCTGGAGCGGGACGGCCTCGACTTGAAGCTCGTTGGGTTCTCAGATCAGGAATTGGAGGTGTTGCTGGCGGACTCTGGCGACGGCGCGGCGCCCGAGGACGAGGAGCAGATCCCGGACGCGCCCGCCGACCCTGTCACCCGGCCCGGCGATGTGTGGCTGATCGGATGTCACCGGGTCGTCTGTGGCGACTGCCGCGACCGCAGCGTCGTGGCGCGGCTGTTCGACGGAGGGAAGGCCAATCTGGTGGTCACGTCGCCGCCCTACGCCACCCAGCGCGAATACGATCCGGCCAGCGGCTTCAGGCCGATCCCGCCGGAGAAGTACGTGGGGTGGTATCGGGCGGTGGCGGATGGCATTGCGGCGATCTTAGGTCCTAAGGGATCGTACTTCCTGAACATCAAGCCACACGCCGAGGACGGCGAGAGGAACCTGTACGTGATGGACTTGGTGCAGGCGCACAGACGGAAGTGGGGCTGGCGATTCGTGGATGAGTTCTGCTGGCGCAAGACCGATAACGGCGTGCCGGGCGGTTGGAATAACAGATTCAAAAACGCTTTCGAGCCGGTGTACCATTTCTGCCGCCAGCCAAAGATCAAGTTCCACCCGGAGGCGGTCGGCCACGTCTCCGAGGACTGCTTCGACTATGCGCAGAGCAACGCCAAGTCCAGGTCGGGGAGCGGGCTGCTCGGTTGCGGCGCGCGTGGACCGGCGGCGGGCAAGCATACCAACGCCGACGCGAACGGTCACTTCAAGGGCATCGCACGCCCCAGCAATGTCATCGAATGCAAAGCCGAGGGCGGCCAGGGATCGCACTCCGCCCCGTTCCCGCGAGCGCTGGTCGAGTTCTTCGTGCTGGCGTTCACCGACGCCGGCGACACAGTCTTCGATCCGTTCCTGGGCAGCGGGACCGCCATCGCCGCCGCGCACGTGCATGGGCGGGTGGGCTACGGGACGGAACTCAGTCCGGCGTACTGCGACGTGGCGTTGCGCAGGCTCGCCAACCTGATCGGCGAGGAGCCGGCGCTGGCGGAGACCGGGCAGGCTATGGCGGAAGTCGCCGCGGAGCGGGGCGTGCCGCTCGAACAGCCCGATGATCCCCGTGCGCGGGACAGCCGCCGCACTAAGCACCGCGACCCGGCGCCGTCCTACGGCAAGCGGCGCAAGGCTTCCTGACCGCGTCCCCTGCCAAGCCCTTCATCAATCCGATCAATTCCGCCGAGGAGACACCCGCAATGCCGAAATCGCCGAGACCGCCGAAACCGCTAAGGCCGTCCAAGTCGTCGAGACTGCCGAAACTACCCAAGCCCATCTCCGATCTGAAGATCGTCCAATGGGCGATTGAGAAGTTGCTGCCTTACGCGCGCAACGCCCGCACCCACTCCAACGAGCAGATAGCGCAGGTCGCCGCCAGCATCATCGAGTTCGGCTGGACTAACCCCATCCTGGTCGGCGGGGACGGCGTGGTGATTGCGGGCCATGCGCGACTGGCGGCGGCGCGGCTGCTAAAGATGAGCGAGGTCCCGGTCATCGTCCTCGACCACCTGACGCCTACCCAACGGCGCGCGTTGGTGCTGGCCGACAATCGGTTGGCGTTGAGCGCCGGGTGGGATGAGGAGATGCTCCGCGTCGAACTGGAATCGTTGGAGGAGGACGGCTTCGACCTCGACCTGGTGGGCTTCACGGAGGAGGAACTTTCGCACTTGCTGGAAGCGGATGACGGTGCGGTCGATGGCGAAGATGAAGTCCCGGAGATCCCGGAGACGCCCATCACGCTCCCCGGCGACCTGTGGCTGCTGGGCGGCCACAAAGGGCGGTCCGCGCACCGCGTGCTTTGTGGCGACTCGACCGCCAGCGACGCCACCCTGCGCCTCCTGGCAGGCCAGAGACCGCCGTTTATCATGGCCACCGATCCGCCCTACGGCGTGGGATTGACGCCGGAGTGGCGGGAACAAGTCGGGTTGAATCCGAGAACCCGGCAGGGCGGCAAGGTCGAGAATGACGACCGCGTGGATTGGTCCGCGGCCTACGCGCTATTCCCCGGCGACGTGGCGTATGTCTGGCACGCCGGTATCCACGCGGGCGAAGTGGCGGTGAGCCTGGACTCCTGCGATTTCCAGATCCGCGCGCAGATTATATGGAAGAAGCAGCACTTCGCCATCTCGCGCGGCGCATACCACTGGGGCCACGAGCCGTGCTGGTATGCCGTACGGAAGGGCAAGCCGTCCCACTGGCGCGGCGACCGGACCCAGTCCACGGTGTGGGAGGTGGCGAACCTGAACCCGTTCGGCGGCAATAGCGACAAGGAGAACGAGGTGACGGGGCATGGGACGCAGAAGCCGGTGGAATTGATGCGGCGGCCAATCCTGAACCACACACAGCAAGGCGAGGCGGTGTATGACCCGTTTCTGGGATCGGGGAGTAGCCTGATCGCGGCCGAGAGCACGAGGCGGGTGTGCTATGGCATCGACATCGACCCGAAGTACATCGACGTGGCGGTGATTAGATGGCAACGGTTCTCGGGCAGGCAGGCGACGCTCGATGGCGATGGGCGGACGTTCGAAGAGGTCGCGCGGGAACGGAGGAAGGATGCGGCAACATGAATGGACATCGCACGCTGCCGCCTGGAGATTGCGGAATGCAAGGCGTTGCTGCGGGCGGGGCACCCCGACGTGGAAGGGCTATGCCTGGCACTGTCGGATTGGTCGGCGGAGTTGAGGATCATTCTTCGGACGGCAGGGACAAGAACAGAACCGCCACGAGATCGGTGAACCCGAAGTCGGCCTGACTTGAATCCCAGGTTCCGCAGCGATTCGGTCCAGGTATGCGGAACAGGCCGTGCCAAGTCCCAACTGGAGATTCTGAATCGTATTCTTGGCAACCCCCGGTCATGCGAACTGTCGCACGCACCGAATTGCCTTCGAGGAGGGCCGTAACCGCTTGGGCGAGGGCTTCGGCTGGTAGCTTGTTAATGCTTCTTCCGAGTTCGGCCAAGCATGGAAGGTCAGTAGAAACATGAAGAAACTTCGATCTTATTTAAGACGCCTTGCCGGTGCTATTGAGTCGGTCGGTCGGGGGATGAAAGCAAGAGAATCTCGCGGTAGCGAAGTTCAACTTTTTCCCTTATGGACTGCTGTAGGACTGCTGAAGTCATCGCCAATAACTCGGGAGGAATTGATGCCATGGCTTGCTTTATCTCGGTCTCTGAGAGAAGACCCTTGCTCTCAACAAGTTCAAGCACCTTCTGAAGAGTTAAAGTCTGAGCAGCGAACATCTCACATATCGAGATAGTGAACGCTATCCAGATCGGGTCCGTGTCCAGAGGTGGAATTCGACTCACACCTCAGTATGAACACATCTGGATGCATGCGGTCAAGCACAGCAGACACAAAGCAGAACCGCCGCCGGATCGTGGAACCCGGCGGCGGCTTGTGGAGACGGACTTGGGCGTTCCCTACTTGGTAATCCGGTAGACCCGCTCCCCGGCTTCGTTCTTGCTGGACTCGATCTCTACCCCGTGCCTCTTTCCGGCGGTGGAGATCCACCCGCGCACGCTATGGGCCTGCCACTCGGTCGCCTTCATAATCTCGGCGAGGGTGGCTCCCTTGGCCCGTCCGATCAGGCCCAGGATCTTCGCGCCCTTGCTCTCGGGGCGGGGCGCTATGGCGTCCTTCGCGCGGGCGTGCTTGGCTGCGGGCTTGGCGGCCTTCTTGCCGGTCGCCTTCTTGCTGGCTTTGGCGGTCTTGCTGGCCTTGGCCTGCTTCTTGGGCGTCGCCATAGCTTTGCCACCCTTGGCACCCTTGGCGCCCTGCTTGGCTTTGGGCGCGCCCTTCTTCTGGCTGGCACCCTTCTTCGCGGGGGCCTTCTCCGGCGCGACGGGCGCGCCCTGTGCCGCAACGGCGGCGTCGTCTTTGTCGGTCGTTTCTACGTTCGTCATGGTTGTTTTTGTCATCCTTTTCTGCGCTTGCTTCCCGTTCGGCGGGTGCGTCCGCGCATGACGATTCATCACTCTGGCGCGCTCCGAATGCAAGTCAAAAAGTGAACTCTTCCCCACCCACCAGCCGCGAGGCGAACACATGGCGATGATGAGCTTACGCGGCTACGCCCGGCACCGTGGCTGCGCCTTGTCCGCCGTCCAGAAGGCCATCAAGTCCGGCCGGATCTCGGTTCAGTCGGATGGGAAGATCGACTCCGCCCAGGCCGATCTCCAGTGGCAGCGGAACACCGGCCAGCATGCCCCGCCGGTCACCCAGCGCGGGCAGGACGACATCGACGGGGTGGCGTTCGGCGGGTCGCAATACACCAAGGCGAGGGCGGTCCGCGAACACTACCAGGCGCGGCTCGCCAAGATCGACTACGAGGAGCGCGTGGCCAAGCTGGTGCCGAAAGACGAGGTCCAGGTCGCCGCGTTCAACAAATTCCGGCAGTTCCGCGACCACATGCTCAACATCCCGGATCGGATCGCGGCAATGGTGGCCGCCGAAACCGAATCGGCCCGCTGCTACGAGATTATCGCTATCGAGATCCGAAAAGCCTTAAATGAGTTCGCTGACTCCAATGCCATCGGCTGACGAGATCTACGGATCATCGGCGGCGGCCGGCGCGCGCCCGGACCCGCTGCTGACCATCTCACAGTGGGCCGACCGTTACCGCACCCTGTCGCAACGTGCCTCGGCTGAGCCGGGACCATGGCGCACAGACCGGACGCCGTACCTCCGGCAGATCATGGATTGCCTGTCGCCGTCGTCGCCGATTGAGCGCGTCGTATTCATGAAAGGGGCACAAATAGGTGGAACCGAAGCGGGCAACAACTGGATCGGTTATGTGATTCACCAGGCGCCCGGCCCGATGCTTGTCGTCATGCCGACAGTGGAGACGAGTAAGCGCAACTCGAAGCAGCGCATCGACCCGTTAATCGAGGAGTCGGACGCGCTCCGCCAACTGGTGAGCGACCCACGATCCCGCGATTCCGGCAACACCATGCTGTCGAAGGAATTCCCCGGCGGCGTGCTGGTCATGACCGGCGCGAACTCCGCGGTCGGGTTGCGTTCGATGGCGGCGCGCTACTTATTCCTGGACGAGATCGACGGCTACCCCGGCGACGTGGAGGGTGAAGGCGATCCGGTGAACCTCGCCATCGCCCGCACCCGCACGTTTGCCCGCCGAAAGCTGTTCATGTGCTCGACTCCCAAGATCACCGGCTCCTCGCGTATCGAGGCGGCTTTCGACGAGAGCGACCAGCGATACTTCTGGGTCCCGTGTCCCGTCTGCCGCGAGTTCCAGACGCTCAAGTTCCCGCAGTTGCGCTGGCCCAACGGTCAGCCGGAGCGGGCGGTGTACGTGTGCGAGGCTTGCGGGCAGGACATCCACAACCACCAGAAGCAATGGATGCTCGGTCAAGGCGAGTGGCGGCGCGAGGCGGCGGGCGACGGGAAGACGGCCGGGTTTCACTTGTCTAGCTTGTACTCGCCGGTCGGTTGGTTTTCATGGGCCGATGCCGCCAAGCAATTCGTGCAGGCGCAGAAGAACCCGGCCCTGCTGCAAGTATTCGTCAACACGGTGCTCGGCCAAACCTGGGCCTTGCAAGGCGAAGCACCGGAGTGGCAGCGGCTCTACGACCGCCGCGAGGACTACCGTGTCGGTACCGTACCGCTGGGCGGCCTCTTCCTCACCGCCGGCATAGACATCCAGCGGGACCGCATCGAGTTGGAGGTCGTCGCCTGGGGTCGCGGCAAGGAGTCCTGGTCGGTCGATTACCAGGTGCTCGAAGGGCAGACCGCCGAAGGCCCCGTCTGGGCGAGGCTCACGTCGGTTTTAAACTCCCACTACCCGACCGCAGCGGGCGCAATGATGCCGATCATGATGTTCGCCATCGACTCCGGCTACGCCACGCCGGAGGTCTATGCCTGGGCGCGGCGGTTCGGCGGGCAGCGCGCCGTCGTCATCAAGGGCGACTCCCGCGCGCTGGCGCCGGTCGGCCCGCCGTCGCCGATTGAGGTCGGGCCGCAGGGCAATCGCGTCAAATTGGGCCTCCGGCTTTGGCCGGTGAACGGCGGGATGATCAAGGAGGAGCTGTATGGGTGGCTGCGGATGGAACGCCCGACAGAGGAGAGCGACGAGCCGTGTCCGGCGGGATATTGCCACTTCCCCAAGTACAGCGAGGAGTTCTTCAAACAGATCACGGCGGAGCAGTTGGTAACGCGGGTGGTGAAGGGCTACCGGCGGCCGGAATGGCAGAAGACGCGGGACCGCAACGAAGCGCTGGACTGTCGCTGTTACGCGCGGGCCGCCGCGGCGGTGTACGGGATTGACAGGTTCGGTGACCAGGCTTGGCTGGTGCTGGAGCAACGGCTGGCGGAACTCGTCTGGCAGGCCGGGCAGGGACCCAGGCCGGTGGTCCCGCAGCAGGCGGAGCCGCCGATGGCGTCGCCAGTGCGCGCGCGGTTTCGAATGCCGGCAATGGATCGATTCCGGTGGTGACTGGGCTAGGCAAAGGCGGCGGGTCGTAGGACCTACGGTCGAGTCCCGCGACCTGGATGCGACGGAGGCCGGGTGACGGCTTGGTGGCTTTGTCACATCGAAAAGGGCTGTCACATAGGCCATCGAGATTCTCAGCAAACCCCAGGCGGTTCCTGCCAGTTGGGACAAGACGGTGCTTGGTACGCCCAATTGGGACAACGTAAGTCATTGGCGCGTAATGCGGTTAGCAGACTCGTCCCAAGTGTCCCAACTGTCCCGACTTGATTTTGGGAAGGCGCAGATAAATCCTCGCTGGCCAGTTTCTCGACAATCCGTCTGAGGTCTCTATTTATCTACTTGGGACACTTGGGACAGTTGGGACAACCCTGTGAACATTGGTCAAAGTGCGTCCCGACCTCATTTACGTGAGTTGGGACAGTTGGGACAAGTCGTCAATCGGTGTCGCTATCGTCGCCTCCGACAATTGCGCCGCCAACACAGTACACTCGGGGAAAGCCCAATCCTGGCAGACGCGCCTTGATCGTCATGGCTTTTCCGTCACGGCGCAACAAGCCGCGCTTGGCCAGTGCCTTCAGCACCGTTTTCATATTGATTCCAGCGCAGACTTCCGACTGAAACGTCTCGCGGAGGAACAAAAACTCAGTGCCGCCGCCCTGCGCCTTCCGCCGGAATCCGACCCGGTCGCGTACTGGCGCAGTCAAAGCGTCCGTGTTGCCGTTGCCGATGGCCTCAAATCGGCTGGAACCGTGTTGCTCGATGTAAAGACGAACAGCCGCCACCGCTTGCTTCTCGTCATGTACGCCCTGCTTGCCTCCATGATCCGCGAGCCACACATCGAAGCATCGCTTGACTTGGTTCGTCGCCTCATTCTCGGGCCAGCCGGTGATGCCCATCTCCGTAGCCAACTCCCCAGCCGCCGCAAGCAACGCCATACGAGATGCTGCTCTGCCGACCTCCGGCGCCGCCTGGCTCAGCCCGCATAGCCGTATAAACTCATCCCGATAGCATTGGATCGTCTCAAGGCGCGACTCCGGGGCCTGGCCCATTTCGCAGAGCGAACACACAAATTCCCGGAACGGTGTGCCGCAGTACTTCAGCGAGGCTTCTTTCAGTTGGTCAGCGAAAACTTCTCCGGTTGGGGCGCCATGTGTATCGTCGAACAAGCCCAGCCCCTGTCCTGCGTCGGCGTCAATATCGAGTAGGCGGACTTCGGACCCGCCACGGGTCCTGGCTTTGGCATGGTCCCCAAGTCCTACTTCGCCGGAGGAGAGGATTGACAGCCGCCATTGCGAGGTGCGGCGCGGTGTCCCATCCGCATTCATGCGATTCTTTCCAGCATCGTTCCCCAGCATGTAAATGCAGGCAATGGCCTCGCGCGGGTCCACCTGGGAGAGTTCGTCAAGGATGAGGACCGCATTGTTGTGCGCTGCCGCCATCGCTTCAAGACCGTTCATCGTTGCGTTCCATGATCGCGCAAACCCCTTGGGGCCGCCCCCGCCCACGACGCTGCCGGCAACATAGCCAGCCGTGCTCTTTCCGATGCTCGACGGCCCGCGCAAATGGACGCCTCCAGATTCGCCTTCCACAAGTTTGAGGATCGGTCCGGCCAAAGCGCAACAGACGGCAAGCACTAGCCTGCTGTTGCCGATGCATTTTCGGCCCACATGCTCCCTCCATTCCTCACTTGTTCCCGAGGTATTGAAGTAATGGGTCATCTCAGACCGCGGGGCATAGATCACTTTTGGTCCGTTGAGTAGTTGCTCGCCGACGATCTCGTCCGGCAAGACATAGCGGGCACTGTCAAACCAGCCGATCTTATCGGCCAAGTGCGCCTTGGGCGCGGTCCGCCCGTGCTTCCAGATGTAGTGGAGGAAGGAGTTGCGGTCGTCGATGCGGAGGCCGCCGTCCATTAACAGCGCGCAGATTTCATGCCGGGCGCTGGCGAACAGACGCAAAGGGACAAGCCGCTCCTTCTGTCTGCCTCGATCATCCCGCCAGCGAAGAACTACGCCGTAAGAACTTCCACCGGGATCGCTGACATTCCCGACGACCTGAAACGCATCGGAAACACGGCTGCGGCGCGTCTTACCGTCCTCCTCGATCACCAGGTAGAGGCCGGTGCTGTTCATTAACAGACTGCGTTGGGTAACACCGCCCGAATCGTCGGCTGAGCTGGAGCGTTCCGCCTTACGCTTCATCTGAGTTGGCCTCCGGGTAGTCACCTGATGGCGCGCACCGCCATCCGCTCATTTGTCTGCATGTGTTA
Source organism: Bryobacterales bacterium (assembly GCA_963707465.1). GTDB lineage: Bacteria > Acidobacteriota > Terriglobia > Bryobacterales > Bryobacteraceae > Bog-159. The sequence continues at coordinate 17,702 of CAVPQK010000006.1, forward strand.
TCGCGTGATGTGCACACTTCGTTTGCCTCCCGGCAATCGTTTGCGGACCACTGTGCGCGTTTGACTCCCGGCGCCGATTTGTGATTGAATACAGAAAGAGCGAACGGGTCGCATAAGTGATCCGGCTCGTGGAACTTCGATGGTTGGCGCCCCGAAGATCCACACAATCTAATGTCTGGCGATGGCCGCTTCACGCGGCCATTTCCGTTTTTGCGCCAAGATACTTCCGCGCGCTAAAAAATGAGGTGATCTCGGATTGGGGTGAGAGGACGTGGAGTGAGCGGGAACTGGCCCCGCAGTCTTAAGCCATGTCGTCACGACATTGCATCCGACGCGTTACTACCCACAGAGTATCACAGACGCGTCTTTCAGCAAAGCGCTTCTCCAAGCTCGCGGTCGGGCCAATTTGTATGGCAGCGAAAGGCTTCCATGCAACGGGGTGCGGCGGCCGCCTAAACTGGTGGCCAGATCTCCGCCACTTACGGTCCTCTGTCACATTGAAGGACATCTTCTTTTGCAAGGCCCCGAGGGGACTTTTCACCGGCTCACCGGGCTCGCCGTCTTCGCCGGCTTCCTGAAGTCGAACAAGTCCCGCACTTGCATTTCCAGCCTTTCCGCCATCCGTTCCAACACCTCGAAACTCGGCGCGTTGATGCCCCGCTCGATCAGGCTCAGGAAATCGACGCTGATACCGACCAGTTCCGCGAACTGCTCCTGCGTCAGCTCGCGCCCCCGCCGAATCGACCTTAGTCGGTTTCCAAAGTCCCGCCGCAGTGATGGCATCTCTTGGGGACTTGTAGTTCCCCAAGACCAGTCGTAATATGGTTACGGGCGAAAGCCCACCGAATGAGATTACGGATATGGATCTAACACTCTCCGCGCGCCAAGGAGATTTGCACATGCTGCACCACCGCACATTTACGCTTTGCATGGGCCTGGCCATGATCGGCATAGGCCACGCTCAGGCGCCAGCGCCGACGGGCAGTCCACAAGCGACCGCGCCGGCGCCGGCGGCTAACCCTGGGCCAACGCCGGGCACGCCCGCGGGATCTTTGCGGTTGCTCTTGCGCGCCGCGCTCGTGGATAAGGAATTGAACGTGAAGCCGGTTCCCCGGTTTGAATTGAGGATCTACCGAATTGCGGAACCGGGCTCACCCACGGATGTCCGGACGGCTCTCGACGGAACCGCTGAAGTGGATCTATCCGCTGGAAACTATCGGGTCGAGTCCGTGCGATCCCTGGCGTACCAGGGAAAGTCGTATTCCTGGCGCGTTGACGTTTCCCTATCCCGCAATGGACAGTCGTGTGAGCTGACCAACGACAACGCAATTGTCACCGGCGCGTCAGAGACGGTTACAGGGCCGCTCGACCGGTCGCGGGACAACCTGACTGAGTTCTATCAGAAGTATCGTGACAGCGTCGTGACGGTGTGGAGCGAAATCGGACACGGAACTGGCTTTATATTCGACCAGAACGGCCTCATCCTCACGAATCAACATGTTATCGGCGCCTCGGAATACGTGGCGGTCCAGCTTGATGAGAAGCGGAAGGTGCGCGCGACAGTGATTGCATCCGACCCTGAGCGCGACATAGCGGTCCTGGTTGCCAACCTGGACGCCTTCTCTGGATCAGCCGTTGTCACCCGTTTGTGGAAGCCCAACGGAACCGATGTTTCCGTGGTTGAGGGAGAACGGGTTCTCGCAATCGGCAGCCCGTCAACCCACCGAAAGATCATGACCACCGGGATTGTTAGCAAGATCGAGAGCCGGGCCATCATCGCGGATATCAATATCAACCACGGCAGTTCCGGGGGACCGCTGTTCAACTCCGTCGGCCAGGTTGTCGGAATAACCACTTTCCCTGCGCAGGGCGCAAATTCGGGATCGACGCTTGCTGGCGTTATCCGAATCGAGGAGGCCTACCCTGTGATCGCCCAGGCTCAAACGAAGTTGGCAAGCGTCCCCCCGCCGAGCAAGTCGTTCCTTCCAGTCGAGCCAACCGACGCCTATCCGGTGCAAGCTCTTAAGCAAGCACTGAATCTTGAGCCTGCCGACCCCTATCTCTTTCAAGCCATAAAGCAAAAAGTCAAGGCCAGAAAAAGATTCGACGATAGGCGCTACTTCTTTGTCGTCGGCGATTTCAACGTCGAGATACTCACGCCGCCCTTGAAATACAGGTTACAGTTGAGCGGCAATGTCGCTGCGGCGAACAATCAAGGCAAACGGCTCAAGAAAGCCAATGCAGAACTCCAGGTGCCCAACCCTCTCGACGACATGCGTAACTGGGGAGAGTACGTAGGTGAGTATAGCCCGGTGATTAATATCTACGCGCGATCAAGGCTGCACGTAAAGTTCTTGTCTGCCTTCTCCGCTGCCATGGCGGCAGCCGGCGGTCTAGCGGCAGGACCAGCCCAGATGCACTTTAAGGGAGATTTTCAACGCATGCATCTGCTTTGCGGCGCCAAAGAAATTGAGCCGATCCAACCTGGAAAGGTCGCATACGCCTACAACGTCTCGAATCGAATCGTTCAGGTCACGGATGCATCCTACGCCGGAATTTACAGCTACCCGGCTGACTCGATCTCACCCTCCTGCCATATGGAATTGGCGATTGAGTCCGCAGAGAAGCCCGACAAACCAAAACTGATCGAGCTCAACAAGAAACTGGTGCAGCAGGTCTGGGACGACTTCGTGCCGTACTTCAACAGTCCTCACAAGACTCAGCCCTAGCGAGGGCGGTTTCCAACACGTGGCATTGCCATTGCGGAGCGTCTCGACTGCGGTGGAAAAGGCCGAACGGCGCCCGGCCAAATGAAGCGTTACCGCGGTGGCCAACTCCGGTTCTTAGGAACTAAGCGCGCGCCCGGACGGTCGCCAGCCCGTCGGTGTGGGCATTAGGGTGGGACGATCCCCGCCTGTTGCTGGCTGGACCGGTGTTACCTCCTTGCGCGAAAGTGAATCGGCTTGACGGCGACAAGAGCGTGCAGGATTCTCAACTCAGCCGGTCCGTAGGGGGTGAGTCGCCCATGAGGGTCCGCGTACAGGTTGGCTGAAGCCGACCACGGCAAGAGGACGCATTTTGCGTCCATGCCGGGTCTTCCCCGGCACTCACATTACCGCGGAATGATGGATTCGGCTCCGGCCTGCAACCCCTCGCCTCGGTTAACAGTTGCGGCAGGCGGTTTTGCTGCTGATTGCTGCGATTGCATGTGGATGATTGAAAACATGGGCTTTAACGTCCGGTTTGGCGCGGCTTGCGGATTACTGCCCTTTTTCTACGGGGGGTCGTTTGAGAATCCCTTTGACCTTCCGTTGGTGCGAAAATGGATGACGGGGTTGCATCAGGATGGCGTTCAGAATCAGGGCCAACGATATGCGGAGTCCTTTGCAGTCCAAGAAACGGATTGAACACAGCGCATGCCCAGTGCCTCGGTAAGCGACGAACGACTTCTGGCCGAAGTGGAGGATATCCTAAAGGCCGTACCGTCCGATCCGGTCACCGACGTTACGAACGAGACCCTGCTTTGGTTGGGGCGTGCGGCGGCAGTTGTCGAACGATGTGACCTCGCAAAGACACCTCTCTTTCAATTGCATCTAAATGATTTCCATGGTGAACAGCCGCATCAAGCACAGCGCGGGTTCCGGCAAATAATGGTTTTGTTACATCAGGCTCATACTGACCTACGACTGCGAACTGGGCCGACAAACATCGCTTTCGGAGCGAAACGAGTTTTTGAGTACTTTGATGAGGTCCGAAAGATCGTGGAACTTGCGACGGACGAAGTCCTCTTTGTTGATCCCTATCTCGACGCGGAGTTCATTTCTCGGTATCTGCCGAATATACAGGCAGGCGTTGCCATCAGGCTTCTCACAAGCGACAAGAGGCTTGCCTCTTTATTACCGGCGGTTGATCTGTTCATACAGCAGCACGGCGGTGCAGTGGAGATCCGGTCCACGATGGGACTGCATGACAGGTTCGTTTTCGTGGATAAGACCAGTTGCTATCTCTCGGGAGCTTCCTTCAAAGACGGTCCAAAAAACGCGGGTACGATTGTTGTGCAAATCAGGGATGGCTTCAAAGCCATGTGGGACACTTACGACAGGTTGTGGGCGGCGGCAAAAATACAGCGAGAATATATGGCTCAGGACCCGTAAACGATGAATAGTGCCTGTGCCCGCAAACGTTCGCCCTACAGCCCCAACTTCCCCGCGCTATTCTCCCGGAACAAGGCCCCCCTCCCGGATGTACCGCCGTACCATCTGAACCGACCATGGCCCGCTCCGACGCGCCCCCAAAGTCCGCCGTCGCCGGGCCGCCGGCCAGGGCAGGTCCGATGGCATCGATGAAACGTCGATCATGGCCGCGCCGTTGCTTCGACGACGCACCAGCCTGCACAGTTCCCGTCGCACACGGCCTGTTCCGCCAGTGCCTTGGTCCGCCAGTAAGGATAGGGGCTGTTGAACGCCAGGGGAGCCGTCTTATCGACACCGCGCAAATGCTGCCCGCGGACCACTATGAGGGCATAATTGGCTACATGGAACGGCGCCGCCCGAAAGTCCTCTGGTCTCCGATGTGGCCCCAACGAGCGCACAGGAAGCCCACCCTTCGCTCGAAGCCCGCCCGGTGGACCGCTGGCATCCCTTTAGCGCCTCTTGGTGCGCTCTGGGGATAATGGAAACGTGGCAACCGCTACCACACCGAATCGCCAAGCTCTCATTCGCCGGGGCCAGCGGCTCGAATACTTCACCATCGCCTACAACAGCGCTCGAAGGTCTGGTTTCCATCGTCGCCGGGTTGATCGCCGGTTCCGTATCCCTGATCGGCTTCGGCCTGGACAGCATCATCGAAGTGGCGTCCGGTGCGGCGCTGCTCTGGCGGCTCCATCACGACTTGAACCGATCCCGGCGTGAACAGGTGGAGCGGATTCACGTTGCGAATCGTGGGCTGGTGCTTCGTTGCGCTGGCGTTGTACATTGCCTACGAATCCGGCTCCACATTGATCGGGCACAAAGCCGCCGGAGCGGAGCATCCCTGGAATCATCGTCGCCGCCGTCTCCGTGGTGGTGATGCCGTTGTTGGCACGAGCGAAGCGCCGGGTTGCTGCCGGAATCGGAAGCGGGGCGATGAACGCCGATTCCAAACAAGCCGATTTTTGCACTTATTTGTCGGCGATCCTGTTGGGCGGCTTGCTTCTGAATGCCGCTGTTTGGCTGGTGGTGGGCCGATCCGGTGGCGGGGCTGGTGATGGTTCCGATCATCGCCAAAGAAGGCATCGACGGAATAAGGGGCAAGGCGTGTTGCGACGACTCCAGGTGCAACTGAAGCGCTGCCGTTGGGCCGAAGCCCCTGCCTCAGTTCGGATCGCCTTGGCTTTTTAAGAGATCCGACCGCCTTCGTACCGATAGGGCTGCTTCGCTGCCGATGTGAATGAAACGGCGCACGCCGGCCTATTGGGCGGCGGCGATCATACGCCGGGTGCCCTGCACGTTGATGCGATCCCAGGTGTCCGGCGGTCCCACTGCTCGACGAAGTGTGACCGAAGGCGGCGCAGTGGATCACGATCTCAGCGCCTTCGGACATCGGCGGCGGTCATAGTATCCAAATCGCACCTGACCGGCTCGGCACCGAATTCGCGCGGATCTTCTGGTGGCTGGACGATGACCGCGACATGGCGCGAATCCGGTGCTCGTCGGCGGCCAGTCGCCGGGCCGCGGGCGCCGGCACCGGCCCGGGCGCTTCCACAACGTCGTTTGAACGAAGTGGCCTCGCCTGCGGCTTCGGCCACGGACGCTTCGGGTGCGATATCCTCGTGCCATTGGCCCACTGCTCTGGTCGGCAATGTACGCCACGCCAATGGTTTTGAGCTTGCTTGGAAGTGTCCTGTTTCCGGGTAGCTACAATTCAAATCCATAGCGCTCCGTCCCCGGAGGCGTTCCTTTCAAACGGCTCTATCGAAAGCGCAAACTTCAATGCTTTCGAGTCTTTCCGTCGGGGCGCTTCCGATAAAGTACTGCCGTTGCCAAAGAGTTGCGATGACCGGTCCGTTCCGCGAATTGATCAGATCAGCCAGACTGGTCGGGAGTTGGCCGTCAAGCAAATCCCGTGCACAGCCTGCCTTTGCGTTGCGGTACGATTAGGACTCCGCAATCTCTTCGCAATCGCTGACTGGATGTGTATGGAAGCGGCACTAAAAGAACGACTGCTGAACTCGAATCGCCGCGAATCGTCTGGTAATCTTTTGCGGAGCGGGGCTGTCAATGGCGTCGCCCAGTAACCTGCCATCCGCCAAAGATTTAGCGCTTCATTGTGCACAGGAGTATGAAAGCAAGACCGGCACAACGCTTCCTAATGACGTCAAGGAAGACCTTGAGAAGCTGGCGGAGTATTTCGCGGCGAGGGACCAATTATATTCCACTTTCATCAGCAAACTCGTACCGCGGCGCCGGTTCATCAGAGACCCAAATGGAGGGCATTTGGCTACTGCCGATTTCATAGCAAGCGGTGTGGTTGAGTGCGTAATCTCGACGAATTTTGACTTCTTAATCGAAGAGGCCGCCAGATCGCTTGGAGAGCCCTTTTATGTGGCTGATATCGACGGCGATGAAGCAAATATCGTGAGGGAACGGCGGCCTCACCTAAAGATTCATGGCTGCCTCGTGCGTGATGATAGAAATACGTTGTGGTGCATGAGCCAACTTGCGAAGACGCCCATGAAGGAGCGGCACGCGCAGTTCAAGGCATGGCTCGCCGCGAACCTTCGAGAGCGCGATCTCGTGTTTGTGGGCTTTTGGAGCGATTGGGCTTATCTAAACGATATATTCGAAGATGCTCTTGGAGGAATCGACCAAGGCCTCGTTGTGATCGTGAATCGCTCTGATGAGACGGCTCTCAAGTCGAAGGCTGTAATGGACCCCAAAAGTTGGACACGAAAAAGGCCTTTCCTTAGATGGTCGGCGGCATTGAAAATGAAGGAGAGACAATGCCCCGAACACGCAAGAATCACCCGCCCAGCCTGAAGGCCAAAGTTGCTGTGGAAGCCATCAAGGCGCAGAAGACTACCGCTCAGATCGCACAGGTCTTCGGCGTCCACCCGACGCAGGTCGGTGGGTGGAAGAAGCAGGCGCTGGCCGGCCTGCCGGACATCTTCGGCAACGGCCGCGAGCAGGTGCGCCAACAGGCCGACGCCGAGAAGGACGAACTCTACAAACAGATCGGCCAACTGAAAGTGGAGTTGGACTTTTTAAAAAAAAGAGCTGGCCTTATCGATTGAGGACCGTCGCCTATGGATCGATCCGCAACATGCGCGCCTGACCATCCAACAGCAGTGCGAACTGCTGGGACTGCCGCGCTCGACCTACTACTACCAGCCGCGACCGGAGAGCGCCGAGAACCTGCGGCTGCTGCGACGACTCGACGAGCTGTATATGAAATGTCCCTTCTTCGGCAGCCGCCGCATGGCCGTCACGTTGGAGGTGAACCGCAAACGCGCGCAGCGACTAATGGGTATTCTGGGAATAGAAGCCCTTTATCCGAAACCGAACTTGAGCCGCCCGGCGCCGGGGCACGAGGTCTACCCGTACCTGCTGCGCGGCCTGGCGATCGAGCGGCCCAATCAGGTCTGGAGCACCGATATTACGTATATTCCGATGCGCGGCGGGTTCCTTTACCTGGTCGCGGTCATGGATTGGTTCAGCCGTTACGTGCTCAGTTGGGAACTGTCCAACACCATGGAGACCGGCTTCTGTCTGGCGGCGCTGGAAGCCGCCTTCCGCTTCGGCCAACCCGAGATCTGGAACTCCGATCAGGGGTCCCAATTCACGGCCGCGGATTTTCTGGCGCCCCTGAAAAAACGCGGCGTCCGGATCAGCATGGATGGGCGCGGCCGCGCCCTGGACAATGTCTTCATCGAGCGACTGTGGCGCAGTTTGAAGTACGAGCTCATCTATCCCGGCGACTTCGCCAGTGGGGCCGAGTTGTATCCGGCGCTGGATCGCTACTTCCGTTTCTACAATTATCGGCGCCCGCATCAGGCGCTCGGTTATCGCATGCCGGCAGATCTGTACCCGCGGGGGGCGCAGGGGAAAAGGGCGTCCCTGTGATGGGGGGCTTTGCCCCCCAATCCCCCCAGGATTTATCGCTTTTTCTGCCAGAATGGATGATTTTTCCTTTGCCCGTTTTGCGAAGGTGTCTTATAATAGGAGAGCTTGATAGGAGGATAGGGCAACGCAGGGATGCGACCCGAGCGCCGACTCAAGTCCGGAATGGATGGCGGCCTTCGGGCCGCCTCTTGGTCACCCCGCCGCACCATCTAAGCGACGGCCAAAATTTGTCCAACCTTTGGGGTCCACCTCAGGCCCCGCGGCTCTGGACTTGGTCTGGGGGCGAAAGGGTGACGCGCATCGTTGTTGAGGATTCGGCTGACGCGTTTCTAAACGACCTCAGAGCGGTCGTATGGCGAGCGTTTATTGAGAGGTTGCACCGAGAGTCCAAAGCTACCTACGCCGCGCTCACAGGGAAAGACGCGGACTCGCTTCCTATGATTCCGGCAACTGTTTCCAGTGATGATCTATATACGCTGCATCTCGATGTCTGCGGTGTGCCCCGTGGCCTTGTTGCGCGAAAGAAATGGCCGGACGCGACGATGCAGACGCTTGGAGCAGTTCAAATCGGGCTGATGAGAGCGGGGGCCGCAATTGAAGGCAATCACTTCGTCCTGGACGGAACCCGGATTCGGATTGTCTACGGCCAGGGGCGGCTGCTTAGCGACATCTTGAAGCTTTATCAAGAGGAGTCAACAGAGTATACATCGGCGGAAATAACAATTTGCGTTGGGGCGAAGGACGATGGTGGTGTACCGGCTGATGTTGTACGGGGCCGGCCGAGCAAATCGACGATAGTAAGAACTGTTTCGCTGTCACAATGGCAAACCGAGGAAGACACGAAACACCTCTGGGCGGGTGGAGAAGATGTCATTATTGCAGCATATTGAACAATCTTTGAGGGGGGCGGGATATCGTGTCCAGTTGGACATGGAAAATCCTTCGATGCTGCATTTCGAAGACTATAGCCTGTTCGGATTTGCAGCAGTCTACGAATCCGCTGATTTATTACTTCGAGATTGGAAAGACAACCAAGATGCGTTTCTGCAAGCGAATGCGCCATTCTTGCGATCGGCACCTCAGAAGGCTTGGAATTGCTATACAGTGCATCTCACCGACGCAAAGGCCACGCTGGCCGAGAGTCAAGCGCTCTTCGTTATCGAGGAGAACTTTGTGGGCACTCGGAAAATTGTTCGAGCGAACATGGCAACTGCGGCAGACGTACAGCGCGCGCTGTATCCGCTTATACCGGTGCAGAACCTGCTAAAGATGCAGGGATCGCATGGAGACATTGATATCGCTGAGCGATTTCATGACTGGCCTGAAGGCGCTGTGAAGGCCTTGCTGGGAGATGGCAAGCCGGAGGATATCGTCGAGTTGCTTCTGGAGGGGGAATGAGACTGCGCAGTCTTCAAATCGCCGGCTTCCGGGGTGTGAAGGATCCCATGGATCTCTCTTTTCCTTCGGGCTTTACGGTAATCTCCGGGAGAAATGGAACCGGAAAGAGTAGCATCTGCGATGCCATAGAATTTGCGCTTACTGGAGCGCTAACAAAGTACTCGGAAAGCTCTGAAAGAGGCGAAGACGTTGCTGACTATCTCTGGTGGCGCGGCCCGCAACCTGCTGAGAAGAAATACGTCACTTTAGAATTAGTAGATTCCGCTGGTAACTTGATTTCAGTTACCAGACGACCCGATGGCGTCAAGATCTCAAGCGAAGCGAATCTCCAAGCCGGGCTCTGCGACCGTTCTGTAGACTCAGACAAAACGCCCTTCGACGTTTGCCGCACCTCCATTATCCGGGACGAGCTGATAACAAGGCTAAGTGTTGATCTGGCCGAAGTGGAACGCTTCAACTTCGTCAGAGCTGCCGTGGGAAGCGCAAGCTTCGCCACTTCCGAGGCAAAGCTCTCAAGCGCCCACAGAATCCTCGAACAGCGACTGTTACGAACGAAAAGCGAATATGACCGCGCTCGCGAACGAGTTAAGGATTTCCTTACCGAACTCAGCAAGGCGCAAGCGGAAGTGACTCGGACGGAAGATGTGGCTGAAGCGGAGAAGGAACTTCGTGCCCTTACGCTGAAGCCGCAGGGTGATTTTGCCGAGCTGCTCGTATCAGGTCGTAAGCTGGCCCCAGAGCTGCGATTGCAAATGGACGGCTTGGGAAGGCTCGCAACGCGAATGGAAACGTCGATAAAGAGGGAAGCTGAGCTTTCTGGAGCGCAGCTTCGAGAGCGCCAAGCGGTTTTGTCAAAGGCAGTTAACGAGCAGTCGATTGCCTTGGCCGCCATGCAAAACCAAATCAGTGATGTGGAGTCGCTGCTTCAGCGCCAACAGGAGGAGGACACGCTTTCTTCGTCCCTCGCGCAGCTCCACGAGTACGGATCAAGAGTGGGCTTACAAAATGGCCACTGCCCTCTGTGTGGGTCCGTAGTCTCTGAAACGGATTATAGAAGTCACCTGGCCGAACTCGACGTCGCGGTCCGCAAAATAGCGGAGGGAGCGACCGATCTTGTGCGACGTCGGGCTCTGCTTAGGGATGGTGAAAAGAAAACAAATGCCGAATTGTCTGCGGCGCGGCGGCAGGCGGATCAGCTGTCCCTGGCCCTCGAATCGCTGAATGCGGAGCGCGAGTCTATTATCCAAGAGGCACGACGCTATGGACTCGATATAGAATCCATCGGCGACCATACTCGCACGATTCTCGTCACGGAAACGGAGGTTCGAAGGCAGAAGCTGACTACCCTTGAGAGGTGCCTAACAGTACTGGAAGCATCCAGAGCGCACGCGCGGATAGCTGAGTTGCAGAAGGAATTGTCTGCCTCGCAACAGGTCGTGGTGGCAACCGAAAGGCGGTTGGCGAAACAAGAGGCGGTAGACCAACGAATTAAGCAGGCGGCTACGACTCTGAAGAGGATTTCGAGCGAAATCGTCGATGACCGGCTTGCCGCAATTCGGCCTCTGCTCGCGGAGTTGTATGTCAGGTTGCGGCCCCACGTAGATTGGCCAGAAATCAGCTATTTAATTAGAGGCGATACTCGGCGGTTCTTAAGCCTCCGCGTAGGAGATGGCCTGAATCTCAGGTTCATGTTCAGCAGCGGCCAACGGCGGGCCGCAGGGTTGGCATTCCTAATGGCAGTAAGCCTCTCGCGTCCGTGGTGCCTGCTTGAAACACTTATCTTAGACGATCCAGTTCAGCACATCGATGATTTTCGGGCGCTGCACTTCGTCGAAAGCCTGTCCGCTCTTCGCCAAATTGGACGACAGATTATTTGCACGGTTGAGGATTCGGCTCTTGCAGAACTGCTTGCGCGACGTCTTAGGAGTTCCGTTACGGATGAGGGTGCAATGATCGAAATGGACTACGAAAGCGGCCGAGGTGTCTTCATCGGGAAGGGTACAGAGATTCGTCCATTTCCAAAACAAGTGCTGAAGTCAGCCTAGATTGCCTATTTAACCGATCCAAATATTTCGGCGGATTCGCAGCCGAAAACCGTCGCGTATAACAGCGCAAATAAGTCGGTGACACGAATAATTACACCTTATGACGCCGGCGCAGCTGATTCGACCACGCATCATGAAGTCTGTATGACTCCTCTAATGTCTCGATCTAGGAAGTTGCCGAACAGCCTACGTGCAGGGGCACGCGGAAGTCGGGCAATGTATTGACGCAACCATCCGGCGGCGCCGACGCCCAATCTCATCACCCCACTCGAATCGCGGGCTGCTGGCTGCAGGACCGTCGGGTTGCACGACTGTGTCGACACCGTTCAGAGCTGAAGGTGTTTGAAACAGGATCGAGGTGAGGGTGGCGGCGGCCAGGAACGGCGAGAACGGGTTGCTGCTGATCCCCACGCCCCAAGGATCTTCAGTGGGTCGCTTACAAAATCATAATCAAGATGTCCCTTAGTTACGTTGTGATACTGTTCAATCAGACTTGGCGGATGTGTTTCATCTATTTTGACGTACTCGTTCGGATGAGAGTCATTCGGAATGAATCGATCCGGCACATCCGACCTCCGCTGCCGACGTGCGAAGTGTACCAGAGACTGAAGCAGCGTATAGGTTGACGCGCGGCCGTAGTTGTAAGGATTCTCTAAGTCCCCACCACTACCCTCGAACAGACAGAGCGGCCCGTGCCTTTCATCACCGAGGCTTATCCAGAAAGACAGCGGTGGTGATTGGTTGCCCACGTTGGCGTTCTTGGGTACAATCACGCGAACTGCATGGCACCGCTCCAAAATGAAACTCTCCGAAGCGCCTGTCGGTCGAGCGCTGCCCAACTCGCCTCGTTTGGCTAACAGAGCTTTTAGTTCAGCAACCTTCTCGTAAGTTGTTTTCGGCTGTCGTTTATTGGTCTCCTCAAGCCCTGCACTGGGGCCTGTTATAGCGACCTTCACGGCTTTCTTACGCTCGTAGAGCACCTTGTAGAGCTCGCCGCCAAATCTCTCGATAGTTGAATCTGCTTCGGGAACTGCATAGAACAAAATCTGCCCCACAACACCTCCTGCGTTTTGCCTCGTGCCCGTTACGTTCCAAGGTTCAGAACATCGCAATCTTAGCCTATCTTAGCGCCATAAACCGGCTATGCCTCAAATGCCGATCCTCTGTCCATTCCAGGAACTCGAATCGCGCGGTCAATGCCGGGCGCAGCCATCGGCAATCCTTCATCTTGTCCGCCGTCAGCCCTTCGCCCCACCTGCCCGGCTTTGATTCCGGCAAATTGCAGAACGGGCATTCGCTGACCTCCAGTGGCTTCATTTTGCGCAGTAATTCTGCCCGTGATGCCGGCGTGAACCCGCTCCGTGTCCGCGCGACGTACACCAGCTTGCCGTCCACCACGTGCCCGAGAATCACAGCGTCGAAGGTGCTGCCGCCTATGGAGTATCCACCGATGATGAATTCCTGGGACAAGTTCACGCGCATCTTCATCCAGGCGCCCGAACGCTGTCCCGATTCGTATCGGCTGTTGGCACGCTTGGCCACCAGCCCTTCGAGGCCCTGCGCTCGGATGGACTGAATGAGGTCCGATAGGCTCGCCTCCAGCACCGGGGAACATCGCACCCGGCGCGGGTATTCCCGGAAGGACGTGATTCTCCAGCAACTCCCGCCGTTTGACCAACGGCTCGTCCGTCACATCTTTGCCGGATAGTATCAGCACGTCGAAGGCGTAGAAATGAACATTCGTGCCGCCGTTTTGCAGGAGCTGGAACGCGGGCTTGCCGGCGGCGTCGAGGGCGACCACCTCTCCGTCGATCACGGTTTCATCCGGCAGCCCGCAGAGCGCCGCCACAACGCCGGGATAGCGCTTGGTGAAGTCCTTGTCGTTGCGGGACCTGAGACGGACCGACCCACCGCTCTTGATCGCCAACGCCCTGTAGCCGTCAAATTTGACCTCGTACCGCCAGCCATCGCCTTCGGGCAATTTATCGGTCCGCAACAACAGCATAGGCTCAATGAACCGGGCGATTCGTTCTCCGTTCGGCACATTCAAAGGATGACATAACCGCAATGGAACCCGCGGCAGAGCTGTCCGCGCCGGTAATGTCCTTCGATTGCGTTTGGGAAATGCAAACTGGTAGTCGCTACGGAGCGCCGGGATGCGGCCGACTTCGGCGGCGTGGCGGATAATGGAATGGGCATGCCTGTCACGGCCATCTTCAGCAAGGTGTTGTCCTTTGCCGTACCTTTCTTGGCATATTGGTTCTCGCATAGAACACACTAGGTCTTTGACCGCTTGAAAGAGTTCTGTTTATAACCGAACTTGCGGCGGGCCGCTTTGCGATCAAACCGCCAGTTGATCTTGGTACGATTCCGGTTCGTCTGCCGATTCCAGGCGCGCGCCTCTCGTTTCAGCGTCTTCAGATCTGGGATTCTCCGCTTTCCTAAGCATTGCCGCGCAAACATCCCGATCTCAATTTCCGCCTGGTTCAGCCAACTTCCATGCTTGGGCGTGTGGTGGACGGTAAAGCAGTTCCAGACTTCGCTGGCCATTTCCTTCCCAAACAAGTCGGTTAAGGATTTCTGACGGTGGCTGCTGAGGTTATCCATCACTAAATGGATCGTCTCAGCTTTTGGATACTGTAAGGCCAAATGGAATAGGACTTGCGCGAACTGGAAACCCGATCGATCCGGGGTCGGGAAGGTGAAATGGCGTCCGGCTTTGGGTTCCACAGCGCAGAAGACATTGGCCGTGCCGCAGCGTTCGTATTCGTTGTCTCGCCTCGCCTCGCGGCCTGGCCTGGCCAGCGCCGGCGGACGGACGTCGGCATGCAAAGTGACCGGTTTCTCGTCCAAGCAGACCACCGGTTGGGCAGCATCGTACGGCCGCTCATAGGTTCCCAGCACGTCCTCCATCCTGTCGATATAGTCTTCATTGAGGTCAGCCACGCACCACATTTTTTTCCCGCCACGGCTTGAGGTCGTGGTGGAGCAGCAGGATCCGGATAGTCTCTCTTCCCACACGGGGAACCAATTTCCGCTTTATCGTTTCTTCAGCCACCAAGCGGACCGTCCAGCGGGCGCGGCCGTGGGGAGGGTCGGCGCACACCATGGCGATGATCCGCTGCTTCTGGTTGTTGTCCAGCACTTCGGCGGCGCCGGGGCGCTGCTTTTCATAAAGAGCGCTCGTCAGTCCGGCCATCTGATAGCGGTGGCCGAGCCGGCGAATGGCCTGTGGGGTGAGCGGAATCATCTTGGCAATCTGTGGAGCACTGACATGCTCCGCCAACTGCAACAGGGTCAAGGCGCGCAGAACCACGCGGACTTGTTGGATCCCGCCTTTCAGGAGGCTGCGTAATTCCAGTTGATCCTTCTTGGCAATATCGATGTTCAGAGGTGGACGGCCCATACCCTGAGTATGCGCCAAAACAACTCTGCATAAAAATGGTTTTTCAGAACTATTTCAGGCGGTCAAAGACCTAGGTGCCTGATCCGCTCAGCGGCACTGTCTGCGGAGTGCCTCCGCCGTTGTCGCTGACCGCAATCGTCGCCATCCGCTTGCCCGTAGCCGTGGGTGTGAAGGTGACGGTGATAAAGCAACTTGATCCCGACGCCACGCTCTTGCCGCAGGTGTTGGTTTGGGCGAAATCTCCAGCGTCAGCGCCAGCAATTGAGACCTTCCCTATCGTCACCGTCGCAGTGCCCTTGTTGGTTAGTGTGATCTTCTTGGAAAGGCTGCTCGTGCCAACAGGTTGCGTGCCGAAGCTCAGGCTTGTAGGGCTGATTTGCACGTACGTGCCGGTACCGGTAAGGGCCAGCGTTTGCGGACTGCCAGAGGCGTTGTCGGTCACTGACATGGAGCCCGTCAACGCACCCTTAGCTTTGGGCTTGAAGGTCACGCTAATCGTACAGGACGCCGCTGGATTCAGATGGGCGCTGCAAGTATTTGTTTGCGCGAATGGACCGGACGCAGCGATGCTCCCAACAATCAGAATCCCAAGGCCGGTGTTAGTGAGGGTCACATTCTTAGCCGCGCTGGCCGTAAAGATTGTTTGATCTGGAAAAGTCAAGCTGGTGGGAGAGAACGTCGCGGCGGGCGATACCCCCACGCCCGAAAGTGGCAGCATTTGGGGGCTACCTGGGGCGTTGTCGCTAACGGAGATGGAGCCTGTCAGAGTACCGGTCGCGTTTGGAGTGAACGTCAAACTGAGCGTACAATAGGCTCCGGGATTCACTGTCGCGCCGCAGGTATTGGTTTGGGAGAATTGGCCGGTTACGGCGATGCTCCCGACAGCCAGAATCCCAAGTCCAGTGTTCTTGAGTATCACTTTCCGAGCCGAACTGGTGGTATTGATAGTTTGGTTCGGAAAAGTCAGGCTGGTAGGAGAGAACGTCAGGGCCGGCAATACGCCGGTACCGGTTAGTGGCAACGTCTGCGGGCTAATAGGGGCGTCGTCCGTAAGGCTCACGGCGGCGATTCGCGTGCCAGTTGCGGAAGGTGTGAAAGTTACGGTGATGATGCAAGTGCCGCTTACCGGGACGGGTGTCCCGCAGCTATTGGTTTCTGAAAAGTCGCTGCTGTTCGGCCCGGTCACATTGATTGACGTGATTGTCAGAGTCGCATCGGTGGTGTTGGTCAGGGTTGATACTTGTTGGGCGCTAGCCATCCCCACGGTCTGGTTGTCAAAGTTAAGATTAGCGGGGGCGAGGGCGGGGCCGCTGGCAATCACGGTCACGAAGGCGTCACCGAAGTAGCCGTCCTCGCTGCCGCCGCCGTATGAGGGCTGCAAGGGATTCATTGTCGGAAAGTCGCTTGAGTCGGTGCTCCCTGCGACGTACGCGTTAGCCGAGCGGTCCACGGCGATGCCGGAGCCGTAATCATACCCGCTGCCGCCAAGGTAGGTAGAGTAAGCTAGAGCCGACCCCGAGGCGTTCAGCTTGGTCACAAAAGCGTCCCCGCCGCCGCCGTAGGAGGGCTGGAGAGGGTTCACCGTGGGAAAGTTGGCTGAGGTAGTATACCCAATAAGGAAGGCGCTGCCCAAGCTGTCTACAGCGATGCCGGAGCCATCGTCCCTCCCACTGCCGCCAAGGTAGGTGGAGTAGACCAAAGCCGAGCCAGTCGCGTTGAGCTTTGCCACAAAGGCGTCGTAATTGCCGCCGTAGCTTGGCTGCAGAGGATTCATTGTGGGAAAGTCGGTCGATTGCGTCGTACCCGTGACGTACGCATTGCCCGAACCGTCCACAGCAATGCCGGCGCCTTGGTCGGCCCCGCTGCCGCCAAGATAGGTCGAGTAGACTAGGGCGGAGCCCGCGGGGTTAAGCTTGGCCACGAACGCGTCGTCGCTGCCGCCGTTTGCTGGCTGCAGGGGGTTCATTGTAGGAAAGTCGGTTGAGTTGGTCCATCCCGTGACGTACGCGCTGCCAGAACTGTCCACGGCGATGCCGAAGCCAAGGTCGAACGCACTGCCGCCAAGGTATGTAGAGTAGACCAAAGCCGATCCCGTGGAACTGAGCTTGGCGGCAAACGTGTCTTCATACTGGCCACCGTCGCCGTTGGCTGGTTGCAGGGGGTGCATTGTTGGAAAATCGGTCGAGGTGGTGCTCCCCGTGGCGTACGCGTTGTCGGAACTGTCCACGGCGACTCCGTAACCAGCGTCGTACCCGCTGCCGCCAAGGTACGTGGAGTATACCAAGGTCGAACCCGTCGGGCTAAGCTTGGTCACGAAGGCGTCGTAGCCGCCGGCGTACGCTGGCTGCAAGGGTCTCAAGGTGGGAAAGTCGCTTGAGTCGGTGGTCCCCGTGACGTAGGCGTTGCCCGAGCTGTCGACAGCGATGCCAAGGCCTTGGTCGTCACCGCCACTGCCGCCAAGATACGTGGAGTAGACTAACGCCGATCCCGTGGCGTTAACTTTAGCCACGAAGACGTTGAAGCCGCCGTTGCCGGCAGCGTTGGTCGGCTGCAAGGGGTTCATGGTTGGAAAGTCGGTTGAGCTGGTGTATCCAGTGACGTACGCGTTGCCTGAGCCGTCCACCGCTATGCCGGAGCCATTGTCGCTCCCGCTGCCTCCAAGGTAGGTAGAGTAAATCAGCGGATCTATGAACAGAGGCATTCGCGGGTCATAGCCGGCCACTTGGAATCCCACCCGGTTCTTGCCCTTGATGGCATAATTCGCAGCGATCTCCTGCCTGGCGCCGGCTGTCTCCTGATACACGACCGGCTTGTGCCAACGAATCTCGCCCGCATCCATCGCCAGCACCAAATCTCCGTCCTCGCTGCGGCTGATTTTCCTAGCCCCGCAGACGCCAAGCTGTATGCGGCGCGGGTCGGCGCCGGGCGCTACGACAAAGTCATACTCAAGCTGCCGCTGGTTGCCGTAGTAAACCAGGTCAATGCCGGAATAGACGCTTTTGTACTTGACCTTCGCGTACATAGGGACGTTGGTGTGCCACTGCTTCGCGTCGTTGCCGATGAAGTAGTTGCTCTTGCCGGGCATTTCGTCCACGCCGGACACGTCGGGCGCGGGATTCGCCCCTAACAATTTCATGCGGAGCACGCCGGACTTGGCGGAGGCCTTATGCAAAGCTAGCACGGCTTCGCCGGGGGTCAAAAACAGGGTGTAGCCCTGGCCGCGCGCCAGGAATTTGACCTGAGAGCCGGTTTGGCCCTCGTTCCTTTCAAATGCCAGCGGCAGCTTGTTGAGATTCTCGATTCTGGGGCGCGGAGTAGCGGCCGGGCCGGGGAGCAAGTGGCTCGATGTAAACAAGGCGAGTAGCCCGGCAAGCGTGAAGTGGTAGCGGGTCATTTGGCTGCCATTTTAGGAGGATGCACTTCCGAAAACAAGGTATGGCCAGGGTATTACTATCAGTCGGATCGCTTAAAGAGCACCAGAAGACGAGCATACCCTGCCACATTTGGCTTCCGAGTGGGCCTTTGGCGGCAGCATAATCTCGGCTACGTTGGCTTCGCCGACTGGCGTACGGTAAAGGGTCGCCATCAGGGTCCTGCGCGAAGTCCAATCGCAGCGCCGGAGGAGCGCCGTCCGAGGTCATCACGCCACCAAGAGCGACGGGCGCCCTGACAAGCAGTCGCGGCGAAGTCTCTGGGCGTAGCGTTTACGCCGCCGCTCTCTGGGCTTTGCGGTACGCCGCCCAGCGCCTCTTCGTGGCTTCCCTTATCGCTTTCAACCCGGCCGCCGACATTCTCCGCTTTTTGGGTTTCGTCGGCTGCCCCTGTTGCTTTTTCAGCGCCGCCCATCTCGCTCTCTGCGCGGCGGCGATCCTGGCGCGGCCCGCCTTGCTCATCGTGCGGCGTTTCTGCGGACCCGCGTGATTGGTTGCGGCCGCCGTGGCTGCCGTGGCCTTTGGGCGGCCTGGACCGGATTGGCCGAGTTGCGCTCTGATATCGGCTATCCTCGCCGAAATTCCTCCCAGTTGGCTCTGATAGCCGAGGATGGCCATCTCCAGCAAGGTGTTGTCTTTTGGCTTTGCCTGTCTTGGCATATTGGTGTCCTCCCCAGAACACTGAATTGAAACTGTGTTTTGATCAGTCCCTTCGCGACTGATTCTAGCACTGCTCGTCTACCAACTGACAAACGCCGTGACCTGGGATTACGGCAGCGACTTCCCGCAGGCCTCACTTTTGTTTCCCCTTGGCGGCGCGCTCGCCTAGTGCCTTCTCCAGCGCCGAGACGAACACCTTTAGCTCCAACCCAAACGCCCGACAGAACGTCCGCAGTTCAACCACATCGACGCGCCGCTCCCCACGCTCGCATTTGGAGACGAATGTCTGGGTTTCCCCGATTTTCCGGGCAAGTTGTACTTGCGTCAGACCCGCCCGTTCCCGCGAGTCGCGGAGAACCTTGAGGAAGACGGCGTACCGGGTCGAGTGGATGGATTTTTCCATTGCGTTCACGAAACGCAACGGAATCAGGCTACAACCCAAAATCGAATAGTCCAAAAGGGACTATCATGAATTTGGACGGAACGCCCCGCGCGGGGCGGTTCGGCAGCCGGTGCCACAGGGTTCGCCGGGCCGGCCTCGGGCTGGACGTTCAGGAGACCATTGCCGTGAAGACATGCCTGCGCTGTTCAATCACCACGCCGGACACGGAACCCTCCTGCCCCAAGTGTGGAGGCGTCATGGTGGACCCGGCTCTAGCCAAGCCGACATCAGGGCAGCCGCCTGCCGCAAGAAAACGCGCTGCTTCTGCTTTCCCGTGGCTGGTCGTAGCACCGCTCATGATTTGTGTCATCGTGCTCGTCGTGTCGGGCGTCGCCACCAAATCGCTAAACACAGGCACGGGCACCGGAGCGGGCGCGCAACCGTCCGTCACGTATACGGCCCAATCCGAAGGGCCTATAGAAGTCAGCTATAACAACCAAACCAACGGGATGAACCACGAGCAGTGGGCGGACAGATATAACGCATGGTCGAAGGTCATAACCCCATGGCCGTCCGATACCAACCCGTACATCACCGCACAGAGCCATTCTGAAGGCGATGCGCGTGTCGTTGTGCAGATATTCTGCGGTGGAGTCCTGGTTCAACGGTCGGAATCGCATGGTCCTTTTACCATCGCTACGGCTATTGCTCGTTGCCCTTGAGATTGACGCATGGGGGCGACGCCCGCCGTGGGTGCTTGCCACAAATGTGGATCACCCATCGACGGCAATCGCCACTGCCCGGTGTGCGGCGTTTTCTGGAAGTGATGCTGACCATGAAGACCATAGAAAGTAAGGCGCATGTTCTTAGCGCAGTTCTGGCTCTGGGTGGGTGCGTTAGGCAGACTAAGATAGTCCGGGCATTCGCCGTAATGTCGTTCGGAATCTCCGCATGGTGCGCCGGTCCACCCCTCACGTCGGCCCAAATACAGGCTGCGATCAGAGAAGGGAGCAAATACAAGACAGCGGACAAAGTGTTCGACTGTCTGAATCAGACGCGTGCTTCATGTGATAGCAACCTTGCAGGAAGGCGAGTCCAAATAGAAAGCTCATGGGCGGCGCCACCCCATTCTCGTTGGAAGATCTTCGCTTCGGATGGCATAAGCAAGGACGCGACGTTCTTTAGCGACTGGCAAGCCGTGGTTGCACAGGCTGCCGCCGCCCACCAACAGATGCGTGAATTCAAGCCAGAAGACGTGGACTCCAAGGGCCTACTCCACGTTTTTGTTGAGATGCAGGCGCGAGGAGGCACTGTCGAAGAACTTGTCCGCTACAACGAGCGTAGCCACATGGTATTGAAGATTGGCGACCGGATCGTACAACCGGCTGACAAGGTTAAGAATTTCCGCTACGGCCAATCAACCGAAGAGTTTTTAGTGCAGCATTCAGGCCGTCAGGCATCAGCAGGAGGTCACCCAAAGATCACGCTCAGTTACACCTTCGATGTGTCACCCGAGGATCTAAGATTGCCGGTCACAGTGATCCTGATTGACGGGGACGGGAATCGTCACCAGCATGAAGCCGATCTGGCGGGCGTCCTCGATATCAAATAGCAGGTCGGCCCGAACGGATCACTTGCGGACCGGCACACCCCAAGGTCCCGCCGGCCGCCCTGGAAGCCAGAAATCGCGTCGCCGTTCGCGCCCATTTAGCCCACGTTGCGCTCCCAGGGGACGGGACGGCCTGGCGTACCGATCCGGGGTTCCGGCGCTACGCGGCCGCCACAACGCCTTCCGTGGGGCGACAAGCAAGAAATCACCCGTGTCGATGACCGAATCCCACGGCTGGAACTGCACGCCGATTCGTGCAATAATTCCGGCATGGCAGTCCCCCCTTTGGCGCTTTCCGAGGTCCATTCCCCAGCGTCCAACACCGACCCGTGTGCCGCCGCCGTCCTGCCCCGCCATCACGCGCTATCATTCAAAATGCACGATGAGAATTGCTACATGGAACATCAACTCGGTCCGTCGGCGGCTGCCGCTCGTCCTAGACTGGCTAACGGCGAGTAAACCCGATGTGCTCTGCCTCCAGGAAACCAAGGTGCCCGATGGCGAGTTTCCGGCCGTCGCTTTCCGCGATGCCGGATACCACGTCGCCTTCCGCGGCATGAAGGGCTACAACGGCGTGGCCACTCTCAGCCGTCGCGAACCCGAATCCGTGTCCCATGGTTTCTGCGCTGGACCTGACAGCGAAGATGTCCGCCTCCTCGAAACCGTGATCGATGGTTTACCCATCGTCAACACCTACGTTCCGCAAGGCTACCGAATCGGCACCGACAAGTACGTCTATAAGCTGGAGTGGTTTCACCGGGTGCGCCGGTATTTCAGCCAGCAACTCGATCCAACCATGCCGGCCATTTGGCTCGGCGATCTGAACGTCGCGCCCGAGCCAATCGATGTTTACCACGCTGAGCACCGTGTCAACGATCCGGATTTCCACATCGACGCACGGGACGCTTATCGTCACGCGGTCGGCTGGGATTCATCGATGTGTTTCGGAAACTCTATCCTGATCGGGTGCAGTACACCTACTGGGATTATTTCCGGAACGCCTTCGGGCACAATTGGGGGTGGCGCATCGACCATATTTTGGCGACAGCCCCGTTGGCCGCCGTTTGCCGCGCCAGCGATGTGGACCTGGAAACACGCCGCGCCACCGGTGCATCCGATCACGCCGTGGTCTGGGTTGATTTCGATTATCACGGCCCTTAGGGCGGGGATCAATCCCGGCGGAATGCGGGCTGGTGGCGGCTGGGGTCGCCACGGCAGACGTATGGAAACGGCTAATCCGGCGGCAGGCCGGGGTTTTTCAGCTCTGATCCGGACACGCGGCATTACTTCATGATCGCCGTCCCGGCACCGTGGCGCGACACGCCCGGACCGACATGGCAACTGGTGGCGGCGATGCTGCGGAATCAGCGAAGGGAATTGGAGAGGCCGCCGGTGCCGCCAGCCCAGCAACGTCTAACGTCGGCGTAAGCTATTGACTGTTGAGCTTTTAGCCCCGCGTGCAACGCATCAGACGGGCGCATTCTCCGTCAAAGTGCCAGCCAGTGCCAGAGGGGGGGTTGACAGGCCAGGCAACCAATGTTAATCTAGTTCACGTGAGGTACGTGACGCTTATGAACAAAATAAACATCTATGCTCTCGCAGGGATGCCGGTCCTTTCAGGCGCTCCGCGAGGATCGGACATGTTTGCGAAACTGATTAAGCAAATTAATCCAGAACCGGCCAACCCAGAACCGGTCTTTTTGGACTTCGAGACTATTGAGGTGGCAACAGCGAGCTATCTGCGTGAGAGCATCTTCGCGTTCCGCGACTTCGTCCGAGCCAGGCGTTCAACGTTGTACCCGGTGATCGCAAACGCAAACGAAGCAGTTCGCGAAGAACTCACCTTGCTCGCGACCTCAAGCGGCGATGTTATTATGTCTTGCTCGCTTTCGACGGACGGCGAAGTCTCCAACTCGTCTCTGATCGGCGCGCTGGACCCTAAGCAACAGCTTGCGTTTGATTTGGTTAACCAACGAGGAGAGACGGATGCGAGCGAACTCATGCGTGATTTTGGTGAAGGACTTAGGCATGCGACTGGGTGGAATAATCGTCTTGCGTCCCTGGCTGCTGTCGGAGTAGTGATCGAGGTAAGCCAAGGGCGATCCAAGAAGTATAGACCGCTATTTGCAGAGGCGTGAACTTATGGGAATTGAATTTGTACGGAAGAAGGCGAAAGCGTACAGGAGACATTTTGACATAGGGAGACGTGATCTTGGCATCGCCGATCTCTTTTCCAAGGAAACGACCTCTGTTGCGCGCCAACTACCGTTCGACTTGGCCCAGAGCGCGGAGGTTCATGTTGGCGAAACGGTCACTGTTGAAATGGAAGGATCTGTATTGATCGCACGCATCAGGCTTAATGAAGTTGGCCGCGCCGAGAATCCGCCGAACGAGATCCTGTCGGCGGTCCAAGGTTCCTGCGGTATTGCAAAAGGATTGATCGAACAAGTGCACGGCTTGTCCCGCGTAGTGGAGATCTCCTTATGTTGACAACAACCGACTCGCCTAAGGAAGCCAATTCGTCCCCAAATACACGATTGGACAAGAGGCTTTGGTATGAACCCGGCTTACCGATGGAATGCCTGGGTTGCGTCGCATGCCCCGAACACCAACTCTGCGGCGGACTGCGTACACGTGCGCCGCTATTCTACTGCTTAGACCTGTGTCGCTGTGAGCAACCCGGAAGCTGCGACAATGTATGTCGCACCAATCCGACGTACGTTGATCGCGTCCGTGAGGTCGGCGGGTTTTCATTTGACTCGCTGCCGACCACCATCCCCTTGGATGCTCCCGATTTACCCGAGATCATACCCATGGTTTACCATGGCAGCTGCCGTGTTCGCCGGATCCGGTTGATGGCGGTGGCACTACCTCTCTACGAAATGTTTGATCGCAATACAGCAAACCCTCGGTTCGAATCGAGAGAACACCTGAACGAATCCTATCGCCTCGCGGATGGCGGTACGGTAATCCTGTCCGGTACGGATCGCGACCGCCCGTTGGAGGCATGGTGGGAGTTTGGCGAAAAAAAGCGCAGAAACATCATTCGCCATTTGCGCGAAATTGGAATCGCCCTTGCGACGGTGCCTAACTACAGCCTATTCACCGACGCCCCACGATGGACAGACCTCCATGCGATGAAACGGATCGCATTGGTTCATCATGAATTCCTTCAAGAGGGAATGCCGGCTGCACTCCATGTTAACGGAAGAACCGACAAGGACTTCTCCCGCTGGGCCGAATACTTGCGCGACCATCAAGAAATCAGCGTGTTGTCATACGAGTTCACGACCGGCGCTGGTTCCATTGGCCGGAGAGAACAACACATTGCTTGGCTGTGCGGCCTTGCTCAGGAAGTCGCGAGACCCCTTCGGCTGGTACTGCGGGGCGTTGGTGAACTGCCGATACCACTCCGGGCGGCGTTCGCGCGTTTGGCTGTCATTGATACAACGGCCTTTGTAAAGACCATGAATCGGCAGCGGGCGCTTTTGACGGATACTCAGACGATAAATTGGCGTTCGGAACCAACGGCGGTTGGCGCGCCGCTAGATGACCTGTTCGATCACAATCTGAAAGCCGTCAGTGAGAGGTTTATCTATCGAAGCCGCTCCGCCGCGGCTTGAAGCGGTTGGAGAGAGGTGGGACATAGTGTCCGAAGCACTCACTTTTGAAGTCGTCGATGACCTCGCCTTTGCCGCCTACCGTGGACGGCTATCGTCGGGGAATGGCATTCCGTCACTCATAGTGCAGGATTTGGGGCCGTTCTTGGAGTATCTTATTCTCTCGCGAGTAGGTCTTTTGCCAGGCCCCGCAAAAGCCTCTTGGTTGTCTATGGAATGCACGGCAGATTTGTATTCAGCGCTCTCGAATCGACACCATTATTGGATTTGCCCGCGAACGACGAAGGTAGGAGTGTTTCGGACCTATTATCAGCGGCCCTCGGACGAAACAACGTGGAATATGTTTTGCCTCGCTGCGGAGCGGGCTGCGGCAGCCGCCGGGTTTCCACGGCGCATCGCGGCGCAACTTGCGGCCGCAATGGGGGAAATGGAAGGCAACATCTACGAACACTCACGGTCTTCGAAATCAGGCGTTCTGGTCTTTCGTGGTGCGCCCGGAGTTTTTGAGTTCGTGGTGGCTGACCGCGGTATCGGTGTACTAAGGAGCTTGCAGACCTGCGCTGAGTACTCCAACTTGGTCGATCACGGCGATGCGCTCAAACTGGTAATTCGGGAAGGGGTCACTCGCTTCGGCTCCGGTGAAGGCCACGGCTACGGATTCCGGCCGCTTTTCATGGGACTCGCTAATCTGAACGGAGCGCTTCGATTCCGCTCAGGAGATCATGCTTTGACGATAGACGGATACCAGCCTATAGCCCTGCGGTCTCGCATCGCCAAGAAAGTAGCAATCAATGGGTTATTTGTATCAGTGCGCTGTCAGATCGCCCAGGGTGATCTCGACCTCCCGAGCGACTGAAGGCGATCACTCCTCCCCCTTCGCCAGCGCCATCAACTTCCTCTTCCTCGTACACTCTGCCGGCGTCCTCCCCTGGCTTTCCAGCCACCGCCGGAAATCCTTCATCCGCACCCGGTGCTCGACGGCGGGCTGCTTGACGCGCACCTTCAACTCCGTCAAGCCCTCGCCGATCTCTTCCACCCAGATGTCCCCGCGCAGGATTCCCAACGCCTGCGCCACCGCCTCGTATAGGGATTCGGCGGTCACCTCGACGGCGTGCTCGGTACCGGCGAGGTCGCGGCAGGAGACCAGGCAGGAACGGAGGGCCATGCGGAGAAGGGTAGCATGTTTCGCCGTTTGTTCGCCGATGCCCCCTCGACCCATCACTGGGCAATTGTCAAGGCAAAGTAGAAATGTCCTATTCTCTGCAAAGTAGAAATGTCCTGTTCTGCCGGGGCGCGGGAGAGGGTGCCTGTTATTCTGGCCATGCCGGTGAAGCGGAGACGGGCAATGCTGGCGAGCAACCCGATCGAGGAATAGCCGGCCGGAACTCATCGCGGACGATGGGTAGGGCGCGGTCCTTCCGTCGCGTCCTTTTACCGGGGCTCGGGGGCCGACCAACGGGAGGCGGCATCCCGCCCTCAGGTTTGCAGGTTTTGGTTTTGGTTTTGTGAACACATCGGACCGATAGATTCCGTCATGCCTGAAAAACGCATGCTGGGAATGCCCTCGATTCTCGGAAGCCGCGATGACGGAGTGGCGGGGAAGGACATCGGCGCAAACTCTCTTGGGACGATTACAATCCGGCCCACGTAGAATCCGGTCGTTTGGAGAGTTTCCCCGTACAGGGCGCCTTTGGACTTCACGCCACCTCCGTGGCCGCAACTGGTGCCGTCATAGAGACTCCTCCGGTCTGGCGCCGGAATCTTGGCCGGCCTGCCAGATCCTGGGTGCCTTCTTCAGATCGAAGTTCTTGTTCCACTCACTCCGCTTGACCGGCTTAGCTTGCACCTTGGTTTTGGCGGGCTTGGCGGAAGTCACTTTGGGCCGCTGGGCACACTCGCGTAACACCGAGATAGCGGTCCCGAAAACGTGCGGCGACCGAACCGTCCCGCCGCTTCTCGACCCGCACGAAGGCGCCCCGCAGTCCCGTGCAGACGTCCTTGCGCGCAATCTGGTAGATCTTGGCGTCCCATCGAGATCGTGTAATCGTTGTTCACCTGGCGCTGTTCCACATGGCTGAGAATCGCCGCCAGATCGTGATGCTTCTCCAGCGGCCGGTGGGCATCGTCCGCGTTGGCCGGCGCCACTGCCAGGGTGCTGTTCACCCAGGGCAGAAACTCGGTTTCCAGATAGTGGTTGGCTTGCTCCAAGGTCTTCACTCCGGCCACCCGCATGCCCTTCACCAGCCGGTCCTGAGCGGTCTGAAATCCGCGCTCCACTCTCCCTTTCGCTTGCGGACTGTGCGCCGCGATCCAGGTGATCCCCATCTCCTGCAAGGCCCGGCCGATCTGCGTCGGTGGCAACTCCTCCCGCTCCTTGCCCGCGCGACTCCCGTCCCGTTTCGTTTTCACCGCGGTTTGAAACAGGGACGCCTTGTCGGTGTAGTAACCCAGCGGTCGCCCATGCTTCTTCAGATAGCGCTCCAGCAGGTTCATGTTTTCCACCGTCGAGTCGCTGGCCACAAATCGCGCAAACCACCGGCTGGTCGCATCGTCGATCATGTTGATCAACAACATCTCTTCCCCGCGCCCTTCCAACCAGTCGTGCTCGCTGGTGTCCCACTGCACCAGTTCGCCAGAACGGCTGCGCCGCGGACGCCATTCATGGATCTTCTCGACCCGCTGTTTGCCGGCCCGCCACAGCTTGGCCCTGATCATCCACTGCCGCACCGTCTCCCGGCTCGCCTCGATGTCGTGCTTCTTGGCCAGGTATTCCGCGGCCAGCGTCGGCCCAAATCCCCGGTACACCGGCTGCGACAGGATGGCCACCGCCTCCTTTTCGGTGTCGGCGCTGATCTTGCGGTTCGACGGCAGCCCCCGCAGCCCGTGCGCCACCACTTTGTCGCCGCGCCGCTTCAGCTCGCGCAGCAGACGCCGCACATGCCTTTCGGTGATCCCCAGTTCCTCGGCCGCCTGCTTCTGCGTGATCAACTTCTTCTTCGCCTTCTTCAGGGCCACCAGGCGGTCCCGTTCGGCTTGTGTCATCAGTAGTAGTCCTTGTTCGCACCCCCCCAGCCTGGATGGCGTCAACCGGACATTTCTACTTTGCGCAAATAGGACATTATCATTTTGCGCTGACACCCATCACTGGGCAATTGGCTCCGATTCATGGGACGGGTGTAAGCTGGACTGTTTCGGCGAGTTGATGGCACCTGGGGGCAATGTGAACAGATTCGGCTGGAAAATCGCGGTTGTTGCTTTTCTCTTGCGCGCAACCACGATGTTTGCCGCTGAGCACACCGTCGAGGTTTACAAACAGCCCGGCAGGTTTGCCGGCTGGCCCGCGAACCATGGCATCTGGTCGTGGGGCAACGAGATTGTGGTCGGATTCGAATCAGGCTATTTCCACGTTCGGAAGCCGGGTGAACACGAGCACTCTATCGACTACAGTCGGCCAGCCGAGCACCTCCTTGCCCGCAGTTTGGATGGCGGCGAGACATGGCAGATCGAAAAGCCGCTCGGTCTACTGGCGCCGCCGGGGACCAAGGTCGCGGGAGTTCCCACAGAGGCCGGCGGAAAGCCCGTGACCGACTGCCCAGGTGGATTCGACTTCACAAATCCGAATTTCATGATGACGTTCCGGATGGCGGACGTTGATATCGGCCCATCACGTTTCTATTGTTCGCTAAACCGCGGCAAGAGTTGGGAAGGTCCGTTCCGTGTCCCGTTGTTCGGACAGAAGGGAATTGCCGCCCGCACCGACTACCTCGTGAATGGCCGATCCGATTTGACGGTGTTTCTGACGGCGGCAAAATCGAATGGACATGAAGGGCGCGTGATTTGCGTTCGGACCCGAGACGGAGGGACGACGTGGGGCTTTGTCTCCTTCGTCACGCCGGAACCGGAAGGCAGAGATTACGCCATCATGCCGTCCTCGGTGCGGTTGCCATCTAAAGCGATTCTGACGGCTGTGCGATATCAGAACTGGATCGATCTGTACCGGTCCGACGACGATGCCAGGACGTGGGCGTACGTGGGCAGGCCGGCTCCAGAAACGGAGAATCCGCCGAGCCTGCTACGGCTCCAGGACGGCCGTCTCGCCTTGACCTACGGCCGGCGCTCGGCTCCGTTCGGAATCCGGGCGCGACCCAGCTCCGACGAGGGCACGACGTGGGGCGACGAGATCGTTCTGCGGAGTGACGGCGGCTGCTGGGACCTCGGCTACACACGCAGCGTGCAACGTCCGGATGGAAAGATCGTCACTGTATACTACTTCAACGACGCCCCCGATCACGAGCGCCAAATCGCCGCGACGATATGGGACCCAGGATTGGAGACGCATCGGAAAACAGAGAAGTGAACTCCGGCCCATCCAGTCGCAATTCACATAGCGGCGAATCGGCTGGGCGGAGCCAACCATGGCGCAAACCCGGCTCGCCCAATGGTCCCTCATCAAACAGCCGCCGATCAGCGTAACGCCGTGCGGGACGCGCCGTGCTTGGCGACAATGCCCTCCAGATCGTTCCGCCAGACGGCCTAGAACAAATCCACGCCTGTGCCGACGACGTGGTCCGCGTTACAGCAACGGCGAGGGCGAGGACGGCACGCGTTTTTTGGCGCTTTAGTTTCAATGGCTTACATGCCTCCAGCAAGAGGCGGTGAAACGTTTTGGTGCCGACAATCACTAATACGAGAGATGGGCGTTCGGAACTAATGTCGCACAGCTTGTGCGAGGGACGGCCGGAGCAAGAGGCCGTTCCGTGGTTTTGGGCTTACGCGGTGGGCAGAGACGGCGCTTCAGTCGGCGGTTGAGTATGTCATGGTTTTTAATTTAGTTCACTTATGAAAGTGTGGAACACAGTACACTCCACGCCCGAGGAGGAAATAGTCATGATCCGGAATGCGAAGGTTATGCTGGCGGCCACAACTCTGGCTATGCTGGTGATCTCGGCGTTATTCAAGGAACCCCAAATCGCCCACGCGCAAACGGCGCACGGCGCCTCCATACATGGCTACGTTGGAGCAATGCTTGTGTCTGACACGCCAGCGATTGCACTCCCCACGCGAGTCATCAATCTTCCAGACATCCAAGTGATCGCAAAGAGTATCAGGGGTGGCGTAACCAGCGCTCCAGTGCAGACGAACCCGCAGGGCTACTTCCGTACCGGCACGCTACCACCAGGTGTGTACCAGATCTGTGTAGCCGGCACCGGTTATACGAGTTCCTGCGATGACCATGATATCGAGATTGTCAATTCCACCCACGTCATGGATCACACCGTGCTAATCCGGCCGGCTGCGGGAGCTATCGATGGCACAGTGCGGCTGGCGGACCAGAACACACCCTGTTTCTGGTTCCGCCCCGCATTCAGCACGGCCACAGTGGTTGCGGCCCAGGTCTCATTAGTGGACGGTGGAGGCAATGTTGTCGCGGGCCCGGTGAACGGGAATAGTGTAGGCCAGTATGTGCTGCCGGTGGCGGCCAGCCGGGGACCATTCGCGCTGCGCGCCACTTGCCAGAGCATGTCCAGCAGCTTGGACGTGACCTTTCCGGGCGCGGGTATATTGCAGCGCGACATAGTCATCGGCAACAGTCCGCCGCACATCGCGTCGCTCGGCTTCACCAAAGGCGGAGCCGGAGTGCGCATCGCCAATCCCGGAGACGTGCTGCAGTCTACTGTCGTGGCCACGGACCCGGATGGCGATACGCTGCATTACCAATGGACCGATGACAGTGGCCGCTCGCTGGGGTTGCCCGATGCTCCAACCGTGAATTGGCCCGTACAAAATAAGCCCGCCCTTAATACGCTGCGAGTGCAGGTTTCAGACGGCAAGGGAGGCTTTGCCGTGAGCCAGCAAAGTCTGCGGGCGGGCGCCAGCGGCATCTTGTTCGACGGAAACCTGGTCGGTCGTCTCGACGGCCAGCCCATTACCAATGCAACGGTCACTCTGAATGGTGTTTCAGCTACAAGCAATGTTCAGGGAAAGTTCCAGGTGCAGGTCCCCAATGCTTCGCGCTTTGTCTTGAACATCAGCAAGCCTGGTTATGCTCTGGTTTCACGCGTCTACTACGGGCAAGCCAACGCATTGCAGATTCTTCTGGACGCCACTCAATCGGCTACGGTAAGCGCTCGCACCGGCGGCCGCGTGCAGATGGTGGGCGACTGTGATTGTGACCGGGACAAGGATCATGATTGGGACAAACACACTGAGCAGTGGAAGCGCCACCGTCATCGGAAGCATTGCACGCCAACTCAGACCTCTGGCAACCTTCTGCTGACCCTGCAACCCAATTCCCTCGTCGATGCGAGCGGAAATCCCTTTAACCGCACGGCTACGGTGGAGATGTTCCAGTACGACACCACACTGCCCAACCCGATCCCTGGCGATCAAGGTGCCATTTCATCAGGCAAGGCCGTGCGCTTGTCGACCTTCGGCGCCTTTTACATTCAACCCCGCGATAACGCGGGAAAACCCCTACAAATGGCTGCGGGCAAGACGGCCAACATCACCATGCCGATTGAGCCAACCCTTCTGGCTAAGGCGACGGCGACGGTTCCGTTCCTCCGCTATGACGAAAGCACTGGATTGTGGACGGAACTCGGCACGCTAACCCGCTCCGGCAACAATTACGTGGGCTCCATCAATCACTTCAGTGTGTTCAATGCCGATACCGAGTTCCCCGGGGGCGCCTGCGTAAAAGTCATTCTCGACCCCGACACATTTACCGCCCTTCCCTACGCGCTGGACGCCACCTACGTCGACCCTTCCAACGGCCAGTTCAATCACAACGGAACGCAGGTAACTGCTAATCCGATTGGCGTCGAGCGCATGGTTCCGAACGTGAACTTCACTCTCGATGTCTATGATTCCACGAACACTGTCTTACTGAAGAGCGTGACTCTGAATTCCGGGCCTGGTCTTGATCCCGCCGCATTCCCTACCGGCCTCGACACGGATACTGTGAATTTCAGCCATTGCAACGGCCCGGTGACCATCTTCAACAATAACGTCCCAACTGGCCCGACATTTCTCGTGCCGATTACCGGTGGCGTCATCCAGGACAATTCCGTGAGCTATCAAAACGCGACGAATGCAGGCAGCACAGGTAACCGATTTACGTTGCCTGACTGGCTTTCCGTGAACGGTTTCACCGGGACAGAGCCGCAGGCCGTGTACTTCAACAATGCGGACCTCAAGTTCGGCCGGAACATGCATTGCCGCGTCACGGCAAGTGGCACGACCGCCTGTTATGTCAGCAATTACGGCAGCGTGGGTGAGAACGATTCCGTTCAAGCGTTGGCCGACGTTCGGGCGTCGTCAACTCCGGTAGCTACCGTGACCATGGAGTACGATCCCGGCGCAACTGGCCAGAATGTGCAGTTCTGGGCCTACGATGGAGGTGGGAATTACTTGGCCCATCCAGCCCTCGATGGACAAGGCGGCAAGCCGATTCCCGAGATCTGTTTAGCATGCCACGGCGGAACCTACAGCGGCGGCGCGGGCGCCGTTGTGCAGAACGCCATCTTCCTGCCCTTCGATCTCGATTCGTTCCTTTACGATACGCAGGGAGATCCGCATAGCGGGTCCCCGAACTTTGCTGCCGTGCAAGAGCAGTTTCGTCAACTCAATAACATCGTGCTGAACACCAACCCGGATGGACTGACTGGCGACAACAACAAGCCAGTCACCCAGCTCATGGACCTGTGGTACCCCGGTGCCGTGCAAAACCCAGGGCAGCAATTTGTTTTCGGGAACGCAGTGGCCGCCAAACAAGGCGGGTTTCCGGCCAACGGACCGCTCTATGACAACGTGGTCAAGCCGGTATGCCGCACCTGCCATCTGGCCCAAGGGCAAAGTCTGGATTGGACTTCGTATAGCCAGATGACCTCATTAAAAGGCTTGATCCAGGGGTTTGCATGCGGGGGAGGCACTCCCGCGGCCCACCAGACGACCAACTTTGCAATGCCGCATGGACAAGTACCGTTGCTGGTATTTTGGCAGAACAGCCTTTCCAGCACTTTGGACTCGGAATTGAGCTTCCTCAGTCCCGGGTGTCCAAATCAGTAGCCAGGAGATTCGCCGGATGGCAACATGGGCCGGGATGGCTCCTGCGCCGGGCTGGTCTCCCCAACTACAGCAGGTTTTTCGGGTGTGAGTATTGACGAGACAGCCTTGTAGGAAGCCACGGGCGTTCCGATTTCGCCCCTGCCACGGGACGCTTTGGTCAATGATCCTGGGATCGGTGTGGCGGACGCCTGTTGCAGCACCGGTAGCGCTCGCCGCGTGCCTCGCGCGCGGAGGCTAAACAAAACTCGCGTAGCGATTAGCGCTCCGGCCAGGGGGCACGAATAGGCGGCCACCTCTGGGCAGAGACGAGGCGCTCGCGGAGGAGTACAGCCGCGTATTGCGCATCTCCGAGGAACGCGCTGACGCCGCCTAGCTCGCCAGGATCGTTCGGGAGGCTGCGGCGGCTTTGGAACGGCTGGAAGGTCACCCTGTTGCGGTGCGCGCAGGGCGCGCCGTGAAGCCGGATGATCCAGCCTACCGCCCTGGATGCCAGAAATGGCCGCCCTTCGCGCACACTTGGCGCACGTCGCGCCCGGTGCGGGCCGGACGGCTCGTTGCACGAGTCCGGCCTCTTGGCGCAACGGGGCGCCCGTCCCTCGACGACAGTGGATTTTCTCGCAAATTCTCCGTTTTCGGTTATGAAGAGCGTTGCGTCTGGGG
>CAVPQK010000007.1:0-18422 GCA_963707465.1 Bryobacterales bacterium
CTTCTGTTCATTGCTGGCTGTCGCAGTTTCCCGCTGGAGACCGATGCAAACAAGCACGTGGTACGCCAACTGCTTAGGTAATACCGTTATGAGAACATCGGCTCAGATATTCGTCTGCTCGATCGTCGCGCTTGGCCTCGCGTTTGGTACCAGTGCGTGTAGCAGGACACAGGATACGTCCGCGCAGAATCTCCCGCCCAACGCCGCCAATGGAAATCTCGCGCCGGTCGACCAGGGGCAAAACCCGGCGCAAGACCAAACGGCCGCGCCGCAGACCCAGCAATATCAATCTGCGCCGGTGCCCGCGAGCTACTCGACGGACACCCAGCCAGCATCCGCTTACAACACCAGCTACAACCAAGCCCCTGTGTACGCGACTCAGCCGCCGCCGCCGCTCCCTGAATACACACAGCCTCCCTGCCCCGGCGACAACTACTACTGGACTCCGGGCTACTGGGACTACGCAGACGCCGGCTATTACTGGGTCCCCGGAGCCTGGGTGCTCTCGCCCTACGTTGGAGCGCTCTGGACACCGCCTTATTGGGCATTCTCAGACGGCCGGTACGCCTTTAATAGCGGGTACTGGGGTGACTACATCGGTTTCTACGGCGGAATTAACTACGGCTTCGGCTATACCGGCCGCGGATACTATGGCGGCTACTGGAACGGCAACGACTTCCTTTACAACCGCTCGGTGAACAACGTTGACGCCAGTGTGGTTCACAACCACATATACAACCGCGGCGTGAGCAATTTCACGACGAACCGGGTAAGCTTCAATGGCGGACCCGGCGGCGTAAATGTTCGCCCCGCCGCCGCTGAAACCGCCGCGCTGAGGGCACGCCGCTCCGGCCCGGTCGCGGCGCAGGTGCAACATGTCCGCCAGGCGGCTACAAACCGCGAACAGTTTGCCTCTGTCAACCATGGCCGTCCCGCAACGGTAGCCGCGGCGCGTCCGCTGGCAACCGAATACAGGGCGCCCGCAGCGCGACCCGAACCGGCGCGCACACAGCCTCCGCGGGATGCGCGTTCGCAACCGAATCAACGCGATGAGACTAGGGCTGAGCCTGCCGCGAGACCCGAGCCAGCACAACGGCCAACATCCGTGCAACGCGCCCAACCTCCTGCCCGGCCTGAACCCATGTCGAGAAACGAACCGGCGGCAAGACCCGAACCGGCACAACGGCCAACATCCGTGCAACGCGCCCAACCTCCTGCCCGGCCTGAACCCATGTCGAGAAACGAACCGGCGGCACGACCCGAACCGGCACAACGGCCAACACCCGTGCAACGCGCCCAACCTGCTGCCCGGCCTGAACCAACTGCGCGTCCTGAAAGGGCTGCCCGTCCAGCACCAGAAGCGCGGTCTGCACCTGTTGCGCACACACCCCAGCCACCGCGCCCGGAAGAAAAAGAAAAACGCTAACCTAGACGCCGAACAGCTCCATATTGCGCGCGAGAGTATCCATGATATCCTTACGGGAGATCATTCCTTTGCACCTCAGTGGCCGACAAATCTCCCTTGTGCGCCGCGACGAGCGCGAATGGCGGAATTCGGTAGAGCGCATCGCAGCAACAACGTCCCACAGCGAATCACCCGGCGACACAACTACATAATTGCGTCTGCACAGACATCTCCGATCGTGCGCGTTGGATTTGGCGTGGTCGAGGGCGGCCAGATTCTCTCCTGTGACCACTCCCGTCCACGGCGCCAGACTCGTCTGTGACGACGAAAGCCTCATTTCCTGTTGGACGGAAGATCTCGTAGACGTGTTGCTGCCAGGAAGGATCTTCCAGCTTGCGAATTCATGATGCTCGCCGCGCGGCGGGTGAATTGAAGATCGGCTCGCAGCGACTCGGGAACCGGATTCCCCCGCAGAACCAGCTTGCGCGTGTAGATGCTGTCTTTGATCACGCTTCTTCCGTACGCCATAGCTGATCGCGACTGTCAAGGTCATCGGAATGATCACCGTGTAGTCGAGCGTCATCTCGAAAATCATCACGATCGCAGCCATGGCCGCGCCTGTCGCACCACCTACAACTCCGCCCATTCCCACGACGGCAAACGCCGGTGCGCTGATGTCAAGTGCCGGGAACAGCCGGTGAAGGACGACGCCGTAAGCACCTCCAGCCGTCGCGCCCAAAAACAGCGCCGGGGAAAATACGCCGCCCGACGCCCCCGAGCCAAGCGTCAGAGAGGTGGCGAGCAGCTTCGCTACAAACAGGAGAACGAGAAAGTAAAGTGGGAACTGCACGCTGGCGAGCACGTCCTGAATCGTGGCATATCCCACGCCTTCCACATAGTAGTGGCCAGAGAAGCGCATAAAGCAATACAGCATGAGCCCCACCGTCAGCATTCCGGCGGCGTGCTGCACGTAGTATCCGCCTTTGACCCGATTCTCGAAGAAGTGCTCGAATCCGTAAATGGAGTAAATGAACAGTGCGGAAACAAGACCGGCGATCACACCAAGAACGGCATAGGCGACGAGCACCTTCGGATCAGTCAAGTGAAAGTATGCCGTTTCAAGAGCAGGGATGGAGAAAGATGGATGTGGGCCAAAGAAGAGTTGGCCCGACGTAGGTGGCCGTCGCCGTAGCAGTTACCACCGGCACCAACGTCCGCGCGCTGACTTCGTGCATGACGATCTCTACCGCGAAAAGCACGCCGCCAACGGGAGTATTGAACGTAGCCGCGATTCCCCCGCCTGCGCCCGCCGCGATGAGCGTGACCGCTTGCCAGGTAGGCAACCGCAAGAGCTGTCCCATGGTCGAACCAAAAGAAGAACCAATCTGAATGATGGGTCCCTCACGGCCAATGGATCCGCCGCTCCCGATCGACAGCGCGGACGCCAGCGCTTTAACGACTGACACAACCGGGCGAATGACTCCTTTGTGGTAGTAGACCGCGTCGATGACTTCCGGTACGCCGTGGCCTTTCGCCTCTGGAGCGAAATTCTT
Source organism: Bryobacterales bacterium (assembly GCA_963707465.1). Lineage (GTDB taxonomy): Bacteria > Acidobacteriota > Terriglobia > Bryobacterales > Bryobacteraceae > Bog-159. Next base: position 2,959 of record CAVPQK010000007.1, read on the forward strand.
CACCAGGAAAACCACACCGAAGGCCCCGACGACCGGGACAAGAATCACAAATGGTCCCCAGGGGCCTGCTGGTGTATGCGTGTTCGCGTCGTATGCTGCGGAGAGCCTGCCAAGAAAGAAAAGATTGTGAAAGATCGCAATGAGAGCCCGGAACGCCACGGCTCCCAGACCCGCCACGATCCCTACCAGCAGCGAGAGCGCCCATAAGATGGGTGGGCCAATCGATCGAGGCTTTGAAGCTGCGTGATCGCCAGACAATACAATCTCCCTCAAATCATTGTGCCGTGTTCTATGGTCTGGGAGGTGAGGGCGGCAAGTTTTCGAGAGGAAACAGACGCGAGTCAGTAGCAGGAAGCATGTGCGCGCAGACCCGGAGCCGACAGTTGGACGCTACAATCCGCGTACCCGTTATCGAGCTTGGGTAGACGCGCCTCACGCCGTTTACTAGTGTCCTGTGTCAGAAGTTCTGTAACATGAACGTGCTAGTTGCGCACGGCGGTTCGAGATCCCGCTGCCGGGTGGTCAACTTAACGGAGCGAACTCGACTGATGCGTTGAAGATGGTTAGCTTGAAGAAGCGCGTGGCTTCGAGCGCCTTAATCCGATCGTGTCGGCGTCAGCGCGTGGGCGGGTCGACGAAGTGGCCACCTTCTCGAAAGGCGCTGGCACGTGGCGCACTCGCCGGGTCTTGGAAGTCTTTTGCAAGACCTGCGAACACTGTTTCCAACTCCGTCAGGTCGCGGCGGCAGCGAGGTTTGGAGGATTGAAATATCGTTCGATACTGGCCAGGGCGGCGGTGGGTTTCTTGGCTGCGTAGCGGTCGTGCAAAGATTGCCACGCGCGCTTCACTTTCTGCAGGATCTCGTCCGTGGTGGCTTTCCAGTTAATGGGCTTGGGGTTCTCATTCCGTCGGTCGAGAAACTGAGCAATATCTTGCTGCAGTGCCTCGACCGTTGCCACAGATCGGTGCTTCAGACATTTCCGATTCACTTCTCCGAATAAACGTTCCACCTGATTGAGCCACGAGCCGCTGGTGGGAGTGTAATGGATTTGGATTCGTGGACGCTCGTCCAGCCATTGCCGCACGTTAACGTGTTTGTGCGCCGAGTAGTTGTCGATAATGAGATGAATCTGTTTGTCGGGTGGCGAGTTCTCTTCGATCAAGGCCAGGAATTGGAGCCACTCCTGATTGGTGTGCACCTTGTTGAACATGTAGATAACCTTGCCGGTGCCGACATTCTGCGCCGCGAACAGGGTGGTAGTTCCATTGCGTTTATAGTCGCTCGTTTGGGTCGCAGGGTGGCCTGGCGCGCAAGGCAGGCCGGGCTGGGTCCGCATCAGCGCCTGGAGTTGACACTGCTCGTCCGCCGACCACACAACCGAGCCGGGTGGCGGGTTCAAGTACAGTTCAACGATGTCGGCGGTCTTCTCGGCAAAGAGCCGGTCATTGCTCAATTTGAATGTCTTCACCCGATGCGGCTGTAACTTGTGCTTCCGCCAGATCCGTCCTACCGAGCTAGCGCTCACTTCCGTCTCTTGAGCCAAACTCCGTGTGCTCCAGTGGGTGGAATCGCGAGGGGTTTCCTCATCGTCTTATGTACGATGTGCGCAACCTTCTCGGGTCCGATGGTGGCTGGCCGTCCCGATCGCGGCGCGTCATTCAGCCCTGCCATCCCCTGTTGCAGAAATCGCTGTTCCCAGCGCAGCACAGTCTGGCGAGCAAGCCCCAGTTGGTTCGCAATCTCTTGCTTCGCCCTGCCTGCTGCCAATCCCAGGATGATCGTCGCCCGCTCCCACAATCTCACCGCAGACGTGCGACTGGCAGCGAGAGCTTTCAGTTCCTCCTGCGCTTGTTCGTCCATCTGGATGTTTTCGGCGCCCGGCATCATAGAGACGTGTGCGGCTGAGGACTTCTCGCAGCCGCCAAAGTTAAAATGACAGCAACTCACGAAAACGGCGATGCACGGGCAGCGCCAGCACTTCCTTTATCGAGCGATTCGGCTTATGAGTAAGATCATTTTTGCCGCGGCCGGTCGTGCGTCCCACCACCACCCAGTTCGCCGCGCGATAACACGTCCCGCGGAACCGCTCGGGATCGATGAACGTTTCCAATAGATACACCGGATGGGCATACAGCCTCTGCCAGTCGCCCGGGATCTGCTTCGCCATGCGCCCCAGAATGTGCGATGCCAGATGCGGAACCGTCACCCACGGCAGAATCAGAAACCGGGTATTGTAGGCCAGCAAATGAATATGGCGCCGCCGTGCTTCCATTCCCCAGCCGATGAACCGGTCACGGCATCCCAGATGCCGCGGTGAACTGGACCATGCCAGACACGCGATCGCTTGTCCTTTCGCCGACACCAGATACTTCAGGTGCTCGCCCACCGGTTGTTCGTAGCCCAGATAGTGATACTGTTCGATCAGACCATTGAACAAGGATTCTTGCGGCGTTCTCCGCACCTGTTCGATCGTGAGCGGCCCCAAATCGCTCAGTCGGCCGCACACCGGCCGGTCATCTGCTATCACCGGTTCGGGCCGTGCTGGTTTCCCTGGCGGATGGCGGCGCACCGGTGGCAGTTCGATCACGCCAGCTCGTTCCAGCATCAACAGCAGACCGCGACAAACCATATCGCGTAGCGCGCCGTTAGCTTGCTTCCAATTCCAGTCCTCGCACAATTTCCGTGATAAAGCCCAACGGCTGGCTTCGGGATTCGCTGCGATCAATCGCCGGATCGATTCGATGTCAGAGAGGTTGAAGATCCGTCCGCGATATTTCCACTCGATTGCTATCTCCATCTCTATAGCAGCAGTTTGCCAGAGATGGTTTCGGAACGTAAGCTTTTTCTTGGTTTCTTTTGGCCTATTTCACCGGATGCCCACGGGTGGGCTTAAACTGACGTATCATGCACCTGATGTGCTTCGAGCGGTTGCTCAGCTTCGCAATGTTACAAGACTTCTGACACAGGACACTAGCCTCCCCTGTTCAATTGCGGATACTCCACAGCAGAGGCCTTGACCATAACCCTAACGGAAGCACATAAGGACGAGATAAGATACCCGTTACTGTTTTCTTGATTTGTCTTCCGGTTCGTCTGGCAATACTTCAGTAGAGGTGCCGATGCTTCGACGCATGAACGATCTTCACAATTTCACGCTTAGTGCCAAAGGCGAAGAGATCGGTACGCCTCGACCGGATACGCCTGCAAGTCGAGGTGTGGGGCCATGGCACGGGATCCCAGCGGCGATTACCCGTCGACTTTCGAATGTCGCGATACAGGTGCTGTGCGGAGTGTGGATAAGCATATTAATCGAATCAGCCGTAACCTGTGATTCCGAGGACGACCTGCTAGAAAAACCAGCGGCTGGGAGTCTTAGAGCCTGTTTTTCTATTATGCTCGACGGATGCAATTACGGTTCCGTCCCGGCCGTACCAAGTCTCCGGTCCATGGAATACCGGCTTCACTCTATAGGCACCTGGATCACCCGCGTGTCTATCAAAATGGGGCCGCAATTCAAGTGGATGCCGGGATAACTTGTGGCAATGGCCCACGGTGAAAAGGAAAGTACATGAACGCAAAGAGCATTTGCGTGCCTCCGAATGCCGGGCGTATCGACACTCACGCAAAAAATGAATCGGCAAGATCCCCTGGAGGAGGCCGCGCGCGCTCGGGTGTAGCGTGCATGAGATGCTTCTGGCGGGTAAAGCTTCCCAGCGGAACCTGCTGGTGATGGAATTTGACCCTCAAGAGGTAACTACGGCCATTACATCTCGTCGGCCGCCCCTCGAAGAAAGCATCTTGCGGCCGAAGCATATTGCAGTTGTACCGTGAGCTTTCCGCAAGCCTGCATGAAATCTGCCGGGCATAGCTGGTACCGTCGTTCTTTCCGCCGGTTATACCGGTGAGGAGGAATGGCAATGCGCAGCAAGAGCCGGGCTCTCACAATCGACGAAGTACGTGCCCGCTTCGAGGAGTGGAGACAGAACCGTCAGGGAAAGAGTCCTATACCCGACGAGTTGTGGTCGGCGGCCGCCGAACTGGCCCGCAAGGATGGTATCAACCGAACTGCGGCCGAACTCCATCTCGACGGCGGCAAGCTGAAACGGCTGATGGGAGCGAAAGCAACTTCTGGAAAGCCGGCTCCAACGTTCGTGGAACTTCTGACTCCTCGGGCAATCTCTGTTCCGGAATGCACGATTGAACTGGAAGGGCGGCGTGGCACGGTACGAATCCAGTTAAAGGGTGCTTCGGCATCGGATCTTGCGGCGCTGAGCCGGGCGTTGTGGGAGGCCGCGTCCTGATCCAGATCACGCCGCAGATGCGCATCCTGGTTGCGATCGAGTCGATCGACGGCAGGAAGGGCATTGATTCCCTGGCTCAGCTTTGCCGCGAGAAACTGGATGCCGATCCTTTTTCCGGTTGCCTGTTTATCTTCCGTAGCCGGAGCGGAAAGTCGATCCGGATATTGGCGTATGACTCGCAGGGATTCTGGCTTGCCACGAAACGATTATCGAAAGGGCGTTTCAAGTGGTGGCCGACCGGCGCGGAACCGGCGAAAACGCTGCGGGCCCACCAGGCGCAGTTGCTCCTGGTGGCCGGCAATCCGGAGACCGATGCAGCGCCGGTGTGGCGGAGTGTGACTTCATAAAAAAAGACTTGCGTTCCGGTTTCGACTCTGGCAAACTGATCGCAAGATGCCAGCCGAGTGGAGATATCGGGGCAGAACCGTTACAGCGGAAGATATCGTCTTTATTCGCGCTTTCATCGCGGCGCATCCCGAAGCAAGCCGGCGCCGGTTATCGGCACTGCTGTGCGAAGCCTGGCAATGGAAACAAGCCAACGGCGCACTGTGCGACATGATCTGTCGCGGGCTTCTGTTGATGCTCCACCGCGCAGGCGAGATCGAACTTCCCGCCGTTCGTCAGATCTCGCTGCAATCCGCTGGCGAGGCGCGAACCGCCGGCGCCCATGCTGATCGACGCGACGCCCATTACTGGAGCGCTGAGCCAGATCCAGCCCATCGAGTTACAACCGGTGCGGAGAACCGCCGACGAGCCGCTGTTCAACAGTCTGATGGAACATCATCATTACCTGGCCTATGAGCAGCCGGTGGGTGAGCATCTGAAGTATTTGGCCTGGGCTCAGCATGAAGGCCAGCCCAGACCCATCGCCTGTGTGGCGTGGAGTTCGGCCCCGCGCCACTTGGGCAGCCGGGACCGATATATAGGATGGAGCGCGGAAGCACGGCGGCGGAACATCCGCTTTATTGCTTACAATACGCGTTTTCTGATCCTGCCATGGGTGACGGTTCCTCATCTGGCCTCGCATCTGCTCGGCCGCATGGCCCGTCTGCTATCGCAGGATTGGGAGCGCGTTTACGGGCACCCCATCTATTTCCTGGAGACCTTCGTGGACCCGGAACGGTTTCGGGGAACCTGTTACCGCGCAGCCAACTGGGTGCTGCTGGGGCACACGACCGGCCGCGGCAAAGACGATCACACCAATCGTCCGAACCGCTCCATTAAAGAGGTACTGGGGCTTCCGTTGCACCGGCGGTTCCGGCAGTTATTAGAGGAGACGGGAAGATGAAGCCGCCCAGCCCAGAGGGTCTACCGCGAATCGATGTCTCTACCGCGGAACTCGAGGCCTTGCTGGAACAGGGAAGGCCATCACTCGGCGAAGACGGCTATCAAAAGCTGAGAGCCGCGATTCGCACGCTGGGCTACGTGACCGAACTGCTGGAGAAGCAGGAGACGACGCTGGCGAATCTGCGAGAGTTATTGTGCCCGGCCAGCACCGAGAAGACCGAGAAAGTCCTGAAGCAGGCCGGCATGGATACCGGTGAGAAGAAATCGAAAACTGCCGCGGGGAACTCCCGGAAGAAACCAGGACATGGGCGCAATGGCGCTGCGGAATATCGTGGAGCAAACAAAGTGGCAGTGCCGCACGCGTCATTAAAGACGGGAGACCCCTGTCCGGATGCGCAGTGCAGCGGTAAAGTCTACCTGCAACGCGATCCTGGTGTGCTGGTGCGGATCAAAGGGCAAGCGCCTTTGGCCGCGACCGTTTATGAGTTGGAAAAGCTGCGATGCAATCTATGCGGGAACGTGTACACGGCCGAAGCTCCGCCGGAAGCAGGCGAGAAGAAGTACGACGAATCGGCTGCCGCCATGATCGCCCTGCTGCGCTACGGCAGCGGGGTTCCATGGAATCGGACGGAAGGTCTGGAAGCGAACCTCGGAATCCCGCTCCCAGCGGCGACACAATGCGAGATCATGGCGCAGACCGCGCCCCCGCTCCAACCCGCCCTGGAGGAACTCAAGCGCCAGGCCGCGCAAGCTGAAGTGGTGCACAATGATGACACTTCCATGCGCGTGCTGTCGCTGGACCGGGATGCGGATATCTCGCCGGAGCGGACCGGGGTGTTCACCAGCGGGCTGGTGTGGATCGCTCAAGAGCGCCGGATTGCGCTGTATTTCACCGGGTTGCAAGCACGCTGGCGAGAATCTGGCCGAGGTGTTAAAACTGCGGTCTCCCGACCTGCCGCCCATCATTCAAATGTGCGATGCTCTTTCGCGCAACGTGCCGAAAATCGTCGAGACGCTGGTGGCCAACTGTAATGCGCACGGCCGGCGGCAATTTTGTGAAGGTGACAGCGAATTTTCCTGAGCCATGCCGATTTGTGCTGGAAACTTTCCGCGAGATTTACCGCTATGATGCGGATGGCGCGGAAACAGGGCATGTCAGCGGAGCAACGCCTCGCCTTCCACCAGGAGCACAGTAAGCCTGTCATGGACAAACTGCACGCCTGGCTCGAGACCCAGTTCGACGAAAGGCTGGTGGAACCGAACTCTGGATTGGGGCAGGCGATCTCGTACTTACTCAACCACTGGCAGAAACTGACGCTCTTTCTCGAAAAACCGGGCGTGCCCCTGGACAACAACATCGTGGAAAGGGCCCTGAAGAAGGCCATTCTGCATCGCAAGAACTCGCTGTTTTACAAGACCCGGAAGGGAGCGCAGATGGGGGACCTGTTCATGAGCTTGATCCACACCTGCGAGCTCAACGACGTCAATGCATTCGATTACCTCACGGAGCTGCTGCGGCATCCAGAGGAGTTGAAGCAGAACCCGTCGGAATGGATGCCCTGGAACTACCGCGAGACGTTGGCCCGGACGGCACGGTCCGTGGCCGCGTAATAGAATGAGTCCTGCCTGGCCGAAAAGGATCGACTTCGGCCTAGCCGTGGAGAACTCGCCAAGTGGCCGCCAGACGGGCTTCCCAGAAGGCAAAATCCGATAACGTTTTTGGCCAGCGACGGAAACCGCCGAAAATGTTGCGGGCTGGGCTGTATGCCCGCGTTTCCACCAATCGACCAGCAGACTCTCCCGATGCAGCACCGGGCGATGCGGGAGTATGCCGCGCGGCGCGGCTGGACGATCGCCCTGCAGGTCCGTGAGGTTGGCTCCGGTGCGGCGAAGCGAGAAGCTCGCGAGAAACTGCTAGAGGCCGCCCGCCGCCGGGAGATCGATGTCGTGCTGGTCTGGCGATTGGACCGCTGGGGCCGGTCAGTAACGGATCTTCTGACGACACTCCAGGAACTGGAACATCTCGGCGTCGGTTTCGTCTCGCTCACCGAGGCACTGGATCTGACCACGCCAGTGGGTCGAGCGATGGCCGGTCTCTTGGCTGTGTTCGCAGATTATGCGGAGCGCGCGATTATGCAAAGCCAGCGCGTTCAAGTGACGCTGTAGCCGGCATGTCGGTGATGTGGGACTCCGCATAAAAACGAGGGGTTCAGCACCCTGCGATTCGAATGCACCATCCATCGCCGCTGGTAGCTTCAGTCTCATTCAAAGTGAGACTGAAGTATGTTGGAAACACATTTAAGTTCACCTATAACTCGGCAGCGACTCCGAACCGGTGCCGCTGCTGAACACATTGACGCCTTCGCCGACTGGCTTCACCTCAACGGCTACAAGCCGACCTCTATCCACAACGGTCTCACCTCCCTAGCCGCTTGGACAGATTGGATGTTGACCGCCGGGTTCACCGCACACGACCTCCTGTCGGGTTTCGAAGCATGCAAGTTGGCAGTCAGCAAAGAGCAGAGGGTTTGTTACAGTCGCGGACCCAATCAGCAATCGATTACGGCCGCTTCGTTATTCATTCGGTTCCTCCGACTGCGAGGCGAGCTTCCGCAGCCCGTAGCCGAGCCATCCGCTACAGAACGATGGCCCATCCTGGGAGAATTCCGTTCGTGGATGTGCACACACCGTGGACTGACTGAGACGACGCTCGATGTCTATCAGGGAATCCTTGTGGGACTTCTCGATGCTGTTGGTGATGACACTCGCGCTTATTCCCCGGAGACTTTGCGGGCCTTCGTCCTCGATCGAGCGCGCCCTCACGGGATCGAGCGTGCCAAGAGCATAGTCGTCGCCGTCCGTGCGTTCATGCGCTTTCTCAGTGCTACTGGGCGATGTCCGGCTGGCATGGAATATGCGCTTCCTGGTTTCGCCTCATGGCGCCTCTCATCAGTTCCCCGGTTCCTGCGGATTCCGACGATGTGAATAACCGATTCCGGGCTGATGTGAATAATTTCTGAGGTCGCGGCGCCGACAGTTTTGATGATGCTGAAATTATTCACATGAGTCAAGCGGCGGAGCCGCCGGAGGCGGTCGGTTTCTTGATTGGGGTGTATCAAACAGCATTATTTCGTAACCCTTATTTCGTCTGATTTGGCGGGGACCTCGAAACCGCCCCACTGACGTTCGGCGTCCCGAACCCGGCGTTCGACATGCACCCAATAGCCTGGCGAGATGTCCTGCTTGACCTCTTCGAAGAGTGCGGCGAAGTAGCGCAAGCTGGTGATCGGCGTGCCGCGTCCATTGTTGATCAGCGCAACGTACTTCCGTAGCGACCCCAACAGAATCGCGTGTTCGGCATCCGTGATGGACACGCCGGTGTGGAAAAGCTCGGTGGCGATTTTCTCATCCGCGGCAGTGAAAGCGCTCCGGACACAACGCCGTTCCAGAAAGGCGCGCTTTAGCTGGCTGATATAGGTGGCGAGCTTTTCCGCCTGCTGGCCAGTTGGCGCGCGCTCGTATGGCCAGTAGCGATCCGCAATCTGAATGGCTCCGTCCGCCGTTGGCTGACCTATTTCAGCCTGAAATAGGTCTCGCAGATTGATGCCCGATCTCGGCTTCCGTCTTACCCAAAACACGAGCGACTTCGTTCGGTTCGATCCGGATTGCGCCGAGGCCGCGGTCGGCGTTCAGGCAGATCCACATAAACAGCTTAAAAGCACCGTCGGACAGCAGGCTGAGTGCTTGCGCGACCTCCCTTCCGGCGGCGAACCAACCGGTTGGCTGTTTGAGGCGTAGCTGTGACCCCGGTCATTGAGGTTGCTCCTCGCGGGGTTTTCGGCCGCGCACCTTGCGGATCGATTCACCGTTCAGTTCGACCCGGTAGGCATTGTGAACCACACGGTCGAGAATACTATCGGCGACAGTGGGATCACCAATCTGTTCGTGCCAGTGAGCCGTCGACAACTGAGAAGTCAGAATCATGGAGCGGCGTTGATAACGGTCATCACAGATTTCCAGAATGTCGCGGCGCTCGGAGTCCTTTAGCGGAGCCATGGCGAAGTCGTCCAGCACCAGAACATCGATACGGGAGAGCTTCTGCAGAACTCGCCCGATGCTGCCGTCCACATGGGCGACCGCCAGTTCGCGGAACAGTTCGGTGGTTCTCTTGTGCAGCACAGAGAAGCCGTCGCGGCAGGCTTTCTGCGCCAGCGCGCACCCGAGCCAGGTCTTTCCGATGCCGGTGGGTCCAATCAGCAGAATATTCTGGTGCTGACGGACCCACTCGGAGTTCGCCAGAGTCCGCATCAGTTTTCGATCCAAGCCGCGAGGGTGCTGGTAGTCGATATCTTCCAGGACGCCCCGCTCCTTCAAACGGGCCGAGCGAAGGCGGTGGGCCAGGGCGCGGTTCTCTTTCCACAGCCACTGTTGATCGACGAGCATGCCAAAGCGCTCCTCGAAAGCCAGTTGGCTCATGTCGGTGGTTTCCAGTTGAGCGCGGAAGGCCTCGGCCATTCCGTGCAGTTTCATAGTGTTCAGTTTTTCAATCGTTGGTTGATTCAGCATGGTTCTCTCCGTGTGGTGGTTGGTTTTACTGCAGCAGCGTTGTGGGCGGGTCATAATAATGAGCGCCGCGAACGTTTTCATGTTTCGGGCCGGACCGGTCAGGTTCCAGTGCGAGGGTGGTCTGTCGGTCCAGCCCGCGTTTCAGAATCGACTTCAGGCTTTGGTAGGAGCAGGCTTGCAACTGGAGTGCGCGCTGGCTGGCCGCTTCGAGCCGCGGATGGGTGTATGTTTTGCCGAGACTCATGATGCCCAGACAAGCCCGGTAGCCCATCTCGGGATGAGGTCTGCTTTCCAGAATCGTGCGTACCACCTGCGCGGTGGCCTCGCCCACCGCGGTTTCAGCCCAGTGAATCAGCCGTGACGGGGTCCACTCTAAATGGGCCTGGTGGCTCTTGGGCATATGTTCCCGATTCACGGTGTGCTGGTAGGGAGCAGAGCTTCGCCGGTGCGAGGCAACGCGTTTGCCGAGATGGAAGATTTCAACCGTCGTGCCGGTGAATCGCGCCTCCATTTGCTGACCGGCGAGTTGATAGGGAACGCTGTAGTAATGACGGTCGACTTCGACGTGGTAATCGATGTTGGCGCGGACGGTTTTCCAACTGGCGATCAGATATCTTTCGGCGGGCAGAGGCTGGAGAGCGGGTTGATCCACTGCGACAAACAGCGAGGTGCGAGTGCCCTCCCGTTTGCGAAAGGGACGAAGGTTCAGTTTTTCGAGCAACTGCCCGATGGCCCCGTTCAGTTCCGCCAGCGTGAAGAACCGGTGGTGCCGCAGGGCTGCCAAGATCCAGCGCTCCACCAGGAGGACGGCATTTTCGACCTTGGCTTTGTCTCTCGGTTTATAAGGTCGCGCGGGCATGACGGCGACGCCGTAGTGCTCGGCCATCTCGTGATAGGTGCGATTCAGATCCGGCTCATAGCGGCAGGCGCGGTCGACGCCGGTCCGCGGGTTATCCGGGACGATTAACTTGGTGGTTCCGTTGAAATACTCGAAGGCGGCAATGTGGCAAGCGACCCAGTTTTGCAGGTCCTGGCTCCAGGTGGCTTGCGCGAAGGTGTAAGTGCTGGCGCCCAGCACGGCCACGAACAGAGAGGCCGGCGTGATATCGCTGGTCAGGCGATCGTAGATGGGCACAGTGGGGCCGGCCCAATCGACGAACATCTTTTCGCCCGGGCGATGTTCCTGCCGCATCACCACGCTGTGGTCGCGATGCCACCTCTGGTACAACTCGCAGAAACGACTGTAGCCGTAGCCGTCCGGTTGAGTTTCGCGATACTCTTCCCAGAGCAACTGCAGAGTCACATGTTTGTGACCTTTCAGTTGGCGGTGAATTTCGGCGAAATCGACGGCAGCCCGGGGCTGATGAGCTGGGCCATTGGGGCGCGACGGAAATAGCAACTCATTGAGTTGCCGGTCGTCACAGTCCGCCGGCAACGGCCAACTCAGGCCGGCGGCGGTGGCTCGTTCGAGGTATCGATGGACGGTCGCCTGACCGATTGAACAACTGCGGGCGATCTGGTCTTGTCGCAGACCGAGATCGAACCGCAGACGTAGAACTTCCTTTACTTTGCGCATAGACAATCCTTCCTGGGGCACTTCAGTTCCCTCCACTTGTCAGTGGAGACAACCGGCACCCCCTGTTGTCCAGCGCCGCGCTCAGATGAAGATCTTTTAAGAAATCGATTCCGGGATGTGAATAAAGATTCCGGGAAGGGCGAAGTTTTCATTCACTTGGCCCCGGAATCGATTATTCACATCAGCCCGGAATCCGTTATTCACATCCCCGGAATGATTATTCACATGCCCCGGAATACGCAGTTCCTCGCCGCGGAGGATGTAGAGCGGGTGGTCGACTCCTGCACCGGCCACGTTTTCGAACTGCGAGATAGAGCCGTGCTTTTGCTTTTGGCCCGACTCGCGTTGCGTGCCAGCGAGGTCGCTCAGTTGAAATTCTCCGATATCGACTGGCATAAAAGTGAAATCAGCGTCTGCGGAAAAGGTCGTCGTCACGAATCGCTTCCACTACCGCAAGAGGTTGGCAACGCGATTCTGCTTTACGTGAATGAGGGCAGGCCATCGTTGCATGCACCCGAGGTGTTCACTACCGTACTTGCTCCGTTTCACCCGATAACACGAGCTGCCGTTACCCATATCGTACGCGCGGCGTTGCGTCGGGCCGGGATTAAAGCGCCCATTAATGGTGCACACGTCCTGCGTCACTATCTACCCTTCCGGATTATGTCTCGTACTGGTTCGGCAGCCTAATATTTGCTGCCTCCTGGGCGATGCACGATCAACATAGTATTGACTCCTCGCGTCAGTATGTGCAGGGAGAGTAGTTGACCGTGAAGTATTTCATCGGCAAGCGAATAGTTCTAGCCCAAACGCCGGAAGGCCCTCTTGCACCGCATATCGGGCCGTTTGCGGAGTCACTGCGTGAGCAGGGATATGCCCTGGCATCGATTCACCGACACGTTCTGCTCGCTGCGTGTTTTAGCCGCTGGCTTCAGCAGCGGGGAGTCTCTTTGCGAAGCATCACATCGGATCATCCGCCGCGCTATCTGCGATACCGTATGCGGAAAGTCCAGCGGGGCCGTGGCGACCTTGCTGCGCTTGGTCACCTACTCGCCTTTCTGCACTGCGAGCGTCTGGTCCCGGCTGAGAGGATTCCATCGCGCCGGTTAACCTCAGCGGAGCGCTGTGCTCAAGCGTATGAGCGTTACTTGCGGGAAATACGCGGCTTGGCTAAAGCAACGATCGTCAACTACGTTCCGTTCATTCGCAGTTTTCTGAAGGATTGTTTCGATGATGGACCCGTCATGCTGTCACGTCTCTGTGCCAGCGACGTCGTGAGATTTGTACAGCGCCAGGCGGCGCATTTGCACCAGAAGCGGGCGAAACTCCTGACCTGTGCGCTACGCTCTTTCCTGCGGTATGTGCGCTATCTCGGCAAGACAAAGCTGGACTTAGCCGCTGCTGTACCGATCGTGGCTAACTGGTCGATGTCATCGATTCCCCGAGCGATTACCGAGGAACAAGTCCGTCACTTATTAAGTAGCGTCGATCGGCGAACCGCCATGGGCCGTCGCGACTACGCCATCTTAATCCTGCTGGCACGCCTAGGTTTACGTTCAGGTGAGGTCGCGTCTTTGGAACTCGGCGATATTGACTGGAAGACAGGACAGTTGAGCGTTCGTGGCAAGACTGGCCAGCGCAGTGAACTACCCTTGACCGCTGAGGTTGGCAAAGTGATAGCCGCCTATCTGCGACGCGGACGACCACACAGCACCAGTCGGCGTGTATTTCTGCGAGCTAAAGCTCCTGTCCGCGGTTTTCGCGGCGCGAGTGGCGTTGGATCTATTGTTCGGCATCGCCTCCAGCGCGCCGGCATTGACGCCCCAACTCTTGGCGCTCATCAGTTTCGACATGGATTGGCTTCGAGTCTATTGCGGCATGGTGCCTCCCTCAGTGAGATCGGCGAGTTGTTGGGTCACCACAATCCCGAGACCACCAAAATCTACATCAAAGTGGATCTCGACGCCCTGCGTACTCTTGCCTTGCCGTGGCCTGGGGGTGTGCGATGAATACACTCCGGGACGCCGTTCGGGCGTACTTGGAAATGCGACGCGGCCTGGGATTCAAGCTGCGGGAAGCGGGCAAAGGGCTGATCGATTTCGTAACGTTTCTAGAGCAGCGCAAGGCTTCCTTCATCACTCAGAAGTTGGCACTTGAGTGGGCCCAGCAACCAGCCGACGCTCGCCCGGCATACTGGGCTGCAAGGTTGAGTTTCGTGCGCGGATTCGCACGGTATCGCAGCGCCACTGATCCGCGAACGCAGATTCCGCCAATGGCATTGCTGCCCTTCAATCCGAAGAGGGCGCGACCTTATCTGTATTCAGATGAGGAAATCCGCAGTTTACTGCGCGCGGCTCTCAGAATGCCTTACCGCTTTGAGAGCTGGAAACTGCGACCCTGGGTCTACTATTGCCTATTCGGCTTGCTGAGCGTTTCCGGGCTGCGCCTGGGCGAAGCACGCAATCTCGATCTTCAAGATGTCGATCTAAAGGCCGCAGTGTTGACGATCCGCGGCGCCAAGTTCGGCAAGACTCGGCTGGTGCCGTTGCACGCAACAACCTGTAAGGTGCTGGCAAACTACATCGCCCGGCGGCGGCGCCATTTTGCCGGACGTGCGGTGTCCTCCTATTTGTTCATTTCCAGCTGGGGTAATCGTTTGGATAGCGGAGACATTCACCGAACCTTCTATGCTTTGTCTCGACAGATTGGTCTGCGAGGAATTGGCGACAGTCGTGGGCCTCGACTGCACGACATGCGCCATCGTTTCGCGACAAACACCCTCGTGCAATGGTACCGGTCCGGTCAGGATCCTGAGCGCCGACTACCCCTGTTGTCCGCCTATCTCGGCCATGTGCACGTCGCCGACACGCAGTGGTATCTGGAGGGATGTCCTGAGCTAATGCACGAAGCGATGAAACGGCTTCAACAACACTGGGAGGATCGACCATGAGCGTCTCCATCAGTCTGGCGGGGCTGCTAGAGCGTTTCTTCACTCAACGCCTGATGCAGCAGCGCCAGGCGAGTCCACACACCATCAGTTCCTATAGCGAAACCTTTCGTCAGTTCCTGACGTTCATCGAACAGCGATTACATAAGGCTCCGTCGCGGCTGAACTTCCAGGAGATTGATACGCCCTTGATTATGGCGTTCTTGGATCACTTGGAGAAGCATCAAGGTGTCAGTGCCCGCAGCCGCAATTTACGGTTGACAGCTATTCGCTCATTCTTTCGTTTCGCGGCCTTCGAGGTGCCCACGTATTCGGCCCAGATCCAACGGGTACTCGCGATCCCCAGCAAGCGTTTTACTCGGACGCTGGTCCCTTTTCTCACGCGTGCCGAAGTTGATGCCTTGCTGGCGGCGCCGGATCTGGGGACATGGTCCGGCCGGCGTGATCACAACTTCATGTTGCTGGCGGTACAGACAGGTCTGCGATTGTCCGAGATTACCGGCCTCAAACGCGAGGACATCATTCTCGGAGCAGGTGCTCATGTGCGGGTAATTGGAAAGGGCCGTAAGGAGCGCTGTACGCCAATCGCCAGATCCACGCTCAAGGTTTTGAAAGGCTGGTTACGTGAGCCGCAACGAGGCGACGGACACGTGCTCTTTCCCAACTTTAAAGGCGAACGTCTCAGCGTCCATGGCGTCCAGTACTTGTTAAACAAGCATCGCGCGACGGCGTCCGCTGTGTGCCTGTCGTTGAAACGAAAACGGGTCACCGTCCACCGTCTGAGGC
>CAVPQK010000008.1:0-52368 GCA_963707465.1 Bryobacterales bacterium
ACTTTCGAACGCCGCCAGATTCCGGCACCACGCCGCCGGCCTCCGGATTCGCGCCTACGAACGCAATCATCTGGTCCCGTTCACCGTCGGTCAGCAGACCAGTTGCCTTGCGAAGGAAAAATGGCGTCCGGCGAGCGTACTCTTTGCCTAGCAGCCCCCCGTACTCACGAACTGCATCCGGGAGTGTCGTCCGTGAACAAATCGCAGACGCCGCCAACCAGGTGCCCCTGCCGTCTGCGGGCCAGCTTCGCGTTGAGTCCGCAATGACGCGCCCAATCGAGCATGATCTTGAGATTTGTTGCTGCCGTGCCGGGCTTCCAGTCTACGCCTAGGCGACTGGCCACATTCCGCGAAAGGCCGTCGGGTGTCCAGCCCGCTGTAGGCGGCAAGCGGAGAACCTCGACGAACGTGGCGTACGCCGGAATCTGCATCGCAGCCTCAAAGAAACGGCGCTGCCTGTGATCAGTGTCCACAACAAATTCAATGAGCGCCGTGTTCACTGCTAGGCTCCGATCATCTCGGGTCACAAACCCGATGTCTTCAAGGGTACCCAACGCCTTCGAAATTGTGCTCTTCTTGAAACCGGACCAATCAACCCGCTGCTCGGTCCGTATAGCTTGGCAGATGGCGACCGCCGCCCTTTCGATGGGGCCGTACTGGATGCGTGGAAAACGCATGCGGTACGAGCGTCGGGCATTGCTTGAGTTTGCACCTTCGCGGATCGCTCTATCCGGTCTATACCGTGGGAGGCTCACCCTTCGCCCGAAAAATCGCCAGATCTGCAAAGTTCATCCAATTTCCGATGGTCTTCCGGGCATACACACGCCAAGTGGCCAACTTTGCCGAGATGTATGGGCAGGACTCCGAGATCGTCGAGGCGATTTCATCTACAGAAAGGTAGATCCGGGGCTTCCAGTTCCCTTAACAAGCGGGCCACGATACGGTTTCGGGTAAGACGCTCCTTTATGAGAGGTCGAAGCTCATGCTCGAACGTGTCGGTGACGTCTGGTAGCTTGGGATTCGCTGCAATATTCGCACCTGCTTTCGACGCCAGCCCGAGAAGCCTCATCTCGCGGGTGATGTTATAGAACGTACCGCCAGTTGCTCTAAGAATCCTTTGAAATTGGCTTGGAGAGAGCTGCCTCCCGCCTTCGACCAGAGCCTTCGCGGCTCGCAGGACGGGCCCTGGCTGCAGCCGAAGCACATAGTTGTCCTGTCCCGGGATTCGGCCCGTGTTGAGGTAGTCTCGAAAAATGTCCCAGTAGATGTCTAGCTTGGCCCCGATGCGCACTACGAGGCGCGCGTCCACGAGGCTTTGAATGACCGCCGATTCCATTTCTTCCCGGAGTTCAAAAACGCCGATCGGCGCAAGTTTCGCAATCTTCCGGAGCACCTCCTCTTCTCCAGGGGTCAACCCGTGTAGGTCATCCCTAAAGCTTCGGCGCGCGCCAGAACTGACCCACCCGTGCTTTCCAAAAATGACCCACGCCGGCGGTAGCTGAGGCGAATCGCCAGAGATGCTGGTGGCGCGAGATTCCAACGGCAGGTTCAGTTACCTTGTTGATTCGTAATTGAGCCGGAGGTTTGCGCCCCGGAGAGGAGTATGGTCCCCTCCAGGGCAGGAGCTTCTGGGAGTCATCACCTCCCATGGGCCCTTCCGAGAGTCCTACAGGCCATCCCGAAAATCAAGAGGCTGGTCGGCGGAAGCGATTGGCACGTCGGCCGCGCATGCGGCGCTGTCTGCTCAAAGGATGCGAGCAGCGCTTTCATCCCCGGCAAGCGCGCCAGCGCTATTGCAGCGAGCGGCTGCCGGGAGGCGGCGCGGAAGTGGTCGCGGTGGAAGGCCCAGCAGACGATACCGGGCGACGGCGGCGGGCAAACAGAAACGGAACGGTCAAAGCCGGCGCTACCGGGAGCGGGTCAAAAGCCGGAAACCACCAGAGCCAGAGGCAGTTAACGAGGCCGCGAGGGTAATCACTACAGAACATTTTTTTCGACCATTGCTGCGACCGGCCGGGCTGCTACGAGAGATTCGTGCGTGCGCGGCGAAGTCCCTTACAACGCTTCTGCTCGCACGCCTGCCGGCGCGCGCTGGAGCGCGTCCAGGAGCGGGAGCGGCGCTGGAAACAGGCGCGCGATTTAATCCGGAGATATTGATCCGCCGGCGGCGCTGGCCTTACATTCAGCCTGTCTGATGCAACTGGAGTTTCACCAGCTCGACCGGCGCTGGGAGCACCTGCGAGTGCGCCATCCGGCGCGGCAGCGGCGGCTGTTGGCGTCGCTGGCCGACAGTGGGCAGCAAACGCCCATCGTGGTGGTGGCGGCGGAAGGCCAGGCGGATCGTTACGTGGTCATCGACGGCTATAAGCGGATCGCGGCGCTGGAGCAACTGGGCCGGGACACGGTGGAAGCGGTGGTGTGGCCGATGAGCGAGGCCGCGGCCGTGCTGCTGGACCGCTCGCTGCGGCTGTCCGAACACGAGACCGCGCTGGAGGTGGGCTGGCTGCTGGCGGAGTTGGAGCAGCGCTTCGGCTACGGGCTGGATGAGTTGGCGCGCCGGTTCGATCGCAGCGTGAGCTGGGTATCGCGGCGGCTGGCGCTGGTGGAGGTTCTGCCGGAAGCGATCCAGCAGCAGGTGCGCGAGGGCAAGATCCTGGCGCAGGTGGCGTTGAAGTTTCTGGTGCCGGTGGCGCGCCAAAGCCTGGAGGATTGCCAGCGGATGGCGGCGATCTTCGCCCAGCATCACTGCGATACGCGCGAAGCCGGCCAACTGTATGCCGCCTGGCGCAAAGGTTCGCCCGCGATCCGCAAACGCATTCTGGATGATCCCGAGCTGTTTTTCAAAACGCAGCGGCAGGCGCAGGAGAAAGCCCCGCCGCGGACCGGCGCCGAACTGTTGCGCGATCTGGAGATGGTGGCGGCGATTGTGAACCGCGCGCAGCGGCGGCTGGCCGGCGCGGCTGCCATGGAGCTGGATCGACCAGCAAGCGAAGCCGCGCGGCATCAGATCGACCGCATTCAAAAGCAACTCCATCGCATCGACGAAAAAATTCTACCGGAGAAGAAACCGCATGTTGAGCCAAGCGCAACGCACCACGATTCTGGAACTGAACGCGCAGGGAGTGAGCAAACGCGAGATCGCGCGGGTGCTGGGGATCTCCCGCGTGGCGGTACGCAAAGTCCTGCGCTCGAACTCCACCGCCGTGCCGGAACTGCAGCGTCCGGAGAAAGCCGAACCTTACCGGCAACAGATCCTGGAGCTTTTCGACCAGTGCAAGGGGAATCTCGTGCGAGTCCATGAGGAGTTGGTGGCCTCCGGCGGCGCGGAGTTGTCGTATGCCGCGTTAACGGCGTTCTGCCGGCGGCACGGAATCGGATACGCGCCGCCAACGCCGGCGGGCCAGTATGATTTTGCGCCCGGCGAGGAGATGCAGCACGACACATCTCCCCACGAGCTCGAACTGGGCGGCAAGAAACGCAAGGTGCAGACCGCCTCGGCGGTGCTGTGCTATTCGCGGATGCTGTTCTTCCAGTGCTATCCCACCTTCCGGCGTTTCGACTGCAAGGTGTTTCTCACCGATGCGCTGCGTTACATGGGTGGCGCCACAGCCCGCGTCATGATCGATAACACGCACGTGGTGGTGCTGCGCGGCAGCGGGCGCGACATGGTTCCGGTGCCGGAGATGGCCGCCTTTGGAGAGCGTTTCGGCTTTCAGTTCGTGGCGCACGCGATTGGGAATGCGAACCGTTCGGCGCGCGTCGAGCGGCCCTTCCATTTCATCGAGAATAACTTTCTGGCCGGGCGCACCTTCAGCAGTTGGGAGGATCTGAATCAGCGGGCGCGGGAGTGGTGCGATAAGGTCAACTCGACTTACAAGAAACATATCCGCGCGGTTCCGCGTGAGCTGTTCGCCGTCGAGCGGCTGCATCTGAAGCCGCTGCCGGCGTGGATTCCGGAAGTCTACCGGCTGCAGCAGCGCCTGGTCGATATCGAAGGGTATGTGGCGCTGAACAGCAACCGCTATTCGGTCCCGGTGGACTGGATCGGCCGCCGCGTGGAGGTGCGCGAGACCAAGGACAAGATCGAGATTCAACTGGATGCCCGCCGCCTGGTCACGCACCGGCGCATCGCCGAAGCCGAGCACCAGCGCGTGATGCTGGCCGAGCACCGGCCGCCGCGCGGCCAGAGGGACGCGCGGCCCGATCCGCATCCCGAAGAGAAGGCCATCGTCACCGCCGCGCCCGAACTGGCCGACTATGTCGCGGGGTTGAAACAACGGAGCCGCAAGGTGGTCACGCTTGCCCTGCGGCAACTGTTGCGCCTGGTGCGGGAGTATCCACGGGAACCGCTGCTGGGGGCCGTGCGCGAGGCCGGCCGTTATGGTCTTTACGATCTGGACCGGCTGGAACGGATGATCTCTGCGCCGCGTGACACGCGAGTACTTTCTGCTCGATGGGGAACCGGACGATGACTGAAGAACTGGAACAACTGCTGAAGAATCTCAAGCTGCGGCGCATCCTGGAGATCTATGACGAACAGTTGCGCGCCGCCGACAAGGACGACATCAGCTACTCGGACTTCGTCACGCGCCTGGTGCGCGCGCAGTTTCAGGCGAAGCAGGAGGGCGCGCTGGAATGGCGCATCCGGCGCGCCAATCTGCCCGAGCGCTGGACGCTGGAGACGTTTCCCTTCGCCCGCCAACCGGGCGTGAACCGCAAACAGATTCGCGGGTTTGCGGAGCTGGAGTTCATCACCAAGGCGGAGAATATCGTGCTGGTCGGGAAAACGGGGGTCGGCAAGACGGGACTATGCCTGTGGGCTGCTGCTGAAGGCGCTGGAGAACGGCTATCGCTGTCAGTTCATCCGCGCGCAGGACTTGTTCGACGAGATGTATGCCTCGCTGGCGGATCGTTCCACGCGGCAGCTGCTCAAGCGCCTGGCGCGGCTGGATGTTCTTTTGATCGACGAGCTAGGGTATTTAAACCTGAAACCGGAGCAGTCGAACATCTTTTTCAAGCTGATGGAAGAGCGCTACCGCCAGCATTCCACGATCATCACCACGAATCTTGTATATGACGAGTGGCCGAACTTTCTGGGCAGTCGGCCGATGGTGGAGGCGCTGCTGAGCCGACTGCGGCACTACTGCCACACCGTGACCATCGACGGCCCGTCGCTGCGCGAGCCGCAAGGTTGAGGAGCCCATGCTGGACGACAACCGCGGCCAGGAAGAATATGTTCGCCAGGTGCTGGAGGCGTATCGCAAAACGCCGGGCACGATGGGAACCGTCCGCCGACCGGACCGCATGCTGGCCGCGCAACTCTATCAACGCGGCGTGGCTCTGAGCGTGATCGAAAACGCGTTGGTGCTGGCGGCGGCGCGCCGCCTGATCCGGCCCGCCGATACGCCGCCGTTGGGCACCATTCGTTCGCTGGCTTATTTCCTGCCGGTGATCGAGGAAGTGCTCGACCTGCGGGTCAGTCCGGACTACTTCCAATATCTGCGCCACAAGCTCGCACGCATCGCCCCGATACGGTAGCGCTGCCGAGCCATTGTCATCCGCGGCACCATGCGCGCCTTCGGCGCGGATGATGGAAAAGCACCCCGCACGCCTGCGGCGTGGATGATATTGCCTGACCCTCTCTCCACCCAAATAGCACGCCTACGGCGTGGATGATGGCCGTCCAAATCGCGTTTCCGATCCCAGTCCCGTTCTCGGAGTGGGTCACTTCAGCCAAGCACTACTGGATCACTTTTGCCGAGCGCCGAAGGCCTCCGTAATGATCCAGATTTTGGTGCCGTCCGAAAGGCAGACCAAGGCGGTGGAACGCGAAGGGATGAAGAGTTCCACGCTGCGCCCGTGCTGGTATGGCAATTGGCATCGTCTGCCCGCCGATCATCGAGCGTAGGCCCCCGACTCCTTGGGTCGGTGGCCGCCCAGGGACCTCAGGTGCGACGACTGTCCCCAGTTAACCAAACGCGCGCCCTGGCCGGAGACTCTGAGAGACGCAGGCTGAAAGGTCCGAAGGATAGCCTTGCTACAGACTGGTGGCATCTCCCAGCAGGCACGGAGAGAACCAGTTTCCCGGAGTAATGGCCAATTGGCGCAACTTCCGGGGGTTGCGTGAGTCAACCGTAACTCATTGTAACTAAATGACTTGATATGCCTCCCAAATAGGATTCGAACCATGAACCTCTTGGTTAGCGACGGTGACCTTTTGGTTAACGGCTATCTCCTACAGTCCTTGCAACTGACCCGCTCGGAGAGAGACCGCCGGAAAGCCAAGAGAGAGATAGGTGAGAGCGGATGTCGCGATTTCGTTCCACTCTGCGATTGGCCAATACTCCGGGGCTTGGCCGCCGAGGAACCGCGCGCGCAGAAGGGACACACGCCGACGATGTTTGCTTACGTGGCCGGCTCGAATCCCCAACTGGACGCCGCCATCCGTGTGGGTGGCGAATCACTCCTGTCGCTGGCGCGGTTGGATCATAAAAAAGGAACAGGCGCCGTGCGGAGCGTGCCGGTAGCCCAACTCTGCAAGCTGGTTTTAGATCTCCTTCAGGTTGTCGTTGAACGCCTTTTCGATAGCCGTGCGCCTCTTCAAAAGTTCCTAAATGGCCGCTTCACGTTTGCTTTCGTAGTCGTGCTTCAACTTCAGAACGTCATCCACTGAAACTGGTGGTGCGGGTGCCGGTGGCCTCGCTGGATGCAAGAGGTCCGCACCGGCCCAACGAGGGCGCTGTGCGTCGTCTAGGAGGCGATTGGGGAGCATTCGGGGCGACGTTGCCAGCTTCGCCGCCATGAGGCTGCAGCTAACCGACTCCAGCCATGGACTGCAACACGCAAACTTGGCCGGGTCAATTCTTGGTGAGCCGGTCGCGTGGTAAGCTCGTGCTGTTGGGGCGAGTTTGATGGTTCTGGTTCTGGTTCCGGTTATAACACAAGGGCTGCAGGAAACCGACTGATATGCCACCAACTTTTGCCCCGCGCTTAGATGTCCTAACCGAATCGCAACGGCTATTGTGGCCAGGCCTGGATGCAGTTCCATCCGACTTCGTCCTTTATGGCGGCACCGGACTTACACTGCAACTGGGCCATCGAGTGTCTGAAGATTTCGATTTCTTCTCTTCCGTCGCTTTCGATCCCAGTCGGTTGCAAGCGCGGCTGCCCTTCTTTCGAGATCTGAACGCAGAGGACACCAACGTCTGGGTACATCGAAAAGCGGACAATCTGGAGGCCTTCGTGGACCGCCAGGGCCCGGTCAAGGTGGCCTTCTTCGATGGTCTGGACATGCTGTATAGGATTCAGGACCCTCGCCTGGCAACTGGCTCACGCGTGCGGGTGGCATCATTGCTCGACTTGGCCGGAATGAAAATGCGATTAATACAGATGCGTGGGAGTTGGAAGGACTATGTGGACATTCATGCGCTGGTGTCCCATGGAATCGACCTGTCAATGGGTTTGGGCGCGGCCAAGGGGATTGATCGGAGCTTCGATCCGTCGGTGAGCATCCGGGCGTTGCAGTTTTACGGAGATGGTACATTGGACCGGGTCCCAGCCGCCATGCAGCGCGACCTTACGCGCTGGGCGCGAGACGTGGATCTGACGCGGCTACCCATTCTGCAATCGCGGCGAGGGCTCAGCCCAGAAGGGTTGGAGCGGTGAAGGCCGTCCGTCCGTACCCAACAGAGTTGCTGCGGGTGGCCCGTAAGGTGGTGTGGTACGACGCGCCCGAGCGGACCCTCGAAGACATACCGACGTTTTTGGCGCACCTGATGGTCTACGGCTCGCCAACTGACGTGAAGGTGGTGGAACAATGCATCCCCCTCGAAGAATTCCGCAAGGCGCTGGGGGATGCGCCGGCGGGAATATTTACTCAAGAAGCCTGGATCAGGTGGCACAAGAAACTCGGTATCCGGCCGATTCCGCCATTACCGCGGCACCGGTTTCCAGATGGCACGCTGGGACCCGAACCTGGACGATTCTTCGGGCGGTAAACTGTTGCGGAACCGTCGTGGGGCAGTCACGAGATGACGAGATTTCGTGAACAAATAATCGCGGCTGCCCTATGCCAGAGATCGACCAAACTGCAACGGTTTTGCAACGGTGTTGCCGAAAATCCGGGAAACTCCGGGCAACCGACTTCATCAAGAATCAATCAGATGCAGTACCTGGCAACCCCACGAAACCCTGTCAAGTACTTTGAGGTGCTAGCGGGAGCAATCTCGTGGGGGTTCAAGTCCCCCTCTCCGCACCAGTTTAGGCCCTGTAGAATCAATTAATTACAGGGCCTTTTTCTTCCTGTACCAAATTTGTACCAAAAACCGGCCCCGCAAGCGGCGCTTGCATCAGTCGGTCTATGCGTTCCTGCCGCGCCTGCGACCACTTGCCATAATGCTTCCGCACGATGGCGGGCGAGTTCCCCAGGATGTCCGCAACCTCTTGCTCCGTTCCCCCGGCCCCGAGCAACCGCGTAGCCAGCGTATGCCGGAAGCGATGCGCGTGTGCGCCTTGCACGCCGGACTTCTTGAATACGGCGGATAGGGTCCGCTCTGCGATGCCTACCACGGCCCGCCGCGATGTGACGCCGTTCCAAAAATAGTGCCTCGCGTTCGTTTCAGCGCCACGCGGAGCCGGAAGGGCATCGAGGGCCATCTGCGTCAAGGGCCAGATCGGCAGCGAAACCACATGCCCAGTCTTCAAGGTCCGCAGTACGATGCGGCCATCCCGCACGCGGTCCCGCGACAGGGTCGCGATATCGGAAATCCTTAGCGCGGTATTGTCCAGTAGCAGGACCATTGTCCGCGCCCGTGCCCGCTCATATGGTCCCCGGCCAATCGCGTCGCAGGCCGCAATGATGCGCGAAACTTCCTCCGGTGCGAAGGGGATAACGTCTGTCGGTTTAATGTTTCGCGGTGTTTTGATTCTCTTCGCCGGATTCTCTTCAGTCCATTTCCGCTCGAAGCAAAAACCGAAGAACTGTCGAAGGGTCTGCAATTCCTTAAGCTGGGTGATTGGCGAAAGTTCGCGTCCGGCCCGGTATGCGTCAAGGTGTTCGACGTTCAATTCGTCAAGGTCCCCGATGTGTGCCCGGTCGCAGTACGCGCGAAGGTTCGCCATCACGTTCCGGTATTTACGCTGCGTGGAAGATTCGAGCGAGAGAATATGATTTTCAAACGCGGCGATGGCGTCCTTAATCGGCTTGACTGGTGGCGCGGCTGGGTCCTCCAGTTTGTCCCGCTTCCGTATGGCCCGCTGCCAGTCGCGGGTTTCGAGCGAGCGCCGGTATCGCTTGCCGTTAAGCTCCCCGTCGCACCAGATTGCACAGGTGCATTTTTCCCCCAAGCGCTTTTCCGCGTCGCGCAGTCGTTCCCCTTGCTTGGATTGATGCGGGCATTTTTCCGGTGTCTGCGGTAGAGGGTTAGCATCGTTTCGCTCCTAATTCGTACCAGTAAACGCCACCACGCTTGAAGAGGGACATGCTAGTTCTCTCCCTGTGGCTTGTGTGCCTGTGTGCGTTTAACCGCACGCGCAAGACGCCCACCGGGTTGTGCCTGTGTCCGTTTAAATGCACGTGCAAGAAGCTCACCGGGTTGACTTTCTGGCAGACCTCCCGCCGATTTAAGATTGGCAAGCGCCCTATCTCTGGCAAACTCGCCCAGTCGCACGGATGAAGTACTTGGCCTCTGTTCGATGGTTGTACCCATCACCGAGTCCATCCATGATAATAAAGATTCTCGCCCGCCAGCCTCAGCGCGTACCAATTCCAAAATCTCGGTAACCATATCTTCCATTTTGCGCTTGGGCTGCACAACGTTTGCCCTCGGTTCCGCCAGAGCTTGGAGTTTCTTCTCTAGTTGCGGCCACATCGCCGCGAAAACGTCATCGAGGTCGGGCGCAGGTATCGGATCGGTGGAGATTGCGCGGTTTATCGAATGCAACAGACTCATTGTATCGTCACGATCAGCGCGCGATGCTTGAAACATGCTCAACGGCCCGGTAACATCGGTCGGGCTAATTCCATCCAGCAGGTACGTGCATAGGCGGGTCTTATCGTCAACGGTCTTGGATAACCCGCCCGCCTCAAACAGCAACCACGGGGCGGACAGGTTTTCGAGCGTGATACAACTGATTCCGACCTTAATACCGTCAAGGGCCTTCACTACTTCGCTCAGCCCGCGCGTGCCCTTTTCAATGTCCGTGGCGGACATCCAAGGCTTCGCCGCTTGGAGAACCTTTGGAAGCCACCCGCGCAGGGCTTCGGCAGCGGCGAGGCTGCGCTCGCCAGACCAACTGATAAAGACGTTGTACGAAATGCTCATCGGCTTTCTCATTCTCCCTTCGGCCTCGCGTCCCACCGCGCCCGCGCCGCCTTGCGCGCAAGCTCGGTGCGTTGCTCGGGCGTCAGGTACTTCCGGCTGTTCTTTCCGCCCTTACGCCCGAGCGCCACCGCTGCCGGATCTTTCTTTTTTGCCATCCGTTCCAGTATATGCACAGCGGTGTGCAATATGCAACCGGGTATTCAGCCATCCGCCCGCCCCCGCTGCCGGTGCGCCACGGGCTTTGCGTGCTGCTGTAACGCTTCGTTTTGCGAAGCATGAAACTTGATATGCTCCATCAATGGAGCCAAGTTGGATCACCGAGCTTGCTGCCAAGCAAAAAGAGCGGTGCGAAATGTTGCGGATGATGCGCCCGTCCGCCGAGAAATTCCGACAATTTGTTAAGCAAACAGGTTTTTACGGATCTCGAAGCGTACTTTGCGATATTTCCCGAAGAACGCAAGAATATCGATAGTGCCAACGAAGGAAACGTTTTCGTTCTCACGCGAATCAATTTCGATGCCTCGATTTATGCGGGCCTGCCGTGTCAAGTTCGGACCACGATAAGCGTTCAGGACCTAGCCGTCCTGTGCTGCTTTCCTCACATGCCGAAGATGGACAGGAGCTTCAGGATCGAACTTGACCAAGAGAGCGGCGCTCTATGCTTGATGGGCACCACCATCGCTGACCTCTCCCGATATATCCTCACTCCTGTAATTTTTGATAGGCTTGTCGCTACGGAAGAAAACGTTTCTGAGATTGATTGAAGCCTTAGCGACTTCAAGCAACGCGATTGCTTCGGTGTCATTGAACTCTTCCAACCTTGCGCACACGTCCTGAACCGCCCCCGCGTAACGCTTCTCTCCAAAAGTTTCAAACATCCACTTCTCGTGCTGCTTCGATATGTTTTCCATTCCTCACCCCTTAAAACCAAAAACATCCCGCGAATCTGCCCTGCGCCGCCTTAATGCGCACAAAGCAGCGCGGCCAGGAGCGCAGCAAAGGCCGATTGCCGCGCCCAGCGCCACCGCGATCAATCGGGCTTTCATGCGTTCGCGCCGTCCTGAAGCTTCGGCGCTCGCGAGAATTTACCCACCCCTGCTTTCCAAAACTGACCCAGGCATTCTGACCTGAACCCGTCTCACGAGCCAATGCGTGGTGACCTGAAGCATCACCATGCCAGAGGCCCGGAAGAGACCGTGTGCGATTTGCCGTCGGTGGTTCCGGCCGGACGCGCGAGTAGGTAGCCGCCAACATGCCTGCGGGAATCCGGAATGCCAAGCGTCACGGCGGCAGAAAACCCAAGCCAGTTGGCGCCGCCGGAACCCAAGTTACGCCATCGCCTGGCGAATCGACCAACGCGCGGCACAGACACCATCCCCGCCGGAACCCCTGCGCATGCCGGCCCCATTGAACCAACTACCCTGGGATGTCGCGAAAGACCAGATCGGACCCCAAGGCGCTGATTTTATTGGGGTTATGGGAGCACTAATGGTCCGCGCCGCGAAAGACCAGTTCCGGGCATATCTCATTGATCCCACGAGACTTCCCGGCACACTTCCCGCGCCGGCGCAAAAGACCAGTCCCGGCATGGGCCATACTGAATCCGCAGGCGGCCATGCAACTGGAGTTTCACCAACTCGACCGGCGATGGGAACACTTACGAGTCCGCCAACCGCACCTCCAGCGGCGCCTGCTGGCCTCCCTGGCTGAGTCCGGCCAGCAGACGCCCATCGTCGTGGTCCTTTCCCCAGACCACCGCGACCGTTATCTGGTGATCGACGGCCACAAGCGCATCGCCGCGCTCCAGCAACTGGGCCGGGACACGGTCGAAGCCACGGTCTGGGCGATGAGCGCAGCCGAAGCTTTGCTGCTGGACCGGTCGTTGCGCTTCAGCCCGCAGGAAAGCGCGCTGGAGCAAGGCTGGCTGTTGTGGGAGATGGAGCAACGTTTGGGCTACTCGCTGGAGGAACTGGCGCGCCGCTTCGACCGCAGCGTGAGTTGGGTGTCGCGGCGCTTGGCGCTGGTGGAACTGCTGCCGGAAGCCATCCAGCAGCAAGTGCGCGAAGGCACAGGTCGCCGCGCAACTGGCGATGAAGTATCTGGTGCCGGTAGCGCGCGTCAGCCTGGAGCAGTGTGCGCAAATGGCCGCCGCCTTCGTCCAGCACCATTGCGACACGCGGCAAGCCGGACAACTCTATGCCGCCTGGCGGGACGGCTCGCGCGTGGTCCGCGAGCGCATCCTGGCCGAGCCGGAACTGTTTTTGAAAACGCAGCGGCAACCGCCGTCCACCAGGCCGGCCGCGGCGGCTCTGGATCGCGAACTGGAAATGGCGGTGGCCATCCTGCATCGCGCCGGCCGGCGGCTCGCCGCAGCCCTGCCGGAGATGGATGGCCGGCAACAGGAACAAGCGCAACGTCAGATCGAAAGCGCGCGCCGGGAACTGGACCGGATGGCGGCGCGAATCGCAAAGGAACAGGAAACCAAACATGCTGAGCCAGGCACAACGCACTGCGATTCTGGAACTGAGCGCCAAGGGCGTGAGCAAACGCGAGATTGCCCACGTGCTGCAACTGTCGCGCCCGAGTGTGCGCAAAGTGCTGCAATCGAACTCCAACCAAGTGCCGGAAATCCAACGCGCGGAGAAAGCCGAACCTTACCGCCAACAGATCCTGGATCTGTTGGTTTCCTGCAAGGGGAATCTCGTGCGAGTCCATGAGGAGTTGACGGCGGACGGCGCGGCGCTGTCGTATCCGGCGCTGACCGCATTCTGCCGCCGGCAGGGCATCGGGCAAACCCCGGTCGTGCCGGCGGGCCAGTATCACTTTGATCCAGGCGTGGAGATGCAACACGACACCTCTCCGCACTCTGTCGAAGTGGGCGGCAGGATGTACCTGGCGCAGACGGCCTCGGGGGTGTTGTGTTACTCGCACATGGTGTTCTTCCAGATCGGCCCCAGGTTCCAGAGGTTCGATTGCAAGGTGTTTCTTACCGACGCGCTGCGCTACATGAGCGGCGCTCCGCAGCGCGTGATGATCGACAACACGCATGTGGTGGTGCTGCGCGGCACGGGACGCGAAATGATTCCGGTGCCCGAAATGGAGGCCTTCGCGGAACGCTTCGGATTCCGTTTCGTGGCGCACCAGATCGGCAATGCCAATCGCTCGGCGCGCGTGGAACGTCCGTTTTCCTTCATCGAAAACAACTTTCTGGCCGGCCGCAGGTTCGCCAGTTGGGAGGATCTGAATCAGCAGGCGCGCCAATGGTGCGACCGCGTCAACGCGACTTATAAGAAACATATCCGTGCCGTGCCGCGGGAACTGTTCGCGGTCGAGCGCCTGCATCTGAAACCGTTGCCGGCGTGGATTCCCGAAGTGTATCGCCTGCACCAGCGCACGGTGGACGTGGAAGGCTATGTCTCGGTGAACTCCATCCGCTACTCGGTTCCGGTCGCCTGGATCGGGCGCCGGGTGGAGGTGCGCGAGACCAAAGACAAGATCGAGATCGAACTGGATGCGCGCCACCTGGTCACGCATGTTCGCGCTGTGACTCCACAGGCACAGCGGATCACCCTCGCCGCACATCGGCCGCCGCGCGGGGAAGGCATCCAGTGCCGCGATCCGCACCCTGAGGAACAAGCCCTTGTACAGGCCGCGCCAGAGATCGCGGCGTATGTGACGGCGCTCAAGCAAAAAGGCCGCAAGGTGGTAGCGCTGGCGCTGCGGCAACTGTTGCGCTTGCTGAAAGAATATCCGCGCGAGCCTTTCCTGGCCGCGGTCCGCGAAGCCGCCCAGTATGGACTCTACGATCTGGACCGGCTGGAACGCATGATTCTGCGCCGCGTGGCGCGCGACTACTTTCTGCTGCTGGATACGGACTCCGATCCCCATGACTGAAGAACTGGAACAACTGCTGAAGAATCTCAAGCTGCGGCGCATGCTCCACGTGTATGACGAGCAGTTAAGCGTGGCCGAGAAGGCCGACGTCTCCTACTCCGAATTCGTCGCCGGACTGTTGCGCGCGCAGTGGCACGACCGCCAGGAAAGCGCGCTGGAGTGGCGCATCGGCAGAGCCAATCTGCCCGAGCGCTGGTCGCTGGAAACGTTTCCGTATGCGCGCCAGCCGGGCGTCAACCGCAAGCAGATCCGCGCTTTCGCCGAACTCGACTTCGTCGCCAAGCATGAAAACCTGGTGCTGGTCGGGCCCACTGGCGTGGGCAAAACCGGACTGGCTTGCGGACTCATGCTCAAGGCTTTGCAGAACGGCCACCGCTGTCAGTTCGTTCGCGCCCAGGACTTATTCGACGAGATGTACGCAGCGCTGGCCGACCGCTCCACGCGCCGTTTGCTGAATCGGCTGGCCCGTTTGGACGTCTTGTTGATCGACGAGTTCGGTTACTTAAATCTCAAGCCCGAACAGTCCAACACCTTCTTCAAGCTGATGGAAGAGCGCTATCATCGCCACTCTACGATCATCACCACCAACTTGGGGTATGCCGAGTGGCACAACTTTCTGGGCAACAAATCCATGGTGGACGCGCTGCTGAGCCGCGTGCGGCACTACTGCCACACCGTAACCATCGACGGCCCGTCGCTGCGGGACCCGCAAGGCTGAGGGAGATCCAGTGGAAGAGCAGCCCATCGACCGGGAAGAATACATTCAAAAGGTGCTCAGCGCCTACCGCCAAACGCCGGGAACGGCGGGAACCATCCGCCAGCCGGACCGTCTCCTGGCGGCCCGGCTACAGGATCGCGGCGTGCCCCTGGCTGCGGTCGAAAACGCATTGGTTCTCGCCGCCGCGCGCCGCATCTTTCGTGCTCCCGGATCTCCGCCGCTGAGCACCATTCGTTCCCTGGCCTACTTCTCGGCAGTCATCGAAGAAGTGCTGGAACTGCGCGTCAAACCAGAGTACTTCCATTATCTGCGCGACAGGATCCGACGCTTCATCCAAACGGGCCGCTGACTCTTCCAGCGAGACGAAATCCCCGCCCCCACCCGCCTCCGGCGGGGATGATATGACAGCACCCCGCACGCCTGCGGCGCGGATGATATTGCTGGCCCTCTCTCTCACATCAAAACACACGCCTACGGCGTGGATGATCTCCGCTTCCATTCCTAATCCTGTTCCTGGGTCTGGCCACTTCAAACGAGCACTACCGGGTCATTTCTGGCAAGCGCTGAAGGTTGAGTGCTTCGATAGCGGCGTGAAGGCGATGGGGCAGGACAACATCAGCCATCGTTTCCCGGCCAAGCAACGAGAGCGGCCCAAGATTCTCGTGATAGCAGTTCAGCGTCTCCCATCCCAACTCTGCCGAAAAGTGCTATCGTCGGTTGTTCGACTCGCGGCATCTTCGGAATCGGGGTTGATAGATCACGCAGTTTGCTCCATCGCTTCTTCGGCGGCTTCAACGGGAATTTCACCGGAGATCAGCTTGGGCAGGAGAAGGTCACGGGTGGTGCGAAGCACGTCATTTCGGCGTCTGCAATTCTCCGCTAATTCTTCGCACGCTCGGATCACTGGCCCGATTCTCGCTCGGAGATCGGCGTTCGGAACTCGAATGTGAAACGTCGGGAATGTCGTCAGCGGGATGCGATCCACCGTGGCACCGGAGATAATCTTCGACCGCACTTCGTTCCGCCACTGATCGGACAAGAGGCAATGGAGAAATAGATATGGATCAATCTGCCTCTCGTCGGGGCGAATCAGAGCCATCCGTCTGCCGAGACAGCCACGAAAGTCCCGGTTTATGATGCCGTACCGATTCAGAGTTGCTTCGTAAGTGAATACGATGTCGCCCGGACGTGGCACGACCCTTCGAGTCCATTGCGAGAAGTCTTCTTCTGCGATGTGTCGGATGTCGGTGAGGTCCAATTCGCCACGTTCAGTTACGTTCTTTATGCCGAGATAAATCGGCCCGGTGGTGGACGGCTTTGGAGTTGCATGAGGACCGTCAAACAGTTCCTCGTATAATTCACTGACCGGGACGACGCTCCAAGAATCGGCGGCAGCGCCCTGAAAGATCGTCTTCGCCATGTTCTTCAACACACTGATGCGCCGGGTGTTGTTCTCAATTAAATCGTCGTAGGCGGAAAGGATCGATGCGATGCTGCGTTGGACCGCCAACTCTGGAACTTCGACTTGAAGGGCGCAAAAAGCGCTCTTGTTGAGGATAGGAGTTCGTGTTCCAACAGAGCCAAGGCGCTTCAGTTCTTCTCGCCTAGTGCTCAGGACATAGTAGAGGTAGTCAGCGTCCACCAGACTCCGATCAGGGATGATGCTGTTTAGCTGCTGGTTCGTGAACGACGTTCGACTCGTAAGGGCTGACTTGCCCATTTGCCAGCCAATACAGGATACGGCAACGCACTTTTCGGTCAGCAAATTCGAGCGCAGAAGAGCATAGCCAGCGTCCGAAAGATAACGCTCAGTTGTCCTGATCGTTTTCCGCCCATCCATATCAGATGGCGTAATGAACGGGAACTCTTCACCGAAGCATTCTGGCTTGGTCGAAGGCGGGGTGCGACCCGTGACAACCTTGCCAAGATCGCCTATTCGACATCGGCTCATCCGAATCATGCGATTTGAGCCTTTTCGAGCAAGGTGGTTACGTTGGTCGCAATCCGCTCTTCCAATTCCCGTGCCTCTGCGTTCAGCGTCTCCAGTTCTTCGTTCAATTCTTCCAACCGCACTGCGAACTCAAAGTCATCCGCCGCCCGTTCTGCAACGCCCACATAGCGACCCGGATTCAGGCTCCATCCCTGCGCTTCGATTTCGGCGAGCGTGGCGACTTTGCACAGTCCAAGAACATCGGCGTACTTGCCTTTCGGAAAATTCTCCTTCATCAACTCCTGGCTTCCGGCCTCGGTCTCCGACGGCTTCACCCCGGTACAGCCGCACGATGTTCGAGATGAACTCAATCTGATCCGGCGTCCATTCCCGGTGCGCCCGGTCGATCTGGCGGAAGATGTGCCGTGCGTCGATGAATAGCACCTTGTCTTTGCGCCCGGTCTTCTTCTTGCCCCGGTCCAGGAACCACAGCGTACATGGCAGCGTGACGGTGTAAAAGAAGTTCGGCCCCACGGAAACCATCACGTCCACCGCCCGGTCTTCGAGCATCTTCTGGCGAATTTCAAGTTCGGAGCCTCGTGCATCGCCAGCCGAGTTCGCCATCACGAATCCGGCTCGTCCGGTCTGGTTCAGCGCCGAATAGAAGACTTGAATCCAGAGGTAATTGGCGTTGTCCGTTCTTGGGCATCCCGAACGGATACCGGGGATCGTCCTTCAGCCGTTCCTTGTCCACCTTGTCCACGTTGAACGGCGGATTTGCCATCACGAAGTCGAACTTGCCGACGCTCTTGTGGATGTCTTCGTAGTACGTGACTCCCTGCCGGATGTCGCCAGCAAGACCATGAACGGCGAGGTTCATCTTGCAGAGCCGGATGGTCTCGGCGACCTTCTCCTGGCCGTAGATCGAAATGTCGGTGACGGCCTTTTTGTGGTGGTCCACGAACGCCGCCGACTGGACGAACATGCCGCCAGAACCGCAAGCGGGATCGTAGATGCGCCCGTGGAACGGCTCGATGATCTCGACGATCAGCTTGACGATGCTGGTGGGCGTGAAGAACTCGCCGCCCTTCTGCCCTTCCGACATCGCGAACTTGCCGAGGAAGTATTCGTAAATCTTGCCGAACGCATCGCCCTCGATGTCCATCGGCACGGCGGCGAAGTTCTTCAGCAGCGAGACGAGGAGTTCTTTGTCGAGGCGGTTGTACGTCCGGGGCAGAACGTCCTTCAGGTCTTCGTTGTCGGCTTCGATGGCCTTCATTGCATCGTTGATGGCTTTGCCGATGTCGGCGCCTTCCGGCAGATTGAGCAACGTCGAGAACCGGGCGGATTCGGGCAGGTAGAGGACGCCTCGTGCCTGATAGTCGGCCTTGCCAATGGTGCGGCGTCCGGTGCCCTGGCTGGTGAGCTTCGCCTTGGCCTGGGTGAATTTGTGGTCGGCGTAGCGCAGGAAGATCAGGCCGAGCACCGGGACGCGAGTATTCGGAGGATTTCAGCTTCGAGTTGGCCCGGAATTCGTCGGCGGCTCCCCAAAGGCGTTTTTCAAGTTCGGTGGTGTTGGCTGGCATCCTTCAATTCCGTGTTTGTCTGAAGAGAGATCGCTGGTTCGCTTCCGTAAACGGCTCCACCAACTGTGGAATGGCTTTTACGTATCGCAGTCTTTCTGGAACAGTCTTCCGTGTACCCGCAATCCAACTCAGGGCTTGGCTAACATGGAATACGTTCGTTACCGGCGCATGGCAACCCGGAACAACCCTCTCAGATGAATCGAGCAGCCGAAGTTCGTGCGGTTCGCAGTCTGCCGCCTGTTGGACCTCACCGTCCCTGCCTCTCGTCATAATGTGCCAAACTCTCGCCGCTGCATGTGGACCCCATTCGTTTGCAACATCTTCATCCACCCAAGAGACTAGGGTGGATCTGTCAACGGCTGTGTTGTACCAGCATTGATGCAGGCTTGCTTCTTCATCAACATGCCCAAGTTGATCTTCCAAATAGTCCGCTATAACTTTCGGATCAAGCGACTGAGTATGGCGTCTTTTCAGCCGAGATTCCCTGATTCCAAACATCATTCCATTACCACAGACAAGCCGAAACCAAGAAAACGAGATCTCAAACGCTGTGGACTCATCGACAGAATTCAGGCAGTTGATCCGCAACACGATCGGATTCTGATCGCCAGGGTCGAAGTCGATATTCGGGATGTCGCAACTCCACTGCATGCGCTCTCCGTATTCCGATAGCAGCACCGTAGATTCAACAGCGGAAACATCAAAATCGAGGAGTTTTAGCGCCCGAGTGACCGATGACAGCACATCCCGATGCTGGATCAACGAATACACCTTCGAGACCGTTGCTACAGGAAGGGACGCTTCCGTTATGCTTAGTGGCTCTCGCCGAATTTCATCTTTAAGGCGATTCTCTTCGTCGCCGGATCGCAATGGATGACGAGTGAAAACCGGGATTCGCTGAAACAAACCGGCAACCGTGTCTGTCAATTCCAGCACGTTCGCACCGTCCCATGTCCAATGGGTGAGGCGTGCTTGCTGTCTCAAGGCATTTTCATCCTTGATGTGGATACTCGTCGTTTCTTCCATACTGGCCTGCCTTCGTTAAGAACACTACAGTTTATCGCTTTCGACCACCCAGGAGAAGAGCACCGACGTTAACGGTGGGAAATCTTCATGTCCTAAACGAATTCGGGGCCTCTCGTGAAAAGAAGAATCTTGTTAACTTTAACAGCGGAAGCCACTTAGGTGCCTGACGGCGACATCAAGTACCTGCCGATCAAGGACCTCCATCAAGAAGCCGGCGCAAATGAACTGGCAACATCGCCGAACATGGAGCCGTACCTGGATTTCGCATCGGCGCTAATCCAGGGAAACGACCCGGAGCCGGAACTCGAAGCGATTCGCCAGTTGCCACTCGAAGAACGGTACGTCTGGCGGGTGGCGTCGGCCTTGAAGTGGGGCTTCGCAGATTTGGACGATCTGAGCGTCGAGGCCGACAAGGACGACACTGACGCCAGAGGATTTCGCCAGGGTGATGGACTTGCTGAAATTGCGGCCCATGCAGATGGCGTTGTTTCTGAAAGCGCTGGTGGGCACGGAAGAGATGCTGCGGATGATGGTCGAGGCGATTAAGGTGGCGAAGCAAAAAACGTGAGACCGTAGGGTGGGCGGTCTTGTAAACGCACCTTTGTCTTGAAAAACCACTATCATCTAATCCAAAACCCGATAATCGTACCGAGCGTCGTATACGCCCAATTCTTACCTTTCGACTCATACTTCTTAGAGAGAACGATATAGAGCGTTGCGGGGAGCGTGATGATTGTAAGTACCATTTGAAAGTACTCCTTTCGTTGTTGGTCTTGTTTCTGGCGGCTGCGTTCTTGCTCTAAACTATTCAGTATGGCCGTGGTTACGATACTTGGTGTCTCACGACCATCGGCGGCTGAGGCTGAGGGTTGGGCAGGGGCGCTCTCGATGGGTCTCTGAATCTCGCTGCGGATGCTGTCGAGTTGGTTGCGCAGATTCGAAATCTGTCTCTCCGCATCTACGACGGTCCTGGTTGAGGCTTGCACATTTGCAGCCGTCGTTCTGGACATTTCGGCTTCAGCACTCAACCGCTGCGCCACTTCACCCGTATTTGACATGTGAGCAGCCGTCGTCGTCAAACGGTCTAGGGCGCTGGCTTGGGCTGTACCTCGGTTTGCCATCTCGGTGGCAGCTTCACCAACACGATTCACACTCAGTCCTACCTCGGTGACGATTTGGGTCGCTGTCCCAATGCTCTCGTCAATGCCGCTGTTCGTTGCTCTAGTTGTTCTTTCGGCACACCACTGGCAGTGGCTGAATTGATCGGACGCAGTTGTCGGATTATTGTCTCTGTTGCCTTTGCCGCTTCTATCCGAACATCGGCTGGTTGAGTGGGCGGTAGGAACAGGTGAGTCTTAACCATCAGAAAACTGGCGCAAGTCAATAACAGAAGGGTAGGTGGTGATGCTCGTCTCAAATAGCGCCCACCAGAGATTCCGGCAGTTTTCTGATCTGGAACGGTGTTCATGGAACGTTAGAATAGCACACTCGGCCTGCTGCGCCAAGGCAGATCCCGAACCGTCCCCAAACGTCTTGAAGCAACCGCTTTCTTCCTGGCCGGTCCCATCTACTTCTTTGCCGCCGTTTTTGCCTTTGCTGCCTTGACTGCCGCCCAACGCTTCTTGGTGGCGGCGACGATTGCGGCCCTACCAGCGGCGCTCAGTTTTC
Source organism: Bryobacterales bacterium (assembly GCA_963707465.1). Lineage (GTDB taxonomy): Bacteria > Acidobacteriota > Terriglobia > Bryobacterales > Bryobacteraceae > Bog-159. Next base: position 21,145 of record CAVPQK010000008.1, read on the forward strand.
GTTTGGGCTTCGGTGCCGGGGCTGGCGCTGGCTTCGCAGACTCGCCCTTGATCTTCTCCCACCTTGCTTTCTGCGCCAGGGCCATTTTCCGCCTTACCGCCGCTGACCGCTTCTTCCGCTTGCCTGGAGCGGCTTCGGGCGTGGCGGCGGTCTCTGCGGGGCCACCGGAAAGCAGGGATTTGAGTTCGGCAATCTGTTCGTCAATCCGCCGTTTCTGGTGCTTCAAACCCATTGATGGCGGCGGCTATGATTTCTGGAGTGAGTTTTGGTGTTGGCATGTGGTTCCTCTCCCATCTCCCATATTCACACATAATCGGACAGTCAATGTCGTCACTCAATAAAAACAGCCGAAAGTCTTTGTGCTCTGCCATAGGTACTGCCCGCCAACGCCACATGTTCGCTATGCTGGTCTTATGGAGCACACGATGGAACCACCAGTTGCAGCGGAAAGCAAAACGCAATTCGCCAGATGTTTTCAAGTCCATAATTGAGCACGCAGGCGCAAAGATCGTCTACGGCGAACCTGTGTCGGTCGATGGCAAAACGGTTCTGCCGGTCGCCACAATTCGGTGCGGATTCGGTGGCAGTTCGGGCGGCAAGGGAAACAACTGGCAGCACGGTGGTGGCGGCGGCGGTGGACTCGTTGCCAAGCCGTTGGGCGTCGTCGAGATCACTGCATCGCAGACCCGGTTTATCCCGATTGTCTCTGGTCGGGCACTGGTGATCGCTGTTGGGATCGGCGTGTGTTTGGGGTTTTTGGTGGCGTCCAGGAGAGGCTGACGGCCAGGGCGGATTGAATTTGGCCGGTATTGAGCAATCACCGGGTAACGACTTCGGGCGATTTGAAACTCTCGCCTTAGCTCCACGGATTCTGAAGTCGCTCACGCAACACGTTGAACCGCTCCTGGTGCTTTTTCTGATTCCGGTCGCTAGTCGAATGTCTAACGGTAATGAAGGCAGCGCCCCATACACCAACGATGCTGGCCGCAATCAACAGGTTCATGACTTTAATATTGCGGATGCGCCAGTCTTAAAGCAATCCCAGTACGTACCGACCTGGAAGATTGTTATGAGCCTAAAGTAGTGGCCATGGAACACATTCAAAGAAAACAGAGCACTTGCCACTCTGTGGGTATCGGTTTGACGAGCGCAAAGGCCAGCGGGTGCGCAGGCGATGACGCCACCGCTATCCTACGTTATTACACCTTTAGTTTGCCATAGAGTTTCTGTGGGTTCATCGAACGAAGACGACCGGCTCAGCGATTCCGGGGAACCACCCTAAACGTCAACTCGGGCGATTTGAAATTCTCGCCTTCCCATCGCACCGTGTAGATACCCGGCTTCTGAAAATACCGTGGTCCAAGCTGGTAGCCGAATTGCAAAACTTGTCCTGGCGGCAGTGCGTGGAACCATTCGTTGCGTGGCCCATTGCCAATCACGATGAACCAATCCTTTGGCTCGACGCCGTTTATGAACAGATGAGACGACCCAATCTTCGGATCGACTGTCGAGCCGCCATCATTGACCAGGGCGAAGCTCATCTGATAGATCCTCTATGCGGTCCTGATAGAAGATCGGCTGCGGAACGGAGATCGCCGCCCACAACAACGGCTCCATCATCACTCCCCCGCCTTGAGCGACGGACAGTACCAGCGTGCCAACATCCGTATCCTTGTCGGCAGTCACCAGCTTCGTCTCTTGCCTAAATCCCGGCAGCTGCAAAATGGAGTTCATATGAGCGATGCGGCACGACCAGGAACGTGTACTCGCCCGTCTCGCTGGTTTTGGTGCTGGCGGTCGTGTCGCTGATCCGGCCAGTTTCAAGGCCACGGTTACGTCTCGGACAGGTGCGCCGCTTGCATCCATGACCCGGCCTGAGATGCGAACGGACTTGACCGGCTCGTCGGATTTCACCTGTCCGAAAGCCGTGCCGGGGAGCAAGACGGCGATCAGCGTGGCGACGACGACCTGGGCGGAAGGCTTCATCTACGCTCATGATAACGCCGGTCCAGGCGGTTCACCAGGATCGCCGCAGAGGGCCACAGGGAGCCGCCAGTGCGATTCTCCGGGCCTGGGCGATGGCTCTCTATCATACTGGCGATTCTGGTCATGGACGGATCGGGATCGTGCGGAAGCTCCTGACCACCGCTTCAAAGATGCGGTACGCCGAATCCTTTTGCTCGGATGTCGTGTCAACCTGGATCGTGTAGATGATTCCACCGGACCCTCGGGCGACGACTGACTGATGGAGTTCTTCACGCCCGCCTTCCATCGTTTTCCAGGATTTTCGTGCGGCTTTCAACGTTCCGAGTCGTGAATCCAGCTTCCCGAGAGTCTCCGGCGTATCTTCCATCTCGTAGCTTGCATCGACCCACACGACCGATTTTGGCGACAAGGTTATAGCGAATCCGTGGTTCGGATTGGGTGCGGCACTGCGCTCCCCAACGAGACCGGCAGGGATGTCAACGGAATATCCGTAGTCCACATTGGTGTACCGACCACGCACTTTCGTAACGCCTTTCGGTGGAGTGATCTTGGCGCTCGATCCATGCGGCGTTTGCTCTGTGGCTTGTACCTTGGGCACGGCCTCGTCCTTGTACGTCTGTAGAGCCTCCGACTTCATGATGAGGGCAACAGGTGCTCCTTGAAAGCCGCCGCAACCCACTTCATCAGAATCGCAGCCGTCCTTCTTAAGTGTGCGTGCGGTGAACAGGTTCCCATATGCCACGCCCCACTCGTCCTTTACGTCAGTCATTTCAAAAGAGGTTATCGTGTCGCCTTCTGTTTTGAAACGTGGTTCCTTGTGGAAGCCCAATGTTGTGGTCGTGCGAAGAAACTGAATTTTCTGGAAAACGGCGGCGCTATCGACCTTTGGCTTGCGAGTTGGCGGTCTGGGCATCCCTTCTTCCCAATAGCCAGCCAGCAGAATCTTGTTCGGCCAGACGTAACCTTCAGTCGTGACGGGCCGGTCGCATCGGTCTTCGGCCAAATAGCAAGTGTGGTCGATGACGCTCCAATCGCACTCAAGCAGTCCTACGATGACGACCGGCTTGCCGCTAAAGGCTTTGGGATTGCCGAGAACTTCGCAGACGGTAACGGGCTTCACTGGCTCTTGGCCGAGCACCAGACTGGAAAGCCAAACGGCGATCAGGGCGGCAACAGCCCATCGCCACGTCATTTCTTGCAGACTGGGCATTTTCCGCAGCACATCGTATCCAGGATCTTGTCGAAGTAACTGGCCGCTTTCGGCGGTGCGGCTTGGTACGTGGCGAAACCGAACGGAATCGAGACATGCCGCCAGCGTAGGCCGTCACCGGAGCCACGCCAGTCTTTTCCATCCCCGAAATTTCCACAACTCCACTTTTGTGCCGTCCATTTGATTGACGTGTTCTGAAGGTCGTTGGGCGAAGCTCCACCAACGTGAACCCCGAACATAAACTTAAGCCACAACTTGCCCTGCTCCGGGCCATATCGGACGTAGTACTCAACGTAGTCTACATCCGCACATTTCTTCGTGTGGGCGAAAAGTGGGACGTAAAACTCTACGATATCGAACTTCGAAACGATGCGGCGTCCAGTTCGATGAATGTCGGCGCAGGATGTGGTTTTAACCGGCTCGTCGGATTTCCCTTGTCCGAACGCCACGGCGGATACAGCGGCAACGGCGACCAGGAAGGCGACGATGGGTCGGGTGCCGATGTCCATTCAGTTCACAATGGCCCGTGCCTGTTTTGACTTGATCGTGACCGTATCGGGAAGATCGACTTGGAAATCGTTTGGGCACTGATCGATTTCACAAAGCCCATTCTCCAACACAAACACGAAAACCACTCTCGCAACACAATGGACGCTTGTCACTGTGCATCCCGTGAATCGCCATTTCCGTAAAGAATCTCTCGCAGCATCGACAAGAAGAACGTGGCCCGAGACGACCTTTACCTCTTTGACGGTGCCATCTACCGAGACAAGAGCATCCAATTCAACCCGGCCCTGAATAGCAGCAAGGTGGGCGAGAGTCGGATACCGAAGACCCACGATTCGCTGTGGGGCAACTTCCGATGGTACGGAGTTTCGCTCACCTTGGCAAACTCCGCTGCCAGTCAAGAGGGCGGCGCAAAGACCGGCAAGAACCAGACGCCGAATATTCATCTACGCTTATGCTAACGCCATTCCAGCCGGTTCACCAGGATCACGCAGAAAGCCACAAGAAGCCGCTGCTGCGATTCTCCGGGCCAGGGCGATGGTTTGCCACCCGCCGTGATCTCAGGCCGCTCTGAAGCACACCGGTAGTCCTGTGGTTTCATTATGGGCCGCTTGGGTTGAGATCCGGGGCTTCAGTAATGCCGCTACTGCACTTTGACGAACTGCCTTATGCACGACAGGCTATCTTGTACCGCTAACGCTATGGCCGGATCGCCAGCGGCTTCGTTCAGGGCTGGAAGCACAAGGTCAAGATCGAGGCACTTGTGAAACGTCGCAAGATCGCCAAGGCAGGTTGCCGCCGCCCATCGAACTCCTACGTGCTTCGATTTCAAAAACGTCAGGCACCAACGCTCAACCCATTTCCAGTCAGGGTCGTGGTGTGCGGCGCTGTAAAGAGCTTCGGCCACTTCTACGGGATCGCTACTCGCAAATCGACACAACAGCGCTGCCCGATCATGCGATTCAACTGGCACGCACCTTATTTCGTCAGACATCCTGGGCGTTTACCCCAACTCCAATTCATCATAAAGCACGTCATCACCCATATAGGTAGGGATGTTCCGATTCGAGTGCGGCATCGTTCTGCCCGAACACGCCCCATTTCCCGGCAGCGCAGTCTCGCAAGGCTGTGACGAGATCGGTCGAGAGTTGTTGTTCCAGGCTGCGGAGTTGGGCTTCGGATTTGTGTCGTCGTGCGGATCGGCTCATGGTTGGCTGATTGGATCTTCAGGCATCGCCCGGACACCCTTGTCCAATCTCACGGGCTTCGCATTGGCAGTCGAAAAGCGAAAGGCCAATAGTCCTTCAACGGATTTCGGCCTTCCATTGGCCGTGTATGGACGAAACTTCCATGACGACAGCGCATCGAGGACCGACTTCACGAGTATGGGATGGCCGTGAACACCCGATACACAATCCATGTGGCCGAGTTCATCGACAACCACCTTGACCACTACAGTTCCTTCGCATCGACAACGGCTCGGCATCTTTGGCAGCAAACGATGAGTCGCCATGCGATTGAGTTCCTTTACCGAGAGGATGTCCATAAACCCGTGCAGATTTGCAATGCAGCGTGCGTCTCGGAAAGGAACTGGAATTGTCTTGATTGGCTCGTTGGCGTGGACCTGGGCGACCGCCATGCCTGGGAGAGCGAAGACACAAGCGACGGCAATCGTACAAATCCGGGTGAACCTCATTTGTTCTTCTCGTATAGTGACGGATCAATCGGCTCGGCAACAACGTCGGAAACCGATTCCACTACCAACTGCGACAATGCGGCACCGAGATGACCGAATCCAGCCGATTTATAGTCAACCAACTTCTTTGAGCGGATGGCTACCAGCGGCGTATTGCTATGGTCGAACCGCCCGGTTATAGTTGCAGTCACCTTGTAAAGTGGACAACTCCAACAGCGCTCTCCGTTGCTCCTGATGAATTTCTCGGCTACATACTTTGAAAGTTTCCGATCTTCTTCATCCTCTTTGCGAACAACGGGTCGAGGGGTCTGAACCCGTTTCCATTTCAAATCCGGGGGCGGATGATCTGAATCCCATTTAGCTGGCTTGGGAAGTGCAGGGTTCCATCTCAGACTGTTCTGGTTCTTCGGGTCCCGCACGACCGGAACAAAGGCATACTCGTCGCCCTGGTGATCTGCCAGATACGTATCCCTGGTGTAGGAAAGATGCACCCACGCTGAACAAGTGTCGTCCTGTAGCCCACCGAATTCCATTGATGAGATCACCTTCGCACGAACCTCGATGAACCTTCCGTTGAACCGGGCAGGATCTTTCACCAGTTCGGCACAACGTAGTCTTGATCGGCTCGTCCGCTCGATTCTGGGCGACCGCCGTGCCTGGGAGAACAACGATGCAAACGGCAATGACGCCACTGTGCAGTCGGATCATTTTCTACCTCGCTGCCGGATACACCTAATCACGGCATCACGACAATCCAGCGGGAGACCTTCATCGCACCATCCGAAGTGTGGTCCAGAAAACCGCCATGCGCCATCTTTTTTGGAGACGAACCAAATCGCCTTGTCACCGTCCAGTCTGCTGATCCTCGTGCAGATGAAACAGGTGGGGCCATAATGCTCCCTCCAGCGGAACGGCACGGCCTCGTTCACCTTCCAATGCCCATAAAGCGACTCCTCGACATGAATCGCTCCGCTGCAATGCCAGCCGTCAAACCAGGGCCAGCACCACTCCACGTCGAACTTCCCAATGACGACGACGCTGGACCGATTCAGTCCGTCAGAGATCATGGCCGGGTCGTGAGGATCGAGTTCCTGGGCGCAGCAGTATGACGCCGTGGTTAGCAGTAAACCGAGGGTAATGCAGCGGTTCATCGGCTCCATTGTCGCACCGCTCCAAGCCAAATGCTACCGTAAACCGGATGGCCCTGTCCGGTTCTTTTCGGAACATCGAGCGCTGAATCGGTGTCCAATTATGCGGAGTGGTGTGGAGGCCGGGAGACGATGCGAAAGGCGCTGAAGATCATCGGGTTGCTTGTCGGCTCCGTGTTCGTTATGCTTGGCGGGCCGGTCGGTTTTGGACCGCTCAATGTTTGGGCTGACGATTCTACGGAGACTTGTTGGCAAACTGGCGCTGTTCGGTTATCGGCGGCGCAGACGAAAGCACACTTGCGGCATGTAGCTCAGATATTGCCTCCCGGTCTAGCCCACTTCTTGAAAGTAGATACCATTCTTTCCTTCAACGTTGGGACTGATAAAGATGGGAGTGTAATCTGCATTAGGGCGATTTCAGGCCCCCCACTCATCATTCCCGGCGCTATCGAGTCGATCAGGAAATGGAGATTCCGACCGGCGATGGTACACGGCCAAAAACAGGCCATTGTTGGCAATCTCATTGTTAGAGTTTCGGGAACGGAGAGCGGATTCAAAACGGAGGTACTGGCGGCAGATCCACGACACGACTCAGCCAAGCCAGATTATCCAAAATAGATTTTTGAGTTTCTTGTAGCGCTGCCAATGCTCCTGGTAGTCACTGGGCAGTACGTGCGAATCGCTCGTCATCATTGGCCTGCCTTTTCGAGAATGACTGCGACGACACCGGAAACGATCAGCAGCAGAATCAGACCGCCGCCGACCACCCAAATGGCTCGGTCGTACCACGCCTTCGGATCGTCGGGACCAGGGCGAATACTGATGAGGCCGGATAGTCCAGAGAACCCGAAGACCCTCGTCGCAAAGAGTTGATATTCCCGCAACGCAAACGGCGGGACGGAGGTCTGGTGACGATTTTGACCGCTGCTGCTGTTGGATTGTTTTCATCGGGTTTCGCTGTCTCCCCGTGTCGTTATGCTACAACAGATTACGTGCGGAATTGTGGACACTGAGGGTGGTAAGCGGATAGAATGAACAGCACAGCCGGGGTTTGTGATTTGAAATTGAAGGTCACGCCGGGTTCTCTTAGGCGCTCGGCAAAGTACGTTATCGTTGGCGAAATCTGGTATGACTTTGGCGACGAGAGCTTTCCGCATTCTCGGTGGTCGGATTTCTCGGTGGTTGTTCTCGGCTGGTGGCTTGAATCCCTTGCGACCATGATTGAAGGAAGAAAGCGGAACGTGGAAATGCTGTTCATGGATGGATCGTTCAAGGTCGCCCTATTTGCAAAGCAGCGTTATGTTTGGGTGGCGCAACTGAGCGGAACTCGACTATCGGGTGAACGAGTAGACCGGGAATTGGAGGTCAGGGCAGATGTTCTAATCGACAGCGCCTTAAAAGCGTCCGAGGTCGTGTTAGCCGAGTGTGCCAGCAAAAAGTGGGCATCGAGTGACATTGAATCACTTCGGTTACGGCGAGAGCAGTTGCTTCAATGCCGAGGGACGAACAGATGGCGTAATGAGTGATCGACCCAAGCCGTTGACCGGCTTCCACGTTTCTTTAACGTTCTTCGGCTCGACCACTGCGCCTCGCAAAATCAACCACGGTCCAAATCGCCCAGGCCACCAGTGATGCAGACCCGACCCAGAAGCCTGCCATCACGCCCAGAAGTGCAACAAGCTGAAAACCGGAACGGAGACATGGACCGAGCGGTTCGATCTTGCTCAGGTAAAAGCTGCCAAGCCCGAAGATTGCGAAGGAGCCAGCGCCAATCCAGAGTAAAGCGGGGCGATTCTTCAGGGCCGCTGGCAGGCTCAATACCGTGACTTACTTGCAATGCGTGGATGCTTGGCGAACGTATTCTGCCAATTCACCCTTGTCCCGTTTCGCTATGAGGTCGTCGAGAAAAGGCCACTTTGCCTTCGGCTTGACCTTCAGGATTGACTCATGCGCTCGTAGGGAGCCTTCCAGCGCCGCCGTATACACAGCCACATCGTCTTTGGCCTTGTCAGGATTCTGAATGACGAATGCCGCACCCGAGGCAAGCGTCTGTGTGAAGAGTTCCGATTCGTAGTTCTTCTTTGAGCCGCCGGGACCGAGGAGCGTGATGCAAGCCTTGACGTGGATATCCGGCACCTCGATCAGCCAGAGAACCAGCCAGTTGCGCCGGTCCTTGGCTTCCTTGCCCAACGGATCAGCTTCCAGAGATCTGGCGATTTCCACGGCCTTGGCTCGATCCTCTGGCGTCGAGGGTTTTCTGTCTTGAGGCTGCGCTTGCACCACGACGAGCGCAAGGAGCAGCGTTGTTGTTCCTGCGAGAGGTTGGCGAACCATTTCAGTTTCCAGTATCTCTTATTGCGACGGTCAAGGTATAGTCGTCAGCCCAGGACGCCGACCGTCAACGATTTCTCTTCAACCGCCGTCGTATCCAAATGCCCAGGCCGACAAGCAAGGCGTACCCGATCCTGTGGCAGAGCACGACCGACCACGTTCAAATATCGACACCGGAGCCATGAACGCCGCCGCCAAGTACGCATATGCACGGAATGGTCGTCAGGTGCGTCTTGATTACAGGTGCAGCCCAACATAGTTCCGAAGTCAAAGCACCGAGTTGCAGTTGCGTGGACCATATCTGGCGTTTGTCTGTTGGCTACGGTGTCTTTCGGCTGGTGGCTCCTTACGCTCTTGTCCTTCATGGGCTGTTGGCACCGGCTTACGGAGTTTCAAATGCTAGGAGCAGCCATTCTTGCTATCGGTTTGCTGATCCCAGAGGGTTGGCGCAAAAGCATTAGGCGTGGCGACCGGCCTTGCAGACGGCAACGTTCGGAGCTTGTACCCGCTGCCTGTGGTGCAGCCCAACCCGCTCTGCAACATCCAGTAGATTCGAGGCTGTTCACCTGGAAGCATACTGTTCAAGCATTCGGCTTGGGAACGGTCGTGTCACTTCTGAGTGTCGAGTTAACCATTCTGTTCCCTGAGACGATTTATTATCTGACGCTTCCGCTGTGGATCTTCTGTGCGCTGACCGGCTATCGTCCTGGATGCCTGATTCTCGTGCCCTGGCTGGTGATCGGGAGCCTGTTTTATGGAATCATTGCGTTTCTGGTATTGTGGCGGGTTGTGTGGCGGCAGGCCAAGCTCTAGGAACAGGCAAAATCGAATCGGCGAAACCAGCGGCCCCGGCGTCACGTAAAATGAAGCCATGACGTTCTCCGTTCCGGCCACGCTGCTCCTGGTCGTCGCTTCAGCATGGGCGCAGCAATCGTCTACATCCACCGGCCAATCGGATAACGCCCCAGACGAGTATAAAGGGACCGTCAACGGAACCGTGACCTACGAGGATGGCAAAATCGTCGTGGGAGCAACGGTCTACGCCAACCCCAGTGGCATTATCATGGTGAACGTGGCTCCTCACAGCCAAACAGACATGAACGGGCACTTCGAAATCCGTCAACTATCATGGGGTCGCTATTTTATTTCCGCAGCGAAGAAGGACGAGGGATACCCCGATATGTTCTTCACGAATAGCGGGCTTCAGTCCGTCACGCTCAGCCCAGAGAATCCAAATGTATCGGGGGCGATCCGCTTAGGGCCGAAGGCTGGAATCCTGACCGGCACCGTGATCGACGCTGTGACCGCCGCTCCGCTGAACCCGTGCGCCGATTTCCGGTGGGCCGCATACCCTAGCAATTTCTTGATGGGCACCGGCCTCGTGAATGCCCAGTTCCGTGTGTTGATTCCATCTGGCACAGATGTTCTTTGGAAGGTCTGGCTCGGCGGCTACAAGCCTTGGTACTACCCCGGAACAACCGACAAGTCTGCGGCTGGTTCGGTGCGTCTGGAACCAGGGCAGATCAAAACGGTATAGATTGAATTGCAACCAGATGACGCCGCTGGCAATGATGGATGCGGGATGCCGGTCGGAACTATGGTCAAGCCTTGAGCGTTAGGAATGTTTGCCGTAGCTATCCAATGGGAAGACCCGGTGTGATCTCGACTCGGATCTGGTTTGCGCTAATGACGCCATCGACGCCATAGATGCCTTCCAAACTCAACTCGTACCAATCGGCGTTCCTGTTAACAGTCAGGCCGCTCAGAACGTTTTGATGATTGAAACCGGCGATGTTGGTGTTTACGATTCCAGACGAGTCCAGAGGGAAGCCTTCCAGGACGAAGGTCACGATTGCGTGCTTATCGAGAACGAAATGACCCGACACATCAGTTTCCGCAGTTTTGGAAAACGCATGGACGGCAACCCTGCATCCGGTCGAGCGTTCCAGGCAAATGGACAGAACTTCCGAATCGTGAAAGGTTGGCCAGTAACCGAACCAAGCAACGACATTTGCTGCACCTGGAATATCTGGAGCCTCGGAGATCACAGGCATCAATCTTAGCATGTGCGGGAACTCGAATCGGCTGGTATGCTCGAAGTTGAAGAGCGCCGACGCCAAGACGAGCCGAATTGTCCGGTGGGAAATCCTCCCCGGTCTTGCCAGGAGAAGGGCCAGTTCCGAAGCATTTTCACACTTGTCATTCATGGCCGGGGCAGGCGGCTTCGTGGTCCGGTTTTGGAACGACGACGGTACGGAGTGGGTCTCCCCGGCATTGTCCTGCTATGATATGGGTGGCGCAGTTGGATTGGGCAGTTCTTCCACGGTGAGATAGTAGCGGCTATTCCATTCAACGATCAACCGCCCACACGAGCACTTGTGGTCATCTCTGTCTCGCAACGGTGCTATGTGTTCCGTCACAAGCCACCGCTTTCCACAATCGCAGACGTGCTCGTATGGGTTTGGCATCGGTTTTAATGATAGCAAGGGAAGGCGGTGCGGAATTTCGGTATTGGTCACAACATGGGACAACGTGAATGACCGTGCCTAACGGCAGCTTGTGGCAAACACACGGACACCCGGCCTTCTTCAATTCCGTCACTTCCTGCCGCCTTTAGGTTTCACGATAGCACCGAACGGCTTTGCGGCGATCCCCTTCCGCTGGTCTGCCGCCGCCAATGGGCCAGGGGTACTCGACATCTTATGCCGCCAGAACGCATAGTCTCAACGTAATCCCCATTTCAGCTATGATTTGCGTGGAGCCAGGGTACAGTTTAAGTCAAATAGCGTCTAACCCTGTTCGAGCCTCGCCGACTGGGATCTAGGAAATCCGTGACCGCATCGACATCGGCGTAATGGTTTAGGGTGATCTCAATGCCACCGCCAGAGGACGTGAATTCCTGAAAGAACACCCGATGGCGAATTATAACTGCCACGAGCTTTTTCAAGGCTTTAGCGGAGGCCGTCACGCCTGAACCTTCAGCGAAAACCGTGCGCCAATAAGACACACGCTGTCCAACCCTGTAGTACGCTGGCTTCATCGACAGCGAAGTGGAAACATGCGACAGATCGGAAGATTCATGGCGCAGCGTAAGGTAAAGCGAGAACCTGTCGGGTGTTGCGTTCTTCTTGGCTCTGCTTGTCCTTTTCGGCGCTTTCATTGTGGCCTGCCGGTCTCCTCCTTCGCCTTGGCCTCTGCGGGTCCGATCACCTTTTCGTTGATCGCCGCCAGCAGCCGGTCCTGGTCGTCGTACAAAATACGGCTCCAGGACCCACGGAAACCGCCTTCGATACCTCGAACGCTCAGCCGACTTGCCGTGCGCCGATACCCCTCGATACGGCGGTCTGGACGGGAATTCTCAGACCGGCCTGCAAGTCGGATTTGTAACCGGCGAAGATCGGAGATCCCATAGCGCCCCGTTCGCCTCGGACCATTTCGTCGATGTAAATGCGGCCCCGCACATCACCGGCCTGGAGAGCCGCTTCCCTGGCGTCCTCGAACGTGGCGCAATCGGCAATCGGCCTGAAGTCCCGGTCGCCCTCGATTTCGCCATCTTCGTCGGCGCCACGGCAACGCATTCTTCCTCCGACACGCTGTAGTAGATCGTCCCGACCGGCATCTCGTCAAAATTCAGCAGCGTGGTCTCCTGGCATTCTACCGCTGTTCTCTGGACTTCGGAGCGTCTTTCGTGCGAACCGCCGCCGTGCCAGTTTTCTGGTTCCGCCACTCGATCCGATTCTGGCCGACTGCAAATGTTTTAAGATGAAGCCTTGAAACGATTGTACACAGGCACCGCTTTTTTGGCCATTTCGGTTGCTCTGCTGGTGACGCTCCTGTGGTTGCCCGAGTGGATGGTGAACCGATACAACGGCAAGCCCCTTTCTCGATTTGAGTACACCAACGCTGTCGATGAATATCGGAAGACTCTCGCACAAATCATGGGCGGCTGTGCGTTATTGGTTGGATTGTATTTCACCTGGAGGACAACTAGAACAGCAGAGGACGGCAGGATCACGGATCGTTTCAGCAAAGCGGTGGAACAGCTTGGAGCCACGAACAAGGACGGGAGCAAGCAGATCGAGCCTCGGCTTGGCGGGATTTATTCGCTGGAGCGCATCGCAAGAGATTCGAAACGGGACGCCCGAGCTATTGTTGAGATCCTTTGCGCATACGTTCGTGAAAATGCCCCAAGAAAATATGTGAAATTAGATCCCGAAACTGGTGATCCTCTCGAAGATGAGCCGGAAAGAGTTAAGATTGCCACTGACATCCGGGCGATCCTCAATTTTCTTTCCCGGTTCCGGCCACAGTTCCGCAACGATCCAACGCTCGTGTTCGATCTCAGTACCACCGAATTGTTCACGGCAGACATGTCATCGTGCGAATTGGACGGGGCTGATCTTCGAAAGGCGTATTTGGAGAGGGCAGATCTTTCGTATGGGCGACTGGAGTCTGCTGACCTCACCAACGCCTATCTGTCGAGAGCCAAGCTGACCAAGGCCACACTCACTAACTCGACTTTGTATAGGGCCAATCTGGTCAGTGCCGACCTTTATGGCGCTGATCTCCTTGGTGCTAATCTGTCAGAGGCAAATTTGACAAAGGCAAACTTGAAGAAGGCGGTGATGGGACTCGTCGGAAATAGCTCTACAAATCTCCAAGGCACGAACCTCAAAGACGCAAACCTGATCGGGGTTGATCTCAGCTATGTCTCCGGCCTTAGCGCAAAACAGATCCTTTCAGCGAATCGAGACGAGACGACGGTATTGCCCGAAGCCGTCGTTAAGGAGCTACGTTCGCTTGCCAATTTAGCTTCAAAGGCAACCCCTCCTGATTCGACGGCACCGCCCCAGATCACATGAGAAAGAAAACTCGCACTTCGCCGCCTATCGCCAAATCCCGAATTACGCAACCGGCGCAACGTCCCACCGCAAGATCTCTTCCTCTACGCCCGGTCCTTCCATATGGCGGCGAAGAAGCTGGCCGAATCCTTGCAATCGAGTTCCGGCCCGTTCGATGATGCTGCGGTCGCCCCGGTCGTCTTCATGTACCGTCATGCCTTGGAACTGCATCTGAAAGCGATCGTGCTCGGTGGCGGCGGCAACTTCCTGGCGACCAAGCCCGACGCCGCTGTCGATCCACAAGACACATTCGGTGTCGTGGCTGGCGCAGTTCGTTGCCCAGATCGTGACGGCGTTGAAGTGGGAGCCGGAATTCAAGTGCCATGGCATCGAGAGCCTGGACGATTTCAAGGCGGTCGTCGAGGAGGTCAATTCGGTCGATCCTGGCTCGTATGCGTTCCGGCTTCCCGGCGAGACTGAAGCAAAGGGCTGCTTTCGATGTCCGGGGATTCGCAACGAAGATGGACGCACTGCTGGCGCTGCTGGATTCCACCGCTGATGGTTTGGCTGCGGAATGGGATCTGCGGTCGGAAGGGACGGCGGTTGGGTTCAACGGGGATGACGGCGGGTTCGAGCCGACGATTCAATGAAATGGTGACAAATTCGAAGCCAACGCCGGGAAAGCCCTGAAGAGGGAACCCGGCTTTCATCGGGGGTGTCTACGTTAACGGTGAACAAATTGCGGTCGGGTGTGGCTGTTGCCTTGGTCAGCGGCGGCGCACTGTCCTTAACATGGCTTGCCGCTCCACCGCCGCACTTGATAGATCACTGCGACTACAAGCGCCATGACGTAGTTAGTGCCCCGGTTGTGGTGGTGGGCGTTCTGGAATCCGACGTGTTGGTGAGCGGCTGGATTCCGATGCACTCAGATCCCAAGTATCATCTTCAACTGCGTAGGCTTTCGGTGCGAGTGGAGAACGTGTTGAAAGGGTCGAATATCCCCGGAGTGATTGCCGTCTATTATTTCACCTGGGCTGACGGCTTTGATGGACCTAGACCGTTGGGCTTTTGGAGAATTGGTGGCCGTCGCATCTTGTGGCTCCGAAGGGATTCAGGCGTATTCCGTACCGCCTGTGATGGTTGGGACGGTTGCACCGAAGGCGTCTGGAGCGGCGCTCACCCCGGTTACGCACTCGACCCAACGAAGCCCATCGAGTTCGCCTTGGCGGATTTGCATCTTACCAGGGGTGAGGGGCCGGTGAACAAGATTGCTTTCGCCACCGAAGCTCTTCAGGAACCCGTAGGTATTCCAGGTATAGAGGAGTATGCGATTGGAAAACTCAGGCACCTTGCTGTGACCGAAAAGGATGAAATCAAATCCTCTGCCTGTGAATCGCTTTGGATCTACACGGTGGATCTAGTGAAGCCCACGATTAAGCAGTACGCCAACAATGCGATGCACGCTGCTAACTGCCACTGCACCAAGAAGCCCGATGGGAACGTGAAGTGCGAGTGAGCGGGTATTCAAGGCCGATGCTACGGACTTGAACTCGCCGGATCACGTTGCTTGCGCAGCTTTTTAACGATCTCCATCTCGTGCTCTTTGCCGTGATTGTCAATAACGAAGAACTTATGCCATTGAGTTTCGTGCTTCTTGCCGTCATCGCCACGAAACAACACTCTGCGCTCGTCCGTAGTGAACTTTACCGGCATCTTTACCGTCAGGTTTGCTGCCTTCGACCAGTTCCAGCGAAGCCGTTGTTGCACCAGATAAACATAGGTCTCGCCCTGTATTATGAAGGTCACGTCCCTGCCGTTCGTTTGGGTTTCCGGGGAGTTCGTAGGGAAATACTGAGATTGTTGTGGATCGAGCACAATTCCGGTCTGCCAGCCACGATGCTTTTCGGCAGCGACAGCCACGAAGATCAGCATGGCGGCAAGGAAAGGCGCACGATCATTCTGCCAAACGTGTCCATGCTGCGGATTGTAGCGCACGGATCGTTCAACCGGAATGATATTTCTGAAACCCGGCGCTCCCCGGCAACGTCAAACCAAGTGAGCATCAGGAATGTCCTTCGGGACGGCCAACCGGGTTTCGAGAACTACGGTGGATGCGGGAATGGATTCTGATCCGTCTTGCGATGTGGGCGTCAAACTTTGTCGCCAACCAAATCTCGTCCTAGATGCCCTGGAGGTCTATTATGACGCAGGGCGCTTCACTTCCTATAAGCCAGATCCGAATCAAAGCGACCGCAACGCCGACATCGCTCATTCTTGAGATTGACTCCAAAACCCAAATTGAGCTTCAGAGCCTTCGGGCCGAACTGAATCTCGATGGGAGCGATGCCTTCTCCACCGAACGCAGCCTGTACGAGATATTCGAGTGGCTGACGTGCAACTCGGAGTACGAATTTGTCCAGGCAGATGAGACCGGCGATTTGACTGCGGCTCCCCTGCTTGGCATTCGAGATGAACAAGGCAACATCGTCCAGCGGTGGGGCTTCATGGATTACCAGCTTCGTGGGCCG
Organism: Bryobacterales bacterium; assembly: GCA_963707465.1. Lineage (GTDB taxonomy): Bacteria > Acidobacteriota > Terriglobia > Bryobacterales > Bryobacteraceae > Bog-159. Next base: position 37,392 of record CAVPQK010000008.1, read on the forward strand.
CAGGACGATCTGGCAACTGCTGGTACGTGCCGGTTCGTCGGTGCCACATAGGGCTTTCAGAGAGGAGAATGGCAATGCTTGAAGATGCCTCACAACTTCCCATCGTGCAATTTCTCAACCGGCTCATGGGCGACCTCGGATTTACGCCGGTCGAACTTTGCCATTCAGTTGGCTATCGAAACGGAGGCAATGCTCTCATAGGGTCTGCACCGCCTCCGACTGTGGCTTGATACGGGCGAAGGCAATGGGTGCGTTCTTGACCAAATTCTGCCGTCTTTCCGGCGTCCGGTGACTGGCTTGAAAACGCTGTTGCGGCGACCAGGGCAATCAGGTCGGCGGAATTCGAAGCGGCCTGGATCTGAGCAATGCAAAGCCGAAGAACCGACGTTCGTGCCATTTCTTAATGCCGAAGGGGAGAAGCGCATTCCAAGCGGCATCACAATGTTCGGAATTTCCGGTGGCCACCAACGATGGACGATGATAAAGATCCCGCCGACGATCCTGGCGTTGCCGCTGGACGACCAGTTGGTGGCGCTGCCGGAATTGATGGCAAGGTACAGGCGGCGCTACAGCGGGGCAGTCCATTTTTTTCGGCTTAGTGGGTTTCAAATTTGCCCTGTTGATGGACTATTTTCAGTTTGACGCAGAGGGTCGTTTGGTCGAGCACGTCGAGAGGCCGTTCAGACTTGGCGGGTGTTGGGTGGAGCTTCGATAACAATCGCGAACTGCGCTCATGGCTTCGGTGGCGCTGTGCCCTTCTTCGCCGCTCTGGCCTTTGCCCAACGAGCCTGGACCGCTTTACGGGCGCTTGCGCTTCGCTGTTCCGGCGTGCTGGTTGGCGGCGCTTTTCTTGCCGCCGATCTTCCCACCCTTCCGGCCCATCTTCACGAAATATTCTCGAACCGCTTCCGGTTGCGTTGTGTTGAAAAACTCTCGAACCTCTGCCGGTACCTTTTTTGCCACGGTCCATTGTACGCAACCCCGGTCCCGCAAAGCAAGCGCGGCATTTGACATACGAAACCCCCATCTGGTATAATCAAATCTGAGAGGCCCAACAAGAGCCGTTCATCTCAGCTAGACAATCCGAGCCGAAGAAGCGTTAGATGCGGGAGTCACCGACATTCTGATAGACGGTTGGACGGTCCCCGGCGTCACATTCATTGCTATGAGTGTTTCGCAAAAGAAATGAGCCATGCCCAGAAAACGGCAGGAGTTTCGGATCTATTTTGTTGTCGCCGACCAGTTGCGACAAGCTACAAGAAATGTGCGAAGCAAAGGGCGTGTCGCTCCTCGGTCACCAGTTCGAGATGGGCATCGGACAACTAACGGTAAGTTTCGTCCCGAAAATCCGGCCCGGAGCAAAGACCTCCAAACTATGAAATGGGACCTGCCGGAGGATCGTTTCATTCGACTGTGCGATGAAGTATCCAGGTACGCACGCCTCAAACGCCGGGGTCGGACAGACGGCGTGACAAAATCATTTCGGGTGGTGAAAGGAACATCATGACTTGCGAAGCGTGTAAGACGGGAGACCATCAAGGCTGCGAAGGCCCATGTGATTGTCGCCAGCAGGACGAGGAGATCAATCGCATGGTCGGCTCCAAAAGCGATCAAATGTTGGCCGAAATGGTCTACAGCAATGTCTTGTACTCGGGTTCGGAGGTCGCACGGATTTTGACGAACGGGGCCGGAAAGCAAACCATGATCGTCTTCATTAAGCAGGTCCTCCGGGCGAACAAAGCGATCCAGTGCTGAAGGTCGAATCTACGATTGTGGACGCTGCGGAATAACCGAACCGCTCTGCCATTCTGCGAAACGCCTTGGACGACGCCTCACGAAATAATAGATCAACGCACCGACGATGTGAGTGAACACGATGATAAGAATCCAGGCGATCTTGTCGTTTCCGACGCCCGGCTCCTTAGTGGCGCAGTCAATCAGCATCCAGATCCAAAATGCGAAGCCCGCCAAGAAGAGCAGGAAAACGTAAATTGCGAACAAGACGCCTACATTATTCATGTCAATCTCGTTTCGTATTGTACGCCCGCAAAACACGAGAATGCAAGTAAAATCCAGGACCGCCAAGATCCAGTTCAAATCGGCGCTTCTTGCCATCCATCAGCAGCTATGCCACCACCGACCGCCGCTTCTCGAACAACTCCCGCCGTCCGTCCATCTGGCTGTACTCGAGGATTCTTGATTTTCACCCACGTCGTTTCTTCCGGCGTGTACAGCCCGTCCTTGCGTTTGGCGACGATGCCTTCCAAATCCTGGTCGCAGACGGCTCGGAACAATTCGGTTCCATTGGCGTCGATGTGGTCGGCGTACAGCACTGTCGTTGATCCGGCTGGCACGACCGACCGCAGATGTTGTTTGCGTTCGACTATGGCATGTTTCTCAGGCCGTTCCCCATTGAGCTAGAGTCATCCACTTCAGACCGGCGTGCCCATTCTTCCGGCTCGAACCGACACAAGGCGAACTTTCCCCAGTTGAATTCCTTGGCATCCGACGCTTCGATGAACTTCGTTTTCATTTCGGAGATTGTGAAAAGTGGCTTGGTGTTTGCCAACCCGATCCATGACGATGTGCCCAGGCGTAGGCCCTGGCGATGGTCGGCGTCGGTTTCATGTCTAACCTTTGTCTTCTATCTTCGAAATGCGCTTGTCGTGTTCGGCCAGTGTTCGGAAAAAATCCTTGAGGTCCCGCTCGATGACCTCGATTCGGCGCTCCAGCGAGTTGAACAGCCGGAAATTCAAAATCAGAGCGGTGATAGCGACTACTACTGAGCCACCAGCGCTGATTAGAGCGACCGTCACTGTGTCCGTCATCATCCCTCCAAGTGTTTCAACCGGGCATCCAGTACGCCGATTGCCAAGTAAAGCTGCGGGTCGGTCATTTCCTTAGCGTCAAAACATTGCTGCCACGTCAACAAGAGCTTCAGCAATCGTCGGCGGCAGCGGCACCTTCATGTACGAATCGTAAGTAATGGTTTTTCCATCCGCTGTCGTAACCATTATCGACTTTCTTTTAGGGTCCACAGTCCAGAAGGCAATGCAGCCATTCTTAAGGCAAATGTCCTGTCGGTCCAATACCTCGTCCATCGTGTTGCTTGGTGACAGAACTTCTATGACCAAATCCGGCGCACCCATCACGTATTCTTCGTCGCCAGTGGCCTCATCCCGAGCCACGGAGACGCAGCCTACGTCGGCTACCCAGACTTCATGCTCTGTGGTCGGGCGGAACGCCATTTCCATATGAACGACGTAGCGGTCGCCGACGAGCCGCTGTAGCAAGCGTTGCAGGCGGTTCTGAATCCTTTGGTGCCCTTTCTTTGGTGGCGGCATTACGACAACCTCTCCATGATGCAGTTCGTGATGGCCTTCCGGTGGGTCAGGAAGCCGCAGGAAATCTTCGACGGTCATCAGGCCGGTCTGTAGTGCGCCCATTCGTTTATTCTACCTCTCGATTGTGCGTCAAGACAACCTCCGGCGAATCTCCTTGATGGCCGCTTCGATACAGGACCATTGCGCCTCGTCGAACTCCGGGCTTTCGAGTTGGCCGAATTGCAGCGGACGCCGCCAAGTCCGTAGCCGGTGTTGAGTTTTGCCCGCCGTCTAGCCTTCTCAATCTCTCGGGCGGCGTGCGGATCGACGTTCAAACCCCTTGACGCCTGCCGAGAGCGATAGACGAAGAAAACGAGCACGAGCAGAACGATAAGGACGATGAGCAGTAAACGCTTCAGGCCCATGACCCGATTATCGCCGATCTCCCGAAGTGCTACGATATGGCTTCGAATGCGAATGGCCGTCCGGTCTGGGACCAGATCGGCACGTAGATGAGACCGTTCGGCAACACTGAAGACCAATGCTAATCTTCTCAAGACTGTCCATACGATTATCTGGATCGTCATGGCACCGCCAATCTCACAGCCTTCTATTTGGCATTCGTCGGTCGCTTCAATACGTGGTTTTTGTTGCCGTAACTCTGCTTGGCAGTGAAATCGTGACAATTGCGTTGAACTCTTGGCACTGCCCGCTGACTGATGTGATGGCGAAGTACACACCGGACCGGAAGGCCAATTTCGACATCTATCTCCCCGAATGGCTGGCGAGGAATAACATTAAAGGTTTCAGCGTACTCATTGCGGTAGAGATCATGATCGTGCTTATCCATAGATTTGCGCTGATGTCGTAGCATCTGGATTATGCCCACCCCGAAGTCGAAGCCGTCCATCTACCAACTGAAAATCACGCTTCTCGGCATCGAACCTCCGATTTGGCGGCGAATCCAGGTCCCGAGCACGATGCTGCTGTGCTGCTGCATGACGCATTGCAGGCGGTCATGGGCTGGACCGATAGCCATCTGCACCAGTTTGAAAAGGACGGCAAGATATTGGGGCGTGCCGGAGAACGACGAATTCGGCGATCTCGAACTAATCGACGAAAGCAAGGTGCCGGTCGGGAAGGTGCTCCTGGCCGAAGGCGACTCGATGGTCTACCTCTACGACTTTGGCGATAGCTGGCGGCACGAAGTGGTCCTGGAGAAGATCGTGCCGGTGGACGCCGCCGTGTACCAAGCCGGTTTGCCTTGCCGGTGAAACGGCGATGCCCGCCAGAAGATGTTGGTGGGCCTTCAGGCTACCAGGAGTTCTTGGAGGTCATCTTCGAGCCTGGGCATGAGGAATTTGAGCATTATCGGGAGTGGGCAGGCGATCCGGTTCATGCTGAAGAGTTCAATGTGACGGCGGTCAACGAAGATTCTGGAACGGATGCGCTGGCCGAAAAGACATAGACGGTGAGCGGTCGAACGTCGCAACGGCCCGCCCGCTGTGGTCATCGTCCATGTCACCGTTTCTTCGTCGTCTTCTCTTCATCCCAGAGAACTTCGGGCACTTCGGACAGTTTTTGCAGGCCGGAGCGTGGTCACGGCGATTGCAACCGCATCGACCGCATTTATCTCCAGCGTTGTAATCTTCATCGGCCATTTAGTTTCCTGTCTTGCCGAACCACATGAACGCCACTGGTTATTAGCTTAGCAGGGTTGATTTGAGATGTACTTGAACGGCGGTCACGGAATGGTGAGTGGCAGACACGCCTGATCTATTCCGGCGCTGACAGCCTCGTAGAGCCGCTACCACCGTTCCGGGTCCCAACAGTGCGGAAACAGCCACCGAACGCACTAGGAGCCTCCTGTGAGCAGCAAACGGCAACATAGCGGCAGTGCAGAAACCATCCGGCAAGGTCGATAAATCGTAATGGATCGCATGACGGCCAACGAACGACTCAAGAAGGTCTTGCTGTGCTCGTCGCCTAAGAAACGTTGCCATCACGTAGGGCCGTTACCGTGGGCAAACTCTACGCCGGTTTACCAGAACGATGACGGTTGTCAAAGCCCACGGCTGGTACGCACTCGATTACGCATTTACCATACGCCACCATCTACGATAGCGTGCCAGCTTCTCTTTTGGTTTCGGATGAATTTTCATTGGCAGATACGGCAATGAAGGCAGGTTCGGTTCGGCGGCTTTTTCTCTTACCACGGCAGATCATCTCCACCAGTCTGCCCGATTTCACGATTCGATAATAGGAGCTTCAGAACTGCACCTGGAGTCTTTGCCATGTCCCACAATTCGGCGACGGCAGCTTTAGCGCCTTCTTCAGTTTCAAATGGGCCTTCTGTGCTGTCTTGCAATCGAAAAACGAACCCACCGTCTACCAATTCGAGAATCGTCACGTACTGCCCGTCAATCTTGCATGTCAAATTGCCGTGTTTGGATCGGTGAAAGATCTCTCGCCGCTCGAATTCAGCCAGATCGAACTCGGGGTTGGCGAGTTCTGCTTCAGCCCGTGCCTTGGCCTCATCAACTGTGTCGAAAGTGTCACCAGCATAAACGCCGTGTTTCTTTCTCGAAATAACAATCTTATGACCGTGACCAAAGGTGTTGCGAAATATGGTGGCGTGATGCTTGCCAATGTGGACGTGCGGATTGCCGTTTTGCGAGATCGACCATTCTCCGTCCTCTCGCTCTTGTTGTTGCGATGAACCTTCTTTCTTGTACTTGTATTGCATACTAGTGTTTATTATGCGGCCAATTTCAAAACTGTCAAGCCGCCAGCTTTGCGCCAACGATGTAACACTTGACGCACGATGTTCGGCTGTACATCCAATCGGGCGGCAATCTCCCGTGGCCGCAGCGCCGGATCAGATTCGTGTAGTTCGATGATGGCTCGATGCTTCGGAGTGTAACGACACTCTTTCGGTGCAATTGGTAGCTTTGGCTTCTTGTAATCCGATGCGTTCTTTTGCTGTTTGAGCAAATGCAGCCGTCGTCATCGATAGCATGTAGCCCTCGTTCTTGCCGTTGGCGCACTTCCCACGCTTATAGATCTCCGATGCCATGAACAAACCCAAATATTGAAGCCAGTGGTGATTCGTCAGAAATGCAATGGTACAGGCCAGCCCGAAATCTTCCTGGTGACGGCCCGGACCTTCCCAACCGGCATCGATGTAGCCTTTGAAGAATCGGATCGACGCTTTCTTATAGTGCGAGATTTGCTCGACCACCAGGGCATCCGATTTGGCTTTCCCTTCTTTCACCGCCATTGCAGGCCAACTCCAGTCACGAACACAAGGCTCACAGTTGACACCGCCGTTTCAGCAGTTGCAACGACCGCTGTAGATTGGACGCCAGCGACCCTGGAAGGCAGTACAACGGTTCCTACAGGCTTCGACCGTCTCAACGCCCGGATCACTTCTGTGGGCGCTGCTGCGAGGTCGTGATGATAATTGTCTCCTCGAAGATACAGTTCGGCGAAGGCATCATCTCGAATGAAGTCGTAATAGGCACCACTGATGTGTCGTGACCCTGGCCACAACGACCAGACCCAACTTCTTCAAATCGACACCAAGAAAGTGTGGACCGCCAGCGCTCATCTGTTCCGGCTCGGTCGGGAAGTTGGAAATAGTAGTGGATACCGCTGCCGGATCGGATCTTGATAAGCTTCTTCAGGTTCCCGACCCAATAGCTTTCGAAGCGCCTCGACACCGTTCTTCTTTCCTGGTCGAATGTCACAATCCAGTACAAAGACTCGTTCTCCCATTAACACGGCCCAATTTGCACTCGGGAATTCTCGAAACCACATTTGGATCAAACCGATGTTCGAGGTTGGCGACAATGGCAATCCGGGCTTGTTCCAGCCAACGCCACATCGTGCGTGCTTGCCTGCTCGGCTGCATTTCAATCCCTTGCGGCACTCGCATTGAAGTTGCCCATTCTTCTCGATGATGCCCCACAGCAAGAACATTGGTCCAAGTCTGGTAGCCAATATAATGTCGGTCAATCTCTGATTCTGGTTCATAACATGTTTGAAATCAATGATACGTCTCAGTCCATGTATTATGAGCAACAAGGACGGAGGAAAAGAAGAGTTGTCGCTTTGAAAAGGGTTGGTCTCGAAGACTGTTATGTTTTACCAAGGGACTCAAAGAAACGGAGACAAGACTTCACTAGAACTAGTTTAAGGCCGATTAAGCATATGTCAAATCACGCACAGATACATCTAGTTGGGAAGCGACACTTGAACGGTAGCCATCTGTGTGACGCTACCTTGCTCTTCGGTCGTACATGGAATAAGCACGGGCGCTCAATGTTACCAGAACCTTCGAGAAGAAACCGGGTGCTGTCGGTGGCATTGTGGGCTGGAGATTGGTACTACTAGAAGACGGCCATCAAGATCCTGAAACTACGGGCAGGATGGGCGGTCGTCATACGGGTCCTCGTACCCCGAAGCGGCATTTGAAACCACAAGCATAACGCACCAGTGCTCGAACGGATTGCGCAAAACCAATGCCGGAACCCACGATGTCAGCGACCATCTCGAAAGCAAAAGGTCCGCTCTGTTGTTGCTTCGATGACGACGAAGGTCAGAAACAAAGGCAAAATCATCCAAGTCGAAAGAGGGGTCGGCAAGAAGCAGGGCACGTTTCGCAAAGTCTACGCCCACGACTACAGCCGAATCGACATCGCCAGCGGCCATCGAGAAGACGCCGTTGGAGCCGGAGCCGTCAACGGAGCCGCAACAGCCGGAGCCGGAGCCTGATGAAGTCCCGACCGCCCAGTCAATCGCCTTCCTGGAAGAAGCCGAAGCCGGTGCCGCCACAGAATTCGCAAGGTTGGCCGTCCCACAGTGCCCATCCAAACCCTTCACAATTTGAGCAGATCTGTTCGGCAGCGGCGGTGATCGGTTCCTCCAGGATGGTCTCGGCTGTCGTCATGACCGGCTCCGTTGCTTCCTGACCCGAACGATGAATTGTCTGGCGACCTCGACGGCACGCTCGATTTCGTGGTCAATGCAACGGTCGTTTTGCAATTCGTCGGTGCTCAACCGTGACAATGCGAATCGGGAGTTTGGCAAGACCTCGCTGAGAATCGCCTTGCGGAGTGCCGGTGGAATGTCGGCTGGCATCGCATCTTCCACTTCCTGCCGATTCGAAAAGCGACGGCATCGAGTAGTTTGTCTCGAAGGCCCTGTTTATTGTGGTTTGGAGGTTCGTTCACGGTGTTTGTCCTGGCGAAAGGTAGAGGTTCCGGCAGTGAGTATTTAGAGCTTTGTCTGACCGAAGAACTCCGCTACCTGATCCGAGAAGTGACTGAAGGTCCAACCGGGCACGCTGCTACGATGCCTATTCCTGCTCACCACAGCCCCGTGGCGCCCCTGATGGGCCTGGACTGATGGTGACGGCCCTGGTGGAACTTAATGAGCAATAGAAACGAAGATTGTAATAAGGCGGTGTGAAGACAAGTGGTCTACTTCAACATAGCATCTTCATGACTATCATAGATGCGTTCTCAGAATAGTCAAGATGACATCATAGAAATAGATAGAGCTTGACCATTCGTTGACTACGTTGCGTTGCAGGAATAGTACTCTCCTTACGAATAGGTTATGGTAAGAGCCACTACCGCAATGTATAATGGAGCTATGGAACCCGCCGCTACCGATCAAATCGAAGTCATTAAGCGCATGAAGCCGGTCGTCCTGGATTCGGTCACCAGCACGGAAACAAAACGGATCTACGGGCGTGGGATTGATCGGTTCCTGGCGTGGTTCCAATCCGAGCGCTCTGGCACCGGCTTCAACAAGGCCAGCGTCCAGGCGTTCCGGTCGCATTTGATCGCATCCGGCCTTGGCAGTTCCACCGTCAATTTGTACTTGACTGCCTTGCGCCGGTTAGCAATCGAAGCTGCCGACAATGGGCTGTATGTCGTCGGAAGTAGCGCGGCAATCGCCAGGGTCAAGGGCATGAAGCGAGAAGGTCCACGAACGGGAAACTGGCTGACGGCGAAGCAAGCCGAAGACTTCATCAGGTTCCGAGATGTGAACACAGTGAAGGGGAAAACGGGACCGGGCGCTGTTGGCGGTTCTGGTCGGATGCGGGCTACGACGAAAGGAAGCTGCTTCGCTGACGTCGGAAGACATATTCAGGAACGGGAAGGGCGTTGGATCATTTTGGACATGAGGGGTAAGGGCGGCGGACGTCGCACAGTGCCGGTGCCATCCTGGTCCAAGGCGGCGATCGACGAATGGACCTGACGGCTGGTGTTGCAACAGGAAGGATGTTCCGACCGGTGAACAAAGGTGGTCGGCTTACCGCTGAGAAGCATGAGTGCCCAGAGCGTTTTCGTCGCCGTCAAGCACTATGCTCAGACGGTTGGAGACAAGGATCGCACCGCACGATTTGAGAAGGACCTACGCCCGCCTTGCCCATAAAGGAAAGGCGCCCATCGAGCAGATCCAGCTTTCATTGGCACATGCCAGCTTGGTGACGAGTCAGCGTTACGTCGGGGTCCAGCAGGATTTGACCGATGCGCCGTGTGACCATTTGGGGCTTCGGCTGTCGAACGCCGGGGGCCAGATCCAACCGTCGTCCTAATCGTGATCCACACACCGGCATCAGATACCGCCGAAGAAATCGCCGGTCGCAAGTAAATTCTCTCCATCGTCCCGACTCAGCCGCCAGCGATGCCTTTGGGTGAATCTGGCACTTCCGCTGCCGTTCGGTTCCGAAAATGCCCATTCCAATAAATATGTCCCGTGAAACTGCCGTCATCACTACGGGAATCTCGCCAGTGGTTTCCCTGCTGGCACGAGGATCTTGCTGGCCGATGGTTCCTGGAAATCAATTCAGGATGTTCGATTGCTCGACTTCGGTTGTCACCGCCGACCGCACCGTCTGCCCAGTCATTCAGACGATGGTGGCCGAACAATGCGAAACCGTAGTGAAACTCGCTTTGTGGGGTCACGGCCATTTACGCCTTACCTGCGACCGGCCTGTCCTCACCAAAGCGGGGCTACGTCAACGCTGGCGATCTACTGGCGAACGATTTCATCGCCATTCCTCGGTACCTGCCGTCTATTCGCACCCAGGAGATTCGCCCGCCCGATTCGTTGAAACCAAGTACCTGAAGATAAAGCGGGAAGTGCGGGTGACTCAAATCCCAGGCAAGAAAGCCGTGGACATGAGAATGTACCCGCTTCCGAACCACATCGCGCTCTCGAAGGAGTTCGGACGGCTGATCGGACTGTTTCTTGCTGAAGGTTCTTGTGATGCGTCGAAAGTTCGGTGGACATTCTCACTCGACGAAAAGGAAACGCTGGTCGCCGACACTGTTAAACTCATCCAAGAACTGTTTGACATGGTGCCGCACGTTGCTGAGAGAATCGGGGCGCACTCGATCAACGTCACCCTGTACGGGACGGCATGGTCGAGATTCTTTGAAGCCATCTGTGGGAACGGTGCTGGAAAGAAGCGCATTCATCCTCTGCTGACATCCGGCCCTGATGAGTTTCTTGAAGCGATGGTGCGGGGCTGGTTGGATGGCGACGGTTGGCGATATGATCGAGTCAGAAACTACGAAGCAGGCGTCAGCATTTCGCACGATCTGGCGCTTGTCGATGTACCAGACTAGCGGTCGGCTTGGGTCGGTCGCCGGTAATTCAATGGCAGAAGCCGACGCTCAATTCCGCCGCCAAGACCAGACAGCCAAGATGGACCGTCTGCTTTGCCACGACGGGCGACAACTGGCGAATGCAATCGGACGGCGAGTACATGTGGCGAAAGGTGCGGTCGATTGAGACGGAAGTTTGCTGCGGCCCGGTCTACGATTTCGGTGTTGCGGAAAATGGGTCGTACATTGCGGAAGGAATTGGCGTCGGCGGCTGCGGCTCCCTGATCGTCGCTAAGCGCAGCCTAGCTCCATCACCTTGGCAATAGCGGCCCCTAGCAGCCTCGCTACGCCGTCGGAGGGACCCGGCTGAAGCGCCAGCACCCCGCCAGCCAGATTCTACCTCTCGATCCATCTTTTTGGTATCTTCGTGAGAGCACGCTTGAACAACTCTGCGCTAACGATTACCTTAACGTTTCGCTGTCATCCCTCTACATCCGGTTTGTTCTCGGCGATGGTCTTCCTAGCTTCTTTCAGCCGTTCCTGCAATACCGGCGACAAATGCCTTTCCAGCGCTGGCGTAATCAGACCTACGTCGTCCAGGGTTTCGATATGGATGAGATCCTTGGGCCGAAGAGAACTCAGCTTCATCTGCAACAGGTCTTTCAAGGGTGCAACCGGCACGCTCAGATTCAGTAAGTGTTTTTCTTCCGGGTGTAGCTCTGGGTGTGGCAACGGTTGTGTGGATTTGGACTTCTCGCCGACGAACAGCAGATGGATGGCCTCAGCAAGATCTTGTCCAGGCCGGATCAAGGTGTAGCCGCCGACCATCTTTTTCGCAATGTATCCGAGCGGTTGGGCGGCTTCGGCGACTCGTGGAAGATCGTGGCGACGAACCAGCAGATCGATGTCCCGTGTCACGAAACTACGGCTCCGGTGCAAAGAGTAGATGTGAGCGTTGACGGCAACACCACCGACGACTTCAAAAAGCACACCGGCATCCCGCAGCGCCTTGATGATCTGCTCCAGGTCGTTGGTTAGAGTGTGCATACCGGTCTCGTAAATGACATTGAAACCACCCTGCTGCCCTACGGATTCGGAAAGAAATTGATCGAAGCTCAACACAAGTTCATTCTATCTCTAGGCACCGGCTTTCGCAAATCACTTCTCAGGCTCGACCGGAACTGCCGTGGCCCGGACGTTTCGGTACGCCTGGAGCCGGTGATGGCCGTCTTTTAGAACGCCGGTTTTCTTGAGCGTCAGCGGCGGCAAAGACTTTCCAGACTTGATCGCTTTCTCAATCGAGCGCTGCGGCGAATCGGACCAAATCAAAGTGAATCGCTGCGCCCGTTGTCCGCTGACCTCGCTTGATGATGTTCGCACAAATTCCTAAGCCGGTAAATTACTCAACCGGATGTTTGGACCTGGAGTACAACATCGAGACTTTCAAATTGGATTGGTCGGATATCACGGTTGAAGAAGTCCGGGCGATTCAGATTCTACACGAAGAACGAACGAAGCACCAGAACGAAGCTAAAGTGGAGAAGGAAATGGTGTACGGCAGCAAACAGCAGCGGCGCTAGTGTTTTATCGACTGCACCACCACTGAAGAAGCAAGAAAATGACAGCCGAGATGATTGGCCGTCTCCAGCGCTTCCACCAGCGTGCCCTGTTGCCAGCTTTGGTGAGCGTTTCGAAGCCCGCCCATCGAAAAGCGTTATCTTTGGCGAAGCTCACCCACCGGAAATCGTTGTTATCCATTTTGGCTCCTAATTGATGACCCAGGCGTGCGGCGTTGATGGCGGCGTTTTCTTGCCCCATCGATGTTGCACATAGGCCAGCCCCAAAATAACGCACCAGACTACGACGCTGGTGATGATCGAGCGCTTCCAACTCCACCCACCTGAAATCATTGTTATGCTCCTGCATTGTTCCGTTTAGCAAGCGCAGCGTTCATTGTCGCTCTTTTATATCCGGCAAACCCGCACATCCGCTGAAGATCGTGGACCGTTACGTCGGCGGTGTCTCCCTGGTACTTCTCGCAAATGGAATCGACCTGGGCTTGACGCATGTCCGCAGCCAACCGACCAGGAGCGGCGACAACGAATTGGAACAGGAAGGGTTTCATAGAACGCCCTTGAAGACGTACTTGTATACAGATGCCAGCTAAGTCGTCTAGTCCCAGAAGGTTAACTCGACCGTATTGGTTCACAGAAAACTACGATTATGTTGTCGGGTGTGGTGTTTAACCACACTTCTGGGGAGACTTCAAGACCGGGCAAATATTCTGGCGGCGCTGTGCGATTCTCGGAAGCTGCCCGGTCGAACAACTTCCAGAAGCGTTTGTGAGTTTTGTCGATCATATCAGTCCATGTTCCTTTCCCCATTTCAACCACGCTTCAGCAGCGGCGTTGACATTGAACTTGACCATGCCGTCTTCGAATTCCGGTTCGTAGTCTGGGGTTTCGCCGGTCAGTTCATGCAGCAAGCAAGACCACCGGAACGAATGATCGCCGGATTGGAGCCGTTTAGGACGCAACGGATTGGCAGCGACCGTGCGAATAGTCGCAAGAGCGACTATTTAGCTGGTTTGAAATATTAACTGCCGAACACCGCCCAAATGCCTTCGACATATTTTAACATTTGCGATCCACCTAGACGTATCAGTTCTGGTTCAGTCGAAAGTTGACAATACCAGAACACGTAGTACAATGCACCTAGCCGAGTTGGGTCCGTCCTGTAGCAGTTGATCCGACCACAGTTCGCTTTGGACCGTGGTTCGCTTCGAAGTTCAACTGCCCGTACCAAAACAACTGCGTCTAAATAGTTTGGCAATCCAGGTCTCTTATGGCGATCCGCTGGAGACAAAACGGCTGGTATAAGTGTAGAGCTTTATTCCGTTGAAACCGTTCGGCTGTGGTTCTGAAATATTTGGTCTCTCGGCTTTCTCGTGGGCCACATCGGAACGGTACTAGTTGGCTTGCAAGTTGGAATCGTCGGCTGGATCTTCACCCCACCAGCAACCTACCTGAAGTAAAGCAACAGGTTAAAACGGATCGGTCACCGTAGAAGTGGAAATCCTACGATGTACAGTGTAGACGACAATACTGCAAGCCTCTTGGACCGCCGTTGGGTCTAACCCTTACTTCTTTAAGGAGTTCTAAAGAGTTCTGGGCACCCACCCTGGAAGAAGTGTACCCAAAGACACCGATCCAGCAAACTGACGGCGGCTGATACCGACATGATTCAACGGGCCACGCCGTAGTTTCCCGGCCCCGGACCTGCACAACCGCCATGCAATCGCCAGCGCCAGCATGAGCCAACTGTCAATTTCAAACACCGGGGTGACCGCCCATGATCTACCCATTTCGCAGGTCAAAGCAGAACTCGGCTACGTTGGTGGCCGAATGGTCGGAAGCGCTGTCTGAAGCCCGGAAGGACATGAAAGCCCCGGTCGCCCATTACACACAAGAAAGTTCTCGATGCGTTATCAGCAGACGGACCAAAGCGCCAATGCGATTCACGGACCAGGGTCAGCGCAGGCCAGAATGCAGATGCACAACCGATGACGCCGTGGCCAGTACAAAGCCATGCTCAATGGCGTATCAACCGGCAACCTCTTAGGTATCGACGGATCTACACGACCAGGACGGTGAGTGTACGCTGGAGATGAACTTCGCTGAGTGCTTCGCACCGGTGCCGGTCTTCGTGATTCGCCGTCCAGAGATTCTAAGAGTGTTCTTTATAGTATTGGTATTTCTTTCTGCGTCACATTCGTGATTATGTCTCGATTCTGAGATTTGTCAAGCCGGTTCCGAGCAACAAAGATGATGTATCAATCGCCTGCGACCGTTCTGACTTGACAGTCCCAGATTCCATGTCAGACTGAAGCTAATGAAAAGACATCCAACACAACAGTACAATGTGCTCCTCGAACAGATGACGCCACTTTACACGCTCGTAACGGTTACGGCGGCTGATGAAGAAGACGCTCAGGAAAAGGCCCTGGCCGCAGTCGAGGACTTCCAGCAC
>CAVPQK010000009.1:0-39268 GCA_963707465.1 Bryobacterales bacterium
GCTTACCCCACGTGAACAATTTCGCGGTAGCCTTGACGCTGAACGAAGGCGAGAGTCTACCGGCTGCCGTGGACTGATGAAGGGAGTTAGCGTCGCTGGATCGGCGAGTGCAATGCCGGCCTGCTGATGATCGGCTACACGAGTGTGGCGGCGATCGGAGTGGCCGAGACGCGGGCGTTGTTGGTGTCGATACCGAGGGCCTACGACTCATGCTGGGCTCCCCGACGAAACGACCGTATCGCGCGGTTGTGTGTTGCCGGGGCCGCGGCAGGGCGATGCCTATGTTGAAGTCCGAAATCGCCGCGTGAATGGGCAGAAGCGAAGAAATCGAGATTTGATACCCATTCTTGGCCGAGGAGAGGGGTGCGAGGGGAAGCCGAAGCAAAGCAATCACGAGCTGATACCCACGCCATTCGATGGGTAAGTAGTCTGGTGGTCATCGAGGAAAGCGAAGAATCGAAGATTTGATACCCATTTATGGACCACAATGGGGATGGCCTCGTAAGCAGAAGCGAAGAAATCGCGTTTTGATACCCACGCTAAACGGGTGGTTCGATATAATATTCCGGGGGTGGTCGAGTCGTCCGTCGCAGAGGCGGCCAGAAGCCGCACGACGGTCCGTTTAGGGGGAAGAAACTGGAATTTTGGCCACTTGTTGACCAAAAAGAAGAGTTGCGAGGGTGGGAGAATGGGGTGGCCTGGGTAGTACAGGGTCGCCTCTAGAGAGCTTCAGCGGGTTGACAAGAACTGTGTCCGAGATCGGTCCGTAGGCCAGGATTTGTGTCTCAGCCTTGACAGCTTTTGTGTCCGGCGGCGCCGTAAGTCGTTAATTTCCAACGCGCGTTTTGACAACATTTATGTCCGGCACCAGCAGTGGTGTGAGACACAAAAGCTGTCAATTCAGACATAAATACTGTCAAGGTGGGACACTATTTTGTCAACCGGCGCGATGTACGTGTACGTGTTGCGATCTTCATGTTTTCCGCCATTTCCGGCAGTAATTCCTGACCACCATTGCTGATTACGGTCCACCTGCCAACCTGGTGGTCGCGAAGATTCGCCGATCACATCCGGTAGAGATCACTGTGCTGCGCCACCGATTTCTTACAACGCCAACGGGTGGCTCAGTTTGCCTTTTCTCCGCTGGAATCGGTTGAAATGACGGCTTGATCACTCTAACGGGAGATTATCTTGGAAGGGAGCCTGCAATTCCAGCCCCTGCCTTCCCGAGAGCTCCCATGCCTAAGCCGAGCCCCAAGATTCCCCTGCCCAAAGGCTGGCCCGCTTCCGTCAAGTCCGGGGTTCTCCACGTAATCGCCCTCGCCCAGTTCGCCATGACCTATGCCCGCGGTTGG
The DNA here is from genome assembly GCA_963707465.1 of Bryobacterales bacterium. Taxonomy (GTDB): domain Bacteria; phylum Acidobacteriota; class Terriglobia; order Bryobacterales; family Bryobacteraceae; genus Bog-159. The sequence goes on from CAVPQK010000009.1 coordinate 1,356, forward strand.
GCCGCGGATAGTGTTAATACCCGGGTCCGACTGAAAGCGGAACTGAATCAGGCGAACCAGGAAAACGCCCTGTTACGCGAGGAGATGCGTATCAAGGACGTCCGGATGGCCCAACTTGATCCGCATCATCGGCCACACTATCCGCCCACCGAACGCTTGGCGATTCTGGAGCTGAAAGCTGCGCGGGGCTGGTCTCTGGAGCAGACGGCCAAGGCCTTTCAGATCACGGCAGCGACGGTCGCCAGTTGGCTCCGGCGGGTGGATGAGCAAGGCCCGAACGCCTTGCTCCAACTCCGCACGCCGGTCAATCGCTTCCCCGACTTCGTTCGCTACGTCGTGCAACGGCTCAAGGCTCTCTGTCCGGGCATGGGCAAGGTAAAAATCGCCGAGACGCTGGCCCGTGCCGGCCTGCACTTAGGGGCCACCACTGTCCGCCGGATACTGAAAGAAAAGCCCTTCCTCACGCCGTCGGAAAATAATGACACCGTGACCGGCAAACAACGGGTGGTCACGGCGAAGTATTGCGGACACGTATGGCACGTTGACCTGACTACGCTACCGACATCGGGTTTCTGGACCACTTGGTTTCCCTTCGCATTGCCGCAATGTTGGCCCTTTGCGTGGTGGATCGCCCTTGCCGAAGATCATTTCTCCCGCCGCGTCATGGGTTACGCCCTGTTCCGAAAGGAGCCCACGTCGATCCAGGTTCGTGCGATGCTTGGCCGCGCCATTGCCGGCAGCGGGCAAGGCACCACGTTATCTGGTCTGCGATAAGGGGCCACAGTTCTGGTGTGATGGATTCAAAGACTGCTGACCAGAAGAAGGTCGAGCGGACGGCGGCGAGGCGGTATGGACACTGGGGGCGGTTCACCTACTTGGCTTACAAGTTCGAGCGGGTGTTCAGGCGGCTGAACTACGTGGACATCGTGAGCGGGAAGAAGAAATGAACAGGGTAACGACTCGCTGCTGGGCGGCAGGATACATCCTACCTGCCGAGTAGCCTGGGCAAAGGCGATCGGTTGTGCGGACGCGGCGCGAGGGGTAATATCAAGTCTCTTCCCAGCATCAACGTCTTTTTCCGGGTGATTATCTGGCGACCGTCATGGACAAGAAGAAGCCCACGAAAACTCCCATCCCAGCGACTTTTCCAGAAACTGCCGGCGGTCAGCAGCCCCATGTCTGGACAGACAAGTCCTATGAGGACCAGGAGTTTTCGGGACTGTCTTGCCAGGATGCTGAACTCAACGACATCGAGTTCTTTCGCTGCCGGTTCGAGGGATGCCAATTCTTACGGAGCGGATTTCGTGGCTGTCGCTTCGAGCAGTGCGTATTCGAGCGATGCGACTTGAGCCTTCTCAATGTGACGGATAGCCAGTTCATCGGCGTCCGTTTTCTGAAGACCAAGATGCTGGGGATCGACTGGACTGCGGCATCATCGCCGCTTTCGCTTGCCTTCCTGGAAAGCATCGTCAACCATTCCATCTTCGTGGGACTCAGCCTTCAGAAGATGGAAATGGTCCAATGCACGGCCCACGAGGTGGATTTCACGCGCACGAACCTGACGAGAGCCAATCTCATGGAGACCGACTTTCTGGGCAGCCGATTCGCAGATACGAACCTGAGCTACGCCGACCTCTCGAAGGCAACGAACTACGCCATCCATCCCACGATGAACCGATTGAAGAAGACGGTGTTTTCCTTGCCCGAGGCGGTGTCCCTGCTCTCCGCATTCGACATTGTTCTCAAGTGAGTGCCGGATGCGTCACCTTCGCTGATCTGGCGGGTCGGATGCCAAATAGGTCTCCTCTTGCCAAATCGCCCCATCCTGGTGGACAATGTGGCGCGGTGATCTCATGGAAGGGATGTAATGTCGAAGCGACAAAAGAAGCCTAAACCGCCGGTTCCTCTCCGGTTCAAGGTCGGGGATCATGTCCGGGTGAAGCCCGGCTTCAGAGACGAGGAGCATCCCGACATTCCCTTGGGCGGCTGGGCGGGGACAGTTTCCCAAGTCCACCGGAGCGGCATGTACACCGTCCAGTGGAGCCGCGAGACGTTGGCGAGCATCCACCCCATCTATAAGAAGCGGTGCGTCATCGACGGCACGGTGCTGGGCGGGATCGTCGGGCTCGTGCTGCGGCGGCTTGTTCGCGGCAAGAAGTGGCTGGTCCTTCGCATCTTCCCCAATGGCATTCTGTTCGCCGCAGCGTGCGGCGTGACCGCGCAGGCGTTTTACATGGACCGAGCGGGGGCAACCACGGGGCTCTGGTATGGGGCGTTGATCGGGCTGGGGAGCGGGTTATTCCTTTGCCTGATCGCATTGCCCTTGACGTTTATTGCTGTCAGGAGGAATTCACGATGAGACTACCGGAAGCCAGGATCAAGGAAACTATCCTTCATCCAGAGGAGGAGGTGAGGCTGAGTGCAATTGCCTATTTCTCCCGTTCCCACAGCCAGGACGAAACTGTGATGCCGCTGGTCATCCAGGCGGTCGAAAAGTACGGCAGGGAGACAGGGCTTCAGCATTCTCCGCCGTGCGGACGATCTGCCCCAGACGGCGGCGACCATCCGGTGGCTGGTGGATGAACTCTCAAAGGACTGGGATCTGCGGGATGTCGGCAACGACAATTACTGCTTCGCGGTTGCCCTCCTCCTGCACGATGCCGATCTGCAACTGCTCAATCCGGAGGTGACCGAACTCCGATGCTTTCCCGAAGGAACTGAAAGGTTCTTTCCGTGAGCGGTTGGAGATGGCGACGTGGGACTGGGAGACTGCCTGGGCGGCGTTCGAGCATTTCGGCAGGGAGCTAAGGGAACGAGGGACGATTTCCGGCTATGCGATCTCCGCCGCGGCAAGCGTTTCGTGGCGTCCCTGGCGCGCCACCGTGACAAGGCTCGAATGATCGTGCCGCTCCTGCAACGAAACTACCGCGGCTATGACCGGAACCTCATGGAGTGGCTAGAGCCGTTCGTCGCCGAAGTGGCAGGGATGATGCGGCTGGACGAAGCCGTCCCCGTCCTCGTCGAACGGCTCCACGAGGACGACCTCAGCCCTCCCGAATTCGTGCTGGATTGCCTTGTCCACCATTGCCAACGACGGGGTGGTGCAGACGATAGCCGACCACTGGAAGAATGCGGATGGCACTTCCGCCGTCACGGGGCGGAAATCCTGGAACTTGTCCACACCGACTTGAGCGTGGAAAAGTGTCTGGGGTTTCTCCACGCGGAAAAGGAACCGGAAACCCGGCTCTTCCTTGCCAATGCCTGCTGGGAAATCTCACGGACGAGGCGGTTGAGCCGGTGCGGCGGATGGTTTTGGGAGCGTGACCTCGATCCGGAGGAGATGGATCTCCGACTGCGTCTGGTTACCGCCTGCGCCCTGATGGGCGTTTCGTTTCCCGAATACGAGCGGTGGTACGCCGACGCCGCGAAAAGCAAGTGGGGCTGGCGCGGGCTCCGGACGGGGCGAATCCGCCGGAACTTCCGCGAGGACCAGAATGATTTCGATCCGGGCTGGGACGACGGACTGGATATGGTCGAGCCACCGGCTTACCAGGCTCCCAAGCCACCGCTACTCAATCTGTTTGAGGGCGAATCCGAGACGCCTGGGCCGCGTGAGAGCGGTAGAAAGCAGGTCGGCAGGAATGACCCCTGCCCCTGCGGTAGCGGTAAGAAGTTCAAGAAGTGTTGTATGAAGAAGCAAGACAGCGGCGACAGTCTGTTGAATTGAGGACACCATGCGCCGCAAAACACTCTCCCGAAAAGCCCCATGCCCTGCGGTAGGCGAAGCCTGCCTCGATCAGATGCTCCAAAACCGTCTCCGCCGACCAGTGGCGAGATTCATTCCCGACTCCCCAGGATGGTGCAGTCAGTACGGGTCGGTATCTTGTGTTGCCACGATAGAGTCTTCCTTCTTCAATCCCCGAGCCAGTGTGTCGTCAGGGTGGTCTGAGTTGCCTCAGCCGCCCTCCTACCTCTACAACGTCGGAGTCGCCGATCTGGTGGCTTTCCCAGTCGGAGGTTGGGCGGCTTTTCCCTGCCCGATTCTCGCGTCGGTCTCGCCGAGCTTGAATCGCACGCTGACGACCGAGTGTTTCTGGGGGCCAGGGCGATACTTGATGTACGTGGTCGCCACGATCGTGCCGTCCGGCAGCCCTTCCAGTCCGGGATAGCCGCAGTCTCCTCCCGCATGGCTGTGCAGCAGCTTGATGCGATACTGGCCGGGGCGGCTCTGGCGGACGTCCTCGTAGGTGCCGACCCAGGCGACGAAATGCCCCCGCGTCGGGCTCTTCGGAGCCTGGTCGCGGAAGGCTACCACCAGGCGACCGTCCTTGGAATAGAGCGCCATGTGCCGGTCGCCCGTCAGTCCCCACGGGGTCTCTGTCGCCTCGCTCCATGTCTTCCCCTCGTCGCGGCTGAACATCATCAGGCTGCGGCCCCTATGGGTGTTCTCCCGCATCAGGCAACAGAGTTCCGCGCCGTCGCGCGAGCGGAACGCGCAGGGCTCGCAGGGGTCCTTGCCTTCGACTCTCGCCACCACGCGAGGTTCGGACCAGGTCAAGCCTCCGTCCGCGCTGGCGGTTTGCAGCACCTCCAGAGGAGTCCCGTCCTTGCCGCCCGGCCCGCGATGGTAGAGCCCGAGGTGGCTGCCGTCCTTGAGCCGAACGATACTGCTGAAGGCCATGACGCACGGCAGTCCCAACGGGGCCAATCTCGCGCCAGGTCTTGCCCCCGTCCTCGCTCATGATGCGAGGCATCTTCGGGTGAGCGGAGAACACCCAGAGGCGTTCTCGGCCCTCTCTGTCCACGAGTCGGTAGATGCTCGGACAGTTCCCGTGCTTCCGGAATCGCGGGGGGCAACTGGTCGTCGAGCCGTGTCCAGGTCAGGCCGCCGTCGTTGCTGCGGGCCATGGGGCCGGAGCGGCCGCCGTGACCGATGCACCAGACGGCGAACATCGTGTTCCCGTCCGGCATCAGGAGCGTGGTAGGGTGGCCCTGGTAGACCGTCTCCGTTCCTGCCGCTATGACGACGTGGCGACCGGTCTCGCCGGAGATGTCGACCAGAGGCAGGCGGCCACTGTCGTCCGGCTTGTCGGGTCGCTCTGTCGCGGCGCGCCGCTGGCAGCGAACACGGCGACTAATGCCAAGGCGAGAAAGAAGACCAGGGGCGGCACGGCCACCAGGTTTCGTTTCATGATCGCTCTCCTTGAGGGGGATGACATGATTATCCCGCCATCCGGCATCACTCGTCAAGCAATGCCGGAAGCAGTGTCAGCACCCATACATACCTCCATGCCCGCCCCCACCTTCCACGACTGGCTGAGGAATCGCCCCGACAAGCCTCCCCAAGCCGACCGTCTGGCGACGATCATCGCCCAAGCCGGGGCGGCGGACGTATCCCTCGACGGCCTCCGCAAAGTCGTCGGACTGTCGCCGGAGACGTTGCAGGACGTGCTTCGGGCACTGACGGCGACGGGGCAGGTGGTAATGAAGACGGTCAGCCCAAGATACCGTTGCCCAAGGGCTGGGGCACCCACGTCAAATCCGCTATTATCCATGTAATCGCTCTGGCTCAGTATGCCTTGATCTACAGCCGGAGTTGGGCCGCCGACAGCAGCAACCAAAGGGTGCGGCTCAAAGCTGAGAACGATCGCTTGATCCAGGAAATGGCCCTGCTCCGCGAGGAAATTCGCATCAAAGAATGTCCGCATGGCGCAGCTCGATCCTCAGCGGAGACCGCACTATCCCTCCACCGAACGCATGGCGATCCTCCAGCTCCGCGCTGTCCGAGCTTGGTCCTTGGAACAGACCGTCAAGGTCTTCCTCGTCACGGCCGACACCATTGGTTCCTGGACCAAACGAATCAATCATGTCTGGCATGTCGATTTGACTCTGGTTCCAACCCGCTGGGGATTTTGGGCCTCCTGGCTTCCCTACAGTCTGCTTCAGTGCTGGCCCTTCGGCTACTGGGTTGCCGTGGTGATCGACCACTTCTCCCGTCGCGCCATGGGCTTTGCCGTGTTCCAGAACACGCCCGCTTCCCGCGACGCCCGCTCCTTCCTGGGACGGCTGATCCATCAGGCCCAGGCAACGCCCAAGTGCCTGATCTGTGACAAGGGCAAGCAGTTCTGGTGCCAAGGGTTCAATGCCTGGTGCAAGCGGAAAGATATCCGTCCTCGGTTTGGGGCAACAGGCCAGCATGGGAGCATTGCCGTGGTGGAACGCTTCATCCAAACGGTCAAAGTGGAGTGTACCCGAAAGCTCCTGGTATCGCTACGTCCCCAGACATTCGGGCAGGAGTTGGCTTGGTTCAGTGTCTGGTATAACGAGCGTCGGCCGCACACGACCTTGGGAGGAGGGACGCCAGACGAAGTCTACTTTCGCCAGCGGCCTGCCAATCGCAGTCCTCGCTTCGAGCCTTCGTGCTCTTTGGCCTCGGTCTGCCCCTTGTGCCTTGCCTCAGGTGCTGGTCAAGGGCCAGCCGGGAGTGCGAGTCGAACTGGAGGTATGCTTCCAGCATGGACGCAAGCATCTGCCGGTCGTGGCCATCCGACGGGCCGCGTGAAGATCCGCTCGACCAACTGTCCCCGTCCAGGGCTGACGATCTCGCCGATCCTTGCCGAGGCCTGCGTCCGGTTGTTTTCCTGAGCGAAACGTCCTTCCTTGCCGCTCCGTCCGATCCAGAAACTGGCCCTTGTACCCTCACTTCCAGGGGCGCAAATCGTTTACAATGCACACCGGAGTTTCGCCGGACCAGCGGACCAGGCCCCGAAAGGAGTTGCCGCAAAATGGCAGTCGCTTTGCGCAAAATGGCGTTGGCGGCAGTCGTGTGTTGCGACTATCCTGGATAGAGTTCCCACCGGTCTCCCTTACGCTGCCCATGGGACGCGCCCCGCCTCCCAGGAAAGGTAGTTCCATGCTCGCCCGTCGCGGTTTTCTCGCGGAGTCGGCCGCCGCCGGCTTGGCCGTTCCTTGTTTCCCGCTGGTCGCCTCGGCAAAAGGTGCTGCGTCGGCAACCTCTCGACTGACCGTCGCCGCGATTGGCGTCGGCGGGCGCGGCGCCGGGATCGGCAATCAACTCGCCCAACTGGGAAACATGATCGCCTGTTGCGACGTGCATCGCGGCAACGCGGAACTTCGTCGATTGTATCGCCAGCGGCAAGACTCCCGTGGCCAACGTGGCGGATCACGTCCGCGCGGTGAACGCCTGCCACCTCGCCAAGATCTCATTGCTGTTGGGCCGCAAGGTGCGGTTCGACCCGGCGCACGGAGACTTCCCGGCGGACGCCGAGGCCAATGGCCTGCGTAAGCGTGCCCGCCGCGCCGCCTACGATTTCACCGTGTAATCGACCTCATTCCTGCTTTTCCGAAAGTGCACCATGACCGCGTTTCCCGGAATCGAGAAGATTGACTACGAAGGCCCCGACTCGAAGAACCCGTTGGCCTTCCGCCATTACAACGAGAGCGAGCTGGTCGAAGGCAAGTCGATGAAGGACCACCTCCGGTTCAGCGTGGCCTACTGGCACACGTTCCGCGGCACCGGCAGCGACCCGTTCGGGCCCGGGCACGATGCTGCGGCCCTGGGAAGCGGCCAGGACTCGGTCGAGAATGCGATCCGATCGCGTGCGCGTGGCATTCGAGTTCATCGAGAAGCTCGGCGCCCCGTTCTACTGCTTCCACGACCGCGACGTCGCCCCCGAGGGCCGACGCTGGCCGAGACCAACAAGAACCTCGACGCGGTCGTCAAGGTGCTCAAAGAGGAGCAGCAGCGGACCGGCATCAAGCTGCTCGTGGGGCACGGCCAACCTGTTCAGCAATCCCCGCTACATGCACGGCGCGGCCACCAGCCCCAACGCCGACGCCTTCGCCTTCGCCGCGGCCCAGGTGAAGAAGGCCCTGGAGGTCACCAAGGAACTGGGCGGCCAGGGCTACGTGTTCTGGGGCGGCCGCGAAGGCTACCAGACGCTGCTGGAACACCGACATGAAGCGCGAGATCGACCACCTGGCCCGCTTCATGCACATGGCGGTCGACTATGCCAGGCAGATCGGCTTCACCGGCCAGTTCTACTTCGAGCCCAAGCCCAAGGAGCCGACCAAGCACCAGTACGACTTCGACTGCGCGGCCTGCATCAATTTCCTGCGCGGCCTACGGCCTGGCCGACAAGGTCAAGATGAACATCGAGACCAACCACGCCACGCTGGCCGGCCACACGGTCGAGCACGAGACTGGAATACGCCGGCATCGCAGGGGATGCTGGGCTCGGTCGACGCCAACACCGGCGACCTGCTGCTGGGCTGGGACACCGACCAGTTCCCCACCGACGTCTACCTGACCACGAAGATGCATGCTCGTGATTCTTGAAGTACGGCGGGTTCACCACCGGCGGCTTGAACTTCGACGCCAAGGTCGCCGCGAGAGCTTCGAGCCCGATCGACCTGTTCCACGCCCACATCGGCGGCATGGACGCCTTTGCCAAGGGGCTGAAGATCGCCGCCGCCATCCGTGCCGACGGCGAACTAGCCAAGATGGTCAAGGATCGTTACGCGCTCGTGGGATAACGGGCTCGGCGCCGAGATCGAGACCGGCAAGCACACCTTCGCCTCGCTGGAGAAGTACATGCTGGCCAAGGGCGACGCCGCGCCGAACCAGAGCGGCCGCCAGGAGATGTTCGAGAACCTCATCAACCGCTTGATGTTTTGAAAGGAAGGCCATGACCAGTTCCCGTCGTGCGTTCATCAAGTCTGCCGCCGCGACCGTGGCGGCGCCGTTCATCCTGCCGTCCCACATTTGGTCCGCCGAGGCCAAGCCCAACTCCAAAGTCGGCATGGGTTTCGTCGGCATGGGCACCCAGAACCGCGGCCTGCTGGGCGGCTTCCTCGGCCAGGATACGCAGGTGCTGGCGGTGTGCGACGTCGATACCACCCGCCGCGAGGCGGCCAAGAAAAGGGTCGACGAGTTCTATTCGGCCCAGAAGACCAAGCCGGCGGCCTGCTCCGCCTACAACGATTTCCGCGAACTGATCGACCGCAAGGACATCGACGCGGTGTGTATCGCCACGCCGGACCACTGGCACGCGATCATCACGCTGGCTGCCCTGCGCGCCGGTAAGGACGTGTACTGCGAAAAGCCGCTGACACACAACATCCACGAGGCGGTCGAAGTGCTGAGGGCCGTCGACGCCAACAAGCGGGTCCTGCAGACCGGCTCGATGCAGCGGTCGATGAAGGAGTTCCGCATCGCCTGCCAGATCGTCCGCAACGGCTGTATCGGCAAGATCGCGAAGGTCGAGTGCAGCTTCGGCGACCCGGGCGTGCCGTGCGACCTGGCCGAGGAGCCGATGGAGCCGGGTCTGGACTGGAATTTCTGGGTCGGCCCGGCCCCCATGCGGCCCTACAACTCGATCCTCAGTCCGCGCGGCATCCACAAGGGTTTCCCGGCCTGGCGGCGGTACCGCGAGTTTGGCGGCGGGTCGGTCTGCGACTTCGGCGCCCATCACCTGGACATCGCTCAGTGGGGACTGGGGACCGACGACACCGGCCCGGTGGAGGTCCGCCCGGCCGAAAAGAAGGACGCCAAGCGCGGCGTCAAGCTGGTTTACGCCAGCGGCATCGCGGTCGAACACACCGGCGGCCCGAGCGTTCACTTCTACGGGACCGGTGGCGAGGTGATGGTCGGCCGTGGCGAGTTCGTCTGCAAGATCGGCAACGAACTGGTCGGGAACTTTCCCGACCGCAAGGCCAAGGTCGGCTCCTGCCTTGCAGAGGTGCAGAAAGCCGAACGTGCGCTGCTCAAGGGCGCCAAGGTCCAACTCTACGTGAGCAAGAACCACATCTCCGACTTCATGCAGTGCGTAGCCTCGCGTAAGAAGCCGATCACCAGCGAGCAGGTCGGCGACCGCTCGGCCATCTGCTGCCATCTGATGAACCTCGCCTATTATCACCGCCAGGCGATGAAGTGGGACCCGGCGAAATTCGAGTTTGTCGGCGGCACCGGCGATCCGAAGTGGCTGACGCGCGAGTACCGGGCGCCGTGGAGGACGTGAAACGATTCTCCCGCCTCGGCCCGTATCAATCGTTGCAGGACCAGGAGATTTCCGTACGATGAACATACGCCGATCAAAACTCTGCGCTTGCTGGCTCGGCGGCATTCTGTCACTCGGCGTGGCGATCGCTTGGGGGGAACCCTCCGGCGCCGTGCCGACACGGGCGGCCTACCGGCAGGCCGTGGCGGCTCACATGATCCAGGATTGGCCCGATGGCCGCTGGAAAAACATGGTCTCTCGACTGCTGGAATCCCCCGATCCACCGCCGGATGGAAAGTTCGTCGGGGCCGGGCGCGGAGAGGTGGGATTGGTTCTGCCGCTGGCGCTCACGGGGGCGTATCTGGCCGAGAAGAACGATGCGGAAAAGGCCCGGCAGTTCATTGACGATGCGATTAAGACATTGCGGGCCTGCTGCCGTGTCGCCGTCGATCACTATTACGCCGACAACGAAGATGCGGAGGGCGGGAACCGCGGCCAGATTTCCTTTGTGCTGGCGGAGGTGGTGCAGGCCTGCCAGATCCTGCGGATTCAAGGCACTTGCACGGCGAGGAGCGGGACCGCGTGCGGAAAATGCTGGAGATCATCGCGGATCATCGCATGAAAGTCATGCCCCAGCCGGGCGCCGGCGGCATGTCGAACTGGATCAACCGTGCCGGACTGGGCGTCCTGCGGGCCGCCAATTACCTTGAGCAGGAACTGAAGTCCGACGCGGCCTTCGCCCGAAGCCGACAGGATTTGCCGGCCAAGACCGCCGCGATGCGGCGTTACGCGATTTTGCCCCTGAAGTGCGGCCTGGATTACCCGTATTTGTTCAAACTGCTGCCCGGCGGCGCTGCTCGGCGCCTTTTTTCTGCTTGAGACGCGGAAACGCCGCACCGAGCGTGCAGCCCCAGCCGACCGCCGGCCGCAATTCGGGATCACGGAGGATTCCAGCGGCTATGGGGCGGACTCGGTCGTTCACCTGCTGTGCATGGCGGCCGAGACGCCGCCCGATCTCGTGCCGGAACTGACGCCGCAGCGACGAAAGCAACTTTGCGCCTGGATGCAGGGGTGGCAGGCTACGGTCATGCCGATTGGGACCGTCCCCTCATACGGCGATTCCCACTGGGATGCGTCGCCGGGCTGGCTGACCGCTTTTGAGTTGGCGGCCGCCTTGTGCAAACAGACGGATGCGATTGCGGCGGCCGGGTTTCGCGGTACCGCCACGCGGATATTCCGCTACGGCGAGACGGTGGGAAAAGGCAGCTTTGACGAAGACCTGTGCGAGGCCGCGCTGGCGGCCGATGATTCCATCCGCCCAGCCGAAGCGGCGCCCAGGTCCACCATCGTGATGCAGCAAAATCCGCAGGGCATGTTGCAGCCTGGCAAAATCGTGCTGCGCGGCGATGCGGCGGAAATGGAAGACCAACCCTTTGCGATGTTTGATACGTTTTACAACAGTTCCCATTCGCACGGGGCCATCGGCGGCCTGACCGCTTATGGCAGCGGGGGAAGCGTTTTTCAGCATGAGGCCGGCTATGAGGCCGGCGAAATGTACTTTCATCATCTCGTGCTCGGTGCGCCGGACAACGAGCCGTTTCTGCCCTTTGCCGGCGTGTTCAAGGATCCGCGCGAAACCGTGATCGAAAAAGGGAACAAGGGGCTCCCGGGCAATGGCCGGAAGTTCCTGTCTGCGGAGATTCACGATGTGCGCCTGTTTGCCCATGCGCGGATAGTCACCCTGGATACGGCCCAATTAGCCAAAAGGAAATATGACTTCCAGCTCACTCGCGATGCCGTGCTCGAAAAGCAATCCGGCGCGCTGATCGTATGCGATGCGGTCTCGGCGACGACCGACGTCCACGTTCCGGTGGCCTGTTCCCCGGTCTGGCACGTGCAGAATATTCTGGCCCAATCGAGTCAGGGTTTCCTTTGCCAGGACGATTGCCAGGCCATCCTGGGTCCGCAGGCGCCCCAACCGTTGGTGATGGCTTCGCCCGCGCGGCCGGTCTGGATCGGGCTCTCCGGGCCGGCAGGGTTTGTCCCGCAGTCGCTTCAGTGGCACTTCATGGCCAAAAACAAGCGGCAGGACATGCCGCAGCGGCAGCATCTCTACCTGGCCGGCGCCCAACCGTTGCGGCGTGGTGAAACGTTGTTTATCGTCACGGTGTTTGTCCCGATGCCGGCGGGCACCAAGGAGCTTTCCACCCCGCCGGCTACCGTCTCCATCCAAAACGGCGATGCCGCCGCGACGATCGGCCAGTTGACGTATCGCTTTGGAACCGTCGCCGGACAATCCGCGCCCGCGATCGAGGTCGCCGGCAGAGATCACCAGGGAAGACGCTATCACGCGAGCCTGCTGAAGAGCGCCGGCCAGAGCCGGTTCGAGGAGAACTGACGATGGCTAACAACCCGGGCGGAAATACCGCGAAGTTGCTTGTGACCGCTGCGCACCGAGATGTCCCGGGTTTCTCGATCACGGTTCCGCCGTCGCAAGGTACCCCGCAATCATGAAATGCACAGCCCCGATCACGGCGGCAACGGTCGAGCACGACCTTCTGCTGGCCGACCGAACATCATGAAAGAACACGCCGGAGAGTCTCTACAAGAACAACTCTTGCCCCGTCACCTTTTACACCCGGCCGTTGCCCAAGCTCCGCGAGACGGTCAACGACACCGCCGCGAAATATTCCGACGGCTGGCGTTATGAAGCAAAGCGCGGTGTCGGCGATTACCAGGATGACATCCACGTGACGGAGAAGACCGGCAGTAATCGCACTTTTGAATTTACCGGCGAAGGCGTGAGCTCCTCTCCGAGAAATTCCACGACATGGGCGACGTGGAAGTGTTGCTCGATGGAACCTCGCAGGGCATTTTCCATCTCTATCAAGACCCCATGCCGCGTCTCTACCAAATTCCCATCTACCGCAAAATGGATCTCGCCAAAGGCCGGCACACTATCCGCGTCATCAACCGCGCACCCGATGGCGTCTTCTGCATCGTTGACGGGTTAACAATTTATGGCGCCCCTGAACGAAAAAACAAATCCTGATGCCCTTTGCTGTCCTGTTGCTGGCGGAAGGTACCGGGAACGGCTTCCTCCATACTGACGACGAATCGCCAGTTCTTATGCGCGTCAGCATAGCGGACCAGTGCCTCGTTGTACCGATTGTGGATCGGCCCGAGGAGCGGCGCCCCAATGACGGCAATTCGTTTTTCGACGCTTTGTTTCGGCATGGCACGCGGCTTTACGCTGGGATTCGTGTGCCAAGCGGGGGGGCGCGCCAGACGCCGCAATATACCCCCTGCCGGCCACAAAATGGCCTCTTTCACGCCATACGATTGTTGTCTATCCTGAAGGCTTCGTCAAGCGATGGCATCCTCCCGCCAGTCATCGCGGCGAATGCAAAAAGCGCCCCGTCACGAAGCGAACATCAAGACCAGAGGCTTCCGCTATGACACATCGCCAAATTGCCAAGGCCCGGCGGTGCAGCACCGCCCTGTTCGGCATCATTGCGTGCACGCTGCTCGGCGCCGACGCGCCGTCGAAGGTTTCCGTTTCGCCCGTCCCGAAATTCGTACCGCCGCCGGTTTCGCCAAAAACGGGGGAGCACCCGACCGTTTCGCTCATTGACAACGAGACCCGGGAGCAGCGCGACGCCCGCATGGCGTGGTGGCGCGAAGCGAAGTTCGGTATGTTCATCCACTGGGGCATCTACTCGGTACCCGCCGGCAGCTACCGCGGCAAGTTGATCGACAAGGATGGCGCGTGGATCATGGACCGCGGCAACATTCCGGTCGCAACCTACGCGGCCTACGCGAAGCAATTCAATCCCGTCAAGTTCGACGCGACGGAGTGGGTGCGCATCGCGAAGAGCGCCGGCATGCGATACATCGTCATTACGGCGAAGCATCACGACGGCTTCGCGATGTTCCCTTCCCGGGCGAGCACGTTCAACATCCACGACGCAACGCCGTTTCCTCGCGATCCGCTGGCGGAACTCTCGGCGGCGTGCCGCAAGGAGGGCGTCCGTTTCGGGCTGTACTATTCGCAGGCGATGGACTGGCACAATCCTGGCGGCCAGCCGCCGAAGAAGGGCTGGTGGGACCCGGCGCAGCACGGCGACATGATGCATTACATCCAGACCACCGCCGCGCCGCAGGTACGGGAAATCCTCTCGAATTACGGGACGATCTCCGAATTGTGGTTCGACATGGCCGTGAACATGAACTCCGCCATGGCCGACCAGATCCTCTGCGTAGTCAAGGCTACGCAGCCTGGCGTGTTGATCAACAATCGGCTCGGCGGCGGCTGCAACGGCGATTTCAACACGCCGGAACAGTACATCCCGTCCACCGGATATCCCGGCCGCGATTGGGAGACGTGCATGACCATCAACGACACCTGGGGGTTCAAGAATCAGGACACGAACTGGAAGAGCGCCGGCGACTTGATCCGCAAGCTGATCGATATTTGCCACAAGGGCGGGAACTTCCTGCTCAACGTCGGGCCGGATGCGCAAGGCGTCATTCCGCCGGCGTCCGTCGAACGGCTGGCGACCGTCGGCCGCGTGGGTGCAGAAGAACGGCGAGGCCATTTACGGCACCACGGCCAGTCCGATTCCCTTTCTCTCCTGGGGGCGCTGTACGCGACACGGCGATGCACTCTACTTTCATGTGTTCGACTGGCCGACCAACGGCGAACTGCGCATTCCCATGCAGGCCAAGGTGACCGGCGCGCATCTGCTTGCCAAGCCGAACGACCCCTTGAAATGGGACCAGCACGAGGGCGTGCTGGTCGTCCGTTTGCCGAAGGAGCCAACTGACGCCGTGGCCTCGGTCATCAAATTGACCATCGTCGACCAACCAGTCGTCGAGCCGCCGCCGCAACGCAACAAGCCGATCCGCTCGTCGCACGGCAACCCGGCCGCGGCGTTCGACGGCGATCCGGGACGCAGTTGGGAGGAGCAAAAGGGGAAACGCGAGGGGTGGATCGAAGTGGATCTGCTCCAGCCGACGCCGATCCACGCCATGGCCTTCGATGAACCGCACCGCGGCGCCGGCAAGCGCGGACAGAAATATCGTCTCCAGGTGCGCGAGAGCGATGCGTGGAAAGAAATCGTCGCCGGCGAAACCGAAGGCTACGGAGCGACACGGATCTTCCCGACCGTCACGGGCCGGGTGTTTCGGCTGGAAATCTACGAATCGAAAGACACCGCCGCCGTCAGCGAACTGCAACTCTACCGGCCCGAGTAACCGTCAAGGGGAGCCGCAGACGTGCGTCCGATCGGCAAGCGAATCATCCTGTTGGTCCTCACGCTGGTTGCGGCATCCCAAGTCGCGGCGGCGGACGCCTTTTCGGCATCGCCCGAGAATCAGGTGTTTCAGTTCATGACCAGCGGTTTGTTTACTCTCGCCGAGGGCACGAAACGGACGGCGACCGCCTACTTATGGATTCCTCCCGCATGCCGGAAGGTGCGCGGGCGTGCTGGTGGCCGGACGCAATGTGCCTGAGCACGGACTGGTCGGGCATCTGGCCATCCGCGGGCTTGCGCCGACTCCGACCTGGCGATCTTGTGGTGCTGCCCGACGTTCTACGTGGGCCAGGTCAAGGACGGAAAGCGACACGGCGAGTTTCTCCAGCAACTGCTCGTGGCCCTGGCAGCCCGGTCGGGATATGACGAGCTGGCCACGGCACCCTGGCTGCCCATCGGCGAGTCCTACCACCTGGGCATGGTCAAGCAACTCGTCAATGCGTGGCCGGAACGCTGTATCGCTGCCGTGCAGATCAAGGGCGGGTACCTGGATATTCAGTCCAGCCACGTGCCGGTCCTGTCGGCCATCGGGACTTGCGACGAATGGGACCAGCAGAAGAAGGACATGCTCAACCAGTGGAAGGATGTGTCATTCTACCACAAGCATGAGCGGCGCCGGGCGAAAACGCCCGAGTGGCCCGGCAGCCTGGTTATCGAAGGCGGCAGCGGGCACTTCGAGTGCACCGAGCCGATGGCGTTGGTCATCGCCCAATATATTCGCGCCGCAGCCAAGGCCCGCCTCTCGGCCGATGGCAGTCCGGTCTTGCGGCCTGTGAATCTCGACGACGGCTACGTGGCCGGTCTTCCCCTGCCGGGCGCCAAAGTGCTACCGCCGACCCGTTACAAGGATTGTGCGCCCGACGCTCGCAGTTTGCCGTGGTATTTCGACGAGCCGCTGGCCAAAGCCGCCTGCGCGATGGCAAATATCAACTGGTCGGCGCAGACGCAGGTAGCAGTGTTTGCCGATGAGGCGGGCAAACCGGTCCCGTTCGGATACCGGGGCATCATCAGTCCGCTGCCATTTGTCACCGGTGACGACGGCGTGACGTTTCATCTGGGGGCGACCTTCCTGGACAAGATCCCGGAGGGATTCGTACATGCCGGGATGCCGCTGGGCCACGCGCACGGCAAACCGCTCATTGAATGGATCTGCGGTCCGGTGGCGCCCGTGGGCGGCAACCGGTTTCGCGTCGCGCTTGATCGGACCTGGCCCGACTCACCCATCTTCCTGCAGGTTTGGCATCCGGGCGATGGCGAGTTCCGCCACTCGGTGCAGCCCGGAGAGATCAAGCTGAACCCGAACAAACAGGGCCGGCCACAGACGATCACCTTCGACGCGATTCCCGATCAGAGTCTGGCCGTGAAGACCATCTCCTTGCACGCCACGTCCAGTGCGGGCCTGCCCGTGCAGTTCTTCGTCCGGGTCGGTCCCGCGGAAATCCATGGCGACCGTCTGGTTCTCACCGCGATTCCGGCCCGCAGCAAGATGCCGGTAACCGTGACGGTGGCGGCATGGCAATGGGGGCGCGTCTCGGAAGGGGCCGTTCAGACGGCCGAAATCGTGGAGCGGTCTTTTCATGTTCTTCGCAACTAAACCCCCGAGCCTCAAATAGGATCATCAGATCTCACGCGTGCTTTCTGGCTGAGCCGCGCCGCACGCCACCGACTGACCGGTCCAACGTCGAGCCGGCGTTCTATCATCTCAACCCTATTCCGAGACGTGCCAGAATACGGATGATTTATGGTACGCTTCGGGATACCTTCCTCGAAGAGCCTCCTGGAGCTTCCCGTGCCTGTAAAATCGTCATCACCGGCCCTTCCGTTACCCAGAAGCTGGACCTCCCGGGTTAAGTCGGCGATCTTGCAGGTGATCAGCCTGGCCCAATTCACCATGGCCCACACCCGAGGCTGGGCGGCCAATAGCCCCAACTCCCGAATCCGACTGAAGGCCGATCTTGACCGAGCCCATCAGGAGATCGCCTTGCTCCATGAGGAACTCCGCGTCCACCAGGCCCGCATGGCACAACTGCCACCTCATCGACGCCCATATTACCCCCCCGCCGAGCGAATGGCTATTCTTCAACTTCGAGCAGCCCGCAACTGGTCTCTGGAGCAGACAGCCAAGGCTTTCCTGATAACGGCCGAAACCGTCACCTCCTGGCTCAAACGTGTCGACGAGCAAGGTCCGGATGCCTTGGTCCAACTGCCCCATCCTGTGAACAGGTATCCTGACTTCGTGCGGTATGTGGTGCAGCAACTGAAGTCCCTCTGTCCCATGTTGGGAAAGATGAAGATTGCCCAGATTCTTGCTCGGGCCGGTCTCCATCTTGGCGTTGCGACCGTCGGACGCATGCTCAAGGAAGAGCCGCAACCAGTGCCGCCAGCCAAGGATGGCGGCACGGCCAACAAGAGGCGGGTAGTCACGGCGAAGTATCCTGGGCACTTATGGCACACCGACTTGCCTGTAGTTCCCGTTGCCCAGGGCTTCTGGACAGCTTGGCTCCCGTTTACCTTGCCGCAATGCTGGCCTTTTGCCTGGTGGCTCGCCTTGGCCGGGGATCACTTCTCTCGCCGGGTCATGGGCTACGCCCTGTTCCTCAAGGCGCCATCTTCGACAGAAGTGTGTAGGATGCTTGGCCAGGCCATTGCCGCAGCCGGCAAGGCACCCCGCCACATCGTCTGCGATCAGGGGCCTCAATTCGACTGTGACGCCTTCAGGCGTTGGTGCAGGCGTACGGGGATCGAGCCTCCACGATATGGCGCGATCGGCAAGCACGGGAGCCTGGCAGTCATCGAACGATTGATCCTTACGCTGCGCCGTTGTTTGCCGCTGGTGTCCTTGCGCAAGAGCACCTTCCGCCGCGAAGTCGGCTTGGCGATTAATTGGTACAACGAGCATCGGCCACACATGACGCTGGGCGGACGGACGCCGAATGAAGTCTATGCCGGCGGCTATCCGGCCAATCGCAAACCTCGCTACGAACCGCGTGAACGTTGGCCACGATCCTCGGTTTGTGCAAAGCCCGTCACCTTGGTAAAAGGCCGGCCCGGTGCGAGAATCGAGATCGACGTTGACTTCGCATCCAGCCGACGCCACCTGCCCATCGTGCGTGTGAAACGCGCGGCGTGAAGGAGAGGCCTGTTTCGTGTCCCGTCTTCGCGGTCCATAGTGCGCGCCTCGCCTGGCTCGGGGGCAAGAAGGCGAGGAACGGTTGCCCATTGGCCACCATCCGGGCTTACTTCGGCGGCCATTTTCTGCCGGTTGTCGCCACAGATCGCCTTCAACGTGGACCACGGAAATCGATGAACCAGGACAGCGGCATGGAGCGGAGAATGCAGAGCGAGATGGACGAACTGGAGTGACCGTTCCGCCAACCGCGCCTTACATGTCAACACGGCGAAAATGTCAGTAGCACCGATGTTCCTCTCGTGCGGCCCGCCGGTCCGTACCGTCTGAATCTGATGAATCTATCGTCATCCGGCCTGCTTCAGGGCGAATTCCCCGAGACGATGTCGTGGGGATCGACTGAGAAGGCAGCCGTTCCGTACGTTCCCGGCAGGATGTTGTTGCCGGAAATCACGCTCGGATACTTCTCGCGGCCGCGCAGCACCGGAAAAGTGGCGGCAATAATGTATTTGTAGCTGGAAGCCCAGGCGGGCTGCACAAATCCCCAGGTGTTGCCCGAGATCGTGTTGCCTCCGGCATCGATCAAGGTGATGCTATTGTAGGTGTTGGGCGCGGAGTGGAGCTGGATGAAGGCGTTGCCGGTCAGCGTATGCACGCCGTTGAGGGCCTTGGCCTTCGCGCTGCCGTTGGCGTAGAAGTCGCCTTGCTTGTTGTTGCCGAACTGGCATCCGACGATGATCCAGCCGGAGGCTTGGAGGTTCGTGCCGGGAAACCCCACGGTGGTCGTCGAGGCGCCATACCGCACGTTTCCGCCGAAATCGCAATTCGAGCAGCGGAGCGTGGGGCTATCCTCGCCGTGCAAGCCGTCGCGGCCGGCCGACTCGAATTCCACCTGCGGCCCGACGATCCAATCGGCGCAGGCGCTCGATAAACATCGCATCCCGCCCCGCATGTTGCAGGAGCACGTTGGGGCCGAGATAGCCGTCGCCGGAGGTGTTCGGCTTTTCGGCCCGGCTGCTGACGTGAAGGTCGTCGCGAGTGGCGTTGCGGATCGTCACGTTATCGATATGCACGCGGTTGGCGTCTTGCACGAGCAAGACGTCCAGTGCGCCGGGGTTCTCCGGTCGATTACCGTCGAGCAAGATGTCCCTGATCGTGGCATGCCCGGCCAGCGAAACCAGGAACGGCAGATTAGCGCTGTCGCCTTCCGCCAGTCGCAACGGGGCGTCGTCGGAGGCCATCGGCAATCCGCACAGGCTCCCGTTTGCTCCCACGCGGATGGGCGCGCGTTGAGGACGTAGGTGCCGCCATGAACGAACTGGAGACTGTGGCCGGGCGACAGACGGACGGGCGTGGTCAGCACCGTTCCGCAATCGGCGCTGACCTGGATGATTCCGGCAGCGCGGCCGAGGCGGGCATCGGCGGCGTTGATCTTGGCTCCGCAATCCTCGCCCGGCATCCGCGCCGCAACGCAGACCGGCCCGACGTGCCGTTCTCCCAAGTTTTGCTCGACCGCGGCGCCGCTGCCGGACGGGGACGGAGCCGAATTTCCGGCCGTTGCCGCTGGCGGGGAGACGACCTTTTGTTGCGCAACCGCGGCTACCGCCAACGACGCGAGAGTTATCACCACGGCACCGACTCGTGTCCGCATGACTCCCAACCTCTTTTTGCAGGCATTTTTATTGTGGAATCGATTGGATTGATCCTAGTCTTTCAAGGAGTAGCCCACAAGCCGCGTTGCGCAATTGGGCATCAATCTGCGCGTTTTTGACTTGCGGAGCGCCGCCGCCGCCGGTTACATTTTGAATGCCGGCAGCCGCAGGTCGGCCTTGCGACCATGATTTCAAGCAATCGAGAAGGAAGACTAGGAAACGAAAGGTGTTTCGCGGGTGTGGCGATCGTCGCCTGCCGCTTCAAGAGCGACAACACAAAGAGAGGGAGTAACGCAGTGAACATTTCCTGGAGATACCAGCCCCAGGCTGTGGCTCTGCAGGACCACCTCATCGAGACGCGCGGCGGCGGCGAGATTATGCCAGGGATCGTGATGGGGCTCGCCCAATGGCTGAAAAAGAGCGATGCGCCAGCCGGCGCCCGGTCCGGGTAGAAAGCCCCCTCGGGCGGCGGGCACGAGGCCGGCAATCACGAGCGACGATTTTCCGCTGCCGGAGGTTCCGACTACCGCCAGGAAGCGCTGCGCGACAAGTTTGGAGACCATCTTGCCGGTCTGTCCATCCCGTCCGAAGAAGATCTCGGATTCAGACTCCGCGAAGGGACGGAATCCGGGGTAGGGCTCCTTGATGGCCGATATTGTGGATGCCGTCATGTTACAGCCCCACTCCAGCGCTCACTCGCTCGGCGAATCGTTTCAGGAGGTCGCCGGTAACTCCGCCGTACGCCTCCACGACCTCAGCCCGGTAGGTCATCACGGGCTGCTTGTTCTCGCGGGGCTGAGTCAACAGAACCCACCGCACGCGATCCTGGCTGCTCTGCTCGAGACTGACGGCGCGATACACGCGCTTGAACCATGCCGCCCCGGACCGGCCCCAAAAGAACAGTGCCCCGCGGCAACGCTCCAAGCTGTCACGGTGTATTTCCCAGAAATGTTCGTCGGGTTCGGGCGGTTCGACAACCTCCAATTGAAGGCCGTACAACCCGCGCAGCAGATCGGTGGCTTCTGTCGCGTCTTCCGGCCCGTACACCAGGTAAACGTTAGCCGTTCCAGCCGATCGGGCTTCCGGCCTACTCAACTCCATGGCAAGTTCTTCGAGCAATGTTTCGAACCGCTCACTCCAGCGCCGGAACCCCCGCAGATTGGCATCACTGCTGAAGCTGGCGAGAAAGTTCCTCTGCGACGCGTCGGTCTCCGGATCGTCTGCGGCGCCCGGCTGGACCCATAGGATCCTGCGTGCGACCGCGCGTTCGGCCAAGTCCGCCTCGAGTTCGGCCAAAGGTGAATGGCGCCGCCCCGCGAGGTGTACGGATATTACGGAACGACGCAGGCACCCCTCGATTACATCGCGTATCCCGGGTTCATCGCCGTGGAGCAGCCCCTCCGGCGGCACCACGGTCCAGCCGCGAGCGTGTAGCTCCCGAACCAAGGCCTGTCGTTCTGCCTGCAGACTGGGCGGTGTTGCCGCCACATAAATCGATCGGCGCGGTTCTTTGATGAGGGAGTCCGGTCCGAGGGGCCAGTTCGCTTTTAGCCAGTTTTCAAGCCTCCGCCGAATTTCTTCGGCGAAGGTACTGCTGCCACGGTACTCGCCCGTGAAGATCTCCGGGAGCTGGGACGGAAGGCTCTCGCGAAACTCGCTAACGGCGTCATATTGCCGGCGTTCCTCGCGTGTTTCCAGGTCTACCCTGTCGCGGTTGAAGTACACCATTAATTCCGGCCGCTTGGTTCGCCGCCAACTGTCGTAGGCGGCCCGAACCTCATGTTGGGTACCGGTCTCGCCGCCAGGAATGGCTGTTCCGAAGCGCTTCCAAAAGATGGCGATGACCAGGCGCGCATCGGGAATTTTTAGAACTTCGTCGATCAGCCCCTGAGGCCCGAGCGGGTGGACGCCAGGATA
Organism: Bryobacterales bacterium; assembly: GCA_963707465.1. Lineage (GTDB taxonomy): Bacteria > Acidobacteriota > Terriglobia > Bryobacterales > Bryobacteraceae > Bog-159. The sequence continues at coordinate 23,386 of CAVPQK010000009.1, forward strand.
GGCGTCCTTCCGCCAGTTCAGAAATTCGAGCCGCAGGGCGCGATCCGCGGCCATGCCTTGATTGAGATTTTCCAGAACCGCGCGGATCTGTTCGGTCTCCTCCCGGACGTCCCCTGGCCCGACGACGACAATTTTCACCACTTCGACACTGGACACTAACCGTAATCTTACTTCAGACAGTCCCCTCGGTTGCCCGTGCGGGGAGATGCTTGCGCGTTTGCTGTCAACTTGATCGCGATCCAACTGCGGAAGACACCGGCCGCAATGGAAGCCACAGAATGGGTGGAAGCGAGTGGCAAGCGCGGACGGCTTTCGGTGCGCGGAAGGGCGATACGCCGTGCCATCCGGGATTGAAGCGCCGGCTTACCCCGCGCTGTAGACCGCGTCGAGAATCCGCCGCGCGCCGCGTTCCAGCAATTCGTTGCCCAGCGCCCGGCCCGAGGCTTCCGGCGTCGCTCGCCGCGCCTTGCGATTCGCCGCGGATCACTTCTCGTTCCGTCGGGCGAAGCCACCAGCCCGATCAGCCGCAAGGTTCCGCCTTCCACCGTGGCGTGTGCGCCGATCGGCACCTGGCATCCGCCGCCCAGCGCGCCCAGAACCCCGCGTTCGGCCAGAACCGCGGCGTGCGTCGCGGCGTGGTCCAAGGCCTGCGGACCGCGTCGAACCCCGCGCCCGACGCGCGCGTCTCAATCGCCAGCGCGCCCTGCCCCACCGCCGAGCACATCGTTTCCGCCGGCAGGATCTCGGCGATGCGATCGCCCCAGCCCAGCCGCTTCAGACCCGGCGGCGGCCAGCAGAATAGCGTCGTATTGGCCTTCGTCCAGCTTGCGCAGGCGCGTATCGAGATTGCCGCGCACCGATTCGATCATCAGATCGGGCCGCAGCTTGCGCAATTGCGCCGAACGGCGCAGGGAACTGGTGCCCACTTTGGCGCCCGGCAGGCAAATCGGCCAGGCGCTTGCCAACCACGGCATCGCGCGGATCTTCGCGCTCCGGCACGGCCGCCAGCACCAGCCCTGGCGGCAGTTCGGTGGGCAGATCTTTCAGGCTGTGGACCGCGAGATCGGCGCGGCCATCGAGCAGCGCTTCTTCAATTTCCTTGGTGAAAAGGCCCTTGGTGCCCGACTTTGGCCAGCGGCACGTCGGTGATCTTATCTCCCGTGGTCTTAATGATCTCGATGCGGCATTCGTGGCCCGCCCGGTGAGCTGCGCGCTTACCCAGCGGGCCTGCCACAATGCCAGTTGCGAACCGCGCGACGCGATGACGAGCATTATTGATCCTGGAGGTGGAACGCCTTGCGGATGGCAGCCACCACGTGGGCGCCCTCGGGATGTCCGGCGTGATTGCGCAATTCGGAGATCGGGCCGTGCGCCACTTTGTTGATGATCGCGCGGGTCATGGCTTCGATGGCGTGTTCCATCTCGGGCGTGAGCGGGCCGCACTTGCGCCGCATCTTGTCGATTTCCGCGGCGCGAATCATGCTCCAGTTGTTCCTGCAGTCCGACGATGGTGGGGGTGACCTCGGCCACCTTGAGCCGCGCCATCATGCGGTCCACTTCTTCCGCCACCATGGTCTCGGCGTGGTCGGCTTCCTTCATGCGCTCGCGCAGGTTGGAGTTGACCACTTCCTGCAGGTCGTCGATATCGTAGAGGTACACGTTGTCGACATCGTTTACCGAGGGTTCGATATTCCGCGGCACCGCGATATCGATCAGGAACATGGGCTTATTGCGGCGCGCGGCGATGACGCGCTGCATTTCGTCTTTCTGCAGGATGTAGTGCGGCGCGCCCGAGCTGGTGATCACGATATCCACTTCGGGCAGCATGCTGACGAAGCGCGTATATTCCACCGGCGTGCCCTGGAACAGCGCCGCCATCTCGACGGCGCGCTCATGCGTCCGGTTGGTGACGAATACGTGGGAAGCGCCCGAGCGGCGCAGATGGCGCGCCGCCAGTTCGGACATCTTGCCGGCGCCCACAATCATGATGGTGCGGTTCGAAAGCGATCCGAAGATCTTGCGCGCCAGTTCCACCGCCGCGTAGCTTACCGAAACCGCCATCTGGCCGACGCCGGTCTCGGAGCGCACCCGTTTGGCCACGCCGAAGGCGCGCGTCATCAGACCATCCAGCCAGCCGCAGAGGCAGCCGCAATCTTTGGCGGAAGCGTAGGCGGTCTTGAGCTGTCCCAGGATCTGCGGTTCGCCCACCACCATGGAATCGAGGCTGGCGGCTACGCGGAACAGGTGATGGATGGCGTCACGGCCCTCGTGCCGGTAGAGGTGCGGGGCGATGCTCTGCCGGGCTGACGTTGCTTCTGATCGGCCAGGAAGGAATCGACGATAGCTTGCGGGTCGGACCGGTCGTCGGTAGTGAGCGTGATTTCCACGCGATTGCAGGTGGAGAGGATCACGGCTTCGGTGACGCCCTCGCGGGCTTTCGAGATCGGCCAGCGCGGCCGGCAGCGTCTCCGGCCGGAAGGCCAGGCACTCCCGCACCTCGACGGGTGCGGTTTTGTGACTCACGCCGGTGATGTGCAGCTTCATGATTTGAACAACAGATTGCCCAACCGGGCATGGGCGGCCCAGGTAAGGGCGGCGAAGCCGAACACCGTCACGGTCATGATGGCGGCCTTGCGGCCGCGCCATCCCGCGACGGTTCGCAGGAAGACCAGGGCCATGTAGACGCCCCAGGTGACGAACGAGATTACGATTTTCGGCTGGCCGATCCAGGCGGCCTTCAATTCGATGAAGCCCCACGTGCTCCCGGCGATGACGGCCAGAGTAATGAGCACGAAACCAACGGCCATGGCTTGCGAGATAACTTCGTCCAGCGTGCCCAGCGCGGGCAGCCGGTAATAGGATTTGTGCGGCCTCTTGCGTCTTCAGCTCGCGCTCCTGAAACAGGTAGACCAGCGAAGCGATGGCGGCCAGCAGGCAGCGCCGCAAACCCCAGCAGAACCAGAACGATATGCACCGTGAGCCAGGCATTGCGCACCACCGGGCTCGACCAGGCGCTGACCGGATTCCCCATGGTGGCCACCAGGGCGGCCACGAACACCAGCGGGAAGACGAAAACGCTCAGGCTTTCCAAGTTTATAGCGCCAATGGGCGAACAGGTAGAGCAGCACCAGCAGGAACGCGCACATCGAGAGCGTTTCGTAGAAATTAGTGATGGGGCAGCGGTTACTGACGATGCCCTCTTCCACGATGGAGACGAAATGAAAGACCGAGGCCAGGCCGAAGGCGCCCAGCGCCACGCGAAAGAGGTGTTCGCGCCGGCGAACCAGGGTCAGGATGGCATGCAGCAGGCCGAGGGAGTACAGGGCAGCGGCCACGCGAAGCCAGATGACGCTCATTTCAGCCATGAAAGGTCTCTATAATCTAAGAGCTCCAAGTATATCTTGGGGGGTATGGGGAGCGATCGATCCAAATAGGGGTATCGAAGGCCTCAGTTGTGGGGACGGCGGCCGAAAGAAGTCGAAGCGAGCGCCATCGATCATAGGCAAACTGCTAGTGGTCCAGCATGGGAGAGCAGCACGGCGGCTGGACGGGTTTCGGCTCCATCAGCTCGGCCCGCGTGAGGTTCGGATCGTACAGATTTAGCTGCCATTTACCGTCGCGGCCGATTTTTGGCTTCTCCGCCATGGTTACGCCCCGATCCTGCAGCCTCTTATAGGCGGCCTGTACGTCGGGAACGCCCAGCGCCAGGTGGTTCATAATGCCGCGGACGCGTGCGGTGGGGTGTGGCTGGTTGAGCATGTACTCCAGCCAATCGGGACCGTCCGGCACGGCCATGTCTACCCAATCGGTCCGGGTGTCGCTCATGCCGCCATGCCAGAAGTGGTGGTAGCCGAGGATATCGGCATAGAAACGGTCGGCGCCAGCCTGGTCCTGAATGGTGAACCCGGCGTGAATAATCTTTTCGGAAATGCGCGTCGCGGGAAGGGCCTTGCCGAAATTGCGCGCGCGAATGCCATCGGGCAGATATTGGACGAATTCGATGGTGTGGCCTTCCGGATCGGCCACCGTGAAGCTGTAATCGCCGCCGGCATCGGGCTTAAGCGCGTCGGGCACTTTCAAGCCGCGGCTGGCCAGGTATTCGCGCAACTGGCGGGCGTCGGAGGTCTCGAAAGCGATGTGGGCGAGGCGGTCTTCGGAATCGTCTTTGAGGCCGGGGGCGACTTCGATGTACTGGTGGTCGTTGACTTTGAAGACGGCGCTGCCGCCGACGCCGGGGAATGGCTCCGCGAAGCCGAGATCGTGGCCGTAAAAGGCTCGCGCGGCGGTGAGGTCGTTGGTCTTGAGGGCGACATGGGCGACGCCGAGAATCTTCGGCCGCTGTGGGGCCGTTTTTTGCGAAAGCAGGCAGGAAACAGACGCGGCGGCGCAAACCGCGGCGATGATCAGCTTTGTTGAAGCCATGGAGGCATTATAATTGGCGGCGCGGAATTCCGCCGGGGGCTGAACTATTTCGTGCTCTGGCATCGCGGGCATCGGGAGGTGAGTGACAAAGCGCCTCCGCCATCGCAGAATGGAATTGTGTCGAAGCGAACTATTATTGGGGTACTTTGCGGAGCCTTGATATGGGCAAATTGCGGGCGCGCTCCGGAGCCGCCGAAACCGCTATATGGCGCCTGGGGATTCGATCTTGCGGGCGAAGACAAGTCGACTAAACCAGGTGACGATTTCTTTCGTTTCGCGAATGGGACTTGGCTTGACCACGCGGTGATTCCCGCCGACAAGCCGGCGGTTAGTCTTCGTCTGCAGATGACCGACCGGACGGAAGCCAGGCTTCACGACATGATGACCGCGGCGGCGGCCCGCGTACCCATCAGCCGGGCGATCTGGAAGGCAAGATGGGCGCATTTTATAAGTCGTTCATGGACGAGGCCCGGGTGGAGCAGTTGGGCGCGAAGGCGATTGCGCCGGAACTCTCGGATGTGCGGTCGGCGAAAACCCGCGAGGATTTGGCATCGCTTGCGGGCCGGAATACGACGGATTTCGAGGGAACGCTTTTCGATTTGTATATCGACGCGGATCTGAAAGATCCCAACCGCTACGCGGTCTATGTTAGTCAGGCCGGACTAGGGCTGCCCGACAGGGATTACTATCTGAAACCGGAGTTTGCCGCGCAGAAGAAGAAGTATCAGGAGTACACCGCAGCGATGTTGCAGTTTCTGGATTGGCCGGATGCCGCGGAGCGGGCCAAGGACGTGGTGGAGTTTGAGAGCAGGCTCGCGGACGCGAGCTGGAGCAAGGCGCAGCAGCGCGATTTGGTGGCGACTTACAATCCGATGACGGTTGCCGAGCTGGGCAAGCTGGCTCCGGGGTTCGCGTGGACCGGGTTTTTTCGGGGATGCGGAACTGCCGAAAACGGAACGCATAGTTGTGGCGGAAAAGAGCGCCTTCCCGAAGCTGGCGTCGATCTGGGCGCAGACGCCGGTGGCAACTTTGCAGGCATGGCACGCCGTGCACATTGCCGACAATGCCGCGCCGTACCTTTCGAAGGCGTTCGCGGACGCTTATTTCGATATGCACGATAAGACGCTTTCGGGGCAGAAAGAACAGAAGGTGCGCTGGAAACGCGGTGTCTATGCGGTGAGCGGGGGCGATTTCGGAGTGGGCGATCGGGTTCGGGACCTTCGGCACTCTGGGCTTCGGGGTGGGACAAGCTTTACACCGCGAATATTTCGGCCCGGACTCGCGGGGCGAAGATCGAGGCGCTGGTAAGTGAATCTGAAGGCGGAATACCGGAAACGTCTGGAGAAGTTGGATTGGATGGGGGACCAAACCAAAGCGGAGGCGCTGAAGAAGCTGGATACTTACACCATCAAAGTGGGATATCCGGATCATCCGCGAGATTACTCCAAGCTGACGATTACGGATGACGATCTGGCTGGCAACGTCCGCCGGGCCGGGCGCGGCGGATTGGCAATTCGAGACCAGCCGGCTGAACGGTCCGGTGGACAAATCGGACTGGTCGATGACGCCGCAGACAACGACGCGTATAACGGATCGCTGCGCGACATCGTATTCCCGGTCGGCGATTCTGCAGCCGCCTATGTTCGACGCAAATGCAGACGCGGCGGTGAATTACGGCGCAATCGGCGGGGTGATCGGGCACGAACTGACACACGGGTTCGACGATGAAGGCCGCAAGATCGACGCGTCCGGCGCACTGCGCGACTGGTGGACCAAGGATGACGCCGCGAAATTCGACGCGCGCGCCAAGAAGTTGGGCGAGCAGTATTCGGCATTTCAGCCGGTGGCGGGGGTGCACGTGAACGGCGATCTCACAATGGGCGAGAATATCGCGGATTTGGGAGGCTTGACGTTGGCGCTCGATGCTTATCACGCTTCGCTCGAAGGCAAGCCTGCTCCGGTGATCGACGGGTTGACAGGCGATCAGCGGGTATTGCTGGGCTGGGCGCAGGCGTGGCGCGGCAAGGTGACGGAGGATTATGTGCGCAAGCAGGTGGTGAGCGATCCGCATTCGCCGCGGCAATTCCGGGTTAATGGAGTGGTACGGAATATCGACGCCTGGTATGACGCTTTCGGCGTGAAGGCTGGGGATGGGCTGTACGTGGCGCCCGAGGCTCGGGTGCACATCTGGTGACGGCTAGCAAAGTGGCGCGAGTTTCGACCCGGCAGGCCGATCTACTTAGCGGTGAATCGCGCCCAGCCGCGCGCGTTCATATCGTGCAGAACGGGTCCATACCAGGCGAATTCCGGATGCTTCGCCAGATGCTCGGCCGCTTTGAAATTCATCCCGCAGGCGTGGCCCAGGCGCCGCGAGTGAACGACATTTTTTCGGCGCCCGGCGGCGTCGGTCACTTTATTCTGCACCGCGCCGGCGGGCGCGTACGGCGCCTGCCAGGTGCCCATGCCGCGCGGCGATAAGTCGATATGCCCGCCCAAGGTGCGCTCGCTCGGATCGATCTTGCCTTCGAAGCTATCGAAGTGGTCGGCCAGGAAACGCTGGCCGGCCGCGACGTCGATTTTGCCCTTATTCTGCTCCATCAGGGTGAGCCAGCGCGCGTGCCGGGCGTTTTCGCTGTTGCTCTTATCGTTGACGTCGAAATCGGTCTCTTCTTTCGATCAGTTTGGGATCGTTGGGGAAATTCGACCCGACGAAAAAACCGTCGCTGGTGCGCTGCAGCATGACGTTTTTCAGCCCCAGTTCCAGGCTGGCGATTTCATTGTTTTTGCGGTCGGCCACCAGCCAGTTATTGGCATAGCCGCCGTTGTTGCCGTCCTTCATGATGGCGGCGAACTCGTCGATGGTGGTGGCGTACTGCATGGCCTTGCGGGCGCGCACGAACTCCGGCACGCCGTTGGGATCGAAGCCGCTGAAGCCGCTGATGGTGGTTTCGGTGATCATGATGCCGGCGGCGTTGATGCCGAAATCGTCGGCGCTGTGGATCAATCCCGGCTGGCCATCCATCAGGATGCGCGAGCCGTTGGCCGGCTGGATGTCGAAAATGATGTTCCAGCGCTCGCCCGACGAATAACTGGTCCAGTTATTGTGGCCGATCACGACGCGTCCGTCCTTGGTGTAACTGCCGGTGGCGACGAAGGCGCTGCAATGGTCCGCGGTAATGTTCGTGAGATTGCGCTTATCCAGCCACTTATCGTAGTAAGGCAACTCCAGCCAGGCGTTCATGGCGACGATGTCCCAGACGTCGAGCTTGCCGCCGTGCGCCTTCAGGCCGTCGGCGATGCCGGTCAGCTCCTCGCGGTATTCGCGGCTCGATGTGCGGCCAGAAGACCTGCTTGCGCGCGTTCTGCGGAAGAAGGCCCAGTCTTTCTTCTCGTCGTGGATCAGCTCGGTGGAGATTTCTTTATAGTTGTCCTGGATCTCGGCGGCCAGCAGGTACCCGTGCTGAAAGCCGATCTCGGCGGGCGAGCCTTCCAGATGGACCTGGATCCAGCCGCTGCGCTCGGGAGCGCGCGAGCGCTTTTTTCAATCGCGGGTCGGTTTGCGGTTCGCGGGACACCAGCGAAAACGCCAGCGCCAGCAGCAGGACGGCGGAAAAAAGAGACGTGCGTCGCATCCCCGCTATTATATTAAACACGCGAAGCGCAAACTATGGATGGACGCCTAACTGAAGAAGCTTACGGCGCACGTGAAGGCCGCGGGTTGAGCGTCCAAGCTCAGTCCAAAGGTTTTGGACCAGGTGCTGGCCAGCGTGCCCCGCTGGGCCGACGAGAACGTGCTGATCGGGTTTGATACCGCCGACGATGCCGGCGTGTACAAGCTGACGGCGGAGCTCGCCCTGGTGCAGACGGTGGACTTCTTCACGCCCATCGTCGACGACCCGGAGACGTTCGGCGCCATCGCCGCGGCCAACGCGCTGAGCGACGTCTACGCCATGGGCGGCCGGCCGATTTCGTCGCTCTCCATCCTGGCTTATCCGGCCAAGGGCGACCTGGACGATCTGCGCGGCCATCCTGAAGGGCGGCGCGGAGAAGATGCACGAGGCCGGCTGCTCCGATTCTGGGCGGCCACAGCGTGGCCGACGACGAGATCAAGTTCGGCTACGCCGTCACGGGCGCCATTCATCCCGATCGCATGAAGGCCAATGCCGGCGCGCGCCCGGGCGATGCGCTGGTCTTCACCAAGCGCATCGGCACCGGCGTGATCGCGACGGCATTGAAGCGCGGGATGGCCGCGGAAGCGCACGTGGCGGCATCCATCGAGCAAATGCTCACGCTCAACCGGCGCGCCTGCGAAGCCATGCTCCGGTTCGACGTACACGGCTGCACCGACGTGACCGGATTCGGCTTGATCGGCCACGCGCGCGAGATGGCGCTGGCCAGCGGGGTCACGCTGGAGATTGAAGTGGATGCGGTCCGGTTCCTGCCGGGCGCGGTGGAATACGCGCGGCAGGGCGCGCTGCCCGGCGGACTGCAAGAACAACCGCGAGTTCGCGTCCTGCGCCGTGGAGGCACAGCGCGAACTGGCTCCCGAAATCGAAGCTTTGCTCTACGACCCGCAAACCTCCGGCGGCCTGCTGATTTCGCTGCCGCCGGCCGACGCCGCGGAACTCGAGCGGGCGCTCGCAGGGCGCGTATCGCATCGGCCGGGTGCTGCCGCGAAAGGAGAAAGCGATTCAACTGCTATGACACAAAACCCGATCATCGTCGCCCTGGATGTGGATTCCGCCCAGGAAGCTCGCCTGCTAGTGGCGAAACTGGGCAGTCAGCGTCGGCTTTTACAAAGTGGGGCTGGAACTCTATGCCGCCGCCGGGCGTGGAGTTCGTCCGCGAACTGATTGGCGGAAGGGAAGGACGTTTTCCTCGATCTGAAATTGTACGACATTCCCGAGACGGTGAAGCGCGCGACGGCGCAGGTGGCGCGCACGGGCGTGAAATTTCTGACGGTGCACGCCGTGGGCTCGGTGATGCGCGCCGCGGTGGAGGGCCGCGGCGATGCCGAAGTTGAAACTGCTGGCGGTGACGGTGCTCACGAGCTTCGGGCCGGAGGACATGGCGGAGCAGGGATACGCCTGCCCGATCGCCGAACTGGTGCGCTGCGCGCGCCGCAAGGCGATGGAGGCGGGGATGGATGGCATCGTGGCGTCGCCGCTGGAGGCCGCCGCGGTGCGGCGGCATGATCGGGAAGAACAAATTGCTGGTAACGCCGGGAGTGCGTTCGGCGGGCGCGGCAAAGGGAGACCAGAAGCGGGTCGGCCACGCCGGTGGAAGCGATGCGCGACGGCGCCGACTACCTGGTGATCGGACGGCAGATCACGCGCGCGGCCGACCCGGCCCGAGAGGCCTCGCGAATCCTGGAGGAAATCGGCGCGGCGTGGATGGCTTGAAGGTTTGCGGGTGAGAACTCCGCCAACGCCGCGAACGGCTTACCGTTTCGCGGTTTCGTACACTGGAATTCGATGCGGGCGCTCCTTTTCTTTGCGGCGATTGCGGCGTTCGCCCAGCAGCCGCAAAATCCCTCGCCGATGGTGGAGCATACGCGGGAGCATCGGCGTCTGCCGGAGCAAACTCCGCCGGGCCGGCGCGAAAAGCTCGACATCGGCACCCTGTACCTGCCGCGCGGCCTGGCGTCGCGTCCGAAAATGCTGTTGCTGTTTTTTCACGGCGACCCTAGATCGCGGAAGTCGCCGGGCGGCACGCAATCACAAGGTCGCGGTGATCAGCGAAGTGGCCGGCAACGGCTCGGGCGTATACACCAGGCTATTCGAAGACCCGCAGCGTTTCCCGCGCTGCTGAAGGAAGCTGGAACAGAAAGCCAATGTGCCTTTCGCGCGCGTGATCCTGGGCGGCTGGAGCGCCGGATGCGGCGCGCTCCGCCAGATTCTCAAGAGCCCGGAATCGTATGCGCGGGTCGAATTCGGTGATCTGCATCGATGGCATCCATACCGATTATCCGGATGGCAAAGCCCGGGCCGGTCGAATCCACCCTCGCCGAAGACAACCTGCAGCCGTGGCTGCATCTGGGCCGCGACGCCATGGCCGGCCGAAACGTTTTATGCTCACCCATCGGAGCTATTCCCGGGCACTTACGCCAGCACCACCGAGACCGCCGATTACCTGCTGCAGCAGCTCGGCGTGCAGCAGCGCGCCGTGCTCAAATGGGGCCCCATGGGAATGCAACAACTCAGCGAAGCGTCGCGCGGCAAATTCCTGGATATGGGTTTCGCCGGCGAACTCCGCGCCCGATCACGTGGACCAGCTTCACTCTTTGCCGAAGCTGGCTCAAATGCGCCTGCGCTGAAACGTGCGCCGCGTGCCATACTTGAAGTTTCCGCCAACCACTTCGAATGTTTTCCTATTCCCAGAACGATCTTTATTGCGAGCAGGTGCCGCTCGCCGATCTCGCCGCGCGCGTGGGCACGCCCGCCTACGTCTATTCCAGCCAGTCTCTGCTGGCGAATTACCGCGCGTACGACGAATCGTTCGGCGACCTGCCGCACACGGTCTGCTACGCCGTGAAGGCCAATTCGTCGCTCGCCGTGCTGGCGCTGCTGGCGAAGGCCGGCGCGGGATTCGATATCGTTTCCGGCGGCGAATTGTTTCGCGTGCTTCAGGCCGGCGGCGACCCGGCGAAGGTGGTTTTCTCCGGCGTCGGGCAAGACCGCGGCGGAAGTGGAATACGCGCTCGCCAGCGGCATCCACAGCTTCAATTGCGAGTCGGAAGCGGAACTGGCGCTGATCGATGCCATGGCCGCGCGCGCGTGGGCGTGAAGGCCGGATTTCTCGCTCCGCGTGAATCCCGACGTGGACGCCGCTACGCACCCTTACATTTCGACGGGGCTCAGCAAACACAAATTCGGCATCGCCATGGCGGAAGCGGCGCGAGTTTATGCACATGCGCGCGCGACTATCGCAATCTGGCGGCGGAAGGCGTGAGCTGCCATATCGGGTCGCAGATGCTCGACCCCAGCCCGATTCTGGAAGCGGTGGACCGCGTGCTGGCGCTGGCGGCCGACATTGCGCGCGCAGGGCGACCCCATCAATCACGTGGATTTCGGCGGCGGGCTGGGCGTGGCCTATCACGGCGGCGAGAAGGCGCCGGCCATCGCGACATTCGTGGAGAGCCTGCAGGCGCGCCTGCGGAATAGCGGACTGCAGCGTAATGATTGAGCCTGGCCGATCCATCGCCGGCCCGGCCGGCGTGCTGCTGACGCGCGTGCTCTATCGCAAGAAAAACGGCGCCAAGGAATTCGTGGTGGTGGACGCCGCCATGAACGATCTCATTCGTCCCGCGCTGTATCATGCGCACCACGAAATCATGCCGGTGCGCAAGAATTCGCTGCCGCCGGTGACGGTGGATGTCGTGGGCCCGGTGTGCGAGACCGGCGATTTTCTGGCCCGCGACCGCGAGATGGCCAACGCGATGCCCGGCGATTTTCTGGCCGTCTGCACCGCCGGGCGCTTACGGGTTCGTGCAGGCATCGAACTACAATTCGCGCCCGCGCGCGGCCGGAAGTGCTGGTGGAAGGCAGCGGATATCGCGTGATTCGCCGGCGCGAGACGTACGAGGACCTGGTGCGCGGCGAGACGGTATAATTCGCATGGTTCCGGCGATCGTATTTGGTGGTCGGGTTTGCGGATTGCGCGTGCGCAGGATTGCTGGGCGTGGCCGCGCTGGATAATTGGGATACGCCGCTGCGGCGTGGCTCTCGCGGTGATGTTGCTGGTCACGGCATCGGCGCACTGGGGGCGCGGCGGGCCGTGACCTGATTCGCATGGTGCCGGCGAATTTCCCATCTGCGGGAACGATCGTGACGATCACCGGGCATTCTCGAAATTCTGGGCGCGGTGGGACTGCTGATTCCCTTCACGGCCGCGCGGCGGCCCTATGCCTGGCGGTACTGCTGATGGCGATGTTTCCGGCGAACGTTCGCGGCGGCGCGCAAGCGGCTCACGATCCTGGGACGTCCGGCGATGAGCTTGCCGGTCCGCGGTACCCTGCAGCTTCTTTTTATTGCCGCGTTAGCGGCGGTGGTGGCGGGAGGGCCAGGCTAGCCGTTACCGATCCCTTGCAGCAGCGCTTGCAAGTGGGGCGAGTGCTGAATGGCTTCGTTCTTTTCACCCCGAAGCCATAGAATGCCAGTGGAATGCTGGCGGTAAGCCTCTTCGAACCATTTGACGGCATGCTCTTCGTCGCCCAGGCGCGACGCGACCCTACCCAGATCGTAAGGCGAGACATAACGTTCCACAGCGAGTTGCCGGATCTCCTGGAAGATGGCGGCGGACTGCGGTCGGCGGCCAAGCTTTGCATAGGCGCACGCCAGATCCGCCATGGCCTGGGGATTTCCTTCCGAGAGGCTGGCGGCTCTCTCCAGGCTGGCGTCGGCATCGGTATTATCCATACGCGCGCGGTAGGTTGTCGCCAGGAAGAGTTCGGTAACGGGAAGACCAGGTTCCAACTCTTCGGCGCGGAGGGCGAGCTCAAGCGCCGAATCGAGATCGCCCGCGGCCCGGAATCCGTCCGCCACGTTGAGGTTGGTCAGCACCGAAAGCGGTTCCAATTGTTCGGCGCGCCGCAGTTCGGGGAGGGCTTCCCGAAGACGGCCTTGATCGCGTAGAAACATTCCGTACCACAAATGTGCGGAGGGCAGTTCGGGATCCAACTCAATGGCGCGCCGGTAGAGGTTTTCGGCCTCGCGGAAATTCCAATCGTATGCCTCGGAAATCGCGGCCAGAGAGACATACGCTGCCGCGAGGTGCGAATCGGCCGAGAGGGCCTGGTGTGCCGCGCGGCGCGCCCGTTCCATCCCTTCGCCCGGCTGCATGAAGCCATATTGCACCAGCAGATTGTACGCGTCGGCCTCTCCGGCGTATGCCGCCGCGAAGTGCGGATCGCGCGCCACCGCCTGTTGGAAACACTCCACGCCCTGGCGCAGGGCGGCCTCGGTCTGGCGGTCGAGCAAGTAGCGCCCCCGCGCATAAAGATTCTGCGCCACGGGATCGGGATCGTGCAGAGGGCGCGGCTGCCTGAAATGTCCCATTATGGCGAGGAGGGCGAGGATCACCAAGAGAACCGACGCGCCTGTCACCAGTGGGCCACGAGCCGCCAGGCGCGGCTTCGCGGTAGAATCGGGCGGTTGCGCCGCGGGGACGAGCGGCGCTACGTGGCGGAATTGCGGCCCGTAGGTTCGGGAAGGCAACTCGATGACGACCGGGTCGGCGGCGCCCTCAGCCGCATAATACTCCGCCAGACGCGCGCGTAGATGATGTGTCTGGACGCGTACGATTGGATCGGCTCGCGGATTGAAAGTGGGCGGGCGATCGAAAACGCGCAGCCCGATCTGATACTCATTGAGCTGCTGGCTGCGGCCAGCAAGCTTTTCTTCCACCAGGAAGCGCAGCAACCGGCTCAGGCGCGGCGAAGAAAACAGAGGAGGGCGGCTCAGGATCTTTTCGAGCTGGGCGGTTACAGCGTCAGTGAGATTGGAGTCGACCAAGACATTCCTCCACGGAGAGTGTCGAATAGTAAGACGTTCCATCCGCGGGTTTGTTCCGTTCGGCCGCGGGTTTACGCTTGCAAAGATTTCGATTCTTGGACTAGGTACCTGACCGCGTGAATTGTTTGTAAAGAGCGCGCCGGAGCAACTGTGTTTCTGGGCGAAGCCTTCGCAATAGAGCAATTCGTCATGCGGTCGCGGCACTAGTGCCGCGACCGCTTGAAAAATAACTTGTAAAACGTATTTTATACAGAATGTTTTAGCTGTATGCTGAGGCATGCGAGGCTACAAGCGGCTGGAAGTTAAGCTACCGAAATCCGATGAGCGCTCCCTGGTCCAATTGCTCCGTAGCGGAGTGCAACAGGTACGAGTGGTGTTGCGGTCACTAGCCCTGTTGCACTTATCTGGCGGAGACTCGGCGCCCGTGATTGCCCGGCGCCTGCGGTTGACGCCGAAGACGGTACGCGACATCGGTAAGCGTTACCTGGAAGGCGGAGTGGATCGTGCGCTCTACGAACGTCCTCGACAGGGCGCCAAACCGATCTTGAGCCCTACTGAGCAGCAACGGATTATCGCGATGGCGTGCAGTGATGCGCCCGATGGTCGGGCCCGATGGACGGTTCGGCTGATAGCGGAGGAAGCGATCAAGCGGAAGTTGGTTCCCAAAGTTGGCCGTGAGACCATTCGGATCCTGCTCGAAAGCCACGACTTGAAACCGTGGCGGGAAAAAAATGTGGTGCGTGGCCGAACTCAATGAGGAATACGTCCGGAAGTTGGAAGACGTTTTGGAACTCTACGAAAGGCCATATACTCAAGCAGAACCAGTAGTTTGCCTGGACGAGAAACCCGTCACGCTACACAAGGATGTGCGATCGCCTAAGCCGCCGGCACCGGGCCAGGTCGCCAAGCGCGACAGCGAGTATGAGCGGTGCGGCACCGCCAATGTGTTCTGCGCTGTGGAACCGAAAGCAGGCCGGCACTATACCCGCCCGACACCGGATCGCTGTGCCGCCGAATTCGCCCAATTCATGGCGGAGTTGGCCCTCAACTATCCAACTGCGCAGACCATCCACCTGGTCGTGGACAATCTGAACATCCACTGCCGGAAGTCACTCACCGATCATTACGGAGAAATCCCAGGCACCAACCTCTGGAGCCGATTCACGGTTCACTACACGCCCAAGCATGGTAGCTGGCTGAACCAGGCAGAAATCGAAATCAGCCTATTCTCCCGCCAATGTCTAGGAACAAGAAGATTGCCAACGCTCGCTCGACTCAAGGAGGAAGCACGTGCTTGGAACGCCGTAGTGAACGGGGCTCGTACAAAAATCGCTTGGCAGTTCAGCCGAAAAGACGCACGGCGTAAATTGGGCTACAACAAGTACTTTTCTAAGCGGTCAAAGCACTAGGATGGTCAGATGAAATCGCTCATGACTCTGTCCGTAATCATGTTTGGACAGCATGCGGCGCTCGGTCAGGAGCAGACTGCGAGGCCTTCCTTCGAGGGTGGCATCTGTGAAAGTTTTGACGGAGCCTCCGGCTGCTGTCGGCGGCAGGCGGTCCACTGGTATGGCTCCGGCAATTATTGGCGACCTCCGTCAAATCAACTTTTCCGGCGTGAAGCTCTACGGTGTGTTATGCCGGGCGTACGGCGTGCGGCCGAACCAAATCGTCGGGCCGGATTGGCTGAACAGCGAGTGGTACAGCATCAACGCCAAGGTGCGTGATGACGCTCCCAGAGGGCAGATCCCCGAGATGCTGCAAAATCTCTTGGCAGAGCGATTCAAGGTGAAAGTGCATTGGGAAACCAAAGAATTCCAGGGACATGCACTGGTCGTTGGCAAGAACGAGCCGAAGCTAACGAAAAGCGCTCTACCAAACGACGACGCCTCCGAGCCCTACGTCTTCTATGCAGACCAACGGCCGCTTCACGTGGAAGCCAACGACCA
>CAVPQK010000010.1:0-5315 GCA_963707465.1 Bryobacterales bacterium
AGGTTGTGCCGCGGGCGATACGCCGTGCTGTTCGTCGTGGGTGTACGGCTCGCCGAAGTAGGGGAACTCGCCCCGCGTGCGCTGGCGGTCGGGAGCGACGCCGTCACTCAGCGCCTGGTTGGCCGCGAGAGTCAGCATCACGTCCATGGCGTCATCTCCCAGGGCGCGACCGTTGAACCCGGCGTAATCGAAGGAGGCAAATGTGCCGATTTTGTAGGGCAGCGTCGCCGGACAGAGAACACCGGCGATACGTTTCCCGTACTCAGCAGGGTTACCCGACGTGTTCGCGTACGTTGTCATATTCCGCACAAACGCCGCGATGGGTTCCGAAAATTGAGCCACATCGTCACAAGGCAAGGAACGGTTGAAGGCTTCCTT
Organism: Bryobacterales bacterium; assembly: GCA_963707465.1. Classification (GTDB taxonomy): domain Bacteria; phylum Acidobacteriota; class Terriglobia; order Bryobacterales; family Bryobacteraceae; genus Bog-159. Next base: position 379 of record CAVPQK010000010.1, read on the forward strand.
GAGATCTTTGCTGTTATCGCTGAGAAAGAGGTGCGTGATCATCGGCAGCCCCCAGCGTGACACCTGGACCTCCGGCGCATGACCGACGAGTGAAGCCGTCGCCCAGGCTCGGACCGTGCCTTCCCCAATCAGGCGATTGGGGACTTCCAGCACGATCGCCGAGACGTTCCGATTGGCGAAGAAATTCCTTCGACTAACGAAGGCTTGGGGGTTAAACTTTTGCTCTTTGTAGAACGAGGTCATGAAGTCATGAACCCCCGCCTGATCGACGGCGAACGGGTCCGGAGCCAGTCCGGCGTAGGCCCGTATCCCCGATCGGCCGACGAATTCGCCGGTTTCGCCTTCGACAAGCAACTCGCCGCCGAGGCCGTGAAGGGCATCCTCGCCGCTTGCCATGCGAACCTGGCAGTCCTGGACGTGGCGATGCTCGGTTCCGTCGGCATGGCGTGGGTCGCCGAACCTGAACTTGAACGTAAGCTCCTCCCGCGCGTCGCCGTTCAGGTCGAAGCGGAAAGCGTACAGGCCCTCATCTCGGAACGTATCCGGTGCGGACAATCCCGCATCGGCGTTCACCGTCATGGCCATAACGGTCGTGCCAGCGGCCCCATCGAACAAATAAAAATCGTTGACGCAGATGCGCGGGTCTTCTCTGGCGGTTGGAGTATCAAAGTGATGTGACATGGAACACCCTTTCTGCTGGACAGGGACAGTCGCCCTGCGTAATGCACGGAACGGCTCCGAGGTTATTCGTGAAAAATGGGGGTTCCCCACGGTGCGCCCGTCGCGCCTCCATCAACCATCAGCTCGATGGCGTTGACGTAGGAGGAGTCATCTGAGGCAAGGAAAAGTACGGCTTTGGCAAGTTCTTCCGGCTCACCCCAGCGGCCCAGTGGAATCCTGGACGATATGGCTTTGGCCAGCTTGGCGGATTCATCTGCAGACATAGAAGCGCGTGGCCCGCGATTCCAAATGGGAGTCTTCGTCGCGCCTGGCGCCACGACGTTCACACGAATGTTGCGCGGTGCAAGATCGGCGGCGATGGAACGCGCCATGGAGACAACGCCGCCCTTCGTGGCCGCATATGCGGCCACACCGGCCTGGCCCAGATGGTTGTGTACCGATCCGTTAAAGATGATGCTGCCGTTGTCGTTCAGCAAAGGGGCAGCTCGAATTCACCGTAAAAAAAGCGGCACTGAGGTTGGTACGAATGACATTCTCAAAAATCGCCTCGTCGGTCGAGCCGGTAGGGGTCTGGCCGGAGATGCCGGCATTGGCGAAGACGATGTCCAGCTTGCCGAAATCCTTGGCAAGATCCGCGAAGAGCCGCTTCCGGTCGTCCGCCACGGTAACGTCGGCGCGATAGCCGCGCGCCTTGGGTCCCAGTTCGGCGACTGCTTCATCCAGCGTCTTCTGGTCCCGGCCGGTAATCGCGACTTCAGCGCCTTCTGCAACGAAAAGGCGGGCAGTGGCCAGGCCGATGCCGCTGTTTCCGCCGGTGATGAGAGCCTTCTTGCCTGTGAGTTTCATGATTTCTCCCTGCCTCCTGTTGGACTGCGAACATTTGGGCCATTGATCTATCTTTCAGATCAGGCTGCCAATTTCGCCGTCTATGATCGCAGCGATCTGAACCCCGCGCGAACTTCCTCTGAAAAAAGTTGCGGCTGCTCCCAGGCGGCAAAGTGTCCGCCCTTTGGCAAGCGTGTTGTAATGGATCAGTTTGGGATACGCCTGCTCTGTCCAACTCCGCGGGGCTGGATAGAGTTCGTCAGGGAAGACGCTCACGGCAACCGGGATGGAGACGCCTTTGGCATTGAAATACCCTTTCCCAAAATACTCCCAATAGAGACGGGCGCCAGAAATCGCCGTGTTCGTCAACCAGGTGATCGTGATGTTGTCGAGGATGTCGTCGCGGGTGAGGCCCTCGGTCTTTCCGTCGAAGACGCGTGCGATCAGCTCGTAGCTGCGTGCGTCGTGATCAAGGAAATAAGCCGCCAGGCCGACGGGTGAGTCCGCGATTCCGTATAATGTTTGCGGTCGCAGCCCCATCTGGAACCCGTAGGCGATTCCCTTTTGATAAACGAACTGCAGCCGGTCGTAAGCGAGTTTCTCATCGGCTGAGAGACCCGATGGCGCGGGCGCGCCGGAAAAGGCCGCCCCATCAATGTCGGCTGGAAAGATGCCGGGCATGTTGGTGTGAATGCCGAGCAACTCCGGGGCGGCCTGCAAGCCCATCATATCGACGATGATCGCGCCCCAGTCGCCGCCCTGTGCTACGAATTTCGTGTACCCGAGGCGCTTCATCAGCACGACCCAGGCACGTGCGATGTGGGCAGGGTCCCAGCCGGGACTGGTCGGCTTGCCTGAAAACCCGTAGCCCGGCATCGACGGGATCACGACGTCAAACGCGTCCTCCGCCTTTCCGCCGTGTGCGGTCGGATCGGTGAGTGGGCCGATGATCTTCAGCTGCTCGATGATCGAGCCGGGCCACCCGTGCGTGACGATGAGCGGCAACGCATTTTCATGTTTCGAACGAACGTGAATGAAATGAATGTCCAGCCCATCGATTTCGGTGATGAAATTCGGCAGGGCGTTCAGCTTGGCCTCGACCTTGCGCCAATCGTAATCCGTCGCCCAATAGCGGGCGAGTGCCTGCGTCGTCGCGAGTTGCACGCCTTGCGGTTGATCCGTGACCGTTTCCCGGTCGGGCCACCTTGTCGCGTTGATGCGCCTGCGCAATTCGGCGAGTTCCGCTTCCGGAACATTCACATGCAACGGACGAATTGCATTGTTGTCAGCTGCCTGCTTGCTGCCTTGCAGCGCAGCGCTGGTTTGGGTCATAGTGTCCTCCTTTGGATTTAATAGTGGCTAGGCCACCTTACGCAGCGGGGAACCGCCGTCCTGACCTGGCTGCATTGCTGCTCCGGAGCCGGCGTAATTGTAATCGTCCACGCCGACGGCCACAATTATCGCCCTCCTGGTAATCCAGTTTCAAGCTATGCGGCTCGTTTTCTGGCTGTGTTCAGTCGCGCTAAAACCAGACATCGGGCAACAATCCAGCTCGCCGGTCGCGGAGTGGTGGGAAGCCGCTGAAGACGGTCCGCCAGGTAGCGGAAGGGGTCGATGCCGTGTCGCTTGCTGGCCGTAATGCTGAACAGCACGGTCGCTGTACGGCCACCGTCGTCGCTGCCGACGAACAGCCAATTGTTTCGGCCCACGGCCTGAGCCCACAGTGCCCGCTCTGAGAGGATGTTGTCGATGCTCAACTCACCATCCTCTGGTTGACGGCAGAGCGCTTGCCAGTTGGCCAAGGCATTCGAGATCGCCTGTCCCAATGGGCTCTTGGGCAACACCCGCAGCTTCTGCTCGACCAGCCAATCGCTGAGTGAGTGCAAGAGCACCACGGATTTAGATTGGCGCAGTAAACCACCTTCGGTGGCCGACCACTCCTTGGACAGCCGTTCTACGTCGTACAACTGCCTAATGCGACGCATCAGTCGCCTTCACGGCTTCTGTCTCGCGTGCGACGGGTCTTCGTTTTTGGCTTGCAGGCAACTTTATCAAGATAATCGGCCCACCATTGCATCATTTTCCGGCGTTCCGGCAGGTATTGGGCATGATTGTAGGCAGCCCGGACGGTGTTCCGTTCGCTGTGGGCAAGCTGACGTTCAATCACATCCGCACGAAAACCATGCTCATTCAGAATCGTGCTGGCAGTGCTGCGAAATCCATGCCCGGTGGTGCGTGAATGATAGCCCATGCGATACAGGGCATAGAGCATGGTGTTCTCGCTCATGAACGTGGCGGGATTGTGCTGGTTTGGGAAAACATACTGCCGATTGCCGGAGTGCTTTTCCAATTCCCGAAGAACGGCGATTGCTTGCCTCGACAGCGGCACGATATGCAGTTCTTTCATCTTCATGCGTTCGGCAGGAATTCGCCATTCGGCTTTGTCCCAATCAATCTCCGTCCATTGTGCCCCTCGCAATTCGTTCGTGCGGACGAAGGTAAGCAGCAGGAAGCGGAGTGCCAGCTTGGTTTGCAGGCTGCCGTCATAGGCTTCCAGTTTCTTGAGGTATGCGGGCAGATCGGTTGCTTTCAGGAAGGAATGATGTTTGGCGACCGGGGTTTTCAGCGCGCCGCGCAAATCAGGCACCGGATTTCGTTCGGCCCGGCCGGTGGCGATGGCATACATGAAGATTTGCCCGCACATCTGCATCACGCGCCGTGCGGTTTCCAGAGTGCCCTTGTCTTCGACGACGCGAAGCATGGCAAGAACTTCCGGCGCGGTGATGTCGGCAATCGGCCTTTGGCCCAGCTTCGGAAGGATATGCTTGTTCGAGACGGGCGAGCATGGTATCGGCGGAACGTTGGCGCCCATTCGTGTTTGCGCTTTTCAAACCACTCGCGGGCGACCACCTCAAATGCGTTGGCGCTCTTGAGGGTCGCCAACCGCTTGGCCTCTTTTTTCGCCTCCCCGGGATCGTTCCCGGCGGCGAGCACCTTGCGTGCTTGCGCACGCCGCTCGCGGGCGTCAGCCAGATTGACTTCAGGATAGACACCCAATGCCAAGCAGTTTTTCCTTGCCCGCAAAGAAGTATTTCAGCCGCCAGTATTTGCTGCCGGACGGCATGATCAGAAGGAACAGCCCTTCGCCATCAGCGATTTTGTAGGGCTTTGTTCTTGGCTTGGCGTTGCGAACTTTGGCATCCGAGAGCGACATGGGCATGGGGTACAATCTTTCATCCGGTGGGGTATCTGTACTCAAATATACCCCAAAATTAGGCCGGATGTCAACGATTATCGTCGGACGGCAGCGGCGGTCGATTGCCATGAAGAATGGCTCTCAGACTAGGTTTTGCGGATGTTGGCGGACGAAGGCGTCCAAGAGAATGGTGACCCCTACGGTCTCCACATTGAGCAGCCAACCGATTGTCTTA
>CAVPQK010000011.1:0-912362 GCA_963707465.1 Bryobacterales bacterium
CCGTATTTAAGCCTTGAGAGGGCTCTGTCCTAACCGTTAGACGATAGCGCCATGGGTACGCAGTTTTAATTCTACCAATCCGCGCGGACCCTTGTCAGCCCCGTACCCCTTACCAGGACGTCGCACCTCACTCGCAGCGGAGTGCGGTCATCGGATCGATGCGCGTTGCTCGCCGCGCCGGCAGCCACACGGCCGCCAACGCCACCGCACCAAGCACCACCGGTACGGTGGCGAACACCAGCGGGTCCCACGCCTTGACTCCAAACAGAAAATTCGCCAGCAACCGCGTCAGGCCGAACGCCGCCGCCTCGCCGGCCAACGCGCCGGCCAGCGCCAGCCGCATGCCTTCCATCGCGATGCCGTTGCGCACCCGGTCCGGCGCGGCGCCCAGCGCTATGCGGATCCCCAACTCCCGAGTGCGTTGCTCCACCGAATACGCCATCAATCCGTAAATGCCGATGGCGGCGAGCAGCAGCGCCGCGCAGCCGAAGATCGTCAGCAGCGTCATGTTGAATCGCTCGCGCGCGGTGGACCGGGCCACCACTTCGTCCATCGACCGCACCCGCGCCACCGGCAATCCACCACTCGAATCCCGCAACTCCCGTTCGATGGAAGCCCGCAGCGCATGCGGCGCACTGCGCGTGCGCACAATCCAGGCCAACGTCGAGGCGCGATTAGCCAGCGCCGTGATTCCATCCGTCACTTGCGCCGTGGGCACATAAACGACTGGCTGCGGATCGCGATTGAGTCCGGAGTCGTGAACGTCCCCCGCAACGCCCACGATCTGCCGCGCAGGCTCCGCGAACTCCGGACCGTATCCCTGGCCCAGGAGCAGGCGTTCGGCCCGTGGGAACTTGCGCGCAAAGGCTTCGTTGACGATGGCTACCCCTCCAGTGGCGCCGTCGTCGCGATCCGTGAAGGCGCGTCCGCGCACGACCGGGATCTTGAAGATATCGAAATAACCCGGCGACACGGCCATCCAGCCGCGGCCATCGTAGCGCGCGCCCGTGGATGCCCCGCCCACAATGCTATACGGTATGCCGAATATCCCTTCCAGCGGCAGGTTGTAACTGGCGGCGGCGCGAGCGGCGCCGGGCAGGGCTTCGATGCGCCGAACGGCGTCGCGCACCAGTTGGTTCACATCGGCGGTCTTCTGGAATCGCGAACCGGCCAGCGACATGCGCATCGTCAGGATGTTTTGGCGGTCGAATCCAGGGGCGACTGCGCTCAATGCAGCGAAGGTACGAATGAGCAGCGCCGCTCCAATCAACAGCACCAGGGCCAGCGCCACCTCGCCCATCGCCAGCAGCGCGCCTGTCCGTCGCTGATGCAGGCTGGCGCCCGATCGTCCGCCGCCCGCTTTCAGCGCGCTGTTCAGATCGGCCCGCGCAGCATCCAACGCCGGGATAAACCCAAACATCACGCCGGTGGCGAGCGTCACAATGACGGCGAAGGCGGCCACCCGCCAATCCATCGCGCCGGCCGCGCCGTGCTCTCCAAGGCGCGGAATATCGCCCGGATTCAAGGCCAGCAGCGCGCGCACTCCCGCGCTGCCCAGCCCGAGTCCCAGCGCGCCTCCCAGCGCCGAGAGCACTACGCTTTCGGTAAGCAATTGGCGCACGATGCGGCCGCGCCCGGCGCCGATGGCGGCGCGGACGGCGATCTCGCGCCGGCGTCCGGTCGCGCGCGCCAGTAGCAGATTGGTGACGTTAGCGCAAGCGATCAGCAGGACGAAACCCACCGCGCCGGCCAGCACCAACAGCGACGGGCGCACTTCAATGACGATCGCATCCTGGAATGGTTGTATGGCGAATCCGTCGCGCGGACCCATGATGTTCGGGAAGCTGCGGCGAAACTCGTCCGCCGCCAGTTGCAGTTGCGCGTTGGCTTTCCCCCGCGTGACGCCGGGCTTGAGGCGCGCGACCACGTTGAAGAACTGCGCGTGATCTGTGCTGGCGGGATCGATTTGAAATGGCAGCCACAGGTCCGGAGGCGTGTCGAGCTCCGTCGAGAATGCCGGAGCGACGACTCCCACCACCGTGTAAGGAGTGCCGCTGAGCGAAATGGTCTTGCCGGCTATTTGCGGATCGCGCCCGAAACGGCGCTGCCACAATCCGTAACTGAGTACCACCACGTGGGCGCCGTTGGGGCGGTCTTCATCGGCGTTGAAGGTCCGGCCGAGCGCGATGGGCGCGCCGAAGAGGCGGAAGTAAGCGGACGAGACACGAATGCCGTGGACCTGTTCCGCATCTGCGCCGGCGGTCAAGTTGAAGCCGGCGCCGCTGTACTCGTAGGCGGAAACGTCCTGGAACGCGCCCGTCTGCCGGCGTAGCGTGTTGAACTTCGTGGCGGAAGCGCCATAATTGGGCCCGGCGGGCGTGGTCTGGAAGAACAACACGATGCGACCGGCGTCGGGGTAGGTCAGCGGTTTCAGCAGGACGGCGTTGACCACCGAGAAAATCGCGGTGTTCGCGCCGATGCCCAGCGCCAGGGCCGCCAGAGCGGTAGCCGCGAATGCCGGCGTCTTCCAAAGCGCGCGCAGGGCATAGCGTACGTCGTGAAGGAAGTCCTGGACGTAAGTCACACTTCACCTACTCAGAAAATGTACTTGATCCCCAACTGAACCTGCCGCGGCGGCTTATTGCCGTAAGCGTTCTCCGATAGCACCTGTCCGAAATTGGGGCTCTCGAACACATGGTTCGGGATGTCGAGGTTCGGATGGTTGAGCAAATTGAACACCTCACCGCGAAGCTGCAGCCGGTGGCTCTCCTTGCGCAGCAGAAAGTTCTTGTACATCGAGAAATCCACGTTCGTCAGTCCCGGCCCGGTCATGATATTGCGCCCGGCATCGCCGAACTGACCCGCCGGCGGCTCAACGAAAGCGCAGGTGTTAAACCAGCTTCCCGGTTGGTCCACCACGTCGGCTGCCAGTCCCCCTTGCGAAATCGTGGTGTGGCACGCCGGGTTCGGGTTCGCCATCACCGGACCGGGCGTGTACGGGTTGGAGATCAAATCCGGCCGGTACGGGTTGCCAAACGCGGCGATAGCCGACCCGGACTGCGAAGATGGCAGGTTCACCGTGAACGGCGACCCCGTCTGGGCCGTCAGGATACCGGCCGCCTGCCAGTCGCCTAGCAGTCCCTTCTGCCAGCCCGCATGCGTGACCCACTTGCGGCCGAACGGCAGGTCGTAAACCGAACTGACCACGAGACGATCCTTCGCGTTGAAATCGGAAAGCCCGCGGTCGGCCTGCGGGTCGTATGAGTTCTGCGGCAGACCGGAGCCCACGCTGCCGCCGAACACCGACGAAACGTCGTCAATGGATTTCGAGAAGGTGTACGCAGCCAGAAACGTGAGGCCTTGGGCGACGCGCCTTTCGGAGCGGAACTGCAGGGAGTTGTACGAACTGGCGGCGCCCGATTCCACGTAAAGGATCGACGAGAACTGCGGGTAAGGCGCCAGTCCCGTGACGGGGTTGGTCTGATTCAGATCGCGCACGTCGGCCAGGTGCGTGCCCTTGGATCCCACGTATGCCAGATCGACCATCCAGTTAGGCTTGATTTCATATTGCAGATCCACGTTCCATTGCTGCATGTAGGCGTCGCGGAAGTTGCGCGCGATCATGTTGGGTTCCACGATCGCGTTGGCCGGCTGGTCGAGAATATTCTGAATCGTGTTGGTGCCGCTGTTGGGGTAATAGGACAGATCGTAGAAAGGCGGATTGAAGCGCGGAAAGACGTTGATGTTGAAGATACCCACGTCATAGAAGATGCCGTAGGCGGCGCGCACCACCCAGCGCTCGGTCTTCATCGGCCGCCAGGCAACTCCGATGCGCGGCGCGAAATCGGTGCGCGTCGGATTGTAAGTGGCGCGCGGAACTCCGTCCGTTCCGGCCTGGATGAACTGGCAGTTGGGAACCGGCGTGCAGGTTGCGGAATTGGCGCTGAGATCGGGAATGCTGTAGCGATTGTGATCCTCCACCGCGGGGCTGTTGTACTCATACCGCATGCCCACGTTTAACAATAGCCGCGGCACCACGTGGATATCGTCCTGGATGTAATAATTCATGCCCGTGCTGCGCACGGTGTTGAAAGTGTTGCCCGACACGCCTACCGCGTAATCGGGTATGCCCACGGCCAACTGGGCCAGGGCCTCTCCGGGAGTTCCGGCCATGCCGTCTTCAGTGCCCGCCTCGAAGAAGAAATCGCCGCGCGCAACGAAATCGAGGTAGTTGTCGATTTGGATGTCGCGGATATCTGCTCCGAACTTGAACTGATTGCGTCCTTTGATCCAGGACAGATTGTCGGAGAGATGCACGGTCGTATCGTGGCGGTCTTGCGGATAGTTCAGCGGCTCGCCGATCCCGTCGAATCCCAGCAGATTGACTTCCGGATATCCCAGGTCCACCGAATTGGTCAGCACGTCCGGAAAGTCCAATTGCGCGCTTATGTTCTGGCCATAGCTTTGCTGCAGCGCGCCCGCCCGCATGCGGTTGTATCCCAGCCGAAACTCGTTGATGGCGGCGGAAGTAAATACGTGCGTCCAGCTCAACCCGCCGTTCTGGCCGTCGTTGAGGGTGTAGCTGCCGTAACCCGGCAAATTGGTGAACGCATTCACCGGATCGAAAGGATTGAAACGATCCTGGTCGAAGATCGCCCAGTGCGCCGACAGCGTGTCGTTAGTCCCAACGTGGTGGTCCACCTTGACCAGGCCCAGGTTCTCGGTATTCCGAATCACAGGCGCGGAAACGAAGGTGTTCGAGTTCGCCAGGTCGGTCCCCACGTTGGCGGCCGGATAGAGATTGAGGATCGCTTGCCCGGCGGGATTTAGGGGAATGCCAACGCCAGATAGTATTCCTTCAATTTCCGACAACTGCGTTTGCGAGGGCACCGTGGCCTCGCGCGTGGTGGCCTGCCGCAGGCGCAGACTCTCGTACGATACAAAGAAGAAGGTTTTGTTTTTGCGAATCGGACCGCCGAAGGTCGCGCCAAACTGGTCACGGTCGAAGCTGGGGATCGGGCCGCAGGTGCCCGGTATCGAATCGGGCGAGCAATAGGGCTGATCGAAATAATTCTTGGCGTCCAGGTTCCGGTTGCGCAGGAACTCGAAAAGTCCGCCGTGAAACTGGTTGGAGCCGCTCTTCAAAATCACGTTGATTTGCGCGCCGCCGCTGCGCCCGAATTCCGCCGAGTAGTCGCTCGACTGCACTTTGAACTCTTGAATGGCGTCAATCGACGGCAGGGCGACGTATTGGTTGATGTACGGGTCGTTGTTGTCCACGCCCTCCAGCAGGAAGTTGTTCGACTGCTCCCGCGCGCCATTCACGCTCACCGCGCCGCCCTGTGTGGAGTTCTGCGATCCTTCGACGGGCAATTGGCTGCCCGGCGCCAACAGCGCGAACGCCAGGAAATTCCGCTCGTTCAGGGGCAACTCGTGTACCAGGCGGCCGTCGATCACTTGCCCCATGGCGGAGGTGTCGGTCTGGATAATCGCCGGCGTGTCGCTGACTTTCACTTCCTCGGTGAGGATGCCGACCTGCAGCGTAAAATCGACGCGCGCGGTTTGCTCCACGTCCAAGCCGACATCGGAGAGAACGGCCCTGCGAAAGCCGTCCTTCTCTACGGCCACCCGGTAGTGCCCCGGAGGCAACAGGGCCACCGTGAAATCGCCATCGTCATTGGTCGCCGCGTCGCGCGCGGCGTTCGTTGTGAGGCTGGTTACCGTCACCCGCGCCTTGGGGACGACACCCCCGCTGGTGTCGGTTACCGTCCCGGTGATGGTACCTGTAGGATCGTTTGCGAGGAGCGGAAAAACGAGCGTACTCCACAGCAAAGGCACGCGTAAGAACCGTCGAAAGCACATTCTGTTCTTGCCCCGTTGATGCAGTTGCCCAGCATACCAAGATATTGGACGTAGCACCACGGGTGGCGTTACGGTGTCCCATGGCCCCCTACAGGCCACCAAGGGTCATGAAGACGCGGTGCGCAGTGGGGCAGGCGCTCCGCCGGTCCACCGGCCGCAGGCCGGCAAGCTTGAAGAGCGCTTTCAAAGGAGCAGCCCGCGCATCGCTGGACGGGCATGTTGGATGCCGGCGTGCGCGCCGCCTGGGCCGCCTCCTCGCATGCGGCTCGCATGATGGTGAAGCGTCGTAGCGGCCTCATCGTGAACACCGGCTACTGGACCGCTCGCAAATACATGGCCCCCGAACTGCTTTCCCACGGCCTGACGGTGGCCTCGCTCTATCCTGGCCTGCTCTATCCAACAGCGAGAGTCCGGAATTCATCGGGCGGGTCGTCGTAGCGCTGCACGAACCCAACCTGCTCGAACGCACCGGCAAGGTCGTAATCGCGGCGGAGGTCGCGCGGGAAATCGGCGTCGTGGATGTCGATGGCCGCCAGCCCGCACCCTTGACTCTGGAAACCGCCGCACCGAGCGGCTACGTTTGCTACGGCTGCAACGGTATAATGATGCGATCGACAGGAGTGCACGCATGCCACGTCTCGTCCGCTGTTCTCTCATCCAGGCGCACACGGATGCTTCCCCGGATCTGCCCCTGGCCGAGATCAAGCGGGCCATGATCGACAAGCATCTGGAATATATCCGCCAGGCAGCCGAGGCCGGCGCGCGCATCGTGTGCCTGCAGGAGTTGTTCAACGGTCCCTACTTCTGCGCCGAGCAGCAGGTGCGCTGGTACGATTTCACCGAGCCCGTACCGGAAGGCCCAACCATTCGGCTCATGCAGGACGTCGCCCGCCGGCACGGCATCGCCCTGATCGTCCCGGTCTACGAACGCGAGCAGGAGGGCGTGTACTACAATACGGCCGCTGTGATCTCGGCCGAAGGTGTCTATCTGGGCAAATATCGCAAGACCCACATCCCGCACGTGGCGCCTGGTTTTTGGGAAAAGTTCTATTTCCGGCCGGGAAACCTGGGCTATCCGGTGTTCGATGTGGGCGTGGCGCGCATCGGCGTCTATATCTGCTATGACCGCCACTTCCCCGAAGGCGCGCGCGCGCTGGGGCTCAATGGCGCGGAGATCGTATTCAATCCTTCCGCCACCGTCGCCGGATTGAGCGAGCATCTCTGGAAACTGGAGCAGCCCGCGCACGCGGTGGCCAACGGCTATTACATCGCCGCCATCAATCGCGTGGGCGTGGAAGCGCCCTGGAATATCGGCGAATTCTACGGCTCGAGTTACTTCTGCAATCCGCGCGGCCAGATTGTCGCGCAGGCTTCGCGCGACCGCGATGAAGTGTTGACCGCCGATCTGGATCTGGACTTGATCGCCGAAGTGCGCAAGACCTGGCAATTCTTCCGCGACCGCCGGCCCGACATGTACGCCGCACTGACCATCGCATAAGCCAGCACGTAAACCTATGACCGACGAGCGCCAATTCGCCGACAGCTTTGCCGAGATTCATCCGCCGCTGGGCGCGCGCCGGGCGCTGGTGGAGGCGAACCGCTGTCTCTACTGTTTCGATGCGCCATGCTCCAACGCCTGCCCCACGCACATCGATGTTCCCGGCTTCATCAAAAAGATCTCGAGCGGGAATCCGGGTGGTTCGGCGTTGACCATCTTGAGCGCGAATATCCTGGGGCTGAGTTGTGCGCGGGTGTGCCCGGTGGACGTTTTGTGCGAAGCCGCCTGCGTGATGCACCGGTACAATCAACGGCCCATCGAGATCGGACGCCTGCAGCGCCACGCGATGGACCATTTCTACGGCTCCGGCCGGCGATTGCCGGTGGCGGAAGTCGACAAATCCGGGCGCGTGGCCTGCATCGGCGCCGGTCCCGCGTCGCTGGCGTGCGCGGCGTGGCTGCGGCAGCGGGGCGTTGCGGTCACCATCTTCGACAGCCGTCCCCTGGCCGGGGGACTCAATACCTATGGCGTGGCCGAATATAAGCTGCGGCCTTCCGACAGCCAGCAGGAGGTCGAGTTAGTGCGCTCGTTGGGCGTAGAGTTCCGGCTGAGCGCGGAGATCGGCGGCGAGTTGCGCATCAAAGAGATGGAAGAACAGTTCGACTTCGTCTTCCTGGGCGTGGGCCTGGGCCGCGCGCATCCGCTCGACATACCCGGCGAAGGTCTGCCAGGTGTGATCGACGCGCTGCGTTTCATCGCGGAATACAAGATGCACCGGGGCGCGCGGGTGGGAGGCCGCGTGGTGGTGATTGGCGGCGGCAACACAGCGGTCGACGCGGCTAGCGCAGCCCTGCGGTTGGGCGCGGAAGAGGTGCATGTGCTCTATCGCCGCAGCGAAACGGAGCTGCCCGCCTTTGAGTTCGAATTCGACCGGGCCAGACAGGAGGGCGTGAGCTTCCATTGGCTGACGCAGCCAGTGGCCATTCACGGCAAGGACGCGGTGGCATCGGTGGAATGTGTGCGCATGGAACTCGGGCCGCCCGACCGTAAAGGCCGCCGCCAGCCGCGGCAGGTGCCCGGCTCCAATTTCAATCTGCCGTGCGACATGGTGATTCCTTCCATCGGGCAATCCCGGCTCCTCGACTTTCTGTCGCAGTTCCGCGATATTCGACTCGCGGGCGGATGCGTGACCGTGGATCCGGCCACCGGCCAGACCAGCAACCCGCGATATTTTGCCGGGGGCGACTGCGTGAACGGCGGCCGCGAGGTAGTGGATGCGGTGGCGGAAGGCAAACGCGCCGCGGCCGGAATCGCGCGCGGCCTGGAGGCCATCCATGGCTGACCTGACCACCCGCTTCGCCGGCATTGAGTCTCCCAACCCTTTTTGGCTGGCTTCCGGTCCGCCGAGCAATTGCGGCGACCAGGTGGCGCGCGCGTTCGATGCGGGCTGGGGCGGCGCCGTCTGGAAGACCATCGGCGAGCCCATCGTGAACGTGTCGTCGCGCTACTCTTCGGTGGATTGGAACGGCCTGCGCATGATGGGCCTCAATAATATCGAACTGATTACCGATCGCCCGATCGAGACCAATCTGCGGGAGATCGCGGAGGTGAAGAAGCGGTATCCGAAGCACGCCGTGATCGCCTCCCTGATGGTGGAATCGCGCCGCGAAGCATGGCATGACATCGTGCGGCGCACCGAGGATGCCGGCGCGGACGGTCTGGAACTGAACTTCGGCTGCCCGCACGGTATGAGCGAGCGGGGCATGGGCAGCGCCGTGGGCCAGGTGCCGGAGTACGCCAAACTGATCACCGAGTGGGTCAAGGAAGTGGCGCGCACGCCCGTGCTGGTGAAGCTGACCCCCAATGTGGCGGACATCCGCGCGATTGCGCGCGCCGCCAAGGCGGGCGGGGCCGACGGGTTGTCGGCCATCAACACATTGAACTCCATCACGGGCGTGGATCTGGATACCTTCACGCCGCGCCCCGATGTAGGCGGGAAATCCAGCCACGGCGGTTACTGCGGTCCGGCGGTGAAACCCATCGCGCTGCACGTGGTCCAGCAGCTTGCGAGTGACGCGGAGTGCGGGCTGCCGGTTTCCGGCATCGGCGGCATTTCCGGCTGGAGCGAGGCGGCCGAGTTTCTGCTACTCGGTTGTCATAGCCTGCAGGTGTGCACGGCCGTGATGCATTACGGCTACCGCATCGTGGAAGACATGATCGAGGGCTTGAGTAACTGGATGGACGAGAAGGGATTTCGCACTCTCGACGATTTCCGCGGACTGAGTCTGTCGCGAGTCACTGAGTGGGAGCACCTGGATTTGAATTACAAGATCGTGGCCCGCATCCATCCCGAGCTTTGCATAGGATGCGGCTTATGTTACATCGCGTGCTGGGATGGCGCGCACCAGTGCATCCACATAGAAGGCGCCGGCACTCCGGAGCAACTGCTGGCGCAGAGCCGCGCACGGCTCGCGCAAACGCCTGCGGTCGTGGCTGTGGATACGGCCCGCACGCCCGCCGCGCGCATCCCGAAGGTCGATGAACAGGAATGCGTGGGGTGCAATTTGTGCTGGCTGGTGTGTCCGGTGGAGAGTTGCATCACCATGGATCGCGGGGATACGGGCCTTGCCCCGCAGACTTGGGCACAACGCGGAGCAGGAACCTAATCGCGCCCTTTTACGTCGCGCACCCAGATGATGTAGTCTGTGACCGGGGGCTTCGCGCCGAGCGCGCGCAGACGCATGGCAACCTAGGCGCGATGATGCTCGCTGTGCATAACAACCTGCATCAGCGCATCCTGCACCGATGGGTGGAAGTCTTTAAAAGCCGGAACCGGAAACTCGATCGTGCGCGCGAGTGTGGCTTCATCCAGGCGCGCGGTATACTCGGCGCCATCCGCGTGCGCCCCCTGGAAACGCTGCTGCAGTTCATCCAGGGAGTCCGGAGCGCTCCTTTCGCGCTCCCCGTCGAAAGGACGCTGTTGGAAAAGGGATAGAAAGAACCGCTCGACGACGGCGATGTGATGCAGCCATTTCCGCACTTCGGCGTCGTCCAAAGCGCCGTCATGCGCGGCAACCGCTTTCAAAATCGTCGTGTCCGCCCACGCCATGTGAGCGTACAGAGATTGAATCAGCTCGATCATTCGCCCCCCCAATGTAATTCTACGTGTACTCCCACCGGCGCGCGAAGCGTCGCGCGATCAGGAACAGCGCCATGCCGGCGCCGATCAGCACCGCCACTTGCGGCGCCAGGTGCAAGACGGGTTCGTCGCGCCAGAAGACCTTGGTGAAGCCGTCGATGGCCCAGGCATTGAAGGTCAGCAGCCCCACCTTCTGCATGGTTTCCGGCATCAGGAAACGCGGAAACATGCTGCCGCCGATGGACGACATCGTCAGGATAATCAGCGTGGACATCGCGCCCTGCTGCGCGCGGGTGTGCGAAACGCTGGCCAGCAACATGCCGAACGACGCTACGGCGAACGAAGTGGCCGCGGTCATGACGATGAAGCCGGGCAAATGCGTGAACAGGTCGAGATGGAATACCAGGGCGCCCCAAAGGAACATCAGCGTAAGCTGCGCGGAGGCCAGCAGAGCGCTGTAGGCCATCTTGCCCGCCAGCAGCGTGGTCATGTTCACGCGCGAGCTCAGGATGCGGTCGAGGGCGCCGCTCTCGGCTTCGTCGAGCAGCGTCCCTCCGGCGGCGCTGGCGGTGAATAGCAGGAACATCACTCCGATCCCGGCGGCGTAGAACGCGATCATGGAGTTCTGTTTTTTCTCGCCCACCACGTCGCGCACCTCCAGGGCGACCAACCCCGTGTCTCCCTGTGGGCCGGTCTGACTGGGCGAATTGGGCACCTTCGTCAAGGCCGTTTCGATGCTCTCGCGCTGTTGCGGCGTAAGCCCGCCACTGTATTTCTCGAAGTACCGCATGCCCACCTTCGCCATGGTGTCGGGCATGGAAGTCATCACGATTTTTTGCAGCATTCCGCCGACCATCTGGGCAGCCACGGGGTCGGAGCTATCGTGCAGCAGACGAATCGGCGTACGGTCGCCGCCGCCCGGTCCGAGGGCTATGGGATGCGCGCCGAATCCTCGGGGAATGATCAGCGCGGCGGGAACGTCGCCCTGTTTCACCGCGGTCTCGGCGCTGGCCGCCGTGTAGTCGGGCGGAACAGGCTCGCCTTTTTTCGCTTTGGGGTGCGTGCTCGCGGCGAGCGACGGTTCCTGGAGCAAGGCGCGAACCAGCCGCCCGGAGACGGCGCTGCCATCCTCATCCACCACCAGCACGCTGACGCGCGGCGTGCCGCTGCCGCCCATGCCGCCGAAGATCATGCCGAAGATGCTGAAGAATGCGATGGGCAGAATGAACGACAGAATCAACGCGCCGCGATCCCGGCGGAGGGAGCGGAATCCGTTGCGGACGATGGCTGCCATCATAGAAATCATTGGCGTAGATCCCTTCCGGTGAGCTGCAGAAACACAGATTCGAGATTGGGGCGGCGTAGCACCACGTCGATCACTTCCAGGCCGTCGCGGATGGCGGCGTCCAGCAGCAGCCCGATATCGGTGGGCTTCTCCACGGCGAAATGCGCGGCCCCCTCTTCCAAAGTGCCGCCGTGCGCCGCGGCCCACGTGGCCGCGTTTTCGACGGTGGAGGCGAAACGCATCAGCACATCGCTGCGGCTGCCAAAGGATTGCGCGACGAGCTCTGTTTGGGAGCCTTGCGCGATCACGCGGCCATGATCGATGATGGCGATGGTATCGCACAGGCGCTCGGCTTCTTCCATGTAGTGCGTGGTGTAGATGACTGTAGCGCCCTGGTCGCGCAGTTCCGCCACCATCTCGAAGATGCGGTTGCGCGATTGCGGATCGACGCCCACGGTGGGCTCGTCGAGCAGCACAATGCGCGGGCGATGCACCAACCCGGCCGCCATATTGAGGCGCCGCCGCATGCCGCCGGAGAGAGTCTTGACCGTCGCACTGGCGCGGTCGGCCAGCGCGGCCCACTCCAGGCACCAGCCGATGCCGTCGTCGAGGGCTTTCCCGCGCAAGCCCTGATACCGCCCGAAAGCTTCCAGATTCTCGCGGCAGGTGAGCAGCGGATACAGCGCCAGTTCCTGCGGCACCCAACCCAACTCCGCGCGCGCCGCCGCCGAGCCGGCTAGTTCGCCGAATACGCGGATGCTGCCGGAATCGAGATGGACGCGACCGGCGATGCTGCGAATCAGGGTGGATTTGCCGGCGCCATTAGGGCCCAGCAGTCCGAGGCACGCTCGCTCCTGGACATCCAAAGAGACGCCGTCCACCGCGGTCAGCGCGCCGAAACGCTTGACCACCGCATCGAGGCGCAGGGGCAATGAGGGCACCGGAGAAGCCATTGAACGATCATACGCGCAAGCGGGGCCCGATGTTCCGCGCGCAAGCGTGCGCTACCCTAATAGATAAACACATGCCGCGCCTGACGCCCGCTATTTTCTTCGGCCACGGCAATCCCATGAACGCCGTGTCACAGAACAGCTACACCGAAGCGTGGGGCGCCTTGGGACGCACGATTCCGCGGCCCAAAGCCATTCTCAGCATTTCTGCGCACTGGTTCGTGCCCCAGACCGGCGTCACCGTCGCCACCGCGCCGCGGACCATACACGACTTCGGCGGCTTTCCGCGCGAACTTTATCAGGTGAACTACCCCGCGCCCGGCGATCCCGATCTGGCGCGCCGGGTGCAAGCGCTGCTGCAGCCGCTGCCGGTCAGGCTGGATGAAAGCTGGGGTCTCGATCACGGCACCTGGTCGGTGCTCTGCCATGTTTATCCGCAAGCCGATATCCCGGTGGTGCAACTGAGCATCGACGAGACACAGCCGTCGAGCTTCCACTACCAGATTGGCGAGCGCCTGGCGTCGCGGCGCGAAGAAGGCGTGCTGATCGTGGGCAGCGGCAACCTGGTGCACAACCTCCACGCGTATGCCTGGGGCAGGCACATGGTGGAACCGTTCGACTGGGCCGTGACGTTTGAGCGGCAGGCGCGCGAGATGATCGTCGCGGGTGAGGCCCGCCCGCTGGTCGAGTATGAACGGCTGGGGCGGGAAGCGCGGCTATCGATTCCCACGCCGGACCACTATTTACCTCTCTTGTATGTCATCGCCTCGCGGCAGGCGGGAGAAGTGGTCGCATTCCCGGTGGAAGGCGTGGACGGCGGCTCGATATCCATGCTCGCGGTGAAGATAGGGTAGTGAGCGCGCGTCTGCCGCCACTTGTTAAACTGAAAGGTATGCGGCCCTGCCAATACGCGCTGGCAGTGTGTCTGTGCATCGCCGCCGTCGCGCGCGCGGTCGAGCAACCGGCTCCGGCGCCGCCCGACGCCCAGATGAACAGCGCCATTGAAGAGTTCAAATCCCAGACCCGCAGTTTAGGCTTGCGCGCCGACAGCCCGGCTAAGGCCGGCCGCCACAGCCCCTTGCTGGACTGGCACGGGCGCGTCTTCGAGAACTTCCGCAACGACGCGCTGGACGCCGTGCCGCACGAGATCCGACAGAACGGCGGCAACAAGGCCCTGCTGCGCCGCAATCAGTTCGGGTTCAACATCGCCGGGCCGGCCGTGCTGCCGCATCTGGTCGAAGGCCGCAATACGTATTTCTCGCTTTCCTACGAGGGCGTGCGCGAGGATATCGACCGCACGTATTTGCAGACCATCCCCACCATGGCGCAGCGTACGGGCGACTACTCGGACGTGGTGGACGACGCGGGCAACGTGATCCCGATTTACGATCCCACCAGCACCCAGCCGAATCCGGGCTACAATCCGTCGCAGCCCGTTTCCACCACCAATCTCGAATACACGCGCCTCCCGTTTCCGGGCAACATCATCCCGGCCCTCCGGCTCGACCCGGTGGCCCTCAACGCCCTCAAGTTTTATCCGGCCCCCAACACTGACGTGGGGCCATTCTTTCACAACAACTATTTCATCGATTCGCCGGAGACCAACACGGCGAACGGCATGATCGGTAAGCTGGACCAGTCGCTGCGGGAGCGCCATCGCGTTACCGTGGAACTCGCTTTTTCCAACGGCACTTTGGGCGCGGCCCAGTGGTTTCCCACCGCCGCGAATCCCGGGCCTTCCAATCGCGACTTCCAGACGCGCCGCGGTTCGCTCAGTTACGTCTTTACCGCCTCGCCTCGCACCGTGAACACGCTCACGTTCGAAGCGAATTCCAGTGTCTCAGCCAGCGGCGACAGTGAGGACCAAACCAACTACGCCGCGCAGATGGGGCTCACCGGAATCGCCGGCGGCGGTTTTCCGGTGATGCAATTGGGGCCGTACCTCGGCATGGGGCAAGCCTATCCGCTTTCGCGGAACGCGCGCAACGTCTATACCTGGACGGACGGCCTGTCCACCAAGCGCGGCAAACACACATTGCGGGTGGTGGGACAGTATACGCGGCAGCAGGTGAACAGCTTCTGGCCGCAGTATCCGGCGGGCTTGCTGAGCTTCAACGAAGGCCTCACCAGTCTGCCGGGTATCGTGGACACCGGCGATGCGCTGGCCAGTTTTCTGCTGGGCGCGCCCTATTTTGCGGAGGAAACCTTCGACACGCAGCCTTCGTACTTTCGCCGGTCGGAGGGCTCGCTGGCGTTCCGCGACCGTTACGATGCCATCAAGGGTCTCACCATCAATCTGGGACTCACGGCACACCTCTTTACCCCGCGCACCGAGAAATACGACCGGCAGTCGAATATCGACCTCAGCGCGATCAACCCCGCCAACGGATTGCCGGGCGCGCTGGTGGTGGCCGGACAGGACGGCTTCGGGAAAGCATTCCAACCGACGCTGGTGCGCTTGTCTCCCAGCCTGGGCATAGCCTGGAATCCGATGAACGACCCGAAGACCGTGGTGCGCGCCAATTTCGCGCGCGATTATTCCGGCATACCGATCTATTCGGGCCAGTTTGGCACGCAGGGGTTCAACCAGTATGCGACATTTCTTTCGCCGGACGCGCAGTTGCAACCGGCCCTGACGCTGCGCAACGGCGTGCCGGCACCCGCTACTCCAGTGCCCGATCTGCAGCCGGACGCCGCCAATAACACGATTGCGGATCTGATCGACACCTCCGACCGCCTGCCCACTTATCAATCGGCTTCGCTGGCCATCGAGCGCGAATTCCCGGGATCGGCGGTGGTCACCATCGGTTTTTCGTACTCCGGCGGCAAGGACCTGCTAGTCGGCAACGGCGCCGCCAATCCCAACGCGATTCCCCTGGCCGACCTGCAGTACGGCAATCAGTTGAACGATCTGGCGTTCAATCAGTCACTCCGGCCTTATCCGCAGTACCAAGGCTTCAACGTGTACGGCGAGTATCCGGTGGGTCGCTATCAGCGCGATGCCGGCTATGTGCGCGTGGAGAAGCGGTCTTCCAAGGGCGTTTCGGTCAACGCGTACTTCGAGTTCAACAAGCAGATGGACGACTATTCGGGGCCGTATGGCACGCAGGACTTTTTTAACCGCCAGGACGAATGGTCGGTAACCGCGGGCAATCGCCCCGAGCGTTTGGAACTGAGCTACACCTACGAGTTGCCGTTTGGGGCGAACAAGCCCTTTCTGCGCTATCCCGATTGGCGCCGCTACGTGATCGACGGCTGGTCGGTCAGCGGAGCCGGCACGGTGGCCAGCGGAGATCCGATGTATTTGACGCCGGAGTTCAACAACACGGGCGGCGTGGTGCAGGCGCTGCACGTGGACGTGGTGCCGGGCGTGGACCAGCACGTGTCCAATCAAGGGCCGGCGCTGTGGTACAACCCGGCGGCTTTTGTGCAGCCTCCGGACTTCACCATCGGGGATGTGTCGCGCACGCTTGCGGGCCTGCTGAATCCCGGCTGGCAGAATTTCGATCTGTCGTTGAACAAGCGGTTCGCGCTGGCCGCGGAGCGCACCCTGGAATTCAATGCGACGGCTTTCGATTTCATGAATCATGCCAATTGGAACGATCCGGATAACGTGATCGGATCGGCCGCCGCGCCGAATCTGGATGCCGGGAAGATCATTGGTTCGCGCGGCGGGCGGGTGGTTCAATTGGGGTTGAGGCTGAGTTTTTGAAGCGCACCGTTACGGCGCTGTTATTCGCGTGCGCTCTGGTGGCGGCGCCGCCCAAGCCCATTGGCCGCACGGTCAGGGTGGCCGTCTGGGCGGATGCGACCGACGCCGCGCCGCCGGGAGCCCGTCTGGCGGCCAAGGACCTGAGCGCGACCCTGGCCGGCGCCGAATCGCGCGTGGTGGATGCGAAGGGTCCCGGCGACGACTTGATGCTGGTGGTGGTGCTGGATCTGGCGGGCGACCTCTCGTTGGCCGAAGGGGCGAAGGAGGCCCTGGCGGCGGATCTCGAGAAGTTGCCGCCGCGCTCGACGGTGGCGGTTATGCGCGCGCAGGATGGCGCCAAGGTGCTGGCGGATCCGGGCGCGGACCGCGCCGCCGCCGTATCCGCGGTGCGCGATCTGCCGGTGAGCGGTAAGGCGGGGCTGCTCAATACCGTGGAAACCGTGATGCATCTGGCGGATTCGATTCTGGCCAAAACCAGCGTGCGCGTGGCCGTGCTTTATGTGACCGATAGCGACCCGGAGAATTATCGCGAGGACTTCACTAACCCGGTGATCAATTCAAGCGACACGCACGACTTGAGCCGGCGCTTCCCGGAGGCGTTGATTCAGGAAAAGATCTCGAAGGTGGCGGCGGCATTGACCCAGCGGCAAACACCGCTGTTCGTGGTGCATTTGCGGTATCGCAGCGACCGGCTGGGCGAGGCATACCAGGAGGGCTTGAAGCAGCTTGCCGAAGTCACTGGCGGGAGCGCTATCTTCTGCCGGTCGAGCTCGGAGATCGCCGATGCCATCCATCGGGCGCTGGGCCAGGTTACTTCATCTTATAGCGTGACCTTGGAGGTGCCCGATCTGCGTTCCAAGAGTTTCGATGTGCGGCTGGACGCCGGCGCCAAGTTCAACTTGGCCTACCGCCCACGCTATGTACTGAAAGAGAGATAATACGGTGGCAGTGAAACGCTGGATTCCGTTGTTAATCGTGCTGATAGGCGCCGCCGCTGTGGTGGCTTGGCAGACGCGCGCCTACCGGCAGCAATCGGCGCGCCTTGAGCAGTTGTCGGCCGAGACCGAGCGATTGCGGGGGCGCATAGCGGAGTTGGCGCGTCCGGGCGAGGCCCCGTCTGGCGCGCCGGCGCCGGCGCTCGGGGCCGGGAGCCAGAACGCGCCCCGCACGCTCAAGCCGGCGATCGACCCGGAAGCCGCCATCGCCATCGAACGGCTGAAACTCAGCCTGGCGGACGCCAACGCATCCATCGCGCGGCTGGAATCGCGCGCGGATGAAGCCGAAGCCCAGCTTCAGAATCTGCGCCTGGACAACAAGCGGCTGGCAGGGTCCGAATCCGATTTGCAGGAGAACCTGGCGGCCGCCAACCAGGCGGTGGATACGCTGCAGAAGGAGCTGAAGGGCAGCCGCGACCGCGCCACCCAGGTGGAGATCGCCTATCAAAAGCTGCGCGACCAATCCGGCGGCGACACGCAGAAGATCGCGCAACTCCAGCAGCTTGCGGCGGAACTGCAGGGTATTCACCAGCGGCGCGAGGTTTACCTGAACAGCATTTTGCGGCGCTACAAACAGATCACGGAGCAATACCGGTCGATGTCGGGCGTCTTGCAGGCCCAGCGGACCGATGCGCCCGCCGCCGGCAGCGCCGACCTGGCGCGCATTCAGGATTCCATTGCCATGGCGGAAGAGGATTTGCGGCAGTTGAATAATCTGAATGCGCAGGCGCTGCTGATTCAGAAGAAAATGGCTGCGAAGTAACTGAGGGAACCACTCACCCTTTCACCACTTCACGGTGGTTACGCTATACGGCCCCACGTAAATGGGATTGGTGGCGCTGGCTGTTTGGATCTGGACGTTAGTCTGCGCTGTCGCGGTGTTCGATGCATAAGGAACCGGACTCGAGACGTAGGTCAGGCCAAGTTTGCTTGTGACGGTGGCGCCGTTGAGATAAATTGTGACTATTTGACCCTGGTTGGACTTGTTGGTGATCAGTAGATAGTGCCGCCCGGTGGCCGCCACGTATGTCTGTGCATAGACGGCCGGTATGTTATTGGCGCTGAATCCGGAGGTGGCTACGGTCGGCCCGCCGGTTACGGTGGTAGGCCAAGCCTGGGTGCCGGCGTTGATCGCCATGTTGGCTACTTGCATGGCCAGTCCCGGTGCCGAAGTGTAGAATTGAAACTGCGTCATCGGGTTGGTGGCGGTGTCCGTCGAATAGCTCGGGTTAGCGGCATATTGATCGAGCAGGTAGTCTTCATAGTCATTCACGGATTGGATGAGTCCGTGATGGTCATAGTTGTCCGTATACAGGGAGTTTATTCCAACTCCCTTCACATTCGGGACCAAAGACAGCCGCGCGATATATTCTGCGAGGAAGATACCGTTGTATAAGTAGGTTAAGAAAATGTTATCGTCCTGTGTGCAGCAGTTTAGCTCCGTAATAAATATCGGGGTGGTGGCGCCGACCAGTGGTATCAAATACGAATTGAGATAATTCGTGCTGCCAAACTCCAGAACGCCGTTCAGAGCCAGTATGGTGTTCTCGGTGGTCAGGTTCGCGACGATCGGATAAATATGATTGGACGCCGCATTCCAATACCGCGGCGTATAACTCGACAATCCGCTGTCCCAGTTTGGGTAACAGGGCTGCGGCGCCGGCGGGCAACCAGCTGTGCCGGGGTACCACCCCGCCGAAAACAGCCCGACGGTCGCGGTGGGAGCGCCGCTGATGATATCGTTGAAGTACGAATTCGACGCCGCGGCGTAAGCGGCCGCGCTCGGGTATATGAGCGGATAGAAATAGCCCTCGTTGCCGAGTTCCCAATCCAACACATTCAGGCCGTAGCCTTGGGCAGCTTGGGCCATGTTGGTGGCGCTGCCCGGGTTGGTGTCGGTATAGCTGTTGAAACAAATAATGGCGGCGGCTCCCAAGGTGCTGGCGAAGGTGGCGAAGTCGGAAAAATTCACACCTCCTTTCGCCTGCGTCAGTTGCTGAGAGACAGTCAGGATACTCGCGGGTGGGCCGGTTACGGCCGCCGGGCTACCGGTGATCAGGGAGTTCATCCAGGTTATGTTGGTATGCCCCGTAGTCCAGTCGAATGCCATGGACGCGGTTCCGGCGGGATACCGCACCCAGCCCGCTTTTAGCGCGGTCGCGAACGGGACAAACTTGGGGTCGTAATACTCGACGCCGTTTCGCGGTTGAGGCACGTTCAAACCGCTGAAACCCGCCGCGATAGTGGATGCCCCTTGCGCTTTGATCTTGATGGTTACCGGATTCTGGGCGCGGACCACGGGCACGAGTCCCACAGTCAACATCGCAGTGGCCGCCAACCGGCGAAAAGCGCGGGGATGGCGTGGCAAAGGACCTCCTACGCAATTCAGTGGGAATGGGCGCACAAATCCTCCGTCGTCAAAACACTTTGGGAGCAACTATACCACGCCAGTTACTTTGCGGTCAATACAGATTGGGTTATCACCAACGCCTGGTTATCTCACCACAAATAAGTGCCGGGGGCCGGACTGGCTGGGGCGCAATTGCCCCCGAATTTTCTGGTACCAGTACTTCGAAGACGCGGCGCAATGGAACCTTCTGGTGTATACTATTTGACATCGGGTACCGCTGTCTTGGAATTCAGCGGAGCGGCGGCACGAGGGATGTCCGCTAAAGTCGCACGGATTGCCATGAAGGAGATGTCATGAAACGGAGATGGAGCGTCTACGCGCTCGCTGTGAGCGTCTCTTTGTTCGCCGGCCTGGCGCAAGGCCAGTATTGTGGGCCGATATCGTTCACCGGCGACCAGTTCCCTACGGGGAACTTTATCAGCAATTTCGACAATTCCTGCTACCTCATTCCTTTCGCCACGGGCGGTGGAGGCTCCCAGGGAGGAGATCTGAACGCCGTATATGCCAAGATCTTCTATAAGGTGAACCCTGCCTACCAACTGATCATTGTGGGACAATTCGCGAACGCGCGCTATCTTTCGGTTACAAATAACGACGCGCATTCCGCTCCGGCCCAATTCATTTTGGATCAGGACATAGTGCCGCTCACCTCCAGCTACATCAATCCGTTCCTGCCTGGAGCCACTTATGTAGCCGGCCAGAAGTACGCGGTGCCCATCGATTTTGAAGGCACTCCAGGTACCGAGCAGAAAGGCTGCATGACGACCGGGCTCAACGTCGACGTTAACGCGCTGGACGCTACCTTTCGGCATGCGGGAATGGACTGGAATACCGATCCGAGCGTCTGGAAAACGAATCCCGATTTCGGGCTTCACGTAGTCGATACGCCGGAGCACACCAACCCGAACACTGCGGGCGTGATAATGATACGGAATTATATGGACATTACGCCGCCTGGCCCCTCTTCCACGCCGTACGCCATTCTGCGCGATGTGGCCTCGGGCTGCGCGTATCCCGCCGCTTACGCGGTAAACGTTCTGGGCGTTGTGACTAATAACGCCACCACCGGCGGTGCGTGGCTGGATAGCACGCAATCCAACCTGCATCGGGTCTATGCGAACGATTATCTTCCCCAGCTCTGCTATGCCTCCGAGCCGCAGAACATGGCTGTTTGGCTCCGCGGAACCGAGTACGTGCCCGGCGCTATTCCGGATGGCAGTTACCTGACGGCGCCCGTAAAGGCCGGCGAGCCGGCGACTCTGGCCGCGGCTGGAAGAGTGATGCGGTTCCGTTTTCAAATGCCGACCACGCCGCCGACTCCGTGCGCCACGGGTTGTTCGCGAACCGGGAACGAGCAACTCCGATACATGAGCCTGTCGTTTGAAAATGGCACCACCACATTGGCCAGCCTGGCGGACAACTACTTCACCCAGAATGCAAACGGCGATGTCACATTGATAGTGGGAACCGGTGCAACCATCCCCTCGTGGATCACGGCGGCTAATGGTTATACGTTCTTCGATCTGACCGCCGTTTCCGGCTATGCGAATCTCGCCCAGCTGAATCTGCGAAATCTCGTTCCGGCGGCCACGTTCAACTGCTCCGGTGAGATGGTGCCCTACGACACCGCGGAGTATACACCTGGCGGCGGACTCATGGGTCAGTATGCGCCGTACTTGGACTATCCGCTGGCCTCGAGCCTGGCAACGACAGCCGGCGCGCCGCCATCCACCGGCGCCTGCGCGGTGTTCCCGGATGGCGAGGCGGGCCTGCCGCCCACGTGCGGAGTAGTCACTCCTCAACCGGTCAACATCACCGGACTTAGCACGCAATGTGCCGTGTCGGTCATTCCCGCGACGCCGGGTTGCAGCCAGGTAGTCGTGCAGCCTCAACCGCCGATGAGCATCATTGGCGGCGGCTTCGGCGATTTTCCGAATGGCCTTCCCTTCACCGGCACTTCGGGCTATGTCCAGATAACGGACACCACCCAGAACTGGTCGGCTGGCTATACCGGGGACGCATGTTCCGTCTCTATCACCAGTTGGGCCGCCAACTTAATCGAACTGGTGGCTAACGTGAATCAGTCCGGACTCTGCCCCATGGCGGCCGGAGACCAGCTCTCAGTCACGGTATGGAATCCCGAGTCCGTAACCAGCGCAACGATGGCCGTCACCGTACAGGCGAATTGATTTCTATGCTTCGAACTTTTGTGAAAGCGCCTAGAACTTTAATGTGGCATCTGGCGGGGCTGCTGGCGGCGATATGTGCGCCGGCGCATGCCACGGTCAGTATTTTGTCCATGACGCCGTCGGTCAGCTCGCCCGAACCCCTTGGCACGGTCATCGTCTGGACCGTGACGGCCACCGACAGCAATCCCGGACCACTTACGTTTCGTTTCAACGTAACCGCGCCGGGCGGGTCCGCTCTCTTGGCGAAGGACTACAACGTGGGCACGCTCAGTTCCGGTGTCTGGACCTCCTTGCCATTCTCGTGGAGCCCGACAAGTTTCGAAGGCACATTTACCATCCAGGTACTTATAAAGGACTACACATCCGGCCAGGCAAAATCGCAGACGGCAAGCTTCGTGGTGACGCCGCTGGCGAGCGGCACTACTCCCGCTGTGGCGCCGACAGCCAACCCTTTGGTGGCCTTGTTTGGCGCGCCTTCCTGCGCCGCGGGAAGCACCATGCGGGTGGTGTTTCAACCGCAGTCCAAAAGCAAGCCCGCCACCACTACGAATTCGGTGAAGTGTCACCCGCCCACCACCATGAATTTCGAGATAGCCGGCATGTACCAAAGTACCGTGTACACTATGTTCTCCCAGACCATTACTGGAGGCACAGCGGTCAACGGACCCACCATCACTTTTACGACCGGCGCGATTCTTACCGGTGTCCCCATTCCCCACTTCAATACGATCGTTGCTCCGGGCGCGGGAAGTGACAGCGCCGCCTCCGTTCTCCTCTTAGGCCCAGCCCAGGTGGGCAGCAGCGGAACCAATCTGCCTACCGTGGCCACTGACCTGGCGGGTCATATTATTTGGTATTATTATCCGAACACCGCGGACCATTTCGTCCTTCTCACCCGGCCGCTGCCGAACGGCACCTTTCTCACGATTCAGGATGACACGGCCTGGAATCCGGCTTCGGTGGACGGGCAGGTCTTACGCGAGATCGACCTGGCCGGCAACGTCATACGGGAAACCAACACGGGCGTAATCCAGCAGCAACTTCTCGCCAAGGGAGCAGTGGACGCCGGTCCGTGCAATGCGACTCCCACGCCTACGGCGTGTCTTGGCGCGTTTCACCACGAGGCTATCCAGACTCTCCCCAACGGCCAGACGGCGGTCATCGCGGATATCGAGATGATTTTCCCGCCATTTACCCAGGGAGACACGAGCGGCCTTCCGGTCGATATCATTGGCGACATGATCATCGTTCTCAATTCCAACTGGCAAGTTGCGTGGTACTTTGACGCCTTTCAGCACGACGGCGGCGCTCCCCAGTTGGATATCAACCGGCCGGCTGTGCTGGGAGAAACTTGCGTGAACGGTCAATCGGGCTGCCCGCCGATATTCCTGTTAGGGCCGGCCATCTCACCGCTGGCGAAGGATTGGCTGCACGCCAATAGCGTCTATTACAATCCACAGGACGGCTCCCTGATCTGGTCTTCGCGGCATCAGGACTGGATCATGAAGGTCGACTATGAGAGCGGCTCGTCCTCCGCCACGGGAAACATTCTCTGGTGCATGGGTCCGGACGGCGGCTTCACCTTCACTAACACCTACAACGACCCGTGGCCCTGGTTCTCGCACCAACACGAAGCCGGAATCCAGAACAGCGGCCTCGGTGCCCTCACTGTTTTTGACAACGGCAATACCCGGATTTCGCCGCAGCCGCTGGGGTTGGGTCAACCCGGCTGTGAGCCGAATGACTGCAACAGCCGCGGCATGGTTTTGACCGTGCAACAGAGTTGCCAGGGCACGCCGCCCACGTGTGTCAATTTGGAGGTTTCCCCAAACCTGGCCGTGAATTTAGGGGTGTTTTCCGAGGCGATGGGTAGCGCCGACTTGCTGTCCGACAATAATTACTTCTTCCTGGCGTCACTGGTGGACACGCCGCCGACCGTGACCAGCTACTCGATCGAGATCCTTCCGACTTCCGGCACCGACACCGGAACACAGGTTTTCAACCTAGCCGGACCGCAGTCCTATCGCGCCTGGCGGATGCCCAGTCTTTATGCGCCTCCCACTATTTAGGAGCACACGGACCATTTTGTACTTCGTGGGACTGCTGACGGCAGTGTGTGCCGCGGCGCACGCCCAAGTCGAGATTCAGTCCATGACGCCGTCGGTTAGCTCGCCGCAGGTCATCGGCACGAGAGTGATGTGGACGGTGACGGCCAGAGACGGCGGTACGGGGCCTCTGACTTTTCAATTTAATGTGGCTGCCCCCGGCGCGCCCACCGCCTTTGCCGTGGTTCGGGATTTCAACGCAGGCACGTTCAGTTCCGGTGTTTGGACCTCCCTGCCATTCCCCTGGACCCCTACCAGTTTCGAAGGCGCATATCAAATCCAAGTGGTGATCAAGGACTTCACGTCCGGCCAAACGGCTTCGCATACGGCTACCTTCCACGTGACGCCGCTGGCGACCGGCAGCATGCCTGCGGTGGCGCCGACCGCCAATCCTTTGGTCGCCATATTCGGTGCGCCTTCCTGCGCTGCGGGAAGTACCATGCGAGTCGTCTTTCAGGAGCAGTCGCTCAGCAAGCCAGCGACTATGACGACTACGGCAAACTGTCATCCGCCCACCACCATGAATTTTGAAATAGCCGGCATGTACCCCAGCACCCCTTACAACATGTATGCCCAAACCATTACCGGGGGGCATCCAGTGAACGGGCCCACTATCAGTTTTACGACGGGTGCATTGCCGGCTAGTGTTCCTTTTCCTGAGTATAAGAAGGTCCTTCCGCCTGATACGCAAGCCGACTCCGCCGACTCCGTTCTGCTGCTCACTCCCCTCCAATTTGGCGACGGCACAAACTATCCCGCGGTGGCGACGAACTTATCGGGCGGCATTATGTGGTATTACTACCCGAGCTCAGCGGGCCATTTCGAAGTGTTGACGCGGCCGCTGGCAGGCGGAAGGTTTCTCACCATCCAGAATGCTCCGGCCTGGAACCCGGCTTCGGTGGAAGGACAGGTCCTACGGGAGATCGACCTGGCGGGCAATGTCATACGGGAAACCAACACGGGCGTAATCCAGCAGCAACTGCTTGCCATGGGCGCTACGGATGCGGCGCCGTGCAACTCGATTCCCAGTTCGCCGCCGCTTGGCGCAGCCTGCCTCGGGTATTTTCACCATGACGCGATTCAGACTCTGCCCAATGGCCAGACCGCGATCTTCGCCGACATTGAAAAGATCTTCCCCCCATTTACCCAGGGGGACACCACCGGCCTCCTGGTGGACGTCATGGGCGATATGATTATCGTCCTGGACTCCAACTGGCAAGTCGCGTGGTATTTCGACGCCTTTCAACACGACGGCGGCGACGGCCAATTGGATATCAACAGGCCCGCAGTCTTAGGGGAAACCTGCACGTCGGGCATGTCGGAATGCCAGACGATATTCCTGCTTGGCCCAGGCGTTGCGCCTCAAGCGAAGGACTGGCTGCACGGCAATAGTCTCTATTACCAGCCGCAGGACGGCTCGATCGTCTGGTCTTCCCGGCATCAGGACTGGGTTGTAAAGATCGACTACAACAACGGATCGGGCGCGGGAGAGGTGATATGGCGCATGGGACAGGACGGTGACTTTACCTTCAACAACACCTTTGACGATCCCTGGCCGTGGTTCTCCCATCAGCATGACGTCGGTATCCAGAACGGCGGCCTGGGGCCCCTGACAGCTTTCGACAACGGCAATACGCGGGTCTCCGCGCCGCCGCTCGGGTTGGGTGAGACTGGCTGTCAACCTAACGACTGTAACAGTCGCGGCATGGCGCTGACTGTCGAGGAAACCTGTTCAGGGACGCCGGAAACGTGTACCGGGCTGCAGGTCACGCCGGTCCTGAGCATGAACCTGGGAGCCTACTCGCAGGCCATGGGAGCCGCCCAATTGCTGCCCGACGGCAACTATTTTTTCCTGGCGCCTTTCGTGCCTTTCTCACCGACCGTTCAAGGCAGTTCCTCGATCGAAATCCTTCCCAGTGCCGGCACGGACACCGGCACACAGGTTTTCAACCTGACCGGTTTGTTGTCCTATCGCGCGTGGCGCATGCCCAACCTGTATCAGCCTCCCACCACTTAGGAGCGGGGGGATTATTCCAACGGCGCGCGGGTTAGGTGTATACTAGCGCTGAAGCCGGGAGCCAAAATGGAAACGCCAGCCCGCTCCCTGCAAACGTCGATAATCCGGGAGGCCAGTCTATGAGGTGTTCCACTTTGGTCGTTCTTCTGTGCGCCAGCGCTCCGGCTGTTTTTGGGGCCGGCGCTACCCTGCACCTGCTGCAGCGGCCGGCCATGAACCAAACCGCGATTGTCTTCTCCTACGCCGGCGACCTGTGGAGCGTGCCGCGTCAGGGCGGGGTTGCCACCCGGCTTACGGCGGGCGCCGGCATGGAGACCGAGGCCGCGTTTTCGCCGGACGGCAAGACCATCGCTTTCACCGGCGAGTATGACGGCAACATCGATGTGTTCACCATGCCCGCCGGCGGAGGGGTGCCCAAGCGCATCACCTATCATCCCGATCCGGACCGTGTGGTGGGATGGACGCGGGACGGCAAGCGCATTCTGTTCCGCTCCACCCGCCTCAGCTACTCCCGCTTCAATCAACTCTATACGGTCTCAACCGAAGGGGGACTGCCCGAAGTCTTGCCGCTGCCGATGGCCACGTTCGGCGCTTATTCCCCCGATGGCAAACACATGGTATATGCGCCCGTGGACGGCGGCCAGTTCGCCACTGGGTTCACCAACTTCGTCGCCTGGAAGCGGTATCGCGGCGGCACGGCCAGCTACCTGTGGCTGGTGAATCTGGGTGACTTGAGCACGGAGAAAATCCCGCGCACGGATTCCAACGACATTTGCCCGATGTGGAGCGGCGACAAGGTTTATTTCCTCTCGGACCGCAACGGAAGGATGACACTATTCAGCTACGACCCGAGAAGCAAAGCGGTCAGCGAGCTGATTAAGAACACCGGCAAGGACATCGTATCGGCAAGCCTCGGGCCCGGGGGCATCGTTTACGAACAATTCGGCCAGATTCATATTTACGATATCGCCAGCGGGAAGAGCAGTCCCGTGCCGATCGAGATCGAGGCGGATCTCGCCGAGGTGCGGCCGCATCTTCAGAACGTCGCCAAAGAGATTCGCAATGCCAAGATCTCTCCCAGCGGCGTGCGCGCCGTTTTCGAGGCGCATGGCGAGATCCTCACCGTGCCGGCTGAAAAGGGCGATATTCGCGACCTGACGAACACCCCCGGCGTGATGGAGCGGACCCCCACATGGTCTCCGGACGGCAAATCGATCGCTTATTTTTCCGATGAAACGGGTGAGTATGCGCTGCACATCAAGCCGCAGAATGGCGCGAGCGAAGCGCGCAAGGTTCCGCTCCACGGCCAGTCTGCTTTCTATTTCGACCCGCGCTGGTCGCCCGACAGCAAACACATCGCTTTTACATCCAATCAACTGGACTTATGGGACGTTGAGGTGGCTTCGGGAAAACTCACCAAAGTGGACACCGATTATTCCTACGAGTTGAATCGCGAATTCGCCTGGTCACCTGACTCCAAGTGGATCGCCTATGTGAAGAGCCTTCCCAATCGGCTGCACGTGGTGTCGATCTATTCATTAGGCGACGGCAAAAGCACTCAAGTCACCGATGGGCTGAGCGATGCGCGCTATCCGGCCTTTGACAAGGATGGCCAGTATCTCTACTTCACCGCCAGCACCAACTACGGCCCGACGTCAAGCGGTCTCGACATGAACAGCGACCTGCATGAAGTGACTCGCAGCGTTTACCTGATCGTGCTTCCGAACGACGTGGCGTCACCACTCGCGCCGGAAAGCGACGAAGAAAAAGGGGGCGAGGCTAAGAAAGACGAATCGAAGCCGGCTGGGGAGGGCAAGGCCAAGGAAGGGAAGGCTTCGGCCGCCGCGGAGGCGCCGCCCAAGCCCGTGCGCATCGATTTCGACAAGTTGATTCAGCGGACCATCCCTCTGCCCATACCCGCCCGGCCTATTCAGACGCTCGCGGCGGGCAAGGCCGGGATCATTTATCTGGTGGAGGCCGGCCGCAACGGTTCCGGTGGTCAGGCCGGCGGTGGAACGCTCTCGAAATTCGAACTCAAGACCCGCAAGGTCGAAAAGCTGGCCGACGGTGTCACTGGTTTCGATCTGTCGTCGAACGGGGAGAAGATGCTGCTGCGAATTGTGCGGGGTGGCGAAGGCGGCGCTCCCAGTCCTGCGGGACCGGGGACTGCGCGTCCGCCGGAGTACGTCATCGCATCCGCCTCGGCTCCGATCAAGTCCGGAGAAGGCGTTCTGCATCTCACCGATGTCGAGGTGAAGGTGGATCCCATAGCCGAGTGGAAGCAGATGTACCACGAAGTGTGGCGCATCGAGCGTAGTTACTTCTACGATGCGAATCTGCATGGTGTCAACTCCGCCGATAGCGAGAAAGAGTTCGAGAAGTATCTGGATTCGCTGGCTTCGCGCTCCGATCTGAATTACATCTTCCACGAGATGCTGGGCGAAATCACCTCCGGGCACTTGCGCGGCGGCGGCGGAAACATTCCGGAGGCAAAGCGCGTCCCGGGCGGGCTGCTGGGCGCGGACTACGAGATCGTCAACGGCCGGTACCGCTTCCGGAAGATCTATACCGGTGAAAGTTGGAACCCGCAGATGCGCGCGCCGCTGG
This sequence comes from Bryobacterales bacterium, assembly GCA_963707465.1. Classification (GTDB taxonomy): domain Bacteria; phylum Acidobacteriota; class Terriglobia; order Bryobacterales; family Bryobacteraceae; genus Bog-159. The sequence goes on from CAVPQK010000011.1 coordinate 28,770, forward strand.
TGCAGCCGGGGATCAACGTAGCGGCGGGTGACTATCTTCTGGCGGTCAATGGCCAGGACCTCCACAGCAGCGACGACGTTTTCCGCCTGTTCGAAGGCACCGCCGATAAGCGCGTGGTGCTGCGCATTGGACCTGATCCGGCGGGTGCGAATTCGCGCGAGATTACGGTTATGCCGGTAGCCAGCGAGCAGCCATTGCGCCATCAAGCCTGGGTGGAGGAGAATCGCCGCAAGGTCGATCAATTGAGCGGTGGCAAGCTGGCGTATGTCTACATGCCGGACACCGCCATGGGTGGATTGACGAGTTTTGACCGCTACTACTTCGCGCAAGTGGACAAGCAGGGCGCCATCATCGACGAACGCTTTAACTCCGGCGGACAAGCGGCCGATTACGTGATCGACGTGTTGAACCGTCCGTTGCAAGGCTGGTGGAGCCCGCGCTATGGCGCCATCTACCGCACGCCCGCGGCTGCGATCTTTGGTCCCAAGGTTATGATCACCAACGAAATGGCGGGCTCCGGCGGCGATCTCATGCCTTGGATGTTCCGTCATACGCACATCGGCACGCTGGTGGGCAAGCGCACCTGGGGCGGACTGATAGGCGTATCGCAATATCCAACTCTCATGGACGGCGGCGCTGTTACAGCGCCCAACTTCGGATTCTTCAGCCCGGCGGGCGTTTGGGACGTGGAGAACCATGGGGTCGCGCCCGATGTAGAAGTGGAACAGGACCCAAAAGCGGTGCATGACGGCCATGACCCACAACTGGAGCGCGCGGTGTCGGTTGCCATGGAGCAGTTGGAGAAGAATTCGGTTCCGGTGCCACATCGGCCCGCTTTTCCGAACTATCAGAATCCAAACGCACATCCAGCGAGTGTGACCACCGGGGGACAGCGGTAGTGAAACCAGCTAGTGTAGTGTGGGGCGGGCTATTCAGCCCGCGGACCCGCTCTCTAGCGGGTCCAGCCACCCCTAAAGGCGGGTGCGGCCAAGATTGGCCGCCCTCCGGGAAGGCTCAGTGAAGCGCTCGCGTCTCCTTCTCGTCCTGGCTCTGGCATCGGCGGCCCTCGCGCCGGCGGCACATGACGGAAATGGCCCGTTCCCGGCGTATCGCATTATGGGCAACCTCTATTACGTCGGGACGGAAGATATCGCCTCGTACCTGATCGTAACGCCCAAGGGTCACTTCCTTTTGAACAGCGGGTACGAAGATACGCCGGCCCTGATCCGCGGAAGTGTGGAGAAGCTCGGTTTCAAAATCACCGATGTGAAGATTCTCCTCAACAGCCAGGCGCACTACGATCACGTGGCGGGTCAGGCTGCGCTGCAAAAGCTGACTGGCGCTAAGATTTATTCGAGCGAACGCGAAGTCGGCGTGCTACAAAGCGGCGGAAAAACCGATACGCGATTTGGGCTGGAGTACACCTATCCGCCGGTCCACGTGGACCACGCGGTCGCCGATGGTGAAGGTGTCACGCTCGGCGGCGTAACGTTAACCGCTCACATGACCCCGGGCCACAGCATCGGTTGCACCACCTGGACCATGCAGGTGACCGATGCCGGCAAGACCTACGACGTCGTATTTGTGGGAGGCACCACGATCAATCCGGGTGTCCGGCTCGTCGATCATCCCACCTATCCGGGCATCGCGGAGGACTACCAGAAGACGTTCCAAACCCTCCGTTCGCTAAAGTGCGATGTGTTCCTGGGCGCGCACGGCGGCTATTACGGAATGATCGGGAAGTACAAACGTATGCAAAAGGGCGAGCAGCCTAATCCATTCATCGACCCGGAGGGCTATCGCGCCTTTGTCGACGCCGCCGCGGCACATTTTCTCGATCAGCTTGCAGCGGAAAAGGCCCGCAAGCCCTCATAGAGCGATGAGACGCGCGCTTCCTTTCTGGCTGGCGCTGACATGCGGCGTAGCGGCGAATGCGCAAGACCTGCGATTCCATTCCGCGTTCCTGCGGGTGGAGATGGCGGCCGGCCAGCCCAATTTCAAGACGCTGGCGGTGGACTCTCTGGGCAAGAATAAGTTGGACATGAACACCACGCAGCCGTTGCGGGCGTCAGCCACAGAGTACCTCGTGTCGCGAACGGGACAAGTGGTGGAATACCGGTCCGGCGAGGGTGCGGCGCAATGGGCCTTTCAGTTTACGGACCGCCGGGTGACCATGCGGTCCACCTTTTCCGAAACCAATCTGCCCAAGCCGCTGGTGCTGAGCTTCGACCCGATCCTGTGCCATGCCACACTGTTGGGGCTATTCAACGGCGATGGTGCGATCCGGTTGCCCGCGCTGCTGCATTTTCCGGATCACGGCACGTTTCGGATTACCACGACGGCGCCGGGGTTGGCGCTGGGATACGACGCCCTGCGCGATACCGACAACTTCGTTCGTGTGACTTTTCCGCCGGCGACCGCGGCACAGCGGCAGATCGAATACCAGTTGGATGTGGTGGCGATCTACCCAGGCGGTCCCCTAGTAGCGAACGATCCACGGCTGGATGGGTTCCGCCGCGATTTTCTCAATATCTTCCAGATCAACCCGCGCCTGCGGGTCCTGGCCAATCACGCCGCCAGCGATCCCTGCGCCTTTACGATCTACATGTACTCGGCCGTGGCAGTGAATGCGCCGCCGCTGGCCGAGGGTTTGAGCGCGCTGGACCTGCTGCGCCAAACGCTCGACCGGTATGCCGCCGGTATGAAAGCATACGGCATGGCTCACTACGGCGGCTTGAAGGAAATACCCTACGACTTCCTTGACACCTACCCTTCGCTGGTGATGGCGGTAGCGGACTACGCGCGAGCCAGCCATGACCAGGCCTGGGTCGAACGCAATTATGCGGTGGTAAAGAGCTGGGCGGACAAGATCATCCAGTTGGACACCGACGGCGACGGCCTGATGGAGTATCCGCTCAGCGGCAACTCGGGTTCCTGGACCAGCCTGGTGTCGATTCGGCCATCGAACTGGTGGGACACCATTGGTTTCGCGCACAAGGACGCTTACGCGAATGCGCTGGCTTACCGGGCGTTGACCGACATGCCGGCAATCGCCCGGATGAGCGGGCGGCCAGGCGATGCCGGCAAGTATGCCGCGCAGGCCGCCAGGCTGAAGGCAGTGTATTACGACACCTTTTTCAATCCGGCGACGGGCGTGCTGGCCGGCTGGAAAAGCGCCGACGGCCAACTTCACGATTATTACTTCCTCTTCGTGAGCGGTGCGGCGGTGACCTACGGTCTGCTGACTCGCGAGCAGGGCAATCGCGTGTGGGACAAGCTGCTGGCGAAGATGAAGGAGGTGGGCTACACGCGGTTCGACCTGGGCTTGCCGGGCAACCTGATTCCGATCCGGCGCGCGGACTACGTGCACCTGGAAAAGCGCTGGGGCGGGCCAGAGCGGGCAGACGGGTCGGACGCATTTCAGATTTACGAGAACGGCGGCGCGACCGCCTGTTACGCCTGGTTCACGCTGCAGGCGCTTTACGATCTGGGGCGGAAGGCCGAGGCGGATGCCATGCTCTACCCCATGCTGAAAGCTTTTGAAGACGGCGGGTTCCAGGGTCGCGGGCCGGACGGGATGACCTACGACTGGAAGGACTGGAACGGCGGACCACACGGCTACGAAGGACTGCTGGTGGACGGCTACATGACACTGTTGGCGGCCATGCCTACGGCGCAGGTACCGCGAACACGACTTGCAACAATTGGAGGTCCTGGGCGAGGAAGCCGGTGTCCTGCACATAGGTGACGAACTGGGTTTGACCGTTGCCTTGCGCAAACTCCGGGTGCGCGAGCGCGGCATAATCGGCATTACCCTCGTAACCCGGCAGGCCCGTGTAGAACTGCGTGGCTGGTGACCACGGCCCCCACGGCGTATAGGAGACGTTGTAATACAGATTGTTGCTGAATACGCCGCTATAGATGGCCACATACATCCCGAGAAAATCATCGTAAAAAACCGAGCTGCCCGCGGCTCCGCCATTGAACACCGTCACGGCATCCGATGCGCTCGGACTCCAGACGCCGTTGCCGGCGTAATACGTCCAGGCGCTGGCAGTTGTGGCACTGGCCAGCGGGACTTGGGCAATCTGAGTATCTTCCGCAAGAAATTCGCCCATATTGCCATACGTGTAGAGCGTGTCGCCGCTAACCACCCATCCTGAAGTGAAGCCGACGGCGCTGCCCTGCCACATCAGGGTCGGGTAAGTGGTTCCAGGACTCATCACCGGCCGCGTGATCTTTCCATTCTGCCAAACGGCGATGCTCTCACCGATGGAAACCCAGCCGGAATAAGTGGGCGAGCGCCATATCTCGCCATAGAGGATCAACGCCCGGCCGCGGACTGGGTCGGGGACCAGCGGGCCGGGCCAAATGGCGAACTCCGCGCCGCACGGTTGCACCTCGCAACTCGTCCCACTGCCGGCGTGTTCCTGGTTATACTTCAGCTCCCACGGAAGAAACGGGAAAAAAGTTGTCGGATTCCCGCTCGAATCCACATAGTTGCCGTTCAAGGTGATCCCGCCGGTGGCGTCCAGATTGGTGGCCCAGGAAAGCGAATTGGAAAAGAAGTTCTCGCCGGAGGCGTTGGGCACCGTGAGAGTGGTGTCGTTGAATAGCCAGACCGAGTCCTTGCCCAGTTGTGCGCTGTATGTACCATCGCGGCCTTGAACCACGGGGTCCTGCGTAACCGTTCCCATCGACGTAACGGACTCAATGGCGGGGATGGGCGGAGGTCCGGTTTGGGCCTGAACGCACCAGGACGTAGCTACCAGCGAGAGCACTGCGACGGCAGTCTTCATAAGCGACAGGATATCATCGATGAAGGCGGCATCCCGCAGCTTATTCCGGCGCCTGGCGCCGCCGGCGGCCGCTCAACAAATAAACCGCGGCACGTAACTCCAGAAGAGGGTCATCCGAGGGCTCGATACCGTCCACGCGAGGAATCGGATCGAAGATAATGCGTTTCTGCTGCGGTACGTTGTCCGAAGCTTGCGCGGTTAGAGTGATGGCGCCAAACGGGATCACTGGCCGATCCTCGGGCCAGTGGACGGTTGCGTCATCCACGATGTCGCGCTCCCCGGCGATCTGTGCACCGATTTGAAACCGGATAGGTCCGGCTGCCACGCGCTGGGCAAGCTCATCGAACAGGTAGTTCGCGTCCTTGCCCTTGGCCGCCGCGTCGTCAAGATGTTCGATGCCCGCTTCCGGCGTGATGCGGTAGCGCCCGTACCGGGATGTCCCATCCTGGCTGATGAAATGGAGCGCCGTCACGCCGAAATACGCCTCCTTGGCGAAGCTCGCCGGACTGGGCTTAGGCGCTTGCACGAAGGCCAGGGCGGCCGGATGTGCGCCAAGGAATGCCTGGATGGGCGACGGCGAGGGCTTTGACGGATCGCTCGCGGCGGCGGCCCGCAGGAATTCCAGGAACTCCTGGCCGGTGCGCGTGGGGAAGCCATCCGTCGAAACGGCAATGATGTCGGTGTGCACCCGATCGGCCAGATGGAAGCGGATGGCCATTCCGCGCGGGTTCGCGTTGGGGTCGTTATCCGGGATCAGCGGAATTCCGGTGGAGTCGGAAAACCGCACCGTTACCGGAGTGGACTCCCGGCTGGCATGCGGCGCTCGCGTCAGCGACTCGGCTTCGGGCGACGGGCTGAACGTACCCGTGAGTAGGACGCCCTTTGCGTGCGCGGGGCGAAGGCCGGGATGCAGGCCGAAAATGGTGTCGAATTGCTGGACCAGGTCGTTGGCTAGCTGGATGAGCTTCTCGTCGGATGGAAGCGGCATGTTACCTCCTTCTGGGCACTTCTCAGGATACTAAAACAGATGCAGACCGGGTCGGTACGGCCTCGGTGCGGGTCCGTGCAAGGTCATTCGCTGCCTGCTCCCCGAGCCTGCCGCAAATGTGTAGTACTAATTCATCAAATACTTGATTCATTAAAGGTACGTGACCCATAAACCGTCATTATACTGTCGCAATTCCGGTTAAATGTGCGGGCCAATACACCCGGCGCTTGTGCCAAAAAAACGTCCATCCGGCCAGGCAAGCGGCTCGGCAGTACTTAACGCCATGTCCGGACTCTATGGCGGGGGCAGCGGCTCACTCGGCTCGGTCAGAGTCAGCATCAATTATGAACCCCGAACCGTAACGACGATCTCGTGGTCAGACCCACCGCCGCTGGGTTTCGCGTTTGTGCAAACGTCCATTGGCCACTAAGAGGCTGTTGGCGAGGTATTACTCATAGCGCAGGGCGGTCAACGGATCCGTCCGCGCGGCGGCGCGCGGGCAACAGCACCGCCGCCACGGCTACCGCCAGCAAGAGAGCCGGAACCAGGACGAACGTCAGCGGATCGGTAGCGCTAATGCCGTACAGCAGACTGGCCGCGAACCGGCTGACCGCGAGCGCCAGGGCGAGGCCAATCAGCACACCCGCACCCGCCAGCGCCAGACCCTGCCGGGCCACCAGCCGCAGGACCCCGCCGGTCCGCGCGCCCAGCGCCATGCGGATGCCGATCTCCCGCGTGCGCCGCCGCACCGAGTAGCTCATCACGCCATACAGCCCCACGGTCGCCAGCGTCATACCGACCGCCCCAAACACTCCCAACAGGAGGGCGCTGATCCGCGGAATCAGCAGCGCCTTGTCCACATGTTCGTCCATGGTCTCGGCGCCCGAGACGGCCAGGTTCGGATCGAGCGCCGCGATCTGCTGGCGCACCGGGTGGATCATGGATTTCGGATCGCCAGTGGTCTTCACTACAATCGATATGCCGTAGAAGCTGAAGACATTTTCGGGCCGGGCCTCCAGGTACAGGAACGCCACGTCGGAAGGCTCCTCGCCCAGCGTGCGCGACTTGAAGTCCTTGGCCACGCCGATAACCTCGTACGCATTGCCCGATTCCATTATGCGGCGGCCGATCGGATCGGCGTTCGGAAAGAAGCGCTGCGCCATTCTCTCGTTCAAGATGACTGACGACCCATCGGTCTGCCTGGCGAAGTCCCGCCCGTGCAGCAACGGAAGGCCCATGGTCTCGAAGAGGTGCGAGCCGGCATAATAAACGTCGGCAGTGACTTGCTTTGCGTCCTTGACGCCATCCGCCTTGAAATCCAGGGACGTTCCGCCGATGCTGAGCGGAACGCTGTCGAGATAGCTCACTGACCGTACGCCGGGCAGCGCGGACACACGCTCCCGAAGCTGCGCGAGATACTGCCGGGTCTTCTCCGGCGAATACTGGCTCAGCTTGGGATTGGTGGCCATCAGCAAGACATGATCCGGACGCATCCCGATATCGATGGAGGAAGCCTTCTGCAGGCTGCGCAGGAACAGGCCCGTGCCCGCCAGCAGCACCAACGACAGAGACACCTGCACGACCACCAGCAGATTGCGAATGCCCAGCCTGCGGAAGCTGCCGAAGCCAGTGGTCTGTTCCTTCAGCGCGATCACCAGGTCGGGACGCGTGGCGCGCAGGGCCGGCACGAGTCCGAAGATGACGCCGGTCACCACGGCCAGTGCCAGGGTAAACCACAGCACGCGCGCATCTGGCGCGAAATCGAACTTCACCGGCACGGGAAGCGGCAATGTGAATCGTGAGATGCCCACCGTCGCGGCGGCGGCCAAAGCGAAACCGCCCACTGCGCCGATCAGGGATAGCAGCACGCTCTCGGTCAGCAACTGCCGGACCAGGCGCCGGCGGCTGGCGCCCAGCGCCAACCTCAAGCCGATCTCGCGCTGCCTTCCCATGGCGCGCGCCAGCATCAGGTTGGCGACGTTGGCGCAAGCGATCAGCAGCACCATTCCCACCAGGACCGCCAGCACCGCCATGAAGCTGACGGCGAAGCGGTCCAGGCCCCCGGCTAATCCTCCGGAGTCGCCCAGGCGGATCGCGTCGCGCGCCTTTTCGCCTTTGCGGTACGCGTTATCCAGGCGTCTCTGGATCACATTCAATGCCGCGACCGCCTGTTGCCGGCTGACGCCTGGCTTGAGCCGCCCGTCCAGCATCAACCAATGCGCGTTGCGGCTCGCAACCAAATTGTCCTTGGCCAAATCCGGCATGATCTGGCCATACATGGCCAATGGCACCCAAAAGTCCGCCAGCACAGCCCGGTCCGTGCCGTGGAATCCGGGCGGCATGACTCCGATCACGGTGTAGCTCTGGCCGTTCAGCAAAACCTGGCGGCCGACCACATCCGGCATCGCGGCAAAACGACGGCGCCACAATCCGTTGCTCAGCACCACCACCGGGTTGCCGCCGGCTGCTCGATCCTCTTCGTATGTGAAACTGCGGCCGTGCACTGGCTTGATTCCGACGACGGAGAAGTAATTGCCGGCCGCCACCTGGCCCCAGATCCTTTCCGGCTCGCCGGCGCCGCCCAGATTGGCCGGAATGAAAGGGAAGTGCGCCGTGATCCCCTCGAATACCTGGGAGGTCTGGTCGCGGTAGTCGATATAGTCCGGATAGGAGAACGAGTTGCCGCGGTTCAAACTCACCAGGCGGGAGGGTTCCCGCACGGGCAGTGCGCCGAGCAGCAGCCCGTTGACGATGCCGAACACCGTCGAGTCGCGGCGATCGCCAGCGCCACCGATACCGCCACGGCGATCGTGAAACCAGGATTCTTCAGAAGCGTGCGCACCGTGAAGGTCAGGTCCTGCTTCACGGTGCCAGGAAAGTTGGATGGCGGCATATAGATCTCCTGGTAATACGGATGGCAACTCCGTGAAGTTCATTGTTCCCGGATGCCTGCCCTTCCATACTGACGATCGGAACGCGCGATGATGAACAAGCCCTTCGGATTTTGCGTGAAATCTTGGGAATATTCGTGCTCACCCGTGAAGAACGGGACTTGTAGGCAGCCCCACGTATTGCCAGACGCTGTACCCGGGCTTGTTCACGTACATTGATGGAATCGCGCGCCGTATGGCGATATCTTTCAAGATACTCGGGAGCTTGGACTTTACATCCCCCAGCTTCTTTGTGGGTAGCTCTCGGTACTGCTGATACTTAGCCAGCGCCCTTTCGAGGTCTGCCAGGGGACCCAGTAGGATTTGGGGCCGAAATCCCTCGTCATCGTCAAGCGTTGAAAATAGTCCTTGAAGATCTGTTCCGTTGTCAACGTGACTCCGCTCATATCGACGTTCACAGTTCCCCGGACTCGTTGGCGATCCTCAACCTTGACGTCGGGCACCTTGAACCGGGCGCCTCCGATCGGTTCGTTGTACTTGTTGATTACATTGGAGCCGTATTTGCCGGTCGCCCGATCCCATTGATCCTCCGAGAGACGTTCGCTTCCGTCAAAATGCTCTCCGAAAGGCCATGCGAAATAGTAATTAAACAAATAGATGTGGATCCATTTGCCCATTCCGTACAAAACATGCCATCGGCCTCCTCCTATTAGCCAATCATATCTCCGGAAACTGGTTTATGGACCGGCGCCGGAGCCGAAGGCTCTTGAGGAACGCACCGTATTTATCGAGCAGCCCTGGCGCTTCGGCTGCGGACACTGCTTCGAAGCGACGCATCATCACAACGGGTAACGCAAATCAACACTTCGTAATTGAAGCAGGAGGGTACGCCGATGCCCAGATAATTCCATCCCGGATTTGCTCCGCTTGGCACGGTCACGTTCATCTGGTATCCGGCCCCGACCGCGAGTGGAGTTCCCGGCTCAATGCCGGCATAGTCAATCGTGGCGGCCACGCCCGAGAAGCCCACCGAGATGTAGGGGAGATAAGTGGCGTTGCCCGAGGATTCCAGCGGGCCGAGGCCCGTCAAATAAATCTCCAATTCCTCACCCGTCACGGCCGGGTTCGCAGCGCTAACGATGGTACCGTCGGCATGGAGAATGGCCGGCTCGGAAGTGACGCTGTTGAATATGCCGGGTTGGCTCAGCCCCACGTAGTTAGTTACTGTGTTCGAAGTTCCCAAACTGTTAACCACCTGAATCGAGGCGATGGCCGTGTCGATGCCCAGCGGAACCACCGCGTTGATCTGGCTGGGGCTGACATAACGGACGGCTGCCGGACTTCCATTCACCAGCACCTGGACGCCACCCAAGCCGGTTGGGAGACTGGGGTCTGACGCAGTTGTGGTTGACAAGTTGGCGCCGAAAATCGAGATGAATTCTCCGGGCGCAAGCTGCGCGGTGAAGGGAACGAAAGAGCCTGCATTCAAGATGCCAGTCGGATAGATGTAGGGCGTGGACGCGGGAACCGACGTGTAATTGGGTCCCTCCATCAGGACCTCGATTCCTAGAAATCCGGAGCTCGCATTCGCAAAGCCGATCGCGAATGTGCCAGCTGGACCGAAGAAGTATCGGTTGTCGTAATCGGCGTAGGTGCCGCCCGACATGCTTAGCCGATCGGAGTAAGTAGAATCCACCACGAAGGTGCCGGATGGCGGTCCCACCGCGTTATCCCGCTGCTGCGCCAGAAACTCCCCGCCGTTCGCATCCATGAGGACGTCATATCCGCCGTAGGTACTGTTGAGCCACGCACAGCCACAAATGCTGAACTGGGAATCGTCCAGAAAAACACCGCCTGTGTAGTACGGAATTTGCGCAGCGAAGGAAGCACTAGAGTCCTGGCGCACGCCGACGATGAAGTCGGCATCCTGGGTATCGCCGCCGAAAAAGAAATTACCATCCGGCGAGAAATAAAAATATTTGGCACCGGACATCAGGGTACTATCGAGATTGCCGGCCGTCAGTTCATTGCCGAATGTCACTGCCGCCACGCCGTCGCTGACAGAATAGGGAGCCCCGAGGAATGCCGGCTGCGTCATCGCAGTGATGTTCAACCCGCGGGCGCCGGTGAGGGCCGTGGTGGTAAGGGTGCTGCCGGCGCCCGTCATGGTAAATGAGTAGGCGCGCGTGTCTGTCAAGTTAAGGGTCAGCGCGGGAATGCCTACACCGATAACCGAGAAGGTTCCCTGCAATGAAGGCGTCGATGTGGGCGCCGGCGCGGCCACAAACAGGTCGTTATAACCGGTGTTGTTATCGGTCGCGGTCCCTACCACCACTTTGGTTGGCGATACCAGCAATCTAACCTCGTCGCCCGCGAATTGGGAGTGGACGAATTGGAGCGGTGTGGACATAAAACCGTACCCACTGGCGGCGATGGTGTAGGCGCCCGTGCCGGTAATTGAGGTGATCGTGTTTTCGGCGGCATCGGCGGCCGTTGCGGTGAGATTGTAGGTTCCATCACCACCGAAAACGATGTTGCCATAAACCACTATGGCGTCCTGAAGATCGCTGACTGGATTATGTCCGTCGAGCCACATGACCTGGCGGAAGTAGTATGTGCCATCTAGCAATCCATTTCCGCTCGTATCCCAGCTTTGTGCGGGGGCGGGAGCGGTAGCCGCCATGAACAAAAGCAAAGAGCCCCAGGCGAGTCGTTTCATATTTTGATATTTGGGTGTGCCGGACGCATCTATCAGGATAACCTGTTTGCTGCGCGGTCGGGACGCGCCAAGGATTCAAAAACAATGGACACCAATGGGTAGTGGGTCTATTTTGTAAATAGACCCACTGCCCGCTCCCCGGATCGTCGGGGTTTGGAAGCGCGCCGGTCTCCAAGCAATCGGCTAGTGATAGACCTCCTCAATGCAAAGCGCCGGCGTTATCCGGCTTGACTGGCCGGTTATCAGCGTGCCGGTTGTCCACTCGGTTCCATTGGCCGAGGTCGTCACAATCAGGTCGTTGCTTCCGTTGTTAGCGACGTAAACCATCATCAGGTTAAACGTCGTGAACGGTGAATTGGAGGTAGTAGGGTTCGGTATCACGGAGAGCGCGGGGGGTACCGGGCTGGTTTGTCCGGTGACCAGGGTGCCCGTAGTCCAGCTGGCAGCATTGGTGGAAGTCGTCACCACCAGATCGTGGCTACCGTTGTTCGCAATGTAGGCTAGAACGAGTTCGCCGTTGAACACGGTGAGAGCGGGGGACATCGAGGTGGTTTGTCCAGTGACCTTAGTGCTCCCCGTCCAGCTAACGCCATCAGTGGAGGTTGTCACCAGGAGATCGTCGGTACCGTCGTTCGCGACATAAGCCAAGACGAGTTCGGTGCCAAACGTCGTGAGTGCGGGGGCCACCGAACTGGATTGCGTGCCGACCTTAGTGCCGGCCTTCCAGTTGACGCCATCAGTGGAGGTCGTCACCAGCAGATCGTGAGTACCGTTATTAGCCACGTAAGCTAGAACGAGTTCGTCGCCGAACATGGTGAGCGCGGGGGACATCGCGCTCGATTGGCCGGTAACTGGGGTGCTCGCGTTCCAGTAACCACCAGTGCCGGTCGCCATCAGCAGATCGTGGCTGCCGTTGTTAGCAACGTAAGCCAGAAAGATTTCGCCGTTGAAAGTGGTGAGCGCGGGGGGCAGGGCGCTGAATTGTCCGGTGATCGGAGCGCCCATCGTCCACACGCCGACCGGCTCCCCCGACGTCCATATCAGATCGTCGCTACCGTTGGCCGCAACGTAGACGACAAATGCCTCTGCACTATAGTAACCTTGTCCAAACATCGCCGGCGGGCAACAAGCGGCGGCCACCAGCAGGGCCACGATCAATCCCGTCCCATGGTTTCGCGAGCATGGACGTGGTCTCCCCAGGCGCGACAGAGTGTGGAATACAGCCAGGATGTTACTCATTTTCCTTATTGCTTCTCTTAATTCGGTTGTCATTTTTTTCTTCCTTTCTCGTGGACTGGCATTCTTCGGTAGGTTGCTTGGAGGCCGTATGCCTGGCAGGCTGGGCGAGCAAAGGCCATTTTGTGCACGGCCAGAAACGGCCCTCTGAATCCAACCACATTGAGGAATGCGGAAACCGCGAGCGAAACGCCTCATCGGCCACCAACATATATTTCTCCCGCGTGGCCTTACCGCTGTTCCTTGGATAAGCCTCTGCTACGCGCCGCTGTGGGCAGCGACGGCGCATGGCGAACCCATCACGCCGGCCAGCGGTATCGCCGTGGCGGCCGCGAAAGTGCCGGCGCCGTTGCCGTGGAGCGGAAGTTCAACCCCTTTCCGTAATTCACGACGGCGACGGAGCGGCACGAGGCGGGCCAAGCAGGCCTTGAGGATCGGTCTTGGGCGCAGAGATTTGTGCCCAACCTTTGCCCAAGTGGCGTGTTCAAGGTGGGAAGGGGTTGTAAGTGTTTGAAACAGTGGTGGGCCCGTGGCGACTCGAACGCCAGACCTCTACCGTGTCAAGGTAGCGCTCTAACCAACTGAGCTACGGGCCCGTCAGGGGAAGTACTTGATTTTAGCATGGCACGCCGAGCCTAATCCGGATCCGTCACCGCCATGATGGTTAGCGGCGAATTCCCTTCCAGCCGGTTGTTGACGAACAGGAACGCCATGCTGCGTTGCTCCCTGGCGCGTTCGACCAGGATGCGCAGCGAGTCGCGCGCCCCCGGATTGGGATCGCGGATTTCGCTATAAGGCGAGAACTTCGCGACCGCGTCTTCATAAGGGCGTCCCTGCCGCAGCAGCGCGCGGCACACCAGGAAACCGGCCGTGGCCGATCCCGGAATATCGATTTGCCGACGCAATTCCGGCATGCGCGTCCAGGCGCTGTATACGTGCGCCACTCCGCGCGCGCGCAGGCAATCGAAATAGCCCGGCTGCAAGAACTCGGGGTTGCGGACCTCCACCGCGTAACGGAATTGCGGCGGCAGCGCCGCTAGGAACGGGTCCAGGCGCTCAAAGAAGGCTTCCGGAGCGGCCAGCGCCCGCTTGGGAAACGCGCCGAATTCGAAGATCAGCAGCGCGGTCTTGTCCCGGTGCGGCCAAAGCGGCCGCAAGAACATTTCCTTCAGCATCTCCGCGTTCAAGAACGCCTCGTTCTCCTGGCCGGCTTGCGGCCCGTAGCGCGCATGCGCCGGAAACATTTTGCAGGTGATCTGTTCGGGCACCTTGAAGGCGAACTGGAAGCCCTCGGGCGTCTGCGCGAACAGCTTCGCCCAAAACTCCGGCGTAGGGAACTGGTAGAAAGCGAAATCGCCGCACACCGTGGGAAAAGTCCGGGCGTATTCCCGCAGGCACGTAGACGCGAACAGCTGCCGCGAAAAGCGGCCGCGCGACAGATAGTTGGCGCGCGTGTACACCTGCCCGATCCAGCCTTCGTACTTCCAGGAGCTCCCGCCGATGTAGATGCCCTCGGTGGCCAGGCGCTGCAGCCTCTCGGCCAGCGCATCGCGGTCGAACGAAGAAGGTTCGTCAAAAAGGGTATCCGCCATCGGCCACGGTCAGAATGGGCGCCGGCCCGGTTTCATACGGATATAATAGCGTTAAGCCTGTGCCGGAATCCGAGCCGAAGTCCACCGATGACCCTATGCTCTATTGTCCGGTGTGCTCCGCGCGGCTGGTCCAGCACAAATGCAAGCTGGTTTGTCCGAAGTGCGGATACTATCTGAGTTGCGCGGATTACTACTGAAGAAATGGTTCCAAGTTTTTCGGGGTTGGAGTTGAGCGATGAGTGAGATTTCGGATTTACTGGAGCGTTTCCGGCGCGGGCCCGAGTTGCTGGCCATGGTTCTGACCGGCGTGTTCGGCGAAGAGGAGGACTTCGTGGCTGCGCCGGGCAAGTGGAGCATCCGGCAGATTATCGCGCACGTCGCGGATTCCGAGTTGGTCTGCGCGCACCGCATGCGCCAGATCGTCGCCGAGGAGCAGCCCACGTTGATTGCCTTCGACCAGGAAGCCTGGACCCGGAATCTGGACTACGCGCGGCGCAAGCCCAAACATTCGCTCGAAAGCTTCCGCCGCGTGCGCGCCGAGAACTACGAGTTGCTGAAGGAATTGCCCGAGGCGGCATACGCGCGCACGGGCAATCACAGCGAGCGCGGCCCTATCACGCTGCGGTTCCAACTGGAACTGCTGGCGGAGCACGCTGAGAGCCACGCGCGCCAGATGCAGGCCATTCGCGACGAATATAAGAAGGCGAAGGGCAAGAAATGACTCGCCGCTCCACACTGGCCGCCGTTTTGTGCGCGGGCGCGCTCGTGGCCGCAGCGCCGGATGGCCGCCGCTGGTGGAGTCACGTGCAATTCCTGGCGGACGACAAGCTGGAAGGCCGCAACACCGGCAGCCCCGGTCATCGCAAAGCCGCCGCTTACGTGGCCGGCGAATTCGAGCGCGCCGGGCTCAAACCGGCTGGAACCGAAGGCTACATCCAACCCGTCCGCTTTCACACGCGGCGGCTGAAGGAAGCGGAATCCAGCTTGACGCTGATGCGCAACGGCGAATCCGAAGAGTTGGTGCTGGGCGAGGACGCCATCATCGGCATGCGCATCGACCCCGCGCCATCCGTGGATGCGGAGGTGGTGTTTGCCGGGTACGCGCTGACGGTTCCCGAAATGCAGTACGACGATCTGGCGGGGCTCGATCTGCGCGGCAAGATCGTGCTGTACATCAACGGCGGCCCGGCCAATATCCCGGGGCCGCTGCGCTCGCATTATCAATTCGGGCCCGAGCGCGGAAAGTTTCTGGAACGCGCCGGAGTGATCGGAACGATCGGCATTCCGAACCCGCATCACATGGACCTGCCGTGGCAGCGGATCGCGTTGGGCAGCCGGCAGGCATCCATGAGCCTTGCCGACCCCACGCTCGACCAGCAGCATGGCTTGAAGTTCTCCGCCACCGTGAATCCCGAACAGGCCGTCAAATGGTTCGCGGGTTCCGGCCATTCGTTCGACGATCTGGTGGCGCTGGCGGACGCTGGCAAGCCGTTGCCGCGATTCCCGCTGCACGCTTCCATCCTGGCGAAAATCGCGGTGGAGCGCGGAGAAGTGGAATCGCAGAACGTGGCCGGAATTCTCCCCGGCGCGGACCCGGTTCTAAAGGATCAGTACGTGGTGCTGTCCGCGCATCTCGATCACCTGGGCATCGGCGAGCCCATCAACGGCGATCGCATTTACAACGGCGCCATGGACAATGCCTCCGGCGTGGCCACGCTCATCGATATCGCACAATCGCTGAACGAATCCAAACCCAAGCTGCGCCGCTCGCTGCTCTTCGTGGTGGTCACCGGTGAGGAGAAGGGGCTGCTGGGATCGAATTATTTTGCCGCGCACCCCACGGTCAAGCCGGGCAGCCTGGTGGCCGACCTGAACGTGGATATGTTTCTCCCGCTCTACCCGCTGCGCAGCGTCACGGTGTACGGGCTGAACGAGTCGGATCTGGGCGACGACATCCGCGCCGTGGCCAAAACTCACGGCGTGCGCGTCCAGGACGACCTGGAGCCGGAGCGCAACATCTTCATCCGCAGCGATCAGTACAGCTTCATCCGCCGCGGCATCCCCTCGCTGGCGATGAAGGTGGGTTATGACAAGGGCTCGCCCGAGGAGAAGATTGCCAAGACCTGGCTGAAAGAGCGCTATCACGCGCCCGCCGACGACCTGAAGCAGCCTGTGGATCTGGAATGCGCCGGACGTTTCGACGATCTGCTGCGCTCGCTGGCGGAGGCGGTGGCGGACCGGCCCGAGCGTCCGAAGTGGAACGCCAACAGCTTTTTCAAGCGGTTCGCGGAATAAGATGGAGGCTAATCCCTCTAAATGGCGAGATCCCTCGTCAAGACGTTCCGTCATACGCTGGCTGCTTGATTCCGACCCCTCGATCCGCTGGCAGGCGATGCGAGACCTGACCGATACGCCAGCGGACGAGATCAGGGTCGAGCGTGCCAGGGTCGCGACGGAGGGCGCGGGCGCGCGGCTGCTCGCACTGCAGGCGCCCGATGGGCGATGGGGCGGCGCGGCGTGGAATCGCGGGTGGAATTCTACGATGCACGTCCTGATGTTGCTGCGGGACATGGGCCTCGATCCTGCGAGCGGCCAGGCGCGTCGCGCCATTGACCTTGTCCGCGAGCGGGTGACATGGCTGGGATGCGGCCCGCGGGAATGTGACGGCCATGCCTTCTTCGAAGGCGAGATCGAGCCCTGTATCAACGGGCAGGTCGCGGCCGTCGGCGCTTACTTCGGCGTGGACATCGGAAGCATCGCCTGCCGCTTGCTCGCCGAGCAGTTGCCCGACGGCGGGTGGAACTGCGAGGCGGCTAACGGCTCCACGCGGTCTTCGTTCAACACAACCATCTGCGTGCTCGAAGCCCTGCTCGAATACGAGGCCACCGGAGGCAGCCCGGAGGCAACCGCGGCCCGTCTCCGTGGGCAGGAGTACCTCCTCGAGCGCCGTCTCTTCCGCCGAAAGTCGACCGGCGAGGTGATCGAGCGAGACCGCAAGGGTGGCGCCATATGGACGCGCTTCGCCTTCCCCACATGGTGGCATTACGATGTGCTGCGGGGACTCGAGTACCTGCGCCGCGCCGGCGTCGCGCCCGACGAACGTCTAGCCGAGGCGATTGACCTGGTTGCGTCGAAGCAGGACGACGATGGAACGTGGCCGCTCGACACCCAATACCCTGGCAACATGCCCATCGAAACCGAAGAGGCCGAGGGCCGCCTTAGCCGTTGGAACACCCTCCGCGCCTTACGCGTGTTGGACTGGTATTCAGGACGAGACTAGCACAGCGGCTCGGCGCCTTCCCACAGGACTTTGACACGCGGCGCGCCGGGTGGTTACGTGATGCTTAATGCCTTCGCGCCGCGCCTTCCTGAATCGCCTGGCACTGGCCGTCCCCGCCGCGGGATTGAGCCAGGCCGCTCCCGTTGCGTCCGGCACTCCCTTTAATGAGCGCGTCTCGCTCGACGGCCGCTGGGATTTCCGCCTCGATCCTGAAACTGCGTGGAAGCCGGTCACGGTCCCGCACTTCTGGCTAAGCGCCGGCGTGGGCTGGTACGAGCGCGTCTTCGATGTGCCGAAGGAGTGGTCCGGCTCGGCCGTCCGCGTGGAATTCGAAGCGGTGTTTCACTCCGCGACGGTCTGGGTGAACGGCCGGCCTGCGGGCGAGCACCTGCGAAAGGGCTATACCGCATTCACGCTGGATATCACGCCCCACCTGAAGTGGGGCGTGCCCAACACCCTGCGCGTGCGCGTGGACAACAGCTTCGACCAGCACATGCTCCCGCGCGGCCATTCAAGCGACTGGGCGCACGATGGCGGTATCTATCGTCCGGTGAGCCTGCTGGTAACGCCCGCGGATTACATCGAGCGCGTGGATGTGGACGCGGCGCCGGATCTGAAGGCGAACACCGCCACGCTGCGGATCGCGCCGCTCGTTCACGGTGGGGGACAGGTCCACGTCACCATCATCGAAGAAGATAGCGGCCGGATCGTACTCGAAACGGAGGCCCCGGCGACAGCCACGCTGGCCAGCCCGCGGCTGTGGCACTTCGACGATCCGCGGCTTTATCGGCTGATTGCGCGGCTGACCGGCGGGCACACCTTCGAAACCACCTTCGGCATCCGCCTGATTGAGGCACGCAACGGCGCCTTCTATTTGAATGGCGAGCGCGTCCGCCTGATGGGCGTCGAGCGCATGGCTGGCAGCAATCCGGAATACGGGATGGCCGAGCCTGCACGCTGGATCGCGCGCGATCATGACGACATGAAGGAATTGAACTGCGTCTACACGCGCGTGCACTGGCAGCAGGACCGGCGCGTGCTGGACTGCTGCGACCGGCACGGCATCCTGATCCAGACCGAAGTGCCCACGTGGGGCGGCGATACCTTCCGCGGGATGGCGGCGGAACCGGACGAGGACATTATGCAGAACGGATTGGAGCAGTTGCGCGAAATGGTCGCGCGCGACCGCAATCACCCATGCATTTTTTCGTGGGGGCTGTGCAACGAGATCGGCGGACAGAACCCGCCCGCGGCCGCGTTCGCCAGGCGCATGTATGCGGAAGCCAAGGCGCTCGATCCCACGCGCCTCGCGACCTACGCTTCCAACTCGCTCCAGAAGACGCCCGGCAAAGACGTCGCCGGACTGATGGACTACATCATGTGGAACGAGTATTACGAGAGCTGGTACGGCGGCACGCCCGTGGACCTGGCGCGCAACCTCGACGAAATCCATCGCGCGTATCCGGAAAAGCCCATCGTGATTTCGGAATACGGCTACTGTGCCTGCACGCCCGAGCGGCCCGAGGGAGACAACCGGCGCATCGAAGTGCTGCGCGGGCACGACGCCGTGTTCCGCAACACCGACTACGTGGCAGGGCTGATTTTCTTCTGCTACAACGACTACCGCACGCACATCGGCGATAAAGGCACGGGCCTGCTGAAGCAGCGGGTGCACGGCGTAGTGGATGTGTACGGCGCGCGCAAACCGTCGTGGCAGGCATTGCGCGAGGATGCCAGCCCGCTCGAATCGGTTGAAGTAACAGACAGGGCCGGCCAACTGAATGTGACGGTGCGCGCGCGTCAGTCCGTGCCTTGTTACACGTTGCGCGGCTACACGGTGCGCGCGGTAATTTACGGCGAGGGCGCGATTCCGGTGGAACGCGTGGAGGCTGAGCTGCCCGTTCTGGAGCCGGGCCGGGAAGCTAAGGTAACGATGCACATTCAGGCGAAGGTGGCGGTGCGGGTGCAGGTCGATGTGATGCGGCCGACGGGGTTCTCAGCACACCAGACGGAGTGGAGGCCATGAACACGGACCACGGCAGTTCCCTGTACGTCTTCATGGCCACCATCGTGGCCGCCACCTCGGGCCTGCTTTTCGGCTTCGACATCGCGGTGATCAACGGCGCGCTGATCTTTCTGCGCGCGCAATTGCACCTTACCGAAGTCCAGACGGAGATGGCCGCCAGCAGCCTGCTGTTCGGCTGCATCTTCGGAGCCAGCGCGGCCGGCTGGCTCAGCGACCGCTTCGGGCGGCGGCGCGTGCTGATGATGTCCGGCCTGCTGTTCGCGCTCTCGGCGATCGGCGCGGCCATTCCTCACACGCTGGCCGAGTTTGCCGCAGCGCGCCTGGCCGGCGGGCTGGCCGTGGGCGCGGCCTCGGTGCTGGCGCCGCTGTACATCGCGGAAGTGGCGCCCGCCAGAAACCGCGGCAGGCTGGTGGCGCTGAACCAGATGACCATCGTCTCCGGCATCCTGCTCTCGTACCTGGTGAACTGGCTGTTGGCCTTCAACGCGCAGAACGGTTGGCGCTGGATGTTCGCGGCGGCCGCGGTTCCCGCAGTGGCGTTCTTCATCGCGCTGTTCTTCGTGCCGGAGAGCCCGCGCTGGCTGGTGGAGAACGATCGCGGCGCGGAGGCGCTCGGCGTGCTGACCCGGGTCAACGGCAGCGCCGCCGCCGCCATCGAGCTGCGGCAGATTCAGGAGGCAGTCGCCACTGAAACCGGGACCATTCGGGAACTGTTCGCACCCGGCCTGCGCCGCGCCTTCTGGCTTTCGGTTTCGCTCGCGATCCTGCAGCAGATCACCGGCATCAACACGGTGCTGTTCTACGGCTCGATCATCTTCAAGGAGCACGTGGCGCACCAGAGCGACACGTCGGCGGTCTTCGCCAACGTAGTGGTGGGCGGGGTGAACTTCCTGATGACCCTGGTGGCGCTGGGGCTGATCGACAAGCTGGGGCGGCGGCCGCTGCTGATGATCTCGACAGCCGCCATGGCCGTTTGCCAGGCCGCGTTGGCCCTCGCGTTCCTGATCAATCCACCGCCCGCGATGCTGGTGCTGGCCATCATGCTATGCTGCGTAGCGGCTTTTGCGGTGGGCTTGGGACCGGGGTTCTGGGTGCTGCTCTCGGAGATATTTCCGACCCGCATCCGCGGCCGCGCCATGTCAATCGCGACGATCTGGCTTTGGATTGCTTGCACCGTGTTGACGATGACGTTTCTGTCGCTGGTGAAGGCCGTATCGGCGACCGGCGCATTTCTGGTTTACAGCGGCATGTGCGTCGTCACGTTCGCGATCGTATGGCGGTTTGTACCGGAAACCAAGGGCCGCAGCCTGGAAGAGATCGAGCGGTCGTGGACTTCTGTCTCCTGACTCCCTCACTGAATGTTCAGGGTTACCGTATTGGAGGTCACCGTGACGTTGTCCACCGTATCCTGGACGCTCAATACCAGATTCACCGGGCCGCTACCCGCGAGATTGTTGGGCAGTTGCACATTGAGTTGATCCAGTCCGGTATCGCCTTGCGCGCCGGCGTACTGGTATGGCACTGCCTGGCCATTGATCTGCACGGTGAGAGCGGAGGGCGAGGATATATGACGGAAGCCCGTCCCGTAAAACTCCACAACCACGGTATCGGACGGCCCAATGCCGAGAGGTTGCGGCGTGCAACCCGCGCTGCCGGCGCAGGTGAAGATGTCCTGGTAGTATTGCCCATCCGGTTGTGCGTTGGGCCAGCCCGCGCAGACGCCCGCGCAAATCGCCACCGCGGAGGCCACGCCCTGTCCGCTGGCATTGGCGGTGAACAGGCCGGGCGCCACCGGCGCGACCAGGACGATGCCAGTGGTCTGGGTGCCATCGCCGCTCGAAACGGTAATCGTCGCAGGACCGGGCTGCGCGTTGGAGGGCACGTAGTAGTTGATCTGATTTGGGCCGGCATAATACATTTGCACCGGATAAGAGGTGTTCGTCGCATCCACCAATTTCATGGTCGTGCCACCCAAGCTGGTGGGAAAGGAGGCATCGAAGGCAGAGGTATTGGCCAGATCCGCGCCGAAAACGGATACCAGCGAATCGGGAGCGACCAGGGCCTGCGCATTGCACGGATTGGAACCCGTTCCACAAGTGGGATTAAACACCGTAGGGAGCGTGGCGTAACTGGCGCTGGAGATGTTAGTAAGCTGCGCGACCGCCAGTGACTGGCTGGCCTTCAGATAAGCCTGGCCGGTAGAGGAAAGTTGCCCCTGCTGAATGGCTTGCTCGTCCGCGGCCTGATAGACGGTGTTGTCGGGCGTGGCGTCGCTCGCCGACCCGTAGAGGAAGAAGGCCTCGGTAGTGAAGGGGGTCATCGCTTCCATATGGTTCGCGGAGGCGAACAACAGCATGCCCTGCAGCCAGGTCGCGTCCATGGCGGCGAAGTCGGAGTCCACCGGGCCGATCAAGGCTCGATCCGCCAGCGGTTCGCCATTCCACGGCCCGATCGGGTCCGGTAAGTCGAACGGCGCCCAGACTTCCTCGATATAAACTCCTTTGCCATTGGTCTGCGCCAGTTGGGCCCACTCAGTGAACTTGTCGAAGGCTGTGCTGTAGATGTCCATGGTCACGAAGTCGAGCACCGGCATGGTGACGAAACTCTGGAAGTAACTGTCTTCACTTTCGTAGGTGGCTAAGGCTGGGTTATAGTCGCATCCGGCGCCCACGCGCGTGTGCGGCGAGGCAGCCTTAATCATAGGCGCGGCCGCCAGGATGAAATTCTGCCAGTCCGTTAGAGTGGTGGAAAATCCCAGGCGGGCGGACGCCGTGTCGGGCTCGTGAATAATCACGAAATTGTCCGGCTGATACCGGGAAGCCAGCACCTGGTATTCGGCCAGGGCCTGCGCCTGGAACTCCGCGAAATTGGTAATCGGAGATGGATCGACCTCGCCCACCTCGTACTCCGGATTGATGGCCAACTGCAGGCCGAGTTCCCGGATATGCCGTACAATCGCGTCATACTTGGTCACGTTGTCGGGATGCGACATCGTCGCCATGGATGGATTGAACTCTACGCGCTGGACGCCGACCGCTCTCAGGCCGTCCACCCAATCAAGCACCACCGACAAATCTATATTGGCGATCTTGGTGCCATAAGCGCCCACCAGGTTGCCACCGATAATGATAGGTTGGGCGGGCGTGCCCAGCGTTCCGACTAAGCCGTTAATGGCCGTTGTGACCGAAGACATATACTGCTGCTCCGTCTGGTTCTGGGCGGCTAGTTGCACGGCAGCCATAGCGAGCAGTACACCCCAGCATATAGTTCGAGTATTGTTGTGCGGCATTTTCAATATTTGGATAACAAAAGGCGCGCGCAGTTGACAAGCTAAAATAGGTGAGCAGTAACTTTAGTTAGCGCACACTCTACCTACATATCGGCCGAGGGGAGGCAAGCTTGCGGATCATTTGATCCGGGACGCCGCATGCCGGCGCGGCGAACCGGGTTTGGCTGACTGACAACCCGACGGACTGGACGAGCACAGTCCATAGACCCGCAGCAGCGGTGAGTAACTCGGAGTGGTGCCGACCGGCGAGGCGGAAGTGGAGACGTACACCTTGCCGTTGGCAACGAGCGGAATCACAAACTTGGTCGTAAACCAATAGTCCGTGCTGAACCACAGCGGACCACTTACATTGGTGGCATCGAACGCGTACAGCGCTCCCTGTCCCGGGGCGGAACTGGTGGTCGCTATGATACCCCACACGATTCCGTTGCTGTTTCCGTCCGCGGAGACCGCCAGCGCTCCTCCCGGATAGTTTAGAGCCGGCACCGTGCCCTGATGGAGATCGGGCGAGAACTGGTTGCTGGATCCATTGAAGTCCCACGCCCGCAGCACATCGCCCCACGCCCAAATATAAAGGACCGGGGCAGCGCTGCTGCGGGCCCAGAAGGCTTGGCTGTGGATCTCATAGCAGGCGTTTTGCCCCGGTCCCGTTCCACACCCCTGCGGAGTTTCGGTCAACACCTGTACCGCGCCGCTGTCGGTACTCGTAAATCCACCGAGGCTCGCCCGGTTTAACACGTACACCATGCCGGCCTTGCCGCCTGCCACGAGCAAATTCGGTACGGTCGTATTCGTGCTGCTGAACAGCAGGGCTCCCGCGTCGCCCAGATCCAGATCGTTACCGTTCAGATTGGCGTAATTATCAGCCGTGAAGTAATCTTGGACCGAGCCGCTGGCGATCCGCAAGACGGATTCTCCCCAGTTGCCCGTTCCGGTTCCGCCGAAGCCGCCGTTCCCGGTGACCGCGTAGATCCCGGTACTGCCCAACGCCGGCCCGCGGCCCGACATCCAGATTCCGCCGCCGTGGCCACACTGATTCGAAGGCGGCTCCGCGGTGGAACAAGGGCGGCCGCTTTGCGTTGCGTTCTGCGTGCTGGCGAAGGCTACGGTCTGGGTGAACGCGCCGCCCGAGTAGTGATAGCCGATCAGCCAGCCATGGTAAGGATGCGTGGCTTCTTCGCCGTTCTGCGTGCCAAACGCCAGGTAGACGTTACTGTGCGAGTCCTCCAGCAGCGCGGGGCGTTGCAACTCCTCGCCGGCCATGAAAGGGATGCATGGCGGTGGCACGGACCCCCCGCTCCCCGAAACGCAGGCCGTGGTCTGAGAGTTGTCGCCCGTGCCAGGCACGGCCGCCTGCACGTCGACGTTCGTAATCTCGGTTCCGGTCAGGAGGTTGAGGGCGTGCAGCCTATAGGTGGGAGGCCCCTCTCCCTCGGTGGTGTAAGCTACGACGAAGAGGGTCTGTGAACTGGTGTCGATTACCGGTGTGCTCAAAATTCCCACGGTCAAGCCGGAAGTCGGCACCGGATTGCCGAGCGTAATGCTCCACAGCGGGGCCTGGGCTGTGTCGGCGTCGAATGCGTAGACGGTGTCGCGCATGGTGGCTACGAATATCACGTTATGAGTCGCGCCGTTGATGGTCAGGCCATGCACGTAAAGCGGCTGGGCATAGAAGCTGGCATCCACCGGCTGAGTAAAGAGCAATCCGAACGTGGCAGTGGACACGTTCGCGGGCGTGAGGGTAGTCTCGGAAAGGTTCGCGGAAGTCCTCGCGTTGTTGTATTGGCCGGTGAGCACGTTGGCGACCTGCGCGCGGACGGCCCCGGCCAGAATGATTGGCAGAAGCAACGCCGCCAAACGAAGCTCTCCGTCCCTGAAGTGGCGATTCATTTTTATAGTTTACTATCGCGCCCGCTCGGCGCGCACTACAAATCTCACTTCACCTCGACCGCGGGAATGCCGGCGTCGCGCACCTGCTTGTTGAAAGCGGGCAGGTCGCCGTCCAGCAGCTTTTTCAACGTAGCCAACCCGCCGTTGGACTGCGTAGCCAGGTCTTCGTACACCTGTTGCTCCTGGCGCGTGGGCGAGGTGTCGCTTTCCTCAACATCGCCCTTCAATGCCGCCAGCTTGTTGTTCAGCTTGATGGGGAAATTGAGGGCGTCCTCGCCGGCCTTCAGCTTTGTCTGGTACAGTGCTTCTTCAATTTCGGACAGCCGCTTGTCGAGGGCCTTGGCCGCGGCCGAGACCTTGTCCTCTTTCTCGTACCGCGCTAATTGTTTCTTGGCTTCGCGGATTTCGACCACCGCCTGGTTGACGGCGCTCAATTTGTCGCGGATCTGCAGCGCCAGTGCTAGTTGGGCGGCATAGTCTTCCGGCCGCGTTTTGACCCGCGGGTCGGGCCGCACCGTGAATGCCTGCGTCTGGCTGTGGCCGGCGACCGTGAGCTTCGCGGTGTACTTGCCCGGCGCGGCAGTGGGACCATCCACGTTGCCGGCCCACATGATCAGGCCAGGAAACCTGGTGGCGTCTTCGTAGCGGAGATTCCAGACGAAGCGGTTGAGCCCCGCTTCGGCCGGCAGTTTTTCCGCGCCTCGGGGCGGCCCGAACGCTTCTTCTTCGGGATCGCCCGCACCTTCCTCCTTCTTTGCGATGTTGGAGAATTTCTTGACCAGTTTGCCATCGGCGTCGAGGATTTCGAGCGTGAATTCCTCCTTTTCCTTGGGCTTCTCGGCGAGGGAATAGTAGATGGCCACGCCGCCCGCGGGATTCTGGCCCACCGGCCTGCTGGACGGAATTTCGAAACCGCCGCGTACGCCATGCACCGCATCCTTCGGCTGGAACAAGTGGGCGGGCTCCTTGAGAGCGTCGGCCGACATCTGGTAGAGCAGCGGCACGTCCTCCAGAATCCAGAACGCGCGCCCCTGCGTGGCTACCACCAACTCCTGTTCGCGCTTGTGGAACGCCAGATCGGTAACCGGAACCAACGGCAGATTGAGCTGAAACGCCTGCCAATCCGCGCCCCCGTTGAACGAAATGTACATTCCCGTTTCCGTGCCGGCCACCAGCAAGCCTTTGCGGCCGGGATCTTCGCGGACGACGCGCGTGAAGGAATGGTCCGGAATACCGCGATTGATGGCCGCCCAGGTCTTGCCTGTGTCGTGTGTGACGAACAGATACGGCCGGAAATCGTCCCACTTATACATGGTGGCGGCGACGTAGGCGGTCTCGGCATCGTGCGGCGAGGCCTCGATCGAATTGATCTGGATCCACTCCGGGCAGCCTTTGGGCGTGACATTCGACCAGTGCGCGCCGCCATCGCGCGTCACGTGAACTAAGCCGTCATCGGAACCGGCCCAGATCAAGCCCTTCTGTAGCGGCGATTCCGCGACGGTGAAAATCGTATCGTAGTATTCGACGCCGCTATTGTCCTTGGTGATCTCGCCGCCCGCGGGACCCTGCTTGGAAATATCGTTGCGGGTGAGGTCCGCACTGATGGGCTTCCAGCTTTGTCCCTCGTCGGTGGTTTCAAACAGAATGTTCCCACCCGCCCACAACTTGGATGGATCGTGTACGGAAAAGAGCAAAGGAAAATTCCACTGGAAGCGATATTTCATGCCCTCCGCGCCATAACCCATGGGATTGTCGGGCCAGACGTTGACGCTGCGAAACTGCTCCGTGGAGTGGTCGTAGCGGGTGAGGTATCCATCGTAGGAACCGGCGTAGACGATCTGCGAATTGCGCGGATCGGGCGCAATCCAGCCACTCTCGCCGCCGCCCACCGTATACCAGTCGCGCTCACCGATGCCGCGTCCGTCGCCGCGACTGGCGATGCGCACGGTGCTGTTGTCCTGCTGCGCGCCGTAGACGTGATAGGGATAATCGTCATCGAGCGCCACGCGGTAGAACTGCGCGGTGGGCTGGTTGTCCTCGCTCGACCAGGTTTTGCCGCCGTTGGTGGAGATGGTGGCGCCGCCATCGTCGCTTTCGATCATGCGGTCCGGATCGTTAGGCGCAATCCACAAGCCGTGACGGTCGCCATGCGGCGCGCGGATCATGGAAAACTTGCGCCCGCCATCCACCGACCTCCACATGGACGTGTTCAGTACATACACCGTCTCCGCGCTCTTGGGATCGGCGAAGATGTGCGAGTAGTACCAGGCGCGCTGGCGGAGCGTGTTATCGGAGTTGGTCTTTTGCCACTTCTTGCCGCCATCGTCGCTGCGGTACACGCCGCCCTCGGCGGCTTCCACGATGGCCCACACGCGCTCGGGATTGGCCGGCGAAATGGTCACGCCGATGCGTCCGATCACGCCTTTGGGCAGGCCGTCGTTGCGCGTGATCTCGGTCCAGGTGTCCCCGCCATCGGTGGATTGGAATAGCCCGCTGCCTTTGCCGCCGCTTTCGAAGGTCCACGGTTTGCGGCGGATCTGCCACAAGGTGGCGTAGATCAGATTGGGATTGGACGGGTCCATGGCCAGGTCGACGGCGCCCGCATCGGCGTCGCGGTAGAGCACCTTCTGCCAGGTTTTGCCGCCGTCTTTGGAACGGTAGACGCCGCGTTCTTCGTTGGGGCCGAACAGGTGGCCCAGCGCCGCGACGAAGACGATATCGGGATTGCGCGGATGAATGACGATGCGGCCGATGTGATACGTATCAGCGAGGCCCATGTGCTTCCAGGTCTTGCCGCTATCGGTGGATTTGTAGACGCCGTCCCCGTTGGCCGCATTGCCGCGCACGCAGGCTTCGCCCATGCCGGCGTAGATCACGTTGGGGTCGGATTCGGAGACGGCCAGCGCGCCGACCGATCCGCTCTTCAATTGGCCGTCGGAGACGGGGACCCAGGTAGCGCCGGTGTCGGTGGTTTTCCAGATGCCGCCGCCGGTAGCGCCGAAATAATAGGTCGCGGGCTGGGTGGTGACACCCGCGACGGCCACGGCGCGCCCGCCGCGGAATGGGCCGATGGACCGGTATTTCAATTCCTTGAGGGAGGAAAAATCGACCTGCGCGCAAAGGACGCCCGCCGATAGCAGACAGAGTGAAAGGTTCCGCATAGCAGGGTTATCATAAATCATTTCGCGCACCGTCTCGGCCTGGCGTTGGGGGCCACTAGTTCATCTGCCGGGCAATCCAAAAACTCAAGCAAGTCTTTGTTTTTGGTAGCTTGCATGCGGGATTTGCGTCACGAGATGGGCTTTGCCGATTCCAATAGAGCGCGGAGCGGCCAGCGAACGCGTGCAGTACAATAGAGACAGTCATGAACATCGACGAACGCATCGAGCGGCTCACTGAACGTCATGAGGCCCTGGCCCAGAGCCTTGAGCTTCTAAGTCACGAAGTACGCGAGACGCGCGTGAACGTCGAATCCTTGCTTGCCGCCGTCCGGATCGATGCCGACAACATCCGCGCCCTCGCGCGTATCGCCGAAATCCATGAGCGGCGTCTCACCGACCTGGAGAGCTGATTAGAGCGGCATCAACTTAAACTAATGGGCCGTTCCACCGGCGTGGACGGCGGTCTCGCCCGATTTGGGCGGAATTCCCCGCTGTTGCGCAAGGCGCTCCTCCGCGAGGAGCCGGTCATACCGGCCCCGATCGACCGATTTAGTTAGTAGACCGCCAAGTTCACGCCAGGTCGAAGCGATCCAGGTTCATCACCTTGTCCCAGGCCGCCACAAAGTCACTCACGAACGTCTGCTGCGAATCGCTCGACGCATAGACTTCCGCGAGGGCCCGCAGCTGGGAGTTGGAACCGAAGACCAGATCGACGACTGTGCCCGTCCACTTGAGCTCGCCCGTCGCCCGATCGCGCCCCTCCAACACGCCTTCCGAGGTGGCGGACTTCTGCCACTTCGTATTCATGTCGAGCAGGTTGACGAAGAAGTCATTGGTCAACGTCTCGGGTCGCTTCGTGAAAAGACCGTGTTTGGACTGCCCGAAGTTGGCATTCAGCGCGCGCATGCCGCCAATCAGAACCGTCATCTCGGGCGCAGTCAGCGTCAACAGGCTCGCCCGATCCACCAGCAGTTCCGCCGCACATACCGCGTATTCCTTCCGGAGATAGTTGCGGAACCCGTCCGCGACCGGCTCCAGTACGGCGAAGGAATGCACATCGGTCTGTTCCTGCGAAGCGTCGGTGCGCCCCGGAGAGAACGGAACCTTCACGTCGTGGCCAGCCTTCTTCGCAGCCGCCTCGACGGCCGCGCAGCCGCCCAGCACGATCAGGTCGGCCAGCGAGACCTTCTTCCCACCGGCCTGCGCGCCGTTGAAATCCTTCTGGATCGCCTCCAGCGTCTGCAGAACCTTCGCCAGTTCGGCCGGCTGATTGACTTCCCAATCCTTTTGCGGCGCGAGCCGAATGCGCGCCCCGTTAGCCCCGCCGCGCTTGTCGGTGCCGCGGAATGTGGCCGCCGACGCCCAAGCCGTCGTGACCAGTTGAGGAATGGAAAGTCCGGATGCGAGGATCTTGGCCTTCAGAGCCGCAATATCCTGCTCCCCGATCAATTCATGATCCACGGCGGGAACGGGGTCCTGCCACAGCAAATGCTCCGTAGGAACGAGCGGGCCAAGGTACCGCGAAACAGGTCCCATGTCGCGGTGCGTCAGCTTGAACCAGGCCTTGGCGAACGCGTCCGCGAATTCCTGCGGGTGCTCGTGGAAGTGCTTCGAAATCTTCGCGTAGATCGGGTCCACCTTCAGGGCCAGGTCCGTGGTGAACATCATCGGCGCGTGTCTTCTTCGACGGATCGTGGGCATCCGGCACCGTGCCCGCCGCGGATCCGTTCTTCGGAGTCCACTGGTTAGCGCCGGCGGGGCTCTTCGTGAGTTCCCATTCATAGCCGAACAGGTTGTCGAAGTAGTTGTTGTCCCACTTCACCGGGTTGGTGGTCCATGCGCCTTCCAGCCCGCTGGTGATCGCGTTCGCGCCATTGCCGTTGCCAAAGGTGTTCTTCCAGCCGAGGCCTTGCTCTTCGATGCGCGGCGCCCTCGGGTTCGGGACCGACATACTTGCTCGGATCGGCAGCGCCATGGGCTTTGCCGAACGTGTGTCCGCCGGCGATAAGGGCCACCGTCTCCTCGTCATTCATCGCCATGCGGGCGAAGGTCTCCCGGATATCCCTCGCCGCGGCGAGCGGATCCGGCTTGCCGTTGGGCCCTTCCGGATTCACATAGATCAGGCCCATTTGAACCGCGCCGAGAGGATTCTCGAGCTGGCGGTCGCCGCTGTAGCGCTCGTCTGCCAGCCACTTGGCTTCCGGCCCCCAGTAAATGTCTTCTTCCGGCTCCCAGATGTCCTCGCGCCCACCGCCGAAACCGAAGGTCTTGAATCCCATCGACTCCAGCGCCACGTTGCCGGTAAGAATCATCAGGTCGGCCCAGGAGAGTTTCCGGCCGTACTTTTGCTTGATCGGCCAGAGCAGCCGGCGCGCCTTGTCGAGGCTCACGTTATCCGGCCAGCTGTTGAGCGGCGCAAATCGCTGCGCTCCGGCACCCGCGCCGCCTCGGCCATCGGCGATGCGGTACGTGCCTGCGCTGTGCCACGCCATGCGGATGAAGAGCGGCCCATAGTGGCCGTAGTCCGCCGGCCACCAGTCCTGCGATGTCCGTCATCAAGGCGTGCAGGTCCTTGATCACGGCATCCAGGTCGAGGCTCTTGAACTCCTCGGCGTAGTTGAACTCCTCGCCCATGGGGTCGGACAGCGGGGAGTGCTGGTGCAGGATCTTCAGGTTCAGTTGATTGGGCCACCAGTCTGCGTTTGTGGGGGCCCCAGCTAAGGTGTGTTTGCGAGCGCCGCCCGAGAACGGGCACTTGGCTTCGTCGGCTTGCTCCTGATCATCGGGGACAGGCGCCCCCACTGCGGTTTCGAGTTGTTTCGTCCATATGTTTGCTCTTCCTTCGAATTAGTTAAAAAAACTGTGACGAACTACGAACCGTACTGGCTTCTCAACGGGAAGCGTGCCGCGGAGCGCACTTCGCGCACGAGCCCCCGGAAAATGAGTTCGCATTCGCGAAGAATCCGCTTACCGAGGGAGCCCGAGGCAGGCCTGGGCACGTCGTACCACTCAATGTCCTCAACATTGCCGCAGCGGTCGCAGATGAAGTGGTGATGCCGCATGCCTTTCGCATCGAATCGCGCGGCGCGGCCCTCGACGGCCACTTCACGCACCAAACCCGCCTGCACCAAGTCCCGCAGATTGTTATAAGTCGTGGCCCTGGAAGAGCGCGGATCCACGCGATTCACGGCTTCGAAGATTTCCGCAGCCGTGGGATGCCTGTTGTGTTCCATCAAGAATGCCATCACGGCGTAGCGCTGCGGAGTGCACCGCAACCCGCTGCCTTCCAAGGACCGTTTAATCGCCTCGGCGTCCATGAAGAATTTAGATTATATCTAATGTGATACTTTGTCAATGGCGGTGCAGCGCCGGCATCTCCCGCCGCGCGTCCCCTGATAGCATAAATAGATGTACGATTTGGCCTGGTTTCGAGCGAACTTCGACCGCATTGCCGAGCGGCTGCAGACCCGCAGCAATCCGCCCAACCTGGATGGTTACCGGGAATTGGACCAGCGGCGGCGGGCCGCCATTGCCGAATCCGAGCAATTGAAGGCGCGCCGCAACGCGGAGACCGTGGAGATCGGCAAATTGCGCCGGGAGGGCGCGGATACCACCGAGAGGCAGCAGCAGGTGCGCGCCATCGCCGACCGGATCGCGCTGCTGGAGGCGGAGCAGAAGGCCGCCGAGGAGTCCTTTCGCGAGATGGTGGAAGGGATCCCGAATCTGCCGCACGAATCCGTGCCGGTGGGGCTTAGCGAGGCGGACAACGTCGAAGTCCGGCGGGTGGGCGAGCCCCGCCGTTTCGATTTCGAGCCCAAGGCGCATTGGGACCTCGGCCGCGAATTGGGCATCCTGGACCTGGAGCGCGCGGTCAAAACTACCGGCGCGCGGTTCGCGGTTTACTGGGGCCTGGGCGCCAGGCTGGAGCGCGCACTGATCAACTTCATGCTGGACGTGCACACGCGCCAGCACGGCTACACCGAGGTCCTGCCGCCCTTCCTGGTGAATTCGGACAGCATGTTCGGCACGGGCCAATTGCCCAAGTTCGCGCAGGATTCGTTCAAGTGCGAGAATACGGACTTCTGGCTCATTCCCACGGCTGAAGTTCCGGTCACGAATTTGTACCGGGACGAAACGCTGGATGGCGAGCGGCTACCGGTGAAGCTGTGCGCTTATACGCCGTGCTTTCGCAGCGAGGCGGGATCGTACGGGCGGGACGTGCGTGGCATCATCCGGCAGCACCAGTTCCAGAAGGTGGAAATGGTGAAGTTCGCGCATCCGGATCACAGCTACGACGAGTTGGAGAAGCTGACGGCGGACGCGGAAGACATCCTGCGGCGGCTGGGGCTGCCTTTCCGCACGGTGGTGCTCTCGACCGGCGATACCGGCTTTTCCGCGGCCAAGACTTACGATATCGAGGTGTGGTTGCCGGGCCAGAACGGATATAAGGAGATTTCTTCCTGCTCGAATTTCGAAGCTTTTCAGGCGCGGCGCGCGAACATACGGTTTAAGAACGCCAGGGGAAAAAGCGAATTCGCGCACACTCTGAACGGCAGCGGCCTGGCCGTGGGGCGCACGTGGGTGGCGATCGTGGAGAACTATCAGCAGGCCGACGGCAGCGTGGTGGTGCCGGAAGTGTTGCGTCCGTATGTGGGCGCGGATGTGATTCGAAAGTGACTGGTTGGAGATGGGTAGCAAAAAGAGACCCGCTCGGAGAGTGGCCGCGGCTTTGGCTGTAGCTTCGGTTCTGGCAACGGCTACCTCCTTAGCGTGGCTTGCCGTTGAGCCGTCGCCGTCCCACCTAGTCGATCAGTGCAGTCGGCACAGCCGCAAACCCTTGGAAACGGTCATTGTCGTCGGAGTCCTCGCGCAGGATATGCTGGTGCGCCGGCCTATTCCGATATACTCAGATCCCAACTATTCCGTGCAACTCCGCAGGCTCACCGTGAATGTGGAAAATGTGCTCAAGGGTGCGCCAGTGCCAAAGACGATTGAGGTCTATTACTTCACCTTCTATGGTGGTTACGACGGGCCGCCGCCATTGGGCTCTTGGAACGTCGGAGACCGCCGTATCCTCTGGCTCCGGAGAGATGCGGGCCTATTGCGCACTGTTTGCGACGGCTGGGACGGTTGCACCAAAGGCGTATTTAGCGGCGCCCACCCGCACTACACACCCGACCCACGGAAGCCCCTTGACTATGCCTCGGTTGACTTGCTGTTTACAAGGGGCGAAGGCGACGTGGACGAGAACCGCTTCGGCACTGGACTAGACGAGATTGGCGACAACGCCCACATGCGATCTTACGCAGTGGAGCACTTGAAGCGCCTTGTGTTGACCGAACATGGATTCGTCAAATCCTGTGCCTGTAAGACGTTTTTTATTTATTCGGTCGATCTTATCGAGGCAAGCACACACCGGGAAACCGCCGATGCCATGCACGCTGGAGACTGCCGATGCACTGAGACGTCTCAAGACTTGGAATGCGAGTAGTTGTCGGGCCGGCCGTGGCACGAACACTGCGTTTCAACGTTCACGGCAGGACCACAGTCGGCCCGAGAAAACGGTTCGGGAATGACAAGGTGATGCTGACCAGAGCAAGCTTCTAATACGGGATGGCCTCGACGCGCAGTTCGTGAATCACCAGACGGCTCTCCTTAAACACGCTCACGCCTGCAAGTCCGATGGGAACGTCGCATCCCTGACGCTGGTCAAGTGGCGATTGTCCAGGGCGAGCGAAATCGAGTCACCTTGGCGCACCACTTCCAGCGTGTGCGTCTTGCCTGTCGAGTCCTTTTCCGGAACCGGCGTCCGCGGTATGATCACCGACCGTGCGCCGGCCGCGCTGCCGGCGACCAATTCGAAAGCCATCTGCCCGTGGCCGCCGGGCCGATCAAGCAGGAAGCTGTAATAGCCCGCCTCATTCAAATCAAAGGCGACGCCCGCGGCCGAATCGGCGGCACGCCAATTGCATTCGATCTTCGCCGACAACCGGAAGTCTCCCCACCACGGGCCATAGGCCGCGATCGTATCCGCCGGCGTGGCGATCAACCCCGGAACCGCGGTAGCCGCCCCCTTCGCGGCGCGCCGAAACAGCTCGTACCCGCCAGCGATGTAGCCCGCGCTGGACACCTCGCTCGTGTGGTTGGGCCAGCCGCTTCGCCGGTCGGAAAAATCTTCGCCGTAGATCATCGGCATCCCCTCACGCGAGATCACGCGTGACTCCCAGGCATAGGGATGATCCCGTGGCGAAACGGCGCAGCCGGTCGCCGTGAAATGCACGCCCCCGGCCGAGTTCTCCGACCCGATACTGCTGCGGGTGAAGACCCTGACACCGCTGCGCGCGACCTTCACCTCGATCTGGCGTGCCCGGTCGATCCGCTCCGGATAATATCCCAGTGTGTACTCGGCCGCCAGCAGAGCCGCGATCCGGCCCAGCGCGCTCTTCAGTTCCCGGCTGGACGTGGCGAAAACGGATTCGGCGCCAGATTCTTTCGTCAGCCGCTGGAACACTTCGACAGGGTTATCGATCGCCCGCAAGCCCATAATGGCCAGCGTCTTCGAGTTTTTGCGGTACAGCTCGTATTCCCCTTTTCCGAATAATCCGGCCATGAACACCTGCGGACTCGACGCCCTGACCAGTTCCGTCAACTGGTTCAGGCTCAACCGGCTCTGCTGATCCACGCCATCGGTCAGGATCACAACCGCCTGCCGCAGATTCCTGGCATCCCGCATATAGCACAGTGCCGTCGCCAGCGCGTCATAGAGCGCCGCGCCGCGGCTTTGGAACGTCGGAATCGCTGGGTTCAGGCGCTGTTCGGGCGTAAGCTGCTCAAACCGGCCGATCTGGTTCGTAAACGGCATGAGGAAGATTTCGTCTTTCGGACGGTTGTCGTTGATCAGCGAATCGAGCAGGAACAGGGCCCGATCCGTCTTCCCGCTGTAATCCATCGTCCTGCTCGCATCCACCAGGATGGCCACGCTCATCGGCTCGGATTCCCCTTCGAAGAATGCGACCTTCTGGGGACGGCCATCCTCGAGGAGCGTAAAATCGGACGCCGCCAGCCCTTTTACGAAGCGCCCGCTTTTGTCGGTGACCTCCACAGCGATGGCTTGCAGGTTGGCGTCGACTTTGAAGACTGGCGTCTCCGATTGGGCCTGCAAAAGCGGAACCGCCATGGCGACAACCGCCGGCCAAATCGCGACCCTAATTCTTCGATTCGATTTCGTAGACATAGATGTAATGCAAGAGTCCGCCGGCCGTAATCGGCAGGATGCTTACCCTCTTGAAGGAATTGGCGGCTTTGGGGTGTTCGCTCGGATCGCCGCAACCTGAGAGGATGAATAGTGCTGCGAATACGACTGCTGCCCGAACCAACGCGGATATTGGAATGCGCATCAATGAGGTGTCCTCAACCGGTGCCGGTCGCGGAACGAGCCGTCCATCCTCCAGCATAAAACAGACAGAAGGGTCTGAAATCTGGGGTGGCAGACCATCACTCCGACTTGGATGTCGGCTGTAGCCGGCTGAAAAGCCGGCTGCGGGCAAGATTGCCCGCCCTCCAATCACTCCATCCGTAAGGCTCGAATGGGATCGGTCGACGCCGCGCGGCGAGCTGGTAGGATGGCGGCCGCCAGCGCAACCGTAGCGATGCCCATCACCGCCGCGATGAGCGAAAGCGGATCGGCGGCGCCCAGGCCGTAGAGCATGGAACGCAATGTTCGGGCGACGGCGAGCGACGCGGGAACCCCAATGGCAAGGCCCGCCGCAGCCACGGCTGCGCTTTCGGACAAGACCATCCGCAGCACCTCGCGGCGCTGCGCTCCCAGCGCCATGCGCACGCCGATTTCCATGGTCCGCCGCGCGATGCTGTAGGAAATAGTCCCATAGAGGCCGATGGCTATAAGGAAAGCGGCCAGTCCGGCAAAGAACACCGACAGATTGGCAAGGAGCCGCTCCTCGGCTACGGTCCCGGTGAACTGCGCCTGCTGGGTCGCCGGCTTGCGCAGCGGCAGGTCGGGATCGGCCTGGTGGACCAGCCTGGCGGCCTCCGCTATCAACATCTTCGGATCGCCCGGCGTGTGCAGCTCGTATTGCATCTCCGAAATGCCGCTCGCCTGGGTGAACGGGAAATAGGCCACCGGCCGGTCGGATTCGTCTATGCTTGTATAGCGGCTGTTCGCCGCCACCCCCACAATCGCATAATCGGTTTTGCCGGTAAAGAACCGGATGCGGTGACCGAGAGGATTGACGCCCGGCAGGTAGCGGTCGGCAAAGGTCTGGTTGACGATCGCCACTTTCCCGGAAGCGGCGGTGTCCGAATCGGCGATATCGCGGCCGAGGCGCAGCGGAATTCGCAGAGTGCGCAGGAATGCGGAGCCTACCAGATTGCAGCGCATGGGCGCGAAGGGGCGGGCCGGCATGGGATTGCGGCCGTCCACCAGGACACCGTCGTTGTCGCTGATCCCAGCGCCGAGGCGCACTTGCATGGCGGTCGCGGAGTCGACGCCGGGCAGCGCGCGCAGGCTGGCCAGCAGAGAGGTGTGAAAGCGGACTGCGTCCGCATCGGAGTGCACGCCGGACTGCGGCTCAATCCCAAACACGAGCAGGCCGCTGGCGCGCATGCCCAGATCGCGCGCCTCCAGGTTGCGCAGGGTGCGATAAAGCAGGCCGGCCGCGAACAGCAGAACGGTGCACAGCGCGACTTGCAAAGCAATAACCATTTTGCGGCCCCACAGTCGGGCGGGATCGGTGTAGGACGCCGCCGCGGCGGATTTCATCGCGACATTCAGCGGAATGCGGGCGACGGTGCGCAAGGGCGCCAATCCGAACAGGAGGGCCACTGCCGCGGAAGCGGCCAGGGTAAACCAGAGCACGGTGCGATCGGGCTCGATGGCGACGCCGATGCCGGACCATGCGCCCAGGGCCTGAGTGGCGGATCCGGCAAACCACCAGCCCAACGCGGAACCGGGGGTCACCAGCGCCAGGCTTTCCAGCAGCAACTGCGAGAATAAGGCGCGGCGGCCGGCGCCCAGCGCCTGGCGCAAGCCGAACTCGCGCCGGCGGCCGGCATTGCGGGCGATCAGCAGCATGGCTACGTTGGCGCAGGCGATGAGCAGGATCAGGCCAACCATGAACATCAGGAAGCGCAGCGGGTGTTCGTATTCCTCGCGCAGATTCTCGACGCCGCGGACGCTCGAGAAGTAGAGCTCCGGCTTGGCTTCGTGGGGGCCAGGCGGCGCGGCGTTGGCCAGGACGTTGCGAAAGGGCGCGGTCAGTTGCGCCGCGGCCTGTTGCATCGAAACGTGCGGGCGGAGGCGCCCGATCAGGATCAGCGACAGCCACTCCGGCGAGCCATAAACCGTGTGATCGGTGGGCGGCGCGCCAAAGGGATTCAAGTCGGGCCGCTGCTGGAGGGGAACCCAAAAATCCATATCCGGCTGCCCGGGGTCGGTACCCTGGAATCCCGCCGGTGCAACGCCCACGATGGTGAAGGCTACGCCCTTCACGTAGAAGGTGCGGCCCAACACGTCCGGCGCGGCGGCGAAGCGGCGGTTCCACCAGGCAAAGCTGAGCACGGCGACGGGGGCGTGGTTGGATTCGTCTTGGGCGGTGAAGCCGCGGCCCAAGACGGGCTGCACGCCCAGCGCCGGGAAGTAGTTGCCGCTGACCAGTTCGCCGTGCGCCTCCTCCGGCTGGGTGGCTATGCGCACGGCTACTTTGTCAAAGGCCAGCGGGGCGAAAGCGACCACGTCGCTGAACACGTCGCGGCGGGCGCGCATGGCTTCGAAGACCGGCAGGGACATGGCGTTGTCGCTATAGCCCGTTTGCGATGTGCCGAGGGGCTGATTCCGAAGGTGGAAGAAGACGAGCTGCCGAGGATTCGACACTGGCAAGAATCGCAGCAGCACGGCGTTCATCACGCTGAAGATGGCGGCGTTGGCGCCGATGCCCAGCGCGATCGTCAGCACCGAAACGAAAGTGAACGCCGGCGATTTTGCCAACTGGCGCAAGGTGTACCGGATGTCTTGGAATAGTCTGGGCACGGAGGCTTGGACAGCATTCCGCTTGCCAGACGGCCGGGCCGGGAAGCGCGGGGATAGAGACCGCGGGAGGGGCCGCGATGTTCAGATTCGGGGAACGACGTTCGGAAGTGGACACCGGGCCGGCCGCCTAACGCCGCTCCACCCGCGCCGTCGCCCGCAAATTCGCGACGCCCGCCGTATACCGTGTGTCTGCCACGGCGAACGCAATGGCATCCTCCAGCCAGTCGTGCCAGACGCCGTCCGGATCGTGCGAGGCCACGGTCAGCGTGTATTCGCCCGCGCACAGTTCGCAGCGGAAGGCGAAGTCCAGCACGAACACCTGGCCCGCCACGCAGGGTCCAAGCTTGATCCCCTCCAGCTCCGTGTTGGTGCCGTAAACGTTCATGCCCGCGCGGCTGCGAATCATCACTCCGGCCACGGGTTCCGCAACCGCGCTTTCCACGCGCAGTGTGGCGCGCACCACCACCAGTTCGCCGCTGCGCACGACACCGGCAGGCTGGCCCGATTCGCCCAGCAGCTCCAGATTCTCAACGTGCACCCGGCCATCGCCGCGCCGCCAGCGCGGAGCCATGGGCACCGCCACGCCGCATTCCCGCGCGCGCCGTGCGATATGGCCGGCGTAAGCGCGCAGCACCACGGCCGGGTCGCCCCTGCCGGCCAGCTTGCCCCGATCCAGCCACCACACTTCGTCGGCCAGTTGCAGCAGGAGCTCCTCCTCGTGCGAGACCAGCAGCACGGTGGAGTTGGCGCGCCGCATTTGTTCCAGCGCCACGGCCGCGCGCTGCCGCTCCAACGAATCGCGCCGCGCAAAAGTGTGCTCCATCGCCAGCACGGCCACCGGCGAGAAGTCCAGCGCGTCGTCCGGCCCCAGCAGGCGTCGCTCCCGGCCCGCTTCCACGGCGCCCGATGCGGGCTTCGCCAACCCCGCCGCCAGCCTCAGCAGAGCGCTCTTTCCCGAGCCATTCTCGCCCACGACCCCGATCACCGCACCATCCGGCGCCGTGGCGTCCAGACCCGTCAGCGGCGCGCAAACCACCTGCCGAAAAACAATCGCCATTAAGGATAGAATACCGGGTAGGCATGCCCGACTCCAATGTGGCTGACCGCATGCGCCAGGACTGGAACGCGCGCGCGCTCGAAGACCCGCACTATTACGTCGCCTTCGGCCGGCGCGACCAGGACGACGCGGAGTTTTTCGCCACCGCCGCGGATGTGGTGCGCGGCCTGCGCGCCGAGGCCAGGCATCTGCGCCCTGCCGGGCAGCCATTTCCGCGCAATCTGAAGGCTCTCGAGATCGGCTGCGGGCCGGGCCGCATCATGCGCCCGCTGAGCGCGGACTTCGCCGAGATCCACGGCATCGACGTCTCCGATGAAATGATCCGGCTGGCGCGTGAAAAACTTCGCGCTGTTCCGAACGCGCACCTGCACCATACCAGCACGTCGGACCTCTCCCTGTTCCCGGACGAGTCGTTCGACTTCGTCTACTCGTACGCGGTCTTTCAGCACATTCCCAGCCGCGAAGTGGTGCTGGGCTACCTGGCGGACGTGCGGCGCGTGCTGAAACCGGGCGGCATTCTGCGCTGCCAGATCAACGGGCTGCCCGAAACATTCCAGCGCTACAACACCTGGGACGGTGTGCGCATCCCGGCCCCGCAAGTGGCGGACTTCGCGGTGCGCCACGACTTCCAACTCTACGCGCTGGAGAACGTGGATACGCAATATTTGTGGACCACCTGGCGCAAGCGGAACCCCGGTTGGCGCGATCGTTTGCGCGAAGCTCCGCGTCCCGCGCCCGCGCCTGTCACGCGCATCCGGATCATCAGCAACGCGCTCACCGCCGATCCGCTGGTGCCCGCCTCGGGACCGCGCGCCTTCGCCGCGCTGCGCATCGAGAATCTGCCGGCCGATTCCGATCTGATCAACCTGGAGGTGCGCATCGACGGCCGGCCCGGCGCGCTGTTGTACCTCGGCCCGCCGGAGTGGGATGGCGTGGTGCAGTTGAACGCAGCCATACCAGCGGGTACGCGCACCGGCCTCGTGCCGGTGGAGGTCTCCTGGCTGGGCGAGCCGCTCACTTCGGCGTGGATGCGCGTGGTTCCATCGGGGCCCGTAGTGCCGCGGCTTTGCGCCGTGCGCGATGGCGACAACCTGCTTTCCGGAACGCGTATCATCAGCCGCTCGGTGAAGCTGGTCTTTGAAGAGACCTTGCGGCCCGATCTGTTTCACGCTACGGTTGGCGGCATTGCGGTGCGCAGCGCCCTGACCGTCTGCACCGACCCGGTGGAACAGCGCCACGAGATCAACTTTGCGTTGCCTGATTCGATTGGCCCCGGAGTGCACGAACTGCGCATCTACATCGGCTCACGCGCCTTCGCCCCCATGACCATAGAGGTGGTTTAGTGGGGCAGGCCCGTGGCCTGCGGCGGCCTCTAAGGCCGCCAGCCTTCTTTCTAATCCTCCTCCTAACCAACTGCACCCACCCGCCCGACTTCGCCCGCCAAACCGGCGTCATCGAACTGCCCGCCGGAACCCTGGTCCTGCACCACGAAATTACCCTCCCCGAAGGAGCCCACAACCTGGAAATCCGGGGCAATCCATCCGGCTCGACCCTCCGCGCCGCCGCCGACTTCCAAGGTCGCGCCCTGATCTACTCCAAAAACGCAACCGACCTCCGACTCGCCGGCTTCCGAATCGACGGCAACCGCGCGGCACTCGCCAGACCCATCGGCCTCCCGCCGTCCGACGTCCCGTTTGCCCGCTACTACCGCAATAACGGCATCTTAGTTGAAGGCGCCACCCGGCTCACCATCCGGGATGTATCGTTCACCGAAGTGGCCAACTATCCGCTGCTGGTCAGCGCTTCCACCAGCGTCCGGATCGCAGGCGTCCGCATCGCCGATTCCGGCTCCTTGGGACTCACCGGCCGCAACAACGCATCCGGCGGAATCCTGCTCGAAGAAGGCACGCGCGATTTCGAGATCCGCCAGTGCGTGATCCGGCGCGTGCGGGGCAACGCCATCTGGACGCATTCCAACTACTCCTCGCCCCGCAATGCCGGGGGCGTCATCGCCCGGAACACAATCGAAGAGGTGGCGCGCGACGCCATCCAGGTGGGCCACGCCACCCACGTGCGCGTCGAAAACAATACCGGACGTAGAATCGGCTATCCGGTGGAGTTGGTGGACATGGCCGGCTCCGCCATCCCCGTCGCGCTCGATACCGCTGGCAACGTGGACCACTCGGCTTACGTGGGCAACCAGTTCGAGGATGTAGACGGCCAGTGCATCGATCTGGATGGCTTCCACGACGGCGAGGTGCGCGAGAATTCGTGCATCAGCCGGGGATCGTACGACGATTATCCAAATGCGCAGTACGGCATCGTGTTCGGCAATTCCAATCCCGACATGCAATCCGTGAACGTCGCGATCGTGGGCAATCTGATCGATGGCGCGGGCTATGGCGGCATCTTTCTGATCGGCACGGGGCACCTGGTTTCCGGGAACCGGCTGCTCGGCTTGAACCGCGACCGCTGCACCGGCGACATGCGCCAGGCGCGCTGCAACTACGCACCCGATCAGCCGGCCCTGTTGCACAGCGGCATCTACCTGGGCAGCGGCGCGGCGCGGCCGGCCAAAACCGTGAACAACCGCATCCAGGGCAACCAGATTTCCGGCTTCGCCATGGCGCAAACCTGCGTGGCCGCCGCGCCGGGCGTGTCGCTGGCGGCGAACCATATCGCGGAGAATCGCTGTGAAAATGAGAAGTCTCCGCCTGTGGGCCACTAACATGCTGGCCCTATGCCACTTTCAATCCCCGCGCCTGCGGCTGCCATTGCCGGAAACAGGCGCATCACCGCCCCCGCCAGACGCCTGCCCGCGGCTGTCGAACTGATCGGGCAGCGAATCTTCGTCGTCCGCAACCAGAAAGTCATGCTCGATTCCGGCCTCGCCGAACTGTACCGGGTCGAGACCAAGGCTCTCAACCGAGCCGTCAAGCGTAACCCCACTCGCTTTCCCGCCGACTTCATGTTTCAGATAACCGAGGAGCAAGCCCAGACTTTGAGGTGCCAAATTGGCACCTCAAACGAAACCCGCGGTGGCCGCCGCTATCTGCCGTATGCCTTCACCGAGCACGGCGTGGCGATGCTTTCTTCTGTCCTCAACAGCGAACGCGCGGTGCAAATGAATATCCTCATTGTCCGCGCCTTCGTCAATCTGCGCGAGGTGGTGGCCACCCATCGGGAATTGGCGCGCAAGATGGAGCGCATGGAGTACACGCAGAAAAACCATGGGGCTGTGCTTGCCATCATGGTCAAGGATGTTGAGGATCTCGAGAAGAAGGTCAAGCGCGGAATCAGGGAGCTGAGGGAGCCCCGCCGCCGCAAGCCGCGCATGGGATTCATCGCCCCACCACGGTAGCGGTCATGCAGGATCCGCTGCTCCCGCCCCTGGCCGGCATCGCGACGGGCATTCTGGTGTCGCGATTTATATCGTTCGACAGCCGCGAGCTAGGCATCGTCATCGCGCTCTTCGCGATCCTGAGCGCCATCGCGCTCTGGCGGCGCGCACGCCTGCTGGCCGGAGCATGCTGCCTGTTGGGATTTATGTTCGCCGGCGCGCTCCTCGATCTGGCGCATCGCCCGGGCCCGCGCCCGGAGCTGGATGCCGAGGGCCGCGAACCCGTGATCCTGAGCGGCTGCGTGGTCCAGCCGCCCGCGCTTTCCGGAGACCGCGAGCGCTTCGTGGTGGAACTGGAGCCCGGCGCGCGCGTGCAAGTCACCGCCTACGCGCGCGAGGGTCAGGCGCCGCCCGCGCTACGCTACGGCCAGCGCGTGGAGTTCGAGGCGCGCGTGCGCAGGCCGCGAAATTTCGGCAATCCCGGCGCGTTCGACCAAGCCCGCTATCTGGCGCGACGCGACATTTATTGGACCGCCTCCATCCCCGCCGGCGCCGAGGTAACCGTGTTGCCCGGCCAGTGCGGATCGCGCTTCCAGGCCGCCATCGTGGGCCTCCGCGTCATGGTGCTCAATCGAATCGCGCAGCTCTACCACGGGAAGCCGTACGAGACCGGCATGATGCAGGCCATCATGATCGGCGAAACGTATCAGGTCCAGCGCGTGTGGACCGAGCAGTTCCGCAACACCGGTACCTATCACGCCATCGTGATTTCCGGCACGCACACCGCCGTGCTGGCCTTGTTCCTGATGTTGGTGCTGCGCCTCGCGTTTCTGCGGCGCGAGGCGGCCCTGTTCGCGACCTCGGCATTGTTGTGGCTCTATGCCCTGGTCACCGGATGGGGATCGCCCTGCGTGCGTTGCGCCGCCGGCTTTACGCTGTTCGCCATCGCCAGCTACTTCGCACGCGAACGGCGCATCCTGAACATCCTGGCAGCGGTGGCTATAGGCTTCCTGGCTCTCGATCCCGAACAGATGTTCGAAGCCAGCTTTCAGCTCACATTTCTGGCGGTAGCTTTCATCGGCGCATTCTCGACGCCGCTGTTGCAGCGCACCGCGTACCCGCGCGCCCGCGCCCTGGCCGACCTGCCGGATACCGGGCGCGACCTCCACCTGGCGCCCGGGGCCGCGCAGTTCCGCGTGGAGATGCGGCTGCTCGCCGAAACCCTCCGGCTCTGGACCAGGCTTCCGGAGCGTGCCAGTTGCCTGGCCATCGGCATCCCGGCGCGCGTGCTGCTTTACGCGTTCCAACTCGCGGTAGTCTCGGCGGTCGTGCAATTGGGGCTGGCGCTGCCGATGGTGGTGTATTTTCATCGCATCGGATTTTCGGGCGTGTCCGCCAACACGCTAGTGGTACCGCTGATGTGCGCCGTGATTCCGGTGGGCTTCATCGCCATTTTTACCGGCTGGGCATGGGTCGCAGCGGTAGCGGGATGGCTGCTGGCGGCGTCTCACGCGGCCGTCGCCTGGCATATGCGCCTGGAGCCCAACTGGCGCGTTCCGGATCCGCCCTTGTGGCTCGGAATCGCGATCGGCGCGGGACTGATTCTGGCCGCTCTGGCCAGCCGCGCGGGACGCGCATGGTTCGCGGCCGCGGCCGGCGCGCTCGCGGTGTTGCTCGGTCTGCTGCTGTGGCATCCGTTCGCACCCGAAATGGCACGCGGCGAACTGGAGATGACCGCGGTAGACGTGGGCCAGGGCGACAGCATCCTGATCGCATTTCCGGATGGCAAGCTGATGCTGGTGGATGGCGGCGGCATCCCCTCCTTCGGACGGCGCGCGCCTTCGCAGATGGATATCGGCGAAGATGTGGTATCGCCCTACCTGTGGGAGCGCGCCATCGGCCGCATTGATGTGATGGTGTGCACGCACGCGCACGCCGACCACATCGGCGGGCTGCCTTCGCTGCTCGAAAACTTCCACGCCCGCGAGCTTT
Source organism: Bryobacterales bacterium (assembly GCA_963707465.1). Classification (GTDB taxonomy): domain Bacteria; phylum Acidobacteriota; class Terriglobia; order Bryobacterales; family Bryobacteraceae; genus Bog-159. Next base: position 73,075 of record CAVPQK010000011.1, read on the forward strand.
GGACCGGCGCCAATTCGGAGAACCCCGCGTGGTGCGCTCTCCGCGATCGCGCGCACCGAGACGGCGTGCGCATTGTGCCGCTGCATCGCGGCCAGCGCTTCTCGTACGGTGGCGCCGAACTGGAGGTGCTGGCTCCGTCGCTCGACTACGTGCCCAAAGAAGCGCCGCACAATAACGATTCGCTGGCGTTTCGCCTGACCTTCGGGCGCCACTCGTTCTTGTTGAGCGGCGACATCGAGCGGCCGGTGGAAGCGGAACTGGTCGCCGAAGGACTGGTGCGCAAGACGGACGTGCTCAAGGTGCCGCACCACGGCAGCAAAACATCCAGCACCGCCGCGTTCCTCGATCTCGCGCACCCGGCGTTCGCGGTGGTGTCGGCGGGCTTTGAGAACTCCTACGGCCATCCGCACGCCGAAGTGCTGGAGCGCTACCAGGAGCGCCAGGCGTGCGTGCTGCGCACCGATCTGGATGGGCTGGTGACGGTGCGCACCGACGGGCGGCGCCTGCGTATGGATATGGGGCGCTGGTCGGGCGCGCTGGGCAGCGCTCCCTCGGCGCTGCTGCCGCGCGTCTTCTAAGCTTGAAGGGCGGGCTTCAGCCCGCGCGGTGCTTCAGCACCGCGCCGAGTTAGCATAGCGTTGCCGCAGACCTCAGTGTGACAAAGCCAGCGCCGCCACCGGCGTGGTCTTGTCGTACAGGGCTATGATGTCTTGCGTGATATCTATGCCGGCGTAGACGTACAATACCGACATCTGCTGGGAACTTACATCGAGAATCAACGCATAGCCGTTGTCCTTGGCGTACTTATCGATTACTGCCGCGATACGCGGCCCCAAAATCCTGCTCGATCCGGTTCCGCTCCTGATCGAGATCCGCCTGGGCATTTTCAGTCTCGCGATTCAGGTCCTTGGTTTCCCGGTCGATTTCACGCGTCAGTTTCTGCCGCGCTTCATCGCTCATGGTCTGTTTGCCCTTGCGTAACTGGTCCTGAAGTTGCGCGACGACGCTTTGCTTCTTCTCCAGAGCGATCCTCCGAGGCAAAAATTTGGCCGCCAGATCTGTGTCTGCTTTCTTCCCATCCCTGGTGCTGACAATGGCGCTCTGTGTTGGCCACTGAGTGCACGCGCGCATGTGAGCGATTTGCAGGTCCCTCGTGTGAGGCGTGTCACTAAGCGCTGTACCCCGCGAGGATACATGTGTGCGGCAGCTACAACTGGCTTCTAGAGAGAGCCGCCGGGCCCAGGGGCACCGCTGAGAGCCTGCCCCACTTACTCCGTGCGGATCGCTGTTATCGGGTCGATGCGTACGGCACGGAGCGCGGGTAGAAGACTGCCGAGCACGGCCATTAGCAAGCAGAGTCCGATGGCGCTCGAGAAAGTGGCGGCGTCGGCCGGCTTGACGCCAGCTAGCAGCCCTTCCATCGCCCGGCCGGCGGGATAGGCTAGCGCGATACCCGGCGCCACGCCGGCGCCCGCCAGCAAAGCGCCCTGCCGCACGATCATGCGCACGATTTCGCCCGGCTGGGCGCCCAGCGCGATGCGCACGCCGATCTCCTGCGTCCGCCGCGATACCGCAAACGACAGCAGTCCGTGAATGCCCACGCCCGCCAGCAAAAATGCGATCACGGCGAACGCCGCCAAAACACGCACCTGCGCCGTACGGGACGCGGTCTGCTCTCCCACGATATCCGCCATGGTGCGCACGTCCGAGATGGGCTGCTCGGCATCCGCGCCGCGAATGATCTGACGCAGCGCGGGCAGCAGGGTTCCAGGTCCTGTCGCGGAACGGATCACCAGATCCTTCGGCGCATAGCCCACCAACCACCCGTCCGGCACCTGACGGTAGGAAAGATAGACCTGCGGCTCACTTTGCCTCTCCAAACCGCGAACGCGTACGTCGCCCACCACGCCCACCACCGTGCGGTCGTGAAAAGCTATCTTGAAATGCCGGCCCAGCGGATCCTGGTCCGGCCAATAGCGCCGCGCAAAGGACTCGCTGACTACGGCCGCGAACGGTGTATCCAGTGTATCCGTGTCGCCGACGTCGCGCCCGCGATGCAACGGAATCCCCAGCGTGGCGAAGAAGCCCGGCGTCACGTAGCGCAGGCTGGCTTGATGCGACCCGGCGCGTTGCACCTCTTCCGCTTTGCCATCCGCGGTGACGGGCCAGATACCGCCGGTCATGGTCATGGGCAGGAAGCTGATGTAGGCCGCGCTGGAAACCCCCGGCAAAGCGCGCACGGCGGAAATCACCTGCGTGTAGAACCCCACGCGGCGCGCGGTTTCGTTGTACTTCGGTATGGGCAGGGCCGTCCGCAAAGTGATCACGCCATCCGTGCGGAAGCCGGGGTCGGTGGCTTCAATGCGCCACAGCGCCCGCACCAGCAATCCCGCTGAGACCAGCAGCACCACGGAAGCCATGACCTCGGCGACCACCAGCGCGGAGCGCAACCGTTCTTTGCGGCCCCCGCCGGCGCGCGTCCCTTCGCGCAGCGCGCTGAAATCGGACTGGCGGCAGGCGCGTAGGGCCGGAAAGACGCCGAAGCCGATACCGGTGAGGCCGGATATCAGGCCGGCGAAGACCAGCACGCGCAGGTCGATCGATGGCGATTGCGCGATAGGCAGCGACATGGGCACCAGCCTGGCGAGCAACGGCACGGCTGCGGCCGCTACCAGGACGCCCAGCGCGCCTCCGGCCAGCGCCAGCACCAGGCTCTCGGTAACCAACTGGCGCACCAGGCGCTCGCGTCCCGCGCCCATCGCGGCCCTGACGGCGAGCTCCCTTTGGCGTGCCAGCCCGCGCGCCAGCAGCAGATTCGCCAGATTGGCGCATGCGATCAGCAGCACGCAGATCGCCGCTCCGCTCAGCGCCAGCAGCAACAGCCGCGACTGCTGGGGCATGTCGTCGCGCAGGGGGTAGACCGACGCGGAGGTCTCGCGATTCTCTTTCGGAAACTGCCTCTCCAATTGGCCCGCCACCACCCTCACCTCCGCGGCGGCTTGCGCCAAGGGAACGCCGGGCTTCAGCCGCGCTATGACACTCAGGTAGTTATTGTTGCGGTCGCGGAAATCGTCGCTATGCTCCTGGAATCGAATGGGCGTCCAGAGTTCGGCGCGGCGGTTCGGAAAATGGAAATCGCGGGGCATCACGCCGATCACCTCATACGGCTGGTTGTCCAGATTCACGCGCCGGCCGATCACGCCGGGGTCGCCGCCGAATACCGCCTGCCACAACTGGTAGCTCAATAGCAGGGTGCCGGGCGCTCCCTCGCGGTCCTCGGCGGCGGTGAACAACCGCCCCATAGCCGGTTGCACACCCAGGAGCGGAAACAGGCCCGCGGTGATGGCGACGGATTCCAGCCGCTCGGGGTCGCCCTGGCCCACCAGGTTCACCGAGTTTTCCCAATACGCGCCCATGCCGGCGAACGACCTGCTCATGCGTTTCCAATCCACATAGTTGGAGGGCGACAGCTCCATCGTCGAGTAGGCGGGCACTTTCTCCCAGAGTCTGACCAGGCGGTCCGGCGCCGGAAAGGGCAAAGGCCGGATCAGCACGAAATCCGTCACCGAGAACGCTGCCGTGTTTGCGCCCACACCGAGCGCCAGCACCAGGATCGCGGTGAGCGCAAATCCGGGCGAGGCGGCTAGCGTGCGCGCCGTGTAGCGCAGATCCTGGCGGAGAATGTCCCAGTGCACGGCCGCGGCATTGAAGAGGACCTCGAAGACTGTCGCCATGCCAACAGCGGCGGCTGCCGGCGGATTCGCGGCATCGCGCCGGCGGCGCGCCCAGATGGCCCGCATATCGTCGCCGTACTCCGCGCGGAAAGACGCCGGATAAAGCCTAAGAAGCAGATCGTCGAAGCGCATCATGCCATCCCCTCCGCGAATCCCCGATCGCGCGCCATTTTCACCAGCAGCGTGAGCCGGCGGGCCTCGGCCCGAGCCACGGCAGCGCCGAACGGGGTGATGCGGTAATAGCGGCGGCGCTCGTCGTCCAGTTCCGGAGCGGGGCGCTCCTGGGATTCGACGACCAATCCTTGTTCGAGCATCCGCTGGATGGAGCGGTAAAGCGTTCCGGCGCTCAGCTTCAATTGACCGCCCGTGCGCGCGGCCACATCCTGAATGATGGCGTAGCCATGACGGTCCTGGACGGCTACGGCGAGCAAGATGTGGAAAGTCGCGGGCGGAAGAGGCAGGAGCGCCTCCGGCTGCGGATTGTCTACCATGGGGCTATTATAGCCATACTGGATATATTGTCGATGGCTATATTGGAGATGGTGCGAAGGTCGATTGAGAGTATCCTCCGGTTAAACCCACTACCCGTTTTGCATAAGCTCCGACAAAGGAGGCTTGGCTTTCGGTTAAAATTACAGACGCGTAGTTTGGCAGATTCCAATTATGGAGCGCGTCATCATGCTGGAAGCTTGTGCCCTGAGCGACAAAGGCTGTGTCAGGACAAACAATGAGGATTATTCCCGGATCGATCCGGAAATGGGATTGTATGTCCTGGCGGACGGCATGGGCGGCGCAAAGGCGGGCGAACGCGCTTCGCGGCTGGCCGTCGACACCGTTTCCGAGAGCATACTGAACGCTCAAAGCCGGGATTCCCAGGCGCTCCTGGTGGCGGTGGAAGACGCCAACCGGCGGGTGCTGGGCGCGGCCGCGAACGATCCGGAGTTGGAGGGCATGGGCACGACGCTGGTGGCGGCCCTGGAGGTGGGCGATGAGCTGCTTATCGCCAGCGTGGGCGACAGCCGCGCGTATTTGTTGGACCGGAGCGGTTTTCGCGCGATAACCGAGGACCAGAGCTGGGTCAACGAAGTTGGCCGGCCGCTGGGACTGAACGAAGAGATTCTGCGCACGCATCCGATGCGGCACGTTTTGACGATGGCCATCGGGGCGGGCGTGGCGCTGGAGATTAATTACTATCATGACATCCGGCTCGAACCGGGCGACCTGGTGCTGATGTGCAGCGACGGGTTGCATGGCGTGGTCGCGGAAGAGCGCATCGTCGCCATTCTGAAGGGCGGTGCGGCGGACCAGCCGCTCGAAGAGAAGTGCCGCGAGCTGATCGAAGCCGCGCGCGGCGCCGGCGGTCCGGACAATATTACGGCAGTGCTGCTGCGGGCTGTGTAGGATCGGGCGGGCCCGGTCCGGCGCGCCCCGCCGATCGGGTTTCCTATGAATGTGTTCCTCGCAGGGGCGCTGGTGGTCGCGTTTCCTGGCTGGGCGATGGCTCAAATCGCCGTTCTACAAATCAAAGTCCTGGAAGGGGAAGGCGCCGTGCATGCGGCCGGCGCGCGCATCGCGCGCCCCCTGATGGTTGAAGTGACGGACGAGACCGGAAAGCCGGTGCCGGGGGCCGCGGTCAGTTTTCAGCTTCCGCCCGAGGGCCCCAGCGGTCTGTTCTCGAACGGATTGCGCACCGATCTGGTGCTTACCGACGCATCCGGCCGCGCCTCCATCCACTCCGTGCAACTGAACCGCACCGGCGGGCCGTTTCGTATCCGGATTACGGCGGTGAAGGAGCAGGCCCGGGCGGGCGCGGTTTCCACGCAGTTCATCGGCGAGAACCGCACCGCGGCGCCGGTGAAAACCGCAAAAGCGGTTCCGGCGGTCCCGGCGAGCCCTTCCCCGGCCAGCGCGCCATCCGGCGAGATCACGCCGGCAGTGCCAACCACTGTCAGATCCGGCGAGATCACCCCGACCACGGCGAAGATGGGGTCGGGCAGCCATAAGAAATGGATCGTGCTGGCCACCATAGTCGCCGCCGGCGCGGGCGTGGCGTTTCTGGGGGTGACGCGCGCCAAATCGGGGTCGAACTCGACGGTTTCGAGCTCGGTCGTGAGTATCGGTACGCCGACCGTCATCATAGGGAACCCATGAAGCCACCAACCGCTTTCTTCATGCTGCTGGCGATGGCGGCATGCGCCTCCGCGCAGGTGACGCTGTCGACGGTGGAAGACGGCGTGGCCACGCCTGTGGGCCAGGCAGTCTCATTCGGCTCCGTGGCGGCCGGCTGGGATGTCGCCGACGTGGTGTTCAACATCAGCTATACGGGCAGCGCCACCACTTATTACCTCACTTACTTCAATTTGCAGCAGGGTACGCCATTCTCGGTCGCTGCGACGGATTGGGCCTCGCTTCCCGCGACGGTCCCAGCGGGCGGCCTGAATTTTACGCTGCGCTTCCAGCCCAACCAGGTTGCCCAGAGCTACAGCGCCACCTTGAACGTGGGCGACGCCGACAACCCGGTCACCGTGGTTTTGATCGGCCAGAGCGTCCCAGGGTTTACGGTGGTGGCCGCCAATCAGCCGCTCTCCGCGGGCGGGACGGTGGGCTTCGCGAGCGTTCCTGTTGGTTCCAGCCAGACCGTCCTGATGACGCTGGCCAACCAGACGAGCGGGCCGCTGACGGTGGGGGCCATCGCGATTCAGGGAGCCGCATTCCAACTCACCCCGCCATCGCCCGCCGGGGCGGCGGTGGCCAGCGGTTCGTCCGCAGAGCTGCAACTGGTCTTCAGCCCCACCGCCGCCGGTCCCCAGGAGGGTACGCTCACCATCGGCGTGGCCACGTTCCCGCTCAACGGCACGGGTACGGCACCATCGCCTCCTGTTCTGCCAGCCCCCTCGATCCAACTGACTCCCGCCACTCTCACGAGCGCGCAGCAGGGGAGTCTTTCGGTCAACCTGGCATCGCCATCGGCATCGAGTGGGATCGGGACGGTGACGCTGACGGGCCTGAACGACGACCCAGCGGTCAGCTTCGCGGATGGAACGCGCTCCGCCGCGTTTACGGTCGCGGTGGGTGCGTCTACCGGGGAATTCGCCGGGGGACCATCGGTTTCGTTCGGGACGGGCACCACGGCGGGCACGCTGACCTTCACTGTGACCCTGGGGAGCAACACACCGCAAACCACCAACGTCACGATTCCCGCGGCACTGGTCGGCATCGATGCGGCGGTGGCCACGCGCAACGTGGCCTGCGATCCGGGACTGGTGTACTGCACCACGACCAACGTGCAGGTGCAGGTTAATGGCTGGGACAATACGCGCAGCGCTTCCCAGGTGGTCTTCACCTTTTTCGACTCTTCCGGCGACCAGATCGCTCCCGGCCCGATCACGGTGGCCGCCGCGACGCCGTTCCAGCAGTACTTTGCCGCGTCCGACATGGCCGGCGTTTTCGGGGTGACCGCGTTCTTCCCGGTCACCGGCGATGCCGACGACGTGGTGGCCGCGGTGGTGCAGATCGCCAACTCGGTGGGCGTCGTGGAGAGCATGCAGATCACGTTCTGAAGGCGCAAGACGGCTGAGAGCCTGCCCCACTTTTTGCTTGCAATTTTCAAACAGGTGTTTTAAAATTCTGTTTTACCCGTGCACACCCGGATCAAACACGCCCTGCCTCCCCGCGATGCCACCGAGGCCCGCATTCTGGAATCCGCCGGTCATGTCTTTGCCGAAACCGGCTTCCAGGCTGCCAAAGTTCGCGACATCTGCACCCGCGCCGGAGTCAATCTCGCCGCGGTGAACTATCATTTCGGCGACAAGCTGGGGCTTTACAACGAAGTTCTCCGTTATGGCGCGTGCGCGGCCGGAAATGCCGCCACTTTCAATCCGGTCCTGCCCGGGCGCACGCCAGAAGCCAAACTGCACGCGTTCGTGCTCGGCCTGCTCCAGCAGATTTACGGCGAGGACCGGCCGGCCTGGCCGGTGCGGCTGATGACGCACGAGCTGGCGCAGCCCACGCCCGCCTTCGACGGTGTGGTGGACCAGGTGATGCGTCCCAAACACGACGCCATCCGCGCGCTGGTGGGCGGGGTGATCGGCCGTGCGGCGGACGATCGGCAGACGCGGCTCTGCACGCAAAGCATTATCGGGCAGATCACCACCTATGCGCACGGCCGGGAAGCTCTCATGAGATTGTGGCCGGACCTGCGGTTCACGCCGGAAACTCTGGACGAAATCGCCGCCCACATTGCGTCCTTCTCATACGCGGCGCTCAAAAGCTTCGCCCGGCGCAACGCGGCGCAAGAATCGAAACGAAAGCAAACTGCGAGGTAAATATGAAGAACTCCCCCTGGATCGATCCGCAGGCCGGCCGTGCCCGTACCGTGATGGTTCTCATCGTGCTGCTGCTGGCCGCCGGCGCCGTGATTGCGTGGCGGGTGGTCTGGGCCAAGCCCAGCGGCGCCGGCAACACCATCGTCCTGAGCGGCCGGATCGAAGGGGACGACTCGGCGGTCTCGTCTAAAGCAACGGGCCGGCTGCTGGAAGCCAGGGTGCGCGAGGGCGACGTGGTCAAGGCTGGGGATATCATCGCGGTACTGGACGACCAGCAGATGCGTGACCGGGAGGCGGAGGCCCAGGCCACGGTGGCGCAGTCCGAGGCACGGCTGCAATTTGCGCGGCGCCAAATCGCAGTCCTGGAAGAGCAGTTGCAGCAGAACTCGGTGGAGACCGGGCAGTCCAAGGTGGATGCCAATGGCCGCGTTCGCCAGGCGCAAGGGGAACTGGCGGAGGCCGAAGCGGAACTAGCGCAGCAGGAAGCTGCTTATAAGCTGGCTTTGTTCGATAAAGACGCCTACACGCGGCTGGCGCAGACGGGTGCGGTGTCTGAACGCCAGGGCAAGCAGGCGGAGACCACCGCGGAAACCCAAGCGGCGCTGGTGGCCGCGTCGAAACGCAAGGTGGAGGCTGCGCGCGGCGGTCTGGCCGCCGTGGAAGCCACGCTGAGCAATCCCGATATCCGCACCCTCCAGGCGTCCACGCTGCGCCGGCAGATCGCGCAGCAAGAAGCCGACATCGCCAGCGCCGTCGCCGATGAGCAACACGCGCGGGCATCGCTCCAGGAGGCCAAATCCAACCGCAACGATCTTACGGTTACCGCTCCGTTCGACGGTACCGTGGTCACGCGTACCGCCGAACCGGGCGAGGTACTCACCGCGGGCACGCCCATTATCACGCTGCTCGATCTGCACAAGGTCTATCTGCGCGGTTACATTCCGGAAGGGCAGATCGGACGCGTGAAAGTGGGACAGGCGGCGCGCGTGTATCTGGATTCAAATCCCAACCAACCGCTGGATGCGTACGTGGTGCGCATCGATCCGCAGGCCACCTTCACGCCCGAAAATACGTACTTCCGCGACGATCGGGTGAAGGAAGTGGTGGGCGTGAAGCTGGGGCTCAAGAGCGGATTCGGATATGCCAAGCCAGGCATGCCGGCCGATGGCGAGGTCCTGGTGGCGGGCGATCAATGGCCGCCGGAAGGCCGCCGCAAGTGACGGGTGATCGGCAGGGGGGCGCGGTAGCGCTCGCGGAGCCGGAGGCCGTCCAATCGCCGGACCGGGTGGTGGTTCGCACGCGCGATTTGCGTAAGAACTACGGCCCTATCGAGGCGGTCAGAGGCGTCGATCTGGAGATTCACCAGGGGGAGATATTCGGCCTTATCGGTCCGGATGGCGCGGGCAAGACCACGACCTTCCAGGTCCTCGCCGGGATCATGGAGGCGACCTCCGGTGTAGTGGAAGTCTTCGGCAAGCCCGCGCGCGAATCCCGTTCGGCGGTCGGCTACCTGACGCAGACGTTCAGCCTGTACCCCGATCTGAGCGTGAACGAGAACATCCGGTACGTGGGCGATTTGCGGCGCGTGCCGATGAAAGAGATCGCCGCGCGAGGCGACCGCTATCTGGAGATGTTCGACATGCACCGCTTCCGGGAACGGCTGGCAGGACAGTTGAGCGGCGGCATGAAGCAGAAGCTGTCGCTGGTGTGCGCGCTCGTGGCACAACCGCGCGTGCTGCTGCTGGATGAGCCGACCACGGGCGTCGATCCGGTTTCGCGGCGCGAATTCTGGGACGTACTGGCGCATCTGGCCGCGGACGGCCTGACCATCGTGGTGGCTACGCCTTATCTGGATGAAGCGGAGCGCTGCCACAGGGTGGCGCTGATGTACCTTGGGCAGATCCAGCAGACCGGCACGCCGGCCGAATTGCGGGAGAGCCTGGGAATGCGGCGCCTGGAAGTCCACACCGCCAACCTGGCGGAGGCCGAAGACCGGCTCACCGAAGCGGAAGGCGAGGCAATCGGAGATGTCCAGCGTTTCGGCGACCGGCTGGATGTGATTGTGAAAGATCCCGAGGCGGGCCGTGCGGCGGTGGAAGCCGTGCTGGCGAAGGCCGGAATCGCGATTGAGACCATCCGGGTGGCGGACCCCACGCTGGAGAATACGTTCGTGGCGAAGCTGCGGGCCATGGGGCTGGAATTGCACGCTCCGCCGTTTCCCGGCCAGCATCCGCATCGCGAAATGAAGGGGCAGATCGCCATCGGCGCGGAGAACCTGACGAAGCGGTTCGGCTCGTTCACCGCCGTGCACAACGTGAATCTGAACGTGCGCTACGGCGAAGTTTACGGGCTGCTGGGCGCCAACGGCGCGGGCAAGACCACCACCATCAAGATGCTGTGCGGGCTGCTCGATCCCACCGAGGGCACGCCGCAACTGGCGGGCAAAACGGGCGCCATCCGGAGCGAGGAAGTGCGCGAGCTGGTGGGTTACATGTCGCAGAAGTTCTCGCTCTATGACGATCTGAGCATCGCTGAAAACCTGGACTTCTTCGGCGGCGTGTATGGGGTGCCGGCGGAAGAGATCGCGGAAAAGCAAAAGTGGGTGCTGGAGTTTTCCGGCCTGACCGGGAAAGAGCAACAGATCACCGGGAGTTTGCCGGGCGGGTGGAAGCAGCGCGTGGCCTTCGGGGCGGCCACCATGCACGAACCCAGCGTGCTGTTTCTGGACGAGCCGACCTCGGGCGTGGACCCGCTGGCGCGCCGCGCTTTCTGGCGCATGATCAACCGGCTGGCGGATATGGGCACGGCCATTCTGGTGACCACGCATTATCTGGAAGAGGCGGAGCAATGCAATCGGCTGGGCTTCATGGCGGGTGGTGAGTTGGTGGCCGAAGGCGCGCCCAGCGCCATCAAAGCCCGGCAGGGCGGGCACTTGCTGGAGCTGCGCGTGGACCAGCCGCAGCGCGCGGCCGACAAGCTGAAAGAGCAGATGGAGCGCTGGCGCGTTTCGCTGTTCGGCGACCGGTTGCACGTGATTGTGGACGACGATGTGGCGACCGCGGAAAAGCAGCTGGGCGACAAGCTGCGCGACGCGGGCGTGACCGTGCGCGAGATGCACGAGGAGAGCTATTCGCTCGAAGATGTTTTCATCGCGGTGGTGGAGAAGGCCCGCCAAGAGGGCAAGTTCGCCGCGGAAGATTGAGGTGGAGGGCGGCCAATCTTGGCCGCAGCCGCCTTTCAGGCGGCCAAAGCCGGCTAAAAGCCGGCTGCGGGCATGATTGCCCGCCCTCCAAGGACTAACTTATGAGACGGATTTTTTCGCAAGCGCGTAAAGAGCTGACCCAGTTGGTGCGCGACCGCCTGGCGCTGGCGCTGGCGCTGGTGCTGCCGCTGATCTTGCTGTTCCTGCTCTCGACGGCCATCTCGCTGACCGTGCATAACCTGCCGCTGGTGATTCAGGATCTGGACGATTCGTCCGTGTCGCGGCGATTGGCGGACGCGTTTCGCTCGTCGATTTCCTTCCACGTGGTTTCCTGGCCTCCGGATCGCAAGCCGGAGGCTGCGCTGACCGCCAATGTGGCGCGCGGAGTGCTGATCGTGCCCCGGAACTTTGGCCACGACCTGGCGCGGGGCGCGAATCCGCAGGTGCAGTTGCTGGTGGACGCCACCGATTCCAACACCGCGCGCATCGTGCAAGGCTACGTCAAACAGGTCGTGAACGCCTTTAATCAGAGTTCGGGCGCGATGGCGGGAGCCATGCTGATCGGCGCGCAGGTGCGGCTTTGGTACAATCCCGGACGCGATTCGCCGAAATTCTACGCGCCCGGAATCTTCGTGATGGGCATCTCGATGTTTCCCGCGCTGCTGGCCGCTTTGGCCATGGCCAAGGAAGGCGAGCAGAAAACGATTTTGCAGGTCTATGTTTCCAGCATTTCGGCGCACGAATTCCTGCTGGGCAAGATTCTGGCTTACATGGTGGTCGCGGCCGGCGAATGGATCCTCGGGATGATCACTCTGTTCACCGTTTTCGGCCTGCACATTGCCGGGGATCCGACGCCGTTCCTGGTCGGCAGCGTCCTCTATGCGTTTTGCGTGGTGAGCTTCGGGACCTTCGTGGGCGCCGGCATCCCGAACCAGGCAGCCGCTATCCAGGCCGTGGCGCTGGCCGGTTTTCTGCTGGTCTTTCTGCTCTCCGGGTTGATCTTTCCGGTGGAGAATATTCCGATCGGGCTGCGCTGGGTCTCGTACATTGTGTGGGGCCGGTATTACATCGAAATCGTGCGGGACGCCTTGTTGCAGGGCGGCGGATGGCCGGCAATGTGGTCGTCGGTTTTGATGATCGCGGTGCTGGGCTCGGCATCCTACGTGATGGCGTGGAAGACGATGCGGCGGATGCAGGTGAAAGCATGAGTCGGCTGCGCGCGCTGATGCGCAAGGAGTTCAATCAAATCCGGCGGGACAAGCGCATGGCGACTTCGTTGATCGTCCCGCCCACGCTGCAGTTGCTGCTGTTCGGCTTCGCGCTGGATGCCACGGTGTCCCACTTGCGGCTGGGCGTCATCGATTGGAGCCAGACGCCGGAGAGCCGGGAGATGGTTTCCACGCTCACCGAGAGCAAGAGCTTCCGGCTGGGCGGCAGTTACGCCTCGCTTCACGATCTGGAAGCCGCCATCAGCCGCGGAAAGCTGGATGCGGGAATCGTGGTGCCGCACGAATTTGCGCGCGATCTCCACCGCGGGACTCCGGTGGATGTGCAGATCCTGCTGAACGCGGCCAACGCCAACACGGCCACCATCGCGCAAGGATATGCGGAAGGCGTGATCCTGTCCTACAACCAGACGCTGGCGGCGGAAGGGATACGGCCCAAGATCCGGACCGTGAGCGGCGCTCCACCAGGCGATCGAGGCACGGTGCAGACGGTGACCGCGTTCTTATTCAATCCGGGGTTGGTGAATGCGTGGTTCATCGTTACCGGAACGTTCGGCGTGCTGCTGATCCTGAATGGATCGCTGCTGGCGGCCACCGCCATGGTGAAAGAGCGGGAGCGCGGCACCGTGGAACAATTGCTGATGACGCCCGCCTCGACCACCGATATCGTAATCGCCAAGATGGCGCCGCTGTTCGCGCTGCTGATGGTGGTGGCTACCATCGCTATCTGCGTGATGTGGGTATTTTTCTCGGTGCCCGTACGCGGCAATTTGCTGCTGGTCGCGTCGAGCGCGGGGCTGTGCATCCTGGGCGGCATCGGCATCGGCACGTTCCTGGCGACATTCACCAAGTCGGCGCAGCAATCCATGCTGACGGCGTTCTTCATCAATCCGCCGCTGGCGACGCTCTCGGGCGCGACCACGCCGGTGGAAGCCATGCCCGCCTGGATGCAACCCGTCACCTGGCTCAACCCCATCCGGCATTTCACCATCATCGTGCGCGCCGTGTTGATGAAGGGCAGCGGCATCGATGTGCTTTGGCCCAACTTCCTGGCCCTGATCGCCTTCACGCTGGTGCTGGTGTCGCTCAGTATCTGGCGCTTCCGGAAACAACTTGGATGACAAAGATGACCATACGTTCTTGCGCAGTTCTCTGGTTTACGCTCGGATCTATCGTGCTGGCGCAGGCTCCGCCGCCGACGGGCACGCCGGCCGCGCAGTTGCCCTTATCGGGACGCGGCGGACAGGGCGGCTCGGTGAACACGGTGGAGACGCCGGTGCCGGGCGTCACCTCGAGTATCAACACGCTCAACACGTCGGTGCAGGTGCAGGGGCCTTACGCCGGCAGCGCGGCCAGCGCCGCCAAGCCGTTCGACGGCAAGCTGTCGCTGCGGGACGCGGTGGCGCGCGGCCTGGAGTACAACCTGGGCACGGAGGGGTTGACGCAGGCCATGCGGCAGGCGCGCGGGCAGGCGCGGGTGGCGCGCAGCGCGCTGATGCCGAATTTGAACGGGTACCTGCGCGAGTCGGTGGAACAGGAGAACCTGGCAGCCTTAGGCTTGCGGTTCAACTTTCACTTTCCCGGCATATCCATCCCCACGATCGTGGGGCCCTTCAACTACTACGATCTGCGCGCCACCCTGACCCAAACGGTGGCGGACCTGACCGCTTTGAACAACTATCGCTCCGCGCAGGAACTGGTGAAGGCCAACGAGGCCGCCCTGCGCGATGCGCGCGACCTGGTGGTGTTGGCGGCCGGCGGCGCGTATCTGCAGGTGATGGCGGCGGAGGCGCGGGTGCGGTCGGCCCAGGCGCAGATCGATACCGCGCAGGCGCTTTTCAAGCAGACGCAGGAGCGGCGCGCGGCGGGGCTGAATCCGCAGATCGACGTGAACCGCAGCCAGGTCCAATTGCAGACTGAGCAGCAGCGGCTGATGTCGCTGCGGAACGACTTGGCCAAACAGAAGATCAACCTGGCGCGGCTAGTGGGCTTGCCGGTGAACGACAGCTACGAAATCACGGACGACATCCCTTATTCGCCGGCGCCGGACCTGACGCTGGAGGACGCGCTCAAACAGGCGTATGCGACCCGCGCCGACCTGCAGTCAGCCGCGGCGCAGGTGCGCGCCGCCGAGCGGGCCCGGAGCGCGGCCCACTGGGAGCATCTGCCGTCGCTGGCGCTGGAGGCCGACTATGGGGCGATCGGCATTAATCCCAGCCAGTCGCATGGCACGTTCACGGTGGTCGGCACGCTGCGCATCCCGATATGGCAAGGCGGGCGCGTCGAAGGCGAAACCCAGGAAGCGGACGCCGCGTTGGGGCAGCGCCGCGCGGAACTGGAAGACGTGCACGGCCGGATCGAAGCCGATGTGCGCGACGCGTTTCTGGATCTGCAAACCGCCGCCAGCCAGATCGATGTGTCGCGCAACAACCAGCAGGTGGCGCGCGACACGCTGGCTCTGACACGGCAACGCTTTGAAGCGGGCATTGCCGATGCCGTGGAGGTTACCCAAGCCCAGGAATCGGTGGTGTCGGCCGACCTCGATTACATTACCACCGTATTTGCCCACAACCTGAGCAAGGTCGCGCTGGCCCGGGCCATCGGCCGGGCGGAAGAACGGCTGGGACAGTTTTTGAAAATGCAGTAAAGCAGGACAGGCCGGGAGGCCTGTCCACCCAAGCTATCTGCTTTCCTGGCGCAGCCATTCCTTAAAAGCGTCGTGGTACAGGATAATGCCCTTGCGCGAGTAGCGCAGGTAGCCTTCGCGCCGGAACTGGTTCATGTAATGCGTGACGATCTCGCGGGAGGTGCCCACGTATTGTGAGAGCAGCTCATGCGTGAAGGGCGCCAGGCGCAGGGAACCATCCGGTTCGGGAGTGCCCAACTTCTCGCTGAAGCGGATCAGCGATCGCGCCAGCCGGCGGGCGATATTGTCGGCCGAGAAGCTCTCGATACGCTGGCCGAACTCGACGGTGCGCTGCGCCAGAAGCTGCAACAGCGCCACGGCCAGGCGGGGCCGCTTAGTGATGTTGTCTTCCAATTCCGCCGTGGACCAATACATCAACTTGGTGCTATCCATGGCGGTGGCTTGTTCGGTGCGCTGCGGGAGATGCAGCGCCGGTTCGCCGAAAAACTCGTCGGTCTGATAGATGTCCAGGATCACATGGCGCCCGTCGCCCGCCATGCGGGAGACTTTGACTTTTCCCTCGATCACCAGATAAATTCCGGTGGCGGGTTCATCCTGGCTGTAGATGTTCTGGCCCTTTTTGTATTCCAGCACGCCGGAACGCGGCAGGTGGGCCAAGGGATCTTCCAACGTTTGCGGTGCAATTACTCTAGCTGTGCTTGCCATACTCATTCCTCCGGTCGCTTTTTGCTGTGGTGTCATGGTTGTTTCCCCTCCAGCGCGGGTGCGCAGGTTTCTGAAATGGTTGCGATACTTTGGACGGTGATGACGGGGAGCGGGTCTGCCTTCGAAAGTACTCCCTCTACTTTCACTTTGTGCCCCACGTGCCGGGCGAAATTATCCTCCGGCGACCCGGCCGCCGGTTTCAAGCGGGCGGTGGGCTGCAAGTTGGTATCGTTGGTGAGCACGTAATCGCCGTCGCGCTCATCGACGCAGCCGGTCAGGGACGTTTTGGCAACCGGCCAGGTGTGACCCTGTTGCGGCGCGGCAGCAGCTAACGAAACAGCGATTATCAGGAGCCCCAGCAGATTCCGCATCCGGTTTCCAACCCCCTTAATGCACTTAGCGTGCCAGATCGTACTGAGGTTACGTACTGGCCTAACGCACAATAAAATCTTACACTTCGTTCAGTTTCGCACAAAAGCCGGCGGGCGGGAACAGTGCAAGCCTTGTAGCGGTGAGGTAATTTCTGCCGGGGGTTGAGGGCGCTATATGCGCTATATGATGTAAGAACGCATCATGCGCTATTTTCCGCTCTGCCTCCTGCCCTTGATGGCACTCCCCGTGTGCGCGGCTGATTATTCGGCTCCCGCCGGAATCCGGCCAGCCTTGCGCCGTCCTGGCGCGGCGAGTATCCTGCCGGGCGGCCGCATCATCGCGCCGGCTGGCCGTCAGTACGTGACGGGCCCCGGACCCTTTGGACTGGCCATCAGCGCCAGCGGCAAAACGCTGGTGTCCGCCAACAGCGGGCCGGACCGTTTTTCCCTCACGGTGCTCGAGCAGGAGAAGGGCGGCGCGTGGCAGGTGAGACAATGGGTGGCGCCGAAGAAAAAGAAGGCGAAGGCGGGCGAACGCGAAGAGAAGGGCGATAAGGGCGACGACCAGTGGCACAGCGTCTTCATGGGTCTGGCATTCGCCAGCGAGCATAGCGTCTATGCGTCGGAGGGGAACTCGGGACGCGTGCGGCTGGTCGATCTGGCCACCGGCGCGGCGAAGAAAACCTACGACTTGAACCGCGACGGATTCGCGGACAGCTTCACGGGCGACCTGGCCTTGGACGCGGAGCGCGGCGTGGTCTACGTGCTGGATCAGGCCAACTTCCGCCTGGTCGCGCTGGATGTACGCAAGCAGCGCGTTTTGTCGTCGCTGCGGCTGGGCCGTTTGCCCTTCGCGCTGGCGCTCTCGCCGGACAAGCGCAAGGCGTACGTGACTAACGTGGGCATGTTCGAATACCAGCCGGTGCCGGGCATCGATACGCATAATCTGCGCGAGACAGGCCTGCCGTTTCCGGCTTTTGGATTTCCGTCGCCCGAAGCGCGCGACGGCGCACGCCGCGAGACCGGCAAAGGGCCGGTGGATGTACCGGGTTTGGGCGATCCCAACGTGCGGGAGGCCAACTCGCTGGCGGTGGTAGACCTGGCCGATCCGGCGGCGCCCAAGATCGAGGCATTCATCCACACGGGGATCGCATTTGGCGAAGGGACCGATGGCGGCAGCAGCCCTTCCGGCGTGGTGGCGGCCGCCGATCGGGTGTTCGTCTCCAACGCGCATAACGATTCCATTACGGTGATCGATGCCAAGACCAACACGGTCGCGGGGCAGATCGAGATTCGCATTCCAGGCCTCGAAAAGCTGCGCGGCGTGCTGCCCATCGGGATGGCTTACCATGAGGCGACTGGCCGGCTGCTGGTGGCGGAGGCGGGCATCAACGCGGTGGGGGTGATCGACACGCGCGCATCCGGGCAGCCGAAATTTCTGGGACATCTGCCGGCGGCCTGGTTTCCCAGCCGGGTGCTGATCGATCGCGACAACGTGTACGTGACCTGCCTGAACGGCCAGGGCACCGGTCCCAACGTCTGGCAAACCGCATTTCATACCGGCGAGGCGGGGGCGGAAGGCCTGGCTTGGTCGGGCACGCTGCGGCGCGGCGGCATTGCGGCTTTTCCCCTGCCCGATGCCGCGGCGGTCACGGCCGGGACCGCGACCGTGATGGACAACAACGGCCTGAATCCGCGCGACCCAGCGCCGGGATCAACGGGCGCCCCGCTGCCCAGCGGCGTGAAATACGTGGTGCTGATCGTGAAAGAGAACCGCACCTACGACGAAGTGTTCGGCGATATCATGCGCCTGCAGAGCGGCGTGACCGTGATGGGCGCGCCGGGGATCGCGCGTTTCGGGCAGGCGGGCCATGCGGCGGGCAAAGGCAGCCGTCTCAGCCTGCAGAACGTGAATGTGACGCCCAACCACCATGCGCTGGCGCTCACCTGGTCGTTCAGCGACAACTTTTACGCCGATTCGGAGGTGAGCGTGGACGGGCATCACTGGCTGGTGGGGGCGTATCCCGACGCGTTGACCGAGGCGGCCTTCCGCGCGTCCTACGCGGACGGCCGGGATTTCCGTTTTCCCACCACGGCGCCGGGGCGATTGAGCGTGGCCGAGGGCAACTCTTCGGTGCATCCGGAAGAACAGCCCGAGGGCGGCGCCATCTGGCATCACCTGGCGCGGCACGGCGTTGCATTTCGTAACTACGGGGAGGGCTTCGAACTGGCGGGCGGCGACGAAGGGCCGGGCTACAAGCCCACCGGCGCACGGTTCCTGATCAATGTGCCCATGCCCGATCCGCTCTTCCGCAACACGTCGCGCGAATATCCCATGTTCAATATGAATATTCCGGACCAGTTTCGCGCTTCGCAATTCATCCACGAGATCGAGGAGAAGTACGTGAAGGGCGGCGAGCCGTTTCCGCGATTCATCTTCATGCACCTGCCGAACGATCACATGACCGAGCCGCGGCCTCAGGACGGCTATCCGTACGACGCCTCCTACGTGGCGGACAACGACTACGCGCTGGGGCGGATCGTGGAGTTTCTGTCGCGCACGCCGTGGTGGCGCGAGATGGCCATCTTCGTGACCGAGGACGACGCGCAGGGGGGGCGCGACCATATCGACGCGCATCGCACGGTGTTCATGGGGATTGGTCCGTATTTCAAACGGAACTATGTGTCGCACGTGAACACCAGCTTTCCGGGGATGCTGAAGACCATTTTCGAGCTGCTGGGATTGCCGCCGCTGAACCTGTTCGATGCGGTGGCTAGCGATTTGAGCGATTGCTTCACGAATACTCCCGATTACGAGGGCTACCAGGTGAGGCGGGAGGATCCGCGGCTGTTCGATCCGGCGGCGGCGCGGGAGCCGCTGGATCCGCGGCCGAGCGTGAAGATGGACGATCCGGCGGAGGTGGTGCGGTAGGGGGACGCGGCGAGGGGGCGAGGGGGCGAGAGGGCGACACGGCGAGGGGGCGAGCTACGTGCCCCGTTTCTTCGGTGGCGTGTTGCATTACGCTGCATTTGTCGCATTAGGCAAGCATCCTTTGCGGAGGGACGCCAGAGAAATGGGGACATGTTGCGTCGCGTTGCATAGCGTTGCAGCCGGTTGCCTGGGCGGTGAGGGCGGCGGCGGTTTTGTGCATCGAGGTGGCGGCTGTAGGCCACGTGCCAAACAATGCCAATTCCGGATTTTGAACAGGCTAATACATTACTTACAAATTAGTTAGCTGTGGTTTCACCCTTGCCAGTCCTCTGGCGCGGGTGAGATTGTCAAAGAACCGGCGGGCACCGCTTGCAGAACACCAATGGCGAGTGCATGGCGCCTGAATTTCGGGTGGGCTCGGCGACCCACCCGGAACAACGATAGCACGAGCGCCAGCGCGTGGGTGGGGATTACGGCAGGTTCGGGGATTGTTTTCAGGCGATTAGGGGGATCGTCGGGGCGTGATTGGCGGCCGAGCGGTTCCGGCTGGCGCCGGCCAGCCAGAAAAATTCCGCAAGAATTGAAACGTTCCACGTCCTGAAATCACAATTCTTCAAGGCTAAATTTGGATTCGAGTCGCGAAAGGATGGTACCTCATGCACCGCTTGGCCGCAGCCTTGTTGATTTTTTCCGCAGCGCTCCCCGCGCAGCACAGCGCGGACCCGCGCTATTCCTATCATCGTGTGATCGCCGTAGTGCCGTTCACCGGATCGGGCACGCCCGCGGACCCGATCAGAGCGAAATATGCGCCCGCCGGGCGAAACGCCGCCGCCCCCGGCACCGGGATCATCGCCTTTGCCATGGAGCCGACGGACGACGGTAAGTACGCCGTCGTCGAACTCGTGGCGCTCGACCGGGCGGCGCTCGCGCAGGTCCTGGCGGACCATTCGCCCGGCGTATTGGTTTTCGAGAAAGGCGTGGCCGGCAACGCCAGCATCGAGGCGGCCATCAAGCCCCTGCGCCGCGATTTCTCCCTGCGGACCTTTGGGGTGGTGATGTGATGAAAACCCTACACGTTGCCCTCGTTTGCCTGGCGGCCTGCGGGCTGCCCCTCCTCGCGCAGAACTATCAGGGCAACCTGGATAGCGCAAGCTGCAGCGGGATCGTGGGATGGGCCTGGAACGGCACCACCAGCCCAATTAACGTCGATATCTATGACGGTACGGTGTTCCTTACCACCGTCCTCGCCGACCAGGACACGGGCAACCCGGACGCCTACATCGGCGGCAGGTATTACGGCTTCTCGATTCCCCTACTAGCCCCGCTCCAGGACAACCAGGTGCACAGCATCTACGCGCGGTACGGCGGAACTACCATCAATCTGGGCAGCGATCCGCGCACCCTCCAGTGCGACACCACGACTCCCGGCTACCAGTATTACTACACAGACACCTTACAGACCATCAACACATCGAATTGGACCCAGAACGGGACCCTCTCGATCCTTTCCGGCTGGGGACTGAGCGCCACCACGTCCACCGGCGGAAGCCTGATCTCGAAGGTCGCCGTGCAAGGGCCGTCCAGTTCGAAGTACGAGGTCAACATGACCCTTGCGCTCAACGCCAGCGGCGGCGACTATGTGGCATACGTGCTCGCGACCACCAATGCCATCACCGGAACCGGCAGCTATTTTTCCGTGGAAATCCAGAACCCCACCTTCGGCGCGAACGGCGCCTGCTCGGCGACCCTGGCCGCGTACCAGTCGGTAAGCGGCACCGTCACTCAACTCCTCAGCCGAACCGTGGCTTGCTACAACGGCATGCAGGTGCGCACGGTGGCCTTGGGAAGCCTTGCATATATCATCGTTGACGGCGAGGTCATGTGGGCAACAGGAATTACCGTGGCGAGTGGCATGCCGGGGATCGGCGGGCGAAACATGCCTTCCGCAAACGCGATCTCGCTGGTGAAGCTGGGCCCCTGGGATAACGTGGCGCCCTCGGCGGTAAAAGCCAACACCTTTGCCACGAACGTAACTTCAAGCAGCGTCTTCGGGCAGTGGCAGGGGGCCGTCGACAACTCAAACGGTGTGGGCGTGGGACTCTACGCTATCGAACGCAACGACGGCGCCTGGTTCTATAGCTACGACGCGTCATTCTATGACGGCACCGTGCAGGCGGGGACGACGTACACCTATAGCGTGATCGCGCAGGATTACCACGCCAACGACTCCACCGCGTCCACATTCACCATCACCACGCCGCCCGCGGGCGCGCCCGACCCGCGCCGGGTGGGCGTGCAGCCTGTCGGCAGCTACTGGGGAGGGGCGGGCGAGCAGATCGATCTGCTCAGCGGCAACTTGAACTTCTCCCTCCCTCTGATCCAAGCGGTGGGCCGCGGCGGGCTCACGGCGAATTTCAATCTCTCCTACAACTCGCAAAACTGGCAGGGGACAGGCAACTTCACCGAGCTGATGGGGGTGGATGTGGGCTACGGCTTCGGCTGGCAGCTCGTGCTCGGGTCGATTCTGCCGGTGTACAGCGCCGCCGCGGATCTTGTGCCAGTCCAATATTATCTATTCACCGACTCCAGCGGCGCGCAGTACCGGCTGACGCAAAACAATGGGAATAACGTCTGGAGTTCCGCGCAAACCATTTATGTGTGGTACGACGCAAACGCCAATATCCTGCACTTCCGCAACGGGACCTTTTGGGTGATGGGCTGCACCTCGGCGGGCGGCGAGCCAGACGCCGGCACCCTGTACCCGACCATCGTGGAGGATACCAACGGCAACCAGATCGTGGTCACCTACCTGACCGGCGCGGCTGCCAGTTGGGACAACTCCAGCGCGCGTATCATGATGATCGAAGACGCGCGCGCGGGTCCGAATTGCGGGGTGGGGCCCTCGCTGTGCTCTTACCGCTTCGCCTACACTACGGGCGCCAACGGCCTTTCGTACCTTTCCAGCATCACCACCTACGCCGGCACGCCCGAGAATTACTCCTTCACCATCGATCAGGGGCAGGCGATTTACTCGCCCAACGGCACATCATACGGTACCACGAGCCTGCTCGCGGCCGTGGCCACCACCGGGCTCGGATACGCCTATAACCTTTGGTACGATACCACGCTGAACGACGGCGATCTGCTGAAAGTCCAGTTCCCCCAAGGCGGCGCACTGGGATGGGCCTATAGCAACTTCTCCTATCTGGGCGGGGAGACGCTCCGGCAGGTGGCCGGCCGCAGCCTGCAGACCACCACGCCGGTCTACAGTTACGCGCTGACGTGGCCGGACGCCAACTACTCGGTCTCGCTGCACACCGGCGTGGCGCTCGACGACGGAACCAGCGGCACGGAAAAATATTGGTACTTCAACTCCAGCGGCGGCGCCTATCCAGGCCTGGTATCCGAACTGCAGTACCGCTCCGCGCCCGGCGTCACCTCGCCGCTGCCGCGCGACGATCTGTACACCTGGGCGACAGACGCCAACGGCAACTTCTTTGTAGGCACGCTGCTGACCACCCTCAATAAAGGATCGTCCTACGCGCCCCAGACGCAGACCGTCCAGACCCAGGATGGTTACGGGAATGTGGCGACCACCAGCACTTACGACTACGGCAACCTGACCACGCCGGTCCGCAGCTACTCGAACACGTATCTGTACCAGGGCAACACTAACTACAGCTCCCGGTACGTCTACAGCCGGTTGGCGACCAGCACGCTCACTAGCGCGTCCCCCAATGTGACATTGGTTCAGAACGTCTATGACGGCGGCACGATCAACACGACCGCGACTCTTCCCAACGAATGGGATATCGTCAACTACCCCGCGTCGTTCATCTACCGGGGCAACGTCACCCAGGCCAACTCGCCGGGCAAGACCACTAACACCACCTACGACTACACCGGGACGGTAGTCTCGCAGAACGACAACAACGGCCACTCGGTCAACGTGGCCACGTCCACCGCTACCAACTACACGTTGCCGGATACCCTCAGCCCGAACGGCTCCACTACTCTTCAGACGCAGGCGCAATACACAACCGCGGGTTATTTTCCGGGTTCGGTTGCAGGGCCAAACCAGTCCATCTACAATCCCACGTCTGCGCCCAACGGCACGGCCGCGTACACAGCCTATGACACCTTCGGCCGGGTGAATTTGACTCTGGCCCCTTCGCAGGTGGCCGGCCAGGCGGCTGGCGCACAGACGAATTACAGCTACGGCTACGTATCCAGCGCCTGGACCATCAAGGCCACCACCACCAACAGCAGCGGCTCGTCGCATTTCACCACGACCGTCCTGGATGGGCTGGGCCGCACCGCCAGCGTCCAGACGGGCACTGGCAGCACGACGCTCTCCGAGGTCGACACACTCTACGCCCCCTGCGCCTGTTCGCCGCTGGGCAAAATGTACCAGCAGACGCAGCCTTACGCCCCGCCCAACAGCTCGCCGCCCGCGACCACTTATACCTACGACGCGCTGGGCCGCACCGTCAGCGTGCTGCTGCCGGACGGCGCCAGCCAGACCACCTACGCCTACCAGGGCAATTTCACCACCGTCACCGATCCGGCGGGAAATTGGAAGCAATACGCCACCGATGCTCTCGGCAACCTGGTGATGGTCCTGGAGCCGGATCCCACGCACAGCCCGGTGGTGGGGCCGCCCACGCCATCGACATACCCGGTTACGAGCGCACCCACCGGCACGCTGCTCACCACCTACACCTACGACCAATTCAACCACCTGACGCAGGTGAGCATGCCGCGCACCACCGGATACGGCCTGGTGACCCAGACCCGCACATTCGCCTACGCGTCCACCGCGTACGCCTCGTTGACCCTGCCGGCGGTGTGGCTGACCTCCGCCACCAACCCGGAGAGCGGCACCACGAGCTATACTTATAACGCGGACGGCACCTTGGCCAGCAAGAAAGACGCCAACGGCAACACGGAGACCTACACCTACGACGCTTACCAGCGCCTGACGGGGATTCCCGACCGCAACCAGTATTTCACCTATGACACTTGCCCCAGCGGCGTGACGATCTGCGCCAACGCGCCGGGGCAATTGATGGAGGCAATATTCGCGAGCGGGGTGGGCACGAACGAACTGGGTTTCACATACGGCTACGCCTACACGCCGGCAGGTAAGGTGGCCTCGAAATCGCTGATGGTGCAATCGGCCAACCATTTAGGCGGGAGCGTGCAAGCGAGCGGCACATTGACGGCCAGCTACGGTTACGACGGACAGGGCGCGCTTGTATCTCAGCAGTATCCGATCAGCCAGACGTGGGCGAGCGGCACGTCCAACACGTTCACTTATACGCTGGACGCGCTGGAGCGGCCCACGCAGATGACGGACAGCACACAGGAGACGTGGGCGTCGGGTGCCACCTACAACGCGGCGAATCAGCCGTTGTATGACGGCACGGCCACGCGGACCTACAACAACCTGCTGCAGATGACCAGCATCGTGGCGAGCGGGTTGAACATGACCTACAACTACTCGGCGACGAAGAACAACGGACAGATCACGTCGAGCGTGGACGGCATCAGCGGGGAGACGATTACGTACGCCTACGATGCGCTGAAGCGGCTCAGCGGCGCGAGCAGCAGCGCCAGTTGGTCGGCGGGGTATACTTTCGACGGTTACGGAAACCTGCTGGGGATAGCCGGGAGCGGGGGGCCTCCGTCCATCAGCCTGACAGCGGCGGTGAATGCGAGCAACGTGCCGACGAACCAGATTCAGGCGACCGGGGTCACGTACGACAACAACGGAAACCAGACGGCGGGATTCGGCGGGTTGACGTTCAGCTATGACGCGGCGAACCGGATGACGGCGGTGGGCGGGAGCGCAAGCGAAGCCTATTGGTACGATTCGAGCAACCTGCGGGTTTACAGCCGGAGCGCCAGCGGAGCGGAGACGATCTACTTCTACGGGGCGGACGGAACGAAGCTGGCGACTTACACCTACTCGGTCATCACGTACAGTGGCAGCCCTGAGATCCAGTTGACGCAGCAGAGCGCGAACGTCTACTTTCTGGGTAAGCTGATTTCGGCGGAAGGCAACGCCGTGCAGGTGGACCGGTTAGGTTCGGTGCGGTCGGGCGGCCCGGGCGGATTGGGGCACCAGGCGGAGTATCCATACGGCGTGGAGTACAGCGTGACGGCGAACGACCGGGAGAAGTATGCAACATACACGCGGGACGGTGTCACGGGACTGGATTATGCGATGAATCGGTACTACGCCAGCCAGTGGGGCCGGTTCTTGTCGCCCGACCGGACGCGAAGGAGCGCAAACCTTGCGGCTCCCCAGAGCTGGAACCGATACGCATACGCCCTTAGCGATCCAGTCAACGGAAACGACCCGACAGGGCTAGATGGAGACGATCCGTGCCTCGCCGAGGACGACGGCTGCGACGATCCAAGCGGTACCGAATGGTACTGTTCTGGGGACGCCTCCGCTGGCACCTTCACCTGCACTGCCAACCCGCCTCCGCCAGACCCGGACCCGCCCGACCCGGACCCGCCCGACCCGGAGCCGCCGCCAGACCCGCCCCTGCCCCAGCCTCCGGCACCCCCGCAGCCACCGCCATGCCCACCGCAATACCAAGCTTGGATTAACGCGCACGGTGCGGACGCGACCGCCGCAGGGCTACCAGAGGCGAATGCCTTGGCCCTGACCTCAATCGAATCAAGTTGGGGAAATGGGCGCTTCGCACAGGCCCCCGGCAACGACTACTTTAATCTTGAGACATGCTGGGTAAGTGGGACAGCACAACCTGCGCTCAAGTATGCGTACCAATCGGGCTGGATGCAAGCGCTGCAAACCACCAGGGCCTGCCCTGGCCGCGGGGTTCGCTATATGCTTGTTGCGACGTATACAAGCTCCTTGAACTCGTTTCTGTCAGCGGCCGCAACATTTAGCAACCTCACGGCAACCGATCCGGCGAAGTTCGCGAAAAATGCGGTGGCCGATGGCATTTACGCCGGCCGGAGCCCCGCTTTCTTTGCAAGAGAGAAGACATTTGCGAATTGCCTCACTGGGCAATAACTATGCTTACAATGCCCATCATCGTTATGCTCGTGGCCAGCTCTGCAAGCTCGCGCTCGATTGGCCGGACGAACGAGACGCTCTCGTTGAGGCGGTGGCCTATGCAGAATTCGCGGATATGGCGATGACGAGGCGCTCACTGGCGGCATTCGGGCTCGCGCTTCTATCGACCGTCGCGTACGCGCAAGACCAAGAAACCGGAAAGGGCCCGTTCGTGCTAACACGGAGTAAGGGTAAATGCCTCAGATGCAAGACCGCCGCCCAGCTCGGAAAGGTTCAGTTTGTCAGTCGTAACGATGTGTGGGCCGTCGGCGACAGCGGAGCCCGCGCTGCAGGTCCTTTTGTCGTTCTCCATAGCACCAACGCCGGCCGCACCTGGAGAGAAATGCCCCAGACACAGCAGTACCCCGGCGACCCGGACGGACCACCCGCCTTCTCGTTCCTGGACGCAATGCGCGGTTGGATCGCTTGGTGGAACGCAACCGAAGACGTGCCAAAGATGATCGGTACGCGGGACGGCGGTCAGCATTGGCAGAGCGTGTCCCAACAGTTCTTGCAAAGGATTCAGATGGTTGATGACAGCCGCGGCTATGGCACCCTGGCTCAGGAGTTCTTTCGTACGAATGACGGAGGCCGCTCCTGGGTGGAAACCAAGATTCCGGATATAGGTTTCATCGATCACTTGTTTTTCCTGACGCCGGAGCTTGGGTGGGTCTCCGGCGCCGCCGGCGTCAGCGGAAAGGACTTTTTCGTGTTCCGGACCGTCAATGGCGGACGCGATTGGGAAGAATCCCGAACTACCCCTCCAAGACAACCTGCTGCGGTACGAGACCTCTTCTTCCTCGATCAACTGCACGGCTGGCTCATCACCTGGGGTTACAACGACGACGGTACCTATTTGTATTCCACGGTTGACGGAGGGAAGCATTGGATGCCGGACCCTGATCCGTCGTTCCAAGGGAAGGGCAAGCAAGCAAGCGTCGTTCGATTTACCTCCAGAGAAAGAGGCTTTGTCTTTCTTCTGGAGGGCACCGGGCAAAGCAGGCTTATGTATACGATGGACGGGGGCGCACATTGGTTCAAGCAAGGTCTTCGAAGATTCGTCTATGATTGCCAGGTCTTCGAAGGGGACCTCTTGTGTAGTTCGGCGCCTGGATTCCGCCTCTTGACCGTGCATCCAAAGTGACGCAGTGACCGGCCTGGGCTTACGCCGTGAGCCGGACTACTCGAGCCAGTGGGGGCGGTTTTTGTCGCCCGGCCCGAGCTTCCTGGGATCGGTGCTGCCCGCTTATGGCGCCAACGGGCTTAATTACCTTTCCAGCATCACCACCTACGCCGGCACGCCCGAGAATTACTCCTTCACCATCGATCAGGGGCAGGCGATTTACTCGCCCAACGGCACATCATACGGTACCACGAGCCTGCTCGCGGCCGTGGCCACCACCGGGCTCGGATACGCCTATAACCTTTGGTACGATACCACGCTGAACGACGGCGATCTGCTGAAAGTCCAGTTCCCCCAAGGCGGCGCACTGGGATGGGCCTATAGCAACTTCTCCTATCTGGGCGGGGAGACGCTCCGGCAGGTGGCCGGCCGCAGCCTGCAGACCACCACGCCGGTCTACAGTTACGCGCTGACGTGGCCGGACGCCAACTACTCGGTCTCGCTGCACACCGGCGTGGCGCTCGACGACGGAACCAGCGGCACGGAAAAATATTGGTACTTCAACTCCAGCGGCGGCGCCTATCCAGGCCTGGTATCCGAACTGCAGTACCGCTCCGCGCCCGGCGTCACCTCGCCGCTGCCGCGCGACGATCTGTACACCTGGGCGACAGACGCCAACGGCAACTCCTTTGTAGGCACGCTGCTGACCACCCTCAATAAAGGATCGTCCTACGCTCCCCAGACGCAGACCGTCCAGACCCAGGATGGCTACGGGAATGTGGCGACCACCAGCACTTACGACTACGGCAACCTGACCACGCCGGTCCGCAGCTACTCGAACACGTATCTGTACCAGGGCAACACTAACTACAGCTCCCGGTACGTCTACAGCCGGTTGGCGACCAGCACGCTCACTAGCGCGTCCCCCAATGTGACATTGGTTCAGAACGTCTATGACGGCGGCACGATCAACACGACCGCGACTCTTCCCAACGAATGGGATATCGTCAACTACCCCGCGTCGTTCATCTACCGGGGCAACGTCACACAGGCCAACACGCCGGGCAAGACCGTCAACACCACCTACGACTACACCGGGACGGTGGTCTCGCAGAACGACAATAACGGCCACTCGGTCAACGTGGCCACGTCCACCGCTACCAACTACACGTTGCCGGATACCCTCAGCCCGAACGGCTCCACTACTCTTCAGACGCAGGCGCAATACACAACCGCGGGTTATTTTCCGGGTTCGGTTGCAGGGCCAAACCAGTCCATCTACAATCCCACGTCTGCGCCCAACGGCACGGCGGCGTACACCGGGTACGACACGTTCGGCCGGGTGAATTTGACTCTGGCCCCTTCGCAGGTGGCCGGCCAAGCGGCTGGTGCACAGACGAATTACAGCTACGGCTACGTATCCAGCGCCTGGACCATCAAGGCCACCACCACCAACAGCAGCGGCTCGTCGCATTTCACCACGACCGTCCTGGATGGGCTGGGCCGCACCGCCAGCGTCCAGACGGGCACTGGCAGCACGACGCTCTCCGAGGTCGACACACTCTACGCCCCCTGCGCCTGTTCGCCGCTGGGCAAAATGTACCAGCAGACGCAGCCTTACGCCCCGCCCAACAGCTCGCCGCCCGCGACCACTTATACCTACGACGCGCTGGGCCGCACCGTCAGCGTGCTGCTGCCGGACGGCGCCAGCCAGACCACCTACGCCTACCAGGGCAATTTCACCACCGTCACCGATCCGGCGGGAAATTGGAAGCAATACGCCACCGATGCTCTCGGCAACCTGGTGATGGTCCTGGAGCCGGATCCCACGCACAGCCCGGTGGTGGGGCCGCCCACGCCATCGACATACCCGGTTACGAGCGCACCCACCGGCACGCTGCTCACCACCTACACCTACGACCAATTCAACCACCTGACGCAGGTGAGCATGCCGCGCACCACCGGATACGGCCTGGTGACCCAGACCCGCACATTCGCCTACGCGTCCACCGCGTACGCCTCGTTGACCCTGCCGGCGGTGTGGCTGACGTCCGCCACCAACCCGGAGAGCGGCACCACGAGCTATACTTATAACGCGGACGGCACCTTGGCCAGCAAGAAAGACGCCAACGGCAACACGGAGACCTACACCTACGACGCTTACCAGCGCCTGACGGGGATTCCCGACCGCAACCAGTATTTCACCTATGACACTTGCCCCAGCGGCGTGACGATCTGCGCCAACGCGCCGGGGCAATTGATGGAGGCAATATTCGCGAGCGGGGTGGGCACGAACGAACTGGGTTTCACATACGGCTACGCCTACACGCCGGCAGGTAAGGTGGCCTCGAAATCGCTGATGGTGCAATCGGCCAACCATTTAGGCGGGAGCGTGCAAGCGAGCGGCACATTGACGGCCAGCTACGGTTACGACGGACAGGGCGCGCTGGTATCTCAGCAATATCCGATCAGCCAGACGTGGGCGAGCGGCACGTCCAACACGTTCACTTATACGCTGGACGCGCTGGAGCGGCCCACGCAGATGACGGACAGCACACAGGAGACGTGGGCGTCGGGTGCCACCTACAACGCGGCGAATCAGCCGTTGTATGACGGCACGGCCACGCGGACCTACAACAACCTGCTGCAGATGACCAGCATCGTGGCGAGCGGGTTGAACATGACCTACAACTATTCGGCGACGAAGAATAACGGGCAGATCACGTCGAGCGTGGACGGCATCAGCGGGGAGACAATCACGTACGCCTACGATGCGTTGAAGAGGCTCAGCGGTGCGAGCAGCAGCGCCAGTTGGTCGGCGGGATATACTTTCGACGGTTACGGAAACCTGCTGGGGATCGCCGGGAGCGGGGGGCCACCGTCGATCAATCTGACAGCGGCGGTGAATGCAAGCAATGTGCCGACGAACCAGATTCAGGCGACGGGGGTCACGTACGACAACAACGGGAACCAGACGGCGGGATTCGGGGGGTTGACGTTCAGCTACGACAAGGCGAACCGGATGGTGGGAGTGGGCGGGAGCGCAAGCGAAGCCTATTGGTACGATTCGAGCAACCTGCGGGTTTACAGCCGGAATGCGAGCGGAGCGGAGACGATCTACTTCTACGGCGCGGACGGCAAGAAGCTGGCGACTTATACGTATTCGATCATCACGTACGGCGGCGGCCCCGAGATTCAGTTGACGCAGCAGAGCGCGAACGTATATTTTCTGGGTAAGGTGATATCGGAGGAAGGGAACGCCGTGCAGGTGGACCGTCTTGGGTCGGTGCGGTCGGGCGGTCCGGGCGGATTGGGGCACCAGGCCCAGTATCCCTACGGCGTGGAGTACAGCGCAACGGCGAACGACCGGGAGAAGTATGCCACCTACACCCGGGACAGTGTCACGGGGCTGGATTACGCGATGAACCGGTACTATACCAGCCAGTGGGGCCGGTTCACGTCACCGGATCGAAGCTGGAAGAGCGCAAACCCGAGGAACCCACAGTCCTGGGACCGCTACGCGTACACTCGCGGAGATCCCGCCAACGCTAACGATCCGAGCGGCCTCCTCTTAACCGCCCAGGACTGCATCGCGAACCCCGACGCGTGTTACGGCGAGGACCAGGGCTGGCTAGGCGACCTATACGGAGGCGATGGTGGTGCCTGCCAGGACACCACCGTCAGCCGGTTCGATCCGACGCCGAGCCCTCCGGGCCCAAACCCTTGCCCCTCGCCAGATCCGCCGCCACCCCTCGAATGCAGCTTCCGCAGCGTCGTCCCCGGTCCCCCGCGAACGCAGGCGATGCTCCCCGGAGGGGGCGCCGCATCCGGCTATTTCCTGCCCATAACGTTTAACTTCTTTGCGACGGGAGGGTGGGAAGACTATAGTTGGTACAGCAACCAGACTTACAACTGGGCCGGTTACGCCGCATACTCCAGCGGGACCGTGATGAACCTAGCCGCGAACAATTCGGAAGGCCCACTCCCGCAGTGTCCTAATTCGGTCTATAACCTCATGCCGGGCGGCGTATGCATTATGGACAGTCCTGGTTTGGTCTCCCCGACCACCCTGAACGGAACTGCGTCCCCCCCAGTGTCAATCGTGTCCGCCATCGTTGTGTTCAACT
This sequence comes from Bryobacterales bacterium, assembly GCA_963707465.1. Lineage (GTDB taxonomy): Bacteria > Acidobacteriota > Terriglobia > Bryobacterales > Bryobacteraceae > Bog-159. The sequence goes on from CAVPQK010000011.1 coordinate 104,560, forward strand.
ACTCGCTGCAGGCGTCGGTGACTGACACCTTAACCGGCCAGACTGCTCAGTGTCCGACGGTTTGGTGGCAGGGCTGGGAGATCTGGTCGCCCGGCCCAAATGGGCACGCGGTGCCCTCCGGCGCGGACTATCTTGTTCAGGTGACCCAGCCGTGAACTCCGTGAGAGGCCGCCGGCGCTCGCGCGTTGCTGTGATGCTGGCCGCGCTCACGGCCCTACTGCCCGCGGCAGGCGCACGCTGTCAGCCTAGGGAGCAATCCGCCTCCGACCTGGTCAGGCTCCTGACGGCGCCGTCCGCTCGCCCGGACAACCTGCTCGCCCACGGTATCTTTGATTGCGCGTCAGCCATGGCGGAGGACCGCGCCGACAGGCGCCTGGTCGAGGCGCTCGCGAAGATGGGCGAATCTGCCATCCCGGACATCGAGGCTGCGCTGGATTCCCTGGAAGTCCCGACCGCAAAGTCCGGGCCTGTCCTGAACTCGGGCCGGCTCTTGGCTGCCTACGCCAGGATCAGGGGGCCGGCTGCATTCCCGCGCTTGCGGAGGATGCTCGCCAATCCCCGGCTTGCCTTTGTTCGCCCGGAACTCAACCGTGCGATGGCTGTTTCGCTGGGCATTACCTCCTACGTCCCCAACTCGGGCGAGCCGGGTGATGCGGCCTCCTGCACAGGCGTCATCGAGCCGGGATACGTCCTGGACCGATTGATCCTCGCGTGGGAAAAGGGCGATCGCGACTGGGTTGAACGGAGCCTCGGGCCCGTGGCGGAGGGCGCGCTCAGGGCGTTGCTTAAGGGGACCACCTGGCAGGGGATGCGAGCCGAGTTTTGGACGCATCGGTTAGTCGGCGGCGCAGTAGTAGGGTATCGATTCATGACGCGAGGCTGGTGGTCGCACCCACCCGATGACCAATCCGGGATCGACGTGTCCCAGCGGAACCCAGCAAACCCGGTTATCGAGACGCTGTTCACGGACGGCGCGGGCCACGGGTGCGGGACATATCCGGTGTCGTTCGTCAGGGTCGACGGATACTACGCTGAATACCTCGTGGATAACAATGACCTTGGGGGCCTGCTCCGGGTGGTAGCACGTTGCGCTGCCTCGCAGTGATAAGAGCGCTGGCGAGAGGCGCTCCGCTGGGGCCGGTAGCCCGCTGACGTGGCCGGACGCCAACAACTCGGTCTCGCTGCACACACCGGCGTGGCGCTCGGCGACGGAACCAGCGGCACGGAGAAATATTGGTACTTCAACGCAAGCGGAGGCTCCTATCCGGGCCTGGTATCGGAACTGCAGTACCGCTCCGCGCCCGGCGTCACCTCGCCGCTGCCGCGCGACGATCTGTACACCTGGGCGACAGACGCCAACGGCAACTCCTTTGTGGGCACGCTGCTGACCACCCTCAATAAGGGATCGTCCTACGCGCCCCAGACGCAGACCGTCCAGACCCAGGATGGTTACGGGAATGTGGCGACCACCAGCATTTACGACTACGGCAACCCGACCACGCCGGTCCGCAGCTACTCGAACACGTATCTGTACCAGGGCAACACTAACTACAGCTCCCGGTACATCTACAGCCGGTTGGCGACCAGCACGCTCACTAGCGCGTCCCCCAATGTGACATTAGTTCAGAACGTCTATGACGGCGGCACGATCAACACGACCGCGACTCTTCCCAACGAATGGGACATCGTCAACTACCCCACGTCGTTCATCTACCGGGGCAACGTCACACAGGCCAACACGCCGGGCAAGACCATCAACACCACCTACGACTACACCGGGACGGTGGTCTCGCAGAACGACAATAACGGCCACTCGGTCAACGTGGCCACGTCCACCGCTACCAACTACACGTTGCCGGATACCCTCAGCCCGAACGGCTCCACTACTCTTCAGACGCAGGCGCAATACACAACCGCGGGTTATTTTCCGGGTTCGGTTGCAGGGCCAAACCAGTCCATCTACAATCCCACGTCTGCGCCCAACGGCACGGCGGCGTACACCGGGTACGACACGTTCGGCCGGGTGAATTTGACTCTGGCCCCTTCGCAGGTGGCCGGCCAAGCGGCTGGTGCACAGACGAATTACAGCTACGGCTACGTATCCAGCGCCTGGACCATCAAGGCCACCACCACCAACAGCAGCGGCTCGTCGCATTTCACCACGACCGTCCTGGATGGGCTGGGCCGCACCGCCAGCGTCCAGACGGGCACGGGCAGCACGACGCTCTCCGAGGTCGACACACTCTACGCCCCCTGCGCCTGTTCGCCGCTCGGCAAAATGTACCAGCAGACGCAGCCTTACGCCCCGCCCAACAGCTCGCCGCCCGCGACCACTTATACCTACGACGCGCTGGGCCGCACCGTCAGCGTGCTGCTGCCGGACGGCGCCAGCCAGACCACCTACGCCTACCAGGGCAATTTCACCACCGTCACCGATCCGGCGGGCAATTGGAAGCAATACGCCACCGACGCTCTGGGCAACCTGGTGATGGTGCTGGAGCCGGATCCCACGCACACGCCCGTGGTTGGGCCGCCCACGCCATCGACATACCCGGTTACGAGCGCACCCACCGGCACGCTGCTCACCACTTACACCTACGACCAATTCAACCACCTGACGCAGGTGAGCATGCCGCGCACCACCGGATACGGCCTGGTGACCCAGACCCGCACATTCGTCTACGCCTCCACCGCGTACTCCACCCTCACCCTGCCGGCGGTGTGGCTGACGTCCGCCACCAACCCGGAGAGCGGCACCACGAGCTATACTTATAACGCGGACGGCACTTTGGCCAGCAAGAAAGACGCCAACGGCAACACGGAGACCTACACCTACGACGCTTACCAGCGCCTGACGGGGATTCCCGACCGCAACCAGTATTTCACCTATGACACTTGCCCCAGCGGCGTGACGATCTGCGCCAACGCGCCGGGGCAATTGATGGAGGCAATATTCGCGAGCGGGGTGGGCACGAACGAACTGAGTTTCACATACGGCTACGCCTACACGCCGGCAGGTAAGGTGGCCTCGAAATCGCTGATGGTGCAATCGGCCAACCATTTAGGCGGGAGCGTGCAAGCGAGCGGCACATTGACGGCCAGCTACGGTTACGACGGCCAGGGCGCGCTGGTATCTCAGCAATATCCGATCAGCCAGACGTGGGCGAGCGGCACTTCCAACACGTTCACTTACACGCTGGACGCGCTGGAGCGGCCCACGCAGATGACGGACAGCACACAGAAGACGTGGGCGTCGGGGGCCACGTACAACGCGGCGAATCAGCCGCTGTATGACGGCACGGCCACGCGGACTTACAACAACCTGCTGCAGATGACGAGCATCGTGGCGAGCGGGCTGAACATGACCTACAACTACTCGGCGACGAAGAATAACGGGCAGATCACGTCGAGCGTGGACGGCATCAGCGGGGAGACGATTACGTACGCCTACGATGCGCTGAAGCGGCTGAGCGGCGCGAGCAGCAGCGCCAGTTGGTCGGCGGGGTATACTTTCGACGGTTACGGAAACCTGCTGGGGATCGCCGGGAGCGGGGGGCCGCCGTCCATCAGCCTGACAGCGGCGGTGAATGCGAGCAATGTGCCGACGAACCAGATTCAGGCGACCGGGGTCACGTACGACAACAACGGGAACCAGACGGCGGGATTCGGGGGGTTGACGTTCAGCTACGACGCGGCGAACCGGATGGTGGCGGTGGGCGGGTCCGCAAGCGAAGCCTATCGCGTACGATGCGCAGCAACCTGCGGGTTTACAGCCGGAATGCGAGCGGGGCGGAGACGATCTACTTCTACGGGGCGGACGGAACGAAGCTGGCGACTTACACGTACTCGATCATCACGTACAGCGGCAGCCCCGAGATCCAGTTGACGCAGCAGAGCGCGAACGTCTACTTTCTGGGTAAGCTGATATCGGCGGAAGGCAACGCCGTGCAGGTGGACCGTTAGGGTCGGTGCGGTCGGGCGGCCCGGGCGGATTGGGGCACCAGGCGGAGTATCCGTACGGCGTGGAGTACAGCGAGACGGCGAATGATCGGGAGAAGTACGCGACATACACGCGGGACAGCGTCACGGGACTGGATTATGCGATGAACCGGTATTACTCCAGCGAGTGGGGCCGGTTCACATCGCCCGACCCGTATGGCGGCAGCGCCAGCCCAAGCAGTCCGCAAAGCTGGAATCGCTACGCCTACGCCGGAAACGACTCGGTGAACAGCAGCGACCCGTCAGGACTGAACGACTGGGGCTGGTGCCCGCCTGGGTGGATTTGCGTCGGTGGCTGGCCCGGCACCGGTACTGGCAACGGCGGCGTGGCCGGCGGGGGCAGCAGCTTCGGCGGCAACGGCCACAGGCCATGCGTAGCGGTCGCAGGCCGAATCCGGGTCGACCCGTTCTTCCACCCCTGCGGCAGCGGAGGCGGCAGCAGCGGTGGAAGCAGCGGCGGCGGCAACCCCAGCGGAAACGTCAGAGCGTCCCTGGCCAGGCTCAGAAACCTGCTGGCTAACGACCCGAGACTGTCGCGGGTGGCTCTCGAATACGTTTTCGCCCGGGTACGGTGGCCAAGGGCTCTTCAACGACCTGTACAATCTCCTTCTTGGTGTGGGCATGGGCTGGAACGCCGGTCGCGCCGGAGGCCGGGGCCGCGAACCTCGGAGCGAGCGGGCCTAACGCGGAGGAAGGCATGTTTGGCAGCTGGCTTCTACATCAGGGCTGAAGCACCCATGCGGCGACCAGATCAACGACGCGGCCGACGTTAAGAAAGGCTTCGACTATGAGGCGGCGAAGCAAGCGAATTGCCACTAGCCCATTGACAACCGCCGGCGAGCAACACCAATGCGTGGACCGCGCCCAGTGAAACCTACGAGAGGCGGCCTGGCCCTAGCCTGCGTGCCTTTCCTGTTGGCGGGCGCGTGTGCCGTCGGCGGGCGGCACACGCCAGATTCGAAGCTGGAGGAGAATTTTATCCTGCACAGACCCGAATTGAGGCCCTACTCGCGCAAGTGTGCGCAGATGACAGGCTAGACATGGTTAGCGCCGACGAAGTTCGCTACGGAGGCGGCATCTTCTCCAGGCAGGGCGACCTCTCGGGCCTGGAGCACCTCGGACTGCCAAGGGGGCGTTGGACTAGTTACAACGAACAGATCCGGAGGCTCGGTATCGCACAGATTACCAAGGGGGAAGGCTTCGTTGAGTTCAGGGTCGACGCCGGCTCCCTCACCAACGGGGACTCTTACAAGGGGTACGAATACTCGCCCGTTCCACCCGCGGGCCTCCGGAAAGCGAGCCTCGATGCCTATCGAATATCGGAGGACGATAAGGACCGGTTCGGAAACTTCACCGTGTATAAGCCCCTGGAGGGAGATTGGTACTTGTACCTCTTCGTCCACCGCTAGCCGGAGGTGTGACCGCCGGTCGCCCCCGACCGTAAGCACGCACCTACGGCGAGATAGCCCGGCGAACGCACCGGCCTGGACGCGGTGCCCAGGACACATTCAGCCGCCGGCACTGAACGAATACCTGCTACGCGGGACGCGCACGACGACGCGCTCGGGCGCACCGTCAGCGTGCTGCTGCCGGACGGCGCCAGCCAGACCACCTACGCCTACCAGGGCAATTTCACCACCGTCACCGATCCGGCGGGCAATTGGAAGCAATACGCCACCAACGCTCTGGGCAACCTGGTGATGGTGCTGGAGCCGGATCCAACGCACACGCCCGTGGTTGGGCCGCCCACGCCATCGACATACCCGGTTACGAGCGCACCCACCGGCACGCTGCTCACCACCTACACCTACGACCAATTCAACCACCTGACGCAGGTGAGCATGCCGCGCACCACCGGATACGGCCTGGTGACCCAGACCCGCACATTCGTCTACGCCTCCACCGCGTACGCCCGTTCACCCTGCCGGCGGTGTGGCTGACGTCCGCCACCAACCCGGAGAGCGGCACCACGAGCTATACTTATAACGCGGACGGCACTTTGGCCAGCAAGAAAGACGCCAACGGCAACACGGAGACCTACACCTACGACGCTTACCAGCGCCTGACGGGGATTCCCGACCGCAACCAGTATTTCACCTATGACACTTGCCCCAGCGGCGTGACGATCTGCGCCAACGCGCCGGGGCAATTGATGGAGGCAATATTCGCGAGCGGGGTGGGCACGAACGAACTGAGTTTCACATACGGCTACGCCTACACGCCGGCAGGTAAGGTGGCCTCGAAATCGCTGATGGTGCAATCGGCCAACCATTTAGGCGGGAGCGTGCAAGCGAGCGGCACATTGACGGCCAGCTACGGTTACGACGGACAGGGCGCGCTTGTATCTCAGCAATATCCGATCAGCCAGACGTGGGCGAGCGGCACGTCCAACACGTTCACTTATACGCTGGACGCGCTGGAGCGGCCCACGCAGATGACGGACAGCACACAGGAGACGTGGGCGTCGGGTGCCACCTACAACGCGGCGAATCAGCCGTTGTATGACGGCACGGCCACGCGGACCTACAACAACCTGCTGCAGATGACCAGCATCGTGGCGAGCGGGTTGAACATGACCTACAACTATTCGGCGACGAAGAATAACGGGCAGATCACGTCGAGCGTCGACGGCATCAGCGGGGAGACGATTACATACGCGTACGATGCGCTGAAGCGGCTGACCGGCGCGAGTAGCAGCGCCAGTTGGTCGGCGGGGTATACTTTCGACGGTTACGGAAACCTGCTGGGGATCGCGGGAAACAACGGTCCGCCCTCGATCAATCTGACAGCGGCGGTGAATGCAAGCAATGTGCCGACCAACCAGATTCAGGCGACGGGGGTCACGTACGACAGCAACGGGAACCAGACGGCGGGATTCGGGGGGGTGACGTTCAGCTACGACGCGGCGAACCGGATGGTGACGGTGGGTGGGTCTGCAAGCGAAGCGTATGCCTACGACGCGCAGAACCTGCGGGTTTACAGCCGGAATGCGAGCGGTGCGGAGACGATCTACTTCTACGGAGCGGATGGAACGAAGCTGGCCACTTACACGTATACGATCATCACGTACAGTGGTAGCCCAGAGATTCAGTTGACGCAGCAGAGCGCGAACGTGTACTTTCTGGGTAAGCTGATATCGGAGGAAGGGAACGCAGTCCAGGTGGACCGTTTGGGGTCGGTGCGGTCCGGTGGTCCGGGCGGATTGGGGCATCAGGCCCAGTATCCGTACGGCGTGGAGTACAGCGTGACGGCGAATGGCCGGGAGAAGTACGCGACATACACGCGCGACAGCGTCACTGGACTGGATTATGCGATGAACCGGTATTATTCCGGTTCGTGGGGGCGGTTTTTGTCGCCGGACCCATACAGCGGCAGCGCGAGGCTGCACAACCCGCAAAGCTGGAATCGTTACGCGTACGTGAGCGGCGACCCCATTAACGGAAACGACCCGTTTGGCCTGGACGGCGGCCCCGTCGGCATATGCGGAGCAGCCAGCTTTTATGGGGTCATGCTAACGGGCCCGTCGGCAGCGTGCAACTCCATCGCGGTCACCGCGACGTCCGCGGGCCTTGATACGTGGTCGACCGTGTCCTCTGGCTTGTCACAGGGCACAACGATCACCCAGGTGGATATAGGCGCTGTTGACGAACTGGTCTACGCCCAGTTAGTCAACGGGTCTTTCTGGGCCTCCGTACTTGGCCTGCCGGTGGGAGCGGACCCCGCCACCTTCGATTGGACACAGAGCGCAACGGGCATCTGCTTGGGCTACTCTGGCACGCTCCTGGCGCAATGCCAGCAGAATGTGTTTGCCTTGAGCGGCACCATCGGCTGCTCTGGCCTGCCGGATCAGCCTTGCCAATATGGCCAAATCACCCTAAATCCACCGGGCGTTCTCCAGCCGCCGCCACCTGTCGTCTTTGGACCCCTGGGCCCAACCTTCGCGCCGAATCCCACCCAACCCACGTGCCAGAAGGGGTTCCACCCCGCGCCTATGGGCGGCGGAATTTTCTTCGATTGCGAACCGAACCCGTCGCCGCCGGTCACGGCCCCGCCGCCGGCACACACGCCCATTCTACCGCCCGAAGAGGGTGGGATCCCAAGGGAAGGGACGGGCCCCGGGGAATGATGGATACCGCAAACGCTGCGAGCGAAGCCCCTTCGCGCGCTTATGGACGAGCTCAGGGGCCGCAAGCGGCGGGCGGCCTTCACCGGTGCCGCCTCGTAAGGGCCTTGGCCGCCGAAGGACGCACCGGAAGAAGCGCGCGGGCGCCGCGGAGGGCACAGGTCTGACGCCGATGTACCGCATTGCACTGGCCGCGCTCCTGCTCGTAACTCGCGCTCCCGTTATGGCGACCGCACCGGCCCAGGCCGAGTCCCTTCGTCAGCTTCGGTTCAGCCCGAACGGACGGTACATCCTGGCGCAGGACACTTCCGGAATCGCGATCCTCACTGTAAGCCCGCTAGCTGTTCTCTACCGAATTCCGGCCGAATTCGCTGGCGATGCCCAATTTACGCCAGATTCTCTACGGTTTATATTCGTCAGCTCGCTCGCTCGCGCCGACCGCCAGCCCATCGTCGACGGGCAACGCACTCTACTGGCCCGCTCGGCACCTCGCGTGGAGCGTTGGAGGGTCGCCGATGGCACTCGCGTCGAGCGGACAGAAATAAAGGGCCTCAGCTGTGCAGCAGAGCAACTGTCCCTGGACGGCAGTATCCTGGCGTGCAATGACTCGGAAGGGACTCTCCACATCGTCGATATTGCCTCGGGCGAGACACTCCTCAAAAAGAAGCAGTTTGTCAGGCTGATACCACTGTACAATTACCTTGCAGGCGGGTACGTGGATCTCCCGAATGGCCAATTCCTCGGCGACCTGCGGAAGGCCTGCTTCGATTTTTCGCCCGGCGGCCGATTCCTCAAAGCCGACCCCTGCGGCGGCACGGGCACGGAGTTGGTGTACGACCTTCGCGACAGAGCTACACTCAAGCTGGCACGGAGCATCGCGCGGCATCCATCCGTGTTCGTGACTGAAGACACATTGCTGATTGATGACGGCCCCCGCCGCCTCAAACAGCGCCTCATAATCGCCAAGCTCGTGGAGTTTCCGTCCGGGAAGACGCTTGCGAGACCGAGGGTTCCTTTCTGGGAGTTATTTCGCGCCACGGAGCCGGGCGTCGTCATTTCGCGGCCCAACGCAGCGACTCGCAAATACGGTGTGCCAACTTGCGCCGTCGAGCTCAGCACTGGACAAGTCATTGTCACTCATACCCCCGCGCTGGACGTCCTCGGGCGGTACTACGTTGCCGAACCGTCTCCCGGAGCGGTCGGTCTGTATGAACGCGGGACAGGCCTGCAGGCCACCGTTGGCCTTTACAACAAGTGACCAGACACAAAGCCGGAACCGGCAGCGGGCCGCGCCGGGCCCTTCACCCGAAGACGAGCCAAGGAACAAGACCGCCAATCGCTCCGCGGCACGGGCACCGCCTGCCACCCCTCGCCCAAGCCGGCCTCCTCGCCGTGCTCGTCCTAATGGTGACTCTCCCAGCCACCCGCAACGCCTTTGTCGTCCTCGACGACGGCCTCTATCTCAGCAACACCACCGCCGTCGGCGGCCTCACGATGCGCGGAGTCGCATTCGCATTCACGTCGGTGTCAACCCTCTATTGGCACCCGCTGGCTTGGCTGAGCCATGAACTGGATGCCGGCCTGTTCGGCGCGAGCCCCGCTGGCGCTCATTTCACGAGCGTGCTGCTGCACGCCATCGCGGCGGGGCTGCTGTTCCTGGTTCTGGGGAGGCTCGGCGCCGGAGCCTGGACCGCGGCAGGCGGCGCGCTGCTCTGGGCGCTTCATCCGCTGCGCGCGGAATCCTTCGCCTGGGTAGCGGAGCGCAAGGACGTGCTGTGCGCGCTCTTCTTCATAGCCACGGTTCTGGCTTACTGCGCTACGCAGAGCGCCCCTCGCCGAGCCGATACCTAGCGTGGACAGGCCTAGGCGCGCTCGCGCTGATGTCGAAACCGGTGGCCGTCAGCCTCGCGCCAATTCTACTGCTCCTCGATTACTGGCCGCTCCGCCGGAAGAATGGCCCAATGTACCTGCTGAAAGAGAAGCTCCCGCTGATCGGCATGACCGCCGCGGTAATGGCCCTAACGGTGTACGGCCAGAAGGTCTCAGGCTCCATGAGGCACCTGGCGAACGTGTCGTTATTGGTTCGGCTGCAGAACGCGCCCACAGCTTACCTGTTATACATCGGCAAAATCCTTTGGCCGGTGAACCTCTCGTGCTTCTACGCCTACGATAGACACCCGGAGGCCGCGTGGGTCGCGGCCTCGGTGCTGATCCTCTGCGCTATCAGTGCCCTGGTGGTCTGGGAGCGTCTTCGCAGACCGTGGTTGCTGGTGGGGTGGCTGTGGTTTCTCACTGCGCTTCTGCCCAATGTCGGCCTGCTGCAGGCGGGACGCCAGTCGATAGCCGACCGGTTCACAAACCTCGCCACGATCGGGGTTGCGGTCGCAGTTGTCTTCACCGTCTCCGAGTGGGCGGGTGCGAGCCTCCTCAGGAAAAGAGCAACCGCGCTGTCCACCTGCGCCACGCTTGCCGCGCTCTCAGCGCTCACGATAAGGCAAATTGGTTTCTGGCACGACAGCGTGCGGCTCTGCCAGCATGCGATCTCCGTGGAGGATGGCGATTACGTGCGCGCACTCATGGGGGCCGCACTAATCGCGGAGCATCGTTATGCCGCGGCGGAGCCGCATCTTAGGGCGGCTGTACGGCTCGCACCGAAACGCGCCGAGCACCACAGCAATTTGGCGAACGTCCTGCTGCAATTGGACCAGCTCGAGCAGGCCGCCATCGAGCAGGCCGCCGCGATGCGGCTGGCGCCGAATGATGTGTCTGCGTCCGAAACCATGGGCCGCATCCTCTTCCGGCAAGCGAACTATGAGGGTGCTCTTCAACAGTTCGGCCACGCGCTGGAGCTGGGCGCCGACAAGACCGCCGTGGCGGCCGCGCTCAACGACATGGGCGCATCCGTGGCGTCACGCGCACAGCCGCTCGATGCGGAGCCCTTGATCCGAGGGGCTGTGGATCTCGATCCGTCGCTGGTGCAAGCGCGGCGGAACCTGGTGCTCGTGCTTGAAGACCAGGGGCGCCAGGACGAGGCGGCGGAGGCTCTGGAGCAAGCCATCCAAGCGACCGGGCCGCAGCCCCAGTATGAGGACCTGGCCCGCGATCTCAAGAAGGTGCGACCTCCGGTCTGACGGGCTCCCCCGGTCGCAGGCCAATACGCCGGGCGAGACCATCAACACCACCTACGACTACACCGGGACGGTGGTCTCGCAGAACGACAATAACGGCCACTCGGTCAGCGCGGCCACGTCCACCGCGACCAATTACACGCTGCCGGATACCCTCAGCCCCAACGGCTCAGCTACTCTTCAGACGCATGCGCAATACACAACCACCGGTTATTTTCCGGGTTCAGTTGCCGGGCCAAACCAGTCCATCTACAATCCTACCTCGGCGCCCAACGGCACGGCGGCGTACACCGGGTACGACACGTTCGGCCGGGTGAATTTGACTCTGGCCCCTTCGCAGGTGGCCGGCCAAGCGGCTGGTGCACAGACGAATTACAGCTACGGCTACGTATCCAGCGCCTGGACCATCAAGGCCACAACCACCAATAGTAGCGGCTCGTCGCATTTCACCACGACCGTCCTGGATGGGCTGGGCCGCACGGCCAGCGTCCGGACGGGCACGGGCAGCACGGCGCTCTCCGAGGTCGACACACTCTACGCCCCCTGCGCCTGTTCGCCGCTCGGCAAAATGTACCAGCAGGCGCAGCCTTACGCCCCGCCCAACAGCGCGCCGCCCGCGACCACTTACACATACGACGCGCTCGGCCGCACCGTCAGCGTGCTGCTGCCGGACGGCGCCAGCCAGACCACCTACGCCTACCAGGGCAATTTCACTACCGTCACCGATCCGGCGGGCAATTGGAAGCAATACGCCACCGACGCTCTGGGCAACCTGGTAATGGTCCTGGAGCCGGATCCCACGCACACGCCCGTGGTTGGGCCGCCCACGCCATCGACATACCCGGTCACTAGCGCACCCACCGGCACGCTGCTCACCACCTACACCTACGACCAATTCAACCACCTGACGCAAGTGAGCATGCCGCGCACCACGGGATACGGCCTGGTGACCCAAACGCGCACTTTCGTCTACGCCTCCACCACGTACACCACGCTCACGCTGCCGGCGGTGTGGCTGACCTCCGCCACCAACCCGGAGAGCGGCACCACGAGCTATACTTATAACGCGGACGGCACTTTGGCCAGCAAGAAAGACGCCAACGGCAACACGGAGACCTACACCTACGACGCTTACCAGCGCCTGACGGGGATTCCCGACCGCAACCAGTATTTCATCTATGACACTTGCCCCAGCGGCGTGACGATCTGCGCCAACGCGCCGGGGCAATTGATGGAGGCAATATTCGCGAGCGGGGTGGGCACGAACGAACTGGGTTTCACATACGGCTACGCCTACACGCCGGCAGGTAAGGTGGCCTCGAAATCGCTGATGGTGGAATCGGCGAACCATTTAGGCGGGAGCGTGCAGGCGAGCGGTACCCTCACGGCCAGCTACGGTTACGACGGCCAGGGCGCGCTGGTATCTCAGCAATATCCGATCAGCCAGACGTGGGCGAGCGGCACTTCCAACACGTTCACTTATACGCTGGATGCGCTGGAGCGGCCCACGGCGATGACGGACAGCACGCAGAAGACGTGGGCGTCCGGCGTAACCTACAACGCGGCGAACCAGCCGTTGTACGACGGCACGGCGACGCGGACTTACAATAACCTGCTGCAGATGACGAGCATCGTGGCGAGCGGGCTGAACATGACCTACAACTATTCGGCGACGAAGAACAACGGGCAGATCACATCGAGCGTGGACGGGATCAGCGGGGAGACGATTACATACACCTACGATGCGCTGAAGCGGCTGGCCGGGGCGGGTAGCAACACATGGTCGGCGGGATACACCTACGACGGTTACGGGAACCTGTTCCAGATCTCGGGCATCGGGCCGCCCTCGGTCAACCTGACGGTGCAAGTGGATGGAAACAATGTGCCGACCAACCGGATCGTCGCGACGGGGGCCACGTACGACAACAACGGAAACCAGACGGCGGGATTCGGGGGGCTGACGTTCAGCTACGACAGGGCGAACCGGATGGTGGGAGTGGGCGGGAGCGCAGCCGAAAGCTATTGGTACGATTCGAGCAACCTGCGGGTTTACAGCCGGAATGCCAGCGGAGCGGAGACGATCTACTTCTACGGAGCGGACGGAACGAAGCTGGCGACCTATACGTATTCAATCATCACTTACCAGGGCGGCCCTGAGATTCAGTTGACGCAGCAAAGCGCGAATGTGTACTTTCTGGGTAAGCTGATTTCGGCGGAAGGGAACGCGGTGCAGGTGGACCGCTTAGGGTCGGTGCGGTCGGGCGGTCCGGGCGGACTGGGGCACCAGGCCCAGTATCCGTACGGCGTGGAGTACACGGTCACTGCCAACGATCGGGAGAAGTACGCCACCTATACCCGCGATAGCGTGACGGGTTTGGATTACGCGATGAACCGGTATTACTCCAGCGTGTGGGGTAGGTTCACATCACCGGACCCGTACGGTGGCAGCGCTAGCCCAAGCAGTCCGCAAAGCTGGAACCGGTACGGGTACCCAGCCAACGATCCCGCGAATCACAACGACCCCAGCGGCCTGGACGGCGTCTGCGGTCCAAACGGAACCTGGATGGGCGAAGGCTGCTACAATTACGTTAGTGGTGGTTCAGTCGATATAATCAATGGCTACAATAATTACGTCAGTGGTCTCCCCGGTGGTGCATCGGGATTGCTGCCTTCACCAGACCCTCTGCCCGGTTGGGGCAGCGACGCGCCAGACTGCGGTTTCGGGTACGGCACAGTCTGTTTACCCTATCCCGTACTAGGCCTGGCGGCGCCGTCACCGGCACCGGGCCCGGCGCCGACCTGTACGCTCCAGGTCGAGGACCGGCCCCTGCAGCACGGCATCCTGAGCTACCCACCGTTCAACAACTTCGGTTTGCACCTGTTCCTTTACTTCACCGGGTCAACCGGCGTGAGCCAGGCAATCGAGGGCCTGCACACCGGCAGTCTCCTCACCGCCAACATGAATGGAGACTCGACCTTCGGCCATAGCGATGGTTCGGTAAGCGGCCCGGCCGTATGTGCCGCGCTGCCAATACTCCAACTTGACACAGACAAGATTAACGGGGCCAACATAGCCTATCATTGGGACGGTCCGAACAGCAATTCGGCAGCGCGGTACATGCTCCAATCACTTTCCTACCTGATGGGGCTTTATGGTCCCTGGTACACCATCCCTCAGGCCATCCTGTCGCGGTACGGCGGCTACTACACTCCACTGCCAGGGCTTGAAACGCCATGACACGTCGACACCTCGCACGCCTGTTCCTGACCGGAGCGGCTGGTGCTTCGGCGTGCTCCACGACGAGCCGCGAGACGATGGCACAGTTGGTTGCGACTTGCGAGACCGGCGGTTTTGCCATTTTCGGGGCGCGCCTTGGCCTCGACCAGGCAAACGACCTTGTTCCGTCAGCCATCACAGCGGCCGGGGCGGATGCCGGGCAGTTGCGTCTGGCTAGCTCGCAGAGGCCCCCACATTTACTCGCGCTCGCCCCCGACGGCGCCTGGGTAGCATGGGTGCCTGAGGGCTCCCTACCTGACTCCTATGGCAAGGGGGGACAGCCCGTTGTTTGCTTCACGGACGACCCCAAGTCTCACCGAACTGTGAGATACAGGGGTTGGTTCGGACTGCACCTCGCGCTGTCATCGAGCGCCCGGCACCTCGTACTCATCGTACGCGACAAGGACGGCACCCGGTCATACCACCGCCTCCTCTTGCTGAGGCCAGAGACTGGCGAAACCGTGGACGACCTAACAGGGATCGTCACAGGTTTCGATTTCGGCAAAGTGGAACGGCTCCGCCTCTCATCGGGCGGCACTCGCCTGGCCCTTGGGACCCGTGACTCATTCTTGGTGATAGATCTGCCGCACCGCACCGTTCTGCTCGAGGCGAACGGCCGCTACCCGTGCCTTTCCCCGTCCGGCGAAGAAGTGGCGTTCGTCGATCCGAGCCGCAACTTGGCCCTAGCGAACCTCGCCACGGGCATGAGGAGGACGCTGGATGGGGGAACCGCCTATAGCGTGGGATCCTTCACCCCGGACGGCGGTCTGCTTATCGCCTTCGTCAGGAGGCCCCTGGCTCTCGACGCGAAACTAGTCGCGATAGACTACCGTTCGCGTCGGTACGCGAATATCACAACGCTGGAGGAGTGGAATCTTGGCCAAAACTGCGGTCTCGTCAGACGGACGCTACTGTCACCGACGTCCGCCTCGGCCAGCGGCTAATCTGATGGTGGAATCGGCCAACCACTTGGGAGCGACCGGCGCGTTGACGGCCACCTACGGCTACGACGGCCTGGGTACCCTGACATCGCAGCAATATCCGATCAGCCAGACATGGGCGAGCGGCACTTCCAACACGTTCACTTATACGCTGGACGCGCTGGAGCGGCCCACGGCGATGACGGACAGCACACAGAAGACGTGGGCGTCCGGCGTAACCTACAACGCGGCGAACCAGCCGCTTTACGACGGCACGACGACGCGGACTTATAACAACCTGCTGCAGATGACCAGCATCGTGGCGAGCGGGCTGAACATGACCTACAACTACTCGGCGACGAAGAATAACGGGCAGATCACATCGAGCGTGGACGGCATCAGCGGGGAGACCGTGACTTACACCTACGATGCGCTGAAGCGGCTCAGCGGTGCGAGTAGCAGCGCCAGTTGGTCGGCGGGGTATACTTTCGACGGTTACGGAAACCTGCTGGGGATCGCGGGAAACAACGGTCCGCCCTCGATCAATCTGACAGCGGCGGTGAATGCAAGCAATGTGCCGACCAACCAGATTCAGGCGACGGGGGTCACGTACGACAGCAACGGGAACCAGACGGCGGGATTCGGGGGGGTGACGTTCAGCTACGACGCGGCGAACCGGATGGTGACGGTGGGTGGGTCTGCAAGCGAAGCGTATGCCTACGACGCGCAGAACCTGCGGGTTTACAGCCGGAATGCGAGCGGTGCGGAGACGATCTACTTCTACGGGGCGGACGGGAAGAAACTGGCGACCTACACGTATTCGATCATCACATATCAGGGCGGCCCCGAGATTCAGTTGACGCAGCAGAGCGCGAACGTCTACTTTCTGGGTAAGCTGATATCTGCGGAGGGCAACGCCGTGCAGGTGGACCGTCTGGGGTCCGTGCGGTCGGGCGGCCCGGGCGGACTGGGGCACCAGGCCCAGTATCCGTATGGCGTAGAGTACACGGTGACGGCCAGCGACCGGGAGAAGTACGCCACTTACACGCGCGATAGCGCGACCGGGCTGGATTATGCGATGAACCGGTATTACGCCAGCCAGTGGGGCCGGTTTATGTCGCCCGACCCGTATGGCGGCAGCACGGACCCCGGGAGTCCGCAGAGCTGGAATCTGTACCCGTATGTCGGCGCAGATCCGGTCAACAGCACCGACCCCTCTGGGCTGTACGGCGAACCTCCGGACGGCCCGGACGGCCCGGGTGGGCCGAGCGGACCGGGCGGACCGATCATTGGATTCAATCCAGGAGGCGGGGGTTGGGGGTTTGGCTTCGGCGGCGGGTACGGGTGCGATGATATGCCTAACGCGGGCAACTGGTACGACCCCGGGTGGGGCGTCCTGCCCCCGTGGGCGTTCGGCCCGACGCAGCCGCCGTGCGAGCAGGGCTTCCTGCCAACGGTCGGGCCGCGCCCGGGCGGTGGCGGCGGTGGCTTGGGATTATTTCTTGCCCTTGCGGTTAAAGGGGCGGAAGCGGTATTGGAGAACAATACGCCGTGCGACCAACTTTTCAACACAGGCGGGTCCAGCGATCCTGCCGCGTCCCTTCAATCCGCTTATGGAAACAACCAGATCAGATGGATGCCGTTTGGCGAAAATGTACCCGCCGGCGTTGGAGCCCAGACAACCGGCGTCGACGGAATCATCCAAATAGCCTCCAACCGGTACTTCGTCACCGGCATATTGGCCAACGGAACGCCTGTCACCCAGGCGACGAGCCCCAACTTTCAGGGACTTTCGCTGTCGCAGGTCGATGACGTGATCTTGATCCACGAGCTGCTGCACTTCACAGGGGCAGTGGGCAGCGACAACGCTGGCCAGACAATCACGCTTGGAAACGGTGCGACGGTTACGGGGAGCGTCGGCGTGACAAACGAGGTGAGAAAAGATTGCCTTCATCAATGACTTCTTCGCGTGGCTCACGGCTGGCGGCCCGCGTAGCCCTCGCCGCGCTGCTACTCTCAGCGACCGAAGCGAGGGGCACTGCAAAGGTCGCTCTCAGCGGGCGCGTGGCCGACGAGACCGGCGACCCACTCCCCGCGGCAACGGTAAGCGTACGCACGCTATCCGGCGAACAATTCTACCAATCCTCGCAGACCGACCCCCAGGGCCACTACTCGTTTCCAGAGCTCCCGGACGGCGAGTACTCCGTCGAGGCGGCGCTGACGGGTTTTGTCTCGGTACTGTACAAGCCGGTCCGCATCTACTTCCCGGCTGAGGTGCGGGAGAATTTCGTACTCGGCGTTGCGGCCCTCGGCGGTGACGCCGTCTATGCCTCAAGCGAGTTGGTTGGGGAGCTCTTGTGGCGCGGCGTTCGGATGCCCACAGCGACAATTTGCGTAACAAGGGCCGACGAGCCACCCCATCCGATATGCACGGTGACAAATCGGCTCGGGCAATATTTCCTAGACCTGCCGCCGGCGATATACACAGCCACGATCGATTTCGGCCACGGCCTCCGGGCAAAGGACCGGCTGGATTTGAGGACGGCCGGTCAGTATCGGAATAAGATCACCCCTGCGGGTGCTCAGTAGACTTAAGTGAGCGCTTAGACATCCATGAGGGGCAGGCGATTTACTCGCCCAACGGCACATCCTACGGTACTACGAGCCTGCTCGCGGCCGTGACCACCACCGGGCTGGGGTACTCCTATAACCTTTCCTACGATACGACGCTGAACGACGGCGATCTGCTGAAGGCCCAGTTCCCCCAAGGCGGCGCACTGGGATGGGCATACAGCAACTTCTCCTATCTGGGCGGGGAGACGCTCCGGCAGGTGGCCGGCCGCAGCCTGCAGACCACCACGCCGGTCTACAGTTACGCGCTGACGTGGCCGGACGCCAACTACTCGGTCTCGCTGCACACCGGCGTGGCGCTCGACGACGGAACCAGCGGCACGGAAAAGTATTGGTACTTCAACGCGAGCGGCGGTTCCCATCCAGGCCTGGTATCCGAACTGCAGTACCGCTCCGCGCCCGGCGTCACCTCGCCGCTGCCGCGCGACGATCTGTACACCTGGGCGACAGACGCCAACGGCAACTCCTTTGTGGGCACGCTGCTGACCACCCTCAATAAAGGATCGTCCTACGCCCCCCAGACGCAGACCGTCCAGACCCAGGATGGCTACGGGAATGTGGCGACCACCAGCACTTACGACTACGGCAACCTGACCACGCCGGTCCGCAGCTACTCGAACACGTATCTGTACCAGGGCAACACTAACTACAGCTCCCGGTACGTCTACAGCCGGTTGGCGACCAGCACGCTCACTAGCGCGTCCCCCAATGTGACATTGGTTCAGAACGTCTATGACGGCGGCACGATCAACACGACCGCGACTCTTCCCAACGAATGGGACGTGGTCAACTACCCCGCGTCGTTCCTCTACCGGGGCAACGTCACACAGGCCAACTCGCCGGGCAAGACCATCAACACCACTTACGACTACACCGGCACGGTGGTCTCGCAGAACGACAATAACGGCCACTCGGTCAACGTGGCCACCTCCACCGCTACCAACTACACGTTGCCGGATACCCTCAGCCCCAACGGCTCAGCTACTCTCCAGACGCAGGCGCAATATGCAACCACGGGTTATTTCCCCGCGTCGGTCGCCGGGCCAAACCAGACCGTCTACAACCCCACCTCTGCGCCCAACGGCACGGCGGCGTACACCGGGTACGACACCTTCGGCCGGGTGAATTTGACTCTGGCCCCTTCGCAGGTGGCCGGCCAGGCGGCTGGCGCACAGACGAATTACAGCTACGGCTACGTATCCAGCGCCTGGACCATCAAGGCCACCACCACCAACAGCAGCGGCTCGTCGCATTTCACCACGACCGTCCTGGATGGGCTGGGCCGCACCGCCAGCGTCCAGACGGGCACGGGCAGCACGACGCTCTCCGAGGTCGACACACTCTACGCCCCCTGCGCCTGTTCGCCGCTGGGCAAAATGTACCAGCAGACGCAGCCTTACGCCCCGCCCAACAGCTCGCCGCCCGCGACCACTTACACATACGACGCGCTGGGCCGCACCGTCAGCGTGCTGCTGCCGGACGGCGCCAGCCAGACCACCTATGCCTACCAGGGCAATTTCACCACCGTCACCGATCCGGCGGGCAATTGGAAGCAATACGCCACCAACGCTCTGGGCAACCTGGTAATGGTCCTGGAGCCGGATCCCACGCACGGCCCGGTGGTGGGGCCGCCCACGCCATCGACATACCCGGTTACGAGCGCGCCCACCGGCACCCTACTCACCACCTATACCTACGACCAATTCAACCACCTGACGCAGGTGAGCATGCCGCGCACCACCGGATACGGCCTGGTGACCCAGACCCGCACCTTCGTCTACGCCTCCACCACGTACTCCACCCTCACGCTGCCTGCGTTGTGGCTGACGTCCGCCACCAACCCGGAGAGCGGCACCACGAGCTATACTTATAACGCGGACGGCACCATGGCCAGCAAGAAAGACGCCAACGGCAACACGGAGACTTACACCTACGACGCGTACCAGCGCCTGACGGGGATTCCCGACCGCGGCCAGTCTTTCGCCTACGACACTTGTCCACTTGGCTTACGGTGTGCGCCAACGCGCCGGGGCAACTGATGGAGGCAGCCTTCACCGGCGGGAGCGAATCGCACCTACGACGAAATTTTCGGCGATAACTTTTCGATGGGTGCGGTCAGCGACTTGGGCGATGGCTTCACGAACACGCCGACTACGAGAGTTACCAGGTGAGGCGGCAGGATCCCCGAATGCTCGATCCGGCGACGTCGCGGGCTCGGATTTTTGTGTATTTGGGCTAGCGTGGGGCAGAGTCGAAAAACCCGCACGCGGAGCTCAAGCCCCGCGCGGGCTAAAGCCCGCCCTCCAAGACACTTGCACGGTTTTCATGGAGCCGGCGCGACGGTGATGGGGCCCAAGGTGGCGACGCGGGGACTGGCTGTGGTAAAGTGTCCCTCGGTGGCTCCGTCCGGCGCGAATGATTCATGATGGACAACTTCTTCTCCCGGTACTTCAGTGCATTTCACTCAATCGAGGGCTGGTTCTCGTTTGACGCCGCGTTGCTCTTTATCGCCTACAGTCAGTTGATCGCAGAAGAGGGAGTCGCCGGGGACGTCCTGGAGATAGGGGTGCACCATGGTCTGTCGGCAATATGCGCGGCGGCGGTGCGTGCGCCCGCGGGTAGACTTGTTGCCGTAGACTTATTCGAGGAGCTGCAGGCGCAGAACGTATCCGGGTCGGGATCAGGGGATTTGCGGATCTTTCTCGAGAATATGCGATCGTTTTACGACGATATCTCGTTCGTCACGACAATCGCCAGGCCCTCAACGGAACTTACTCCCGTAGACATAGGGACGGGCTTCTCCTTCTGTAATATCGATGGCGGCCATTCACAGGAGGAGACCTATCACGACTTGGATCTGTGCAACAGGGTATTAGTGAGCGGCGGCCTTGTGGCACTGGACGATTATTACAACCCCTTATATCCCGGCGTATGCGAGGGCGCGGTCAAGTTCATGCTGAGTTATCCGGATGATTTGAAGCCCCTCGCGGTCGCGTACAACAAAGTCTTGCTGCAAAAACAACCGGTATCGTTCGACCTCAACGCGAAGCTCGCGGCTCTGTTTCCAAGGTATCACCAGCTCGCGAAGGTTACTAAGATGTGGAATTCGCCTATCTTACTTCTGGATACCTACCCGCTTCGCGCGTTCGTGGATTTGGCAAAATCGGAGGCCAACAGACTGGTTCCTGCTGAGACTGTCGTCTTTGAAGTCGGCTTCCGCCTGGATGGCGGCGGCCTGACCTGCGAGCGCGGGCAGGAAGTTAGGGCACGCGTCACCGTAACCAACCACTCCGCGTACGTGTTAGAAACCGTGTACCCCGACATCGGATTGACCTATCACCTGCGGTCGTCCGACAACACCGTGCTGGCTTGGGATAGCGACCGCATCGCATTCAAGCAGCCACTGCAAATCGGCCACAGCGCCACCCTCGATCTTCCCGTGCGAGGCCCTGACGAGCCTGGCGAGTATCTGGTGGAGATCGATCTGGTTTGGGAGCGCGTGATGTGGTTTCAAGAGACCGGGAACCAGACGCTAATGGTCAAGTTGACCGTGGTTTGAGGCGGCGCGCCAAGACAGAAGTCAGGAGTCAGGAGTCAGGAGTCAGAATGGCGGCGGATTCCGGCGCCTACGCCACGAAACCGCGCTCCAGAGGCCGGCTAACATCAGACCCGCTAACTGCAACCACCGCGTCCAGACAGCCTCAGCCCCGCCGTCGTAGACCAGCCTGATGGTGTTGAGACCCGCGTGTGTGGGATGTATCTCCATCATGCCGAGTGCATCCGGTGTGATTGTTAGCGGCACGCCTTGCTCGGTCGCACGCCATCCCGCCGCGTAGGTCTCCTGCACAAAGACCAGGTCATCGCGTCCGACCGTGGCATTAATATCGGCTGCATGCTGATTCAACCAGCGGAACGTGGCAAACGGCGGCTTGGCGTTGTCCAGGGCCGCCACGAGCGGCTGTAGAGGCTCGACCACCAGCCCATTTGCAGGCCCCCGCAGCACCACGGCGGACCTATCGATTACATGGGCGAGCGAGTAGGAAGGCCTGGGGATACCGTAAATGACGTTGTCGCCGTCGCGCCAGAGCTCGGGCAGCACGCCGTCGAATTTGCGTGGATTCGAGTAAGGCTTGAAATACTCGGTACTGTGGGGGCCGGTAACGCCGATGGCGGCGGCGCCATACGCCTTAAGCCAGATCAGTGAGATTTCGGCGTCCCGCGAGCCCGCATTCTGTCCCGTGTAAATGACGTAATCCGCGATCCGATACTCCACATTGGGAATCCCTTGATCGCAGCAGCCGGCTACTTGCGGCACGTCTGTGAACATATTCATCCACAGCGCCACGTTGCCGGGTGCGAAGACGCGGCGCCCTTCCATATGCGCATCGAACCACTTGGCCATACGGTACTCAATGGTGGAAGTGATGTCGAGGGGCGCTGTGATGCGGCCGGCATAGGCGCTAAAGCGGCGGACCTGGACGCAGCACCCTACGACGGCGATGGCGAGAACCACTACCTTCCAGGCTCTTGGCAGCCGTCCGAAAATCGCGGCCGCGGCGAAGGCGGACAAGCCGGCGGCGGCCATATCGAATTCCAACTGAAAGCGGTTCGGCTGAGGGATTAGCCGCAGGTGGAACCACACAGGGACGATCGAGACCACCCCGGTTATGGCGGTGAAGTAGAGAAAGAATCTGAAGGCGCGACTGCCCGCCCGCCGCAACGCAAAATGCACCGCAATCAAGCCCAAGCCGAGGAGGGCTAACAGAAGCAGGCGCCTATGGTTAACAGGGGTCGCATCAGACTGTTGAGCGTTACTCAGCACCAGGTGAACGATGGATGGTGAGACCCAGGGGATCGCAATGAGGTAGGCGGTGGCACCGATGCCGGCTAGAGTCAGGATCCCGCGCGTCCAGTTATGGCCGATTCTGGAGACGATATACGCGATGACGGCCATGGTCAGACCCAATGTGCCTGGCCAGTTCGTAAGCGCGACGGCAGCCAGCGCGAGCGGCGCAATCAGGACGAACGGCCAGCTACCTGTGGAGGAAGCCCGGTCGAGTATCCAGACCACGATTGGCAGTAATGCGAGGGCCGTGGTGTGTGGTCCTTCGCCATAATGCACCAGAACCTGATAATTCCTGGCAAGCAACGGTCCGCCGGTGTCGGTACTTACTAGCGGCAGGAGGATAGTGGTAATAGAGCATAGAGAGTAAGTGAGTCCCGCTACAAGCGCGTACCCCTTACGCGCGGTCATCCGGTAACACAGCCAGTATAATGCGACCGGTCCGGTGCAGTAGGCAAGGGCAGTAAGAAAGTGGTAGGCGTGCTCTGGGGTCCACGCCAGGGTCCGCGCCAACTCCGCCACCGAGAGGTGCAGCCCGGGCTGATAAACGCGATCGAATGGGCTGCCGGTGAACCAGAGCGGAAACCACGCCCAGTCATGCCAGTGTTCGATCGCCCAGCGGCTAATGGACATGTAGGACCCTTCGATGGACTCCATTTGGCTGGTAAAATCGACCGAGAACAGCGGGCGCGCGATGTAAGCGTTCAGGGCGAACAGGAGCGCCATGGAGGCCGCCGTGATCAGGTTAGGACGCGACGGGCGATGACGGAGGGTTGCGGCCAGGCGGCCTATCGCTGGCATTAATTTGAGGGGGCAGACGCCCGCGAACGGTAGTCCATCATCATAGCGCGGACCGGACGGATGTCACCTGTCGGAGGCAAGGCCGGCCGGTGGCCAGTTTGGCGCTGCCTAACGATCACATCACCGAGCCGGGCCCCCAAGGACGGCTATCCGGATATGCATCCTACGCGGCGGACAACGATTATGCGCTGGGCGCGGCCGCAGCGACGCGCATCGCACCCTGCTGGGATTGCCGCCTCCGGCCGCCTGGAAAGGCGGCTGCGGCCAAGATTGGCCGCCCTCCAGGCGAGTCCTGCTATAATCCCTTCGTTCACCAAAACGTAACGGGACAGCCGGTGAAATTACCGGCTGACAGGAGAAACCTCATGAAAGTTGTGTTTGCTTTAGCCCTTGCCGGCGCCGGCCTGGTGCGCGCCGCCGACCCCACACCGTTGAATCTCAAGGTTGGGGAATGGGAATACAGCGTAACGATGAAGATGGCCGGGATGCCGCAAATGCCGCAGCAGATGCCGCAGATCCCGCCCGAGCAACTTGCGAAGCTTCCGCCCGAACAACGGGCCCGGATCGAGGCAGCCATGAAGAATGCGGGCAACATGACCGCCGGGAAGCCCACGGTCAACAAGCGTTGCCTCAAGAAAGAAGACCTGGCGAATTTCAACCCGAGCAGCATGGCTAAGTCCTGCAAGACCACGGTAACCAGTTCCTCAGGCAGCCGTTTCGAGGCTAAAGTTGAATGCAACGATTCGGAGAACAAGACCACCAGCACTGTTGTGGCCGAGGCGCTGAGCAGGGAATCCATGAAGTTCAGCATGGTATCCAGCGGAACCGCCGACGGGCATCCCATGAATATGACTATCAATGGCACCGGTAAGTGGCTGAGCGACGCTTGCTCTGACAAGTAGGCCGCGGCAGGGTGGGACGGGCGCGGCATCGCGCGCCCCGGGGCCGGTGTCCGGGTTGTGGTACCACTCCGGAGGCTTGCGGCCATCGCCGACTTCAATCTCGACGGCCTTCCAGATCTGATGTTTCAGGACCCCGTTTCCGGCTCCACGCAGGTGTTGCTCAGTGGCGGATTTCCCTTTTTCACTCCTTTCAGTGGGTCGAACCCATGGTCTGTCGTCGGACCGCACTAAGAATCGGCTTGATTCGGAAGCGCGGCCGGTGAGCGGCATCCGGGCGCCACCCCCGGGCCGAGAGGCCAATTATTCACCGAACTGTCATCAAATCGTAAAACGCACTTTTATAAACTGGGCGCATTGTCTGTTAAGGAGAGGAAAAGCATGCGTAGATTCGACGTGACGTTCGTACTTGAGACATTAGCAGCCGGGCTGCTGCTGGGCATTCCTGCCGCAAGCATGGCGCAGACCCCGACGCCCACCCTGGGCACCTCGACCCCTATCAAGCATCTGGTCGTGATCTTTCAGGAAAACGTTTCTTTCGACCATTATTTTGGCACCTATCCTTACGCCGTGAATCCGGAAGGCGAACCGTCCTTCTTTCCGCTTCCCGGCACGCCCAGCGTGAATGGACTGACTGCCGCACTGATGACCAACAACCCCAACGCGCTGAACACCCTGAACGGGACTGGCGCGGTGAATCCGTTCCGCCTGACGCGCTCGCAATCAGCCACGGCGGACATGGACCACGACTACACCCCTGAGCAAATGGCGTTCCACGGCGGGCTGATGGATCTGTTTCCGATGTCCACGGGCACGCCCGGTCCGCCGCCCGGCGGTTCGCCGATATTCGCCACCACCGGCCTGGTGATGGGCTACTACGACGGCAACACGGTTACCGCATTCTGGAATTACGCGCAACACTACGCCATGAGCGATAACTCCTACGGCACGACTTTCGGCCCATCCACGGTCGGCGCGATCAACCTCATCTCCGGGCAGAACAACGGAGTCACCGGCAATTTGAATGGAACGGGCGCGATGATCGACGATGGCTCCGGAGGGCTCTCCAACATTGGCGACGCCGACCCGGCCGGTGACGTTTGCTCCACGTCAACGGGCGAAGTGTTCAGCATGACTGGAATGAATATCGGCAACCTGCTGAACGCGGCGGGTGTGAGCTGGGGATTCTTCGAGGGCGGTTTCGACCTGACGGTGACCAACCCCAACGGAAGCACAGGCTGCTCCCGGAGCACCACCTCGCTAGTCACGGGGACGAAGAAAGCCGATTACATCCCGCACCACCAGCCGTTCCAGTATTACGCATCGACCGCGAACCTGATGCATACTCCTCCCACGTCCGCAGCTATGATCGGAAAGGCGGGAGACGCAGCCAACCATCAGTACGACATCAACGATTTCTACACAGCGATCAACGCCGGCAATTTTCCGGCGGTCAGCTTTCTGAAAGCACCGGGGTACCAGGATGGGCACCCAGGCTATTCCGATCCTTTGGACGAGCAGGAATTCGTCGTGAACACGATCAATTATCTGCAGAGCCTGCCGGCATGGCAGGACACGGCGGTCATCATCGCTTATGACGACTCGGACGGCTGGTACGATCACCAGATCGGACCGTTGGTGAACCAGTCCGCGAGCGCGGCCGATGCGATTCTGGGCGCCGCCTCCTGCGGAAACGGGGCAACTGCGCTGCCGGGAGTCGCATCCGGCACGGTGAATGCGCAGGGACGATGCGGATACGGTCCGCGCCTGCCGCTGATGGTGATTTCGCCTTGGGCCAAGAGCAACTTCGTGGATCACTCGGTAACCGACCAGACTTCGATTCTGCGTTTCATCGAAGACAACTGGCTGAACGGGCAGCGGCTCGGCCAAGGCTCTTTCGATGCGTTGGCCAACTCGCTGGGCAGCATGCTGGACTTCACGACCATGCGGAATCCGGGCCAGTACACGCTCGATCCGGGCAGCGGCCTGGTAACCAACCAAACGTCGTCCAGCTTCCTTAATCTGAATGCCGCACCGCCACTTCCGAAACGGGCCCCAGCCCGCAAGCCGTAGCTTACTGGAAATCGGGGGCGTGCGTGGCGCGCCCCCCTTTCCTCTCTGCCTTTTCGTATTAGTCTTTAGACATGCACATTACTCGCCGAAGGCTGCTACAGTGCGCGGCGGGCGCGGTGGCATCGGCGAACAGCGTGGCTCTGCCCGCGACGGCCCTCGACCCGAATTCCCTGGCGAAGTTCGTCGATCCTTTGCCGGTTCCGGAGACGATTCACAATTCCGGATTCAGGCCGGCGCCGGACGATCCCTCCCGTAAGATCCCCTACTATCGGTTGGCGATGCGGCAGATCGAGCGCAAACTACACCGCGATCTGCCGGCCACCCAGATGTGGGGCTTCGGATCGGGTTCGCCCGGCCCCACATTCGAGACCCGCAGCGGCGAAGGGCTTTTGGTGGAGTGGGTGAACGAGCTGCCGGCGAAACACTTTCTCCCTATCGACCATACGCTGCATGGAGCCGACGCCGGCGAGCCGGAAGTGCGCGGCGTGGTGCACCTGCATGGGGCCAAGGCGCCGCCCTCTAGCGACGGCTATCCGGAGGATTGGTACGTGCCGGGCAAATCGGCGGTTTGCTACTACCCCAACCATCAGGAAGCGGCGATGCTCTGGTATCACGACCACACCATGGGCATCAACCGGCTGAATACCTATGCCGGATTGTTCGGCGCGTTCATCGTGCGAGACGCCTTCGAAGACGGGCTCAAGCTTCCGGCGGGCCCGTTCGAAGTGCCGCTGGAGATTTGCGACCGCTTCTTGAGGAAAGACGGCCAGCTCGATTATCCGGTGTCGGGCGTGGCCGGCAAACCGTGGGTGCCGGAGGTCTTCGGCAATGCCTTCCTGGTGAACGGCGCGCTGTTTCCATACCTGAACGTGGAGCCGCGAAAATACCGTTTGCGCCTGCTGAATGCGTGCAACGGGCGATTCCTGCACCTGGTTTTTTCCAACGGGCAGAAGTTTCACCAGATCGGCACCGATCAGGGGCTGCTGCCCGCTCCCGTGCCACTGACGAGCCTGCTGCTGGCGCCCGCGGAACGGGCCGATCTGATTGTGGACTTCGCGGGCGGGCAGGGCCGGGAGATCGTGCTGAACAACGATTTTGTACCGGTGATGCAGTTCCGCGTGGGGCAGGGCGCGGCGGCGGATACGGTGCTGCCCGCGGCATTGCGGCCGGTTCCCAAGATACCCGAAACGGCGGCGGTGAAAACCCGGATGCTGGCGCTGATCGAAAATCGGGATGCGGGCGGCGACCCCATGGTGATGCTGCTGAACAATGCGCACTGGAGCACGCCGGTGACGGAAAACCCGACGTTGGACACGGTGGAGATTTGGACGCTGATCAACACTACGGACGATTCGCACCCCATCCACCTGCACCTGGTGCGGTTTCAGATCCTGGACCGGCGGCGGTTTGAGGCGTTTTCGTACCTGTCGGCGGGCCAACTGCGATACACCGGCGCGGCCACGCCGCCCGCGCCCGAAGAGGCCGGTTGGAAGGACACGGTGCGGGCGGATCCGAAGATGGTGACGCGGATCATTGTCCGATTCGAAGGGTATGCGGGCCGCTATGTGTGGCACTGCCATGTGCTGGAGCACGAGGACAACGAGATGATGCGGCCTTACGACGTGGTTCCGGCGGCCAGATAAGATGATCTGGTATGACATACCCGCGCGTGAAGCGGCCGGCGTATCGCGGCCCGTTGCAAGCCGCCATCCTGGACTGGGCAGGCACCACGGTTGATTTTGGCTGCCAGGCGCCGACCGTGGTGCTCGATGAACTGTTCGCCGAGCGGGGCGTGCCCGTCGGCGTGGCCGAGATCCGGCGGCACATGGGGCTGCTGAAGATCGACCAGATCCGCGCGATCTGCGCCACTCCGCGCGTCCGGGCCGCCTGGGTGGAACGGCATGGGAGCGAACCCTCGGAACAGGATGTGGCCGCTCTGTTTCAGGAATTCATTCCACGCCAGCTTGCCTGCCTGGACCGGCACTCCGAACTGATACCCGGCATGGCCGGGACGCTCGCCCGGTTGCGCGCGCGGGGGATGAAGATCGGGACCACGACCGGATACACGCGGCCCATGCTGGACATCGTGCTGCGCAACGCCATGGCGCAGGGCTACACGCCCGACGCCACCGTTTGCCCGGAGGAAGCCGGCGGGGGACGGCCGCGGCCGTGGATGTGTTACCGGAACGCCATCCTGCTGCAGGTGGATGCGATGGAGGCTTGCGTCAAGATCGGGGATACGGTGAGCGATGTGCAGGAGGGGCTTAACGCGGGCGTCTGGACTATCGCGGTGGTCGAGACTGGGAACGAGGTAGGGCTCACGGAGGCGGAACTTCGGACGCTGGGTGATGAGGAGCGGCGGGCGGTGGTCCGTGTGGCGCGCGAGCGGTTGGCTGGCGCGGGGGCGCACTATGTGATCGATAGCATTGCGGATTGCGATGGCGTGCTGGAGGATATCGAGGGCCGGTTGCAGGGTGGTGAGGCGCCTTAGGTTTTCATCCGGTCTCCGCGCCCTTGATCAACCGCTCGGCGTGCTTCAGCGCCTCCGGAGTCAGCTCTTGCCCCGATAGCATCCGGCCGACTTCGCGCGTACGGCCCTGGCGGTCCAGTTCTTCGATCCCGGCCACCGTCCGGCCGTCGCTCTCGCGCTTCTCCACGCAGTAGTGATGATCGGCGAAGGCCGCGATCTGCGCCAGGTGCGTCACGCACAATACCTGGTTCGCGGCGGCCAGTTTCTTCAGCCGCCGTCCGACACCTTCCGCGGCGCTGCCGCCGATGCCGGCGTCGACTTCGTCGAAGACCAGCGTGCGCGGCGGCGCGGATTCGCCGGACCTGTTCCGGGGCGCGGCCAGGCAGGTCTTCAGCGCCAGCGCGATGCGCGAGATCTCGCCGCCGGACGCCACCTTCTCGAGCGGCTTGGGCTCTTCGCCCAGGTTCGGCGAAACCAGAAACTCGACGCGGTCGGCGCCGGCCGGCGACCAGGAAGCCGGTGCGATCTCGATGCGGAACGTGGTGCGCTCCATGGCCAGCGAGGCCAATTCCGCCTCCACGCCCTTCTCCAGCTTGCCGGCGGCGCGCGTGCGCAGGGCCGTCAGTTGGCCCGCAGCCTGCTCGTAGTCGCGCGCCAGGCGCTCGCGCTCTTGGCGCAACTCACCCATGCGCTCGCCCGCGTGCTCCACCTGCTCGATCTGCGCGCGCGCCTCGGCCAGGAACGCCAACACCTCCGCGATGGATGGGCCGTACTTGCGCTTCAACTTGTCCAGGAGCGCCAGGCGGTTTTCAATTTCTTCCAGGCGGCCGGGATTCGCCTCCAGGCCCGAAAGGTAATCGCGCAGGCCGTAGGACGCCTCTTTGATGGCCACCTCCGCCGATTGCAGGTACTCGCCCAGGCCGGCGAGCGATGGATCGATGCGGCACACTTCATCCAGGCGCTTGGCGGCCAGCCGCACCTGCGCCAGCGCGGCTTCGGGCGAATCGTAAAGCGCGGCGTAGGCGGTTCCGGCGCTTTCCTGCAACCGGCCCAGGTTCTGCAGCACGCGGCGCTCGGTTTCGAGCGCTTCGTCCTCACCGGCTGCGGGCGCGGCGCTTTCGATCTCTTTGCGCTGGAATTCCCAGAGGTCCAGCAGGCGCAGCTTTTCCTGCTCGGTGCGCTCCAGCGTCTCGAGCGCCGTGCCTGCCGACTTCCAACCCGCGTAGATCTCAGCCACGCAGGCCAGCAAGTCCGCCGATGCAGCAAACGTATCCAGCATGTCGCGCTGCGCGTCGGGGGAAAACAAAAGCTGCTGATCGTGTTGTCCGTGGATATCGCCCAGCAGCGGCGCGAGATCGCGCAGCAACGAGACCGCCACGGGACGGCTGCCCAGGAAGGCGCGCGATTTGCCACCCGCCAGGATTTCACGCTCGATCAGCAGTTCGCTATCCTCGATGGCGAAGCCGGCGGGATCGAGCAGCGCGCGCACGTCGGCGCGATCGCGTACGTCGAAGATGCCCGCCACGCGGGCGCGAGGCTCGCCGGAGCGGATCATCTCGGCGGAGGCGCGGGCGCCCAGCAGCAGGCCCAAGGCATCCACCACGATGGACTTGCCGCTGCCGGTCTCGCCCGTCAGCAGATTCAGCCCCGGATGGAAGCGCACCCGGATGCGATCGACCACGGCGTAGTTTTCGACCAGTAACTCCAAAAGCATGCTGTGCCGATTATAACCGTTGCTCCGCGCACGCGCGGGGTGCTACGGTGCGACGGAAGGCAGAAGCATGGCTGATATTTTTCGCGATCATTTATTGCATGACAAAGTAGCATTCCTTACCGGCGGCGGTAGCGGCATCAATCTGCGCATCGCCGAGCGCTTTGCGGCGCAGGGGGCCAAGGTGGGCCTGATGGGACGCCAGCAGGACAAGCTGGACCGGGCGGCAGAAGGCATCCGGGCGGCGGGCGGAGAAGCGGTGGGAATCGCGGGCGACGTGCGGTATTACGAAGAATGCGAGAACGCGCTGCGCAAGACCAGCGAGGTGTTCGGCGCGATCGATATTCTGGTGTGCGGCGCGGCGGGAAATTTTCCGGCGACGGTGCTGGGCATGTCGGCCAACGGATTCAAGGCGGTGATCGATATCGATCTGCTGGGCACGTTCAACACCTGCCGCGCGGCCTACCAGCACTTGCGCAAGCCGGGCGCGTCGGTGATCAGCATTTCCGCCACGCACGCGTTCGTGCCCATCGCGTACCAGGCGCACGTGTGCGCGGCCAAGGCGGGCATCGACATTTTCTCCAAGACGCTGGCTATCGAGTGGGCCGCGGCGGGCGTGCGCGTGAACGTGATCGCGCCCGGGCCGGTGGACGATACCGAAGGCATGCGGCGGTTGGCACCGACGGAAGAGGCGCGCAG
The DNA here is from genome assembly GCA_963707465.1 of Bryobacterales bacterium. Classification (GTDB taxonomy): domain Bacteria; phylum Acidobacteriota; class Terriglobia; order Bryobacterales; family Bryobacteraceae; genus Bog-159. Next base: position 136,134 of record CAVPQK010000011.1, read on the forward strand.
CAAGGCGATGGCCAGCGTGCCGCTGGGGCGCTTCGCCAGCAAGGACGATATCGCCGATCTGGCGCTGTTCCTATCGTCGGATGCCGCGGCGTACATCACCGGCGCGATTTGCGTGTGCGACGGCGGGCAATCGCTGCTGGGCTCGCGGAATTTTCTGGGGACGGCCGGTGCGGCTTCATGATGCATGCGGGGCTGGAGTTGGCGCGGCGGCTGGAGGCGGCGGAAGCGCGCACCGGCGTGGCCTGCGCGGAGGCGCACCAGCGGCTGAGTCCGGACGTGGGAGCGGCGGTGCTGGAGGTGGCGGGCGGGTTCGCGATCTTCGTCGGCGTTCATTCGCCGCTGACGCATGCCGTGGCGCTGGGCATGCGCGGCGCGGTGCGCGCGGACGAGGTGGACCGGTTGGAGGAGTTCTATCGGGCGCGGGGAGCCGGGGTCAGTGTGGAACTTTGTCCGCTGGCCGATGCGGGGCTGGTTGAGATTTTGGGAAAGCGGGGCTATCGGGTGACGGAGTTCAACAATATGTTGGTGCGGCCGCTGGCGGGGGCGGAGGTTGCGCCGGCGCAGGCGGTGGTCCGTGTGGCGAGCGCGGACGAAGAGCTACTCTGGACGCGCACGGTGGGCCGCGGCTTCCTGGAGAAGGACGATCTCACGGCCGAGGAGGTCGATGTGGGCCGCGCCGTCTGGCATATGCCCGGCGCGCGCTGCTACCTGGCGTTGAGCGGCGGCCGGGCCGCCGGAGCGGGCGTGATGGCGATCGGCGGCGGCCTGGCGATGCTCTATGCGGATAGCACTCTGCTGGGCTTTCGCGGCGCAGGCTTGCAGGGTGAGCTGATCCGGGAGCGCCTGCGCGCGGCCATGGCGGAGGGATGCGATCTGGCGGCCGCGGCCACTTTGCCGGGCAGCGTCTCGCAGCGCAACTACGAGCGGAATGGGTTTCGGGTGGCGTACACGAAGGCGACTTTGGCGCGGTAGGCTGCAAGCGATTCTTCACCCGGCTCATGGCTTCGAGTCCGAGCCGCCGGGTATGTCGCGATTCGATTCCAAGACGCTCAGGTAATCCGCCAAGATTGCGTCCAACCTCCTGTATAGAAGGCCGTTGAAGCTCTCCGTGCCGTGTCCAGCCTGTGCCCGCTGCAAGCTTCGAATATAGTCCAGCCGATCTTCCGGGCGCACCGCGACCGGCGGATACCCGTCGCGGATCAGGATCAGATTCATCAGAAGCCGGGCGGTGCGCCCGTTGCCGTCGTTGAACGGGTGAATGTCCACAATGCGGCGATGCGCTGTGAATGCGGTGTCGGGTGTGTCTGGCGCCGTGGCGAGCCAGGCGGCGAAGTCACCCATCAGCGCGGGGATTTCCGCCGGGGAGGGGAAGGCCTGCCTCCCGGTTTCGGTGCGCACGTAGCGCGCGAGATCGGCATAGCGCCCGGCGATGTCGGGGCGCGAGCGCTGCATAACCAGACGGTGCAAATTACGCACGTCACCTTCAGTCAGCCGCGTGGTCTGGCGGGCGAGTTCGCGCACATAGCGGATCGCGTCGTAGTGGTCGAGGGCTTCCAGGTGATCTTTCAGGGGCTTGCCGCCGATGGTCACACCCTGCTCAATCACCAGGGTCGTTTCGACCGCGGTGAGCGTGTTGCCCTCGATGGCGTTCGACGTGTACGTCAGCTCGATGTCGTAATAATGCTCCAGCCTGGCCAGCGCTTCCTGTGAGAGAGGCCGCAGTTCATCGAGACGCTCCTTCTTAGCGGCGATAGCGGCCAAACGCTCGTCCATGCACTCTCAGAAGTAACACGGGTGACCTGTTTGCGCAACGCAACCTCATCGCCCGCCCTCGGCCAAGCGCTGTTCCTCGGCGGCCTCGGCGGGGTGACCCGTCAGCGCGTAGATCCCCGCCATCTCCCGGTGCGGCTCAGGGTCGCCGGGCCGTAGTTTCGCCGCTTCGCCGAAGTAGCGCAGCGCATCGGGATACTGGCGGCCAGCCAAGCTTTTCCGCGCCAGTTCGAGCGTGGTCCGGTAAAGCAGATCGGCCGCGCCGGCGTCCTGCCGGTTGAGTTCGTGCGCACGCTTCAGTGCCTGGTATGCCGCCGCATGGTCGCCCAGTTTCGCCAGCACGGCTCCATACAGGTAGTTCAATTGGAAGATGTCCGGCCAGCGCTCCACGGCTTTCGCGATGGGCGCGCGCGCCTCCTCGAACCGGCCCATTCGACAGTAGTTGTACGCCAGGTTGTACTGCATTTGCGGCCTCTCCGGGGCCAGTTTGGCGGCCCGCCGCAACGGCTCCAGCGCCGCCTCCGGATCGCCGTGTTGGCCGTAGATGGTGCCCAGCATGGTCAATCTCTCGGCGTCATTCGGATCGTACAGCCGCTGGCACAACGCGCGGGCTTCGGCCCGCGGACCGCTGTCCAGTTTTTGCGCGCATTCGGTGCGCAGTTCGCTCTCGTCGGTGTCGCGCCGCCGCAGTTCCGCCGATTCCGCGAGCGCGCGCCGGGCTTCCTCCTCGCGCCCCTGCTTGCGATACGCCATCCCCAGTTGATACCGCGCCAGGCTATCCCGCAGATTCGCCTGCGCGGCTTGCTTCAACCATTTCTCGGCCGCCGGCAGATCGCCCTGCTTGAAGCAAGCCAGACCCAGATAGTAAGCCGTATCCGGGAAGGGCGGTTTGGCGATGGCTTGAGTCAGGTTGCGCACGGCACCCGCGAAGTTCTGGTCCAGCAGGTCCAGCCTGCCCAGATAATACGAGACGTTGGGATGTTCTCCCGCCTCGCGGCGCACGGCTTCGAACTCGCGGCGCGCATCGGCGGCTTGCTTCAGTTCGAAAAGAGCTACGCCCAACGGAAATCGCGCGCGCATCACGAGCGTGGGGTCGAGGCGCAGAGCCGCCCGGAATTCGGTGACGGCCGCGTCGTAGCGGTCGTCACGCAGCGCGTCGTAGCCTCTGCCCAGGTGGGCTTCGGCAGTGTCGGGTGTTTGGGGCAAGGCCATGGCCGGCCACGTCAGCATTGCAACAACCGCTGCGAGCACGAGACGCGCCGCCGCCGAGGCATACGTATTCAGAGAGCTCTCCCGAATGGCTCTTCCGGTTCTTGCCCTCGGGAGGCGCAGAACTCCAGATAATCGTCGACTGACTCCTCAAAAGCCCGCTTCAACTCCTTGACCGAAGATCCCTGAAAGGTGATTACGTCGCGTGTGTTGATCACTTCGCCGTGAAGGACCCCTGCCTCTTCGTCCAGTTCTACTATTGCTTGGTAGCTCTTATAGGTCATAACTCCACCGGGAATCTCCGCACCTCACAAAATGATATCGTGCCCTGAGGGCTGGCGGCTGGCTGACAGCCGGCTGCGGGCCACAGCGGGCGGCCTGAGAGGCCGCCGCAGGCCGAGGGCTGCCGAGGGCCTGCCCCACAATTTATTGCCTACCGCGCGGCGGCCCACTGCTCCAGCCACTTCAACTCCTCCCGCACTTTGATCTTCCCGTGCCACGGGTTCTTATCCAACTCATGACCCTCGCCCGGAAATATCAGTAGCTTCACCGGCACACCCTGCGCATGCAGCGCGCGCTCCAGAAGATACTGCTCGCCCACATACACCCTGATATCATCCGCGCCGGCGACAATATGCGTGGGAGTCTTCACCTTATTCATCTGCCAGATGGCCGCCTCATCGTTGTAGTTCTTCAGCATGTCCCAGGGCAAGCCGCCCAGGAAGTAAGCGTCGTCATAAGTGGTGTCGTCGTTGCCCCAGTTGACTACGTGCTCCACTGCGCCCGCGCCTGTAACTGCGGCCCGGAACCGGGTAGTTTGCGTAATCAGCCAGTTAGTCAGGTAACCGCCATAGCTATAACCACCGATGGTCAGATTGTCCGGATCGGCGATGCCATCCTTCACCAATGCTTCCACGCCTTCCAGAATGTCCTTGCCCGGTTTCGAAACGATGTTCGGAACGATTCCCAGCGTGAACGGGTCGCCATAGCCTGTCGAGCCGCGATAGTTGGGCTCGAACACCAGCCAGCCGGCAGTCGCCGCCAGCGATCCCCACTGATACCAGTCGGCCTCGAAGTGGTTGCCGTCGGCATCCTCCGGCCCGCCGTGGATCAGCGTCAGCATGCGCAAGCCTTTCCCGCCCAGCTTGCCCGGCGGATAAATCAGCATGCCTTCCACCGTCGCGCCGTCGTCCGCGGTCCAGCGGTAAGGGCGGCCCTCCGGCAGCGCGCGTTCGGCGAACAGGTGGTTGAACGCCGTGATCGGGAGCGCGCTCCCCACGATGTCGCCGAAATAAACCTCCGGCGGCTCGGTCAGCGTCGAGTGGACAAAAGCGACTTTCGTGGCGTGCGCGGCCGCCGAGATCCGCTCATACGTGCCCGGCTCTCCGGATTGCTTCACGAAGACGTGCTGGTCCTCGCGATACACCTGCACTTCGGTGCCCGTGCGTCCGGTCACCAGCAGGCCGCCCTCCTGCGTGACCGCGTACCCGGTTACCGCTCCGGCAAACTTCGACCAGCGCGTGAGGCGCGCGCCGGAAGCCACCGCATCCACCCAATACACACGCGGCTGCGCATCCTGATAACTGCCCTCCACCGACCCGCTCAGAAACGAGAAGAAGATATGCCGGCAGTCCGGAGTCCAATGCATGCTGTCCAGCACCGCCGGACGATCCACCAGCCTGCGCGGCTGGCCTCCGTCGGCCTCCACTACGAAGATGCCGTACGCATCCATGGCTTCCTGCCGCTGGGAAATGGAATCGGTTAGAAAGCCGAGGCTCGTGCCATGCGACGAGGCTTCCATTTGCTTCACCCTCCACGGGGTCTCGGCAATGGGCTTGATCACACCGGTCGCGATCTCCACCCGCGCGATGGCATCGCCGCGCTCCGATTCGCGGAACTGCAGCACGTCTTTCCAGTCTTTCTTATAGGCCTCCTGCCTTTCTTTGCTCCATGGCGTGCGCGTGGCGAAATAGATCTGGCGCGAATCGGCCGACCAGGCCAACGCGTGCACCTCCTCCTCGCCGTGCGTCACCGCGAAAGGCTCGCCGCCGCTGAGCGCGATCGCCCAAACCTGGTCCTGCTTCTCCCGATCGGACAGAAACGCGATCCAATGTCCATCCGGCGACCACTCCGGATCGTGGTCATGCCCCGACCGCGTCAGCGCGATCAGCGACCCGGGCCCATCGTCGCGGTACAGCCACAAGTCGCGCCGGAAGCGATCGGCCTCCCAGTCCGCGCGCACCGTCTCAATGGCTACCGCATGCCCATCCGGCGAGACGCGCACGCTGCGGATCTCCACCGCATCGAAAAACTCGTCGAGGGTCATGGGCGGTTTGGTGGTTTGCGCAGCGGCTACAACAGCGCAGAGCAGAAGTGCAAATCGGAACATTGCAGGCGAATATAGCACGACCGCCCTCCACTGGCTACAATAGGCTCGTGGCCGATTCCACCGCACCCCCCAAACCCGCCCTGCCCTTCGAGGCCAGCCTCGACGAATTGGAAAAGGTCGTGAAGGAACTGGAGGCCGGTGATCTGCCGCTCGAGCGCTCGATCGAGCTCTTCGAAAAGGGCATGGGTCTCAGCGAGACTTGCCGCAAGCAATTGGAAGAAGCCGAAACCCGCGTGGAAATGCTGATCCGCAAGGAAGGCAAAATCCAGCCGGAGCCATTCCGTCCCGAGAAAGCATGAACCTCCGCGACTACCTCGCGCAGCAGCAAAAACTGGTCGACGCGCACCTCGATCGCCTGACGCCGCCGGAAACCCAGCCACCCTCGACTATTCACCGCGCCATGCGCTACAGCCTGTTTGCCGGCGGCAAGCGCATTCGCCCCATCCTTTGCCTGGAAGCGGCCCGCGCTTCGGGCGCGGAGCCCGGCGCAGCCCATTTCACGGCCGCCTGCTCGCTCGAATTCATCCACACTTACTCGCTCATCCACGACGATCTTCCGGCCCTCGATAATGACGATTATCGCCGCGGCAAGCTCACCTGCCACAAAGTCTTCGGCGACGCCATGGCGATCCTGGCGGGCGACTCTCTGCTCACCTTGGCCTTCGAAGTCCTGGCGGCCGATGGCGCGATGCCAGGCGTTCCGGCCGATCGCAAGTCCCGCATGATCGCCGAACTCGCGTCCGCCGCCGGCACGGTCGGGGGGATGATCGCCGGCCAGGTCGCCGATCTGGAGGGCGAGGGCCAGGCGCCCACCGCGCCGCTGCTTGAATCCATTCACCGGGCCAAGACCGGCGCCCTGTTGCGGGCCAGCCTCCGCCTGGGCGCAATCTGCGCGGGCGCCGCCGACGCCGAGTATCAGGCTCTCTCCTGCTACGGGGAGCATATCGGCCTGGCCTTCCAAATCGTGGACGACATCCTGGACGTCGAGGAATCTTCGGAGGCGCTCGGCAAGACCGCCGGCAAAGACGCCCAGCAGCATAAAATCACTTTCCCCGCCGTCTATGGTGTGGAGGAATCGCGGCGCATGGCGGCCATCGAGTGCCGCCGCGCCCACGAGACCTTGGGTCTGTTGGGCGCGCGCGCCGAACACCTGCACGAGCTGGCCGACCTGATCGTGCATCGCAAGTCATGAAATCCCGTCTCGACCGCCTGCTGGTGGAGCGCGGATTGGCCCCCACCCGCGAAAAGGCCCAGGCACTGATCATGGCGGACGCGGTGCTGGTGGACGGGCGCAAAGCTGCGAAACCCGGCCAGCCCGTGGATGCCGAGGCCCGCATCGAGGTGCTGGCGCAGCCGCCCTTTGTGAGCCGCGGCGGGCTGAAGCTGGACGCCGCCATCGCGCAGTTCGGCATCCAGGTGGCGGGCCGGGTGTGCCTCGATATCGGCGCATCCACCGGCGGCTTCACGGATTGCCTGCTGCAGCGCGGCGCGGCGCGGGTGCACGCCGTGGATGTGGGCGCGGGCCAGATCGACTGGAAACTGCGTAGCGATCCGCGCGTGGTGGTGCACGAAAAACTGAACGCGCGCTATCTGCGCTCAGAGGATTTGGGCGAACCCATCGCCTTCGCCGCCTGCGATGTCAGCTTCATTTCGGTGACCCTGATCCTGCCCGTCCTCACCCCGGTGTTACAACCGGGCGGCGAAATGGTTATACTTGTCAAGCCCCAGTTTGAGGTCGGAAAGGGACAAGTGGGCAAGGGTGGAATCGTGCGCGAACCGGAGTTGCACCAAGCCGCCTGCCGGCGCGTGGACGATGCGCTGCGGCAGTTAGGGTACCAGACAGCTCTTATAGATAGCCCCATATTGGGCGCGGAAGGGAATCGGGAGTTCTTGGTGTATGCTTCGGGGCGGCCTGAGAGGCCGCCGCAGGCCGAGGGACTGCCCCACAATGCCCATTAACACTGCAGGGATAATTTCGAAGCCGGCCGTGCCCGCCGCCGCCGAGGTGGTGCCCAAGCTGCTGGCCTGGCTGGAAGCGCGCGCCATCCGCGTGCGCTACGATCAACGCACTGCCTTCTACGCCATGCGCGACGATGGTCTGGCGCGCGACGACGTCCCCGAGGGCTGCGACCTGGTGATCGTGCTGGGCGGCGACGGCACGCTGCTCTCGGCTGCGCGCGCCATCGGCGGCCGCGAGATCCCCCTGTTCGCGGTCAACCTGGGCGGCCTTGGTTTCCTCACCGCCATCACCATCGACGAGCTGTATCCCGAATTGGAGCGCGCGCTCCGCGGCGAGCATCGTATCGGCCGGCGCAAGCTGCTGCATGCCGAGGTGCGCCGCGGCGGTGCGGTGGTTTCGCGCTACGAGGCCCTCAACGACGTAGTGCTCACCAAAGCCGCCATTGCGCGCATGATCGACCTGGACGCCTTCGTCGACGACCAGTTCATGTGCGCCTACAAAGCCGACGGCCTGATCGTCTCGACGCCCACCGGCTCGACCGCTTATTCGCTCTCCGCCGGCGGCCCGATTATCTTCCCCTCGGTGCCCACCATCTGCCTTACGCCGATCTGCCCGCACATGCTCACGAACCGGCCGGTGCTGGTTTCCGAAGCCAGCGTGGTGGAAATCCGCTGCCGGGGCGAGGACGCGTCGGTCTTCCTCACCATCGACGGCCAGATCGGCGAGCCGCTCGAGAAAGACGATTCCGTCATCTGCCGCAGTTCCCAATATGCGCTGCACCTGATCCGCCCGCCGCGCATGATGTTCTTCGATGTGCTGCGCCAGAAGTTGAAGTGGGGCGAGCGTTGAAGCGCCTGTCGCTCACCGCCTGGATCTTCATCGGGATGGCCGCGGGCGTGGCGCTGGGCGCTTTCGCCCCGGACGTGGCGCGCCAACTCGGCCCGGTGAGCGCTGTGTTTCTGCGGCTCATCCGCTCCATCATCGCGCCGCTGATTTTCGGCACGCTGGTGGTGGGCATCGCCGGCGGCGGCGACCTGAAACGCATGGGGCGAATCGGCCTGAAAGCCATCGTCTACTTCGAAATCGTCACCACGTTTGCGCTGTTTCTGGGACTGGCCGCGGTGAACCTGGTGCGTCCCGGAGCGGGCATGAAGCTGACGCAGACTTCCGCCGAAGCCGCTCTGCCGCAGCAGGCGCCCGCCGCCGGCGCAATTATCGAGCACGTATTTCCCGCGAGCATTATCGACGCCATGGCGCGCGGCGACGTGCTCGAAATCGTGGTCTTCGCGTTTTTGTTCGGCGCGGCGTGCGCGGCCGTTGGCGAGAAGGCCAGGCCCGTGGTCGCCTTCTGCGAATCGCTCGCCGAAATCATGTTCCGCTATACGCGCTACGTCATGTACCTGGCGCCGCTGGGCGTGGGCGCGGCCATCGCGGTCACGGTGGGCAGCAAAGGCTTCGGTGTGCTGTTCTCGCTGGGCAAGCTCATCCTCACCATGTACGTCTCGCTGGTGCTGTTCGTGGTGCTGGTGCTGGGCGCGGTGGTCCTGCTGGTGCGCATTCCCGTGGGCGACTTTTACCGCGCCGTCCGCGAGCCGTTCCTGATCGCCTTTTCCACCGCATCCAGCGAGGCCGCCCTGCCGCTGGCGCTCGAAAACATGGAGCAGTTCGGCGTGCCCAAACATATCGTGGCGTTCGTGATTCCCACGGGCTACAGCTTCAACCTGGATGGCAGCACGCTGTATCTCTCGCTGGCTTCTGTTTTCGTAGCGCAGGCCGCGGGCGTCAACCTGTCGTTCGGCCAGCAACTGCTGATGATGCTGACCCTGATGCTGACCAGCAAAGGCGTGGCCGGAGTCCCGCGCGCGGCCCTGGTGATCCTGGCCGGCACGGTCTCGACGTTTCATCTGCCCATGGAGGGCGTCGCCGTCCTGCTCGGCATCGACGCCCTGATGGACATGGCGCGTACGTCGGTCAACGTGGTGGGCAACTGTCTCGCCAGCGCGGTGGTGGCGAAGTGGGAAGCCTGACGTGGCGCACGCACTCGTGCGTGCCCGACCGCACTCCTGCGGTCGCCTGGCGGGCTCACGGAGCCGTGGCACAATGAGGAATCGTGCATAAACGGCTGCCATTCGCGCTCGGATGCTACGCGCTGCTGGCTCTGCTGGCCTGGTTGACGCTGGGCGGCGCCGGTTTCTACGTGGGCGGCAGGTTCGTCGAGATGCGCGCGGCGGTGTGCATCTTTCTCGGCGGGTTGACCCTCAAGACCCTCATCGCCCACAAAGCCGGCTGGTAGACCTTTTATCCCGTTTCGGTGCTCCGCATTGAAACAGGAGTTCCGTTTCGAACCGCCTTATCGCCTACCCGAGGCAAAACTCCGCTGAAACTAAGGCTTTATTAGGATATTAGGCTCTGGTTATCGCGTTGCATTCCCTCGTATTGCCGGACAGTATCGGCAAGACCAAAAAGGAGAAACGGGAATATGGGACGCGTAAACGCTACGGCACGGCAGAAAGAAGCAAACGCCAGGGCGGCGCGGGACCGGGTGGTCCTGGACAACCTCTCGCTGGTGAGGGCCATCGCGATCCGCGTCCATGAGAGCCTGCCGGTGCACGTGGATCTCGACGACCTGGTGCACGCCGGCGTGCTAGGGCTGTTCGATGCCGCGTCGAAGTATGACCCGGACAAGAAAGTCGTTTTTCAGAGCTACGCGAAGCACCGCGTGAAGGGCGCGATTCTGGACAGCCTGCGCCAGCTCGATTGGGCCTCGCGCGACCTCCGCAAGCGACAAAAGCAACTGGATGCCGTCACGCACGACTTGATGACCCAACTGGGGCGTACACCGACCGAGGAGGAGATTGCCGGGACGTTAGGATTGGGACTGGACCGCTGGCGCCGCGTGGCTCTGGAGCTGAAGAATCTTGGCTTGGTTTCGGTTTCGTCCTTGCGGCCGGATCCCGATAACAGCGCGCCCATCGAATTTCCCGCGGCGCCGGATTCGCAGCCGGACCGCATCTGCCAACGCAGCCAATTGCGCTCCGCGCTGGCGGGTGCTATGAAATGTCTGCCCGAACGCTACCAGAAGGTCGTGTTTCTTTACTACACCAACGAGATGACCATGAAGGAAATCGGCGAGGTGCTGGGGGTGAACGAAAGCCGCGTCTCGCAGATCCACAAGATCGCGCTGGAGAAGATGGCCGCCAGCCTGCGGTCGGCGGGCATAGAGTCGGCCGGCGCGTTCTAGCAACCGGAAAACAAAATCAAAATTCCGGCTTAGCGCATGACGGTTTTTGCCCGGAGTCTGCGCAATGGTTAGTGTACGCTGTCGTTCCTGGGTCTGAGAGCACCGGCTCTCTGGGATACTGCTGCCAGCCTGCTCCAGACGCAAGTACTGGGCGTTCTATGTTTTGGCGTTAACAGAGGAGGGAACCGATGCTTTCCAAACGAGTAGTAGCGCTGGCGGTCCTGGCGATGGGCGTGTCCGTCGTGTCCGCCAAAGACGACCGCGACTTTGCCGGCTTCTAAAGCCTGACCAACCCAACTGCTGACGGCGACCACGTACGCGTCACCGTAACCTTACAGCTTTTTAACTATAGCGGCAGCGACTTGCACGACGTCGCGATAGCCATTCGATCCACACCGCCGGAGCCGGTAGTGGTGCATGGGACGTACTCGCCGATCAGCGAGTGGCGGGACGGTACGGATGTCAAATTCGTCATGCACCTGGCGGTCCCACAGGCGGAGTACGAGCTTTGGGGAGCGCGCACCCAGCCGGGTGTTTACATCCTGCATCGCGACGAGGAAGGGCAGGCGGGGGAACACGCGGCCCAAGTGAGCCGGCGTCCGGGGATTCCACTCGAGGACGGCCAGGCCGCTCAGTAGGCAAAGGAGGAGAATCATGCGCCGCTTCATCTATTCATTGGCACTCATTATCGCCGCTATGATGGCGATGCCCCTCCGGGCACAGCAGGACTGAATCACCACTTTCATCGGCGGCGGGCCCAACGACATTCCCGCCGTCCAAGCCGACATCTACGACCCCACCCAGGTGTTTGCCGATAGCGCGGGCAACTACTATATCGCGGCCTGCGGTGCGAACCGCGTTTACAAAGTGAACACATCCGGCACGGTGTCCGTGGTCGCCGGATTGGGGCCCGCGGGCTATGCGGGTGACGGCGTCACCGGTGGAGCCCCGGATGCTCTGCTCAACTGTCCCGCGGGCGTGACCGTGGATAGCGCGGGCAACGTCCACATCGCGGAGTATTACAACTACACCATCCGCAAGGTGGACACCACCAACACCATCACCACCATCGCGGGCATCCAGGGAGCCTGCGGGTACGACGGTGACGGCAGCCCGGCTACCAGTTTTCAGCTCTGTCACCCGAACGGAGTCGTGGTATGGCGGGGGCAACTTGTACATCGCCGACACCAGCAACAACCGGGTGCGTAAATTAGTGCTCGCAACCGGGACCATCAGCGCCTATGCGGGCACCGGGGTGGGCGGTTATAACGGCGACAACATCTCCGCCATCACGGCGGAGTTGAACCAGCCTAACGGCCTGGCGCTGGATTCAGCCGCCAACCTGTACATCGCCGACACCAACAACTACCGCATCCGGCTGGTGACCAAGTCCAGTGGGCTCATCACCACGATTGCGGGTTCAGGCGTGGCCGGTTACAGCGGCGACGGCGGGAAGGCGACCATCGCGCAGATCAGCAATGTCTATTCGGGCATCTGGTCGAACAGCGGCGGTACGCTGGTTACGATTGCCGACAACGGCAACGTGCGCGTGCGCCAATTCACCGTTTCCGGCAACCCCAATACCGGCACCATCACTACGATTGCCGGCGACGGCGGCTCCGGGTACTCAGGCGATGGCGGACTACCGACGAGCGCCACTTTCAATAACCTGACCGGTCTGGCGGTTTCGCCAAACGGGGTCACCTACTACGCCGGCGACCGGAACAATTATCGGATCCGCGCTTTCACCACCGGCCCCAGCGGCGTCATCAATACGGTGGCCGGCAACGGCAACCGGACCTATCCGACGCTGGAGACCGGCACGGCGCCGCAGGGCGTGGTTCTCAACTATCCGTTCGGCATCCTGGAGGACCCGTCCGCAAACACGTTCGTCAACGATACGGAGAACTTTGTGGTCCGTGAACTGGTGCACTCGTCGGACCTGGTCAATCTATTCGCCGGCAACGGCACGCGCGGCAGCAGCGGCAAAGGCGGTGCGGCCACGGCCGCGGAGTTGCAGTACAACCACGGGCTGGCGCGCGATTCATCCGGCAATATCTATATCGCCGACACGCAGAACTGCGTGGTGCGCCAGGTGGCGACCGGCACGGGCATCGTCAACATCTACGCCGGCAAGAATGCCAGTTGCGGCTACTCCGGCGACGGCGGGCCGGCCACCAGCGCGCAATTGAACCAGCCGTGGGGACTGGCGATCGATGGGAGCAATAACCTGTATATCGCGGATGCCTACAATCACATCATCCGCAAGGTAACCACCGGCGGCACGATTTCCACCATCGCCGGCACACCGGGCCAGCCCGGCTTCCTGGGCGATGGCGATCCGGCCACAGCGGCCAAGTTGAATCAGCCTTGGGGCGTTTCGGTGGACGGCGCGGGCGACGTGTTTATCGCGGACAGCTATAACTGCGCCATCCGCGAAGTGACCGCCAGCACGGGCATCATCGAGACGGTGGCGGGCATCGGCGGGAACTGCGGTTACACGGGCGACGGTATCGCGGTTGAGGAGCGGCTGAATTATCCGAACGGGATCCTGGTGGACACCAACGGCAACATGTTCATCCCGGAGACCAACAATCACCTGGCTCGCTGGGTGGATCCTTCAGGCAACCTGACCACCTTCGCCGGGACTGGTTCGGCGGGCTTCAACTGCGACGCCTGTTACGCCACGCTCTCGGAGCTTTACTACCCGAGCAACATCGCGCGCGACGCGGCCGGCGACTTGCTGATCGTAGATCAGTACAACCTGCGCGTGCGCGAGGTTTCGGCTTTTGCCGCGGCGGGCGTTTCGGCCACCGGCCTGGAATTCGGGCTGGTGACCCTGGGCGCCACCAGCACGCCGCAACTGCTGACCATCAGCGCCCTGGGGCCGCTGACCATCGGCAGCATCACGGCTACCGCGCCTTTTAGCGAGTACGATAACTGCGGCACCAGCCTGGCCAACAACAAGACCTGCACAGTCTATGTAACATTCAAGCCGACTGCGGGCGGAGCGGCCACCGGAAGTCTGACCATCACCGACAACGGCTTCTTCAGATCCACCACGGTGGTGAGCCTGAGCGGCACGGGCAGCGCACTGTCGGTCACGGGTGGTCCGCTGGCGTTCGGCAGCCAGGGGGTGAAGACCACCAGCGCGGCCAAGATCGTCACGGTGACCAACGACGGCACGGCCAGCGTGACCATGAAGGGCTACGCGTTGAACGATACCACCGACTTTGCCATCTCCGCGAATACCTGCCCGGCAGTGGGCAGCGCGCTGGCGGCGTCGGCCAGCCTGCCAGATCAGCGTCACGTTCACGCCGCAGACCACCGGGGTGAAGAAGGGTGCGCTGGCGATCTCCGATAGCGATCCCAGCAGCCCGCAGGTAGTGGGTGTATCGGGCACCGGTACCAGCAAGGTGACCTTCAGTCCGACGTCGCTCACATTTGCGCCGGAGGCCCTGGGCGCCACCAGTACGCAGGCGCGCATCACGTTGACCAACGGCACCGGCACCACGCTGACGCTGGGTAATCCGGCCCTGTCTTTCACCGGACCCTTCGCCAGCGCGCACACCACCACTTGCACCAACGGACTGCCGATCGCCTCGGCCGGCACGTGTTCCATCTTCGTGACGTTCACGCCGACGCAGGTGGGCACGGTGACGGGCAGCGTCAACATCACCGACAGCGACTCATCCAGCCCGCAGGCCGTAGCTCTGACAGGCGTCGGCACGGGAGTGGAGTTCACGCCGTCATCGGTCAGCTTCGGCACATCGAGCGTGGGTGTGCGGGTGCAGTCCACCGTCACGTTGACCAATGTCAGCGGCGCGCCCATCACGTTGACCGCGTGGGTCATCACGGGCACCAACGCCGCGGACTTTACCACCAGCCTGGCCGATCCGCCATGCTCGGGCAAGCTGGCATCCGGCGGGGTTTGCACTTTTACGGCTTATTTCACGCCTTCGATTGTGGGGGCGGAGTCGGCCAGTTTGAAGGTGTACGACAACAGTCCGGGGAGTCCGCAGACGCTGCCGTTGAGCGGAACGGGCCAATAGCAAAGCTTTAGTAGCAAGCCATTCGGTGGTGGGCTACTTTCGGAAGTAGCCCACTACCGGGAATTCCACCTGCGATGTAGAACACCGCAGTCAACTGACGTGCAACACTTGCGGCACGTGCTGGCGACGAACCTTGATTTTGCTTTCGTCCTCGCGGGCCTTTGCAAGATCATAACTCGCCTTCATGCGTACCCAGGTCTCTGCGCTGCTACCAAACGCCTTCGCGAGCCGAATGGCCATTTCGGCACTAATGCCAGACTTCCCGTTAACGACTTTTGTAAGGGTCTGCCGGGTGACGCCGAGGACCTTGGCGCCTGCGGTTACGGACAGGCCCAGAGGCTCAAGGCAGGCACTTCGTACGATGCGTCCGGGATGCGCCGGATTTTTCATTGGCATGGCGAATTCTCCTTTTCTTAGTGGTAGTCGATCATCTCTTCTGACCGCGATGCCTGAAGCTCCTAACCATTAGAAAACACCGCAAGCGGAATGTTGTCAGTTGTCAATGCTCCGGCGCTCCCTTGGCGTCGCCTTCTAAATCGCCCTTGACATGCGCAACCAGAAATGCGAATATGAATTCATATTCGTATTATGTGGACCCGCAGCTTAGCCGCCGGCCTCCTGATCTGGATCACCGGCTCTGTCGCTATTCGACTGGCTGGGCATCGCCTGCTGATGCCCGGCCACATCACGCAAACCATCGGACTCTATCTGGCCAGCTTCGTCCTGATGGCATTGCTGGTGCCACGCATTTGCCGCCGGCTTGGCTTCGAAAGGGATCTCTGGCCCAAGGCTGCCACGCTCCTGATCCTTCCGACCTTGATTCTGGACCCCTTCTCGTGCGCCTTCTTTACCGCCGTTTTTCCGAACCTGGACCCCGCCGCGGCCGGCGCGTTTGGCGGATGGATGCTGATCTGCTGCGGCGGAGGGGTGGCGGGCGTTTGGCGTAAGCCGTAATGCCGGGCCCCGGACCGCCCCTCCTCGCCGCGGAAGAGGATCTGCCTGCCCCGCCGCGGCAGAAACGCAGCCTCGCTACGCGCGGCAAGCTGCTTGAGGCGGCTCGCAACCTGTTTGCCGCGCAGGGTTATCAGGCCGTTTCGATCCAGGCGATCACGGGGCGCGCCGGCGCGGCCACAGGGGCCTTCTATACTTACTTCCGCTCGAAGCGCCAGCTTCTGATCGTGCTGATGAAAGAGTTGCTGGAGCGCCTCCACGCTTTGGACCTGCGGCCGAAAGGCGCAGCCGACGTGCGCGGCGCACTCCGCGGCTTTCTGGCCGCCGCGTTTCGCGCCGACGTCGAATATTACGGCGTGGTGCGCGCGTGGCAGGAAGCGGCCCTCACCGATCCCGCGTTGGGCCGGATGCAGGCGGACATCGAGTGCTGGACCAATGCCCGCGTCCTGGGTGTGTTCCGGCTGCTGCAACAATACCCGAATGCCCGCCCCGCTCGCGACCTGCCCGCGTTCGCGCGCATGATGGACCGGCACTTCTGGTCGTTGCTCGCGCGCGGGGCTGGCTCCGATTCCAGCGAGCTGGCTGCCGAGGTCCAACTGGCCGCCGACGTGATCTACCATTACCTGTTTCACGATCCAGCGCATGCTAAAATCTAGCTAAAGAGCCATGCCTATCTACGAATATAAATGCCAGGATTGCGGAACGAAGTTTGAGAAACTGGTGCGCCGGACGCCGGATGACGCGGGCGTGGAATGCCCCTCGTGCGGCCAGAAGCATCTGCGCCAGGAGTACTCCACCTTTGCCGCCCACGCCGCCGGGCCCAAACAGGCCGACGGCCCGGTTTGTCCCAGCGGACGCTGCAGCAATCCCGGCATGTGCGGCATGAACATGAACTGAGTGCCCAGGAATTTCATGGTCATGGTCGGGGAGTATACCTCCCTGGCCTTCATGCTGCCCGCCGCCACGCTGATCGGCTACGTAGTGGGCTACGTGCTGGATCGCGCCTTTCACACGCACTTTCTCTACATTGTTTTCCTGATTCTGGGTGCGGCCGGAGGTTTACTACAATTAATCCGGCAGTTCCTGCGAGATACTCGCGACGATGGTGCCTGACCGGTCCGATGCCGAGCAGAAACTGTTTGACTCGGCCCTGCGGCGTATCGACCGCATGTCGGTGGTGCTGGCAGCCGCCGGTTGTGTTGGCTGCCTGATTTGGCGGGGTTGGAAAGGCGGAGTCGCGTTCCTGCTGGGCGCGGCCGCTGCGCTGACCTATTTTCGCTGGCTCAAGCGGCTCGTCAACTCGCTCGGCGGCACCGCCGAGACGCGCCACAGCAAGAAATTCGCCGTCATCGTCGGCCTGCGCTATCTGCTGTTGGCGGCCGGAGCCTATGTTATAGTAAATTTTACCCCGTTAAGCCTGCCGGCGGCATTGATCGGACTGTTGGTGCCGGTGGCCGCGGTGATCTTGGAAATCATCTTCGAACTAGTCGCTAAATCGTAAAATATGCCTGAGGAAATCTGGCTCGCGAGGATCTTCAATAACAACCTTCCGGGCCTTGGCAATTTCTTTCTTCGCCTGGTGGGCCTTCCCGCTCAGACGCGCCCGTGGACCAATTACATCGTAATGGAACTGCTGGTGGCGCTCGTTATCGTGGTGGTGTTCGCTCTGCTGCGGCCGCGGCTTTCAGTCGACCGGCCGGGCAAGCTTCAGCACGCCTTCGAGCTGATCCAAGTGTTCGTAAGCGGGCAGTCCGACGACGTGGTGGGTCACGGCGGCGAGAAGTATCTGGCCTTTTTCGGAACGCTTTTCATCTTTATTCTGTTCTGCAATCTGATCGGCATCATTCCGGGCTTCGAATCGCCTACCATGAGGCCCCAGGTGACCGTCGGGTGCGCCATCGCCGCATTCTGTTTTTACAATCTGATGGGGCTGCGCGAACAGGGCCCCATACGATACGCCGCGCATTTCGCCGGCCCCATCTGGTGGCTGGCCCCCCTGATGCTGCCCATTGAGATCGTCAGTCACCTGGCCCGCCCGTTATCGCTCAGCGTCCGTCTTTATGCCAACATGTTTGCAGGCGAGCAGGTGACCATGGTGTTTCTGGGTATGACCTACTTCGCCGTACCCGCCATTTTCATGGGTCTGCACGTATTCGTATCCCTGCTGCAGGCTTATATTTTTATGCTGCTCACCATGATGTATGTGTCGGGAGCGGTATCGCACGAGCACTAATACCGGCTTTATGCCGCCCCTTCAGTGTGAGACCGGCTGCACGAGGATGACGGGAACCACCTCCTGGGGGCGATTCTTAAAAGGGAGCTAGAGAAATGAAGACAAAGGTAATATTACTGGCGGTGGCGCTGTTGGCGCTTGCCAGCCCGATTTTGGCGCAGACCCCGGGCGGAACTGCGGCAGCCCCCGCGATCAATTGGGTTGCTATCGCCGCGTTTGCAATGGCGATTGCATCCGGTCTCTGCGGCTTGGCGCAGTCCAAAGCCGCTGCCGCGGCCTGCGAAGGCATGGGAAGAAACCCCGGCGCGGCTGCGTCGATCCGGTTTGCGTTGCTGTTGAGCCTGGTCCTGATCGAGTCGCTCGCGCTCTACACGCTGATCATCGTTTTCCGCGTGTGAAAAGGCGCTGACTGGTTGAAAGTGGCTGGTGGGTTAGACCCGACCACCAGCCCACCGATTCTTCAGCCCCGCACGCTGGCTGCTGGAATCTTCCGCGTCAAATCCAACATCTCTTCGCGGCTCTCCGCGCCGATCGTGAAGCAATCCACGCAATCGAGCGAGAGGGCGAATTGCAGGCTCTCGTCGGCCTTGTGACGCAGCGCGCCGGCGCCCAGGATCTTCATCCCGATTACACCTTTGCCGGCCGCCTTCATCTGCCGCAGCACGCCGACGACGGTCTGCACATCCGCGTCCATGATCACTTTGGCCGGATTGATGCGCGCCAGGTCCACCTGCACCCAGGGGTTTGCGGCGGCCGCCTTCAGCGCTTCGAGCGTGTGGCAGGATGTGCCGTGCGTGCGCACGATGCCTTTCTCGCGCGCTTCCGAAATCACCGCCATGGCGCCCTTCTTGCGCTCCGGCCAGTCGCCATCCATCATGCAGTGCAGCAGCAGGATGTCGATGTAGTCGGTACCCAGCTCGCGGCGGAAGCGGTCCAGATCGGCGCGCATTTCCTGCTCCGTGGACGCGTGCGTCTTGCTGAGAATCGCCACTTTTTCGCGCGGCACGCGCTTGAGCGCTTCCTTCACATGCGGATGCGTGCCGTACTGATCCGCCGAATCCCACAGGGTCACGCCGTTGTCGTAGCCTGCATCGAACAGGTCCGCGAGGCCGCGCAGGCCCAGTTTGCGCGTCTGGTTGGAACTGCCCCCGCTGCCGTCCGTGCCGCTACCTTGCGCCAGGCGGCTCACCTCGACTTGCATGGGGCCCAGCTTGATGCGGTCGGACGCCAGTTTTTGCGTGGTGCCCGCGTATAAATGATACGGAAACTTGGCGAACGCAGCCGCGCCGGCCGTGGCCGCGGTGCGCAGAAAGAATTCCCGGCGGTTGATCATGGTACGCTCCTCTGCTTTATTCAGAAAGTAGCACAGACGGCGGAGAAGCGCTACTACAACTCCAGTTGCCCCAGGAGCCACATTTCGTTCGCATCGAAGTACTGCTCCAGAAAAAGGCGGTCGATCTGCGCCACGAATTCGATGCTTTGGTCCCTCCGGGTGATTTCCACGGAACGCCGGAACAGGTAGACGACGGTGCCCAATCCGTCGCCGCCGCGCAGAATCTTCACGCGCGAGGGCTTCAGATCCTTCTTCTGGTAGCGCCTGAGATACGCGATGCCCTTCAGCTCGTTCGCCAGATTCCAGCGGTGCGGAACGGGAATGCCGTAGACCGCGACCGCGTAGTAGGCTGGGTCCAAGGTGAGAGGCGTCACGCCCGCTTTCACTTCCGCCGCGCGGACCGGCGCGCTTTCCCATCGCACCACCACCGGCTCGGGCGTGGGTTTTATGTATGCGTGCTTTAGGGCGATGGCCTCTCTGCGCGCGCCGAACAGACCGATTCCGGCCAGGCCGACGCCCTCGCCGATCCCGGCCTCCATGTTTCCGCTAGCCCGCCGTTCTTCGGGGCTCAGATCGCGCAGCCGCTCGGGCGTCACGTGCTTGACCCATCCGGAATCCGCGAGCACGGCTTTCGCGTCATCGGCCGACCACTGCGAGATCGGTTTGGATTTCCAGGCGGGCGCCTGGGCGCACAGCGCCGCGCAGAGCCAGAAGCAGCACGATTTCGGAATCCGGTTCATCGAGGCACTAATCGAATCTTACCGCGGCCCGCGCCAACTGCGCCGCGCCGATCGCCTGTCCCAGGTGGCGTTGCGTATGTTCCGCGATGTGCACCAGCAGCCCCATTACAGTGGTTGGCAAATGCTTTCGTCCCACCCGTCGCGGCTCGGCCAGCGTGGCCGGATCGATTGCACGAATGATCTCTTCGGCGCGCCGCAGCGCCTGGTCGATGCCGGCCAGCAACTCTTCGAGACTTGCGTCCGGCTGCGTCTCCGCCGCGAGCGCGGCCATCTGCGCCGCATCCAACGGACGCCCTTCCAGATACGTGGCCAGGCGATCCACGCTGCCCGCGATGTGCCGCAGATGAAAGCCCAGCGGCGCGAGCCCATGCGGGCGCGCCCACACCTGGCCCGCCGTCAGGCCCGCGGTGTGACGCGCCAGATCCTCGCGCGTCTGCGCGAACCCGTACAGTGCGGGCGCAATCAACGCGTCGGCTTGCGGCAGTGGTCCGCGCAGCCAGGGTTCCGGAGGATTGCCGCCGTCGTTCGCGCTCAGTTCTTCTTCTCGGCCTTCTTCCGCTGCAGGTCCAGCGGCACGCCGTCGCCCTGGGTGAACGTCCCCTTCATCTCGGACGCATCTTTGTTCAGGGTGCCTTCGTAGGTAATGCTGACGGTTTTCAGATCGAACTTCACCGTGTCGCCCGAGCGGGAAACGGCGGCGATGGGCACGCCGTTGACGCCTTGGTCCGTGCTGTCGAACGTGGCCGTAATGCCGCCATCCGCGTTCCTGGTGAGATTAAACCGCACGTGCAACTGCATGCCCTGGACCTCCAGTATGCCTTCCCAGACGCCCTCGAGCGACTGCACATCGCCGGTGTTCACCGTCGCCGCTTTTTCCACGGCCCGCGGCGCCGATTTCCATTTCAGGTCCAGCGGAATCTGCTGTCCCCCGGCGTTCAGATTGCCGGCGATGCTTTTGCCGTCATTGGAGAGCTTACCTACGTAATGCGGGTCGCCTTGGCCGGGCATGGTGAAGGTGATCGCGGCGCCATCCACCTTGACGTTGGCGAGGGGCAAGCCAGTTACGTTTTGCATCGGAACATCCATTTCCCCGGCCCATCTGTTGCCGTCGCGATGCAAGTTGAAGACGACTCCCATATCTCCTTGGGGTGCCTTGACCGAGCCTTCCCACATGCCAGCGGGATCGGTGGCTGCCAGCGCGACGGCGGGCGCCAGGAGCATGAAGCCGGCGAGTATTGCGAGGTATCGTTTCATCGGACTCCTGAACGGATTGTAGCAACCCGCGCCGCCGGTTCCCCCAGTTGGCGTTATTCCTTGCGGTATTGCGGGTCGCTGACGTGCTCCATCCAGTCGACAACCTTGCCGTTGAGATTTTCCTGGATGGCGATGTGGGTCATCGCGGTGACCGGCGTCGCGCCGTGCCAGTGCTTCTCGCCCGGGGAGAACCAGACCACATCGCCGGGCCGGATCTCTTCGACTGGCCCACCCTCGCGCTGGGCCCAGCCGCAGCCCGCGGTGACAATGAGCGTTTGCCCGAGAGGGTGGGTATGCCACGCCGTGCGTGCGCCCGGCTCGAATGTGACGCTGGCGCCTTGCACAAACGCCGGATCGGGCGCCTGGAAAAGCGGGTCGATGCGAACGGTTCCCGTGAACCAATCCGCGGGTCCTTTGGCGGAAGGTTGTGTGCCGGGTCTTTTGATTTCCATATGCTCGATCTCCTCAATGTTTCCCTACAGCCTACTCGCGCGGCATGATCTGGTGGTCATCGTTTCTTCTTCCAGTACTCGAGCGTGGCGCCGGCATAGACACCCGACCCTACGATGGCTCTCTTCCTCACATCCGCCATCTCTTCCGCAGTCATCTTCTTGAAGTTGCGGACAGCCCGGATATTGTCTTCCATCTGCCCCTCGGTGCCGGCGCCACAGATGGCCACCTGCACGCCCGGCAGGCTGAGTACGTATTTCAGGCATTCGGTGGGGCTCAGAGATCGCAGCAGGAATGCCTTGCCGAAAACCTTGATGGCCTGCACGCCCACACCACGTTCGGCGGCCACTGGCAGAGCGATTTCCTCGAAGCTCAGATAGGCGCGGTCCGCCGCGTGAAGCGGCATCATCACCGTGTCCCATTTGTCGTACGCCTTCAGTAACGCCGCGTGCGCTTCGGGATCGTAATGGCCGGTGAACCCGATGAAGCGGCATTTGCCGGCACTCTTCGCAGCCTCGAACGCTTCCATCGCGCCTCCAGGGCCGAGGATCTTTTCGATGTCATCCTCGTCCTGGACCGCGTGAACCTGCCAGAGATCGACATGGTCGGTCTTCAGCAAACGCAGAGAGGTTTCCAGATCCTGCTGCACGTCCTTCGCTGTTCGCTTCAGGGTCTTGGTCGTGAGAAATACATTTTTCCGGATGCCTTCGAGTCCGATGCCGTAAGCTTCTTCGGAACGCCCGTCCCAGTATCCGCGCGCGCAGTCGAAGTAGGTCACGCCCAAGTCGTACATCCTGCGCACGTGCGCCGCTGCGGTCTGAATATCCGGATGGAGGTCCATGCGGGCTCCGCCCTGCGCGATGATGCTCACTCTGACGCCGGTCTTGCCCAACGTCGTGGTGGGAATGTCTCCTGCTTGCATCTAGCGCTCCCAAACAACCTTCCAGTGTTCATCCGGGCGAGTCGATTTCACGATGAGCTGTTTGCCCGAAAACTGGTATGCGCGCGGCAGATCTTTCCCGATAAGGGTCCGCGCCAACGCGCCCTCAACGTGAAACGTAAAAGTGTGCGCGCGTTCGTCGACCTCGAATGTTCCATAGGATGCTTCGTAGCCGCCTTGCGAATATTGTTCCGGCCCGGCATGGGCCGCTGCCTGCGGTTCGCGCTCCATAACCTGGACCGACATATGACCGTCGCGCGTGTAAACGAGCAACCCGCTACAGTCGATCCGGTGAATCTTGCCGTCCGCGCCCGGCTGTTCGAGCGACGCCAGCCGCCAGGCTCCCGCGAAGCGGCCCCGCGCGCTGTCATCGGCCCCGCGGGAAAATGCCGCCATACCGATAAACAGACACGCCACGCCGATCGGAAGCAGTTGTTTCATGTGCGGCTCCTCCTCACTCTAACAGTCCCACGATACCGAAAGGGGCAAAAATTTTAGAAACGGTTCGCTGCGCCGTGTCACTACACCACGGAGCCGATGCATAACCGGCTACCTGGAGATACAGAATGAACAACGTAAGTTTGTACGAAGACGCCGTTACCCGGCTGGCCACGCAGTCCGATGCGATCGGACGCCTGGCCCAAGATAGCGGCGGTTTCGCCGCCGTGGTGGCCGCATTTGAATCGAAGGACCCCGCAGCGTTTAGCTGGGTTCTGGACCGCCTGGGGTTCCTGCCCCAGTGCGACTTGATCTGCGAATGGGTGCGCATCAAGCTATGCGTGCTGCGGTGCGTGGAGCTCTGTGGCCCACGGCCGGGGGATGGGGAACTCCCCAGCCTGGAGCAGTTCGCCCGCGTGGTGGTCAGGCTGGCGTCCGATGAGAAGGCCCTGCGCCGGCTCGTGGATGCCGTATCCTGCGGCGATGGCGAAGACTACCGGGCCGCCGTTTCCGAACTCGATCTCGACGATTTCTGTCATCTGCTGTGCTACTGGATCGGCACCGTGGTATACAGCGAAGTCTGCGCGGTCGTTTGCACGCCGCAACCTGTTCGCGTTCCCGACCCCGTCGCCCAGATACGGGTAGCCGGAAGAGTGTTGGCCCGCGCGATCGCGAATGAGAACGTCCTCGGCGCCATGAGCCGCGCCGCGGTCGGCCCTAACTGCGAAATGCTCCAGTCCGCGATCGGCGATGCCGGTTTCACGTCAGGCTGCGAGATCATTTGTAGCGTAATTTGCATCTGGCGCAGCGTATGGGTGTGCCGGGAGTTGTGCTTCCTGCCCTCGCCGGTCTACACGGGGCCCTATGCCATCGAGGAGGCCCGCAATTTCGCGCTGGCAACCCGCCAGTTGGCGGCTCAGCCGCGCGCGCTGGCGGACCTGGTGGCCGCCGTCCAAACCCGCGACGCCAAGGCTTACCAGGAGATCGTGTCGCGCTTCAACCTCGGCCCGTATTGCGGGCAGTTGTGCGGTTGGGTGGGATCGGTCACCTGCTCGGTTTTCTGCTCCTGCGTGTGTACCGGGCCGTCCGAAGTCCTCCCGCTTTTCACCGATGTGGGCGTGTATAGCGTGTTGCCGCTTTCCTTCGCCTTCAACCCCAACGGCACCACTATCAGCGGATCGCTGGCCTTCACCTCCATCATCCCGCTCAACGGTGAGCTTCCCGACGGTGGCGCGCCGCAGCAACTGGAGTATCGCTTCACTTACCAGAACTATAGCGGCATCAGCCCGAACCCGAACCCGGTCGTGCCCATCACCGGCCCCATGATCGCCCCGACAGTCATCGGACAGGTCCAATACCAGTATTGGAACGGCCTGGCGTGGAAGCCTGGCTCCTCCGACTATTACGCGAACAATCCGGCTGCGCCAAACATCTCTATTCCACAGGAGTTTGGCCTCCCTCTGTCCGTGCCCGCGAACACCGAGCCGGACGCCAACGGTTGGATCGAGTTGCCCAACAGTCTGAACAGTAACGCGATTGGGGCCGACGGACTCTTCGTGGCGGGCAACGTCACGATGGTCGAGCTCGATACCACGAAACTCACCATTGAGACATTCGACCTGACGGGCGCCACACCGGGGCTTCCTCGTCTGGAGGCGGGAGCCACCGTTCCGCCGGCGGCTTTGTCGAATAAGCCGCTGTTCCAGATCAATTTCGAGGCCCGCACCGTGGTCGGAAGCATCCCCGTGGGATCCAATTCCCTCAATGCCATCGCGCTGAGCAATACTTCGTTCACCTACGTACGCCATCCGGATTGGCCCGGATCGCCGGCTCAAGTGATTGGCCTCGGCAACGGCTCCACTACTATCTTCACCGGCACTCTCGCGGCGCCCGTAGCGCCCAGTTCAGTTCAAGTGACTGCTGGTGCGGTGACCGGAACGGATAACGGAGCTGGCGCAATTACCGGCGTTGGAATCTCGTCCGGCAACGTCAACTACTCCACCGGCGCCATCTCCGTCACCTTCTCGGCCCCGCCGGCCGTGAGCGTGCAAGTGCAGGTGGATTATCCTCCCGCTACCACGCAGGACTTAGTCCTCTCTGTCGACATAGCGGAATTGGAAACCGGCGGTGGATGCGCGGATCTGGATGACATCATCCACGGCCTTTATACCGCTTACCATCCGTACCTTGGGTCATGCGAAGTGTTTCTGCAAGGCCCCGGGGTTTGGGGCATGACCGTTCCACCCGGTGGCTCGATCACTCTCCCCATCCAGCCGAATCAGGGCCAGGTTATCGGCACTGGCGGCGGTGGGGCGACAAATTTCCCGGGCACTCTCACCACGCCCGTTTTGCCCGGCTCGGTTCGGGTGAATGCGGCGGCGGTGACCGGTAAGGATAACGGCTCGGGAACGATTTCCGGCGCCGGAATCTCCGGCACCATCAACTACGCCACGGGAGTCATCTCCGTCACTTACTCGGTGGCACCCAGCCCAGGCGTCCAAATCCTGGTGGACTACGATACCAATGTCTCTTCGGGCACTACGGGAACCCCGTTCGATATGACCGGTCTCCCACCGTGCGCTTACATCTTATGGCTCAATGCCACGCTCAACCTCACCACTGGCGACGGTCCCGTGTTTGGCACCTTCTCCGACCTGATCGCCTTCTGCACGAGTTAGCGAAGTGAGTCGCATGATATCGGAGGAGTTATCCATGCGATTCGTGCTGGCCGTCCTCGCGACCTGGCGGGTCACTCACCTGCTGGCGAACGAGGACGGCCCGGCGGATATTATCGTTCGGTTGCGCCGCCGCTTGGGCCACGGATTCATCGGCGGCTTGATGGATTGCTTCAACTGCCTGAGCTTGTGGGTTGCGGCCCCGGCGGCGTTCCTGCTGGTTCGCCGCCGGCCTTTCATGCAGTTGGTTTCATGGCTGGCGCTCTCGGGCGGCGCCTGCCTGCTGGAACGGATGGGCGGGAAACCGATCGTCATCGAGCCCGGTATACAAACAGAAGGAGACCACCATGTGCTGCGGTAACAAACGATCGGCATTGCGCCAAACTTCAACGCGGCTCAGCGCGCCGGCGAGCGCGCCGCCGATTTCACCGCGTGCGGAAACGCCGAAGAGAGCCATGCCGGCCCCCTCCATGCCGGCGCGAGGGCCATCGAACTCGAGGCTGCTCCGATACAAAGACAACTCCGCGATTCGCGTGCGGGGTCCAGTGACGGGGCGGCTCTATGATTTCTCGATCGTCGCACCCACGCAGCCCGTGGACCCCGGCGATGCGGCTATCCTGACGCGCAGCGGCGTATTCTTCCAGGCTTGACTGGGCCGCGAGAGCTTACTCCATAGCGTCGAGGGCCGCTTTATTCTTGGCTAGCTGCGCTTTGTACTCGGCCAGACTGGCTCGCATGTTGGCGACCACCTGTTCCGGCTTGCGGCTCAGGGAGGGTTCGTCGCTGAGTTGCGATTCCAGGCTGGCGATCCTCTTTTCCAGTTGCTCGTTTTCTTTTTCGAGGCGGCGGCGCTGGGCGTCCATCTGGGTCTTGGGCACGTGCAGAACCAGGTCGAGCTGGGAGGTGGAGCGACTGGTGGCGCCGGCCGGCGGCGGGTCGGGGCTGAAGTCCAGCGCGACGCTGGATAGACGGCGAATGGCATCGGCGTGACGGCGCGCGATCTCCAGGGCATCGCCGCGCGCGTGAAGCGTGCCTTGCAACTGCAGCTTGGGATCGAGTTTCATCTCCGTGCGCAAAGTGCGCGCCAGAGTCACGACCTCCTGCAGCACGCCGATTTCGCGCTCGGCGGCGAAGTCGGTGTTCTGGCGGCTATACTGCGGATACTCGGCGAGCGCGATCGACACAGGGCGCGGGGCATCGCCCTTCAGCCGCTGCCAGAGTTCTTCGGTGAGGAACGGCATGACGGGATGGAGCAGGCGCAGAGCCGTTTCGAACGCGGCCAGCACGTTGCGCCAGTCGGCGTTGAGGCCGGAGTTTTCCTGGAAGCGAGCTTCTTCAGCTCCAGGTACCAATCGCAGAACTCGTGCCAGAAGAACTGCCAGAGCAACTGCGCGGCTTCGTGGTAGCGATACTGCTCGATGGCGCGGTTCACCTGTTCGGCGCAGGTATTCAGGCGGCTGAAGATCCAGCGGTCTTCCACCGCGACTTCGATGCTGGGTCCGGCCTCGGGGCGGAAAGTTTCCAGGCGATTGGGGAGCCAGGGCTCGACGCCGGAGCGCTCCATATTCACGAAGAGGAGGCGCGCGGCGTTCCAGATTTTGTTGGCGAAGGCGCGCGCGCTTTCCATGCGGTCTTCGGAGAGCACGATGTCGGTGCCGGGCGCGGCGCCCAGGAGGAGCGCCATGCGCACGGCGTCGGTGCCGTATTTTTCGGTGACCACCAGCGGGTCGATGATGTTGCCGTTGGTCTTGGACATCTTCTGGCGCTCGGCATCGCGCACCAGGCCGTGGATGTAGACCTGGCGGAAGGGGACCTCGCCCATGAACTCGCAGCCCATCATGATCATGCGCGCCACCCAGAAGAACAGGATGTCGAAGCCGGTGATCAGCAGCGAAGTGGGGTAGAACAGCTTCAGATCTTCGGTCTCGTCGGGCCAGCCGAGCGTGGAAAAGGGCCACAGGCCGGAGCTGAACCAGGTGTCGAGCACGTCGGGATCCTGCACGAGCTGCGAGGAGCCGCAGCGCGGGCACGCGTTGGGCGTTTCGCGCGCCACGATGATTTCGCCGCAGTCCTGGCAGTGCCAGGCGGGGATGCGATGGCCCCACCAGAGCTGGCGCGAGATGCACCAGTCGCGGATGTTGTACATCCACTCGAAGTAAGTCTTGGTCCAGTTTTCGGGGATGAACTGGATACGTCCGGTTTCGACCGCCGCGATGGCTTTTTCGGCCAGCGGCTTGGTCCGCACGAACCACTGCGTGGAGATCAGCGGCTCGACCACCGTCTTGCAGCGGTCGCAGCGGCCGACGGCTGAGCGTGTACGGCTCGACCTTTTCGAGCAGGCCGAGGTTCTCCAGGTCTTCGACCACGCGGCGGCGGGCTTCGAAGCGGTCGAGGCCGGCGTAGGGGCCGGCTGCGGCGGTCATGCGGCCGTTTTCGTCGATGACCTTGATGCGCGGCAGATTGTGGCGCTTGCCGGCTTCGAAATCGTTGGGATCGTGCGCGGGGGTGACCTTCACCGCGCCGGTGCCGAATTCGGGGTCGGCGAGATCGTCGAGAATGATGGGGATCTCGCGATCCATCAGCGGCAGATCGCACGGTCTTGCCGTGCAGGTCGAAGTAGCGCGCGTCTTTGGCGTTGATGGCGACGGCGGTATCGCCGAGCATGGTTTCGGGCCGCGTGGTGGCGACGGTGACGAAGCGGCCTGTCGCGCCGTTGACCGGGTAGCGGATGTGCCAGAGATGGCCCTGCGTTTCGGTGTGCTCGACTTCCAGGTCGGAGAGCGCGGTCTGGCAGCGCGGGCACCAGTTGACCATGTACTCGCCGCGGTAGATCAGGCCTTTTTCGTAGAGGCGGACGAAGACTTCGCGGACGGCGCGGGACAGGCCGGGGTCGAGGGTGAAGCGCTCGCGGCTCCAGTCGCAGCTGGCGCCCAGGCGGATCATCTGGCGCTTGATGCTGATCGCCGTATTGGGCCTTCCATTCCCAGACGCGTTCGATGAATTTTCGCGGCCCATGGTGCGGCGGTCGAGGCCCTCTTCGGCGAGTTTGCGCTCGACCACCATCTGGGTGGCGATGCCGGCGTGGTCGGTGCCGGGCAGCCACAGGGTGTTGTCGCCGCGCATGCGATGCCAGCGAATGGTGACGTCGATTTCGGTGTGCTCCAGCATGTGGCCGATGTGGAGCGAGCCGGTGACATTGGGCGGCGGAATGACGAGGGAGAAGACGCGCGGCTGCGCCTTTTGCGAGGCGTGGAAGACGCCGGAGTCGATCCACCACTGCGCCCAGTGCGGCTCGAACCGCTGGGGCTCGTAGACCTTCTCGATTTGCATGGGAAATACCATGATATCAGGCGGCGGACCGCCGAAAGACACGCCAGGAGGCCTGTCCCACTCCGGATCGCTTGCGCCGTTGTACACTAGGGGAACTATGTCGAACTTCTCAAGAGCTGTTCTGTCCGGGGCCTCGATCACGTTTGCCGCGGCCCTTCTGATGGCCCAATCGGGCGCCATCCTGCATCCTGAAATGAAGGTGGAGACCGGCACATACGACGCGCCGGCCGCCACGCTGGGTCATAGCATGGAACAACCGTGGTCGGCGACCAGCATCGCAGCCGGCGTGGACAAGAAGCCGCAGCCCGGCCACGAAGTGACGCTGGTGGGCGAACTGGTGGACTTCTCCTGCTACCTGCAACTTGGCAAGCACGGCGAGAAGCACCGCAGTTGCGGCCAGAAGTGCGCGCAAGCCGGCCAGCCTGTCGGCCTGCTGACCAAGAATGGCACGCTGTACATGCTGATGCCCGAGGAGCACGATCCGCGGCGCGATGGCGGCGTGGATATCCGAACCGCGGGCGCCGAGAATATGGGTCACATCATCAAAGTGATCGGCACCGAGGCGGCGGTGGGCGGATACCGCGGCGTGTATGTGGCGGGGTTGACGAAGTAGGGTCAACGACCGAACAACGTTTCCATGTTCCTGCTGCCGCGCAGCACGCGAAGGATCAGCACGTCTGCGTCTTCCATGCGGTAGACGATGATGTACCTGCCGGCCGGAAAGCTCCGCAAGCCGGGACGCAGGTCCTCGTCGCGGGCGCGCCCGATATTGGGATAGTTAGCGAGCAGAAAGAACCGGTCGACGATGGAATCGACTAGACGGTCGGCAATCTCGGCGCTGCCACTGTTTAGAACGACGTAATACCAGATGTCATCAAGGTCGGAATCGGCCTGCGGCGTGCGACGGTGTCCCATCAGCGGGCGTCAGTTGCGCGCCTCAAGGCGGGCACGGCCGCGCCGTTTCACTTCCTCGGCAAGCTCTCGCATCGACTCCTGGGTAATGACGAGTCCTTCGCCACGAACAAGGGAGGCTTCCGCCTCATCAACAGCGGCAAGAATCTCCGCGCGAGTACGTTCGCGTTCCTCCCATAGGGAAAGCGCTTCTCGCACCGCGTCTTCCTCGTGACGAAGCCGTCCGCTATCGATAGCCTGGCGGACGAACGCTTTCTGGTCGGGGCTGAACTGTACGTCCATAATATTACGGTAAGGACTGTGGAACCGGCTGTCAAGCGCCGGAACGGGAGGAGTCAGTTGCAGGGCTCGGCGAACAGTTGCACGCCGGGGACGAACAGCTCGTTGATGAAATCGCCGTCGGTGGACGGGCAGGATCCCGCATCGGCGGTAAGCGAGACATCGATGGGCGCCATGGCCTTCGCGTAACGCGCCCAGGCGCCCGCCTTACCCATCGCGAGCAACGCGGGCGCGCCGGCGTGCTGCGCATCCAGAAATCGCAGCGCGGTCAGAATGTCCTGCACGCGATTGGCGTCGTCGCTGGGGTTGAAGGTCAGGATGAACTGTTTGTCGAGATCGCGCGACGCCACGGCGCTGCCGGTCTGAAACGCGTCGATCAGCAGCACGGCCTTTCCGGCGCTAATCAACTCCGCGACTCGCGGATCGCGGCGGGCGGCGTCCGCACCATCGGGATGAATCGCCAACGTGGGCGCGCCCGCACCCGGCAGCCAGATGCCGGGCACGCGATCGCCGCGCCCGGGCCGGCCCAGCGCGATCCGATCGCCCGCACGCTCGTCGTTCACCTCGCGCGGCCACTCCGCGTGGAACACCTCCAGCATGGCCTCGCGGCGCGCCGGCCGGTCCAGGGCGGCCATGCGCATTCTGCCGGCCCGCTTCCATTGGTCGAAGAGCTGCGCCTGGGTGAGCGCATTGGCCGGCAGGCTGCGTCCCTGCCAGACGAGCATGTCCCGCAACGGCTCCTCTTCCACGGTGCGTTCCCAGACCGGCTGGGCGGCATCCGCGCCGAGAAGCTGCCTGGCGAAAAAGCCGTAGACCGCCTCGCGGCTGCGCTGGTTGAAATTATGCGGCGCCTGGAACTGCACCACCGACAGGTTATCCGGCTGTTTGTAGAGCGCATAGATGGAGCGGATGGCGGGGTACTCTTCGCGGGGCACATTGCGGGTCCAATCACCGGTGGCGGAGACCAGCAGCATGGGCCGGGGCGCCATCATGGCGGCGATCTCGACGTTGGACGTGCCGATGCGCAATCCGGGGGCGTTTTCGCACTGGCAGCCGCCCTGCATGATGAACGAGACCATGTTGACTGGCGCGGCGGCGCGCACGCGGCTGTCGACCGCGGCCAGCAGAAAGGCCTGGGTGCCTCCGCCCGAGGCGCCCGCCACGGCGATCCGCCGGCTGTCCACTTCGGGCAGCGACGCGACGAAATCCAGCGCGCGGATCGAGTTCCATAGCTGCAGGCCCAGCGGAGTGAAGCTCCAGAGTTGATAGGTGGGGCTGGTGAAGCGGTGCTCGGTCTGCAGGGTGTCGTTGTAGCCCGCCATGTCGTAGGCAAATGCGACATATCCCTGGCGGGCGAGATTGATTCCCAGGGCCGGGCCGGAATAGCCATCCGAGTTCTCCAGGCGTCCGTAGGTCCAGTGGCCGTGCGGCGTCAGGACGGCCGGGACTTTGCCGGTGGGGTGCAGCGGCCGGTAAAGATTCCCGCCCAGGTAGTAGCCGGGCATGGTTTCGAGCGCGACTTTTTCGATGGAATAATCGGCGTGCTCGATACGACCGGAGATTTGGGGATGGAGGGGCGTTTTCTCGGGAAGGGGGTACAGGCCGGCGGCGACCAGGATCTGCCGCTCGAGATGCGCTTTGTGCGCTTCCCATTCCGGCAGGGTGGCGTAAGCCGGCATGGTGAAATGGAAATCGGTGTGGGGGATGGTTGTGTTGCGGGCATCGGCGGCTGGGATTTGGGCGGACAATGCCGAGACCAGCGCGGCGCACGCGAGCATCCACCGAACGGTGCAGTTTCTCACATGGGTCCCTCCGGTTGAGATTCGGGCATTGTAGCAGGATTAAACAGCAGAGGCCGATGGCACGTTTCTTGTTGTAACCTAGGTATTTGCCGGTACGCCTTAACACACGGAAGCCCAGGCGCTTCTGTGCGGGCCGGTTCGGGGCCGCATGCTAGTCGATTTTGCGATAATCCAACGCGCACAGGCGGGCGACGCGGCCGCGTTCAACGAGATCGTGCTGGCATACCGGAAACGGACTTTGGGGACGATTGCGCGCCTGATCTCCAGGCCGGAAGACGTGGAGGATGTGGGGCAGGAGGTGTTCCTGCGGTTGTATTTCTCGCTGGATCAGCTCCGTACGTTAGAGGTTTTTGAACCGTGGTTGTACCGGCTGACCGTAAACGCGGCATACGATTACCTTCGGAAGCACCGGCGGCGCATGGAGTCGCGCATGTCGGATCTTTCCGAGCAGCAGGTGATGCTGGCCGACGCGACGGCAGGCGGGCGGGTAGATCACGATGTCCGGCAGCAGCGACAGATCTCCGAGGCGGTGGATGCCATGTTGAGCACGGTTTCGGAAGCGGATCGCATTCTACTGACGCTCAAGGAAGTAGAAGGGCTTTCGCTGAAGGAACTTGAAAAAATCTACCGCGTGAAGGAGAATGCTCTTAAGGTGCGGTTGTTCCGGGCCCGGCAGCGGGTCTTGAAGGCGTTCGGAGAAGCGGGTAACGAACCGAGCGCGAAAGGTGCGGCGAAAGCCGAAATATAAGTATGAACTGGACAAACCGAGGCGACGCAGAACTGGACGCGTTGTTCCGGGCTTACCGGGATGTCTCTCCGGATCCGGATGCGTCCGCGAACTTCATGCCTGAACTGTGGCGGCGGATTGAGGAGCGCCAGCGGTCCGTATTCTTCATGGGACGCTGGGCGCGAGCCTTGGTGACGGCGGCCGCCGTGCTGTCGCTGGGGATGGCGGCCTACATGTATATCCCGCACGGACGCACTTCCGTGTTCTCGATGGAGAGCTACGTGGAGGCGCTGGCGGCGGGACACGCGCAAGACGCCCCGAATCTGCCCGATCCTTCCATGGACGAACTCTGATGCGCCGGTCCAATGTTGCCACGCTGGTCTATCTGCTGGTGGTCTTCGCCAGCGGAGCGGTGGTGGGCGGATTTGCCAATCGCCTGTATATGACGAAAGTGGTGACCGCTTCAGTGGGCACGCCGCACAGCCGCGCCGAGCTCCGCCAACAGTACATCCGGGACATGCGCAGCCACCTGCATCTGACCGACGCGCAGGTGGCCGAACTGGAGCCGATCCTGGACGCCACCGGCCAGCGCATGCACGAAATGCACAAAACCATCGAGGATGAGCATATTCGGAAGGTGGACGCCATTTTGGACGACCAACAGAAAGCCGAATATGCCAAGATGCGGGCAGAGCGCGAAAAACACAGGCAGGAGCAGGAAAAGAAATAAGACAGGCCGGCTGAAAGCCGGCTGCGGCCAGGTGGCCGCCCTCCCTAGGCCGGCTGGAGCTTTTTCGCGGCGCGGCTTTCCTTGTACTTCTTCTCAAATCGCTCGATGCGTCCCGCTGTATCCATCAACTTTTGTTTGCCTGTGTAAAAGGGATGGCAGTGGGAGCAGATTTCCACGCGGATGTCGCCCTTGTGCGTGGAACGGGTCTTAAACGTGTGCCCACACGCGCAGATGACGTTGAGCTCGTTATAAGCGGGATGAATGCCGGCCTTCATGTAACGGGATCCTTTCGAGATTCTTAGTATAGCAAAAAAGGACAAACCCCCGGGGATGCGCGAAAAACACACGCACCCACGGGGGTCAAGGCAGCCTACAAATTAAACCTGAGGCTTGGCGTACGCGAGAGGCAGCCGGTCCACAGGAACTCGGCCTCGCCACTGGACGAAGCCAGCTACGTCAGAACGGTCGACTCAACAGTCGGCCACCTCGCGCGGTCTACTTTCATTCATTATTCTGGACCACCTCCTTTTCCAGTGATAATTACATCCTATAATCGACGTGTAATTTTGTCAAATGTTTTCTTGTGGCACGCCACCGGTGGGTGCTGAAGCGGCTAGGACGCTACAAGTTGCGGTTTAAGTACCGGCACATGACCACGCCATCGATGACGTTGAACGGAAACTGCCCGGTGGTGTAGTGCCCGCAGGGCAAAGTGAAGACCTGGTGCGGAAGCTGGCGGCTGCGGAAATATTCGAGCACCTGATGAGAATACACGGGCAGGAAAGTGGAATCGTGGCGCGCCCAGATCAGCAAGCTTTTCAAGTCGCGGCCGCCCAGCCGTTCGAGATAAGAGGCGGGGCTGATGACGGACCAATATTCGCGCAACTGATCCTGCGTCACCTCGCCGACCAGGCCCTTGCGAATGTGCTCGGTAGAGAGGCCGGTCCAGATTACGTCGGAGAAGTACATGGAGACGTGGTTGAATACGCCGGCGGAAATCCGCTGGTCGTGGGCCGCGGCAATAAACGCGATGCAGGATCCCAGGCTGGTGCCCAGGATTCCGAGGCGATTATAGCCCTGCTGCTGGAGCCAGTCGAGGCAGGCGCGGGCGTCGATTACGGATTGCCGCCCGGCGTGGATGGTGCGCCCCAGGTTGCTCGAAACGTGATAATCGGCACGCTGCAGCTCGGGCGGCATACGCGGGCCGTGATAGGCCAAATTCATGCGCAGGGCCGTGATGCCAAATCGGTTCAGCATCCGGCAGAGTCCCAAATGGCTTTCCTCGTCGGCATTCCACTGCGGTAACACCAGGACAGCCCGGCCGTTATCGCGGCGCGCGGGAAAGAACGCGGCGCGGACCACGTTGTTCTCCGGGTAGGGCGTCTGGATGGGGCTGGTGAAGGTGAGTTGGCCGTTGTCAAGCCGGTAATCGCGCGGGGTTTCGGCGGTAAAAAAACGGCTGGAATCGGCCAGCACGCCGCGGACGAAGTCGCCGAGCGCTTGACTGGAGCTTCCATTGGCGGGCGGCATGCCCAGCCAGTCCAGGCCCCACTCAAACCGGCGCACGACCCGGTTGCTATCGCGGGTGGCGAGTTTGTACTCCCAGTCGGAGATCCAGCGAGAATAGAACGTCGGCATTGGCGGGAGAGTTCCAGTGTAACAGAGCCAGGACAAAAAAATACCCCGCTGCAACCAGTGGAATCGCAGCGGGGGGCGTTAAGCCAATCAGGAGGCAACGCACCAAAGCCGAAGAACCTCTTACTGCCCCATCACACAACCAATGCATGCCGGGTGCCACCGTTCAAGCTGTTGTAAACAGGGGGTGGGGGTGGGGTGCCGCTACCGATTTCCGTAGAGCCGGCGTGGCGCGGCCTACGCATTCACGAATTGGGAATCAGGCCGCGTTACAATCGACTGGTGACTCACGTGGCCGGCGAGGAGGCCGACAAAGCGGTGGCGCCGTCCGCCGCGAGCGCGCTGGCGGGCTTTCTGCTCTCGGGATTCCTGTTTGCGCTGCTGGGCGCGGTTCTGCCGGCCTGGGGCTACCATCGCGATCCGCCGGAGTTTATCGTCATCGGGAATTGCTTTCTCAGCCTGGCGGTGGGGGTGATCGCGGCGCACCAATTATCCGCGGCGATCCTAGCGCGCAAGAGTCTGCGCTTTCTGCTGGTATTCGCCTGTGTGCTGGGGTGCGGCGGGCTCCTGTCGCTGGCGCTGGCGACCCCGCCGGCGCATTGGCTATGGCGCATGCCCGGCCTGGCGGCGCTGGGCCTGGCGGTGGGATTGCTCAATGCGGGCCTTTTCCAAGCCGTGGGGGCCTGCTACTCGCGCGAGCCTTTCCGGGTGGCGGCCATGGGCGGCATTTACTATGGCTTGGGATGCCTGGCGGTGACGCTGCTGGTGGCCGGAACCTTCTATGCGTACACGGTGCCGGTGATCCTGATGCTGATGGCGCTGGGGCCGGGCCTGTTCGCCTGCCTGTACGCGCGCGTCGCCGTGCCGGAAAAGGCCGTGGTGGCGCATGCCGATCTGCGGCAGGTTTTCCGCGATTTTCGAAGCTTGGGAGCCGTGCTGCTCGCGCTGTTGCTCTTCTTTCAATTCGGCAACGAATGGTCGATCGCCGGATGGCTGCCACTTTTCTTGGTACGGCGCCTGGGGATGAGCCCGCCGGCCTCGCTGGGGATGCTGGCGCTGTTCTGGCTGGCGCTGCTGGTGGGCAGGGTGGCGGCGATCGCGATTCTGCCAAAGGTGCGGCACAGCCGGTTGTTGGGAGCGAGCGTGCTGGCGGCTCTATTCGGCTGCTTGCTGCTGTATTTGGGATCTACCGACAACCGGTCCGGCGCGGTGGCCGGCGTGCTGCTGCTGGGCGCGGGCTTCGCCAGCATCTATCCGCTGGTGGCCGAGAAGATCGGAGGGCGCTTTCCGTATTACCATCCGGTGTTCTTCAGCGGCATTTTCTCCTTCGCGCTTTTCGGCGGATTGATCGCGCCCGCCACGCTGGGTTATGCGGCCGCCATCTGGGGCATCGGCATCGTAGTGGCGATTCCGCTGTTGGGCACTTGCATGGTCACCGCGCTGCTCCTGCTCATCTGGCTGGAATCGAAGGTGACGGGCCAATGAGGTCGCGCGCGCTGGCGTTTGCCTGGCTGGCGCTGGCGCCGATCGCCGCCGGTCAAGCGAAACCGGGTGCGCGGATCGCCGCGTTTCTGGACGCGTCTCCGGTGGCGCGCACGTCGTTCTGGGGCGTCCGCCTCGTCGAACTGGAGCATGGACGCGTCCTGTTCGAACGCAATGCCGATCGCTTGTTTGTGCCCGCATCGAACGCCAAGTTGTTCACCACGGCGCTGGCGTTGGCGCGTCTGGGACCGGACTACCGGTTCCAAACGCGCGTGCTGGCGGATCGCACTCCCGGCGCGGACGGCGCCGTGGAATCCCTGCGGCTGGTGGGCGGCGGCGATCCCAATCTGTCGGGCCGCGCGATCCCCTATCGCAAGGACGCGCCGGCGGGCGACCCGCTGGCGGCCATCGAAGATCTGGCAGACCAGGTTGCCGCACATGGCGTGCGGTCGGTCAGCGCCGATATCGTGGGCGACGACACGGCCTATGTGTGGCAACCTTATGCGGACGGATGGTCGATCGACGATCCGGTTTGGGATTATGGCGCGCCCGCCAGCGCGCTGAGCGTCAACGACAATACGGTGTCGTTGAGGGTGCTGCCCGGGAGCTATGCATCCGACGCGGCGCAAATTGCTGTAATGCCGCCGGTCGATTATTATGACATCGACAATCGCGTGCGCACGGCGGCGGACGGGGGCAAGGTCGAGCGCAGAATTATGGTAGACCGGTTGCCGGGCGCGCGCCAGTTGCGGATATGGGGCACGCTGCCGCTCAACGACCCCGGCGATACCGAAGTGCTGGGCGTCGAGGATCCCGCGCTGTTTGCGGCGGTTGCGTTTCGCGATGCGCTGGCGCGGCGAGGGATTGCGATTCGCGGGGAAGCGCGGGCGGTCCATCTGTATCCGCACCAGGTGGCCGACTTGACCAACGGCCCGGCGCCCGACCCCGAGCCGGGTGTGGAACTGGCGCGGCGCGATTCCGCGCCGTTGCTGGAAGACTTGCGCGTGACCGATAAAGTGAGCCAGAATCTGCACGCCGAGATGGCGCTGCGGGCGGTTGCCAGGGCGCGGCGGCATGTGGGCAGCCGCGAAGCGGGGATCGCGGAAGAGCAGGCTTTCCTCGACGAAGTGGGCATCGATCGCGCCGGTTATACTTTTGCGGATGGCTCGGGATTGTCGCGGTTGGACCTGGTGTCGCCGACGGCCGTGGTCCGCCTGCTGGTGCACATGCACCATTCGGCCGCGCGGGACGCGTGGGTCAGCCTGCTGCCGGTGGCCGGCGTGGACGGCACCCTGCACGCGCGGTTCGCGGGCACCACGGCGGCGGAACGCATCTTCGCCAAGACCGGCACGCTGTCGCATGTCGCCGCGCTCTCCGGATATGCGCACCGGGTCAACGGGCAGATGCTGGCGTTTTCGATTCTGGTGAATAACTATAACGGGCCGGCGGCGGATCTGCGGGCGGCCATGGATCGCGTTTGCACGTTGATGCTGGAGTAAGGGGTCGGCACGCTCGCCCTATATCCGGTACGCTGGAGAGAGAGCTTTGAGCCCATGACCGTGACCATCGAACTTTCCGAAGAGCAAGCGAACGCGCTGAAGGCACAGGCCGAGGGGCAGGGGCTGACCGTCGAACGCTGGCTGGAGCAGCTCGCGGCGCAACTGGCCCCCACCAGTTCGTTTGCGCATCTGCAGAAGACCGACCCGGAGGAATGGGCGCGGCGGTTTCATCAGTGGGCTGAGAGTCATGACCGCACCACGCCGCTTTTGAGTGAAGACGCGATCAGCCGCGAGAACATCTACCCTGACCGCGCTTAGTGCATGCTTGTCGACACCAGCGTTCTCATACGCACTCTCCAGCCTCACCACTCGCTCTATGCCGTCGCGGATCGCGCGATTCAGCTTCTGCCCGGACGGGGCAGGAGGCTCCATATTGTCGCCCAGAATCTGATCGAGCTCTGGGTGGTCGCGACGCGTCCAATGGGGGAGAACGGTCTGGGCATGACTCCGGCTGAGGCAGCCGCAGAACTCGCCCGCATCAAGGGTATGTTCCTCCTACTGCCGGAGACGCCGGCTATCTATCCCGCTTGGGAAGGTCTCGTGCTGGAACATGGCGTATCGGGCAAGCCTGCTCACGATGCGCGCTTGGTTGCGGCGATGCAGGTGCACGGGCTTTCCGCCATTCTGACGTTCGACAGAACCGGGTTTGGACGTTTTCCCAATATCGAAGTGATTGACCCGGCAGACGTCGCGGCGAGGCCTGGCAGCGGGCAAGATTGATCTGCTTCAGGTCTGCCTACCCGCCGGGGAGGCAAGCTTATCGGGCGGCCTGGCGCATTTGGGTGTCCACCAGATCGCCGAGCTGTTCGGCGGTAAACTCGTTGCCCTCCAGATTGGCTGCCAGTTTACCCTGCCGGTCGATGACGATGGTGTGCAGGGAATGCGTCAGCGCACCCTCGTCCGGCCAATAATTGACGCCAAACCGGCGCGATAGGGCACGGATATCGGCCTCGGGTCCGGTCAGGAAAAACCACGAGTTCGCATCGGCCTTCCAGGTGGAGGCGTACTTGGCCAGCACCGCCGGCGTGTCGCGCACCGGGTCGATCGTGATGCTCAACAGGATCAAATCGCGGCCCAGGCGATCGGCAAAACGCTTCTGCAGGCGGCCGAAGTTGTTGGAGAGCCGAAAACAATAGTTCGGCAAAGGGCAACTGGTATACACGAACGAAGCAGCCACGATTTTGCCTTTGAACTGGCCGAGGCTGACGGGCCGTCCAGCCTGGCTGGTTAGCGTGAAATCCGGGACGGTCTCGCCGACGGCCAGTTCCCGTGTAGCGGAATCGTTATGGCCGAAATTCTCAATTAGTTGAAGGCCGTGGGCTTCGAAGGGATCCTGTTCCAGGCTCTGAAAATGGTGGATCTTGATTTGCTCCGCCCAGGCATCGTCGGAGGCGACTACCAGGGTAAAATCCACGATGGCGCCGGCTTGCAGGCCATCCAGCAGTCGCTCGTCATGCACGGGAATCGGCATGATCATGGCTTCCATGTAACCGGGAATCTCTTTGCACGACGCCACGAAGCTCTTGTGAGGCCGGTCGATTTTCAAGATCAGGCCAGTTGCCGGATAGCGCCCGGCAGC
Organism: Bryobacterales bacterium; assembly: GCA_963707465.1. Lineage (GTDB taxonomy): Bacteria > Acidobacteriota > Terriglobia > Bryobacterales > Bryobacteraceae > Bog-159. The sequence goes on from CAVPQK010000011.1 coordinate 175,804, forward strand.
CGATAGAGCGGCGCAACAAACGAAACAAGCAGGCAAGAGCCACCGCGTCATGAGGCTCCTTTGGCATGGGCGCCGCCGAGCCGGGAGCGGCGGTAGTTGAGCCTGGTGAACCCGGCTGCGCCTTCCTTGACCTCGATGAACTGGTTCTTGCCGACGCCGGTAAGGGTCTGCGGCTGGGAACCGCCGGGCCACCAGATCTCCATTTTTTCGATAGCGGCCGACGGGCCCAAGCCAACGTGCTGCCGCAATGGCGATCCGCCAAACGAGCTCACGCTTCCCACCGTGCTGTAAACCGCGCGCTCGCCCTGGCCTTTGTTCTTCACGGTCACTTTGATGCGCGCGCCGATGGCCGAGCGGTTGGCGTGCACGCCCACCAGCCGCAGCGCGATCCAGTCGTTGGCGTTCCCGGGGTTCTGATACAAGCGGAATGTATGGGCATCGCCCGCCGCCGCGCCGCCGACCGATGTCAGAATATCGAGCGAGCCGTCGTTGTCGAGATCGGCAAACGCCACGCCATGCCCTTTGTGAAGATCGCCAACGCCAGAGGACGCCGTGATATCGACAAACGATTTGCCTTCCTTGTTGTGCAGCAGCACATTGGGAAGAAGGGAAGCGTAGGATGTGGACCCCGTGCCCAGATAGATGTCCGGATATCCATCGTTGTCGACATCGCCGAAGTTGGCGCCCATGGGCATGAACACTTTCTCCAGTCCAACGTCTTTGGTGACGTCTTGAAATGCGCCGTTGCCCAGGTTTCTGTAGAGTTTCATCGTGCCGGCGTTGTACGGCAGCCCCAGGTAGGTCTTGATGCTTTCTTCGAGCGAGGGAGAGTAACTGGTGACGAACAGGTCGGGCCAGCCGTCGTTGTCGTAATCGAAGAACCACACCGCGAAGGTCCGGCCGGTGCCCGGCACGCCCGCCTGCTCGGCGACATCGGTAAACGTGCCGTCGTGGTTATTGCGATACAAAAAGTTGCTGGTGCCGTTCAGATTGGATACGTAAAAGTCGACATATCCGTCGCCATCGTAATCGGCTGCCGTCACCCCCTTCGAGATTGAACTCCGATCGATCCCGGCGGCGTGCGAAATATCTTCGAAGGTGCCGTCGCCTTTATTGCGAAAGAGCTGGCTGGGTCCGCCTTCATTGGCCACAAACAGATCCAGGAAGCCGTCGTTATCGATGTCGGCCCACGCGGCGCTCTGGCTGTTGGTTCCGGGACTGGCCAGGCCAGCCTGTTTGGTCACGTCGGTGAAGGTGCCGTCGCAGTTGTTGCGCAAAAGCGATTTGCGCTGGGGTACCTGCTCCCAGGCGCCGCGCAACACCAGGACGTCGAGGCAGCCATCGTTGTTGTAATCGGCCGCCACCAGGTTCAACCCACCCAATTGATTCGACAGTCCGGCCGCGGCGGTCCGATCCGAAAATGTGCCGTCTCCATTGTTATGAAAGAAGTGCATGGGCGCGCAGGAATCGTAGCTGGAAGTCATGACATCCAGCAGACGGTCATTGTCAAAATCGTCGACGACCACGCCCGACGATCGGGCATAGAGGGCCAGGCCGGCTTCCGGCGCCACATCGGTGAAGCGCCCAATGCTTTCCGCGGAGGCAAATAGCGCGGGCGGCATCAAGTTGGGCGGCGGCACGCGATCCGGATAGTTACCCAGGGTCATCTCGGCGAGGTTGAGCAGCCACTTCACCTCCACGTCGCCAGGGGAGCGCGCGAGGAATTTCAGAAAATACCGGACGGCATTCCCGGAACTGGCCGGATGGGCGTAACGCAAGCCCGGCTGCATGGGAAAAATGCAGCGATCGCCGGGCTTGGTGTAGATATCGTTTTCCATTTCGGAGAGGCGCAGGTAGGCGATTCCCAAGGCCCGTTCGAGCAGGGGCTTGGACTCGGGCAGACTCTCCTCCGCCAGGCGGTAGGCGGCTTCGAGTTGCTCGATGGCCTCCGGCATGGCGCCCACGTTGGCGTGCAACTGAGCCTTCACATAGTGCGCCTCGGCCCAGTCGTAAGCGCTGCCGTGCGTTTGGGTCAAGCCATTCGGATCGGCCGGGTCCAGCAGGCGATTCACGCGGTCCATGGCTATCGACCAGGCGCGTTTGTGCCCCTCGCAGATGGCCGGCAGATCCTGGTCCCAACCCTCGGCCTTGGGAATGGTGGACAAAGCCGCGAGCGCCACCAACTGTCCGTCGATATCGGGTGTGTTGTGAACGCTGCCCTCCGCCGCAATGGCCGCTTGCCGGGCGCGATTGGCCTGGTCGAGTCGGGCGACCTCCGACTCAGGCAGGACCTTCATCAGGGCGTAACCGGACGGCAATTTGACGATTGCGGACAGGCCTCCGGGCGCCACTCCGCTCAAGGCGTCGCGCAGTTCGGGCCGCAAGTTGGCGGGGTCCACCTGGCCTAGAAATCCGCCGTCGACAGAGGTGGCGTCAATGGATTTTTCGCGGGCCAGCACGGCGAAATCCGCGCCGGATTGCAATTGTTTCAGAATTCGGGAGGCCTCGCCGGACGAATCCACCACCAGCAGGCGCACGGCAACGGCCGCACAGGCAGGTACGATAGACGCCGCCAAAGCGGCCAGAATCACTCTCTTCCCTAGTGTCAACGACAGACCCTCGCAAGTGCGCTGGGTCAAGTATAACAAGCCCAGTCGGGAACCGCTCCCTTACGGTCGCGGCTCGGTAGTGCGGGAAGGCTGATATGTTTAGGTATGCTTACCCGCCGGGAAGGAATCCAAGCGGCCGCGTTGACGGCCCTCTCATACTCGCGAGTCCTGGGCGCGAACGATCGCATCCAGTTCGGCCTCATCGGATGCGGCGAGCGGGGCCTCTACGTCGCCGGTATCTTTCAGAAGACCGCGCAGGTGGACGTCCGCGCCGTGTGCGATGTTTTTGGGGATCACGCCGATAAAGGGGTGGCGCAGGCGGCCGGCGCGCAACCCTTCGCCGATCATCGCCAGTTGCTGGAACTGAAGGGCCTGGATGCCGTGCTGATCGCCACGCCGGACCACTGGCACAAGGCCATCGCCATCGACGCGCTTAACGCCGGCAAGGATGTGTACGTCGAAAAGCCGCTAACCCGCTTACGCGAGGAAGGGCCGGAAATCGTGCGCGCCGCGCGCGTCAACAATCGCGTGTGCCAGGTGGGCATGCAGCAGCGCTCCGGCGATGTTTACCTGGAAGCGCGCGAACGGTTCGTGCGTTCCGGCATGCTGGGCAAGATTTCGCACGTGGATTGTGTGTGGCACGGCGGCGCCAACCGAGCCTTGCCCACCGAACCCGCGCAGAAGCCCGCGAACCTGGATTGGGTGCGCTTTTTGGGCCCGCTGAAATACCGCGACTGGAATCCCGCGCAGTATCTCGATTTCCGCGCGTTTCTGGATTTCGGCGGCGGCAAGCTGACCGATTTCGGCGCGCACTGGATCGACGTAGCGCACATGTTCATGGGCACGGCTGCCATGCCGAACGACGCGCCCCTTTCGGCGGTAGCGGCGGGTGGCGTGTACTACGATTTTCACGACGGCCGCACCGCGCCCGACACCATCAGCGCGCTGTTCGAGTATCCCGGCGGCTTCACCGTCAGCTTCATTTCGCTGGCGGTCGACAATGGCCCCGAATATCACGTGGAGTTTCTGGGATCGGGCGGGCGCCTGTTCGTGAATCGCAACCGGTACGAGTTTCGCGCCGCGGAGAAGGGCGCCGAGCCGGTGATCCAGCGCTTTCCGGGCGATATCACCGGCCAGCACGTGCGCAACTTTCTGGATTGCTGCCGCTCGCGCAAGCTGCCGAACGCCGATGTGTATATCGGACATCGCGCCGCACAGGCCGCGCTGCTGGCCAACCAGAGCTATCTGGAAAAGCGGCGCATCCGCTTCGACCCCCAGCGCGAAGAAGTGCTTCCGTTCTCGGCTTAGCCCTGCTCGTCAGCCGACGGGCCATAGAGCGCGGGCACCGGCACGTCGTTCAGGCGCAGGTATACGGTCAGTTGCGCGCGATGGTGGATGGTGTGGTTCATCACGAAGCTGCGGATGCAGGCGATGCGCGGCATGCTGAGGATGGTTTCGCCTCCCGCCAGCAGCGACCAGTTCTGCGCGAGTTGCTCGTCGCCGGCGCCGGCCAAAGCGGCGCGCGCCGCGGACGCGTTCTTATCGAATAGCGCCAGCAGGTCTTGCCGCGAAGCGGCCGGCTCCTCTTTATAGGGCGGCGCTCCGGGCGGCGAGATGTCAAACGAATCCTTGTCGATCACGTCCACGGCCCACCCGGTCATGTTGGCGATGTGCGTGGCGAGCGAGGCCATGCTGAAGGACTTGGGATGCGGTTTCCAGCCGTACTTGTCTTCCGGGCAGCGCTCCAATGTTTTGCGGGTGTTGGCCATCTCTTGATCGAATTCGGGCAATAGGGCGTCACGAATCATAACTGTTTCCTCCTCGGTTATGTTCGCCTTTTATTCGCTATATTGTCAAGTGCTAATTTGTAAAATCAGCGTTTGTAGATGACGCCGCCTTTCATCACGAAAGCGACTTTTTGCAGCACGCCGATATCCTGCAGCGGATCGCCTGGCACCGCCACGATATCGGCGAAGTAGCGCTTTTTAAGTGCGCCGATCTGGTCCTGCCAGCCGAGCAGCCGGGCGCCGTTCAGCGTGCCGGCTTGAATGGCGGCCAGCGGCGTCATGCCGTACTTGACCATCAGCACGAACTCGCGGGCTTGCGTGCCGTGTGGGAACGGACCGACGTCGGAACCCACAGCCATCGGCACGCCCGCCGCGAGTTGTGCGCGGAACTCACGCGCGTGAAATTCGAGCAGGGCGCGCTCGCGTTCGGCCGCCTGCTGAGATGGGGCATGATCGGCGAAGTACTCGAAAATGGTGAAGGTGGGCACGGCGAATATCTGTTTCTCGCGCATGACCCGCATGGTTTCCTCGCTAAGCTGGAGCGCATGGTCGATCGAGGCCACTCCGGCGCGCGCAGCGTAAAGCGTGCCCGGCTCTCCGGTGGCGTGGACGGCCACGCGCTTGCCCACGCGCGCGGCTTCCTCCACGGCGGCGCGCAGCTCGGCTTCGGTGTATTGATATGGCGTAGAGAATTTCCCATCGCGGAGCGTGTCGCGGCCGGTTTCGTAGATCTTGATGAAGTCGGCGCCTTCCTTGAACTGGCCGCGGATCACCGTAACCAACTCAGCGGCGTTGTTGGCCCAGGTGGCATTGGGTAGCACAGGCTGGGCGGGATTGTAGCCGATGGCGTCTTCGTGGCCGCCCAGGATGTCGACGGCATTGCCACTGATGCGCAGGCGCGGTCCGGGCGCGAGGCCTAAGGAGTCGATCGCTTTGCGGACGGCGGTATCGGCCGAGCCCGCGCCTTCGGTCCCCATATCGCGCTCGGCGGTGAAACCGGCCATCAAGTCGGCCTTGGCGGCGGCCACGGCGCGGATCGTTCGTTCGGGCACAGACTCCTGGACGGTCTGCAGATCTTCGGCCCCGGGATGCAGAAACAGGTGGACGTGCGCATCGATCAAGCCCGGTAATAGGGTGCGGTCGCCCAAATCGACGATCTCGGCGGCGGGCGGGTGCGTGACTGTGGCGCCGACTTCGACGATGCGTTCGCCGGTCACGAGCACTTCGGCGGGTTGGAGCATCTTGCCGGACTCGACGTCCAACAGTCGCGCGGCGTGCAGCACGGTGGATGTCTGGCCAAAGGCGCCGGCGGCGAGCAGCAGCGGCGCGCAGAATCGGAATGGGGTCATGATGAGATGTTACTCCCGCAGCAGCACCTTGAGCACGCCTTTCTGCGCGGCACGCTCGAAGGCGCGCGGGGCGTGGGCGAGCGGGAACTCGTCCGAGATCAGCTCTTCGACCGGGATCAGGTTGCGGTTGAGCAGATCGAGCGCCGGCTCGAAACGCCCGCAGCGCGAGCCCACCAGCGTGATCTCGTTGACGATCACGGGCGCGGTATCCACTCCCACCAGGCCGTGCACGGTGGATTTCAGAATCACGGTACCGCGCGGACGCGTCATCCGCACAGCTTGGCGGAACCCTTCGGGCGAACCGGTGGCGTCCACCACCCAGTCGTAGGCCATCTCGGGGAGGGCAGAGGCGGCGACTTCGGTGGCGACGCCGGCGCGGCTCGCGATTTGCAACTTTTCCGGGTGGTGGCCAAACTGGTGAACGCGGTGGCCGTACGCATTCAGCACCAGGGCGATGAGCAGCCCGAGCTTGCCATCGCCGAGCACCGCGATTTCGGAGGCGCACGGCAGCGCCACCTGATCCAGGATTTCGCAGGCGGCCGCGAGGGGTTCCGCGAACACGGCGCGCGCGGTGGGGAGTGTATCCGGCAACGCGTGGAGATTGCGCTCCGGCAGAGTCAGGAATTCGCGAAAGGCGCCCGGATGGTTGACGATGCCGAGGACGGTGCGTCCAGGGCAATGGCGGCCGAGACCGCGCCGGCACCACTGGCAGGCGCCGCACCCCAGGTTGATTTCCCCGACGACGCGGCGGCCAATCCACGCGGGCGAATCCGCCTCGACCACAACGCCTGCGAACTCGTGGCCGGGCGTACCGGCAAAGCCGTAGTAACCACGCTGGAGTTCGAGGTCGGTATTGCAGATGCCGCCGCAGAGAAGGCGGATGAGGGCAAAGCCTTCGGGCCGGTGGGGGCGCGGCTGGTCGCGCATTTCGACGCGCCCATTTTCCAGGTGTATGGCCAGCATGACTTATTCCAGGCACTCGCCTTGGCAGAGCCCCAGGATGGTGTTGAGGAATGCCTTCAACTCAGGGCAAGCGTTCGCGGCGACCGTGAGGCCGTTGTCACGCAGGATGCGCCCACCATCGCGGACCTTTGAATAGTATCGGCGACTTTTTCCGGCTCGAAATGTCTCACTTATCCAAGCGGAAGGGGGCTTGGTATGATTTACCAACTCCGGCTTGCTTCCAATTGCGCCGCGATTGTGCTTGGCCAGGCGCTGGATGTCCGCCCAGAACGGAAGCAGCCACGCCTCAAATTCGTACTGCGCGGCATGTGGGAAGAACCGGTCGTTAGCGCCCACCCACTCGCGCATCTTCCGCTTGGCATCGGCCGCATCGACGAAGTCACGGCTCCCTGTGTACGCATCGGTTAAAGCGACGACCGCATTGGCGCCAGTCTTCAGGTGCCGATTGACGTCGCGCCTTAACACTTCCCCCTTCTCGAGCCGTCCATTGTACGGATCCGGATCGAGCCGCGGCATTCTACCAGGCAGACGCTTCTTAAGAAACTCGCGAAGAGCGGGCAAGAAGGCTTCTTCGGTCTTCCCCTCGATCAGGAGGACGATCGTCATGTGCGTGCGCCCATCCGTCCCCTGCGCCACACTTCATCGAGTGAGTAATCGGAAAGCCACTCGTCCAAATCAAGCTGATCGGCCCACGTCAGCCTGGCCGTCCCGTCATCCGCGGAATCGAGCGCGACCAGCTCAGACGGTTGGAGGAACCGCACCAGCCGGTCCGAATGAGTTGCGACGATCAACTGCGTGTAATGAGAGGCCTCCCTGAAAAGGTCTACGAGCAGGTTGAGAAGGTCAGGGTGCAGGCTGACCTCCGGCTCGTCTATCAGCGTCACGGCAGGAAGGTCTGGACTCTGCAACAGCGTTGCGAGCCAGAGAAAGCGCAGCGTGCCCTCGGAAAGCTGATTGGCATACAGCGGCTTCGAGAATTTCTTGTCCCTCCAGACCAAAGCCAGCGTTCCGGCCGCCACAGGGGGAAAGTCCAAGCGCTCAAAATCCGGAAAAGCCGCATGCAGGTATAGAGCCTCTTGCTCGATCACGTACGACGGCCCCCGCGGCCGAATCCGCAGTGAGTAGCGCTGCATCTGGGCGTCCTTCTCAATTTCCATCGAGATTCCCAGGGCCAGTTCCTCGGTACGATCACAAGTGATCAGGGTCGATAGCCCGCCGAGCTCGCTTAGCGCGGCATTCAACGACCCCTGCGCCGAACTGGCGAGGAGTGAAAACACATCCAGCAGCGACGTCTTGCCGATTCCATTTGCCCCGATCAGCACCGAAAGCGGGCGCAACTGAAGTTGCACGTCGGCCAGCCGGCGGAAGCCCTTGATCGATATTTCCTGGAATCTGGTCACCCACGCTAGTATAACTGGCCCCGCCGCTATAATTAAAGTTCCATGCCTGCCGAGTTAATCTGCTTCGAAGAGCGCTGCCGCGCGCGCTTCGCGATCACCGATGTGATCTACAACTGCCCGCATTGCGGCGGGCTGCTGGAGGTTTGGTATCCGCCGCCCGCGGAGTCGCCTGCCGAGCTGAAGCGGATCTGGCGCGAACGGCGCACGTCGAATGCGCCTCTCAATCAAAGCGGCGTCTGGCGGCACCGCGAGATCATCCCGTTCCTGGAATCGTTCGAGCGAGTGGTCACGCTGCGGGAGGGGCACACCCCGCTGCTGCCCGCGCCGCCGGCTGCCGCGTACGGCGGCCTGGACGCGCTCACTTTCAAGCACCAGGGCTTTAATCCCACAGGCTCGTTCAAAGACAACGGGATGACCTGCGGCGTGGCGCAAGCGCTGCGGCTGGGAATGCCGCGCGTGGCGTGCGTCTCCACCGGCAACACCTCCGCGTCGATGGCCGCCTACGCCAGCGCCGCCGGCCTGGCTCCGATCGTCTTCATCCCGCACGGCAACATCTCATACGGCAAGCTGGCGCAGGCGCTCGAATACGGCGCGAAGACCCTGCAGGTGGACGCCAACTTCGATCAAATCCTGGCGCTGGTGCGCACGCTCGCCGAACGGCTGGGCATCTACCTGTTGAATTCCATCAATCCATTTCGCATCGAAGGTCAGAAAACCATCGTGGTGGAGATGCTCGACCAGCGCGATTGGAACCCGCCCGATTGGATCGTGCTGCCGGGCGGCAATTTGGGTAACACGGCCGCGTTCGGCAAGGCGTTGCGGGAACTACACGGGCTGGGCTTCATCGCGCGAGTGCCGCGGCTGGCGGTGATCCAGGCCGAAGGCGCCGCGCCGTTTTACGACCTGATGCGGGATCCCGCGCGCGGCTTTCACGCGGTGAGCCATCCGGAGACGCTGGCCACGGCCATCAAGATCGGCGATCCGGTTTCGTGGCCTAAGGCGCTGCGCGAAGTGGCCTGCTCCGGTGGCGTGGTGGAGAAAGTGAGCGAACAGGAAATCGCGGACGCGAAGGCCGTGATCGGCCGATGCGGTATCGGCTGCGAGCCGGCCTCGGCGGCCACGCTGGCGGGTATTCGCAAGCTGACGGCATCCGGCGTCATGGCCGCCAGCGCGGATGTGGTGGCGGTACTTACCGGCAATCTCCTAAAGGATTCGGATTACATCTACCGGTACCACACCGGAAAATTGGAAGCTCCCGGCGGCGTCGCGATCCATTCCCAGTTTGGCAATCAGCCTGTGGTAGTACCTAACGACGCAGAACGGATTGCTGAGTTCTTAACTTAAAGGTTTGAGGTGCAACTCCGCACAGCCATGCCCCCATTTAGGGGTATGCTAACTCAATACCCAAATAGGGGCATCCCGTGGTTCTGGTACTTTTGATACAGTTAATTCATAATGCGTTCTGACCCGAGCGTGAACGGATCCCGTGGTGACGGTGGTTCTGTTCGCAAGAAATTGATGGAGCTTTACTCCAGGCGGTCGGCTGTGGAGAGCCTCATCCGTAGTCTCGAGAGCTATGCGGAGTGCCAAGTTAAGGATGGGAGCCGTGAACGGCTGAAGCTAAAAAGCGCTTGACCTGGCCGGCCAGGGAGTCGTAACTCATTGCGCCCGGGTGATACAGCCGCACGATGCCGGCGCTATCCAAGAGCACGAGGGTGGGCGTGGTGCTGCAACCGTATATTTGGAAATTCTCCGCGCTGATCGGTGCGGGCATGTTTCCCAGGGGTGCGTAATACTGCCGCCGCACCTGGTCGATATACCGGGTTTCCGTTTCCGGAGTGGCATCGGCGTCGGCTGTGTAGCCGTAGAGTTGCGTGGGACCCACCAGAACCAGCCCTTTGGGTCCGTAGGTTTGCATCAACCGGGCCAGGATGGGCACTTCGGCTTTGCAGTCGACACACCAGTGCGCCCAGAAGAAGAGCAACACGGGATGGCCCTTGAGAGCGGCCAGCGGCGAGGGCTTCGTCCCCAGCCAGTGGCTGACGTCCAGGGCGGGCGCGGGTTTGCCCACCAAGCTCAGCAGATTGATATTCTTCTGAATGCGGGCGGCCAGGGCGGTGCCGGCCCAGGTGGCCATCTCGGTCTTGAGGTAGGCGATGGCCTCCGCGCGCTGGCCGCGGGCTCCCAGCACCTGCGCGCGCACTTCGATGGCTGCGCCCAGCGCGTTAGCCAACGGTGGCGTGCCTTGGCCTCCGCGCTTGAGAAAATCCAACGAAAGTTGCCGCGCCTCGGTGGCGTAGGCGTCGGCGCGCTCGTACTGCTTATCGTCCAGCGTGCCGCGCGCCAGCCAGGAAAGCGCCTCCAGCATCTCCGGCGTCACACCCGCCGCGGAGCGGTAGCTCTGAATCTCGCGCTCGGCCAGGGCGAAGTTTCGGGCATCGCAGGCGGCGCGCACATCCGCCACAATGTCTCCCCCTGCCCCCAGGACGATGGCGCCGAGCAGGAGTGCCAGCCCGGCCGCGCGCGCTCCGCTCATGAGGTCCGCGCAGCCGGCTGCTCGCGCAACAGATTCAGAAAAGCCTGCGCGGCTAAGTTGAACTTCTTGCGCTTGCGGTGCACGATGCCCAGCGGCCGCAATAACTGCGGTGCGTGCAGAGGCACCGAAACCAGGCGGCCCTGCTCGATTTCGGTTTGCATGGTGCGCGCCGGCAGGATGCTGATTCCTGACCCCAACGCCACGGCTTCCTTGATGGTCTGGATGTTATCGAACTGCATGACCTGGTTCACCTCCACGCCGTGGTCGCGAAAGAAGCGGTCCAGTTCGCGGCGGATCAGCAAGTCCTCATCGAAGCCGATGAAGTCCTGGCCGTTGAGATCCGCGGGTTGGAGGATCGACTTCGCGGCCAGCGGATGGGAGGGCGGCACGGCCACGGCCATTTGCTCCTTGCGCCATGGAACTACTGCCAGTTCGCGCTTGGCTACGGGATAGCTGACCAGCCCGAGGTCCGCTTGATCGCCCAGGACCGCCTCGTAGATTTTGTCCGGACGGAGATAATCGACGTGCAACTGGGCTTGGGGATGGCGGCGCTCGAACTCCTGGCGCAGGCACGACATTTCCGACAATCCGATGGAGTAGATGGAGGCCACCCGCACGGCGCCTTCGGCCTGACCCTTAAAGCGCTCCAGCGCCACCAGGAACTGGTCCTCGCGGCGCAGGATTTCACGGCAGAAGTCCGCGTAGAGTTTGCCGGCATCGGTGAGTCCCAGCGGCCGGGTGCTGCGGTCGACCAGCCGTAGGCCCAGGCGGCGTTCCAGTTCCTGGACGTGCTGGGTGGCGGCGGACTGGCTGATGCCGGAGTGTGCGGCGGCCCTGCTGATACTCTTGGTCTGGGCGATTTCTTTGAAGAGCTTGGCTTCGAAAAGGTGCAAACGAGGTCATTGTAACATAAGTGGAACTTATGTTTAGGTGTGCGTGGGAAGATTAGAGTCTGACAGGCGCAAGGCAGCGCTGGCGGACGATCTCGGCAGTGGCGTTGTCGGGCGCGATCACCAGGATAGTGTCGTCTCCGGCCAGGGTGCCCACCACTTCGGGCCAGTCTTCGGAGTCGAGCGCCACAGCCACGGAGTTGGCGTGGCCCGGCGAGGTCTTCAGCACCACCAGGTTTTGGGCGATGCGCACATCGTGCAGGAATTCGGCGGCCAGGGTTACAAAGGACGGGCCGGATTCTTCGGGCAGCATCTCGCTGTAGCCCTCCCGGGTCTTGACCAGCCGCAATTCGCGGATGTCGCGCGAAAGCGTCACCTGGGTGGCGGCGATGCCCGCCTGCTGCAGCTCGCGCGCCAGGTCCTCTTGGGTGTGCACACGCTTGGCGCGGACGAGCTTAAGGATCTGGCCGTGGCGGTACGCTTTGCTCATTCGGTGATGTGCGCCAGGCGGCCGCGCGCCTCCTCCAGCGCCCGCGCTACGGTTTGCGGGCCGGTTCCGCCCCGGATCTCACGCGAGCGCAACCCTTCGCGCGGGTCAAGCAAGCGCGCCATATCGGGCGTGAACTCGGGCGCGAAGCGGTGCAGTTCCTCCGCGGTCCAATCGGCCGGCTTTTTGCCGCTGCGCACGCTTTCGAGCACCAGCCTGCCCACCAGTTGATGCGCCTGGTGGAATGGCGTGCCGGCGCGCGCCAGGGCTTCCGCCAGGTCGGTGGCGACGACCCAGCTATCCTGCGCGGCGGCCAGCGGGCGGGCTGTGTTCAGCCGCGCCGATTCCACTACGGCGCGCGCCATCTCGAGCGACCCGGCCACTTGTTGGGCCGCGTCGAACAGCGGCTCCTTGTCTTCCTGCATGTCCCGATTGTAGGTCAGCGGCAGACCTTTCATAGTCACCATCAGGGAGTGCAGGCAGCCCAGCACGCGGCCGCTCTTGCCGCGGATCAGCTCGAGCGAATCCGGATTTTTCTTCTGCGGCATGAGGCTGGACCCGCTGGTCACTTCGTCGCCCAGCTCCAGCCAGCCGAACTCTTCGCTGGAGTATAGAATCCAATCTTCGGCGAGGCGACTCAAGTGCAGCATGGTGAGGGAGGCGGCGTACAGGAAATCCAACGCGAAGTCGCGATCGGCCGATACGTCCATGCTGTTGGCGGTGAGCGCATCGAACCCCAAATCGCGGGCCATGGCCTCGCGATCGAACGGGAACCCGCTGCCGGCCAGCGCTCCGGAGCCCAGCGGCATGGTGTTGGCGCGGCGGCGGGCTTCGGCAAATCGCTCGCAATCGCGCGCGAACATCTCGAAATATGCCAGCAGGTAGTGCGGCCAAAGCACGGCTTGCGCGCGGCGCATGTGGGTGTAGCCGGGAACGATCGCGTCCGGATAGCGGGCCGCCAGATCGAGCAGCGCCTGCATCGCGGCCGCCAGCAGCGCGCGCACGCGGTCACACTCGCCGCGGAGCCACAAGCGGAGGTCGAGCGACACCTGTTCATTGCGGCTGCGGCCGGTATGGATCTTGTCCGCCACCGCGCCGGCGCGCTCCTTCAGCTTGCGGATCACCAGCGTGTGGACGTCTTCGTCGGTGGCGTTTTCGAAAAATTCCGGCTCGGCGGCCTCTTCTTGAATTCGGTCGAGGGCTTCGACAATCTGCGCGCGCTCGTCCCCGCTCAGGATTCCGGCCTGCTCCAGTGCGCGGGCGAAGGCCTGCGATCCGCGGATATCGGTGCCCATCAGGCGACGGTCGAAGGCCAACGATCCGGAGAAGCGCTCGAAGATTTCCGACGGGCCGGTTTCGAACCTGCCGCCCCAGAGCTTCATGCGGACCGGTCCGCCATCAACCCGAAACTGTCCATAACGAGAAAGTATAGCGAATCGTGCCTCACCAGCGTGCCGGGAGCGCCGGGATTGGGCGCGGGCGCGCGGAGCGGCTGAGCAGGAAGATTTTGCCGGCGGCCGAGCGGACCACATCATGGGTTTGCGCAATATCCGCCACGGGAGCGGCCCAACTGGCGGGCAGGTAGAAGTCGCGCGCCGGGCTCGCGTGGATGATCTTCGCAATTTCGGACGGAGTGCGCAGCACGATCATGCTACCCACCGGTTCCGGCGAATTCAATCCCCACGCGCGGAGCGAGTTCTGAAATTGCGGCAGCAGAGCGGGCAGATCGGTGAACTGGTCCGCCGTGAGCAGGATTCCGAGCTGCGCGTAATGGGGGAACGCGCGCGCCGCGTTTCCGGAGGGATCGAGCAGGCAATACCGAATGCGCGGCAGGGGGAGAGTCGCGCTGTAGAACTCGTCGTCACCCTCGACTGAAATCAGTTCGACGTCGCGGCCGAGGCCGTAATACTGCCGCATGGCGCGCGCGCCTACCATCGGCGGGGTGGTGGGACGGAGCGACCACGAGTGTCCGCCGGCGATGGCTTTCACGGAGAACAGAACGACGACGAGAGAAGCCACCACGGCGGGGCGGCGCAGAATCTCCGGTCCGCACAGGGCCGCGAGCACGCACAGCGGGGGCAGGAGGAACGCCAGATACGGCACGTGCCTCGCCTGAAAAACGCAGAGGGCGGCCACGCTGACCACTGTGCCGCAGAACGCCAGCAGCGCCGCTGGCTGGGCGCGAAGTTTCGAAATGCGCATCGCGCCCGCCAGGCCGGCCAGCGCAAACAGGCAGAACGCCGGATCCATTCGCGCCAGGCGGCTGAGATAGAATACGGGCGATTTGGAGAAAAGCGCACTGGTCTGGGAGCGCAAGCCCACACCGAGCAGTTGAACCTGGACATAGTCCGCCCAGAACCAGCGGGGATGGGTCCAGGCCTGGTAGATATGCCAGGGCGCCGCGAGGGCCGCCGCGATAAGGCATGCGACCGCGATCCGGGCGAGGGCTGGCCTGGATTCGCGCGGCGACAAGACGTAATACATCGCCAGGGCGACGAAGGGCAGAACGCCGGCCACGCTCTTGGTTAGAATCGACGCCGCGCCCAACGCTCCGAATGCCAGGGGCGTGCGCGCGCGCTTGAATTGCGGGTCGAAGACCACCGCAACCAGGGCCAGGGTGGCGAACGCGGCCGCCGGGACATCGGTCAGGCATACGCGCGAGAGGATCTGCCAGAACGGCGTCAGGAGCAGGAAGCCCGCAGCCAGGGCGCCGGCAACCGCGGAACGGGCACGGGCGCCCCAGAGAAATACCGCAGCGATCCCCGCCGCGCCCGAAAGCAAGGCGGGCAGGCGCACTGCAAACAGGCTCAGCCCGCATACTTTGATGGACAACGCGGTGAGCCAGATGAGCAGGGGCGGCTTAAAGAGGAACAGCCGGCCCATGAACGTGGGAGTCAACCAGCCGCCATGCCGAGCCATTTGTATGGCAGAATTGACGTGTAACACTTCATCTTGCGCCCGCATGTGCGCGATGGGATCGAGATACGTTCCGGCGATGCCGTCGCTATCGATATTCCAAGCGAGCACGGCAAATGCAGCCAGGAAAACGGCGAGGGTGAAAGGCGGAAATCCAAATCGCTTCCCCACACAACGAACCTAACACGCGCGGCATTGCGGCGAGCCCGCGCGCGCAGCCGGTGCTGACCATCGTGCTCCCGATATTCAATGAGGAGGCGAACCTGGGGCCGCTGTTCGAACGGATCGACGACGCGCTGCGGAAGGCATCCATTCCGTATCGGATCGTGGCCGTGGACGACGGCAGCACGGACGGCACGCCGCGGGTTATCGAGAAGTTTCGCGCGCGCGCTTCGCTCGAGGTGGTCCGGCACAGCGTGAACCAGGGGCTGGGCGCGGCGATCCGCAGCGGCCTGATGGAAGCCGTGCGCCTGACATCGTCTGGGGACGTGATCGTGACCATGGATGCGGACGAAAGCCACACGCCCGCGCTGATCGGGAGGATGCTGGAAGCGATCGACGCAGGGTACGATGTGGTCATTGCCTCGCGCTTCCAGGAGGGATCGGAGTGCCTGGGGGTTCCGGCGCACCGCCAGTTCCTGAGCGTCGCGGCTTCGGTCCTGTTTCGCGTTCTGTTTCCAACGCCGGGAGTCCGCGACTTCACCTGCGGGTATCGCGCGTATCGCGTATCGGCGCTGCGGCGAGCCGTCGAAAAGTATGGGGACTCTTTGTTCGAATTCGACGGCTTTCAGTGCATGGTGGACCTGCTGCTGAAACTGCGCGGGGCCGGGGCGCGATTCGCGGAGGTGCCGGTGGTGCTGCGCTACGATTTGAAGCAGGGCCAAAGCAAAATGCGCGTTTTCCGGACCGCCGCGCGCACTCTGCAACTGGCAGCGCGGCGCCGGTTGGGTTTCTGAGGCGATCGTTGCCATTATCCAGCCAATTCGACGAGCGGTATTTCGCATCGGTCTATGGCGACTATTCCCGCCAGAATCCGCCGCGGAAGCTGCGTTTCTATCGGGAACTGCTGGAGCGCTATCTGCCGGCAACGCCCGCGCCGCGCGTGCTGGACCTGGGCTGCGCATTCGGATTGTTTCTGGCGGGACTGCCGCGGGAATTCCGGAAATTCGGCGTGGACGCGAGCTATCACGCCCTTTCCGCGGCGGCGCGGCGCGTGCCGGAGGCGCATTTCATCAATGCCGATTGCGGGAATCCGCCAGTCTCTTCCCGATTCGACGCGATTGTGGCGTTCGATGTGCTCGAACACCTGCCGGCCGCGGAGGCGACGTTAGAGTTCGTGCGCCGTTCGCTCAATCCGAATGGGGTATTTCTGTTCGTGGTGCCCGTTTATGACGGCCCGCTTGGACCGATCATCCAATGGCTGGACCGCGACCCGACGCATGTACACAAACGCTCGCGCGCGTGGTGGCTCGAGTTGGCGCGCCAAAGATTCGAGATCGTTTCGTGGACCGGCATCCTGCGCTACCTCGTGGCGCGCCGCTTCTACGTGCATCTGCCGTCGCCGGCGATCCGCCGCGTGGCCCCGGCGATTGCGGTAATGTGCAGGCTGCCGCCGGCTTTATGACGCGGATTGAGCGAGGCCGGCGCGCACCTTGATGGGCAGGCCGATGAGGGTGATGAAGCCCAAGGCGTCCTTCTGGTCGTAAGAAGCGCCCATAGTGAAGCTGGCGATGTCCAGCGAGTATAGCGAATAGGGCGATTTGCGGCACACCGGCTGTATCTTGCCTTTGTACAGGCGCAGCGTAATCTCGCCGGTGGTGGATGCGCCGACGGCCGCGAAGAACGAATCCAGCGCTTCCCGCAACGGCGTGAACCACAGGCCGTTGTACACCATCTCCGCATAATCGAGCGCCAGCCGCTGTTTGTAATGCATGGTCTGCCGGTCGAGCGTGAGCGCTTCCAATTCGCGGTGCGCGGCATAGATCAGCGTGCCGCCGGGCGTTTCGTAACAGCCGCGCGATTTCATGCCCACGAAGCGGTTCTCCACCAGGTCGATGCGCCCGATGCCGTGCTCGCTGCCGATGGCATTGAGGGCCTCGATCAGCGCCACGCCGCTCATCCGCTGGCCGTTGACGGAAACCGGCACGCCGGCCTCGAACCCGATGGTCACGTCGGCCGGAGTATCGGGGGCTTCGCGCGGGCTGCGCGTGAGCATCCAGATATCGTCCGGCGCCGCATTGGCCGGATCCTCCAGCGCACCGCCTTCGTGCGAGATGTGCCAGATGTTGCGGTCGCGGCTGTAGATTTTGGTGGTGGATTGCGCGATGGGCACGTTGTGCGCCTGCGCGTAGGCGATGGCGTCCTCGCGGGAAACGATCGACCACTCGCGCCACGGGGCGATCACCGGCAGGTGCGGCGCCAGCGCCTTGTAGGTGAGCTCGAAGCGCACCTGGTCGTTGCCCTTGCCCGTGCAGCCGTGCGCCAGGCCGTCGCAGCCGGTGCGCAGGGCCACCTCGACTTGCTTCTTGGCCAGCAGCGGCCGCGCCACCGAAGTGCCCAGCAGGTATTTGTGCTCGTAGGCGCCGCCGGAGCGCACCAGCTTCCAAAGATACTGGGTGACGAACTCCTCGCGCATGTCCTCGACGTAGACTTCCGAGGCACCCGTGCGCAGGGCTTTCTCTTCGAGGCCGGTCAGCTCGTCGCCGCCCTGGCCGATATCGCCGCAGACCGCGACCACGTCGCAGCCGTAGTTTTCCTTGAGCCAAGGGATGATTACAGACGTATCCAGACCGCCCGAGTAAGCCAGGGCGACCTTCTTCGGTTTGTTCATAAGGCGATTATGCCATCATCATGAGCAGCAGCGCCTTTTGCGCGTGCAGGCGGTTTTCGGCCTGATCGAAAACCACCGAGCGGCTGTGCTCGATGACGGAATCGGTGACTTCTTCTTCGCGATGCGCGGGCAGGCAGTGCATGAAGACGGCATCGGGGCGCGCCTGGGCGAACAACTCGCCGTTCACCTGGTAGGCCGCGAACGCTTTGCGCCGCCGCGCGGCTTCCTTCTCCTGCCCCATGCTGGTCCAGACATCGGTGTAGACGGCGTGCGCGCCATCCACGGCTTCGGACGGATTGTCGGTGAGTTGCAGGGTGCAGCCGGAGACCGCGGCCAGGCCATCGGCCTGCGCCACGATTTCGGGATTCGGCTCGTAGCCGTGCGGCGTGGCGATCGAGAAATCGATGCCCAGCCGCGCGCAGGTCAGCATGAGCGAGTGCGCCACGTTGTTTCCGTCGCCCGAGAAGGCCAGCTTCAGACCGGCGAAATCGCCGAAGCGCTCCTTGAGCGTGAGAACGTCCGCCAGCACCTGGCAGGGATGGTACATGTCGCTGAGGGCGTTGATGACCGGCACCGAAGACCAGCGCGCCAGTTCCTCGATGGTGTCCTGCGCGAAGGTGCGGGCCACGATGGCTTGCACCCAACGATCCAGGTTGCGGGCGACGTCTTTCAGCGGCTCACGCGCGCCGATGGGGCCTTCGGTGAAAACGGAGTCGCCGCCGAGCTGCTTTGTGGCCAGCTCGAAGGTGAGGCGGGTGCGCAGGGAAGCCTTCTCAAAGAGCAGCCCGATGGACTTGCCGTCGAGGGCGTGGGCATAATCGCGGGGCGACTGCTTCATGTCGAGCGCGATATCGAGCAGGCCGGCGAGTTCGTCGTCGGTGATGTCGAGGTCACGGCGGAGGTCGGGGGCCGAGATTCGGGTAGTTTGTTGACGGGAGATGGGGTAAGCGGCCACGGCGGCACCTCGCTGTGAATTTTTATTCACTACAAT
Source organism: Bryobacterales bacterium (assembly GCA_963707465.1). Taxonomy (GTDB): domain Bacteria; phylum Acidobacteriota; class Terriglobia; order Bryobacterales; family Bryobacteraceae; genus Bog-159. The sequence continues at coordinate 194,562 of CAVPQK010000011.1, forward strand.
GTATAATTACACAGTTCGAGGCGGGAGTCAAATGCCGATGCCATGAGGTAGTGTCACGGGGTGCGTTGCTGGCCTAAATGTATGATTATTCAGTGTTTGGGATCAGCAGGTTACGGGGGCTGGAAACAGATCGGGGCGGATGTCAAGAAAAAAACGGACCAGCGTAGGTTACAGCGAAAGTGTAATTTGCCCGGTTAGCCCATTGTAGAACAGCGTGCACATGCTCAACACATCCCTTCCGATTAGAGCAATGATCCCCTGTGGCTCTAAGGCGGCTCCCATGGCGCGGGCGACGTTGAATTGCAATGCCGAACCGACGATTGTTATCTGGATCGGGTACACGTTTTGCTCTACTTCCGTGTGTGTCGCCGAAGTCATCTTGGCTACATCAATCACAGGCAAACCGAGTTCCCGTGCCGCCTTATCATCGACGCAGGTAATAGAAGCTCCTGTATCGATTAGCGCCCAACCCGTCCTAGGCGTGGGCAATTGTTGGCCGCTCTGAAGCAATCCCGCGCCAGCAGATTGCTCGATTCCCACTGAAACCTCGATGATAGGCCCGCGAATGCCTAGGGCCTGAGAGCCGGTTAATTGAATCCGCGTGCCGTTCGGCGATAGGCCCTCACCGCCTGATTGTGTGTGAAGTATTGGCACTGAGGATACCTAGGGTCAGGGCTGGAATTGATATCGTCTCGGGCTGCTGATCAGTCCTTCGCACCAAGAAAGACGAAGTGCCGAAATCTCGGCTTCCCAAAGTGAGGGCGTCTGCAATCGTATCGAACGCTCCGCGCACCTGTTGATCTTTGATGACCAGAAACTTGCCAGGAAACTGTTGAAGCAGTTCTTCGCGATGTTGTTCAAAATACTGGCGTTCCGTATCGAGCATAACGAACCTCCATAATACCTTACTCCAAGTAGTGGTTGGAGGGTCAAGCTAATTTCAGTATATCTCAGATTTATTTTTGGAGGAGTTCTGTTACGCTCTGATTTCGCTACTCTGAATTGGCCCCTTTCGATGCTTTGATTTGGCCCCACCTGTAGATCAGAAACCATGTATCTTGTTTCGGGCATGAATGCCCGGAAGGAAAACACGGTTTTGGAAAACAGGAGAGCCAAGGTGGAACTATACGAGCAGATCCGGCGAGAGTACGAGCATGGTGCCGGAACGATACGGGCGGTGGCGCGGAAGTTGGGCGTACACCGTCGAGAAGTGCGGAAGGCGCTGGCCAGGGCTATGCCGGCGGACCGCAAGATTCCGGAACGGGAGAGGCCGAAACTGGCGGCGGCGATTCCCTTTATCGACGGGGTTCTGGAGTCGGACCGCAAGGCCCCTAGAAAGCAGCGGCACACGGCGCACCGGATTTGGGCACGCCTGCGACGCGAGATGCCGGAATTGGACGTGGCGGAATCGACGGTGCGGCAATATGTGCGCGCAAGAAAAGCGGCCATGGGTTTACTGGGGATGGAAACCTTCGTGCCGCAGTCGTATACGTGGGGTGACGAAGGACAGGTGGACTGGTATGAAGGCTGGGCGGAGTTCGACGGTGAATCGCGCAAAACATGCCTGTTTTGCTTGCGCAGCATGGCGAGCGGAGGAGCATTTCATCGGGCCTATCCGCACGCCAACCAGCAGGCGTTCCTGGAAGCGCACGAGTTGGCATTCGCTTATTTTGGCGGGGTGTTCCGCGTGCTGCGTTACGACAACCTGAAGAGTGCCGTAAAGAAAATCTTGCGGGGGCATCAACGGGAGGAGACCGCACGGTTCATTGCCTTCCGTTCGCACTGGGGGTTTGAGTCGGAGTTCTGCACGCCGGGCGAGGGACACGAGAAAGGTGGCGTGGAAGGCGAAGGAGGGCAGTTCCGGCGGAATCATCTGGTGCCAGTGCCGAAGGTCCGTGATCTGGAAGAGCTGAACCTGCTGCTGGCCGCGGGTTCGAAGGAAGACGAGGGCCGGGTGATCGAGGGGCGTGGGCAGCCTGTCGGCACGGCGATGCTCACGGAGCGGGAGCATTTATTACCGCTGGCCACGGATGGTTTTGATTTGGCATCACTACACTTTCCGACGGTCAACGGCAGCGGCTGCGCGAAGGCGCTGACCAACTTCTACTCGGTCCCTTTGCCGGTGGGCACCGCGGTGGAAGTGAAAGTCTACTCGGCTTACGTGGAGGTCTGGCATCAGGCCAGGTGCGTGGCGCGGCATGAGCGCTGCTATGCGCGGCACAAGAAGGTACTCGAGTTGGAGCATTACCTGGATGTGCTGGTGAAAAAGCCCGGAGCTTTGGCCGGTTCGACGGCGCTGGAGCAATGCCGGGCGCAAGGGCGATGGCCCGCCAGCTACGACCAGTTCTGGGATGTGCTGCGTCAACGACAAGGCAAGCAGGAAGGCACGCGCGCCATGATCGACGTACTGCTGCTGGCACGGGAGCATGGGCCGGCACCGGTGCGCGAAGCTGTGGAAGAAGCACTGCAGTTGGGGTGTTCGGATGTAGGGGCGGTTCGTTATCTGCTGAGCATCCGCGGCCAGGCACAGCAGCCGGTAGCCGCCCCGGCACAGATCGGTGCACTGAATCGGTATGACCGGCCGCAGCCCAGCCTGGAGGATTACGACCAACTGCGGCCGACTTGGAGAGCGACGGAGGTGATCCAATGAGCGCCGCCGTCCAACCCATACAGGAGGCCGCGATCCGGCAATACGCCAAGCAGCTACACTTGCCGACATTGGGCGGGCAGTTTGTGCGGCTGGCCGAGCAGGCGGTGAAGCAGCAGCAATCGCATCTGAGTTATTTGGAAGCGCTGATGGAAGGAGAAGTAGAGGAGCGCGGACGGAAGGCGATGGCGCGGCGGATTCAGGAGGCCCGCTTCCCTGCGGTGAAAACGCTGGAGGAGTTCGACTTCCAGTGTGCGCCGCACCTTCCGGTACCGCTACTGCGCGATCTGAGTGACGGCGGATACCTGGAACGGAAGGAGCCAGTCATTTTTCTGGGCGACACGGGCACGGGGAAAACTCACTTGGCCACCGGATTGGCGGTAGCGGCTTGCCGCCAGCGGAAGCGGGTGCGGTTCACGACGGCGGCGGAAATGGTGACCGAACTGATCGAAGCCCAGAACCATGCCGAACTGACCCGGGTGAGGAATCGTTGGACCCGTTACGACTTGATTGTGATCGACGAGCTGGGTTACGTGGTGATGCCGGATTCAGCGGCGGAGTTGCTGTTTCAAGTGATCGCCGGACGAGCCGAGCGGGCGGCGGTGATCGTTACGACGAACTTGCCATTTTCAGAATGGACCACGAAATTCCCCAATGCGCGATTGTGCAAGGCCATGCTCGACCGGCTGACGGACCAAGCCCACATTATAGATACCGGAAAGGACTCGTACCGGTTCCTGCGGACGCTGAAGAAGCTGGGCAAAGGAGCGAAAGCATGAAGGCGCGGCAATGGTATCGAGCGCGAATTCGCTGGGCGGAGATGGTGGAAGGGCGCGGGATCCGTAACTGGGAAGAGGGGCTTTATTTGTTCCGCAGCGAAGACCGCGAGGCGGCGTTCGTTCGCGCCTTGGAGATCGGCGAAGGTGGACAAAGCGGCGGGGAAGAACAGGGGCGCCGTACGCGCTGGGTCGAGACGCGGCTCGCCGAGGTGGTGGCGCTGGAGTGCCTGGGCGATGAGTTGGAAGAGGAGCCTTTGGAGGTGCACTGGATACGGCTGCCGGCGACGGAGAAGATCGCCTTCGGCCACAAATTCGAGCCAGGTAAGAAGGCACCTCGGGAGTCGCGGTGACCGGCCCGAACGGCGGATTTTTTGGAGGACCCCGCCCTTCGCTTCGCCCTAACCGCTCGGCCTCCGGCCTCGCAGGGCTACGCTGCGGCCGGGGCCCTCCAAAAAATGGGAGAGGCGACACTTGGGAAAGACCCGGCCAGCAACTAATAAAAGGAGCGGATCAACAAGAAGCGTCTGCGCGGGCAGGCGGAACAATAACCAGGTGGGGCCAAATGAGAGCATCAAAAGGGGCCAAATCAAGTTGACAAACGCACGCTCCACACGTGATCGGTAATCCCCGCTTCCATCGCGGGCGTAACCTTCAGGGTGCTGTGGATCTGGCAGAAGTTGTACCACGCGAAGTGCAGCGCGACCGCCGCCCGGTGATTTTCCAGCTTCTTTGAGAACGCATTGGTGAGCCGGGTTAATCGGCGCATCTGCATCCGCATCGTGAGATTCTGCCGTTCTACGTGGCTGGTGCAGATCTTCGCTTCGTCGGGGTTCCCGCTGATAACCACCTTTACCGCTCCCGTGCATTCTGCCGGGGAGTAGCGCCGTTCGTCACCTTGGGGTTGCGCGTAGCTCTTCACCAATTGCGCGTAGTCGCATCGGTCCATCAGCATCTCATCCACTGCCGCGATGTAGCTTTGCAGGCCGTCCGTGGTCAATTGGAAGCGAACATCGGGGGAACTAGCGCGGCGCACCTTCCGCATCAGTTCCATCGCATTCTCGCCCGTGCGCCGTCCACATACGAAGGCCAGTACCAGTTTGGTGGGGCGGTCCATGGCAACCCAGTTGTAGCAGTCCCCAATCTCATCGTTATCGGCCTGTTCTGGCCCCTTGTTTTTCTCTTTGCAGTAGATAAAATTCCAGCATTCATCGGCCTGCACGTCCGTTACCGGGATATTGTGAAGCGAGTCCATCAGCTTTTCGCAGCGCTGGCCAGCGATCAGGAGTAGCGCGATAATCGTGTCCCGGCGAATATCGGTAAGGCGCTCCACGCTGCGAATCGAGCAACCCTCAGTGAGCATGCGGATGGCTTGCAGGCCGCGCCGGTCGTTTAGGTAGTCTGCCACTTGGAACGGGGCCTTATGCGCCTCGGTGAACGTCTTCTTGCAGGATAGGCAGCGAAAGCGCTGCAAGCCGTTGCGGTGCCTGCCGAACCGCTTCACTGCGTTGCCGCACGTTGAACAAGTCATCGAAGTGGTTGTATTTGCTTTCGTTTACATACTTCCATATTACAGCAAGCTGCTGTTGTTGTCAAGAGACTTATAGGCAAAATAAAACGGCGGCTCATGTTGCATTTTGTGAGCCGCCGAATCGGGATCGCGGATTTTTCTTCAGATCGCTAGATGTATTGAACTTCCTTAGTTTCTGCGTCGATCTGGTACTGAATGGCCCGTAGAGTTTCCTCGATGTCTGGGAAGGCCCGAACGATTTCCTCAATGTACCCCTTGAGGTTGTCGCCTAGGCACAGCGCTACGGCTCTAATCAGCCGGTCGCTTTGGTCGCCAATGCGATCTGCGCCGTTTTCCCATTTGGATACGTGATGCCTAGTGACATCTACGTACGCTGCAAATTGTTCCGCCGTCATCCTCAGAAACTTCCTGAGGAAACGGACCTCCTTGCCGTTTAGCGGGCAAGGCTTCTTGATTACTGCGAGTGCCAGCACGCTCATCAGTTCGTTCATGTGGGGAATTATCGGATCTTCATTCCCGCAATTTTTGCATCGGATCTTGTCAATATTCATCAGGGAGACGTTTGGTAGTCCGCTCTCCCTGAACTGATAGATCCCCCGAACCACACGTGCCGATGCTCCGCAATTACTGCACGCCGTGATCGGATCTTGTGTCACGTCCATTCACCCCCTAGTTCGTCCTTTCGATCTGACTGAATAGACCGTAATCAGGAAAGCCCGGTCCACGGCCTTAAAGCTAAACGCAACCACTAGCCACTTCCCTCCAGGCTCCAGCCCCTCCACGCGATACTTCCATTCTCCGGTCCTGATGTCCAAGTCGGGAGCCTCATAAATCGTCCCAGAACGTAATACCATCCAGGCGGCTTCTATCGTCAGATCCTCGTTCGCCAGTTCATCTCTAAAGTGTTTTCCTGGAACGACTTCTCCATCCTCCAGACAATAATGCAATAGATCGATGGCTTCTTGTAAAGTGGCACAATGCTTCTGCATCGTGTTGGTATTTTACCAACACAACCGGGTACTGTCAATAGTAAAGTTGGTAATACACCAACACTCCTACCGATGTTGCGACCAAGCGTTAGGTTTCAGGGGCAGTCCTAGGCCTGCCGCCCGCTTTTGTTTTTCGCATGGCCGCAATCTTGCGGAAGTACTCTGGCCCGCGCTTGGCGGTGGCCTTCCCGCCCATTTTGCCCAGCACCGCAGCCGGTTCGATAGTCAACAGGTAGTCCGCCAGCACCACGGAATCGCCCAGCAGTTCCAGGGCGCGCGGCGTGCGGCCTTGCGGCAGTTCGGGCGAGGTCTGGAGGATTTGGTGCGCTTCCGAAATCATGCGCCTAAGCGCCTTCAGGTCTTGACGTTTTGCCATGCGCTCAGCGTAGCACGTGGCAAGCGCTTGCTGTTTACTCAGCAACGCACCCCGTGACACTACCTGCCATGATGTTGATAACCGGCTTGGAAGCAGATAATATCTAATATAGAAGTGGTTATCAAATGCTTTTCCGCACGCCTGCATTGAGCGACCAGGAGAAGAAAGCGCTCGAACTGGTTGACGGCATGCGACACAACGTCAAATACGCGCTTCGAACGCCGAATCGCTGGCTGGGACAATTGCGGCGCAATCTGTTCGCTAGGAACATCCGTGGCTCAAATAGCATCGAGGGATACAACGTGAGTGCCGAGGACGCCATTGCGGCCGTGGTCGGCGAAGAGCCGCTTAGCGCCGGACGGGAAGCCTGGGCCGCGGTTAAGGGGTATCGGGATGCCATGACGTATGTCCTGCAACTTGCCGAAGACCCTCACTTTGTGTATGGCGATGGATTCCTGCGCAGCCTGCATTTCATGATGCTCAGCTACGATCTGGCCCGGAATCCGGGCCGCTGGAGGCCTGGGCCCATCTACGTCCGCGACGACCGGAAGGGCGAGGTCATATATGAGGGTCCAGCCTTCGAACTGGTCCCCGGCCTCATGGCGGAACTGAGCGGTCAGTTGAATGCCAAGGAGGACTTCCCCCCCATGGTCAACGCGGCGATGGCCCATCTGAATCTCGTGATGGTGCATCCTTTCTCCGACGGCAACGGACGCATGGCGCGCTGCCTGCAAACATTGGTCCTCGCTCGCGAGGGCATTCTGGAGCCTGAATTCTGCAGCATCGAAGAATATCTCGGCAGGAACACGCAAGACTACTATGAGGTGCTGGCGGATGTCGGACACGGGGAGTGGTCCCCGCAGAACGACGCCCGTCCGTGGGTTGATTTTTCGATAACGGCGCACCATACCCAGGCCAGCACCATCCTGAAGAGGACCAAGGAAACCGAACGTGTCTGGAACGAGCTGGAGCAGATGATCAAGGCCAGACGGCTCCCGGAACGCGTGATTTACGCGCTGTCCGACGCCGCATTCGGATATAAGGTCCGCAATGCTACGTACCGCGGGATCGCGGAGGTTGCAGATGCCGTAGCCAGCAGAGATCTGAAACTATTGGTGGATAACGGACTGCTCACCGCGGCCGGAGAAAAACGTGGAAGAGCTTACGTTGCGGCTCCTATTCTCCGGCAAATACGCGAACGCACGCGAGAGCCGAGAATCGAACCGCAGCGCCTCTTCGGTTCCGGCCCCGGATGACGCGAATGCGAATCGCCATCGTATCCGACATCCACGGCAACCGCACCGCGTTTGAGGCGGTCCTGGCGGACCTGCGGCAAACCTCGCCGGACTTGATCCTCCATGGCGGCGATCTGGCCGACAGCGGATCGAGCCCCGTGGAGATCGTGGACCGCATCCGCGCTCTCGGCTGGCCGGGAGTGGTGGGCAATACGGATGAAATACTGTTCAGGCCCGAGTCGCTGACGGAGTTTGCGAAGCTATCGCCCAACCTGCAACCGCTTTTCGACGTGATCGGGGAGATGGCGGCGGCCACCCGCGCGGCTTTGGGAGCGGAGCGGCTCGCCTGGCTCAGCGTGCTGCCACGCATGCAGATTCACGCGCCGATGGCGCTGGTGCACGCCAGTCCCGCGAGTTGCTGGCGCGCGCCCGCGCCCGAAGCGAGCGATGCCGAGCTGGAGTCGGTTTACGCGCCTCTCGGCCAGCCGGTCGCCGTCTATGGGCACATCCATCGCCCATACATTCGGTGCGTGGCGGGCATGACCGTCGCCAACACGGGCAGCGCCGGCCTTACCTACGATGGCGATCGCCGCGCCGCCTACCTCCTGCTGGATGACTCCGTGCCGACGATCCGGCGCGTCGAGTACGATGTGGACAGGGAGCTTAAGGCGCTTTCCGGTTGCGGTCTGCCGCACGCCGACTGGGTAGCGAAGATGCTGGCCAGCGCCCGCCCCCAGATGCCGGTTCAAAGCGAGGGCGAAGGATGAGCAGGGTGTCTGGCAGGATGCGCGCTATGCGTTGCGCGGGATGCGGCGCAGTCCGGGATTTACGGCGGTGGCGGTGCTTTCGCTCGCCCTCGGCATCGGCGCCAATACCGCCATCTTCTGCCTCATTCACACGCTGATGCTGCGCAGTCTGCCGGTTCCGGAACCGGAGCGGCTGGTGGAATTCCTGAATCAATACCCGGGCGATCCGCCGCTGAACGTATTCTCGCTGCAAAGTTACGAATACTTCCGGAACCACAATCACGTGTTTTCCGGACTGACCGGCGTGCGCCCCTCCCATTTTCATCTGCGCGGCGAGGGCCTGGAGCCGGAAGGGGTGGAGGGAGCCGTGGTGGCCGCGAACTTCTTTCAGGTGCTGGGGGTGAAGCCGGCGATCGGCAGGCTGATTGCCCCTGGGGACTCGGCCGCCGTCGTGCTGAGCTGGTCCTACTGGAAGAACAAATTCGATCTGGATCCGGGCGTTCTGGGCAGGCGAATCGTGGTGGAAGATGCGCCGGTGACGGTGGTGGGAGTGACTGCGCGCGATTTCCTGGGAGTTCAGGTAGGGTTTCGGCCGGACATCTGGCTGCCCCTGGCCGCGGATTCGACGGCGCATGGTCCCGGTCCCCTGCAATTGATCGGGCGGATGCGGCCCGGCGTTTCGATCGCGCAGGCGCGCGCGGAAATGGCGGTGCTGTTCCGGTGGACGCTCGAAGAAAGAACTCGGGCCAGCAAAGACCCCTTGCAGCGGCAGTTGAAGTTCACCGTCGAACCCGCCGGCGCGGGTCTCTCGACCGGCCTGCGCGATCTTTTCGCGAAGGCGCTGGCGGCGCTGATGGCGGTGGTGGGGCTGCTGTTGCTGATAGCGTGCACCAACCTGGCCAACATGCTGCTGGCGCGCGGGGCGGCTCGCCGGCACGAGATGGCGGTGCGCGTGGCGCTGGGCGCGGGCCGGTTTCGCCTGATGCGCCAGGTGTTGACCGAATCGCTGCTGCTTTCCGGGATGGGCGGCCTGCTGGGCATCTTTCTCGCCTATGCGGGGGCGGGCGCGCTGGTGCGGATCATGTTGTCCGGACGGCCGCCGATCGGCCCGCGCATCGATATTCAGGTGCATCCGGATGGGCAGGTGCTGCTCTTTGCCGGAGGGGTCGCGCTGTTGACGGGGCTGCTGTTCGGCCTCGCGCCCGCCTGGAGCGCGTTCGCCTCCGGCGTGGCGTCTTCGCTGCGCGAGAGCGGAAGGGCGGGCGAGACGCGGCTCGGCCGGTTCTTTGGAAAAAGCCTGGTGGTGGCGCAAATGGCCCTCTCGGTGGGGATGTTGAGCGCCGCGGGCCTGTTTATCGGCCACCTGTCGAACCTGGAACACATCGATCTGGGTTTCCGCCGCGACCATGTTCTGCTGGTGACCCTCGATCCGGTGCGCAGCGGATATAGCGGCGAACAATTGACGCTGGCCTACCAGGAACTGCTGTCGCGCCTGGAGACGATTCCGGGCGTGCGCACGGCCACCATCAGCGCGCCCACGCCGCTCTCGGGCGCGGGGGCCAGCCGGTTCGTCAACGTGGAAGGCCACCTGGAACGGCCCGAGGATCGCCGGTACATTTCGGTGAGTTGGGTGGCGCCGAGATACTTCGAGACGCTGGGGACGCCGTTGCTCGCGGGGCGCGACTTCACTTTCGCGGATCGCGGCCGGCCGCGCGTGGCGATCGTCAACCAGGCGATGGCGGGTTATTATTTCGCCGGCGGCAACCCTATCGGAAAGTATTTTACGTTCGACGGCGAGAGCCAGCCTTACGAGATCGTGGGCGTGGCGGGCGATGCGAGATACTCCGAGATTCGCGAAGGCCCGCGGCGCACGGTCTATCTCGACACGTTCCAATCCGCGGAGCCGGCGTTGGGTTTTGCGATCCGCACCGGCCTGGATCCGGAGGCCGTGGGCCCGGCGGTGCGGCAGGCGGTGCGCACGGTGCTGAAGACCGTGCCGGTGGTGCGGATGACGACGCTGGCCGGGCAAGTGGACGCGTCCATCGTTCCGGAGCGGATCATCGCCACGCTTTCCGGGCTATTCGGGGCGCTGGGTACGCTGCTGGCGGCGATCGGCATCTACGGGCTCCTGGCGTATACCGTGGCGCGGCGCATCGGCGAGATCGGCATCCGGATGGCGCTGGGCGCGACGCCGGGGGCCGTGTCGCGGATGGTGCTGCGAGACACGCTGGGGATGAGCTGCGTGGGCCTGGCGATCGGGGTGGTGATCGCATACTGGGGCAAACGCCTTGCCGGGAGTCTGATCCCGGGCCTGCCGGTCCAGAGCGCCATTCCGATCGTCTTCGGCGCGGTGAGCATGATGGCGATTACCCTGGTGGCGGCGTATGTGCCGGCGCGGCGGGCCGCGCGCAGTGGACCCCATCGAAGCTTGGCGGTATGAGTGAGGGCGGCGGCTTCCGCAAGTGGTATAAAGGTTCATTCGGCCCACTGATCCATGCCGAGCGCCGTGCAAGTGCCGCTCCAAGTCTTCATCTCCTACGCCCACGAGGACGAGGATCTGCGTCACGAGCTCGTCAAGCACCTGAGCCAACTCCAGCGCGATGGGCTGATTCAAGTTTGGCTGGATCGCAGGATCACCGGCGGGTCGGAATGGGCCGGGCAGATCGACGAGCACCTGAACTCGGCCGATATCGTGGTTTTGCTGGTCAGCCCGGATTTCCTGGCGTCCGAGTACTGCTACGACGTCGAGACGAAGCGCGCTTTGGAACGGCATGACGCGGGTGAAGCACGCGTGGTGCCGGTGATCCTGAGACCCTCGGACTGGCAAACATCACGGTTTGCGAAGCTTAACATTCTGCCCGAGGACGCCAAGCCGGTGGTGGACTGGAAGACGCACGACCACGGCTTTGTAAACGTGGTGGATGGATTGCAGCGGGTTGCGAAGGAGTTGCGAGAGCGCGGCGCCGGTCCGGCGCTTTCGCGGCCCGTCGTGCAGCGCGTGTCGCCCGGGCGCCCCATGCGATATTTGGCCGTGGCGGGCGTTTTGATCGCGCTGGCGATCGCCGCCGCGTGGTTCTGGTGGGCTGGGCATCAGCGCCGCGAACAGGAACGGCAATATGTCGCCCTGGGCGACGCCAATCTGAACGTGGGCCGCTACGAAGATGCCCGCGGCCCGTACCAACAGGCCCTTGGTCTGGATCCTGGCAATGCGGCGGCGAGTTTAGGCATCCAGATAGTGGACGTCGCCCGGCTTAAGCCCGATCCCCTAAACTTCGCCGAACGGCTGAAGGCGTTGCTCCAGCAAGCGCCCAAAGATGCGCATTTGAAGGTCCTGGAGGGCGACTATTTCGCCGGTCAGGGTCGTTTAGACGACGCGCTGAGCCGTTACCAGGAGGCCGCCAACCTGGACCCGAATCTGGCGCAGGCGTACTTCTCGATGGGCTGGGTTTACGACCAGCGGCAGGACATGGCGCACGCGATGCCGATGTATCAGCGGGCGGTTAAACTGGCGCCGTCCTCGCCGCAATACGCGTGTAGCCTGGCCGATCAGTATTTCAAACGAGGCGATTACGACGATGCGATCCGGGTTTTTGGAGGCACCCGGCAGTTCCCATTGGCGGCGCTGGAGAGCGCGAAGATCTATCGGCTGAAGGGCGATCTGAAGGCCGCCGAACCCTTGCAACACCAGGCCGTTGACTGGCTGGACGATCATGCGGTGGCGTCCACGCCCGAGAACCGGTTGCCGTGGTCGATTGAGTCCGGCGGCGCGCAACCCGCCAGTCTCGCTGAGAGTGCGCGGATCTGCTACGCGCATTTGGAATACTCCGCGACGCTGTATCTGGACGACGACGAGACTCGCGCCAGGCAGCAGTCGGACAAGGCGGAGAAGGATTGCGGCGCACGGTTCGGCGCGGTCAAGAGCATCGTTCGTTGGGAGATGCAGAATGTCGCCGGGGCGCAAAGCCAACTGGCCGTCCGGACTGCCGCTTACAACCGAAAGTTCCTGTCCGAGTAGGTCCCCATTTTAGTATTTACAGACCTTGTAATCTGTAATATAATTCAGGTAGACCCACTTGGGGGTGGGGCTATCTTGAAGCTGGCCGCGCAATTCCGCCAAAAGGTCGTCAGCGCCGACCGCGCCGTCGAAGCCGTCCGGTCGGGCGAGCGCGTCTGGGTACATGAAGGCAATGCCACTCCGGTTCCACTGATCGAAGCTTTGCTGGGCCGCGCCTCCGAGCTGCGCGATGTCGAGATCGTCCACATGCTGACCCTCGGCAGCGCCGATTACACGCTGCCGGAATACGAAGGCCATTTCCGCCACAACGGTCTTTTCCTGGGGGGAAATGTACGCCCCGCGGTGGCCGCCGGACGCGCCGATTACACGCCCATCTGCCTCAGCGAAATCGAGAAGCTGTTCTGGTCCGGCGAAATGCCGCTGGACGTGGCGCTGATCCAGACCTCGCCGCCCGATGAACACGGCTACCTCAGCCTGGGCACCAGCATCGACTGCACGCTGAGCGCGGCGCAGTGCGCGCGCTACGTCATCGCGGAAGTCAACGACCAGATGCCGCGCACGCTGGGCGATACATTTCTGCACCTGAGCAAAGTTTCGGCGGTCGTCGAGACGTCGCGCCCGCTACTGGAACTGGCCCCTGTGGCGCCGAGCGGCGTGCAGAACCGCATCGCGCGGAACGTCGCGTCGCTGATCCCGGATGGCGCCACGCTGCAACTTGGCATCGGCGGCATTCCCAACGCCGTGCTGGAATCGCTCTACGACCGGAAGGACCTCGGCATTCACAGCGAGATGTGCCCGGATGGCGCGGTGCCGCTGATCGAAGCCGGCGTCATCACCGGCGACCGCAAGACGCTGCACCGGGGCAAAATCGTCGCGGGCTTTGTGTTTGGCACGAAGCGGATTTTCGATTTCATCCATAACAACCCGCTCTTCGAATTCCATCCCACGCAATACGTCAACGATCCGTTTGTGATTGCGCAGAACGACCGGATGGTGGCCATCAACTCGGCGATTCAGGTGGATCTCAGCGGCCAGGTCTGCGCCGATTCCATGGGCACGGTGCCGTACAGCGGTTTCGGCGGGCAACTGGATTTCGTGCGCGGAGCGGCGCGTTCCAAGGGCGGCAAGCCCATCATCGCGCTGCCCTCCACCGCAAGGAACGGGCATGTATCGCGCATTGTGCCGGTGCTCGATCCGGGCGCGGGGGTGGTCACCAGCCGCGCGGACGTGCACTACGTGGTTACCGAGCATGGCGTGGCGTATCTGTGGGGCAAGACGCTGCGGCAACGCGCCGAAGCGCTGATCGAGATCGCCGATCCCAAATTTCGCGACGAGCTGTATGATTTCGCCGCGCGCGCGAACTACGTGGAAGCGCGCCAGGTGCTGGAGGTCGCATGACAAACGCCGGCAAACCCGACCGCGGCATGGTCGAGTTGAATTCGGAGGAGTGCAAGGGTTGCGGGTTGTGCGTGGAGGCCTGCCCGCCCAAGGTCCTGCTGCTGGCGGACCATTTGAACCGCTACGGCTATCATCCGGCGCACTACGCGGGCGTGGGCTGCACAGGTTGCGGCATCTGCTTCTTTGTGTGTCCGGAGCCGGGCGCCATCATGGTGCTGCGCGCCGCGGCATAAGGAGGATCGGGCATGGTCAAGCAATCGGCGAAGCAAATCACCAAGGGCAACGAAGCCATTGTGAAGGGCGCCATCCTGGCCGGGTGCCGCGCTTTTTACGGATATCCGATTACGCCGGCTAGCGAAATCACGGAAGCCGCCGCGCTCTATATGCCGCAGGCGGGCGGCGTTTTCCTGCAGGCCGAAAGCGAAGTGGCCGCGGTCAACATGCTGTACGGGGCGGCCGCCACGGGCGTGCGCGCCATGTCGGCCTCCAGCGGTCCGGGCATCAGCCTCATGCAGGAGGGCATCAGTTACATTGCCGGGTCGGAGCTGCCCTGCGTGATCGCGGATATCATGCGCGGCGGGCCGGGGCTGGGCAACATCGCGCCGGAGCAGGGCGATTATCACCAGGTGGTGAAGGGCGGCGGGCACGGCTGTTATCGCACCCTGGTGCTGGCGCCCAATTCGGCGCAGGAGATGGCGGACCTGACCATCGAGGCCTTCGACCTGGCCGAACGCTACCGCAACCCCGTGTTTGTGCTGGCGGATGGTTACATCGGGCAGATGATGGAGCCGGTGGAATTTCCGGAGGCCATCGCGCCGCCCGCGCGGCCGGATTGGGCGGTGCTTGGCACCGCGGAGAGCCGCCGCAACCTGATCAGTTCCATTTATCTGGAACCGGACAAACTGGAAGCGCACATACGCAAGCTGGAAGCCAAATACAAGCGCGCCGAGCGGGAAGCGGTGCAGTTCGAGGACTGGCGCACCGGCGATGCTGAAATCGTGCTGGTGGGTTACGGGATTGTGTCGCGCGTGCTGAAGCAGGTGGTGGAACAGGGTCGCGCGCGCGGCCTGGCGCTGGGGCTGTTGCGGCCCATTTCGCTTTATCCGTTCCCGGGCGACCGTCTGCGCGAGTTGAGCCGTACCGCCCGCAAGTTCCTGGTAGTGGAGCTCAGCACCGGCCAAATGGTGGAGGATGTGCGCCTGGCAGTCGAAGGCCGCTGTCCCGTCGAATTCTATGGCCGGGCCGGCGGCAATGTGCCGAGCGCGGAAGAGGTGCTGGAAGAGGTGGCGTCCCATCTGGAGGTTCCCGTCTATGCCTAGCTACGCGGTCACACACGAGAAGGCCAAATCGTTCTATCCGACCTATGAGCGCAAAGCCGAGTTGCAGCACCAGACCCACTATTGCCCGGGCTGTGGGCACGGCGTGGTGCAAAAACTGATCGCGCGCGCCATCGACGAGCTGGGCATACAGGACCGCACCATCCTGATCAGTCCGGTGGGCTGCTCGGTTTTCGCATACTACTATTTCGACGTCGGCAACATTCAGGTGGCGCATGGGCGCGCGCCGGCGGTGGCCACTGCCGTCAAGCGCAGTTGCCCGCAAAGTGTGGTGCTGAGCTATCAGGGCGATGGCGATTTGGCCGCCATCGGCTGCGCGGAGATCGTGCATGCGGCCAATCGGGGCGAGCCCATTACGGTGGTCTTCGTCAACAATGCCATTTATGGCATGACTGGCGGGCAGATGGCGCCCACCACCATGCTGGGCCAGAAGACCACCACATCGCCCTACGGACGCAGCCCGTGGAATGAAGGCTACCCGATGCACGTGAGCGAACTGCTGGCATCGCTCGAAGCGCCGGTCTACATCGAACGCGTGGCACTGGGCAACAACAAGCAGGTGATGAACACCGGGCGAGCGTTGCGCCGCGCCATCGAAAACCAGGTGCGAGGCTTGGGCTTCTCGCTGGTGGAAGTGCTGTCGCCCTGCCCCACGATCTGGAAGCTGGACCCGCTCGACGCGCAGCGCCGTGTACTGGAGGAAATGCCCAAGACCTTCCCGCTGGGCGTGTTCCGCGATCGCACCAAGGATGCGCCGGTGCGTCCAGCCCCACCAGCCCCGCCGCCGTTATCCGACATCCCGGCTGTGCTCGGGCTAAGCGAAACGAACAAAACCCCAGCCCCCAGCCTCCAGCCCCCGGCCCCGGCGAGCAACGGCCGCGAAGCGACCGATGCTCGTCTAAAGATCGCTGGCTTCGGCGGGCAGGGTGTCCTGCTGCTTGGCGAAGTGCTGGCCGAAGCCGGATTGACTGCCGGCCTGGAAGTCTCCTGGCTGCCCTCTTACGGGCCGGAGATGCGCTCGGGCACTTCCAACTGTCACGTGCGGCTTTCGAGCCGGCCCATCGATTCGCCGCTGGTGTCTGTGCCCAACGTGCTCGTGGCAATGAATGAGCCATCCCTGCGCAAGTTTATCGGCACAGTCCAGCCGGGCGGCTGGGTGATCTATAACGGAACGGCGCTGCCGGGCGACTGCGCGCGCGCCGATGTCCACACCATCGCGCTGCCGTTCACCCGCCTGGGCGACGAATTAGGCGCTGCCAAAGCCGCCAACATCGTCATGCTGGGCGCGCTGCTCGAAGCCACGGACATGCTCAGCGAAGAGCAGGTGACCGCGGCCCTGCACAAGCTGGTGAAAAGCCCGCGCTGGATCGAGATCGACCTGGCCGCCATGGCGCGCGGCCGGGAGCAAGCCAGAGAGGAAATCCGCCATGCAAACTGAAGATCATTCCGACGTCATTGTTTACTTCGACAATCAATATGTGCCGTTGCACGATGCGCGCGTCAGCATCCTGACCCACGCGCTGCATTACGGCACGGGCGTATTCGACGGCATTCGCGGCTATTGGGACGAGCGCCAGGAACAGCTTTTCCTGTTGCGCCCCATGGAACACTTCCGGCGCTGGAAAGCGAACTCCGGCATTTTGCGCATCGGCATCGCGCCGGACGCCTCCGAACTGTGCGGCATCGCGGTGGAGTTGATCCGCCGCAACCGCTTCCACTCGCATGTCTATGTGCGGCCGCTGGCCTATAAGTCGGCCGAGCGCATCGGCGTCAATCCCGATAACCGCGACGCCTACTCCGTGATCGCGGTTCCATTCGGCGATTACCTGGACAGCCGTCACGGGCTGCACGCGGGGGTAGTCTCCTGGCGGCGCATTGAGGACAACGCCATTCCCGGCCGCGCCAAGATTTGCGGATCGTATGTGAATAGCGCGCTGGCGAGCGACGAAGCGCGGCGCAATGGCTTTGACGAAGCCATCTTCCTGACCGAAGCCGGGCACGTGGCCGAAGGCGCAAGCTGCAACATCTTCCTGGTGCGCGGCGGCAAGCTGGTCACGCCTTGCGGGAGCGAAAACATCCTGGAAGGCATTACCCGGAATTGCGTGATGGAGTTGGCGCACAACGAACTGCATCTGGACGTGGTGGAGCGCCCGGTGGACCGCAGCGAACTCTACCTGGCCGATGAGATCTTCTTCACCGGTACGGCCGTGGAGTTGGCGCCGGTGACCAAAGTCGACCATCGCGCGGTGGGGTCCGGCGCCATCGGTCCGGTGGCCGCCGAGCTTCGCTTCCTGTACCTGGAGGCCACCCGCGGCCACCTGGCGAACTATCGCCACTGGCTGCTGCCCGCCTACGATCGCTCGCCCGCGGAGGCTGTCGAGCCGGAGCCGGTGCTGGCGGGGGCGGGCGACGGGGATCTGTGGGGCGTGTAAGCCCGGGAAGCAGGTTTACAAGGGCAAGTAAGCCACGACGCCCGCCCAGTCTTCGGGCTCGCTGCACTCGGCGACGAGAAGTAGTTCTTCGACCGCCAGGGATACCATCACATTTCTGCCCAGGACGATCACTCCCGCCATTGGCATGCCGAGCCGGACGGAACTCCCAAGCGAAACCGACCAACGTTTGCACATCGTGAGTCAGCAGGACACGATCGTGCCTGGCGGCCCACTCCAATAGAACCCGATCTTCCGCGCCGGTCAATCCGGCATCCTGGGCGCGCACAACGTCCACGAGCGGATTCCGGCGCAACAAGCCGCTGATGAATTTGCGTTTCAGGTTTTCGTCGGCGAGGAACGAAATCACGCCGGCTGCGTCTTTCGTGCCAGAAGCCGGCGCCGAATCTCGGGCAGAGGAGAGTGCAGCTCGATTTCGTCGACAGTCCGGGCTTCGCGCTCGCGCAGGTATCGAGGTACGCATCAATCTCGTCGCGGTGTCCGAGATAGAAAGCGATCACTGCGTACACGTCAGCTAGACTTACGGACGGGTATTCCCGATAGATCTCTTCGGCAGTGCCGCCTTCCAGGAAGGCGTCGATCATAGTGAGGAGCGTGACACGAGTATCGGCTACCCGGCAGACGCCGTGCGCGTCGAAGCGAAGCGGCAGCGAAATTGCCTTGATATCGATACTTGTCGTCACGCCCAGATTATACACAAGATGGGCGAGGGGTATAATTACATCGAAAGATGAGGCGGATTCTTGCTCAAGATCTTGACCGATGGGCCGATACCCAGATTGGCAGAACTGAGATCGCCCGTCTGGTCGGAATGCTTATCTGTGCGACTGCGCGGACGCTCCGATCATTCCGGCTCCGGAGCGGCGACTCGGCACAGATTCCCGGATTCGACGGGCACTTGATTGCCGACGGGGTTCCCCCCTTATGTCCCTGACGGAGAATCCGTATGGGAATTTGGTGCCGGCCAGGACTACTTGGCCAAGGCGAACGAAGAGTACCAAAGGCGCACGGCTAATCCGGGGTCGGTTGATCGGCTGAACTGCACCTTCGTGTTTGTGACGCCGCGCGGGTGGAAGCGCGACAGTCCGACCCGCATCGACTGGGCGAAGGGTAGAAGCAATGAGCGCCAGTGGAGGGAGGTCCTGGTGATGGACGCGCTGACCTTCAGCAGTGGCTTGAGCAGTGCGAAGCCGTGGTTAAGGATTTTGCATCCGAAGTGAAGGGGCTGGTGCAAACTGACGGCGCGCTCAGCGTCCGGGAGTTCTGGGAGCAATACGCGGGCGGATTTCGACCGAGGCTAACTGAGCAGGCTGTGCTCTGCGGTCGCAAGAAGGAAGGCGACGACTTGGTAAAGCAGTTGGCGCTGGTGTTCCGCAAGTGATCAAGCTGCAGGCCGACTCCCGCGACGAGGTGGTGGCATTCGCTTCTGCGGCGATTAGGACGGCGGAGAGAAGGGGGGCAAAGGTTTTCTTGAGGCGCGCACCTTACTCCTTGAAGCTAAGGACGCAGCGAGACAGGGGCTTAACCAGTCCGCGACAATATTCCTGCCGCGCGATGCGGTCGTCGAACTGGCCGGAAACCTGTCGCACGGATGCCCGACGGTGATCCCGCTGGCTCGAGCGGCGAGCACGGCAGGACGCTATGCGCGACTAACGGGTTGCCGACGCGCCGAGCCGGAGGCGGCGCTGGCGGGGGCGGGCGACGGGGACTTGTGGGGCGTGTAGGATATACTGAAAGTAGATATGGACAACGTCCAGCTATATTTGGCGATTGGGGTGCCTATCGTCTTTAACGGTCTAATGTTCACCGTGCTGGCCGTTATGACCACCTCGCGCATGGCCGCGCTCGATTCGCGCATGTCGGGTATCGAGGCGCGGATGACCGCGTTGGAGAACACGCTGACCGCGCGTTTCGATCTCATCATGGGGCGGCTGATGGATCTCGATACGCGCCTTACCCGCCTGGAAGAACGCAGTCACCAGTAAGCCAGCCCGTCCGCCGCCCATTCAAGATGCCCGCAGTTGCGCCCCCTCGATCATCGCCCGGTAGCGCTCCAGGCCCGGCACACGCATGCCGGGGACCTTGGCCAGATCGTCCCAGCGCCGCAGTCGCACCGCCTCGCGCGCGAACGGCTGCTCCTCGAACGCGTGCGCCTCGGCTTCGGTAAAGGGCCCGCCTTGCAGTTGCAGGCTCTCGGCGGACGCGGGTGAAAGCAGGCTCAAGTACTCGGGGTCCGTGGCGCAGAGATAGCGCTTGGCGTCCACATGCATGCGCACCGGCGCAGTCACTTCCGGGCCGAAATGCTGCGCCAGCCAGGCATGCCCGAGATCCTCATGCCGCGCATCGATACCCATGTCCGCGACATGCTCCGGCATGTCATGCAGCAGGTGGCCGATGTCGTGCAGCAGCGCCGCGACTACCAGCCAGTCCGGAGCGTCGTCGCGCGCCGCGTGATAGGCGGCCTGCAGCGCGTGTTCCCGTTGCGAGACGGGCTCGCCGAAATAGGCGCCGCCGCCTTTGGCCTCGAAGATCTCAACGATTCGATCGCTCACTTGCATAGGGTAGCCCGCCGCTGGCCCATAAACAGCAACGCGGCCGCGCCGCTCGAAAGCAGCGCGACGCCGGCCAGCGCCAGAAAAGCTCCCGTCCAGCCGAAGCTGACCGAAATGCGCGCCACGGTGTCGCCCGCCAGTATGCCGCCCAGATAGCCGACGCCGTCGATAATCCCGGAAGATGTGGCGCTGCCGTGCTTGCCGCCGAAATCCAAAGCGATAGCGCCCGCCAGGTAGGCATAAGGCCCGATCACCAGGAAGCCGACCGTGGCCACCAGAAGGGCAGGCAATCCGTGTCCCACGCCCGCGCGCAGCGAGCCCAGCGCGAACAGCGCGACCGAGCACAGCAGCAGGCTGTAGAACATGATCGCCGAGCGCCCGGTGCGGCCCAGGCGATCGCTCCAGAAACCGGAGAGCAGCACGGAAACGCCGCCGAATAGCGGAAACACCGCGCTCATTCCGGCCGCCTCCGCCTTGCTATAACCGGCCACCTGATTGAAGTATGTAGGGGTCCAGGTATTGAAGGTCTCGCGCACCAGGGTGGTCCCGAGCGACAGCGCGCACACGATCCAGAACGCCGGGCTGCGGAACAGCGGCGCGAGCAGATCGCGCAGGCTGGATGGCTTCGGATCTTCGCCTTCGGCGCCGAACAGGTTCAGCGGATTCACTTCGGGTTCCGGAAGGCCGAGGTGCGCGCGCGATTCCTTCAGCACCAACAGATTCGCGACGAAGATGACAAACAAGGTGCCCGCGGCCACTTGAAAGACCTCGCGCCAACCGAACCCGTGGCCGATCAGGAAGCCCATGAACTGGCGCGCCGCGGCGTCGCCAAACAGATAGCTCAGGCTGATGGCACCCATCACCGCGCCATACGAGGAATACGAGAACCAGCGCGAGGCGATCTTCACCATCCCCGCCCAGCCCGAGGATTGCACCAGGCGGTTGCCGATCCAAGCCAGCGTGAAGATGGGCAATCCGCCGCCCAGCGAGAACAGAAGCGTGAACAGGATCGAGCCGCCCATGCCGATCAGGAAATTCCGCTTGCCGCCCAGGAAATCGGCCGTGCCGGCCAGGAAGAACTTGCCCATCGCATAGGCCAGCACCGCGATCGAGGTGACGGCCCCGAGGCGGATCCTGGCTTCGCTGGGCGACATCCCGTGGGAGGCCAGTTCGTCGATGATCAGCGGGAGACTGACGGAAAAGTCCGAGCGGCAGAGATAGTAGCCGGCATAACCCATGAACAGCAGCGTGATGGTGAGCCCCTGCCAGACGGCCAGGCGGCGCATCAGAATCCCAGCTCCTTCATGGTGTCTTCGGCGAGTCCGAACGCGAGGGTCATGCCGGCCCCGCCGGTGGCCGTGACCACGCGCACATTGGGCTCGGGCGAGAGCGAGACGTATGGCTGGTCCGGATGTTTGGCGTAGACGCCATGCCAGTGCTGCGCGATCTCCAAATCCGGCGCCGCCAGAAAGCCGCGCGCGTAGCGCAGGACCAGATCGTCGATTTCGGCGCGATCGAAGGGGTCGATGGCCGCGCCATATTCGTGCGAGTCGCCGATGGTCAGTTCGCGGCCGGCGGTCTGGGATACTAGCACGTGAATGCCCCACCGATCGTATTCAGGCGTCTCGTCGGCGAGGCGCTGCTGCAGCGCGGGCAGCGTCCGGCACACCTGGAACGATTCATAGAAACGCAGCGTCAGCCCGGCGGCCAAGGCGGGACCAAGCTGCCACCCCTGCGGCTGCGGACGCGTGCGCATCATCTGGAGCTTGCAGCGGGTGACGCCGCTCGCGCGGAACATATCCGGGTAGAGCGTTTCAAAGTCGTGGCCGGTGCACACGATGGCGGTTTCGAACTTTGACAGATCCGTGCCGCTGACCGCCGTGTTCCAGTGGAAGCGCACGTCGAATCTCTCGGCCAAATACCGGGGGATCTGCGCCAGCGCCACGCGCGGGTCCACCGTAATTTCAGTGGGACTCCAAATGGCGCCAAGCAGGCCGTCGGGCCGAACCGCTCCGGTGCGCGCCAGGACGCCCGCCGCGTTCAGCCATTCGCACGCGTAGCCCAAATTGGGCGCCACATCGCAAAACTCGCGTGCGACCGCGGCCTCGTCCGCGCGGTAAGCCAGGTGCAGTGAGCCGGTGGGGAAGTAGGGTAGACGCGCGGCCGTCAGGACTTCGAGCCAGGCGGCGCGGCTGCGCAGAGCCATGTCGTGCATGCGGCCGGCCGGCTGCCCGATGGGCCAGAGCATGCCGAAGTTGCGGACCGACGCGCCCGCGGCCTGCGGGCTGCGTTCGAAGACCACCACGGACCGCCCCCGCTTCGCCAGCGCATAGGCGTGCGCGAGGCCCAGAATACCCGCTCCGACGATGGCGACGTCCGCAGTGTGCGTGGGCATGAAAGGAGAGACCAACGTATCTGAAATAAGGCAGCGCACGCAACGACGCGCGTCCTCCGTGCGCTATTCTGAAAAGAGGGTCCCTTACGACATTCCAATGGCGCTTTCAACCGTCGTGAACGAGGCCGAGATCGATCGCCGCATCTCGATCGCCGCATCAAGGAAGTGGCGCGTAGGTTGGCCCCGGACGTGGTGCGCATGCGATATGCACTGACGTTGAATTCGGCAGGCGAGGAATCCACTTTTCTTCGCATTGTGTTGTCCGACCTGGCGAACACCCCACCTTGCCAAGCGGGAGAGAACGAAACCTAAACACGCAGCCTCCGGCGGGCTGGTCGCAGCAATTCGCCAGCCGTAAATTTGCCGGCGAGCCCAGATCAGCCGCTTCGGGCCCGCGCACTCGACGCCGGCAACTTTGCAAGAGCAGCTTTCCGGACTTGGCAGCTCGTCAGGCTGGAGCGAATCGCCCAATTCCACCTCCTGCAACTCTTAATCCAGCGCCGCTGAAAAACCCGGCGTAACGAACCTCACCCTCCCGCTCACCCGCATTACGCGCCATTCCTGTTGAAAAACCCGCCATTCGATGCACGGCTCTTTATTTCCAATGGCTTAACAGGCGAAGATGCACTCAAACGGGATAGGTGTCGCTAAAGCCGCCCGAACTCAGAGGAGTACTATGAGCACTCAGCCGTTTGAACCGAAGCCCATGCCATCTGCCGGTCTGGTCCAGATCAATGCCGGCATCGAAGACGTAATCCAAGAGCGCCTGGCGGAAGAGCGCGCTCGCCTGGAGCGCGAAGCCGGCGTGGTAAAGCGCGAAACGCACCAATTCAAACGGCCGGTGGAGCATCCGTTCACCAAGGAACAACGCAGCCGGACCACGCTGCTGTTCGGCGGCCTCACCTGGAAGCACGAAAAGCTGGTGCACGGCGCGCTGGAAGGCCTCGGCTACAAGTCGCCGAAGCCGTGCCGACGCCCAACGTGCGCGCGTTCCAGACGGGCAAGGAATACGGCAACAACGGCCAGTGCAACCCCACTTATTTCACCGTCGGCAACCTGGTGCAGTATCTGCAGAGCCTGGAAGAGCAGGGCCTGACCAAGCAGGAAATCATCGACCGCTACGTCTTCTTCACCGCCGGCGCCTGCGGGCCCTGCCGCTTCGGCATGTACGAAGCCGAGTATCGCCTGGCGCTGCGCAACGCCGGTTTCGACGGCTTCCGCGTGCTGCTGTTCCAGCAATCCGGCGGGCTGAACCAGTCCGACGCCGAAGCCGGCCTGGAGATGAACCTCGACTTCTTCCTGGGCATCCTCAACGCGCTGAACTGCGGCGACGTGCATCAACGAAGTGGCCTATGCAGATCCGCCCGTACGAAGTGAATGCCGGCGAGACCGACCGCGTGCTCGACGAAGCCATGGACATACATGCACGAGGTGTTCCGCAAGAAGCAGCCCTGGCAACTCGGACGAGCAGCCTGACGAAATACCTGGGCGGACTTCTCCGGACACCGCGGAATACATCGGCAAGTTCGTGAACCAACTTAAGGGCGACGATTACATCCCGGCGCTGCACCGCTGCCGCGACGCGTTCAACGCGATCGAGATCGACCGCCTGCGCGTCAAGCCCATCGTCAAGATCACCGGCGAGTTCTGGGCGCAGACCACCGAGGGCGACGGCAACTTCAACATGTTCAAGTTCCTGAAGAGCGAAGGCGCGCAGGTGCTGGTGGAGCCCATCGGCACCTGGATCATGTACATGATTCACCAGGTGGTGCAGAAGTACAAGGATTTCAAGGGACTCGAGGAGGGTGCCGTGCTGCCGCCGCTGTGGCGTCTCGATAAGCGCGCCAAAATCGAGTGGAGCTTCCGCAATAAAGTCGCCAAGCTGAAGCTCGGCGGAGGCCATCTTCAAGCGCGAGTATCACAAGATCGTGGACGCCCTGGGCGGCATCGCGCATCACCTGGCCGACCAGTACGAACTGCAGCGCCTCGGCCATCCTTTCTACAACTCGCGCGCGGGCGGCGGCGAAGGCCACCTGGAAGTCGCCAAGAATATTTACTACTCGAACAAAGACCTGGCCCACATGGTGCTGTCGGTGAAGCCGTTCGGCTGCATGCCTTCGACGCAGTCGGATGGCGCGCAATCCGCGGTGGTATCGAATTACAAGGACATGATCTATCTGCCGGTCGAGACATCCGGCGAAGGCGAGATCAACGCCCATAGCCGCGTGCAGATGGCGCTCGGCGAAGCCAAGAACAAGGCCAAGAAGGAAATGGCCGAAGTTCTGGAGCGCACCGGCTTGACCGCTGGACGATTGCCGCGCCTGGGTGGAAGCGCACCCCGAGATCGAAGCGTCCGGTCTATCACGTGCCGCACAGCAAGGGCGTGGTGGGCCTGGCCGCCAATTTCGTGATGCACATCGCGGAGCGGATGAAGAAGGAGGGCGTCGCGCCCGTCGCGCACGAGCGCGAAGAAGCCTTGGCAGTCCAATAGCCCGGGGGATTCATGGACAAACAATTCTTCATCGGAATGGACGTGGGTTCGACCACGGTCAAGGCCGTGGTGGTGGATCCGGCCACCGACCAGATCCTCTGGACGGACTACCAGCGCCACGATACCAAGCAGCCGGAAAAGGTGCTGGAGTTCCTGCAGCGCATCGAAACCGAAGTCGAGGGATTCCAGGCCAGCCAGTCGCGCATCTTCATCACCGGCTCGGGCGGCAATGGCATGTCGAAGTATCTGGGCGCGAAGTTCGTGCAGGAAGTGAATGCCGTCTCGCTGGCGGTGGAGAAGCTGTATCCGGAATGCGGATCGGTGATCGAACTGGGCGGCCAGGACGCCAAGATCATCATCTTCAAGGAAGATCCGGAGACCGGCCGCAAGAAGAAGATCCCCTCGATGAACGATAAGTGCGCGGGCGGCACCGGCGCGGTCATCGACAAGATCAACGCCAAGCTGCGCATTCCCTCCGAGCAGCTCTGCGAGATGGGCTACAAAGGGCTGAAGCTGCATCCCGTGGCCGGCAAGTGCGGCGTGTTCGCGGAGACCGACATCAACGGCCTGCAGAAGATGGGCGTGCCGCCGGACCGAGTTGATGGCCTCGCTGTTCGAAGCCATCGTCATGCAGAACCTTTCGGTGCTGACGCGCGGCAATACGCTGCTGCCGGTGGTGCTGCTGCTGGGCGGCCCCAACTGCTACATCAAGGGCATGCGCGATTGCTGGAAGCACAACATCCCGAAAATCTGGGAAGAGCGCAACACGCCGCTGCCGGACGGCGTTCCGCCCGAGGATCTGATCCGCACGCCCGACAACGCCCAGTACTTCGCCGCCATCGGTTCGGTCGAGTTCGGCAAGACGGAAGACGACGCGGTCGGCCAGTACATCGGCTGGGACAAGCTGGAATGGTACGTCAACGTGGGCCGCGAAGAGGAGAAACCAAACGCGGCGGCACCGGCGGCCTGGCTAAGGACGCTGCCGACCTGGCGCGCTTCAAAGAGAAATATCGCACCAAGAAATTCGTGCCGGCCACTTTCCAGCCCGGCGACGTGGTGGAAGGCTTCGTGGGCATCGACGGCGGCTCCACCTCCACCAAGGCCGTGCTGCTCTCGAAGGACAAAGAGCGCCGCATCCTGGCCAAGACC
The DNA here is from genome assembly GCA_963707465.1 of Bryobacterales bacterium. GTDB lineage: Bacteria > Acidobacteriota > Terriglobia > Bryobacterales > Bryobacteraceae > Bog-159. The sequence goes on from CAVPQK010000011.1 coordinate 220,649, forward strand.
TACCAGCTTTCCAAGGGCAACCCCATCGAAGACACCATCGAGGTGATGGGCAAGCTGGAGCAGCAGATCGCCGCGCAGGGCGCCACGCTGAAAGTCCTGGGCGTCGGCACCACCGGTTACGCCAAGGACATCCTGAAGGACGTGATCGGCGCGGATGCCGCGCTGGTGGAAACCGTGGCCCACACCCAGGCCGGCCTGCACTTCTACGACGATGTGGACGTGATCTGCGACGTGGGCGGGCAGGACATCAAGATCATCATCCTGCAAGACGGCCGCGTGAAGGATTTCAAGCTGAACACGCAGTGCTCGGCGGGCAACGGCTACTTCCTGCAATCCACCGCGCAGGGATTCAACGTGCCACGTGGAGCAGTATGCCGACATGGCGTTCGGCGCCAACGGCTATGCCGATGTTCGGCTACGGCTGCGCGGTGTTCATGCAGTCCGACATCGTGGATTTCCAGCGGCAGGGATGGAAGCCGGAAGAGATCATGGCCGGCCTGTGCAACGTGCTGCCCAAGAACATCTGGCTGTACGTTTCGCAGATTCCCAACCTCTCGGCCATCGGCCGGCGCTTCCTGCTGCAAGGCGGCACGCAGTACAACCTGGCCGCGGTAAAGGCGCAGGTGGATTTCATCGAATCGCGCTTCAAGGGCAAGGGCGCCAGGCCGACGTGATCGTGCACGAGCACTGCGGCGAAGCCGGCGCCATCGGCTCGGCGCTCGAAGCCGGCCGCCTGTGGGACCACGGCCGCGCGTACCACGCTTCATCGGCCTGGACGCCATCGCGCAGATCAGTTACAAGACCACGCGCGAGGAAGCCACGCGCTGCTACTTCTGCAAGAACAAGTGCCTGCGCACGTTCATCGACGTGAAGACCACGGTGATGAATCCGGACTACAAGCCGCCGGTGAAGACCAAGGTCCCGCTGGAAGCCGGCTCGCAGCGCCTGATCATCGCCACCTGCGAGAAGGGCACGGTGGAGACGTGGACGACATGCGCGAGATCAAGAGGGAGTCTGGACAAGATCAAGAAGGCCAATCCCAACTTGGTGGAAGTGGCCGCCAAGGCTGTGTTCCGCGTGCCAGACGCGCCGCTGGTGGCCGACCCGCTGCCCAAGTTCGCTGTTCACCTCGACCGCCAGAAGAAGCGCGTCGAGCTGATGAAGAAGCGCTCCGAGATCCGCATCGGCATGCCGCGCGTGCTGAATATGTACTCGATGACGCCCATGTTCACGGGCTACTTCGCGTCGCTCGGGATTCAGGCGGAGAACATCGTCTACTCCGACTTCACCAGCGAGCAGCTCTACAAGGAAGGCGCCAAGCGCGGCGCCATCGACCCCTGCTTCCCGTCGAAGGTGGGCATTCCGCACGTGCACAACCTGCTGTACGTGGCGCACGCGAAGAAGCCGCTGGACATCATCTTCTTCCCCATGATCGACTGCCTCACCACCGACTTGCATGAGGTGCAGGCCAGCCGCTCCTGCCCCACCGTGGCCACCACGCCGGAGGCGGTGAAGGCGGCGTTCACCAAGGAAGGCGATCTGTTCAAGGAGAAGGGCGTCCGGTTCCTGGACACCTTCGTCAATCTCTCGAAGCCCGATGTTCTGGAGCGGCAGATGTTCGAGGAGTTCAAGGACATCTTCGGGCTGTCCGCCGAAGAGAACGCGCGCGCCGTGCAAGAAGGTTATCGCGCGCTCGATTACTACAACAACGTAACCATGCGCGGCGAAGCCCGCGAGGTGCTGGAGCAACTCGAGCGCGAAGACCGGCTGGGCGTGGTGGTGCTGGGCCGCCCGTATCACAACGACCCCGGCGTGAACCACGAAATCCTGGAAGAGTTCCAGAAGCTCGGCTACCCGGTCTTCACCCAGGATTCGCTGCCCATCGACGAGGACATAGTCTGGCGCCTGTTCGGGCCGGAAGTGGAATCGGGCGAAATCCCGCATCCGATGGACATCGACGATGTGTGGAAGAACTCCTATAGCGAGAACACCTCGCGCAAAGTTTGGGCCGCCAAGTACACCGCCCGGCATCCCAACCTGGTGGCGCTGGAGCTTTCGAGCTTCAAGTGCGGCCACGACGCGCCCATTTACTCGGCGGTGGAAGAGAGTAGTGGAGCATTCCGGCACGCCGTACTTCTGCTTCAAGGATATCGACGAGAACAAGCCCACCGGGTCAATCAGGATCCGCGTGGAGACCATCGGCTACTTCCTGAAGCGCTACCGCGAAGACATGGTGGCGAACAAGAATAAGGTGAAGAGCGTCGAGGAGCAGATGGCCGAATTCGAGGCACGCCTGCGGCGCCAGCTTGCGCGCGAGAGGCAGCATGACGCCGGCAAGGTGCAGGACTCGTTCGATACGGGCGCTATGCCGACTATTCACGTCAGCCTGGGCGCGCTGGCCGCGTCGAAGCCCGCGCCGGTCCGCGAGTACGAGACAGTTTCCGGCGACTGATCAGCAGCTACTACTATCCATCAGACTGGAGTCTTGTGGGGCAGGTTGTCAACCTGCAGGCCGATTGTCAATCGGCGTAGCTGGGTGGTGTATGGTTGAGATTCAGCCAATGCGCGTCGAACTGGAACGAGAAGATGATGGTCGAATCCTGGCTTCCGTGCCAGACCTGCCCGGCGTGGTGGCCTACGGTGCCAGCGAGGAAGAAGGGTGCCTTACTTCCAGGACATTTTAAGGAAGGAGCCCAAGCCCTTCTCATTTTGGACGTAGTACTCGACGGCCTCACGGGTTTCCCCCGCAGTCTTGCCCCATAGCCCGACCTGCGGCAAGGCTTGCGAGTTCTTGCAGTAGAAACCCGTGCGCGCTACGCCCCCGGGAATGGAGTACTTGCCCTCGCCGGGTGCTGATTGGGGCCGGCCATTGAATTCGGCGGAGAGCTTGTTGGCGGGAGGACCGCCAATAGAAATGACTGGATTACCTTGGAGGACCGGTGCTTCGTCGAACCACGCTTGATCACTGACCACTATTCCGCGCCGGAAAGGATACTCTGCGCCCCTCTGGTCAATATGGTCCCTGAGAAACTCTGCAGCAGGCCGATCAAGAAGCTCAGCCACGACTGTCGTGCCGACAACTACAACCACGGTCTCTTTGTTAATGATCGCGTGCCGGTCATATGTCCTATCTAGGCGAAGAATATCATCATAGTATCTAGGATTCGACATAGTTTTGCTCAGGTGTTCCGACGAGAACACGGTCGATAAGGGATGGGTCGCTTTCGCGGCTGGCGGCAATCGCTTCAGCCGACCCGTGCCGACTCTGGTCGCGCGCAATTGGTTCGTCAGACGGCGGTACAGCGCCTCATAGTCGTCATACAGGGAGTAGTGGGTCGAAGCTCTCATGCGCACAGGAACATCATCCGGAGATGCGCCGTGGAAGAGCACCGGAACGAACCTATGGTTGACCAACTTGGCGTGGTACAGGTAGTCATAGATGAGGCGACTCTCCCAGATGGCTCCGCGCCCCTCGGGCGTTTCGTCTGGCTGCTCAACTCGCTGGCGATAGGCTGCCGTGCAGACCATAAGGACGAAGTCGGACTCGCGTATCTGCCTATCCATCCATGCTGGCCAGCCGTCCGGCGGGGACGTCTCGTCCAGGTCGACGGCCACCTTCACTCCGTCATCTTTCAGACGATCGGATAGGTCCAGCACGCGCCCAGTGTGTTCCGCAGACTCGTGGCTATATATGATGAGGACACGAGGTACGCGTAGTGCTGGTAGCATATGGCGGCCGCTCCCGCGAGCCGGCTCCGCCCGGAACGACGGCGGTGGGAAAGCGACAGAACGCTTACCCGCCAATGAACTGTAACATACCGAGCGCACGCGATCAACGGCGCTAGAGGCAGGCTTGCGGACCGGCCAAGTGCGGAAGCGCTAGAATAGACGACATGGACCGCCAACCACCTGAGACCGTCAAAGATCCGCCCAACTTGGTCCGGGCCCGCTCGTTCAGTCTGGATCGGCTGTTGAGCCACATCGATCCTGGACCAGCGGAAGAATCCGAAGCCTTCGTCAGCTTCATCTATGAGCAGCGCCGTATTGACGTCTCCACCGAACTCAACGACGAGACTGGTCGTTGACACTGACGTTGCCAGCTTTGTTTTCAAGTGGCACCCTGACTTCGCGCCCACCTACGTGAAGATCATACGCGGTTTTGAGTTGGTTCTCTCATTCATGACCCTCGCAGAGATGCGGCAGGGAGCTTTGAACGCGAAATGGGGACAGCGAAAATGCGATCTGTTGGAGGAGTATCTGGGCGACTTTTCGGTACTCCATTCCGACAGCACTTTGTGTTCTGCTTGGGCCGCCATTCGGAACGAGAGCGCGCGCAAGGGGCGGCCGATCAGTTCAGCCGATGCCTGGATCGCGGCCGCTGCGCTAGTTCTGCCGGCTCCGCTCGTCACCAACAATCCAAAGGACTACCGCCATCTGGACGACCTGCAACTGGTGTCAGCAGGCGGGATGTAACGCCCAGCCCGGCGGAGGCCGATTGACAATCGGCCTGCAGGTTAACAACCTGCCCCACATTACTGCTCGAACCGCAAGCACGCCCGTCCCAAATAAACCTCATCCCCGGCGCACAAGCGCTCGCCGCGACGGTTGCCGGCCGGCACTTCAATCGACCGGCCTTCGCGAAAGATGCGCGTGCCGAATTCGCTGTCGTCGTCGCAAATGCGATACTGCCCCGACGGCCGATCGAAGCGGATATGCCCGTGTGCGCGCGATACGGTGGCGTTCGCGTCGTCGCCGCCTTCTTCAAATACGATGTCGTTGCGGCGCACGATGCGCTGCTGGCTGTCGGTAAGTTCCCGCATGCGTCCTATGTGGGTGAGCGTCCGGTCGACAGTATAGGTATCCTGGGCGGCCTTTCCGCGCACTACTACCAGGCGCGCCGCGGCCAACGGCGCGACCGATTCGGGTTCGGGTTCGACTTCAGGCGCGGCCACGGCCGCTGGGGCAGGCGCCGGCGCGGCGGGAGCCTCAACGATCGCGTACGCAATCTCGAAACCCTTGGGGCCTTCCTCGGTTGTCTCCACATCCACCGCGAAGCCTGCCGGAAGCGCGCATCCGGCGCCCTGCAGGGACTCGCGGATATCGTTTTCCAAACGGCGATCCTGGGCGAACGCTGCCTGAAACAGGGCGCGGCGGTCCGGCTCGGGGGACACCAGCCGGACGCGCAGATGGTTGTAAGGGAACAGGCGCTGGCCGCGCTGGATGGTTTGGATCTTCCCTGCGATCTCCTCGAGTATGGCGCGATGCACCAGCAGCAACTCATCCGACTGGGCGGGTCCGAATGCCCGCTCCGTCCACTTGCGGAAGGCGCGCTCGATCGTCTTCTCTACTTCCGATAAGAAACTCATAGCTATTTTCCCGCTCCCGGCTGCTTCCCGGCTCCGATGAGGCCCAGGCTCTGCGCCGCCGTCACCAGCGCGGCGGCCGCGGGAGCCGCGTAGGTGCCGCCATACTGGCCATTCTCGATCAATACCGCGAACGCGATGCGTCTGCCGGCCGGATACGGCGCGAACCCGATGAACCAGGCGTGCGATGGCGCATCGGCCAGTTCGGCCGTGCCGGTCTTGCCCGCGATCTGCACGGGCGCGTTGGCGGCGCTGCGGCCGGTGCCTTCGGTCACCACTTCCCGCATGAAGCGGGACAGAGTGGCGGCCACATCGGGTCCGATCACTGCCTGTGGCGGTTGGGTGCGGTCGTTGCTTTCGTCGGCGATCCACCGGCCTTGCGGCAGTTGGCCGCCGCTCGCGACGGCTGCCGCCACCCGCGCCATCTGGAACGGCGACGCGACCACCTGCCCCTGCCCATAAGAGGATTGCGGCAGCGACTTGCGCAGTTGCGCCGCGGTGGCCGGCGCCGCCATGGAAATCCCCAGCAGGCTGCCGGTGTCGAATAACTGCTGCGCGCCCACATTGTAAGTGCCTAACTGCGCGAAGTAAGCATTGCAAGAGACAATCACGGCGCGCTCCATGTCGATGGTCCCATGCGGCGACTTATCCTCTATGTCGTCGCGGATGGGGCGGCTGGATCCGCGCATGTAGTTACCCACGCGGCCATCCGGCAGGCGGATGCAGGAGTAAGTCTGCTTGGATAACTGGGGATCGTGGCGCAGCGCGGCCATCGCGGTGACTACCTTGAAAGTGGAGCCGGGCGGATAGAGGCCGTAGCGCGCGCGATCAAGATACGGATTGGCGGCGTCCTCCGCGTCGGTACGGCCGGCATCCACGGGCAGCCCGTCGCCCGGCCCGATGGGCGGCAGCGGATAGCTGACCGCCGCCAGCAGATCGCCCGTCGACGGGTCGAGCACCACTACCGATCCTTTGTCCTGGCCGGCCTTCTGCAGCGCGGCTTTCAGGATCTCGCCGGCGCGCACCTGCAGCCGCGCATCGAGTGACATGCGCACGTCGCGCTTGCGGTCCAACACCCGCCGCACCGCCGGATTGTTGGGGTCATAGCGGTGGCGCAGCAGGGGAACCAGCTCGCGCAGGTCGTAGCGCACCACCCGCTCCATCTTGCCCGTCTTGGGATTCGCTACATCCACCAGCGTGGGGCGGTCGTCATACCCCCGCAGCCGGGTAGCCGAGTCGCGTTCCACGAACGAAGTGTTTCCCGCGCCCCAGCGGATGCGCGTGCGCAGGTCGCCCAGCAGATCGAACGTCAGGCCGCCGAACGGATAGTGGCGGCTCTCGGTGCGCGAGCAAGCCCGATCGATGTCGATGCCGAGCTGCCTGTATTGCGCACGGTGCTTCTCCAGTTCGTCCCAGTTGCTGGTTGCCAGCGGCAGGCCATTGCGGTCGTAGATGCCGCCCTTGGGAATGTCGCGCGCGATCTCCTGGAAGCGCGGGTTATATTGATAGCGGCGCGCGCCATCGGCCTGCACTACCAGGGTGCCTTCGCCCATGATGGCGGCGCTGCGCGCTATTTGCACGTAGGCGGCTTTGCCGACGATGATCAGGGCCAGCGCTCCCAGCGCCAGTCCCGCGGCTTCCACAGGCGCGCGGAAAGGCGCGTTGCGCTCCGGATCGGCGGCGGGCCGGCTGGAAATCGACAGCAATATGGCGAGGACGAAAAAATTCGCCAGCATGGACGACCGCCCATAGCTCAGGAAGGGCGTGACCACGCCGGAAAGGGGCAGCACCCCCAGCGATCCGCCCGCGATCAGCAGGATTTGCAAGGCCATGCCCACGCCCAGGCCCACGGCCAGGAAGAATTCGTAGTCGCTGCGCGCGCGCAAGGCGATGCGCCCCGCGCGGTACAGGATGAACGCGTAGACCGCGAAAACGGCTGCCACGCCCAGGAAGCCCCATTCCTCGCCCAGCGCCGCCAGGATCAAGTCCGTGTGCGCAGCCGGGACCAGCGCCGGATCGCCCAAGCCGGGTCCGGTTCCCGAGAAGCCGCCCGTGGCGTACGCCCACAGCGATTGCGCCAATTGGTCGCCGCCGTGGATCACGTTGTTCCACGGCGATGCCCACATGGAGACGCGCTCGTAAACCGTGTGGGGCACACGCACCAGATATCCGCCCACGAATCCGGCCAGCAGAAACAGGAGCCCGGCGAGGGCGATCAGCGTGTCTTTGCGCGCGATCGAATACAGCGCCAGGAAAAGACAGGTGAACACTATGGCCGGTCCCATGTCTTTCTGCAGGAAGAAAAACAGCAGCGAGAGCGCCACGCAGGCGAAGGCGGGAAGGGTATATTCGAGCGGGGGAATGCCGCCCAGCCGGTTGAAGAGCTCGAGGCGCGGGCGCTGTTCGCGGGCGTGCCGCAGGACGTCCCAACGCGGCGCGAAGTAGCCCGCCAAAAACAGGATCAGTAGAATGCGGATCAGCTCCACGGGCTGAAATCCGAACAGGTTGACTTTGGCGTCGCTCACGCCCGGGCCATACCCGAACACGATCAGCAGGGCCGAGAGCGCGAAGCTGGCGAGCAGCGGCACGAAGCTCAATTTGCCCAGCAGTCGCTCGTAGTCGAGCGCGCTGGCGATGGCCAGCAGGATGCATCCGGCGGCCACGCCTTGCGCGAAATCCGCGAAGAGCAGGCTGTCGCGGACGGGGTCGCGCAGGCTGATCATCAGGTTCAGGCCGAACCCGGTGAGCAGCAGAATGGCGGGCAGCAGCATGCCGTCGCCGGGAAATGCGCGCACGCTCCACCAAAGGTGCACGGCCCAGAATGCCGCGAAAAACGCCGCGATCCACATCCAGAATGTGCGCCGGAACTGCGCCGGGCGGCGCACCACGAACGCGGGTTTCAACTGCCGGAACTGTTCGCCGGTCAGGAGGGCGTGGCGGCCGCGGAACGACTTCAGTCCCCGCGCGGCGTCGACTTCCGATTCGGAGACCCGCAGCCGGGCGATGGCGCCCACGTTTGGCAGATTGCCCGAGGCGTCGTAGACCCGGCGCGCCACGAATTGTCGTTCGGCTGGTTCGGTAAAAAGCGCGAGGTAGGGCAGCAGATCCTCGCGCGCCGCGAGATCGTTCAGGTTCAGCAGTTGTTTGCCGGCGAGGCCGCTCTCGATCTCCGCGAACGATCGCGTTTTCGCGCGGTAGACCAGGATGAAGCCGGCCAGCAGCGCGAGCGAAACCGCCAGCATCCAGAGGGCCTCCCGGCGGCGCCAGACGATGCCCTGCCAGAGCGCGGGCCGCCCGCTACCGGAAGCTTGCGCTCTCTGGGTGGCCCTGCTGCGTGTTACCGCCATTGGGAGTCCAACTTAGATTCTATGCTGTAGCGGAAGGCGGCGCACGGCGGGACTTTTTGTCGCGTCCGCACTGCCGCAAGTATTCAATCGCACGAGTACCAGTACCTCACTCCAAGCCAGGCCGGAACTTGCGCTGCCTGGAGCTTGCAAAATGCCGCCAGCTTGTGCGACTCTGAATCAAACTCATGCACCCCTTCACACGTCTTTTGTCCCGTAGTTTGTTTGTTCCGTCCGCATTTCTGTTGCTTGGCGTAGCTGGTCTTTTCGCCGCGCCAACCTTCACTGAGTACGTCATCCCGACCGCCGGCGCCAAACCCTTCAGCTTGGTGGCGGGACCGGACGGCGCCATCTGGTTTACCGAGTGGGTTGGAAATAAGATCGGCCGTGTCACCACCACGGGCGTCTTCACCGAATATCCCCTTCCCCATGCCCATAGCACGCCCATCTGGATCAAGGTGGGCCCGGATGGGGCGCTCTGGTTTACCGAGGAGGGCGGCAACCGCATCGGACGTATAACCACCGAAGGCGTGATCACAGAGTATCCGTTGCCGACCGCGACAAGCTATCCCTGGAACCTCGGCGTGGGACCGGACGGGGCGATCTGGTTTACAGAAAAAGCCGGACGAATCGGCCGCATCACTACCGCCGGCGTGCTTGCGGAGTACACGGTGCCAAGTTCTCCGTGGGACATCTGCACCGGGCCGGATGGCGCCCTTTGGTATACCGAACGGTATTCCAATCAGGTTGCCCGTATGACCACCGACGGTGTGATCACCAATCAATACGCAATCCCGACCCCCGCCAGCGGTCCGGATGTAATCATCGCGGGCGCCACCGGGCCGCTATGGTTTACCGAGGAGTTTGGCACGAAGCTTGCGGCCATCACCACCGAAGGCGCGATCACCGAGTACCTTGTACCCACGCCCGATAGCCAGCCGGGCGGTATCACCTTCGGGCCCAATGGCGAAATCTGGTTCGCCGAGCACACCGGCAACAAGATCGGTTGGCTCTCCACTACGTTTGTATTCACCGAATACGTGTCGCCCACTGCCGATAGCATTCCCATGGTCATTGAGCAGGGTCCTGACGGTGCTTTGTGGTACACGGAGTGGCAGGGCAATAAGATCGCGAAAATCACCACTTCCGAATAACTGAAACCCGTGCCTGCTGGAAGCCGTTGTACCTTGAGAAAGGGCCTACATGCGACTTCCGATGTTGTTGCCGGCGCTGGCGGCGGGAATATTAGTGGCGCAAATGCCCGATGTGGTCATCCGGACCACCACTCGCCTGGTGCAAATCAACGTCATTGTGACCAAGAAGGGCGCGGCCGTACCAGGCCTCAAAAAAGAAGACTTTCAGGTCTTCGACAATGGCAAAAAGCAGGAAATCCGGTTGTTTTCCGAGGAGACCCGTGCCGTCCTGCCGGCCGTATCCGCGCCCTTGCCCCAGGGCACGTTCACCAATCAGCTCGAACAACGGTCGGGAACGCCGGCGGCGGTCACCGCCATTCTGCTGGATGGCGTGAATACGCGCTTTTCCGACCAGACCTACGCGCGCCAGCAGGTGGTTCAGTTTTTGAAGCAAATCCAGCCGGAGGACCGCATTGCCATCTACACGCTGGATTCGCGCGGCCTGAAAGTGTTGCATGACTACACCACCGATTCCTCCGACCTGGTGGCGAGGCTGGCAAAGTATCAGGGAGACATTGCGCCCGAGGTAACCGGAGCGAGCGAATTGAGCGATGCGCTGGGCGGCTGGATGGGGAGCCGGGGGAACAGCTTTGAGCGGCAGTACTACCTCAACGACCGGATTCAGCAGACCCTGCACGCCATCGAGTTCATTGCCGACAACCTGGCCCCCTTGCCCGGCCGCAAGAACCTGATCTGGATTTCAAGCGCGTTTCCGCTGCAGATTGGATTCATGAACACCTCCGGTGGCCGTAGCGGCAGCGGCGGGATGCCCTTGGCGTCGCAGCGCGGCGGCGCGGGCGGGATGAGCTCGCATAGCGGTCCGCCCGCGCCCCGTGCGCAGCAGACCTGGACGGCGGAAACCGATCAGGCGATCCGCGCGCTGAACGACGCCAACCTGGCCATCTATCCCGTGGATGCGCGCGGTCTGGTGGCTTCCGCGTCCGCGCGGGTTGCGTCGCGCACCTATCGGAACCAGGCCACCATGGAAGAACTGGCGGACCGTACCGGAGGGCGCGCATTCATCAATTCCAACGATATCTCGGGCGCTATCCGGACCGCGGTCGAGGATTCTTCAGTCACTTACACGCTGGGCTTTTATCCGGAAAACGAAAAATTCAACGACTCGTTTCACAACCTGAAAGTGAAACTGGTGGAGTTTCCGCACATGGAGCTGCGATACCGGAGGGGTTATGTGGACCAGCGCACTCCCCCGCAAGACGAAGGACTGCGGCGGGCGGCATTGCGCGACGCGGTCTTGAGTCCTATGGACGCTAACGGCATCGGGCTGCGCGCTAATGTCCGCGAGACCAGCGGGGGCCTTGACCTGACTCTGCGCGTCGACCCGCGCACGATTGTGCTCGATCAGCAGGGGGATCGATGGGCCGGGAAACTGGACCTTCTGTTCGTGGAAAAAGATGCCCACGGCACGCAGACGTTCGGTGTGGACGACACCTTGTCGATGGAGTTGAAACGGGAGAATTACGACCGGATCCAGCGGGAAGGCCTGATGTACCACCGGGTTATCCCGCCAAACGGAAATGCCAGCGAGATCCGGGTGGTGGTGCGCGACGCGTCGACTGGAGCCGTAGGCAGTATCACCGCGCCGGTCAGCGCGATTCCCTCCGCGGCCGGGAAGTAGGGTCTAACGCGAGTTGCAAGTCAGGTGCGTACCGCGATTAGTGCAGGTATTTGGCCTAGTCAGCCTATCCTTCGGAAATTTAATTTAGAAAAACCTTGACGCAAACCTCCCGCTGCAGGCACAATTAAATTATCCGGTTGCTCCACCGGATTTTTTTGTTTGAGTTCTGGCGAACTACTACAGGTTTCACTACCTGGCGCTCGTATCTGGACGTATGATGAAGTTTCCATTGAGCCTCCCCCGGTTTCTGCCGTTCGCAATCGTTATTTTCCTGATATCCCAAGTTGCCTCTGCCGCGCCTGTGCACCGCCGCCGCCGCCGCGCCGTGCATCACGCCGTCGCGGTGCAATCCGCCGCCATGGTGCATCGCGTTTCCTATCGCACCGCGGCGCCGCCGCCCGTCGTTGTGCGCGGCGGGCCCTGGACCGAACCGACCTATGCCGATTCCACTGTGGGCGACAACGCCGATGGCGAGGATCTGGAAGTGCGCCGGGCCGCGGTCGAGGCGCTCGGCCAATATAACGGATCGGTGGTGGTGGTGGATCCGAACAGCGGCCGCATACTAACCATCGTGAACCAGAAGCTGGCGCTCGGCAGCGGGTTTCAACCCTGCTCCACGATCAAGGTGTCGGTGGCGATGGCCGGCCTCAGCGAAAAGGTGCTCGGCGCTGACGGCAAGCTCTTCCGCCACGGCTATAACCTGACGCAGGCGCTGGCGCACTCGAACAACTACTATTTCGCCACGCTGGGCTTGAAGCTCGGTTTCGACAAAGTCAGCTATTATGCCCACTTGTTCGGATACGGCGAAAAGGCCGGTTTGAACATCCCCGGTGAGAGCCCCGGGCGCTTCCCCGCCGAGCCGCCCAGCAACGGTGGCGTGGGCATGCTCACCAGCTTTGGCGAAGAGATCGCGCAAACGCCGCTGCAACTGGCTGCGCTGATGTCCGCGGTCGCCAATGGCGGCACGCTTTACTACCTGCAGTATCCGCGCAGCGCGCAGGAAGCCGGCGGGTTGGTGCCGCGCGTCAAACGCCAGTTGGATATCGGGAACTTGATTCCGGAGTTGAAGCCCGGCATGCTGGGCGCAGTCGAATACGGCACGGCGCGCCGGGCGCAGCAGGACGAACCCATCGCCGGCAAAACGGGCACTTGTACCGACGGCCACACCCACCTGGGCTGGTTCGGCTCTTTCAACGACGTGAATGGGCGCAAACTGGTAGTTGTCGTGCTGCTCACCGGCGGGCGGATGCCTGGCACGCCCGGGCCTCTGGCGGCGGGCATGGCCGGCGAAGTCTACCGCAGCCTGGCGCAGAAGAACTATACTGCCACAGAGAATCCGCTGCGGAGACTTATGCCCGCGACTCTGCTGCCTTCACAGATCTGTTGCGCCCGATAGGCTGGAAGGCTAGACCCACTCCAAGGCGCCCTTTTTGTAGGCCCAGATATAGCCCACCACCAGGATGGCGAGGAACACCACCACCTCGGCCACGCCAAACCATCCCAAAGTCTTATACCGGACGGCCCAAGGAAACAGGAAGATGGTCTCTACGTCGAAAATTACGAACAGGATGGCGATGATGTAGAAGCGCACGGTGTAGCGCCCGCGCGAGTCCGAGGCGGCTTTGATGCCGCACTCATAGGCCTCCAGCTTGGTGGCGAACGGGGATGACGGCCGGATCAGCTTGGCGATGATAATAGTCACGACCGGAAACGCGATGGCGATCGCCAGGAAGATGAAGATCGGTATGTAGCCGCTCGGCATGGCCACAAATATATCATGGTTCAAGACGGTTAAAGCCGGTTCAAGCGATGAACAACGATCCCCGCAGCGAATATACCGAGCGATTGGAGGCCCGCCGCCAGGCCGTTGCGCGGCACGACCAGCGGGACCGCACCATCGGCAACCTGCGCCTGCTGGTCTTCTCGAGCGCCGCCGTTATAGCGTGGCTGGCTTGGGGACGCGATGCGATCAGCCCGTTCTGGCTAGGTCTTCCGGCGGCGGTTTTCGTTTGCCTGATGGCGGCACATGAGCGCGTGCTACGGGCGCGCCGCGCCGCCAAGCGCGCGGTGGCGCACTACGAAAGAGCCCTGGCGCGTTTGGACGGGCAGTGGGCCGGCCACTGTGAAACCGGCGAGCGATTCCTGGACGCCGCTCACCCCTACGCGGCGGATCTCGACCTGTTCGGCCCAGCCTCGCTATTCGAGCTCATGTCCACCGCGCGCACGCGCATGGGGGAAGCGGCCCTGGCGCGCTGGCTGCTCGAAACCACCGAACCGGCGGTGCTGCGGGCGCGGCACGAAGCCGTCGCCGAGTTGCGCCCCATGCTGGACTTGCGGGAAGATCTGGCGGTGCTGGGCGAGGATGTGCGGACGGGCGTGCATCCGGCGGAACTGGCGGCGTGGGGCGAGGCGCCGCCGCTGCTGGAATCGCGCCGCGCCCGCGCTCTGGCCTTCGTCATACCCTGCCTGGTGGCCCTCTGCGCGGTGCTCTGGGGCGCACTGGGCTGGCGCGATCCATTTTTCGCGATGCTCGCGGCTGTGGCCATCTTCATCGCGCGCTTCCGCCGCGTGGTCGGGCGCGTGGTGGAAGCGGTGGACCAGCCCGCGCACGATCTGGCCCTGCTGGCGAAGGTGCTCGCCCGTCTGGAGCGCGAGCGATTCACATCGGCGCGGCTGGTGGAACTGCGGGCCGAACTGGACGTCGCCGGCCTGGCGCCCTCGGCGCGCATCGCCAAGCTGGACCGCCTGATCGAACTGCTGGCGGAACGCGAGAACCCGTTCATGCGGGCCATCGGACCCCTGATGTTGTGGACCGAACAACTGGCTTTCGCCATCGAAGCCTGGCGGCGTCTTTCCGGTCCCGCCCTGCGGCACTGGCTGGACGCGGTGGGCGAGATCGAAGCGCTGTGCGCTCTGGCGGCTTATGCCTACGAGCATCCGGCGGACGTGTTCCCGGAATTCGAATCCGGCGGGGCCTGCTTTGAAGGCGAGGAAATGGCGCATCCGCTGCTCGATCCCGCGCGTGTCGTGCCGAACAGCGTGCGGCTGGGTGGTGATTTGCGCGTGCTGATCGTGAGCGGGTCGAACATGTCCGGCAAGAGCACGCTGCTACGCACAGTGGGGATCAACGCGGTGCTGGCCCAGGCGGGAGCGCCCGTGCGTGCGCGCCGGCTGCGGCTGTCGCGCCTGGCGCTGGGGGCCTCCATCCGCACGCTGGACTCGCTCCAGGACGGCACTTCGCGCTTCTACGCGGAGATTAAGCGCCTGCACCAGATCATGGAGCTGACTGCGGGTCCGCTGCCGGTGCTATTCCTGCTGGATGAGCTGTTGCACGGTACCAACTCGCACGACCGGCGCATTGGCGCGGAAGCCATCGTGCGCGGCCTGGTGGAGCGCGGCGCGATCGGCCTGGTGACCACGCACGACCTGGCGCTGGCGCAAGTGGCCGAAGCGCTCGCGGCACGCGCCGCCAACGTACACTTCGAGGATCAGTTCGAGAACGGGCGCATGACGTTCGACTACTGCCTGCATGCCGGGGTGGTGGAGAAGAGCAATGCGCTGGAGTTGATGCGGTCGGTGGGGCTGGAAGTGTAGCGAGGCGGTACAATCGCTAGAGCACCGTGAGGCTTTGTCCATCATGCGCGACCGCCGTGCCGCTGGACCATGAGTTCTGTGGGAAATGCGGCACGCCTGTGGATGGCGCGCCAGGCACCGCCACTGAGACTGTGCACCAGCCGCGCAGTTCCGTTCCCCCTTCCTCCAACAACATGGATGAGGGCCGATTCCCGCCTGGAACTTTGCTGGCGCAGCGCTATAGGATCGTGAGCTTGCTCGGCCGCGGCGGTATGGGCGAGGTGTACCGCGCCAACGATCTGCTGCTGGGCCAGACGGTGGCGCTCAAGTTCCTTCCCGCCCAATGGACGTCCGATGAGGCGAAGCTTGCCCGGTTTCGCAACGAAGTGCGCATCGCGCGGCAGGTCTCCCACCCCAATGTCTGCCGCGTGTACGACATCGGCGAAGCCGAGGGATCGACCTATCTCTCGATGGAGTACGTGGACGGCGAAGATCTGGCCTCCCTGCTGCGGCGCATCGGGCGGCTGCCGCAGGACAAGGCGTTGGAGATCGCCCGCCAGCTCTGCGCGGGACTGGCCGCCGCACACGATAAGGGCGTAGTACACCGCGATCTGAAGCCAGGCAACATCATGCTCGACGGGCAAGGCCGGTTGCGCATTACCGACTTCGGCCTGGCGGCCGTGGCCGGCGAAGTGAAGGACATTCGCAGCGGCACACGCGGATACATGGCGCCGGAGCAGCAATCCGGCCAGGAGGTCACGGCACGCAGCGACATTTACGCGTTGGGTGTGGTGCTGCATGAGGTTTTCACCGGGAAACGCCCCTCCGCGGATTCGACTCACCCGGATCTGGCCCCCGAGGTGGATCGCGTGATCCGCCGCTGCCTGGCCGAGGATCCGGCCAAGCGCCCCGCTTCGGCGCTGCAAGTTGCGGCCGCACTGCCTGGAGGCGACCCGCTCGCGGCGGCGCTGGCGGCGGGGGAAACGCCGTCGCCCCAGATGGTCGCGGCAGCGGGGGACACGGATAGCATCTCAGTGCGGACCGTGGGCATCTCGGTGGCGTTCATCGTGGCCGGGCTGGTGGTGGCGGCCGTGTTGGGCGGCAAGACGAACGTGCTGGCGAAGACTCCGTTCCCGATGTCGCCGGCGGTTCTGGAGCAGAAGGCGCAGGATGTGATGCGGAATCTCGGTTACGCCGAGCCGCCCATCGACCGGGCTTTCGGTTTTCGATACGCCGAGGATTACCATCGCTACGCGGAGCAGCAGGAGAAGCCCGCCACGTATCGGGCGCAACTCAAGGAAGGGCAGCCCTCGCTGATTTACTTCTGGTACCGGCAGAGCCCGCAATACTTCGAGGCGGGATCGACGTCGGAGGCCCCGTTCTCAGTTGGTTCGGTGGTGACGCCCCACAACCCGCCGCCAACTCACTCCGGAATGGCCAGTTTGAATCTGGACCCGCAGGGCCGCCTGATCGAGTTCAGCGCAGTGCCTCCGCAGGTCGAAGAGACGCCGTCCCAGCCGCGCCAGGCCGATTGGACTGCGTTGTTGACCGCCGCTGGCCTGGATATGACACGATTCTCGCCCGCCGAGCCGCTCTGGGTCCCACTGGTAAGCTTCGACACACGCGCGGCGTGGACCGGTTCGTACGCGCACACGCCGGAGGCGCCAGTGCGCATCGAGGCCGCATCCTGGCGCGGAAAGGCGGTGAGTTTCCAAGTGATTGGTCCGTGGTCGAAGCCGGAACGGATGCAGCCCTCAAACTGGACGGTAGGCGAGGGGCTCGCGGCGGCGTTCTTTATCTGCATGCTGATACTGGCCTCGTTGCTGGCCTGGCGCAATGTCCGCCTCCAAAAAGGGGACACCCGCGGCGCGGCGCGCCTGGCCGGCTTTATCTTCATTCTCCACGTGTTGGTATGGGTGTGCGACGCGAGCCACGTCCCGACCCCGCACGAACTAGGGAGTTTCGTCGGATGCCTGACCCAAGCGTTCGCGGCCGCGGTCCGATCGTGGATCTTCTATGTGGCGCTGGAGCCTTATGTAAGGCGGCACTGGCCCCAGATCATGATTACCTGGAGCCGCTTACTCGGCGGCGGAATTCGCGACGCCTTGGTGGGAGGGCATCTGCTCATCGGGGTGGCTTTCGGGGTTGGGTTCGCCATCTGGTTCGTCGTCGTTCGCCTCCACTATTGGGAGCAATTTGGAGTTATCATGCCCGAGCAGTTGGACCTAAGGTCATTGCTGGACGTCCGGCGCATGACCTTTATCCTGGATAGTGCGCTGATTAGCTCGATTTTTGGCTCACTGCTTCTGCTCCTCTTCTTTTTCCTGCTCCGCACCGTGTTTCGGCGGATGTGGATCGCGTCAGCCGCCTTCATTGTTGGCATTACCCTGGCCCTCTTTAGCACCGTTCCACCCGGTCACTTGGGTCTTTTCGACTGGGTTAGCGTCCCGCTCGATGCCGTGCTCCTGGTGTTCATCCTGAATCGATTCGGAATATTGGCGCTGATCGTCGCCCTCTCCGTCTCCGCTCTGGCCAGTTTCCCGCTCACTGCGGATCTCTCGACGTGGTATGCAGGCAGCTCTCTTTTTGCTATCGGCAGCGTACTGGCGCTGGCCGCATACGCTTTGTACACCGCACTCGCCGGGCGGCCCCTTTTCGGGACGGGATTCCTCGACAGCGACTGACCGCTCCCTACACCGGCCAATCCGCCTCGGCGGGCGGCATCTCGATCCAGCCCTGCTGCGGCACCGCATCCATGGGCCACGCGCAGAATGGGGCGCGACAACTCCTCGGGCGGGTTGAGGTTCAGGAAACGGTAGACGTTGGCCAGATGGCTGCGGTAAACCTGATCGAATTCCACGCGGTTGGCGGAGTCGTGCTCGGGGCCGTACCACCAGCACCAATCGCTGCCTTCGGCGATCAACAGTTCCTCACAGGCCAGCCGGCGGCAATGGAGCTGACCGCGGGCCCGCTGCCGGTGCTGTTCCTGCTGGATGAGCTGCTGCACGGCACCAACTCGCACCACCGGCGCATCGGCGCGGAAGCCATCGTGCGCGGCTTGGCGGAGCGTGCAGTGATCGGCCTGGTGACCACGCACGACCTGGCGCTGGCGCAAGTGGCCGAAGCGCTTGCGGCGCGCGCCGCCAACGTGCACTTCGAGGATCAATTCGAGAACGGACGCATGACGTTCGACTACCGCCTGCATGCGGGCGTGGTGGAGAAAAGCAATGCGCTGGAGTTGATGCGGTCGGTGGGGCTGGAAGTGTAGCTCCCGCTGACACCTTCGAGTTCGCGCACTCAACTCCACGCGCGCATAGCGTCAGCTATGGCGTTTCGCGATCAGCTCCCGAACCTTAGGCACGAGTTCGCGAGGAACATTCATAACGGTCTCGGAGGGCTCAACGCCGGCCTCGTCCTCCACTAGGGCCTCCTCCTCGGTCTGTGCTTCGTAATGCGCAAGCACCCTTTGCACTCGGTGCTCATCCCACCCGTCGGGAAACTTGTTCTGACTCATTGATGTTTCTTCCTTCTGCGCCGGCGATACGCCGCCAGGGGCTTCCCCGTCAGTTCGTAGGCCGTGATCACAAATGCACCGTCCGGCTCCGGGTCCGGGATATAGATGACCTTTAAGTACCTACCAGAGGCTGTTCGGCCCAAAACGATCCTGGAGCCCTCGCGGCCTGCCCGATCTTCTGCCGGATTCTCCAAGACATCGATGACCTCGGCCTCGTCCACCTCATGGTTATAGATATGAGGCGACCCGGTCGTGGGGTCGATGTAGAATCGGGCGTGCAAGCCTCACCGCCTTTCATTCTAGCGCCTATGCGAGGGCATAGACGCGCTCCCTACACCGGCCAATCCGCCTCGGCGGGCGGCATCTCGATCCAGCCCTGCTGCGGCACCGCATCCATGGGCAGCCCGCCCTGCCACAGCGAGAACTGGAAGCGGACCGGAGCGCCGGCGCCCGCGCCTAACGCGGCTAGCGAGAGGCGGGCCTCCAGCACATTCTTGAAGGCGAACGCGACGGCCTCGGCGGCAGGGTCCGGCGCGGCGGCCAGCTTCAGCTCGGTAACGCCGGCGCGGCCGTAATCGAAGCGCACAGTCACTTCGCTCGATTGCGCCGGATCGCCTGCCGAGAGGTTCAGTCGCGCTTCCATTTCGGAAATGGTTTGCTCGGAGCCGCGGTGAAAGTCCACGCGCAGATACAGGTTCTGGCCGTCCCTGCCGTAGAACACCTCGCGCACCAGAAACTTCTTGCCGTGCATGGAACCGGAGCGCTCGTCCACACGATACGAGCCCGCGCCCAACCATTCGAAATACGAGGTGACTTCGCCGTCGATGACGGGCGTGATTGGCCCGCTGGGCGGGACGTGCGCGGCGCTCACGGCCACGCGCAGAATGGGGCGGGACAACTCCTCGGGCGGGTTGAGGTTCAGGAAACGGTAGACGTTGGCCAGATGGCTGCGGTAAAGCTGATCGAATTCCACGCGGTTGGCGGAGTCGTGCTCGGGGCCGTACCACCAGCACCAATCGCTGCCTTCGGCGATCAACAGTTCCTCATAGGCCAGGCGGCGGCGCTCCGCGGGCGCATTGGCGGCGGCCTGGTAGGTTTCCCGCGCGCGCAGAAGTTGGCTCCAGGCCTGGTTATCCTCCTCCGCGCCGATCCAGACGTCGAAATTGGCGTTAATCCACGAACCCGGGAAAACATGCGACAGCGGCTCCGGCTCCATTTTGGACAAAGCGTCGCTGACGGTCACGGCGGACATCTGCGCGTCCTGGGCAATCAGGGTATACAAATAGCGCAGGAAGGGCCGGCCGTTGTGATCGAAGTATTCCCAGGCATTTTCGCCGTCGAGGATGATGGGAACCAGGGCATCGCGGCCACCCGCCAGGATGCCCCGACAGTTTTCGCGGATGCGATGCAGGAAATCGTGCGCGGCTTGGGCCGAGTCCATGCCCGAATACACGAAGCCGATCAAGTCGCTCAAGAAATGATCGCGGAAGACCACGCCGAGCTGCTTGTGGTCCTGCTCCCAGCGGTACGGGCGATAGATGGCGTCCACGCCGATGGCGCGGCCCAGCGTGCGCCCCAGGACCCCGCTGTCGCTGGCAGCCCAGCGGTAGCCGGCGGCGGCGGCGATGCCGAAAACCTCGTCGGAAACGGACCCCTCCGAGGGCCACAGGCCAACCGGGGCCACGCCGAACTCGCGCTCCACGTACTGGCGCGCCATCTCCAATTGCACCTGGGCGTCTTCCGGATAGCGGAACGGGGGTGGCAGCGGCACGCCCGGATGGGAGACCGAGGCGATGTTCGAGTCGCAAAGCAACGGCAGAATGGGGTGATAGTAGGGGGTGGTGGAGACTTCGATCTGGCCCGCGCCCGCCATTTCACGATAGACCGGGATCACCTTGCCCAGGATCTCCAGCTGCTTGCGCCCTACCAGCCGCTGGTCGTCGAGCGAGAAATCCCTGCCCTTCGCAAACAAGTCGCGAATCTCGGGGTCGGCGGTGCGAAACTCCTCGTCGAACCAGATGAGCTGCGAGACGACCTGCAGGTCGCGGAAATCCTGCGCGGAGAAGCGCCGGCGAGCCGTTTCGAGGCTGGTTTGGGAGTGGCAGGCTTCATAGAGGCCGGCATAGCGCGGGAGCGACTCGATCATGTGCGCCGGATGCGGCTGCAAGAACTGCTGCAACAGGAAAGTCTGTTCCGCTGCGGTAAGCGCTTCGGCGGGCTTCAGCGCGACAGCCAGGTAGGGGTCGTGAGCTTCGCCGCGGGCGTACTCATCCACCTGCGCCATCATGGATGGCACTAGGTTGAAGGTTTGCCGCACGGTGGGGAATTCGCGCAGGATTTCGACCATGCCGTAGTAGTCTTTGAGCGCGTGCAGGCGGGTCCACGGAAGCTTGTACTCGCCGGACGCGAGATCCTTGTAGAACGGCTGGTGCATGTGCCAGAGGAAGCAAAGATAGATGCGGGGCATGGTTAGCGCGCGAAGTAACTGCGCGAGGGCGGCGGCGCGTGGACCCCTTTGACAGCCAGCCAAAGGATGTCGTTTAACTCATCGGCATCGGCGCGGTCTTCCTCGCTGAAATCCAAACGGGAGGAGCGCTCGGCAGTCGGCGACCGCAAAGGATTGCGTTCGTCGAGCGGGACGCGCGGCTTTTCGGCGGCGTAGGGCTCCGGGTCCGCGGCCGCCTGGAACGCGGCGGACAGGGGCCGCGCCGCGGCGTCGAACTGGGTCATGGGCCGCAGCCCCAGGATCAGCTCCATGGTGCGCAACATGGAGGCGGTGTTGTACATGGAGCTATCCACGGCTTTGTGCCTGACGTAGGGCGAGATGAGGAACGCGGGCGAGCGGTGCGAATCGACGTGGTCGGGGCCGTTCTGCGCGTCGTCTTCCAGCACGCAGATGAGCGTGCTCGGCCAGAAACGGCTCCGGGATACGGCTTCCACCAGCATCCCCAGCGCATAGTCGTTATCCGCGTTCATGGCGATCGGGGTTAGCTTGCCGCGCTGGGTGCCGCTGGTGTGATCGTTACCGAGGCGCATAAACATCAGTCGCGGCATGACGCCGGATTTCTCAAACTCCGTGAGGTCGGCTAGAAATACTTTCACGCGCTCCACGTCGGGGTATTCCAGATCGAAGTCGCGGTAGTGGAGGTTGGTGACGCTTTTGAGCACGGGGTCGCGGACCAATTCGATCTGCGTGCCGTCGGGAGCGGCCTGGGCGCGGTTCTGCGCCATGTAGCCGTAGTTGCGCATGGAGATTCCCGTGCCGGCGGCGCTCGACCAGAGATATCCGGCCGGCGGCGCATCGGTGGGATCCTGCTCTTCATAATCGTAATGGTTGCGGCGGTTGGCGTAACTGTTGGGCCACATCTTCTGGATGTAATCGGTGGCGATGGCCGCGGTGGACCAGGAGTGGCCGTCCGCGCTGACATCGCCGTTCACATAGAAGTTATCCAGCAGCACGAACTGGCGCGCGATCTTGTGCTCGTTGGGCGTGACCTTTTCGCCGAACAGCACCAGCGACGGATCGCCGTTGCCTTCCTTCATATCTCCCAGCACCTGGTCGTAGGAGCGGTTTTCCTTCACGATGTAGATGATGTGTTCGATGGGCGGGAACGGGTTGGGCGTTTCCAGCTTCTCGTCGCGATACGGGGAGTTGGCGATGGCGGTGCGGGTGTAAGCATCCAGTTGCGATGAGGTGAAGGGATCGATGAAAGAGGCGGTACCGGTTTGGATGCGGGCCACGTATTCCTCGATGCCGGCGTCACCCTGGTGGCTGACGGCGGGGCGGCGCCCCGGATTGGGCCCGTGCGGATTCGGATGCGAGCCGAGCCCGCGGCCATTCAGCACCACCAGCGTGCCGTTGGGCAGTTCGCGCGCCGCGGTGGGATACCAGCCGGTGGGAATGAATCCGTCGACATGGCTGCGTTCCTCGGAGATATCCGCGACCGCCACCACGTTGGCATCGGAGCAGACCACGTACAGGCGCTTGCCTTGCGCGCCGATGGCGAGTCCACTGGGAGTCATGCCGGCGGGCTGGCGCGGCGTCATGGCGGTATTGATGGTCTCGATCAGCCGCAGTTCCTTGCCTTCGGAAACGCCCAGGGCATAGACGCTGTTGGTATTGGAGGCGGCGATAAACAGGCGCGCGACCCAGGCGCCTTCCCCTTCGGCCTCACTCTTGCCGGTGAGCCAGAGCATGTCGGTAGGATGCGGGCCGAGCCGCACATTCGCAAGCTGATTCCCTGAGGCGGTATCGTAGTGACCTACGGAGCCGTCTGCCCAGCTGGTGACGAAGAACGACTTGCCATCCGGATGGAAGAGGATGCGGTAAGGGCGGCGGCCGGTCTTGACGCGATCGATGATCATGCCGGACTGCGGATTGATCACCACCACCAAGTCGTGATAAAGTTCCGCGGCGTAGATCAGGCGGCCGTCGGGGGTCATGGCGACGTCGCCGATGAAGTCCTCATGCGTACGCTTATCGGGAGTGACCACCGGGAAGGTGCGGGTGGGTTCCAGGGCGCCATCGGCGAAGGAGAATTCGAAGACCGCCGCGCGCGAGCCGCCGCTGACGTACACGCGGTCACCCTTGGGCGAAAAGGTCAGCCCCAGCCAGCCGTCGGCCACCGGCACGCGATGGATCTCGTGTCCGGTTGAGGCCTCCAGCACGCTGATGGAGGGCGGCTTGTATCCGCCGTTCAACACCAGCAGGTAGCGGCCATCGGGTGAGAGCGCGGTGGACATGGGGAAGGTGTCCAGCGGGATCTGCTTGCCGGCCGCTTCGATGCGCCAGCCGGAGTTGAGCAAAAATCCGCCCGTGGGCAGCGGGCCGACCTGCTCGCGCGGAGCCGGTTGGGAGCTGAGGAGGGCGGCGAGCAGGAGGAGGGCAATGACGAAAGATAGGCGCATCCTGCTTACGATCATACCGTGCGGTGCTTCGCACGATCAAAGCTCCGGACGCGGTGACCCGCTATCCCAACTTGGGCGGCAGATCCGTCATGGGGCCCATCCAGAGCAATTCGCGCTCGATGTCTTTGTGGAGCTGATATTTCCGCCGCACCGAGGCGATCTTTTCGCCCCGCACTTGGATCTTATCCAGGTCGAATTGGCCCAAACCAAACTGGCCGCAGAAGTTCAGATAGCCGATCCACTTGGGGTCGATGCCCATGGCCTCCACGCCCACGCGATCCGCGGCGATGTAGTCCGTGGAGGCGATGGCCACGCGCGACGGCACCGGCGTGCCGGACGCCGGACCGTTGCCTTCCATGCCTTCGAAGCCGTCGATCACCGTCGCGCCCCAGAAGGGCCGCAGCTTCTGCGCGGTCAGGAACATGTTGTAGTGCGTCTGACGCAAGCCAGTGTGGTAGCGGCGCTTGTCGTTCCAGTGGGGCGTTTCCTTGGGCGCGAAATGCAGCGGCGCGCCCAGCACCATGTTCTTCACCGACAGCGTGGCGACTACCGTATTGTGCGTTTTCAGGATCGCCGCGCAGATGATGAACGCATCCGGATCGAGCAGCCGCGCCGCCAGCCTTACGGGAGCCGGATGGATGTCGAAATCGATCAGCGGCATGGTCTGATAGCGCGCTTCCTGGTTCAGGTCGATCAGGCTCACGTGCTGCGCGCGGCGTTCGGCGGCCACCCGGTCGTAGTGGAAATTCTCGAAGCCGTCCAGGGTCTCGCCGGCGGACGCCTCCGCGATCATCACCGGCCCTTTGAAGCGCGGCGCCAGGTAATCCAGGATGCCGTGCAGCGCCTCGGCATTGGTGGCCGCCAGCGGATTCACCGTCGACACGTTGTTGGGCTTGATGACCACGTACTTCTTCCGGCGCAGCGCCGGCCGGATCTGGTCGTCGATGGCCTCCAGGGCGTCGTGCACGTTTTTCCGCCGGTCGTCGCCCTTGATTAGGGAAACGGCCGCGCCAGCGGACGCGGGCGCCGGTTGGGATGGGGATCTGGCTGCGAGCAGGCTGTGCGCCACCAGCGCGCCCGAGCCGCCCAGGAACAAACGTCGCGAGAAATCTGTTGGCATAAACAGTCGCTCCGGTCTAGAATAAGATTTTATCATCCTATTAGGAGAATATCCATGCCGGAATCATCCCGTCGCAATTTCCTGCTCGCCGGACTGGCCGCGCCCGCCGCGGCATCGGCCGCCCGCTCCGCGGACGATCCCATACACGGCGGTCCGCCGCGCCTCGCGACCGCCTCCCCGCAACTGCGCTACCGCATACTGGGCCAGACCGGTCTGAAAGTGACCAGCGTAGGGTTCGGCTGCATGATCACCTCCGATGCCAGCGTGATCGAACGCGCCGCCGATATCGGCATCACCTATTTCGATACCGCCCGCGTCTACCAGAGCGGCAACAACGAGCGCATGGTGGGCGCCGCGCTCAAGGGCAAGCGGCAGAACATCACCCTGTCTAGCAAGACGCCGTCCAAGACCAAAGAAGCCGCGCTGGCGGACCTGGATACCAGTCTGAAGGAACTGGGCACGGATCATCTGGACATCTGGTACCTGCACGCCAAGGACAAGCCCG
The DNA here is from genome assembly GCA_963707465.1 of Bryobacterales bacterium. GTDB lineage: Bacteria > Acidobacteriota > Terriglobia > Bryobacterales > Bryobacteraceae > Bog-159. Next base: position 245,808 of record CAVPQK010000011.1, read on the forward strand.
CGGATGTGACCGACGAACTGATTGACGCGCAGCAGACCGCCAAGAAAGCCGGCAAGATCCGCTTCGCGGGCGTCAGTACGCATAAGGGCCAGGCGGAGCTGATTCCCGCGCTGACCGCCAATCCGCATATCGATGTGATCCTGACGGCGTACAACTTCAGCATGGGCCAGACGCTCGACCCGGTAATCGCCGCGGCGCACGCAGCGGGCAAAGGCGTAGTGGCCATGAAAGTGATGGCCGGCGGCTTCCGCAACACCAAGCCCGGCGACAAGATGTACAACACCTTTAAGCGGGACGGCGCGCTGCTGGCGGCCTTGCGCTGGGTGCTGAGAAGCTCGGATGTCGATACCACCGTTCCCAGCATGACCGATGTGGACCAGCTCGAAGAGAATCTGAAAGCCATGACCGGCGGCTTCAGCAGGTCCGACGAGACGCTGCTCGCCAGGCAACTGAAGCACATCGCGCCGCTCTATTGCCGCATGTGCGGCCAGTGCGACGGCGCATGCGCCAAGGGTCTGCCGGTAGCGGATATCCTGCGCTGCCTTACCTATGCGGATGGATATGGGCAGTTTTCGCTTGGCCGGGAGCGATTTCTTGAGTTGCCGGCGGAGGTAGCGCAGGTGCGCTGCGATTCGTGCGGCGCCTGCACGGTCGATTGCCCGCATGGGGTGCGCGTGGCCGAGCGGTTGGGGCGCGCGCAGGAACTGTTCGCGTGAAGGCCCTGTTCGTGGCGCAGGCACTCGTGCCAGCCGCGCTGGCGCTATTGCCGGCGCAGACTCCGAAGTGCGATCTGGTGGCGGGCTGGACCCAGCAAGGCCCGGCGCGCGCCTACGAAGCCTCGAACCTGTTCGAATACATGGACGGCAATGCCGAAGGCTATCTGCTGTACGGCTTCGTGGCCATGCACGGCGTTACCTGCGTCCAGGGCGCCGATTCGATCCTGATCGACGTTTCCGAATTCGCGGACGGCGATTCGGCCTACGGCATGTTCAGCGCCAATCGCGATCTACGGCTGCCGGCCGAGGCGCTGGGAGCGGGCGGGCAGCTTACGCCGCGCCGGGTGATCTTCACCAAGGGTCCTTACTATGCGGAGTTGGCCGCCAACCCGGATAAGGACCACACGCCGGCCCTGCGCGCCTTCTCGGCCGCGCTCGAGAAGTTGCTGCCCGGCGCCACCGCCGCGCCCGCCGCGCTGGCCTGGTTTCCAACCGAGGGGCAGAAGTCCGTGCGGCTCGTTCCGGAAAGCGTGCTCGGCCTGCGCCTGCTGGCGCGCGGCTACGTGGCCGAGTATGAATTCGGCAAGGCGTTCGTGGTCCGGGAGGAGTCGCCCGGCGAGGCTGCGGCCGTTATGGATAAATTGCGCGCGCGTTTCGGCCAGACCGGCGATCCGCTGCAGTTGACGGACCGCTATTTGGGCCGCCTCTGCTTCATCCAAAAAGGGCCGTACATTGCGGGCTACGCCAACGTAGCGGAAGGGCACGATCCGGCGGTTCTGGCTTCGGCACTGGCAGCGCGGCTGCCGGAATAATTTGGCATAATATCTCGCATGGCATCCGATCCGAAGCGCGAACTTCTCCGGCACACCGTTGCTACGCTGGCCTATCGCGGCGGCAAAGCCGTGCGTGGAGCTCCGCCTGAATTCGCGGCATACCGCGCGGGCGAAACATCGCGCACGCCGAGCCAGATCCTGGCGCACATGGGCGATCTGCTGGACTGGTCGCTCTCGGTGGCGAAAGGGAACGAGGAGTGGCACAATTCCAAGCCGCTCGCCTGGGAGCAGGAAGTAGCGCGGTTCTTCGCGGCTTTGGATCGGCTCGACGCGTACCTGGCTTCGGATGCGCCGTTGCACGAGTCGGCCGAAAAGCTGTTCCAAGGGCCCATCGCCGACGCGCTCACCCACGCCGGGCAGATCGCGATGCTGCGGCGCCTGGCCGGCTGCCCCATGCCGGGCGAGAATTACCATCGGGCGGAGATCGTGGCCGGTCGGGTAGGGGCGGAGCAGACGCCCGCGCGGCGCGAGTTCGACTGAGTCGGCCCCCCGGTTTGCTACCATTGATTTAATTGACCGAAACCGTTCCGGACATCCTGGCCCGTATTGTCGCGCATAAGCGGGAGCTCGCTTCGCCCGCCCCTGGTGTGCGTAAACAATGGGAGCGGCAGGCGGAACTGGCGCGCGCGGGACGGCGTGATTTTCGGCGGGCGCTGGCCACACGGGTGCCGGCCATCATTGCCGAGATCAAGAAAGCCTCGCCCAGCAAGGGATTGCTGGCGCCGGATTTCGATCCCGCGCGGCTGGCCGGTCAATATGACGCCGGCCGGGCAGCCGCGCTTTCCGTGCTCACCGACGGACCATTTTTTCAGGGCAGCCTGGCCGACCTGGCGGCGGCGCGCGCAGCCTGCGGATTGCCGGTGCTGCGGAAGGATTTCACCCTCGATGCGGATCACGTGCTGGAGGCGGCGGCCGGCGGCGCGGACGCCATCCTGCTGATTGCGGCCATCCTGGAGGGGCGCGAGATTCGCGAATTGGCGGACCTGGGGGCGGGTTACGGAATGGCCGCGATTGTCGAGGTCCACAACGAACGGGAACTGGGCGCAGCCCTGGACGCGGGCGCTGAAATCGTGGGAGTGAACAACCGCGATCTGGCCACGTTCGAGGTGACGCTCGAAACCTCGCTCCGCCTCGCGGCACGCATCCCGCCCGGCGTGCTGATGGTGAGCGAGAGCGGCATCGGTTCAGCGCGGGATATCCAGCGGCTGCGCGAGGCAGGCTATCAGGCCTTCCTGGTGGGCGAGCACCTGATGAAGTCGCCGGACCCGGCCGCCGCGCTGCGGGCTTTGCTTAGCGTTGGGTGAAGGCATGATGGTGAAGATCTGCGGCATCACCAATCGCGACGATGCGCTGGCGGCCATCGATGGAGGCGCGGCGGCGTTGGGCTTCAACTTTTATCCGGCGAGCCCGCGATATATCGCGCCGGAGGATGCGGCGGCCATCGCGGCGGAACTTCCGGTGGGCGTGTGGAAGGTGGGCGTGTTCGTGGACGAATCTCCGGAGAGCGTGCTGCGCACCGCGGGACAGGTGGGTTTGAATATCGCGCAATTGCACGGCAGCGAGGCGCCGGAGCAGTATCCGCGGGGCATACGGGTGTGGAAGGCGATTCGCATGCCGGCAGACGGAAGCGCCTGCCCCACCACAGCAGCGGAAGGGGTGGAGGCGGTGTTGTTGGATGGCCCGGCTTCGGGGCAGGTGTTCGATTGGGCGCGGGTGCCGCGCGGTAGTGGAAAGCTGATCCTGGCGGGTGGACTGGACGCGGGCAACGTGCGGGAGGCCGTGGAGCAAGCGCATCCCTGGGGCGTGGATGCCTGTTCGAAACTGGAAAGCTCGCCGGGACGAAAGGACCGTTTCAAGATGGCGGCATTTCTGAAGGCCGCACTGGCGGCTGCGCCATGACGGCCACGCAACCGGACGCGGGCGGGCATTTCGGTCCTTACGGCGGGCGTTTCGTGCCGGAAGTGCTGATGGCGCCGCTCGAAGAATTGGAGACGGCGTATCTGGAAGCGCGCGGCGACCCGGCGTTCCAGGCGGAGTTGAGCGACCTGCTACGGAACTACGCCGGACGGCCCACGCCGCTGTATTTCGCGCAGCGGCTCACGGAACATTTGGGTGGCGCGCGGATCTACATCAAGCGCGAAGACCTGTTGCACACCGGCGCGCACAAGATCAACAACACGCTGGGGCAGGGGCTGCTGGCGCGGCGCATGGGCAAGCGGCGCATCATCGCCGAGACCGGCGCGGGGCAGCACGGCGTGGCCACGGCTACGGTCTGCGCGCGCCTGGGCCTGGATTGCGTGGTCTACATGGGCGAGGAGGACATGCGCCGGCAGCGGCTCAACGTTTTCCGCATGCGCCTGCTGGGCGCGCAAGTGGTCCCGGTGTCGAGCGGCAGCCGCACGCTGAAGGACGCCATCAACGAGGCGATGCGCGATTGGGTGACCAACGTCGGCGCCACTTATTATCTGTTGGGGTCGGCGCTGGGGCCGCATCCGTATCCGGTGATGGTGCGCGATTTTCAGAAAGTGATCGGAGAGGAAGCGCGCCGCCAGATTCTGGAGATGGAGGGGCGCTTGCCGGACGCGGTGTTGGCCTGCGTGGGCGGCGGCAGCAACGCCATCGGCATCTTTCACGCGTTCGTGCCGGATGAGGCGGTGCGGCTGATCGGCGTGGAGGCCGGTGGGCGAGGATCGAATTTGGGTGAACATGCGGCGCGCTTCCGCAGCGGCCACGCCCGGAGTGCTGCATGGCGCGCGCAGCTATCTGCTGCAGGACGAAGATGGCCAGGTCTCGCTGACGCACTCGGTTTCGGCGGGCTTGGATTACGCGCTGATCGGGCCGGAGCACGCCTGGCTGCACGATCGCAAGCGCGCGGAGTATGTAGCGGCCAGCGATGCCGAAGCGCTCGAGGCGGCCCGAATGCTGTGCCACATCGAAGGGCTGATCCCGGCGCTCGAATCGGCGCACGCGGTGGCCGAAGTCGTGCGGCGCGCGCCGGCGGCGCGCGGCGAGGTTTTCATTGTGAATATGTCCGGGCGGGGCGATAAGGACATCGATATTTACCGGGAGAATCTGAAGGAACTGGATGGTGGGGACGCGGACACGAGTGTCCGCGGGCAGGCATGAGCGCCTGCGCCACATCGCGCATTGCGGCGCTGTTCCAGAACCTGAAGCGGAACGGGCGCAATGGTCTGATTGCCTACCTGACCGTAGGCGATCCATCGCCCGAGCGCACGCCGGCGCTGGTGGAAGCGCTGGAGCGCGGCGGCGCGGACCTGATCGAATTGGGCGTGCCTTTCTCTGATCCGATCGCGGATGGTCCGGTGATTCAGCGCGCCGGCCAGCGGGCGCTGGCGGCCGGGACCACGCTGCGCAAGGTGTTGGAGATCGCGGCCGAGATCCGGCGGCGGTCCCAGATTCCGCTGCTGTTGTTTACATATCTGAATCCGGTGGTGCGCTATGGCCTGGATGCGCTGGCGCGCGACGCGGCGGCCTGCGGCATCGACGGCTGCCTGCTGACGGACGCCAGCGTGGAAGAAGCCGGCGAATACGTGGAGGCCATGCGGCGGCACAACCTGGATACGGTGTTTCTGGCGGCGCCCACCTCGACCGAGCGGCGGCTCCGCCTGGTGGCGGAATACTCGACCGGCTTCGTGTACCTGGTTTCGCGCACGGGCGTGACCGGCGCGCGCGAATCGCTTTCCGATGCCGTTCGGCCGCTGGTGGCCGCGGTACGCGCGGTGACGGACTTGCCGCTGGCGGTGGGATTCGGCGTCTCGCGCCCGGAGCACGTGGCGGAATTGGGCCGGCAGGTGGAAGCCGTGGTGGTGGGCAGCGCCATCGTCAGCGTTATCGAACGCAATCCGGATAACGCGTCACTCGAAATTCAGTTGGAATCGTTCATGCGCGAGCTGAAGCACGGATTCGATATGCCTGCCCCGGAGGTACGGTGACGCGCGAAGACGCGCTGCACGCGCTGGAAGAGTATCGCGTGTCGATCGACGCGCTGGATCTGCGCCTGCTGGCATTGTTGAACGAACGCACCCGCGTGGTGGAGCAAATTGGCCGGGTGAAGCGCGCCGCGCGGCTGCCCATTTACGAGCCGCGCCGCGAAGAGCAGGTTTTTGAAAACATCTCGATGAATAACGGCGGCCCTCTTACGCCGGATGCCGTCAAGCGCATTTTCGAACGTATCATCGACGAAATGCGCACCATCCAGAGGATTCGCATGGAAACCAGCACGGACGGAGATTCATAAATGCTAGTGGTTATGCAGCAGGGGGCCGCCGAAGCCCAGATTCAGGCGGTGATCGATCGCATGGTGAGCGAGGGCTACGACGTGCACCGCTCCACGGGCGTGATGCACACCGTGCTGGGCGGCGTGGGCGGCAAGGTGGATGTGGACCTCGAAATCTTTGAAGTCATGGAGGGCGTGAAGGAGGCGCATCGCATCGCTTCGCCCTACAAACTCGCCAGCCGGAATTTCAAGCCGGGCGGAACGGTGGTGAAGATCGGCGGGGTGTCCATCGGCGGCGAGCAGGTGGTGGTAATGGCGGGGCCGTGCAGCGTGGAGAGCCGCGAGCAGATCGATTGCATCGCGGAACTGGTGGCGCGTGCGGGGGCGCGCGTGATTCGCGGAGGCGCGTTCAAGCCGCGCTCTTCGCCCTACAGCTTCCAGGGCCTGGGCGCCGAGGGTTTGCAGATGCTGCGCGCGGCGGCGGACCGCAACGGCCTGCTGGTGGTAAGCGAGGTAATGGACCAGACACAGATTCCGCTGGTGGCCGAATATTCCGATATCCTGCAAGTGGGCGCGCGCAACATGCAGAACTTCAACCTGCTGCGGGAACTCGGGAAGCTGCGCAAGCCGGTGCTGCTGAAGCGCGGGATCGCGGCGACCATGGAAGAACTGCTGCTTTCGGCGGAGTATATTATGGCGGGGGGCAACTATGACGTGATCCTGTGCGAGCGCGGCATCCGCACGTTCGAGACTTACACGCGCAACACCATGGACATCTCGGCGATTCCGGTGGTGAAGAAGCTGTCGCATTTGCCGATGATGGCCGATCCTTCGCACGGGACCGGGCGGCGCGATAAAGTTGCGCCGATGGCGCGCGCCGCGGTCGCCGCGGGCGCCGATGGACTGCTGATCGAAGTGCATCCCGACCCCGACCGCGCGCTGAGCGATGGCGCGCAATCGCTGCGTCCGGAGCAGTTCGAGGAGCTGATGGGGCAGTTACGCATGATCGCGCCGGCGGTGGGCCGGACAATCTAAGGATTGCGGATGGATACGGTTGCGATCGTCGGCGTGGGGCTGATCGGGGGCTCGTTCGGCCTGGCGCTGAAGGAGGCGGGCTTCCGCGGAACGATTCTGGGCGTGAGCTCGGAAGCAGCGGCACGCGCGGGGCTCGAGCGCGGGGCGATCGACCGCGTAGCCACGCTGGAACAAGCCGCGGGCGCGGCCGATCTGCTGTACCTGGCGCAGCCCATCGGGCGGATTCTGGACACGCTACACCATCTGGATCCGCTGGTCCGGCCGGATGCGCTGATTACCGACGCGGGCAGCACCAAGCACGCCATCGTCACGGCGGCGCGCAAGTTGGTGCGGCGCTGCCAGTTCTTGGGAGGGCATCCGCTGGCGGGGAAGGAGAAGCGCGGCGCGGCAGCCGCGGAGGCGGATCTGTTCCGCGGCCGCACCTATGTGCTGACACCCGCGGGGCCCGAGGATTTGGAGACGCCCGCGGCGCGCGCCTTCGTCGATTGGCTGGGCCGCATCGGCGCGAAGGTCGTCGTGCTGGGCGCGGCGGAGCACGACCGGCTGGTCTCCTTCACCTCGCACCTGCCGCAGTTGGCTTCGACGGCGCTGGCGGCGACGGTGGCGGAAAATCTGACCGCGCAGGAGGACTTGCAGGTGGCCGGGCCGGGGCTGATCGACAGTACGCGCCTGGCGCTGAGCGCGTACGAGTTGTGGCGGGATATTCTGGCGACGAATACGGAATCGATCGAACAGGCGCTCACCGCGTACATCAACCAACTGGAGCAGCTTCGCGAGAACCTGCGCACGCGGGGGGCGCGGGATGCCTTTGCGCGGGCGGCGGAGCTGGCGGCGCAGCTGCGCGGGCGACAGGGCTAAGCAGATTAGTAGAATGTTACGATCATTTCACGCGGCGTCCTTGGATTCCACCGCCAGCCGAAAGCCAAGGCAGCCCAGCAGGGCGCCGAGGCTCTGCAGGCTGGGGTTTCCACGCTTGGAGAGCATCTTATAGAGACTCTCGCGATTTAGCTTGCTTCCCGCGGCCAGCTTACTCATTCCCCGCGCTTGGGCGACATTCCGCAAAGCGAGAAGGAACACACGCGGATCGTCCTCCTCCAGCGCAGCGTTTAGGTATGCCTCCGCCAGGCGCCGGTCCTTGAGCGACTCGATGAGATAATCGTCATATGGCACGCTTCGCGGCATGTTTCCTGCTCCTGTAGTCCAGCCAATATCTTTTCGCGTCTGCGATGTCCTTGCTTTGAGTGGCCTTGATGCCACCACACAAAAGGACGACGACCGTCCTGCCGTCCCGTCCAAAATACACCCGATAACCTGGGCCTGTTTGAATGCGAAATTCGGAAACGCCGCCGCCCACCGGCTTACAGTCGCCGGGATTGCCCAATCGGACGCGCTCCAACCGGACGAACATACGTGCCTTAACTTCGCGGTCCTTGAGCGAATCAACCCACTCCTGGAATGGCTTCCTCCCGTCTGCGGTCGCGTAGATCGAGAGGGCGACCGGTCCAGTGACCATCTAGACTTATTGTAGCCTATCGGCTACGGCAGGGAAGGGCGGAGAGTGTGAACGCGAGGCAGTTAATTCTATTCGGCTGCGGGCGATAGTCAGCCGCGCACGACGAGCGCGTATTCGCGGAGCAGTTCCCGCGCCGGCGAGTAAACCCGGACGAAATAGTTGCCGGCCCTCAGGCCCCGGGAAAGGCTGGCCTGCAACTTGTTGCCCTGGGGCGCGCGATCGGCTTCGAGCACTGGGTGTCCTGCGCCGCGCACGACTTCCAGCTTATATATGGAGAACTGCGGCAAGCCGGTTAAGTCGAGCCACACGGTGAGCGGCCTGTCCGCGGGCGCGGCCGGCCCGGCGTCTTCCGCTCCGCGCGTGGCCTGCAGTAGAATCACGGCCGGCGGCGCGGTCGGCCGGCTGGCGGCCTGCCACTCGATTCCAGCGAAGAGAGCCAAGCCTGCTGCCAGCAGGCCGGCAGCCCACGCTAATTTCGGGAATGGCCGCCAAATTACGGCGCGGGGCTGCGGGCGGACTGCCGCGCCATCGCGCACGCGCTGCCGGATGCTGTCCTCGATGGCGAGCCTGTCCTGGCAGGACTCGCAGACGAGCAGGTGCTCCTCAAGCCCGGCCAATTCCGGCCCGGTCGAGCGCCCCATCGCATACCGCTCCAGCACGTCGTTAGTGGCGTGAGATTCTTCCGCGAAGTTCACCTTAAACTCAACCGTTAGGAGGCCCATACCGCTTAAGTGGTATTTGCTTCCAATTGCTCTCTTCAAAAGGTACTAGGCGTCTTGTAACCTTTCTTTTGCCAAGTATACCGAACCGGGCCTTGGCACGCGACTTAAGCAGCCGGAATTGGGTATCGGTCAACCCCATTTCGCTGCATATCTGCTCCGCGGGCTGCTCCCAAAGATAGAAGCGTATCAGAATCTCGCGATCCCGGGGCGCAATGCTTTTCAATACCTTGGCGGCGAGCTGCTGATTTTCCTGGCGGATGGCGGCCTGTTCGGGATTGCTCCCGGTGTCGCGCACGGCCAGTCCCCAGTCCAGATCGAACTGTTGCTTGCGGCTGAGTACGTTGTCCTCGATCTGGGCGGCCACCTGCCGGCGGACGATGGTACGCACGTAGCCCATCAGTCGATCGGGTTCGCGCAACTCTCCCCGCTGGATGGCCTGCGCCACGATCAGGAACGTATCGTGGACCCGGTCGTCCAGATCCTGGGGACCGAGTTGCCTGCACAGATAAAAGCGCACACCGCGCGAAAAAACCCGATACAATTCTTCCAATCCATCGGGATGGTTCTGCCTTATTTTTTCGACCAGTTCGGCCCAGCACGGCTGGGTGGACACCGGACGGTTGTCGGCAGGGCCTTCGGCAATATCGTTCGCCATCATTGTATATTCCCCGTAACGAAGTATGCGCCCCAATAAAGCGGGTCGGAACGCCAGTTGCGAGACCGGAGCATATCGATTTGTGCACGTTGCAGCGCGACGGCCGGTCCGCCTGGCGGGCCTGCGCGCAAATAGCGGTAATAAGCGAGAAAGAGCGCTCCGGCGTCATCCGGAGTCGGCCAGCGGCTGGCCACCACAGCGCTGGCGCCAGCGGCCTGGCAGGCGCGCGTAAGTCCCATCAAACCCGTAGCGGGAAGGGCGTCGGCCGATCCGGACGCGCAGCCGCTCAACGAAACCAACGCGCCATCCAGATTCCAGGTGGCGATCTCGACCGGGCTGATCACCTCGTAGCGCCCGCCCTGGTCCAGGCTCAGCACCAGCAGACCGGACCTGGCGCCGCCGCTTGCGCCAACGCTGGAATCCACGTTGGAATCGACGGTGGACTGCAGGAAGTGGGTCGCGAAGTGGAGGACGGCGGGATGGTCCGCGAGGGCAGCCTGCAGCCGCTGGCGGTTGGCGGATGCGCCTTCCAGCAATTCCGGTTTTCGCGAACCGTTCCAGGCGGCGGCGCAATCGGCCGCCTCCCGCGCGCTGCCGGCCAGGCGCGCCAGGTGCAGATCGGAGCCGGCCTCGGCCGCGCGCGCGGCAAACAGGCCCAGAAACGAGGCGGGCTGGGAGCCTTTCCACCGCGGATCGGCCATATTGTAGACGGGGTCGGCGACGCCTAGGAACGGACCGGCCATCGGGTGGCGATCGCGGCTGGGGGGCGAAAGCATAGCTGCCCCGGAAACAATCTGCAAGGAATGACGCTCCGCCAGGAACACCGGGCCGTGCGCACGGGCGCCCTCGACGAGGGCGGCGAATGGCAGCTCGAACAATTGCGCATCCAGCGCCAGCAGCCAGTGGGGTTTATTAACGATCTTGGGACCTATTTGTCCAAATAATAGCCGAAAAATTTGAGAGCCGGCCCGGCCGGCCTCGGCCCTTCCCTGGCGCACGGCTTTTGTGAAACCAGCCACCTGCGAGCCAATCTCCGGGCCGGGCGGCAGGCGATACAGCGCGAAGCGCTCGCGCGACACCGCCCACACGTAAGATTCGGGCGAGGCCAGGTGAAAAGCGAAGAAGGCCACGTCCGGACCGAGAGCGCGGCGCGTATGTTCCAAAAGATCCGGCCGTTCCGGATCGGTGTTGGAGCCGGCGCGCGACTCCCACTCGACGAGCGCGCCCTGCAGCTGGCGTACCCGCTCGCCGGCCGGCCCGGTAGGCGTGCCCGGAGAGCGCAGCAAATCCGCCTCGGCGGACTCGAGCTTCCGTAGCGTCTCCCAATATTCGGCGGGCAGATTGCGGCGCCAATCGCGCGGCTCGGCCAGCAGCGCGCGCAAGCTGGCGGCGCGGTTGGCCTCCGCGGACTCGAAGGTCTCTTGCGCCAGAGCCGCGCGGTGAGTGGCGAAATACAGCTTGTTGCCGGCTTCCACCAGGGCGGAATGAACCTTGCGTATCTTGTTCTCCGTGCTCACCCGCGTGGCATCGTCGGGAAACGTTTCGCGGCGCCAGTTACGGGCCAGACGGGCCGCGATGCGCAGGTCGTCCAGGGCGTCTTGCAGACGGTTCTGACGCAGGCGCACACAGCCGCGCGCATAGTGGATATCCCAGGGCGGCCAGGCGCTGCCCGGCTGTCCGGAAAGGGCTACGGCCTTATCCAGCAGCGCCGATGCGGACCGCAAATCGCCCTGCTCCAGGCGCAACATTCCGAGATTCCGGTAGCAACCTTCGATACCGCGCAACTTGTAGAGCTTGCGGATACGATAGGCTTCCAGCAGCGCGGACTCGGCATCGGGAAGGGATTTCCTTTCCTGCTCGTGCTCCAGGCACTCGTAACCCAGGTCGTTTAACGCGAAGGCATACATTTCCCGGTTGCCCGCGCGGTCGGCGGCGGCAATCCCCTGCCTGTACAGGTCCACGGCCTGCGCCATGCGGCCCCTGCCTGCTTCGACGGTAGCCATGTGGGTCAGCAATTTGGGGAGTTGTGCGCGGCGTTCCGGGCCGGGCAGGCGCGCCATGGCGCGGCCGATGGCCTCGGTGGCGGCGTCCATTTGCCCGAGATTGGAATACAGCGAGGCAATATTCAAACCGGCCCTCGCCGCCGTGACACTATCGCCGGATGCCTCCGCCAGCTTGCGCGCCTCCAAGTACGTTGGCAGCGCCTCCCGAAATTGGTGCAGAGCGAACCGGCAACTGGCCAGATTTAAGAGGAATTGCGCCGCAATCTTCGGCTCACCAGCGCCCAACGCATCGCCATAGCCCTGTTCGTCAAGCGTCGCGGCGGCACTGAAATCGCTTCGCCGAAATGTCTTTTCGGAATCCTGGAGCTGTGCCGTGAGCTTATCATGGCGGACAGTTTTCTGCACGGGAAGTGCCAGGGACTGCGTCCTGGGCGGCGGAACGGAGCGTGCCAACGTTCCAGCGAGCGGGATTACCGATAGTAATGAGACCAAGAATCCGGTCTTCATCGATCCCTGCCCTGCCTTGCGGTGTGGGGTATTTCCAGTCTGGTGATCTTTGGGGGTAGTCTAAATAACATCCCCAAAGAATCATACCAGCTTTTGCCGTGGATTTGGCAACCATTTTAATGGGATTGTGTTTTGACGCGCCCGCTTAAGCGCCGATTTCATTCGTTTTTAATGGTCCTCAGGACCAAAACACGCCGAGGATAAGGTAGATGATAGGTTCCATCAGCAGTCCTGTCGGGAGGCTCCCAGCCTTGCAGTCGACTCCCTTCTGCCTAAACAATATCGGCTGGCCCTGCGGAACCATTAGGGCATTTCATCTAAGTCATTACAAACAAATTGGCAAATTAATTGTCCGCGATAGTCACCGCGAAAATCATGGGAACTAAGTAATGTATCCCGGTGGTATTTCTTGTTGCGGGAAACGTCCATGAGCCGGTGACGAGCCGTTCCCCGGGCGCGCGTTTCACGCCGAAGGGCCCCTTAATTCTCTACGTTGCCTTGCACCCGGGTCAAAACGGCAGATCCTCGTCTGTGAGGCCGCTGTCGCCGGACTCTCTCGGAGTCCACCTCAATTCCCGTGGCTTCGCATCGATCTTCGGCATTGGAGCAAGGAAACCTGCTGAACGATCGAAAAGAATCACCCTGGGTGCCGCCGTAAAGAGCGCTCGGCCTGAAACGATACCCGTCGATTTGCTGCAGGAATGGCTGCACGCCGCAGCCGGGAACCCGGCACTCGCGCTTTCCGGCTTTGGGACACTGGCCGAAGATACACAAGCGTCCCCGGTACTCGCCGCTCGCAGAATCGAACACGTGCACGTCCACCTGATGGTGGGCCACGCCTCCGTACCCTGTGTCGTGCGTCAGCGCCAGCGCGCGCGACTTCGCTTTCTTGAGACTGTGGAACTGGCTGACATCGTTAAGCCAAACCGCCAGATCCAGGTCCCCGCATTCGTGCAGAATCTCGATGCGACGCCGCTGGAATTCGCGGAATCGCGGCACTTCCATCTTCAGCGGTTTGGATGCGGCGCCAAACGCGGCGACTTTCTCCACTTCTGGAAGCTCGCTCATAGCCACGGCGATCGCTTGCGCGGACCATCGAAACAGTTGCTGACGGCGGAGCATCAGCCCGTTCTTCTCGTCGATGTCGCCGTCAGGTGGTTCGAAAGAGCGGAAATCATCGCTGAGGAATTCGTTGTCTCGAAATTCGTCGTCCAGCTCGAGCGGGGGCAGTTCGATAATCTCCGGCTTGTCCGGCCGCGGCCCGTACCGCGGGCGGAGGAGCCACGGCCGGCTTCCGGGATCCAATCTTCTTTTCGTACTGTGAACGCACCCACGCGTTCACCGGCGCCTTCCAGTTCTGCGAGGGCGATGGAATGTTCTTGATGAGAGACTTCGGTTGAAAACCGAGTTCCTTTGCCATTCTCACCTCTTCTTCGGTGAGATGGCAGCGGCGTTTGGCTTCGCGCCAGGCATCTTCCTTCTGCCGGTTCATACCTTCGAGGTCAAACTGGGCACAACCAAAACCGTACGTCAGAAAGGTACGTCGTCGTCGGTGATGCCTTGGTTAAAGGCGGGCTCTTCGGAAGGCGCGGGGGGCGCGGCCTGGCTCGGAGCGGCGGACGAGCGGGCGGCGCGCGGCATGGATACCGGCTGCTGGCTATACTCGTCGGGCGGCGATCCGCCGCCATCCTGACGGTTGCCCAGCAGCACCAGGTGCTCACAAACGACTTCGGTGGTATACACTTTCTTGCCATCCTTGTCGTCGTAGCTTCTGGTTTCGAGCCGGCCTTCCACGTAGACCTGCTTGCCTTTTAGCAAGTAGTTGGCCACGTTTTCCGCGCGCCAGTATTTCACGCGATGCCAGTCGGTCTGCTCCTTCCACTCTCCGGATTGCTGGTCCTTCCAGCGGCGCGCCGTGGCCAGGTTGAAGGTGGTGACGGAAGTGCCGGAAGGAATGAATTTCGTTTCCGCATCTTTGCCGAGATTGCCGATCAGGATCACTTTGTTGACGGAACCCATAAGGCGCACTGTAACACTATTTCGCGCGGCGTGGAGCGTGGCAACGGTCGACAACCTGTCTTCATGGCCCTGCGAGCCAAAGAGGATGAAAACCAACTGGAGGGCGGGCAATCCTGCCCGCAGCCGGCTATGAGCCGGCTCTGGCCGCCTGAAAGGCGGCTGCGGCCACGATTGGCCGCCCCCAGTAGTGTTTTCGACGGTGCCCCACCATCATGCCGGCGGACGGAGACCGCCGCCTTCGTCAAGCACCTCCCGCACTTTGGAAAGAACGATGTCAGGGGTGAAAGGCTTGTTCAGAAAAGCCTTGGGAGGTTCGCCCGGCTCGCTGTTGATGGGGCTGTCGCGGTAGCCGGACATGTACAGCACCTGCAGATCCGGGTTCTTTTCGGCGAGCCGCTGGCCCAACTCAAAGCCGTTCATCTGCGGCATGACCACATCGGTCAGCACCAGGTCGATTTTGTGCGAATTCTTCTCGTAGACGGCCAGCGCCGCCAGGCCGTTAGCGGCTTCGATCACGGTATAGCCCCCATTATGCAGAACCGCGGACACCAGCTTTCGCACGCCCTCTTCGTCGTCCACCAGCAGAATGGTCTCGGAACCCTTGGACGCCGACGGACGGCGGGCCGCGGGAACCGCGGTGGACGGTTCCGCGCGGGGCAAATAAATCTCGAAAATCGTGCCGCAATTCACCTGACTATACACGGTGATGTAACCGTCGTTCTGCTTCACCACGCCGTAGACCATCGAAAGCCCGAGCCCGCTGCCCTTGCCGTGCTCCTTGGTGGTGAAGAAGGGCTCGAACAGGCGCGTGCGGGTCTCTGCGTCCATGCCGGACCCGGTATCGCTGACAGCCAGCATCACATACGCGCCGGGCTTCACACCGGCCTTCTTGGCGGCGGCCTCATCCAACTCCGGGTTGGAGGTCTCCAGCACCAGTCTGCCGCCGGCGGGCATGGCCTCGCGCGCGTTGGTGGCCAGGTTCAGGATGGCCTGCTGCAACTGCGCGCTGTCGATCTGGACATAGCCGAGGGCTGTGCCGGGCAGCACAATCAACTCCACCGAGTCGCCCAACAACCGGCGCAGCATGGGTTCCATACCGGCGATGGTGCTGTTCAAGTCGATGGCTCGAGGCTGTACCGCCTGGGCGCTGGAAAACGTGAGAAGCTGGCGCGTAAGCGCGGCGGCGCGCTCCCCGGCGTACAGGATCTCGTCGGCGAACCGGCGCAGCGGGTTGCTGGCGGGGATCTGGGCGCGCAGCAGGTCGCTATATCCGGTAATGACCGTGAGCACGTTATTGAAGTCGCCGGCGACTCCGCCCGCCAGGCGCCCGACCGCGTCCATCTTCCGCGCGTGGCTGAGTTGCTCTTCGAGCTGCCGGCGGCCGGTAATGTCCCGGAAAACCAGGATGGCGCCTTGCAGACGGCCGTGCTCGTCGCACAGCGGCGCGGCGCTCTGCTCGATGGCGATTTCGGTTTTGTCGCGGGCGATCAGCAGCACCGGGCCCAAATTGTGGGCGGTCACCCGCGCGCGGATGGCGTCCCGGGCGGGGCTGCCCGCGGGTTCGCGGCTGCCCTCTTCGATCACCGGCAAGACCACGCTCAAGGGCCGTCCCAGGGCGTCGGCGCGGCGCCACCCGGTGAGGGCTTCCGCCACCGGATTCACGAATGTGACGCGCTCTTCGCGATCCGTGGCCACCACGCCGTCGGCGATACTCGATAGCGTGGCGGATAGCATGCTGCGGCTGTTGTGGAATCCGGAGACTAAGCCGGTCGCCGAGACCGATATGGCGACAAAAGACAACAGGCAAGCCGCCAGGTTCGGGCCGCCGGCATACGGCTCACGCAGCCCCACCAGCACCGCGCCGAGCGCCACCGTGGAGAGCGCGGTGGCCGAGAATCCGCCCACGTGCCCGTAATACCAGGCGCTGGCGAAAACAGCCACCAGGAAGGGGAGGAAGAAGTTCGGTTCCAGCACCGGGCGCAGCAACAGCGAGACCAGCACCGCGAGCGTGGTGAGAGCCAGCGCGAAAACGCCGCTGTGCAGGGATGAGTCTTGGAGCTGGAACACGGTTCGCTCAGTTACAGAATACTATACTCACTTCTATATTCAGGGTTTGGCGCTCACTTCATCCCACAGGAAGCTGATCCAGTCGGCGTCGTCCTCGATCTGTTGATTTACCGGCCTTCCCCCCGAGTGGCCGGACTTGGTGTCGTACTTCAACAGGATGGGCTTATCGCCGCCCGTGGATGCCTGCATCAGCGCCGTCATCTTACGCGCGTGCAGCGGATCGACCCGCGTATCGAAGTCGCCGGACATGAACAGCACTGCCGGATACTTGGTCCCCTTGTGGACGTTTTGATAGGGCGAGTAGAGGCGCAGATAGGCGAACTGTTTGGGGTCGTCTGCCGAGCCATATTCCGTGACCCAGTAACTGCCCACCTTGAATTTCTGATAGCGCAGCATATCCAGCAGCGGATAGCCGCATACCACCGCGCCGAACAGGTCGGGGCGCTGGGTCAGGGCCGCGCCCACCAGCAGGCCGCCATTGGAGACGCCTTCGATGCCGATCTTGCCCGGCTCCGTGTAGTGGTTGGCGATGAGCCACTCGGCGGCGCCGATGAAATCGTCGAAGACATTCTGCTTCTTTTCAAACATGCCGGCGCGATGCCACTTCTCGCCGAATTCGCCGCCGCCGCGCAGGTTGGGCTGCGCGAACACGCCGCCCATCTCCGCCCATACGGCTGCCGCCCGTGAAAAGGCGGGCACTTCACTGGCCGAGAATCCGCCGTAACCGGTCAGGAACACCGGCCGTTTGCCATCCAACTGGAGACCTTTGCGATAAACCAGGAACATGGGCACGCGGGTCTTGTCCTTGGATTCGTACCAGACCTGCTTCACCTCGAAATCCTCGGGATGAATGGGAATCGCGGGGCGGAACCACACCTGTTCGCTCTCGCGCGAGGGCGCGTAGCGATAAATAGCGCCGGGATCCGTGAAGGACGTGTAGTAGAAGAACGCTTCATCGCTCTCCCAACGGCCCTGCGGCCCGAAAACGCTGCCGATGCCCGGCAGCTTCAAGTCGCCGAGATATTTGCCGGAAGGGTCGTACTGCTTGACCCGCGAATTGACGTCTTCCAGGTATTTCACGAACAGGCGGCCCGCCACGCCATCGGCGCCATCGATGGGCCACTTGGACTCCGGCACGATCTCTTTCCATTTCGCGCGCGCGGGATCGCTCAGATTTGCCGACAGGATCCGCCAGTTGGGCGCCTTCCAATTGGTCCACAAATAGATCTGGCCGCCGCGGATAAACGGGCGGAACTCCGCATCTAAGTCGTTTACAATCGGGTGCGGCGGACCTCCCGCTTGCACGTCCTCGACCCAGACCTCGACTTTCTTGGGCGGCACGCCGATATTGACGGTGACCAGCAAATAGCGGCCGTCTTCGGAAAGCTCCGCGCCGATGATCGTATCCGGGCCGTGTCCCTCGCCGAAGATTTCGCGATCCTCCGCGGCCGGCTTGCCCATGGCGTGGTAAAAGACGCGGGTGCCCGCCGTCGTCGTGTAGCGCGAATAGAAGAAGCCGCTGTGGTCCTCTTTGATGGACATACCGAAATAGCGCGCGCGGGGCAGGCTGTCGGCCAGCAACTGGCGCGTTTCCAGGTTGAGGATGCGGTACTCCTCCTCGTCCTCGCCGCCGTGGCGGACGCCATAGGTGAGCAGTTTCCCGTCGTGCGTGATGCCGCCGATGAAGACCGTGGCGGTTTCATCTTTGCTGATATCGGCTGGGTTGACCAGCACTTCGTCCGGGCCGTCGAGCCCCGTGCGCATGCAGATGGAGCCGCGATTCTCGTTTGCCAGGCGCCGGCTGAAGAAGTAGCGGCCATGCCGTTCGATGGGCATACCGTAGGAATCGATGCGGCTGAGCTGCGCAAGACGTTCCTTAATTTTTTCCCGCACCGGAATGCGGCTGAGGAACGACTGCGTGTATTGCATTTGCGCGTCGATCCAGGCCCGCGTTTCGGGGCTGTTCTGGTCTTCCAGCCAGCGATACGGATCGGTGATGACCACGCCGTGCAAGGTATCGGTGACCGGATGCACGGGGCTGGGGGGCGGGGCTTGGGCAGCGGCGATGGCCGCCGCGGCCAAGGCGAGGGCGAATGGACGGAGCATCATCTCCATAAGGATAGCCGATGCGGGGCTGCGCAGCGACCGGGTAGTGTCTGAAAGTTGCGTCGACGCAAGCTTTCGGGTGCAGTGGGACTCGCTGTGGCAATCCGCGCTAGCCTGCGATAGGGTGGAGCAATGGCCGTCACGCATAATCCCCTCTCCGTTCTCAGGCGATTGTGGAGGCGCAAGGGGCTGTTATCTAAGCCTTACGCTGTGGCGTACCGCGCTGCCTGGGCGGCTGCGTTGCTGGTCGTTTGCGCGTGCCTGTGGCGCTGGCCGTCGCATTATCCAAGAGCCGATATCTTCCTTGGCGTCGATCTGGTCGCCATGGCAATGTTTGGGGGGATGGTGTCCGCACACGCCCCCGTAAAGACCAAAGACAAGTTCGTCTGGATTGCGGTATTCGCGACGCTCGCCACAGTTGGCATGCGGCTAGTAATCCAACAATCTAATGAAACGGCGCAAGCTGACAAGGACCTTAGAGACACGCTACGGGATGTCGCCACCTCGGCGGCGGAAACTAGACGGGTCGAAACCTTAAACACTCGGTTACAAGAGCGCCTTTTGAGTCAAAGCGGTATTATTGCCGATCTCAGCGTCAGCGGAATCAATACCACAACTGGAGGCGACAGCTTTTGCTATATGCGTTTCTCGGGCGATACACATGACATGCGTCCAGCATTCTATCAGCAGGGAAAGTATCCTTTATATGACCTAAACGCTAGAATAGTTGATATCAAGATGGCCGAGGTGCCTGCCGGTATTGTTGGGCAGGCTTTAGTTGACTTCATAAAGAAAGCAGAAGTTAGGATACATCTTGGGGATATGGGCGCTGGGTCGAGTTCTTGGATCGACAACCCGCTTCCGTTTGGTAGAGGTCATAGTGCTTTTAATATATTCTTCGATGCCAAAAACGGATTCTGGCATGAATCGCTTCGGTACCGTGACGTGGGTACACATGGGGCTATGGCATTGATCGTCTGGAGAGAAGCGCTGGGCGGAAAACGATTCGGCCCAAAAGAGCCGGTGATATTTAGGAAAGTGGATAAGGATTTTCCACTTAGCAAGTCTGGAGAAGTGGAGTGGTAACACGGGCTTACGCCAGAAGTTCCTTGAGTTCCCAAAACGACGGCTTTCAGACGCTACCAGCGACTGGAGACTTGGATTGAAGTAAAATAGGCAAGGAGCCGAATCCGTCGATGATGCCAACGAGCCAATATGTCGAAATGCGCGACGGCGGCTATTATGTTGCCGGGACGCGCATTGGCCTTGACGTTGTGATCTACGAATTTCGCGACGGCCGCTCTCCAGAGGACATCTTTGACGCCTATTCGTCGATCGGGTCCCTCGCGAGGCTTTATGGAGCGATTACTTTCATCCTGGAGCACCCGAAAGAGATCGACTCATATCTGGAGAAGCAGGAAGCAAAATGGGAGGAGTTTAAAGCCCGCAATCCGCTTGCACCGGACATGATTGAGCGCTTCGAACGCGCGAAGCGCGAAGCCCCAGTCAGGCAGCCTTGAACCTTCGGTTCCAGGCGGACGCCGATCTGAATCCTGCGATCGGGCGAGGACTACGGCGGCGCGAACCGTCAATCGATTTTCGCACTGCCGCTGGTGCTATTCCGGACGGCGCTCTCGATCCGGAAGTTCTTCGGATCTGCGCCGAGTCCGGACGCGTGCTGGTATCGCGAGACGTCGGCACAATGCCCGGCCACTTTGCTCGGTTTATTCGGCTGCGGGAGTCCCCAGGACTCCTGCTGGTCCATTCGCGTAGGCCGATTGGGAGCGTGATCGAGGCGTTGTTGCTGGTCTGGGCGACGTGGACGGTGGAGGACCTCCGCAACAGCGCTCGCTGGTTGCCGTAGGGTGGATGCCGGCACGACACCCTGTGTGCAAGCTGAAGGGCCATTTTGTCAATGAAGGGAGGCGAGCAATGAGTGAAATAGAAATACTCTCCGTGGTTGCCGTGCTCGAAGATCTCCCCGAAAAAGGTCTGCTGCGGGGACAGGTCGGGACGGTCGTCGAGGGCCTTGCGCCGGGCGTGTACGAAGTTGAATTCAGCGACGACTCCGGCAAGACGTACGCATCTCTGGCGCTCCGCTCCGGGCAGTTGATGCGTCTTCACCACGCGCCCAGCCATCAGGCCGCCTGAATCCCGTCCGCCCGCCGTGCTAAACTAACAACGTTATGGCAATTCCGAATGTCAAGCGATTCCGCCCCTTCTGCCCGGAGTGCGGTGAGAACTTCACCGTCATGGCGGTGCTCCCGAAAGACGCTAGCGTCGATAAGTATCTGGCCGATGTAGTATCCCGGCACGATCACAAGGCGTACCAGGAGTCCAAAGTCCTACACTTCAAGGTGCGCGTCGGCCAGCAGAAGCAGAAGAAGGCCAAGTAAGATTTCCGTCAGGTGCGGGCCTGCAAATTCCGCAAAGCCCGCAATCCTTCCTGCGCCGCTTCCGGGTCGGCATCGTGGCTCAACTTCTCTAACTGGGGTACATCACCTTTGTCGCCGCTGCGCGCCATCACGCGCGCGAGGTTGATTTTCTCGTCCCGGGTCCCCTGCAACAATGGCGTATAGAGCGACTTCCGCACCGCGGGATCGCGCGCCAGTTCCACCAGGAACGGGAACGCCTCGCCATGATACGCGGCGCTGTTCAGCGTATTCACCAGGAATTGCAGCGGGCTGAATTCGGAAACCTCCGTCTTGCCCAGCATCACCTGCGCGAACGCCATCGAGAGCCGCGGTGACGTCTTGCCCTCCTCTTGGTACGCCTTTTCGAGCATGGGCAGATCCGCGGGATTCTTCAGCCGCGCGTAGCCTTCGGCCGCGGCCGCGCGCATCTTCTCGTCCTTGTCCCCGATATAGCGCGCGTAAAGCTCGCGGCTGCTCTCCGCGGGCAGCATGGCGATGGCGGTTAGCGCCGCGCGGCGCACTTTGCTGTCACGCGTGCGGTTCAGGACATCCACCAGGTCGGGCAGGGCAGATTTGTTCAGCAGCAGGCCGGTCGTTTCGATGGCCGCCACCTGCACTTTCGGGTCGAGATCGCGCAGCAGGAACGCAATGCTGGCCGCTGCTTCGGGATCGCGAATTTTCTGAATGGCTACCAGCGATTCGTAGATCACCGCGGTGTCCTTGGAATGCATCGCCTCGACCAGGTCCGGTATGGCGGCCTTGCCGCGCAGGATGCCGGTAGCGCGCGCCGCGTTGGCCCGCGCTTCCGTGCTCGCGCCATGCCGCGCCAGCGTGCCCAACGCGGCAATCACGTCCGTGCGCACCGTGATATAAGGATCGATTACCTGATCGTTGGTGTCCGTGAAATGGCCCTTGATGCTGGTCCCCGCGCGGCGCAGCGAAGAGGCGAATCCGGTCTTCAGATAACCGGGCAGATAGAAGTTCACCAGGCCATCGACCGCGCGAATCTGGATCTCGGCATCGGTATCGCGGGTGGCTTGAATCAGCGGATCGAGGCTGTATTGCGTGTCGATCTCGTCGATCTGCTTAACCGCCTCCAGGCGGATCTCGACATCCGGGTTGGTCAGCAGCGCCGCCAGTTTGGGTATGGCATCGGCGCCGCCCTTGCCCATCTCGCGTACGTCCTTGGGCCGCAGCCCAGCGTCTTGGGCGAATGCCGCCAGGCACAATGAAAGGGAGAGCAGGAGGGGGATTCCGCGACGAAAGGCCATGCTTCTACTGTAGCAATCAGCGGATGAACTCGACCTGCACGCGCCGCGGGATGAGACCCGCCTCATGGCCCAGGTCGAGCAACTTCTGCACGGCCGCCGGCACCACATCGCCCGCGTCCAGCGTGTAGTGGTTCACGTACATGCCCACGAACTTCTCCGCCAGGCTGGTTTCCATGTCGCGCGCGAACTGCAGCGCGTAGCTCAGCGCCTCGTCCCGATTGTCGAGCGCGTATTGAATGCTCTCGCGCATCAGGCGGCAGCACTCGCTTTGGATATCGGCGGGCAGTGTGCGCAGCAGCGCGTTGCCTCCCAGCGGCAGCGGCAGCCCGTATTTGCCCTTCCACCACCGGCCCAGATCCAATACCTTGTGAAATCCTTCGCGATCATAGGTCAACTGGCCTTCATGAATGATCAGGCCGGCATCCACGGAGCGCTCCCGCACGGCGTGCATGATCTTGTCGAAAGGCGTGACCACGGCTTCGAAATCCGGCTGGAACAATTTCAACGCCAGGTAAGCGGAGGTGAGCTTGCCGGGTATGGCGATACGCTTGCCGGCCAATTCCTCCGGCTCGATGGGCCGCGTCGCCACCAGCATCGGGCCATAGCCATCGCCGATCGAGGAGCCGCTGGCCATCAGCACATATTTGTCCGCGACGTACGGATAAGCGTGATAGGAGATGGCCGAGAGATCGTAGAGGCCGTCTACGGCTTTGCGGTTGAGGGATTCGATATCCTCCAGGATATGGCGAAAGCTCACTTTCGGGGAGCGGACCTTTTTGGTAGCCAGCGCATAGAACATGAATGCGTCATCGGAATCGGGGCTGTGGGCGCTGACGATTTCCCGGCAAAGAGGTGTCATATCGCAGGAGGGTACATTTCAGTTTACACGGGATGCAGCAGGAAGGGGAAGGAAGAACACTAAAAAAACGGAAAGGGCGGTCCCACCGCGGATCGTAGACTGGAAGACCTCGTTGCCGGCCATCTGTTTTGCGCGAGAGCGCAGCGCCTAACTGGGCGCTAGTCCAGCCGTTCGAGAATTCTTCGTGCTGCCTGCCTACTGCCCGGGGTAACGACCGCCCCCACTCTGGCCCGGTTCTATTCGCACCTCCTCGCCGGCATCCGCAGAAGCCGGCCCATCGGTGTTGCTGTACATCGGAATCATCACCGGCTGACTCCATACACAGTGTCACTCCAAAAGCCGCGCTTGTCAACAGGACAGAAGTACCGGGATAATCGAAGGGTGTTCGATCGCTGGCTTTCCCGCAAACCGCAGCCGCTCACCGGTGCACCGGCCATCCGCCGCCAAAAGACCTATTCCGGACAATCGGGTTATGTTTACCAATACTACTATGAAGGCCATCGCCCTTATAGCCGCGACCGCAACAATGGGACCGAGTATGTCTTCAACGTTTCCGCGGACCGCAAGACGTCCATCGACGTTGCGGTTCTGGTGAGCGACACCGCGCTCGAGGATTGGCAGAGCCGCCACGGCCGCACGTTGTATTCGAGCGAACGCTACGCCATCGCCAAGATGGCCCTGTTTCAGGCTTTCGACGAGCGCCCCAGCCCGGCCACCATGGGCGCGGACGTACATGTGCGCGCGGCCGACGTAGAAGCCATCCTGATCGCGCTGGGCATCGAGTAGCCGTGGCGCAGGACAATCAGGTTGGAGGGCGGGCAATCCTGCCCGCAGCCGGCTTTCAGCCGGCTTTCGGACGCCCACCAATTTCAATAATTTGCGTGGGTTTTCGACCGTGCGGCCTCTCAGGCCGCCCTCTTCACCCTCCAATCTTCCGTCCCGCCAGCCGCCCTGACAAAACGCACCCTCCTAAAAACGTGCCCTCCAGCGATCCTTTGCCGTGCATGCCGCCGCCGCCGAATCCGGCCGCTTCGCCCACCGCGTACAATCCCGGAACCGGCTGCCCATCGCCCGCGCGCAGCACGCGGCATTGCAAATCGGTCTGAATGCCGCCCAGGCTTTTGCGGCTCAAGATGAATTCGCGAATCGCGATCAGCGGGCGCGCCTTCGGATCCAGAATCTTCTGAAATTTGCACGTGCGTACCTTGTCACCGCGGTACTGCAACGCGTTGGCGATGCGCCGCAATTGGTCGTCGTTGGCGTAGGTGGGGCCGCGCCCGATCATGTCGTCCCACCCGCGCACCGTAGCTTCCATCCCCACCCGATCGATGCGCAAGCCGTACAGGCTCTTCCTGTCCATCTGTTCCATCAATTCGTCGAGATGGTCCGCCACCATGATGTCTTCCGGACAGTCGCGAATCAGCCGGTTCACCAGTTCCTTGTTGCCGAGCAGCAGGCTGGCCGCCAGCCCCAGTCTCTTCTTGTAGCGGAATGCCGTCATGTAATCGCAGCCCGAAACCGCCAGCTCCTTGATCGCGATTTTCCAGTTCATCACCTGCCAGGAATATTTGCCGGGTTGCGCCAGAACGCTCGCCACCAGGCACCGCGTGTCGCCATAAACCGGCATCGGGCCGGGATGCATGATGCGTTCGCCGCGCGCGTTCAGCCACAGCGCCGAGCGTGGCGGCACCAGGCTCAAGCCATCGTAGGGGCGGCGCTTGGCGGGATGATGCACGCCCGCGGCGTAATGCCAATGCAGGTCCAGATGTGTCACCGCGCCGCCCAGCGCGGCCACTCCGCGGTGCAGCAGGCCGTCGCCGTAGCGGTGCGCGCCGTTGAGCAATTCTTCCGGCGGATCGCCCCACGGCTTGTACCAATTGGCGCGCACGCAACTGAGATCGCCGCCGCAAACGCCGCCGGATGCGATGACCACGTGCTCCGCGGTGACCGTCACGTCGCGGCCATCGTCCATGTTGCGGCCGCGAATTCCCGTGGCGCGTCCGCCGGTCGCCTCAATGGCGGAGACTTCCGTGTCGAAGAGCAGAGCCAGATTCGCGCGCTGTGGGTGCGACTCTAGCGCGGCCAGCAGCCGATGGATGATCTCGTAGCCCGTGCCCCACACAATGTGCCACCGGGGCACCGTATTACCCGGCGCATAGAGACCGCGCTCCGGCCAGTTCACCAGCGGCAGGAATGTGATCTTCTTATGGTCCAGGAATTCGAAAATGTATTCGCGGGAATTTTCGCAGTAGAACCGGCCCCAGGCGCGCGGCCAATCGTCGGCCGGTTCGTAATCGGCGACACTCTGCCAGTCCCTCCAGGCGAGTTCCGGCGAATCCTGGATGTGGAGCCGCCGCTGGTGCGGCGTGCCGATCATATGCACGCCGCCGAAAGATTCCTTGGCCAACCCGCCGAAATTCTCGCGCCGGTCCTTATCGATCAGCAGGACGCGCCGGCCCCGTCCGAGCAGTTCGTACGCGGCCACGATGCCCGCGAGGCCGCCGCCCGCAATCACAATTTCGGCCTCATATGTCCTGTCGCCGTCCATAAACGAATGCTAAGTATAGCCGGACCATGCCCCGCTGGTCGATAATCGAAGTATGGAAGAGCGGGAGATGATCCGGCCGTGGGTGGAGACCTGGAAAGAAGCAGGACCCAAGCTCGAGACCATTCGCCACCGGGAGATCCGGGGGGCCGACAACCTGAAGGTATTGTCGCTGCTGGAGGGCGCTTTCAATCAAGCGCTGCGGACTGCGCCGCTCAGGCCCTCCTCAGGACTGGTCGAGATGCAGGAGTGGTTCGCTAAACTGCCCCGATGATCGATCTTTTCGAGGCAGCTAAGCATCTGCAGTCCTTCTGCGACGGCCAGGGTTGGCGTTCCTGCTTCATTGGCGGACTGGCGGTGCAAAGATGGGGCGAGCCGCCTACCACGCTGGATGTCGATATCACCGTGCTGGCCGGCGTCTTCAGCAGAACGACGCGGTGGCGACCGGCAAATTCCCGGGCATCTTGGATGCGCGCCGGATACGCGGCGAGCAGCGGGTCTATAAACCTGCCTTCACCGCCGAACCCAGTTTTCTTTCGGCCCCGGCCTCGATATCCGAGCCTGCTCGGCAGAGCATCTCGTGGTGCTCAAGCTATTCGCGTCGCGGCCGTTGGACATCCGGGATGCGGAGAGCGTAGCCCTCAGGCAAGAGCTCGACTGGCCGTACATCGAGGCTCAACTTCGCCCCCTCGCGGAACTCAAGGATGAGGCTGCGATCCTCGCCACACTGGCCCGCCTGCGCGGGCTTTCGTCATCGCTTGAGTAAGAAGCCATCTCGGCCGTGTGCCGGTCGACCTCTTAAGGCAGATCCAAATCCACGGCAAACAAATCGACCGTCGCTCCGATCACGAACGCATAAAGCGTGTCGTCCAGACCGATGCTGGCAAACCGGCAGGTAACCGCATCCTTCTGCAGAGCTTCGTTGAAACTGAAGGTTAGCTCCTTCTTTCCGGTGACGGGATCGATGCCGTAGATGGGCTGGCCGGGCGAGCGGCGGAGGTATTTCTGCAGAAATCCGGCGCTATCTCCACCTATCAGGTCTCGTCGCCGGCCGTTGGCACGTCCGCGGCAGTGGCGCCATAGGCTCCGAGGAAATGGGAAAATCCGGGAAGGCGAAGCCTAAGTGCCTTCCGACCAGCTTGCCAGATAATGTTCCTGCTCAGCCGTGAGCCGGTCGATCTTCACGCCCATCGACTCCAGTTTCATGCGCGCCACCTGCTTGTCCAGGTCTTCCGGCACCGCGTAAACCCGGTTTTCGAGCTGGCTGTGATTCTTCACCATGTACTCGGCCGAAAGCGCCTGGTTGGCGAAGCTCATATCCATCACCGAAGCCGGATGCCCCTCGGCGGCCGAAAGATTGATCAAGCGGCCGTCGGCCAGCACATTGAGCTTGCGCCCATCGCGGAACGAATACTCTTCCACGAACTCGCGCGTCTGCCGGTGCGAAGAACTCATCCTGCCCAGCGCCTCCAGGTCGATCTCCACGTTGAAGTGGCCCGAGTTGCAAAGGATGGCCCCGCTCTTCATCCGCTCGAAATGATCCCGCGCGATCACGTGCTTGTTGCCTGTCACGGTCACGAAGATGTCGCCAATGACGGCGGCTTCGGACATCGACATCACCCGGTAGCCATCCATCACCGCCTCAATGGCCTTGGTCGGATCCACCTCGGTGACGATCACGTTGGCGCCCAACCCGCGCGCCCGCATGGCCACGCCGCGCCCGCACCACCCATATCCGGCCACCACCAGGTTCAGCCCGGCCAACAGGATGTTGGTCGCCCGGATGACGCCGTCGAGGGTGCTCTGGCCCGTGCCGTAGCGATTGTCGAACAGGTGCTTGGTCAACGCATCGTTCACCGCCACGATCGGGTACTTCAGCACGCCGTCCTTGGCCATGGCGCGCAGCCGGATCACGCCGGTAGTGGTCTCTTCGGTGCCGCCCACGATGTTGGTCGCCAGGTCCTGCCGCTTGCTGTGCAGCAGCGAGACCAGGTCCGCGCCGTCGTCCATGGTGATGTGCGGGGCATGTTCGGCCGCCGCCGTCAGATGCTGGTAGTAGACGTCATTGTTCTCGCCCTTGATGGCGTACACCGGAATGCCATAGTCGTGCACCAGCGTGGCCGCCACGTCATCCTGCGTGGATAACGGATTGGAAGCGCACAGCACCACCGACGCGCCGCCATCGCGCAGCGCGATCATCAGGTTGGCGGTTTCGCTGGTCACGTGCAGGCAGGCGGACACGCGTTTGCCGGCCAGCGGCTGATTCTTGATGAACTGCTTGCGGATGGTCTGCAGCACCGGCATGGACTGCGCCGCCCACTCCGTGCGCCGCTTCCCCAGGTCCGCCAGCGAAATATCTTTGATGTCACAGGCAACTTGCGTTTGAGTCTCGGTCGGCATGAATTCCTCGTTTCGATTGTTACCCGCGTCCTAGCGGACCGCGGCGTGCGCCACGGCTTCTTCGCGCAACGCTTCCATCTTATCGGTGGCTTCCCAGGAGAAGCTCTCTTCGGTGCGGCCGAAATGCCCAAATGCCGCCGTCCGGCGGTAGATGGGCCGCCGCAATTTCAGGTGGTCGATAATGCCCCGCGGCGTGAGCGGGAAATGCGCGCGAATCAATTCGGTGATCTTGTCTTCCGGCACGATGCCCGTGCCGAACGTGTTGGCCATCACCGACACTGGTTCGGCTACCCCGATGGCGTAGGCCAATTGCACCTCGCAGCGGCCCGCCAGGCCCGCCGCCACCACGTTCTTGGCGATATAGCGCGCCATGTAGCACGCCGAGCGGTCCACCTTGGTGGGATCCTTGCCGGAGAAAGCCCCGCCGCCGTGCCGCCCCATGCCGCCGTAGGTGTCTACGATGATCTTGCGCCCGGTGAGCCCGGTATCGCCGTGCGGCCCGCCGATCACGAACCGGCCGGTGGGATTGATGTGGTAGTGCGTGCCCGAATCCACCATGTCCGGCGGTACCACCGGGTCGATGATGTGTTTCTTCACTTCCGCCCGAAGCGTTTCAATCGAAACCGCGTCGCTGTGCTGCGTGGAAACCACCACCGCATCCACCCGCCGGGGAGCCCCGTCGACATACTCCACGCTCACCTGGCTCTTGCCGTCCGGTCGCAGGAAATCCAGAATGCCCGCCCGCCGTACCTCCGACAGTTGACGCACCAGCTTGTGGGCCAGCATGATGGGCAACGGCATCAGCTCGTCAGTCTCGTTGCAGGCATACCCGAACATCATGCCCTGGTCGCCCGCGCCGCCCGTATCCACCCCCATGGCGATGTCCGGCGATTGCGACTGGATGGCGTTCAGCACGCCGCAAGTGTTGCAGTCGAAGCCCCACAACGCGTCCGCGTAACCGATGTGCTCGATGGTCCGCCGCACCACTTTTGGCACATCCACGTAACAAGTAGTGGTAATTTCGCCCGCCACCACGCAGATGCCGGTGGTCACCAGCACCTCGCAGGCCACCCGGCCCTGCGGATCTTGCGCCATGACGGCATCCAATACCGCGTCCGAAATCTGGTCCGCGATCTTGTCCGGATGCCCTTCTGTTACGGATTCCGATGTGAAGATTTGTCGCTGCATGCCCGTCCCGCCCGTTGGAAGAATTCCTGTTTTTTGGTTTGCTGGGTAAACCCGAAAAATGAACTGACGCTTCAGTGTAACGGAGTGCAACGGTCAGGTCAAATTGGCTGTGGGGCCGGCTGCGGCCGGGTAGCCCGCTCTACAGGCGCAGCCGGGTTTCGCTATCTTCTTCCTGCATCATGCCCACGGCCTCCTGGCACGGCACACAGTAGCGCGCCCATGGCAGGGCCTGCAACCGTTTCGGCGGGATGGGTTGCTCGCACGAGAGGCAAACGCCGAAGTCCCCCGACTGCACGCGGTCGAGCGCCTCCTCCACCAGGCGAAGCTGCCCGTAATCCAGGCTGTTCAACCGCAGCGAGACGAATTCGTCGTGCGAGAGCTGCGCCTGGTCTTCTTCCGCTACCCTTCCCATTTTGGCAATGGTGTCGAACTTGACCCCCAGGCCGGAGACCACCTGCTCCCGCCTGTCGAGCAGCATCTGGCGATACGTCTCGGTTGAATTTGTAAGCACCGCCGTGGCGGTACGCTTGTTCATGTGATGGCACCTCCCTGGAAAACCATCGTTTCAGACCGTAAGCACTTTAAATGGTTAAGAGAGGGTATCAAAATTCTCGCGGAATTACAAGATTTATCGGATAAATTTTGTGTAAGATCTTTTCTGCCTGGATCGCGTGACGCCGGCGGCGCTAAGATGAAAGACGCGATAGAGTTGCCATGAAGAGACGCATCCTGGTGGTCGAGGACGAAGAAAAGCTGCGCCGTGTCCTGGAGCTCCAACTGGCATCCGCGGGTTTTGAAGTAGAAAAGGCCCGCACGGCGGAAGAAGGGCTGAAAGTCGTGGACCGCTGCGATCTGGTGCTGACGGATTTGCGCCTGCCGCAAATGGACGGCCTGGAGCTGCTGGCCGCCATCCGCCGCCAGAACTCGCAGACGCCCGTCATCGTCATGACGGCTTTCGGCACCATCGAGACCGCCGTGGCGGCCATGAAGAGCGGAGCCACCGATTTCCTGTTGAAGCCCTTCTCGCTCGATCACCTGATGACGGTGGTAGGGAAGGCCCTGGAGATGCGCGCCCTGCGCGACGAGAACCTGCAGCTTCGCGAAGAGTTGGGGCGCCGCTACGCCTTCGACAACATCGTCGGCCGCAGCGCCGCCATGCAGGAAGTCTTCGCCGTCATTACCCGAGTGGCGCCCACGCGCGCTACGGTTCTGCTGGCGGGCGAAAGCGGCGTGGGCAAGGATCTCATTGCGCGCGCCATCCATTTCCATTCCCCCCGCCGCGACCGCCCGCTGGTGAAGATCAACTGTACGGCGCTGCCGGAAAACTTGATGGAGAGCGAGCTTTTCGGCTATGAGAAGGGCGCCTTCACCGGCGCCATGACCTCCAAGCCGGGAAAGTTCGAACAGGCCGATACCGGCACCGTGTTCCTGGACGAAATCGGCGACGTGCCCGCTTCCATCCAGGTGAAGCTGCTGCGCGTGCTGCAGGAGCGCGAGTTCGAGCGCCTGGGCAGCAACGTCACCCGGCATATCGACGTGCGCGTGGTGGCGGCCACCAATCAGGATTTGCGCGCCGCGCTCGAGCAGGGTACCTTTCGTGAGGACCTTTACTATCGCCTGAACGTCGTGCCGATGAACATTCCGCCGCTGCGCGAGCGCAAGGAGGACATTCCGTTTCTGGCGCAGCACTTCGTCACCAAGCTGGGGCCGGACACCGGCAACCGGGTGCGCGACGTGACCGACGCCGGGATCGCCAAGCTGATGTCGTACCACTGGCCGGGCAATGTGCGCGAGCTGGAGAACGTGATCGAGCGCAGCCTGGTGATGTGCTCCGGCGAGCGGCTGGACGCGGCCGATATCAAGCTGGAAATGGCGCCGCGCAGCCGCGCGCAGGCGGACCAGGCGGATCGTTTTCTGCCCGATGGGCTGACGCTCGATCAGTACGAGCAGGATCTGATCCGGGAGGCCCTGCGCCGGGCGGACGGGAATAAGAGCCAGGCCGCGCGACTGCTGGGATTGACGCGCAATGCGCTGCGGTACCGGCTGACGCAGATGGGGATGGCGGAGTCGGCCGAGCCTGATTGACAATCGGCCTGCAGCCATAGCTCTAAGACAACGCGAATCGCCACCATGACCCGGCGTTGCGAAGCAGGCGCGGCTACAATAATTGGAGCATGAATGCTCAGCGTGCCGCCGTCATTGAGCCCCTCATTCCACGGCCGCCGGCCGACGTAGCTCCTCTGCGGATTGCCTTTTCGAGTATTGTGGCCAAGCAGTGGGAAACGTACCTGCCATCCGCCATCACCGGCGACCCGCCCGGCACCCCCCACGCGCAATCCGTCAAGGCCCGTTTCATTGCCGAGATGTACGCGCGAGCGTGCTATTCCATGCTGTTGTTGAGCGCTGGTGGTCCCGCGTTACTGCGCTTCGCGGTGCGAGCCGCGGCAATGCTGCCACTATCCAGAGGCTTGGCCATCGCCCTCGGCCGAGCGTTGCTTTCGAGCTTGAATCGGCTGGTGCCACACGCTGTACACCGGCAACTGCTGTTGACCTCCGCCTTGATGGGCGCGTTAGATGTCGTGTTGGATGAAACCGCGTCCTCCGGGGAAGCGGCGGTGCTGCGCGTCGCTTCGTCGATCGCCCCCCACCCCCCGGCAACGTTACTAGCGGCAGAGCAACCAATGGCAAACCTGACCAGGATGATCCGCCGCGGCGAAAGCAGTTGGCAATCCGGCTACTGGGAAAGGGTCCTTGTCCCCGCGGTGCGTGCATACTGTCTGGCGGAAGCGCTGGCCGTCGCTCAAGCTCCAGATCCAAATAGCATGGGTCACCGGTGGGCCGGAATTGACTGCGCGATCAAGGGCATGTGGTATGTCGTGGGTCCTTGCATGGGATTAGGCGGCAATCTGTCGCGGTTTGAAAAGATCGAATGGAATCGTGAACAACAGTGGATGGCCGATACATCGCTGCTCATGCAGATGATCGACGATTGGGTGGACCAGGACGAAGACCGCGGCGCAAGAGTGACGCCCGTGTTAGCCGGAGATTGGAACACAGCGTCTGTGGAGCAGTTGTATCGCAAGACGGCCCGCGATCTGGCCACGATGCTGACCGAGAACCGGATTCGGAATCGCGTACTGCAAGAGCTGTTCCTGGATCTCTACAACGACTATCTGCATGTGGCCCTGGAAGCGATGCGCACGGGAGTGGCGGCATAGGCCAAACCCGTCGTTGGGCAAATGGCATCCCCCTCATTCCTTGATGGCTGGCAGCCTGCGCCACAGGCTGATAAATTAGCCCGGGTTCGGTAACCGCCGTCAAGTCCCCGTCCTTCTATAGAGCGGTCAAAGCCAGGGCTGGCCTCGTGACCAGATGGAAGGATAGCCGACGATCCGGCCGGAGCGCCAGCTTTCCGTGTTCGGACTTGCGCGTTCGCTACCACGATCCTGGACGGATCGTCTTCGGTATACCTCAGATAGTGACGACCGCAACTTCGCGGCCAGAGGCCCTGACGAGCCGTTCTATATCGTCTGGGTCGCCTGTGAGAATCGCGGCTTTTTGCCGAAGGGCTGTGGTCACTACAACGGCGTCAACCACATCCGGCGTTTTGGTCATGCCTAGCAGTCGGCCGGCTTCGTGGGCCTCGATCTCGCCAAGAGGAACGACCACGCACCCAGTCAAGAAGCGCCGGAGTTGGGCTTGTTGGGGGGACCGGCTCACCTGAGCGACCACCGGCGCCGGAACCAATGGAACAACACCAAGTTCCAAACGGGCCTTGTGTTCAGCCCATGCCCGCCGCTCGTTTCTATCGGCGGCCACGAGAACGGCGGCGTCATAGACGACGCTGTTCATGCCGAACGCCGGGCCGTTCGCGATGTTCGGAGCTGAGCGCGCACCCTGCGGCGAGCTTCATTCATCTCTTCTGTCGTAAAAGGTCCGTGCCGCTTTTCCCACAGCGCGACCGCCGCCAAACCAGCCCGCCGCTGCAGTGCTTGGCGCGCCGCGGAGGTCATCCAGGCAGAGACGCTCACCCCGTCGCGGGCGGCCGCCGCAAGGATGTTCTTGTGAATGTCAGGGTCTATGGTAATGGCAAGCTTCGGTGATGGGTTGCCGCGCGGCATACAAACTATCCTACTACAGTAGGATACCACGCTCAGGCCGGACCAATGGCGACCTGCCCCAAGGCGGATAAATTAGCGGGCAGGTTCGGTGACGGTTAGGATTTGGTCGGGGCGGGGTTTCTTGATCGTCTGCACGATGCCGCTAGGCCACCGAATCTCCAGCGACGCGATGGCCTTCTCCGGCCCCAGCCCGAAGTGAACCCGCTTGTCGCTCGAAGACATGAAGCCGACCGACGTGGTCACGTGATTGTACAGCACGCGGCCGGACGCGGTGGTGAGCTTCAACACCGCCCCGATGCCGTCGCGGTTGCTGCGGCGGCCGACGGTGTTCACCAGCAGCCAGTGATTGCCATTGTCCGCGGAATTCAGCATAATGCGCGGCTTTTCGTCGAGCGACGTCACCACCAGATCCATGAAACCGTCGTTATTCAGGTCCGCGAAGGCCGAGCCGCGCTGGTAGCCAACATGGTTGAAGTCCGCGCCCAGCGAGCTGGAAACGTCCCGGAATTCCTTGCCGTCCACATTTTCGAACAAGGTGTCGTGCTCGCGCGACTCCGCCATGTGCTCCACGTCGCCGTTGGAGGAGTAAAGATCCTTCCAGCCGTCGTTGTTATAGTCGACGAAGCCGTTGCTCCAGCCGGAATTGCGCGCGCTTAAACGCGACACGCGGGAAACCCCGGAAACATAATCCAGGGATTTGCCGCGCACGTTGCGGTAAAGCCCCCAGATCTGGCCGCGCAGGTTGTTATAGAAAATGTCGGGCCAGCCGTCGTTGTCGTAGTCCTTGGCGTCGGCGCCCATGGAAGAACCCGCATTGCCGCTCTCGTCGTAGGCCACGCCCCACTCGAAGGCGGACTCCTTGAACGTCCCGTTCTTTTGATTGATGAACAGAAAATTGCGTACTGTGTCGTTGGCCACGAAAACGTCCATATACCCGTCGCCATTGAAGTCCGCGATGGCGATCCCCATGCCTTTCCCGAGCTCCCCGCCGAAACCGGAGGCATCCGTCACATCTTCGAATCGTCCGTTGCCGAGGTTGTGATACAGGCGTTGCGCGACGCCCGCGTAGACCTTGGGATGGCAGTAGTATTCGCGCCCGTCGACGGCGCAGATTTTGTCCGTCTGCGGGGTCCATACGGTGTAGTTGGAAACGATCAGATCCAGCTTGCCGTCGTTATCGTAGTCGAACCAGGCGGCCGCGACGCTCAGAACGTCCTTCGCCTTGGTGATGCCGGAGCGCGCGGTGACATCGGTGAACGTGCCGTCGCCGTTGTTGTGGTAGAGCACATTGGGCCCGGCGTTGCACACGAACAGGTCCTCGAAGCCGTCGTTGTCGTAGTCGCCGGCGGCCACGCCAAAGCTGAACCCGAGGTCTTTGCCCAGCAGGCCGGCGCGCGCGGTGACATCCTCGAAAACGCCGCCGCCGCGGTTGCGCAGCAGGCAGTTGTAGAAGCGCGGATCGGTCTTCTGCAATTCGGGCAGCTTGGCGCCGTTGGTGAAAAACAGATCCATGCGGCCGTCGTTGTCGAAGTCGAAGGCGGCCACGCCGCCGCACATGGTTTGCGGAAAATACTTCCGGCCGGTGAAGTTGTTGTCGGTGCGGTAGGCGAAATTCGATTTGGAGGCGATATCGGTGAAATGCGGGCGCCGAAGTTCGGGTTCCTGGCCACGGGCGGCCAGCCACCAGCAACTGAGCGCCAGCCACACGCTGCCGGCCGCCAACCACGGTTTCGTCCGGCGCTTCACCTGGGCACGGCTCCGGTCTGCGCGGCGTCTTGCCGATCGATGAGCTTCTGCGCAAGGGCCCGCTCTCGGTCGCCTTCGGCGCGGCGATCCAGACGGTAGTAGACGGCGGCCAGGGTGGCGTGCGCCTCCGCGAAATCGGGCGATTCGGCGATCAGGGCTTCCAGCGCCTTGCGCGCTTCGTCCCGATTGCCGGTCGCGACATCCAGAAGGGCCAGTTGATAGCGCACGCCCGGATCGTTGGGACGAGCCTTGAGGGCGCTTGCGAAGTAGCCGCGCGCCGGCGCGTAGTCCTGATCCTGCTTGGCCAGCACGCCCAGGTTCAAATTCGATGTGAACTCATCCGGATCCACCGCGAGTTCCTGTTCGAAAGCCGCGCGCGCGCGTTCGGTCTCGCGCATGGCGAGCAGCAACTCGCCCAGGCGGGCATGCGCGCCCGGAAGCCGGCCGTTCAGGGAGATGGCCTTCTGCAGGTCCGCGAGCGCGCCCTCGTGCTCGTGCGCTTTGAGCCGCAAAGTGCCGCGCAGCAGAAGGGCTTCGGCGGATTCACCCTGGCCGAGGACACGGTCGACTACGGCGGCGCCCGCCGCGTTGCGTCCATCCCCGATAAGCGCGGTTCCATATAGATAATCGAAGCCCAGATCGGCGGACTTCTCACTTTCGAGCGGAGCCAGCAGCGCGATCGCGTCCTTGTATCGGGCCAGCGCGTTATAGCAACTGGCGAGCAGCAGGGTGACCTGGTCTTTGAACTGGGGCGCGAGCGAGACGGCCCGCTCGAAGCGGGTAGCGGCCTCCGCGGGACGCCCGCTCTTGTAATAGGCCAGGCCCAGATTCAGCAGCAGAACCGGATTGTCGGGACTCTTCGCGAGGGCCGTATCGTATTCCGCAATGGCCTCGGCGTAGCGTCCGGAGCGCGCCAGCGCGGCACCCAGGTTGGAACGGGCTTCGAGCGAATCCGGATGGGCGGTCAGATATTCGCGATAGGTGCGGATGGCGGCTTCCACATCGCCGGCAGGCTGCTGCGACCATAGGGCGGGGACCAGGGGGAGGATGGCCACGAGGGCCAGAATCGTTCTCATTTGCCGGTCATCTCATCGGACAATTTCTTGAGCCTCACGAACTCCGCGCGCTCCCGGGCCGCATCTTCTTTTCTGCCCGCGAGAGTGTACGCGGCAGCCAGCGAGAAGTGGACCTGTTGGCTGTCGGGGGCCAGCTTCCGGGCAATCTCGAGTTCCGCGATGCCCTTTTCAACTTCGCCCGAATTAGCCAGCAGCCTGCCGAGCACACCGTGCGCCGCAAAGAACTGCGGATCCGTCTCGACGCCGCGCCGCGCGTACGGAATGGCCGTGGCGGGTTCCCCGCGCCTCTCGTATTCCAAAGCGACGGTAACCAACGCCTCCGTATTCTTCGGATTCACCTCCAGTTCTTTCAGAAATTCGCGCATGCCGCCATCTTCATCGGTCGCCACCAGATACGACCCATAGAGATAGTGCACACTGGGCGTGTTCGGATAGTTGGCCAACAGTTCCGCGAAATACTTTTGCGCCTGCGCGGGCTCGTGCCCGGCCCCCGCGCAGACTGCCCGCCCCGCGCGTTCGACGAGGTCCTTATCGGCGCCCGGCATCTGCTCCGGCAAAATGGGCCGGTGCAGCCCGGCCAACCCGGCGGCCTCAATCACGGCCGGTGTGGCCTCGCCCGCCCGCAGCACCCGGTCGAGCACTTGCAGCGCCGATTCGTATTGTTGAAACTTTGTCAGCAGCAGCACGGCGTGATACAGGACCACGCGCCGCGCTTGCGGGTCTTCCCCCAGCCCTAAACGGCGTCCCGCATTGATGTGGTCGAGCGCCCGCGCGTATTCCTTCGTTTCGTACTCGCAAAGGCCCAGCAACGCGAAGCCCGGACCCGCCTTGGGGTCCAGCGACACCAGATGGCGCAGGGCATCGCGCGCATCCGCGTACTTGTCCTCGTCGTAAAGCAGTTCCCCCAGAAACCACCAGCCCTCCGCCCAGGATGGGCGCATCTTCACTGCCTCACGATATAACCCGGTGGCGTCCTGAATGCGGTTTGCGACGCGCGCATCGGCGGCTTGTTTCGATATGTGGTCGAAGGTTTCGGTGGTAGCGGCCTGCAGGCACAGACAGGAGAGCAGGCAGCCCGTGGCGCAGACTCTTAGTCTGCCCCGCCGGCAACACAAATCGTGGGGCAGGCCCTCGGCCTGCAGCGGCCTCTCAGGCCGCCCTCTTCCGCGGGCCCCGCGCAGGCCGAGTTGCCCCACCATTTGCAGCGGGCAAAAGTGCCTGCGCCCCGGGGCCGCCAGCACACGGGTCACGGTGTCTCCTTCACGGTGACCACGCGATCGGCCGCGACATCCTTTAGCGTCTGCACGATTCCCGAAGGCCATTGGACCACCACCGATTCCGCCGACCGGTCCGCGCCCAATCCGAAGTGCACCGGCCCGCAACTGGACGACGCATAGCCCACGCTCGAAGTCATGTGGTTGTACTGCACGCCGCCCTTCGCAGTCACCCGGATCCGAGCCCCCATACCGTCGCGGTTGCTGCGCGTGCCTTCGAGCGCGATGTCCAGCCAGTGTCCGGCGCCGGGGCTGCGATTCATCCAGATCTCGGCGGGGTGGGCGAGCGACGTGGTCACCACATCGACGCGGCCGTCGCCATCCAGGTCGCCGAACGCCAGGCCGCGGTGGCGCGCGGCGGGCGAAGCGTCCAGTCCCGCCTCGGCGGTGAGCGCCTCCCAGTGCCCGCTCGCTCCCGGATTGCGGAAGACGGTGTTGTGCTGTTCCACCGTTGTGCCCGGCAGCGGTTGGGAGAGAACGTCCCCGCGGCTGACGAAAAGATCCTTCCATCCGTCGTTGTCGAAGTCGTAGAGCCCCGCGCCGAATCCCGCCATGCGCATGCTCAGCGCGCGCATTCCGCTGGAGGTCGTCACTTCCTGGAAGCCGCGGCCCCGCGTATTCTTCCACAACGGAAAGGTCTGCTTTTCGAGCGCGACAGTCACCAGATCGGGAAACCCATCATTATTAAAATCGCGAAAATCGGTCCCCATGCCGGAGATAGCACTACCGTCTTCCGGCAGCGCCACGCCTTGCGGAAAAGCGACCTCTTCGAACATGTCCCCCAAATTGTGGAACAGGAAATTATACGAGCCGTCGTTGGTGACGAAGAGATCGGGGCGGCCATCCAGATCGTAGTCCGCCATGCCCACGCCCATGCCCTTCCCCACGTGCCCGCGAATGCCCCACTTCTCCGACACATCTTCAAATTTGCCATTGCCCTTGTTCAGGTACAACTGGTTGGGCAGGCCCTTATAAGAACGCGGGGCGCAGTAGTCGGCGACACCTTTATAATCGCAGAGCGGCTCGGTCGCGTAATCCCATTGCAGATAGTTGACCACGAACAGGTCGAGCAACCCATCGTTGTTCACGTCCACCCACACCGCCGTAATCGCCCACATCGGCCCGAACTGCGGATCCGGGCGATTCACGATGCCCGCCTTCTCGGTCACATCCGTGAAGGTGCCGTTGCCATTGTTGTGGTAAAGCGTATTGTGGTGCACGCCGGCCACGAACAGATCGGGATATCCATCGTTATCGTAATCGCCGACGGCCACGCCGCTGTCGAAGCCGCTGCCGGCCACCCCCGCCGCTTCGGTGACGTCCGTGAACACGCCCTTGCCGTCGTTGCGAAACAACCGGTTGCGATACTTGGGATCGTCCTTTTTCAGCGTAGCCAGATTCGCGCCGTTCGTGAAGAAGATGTCGGGACGCCCGTCGCGGTTGTAGTCGAACACCGCCACGCCGCCGGCCATGGTGGCGGGCACATGCCGCGCGACCACTTCGCCATGTTCGAGTTGAAACGGAATGGGCTTCAGATCGAACCGGATGGCGGAGGCCGGCCCGCCCACGGCCCGCGGCATCCACATCGCGCCAGTCAGCAGAAGCAACGGCAGACAAATCAGGACCGGCGCGACCCGGCGCGGTGCAGCCATATCGACCAGAATAGCGCGTGTGTGGGGCGGGCTCTCAGCCTGCGGCGGCCTCTTAGGCCGCCCCCCTCCATGCGCAAGTATCCCGAAGCGTTAATTCAGCAGCCGTCCCTGCCGCAGATAAGCGGGAGTATCCAGATCCTCGGGATCGAAGGCCGGCTCCGGTTCGCCATTGACCACAGGCTCCGGCGCAGCTTCGGCCGGGGCTGCCGCGACCGGCTCGGACCAAAACGGCTGCCCTTCCGTTGCCACCGGAACCTTGGGCTGCTGTTCCGAGGCGGGCGCGTACTGCGGCTGGAATCCGGTGGCGATCACCGTAATCTTCACGGCGTCGGCCATGGATTCGTCCATGGTTACACCGAAGTTGATCTGCACGTCTTCGCAATCGGCGGCTTCCCGGATGATGGCGCACGCTTCGTTCACCTCGTGCAGGCCGAGGCGGCTGGAGCCTGTAATATTGATCAGCACGCCGCGCGAGCCGCTGATGCGCGAGTCTTCGAGCAACGGCGAATTGATGGCCTGGCGGGCGGCGTCGACGGCGGCATTCTCGCCGCGTCCCACGGCGGTGCCCATCATGGCGTAGCCCATGCCCAGCATGGTGGCCTTCACGTCGGCGAAATCGCGATTGATGATGCCGGGCGTGTTGATGATGTCGCTGATGCCCTGCACGGCCTGGCGCAGCAGATCGTCGGCCAGCTTGAAGGCCTCGAAGAAGCTCGCGCCGCGCGGCACCAGTTTCAACAGGCGGTCGTTGGGAATGGCGATAACGGTGTCCACCGTGGAGGCCAGTTTGGAGAGGCCCTGGTCCGCCAGGCGCATGCGCCGCGGGCCTTCGAAGGAGAACGGCTTGGTGACCACGGCAATGGTGAGCGCCTCCAGTTCCTTGGCCAGTGAGGCGATCACGGGCGCCGCGCCGGTGCCGGTGCCGCCGCCCAATCCGGCGCTGACGAAGACCATATCGGCGCCCTGCAGCAACTCCACGATCTTGTCGGTATTTTCCAGCGCCGCCTGGCGGCCGATTTCCGCATTGCAGCCAGCGCCTAACCCGTTGGTGATCTTGGCGCCAAGCTGCAGCTTGCTCGGCACCTCGCAAGCAGCCAAAGCTTGCGCGTCGGTGTTCATGGCGCAGAACTCCACGCCCGACATGCCTTCATGATACAGACGCGCCACGGCGTTGCAACCGCCGCCACCCACGCCGATGACCTTAATGCGTGCCCCACCGGCGGCTTCTTCTTGAATCTCGTATTTCAAATCGTCGCTATCGATCGGCCCCATAAGTCCTCTCCTTCAAAACTAAATGGAACCACAGATGGACACAGATGGACACAGATAAGAGCCAAGACAAGATTGCCGCTGTGCGGTTTGATTTTATCTGTGTTCATCTGTGTCCATCTGTGGTTCCGTTTCTTCACTTCAAAATCTTTGCCAGCAGCCCATACGTCTGCCTTTGCAACTCGTGCTGCGATTTTAGCTTCGCCGAGTACATGGCGAGCCCGCCGGCGGTGGTCCAGGCCGGGTCCGAGAGCTCGTCCGGCCAATCCCGGATGCCTACGGGCAACGCATTCGAGACTTGGCATTGGAGCACCTCCTCGGCGACTTCGCACAAGCCTTCCAGGCGCGCGCCGCCCCCGCACAAGAACATGCCCCCCATCAGCGCGCCTTCCATGCCGACGCGCGCCAGCTCCCGCTCCACCATCTGGAACAGATCCAGCGCGCGGGCTTCCAAGATGCAATTTAATGTGCGCCGCTGCACGTCGCGATCCTCGCGCGACGCCACTTCCACGAAAGTGTTTTCCGCCGTGACCTCCGCCTTGGCGCAGCCGAATTCGTGCTTGATCGTGACGGCGTCGTCGAAACCGATGCACAGACCACGCGCCACATCGCGCGTGAAGTGGTCGCCGGAGATGGGCAGGCTGACAGCCAATTGCAGCGCTTCCCCGTAGTAAACCACCAGCTCGCTGGATTGCGCCCCGATATTCAACACCGCGGCGCCTTCGCGGCGGTCTTCCGGCAGCACCGCGGCGTAGCAGGCGGCCAATCCCTC
Source organism: Bryobacterales bacterium (assembly GCA_963707465.1). Taxonomy (GTDB): domain Bacteria; phylum Acidobacteriota; class Terriglobia; order Bryobacterales; family Bryobacteraceae; genus Bog-159. The sequence goes on from CAVPQK010000011.1 coordinate 286,808, forward strand.
GCAAACGGTATCCTCCACGGCCAGATGCGCCAGGTTCACCGCGGTAACCAGGCATTCGTGCTCCCTCTGCGAGGCCATCACCAGGTGTACGTTGGCTTCAATCTGGTCCGCGATCATTTTGCGCGGATCGCGGTGGCCGGGATGGCCGTCCACCAGGAAATCCTGCGGGAACATCTGCAGGATCATAGCGCCTTCCGGCAGGCGCACGCGGGTCGCCCGCCCGACCGCGCGGTTGACGTCGCGCTGTTCCACAGTCCGCGAACGCCCCAGATCGTGCAGGCCGCGGCAATTGGCTCCGCGGATAGACGCGCCCACTCCCACCACCGTGCTCTCTACGGAAACCTGGGCATCGGTCTCGGCCTCCCGCAGCGCGGCCAGCATGCATTCCGAGACCGCGGTCTGGTCCGCGATCAGCCCTTTCGCCCAGCCCCGGGATGGCACCGACGCGGACCCCAGGAAGCGCATCGAGTCATCTTCCAGGCGGCAAATGACGCAGCGCGTCCAGGCGCTCCCGGCATCCAGACCCACCGCGTTCCAGGTCTTCGGGGTGTTCATGGGCGGGGCTGCTCCTTTGCGGTAATACGGTCGTCCAGCCGCAGATCGAAGGTCGTGACGTTGGCTGCATGCTTGCGAATTTCCGGGTAGTGCAGCAGGAAATTCTCCAGGCGCCTGGCGTAATTCCCGTCGCCGAGCTGGAGTTCGAGCGGGCGGCCTTCCACTTGCGCAACCACGGTCAGATCGTCCGGCGCGGCGGCGTCGATTTCAGAAATGTTTTGCCCAGCGGAACCGACATCGTCCATCAGGGCCTGCATGGCGCGCACCCGGACGCGCCGCTCGGCGTCGGTTTGATCGTCGCGCAAGCCCGTGATCACGGGGAAGGCGAACTGCGCGCGCAGCGGCGGATCCAGCAGGACGCCTTGCGCGTCCACCAGCAGGAAACGCGCGGCCGAGCCGGAGCCGCTATGGAAAGGCAGGCTGACGAAAGCCACCGGCTGGCGCTCCGTAATGCGCACCAACAGGCGGTTCGGCCAGATGCGCGAGACGGCGGCATCCTCCACCCAGTCCACCGCCAGCAGCCGGCGCCGGCGTTCGTCGAGCGGCACGGCGAAGATGCTGCGGCCATAATCGCCGGCGAAAACGCGCAGCAGCTTGCCCCGCGCGGCATAGTTGACACCTTGGAGGATCAGCGCGCCGCGATCTTCGCTGGAGAAAATGAATTGCGCATCGCCGAGTACATAACGATGCGCCTGGCGCGCGGCCAGCGCGCTGGACATGAAGACGGCGCACCAGGCAAACGCGGTCAGCCACAAGCGCCAGCGAAATGGGGGACGTGCTTTTTCGCGCGGCATCGGGTTAAGCCAGCCTCCCTGCCGCGGCTTGTTTCAGCCGGGCCAGCACCAGATCGCCGGCCTGCCAGACGCTCCCTGCGCCTAGCGTCAGAACCAGGTCGCCTTCCTGCGCGACCCGCAGCAGCGCCTCGACGCCGCGATCGATCGATCCCACATATTCCACGCCGCGGTGTCCAAACTGGCGGATGCGCTCCGCCACGGCCTCGCCATTCACCCCTTCGATAGGGCGCTCCGAGGCCGCGTAAATGTCCAGGATCAACACCGTGTCGGCCTGATCGAAGGCGCGGCCAAAATCATCGAGCAGGTGGAAGGTGCGTGTGTACCGGTGCGGTTGAAACAGGGCGTGAATCCGCCGGAATCCGCACAGCCGCGCCGCCGCCAGCGTGGCGCGAATCTCGGTGGGGTGGTGTCCGTAGTCGTCGATGACCGTGATGCCGCGCTCCTGGCCGCGCGTTTGGAAGCGGCGGTCCACGCCGCTGAAGCTGGCCAGCGCTTCGCGAATCCGGTCGGGCGCGACCTCCAACTCCAGCGCCACGGCCGCGGCGGCGGTAGCATTCAGCACGTTGTGCCGGCCGGGGATGCGCAAATGGAAGCGGCCCAGCTCGGTCTGCCGGTAGCGCAGATTGAAATCGCTGGCGAACGGGCCGCAGCAGATTTCGCCGGCTTCCAGGTCGGCCTGGGTGCTCGCGCCGTAGGTGATCGTGCGGCGGCGGATGGCGGGCAGGATGGTCTTCACGTTATCGTCGTCCACGCAGACGATGGCCGCGCCATAAAACGGAACCTTGTTCACGAACTCGATAAACGCGGCCCGGATCTCGTCGAGCGACGCATAGTGGTCCAGGTGCTCGCGATCGATGTTGGTGACGATGGCCAGGATGGGCGCGAGTTTCAGGAAAGACCCGTCGCTCTCGTCCGATTCCACCACCAGAAAATCGCTGTGGCCCACCCGCGCGTTGCAGCCGCCCATCGTAGCCACCCGGCCGCCCACCATCACCGTGGGGTCCAGGCCGGCATGGTTCAGAATCGTAGCGGTCAGGGAAGTGGTGGTGGTCTTGCCGTGGCTGCCGGCGATGGCGATGCCATACTTCAGGCGCATCAGTTCGGCCAGCAGTTCTCCGCGTGGAATCACCGGGATTTGCAGACGGCGGGCTTCCTGCACCTCGGGGTTCTGTTCGTCGACCGCTGAGCTCACCACCAGGGCGCGCGCTCCGGCCACGTTCGCCGCGGCGTGGCCTTCGTGGATGTTCGCGCCGAGGGCAGACAGGCGTTCGGTAATGGGGGTCAGCTTCAGGTCCGATCCGCTGATGGTGTAGCCGAGATTCAGCAGCACTTCAGCGATGCCGCTCATGCCGATGCCGCCGATCCCCGTGAAGTGCAGGTGCTGCCGTCTAAAAAACATTATCTTCTCACATTGTTTCGGCTTTTGGCGGCCGCTGTCAATGAAAATCGTACCGGGCTTACGCACGCGCGGCCTCTTCCAGTACTTCGGCTGCGCGGCGCGCGGCCCCGGGGCGCGCCAGGCTGCGCGCGCTGGCTCCCATGCGCGCGAGGGCGGCGCGATCTGCCGCAAGGCCGGCGACGGTCGAGAACAGTTTTTCTCCGGTCATCTCGCGATCCTCCACCAGCAGCGCCGCGCCCGCGCGCACGAAGGCTTCCGCATTGCGCAACTGATGCTGGTCGGCCGCGAACGGGAACGGCGAAAGAATCGAGGGCTTGCCCGCGGCGGCGAGCTCCGCGACCGCTCCCGCGCCGGAACGGCAAACCACCAAATCGGCCTCGGCGAAGGCGGCGGGCATATCCGCGATAAACGGCAGCACTTCGCCGTCCAGGCCCGATTCCTGGAAGGCCGCGCGCCATTCGTCGCAAGCGGCGGGGCCGCTCTGATGGACGATGCGCACCGGCATCCCCGAGTCGCGAAACAGCGGCCAGCTTTGCCGCGCCGCTTGGTTCAGCGTGCGCGAACCCTGGCTGCCCCCGGTGATCAGCAAGGTGAACGTGGCGCCGCGCGGCTTCGGCGGGATCGCGAAGAATTCCTCGCGTACCGGCAGTCCCGTAAGTTCTGTACGGCCTTTGGGGAAATAGCGGGCTGTTCCGGGAAAGCTGATCAGCGCGCGGCGCACGAACCTCGCAATGCGGCGATTGGTGAAGCCGGGCACAGCGTTCGGCTCCATAACCACCACGGGCACCCTGCGGATCAGCGCGGCGATCACCGGCGGCCCCGCCACGTAGCCGCCCATGCTGAAAACCGCCGCCACGCGCCGGCTCTTCAAGAGCCGCCTGGCATAAATCGTGCTGATCGGCAGTTGCATCAGGGTTGCCACCCGCTGCCGAAAACCGACGCGCTTGAGTCCCCCGATCTGTATCAGCTCCAACGGAAAGCCCGCCCGCGGCACGAGCTGGCTTTCAAGGCCGCGCGCCGTGCCAACGAAAAATGCGATATGCCCGCGCCGCCGGAGCTCACCTGCAACCGCCAGCGCGGGGATGATGTGACCGCCAGTGCCGCCGCCGGCGAATAGGAAGGCGACTGTGGCGCCTTCGGCGCCGTGGCTGGTGGCTGGTGGCTGGTGGCTGGTGTTTAGTTTGTTGCGCTCGCCTTGCTCGGTCATTTGCGGGCCTCCAGGGCGGTGCGCAACGCGTGGAGCTGCTTGCCGAGTTTTTGGATGGATTGGGTGGTGGAGGTCACCAAGTCCACTGCCAGATACTTGAGGCGTACCGAGATTTCGAGCTGGGTCTCGACCTCGGCCAAGGAGGCCTGTGCGATTGAAAGGTGATTTAGGAACTCCTTCGTCGACGCGCGTGACTGGCCTTCTGCGATATTGGACGGAATCGAGACGGCTGCCCGGCGAATCTGCGATTTCAGCCCATAATTCTCCTCGGGAGGAAACGCCGCCGACAATAGATACACGCTCTCTACCAATTCCATGGCCCCTTGCCAAACCCGAAGCTCCTTATAATTACGGACCGTTTCCGTCACAAAACCACCAGCCACCAGCCACCAACCACCAGCCACGGCGCGCAACGCGCGCCCTACCCCGCGTGTTCCGACACATTCATCAAAATTCCCAACGACGCCAGCGTCGACAGCAGCGAACTGCCCCCCGAGCTGATCAGCGGCAGCGGTATCCCCTTGGTCGGCATCATACCCAGCACCACGCTGATGTTCATCAAGCCTTGCACCACCACCACGGTGGTAATGCCCAGAGCCAGATAGCGCCCGAAATCGTCGGGCATCCGCATCGCGGCGCGCAACCCGCGCCACAGAATCAGCACGAAAGCCACGAGCACTGCCAGCGACCCCACCAGCCCCAGCTCTTCGCTCACCACGGCATAGATAAAATCGGTATGCGCCTCGGGTAGATAGAGCAGCTTCTGCTTGCCCTGCATGAGCCCGGCGCCCATCACTCCACCCGCGCCAACGGCGATCTTGGATTGCTCCAGTTGGTATTTGGTATCGCGCGAGGTCAGCGATTGGTGCATGTATTTTTCAATGTGACCGCCGGGATCGATGCGCGAGATAATCTTCGAGCCGGGGTCCAGATACCCCGCGATGCGCGCCAAACGGTAAGGCTTGAGGGCGATGAAAACCACCAGGCCCACCAGCGCGCATCCGGCGGCGATAGCGCAGAAGCGCCAGCGTAAGCCCGCCACAAAAAAGACCACGGTGGCCGTGACCCCCAGCACCACGGCGGTGCCGAGGTCCGCCACCACCACCGCCAGAATCACCAGCCCGGTGGCCAGCGCCGCCGGGTACAGCGTGTAGCGCGTGTTGATAGCCTGCGCGCGCCACGCGACGAAATACGCCAGAAAAACCACCAGCGCCGGCTTGGCCAGTTCCGAGGGTTGCAAACCGACGGGACCCATGCGCAGCCAGCGATGGTGCGCCGTGTCCACGAAGAACACCACGCCCAGCAGCATCAACACAATTCCGATGGCGGCGAAGGCCACGGCCGGGTTGCGCAGCTTCTGGTAATGCGTGCGCTTGAGGAACATCATCAGCAGCAGCGAAGGCACTAGCCACAATCCTTGCCGCAAGACGAAGTGCCAGGAGGAGCCGAACTTCAGCTCGGCGATCACCGAAGACGCGCTATAAAGGATAACCGCGCCAAAGGCCACCATGCCAATGGTGGTTCCAAAAAGGGTCCAATCGGTTTTGAGTCTTTGTGCCATGTTATTGCGCGGGCTCCAGTTGATGTACGAGGTTTTTGAAAACCCGGCCACGATGCTCGTAGCTCGAGAATTGGTCGAAGCTGGCGCAGGCCGGGGCCAGCAGAACAGTATCGCCCGGTTGCGCGTGCGCGTACGCGAAGCGCACGGCGTTCTCCAGGGTTTCCGACGGCTCCAATGGCACTGCGCCGTGAAGCTGGGCCGCGATTTTCGGCGCGGCCGCGCCAATCAGCAGGGCGGCATGCGCCTTGGCGGCCAGCGGGGCGCGCAGGACCGTGTAATCCAGTCCTTTGTCCTTGCCGCCCAGGATCACCCAAAGGCCGCCGGAGAATGCGTCCAGGGCTTTGAGGGTGGCGTCCACACTGGTGGCTTTCGAATCGTTATAAAAGTCGACTCCGTTGAGATGGCGCACGAACTCGAGACGGTGCTCGACCGCCTTGAACGTCCGCACGGCGGCGGCGATGGAGCCGAGCGGCGCTCCGGCCAGATGGGCGGCGGCGGCGGCGGCCATGGTGTCTTCGATATTGTGGCGGCCCCGTATGGGGATCTCGCGCGCGTCCATCAAGAGTTCGCCGTCGAACCAGACTTTGTCATCGGCCAGCCAGACGCCCGGCGTCACCGCGCGCGTGGAGCTGAACCACAGCGGCGATCCCGCGGTAAGCGACGCGTAGCTCACGCAGGTGGGGTCGTCCGCGTTGAGGATGGCGAACGCGCCCGCCTGCTGCGTTTCAAACAGGCGTCCCTTGGCGGCGGCGTAGTTGGCGAAAGTGTGATGGCGGTCGAGATGGTTCTGGGTGACGTTCAGGGCTACCGCGATATCGGCGTGAAATTCGACGATGGTTTCAAGCTGGAAACTGGAAAGCTCCAGCACATTCCACTGGTCCGGGCGCGAGGTTTCGATCATCGCGGTGACCGGCGTCCCGATGTTGCCGCCAACCTGCGCCGCGATGCCGGACTCGCGCAGGATGTGTCCAACGAGCGCTGTAGTGGTGGTCTTGCCATTCGTGCCGGTGATGCCGATGGTACGGCCGAGCACGAAAGGCGCGGCCAACTCTACTTCGCCGATCACCCGCGTTCCCCGCGCGCCCGCGGCTTCGAGTGGTAGCAGATCGGCAGGCACGCCGGGAGAAATGACGATCAGCTCGCAAGCATCAAACACTTCATCGGATTGCTGAACAAAGGGAACCCCCAGACGTTCCAGCGCCGCGGCGGCCTCGGGCATTTGCGAAAGCGGCTTCAGATCGGTAGCGCGAACGACAGCGCCTTGGCGCAGAAGCAGTTGAATCGAAGCCAGCCCGGACTTCTCCATGCCGACCACCAGCGCGCGCAGAGGGGCGCCGGATGCTGGGGCAAGCGTGTGCGGGCTTACTGCTGGTGGCGGGCTGCTTGTTCCTGCTTCTGCCGGGCCACTCGCCGCAGGTTGCGCAAGGCCTGTTGGACCAGTTGGTCGCCGCGCTCGTCCATAGTCAGTTCCCTGGGCGGCTTGGTAGACGTATTCGGGGACTTGAGCGCGCTGGGATTCGAGGATCGCATAAAGGTCTTCTCTATACTTACGGTAATTCTGTCTCCAGGAAAGGGCAATGTCCCCGGGCACAGGGTTCTCACCGCTATTGTCAATGAACCAGAATCGAACATTGGGATTGCCCGCGTACTTCTCGGCAAGAGAGCGCACGGTCTGAGCGGCTCCCTCGTGCGTTCCGATCATCGTGCCGACCGAGACTGTGCGCCCTTCCAGGCGGGCGCGGTGGAGCACTCCTTCGAACGCCTGCTGAATGGGCCGATAGGTATAGACGACTTGGACGCGTTTGCCTGCGCCCAGCGCTGCCTGTAATAGGCTTTCGGAGTGTTCGGGATTGCTCAGGGTGGTGTCCATCACCACGTCCCCATTGAGGCCACCGGCGCTCTTGCCCGCGCCGTTGCCGCCGGCAGTGAAGACTACTTCGTGGACAGCCGGGTCCGCCAGCGCACGGGCGAACAGCTCGTCCCGGACCCACTGGGCCGCCGGGTGAACGGCCGGCCGAAATCGCGCGCGGGACGCGCGGGACGCGGCATATTCAGGGAACAACTCGGCGGCATTATCGGCATTGAGGACGCTGCCGAAGCGCCGGCTGTATTCCTTCAGCAGCCCTGCGGGATCTTCCTGGGTACGGCGCAGGGCGCTCGCGCGCACCTCAGCCGCCGAAAGGTCGCGCGGCCGCGAATGCGTTTCGTGTTCCGACATCTCCATCAGATCCATACCACTTCACCGCAATTTCAAAGTCGTCAAAGCAAACAGCGCCAACACCAGCCCCGCAATCCAAAACCGCGCTATGATTTTCGATTCCGTCCAGCCCAGCGCCTCAAAGTGATGGTGCAGCGGAGCCATCTTGAAAATCCGCTTGCCGCGCAGCTTGAAGCTGCCTACCTGCAGAATCACCGACAGCGTCTCCAGCACGAAAATGCCGCCGATAAATAGCAGCAGAATCTCCTGCTTGATCAGGATGGCCACGATAGCCAGCGCCGCGCCCAGCCCCAGCGAACCGACATCGCCCATGAAGATCTCCGCCGGGTGCGCGTTGTACCAGAGAAAACCCAGACTGGCGCCCGTCATCGAGCCGCAAAAGATGGTCAGCTCCGACGTACGGGCGTTCCTGGCGATTTGCAGATACTCGGCCAGCGTAGCGTGGCCGCCGGCGTAGGTCAGCACGGTCAGCGCGCCGGAGGCCACCACCATCAGCCCGATCGCCAGCCCATCCAGGCCGTCGGTGAGGTTCACGCCATTCGACGAGCCCACGATCACCACCGCCACGAAGAGGAAGAACGGCAGCACGCCCACCGCATACGTCCAGTTGCTCGAAAGCAGCGAAGAGATCAGCAGCGTGGGTTTGAAGCGCTTCAGGAACGGCACGTTCATGACCGTGGAATAACCTCCGAAGCTGCGCATGTACAGGAGCACTGCCGCCACCACAAAGGCTGACCCGACCTGGTACAGCATCTTGCGCCGCGCGGTCAGCCCCAGGTTGCGGTGTTTGGCCACTTTGGAGTAGTCGTCCACGAAACCGATCGCGCCGTAGGCCAGCAGCGTGAACACCGCAATCCACATGTAGGAGTTCCGCAGGTCCGCCCACAACAGCGTGGGAATCACGATCGAGACGATGATCAGCACTCCGCCCATGGTGGGCGTGCCGGCCTTTTTTTGGTGCGACTGAGGCCCGTCTTCGCGGATATACTGCCCGATCTGGAACTGGCGCAGCTTGCCGATCAACCACGGGCCCAGCGCGATGCACAGGAACAGCGCCGTCAGGCTGGCGAAGGCCGTCCGGGAGGTGACATACCGGAAAACGCGGAACCCCGAGATCATCGGCGACAGCTTTTCGTAGAGCAGGAAGTACAGCATGGTTAAGCCAGGACCTTCTCCATCGCCAACTCGATCCGCACGCCGCGCGAACCCTTGAACAGGATGGCGTCGCCGGCCTGGGCCAGTTGCCGGACGAACTCGCCGGCGCCTTCGGGGCGTTCAAAAAAGTGCACGGACTGTGGCGGCATACCCGCGCGCACGGCTTCCTCGGCCATGAATTGAGCCCCGCCCCCCACGGCGATGAGCGCGTCAAGGCCGCTTTCCGCGGCCCAGCGTCCCGCCTGCCGGTGCAGAAATTCAGCCGCAGTCCCAAGCTCCAGCATCTCGCCCAGCACCGCGATATGGCGGCGCGCGGGCGTGGATCGCAGCACGTCCAGCATGGCGCGCACCGCCTCGGGATTGGAATTGTAGCAATCGTTCCAGATGGTGATGCCGTTGTGCTCCAGGCGCTCGCCGCGCATCTTGCCGATGGTGAAAGTTGCGACAGCGCTGCGCAACCGCTCCAGCGGAATCTCGAAGGCGCGTGCCACAGCCATCCCGGCCAGCAGGTTGAGCACGCCGTGGCGGCCGGCCAGCGTGCTGTGAAAATCGATGCCATCGACGCGAAAGCGCGTGCCTTCGAGCGTGAGAGCGATGTCCGTAGCCCGCACATCCGCTTCGTCCGAAAAGCCGAAAGTAATCGTACGGCCGGGATGAATTTCACGGAATCCCAGCACGCGCGGATCGTCGGCATTAAGCACGGCGATGCCCGCTTGAGGGTCGAGCGCTTCGATCAGCTCGCGCTTGGCCAGCGCCACGCCATCGATCGAATCGAAGGCTTCCACGTGCGCATATCCCACGTTGGTCACCACGCCGAGATCCGGCTTGGCGATGGCCGCCAGCGCGCGAATCTCACCGGCGTGATTCATCCCCATTTCGACGACGCCCGCGCGCGATTCGTCGGGCAGCCGCAGGATCGAAAGCGGCACGCCCACATGGTTATTAAAGTTGCCCACCGTTTTACCAACTCGCAATTCGACGGCCAGAAGGTGGGCGATGGCGTCTTTAGCGGTAGTCTTGCCGGCGCTGCCGGTGACGCCCACGATTCGGCCGCCCCAGTGCTGGCGTGCCCAGGCAGCCAGGTTTTGAAGGGCAGCGAGGGAATCCGGGACCAACAGGACGTTCGCGCCGGGCGTCGGATGTTCGACTATTACGGCTGCCGCGCCCTTCTCCAAAGCCAGCGCGACGTAAGCGTGGCCATCGTGGTTCGGCCCGCGCAACGCGAAGAAGAGATCCCCGGGCGACAGCGTGCGGGTGTCCACGGACCAGCCGGTCACTCGCTCACCCGGTACCGAGCCGCGACCGTCAGGGAGCGGTTGCGCGCCCAACACGCCCGCCACCGCGCTCAATGCCAGGATCATCTCGGCTCCCGATGGTAACCGAAACCCCGCAGCACTCCGCGGGCCACCTCGCGATCGTCGAAGGCGATGGTCTTGTCTTTCAGCACCTGGTACGTCTCGTGCCCTTTCCCGGCCAGAATGACAATGTCGCCGGGTCGCGCTTCCTTGATGGCGCGGGCGATGGCGGTCGCGCGGTCCGGTTCGACCAGCAGCGGCACGTCGGTGCGCCGGATGCCCACCAGCGCGTCGTTCATGATGGCCAGCGGATCTTCCGAGCGCGGATTATCGCTGGTCAGCACTACGAAGTCGCTCGCTTCCGCGGCCGCCTGGCCCATCAGCGGACGCTTGGAGCGGTCGCGGTCGCCGCCGCATCCGAATAGAGTAATGATGCGCTTCGGCTCCAGGCCGCGCGCCACCGCAATCGTGTTTTTCAGCGCATCGTCGGTATGCGCGTAGTCCACTACCACGCCAAATGGCTGGCCTTCGTCGATGCGTTCGAAGCGCCCCGGGACGGCGCGGCACAGGGCGATGCCCGCCGCGATGGTCTCCGGCGGCAGGCCGTAACTCAGCCCCGCGCAGCAAGCCGCCAGGATGTTGTACACGTTGATCTTGCCCAGTAGCGGCGATTCCACCGTGAACCGCGTCTGCCGGCTCTGCACTTCGAACCGCAGCCCCTGCAGGTTGGAGGAGATGTGCCGCGCGCGAACGGTGGCGCTTTGCCCGAGCCCGAACCACAACACTTCGCTCTGGCGCGAAAGTTCCACGCGGCGGCACCATTCGTCGTCGCGGTTCAGCACGGCCCAGGTCGGCGGCGGTGCCCCGGCGCCGGAGAACAGCATTTGCTTGGCGGCGAAATAATTCTCCATGGTGCCGTGGAAATCCAGATGGTCGCGCGTCAGATTGGTAAAGATGGCGGTGTGAAACGTGAGGCCGTAAACGCGCCCCAACTCGAGCGCGTGCGATGATACTTCCATCACCGCGTGCGAGCCGCCCGCGGCTTCCAGTTCGGTTAAGAGGCGATCGAGGTCCAGCGATTCCGGCGTGGTGTTGACAGCCGGCAAAACCCGTCCGGCCAGGTGGTACTCGATGGTCCCTATCAGCGCGGTGGTCTTGCCGGCGGCGCGTAGAATGGCATCGATCAAATAAGATGTCGTGGTTTTGCCGTTGGTGCCGGTGATCCCGGTGAGGGCGATGCGCTGGTCCGGACGGCGATAGAAATTGCGGGCGGCCAGCGCCAGCGCGTGGCGGCCATGTGCGACTTCAATCCAGGGTGCGGGAAAGTCAGCCGGGGCGGGGGATTCGCTGACCACTGCCAAGGCGCCGCGGCTCACCGCATCCTGCGCGAACTGGCGCCCGTCCGCGCGGCTGCCGGGAAAAGCGAAGAATAGGAATCCGGGTTGCACGCGGCGCGAATCGTAATCGAGGCCCTGCACGTCCAGTTGGGAAAGAAGCGGCGAGAGCGGGGCTGCCAGCCGGACTTCCGCCAATATCTCGCCCAAGGTCATCTGGCAAGATCGACTCGAATCCTTTCTCCCGCCCGCAGGACTGCGCCCGGCGGCGGGTCCTGCCTGCGGACGATGCCTGTGCCGGCCGTTTCCACGGGCAAACCTTGGGCTTGCGCCAGTGCCACCACGCTCCGCATCGACAGGCCAATGAATTTCGGCATGGTCGGCCCCGGGGGGCGTGCCGGGCTGGCCGTGGCTGGTGCCTGGGGGCTGGCGGCCGGCAGCGCCGGTGGCTGTGTCTCTGTCTCCGCTACCTCTTCCAGGACGGGCGGCTCGATGGCTCCGTCGATTACCGGAACTTCATTCAGGTCGGCAATTTGAGTTTCCTGCGCGTCCGGAGCGGTGTCCGGCAAGTCCCTGGGCACGTCCAGCACGCGCAGGGCTTCCGTGGCCACTTCGTGGAACACGGGGGCCGCGACAACGCCGCCGTAGCCGGCTGTGCCATGCGTGCCATTCAGCGTCACCACCACCACAATGGCCGGATTCGTCACCGGCGCGAAACCCATGAACGAGGCGTTGTAATTGTGGGTATAGTGGCCCGTGGCGTAATCGAAGATCTGGGCCGATCCGGTCTTGCCGGCGCTCGAATACCCGCTCAGCCTGGCTTTCTTGCCGGTGCCATTCAGCACCACGCCTTCCATCATCTGACGCATGGTGATGGCGGTTTCCGGCTTCAGGATCCGGTGCGGAGCCGTCACCGGTGCGGCCGTATCCCCCTTCTTCAGAATCAGGCGCGGCGGCACCAGCAACCCGCCGTTGGCCACGGCGGAACAGGCCTGCGCGAGTTGCAAAGTAGTCACGCCCACTTCGTGACCCATGGATACCGACATGAGCGAGGTGGTGCGCCACTTCGAAAGCTTGCGCACCATGCCGGGAGACTCCGCCGGCAAAGGGATGCCGGTGCGCGCGCCCAGCCCGAAGCGCTTGACATATTCATACAGCTTGGTCGCGCCGACCACTAACCCCACCTGGATGGCCCCGATGTTGCTCGATTTGGCGAGCACCTCCTCCATGGGGATGACGCCGAACCCACGGTGGGCTTCATGCACAGTGCGGCCCGCCAGGGTGAAGCTGCCGTTATGGCAGTTGATCATACTGGAAGGCTTCAGCGCCGTGGTTTCCAGCGCCGCCGAAAGCGTTATAACCTTGAAAACGGATCCCGGCTCGAAGGGCACCGAAATCGCGTGATTGAACCGCGCCGTAGGGTTTTCGCCCTGCCCGGGTGGTTGGTTCGGGTCGAACGGCGGATAACTGGCGATGGCCAGAATATCGCCATGATAAGGGTCCATCACCACCACGCTGCCGCTTTCGGCCCGCGCATCGACGACCGCGCGCGCGATAGCGTCCTGCGCCGGCAACTGGATGCGCTCGTCAATGGAAAGCGTGACGCTGACCCCCGGCCGCGCCCCGGTTTCCTCGTGCGAATCGATGCCGCGCCCTTTGGCGTCGGTGAGCACGCGGACGCTGCCCGGTAAGCCGCACAAGTCGGACTGCAGGCTCTTCTCCAGTCCCCACTGGCCGATTTCCTCGCTATCCACGGCGCCGATGACGTGCGCCGCCAGGGTCGAGCGCGGATAATTCCGCCGGCTTTCCTGCGCAAACCGGATCCAGTTCAGGGGTAGGCTGTGCAGCTGCTCGTACTGCTCCGGCTCGATGGCCCGCGCCACCCACATGAAGCCCTTGCGATTGGCGGCGTAGGATTCGATGCGTTCGCGCAGCGCGGCCCGGTCGATCGAGAGCACGCCGGACAATATTTCGGACGCGACCTGCAGATCCGGCACTTGCAAAGGATCGATGTAGACGGAGTCGCGCTTCACGCTGCCGGCCAGCAACTGTCCGGAGCGGTCGAAGATGGAGCCGCGCGGCGCGGCAATTTCCACGGTCTCTTCCTGCTGCCGGTACGCCGCCCGCAGGTAATCGCCGTGGTGCACCACCTGCAGCCGGAACAACTGAACCGTTATCAGGCATCCCCAAATCAGGATGGCGCCGCCGAACCACATCAGACGCTTGCCGGCTCTGCTTCTGGGGACGGATTCCATATCGTCCAACCTTGCGCGGTATGAGATCAGTGCCGGTTCAGGGCCAGTTTGCCTTCGCCCTTGGGTTCGAGGTGCACGATCTGCGCGGCCGTAGGCGCGCTCAGTTCCCGCCGCTTCGCGAGGACTTCGAGATTCTCCTGCCGGGACAGGCGCGCCTCCACGATGTCCAGATCGCGCTGTTCGTCGAGCAAGCGGCGCTGTTCCCCCTTCAAGGACTCCAGTTGGTAGCCCGCGAAGACATTGGCCACGCGGGGCGTGGACAGGCCCATGAATAGAACGGCCAGGGCGCAAGCCGTGCCGATCATGCGCCATTCGCCGCGCGCGGTGGGATGCGCCTCGCGCACCACCCGGCTGTTGTCGATGGGCTTGGAGTACAGGAAAATGTGCTCGTTGGGCAAAGCGCGCAACGAGTAGCGGCCATCTGCGACGGATGCGGATTGCGTAGCGCCGCTCGCCGCGGCAGGCGCGGCCAGGGGCCTCCGAAAAATCATTGCCAGCGTTGCCATGGATCGTTACCTCGCTATTTCATCGGTCATTTCATCAGCAGCACGCGCAGCTTGGCGCTGCGCGAGGCCGGATTCAAACTCGTTTCCTCTTCCGTGGGGGTCGCGGGATGCTTGGTCAGGATCGTTCCGCGGCCCTCCTGCGCCAGGCTGCGAAACCGCTGCTTCACTTTGCGGTCTTCGAGCGACATAAAAGAGATCACCACCATGCGGCCGCCGCTCCCGACCAGCTCCGGTCCGATTTCGAGCAGGCGGTCCAGTTCGCCCTGCTCGTCGTTCACAAACATGCGTAAGGCCATAAAGGTTCGGGTCGCGGGATGCAGATGACTCGTCCGAGGCACGGCCTGCTCCACTAACCCGGCCAGGTGTAGTGTGCTCCGTATAGGCCGTGCTCGAACGATGGCTCTGGCTATCTTCCGCGCCCTCCTTTCTTCGCCTAGCTGATAGATCAGGTCGGCGATCGCCTTTTCGGCGTACTGATTGACCAGGTCCCCCGCTGTGATGCCCGTGGATCGATCCATGCGCATATCCAGCGGCCCCTCGGCCATAAACGAAAATCCCCTGTCCGGCTCCGTCAGTTGGTACCGGCTCACCCCCAGGTCGGCCAGCAGCCCATCCACCTGCTGCGCTCCGCACGCGGGCAACGCCGCGGCCATCCTGGAGAAGGCCCCCTGGTGATAACAAATCCGATCGGCCCATCCGGCCGTGTTGCGCCGCGCCATTTCGAGCGACTCCGGGTCGCGGTCGTTGGCGATCACTCGCCCCGTGGTCAAGCGCCGCGCAATCTCCGCCGTGTGGCCTCCCAGCCCGGCAGTGGCATCCAGATACGTGCCTTCGGGCCGTACCGCCAGCCAGTCGATTGCCTCGGCCGCCATCACGGCAAAATGCATAAGCCATTATTTGAGCCCAGCCCGTTGTAGGGTTTCCACATCGTTCTCGGACGACTCGGCAGCTTCCGCCTGCTCCTTCTTGAACAGTTCGTCGCTCATTACCTGAATCGCGCCATTCACCACCAGCACCTTCACCGGCTGATTCTCGATGCGCAGCTCCCGCCGCAGCTCAGGCGAGAAAAGCACCCGCCCCTGTGCATCCATTTCCGCTTCCGACCCCAGCTCCTGGGCAGTGAACCAAACCCTCTTCACGGCTTTCGGATTTTCATGGTGGCTCGTGAACAATTTTTCGTTCTCTCTCCAGATCGCAATCGGATATACTGTGGCCATGTGCCGATCCAAACTGGTCACGAACAGTTTCCTCTCAGGCAAATCCCCTAGGTACTTCTGGAACTTCTCGGGTAGCTTGAGGCGGCCTTTTTCGTCAAGGCGGGCAGGATACATGCCCCGGGGTGGTTCCACCGGTACCGCGCCCTGAGGTATTTCTTCCGCCACTTTTAATCTACTTTCCGACCATTTTCAGGCCACAACAAATTGTGGCACGAACCTTTAGTCCATTGCAAGAGAAATCTTTAAGAAAGTGTTGATTGGATTTGAGTTAGTGAGATACTAGCCGATCCATCGGCCCCCCCTGACACCACCACATATTGATTTGTAGGCGAATATATGGCGAAGGCCGTTACGGTTCGTCAGGCACCTGGCGGCGCGTACCCGGCAAAAAAAGCGTGGCGGGGCGGACATCAGCTACGGAAGGCTAAGGGTAGCGTATCCTCTTCGGGCTATAAGTACTGGAAGCCAATGGCGTTAGTCAATGTTGACTATCCAAAGACATAATTGAGGTGGCAGTGCCCCCAGTGCTAATTCTGAATAACCGAAGAACCGTCGGCAAAGAGGTGCACCAACCATGGCGAAACGCAAGAAGCAAGACGAGCACGTCGACCGGCGTATAAAGCGCCGTTTTGGCATCGAACAGGGGCTGCGCTATAAGCTGCTATACGGAAGCCGCGTGTCCGAAGCCGGGAGCGGAAAGACGGTAAACATCAGCAGCAGCGGCGTCTGGTTCACGACCGAAGGCGTTCTGAGCACCGGCTTGCCCGTTGAGTTGTCGATGAGCTGGCCCGCCCGACTGAACGACGTGTGTCCCATGAAGCTGATGATCTACGGATGCGTGGTGCGCAGCGGCCAGGACTGCGCGGCGCTGGCCATCGAACGCTACGAATTCCGTACCCAGGGCACCGCCCCCGTGCCGCTGTACGAAGAGACCGGCATCCGGCTGCCTACATAGCTGGCGCGACGGGTAGATTACCCGGCAGCGTTCACTTCGATTCACTCGCGGATGAGAGAAAAACCGCGGGTGGTCCACCCCTCTCATGAGGCGCAAGTCATGATCGGCTCCAGCCGATCCGGCGCCACACGACATGCAGGAATATGACGTCGCCCTGAAGTTGCTATTGCAGGGTCCGGCCAAGCTTACCATACGCGAATTGACCGGTACGGCCATCGCCAAGTGGCTGGATGTGGAATTGCCCAAGGTGCAAAACCTCCGCTTGGACCTGCTCGGCGAGACGGTCGACGGCCAACTGATTCACCTGGAGTTGCAGAGCGGCAACGACGCCATCATGCCGTTGCGGATGATCGAGTACTGTCTCGGCGTGCACCGTCTGTTCGGGCGATTTCCGCGGCAGATTCTGCTCTACGTGGGGGAAGCTCCAATGCGGATGGAGAGCCAACTGCGCGGCCCGAACCTGTCGTTCGAGTACCGCTTGATCGACATCCGTGCTCTGGACGGCGACCGGCTGCTCGAGAGCGAGGACGTCGGCGATAACGTGATTGCGATCTTGGCGCGATTGCGCGACGATAAAGAGGCGGTCCACAAGATCGTGGGGCGGATCGCGGCCATGACGAGGGCGGAAAAGGAAATCGCCTTGGCCCAGTTGACGATCCTAGCCGGATTGCGACATCTGGCGCGAATCGTGGATCAGGAGACAAAGAAGATGCCGATTGATTTGGATATTCGGGATCACGAGACTTTGGGTCCTATGTTCATTGAAGCGGAACAGAAAGGCCTTCAGAAAGGCCGCCAGGAAGGAGAACTGGCGATCCTCCGCCGGTTGATCGAGAAGCGCTTCGGCGCCCTGCCGAAGTGGGCTGGCGATAAACTCGCGGCACTCTCGCCATCCCAGCTCGAAGATCTCAGTGAGCGGGTTCTGGACGCGACGAGCGTGGAAGAATGGCTGCGGTGAAACTCACGCGCGTTTTAGCCGCAAACTGTTAGTCACCACCGTCACGCTGGACAGCGCCATGGCCGCCGAAGCCAGCACCGGCGACAGCAGCCAGCCCGTGAATGGGTACAGCACGCCCGCCGCGATGGGGATGCCGACAACGTTGTAGGCGAACGCCCAGAACAGGTTCTGCCGGATCACCCGCATCGTGCGCCGCGTCAGTTCCAGCGCATCGCCCACGCCATTCAAATCGCCGCGCACCAGGGTGATGGAGGCGGCTTCCTTGGCGATATCCGTTCCGGTTCCGATGGCAATTCCTACATCGGCCTGCGCCAGCGCGGGTGCGTCGTTGATGCCGTCGCCCACCATGGCCACCTTCTTCCCGGCGGCTTGCAACTTTCGTATCTCGGCCACCTTGCCCGCCGGCAGCACTTCGGACAGCACCTGCCCGATGCCAACCTGAAGCGCGACGTTTTCAGCCGTGCGCCGATTGTCGCCGGTAATCATCCGGACTTCGAGGCCCATCTCAACGAGACGCCGCACCGCGGCCGCGGCCTCCGGCTTCACGGAGTCGGCGATGCCGATCACGCCCAAAAGCTGGCCATCCACACAAACCGTCACCGCGGTTTTGCCTTCCGAGGCCAGCCGCTCGACCCCGGGCAACTCACGCGACCCCGCAGAGCTGCCCACCACCACATCGCGGCCATCCACGCGCGCTTCGACGCCCTGCCCGGCAACCGCCCGGAAGCCGCCAGGATCGCCCAGCGCGATGCCCAGCGCCTGCGCATGCTCGACGATTGCCCGTCCCAGAGGATGCTCGGAATAGCGCTCGGCCGAAGCCGCCATGCGCAGCACCTCGCCCTCTGCGCGCCCGTTCATCGGTATCACATCGGTTACCTGCGGCTGCCCGCGCGTGATGGTACCGGTCTTATCCAGGATCACGGTGTCGATCCCGGACGCGGCCTCCAAAGCCTCGCCGCCCTTGATCAGGATGCCGCGCTCGGCGCCGCGTCCCGTGCCTACCATGATCGCGGTGGGCGTGGCTAAGCCCAGCGCGCACGGACAGGCGATGATCAGCACGGCGACAAAATTCACCAGTGCGAAGGGGAACGGCCGGAACGCCAGCCATACCAGGAACGTGACCACGGCGATGCCCAGCACCGCCACGGTGAAGTAGCCGCTGACCACATCCGCCAACCTCGCCACCGGCGCGCGCGAGCCCTGCGCCTGCCGCACCAGCCCGATCATCTGTTGCAAAGCCGTAGCCCGCCCTACCTGGCGCGCCTCAAACCGCAAGCTCCCGGAACGATTGATCGTGCCGCCATAAACCGCGTCGCCGATCTTCTTATCCAGCGGCATGCTCTCTCCCGTGAGCATGGATTCGTCAACCGCCGATTCTCCCTCGCGCACCGCGCCATCCACCGGAATCTTCTCGCCCGGACGCACCACCACCAGGTCGCCCACGCGCACGCGCTCGATAGGGATATCCTGCTCGGCGCCGCCGCGCACCACGCGTGCCGTCTTCGGCTGCAGCTCGCGCAAATGGCGGATGGCCTCCGAAGCCTTTCCGCGAGCGCGCGCCTCCAACACCCGGCCCAGCAGAATCAGGGTCACGATCACGGCAGCGGCTTCGTAATACACCGCATGCCCGCCGCGCACCGTCACCGCCAGCGAATCCAGGAACGCGGCGCCCGTCCCCAGCGCGATCAGCGTGTTCATGTTCGCGGAGCGATGCCGCAGCGCGTTCCAGGCTCCCTGGTAAAAAGGCGCGCCCGCATAGAAGACCACCGGGGTCGTGAGCGCGAGTTGAATCCAAGGCATCGCAGCCAGGTGCATCAACCCCGGCCACATGCCCAGCGCCACTACCGGCGCCGCAAAGGCCGCTGCCAGCCATAACCGGCGCTTCAAAGCGGCGTATTCGCGCACGCGCGCCTGCTCTTCGACATCCTCGCCCGCATTCTCGCCGGACGCGGGCGTCGGCACTCCGTAGCCCAGTTCTTCGATGGCGTCCACCAGATCGCCCACCGCCGCGCGCCCTGGATCGAACTCCACGGTGGCCGTGGATGTGGCGAAGTTCACGTGCGCGCGCGTAACGCCCGCCGCGGCCGCGAGCTGGCTCTCGATGCGGCGCGCGCAGGCGGCGCAGGACATCCCGGAAATGGGCAGGTCCACGCGCCCGGCCGTACCCGCGATCGGTACGGCGCTCATTGCTGTCCCATACCTTAATGATGCCTCAGCGCGGCCCGAGGTGGCACTGGCGGTTCAGACCGCGCCAAGTCCCGGGCCGTGCAGCGTAGATGTGTCCATGAAGCCGTCGCGTACTTTGAAGATGCCGGGGAACTTGTCTTCCCACGGTTTGTTCGCCGCCGGCACGTATTCGCGCGCGTTGGCCTCGATGGCCGCCACTCCCGGAATGCGCGCCGCGAGGCCCGCCGAATGGATCAGCGACGCGCCCGGACAGGTCAGATCCTGCACGCACAGGAACATCTTGTGCTTCTGGGCCACCGCGGCCATCAGCAGCACCTGGCTCTGCCCTTTACAGGCTTTCAGCGCCGCGCCCGAATAGCCCATCTCGCGGGCCAGCATCAGGCTCTCGATATCGGTCAGCGACTCGTCGATCACCACCGGCCGCAACTTCGCCGCCGCATGCATCACGTTCGCGCGATCCGCCTTCAGATCGCGCGCGGTGGGTTGCTCGACATATTGTATGCGCGCGAAGCCGTCCGCCGTCCGCTCCTTCAGGCGGCGCAGGAATTCCAGCAGATAGCCCACATTGGGGCACTGCTCGTTGAAGTCGAGCGAATAGAACCATTCCGCGACACCGCGTTCCCGCTGCGTTTCCGTGGTGGCCCGGTCGATCCCCACCACCCGCGCGAGATCCCACGCCAGGTCGTTGCCCGCCAGCTTGATCTTGATGCGGAGCAGCCCGTTATAACGGATCCACTCGGGCAGCGTTTCCGGCAGCCCGTCGCCGATGCGCTGCCGTATGTCGGATGCCACAATCGGGTCCGAAGCCCCCACCGAATGGTACAAAGCCATCCGCGGCGTGGGCTGCGGCAGCACATACCGGCTCAGATATTCGCCTTTATATTCCGCGCCCAGGTACTGCGAAAGATCGTAAGGCATGCAGTCGTTGCCGTAAGTCAGATAGCTGCTGCGCCCCAGGGCTTTGCCGTACGCATCGTGAATCGCGGCATCGAAGGGGCTGGCGGTCACCAGCGTGCATAGCTTCGGAATCGGTTCGGCAAGGTGCAGCTCTTGGGAAACCGCGCGCGCGGCTGCCAGATACGCAGGTTCCAGCGCGCAGTTGATATCTACCGGGTGGCCGGGTTCGCGATAGCCGCGGGTGATGCCGGCGATGCCCGCCGCCAGGGCCTTCATGGCGCCAAGGGTCGTATCGTACGACATGGTCTTCGACGGGAAGGACCAGGCGTTGCCCATGGTCATCGACCCGAAGCCCCGCGCCACATCGCCCGCTCCCGTTCGGACCATGCAATCGACGTTCAGCAGCGTCACGCGGTCCACTGTTTGCGCGCCGAAACGGTAAGGCGTACGGTAGCGGAAATCTTCGTAGGAAACGCGGACTTCTTCGATGCGGATGCTTACGCGCGCCGCCGCGCCGCGCGAGATGCCCAAAGCGGCGGGCGCCAAAGCAGCCGAGCGGAGGAATTCGCGGCGGTCCATGTCCGACTGTCATGGTATCCTGTTCGTCAACGGGATGCACGCCAAGGTAATGGTTTGGTTCGCTCTTGCTCTGGTGCTCGCCAGGGTCCAGTGCGCGGGCTTTTGCGCCGCGCCGAACTCCGGCAGTGCCCCTCCGTGTCATCAGCATCATTCCGATTCCGGGGACGAAGCCCCCGCGCCGTGTTCGCATTGCGTAGTTGCGAGCCAGGTGTCTCCGAAATGTGCCGCGCATTTCGTGGCGCCCGCGCCGGCGGCTGATGGCGCTCAGGTTGCTTCGCCCGCCGCCATTGCCTGTCTCGCTCCTTCGACACCTCTCCGCATCTGAAGTGTGCGGCATAAATTGTGGGGCAGGCCCTCGGCCTGCGGCGGCCTCTCAGGCCGCCTTCTTCCGGTCGAGAAATCGGTAACTGCGGTAACTGGCGTGAGGAGAGCTATGACGTGGCACAAATATCTTCGTCTTAGTTGCGCGATAACAATCGTCCTGTGCGCCGGCGGTCGATTGCCTGCCCAGGATCCGGGCATGTATCTCATGGGTCTCGCCTCGGGCACCTCCACGGACCCCGCGTCTTCGCCCATGCCCATGCTGATGACCCAGCCCGGAAATTGGAACGTCATGTTCATGGGAGTGGCGTTCGTTTCCGATATCCAACAGTCGGGACCGCGCGGCGGCGATAAGCTCTACTCCACGAACTGGTTCATGGCCTCCGCCGAACACAAGGCTGGCGCGAAGGGCGCCTTCGAAGCGGTCCTGATGCTCAGCCTGGAACCGGCCACCATCACGGATCGCCGCTATCCCCTGCTCTTCCAGACCGGCGAAACGGCGTACGGCCTCCCGCTGACAGACGCGCAGCATCCGCACAATTTCATCATGGCAATGGGAGTCCACTACGCGTACAAGCTCGGCGAAAACACCATCCTGGATGTCTACGCCGCGCCCGTGGGCGACCCGGCCCTGGGCCCGACCGCTTATCCGCATCGCGCCTCGGCCGCGGAATTGCCCGAAGCGCCCATCTCGCATCATTGGCAGGATTCCACGCACATCTCGGACGATGTGGTGACGCTGGGCATCTCGCACAAGAAGGTCAAACTGGAAGCCAGCGGCTTTCATGGCGCGGAGCCGGGAGAGAACCGCTGGATCGTCCAGGCCGGCCCGATCGACTCGTGGGCCGCGCGCCTTTGGTTTTTCCCGGCGGAGAATTGGGCGGCCCAGTTTTCGGCCGGCAGGATCGCGCACCCCGAAGCGCTGGAGCCGGGAGATCAGGTGCGCATGACCGCGTCGCTCGCCTACACCAAGCCACTGCCCGGCGGAGCGTGGTCGACCAGCCTGATTTGGGGCCGCAACCACTCCACCGCCACGTTCCGCAACTTGAACTCCTACCTTGCGGAATCCGTGCTGCCCATCCGCCACAAGAACTGGATTACCGCGCGCTGCGAATGGGTCGATAAAGACGAGCTCTTCAGCAACCAGCCGGACATCGAACAGCAGCTCGATATCCTCTACGGCAGCACCTTCCGCATCGGCGCCTACACCCTCGGCTACACGCGCGACATCGCCCTGTTCCGGCACATTCAGACCGGCGTGGGCGCCAACTTCACGGCCTACTCGCTCCCCGATGCGATCAAGCCTTATTACGGCAACCATCCCGTCGGCGGCAATGTCTTCGTGCGATTCCGGCTCAAGCCCACGATGTAGGGCGCGTGTGGGGCAGGCCCTCGGCCTGCGGCGGCCTCTCAGGCCGCCTTCTTCTTCCGGTCAGGCTTGCTTTCGGCTGAATGCCCGCGTATGATCATCGTCAGCAGGGAGGCGCAATCGCCATGGGTCGTCTGAAGATTGTGGGTCTGATGCTTTGGCTGGCCGGTGTGCTCTTGGGGCAGAGCTCGCAGACGGTAACCGTGACCGCCTTCATGGATATCTGGAGATCCGGGGGGTACAACGACGGCAGCAATGGGGTGCCACCGGTGGCTTATGCATTCCCCGCCGCGCCCGGCCAGGCCCTCACGTTTTCAAGCGTCACGGGAACCTGGAGCTGCGGAAACGACGCTACGCCGAACGGGCCGGACGGAACGGACAGCGGTAGCTGCTACGTAGATGTCAACGACTTCAACCCAACCGGCCCCTTCTCCGGCATTGATATGACCGATTTTAGCCGGCCGCTGGTAGGCATGTTCCTGGAGGACACGCTTCCCACAACGGCGCCGCCTACCCTTACGTTCTATTGGACCGACAGTGCGCTCGGCGGCATTCAGACCACTTTCGCAACGCTCAGCCCTCAAATCGGCCAGGTGTTCTTCATCGGCGATGGGTTGACGGGGACCGGCGCGGGAGCCAGACAGGTGTTTAACGTCCCACCGACAGCTACGCATCTTTACCTTGGGTACGTCGACGAATGCAGCGGTGGCACGCCCGGTTGTTACACCGATAACTCAGGCTCGATGACCGTGACTTTCGCGATCAGTCGCTGCAGTTTTCAGGTCTCCGGCGTGATACCCGAAATACAACTGGCGGATCGGGCATGGGCTACCCAGGCAGCCATGATGCTGACCTGGAAGAGCGGCAAACCCATCACCCCGGCCGACGCCGCCGCCATCGCCGATAGCATCGCGCCGACCACCACGGAGTTCGCCACCGATTATGCCAACGGCGGGGTTTCCGGCTGCGCCACGCTCGACAATTGCAGCATCTCCCTGTCCGATTACACGAACCTCCTCGGGCGGCTTGGGATTACCCAGGTGGACAAAACCCCCAGTGCGTGCGGTTTGACGGCCAGCCTCGAGAAATTCGGCCCCATGACCGTCATTACCGGCACACCTACGCCCAACTTTGTAGACGCGGCGGTGCTGACGGGCATTACCGGCGACGGCACCACCAGCGGAGCCGCGGTGAACTATATCAATCCCGCTACCGGCGCAGCCGCGTCGGCCTCGCTCGAATCCCTATTGCTTGGCATCCAAGCCGCGGTAGCCGGGGGCTGGCCGGAATTCGTGCAGTTTCCATAAAATGGCGCCGGGATCGTGGTCAGCAGGAGGCGCAATCGCGATGGGTCAAAGGAAAACTGGGCACGCCGCCGGCACGGCCGTACTTCAGGGCACGCTGGTGGTTTGCCTGGCCGGCACGCTCCTCGCGCAGGGTTCGCAGACGTTGACCGTAAGCGCCCAAATGGATATTTGGCAATCCGGGGGCTACAGCGACGGTAGCGACGGAGTGCCTCCGGCGGCTTACGCCTTTGCCGCGGCGCCCGGTCAGTCCCTCACGTTTTTTCCCAATGTCACCGGGTACTGGACCTGCAGTGATAGCGCAGCGGCGTATGGGCCGGATGGAACCACCGTTGTTCCTTGCGCATCGAGGCCGAACAACTACAGTCCCACGGGCCCGTTCTCGGGCCTTAAGCTGACCGATTTCCAAGGTCCAATGGTTGGGATGTTCTTAGAGGACACTCTTCCTGTGTCGGTCCCGCCGACGCTGAGATTCTACACCAACGACAGTCAGGCGGGAGGAATTAAGACGAACTTCGAGGTCCTCAGCCCTCAAATCGGCCAGGTATTCTTCATTGGCGATGGCAATACCTGGACGGGCGGCGGCGGCGCCGTTCAGCTTTTTCAGGTCCCACCGACAGCTACGCATCTTTACCTGGGTTATGCGGACTCGTGCGACGCTGCGACACCAGGTTGTTATTCTGACACCAAGGGATCCATCAGCGCGACGTTCGCGATCAGCCAGTGCAGCTTTCAGGTTTCTGGCGTGTCACCTCAAGAACAAACACCGGATCGGCTGTGGGCTGTCCAGGCAGGCATGATGCTGAGTTGGAAGAGCGGCAAATCCATCGGCGGAACTGCCGCCGCCTCGATTGCCGATAGCGTTGCGCCGGCGACCACGGAGTTCGCTACGGATTATGCCGATGGGGCTTCAGGATGCGTCACGCTGGACAACTGCAGTATCTCGCTTCCCGATTACACGAACTTCCTCGAGCGGCTTGGGATTACCGAGGTGGACAAGGCCACCAGTGCGTGCGGCTTGACGGCGCGCCTCCGGAAATTTGGCCCCATGACCATCGTAATCGGCACACCTACGCCTAACGTTGTAGAAGCGGAGGTGCTGACGGGCATTACCGGCGATGGGACCGCCAGCGGTGCCGGAGTGAATTATATCGATTCCATTACCGGCACAGCCAAGTCCGGATCGCTCGAAACCCTACTCCTCAGCATTGAACCGGCGCTAGCCGCGGGATGGCCGGAATTCGTCCAGTTTCCCTAAGAACTACCCCAATTTCGCCTCGCCCGCCGCGGTTGACGCAGCCTTGCGGCGGATGTTAAGCTAACCTCTCTAAAAGCTGCATCTTTTTCAGGCCTTTCTCAGTCCATCCAAATGGAAGCAACCTTGCACGCGTTGAGTGGGATTTTGCTGCGGGCGATCCCTACTTTTCTCCTCGTCGTCTTCCTCAACTTCTATCTGAAGTACATGTTCTTCAAGCCTCTCGACAAGGTTTTGCATGCCCGCTACGAAGCCACTGAAGGCGCCCGCCTGCGCGCCGCCGAGAGCCTGGAGAAAGCCGCCGCCAAGACCGCCGAGTACGAAGCGGCCCTGCGCGCCGCGCGCTCCGAAGTGTACCAGCAGCAGGAACAATTGTATCGGCGCTTGCAGGAAGAGCAGGCCGCTCAGGTGCATGCCGCGCGCGAGCAGGCCGAGGCCGCCGTGCGGGATGCCAAAGCCCAATTGGCCGCCGAAATCGAGCAGGCCAAGACGGACCTCGCGGCCCAGAGCGATGTGCTGGCCGGCCAGATCGCCGACGCCATCCTGCATCAAGGTGCCGCCGCATGAAGCGTCTGGCGGGTTGCAGCCTGGCCGCGCTGGTCCTGCTGTTTTTCGTGAAATTGCCGGCTCGCGCTGAGGAGCATGAGGGCGGGGCGAAAGGCGGGAAAGAACCCAGCATCTTCTGGGAGTGGGCGAACTTCGCGCTGCTGGCCGGCGGTTTGGGTTACGTGATCCAGAAGCACGCCGGACCCTACTTCGCCCAACGGTCGCAGGAGATTCGGAAGGGCATGGCCGAGGCCGACGCCGCGCGTGCCGCCTCCGACGCCAAGGTCGCGGAAGTGGATCGCCGCCTCGCCAACCTCGAAACCGAAATCGAAGCCTTGCGCCGTAACGCCCAACAGGAAGCCGAAGCCGACGCGCAACGCGTCCGCCGCGAAGCCGCCGCCGAATTGGCCAAGGTGCAATTGCATCTCGGCGAGGAAATCGCGTCGGCCACCAAATCGGCGACCTTGGAACTGCGCCGCTATTCCGCCGAACTGGCGCTGGGCCTGGCTGAAACGAAAATCGCCGCGCGCCTGTCGCCCGAAATGCAGAACCGCCTGGTCGGACGTTTTGTGGCGACCATGGCGAACGCCGCTTCCGGCGCGGGCCGGAATTAATATATGACGCGCTCCGCCCTCGCCTCCCGATACGCCAGCGCCCTGGTGGATGTGGCCATGGGTGCCAAGTCACCTGTGGACCCGCACCAGTTGCTGGCCGAGTTGCGCGGTTTCGAGGAACTGCTGGCGGGATCGGCGGAATTGCGCGCCGCCCTCACTTCGCCCTCGGTGCCCGCCGCACGCAAGCGAGCCGTGGTGGGGGCCCTCGGCCAGAAGTTGGGCGTCTCGCGCGTCGCGCGCAATTTTTTGTTCGTGCTCACGGATCATCGCCGCATCGCCATGCTCTCCGAAGTCCTGGAAGCCTTCGATCTGCTGTCGGACGAGCGCCTGGGGTTCACCCGGGCCAACGTCAGTTCGGCGCGCGAATTAGACCAGCCGCAGCGCGATGCGGTGTCGCAAGAATTCGAGCGGCTCACCGGAAAGAAGGTGCGCATGCGCTTCGCAGTGGATCGCGAACTGCTCGGCGGGCTGGTGGCCCGCATCGGTTCCACCGTATACGACGGCTCCGTCCGGGGCCAACTGCAGGCGCTGGGCAAGCGCCTGGCCGCGGAGTAACACAATTCAGAACCACAGATAGACACAGATGAACACGGATAAAAGCAAAACAGAATCGAATGGCTTCGGTCTTATCTGTGTTTATCTGTGTCCATCTGTGGTTCCAAGTTAGAGGTTTGAATGGCTCAGATTCGAGCGGACGAAATTACGACCCTTCTCCGTCAGGAGATCGAAAATTACGAAGGCGCCATCGACGTCTCCGAAACCGGATCGGTGATCTCGGTGGGCGATGGCATCGCCCGTATCCACGGCCTGGAAAAGGTGATGGCCGGAGAGTTGATCGAGTTCCCGCATGACGTCGCGGGCATCGCCATGAACCTGGAAGAAGACCAGGTCGGCGCCGTGCTGTTGGGCGAAGCGCACGAGATCAAGGAAGGCGACGAAGTGCGGCGCACCGGCCGCATCATGTCCGTGC
This sequence comes from Bryobacterales bacterium, assembly GCA_963707465.1. Lineage (GTDB taxonomy): Bacteria > Acidobacteriota > Terriglobia > Bryobacterales > Bryobacteraceae > Bog-159. The sequence goes on from CAVPQK010000011.1 coordinate 314,259, forward strand.
CGGTGGGCGAAGCGTTGATCGGCCGGGTGGTCAACGCCCTCGGCAAGCCCATCGACGACAAAGGCCCCATCGCCAGCACCCAGTTCAACCCCATCGAACGCCTGGCGCCCGGCGTGGTCGACCGCATGCCCGTGAAAGCGCCGCTGCAGACCGGCATCAAGGCCATCGACGCCATGATCCCCATCGGCCGCGGCCAGCGCGAATTGATCATTGGCGACCGCCAGACCGGCAAGACCGCCATCGCCCTCGATACCATCATCAATCAGAAGGGCGGCGACGTCATCTGCATCTACGTCGCGATCGGCCAGAAGCGCTCCACCGTGGCCCAGGTGGTGAAAACCCTCGACAGACGCCGGCGCCATGGAATACACCATCGTGGTGCTGGCTTCGGCTTCCGATCCGGCGCCCATGCAGTACATCGCGCCCTACGCCGGCTGCGCCATCGGCGAGTACTTCCGCGATACCAAGCGCCACGCGTTGTGCATCTACGACGACCTTTCCAAGCACGCCGCCGCCTATCGCGAAATCTCGCTGCTGCTGCGCCGCCCGCCGGGCCGCGAAGCGTTTCCGGGCGATGTCTTCTATCTGCACAGCCGCTTGCTCGAGCGCGCCGCCAAGCTCAACGAAGAAAACGGCGGCGGCTCCCTGACCGCGCTGCCATTCATCGAAACGCAGGCGGGCGACGTTTCAGCCTACATCCCCACCAACGTCATCTCCATCACCGATGGCCAGATCTACCTGATCGCCGATTTGTTCAACTCCAACATCAGGCCGGCCATCGACGTCGGCATCTCCGTCAGCCGCGTGGGCGGCAGCGCGCAGATCAAAGCCATGCGGCAGGTGGCCGGCACGCTACGCCTGGACATGGCCCAGTTCCGCGACCTGGCCGCGTTTGCCCAGTTCGGCTCCGATCTCGACAAAGCCTCGATGGCGCAGATCAATCGCGGCAAGCACCTGATCGAAGTTCTCAAGCAGGGACAGTTCCAGCCACTACCGGTAGAAAAGCAGATCCTCATCGTCTTCGCCGGCACGCAGGGCTATCTGGACGATCTCCCCGTGGAGCAGGTCCGCAAGTTCGAGGCGGAACTCTACCGCTTCGTGGACAACGCGCATCGCTCCCTGTTAACGAAGATCGTGGAGAAGAAGGCGCTCGACGACGCTCTCCGCGCCGAAATCATAGCGGTGATCAAGGAATTCAAGGACCGCTTCGTCGCCGAGCAACCCGCGGCCACCGCGCATGCCTAGCCTGATCGATATCCGCCGGCGCATCAAATCGGTGCGCAATACGCAGCAGATCACCAAGGCCATGAAGATGGTCTCGGCCGCCAAGCTGCGTCGCGCCCAGGATCGTGTGATCGCCTCCCGCCCGTACGGCGCGGCTCTGCGCGCGCTGCTGGCCGACTTGGCCGCCGCCGCCGGCGCGGATGAACGTGTCGCCGCCAATCCGCTGCTGGCGCGCCGCCCGGAGCAGCATGTGCAGTTGGTGCTGATCACCTCCGACAAGGGGTTGGCCGGCGCATTCAACGCCAACCTGATTAAAGCTGCGCAGCGCTTTGCCGAGGAACACCAGCCCGCCGCTACCGATTTTCTGCTGATCGGACGCAAGGGCTGCGATTTCTTCCGCAAGCGCGGCGTCCCCATCACCGGCGAGTATCTCGGCATGGCCAAGGCGCAGCATGCCGATGCCGCGGCGATCGCGCAGAAGCTGGTGGAACGGTTCCGCAACGAAGAGATCGACGCGGTCTACCTGCTGTATAACGAATTCAAATCGGTAATGGCCCAACGGGTCGCGTTCGCGCAGGTGCTGCCCATGGAGCTGCCCACCCAAGCCGAGCCGGTGGACTTCATCTTCGAGACGCCGCCCGTAGAAATGCTGGCCGGCCTGCTGCCGCGCTACGTGGAAATCGAGCTATACCGCGCGCTGCTGGAATCGGCCGCCGCGGAGCACGCCGCGCGCATGACCGCCATGGACGCGGCCACCTCCAACGCATCGGAAATGATCGACAACCTGACGCTCTACATGAACCGCGTGCGCCAGGCCAGCATCACCAAGGAAATCATAGAAGTAGTCAGCGGCGCCGCCGCCGCGGAGTAACAGGAACTTGGAACCACAGATGGACACAGATGAAAGCAAAACGACGCTCGGTTTTTCCCCGTTTTATCTGTGTTTATCTGTGTTCATCTGTGGTCCGTTTTGAGGTTTAGATGAACGATAACGCAATCGGCAAAGTCGTCCAGGTAGCCGGCCCCGCCGTGGACTGCCAGTTTCCCGAGGGCCAGATTCCCATGGTCTATACGGCCATCCGCATCACCAGCGAGGGCTTCGACGTGCCCGCGCCCATCGATATCATCTGCGAGGTGGAGCAGCATATCGGCGAAGGCCGCGTGCGCACCATCGCGCTGCAGCCCACCGAAGGCCTGGTCCGCGGCATGCACGCGCTGAACCTCGGTCACCCGGTGATGGTGCCTGTTGGCAACGAGACGCTGGGCCGCGTGATGAACGTGATCGGCGAGCCTGTCGACAAGATGGGCCCCATCAACGCCAAGAAGCTCTATCCCATCCATCGCCCTGCGCCTTCGTTCGAAGAACAGTCCACCCGCCAGGAGATGTTCGAGACCGGCATCAAGGTCATCGACCTGATCGAGCCTTACTTGCGCGGCGGCAAGATCGGCCTGTTCGGCGGCGCGGGCGTGGGCAAGACCGTCATCATTCAGGAACTGATCCACAACATCGCCATGAAGCATGGCGGCGTTTCGGTCTTTTCCGGCGTGGGCGAGCGCACCCGCGAAGGCAACGACCTCTGGCTCGAAATGCAGGAATCCGGCATCGTGGACCCGCACGATTACACCAAATCCAAGGTGGCGCTGGTCTACGGCCAGATGACCGAACCGCCCGGGGCGCGCCTGCGCGTGGGCCTGACCGGCCTGACCGTCGCCGAGTATTTCCGCGACGAACAGAACCAGGACGTGCTGCTCTTCATCGACAACATCTTCCGTTTCACGCAAGCCGGTTCGGAAGTTTCCGCGCTGCTGGGACGCATGCCTTCCGCCGTGGGATATCAGCCCAACCTGGCCAGCGAAATGGGCGAACTGCAGGAGCGCATCACTTCCACCAAGACCGGCTCCATCACCTCGGTGCAGGCCATTTACGTGCCCGCCGACGATTACACCGATCCCGCGCCGGCCACGGCTTTCGCGCACCTGGACGCCACCACGAACCTCTCCCGCGCCATCTCCGAATTGGGCATCTATCCGGCCGTCGATCCGCTGGCTTCCACGTCCCGCATCCTCGATCCGCGCATTATCGGCGACGAGCACTACGATTGCGCGCAGAGCGTGAAGGGCGTGCTGCAGCGTTACAAGGACCTGCAGGACATCATCGCCATCCTGGGCATCGACGAGTTTTCGGACGAAGACAAGCTGACCGTTTCGCGCGCCCGCAAAATCCAGCGCTTCCTTTCGCAGCCCTTCCACGTGGCCGAGCAGTTCACCGGCATGCCGGGCAAATACGTGAAGCTGGCCGACACCATCCGCGGCTTCAAGGAGGTCGTGGATGGCAAGCACGACGGCATCCCCGAGCAGGCGTTCTACATGCAGGGGACCATCGAAGACGTAGTGGAGCGCGCCAAGGCGCTGCAGGCAACCCATGGCTGACCTGCTGGCCCTCGAAGTGGTAACGCCCGAGCGCCTGCTGGTGCGCGAAGAAGTCGCCTCCGCGCAGGTGCCCGCCGCCAACGGCTATCTGGGCGTCCTGCCGGGGCACGCCCCGCTACTGGCTGAGTTGGGCACCGGCTACCTGAATTACGAAGCCGGGGGCAAGCGCTGGTACCTGGCGGTACACGGCGGCTATCTGGAGATCCTGGCGGACCACGTGCGCGTGCTGGCAACGGCGGCCGAGCGCGCCGAGGAGATCGACGTGGATCGCGCGAGGGCTGCGATGAAACGGGCGCAGGAGCAGATGTTCAATGCGTCGTTGGGCGTAGACCCGGCGTTTGCGTTGGAGGCTGTGGCGCGGGCGCAGGCGCGGCTGGACGCGGCGGCACAGAAGCAGACGGCGCCGGCATAACGCAGGCTAAGCCCGCCCCAATCGCTTCCGGAGCCAATAAACAACCACTTGGCAGAACGGCTGCAACTCACCAGCCTCTTCTTCCCCGTTCCATTGACGGAGCAATTTTTCCAGGCCAGGTCGAGACAATTGGCCGCGCCCCAATAAACCCTGAAATGCGGTGAGTGTTGCCTTACGGTTGTTTTGTAGGAGCTTCAGGTTGAGGTGCAGAATATCGTTGATCTCGCCGTCGAAGATCGGATCGCTCGACGCGATTCTCCCATCACCAAGGGACCGGATCACATCTTCGATCCGATGTGATGGATTTGCCGGGTTTCGCGAAAGATCGCGGTTCCCCTTACGAGTATCGCAGTGCTGGTCCCTGAGCGGCTGCCCTTCATTTCCCATGCATGCGCCAAGCAGGTTGGCGTAATCAAGCTGCTCACCGGGGTGTTCGTCCTGACAGTGCCAATGCTCGATCTTCATCGCCTTGTAATTCGCGCGAATCCGCGATAGGCAATAGCAGCAAAGACCCCGTTGCTCGTTAACAGTAAGTCCTGAGAGTCTCTTTGTCGCGGTAGCCGTCGTAGTCCGTGCCCGTGGCGCGCCACTCTGTCAGACTAGCCGGCTCCTTGCCCTTTTGAATCCGCCTCATACTTTGGATTCCAGAAACGCCATCAATGCGCGGGCCCGAGTCACCTCTGGATCGTCTGAACCCAGTTTCACCTCCACTTCAGATAGCACCTGCTTGGCACTATCGAAGTCCTCGTCGTCGATAGATTTGAATAACTGGGTCAAAAGGCTTTCTACGGACTGGTCGCGAGATCCTGCCCCCATCACCTCCTCAAGGATGCGGCTGGAATCAATGCCGAACGACCGCGGAGGCGTCGTTGTCTCTCCACCGTCCAGCAGAATGATCTCATAGGGCTGAGCCTCACCAACCAGCTGCGGTGAATGGGTCGTAGCCATGAACTGGACGGATGGGAAGGTAGTCTTCAGGTCACGGATCACGCGCCGCTGCCACTTTGGATGGAGGTGCAGGTCCAGCTCATCGATAATGACGACTCCAGGCGTTTCCTCCAACGCTGCATCGGCCAGATGCGGGTTCAGCATGGCGGCCCTCGATGCCAGGTCGCCCACCAGCGTGAGCATAATACGTTGCCCGTCGCTCAAGTTCGAGAACAGTTGAGGCCCGTGCTCCTCCAGCACGACAACCAGATCCTTGTATCTGCCGTCATAATAAAGGGACTTGGCTCGCTCGACGCACTGCATAATGGCGTTCTTGACGACGCGCAGTGCGATCGTGTCTTCTTTCGTCTGTAGTGAGACCGTACTCTCGTCTCGGATCCATTCGATAAGCGCGGTCTCCTGAATGGTGAAGTTGAAACAGTCGCGATAGCCATCGAATCGCGATGGGTGGCGGGCTACGCCGTTAGGTGCAGGCTTCGGTGCGTGGTGAGTCGTTTCAAACCACAACCGCTCCGTGCCGTAATTACAAATGAGTGGAAGAGTGATCTCCTGCCCAACTCTCACCCGCCGCTCGGCCTCGCCCGCTACCTCTGCTATGGACTTGGCACTTACAGTCGTCGTCCTGCCGCCTTCGCGCTGCAATTCCCTAGCCCAACTGATCCGCTGCCCCATCACAACGCCCGTACATTCGATCCGCGAGGGAAACTGCTTTTCAAAAGTGTAGCTATCTAAATGTGGGTGTGCCGCGACCCGCACTTCCTCGGCACCAATCCCCGGACTTTTCTCGTACCCACGGAGGCCTAGAAACCAGCTGCCAGCCGCGACGGCAAGCGCGTCAAGCACCGAGGTTTTCCCGGTGGCGTTGTCGCCCACGAGCAGATTGAAGCGTGGGTTGAAGCTGAAAGTGCGGTGCGCAAAGCCGTTGAAGTTTTGGATAGTAAGGGCGTCAATCCGCATTAGTGATCCTTGGAAGGCGGCGCCTCCGCAGCCATGCCCAGATCCGCCACCGAACCCCGGCCCGTGGGCTCGTCTATCAAATCCAGCACCTCCTGTTCCACAACCCGCGACCGCATGCTGTCACGAGTGTCATAGCCGGCGAGACGGGAGTCCTCCATGGTATTCCATCCCAGTCTAACTTGGTTTGTAGCTTCTGTCCCGCCCTACGGCGCAGGCTCCACGTGCACCAGCACATCCGCCACCCACGGCAGCGTCTCCTTAATCACGATCCGCACCTGCGTGGCGATCACATGCGATTGCCGCACCGTGATTTCCGGGTCCACTTCCAGGTGCAAATCGACATGATATTGCAGGCCCGTCTTCCGCGCGTAGCACTTCTCCACGCCGCGCACGCCCGGCACCGTCTCCGCCGCGCCGCGCACCTTCGCCATGCTTTCCTGGTCCGGCATGGTGTCCATCAGTTGCAGCGTCGTATCGCGCGTGACTCGCAGTCCGGTGAAGATCACCAGCAGCCCCACCGCGAAGGCGCCCCAGTGGTCCGCGGACCCGAATCGATGCGGCGCCACGATCGAGAACGAAACAGCTACCAGCGCGGCCAGCGCCGAGAGGATATCCACCGAGTCGTTCCAGGCATCCGCCACCAGCGCCGCGCTGCGGATCTTCTTCCCATAGTGGAATTTGACGCTGGAGAGCAGGCTCTTCGCCACCGCCGAACCAATCAACGGCCAAATCACAAACGGCGCGAGCGGGGCCGCGGCGGAGCCGATCAGGCGCACGGCATTCCCCGAAATTGCCAGACCGGCCAGCACCAGCATAAAGCCCACGAACAGGCCTGTCACGGTCTCCACGCGGCCGTGACCGTACGGATGGTCCCAATCAGCGGGCTTGGCGGCCAGCGTCAACCCCAGCAGCACAATGCCCGACGCAAACACGTCGCCCACCGACTCCAGTCCATCCGCGACCACCGCGGTGGAATGCCCCATCAGTCCGGCGGTAATCTTGATTGCCGCCAGGGCGCCGCTGACGGCCATCCCGGCAAGCGCTACGCGTTGGCCGACTTGCAATGTCTCACCAACTCACTTGCGCCGGAAAATACTCCGCGATCAGCTCTTCGTAATACGGCCGCAGCGCACCGGCATCGGGCCGCTCGGCGCTCTTCGAATACAGATCGTAAGGGTTGAACGCGCGCACCCATTCGAACATCCGCCGGTCCCCATCGTTCATCAGGTAATCATAGCCGCGCTCCCGGTGGCCGGCATAGAACGAATGATACCGGATCATGTAGAGCGCTTCCTCCGGCAAGTAGTCCTTCACCACGTGATACAGATACTCGTCATGTCCCCAGGAAAGATCGACCTTGTCGAGACCGCAGCCCTCTTCGTAAATGCCGGTGCGCGTCTGGTAGGCGGGCACGGCGGCGTCGGAGTTTGCCGCGAACAATTCCGGATACACGATCTTGTCCGACCACGCGCAGCCCACCGGAAAAGTGTCGCCCACCACCGCCCACTGCGGCTCGCCGTATAGGCACAGGGCCTTGCCCAGATCGTGAATCAGTCCCGCTAGCACGAACCATCGCGGATGCCCATCGGCGCGGATCGCTTCCGCGGTTTGCAGGCAATGCTCGATTTGCGAGAGATCGGTGTCCGGATCGCTATCGTCCACCAGCGTATTCAGGTATTCCAGCGCTTCCCAAATACCCATCCGGCGACGATCGAGCGCCAGGTACTGCCGCTTCTTTTCCTGCACGAACGCGCGCGTCTGGTGGGTGTGGTTGAGGCGATAGAACTCGCGCACTACCGGCGGCGCTTCCGGAGTGTATTGCCGGAATCCATCCTGTGCGCGATTCGGGTCGTAGCGGTCTTTCACGAAATCGTCCCACTGTTCCAGGCTCTCGAGCGGACCGTGCATGGCGCACCCTCCTGGTAGCCATTATACTGGCTGTATCGATGCGGAGAACCATTGTCACTTTATTGTTACTGGCCCCCGGCCAGGCCTGGTGTTGGGGCGACGAAGGACATCAGACCGTCGCGCGTATCGCCGCCGCGCACTTGACGGAGCGCGCCCGCCAGGCCGTCGAGAAACTCTTGCAGCAGGACGCTACCTTCGCTGCGGGCGCTGTGCCGGCCGATACGCTGCCCGAAATCATGGCGCGCGCGGCCATCTGGCCCGATCACATGCCCGGCGGCAAGGGCGCGACCGCGCCCTGGCACTACATCGATATCGGCCTCTTCGAAGGCCCGTCCCACATCGCGGAGCGCTGCCCGAAAGGGAATTGCATTGTCGCCAAGATGACCCAATACCTGGTGAATCTGAAGCAGCATCGCGCCGATGGATCCTGGCCCGAATCGAAGGAATTGGCCTTCCTGATGCACTTCGCGGGCGATATTCATCAGCCGCTGCATTGCGTGAGCGACGCCGACGCCGGCGGCAACTGCGTGAACGTGGTGGGCTTCGAACCCATGCACAACCTGCACGCCGTTTGGGACATTACGCTGGTGAACAAACTGATGGCCCAGGATGGCCCGGGCATGATGGCCGGCATGGAATCGCGCTTCCACGCCAAACTGCACCACTGGCAGGACTACGGCAGCATCGAAAAAATCGCCGCCGAGTCGTTTGGTCTCGCCAAAACGCAGGTATATGGCAAGGCCCGCCCGCGTCTTCCGGTGATCCCCACGTTCGTCGAAGTGCAGCCGCGCAATTGCGCCACCGAAGCGCCGCAAAGCTTGCGCGACGTCAAGGTGGACGGGCCGCGCTCCTACGGCGCGGGCTCGCTCAACGTCGTGCGCATGCAGTTGTACAAGGGCGGCGTCCGGCTGGCGGCGATGCTCAACGCGATTTACGGGGATTAGCCGAGAACTTCGGCGAGCGGAACAATGAACTCCGGATCGGAGGTGCGCAAGATGCCGTCGCGAACTTCGGCGGCCGCGCCGGCGGTGTAAATCCAGGCCCTGCGCTGATAGGGGTCGACAACCCACACGTAGGGTACGCCGAATCGCAGGTAGTCGCCTATCTTCTCCTGCATGCGGTTCAGCCGGTCTTCCGGCGACAGAACTTCAATGCATAGAAAAGGAGGCTCCCTCAGGATGGTTCCCTCAGGTTCCGCGAGCATCACGCAGACATCCGGCACACGGTATCGCGTCGGAGAGACCTGGACGCGGCATTCTTGAAGCGCGAAGTTATTCCGCTGCTTTTCGCGCTCATAAAAACTGATCACCAATTTGCGTTGAGCCTTTGCATGAGGTATCTCGCCCACATTTCTCTCCACCAGCACGCCATCCACGTAATCGCAATCCGGATGATAGGTGTTATGCAGGTACTCCTCTACGGGAACCCAATTCGGCGCCGCGCTCATGTAGCAATTATGTCACATCCTCGCAACAGCCCGTTTCGCCGGCACGCCCTTCGTATGGCAATCCAAGCACTTGGCGGAATGGATATTGTGCCCGCTCTTCGGCGAGAGAAACGTGGTATCCATCTTCTCCACATCCAATCCGCAGTTCGATAGGCGCGGATGGCAATTCGCGCATGAGGCGCGCGTCTGCTGCCCGTGCTTCTGATGGCACGCCAGGCAACTGAGCCCTTCGTGAATGCCGCGCCCGGTGCGGTCGTCGCCCGATCCGGCCTGCCGCGTGGAGAGCGGCGCGTGGCATTGGTAGCACAGCCCCTGCCGCTGGTCGGGGCTCATGCGAACGGCGCGCACTCCGTCCAGTATCTGCGGAAGCGCCAGGTTGGCATCCGCCACGTGCCCCATCTCGCGGCGATCGAATAGCGCCAGCGATGGCCGGTAAACCGGCTCGCGCGCCGATGAACGAAGCGCCCGCGCCATGCGCTCCGGTTGCTGTCCCAGCGGCTCGCCATGCCGGTGCATCTGGTGACACGCCAGGCACGGAATCGCCGGCACATTAGTCCAGCGCGCATCCGTCATCTTCCACGGCCCCTGCCTGTCGATGGGCGTCACCAGGTCGCGTATGCCGCCTTCATACTGCATGCCGTGGCAGCGCAGGCAATCGTCCATCAGCAGGCGCTCGTGATTCTGTTTCTGGTCCAGGAAGAACTTGGCGAACTTCGCGCCGTGCGGCCCCGCCTGCCAGTCCGCGAATTCCTGGGCGTGACACGTCTTGCAGCGCCCGATCATCGCGCTGACGTCCAGGCCCTTCAGTCGGATCTGCTCCGGCACATCGCCGCCCACGTGCCTGACCAAACGCCGGGAATTGTCCGCGACCGAACTGTCGTGGCAGGTCAGGCACGGCACGCCGCGGTGCGTGGATTCGCGCCACGAGTTCAGGTTCTCGCGAATCTCGTGACAGCTCGCGCAGCCCTCGCCCGCGGTCGACCGGTAATACACGCTGGATGCCGGCAGCATCAACAGCAGCAGGCATGGCAGCGCCGCCGCCAACCACCACAGGCGCGTGCGCCTCACTTGTAACGGGTGCCCTTCCACCCCTTCACCAAATGATCCGAAGCGCGATAGGCGTTCGCCATGATCGTCAGCGCCGGGTTGAATCCGCCGTTAGTCACGTGCACGCTGCCGTCGATCACGAACAGGTTGTCGATCTCATGCACCTGGCAATAGCGGTTCACCACCGACATCTTGGGATCGTCGCCCATGCGGCACGTGCCGGCCTGGTGCTGCCCGCCCGAGACTCCCCGCCCCGCCAGTTTCTTCCACGTGCGCACCGCCCCGGCTTCCTTCAGCCACGCTTCGGCTTTGGCCGCCGCAAAAGCCCCGATCTCGATGGTGTGCGGATGCCTGTCTCCTGAAAGCCGCGCTACCGGAATGCCCCAATGGTCGGCCACGCTCGGATCCACGTCCACGCGCGAGTCGAACAGGGGCATCTCCTGCGTGGGTCCCTGAATGGCAATCGCTCGCCGGTAAAACTTCCGCATGAAGTCCTTGTGCTGCTGGCCCCACTTGGGCACGTCCGGCGGCAGCATGCCCACGAACTGGTACGGCAGCCGGATGAACTCGTTGGCCAGCATCGCACCGCCCGCCAGTCCCGGGTTCCCGTGATTGTAATCGGACACCGCGATGGAAGCGCCCGGACCCAGATCGTCGTAGATATCTTCCGGCATGATGCCGAACGCGCCCGTGTAGCTGTGGCCCTGGAAGTTGCGCCCGACCCAGTCATAGCGATTGCCCAGGCCGTGCGGGAACAGCGCGCACTTCGAATTCAGCAGCAGTCGCGCCGATTCCACGGCCGCGCTCGAAACCACCACCAGGTCGGCATCCTGCCGGCGCAACCGGTCGTGCGTATCGAAGTACTCGACGCCCGTGGCCCGCCCGCGCTCATCGGTCAGGATCTGGCGGGTCATGCACTCCGTGCGCAGCTCGCAATTCCCCGTCGCCAGCGCTTTAGGGATCACAGTGTTTTGCGTGCCGCACTTGGCGTTCACTTCGCACGCGAAGCCCACGCACCAGCGGCAGCGCATGCACGGCCCGCGCCCGCCATACGGCACGCTGTTGCGCAGCATCGGAATGTGGAACGGATGCAGCCCCAGCCGCTTCGCCGCCGGTTGCAAAATCTCGAACTCGCGGTTGGGCCCGAGCGGCGGCATGGGCAGCGGCTTGCGGCGCGGCGCGCGGAACGGATTTCCCGAATCGTCGCCCGAGACGCCGATCTCCCATTCGGCCTTCTCGTAATAGGGCTCCAGATCGTCGTAGGATATGGGCCAATCTTCCAGCGTGCTGCCGGCCACGTGACCGTACGTGGACCGCATGCGGAAATCCCGCTCCATATAACGCCAGGCCATGGCGCCGTAGCTGACCGTACCGCCGCCGACGCAGGCCGCATTGTTGCTGTAGCCTGGACCGCTGGCCCGCACCACATGCGCGCGGCCCTTCAGATCCACCGCCACGCGCGGATTGCGCTCGTCATCCGGCCCGAAGGCGTTGCCCAGCGCCGAGGTGCGTTGGTTGCGCAGATCGTCTTTGCGGCAATCGAACGCCGTATACCATTTGCCGCGTTCCAGCAGGACCACGCTCAGCCCCGCTTCCGCCAGTTCCTTGGCCACGATGCCGCCGCCCGCGCCCGCGCCCACCACCACCGCGTTGACTCGGTTCACGCCCGCCCCCGCAGCGGCGGAGACGCCACCCCGAGCATCTTCCAGCTTACGCGCTCGCGGTTGCCGCCATGCCGCGGATCGCCGTAAAAGCCCTGCATGGCGTGGGCCACCAGCATATCGAAGAATGGCTTGGTTTCGGGATTCCGCTCGATGCGCCGCAGCACCTCGAGTTGCGCCGCGGCGGGCAGTTCCGCGAAGCTCTCGCTGTCGAGGGCCGCGATCCCCTGCCGGTAGGCTTTCTGCAATGGCTTGTAGAACCCGGCAAGCTGCCGGTCCATGAAGACCACCACGCCGGCTTCCACCGCGCCCGGGTCCTGGTCCTGGGGAATGATGTGCGCGCAAACGGCCGCGACGGTGCGCGCCTCCTGGACGCTGAAGAACCGCCACGGGCTTTTCGAGCGCGCGCAGCTTGCCGCGCTGCCTGCCAGGCCCGCGACGATAAACCTCCGGCGATCCATCCTACTCACAGCGTAGCGGGATTCCACGCCGGTTTCAATTGTATAGAATCCTAAACTCCGAATCACCGTGTGCCTTGCACTCGTTGATACGACGTGGGGCAGGCCCTCGGCCTGCGGCGGCCTCTCAGGCCGCCCTTCTGCAATTTCCGTTCGATTGGAGGAGGCTTTCGATGCTGCCGCGACCGCACTCCTGCGGTCGCTGGGCGCCCGGTTTCTGCCGCCAGAGAGGTTCCCGGAGGTGACCGCCCGTCGCTCATGACGCAGCACACTCACAAAGGGGCACGGGCAACGGGCAGTTCAATATCGAGCTTCAATACTGGCGCCAATTGGGAACGCCGGCGCGGTCAAGCTGTCGCAAACTATGGCTTGTCTGGTGAAACGCTGCGGCCCTGGGGAGCTATTATTCCTCCAGGCCGCTGATGCGGTTTTCGTGGTTCTCCATCAGGTCCAGAAGCCGGCTGAAACGCTCGTTGTATTTGGCGTCCCGTTCGGCGGCCCGCTTCTCTTCGGCCAACTGCATGTGCGCGATCAGTTCGACGGTTTGCGTCAGGGCCTCCAGCCGTTCGTCGATGGTCATGTCCAATCTTACCTCTCCAATGAGGCCGTGAGCGGGCACTCGCGGAAATGCCAGATTGATCGTGTCCGTGAGGTTCACGAAGTCGAGCTTCAATGAGGCCGCGAGCGCGCGCTCGCGGAAATTTCTAGTTGCCATTCATACAGCAGCTTCGCGAGCGTCTGCTTCAATGAGGCCGCGAGCGCGCGCTCGCGGAAATCGCGGGATTCAGGTCTATGTGGATGTGATCGCCACAAGCTTCAATGAGGCCGCGAGCGCGCGCTCGCGGAAATGATCCGCGGTATGACGATGCGGATCCCGCTGGCGCGATAGCTGCTTCAATGAGGCCGCGAGCGCGCGCTCGCGGAAATGTCGATCGGAACTGAGGCACGGGTCTGAGGATCGCTGCGGATGCGCGTCGTCCAGAGCGTTTCAATGAGGCCGCGAGCGCGCGCTCGCGGAAATTTGCCGATCGTATCTGCGAACGCCTCTCGGCCGGCGGCTTCAATGAGGCCGCGAGCGCGCGCTCGCGGAAATAGCTCCATCCCTATCTTATTCAGTTTTCAAGGATCTTTCAGCGCCTTTGCGACCGCCAGCCGCCGCACCGCCAACTGACCCGATTCTACCACTCCGCCTCAACATGTAAGCCACGCCGCCCCCACCACTTACCACCCCGCGGGCGACCCCGCCATTTTCGCCGCCGCCCCGCCGCTCGCGGCCCCTCAACGCGTCGTAAATACCGGATATTCCCCAATCTCCCCATCCAACACCCGCGCCAGCAACCGCGCCTGAATCTCCAGCATCCGCCGGTAGCTCACCCGGTAATCGAACAGCGGATGCGTCACCAGCGTATCCATCCGCAATTCGTACGCCCGGAAAAACGCCTTCCTCCCCCCGCCGTCAGCGCCACCGACCCGCCCACCCGCACGAAGTCCCGCTCCGTCACCATCCCCGTATTCACCCCCGTCAGCACCGCCGAATCCACGATCAGCGGCCGGAACGGCTCCATCAGGTCCAGTGCCAGCGCCGGCCGCCCGTACCGCGGCTGATGGTAAAACCCGATGTACGGGTCGAACCCCACCGCATAACACGCCACCGTCAAATCCTTCGCCAGCAAGCTGTATCCCAACGACAGCAGCGCATTCACCGGGTCCCGCGGCGGACGCCGGTTCCGCCCCTCGAAATCGAACCTCAGTTCCCCCGCCGCCCGCTCCTCGTCCGGCTTGATCATCCCCGCGAAGTCCCCGAAATACAGCCGCGCCGCGTTCCCCTCGATCCCCAGCAGTTCCGCCAGCGTCGCCGCCCCCTCCGCGCGATCCGCCATCTCCTTCAGTCCCGCCAACGTCGCCGCCCGCGGCTCCACGTGGTTCCGTTGCAGCAGCGTCCTCTGATTGCGAATCTTCCCCGCCACCAGCCGCCGCGCCACCGCCCGCGCGAAATAGTCCTCCTCCGCCAGCCGGAACTGGCTCCGCCGCAGAAACACGTTCTTCTCGTTCAACCCCGTCGTGATGCCGTAAAACCACCCGCCCATCGAGAAGTAGCAAATCGGAACCTCCGCCTCGCATAGCGTTTGCACCGCCTGCGTCGAAAGCTGCACGTTCCCCATCAGGCTCACCTGGCAAATCTCCCCGATCCGTACCTCCTGCACCACTTTCTCCTTCTCCTTCACCTGCAGCACCGCCCCCGATTTCCCCACCCGCACGCCCTGCGTGTTCACATACATCGGACGCAATTCGCTGCGCGGCGTCATCAACGCGCGCACCGCCCGTTTCGCCGGCTTCCGCGGCGGATCGCCGAACAGCCCCATCTGCTCCGGCTCCGCCTCCTGCTCCGCGCGCGTCAGGCTCACCGTCTCGTCCGGCAGGCAGATGCCCACCAGTGAACACCCCGGACACTTCGGCGAATCCACCAGCGGCGCCGGAATCTCGCCCCGCTCCGCCACGGCCCACGCCTCCGCGATCAGCGCCTCCGTCTCCGCCACCAGCGCCTCGTCCAGCGCCACCCGCACCCGCTGCCCCGTCTTGCGGTAATACACGATGCCTTCGTCGCACCGGTATCCGTTGTCCCGCAGAATCAGGCCCTGCACCGCGAGCTGCGCCTTGTCCGCCGGCCACAGTTCCAGCCCATCGGCGCCCTCCCGCGGCGCGCCATGCTTGTAGTCCACCGGCGTCACCGTTCCGCCGTCCGCCTCCACCAGGTCCATCTTCGCGATGGCGCGCAGCCGCTCGCTCGATAGCGTCACCAACCGTGCGTGAATGGCCGCCGCCACCGCCTCGCCCGGTGCAGGCAAAGCCGTCGCCTTCTCGTCCACGCGCCTGTGTTGCGCCGCGCCCTCCACCGTATCCGCGCTCTCCTCAAACACGCCCTCCACCCATTCGTAGAAGAACAGGCGCGGGCAATACGAGAACTCGTTCACCATGCGCGCCGGCAGATAGTCCGGCAGCGCCCGCGCGGGCGCATCGAACAACGTTACCGGAAGACTCGCCATGCCTGCTGCCTCCTTACCCTATACTGAAGAGAGCGCCTATGAGCTTCGAAGAACGCCTCGACCTAATCGCCCAGCGCCATCAGGCCCTGGCCGAAACCGTGGAAATCATCGCCGGCATGCAGCGCGAAGCCGAGCGCCGCGAACAAGAACGCGACGCCAAATACAATGAGCGCTTCACCCGTGTCCTCGATGTGGTTGAACGGTTGGCATCGGCTGTCCAGTCCCACGAACGCCGCATTGAAGACCTCGAACACTGACCTACACCACGATGCACGGCGCATCGATCGCACGGTTTGGTACCCTGGGAATCTCAGGGCCACATTGAAGCCAGGTCAGTCGATGGACTGAAGGCGCGGGTTTGCGCCAATTTCCGCGGGCTCGCGCCTCGCGGCCCCATTGCAATCAATAACTTAACGTTCGGCAGCTCGGACACCACACCAATAACCCGCGGGGCGCGCTGCCTCTTTACCGCCCCGGCCCTTCGAATTCGCCCAGTCACAGCCCGAGCACAAAAGTCCGCCCGCCCCATCCCCCAACCCATCAATCACCTACAGCCCCCCAACCCCCCGCCAGTCCCCCAACTCCGCTTCCCCCCGTGCTAACGTCGAAGCGTGAGAACCACGCATTGCGCACACACCAAGTGTCTCCAAATCCCGCGCACTCAATTTCCCCCAAAACAACCCGCCAAAACCAAATCCCGCCGCCCCGCGACAAACCAAACCCATTTCCATCCTCACAAACAAAACAAAGGGCAGTTTGGCTTTGTTCGGCCAAAAAAGCGCGCCGCCCAACGCACAAACCCCCACAATTATCCACAACAAATGCCCGATACGCCTGCGCCACAAATAATTGGCCGGCATTCTCCCGGCTGTTGTGCCGCGACAGGGAATCCGCAATTCCACTGCAAGGGCGACCCTCCATCGGATACCTCCCAATACCTGCCCAAGACGAAAGCCTTGCGAAGCCGCCGCCATGGAACGGCATCGCCGGGGCGCAACCGGCTGCAACGTTATGCAACGCAATACAGCATGCTTCCAACTCTCTGGCGCCCGGCATCAGGACGCTGCGCGATGCAACGCAACGCAACGTCAAAGCGAACGAACGCCACCATCCGGAGCGCGTCCTCGCCGCAAGCCGTCCGCCCGGAGCGCGGTCGTCCAATCGGCGTTCATCGGCCTCCATCTCCGGCCCGATGGTTTTTCCGCAACACGCAACGCCGCGCAACGCCATGCAACGCCAAATCCGCCACGCCGCCCCCCGCCGCCAGCCCCCCAAAAAACCAAAAGCCCGGCTGGGCGGACCCGGCCGGGCTTCGAGCAACTTGAAATTCAGCGCACCTGACGTCAAGCGACTTGCTGACCGCGGTATTGGCTCACAATCGCTTCCATCTGGTCTTTCAAACGGAGCTTCAGCTTCTTCAACCGCACTTCCTCCAGTTGTTCCTGGTCGGTCAGATGCGGCAGAGCTTCCAGGTCGTCCAGCCTTTTCGCGTAATCGCAATGCGTCGCGGCAAGCTGGCGAAACTCCGTGTTTGTCTCCATCAGATGCGCTTTGAATTGTTCCTGTGCGTTCCGTTCCATATTGGGGCAGTTCCTCCCAGTGAGGTTGCCACGCCGAGTCGGTGGTTCGGGAACGAGGCTCGGTGGGTCATCTTCACTTCATCGGTTTTGAGAAGTGCGGCAGGCCCCAGATCGAACCTGCCGTCTACTGTGACAGTATCATGAATGAACGTTCATGACAATAGCGCCTTCATGGGATTCGGAATAATAGCCCGGACGCCGTCCGGTTTCTAGGAACCCTAATGATTTGTAGAAGTTGCGGCCAGCAACGTTCGATTCCCGCACTTCCAGCCAAAGCCCGCCGGGGTGGCCGGAGGTTATCGCCGCGACCAGCCTCCGCCCGATCCCGCGCCGTCGGAATGCCGGATCGACAGCCAGATTCAGCACCTCACTTTCGCCCTCCGCCAGCCGCCGCGCCACCGCGAATCCGGCCACTCGCCCGTCGCACGCAGCCACCGTCAGTTCGTACTTCAGGTACTCGGTTACGTCCCACTGCGACGCCTCCGGAGCCGCGGCCTGAATGTCGGAGATGGCAGTCAGATCGGCCTCGCCGCCGGGCCGCACGTCGATGTTCAAATCGCGCCTCGCGGACCGAAATCCGCGGGACAAGCCGCCACGTGGTTCTGGATCGCCGCGCTATACCGCACCTCCACCCGGGTACGGGCCGGAATCCAGCGGAACGCCGGCACGCCGAACAGGCTGCCGCGCTCGATCATCTGCCGCCGCGTCTCGGCTACGGGGGAAGCGCCGAATTCCATCCCGCGCGTGAGCGTCCGCCCGTTCCACGGAGCGCTGGTGCGGCCGTGATTCTCTTCCCACACGCCCAGCCAGGGGAAATCCGCGCGTCGCCAGACGTAGCCGAACGCCACCTGGCTGCGCGGCGACCACGCCACGAAGAAGGCGGTTTCGCGCGCCGGATCCAGCAGGTGGGTAGTGAATCCGCCGGAGACCGCTACATCCGTGTAGCGTTCCAGTGCGCCGTTGCCTTCCTCCAATACCAGCGACTGCGTGACCGGCGCCCGGAACTCGGTCGCGCCCTTTTCCAGAAACGGCGGCCCCAGCGTGACGTGCTCGGTCCAGGCGATGGGCCGGTCGGTGGCGCTTTCGTTTTCGACGATCTCGACCACATTCACGGTCCGTCCGTCCAACTCGATCGACCGCTCCACGCGCAACTGCGCCTGCGGCAAGCGCGCGCGTTCCCTCAGTGCGGAGCCCGTGGCGGCGACTTCGTACAGCGCCACGGAAGCTTCACCGTGCACCGTCAGCCCGGCGGCGGCTTCCTCCGCGGATGGTCCGCCGAAAATGTCCATGCAAAGGTTGTGCCCCATAATGCCGCTCAACAGCTTGCTCTCCGCGTCGGCGCCATACTCCGGGTGCTTCAGAAGATCGTAGGTGGAAGGCTCGATCGAGTCCCACGGCGGCGTCCACAGCGGGTTGACGCCGCTCTGCTTGTCCAGGATCTCCGCGATGTGCCCGCCCTCGTGCAGCACGGTGACACGCACCCATTCGTTCTCGATCGAAGTGGCGCGGCGGCCATGATACCGGGTTTCTGCCATATTGGAACTATTATGCATCTCGTGTGCGTGTTGTTGGCTCTGCTGGCTGCCCCGTTCTGGGAAACGAAAACTGCCGGCGATTGGACTGAAGCCGAGATCGACAAGCTGCTGCACGATAGTCCGTGGGCGCAAATGGCCGATCCCGCGCCGGCCGTGCAGGTGTACCTGGCCACCGCGCACCCGCTGCGGGAAGCCGAAGCCGAACTGGCTCGCCGCCGCGGCAAGCCTCTCAACGAAGAGTACCTCGATTACCTCCGCCAGGAATCCGCGAATAAGCTCATCCTGGCCATCGCGTATAAGAACATCACGGCCCTCGCGGATGGCGAAGAAGCGCATCGCATGGAAGAGGAATCCATCATGCGCGTGGGCCGCCAGAAGTACAAGATGGAGGGGCACTTTCCGCCGGTGCCGTCCGACCCGTTCCTTCGGATCGTCTACCCGCGCGCGGCGACCGAGCGGGACAAAACCATCACCTTCGAACTGTACCTGCCGGGCTACGGCCCTTACCACGACGCCGAATTCCGTGTGCGGGACATGCTATACAAAGGAAAGCTGGAAATGTAGCCCGCCGCGCGGAAGAGGCCGCTCCCGACTATACTATGATCGGAGGATCTGATGATCTGGTTATCTGTTTTGTTGTTCTTGCAGGCGTCCGCGGCGGACAAACAGATTGAGCGCGGCCAAACGCTATTCCTTGCGGAGAAAGGTTGCGGCACCTGTCATGCTTTGAAAGGCAAAGGCACGGCAGTCGGGCCGGATCTCAAGGGTCTGGGAAAGGTCGGCGTGCGCGCCCTGGTTACCGCCATCCGCGCCTCGCGCACGGAGTATGTGGAGACCATCAAGCTGAAAGAGGGAGATGCGTTCCCAGGCATGAAGGTCGCCTCGGCGGACGCCGCCACGCTGCAATATTACGATCTCTCCAAGACGCCGCCGGAACTGCGAAAGTTCGCCCCTGGGGATGTGCAATCAAAGACCGACAATGCCACCTGGAAGCACCCTCCGGCCGTGGGAGGCTACACCAACGAGCAAATCGCGGACATCGTCGCCTATATCCGTTGGGCCGCGACCGGATCGCGGAAGACGGTGGATGCGTCGGACGTGGAGTAGGTTGCCAGGCTAGCTCGCCGTGGCTGCCGCCGCGAAGCTCCGGACGGCGGCCGCTTCGTTCGTGTAGCTCTCGAACACGGTGACCAGCTTGGTGATCTGCATCAACTCCTGCAGCCGCTTTTGCAGGTTCAGCAGCTTAAGCTGGCCGCCGTGGCTGGTGACTGTGGCAAAGCTGCCCACGAATTGCCCGAGCCCCGTGCTGTCGATGTAGCTCACCTCGGCCAGGTTCAGCAAAATGTTCTTTTGCCCGCTATCGAGGTGTTCCTTGATGGTGTTGCGCAACGAAGCCGCCTCTTCACCTATGGTGATCCGGCCATCCAGGTCCAGGATCACCACGTTGCCGCTTTCACGAACATTGATCTTCAGACTCATGGGAACAAGCATACCGCGATTCGCGGCTACTTGGATGCGCCGGTTTCCTTAGCCAGGCGTACCTTGGCATCTTCCAGTTTCTTGTTGATCTGAGCGAGTTCGCCGGGCTCGATGTCCGATTGCGTGTCGGTTTCGGCTTCTTTCAGAGAGGCCTGCCACTGCGTGATCGCGTCCTTGGTTTTTCCCAGCTTAAGATAAACATCCCCCAAGTGATCGTGCACCGTGGGGTCCTGGCCCACGCCGCTCTTGGACAGCGCGCGCACCAGGGCATGCTCGGCCTCGTCCAGGCGGTTCTCGCGGAAGTAGACCCAGCCGAGGCTATCCAGATAGGCGCCATTGTCCGGATCCAGTTCCAGGGCGCGCAAGATCAGCTTCTGGGCTTCATCCAGCCGCACGCCACGGTCGGCCAACATATAGCCGAGATAATTCAGCGCGCTGGCGCTATCGGGGTCCAGCTCCAATACTTTGCGGAACTCCGCCTCGGAGGCATCGCTCTTTTTCAAGCGCTCGTACATGGCCCCGCGCATGAAGTAAACCGTTTCCTTGTCGGGCTTGGTTTCCGAGAGCTTCTCAGCCGCATCCAAAGGCTTCGCCATATCTTCGTAGCGCTTGGCCCTCTCGTAAAGCTGGGCGATGGCCAGTTGTGTTTCGCGGTCGTGATCGCCCTTCAGCAAGCTGCGCAATTCGGAGACGCCTTGATCGACTTTGCCCATGTCTGCCAGCACGGATGCGTAGGCCGCCGTCAACCCGCGATCGTCAGGATACTTCTTGCGCGCCGCGTCGGCTTCCGCGCGGGCATTCTTGAAGTCTTTGGCGGCCCGATAGGTATCGATGATCTGGGCTGCGGCGCGGGAGCCGGAATCCGGGTCGAGGTCCGCGATCTGGCGGAAGGCGTCGATGGCGGCCTGGTTCTGATTCGAGCCGCGGTAAAGCTCGCCCAGCCGTTCCAGCAGATTGACCCGGGTACCCTTCTCCGATTCCGAATAACTCTTGCGCTCGGTGTCTTTCAGCAGGGCTTGGAGCGCTTCAATGGCTTTATCCGGATGGCCTTCCACCGCCAGCAGATTCACCTCGTCGTAGCGCACTTCCAGGTTCTCGGGGTCGGACGCTTTGGCCTTATCGAGGATTTCACGCGACTTGGCGTAGTCGTGCTTTTCGCGGTAAATCTCCGCTATGCGCAGCAGGGCTTCGGTGTCGTGGGGGTCGTCGTCGGCGAATTCCTTGTAGTATTTGAGGGATTCGTCCAGGCTGCCGGAATACAGCAGATTTCGCGCCAGAGCGCGCTTGACCCGGCTATTCTCCGGGTCCAGATCGAGGGCCTTCCGCAGCACTTCCGCGGCGCTGCGGTAGTCGTGGAGCTGTTCGTAGGAGCCGGCCAGGGCGGCCAAGGTCCGGGGGTTGGGATCCTTGTTGGTGACCGCCTGCAGTTTTTCAATCGCTTTGCGCGTATCGCCGACATCCGAGTAGACGATGGCCAGTCCAGTCAGCGCATCTTCGTTGCTCGGGTCGATGCTCAGCGCCTGCGAATAAGCCTTCTCGGCGTCCACGGAATTCCGGGCCGTGCGATACAGGCGCCCGAGGGTCAGCCAGCTCTCGATATCCTTGGGATCTTTAGAGGTGATCTTCTCGTACTGCTCGGTGGCGGCGCGCAGCATTTCTTCGTTGATCTTGCCTTGCTGCGTGTCGCCGATCATGCGGGTATAAATGCGGCCGAGAATGCGGCGGGCGTCCAGATTGTTAGGCTCGCGCTTCAGGATGTCTTCCGCCTCGGTAACGGCATCCTTGAGCCGGCCGCTTTGGATGTAGAGGTCGGTCAACTCCTCGAACAGGAAGCTGGCTCCCGGGTCGAGCTTGAGCGCTTGTTTATAGAAGTCGATGGCTTTGCCGACGTATTCGCTGCGATTCCCGTACACGCCCGCGAGTTCGGCGTAGAGATGGCCCATCGAAAAGTTGTAGTAAGCCGCGGCTTTATCGACCGGCGGCGCGGTTGCCGCGGCGGTCTGCCCGTACGAAAGGCAAGCCAATGGGAGGGCCAGGAAAAGCGCTTTTTGGGGAAAATTCATTCGTGTGCTTCCTTTCGACCTAGATGCCTGGGAGGGCCGAATCGTTCCTTCTCATTGTATAACGGCGGAGGACGGCCGAGATGTGTGGGAATTGGCCCATTTCCGCATGCCGCACGTTTTTAGGATTAGGATAGGATAGTCGATCGGCAGAGGAGGCCTCGACGATGAGTCTGCTCGGATTTTGCCAATGGCTGGGAAGTACGGACGGAAGCGTCGCACTCCACGAGTCGATATGGGCTTATCCGATCGTCGAGTCGCTGCACGTGCTGACGCTGTGCCTGTTTTTGGGCCTTACCGTCATGCTCGATCTGCGGTTGCTGGGAGTAACCATGATTCGTACGCCGGCATCGGAGGTCGAGGCACGGCTGCTGCCCTGGACCATAGTGGGGTTCGCGGTGATGGTAGTGACGGGCGCGCTCTTGTTTTACGCCATCCCCGTGAAGACGTATTTGAACGTCTTCTTCCGTATCAAGGTCGCCTTCCTGGTACTGTCCGGAGTGAATGTGGCAATTTTTCAACGGACGATTTCACGCAGCATGGACCGGTGGGATGCCGATCCGGTCCCGCCATTGCGCGCCCGGTTGGCAGGCGGCATATCGCTCCTCCTTTGGGCGGGCATTGTCGTCGCGGGACGCATGATCGCTTACAATTGGTTCGACAAGAATTCTTAGATCGAGCCGCACGGCGGATTCCCAATGACAGTGCTCTCTTTTTTCACGTGGTGTGAAAATACATCGCTGGGCGAGGCGATCCGGGACTCGCGCTGGCTCTTCCCCGCGATCGAGTCCGTCCACCTGCTAGGACTGGCATTGATAGGGGGCGCGGTACTGCTGGTGAACCTGCGGCTGCTCGGCTTCGGCCTGCGGCGCCAGCCGGCGGCACAACTCTGGCGCGATACCTGGCCGTGGCTGGTGGGGAGCCTGACAGCGATGCTGATCTCCGGGGCGATGCTGTTTTTTTCCGAAGCGACCAAGCTTTATTACCACGGAGCGTTCTGGGTGAAGATGATCTCCCTGCTGCTGGCCATGTTGTTTACGTTTACGGTAATGCGCAAGGTAGCGCTGGCCGATCCGGAACGCATAAGGCCATTGTGGAGCAGGGTCGCGGCAGTGGTTTCGCTAGTCTTGTGGTCGACGGTGGGAGTGTGCGGCCGGTGGATCGGCTTCTCTTGACCTAGGGCGATTGGGGGGCGGGATTTATCCCGCGCGGGGCTTCAGCCCCGCTTTTTGTATTGGCGAGCAGGCAATCCAGCGCGCGCGAGGCGATTCGGGAGTACTAGACCCACTTTACTGGCCGCACCGTACAATTTCGTTGACACCGATGCGCCGGCTGCCGCAAAATTAACCTCGACTGGAGGTAGCATGACCCACCGGCTTCGCGCGATTGCATTTACCGGGACGCTTTTCCTGGCGCTCCCGACCCTCACTTCCTATGCGGCGGCTCAGACGCTGACAACCCTTTACACCTTCACTGGCGGCGCCGACGGCGCCGGTCCCGGCACGGTGTCGATGACCCCCGGAGGTGTGCTCTACGGCACCACGGGGACTGCCGGAACCGCCGGCTACGGGACCGCGTTCTCGTTAACCCCGCCCTTATCCTCCGGGCCCTGGACGGGCAGCTTTTACAGTTTTCCCGGCGGCAAGGAGGAGACCCCGTCGGGCGGAAGCCTGGCAATAGCTGACGCCGGCACGTTGCTATTCGGCGCCGGCGCTTATATCGACAGCACCAATGAGGGCATTGTGTATGGATTGAGCCCGCCCCAGTCTCCGGACGCCACCTGGGAGGAGAGGGTACTCTACGAGTTTACCGGCTTACCCGGCGACGGGCACAATCCCAATTCGGTGATATACGCGACCGGGCCCACCGGGGTCCCCGTGCTCTTTGGCACAACCCTGCTTGGCGGGGGCGGCTCGTCGGGTTTCGGAACCGTCTTTTCGCTGGTCCCGCCATCAACCCCCGGCGCCTGGGCCGAAACGGTACTCTACCGCTTCCAGGGCCCTCCCAATGACGGTTCCGAGCCTGCCGCGAATCTGCTCCTCAGCAGGGGGGGAGTATTCTATGGAACCACCAGTGCCGGCGGGGCGAATGACAGCGGCACGGTATTTTCGCTGACGGCGCCCAGCTCTCGTGGAGGCACTTGGACCGAGGCCGTGCTCTACAATTTCCCCTCGGCGTTTGCTGGCTGTGGAGCCGGCCCTCTCATCCAGGCCGGCACACGGGGAGTGCTCTACGGTGTAGCCTCGTCGTGTGGACAGGGGCACGACAATCAGGGCTGGGTGTACTCACTCACGCCCCCGGCCTCTCTTGGCGGCGAGTGGACACCAGAGTTACTCCACCAATTCACCGGCGGCTCGACCGATGGGGAGAATCCCAACTCTTTGGTCGAATATAACGGAGTGCTCTATGGGACCACCGGGGTCCCCAGCGACGGGCAAGTCGGGACCGGCTATGGCACCATATTCTCCCTTACGCCGCCGAACTCTCCGGGTGGCTCCTGGACTGAAACCGTGCTGTACTTCTTCACGGACGGTAGCGATGGAGGCGAACCGACGGGGATCGTGGTCGGCCCTGGAGGGGTGCTCTATGGCGCGACCAGCAAAGGCGGCGCGGGCTTTGGCACGGTCTTCTCCTTCACGCCATAGCCAGCCCGCCCCACTTAGTTGCGGCCGGCTTCGGCTTCCTTCTTGCGCGCTCCGCCGAGAATGTCGTTCAGCGCATAGTTGCCTTCATGGCACGCGTACTCGTAGATCGGGCCTTTCGTCGCGAGAAACGGATACTCGATCGTCCAGGGCCTGCTGAACGCCGCAGGATCTTCAATAGTGGCGCGATACAAAATGGTGCCGCCATCGATACGGTTGAATCGCTCCACGACGTGCAGGTTTTCGGTGGATCCCCGGAAGCGCGTCTTATCCGTGAAATTAGTCGTATCGACCACCAGGGTGTCGCCTTCCCAATGGCCCACCGAATCTCCCAGCCACTGGCGCACTCCGGCCGATGCATGCTTCGCGTTCATCCGGATGATGCGCGCGTCGTGCACCATCTCGACCAGAATAACCACACTGTCCGGGGTTTGCACGATCTGATAGTTGTTGTTGTATAAAACGGGAAGCATGGGCGGTCCCGATGTGGATCCGAATCCGAGGAGACAGCGCTCGGATAGGGGCCGATCCTTCACGCTGTCGAAGCTGCCGCCATAGGACGCCGCGAGTCTGCGCCCAGCCTCCGCCGACTGCCGGGGCACCCTTCCGTCCGGCGGATCGATGATCAACGAAGTGCGCTTGACGCCATCCACGCGGGCGAATTCCGATCCGCGGTCGAGGAATAGCGCATTATACCCGCCGGTCCCCGCCGAGCCGGTGGCCGTCAGTAACGGCCCCTCGGATTTCCCATCGTATTCGGCGAGTTCGTTGGCGCTGGCCTTCTCCAGCACCTTGGCCTCGGCGTCGGTGAGGGTAGCCTTTCCCGCCAGCGAGGCGGGTCGCTCGAGAGGCGTGATGGTCGCGTTGGTCCAGGTGCCCTGCAGGTCGGGATGCCCGTCGGGCGTGCGTGGCACGCCGCTGGAGGTTTGGGCCACCAGGTGCACCGCCAGCAGCGCAGGCAAGGCGCCCAGGGATACTAAGAATCGATAGCGCATTGGGATCCGCTCTCCTCTCTCGAATTATTTCTTTTCGTCGTAAGGCGCGCCGGTGCCGGACGAGCCGAGGAACAGTTTTCTGCCGTCCGGAAGAGTAATGTCCTTGCCGTTGGCCCGCAGGGAGCCATCCTTGGACTGATAACCTTCCACCACCACGGGCGTGCCGGGCGCCACACTCGCTTTTGTGAAGCCGCGCCGCAACAGCACATTCGGACTGCCGGCTTCTATCATCCAGGTGGTCACTTTGCCATCTGGCCCTTTCACGTCGACATGAATCCAAGCGTGGGGGTTGATCAGTTCCACCTTGGAGACCACGCCCACCAGATGGACAGGCCTCTTCGCGTCGAACTCCGCCGCGAAAGCATGATGCGCCCATGCCGGCGATGACCCGAGAACCAGGGCGCAGGTGATTACGGCGAAAAATTTTAACTTCATTTCAGTCCTTTACTTCACGGTCTTTTTGTCGAACTTGCCATACATCAGCTCTTCGGCGAACTCCACGCACTTGAATTCCATCAACCGGGCATTCTCTTCGACATGGCGATAGAGCGGCATCTTGATCTTCCACGGGCGCGCGAAAACCTTTGGATCTTCGATGGTCGCTTCATAGGAGAGAATGTCCGGGCCCATTGGCGTATATCGTTCGATAACGTGCAGCGCGTCGCTATGAAAATCACCCACCCTGTCGAACCAGGTGCGCTCATCCAGACCCGTGACGTCGATCACCAGCGTGTCCCCTTCCCAGTGGCCCACAGACTGCCCCATCCAGGAATCGGCCGGCGCCGGTCCGGGATCTTTAAGGAAGATATTCCGTACCGCGCCCGCATATTCGTAGGCGAAGAAAATGGCCTTCGCGCTGTGAAAGATCTGAAATGGATACGGCATGTACGTTGCGCGCGGCACGCCAGGCAGATAACAGCGCAGTTCGGGGTCGGCGGCCGCGCGGTTTTGAAAGTTGGCTTTCTTCTGGGCCTTGGCCGCCGGCAGGTAGGGAATCTCGCCGCCTTCCACCACTCCCGGACCGCCGGGCTCGGCGCCGATCGCGCCCAGTGCGACCACCAGGCCGGTGCGCGCCGCGTGCTCCTGAAGGTCCCAATTCGCCGTGTTCATGGCTTGCCAGATCCCGCTGAGGTCCGGCTTTCCGTCGGGCAGGCGGTGCGGCTGCGGCGCCGGTTGGGCGCAAACATGGGTCACGGCCAGGAACAAGACGGCTATTGCGCCGGCTGGAATCTTCTTAAGCATCGTATGCGATCAGCCTCCCTGAAACAATCAACCCGGCCCATAAGAGCAGGGAAAGCGATGCGGCCCACTTGGCTTCGGCTGTTACAGCCACGTCAAGCCGCGCCGTATTCCCGTAGACGCCGGCTCGAAAAACGAGAGCATGCACTCCCACCATGGCGAGCAGCGCCATCTTGACCCAAAACGACGGGCTGCGATAGAGCTTGATGGGTTCCGCCCAGGCCAGCAGCAAACCGGTCGAGACCACCACCACGAAGCCCACCCACTTCCAGGCCCGCAGTTGATCCACGATGTCCGAAACCTTCCGGCGTCGCATCGCCCATCCTAGCAGGCGCAGGTCCGTTGCCAGCACCATGCCGCCAAATAAGGCGATCGCCAGAAGATGGATTCCGCCGATGATCGGATACGGCAGGGCGCCTTCCCGAATCGCCGTGCTCAGATCCGTGCTCTCTATCCAATCCAGCGCCGAAGGGATCGACATCCAATGGTTTTATCCTTTCAAACGAACGCGATCATCCGCCCGCCCGCCACCACCGCGGTCCATAGAATGAGCGACAGGCCGCCGGCCAATTTGGCGGCGAGCGGCGAGGCGTTGGACCGCGCCACTTTGCGATGGATCGTGAAGTAGAACAGCAAAGCCAATAACAGGCACACCATCTTAAACTGAAACGAAGGGTTGTGGTGATACTGGACGGCATCCGCCGAAAACATCAACGGTCCGGTGATCAGCATGATGGCGAAGCCGGCCCAGGTCCACGGATCGAGATCCGCGGCCAGTTCCGCGGCGGACTGGCGGCGCATCCCCAATCCCAGGAGACGAAGGTCGACGATGGCGATGGTCCCGATAGAGAACGCGAACCCTATGAAATGCAGGCTCTGGACGACCGGGAAGGCCCACTCGGGACCGTTCATCGCATTCGCCCAGGGGCTGGTGGTCAGCCATTCGAAAATCGACGCCAGAGGCACGCTGCCCATTTTCTTCCGTGCCACAGTATAGCGCATTGCCGAGCGGGCGCGGAGGCGGTTGTGTTACCTATCGGAGGGGTCCTTTTTGAACGCGGTAATTGCGATCGCCGGTCCCACCGGCGCCGGCAAGAGCGAACTGGCTCTACGGGTTGCCGAAGAGTTCGGCGGCGAGGTGGTGAACTGCGATTCGCTGCAGATTTATCGTTACTTCGACATCGGCACGGCCAAGCTGACGCCGGGGGAGATGGGCGGGGTTCCCCACCATTTGATCGACATTCTGGACCCGGACCAGGTCTTCACCGCGGGCGAGTATGCCCGGCTGGGGCGCGCGGCACTGGCTTCGATCTCGGGCCGCGGCCGGTTGCCCGTAGTCGCCGGCGGCACTGGATTCTATCTGCGGGCGTTGTTTGAAGGCTTGTTCCGGGGACCCGCGCGCGACGAGGTCCTGCGCGAGCGGTTAGCGGCGCGCGAACGGCGGAAGCCCGGTTCGCTGCACCGGCTGCTGAGGCGATTCGATGCCGCCGCGGCGGCGCGCATCCACCCAAACGACGTGCCAAAGGTCATGCGCGCGGTCGAGGTGTGCCTCCTGGCGAGCCGGCCCGTAACCGAGATGTTCAGCGAAGGCCGCGACCAGTTGGAGGGTTTTCGCACGCTCAAGATGGGACTGGCGCCCGACCGCGACGAATTATATCGCCGGCTGGACGAACGCTGCCGCCGCATGTTCGGATCCGGGCTGGTGGAGGAGGTGCAGCGCATCCTCGATAAGGGCTTTTCCATTCAGGCGAAACCGTTCGAGTCGCACGGCTACCGCCAGGCGGTCCAGATGCTGCACGGCGAACTGAACGCCAGGGAGGCGCTGTTCTACGCGCAGCGCAACACGCGAAACTACGCCAAACGCCAGATGACCTGGTTTCGTAAAGAAACTGACATGGAATGGCTGAATGGCTTTGGCGAAGAACCGCACATTCAGGATCGGGCGTTGGCCCGCGTGCGCGAATTCTTAACAAACTCCTGACATGGCGCGGCATAACCGTCTGCCAATGCGGTCGTCTTATCCTATAGACGGTCCGTGCGAAGCGCACCCCTAGACCGTCAAAACGCTTGAAGGAGCGAACCAAAGATGAAGAAGGCATTGATATTCGTATGTTTGCTGGCAGCGATGGCATTCGCCAGTACCAAGTCGTTCACCGTCACGTTATTTGAGCCGGCCATGATCGGCGGCACGGAGTTGAAGGCCGGCGACTACAAGTGCGAACTGCAGGAACAAAAGATTGTGATCAAGCACGGCCACGAAACCACCGAGGCGGGCGTGAAGGTCGAATCCGGCGACGCGAAATATTCTTCCACCAGCGTGCGGTACGCCAACGCCGATGGCAAGAACAAGGTCGAAGAGATCCGCGTGGGCGGCACGAACATGAAGTTGGTGTTGGACTAAGACCGTTTGTCAGTACGTGCGGTATGGCGCGGCCACGGGCCCGGGGAGGGGTAAAATTCCCACGAAGGTGTGGGTCCCCTCGCCGCCGCCCAGTCCGACATAAGCGCGAAACACAACTTTGGTGGCCGACCACAGGGTCAAGCCCCCGCCGAACCCCTGGCGCATTCTTGCGAAGCTGAGGTCTGAACCTTCAGCAGCCACCTGGCCGGCGTCGTAGAAGACCATGATGCCGAGCGGCTTCCAGATCCGGCGATTGAATTCCACTTCGAAGACCATGTTATCCGGGGCGCGGAACCGGTAATCGGCAAAGGCGCGCAGCGCTGGGTCGCCGTTGATATCCGTGCCGCCCAGCGTATCCTGCAAATAGAATGGTACGCTGTTGCCCGCGGATGTCTGCGCCAGCGTGAAGCGGGCATAGATGGACAGGATGCTATCGCGGCGCACCTCCTTACCTGAATGCTCCAGATATAAGTTGTGCAGCAGGTCCGCCCGGAACCGGCCGAAGGAATACTGGCCGCTGCCGTGATCCTGAAAATACTCGTAGCCGATTTTGTAAATCAGATCGAACGGTTCCTGATTGGGTAAGTGCGGGCGCACATAGAACTGGTAATGGGTGAAGCTGGGCTGCGAAACGATGCCGGGTGCCTGCAAAGTGGTGTAAGAGTCCGCCACCGAAGGGATGGTGCTGGTGGAGGCTGTGCCGATCGCCGGCCACAATTCCTCGGCTTTCGCGCCCACGTTCAGCCACCAGGCCAACGGAACGGACACGCCGACGCCCACGCGGATGTCACGCTCGGTGTAGAGCGCGACCGCGCTCCGGGCGGTTAGCGGCCCTTCGCCATAGTAATCCAGCTTGGTTAATTGTTGCGCGCTGACATAGGGCTGAACCTCGAACTTCTCCACGATCCGGTGCTGGGGCGGGGTTCTATCGGTCATGGAAGGCGCCGGCCGTTCCTTATCGAACTGCGCCACGAAATGGCCTTCCCACGAGCCCTGTACCGATCCCATTCCGCCCAGATCCCAGTTGTTTTGCCAGCTCTGTCCGAAGGTGAACAGGCGCTTGTATCCCATCCCCAATCCCAGGCCGTTGCCAGGCGCGAACATCTGGGCATTGAAGTGCAGCGGGTCGCCGTTGAAGATCGGCTGGGCGCATTGCGTATCCTGCGTCCGGTCGAGCAGTTTGTCCTTCAAGGCAGGCGCGCAGTAATTCTCGATGGTGTGAACCTCTTTGGTCAACTGATCGTCGCCAAACGCGCCGGGCACGAGCGAGGCAGCCATTGCAAACCAAACGATGCGTTTCATTGGACGCCCCTGAGCCGCCGCCCCACAGCCTGCAGATAGGTAGAGGCCTGTTTTTCGGTTTGAATGCCGGCCGGAGCTTGCCCGGTGCGCTGTTCAGGCGGAAGGTATGCCTGCTCGGCCTGGCTGGCATGCGCCACCATGTTCTTCTGCAGGCTGGAAAGCGGTTTATCCTTGCTCGATGGCGGCGGCGCGCCGGGCGGAACGGCGGCCACGCGCGCTCCGACCATCGCTGTATGCGCCGCCAGGGCGACCGCCCGCGCCGCCATCGGATTGTTATCCGGCGTGGCCAGATTCAGCACCTGGTCGAAGGTCGCCGCGTTTTTGTCCCGATTGGTGAGGGACGTATTTTGCCAATCCGGCAGGAATAACTTGCGCGCCGTGGCGATGATCGAAGAGTGATCGTAGAACGTATTATCAGCCGTTCCGATCACGGTGCCGGCCTTTATGTAAGGCGAGGCCATGACGGCGGGCACGCGCACGCCGAGGCGCGTGAAATCGAACGGGGGAGCGGTCGAATTCAGATTGTCGGGATTCTGGCAGGCGGGCGGCGCGACATGATCGAAGAGTCCGCCATGCTCGTCGTAAACGATAAGCAACAGCGTCTTCTGCCAGACTGCGGGGTTGCCGGTCAGCGCCGCATAGACCTCTTGAATGAGCGCTTCTCCGTCGCGCACATCATGGTCGGGGTGCTGGTCGGCCGGCTCGTGCGCGCCACCGGTATCATCGGCATTGTAACGCGGCTCGATGAAGCAGTAGTTCGGCAGAGATTGCGGATCTTTGCAGTCGTTCAGGAAATCCTCGTACTGGCCGAAGTATGTGTTCTGGGCGCCCAGTAATTCCTTAAAGGTCAGCGCCATAGTGTAATCCTGGTAATAGATTTTGGCGGAGACCTGCTGCTGGTTGAGCACCGTGTAAATCGTGTGCAGATTGCCCAGGAAAGGCGGTCCCACGGCGGAGCCCATCGACGTGGCCGCGTGCGCGAAAGACCGGTTGGGCAAAGTCGGCCCCGGCACGGACGAAAACCAGCGATCGCAGACCGCGTAATTCTTCGCCAGGTAGGTTAGATTAGGCAGTGTTTGCGGGGAGAAGCACTTCATCACGTCCTTGGCGCGATTGGGATCGCCGCATACCTGGAAATAGCTTTGGATGAATCCCTGCATGGGCGGCGCGGTGCCCGGCGTGGCCTGCTGATTGGAGAAGATCTGGACGTTGACATCGAACAGCTCGTGCCCCGGATCGGGCTCATAGTCGCCGATGTATTTCGCGTCGTTCGAAACCTGTGCCGGCGCGCCGGTAGTGTCCGGATTGGTTTCCGCGCCGGTCAGTCCATCGATGCCCGGAACCCCGGAAAAGCCCAACATGTGATCAAACGAACGGTTTTCCAGCATCAGGACGATGAAGTGCTCGATCCGGCTGTCGTTAAATGGCATGCGTCCCCCGCATCATTATAGTGACGGAAGGACCGGATGCGTTTCAAGTGGGCCGCCTCCATCGTCTTCCCAGTGCGCGAGAGCCAGACGCTCGGGTTCGCGTACCCCGGCGAGGTCGTAGTAGGGGCACCAGGCAATGGTGCGGCAGCCCGAGCAATCGAGCAACGATTGCGAGGATTCGGCCAGGAGCAGGCAGCGCCCTTCGCGCACAAAGGTAGCGTTGTGGCGTATTATAAACAGCACTGTTCTCCTTCTGACCGAATCATAGGGTTGAGGCTGGGGAGAATCGGCGGGCAACCCCGGCAAGTTATTGGTTCGGCGGAGAAGATTTCGCGGTGTACGTTGTCATTGCTGCGCCATGCCCGGCAACACTGGTATCCTCGAATCATTCCCACAAATGAACAAGCTGTTAGCACTGAACCGCGGCGAAATTGCGATCCGCATCCTGCGCGCCGCCAATGAACTGGGCCTGCGCACCGTCGCCATCTATTCGCAGGAAGACCGCCTGGCGCTGCACCGCTTCAAGGCCGATGAAGCTTACCTGATCGGCGCGGGCAAAGGGCCGGTGGAAGCCTACCTCGACGTGGATGGCATCGTGGCCCTGGCAAAAGAAAAAGGCGTGGACGCCATTCATCCGGGCTACGGTTTTCTGGCGGAAAATCCGGCCCTTCCGCGCGCCTGCGAAAAGGCCGGCATTGCCTTCATCGGCCCCAGCGCGGAATTGCTCGAACTGCTGGGCGACAAACGTGCTGCCCGGCAATTGGCCCAGCGTGCCGGCATTCCCACCGTGCCCGGCACCGACGATCCCATCAGCGATCCGCGCCAGGCCGAGCGCATCGCGCGCCGCATCGGCTTTCCGCTGATCGTGAAAGCGGCGTTTGGCGGCGGCGGACGCGGTATGCGGGTGGTGCGGAGCGCCGCGGAATTCGGTGAGCGGCTCGCCGAAGCCCGGCGCGAAGCGGGCGCGGCTTTCGGCAACGATGCGGTGTTTCTGGAACGCTACGTGGAGCATGCCCGGCACGTGGAAGTGCAGATTCTGGGTGATCGCGCCGGGCACCTGCTGCACCTCTACGAGCGCGACTGCTCCGTGCAGCGGCGGCATCAGAAGGTGGTGGAAGTAGCGCCCGCCGTAGGCCTCGACGATTCCATCCGCCGCGCGCTGGCCGAAGCCGCCGTCACGCTGGCGCGGGCCGCGGGCTATTACAATGCCGGAACCGTGGAGTTCCTGGTGGATGCCGATTCGGGCGCCGGGTACTTCATCGAAGTGAATCCGCGCATCCAGGTGGAGCACACCGTCACCGAGATGGTCACAGGTATCGACCTGGTGCGCTGCCAGATCCAGGTCGCGCAGGGACTCGAGCTGTCCGGCCCCGAGATGCAACTGCCGCCGCAGGAGCAGATCCCGCTCTATGGCTTTGCCTTGCAGTGCCGCATCACCACCGAGGACCCCTCCAACCACTTCGTGCCGGACTACGGGAAGATCCACACCTACCGCTCGCCCGCGGGCTTCGGCATACGCCTCGATGGCGGATCAGCTTACTCCGGCGCGGTCATCACCCCTTACTACGACTCGCTGCTGGTGAAGACCACTGCCTGGGGCCGCGACTTCCGCCAGGCCTGCCAGCGCATGGACCGCTGCCTGCGCGAGTTCCGCGTGCGCGGCGTGAAGACCAATATCCCGTTCCTCGAAAACGTGGTGAACCACCCGGATTTCCAGTCTGGCCGCGTGACCACCGGATGGTTGGAGCAAACGCCGGAATTGTTCCGCTTCGTGCAGCGCAAGGACCGCGCCACCAAGCTGCTGACCTATCTGGGCGAAGTGATCGTTAACCGGAATCCGACCGTGGCCGGCAAGCCGGTCCCCGCCCGCATCGACCCCGCTCCGGTCCCGCCACATAACGCCAACAGGCCGCCGGATGGCACCCGTCAACTGCTCGCCTCCATGGGGCCGGAGAAGTTTGCCGCGTGGACCCGGTCGCAGCAGCGGCTGCTACTCACCGACACCACGTTCCGCGACGCGCACCAATCCCTGCTGGCCACGCGCGTGCGCTCCTACGACATGCTGCGCATCGCTAACTTCGTCGCGCACCGCCTGCACAATCTCTACAGCCTGGAGATGTGGGGCGGCGCCACGTTCGACGTAGCCATGCGCTTTCTGCACGAAGATCCCTGGCTGCGCCTGCGCCAGATGCGCGAGGCCATTCCGAACATTTGTTTCCAGATGCTGCTGCGGGCCTCGAATGCAGTTGGGTACATGGCGTATCCGGACAATGCCGTCGAGCGATTCATCCACGAGGCGGCCGCGCAAGGCATCGACATCTTCCGCATCTTCGACTCGTTGAACTGGCTTCCCAATATGAAGATACCCATGGAAGCCGTGCGGAAAACCGGCAAGATCTGCGAGGCCGCCGTCTGCTATACCGGCGACATCCTGGACCGGCGCCGGGACAAGTATTCGCTCCAGTATTACGTGAAGATGGCACGCGAACTGGAGCGCATGGGCGCCCATATGCTGGCCATCAAAGACATGGCGGGGTTGTGCAAACCCTACGCGGCGGAGAAGCTGGTGGGCACCCTGCGGCAGGAAGTGGGCATTCCCATTCACTTCCACACGCACGATACGAGCGGCATCAACGCGGCCTCCGTGCTGAAGGCGGCCGAGGCGGGCGTGCATGTGGCCGACGGCGCCATCGCCTCCATGAGCGGCGGCACCAGCCAGCCGAATCTGAACTCCATCGTGGCGGCGCTCAACAACACGCCGCGCGATAGCGGCCTCGACCTGGATGCGCTCAACCAGTGCGCCGATTATTGGGAAACCGTGCGGACGTATTATGCGCCGTTCGATACCGGACCGAAGTCCGGCACGGCCGAAGTTTATGTTCACGAGATGCCCGGTGGCCAGTACACCAATCTGCGCGAGCAGGCCGAATCCATGGGGCTGGGCGCGCGCTGGCATGAGATCGCGCGCACCTACGCCGAAGCCAACGCCGCGTTCGGCGATATCGTGAAGGTCACGCCTTCCAGCAAGGCAGTCGGCGACCTGGCCATCTTCCTGGTGAACCACAATATGACCGCGCGGCAGTTCGAACGGCTCGGTCCGGACCACAACCTGACGCTGCCCGGCTCCGTGATCGAGATGTTGAGTGGAGCGCTCGGCGAGCCGGAGGGCGGTTGGCCCAAGCGCTTTCAGAAAGCCATTCTGAAAGGCGCCAAGCCGCAGCGCGGGCGGCCCGGCGCGCATCTGACGCCGGTTAATTTCGAGGAGACCGCGTCCACGCTGGGACGCAAAATTGGCCATGAGCCATCGCCCGACGAAGTACTTAGCTTCCTGATGTACCCGGATGTTTTTCTGAAGTTCGCCAAGGCGCGGCAGAGCTACGGCAACGTGGAAACGCTGCCCACGCCGCAGTTCTATTACGGCATGGAAAAAGGCGATGAAGTCGCGGTGGAACTGGAGCCAGGCAAAGCCCTGGTGATCAAGTTTCTGACGGTGGGCGAGCCGCACCCGGACGGTTCCCGTACGGTATTTTTCGAGTTGAACGGGCAGCCGCGCGAAGTGAATATCCGCGACAAGAGCCTGGAGGTGAAGGTCGCGGCGGTGCCCAAAGCCGATCCCGCCAAGTTGGGTGAGATTGGCGCGCCCATTCCAGGCGTGGTTTCGACCGTGGCCGTGGAATTGAATCAAGTGGTGAAGAAGGGCGATCGCCTGCTGGTCATGGAAGCCATGAAGATGCAGAGCACCGTCTACGCGCCGGTGGGCGGAAAGGTGACGCAGGTGCTGGTGCAACCGGGGCGGCACGTGGAGGCTAAGGATTTGCTGCTGGTGATTGAGTAGGCGGTCGCGGAGTCGGAACGCGACGCTGCGCAATTCCTGCCTGGATTCGCCGTACAAGAAAGTGTCATATTGATGGTATCCCGTTCAGCTCTCTGACCGCTACAGACGCCCACCAGCACTTGATATCTGAGTTGCGATCTTAGCTTTTTGACTAAGCGTGGCTCTGAGACAAAGCGGGCCGCACCGGCCACCGCGACCAAACCCTTTTGCTGGACATGTGAAAAATGCTACCTTCAGTGCTCATGTGGGAGAGGTTCAAGACCCCTGTCAAGGCCACCGGTGCGCTTATAGCTACCGGCGGCGCGACAACCTCAATCTTCATTTGGCTCGATGTTAAGCCCAAGGATGTATCGGTTTGGCCCAGATGGGTATGGCTGATTCTTGCAATATTCCTTCTCGCGGTCGCCGTCCTGTCAGCGATCCATTTGTACAGGTTATTCGCTAATAGGCGGTCGGTAAAACATAGTGAGAAACTAGCGAATTTCGGCAATTTCATATTGGCAGACAGTTTCGCCGCCTGGGGTGAAGATTTGCAGCGACAGCTCGAACTGCTTTGGCACCATTGGAACAATTCCGGGGAAGTATTACTCTATCCGATAGCAGCGATTCCGCCGGCCACGGAAAAGGCAACATAGACAACATCAAGGAAATGATTCAGTTTCGCACTATATCCGATTTTCATCGGGTACAAATCTGACCTTCAGGCCGGTCTGCGAATGCCGGTCCAGAGCGCCGTTTCGAGTATGAGCAGCGCACGGCAGGCAGGCTGACACCAGTCCTGTTCACCGACTGCCGTTTCCGAAACGTTCAATGGTTGCTGGTCATGAACCGTATCTCCCCACAAAATACCCGTGCCGCCACTCGTGACCTCGCCTTCACTTCTCGCTGTGCCCTGTAGAAATCGTCCTCGGGAGTTCCGTCCAGGATGCCGAGTCTCGCTAACGGAGCATCAAGGCCGGTTGCTGGCGCACGAAAAGGTCATCGGACGAGCAGAGAGGAAACAGGCGTACCGCTCGGGCTGTTCCTATTTTACGGCACCAGTGTTAGATCTGGCAGCTTACGGGTCGCCTTTCAATACATCGAGAACACCGCTCAAGACTCAGTGACGGAACCTTGAAGGGTCATCCACGCAAGCTGCCATCCACATCAGAATAGCCGCTGGTAGATAGAACAAGCCAATCGTGAACCCGCCGATCAGCACGAACAGTCCGATCAAAATGGTGGCAGCGACCCGAAATACCCACTTACCAAGTAACAAGGTTATCAATGTGATTAAGACCGGAAACAGGACGGGGATGAGCGCATGAGGTCCGTTGACTTGCAGCAAGGTGGCGTGAGTCTGCTGAGTAGCGTTAGACCCAGAATAGATCGGAAAGACGAGTAGGTAACCAGCGGCCAGGAGCGCCAATCCAAACGATGCGCCAGCGAGTGCATTCTTCATTGCAAGGCCCGGTCTCTATTATAACCCTGGATGTTACGGCCCTGAAAAGAACGGGCGATTAGGCCAGCAATCCCGTCACGCACTTCGATTTCGAACGCTACAGCTTTGCGCCCGGACACGTACCGATCCCGTATCGCCCAGATGGACTGGAGCGCCATCATCGGCAGATTCACCAGCACCGCCATTGGCAGTTGACCGAAAAGAAATTGAATTCTGGCTCTCGGCTCCGGCTCGATACGCTGTAGCTGGACTGCTAATGTACAGGCGAAAGTTCCGACGTACTCAGCGTCCCGATCCAAGAATGTGAGAGCTTGACCCAGTCTGCGTCAGCTTGTGTCACCTCATACCGGACTCGAACGGAATGTCCTTGCTTAACCAGAGTATCAAGCGTGACCGTCGTTCGAGATGCGAGGATGATGTCGTCCAGAGGAAGTTCTAACTCGTGGGTTGCGCCAGCCATTAGATGTACAGACAACGGCAGGAACAAGCCCGCTATCGGAACATACACGCCTCGGTGTAGACAAACATGCTGTATTCCATCCGGCGCAGTAACGATGAACTTCATATAGTCATAGCTCGGACCCTTTCCGTTTTCGTTGCCGGTTGTCACATCAACCGCCACGGAACCAACATTCTGAAAAACAACTAGCAGTGTGCGTTTGAACGGACCAGAGCCGAACGCAACGCCAAGCCGAAGTCCGTTGAAGGCTGAACCCCACGCAACCGAAGGTGTAGACGAATTCGGGACTTGCGGATTCGGTTGCTGTGCTGCGCCGAAAGCGGCGAACATGACCGTGAGCACTGGGACGGCGAACTTCATAGTTCCATGATACTGCACGGTGGCGTCAACATTCGATTACTATATACGAGTATTACATATGGCTCCTGAGAAGCTCTGTGCCCAATATCAAGGGTCCTATGTTGGAGAGCCGGGATGATCGTTGCCTTTTTCTGGATCTAGAATACATTGAAGTGCTGCGAATTATTGGGGAGCAGGTAAGGATACTGAAGGCCCACAAGGAGTGGTTTTATGGCAGTTCCGGCGAGTAAGAGGCAGCGAGCGTGTGCGGCCTTCCCAATGTGCGATGTTGCGGGCTCTACTTGCCAGTCAATCCTTGGTCTGCTCGCCAGGGCTTGCTTTCCCCTAGCAGGTCGCAGACCCGGGCGACGCCGCCCAAAGGCTCATATGGCATCCCAAGGATTGAGAAGAACGACGCCCAGACTGGCAAAGTCCCTCACATTCCGCGTTACCAGGGTGAGGCCGTGTTCAAGGGCCGTGGCGGCGATGACGCCGTCCACCACCGCCACAGCGATTCCTCGCTGTTTCGCGGTCGCGGCCACGTGACCCCAGCGCTCGGCGATGGATTCGGTGACCGGGAGAATCCGCCCCGCGAACCAGGAACGCACATCAATTTCGAGCCAGCTTTGCAGCCCGCTCCGCTTCTTGCTGACCGGCAGCAAGTCGATGCCCTTGCAGATTTCGCCGATGGTCATGACGCTCAGGAAGACGCTCTCTTTCCCGGCGTTCTTGAGAAAAGCCGGCACGCGCGCATCGGGTGTTTCGCGGGTCTGTTCGGATGGGATGTTTGTATCTACCAGGTATCCCTTCACAGAACGATATCCCGTCCGGTATCCCTGTCGCGTTCAAAATCCAGATTGAGCCCACGGAGCGGAGCGAAGAGTTCCACCATATCCCCGGCGGTTGACGCCGGATGCGCTGCCGAAAGCTGGACTGCTTCCGCGAGCAAACCGGCGGCATAGGCTTCGACCGGCCGGCCGAGGGCAGCAGCCCGGCGCGCAAGTGCGGCTTCGACCTCTGGCGCGACGTCAACGGTGATTGTCATAAGCACTCCTTTCGAGCCACGCCCCACACTACCCCGACTCAGCGCCGGCCGTCAAGATCTGAAGCCAACACTACCTCACGTGGCATTTCGCGTCGAGCGAACGCGGTCGCCCAAGAGGCGCTGGAGGAGCCGGAGGACGGCTGGCCGAAACGGCAACCGGGAACTGCTGCCACCGGGGAGCATCCTGGACGTTTTCAATAAGCGGTTACCGAGGTAGAATAAAGAGCGGATGACCTCTGCGCTTCCTCTCATTCGCCTGGTGCCCGTCATCGCGCACGCGGTGGCCGTGTTCGGGGATGAGCATAAGGCCACGCACTGGCTGTCGACTCCCCTCGCCCTGTTCGATAATCAAACCCCCACGGAGATGTTAGCCACCAGCGAAGGCATCGAACTGGTCGAGCGGACGCTCACCCGCATCGAACACAACATTCCTTCCTGATGGCCGACTCGACCGGCCGCGGCGTTTTCCGCGTATGCCGGGCGCGTTATGCGCGTCTCGACGGAGCAGGGGCCCGGCGCGCCGGCGGCCGCTGGAATTCGCCCGGGCGCGCAGTCGTCTACATGGCCGAGAGCATCGCCGTGGCCGTCCTTGAGAATCTGGTGCACATGCGGAGACAAGACTTCCCGCGCGGCTACGTTTGTGTGGCCGCTGTGCTCCCTAATGGAATTAGCACGATTCACGAAAAGGATCTACGCAAGCACCGGGCGCTCCAAGACCTGAGTACCGAACAGTTGGGCGACTGGTGGATCGATTCCGGAATGAGTGCCGTACTGCAGGTGCCGTCTTTTGTGGTAGCGGGGGAACATAACTTCCTGCTCAATCCAGTCCACCCGGAATTTGCGCGGATACAGGTCGAGCCACCGGCGATCTTCCATTTTGACCCACGGCTCTTTGAGGGATCCTAGTGCCCGCGGTGTCGGGCGTAAGGTCCCTGCTCAGCGATTCGAAATCGACGATGCACCTAAGTCTGAAGCACGGGGAGCCCTGCGGGCGTCTACTGGAGCGGTTAGACCGATGTGATGAGTGTTGCGCACGGTCGCTATCATGTCAGGATCTGCTGCCAGTGAGCCAGGCGGCCTGACAGGCCGCCGCCGGCCACGGGCCTGCTCCACTTACCGGTGCAACACCGGGGGTTTCGGCTGTTTCCGATGTAGGAAACCGTTCGCAAAAAACTTCTGGTGAATGTCGGGCCAGAATTCCGCCGCGACGTTGCCGATCCCCCATCCAAACAGGCTGGTCCCCACGCGGGTGGCCATCACCGTCCCGGTACGGCTGGCCGAGGGGTAGTAGAGATTTGAGGCGCCGATACCCAGCATCATACCGAAAACGCCTGAGGCATCGAACGTATTCCGGCCGGAGTCCTGCCGGGCCACGGCGATGCGGCTCAGTGAATACGCCACGCGCGGCAGGATCTTCCATTGCGGACCTTTGCGAAAGTATCTGGGATCCTGATGCAGCAGGCAGGCCAGGACGGCATCGCTAAACAGGTTCTGGGAACCGAAATCGCCCACCGCCGCGCCGAATCGCTTGGCGTAGGCCCCGTATCCTTCACCATATTTGGGCGTCTGATTGTCCGCTTGCGAAAGCCCGGCGCTCAAGGCCTCGGAGAAGATGTTGAACGGATCTTTGGTTTCATCCAGGAAGAAAATCCATTTCTGCCGCGGCGTGAGAGGCGGCGTCTCCGGGGTAGCATCGTTAACCGTCTGATAGTCGGGGATAACGCCCAGGATACGGTCGTGGTTCAGACCATCGGACGATTGCGCACGGATGCCGGCGCCGGTAGCGAGGCACACGAGGGCTGCCGGGAGGGCGATGCGCGCACGGAACGTCATTAGGCGGGAGGCGCGGCACTGAAAGAGAAGGTTACAGGGCACTGCTGGCTGGCCCGGCGGGCCGTCCTACCGGTACGCCTCGTCCAACAGCTCCAGCACGTGTACGACGCGCTGGCCTTGGCCGTGCATGCTTACGCCGGCACGCAGTTGCAGGATGCACCCCGGATTCGCCGTGGCGATCACATCCGCGCCGGTGCGATTTACGTTCTCCATCTTACCTTCCAGAATCTCCATGGACATCGTGTTCTGGACCACATTGTAGATACCGGCGCTACCGCAGCACACATCGGAGAGCGGCATTTCGCGGAATATCAAGCCGGGCACCGCTGCCAGCAGTTTGCGCGGCGCCGTGCGGATGCGCTGGCCGTGCGCCAGGTGGCAGGAATCCTGATAGGTGACCGTAAGCGGCAGCGGCTTCATTCCCCGGTTGAGCTCGATGGAGGCGAGGAACTCCGTAACATCTTGCATTCGCCGCGCGAACTCGCTGGCCCGCGCGGCGTACTCCGGGTCGCCTTCCAATAATTCTCCGTACTCTTTCAGGGTCGAGCCGCAGCCCGCGGCATTGGTCAGGATGGCGTCGTGGCCGCCCTCCGCCAGTGCGTCGATATTGCGCCGCGCCAGCTGGCGCGCCTCGTCGCGCAAACCCGCATGGACATGCAGCGCGCCGCAGCAGCCCTGGCCGTCCGGCACCACGACTTCGCAGCCGTTTTTCTGCAAGACGCGGACGGTGGCCTCGTTCAATCGCGCGAAGCACACGTTGGCGATGCACCCCGCCATCAGCGCCACCCGGTAACGCCGCGGGCCTTCGGCCGGGAACGTCTTGCCAATCTTGTTAAAGAAAAACGGCGGCTCGGCGGGCGGCGTAAGCTGTTCGACGTCGCCCAACTTGCCCAACACTTTGAGGAATCCGAGCGCGCGGACCAGTTTCTGCAAACCGCTGCCCTGGTACAGATAGAGCAGCGTGCCGGCCACGGTCATGAGGGCGGGCGACCGCAGCAGATGTCCAAAGACGAAACCGCGCATCCAGCGCTCCCGGCGCGGGCGCACCGTGGCGCTCTCGATTTCCGCCCGCGCCGCCTCCACCAGCCGGCCGTATTGCACGCCGGAAGGGCAGGCGCTTTCGCAGCCGCGGCAGGCCAGGCATAACTCGATGTGCTCGATGTACGAAGGGCCGATCGGCGCGCCCGCCGCTACCTGCGCCATCTGGTAAATGCGGCCGCGGGGCGAGTCCATTTCCACGCCCAGCACGCGATAGGTGGGGCAGGCGTTGAGGCACAGGCCGCAATGCACGCACCGGTCCAGATCCGCCTGGCGAGGCTTGTCGATGGCGATTTCAGATACGGCGGTAGAGTCGGCCACGATTGAGTAAGAGCTGCGGATCGAACATGTTTTTGATCCGCTTCATGATTTCCAGATCCTCACCGGGCTCGGGCCAGAGAACCATTTCTTCCTTGCGGTTCTCCGGCGCGAATTCCACGACGGTCTCGCTATACTCGCGCGCGGTTTCCGCGGCGAACACGGCCGCCTCGCCTGCGTCTTCGAAATACGCGTAACATACGCCCGATGCCGCACGCGCGATGGCCGGTCCCGGTACCGGCTGCATCACCGCCTTCAGCTCGTTCAAAGTGCCGGGCACCCGCACTACCGCGCCATCCGGGTGGGCGTTGAGGTATCGCGGCGTGAAATCCTCAATGGCGCGCCAGAACATGTCCTCCTGGTCCGCGCGAATCGCCTGCGCTCCCATAGCCGCCAGTTCCCGATCATACCGCGCAATCGCGGCCGCATTTCCGCCAGCCCGCACCGCCAGCAACCAGGCCGGCTTTACCAGTTCCGGGGCCGCCGCGGCGGAGGGATTCAGCAGATCGATGGCGGCGGGATCCAGCGGGCTCTTCAGGATAGCGTCGCGCGCCGTCAGGGCTTCATCGAGCGACGCAAACGAGAACCGGAAACTGCGTTCGCAAGGTGGCAGCGGAATCAGTTTGAAGTTGACCACCGCGATGGCCGCCAGGGTGCCGAACGAGCCGATCATTAACTTGCTCATGTCCAGCCCGGCGACGTTCTTCACCACCATGCCGCCGGATTCGACCAGCTTGCCTTCCAGCGTGGCGAACTGCATGCCGATCACCAGGTCGCGCGCTGTGCCATAAAGCCGGCGGCGCGGCCCGCTGCAGTTACACGCGATGAGGCCGCCGATCGTCGCGGTGTCCGCGAAAGGCGGATCCAGCGGGATCATCTGACGGTGCTCCGCCAGCAGGCGTTTCAATTCGCAATACGATATGCCGGCTTCCACGCTGATGGTCAAGTCGCGCGGCTCGTATTGGCGGACGCGGCGCATCGCGGAGGTGGAGATGGTCATATTCGCCGGCGCTGCCGGTCCGCCCATCATCCGCTTGGAGAAATTTCCACCCAACTCGATCGTCTGGCGGCGGCCAGCCGCCCAACCCATGGCGTCCGCCAGATCCTGGGGATTCTCCGGCCGCACGACCTCAGTAAAATAATCCGGCATGGGGGTAGAAGGCCAGGTGATGCAGGATGTACTCGAACACGGTGAACACAATGGATCCGAGGAAGGCCGGCACAAAGCCCCTGATATAAAATCCGGGTACAAAGGCGGACGCCAGCTTCAAGAGGAATGCGTTCAAGATCAGCCAGAACAGGCCCAGCGTGAGCAGCGTCAGGGGCAGGGTGACGATCCTCAGCGGCCATCCCACCAGCGTGTTCACGATGGCGATCACCACCGTCGCAATCAGCGCCGTGCCATAGTTGCGCACCTGGATGCCGCCAAAGATGCGCGGCAAAAGCCACAAGGCCAGCGCGCTGAGCATCCAGTTTATGAGCAGGTGCACAAATGGGTCCTCTGGAGTTCCATAATAAGCCAATGGCCCGACTCTTTGCTGGAACCTCCGGATTTGCTTACGCTCAGTGGAAGCCGCGCTTCTATCCCGCGAAGCTTCCCGCCAACAAATTCCTGGAGCATTACGCGCAGCGGCTGAACTCGGTGGAGATCAACTACACTTTTCGCCGCATGCCCTCCGCCGCCACGCTCGAAAAGTGGGTGGCCGCCACGCCGCCGGGATTCCTGTTCGCTTTGAAGGCCCACATGCGCATCACGCATATCATGCGGCTGAAGAACGCCGCGGAAGCTACCGGCGTTTTTCTGCGCGCGATCGATCCGTTGCGCGCGGCGCGCCGGCTGGGGCCTGTTCTATTCCAGCTTCCGCCGCAGATGCGCTGCGATATGGACGTGCTGCGCGCGTTCCTCGAGATCCTGCCGGAAGATTTGCGTTACGCCTTCGAATTCCGGCACGTCTCGTGGCTGGTGGACGAAGTTTACCGCTTACTGGAAGGGCGCAACGTTTCGCTGTGCGTAGCCGAGTCCGAGAAGCTGGAAGTGCCGGAAGTTATCACGGCGGATTTCGTCTATTACCGGCTGCGAAAGCCCGAGTATACGGCGGAGGATATCGAGTCCATTGCGGGACGGGCGCGGGACCTGGTCGGGCAGGGCAAGGATCTCTTCCTCATGTTCAAACACGAAGAGACGCCGGACGGGGCGCTGCACGCGGAGGAAGTGTTGCGGAAAGCGGCTGTATAGGCGCCGCGCCTTTTACAAGCTATTTACTTCGCCTTCACCTGCGCCCGCGTGGCCCGCTGGTAGGGTTGAATCATGCGCATGAAAAAA
Source organism: Bryobacterales bacterium (assembly GCA_963707465.1). Lineage (GTDB taxonomy): Bacteria > Acidobacteriota > Terriglobia > Bryobacterales > Bryobacteraceae > Bog-159. The sequence goes on from CAVPQK010000011.1 coordinate 359,090, forward strand.
ACCAAAGTAGCTGTTACCTTGTTGCTCGCGGGAATGGCGGCGGCATATCTGCCGGCCACAGCCGCGGGGCAATCGATTTTCCAGGTGGTCCAAACTCCCAATGAAAACTCCAACAACGGCCTGTTCGCCGTCTCCGCGTCCTCCTCGAACGACATCTGGGCGGTGGGCGAGGCGGCGATCCATTTCGATGGCGCCACCTGGACCGCTTTTCCAGTGCCCGATATCAAAGGGGACAACATCGGCACGATAGAAGGCGTGGCGGACATTTCCCCCACCCAAGCCTGGGCGGTGGGTAATGTTGGGCTAAGCCCCAGGCAAGAGATTTGGAATTGGAATGGTACGGCCTGGAGCTTGTTCCCGAGCCCGCCCTTTACTTCCCCCGGGGACGAGGGCCTGCTGTTCGCTATAACGGCCATTTCGGCGAACGACATCTGGACTGTCGGCAGCCTCGTTACCGACGGCGGCGTTGGGAACTTTTTGTTCGAACACTGGGATGGTACAGCATGGACCCCCACCACTATTGAAAATAACAGTGCGTTTCTGGTCGGAGCTTCTTCGGATGCCACCAACGACGTTTGGGCAGTGGGTTACTCGGGCGCCCTGGGCAGCGATAGCGCCACGCTGGTGTATCACTACGACGGGACGAACTGGCAGCACATGGCGAGCCCTCGGGTAGGCGTTGCGGACGAATTGTACGCGGTCACCGCGCTGGCCCCAAACAACGTTTGGGCGGTCGGCACGTCGATCGCGGCTTTGCACGATCCCACGCTGACCCTGATCGAACACTACGATGGCAGCGCGTGGTCGGTCGTGCCCAGCCCCAACGTGGGGCCGGGCAGCCCGAATCAATCGAATAGACTGTTCGGAATCACGGCGGTCTCCGCCACGGATATCTACGCGTTCGGATCCTACTTCGCCGCCGATGGCTCCGGCTTCCAGGCGACCTTGCTGGAGCATTGGGACGGCACGAACTGGACGATCGTTGCGAGTCCTGACCCAAAGCCCGGCGACTTCCTGAGCGACGTGCTTTTTGCCGGAGTGGTCACCGCGCCGGGCAACGTGTGGATCGTAGGGTCGGAGGATCCCGCCACCACCGGCAAGCCGATTACCGCCGGGCTGGTGCTGCACAGCACTACTGCGGGAACGGCCGCGCCGAAGTGATCCGAGGAAGACATTGGTATAGTTGTTAAGTCCCCGGGACTCTAATCCCAGGAAGCCGAGGTTAAAATCCATGAAGAAGATTCGCCTGTTTCTGCACGGAGCCATCGCCGTGGCCGTCGCCTTGGGCGTTTGCTCCCAGCGGGAACTCAAAGCCCAAGAGGGTGGGAAGCCGGTAATCCATCTCGTTCGGGCAGGACAGGTGGACATCATCCCCCAGGGCGGGATCGACACAAGCACTGGCCTGTATCAGGGAATCGTCCTGGCGGGCGCCAATCCGCCGGTTGGCGGTCCGCCGCCGAGTTGGCCCTGCCTCGGGGGCGGCGGCGAGGCGCCGTGTTCCAGCATCGCGACCGGCGGTCTTGTTATCCCGTATCCATATCAGATTTTCGGGACTAACAGCACCGGGGAGATCTTGTGGACGTTCACCACCACTACCGCCACGGGTACGGCCAGCATGACCGTGACCGTTACGCAAGGCACGAAGACCCTTTTCAGCGACAGCAGCATCACTTTTTCCGTTGCCGCGAATGGGACTTATTACGCCTATGTGTATGACGCGAAACTCAGCGGCTCCCACACGGGCGAGGTCCTGGTTACGGTGACCACCACCGTGGGCACCGCGACAGTCACGGGAAAAACGGAACTGCAGATCCAGTAGCCGGGGTTGTGGATCTCGGCTCAGTAGCCTTCCTCGCGTAGGCGCTCGACGGTCAGTCGCGGCCGCAGGTCCAGCTTGCGGATCAGTTTCTCGACGTGCTTGGCCAGGATGTCGCACTCGATATTCACGCGGCTTCCCGGCTGATACGTGCCCAGCGTCGTGTTGCGGTAAGTGTGCGGAATGATGGTAACCGACAGTACATCGCCTTCGAGCGCCGCGATGGTCAGGCTGATGCCGTCGATGGCGACCGATCCTTTGTAAACCAGGTACGGATCGAGCGCCGCGGGTACGCGCACCTTCAGCCACCAGTTTTCATCGCCCAGGGCGTCCAGCGACAAAAACTCGCCGGTCGCATCCACGTGGCCCTGCACGATGTGCCCGCTCAGGCGGCTGTCGGGTGTTAGAGGCCGCTCCAGATTCACGCGCGACAGCGCCCGCAGAGCGCCCAGGTTGCTCCGCTCGAGAGTCTCCGGGGCCAGGTCGGCGGAGAAAGACTCCGGGCGCAAGTCCACCGCCGTCAGACACACGCCGTTCACCGCGATGCTGGCGCCCTCGGTCATGTCTGCCAGCACCTTCTGGCAGTGGATCTTCAGCCGCGCGCCGGCGGACCTGCTCTGGATGGATTCGACCGCGCCAAGCTCCTCGATGATCCCGGTAAACATTCAACCCTCTTTAACGATGTAGCCTTCCACGGCGAACTCATCGGGAGTGATGCGGTGCAACTCGGTACGGCTGATGCGAATGGCGTCGGCGCGCCGCCGCCGGCCCACGCCGCCTGCCATGGACAGCGATTCCAGGCCGCCCAGAATCTTAGGCGCGTAGTAGAAAAATATCTTGTCGGCCACGCCGGTTTCAAGCGCGGCCCAATTCACTTTCGCGCCCGCCTCGATCAACACCGACTGGTACTGCTGCTGCGCGACCGCCTCGATGGCGGCGCGCAAATCGGACCGTCCGTCGCGGCCGTCCAATATCAGCACGCGAACGCCGCGGCCTTCGAGAGCTATGCGGCGTTCGGCCGGCGCTGCCGACGTTCCCACCACCAGCAAATCGGCCGCCGCGCTGCGGACCATCTGCGAATCGAGCGGCAAGCGCAGCCGCGAATCGAGCACGATGCGCAGCAGCGGCCGGCTGCGCGGCTCCCCGGAGCGATCCGTAAGCAGGCAATCGTCGGCCAGCACCGTGCCGATGCCCGTGAGAATGGCGTCGGAATCGTGGCGCAGTCGCTGCACGTGCGCGCGCGCTTTTTCGCTCGTGATCCAGCCGCGGTTATCGTCGGGCGCGGCGATCTTGCCGTCCAAAGTCAGCGCGGTTTTCAGCGTGACCAGCGGCAGGCGCGTGCGCATGAAGTGCACGAATGGCTCGTTCAGCTTCGCGGCCTCCGCCGAGAAGTCGGTGGCGATCTCCGCCCGGATGCCCGCCGCGCGCAATTGCCGCATGCCCTCGCCCGCGACCAGCGGATTGGGATCTTCGAGCGCCGCCACCACCCGCGCCACGCCCGCCTGGATCAGCGCGGCGGTGCAGGGTCCCGTGCGCCCCTGATGACAGCAGGGTTCCAGATTGATGTATAAAGTGGCCCCGCGGGCACTTTCGCCCGCCTCCTCCAGCGCTAGGATCTCGCCATGCTTTACGCCGGCCCAGGTGTGAAAGCCGCGTCCCACCGGCTGCCCATCCCGCACCAACACCGCGCCCACCAGCGGATTGGGGCTGGCCTGGGCGCTACCCTTCCGCGCCAGGTCCAGCGCTTCGCGCAGATACCGGGCATCGGTTTCCTGTTCCGCGACGTTCATTTTTCAAAGAGGGATGCGATGAATTTCTCGGCGTCGAATGGCAGCAGATCGTCCGCCTTCTCGCCGATACCCACGTAACGGATGGGAATGTTCAACTCGCGTGCGATAGCGATCACGATGCCGCCTTTGGCCGTGCCATCCAGCTTGGTCAGCACGATGCCCGTCACGCCGGAGGTTTCAGTGAACTTGCGCGCCTGCTCCAGGCCGTTTTGTCCGGTGGTAGCGTCCATCACCAACAGCACTTCGTGCGGCGCATCGGGAATCACGCGCGCGGCGGTGCGGCGCATCTTCTCCAGTTCGGCCATCAGATTGGTCTTGGTTTGCAGGCGGCCGGCAGTGTCCACGATCACGTAATCGGTTTTGCGGGCGCGCGCCGATTGCAGCGCATCATAAAGGACCGCACTGGGATCGGCGCCCTGCTTCTGCCGGATGACTTCGGTGCCCGTGCGCTGGCCCCAGACCTCCAGTTGCTCGATGGCAGCGGCGCGAAACGTGTCGGCCGCGCACAACAGCACGCTGCGCTGCTCGCCGCGGAAGCGGTGTGTGAGTTTGCCGATCGTAGTCGTTTTTCCGGAGCCGTTGACGCCCACCATCAGAATCACCGCGGGCGGCTCGGCGACCCGCGGCATGGGGCGCTCGGATGCTTGCAGGATTTCGAGCAGGTGCTCGCGGATGAGGCCTTCCAGTTCGCCGGCATCGCCCACCAGCCTGCGGTCTACGCGCTCGCGGATGCGGTCCAGAATCTCTGCGGTGGTGCGCACGCCGATGTCCGAGCTGATGAGGGTGAACTCCAGTTCGTCCAGCAAATCGGCGTCGATCTGCTTGGCGCCCTGCAGCATGTCCTCGAGGCGCGTGACCAGGCCCGCGCGCGTCTTTTGCACGCCGCTCTTCAAGCGCTCCAGCAGACTGGGCTCTTGTTCGACCGCGCCGAATAGCGTTTGGATCATTGGGGCTTTTGTGCTTTCCGTCGCAGAGTGGATTCTTCCAGGCTGCTCGCACGCGCATCCGGCATCTTCGCCATATATGCGACTATTGTAGCAATCATGGAAAAGGTGGCGATTTTTGGCGCGGCCGGACCGATCGGCCGGTACGTGGGAACGGAATTGGACCGCCGCGGCGTACCGTTCCGCGCCGTCGGGCGCACGGCCGCGAAGCTCGAAGCGGCGTTCGGAAAGATGCCGCACGCCGAGGTTATCGCCGCTGATTTGTCGGATTCGGGCGGCGCCACCCAAGCGGCGCGTGGCGTGGATACGATCGTTTATACGCTGGGCGTGACCTACACTGAGTTTCCGCTTTACCCGAAGCTGATACGCGTGGCGGTGGATGCGGCGGCCGCGGCCGGCGTGCGGCGGTTCGTGCTGGTCACGGGCGTCTATAGCTATGGAATTCCCCAAACCAAGAAAGTGGCGGAGAACCATCCGCGCGTGCCGGTCGCGGTAAAGGGCCAGTTGCGCAAGGAGCAGGAAGACATCCTGATGGCCGCGGGCGAGCGCGGGCTATTCCAAACCATGATCGTCCGGCTGCCGGATTTCTACGGGCCCTATACTCACAGCCTTGCCAGTTTGATCTTCGACGCGGCGCTGGCGGGCAAGACGGCCAACTGGCTGGGACCCATCGCCCCGCTCCACGAATTCGTGTTTGTGCCGGACGCCGGGCCGGTGATTGCGGAACTGGCGGCGCGCGACGATTGCTACGGAGAAGCCTGGAATTTCGCCGGGCCGGGCGAGATCTCCGCGCTGGCGTTCATTCAGAAGATCTATCAGGCCGCCGGGCGCGAACCGAAATTCCGCAGCGCCGGCCGCAACCTCCTGCGCATGCTGGGCTGGTTCAATCCATTGATGCGCGAGATGCCCGAGATGCTGTATCTGCAGGAGACGCCCGTTTTGCTGGACGATGAGAAACTGCGGCGGAAACTGGGACCGGTGCACAAAACCTCCTACGATGAAGGCATCGCGCTGACGCTGGAGTGGATGCGCAAGGGCCGCTAGCGCGCCTTACTTCACTTCGCGCCCAGCCAGTAGCCCGGTCGCGTGCGGACCTTCACGTCCTTGCGGCCGGCCACTTCTACCGATATCTCGTGAAATCCGCCTTCATCCCGGTTGTTGGGAACGTAAGAGATCATGTACTGGCTGTGCAGTTCACCGCCGAGATGCTCGATGGCCTCCTCCAGTCCCCGCTGCCGCATGAAGCCGAACTGCTCGCCGCCCGTGCCCCGGGTGAAAACCTCCGACGGATTCTGCTTAAAAATGGCCTTGGCATCCCTGAAAACCTCGACCATCGCCGGAACGAATTCCGCGCTGCTACCCAGGCTGCCGGTCGTCTGCATCACGGTATTGGGAGTTTGGGGGACGCCCGAAGGCATCGGCGTCATGGCGGGAGGCCGGTTGTCGATATACCCGGGGTCCTGCTTGGCCATAACGGTTGTCACCATGCGCGAGATATCCACCGTGTACACGCTCACATTGGCCACTTGGGCCAGGATCAAAGTCTCCCGCAGGCGCGCCTCGCTGGATTTGTCGCGCGTTTCACTCACCAGCAGCAGGACGCGCCGGCGGTTCGCCGGCCGGCCGCGCAACTCGCGGACGCCTTCCTCCACCGCGTCGATCATGCGGTTCTGGCTGCTGCCCGCATGAATCTTCTTCAGCGCTTCAGTGATTTTGGTGGAATCGGTCGTAAACTCCTGCATCACCCGGATCCGCGAGTCGAACGCCACCACGGACGCTTCGCCCTGATCGCCGATGACGATCGGCTCAATCATCGCGCCGATTTTCTGAATCTGCGGCAGCACCGATTCCACGCGGTCGTTGGCTTCCACGGCGATCACCAGCGAGATGGGTGGGAAGGCCACGTCCACCTTGATGTTCTGCTCTTTGCCGTTGTCGAAGAGATGGAATTGCTCGGGGCCGAGGCCGTCTACATTATCGCCGTGGCGGTCCACCACGCTTACCGGGGCCAGGATCACGTCCACCGACACGGTGATGGGCTTCTCCATGGCCGCCTCGGGTTTCGAAGTGTCCTGCTGGCCTTGGCCAAATAGCCCGGCCGCCAGCAGTCCGGCAGATATCCATCGAATCGTAGTAGCCATGCAGTTCCAGACGTTACGAGTTTTCAAAACGTTGCGCATCCCGATGCTCTGTGCGGCCTCCCAGAAGGTCAAGCACGTGGGGTACCAATTCTACGATAGCATCCAGTGACTCCACCGCGCCCCTGGGGGAACCGGGCAGGTTTACGATCAGAACGTCGCCGCGCGTGCCGCCAATGGCCCGCGAGAGCGCCGCCATCGGCGTGGACCGCGATCCGCGGGCGCGCATCAATTCGCCGAGGCCGGGAATCTCTTTGTCCAATATCGTACGTGTGGCTTCCGGAGTGACATCGCGCGCGGCCACGCCCGTGCCGCCGGTGGTGAAAATGGCCGCCACGCGATGGCTGTCTGCCAGCGCAGCCAGGCGTCGCCCGATCAACGCGGCATCGTCCGGGATGACTTCGGTTACCGGGACGCTCCAGCCCAGTTGCTCCAATCGTGCGCGCACGGCGGGACCGGAAACGTCGGCGCGCGTGCCCGCATCCACGGAGTCGCTGATGGTCACGACGGCTGCATCGATCATGGCGCAAGTGTACCGCAGGCGCCGGCCAGCAAGCGGAAGGCCCGCCGGGCTACGATCAGCTCTTCGTTGGTGGCCAGCGCGAGTACCGCCACCGCGCCATTCGATACGATGCGGTCGCCGCTGCCATGCACGTTCGATTCCGGATCGAGCCCGATTCCCAGAAACCCGAGGCCATCGCAGCAAGCCGCGCGGAGCATCGCGGAGTTTTCGCCGATGCCGCCGGTGAACGCCACCGCATCCAGGCCGCCCATGGCAGCCGCGTAGGCGCCAATCGTCTTCTTCACCTGGTAGACGAAGACTTCGAGCGCTTCGGCGGCGCGCGGGTTGCCCTCGGCGGCGGCCTGCTCCAGATCGCGCACATCGCCGCCTTCGATCCCCGAAAGACCGGCCAGCCCGCCGCCTTTGGCGAGTTGCTCGCGCACCTGCCCGCACGTCCAGCCGTGGCGCTCCATCATGAAGAGCACGGCGAAGGCGTCCAGATCGCCGTGCCGGGTGGCGTTCTCCAGACCGGATTGCGGCGAGAATCCCATGGTGGTGTCGATGGACCGGCCGCGGTCGATGGCGCACATCGACGAGCTGCCTCCCAGGTGGCAGCTTGCCAGGCGGGTCTGGCGTCCCAGCATCGCGGCCGTGCGCTCGGCCACGTACTGGTGTGAGGCGCCGTGGAATCCGTACCGGCGCACGCCTTCGGCGAGCCACTCGCCGGGCACGCCGTAGTAAAGCGCGCAGGCCGGCATGGTGCAGTGGAACTCCGCCTCGAAAGCGGCCACTAGCGGGACACCTCGCAGGCTTTGCCGGAAGGCGCGGATCGCCGCCAGGTAGATGGCATTGTGCGCCGGCGCGGCAGGCAGGAACTCTTCCAGGGCCAGCAGGACCTCATCGTCAATGGCGAACGTTCCGCAATACTGCGGTCCGGCATGCACGGCCTTGAATGCCACGGCATCCAGCTGGACGCCGCCGGTGCGGATCCGCTCGATGGCTTCGCCGTAATCCTGCACGCGCTCAAACCGCCCTCGGCCGAGCACCGTCTCGGAGGGCATCTCCAGAATCTGATACTTCAGCGACGTAGAGCCCAGATTCGGAACAAGGAGGTTCATTTGATGCCGTGATACTGAGCCTTTATAGCGGTCAGATTCTTGTTGGCCGTTGCTTGGAAGGGGCTGCTCACGGCCGCGCACGCTTTAAAAAAGGTGTAGGCGTCCTGGATCTTCTGCATCTTGTAGTTGGCCAAGCCCAGGTAAAAGAGAACCTCCGTCTTCAACGCCGCGTTTGCTTCCAGCAGCGGGAGCGACTTGCGCAGTTCCGCGTCGGCGGGCGCCAGTTTCCCTTCGTTGAAAAATTGCTCGCCGTTCATGGAATAGCCCAGCCCGAGAAAGGTGTTTTTGCGCTTGGCCCAATCCGCGTCGGCGACCCCCTCGGGCTTCGGCTTGGAATTGATGACTTCAACAAGCTTGGCGCTGTAAGCATGCACCTTCTCTCCATCTTTCCTCTTGACGGCGTCGGCGGTGAGTACCAGCAACATGTCCTCGCTTGGATTGCCTGTGGCGGCGACTTGTTGCGCGATGGCCACCGCCTTGTCGTTGGCGCCCGATTTCTGATAGGAGACGAACAGCGTGTCCATGGCTTTGGCCAGATACTCGCTTTTCGGATTGCGCTGTTGCAGAGCCTCGATCAGCGCGCTCTGCTTCTTCGGATCGGCGGTCGCGAGCGCCATGGCATATAGCGAGTACTCGGTGTAGGTGTTCACTTGGCGGGCGTAGTCCACCCGTGCCTTCCAGTTTTCGACCTCGTCGGCATCCGCCGGCTGGGGAGAGGAAACCACCTTCTGGGCCAGTTCCGCGGTCTTGCCGGACCATTTCAACACCAGGTCGGGGTCCTTCTTCAATTCGGCTGCCTTGAGGGTCTGCTGCGCGTCCTCCACGCATTCCGGAGGCATGCCGGCCAGCTTGTCGGCCACGGCCAGCGCCTTGTCGGCATCGCCGGCCTTCACGTACGCGGTGAGCAGTTGCTCATAGACCCAGCCGGCCGCCTCGTGCTGCGGATACTGGGTGACGAATTGCTCCTGCAGCGCCAGCTTCTTGGCGGCGTCTTCCTCCTGTCCGGCCTGCTGCAGCAGTTGGCCCTCCGGAGTCGCGCTGTTGACTTCCGCGAGCTTGTGACACTGCGTCCACGCGGGCGCGGCGGCGAGGGCAAGGGCAAAAAGGGCGGCGATGGTTTTCATGCGTTCCTCCTCGATCTGCGGAATGTTACCACAAATCGCCGTTTCGTTTTGTGAGATGCTAAGGATATGCCACGAGCGGCAGCGCAGTACGTATTCGCCGCGCTGCTTGCGTTGCTCTCAGCGCAGGCGGGCGTGCCGTCCGTCCGTGTTGTCACGGCCATCGAAATCGTATGCCGCGCCGAGGCCGAGCAACAGATTCCTCGGGCAGCCCGGCGCGTTCCGGCGCCCATACAGTTCCGGCAACCAGTTACCTATGCGTCGCGGATTAGGCCCGAACCGGACGCCGCCATTCTGTTCCAACGCCCACCTCCCACCTCCTCTCTTTTCTCGTAGTCACAACCTGTTTAAAACGAAAACCGAAAAGAACAAGGAGAGGACCGTGTCTTTCAGCAACTTATTGCGTTTTTTGGGGCTCACCGATCGTGAGTCCGAGGATCGGCTGCGGGCAATTGCCCGGCGGCGGCAGGAGCTATCCGGCCTGCCGGACGATCAGCTCAAATCGGCTGCCCGGAGTATCGGCCGGGACCCCGACGCGATTGAAACATTCGCGCTGGCGGCGGTAATCGCTGCTCGGGTGCTCGGGTTGCAGATGTTCGACGTCCAGATGCGGGGTGCACTCGCGCTGCACCGCGGCCGGATCGCGGAAATGCAGACTGGCGAGGGCAAGACGCTGTCGGCTGTGCCCGCCGCGATCTGGTACGCGCGTCAGCGCCGCGGCGTACATGTGATGACCGCCAACGATTATCTGGCGCGCCGCGACGCCGCCTGGATGCGCGAAATCTACGACTGGTTCGGGCTCTCCGTCGGGTACATCTCGCAGGACATGCCGGCCGCGGAGCGCCGCGCCGCGTACCATTGCGATGTGACCTATGCGACCGCCAACGAAATCGGCTTTGACTACCTGCGGGACGGCCTGGCGCGCAACGCGGACGAATTGGTCCAGAGGCCGTTTGCCTTTGCCGTGATCGACGAGGCCGACTCCATCCTGCTCGACGAGGCGCGCATCCCCCTGGTGATCGCAGGCGGAATCGCGGAGGACTCCGTGCTGGCGTACCGCGTCGATTCCCTGGTGGCCGGACTGCGGCCGGCGACGCATTACTCGCTCGACGAGTTCGCGCGCAACGCGCGGTTGACCGATGCCGGCATCGAGCGCGTCGAAGCGTCCCTCGGCTGCGGCAGTCTGTTCGACGCGCCAAACCTTCACATCCTGACCGCCGTCGAGGACGCGCTGCACGCGCACGCGCTGCTCAGACGCGATGTGGATTACGTGGTCAAGCAAGGCTCCATCGAATTGGTGGACGACTTCAAAGGCCGCATTGCCCAGAACCGCCGCTGGCCGGCCGGGCTGCATTCGGCCGTGGAAGCCAAGGAACGCGTGCGACTGAAGACGCAGGGACGCATCCTCGGCTCGATCACGGTGCAAAGCCTGGCCGGCATGTACGAACGCATCTGTGGCATGACCGGCACCGCGGCGACGCAAGCCGAAGAGTTCCGCAATGTATACAGACTGCCGGTCACCGTGATCCCGCCGAACCGGCCGGTCATTCGCCGGGATCTGCCGGACGCCGTGTATGCAAGCAACGCAGCGCGCAACGAAGCGCTCGTGGAGGAAATTCGAAAGGTCCACCAGGCCGGCCGCCCGATACTGATTGGAACGGCCAGCGTGCTGGAGTCTGAACTGCTGAGCCGTCGCCTGCGCCAGGCTGGCGTACGGCACGCGGTCCTGAATGCCAGGAACGACGAGGCGGAAGCGGAGATCATCGCCCAGGCCGGCGCTCTAGGCGCAGTGACGGTTTCGACGAACATGGCGGGGCGGGGCACTGACATTCTGCTGGGCGGGAATCCTCCCATAGACCGCGCCAAGGTAGTGGAACTGGGCGGCCTGTACGTCATTGGCACGACGCGTCACGAGGCTCGGCGAATTGACAACCAACTGCGCGGCCGCGCCGGACGGCAGGGCGATCCGGGCACGTCGCGATTCTTTGTCAGCCTGGAGGACGACCTGCTGGTGCGCTTCGGGATTCGCGAGAATCCGGATATCGAAAGCGTGCAGCGTACCGTCGAGGGCCAGAATCTTGAGATTCGGCAGGCCCTCTGGAAATACGATTGCGCCGTTGAGTATCACCGCCGCGAAGTGTATGACATGCGCCGCGAGATTCTGCTATCGCCGGGCTGGAGTGTCCGCTCGATCCTCGACGAACAACAGTACGGCGAACTGCTCCAAGCCGCCGGTGAGGAGGCGCTCGAGGCAGCCGGCCGGCAGATCGCGCTGGCGGTCGTTGACGATCTCTGGGCCGATTATCTGGCGAATGTCGCGGAGTTGAAGGGCGGCATCCACTGGGCTTCCTGGAACGGCGGCGACCCGCTCCACAAATTCCTGATCGGCGAGCGGGCCATCTATGCCGATTTCCAGGAGTGCCTGAAGGAAGAGATTGCCGGCGCTTTTCGCACGGCGGATATTCGGAATGGCGCGATCCATTTTCGGGATGCGGAGCGCTTGGAACGCGGCGCTACCTGGACGTACGTGTCCACCGACCAGCCGTTCGGAAGCCTCACCGAACGGTTCAAGAGAGGGATCGTGCGCAGACTCTCGGCGGCATAGGATGAGCGCGCCGACGCTTCTCTCCCTTGCGGGGTGGTCTGTTTTTTCACTCTATTGGAGTGCTGCCGCCAGGAATTCTTCGCCAGCCAAATCCGCGGAGTCGCGAAGATCGCGACGCATCCATGTGTTATTGGTGAACCTCGCGCTCCTGCTGGTGGTTTGCCCGTTCCCAGGTTTGGCAGGGCGAAGATTCCTCCCCGGCGGGCCTGGCGTGGCCTGGGCCGGCCTCTGCATTCAGATGGCGTCCGGAATGGTGGGCGTATGGGCGCGGCGCCATCTCGGCCCCAATTGGAGCGGGGAGATCGCCATCAAGGCCGATCACCGTCTGATACAGTCGGGGCCATACCGATTCGTAAGGCATCCGATCTACACCGCGATGCTGGGAATGTTTCTTGGTTCGGCGATTGTATCCGGCCAACTGCACGCGGCGCTAGGGTTGGCAATGGCGGCTGCCGCGTACTGGCGCAAGATCCGGTTGGAAGAGGCGAATCTAAGGCAGGCCTTCGGTTCGGTATACGATGCCTATCGGCGCGAGACGGGGTCGCTGGTTCCGCGGCTACTCAAAACGGCTTAACAGGGCTACTTCTTCTTTTGGATGCGGGGCACAAAGCCGATGGCCCGGGTGATTGGCGGATTCTTGAGTTTCGCGATGTCCTGGACTACCGAAACCAGGATCGATGTATGCTGCTGCAAGGTGCGGGTCTGCTGCTCCTGCATCTGCGTGTGTTGCTTTTGAGCGGACTCGATCTGGTCGATCTTGCGGGCCAACTCCTGGTTGGTGGCCAGCAATTGGCGAAGCTCAACAAATGCTCGGACGATCAGAATGCTCATCTGCACGGCGCGCTCGCTGTTGAGCACGGCGGAGAGCATGGCCACGCCGTGTTCGGTGAAGGCATAGGGCAGGTAACGGCGGCCGCCCCTTCGCTCGTTTGAGGTTGCAGATTGCAACCTCAAACCCCCGGCCTCCTCCTTCGAGAGCTGGAACATGAAGTCTGGAGGAAAGCGGTAAGCGTTGCGGCGGACAGCCAGGTTAAGATTCTTCGTTAGCACCTGGTATAGCTCAGCCAGGTCGCTGTCCAGCATGACCTTTTCGCCGCGAATGACGTAGATCCGCCGTTCGATGGAAGGCGCGGTTATCGGAGGGCAGAAACTTCTCACCGAAACCGTTCAGTTCCCCGCCAGCGCCCCCGCCAGCACGAACACCAGCGGAGCGTTCCAGTTGATCGCCACCTCGTTGCTCGCGTAGGAAGCCTGCTCGTCCAAATACATTTTGGCGGGCGGTCCATTGGGCAGCTTTCTCATCGCCGCATCCTGGCGTCCGCGGTTGGGCCCTCCCGAAAGCAGGCCCGGCCAGGGTTCCGCCAGGCCCAGGCCCGCGCTGGGCCGATGGTGCGGATGATGGTAGGGGTTGTCCCCCACCTGCGTCACCCAGGATAGCGAGAAGGTGTTCCGGCCGAGCAGGTAGTGCAAGTTGTCCATCGCCGTTTCCACCAAGCGCCGATCGGGCCGCAGCGCATTGGCGACCAAAAGCTGCATGCTGTAATTGGCGGCCACGCCGTTCGATCCCCAGACGTAATCCGCGGCGGTGAGGCTGATGCGGTACGGATTCCGGCTGGAGCGCTCCACGATCTGTTGGGCGGCGCTCGCCGAATCCTGCGCGATGGCTGCTACCGCATCGGCGTTCTTCCCGTGCCCCAGCGCGTAGGTCCACAGCGCCAGCGGCGCCACATTGCCCCAATCCGGAGGCCCGTTTGGCTTTAGTGTCTTGCGGAATGCGGCGAAATGCTCCAGGAAATAGCGCTCGAAGGCCTGGTCGCCGGAGGCGCGCCACAATTCGGCGGCGGCCCACAGATGCTCGTCCGCGCAGTCGCGGTCTCCGTAATCCCCCGTCTGCACGCCGGGAGGGTTGCGGAACAATACGTCGGGATTCTTCTCCAGCCAGGTCCACGCCTGGCGGGCGGCGCGTAAGCACCTCTCCGCATAGGCGGCATCGAAGGGCCGGTAAGCGCGCGAGGCGATCGCCATCACGGCCGCGAAATCGCCCGTGGCGCAAGAGCTCTTATACGGTTCCTTCCCTGTGCCGATAACATAGCTGATCAGCGTATCTTTCTCGGGCAGGATGAAATCGCAGAAGCGTTCACTCGTTTGCTTGTGCCAAACGCCGCCGTCTTCATCCTGCATCGAGAGCATCCAGTCCAGGTTCCAACGGATTTCGTTCAGGATGTCGGGCGTGCCGTTGCCGGACTCCGGAATGTTGAGCTTCACCTGCTGCAGACGGCTGCCGAAAACTTCCCAGGTCCACAGCAGCGTGCCCGTCGAGATGCCGGAGTTGACCACGTAGCGGCCGTAGTCGCCGGCATCGTGCCATCCTTTGGCCGAGATATGCGGGCCGGTCTTGCCCGAGGAGGTGTGATAGGCCCCTTCCAGGTGACACGCGGCGTGCTTGTAGCCGGGGAACTCCGCCCCCAGGTCGACCGCGGTCCCGCAACGCTGCCCGTAGTACGATCGCATGGCCAGATAAAACGGGCGGGCGAACACATCCGGACCAATGGCAAAATTCCAACTGCGGCCGACGCCCGGCACTTCCAGATAATACTTGCCGGGCTTCTCCAGTTTGGTGAAGTCCGCGATTTGGACGATATCGCCGGAGTCTGGATCGTTGGCCGGCTCCGCTAACTTGCCGTGGAGTACCACCGAGTTGTTGCCGGCGCGGTGAACGGAGAACTCCTTCGCCAGGGTCTGCGACACAACCATCGCCAGCTTGGGGGAGCGGGGCAAGTAGCCTGCCTGATCCACTTTGATGTCGGTGGTGGGCGACGCGCCAAAGGCACAGCCCGATATCACCGATATTAAAGATATAGCAGCCAGTTTCATCGACACTGAGTATAACGCCGTGCGCGCTGTGAGATAATCGCCAGACGGGTTGGCCGCTTGGTACCCCTTGCACGCGATGCAGTGGGTCTGGTATAAGAGCTTACTGACTGAATCGATTGCCTTGGGCTTCACGATGCCCTTGAAGATGAAAAGACCGATGCCGAAGAGCGCCGAAACCCGCACAGTCCCGAGAGTTCCTAAGGCGCAGCCAGGCAAGAATGGTGAGGCTGGGCTCGTGCCCAAGCCCGCAGCGGGCCCTAGCCAGATGGAATCGTTCGAGGAGGGCATGCGCCAGTTTCATGCGCGCCGGTTCCAGCCTGCCGGTGAATCTTTTCTGCGCGCCATGCGTGGGGCGGATCGCGCCGTCGCGCATCGCGCCGGCTTGCACGCGCGCATCTGCGAACAGCGCCTCGCCTTCGCGGGTCCGGTGCTGAATACGCCGGAAGAGCATTATAACTACGCCGTCACCCTGATCAACTCCCGCGACCTGGCGCCGGCTCAAGAACACCTGCGCGCGGCACTGGAGGCAGACGCCGCCGCCGACCATGTGCTTTATGCGCTGGCTGCCTGCCAAAGCCTGGGTGGAGATTTGCACACGGCTTATGAGAACCTGAAACGTGCGATCGATTTGCAACCTCGTAATCGGCTGGCGGCCCGCCAGGATCCCGATTTCGCAGCCCTGGCCGGCCACCCGGCGTTCCACCGGCTGCTCTATCCGGACAAGAAGACAGAGCTATAGTTTTCCCGTCTGGCGCCGTCTGCGTACGCCATCATGACTCGCTCCGAACCCCTGCGCGTGGTGGCCATTGGCGGAGGTACGGGCCTTTCCGCCCTGCTGCAAGGCTTGAAACACTACGCCAGCCCACGCCGCGCTCCGCTGGTGGACATCACCGCGGTGGTCACGGTCACCGACGATGGCGGCAGTTCCGGCCGCCTCCGGCGCGAGTTCGACGTGTTGCCGCCGGGGGACATTCGCAACTGCCTGGTGGCGCTTTCCCAGGACGAAGCCCTCCTTTCGCGCCTTTTCCAACATCGCTTCCAGGCTGGCCTGGGACTCAAGGGCCATAGCTTCGGCAATCTCTTCCTCACGGCCCTCACCCAGCTTATGGGCGACTTTCCGGAGGCCGTGAAGGCGTCCTCTGAGGTCCTCAAAATCACCGGCCGGATCTATCCCGCCACGGCCGCCAATGTGGCGCTCGAGGCTACGCTCGAAGACGGCACGCGCGTGACCGGAGAAACCAATATCAGCAAGAGCCGCCGGACCATCCGCACCGTGCGCCTGCGCCCCCGCAAGGTGAAGCCCATGGCCGATACCCTGGCCGCCATCGCCCAGGCCGACCTGATCACGCTGGGCCCCGGTTCGCTGTTCACCAGCGTAATTCCGAATCTGCTGGTGGAGGGCATCTCGGCCGCCATCCGCCGATCGCCCGCGCTCAAGGCGTATTTCGTAAACCTGATGTGGCAGCCCGGCGAAACTATGCATTTCACCGCCTCCGACCACATTCAAGCCATCCACAAACATTCTGGCGGCAAGCTGATCGATTGCGCGGTCGTCAACGTCGCGCCGATGCAGATGGCCGCGCGCAAGCGCTACGAAAGGCAGCAGGCGCTACCTGTCGAAAACGACCTCGATAGAATCGCCAAAATGGGAATCCGGGTGGTCAGCGGCAAGCTGTTGCAGGAATCCAAGAAGGTGCGCCACGATCCGGAACTTACAGCCGCGGTGGCCGTGAGGCTGGCACACGAAGGCCGGCGCCAAAGGCTCAAAGCCGGGAGGAAATAGTGGAGACATCCCTGACCGTAGTCGTTCTGGCAGCCGGCCTCGGCACCCGCATGAAGTCGCGCAAAGCCAAGGTGCTGCACCGCGCCGGTGGCCGATACCTGATCGAGCACGTCCTTCGCACTGCGCAAGCCCTGGCGCCGCCCGAGCGGATTTTCGTGGTGGTGGGCCACCAGTCCGCCGAGGTGCGCGCGGCCATTCAGACGCCCGGTATCGGCTTTATCAATCAGCCCGAACAAAAAGGTACCGGCCACGCGTTGATGGTCGCGGCGGACACGCTGGCAGGGTTGGGCGGCCGGCTCGTGATTCTTTACGGCGACTGCCCGCTGGTCCGGCCCCAGACGCTCGAAGGCCTGGTCGCGGCCCAGCAGTCCTCCGATTCCGCCGGAGCTATCCTGACCGCCGTGATGGACGATCCCACCGGTTACGGACGCGTGCTTCGAGATCCGGACGGCCACGTCACGGGCGTCGTGGAGCAGCGTGCCGGCACGCCCGAGCAACTCGCCATCCGCGAGGCCAATATGGGGCTGTATTGCTATTGCGCGGCGCCGTTTTGGCGGCACATTCAGGATCTCCGGCCGGATAATCCCGCGCATGAATACTACCTGACCGACATGGTCGAGATCCTGCGCCGCGCTGGGCACGCCATCGCCGCTTACCGCATCGCCGACCCGCGCGAAGTGCTGGGGATCAACGACCGCGAAGAACTGGCCGTGGTGGACCGTCTGCTGCGCCAGCGCAAGGTGCGCGAACTCATGCTGGCCGGCGTGACCATTGAGAAGCCGGAAACGGTCACGATTGACCCGGATGTCTTGATCGGCATGGACACCATCGTGGAGCCGTTCGCGCAAATTCTGGGCCATACGACAATCGGCCAGAACTGCCGCATCGGCGCGTGCTCCATCGTGCAGGATTCCGAACTGGCTGACGAAGTGGAAGTCGGACAGTTCAGCATCATCGGGACGTCGCGGCTGGAACGCGGCGTGCACGCCGGGCCCTACGCTCGCCTGCGTATGGAGAATCACGTCGCCGCCGGGGCGCATATCGGCAATTTCGTGGAACTGAAGAAAACCCGTGTGGGCGCGGAATCGAAAGCCATGCACCTTGCATACCTGGGCGATTCCGAAATCGGTGCGGGCGTGAACGTCGGCGCGGGCACCATAACCTGCAACTACGACGGCACTCGCAAGCACCCCACCAAAATCGGCGCGGGCGCGTTCATCGGCAGCAATTCCACGCTGGTCGCGCCGGTCGAAGTGGGCGAGGGCGCCTATCTGGCGGCCGGGTCGGTCATCACCAACAATGTTCCCGCAGACGCGCTGGGGGTGGGGCGCGCCCGGCAGGTGAATAAGGAAGACTGGGCCAGAAAGAGGCGGCAACTGGGAAAGAACCGATAGATCTTGTGCCGCGAAGAAGCCATGGCTAGTCGTACAGCCTGTTTGATCCTCTGTCTCGCGGCCCTACGGGCCGAGCAGTTGCCCGTACGGATTTACACCACAGCCGATGGATTAGCGGGAAACACCATCGATCGCATCGTCACGGACTCCCACGGTTTTCTTTGGTTTTGTACCCGCGAGGGGCTCTCCCGCTTCGATGGATACCAGTTCTACAACTTCGGCGTCGTGCAGGGGCTGCCCGCCGGAGCGAACGATCTGCTGGAGGCTGCCGACGGCGACTACTGGATAGCGACCCGCGACGGCTTAGCACGCTTTCATCCTGCATCCCCGCAACCGCGGTTCGAAATCCTTCTTCCCCGCGATCCCAAAGCTCGCGTCGTCTTCGCACTCGCTGCGGACCCAGACGGCGGAATCTGGGTTGGCACCCAAGGCGGTCTGTACCACCTCGACCGGATATCTGGCCAATGGCAACTCCGTCTGGTCGACGCCGGGATGACGGGTCGAGATTGGGAGGATACTTTCGTCGATGCGCTCCTGGTCGACCGGAGCGGAGCCTTGTGGGCCGGAACCATGAACGGCCTGTACCACCGCTTTCCCGACGGGCGGTGGGAACATAACCAACGCGGTCGCTCGCAAGCCGTGATCACTACTTTATTGCAGGACCGCCAGGGACAGCTTTGGGCCGGAACGCGGCGGGGGCTTTGCCGGATTTCGGCCGATCGCGGCATGGCTGGTAGGCCGCTCGAAGACACCTGTACCGCGAAAAGGGATTTGGCGGGCGAGCCGATTGAATCGTTGTTTGAATCCTCGGATGGTGCGCTATGGGCCGCTACACCGAGCGGGCTGGCCGTATACCGGACTCATAACGGGCGGGAGAGTTTTGAGAGATACACCTCCAGAAATGGGTTGCCTGGCTCCGGGGGGCATATTGTCACTCGGAGAAGACCGTGCGGGCAACCTGTGGATGGGCGCCCAAGGCGCCATTAGAGTGGCCAAAGGCGGTCTGCGCACCTACACCCGGCAGGATGGTTTGGATAGCGATAACATCCGATCCATCCTGGAAACCCCAGCGGGCCAGCTTTGCGTGGTCAGCGCCGGCTTGGGAGCCGGAGCCAAACCTCTCAATTGTTACGATGGGCGGAAATTTATCGCCATCCGGCCGCATATCCCCCTGCCATCGAGGACTGGGGCTGGAGCAAGGGGCTTCTCGCGCTCCAGGCCCGAAGTGCGGAATGGTGGGTTCCCACTGCGAAAGGAGTCTTCCGCTTTCCACCCCTGTCCACGGCCGCCGCACTCGATCGAGCCCCGCCGAAAGCCGTCTACGCCGTGGGCGAGAACATCTACGCCGTGTTCGAGGACGCGCAGGGCGCCATATGGATTTCATCACAAATCCCCGCGCCGAACGGAAGCGTGCGCGCCAACAGCTTGGCTCGCTGGGACCCCTCCCGAGGCGTTCTCGAACGATACCCGGCAGGCGACCCCATAAGTGGTGACGTGCTCGCCACCGCATTTGCCCAGGATCGCGCAGGCAACGTCTGGATCGGCCTCAATACCGGCGGCATCCTCCAGTATCGCGAAGGCCGATTCCAGACCATACCGTCGGGCGGCCGGACATGGGTGATGGCCCTCCACGTCGACCGCCAAAACCGCTTGTGGGTTGCCGGGAACCAGGGTGTGACCCGCATCGACGACCCTGCCGCGGCCAAGCCGCACATGGTCGATTACACAGTGGCCAACGGCCTTTCAAGCAACCTGGTGGTGAGTATCACCGAGGACCTCCTGGGCCGCATCTATCTGGGGACTGGGCACGGCGTGGACTGCATCTATCCTGGGAGCGTACCGCACGTCCGCCACTACACAAACTCAGAAGGCCTCGCGCGAGGCGGAGTGATGGCGGCCTTTTGCGATCGCCATGGCGTACTGTGGTTTGGCACACGAGAAGGACTCTCGCGGCTGGAGCCGGAGCCGGAGCGGCCTCAGTCGCCCCCGCCCATACACATCAGCGGGTTGCGCGTTCGTGGCGCGCCGTTTCCCATTTCCGCGCTCGGCGAGACGTCGCTGATTGGCATCGAGCTCCCTGCGGACCGGAACCAATTGGAGTTGGAGTTCGTGGGTCTCGGTTTTGGCGCCGGCGGGGATCTGCACTATCAGTACCGGCTGGACGCCACGGATCTCGATTGGAGCCCCGATACCGATCGGCGCACCGTGAACTATGCGAACCTCAGTCCCGGCGGCTATCGCTGGCAGGTCCGCGCGCTCACATCGGACGGCATCGCCAGCACGCCGGCGACGGTCGCATTCACTGTCCTGGCGCCCGTGTGGCAGCGCTGGTGGATGCGGCTGCTGATGTTGCTTAGCCTTTCAGGGTTGCTGTACAGCGTCTACCGCTACCGCATGGCGCGGCTATTGGAGATGGAACGGCTGCGCACCCGTATCGCCACCGACCTGCATGACGACATTGGCAGCAGCTTGTCCCAGATTGCCCTGCTCAGCGAGGTGGCGCAGCGGCGCCCCGCCCCGGAGCAGCGCGCGGAGCCGCTCGCCGAGATCGCCGACCTTTCGCGCGAATTGATCGATTCGATGAGCGACATTGTGTGGGCCATCGACCCGGAGCAGGACCGGCTGGGCGACCTGAGCCATCGCATGCGGCGCTTCGCCAGCGACCTGTTTAGCCGCAACGGTTCGCATGTGCGGATTGACTTGCCGGAGGAAGACCAAAATCCGCACATTGGGGCCCACCTTCGCCGCCAGGTCTTCCTGATCTTCAAAGAGAGCCTGCACAACGCCGTACGGCATTCCGGCTGTACGGAGCTGGATCTGAAATTGCGCCTGGCCGCCGGTTGGCTGGAACTATCGATCGCGGACGACGGTCGGGGCTTCGATTTACGGAACGCCGGCCGCGGACATGGCCTCACCAGCATGCGCCGCAGAGCCGGGCTTCTCGGTGGCGACCTGACGGTGGAATCCGCCCCGGGGTGCGGCACCACAGTCCGCCTGCGGGCGCCGCTAGGCCGGCAATCCCCGCCGTTTTGGAAGAGATCCCCACACAAATGGGTGGCAGACTTCCGCCTGATCCGGCGTATGATGAAAGACCGCGGTTGAAAGCTTAGCCGGTTTTGCCCCCCATGTCCAGCATCGTTGAGCTCAAAGTCGCCATCGTGGAAGACCAGCCCAGGATCCGGCAATCGCTGCGTATCCTAATCGGCGGTACGGAGGGTTTCCGCTGTACGGGGGACTTCGAATCCATGGAGGCAGCCCTTGCGGCCATCGGCCAGGATCTTCCCGATATCGCGCTGGTGGATATCGGCTTGCCCGGGATGTCGGGGATTGATGGCATTCGCGCGCTGAAGAAGAGCTATCCGGGCCTGACCGTGCTCATGCTGACGGTTTACGACGACGACAAGCGGATTTTCGACGCCCTGTGCGCCGGCGCTTGCGGATACTTGCTGAAGAAAACACCCCCGGCGCGCCTGTTGGAGTGTCTGCAGGAAGCCGCCGGCGGCGGCGCGCCCATGTCGCCCGAAGTGGCGCGTCGCGTGGTGTCCTTGTTCCGCGAGATCCGCCCGCCAGAGGACCCTGGATGTCGGTTGACACCGCACGAAATCCGCTTGCTGAAGCTGTTGGTGGAAGGACACAACTACAAAACCGCCGCGGCGGAACTGAATCTCAGCGTGAATACCATCCGGTTCCACATGAAGAGCGTCTACGAGAAGCTCCAAGTTCATTCCAAATCCGAAGCCGTGGCTAAAGGGCTTCGCCAGCGCATCGTCCGCTGAGCCGATTCCACAAACCTACATACTTGTGTGGCGACTGAGTCACCAGGGCCGTTGTTTAATTGACTGAGCGGGGAAACGGGATGGCCCCTTGGAGGGAGACAAAGTGAAATACCGAAAACCCTGGTTCCTTAGTCTGGCGGCCATGGTGTGCGGATTGGCCATGCCGGCCTTCGCCCAGCAGGCCAGCTCGAACAACGCAATACCGCAACTGGTGAATTACAGCGGTGTACTCACCGGCATAAACGGCGAGCCGCTGAGCGGTGTGGCCGGCGTGACCTTCAGCCTGTATGCGGAGGAGTCGGGCGGTGTGCCGTTGTGGAGTGAAATCCAGAATGTGCAGATGCGCAAGGACGGCTCTTACGCCGTCATGCTGGGTTCGACCAGCGCCACAGGACTGCCGCAGGATGCATTCGTAAGCGGAGAAGCGCGCTGGCTGGGAGTGCAAGCCGAAGGCCAGCAGGAGCAGCCGCGCGTTCTTCTGGTGGCTGTGCCTTATGCCCTGAAAGCGGGCGACGCGCAGACCATTGGCGGCCTGCCTGCATCGGCGTTCGTGCTGGCGAATGGGTCGCGAGCAACGGCGGGAGGCGCACAGCCTGCAATGGAAGCCGCGTCTTCCGGTGCGTCGAAGAATGCGCCGACGGCGAGTCCGCTAGCCGGCACCCAGGATTACATTCCGATCTGGACCGACAGCGTGGGCGGCCTGGGCAATTCGGTGCTCTATCAGTCAGGCGCCGGAAGCACCGCCAGGATTGGCGTGAACACGGCCACGCCGGAGGCCACGCTGGACGTGAAGGGGAGCGGCGCCATACGCGGAACGCTGAGTCTGCCGGCTACGGGGTTGGCCACGGCTACCGCCGGCAACGACTCATCGCCCCTGAGCCTGACTGCTTCGGTGTTCAACAGCAGCACAAGCGCAGCGGTGGCGGAGACGTTTCAACTCAAGGCCGAACCGGTGGGCAACGACACCGCGACGGCCGCCGGAGCCCTGAGCTTACTCTATGGATCGGGCACCAGCGCGCCCGCCGAGACCGGGCTGCAGATCGCCGGCACCGGAGTGATCACCTTCGCCAGTGGGCAGACCTTTCCGGGCGCGGGCGCGGGTACGGTCACCAGGGTAAGCACAGGCGCGGGGCTGACCGGCGGTCCGATCACGACGAGCGGGACGTTGAGCATCGCTCCGGGTGGGGTGAGCAACGCCATG
Source organism: Bryobacterales bacterium (assembly GCA_963707465.1). Taxonomy (GTDB): domain Bacteria; phylum Acidobacteriota; class Terriglobia; order Bryobacterales; family Bryobacteraceae; genus Bog-159. The sequence goes on from CAVPQK010000011.1 coordinate 382,152, forward strand.
CTCGCCAATCCGTCGCTGACGGTGACCGCGGGCGGCGGCTTGGCCGGAGGTGGACCGGTCTCCCTTGGCGGCGGCACAACTCTCGGATTGCAGGCCTGCTCCGCGAATCAAGTGCTGGAGTACATCGGCGGCGTATGGACCTGCACCACGATCGGCGGCGGAGGCACCATCACAGGGGTGACAGCCGGCACAGACCTCACCGGCGGCGGCCCCAGCGGCACGGTTACGCTCAACGTCGACACCACCAAGGTGCCGCAACTGGCGGCGGCGAACACCTTCACCGCCAGTCAGACGATCAACGGAAATCTGAGCGCGACGGGGGCCGTGTCGGCCAGCAGCTTCCAGGGTGGAGGTGGCGTCCTTGCCGTTGGCTCCTACGCGGCCCAGAATGCGTCCTTGGGCTTCGGCGGCAACACCACGATGACGGGCACCAGCAATACCGCCGGCGGCTATGACGCGCTCCACGCCAACACCACGGGCTCCTTCAACGAGGCCAGCGGCGAGGCCGCTCTCTTCTCCAACACCACCGGCAACAGCAACACCGCCACCGGGCCTCAGGCGCTCTTCTCCAACACCACCGGCAACAGCAACACCGCCACCGGGCCTCAGGCGCTCTTCTCCAACACCACCGGCTCCTACAACGCGGCTAGCGGCACAAGTTCGCTCGAACTCAACCTAACGGGAGGCCAGAACACGGCCAGCGGCTATTACGCGCTGGGAACCAACACCACGGGCAGCGACAACACTGGGATAGGCTACTTTGCGGGGAGCACGGTGGATGGCACCCACATCACCGGCTCCTATAACACCTTTCTGGGATACGCCACCTCCCTCAGCACGGGCGCCCTCACGAATGCCACAGCCATCGGCGCTAACGCTCAGGTAAACGACAGCAATTCCCTGGTACTGGGCGGCATCGCAGGGGTTAATGGCGCCACGGTCAACACCTTCGTCGGCATTGGCACCACGACTCCGCACGCGGAGTTGGATGTTGCCGGGAACCAACTGGAGACTTACATTGGCGATCCGGGATGCGGAGCCCATCCCTTCGCTGGAATTGCCTTCGGAAGTCTCGGATTCCAGAGTTGCGGAAACTATTCCATGGTCGGGGACAGCGTGAACACCTACATCGCCGCTCCTACCGGCGATATCTATTTCCGGACCCAGAACAACAACGTCACCGCCATGACGATCGATCCATACGGCGACGTCAATATCACCGGCAATCTCAGCAAGGGCGGAGGCTCGTTCAAGATCGACCACCCGCTCGATCCCGCGAACAAGTACCTCTACCACTCCTTTGTCGAATCACCCGACATGATGAACATTTACAACGGCATGATTGTCCTGGACGCAAACGGCGAAGCGGTCGTGGGCCTGCCCGATTGGTTCGAGGCGCTGAATCGCGACTTTCGCTATCAACTGACACCTGTCGGCGCGCCCGGACCGAACCTCCATATTGCTGAGGAAGTGGCCAACAACCAGTTCAAGATTGCCGGCGGAAAACCTGGAAGTAAAGTTTCCTGGCAAGTGACGGGCATCCGGCACGACGCCTACGCTGACGCCCACCGCATTCCGACTGAAGTGGAAAAGCCACCGAAGGATCAGGGGCACTACCTGCACCCGGAACTGTTCGGTGCGGGGCCCGAGCAGACAGTCGGATACAACGGACAGTCGGGCTCCACGCGGGCGTTGCTGCCGGGCACTGAACCGGCAAAAGGATACGAACATGAGCAGACGGTATTTCGGAATTACCCCACTCCGCAACCTGGTGACACGGAGTGCGGCCCTCTGCATTTGCGGTATTGCCTGCATGAATGGGTTTGCTCAAACGCTCGCGCTCGACAGTTTTGAGTCGGGCCACTACGCTAAGTCCCTAAACAGCGCGACCACCCAGGATACGCATTATGCACCGCTACCTGCCGGCAGTCCGTTAGGCCAGGCCCGTGAAACAGTTTTCACACTTGCGCCAGGCCCATATGGGTTGCCCAGTACGCTCGTCGTCGAAAAAGTTGCCGGGCCGCCACCGGCAGGCGCGTGTATCGTGAACACCGGCTTCGGCGGCGTTACCGGCCTTCAGCTTTGGTATGGGTCTACTCTCTCAGGTGCGCCCGCGCCACTGGGACTGAATCTCGCGGGATATTCGGCTTTCCGGATAAACTTTGCAGCCCTCTCCAGCAGCGGCAGCCTCACGATGCTCATGGAGGTATATGTGGGGACGCAGATGTGCGCGAGTCCAGCCCAGGTGCCGCCTGGCAACAGTCCGTTTTCTATAGATTTTCCGTTTTCCAGCTTTGTCACATCGGGCCTGCCGGACTTCAGCGATATCGATTACATCCTGATTGAAACCGAGGGGGGCAACACCAGCTTCGGAGTAACGTCGTTCGAGGCGGTTACTTATGCGGAGTCGTACAGAAAAGCGCACTAAATCCGGGATCCAAAATCGAAAGGACAAACACGTTATGAACACACTTACGTTTTTCGACACCCTGTTGACCTCAACGAGAAAGGCGATGTCACAATCCATCACTTTCTTTTTAGCAACCTCCTTAACAGTACTCAGCTTCGCCGCCTCGCCGGCAGCCTGGGCGCAAACCAACACCGCTTACGGCACCAATGCCCTGCGAGCCGTCACCACAGGAACTTCAGACAGTGCGTTCGGCTACAACGCGCTGGCGCAGAATACCACGGGCTCTGGGAACACCGCAACCGGATGGGATGCACTCTATTTCAATATCGGGGGTTCCAACAATACGGCGACGGGCATCGCTGCGCTCGAAGCCAACTCATCGGGCACAGGCAATACGGCCACCGGTGTTGGCGCGCTCGCCAACAACGGCAGTGGGAAGTCGAACACGGCGACCGGGTGGGGCGCGCTCTACTTCAATTCGGGTAACGATAACACGGCGGTCGGCACCTTCGCGCTCGAAGACAACTCCTCAGGCGGCAACAATATCGGAGTTGGCAGTGAAGCGGGCTTTTACCTCACCACCGGCAGCAACAACATCGAAATCGGCAACCCGGGCACCGCGGCCGATGCGAACACCATGCGCATCGGCACGGAGGGCACCCAGACCGCCACGTACATCGCAGGCATCTTCAACACCACCGTAACCGGAGGCTGCTCGGTAGTGGCGGCCAGCACCGGTCAACTCGGATGCGTCACTTCTTCGGCGCGTTACAAGCGGGACGTCCGGGATATGGGCGACTCAAGCGACAAGCTGATGGAACTGCGGCCGGTAACGTTCGTCTACAAAGCCGACCAAACCGGCGCCCAGCAATTTGGACTGATCGCCGAAGAGGTCGAGAAGGTCTACCCGGAGCTGGTGGTTCGCGATGCCGCAGGCAAGCCCGTCACCGTTGGTTATCAGATGCTGCCGGCGATGCTGCTCAATGAGCTTCAGAAGCAAGCCCGCCAGCTCGATCAAAAGAATCGACAGATCGCTGCTCTCGAGCGACAGGTGGCCTCAATACAGAAGAAGGATGCCGAAATCGGGGCGCTGGCCGCGCGTCTCGATGCGATCGAGCGGCGCGCGCAGGCGTCGGGGATCGACCGATTGGTCGCAGCTTCGCGCTGACCGTCCTTTGCCAGATTTTACGTAGGCTTAACACAGACCGCGAAACCCGATCCAGCGGGCGCGCGCCTGACATACTTGCCGGAAACTCTGCCAGCAGTCGGCTGGGCGCAGCCAGTCTCGATTCGGAGCGAACCCGAGACCCTTACGGCGCGTGTGAACAGATATTTCAGCGCGTTGGACGCCCTGGATGCCGATTCGGTAGCTTCCTTTTTTGCCGCCGGCGCTACCGTCAGGCTCCCCGGCCTCGCGCCCATCCTGGGCCGAGCCGCCATCCGCCGGGCGCTGGTGCAATTCTCGCTCGACGTCGACGATCTCCGCCACGCGCCCGTCGAGCTTTGGACCGCCCGCGGCCTTTCGGTCTTTGATGCCGACATGACGCTGACCCTAGCTGGTCGCGCGCCGCTTACCTTCCCCGTGACGCACATCATCCGATGGGTGGATGGCCTGATCGATGAAGTGCGTGTGAATGCCTATATGGAATCCCGCATGGCGTTGGCCATGTCGGCTTTCGATCACGCGCGGACGGCCGGATGCCAGCTGCGCCGGCCCGCGTGAATGTCCCAGGCCGCTAATCCCTCACCCACAATCGCCAAAGCACGCCGCGCTCGCCCGGTACCTCGTGTTAGATTTGAAAATTAGGAGATCGTTTGACGCCTGAAGCACCCGCATTCCTTCTGCAGCTCAACATTTGGGAAATGGTCGGCCGTGGCGGCCCGCTGACCATCGCCGTTCTGGCCATCCTGTTGTTCTTCTCCGTTTTTTCCTGGGCCATCATTTTTGCCAAGTGGAACGTATTGCGCACCGCCCGTACCGCCGACCGCCGCTTTTTGCGCGCCTTCCGCAAAGCCACCGGGCTGGATGCGGTGATGGTCGCGAGCGAACAGTTCAAACCGGCTCCGCTGGTGTCGGTCTTCGAGTTCGGCTACGAGGAGGTTCACCGCCAGGTCCAGGCGCGCGGTTCCGTCACCAACAAAATCTCGCTCGAACGCTCCCTGCAGCTCGGCACCAGCGAGGAGCTCACCAAGTTGGAGCGCAACATGAGTTGGCTGGCCACCACAGCTTCCGTCAGCCCGTTCATCGGTTTGTTCGGCACCGTGCTCGGCATCATCCGCGCGTTCCAGGAACTGGGGATGCAGGGCAGCGCCAGCCTGCGCGCCGTGGGGCCGGGCATCGCCGACGCGTTGATCGCCACCGCCGTAGGGCTGGCCGCGGCCATCCCCGCCGCCATTTTCTTCAACCATTTCAGCCACACCATTCGCGAGATCGGCTCCCGCATGGACGACTTCTCGCTGGAATTTCTGAACATGGCCGAGCGGAGTTTCGGAGAGTAACGTGGCGATTTCGATCAACGGCGGCAATGGCGGCGGCTCCCGGTCGCGCCGGCGCGCTTCCACCGGCATGCTCTCCGAAATCAACGTCACCCCGTTCGTCGACGTGATGCTGGTGTTGCTCATCATCTTTATGCTGACGGCCCACGTAATGGAATTCGGCATCCAGGTGGACGTGCCCAAGACCCGCGCCGTCGCCGACAGCGCTAAAGAGCTGCCGGTGGTTAACATCACCAAGGATGGCACGCTGTACCTCAATGAAAAAGAGGTCGACATCAACGCGCTTCCCTCCGAGATCCAGCGGCGCTTCAGCGGCGCCACCGCCGTTTATCTCCGCGCCGATAAAGAGACGGTCTGGGAGCCCATCGCGCAGGTGATGAGCGCGCTCGGCACGGCCAAATTGCAGGTCAACGCGGTCACTCAGCCGGAAGATGCCGCCGACAAGAGGCGCAGGTAATGCCCGGACACGCCGACATCCTCGATCAGGCGGATTCGCTCAACAAACCGCTCCTGGGGTCGGTGGCGCTGCATGTGGCAGTCTTCGGAACCCTGTTGCTCTGGGGGGTGGTCGTCTCCAGTTCCCATGAAAGTTGGGGAGACGCCACTTCCGGCGGTCCAGGTAGCATCTCCGTTAACGTGGTCAATAAGATCCCGCTGCCGTCGCGCAGCGGCCTCGTCAACCCGCTGGCCAACCCAACCGAATCGGCGGTACCGACTCCTCCTCCCGCTGCCAAGCCGAAGAAGCTGGCGCCTGCCGAGGAGCCGGATGCCATTCCCATCAAGAGCCGCACGCATCCCAAGCCGTCCGATGTGGCCCGCTCCGCGCAGAACGCCTGGCGTGCGAAGCAGCAGGATCGCCCCAACCAGCTTTACAGCGCGGCCGGCCAGGCTTTGGTTTCGCCCATGATGGGGCAGATCGGCTCCGGCGGCGTGGGTGTGGGGCAGGGATCGCCCTTCGGCAACCGATTTGGAAATTATGTGACGATCTTGCGGCAAAAAGTTGCCGAGAAGTGGCACACCGGGGATGTAGATCCGCGGATTCACACGCTTCCGATTGCTATAGTCACCTACGATCTCCTGCGCGATGGCTCGGTAAGAAATGTGCGCGTCGCGCAGAGCAGCGGGAACACGGCGTTGGACTATTCCGCCCAGCGCGCCATCTACGACGCGAGTCCCTTTCCACCCCTGCCCGCCGCCTTTGAACGCAGTGATGCCGTAATCGAGTTCTGGTTTGAGCTGAGAAGATAACATGAAACGAGCTCTTTGGTTCGCGGCGGCCTTCGCCGCATTGCTTGTGGTGCTGGCGGCCCAGCAGAGCGATGTCGTCATTCCGCTATTGGATACCGGCCGCCCTAGGATTGCCGTGCCCGATCTGCGCGGCAGCGGCGCGGCCCAGCCGCTGATGAACGCGTTCAATGAAACTCTTTATAACGACCTGGACGCGTCCGCCCTTTTCAAAATGGTCCCCAAGACCATGTACCCGCTGCAGGTGCCCCAGCAGCCGCCGGATTTCCACGATCAGCCGGCTCCTCAGCCCACCCGCCCCGGCCAGCAACCACCCAACGGTGGCGGCGCCTGGCTCTCGGACTGGTCCTCGCCCCCGGTTTCGGCCAACTACCTCGCATTCGGCTATACCGCTATCCAAAGCAACGTCCTGGTGCTCTACGGCTGGCTGTTCAACGTCGGCCAGACCTCGGTTTCGCAAGCTCAGGTGCTCGGCAAGCGCTATTTCGGTTCTCCCGACGAAACTGGAGCCAGGAAAACAGCCCACGAATTCGCCGCCGACATCATAGCCCAAATGGGCGGTACCTCCCTGCTCGGCACTAAGATCTACTTTGTTTCGAATCGCACCGGCCACAAGGAAATCTGGGTCATGGACCCGGACGGCGCCAACCAGCATCAGATCAGCCATTTCAATTCCCTCTCCATCATGCCCGCCGTGTCGCCCGATGGCACAAAAATCGCTTTTACTAGCTTCGCTCGCGGGAATCCTGCTATATTTATTCTCTCGACGGATACGGGACGGCGCTTGCCGTTTTATAACCAGGTCGCATCGATGAACGCGACCCCCGATTTCACACCGGACGGCAAACAATTGCTCTACTCGTCCACGGCCAGTGGCCGCGCGCAGATTTATATTGCTGGCATCGACGGTAGTAATCTTCGCCGCATTTCAAATACTATGGCCCTGGAGGTCGAGCCGAAGGTGAACCCGAAGACGGGATCCGATCTGGTCTTTGTCTCAGGCCGGTCCGGTCCGCAGCAAATCTACCGGATGAATATGGATGGCGCCGACGTGCAGAGATTGAGCAATGGCGAGGGTGAGGCATCCAACCCGTGCTGGCATCCCAACGGGCAGATCATAGCCTTCGCCTGGACCCGCGGCTTCGCCTCCGGGAATTTCAACATTTTTGTAATGGATGTGGCCTCGCGCAACTTTAACCAGTTGACCTACGGCGCCGGACGCAATGAGAATCCCGCCTGGGCGCCGGATGGCAGACGCCTGGCGTTCATGTCGACGCGCAGCGGGTCGGACCAGATCTGGACCATGCTGGCCGATGGCACGCAGCTCAAGCAGTTGACCTCGGCCGGAAGGAATTCGACACCGGTATGGTCAAAATAGGGTGCGAGGTTCCAGGTCCCGGGTTTACCAACTTTTTCAGGAGGATTTAGTGCATGTTGAATAAACGGAAGATTGGCACCATTGGCATTTGCCTGACATTGGCGATGTTCGCGGCGGGCTGCAAGAAGAAAGCGCCCCCGCCACCGCCCCCGCCGCCACCCCCGACGCCGACGGTCACTCCCGCCCCGCCGGCGGCGCCCACCATAGCCTCGTTTGCGGCCGAACCCTCGTCGATTGAGCGCGGCCAGTCGTCCACGCTGAGTTGGAGTGTCTCGAACGCCACCAGCGTTGCCATCGATAACTCCATCGGGACCGTGCAGCCTTCCGGAAGCCGCCGGGTTTTCCCGGGTTCTTCCACTACTTACACGCTTACCGCTACCGGACCCGGCGGTACGCAAACCGCAAGGGCCACCGTCAACGTGACCGAGCCGCCGCCCCCAGCGCCGCCCGCCGCCGTCGCTAAGCCGACTATCGAGCAGATGCTCTCCGGCACGGTCGTGGACGCCTACTTCGATTACGACAAGAGCGATATCCGCGAGGATGCCCGTGCCGCCCTCACCAAGGACGCCGATGCCCTCAAGGCCATCTTCGCCAGCTTCCCGGACGCCACCGTCACCATCGAGGGCCATTGCGACGACCGCGGCTCCGCCGAGTACAACCTGGCTCTCGGCGACCGGCGCGCCGCCGCTGCCAAGGAATTCCTGACCCAGTTGGGCGTTCCCGGCGAAAAGCTGAAAACCATCAGCTACGGCAAGGAGCGTCCACAGTGTACCGACGAGAATGAGTCGTGCTGGCAGAAGAACCGCCGCGCGCACTTCTCCACAGGGCAGTAAAATCGGGTAAGGGCCGGGCAGTCCCGGCCCATTCGCAACCGGCGGGGCGGTCCATCCGTCCCGCTCACCAGGAGATCCTATGACATTTTGGCGTAGACTGTTGCCGGTCCTTTTGGTTTGTCCCTCTTTAACCTTCGCTGCCAGCAAAGAAATCGTCGAATTGTCCCGCGATGTGGCGATCCTGCAGGAACAGATGCGCGCGCTGCAGCGCTCCCAGGACGAAAAGCTGAGCGCCATTCAAGTGTTGGTGCAGCAGGCTTTGGACGCCGCCAACAAGGCCAATACGTCGGTGGCCCTGTTGCAAAGCAGCCTTCAGCAGTCGAGCAAGGATCAACAGAGCAAAGTGGTAACCACGGTCACCGATATGGGCGCCAAGATGGATTCGCTCAGTACCGATTTCAGCGCGTTACGGGAATCCGTGGCCGATATCTCCAGCCGCGTAGGCAAGCTTCAACAGCAAATGGTGGACATCGGCAACGCCGTCCGCACCATCCAGACTCCCGCCGCGCCGCCGCCTGCGAGCCCGGCCGGCCCTGGACCCGGCCCCGGACCCGCGGCGGGCAGTGGCGGCGTTCCGCCTGTCTCCTCCGAAACGCTCTACCAGAACGCCAATCGCGACCGCAGCGGCGGCAAAGACGATCTGGCGCTGCAGGAGTACAACGATTACCTGAAGTACTACGGCAATACGGATCTGGCGCCGAACGCCCAGTATTATATCGCCGAAATTCACTTCCGGCAGGACCAGTTCGACCAGGCCCTACAGGAGTTCGACATGGTCCTGGAAAAATATCCGGACAACAACAAAACCCCCGACGCGCTCTACATGAAAGGCGCCGCGCTGGTCAAAACCGGCAAGCGGACGCAGGGCAAGCAGGAGTTCTGCGAGTTGGCCAAGCGCTTCCCCTCCACCGATCTCGCCAGCAAGGCGCGTTCGCAAGTGAAGGCGCTGGGTCTCACCTGCGGCCCCGCGGCGCCCGCGCGCAAAAAGAGATCCTAGTTGGGACGGGCCTCCTGGCCTGTCGGGAGCGAACATGACGGACCGGCGTGATTTCATCAAGGCCGCGGCTTTCGCCACCGCCGCATCCTACGGCCGCATCCTGGGCGCCAACGACCGCATCCGCATTGGCGGCATCGGCACCGGCGGACGCTGCCAGTACCTGCTGAGCTTGCTGAACAAGGCCGCCGGCAGCCAGATCGTGGCCATCTGCGATGTCTACGAACCCCACCGCCAGGAGGCGCGCCGAAAGGTGTCGCCAGAAGCCCGCGAGTTCACCGATTACCGCAAGTTGCTGGACGAAGCTGATATCGATGCGGTGGTGATCGGCGCGCCCAATCACTGGCACGTCCCCATGACGATCGATTCGGTGCACGCGGGAAAAGATGTGTACGTCGAGAAACCCGTCACGCACCGCATCGAGGAAGGCGAACCGCTGCTGAAGGCCGTCGCCGAATCGAAGCGCGTGGTGCAAACCGGCATGCAGCAGCGCAGTTGGCCGCACTTCCAGCAGGCGCGCGAGATCGTGGCTTCGGGAGGCCTCGGCCAAGTCACGTTCATTCGCACCTATTGGTATCAGAACTACCTGCTGGGTCGCGACAAGCGCGCGCCCATCGACGTCGCCAAGCTGGATTGGAAAATGTTCCTGGGCTCCGCGCCGGACCAGCCCTTCGATCCCGAACGCTACCGCAACTGGCGCTGGTTCTGGGATTTCGGCGGCGGCTCCCTCACCGATCTGTTCCTGCACTGGGTGGATGTTGCGCACTGGCTGATGTCCAGCGACACCCCCATCGATGCCCAGGCCATGGGTGGCAAATACCTGTTTCCCGAATGGCAGTGGCCCGACACGGTCAGCGCCGCGTTTCACTATCCCGGCAACTTTCTGGTTAACTTCGATTGCAGCCTGATGGGATATCTGGAAGGCGGCGGCATGGTCATCCACGGCACCAAAGCGTTGATGCGCCTGCATCGCGGCGGCTTCGCCGTGTATCCCGAGCAGCCGCGCTACACCGAGCTTCCCGACCTGAAAGATGTTGCGCAGGAGGTCCTGTCGGCGCACGACGGCGCGATCGAACACGTCCAGAACTTCCTTGACTGCATTCGCTCGCGCAAGACGCCGAATGCGCCCGTGGCCGTCGGCGTCGCGGCGGCGCACGCCGGACACCTGGGGAATCAGGCGTTGCGCAGCGGCCAGACCGTGCGGGCGGCGTAGTGGCACAGTCGCCAAAGGAAATTCCGGCCCACCGTAATCTGCTCTTCGCCCTCATCATGGTGGCATCCCTGTTTTTCATCTGGGGATTCTGCCATGCCATGCTGGATGTGCTGAACAAGCACTTTCAGAACATCCTCCACGTCAGCAAGACGCAGTCCGGATTCATCCAGACCTCGGTATTTGGCGCGTATTTTCTGATGGCGATGCCTTCCGCCCTGCTCATCCGCCGCATTGGCTATCAGAAGGGCATTTTGCTCGGTTTATTGGTGGTGGCCATCGGCGCGTTCCTGTTCGTTCCCGCCGGCCTGTGGTTCAAGACGTTCGAGGCTTTCCTTGTGGCGCTGTTCATCCTTTCGAGCGGCCTGGCCTGCATCGAAACCGCGGCGAATCCCTATGTCACCGTGCTGGGTCCCAAGGATGGCGCTGCCGCCCGGCTGTCGACTGCCCAAGCCTTCAATTCCGTCGCCTACATCATCGCTCCCACCGTCGGCGGCGCTTTGATTTTCGGCAAGCGCCACGAAGCCGGAACACCCGTCGATTTTGGCGGGTTGCTGATCCCCTACGTCGTCCTGGGTTGCGTGGTCCTCGTCGTGTTCGGCGTCTTCTGGTTCATCAAGCTCCCCGCGATCGACGAACAGCCGGATAACGAGTCCGCGGCGGACGACGGCTCGGTATACAGAGCTCCCCTCCTCCGCCAGCCCCACTTCACCTGGGGCATTGTCACCCAGTTCCTTTACATCGCGGCGCAAGTAGGAGTGAACGCCTTTGCCGTGAACTACATTCTGGAGAATGCCATCACCCGGGATGCCGCCGGCGCGGTGGTGACCGACCCGCTGTTTGCCTGGTATGGCGCTCTCACCAGGGCGGCCCGGCCCGAAGCCACGGCCGCCTATGTGATCACCATCGCCATGGTGCTCTACGCTACGGGACGCTTCACCGGCGCGGCCATCAGCCGGATCGTCAAACCCAACCTGCTGCTTTCCTTCTACGGGATCGCCAACTGCCTCATCGTCATGGTGATCATGGCCGACATCAAGCAGGTTTCGTGGCGCATTCTGCCCTTCTGCTGGCTGTTCATGTCCATCATGTTCCCCTTCATCTTCGCCATGAGCCTGCGCAATCTGGGGGAGCGCACCAAAATGGCCGCCTCGTTTCAGATTATGTCCATCGTCGGCGGCGCCATAGCAGCTCCTCTGATGGGATATTTGGCGGACCGGTACCATAGCATGGCCATCTGCTTTATTCTGCCCCTGATCGGTTTCCTCGCCACCACCGTCTACGGCTTCGTCTATCCCCGCCTGCTGCAGAAATCGGCTTGCGCCGCCGCCTGACACTTGGAGGGCGGGCAATCCTGCCCGCAGCCGGCCTCCGGTGTAGGCGCGTCAGCCAGCCGCCAACTCGTAAACCGTGATCTCCGGCGGCGCGCCGATGCGGATAGGCACTCCAATCGTCCCGATGCCGCGGTTCACGTACAACTGGCCGCCGGGCTTCTGGAACCAGCCCGCCACGTAGGGCGTGACCAGCCGGCTAGGCGCAATTTCGGGACTGACGAATTCGAGCGCCACCTGGCCGCCGTGCGTATGTCCCGCCAGGCTCAGATCGATGCCCATTTCCGCGGCGCGATCGAAGGTGTCCGGGTTGTGGCTCATCAGAATGTTCACCAAGCCCGGGGCAACCAGTGTCTCGACGCCTGCCAGATACACCCGCACGAACTTCTCGCTGCCGGGCGCCATGTGGCGGCTCGTTTCGAAATCGACTCCCATCAGGTTGAACGATTCTCCGTGCGCGGAGATCGGCACGTTTTCGCGGCGCAGGATGCGGATTCCCACCTGCTGAAACATGCGCGTGATGGAGTCTTCGGTGTGCGACCAGGCCTCGTGGTTTCCCAGGCAGCCGAAGATGCCGAAAGGCGCGTGCAGGCCGGTGAGCGCGCTCACCACCGCCGTTTGCGTGGATGGGTCCCAGGTGACGAAGTCGCCAGTGAGCGCGATCAGGTCGGGCTTCAGATCGTTGGTGATGTGGGCGTAGCGGCGGATCTGGTCCTCGGGCATGAACGGCCCGATGTGGATGTCGGAAAGCTGCACGATGCGGAATCCGGCGAAGGACTTGGGAAGGCGCGGCAGGCGCACGCGCTGCCGGGTAATCTCGAGATTCAGCCGGCCATAAAACAAGCCATAGGCGCCGGCCACAAATGGCGCGGCCACCACGGCGTTCGCGCTGCGTTCCAGGAATTGCCGTCGGCCCGGTGAGGCCAGCCCTCCGATGGATCGCGCCGCGCGCCGCACGGGCCAAATCAGCATGGCGAGCAGAAACGCCACCAGCGAACAGACCACCCACCAGGCAAACGGAGCCGCTATCAGCGCGTCGTACCAGGTCAGGCGCGTGCCGCTCGGCCGCCGTCCCAACACGCCGAAGTTCAGGGCGAACAGCGCGAGATACACCCCCAGAATCGCGGCCGTGAGCGCGATGCGCGTGGTCCTGGTTCTCGCTACTTTCTTCACCAGCGTGCGCGCCTGGAAATACCAATAGATCTGGCTGCCAAGAAAGATCGCGATCAGAATACCGAAAATGCGCGGGAAAGACATCAACCCTCTTTGACCGCATTATCCCACGGGTTGACTGCTACCGAGCCGCGACCGTCAGGGAGCGGTTTCGTTTAATCTGGATAAATGAAAGACCACCCCGGCATGCGCCTCCGCACCTACTCTCTACTGGGGTTGTTTATCTTCCTCCGGCCGCTGGGCAACCTGTCCCTGGCCTGGGGCACGAAACATTTTCCGCAAGTATTGTCGTTGAATCCGGCGGTCTACCTGCGCGCCATGGTCGACCCGTTCGTGGCGCTGGGCATTGCCATGCTGATCCTGGCCCTGCTGACGCGCTTGGCGCTGCTGAGCTTGGCGGACCTGAGTTTCGTGCTGCCGGTGACGGCCGTCGGGTACGTGCTGGCCACGCTGTTCGGCCAGGTGGTTCTGCACGAAGCCGTGACCTGGCGGCAGTGGTTGGGCAGCGTGCTGATCTTCGTGGGCACCGGCGTAGTGGGCACGACTTCCCAAAACACCACGCCGCCGGCCAAGGAATCCGAATGAAGTGGATCCTGTTGAGCATCGTGGTGATGGCCACCGCGTTGAGCGATCTGTTGCAGAGCCACGAGATGAAGCGCGCGGGCGAGCAATCCGTGGGCGCGCGCGGCCTCGCGCGATTGCTGAGGACCATCGCCAGACGCCGTTATCTGATCCTTTCGATCGTCTGCCTGGCGATTTCCTTCTTCGCGTTCATGGCGTTGGTGCAGGCCGAGCCGCTGAGCTTCGCGGTGCCCGCGTCGGCATCCAGCTTCATTTTGGAGACGGTGGCGGCGAAGTTCGTGCTGAAAGAACAGGTGGGCATGCGGCGCGGCGCGGGCGCTCTGCTGGTGCTGGGCGGCGTGATGCTACTCGCGCGCTGACTCGGGCAGCGCGAAGCAGTAGAGCGAGTCGCCCGCCCCAAAAAGCACATGCTGGCGCCCATCCAGCATATAAGTGATCGCTCCGTTGGTGGTGTTCTGTCCCACCCGCGCGTGCCACAGCGTCTTGCCGTTATCGGAATCGAGCCCCAGTAAATTGCCCGACGTATCGCCCGCGAACAGCACGCTCCCCGCGGTGCTCAGCAGTCCTCCAAAGCTCATGGCCCCAGCTCCGCTGATATCGTGCTGCCACCGGATCTTCCCCGTCCGGTAATCGATGGCCAGCAGGATACTCGAAAACGCCAGGAAGTCGTCCCTGCCCGCATACCCTTCCGGCTTGCCTTCCGCCGTGTAATAGAACACGCTGTAGTTTTGCGACGCATTTACATAGAAGAGCCCCTTCGCAGGATCGAACGAAGGCGGATACCAGTTGGTGGCGCCGTTTGAACTGGGGCTCACCAGCGTGCCGTTCCGCGTCGGCTCTTTCTTCGGATCGGGTATCGGCTGCCCCTTCGCATCGATACCCTTAGCCCAGTTATTCCGCATGAATGGCGCGGTCAGCAAATTCTTTCCCGTCACCCGGTCGAGAACAAAGAAATACCCGTTGCGGCTCGCCTGCGCCAGCATTTTCCGCCGCTCGCCATTCATCTCGCCATCGAACAGCACCGGCGTCTGCACCGCGTCCCAATCGTGCGTGTCGTGCGGCGAAGGCTGGAACGCCCATTGCAGCTTTCCGGTATCCGGATTCAGCGCCACAATGGAACACGTCCACAGATTGTCTCCCTTGCGCGCGTCACCGGCATGCACCGGATTTGGGTTTCCGGTGGTCCAGTACAGCAAGTGGAGTTCCGGGTCGTAGGTACCGGTCATCCACGTCATCCCCCCGCCGTGACTCATGGCCTCGGCCCCCGGCCAGGTCTCGGAGCCAGCCTGGCCCGGCCGTGGCTCCGTATCCCAGCGCCACAGGACTTCGCCCGTCTCGGGGTCCCGCGCTTCCAAAAAGCCGGGGTTGTCCAGTGAATCGCCGCCCACTCCCACGATCACCTTGTTGCCCACCACCAGCGGCGCCATGGTGCAGAAGTATTCGGCCTTCACATCGGCAATCGTCTTCCGCCACCGCTCCTTGCCGTCCTTCGCGTTGATCGCGATCAGGTTGCAGTCGGGCGATTCGAAGTACAGCCAGTCGCCGTACATCCCCACGCCGCGGCTGCCGATATGCACGCCGGGGTTTTCCGGATAACGGTAATGCCATATCTCACTGCCGGTGCGCGCGTCCACCGCCCACACATTGTCCGGCATCGTAAAGTACAGCGTGCCCTTCACCAGCAGCGGCGTCGACTTGATGGAACCGGCAAAGCCGCTGAGACCCGTGTTCGCCGTTCGATAGATCCACTCGAGACCCAGGTTCTTTACATTTGACTTATCGATCTGCGTAAGCGGGCTGTTGCGCCGTCCGGAATAGTCTCCGTTGTAGGTTGGCCATGTGTCGCCGGCTGCGTGCGTCAACGCGCCGGGAGTCAGCTCCTGCCCCAAACTCAGTACGGCCAGCAGGAGCGCCGCCAACCCGAGTCGTTCAATCCTCATTTGAGTGTCTCCAGATAGGCCAGGATGTTGTGCATGTCGGCATCGGAGTAACGCGCCAGTTGCTCGCGGTGAAAGCTCAGCGGATCCTGAATATCCACCTGCGCGCCTTCTCGCGGGAATGAGCGGTGCCAGCCCGCTTCGTCGCGCAGTTCCACGTTGAACTCATCCGCGCGCACCAGCGAACCGGTAACCGTCTCGCCGTCCGGCCGCTTCAGGGTCACTTTGGCCGGCGGCAGCGGCTTGCCCTTCTTCCCCATAAACGTGTCCATAAAGCTGTTGCCCGGGGTGAGGAAGCGCCGCTGCAGATCCACGGGCTCGTAGCGGCTCGCAATGCCCGCCAGATCTCCCGTAGTCGAGTGGCATGTGGAACACCGGCCCTCGCCATCAAAGTAGGCTTTGCCGGCCTTCGCGTCGCCGGTGACGAGCCCCTGAATCACGTATCCGAACCGGTTGGAAGTCGCCTGCTTGCGCGAGCGCAGAAACGCCCCGATATCGGCAATCTGTTCTTTGGTCAACGCCGGGAATGCCGGCATGCCGCGATCCGGCTTGCCGTCGTGTATCACCGGCCCGATCAGGTTGCCACCTTCATCGTGCAGAACGAGCTGCGAGCGGATCAGATCCGGCGCGCTCTTGCCCGCCGCGTCGGCCCCGTGGCAGAATCCGCAACTGGGAACAAAGATCTTCTTCCCGCGCTCCGCCGCCTCGGGATCGACCTTGTCCCGTCCCGCAAACATCGCGCCCGGTGCGGGCTTTTTCGGCGCCCGCGCCGCCTGGTCCTGCCCCCAAGCCAGTGCGCTCGCAAACGCAACCAGAGCCCCTACTTCAAGCCTGAAGCTTATGGATATACTCATAGTCCACCTTGATCGCTTTGAGCGCAGGCATCTCCACAAAAGGAGGTTCCTGTTCCACAAACACCGCCTGCACCTTCGCCTGATGCGCCGCCGCGAAGATCGGGCCGTAATCGATCGTCCCGCGCCCCAGTTCCGTCGGAACCGGAGGATTGGGTCCTTTGTCCATCAGCGTGGTGCGAGGCGTGAACCCCTTCTTGAAGTCCTTAATATGCAGCAGCCGGTATCGCCCTGGATACTTGCGCAGGTAGGCCGCCGGATCTTTTCCGGCAACCGTCACCCAGCCGCAATCCAACTCCAGCTTCACCAGCTCCGGATCGGTCAAGCGCAGAAACTCGTCGTAGCCGGTGGTTTCGCCAAAGGGTTTGAAGTCGAAGTTGTGGTTGTGATAGCCGAGCTGCAAGCCGGCTTTCCTGGTTTGCTCGCCGATTTTGTTGAACTGCTCGGCGTTCCACTTCCAGTCGTCCAGCGTCAGGCCGTTCAACACGCCCAGGAAAAACTCCATCTGGCCCTGTCCCGGGGCCTGCTTGAATCGCGAAAGATCCGCCACCCAGGGCACCGTGACGATCATGTACTGTTCACCCAGTTCCTTGGCGGCCTCGATCTTCCCCGGCAGACCGCTCATCAGATCCGGCAGCAGGTAATGGCCGGAGGGGTTGGCCAGTCCAACACCGTCCAGCGCCTTCCGCAGATCCTTCGTGGTGACCTTCGTCATGGGAGACAGTTCCACCTGCGTGTAGCCGGCCGCGGCCACCTGCTTGAGCGTTCCCACGGGATCTTTCTCCATCTCCGCGCCAACCGTATAAAGTTGCAGGCCGATAGGAAACTTCAGTGGTTTTGCATGCATCGTTTGGGCTGCGCTGAAGGCCGACGCGGACCCCGCTTGAAGAAAAAGCCTGCGCGAAACGCCCATTCGGTCATTCTAGCAATCAAGTGGGGCAGGCCCCTGGCCTGCGGCGGCCTCTCAGGCCGTCTTCTTCATGCCCCGTTTTCGACACGCGCCTTGATATCCGAGTACGCAGTCTCGATGAGCCTGCGTAGCGCGGCGGCGTTGGTGGCCGTTCCCGGTCTCAGCTTCACATGTCGCATGAACTTGCCGGTGCCTTGCAACAAGCGGGCCGGATCCGGCAGCGCGGCGCCCTGAAAGAACCCCACGTTGACGTGCGAAGTGAATACATTCACGTAGCCGAAGGGCGCATCTCCCAAACACGCAACCGGGCAGCCGTCATGCAAAAGCTCCCGGACCTCGTCCCCGCATTCCCGCATCACCTCAAACCACTGAAGCGCGATGGCTCCCAACTCACCGGCATGCTCTTTCATCCACCGATCGATGGCCGGATCCCGCTCGACCGCGCCGTTGAATCGCAGCAGTTCCGTGGTCTTCACGGATCTTAATTTATCATCAGTGGAACAGGTCCCGAGCCTCACGGCAGCCGGTCATCCTTATGGCAGTTCGCCAATACCTGCAGGACATCTTGCCTTAGCTCCTAAGTCGCCAGTTCGTGCTCGATGATCACACCAGCACTTAGTGTTTTCCCAACGACGCAACATTGCTGGGACACAGCCATGAGCTTATCGATCTCGGACTGTCCGCCGTTCCGAACACCCACTCGCGTGCGCGTTCGCATTCTCAGGAAGCCTACCGGAACCGCCGGCACACCGAGAGAACCACGCAGATCGATGTCGCCCTCGACCTCCACCTCGAGCAAGGTAAGTTCAAGACCCATCATGTTCGCGACCATACGAATGGTGAGTTCGTGGCAGCACGCAAGGGCGGCGCATAACACGTCGCCAGGCGTCGCTGCATCCTGGGGGCCACCGTGGCCCCGATGAGTGGCCACAACGAACGCTCCGGAGCTACCTTGAGGAACGACCGCCGCATGGAACGGATCCGCGAGTCCGTAGACCGCTGACCGCGCTCGATCGATCACAACTGCCGTCGACGGATCGGCCTTGTATCGCGCTCTCAAGGGCGCCTGTACCTCTCTTACATTTGCCATACGCTCCCACCTGAATCGCCACGAATTTCTTTGAGTATAATCGGAATTTCTATTTTGGCACCCAGATCTGTGCCATTGTATACCAAATCATTTCGCTCGGGTAAGGTTCCGGTATTCCCGAAACGCGCGCTTTTGGGCATCCGTCCTTCCTTCGCCAACCCCAGAGCCTATCAGACTTCGTCATCTGAATCTGCTACATCTCCGATCCCGCGAGGGCGTCAGGCGAATCGACAATGACATAACCCGGCGCCACGCGGATCCACTGAAAACAAACGCTCAACGCGAATCCCAAACTCGGATCCCGTTGCCGCCGTGCTATCGTCGTATCGAGCAATACGAGTCTTCCGCACCCGGCCGAACCGCGCACCGCCGGACAGCCCGCCGTTCATTGACAACAGAAAGCAGAATACCGCGCCACCGAGCCGAGCGGCGGTTTTCTCCTGCGGCCACTG
Source organism: Bryobacterales bacterium (assembly GCA_963707465.1). Classification (GTDB taxonomy): domain Bacteria; phylum Acidobacteriota; class Terriglobia; order Bryobacterales; family Bryobacteraceae; genus Bog-159. Next base: position 401,044 of record CAVPQK010000011.1, read on the forward strand.
CCAATCCCGCAACACCACGCAATGCAATGCAACAAAATGTTACGCAAGTCGAAGAATCGGCCCTTCGCAACATAGCACTGACTGGTCGGCTATGCCCCCACAGCTTTCATAATGCAACGTACTGCAACACGCTACCGAAAAAAAAGGGGCACGTAACAGTCGCGCGAAGAATCCGGAGGCCTGGCGGCAGGGCATGCGGCGAAGCGAACCCGATCCTACCTGCCACAGCCGATGTAACTATAAGCAAATGCCTACGTTAATCCAGCCAGTTCCGCGAAATTGGGGTTGTTCGGCCAAAGCATGCCATACGCACAAATCCGCACAAAAACGCACAAAAATGCATCCGTGGGCCGCGCCCCGTGTATAGTGCGCCTTGCCGCAAGCCCTCAACTTCCAGCCGTCGGCCATCAGCCCGCGGCCCGGAAACCGGCGCCCGGTCAGTCGTTCCCCACCGGAACCAACCTGCCGTCGCGCAGCAGATAATCGGCGCCCCGCCAGCGAATGCTGCGGCGCCCAAAGCTCCCCAGCCAGATCAGAAACGCCAGCGCATCCCACGCCGGAATCACGGGCATCTTCCGCCAGAGCCCGGCCTGCTTCAATCCCCAAGACCCGATCAACCAGGTCATGGCGAACCGGAGCGCCAGGTAAGTGCCCAGATAAGCTCCGGCCACGGCCATCGTTGGATGAACCATGATCGCCGCCAGCGACCACGGCAGCCCCTGCGTCAGCAGCAGTCCCAGATGGCCCCAGGGACGCATGTGCCGCATCACCACAATCCAGCGCAGGCGCTTGTGAACCAGGTCGCGCATCGATTGATAATCGGCGACCGCCAGCACGGTGTAGCACAGCAACTCCACCTCGTGCCCCTGTTCGGCGATCAGCCGCCCCACCAGCAGGTCGTCAGCCGGGCGGTTCTCGAGCGACTCATAGCCGCCGAATTCGGCCAGGCGCGCGCGGGTCGTGGCGATGGTCGGCCCGAGGGCAAACTTCACTCCGTCCAACTGCCACGCCACCAGGATGCCGGCGTAGAAATCGGAAAACATGCCCATGGCCTGCAAGCTGTCGGCGAAGGTTCGCTCGTCCGCGGGCACATAGAAGCAGGTCACCGCGCCGACCTTGGGATCGGCCAGCGGCGCGATCACCCGGCGCAGATAATCGGGCTCCACGCGGACGTCGCTGTCGCTCATCACTACGAATTCGTGCGCGGCTTCGCTCGCCATGCGCGCGAGTTTGGCCACTTTGTCGTTGGTCGCGACGCGGCCCGATCCGAACAGCACGCGAATAGTGCGTTGGGGAAAATCACGAATCAACTGTTCAATCACCGGCAGCACGGGGTCTTCGCGGCCGTCCACGCAAAAGACAATTTCATACTCCGGATAGTCCTGGCGGCAGAAGCTGGCGAAATTCTCATAGGCGCCGGGGTCCAGGCCGCGGATGGGCTTCAGGTTACTCACCGGCGGCGTGAAGGCTGCGCCGCCGGACGCCGTCCGCGACGCGCGGCGAAAGTAAGCCCACGCGCTATACAACGCGATCAGGTAGTAAATGAAGGGGATCGCAGCTATCGCCAGGAAAAGAGCTGTCACAGTCCTATGCTACATTAGTGGCTTGTGTGGCGTCGCCGGATTTACTAAGCTCAACTTCCGCCCTGGCCCCGAGCGCATCCGGAGCGCCGTTCATTCCATCTTTCATCGGGGGCCGGATCAGCAAGGCGTTTTCGAATCCAATGCCGTCGCGCTAGGCGCGGCGCGGCTCAAGATTATCGATCTCGATTCGGGCGATCAGCCCATCGTTTCCGAGAGCGGCGATACGGTCATCGCGTTCAACGGCGAGATTTATAATCACGCCGAACTACGCGTCGAACTGGAACGGCGCGGACACCGGTTCCGTACCCGCACCGACACCGAAACGGTGCTGGCGGCGTTTCTCGAATGGGACACCGATTGTTTTTCCAGGCTGCGCGGCATGTTCGCCACCGCGCTCTGGACTGAATCGCGCAAGCGGCTGGTGCTGGCCCGCGACCGGATGGGCATCAAGCCGCTCTACATAGCGCGCCACGGCGCCGATCTGTTATTCGGCTCGGAGCTGAAAACCATTTTCGCGCACCCGGAGTTCGACCGGCGCCTTAGCCTGGAAGGGCTCGATTGCTATCTGTCGCTGAACTACGTGCCCGCTCCCTGGACGCTGGTCGAAGGCATCGAGAAGCTGCGTCCGGGATATTGGCTGGAGTGGCACGCGGGCGAAACGCACACCGAGTCGTATTGGCAGTTGCCGCAGGGGCCGCGGCGCAATTGGAACCAGGCGGAGGCCGAGCACGAACTCGACACGCTGCTGCGGCAATCCGTCAGCGAACATCTGCTTTCGGATGTGCCGCTGGGAGTCTGGCTGAGCGGAGGCATCGATTCGTCGACCGTCCTGCACTACGCCGCGATGGCATCCAGCAGCCGGCTCAAGACCTTTTCGATTTCCTTCCGCGGCCGCAGTTTCGACGAGACTGCTTATATCCGTGCGGCGGCCACGCAATACGGCACCGATCACGAAGAGTTCGACGTCAACCCGGAGGCCGGCCTGGCGGACGCCATCGAGGAGTTCGCGTATTATTTCGATGAGCCGAACGCCGACGCTGGCGCCCTGCCGGTCTGGTATCTCTCCAAGATGACCCGGCAGAAGGTGATCGTGGCGCTGAGCGGCGATGGCGCCGACGAATTGTTCGGCGGATATCTCACATACCGCGCCGACCGCTATGCGCGCTGGATGCGGCGTCTGCCCGCCGGTGTTCTAGCGCTGGCGCTCGCGGCCGCGCGGCGCTGGCCGGTTTCGGACGAAAAAATCAGCTTCGAATACATGCTGAAACGGTTCCTGGCAGGCTGCCGGATGACGCCCGCGCGGGCGCACGTGTATTGGAACGGCACCTTTTCCGACGCCGAGAAACGCGCGCTGGTATGCGCCCCGAATCCCGGAGCGCTGGCCGCCATCCTGGATGAATTAGCAGGGGCGGGCGAGGATCTGCCGGCGTACCTCTGGTTCGATCAGCGCTGCTATCTGCCGGACGACATTCTGGTGAAGGTGGACCGCATGAGCATGGCGCATTCGATCGAAGTGCGGCCGCCATTTCTAGACCATCGCATCGTGGAGTTCGCCGCCACGCTGCCCACGCACTTCAAGATCCGCGGCGCGCGGCAAAAGGTCATTTTGAAGGACCTCATGAAGGGCAAGCTGCCGCCCGCGATCCTGAAACGGAAGAAAATCGGGTTCGACATCCCCGCGCACCACTGGCTGCGCGGCCCGCTGCGGGAGTTGATGCGGCAGACGCTCTCGGCGGGCGCAGCCGAGCACGGCGAGGTGTTCCGGCCCGCGGCGATCGAAGCCTGCATGCGCCGGCACCTGGAACGCCGCGCTAACCTTGGTTATCATCTGTGGGGGCTGACGATCCTGTTTTTGTGGATGAAGAGATGGCAAATACAAACGACGCCGGCAACCGCGCTCAACCACCAGCCAGCCGGAATCTCCACTTCTATCTAGCGGTCCTGCTGTTCGCGGGCGCAGTGTATCTGGGCTCGATCGTTTCGCCTCCCTCGCTGATGGACGACGTGGATGCGGTGCAGGCGCAGATCGCGCGCACCATGCTGACCTCCGGCGACTGGGTAACGGCGCGCCTGGATGGCGTTCCGTACCTGGAAAAGTCGCCGCTCATCTACTGGACGATCGCCGCTTCTTATAAAGTTTTCGGCGTACACGACTGGGCCGCGCGGATCCCGGTGGCGCTCTCCGCGATGGGCCTCGCCTGGCTGACCGTCGCGTTCGGCATCTGGGCCTTCGGGCGCGTGGCCGGCTTCTACGCGGGCCTGATCGTGGCCACGTGCATCGGGCTGTTCCTGTTCACGCGCGTGCTGATTCCCGACGTGATGCTGACCTTCACCGTCGCGCTGGCCATGTGGGCGCTGCTGCGCGCGCTCGACGACCAGGAGCGGCGCCCGCACTTATGGGCCTTCGTGCTGGCCGCCAGCCTGGGAGTTGGCCTGCTGTTGAAAAGCACGGTCGCGGTGCTGTTTCCGGTGGCGGCAGGCGCGATCTACCTTTTCCTGACGCACCAATTTTTCTCCGCGCGGACCTGGAAGCGGCTGCGCCCGTTCAGCGGGCTGCTGATCGTGCTGCTGATTGCCGCGCCCTGGCACGTGCTGGCGACGCTGCGCAACCCGCCATACTTCTCTTTCAGCTTTCACAGCGCGCCTGGGGGATATCACGGATTCCTGTGGTTCTACTTCATGAACGAGCAGGTGCTGCGGTTCCTGAACCTGCGCTACCCACGCGATTACAACACCGTGCCGCGCCTGTATTTCTGGCTGTGCCACCTGCTTTGGCTATTTCCGTGGAGCGTCTATTTTCCAGCGGTGGCGAAGCTGTCCTTCAAGCCCGCCGATCGCGCAGGACGCACGCGTCTGCTGGCGCTCTGCTGGACGGGGTTCATGCTGGTTTTCTTCACCTTCTCGACCACGCAGGAATACTACACCATGCCCTGCTATCCGGCCCTGGCGCTGCTGCTGGGCTCGGCGATGGCGGCGGGAGGCGATTGGGTGCGGCGCGGCACGCGCACGATCGCGGCGATCGCGGCAGCGGCCGCGGTGGCGCTCATCGCCATCCTGGTGCTGGTGTGGAACGTACCCGCGCCGGGCGATATCTCGACGGCGCTCTCGCAGCGTCCCGGCACCTACACGTTGTCGCTCAGCCACATGGAAGACCTGACGCTGGCGTCGTTCGCGTATCTACGCCTGCCGTTGGCAGTGGCCGCCGTCGCGTTTCTGGCGGGCGCGCTGGGGACGCTGCGCTACACTGGCCGGCGGGCCTTCCTGGCGGCCGCTTTGATGATGGTGTTGTTCTTCCACGCCGCCCGCCTCGCTATGGTGACATTCGACCCCTACCTGTCGTCGCGGCCGCTGGCGGAGGCGCTGCTGCGGGCCCCCGAGGGCAAGTTGATTGTGGACCACCACTACTATACGTTTTCATCGGTCTTTTTCTATACGAACCGCTCCGCGCTGCTGCTGAATGGCCGCTTCAACAACCTCGTATACGGATCGTACGCCCCCGGCGCGCCGGATGTGTTCCTGAACGATGCGCAGTGGAAAGTCCTCTGGCTGGGAGAGCACCGCTGCTACGTGGTGGCCAGCGATTACGCTTTGCCGCGGTTTGAAAAGCTGGTGGGCAAAGCGGCGCTGAACGTGTTAGCGGCGAGCGGCGGTAAAGTAGTGCTGAGTAACCAAGCTCGGTAGCCCGGATCTGCGGCAATTGGATTGCAGCGGAAAAAGCATGGATTTGCGCAAGACAATCGCTGAACTCTATGAAGAGAAGAGCAGGCTCGACAGGGTGATCGCTTCTCTCGAACAGCTTGGTGCAGATCCGTTTCCGGTGTCCATTACCGTTTCCCGGCGGGGCCGTAAATTCATGAGCCCACAAGAGCGGCACGAGGTATCGGAGCGGATGCGAAGATACTGGGCGGGGCGCAGGGCGGCATCGGAAGAGCCGCTAGTGGCCAGGGTGATGACGGCGGCTTCGGCGGCCTGATCTTACCCTGCACCGATCACGCTCCAACTGGTATTTTTCACCGTTGGACTGCGATCAGGTACTTTTTACCCTGGATTTTCTACATATCATTAGGAATTATTTCTAATAATTCATATCAGCGGACCCGCCCCATTTGGTCCAGCGGCCAGTAGACGAACACCGCCTTGCCATAGATGTTCGGGCGGGGCACGTTCCCCCAGGACCGGCTGTCGTTGGATGAACTACGGTGATCTCCCAGCACGTAGTACTCCTCCGGCCCAATACGCACGGGCGGCCGCGACTGGTAGTCCCTGTATTTCTCGGGCACGTAATCCTCGGCCAGGGGCTTGCCGTTCACAATCACCGTTCCACGATCGATTTCCACTACGTCGCCCGGGAGCCCGATCACGCGCTTGATGTAGGACTTCGAGTTATCCATTGGGAACCAGAAGACCACAGTGTCGCCGCGCTGGATGCTGCCGATGCCGAAGCGGTAGGTGAACTTGTTGATAAAGATGCGCTCCTGATCGCGCAGGGCGGGCATCATGCTGGTACCCTCCACTTTGACGGGCTGATAGATAAAGACGATCAGAACGACGGCGATCAGGACCGACAAGGCCAGATCGCGTATCCAGGAAATCGGGTTGAAACCGCTCAGGCGGCCGGCTGGCGTTTCATTGTCGGGCATGACGCGCGATTTTCCCTTTTGATGACATTATAACCGCTCCCTGACAATAACCGCTCCCTCACGGTCGTCGGTTGCGCTTCAGGGCAACAAGGCGTTGAGCTCCGGCAGCGGCACCGCGCCCTGTGCGAGAGCCGCGTCGTGAAAATCCGCCAGCCGGAAAGCAGAGCCCTTGGCCTGCTGGTATTTATCGCGCACCGCCAGCCAGCCCCGCCATCCCACGAAGTAAGCGGGCAACTGTGCCGAGGTGAGCTTGGCGCGCCGCAGTTTGCCGGCGGCTTCCTCGGCCTCCTGGAACGTGTCGTTCCGCAACAGATCCAGCGCCTCCTGATCCGTCATATTCAGCATTTGCATCCGGATGTCCAGGATGGCGTTGGCAATCACGCGCAGCTCCTCCTTTTGAAAGGTGAGCCGCAGCTCCGGCGAGTTATCGAGGAAGCCCTGGTCCAACATGGTTTGGGTGGCGTATTCGGCCCAGCCTTCGATATACGGCGTGTTGCCGTAGAGGGCGCGCAGGAGCCGGCGCGGGGCGGGTTGGATGCCGTTGGCGTACTCGCCTTGCACGTAGTGGCCGGGAATGGCCTCGTGCAAGGTCAGCAATTTCAGCTTGTAGAAGTTGTACTCGCGCAGCTTGGATTCGATGCGCGGCGCGTCCCATTCGGCCGGAATGGGGGTGACCCAATAGAAAGCTCCGAGATGCGGCTCAAGCGGGGGCGCGGGGTTGAATCCGCCCACCTCGTAAGTGCCCCGCATAAAGACGGGCGTGGGGATCACCTGCAGGTTGGCTTGCGGCGGAAGCGAGACCAGGTGCTTCTGCTTGACGAACTGGCGGGCTTCGTCCAGATCGCGGTTGGCATCGTCGAGATAGCTCGCCGGCGTCGACTGCCGGTCCGCGATACGGTCGAGCACCTCGGAGATCACCTTGTTTTCGCGCACGGGGCCGGTGAGATCTTCGTGATCGCGATGGCTCGGGTAGAATCGGGCGTGCAGCGGGAGCGCCAGGGCCAACATGCGGACGCGCACCTCCTGCAGGCGGCGCGCGGCCGTCTCCAGCACATCGGTGGGGTCCGCGCCGGAAGCCAGCGCGAAGCGGAACTTGCGCGTGTATAGGTCGCGCCCCAAGCGCCAATCGTAGTTGTCGCGGAGGGCCAGGCTGGTTTCGAGGTAATGTTGAAAAGCGCGCAACGCATCGAGCGCCGGGCGGGCCGCGCGATCGAATTCCGCGCGCTGGTCGGCGGGCACGGCGGCACGAATGGTCTTATCCAGCAGCGCGATGTTGCCCTCGTTTTCTTGGGCCGCCACCTGGGTCCAGATGGCTGGGGAAGAAAGCAGATTGGTGCGGGCCTGGTCGAGCATCAGGGGCAGCATCTTGAGCCGCGCGATGATGTGACCGATGCGCACGGGCAGGGGCGCGTACTCGAGCGTGAGAGGGGTAAACAGCGCGTTGCCGGTCAATTCCACGTACAGGGTGGGGTCGTGCAGATAGCTCTGGGTTTCCTCGAGATCGAGCAGGCGAAGGGCAAGCTGGTCTTGAATAATCCGCAGATCGGCGCGGGATTGGGCGGACAAGGCATCGGGCTTAACCTTTTTTTGCAGGCGCTCGCGAAAGCGCTCGTAGTATTCGCGCTGGTGGTCCAGGGTGGCCGGACTCATGTCGTCCAGCTGCCGATCCAGGTCCCGCCCCTGGTATCGATGCAAGCCGGCGGCGGTGGCCGCGACGGGCGAAAAGGATAGCGTGGTGTACACGAATTCGGAGGCGAGATCGGAAAAGTTGTGCTCCGGCGAGCCGCATCCGGCGGCGATCAGGGTGGACATGAGGATGACAACCTTCGCCGTGAAATGGCGCATGGTTTGATCTTAGCGGAGTTGTGGAGGGGCGGCGGCGGGCCGGATCAGCCGATATCGGCGCGGCGGCGGCGATGAGTCGGGCGCACAGGAGCGCTGGCCGGTTGGCGGCGGCTCTTCGACCGCAGATCGCGCATGGCGCGCATGACCTGCACGGCGTCGGCATTGGCACGCCCGAGAATGACGCGCTGGCCGATAAGGCAGGTCCAGAGGAGAACCACCAGGATCGCGATGGACGTTAGGCCCTGTCCTGTGATTTTCGCGACCGATACTCGGGAGCCGCTCCCTGGAACCTGCATGGCGGCGGATAGAGCAAGCGGGCTTCCAGAGGTTAGCAGGCTTGTTATCAGCGATTTCGCGGGGAGGGGGTGTGATGGGCGGGCACAGGCGGGCGCGCTTGGCGCCGGGCGCCGGGCAGCCTTTGTCCACCAAGGGCTTTGGTTCAAGGTACACTGGAAATCATGGGCGCCGCCAGGCAGAATGAAATATTGCGCGCGGGCGAGCGCGCGCCGGATTTCACGCTGGCGCGGTTGAAGAATGGGGCTGTGGCGGGAATGTCGAGTCTGGACAAACTGCTTGAAGGCGGGTCGGCCATGCTGGTGTTTTTCAAATCCACCTGTCCGGTGTGCCAGATGACACTGCCTTTCCTGGAGCGTATTCATCGCGGGCGTACGCCGGGTTCGCTCGGGGTGTTCGGCGTCTCGCAGGACGACGCCGAGACCACCGAGGAGTTCGCCGGGGAGTTCGGGATTAGTTTCCCCATGCTGCTGGATACCGAGGAGAGCGGCTATCCGGCCAGCAACGCGTACAGCATCGCGCATGTGCCCTCGCTATTTCTGGTGGATCGCAACCGAACGATCGTATGGAGCCTGGAAGGGTTCAACAGGCGGGAGTTTCTGGCGGTGGCCAGCTACGCGGGGATGACGCCGTTCCTGCCCGGCGAAAATGTGCCGGAGTGGAAGGCGGGTTGAGGGTCGAAGAACTAGCTCCCGGCGGGAGCCAGAGTACGGGGAAAAAACGCATGGCGAATACATTCGAGGAGATACTGGGTTCGGCGGCGGGGATCGCCAAAGGGATGGGGGTCACCTTCCGGGAGATGCTGTCTCCCACGGTGACGGAGAACTATCCGGACGGGCCGGCCAAGCTCGAACAACGCTACCGGGGCGTGCACGTGTTGCAGCGCGACGCCAACGGTATGGAGAAGTGCGTGGCGTGTTTTTTGTGCGCGGCGGCGTGTCCTTCCAACTGTATCTACATCGAGGCCGCGGAGAACACCGAGAAAGCGCGCATCAGCGGCGGCGAGCGTTACGCCAAGGTGTACAACATCGACTACAATCGGTGCATTTTTTGCGGCTACTGCGTGGAGGCTTGTCCGACCGATGCCATCACGCATGGCCACGGCTTCGAAGTCGCCAGCTTCAATACGGCCACGCTGGTCATGCGCAAGGAGCAGATGCTGGCGCCGCTTGGAGGGCGGGATTGATCCCGCGCGGGGCTTTAGCCCCGCTCCTTTCGGAGAAAAAGGTGGACGGGGTCATAGTCGTGGATAAAGAGGAGGGTTGGACCTCGCACGACGTGGTGGGCAAGATGCGCGGGATCGCCAAGACCAGAAAGATCGGCCACCTGGGAACCCTCGACCCCCTGGCCACCGGAGTGTTGCCGCTGGTGATCGGCCAGGCTACCCGTTTAGCGCAATTCTATACGCGCAGCGATAAAATCTACGAGGCAACAGTGCGCTTCGGCTTCTCGACCGATACATACGACCGCGGCGGCTCGCCCACGTCGGCGGTGACCGAACCGGTGGTCTCGGTTGAAGATCTGGAGCCGTTGCTCGAAAACTTCCGGGGCGAGATCATGCAGGCGCCGCCCCCGGTATCCGCCAAGAAAGTGAACGGGGTGCGCGCTTACGACCTGGCGCGCCGGCAGATGCCGGTGGACCTGCCGCCCGCGCCCGTGCGCATCTACGAACTGACGCTGCTCGAAGTGCGCGGTTCGGAAGCCCGGCTGCGGGCGCGCTGCTCCGGAGGCACGTACCTGCGCTCGGTTGCGCACGATCTGGGTCACGCCGTGGGATGCGGGGCGCACCTGAGCGAACTGCGGCGCATGGCATCCGCCGAATACACCCTGGAGCAGGCGCGCACAATTCCGCAGCTCCAGACGCTGGCCGACGAGAACCGCCTGGAGGAGGCGTTGATACCGGGCGCGCGCATGCTACCGGAGTTCCCCAGCGTCTGCGTGGACCCGCTTACGGCCGGGCAGATCCGGCAGGGCCGCAACTTTCCGGTTTCACCTTTCCGAGTGGGGCAAGGCACGCGGTACGTCAAAGCAGTTTCTAGCGATGGCCAGTTGCTCGCTATTGGCGAGGCCGTGCTGCCGAGCCTGTATCATCCGGTAGTCGTTTTATAGCGGGCTCCGCGGGTACTAAGTATTGCACTGTAATTTTGGTTATGGTATAGTACACACTCAGCGCCTGGTGGAATGCGACGCGAACGCTAGGTGTGCGCGCGTACCGGCTTGATGCTAAAGATTCGTAGCGGGACTATTATAAGAAAAGTACCGGTATTAAAACAGTTCAGATAATTCGGTTCGTGCTTTGATTTTGCAAGGATTTGCGTTAGATTACTGGAAGGAGGAAGTTCCATGTTATCAGTGATGGGGTCGCGCACAATTCAGTGGACACTGTTGGTATCGGCGGTGGTTGCCGGCATTCCGGCACAATTCGGCGGAGTGGCATCTGCCGGGACGGTCGAGCTTTATAGCGCCGCTGGAACAGGCAGCAACAGTGTGACCGGCACCAACTACGGTATAGTCGTATCGCCGGTTTGGGCTCCCGGGGGTCCGGGCTATGGTTGGGTTTCCTACAACGCGGGAACCGGCTGCAACACGTTCAATCCATTGACCGGCAGGTGCACGGCTGGACCGGAGAATCCCCCCGGCGCCACTGAAGGTGGACCTCCCACGGCAACCTTCTACCAGACCTTCACCGTAACGGACGCCTCCGATTCCGGCACTTTGAATGTCTGGGCTGACGACACGGCGAGCGTTTGGCTCGACACCGGAACGGTCACCAGCGGCACGGGCACCGGAGGCACGGATGAGTTTGCCCTCAACTGGGATCCGGGTTCCGACTGCTCGATTGCTCCGATCAGCTGCCTTGCTGGCGAAGGCGCCGCGATCCCGCTCGATCTGACCGCGGGGACTTACACGCTGGTGATTAATGCTTACCAATATGTGGGCGGCAGCCCCTTCGGCATCATGTACGATGGCGTGCTCACTGGATCGGCTGGAACAGTTCCGGAACCGGCCAGCTACTTGCTGATGGGTTTGGGTTTAGCCGGCCTCGGTACCCTGATGCGCCGGAAGCGCGCCTAGCCCGCATAGCTCTTTGCCTCGGGTGCCCGACATCAGATTGGGCGCCCGGTTCGTGGTTTACCGACTACTAATCTCCGCATCACCCCCCCGCCCGTGTTAGAGTAAGAAACTCCCAAGCCAGATCGGATGGAGCAGTCCGCGATGCTGAATTGGACCCAAGTTTATACTCCGGTAGCAGGCAGCGTCGGACTATCGGCGCTAGTGGCAGCCTTGCCCGTGGTTGTTCTCCTCGGTCTGCTGGCATTTTTCCGCGTGAGGGCCCATTGGGCGGCTCTGGCGGGATTGGCCGCCTCGCTGGCGGTTGCCATCTTCGTGTACGGTATGCCGGTGAAGTTGGCATGCATGGCGGCCCTCAACGGGGCCGCATATGGCCTTCTGCCCATTGGCTGGATCGTCCTAAGCGCCATCTTCGTTTATGATGTGACCGTTAAAGCCGGAAAGTTTGAAGTGGTGAAGCACACGGTGGCCGGACTGGCGAGCGATCGCCGCATCCAGGCTCTGCTGATCGCCTTCAGTTTCGGCGCCTTCATCGAGGGCGCGGCGGGATTCGGAACCCCGGTGGCGATTTCAGCCGCCATGTTGATCGGACTCGGATTCCGCCCGCTACCGGCGGCGGGACTGGCGCTCATCGGAAACACGGCGCCGGTGGCCTTCGGCGCCCTGGGAACTCCGCTCATCGCCCTGGCGGCCGTCACCGGCCTGCCGGTCGGGCAACTGAGCGCGATGGTGGGGCGGCAGCTTCCCTTTTTCGCCATTCTGGTGCCGTTCTGGCTGATCTGGGCGATGGCTGGCCGCAAGGCCATGCTGGAGGTGTGGCCGGCGTGCCTGACCTCGGGCGCCACCTTCGCAGCCGTGCAGTTCGTGGTCAGCAATGCGCATGGCCCCTGGGTGGTGGATATCGCGGGGGCTATCGTTTCGATGGCCGCGCTGGTGGTTCTGATGAAATTCTGGCAGCCCAAGACCACCTGGAGCTTCGAGCACGAAACGGAGGAGGAACGGGCCGCGGAAGCCGCTGCCCGCCCGGTACACTCCACCGGCGGCGCGCTGTCCGCTTTCATGCCCTGGATTCTGCTTTCGGTTTTCGTCTTTGCCTGGGGCCTGCCTGAGGTGAAGACATTCTTGAACGGGATTTCGCAGTATCAGTTTCCGGTCCCGATTCTGCACAAGGCCGTGATTCGCAGCGCGCCGGTGGTCGCCAAGCCCACTCCCGAGCCGGCCATCTTCGTTTTCAACTGGCTGTCCGCCACCGGCACCAGCCTGCTGCTTTCGGGCGTCCTCAGCGGATTGTTATTGGGGTTCAAGCCCGGCGATCTGGCGCGGATCTTCTGGGGCACGCTGGTGCGCGTGCGGCTTTCGCTGTTGACGATCTCGGCCATGATGGCGCTGGGCTTTTCGACGCGCTACGCGGGCCTGGACGCTACCATGGGCCTGGCTTTCGCCAGCACCGGCGCGCTATTCCCGTTCTTTTCGCCGCTTTTGGGCTGGCTGGGCGTGGCGCTGACGGGCAGCGATACGTCGTCGAATGTCCTGTTTGGTGGCTTGCAGCAAGTCACCGCCCGGCAGTTGGGGATTTCGCCGATTCTGGCGGCGGCGGCCAACAGCGCGGGCGGCGTGATGGGCAAAATGATCGATGCCCAAAGCATCGTGGTGGCGGGCGTGGCCACCGGACAAGAGGGCAGCGAAGGTACTACCCTGCGCTACGTTTTCTGGCATAGTATCGCGCTGGCCGCGCTGGTGGGCGTACTGGTGTTCTTGCAGGCTTATGTGTTCCCATGGATGATTCCCGTAGGGTAAGAGAATTGGAGGGCGGGCAATTTTGCCCGCAGCCGGCTTTTAGCCGGCCAACACGATGAACACATTTCCGCTGCTGCTGGGCGCGCTCTGTGTCTACGCGATCGGCTACCGGTATTACAGCGCATTCATCGCAGCCAAGGCGCTGGCTCTGGACGACCGGCGCATCACGCCCGCGCACGCCTTCAAGGACGGCCATAACTACATTCCTTCCCCGCGCTGGGTGCTGTTCGGGCATCACTTTGCGGCCATCGCCGGCGCCGGCCCGCTGGTGGGACCGACGCTGGCGGCGCAGTTCGGTTTCGCGCCAGGGTTTCTGTGGCTATTGATCGGCGCGGTGCTCGCCGGATGCGTGCAGGATTTCACGGTACTGGTCGCCTCGGTCCGGCATCGGGGCCGCTCGCTGGCGGATGTCGCGCGGACCGAGATCAGCCCCTTCGCCGGCATCGTGGCCATGATCGCGGTGCTTTTCATCCTGCTGGTAAGCCTGGCCGGACTGGGTATAGTGGTCGTAAATGCCCTGGCCAACAGCCCCTGGGGCGTGTTTACGATCGGCGCCACCATTCCGATCGCCCTGATTATGGGCGTCTGGATGTTCAAGAGCCACTCCGGCCGAATCGCGGTCAAAGGACCCAGCGTGTTCGGCGTGGTGCTGCTGATTGGCGCGGTCGCCGGGGGACACTGGTTCGCGCAGACGAGCGCCGCGCACGCACTGACGTTCACGCCGCACCAGATTACCATGCTGATGGCCGTTTATGGATTCGTGGCATCCGTGCTGCCGGTCTGGCTGCTGCTTGCGCCGCGCGATTACCTTTCCACTTACGTGAAGCTGGGCACCATCGCGGTGCTGGTCATCGGCGTTTTTGCGGTGCACCCCGACATCCGCTTTCCGGCTGTGACGCCGTTCATCCATGGCGGCGGGCCGATTATCAAAGGCAGCCTCTTCCCGTTCCTCTTCGTCACTATCGCCTGCGGCGCGATCTCCGGATTCCACTCGCTGGTGTCTTCCGGGACCACCCCCAAGATGCTGGATAAGGAGAGCGACGCGCGTTTCATCGGCTACGGAGCCATGGCCTGCGAGTCGCTGGTGGGCATGCTGGCCTTGATCGCCGCGACGTCCATGCACCCCGGCGACTACTTCGCTATCAACTGCGCGCCGGACGTCTTCGCCAAGCTGGGCCTGCACACCGTGAATCTGGACGCGTTTTCGCGGGAGGTGGGCGAGAACCTTGCGGGCCGCACTGGCGGCGCCGTATCGCTGGCGGTCGGCATGGCCCAGATCTTCCGGGGATTGCCGGGCATGGACCGCCTGATGGCGTATTGGTATCACTACGCCATCATGTTCGAGGCGCTGTTCATCCTCACTACGGTGGACGCCGGGACCCGCGTCGCGCGCTACGTTCTGCAGGAAATCCTGGGCAAAGCCAACCGGAAGTTCGCCGATACCGCCTGGCTTCCAGGCAATCTGGTTGCGACTACCGTAGTGGTCTCCGGCTGGTCGTACCTGATTTATACCGGATCGGTCTCGACCATCTGGCCCATGTTCGGCACTGGCAACCAGTTGCTGGCCACTATTGCGCTGGCCGTGGTCACGACGTTCCTGATTAATATGGGCAAGGCGAAGTACGCGCCCATCGCGGCTGTTCCCATGTGCTTCGTGGGCGCGACTACCGTAACCGCGGGGGTGCTGTCGATCAAGAACATCTTCTGGCCGCTGACGTCGCAACCCGGCCAGATGTTCACGGGATACCTGGATACCGCCCTGATGGCCGTCTTCATTGTGGGCGTAGTGCTGGTTCTTATCAGCGCGGTGCGGCGTTGGATTGCCGTGCTCAACGGCGCCCCGGCCCCGGCCGAAGCATTCGGACCGCCGGTTACGGTTGAAGGCGAAATCAGAATGGGCTGCTGTTAGCGGCCTGGGGAGTGTATGACGCACCAAAGTGGCATCAGCCGGTGGTGGCGGGTAGTGGGCGGTCTCTCGATGAACCTGGCGCTGGGCACGCTCTACGCGTGGAGCGTGTTTGTGGCGCCGCTCGAAAAGCAATTCGGTTGGAAGCGCGCCGACACTTCCATGGTCTTTACCATCGCGGTGGTGGTATTCGCGCTCACCTTCGTGGTGGCCGGTCGCATTCAGGACAAGATCGGCCCATTCTACTGTTCGCTAACTGGCGGCGTGCTGGTCAGCCTGGGCTTCTTTCTGTGTTCGTACACCACCAGCCTGACGTACCTTCTCTTCTGCTTCGGCGTGATCGGCGGCTTGGGCAACGGCTTCGGCTACTCCACGCCGATTCCGGTGATGGCTAAATGGTTCCCCGATAAGCGCGGGCTGGCGGTGGGCCTGGCGGTGGGCGGCTATGGTGCCGGATCGGCCATTTTCGGGCCGTTGTCGCAATTGAAGCTGATCCCCAGCTACGGAGTTCCCGCGACTTTCCGGATCCTGGGCGGGATCTTCTTCGCCATGACCATGATCGGCGCATTCCTGCTGAAGAATCCGCCGGCAGGTTACAAGCCCGCCGGCTGGGCCCCCGCGCCGGCTTCCAAATCCGCGGCGGGCACTCACGAATTCACTCCCGGCGAAACGCTGCGCACGCCCACCTTCTACCTGATGTGGCTGGCCTTCGCGCTGGGCACTTCGGCGGGGCAGATGGTGATCAGCCAACTGGTGCCGTTCGCCCGGAGCGTGGGCATTGCGGCGGCAGAGGTGTCCACCATGGCCCTGGTGGTGGGCGCCTGCGGCAATGCGTCCGGCCGCATCCTGTCGGGCTGGATGTCGGATAAGCTGGGCCGCATCAACGTGCTGCGCGCGATGATCGGCATCTCCATGATCGCCATGCCGGCGCTGTATGCCGCCGCGGGCGATGTGGTCACGCTTTACCTGGGGGTGTTCGTGGTTTACTGGTGCTACGGTACGCAGCTTTCGGTGAACGGATCGGCCGCTTCCGACTTCTGGGGAACGAAAAACGCCGGCATCAACTATGGTATGCTCTTCACCGCTTTGGCCGTGTCCGGCGTCATCGGTCCGCGCATCGCGGGGGTGCTGTTTGACAAGTATCATAACTACCGGGCGGCTTTTTACACCGCCGCCGCGCTGGCCGCGGTGGCGCTCGCGTGCGAGCTGCTGGCCAGGCGGCCCACCGCTCCAGCCGCCGCAACGGTTTAAGCTGGAGAGGATTAGGAGAAGAACGATATGAGCACCAACGCCGCCACTGAGGCGCAGATTGCCGTCCATTGGAAAGAGGAAGAGTACTTCCAACCTTCGCCGAAGTTCATCGGCCAGGCCAATCTGACGGACCCCGGCGTCATGGAGCGGTTTAGCGAAAAGAACTTTCCGGAATGCTTCCGGGAATACGCCGACATGCTGTCGTGGGACGAATATTGGAAGACTACGCTCGACTCGAGCGATCCGCCGTTCTGGAAGTGGTTCGTGGGCGGGAAGCTCAATGCAAGTTACAACTGCGTGGACCGCCATCTGGCCAAGTACAGGAACAAAGCCGCGCTCATTTTTGTGGGAGAACCGGAGTCGCAGGCGCCGGTGGCGATTACCTATCAGGAACTGTACGTGCGGGTGAACGAGATGGCGGCGCTGCTGCGGGACTTCGCTGGATTGCAAGCGGGGGACCGCGTGACGATCCACATGCCGATGATCCCGGAACTGCCCATCAGCATGCTGGCGTGCGCGCGACTGGGCGTGGTCCACTCGGTGGTTTTCGGCGGATTCAGCGGCGAGGCCTGCGGTACGCGCATCGCCGATTCCGGCAGCAAGGTGCTGATCACCGCCGACGGTTACTACCGCAACGGGCAACTGGTGGACCATCTATCCGTCACGTTGCGGCCGGCCATCGACACGGCCAGGAACGAAGGCCACGAAGTGGACAAGGTGCTGATCTGGCGGCGCGATGCCGCGTCCAACGCTTCGTCCATGGCGCCGGTGGAAGGCCGCGATTTCATCGTGAACGATCTGCTGAAAGGCTTCCGGGGCAAGCGGGTGGATCCGGTCTCGATGGACGCGGAAGCGCCGCTGTTCCTGATGTACACCAGCGGCACCACCGGCAAGCCCAAAGGCTGCCAGCACCGCACCGGCGGCTACCTGGCTTATGTGGCGGGCACGTGCAAATATATTCAGGACATTCATCCGGAAGATGTTTACTGGTGCATGGCGGACATCGGTTGGATTACGGGGCACTCCTACATCGTCTACGGACCGCTGTCGCTGGCCGCCACCAGCGTGATCTACGAAGGCGTTCCGAACTACCCCGACGCGGGGCGGCCGTGGCGGATTGCCGAGCAATTGGGCGTCAATATCTTTCACACCTCGCCGACCGCCATCCGCATGCTGCGGAAAACGGGACCGGACGAGCCCGCCAAGTACAACTACCATTTCAAGCACATGACCACCGTGGGCGAGCCCATCGAGCCGACCGTGTGGCGTTGGTACTACGAGGTGGTCGGCAAGCGCGAAGCGGTGATCGTGGATACCTGGTGGCAGACGGAGAACGGCGGATTCCTGTGCAGCACCAAGCCTGCGATCGACGCCATGAAACCGGGCAGCGCGGGTCCGGCGGTGCCGGGCATCTACGCGGTCATCTACGACGAGACGGGCAAGGAGGTGCCGGCCGGCTCCGGATCCGCGGGAAACATTTGCATCCGCAATCCCTGGCCGGGGATCATGCAGACCATCTGGGGCGATCCCGCTCGATTCCCGCGGCAGTATTACGAGCGGTACTGCAAGAATCCGGCGAGCAAGGATTGGCACGATTGGCCGTACTTCGCCAATGACGGGGCCGTGCTGTCGCCCGACGGATACTTCCGGATTCTGGGACGGATTGACGATGTCATCAACGTGGCCGGCCATCGCCTGGGCACCAAGGAACTGGAGTCGGCCTGCCTGACGGTCAATGAAATAGCGGAAGCCGCCGTGGTGCCGGTGATGGACGAGATCAAAGGCCGTTTGCCCGAGATCTATGTCTCGCTGAAGCCCGGTTTCCAGGCGAGCCCGGAAATCGTGGCCAAAGTGGTGTCGGCGATCGAGCATCACATCGGCAAGATTGCGCGGCCGAAGAATGTGTACATCGTGCCGGATATGCCGAAAACCCGGTCGGGCAAGCTGATGCGCCGGGTGCTGTCGTCGATCTCCAATCGCAAGGATACCGGCGACGTTTCTACGCTGGCCAATCCCGGCGTGGTGACGCAGATTCGGGAGCAGGTGCAGGGCAAAGAGCCGGAGTAGCTACTCCGCCAGCAAACGTGTGGGAAGCAGTTTGTTTGCGGGCCGGCCCGGATTCCTTCGTCGCTCATCGACACATAATATCTAAGGAACCACTACACACATGAAAATCCGCAAGGCGGTGATCACGGCCGCCGGACCCAGCCAGCGGAGCCTGCCGCTGCAAACCCTGATCGACCGCGATGGCGTCGAAAAGCCGGTCCTCCGCATTATCGTCGAAGAAGCTCTGCGCGGCGGCGCCGAGGAGATCGCCATCGTCGTCTCACCCGGCGACGAAACGCCCTACGCGCGCGTGGCTGGCGATCACGCCGGCCGTCTGCGTTTCGTCCCGCAGCCCGAACCGCTGGGCTATGGCCATGCCGTTCGGTGCGCCCGTGATTTCGTCGGCCAGGACCCGTTCCTGCACTTGGTCGGCGATCACCTTTATGTCAGCCGCACGGAAAAAGGCTGCGCCCAGCAATTGGTGGAAGTGGCCGAAGCCCAGGAATGCGCCGTCTCGGCCGTGCAGGCCACGCGCGAAAACCTGCTGCCGCACTACGGCGCGGCCGGCGGCCAGCGCGTCGCCGGAAGCCAGGATCTTTACCGCATCGACACGGTGATCGAAAAGCCCACGCCCACCGAAGCCGAGCAGCGGCTGGTGGTCCCCGGCCTGCGCGCCGGACATTATCTTTGCTTCTTCGGCATGCACGTGCTCACGCCCACGGTGATGGATTTCCTGGGGCCCCGCGTCGAGCCTCTCCGCCGCGTCTGGCTGAACTCGCGCGCCGCGAGCAGTACCTCGCGCTCGAGCGCGCCAACCGCCGCTACGATATCGGCGTGCGCTACGGCCTGCTCACCGCGCAACTGGCGCTGGCGCTGAACGGGCGCGATCGCGACGAAGTGCTATCCCAATTAGTCGAGTTGCTGGCCATGCGCGATGTGCCCGCCGCCGCGAGATAGCCCGCCATGAGCCAACTCACCGGCATCGTCACCGCAGCCGACCCCGCACACCGCAACCGCTCGCTCGACGCTTATTGCCGCGCCGTCACTCTGGCGGACTTGCAAAGCGAATCCGCCGCTCTCGACCGCTTCCGCCGATCGAGCGACAATCTCTACGAACGCGTCCGCGCACTCTTCTTCCTCTACGCCATCCATCGCTTCCACCTGCCTTTCAAATCGGGCGTCCGCGCCCAGGCGCCGATTCCGTTCAGCGGCTACGATCACCTGCTCAAGCGCCGCTTCGAAGAAGCCATCGAGATACTTCCTGGCGGCGCAAGCCGCGAACGGCTGCAGTGCGGCCATCTCCAGCGCGCTGGCCGCGGCGTATCACGGGCTCGGCTTCCAAACGCTCGCCGGACAGGTGCGCCGCAGCGTGCGCAGCGTGCGCGGCAATCAGTGGATGTTCCGCACCGGCCACCCCGCCGATTATCCACTGCGCATCCGCCCCGAGCTTCTGCGCCAGACCGGCGGCCTCTTCCCCATCCTGCGCGAGACCACGCCGGTCCGCATGGACCTGACCCACAGCGGCTGGAGCGACATTTTTTTCCTGGGCATGGATTTTCCGGAAGGCGCGCGCGTGCTGAATGTCTCGATCGACCTAGCCGTGCGCGGACGCCGGCGCGCCCAAGCCGCCCGTGGAAGCCTGGTTGCGCGTGATCGACGAGCCGGTGCTGCGCCTGGCCAGCGTCGATCTCGGGGCCTCCGCCGAAATCACCACGCTCGCCGAGGTCTTCGATTTCGCGCGCGATTACCTGGGCCTGCTCAAAGCGGCGGTCATCGCCTCCGGCATCGTGCCGCCCGGTATGGAAGGCGCGGACCAGCCGCTGGCGGATGTCCTGGCGGTCCTCACCGGCCGGGCCGGCCATGGCATCGAAATCGTCAGCCGGGTGAACGATATCCCCAAAGGCTCGCGCCTGGCCGTCTCCACCAATCTGCTCGCCGCGCTGATATCGGTCTGCATGCGCGCCACCGGACAGGCTCACGCGCTCACCGGCCCGTTGGCCGAAACCGACCGGCGCCTGGTGGCCGCGCGCGCTATCCTCGGCGAATGGCTGGGCGGCTCCGGCGGCGGCTGGCAGGATTCCGGCGGATTGTGGCCGGGCATCAAGCTGATCGAGGGCGTGCCGGCCGCGCCGGGCGATCCGGAATTCGGCGTCAGCCGCGGCTGTCTGCTGCCTCGACACCGCATCCTGGGCGCGGACGAAGTGTCCGCCGAAACGCGCCGCAATCTGCAAGCGAGCCTGGTGCTGGTGCACGGCGGCATGGCGCAGGACGTCGGCCCCATTCTCGAGATGGTTACCGAGAAGTACCTGCTGCGGTCGGAAGCGGAATGGCAGGGGCGCCAGCAGGCCATCGGCACACTCGATGAAATCCTGGGACACCTGCGTGCGGGCGACGTGGCGGCCATCGGCGCGGCCACCCAGCGCAACTTCGAAGGCCCAATTCAGACCATCATCCCGTGGGCCTCCAACTATTACACGGAGACGCTGATCGCTCGCGTCCGCCAGGAGATGGGCGCGGATTTCTGGGGCTTCTGGATGCTCGGCGGCATGTCCGGCGGCGGCATGGGCTTCATCTTCGACCCCGCTGTGAAGCCGCGCGCCGCGGAGCGCCTGGAAGTTATCATGCGGGAGACCAAGCGCCGCCTGGAGCGCGCCGTGCCCTTCGCCATGGAGCCGGTGGTCTACGACTTTGCCATCAACGAGCGCGGCACGCATGCCGAGCTTGCGAGCGGACCCGACGCGTTGATGCCGCCCGGCTACTACACGCTGGCGGTCCCCTCTCTGCTGCGCACCGAGACGCGGCTGCTCTCCACAGCCCGCCGCGCCGAGTTGGATCGCTTCGCCGCCGCGTGCCGCACCGCTCCGGAACTGTCCGGCATGGTGCAGAACCTCTTCGATCACATGCTGCCGCGCGCCGCGCACGATGCCGCGGGCTCGTCCGAGACTCTCGAATCGTTGCTCGATCGCCATGGGTTCGACCGCGTGCAGCACGAGCAGATCCAGGCCGATCTGCGCAGCGGCCGCATCGGCTTGGCGCAGAACCGCCTCCCGGCCAGCAGCCGCATCGAAGACGTCGCGCCGGACGACATAACGGATGCCACCGCCGGATTGCCCGTGCGTTGCCGCGAAGCCGGCATGCAAGCGCTAGCCGAGGGCATGGTGGCCGTGGTGACGCTCGCGGGCGGCGCAGGCAGCCGCTGGACCAAGGGCGCCGGCGTAGTCAAAGCGCTGCACCCATTCGCGAAGCTGGCCGGCCGCCATCGCAATTTCATCGAAGCGCACCTGGCGAAGAGCCGCCGCACCAGCCGCATTTGCGGCACGCCGCTGCCGCACGTAATCACCACCAGTTATCTCACGCACGATGCGATTGCCGATTGGGTGACGATTCCCATCTATCCTGGCCCTCTGCTCCTCTCGCCCGGGCGCAATATCGGCCTGCGCCTGGTCCCCATGGTGCGCGACCTGCGTTTCGCTTGGGAAGAAATGCCGCAGCAGCTTCTTGACGATCAGCGCCCAAAAAGTGCGCGAAAGCCTGCACGCGAGCCTCATCGCCTGGGCGCACCAGGCGGGCGAAGCCGGCAATTATACCGACAACCTGCCCACCCAGTGCCTGCATCCCGTCGGCCACTGGTACGAACTGCCCAACCTCTTCCGCAACGGCGTGCTGGCGCGCCTGCTGGAGGAGCGCCCGCGCCTGCGGTATCTCATGTTGCACAACATCGATACGCTGGGCGCCGACCTAAACCCGGATTTGCTGGGGTTGCACATCGAATCCGGCGCGGCGCTCACCACCGAGGTGATCGCCCGCCAGATCGACGATCGCGGCGGCGGTCTGGCCCGCGTGGACGGCCGCGTGCGCCTGGTGGAAGGTCTGGCGCTGCCGGACGAACGCATCGAATTCCAGCTCTCTTATTACAATTCGGCCACCTACTGGATAGACCTCGATCGCTTGCTGCCGGTCTTTTCCCTGTCTCGTACGGATCTTACGAATCATGAAAAGGTAGCCGCCGCCGTCCGCGCCCTGGCCGCGCGCATGCCCGCTTACATCACGCTGAAGGACGTGAAGAAGCGCTGGGGTAAGGGCCAGGAGGACATCTTCCCAGTCGCACAATTCGAAAAGCTGTGGGGCGATATGACCGCGCTGCCCGAACTGGACTGCCGCTTCGTGGCCGTCCCCCGCCATCGCGGCCAGCAGCTCAAGGAGCCAGCCCAGCTCGATGGCTGGCTGCGCGACGGATCGGCGGCGTATCTGGAGTCGCTGGGGGATTGGTAGACTTATGTTATGGCAGTCCCCGAAGACCAGTTCGTGCGACTCATCACGGACCTAAAGGAGAGCCTGGAACGGGAGCTCCAAGGCGTCGCGACTTCGATTCGCCAAGAGCTCCGCGAGGGCTTCGCGCAGGTGAACACGCGATTCGACACGCAGGCCGCGCGCCTTGATCGCCACGCCGCACTGTGGCAAACGGGGAGGCGCTGGAGCGGCCGCATGGATGACTGGGCCGAAAAGGTGGACGCAGCGCTCGAAACCAAGGATCGCGAGATCGCGGATCTCCGGGCACGCCTCAAGAAGCTCGAAGAGCCAAAGAACCAGTGAAGCTCCAGCAATGCGCAAAGCGCGTGTCTGTGCTATTCTTTGGAGCATGCGAAGGCGCCCTTCTCTAACGGTGCTGATAGTAGCACTGGCCACCGCCTTCCTGCTTCGGGCCGCGGATCCGCCGCGCGACTTTTCCGGAAAGTGGGTGCTTGACCCCAGCGCCAGCGATACCGCTTCGCTCGGACAAGTAGAAACCACGCTGAATGTTTCGCAGGGCGCCGCCGGCATCCTCTGCTCTTCGGGGCAGGCTGAGTGGTCGTATGCGCTCGATGGCAGCGAGACGCGGAAGCTGATCGGCGAGGAGTCCAGAAGTTCCGTGACCAAGTGGGAGGGCGCGGCGCTGCTTATCAATACGCAAATCTCCGGCCCGGGGCACTATACCGTGATGGACCGTTGGGAACTCTCCCGCAGCCACAACACCCTCACCATAGCCCGCCAGGTGGTTCGCGCGAGCGGGGAAATGGAAGGCACGTTGGTATTCCGGCGCGAAGGCTCCTCGGTAGCGGCTCCTGCCCCGCCCGCGCCCGCGGCCCCGCCAGGCGAAGCGCCGCCCTCCACCGCTTGGCGTCCAGCCGAGCCGGGTGCAGGCTCGCAGCCCGTGCTGACCACCAGACCTTCGCCGGCCGTGCCTCCCGATATCACGGTGCCCATGGGAACACGCGTCCTCTTGTCGCTCATCGGTGAAGTGAACACCAAGTACGCCAAAGAGGGCGATCATGTTTATCTTCGGACGGCATCCCCGGTGGCCGTAAGCGGCCGGGTTGTTATCCCTCGGGGCAGCGACGTCGAGGGCATCATCACACGGGCCAAGCAGGCCGGCAAGGTGGTAGGGAAGGGCGAATTGTACATTCGGTTCGATTCGCTGATTCTGCCCAATGGCGTAGCGCGCGATTTTCGCGCCCGGCCGCCCGGAGAAGAGGGAAAGGTGGAGGGCGGCGGAAAATCCGCCGACGGCCGCACCGTGATCGAGGGAGCCGGCGCCGGCGGCGCGATCGGCGCCATCACCCATGGGCTGGGCGGGGCTGCTATTGGCGGTGTCGGCGGAGCCCTGGCGGGAGTTCTGCTATCACGGAATCAGAACGTGGTGTTGCATGCGGGCGCTCACCTGGAAATGGTCCTCGACCGCGACCTCGTGTTTCATCCCGAAGAGCTTCCGTAGGTATTCGTTCGCTCAGTTGATCTCGGCTCGTCTGACCCGCAACAACGCCGCGTTGAGGCTATTCAATTGGCCGAGCAGTTTCTCTTCGCCGCCGGGCATCCAGGCGGGGTGCAGTCTCTGCTGGCGTTGTTCCCCAGCCGTATTCAACAGCGCCAGCCAGGTTCCCAGCGCTCCCAGATTGATGGCCTGAGTGGCATAGGCGGCTATTCTTACCGCCGCAAAGCCGCTCGTGCTTAACAACAGGAAAATCGCCGTATTGCAGAGAAAATAAATGGAAAAAACCACGCTATGGATAATAGTGTTGCGGTTCAGCGTAATGGGATATCGCGTAAGCAAAGCCAAAATAGTCAGTAGAAAGACGACCAAGCTGAAATAGATGGCGCGCTCCGCCACGTAGTAGTACGCCATCAGGTGTCCCTGCCGCGTGGCGTGGGAGGGGACCAACACGCTGAAACCGGAAGCTATCAAAGCCACGAAAACCGCCGCGATGAGCAGCCAGCGCCCCACCGTATAAAGGCCCTGGTAGTCTCGAAGGACCAACGAATACAACTCCAGAACGATCCAGATGTAGAGAAACCACTCGATTGGCTGGGTTAGGACCCAGATCTTCTGGTAGACGCCGCTTCCTGGGCCCAGAATTACGACGACTCCATTCTGTAGGGTGAAGAAGATCAGGAAAAAGAAGAACGCCCGGTAGCGGCGATGTGAGCCTGAAAAGTATAAGCGGACGATCAACAAAACGGCGACCACTGCAACCAGAACGTTAATAACGTTGAGCATGTGGACTCGCCCTTCGGGTCGTTTTAATAATATCACCCCACGGCCGGCCCCGCCCCTTCTACTGTCGTAAAATAGAATCACCTCCCCAGAGTCCCGATAGCCGTTTTGATAAGGAAGGCCATGCCGGAAAATCCGTTCGTCCATCTGCACTGCCACACCGATTACTCGCTCCTCGATGGAGCCTGCGAGATCGGCCAGCTCATGGACACGGTCGTCGAGCAGAAGATGCCCGCCGTGGCCATGACCGACCACGGCAACCTGTTCGGCGCCGTCAAGTTCTACAACACCGCCAAAAGCAAAGGCGTGCACCCCATCATCGGCTGCGAGGTCTACGTCTCCCAACAGGGCCACAAAACCCGCAACGATACCGACCGCTACAATCACCTGATCCTGCTCTGCGAGACCCAGGAGGGCTACCGCAACCTCATCAACCTGGTCTCCACAGGCTTCCTGGAGGGCTTCTACTACAAGCCCCGCATCGACAAGGATCTGCTCGCGCGGCACTCCAAAGGGCTGATCGGCATGTCCGCCTGCCTGCGCGGCGACATCCCGGAAATCCTGCTGGCCGACCGCTACGAAGAGGCCCGCCGCACCGCCTACACCTACGCGGACATCTTCGGCAAGAACAATTTCTTTCTCGAGATCCAGGATCACCACCTCGAACAGGACAAGCGCCTGGTGCCGGCGGTCAACCGGCTGTCGGCGGATACCGGCCTGCCGCTGGTGGCCACCAACGACGCGCACTACCTGCGCCGCGACGACGCCCGCGCGCACGAAATCCTGCTCTGCATTCAGACCGGCAAAACCATGAGCGATCCGGCGCGCATGAAATGGAACACGCCGGACTTCTACCTGAAATCGCGCGCCGAGATGATGCAGCTTTTCGGCGAGCTGGAAGAGTCGCTCGACCGCACCTGGGATATCGCCCAGCGCTGCCACGTCGACCTGGAGAAAATCAAGGAGCCCTTCCCGAAATTCGAGGTCCCGGCGGAGCACTCGACAGATACTTACTTCGAATTCATCGCGCGGCAGGGTTTCGAAAGGCGCAGGCCGCGGCTGGAGGCCTTGCGCGCCGCCGGCCATCTGAAGCACGATTTGCCGGAATACATGGACCGACTGGATCGCGAAATCCGGATGATCCAGAAGATGCAGTTCTCCGGCTACTTCCTGATCGTCTGGGATTTCATCCGCTATGCGCGCTCGCAGTCCATTCCGGTCGGCCCCGGCCGCGGCTCCGCAGCGGGCAGCCTCGTCGGCTATGCCATGGGCATCACCGATATCGATCCCCTGCAATACGGGCTTCTTTTCGAGCGCTTCCTGAATCCCGAGCGCATCAGCCTGCCCGATATCGATATCGACTTTTGCATGAACCGGCGCGGCGAAGTGATCCAATACGTGACCGAGAAATACGGCCGCGAGCAGGTTGCGCAAATCATCACCTTTAACACCATGGCCGCGCGCGCCGCCATCAAGGATGTGGGCCGTGTGCTGGACATGAGCTTCGCCGATGTCGAGCGCCTCACCAAACTGGTGCCCAACGTCCTTAACATCACGCTCGACGACGCCATGAAGGCCGAGCCGGGCTTCGGCGAGCTGGAGCGCAAAGACCCGCGCGTGGCCGAGATCCTGCAAGTGGCGCTGCGCCTGGAAGGTATGGCGCGCAACTGTTCCGTGCACGCCGCCGGCGTGGTCATCTCGCCCGAACCGCTCAAGCAGCTCGTCCCGCTGTACCGCACCAACCGCGAAGAAATCGTCACGCAGTTCGATATGAACGGCCTGGAGAAGCTGCAGCTTCTGAAGATGGACTTTCTGGGCCTGACCACGCTCACGCTCATCGACGACGCGCTGAAGCTCATCGAAAAGCGCCACGGCCTGCGGCTGGTGCCCGAGGAGCTGCCGCTCGACGACCCGGCCACCTACGAAATCTTTTCGAAAGCCCTGACCAGCGGCATCTTTCAGTTTGAATCGTCCGGCATGCAGGACATCCTGCGGCGCTACCATCCCACGCGCATCGAGGATCTCACCGCGCTGAACGCGCTCTACCGTCCCGGCCCCCTGCAAGGCGGCATGGTCGACGACTTCATCGATCGCAAACAGGGACGCAAGGCAGTGGCTTACGACCTGCCCGAACTGAAGGCGCTGCTCGAAGAGACTTACGGCGTCATCGTCTACCAGGAACAGGTGATGCAGATCTCCAACGTCCTGGCGGGCTACTCACTGGGCGAAGCCGACATCTTGCGCCGCGCCATGGGTAAGAAGAAAGCCGAGGAGATGGCCGCCCAGCGCCAGCGCTTCATCAAGGGCGCGCTCGAGCGCGGATTCCCGCAGAAGAAGATTGAAAAAATCTTCGACCTGATGGAACAGTTTGCGGGCTACGGATTTAATAAGTCGCATTCCGCCGCCTACGCCTATCTCGCTTTCGTCACGGCCTATCTGAAAGCGCACTATCCGGTCGATTTCATGGCCGCGCTGCTGACATCTGAAACTGGAAACACGGCGAAGGTGGTGAAGTACATCAACGAGTGCCGCGAGATGGGCATCACCGTGCTCCAGCCGGATGTGAACGCCAGCGATTGGAGCTTCACTCCCGACGACACGGCGCCCAACGGCAAAGGCATCCGCTTCGGGCTGGGCGCGGTCAAGAATCTGGGCCCCAACGCCGTGGAAGCCATTCGCGCCGCGCGCGAGAAGCTGGGCCGCTTCCTTTCTATCTATGAGTTCTGCGAGCACGTGGATTTGGGTCCCATCAACAAGCGCATGATCGAAAGCCTCATTCGCGCCGGCGCCATGGATTCGCTCGAGGGCACCCGCGCGCAATTGTTCGCCGCCACCGAAAGCGCCATGGAAGCCGGGCAGCGTGTCTGGCGCGACCGCGTATGCGGCCAGGGCGGGTTGTTCGGCGACATGACCCCGGAGGAAGGCCCCGTCGAGAGACCCCTGCCCCAAGTGCCCGATTGGACCGGCCGCGAAAAGCTGCAAGGCGAAAAAGAGATGCTCGGTTTCTATGTGACCGGGCACCCGCTCGACGATTACGAAGACAAGGTCCGCGAGCTTTCCACGCGCGATACCGGCAATCTGGAAGGCCTCGAAAAAGGGACGGAGGTGGCCATCTGCGGCGTGCTTACCAGCATCCAGCGCAAGCGCAACCGCGAGCAGAAGCCCTGGGCCGCATTGCAGATCGAAGACCGCACCGGTGCGGTCGAGGGCATGGTGTTCGCCGCCAGCTTCGAGCGGCTGGCGAGCCAGATCGTGGAAGATAAGGCGGTCCTGGTGAAAGGGCTGGTGCTGCCCGAAGAGAATGCGCCGCCGAAGATTTCCGTGCAGGACATTCAGCCGCTGGAAACGGCGCGCGTGAACCTGCCGTCGCTGATTTCGATCCGCGTGTGGCTGGGCCGCAACGGCACGCCGGACAAGCCGGCTGCCTTGTGCGAACTGTTCCGCGCCAAGCCCGGCGAATCGCACGTGCGTCTGCGGCTGGAGATGCCGCGCGACTTCTCGGTGATCCTGGACGTGCCCGCGAAGGTGCGTCCCGACCGGGAATTTCGCGCGCAGTTGGAGAAGATCTGCGGTCCGGATTGCGTGGAAGTACTGGCGGGGTGAAGCATTCGGGCGCAAATCAACGCGCCGTCTGGCAGGGCCGATGCGCCCCGGATCCCCGCAAATAGGGGCCGTGAGAACCATCCGGCAGGATCGTATCGCGGCTGCTAAGGGCTTGGCCGAGTTGGCTTTGCGTGAGCCCTTGCGCGGCGCGCAGATCGGTCCCGCGAAAGTTTGCGCTCATGGTGGCGGCGTTGTGGAGACGGGCCCCGGAAAGGTCGGCGCCTTCCAGATCGGCGCCGTCCAGACGGGCGTTCTGAAAGCTGCCGTTGTGGAGATCGGCCCTCCAGAAGGAGCACTGGCGCAGATCAGCCCGATCGAAAACCGCGGAGGACAGGTCGGCCCGCCGGAATTCGCAATTCTGCACCGTCGCGGTGGCCCAATTCGAACCGGCGGCGGATATTCCCGGCAGTTTGCAACACCGAAGCACGCTGTGGTAAAAATTAGCTCCCACCAGTTCGGCCTCCGCGAAGTTGCAGTCGAAAGCCTTGACTTGCAGCAACCGGGCTGCGTGGAGGACGGCTCCCGCGAAGTCGCAGTTTTCCATGATCGCTTCCAGCAGGTGTGCTTCCCGCAGATTCGCGCCGCGCAGTGAGGCATTCATCAACCGGGCTTCGCAGAAGTTCGTCCCGCCCAGTAAAGCGTGGTCCAGTTTGGCATCCACCAGCTCGGCTTTCGATAAGTCCGCTTCGATCAGCGTCGCGTTGCTGAAGTCGGCGAACTGAAGACTCGCGCCGCTCAGATTGGCGCCCGCCAGGCTGGCATCGATGAAGTTCGCCGCGGTCAGGTCGGCGCGCTCTAAGTTGACTTTGTCGAGGGCCGCCTCGGCCAGCACCACGCCATTCAGGCTGGCCCGCTGGCCGCCGGGCCGCCCCTCCAGCCAGGCGCAATGAGCTTCCAGCACCCGTCGCAACGAGGCCAAACCAGGCCGCGCGCCAACCTGAAGCGAAGGGGCCAGGCGCTCTTCAAACATACTTGGCAGATCCGGCATTTGCTCTTTTCCTGGATCGATCGCGCGGCCTCAGGCGCAATGCACGAAATCCGACGCCATGGCGGCAATTTCCGGGTCGCTGCTCTCCAGGCTCCTCAGTTTCGCGGCCAGGGTGGTGCGCTTGAGACGCAGCAGATCGGCCGCCATTTTCTTGTTTCCATTCGTCTTGCGCAGCGCCTGTTCGAGGATGCCGCGCGCGATCTGCCCGACGGTCTGCTCGAAGTCCAGGCCGTCGTCGGGCACCTGCACAAAGTGGCTGCTCGCACGCCCGGTCAGCGGTTGCGGGCTGGGTCCGTCCAGTGGGAAATCGGATGGGTACAGCGCAGACCGATCTCCGCTCAGGACGATGGCCCGCTCCACGGCGTTCTCCAACTGGCGCACGTTGCCCGGCCAGGCATAGGCGGTCAATCGGTGGAGCGCCTCGCGGGAGATCTGCTTCAGCGGAAGATCCTCCAGCCGGCAGATTTTCCGAATGAAGTGATGGGTCAAAGCCGCCACATCGCCCAGGCGCGCGCGCAGCGGGGGCAAATGGACTGGGACCACGTGCAGACGGTAGTATAAGTCTTCCCGAAATCTCCCCTGGCGGACCCGCTCCGGCAGGTCCGCGTTGGTGGCTGCCACCACGCGGACGTCCACGCGAATGTTCTCGGAACTGCCCAGCCGCTGGAACTCGCGCTCCTGCAGGACGCGCAGAAGCTTGGCTTGTAACTCCAGCGGCATATCTCCGATTTCGTCCAGAAACAGGGTGCTGCCGTCGGCCTGCTCGAAGCGTCCGATACGCTGGTTGATGGCGCCGGTGAAAGCCCCGCGCACGTGTCCGAACAGCTCGGCTTCCAATAAGTTCTCCGGCAGTGCGCTACAGCAAACGGAAACCATGGGCAACCGGCCCCGCGGCCCCGCCATGTGAATGGCCAGCGCCGCCATCTCTTTGCCGGTTCCGGTCTCGCCTGTGATCAGCACGGTGGAGCGCCGGCTTCCCACCAGCCGCACCATCCGCACCACTTCCTGAAAAGGCTGGCTGGAGCCGACCAGTATCCGGCGCCACGGCTCCTCGCCGTCCCCGCAAGCGGGAACCTGGCTGTGGCGGTCCTCCATGGCGTTCTGTAACACGGCGGCGAGCTGTTCGGGTCCGGTCTCGCCGCCCAGAACATCGAAGGCTCCCAACTTGACTAAGCGCACGGCATCCTGCACCCCGACGGAAGGATCCCAAAACACCAGCGGAACGCCGCCATCGGCGCGCTGCAACTCCTCCAGCGCCTCAACCGCTGTGTATTCGGGGAGGGGCACGCACACCACCGCCGCATCTATCCGAGAGCGCTTGAGGTACTCCAAGGCTTCGGGAACCCCCGCGGCGCGCTCTACGGCAACTCCGCCGATTTCAGGAACGCGGACAGTGGCCGTCAGGTTATCTTCCGCCGCAATCCATAACAGCCGGGCTGGTTCGACTCTATCCATGGCTATAGCAACAATCGGCAGTCGCGGGCAAAGGCTTTAGCGCCGGGATTTTGACTCAGATCTGCTTTACGGCGATCGAGTGGACCTTAACCAACAGTTCCACTTCGCTGCGCGGTAGCGCCAGTATCGCCGCGATCCCCGCGCTGTCCTGGCCGGCGCGGTGCATCCGCAGCACCTGCGTGCGCTTGCTGAGGTTGAGGCCGGATCGGGCCGGCGCCGGCGCCACCAGCATGCCCGCCTGATGCTCGACGTCTCGCAGATCGGTGGCGAGCGCCTGAATCGCGAGGCGCGCATCGCCCAGAGCGCTCTCTAGAGCTTCGACCTGTTGCCGCCCCTCCAGCGCACGGCGGAGCAAGCCGCGGATTTCGCCCTTAAGTGTCGCAAACAGATACAAGCACAATCCGAAACCCGCCGCCAGCAAGACATAGAAGACCAGCGGTTGCAGCATGCACTCGGGGCTCCAGGCGATCGCCGGCCAGGCGCTCATGGCAGGGTCTCCAGACGTTGCTGGTGGGTCATGATCTGATGGATCCGCACGCCATAGTTGCCTTCCACGACCACCACTTCTCCGCGCGCCACCACGCAGTTGTTGACAATCACCTCCACCAGTTCATCCACCGTGCGGTTCAACTCAATGATGGATCCGGCCGTGAGTTTGAGGACGTCCTTCAAGGGAAGCTGCACGTGGCCAAACGAAACGCTGACGGGCAACTCCACACCCATGAGCAGTTCGAGGGTCTTGGAACGCTGCGAAGGCTGCGCTTCCCTTTCGGCGGCATCCGGGCTGCCAGCCGCGGCTCGGGCCGGCTCATCCGCGTCCGCGGGCGGATCTTGGGGGACGCCCGTGATGGCCACCAGCAGGGGCGGGATGGCGCCGTCCGGATAGACCGCCTCAACTGTGTAGAACTCGGCGGCTTCCGGCGCGGCCGCACCTTCGTTTCCCGAGCCGTTGACCTGCCGGTTCCAGCGGCGGCCGGCGCTGCGGGACAACTCGCCCAACGACTGCTGCAGGATCTCCAGATAGGTTTCCCGGGCCTGAGACTCATCCTCCACGCCGGCCGCACCGAGGACGCGCCCGGCCAGTTCAGTCCACGCATTCCGCGGTGCGCCGATCCAGGTGGACGGCTCACCCGGCAAGGGGAACCGCTGCTGCCACCAGAGTATGGTGCCGTGCTGCCCGCCGATTTCCTCGCCGGCGGCGCCCAGCGTAACGCCCGCGGCGGGCGCGCGGCAGGACAGCTGGGGGCGCTCGCCCGCCAGAGACTCCAGCACGGTGCCCAGCAGCTCCGTCCATTCCTCGGCGAACCAGCGGCCCGGCCCGGTGCCATCCCGGGTCACACCACACCTCCGGCCTGATTGGGCCAGACCTTCTCGATGTCTGCCCGCAGGCGCAGGATGGCCTGCGACTTCAGGTGGGAGATGCGCGACTCGTGCAAGTCCACCACCTGCGCAATCTCCCGCAAAGTCAGCTCTTCCAGATAATAAAGGCCCAGCACCGTCCGCTCCATGGCCGGTATTTTTCGGATAGCTTCGGAGAGCAACTGTTCGAGCTGCGACCGTTCCAGCACCCGCGATGGCAGTTGCTCCTGATCGTCGCTAAGGTATTCGAGCAGGCCCTTTCCGCCATCTTCCGAGGTATATTCCAGGCTGCCGATGTTGAGGCCTTGCACCTCCACCAGCCAGCGGTGATACTCTTCCAGGTCCAAACCCATTTCCGCGGCGATCTCGTCTTCGCCGGGAATCCGGTGCAGACGCTGCTCCGCGCGGGAGATGGCAAACTCGATTTGCTTGGCTTTCTTGCGCCTTTGCCGCGGCGCCCAGTCCAGGCCGCGCAGACTGTCCAGGATGGCGCCCCGAATCTTGTGCTCGGCGTACGTTTTCAGCTTGACGTTGTGCGCGGGATCGTACTGGTCCACGGCCGCGATCAGTCCGACAATTCCGGCGGACACCAGGTCTTCCAGGCTCACGTTTTCGGGCAGGCGGTCGCGGATGCGGCGGGCAATCAGCCGGACTTGAGGCAGGTGCTCCAGGATGAGCCGCTCGCGTTCCTCGGCATCCGCTTCCGCGACGTCCGGGCTGCAATACGGGTTAGACATGACGCCACACGGGATTCCTTTCACGCAGCGACGCGCCTGGCGCGGAGCGCCCGCGGCCACAGCAGGCTCAAGACGCGCTCTTTGGTGGCCGGCGCGACATCGTCCGGGATCTCTTGTCCGGTTCCAAAAAACGACATGGGCTTGCGCTGCCGCACCGACAAGGAGAATGCCGTGCCAAAGCTGGCGGTCTCATCCAGCCTGGTGAACAGGAGGCTGGACGGCCGGAAGATCTCAAAGCGTTCCGCCACATGGGTTAGATCGGCGGATTTCATCGAGGCCGTTAGCACCAGATGGGTGATGGTATCCGGCCGGCTGGACAGAAAACTGGCCAGATCCGCCGCGCGATCCATGTCGTGCGGGCCGTAGCCGGGAGTATCGATCAGAACCAGCCGTTTCCCGTGGTGCTCCGCCAGCACCTGCGCCAGCGCGCCGAGATTCTCCAGCGCCTGGAAACCGGTGCCCAGAATGGCGGCATAACTGCGCAACTGCTCGGCTCCCGCCAC
Organism: Bryobacterales bacterium; assembly: GCA_963707465.1. GTDB lineage: Bacteria > Acidobacteriota > Terriglobia > Bryobacterales > Bryobacteraceae > Bog-159. The sequence goes on from CAVPQK010000011.1 coordinate 434,652, forward strand.
CCGGAAATCGTCCATCGAGACCAGGGTAAGCGGCCTGCGCTCCGCCAGGCCGCGGATCACCGCCAGTTTGGCGAGCATGGTCGTCTTGCCCGCGCCCGGAGGACCGGCAAAGGCCACCGCGCGCGGCCCGTTGGGCGCGTCCCATGAGCTATCCACCAGGATGCGCCGTTCGATCTCCGCCGTGACCGCGTCTTCCAGCCCATTCAGCCCCGGCCCCGCGCCGCGCTCGGCGGCGCTCAGGATTTCGTGCGCCAGTTCGCCTTCCATGTCGGTGGCCATCAGGCGGGCGTGGCATTCCGGTATCTCGGGGCTGTCCGACGTCCAGCGCGCCCCGTTCCAGGCTGAGCGCGTAATGGTCTTGCCCATCAGGTCCAGTTGCCGCCGCATCTCGCTCAGTTCGATGGCCAGCCGGGCCTCCTGCGCGCCGGCTGGCTCCGGCGCGGCGGGCGGGCCGGGCGCGGCTTCCGGAACCAGGGCGCACACCACTTCGTACTCGCCCAGATGGCGCGCCTCGAGCGGCGCCTTGCGGGACTCCACCAGCATGGCTTCAGGACCCATCTCGCGGCGGGCCAAGGCCACCGCGGCTTCCACCGAGTTGGCATAAAAAGACTTGATTCGCATGTTTCTCTCTTATTGAACGACTCCCAGGGACACCACCTTCACGCCGGCCGGAATCTCGTTGTGCGAAAGGAAGAACAAGTTGGGCAGGACCGGCTCCACCATTTGTTGCAGGAAATGCCGGGCGCCGGCGGTGGTCACCGCCGCCACGGGTCCCTCCGGGTTGCCGACCTTGCGCTGGATGCGGTCCAGGATCTCGCGGACGGTCTGCGGCGCCATGCTCAAATGACTGTTCTGCTCCCCATGCTGCACCGCGGATTCTACCGCCTGCTCGATGGACCCGTCCAGAAAATAGGCCGGCAGGTTGCCGGAGGCATCCAGATAGCGCTTGGCCACCGTGCGCCGGATCGCCTGCCGGGCGTACTCGGTGAGCAGCACCAGATTGCGGGTGGAGAGCGCCGCCTCGCCCAGCGCCTCCAGAATCGAGCCGGTGTCGCGGATGGATACCCGCTCGCGCAGCAGATTCTGCAGCACCCGCTGCACCGCCGACAGCGGAAGCTGTTTGGGCACCAGGTCCTCCACCACCTTGGGCTGTTCGACCGCCACCAGATCCAGCACTTTCTTGGCATCCTGCCGCGAGAACAGCTCGTGGGCGTGCCGCCGGGCCAACTCCGCAATGTGGGTGCCCAGCACGCTGACCGCGTCGACCAGCGTGTACCCGGCCGCGCGGGCCTGTTCGGCGCGCTGGTCGGGAACCCACCAGGCCGCCAATCCAAAGGCCGGCTCGCGGGTGGGCGTGCCTTCGATCGCCGGTGCGTTCCGCCCGGAAGGGATGGCCAATTGGCACCCCTGCGGCAGTTCGTAGCGGGCGATCTCGGCGCCCTTGATCGAAATCGTATACTCCCGCGCGCGCAGCGCCAGGTTGTCGGCCACCCGGACCGGCGGCAAGAGGTAGCCGAGATCCGCGGCCAGTTGCCGCCGGATGCCCGAGATGCGCTTCAGCAGCGGGGAATTCTGGGCGCCTTCCACCATCTTGACCAGCCCCAGCCCCACTTCGATCGCCAGCGGCTCCACCTTGAGCAGGCCTTCCAGGTTCTCGCGGGCAGGTTTAGCCACGCTGGGTGCCTGCCCCTTGGCGGCCGGCCGCGCGCGCATCCGCCAGCCCCCTGCTCCCAGCCCCAGTCCCAGCAGCAGAAATGGGATTCCCGGCATGCCCGGCAGGCACGCCAGCACGATCAGCACACCGCTGGCCAGCAGCAGCGGCTGCGCGCTGCCGAAGATCTGCTTGCGGAAATCCGCGCTGAGCCGCGCTTCCGAACCGGACCGGGTGATGATCAGGCCGCCCGAAATAGAGATCATGAGGGCCGGCACGACGGTCACCAGCCCGTCCCCGATGGTGAGCACCGTGTACGTCTCCAGCGCGTGCCGCAGTTCCATGCCATGTTGCAGGACTCCGATCAGGAAGCCCGCCACGATGTTGATGCCGGTGATCAGGATGCTGGCCACCGCATCGCGCTGGGTGAAGCGGGAGGCGCCGTCCATGGCGCCGTAGAACTCCGCCTCGGCCGCCAGTTGTTTGCGGCGCCGGCGGGCTTCGGCCTCGTCGATCAGTCCCGAGCTCAGGTCCGAATCGATGGACATCTGTTTGCCGGGCAGGGCATCCAGGGTGAAGCGCGCCGTGACTTCGGAAATGCGCACCGCGCCGTGGTTGATGACCACGTACTGGATGGCGATCAGCACCAGGAAGATGACCGCGCCGATGATGTAGTTGCCCCCCACCACGAAGCTGCCGAAGGCTTCGATCACGTGCCCGGCGGCGGCCGTCCCCGTATTGCCGTTGAGCAGGATCAGCCGCGCCGACGATACGTTCAAAGCCAGCCGGAACAACGTCAGCAACAGCAGCGTGGTGGGAAAGACGTTGAAGTCCGACGGGCGCGTGATGTACATGGCGACCATCATCACCACCACCGACATCATGATGTCCGCCACCAGCAGCAGGTCCAGCAGGAACGGCGGCAGCGGCGTGATCAGCGCCATCACGATGGCCAGCACGGCCACCGGCACGCCCAGTTCCGCCGCGCCCCCGCCGGAGAAGAACTCCAGCGGCTTCCAACCCGTCTTGGCCAGTGCCGTCGCTTCCGCCATTCCGGCTCTCCCGATTCCGTCCCTACCCAGGTAATCGGCCGTTCATGAGTTTATAAATATAGGCCAGGATCTCGGCCACGGCGCGATACAGGTGCGCCGGGATTTCCTGTCCGACCTCCACCGAGCGGTAAAGCGCCTGCGCCAGCGGCGGGTTCTCCACAATAGGGACCTGGTATTCCATGGCCCGCTGGCGAATGCGCTGCGCCAGGTAATTCTTCCCTTTGGCCACCACTACCGGCGTGGCCATGGAATCGAGGGAATAGCGCAGCGCTACCGCGTAATGCGTCGGGTTGACGATCACCGCGGTGGCCTTGGGAACTTCCTTCATCATCTGGTGGCGCAGACGCTCGCGCGCCAGGCGGCGGATGCGCGCCTTCATTTGCGGATTGCCTTCCGTCTCCTTGACCTCGTCGCGAATCTCCTGCTTGCTCATGCGCAGATCCTTGCGATACCGGCGGCGTTGCCGGAACAGGTCCACCGCGCCGAATACCAGGAAGACCCCGCAGGCCTTCCATAACAGCGTGCCCATCGAACCGCAGACCTGGCCGAAGCCCGAGGCGACACTTTGAAACGGGAGCGCCATGTAAACGAACAGGTTGTCCCGCAGGATCCCATAGACCGCCAGACCGAACAGCGGGAGCATGACCGCGGCGCGCAGCAGCGCGGGCAGGTTCTGCTTGGGCAGTTCGCGCAGCCGCGCCAGCGGGTTCAACCGCTGCACGTCGGGGGTTAGCTTCTTCAGGCTCACGCCCAGTTGCGTGGCGGCCAATTGCATGCCCAGGGTGGCCGCCAGCACCACGCCCGCGGCGGGCGCCAGCAGCCGCAGCAGGCTCACCAGCAGGTAGCGGCTGGTTTCCACGATCTGTGCTTCCGGCCTGGCCGCGAAGGCCTCCGTCAGCGCCTGGCGCATCAGCCGGCGCAACTCGGCGAGCCACTGCCCGCCCCAGGCTTCGAGCACCGCCACGAAAGCCAGGAATTGCATGGCCGAGACGAACTGGCGGGCAGTGGGGAACTGGCCTTCCTTGCGCGCTTTGTCCAGGCGCTTGGCGGTAGGCTGCTCGGTTCTCTGGCCGTTGTTCTCCGCCACGAAGGTTACGCCTCAAAAGCGCAGCGCCCGGCGCAGCGTTCCGAAGACCACGCCGCCGTAGGCCCCCATGAGCCTGGGAACCAGCATGGCGATCCACCCCAATAGCACCAGCGCCACAGTCATCTTGATCGGGAAGGCCAGCGTCATCAGGTGCAGTTGGGCGTTGAGCCGCCCCATCAGGCCCAGCGCCAGGTCCACCAGCACCAGTAAAGCGATGGCCGGCAGCGCCAGCCGCACCGCCAACGCCAGCATGTCTCCGCCCAGGCGCAGCATCGCCTCCGCCGCGGGCCGCGTCATCCAGGCTCCGGCCGGATGCGCTTCCAGGCTGTAAGCCAGGGTGCGAATGACTTCCCGGTCCAGGCCCAAACCAAGAAAAACCAGGCCGCCGGCCAACTGCCCGAACACCAGCAGCACGCCCGACTCCGCCTGCGTCGTGGGGTCGATGGTCTGGGCAAAGCTGAACCCCGCGTTCAGGCTGAGGATTTGCGCGCCAAGCAGGAAAACTTCCAGGATGAAAGCCACACCCAAGCCTATGGTGACCCCTACGGCGATCTCCGGTAGGACCCACAACAGCAGACGCGCTGCGTCCGCGCGCGCCGCGTCGATCCGCGGCCAAACCGGATAGAGCGCCATCGTGACGATCGCCGACAGCACGATGCGCGCCAGCCGCGGACCGCTTTGGAAGCCGGGCAGGGGCACCAGGGCGAAGACCGCGGAAACCCGCGCCAGCACCAGCAGAAACCCGAAGAGGGTGGGGATGCCCAGCGCCGGGTCAACGGGCATATCGGCCCAGATCGCCAAACAAAGCCGTGGTATAAACCGTCATGCGCTGGATCATCCAGGGCATCAACAGCAGGATCGCCACCAGGAAGACCACCACCCGCGGAATGGTGCTGAAGCCGGTGTCCTGGATGGAGGTCACAATCTGCGCCAGGCTGATCGCCACGCCGGCGGCGAAGGCGATGGCCATGAGCGGCGCCGCGATCCAGAATGCCCCCAGCAGGGCCTGGCGAAGAAGTTCGACCACGGCGTCAGTAGTCATAGAGAGCCTTCAGGCAAAGCTTTTCATCAGCGATCCGACCACCAGATTCCAGCCATCCACCAGCACGAACAGCAGAATCTTGAAGGGGGCCGAGATCATCACCGGGGGCAACTGGATCATGCCCACCGACAGGGTCACCGACGCCACCACCAGATCGATGACCAGGAAGGGCAGGTAGAGGACCGCGCCAATCTGAAAGGAAGCCTTCAGTTCCGACAGGATGTAAGCCGGAATCAGGACTTTCAGATCCACATCGGCCGGCGTGCGCGGCGCCGGCGAATGCGAGATTTCGACGAACAGGGCGATGTCTTTCTCGCGGGCAAAGCGCAGCCAGAACCGGCGCAACGGCTTGGCCGCCTCCTGGGCCGCCTGCGGAAGCGTCATCTGGCCGTTTTCCATGGGAGTCCAGGCCTGTTCGTAGATCTGGCTGGCCATCGGCTGGATGGTGAGCAGGCTCAGGAACAAGGCCAACCCCACCAGCACCTGGTTGGAGGGCGCCGTCTGGGTGCCTAGCGCCTGCCGCAGAAAATGCAGCACGATCGAGATGCGCAGGAAAGGGGTGACCGACACTACCGCTGCGGGCAGCAGCGTCAGCGCCGTTAGCAGCAGGACAATCTGCATCGGCGCGCTCATCGAACCTGTCTTGCCGGTGACAAACCACGAAGCCGGGGAAGCCTGGGAAGCCGCACAGGCTGCCAATGGACAAAGCAGCGCCAGTCCGCCGGCGCGTGCCAGACCGTGGGACATCAGCGCGCCTCCGCGGGCCCGGCGGGAGGCTGGGATTCCGCGCGCGGCCATTCGAAACTGTCGAGCACCGCGCATCCCGCGGGTGAGGTCCCCACCAGCAGCCCGCGGCCCGCCAGCCGCACCAGGTGCAGCGCGTGCTGGGGCCCCAGCACCAGCCGCTCCACGGCCTGGAGATTCTGTTTGCGGGAGCCGCCCGGGGCATAGCGGGCCAGTCCCTTGCACCGCAGCCACCAGAGCAATGCCGCCAGCAGCGCCAGCACCGCGCTCACCGCCCACACTTGCCGCATCAGTTCCATGTGCCTTCTGCTTCCTCCCGGGCGGCCTTAGGGCGCATCGCCGTTGAAATCCGTGATGCGGACCCCCAGGCTGTTCTCCACCACCACAATTTCGCCGCACCCGATCAGCGTGCCGCCCACGTACAGGTCGATGTTTTCCCCCGCCGAGCGCTTCATGCCGATCAGGCTGCCGGGTTCCATGCGGAGGATCTGCCCCACGCTCAGGATCCGGCGGTCCAATTCGGCCTCGATGTCCACCGGCACATCGGCGAAGGCGGCGATCTCTTCCATAGCGGTCATACCGGCGAGTCTCCTAAGTGATCAGGTTGGTAGCGGCCTGGGCCATATCGTCCACCGTGGTTACCACCTTGGAATTGGCCTGGTAGGCGCTCTGCAGCACAATCAGATTGGTGAGTTCGGTGGCCATGTCCACATTCGAGGACTCCAGCGCGCCGCCCACGATCGTGCCGCGCCCGCCGGTTGCGGGCGCCCCGATAGCCGGCGCAGCGGTGTCGGCCGTTACCTGATAATCGTTGTTTCCCACGTTCAGCAGCGTCTGCGGGTTTTGAATGGTAGCCATGGCCAGTTGTCCGACCACCGTCTGTTGGCCGTCGGAGTAGGTGGCCATCAGTTGGCCGCCGTTGGCCATGGTCACCGAAGTGAGCTGAGCGGCCGCCGCGCCGTCCTGGGTTTGGGCGGAGGTGGCCGAACTTTGGTCGTACTGCGTGAGGGTGCTCGAGCCGTCTGCATTGATCGGATTCCAGTTGATGCTCAGGGCCGCGGCGCCGTCGCTGGGCTGATAGGCGAAATTGATGGGTTCGGCCGGCGTCGTGCCGGTCAACTGTCCGCTGCCGTTAAATTGCAGGGTGATGGGACTCCCCACGTCGGAGGGCGTGCCCGCCGTGCCGCCCTCCACGTCCTCGCCGGGGACGGTGGCCTGGCACGACCAGGTGTTGGCGGCGGTTTGCTCGAAGTTGAGGGTCAGCACCTGCGCGGTTCCGAGCGAATCGTAGACCGTGATGGGGGCGGACCAGTCGGATGCCGCGCCGGTGGTGGCGGAGGAGTCGAAGTTGGCGGTCAGGGTGATGTTCTGGGTGGCTTGGGGCGCTTGCAGGGACCCTACGGGCACGGTGATGTTGCCGATGGCCCCGCCGGTATTGACGACTCCGTCGGTGGCCATCCAGCCCTGGACCTGTTGTCCGCCGGGGGTGAGCAGGTTCCCGGAAAGATCCACCTGGAAGCTGCCGGCCCGCGTGTACTGGGTCACGCCATTGTCATTCACCACAAAAAAACCGCTCCCCTGGATGGCCGCGTCCAGAGATCCGCTGCTGGAGCTGATGGCGCCCTGCGTAAACTGGGTAATGGTCAGCGGCGGGGCCACCCCGAATCCCACCTGCGTCTGCCCGCCGTTGATCGATTCACTGACCAGGTTTTGAAAGTAGGCGACGCTCTCCTTGTAGCCGGTGGTATTCATGTTGGCCAGGTTATTGCCGATGACGTCGACGGCCACGCCGTTGGCGTCCAAAGCGGAGAGCGCGGTGCTGAAGGCTGCAAACATAATTAGTGTCCTCCTTGCGTTGAAGTGGTGCCTTGGGTGCTGCCGGCCTGTGTCAGGTTGTCGAGATCGCCGTGGATGGCGATGAGTTGTTCGAGCGAGCTGAACTGCGCCAGTTGCGTCACGAAGGCGGTGCTGTCGGTCGGATTGGTGGGATCCTGATACTGGATTTGCGCCACCAGAAGCTGCAGGAACTCGTTCTCGCTGACATCGTCGACCGAATCGTCCGAGCTCGTTCCAGTAGTGCTCGCTTGGGCCGTGGTGGAATGCGCCGCTATGTTGTTCTGGTTCTGCGGCAATGGGGTCAAGGGTTGAATCGTCATATGGGTGACTCCTGTGCGGGGTCGAGGCTGGATTTCCATTCCCCGGCCCAGCGGGATGGATCTGGTTGTCGCTGGGATTGCGGTTGATGTTGGCGGCCGTCTTTTCTGGCGCCCGGCGAATGCTCCTGGTAGGGCGAGCCGTCCGCGGCGTTACGGCGGCTGGCGTCCGGTTGGGTAGCGGGCCGCCAGGCCTCCGCGTCGAAACCACTCTGCCGCAGCTTGCCGACTAAATCGGGCAGGTCGGCGCGCATGGAGTTGGCCAAATCGCGGTCCGGGGTATGCACCGTTACCCGGATTTCCCCGGCGCGCTCCGCCATCCGGATGTCCACGCTGCTATCGCCATCGGCCAGATGCAGGGAAACGTCGCGGGTCGCCGGCTGCGCCGCAGGCTCCGCCGTCTCCGCCTCGGCGGGGCGTGCCCCGCTGGCCGGCTGCGCGGGAGCGCCGGACGGAGACTCGGGAGCCGCGGAAGACGGGAGGCTGCAGACGCTTTCTATAACCGGCTGCCCCGCTGGCGGGTTTTCGCCGCCGTCAGCGGTCTGGTGCTCACCGGGGGGGGCCCCACCCTTCAGCTGGATGCCGCTCGCGGGGCCGGCCTCCCGCCGCTCGGCAGTGGGAGCGGCTTGCCCTCCCGGCGGCGCGGCGGCGCCGCGCGCATCTCCATGGATGGCTGAGTCCTGCGCGTCGGCTGCTCCGGAGCCGGACGCCGCCGTGCTCCCCGCGCGCGCGGTTCCGCCGAGTCCGGTGCCGCTCGGCTGGGAGCTTTCGTCCCCTGCCGGGGCGCTCCGGTCGAGGGTCCCCGCTCCGGGGCTGTCCGCGGATGATACCGTCACGGCCGCCTGGCTGGCCAGCGAGTCTGTGGCGCTGGCGGGGGGCGATACCGGTTCGGTAGGGAGCAGACGAGCCCCGAAAGCCAACTCGCCGGCGGCCTCCGGAGTGGCGGCGCCTGGACGCCCGGCCAGGTCGGGTTCGGCCAGGGGATCGTCGTCCGGCACGGGTGCCTCAGGCGCCGGTGGACCGGCCACGCAGGCCCCGCGGCGGATCGCGGCGGCGGGATCGCGGGCCGGATCGAGGATGCTCCCGGCATCTGTTTCCGGGGCTTGGGCGGCCGAATCTCCCGGGCTTTCCCAGGGTTCCAGGCCCCATGCCAGCTGCGGGAGCAGCGTGGCGGTGGCCGGAACCGGCACTGCGGCGGGAGCCGCCAGGCCGCAGGTTTGACTTTTCCCACCGGGCATCTGCGGAAGCTCTGTGGCGTGCGAGGCGCCGCCGCAGTCCTGGCTTTTTTCGCCGGGCGGCTGGCTTGGCCGTACCCCGCTCGATTCGCCCCGGCCGCCATCGCCGGCCAGGCATCCATCCAGCAAGGAGCCGAAACTGCCCCCGCGGGACGCCACGGCTTTCGCCGTTCCAAGGCCCAGGGCAGCCCCGCCCGCCACCCGCATGGGGTTGGCGGCACTCGGTGCGTCTGCGGTAGCGGCGATCACATCCGGCAGTGATGCATTCGGGCAACCAAAATTCTCCTCTGAGTTTCCAACACTTGTGCGCGCCGGTGCCGCCAAGATCTTGGCGGCGGCGCCTTCGGCGGCACATTCTTATCCGGATTCAGCGGGCAAACCATTCCTTTTCTGCGCGCTGCCTTCGGCTCTCCGCTTGCAACGGACGGCTGTGGGATCTTGCCATGGATACATTGACCATCTCGGCGGCCGGCGGCATGCAGGCCCGCTTGCAGTCTTTGGATATGCTGGCGAACAATCTGGCCAACGCGGAGACCGGCGGCTACAAAACCGACCGGGAGTTCTATAACCTCTATACGTCCGCGGAAGCCGCCGACCCGGAGGGGGCCTCACCGGCCGCCTTGCCGGTCATCGAGCGGCCGTGGACCGATTTCTCGCAAGGCACGCTGCGCTCTACCGGCAGCCCCCTGGATTTGGCGCTCGCGGGCCAAGGCTTCTTCGCGGTCGCCGGGCCTGCCGGCAACCTGTACACGCGCAATGGCAGCTTTCGCGTATCGGCGGACGGATCTCTGGTCACCCGGGAGGGTTATGCCGTGCGCACGGTATCCGGCGGGAACCTGCAGCTCCAGCCGTCCGGCGCCGTCGAGGTCTCGCCTGACGGCACGGTGAGCCAGAACGGCCAGGCCCTGGGACGCCTGGAGATCGCGGATTTCTCCGATACCGGCGCGCTGGTCAAACAAGGCGCCAGCTATTTCCAGAGCGCCGCGGCATCCCAACCGGCATCCGGCGCGCAAGTCGAACAGGGCAAGCTGGAAGGTTCCAATGTGGGCGCCGCGGAATCGGCGGTGCGCCTGGTGGCGGTCATGCGCCAATTTGAAATGCTGCAGAAGGCCGCCACGCTGGGATCGCAGATGAATCGCCAGGCGGTGGAAGAAGTAGCCCGCGTGGCTTCCTAAGCGCCGGCGGGGAGAGTAAGGAGCGAACGACTTATGATGCGAGCACTTTTCAGCGCCGCCAGCGGGATGACGGCGCAACAGATGAACGTAGACAACATCGCCAACAACCTGGCCAACGCCAACACCAATGGTTACAAGTCGCGGGCCGTCCAGTTTCAGGATCTGCTCTACCAGAACCTGATGCAGCCGGGCGCCTCCGCCAGCCAGCAGACCATAGTGCCCTCCGGGTTGCAGCTGGGATTGGGCACGCGCCCGTCGGGCAACGAGATTATCTTCACCCAGGGCAGCTTCGCCGAAACCGACAACCCGCTGGATGTAGCCATCCAGGGGCGCGGCTTTTTCCAGGTGCTGCAGCCGAATGGACAGTTGGCCTATACCCGGGACGGCGAGTTTCAGCTCGACAAGAACGGAAATGTGGTGACCGCCAGCGGCAACCCCCTGCAGCCCCAGATCACCATTCCGGCGGACGCGCAATCGATCACCATCGCCGCCGACGGTACGGTGAGCTACACCCAGCCGAACCAGACCGCGGCCCAGGTGGCCGGGCAGATCCAGTTGGCCAACTTCCAGAATCCGGCTGGTTTGAGCACCATCGGCGGCAACCTGTACACCCCCACCGAGGCTTCCGGCGACGCCACCCTGGGCAACCCCGGCGGCGCCGAGGGTCTGGGGGCGTTGCAGCAGGGTTACACCGAACAGTCCAACGTCAGCGTAGTCCAGGAGATGGTCAACCTCATCGTCAGCCAGCGGGCCTACGAAGCCAACTCCAAGGTGGTGACGGCGGCCAACGAGATGTATCAAGAGGCCAACGGTCTGGTGCAACAATGACCCGGCGGATGACACTCCTGCTGTTCGCCGCGCTCGCGCCGGCCGGCGCCCAATGCCTGCCGGTTTGGGGCGGCCGGATCCTGGCGGGCGATCTGGCCCGCGCCGTGCCGCCGTTCGCGGGCCTGGCGCCGGGGCTGGATCTGGGTCCGGCGCCGGCCGCGGGCGCGCGCCGCACCTACACCGCGGCGGAGTTGGCGCGTCTGGCGCGGCGCTACGGGCTGGCCGCCGACCCGGGGATGGAAGCCTGCTTCGTGCAACCCGTCCTGACGCTGACCCGCGAGGTCGTCGCTACCGCCCTCGCCGCGGCCATGCCGGCGGCGCAAATCGAGGTGGTGGAATTCAGCCGGCAGCCGCTGCCCGCCGGCACGCTGCGCTTTCCGGTCTCCGGTCTGCGCATGGACCCGGCCGGCCAGTCGCCGCTGCTGTGGCAGGGGGCGGTTTCCGCGCCGGACCGGGACGATTTTCCGGTTTGGGCCAAGGTGCGCATCCGGATTTCCGGAAAGCGGGCGATCTCGACCGAGGCGCTGGCGCCGGGCCGTCCGATCGCCCGCGCCCAACTGCGCGAGGAAGCTTACGAAGGGCGGCCCGGGCTGCCGGAGCTTTCCCAGGTCGTGGGCCGCGTGCCGCGGCGTCTCATTGCCGCCGGCGCGGTGATCGAGGAGCCGTGGCTGGAAGCGCCGGCCGACGTGGCGCGCGGCGAGCGGGTACAGGTGGAGATCCGCAGCGGCCGGGCCCGCATCACCCTGGAAGCGCGGGCACAATCCTCCGGAAGGCGGGGCGAGGACATCCTGGTCCGCAATCCCGCGAATGGAAGGATCCTCCGGGTGACGGTCGCGGATCGCGGACGCGCCATCCTCACGGCGGACCAGGCAGACTTGGCCCCGGCGGAAGGAGAAACCCGATGAAGCCGCGGCCCATCCTCGCGCTGCTGATGCTGGCCTTCGCCCTAGGCCCGGTGTGGGCGGGAGCGAAGAAGAAGAACGCGGCGCCGCCGCAGCCCACCGCGCTCGATAGGTACGTGGCGGAGGCCACGGCGGCCGCGCGCGCCAACAACGACGCCTCCCCGGGATCCCTCTGGTCTTCGGCGGCCCTCCTGACCGATCTGGCGCGCGACTTGCGGGCCAGCCGGGTGAACGATACGGTCACCGTGCTGGTGGCCGAGAATGCCTCGGCGGTGAGCACGGGCAACGTGCAGACCTCGCGCACTTCGAGCGTTCAGTCCTCGATCACGGCGCTGGGCGGCGTAACGAAAACCACCGGCGCGTTGGCTAACCTGCTGGGCACCTCGGGCGACCAGGAATTAAAAGGGGCGGGGACGATCGGCCGTACGACGGTCATCTCCACCACGCTCGGCACGCGCGTGGTGCACGTGCTGCCAAATGGTTATCTCGTGGTGGAAGGGGTGAAGGAGATCCGGGTGAGTTCCGAGCAGCAGGTCATCACCGTCCGCGGCGTGGTGCGCCCGGCGGATTTGGGCCCGAACAATGTAGTCCAATCGGACCTGATCGCGCAACTGGAGGTTTCCGTCAATGGCAAGGGTGTGGTGGGGGACGCCATCAAGCGCCCCTTCATTCTGTACCGGCTCCTGCTGGGGCTGCTCCCGTTCTAGGGTGGGAGAGACGATGCGCTGGATGGCTTTCTTCATAGGCGTGGCACTGGCCGCCCCGGCTGCGGGCGCCACGCGGCTCAAGGATCTGGCGGGGATTGAAGGCGTGCGCGACAACCAGCTTATCGGTTATGGGCTGGTGGTGGGCCTGGCCGGAAAGGGGGACACGCAGCAGACCTTGTTCTCGCCGCAGAGCCTGGCCAACCTGCTGGAGCGCATGGGTGTCTCGGTGCCTGGCACCACCCTCCGCACCAAGGACATGGCCGCCGTCATGATCACCGCCACGCTGCCCCCCTTCGCGCAGCCGGGCACGCACCTGGATGTCACCGCGGCCGCCATTGGAGACGCCACCAACCTGCAGGGAGGGATCCTGCTGCTCACACCGCTCAAAGCCGCCGATGGCCAGGTTTACGCGGCGGCCCAGGGCGCCGTGGTCACCGGCGGATTCTCGGCCGGACGCGGCGGCGCGAGCCAGACGGTGAATCACCCCACGGTGGGCCGCGTGCCGGGTGGAGGCATTGTGGAGCGGCCCACGCCTTCGCTGGCCTTTAAGGGAGTCCTGCATCTGCAACTCCGGTATGCGGACTTCACCACGGCCGCGCACATTGCCGCCGCCCTGAATGCCAGGTACGGCGCAGCGGGAGTCTTACCGGCGCGCGCCGAAAACTCGGCCCTGGTGACCGTGCTGATCCCTCCTTCCTACGCCGCCCGGCCCATCGATTTCATCGCCGAGATGGAAGCGCTGACCGTGGACGCCGACCAGCCGGCGCGGGTGGTGGTGAATGAGCGCACCGGCACTATCGTCATGGGCCGCGAGGTGCACATTTCTCCCGTGGCTATCCTGCACGGCAATCTGACCGTCGAGATCCAAACCAGTTTGGAGATTCCGCCGCCGCCGGCCGGGGCTGCCGCGGCGGCCAAAGGGGGCGTGGATCCCGGCAATCCTGCCGCGGTCGCGAAGGTAGCCGTCGACGCGAAAGAGCCGCCCGCGCGCAACGTGCTGCTCCCGCAGGGCGCCACCGTGGAGGAGTTGGTGCGCGCGCTGGCGGCCATCGGCTCGACCCCGCGCGACGTCATCGCCATCCTGCAGAACCTGCGCGCCGCCGGCGCGCTCGAAGCCGAACTGGAGGTGATCTGATGAGCGCGCCGGTCGAATGGGGCGCCGCCCCGGAGACCGTCATGACGCCGCCGGCCGCGCGGCCGCCGCGGACCTTGGAAGAAGCGGCTAAGCAGTTTGAGGCCTTTATGATCGGGCAACTGCTTAAGGAAGCCCGCGGCGACGAGGACGGCTGGCTGGGAAGCGGTGGGGACGCCGGCAGCTCCACCCAGGCCGGGCTGGCCGAAGAGCAGTTTGCGCAGGCCCTGGCCCAGAACGGGGGCCTGGGCTTGAGCGCTCGGATCGTCTCCAGCCTGTCCGCGCGCGCGCGCTAGATCCGGCCCGCTGGACGCGGTGCGCAGTGGCCAGGCCCGCCGCCCCTGGCCGGCGGTTACAAGCTCCAGCTCTGCGCGGAATGCTCCGCCGCAGCCGCTGGTGCAAAAACCGCGGGATACCCGTGGGATTCCGTGGACCCCTCCCCATACCCTGGCGCGCGCGGGGAGTTGAGGGAGGCGCCGTGCTCGGGGACCGCGCCGATCCGCTCCCAGCCCGCCAGCAGCGTGCCCAGGAGCCTTTCGACTTCCGCCAGCGGCTCCGCCTTCTGTTCCAGATTCGCCTGCAGCAGCCGGCGTTGCATATAGTCGTACAATTCCAACAGGCTGCGGCTGAGCGTCCCTCCGCGCGTATGGTCGAGCGAGACGGACAACTGCGACAGAATCGCATGCGCCTTCGAAATCTGGCGGGAACGCTCGGCAATTCGTCCGGCGGCCAGATGGGCGTGAGCGCTGCGCGTGGCGGCGCACGCCGCGCGATACAGCATGCGGACCAATTCCATCGGCTCGGCGTTCAGAACCTGGCTTTCCAGATAAGCTTCTTGCGGCGGCATCGGATCTCCTCAGGCCTCTTATCGGGGGAATGCGCCCGGACTTGCGCGGCCGGTCAGCCGTGAAACTGGTCCAGGGTCTGCGCCAGCTTCAGCATATACTCCGGCGGCGATTGCCACAGGATCTCCCCCGTCTGCGGATTGACCACTCGTACCACCGGCCGCTTGGTGTCCCGATCCATGGCGAAGGTCAGTTCGCTGCCCTCGCCGAAGAGCTCGCCCGCGTTGATTCCCTTGACGCTGCGGATCAACTCGCGGTTCTCCGCCAGCCAGTTGGGGGTGGCGGCATCGGGAGCCGCGGGGAGAGCCTGCTCCGGGTTGCTGACAGGTGCGACATCCATAAAGCGTTCCGGGGAACCATTGGCATCCCCACCCTCTCATCGGCTACCGGGGTCCGAATCTGCGCGCCTCTTAAAGTTCGCCTCCCTTCCGCCGATAGACTATCCGGGAAGGGCTCCGCGTGAATCGCACCTTATCGCAACAGGAAATCGACGCGCTATTCAGCAATGCCACCGCGGGGCAGCCGCAGGAGTCCCCGTCCCGGAAGGTGGTGCCTTTCGACTTCCGCCGCCCGGATCGCATCGCCAAGTCCCAGCTACGGGCCATTCACCAGTTGCATGAGACCTTTGTCCATAATCTGGTCTCCAGCCTTTCCGCCTATTTGCGCACCTATTTGTTGGTGAACCTGGTCAGCGTCGAGCAGCTCTCCTGCGAGGAGTTTCTCAACGGGTTGCCCTCGCCGACGTGCATGCTTTCGCTGGGGCTGCGGCCCTACGACGGATACGGACTGTTGGAGCTGAGCCCGGCGCTGGTCTTCCCCATTCTGGAAGTGCTGCTGGGGGGTGACGGCAAGTCCACGTCGGTGCTGCGGCGGGAGATTACCGAAATCGAGCAGAAACTGCTGGATAGCCTTTTCCGGATCATTCTGAACGATCTCAAGGAGGCCTGGCAAGCCGTCGCCCCGGTCGAGTTCACTATTCATACGGTCGAGACCGAGCCGCAATTCCTGCGCGTGCTGGCGCCCACCGAAGCGGTCGTGGCGGTGGGCATTGAAATCCGCATCGGGGACAACGTGGGGATGATGAACATCGCGGTCCCCTCCATCATCGCCAAGATGATGCGGCAGAAGTTCGACCAGCAGTGGTCCATGCGCCGGACCCAGTCGACCGATGCCGAACAGGCGGCCATGCTGGCGCGCATCCGGCCTTCGCGGCTGGCCCTGGACGTGCGGCTGAGCGGCCCCAGCCTGCTGGCGCGGGATCTGCTGCGGCTGGCTGAAGGCGACGTGCTCACCTTTGACTATCCCGTGAACCGGCCGCTCGATGGCCTGCTCAGCGGCAAGCGGAAGTTCCGCGGCCGGATCGTCGAGACCGGCCGGAAGCGCGGCTTTTTGCTGGACAACGGACCGGCATCGGCGGGCCCAGCCGATAAGGACTAAGGGCCCCATGATCCACCTCACGCGCCTCAACCATCTGCCGCTGGTGCTCAATGCGGACCTGATCGAATCGATCGAGGTCACTCCCGACACCGTGATCAGTCTGACCACCGGGCAGAAGCTGGTGGTCCTGGAACCCGCCGAAGAGGTGGTCCGGCGCGTAGTGGAGTTTCGCCGGGCCATCCTGGGAGGCTGCACGGCTCCTGCGGACCAGGTGGATGCCGGCGGGAATCGAATCGGACATGCCAGAGACCGGGACAACTGCTCCGACTCCTGAATCCGCGAAAAAACTGCCCCGGCGCCGGCCGGACCTGGCCACCGTGGGCGGCCTGGCGCTGGCGCTGGGCGGCATCCTGGGCGGCCTGGTGCTCGAAGACGGCAAAGTCAAGGACGTCGCCCAGTTGACCGCCGCCATTATCGTTCTGGGAGGCACCCTGGGGGCGGTCATGGTGACCACGCCGATGGCCCTTCTGCGGAGCGCCGCCGGCCGGCTGCTGTCGATCTTCTTCGAGACCACCCACGCGCCGGGAGCGGTCGTCGAGCAGATCATCGTTTATGCCACCAAGGCGCGCAAGAACGGCATCGTCTCCCTGGAGACCGAAACCGAATCCATCGCCGACCCCTTCCTGCGCAAAGCGTTAAACCTGGCGGTGGACGGAACCGACCTGCAGGAGTTGCGCCGCATGATGGAATTGGACATCTCGCTCGAAGAGCAACGCGGGGAAGCCGAAGCCAAGGTTTACGAAGCGGCCGGCGGATACGCGCCGACCATCGGGATCATCGGCGCGGTGCTGGGGCTGATTCAGGTCATGAAGCATCTGGCCAATATCGACGAGGTCGGCCGGGGAATCGCGGTGGCCTTTGTGGCTACGGTATACGGGGTGGCGTCGGCGAATATATTCTTCCTGCCGGCCGGCAGCAAGCTCAGGTCGCGCTTGCACGCCGCCATCCAGATGCGCGAGTTGACCCTCGAAGGCGTGCTGGGAATCGCGGAAGGCTTGAATCCCAAGCTGATCCGGGTCAAGCTGGAGTCCTATGCGCTGCCGCCGCCCCCCCGGAAGGCGCCTCGGCAAAAGCGGCAGCCGGACGCCGCCGGCCGGCCGGCGGAAGCGGCCGCGGGGGACTAGAGCGAATCGCATGCGGCGCCGGCGAAAAACCGACTCCCACGCCAACCACGAGCGCTGGCTGGTCTCTTATGCGGATTTCATTACCTTGCTGTTTGCCTTTTTCGTGGTGATGTTCGCCTCGGCCCAGGCGGACCACAGCAACGCCGCCCGCGTTTCCGAGTCGGTTCGCAAGGCGCTCGAGGAGGGCCAGGTAAAGGTCGTGATGGCCGCCATCCTGGGGGGCGCGAAGGACGAGAAAGGCAAGGGGAACGCCATGATGATGGGCCCGGGAGGGGCGCAGCCCGCGGTTCGGCCGCTTCCCGCACCGGACCTGGCCGGATCGCTCGATTCCTTGCGCGCCGCCCTCAAGCTGGAGATCGAAAAGGGACAGATCCGGATCTCGATGGACCCGCGCGGACTGGTGATCAGCCTGCGCGAATCCGGCTTTTTCGCCTCCGGCGACGATGCCGTGTACCCGGGAACCTATTCCAGTATCGAAAAGATCGCGCGCGCCATAGCCGCCTTGCCGAGTCAGGTGCGTCTGGAGGGTCACACCGATGCCGTACCCATTCACAACTCGCGTTTCCGGAACAACTGGGAGCTCTCCGCCGCGCGCAGTATCGCCATGCTCGAATTATTGTCGGTCCGCTTCGATATCGCGCCCGAGCGCATGGCCATTGCGGGTTATGCCGACACGGTGCCGGTCGAATCCAATGACACCGAACAGGGACGCGCGCATAACCGCCGTGTGGATATTGTCATCCTCAACGAGCAGGGCCTGAGCCCGGAGCCGAAAACGGGAGCGGCGCGGTAAACGGCCATCGAAGCGCCCGGCCCGCGCGTCACCCGCCTTTCACCGGCGCGGCGCATCGCGGATTCGCCGGCACGCCGCGCGGCGCGGCCGCCTTCAGCTCCGCAGGTAAACCGGCGTGCACGCCCTTCCGGGACCCGCGGCCGCCGCGGCGGGAGTCCGTTTCAGGAACAATTTGACCTCCAGGCGCTGTCCCTCGCAGTCGAACACCACCACGGTCCAGGTTTCGTCGCCAAAGCTCTTGGCCAGGAAATTCTTGCCGTAGATAGCCGTCGGGATGCTCATCCCCATCGCTCCCAGCGACTTCTCGAGCGCGCTCTTCACATTGCCCAGGATCATGTTGGCGATCTCCGCCACCGCGTCCAGGACGTCGGAGTCCACCACCGCGTATTCGGCCATCAACATCTGGGAGGCAATCCGGCAGGCAAATTCGGGCGAGCACGACAGGGTGCCGGTGCCGGTCCACTCGCCGGCCATGCCGATCAGGCAGATGACGCCATCCCAAGGGTGGGCCGGACCCTTGTCGCAGCAGGACTCCACGAACCGGAGCTCGCTGCCCAACATGGTCGAGAAAACCTCTTCCGAGGCGGCGCGAATATCACTGACGATTTCATTGCGGTCTATCATTGCGTCTCTCATCTATGTATCGGCGGAAGCCGGCAGATCTTTACGGGGGCGGCCCGCGGGCCCGTAGAATCGGCGTGCGGCGCCGTAAAGGAAAGCCGGCGCTGGGCCGATAGTAAAGGGGAGTATGGCTTTGAACATTCTAGTCGTAGACGATTCCACCGCTATCCGGAAAATCCTGATCCGCGTCCTGCGGCAAACCGGGCTGGCGATCAATGAGATCCTGGAGGCTCGCGACGGCGTCGAGGCGCTGGACATCGTCCGCAATCACCCCCTCAATCTGGTCCTGTCCGACATCAACATGCCCAATTTGGACGGTCTGGGCTTGTTGGCGGAGCTGAAGGGCAACGACCAGTGGCGGGCCCTACCCGTGGTGATGATTACCACGGAAGGCAGCGAGGAGAAGGTCGGCCAGGCGATCCGGCTGGGTTCGGCCGCTTACATCCGGAAGCCCTTCACCGCCGAACAGATCCAGGAAAAAATTGCCGCCATTCTTTGAGCGCCGCGCGGCCCATCGCTTTCCCTGGGCCGCAGCACCCTCTGACCAGCCTCTCCGCGGCGGCGCCGCAGTCCAAGTCTGCCTGGACCGCCAAGCCGGCCGCGCCAAGATCCTCGCGCGGGCGGCGGGTTCTTGGCGCGCAATTTCCGGACCGCCACTCATTCCGCGCCACTTGCCCCTGGAACTCCGCTTGCTCCTGCCAAGGTTGGCATGCTGAGCCATTTGTCGGACACCTTGGAGCACTACATGGATCTGCTAAGCGCCCGCCAGAAGCTGGTCGCGTCCAACATCGCCAACGCCGATACCCCTGGGTATAAAACCAGGGACATCGACTTCCAGTCGGAGTTCCGGTCGGCTCTGGACGGCGGGGCTCCCCGGTCCTTTGAAGTCGCTGGACTGCCTGTAAAGAACGACGGCAACAACGTCAGCCTGGACCGCGAGTCGCGGCTTTTGGCGGAGAACGATATGCGCTTCAATCTGGCGTCCAACTTGTTGCGCAGCGAGGTGCAGTCCATCCGGGCGGCGCTGCAGTCGGGGAGCAATTCATGAGCCTGTTCTCCGCCATCGCGGTCAGCGCGTCGGGTATGGCGGCCGAGCGCACCCGCGCCGAGTTGCTGGTTGAGAACCTGGCCAACGCCGAAACCACCCGCACGCCCGAAGGCGGTCCGTACCGCCGTAAGGATGCGGTGTTCGCCTCCCAGCCCGTGACCGCCTCGTTCGGGTCGTTGTTCGAGGCGCATTTGCAGGAAGGCGTGGCGGTCGCCCAGATCAGCGTGGATCCGCGCGATCCGGAGCGCCGCTATCTGCCGGGCCATCCGGATGCCGGCCCGGACGGGTACGTGGCGTTTCCTCGTATCAATCCGGCCGAAGATATGGTCGACCTGACGGGCGCGGCGCGCGGCTTCGAGGCCAACGTGGCGGCCATCTCGGCGGTCAAGGACATGATCATGCGCTCCATCGATCTTTTTAAGTGAAAGCCATCGAACCCGTATGTCTTCACCGATTTCACCCATTCGCGCCGTGCCGCCGGCCGACCTGCGCGCGCCCAGCCCCGGCGTCTCCTCCAGCGGGGCTGGAGATTTTCAGTCGCTGCTGGCGGGCGCCATCGGCGGCGTCGAGAGTCTCCGCGGCGCCGCGAACAAAACCGTGGAGCGCTTCCTGGCCGGAGATGGCGGGGAAGTCCACACCGTGGCGCTCGCCACGCAGCGCGCGGAACTGGCCTTTGAGACGTTCCTGCAGGTGCGCAACAAAGTGGTTTCGGCTTATCAGGCGGTCATGCAGATGCAGGTTTAGCGGTAGCCGCTTATGGAACAGATGAGGAAGCTTCTGGCGCGCCTCTCGCTGGCGCAAAAATTAAGCGTCGCCGCCGCCGCGGCGCTGGTGGCCGTCGGGTTGATCCTGTTCGCCCAATGGCGGCGCGAGGCGGACTTCCGCCCTCTCTACACCGGGCTGGCCGCCGAAGATGCCGGCGCGGTAGTCCAGAAGCTCAAGGAAACCGGCACGGACTTCCGGCTTTCTGAGAATGGCTCGACGGTGCTGGCGCCCTCGGCGCGGCTCGCCGAACTGCGTCTCCAACTGGCCGCCGGCGGATTGCCCAAGAGCGGCCGCATGGGCTTTGAGCTGTTCGACAAGACCAGCTTTGGGATGACCGACTTCGCCGAGCACGTGAATTACCGGCGCGCCCTGGAGGGCGAACTGGAGCGCTCCATCGTCTCGCTGGCGGAGGTGGAGCGCGCCCGCGTGCATCTCACCTTCCCCAAGGAATCCGTTTATCTGGAAACCCGCCAGCCGGCCAAGGCCAGCGTGGTGTTGGGGCTGCGCGCGGGCGCGCAGCTTTCCGCCCAGAACGTGGCGGCCGTCTGCAACCTGTTGGCCAGCGCCGTGGAGGGATTGGCGCCGGAGGCCGTCTCGGTGGTGGACACGCGCGGCAACCTGCTCAACCGGCCGCGCAAGCCGGGGGGCGACGGGCTGGAGGGATCGGAAGCCAATCTCGAATACCGCGAGATGGTCGAAAAGAGCCTGTTGGCCAAGATCCAGTCCACCCTCGAGCCGTTGCTGGGCGCCGACCGCTTCCGCGCGTCCGTTTCCGCCGAGTGCGATTTCTCGGGTGGCGAGCAGAGCGAAGAGAGCTTCGATCCGGCGCGCTCGGTGATGGTCAGCTCGCAGAAGAGCGAAGACGTGGCGCCCTCGGCCATGGTGGGAGGGGTGCCGGGGACGGCCTCCAATCTGCCGCGTCCCCCGGCGCGCGCGGCGGGCGGGACTTCCGGCCCCTCGCGGCGGACCGAGGAAATCAATTACCAGTCCAGCCGCGTGGTGCGCCGCGTCAACTTGCCGCAGGGCGAATTGAAGCGGGTTTCGGTCTCGTTGCTGCTGGACCAGGATGTGCGCTGGGAAGGCAAAGCTCCGCACCTGCAACAGGTCCTGGTTCCGCCTTCCGCGGAGAAGTTGAAGACCATCCACGACCTGGTGGCCGGAGTGATCAGCTTCAAGGCCGAGCGCGGCGACCAATTGATTGTGGAGACTCTGCCTTTCGAAGCCACGCTGCGCGCCGAACCCCCGTATGCGGCGGGTCCGGCGCCGGTTCCCGCACCCGCGGCGCCCGCCGGCCGGCTCCCGGCATGGCTGCGCAGTCCCCGGGGCATGGGCGCCGCAGCCGGCGCCGCCGTTTGCCTGCTGGCGCTGGCGGTGGTGGGGGTGCGCCTGCTCCGC
Source organism: Bryobacterales bacterium (assembly GCA_963707465.1). Classification (GTDB taxonomy): domain Bacteria; phylum Acidobacteriota; class Terriglobia; order Bryobacterales; family Bryobacteraceae; genus Bog-159. The sequence goes on from CAVPQK010000011.1 coordinate 456,388, forward strand.
CGCCGGCCCGGACGTGCCGCGATGCAGCCGGCCCTGGCGCCGGGAATGCAGGGCGCACCCGGCCTGCCCGGCGATTCCGTCGAAAAGAAGATCCAGGCCCAACTGGGCGGCCAGGCGGAGACGCAGGCGCGTCTGGAAGCCGAGGCCCTGGACGCCATCAAAACGCCCGCTCCGGGAACCAAGAAAAAGGAGGCGTTAACCAAGTATCTGCGGGAGAGCCTCAAGAAAGACCCCGTCGTCCAGGTGCAGATTCTGCGGACGTGGCTGCATGAAAAGGCGTAACGGCGGGCGGCTGGCCCGAAATGCAACGCGATGATCGCCAACATTAAGCGGAATGAACTGGTTTCGGGCTTGCGCAAGGCAGCCATGCTGATGGTGCTGCTGGGCGAGGAAGCCAGCGGCCAGCTCCTGCGGGAGTTGTCCGAGGAGGAGATCCAAATCGTCTCCCGGGAGGTGGCCCGCATCTCAACCATCCCGAACGAGGAAGGCGAAGCGGTCCTCGAAGAGTTCTACCAGATGTGCATGGCGCGGGAGTATGTCTCCCGCGGCGGTATCGACTACGCCCGCAAGCTTCTGATGAACGCTTTTGGCCCGGATACGGCCCGGAAACTGGTGGACCGGCTGGTCAAGACCCTGGGCAACGACACGGCCGCTTTCGATGCGCTGCAAAAAGCCGACCCCCAGCAACTGGCGAAATTCATCCACAGCGAGCATCCCCAGACCATCGCCTTCATCCTTTCCCACCTCAGCCCGTCGCAGGCGGCCGCGTTACTGTTCTCGTTGCCCGCCCAGATGCGCGCGGACGTGGCGCTGCGCATGGCGCACCTGGATCAGATCTCGCCCGAAATCATTCACAAGATCGCCGCCGTGATCGGACAGAAGCTGCAGGCGCTGGGCGACTTCAGCCGGGAATCGTATGGCGGCGTGCGGGCCGTCTCGGAGATGTTCAACCGGCTGGAATCCGGCGCCAGCAAGGAGATCCTGGAATCCATCGAAAAGGAAAATGCCGCGCTGGCCGACACCATCCGGCACCTCATGTTCGTGTTCGAGGACATGCTGCTGCTCGACAGCAACAGCCTCAAGGAGGTCTTGACCAAGGTGGACCGCAAGGTTCTCACGCTGGCGCTCAAGGGCACCAGCGAGCAGGTCCGCAAACACTTCGTCGAGTGTCTTTCGCAGCGCGGCGCCGAGATGCTGCTGGAAGACATGGACGCCATGGGCCCGGTGAAGATCAAGGAGGTCGAAGCGGCGCAACAGCAGATCATCAGCGTGGTGCGGCAGTTGGAGAGCGACGGCACCATCAACCTGAAGGGCGCCGGCGGCGAGCAATATGTTGTCTAAAATCCTGACCGGCGCGCGGGGATCGGCTGTGCCGCGCTGGAGTTGGCCGAGCGCTTCCAATCCGTCGCCAGAGGGCGGTGCGCCTTCCGGCAGCGCGGAGAGCGCCGGCGGTCAAGCGGCCGCCGACGCCCGCCGCATCGCCGACCTGGAGCGCCAGATCGCGCTCCAGGCGCGCGAGGCTCGCCAGACCGGCCACCGGGAAGGCGAAGCCGCGGGGCGCGCCCAGGCCGCCGCCGAACTGCAGCCCGTCTTCGAAAAGCTGGCGCGCGGCATCCACGAAATCGCCGGCTTGCGCCCTCAAATCGTCCGCGATTCCGCCGCCGACCTGGTAGCCCTCTCGCTGGGGATCGCGCGCCGTATCCTGCACCGCGAGTTGTCGGTCGATCCTGGTGCGTTGGAAGGCCTGGTGGCCGGCGCCCTGCAGAAAATGCCCGCGCCGGAGATCTGCCGCATCCGCGTTCACCCGGACCTGGAGCCCGGCATCCGCCGGGCCCTGGCGCGCGAAGGGCGCGCCGGCCTCCCCTTGATTGCCGACGGAACCCTGGAGCGCGGCGCCATCCTGGTCGAGACGGCCCGCGGAAAGCTGGACGCCTCTCTCGAAACCCAGCTCGCCGAGATTGGGCGCGGGCTGGCCGACCGCCTGCCGGAGGGATGAAATGGCCGGCATCCTCAGTCCGTACCTGGCGGCGCTCGACGATCTGGACCCCATGCTGCGCGTGGGCGAGGTGGTGGAGATGGCCGGTTTGCTGATCGAATCCGCGGGTCCGGCGGCGGCCATTGGTGATTTTTGTGAAATCTCGGCCGCCGGCGGCCGGCGCGTGCGCAGCCAGGTGATCGGTTTCCGCAATGGGCGCGTCCTGTCCATGCCCCTGGAAGAAACCGGCGGCATCGAGTTAGGCAACCTCGTGGTGGCGCGTGGGGACGCCGCGCATGTGGCCGTCGGGCCCGGATTGATGGGCCGGGTGCTGGATGGTTTCGGCCACCCCATCGACCATGGCCCCCGTATCGAAGCCCGCGCCGCCTACCGGCTTTACGGCGCGGCGCCCGGCCCGCTCGACCGGGAGCACATTACGGCGCCGCTCGAGACCGGTCTGCGCGCCATCGATAGCCTGCTGCCCGTGGGCTGCGGCCAGCGTATCGGCATATTCGGCGGCAGCGGGGTAGGCAAGAGCACGCTGTTGGGCTCCATGGCCCGCCACCACTCGGCGGATATCGCCGTGATCGCGCTGGTAGGAGAGCGCAACCGCGAAGTACGCGCCTTCCTGGAGCAGGAGATGGGGCCGGAGGGCATGCGGCGGGCGGTGGTGGTGGTGGCCACTTCGGACCGGCCGGCGCCGCTGCGGGTGAGGGCCTGCTTCACCTCCCTGGCCATCGCCGAGTACTTTCGCGACCAGGGCGCCAGCGTCCTGCTGGTCATGGATTCGGTCACCCGCCTGGCCATGGCCCAGCGCGAGATCGGCCTGGCGGCCGGAGAACCGCCCGCGCAGAAGGGATACACCCCCTCGGTGTTTGCGCTGCTGCCCAAGGTCTTCGAGCGAGCCGGTAACTTTCCGCGCGGGTCCATCACCGGCTTCTTCACCGTGTTGGTCGAGGGCGACGATTTCAGCGAGCCCATCTGCGACGCGGTGCGGGCCATCCTGGACGGGCACATCGTGCTCTCCCGGCAACTGGCCGCGGCCAATCACTATCCGGCCATCGATATTCTGCAATCGGTGAGCCGCCTGGAATCGCAATTGGCTTCGCCCGCGCAGGGCGCGCACGCCCGCGCCGTGCGCCAGGCGCTGTCCTTGTATCACCAGGCGGAGGACTTGATCCAGTTGGGCGCTTATGTATCCGGCTCGAATCCACAGTTGGACGCCGCCATCCGGGTGCGGCCGCAGATTCTGGAATTCCTGCGGCAGCCGCCCGGGGTCGAATCGAACCTCGCGGAAACCATGGCCCAACTCGCCCAGATTGCCGCCGCGCTGGGCTGAGGAGGGGCATGCGGGCTTTCGAATTCCCCCTGCGCCGCGCGCTCGAATGGCGCAGAACCCAACTGGAATTGGAACAAAGCAAGATGCGCCAGCTCGCGGGCCAACTCGAAGAGATGGCCCTGGCCGCGGTCAAGCTCGACATGGTGAAGGCCCGGGCGGAAGGAGCCGTGCGCCAGTCCGCCGTCGTCGAGGCGGGCGACCTTTGGGCCCTGGCGGCCTACCGCCAGCGCATGATGGCGGAGTTGCAGGCCCTGGCGCTGCGGCGGGCGGCGTGCGAAAAGGAGTTGGCCGCGCAGAGGCAGAAGGCGCTCGCGGCCCAGCGCCAGTGCCGCTTGCTGGAGAAACTCGAGGAGCGCCGTCATGCGGAATGGCGCAAGATGGCCGACCGGGAAGTGGAAAGCCTCGCCGCGGAGTCTTTCCTCGCCCGCTGGAAACGCTAGACCGGTTCTGCGGAGAAGCGGACGCGGGTGAATCGCTCCGGCCGGTGCGTGTCGTAGATGCCGTGTGCGTTCCACGACCACGCCGGGTGCGGCGAGACTTCCTGGCCGGCCGACCGCAGCGCTTCGAACCGCCCGAAGAAGACGCCCCACTCGTCGCCTTCTTTCGGCGGCAGGCTCCGTCCGTTCGCCAGCCACTTCATCCCCTGCCAGGGAAATGCGATCTCCACCGTCCAGCCCTTGTCCACTACCGAGTCGTCGTTGATCGCCCCGTCCACATGCGTGGCCCAGCGCAACCCCGGCGTGTCGTAATCCAGAAACGCCCACCGCAACCCTCGCGGATGCGTGCCGCGCCAGAACGATTCCGGCCGCCGGTCGTAGTCGCCCCCGAAGGTCAGCGCATTGCGCCGCAGCACGTCCCATTCCGCCGGGTCGAACCGGGCGAAAGCGTCCTTCCAGATGAAGAACACTTCGTAGATCGTCCCCAGCGCGTTGATCTCAAACTCGTAGTAGCAGTCGCCCCCGTCGATGAACACCTCCACGTCGCTCTCCTGGAAAATGAGTGAGTCCCGCTCGGTCAATCGCGCGCGCACGAACGGCTCTTCGATCCAGAACCCGGCATAGAAGTACTCGTCGTCCCAAAGCGCCGCGGCCTGGGTGCCGAAAAAGGCCGGTTCGCCCGTCACCATGTCCACGAATCGCGGCGACCGTTCGGCGCGCTGCCACGCCGGCGAGTCCAGCCGCCCATTCAGCGCCGGCGGCTGCGCCGTACGGCGGCAAACGTAAGTCTCTGCCATTGGATCTCCTTAGCGCGGTACCGCGCGGACGAACTTCTGCAAGCCGATCTGCTGCTTGCCCTCTTCGACCACATAGAAGGCATCCGCCGCAATGTCGCGGAATGTCTGGCGCAGGCCGCTGGGCCACTGAATCTCCAGGGTGTCGGCCTTGGTGGCGCGGCCCAGGCCGAAATGCGCGCGCAGGTCGCTGTGCGAAAGATAGCTGCCCCCCGCGCTGATTTCCCGAATCTGGGCCAGACCCGCGGCATGCAGTTGCAGGCGGGCGCCCAGCGCGTCGCGATTGCTCCTCGTCCCGATCAGCTTGAAGTTCACGAAGTGATTGCCGGTGCCGCCGGAATTGTGCAGCAACAGCGGCGGATCGCCGTTGTTCCCCACCACGATATCCAGATTGCCGTCATTATCGAAATCCGCAAAAGCCGCGCCGCGCCCGGCGTGCGGAACCGTGAAGCCGCCGCCCGCTTCCCGCGTCACCTCGATGAATTTGCCGGCGCCGTTATTGTGGAACAGCGAATTGATCTGCTTGTAAGTCGTGTCCGGAAAAACCTTCTCCACCCCTTCGTAGACGTGGCCGTTGGCGATGAACAGGTCCAGCCAGCCGTCGTTGTCCATGTCGAAGAAGCCGCCGCCGAAGCTCAACACGTGCTTGGTCGGCGCGGTAATTCCGACTAAGTCGCTGACCTCTTCAAAGAAGCCCTTACCATCGTTGCGCCAGATATGGTCCGAGGCCAACTGGAAATCCGAGATATACAGACCCAGGGTGCCGCTGTTGTCATAATCGCCAAATGAGATGCACATGGCGGCCATGGTGCCGCCCTCCCCGGTCAGTCCCATGCCGCTGGGTACAGCCATCTCCTTAAACGTGCCGTTGTGCTCGTTGTGATAGAGAAAGGCTTCCAGCCCATCGTTCGCCACGAACAGGTCCGGCCACCCGTCGTTGTCATAGTCGGCGGCGCCCACCGAGAGATTCAGTCCCTTAGGCTGGTAGATTCCCGCCTTCTTTGTGACATTGGTAAATGTGCCGTTGCCGTTGTTGTGATAGAGCACGGCGGGCGTGCCGCCATAGACCATGGGCCGGCAACTGGAAGGCATCCCGGCCCCGATGTTACAGTAGCGCTGGCTGGTGGGCCCGAAGTTCGCATAGCCGCCCACGTAAAGGTCCAGGAACCCGTCCCGATCGTAGTCGAAGAACGTAGCGCCGGTGTGAAAAAGCGTGCCGAAGTCCTGGCCGCCCACCCCGGCTTTATCCGTCACGTCGGAGAAGGTGCCATCGCCGTTGTTGTGATAAAGCACATTCTTGCCGTACTGGGTGACGTAAAGATCCGGCAGGCCGTCGTTGTCGTAATCGCCCCACACGCACCCCAGGCCATAAGCGTTGCCGGGCACGCCGGCCTTCTCCGTGACGTCGGTGAAGGTGCCGTCGCCGTTGTTATGGTATAGCGCGTTGCGCGCCGGGATGCCGCGCCCATAAAGGTCGCGCCCGTTCACGAAGTAGATGTCCTGCCAGCCGTCGCCGTCGTAATCGGCCACGCAAACGCCCGGCCCGGCTTCTTCCAGAATTGTGGATACTCCCTGGCTGCCTTTGAAATGGACGAAGCCGATGTGCGCCGCCTTGGTGATGTCGGTGAACTGCACAGGTGCGGCCGGAGGGCCGGCCGGCAATACCGCGGCAAACAGGCAAGTCGCCAATAGCGGGCGCAGCATCCCAGGCTCGCGACGCTAGGGCTCCGGCTCTTGCGGGCCTACGATCCCGCTATGAACATCGTCCGCCAACTGCCGATTCTGGTCGGAGATCTCCTTGCGGATGGCGAATTCCTTGGCGGCGTCCTCCTTGCGACCGGTGCGCTGGTAGACCACGCCCAGGTGGTAGTGTGCCGCGGCATTCCGGGGCTGCAGCTTGACGGCTGTTTCGAGCGGCGCCAGCGCTTCGCTGGCCTTGCCGTCGGCCACCAGGGAACGCCCCAGGCCGATGAACGCGTCCGCAAACGTGCGGTCGAGTTTCGTGGCGCGGCCGAAATGCTCGATCGCTTCGGAAAACTTGCGGTCCTGCCGCGCCAGTTCTCCCAGCACGTATTCGGCGCCCGCGTTGGAAGGATCGATTTCCAATTCGGCCTGAAACTCCTGCCGCGCCTCGTCGCTCGATGTGGCTGTCCGTGGCTTGGAGAGGATGATCCGGCCCAGGCGGTAATGCATGCCCGGCAGCTTCGGATCCTGTTTCAGCACCTGGCGGTATTCCACCGCTGCATCGTCCCACTTGCCCTGCGCTTCCAGAGCTTCCGCGTTCAACTGGTGCACCTGGTAAGATCCCGGCGCCGCGTACAGAAGCGTCTGCGACGCGCGGATGGAGAGATCGGAGTACACGTGCGTCGCGACGTAGAGCACCTGCGGGTCCTTGGGAAAGTCGCGTTGCAGAATGCGGACAAAATCCGCGGCCGCTTCCATCTGGTTCATGGTCATCGCGCACTTGATTCCATCGAGACCCACCGCTTTCTCCAGATCCCCATTCGGCAGGCGCCCCACCGATTTCGTCAGGAGCGTGAGGGCCTGGTCGCAATGGCCGGTTTCGGCGAGTTGCTTCCCGCGGCTGGCCACTGCGGTCACATCCGTAGCGGACGATTTGTGGGGGGCGTCCGCGGCGAAGGCGGCCCATGCCACCGGAATCGCCGCGATCCAAACTCGCGAGAGGGTCAGGCCGGGCATCAGGGTCCTCAATTCAATGGTAGCGCATGCGGGAAGCCGCCCAAAAATCCAAGGGCCGCGGCCTTTTGAGCCGCGGCCCTCCGATCTACGCGAATATGCCGTCTACGGTCAATAATGGAACTTCAAAGCGAACTGGATTTGCCTGCCGAAATAACCGTAGGCGCCTCCCGCGCCCTGCAGAAGGCCGAGCGTACTGCCGACTCCGGTATTGGGCGAATTCAGAATGGGCGTGTTGAAGAGGTTGACGGCTTCGCCCCGGAATTCCAACTTGAAGCGTTCGGTGATGTTGAAGAATTTGGCGGCGCTGGCATCCAACGTGCGCAGCCCCGGACCGAGTACCGTGCCCACGCCGCAGGTGCCAAAGGTGCCGGGATTTTCGGGCCCGAAGTCGGCCGCGTTAAACCACTGATAGCCTCCCAGCGGCGAATTCTGCTCGCCGTAGATCTGCGCCGGAGCATTGCAGTTCGCGCGCGGTCCACGAGAGTTCGTGCCGGAAGCGTCGCTTGCCGAAATGGTCAGCGGGAAGCCGGTGTGGAGGGACAGAATCGTGTTGACCTGCCAATCGCCCAAAATGGCATTCAAAGCCGGGTTCAAGTCCTTGCCAAACTTTCGATCGCGGCCCAGGGGCAAGTCGTAGGTGACATAACTGGTCAACACTTGCGTGGAATTATAGTAGCAAGGGCCCCACTCCGCGCGCTGGTCGTACAGGTTCTGGAAGTAAGGCGACGTGGGATAGGCGGCGCCGCCCCACGAGCCATAGTAGCCGCTCGAGTCTGTCATGCATTTCGAGTAAGTGTAAGCAACCTGATACTCGAGCCCTTCGCTCAGCCGTTTCGCCAGCACAGCCTGCAGGGCATTGTAACTCTGGTTGCCATTTGAGGCCGTACCGGAGATTTGACTGATCGCGTCATATACGTACGGGTTGCCAGCCAGGTAAGGGCTGGGCGTCACTACGCCGTTAGACAGTTGGGACTGGAGATAGGGCATCGGGACCATCAGGTGCGTCGTCTTTTGGCCCACATATCCGACTTGAAGGGTAGTCGTGTTGGTCAACTGCTGTTGGATGGTCAGGTTCCATTGGTTGGCCACTGCCGGGCGAATATTCGGGTCCCAGACACGCAGCGTAGCGTCCTCAAACGGATTGGACGAGGATGTCAGAGGCGTGAGGCCCTCGCTCAGCGTAGTGGTTGGAAGAGACAGCGACGTGTAGTTCGCGCTCACTTCATGCGCGAACGGCGGATTAATCGGCAACCGCAGGTTCGTCCCGGTTCCTTCCAGGTAATTCGACAGAGTGTACGCCGACCGAATCACGGTGTTCTTCCTGACATTCCAGGCAAGACCGAGCCGGGGCTGGAAGTTGGTGATGCCGTTGTACTGGTTGTACAACGCGCAGCCGTTTCCATTCTGGCCGGCGTATTCGACGGTACCCGAGAGTAATCCGAAGTTATCCTGCCGGTTGTCCACTTCGCACCAGGGGGTATGCAGCTCCCATCGCAAGCCGAGGTTCAAGGTGAGGTTGTGCGTCGCATGCCAATCGTCCTGAACAAAGCTGCCTAAAACCGTGGACCGCTGGCCCCACGTCCCGCCATTGACGCCGCCGCCCACCTGGGACGCCAGCCCCAGCAGGAAGTCGGCCTCTCCCGCGCCGCTACCCGCGCCGGCAGTAGCATTCACGGATGCGGGCCCGGCGGTATAGCGGCCATCGAACGTGAATGTTCCGGCCTCGCCGTTGTTGCCCGAGTAGAAGGTATCGATGCGTTCGCGCCAGGCCTGAAAACCAATATGGAAGGTGTGCGTGCCGTGCGTGATCGAGATGGTATCCTCCAACTGACCTACCGTATCGGCGAAGAGTTGGTAGACGTCGGCGTTACCGATGCTCGCCGCATAACCTCCCGAGAATCCCATCGAGGGAAGGATGCTCGAGGGGATGCCGGGCAGACCTACGGTGGTGTTCAAGTTGCCGGTCCCGTTGCCGGCCGCGCCATTATTGATGAACACGTAGTTCGCGCCGGCCCTGAAATCGTTGACGATCGAGGGCGACACCGTGTGCACCCAATCCACCACGCCGGTGTGCACCGGATAGTTGTTGAAGGAGTTATAGAAAATCGGCACGTTGTTGGTGGAGGGATTCGTGATCATGCTCTGGGAGTAACGGCCGAAAATACGGTCTTTATCGGATACGTTCCAGTCCACGCGGGCATCGCCCTGATCGCCGTTGATGTCGCTGTGGCTGGCTACGAGAAAATTGTTGATGAGTCCCGGGCCCGTCGGCAACGGGTAAACGTCTGTGGCGCCGACGATTTTCTGCGCCACTGGATCGAGGAGAGTGGTGGGAATCATGTTCCCTGGGAATACCGCGCGCTGGCCGCCGGATACCGCAAACGGATTGTAAAGCTGGATGGGGGTAGTGCCCGTCAGCATTTGCGAAAAGTTCCCGGTGCGTTCGGCCGCCGTCAGTACGCTGGTAGCGGTGACCGTGGTGGGCGTATCGAAGCGCTGCCCCTGGTAGTCCACGAAGAAGAACAGCTTGTCGTGTTTGATGGGACCGCCCAGCGTGCCGCCGAACTCGTTCCAGCGCAATGCCGCTTTCGGGGCGTCTTCGAAGTTGTTCTCCCACAGGTTGGAATTCAGGACGTCGTTACGGAAGAATTCGAAAGCGTCGCCGTGGAACTGATTGGTGCCGGTTTTGATCGATGTGCTGACGATCGCGCCCATATAGTTGCCAAACTCGGCAGGCGCATTCTGGGTAATCTCGTTGAATTCCTGAATGGCGTCGACGCTGGGCGCGTAGCCGACCAGGTTGTCGGACACCTGGTTGTTATCCATGCCATCCAACATGAAATTATTAGCCTGCTCGCGGTTGCCGTTCACATAGGGCCGGCCGCTGGCGGAAGTGGTCAGTCCGCTCTGAAACGTGGAAGGGTCGGGATGCACGGTGCCCGGCGCGAGCAACGTCAATTGCACGTAATTACGGGTCGCCAGCGGCAGCGTCGTGTCGGTGCGCGAGTCGATCACCTGCCCCACTAATGTCTGCTCCGTCTGGAGCACCGGGGCGGCGGTGGTCACCTCAACGGTCGTTTGGACGTTGCCGACCAGGAGCTGGAAGTCCATCTTGGCAACCTGGTTCATTTCCAGCACGACGTTGGACTGCGTGGCCGTCTGGAAACCCGGGTTCTCCACCTTGACGTTATACGCGCCGATGGGCAGATTCGGAATGTTGTAGTACCCTTCCGAATTGGTGGTCGCAGGATAGGCGACCCCGCGCTCTACGGACGTGGCCGTGACCTTGGCGCCCGAAACCGCGGCGCCCGATGGATCGGCGATGCGCCCGGTGATGGTTGCCTGCACCTGCTGCCCCCAGGCGGAACTAGCCAGAGCGCAGGCTAACAGGACGCCGGTCCACAGCCTGCAGTTAGACAAAAGCCTTCGTAGTTCCATGAATTCCTCCCAACTGTTGAGGAGAGGCGCAACCTCTCCGGCCTCTATTCCAGCGGGGCCCCAAAAGTGCTATATCGCACATGACCCTCGCGCAAAGTCCCCAATTTTAAAGCTATATAGCAGAAACCTGCTATGCCGGTAGTATAGACCGGGTTGCCAGCTCGCGTCAATGGAAAAATTTCAACGGAATTTCTACATTTTTTGGAAAGTCCGGAGGGGGCTGGATTCAATTATCCGAAGCCCGCTCAGAAATGTTTTCCGCGTGCAGGAGAGACAATTCGCGGGTGGCGCCGGCGCCGCGCCCTCAGTGGATTCAGTGCGTTACCAGAGCCTCGACGGGCGCCAGGGTGTGAAAGGATTTGTAACAAAGCAGGATTGGCGGACAAAATCGTCTGTCCCGCCTCCGGTTTTTGGTAGCATCGCGTGACATTCGTAACGCGCCGCTGAGGCTGAGCCCTAACGTTCTTTGATCTCCATGTACTGGTCCACCGGCAGATTCGTGTAGCGGTCGACGTGCCCGCCGGGTGCGGGCCAGCGGATTTCCAGCCAGTCCACCTTGCTCGCGGAGCCCAGCCCCAGGATCTCGCGTGGATCGTGGGAGGAAAGATAGCTGCCGCCGGCGTTCTTCAAACGGGAGTGCTGCACGCCGCCCGCCGACCATACGATGCGCGCGCCGATGGCGTCGCGGTTGGCGCGGGTGCCCACTAGTTTCAACCCCAGCCAGTGGCTGGCCGCGCCCGCGTTGTTGTGCAGCAGTAAGGGGGCCCCGCCGTTGACGCCAACCAGCACATCCAGGCGTCCGTCGTTATCGTAATCGCCCACCGCCAGGCCGCGCGCCGCGAACATTCCGGCGAACGCCGGCCCCGCCTCCGCGCTGATATCGCGCAGCCGGCCGTTCTCGTTGTGGAACAGCAGCAGCGGCTCCCGGTATTTCACCTGCTTCGAGTACCTCTCGATCATGTCGTCGGGATGGCCATTGCCGAGGATCAGATCGATGCGGCCGTCGTTGTCATAATCGAAGAATTTCAGTCCCCAGCCGCTGAGCATGCGGGTGGCCTGCGCCACACCGTTATCGAACGCCACATCCGCAAACGTTTCGTCGTGCTGGTTCCGGTACAGCGAGAACATCTCCCGGTCGATGTTCGCCACAAACAGGTCTTCCCAGCCGTCGCCGTCGAAATCGGCGGCGTCCACGCCCATCCCGGAGCGGGCCTGTCCGTTTTCGCTGAAGGCGACTTCCGCGGAGACTCCGGCCTCCTCCCATTTGCCGTTGCCGCGATTCAGGAACAGGAAGTTCTGCACGGTGTCGTTGGTCACGAAAAGATCCGTGCGCCCGTCGTTGTTGACATCGGTGGCCACCACCCCCAAGCCCTTGCCCAGCGCGCGCTCGATATCCGTGCCGCGGCTCACCTCGGTGAAGGTGCCGTCGCCGTTGTTGTGGTACAGGAAGCTGTGGGTCGGCTTGAACAGGCGCGGGATGCAATAGTATTTGAGGCCCAATTTGTTATCGCCGCAGGAAAAGTGCTGCGTGGCGTAATCCACGAAACTGCAGACGAACAGGTCCAGCCGGCCGTCGTTGTCGTAATCGAACCATACGGCGCTGGTGGTCCACCCGGCTATCCGCAGGCCCGACTTTTCGGTGACGTCGGTGAAGGTGCCGTTGCCGTTGTTGTGATAGAGGATGGTGCGCCCGTAAGCCGTGACCAGCAAATCCGGGAAGCCGTCGTTATCGTAGTCTCCGGCTGCCGCGCCCATGCCGAACGTGCCGCCGGCCACTCCCGCCTTCTCGGTGACGTCGGTGAACGTGCCGTCCCGATTATTCCGGTACAAGGCATTGCGGATGGGTTTCTCTGGCCGGAAAAAATCGCAAGGGCCGCTGTTGACCAGGTAGATGTCCATCCAACCATCGTTGTCGTAATCCAGGAAGGCACAGCCCGGTCCCAGGCTTTCCGGCAGGTAGCGGTTGGGGGACATGGCGTTGTCATGGATCCACCGAATGCCGCTTTTCTCCGGCGGGACGCTATCGAAAATCGGCTGGGCCAGCGCACGCGCCGCAGGGGCCAGCCATGGCGCAGTCGAGCCCGCGGCGGCAGCCATGAAACCTCGGCGGGTAATGAAAGACACGTGTACTTCAATTCTATGACAAAAGCCTTTCCGCTCCGGGGCCACGTGCGCATCAATAGAAAAATTGCGAAATGTCTAGAATCTGGCGCGGGTTCGGGGTAAAATACCATCGTTGATGCTCTATAGCACATTCTCCAGATCGCTCTATAGCACGCCTTCCGCCTGCAAATTGCGGGTGACGTTGCCCGAGGCGGTACGGAAACGGAACATTGATGCTGCGCAACACTGAACCGGAGGCGCCCGCCTACCGCCGTATCCAATACGCCCTCCGCAAGCGCATTGAGGCGGGCGAGTTGCAACCGGGGGACGCCGTGCCATCGGAAAGAGAGCTTGCGCGCAATCATGAAGTGAGCCTGATGACCGCGCGGCACGCGCTGGCGGAATTGGAGCACGAAGGCCTGGTCGACCGGCGGCGCGGCGCCGGCACGTTCGTATCCCTGCCCAAGATTCACTTCAACCGCCTGGCCAGCTTCACCGAGCAAATGGCCAGTCGCGGTTTGCCCGCGCGCTCGCGCATCCTGTGCTCGAGCATTGTCGAAGGCGAGCAGGAAACCGCCGCCCGGCTGGCCCTTCCGCCGCACAGCCGCCTGGTGAAGCTGGAACGCTTGCGCCAATCCGGCGAGCAGCCTTTCGCGGTGGAGATCTGCTATCTGCCGGCCGAGGAGTTCGCCGGTTTGCTCAACCTGCCCTTGGAACGCCGCTCCCTGTTTGCCACGCTGGAGCGCGAATACGGCATCGAACTCCAGTATGCCGACGAGGAAGTGGATGCCACGCCCGCCGGCGCGCGCATTGCGGAGTTGCTTGGAATCCATGCCGGCGCGCCCGTCCTGCGCATTCGCCAGGTCCTCTATTCCACCGGGGGGAAAGCCGCCGTCTACGTGATCGGCTTCTACCGCTCCGACCGCCATACGTTGCAGATCCGCCGCTTCCGGAAGTAGCCGGGCCAGCCCACGCCGGTCCCCTGCACCCATTCATCGTTGCGATCCTGACTGCCTTGTTGTTATCTGCGTTTATCTGTGTTCATCTGCGGCCGTTAATGTTTTGATAGTGTCGCGCACCCCTCGCGATGACTCCTGAGACAATACCAGCATGTCAAAGTTAATCGTTGTCCTGGCTTGCTGCGCCGCCGCTCTGCGCGCCGAGGTGCATTCGCTCACCCTGCGGCAAGCCGTCGAGCAGGCCCTGCGCCAGAACCCCGACATTGCCATGGCGCGCCTCGATGAGCTGAAAGCCCAACAAGCCGTGCGCGTGCAGAAGGACCCCTTCACTCCCCACGTCTTCTTCGGCAGCGGGCTGGCCTACACCAACGGATTTCCCATGAGCATCGATGGCGCGGCGCCGTCCGTGGTGCAAGGGCGCGTGGTCGAGTCTTTGTTTAACCGCCAGCAGAGCTACGCGCTCGCGCGCACCCGGGAGGAGGCTCGCGGCGCGGGCATCGCGGCCTCCGCCAAACAAGATGATGTGGCCTTCCGCACGGCGGTCCTCTTCGTCGATGCCGAACGCGCCGCGCGCGCGGGCGAAGTGGCGCGCAAGGAAGTGGAGAGCTCCCAAAAGGTGCTCGCTTCCGTCGACAACCGCGTGCAGGAAGGCCGCGAATTGCCGCTCGAATCCAAGCGCGCGGCCCTGGGCCTGGCGCGCGCGCGCCAGATCGCCGACTCCCTGGACGCGGATCGCGAAACCGCCGAGACCTCGTTGGCCATCGTGCTGGGATACGGCGCCGGCGACCGCGTGCAACCCGCCGCCGAAGAGCGGCCTGTGCCGCCCCTTCCGGCTTCCGAGGATGCCGCCGTGGATGGCGCCCTGCGCGCCAGTGTCGAATTGCGCCGCCTGGAATCCCAGATTGCAGCTAAGGGCCTGGACGTCCGGTCGGCCAAAGCCGCGCGACTGCCGCACGTCGATCTGGTGGCCCAATACGGTCTGTTCGCCACCTTCAACCACTACCAGGATTACTTCCTCAAATTCCAGCACAACAACGGCGAGATCGGCGCTTCCATCGTGCTCCCGCTATGGGCGGGATCTGCCCCCGGCGCGCAGGCGGCCATAGCCGACGCCGAAGCATCCAGGCTGCGTATCCAGTTGGCCAATACGCGCAACCAGATTATCGCCGACACGCACCAGAGCTTCCGCGAGGTGCGCAAGGCGGAAGCCCAGCGGGATGTCGCGCGCCTCGATCTGGATGTCGCCCGCGAGCAGCTTACCGTGAATCTCGCGCTGCTGCAGGAGGGCCGCATTCGCTTGAGCCAGGTGGAGGAATCGCGCGTTGCCGAGAGCGGCAAATGGATCGCATTCTATGACGCCCAGTACGGCGTCGAGCGCGCTCGCTGGAATCTGGCCAGGCAGACCGGAGATCTCCTGGCAGAGTTCAAGTGAGACCGCCGTCTACCCGGCTATGGAGGCCGGCCGGAACCCGCCGCCCACCACCCCGTTGCCATGGCTGCGCGTGGCGTCTTCCGAACTGCTGGCCACGCCCATCTGTCTGCGGTAGAACGCCAACAACTCGGCTTCGTCGAAGTCGATGGCCTTGGCGTATTGGCGAATGTAGCTGGTATTATAAATGCCGCCCGGCAGCTTCGTAAAATCGCCACCCTCGATGGCCTTCAAACTGCGTATGTTAATCTTCGTGGATTCCGCGATTTGCTCCAGCGAAATGCCTCGATTCCGCCGTATGGTAGCCAAGCCTAAAACGCTGCTATCCTCTTCTTGCATCGATCGTTCTCCCTAAGAGTGCTGTACACGCATTCCTTTATGAAAAAGTATTAAGGAAAGTAAGATACCATATTTCAGCCGGAGATTGCTAAACTCTTAACGCCATGGACATTTCCCGTAGGCGGTTCGCCGCGGGCGCCCTCGCTGGACTGGCGGGCTGTTTGCCCGCACGGCTCCAGGCACTGCGCCGTCCGCCCAAACTATTCGTTTTTCTGATTGCGGAACAGTTCCGCCAACTCTACCTGGAGCGCGCCGAGCCGCGCCTGGCGCCCGGCGGTTTCCGCGAGCTGATGGCCAAGGGCGTGTATTATCCGAACTGCCGCCTGGCCGCCAGCGGCTTTACCGCCACCGGCCTCGCCACCCTCGCCACCGGCGCTTATCCGAGCCTCCACGGCGTCATCGCCGACCAGTGGTACGACCGCCGCACCCGCTCCCTGACCAGGGCGCGCGCCGAGATGCTGGAAGCCTCCACTCTGGCCGACGAGGTCGAGCGTGCCGGTTACCGCGAAGAAGCCGTCCACAACCCCCGCAACCGTGTCTGGTGCCTGGGCCTGAATGAAGGGACAGCCTCGTTGCTGGCCGGCCATTCCCGGGCGCAAGTCCTGTGGATGGACGCGCAGGGCCGGTTCAACACCCGCGGCAACGCACCGGAATGGCTGGCCGCCTTTAACACCGACCAGCCGCTCGCGAATCTGCACGACCAGAAATGGACGGCGCTCGGAGCTGCCAGCGGCGTGCCGCCTCTTCGCCGGCTCACCTACGATCCCAAGCGTCCGGAGGAATTCTTCGCCCTCTACCAGTCGTCACCTTTCTGTCAGGAATCGCAATTCGAGCTACTACGCACCCTGCTCACCGCCGAGAGATTGGGTCAACAGGAGGGTTTGGATTTCGTATTTGTCTCGCTGGGTTCGATGGCCTTGCTGGGCTACGAAACCGGATCGGATTCTTCCCTCATGGGCCAGATGGCGTTGCATCTCGACCGCCAGATCCTGCGCACGCTGGACGTGCTGAACAAAGCGCCGGGAGAGAATAACTATAACCTCATTTTTGCCGCCGCGCATGGCGCGCCGCCCGAACCCAATCCCGCGTTGCGCTCGCAGAAGGCCATCGCCGGGGAGGGCATCGCGCGCGCCATCGGCAAGGCGCTCTCTTCCTGGATCGATAAAGGCGCGGTGAAGAATGTTTACGTGGACAAGTACGTTTACCCGTTCCTCTATCTGAACCTGGAAACACTCCAAAAGCAAAACGCTCCCGTGCGCGAGGCGCGCAGGCTGGCGGGCGAAGCGGCCCTGCGTCTGCCGGGTGTGGCCGGATATTACACCGCCGATGGAGAGTGCTCCCATTCGGGCGAGTGGCGGCGGCGCTTCGAAAACAGTTTCCACGAATTACGTTCCGGCGATGTGATGCTCTCCTACGAACCGGAATCCGTGGAAGACTTTGGCGCGGGCCGTGGCGTATCGTACGGCTCTCTGTATAATTACGATACGCGCGTGCCGCTGATGCTGTATGGCCCCCAGTTCGCCCGCAAGCTGGTCGAGCGCCCCATCGAGTCCGTGGATCTGGCGCCCACCGTGGCGCGCGCCGCCGGAATCGCCCTGCCCTCCTCCGCTACCGGCGAGGTGTTGATGGAAGCCTACGCCGAAGGCGAAGAAGAGCGCGCGAAATGAGCTCGGACGAGGCGCGTCTGGCGGTTTCGTTGTGCGGCATCGCGCTTCGGAATCCCGTGCTGGCGGCCTCGGGCACATTCGGGTACGGAGTCGAGTTCGAGCGCCTGGCCGACCTGAACGCGGTCGGAGGCCTGGTGGTGAAAGGCTTGTCGCGCGAACCGATGGAAGGCAATCCCCCGCCGCGCGTCTGGGAAGCGCAAGCGGGCATGCTGAATTCGATCGGCCTGCAGAACATCGGCGTCCGCGCCTTCGTGCGCGAGAAGCTGCCGCAATTGGCCGGCTTCCACACGGCCGTCTTCGCCAACGTCTTCGGCTATTCCGTCGAAGACTACGTGGAAGTGGTGCGCGTGCTGGAATCGGCCGAAGGGCTCGCGGGCTACGAGCTGAATGTTTCCTGCCCCAACACGAAGCACGGCGGCATTTATTTCTCGAGCGATCCGGCGCTGCTGGCCGATGTGGTGGGCGCCGTGAAGCGCGTCGCGCGCCGGCCTGTGATTGTGAAGCTGTCGCCCAATGTGGCCGCCATCGAGCCGCTGGCGCGCGCGGCCGAAGAAAACGGCGCCGACGCCATTTCGCTCGTGAATACCTTCGTGGCTCTGGCCATCGATGCGCGCGCACGCCGTCCGCGCCTGGGGGCCGGCTTCGGCGGCCTTTCCGGACCGGCCATCAAGCCCATCGCGCTGCGCCTGGTGTACCAGGCCGCGCAAACCGTGAAAATTCCAGTGATCGGATTAGGCGGCATCGCGACCGGCGAGGACGCCGCCGAATTTCTGGTCGCCGGAGCCGCCGCCGTTCAAGTAGGTACCGCGACGTTTTGGGATCCGCGGTCACCCGTGCGCGTAGCGGAAGAGCTAGGCCGCTTCCTGCGGGACCAAGGCATCGCGAACGTGCATGAAATCGTAGGAACCCTGAAGTGGCCATGATCCGAATGAGCGATAATGGGATTCGAGGTGCGCGATGGCCGCTGCTGCCGAACCATTGCTGATGACGGTCGACGAATATCGCCAGTTGCCGGATCGGGAAGACGTCATCCAGGAACTCCATTGGGGTATGGTGGTCACCTTGTCGAGACCCAAGATGAGGCACGCCAAGCTGCAGCTCCGGTTGGTGGAGCTGCTGCGGCCCAAGTCGCAGCACCTTGGTATTGTGGCAGCAGAGGTTGCCTTCAGGGCGCTACCCGAGTACGATCTGCGCGGGGTCGATGTGGCCTACGTCTCGCGCGAGCGATGGGACTCGACCGACGATGACGATAACCTGCACGGCTCGCCGGAACTGGTGATCGAGGTATTGTCGCCTTCGAACACCAGGGCTGAAATCCGCGAAAAAGCCGTCCTCTGCCTTTCGAGCGGAGCCCAGGAATTCTGGGTATTGGACCCCAAGCGGGAAACCGTCAGTGTCACACGCCAAGGTGGAGTTCCCTCGGTTTATCGCATGGGCGACCGCATTCCGCTGTCGATGTTCGGCAGCCATCTGGACGTATCCGAGATTTTCGCTGTTTGAAAGCGCGGCAAGCAATCAAAACGGAATGATAGTGATCGCGTTCCGCCAGTCTTCTGGCATGTTGTCGGCCCAGATCCAAAACAAGCCGTTCCGACTACTGACCGGAGCGGCGCATCCTGGGGGATCACCACCAAGACGCCTGGGCTGTCGCCGCCTTCGCCCAGCAACGAGGCGAAGTACCGCGGCATCGTACGCTTGTCGTGACTGACCAGAATGCGGCCTTCCGCGGCGGTCTGCCGCAGCACCGTCATATCATCGAGCCCATCGAGACGGGCGCTCTGGGCGGTCTTGAAGTCGATGCTGGGTTCCTTGCGAAACGTCGCGGCGACAATGAGCTGGTTAAGGTCGTTGTCGGCCTAATAGCGGATGCTCACCAACTGGCCGTGTGTTCACGAGCGCGTTGCAGGCGGGCATTCGCCTCCGGCTTCCTTTGGCTTGGCGGCGGCGCCATGCGATACGCTTCCTCTTCGCCCTGGCTTATGTTGGCATCGATCTGGACCTGGTGCCCCAGGTAGAAAGCGATCGCGCCGTAAACCTGCTCCAGTGTGAGCGACGGAAAGTTCTGTTGAATCGTCTCGGGACTCTCGCCGCCCCGGAATGCGTAAACGACAGCGTCCAAAGACACCCGTGTGCCCGCTACGTAATACCCGCCATCCCGTAGCTCGACGTATTCGCTCATCACCCTGGACTCAATTATACGGCTATATCGGCGAATTTAATACGCCGCCTGATAAATCTCCAGCGCCCCATCCGCACCAAACGCCCGCGGATTCGACCGCCCGGTCCACTGCGCCGCGGCTTCCTCGGCCAGCCCTGGCAGCGCCCCCTCCGGAACGCCAAGATCTCGCAAGCGCCCGGACAACCCCGCGCCGGCCGCCATCTCCGCGAGCCGATCGGCCAGATCCGCCCCGCCTAGATCGCGATATAGCCCTTCCGCCGCCGTCCAGTTCCACCGCACCACGTGCGGCAGCAGCGCCGCGATGGCCACTCCGTGCGTCGTGCCGTAATGCGCCGTCAACGGATTCGCACAGGCGTGCGTAGCCCCCAGCATGGAGTTCTCAATCGCGATCCCGGCATAGTGCGCGCCCAGCAACATGGCGCCGCGCGCTTCCGTATCGTGCGGGTCGCGCAGCACGCGCCCGAAATTCGCCGCCAGCAATTCCCACGCTTCCTGCGCGAACACGATCGAACCCGGCGTCCGCCGCGTGGTCACAAAGCTCTCGACCGCGTGCGAGATGGCATCGTACCCGGCCGTGGCGGTCACCTCGCGCGGCTGCGACCGCGTGAGTAGCGGATCGAGAATCGCCGCGCGAAAGGCGGCCTTGGAATCGCCGCAGGCCATCTTCACGTGCGTCGCGGCGTCGGAGATCAACGCGTAACTTTGCGCCTCGCTCCCGGTGCCCGCCGTAGTCGGAATCGCGATCATGGGCAGCATGGGCCGCGCGGCTTTGCCGAAGCCCCAATAATCGCGCATGTTGCCGCCGTTGGTCAGGACGAAATTGATCCCCTTCGCGCAGTCGAGCGAGCTGCCGCCGCCCAACGCCACCAGCGAGTCGATGCCGCGCGCCGCGGCGAAGGCGCGGCCCGCTTCCACCATCCCGGTATCCGGGTTCGGCGAGAAATCGTGAAAGGCGTCGGCCGCGATGCCCGCTTCAGAAAGCATCGCGATCGCCTGATCGGGATAGCCGGTGGATGCGAGGCCAGGGTCGGAAACCAACAGCGTGCGCGTGAAGCCCAGGTCGCGTGCCAGCGCAGCCAGTTCCTGAAAGCGGGACTCCCCGAAAACGACCCTCGTCCGAATATCGAAGGTGAAGCTCATCTTAGCCTTTGTAGAGACGGCCCTGGAACCACTCGCAAACCAATCCTCCTCGAATCATTCTTCGAATTCCGGCCGCCGCGGCGGCTGCGCTTTGATTGATTGTTTATCTCGGAGTGAGGCATACATCATCAGAATGCCTCACTCCAATCCACCTTGGCAAACTCGTCAGCATGCACGACCGTAATAACGCGGCGTTGCACCATGACGAAGGAAGGGTCCTTCAACTCAACTCCTGCAAAATCCGCGACCGCCCGCCGGCTGAACATCAGCCGGAACTTCCGTGCCCCGCATTCTGGCGACGGTAAGATGGAATCGTGACGAAAAATCGAGCCCTGTACCAACTAAAGATAACGTTGCGGGACATTCAGCCGCCCATCTGGCGGCGCATTCAGGTGTGGGAAGACACTACGCTGGCCCAACTGCACACTATATTGCAGATCCTCATGGGATGGGAAGACTACCATCTCCACGAGTTCGGAATCGGCTGCCGTCTTTACAGCGTGCCCGACCCCGACGACGACATGAACGAGCGCAAGGTGATCGATGAACGCCGCGTGGCCCTCGGGGAAGTCGTGCCCCGCGTGGGGACGCAGTTCGTATACCTGTATGATTTCGGTGATAGCTGGGAGCATGACCTGCTACTCGAAGCCATCCTGTTACCGGAGACGGCCGCGCCATATCCGACGTGCATCGGCGGTGCACGCCGCACGCCTCCAGAAGACGTGGGTGGGGCTCACGGATACGAAGAATATTTATCGGCCCTAGCCGACCCCGAACACGAAGAGCATGAGAACATGCTGCAGTGGCGAGGGCCGTTCGACCCGGAAACATTCTCACCCGTCTTGGTAAACCAGGGACTCCAGAAGAAGTTCCGGTCCCGAAAGCTCAAACAGACCTAAAGGGGCTCGGCACCATAAAACAACTTCGCACACCCTACCCAGCACCGCCCACCCAAAGCCCAGCCAGCACCCAGCACCCACCACCACCGCCGCGCGAAGCGCGGCTACAATCAGAAGCATGGACCGACTCCAGGAGCTCCGCCGCCGCCATGCCGCCGCCGAGCAGGGCGGCGGTGAAGATCGCCGCAACCGCCAGCACCGCGAAGGCAAGCTCTCCGCCCGCGAGCGCATCGAACTGCTCCTCGACGAAGGCACCTTCGAAGAGCTCGATAAGCTCGTCACGCACCGCGGCCGCGACTTCGGCATGGATAAGGAGATCGTCCCCGGCGACGGCTTCGTCACCGGCTATGGCTACATCAATGGCCGCCTGACCTACGTCTTCGCCCAGGACTTCACCGTCTTCGGCGGCTCGCTCTCGGAATCCAACGCGCAGAAAATCTGCAAGATCATGGACCACGCCATGCGCAACGGCGCGCCCGTCGTCGGTCTCAACGACTCCGGCGGCGCGCGCATCCAGGAAGGCGTTCTGTCGCTGGGCGGCTATGCCGATATCTTCCTGCGCAACACGCTGGCCTCGGGCGTCGTTCCGCAAATCTCCGCCATCATGGGACCGTGCGCCGGCGGCGCCGTCTACTCGCCCGCCATCACCGATTTCGTCTTCATGGTCGATTCCACCAGCTACATGTTCGTCACCGGCCCGGACGTCATCAAGACCGTCACCCACGAGGATGTCACCAAGGAGCGCCTGGGCGGCTCCATGACGCACAACTCCGTCTCGGGCGTTGGCCATTTCATCGCGCACGACGACGCCGAGTGCCTGCGCATGATCCGCGAGTTGCTCGGCTACCTTCCGCAGAACAATCGCGACGATCCGCCGCGCCGCCCCACCACAGACCCGGCCAACCGCATGGATCCATCGCTCGACACGCTGGTGCCCGCCGCATCCAACCAGCCCTATGACATCGCCGATGCCATCCACCGCATCGTCGACGACGGTGAATTCTTCGAGGTTCATGCGCACTTCGCCCGCAACATTGTGGTGGGCTTCGCGCGGCTGGACGGGCGCTCGGTGGGCATCGTTGCCAATCAGCCCGCCTACCTGGCCGGCTGCCTGGATATCGATTCGTCGGTGAAGGGCGCCCGTTTCGTGCGCTTCTGCGACGCGTTCAATATTCCGATTCTCACCTTCGAGGACGTTCCTGGCTTCCTCCCCGGCACCGCTCAGGAATTCGGCGGCATTATCCGCCATGGCGCCAAGCTGCTCTACGCCTACGCCGAAGCCACCGTTCCCAAAGTCACCGTGATCACCCGCAAGGCTTATGGCGGCGCTTATTGCGTGATGGGATCGAAACACATTCGCACGGATATCAACTTGGCGTGGCCCAGCGCCGAAATCGCCGTCATGGGACCGGAGGGCGCCGTCAACATCGTCTACCGCCGCGAGTTGTCCGCGGCCGCCGACCGGGACGCCATGCGCGCCGAGAAGACTGAAGAGTTTCGCGAGCGCTTCGCCAACCCCTTCGCCGCCGCCGAGCGCGGCTTCATCGACGATGTGATCGAGCCGCGCGAAACCCGGCCGCGCGTGATCCGAGCCTTCCGCATGTTGGAGAATAAGGTGGACACCACGCCTCGCAAAAAACATGGCAACATCCCGCTGTAACGTGGCGCACGCACTCGTGCGTGCCGTGTCGGCACTCCTGCCGACACTTCTTCTCGCCGCAGCGCCCAACCCCGTCCACAGCCGTAAACTGAACGTCGAAACCCTGCGCCATTTCACCGCCCTCCTCCGCATCGACACTTCCAATCCGCCGGGTAACGAAACCGAAGTTGCCAAATATCTCGCCGGCGTGCTGGAGCGCGAAGGCATCCCGGTAAAGCTGTTGGCGCTCGATCCCGCCCGCGCCAATCTGGTGGCGCGCATCAAAGGCAACGGCTCCGCGCGGCCCATTGCCATCCTGGGACATACCGACGTGGTCCCCGCGCAGCGATCGAAGTGGACCGTAGAACCGTTCGGCGCGGTCCGCAAGAACGGTTTCATCTATAGCCGCGGCGCGGTGGACGACAAGGAAATCGTGACCGCGGGCCTCATGGTCATGTTGCTGCTCGAGCGCACCCACGTCAAGCTGAATCGCGATGTGATCTTCGTAGCCGAAGCCGGCGAGGAAGGCACGCCCAACGTGGGCATCGATTTCCTCGTCAACCGCCATTGGGACGAAATCGCCGCCGAGTACGCCCTCGCCGAGGGAGGATCGGCCGTCGCGCAGGGCGGCAACGTGCGCTACGTAGCCATCACCACCGCCGAAAAAGTGCCTCGCGGCGTCCGTTTGATCGCCCGCGGAAAGTCCGGCCACGCTTCGCGGCCCTCGGCGGACAACGCGGTGCTGCGCCTGGCGGCCGCTGTCGCCAGGGTGGGCGACTGGCGCACGCCCATGCGGCTGAATGACACCACCCGCGCCTATTTCGAGCGCCTGGCTGCCATCAGCCCGCCCGCCGATGCGGATCGCTACCTCCACGTGGGCGACCCCGCCCGAGGCCCCGAGATCGACCGCTACTTCGAGCGGTACGAACCGGCGCACTACGCCATGCTGCGCACCACGCTCGCGCCCACCATGCTCAAAGCCGGCTTCGCCTTCAACGTGATTCCGTCGGAGGCCGAAGCCTACATCGATATCCGCGCGTTGCCGGATGAAGATATGCCGCGCTTTTACGAGGAAATGCGGGCCCAGATCGCCGATCCGAATGTGGAAATCGAACCCCGCAAGCCGGACCGTCCCGCGACGCCTCCCTCCCGCACGGACACCGCCATGTTCCGCGCCCTGGAACATGCGCAGCACAGAATGTTTCCCCGCGCCATCACCCTGCCGTCCATGTTGACCGGCGCCACGGACATGGCCCAGTTGCGCGCCAAAGGCGTCCAGGCATATGGCTTCGGCCCCATCGTGGAAGCCGGCGATCCGGGCGAGGCCCACGCGAGCGACGAAAGGCTCGCCGAAGCGTCGCTGTACAAGCTCGTCGAATTTCTCTGGTACACCATCCTGGACGCAGCCGCGCAACCCTGAGCCAGCCCTTACCGAGCCGCGACCGCTACCGAGCCGCGACCGTCAGGGAGCGCTTTCCCCCCATCCGTGCGCTGCCGCCTTACCGTTTCAGTATAATAGGACATGAATCTCTCGTTTTGAAACGAAACGTCCGTGAGAGAGCGGCATCCGGGAATTGCCGGGATGACGCGATCCACGCGCAGCCCCCGAACGGCCTCTCGGGGAGCGCCCCGCGATGGAATGCACGAAAGCGCAGATCCGGCCGCCTGTCCGCTCCGGAGGAATTACCGAATGGACAAGATCTGGCTGAAAAGTTACCGTGCAGGTGTCCCGGCCGAGATCGACCTAAACGAATATGCGTCCCTCAACGATGTGCTCGCCCAAAGCTGTCACAAATTCCGCGATCTTCCGGCCTTCCGCAATCTAGGCACCACCATTACCTACGCCGAACTCGACCGCCTGAGCCGGCACTTCGCCGCCTGGCTCGAAAGCCTGTCGCTCGCGAAGGGTGCTCGCGCTGCCCTGATGATGCCCAATCTTCTGCAGTATCCCGTCGCCCTGTTTGGCGCCCTGCGCGCGGGAATGATTGTGGTCAACATCAATCCCTTATACAAGGCCCGCGAATTGGAGCATCAGCTCAAGGACTCCGGCGCCGAAGTCATCGTCATCCTGGAAAACTTCGCGCACGTGCTGGAAACGGTGCTCGCCTCGACCGCGGTCCGCCACGTGGTGACCACGCAGGCTGGCGACTTGCTCGCGCCCCACCGCCGGCTGCTGGTGAACTTCGCCGTGAAGCGCGTGAAAAAGATGGTGCCGGAATGGCATATCGGCGGCGCCATCGAATTCCGCACCGCGCTCCAGCACGGCGCCCGCGCCCCGCTCCACGAAGCCGCGCCCACGCATTCCGATATCGCCTTTCTGCAATACACCGGCGGCACCACCGGCAGCGCCAAAGGCGCCATGCTCACCCACGGAGGCTTGGTCGCGAACATGCTGCAAGCCCGCGCGTGGTCCCGCGGCATCCTCGAAGAAGGAACCGAAACCGTGGTGACCGCTCTCCCCATGTACCACGTTTTCTCCCTCACTACCAATTGCCTGCTGTTCATCAAACTGGGCGGCCTGAATCTGCTGATTACGAATCCCAAAGACATGCCCGGCTTCGTGAAAGAGTTGCGGAAGACGCCCTGGACGGTCACCACGGGTGTCAACACCCTCTTCAACGGACTGCTGAACACGCCGGGCTTCGAGTCCCTGGATTTCAGCCGCTTGAAGTTCGCCCTCGGCGGCGGCGCCGCCGTGCACCGCACGGTCGCCGAGCGTTGGAAAGCCGTCACCGGACGGCCCATTTTACAGGGCTACGGCCTCACCGAAACCTCGCCCTTCGTTTCCTGCAACCCCATGGACACGGAGTACTCCGGCTCCATCGGATTGCCGCTGCCCTCCACTGAAATAGCCATCCTGGACGACGAAGGCCGCGAGCTTCCGCCCGGCGCGGAAGGCGAGATCTGCGTCAAGGGTCCGCAAGTTATGGCCGGCTACTGGCAGATGCCCGGCGAAACCGCGGCCGCCTTCACGCCCGGCGGATGGCTGCGTACCGGCGACATCGGCATCGTCGATGAGGCCGGTTACATGCGTATAACGGACCGGAAGAAGGACATGATCCTGGTCTCCGGCTTCAACGTCTACCCCAACGAAATTGAGAACATCATCGCCGCCGTTCCAGGCGTCGTCGAATGCGGCGTGATCGGCGTGCCGGATATCATCGCGGGTGAACTGGTGAAGGCGTTCGTGGTATCGGACAACCCGATCCTCTCGGCCGACCAGATCGTGGCCTTCTGCCGCCAGAATCTGACGAATTACAAAGTGCCCCGCATGGTCGAGTTCCGAAAAGAACTGCCGAAGTCCCCAGTCGGCAAAATCCTGCGCCGCGAATTGCGCGCCGCCGAAGTGGGGCAGGCGCCAGCCACCAGCCACCAATCACCAGCCACGGCGAGCAAAGCTCGCCTTCACTTCCGCGGCATGTTATAGCTGAACGTCAGCTTCAGCACAATGTGATCGCCCGTGAATTCCGCGGGAAACGGCGGAAACGGATGGGAGGCGTCGATCCCGGCCACCGCCGCGCGTTCCAGCGCCGGAATGGAATGCAGCACGATCACCAGCTTCGGGATGCTCCCGTCTTTGGCGATCACGAATTGCGCCTCCACCTTTCCGCGCAACCCCATCCTGGCGCTTTCCGGATAGACCGCGAACCAATTCTGGCGGACGGCATACAGCACCTGCAGCAGGTAAGGTTGGAAATTGACGCCTTGCGGATCGCTGAGCAGTTCGAGCGAACTGGCCCGGCGCCCCGCCGAAGGCGGCAGATCGACGCCTCTGCCGAGCCCGCCCACTCCCGCGTCGCTGGTATCGTCGCCCACCGTGAGCCCACCCTGAGAGCCCCCGTGCGTCAGTTGCCGGATCGCTCCGGCCACCGATGTGTCGGGCCGCGCCATCCTGCCCGCTCCACCCTCAGGCGGGGCGGTAGGAGTCTCGAATGCCAGCTTCGGTTTCTCCTGCTCCTGGATCTGCGGCGGCTGAGCTGTCGGCGGACCCGCCGGCAAGCCGCGCGGCGTCTGCAAATTGCCCGCTTGAATCTGCGGCGGCTCCGGCAACGGCGCCGGCGGAGGTTGCGGCGGGCTGCTGATCTTGGCCTGCGGCCGCGTGGTTGATCGCGGCGAGTTCGGAACCTGGATGCGCGGGTGCGGCTGCAAGGCCTCCACGCTCACTTCCTTGGCGATGGGACCCTTGTTGGGCGCTTTCTGGGTCAATTCCGTGGGCGGTTCAATCAGCGGAGTGATCAGCGGTTCGATGCGCCGGGGCGGCTGCATCAGGCTGCGCGGCATCAGGCACAGCGCTACGATCGCCGCTATGTGTGCCGCCACCGAAAGGATCCGCGCCTCGCGGACACGTCCCCGGTCCTGCTCCCAACTGGTTAGCAGATGCAATTCCGCCGGATTTTCCACCGAGGAACGAACTACAGTTTCCATCCGCCCGCCAACGACTTAGAGACTATCTCCGAATGCTCTTTGATTCTATCAAGAATAGCCAAAGCTATCCGTAGTGTTTGACGCGCCGCGAAGCCCGAAGTTTTCGGCGAATTTCGCGTCTCCACGCTGTCCAGAAAGGCGTCGAACTGCAACTGCAGCGGCTCGGATTTCGCCGCCGGAACCGGCTCGAACGAGACCTGCCGGTCCCCGCCCACAGAAAATATCAGCAGTTCCTGCCGCGCGTAATCGAGCGAGCAATACTGTTGCGGCTGGAAAAGGCGTAGCTTGCGGACCCGCTCGGTCGACACGCGGCTGGCCGTCAGGTTCGCCACGCAGCCGTTCGGGAACTGCAGCCGCGCATTGGCGATGTCCACCTTGCCGGACAGGATCGAAACGCCCGCCCCGCGGATCTCTTCCGGTTCCGCGCCCGTCAGGCTCAACACGATATCGATGTCGTGGATCATCAGGTCCAGGATCACGTCCACATCCAGACTGCGCGGGCTGAACACGCTCAGCCGGTGAATTTCGAAGAACAACGGCAGCGTGACGCGGCTTTCCAGTGCCATCACCGCCGGATTGAAGCGCTCCAGATGGCCCACCTGGAGCATCCGCCCGCAGCGCTCCGCCGCAGCTACCAGCCGGTCCGCCGATTCCAGGTCCGCCGCGATCGGCTTCTCCACCAGCACGTCGATCCCGTGCTCCAGCAGCCAGCAGCCGATCTCCGCGTGGGCCGAAGTGGGCGTAGCTACGATCGCCGCATCTACCTTGCCGGCCAATTCCCGGTAATCGGCGAAGTACGTGGCGCCGGCCGCGCGCGCCGCATCGATATCCACCACCGCGGTTAACTCCGCGCGCGTGGATTGCCGGACCACGCGGCAATGGTTCTGCCCGAACTGTCCCGCGCCAACCACGGCGACTCTAGGCATCAGTCTCCTGCCCCACCACCGCAATCCCCGCATCGTCCGCGCGCGCCAGCATCTCCTCGCGATCCAGCAGCAGCGTGCGCCCCGCATCCACCGCCATCGCGGTGGTCCCGGTTTCGCGCATCACGGCGATGGTGTCCAGTCCGGCCACGGGCACGTCGAAGAGCAAATGCCTCCGCCGATTCGAAACTTTCACCAGGGTCAGGGGCCGTCCGTTCACCAGGCTGGCCGCGCGCCGCAGCAGGGCGTCGGTGCCTTCCATGGCTTCGAGCGCCACGCAGGCTCGCTCGCAGATGGCCACGCTCTGCCCCACATCGAATCCCGCCAGCGCGCCGGCCACTTTCCGCCCGTACGCGATATCCGCCTCCTCGCGGGCATCCGGCTTGCGCCGCGTCATCGCGCCGCGGTCGGCCAGCAGCGCCTTTAGCAGCGCGGTCGAATCGCGCAATTGGATTCCCTCATCGGCGAGTACTTGCGCCACTCCGCCGATCAACCCGTCGGTATTTTTGGAAGGCAGCGACGCCAGCAGCTTGATCAGCCGCCAGTCCGGCCGGATGGACGAGAAGATTTTCGCGTGCTTCACCTGCCCGGCCATCACCACTTCGCCGATACCCTCTTCTTTGAGAATCTCGATCAGCCGGCCAAGTTGGCCCAGCGAAATCCAGTGGCACCTGGCAGCCAACCGTTCCACTTCCGGCGCGGCTTCTTCGCGAATCGCCAGCACCACCACCTCGTGGCCCAGGCGGCGCGCGTTTTCGAGCGCCAGGAGCGGAAAGCGGCCGTTGCCGGCGATCAAGCCATATTTCATCCCTGGGGGGCGGGCAATCCTGCCCGCAGCCGCCTTTCAGGTGGCTCTTTCGCGAACCGCATCTACTTGATCACTCCGCGCCGCGATTCGCCGATGAACGCCAGCAACTCCTCCACCTCCGGACAGTCGGGAATTTCCGCGCGAATCCGCGCCTCCGCTTGCGAAGTATTCAGGCCGGCGCGCGTCAGCAAGCGGAACGCAGTCTGCAGTTTCTCGATGGTGGCGGGATCGAATCCCCGGCGCGCCAGGCCGACATGGTTCGCGCCGAACACCTTCACCGCGCGTTCGCTGACGGTGTTCGAATATGGCAGCACATCCTGCGTCACCACGCTGTATCCGCCGATGATCGAGTGCCGACCCACCCGGCAGAACTGATGCACGCCCGTCGAAGCGCCGATCACCGTCCAATCGCCCACCGTCACATGCCCGCCCAGAGTCACGGCGTTGGCCAGTACCACGCGGTTACCGATATGCACGTCGTGCGCCACGTGGACATAAGCCATCAGCAGGTTGTCGTCGCCGATGCTGGTGATCAGGCCGCCGCCCTCCGTGCCGCGATGAATGGTGACAAACTCGCGGATCTTGTTCCGGTTTCCGATGCGCGTTTCGGCCCGCTCGCCGCGGTATTTCAAATCCTGCGACGCCACGCCCACCGTGCTGTACGGGAAAAAGACGTTGTCTTCGCCGATCCACAGCGGCCCTTCCATGAAAACGTGCGCCATGAGCCGCGTGCGGGCGCCGATCTCCACCTCGGCGCCGACGATCGAATAAGGCCCGATCTCCGCGGTTTCGGCGATGCGCGCCGCGGGAGAGACAATCGCGGTGGGATGAACCGGCATGGGTCAGGAAAGCGCTTCCGCTTCGACTTTATCGGCCAGCTTGCACATCATCTCCGCCTCGGCCACCACCACTCCGTCCACGGTCGCGGTGCCGACCATAACGGCCACGCTGGCCTTGCGCTTCAGGATCTTCATCTCCAGGCGCAGCGTATCGCCCGGAACCACCGGCCGCCGAAACTTGGCGCTGGTGATGGAAGCCAGCAGCACCAGCTTGCGATGGCGATCCTCCACGTGTTTCAGCACCAGCACGCCGGCCGTTTGCGCCAGCGCTTCCACGATGAGCACGCCCGGCATCACCGGGAACTCCGGAAAATGGCCCTGAAAGAAGGGTTCGTTCTGCGTCACGCACTTGATGCCCACAATCCGCTCGGCTTCCAGTTCGATGATTCGATCGACCAGCAGCATGGGATAACGGTGTGGCAGGATGTCGCGGATCTCGTTGATATCCAAAACGGGCATGGAAGTCGTTATTATCGCACGGAAGACGCGGCGCCCAGTTGGGGCCGGCAGCGCGAAGGTGTATACTTCAGACAACGCAGGAAGCCGGAAGCCGAATCTCCGGTTGAGGAGAGAGCGCGAGACGACACATGGCTTCTGACCCTCACCCCATAAAACCCGTGGATCCCATTCTCACCGAAGCCCGCTCCCGGCAGAAACAGATCGTGGCGCTGATCCGGGAAATGGTGGAATGCGAATCGCCCAGCGACGACCCGGCCGCGGTCAACCGCTTCGTGGATCTGCTCGGCGATGTG
Source organism: Bryobacterales bacterium (assembly GCA_963707465.1). Lineage (GTDB taxonomy): Bacteria > Acidobacteriota > Terriglobia > Bryobacterales > Bryobacteraceae > Bog-159. The sequence goes on from CAVPQK010000011.1 coordinate 487,172, forward strand.
GCGCCCTCTTGCGCCCGCGTCAAGACCCTGCCTGGCGGACGCTTCGGGCGCCACGTCCTTTGCGAGTTCGATCTGTTCGGGAAAAAGAAGCAAGGGCAGATCCTCGCGCTGGGCCATTCCGATACGGTGTGGCCGCTGGGTACGCTGGCGTCCATGCCGTTCCGCCAGAAGGACGGCCGGCTCTGGGGCCCCGGCGTGCTCGATATGAAAGCCGGCATCGCTTTCTTCATCTACGCCATGCGCATTCTGCGCGATTTGGAGACGCCCGTGGCGCGCAAGGTCGTCATGCAAATCAATTCCGACGAAGAAGTCGGCAGCGAATCGTCCCGCGCCCTGACGGAGCGCAACGCCCGGCGCAGCCAAGCCGTGCTGGTCCTGGAGCCGGGCACTGGTTTGGAAGGCAAGCTGAAGACGGCGCGTAAAGGCATTGGCGATTACACCGTGACGGTGCGGGGCAAGGCGACGCATTCCGGCCTGGATTTCGCCGGCGGCGTCAGCGCGGTTTTGGAGCTCGCGCGGCAAATCACGAAGATCGCCGGATTTACGAATTTGCGGCGGGGCATTACCGTCAACCCCGGCGTCATCTCCGGCGGCACGCGCGTCAATGTGGTGGCGGCGGAAGCCAGGGCCGAGGTCGATATGCGCATTCCGCGACTGAAGGACGCAGCCGCCCTCGATCGCAAATTTCGCGCGCTGCGCCCGATCGACAAACGCTGCGCCATCGAGATCGCCGGCGGATTGAACCGGCCGCCGCTCGAGCGCTCGCCCGCCATCGTGCAACTCTTCCGCAAGGCGCGGGCGCTGGCCGCCGAGTTGGGTGTCACGCTCGACGAATCGTCGGTCGGCGGCGGCTCGGACGGCAATTTCACCGCCGCGCTCGGCGTTCCCACGCTGGATGGCCTCGGCGCGGTGGGCGAAGGCGCGCATGCCCTGAATGAGAGCATCCTCGTCGATCGCATCGCGGACCGCACCGCATTGCTCGCCAAGCTGGTGGCGGAGCTGTGAGGCTGGCGCTGCTGCTGGCTCTGGCCGCAGGCGTTGCATTGGCTGCGGACATCGATGCCATCTTCGCACCCCTGGCCGATGCGAAAACCCCAGGCGTGGCCGTTCTCGTCCGCCAAAATGGCCGGACAATATTCCAACGCGGCTACGGCGTGCGCGACCTGCGCACATCGGCCCGTATCGATCCCCGGACCAATTTCCGCCTGGCATCGTTCACCAAACAGTTCACCGCCACGGCCATCATGCTGCTGGGGCATGACGGCAAGCTGCGCTACGACCAGCGGCTCACGGAAATCTTCCCTGACTTCCCCGCCTACGGGCAAGCCATCACGGTCCGCCACCTGCTCACTCACACCTCCGGGCTCCCGGATTACGAAGATCTGATGCAGCCCGATCGATGGACCGCCGCGCATCAGATTCAGGACCAGGAAGTCCTGGGTCTGCTGACGCAACAAACCGCCGGTAAGTTCGCACCGGGATCGAACTGGGCGTATAGCAATTCCGGTTACGTCGTTCTGGGATTGATTGTCGCAAAGGTTTCCGGCGAGCCATTCGGCCAATTCTTGCGCGAGCGCATCTTTCAACCCCTGCACATGGCTCACACGCTGGCTTATGTGAACGGCCAGAACACGGTCCCCAATCGCGCCTACGGGCACACCAAAGAAGCGGGCCGCTTCATCGAGACGGATCAGAGCTCGACCTCGGCCACGCTGGGCGATGGCGGCATTTACTCGAATCTCGAAGACCTGGCGCAGTGGGATCGCGCCCTCGACAGCCACGCTCTCCTGAGCGAGGCGGAGATGCGTCCGGCACTGACCCCGGTGGAGGTGGTCAAGGCAACCGCGCCGGTCTCTTACGGATTCGGTTGGTTCCTCGATCCATTCGAAGGCCGCCCGCGCATGTGGCACACCGGAACTACTGTCGGATTCCGCACCGTGATCGAGCGCTTTACGAAAGAGAAGCTGACCATCGTCGTCCTATGCAACCGGACGGATCTGGACCCGGAGAAGCTGGCGCTCGATGCGTCTCGCTCGCTTACCCGGTAACCTCCCAATAAGTCTGGTAAACTTCGTTGCCGACCGCGCCGAAGGGGCGTAACTCCAAACCGCTCGGCACAGCGGTCAACTGCCTGCGCGAAAGCTTGGATTGCGCCTCCCCCAGAGCGAACATGACCTGAGGGCCACGCAGCAGCGCGACCTGATTGGGATTCTGGGCGTCCACTGGCTCATACCGCACGCTCTGGTCGATCTCCAACTCAATCTTCTCGCCGGCTTTCCATTTCCGCCGAACCGGGAAAAACCCGGGCGCAATCTCCGCCCGCACGCGGCGCCCGTTCACGGAGACCGTGGTTCCCCTCCCAGCCCACGCCGGAATCCGCAGATAGACCGTGAACTCGCCTGGCGGCGGGGCGGTCACCGTAAGTGTGACACCGCTGCCCGCCGGATAGTCCGTCTCCTGCACGATCGAACAACGCGCCGCGCCCTGCTTCCAACTCACGCGCGACGGCACATACAAATTGACATAGATGCCGTCCGGTGCCCCTAAATACGAGCTGATGCCATAATCCGCCGTAACTTGCGGAAAGGTACCCGAACAGCAGGTCCATTTGTCGTCCTTATCCCACCGATACTGCGCGTCCGGAATGATCCGATCGTAGCTCTTGCGCGCCGAAGCATGATAGTCGGAGTAATAAAATGTCGAGCCATCCTCCAGAATCGGCTGGATGCCCAGCGCCGCGTTGTAGAGCACTCGCTCCATGCTGTCGCCATATCGCGACTCGCGCGTGAGCGCCAGCAGATACCGCATCAACTTGAAATGCGCATAACTGCCGCAGCCTGTCTCGAAGTGCCGGTGGCTGGTGCGCAGGTTATCGCCCAGTTCCCCCTTGCCCGGCGCGACGAACGCCTCATTCGGTCCCCAGCCGCCGGTGGCGTAGCTCTGATCTTTCAAAATCATGTCCACCGCATTGCGCACCGCCCGGAAATACTTCACGTCTCCCAGCTTCAAATATCCCTGAATGCCGGAGCTGAGCGCATTCACGTGGCTATACGCGTGCAAGCCCGGAAGAACGTTCTGGCCTTCCGCCAGGGGATCGAAGAATCCGCGATCCAGTAGATACCGTTTCCCTAAGTCGTAGTACTTTCGGTCGCCCGTACGCTCGTAAGCCAGAAACAGGTTCTCGGCGAACGTGTAAGTCTCGTCCCAGGTGTAAGTCTCGTCTTTGTGCGGCCGCTGCTGCGCTTCTTCGGGAGTGAGCGCGTGGTCTGCCATGTGCGGCAGCGCGGCGCGCGTGGTTTCCGCGAGAACATCGAAAGCCGTCGCATCCCCGGCGTACGAGTGCGCGTCGAGCAACCCGCACACCAGCTTGTCATAGGTATAGCCTGGATAGCGGTGGTCCACGAAGAACTTGCCGGATGGGTCCATCGTCTCGGCGAACCCGCGCACCAACCGCTTCACCTTGGCGCGCGTGGCTTCCGAGTCCGTCGCGCGCGCGAATCGTGCCAGCGCGGAGACGTATTGCCCGAAATGCGCACCCGGGCAGAAGTCGTCGTACCACCCTCCCATGTCTGCACCCGGCGCCGGCATGCCAACCCGCTGCCGGTAGATCTTCAGCATCCGGTCTTCGTCCAGCCGCAGGAAGAACGCGTGATTCGTGTCGAAGTGGCGGCGCAGCGGACTGTCCAGCAGTTCCACCTGAGCATAGTCGAAAACCGAAAGAGCGGGGGATCCGCCCGCCGCTGCCAGTGCCGGCGTCGCGGCGGCCAGTTGCAGCAATTCTCGCCTGGTAAGCACGATTCTCACATCTCCTTGACAACTGTCTCTGCCGCCAGCACATCGTGATTGGCGTTCAGCAACACCCGCTTGGGTTTCTTGGGTAAGCGCAGCTTGGCTTCGGTCGAGGTCATGTTTCCCAGCAGCGCCACGGATCCCGCCCGCATCACGCGTCCGTCGAATTCGAAGTAAATCGGGACTCCCATAACGAACCGGGAAGACACGCCGCTCTGTGTGACTTTCGCCGTAAACAGGAACTTACCGCTCTCTTCCGGCTTCAGCGTATACTCCATCCGGTAACTGGGGAGCTCCGTGCCGTAAACCCACTCCCGGAAGAACCAATCCATCTTGCCGTTTCTTTCCAGGTCGAGCCCCGGCTTCATATGTTTCTCTACCACTGACTTAAACGACTCCGTCGAAGCGTTCTGGTTCAGATAAGTGGCCACGAAGTCGTGCATCATGGCGATAAAGTCCTTATCTCCGGTCTCTCGATCGAACATCAGGTAGCGCAGCATGTGCAGCACGAAACCGCCCTTGGGATAGATGATGCGGCGGTAAGCGCCTCCGGTTTTGAAGGTATCCAGCCGGATGCCCATCCACAGCGGCCCCGCGTCGTTCGGCCGGTTTCCAAAGCTGTTTTTCGCCGTGATCATTTCCTGCGCCCGCTCCCAGTACTTCAGAAACTTATCCGTCTTCGGTTCGGTAGCCTGCAGGAATAAGCCGGCGGAAAAATCCGCGAAGCCTTCCGACAACCACTGGTCATGATAAGACGCCCAGCCCACCATATGTCCCCACCATTGGTGCGCCACCTCGTGCGGCGTGACTTCCTGAATGAAATCGGCGAATCGGAACGCGCTGCCGCCCATCAGCATCCAGCGCTGCGTGCTGTCCAGGAAGGCGCTCACCGGCAGGTACACCAGCGTAGGCCACGATTGGCCGTAATTGAACGCCGGTTGCTGGGTAATGGCGATCCGTCCGTAGGGCGCATCCCCAAACCACAACGAGTAGCAGCGAATGGCGTTCTGCGCATCGATCATAGCGCTCTCCGCCATGGCGCTGGGGCTCAGACTCATGTTTCTGGCGTGAATGCGCAGATATTCGGGCGTCTCGCTCGTGGCGTAAGCTTCGATTTCATAGTGCGTCGTGTTGTCGTACACGGATTTCTTCTTATACAGCCCGTAATTGAAACCGGCTACCGCCAGTGGCACGTCCGACACCCAGTGCGACGCCATGTAATCGTCTTCGCGCCATTCTTTGTCGAGCTTGCCCACGCCCACTAACGTGAACTGCCTGGGTACTTTGAAAGTCAGATCGTAAGTCGCCCGGTCGGCGAATGTGTTCAAGCTGGGATACCAGCTAGTCCGTGCGCCTACCGCGAAGTTACCGTTTCCTTCTTTCTCGATGACTTTATCGCCCTCGTATTCGATCCCGATGCTATAACTCTCGCCTGCCACCAGTCCTTCGGGCATGATCGCGTAAAAGGCCCCATCCTCCTTGCGGCTTTCCTGGATAAATGAGGTCTCCTTGTCCTTATAAGTGACGCGTGTCACCCGCAGCCGCGGCAGCAATCCGAAGCCAATCACGCGCACGCCCGCCAGTTTCGCCTTCAGTTGCACCACGCATGTCGCCGACAAATGGTCGTTCTTGCCGATCGCGGTCTCGATCCGGTAGTGCTCGGCAGCCACCGTGTGACGATTCTCCGTGGAGCGCTCGATGCCGTTCTTCCACTCCTCGGCGAAATGCGTCAGGTACCAAATGCCGTCCTGCGTGCCGCCCGGATCGAAATTGATCAGCGCCACCTCCTCCGGGGAAGGCATGAAAGGCATCGCGCCCCGCGCATTTACAATCAATCGCAAATCGGAGTGCTTATTGCCGTGGATCAAGGCCCGAAACGATCCCGCTTCCTTCGGATTGTAGATCTCGCCCAGGATCTCCGCCTCATAGTTCTGGATGTCCTCGTCCTGCAGCATGAACTCCAGCATGCTGCGCGGCGTTTCCGTCCGGCGGCGCGCCCGGCTCCTGGATTCGTGCCACGCGCCCGCGCCCTGGGACGCCTCATCGGTCGACTGCGCTTGCCGCTTGATCTCGTCGAAAGTATCGTCAGTGAACCAGAACACCACCGAACGGAACGATTCGTCAACCGTCTGCTCCCCGGAAATCCGGCGCAGCGAGTTCCGTTCCATCGCCGTGGCTGGTTCCAGATGAAACGTGCCTTCGCCGGTGAAAACGCCTGCCACCACCCGCCCCAGTACCGGCGGCAAGAAGCTGAACTGCCCCGTGGTAAACGTGAACGTGGCCACATCGCGCTTCAGCGTCAGATTCGTCGCGCGGAATGCCGCGCCCGGCATGGCGCCGCGCAGCGCGACATAGTTCGGATCCGAGTTTGCGAAAGAGGATCGTTTGCCGCCAACTTCGATGGCCGTTTGTTGCGCGGCGATCTTCAGCGCAAACGCCAGAGTGACAGCGGTGTCCGCGACTGTGATCCCCTTTTCGGCGTCCTCAAAGCCATCGTGCTGGATAGTGATAACGTACTTACCCGGCTCCACATCCGCGAAGGCGAAATGACCCTGCGTATCTGTGAGTGCGTTCTGGGCCTGTGCGGTCTCGGAGTCTTTCAGAATCACGGCTGCGTTGGGCACCGCGGCGCCGCTCGAGTCCTTCACTACGCCATCGACAGCCGCAGCACAGAGCAATGCCGGGACCAAAAGCGCAAACAGGGCCAGCTTGAACGCCATGCAGGCATTGTACCTTGTTAAATGGGGCGGGCCCTCGGCCTGCGGCGGCCTCCCAGGCCGCCTCGCCTGCCGCTGCCTTCTTGGTTACACCTTCGAAAGGCGCCGTAGCGTAAACGCTTCCGGATGCATGTTCTCGCGCTCCAGCCGCTTCCAATCGTCATTCACGTGAATAAACTTGCCGCTGATGTGGTTGGATCGTTCCGAAGCCAGAAACAAAGCCAGGTGAATTTGTTTGTCGGGGTGTGTGCCCCCCGTCAGCCGCACATCCTCGGCTTGCTCGATCTCCCGGCTTCCGGCCCGCTCGCCGGAGTGCAGGATCTCATCGGTCATGTGCGTGTAAGTGCCGCCCGGAGCCATGCAGTTCACCTGCACGTTATAGTCGCGCACTTCTTCCGACAGGGTCTCGACAAAGCGCACCACAGCCGCCTTGGAAGCCGCATACGCCGAAAAACGCGGACGCCCGGATGCCGCGCCGCCGCCGCCGATCACCACGATTTTGCCGCTGCGCCTTTCGATCATCTGCGGCAATACCGCCCGGCAGGCGTGCATTACGCCCATCAGGTTGGTTTCTACCGTTTCCGCCCAGGCGCGCGGCTTCACTTCCACCAGCGGTCCGATCGGCCCCTGAATTCCAGCCGCCGCGATCAGCACGTGCACCCCGCCGAAGACCGCTTGCATGCGCTCCACCGCCGCGCTCATCTGTTCGTAGTCGCGCACGTCTGACCGGATGCGCAGCGCCATTCCGCCCGCGTGCTCGATCTCCAGCTTCGCCAGATCCAGCTCCGCCTGGCTGCGCGCCAGCAATCCCACGCGCGCGCCTTCCGCCGCAAATCCGATCGCTAGCCGCTTGCCGATACCACGGCCCGCCCCGGTAATCAGGACTGCCTGGTCCTTTAGCGGCCGCAAAGTCAGTTCTCCACGCGCGCGTCGAAGATCCCCGTCTCCACTTTTCCGCCGCGCTTCATCTGCACGTAAATGCGATAGTCGCCGGGCTTCGGAAAGCCGTACGGGAAAGAGACTTCGGGTGGTAGCGCCTGCACCATGGACGAATGGTCCATCCCGGGCATGCCGGCCATCGAGGCCATTGCCGCTCCGCCATCCCCGGCGTTTGCGGTGAGGCTCAACGACGCCATGGGCACCGATCCCGAAGGATGCACGTGCGCAAATACGCTGCGGTCCGTGCGCACGAACGCCGCGTGCCCCGGCATGCCCATGTAGAGTTCCACATTTTGCGCGGGCTTGCCATCCGCATCTTCCAGGCGGAAGCGGAAGTACGTGGCGCGCTTGGCGTGCAGCGGTCCCGGTTCCCGCTCCCAAACCATGCGCGATCCGTCCGCCAATTGCGCGATGGTGCGCTGCGGATCTGCCTGCGAGATCGGCGGACCCGTGCCGGTCGCGTCGTCGCCCTCCAGCGGCTTGCCCGCCACCGCCGGCAAATCCATCTCGGTCACCAGCGTTTCCGGCAAGCCATCGGAATGCACAATATCCCCGTACAACGCGTACCGTCCCGCCGCCATGGGAGGCAAGTCCTTGGCGAACACCCCGGCCGCCACGCGCTCCGGATGCAGGTGCCACACTCTGTCCATCTCCGGCAGGCTGATCACGTACAGGTGCATCAGGTGATTATGATCCGGCACCAGATCGTCCACTTTGCGCCAGCGCGCCCACCCCGGATCGGTCAGGTGCAGCATCAGCCGGCCGCCGTTATCGAGGGTCGCCGCCATCTCCAGCGGCTTGAAGATATGCTTGTCGTATTCGCCCGCTTCGCTCTTCCACCACAGTCCGCCCATACCCGCCATCGCCAGCACGAAGACCGCGGTCGCCGCCATCACCCACCGTGCGCGCCGCACCCGCGCCGGATCCGGCATCTGGCCCGGCTCCAGTTGTCCCTCCCGTACGCCCGCGCCCACGATGCTCACCGCGCCCACCAGCAGCAGCAATCCCAGCGCGCCCAGCAGAATGCCGATCGGCGCCTGCATCTTCATGGTGCTCGAAGATAGCGCCGGAACGGGCACCGAAAGCTCGCCCTTCCCCTTCGCGCCTTCCGCCGTCACGCGCACCTGCCACGAGCCCGAAGTCATCATCCATAGCGACCCGGTGAAGAACTGCGGATCGTCCTTGGAACGCAGCGCCAGGTCCGGCACCGGAGCGAACTTCGCGCCCGGACCGGTCAGCGGCGTGGGCACGATGTGTACCACCTCCACATCGTTCGCCGCGCTGCGTACTTCGATCTCCGCCACGCCGGGAATCACCGAAGGCGCGCGGATCGTCACCAGCAAATGGTAAGGGCCCGCCTGGCCTTCGTAGAAAACGTCGGGACTGCCCACATGGGCGAACGCGCTGGCGGCGGCCAGCAGGAGCACGCTTAGGAATCGGCGCATCGCGTTACCGGCGGACGCGCCGCATCCAATCGCCCCATGCGAATCCCAGCCGGATGGTCAAAGTGCCCAAGACCGCGGCCAGCGCGATCTCCCTCCAGAACACCGAGGGCGCGTCCGGCTTAACGAATACGTGCCGCGCCAGGATCGAAGCCGGGCGCACGTTGTAGTCGAAGATGTTCGTGTGGAAGAACCAGTTCTGCGCGCCCGCCGAATTCAGGAAATCCGCGAACGGCCACTGCACCGCCATCAGCACTCCCAGGAACACGATCGCGGAAACCGCGGCCTTTTTCCATAGGTTCCATTCGCGCGTCCGGTTCCAAAGCAGATCGAGCGCCAGCGCGGGAATGAACAGCAGCATGGGAAATTCCGGCGGCACGAATTGCGTTACATGATGATACACCGGGCCCAATTTCGGCTCCGCCGGAAACAGCGGCAGGATCCAGCCCATCCCCGCCCAGAACAGCCAGTACACGGAGGCCACCGCGGTTGCCGCCCAGCGTTTGCCGGAGGCGCGCGCCACTCCCGCCAGCACCAGCGGCACTACCATGCACACCACGCGATAATACACGCCGCTGTGCATCATGGCGTGCCAGGAGAATTCCATGATCATCAGCATCAGCCCGATCAGGACCACGCCGCCGATATACAGGAACAGCCCGTCCAGCTTCTCGCGGAACTCGTCCCGCGCGCGGTTCATCATGCCCAGGATCAGGATCAGCGTGCCGGTGTTCACCGCCAGGTTGCCCAAAATCAGGAAGACGTGCGGTGGGCTCAGGATCTTCACATCCAGACCGTAGGCGCTGTGCCACCAGTTGTCGAATGGCGCGGAGGTCAGCATCGCCAGACCGCCCCAGGCCGCGATGAACGCGCCCAAAGGCGCCTGGAATCCCCACATCTTCACTGCCGTGCTGCGAAGGTTGGAGAAGTTGCCGAAAGTCGTGGCCAGAATCAGATAGCCGCAGGAAAGGCCCGCCAGCACGCCGCACATGTAGATGGCCATGTGCGCCGGCGTCCAGAAAGTGTCGCGCCCGATCGAGCGGTGCCAGGAAATGTCCCACTGGCCGCCGATCATCGCCGAGGTGACGCCGAAGACCGCGCACCAGACATACCAGGGTACTCGCTCGACCGATTCGCGCACGGTTGCCGCGGAAATGGACGGAACTTGAGTGGTGGAAATGGATGCCATGCTGTCCCTCTGTACGCATACATTATATAACGCCTTGGAGGGCGGGCTTCAGCCCGCGCGGGGCCTAGGCCCCGCCGCTAAGCGATCCGTCCAAGCAGGCCCTCAATAAACCCAGTTGGGTGAGCGCGCAGGTGCCGCCCGATGGAACTGGTAGTTGGGCCACGCCGTGGCCGCCAACACGTTGCCATCGAGAATCAGCAGGCCTCGCTGGATGTGCTCATGTCAAGATGCCAGGGGTCGCTGGTTAAGTATCTTAACGTGGTATGTTAATATGTGGACGCAGACGAGCTTGCACTGCTGCTTGCCCTGGACGGCTCGGATTTCGAGATGGCGCCTGGGGTGGTGGTGGAGTTTACGGCCCGGCGCACCGAGACGACGCCGGAGCGCCCTCATGGCATCGGCTACGCATTCGTACTGCGCCAGAAGGGCGGTGGCCGGCCGTGGTTGCGCTTCGACAACTCCCACGCTGTTGACAAAGGCCGGGGGTATCGTCGCAAGCCCGTCGCTTACGACCACTGGCATCGAACGGAAAAGGATAAAGGCCGTCCCTACAACTTTACGACGGCCACGCAGTTGCTCGACGATTTCTGGAAAGAGGTAAAGAGGACACTCGATGAAAAAGGAATCCCCAGCGACCTATAAAATTGGGTCGCTCCGTGAGTTCTCCCGGTGGACCAAGAGCGTTGTGCGCGATGGCAGGCTAGCGCACGCCGCGCCCCAAAAGTGGTTCGACAGCGAGGAAACAGCTGCGCGGGCCGCGACTGATCGGGTGTCGGCCGAGACCATGGTGAAGTTGCTGTCTCCTGGGAATCTCGCGGTGCTGGAAGCGATCCGCCGCCACAAACCTGCATCCTTGCGGGAACTGGCTGCGCTCACCGGGCGGAAGGATGCCAGCCTTTCGCGCACGCTAAAACGCTTTGCTGAACTCGGGATTGTGTCCTTTCAGGACGGCCCACATCGCACGCGCGTGCCAGCGCTCATTGCGCACCGAGTGCATCTTGAGATCGACCTTACGGGCCGACATAGCGCCCTGGCCGTGGACGGACGCCGCGGAGGCCTATCCACAAGGCCATGATCATCACGTGGCACTCGATCAAGGCGCCGCGTTGTCAGCGCCCATCGACGCCAGTCGCCGTTCGTACCGGTAAACCGGCTGCAGCAGATAGTACACGAAGCTGACGATCGCCTGAGTCAAAGGACAGTCGCACGGCATCCCCTCAGCCAGCAACGGCGCCAGGCACGTGCGCCGGCATGGCGACAATGTAGCACGGCTTCCGCGGATGGCGGCTACCGTCCCCCGGGGCCGCTCATCGGTCCGCCGCCATTCCGACTCCTGTCTCCTGACTCCTGTCTTCTGTCTTCTGTCTTCTGTCTTCTGTCTTCTGTCTTCTGTCCTCTGTCTTATTAGTGGCTGGCCGTGTACGTCATGTAGCCCAGGTACAGCGCGTCCGGCGAGTCCGGCGCGGCCCACAGTCCCTTCCACAGTTTCTTGCGGCTGGTCTTCAGCGCCGCCTTCAAATCCAGCCCGCATTCGAAGCGCATGTGATTCATGGCGCCCATGCTGTTGTAGGCCTCGGCCGAGGTCCCCGAGAGGCCGAACGATCCCGCTGCACTGGCATCGCCCCCGGAGACCGGAGCCGATGCGATGGACGTCCCGCCGAACTGGTCCATCGCCTTGAACCCGCGCATGCCGGTCGGCTGAATGGCGAATGAAACCGGCCATGCAATCGGCGCCTTAGCAGTCGGCGCAGCTGGCATGTGTGCCATGCTGAACCCGTGGGCCATCGCCGGAAGCTGCCCCATTCCCGCCGCAAACTGCCCGGTAGAAACTGGTAGCGCAACCGGCCGCCGCGCCATGCTCAACCCCGGAACGAGTGCCCCAACCCGCGCCGTCTTCGGCTCGAGAATCCCCAGGCCGTAGCGTCCCTCTCGGCCGGAACCGTGGTGCACCGGGGCAGGGAGCAGTCGCGTCAACACGCCCGAGGCCGGGCCGGAAGTTGCCAGCGCGCCGCTTACCACCGTCAGCACCACGCTGCCTGCATGGTAGGTGATGGTGAAATGCTCGCTGCCGTTGATCGCCAGGCCGTTGACCGTGCTAAAAGTGTCGGTCACCGACGAGGCCGTCAGAATGGTGAAGGTCTCGCCGACAGTCGGCGTGAAGCTTCCCAAGGTGATGTTCAGTGTGCCGCCCAGCGTGGCGGTTTCGTTCACTTTGAGAATATCGTAATTGGTACCCGCGGTCGCCCCGTTAATCTGGATGTCGAGCGCCCCCGCCGATTGCTGCGTATAAGTATCGGTCACCGTCAGTTTGCCGGTCACGGTCGCCGAATCGCCAGGAGTCAGGACGCTGGAATCCACTACGTTATAACCCAGCGTGCCCGTGCCGTCCACGGTGCCGGCGTTGATAGCCAGCGTGCCGAGTGTGCTGGACGTCAAAGTACCGTTCACCTGCGCGCTGCCGCCGGTTTCCGTGAAGTTGAAGGAAGAGCCGCCGACTGTAAACGTGGTGCCAGTTCCGGCCACGAACGTTCCCGCGTTGGTGAAACTGCCGCCGGTGGTGGTCAGCGTCGCCCCGGAAGCCATCTTGAAGATGCCCGTCGAGGAATTGTCGTTGAATCCGGCCAGGATGTTGTTGCTGCCGAAGTCGATCATTTTCCCCGTGCCGCTCAACGTGATGGTCGCGGCGTTGGTCGCAATGGTTGTGCCGCTCGCGCCGAACTGCAGCGTGCCGGTGACGTTGTAAATACCGCCCGTCAGGGTGGTGCCCGAGAAGTTCGTCAGCGCCCCGCCGGCCGACGTGCCGATCTGCATGGTGTCTCCCGCCGCCACGTTGATGGTGCCGGTGTTGTCCAGACCGGCCGCAGTCGGCAGGATAACGAGCGCGGCCGATTGGTTGGCCGTCAGGGTGCCCGAGTTAGTAATACCCAGATTGGAAATGGTGCCCGAACCCTGGATGGTGCTGGCGTTGGTGAACGCGGGTCCGGTGGCGCCCAGTCCGGTGATCGCGCCGTTGGTCATGGTCAGCGTGCCCCTTCCGCTCAGCGTGCTGGCCAATTTGACATCCAGCGTGCCGTCCACCGCGATGGTGCCCGCGTTGGTATCGGTGGCAGCCGTGCTAAGGGCCAGGGTCGCCCCGGTACCCACGGTAACGGCGCCCGAGTTGGCCAGGGATCCAATATTGGCTGTGTCGGCCGTGTCGTTATTGTCGCCGATGATCACGGTGGCGCCCGTGTTGTTGGTCAGCGCGCCGGAGATCGTAAGCGAATTGGCCGCGCCGCCCAGGTTGGCCTTGTTGGTCGTAAGCGAGCCTGCATTAGTCAGGCCGCCGGTCACGCTGAGTTTGCCGCCCGACTCCAGGTCCAGGGTGCCGGTCGTGGCGTTGGTGAATGCGCCGCCCGAAGCTACGGTCACCGTCCCGCCGGTCGCGGTGAGCGACCCGGAATTGGAATCCGCGCCCGTGGCGGTCATCTTCAGGGTCGCGCCCTTATCCACTGCGACTGTGCCTGCGTTTCCCAGCAGGCCCACGCTCGCTGTGTCGGTCGTGTCGCCATTGGCGCCGATGGTCACCGTGGCGCCGGCAGCGTTGGATAGTTTGCCGGAAATCGTGATGGTATTCGCGGCGCCGCCTAGGTTGGCCTTGTTGGTGGTCAGCGCGCCCTGGTTGGTCACATTGCCGGTCACGCTGAGTTTGCTGCCCGATTCCAGGTCCAGGGTGCCGGCCGTGGCGTTGGTGAAGGCGTTGCCGGACGCTATGCTCAGCGTCCCGCCAGTCGCAGTGATGGAGCCGGTATTCGAATCCGCTCCGGTAGCGGTCAGTTTCAGGGTAGCGCCCTTGTCCACCGCGACTGTGCCCGCGTTGGAGAGCAGACCCACACTGGCTGTGTCGTGCGTGTCGCCATTGGCGCCGATGGTCGTGGTGGCGCCGGTGTTATTGGTCAGCGTACCGGTCACCGTCAGAGTATTGGCGGCTCCGCCCAGGTTGGCGATGTTGGTCGAAAGCGCGCCGCTATTGGTCAGGTTGCCCGTCACGGTGATTTTGCCGCCCGCCTCCGCGTCTAAGGAGCCGCCGGTAGAGTTGGTGAACGAGCCAGTCTGCATATCCAGCGTCCCGCCATCCGCCGTGATGGCGCCGCCGTTGGTGTCCGTACCAGCCGATGTGAGATTCATCGTGGCTCCGGTGCCCACGGTAACGGTTCCGGAGTTGGCCAGCAGACCCACGTTCGCTACGTCGCTGGTGTCGTTGTTTTCGCCGATGCTTACGGTCGCGCCGGTGTTATTGGTCAGCGTGCCGGTCACCGCGAAGGTGTTGGCGCCGCCCTGCAGGTTTTGCAGATTGGTAGCCACCGTGCCGCTATTGGCGAGGTTGCCGGTGACCGTCAGCGAGCTGGCCTGCTCGGTGTCCATCGTCCCGCCGTTGGTGAAATTGCCAGGGGTGCTGTAGCTACCGCCGGCCGCGATGGTAAAGGTTGCGCCGCTGGCGTTGTCGTTCAATTGAGTCAGTAGATTGTTGCCGCCCAAATCGATGAGTTCGGGGTTGGCGCCGGCCAGCGTCAGGTTCGCGGAGTTGGTGACGATGTGGCTGCCGCTCGCGCCGAACTGCAGCGTGCCGGCGACATAGTAAGTCCCGCCGCTCAACGTGGTGCCGGTGAAATTGCTCAGCGCGCCCGCCACTTTGAAGGTATCGCCGCCGCCGACGATTAGCGTGCCGTCGTTGGTGAAGTTGCCGCCGCCGGGAGCGCTGGTGGTGAAACTGCGTCCCGCGCCCAACTGGAACACGCCGCCCGCCGCGTTGGTGGCGAAGTTGGCCAGCGCATTGGCGCTGGTGTTGCTGATAATCTGCGAGCTGGCGCCGGTCAGGATGATGTCGGCCGCGTTGGTGACGATATTCGCGTTGTCGAATTGGAAGGTGCCGCCGTTCACATTGTAAGTGCCGCCGGTGAGTGTGCCCGTGCCGCTGTTGAAGTTATTGAACGGACCGCTGGTGATGTCCAGAGTGCTGCCGGTGTTCACCTGGAAAGTTCCGTTGTTGGTGACGCCGCTCGAATTCGTAACAATGAACAGCTCGTCGGGTTGGTTGGCGAGGACGGTTCCGCCAACATTGTTGATCAGTCCCAGATTGCCGTTGCCGATGTGACCCGAACCCTCGATGGTGTTGCTGTTGTTGGTCAGGATCTCGGTGCCGGCGATGCCGTAAATGTAGTTGTTCGGACTGTTCGACAGCACCAGGGTGCCGTTCCCGTTCAGCGTCGTATTGCCGTTGATGTACAGGAATGTGTTGTTACCTGCGCCGTTCACCTGGATCGAGCCGTTATTCGTGATGGTCCCCTGCAACTCGGCGCTATTGTTGTTCGGCAGCGCGATTGTTCCGTCGTTGGTAACGCCGTTGAGGGTCGCGTTCCCATAGAAACTCATGGTGCTGGCGTTGGCGCCGGTGCCCAACGTGTTTAGAATTCCGCCGGTGATGACGGCGCCGTCGTCCAAGATCACGTTGCCGCCCGCGTTGGATCCGGTCCCGGCCAGCCCTTCAATCGTGCCCCCGGCGTTGGCGAC
The DNA here is from genome assembly GCA_963707465.1 of Bryobacterales bacterium. GTDB lineage: Bacteria > Acidobacteriota > Terriglobia > Bryobacterales > Bryobacteraceae > Bog-159. The sequence goes on from CAVPQK010000011.1 coordinate 502,798, forward strand.
CGCGCTCTCGATGACCAAAGTCCCGCCGCTCGAAGCCTCAAAAAGGCCCGCGTTGGTGATTCCCGGCGCAGGCGAATCGAGAACCAGCGAGTGACCCGCGGCTGAAGTCGCGTCCACCACGCCCGCCGCTTCGTTGGTGAAAATCAGGTTGCCGTTCCCGATATTTCCAGAGCCGGAGATGATGTTATTGACATTAGTCAGCGAACTGTTGCTGACGGCCTCTTGTATGTAGTTGTTGTTGCTGTCCGCCAACGTAAGCGTCCCGCCGCCTGTCAACGTCACCGCTCCGCTGGGGTAAAGGAAAGTGTTATTGCCGGCGCCGTTGAGTTGCAGCGCGCCGGTGTTATTGATCGTCCCCACCAACGTGGTGCTGTTGTTATTGGGGATCTGCAAGGTTCCGGCGTTGGTCAGGCCGCTGAGCGTGGGATCGCCGAGAGATGTAAACAAACCGGTCCCGTTCAGTATCCCTCCGGTCACCGTGACACCATTTTCCAGGGTGACATTCGACCCGCTGCCGGCCGTTATGGTGCCGCTGGTATTAATAAAGTTGCCTCCGTACAGAATCAGCGATCCGCCGCCAGTGGCCTCCAGTAGTCCGGTGTTGGTCATGGTGGCGTCCGGCTGAATAGTCAGCGAATTTGTGCCGGCGGATTTGGTGGCGTCGATAGTGCTCTGGTTGACCAGGACCACGCTGCCGTTGCCGATATCGCCCCCGGGGCCAGAGATGGGCTGCGCGATAGTGAGCTGGTTTCCGGTCGTGGAGGCCAGAATATAATTATTGGGGCTGTCGGAGAGCGTAATCGTACCGCTGCCCTGGAGCGTAACCGTGGGGCTACCCACATACAAAAAGGTGTTGTTGCCGGCGGCCTGTAGTTCCAACGTGCCCGTGTTGTTAATCGTGCCCGCAATTGTCAGGTTATTGTTGTTCGGGATTTCCAGAGTCCCCGCACTGGTGACGGCGTGCGTGGAGCCGTCGAGTTCCGCGCCGCCGAACGATACGAATGTTCCAGCGCCATTCAGCGTGCCGCCCACCACGTCCACGCTGTCTTCGAGATTGACGGTTGAGCCGGTCCCGGCCGTAATCGTGCCGCTGCTATTCGCAAAGGTCCCCCCATACAGCACCAGCGTCCCTCCGCCCGTGGCTTCCAGCGTCCCATTGTTGGTGAAATTGACATCCGGCTGAAGATACAGCACGTTTGTACCGGCCGATTTAGTGGCGTTGATCGTGGAGTTGTTTATGAGAACCAGTTCCCCGTTGCCGATATCGCCCCCGGGCCCAGAGATATTCTGGTCGATGGTGAGCTGGTTTCCGGTGGTCGCCGCCAGAATGTAGTTGTTGGGGCTATCGGAGAGCGTAACCGTGCCGCTGCCCTGCAGTACCGCGGTGGCGCTGTCCACGGCCAATTCCGTATCGTTGCCGACGCCCATTAGAGCCAGGGTGCCGGTGTTGTTCACCGTGCCGGTCATGTAGAGAGTGTTGTTGTTCGGGATTTGTAGATTCCCGGCGTTGGTGATGGTGTTGGTCGAACCGTTTAATTCCGAGCCGCCCTCGGCCAATACTACGCCGGTGCCGGCGGTCGTAAGGATTCCACCGCTGATGGTCGCGCCGCTCAGGAGCACTGTTCCGCCGTTGAGCGCCTCGATAGTCCCGTTCGCCGTGCCGTTCGTGTTGGCGACGGTATTGTTCAACTCCAGGGTGCCGCCGCTGCTGGCTTCCATCAGTCCCAGGTTCGTGGTGCCCGCCGCGCCGGTTTGAATCAGCAGGGTGTGACCGCTGGCCGAAGTGGCATCCACAATGCCCCCGGCATCGTTTGTAAACGCCATGCTGCCGTTGCCGATATTGCCCGAACCGGAGATGGTGTTATTGACATTAATCATCGCATCGCCGGAGCCCAGCAGGTAGTTGTTGGAGCTGTCCGACAGTGTGATCGCGCCGCCGCCCGTCAGCGTCACGGTTCCGCTCGCAATCAACTCCGTATCGTTGCCCGCCGCGTTTAACTGAATCGTCCCGGTGTTGTTGATGGTGCCCACCAGCGTCGTGTCTTGGGCGTTGGGCAGTTGATAAGTGCCCTTGTTGGTCACGCCGCTCAGCGTCGGGTTACCCTGAGCTGCGATCACGCCGCCGCTCGCCGTGTTCAGCGTGCCGCCGTTGACGGTGTTACCTTGGAACGTAACCACGGAGTTGGTTCCGGAAGCCAGAATCGTGCCGGTTGTATTCGTGTAAGTGTCGCCATCCAGGATCAGATTTGCGCCGGCCGTGGCCTCCAGCGTGCCGCTGTTAGTCGTTCCGCTACTCGTCTGGATGGTCAGCGCCGTGACCTGATTGGCATCGATGGTTCCCTGGTTGATCAGGCCCATCTGCCCGATGCCAATGTTGCCGGACCCCTGGATTAAATTATTGACGTTGGTCAGAACGTCCGAGCCCACGGCCCCGTAGATCCGGTTGTTGGGGCTGTTGTCCATAGTCACCGTACCGCCGCCCGTAAGTGTGACGCTCGTGCCGCCCAAAATCAGGTTGGTGTCGTTACCGCCCCCGTTCAGTTGGATAACGCCGGTGCTCGTATTGGTGATGGTGCCCTCGATCGTCGTGTTTTGGGAGTTTGGCACTTGATACGTGCCTTTGTTCGTCACGCCGTTCAGCGTCGGGGTGCCCGCCGCCGCAATCACGCCGCCGCTCGCCGTGTTCAGCGTGCCGCCGTTGACCGTGTTGTTTTCCAACGTCACCACGGAGTTGGTTCCGGAAGACAGAATCGTGCCGGTTGTATTCGTGTAGGTGTCGCCATTCAGAATCAGATTGGCGCCCGCGGTCGCCTCCAGCGTGCCGCTGTTGGTCGTTCCATTACTGGTCTGGATCGTCAGCGCCGTGGTCTGATTGGCGTCTATCGTTCCCTGGTTGTTGAGCCCCATTTGGCCGACGCCGATGTTGCCTGACCCTTGGATCAGGTTGTTGGCATTCGTCAGGACATCGCTGCCCGCGACCCCGTAAATTCGATTGTTGACGCTATTGCCCATCGTCACCGTCCCGCCGCCGGTGAGCGTGACATTGGCGCCGATGATCAGGTTGGTGTTGTTGCCGCCCGCGCTCATGGTGATACCGCCCGAGCCCGTGCTGTTTGAATTGGTGATCGTGCTCCCGGTGACGGTCAACTGCGTATTGTTTTGGAAATTCAGGAGGTTGCCGCCGCCGATCGTAAGATTGACGATGGTATCGGTCACGTTCAGTTGCACCTGCCCCCCGGTATTGGTAATCAGCGCGTTATTGCCGGAGCCCGGCATAACGCCCAGCGACCAGGTAGTCGCATTCCAGTTTCCGGCGGTGCCATTCCAAGAGTCGTTGGTGGTGGTCAGAGGCCGCGCAAAGGGGAGGACGCCGAAAGTGTGCACTGCGAAACTCTGGCCTGAAATCATCCGCTGGATGGCCTTTTGCCCTAGATCGACGGGCTTCGCGGCAGCCCGCTCCCGCGGTGTTTGGGCATACACGCCGGCTAGGCCGGCGGCAATCAGGCAGGCAAACAGGAACTTGCGTACATATGAAATAGAAATGCTTTTGTTTTGGCGACTGTTCATGGTCACTGTGGCGTTCTCCTATGAAACGGACAACTGAAACTTCTCGGGGAGTGATTGAAACCCCGTCGGCTAGTATACACTGCTTGTGCATATTCTGAACAGTTCCCAACACGAATTTTGCAGCTTCGGAAAGTCTTTTTAGTCCTAGTAGTACGTGACTAGTACGCGCCGGCCAGGACTATCGGCACAGCCAGCCTACACCCCAGTACTTCTTCAACCCGGAGGGCGGCCAATCCTGGACGCAGCCGCCTTCTGAGGCGGCCGCACTACCCCGGCAGCAAAACCGTGGCAGTCCCCGCCGGATCCGCCATCCGCAAATAGAAATGCCCGATCCCGGCCAGCCCCAGGATCAGGCCCGGAATCTCGTTCGCTCCCCGCAACCCGCACGGCCAGGGCGCCCGGCGGCGCTCCCATCGTTCATAGCCTTCCTCCGCCGCCGCCCGCGCCGCGTTGAACCAGTTTTCGTCGCTCAGCACTTGCGCGGCGTAAATCAGGAAATCCGCGTTCCCCATTTCCCCGTGGCACAAGCAATAGCTTTCCGGAGAACCCATGTCTTCCCGCACCGTCGCCAGCGCGCTGTGCGCTTCCGCCAGCAATTCCGGATCGCCCAGAATCTGCCACGTCCGCAAGCGGGATAACCCAATCCCCGTTGCCCCATGGCACCAATGCACCGGATACTCCGGCTCGTCTTCGCGAAAGTCGGGCCAGTTTCGTTTCTCCGGATTCCAGCAGCTCCGTTCATAACGGAACGCTTCCAGCGCAGCCGCTCGAAATCCGCCCTCCCGGCTGGCCGCGTACAGCTCCGCCAGCGCCCATCCGATTCCGGCCGCGCCATGCGAGAACCCTGTCAGGTTTCGCGCCGCCTCGGTGGTCTTCCAACTCCAGCCCGCGTCTCCCTTCGCAGCCTCTCGCAGCAGCACCTCGCCATGCTCGATCGCCGCTTCCAGCAGTCGCGCGCTCGCCTGTCTCCGCCACAGATAAAGCAGCATCGCGATCCCGCCCGCGCTGCCCGCCGCCACGTCCAACGCCGAAGGGTCCGGCGCGGCTTGCCGGATCACCGCCTCCGCGTCGACCTCCCTGCCCATTTCCACGGCCGCATAGTAGATGCCCACGCCGCCCGCATACCATCCGCGCCCGGCCTCCGGCAGTTTCTCCCACGCCTGCCGCAGCGCTCCCTCCGCGGTCAGCCGGAAAATCCGTTCCCCGGTGGCGGATGCCATGCGCGAAAGGAACAGCGCAATCCCGCTGGTGCCCGCGTTCAAATCCGGCCCCAGCGCTCCGTGCCCCACGCCGTCATCATCGATGAAATCCGCCGTCCAGTTGCATCGCCCTCTGCTCCACAACGCGTCGCGGCAAAGCCGCGCCGCGATCCGTCCGGCAATGTCCAGGTAGTTTGCAGTCATACGGCGCGGAACGGAAACTCATACCGGTCCACCGAACCGGCGTTGAGCCACGACCGCTCCAGCGACAACCCGCGCCGCTCGAATTGCCGCCGGACTTCCTCCAGCCTTTCGCCCACTCGCTGGCCGCGCGTGGCTGTCATCGCCTCGGCCAGGATCTTCGCGCGATGCTGTCCAAAGCTGTCTCCGGGGTCCTCCGCGAACCCCAGCCCGTCCGCCAGTCGCTTGGCGAACAGCGGAGTCCCGGCGGCCAGCCAGGCCCCGATCCCCGCGTGCACCCGCTCCACCAGCAGCGCCGCCATCGCATAATATCGCCCGTGCAAATATAAAACCGCCGCATCCCGCCGCGGATAATGCCCCGCCCGATTGCCGCACTTGAATTGAAATGGAACCTGAAAGCGATTGAATTCGCGCGTGACAGCTTCCATCAGCCGCGGCGCGCCATCCGCCGAGACATTCCAATAGAATCGCAGCACTCTTTCGCCCTCTTCAAACTCGCCTGCCGTTTCTCCGAAAGCGTGATAGTACCCCGGCTGCATTTCCGCCGATCCCTCCGGCAGGAAAATGCTCACCGGTTTCTCCCCTGCCGGCCCGGCCCCCAGGCCGCGGTGCGTCAGGTACTCGCCCGGAAGAAACGTGCGCGCCGCGCCGCCCTTCCGCGCCAGAATTCGTCCCCCGTCGAGCACCTGGTCGATCCGCCATCCTTCATCCCACGCCGCCCGCCCGGCATTGGCCGCGGTCAGAGCGGCGGTCAGGTCCCCATCGGCCGCGCCGTCATGGGCCGCTGCCGGCGGATCCAGAATCGAGTGCATGTAGCAGCGCCGGTAGAGCACCTCGCTCAGGCTGCCGGCATCGTCCTGCCCCGGCAGATCCGCTTCCAGGATGGCCATCAGTTCTTGGTGCACGGGGTTCCGATCAGTTGCTCCGCCGCCCACTCCGGACGCGTGAACACGTTCAAGCTGCCCTGCATCAGGCGCACGGCCTCGCCGGTGGTCTCCTCCACCTTGTCCAGGTTTTCGAACGCAGTTTGCAGCATGCGCGCCCCGGCGAAGCGGATCGCGCGTCCAGCCAATTCGCCGGCATCCCAATCCCGCGCCTGCGCGTAGGCCCTCAGGAAAGCTCGCAGCGCCGGCTGAATCGATTCAATCGGATATTCCAACGGACGGCGCACCCAGAAATTCCAGTAGGATTGCAACAGCGCGCTCACATCCCAGATCGAATCGCCCCAGGATACGAACTCCCAATCCACCACCCGCATACTGTCCCGGTGCGGCGAAACCAGGCAGTTGTCCAGTTTCCAGTCGCCATGGATCAACGTGTCGGCCCGCCATTCGGCGCGCAACCGATCGAGCCCTCTCCCAAACTCGGCGTGTTTCTTCACCACGCGCATCAACTCACGCTGCCCCGCGCTGGGCTCGTCCAGATCGTCCTCCCCGAGCTCATGCATCGAAAGGTGCCAGGGGATCGCACCGGGAAATACAGAAGCTAGGTTGCCCGCCAGGTTGCCCGATGTCATCTCCCGATGAAACGCCCCCATTCGCTCCCCGCACAATCGCCCCAACTCCGGCGCGAAGCGATCCGCCACATCGTACAGCTCGATGTGCCCCGAGAGAAACTCCATAATCAATGCTGAATTGGGTGGGTCGTAAGAGTAGCATTGCGGCGCTAAGTGCGCCAGCCGCCGGCCGGCTTCTTCCTGCCGGTAGAACGCGGCCTCCCGCTCCACGCTCGTGCGGGCTTCCAGGTCCCACCGTTTTGCCTGTTTCACCAGGTATTCGCGCGCCCCGCAGGTAACGTGGAAATTCACATTCCGCCGCGTCAGCGCACGCACCGAGAATTCTCCGGCCACCGCCGTCTCCACATCGGCGAACTGCCTTTCAACCAGGTAATGAAGGACGTTCGCCTCGGTCAGAAACATGCCCTGGCCGCTCTAGAAAGCGGGCGGAGCGGGCGGGCAGGACCAACCTGGAATACCCGGCGCGAAAACATCCGCCTTCTTCTTTGGGCAGCGAATCACCGGGACCGAACACTTTTGCGTGGTCTTCTGCCGGCAGATACTCGTCGGGACCGAACAGGTCTTGGTGGTCTTCTGTGGGCAGATATTCGACACCGAACAGGTTTTCGTGCTCTTAGGTGGTTCGTGAGGGTGAGATGGTTTTTTCTTCTTTTTCTTCTTCTCTTCGTCCGCCTCGGCGGTCAGAATCTCTTGCAGGTCCCGCGCGATCAACCCCTGAAAGAACTCGGGAAGTGTATTCATTTGGCCCTCCTTAGTAGGACCGAGCATACCTTACCAGAACCGCTGCCGGATTACAAGAGTTTTTTCAATCTCGCAGCGTCAGCATCCAGATTCCCCCGGAGCGGCTCTCCAGGCTCAGCACGATCTTGTCGAATGCCAGCGCGATCGGTGACGCAAAGGAGGGCTCCACCATGCGCAGCGCCGTGGAATGGAAGTGTTGCACGGCGAACGGTTCGCCCACAGGATGCTTCGTCGCCGGATCCAGCCGCTCCGCCCACAGGCACGCGTACCCATCCTGTTCTGAGCTGAAGTAGAGCATGCCGCCATCCGGCGACCAGCGCGGGTTGGCATGCGCCTTCGCCGAATGGGGAATGCGGATCCACTCGGATCGCAGCGGAGACCGCTCCGGAGAAAATGGCGCAACATACATCGTGAAATCCCGGTCGCTTCGGTAGGCCGCAAATGCGACCCACTTCCCATCGTCCGAAATCGATCGCGCCCGCAAACCCAGTTGGGGATCCTGCATGTACTCGGTTGCCGCGCCCGTCTCGATGTTCAGAATGCCCACCAACAGCTTGGCGGATTTCCTCTTCACGAAAAGCAGAAATTTTCGATCCGGCGACCACGCATCCGGCGCTCCGCAATCGGCGCAGAGTTGGTTGGTTGCCCCGTCGGCGAAGCGCGTCCCGAAGATCGCCCGATCGTCGATGTCGTTCACCTTCCACGCCACCAATTCCCCGTCACGAGTGATTTGCGCAAATGACTTCTGTTTCCCGCCGGTGGTCAGGGCCCGTTCCTGCCCGGTGGTCAGATCTTTTCCCCAGATTTCGTCGGAACCGCTGCGGTCGGAAACGAATACCACCCTCTTGCCGTCCGCGGAAATGGATTGCGCGTTATTCTCCGCCTCGTCCGATGTCAGTCGCCGCGGAGCGCCTCCCGCCTTCCCCCGGTTGGCCTCGATGGGAAGTTCGTAGAGGGCCGGGCTTCCCAGCAGGCTCGCAAAAACCAGGCGATGGCCGTCTTTCGAGAGTGAGGGCGAATCTTCCGCGGTGGTTCCCGCCGTCAGCCGTCGCGGCTCGCCCACCGGCTGCCGCGTCCGGCGGTCGAGAGTCACTACGCCGGCCCCATCGCTACTCCAGCCCTGCACCTCTCCCCTCAAATACACCCGGTTGTCCCGCCAGGCAAACGGATCGAAGAACCCGCTGGAACTTAGCAGGTGACACTGCACCGCCGTTCCGCCACTCACCGGCGTGACCCACCAATCGTACGTATGCGCCACGTCCCCCGCGTCCCTCAAACCCAGAAAAAGCAGGCTCTGCCCATCCGGACTCCACACCGGATGCACCGCGGCCGCGAAATCCTCTCGAAGCTGCCGGGTGGTCGATGTCGCCAGATCGTAGACGAACATCTGGCCCACTCCCTTGCGCAGCGGAAATGGGTTGTCCGGCCCCGTCCAATAGGCGATCTTGGAGCCGTCCGGCGAGAACTGTGGCCGCCGTCCGCCGTCCGCCAGCCTTTGCTCCGTGCCCCCCATAAACGGAATCAGATACAGCCCGCCTCCATTCCGCGCCGACCAGAACGCAATGGCTGTGCCATCCGGCGAGAAATTGGGCTCTCTATCGTCCGCTGGATCCCGGGTCAAGCGCACCGGATCGCCCCCGCCGATTTGCTTCACCCAGATGTCCAGATTGCCGCCGCCGTGATCCGAAGCGTAAGCCAGGAATCTCCCATCGGCCGAAATCGCGGGATCGATGTTCAGGCCGCCTTCCGTGGTCAGCCGCGTGATCTCGAGCGGCCCGCGGCCGCGCTCCGAGTCGCCCGGCTTCCGATGCAGCCAAAACCACAGCCCCGCCACCGCGCATCCCACCGCGAACGCCACCAGAGCTCCGGCCATCCATGGCCGCTTTCTCGGCGCGATCGGCCGCGTGTACCTGGCCGAACCCCTCGCGGAGCCAAAGCCCTCGATCGGGACGCGCAAGTCTTCCAGCGCGATCTTGACCTCCAGCATGCTCTGAAAACGCCGCTCGGGGTCCTTCCGCAGGCAGCGCAGAATCAGTTCGGCGAGCCTCTCCGGCACGCCCTCCAGCGGCTCCGGTTGCGCCATCGCCGTAGCCACGATCGCCGCCGTCTTCGACTCGCCCGGAAACGCCCGCCGCCCGCTCGCCAACTCGTACAGCACGCAGCCGAACGCGAAAATATCGCTGCGCGCGTCCCCCATAACGCCCTCCAGTTGCTCCGGCGCCATGTACCCGGGCGTCCCCGCAATCGTCATCGACTGTGTTGAACTGACGTTCTCCCCGCCGGACATCTCCATCGCCCGCGCCAGGCCGAAATCCAGAATCTTTACCGAGCCCTTCTCGGTCAGCAGGATGTTGGCCGGCTTCAGGTCCCTGTGCACCACGTTCGCCGCGTGCGCCGCCGCCACCGCGTCGGCAATCTGGATGCCGTACTCGATGACCAATTCCGCGGGCCTCGGGCCTTTCAGCGCTACGCCCTTCACGAACTCCATCGCCAGGTACGGCGCGCCTTCGTGCTCCCCCACGTCGTACAGCGTGGCGATGTGCGGATGGTTCAGGGCCGCCACCAGGCGCGCTTCCCGCGCCCAGCTCTGGCCGAATTGCGCCTTGACGAATTTCAGCGCCACATTCCGGCCCAGGCGGGTGTCGGTCGCCTTGTAGACCACGCCCATGCCGCCTTCGCCGAGTTTTTCCAGGATGTGGTAGTGCGAGATGGTTTCGCCGATCACCGAATCCGTCGCATGCTTGGACTGTACACCAGGCCAGCCATGTTTGCAATATTCGGGCCGCGTTGTGAGGCAGGCTCTGAGCCTGCGGCGGCCTCTTAGGCCGCCCTTCTTCAGCTGGCCTTTTCCTCTGCGGCGCGCTTCCGGGCGGCTTCTTGAGGATTGGTGGTTATATCGACCCACTGCGGGTCGGGCGAGGCCGCGGCGTCGTAGTTGTCATGCCAGTTCCACCATTTATAAGGCGGAGTCTGCGGGTAACCCTCCGGCGAGTCCTCCCAAGTTTCCTGACGCCCGAGCGGCGTGATGTCGAGAAAGCTCCAGATCGACCCCATCGCCTCGTCGCCGCGGTTGTTGATGAAGTATGTGCGGAACACTCGCTCACCGTCGCGGAAGAACACGTTGTGGCCGTGCCATTCATCCACGCCGAAGTCCCTGTCGAAGCCGTCGGTGATGGTGTACCAGGGGATCTCCCAGCCCATCCGCGCCTTCAGGCGCGCGATGTCCGCCTGCGGCCCGCGGGAGGCGTAAACGAGAGTGGTGTCGCGCGCGTTCAGATGCGCCAGGTGCGAAACCTGATCGGCGCCCAGCGAGCAGCCGCGGCAGGCGTGCTCCGGCCAGCCAAACACCCCGGGTTCGAAAAAGGCGCGATACACGATCAACTGGCGGCGGCCCTCGAACAAATCCAGCAGGCTTGCCCTGCCCTTCGGCCCGTCGAACTCGTACTTCTTGTCCACCTCCACCCAGGGCATCCGCCGGCGGTCGGCGGCCAGCGCGTCGCGGGACCGGGTCAAGGCCTTCTCCTTCACCAGCAGTTCCTGCCGCCGAGCCTCCCACTCCTGCGGCGAAACGATCGGGGGCGTGCCCTTGCTTGTTCCCATCTTATTCCTCCTTTGATGCCTGGTGGTAGCATACCGGCCAGGCGGTGTCGAGTCAAGAGAGAAATAGCACGGTTGAATGCTAGGGCAAACGTGACCCCGCTCGCGCTCACAATGAGTGGGCAGGCTCTTAGCCTGCGGCGGCCTCTCCGGCCGCCCACAGGACCCCCGGCCCGTCCGCCTATTTCACCGCGATCGCCCCAATCGCTTGCGCGGAGTACGTCCGCGTCTCGGGGAAAAACGTGTAGTCCGCGGGGGCGCCGGGACCGCCGAATGTCGTCCCCAAACTCACCACCGGGGATGGCGAGTACGAATTCGTAACCCCCCACACGTTGTTGGTTGCCCCGCCGCCTACTCCCGGGCCGCCGTCCGCCGGTGTGTCGAATTCGACGGTCCCCTCGCTCGTGACCGACGGAATCCCGCTGGCGCCCACAATGGAGTTGACGAAACCGAACGTAAAGTTTCCACCGGTGGGCACCTTCGTCCCCACCACCACATCGAAGGGAATCTTCTCCGGCGCGGAATTCAGCTCAACCTCGTAGCCTTTCCCAATGCCGGCCACCGTGTAGACCGTGAACGTTCCAACCGTACTGTACTCGAACAGCAGCGGTGTAATGTAACCGGTGGTGTTGCCGGCGGTCGTGAGACCGAAAAGGTACTGGAAGGCGAGCAGATTCGTGCCCTCCGGCACGGATCCTCCCAGGTAGATCATAACCAGGCCGGAACTCCTGTCGGTTTGCGACCGTGCTGTAGGCGACGACCCCTCGGCAACCAGCCTGTAAGTCGTGGCCGGGTGGACACCCTCGTCGCCGGCCAAGGCGAGGGGCGCGCAGGCGGCAAACAGCGAAACAAATGAGCAACTCAAAACCAGAATCTTGCGATTCTGCCTTCTGTTCCGATCCGTAAAGAGCATCGTGATTGTCTCCTCCGTCAAAATCTGCCGTAGCCATGCCGCTGGCGGCTGTACACTTCAAACCCGCCAACCGCCGGAAAGTTGCGCCCTTCCAAGACTGGCGCATGCTGTAATATCCACAATGCCCACCAACCCCAGGAAACTGCGCAGCCAGGAATGGTTTGCCGACCCCGCCTACTACGGTTTTGCCCGCCGCGCCTGGCTGCGCTCGGAAGGCTTCACCGCCGATGTGTTCCAAAACAAGCCGGTCATCGGCATCTGCAACTCCTGGAGCGAGCTGAACAATTGCAACGCCCACCTGCGCACCGTCGCCGAAGCCGTCAAGCGCGGCGTGTGGGTGGCCGGCGGCTTTCCCCTTGAGTTCCCCACCATCTCGCTGGGCGAGATGTTCATGCGCCCCACCACCATGCTCTACCGTAACCTCATGGCCATGGACGTGGAAGAATCCATCCGCGCCAACCCGCTCGATGGCGTCGTGCTCCTGTGCGGCTGCGACAAGACCACTCCCGCCCAGCTCATGGGCGCGGCCAGCGCGGACATCCCCGCCATCATGGTGCCCGGCGGGCCGATGCTCGCCGGCCAGTGGCGCGACCAGCGTCTCGGCGCCGGCACCGACGGCCGCCAGCTTTTCGATCTCTTCCGCGCCGGCCGCCTCACCGAAGAGGAATGGTGCGAAATCGAAGGTTGCATCGCGCGCAGCGCCGGCCACTGCACCGTCATGGGCACCGCTTCCACCATGACCAGCCTGGCCGAAGCCCTCGGCATGACCCTGCCCGGCTGCGCCAGCGTGCCCGCGCCCGATTCGCGCCGCCTCGTCATGGCCGAAATGAGCGGCCGCCGCATCGTCGAAATTGTGCGCGAGGATCTGCGCCCCTCCCGCATCATCACCCGCGCCGCCCTCGAAAACGCCATCACCGTCGACATGGCCATCGGCGGATCCACCAACGCCGTCATCCACCTGATCGCCATCGCCGGGCGCCTGGGCATCGATCTGCCCCTCGACGAATTCGACCGCATCTCCCGCCGCACTCCCTTGATCGCCAATATCAAGCCTTCCGGCGACTACCTGATGGAGGATTTTTTCCAAGCCGGCGGAGTGCCCGCCCTCATGAAGGAGATCCTGCACCTGCTCCACCACGATGCCCTCACGGTCACCGGCAAATCCATCGGCGAAAACGTGGAGCATGCCGAATGTTTCCGCCGCGAAGTCATCCGCACCGCCACCGAGCCGCTCCATCCCGAGGGTGGCACCGTCGTGCTATACGGCAATCTCGCGCCCGATGGCGCGGTCGTCAAGCAGACCGCCGCCTCGCCGCAACTCCTTCAACATCGCGGCCGCGCTTACGTTTTCGAAAATTACCAGCAGATGCGCGCCCAGATCGATTCCGCCGATCTGCCTGTGGACCCCTCCACCGTGCTGGTGATGCGCAACTGCGGACCCAAAGGCGCGCCCGGCATGCCCGAATGGGGGCACATCCCGCTGCCGCGTGTGCTCCTCGACCGCGGCGTCGCCGACATGGTCCGCATCAGCGATGCCCGCATGAGCGGCACCAGCTTCGGCACGGTGGTGCTGCACGTCGCGCCGGAATCGGCGATCGGCGGGCCGCTCGCCGCAGTGCGCACCGGCGATGAGATCGCCCTGGACGTGGCCGGCCGCCGCATCGACCTGCTGGTCCCTGCCGAAGAAATCGCCCGCCGCCTCGCCGATTTCCATCCCGCCCCGCCGCACTACGCCCGCGGCTATGGCCGCCTCTTCCTGGAGCACGTCACGCAGGCCAACCAAGGCTGCGACTTCGACTTCCTGCGCGCACTGTCCTGAACCCACTCAGCTATACTGGAGAAGAAGTATGACCATAGACGAACGCTTCGCGCGCATCGAGCACGTCACCGCGGGCCTCGCCGAAGAGCGCCGCAAAGACCGCGAGGAACTGCGCGGCCTCTGGCGCGATACCCAAAGACAACTCGACCAGCTAACCGGCCAAGTGGACGCCATTGCCGGGCACCTCGACACATTCATCGCCGAGTCCGCCGCGCGGGACAAGGTCACCGACCAGCGCTTCCGCGACACCAACGCCCGCATAGACAAAATGATCTCAGCCATGGGCGAGTTCATCCGCACCCTACCGCGCATAGCCCCGGCATAGCCCGATCACCCGCCCAGACATCCCCACAAAACACTGAAAATAAGCCTCAGCGCACCAAAGATACCAGCCCCGATTTCCGCCGCCGTGCTACCGTCAGATCGGGACAAGCGAGACGTGTGCACCCTCAACGGCCACCCGTCCACTGCCCTGAAACCCGTGTCCAGAATGGCCGCCGGTGCAGCGCGATGCAACACAACGCAACGCGATCCTGCAGTCCTCTACGCGTTGCACGCGATGCTCGCCATCCGTCGCCCTCGATAAGTTGCACGCCCAGACACGCCAAACGATCACGCGCCCAAACATCCGCACAACACGCTGAAACCAAACCCCGGCGTACCAACGGTCCAGCCCCGCCTTTCCGCCGCCGTGCTACCGTCAGATCGGGACAAGCGAGACGTGTGCACCCTCAACGGCCACCCGCCCGCTGCCGCGGTTCTTTGAAAATCTAACCTCCAGTCTTCACCTAAAGCCCGCGTCCGGAATTGGCCGCGCGGGCCGCACCCATGCAGCGCGATGCAACACGATGCAACGCCATCCCGTAGTCCTCGACGCGTTGCAAGCGCTGCCCGGAACCCCGGCGCCGCCACGGCATCTGAGCCCAATGCTGCCATCGACCCCACCAGGTAACAACCTGCAAATATTACACTTCCGCGAAATTGGCATTGTTCGGCAGAAGAACCACCCTCCCCACGATGCACAACTCTGCCCCCGCGCCCCCTCTCCCGCTCCCCCCCTACCCCGCCAGCCGATACCCCATCCCATGCACCGTCAAGATCCACTGCGGCTGCCGCGAATCTTCCTCCAGCTTCTGCCGCAGCCACGCCACGTGCACGTCCACCGTCCGGCTCGACGTCACCGCCCCATATCCCCAAACCTCGCTCAGCAGCGTCTCGCGCGATACCGTCGTCCCACGATGCTCCGCCAGGTAGCGCAGCAGTTGAAACTCCTTGGCGGATAGCGTCACCGGTTTGCCGTTCCGTGTCACTTCCGTGCGCCGCACGTCCAGGCGAATCGATCCGAACTGGTGGATGCTCCCCTCCGCCCCGAATGCCGGTGTTCGCCGCAGCAGCGCCTCTACCCGCGCCAGCAGCTCCATCGTCTCGAACGGCTTCGTCAGGTAGTCGTCGGCCCCGATCTTCAGCCCCACCACCTTATCCACCGTCTGCCCCCGCGCCGTCAACATCAGGATCGGCGTGGGGATGCCCCGTTGCCGCAGATCGCGGCACACGTCCATGCCGTTCTTCCGCGGCAGCATGATGTCTAGAATGATCAGATCGTACGGCGCGCGGCACGCCATGTCGAAGCCGGTCTGCCCGTCCGCTGCAGATTCCACGTGGTGGCCCTCGCTTCGCAACCGGTCCCCCAGCGTCATCACCAGGCCCGGCTCGTCTTCTATTAAAAGGATGCGGCGCTCCATAATCTATGCCGTCTGCCGCAAAGATTCAGCGGCCGGTGCGGCAGCCGCGGGCAGCTCCAGCGTGAACGTGCTGCCCCGCCCTGGTTCGCTCGACGCATCCAGCCGTCCGCCCATGCCTTCGGCGATGTCGCGCGCCAGGCTCAGCCCCAGCCCGGTTCCATGGATCTGCGCCGACTGCGCCGCCTTGCCCCGATAGAACGGCTCGAAGATGTGCGGCAGGTCCGCCGGATCGATTCCCGCGCCGTGGTCCTCCACGCTGATCCGCACCCGTGCCCCGCCGTTCGCCTTCGCGGCGCGCACGCGTATCCAGCGCTCCTCGCCTCCGTATTTCAATGCGTTCAGGATCAGGTTCTCCAGGCAATGCGTCAGCGCCGCGGCGTCCGCCTCCACCGCCGGCAGCCCCGGCTCGATCTCGCGCTCCACCTTGAAGCCCTCCGCGTCGGGCAGCGCCGAGATGCTCACCAGCACCCGGCCGATCGCCTCCTCCGCCGCCACCGGCCCCAGTTCGTAGTGCGCCGCCCGCGATTGGCCCGCCGCGAAGCGCAGGATCTGTTCGATCATGCCGGCCAGTCTGCGCCCTTCGTTGCGGATCAACGCGCCGTATTCCTTCACCTGGTCCTTGGCGCCCACGAAGCCTTCCGCCAGATTGTCGGCCGCCGAACAGATTACTGCCACCGGCGTCCGCAATTCGTGCGAAACTCCCGCCACGAACTCCATCTGCAGCCGCGCCAGTCGCCGCGCCCGCTGCGTCGAAACGATGATCAGCGCCATGCTCACCGCCAGCAGCAACAGAACGCCGAAGCTCAGCAGCAGATTGCGGCGGCGGTCCGCGGCCACCACGGCTTCGAGCGAGCCGCCCTTGTGCCGCGCCAGTAGCTGCCAGGGCTCCTCCGCCGCCGACGGCACGATGAAAGCGCCGCGCGTGCGCGGCATGAACGCTCCCCGATTGCCGCCGCCGCGTCCGCCGCGAGTTCGGGCCCCCGGTTCCCGCGGCGGCGCTCCTTCGACAGCGGGCACCATCGCCGCACGCGCATCCGGCGGGGTCATCGATGCGGCCGTCAGTTGCGGATCGGAGCGATAGATCACGCCGCCGTCCGGTCTGCCGCTCTCTACCAGCACGTTGTAAATGAACCCGTCCGGCCCGGCGAAGTAGCGTTGCGCCAATTCCGCGAGTAGGCGGTCGAGTGAGGCCCGATTCAGTTCCACGATGGCGTATCCCAAAACCACGCGCCGAGGGGGCGGGCCGTCGCGCCGCCACCGTGGCCCGGAGATGTTGTAGATCGGTCGCACCAGCGCGGGGATGCGCTCTTCCAACGACCAGGCGCCTCCCGGCCCCGGCCCCGGTCCAGGAGGCTGCCGCGCTTCATCTTCCACGCGCCCGCGTAAGCTGGTGAGCGATGCGGGCCAGTCGACCGGCTCGAACTTGCCGTCCTCCGTGCGAAGCTGCAGCAGCCGCGATTTGGCCGCGTCCGCCTGCCAGACGAAAACGTTGGCCACCAGATCCGGTCGCGTAGCGGTGCGCGCCCACACCTGATAGCGCTCCGCGTAGCTCAACCAAAAGTCGTTTGGTTCGGCGGTGGGATCGCTGTGGAATGCGGTCGAAACCTGCGTCAGCTCCCGATAGAATTCCTGGCGGAATTGATTGACCGACGTGTTCAGGCTGGCTTCGATCCGGGCGCGTTCGGCGCGGCTGATCTCCAGGCTCCAGTGGTACTGCAGCACGGCCAGCAGCACCAGCACGACCGCCAAAGCCGCCACCAGGGCTATTTGCAGGTACGCCCGTTTCGCGGGAGACGCCATAACCGCAGGATAGCATCGCTGGGAGGGCGGGCTTCCAGCCCGCGCGGGGCTTCAGCCCCGCTCAAGGGTTGATCTTGTAATACCCCTGATACACGCCCATCTCCGGATAGAACACGTGCGCCCGGTACAATTCCATCGCCTGCCGGATATGTCCCAGGTCGTGAAAAGCGAACTCGTTCAGCAGTTGCGCGATCGTAATCGTCCCGAGTTCCGCATGCTCCCCAGCGCGTTCGCCCGCGCTCTCCGGCATGCCTTCCAGCAGCGTCAGCGTCTGGCTGCGTTCCTCTTCGAAGCGCGCCATTTCGGCATAAGGATCGAATTCCGTCCTGGATCGGAACAGCGCCCACTGATCGTACCCGGGCAGCAGTGGCCGGTCCTCGCGTAGCATCGCCCGAAACCGGCTGCGGAACCCGCTGACCTCCACGTCCGCCAGATGCGCTAGCACCATGCCGATCGACCATCGCTCGGATGACGGCCGCCAGTCCAACTGCTCGCGCGTCGCCAGAAACAGCAGGTTCCGGAGAATGCCGGGCGTCTGCCGCAACACCCACAGGCAAGCTTCGAAGTTGGGCGTGCATGCGTCGGGCATACGAACCTCCAGGGTACAATAGAGGATTCTCCGTGAAAAATTCAAAGCACACATACCCTGTTTATTTTGTCGTCGCAATCGCGCTGGCGATACTCGCAGCGGGCTGCGCCAAGCAACAGGCGCAGGCGGTCGGCGGAATGCCCGCCGTTCCGGTCAGCGTGGCGGTCGCGTCCGAGGAAGCCGTGCCGGTCGAGATCCGTGCCATCGGAACTGTGGAACCGTCCTCCACCGTGCAGGTCAAATCGCAGGTTGCGGGCGAGTTGATGAGCGCGAATTTCACCGAAGGCCGCGACGTCTCGAAAAACGACCTGCTCTTCGAAATCGATCCGCGGCCGTATCGCGAGGCGTTGGCGCAAGCCGAATCCGCCGTAGCCAAGGACCGCGCGCAACTGGTCCAGGCGCAGGCCACCCTGGCGCGCGACGTTGCCCAATCCAAGAGCGCGGAAGCCGACGCCTACCGCTACGAGCAACTCGCCAAAGAGGGTGTCGCGCCGCAGATGCAGGCCACCCAGCAGCGCGCCGCCGCCGACGCCGCGCGCGAGTCCACCCACGCCGACCAGGCCGCCATCGAGAGTGCTCGCGCTTCGCTCGATAGCGATCAGTCCGCCGTGGCGCGCGCCAAGCTCGACCTCGGCTATTGCGAAATCCGCGCGCCGGTGGGCGGCCGCACCGGCAATCTGTTGGTGCATCCCGGCAACCTGATTAAGGTGAATGACGTGGCGCTGGTGGTCATCAACCAGGTCTCTCCGGTCTTCGTGTCGTTCGGCGTTCCGGAAGAACATCTCAACGCCATCAAGCAGCGCAGCGCGGGAGGGAAAATGGAGGTTCAGGCCTTTAACGATGCCGAACCCAACCGCGTCGCGCGCGGCGTCCTGAAAGTCATCGACAATGCGGTGGACACCAACACCGGCACTATCCGGCTGAAAGCGGTCTTCGACAACGCGGATCGCGCGCTCTGGCCGGGCCAGTTTGTCAACGTAATGCTCATGCTGGATACCGGGAGCAACGCCACCGTGGTGCCTACCGAAGCCGTGCAGGACGGCCAGCGCGGCCAGTTCATTTTTGTGGTGAAAGCGGACCAGACGGTCGAACCCAGGCAAGTCACCGTAGCCCGCACCATCGGCCGCAAGGCGGTCATCGCCAAAGGCGTCGCACCCGGCGAGACCGTGGTTATCGACGGCCAGTTGCTGCTGTACCCCGGCGCGAAAATCAAGCCCGTTCCGGCGGGCAAAGTGGACAACCTGGCGCTCTGACCATGCATATCTCCCGCATCTTCATCGAACGCCCCGTCATGACCGCGCTGGTCATGTTGGCTATTTTGCTGTTCGGCGTGGTGGCCTTCCGTTCGCTGCCGGTGGCAGCCCTGCCCACGGTGGATTACCCGAGCATTCAGGTGACCGCCGCTCTGCCCGGCGCCAGCCCGGAGACCATGGCCGCGGCGGTAGCCACGCCTCTCGAGCGCGAGTTCTCCACCATCGCCGGCGTGCAAAGCATGAGTTCCACCAACTCCCAGGGCTCCACGCAGATCAACGTGCAATTTACCCTGGCCCGCAATATCGACAGCGCCGCGCAGGATATCCAGTCCGCCATTGCCAAGGCCGAAGGCGTGCTGCCCGCCAATATGCCGCATCCGCCTTCCTACCAGAAGGCCAATCCGGCCGAGCAGCCCATCCTGTTCCTTGTCCTCCACTCCGATACGCTGCCGGATTACACCGTGGATGAGTACGCGGAAACCCTATTGGCCGAGCGCATGTCGATGGTCTCCGGCGTTTCGCGCGTGCAAGTATTTGGCGGCCAGAAGTACGCCGTGCGAGTACAGTTGGATCCCGATAAGCTGGCCGCCCGCGGCATCGGCTTCGACGAAGTGATGCAGGCCATCCAACGCAGCAACGTCAATCTGCCAACCGGCAGATTGTACGGCGAGAAGCAGGCGTTTACCGTCCAATCGAGCGGCGAATTGACCCGCGCCGCCGCGTACCGGCCCATCATCGTCTCCTACAAGAACGGCGTGCCCATTCGCCTGGAGCAGCTCGGCAACGTTATCGATGGCTTCGAAAACGACAAGACCGGCGCCTGGTTCAACGGCGTAAAAAGCACCATGCTCGCCATCCAGCGCCAACCCGGCACCAATACGGTGGAAGTGGTGAACGCCGTGAGAGCCCTGTTGCCCAGCTTTCGCCGCGAGCTTCCGCCCTCCATCACCCTTGAGATCGGCGGCGATGCGGCGGAATCCATCCGGGGATCGATCGACGACGTGGAATACACGCTGGTGCTGACCGTCTGCCTGGTGGTGATGGTCATCTTCATTTTCCTTCGCAACCTCAGTGCCACTCTCATTCCCGGTGTGGCCGTGCCCCTCTCCATCATCGGCACGTTCGCCACCATGTATCTGCTCGGCTACAGCCTGAACTATCTCTCCCTGATGGCCCTGACACTCTCGGTGGGATTTGTGGTCGACGACGCCATCGTGATGCTCGAGAATATCGTGCGCTATATGGAGATGGGCAAAGGGCGCATGGAAGCCGCGCTGCTGGCTTCGAAGGAAATCGGCTTCACCATCATTTCCATGACCGTGTCCCTGGTGGCCGTCTTCATTCCCATCCTCTTCATGGGCGGCATCGTGGGACGCCTGCTGCATGAGTTCGCCGTCACCATCGCGGTCGCCATCCTGATCTCCGGCTTCGTCTCTCTGAGCCTCACGCCCATGCTGGGCAGCCGCTTCCTGCGATATAGCCACACCGGCAGCCACGGCCGCCTCTACGGCTTCTTCGAGTCAGGCTTCGATGGGCTGACGTCCGCTTACGACTACACGCTCAAAGGCGTGCTGCGCCATCAGTTCGCTACCCTCATGGCCGCCATCCTGCTGCTCGGCGGCACCGTATATCTGTTCTTCGGCATGCCCACCGGTTTCATCCCCAGCCAGGACAGCGGATTCTTCTTTGGCTTCGCGCTCTCTGGCCAGGATATTTCTTTCGAATCGATGGCCAAACATCTCCGCGCCGTCGCGGATATCGTGCAGCGCGATCCGGACGTGGCAGCCACCGGCGCATTCATGATGGGCGGCAATCAGGTGGGCATGTTCGCCAGCCTGAAACCGCGCGCGGACCGCAAGGCGACCGCCGATCAGATCATCGCGCGGGTGCGGCCCAAGGTGGCGGCCGTTCCCGGCATCATGGTGTTCCTGCAGAACCCGCCGCCCATCACGGTCAGCGGACAGTTCAGCACCAGCGCGTATCAGATGACCATGCAGAGCACCAACCTGAAAGAGATCTACGCCTGGGTCGATCCGATCGTCGATAAGATGCGCGCCCTGCCCGGATTCCTGGATGTGAATTCCGACTTGCAGATCTCGAGCCCGGAGGTGACGGTGGATATCGACCGGGACCGCGCCGTGGCGCTGGGGCTGTCGCCGGAGCAGATTGAAGATGCGCTGTATACCGCCTACGGCGACCGGCAGGTCTCGACCATCTATACCCCGGCCAATCAGTATGCCGTCATCATGCAGGTTGAACCCCGCTATCAGCGCACTCCGGAAGGCCTCTCCAAGATTTATCTGCGCTCCACGCAGGGGCCGCTCGTTCCGCTGGATGCCGTGGTGAAGCTTTCGCGCGGAGTCGGTCCGTTGACCGTCAACCATTTCGGGCAGTTGCCCGCCGTGACCATCTCGTTCAACCTGAAAACCGGTTTCTCGCTGGGTAATGCCGCCGCCCAGGTGAAGGAGGCCGTCGAAGCGTTGCGCGTGCCGCCCACCATCAGCGTCAACTTCCAGGGCACGGTGAAAGAATTTCAGCAGTCGTTCCAAGGGATGTCCATCCTTCTGATCGTCGCCATTCTGGTGATTTACATCGTGCTGGGCATTTTGTACGAGAGCTTCATCCATCCCATCACCATCCTTTCCGGGTTGCCTTCGGCGGTGTTCGGCGCCCTGCTCACGTTGCGCCTGTTTCACAAGGAGCTGGACCTCTACGCGTTCGTCGGCCTGATCATGTTGTTCGGCGTGGTAAAGAAGAACGCCATCATGATGATCGACTTCGCGCTGGAGCAGCAGCGTGTGGAAGGCAAAGCCCCGTTCGACGCGATCTACTCGGGCTGCATGCTGCGCTTCCGCCCCATCATGATGACCACCGTGGCGGCGTTGTTCGGCACGCTGCCCATCGCGCTGGGCTACGGCGAAGGCGCCGACGCGCGCCAGCCGCTGGGCCTGGCGGTGGTCGGCGGGCTGTTGGTGTCGCAGTTGCTGACATTATATATAACGCCGGTGATCTATCTCTACATGGAGCGCGTCCAGGGATGGCTGCGCGGCGGCAAGAGCGCCCGTATGCCTGCGCAGGCGGAACTGGCCGCGCGATAGTCGTGGCGCAGTCGCTTAGTCTGCCGCGACCGCACTCCTGCGGTCGCCTGGCGCTGGTTTCTGGCGCCAGAGAGTCGCTGACGACCTAAAGGCCGCTATGCGCGAACACGGCCTTTCCGAGGGCTCACAGGAGTGGACTGAGGTCCTTCGGATTTGGAACGACGAGCGCGAACAGAGTCAGCAATACGTTCGAGACCACCCCAATCCTAACGCGAGCCGATCCGTTGGTCTTAATATTCCAGTCGAAGCATCGTCTAATGCGAGAGGAACTCCCGTTATGAGAACTGGGCTACGTCTTCTTGCGCTCTTCCTCTTATCGGCAGCTCTATCTCGCACCGGAGGCCAACGTGGTGGTGGCACGCTGGACGGCTCCGGCGACTGGCAAGTACTGGATCTTGGGTGAGTTCGAGGGATTGGACTTGTCGCTGCCCAACGTCACCGTGGCGATCTATGAAAACGGAACGACGATTCTGTTCGACAATAGCCTGACGTTCTTTGGCGATGACGTGACTTTCAACTTGAGCGGTTTGACGATGCGGGAGGGGACCACCATCGACTTTGTGGCGACCTCGACGGACGCGGCGAACGACAACGTGGGCCTGGCCGCGACGATCGATCAGCTTAAGTGATCAGCGCCCCGGCTCGAACAGCGCGAACGTAAAAACATCCGTGGCCGCGGCGATCGTCACATATTGCTTGCCGTCGGCCATGAAGGTGATGGGCGAAGCGGTGATGTTTTGCCCCAGGGAATAGTGCCAAAGGTGACGGCCGGTCGCGGCGTCTACCGCCACGAGTTGGCCGTCATCGTCGCCGAAGAAAACCAGGCCGCCCGCGGTGGATACCGTTCCCGCCCACATGTCGCCGTGGCCGGTGGTCGGGTACTCCCAACGCTTCGCGCCGGTTTGCGGATCGAGCGCCCGCAAATAGAATTTGCCGGGCTCTTTGGAAATGGGCTCGCCGCCGGTGCCGGCGAAGTTCTTCATCGGCTCCGGCGTCTTGGCCGATGAAATGTACATATCGCATTCCTCGAAGGTGGGCACGTAGAGCAGGCCGGTTTGCGGGTTGTACGAAGGCGACATCCAGTTAGTCGCTCCGCGCACCGAAGGGCACACGCGCGTGCCGCTGGGAGATGGCTCCATGCCGGGATTCTCGATCGGCTTGCCTTTAGCGTCGATACCCTTGGCCCAATTCAGCCGATCGACGAAAGGCGTGGCGCGCAGGAACTCGCCCGTGACGCGGTCAAGCACGTAAAAGTAGCCGTTGCGATTCGCGTGCAGCACGAGCTTGCGCGGGCGGCCTTCGTAGGTGGTGTCGAGCAGAACGGGCCACGCCTGCGCATCCCAATCGTGCGTGTCGTGCGGCGTGAATTGGAAATACCATTTCAGCTTGCCGGTATCGGCGTCGAGCGCCAGCAGCGAATCGGAATACAGATTGGCGCCGCGGCGCGCGCCGCCGTAGAAGTCGGGCCACGGATTGCCGGTGGTCCAGTAGAGCAGGTTCAACTCGGGATCGTAAGTGCCGTTCAGCCAAGTCGCCGCGCCGCCCCATTCGGGGCCCAGTTCGCCCCAGGTTTCCGCGCCGGCCTCGCCTTTGGCCGGGACGGTCCAGAAGCGCCATAGCTCTTCGCCGGTAGCGGCGGAGAGTGCCGCGATGAATCCGCGCACGCCGGTGTCGCCGCCCGACACCCCCACGATCACCCGGTCCTTCACGGCCATGGGCGCGAGCGTGGCGAAGGCGCCGCGGCTGAGATCCGCAAACTCGCGATCCCATAGTCCACCGCCCGTCTTGCGGTTGAGCGCCACTAGGTGCGCATCGCTGGCGACGAAGAAGACGCTGTCACCGAGGATGGCGGCGCCGCGGTTCACGTCGCTGCGCGAGGCCAGTTCGTCGCGATATTTCCAAATCGGCCGGCCGGTGCGCGCGTCGAGCGCATGCAATTCGTTGTTGTTGGTGACGTACATGACGCCGTCGTAGACCAGCGGCGTAGCTTCCAGGTGAGTGGCGCCATCTACGTGGTAGACCCACGCCGAAACGAGCGACTTCACGTTGGCCGCTGTGATCCCGGTCAGCGGACTGTGCCGGTGCGCCGCGTAGTCCCCGGCATAGGTCAGCCAGTCCGCACCAGGGCCTTGGCGGATCAAATCGTAACTCGCGCCGCCACCGGCCGGTTGCACCGCGCTTTGGACGGCCGCGCCCGCCTGCCGGATCGACTGGCGGCCCAGAAAGGCCAGCAGATCCTCGACCTCGGCGGAACTGAGGCGCTGCTTATAATCGGATGGCATCAGCGAGTTCGCGCGAAAAACCACTTCGTTCAGATCGGCCTTGAGCAGGCGATGGATATCACCGCGCGCATCCAGAATCTGGATCGCGTAATTGGTGTTGTCGCGCGCCACGCCCGCGATGGTCTGGCCGGATCTCGTCGTGACGGTGACGCCGCCGTAACCCGCTACGATTTCCGCATCGGGATCGAGCAGTGATTGCCGCAATTGGCGGAAAGAGCGCACCCGGCCGATGTTCGAAAGATCGGGACCGGGAAAGCCGCCGCGCCCGCGGATGGTGTGGCAGTTCGCGCAGCCCGCTTTGCCGAAGAACAACGCGCGGCCGGCCTCGGCATCGCCCGCCGCCATGCTATCGAATGCCACGGCTGTAAGGTTGCGCAGGTACGCGACCACCTGCCAGATCTTGTCCGCGAGCAGTCCGGAAGGCGGCATTTCAGAACCTTTCACCCCTTCGCCGATAACCGACACCAAGTGCCGGTTGGTGGCGCCGCGGATCTGGTCGCCTTGCGCGAGATTGGGACCGCGGCCGCCTTCCGCGGTGGGGCCATGACATCCGCTGCAGCCTTCCAGGTACAGCTTCTTGCCGGCCGCGATGGCGTCGGCCTTGCCCGCGACGGGATTCTTGATATCTTCCTTTTCGTCGGGGGCCTGCGCAAAGAGGAGGGGCACACTGAGGAGGCAAAGCCAGAGGGAACGCATGAGGTAGTCACTTCTGCAGGAAAAAATTCCCGACGAACATGGCATCGATTCCGGACGAGTAGAAACTTCGCGCCGCGTCGCGCGGAGTACACACCAGCGGCTCGCTGAACAGGTTGAACGATGTGTTGTAGAGCACCGGCAGGCCAGTCGCTTTGCCCGCCGCGTGCAGCAGTTTCCAGTACAGCGGGTTGTCCTCCTGCGAAACCGTGTGCACACGGACCAGATCGCCATTCAGGACGGCGCTCGCGAAGCGGCCGCGATGCTCCGGACGGACGCGGCCGACGGTGGCCAGAAAGCGCGCGTTGGGGCCGCACTCGAAGTATGCGCCTGCCAGTTCCGCCGGCACGGAAGCGGCAAACTTGCGGAACGGCTCGCGATGCTTGATAAAGGCGTTCAGGTTTTCGGCGGCGTATGAATCGAGCGGCGACGCCAGAATGCTGCGGTTCCCAAGCGCGCGTGGGCCGAACTCCATGCGGCCGTGCATCCAGGCCACGATGCGGTTCTCGGCAAGCTGCGCAATAGCGGTTTCGATGGTCTCTTCGGTAGTCAGAATATAGCGGAAACGCAGCTTGCAGTTTTCGAGCACACGCTTGATCTCTTCGGCTGTGTAGCTGGGGCCCAGATAGAGATTATCCAGCCGAATGCGCTGGGGCTGGCCCCAGACCACGTGCCAGGTCTGCAGCACGGCCCCAATGGCGGTGCCTGCATCGCCCGCCGCCGGCTGCACAAAAACATTTTCAAAGGCGGAGTGCTCGATCGCCGAAACCAGCAGCGCATTCAAGCCCAACCCGCCGGCGAAACAAAGATTCCTGCCGGACCCGGCCATGCGGATCACCGTCTCTTCGACGGCGCGCTGGATACCGGCCGCCAGCGAAGCGCGCAGCGATTCGGGCACCGCCGCACCGTCTTCCAGTCCCAGCCGCTCGTAAAAGCGCGCGCTAAAGCCGCCGCCAGTCAGCCGCTCGGCATCGAAGAAGGAACGGTCCAGGCGCGGCCACTCTCCCTCCCGCATGGGCATGATTTCCAGGAACAGATCGCGGAACCGGCCGTCGCCCGCGGCCGAGAGCCATTGCACTTTGTGCTCTTCCAGGTTGGCGTGGAAACCTAGCAACTCGGTCACCCGGCCATAGAGATCGCCGAGTGAGTCGGGATAATACAACTCCTTCTCAAGCGAAAGCTGGGTGCCCGCGCCGTGCCAACGCGTACCGCAGCGAAAATCGCCCGCGCGATCCAGCGTGAGCACGGTGGCTTCCTCGAACGGCGAAGGATAATATGCCGAGGCGGCGTGCGCGACATGATGCTCCACCACCACAAGGCTGCTATTGGGAAATCGCGCGCGCAACTGCAGGTGGAGCGCTGCTTCCGGCACGGTGGTGTATGGGCGCACGATGGCGACCGTGTCAATCTGTTCGGACGTCGCGCCCGCCAGCGAGAGACACGCGGCGATGGATTGCTCCGGCAGCCCCGTAGGGCCGGTATGCGCGCCGGGCTGTCCCTGCCGGCTCAGCTTGGATTCTTCGACGGCCGCCACCAGCGCGCCATCGCGGAGGATGGCGCATGCCGCATCGCCCAGTACGCCGCCAATTCCCAGAATGATCATTTTGGTCTCTGGGCCTTTTCAGCCTTCTCGATTTTGGCATACGAATCCCGCAGCGCCACGGTCCGGTTGAAGACCAGCTTGCCCGCCGCCGAATCGGGATCGACGCAGAAGTAACCCAGCCGCTCGAACTGATAGCGGCCGCCCTGCACCGCATCGCGCAGCGAAGGCTCCAGCTTGACACCGGTCACCACTTCGAGCGAGCGCGGATTCAGATTCGCGGTGAAGTTTTCGCCTTCGTCGGTCTGGTTGGGATCTTCGCGGGAAAACAGGTTTTCGTACAATCGAACCTCTGCATCGGTGGCGTGCGCCGCGGAAACCCAGTGAATGGTGGATTTCACCTTGCGTCCGTCCGGCGCGTTGCCACCGTGCGTGGCGGGGTCATACGTGCAATGGATCTCAATGATCTCGCCCGTATTTTCGTCCTTGACCACGCCGGTGCAGGCGATGAAATAGCCATACCGCAGCCGGACTTCGCGCCCCGGAGAAAGGCGGTAAAACTGTTTGGGCGGAACCTCTTTGAAGTCGTCCTGCTCGATGTACAGCACGCGCGAGAACGGCACTTTGCGCGTGCCCATGGCGGCATCTTCGGGATTGTTCACCGCCTCCATCTCTTCCACCTGGCCCTCGGGGTAGTTGTCGATCACCACGCGTAGCGGCCGCAACACCGCCATCACCCGCGCCACGCGCTTGTTCAAATCCTCGCGCAGAAAATGCTCCAGCAGCCCCAGCTCGATGGTGCCGTTGGTTTTCGAAACGCCAATCGCATTGCAGAAATTGCGCAGTGCCTCGGGCGTGTAACCGCGCCGCCGGATGCCGGATATCGTGGGCATGCGCGGATCGTCCCAGCCGCTCACGTGCCTGTCCTGCACCAGTGTGAGCAGCTTGCGCTTGCTCAACAGAGTATAAGTGAGATTGAGCCGGTCGAATTCGATCTGTTGCGGATGATAGATGCCTAACTGCTCCACATACCAGTCATAGAGCGGGCGGTGATCTTCAAACTCCAGCGTGCAGATGGAATGCGTGATGCGCTCGATCGAGTCGGATTGACCATGCGTGAAATCGTACATCGGGTAGATGCACCATTTATCGCCCGTGCGGTGATGTTCGGCGTGCAGGATGCGGTACATCACCGGATCGCGCATGTTCAGGTTCTTCGCGGCCATGTCGATCTTGGCGCGCAGGGTGCGCGATCCGTCGGGAAACTCGCCCGCCCGCATGCGCTCGAACAGATCCAGGTTTTCTTCGATCGAGCGGTTGCGCCAGGGGCTCTCCTTGCCGGGTTCGGTCAATGTCCCGCGGTACTCGCGGACCTGGTCGCCGGTAAGATCGCAAACATACGCGTTCCCGGATTTGATCAATTGCACAGCCCATTCGTACAACTGGTCGAAATAGTCGGACGCATAGAACAGCCGGCCTTCCCAGTCGCCGCCCAGCCAACGGACATCTTTGATAATCGAATCGACATACTCGGTCTCTTCCTTCGAGGGATTGGTGTCGTCGAAGCGCAAGTTGCATTTTCCGCCAAACTCCGCGGCGAGCCCGAAGTTGAGATTGATCGACTTGGCGTGGCCGATGTGCAGATAGCCGTTCGGCTCCGGTGGAAAGCGCGTATGCACGCGTCCATCGTATTTGTTGGTCTTTAGGTCTTCGATGACGATGTCGCGGACGAAGTTCGAAGGGCCTGGGGTGGGGGTCATAATATACGGAAACTCCTACTGCAACTTCTCGATGGCTTGGCCGATGCGCGCGGTCGACGCGTCGCGGCCAAGCACTTCAAGGGTCGCAAACAGCGGCGGCGCGTTCTTGCGGCCGCAGACGGCGACGCGAATGGGTTGAAACATCTGGCCTGATTTGATTCCAAGAGCGCTCGCGGCGGACCGTAGTGTTTGTTCGAGCGCATCGTGGGTGAATTCGGTTGTCGCCAGCGCCTCGCGGCCTGCCTGCAAGGCCTTCAGCGCCATGGCGGCATCGCCCTTCTGCGGGGTCAGTTCGGCGCTGTCATAAGCGGGAAGTTGGTCTACAAAGAAGAAATCCGCAACGGTCAGCACGTCCCGCAGCAGCTTGATGCGTTCCTGCACCAGAGGCGTGATTTGGAGCATCCGGGCGCGGTCCACATCAAATCCGGCGGCACGCACGATGGGCAGCAGCAGATCGGCCAGATCTTCCATGGGCAGCGCGCGAATGTGCTCCGCATTGAGCCAGAGCGCCTTGGGGTCGATGGGGTCTTCCTCGGTAAAGTTCACCACCGCGTTGCTGCGATTGATGCCCTCGAAGGAGAAAGCGTCGATCAATTCCTGCCGGCTCATGCGGTCGCGATCGTCCTTGGGCGACCAGCCCAGCAGGCACAGGAAATTCACGAATGCCTGGGGTAGAAATCCGTTGTCGCGATAGGTGGTCACGCTGACCACCGGCCCGTGCCGGCGCTTGGAAAGCTTGGCGCCATCCGGAGCGATCAGTAGCGGCAGGTGCGCGAATTGCGGCGGCGTGGCGCCCGCGGCCTCGAAAATCAGCACGTGCTTGAAGGTGTTCGTCAGATGGTCCTGCCCGCGGATGATGTGGCTGATGCGCAAATCGGCGTCGTCCGCGCAGGAGGCCAGGTGATACGTGGGCATGCCATTGCTGCGCAGCAAAGCGAAGTCTTCGATATCCGCCGTGGATTTGACCTGCTCGCCATAAACGGCGTCGCGAAAGCACACGTTGGCGGCCCGGTCGCGCGGCACGCGAAAGCGCAGCACGAACGGCTCTCCGGCCGCGGCGCGCCGGTCGCTCTCGGCGGCGGATAACTCGCGCATCCCTGGATTGAACAGCCACCCGCCTTCGCCGCGCGCCGATTCCGCGGCGCTGGTATCGGCCGGGGTGAAATCGCGGTAGGCGAGCCCCTTCCCGAAGATCGCTTGCGCCGTTTCCTGATGCACGGCCAGGCGCTCGGACTGGCGATATTGCTCGTCCCATCCGAGATCGAGCCAGCGCAGCCCATCGAAGATCGAATCGAGCGAGGACTGCGTATTGCGCTCCACGTCGGTATCGTCAATGCGCAAAATCATCGCGCCGCCGCAATGGCGCGCATAGAGCCAGTTGAAAATGAATGTGCGCGCGCTGCCGATGTGGAGAAAGCCGGTGGGAGACGGCGCGAAACGAACTCGTAGCATTAAAAACCCAGTATAACGTGGGGCAGACCCTTGCCCCGGGTGCCCTCTGGGCGTGCCCTCCCAGGCGGCTGCTAATCGTTCGCAGCGCGAAGCGGTTGCGTCTTCCCGACAACCTGGCCGGTGCGGCTGGCGTCGAACAGGGCTTTGGTTCGCCAGACGTGCTCATCCCAGTCGTCGCCGATCTGCGCGAACGCTTCCTGCGCGGCCTGTGCATCGCCCGCGCGCAATGCCAAATAAGCCAGCACGTTCCGCTGGCGATTGGTGGAACCATACAGCCGGTCGATAGCCGAAAATCCTTGCCGAACGCGCGGCCAGGACAGCGCCGGCGCCTGCGTGGAACGGCAGCAGTTCAGATCGGCGGCCATCATAAAATACGTGGCATCGCCTTCTTCCCCGCCTGCCTGATTGGCCACTTGCTCCGCCCACCGTTCAGATTCCCCGGGCTTGCCGTGCCACTTCGGCAAGAGGTAGTATGCGTGGGCGGTTGCGAAGTAATAATAGCCCGGCTGACTTGCCAGAGCCTGGGCAGCGAGCGCATCCACCTGTGCGCGATCCCAACCCTGCGCCGTGGCGACGGCTTGCATTTCCCGGTACCATTGCGGATCGGTGGCGCCTACTTTCGCCGCATCCTCCAGCACCGTGCGGGCCGACTGTTCGCGCTGGCGAAAAAGCGCCCAGCCTTCCGGCGTCACCGTGTTGGCGAAGCCAGTGCCGCGCGCTTTCCAGGCGAAGCGCACATAGGCGTGCGCGAGCGCCACGCGGGGTGTTGGAGAAGTGGGGCTATCCTTAATCCACCGCTCCAGCTTCGCGATATGCGACCGCCACGCGGCGTCTGTGGCCGTGAGATCGCCCGCGGAGCCGGTCGTTTTGTAGAAAGTGTTTAGCTGCCACGCGCCGCCTTTGAAGCGCAGCTTTTGGCTGCGCAACCGGTCGGCAAGGGCATCCAGTTCAGCGAACGCGCTTTTATTATAAAGGCTTTCGATATGCACCTTGAAAGCGCGCACATACGTGTCGAGCGGTTCGGCGCTATCTTCCGTGGCGGGCTCCTGTGCCGCCACGGGCCGCGCGACCGAAGATAGTGCCGCCGCCGCAGCCAGCGCGGCGACCGCAAGGTGTAGAGATTTCAAGGCTAACTCTCCAACCGGCCTAACAAATCAATATTACCGGATTTTCGCCCGACCGGCGATGGCCGGCCGGGGCGTATGCTAGCGTGGATGCTTGTCACCCGCGCTCCTCACCACCGGAATCGGACCGCCACTGCTGGCCGCCCTGATCGGCATCGCTGGAGTGTTCCTGGGGCTGTGGCTGACCAGCGCCGGACGCCGCACTCGCCTGGTGGTCCCGTTCAGCGCCGGCGTGCTGCTGGGCGTGGTGTTCTTCGGCCTCTTGCCCGAACTGGTGGAAGAGATCGGATGGCCCGCGACTGGAATCTTCTTCGCCGGCGGTTACGGCCTGTTGTTTTGGATCAACCGGCACGTGGCGCCGGTATGCCCATCCTGCGCGCACGGTCACGACCATCGGTCCTGCGACACGGCGCTGCACGGATTCGCCGCGCCCCTGATCGGCGCCAGCATGCTGCACAGCTTCTTCGATGGCTGGACGATCGCGACGGCGCAGTTGGCGTCGCATCACGGCATCCGGCTGGCGGTGGCGCTGGCGGTGGCTTTGCACAAAGTTCCGGAGGGCATCGCGCTGGGAGCCATCGTGCGCGCATCGGTCTCGTCGCGCTCCGCCGCGCTGTTTTGGAGCGTGCTAGTAGAAGCCATTACGCTGGTAGGCGGCGTTCTGGGACTGGCCATCGCCCCCCAACTGGGCACCGCCTGGATTACGTATCCGCTGGCGCTGGCCGCTGGATGGCTGTTCTACCTGGGCGCGCACGCAGTACACGAAGAGTGGAAACGACGCGGTCCGGTACCCGCATGCGTGACCGCACTGACCGGCGCAGCCGGCGCGGCGGCGCTGCAGCAGGGCGTGCAGGCTTGGTTTCGGTGAGACAGATCCGTGAAGCTTGCGTCGGCATTCGCCAGGAACCGTTCCGCGGTCTCGATGCCGGCATGCACTGATTACGTGGACGCTTCTATATATAGACAAACGGCGAGACAACACTGTGGTATGAACACGCCGTTTACAACTCCTCGCATATCGGCAAGTTCCGCACGTTCACGTTCGTGGATATCTTTCAGTGGACCTTGTCATCGTCACCTGACTCCTTCTTCAGAATCCGGTAAACATCGCGCTCGGGTTCCGAAGCCTTTTGGTCGCGCCCATGTTGGGCATGCGTACTAACTGTTCGACCGACGCCTCGACGGCTTCCATGAACGGGAACGCGGCATCGGGTGCGTCCTGCCCGACCAGACACCAGCGGAATTGCCGGAGGATGTCGTCCTGAGCGCGCGGGCGAATAACGGCTTTCACGGCCGCTTTCGCGCCTTGTGCTTCGCGGCGATGCCCCGCGCCTCCGATTCGAGGTCCCTCCAGAACACCGGCGTCAACGGAATATCGTCGCCGCCAGCCAGGCCTTCCAGCAACAGCGCTTCCAGCCGGGCCTCGGATTCTTCCTTTTGCGCGTCGCGTAAGAGCGATCGGAAATACTCGCTCACGTTGCCGTAGCCCTTGGTAGCGAGCTGGTGGTCGATGAATTCCTTCAGGGATTCGGGCAATGAGATGGTGACGGTTGTCATGATCGCTCCCGTGTTTTTGGGTGTCTCCTGCGATGCAGTCTAGCATCGTTCTTAACTGTTCTCAATAGATAAGAACCTCTCCGAACCGCTGATGCTTCCCGGTACAGGCAGGCACGCGTTGCCACGCCCCGCCAGCCACGTCCGCTACGACAAAAACTACCGTCGCCATGCCCCTGCGCTTCTACAATACGCTCACGCAGCAAACCGCCGAATTCGCCCCGCAGCGGGATAACACCGTGCGGGTGTACACCTGCGGCCCCCACCGTCTACGACTACGCGCACATCGGCAACTTCCCCACCTTCTTGTTCGTCGACATCCTGCGCCGGTGGTTGCGCGCCAGCGGTTTCCGGCTCGACCACGTCATGAACATCACCGACGCGGACGACAAGATCATCCGTAACGCGGTGGCCCGCAACCAATCGCTCG
Organism: Bryobacterales bacterium; assembly: GCA_963707465.1. Taxonomy (GTDB): domain Bacteria; phylum Acidobacteriota; class Terriglobia; order Bryobacterales; family Bryobacteraceae; genus Bog-159. The sequence goes on from CAVPQK010000011.1 coordinate 535,668, forward strand.
AGGATTATACCGCGCACTCCATCCAGGCCTTTCGCGACGATTGCGGGTGCTGCGCCTAGAGACACCCGAGCACGTCACCCCCACCACCGAACACACACCGGGACCATATAGCCAGAGGCGCTGGCCCGCTTATGGACGATCGGCACCGTCAGCCCTTCTTTTTGCGGCGCTTGCGGTGCGCGAGGGCTTCCCTGCGGATTTCCGCGAAATCCTGTTTCGTCATTTCATTCTCTTCGCTCTCCAGTCCTTCGAGCAACAGTGCCGTTAGCCGATCTTCGGCCTTGCGCTTTTCGTCGCCCGCATCAGTTCGCGGATATACTCGCTCACGCTGCTCTAGCGTCCTTCAGCGATCTGACGATCGATGATACACCACCCGCTTTCAGCGCGACTATAAGAGAGAAAAATCCGGCCGGCACGGCAAGCAGCTCGTTCTCATCTAGCCAAGCCGGATGACCGCCGGTCTCGAACTGGTGCGCCATGGTTCGCTTGGCGAGCATGGGCTGTGAAACGGAGGAGTGTTTCCAGTTGGACCTTTCGGAAGCACTCCGCGAGCGTATTGGTGGAAGCCATCACGCTGGTGGAGAGGTAGTGGATTTGGGATCGCCCCGCGTTTGGGTACTGCGCGGATCGCTTATCCGCCTGCAGCCGCGCTGCAGCAGGGAGTGCAGGCGTGGTTCCGGTCAGACAACTGCAGTCGGCGCGGCCTGTCCAGAGCGCTTGCTTGACCCACGCCACTCGACCGGCAGATCGGCAGCGCTGCATGTTTATGAACCTTCCGGCTCGCCCCGGCCGTGCTTTACTGAAGATATCGGAAACCGGTGTCGCCGCGGGGACTTGCCCCTCGCTCAATCGGCCGAAGGGTATGCGGAGCCTCACTTGGATAGTTGTGCTGACTTGGCCGGCGTTGCTAGCGCAACCCCTTCCCAAGACCACAAATCTGTGGGACGATCCGCATTCCCGCGCCTCGCCCGCACCGGCGCGGCCGTCCGGCGCCGCCTCCATCGGGCGCGAGTACTTTCGCCGGCTGCGGTTCAGCCCGGACGGCAAGTATGTGCTGGCCCAGTCCGATACCGGAATCGCGGTCTTCAGTGTAGATCCCTTCCGCGTTATCTTCCGGGTTCCCGCTGAAAACGCAAGCGACGCAGAATTTACCGCCGACGGCCAATTTGCATTCCTGACGGGTGCATCGCACGCCAGTTGGCTCGAACTCACCTACGTCAATTCCCCCGCGCGAGTGGAACGGTGGAGCGTCGCCGATCGCAGCCTCAATTCAACCAAGGTCGGGGCATTGGCGTGCGGCACTGCGGGCCTCTCTCCGGACGCGCAGGTGGTGGCATGCGTGGACTTCGGCGGCACCCTTCGGTTGATCGATGTGGCCTCCAGCCGGACCTTCTTCGAAAGGAAGAAGTTCTGCACCAAAATCGTACGAGGCATGGGGCCCTCCATGCGGATTTCGGGCGACCCCGGCTCCGCCAGGATCGATTTTTCGCCCGATAGCCGATACGCGATCATCGCGCCCAAAAACGCCGATGGGTCCCCTCTGGTTTGGGATCTACGCAGCAGAAAAGAGGTCAGCCTGAAAGGTGAGTTGAAGGATCTCCGCTGGGCAACATATGCGTTTGCCGGCCCGGATCGCCTGGTGGTTTCGCGCAATCGTCAGGGCTTCGTGTACAACACCTGGGTGAGCGCAATAGTGGCTCTTCCTTCCGCGCGCACGATCTCGAAGCTGAAACTCCCGCCTGGTACGCTGTCCCGTGCCGCCGACCCGGGTTTCATCATGGTGCAGGCAAAGGTCCGGCGTTATTCTGGCGAGTTTCCGTTCCGCGCGATCGAATACCGGACCGGGCGTACCATCAGAAACCAAACCCCCGCCATGGACGTTTTCCGAGACAGGTACATCGTTCAGCGCCCAGGGAAGGGTCTGGAATTGCATGTCACGCCTCGCTAGCCGCGTCTGTTACGATGAAAATTCCCCTCGCCATGCCCCTGCGCTTCTACAATACGCTCACCCAGCAAACCGCGGAATTCGCCCCGCAGCGGGAAAATACCGTGCGCATGTACACCTGCGGCCCCACCGTCTACGACTACGCGCACATCGGTAACTTCCGCACGTTCATGTTTGTGGATATCCTGCGCCGGTGGCTGCGCGCCAGCGGTTTCGCGCTCGACCACGTCATGAACATCACCGATGTGGACGACAAGATCATCCGTAACGCGGTGGCGCGCGACCAATCGCTCGACGATTATACCGCGCACTACATCCAGGCCTTTCGCGACGATTGCGGCTTGCTGCGGCTGGAGACACCCGAGCACGTCACCCCCGCCACCGAGCACATTCACGAAATGGCGGAGGCTATCGAGCGGCTCACGGCAGGCGGCCACACCTACGAGAGCGACGGCTCCATCTATTTCCGCATCGCCACTTTTCCCGAATATGGCAAGCTGTCGCACAACGATTTCAGCGGCATCCGCGCCGGCGCGCGCGTCGACATGGATGAGTACGAAAAGGCGGACGCGCGCGATTTCGCGTTGTGGAAAGCCCCTAAGGAAGGCGAAGTTTTCTGGGACGAGAAAATCGGCCGCGGCCGGCCGGGCTGGCACATCGAATGCTCCGTGATGGCCATTCAGTATCTGGGCGAGACGCTGGATATCCACGCCGGCGGCGTGGACCTGATCTTCCCGCATCATGAGAACGAAATCGCGCAATCGGAATCGCTCACCGGAAAGCCGTTCGCGCGCTTCTGGTTGCACGCCGAGTTCCTGATGGTGGAAGGCCAGAAGATGTCGAAGTCGCTGGGGAACTACTTCACCCTGCGCGACATCCTGGGCCGCGGCTACGCGCCCGAAGCGGTGCGCTATCTGCTGGCCTCGGTGCCTTACCGCAAGACGCTGAACTTCACGTTCGACGGGCTGCAATCCGCCAAGACCGCCATCGAGCGGCTGCGCAATTTCAAGCTGCGGCTGGAAAGCGGCGCGTTCGCCGAGGGCTTGAACCCGGCGCTCGCCGAGCGCACCGCCTCCGCGCAGGCGCAGTTCACCGCCGCCATGGACGACGATCTGAATACGGCCGAAGCCCTGGCCTCCATGTTCGAATATCTGCGCGAGGCCAACACCGCCATGGATGCGGGCGAGATGCGGGCGCATAACCGCGCACCCGCGCTGGAGTTTCTGGCGCGATTCGATGCCGTATTCGCCGTCCTGCAGCCCACCGTCGAAAGTGGGCAGATGAGCGACGCTGAAGTGGAGGCGCAGGTGCGGGCGCGCGACACCGCCAAGAAGGCCCGCAACTTCGCGCTCTCCGATCAGATCCGCAAGGAACTCCTGCAGCAGGGCATCATCCTGGAAGATACGAAATCGGGAACGCGCTGGAAGAGGAAGTCATCGTGAAGATCGAAACCAAGGCGGTGCATGCGGGCGATCGCAAGAAGACCGGCTCGCACGTGCCCGCCACCACACCTATTTATACCGCCTCCAGTTACTTTTACGACAGTATGGAGGAACTGGATCGCGTCTTCGGGCGGGAAGATCCGGGCTACTGCTACGCGCGCTACGACAATCCCACGAATGCCGCACTGGAACAGCAGGCGGCCGCGCTCGAAAGCGGACACGGCGCGCTGGCTTGCAGTTCCGGCATGGCGGCCATCCATATGGCGCTGCTGGCGGCGCTGGCCGACCGGCGCAAGTCCGTACTGGCCGCCAACGCGATGTACGGCGCCACCGTCAGCCTGCTGATGAACGTGATGGAACCGTCGGGGGTGAGCGTGCGCTTCGCCGATGTTTGCGACCTCGATGCGTTTCGGAAGGCGATGGAGGAATCGAAAGCCGGCTGCGTGCTGGTGGAGACAATTTCGAATCCCCTGCTGCGCGTGGCTCCGCTCGATCGTATCGCCGAAATCGTGCGCGCGGCGGGCGCGGCGTTGATCGTGGATAACACGTTCGCCACGCCCATGCTGCTGCGGCCCCTGGAGTTGGGAGCGCATTTCGCCGTGCATAGCGCCACCAAGTACATGGCCGGCCACGGCGATGTGATGGGGGGAATCGTAGTCACCGACGCGGCGCATTATGAGGGATTGCGGGCGCTGGCGCGGGCCGTGGGACCGGCGCTCGGCCCCTTCGAAAGCTACCTGACGATGCGCGGCATCAAGACGATGCCGCTGCGCATGGAGCGGCAGTGCGCGAATGCCTGCCGGGTGGCTTCGTGGCTGGCATCGCACGGCGCTGTCGAGCGCGTGTATTTCCCGGCGGACCCCGCGCACCCGGACGCGGCCAATATCCGCCGCCTGCTGCCGCCCGGATTGTATGGCGCCATCGTCAGCTTCGAGTTGCGGGGCGCGGGCCGCGCGGAAGTGTTCCGATTCATGAATGCGCTGCGCATGATCGTGCGCGCTACCTCGCTAGGGGACGTGCACAGCATGATGCTCTATCCGGTGATGAGCTCGCACCGGGAAATCTCGCCGCGCCACCGGGAGCGGATGGGCATCCGCGACAATCTGGTGCGGCTGTCGGTAGGCATCGAAGCGGTGGAAGATATCGTCGAGGATCTGGAGCAGGCGCTCTTTGCTTGTGGGGCAGACCCTCGGCCTCCGGCGGCCTCGTAGGCCGCCAATTGTTTTAATTCGGACAACCAGCCTAAAGCTGTCGCGCCTTCCGCCGATTAAACAAGGGAAGGGAAGTGGGCCCTGAGGCCGCTGACCCAGCCGCGCAAATAGGGGATCGTCAAATCGCATGCCGGACACGTGCTTGAAGGTGCTGTTAATCGAAAACGATTTGGAGTATATCGACCACGTGCGGGATATGCTCACCCTGGTTCAGGGCCAGTCATTCGAACTGCAATCGTCGGAAGCCCTGTTGCCGGGCCTCGACCGCCTGGCCAAAGGCAATTTTGATGTCGTTCTGATCGATACGTGCCTGCCCGACAACCATGGACTGGATGCGCTGGAGGCCTTACGCATGCACGCTCCGGCCGTGCCGATCGTTGTTTTGAGCGCTCTGGACAGCGAAGCGCTGGCTCTGCGAGCCGTGCAAATCGGGGCGCAGGATTACCTGGTCAAAGCCAAACTGGATCCCGATCTGCTTTGTCGCAGCTTGCGTTACGCGATCGTGCGCCAAAAAAGCCAGGCAGGGTGTGCCAAAACGGAACCGCAAGGTCCCGCTGCGAGAATCATCGGGTGCCTGGGCGCCAAAGGCGGCGTGGGAACCACTACCGTTGCCTGTCACTCCGGTGTGGAGTTGAAGCGGCAGTCGGGACAACGGGTGCTGCTCGCCGATCTGGATATGAGCGGGGCGGCGGTGGGCTTTATGACGCGGGCGAAAACCACTTACACCATTCTGGACGCAGCCAACGATCTGCTGCGCTTGGACCAGAGTTTTTGGGAAAAAGTGGTCTGCAACGGACCCAGCGAACTGGAGATCCTGCCCTTGGCCGTGCCTATCTGCTCGGAAGAGCAGATCCGTTTGGACCGCATCCGTTATGTGCTTCGCTTTCTCCGAACGATCTATCCTTGGATTGTTCTGGACTTGGGCCGGCTGACCCCCCTTTCAGCAAATATACTCTCGGATCTGACGGATCTCTTGCTAGTCACAACCTACGATTTGGCCGCGATCAGGGACACACGGCAAGTCGTCCATCGTTTGGCTGAAATGGGTTTTGAGTCTAGACGCGTCACGCTCGTCGTGAACCAGGTTCCCAAAATGGACTGCGTAGCTGCGCTGGAAGTGTCCAAAGCGTTGGGAATTCAGTCGACCCTAGTCGTGCCGGCAGGCTCGGCGGGCCTGTTTGAGAGCAAGAGCGTAGTTCGGCCGCACCTGGCTCGCTTAGCCACCAGACTGGCCGGTGTGGAAGAGAAGCCGGCGAAATGGAGGTACCTCCCCTTCCTGGGGGGGGTGTCTGGCAAGCACCGGCAACTGAAAACTGCCTGAGCCACCGCCGCCAGTGCCCGCTCACTCCATCGGGGCGTCGTAGGCGGCTGCGGCGATCTCGCCCAGCACGTTTCCAACCCGGTGCGCGACCACCTCGGGGTCGCCGTCCACCATGGTGAGATAGGCGGCGAAAGCCAGACGTCGGCCGTCCTTCCGGTCGATGTATCCCGCAATCCCTTTGCCGGTGATCATCAGCGAACGGTGGAGCAGATCCGAGTGGCCGAGGGTTCCGGTCTTGGCATGCACATGACCGGCCGCCGGAGAATCAGGCTGAATATCCCAGAGGGTTCCGTCTTTTCCCATCACCGGCAGCGCCCGCAGAAATGCGGGGAATAGCGCCTCCTGGTGCGAAAGATACATCAGGTAATGAACCATAAAGTCCGGCGTGAAGAACGCGGAGCCGCCCGCGCCGTCGCTCTGGCTTGCGCCGGACACGTCCAGTCCCGCCTTGGTCAGAAACCGATTTTCCAGGTCGAAGCCCGCCTGCAGCGCATCTTGATGGCTTTTCCCCAGCACCGCGCCCAGGATGTAAGGCGTCATGCTGGCATGCAGGTTCTGGCTGACCTTCAGAGTGACCTTGGCCTCCTCGGTAAAAGGCGGCGAGACATGCTCCGCCACCCGATTCCCGCGCGTATAGAACGACTGCGCGTGAGAGTCCGGGACCGGCCCTGTGAGATCGGCAGTGGCGAAAACGCCCGCGTCCTTCAGGGCTTCAACGAAGGTCATTTGCGCAAATCGGCTCGGCTCGGGAACCCTATAAGTACGCAGAAGAGACGACCCGGCGGGCACGGTCCCTTCGACCGTCACCGCGTAAGTGCCGTTCGGCTGCCGCGTTCCGGTGAAAGAAATGTCGGGCGTGCTGCTGCTTGGCGGGCCGGTGGTGAGCCGGTTAGCGATACGCACGTAACCCGTCGCGGGAGACAAAGTCAGCCGCGGCGTCGATCCCTCGGCTTGGGCAGCCATGGTCACATCGATCAAGTTGTCGTTTACAGCGATGGGCGATAGGACCACATCCGTGCCGAGCTCGCGTTCGCCTTCCGGAAACAGGCTGACATCCACCAGCACGTGCCCGGCTATTCGCCGGATGCCGGACTTGGCGGTCTGCGCCGCCAGCTCGCGCACCACCGCCAGCGGATCGCCGGGAACCAGTTTCGCGCCGCCAGGCATGCCATCGTATGCATGATCCTGGTTTTGAAAGGCGAGGGTCCCATCGGGCTGAATTCGGTTCGAAAGATTCGGATCGCCCGCCGCCACCAGGATCAAGTCGCCTTTCAGCGTGCCGCTCGCGTCGATCGGGCCGGTGCGGAAGACCCTCGTATGAAACCTGTAATCCGGCCCGAGTAGCGAGAGCGCCGTGCCCTCGGTCAGCAATTTGGTGGTGGATGCGGCGATGAAGAATTGCTGTTCATTGAGACGAAACCAGGGTTTGGCGGCATCCAGCGGCCAGAATTCCATCCCGAATCGGGCGTGCACATATTCCGGGCGGCTGACAATCGCGGCAATGCGTTGTTCGAGCGATTGTGCGCAGGCGGCGGACAGCACCCCCGCGGCGATGGCGGCAATTCGGGAGACTCGATTCATAGGAAGCCTCCATTCTATACAATCGGAGAATGTCTGGATTACAGATAGGACTTTCGACGATGCTTCTTATGGCCGGTGTTGGCATAATGCGCGCGCAGCCCTCAGCCAGCCTCGTGCTGCTGAACGGCAGAATATGGACGGTGAACGAGGCCCAGCCGCGCGCGGAAGCGGTAGCCTGCCTGGGCAGCCGCATCGTCGCGGTAGGATCGAGCGGCGAGATCCGCCAGTGGGTCGGAGCCGGGACCGAGGTGATCGATCTGCACGGCAAGTTGGTGCTGCCGGGTTTCAACGACGCGCACGTGCATTTCTTCAGCGGCGGAGAAAATCTCGCCGGCGTGCACTTGCGCGACGCGAGATCCGAAGACGAGTTGCGGCGGCGCCTTGCGGAGTTCGCGGCCAAGCAACCCGCGGACCGCTGGATTACCGGCGGTGGTTGGGACCATGAGAACTGGTCTCCCGCGCGCTTGCCCACGCGGCAGTTGATCGATGGAGTGACCGCGGGCCATCCGGTCTTCGTCAGCCGGCTGGACGGCCACATGGGGCTGGCCAATTCCGCGGCGTTGCAACTGGCGGGCATCACGCGCGATACGCCCGACCCGCCCGGCGGGACGATCGTGCGCGACGCGGCGGGCGAGCCCACCGGCGTACTGAAGGACGCGGCCATGGGCCAGATGGAGCGCGCCATCCCCGCGCCTTCCCAGGATCAGATCTCGGATACCGTCCGCGCCGCCATGCGCTACGCCGCGGAGAATGGCGTCACCAGCGTGCAGGATATGTCCGCCGCGCCCGAAATCCTGCGCGTGTATCAGGCGTTGCTCGCCCGCGGAGAGTTGAGCATCCGCATTTCCGGCCATCAGCCGCTGGCCCAGTGGCAGCGCCTGGCGGCCGTCGGACTGCGCGCCGGTTTCGGCGGCGAGAAGCTGCACATCGGCGGACTGAAGGGCTTCGCCGATGGCTCCCTGGGATCCACCACGGCGCTCCTTTTCGAAGCCTACCTGGACGCGCCCAACACTTCGGGCCTGGCGAACAGCGAGATGATTCCGGAAAGCCGCATGCAGCAGCACATCCTGGACGCCGATCGCGCCGGGCTGCAGGTAGCCGTGCACGCTATCGGAGACAAAGCCAACCACATCATATTGGGAATGTACGAAGAGGCGGAGCGCCAGAACGGCGCGCGCGACCGTCGCTTTCGTATCGAGCACGCCCAGCATCTGCGAATGGACGATATCCCGCGCTTCGGCAAACTGCACGTGATCGCTTCCATGCAGCCGTATCATTGCATCGACGATGGCCGCTGGGCGGAAAAACGCATCGGCCCCGCGCTGGTCAAAGGCACGTATGCGTTCCGCGCCCTGCTGGATTCGGGCGCCGTGCTGGCCTTCGGTTCCGATTGGGATGTGGCCCCGATGGCGCCGCTGATGGGCATCTACGCGGCGGCCACCCGCCGCACGCTGGATGGCAAGCACCCCGACGGCTGGGTGCCGGAACAGAAAATCACGGTGGCCGAAGCCATTCGCGCGTACACTATGGGGTCGGCCTACGCCAGCTTCGACGAGCGGATCAAAGGGTCGATCGAGCCGGGCAAGCTGGCGGATATGGTGGTCGTGTCGGAAGACATCCTGAGCATACCGGCGGCGGAGATCGAGAAAGCGCGGGTGGAGACGACGGTGCTCGACGGCAAAGTGATCTATCATCGATAAATGCTGGCGACGGCCTGACGATTGACGATTACGAGGGGTTGCCGGCGGTTCTCGCGCGCAATCATGAACTGGTGGATGGCGAGTTGGTGCGCCAGTCGGGCAAGAATATGCAGCAGCACCTGCTGCGTGACCTTCTGACGGGGCTCCTGGGGCCATATGTCCGGGAGCGCCGGCTCGGCCTTGTGATATCCGGGCAGGCGTACGACTTCGGCGACAATGCGTACGGCCCTGACGTGAGCTTCATCAGTGAGTCGAAGCGTCCGCTGCTCAATATGAGCCTGCGGCTACAGCGGTTTGTGCCGGACCTGGCCATTGAGATAGTGTCCGCCGACGCTACGTTCGAAAAGCTGGCCGCGAAAGCTCGACGATACCGCGAATGCGGCACGCAAGAAGTCCGGATCCTTTCCGTGGGAACAAGGCAGGTGTTTCTCTTCTCGGAACAACGGCGGGTCATCCTCGATGAGAATGACGAGTTCCGTCCGGAAACCATCCCTGGGTTTGCAATTCGCATCGGCGATTTACTGGACCGGTATTAGGGCGACCGTAAGCAGTCGAGAATGTCCGCTGGAACCTGCGCCCGCAGGGCCGGATAGGCATCCATGACGCGGCTACTTACTCCACCCCGTGCCGGCGCAACAACTCCACTCCGCGCAAGTTGCCCTGCTCCGCCGCCTGCCCGGCGTGCCGTTGCGCCGCAGGGTAGTCTCCGCGGACAGCGTAAATCTCGGTCAACGCCACGTGCGCATCGGCGTAGCCCGCGTCCAGCCGCACAGCTTCCAGCAGCAGCGCCAGCGCTTCGTCTTGCTTCTGCTCGATGCGGTAGAGCTGCGCCAGGTTGTACCAGGGCCGTGGATTGTGCGGCTCGCGCGCGATCCATTCCTTCTGTTCGCGAATGTGCGCGGCGGTTTCGCGATCCAGCGCGAAATCGACTACTTCCTTGCGCCAGAAGCCCACGGCTATTCTCCCACCAGGATCAGTCGCACATCCATCACGTTGGTGCCGGTGGGCCCGGTCACGATCAAGTCGTGCAATCCCTCGAAATAGTGATACGAATCGTGGCGCGACAGGAATTCCGCCGCGCGCGGGTCGCGGGCCAGCGTGCGGCCGTCGGCAATGGCGCCGGCCGCGTCAGTAGGCCCGTCGCTGCCGTCCGTGCCGGCGCTCAGCACCACCACGTTGGCGAGACCCGCGATGTCGATGGCCGCCGCCAGCGCGAATTCCTGATTGCGTCCGCCCATGCCGTCGCCGCTCAGCGTGACGGTAGTTTCGCCGCCGGTGATGACGCACGCCGGCGGCCTCAGCGGACGCCCGGCATGCACGATCTCTTTGGCAATCGCAGCGTGCATGCGGGCGATCTCGCGCGTTTCGCCCTCCACAAAGGTGGACAGAACCAGCGTGCGAAAACCCAATTGGCGGGCGTGCGCGTCGGCCGCATCCACGGCCAGGCGATTGCTGCCGATCACCACGTTGCGCACCCGCGTGAAGATTCGCTCGCCGCGTTTGGGTGTTTCAGCGATCTCTCCGCGGCTGCCGCTTTCGATCCGCTCGCGAATCGCAGCCGGCGCGCGGTCGTAGATCCCGTACTTCTCCAGAATGGCGCGGGCGCGCGCGAACGTGGAAGCGTCCGGCGCGGTGGGGCCGGATCCGATCACATCGAGATCGTCGCCGATCACATCCGAGAGCAACAGCGAGAGGACCCGCGCGGGCCAGGCCAGGCGCGCCAGTTGGCCGCCTTTGATGCGGGAGATGTGCTTGCGGACGGCGTTGATCTCGTGAATGCTGGCGCCACACGCCAACAACAATCTTGTCACTTCCTGTTTTTCGTCGAGCGTAATGGGATCGGCGGGCAGCGGCAGCAGCGCCGAAGCGCCGCCCGAGATCAGGCAAAGAACTAAGTCGCCGGGTCCGGCGCCGGCGGCGATTTCGGCGATGCGCCGCGCGCCCTCCACACCTCTCTGATCGGGCACCGGATGGCCGCATTCATTTAGCTCGATGCGACGCAGCGGGGCGACGTGCCCATACTTGACGTTGAGCAGCCCGCGCGTGATGCGGCGGCCCAGCACGCGCTCGGCGGCGCGCGCCATGGCTGCACCGGCTTTCCCTGCACCCACCACATAAATGTGGCGATAACGCGTGAGGTCCTCCCGCGCCAGCCGGCGGGCGACGGCCTCCGCGGGGTTAGCGGCGCGCAGCGCGGCTTTGAAAATCGCGAGCGCCTGGCGGCGGAGGCGCGCTTCCATCCGGGTGGCGAGCTTCATTTGAATAACGGCAGCTTCAGCGTGGCTTCCACGGCCACGGCCGGATCGTCGCTCTCGATCGGAATGCGGTAATCGGCGCGGGCGTAGGACTCGCGGCGCGTTTCGTAAAGTTGCGCAAAGCTCACGGGATTGCGCGCCAGGGGCCGGTGCTGCGCCTGTACGACGCGCCGCCGAACAGTCTCGAACGGGCAATCCAACCAAATGGTGATGCCATTGTTTTCCACCAGCGCATAGTTTTCGCGCTGGACGATCGCGCCGCCGCCTAGCGCCAAGACTGTCGGCCGGCCTCCCTCGATGGCGCGCACCAGGGCGCGCATCTTCTCCCGCTCGAAGCGCCGGAACTCCACTTCGCCGTGCGTTTCGAAGATTTCAGCAATGCGCATACCCTGGGTGGCTTCGATCTCCGCGTCCAGATCGACGAAGTGCCAGCCAATCCGATCGGCGAGCAGGCGGCCGATGGTGCTCTTGCCGGACCCCATGAATCCGACCAGGTAGATGCCGGGCGTGCGTTTTAGCTTCAGGATCATACGTCGTGCAACATGGCGGCCAGCCGCGCGTCGACCAGGGATGGAAACAGGCGCTCGGCCAGCACGAACATCCAGCCGGACCTGGGCGCCATGACCGTGCGCGCGCCCCGCTCCACACCGCGCGCGATGGCTTCGGCGCATTGCTCGGGCGTGACCGTGAATTGCTTACCCTGCGCGATTTTCGGCGGCGGCTCGCCTCCCAGCGCGTGATCCTGGAATTTCGTTTTCACATAACACGGACAAACCGCCATGGTGTGAATGCCGTCCCTGCGCAACTCCATGCGCAGGCCGTCGGTAAGGGAGCCGAGCGCGTACTTCGAGGCCGAATAGAGAGTAAGCCACGGCAGCGTGACCTTGCCGCCTACCGACGAAACATTCACGATGACGCCGCTCCCGCGACCGCGCATTTGCGGGACCACAAGCTGCGTCAGGGCCAGCGGCGCGAAGAAATTCAACTCGAACAGGCTGCGCGCATCGGCAAGCGGAGCGCTCCAGGCGGGATCGTAGAGGCCCATGCCGGCGTTGTTGATCAGGATGTCGATAGCGCCGAATCGATCGAGCGTAGCCGCCACGGCGGATTCGCGGATCTTGGGCACGGTGACATCGCCCGCCGTGACCACGGCATCCTCCGCGCCGGCGGCCCGCAGCTTTTCGCCGGAACGCGCAATTAGCGACAGCCGCGCACCGCGCTTCCGGAAGGCCGCCGCGCAGGCCGCGCCAATGCCCTCCGAAGCTCCGGTAATAAGGACCACTTTCCCGTCGATGCGCATTTCGTACGATTGCCGGAACCGGCCTGAGACGCAATAATGGTAGCATGTCCGCGCGGCTGCTCCCGCTATTCCCGCTGCAGGTCGTGGTCTTCCCACGCACGCGCTTGCCGCTGCACATTTTCGAGGACCGCTATAAGGAAATGGTCGGCAATGCCCTGCGCGACAACTCGGAATTCGGCATCGTGCTGGCGAAGGAAGAGGGCATCGGCAATGTCGGCTGCACGGTCGTTGTAGAGAAGGTGCTGAAGAGTTACACGGACAGCAAACTGGATATCCTCACCTGCGGACGGCGGCGCTTCGAAGTGGTCATGCTCGACGAAGAGAGAGACTATCTCCGCGGCGAGGTGCAGTTTTTCGACGACGATGACGATAGCGAGCCCACCCCGCTCGAAGTGCAACATGCGGCGCTGACGCAATACAAGAGCCTGCTGGAATCCGGCGTCCTGCGGCCGCCCTCACTGGAGCCCAACCTGGGCGACCCGCAGCTCAGCTTTCAACTGGCGCAGGGGCTGCCGGACCTGGACTTTCTGAATGCGCTGTTGCGCACGCGATCGGAAGCGCAGCGTTTGCGGGAATTGAGCGAATTCCTCTCGCAGTACGTGCCCCGCCAGCGGCACATCGCGCGCGTGCGCAAGGTGGCTCCGCAAAACGGATTCGGCGGCAAGCCGTCCGGCATCTAAGAAAGCATGTTTGCGCGACTCAGGCCCGCGTCTTTCGCCGTTTCGCTCCTTACCCACGGGCTCATCCTGGTATGGGTGGCCTCCGGACCGGTGCGCGAAGAGCCGAAGTCCCTTTACGCGCAACTGATCGCGCCCCACGCCAGCAAACTGGTGTGGTACGACTTTCGCGAGAAGCTGCCGGATGTTTCTCCTACCCCGGCGCGCAGGCACGCCAAGCCGCATCGCGCAAAGGTGAAGCGCGCGGCGCAGCAAATTGTAGCCGGTTCGGCGAATACCCCACGCGCGCGGCAATTCGTCTGGCAACCTGCGCCTAAACTGGAATTGCACGCCGACCTGCGGTCGCCGAATGTGCTCGCGGTGCGCTCGCTGCATGCGGCGCCGCCGCCCAAGCCGAAGCTCTTCGTGCCACCCCCTGAAACGCCCGCGCCCAACGCGGATGCGCCCGTGTTGGCGGCTCCTCCGGAGATCCGTGCGGAGCGGAACGTGAAGGGCGCGGCCAATCTTCCCGGCATGCAACCGGTGAGAGCCCCGCCGCGCAAGTTCACGGCGCCGCCCGAGGTTTCGCGCGCCGGCGCGGCCAAGCCCAGCCCCTTCGGACCCGCGCTATCTGAGCCTCCCGCGCTGCCTGAGCCGGCCTCGCCGTCCGCGGTTAGTGTCGCCATCGTAGGGCTGAACCCCAGCCCGAACGTACCCGCGCCAGTGCCGGATGGCGCGCGCAACGCCCAGTTTTCTACCGCCGCGCAACCGCGCCCCACGGGCGCAACCGGCGCCCCGGCGGATGGCGCCACGCTGACTGTGCCTGGACTGCTCATCCATGGCGAAGCTGCGGATGGCAAGGCGGTAGCGGCGCCGCGCAGATCGGCTGCCCAGGCGGCCAATCTGCGTGCTTTGTTGCGAAGCACCTTGCCGGCTAAGCCGATCGCCGGACCGCATTCCTCCGCGCTTCGCGTCTCCTCCGCGCCCGAAGCGCTGTGGTATGGGCGCAACACATACGCCATCTCCGTGCAGATGCCCAACATCAGCAGCTACTCCGGTAGCTGCCTGATCTGGTTCGCCGAGCGCGAGGAATCCGAAACGGGCCAGTTAAGTCCGCCGGTTCCGCGGCACATCGTGGATCCCAAGTACCTTCCCGCGGCGATGGCGGATCGCGTGGAGGGAAAGGTGCGCCTGGTTGCGGTGATTCGCAAAGACGGGCGCATCGACCAGGTAAGCGTCTTGCGGCACCTGGACGACCGGCTGGACCAGAGTGCCGAAGATGCCATGCAAAAATGGCAGTTTGAGCCTGCGCTGCGCGGCGGCCAGCCCATCGACGTAGACGTCTTGATCGAGATCCCATTCCGCTTAGCGCCCAAGACCAAATGACCCGCCAATACCTGCTCATCGACGCCGACGACACGCTTTGGGAGAACAACATCTATTTCGAGCGCGCGTTCGACGAATTCGTCGAGTATCTGGACCACTCTACATTGAGCGCGCGGGAAATCCGCGACGTGCTGGATGAGATCGAACTGGCCAACTCGAAGATTCACGGCTACGGATCGTTGAGCTTCGGGCGCAACCTTCGCCAATGCTACCAGCATCTCACCGAGAGAGATGTTTGCGAGGAGGATCTGGGCACGGTGATGTCGTTTGCGGAGCGGATTCTCGATTGCCCGATGGAGGTGATCGCAGACGTCCCCGAAACACTGGAATACCTGGCGGCCCGCCACGACCTGACGTTGTTCACCAAGGGCCATCCCGATGAGCAGAAGCTGAAAATCGACCGCTCGGGCCTGGGAACGTACTTCGGTCACACAGCCATCGTAAAGGAGAAAGATGTCACCGCCTATCGGACGCTCGTCGAGCAGCGGGGCATCGATCCTAGCCTCACGTGGATGGCCGGCAACAGCGTCAAGTCGGACATCAATCCGGCCCTCGAAGCCGGCCTGAATGCGGTCTTCATTCCACATGCCCACACCTGGACCCTTGAGCGGCAGGATATTCGGCCGGGCCAGGGTCGGCTGCTGGTGCTGGAGCGGTTCGCGGATTTGACGGAACACTTCTAGGGAGGCTGACATGATGGTATCGGCGGAGCTTCTGCGCTCACACATCGGTTACACCGCCTGGGCGAGCGCCCTCACGGTGGAAGCTGCCGGCAGGCTTACACCTGAGGAACTAACGCGCGATTTCGGAACGGCTGACAAGAGCGTGTTGGGAACTTTGGTCCACCTGTTTGCAGCAGACCGGCTCTGGCTGGCCCGGCTGAAAGGAGAGCCTGCGAATGCCTCCCTCACAGATGCGGACTACCGGCCCACAGCGCTCCAAACCGATTGGACCGCGCTGTACCGGCAGTGGAGCGGCTGGGCCGCCGGACTGACGGATGAGGCGGCTCAAGCGGAAGTATCATACGCCGATATGCGCGGCAACCCCTGGCGGCAGCAACTCGGCCTGCTCGTGCTGCACGTAGTGAATCACGGGACGCACCATCGCGGCCAGGTCGCGGGATTCCTGCGCGCCATGGGACACGTGCCGCCGAAGCTCGATCTGGTCCTCTACTATCGCGAGATGGAGGCGGCGCGATGAGGTCAATTCCACAGACGGTTGATAACCCGAATTAGAATGACCCCCGTCACCACAAAGATGGCCAGTAGCACAAACGCGTAATCCAACCGGCCATAAAGAAAGTTGCCCACAGTGAATAAGGCCGACCAGATCATGGCGCATCCCGTGCTCCAGCCAAGCAGCGACAGTGGGATATTCTCGTGCTGCGACCATTCCGCGGCCTGCGCCGGCGAAATACCCGCCGACTCGCGAACGCGCCGCCAGCCTGGGCCGAACGGGTGTACCTTCTTATAGAACGCGACCAGAACCGCCGGATCCGTCTGAGGACCGAGATAAGCGGTGGCGATCCAGCAAACAGTCGTGAAGGCGATGGTAATCAGCAGTTGCTGATAGGTACCCACGATCACTCCCATCTTAGTCAGGAGCAGGAAGAGGATTGAGATGCCGAAAGAACTGCTCATGGCCACGATTTCGCACCACGCAGTCACTCGCCACCAAAACCAGCGCATCAGATACAACAATCCGGTGCCCGCTCCGATTTGCAGGATAATGTTGAAGCTCTGCTTGGCGGTATCCAATGCGAACACCAGCGCGGAAGAACTCACGAACAGGAGGATTATGGCCAGCCGGCCGGCCAGCACATAGTGTTTCTCGCTCTTACCCGGCCTGAGGAAGCGCTGGTAGAAGTCATGCACCAGATAAGACGCGCCCCAATTAAGGTGCGTAAGGATAGTGGAGGAGTTAGCCGCGATCAAACCTCCCAGCATCAATCCTACCCATCCTACGGGAAGGAATCGCAGCATTGCCGGAAATGCGATGTCGTGCCCTAACAAGCTGGGATTCAGATTGGGGAGAGACCGTTGGAGATCGGATAACTGCGGGTAGACCACCAGCGACGCCAGGCCGACCAGTATCCAGGGCCATGGACGCATGACATAGTGCGCGACATTAAAGAACAAAGTCGCGCCCAGGGCGTCTTTCTCCGACTTAGACGCCAGCATGCGCTGCGCGATGTAACTGCCGCCGCCTGGCTCCGCGCCGGGATACCAAACCGCCCACCACTGCACCGCGATGGGCATGACAAAAATGGCCACCGCGAGATCCCAGTTATTGGCGAAATCCGGCAGCATGTTGAGATAGTTCAAGCCGCCGGGGCCGCGCATGTGCGACAGTTTCTCGACGAGGCCGTGCATGCCGCCCACCTGCGGCAGTTCCACCGCAAAGTAGGCCGCGGCAATCACCGCCGACATCTTGATGAAGAACTGGATCATGTCGATGACCAGCACGCCCCACAGTCCCGAGTGCGCGGCGAACACGACATTCAGCAGGCCCACTGCCAGCAGCGTCTGCCAGCGATCGAAACCGAACAGCACCGCGGCGATCTTCACGGCGGCCAGATCCACCGTGGCCATGATCATGCAGTTGAAGAAGAAGCCCAGATAGACGGCGCGGAAGCCGCGCACGGCGCTGGCGGCTTTGCCGGAGTAGCGCAGTTCGTAGAATTCCAGGTCGGTCATCACGCCCGGATCGACGCCAGAGACGCGCGTAGAAGAACACCGTGGCCACGCCGGTCAGCGTGAATGCCCACCACTGCCAGTTGCCGGCGACCCCCTGCGGTGCGCACGAAATTGGCCACCAGGTTCGGCGTGTCGCTGGAAAACGTGGTGGCCACCATCGAGAGACCGGCCAGCCACCAGGGCACCGAGCGGCCCGAGGCGAAGAATTCCGCCGTGCTCTTGCCCGAGCGTTTCCCGAAAAAGAGCGCGGGCGACGAAACAGATCAGGATGGAAGCGGCGGCGATGATCCAATCCAGCGTGTGGAGATGCATTGAAATCCTTCACTGCAGCGCGCCCGGCCCGGGCTCGGCATCGATCAGGTGCATACGCTCGTCGAATTGCGCTGATTCAGCATAGTAACGCTGAATCAGTCCGCGGCGCACGCCGGGCTGTTCGGACCGGCGGCAGAAGACCACGGCACAGCCGCCAAATCCGGCTCCGGTCAGCCGCGCGCCCAGTGCGCCGGAATCCATCGCGGCATCGACCAGACGGTCGAGCGTGGCCGAGCTGACGCGCAGACGGTCGCGCAGGCTGGCATGCGAGGCAACCAGCAGCGATCCGAAGGCGGCGGCGTCACGCTGTTCCATGGCGGCGACGGCCTCGCGGACGCGCAGGGCTTCGCTCACCACGTGCAGAAAGCTGGCGCGCTCGTCGGCGTCGCTCAGATTCCGGGCGGCGCGTTCTTCAAGTTCGACGAGCGTGCCGCCTTCGATGGCCTGCCGGTACGAAGAGAATCCCAGCCGCTGCAAGGCCGCCGTACCCGCCGCGCGGCAGGCGTTGTAGCGCTGCCTGATATTCCCGGATTTCTCCGCCATGGTGAGGCTGTGCGCCACCAGAAACGCCCACTCCGGCGGAATCGGCACGGGCCGCACCGCCAGCGGCTCGAATTCGATCAGCGAAGCGCAACCGGCCTGCGATGCCAGCGAAGCCGCGTGATCCATGCCGCCTCCGCGGGTGCCCACGAATTGCTCGCCTTCCGGCAAAACGTCCATCAGTTCCTCGAACGGGGGCGCGGCGGCATTGGCGCGCAGCAGGCTCAGCGTGAAAGCCACCAGCAGCGCCGAAGACGAAGAGAGTCCGGCGGCGGGCGGCAGATCGGACACAATCGCGGCGTCCACTCCCCGGCCCGTCCCCCATTTCCGGCCCACGGCGCTCGCGGCCGCGCGCAGATAGTTCTCCCAATCGCCGGCCGCGGTCGGCGCCAGGTCGGCCGTCCAGTCGAACTCGCGGACGCCGTATCCGCCGGCGCTGACCGCGCGGATGCGATGGTCGGCCCTGGCGCGGAAGGCCACGCGCACCGAGCGGCGAATGGCGATCGGCAAAACGGGAAGGTCGTGATAGTCGATGTGCTCGCCGATCAGGTTCACGCGGCCGGGAGCCGAGATCAGCGCGACGTCGCCACCGGTCCCGAAGGTCTCGGCAAGCAAGGCGCGGGCGTCGACAAGGTTCGTCATTTATACCACGACGTCAACTGGCGGCGCTTTTTCGGCCGCGTCCGCGAGTTGATTCAGCGTGCGCGCCAGGCCGCGTGCGGCCTCCGGGTCGATATCCATCCACACGTCGAATTTGCCGGTCAGTTTGCCGCTCTCTTCGACCTGGAATTTGACGCGCACGCGCTTTCCCCAGATCGGATCGTGCGACGCGCGTCCGGTGATGGAGGTGAGCTCCAGGCATCGGCCCCAGCAGCGCTCCAGGGTGGGAATCGCATCACGAAGCGATTGCGGGAAGTTCATGGTGTTGAGTGGACCTAACCGCCTGCTAACAGTTTGCCTTGGTCGCGCGGGATCGCGCCGCGCCCTCTCGACGCTATGGGATTTCATGGTCGCCTCTTTGCGCAGAGTAGCAGATTCAGGCCAGCGCCGATTCTATCGTAGAAATGTCCACCACTCCGGCGCAACCGTAAAGCACCGGCAGCAGGCGTTCGGCGGGATAGCGGCGGCGCAGGTCGGCGACCCGATCGGTGCCTGCGCGATAAGCGGGCAGGTACATCCGCCCGAGCAGCGGATGGCGTCCCCAGGCGCCGGAAAGCTTGTCGGCACGCTCAGCCGAAACAAGAAAATCGCGCCGCAGGATGGCGGCTACTTCGGGTTGCGGCACACCATCCTTCCAGGTGAGGTAGGATGACTGGTTCTTCGCATCATCCTGCAACAGCGCCAGCAGCACGCCGATTTGCAAATCGTCATCCGGCAGTTGCTCCACTTCGGTCACACCATGCGCGATCAGGATAGCGTTGTTGGCGATGCCTTCGAATAGCGCCGCGGCGCGCGTGTTCATGGTCAGGACGGAGGCTTCGAAGCCCGCCAGGCCGCGCGCGTAGAGGTTCTGCAGGTAGGCAAACGTGGTCACATGCCCGGGCACCACTTCATGGCTGACCAACTGCACGAACTCGGGAAACGAGATCTCGAGCGAGGTATTGATTTCGTAAGTAGCTTCGTATTCCGGCGTGCCGTCCGCGCGGCGGGCGCGGCCCAGGTAGTTCATGGAGCCGGAGAACCAGGCGTCCTGTATAGGCAGAAACTGGATATTGGCGCGTGGCACGGCTTCGAATTCGGCGGGTAGATACGGCCCTAGGTGCGCGCCGCTCAGCGCGTCATACTGCGTGATCACGGCCGCGCCCAGCCCGCGGATCACGGCCATGGGCACGAAGCGCGCCTTGCGCCACGCATCCACCGCGGTTCGCAGGTCGGCGCCGTATCCCGCGCGGCCCAGCAGCTCCGCAACGCGCTCGCGCTTCGCAGTGGGGTCGGATTGCGATGGCGCCTGGCCGATGGAGGCTTCCACGCACCGCTCGTAAGGAACCGGTTCGCCTTTGCCGAGCATCTCCAGCGCGAGGTCCCACATCGTTTCGAAACAGACGGCCAGCCCGCGCAGGTACTCGCCGCGCAGACCGGTCATCCCTGCCGCCTCCGTTTTCAAACCTTGTATCGCGCCCGACACATCCACCGCGGCGAGGTACGCTTCGATAGCTTGCCGATCCGGAGCTCTCGCCGAGACGCCGCCGGACTCGCGCACGCGCCCAGCGGCCGGGTTGGTGTAAGCCAAGGGCAGCGGCTCATCGGAAAACCATGAATCGGCGATGAAGCGTCCGGTGCCCGATGGGCACATGACGTCGCCGCCCCAAAGTGTGTCGATGCCAAGAATCGCGTTGGCAATCAGGGGCTGGTGTTGTGTTCTCACTAGTTCTCCTTTGGTCGATGCAGCGAGCCGTACTAAATAGGCGCAGAGGCAGATAAACAGCGCGGCGGAAATGTATTGCGCGACCGTTTCGGTTCCGTAAAAACGGGATCCTGATCCAATCTTCGGTGAAGCCTGGAATGAGCCGGCAGGCCGCGCCCGCTACTCCGCCCAATGCGCCGCCCGCCATCAGCCCCGATGCGATGATCACGCCGCGCTCGAGTATGCGCGAACCGCGCGCGCCGCCTACCTTTTCGGATCGCTTGCCCAGAAAATGCGCCAGGAATCCGCCCACCAGCGCGGGCGTGTTCAGCTCCGGCGGCAGATACATTCCCAGCGCGAAAATCAACGCGGGTACGCCCAACATTTCCATGCTGAGGGCGATGGCCGCGCCTGCCGCGAACAGAATGTAAGCCACCGGCTGGCGGCTCATGAAGCCTTCCACTTGCGCCTTCATGATGGTGCCTGCGGCGACGCCAATACCACGCGCGTGTCGCCGGCGACAGCCTCGCCGAATTGAAATGTCCGCGCCAGCAGCACGATGGTCAGGCCCACACCACCACGCACGAAATGATAATCGTCAGCATGGTCATGCCGGAGACGGGGTTGCGCGCCGTGGTGGCGATGGCATTGGCTGCCACCGAGGTAAAGAAGAATGCGAAGAGCAGCGTCAGTCCCAGCCCCACCAAAATCACCGCCGCGGAAGCCGCCAGGCTGCCCAATAGGATAGCGACGCCGATGGCGCCCGCAATCACGCCGATGAGTATCGCCAGGACGGGAACATCACGGTCGGTGCGCTGGAAGGCCACGGCATGCGGGCCGCGCCGGAACGCACGCGCCGCGATAGCGAACGATCCGGCCACCACCCGCATCGATTTCAGGATGCCGAAGATGCCTGCCGTGGCGATGGCGCCCACCCCCACGAACCGCACGTAGCCGCGGTAGATTTGCGCGGCGTTCACGTGCGCGATCGGGATCTGCGCCGGATACACCGCGGTCGCATCGAGGTGGCTGCCGATCATCCAGATCAAAGGCACCAGCACCAAATTCGAAAGCACGCCGCCGGCGCAGAGAATCATGGAGCTGCGCAACCCCATCACGTAGCCCAGGCCCAGGATGAAGCCGATGGCGTCAAAGCTCACGCTGATGCGGGCGCATTCCGCGAGCGTGTGCACGGCGGGCACGAACTGAAAATCCAGGTACTCCTTCCACACATGAACCGTGGTGACGAAGAAGTCGTAGACGCCCGCGATAGCGGTAGCCTGCAGCAGCAGGCTGGCTTGCGACCCGCCTTTTCCGCCGGTGACCAGCACCTCCGTGATAGCGGTGGCCTCCGGGTACGGAAGCACGCCGTGCATGTCGCGCACGAAGTAGCGGCGCAACGGAATGAGGAACAACACGCCCAGGCAGCCGCCCGCCAAGCGGATGAAGATGGTTTGGACCGGATGCGGGTCCAGCTTCAGAATGTAAAGCGCCGGCAGGGTGAAGATGGCGCCCGCCACCACCGAGCCGGCCAGCCCGCCGATCCCGGTAATGATGACGTTCTCCAGCAAGCTGGAGCGCCGCGGATAGGCGCGCGCCAGTCCGATGGCCAGGATGGAAATGGGAATAGCGGCCTCCATCACCTAGCCAACCTTGAGGCCG
Source organism: Bryobacterales bacterium (assembly GCA_963707465.1). Lineage (GTDB taxonomy): Bacteria > Acidobacteriota > Terriglobia > Bryobacterales > Bryobacteraceae > Bog-159. The sequence goes on from CAVPQK010000011.1 coordinate 558,019, forward strand.
AGTACGCGGAGGCCACCGTGAAGATTACGCACAGGAACAGTCCCCAACCCACGGACCGGCCGGTCAGTTCAGGCGGCGCGGCTGAAGCAGGAACCAGCGGAGCGTAGACCGCGCAGGGCGCCAGCGGTTGGTAGGCGTTCTCCGGGAGGCTGGTGGTCGCGGTGTCGGTGGTCAACACCGTATCGTAATCGATCTCAGATTAGAGGCAAGCTGGTGCTGCCCGCCGGGCTAGTGAACACCAATTCGAGCGAGCGAATGTGGTGGATGTTGCCGCGGTAAGGGAAATACAGGAAGCCGCTGGTGGGTCCGTGGTGCTCGCCCTCGGGCAAGGCCGTTTCAATCGCCAAGTCCTCGGCCCTGACCGGCGGCTCTTTGTCCAGCCCGCTGGGATTATCAGAGGGCACCTGCGGAGGCGCCGGACTGGTGCGGCCATTCGGATCGCCCGGGAAGCGCGCTGTCGGCTGCGGCTGCCCCAGGATAATTGGACCCAACTGCGCGGTGGGATGCAGGCCGGAACTATTGTAGGCGTCCGGATACCGCAGCGCGTTCGCCACCATCTCCGGCGACTGCGGCGAGAGCGCCTGCTTGCGCCCGTTGACCCGCAACGTGAATTGACCCGCATCCACCAGCAGGTTTTCGCCTTTGGCGGGAAAGAGCGCCACTTCCACCACCAGGTAATCCTTGGCTATGAACATCTGGCGGCCGCTCGAGAAGCTATGCACCATGTACTCCGCGCCGATCGACAGCTTTTCCAGCTTGGCGCGCACGGGGTAATCCTCCGCGGAGGGTTTCGTCGTGGTCCCGGACCTGGACAGGTAAGCTTGCGCGGAGGGCAGCGGCGTGGTCGTCTGCGTGGAAGGCGCCACCTGCCCGTTCAGCGTCTCCGGCGCGAGCGCCAGCGCGGCAAGCCAAAGGGCAGTGCGGTAATCCATCCATCTATTATGCCCCCGCTCAGGAATAACTCGGCGGGTGCTAGGCGACTCGTCGCACCTTGGAGATGATGGCGGCCAATTCCGGACGGCGCCGGAGACGTATCAGCCGTATTTCTTCAAGCAACCGGATGGCCGTGTCTAATTCCGTGCGCCGGTGATGGAGCTTCAGAAGTTCAATGTTTGGGGGAGGTGGCAATTGTTGTGGCGGCATTGTCTCTCAGTAAGCTGCGCAGTATTCTTAAGGAATCTCCTGATAGAAAACAGTGTAATCCTATGTGTATCTAAGACTACGCCATATACAAACCCCCTATTAGGGGGGATACTAGTACTCTTTTGTGGGTATCACTTTCGGCCATGCCGAAGTTTTATTCGGACAGCTCCGCCGTCACCGTTCTCCGCGCCGCCACCGCACTTCTCGTGGGGCGGCCTGTCAAGCCATCAATGCAGGGACCAAGCCGCGCCCGCCAGAATCACGAGGCCCCCGCCGAGGGCGCACTTGGAAGCCGCTCAACTGCCTCCGGTGCAGGGAATCGTCCCCAACAAAGCCCCCGCCATCAGGCTCACTCCCAATAATGCCGCCGCCGCCCCGCCAATAAGAGCTGCCGCACGCAATCCGGCGCGAGCCGCCAGCAGCAGCCCCGCGGCGCACAGCAGCATGGAGACCCCCGTGCCTATGTTGATCGAAGCATGCACCCGGGTCCAGAGGGCCAAATCCTGCCACTTGCCCCAGGTGAATGCGCTGTATAGCGCGTAAGCGCCCCCGGCCGCCAACCCGAAGGGCACGCTCCAATCCCGCATAGCTATATCGTAATCGGATTCGCCACGAATGGTGCTTTAATAATTGCCATGCCCACCCGCAGACGTTTCGTCGGACTGGCCGCCGCCGGTGCGGCCGCCGCTGCGCTGCCTCTGAAATCGCAAACGCCCGCCGCACATCCCGCCCTGCAACTCGGCCTCATCGTCTCCGCCGGCAGCGACCCTGAAGCGGCCATCCGCAAGGTCGCCAGCTTCGGCATCCCCACCTGCCAGGTGGGCGTGGGCGCCTTCGACGCAGGCATGCCCGCGCGCCTGCGCGCCGCCCTCGACCAGTACAAAATCGAGGGCACTTCGTTGGTTTCCGGCGGCCCCGGTCCCGAAATCTACGATTTCTACCGCGGCCCGCTCACCATCGGCCTGGTGCCGCGCGAATATCGCGATGCGCGCATCGCGCAAATCAAGAAGACCTCCGATTTCGCCAAAGCATGCGGTGTCCCAGCGGTCCAAACACACTGCGGATTCATACCCGAGAATCCGAACGATCCCATCTACAAGGAAACCGTCGAAGCCATCCGCACCGTAGCCGAATACTGCCGGCGTAACGGCCAGCACTTCCGCTGCGAAACGGGCCAGGAAACGCCCATCGCGCTCTTGCGTGCCATCCGCGACGTGGGCCTCGATAACGTGGGCGTGAATTTCGACGCCGCCAACCTCATCCTTTACGGCAAGGCGAATCCGGTGGACGCCCTCGACATTCTTGGCCCGCTGGTCGAGGGAGTCCACGCCAAGGATGGACTCTACCCCACCGGCCCCCGCGAACTGGGGCGCGAAGTGCCCATTGGCCAGGGCAAGGTCAACTTCCCGGCTTTCATCAAGCGTCTGAAGGAAGTTGGATACCGCGGCCCCCTCACCATCGAGCGCGAGATCTCCGGCGTCAGGCAAGCCGAAGACATCCGTGCATCGAAAGCTTTCCTGGAGAACCTCATATGACTGAGAAAACCAATTCCGACCGCCGCGCATTCCTCGCTACCGCCGCCGCGGGATTCATGATCGTGAAGCCGCAACTGGTGCGCGGCTCGCAAGCCAACTCCGCCGTGCGCGTCGGCCTGCTGGGTTGCGGAGGGCGCGGCACCGCCGACGCCACCAGCATCGCCACCAATGGACCGGCGCGCATCGTGGCCCTGGCCGACCTGTTCGAAGACCGCCTGGTCACCGCCAAGAAACACTTCGACGAAGTGGCCGCGAAACAACATCACGCCGGCGTCGCCGCCACTCAAATGTTTCAAGGCCCGCGCGCAGCGGAGCAAATCCTCAACTCCGCCGAAGTGGACGCCGTGGTTGTCGCCACGCCGCCCTATTTCCACCCCCAGCACCTGGCCGCCGCGGTGGCCGCCGGCAAGCACGTCTATTGCGAAAAGCCCGTGGGCGTCGACGTGGCCGGAGCATTGCGCGCCATCGAAACCGGCAAGCAGGCTGAGGGCCGCGTCAGCCTGGATGTCGGGTTCCAGATCCGCAAAGCGCCCCCGTTCGTGGAATTGGTGCGGCGCATCCATGCGGGCGCGCTTGGCGAGATTACTTGCGGCGCAGCCTACTACTATTGCCCGTTCCTGAAGATGCCCGATTATCCGAAAGCGTCCCCCACCGAGCTGCGGCTGCGCCACTGGCTGCACGACCGCGTCCTGTCCGGCGATATCATCGTCGAGCAGAACATACACGTCGTCGATATCTGCAATTGGGTGCTGCAGTCGCACCCCGTGAAGGCCATTGGCACCGGCGGCCGCAAGGGCCGCACCGAATCGCCGGGCGATGCCTGGTCCCATTTCGACGTGGTCTTCTTCTATCCCAACGACGTGCACGTCAGCTTCAGCTCGTGCCAGTTCGGCAAAGGTCCCTTCGACGCCAGCGAGACTTTCTTCGGCACGCGCGGCAGCTCCCAATCGCCCTATTCCGGCGCCTTGCAGATCTCAGGCGACGAAGCCTGGACCTGGGGCGCGGGCGACAAGCCCGGCGCGCCAAAGTCCGGCGAGTTTTCCGTGACCGGCAATTTCTCGGACAACCTGGCGCAGGCCGATTCCGCGAAGCACGCCGATTTCATCCAGAGCATCGTCACCGGCAAATTCCATAACCAGGCCGCGCTCGGCGCGGAATCGGCGCTCTCCGCCATGCTCGGCCGCACGGCCGCCTATACCGGCCACGAAGCCAACTGGGACGAATTGCTCCGCTCGGGCGAAACCTGGGACGCTGGGATCGATATCGAGAAGCTGGGTTAGTCAATGTGGGGCAGACCTCCAGGTCTGTCAGGATGGGCCTGCGGCCCACGAATCACGAATAGTGATGAAAACCAAATTGGAGGGCGGGCAATTCTGCCCGCAGCCGGCTTTAAGCCGGCTCCGGCCGCCTAGAAAGACGGCTGCGGCCAAGATTGGCCGCCCTCCAATTTCAACGGCTTACGGTGGGTTTTCGACTGTGCGTCCGCCACGGACGCAGGCCGGCGTGGAGGCCGGCCACAGGACTGGAGTCCTGCCCCACATCGGGTTACTCCGATCTCAAGGCCGCCAGCAGAGGCGACCGCAGAGCCGCGCGCGTGGCGACTAACGACGCGCCGATTCCGGTGGCCAGCACCGCCGCCAGCAGCAATCCCAGCGACGCGACCGGAAGCTGTCCGCCGCGCAGCAAAACCGGCGGCGCAACAGCCAGCAGCGCGCATACCACGCCCGTGGCCAGACCGAGCAACAGCAGGACCAGGTTCTCCGCCAGCACCAATTTGGCCAGATGCGACGGCCGGTATCCGACGGCGCGCAGCAGCGCCAACTCGCGGCGGCGCTCCAGCGCGTTGCGCAGCAGGATGGCGGCCAGACCCACCGTGCCCAACACCAATCCCAGCGCGCCCAGGCTACGGAAAGTCGCGAGGTAAGTGTTCTCCACCTTGTGGAAGCCGGCCAAACGCGCCGCCGTAGATTGCACATCAAAGCCGTAATCGGACAGAGCCTCCTCCAACTTCCCAGTGACCTCCTGCGCTCGCTGCGGCGGAACGTCGAGCAGGAAAAAGCGATAGCCTTCGACGTCCGGAAACAGCCGCAGAAAATTCTTCTCCGAGATCAGCAATTCGCTCTGGAATAGGCTGTCCTGCAGCGCTGCCACGATGCGGAAGCGCGCGCCATTCAACACGAAATCCTGGCCCAGCGTGAGGTGCAGCACGTACGTCATGGAGTTGGCGTCGGCAATGGCCGGAACCACCCCGCCAGGAAGCTGCGATTCGAGCAATAGCCAGGGGTTCGCCGTGTGCGGCGCCGAATCCTGAAAAGCGAAGTGCGCGCTGCGCAGGAACGCCGCCGGCGGCGCCATGATTCGCGGATTGCGCGGCTGGTAAAGATTCAGGCAACTGGCGTCGTCGCCGGGCCGCAGCCGGAAGGGAATAAAGTGGACGCCCTCGAGTGGCGGAATATTGAGGGCGTCGCGGCCCGCCGCGGAATTAGGGTCGTGAATCAACGGCAGCACCGACTCCGCCATCAGCTGGTACCCGCCTGTCCCTTCGGAATCGCCGGATTGGCGAAACGCGTCCACCGAAACAATCAGGAACGTGGCACACGCGATCTGCGCGATACATAAAATGCTGCGACCGGGCCGGTACGCGGCGCTGCGCAGCGCCAGCGTGGTCAGGCCGCCGATGAACGTGGATGCCCTCCGATTCAGCATGGCGGTTTGAAAGGCGAGGGCCGCGATCAGCAGCAGAGTCCCCGCGCCGAAGAAAGCTGCGGTCTGATCCATCGCGCGTAGCAGGGCCGCAACGAGCAGAACCACCGCCAAAAGTCCCGCGATGGTTCCGACGATCAGCGGCCGCTTCGCGGAGTGGCGCTTCTGTTCGCCCGCCAGCAGGCCGCGCGGCGTCACCGGCTCCAGCTTGCGCAGCGTCCAGGCGATGGTGGCCAGACCCGTGACGATTCCCGCGAGCGCTCCCGTGGCTAACGATGCGGCGGATGGGTGCAGCGCGATCAGGCGGGTGCCGACCGCGTCGATCCACCAGGTGCGCAGTCCGAGCACGATGAGTGCTCCATATCCCAGCGCGCCCACCAGTCCGAGCAGCGAACCAGCGACGGACAGGACTGCGCCTTCGAGCAGGAAGACGACGCGGATTTTTGCAATAGAAAACCCCAGGGCGCGGAGCACGCCGATCTCGCGCAGGCGCTGCTCGATGCCCAGCTTGAAGAACAGCCCCGTCAGCAGGAGCGCGGAGACCATCAGGAAGAAGCTGAAGTAAACGAAGTATTCGCCGAAATCGGTGGAGCCTTGGGAAGCCGCGAGGCTGCGGGCTTTCACCGCGGTGATGGTGAGGCCCATTTGAGCAGGGTCGATCGCGGCGCGCAGTGCTCCGGCAAATGCCGTCGATGGCGGCGAGATGCGGATGGATGTCAGCTTCCCGAATCGCGAGCCCCAAAGCTGCTGGCCCCGCGCCAGCCCAATGAACGCTTTCGGGCTGGTGCGGTATTGCTTCCAATACTGCTCGTCGGCGGGTCGCACGCGATGCAGGTCGAGCGGGAAGGGCGGATCCCAATCGCGCAGGCTGTTGGATTCGCTGATGCCAGGATACTCCGGCGCGTAGTCGCGATCGGCTGCCGCGCCCGCGATGGGGACGATTTGGGTCAGGCGGAATTGCGCGCTTTCGGTGTGCAGGCGGCCGTCGGATTGCCAGACGTAGTAGTCGAGGGAGACGGTGTCGCCGAGCTTCGCGTTGAGGTCGCGCGCGGCCCATTGATTGAGCGTCATGCCGTCCTGCGCACCAAGCGCAGTCACGACCGAATAGGGGATTTCGCGGCCGCTGTCGCGGATGCTGTTGGCGAGGTAGGTGAGCACCGGTTCGGTGGTCAAGCCGAGGGATTTCGCCGTGGCCGCGGCCCGTTCGGCCAGAGCATCGGGAACCATGGTCGTGTCGGTTTCGAGCGAAAGGGCGTTTGGCAGCGCGCGGATTTTGATTCCAAGGTCTTCCAGTGTTACCGAGCCGCGACCGTCAGGGAGCGGTTCCCCCGCGACCAAAATCGTATTAATCTTCCCGATCTCCCCCATTTCCGTCTGCAATCGCACTAGCGGTACGTAAGCCGCGCGCACATCGCCCTGTTGCGGATCGAGCGAAAACTCGCGCGGCGCGGCCGTCCCCAGCGTGAGCCGAATGGTCTTACCGACGTCCTCCTTCCGGCCGTGCAGCGATTCGAGCGGAATCGCGGAAGGCTTCTCCACCCGGACCAATAGCGCGTCGCCGGGATTGGCGCCCAACTCGGCGGCCAGCGCGGCGCTCAGCAGGATCTGCTGCCCTTCGGGCGCTGCGCCGAAGCGCTGGTCCACTCCGTAGATTTGAACCGCCAATGCGCGGCGCCCGCTGGCCGGGTGGGCAACCATGCCGCTGACAGCAATGGTGGGACAGGCCTCCTGGCCTGTCTTGCCAAACGCCGCGGCCAGTTCCTCCCGGAAAAAACCATTCCGCGCGACGACATAATCGGTATTGCCCAGCCGCGCCAGCACCAGGTCGCGCAGGCTGGTGCGCACCGAATCGCCCACCAGCAGCGCGCCGCCCAACACGCCCGTCGCGGTCGCCACGCCCAGCAGCACCGCTAGGTTCGTGCGCCAATACCACGCCAGGTTACGCGCCAACAGGGTGGAGATTCGCATTTCGCAATTCGTACCGCAAGGGGAACCGGGCGGCCAGTTCCGCGCTGTGAGTCACCACAATAAGGATGGTTTCCTGCTGCCGGTGCAGTTCGAGCAGCAAAGATGCCACCACATCCGCGGATGCCTGGTCCAGGTTGCCGGTCGGCTCGTCGCACAGCAGCAGCAGCGGCTTGTGGATGAGGGCGCGGGCCAGCGCCACGCGCTGCTTCTCGCCGCCGGAAAGCTCGGCGGGGCGATGATCGAGCCGGTCGCTCAGGCCCACCTGCCCGAGCAGATCGCGCGCACGGTCCACATAACCCGCACCGTCGTTGGAAACCAGCGTCGGAACCAACACATTTTCCAGCACGGAACACTGCGGCAGCAGGCAGTGATCCTGAAAGATGAACCCGATTGACTGGTTACGAAAGGCGGCTAGCTCCTTCTCGGATAGCGCGAAAGGACTGCGTCGATCGACCGCCACGGTGCCGGACGTGGGTTGCTCCAATCCGCCAAGGATGTAGAGCAGCGTGCTCTTGCCCGCGCCGGAAGGGCCCATGATCGCCGCCGCATCGCCGCGCTCTAAGCGAAACGAAACGCCCAAGAGGATGGACAACGGCCCGCGCGGTGTCGGGTACGTTTTGGCGAGGTTCGAGACTTCAAGCATGCGCGCTTGCGGCCGCCACGGTCCCATACACTTCCAGCGCGCGCGCGGCCATGCGGGCGGCGCTGTAATGCTCGCGCACGCCATCCACGCCGCGCTTTCCCAACTGCTCCAGAAGCGCCGGATCCTTCCAGAGCGAATAGATGCCCTGGGCCAGACTGGCCGTGTCGTCCGGTTCCACCAGAATACCACCGCCGGTCTTCTCCACGATCTCCGTCAGTCCGCCCCGGCGCGGCTCGACCACGGGCACGCCGTTGGCCATAGCCTCCAGCAGAAACAAGCCCTTGGGCTCGTCGTAGGTAGCGGGGACCGACAACACGTCGAGGTTGCGCAGGAAATCGATTTTGTGCGGCCGGTCGAGCACCCCGCGATAGCGGAACTCGTGCTCGAGGCCCGCCGCCTTGATGCGCCGCTCGATACCGTGCAGATAGCCGCGGTGCTCCGGCGCCAGATACCCGGCCACTTCCAGGGCGCTGCCGCCGAAGTCGGTCTCGCGCCGCAATTTCAGGTACGCGTCGGCAAGCAGGTGCAGCCCCTTCTCCGGCGCGACTCGCGCGAAGTATCCCACCGTGAAACAGTTGGTGTGCAGCCGCAGCGTGGCATCGTATCCCTTCAGATTCACGCCCAGCGGCACCACGTGCATCTTGCGCTCGGGGATCCCGAGGTAGCCGCACATGTGGCCCGCATAATATTCGCTGACCGCGGCGAAGCCATCCACGTGTTCGATGTTGGCCCGGATCAGTGCGAGCGACTGCCTACGGTAGGGCTCCGGAAGCTGGCTCAGGAACAGGTCTTCGCCCTGCAGCGTGCAGCAGATCGGGCGGCCCACGGCTTCCCGGATAGGCTGCGCCAGGCCGATCAGCAGCGAATTCGGCAGCGTCACGATGTCGGGCGGCGGCTCGCTGCGCAGCCAGGCCGCCAGCTTGTGGATCTCCTTCTGCTGCCGCCCGTCTTCGCCGCGCAGCATGGAGACGGTCATCTCGCCCAGCAGCCGCGGGTTCACCGGAATCGAGCGGCGCGATGCCAGCTTCAGCGCCCACGCGGAATCCCACAGGCGGTCGAGCAGCCACGGCGTCTTGCGGAAAAAGCCGGAATGCTGTTCCAGATACACGCTGATGCCGCCGAAAAAAACCTTGTGCGCGGCCACATTGGTCTCGTCGGTGAGGGTTGGCGTATAAATTGGAAGCAGGATGATGTCGTGCCCCTGGCTCTTCAACTCCGCGGCCAGGGCGTTGTCGCGGATGCAGCTTCCGCAGTACATTTGCGCCGCGCCGGCGGTGAAGGCCAGGATCTTCATGCCGCCTTCATACCGCGCACTGAAACGCGCGGCGCGCGTAGAGATGGTCGAACAGATTGCCTTCGTGCGGCTGATCCCAACTGATGCGCTGCGTCGGAATCGCGCCCAGGTTCAAGCGGCCCACATCGGGCGAGGCCAGCAGCCGCGCGATCAGCTTACGGTCGTGCGTGATGGCGGTCACCACCAGGCTCGGGCCGAGCGCGCGCGGGATCGCGTCCTGGCTCACCGGCACCACGCTGGCGAATGGAAACAGGAATTCGCGGTTGGCCAGCGGGTGCGCGGGCGAATCGCACAACACAATGGTGGGCAGCAGGTACGCGCAGCCTTGAAAAGTAGCCAGGCGCGACTGGCTCCAGGGCGCGCGATGGGACGCCGTGACGTCGCGCGCGGACTCGCCATCCAGTTCGCCCTCGATGGTTTGGGAGATTCGCTCGGCCAGCCCCGCATTGGCGAACGGCGCGATCTGCGCCTGTTCGTCGTCCTCATCCCGCGGCACGACGGCGGCCAGACGCGCGGCCAGCGCCTCGGCGATCTCGGCGGCGTGCGAAGTCGTCCATACGCCCGACGCATTGATGCAGGAACGGCCGGAATTTTCCAGGATGGAGGAAACCATCACGTCGATGTATTGCTCCCACTCATCCGCACAATCCGCGCCGATTACGATTTTGCTGTAGCCGGGGCCGTGCACCTCGATGCGCGGATCGCCCTGCCACATACGCGTGGACGATACATCGCCAAACACCATGCCGCGGCCGCATCGCCGCAGAATCTCGGCCGCGCCCGCGTGATCGGCCGGGTAGTAGCCGAACGCGTCCGGCGGCGCGCCCGCGTGGATCAGCGCCTGGATCATGCGGTATGGCGTCCAGGGCTCGGCGCCGCCGGGCTTCAGCACCAGGGGCGTTTTCAATGCAAACGCCGGCGCCCACAGCGAATGCACGCCGGGCGAATTGCTGGGCAGCACCACGCCCAGCGACTCGCCGCGCGGGAAAAAGCTCAACCCCTCGGCGTAGCCGGCATCGAGCACGCGCAAATCCAACCCGCGCGTCAGGCCGTTGACCACCGTGTCCATGTCCGCCAGCACGGTGCGGATTTTATGCATGTTGCGGCGCGCCATCACATGCGGCAGGCCCGTGGTGGCGGAAACCTGGCGCACATAATCTTCGGGCGATTGCGTCGTGTCGCCTAGCGGCAGCGGGGACGCCGCGAACAAATCCGCCGCGCGCCGGCACATGCCGAACAATTCCTGTGTGCTGAAGCCCGCCAGCAGCGCGCGCGCCATTTCCTGATCCAGCAGATCGCGCCGGATCAGCCCCACATTCGCCTGGCTGATTTCGACGAACGGCTCGCCGGTGCGGTAGTGGGGCGTGCGCACGGTATCCAGGCTGCGGTACGGCCGGCCGCGCCGTAATAGCGGGATGTGCACGACTTGCTGCATCGCTGGCGGCATCAGTAAACGCCCTCGACCACGGTCTTCTGGAACCTGGAAAACGGCCGCACGTTGCGCACGCCGTCCCAAGGGTACTCTGTATATGACGGTTCACGCTCCGCCTCGTCCCGCTCCAAAAAACGCGGCATGAAAAATTCGCGCGTCAGCGTCGTCAGCCGCACGCGGCCAGTTTCGCCGTAGCCGACCACGCGCAACGGATTGTCCGCATCCACCACTTCGATCATGGCGCGCGGCGCGGGCGGGTAATAGATGATGGCGTAGTTGTCCTTCGCCAGGCGCGGTTTGTGGACCGCCAGCCCCATCAGGGTGTTGCCGTAAGTGGGCGCGAAGTAGACGCCGTCCAGCAATTCCTCCACGGCGAAGCGATGGAACTGCGGAGTCATTTCCGTGCCGCCGCAAAATACGCCGCGAATGCCCATTTTCTTGAGCGAAACCTTCTCGCACAGCGCTTCCAGCAGCTTGGGCGTGGTAAACATGCAGCGGATATTGTCGTGCGCGCGCAGCAGCGTCAAGCCCTGCTCGACCACGTGCTGCTTGTAAGCCTCCGCCTCCTCGATTTTTCCGCGCTTGATCAGCTTGATGACCCAGCGCGGATCCAAATCCGTCATGAAGCAGATCCCGCCGCGGAATTGCGCCAGGTGCTCGACGGCCAGCCGCAGCCGCCGCGGCCCGCTCGGCCCGAGCATCAGCCAATCCGAGCCCGGCGGGAAAGCCTCGTCCGGCAAAGTGCCGCTGAAGGCTTCGTAATCGATACGGAAATCGTCAATCGAGATGCGCGACTTCGGCACGCCCGTGCTGCCGCCGGTCTCGAAAACGTAGACGGGCCGGCCGGCATAGCCTTTGGGCACCCAGCGGCGCACGGGCCCGCCGCGCAGCCACTCGTCCTGGAAGAAGCCCAAGCGGTCCAGATCGTCGTACCCGCGGATTTCGGTCCTCGGATCCCAGTCGAGCTTGGCGGCGAAGTCCAGCCAGAATGGGCAGCCGGTTTCCGGGTTGAAGTGCCACTGGACGACCTCGCGCGTCCAGGCGTCCAGCGCCGCGCGCGCGGCTTTGGTTTTGGCCAGCAGGCCGGTTTCGATAAGAGTGTCCACGGTTTCTTTAGTTTAGTATGACGCGCTGGGTCAGGCGGCGTTGGTCTTGGGCTGCACCTCGCGCTCGATCCGCTTCAGCTTGGATTGCCGGGCCAGCCGAAGCTCGTAATCCAGTTGCAGCCCCAGCCAGAATTCCGCGCTCGTTCCCAAATAGCGGGCCAGGCGCAGCGCGGTATCGGCGGTAATTCCTCGCCGGCCCCGTACAATCTCGTTGAGGCGCGCGCTGTCGACACCGAGCGCCTTCGCAAGTCGATTGACGCTCATGTTCATGGGGTCAAGCACGTCCTCCCGAAGCGTTTCGCCCGGATGAATGGGTGGTAATGCGTTTGGCATAAATCGTTGCGTCCTTAATGGTAGTCCACGATCTCAACTCGATGTGCGTCGCCCTCCGACGAGATGAAGCAGATTCGGAACTGGTCGTTGATGCGGATACTGTATTGCCCAGCCCGAGCGCCTTTGAGTGCTTCCAGCCGGTTCCCAGGCAGCGCCGAAAGGTCGATTAGGCTGCGCGCCTGATCAAGCTGATACAGCTTGCGCCGAGCCGTCCTCTCGACGGCCTGAAACCGCTTGCAAGGTTCGTCGCGGAACAGCTTCGCGCTTTCCGCATCCCGGAACGAACGGATCACATCCTTAGTGTATAGCGTTCAACGCTAAGCGTCAAGGCCCGCGAGCCGGTGGCCTCTACCTCCGCCGGAACCGCTATATTGGCAATGTGACGCTTTCCCGAGCCGAGACCAAAGCCCTCTACGACAAAATCGCCAAGGTCTACGACCTTTTGTCCGAGCACACCGAAGGACCCGTGCGCGAGGCCGGTCTGCGCATGCTCGCGCCGCAGCCGGGCGAGATGGTCCTCGAAATCGGATTCGGCACCGGCCACGCACTGGTCTGGCTGGCGCGCGCGGTCGGACCCCCCGGCAAAGTATACGGCATCGATCTGTCCGATGGGATGATGGTCGTGGCGCGAGACCTACTCTGGCAAGAGGGGATCGCCGACCGCGTTGAACTGCGCTTGGGAGACGCGACCGAGCTGCCCTATCCGGCCGGCAGCATGGATGCCGTGTTCATGAGCTTCACCCTGGAGTTGTTCGACACGCCGGAAATCCCCAAAGTGCTCGCGCAATGCCGGCGCGTGCTCAAGACCGGCGGGCGCATCGTGGTCGTCGGTATGTCGAAAGAAGGACGGCACGGAGTCGTTTACGAGGCCTACGAGTGGACGCACCAGCACTTCCCCAACTTTGTCGATTGCCGTCCGATTCTCGTCAGTCAGGTCCTGGCGGCGGCCGGCTTTCAGGTTACGGAGAAGCAGAACGTGCGGATATGGGTTCCCATGGAAATCGTCCGCGCCGCGAAGGTCAGTGCGCCAGAAAGTGATCCACCGTCTTGATAAACAGTCCCGGTTGATCCACGAAGTTCATGTGGCCGCTCTTGGGGAAAATCACCAGCTTCGATCCGGCGATCAGCCGATGCATATCCTCGGAGAGCGAGGGCGCGCATTCGTCGTGATCGCCTGCGGTAATCAGCGTAGGCACTTTGATCGTCCCCAGGCGGTCCGCATATTCCACGGATTTCAAATTTCCGTCGATGATGTATTCCCCGTTCGATCCCCACATCTCCCTGTAAAGGTCCCAAGCCATGTTGCCATTAGCGATCGGATCGTAATTCGCGTCCGGCCGCCGCTGGTAGAGATAGGGGAAATATCCTTCCGCCCACGCCGCGATCATATAATCGTTCGGATAGCGGTTCTTTTCGTAGTCCTTGCCTTTCCCGAAGAGGCCGGCCTTTTCGAGCGTCAGGATGCGGTCGCGCAGTTCCGGAGTCATATCGTCCAGAATGCGGCGCAAGACCGCGTTCATCTTCGTGGTGCTGTGAAAGGTGCTGCACAGAGCCAGATGCGTAAGATTGGCCTGGTACTTAAGCGCGTACGCCTGCGCCAGCACGCCGCCATACGAGTGGCCCAGCAGGCTGATGCGCCCCAGTTTGAGCCCTTGCCGCACGGCCTCGGTATCCTCGACCATGTTTTCGACCGTATAGCCGGACGGGTCATCGAGCTTCTCCGACTTGCCCGACCCCCGCTCGTCGATGAAGATCAACTTGTGATGGCGGGCCAGCGGCAACAGGTACGGAAGGAAGTAGTCGTGCGATGCCCCCGGGCCGCCATGCACAATCATCAGCGGCGCGCCCTGGCCGAGTGTCTGGTAATAAATCAGGACGCCGTGCGCATCCACGAAGCCGTCCTGCAGTGGGTAGACCGCGGGCGCTTGGGCGTTTGCGGCCGCGAACGGCAACAGCAGGAGCAGCAACGTCGGGATTGGTCTCATCGAATGAGGATATCAGTACTCTACACCCACCAGAAACAACCCTTTCGCAGGCGCGGTGGGACCGGCTTTGCGCGGGCAGCCTGGCGCCAGCAGCGCGCGCACGCCCGATTCGTCCAGATTGCCCCGGCCCGCTTCCAACAACGATCCCACAATGTTGCGCACCATATGTTTTAGAAAGCCGCTGCCGCGCACGCGATAGATCAGACGGTCCGGCTGGGCTTCGAGCTGCGAACGGAAGATGGTGCGCACCTTCGTCTTGCCTTCGTCGTCCCGGTCGTCGGAAGCCGCGAAGGCCGTGAAATCGTGCTCCCCCTCCAGGATCACCGCGCAGGCCAGCATGCGATCGACCGAGAGCGGATAGGGATGATGATGCGCGTAGCGCCATTCCCACGGCGGGCAGACTTCTGCGCGCACGATGCAGTATTCGTAAGTCTTGGCCACGGCCTGGAAGCGGGGATGAAAATCCGGCGCGGCTTCCGCGGTGGAGAGCACCCTGATCGAGGGCGGCAGCAGCCGGTTCATGGCCTTGCGCAGGTTCGGCAGCGGGATCGGGTTCTCAATGCTGAAGGCGGCCACTTGTGCCAGGGCGTGGACGCCGGCATCGGTGCGGCCGGACCCGGCCACGTGCACCGCAGCGCCTTCGATTTCGCCCACGACCGACTCCAGCGCGCCCTGTATGGTGGGCAAGCCCGGCTGCACCTGCCAGCCGTGGAAGTCGGTACCGTCGTAGGCGAGTTGGATTCGGATGCGGCGCATTAGACGCGCTTCGCGCGCGGTGTCTGGCGACCTTCAGCATAACCAGATCGAATGATGCGTGCAAGGCTGCCGGCTCTTTGAAACGCGTGCTCATCTCGCGCTTATAATATTCCTTGACAAGTATATACTCTATGAGGTATAACGGAAGAGTGGAATCCGTCGCGGTCCATACCGCTAACTGACAAAGGAGAAATGAAATGAAAATCAAAGTGACCAGCATATACGTGGACGATCAGGACAAGGCCCTGCGCTTCTATACGGAGGTACTGGGCTTGGCCAAGAAGGTCGATTTCAGTCAGGGCCCCTATCGCTGGCTGACCGTGGCCTCGCCCGAGGAGCCCGAAGGCACCGAACTGCAACTGTCGCTGAACGGCAACCCCGCGGCCAAAGCGTATCAGCAGGCCATCTTTCAACAGGGCCGGCCCGCCATCATGTTTTTCACCGGCGACGTCAAGGGAGATTACGAGCAGATCCAGTCCCGCGGCGCCGAGTTCACCATGCCGCCCACCGATGTGACCGGCTCGACCATTGCCATGCTGAACGACACCTGCGGCAACCTCGTTCAGCTCACCCAACTGGCACGCTGGTAAGGAGCCTGAACTATGAACCGGCGTATGTTTGCAATCCATTCCGCCCTGGCGGGCGCGGCACTGTGGCTCTCGGCCGCCGCTGCGGACCGCGAAAAGGAAGACAAAAGGAAAATGAAACACACCATCGACAACCTTATGATGTTCAGCATCGCGGTTAACGACATGCCGAAAGCGAAAGCATTTTATACCGGCAAACTGGGTTTGAACGTCGCCACGGAAAACCGCAGGGACGACCACAACTGGTGGGTATCGCTTACTGTCCCAGACGGTGGAACTTCTCTTACCCTCACCACCGCTCACGAAAACATGAAACCCGGCACAATGAAGCTGTACTTTGCTACGTCGGACATCACCGCGGCCCACCAGGAGCTCAGCGTAAACGGCGCGAAGGTCAACGAAATCAAAAACGACCTGTTCGGCCCCGGGTCCGGCGTAAAGTGGTTTAATGTTGAGGACCCTGACGGCAATCAGGTCTTGCTGGTACAGGTCCCGCGCAAGTAAGCTGGAGGAAAAAACAATGATGAGAGAGGCAACCAAACGTTCGATTTTTCGCTGGATTCACATCGTCTTCAGCATTCCGATACTCGGTTACATCTATAGCCCGTTTGAAGAGATTCCAAAGTACGCCGACGTTGTCCGGCAGGTCGTTGTTCCTGTCATTCTCCTTTCCGGACTCTGGATGTGGAAAGGCCACGTCGTACGGCGGCTTATTACGGCAAGCATTCGAGGCATGCGATCCCATGAATCCATCGGAACGTATTGACCAACTGATCCTGGGACTCACGGACTGGCGCGGCACAACGCTCGCAGCCGTCCGCAAGACCATCCTCGAGGCCGACCGGGAGATCATCGAAGAGTGGAAATGGATGGGAAGCCCCGTCTGGGAACGCGACGGAATCATCGCGGTCGGCAACGCTCACAAAGATAAGGTGAAGCTTACCTTTTCCCACGGGGCGAGCCTCCCCGATCCCGACAAGCTCTTCAACGCCGGCCTCGAAGGCAAGGTGTGGCGCGCCATTGACATCTACGAGGGCGATAAGATCAATGCGCGCGCTCTAAAAAATCTCGTCCGCGCCGCCATCGAGCACAATCAACGAGCGAAGGGCCGACGAGCGAAAAAGTGATGGCGCCGGCGGCTGCGGTGGGCGCTCCGTGGCGCAATCCCGCCTTCCAGCGGCTTTGGCTGGGGCTGAGTATCTCGTATCTTGGGGACCAGTTCACCACCATCGCCCTGCTCTGGTTCGTGCTGCAGTTAACCGGCTCTGGTGCGGCGGTGGGACTGGTCATCCTCTGCTTCGACCTCCCCGGCGTCGTCACCGGGGCCATCCTCGGGCGCATGCTGGATCGCTACCAGCCGCGGCTCGTAATGGGCTTCGACAACCTCGCCCGAGCGGCGCTCATCGCGGCGATTCCCACGCTCTACGCCCTGGGATCGTTGCACCTCTGGCACGTCTTCGCGCTGGCGTTGCTGGCCGGAGCGCTCTCGCCGGCAAGCACGGCTGGGGTGCGGGCGTTTGTGCCGCACCTGGTGGACGACGCCGCCCTCGATCGCGCCAATGCGCTCACCGCGGCCAGCCTGCAGTTTTCGTATCTCGCCGGCCCAATCTCAGCAGGCTTCGCCGTCGCCAGGTTGGGCGGTCCCTGGGCGCTGTTCATCGACGCCGCCAGTTTCCTGCTGATGGGCCTGCTGGCGCTGACCCTGCCCGCGATCGCTCGCGAACCGCGTGTCGCGCAGCAGGCGGCAGCCAATCGGTGGCTCGGCTTCGGCGCGCTGTTCAGCCTGCCCTCCGTACCCGCGCTTACCCTCCTCACGCTGGTCTTCTTTTTCTCCTACGGCCCATTGGAAGCGGCCCTGCCAGTCTACGGCCGCCAGACATTACACGCCAGCGCCGGCGGCTACGGGCTGCTCTGGACCGGCTTCGGAATAGGCGCCTTCGCCGGTGTACTGATCCTGACCAGGCTCTCGCACCGCTGGTGGCCGGGCATTGCCCTACCCATGATCGCAGTGCTTTGGGGAGCGCTGCTGTGCCCCCTGTTTTTCATCCGGCGGCTCCCGCTCGCGATGCTGTTCCTCGGCATAGCCGGAGCATCCTGGGCGCCCTATACGCCGATGGAAACCACCCTGCTGCAGCGGCTCGTCCCGGCCGACATACGCGGCCAGGTCTTCGGCGCGCGGCATTCGCTGGTGGTAGCGGCCACGCCCCTGGGAGCCGCGTTCGGTGGCGTGCTGCTGCAATATCTGCCGGCGCCGCTGGTGATCGCTATCTCAGGCGTCGCCTGTATCCTGGCCGGGATCGGCGGCCTCGTTTCACCGTCACTCCGTCAGTTGCTGCGAGGAAGCCCCTAATGTTCCCGCAGGGTGCGAAGACCGGCCTACTGCTTGCGATCATAGCGTCGGTACGGCCAATGTCACCTTCGTCGATCGTGCCAACCGCCACAACAACTTTCCAACTGGCGCTGCAAGACAGCATCGGCGGGCGGCCAATAACCGCTTTTCAGCGATGCGCCGCAAGCCGTGGCCCACTCTTGCGCAGCACCCTCACCGTGCCGCGCTACGATGTGTTATCAAGGTCATGCTGTTCTGCCATCGCCCTACTCTTGAAAAGTGGTCACCAGATTTCTCCTCAGCCGGACTGCCCAATCCGGTCTGGACCCGCATCCACAGCAGCCAGACGGAATTGGCCAACTCGTTGGAGTACACCGAATGGACCCGGAATCCAGTTCAGGTGCACATATGTGATGCCTGTGGCACGGTCGGGTGCGCTTCAGGAGGGTACATTCACCTTTCCGCAATTGGGGATTATATCTTTTGGACAATGCCGCAAAGTGACAAGACTCGCGATGGGATGGATGTCCCCTTCCCAGCCACGGCGCTGGTTAAATTCGGTTCCATCGCTTTTCCAAGCGAGACTTGGGGATGGCTGCGCGCTGTCGAATCCGATGTGCCGGAGACTCGATGCGTATCCCCTGCGAATGGCCGGGCACTCCTCGATGCGTGGGCTGTCGGACCGGGGCGCCAACGAGCGGTCGATCGACTACTGCCGATGCTCCGGGCGCGCCTGCTTGCCAGCGCGACCCTGGAAACAGCTACCGCGATCGAGTTGATCGAGCGATGGCTAGACTGGTTCAGCTCGAAGGCCGATCTAGCCATTGATGGAAACATCATGAGTCTGGACCCCGGCAATGCTCCGGTGGAGACCCTGTATTTTGATGGCCCCCAAGCAGAGGACTGGCCTGCTCTCGCGCGATTCGGTAAGGGCTTCGTACCTGTGCTCGATCCGGGGCACATTTTTGTTCCCGCAGACTGCGAACGTCTCTAGGAATGGAATGCGAATAGAATCCCGTCAAAAGCGCGTGTGCGCGCCTATCCTCGTCCGCATGGGATCGCCTGCGCCCCGAATCAAAATATTAAAACCGTAGAGGAAACCATGCCCCAGGAATACATCGAAATCCGCGGCGCCCGCGAGAACAACCTGAAGAACGTCTCCCTGCGCATCCCCAAACGCAAGATCACGATCTTCACCGGCGTCTCGGGTTCCGGCAAATCGTCGATCGTCTTCGACACCCTCGCCACCGAGGCCCAACGCCAGATGAACGAGAATTTCAGCATGTTCATCCGCACCTTCCTGCCGCGCTACTCCCAGCCCGACGCCGATGCCATCGAAAACCTGAGCATGCCCATCGTCGTGGACCAGAAGCGGCTCGGCGGCGGCTCCCATTCGACCATGGGCACTATCACCGACATCTACCCCGTGCTGCGCCGCTTATATTCCCACATCGGCAAACCGCACGTCGGCCATGCGAATGTCTTTTCCTTCAACGACCCCAAGGGCATGTGCCCGAACTGCAACGGCCTCGGCCGCAAGATGGGCGTGGACGTGGATCTGTTCCTCGATAAATCCAAGTCACTGAATGAAGGCGCGATCCTGTTCGGTGAATATGCCGTCGACAGTTGGGGCTGGAACTTCCTCGGCCGATCGAAACTCTTCGACATGGACAAGAAGCTTTCGAAGTTCAGCGAAAAGGAAATGGATCTGCTTTTATACAGCAAGCCCTATAAGTTGAAAACCAACGTTGGAGGCAAGACCTTCAATCTGACCTGCGAAGGCATCATCACCAGATTTATCGCCAAGTACATCACTCGCGATCTGAAGACTATGTCGGAACGCACCCAAAAGGCCGTTGCGCCTTACATCACCATGGCGTCGTGCACCGTGTGCAAGGGCGCGCGCTTAAGCCAGGAAGTGCTGAAGTGCAAGATCAGTGGATACAACATCGCCGCCCTGGCCTCCATGGAAGTGGACCAGTTAGTCGGTGTGATCAAGACCATCAAGGAACCGAAAGCCGCACCCATCTTGAGCACGCTGATCCAGCGCCTGCAATATCTCGTGGATATCGGTCTCGAATATCTCACCTTGAGTCGCGAGACAGACACACTCTCCGGCGGCGAATCGCAGCGCGTGAAGATCGTCAAACACCTGAGCAGCAGCCTCGTCGACGCCATGTATGTGTTCGACGAACCCAGCGTGGGGCTGCACCCGCGCGATGTGCATCGTTTGAACGAACTCCTGCAACAATTGCGCGATCGTGGAAACACCGTCCTCGTTGTAGAACACGATCCCGATGTCATTAAAGTGGCCGACCATGTCGTGGACCTCGGCCCGCACGCAGGGAGTCAGGGCGGCCAGGTTATGTACGAAGGTCCGTTCAAAAACCTGTTGAGCACGGACACACTGACCGGAAAATATTTGAAACAGTCGGTTTCGATTAAAAGCGATTCCCGTACCCCCAGTGGAAAGCTGCCGATCCGGAATGCCAAAGCCAACAACTTGCAGAACGTCAGCGTGGACATCCCGCAGGGTGTACTCACGGCAATTACAGGTGTGGCCGGCTCTGGGAAGAGTTCGTTAATTCATCAGACCTTTCTCCGCCAGCACCCGGACGCCATCGTGATCGACCAATCCCCGGTAGGCGTCTCCAGCCGCTCCAACCCCGGCACCTATACCGGCATCATGGACGACGTCCGCAAGGCCTTCGCGGCCGCCAACAAAGTGAGTCCTTCCCTGTTCAGCTTCAATTCGGAAGGCGCCTGCCAGACCTGCCAGGGGCTGGGCGTGATTTACACGGAGATCCCCGCCATGGGCGAAGTCAAGTCGCCCTGTGAGATCTGCGAGGGCAAGCGCTTTAAAGATGAAGTACTGGAATACAAGCTGAACGGAAAATCGATCAACGATGTGCTGCTAATGACAGTCAGTCAGGCGCTCGAATATTTCAAGATCGACAAGATCACGAGCAAGCTACAAGCCATGAGCGACGTGGGCCTCGATTACCTGACCCTGGGTCAACCGTTGAGCACGCTCTCCGGTGGCGAATGCCAGCGCATCAAACTAGCGAGTGAGCTGCATAAACAAGGCAGTATCTATGTGCTGGATGAGCCCACCACCGGTTTGCACATGTCGGATATCCGTCACCTGCTGGAGATCATGAACCGCCTCGTAGACGCCGGCAACACGGTGATTGTGATCGAACATAACACCCGCGTGATCAAGAATGCGGACTGGGTCATCGACATGGGCCCCGAAGGCGGCACGAAGGGCGGCAAGGTCATGTTCGAAGGCACACCCAAGCAGTTACTAACCGCAAAGAATTCGCTGACCAGTGAGTACCTACGGAACTAGCGCCGTGGCGCAGACTCTTCGTGTGCGCGCCGGCACTCATGCCGGCGCTCGCCTATCCCGGACGCGATCCCGGCTTCACCGCCGGCACGCCCTGCGCGCACAGCGGACATTCCCCCGGATCGTAAGCCACCACCTGAAGCGTCACCAGCGCCACGCGCGGCGTTCCCACATCCGCGTGCCCGCCGCTGCGGTCCACGATGGAGCCGGCCGCCAGCGGTCGCGCCCCGGCCGCGCGCAGCGCCTCCACCACGTCGCGCGTGCTGCCCCCGGTCGTGACCACGTCTTCCACTACCAGAGCCGCCTCGCCTGACGCTACCGCGAAGCCGCGGCGCAACGTCATCTTCTTGTTCTCGTCCCGCTCCGTGAAGATGAATCGGGCGCCGAACGCGCGCGCGACTTCGTGGCCGATGATCAGCCCGCCCAGCGCCGGCGACACCACCAGGCCCACGGGTTCACTTACCAGTTTGCGAAGCTCGCCGGCCAGCAGCTCGCCCAACTCGGCCGCGTGCCGTGGATGTTGCAGCACCAGCGCGCACTGCAGGTACGTGGGGCTGTGCAGTCCGCTCGTAAGCCGGAAATGCCCGCTCAAATACGCGCCCGTGGCGCGGAACATATCTAATATCGACTCGGCGCGGGATTCGGCTTGCGGCGTCACAAACGCCTACTATACCATTGAGAAAAACCCTCGCTGCACAAAGGTAAACATGCATCGCTTTGAAACCGTTATTTCCATGCTCTGTGTCTGGCTCCTGATCGCGCCGGCCTTCGCCCAGCAACCGGTCGCCCAGCCGGACGGATCGTTCAGTTGGATCACGGGCCGGTACCGCGCCAGGCAGGTGCCGCCCATCAACGTGGCCAACTCCGGCCGGCTGGAAATGTTGCTGCGCGCCGGCCGGCTCTACCTCTCCATGCAGGATTCGATCGCCCTGGCCCTCGAGAACAATCTCGACATCGAGATCCAGCGCTATGGCCCGCAGATCGCCGACACCCAGGTTTTGCGCGCCAAGGCGGGCGCGTTCGCACAAGGCGTATCCACGTCGGTAACCGCCGGACCCACCAGCGCGCAGTCCGGCGGCGTGGCCCAGAGCGGCGTATCGGGGAATCCTTCCACGCAGGCCAGCTCGGCCAGCGCAACGGCGGTGGGCAATACCGTCATCACGCAAACCGGCCCGCCGATTCCCACCTACGATCCGGCTTTGGTCGGCAGCGCGAGCTGGGCCCACCAGTCGATTCCCGAAAGCAGCGTCTTCATCGCCGGCGTCGATGCCTTGATTCAGCGCCAGGACAACTCGGGCGTTACGTATCAGCAAGGCTTCCAGACCGGAACGTCGGTGAGCCTGGGGCTGAACAACGCCACCTCGATCGGCAACAGCTCCACCACGCTTTTCAACCCGGTTACCACTTCGTCACTGGGGCTGACGGTCACGCAGCATCTGCTGCAAGGCTTCAGCCTGGCCGTAAACCAGCGCCAGATCCGTATCGCCCGTAACAACCGCGAGCTTTCGGATCTCACCTTCAAGCTGCAAGTGATCACCACCGTGGCGGCCGTGATGGACCTTTACTGGGACCTGGTGACCTACAACGAAAACGTGCACGTCGAAGAGCAAGCCGTGGCCACCAGCACCAAGCTTTTCGAAGACAACCAGAAACAGGTGGACGCCGGGATGATGGCGCCCATCGAAGTGGTGCGGGCCGAAGCGCAGTTGGCCACCGATCAGCAGAACCTCACGCTGGCGGAAACTCAACTGCTGCAGCAGGAGACCATTTTGAAAAATGCGCTGAGCCGCACCGGCGTGGCCAGCCCATCGGTGGCCGAAGCGCGCATCGTGCCCACCGATCGCATCCGCGTGCCGGACGTGGAACCGGTAACGCCGATTCAGGACCTGGTGGCGATGGCCCTATCCGCCCGCCCCGAACTGGCCCAAAACCGCATCCAGGTGACCAACCAGGAGATCACCCTGCATGGTTCGAAGAACGGGCTGCTGCCTACGCTCGATCTGGTCGCCTCCGTCACCAACAATGCGCTGGCCGGGCAGGTGAACACGGCGCTCTCCACCTTCCCCTTCAGTTTTGGGACGCCCAGCCCCGCCTTTATCGGCGGATACGGCGAGGTGTTGAAGCAGTTGTTTGCGCGCGACTATCCGAACTACTCGGCTGGATTTAATCTCACCATTCCGTTGCGCAATCGGGCGGCCCAGGCGCAGGCCATCAACGATGAGCTCACCCTCCGCCAGTTGCAGCTCGGCGTGCAGCGGCTGGAAAACCAGGTCCGCGTGGACGTGCAGAACGCCATGATTGGCATCCGCAACGCGCGCGCGCAGTATCAGGCGGCCACCAAGGCGCGCATCCTGCAGGAGCGGACCCTGGACGCCGAGCAGAAGAAATATGCGGCGGGCGCGTCCGTGATTTACAACGTGATTCTGACCCAGCGGGACCTTGCGACCGCGCGCCAAAGCGAGCTCGCCGCCGAAGCGTCCTACGCCAAGTCGAAGGTGGAACTGGAGCGCGTAACCGGGCAAACCCTGAACAACAACGGCATTTCCCTAAGCGAAGCCTTCCAGGGCGTGGTGTCGCGGCCGGCCAGCCCCCTGCCGGCCACCGATCAGCCGGGCGAGTAAGGTGTGACAGTTTTGTCGAAGCTTGTTTCAAAACAGGACAAAGCCGTGTCGGCCCAGTGCCATTTCTGCACTGGGATCACGGGTCGTTCCGCGCAGCTATTGGAAATAATAGGGTTGGACTTTGGTGAGGCGATTGCTAGGTCTAAAGGCGTGACATACCAAGAGCAGGCCCAGCGAATAGCGATTGACTCCCCGTCTGGTTCCCTCCAACTAGTCGCCTCTTTACAGAACCTCTGAAACCCTCTAAATCCCCACAATCGCTATCGTTGGGCTTGTAGTTCCCGCCCGACGGCAGGTGCTACGATGGGCACTATGTCGCAAGGTCTGATTGAAGTCGAGTGTCCCTGCTGCAGTGCGGTTCTGAAGATCGATCCGGAAACGCAAGCGGTGATTGCGCATGCCGTCCCGGAGAAGCCGCCCGCCATCGAAGATCTGGCGGCGGCGGTGGCCAAGCTGAAGGGCGAGGCAGGGCGCCGCGACGAGGTCTTCCGCAAGCAGTTCGAAGCCGAGAAGTCCCACGGCAAGGTGCTCTCCAAGAAATTCGACGAGTTGCTGAAGCAGGCCAAGGAAAATCCGGATCAGACGCCCCCGCGCCGCGATATCGATCTGGATTAGTCTGTTATGCGTCGGAGGCGGTCCGCCGCCATTCTGTCTTCTGCCTTCTGACTCCTGTCTTCAGTTCCCGATGCGCACGGTTACCCCAATCTGCACCGGAACGCCGCCCACGCTCACCGCAAGCGGCGCCGCATCGCCTGCGGCCGCACCCGCCGGGACACAGGCGTTCACCTGCGTCACTCCCGCGTAGATCATCCCCACCCAGTTCCCGGAACAAGCGCTCACGACTCCGCCAATCTGTACGCTGACAGCAGCCGCGGGCATAGGATACGTCGGCCCGGGCAGAAAACCATCCGCCCAAGGCGCGGCGGTCGCCCCTTCACCCGTGATGAAGAAAGTAAGGTAGTCCCCGGGCGCAGCCGGGCTGTCGATGTTGAACGCGGTAGCGCCATTCGTGTTGGTATTGATGGCCACCGCCTGGCCCGTTCCACCGGCATAGCAATACACGCCCGGCACGGCGGCGTTTACCGGAATCGCCACGGGCTCGCTCCGCAGGCCCGCATATTCCACCTGCACCTGAGTGGTGCCGGATATTTCGTAGGGGGCAACCGCGCTCACCTGCTGGCTGTCCGAGTAGATCATCGGCGCCGCCACGCTATCGAAATAGACGCGTGTATCGCCCACCTCCACCGGCAGATACCCGTCGATGCCGTAGCCGGCCTGAACTAGCGGGTTGGCGCCGAACCCCGTGCCGAAGATGGTCACCAGTTCGCCGGACGCTACGCCTCCGCCTTGGTAGCTGGCCGCATTCACCACGCCCGCGGCCGGAAACACGACGCTCGCGCTGATCACCGATTCATACGCGCCGCGGTTCACGGTGCCGGGTACCTGCGGGCGCGTGAGGCCTTCCAGATCGTCGGGCGGAGCCACCGCCAGGTTGCCCGAGCGCGCCGCAGGGCTGCCGGCGAGCACGTGAAAGTCGGACATCGACGGATCCGTGCCGGCATTGCTGAACTGCGGATTCGCGGTCAGATCGTGAGGGCCGGGCGTGGTATTCACCGGCCCGACCCAGTAGAGGTTGTAATCGAACTGCACGCCCGTGCTCCCGTAAACGTTCACCGCGATCCCGGTGGCCGCCGATTCCACCACGTTGTTCCAAACGTTGACCGTACCCGACTGGTTCACAAAGATGTCCGCGTAATCCACCACCAGGCCGTTGCCGTAAACCGTGTTGTTCAGGAACGTGATGTTATCGCTCTGGTAAGCCAGCAGTCCCCCTCCCCCGTTATTCACCGAGAGATTGTTCTCGACCAGGAACCCGCCCTCATAGGCCCCGATATCGTCCGAGCCGGGCTGATTGTTTCGCGAAGTGTCGATAATGATACCGTCGCCGTCGCTCAGTTGGCCGGTAGCCGACGTGGGCACCAACGACTGGTTGTTGAACACCCGGTTGCGCTGGACAATCGTATGCGGGGGCGGACCCTGATCGTAGTTCCACGATTCAAAAACCGAAATGCCGCTATTGCCGTAGCGCGAATACCAGGCGTTGTCGTGAACGAAATTATCCTGGATGGTGATGTAGTCCGCTTCTTCCACGCCAATCCCGCCGCCGGGGCAATCGTACACTTCGTTGCCGGCCACTATAATATGATGCGGCTTGTTCGCGCCATCTTGGCGCCCGTCGATATTGATGCCGTTTCCGTTGCAGGCCGGATCCGGCGTGGCCTGCTGCTGTTGTGCGGTGCACTGGGAAAGCGTCACGTTCTGCAGGTTGCCTTCCACCTGGAAGCCGGAAATCTCGATATAAGCGGCCCCGCCGTTAACCTCGATGGCGTTCCAGGCGGAGCCTGCGGCGATCAGCGGCCGGTGGCCGGGATAAGCCAGGTAGGAGATCCAGGCGTCCGCCGTGCCCGAACGGATAATACCCAAAACACTGCATCCACCGCACGTAGTGTATGTTCCATTCATCACATATACCACATCGCCCGGCTGCGTCAGGTTGGCGGCCGCCTGAATCGTTTGGAAGGCCGCGTTGGGGTTCAGTCCGCTGTTCGAATCGCTGCCCGATCCGCTGACGTAATACGTGGCGCCATAAGCGGACACGGCAATCGCTGCCAGGGCGAGACCGCGCATGGCCTTAAGGTATCACCAGGCGGCTTGCTCCATCGGCGTTCATCGGCGTACCGGGAATCGCGCGCCCCAATCTTCGAGCGCAACCCGCGCGCCATTCGCCACATACGCGATCAGCCGGTACGCCCCCGCGATAATCAGCAACTCGATCAATTGCGGCACGTCCCAATGCGCCGCCAAAGCGGTCCACAGCGTGTCGGAGACGTGCGCAGTTTGGTGCAACTCATCGGCCAGCCGCACCAACAGCGCGTCGCGCTCGCTCCAGACAGGGTTGCCGGCCCCGCCCGCGGCGGTTGCGATCAAGGCTTCCGGCGTCAGCCCCACGGTTTCGCCGTAGGCTGTCGCGTGCACTCCCCACCGTACTCGCAGCCGCACAGTGCCGCCGTGCGGTCGATCAGGATTTCGCGCTCGCGAGGCGCGATCAGGCTGCTCGGACCCAGGATCCCGGCGCCCGGCGCGCGCAAACGGGAGCTGATCTCCGGGCTGCGTACCAGCGTGCGAAACAGCTTCAGCGGCTCGACCTTTGATCCCGGCGGCATCCACTTGGCCAGCGCGGCGGCAATTTCCGGTTCGTAAGGCGGATCGAGCGGAGCGATGCGAGGGGTCGGCATGGGTTATACTGTCTCCTGAACTGCGGAATGCTACGAAATCCGAAGCATTCAGCCTAGCGCTTCTAAAATCGAAGCGCAAGGGGAGAGGCTGAAACATGCACACGCCGTTGCCCGGCCAAAAGGTTCGCGGTTCCCGCACCGGCCGCCCTATCATGGCCCTGCTCGATCTGCTGGGCCGGCGCTGGATTTTGCGCATCCTATGGGAGCTGCGCGAGGAGAGCCTCGGCTTTCGCGCCTTGCAAGCTCGTTGCGTCCGCATGTCGCCCAGCGTGCTCAGCCAGCGCCTGCGGGATCTCGGGCTCGCCCGCCTCGTCGCCCAGGATGAACGCGCGGACTACCGCCTCACCGCAGCCGGAGCCCGGTTGCTCGCGGTTCTGCTGCCCCTGCACAACTGGGCCGAAGACTGGGCCAAATCCGCCGCTAGTGACCTTCCACCTGCAGCTCGTTCGTCACCGAAAAAACGTTCCGCACTCCGCTAGCGCGAAGATTGCAGATGTTCTTGTCCATCTCGTTGCCCACCACGCCTTCCAAGGTGACGTGGCCATTCTCCACGATGATGTGAATAGAGGGCACCGCCTGGAATCCATAGCGCATCGATAACGCGGGGTCGCTATAAATCGCGCGATACACGGCCCGCCGGATCTGCGCGTCCATCGGCGATGGCGGCAACACTTTGATCTCGTTGACCACCTGGGTGACGCCCTCAATCCGTTTCACCACGTTCTCCGCGTCCGATTTCAGTGTCGGCCGCGTCACCGCTCCCAGCAGCGTGACCGTCCCGCCCTCCAGCTTAAAAGCGAGGTCGTCGAAAACGCCGTAATAAGGGAGCATGACGAGTTGATGTCGCACCTCGCGCGCGATGTGGTTTTCGGCCGGGTCGCCCGGCACAAACGCATCGTTGTGATCCTTCTTCGCAGCGAATCCAGCGGAGAGAATCAGAAATCCCGCCAGAACCAACCGGCTCACACGACTCCACATACCTGCCTCCTTCACTTAAGCGGCAGATCCCTTGCCACTGTGATGGTTCTCACCGCACGCCGGCAAGCCACTCGCGCGCGACATCGGAGACCGGCCGGTGCTTGCCATCCACCTGGTGATTCAGATCGCGCATGGCTGCGGCGGAGAGTTTGCCGCCGAGTTGCTTGAGCGCCGCGCGAAGGCCCGGATGCGCCGCCAGGCTATCCTCCCGCACGATAACCGCCGCCTGATACGGCGGAAAATAGCGCCGGTCGTCGCGCAGCACCTTCACGTCCAGCACCGATAACATGCCGTCGGTGGCGTTGGCCGCGGCCATGTCCACCTGTTTTTGCTCCAGCGCGCTGTACAGCAGTCCCAGATCCATGCTCTTCGGAGCGCCCGCCAGCGGCAGATGGTAGGTGGCGAGCAAACCGGCCAACCCGTCCGGACGCTGCAGGAATTCGTAGCCCACCCCCAGCCGCCAGCCTTGTTGGCGGCGGGCGGCGTCCGTAATGGTTTCGATTCCCAGCGCGCGCGCGTCGCCGCCCCGCACCACCATCGCAAAAGTGTTGTCGAAACCCAGCGGATCCATCCACTCCAGGCGCCAGCGCCGGCGATATTCGGCGCGCACGCGCTCCAACACGTCCGCCGCGTCGGAGGATGGCGCCAGTTTCAGCACCGCCGTCAGCGCCGTGCCCGTGTATTCGGGGTATAAGTCGATAGCGCCGTCGAGCAATGCCTGATGCGCCAGCAGCGTGCCACCTAAGTCCAGCTTGCGGTCGACTTTCACGCCCAGCCGGCGCTCCAGTTGCTGCGCGATAATCTCGCCCACTACGATCTGCTCGGTGAAGTTCTTGGACCCAACGGTCAGCGGCCGCGTGCGTGAACAGCCGAAAGCCGACAGCAGCGCCAGGACCCACGCGAGCTTCTTCATTCAGTGGGCCGTCAATTCCGCGTCGGCCAGCAGGGTGGGCGCGGCGGTGTGCGCGCGGGCAACCTGCGGTGTGACGACGTAACGCATCGCTTCTTCCGCTATTTTACGCAGTTTCGCGTCGCCGCTGGCGCGCCATGCGGAATTCGCCGCGCGGGCTAGGGCGGCGTTCTCGTCCCGCTCGGGCTGCGGCCGATACCCGGCATCGGTGGCGGCGCGCGCGGTAACATAACCGACGCCGGCCGTATTTCGGAAATTCGACGCGATGAATTCCAGGCTGTGCTGCGCGCGCTCCAGCCACGCGCGATCCTCGGTGGCGGCGTACAGGCCCAGGAAGGCGCGGGTCATGGCCAGCGTGTCGCCCAGATACGGGCCTGCACCATCCGTCTCATCGTGCCGGAATCCGCCGCCGTCGAGCGCGCGGTGCGCTACCACCCAATCCGCCGCGCGCTTCGCGTCGGCCAGGCACGCGGCATCGCCCGTAGCCTGCGATAGCGCGGCCAGCGCCGCGATCGCCCATCCGTTTTCGCGCGCATACATGTGCCGGTCGACCCGCGGCACACCCAGCCGCCGCCGCGCCGCGCCGTTCAATTTGAAATACGCCGCGCTGTGCTGGCCGTCGATCAAGTCGGCGTCCTGGCTGGTGTAGAACGCGCCATCCGGCGAGGTCAGGAACATTTGCAAATAACGCCGGATAGCCAGCGCGGCCTCCAGATACTCGGGCTGGTGCCACTGCTGCCAGGCCAGCGCGTAGATCCGCAAATCCTCCGCCTGAAACTGCATGATCTTCTCGAAGTGCGGATGCTTCCAGTCGCCGTCCGTGGAATACTGGTAAACCCCGCCCCACACCGGATCGACCAGGTTGAGCTGCGCCGTCAGCGTCTGCAGCGCCATCTTCTCAGCCTGCGCATCCCCCTGGCGTGCCAGCAGCATGGCGTATTCCACGCCGTCCCAATCCAGGAATTTCTGCTGGAATCCCCAACTGCCATACTTCGCGTCGTATCGCAGACGGTAGTTGGCAGCAAGCTGCTCGCGCATCTCCGCGGGCAACACGGGGCTGGCGGAAAACTCCATGGGCTGTTCCGCAATCACCGACGGCCCCGGCGAGGGATCGGCGATGATCGCGCGCAGCATCGCCGCCATCTCCCGCGGCGTGATGTAGCCCTGCCGCTTGACGATCTCATGGCCCTCCGGGTCGAACACGATGGTCGCCGGCCAGCCGTAGTCCTCGTAGCGGCTGGCCAGGTCCGGCCGCGAATCCTGATCCACCTTCACCAATATATATTTGGACTTCAGCAGCGCCACGGCTGCCGGGTCCTGGTAAGTAGTGGCATCCATCACGTGGCACCAGTGGCACCACACCGCCTCCAGATCCATCAGCACGAAACGATCTTCGCGCTTGGCGCGCGCGAAAACTTCTGCCGACCATGGGCTCCACTCCAGGGCCGGCGGACTGCCGGCCCATGCTGACATCGCCAGGACTACCGCAAGCCATGAACGCTTCATGCCCTATGTTACGGACGCGGAGTGCCGGTTGGATTGCTTCACCGGCGCCAGTGGCCGCGCACCATCCGGTAACCGTGGCCGGATTGAACCCAGCGGTGCGGCACCCACACGGCGCCCCGTCTCGGCGGACGCTGCCAGCTTCCGCCGGACCAGAACCAGTTCCCGCCGCGCCAATCCCAAAATCCGTCGACCCATACAAAGCCCGGTCCCGGAGCGTAGCCCACGACGCCATAGCGTGGCGGAGGCGGCGGCGCCTGGACGTAATATCCTCCGGCGCAGGCGCCCAGCGCCATCAGCGCCAGTGCAACGAATAATAGCAACGTAAGTTTTCGATTCATCTCGTGCATCCTCTCTGCTCATTCAAACGCGCATCGCCCGGAGCGGGTTGCGGCGCGGAACGAAGTTGAACCATATTTAATGTGCCCATCGCGCGTGGCGCAGGCACTCGTGCCTGCCGCGACGCACTCCTGCGGTCGCCTGGCGCCGGTTCCCGGCGTCAGAGAGGTTCGCCCCTTGCCTTCGTGTCAGTCCAGCTTCCACAAAATCTGCCGCAGCATTCCCAGCACCACCGGCGCATCGCCCGCACTGAGGTTCATCCGCCGCACCAGGCGGCGCACTTTAGTCTTCGCCGACGCCGCCGTCAGCGGCTGGATGTAGCCGCTGCGCTCCAGCGCTTCCACCAACATCGCCGTAATCTGCTCGGTGTCCGCGGCGTGCGCCGCTTTCACCGGCTTCTCCGCCCGCGCCTCTGCCGCCCGCGGGTCGCGCGCCAGTTCGTAGAGGCATACCGCCACGGCCTGCCCCAGGTTCATCGAGCGATTCAAATCCACCGTGGGGATGCGCATCAGCCAGTGGCAGTGGCTCATGTCTTCATTCGAGAGGCCGAACTTTTCCGATCCGAACAACAACGCCACGGGTCCCGCCGCCCGGCGTATCAGGCGCGCGCCCGATTCCAGGCGCCGCAATGGATGCTGCAGCTCGCGATGGCCCACCGATGTTGTTCCCACCACCAGCGCGCAGTCCGCTACCGCATCCGCTACGGTCGAGAATTCTTCAGCGGAAGCCAACAACGGCGCGGCTCCCACCGCGGATCGCGCTTCGCGAT
Organism: Bryobacterales bacterium; assembly: GCA_963707465.1. Lineage (GTDB taxonomy): Bacteria > Acidobacteriota > Terriglobia > Bryobacterales > Bryobacteraceae > Bog-159. The sequence continues at coordinate 589,598 of CAVPQK010000011.1, forward strand.
ACGCCACCTCGTACGGATTCACCACGCGCAGCCGCGTGCATCCGAAGTTGGCCATCGCGCGCGCTGCCGCGCCGATGTTCAACGGGTTTCGCGGCGCGACCAGCACCACGCACAACTCGCCCGTTGAAAAAAATTTCACGATGGAGACGTCTCGATGCATTTTTCTCTTGACTTTTTTCTCGAACAACCTTATATATGAATCACATTGCGATTTTCGAATCGCAAAATTTGATGTTTAGGGAGAATCAATCGATGAAGAGCGCAACCAAGAAAGCCGCCCCGAAGAAGAAGGCGCCCGCGAAGAAAAAGAAGTAGCATGGGCGCCCACTGATGGGCGTGATCCAAGTTTGAGTCAATAGGCCCCGATCCTTCGGGGCCTTTTTCATTTTGCGGCACGTGCTCCTCCCGCCTTCTGCACGAGCGTCCGGAACGTCTCCCCCATCCCGAACAACAGGCTCTTCAACTGCAATCGAACCCGCAACTCCTCATCTCCCGTGGATGCCGCCAGCGCGGCCGCGAACTGATCCGGCTCTCCGGCGGCCAGCAGCGTTTGCGCCAGAGTTTCGAAGCGAATTGTCTCCAGCCCGACCCGTGCGCCGTATTCCCGGAGTGCCGTAAACGCGACATGCGCGGTGATGTCCTTCTCGCCGGGATCTTCCAGCACATCCTCATCCGCCTGGTGTCGCCGGTAGCTCATCAACGTGCCGCGTGGAAATCGGACGAACTCGGTGCGCGTGTAGCCGTAGTCGATGGTGAACACGAACCCTGCCTCCAGAGCGCGCGCTATGCGCTGGAGCCAGGCGAGCGCATCCAGGTTCACCTCGAACAGCGTACCTTCCGCGGGCGGCGGAAAATAGCGGCGCAGATATTCCACCGCCTCCTCGCGCGCGGGCGGACCAGCCGCCCACACGAAGCGCTCGTCCCACCCCACGCGCATCTCGCGAAAGCCGCCGTCGCGAAAAGTAACCACCTCCGCCGGGAGAGCGTCGAAAAACTCGTTGGTGAACACTACGCCGCGAAAACGCTCCGGCATCGTGCCGTGAGCCAAGTCCACCGGCACAGACCGCCATTCGGAGAATGCCGCGGCCATCTCGCCTCTTCCGGCGCCCAACTCGACCACCGTGAAGTCCGCCGGCGCGCCCATCTCCTCGAAAAGCGACCGTATTCGCGCGGCTATCAGGATGCCGAATGCCGGCTGCATCTGTTCGGCCGTGTAGAAGTCGCCGGCCTTGCCGAATGGATCGTGCACGCGCCGGTAATATCCGTGCGCCGGATCGTAGAGCGCGGCTTCCATGAACCGACGGAACGAAATCGGGCCGTCGCGCCGGATCTCGTCACGCAAGATTTCGGTAAGCGGGCTCACGGTTCGATGACCCGGGTCTGCGGCGTGGTGATGAACATCTCGATCAGGTAATCGTGCAGGCAGTCGTAAAGGTAGCGCTGTAGGGTCCAGGGGAACTGCGGATGCCCGATATCCCGCTCGTGCAGCGGCGCATAGTACGTGTGCAAGCCCAACCCCCGATTCTTCAGCTCGATGACCAGCTCGATCGACCCGTTGTGCTCGCGTGCTGAAAAATCCATCAGCGCATGCTCATAACGGCGCAATTCGGCTTCGACCTTCTCGAGCGAACTCTGCAGGGGACTCACGCATTTATGCTAGCGTGAAAAACACGGCATGTCTCTACCCGCCACCGTCCGGGTCAAACTCAGTTCCGAAGCCGCCGAGGGAATCTCCATCACGCGCGTGGTCGTCCAGGACCTGCCCTTGCGCGATCTGGTAGAGCACATGCTGGGCATCACCGGCAAGAACGAGGCGCGCGTGCGCGAGCTGCTGCTGCGCGGCACGCTGGTCAGCGGCGCTTCCCGCTTTCGCTGGACCGGATGGGACGCCGAACTGGACGGACTGCGCGAGCTGCTGGCCACCTTCCCCGGCGACGATCCCGCGCGGCCCTTTGCGCCTGCGCGGTGCATGCGCGCAGTGCTGCGCGGCGGACGCCAGGCCATCCACATCCCCCGCGAGGCCGCCGCGCGCAAGCCGCTCCTGCGCAAGACCAGCTTCTGGGATGTGCTGATGGACGTGGCCGAAGCCGGCGAGATCCGCTACCTACATTATTCTTATAAGGACCGCGCCGACTGCTATCGCCTCGAGATGCCGCTGGCCGCCGCCGGGAAGCTCCGCGCCGCCGCCGACATCGTCAAGTACAGCAGCCTGCGCGAGCAGATCCGGTCGGCAGGGTTCGTGTGGGCCGAGTTATATGTGGAGCGATGACGACATACACCGCGATAATTGAACGACGTGCCTGGTTTCCCAGGGGCCCACAGCGAAGTGAAACGTAGGACGCGATCCATCGCAATCTGCAGGAAGTGATCGAGATGCTCCTCGAAGATGGCCGACCGCCCCCGAACGAGCAGACGATCGCCGCTGGCGGAGACGAACGATCCTGCCGCCCTGAAGCGCTACATTTCGTTTCGCGAATTGCGTGCTGGGATCTGATAGTCACGCCGAGCCAGCGTCCTTGCCCATCTCCTCCACGAACATCGCGGCCAACTCCGAAATCGCGGAATTCTCGTGCGCCGCGTACTCGCCAATCCGTGGCAACGCCTTCCGCAGCACCGATCGCAGTTCTCCCACCCATTCGGGCTGTGGCATGCGCCTCTTTCCAACCGCGCTGGCGAATTGCCGCATGCGCGCCGGATCGGTGGTGACCGCAAAGCTCACCAGCATCTCCAGGATCTCCACCGTGACCTTATCGCTCGCAGCGGAAAGCGCCTCGAGGATGAAAGGCAAAGCCGGCAGGGTGGCGGAAGCGATTTGGACATGCTGGTGGCACAACCCCGCCCTTAGATCGGCCGCCCCGGAAAGCGCAATGCTTTCATCCGGCGAACGCAGCCGCTCGATCTGCTCGGGGACCTGGCTTGCCGCGCCGTATAGGGTGTGAAATAGCGGCCAGTCCACGGCATGCAATCGCACTTGCCAATCGGTTTCCGCAGGCATCTTCTGCAAGCATAGCCCACTCAGTCGGCGCCCGCGCTGATGTGGTTAAATCAATCTCATGAAAGCAGTCCGTCTTGTTTTATTGATCGGCTCCACAGCCGCGGCCGCCCTGTGGTCCGAGAGCACGCCCCGCGAATCCTTATTGGTGCTGTCGAAAGGCGATCATACCCTCGTCATCGTGGACCCATCCACCCTCAAAGTCGTCGCCAAAGCGCCGGTCGGACCAGATCCGCACGAGGTCGTCGCATCCGCCGACGGGAAAGTCGCGTATGTTTCCATCTACGGGGGCGGCGCCTATAACACCATCGACCGCATCAACCTGATTAGCCAGCAGAAGATGACATCCATCGATCTCGGCCCGTTGCGCGGCCCTCACGGCCTGATGTTCCTGGGCGGAAAAGTCTGGTTTACGGCTGAAGCCGCGAAAGCCATTGGAAGTTTCGATCCCGCCAAAGGGACAGTCGATTGGATCATGGGCACCGGCCAGGACCGCACCCACATGATCTTCGTCACCCAGGACATGCAGCGGATCTTCACCACCAACGTCAGTTCCGCGACGGTCAGCATCCTCGAGAAGAGCGCCCGCACCGGACCCGCCAGCCCGCCTCCCGGCGGCCCCAGAGGTCCGATGGGACCTCCCGGCGGCAACTGGGAGCAAACCGTTATCCCAGTCGGTAGAGGCGATGAAGGCTTCGATGTGTCGCCCAATGGCAAGGAACTCTGGACGGCTAACGCCCAGGATGGCACCGTCTCAATCATCGATCTGGCGGCGAAGCGAGTGACCGATACCTTGCAGGCCAACGTGCGCGGGGCAAACCGCCTGAAGTTCACCCCCGATGGCAAGCTCGTATTGATTACTTCCCTCAGCGGCGCAGGCCTAGCCATTCTGGATTCCGCGACTCATAAGGAGTTGAAGCGGATCCCCATCGCACGCGGCGCGGCCGGCATCCAGATGCAGCCCGACGGCTCTCGCGCGTTCATAGCCTGCACCGGCGAAGGCTACGTCGCGGTCCTCGATCTGAAGACCCTTGAATTCGCCGCTAAGATCGATGCCGGTCCCGGGCCCGACGGCCTGGCCTGGTCGGTCCGGCCTTAGCACCTCGCTATACTGGCCACTGATGACTTCAAAGTGGCTCTCCGTCCTTCTGCCCGTCGCCTTCGGGTCGGCCGCCTGCGCCCAATTCGCCGACCCCTTGTCCTTCGCCCTGCTCAAGGACTATCGCGCCTTCCGCTCCTCCAGCAACAATCCCGATCCCGAAAGCAACGACGATTCCAAGCGCCCCATCCCCGGCGAAACCATCGTCCTGGGCGATTTGCAAGGTCCCGGCATGGTAACTCACATCTGGCTCACCGTCGCCGCCAACGAGTATGGCTGGCCGCGCCTGCTGCGCTTGCGTATATATTATGATGGCAGCGCCACTCCCAGCGTCGACGCTCCGGTCGGCGACTTCTTCGGCGTCGGCCATGGCTTCGAGCGCGACATCAACTCCCTCATGGTCCGCGACAGTTCCAGCGGCCGCTCCCGCAATTGCTACTGGCCCATGCCGTTCCGCCGCTCGTGCCGCATCGCCATCACCAACGAGGGCCGCCGCCGCGTCTCCAACCTTTATTACCACGTCGACTGGCGCAAGCTTCCGTCGCTGCCTCCCAATACCGCGTACTTCCACGCCCTCTACCGCCAGGCTCTTCCGGCCGCCGCCGGCAAACCGTACGAAGTGCTCTCGGTCCAAGGCCGCGGCCACTACGCCGGCACCGTGATGAGCGTCATCCAGACCGCCGCCGGCTGGTTCGGCGAGGGAGACGATATGATCTACGTCGATGGCGAAAAGACCGCCGGCATCCAGGGCACCGGCACCGAGGATTACTTCAACGACGCCTGGTCCCTGCGCGAGGCGCAAGGCCTCTACACCGGTGTGCCCGTCGCCGAAGGCGCCGACGTGGGCGCCCGCATGACGGCCTACCGTTGGCACCTTGCCGACCCCATTCCATTTACCCGCTCCTTCCGCTTCGATTTCGAGCACGCCGGTTGGACCTACAATCCAGATGGCACGGTGCGCTCCGCTTTCGAAGAGCGTCCCGATCTGTTCTCCAGCGTGGCCTTCTGGTATCAGGAAGGAATCGCGAAGGGCCTGCCCGAACCTCCCTATGGCCCGGCCCGCCTGCCCCACGGCAATGCGCGGCAGATCGAAGTCGAAGATGCGATCGCCGATGTGCGCACCGAAAACGGCAAAGCCGAAGTGCAGAAGGATGTCTTCTGGTCGCGCGACCTCCTGTTCCTGAATGCCACCGCCCCTGGCGCCAAGATGCGAATTCCATTCCAGGTGGACGCCGACGGCGACTACGAGTTGATCGCCCAGATCGCGCACGCGCCCGACTACGGCAATTACGAAGCGCTGCTGGATGGCAAGCCGGCCGCGCCGTCCGTAGCGATCGACGCGTGGTTCTCCGAAATCTATGTGGCCGCCGATCACCTCCTCGGATGGAAGAAGCTCACCAAGGGCGAACACTCGCTGACCTTCGTCTGCACCGGCAAGGACCCCAGATCCTCAGGCTACAACCTGGGGATCGATACGTTGATCCTCTCGCGCATCGGTCAGGTCTCGTCCGCCACCGCGCCCCCGGCATTCACCCCGCAAAAAGCCATCGCCGCCCTTAGCAATCCCGACCCGTTTATTCGCGGCTTGGCCGCCCTCACGCTGCGCGATGCGGGAGCAGCCGCGTATCCCGCGCTCGACCTCCTGGTCGCGAAGCTGAAGGATCCCGATGAGAACGTACGCTTGATGTCCGCCGATGCCATCGCCCGCCAGGGGAAGCGCGCCGCCCGCGCGGTGACCCCGCTCATCGCCGCCTGCGAAGTCCCGGGCGAGCACGTGCACGTGCTGCGCAGCGCGGCCAGCGCACTGGGCGCCATCGGCCCCGAAGCCGCACCAGCCCTGCCCGCATTGCACAAACTGGAGGCCCTCCCGCGAGTCCGCTGGGCCGCGAGCGCCGCCATCCGGCAAATAAGTGGGGCAGGCCCTCGGCCTGCGCGGGGCTCCCAGCCCCGCTCTTAAGCCCCCCGCAGCCCCAAGCCCGGCCGGTCCGGCAGAATCAACTTGCCCTTCTCCACCAGCACGCCCGCAAACGGATCGTTGGCAATCAGCAGATTCCCGTCCAGGTCCGCATAATCCACCAGGGGCGACAAATGCGCCGCCGCCGTCACTGAAACCGAACTGGAAACCATGCACCCCAGCATCGTCTTCAAACCCAGCGCCTTGGCCACCTGGATCATGTTGTGCGCCTCCAAAATCCCGCCCGCCTTATCCAGCTTCACGTTTACGCCATCGAATGCGCCCGCCAGCTTCGGGATGTCCGCCGCATGCCGGCAGGCTTCGTCCGCGATCAGCGGCACATGCACGCGGCTGTGCACCCAGTGCATCTCCTCCAGCATCTCCGCCGGCATCGGCTGTTCCACGAACTCCACGCCTTGCCCCGCCAGCCAGTTGATCTTGCGGACGGCCATTTCCTTGTCCTTCCAGCCTTCGTTGGCGTCCACGCGCAACGGCTTGTCCGTCGCGCTGCGCACGGCCGCGATGGTGGCTTCGTCCGTGTCCAGCCCCACCTTGATCTTCAGCACCGGAAAATCGGCCGCCTCCCGCACTTTCTGCCGCGTCGTCTCCGGATTGTCGATGCCGATGGAGAACGTCGTCACCGGCGTATCGCGCGGGTCCAGCCCGAAGTAGCGGTAGAGGGGCACGCCCAGCTTCTGCCCCACCCAATCCATCAGCGCGATATCGATGGCCGCCTTGCCCGCCCACTCGCCTTCCACGCGTCCGAACACCTGCTGCATGAGCTTGGCGAATTGCCACGGATCGGCCCCCTCCACCAACTCGCGCACCGATTCCACCGCGCGCTGCCCGCCTTCGGCGTTCTCGCGATAGCGCACAATGGGCGCGCCCTCCCCGTGGCCCGTGATTCCGTCACGCGTATACGTGACATACAGCGTATCCCGGTAGTCGCTCGACGACATGGTCGTAGTCCACGTGTGCCGCAGCTTCAGGCGCTTGATCTCCGTGCGCAGCGTGGCGCGCGCCGCGCCGCTCGCGGGGCCTGACAGCAGCGCGGGCCATCCGGCCTGCGTCAGGAAGAAGTGACGGCGGTTCATTTGAGCCTCCTGCAAGCGACCAGCAGCCGCGTCCAGTGCGGATCGCTCAGATCGCAAATCTGTACCACCGGATGAATCCAGGTGGTCGCGTTGATGAATTTGCCTGCCCCGATATACATGCCCGTGTGCGTAATGTGGTCGGCGCCGCTCCCGAAGAACAACAGGTCTCCCGGCCTCAGTTCCTCCCGCTTCACCGGAACCACGCCCTGCCACGCGGCTTGCACGTCGGCGTCCCGCGGGATCGGCGTGCCCCGCCGCCGGCACAGCATCTGCGTGAATCCCGAACAGTCGTAGCCGAAGCTGGATGCGCCGCCCCAAGTGTACGGCAATCCCACGAAGCGGCGGCTCAGCTCAATCGCCGCCTCGATCGAAAGCGGCTGCGTATCGAAGGAGACATCGCCGCGCTGTAGCCAGCCCGCCCGATCGTCGGGCAGCCGGACTTCGATCCATCGCCAGTTGTCCTCCGGCTCGGCAATCGTCTCCAGGTGGGTTTCAAACGGCACGGTGATCAGCGGCCGGCGCTTGGTAATGTTCGGCTCAAAATAGATGTTGGCGAACAGGCTCTCCACTTGCGCCACGCGCCCCGCGCCGGCATAGGGTTTATCCACGTGGCGCACGTCCTCCGCGGGAATCCAGCCGGCGTAGTCGTCCGGCGTGCGCACGCGCAGCCAGCCCGTCCGCGTCTCGACCACGCTGATGTTCGCTCCGTAGATCGCCTGCGACACGACTTCGGTGTCCGCGTCGGGCTGCGCGTACAGATTGACCACGGGCTTGACGACCACGAGCATGGCCAGAGCCATAAACGGATGCATGGGACCCTACTCGGCCCTCCCTCGAATCCACTCCGCAATATCCCCAATCACCTCCGGCGAAACATGCCCCGGCCTATCATATTCCTGCGGAGTGCTCATCCCCTCCCCCGCCACGAACAGGTGATTGAGTTTCGGATAACTCTTCATCGTAACGTTCTTCTTCTCCTTCAATCCTGCCTTCCAAAGATCGAAGTCTTTCATGCGCACCTGGTAGTCGCGTTCACCCTGCAGGATCAGCATCGGCACTGCGCTCGCCGCCGCCATGGCCACCGGATCGTAGCCCTTCAAGTCCGCCTTGTATTTCTCGCCGGCCCCAGGCAAAACCGACCACGGATCGCGCCGGATGCCCGCCAGTCGTGTCTGCTGCGCCGCCGTCATCTCGTGTTCCAGGCCGAAAAGGTATTCGTACTGTTCCACGATTAACTCCTCCAGCGGGCGCACGCTGCCCGCCATCACGATCGCGCCCGCCAGGCCCGTATCGGCCTGCATAATCCGCGGCATCAGATACCCGCCCTGGCTGTGGCCCAGCACAAAGATGCGCCGCGGGTCGATGCCATCCTGCTTCCGCAACAGCGCCGCCGCCACCACGGCATCTTCCACGGTCTCCTGGGTCATGGTGAAGTTAGGGTCGGCGGCGCACTCCTGCGGATGAACTCGGGTGCGCTTGTCATACCGCAGCACGGCGATGCCGCGCGTCGCCAGCCCCTCGGCCAGATCGCGGAATACTTTCGCGCCGCCCACGCTCTCGTCGCGATCGTTGGGGCCCGAGCCGTGTACCAGTACCACCGCGGGCCACGGCCCTTTCCCATTGGGCACCGTCAGCGTGCCCGGCAGTTTCCACGGGTCCGCGCCCACGCTCACGTCGCGCGACGAAAACGAATCGGGCCGGCTGTAGGCCGCTGTTTCATACACTGCCGTCAAAACCGGCCGGAACCATGTCCCCTGAATTTGCCCCGCGGCATTCCAACTCACCATGAAGTTCAGCGTGGCCGATGCCCAGCGTACGGGAATCGTCACCGTGACGGCATCTCCAATCTTGGCCGCCTGCGGCGGATCCTGAACTTGCGGCCGGCCCAGCGCACTCATGATCTGGCCGGCTTGTGCCGCATAAGTCTCAAGCGAAATGGACTTCTTCATTTCCGGCGAGAACAGCGCGTAGAATTCCTCGTACTTTCCCGCCAGAACCATATCCAGCGCTGCGCGCGAGCGCTCTTCCGGCGAAGGCGTCGCGCCCGCCGCCGCTATCAGCGCGAGCGCCCAAACCATGCCACCCTTCAAAATCCACGAACACCTATTCCGCATACACCTACATTGTAAGATCGCTCAGTCACCTCAGCCGCGAAGGCTTTTGCGCGATAATAGCGCCTAGAGGTGTTGGAGTTCACCTTGAACCGCCCATTGGGCAGATGACTCCTACAGAGGATCTTCCCAATGGCAACCGAGAGTTCGTTAAACGAGGCCCAGCGCCGGCGGCTTTCGAGCAATGCCCAGTATGCCGACAAGCTCCTGTCGGAAATCGAGGCCATCCTCGACGCGTCGGAATCGAAATCGATTTTCCCGAAGTACATTGCGGACCTCTCTCCCCCTCAAACCCAGCTCATTCGCAGCTACATAGCCCGCTTTCGGAATCAACTGGCGCGCGCTATGGACGGCTTGGGTATCGTTTCAGACCGGCCCGCCCTCGGCTCTCTCCATTCCATCCGCGTGACCCTGACGTTCGTGCGCGTCGCCATCCAGGAGATGGCGCCCAACTATCTGCGCGGCTACGGCGAGTTGGCCGAGAGCGTAGCGCCGCAACTCCAAGGCCTTTGCGCCGAATTGGAAGGCTTGATCGAGAGGCTGGGCGCCGCCTTGGCGGATGCCCCGGCAGCCGACCTCCAGGCGCGCCTCGACCGCCTCCAGCAAACCGCCGGCGGACTCGATCTGCTCCGGCTGACCGATCGCATCATTGCCGACCGTGGACTCGTGGAGTTGCGTCCTCGCCTCTCGATGATCGTCGAGCGCCTGGAGTCCAATCGGTTTGAGGTCGCCGTGTTCGGCCGGGTCAGTTCGGGAAAGTCGTCTCTGCTGAACCACGTCCTCGAAACCGCCGCTTTGCCGGTCGGCGTGAATCCCATCACCGCGGTCCCCACCAGGTTGATTCACGGTAGCCAGGCTTTGCTGACCGTCAGCTTCGCGGACCGGCGCACCGAACGCCTGCCCATCGAGCGCCTGCCGGAATTTGTCAGCGAGAGGCACAACCCCGCGAATGGCAAAGGTGTCGTGCGTCTGGTAGTGGAATTGCCCTCCGCGCGCTTAGAGAGCGGGCTCGCCTTCGTGGACACGCCGGGCCTGGGATCGCTGGCCACGGCAGGAGCGGCGGAGACCTTGGCCTATCTGCCGCAATGCGATCTCGGTGTGGTGTTGATCGCCGCCGGAAGCCCGCTGAACGACGACGATCTCTCTACCATCCTGCGCCTCTATGAAGCGGCCGTTCCCGTAAAAGTTCTGCTGAGCAAAGCGGACCTGCTGTCGCCTTCCGATCTGGAGTCCGCGCTCGATTACACCGCCCGGCAGCTTCGCGCGCACCTGGGTGTGGAGATCGGCGTACACCCGGTCAGCACAGCCGCCTCGCACGCGCATCTTCTGGAGCAATGGTTCGCCGGAGAGATCGCGCCCCTCTACGCGCAGCATCGACAGCTTGCGCAGGAGTCCAGCCGCCGAAAAACCGCTGCCTTGCGCGAGGCGGTAATGGCGGCGCTCAAGGCAAAACTGAACGGCCGCGGAATCGGGCCGGCGCTGAACGGTGAAGAACTCCTCGCCCTGGAGCGAGACTTGCGCGAGTCGGCCGCGAGGCTCGAAGAGGCCAGGGTGTTCTGTCTGCGCGTCTCCGGCGAAATCCGTGGTTTAACGCCGCAAGCGCTCGACGAAGCAGCGGAGGCTCTCCTTGATACCTGGACCAGCGCCGCCGTCGCGTCGGCCATCGCCCACACCGCTTCCGCCGCGACTCAGGTGCACACGCATCTCCAGAAACTCGCCCGTACGCTGGCTGCCGCACTACGGCGTGCCGCGAACGCTTTAGGCAGCCACGATGCGCCGCCTGAGCAGGAACTGCTCCAAGCCGTTCGCGAGATGCCGCGTTTCGATCCAACACCCGTGAGCATGGACTTCGGCCGTCCATGGATTCGCTATCCCAGAGCGTTGGCGCGAAATCGGATCCACGCCCAGCTTCGGTCGGTCTTCGAAGAACCGCTCTCGCAGGCCTTCGCCACCCACGGGCGGCTGGTCGAGAACTGGGCTCGTGGCGTCCTGGCGGAACTCCAGTTGAGATTCGATTCTTCGGCGGATGCCTACCGGGCGCAGGTCGCCAGATTGCTGTCCCGAGGGTCCGCGGCAGCCGGGGAGCAGGAGCCAATTCTGGCCGATCTGGCTGCCCTCGACGAGGCCGCCGGAAAATGAGCACCGGCGCTGATGTCGTCGATTCCCGGCAATACCGCTTCACCTTCGCGATAGAAACGCTATCCCAGGTTCCAACCGGCTTCGCTGTGCCGCCTGAATTCAGTGCGTTTAACGCCGGCGTATTTCTGCCCCGCGGCGATGTGGATTGGCGAGGCCGCCGCCGATACCCTGCGCGAATCCTGCTCCTCAGTGACCGCGAGGCCCTGCTCGTGCCTGCTCACCGGCTGGATCACCCTGACCTGGGATGGCGGCCAGATCAGCCTGCCGTACAATACACGCGCCAGAGGCCCGGTCGAGAAGTGCATGAAGACGGTGATGGACCGCTGGCTGCCTGTAGCACAAGCCCGCGCGACCCCTGCCGCGAAGGCTTTCAGTCAACCACTCGATCTGAAATTCGGCTATGCGCTGTCGGCGGAGTTGCTCGCCGGAGAGGTGCCTCTGGTGCAATTCTTCCAGCCGTCGCCGGGCGGCGATCTGGTGGTTATAACCTCACGGCGGCTGCTCTGGATCACCGAACGGAACAAGGGGACCTACGGACGATAGTCGAAGCCGCAGTGGGGCAGGCTCTCAGCCTGCAGCAGCCTCTCAGGTCGCTATAGGATTTGCAGCCGGTCCAAATCCTCGCGGATGCGCGGCGCGTCCTGTCCGGCCGATGCGATAAGCTTCTCGATGGTGGCAATAAGACTGTCCAACCGCTCGACCGAATCCTTTTCCAGAGCGAGCACCGCCGCGCCAACCACCTCTTCCCACTGAGCCGCCAGCCGCGATAGGTTCATGAAAACCACATCCGCGACCCTCCCCTCGAAATGTCTCTTCACCGCCCCTTGCAGCAGTGACATAGGCGCCGCCACCGAAACCAACTCCCAGTTATGATCGAACGTCCGGCCGATCCGTATATCCGGCGATCGCGGGTCCTGCGCTGCAAGTTCCACTTGTGTCGTCTCGAGCGGCACACCCAGCGCCTCCAGCGTCTGCTTCGCCATCCGGTTCCGAAAATCCTGCAGTGACTGCGCAAGCTGGCGGCTGGCGCGCCGCGCCGGTTCCAGGAACTCGCCGCGATGCTGCTGGGAGAGCGCCGCCATCTCCCGCGTCATGCCGGCCCGCAGCCATTCGTCGAAGCACTCCATCGCCACACTGAGGCTGCGGGTCCACGCCGGGAACTCCCGCTCCAAGCCATCCAGAAGCCGCCGGCACACGGGCGCCTCATCCCGCCGCAGGATCTCTTCGAACGCGGCGCGCGCTCCCGCGGCGGCATGCCGCGCGATCAGCCGCAGAGTCAGGCGCGTATCGTCCAGCGCATCGTTCCCACCCACAATCCGTTCGCGCAGCTGCTCCCGCTCGGAATCGGCCGATTCGGCCGCCTTCAGCGCGATGCTGAGATAGCCGCGGCACTCCGCCGCGAGCGACTCCACTTTGTGCCGCAGAATAGCCGCGTGTTCCTCGCAGGCGCCAGTTCGCGCGCGCGCCAGAAGCCGCTGGTCAAGTTCCTCGCGCAGATACTCGAAGCCCGGCCGGACGGAGTAAGAAAACACGGGCACCGAGCCGTTCCAATGTCTTCCCAGTTGCTCGTAAACGAAAGTTTCCACCTGGCTCCGCTCGTCCGCCGCCAGCGTATCGACTTTCGTCAGCAGCACGGAAATGTTGGGAGTAAATCGGCTCAGGTTTCGGATCAGTTCCACATCGTGCGCCGAGAGCGGCGGATCGACTCCCACCGCGACCAATGCCAGCCCGGTATTCGGCAGCCAGTCCGTCGACGCATTCGTGTTGTGCTCGAACACGCTGTCGAGTCCCGGCGTGTCGACAAAACAGATGCCGCCATAGCGTTCCATCGCGGGTACTGCGAGATGCACCAACGCCACCTGCTTCCGATTGCCGGCGTTAGCTGCCTCCGAAACATAGTCCACGATCTCGTCGAGCGAAATCGGTGCCGCGTGTCCATCCAGGAAGCGGACTTCGGCCCGCTCGACCGGGCCGAATTCAATTGCGGTGATAACGGATGTAACCGGAACCACGCCGGTGGGAAGCAGGTTCTCGCCCAGTAGATGGTTGAGGAAGCTGCTCTTGCCGGCTTTGAATCGCCCGAAGACCGCGACATTGAGTGTCTCGGCGCGCGCGAATGCGCGGCAGCTCTCCAGAAAGTACCGCAGGTCCGCGATCTGGTAACGGTCGCAAAGTTCCGCGGCCATCTCCAATAAGGAAATCGGCGCGCCGCCCATCTCATCCTATGAACGCCGGCAGTGCGTCCATGCGCAGCGGCAGAAACTTGACCCGCCGTCCCAGCCGGTATTCGGGACGCGCCGCCAGCCGGCACATGGTCACAATCTGCCCGGGATTGCCCCGCGCGGACCGCAGCACCTGGCTTCGGAAACCGTCCAAATCGAGTGACTCCAGCTTGTAGGCCGCGGCCGCCGCCTCAAACAGCATGGCCGCCTCGGCACGCTTCAGCGGCTGCAAGCGGATCTCTTCGCGCGGGTCCCATAACAGCCGCTGGAGGTAGCCCAAAGACTCGCGCGAACGGGCAGTCACCATCAGGCAGTTACCCGGGCTATGATAGATGTCCTGTAAGAACCGGTACATCCGCGGATCGGTGTCCGCCATGTCTTCGAGAAAGATGGCCCGTGGCTCGCGCTTCAGCGCGGCGAGAACCGAGGGCTTCAGTGACATAGTGGCCGCGCCGGTCACACCGCACCCCAGCATTCCCGCTAACCGCGTGAGAAGATCGTGTAACACAAGCGGACCGCGGATGACTAAGTAGCGTACGGTCCACCCGCGCACCGCTTCCGCCGGGAGCCGCGTTTTGCCCATGCCCGGCGCGCTGCTAATCAGCCGCGATTGACGCATCTGAAGCGCGCACATCAGCTCCTGGACCTCATCCCGCCTTCCCACCAACGGGATCAGTCGGTCGTCGATCGCGCTCCGCTCAGCCGCCTTCATTGGTTGTGGCCGCCTTCTTCTGCACGCGAACCGTCCACACGTCGGAAATCGCCATCAGGCCCGTGTCCATCATCTCTTCCACCACTGGTATCAGGCGCGCGAGGTTTTCCGCGCTGTCGACAATCGTAATCAGGATGGGCTGATCGTGTCGCGTCAGATGATGTTTGTGCATCTCGGCCGTCTCGCCGTAGCCTTCCAGGCCGCGAAACACCGTCGCGCCGGCGATCTTCATCTCCCGGCACTTCTGTACGATGGCTTCGTACAACGGCTTCCCGCCGCACCGGTCGGATTCCCCTATGTGTATCCGCAGCAGCCTAGCGGGTTGTCCCGGCGGCATCCGGCGCCTCCGTCGCGGTTTTCCCGCGCAGCAGCCTCACCATCTCCACATCCGACGTCACGATCAGTCCATCTTCCAGCATTCCCTCGATGGCCTCCGCGGCGCCGGCAATCTTCTCCGCAGAATCGACCACCGAGAGCATGATCGGCATATCGCGCATGGGGTGGAACACGCTGCGCTTGTGCTCGTGGCCCTTCGCGCCGTATCCCATAATGCCCCGATAGACGGTGGCGCCGGCGATATCCATCATGCGCAGCTTGTCCACGATGGCGTCGTACAGCGGTTGACCGTGCCACTTATCGGCTTCGCCCAGGTAAACACGCAGCAGCTTCGCGGGCCCCTGCGTGTGTTGGTGCGGCAGCTTCGGATCCGGCTTGGCGGCCTTGTGCGCGAACTTCACCACCGTGGTGTCCTGCACCTCGATCAACCCGTCGCTCACCATCTCATACAGCGCGGGCAGGATCTCTTCCACCTTCTCCGCTGTCTCGACAAATTCGATACGGATCGGCAGGTGCTGCGCCAGCACCTCCACCTTGGGCGTGTGCATCATTTGGTGCGAGCCGAAGCCGGAGTAAGCTCGGGTCGCCGTGGCGCCCGAGACTCCCTTGTGCATCAAAAACGTCATGATGGAGTCGTGCAGCGCCATCATGTGATGCTGGGTGTCCTCATTAATAAAGATAGTGACTTTCTTAGCCGGGCCTTTACTCAGCATGCCGTCACCCTACCTCCCACCTGCCAAAACTGATCCCAGCCACACCCCCAGATAGCCCAAAACCACGCTGCCCCCCACATACAACAAGCCCAGCCACCGCTCGCCGTCGCGAACCGCCTGATAAGTTTCGTACTCGAAGCTTGAAAAGGTCGTGTATCCGCCCAGAATCCCCACCACCACAAACAGCCGCCAGTTGGGATGCGGATGGAATCGCTCGGTCAGCACCGTCATCAGCACTCCGATGAGAAATGCGCCCGTTATATTGATGACGAAGGTGCCCAACGGAAAACGCCCGCCGTACTTCGCCATGATCCAGGTTCCCGCCACATAGCGGGCCAAGCCGCCCAGGCCGGCGCCCGCCAGCACTACCAGATATTTGTCCAACCGTATGCGTCTCCTTTCGTGTCATACATCCAGATCTCCCACCGGCTCGCCGAACGCCGCTTCCTTCAGCTCCCGCTCCTGCTCCGGCAGCAGGTGGCGCGGCATGAAACGGGCATTCGCAATCGCCGTCGGAATCACCGCGCTGCCGATAACGGTCGCCACCAGGTGCGAATATTGGTTCTGATCGATGATGCCGTGATTCAGGCCGAACAACGACGAAATCGTGCCGAAAGTGAGTCCGGTGGACATCATCAGCGAGTAGTAAATCCCGTCGTGCCCGCGATAGCCGAAGGCGCGCACCGTAGGCATCAGACTAGCGAGCTTCGACACCATCTTCGCAAAAAACAGCGCGACAAAGGCCAGCGGAGCGGCTACCAGCGCGGGCACCGAAACGAAGCTCCCGGTGCGAATGAAGTAGAACGGCGTTAGCAAGCCGAAGGTCAAAGTACGCAGCCGCCGGATCAGGAAGTGATCTTTGCCCACCGTGCCCGCCAGGACCATTCCAATAAGGTAAGCGGGGAGCACTGCCTCGCAGCCCGACCACACCGCCAATCCGCCCAGGCCGAAAAGCAGGAACAGTAGATACTTAGTCTCCAGTTCGGACACCCGCCCGCCATAGCGCCCGAAAAACCATTGCGTCACGAACGGCAGCGCCAGAAAGAATACCAGGCAGGTTCCCAGGAAGATCAGGGTCTTGATGGTGAAGGGTGAAAAGATCAGGCCCAGCGCGATCACCGTGCCCAGATCGTTGATGAAGCAGGCCGCCAGGATGGCCTTGCCGTAGGTGGTCTGATTAAACCCAAGCTCCAGCATTACGGCGTAGACCACCGCGACCGAAGTGGTCGATAGCGCCACGCCCGCCAGCCAACTGGGACGCCACCCCCAATGCAACACGAAGTGTGCCATCAGCGCCGCACCGAAAAACGGTCCGAAGAAGCCGGCCAGGCCAACCGCCGTGGATTCCTTCCACTTGGCGCGGAATACGGCCGGGTCCAACTCGGCGCCCGCCAGGAAGGTCAGTACGATGGCGCCCGTGCCGGCCAGGAAGGTGATCCATTCCGCCTTCGCGTTCAGCACGCCGCGGCCCACCAGCGCGCCGATGGCAAGCTGCGCCACCGTGCCGACCACGATTTCGGAAAGTGCCGTCGAGATGCGCAGCCAGTTGGCCGCCAGAACCGCAACCAGCGCCAGTGCCAGCCAGAGAGCGGCTACGAACCACATTTGATCCATTAGAGGGTGCCCCCACTGTAGGAGTCATTGGCCGCAGTGACGGCATAAAGCGAACTCCACCGCTCTCCACTCAAACTTACATCGAAGCGTTTCTAAAATCAACCGGCTTGAAGTGGCAGGCACTCGGCCTTCGGCGGCCTCTCCGGCCTGCCCCACGCGGGACTAAAGTCCCGCGCGGTCTGAAGCCCGCCCCCCCAGTTAGCCGGCCACCTACTTCAATGACGCCAAAGCGCTCTTGGGGACTTTCGCCACCAGGTTATACTGCGGGTCCACGACCTCGCCGATGTCGTACCGCAGCGCCGTGCCCAACACAATGGCCGACTCGTTGGCGCTCAGCTTGTAATCCCGTTCCAGCCAACTGGCCAGTTGCGCGGTGGCCCTCTGCATGGCCTCTCCCACCGATCCGGCAATGCCCAGCGACATCAGGTAGTCGCTGTTTTCAACCCGCGGACCATCGGTCGAGTAGCCCTTGATCAGGTCGACGGTGAATTCCACGTCCATGGAGGTTACCAAAGCGTCGCCGGTCAGTTCGCCGTCGCCCTGCGCGGCGTGGCCATCGCCCAGAAAGAACAGCGCGCCCGGTTGGTAGACCGGCAGATACACGATGGCCCCCTCGCGGATCTGGTTGTAATCCATATTGCCGCCAAAGCTGCCTAAATATCCGGTACGGAACGACTGTCTGGCGGGCGGCGCTACGGCCATGCAACCCAGCATCGGCTGCAGTTTCACGGTGTAGTTCTTCAGCTTATCGGTAGGCTTCGCGAGCATGGCGATACCCTTGTCGCGGTCGAGTTTCCATTCCGAATTGAAATTGTCATCGTACTTGGCGTCGTGAACGTAGTCCGGTGTCACGGCGTTCGAAGCAATCTCGCCGCCGCTCTCCGCCGTGTCCCGGTTCAGGCGCACCTTGTTTAGCTTCACCACCAGCGTATCGCCCGGAAACGCGCTCTCGATATAGAATGGCCCGGTCTCCGGATTGCCGCCGAGGGAATGCCGTACGCCGTGCTTGTCCACTCCGCCCGCGTCCACTGTCCAGGTGCGCACCGTGTCGCCCGGGAAGATGTGCATCACAGGCGGAATCGCGCCGGAGAATTGCCGATGAAACTGCGTGGGCTCAAAATCGTGCACAGAGGCCGACGGCGGGCGCCCTGCGGGCCGTCGCGCCGTCCAGGTCAGCTTTTGCGTGCCGAACCACACCGCATCGCCCGACAACTCGCCGCCCTTAAGGACGCCGTGAAAGACCCGGAACGGTTCGTTGTCAGCCCGCTTCGCGGTGAATTCGACAACGTCGCCGTGTACCGTGCCTTCCAGTTTCAGACCGAACGCGGCGCCGGTAAGCTTCTCGCCCTCCTGCTTAAAGCTCAGGCGTGCGTACGTCTCGTCGCCATAGCGATGGGCGGTGAGTTCCCAGTCGCCGGAAATATCCGCGGTCGCGCCGAGCGCGGGAAGGGCCAGAAATAGCAAGACAAGGCGTTGCATCTTTCTCCTCAGGGCTGTGACGGCATCCATGGCGTTAGGTTAGCAGCTGCCGAGGGTGGCCCCAGTTCACAGAATATTGACCGCCCGCGCGGCCAGCAATGCCAGCGCGCTCAGCGATATGGTGGACTGCACCATCATCATGCCCTTGGCCCACCGCGACAGTACCGGCACATCCGTCGGAGAAAACGCCGTGCTGGTATTGAACGCCAGGAACAGGTAATCCATGAAGCCGGGCATCCAATCCCGGTCGCCCATCGACATCTGCGGGAACAGGAAGGCGCCTTCGGTGTGCTCGCCGCGCTGATCGCGCTGGTTGGGCCCGCCCGCATCCAGCCGCCAATACCATGAGGCGAAAACCAGGACGTTTGAAATCCACAGCGCAACCGCCGACTGCAGTAACTGCTGCGGCTTCTCACTGTGATCCAGCAGGGCTGCGATCAGAAGCACGAGCGCGCCGATCAACGCGGCCGTAATAATGACGAGCACCGAGTAGCCCACGATTTGATTGAGCCGAAACCTTTGCCACCGGTACAACACCACACCCAGCGTGGAAAGCGGCACCACCAGCGCCAGCGCCAGCCATCCCGGTCCCGGCGTCAAGGCCTCGGGCAATGCCCAATACAGCCCTCCCACCGACAATGCCGCCAGGATCGCGGGCCAGCGCGGTTCCGCGCGCTGCATGGGTGTCTCAGGCATACACCTATTGTGGCGCACGCGTCAGCTATTATGCCGCGGGCTCATTCGCTGCGCAGCACGGTCATCGGATCCACCGCGCCGGCCTTCCGCGCAGGCACGTAACACGCGGCCAGGCCGATCCCGGCAAGCACAACCGCGGCGGCGAGGAACGCGGATGCATCGATCGCGGTGACTCCATAGAGCACGCTCTTCAAGACGCGCGTGAGGAGCAGCGAAGCTCCCATGCCGAGCAGCAGGCCGCTCGATATCAATACCGCTCCGCGACGCAGAACGAGGGCGACAAGATCGCTGGCCGTGGCGCCAGTCGCCAACCGAATCCCGAACTCCCGGTCCCTCTGCTTCACTACATACCCGATCAGGCCGTACATGCCGACGGATGCCAGGGCCAGACCGAATCCGGCGAACCAGCCCAGGCCTATGGCGCTCAAGCGCTCCCGAAACCCCTGCTCGTCCAAGTCGCTTTCGAGCGTCCCCATATACGTGATGGGCTGGCCTGGGCTGATCCGCCAAACAGATTGCTCGATCGACGGCCCCAAGCGGCCAGGCGCACCGGTTGTGCGCACTACGAAGCCGATGGCGCCCGGCGGATCTTGGGTGAACGGGCGATAGATGGCCGGCGCCGGGCTCTCAGATAGCATCGGGCGGACATCCCCTACGACACCGACGACACTGAGCCAGCGGTCGGGCGGCTGGCCATCGATTCGAACCCGCCTCCCGATCGGCTCGGCGCCGGGGAACAGCTTGCGCCCGAGCGACCAACTCAGGATGGCGACATTTGTCGAGCCGGCATGATCCGCGGCCGAGAATGTGCGCCCCGCCAGCAGGGGAATATCCAGAGCGCGGAAGAACTCACCGCTCACCAGATTGACACTGGCTTTAACCGCGTCATTCGAGTCTGAGTCTGGGTTGGCCCCCTGGGCAACAATCGCGCTCTGTGCGTTAGTCCCGCCGCCGGGCAGATTGTAGGCGGCCGCCGCGGTCCGCACGCCTGGCAGCCCTTGGATCCGGTCAAGCACGTCCTGGTAGAAGCGGGACAGGCGCGGCGGCGGCGTGTTTCGGGCGACCGGCGTCCGGAATGTAAGCACGCGATCCGCTTGAAAACCCATGTCGTGATACAACCCGTACGCCCTGCGCATGGCCAGATCCGCGCCCGTCAGAAGGAGCACCGAGAGTGCCAGTTCGGCGACCACGATTGCGTCCAGAAAACGCCGGTGCGCGACGCCCGGCGAGGCCGCCCGTGCGCCAAGCGTGGCGGCGGCGGAGCGCATCGCCGGCGCCAACCCGAATAACAGCACGATGGCCAACGATATTGCCGTGGAGAAGAGCAATACGGGCGCGTTGATGGCGATTTGGTCGACCCCGGGCAGCGGGATAGGCAGGTGCATAGGCAGCAGCGTGCGCGCCAGCGGAACCAGAACCAGCGCGATCGCCACGCCGGCCGCTCCTGCGCAAAACGCCAGCACCAGGCTCTCGGCCAGCAATTGGCCGACGAGCTGCCGGCGAGTCGCGCCCAGCGCGGCGCGTATGGCCATCTCCCTTTCGCGCTCCGCCGCCCGCGCTAGCAGCAGACTGGCCACGTTGGCGCAGGCAATCAGGAGTAGGAGGCCGGCGGCTGCCAGGAGCGCCACCAGTGTTTGACGGAAGAAGCGCGAGTACTGCTCCCGCACGCCAACAACTTTGGCCCCACGGTTCTTGCTCGTGGCAGGGAATTCACTTTCCAGCCGATTCGAAATGGCGTCGAACTCCGCTTGCGCTTCGGACGCCGTCACGCCTCGCTGCAATAACCCAACTCCCATCAGCGGCCGCGACCGTCGATCGTTTGGGCGGATCTCCAACGGCGTCCACAACGCGAAGTCGCGCAAGTAGAAAAAGAACTGCGGCGGCAGTACGCCGAGGACCTTATATTCTCCGTCGCCAAGCTCGACCTGCCGTCCCACGATGGAACGGTCGCCGCCGTATTGCGTGCGCCACAGTCCGTATCCGAGGACCACGACGTCGCTCGGGTCGCCCGGCGCGAACGTGCGTCCGAGAAGGGGCCGGATGCCGAGGGTGGCGAAGAAACCGGGCGTGACGCGGCCGCCAATCACTTCGGTGGGGCTCGCGCCTTGCGTGATGGAGTAGAAACCAAAAGTGAGAGCATCCAGGCGTTCGAGGGTGCGGGATTGGCGCTGCCAGGCGACCAGGTCTGCAGGCGGGACCGTGGTAACTGGACCAAGGATTGCGCCTGGATCGCGGTGTGCCGTGCGATCGAATTCCCAGAGCAGCACCAGACGGCGGGCGTTTGCGTAGGGAAGTGGACTGAGCAACACGGAGTACGCAAAACTGAAGATGACGGTGACCGCGGCGATCCCCAGGGCCAGCGTGGCTATGGCCAGGAATGAAAATCCGGGGCGGCGGGCTAGGGTTCGAAGAGTCGGGTGCATATTACTCCATCTGAAGACTTTCACGCAAAGACGCAAAGAACCCGCGGAGTACGCAAAGATAAAAGAGTTTACCGCGACATGGCGCTGATCACCGCATCGGTGAACTCCGCCGTGCCCGCCGTGCCGCCCACATCCCGCGTCAGGTGCTTTCCCTCCGCATAAACCCGCTCCACCGCGCCTTGCAGCTTTTTCGCCGCCGTCCGCTCCTGGATATGCGCCAGCATCAGTGCGGCCGATTGCATCAGCGCCGTCGGATTGGCCAGCCCCTTCCCCGCGATGTCCGGCGCGGTGCCGTGCACCGCTTCGAAAACCGCGTGCCGGTCGCCGATGTTCGCGCCCGGCACAATGCCCAGCCCGCCCACCAGTCCGGCCGCGAGATCCGAGACGATATCGCCGTAGAGGTTCGGCAGCACCAACACGTCGAAGGTCTCCGGCCGCATCACCAACTGCATGCAGGCGTTGTCCACGATCAGCTCGTTGTATTCGATCTCGCCGTATTCGCCCGCGACCGTACGGCAGCACTTCAGGAACAGGCCGTCGCTCATCTTCATGATGTTGGCTTTGTGGATGGCCGTCACTTTCCGGCGTCCTTCGCGCCGTGCGTATTCGAAGGCCGCCCGCGCGATCTTCGTGGACGCCGTCTTAGTGATGATCTTCAGGCTTTCCACCACGTCCGGAATCACTTCGTGTTCGATGCCGGAGTACAGGTCTTCGGTATTCTCGCGGAAGATGGCCAGGTCCAGCGCCAGGTCGCTGAAGCGCGTCTTCAAGCCGGGCAGCATGCGAACCGGCCGGAAATTCACGTAAAGTCCCAGCTTCTTGCGCAGCGCTACGTTGATGCTCTGGTGCCCGCCGCCGATGGGCGTGGCAGTGGGACCCTTCAGCCCCACCCTGGTGCACTCCAGCGAGGCGAAGACATCGTCCGGCAGCAACTGCCCCAGGTCTACCAGCGCCTTCGCGCCCGCCTCCACGCGCTCCCATTCCAACTCCACCCCGGTCGCTTCCACCGCCCTGACGGTGGCCTCGGCCACTTCCGGCCCGATCCCGTCCCCGGGTATCAAAGTGATTAGGCGCGCCATTCCCGCTATTATTATAAGGTGGGGCGGGTATTCGCCGCGCCACAGTGGTTCAGCGATGATTCCCGATTGGCCCTCCGAGCGCTGCCGCATGGTGGACTGCCAGCTCCGCAAGCGCGGCATCCGCGACCTGCGCGTCCTCGATGCCATGCTGGCCATCCCGCGCGAGGAGTTCGTGCCGCACGATAGCCGCGTCTGCAGCTATCGCGACGCGCCGCTGCCGATCGGATATGGCGCGACCATCTCGCAGCCCTACATGATCGCGCTGATGGCCGAGTTGCTTGAACTGACCGGTGTTGAAACCGTGCTGGACGTGGGCGGCGGTTCGGGTTATCACGCCGCGGTCCTGAGCCGCCTGGCGGCGCGCGTCATTTCCATCGAGATCGTGCCGGCCCTCGCGCGTCTCGCCGAACGAAACCTGGCGCGCACGGCGCTCGGCGGCAACATCACGGTGGTCTGCGGCGACGGATCGCAGGGCTGGCCGGACGCCGCACCCTACGCCGCTATCTCCGTGGCCGCCGCGGCGCCGGATATTCCGGAGCCGCTGTTGGCGCAACTCGGAGACCCCGGCCGCCTGGTAATTCCGGTGGGCGACCGGTTGGACCAGCAACTGCGGGTGATTGTAAAATCCGATGGCGTCACCCGCGAACGCTTGGGGACCTCCTGCCGCTTCGTACCCCTGCGCGGCGATGGCGGTTTCCCGTAGCCTTTACTCGCGCTACACTGTGGTGTCAATTATGTCGAAATTCAAGACTCTCCTTTGCGCTATCGCTTTGGCGGCCTCCGGACTTCTCGCACAAGCCCCGCTGGCGCCGGTCCTCATGCACCTCCACCCTGTGGCGCTCGACGCGAGCGGCCAACCGGTGACCGACCTCACCGCCGCCGACTTCAAGATCGTCGACCAAGGCAAGCCACAAACCATCTTCGTTTTCCATAAGCCGGCCACTGGGCCGGCCCCCGCTTTGGGACCGCTGGAGCATTCCAACCGGATGGGCGGCGCGACGCAGCACACGATTGCCATCCTGTTCGACTTGATGAATGAGAACCAGGCCGACCGGCTGGACAACTGGAAGGCCCTGGACAAATCGCTGGCGCAATTGGAATCGGGCAATTCCGTGTATTTCTACCTGCTCAACCTGGAGGGCGAGCTGGTTCCGATTCACGCCATAGGGCCGAGGTCCGCCGACGACGATACGTGGCCGCACGGAGTAGCTCAAGTTCTGGATACGGCCATGAAAGGGGCCAGCCATGCCCGGCCGGTCCACCTGGGACAGGAGGATCAGGTCAAAAAGACTTTCCACCAGCTTGAGACGCTGGCCAGCCAACTGGCCGTGTTTCCGGGCCGCAGGGACATCGTGTGGATCACGGACGGGATCCAAAACGTGTATAACACAAAGCTTCCGTGCAACGGGGATTGGGTGGACTGTGCTCTTTACGTGCCACACCTGGCGGTGACGCTAGCAAAGGCCGATGTCGCGGTGGACCCGGTTTCTTACAGCAGGGACCTCAGCACGGCGGTCAACCCCATGATGCAGATGGATACAAAGAGCTCGCCCATTAACCGGCCATCCAATTCCAACGATGCCCAGAGCGGCGGGCTGCAGCAGAATGCGCAGGGCTCCCAGGGTTCGGATCCCGCCCTCGACCTGGCGCAAATGGCGCTTCTTACCGGCGGCGCCTCGTACTTCCGGCAGGACATTCGCGCGGTGGTGAAGCAGGTGGGCGCCGCCGACGACAATTCTTTCGACATTGCCTACGACCCGTCGGCCGAGAGCTGGGACAGCAAGTGGCACAGGGTGCGGATTACATGCGAGCGAGCGGGGGTCAAGCTGCAGGTGAGGGAGCGCTATTACGCGCTGGCCGATGCGCGGCCCGTTGCGGACAGGATGCGGGCGGCCCTGATGGCGGCGTACCAAAGTCCCAGCGACGTGGCCGATATCGGGCTGCGCGTGAAGATTGCGCCGATGGAAGGAGACAAACCAGGCGTGCATATGGCGATCCGCATCAACCCTTCGGACGTCATGCTCACCCAGCAGGGCGGCAAGTATGTCGGCGCCGTATATCTTTTGATTTCCGATCGCGGCCCATCCGGCCCGCTTGGTGAGCCGGTTTTATCGAACTTCAACCTGGAGCTCACGCCTGAACAGCACGATGCCGTGATGAAGGAAGGTATCCCGCTCGCGCCGGATCATCCGACCGCCGATGCCGTGCGGCAGGTCCGCCTGATCGTGCTCGATGAGAGCACCGACGAGGTCGGCTCTATAACATTTGCGGTAAAGTAAATCGCACCTGTTCCAGCACGCGCGCCGGATCTGGGTCATCGACGCGGATCACCTGCCCGGCAGGCCGCCAGCGCGCGAACATGCGCGGGCACGGAAATCCGGCGAAGATGGCCAGCAGCGGCACGCGGCAAGCCGCAGCCACATGCTGCCCGGCCGAATCGTAGCCCACATACAGCCGGCTGCCCGCGATGATGGATGCGAAGCCGGCGAACGACCCGTTCCACCGTTCAACCTGCACGCCGGCCGCCGCGACTGCCTGCTCCACGCGCGCCGCTTCTTCGCCTCCCGCGCCTTGATCGATGGTGAGCGGCAGGCCGGTGCGTCCGAGGATGGCCAGCAGTTCCGCCTCGAACGGATCGGCGATGCGCTTGGCCGGATTCTCCCCCACGCCGAGGCTGATGGCGATGCCCTGCCGGCGCGGGCCGGGGGCCGGATCTGGCGCCACATACGGCGCGGCGTCCGCGATACCGAAGGTCTGTTCGGCCCAGCGATGCGCGAGCGCGGGCAGCGACTCGTCGCCATCGCCGCCATAGGCGCGGCTTTCGAAAAGGTAGTAGAGCTCCTTGGGGCATACGGGCAGCAGGCCGAGCTGTGTCAGGCGCGAATCCGGATCGATCACGATGCTATCGGGCTGCGGCAGGGCCGCGCGTAACTCGGGCCACGCGGCCAGGCGCTCGCGTAGCGTGCCTCGGCGGTAGTTTACCGGCAAGTGCCGAATGCGCGGATCGGCGGCAAATAGTTCCCAGTTCTTGCGCGGGCCAGCCAAGAAAACGTCCGCCTCCGGGAAGCGGCGCTTGGCCGCGTCCAGCAGGACGCTGGTCACCGCCACGTCCGCGCCCAGGGTCACGCGCGACAGCACAAAGATCGTGCGGGGCACGCCGGTAATGGCGCGCGGAATGCGCACGCGGCGGTAGCGTTGCACCAAGGCGGCGCTTTCGGCGGGCGCGATGGCTTCCGCGAACAGGGCCGCGTAGGTGTCGCACAGGGCCGGCTCAAACCGGTCCGCGAGGCCTTCCGCGACCACCCGGAACAACGCGTCGGAACATTCGCCGTCCGCTAGCGCGCGCAGCAATTCCGGTGGCCACGCCGCGCCGCGCAAGCAATAATCCAGCAGCAGCCCCGCGCGTTCGTCACACGAAGTCAGAATTCTGTCTCCTGACTCCTGACTCCTGTCTCCTTTCTTAGAGGTACTTGCCAACAATCAACTCCAGTTTCCGCTTCGTGGCTTCGGGCACAATCTTGCGGTCCGTGATGATGGCGTGCGCCAGGGCCGATCCGCATTTGCAGGTTCGCTCCGCGGGCATGCCGGCCACCGCCGCCGCCACCACTTGGCAGGCGTTTTCAGCATTCTTCACCAGGTTGGCGATAATGTCGGTCACCGTCACGGCGTCGTGCTGCGGATGCCAACAGTCGTAATCGGTGACCATCGCCACCGTCACGTAACAGATCTCCGCCTCGCGTGCCAGCTTGGCCTCCTGCAGATTGGTCATGCCGATCACGTCCATCCCCCAGCTCCGGTAGAGGTTCGATTCCGCACGCGTGGAAAACGCCGGACCCTCCATGCACAAGTAGGTACCGCCGTTCTTCGCCGTCACTCCGGCCTCCGCGCACGCCTGCCGCACGGTTTCCGCGAGTTGCGGGCAGATGGGATCGGAGAAGCCGATGTGCGCCACGAGGCCCTCGCCGAAGAACGTGGAAATGCGGCCGCGGGTGCGGTCCACGAACTGATCGGGGATCACGAAGTCGAGCGGCTTGTGCTCCTCCTTGAGCGAACCGACCGCGCTCAGTGAAATGATGCGCTCAACCCCGAGCGACTTCATGGCGTAGATGTTCGCGCGGTAGTTCAGTTCCGACGGCGAGAGGCGATGTCCGCGGCCATGGCGCGCCAGAAATGCAACGCTCTGTCCCGCGAGTTTGCCCACCACAAGGTTGTCGGAAGGCGCGCCGAAGGGCGTCTCTAGCATGACCTCTTCCTGCGCTTCGAAGCCGGGCATGGAGTAGAGACCGCTCCCGCCGATGATGCCTATTTGTGCTTGTGACGTATGTCCTCCTTGGAAGGGACGCGGCGACACGGCGACGCGGCGACGCGGCGAGCTTACCGCTTGTAATAGCTCGGGGATGCCGGTTCCATCCGTGGCTATGGTGCGGATGATCGGCGGCTGGTTTCCGTTTTGCGCGAGGCTGAGCATCGCTTGGATTTCTTGCTCCGTGCGTTCCGCGCCGGGTTGGTCGGATTTGTTGATCACGAAGACATCCGCGATTTCCATGATGCCAGCCTTGATGGCCTGGACATCGTCGCCCATTCCCGGAACCAGAACCACTACGGTGACCTGCGCCACGCCGGCAATCTCGACTTCGTCCTGACCGACCCCCACCGTTTCGATAATGACGAAGTCTTTCCCGGCCGCGTCCATCAGCGCGGCCATATCGGCGGTAGCCTGCGCCAGCCCGCCGGAGGTTCCGCGCGTGGCCATCGACCGGATGAAGATTCCGGCATCGGCGTGATGGTCCAGCATGCGGATGCGGTCGCCCAGGATCGCGCCACCGGTGCGCCGGCTGGTAGGGTCCACCGCAATGATTCCAGCGGTGCGGCCTTGCCGGCGCAGCTCGCGCGCCATGGCATCCACTAGGGTACTCTTGCCCGCGCCCGGCGGACCGGTGATGCCCACCACTACCGCGTGCCCCGCTCGCGGCTGCAATTCGCGCAGCACCTCAAGCGCCCGCGGATCGCGATTCTCGATCCCCGTGGCGGCGCGGGCCAGCGCGCGCGCATCGCCTTCCGCAATCTTGCGCGCCCAATCCGTCATCAGGTTTTCAGAAGTTGCCGCGCGATCACCAGCCGTTGGATTTCGCTGGTGCCTTCCCCAATGGTGCAGAGCTTCACATCCCGGTAGAACTTCTCCACCGGGTAGTCTTTGATGAAGCCGTATCCACCGTGGATCTGCAGCGCTTCGTCCGCCACGCGCACGGCGGTCTCGGAGGCGAACAGCTTTGCCATGGCGGACTCCTTAGTGACGCGCTTGCCGCTATCCATCATACAGGCGGCGCGGTAGTTGAGCAGGCGCGCGGCGTCGATCGAAGTGGCCATGTCCGCCAGCTTGAATTGTATGGCTTGAAACTCGGAGATGGGCCGGCTGAACTGGTGCCGCAGTTTGGAGTAGCGCAGCGCCGCGTCGTATGCGCCCTGTGCCATGCCGATGGCCAGCGCCGCAATCGAGATGCGCCCGCCGTCCAGCACCTTCAGGCTGTCCACGAAGCCCTCCCCGCGCTTGCCCAGCAGTTGCGCCGGCCCCACGCGGCAATTCTCGAAGATCACTTCGCCGGTGGCGCTGGCGCGCAGGCCCAGCTTGTTCTCCTTCTTGCCGGTTCGGAATCCCGCCGTGTCCTGCTCGATAATAAACGCCGAGATGCCATGCTGCGCGGCGGTCCGGTCCGTCACCGCCATGGCCACGCAGACGTTGGCGAAGTGCGCATTGGTGGTGAAAGTCTTGGCGCCTTCGATCACCCAGCATTCGTTTTCGAGGCGCGCCGACGTGCGCGTGCCCGCCGCGTCCGAACCGGCTTCGGGCTCGGTCAGCGACCAGCAGCCCAGCCACTCGCCCGATGCCAACTGGGGAATGTAGCGGCGCCGCTGCTCGTCGCTGCCCATCTTGTATATATGGTTGCTGCAAAGCGAAGTGTGCGCGGCCACGATGATCCCCACCGAGCCATCCACGCGCGACAGTTCCTCGATGATGACGCTGTATTCGACGTAGCCCAGGCCCGCGCCGCCCAGATCTTCCGGAAAGATCGCGCCCATGTAGCCCAGTTTTCCCAATTTGCGGATCGCTTCCATGGGGAAGATCTGGTCTTCATCCCACTCCATGACGTGCGGCGCGATTTCCGTTTCGGCGAATTCGCGCACGGCTTTGCGAAGGTGGATTTGTTCGGGTGTATATTCGAAGTCCATTTTGCGGCGGTGTCAGACGATCTCTTCTTTAACGGCGTCCCATTTCACCGGCCGCTGCTGGCGATAGCTCTCCACGGCCATGCGGCAGGCGATCGAAACGCGGAAGCCCAGTTCGAACGGGCAGTTCGGTTGGCGTCCCGAGCGGATGGAATCCAGGAAATTGCGCATGTGCGCGTTGGGCGCCGTGCGTGTCGATCCGAGCATCTCCGCGCCGTCCGGGCGGTTCACTTTCTGCGGCAGATAGCGGATCTGCTGGCTCTTCGAAATGGTGCCATCGGTGCCCAGCACGTCTTCAGTGACGCCCAACTGGTTATTGCCGAAGCCCGAATCCCATGAAAACAGGATCTCTTCGGGATGTTCCAGGGTGACGTTCATGGTGTCCGGCACTTCGCGGCCGTCCTTCCACAGGTAGACGCCGCCGGTCATATTCGCCGTGTGCGGAATCTTCAGCCCCAGCACCTTGTCCCAGAAGGCCAGTTGATGGCACATGTTCTCGTAGACGTTGCCGCCGGAGTAGTCCCAGAAGAAACGCCAGTTGACGTAGCGGTTGGCGTCGAAATCGCGCGCCGGCGCCTCGCCCAGAAACGCTTTCCAGATGATGTTCTCCGGCGTCATGTCGGGAAATAGCGGCCGCGCCCACTGCGGTTTGCCGTGCGGCGTGTTGCGGTACATGTGCGCATGGATCGCGGTGATTTTGCCCACGCCGCCGGTTTTTAGAAAATTGACCGCGTCCCGCACCTGCCCGGAAGAGCAGGCTTGGTGGCCGATCTGCACCGTGCGCCGGCCGGTGCGTTCAAAAGCGGCGCGCATGCGCTTGGCGTGGTCCACGCTGAACGCCATGGTCTTTTCCTGGTAGACGTGCTTGCCCGCGTCCAGCGCCGCCACGAAGTGTTCGCAATGCAGGTGCTGTGGCGTGGCTATCAGGACCGCGTCCACGCTGTTGTCGTCCAGCAGATGGCGGTAGTCGAGATAGGTCTTGGCGTCCGGCGCGATGGCGCCCGCGGCCTCGAGGCGCTTGGTGTAGATATCCGCCACGCCCACGAATTCGGTATTGGGACAAGCCAGCGCGTCGCGCATGATTTGCGTGCCGCGATCGCCCGCGCCGATGATGCCCAGGCGGATGCGGTCGCTCGCCGCGAGCACGTTGGGCGCCGCGATGGCTCCGGCCAGACCGCTGGCCACTTTGCCGATAAATATCCGGCGAGACTGCATGAAAACTCCTTCGAGAGCGCGCCGTTACGCGCCAAGGATCAGGATAGCATTGCGGGCGGGGAGGACGGCTCTCCGGCCGTTTTTTGGATGCCGCGCGAGGATGAGCTTGACAGGATCTACGGGCGGGCCGTATCTTAGGAATTGAAAGAGATGTTTGAGTGGGACGCTGAGAAGGCGGAGGCCAACGTCCGCAATCATGGCGTCGCGTTCCAGGAAGCGGTCTTGGCTTTCCGGGACGCGTTCCGTGTCGAACGGATCGATAACCGTGAGGACTATGGCGAAGAGCGTTTCAGTCTGCTTGGCATGTGCGAGGGCACGATCTCCACGCGACATACACCGAGCGTGGCGAACGCATTCGAATCTCAGCCAGGCGGGCGGAAAGACATGAGCGAGACGACTGTTACCGTGAGAATTCGATCTGACGGCACGGTCGTCGAGGTATTAAGGGATGGCAGCGAGCGCTCATTTCCTGTCACTCCGATGCGTCCAATGACCGAGGATGAGATCGTAGCGGCCGCGGCTGCGGATCCGGATGCGCGCCCCATGACCGTCGAGCAACTTCGCTCCGCAAAGCGGGTCCCTCGCACCAAGTCACTACGTAGGGCCCTGGAGCTTACGCAGGAGGAGTTCTCCGCGCGGTATCACATTCCACTCGGCACTCTGCGGGATTGGGAACAGGGGCGCTGTGAACCCGACCAGCCCGCCCGTGCCTATCTGACGGTGATCGCCCGCGACCCTGAGGGCGTGCGGCGCGCCTTAATCAAGTGACGACGGCAGTCACGGCCGTTTCATCTCGCGGTATTTGCGCAGCAATTCGTAGATGGCCACCCCGCCCGCGGTGGCCACGTTTAGGGAATGCTTGAGGCCCAGCATGGGAATCCGCACGTGCGTGTCGCAGCGCTCCGCGATTTCCGGCCGGATGCCCTCGACTTCGTGCCCGAACACCAGGCAAACCGGAAAGCACGGCTTCCAGTCGAACAGGTCCACGGCATGGACACTGGTCTCGACGGCCGCGATCTCATAGTGGCGGGCGCGCAGCGCCGCGATGGGCAGCAGCGGATCCCAGGCGTGTTCCCACGGCGCGCGCTCCTCCGCGCCCAGCGCGGTCTTGCTGATGGCCTTTTTCGGCGGATGGCTGGTGATACCACAAAGATAGAGTTTCTCGACGCCGGCGGCATCCGCAGTGCGAAAGAAGGCGCCCACATTGTACATGCTGCGCACATTGTCCAGCAGGATCGAAACGGGCAAGGTCCTGATATTCTCGTAAGCGACGGCGGCTTGCGTGGCTTGGAAGGGAAGGCGCTCCATGGCTGCCCGCAGTGGCTTCAGTTTGGATGCACGTCGCGGACGATGACGTACGACGCCTGGGCTATCTTCAGGGGCATGTGAAAGCTGACGCTGCCGTGCGGCTCCAGGTTCGCCACGCCGGTGGAGTCGGTGCCCACGATGCTGCCTTTCGTGTTGGCCAGATAGTAGCTGACCTCGGCGGAAGCCACCTTGCGGTTGCTGTTGTTGCGAACCGTGCCGGTGACCACCGGCGGAGCGGCGTCTCGGGCGATCCGGATATTCAAGACCTCCAGGCCTTCGGAGGCCAATATCGGATCGGACGGCCGCTCTTGCGGGACAGCCGGCGGCGGAGCTTCGGCGATGGCGTTCTCGTAGGCATCCACCTTATGGAAACCGAACGGATCGGCGATGCCGATCGTCACCAGGGCAATCAGCAGCAGCGCGGCCGCCGCGACCAGCGAGGCGATCTTCAGCTTCTGCTGCCAGGTGCGGTTGGTCAGATAGAGCGGGTCGGCTGGCGCGCGGCCCGAGAGGAAGATCTCGATGCGCTCGCTCAAGGGAGCGAAGCGTGCGCGCCATGGATCGAGCGGTGATTTCCCTACAGGCATGCCAACTCCGATTATAACGCCCGGGCTTGGACCAACCGCTTCCGGCAAACAGGAGAACACAAGCGATCACTTTGGGACGAAATCGTCGGCGAGGAACTCGCTGTCCTTGACCATGCCTGCATCGGCGGGCTTCATCTGCTGGACTTCGCCTACCCCTTGCTCGGGCTGAACCAGCGTGAGCCGGCCGTGGCCCTTCCACATACCGACGGCGATGTCGATCCGGATGTAGTATTCCCGCCCGGGCTTCAGATCCAGAACGATCTGAGACTGCTTGTCATTGGACCTGAAGGAATACTTGCCTGGCGCCAGCGCCAGCGCCACATAACGGCCGCTCTGCACCCGCGCAACGTCCTTTTCGTTGCAGTAGATCGATGGCCTCAAGGCGACGCCAGCGTACTGCTTGTACCGGTAAACGACAACTCGGGCCTTAGCGGCTGGGGCCTTAGGGCTATCCTGGGCAGCCAGAACGAACGGGAGGAAAAGAAATACGGCAGTGATAATCGCACTTTTGCGTCGCATGAACAGGCTCCTTTTGAAGTTTGCGGACTCGGTTCGGATAGAAAGGCAGAAAGGCATGGGTTAATTCCCTCCGAACCGATAGAAGAGGGTTGCGCCCACCGAAACTACATTGGAGCTTGCACCGATGCCTTCAAATGAGATCGCATAGCGGCTGTAACGGAACTCCGGCCTGACACCGAATTTATGCCCAATTTCCGCCCCGAAACCGGTGGCGAAGTATCCGCCGTTTGCCGACACGGAGGCGGAGGCACCGGAGGTGCTTCCGGTGAAGGTCCACCGCAGTACGCCGCCTGCAACCGGAACGTATAACCGCAGATGATCCCATTTCATGGGCAGGTACGCCCGGACGCCCCCTCCGGCTTGGATCAACCTGGATGAAATTCCAACCCCGGCAGTCGACAGGCCGTAATCGCCCGTTGGGGCATAGTCAAACTCCCCGAAAATCGCGACATGATCGCCAATGAAGCCACTGGCCCCGCCGCCAACCGAGGGATGGGTGCCCCCGCCGCCGCCTATGCTCACGACGCCAGCCTGACCAAACACGTCGCCGTCTGCGGCAGCCAACGGGGCAACCGTCCCCATAGCGAGAGCCGCGGTGAGCAGCGTCAAACGTCCAAGCCGATTTACATTCATATTCTTCGTCATAATTCTTTCCATTCCTCTGAGCCAGGATTTGAATTTAGTGGTTCAGAACCGTCTCGATTTTCTATACGGAGGGACACTCCGAATACGGGAAAAGAATTTGCCGACCTTGGGGATTAGAGGGTGAACCGTGCTAGGAGTTTCAGGATGCTGCGGAGCCAATCTGGACGACGGCCTTCTCGAAGATGGCCGCCAACTCGTCGTCGGACAGTTCGGCCGCTAGGTCCTTATACAAAAGCAGGCGGCCTTCCGGGTCCTTCGAAGAGATATTCCGCGCGTGGTATGCCAGCGCGGACGCTACCGCCAGGTGGTAGAGCAGCGTGGCGGCGGCGTTCTGCGCGGGGGCTTCGGCCGCAACCGCTAAGCGCTTAGCAACGCTTTTGATCTCAACCAGCGTTTCCACCGGCGTGTCCGCCGAGCAGACGGCCCGCAGCAGCGCGCCTCCGGACTGCCCGGCACTGGCGCACATCTCCATAAGGAGGTCGTCCAGCCGTTGGAAATCCCCGATTTCCAGGAGCCAGTCCCGCGTGGCTTTCACTTCGGTGGACGCGAGCGCTAGCAGGTCCTGGAGCTGCCGGTATGTGCAATGGTCCAGCCCCGAAATCTCTGTGTCTGGCATGCTAGTTGCCCAGAGGCGAAAGTAGCGCCTTAATCTCTTCGTCGATGGCTGCCTCGGTAACCTGAGGACGGCGCCGCCCGGCGCGTTCCGAGAGTATTATCTCATTGCGGAGCATGCGCCGCAAAACGATACGGAAATGGCGCGCCACCGTGTCGGCGCGCTCGCGGGCGGTCTTCTGATCAATGCTGTAGCCCGCGCCCAGTTCCTCCCATGAGGGCGCGCGCTCCGCCTCGCTGAGATAGCGCGCCTCGAACAGATCGAGATGCACCTGTTGATTGCGCTTATAGCAGAGAGCGCGCACTTGAGTGAGCGCCTCCGCCAGGGTGACCTTCACCCATTCATGGTGGAACGCCGCTTCGGCCGCGGGCAGGCCCGGCAGATCCACAATATCCCAGCCCTCCCCGGTCGCCTGATCGGGATGTATTTGCAAGGCTTGTGCGCGGTTGTGGCGGTAGTAATCCCTAACCAGGTTTCTTAAGGATTCCCGCAGATAGTCCCGGAATTTTCCTTTTTCGGGGCGCGCACGCTCCAGCAGCCCGCCCGGTCCGCTCAGCCTGGCGAAAAACTCCTGCGCCAATTCCTGCGCCTGTTCGGCATCCTGAACGAGGAACCGCAGAAACTGTTGAACCGGCCGGTAGTATCGGTACGAGAAATCCTCTCTCGCGCGCGCGCCCTGGTCACTCTGTTCGCGAGCCTTTGCCAGCAGCGTCCACGAAGTCTCTGGGAACCGCTCACCCACTTATCCGGACCACCTCCGTTGAGTCAATCAGATAAGTATAGCGCTGAATGTTTAACCATAAGCTAAACTGAGTATCTTCGGCGCCCAGGAGGCGCTTCAGCATGCCGCCTCAACAATCCAGCGATCGGGGCGATCCTGTCGATATTTCCGCATTATCGGGCGACCTGCGCGCCGATTCGCCCGAAGCGAGGATGTGGCAGCCGAAGGAGTCGATCGGCCCTTATCGATTGCTCGGGCCTATAGGCGCCGGGGGCATGGGCGAAGTGTGGCTTGCCGAGCAAACCCAGCCCGTGCACCGCCGTGTGGCTCTGAAACTGATCAAGGCCGGCATGGATACCGGCGAAGTCGTCGCCCGTTTCCAGTCCGAGCGGCAGGCGCTGGCGCTGATGGAGCACCCGAACATCGCCAAGATCTTCGACGCCGGCGCCACACCACAGGGCCGGCCGTACTTCGCGATGGAGTACGTCGCCGGTACGCCCATCACCGAGTACTGCGACCAGCACCGCATGACTCTGCGCGAGCGTCTGGAGCTTTTCGTCCACGTCTGCGAAGGCGTGCAGCATGCGCACCAGAAAGCCATCATTCATCGCGATCTGAAGCCATCGAACATTCTGGTAGGCGACGTGGACGGGAGGCCGCTCGCGCGAATCATCGATTTTGGCCTGGCCAAAGCCACTTCGCAGCGGCTGACCGGGGAAGCTCTGTTCACGCAGGCGGGCGCGATTATGGGGACCCCGGCATACATGAGCCCGGAGCAGGCCGATTCGACCGGGGTGGACGTGGACACCCGCACGGACGTCTACTCGCTGGGTGTGGTGCTCTACGAGTTGCTGGTTGGGGCGCCGCCGCTCGAATTCCACAAACTGCCTTTCGACGAGTTCCTGCGGCGGATGCGGGAGGAAGAAGCGCCGCGCCCCAGTACGAAGCTGCGCGCTTCCGGCGAGCAGTCCGGCGCCGCGGCCAAGAACCGGGGCTCCGATCCTCCCGCGCTGGCCCGGCAACTACGTGGCGATCTGGACTCCATAACCCTGAAAGCTCTGGAAAAGGATCGCGCGCGGCGATATGCCTCGCCGTCCGAACTGGCCGCCGATATCGGCAGATATCTGCGCCGTGAGCCAGTGCTCGCGCGTCCGGCGGGCGCCGGGTATCGTGCCGGCAGGTACATCCGCCGCCATTGGGTTGGCGTAGCGCTGGCGGGCGGGTTGGTGGCGGTGCTGATCTCGTTCGGCGTGGCGCAAGCGTTGCAACTGCGGCGGACCACGCGCGAGCGCGACAGGGCCAACCGTGTTACCGAATTCATGACCGGTATGTTCCAGGTGTCGGACCCCAGCACCGCGCGTGGCAACAGTATCACGGCCCGGGAAATTCTGGACAAAGCATCGAAGGAGATCGACGCCGGCCTGTCTAAAGATCCCGAGTTGCAGGCGCAAATGATGCTGACCATGGGGGACGTGTATCGGAGGCTCGGTCTATACCCTCAGGCCCAATCCTTGCTCACGCGGGCGGTGGACATCCGGCGGCGGATACTCGGGCCGCAGAATCCCGATACCCTTGCCGCGATGAGCAGTCTGGGCTGGAACCTCATGGAAGAAGGCCGCTACGCCGATGCAGAGAGGTTGGACCGCGAGACCCTGGATATTCGACGCCGTGTCCTGGGGACGGAGCATCCGGATACCCTGAGGTCGATGAATAACTTATCTGCCGTCCTGGAGTACGAGGGCCGCCACGCCGAGGCGGAGAAGTTGGCGGGCGAGACACTGGACATTCAACGCCGTGTCTTGGGGCCGGAGCATCAAAACACATTAAATGCGATGCATAACCTGGCCTTGGCTCTCAATGACGAGGGCCGGCACGCCGAAGCAGAGAAGCTGTTCCGCGAGACTCTGGACATTCGCCGCCGTGTCCAGGGTTCGGAGCATCCGGAGACTCTGAGGCTGATTACCAGCCTGGCGAGCGTCCTCGATGAAGAGGGCCGTTATGCCGAGGCGGAGAAGTTGGATCGCCAGACGCTGGAAGCTCAGCGCCGCGTTTTGGGGCCGGAGCACCCGGACACACTGACTTCGATGCTTAACCTGGCTAACGCTCTCACTGAGGAGGGCCACTACGCCGAAGCGGAGAAGTTGGATCGCGAGATACTCGATATCGATCGGCGTGTGCTGATGCCGGAGCATCCGGACACGCTAAAGTCGATGGGTAACCTGGCGGTCGTTCTCGGTTACGAGGGCCGCTACGCGGAAGCGGAGAAGTTGGATCGCGAGACACTGGAGATTCGCCGTCGCGTATTGTTGCCGGATAATCGGGCAACGGCAATCGCCGCATACAACCTTGCCTGCGTTCTGGGCGTAGAAGGCCACCGCACTGAGGCGTTCTCGCTGCTACGAGAGGCTGTGGACCACGGACTGCGGCCAGGGGACGATCTCGCCATCGAAAACGATCCCGATCTGAAGTCTCTGCATGGCGACCCGCGCTTCGCCGCTCTGGTGGCCCACGCCAAAGAGCGCGCCGCCTCGTCCCGGAAGCCAAAATAGCGCCGCACTTGCGAAATGTCACTTCAACCATCCGGCGAACGCGAAGATCCCGTCGATATTTCGGCCTTGTCCGGCGATCCGCGCGCCGATTCGCCCCGGGCTGCAATGTGGCAGGCTAACGCGTCGATCGGCCCGTACGAGTTACTCCAGCGCATCGGCTCGGGCGGGATGGGCGAGGTGTGGCTGGCTGAGCAGACCCAGCCCGTGCATCGCCGCGTGGCCCTCAAGCTGATCAAGGCGGGCATGGACACAGGCGAAGTGGTGGCGCGGTTTCAGTCCGAGCGGCAGGCGCTGGCTCTCATGGACCACCCCAGCATCGCCAAGGTTTTCGACGCCGGCGCGACCCCGCAAGGCCGGCCTTACTTCGCGATGGAGTACATCGCCGGGACTCCCATTACGACTTACTGCAACGAACATCGGATGACTCTGCGCCAGCGTCTGGAGTTATTCGTTCAAGTCTGCGAAGGCGTGCAGCATGCGCACCAGAAAGCCATCATTCATCGCGATCTGAAGCCATCCAACATACTGGTTGGGGAAGTGAACGGCAGGCCGGTGCCGCGCATCATCGACTTCGGCATCGCCAAAGCAGTTTCGCAGCCTCTGACAGCGGAGACCCTGCTCACGCAGACCGGCGCGATTTTGGGGACGCCGGCCTACATGAGTCCCGAGCAGGCAGTTTCCTCTGGAGCGGATGTAGACACTCGCACCGACGTCTACTCGCTGGGGGTGGTGCTGTACGAGCTGCTGGCGGGCGTGCGGCCGCTCGATTTCCATGAATTGGCTTTCGATGAGATACTGCGGCGGTTGCGGGAAGACGAGGCGCCCCGTCCCAGCACGAAGGTGCGCGCGCTGGGCAGCCAGTCGGTATCGATCGCGCAAGACCGCGGTGCCGACTCACCCAGCCTGGGGCGGCAGTTGCGCGGCGATTTGGACGCGATCGCGCTTAGGGCTCTGGAAAAAGACCGGTCGCGGCGTTATGGCTCGCCGTCGGATTTGGCCGCGGATGTCGAGAGATATCTGCATAGCGAAGCGGTACTGGCGGTCGCGCCATCGGCTGCCTACCGCGCCCGCAAGTTCGCACGCCGCTACCGCGGAGCTCTGGTCACCGCCGGCGCTTTTATGCTGGTGCTCCTCCTGGCGGCCGCCGTCAGCATCCGCCAGAGCCTTCGCGCCAATAGGGAAGCTGCAGTGGCCCAGGCGGTCAGCGACTTCCTGCAGAACGATCTGCTGGCTCAAGCCAGCGCCGCCAACCAGTCGGGGGCAAGGGGCAAACCCGATCCGCACCTGGAGGTGCGTACGGCGCTGGATCGGGCGGCTGCCCGGGTTGGAGGAAAGTTCAACCAGCAACCGGAGGTGGAGGCTGCTATTCGGGACACCATTGGGCAGGCCTACATGGATCTCGGGCTATATCCAGAGGCGCGGACGCACATGGAGCGTGCCCTGGATCTGCGCCGCCGAGCCCTCAGCGCCGAGAATCCGAAGACCCTCCAAACCATGGCCCGCTTTGGACGCATTCTCCAGCTCCAGGGCAAATATCCGGAGGCCGAGGCGCTTCTGGGCCAGACGCTGCAGGTCAGCCGCCACGTGTTGAGTGCCGAGCATCCCGCCACACTGGCTACCATGAACAATCTGGTCGCCGTCTATGCCCAGGAGGACAAGCAAAAGCTGGCCGAGCCGCTCGCCAGGCAGACCTTGGAGATCCGCCGCAGGTCCCGAGCATCGCGACACGCTGATTTCCATGAATAATCTGGCCAACATCTACTCCGAGGAGGGCAAATATGCGGAGGCCGAGCCGCTGTACAGGCAGACCCTGGAGATGCGGCGGCGCGTGTTGGGCGCCGAGCACCCCGACACGCTGCAGTCCATGAGCAATCTGGCCATCGTATGGAACTACCAAGGCGAGTACGCGTCGGCCGAGGCACTCTACAGCGATGCGGTAGGGATCGAGCGCCGGGTTCTGGGTCCGGAGCATCCCGACGCGTTGAGGACAATGAACAATCTGGCGAATGTCTACGTCGCCCAGGGCAAGTATGCGCAGGCCGAGACCTTGTTCACTCAGACTCTGGAGATCCGGCGCCGCCTGCTGGGCCAGGAGCATCCCGAGGCGCTGCTCTCCATGACTCACTTGGCCAACGCCTATGCGGGGCACGGCAAGTACCCGCAGGCCCAGGCCCTCTACGCCCAGACCTTGGAGGTCGGCCGCCACGTGCCGGGCTCCCAGTCTGCAGTCTTCAATGCCCTTTGGGGAATGGCTTATATCTTCCTACGGCAGGGCAAATATGCGTTGGCGGAGACGTATGCCGCGGAGAACCTGACCCGACGGCGGCACGCTTTCGGATCGGAAAGCGCGGAAACGCTCGGGTCGGCCGGGGGCTTGGCACGGATCTACGAGGCGGAGGGGAAGTTCGCGGAGAGCGCGTCGCTCCTGCGGAAGGTGCTGGAGAGCGATCGAGTGAACCACAGGGAGGACTGGGGCCACTTCAGCGACGAGAGCGTGCTCGGCGCGAGCCTGGCCGGACAGAAGAAATACGCCGAGGCTGAGCCGCTCCTCCTCGACGGCTATCAAGGCTTGGCGGCCAGGAAACACCGCATGTCATTTCCAGACTGGTACTATCTGGACCGCGCTCGTGAATGGCTTGTCCA
The DNA here is from genome assembly GCA_963707465.1 of Bryobacterales bacterium. Classification (GTDB taxonomy): domain Bacteria; phylum Acidobacteriota; class Terriglobia; order Bryobacterales; family Bryobacteraceae; genus Bog-159. Next base: position 629,286 of record CAVPQK010000011.1, read on the forward strand.
ACTCTACCGGGCGTGGGGCAGGCCGGAGACCGCTGCCGAGTGGAGCAAGAAACCTACCGGCTGAGCCGGTAGCCCAGGATCATCTTTACCAGCAGATGGTCGGTGCCTTGAGTGACGCCCACGCCTACGCCGAAATTGAACTCCCACTTCGGGCTCAGATTGAGATCGATGGCAGGCACGATCTGTTGCTCCTGGTTGCGCAGAGGGTCGAAGCCGGTCACCGGGCCGAGCGCGCCATAATACTCCAGGCCGCCGGCGATCTTCGGCGTGAAATCGTAACTGAGCTTGAAGTTCGGCGAAAACTCCAGACCGCGGCGCGTGTCGGGGCCGTGGAAGGCGCGATCCAGCGATGGGTTGAACGCGCTGTACCAGCGCCCCAGCTTCTTATCGACGATGGGACGGATCTCCCAGGTCCAGGTATCGGCGGAAAAAATGGCCCGCTGATAGCCTATCTCGGTCGAAAGGCTGATTCCCACCGGCAGATGGTAGCGCTCGGGCACGGCTACGCGCGGGCGGATGTGTGTGCCGACCCACATCCAGCCGCCGCCGGGCTGGTGGTCGGTAAATTGATACAGGCCGGTTTCGAACCACTCGCTCCAGCCGTGCGTGATCTCCAGGGTTTCGTGCTCCTGGTGTTCGGTGGGCAGCATGCCGTCGACGATGGTCTTGCTGCCCTCGACGGTGAAATTGGAATGCAATTCGACCATCGTGTTGTGGGGCGGGACCAGGTCGGAACCGTAGACCTGGACTTCGTAATTACCCTGGGCGCGCGCCGCCGCGAGCGCGACCGCGAAGAATATGGCAAGCAGGCGCAACAGACCAATGTATCGTATTGGGTAAACTACAGAGATGGCTACACGCCGATCTTTTCTTCTATCCGCCGGGTTCTCCGCCGGCCTCGCGCCCGCGGCTTTGTCCGCGGCGCCGGCCGGTTCACCGATCGCGCAACTCAAGAACAGGCGCGGTGAGGCGCAGCCCATCTCGACCGCCGAGCGCCGCGCCCGAATCGAGCGCGCGCAGCAGTTGATGGCGCGGAACAAGATCAGCGCCATCTGCCTGGCCGGCGGCACGTCGCTCAACTATTTCAGCGGCGCGCGATGGGGCAATAGCGAGCGCCTGTTCATGATGATCATCCCGGTGCGCGGCGACCCTTTCTTTGTCTGCCCGGGCTTCGAGGAGGAGCGCGCGCGGGAGCAGATCGCGGCCGGACCAGCGACCGGCGCGCACGTCTATACCTGGCAGGAGGACGAAAGCCCGTACGCCCTGGCGGCCTTCGGTCTGAAGGAAGCCGGCCTCGCGACGGGCAAGATCGGCATTGAGGAAACTACGCCGTTTGTCTTCGCCGACAGCCTGGCGAAAGCGGCTCCCGCGGCTACGGTGACCATCGCCACGCCGGTGGTATCGGGGTGCCGCATGATCAAGAGCCCGGCGGAGCTGGCGCTGATGCGCCTGGCTTCCAGCGTGACGATACAAGCCTACGAGGCCGCCTGGAAGTCCATGCGCGACGGTATGCCCGCGCGCGAATTCAGCGATCTGATCGGGTCCGCCTACCAGGCTCTGGGATTTCCGGGTTTTGCCAGCGTGCAGGTGGCGGAGTACACTGCGTTGCCGCACGGCTCGCGGCAGCCACAGATCATCCGCGAGGGATCCATCGTGCTGATCGACGATGGTTGCACGGTGGAAGGGTACCAGTCGGATATCAGCCGCACGTTTGTGCTGGGCAAAGCCACGGACAAGATGAAGAAGGTTTTCGATATCGTGCATCGCGCGCAGAGCGCGGCCCTGGCGGCGGCGCGTCCGGGTTTGCCGTGCGAGGCCGTAGACGCCGCTGCGCGGAAGGTGATCGTGGATGCGGGTTACGGTCCCGGGTACAAATACTTCACGCATCGCGTGGGCCATGGATTGGGGATGGATGGCCACGAGTGGCCCTACCTGGTTCGGGGCGATGCCCTGCCGCTGGCGGCGAACATGACCTTCAGCGACGAGCCGGGTATTTACATCCGCGGGGAGTTCGGCGTGCGGCTGGAAGACGATATGCACATCACCGAATCGGGCGCGGAGCTGCTGACGCCGCAGAGTCCGTCGCTGGAGCATCCGTTCGGGTAAAAGGCCAACGGCAAGGCAAGACAAGGCAATTGAGCCGCCGATGCACGTCGATTAACGCCGATAAAGCAAATGCCACGGCCCATAGTGTTTTTACGCTGCCGCTAACACGCCGGAGTGGCGCACTGTGCGGGCGGTGAACACGGCCAGCTCGCGGAACATCTCTTCGGCGCTGGCCTCGCGCTGCGCCTGCGGCAGAGCCATGTGAGCGTCCACGCGGCGGCGCATTTCCGCCAGATCGATGGGATCGGCGGCCTCGCGCAGTTGCTCGAACAACAGAAGATGCGCGCCTTTGCGCTCCATCACTTCGAGGCCGTCCAGGATCTGGCGATGGCAGGTGCCTTCCCAAATCGTGAGGACCATGGCCTCGCGGAACCAGCGCTCCACCGGGAATTCCGCCAACACGCCCAGAGCGCCGTGCACTTCCATGGCCCAGCGCGCGATTTGCGGCGCGATGTCCGAGGTCCAGTATTTCGCCAGGTGAGCCACCAGACGGAAAAGCTGATAGCGATCCGAATACGGCGGCCTCTGGCGCCACACCTCGTTCAGCCGCAGGATGCTCTCCCAGCCCAGCGCGAAGCCATCCTGCAGGGTTTCGATGCGTTCGTCGAACTGCTTGCGCATCAGGGGATGGTCGAGGACGGGCTTGCCGAAGACGATGCGCCGTCCGGCGAAATCCGCCGATTCAGCCAGGGCGCGCTGCGCGATGGCCATGCTGCCCATGGCGTTGGTGGCGCGCGAAAGGTTCAGGACTTCCAGGATCGAGTGCACGCCGCGCTCCTGTGCGCCCAGCAGCCAAGCTTCGCTCGCGCGCAATTCCACTTCCCCCGTAGGCACGGAACGAGTCGCGACTTTGTCCTTCAGGCGGCGGATGGTGTAGTTCAGCTCGCCGTCCGCACGGCGCTTCGGCAGCAGGAACAAGGCTAAGCCGCGCACGCCCTCTGGCGCGCCTTCCGGTCGCGCGGCCACTACCGCCAGATCGGCTCCGGCATTGCTGGCGAAATATTTATCGCCGGTGAGCAGCCAGCGGTCGCCGTCCGGCCGCGCGACGGTCTCGACGTTGGCGCCCAGATCGGAGCCGCCCTTGATCTCGGTCATCCAAGTGGCGCCTTGCCAGACGGTGTCGTCCCGGCGCAGGAGTTGGGGCAGGAAGCGCGCCTTCAGCTCCTCGCTGCCATGTTGATCGAGGGCCACGGCAGTGGCCAGTGAGATGACATACGGGCAGGTCAGGCCCGGATCGTAGAAGCAGGTGATGTAATCGAGCAGCGCGCTGGCCGAGAGAGACTGGTCCTCAAAGGCGCGCCACACCACGCCGGCCTTGTAACCCTGGCGCAGGCCGCGCCAGTATTCGGGCGCGAACAGAACTTCGTCTACGCGCCGGCCGGTGCGATCGAACATGCGCAGCCAGGGTGTACCGGCGCGGTCGGTCGCGTCGGAAATGTGCTTGCCTTCGGTATCCCACCAGGCCTCGTATTCCCGGAGCGCACGCTCGTGGGGCAACGCGCCGAGCATATGTTGCAGGAAGTTGACTGGGGAACGCAGAGTTTCGAGTTCCATTACTAGACTCAATATGCCACGGTCGCGCGGGCGGCGGGGCGATTCGAGTTGCTATGCTGCGATGTTGACCGATCACATTAAGCTTCTGTGGCGCGTGTACTGGCAGCCGTCGGCGGCCATGAGTGCGATCCTGGACCAGGGCAGCCTGCTTTTCGCCAGCTCAGCGGTGCTCGCCGTTTCGTTTCTTTACAAATCCGGGTTGGCCGTCAGCTTTTACATGCCGCTGCTGGTGCTGGCGGTGGCCTACGTCCCCGGCGCGCTGCTGCTCAGCGGGCTGCTGGCGCGTCTGGGAGGCGGCTTCGGCAGCGTCTTCCAGCGCGACTATTCACCGCTGCTGACCTCGACGGCGATGGCGTGGGCCGCCGCGAATCTTCCCGTGGCTCTTGCCGGCTGGATGCTTCCGTTACCCGCGCGCCTGATTCTCATCGCCGCGGCGCAACTTTATTTCCTGGTGCTGATGTTCTTCGTGGTGCGCACTGTTTTCGGAACCGGAGATGGCACGGCGGTGGCGGTGGTATGCCTGTCGTGGATTCCGGTGGTAGCCGCTTCTTTCCTGTGGGGGCCGCTGCGCTTTCTGTTGGGATGGCTGGCGTCGCCATTCTTCCTGTTCTTCGCGTATTACTATCTGGGCGGCGAGATCGGCAACCTGGGCGCGGGCCTGCGCAGCAGCCAGAACTTCCGCCGGATGCTGAACGTGTCGGCGCTAAACCCGCACGATGCAGAGGCGCAATATCAGCTCGGATTGATCTACCAGCAACGGCGCCAGTATACCGAAGCCATCGCGCGGTTCGGGAAAGCGGTGGCGATCGATGCGGGAGAAACCGACGCCCACTTCCAATTGGGACGTATTGCGCGCGAGCAGGACCGGTTGGCGGACGCACTGGCGCACTTCCAGACGGTAGTGGACCAGAACGACAAGCACAGCCAGAGCGAGATCCTGCGGGAGTTGGGGGCGGTTTATTTGGCCGCGCGGCAGTACGAGCATGCACGAGAGTTTCTGGCGGAGTATATCGAGCGCCGGCCCTACGACCCCGAGGGTCTCTACTATCTGGGCCAGGCCTGGGAGGGACTGGGCAAAGCCGACGAGGCGCGCGAGGCGTATACGCAGGCGGCGGAAGCCGTCCGCACGGCGCCGCGTTTTCGCCGGCGAGTGGTGGCCAAATGGAGCCGGCTGGCACAACGGCAGATTCGGAAGTTGTAGGTTGGGGGGCGGGCAATTCTGCCTAATGCCGCATAGGTTTCGACTTCTGCATAAATTGTGGGGCAGGACCCCTGGTCCGCGCGGGTCCCCCTGGACCCGCTCTTTGCAACGAAAATCGGATACTTGCCCTCTGCGGCGGGGCCGACGAGGGCGTCGGCCGCGGTCCAGGGGGACCGCCCCACAATCAAGGCAGGTGTCTCAGTTCATCCCACCCGCAGGGCTTGCGACGGATCGATCCGCGCGGCTCGCCGGGCGGGGATATAACTGGCGGCCAAAGCCACTCCAATCCATAGCAAAGCGATGCCGATGTACGTCGCGGGATCGGCCGGACGTATCTGGTAGAGCAGGCCGCGCATCACACGCGTAAGCGCCAGTGCACCGCAGACGCCGAGCGCGCTGCCTATCAGGCCGAGGGTTAGGCCCTGGCCCAACATCAGCCGCATGATGTCGCGGTTCTGCGCGCCCAAGGCCCGCCGGATACCCATTTCCCGGGTGCGCTGGACGCCCCAGAACGCGATCGCCCCGTAGATGCCAACGGCTGCCAGCAGAAGCGCGACCGCGGCGAACAGACCTAGCAACAGCATGGTCAACCGGCGGTTGCCTATCGACGATTCGACGATCTCTTCCATGGTGGCGACATTCGAAATCGGCTGATCGCGATCCACCGCGAGCACCTGGCTGCGAATGGCCGCAGTGAGCCGCCTGGGATCGGTTTCGGTGCGGGCGACCAGGTAGGCCGCGCGGGAACTGTGCATCCGCGGGGTCACATAGAACTCCGGGGTGGCCTCGGCCGCCAGTCCTCCTTCGCGCACGTCGCCCACGATGCCTATGATTTGCATCCAGCCGGATTTATCCATGCCTTCGCGCATGACCTGGCCGACCAAGGTCTCTCCGCGCGGCGCGAACAAGCGGGCGAGGCTCTCATTGACTATCGCCACAGGCGGCGCGCCGGGGCGGTAATCGCGCTCCTCGAACTCACGCCCCTGGTGCACCGGAATGCCCAGCAAGTGGAAGTATCCCGGCGTGACGCTTTGGATCTGGCACATGGGCTGCTTGCTCACGTCGCCTTCGGGCTGCACGCCAACCTGCACATTGGTTCGCAGCAGGACCGACTGCGGGATGGCCAGCGCCAGGGCTGCGCCCCGCACGCCGGGAAGCGCTGCGGTGCGGCGCAGCACTTCGTCGAAAAAGGCCAGGATCTTCGGATCGGTGTCGTAGCGCGCAGGGGCGAGCGCGATCCTGGCGGTGAACACGTTCGAGGGCTGCAATCCGGGATTAACGCTGCGCAGCTTGGCCACACTTTCAATCAGGAGGGCAGCGCCGATCAGCAAGACAACCGACAGACCGATCTGGGCGATCACCAGCAGGCCGCGGCTGGGCACGGCCCGGTGTGCACGGCTGGCCTGGCCCGCGGTTGCGCCGCTTTCGCGCAGGAGGTTCGCGATGTTCGTGGCCGGCGCTTCGATCGCGGGCAGGATCCCGGCAAGGATTCCCGTCAGGCAGGAGATCGCCACGCTGAAGGCGAGGACCATGCCGTCCAGGCGGATCTCGCCCGCGCGCGGCAAATTGAAAGCGGGCATTCTGGCGATGGCGGCCAGAGCGGACTTCGCCAGCAGGACGCCGAGCACGCCGCCCGCGCAGGCTAGCACCAGACTCTCGGCCAGCGCTTGGGCGACCAGTCGGCTGCGCGCTGCGCCCATGGCCGCGCGCACGGCGAATTCGCGCGCGCGCCAAGCGCTGCGGGTGAGCAGCAGGGCGGCGACATTGGCACATGCAATCAGCAGGACAAAGGCTACGGCGCCAAAAAGTATCCAGAGTATGGTGCGCACGTCGGCCACGAGCTGTTCCTTCAGCGGAACCAGGCGTAGCACGGAGCCGGGAAAGGAATCCATGCGCTCGGGGTGGGCGGCGACATACTGCCGGTTCAAGACAACGGATTCGGCGCGAGCTTGTTCCAGAGTGAACTGCGGGCGCAGCCGCGCGAATCCTTTCAGCGTGGTGACGAACGGCCAGAAGTGCGCTGGTACCGCGGAGGTTTCGGCCGGCCTGGTCACCCACGCATCCAGATCGGCAACGGGAAACTCAAAGCCGGCGGGCAAGACCCCGACGATGGTGTAGGGAACGGCGTTGAGGATCACCGTCTTTCCGGCGAGCCTGGGATCGGCGGCAAAACGGCGCTTCCACAGCCGGGAGCTGATCATGGCGACGGGCGGCCCGCCAGGCGTATCTTCCGCCGGGATGAAGGTGCGGCCCAGCGCCGGCTGCACGCCCAGGACGTCCAGAAAATTCGCCGAGACACGGGCTGCCTTGAGCATCTCCGGATCGCCGTCCCCGGAAAGCGCCATGTCTTCGGTGAAGCGCGAGAAGGCGCCGACACCGGTAAAGGATCGGGCGGTCTTGGATAGCTCTTCATAGCGCAGCACGGTGAAGCCCCCGGTGGCCGCGGGGCGCCGCGGATTATCGACCGATACCTGCACCAGCCGGTCCGGATCGCGATAGGGGAGAGGGTTCAGCAGCACCGCGCGGATCACGGAGAACATGGCGGCGTTGCCCCCGATGCCCAGCGCCAGGACGAACACCGCCGTGGCGAAGAACGCCCGATTCTGGCGCGCGGTGCGCAGCGCGTAGCGCACATCCTGCCAGAGGTTGTCGAAAAATGTCACGCTGTCCACACCTTTCAGCAAGCGCCGGCAGGAGTGCCGGCGCGGCAGACTAAGAGTCTGCGCCACGACATTGTCCTATGGGGCGAATGTCCGAATGATTTTACCACTGCGGGCATCGCGCAGCACTACGGCGGAATCGGTGAAAGCCGTCAACAGGCGGCCTTCTCCAGCCCATACGATGGGGCCGTCGCCGTCGAATGGCGTGCGGATATCCCGCGTGCGCTGGCCGGCCTCGCTGAAAATGGCGATCGACGGCGGGGCCCATGCGAAGATTTCTTTGCCGCCGGGGCTCCACGCAAAGTCGAGGCAGTTGCAGGCGGTGGTCTTCTTGGGTTTGAGCGTTTCGGGGTCGAGCACCGCCAGGCTGACTCCGCTGACGGACGCCACCAGCCAGTCTTCACTGGTCCAGCCCACCTTCACCGCGGCGGAATGCCCGCCGGTCTCCAGTTTGGAAGAACCGGTCACGCGGCCGCTGGAGGCTTCCCAGGTCGAAATCTCGCCGTCGTCGGTGGCCACGGTGTAATATTTCTCGGACGGATGCCACACCACATCCGTGATGATGGCGCGGGTTTCGAGCCGGTGCTGCCAAACCGTGCGCCCCTGGGCGTTGATCAGGAAAATATCGCGGCCGATGGCCACCAGCATCGAATCGACCTGCTGCGACCAGCTAAAGGCGGTGATGCCCTTCACCAGCAGCCGGCGCGGCACCAGCACGGTGGGGGCGCCCGAATCCGAATCGTACGAGACGAGGCCGGCGTCACCCTCCTGAGTAAAAGCGAGGCGCCGGCCGGCGGCGCTGAAATGGACCAACGGGCGGTTGAGGGTGTTTTTCTGCGGAGACGCATTGTATACAGTTTTAACCTTCCCCGACTCGAAATCCCAAACCACCACCTGGCCGCCCCGATAGGCAGCCGCCACCAAGGCTTTCTCTTTGGTATAGGCGATGGACAAAACGTCGCGCTGCAAATCGGCCGCCGTCATACGCAGGCTGAAGAATGTCACGGCGGCGGCGAGCAGAACTCGTTTCATAGCTTAGGCTCCGGCGGAAAACAGCATGATCTCACACCGGCGGGATCGAGCGCTGGCCGCCCGGCGAAATTAGCTAAAGCAAACCGAGACGCCTGCCGATAAGATGACGTGGAATCAATACCGACGGTTGTGGCCATCGTGCGGGACGGCGAAAGTCTGCACATGATTCAGACCACGCTGGAGGGGCAAGGCGTGCAGGTGCTGACGGGCGGCGATGCCGTGGAGGGCTGGGATCTGGTGCGCCGCGCGCACGCCGACGCCATCCTGGTGGAAGCCGAAGTGGCCAATGGCACCACCCTTTTGGAGCGCATCGCGGACTGGGATCCGGGCGCGCAGGTCTTGCTGGTGACGGGGCACTACACGGCCGAATCCGCGGTGGAAGGCATCCGGCACGGAGCGTGCGACTGCCTGAGCAAGCCGCTTTCGGCGGAGGCGCTGGGGCAGCGGGTGGGCGAAGTGCTGCACCAGGTGCGCGTGCGCCGGGAGACGCTGGAACTGGATGGGCGGCTGCTCGAAAGCTTTCGTTTCCACGGCATGGTGGGCCGCAGCCCGCAGATGGTAGACACATTCGCGCGGATCAGGCGAGTGGCGCCGCATTACCGGATCGCCTTGATCAGTGGTGCGACCGGTACGGGGAAAGAGCTTGTGGCGCATGCGCTGCACGAGCTGAGCCCGGTGGCGACCCGGCGGTTCGCGGTCTGCAACTGCTCGGCCATCGTGGAGACGCTGTTTGAGAGCGAGCTGTTCGGCCACGTGAAGGGCGCATTTACGGGCGCGGCGCAAGACCGCACCGGACTGTTCGAATACGCGCAGGGCGGCACCGTTTTTCTGGACGAGATTGCCGACATGCCCCTGACCACGCAAAGCAAGCTGCTGCGCGTGGTGCAGAACCAGGAATTGCAGCGGGTGGGCTCGCCTGAGGTGCGCAAGGTGGATGTGCGGGTGATCGCAGCCACCAACCGCGACATGCGCGCGCTGGTGGCCGAAAGCCTGTTTCGCGAGGATTTATACTACCGCCTGACAATGGTGGAACTGAAACTGCCGCGCCTGGCGGAGCGCATGGAGGATCTGCCGTTGCTGGAGCGCCACTTCGTGGAAAGGTTTGCCGCCAGTTATGGCAAGCGGATCGGAGGCATTTCGCGGCGGGCGCAGGCGGTGCTATCGCGGCACGCCTGGCCGGGCAATGTGCGCGAGGTGGAGAATGTGCTGGGGCACGCCTGCATGATGACGGATTCCGAGTTCGTCGACGTGCGGGATTTGCCCGATTATCTGCAGAGCGGCGCGCCTGGCGAGGCGGCTCATGAGCCGGAACTGATGCGGATGGCGGACCTGGAGCGCCGTTATACGCAGCATGTGCTGGGCCGCGTCGGCGGTAACAAGATGCTCGCCGCCCAGATCCTGGGGATCAGCCGGGCCACACTCTACAGGATTCTACGGGACGGCGCGGGGGAAGCGGGCGCCTCGCCGGTCGACTTCCTGGGCCGAACGGCGGCGGGGGCGCGGCTGCGGATTCAGTAGCCGGGGAAGACGCTCCCGGGCGGAGGGGGTGGGGAAGCAGACGAACAGAGCCGAATCCGCTGATAGTAAAGCACTTGATTACGGTTTTCGCCCGGCGACAAGGGCCTCTCGGGCGGCGGGCCGGGGCAGGGTGCGACGCCGTGGCACTGGCGGAAAGTGTTGCATTGCGTTGCGTGCGATGCATCGGCGGCGGCCCGTGGGTCGATCACGACGATGGCGGCATCGCGTGCCGGGGTGAAGCGCGGAATAGGGGAACGTGTTGCATTTCGTTGCATGCGATGCATTGGCGGCGCCACGCGGGTTGATCACGACGGTGGCGGCATCGCGTGCCGGGGTGAAGCGCGGAATAGGGGAACGTGTCGCACTTCGTTGCATGCGACGCATCGGCGGCGGCCCGTGAGTCGATCGCGATGATCGCGGCATCGCGTGCCGGAGTGCAAATGCCGGAATAGCGGAACGCGTTGCATTTCGTTGCATGCGATGCATGGGCGACGGCGCGGGGCCGATCCCGGCAGCCGCGGTATCCGTGCCGGGGTGCAACGGGGAATAGGGGAACGTGTTGCATTTCGTTGCTTGTGATGCGTTGGCGGCGGCGCGTGGGTCGATCGCGACGATGGCGGCATCGCGTGCCGGGGTGCAGCGCGGAATAGCGGAACGTGTTGCATTTCGTTGCGTGCGATGGATTGGCGGCGGCACGCGGATTGATCGCGACGATGGCGGCATCGCGTGCCGGGGTGCAGCGCAGAATAGCGGAACGTGTTGCATTTCGTTGCGTGCGATGCGTTGGCGGCGGCACGCGGGTTTGATCACGACGATGGCGGCATCGCGTGCCGGGGTGCAACGGGGGATAACGGAACTGTCGCAAGTGATGCGGCAGCGGCTCGTGGGTAGGCTCCGGCGGCAGCGCCATCGCAGTCCGGGGTGCAACGCGGAATAGGGAATGTGTTGCGTTGTGTAGCATGGCGATTCGTGGGAGCCGTCGTCGGCGGCGCGCTAGTCGATCACGACGGCATCAATCGATTGATTCTGCAAGGAGCGGGGCTTGAAGCCCCGCGCGGGATAAATCCCGCCCTCCAGGGCCTTCGCTGCTGCTTGAGTGCAACGCCGAACAGCGAAACGTGTTGCGTAGTGTTGCATCGTGATTCGCTGGGAGCTGGATTCCGTTGGCCGCCCGGGAAAGACAGAGCCGCCATGAGGATAGCACGGCGAGCTGCAGACAATAGGCGGGCCGACGGTGTTGGGTGATTGTTTTCAGATGGTTGGAGGCGCGCTTGGGAGTGTCATCGCCGGATTCCCAATTCAGGCTCGATAGCCGGCTTCGTCCCGGCTGGCTTGTCCCAGAGCGGCGAGCGTTTCGAGAATTGCCGTGACATCAGGAACGCGGGCGCGGGTGAAGGTGCGCGCGACGGTTCCGGGCGGGACCGGCGCGTGGGCCTGCATCAGGTAGTCGCGCACTGCCCGGACGCGCTCTGGTAGCGTGGCGGGCCATGGGAGACGGCCGACGCGGGCTGGCTGTTGTTCCTCCTCCTCCATTTCGACTTCAAGGCCAGCCTGCATGGCGCCGGTCGATTGGAATTCCGGACGCAACCAGCGAACGTGTCCCGCCCGCTCTTCGGCGGCACGGGCGGAGTTGAGTTCCACCAGGTGGAAGAGGATATCTTCAGTGGCGAGGTCCGGGGGCCAGCCGTAGGCTTCGGCGACGGCGCGATCCAGGTCGTCATGGATGTCGCGCAGGACTGAAACAAGGCCGCGGTCGTAAGTTGTTTGGCTGGCTGGACCGAGCGCCTCGCCGGCGCGAAGTTCCTCCAGGACGTTGTACATCTCGGTGAGGGTCAGGTTGGGGTGCAGTTCCTGCCGGCGTTTGCGATGCGCGTCGAGCTGTTCGCCGATCGGAGACGAGTGCGGATTAAATTGGTTTCCAGGTCGGCGAGCTGAATCCGATGCGTGAGTGAGTCCGGAAAGGGGACGTAGGCCTTGCCGGTGCCGGAGAGGTCCGCGAAGAGTTCGATGGAATAACCGACGTCCACGACTACCAGGAATGGCGGCCATCCGTCGGATACGGGAGCGCTTTACCGTATTGTTCGGCTTGGTTGCGGGCGCTTGGCTGCCTTGCTTGGCCTCCAGGACGAAGCAGCCCCGCTTGTAGAGATCGATGAATCCGGTGCTGGAGGAGCGCCGGGATGGCAGAAGGTTACGGGCCGCTCGAAGACATAGCGGTTCTGGCGGTCGTCGGAGACGGCGGGATCGGGGCGGGGGACGACGAGGTAGTCGCACAGCTCGCAGAGGAATATCTGGTAATTGGCCCGTTCGGCAGCGGCGGAGTTCTGCCATCTGAGAATGAATGGATGGGCTGGCATGCGAGAAGCCGACGTCTTCGGTTCAATGCAAGTTTAACTGGTGGACACGGCGATAGCGGTATGTTACCCCGCTCTCCGCAGAGCGTCCTCGACGGCTTCGGGGTGTCGCGCGATGACGGTGAGCAGGACCCGCGCCGGGCCATCCGGCCGGGTGCGTCCCTGTTCCCAGTTCTTCAATGTCGCGGGTTGGAATCCGAATTTGGAGGCAAATTCGGATTGGCTGAGGCCCAGGCGCCGGCGCACCGCGCGCACGTCGATCAGAGGGGCTTGAACCGTGGTCACCCGTACCGGGACGTCTTCACCGCCTGCCCACGCGACGGCTTCTTTCAAACTGGTAATGATCTCCCGGCCGACGCTGGGTTTTCCGGCGACCTTCTTCGACGACGTTTGCCTTTTCATTCTTGCCTGCTCTTTCGATAATTCTCAACGATCCGCGGTGTCAGCGCCTTCAGCTCGTTCCGTTCGCCGCCGGACTCCGGCACAACGTCGCCGGTTTCGGGATTCGACGCTACGAAGGCAATCAATTGTTCCCTTTCTTTATCTGTCAGCAGACCGGCAGCCTGCCGGAGGAAGAACGACGTCTCCACCACGGTCATGGGAGCCGCTTCCATGCCCTCAACTATACGCTAACCGCGCATTGGTGGTCAATGCCACGGGCGATTTGGAATCAAGGTGAGGGCAGAGGCATCACCCGACTTGTCTCGTGCGCAGGGCCTGCAAAGGGTGGGTAACCAGCTCTTCGACCGCGGCCACGAACCGCTCGGTGTGCGGCATCTTGGCATGCGCGTCGAAGGCCGGTTCGTCGATCCACTCGGAGTGAATGAACCAGGTTGCGGGGCCGCGGATCGATTCAAACACATGGATGCGGACGCAGCCGGGCTCGGCGCGGGTAGGCTCCAGCACGCGCATCAATTCGTCACGCAGTTGTAACTCTTTTTCGGGCCGGGGCTCCAGGTGGGCGAAGATGAACAGCGGCATAGATCCAGGATAGCTGAAAACAGGGCAGATATTTCTCTTGACAGATATCACAAATTGCTATATTATAATTACGATCTGCAATATGAAGCTAGGCGAAAAGCTCCGGTACCTGCGGGAAATCGAAGGCGCGCTGCGGGGCCGCCAGGGAGCGCTGACGCAGGCCGAAGTGGTTCGGCTGCTCAAAAAGGAGCTGCGCGAAACCATCAGTCAGGCATATCTTTCGCAGATCGAGAGCGGCGCGCGGCCGCACCTGACCAACTCCAGCCGAATGCTGCTGGCGAAGTTTTACAAAGTGCATCCGGGTTACCTGGTGGACGACCCGGAGGGTTATCAGGAAGAACTGATGTCGGATTTGGGCGCGCTGGAGGACAAGCTGGATCTTTGGCTGATCAACGGCGCGGAGCGCTTCCGCAGCGACCAGGAAATGAGCCAGGCGCTGTTGCGCGTGGCACGGCACGACGACTCGCGGATGTGCGTGGTGTTGCTGGGCGCGATCCTGGATAACCCGGGTCTCGCCGAGCGGCTGTTGCAGGTATTGAAGCCTTCTCCAGCGGCGGCGGAAGCCGCGCCCAAGGCTTTGCCTAAAGTAAGGAGGCGATCGCAATGACGTGGGCGGATTTTTATCTGATTTGTTTTCTGTTGGGCCTGGCGCTGAGCCTGCTGTCTGTGCTGACCGGCAGCGCGCACCTGCATCTGCCGCACATTCACGTGCCGCATGTGCCGGGTATGCACGTGCCGCATTTGCACGCGCCGCACGCGGAGGCGGAGGGCGTGCCGTGGCTGAATTTCGGCACGATGACCGCGTTTCTGGCGTGGTTCGGCGGGACGGGCTACCTGCTGGAGCGCTACTACGCGGTCTGGTTCCTGGTGGCGCTGGCGATCGCGCTGCTGAGCGGACTGGGCGGCGCCGCCGTCGTGTTCTGGTTCCTGGCCAAGCTGACGGGGGACGAGCAGTCGCTGGATCCGGCGGACTACGACATGGTCGGGGTGCTGGGCAAGTTGAGCATCCCGATTCGCGAAGGCGGCACCGGCGAGATCATTTTCTCGCAGGAGGGTGTGCGCCGGGTTTCCGGGGCGCGCAGCGACGATGGCACGGCCATCGCCAAGGGCGCCGAGGTGGTGGTCCAGCGGTATGAGAAGGGCATCGCGTATGTGCGGCGTTGGGAGGATATGGAGCAGGAGTCGGAGGACAGGAGTCAGGAGACAGGAGTCAGGAGTCAGGAGTCGGGAGACAGGAGTCAGGAGTCAGAAGACAGGAGACAGAAGACAGGAGTCAGAAGTCAGGAGTCAGGAGTCAGGAGTCAGAAGTCAGGAGTCAGGAGTCAGGAGTCAGGAGTCAGGAGTCAGAAGAGGAGAGGTATGCAGAAGGACATGGTTGTCGTGGTTGTGTTGTTGATGTTACTGGCGATCGTTTTGATCGGCTCGATGTTGGCGCGGCTATACCGCAAGGCGGGTCCGCACGAAGCCCTGATCGTTTACGGGCGCAAGGGCACGCGCATCGTCAAAGGGCGCGGCACGGTGATCTGGCCCGTGGTGGAGAGCTACAAGAGCCTGTCGCTGGAGCTGATGTCGTTCGACGTCGCGCCGCAGCAGGATCTGTACACCCGCCAGGGCGTGGCGGTCACGGTGGAAGCCGTGGCGCAGATCAAGGTGAAGTCCGATCCTGAGTCCATCCAGACTGCCGCTGAGCAGTTTCTGACCAAGACCGATGCGGAGCGCGAGGGCCTGATTCGGCTGGTGATGGAAGGCCACCTGCGCGGCATTATCGGGCAGTTGACGGTGGAAGAAATCGTGAAGCAGCCGGAGATGGTGGGGGACCGGATGCGCTCCACCTGCGCCGACGATATGAACAAGATGGGGTTGGAAGTGATTTCCTTCACCATCAAGGAAGTGCGCGACAAGAACGAGTACATCTCCAACATGGGCCGGCCGGACGTGGCGCGGATCAAGCGCGACGCGGATGTGGCCGCCGCCGAAGCCGAGCGCGATACGGCCATCAAGCGCGCCGAAGCCACGCGCGCCGCGGCCGTAGCTACGGCTCAGGCCACCCAGGAGCGAGTATTGGCAGAGACGCTTTCGCAGGCCAAGCAGGCGGAAGCCACGCGCGACCTGGAGATCAAGAAGGCCAATTACAAGGAAACGGCTCAGAAGCAGCAGGCGTCAGCGGATAAGGCATATGAGATCCAGGCCAACGTCATGCAGCAGCAGGTGATCGCGGAGCAGGTGAAGATCCAGCAGGTGCAGAAAGAGCACGAAGTGGCCGTGCAGGATGCTGAAATCCAGCGCCGCGAGCGCGAGTTGATCGCCACCGTGCTGAAGCCGGCGGAGGTGGAGCGCAAGCGTATCGAGACGCTGGCCGAAGCCGAAAAATCGAAACTGGTGATGGAAGCCGACGGTCATGCCGCTGCCATCCGAGCGCAGGGCGAGGCCGAAGCCGAAATCATCTTCAAGAAGGGCGACGCTGAGGCGCGGGCGATGAACGTGAAGGCCGAGGCTTACCAGGAATACAACCAGGCCGCGGTGGTGGACAAGCTCATCACGAGTTTGCCTGAGATCGTGCGCGCGCTGGCCGCGCCGCTGGCCAACGTGGACAAGATCACCATCGTCTCCACGGGCGATGGGCACGCGGCAGGCATGAACAAGATCACCGGAGACATGGCTTCGATGGCCGCGCAGATTCCCGCGCTGTTTGAGACGCTCTCCGGCATGAAGATGGCCGATCTGTTCTCGAAGGTGAGACAGATTGGGGACAAGCCGAAGGCGCCCGAGGACAAGGGATAGAAGTCAGAAGTCAGGAGACAGGAGTCAGGAGACAGGAGTCAGAAGTCAGAATGGCTGTGGGCCACTTGCGTCAGCGGGTGGCCCACTTGAGAAGGAGAAGATTATGGCACTTTTGGAACGAGTATCTACACTAGTTCGCGCGAATTTAAATGACCTTATTGACAAGGCCGAAGATCCGGAGAAAATGATCAAGCAGGTGATTCTCGATATGCAGAACCAGTTGCTACAGGTCAAGACGCAGGTGGCCATCGCCATCGCCGACCAGCACGTGCTGGAACGCAAGCACCAGGAGAACGAAGAGAAGACCGCGGAGTGGGTGCGCAAAGCGGAGATGGCCGTGGACAAGAAGCAGGACGACCTGGCGCGCGTGGCGCTGGAGCGCTCGGTGAGCTACCGCAACATGGGCGAGAGCTTCCGGCAGCAGGTGGCCGATCAGAAGCAGCAGGTGGAGAATCTGAAGTCCGCCTTGCAGAAGCTCGCGCAGAAACTGGCAGAGGCGGAGGCTAAGAAGGACGTTCTGATCGCGCAGCATCGCCGGGCGCGCGCCGCCACCAAGGCCACCGACGCGCAATTTGCCACTAGCGATCATTTGACGGCCGCCACCTTCGACCGGATGAAGGACAAGGTGCGGCACAGCGAGGCCGTCAGCCAGGCGAAGGCGGAACTGTTCAAGGACGACGTGGAAGAGCAACTGGCGGCGCTCGAGAAGCAGGACCAGATCGAGAAGATGCTGGCCGAGATGAAGGCGAAGCGCGGCTGAGGAGCCAATATGACGCCTCTGGAAATAGCTTTGCTGTTTGCGGTCGCCGCGCTGGTCTACCAGGAAATATCCTGGAGGGACAAGGCGCGGCGCATCCAAGCCGATTACGAGAAACGCATTTCGACTGAAGTGGCGATGGCGTATGAGACCAGCCTGGCGGACGATGAGACGCCCGTGCGCGCGCTGACCTTTCAAGCGGAGAAGCAGGAGCCGCGGGGGCTGTTCCACGAAGTGACCCGCCACCTGTTTATCGCTATCGCCATGACCGGGGATGCCGTGCAGTATGCCGCCGGCGATCTGAATGAGATCGAGCGGTTCAGCATTCCGCCGGAGATCAAGCGGGCGTTGCTGGAGTTCATGACGCCCGCGCGGGAGATGGCGGTGGGGCGGTGATTCAAACGCTGATTAGAAACTGGATGTTTCTGGCGTTGTGTGGCGTTCTTGAGGCTATAATTTCGGTCATCTACATCGTCATGCGGGAGACTGATGGACCGCTGACTGGGCATGCATGGAACGGCACGGTTGTGTTTGTCGGTAAACTAGCGCTGGCGGCGGGAGCTTGCCTAATCGTAGCCGGGATTTGGAGGCCCGCAACTGGCAAGAGCCGGCTTTTGGCGATCAATGGCCTTGCACTTGGCGCACTCGGACTGATCCAATACGGCTTAACCCGTTTTCGAATTAGCTTTCTTACCGTCGCGCTTTTGATCATCTTGATGGCCGTGAGCGCCGGCATTCTTGAATTGGCAGTGGCGCAGTCCTTGCGGAGCCAGCGTCATGCCGCCGGCGCATGGCTTCTGGCTTTGGCCGGGGTTGCCTCGTTTGGCTTTGAGGTGACGTTTCTCGCTTTAGGACTGCGCTGGATCAGGATAGAGGCGGGGTCGCACGCAGACCTTCTTTGGCTGGGCTCCTATTTTGGGTTCAGTGCAATCTGCGTGCCGGGGCTGGCCCTGAGGGGACGACGTGGCGAGCTGCATGGTCAGATGACCACTTTGGCTGTGCTACGCTGAACGTATGGCAAGCCGCGTGATAAGTGCGACGGAATTCAAAGCAAAGTGCCTCGCCCTGATGGATGAGATCGGTCGCAATGGCGGCACCATCACCGTCACCAAACGGGGCCGGCCCATGGCCACGGTTGGACCGGTCCAGAAGCGGCGGTGGCCGTCGTCCGAAGGCGCTTGGAGGGGCAAAGTACACATTGCGGAGGAGCAGCTAACCGCCGATATGTCGGACTTGTGGGAAGCCGTGCGCAAGAAATAGAGGATCGCCGCTCTGCCTGCTCGCCTTTTGCTTGACACTCACGTGCTGGTCCGCTGGCTCGTGGAACCGAAGAAGCTTTCACGCGATCAGGTTCGCGCGCTCCGCGGCGCGGTCCAACGAGGGGAGCCTCTTGGGGTGAGCGCTATCACGCTACTTGAGATGGCATTGCTGTTCGGGGCGGGTGGGGCGCGCTTGCAGGTTTCCGTGCAGGAATTATTTGCAACTCTAGAGGCGGGAGGATTCCATTTGATTCCGCTCGATGTCGACATTGCCGCCGAGGTGGCGGCCTTGGGCGACGCTTTGCGGGACCCCGCCCACCGAGCCATCGTGGCGACCGCTCGTGTGCATCATCTTCGCCTGGTGACATCCGATCAGCGGATTATTGCATCGAAGCTCGTGCCCGTAGTGGAATAGTTGGCGCGGCCTGAGAGGCCGCCGCAGGCTGAGAGCCTGCCCCACATGCTACGTTTAGCGGTTATGAAGCCCTTAATCGCTTTATTCCTGGCGGTCCCCGTGCTGGCCCAGGTACGCTTCCTGCCCGCCAAGAAGATGTGGGTATTGGACGCCGATAGAACTTCCTACGTGGTCGGCGTTAATGAAGAGAACAGCCTCCAGAACGTTTACTGGGGCAAGAAGCTGTTGCGCGACGACGATCTGGCGCCTGCGCACACCTCGCCCGAGCACGCTTCGTTCGACTCGCGCGAAACGATGAGCAACGAGGAATACCCCGGCTGGGGCGGCCTGCGGTACAACGAGCCTTGCGTCAAAGTCACGCTGGCCGATGGCACACGCGACTTGGTGCTTACCTACGTTTCGCACGAGATTCGCGGCGACACGCTGGAGATCCACACCAAGGATATCCGCTACGCGCTGGCAGTCGATCTGATTTACCGTGTTTACGCGAGTTCCGGGATCGTGGAGAAGCGCTCGGTGATCCGCAACCAGACCGGGCAGCCGGTGGTGGTGGAGAGCGCGCAATCGGGCGTGTGGTACGTTCCGGCGGGCGAGGGTTATCGCCTGAGCTATCTGACCGGGCGCTGGGCGGGAGAGACGCAGCTCCGCCGCGAGCCGGTCGAGCCGGGAAAGAAAGTGCTCGAGAGCCGCCGCGGCAATACCAGCCATTTTCTGAATCCGTGGTTCGCGCTCGATTATCAAGGCGCGGCGGACGAAGAGCACGGGCGGGTCTGGTTCGGCGCCATCGGCTGGAGCGGCAATTGGAAACTGGTGGTGGAGGAAACGCCTGCCCAACAAGTGCGGGTGACCGGCGGCTTCAACGACTTCGATTTCGGCTATCTGCTAAAGCCTGGCGAGAGCCTGGAAACGCCGGCCTTCTACGGCGGCTTTACCGACCAGGGTTTCGGTGAGAGCTCGCGCATCATGCACGCCTTCGAGCGCGAGGAGATCCTGCCGGATCGCGCGCACCCGCACCCTCGCCCGGTGCTCTACAATTCCTGGGAAGCCACCACTTTCAACGTCAACGAAGCCGGGCAGAAACAGCTGGCCGATAAGGCCGCGAAGATCGGCGTGGAGCTGTTCGTGATGGACGACGGCTGGTTCGGCCAGCGCAACGACGATCACGCCGGGCTGGGCGATTGGACCGTGAATCCGCGGAAATTCCCGAACGGGCTGAAGGGGCTGATCGATTACGTGAACGGTTTGGGAATGAAGTTCGGCCTGTGGGTTGAGCCGGAGATGGTGAATCCGAATAGCGATCTTTACCGCGCGCATCCCGACTGGGCGATGCACTTCAACGACCGGCCGCGCTCGGAAGCCCGCAATCAGCTCGTCCTCAACATGGCGCGCGACGACGTGCGCGACCACATTTTCGGGGTGCTGGACAAGCTGGTGTCGGAGAATCACATCGAGTTTCTGAAATGGGACATGAACCGGCATTTCGGCGAGCCGGGCTGGCCGGAAGCGCCGGTGGCGGAGCAGAAGGAGATCTGGGTCAAGTATGTGGAGAACGTGTACAACATCATCGACCGCCTGCGGGCGAAGCATCCCGGCCTCGAAATCGAATCGTGCTCGGGAGGCGGCGGCCGCCTGGACCTGGCCATCCTGAAGCGCGTGGACGAGGTTTGGACATCGGACAACACGGAAGCGTTCGACCGGCTGCGCATTCAGGAAGGCTTCACCCAGGCGTACGCGCCCAAAGTGATGATGGCCTGGGTGACGGACGTGCCGAACCTGAACGGCCGCAGCACCTCGTTGAAGTACCGCTTTCTGGTGGCGATGCAGGGCTCGCTGGGCATCGGGTCGAACCTGAACCACTGGACTGATGCGGATTTCGCGCTGGCGTCGCGCATGGTGGGCATCGACAAGGAGATTCGCGCCACGGTGCAGCAGGGGAATCTCTACCGGTTGTTCTCGCCGCGGGAAGGGGAACTCACCGCCAACCAGTACGTGGCGCAGGATGGAAAGCAGGCCGCGGTATTCGCGTTTCTGCACTCACAGCAGTATTTGCGCCATGCGCCCATTATTTATCTGCGCGGTTTGGACGAGCGCGCCGTGTACCGGCTCAGGCCCATCGACGACAAGCTGGTGGGCAAGCTCGAAACCGCCAGCGGCGCGTACCTGATGAACCACGGGATCGAATTCCGGCTGGGCGGCGATTTCGACAGCACCCTGTTGATCCTGGAGCGGGTGCCGTGACATATACTGTCAAGTGCGGAGGACCTGATATGCGCATGTGGAAAATGATCCTGATCGGGTTTTGCGGCGGCGCGATGACGTGGCTGGCAGGGTGCGGCGGATCGCGGCACGATTCGACCGAGAAGTATTGGCTGGTGGCGACCAACATCAAGATCCCCTACTGGCAAAACGTCAACACCGGGCTGGTGCGGGCGGCCCAGCAGATGGGCGTGAAGGCCGAGATGGTGGGGCCGGACTCGTTCGATAAGAACGCGGAGCACGACGCTTTCCAGAAGGTGCTGGCGGAGAAGATCAAGCCCGCGGGCATCATGGTTTCGGCCGCGGATCCGGCGGTGATGCAGCCCGATATCGATGCGGCGATTGGCCAAGGCATCCCGGTAGTCACCGTCGATTCCGACGCGCCCGCGAGCAAGCGGCTGACGTTTATAGGAACCGACAATTACAAAGCGGGCTTGATCGGCGCGCAACTCGCGGTGAAGCAGTTGCAGGGCAAGGGCAGCGTGGTGATCTTCACCATGCCCGAGCAAGCCAACCTGAAAGACCGGCTGCACGGCTACAAGGATGGGTTCGAAGGTCACCCTGGAATCAAGATCGCGGATACCGTGGATATCAAGGGAGACGCGCGCATCGCGTTCGATCACATGCAGGAGTTGGTGGACAAGAAGACCATCGACAAGATCGACGGGTTTGTCTGCCTGGAGGCGATCGCCTGCCCGGAAGTGGCCGACGTGCTGGACCGCAACAAGGTGGGCAGCAAGGTGATTGTGGCGATGGACACGGACGCGCGTACGCTCGATTGGATCAAAAAGGACCGCATCGCGGGGACCATGGCGCAAAAGCCGTTCACGATGGGCTTCGTGGGGCTGTCGACACTCGACATGCTGCACCACAATCCGCCGAGTCCGCTGGACAAGGCGTGGGCTTTAGATCCGTTGGCGCCCGTGGCAACGTTCATCGCCACCGGCGAGTTGCTGGTGGATAAGGGCAACGTGGACAGCTTCATCAGCGCGACGTCGCAGAAATAGCTGCCTAGGAAGCCGGAACCACAGATGGACACAGATAAACACAGATATCACGACGCCTGCTGGCACGCGGCCTAGAGAGCGAGCTTGCGCACTGCTGCGAGCGAGAGGACGCACATGAAAAACGGGTTGACGGCGATGGTCCCTGGCATTCTGGGGCCCAAAGAGCTCTCCGCTGCAGTGGAGTGCTACCTCCACATGAGACAGTCTCTAATTGACCGAAGGCCCGAATTTGAGGTGGAGGCGCACAGGGCTGCTGCTGCCGCGCCGGCAGACATGGCTAGGCGACGTCAAAAGACCGCTGCTGAGTGTTGGCGTGCCGTGTGGCCTTTGCCGTTCTATTCCCGGGAAAATGTTGCAGTGGCCGGTCGGCGAGTCGAGGCCATTCGCGCGAATGGTTGGTTCGATCACTTCGAAACGCTTGCTGGCGCCGCTGACGATCGCGATCATCCATGGAACGTCGAAAGGCGTGGCAGACGCTGTAGTCCGAGAGGCGCTGAAGCCGCGGCCCTTTGCGCGAGGAGCGGGACCTACGCTGCGATGCCTTACCGAACGCGCGCCGATGTCATTCGCCGCGTCGCTCAGGCGGCGGCCCTGTTTAGGAATTGGGAAGAGGTGCGGCGGGCGAGGGATATTTCCTTCATTGATGCCATGACCGGTGTCGATTCAGAAGCGTTTCCCCGCCGCCTCTTTGTTGTCCTTGCCAGTGCCATCGGTAAAGTTACGGCGTTCCATGGACTCTCGGACCTTGGGTTCCGGTGCGTGAAGCCAGACATTTGGATTTCGCGCATCACGACATCCTGCGGATGGCTTCCGGGATACACGCCCGAGGACGTTGTGAAGAATCGTCGAGGAGCCTGGGAAGCTCTCTTTGAGACATGCGCTCAAGTCGCCACGGCGGCAAGTGACCACTTTCCGTCACCTAACGCGCTCAGAGAGCTTGACTACTTTGTCGCAAACTATGGAATGACATTTGACCCGAAACCTGGTGATTGCCCTTGCGGACCGGCCAAACTCCAACCGACCTCCAGACCTTAAGATGTAATAGAGCGCGGAGGATCGACTCAATAGCTGGCTGGCGTCGCCCGGGTTCGTTGTTTATCTGTGTGCATCTGTGTCCATCTGTGGTTACGGTTTTCGCTTCAAACCAGCAGGCCGGTGATGGCCACAATCAGGCCCGCCACGCCGGCGATGACGCCGATGATTGGGAACAGCATCTTGCGTGAGATGAAATAGAGGGAGCTGAGCACCAGCGCGATCTCCAGCAGTCCTTCGCCGAGATCGTAGCGCAGCCCGCGATGCTCGGCGGCTTCCGATTTTTCCATCTGGCCGGTGGCTTTTTCCTTCTGCTCGTTGGCCTGGTCGGTGTATTTCTGCTTATCCTTGTGGAACTGCTCCAAGGCTTCTTTCGCGCCGGGATTATTAGGCCCCAGGATGGCGATCAGCCGCTCGCCCAATTCCAGATTGTGATACTTCAGTTTGTTGGCCTGGTAATATTGCCACTGATCGTTGGAGTCCGTCTTCATGATGATGGCTTCGGTGTGCGCGCGATGGGAAAGGATCGTGACCACCGCCAGGAACACCGCCAGCAGGGCGGCCATGACTCCCACCTGCTTGCCTACGGGGTCGTGCTCGTGTCCTTCTTCGTGATGGATTTCCAGTTCTGCCATTTTTCTCCCTCGTTTTCTGCTTAGACAGGCCCGGAGGCCTGTCCCACTGCTTCTGGCAGCAATTCGCCCTTCTCCAGATGCCGCACCTTGGTGGCAAAGCGCGCCGCGTGCGGATCGTGGGTGACCATCACCACGGTTTTGCCGTATTCCTTATTCAACTTCGAAAGAATGGTGAGCACATCGTCGGCGGAAGCCGCATCCAGGTTGCCGGTCGGCTCGTCCGCCAGGATCAGCGCTGGGTCGGTGACGATGGCGCGCGCGATGGCCACGCGCTGTTCCTGCCCGCCGGAAAGCTGCCGCGGATAATGGCCCATGCGGTCGCCCAGGCCCACCAGCTTCAACGCCGTCGCGGCATGGTCCAGGCGCTCCTGCTTCTTCAGATTGGTCAGCTTCAGCGGCAGTTCCACGTTTTCGAGCGCGGTCAGCACCGGGATCAGGTTGAACTGCTGAAAGATGAAGCCCACGTGTTCGTTGCGCCAGTGCGCGATCTGGCGGTCGCTCAGCTCGCGCAGGTTGTGGCCGAGCACGCGGATCTCCCCGCCAGAGGCCTGATCCATGGCGGCAATCAGGTGCAACAGCGTGGATTTGCCCGATCCGGAGGGTCCCATCAGCGCCACGAACTCGCCCTTATCGATGGTGATGAAGATGTTCTTGAGCGCGACGACATGGAACTCGTCGCGGATGAATTCTTTGGTCAGATTCTCGGTTTCGATAATCGTTTCGCTCATGGGAATTATGCTTTTTGGCGCACGCGGTCGCCATCCTTCAGCGTGGCGGGCGGGTTGAGGATGAGATCCTCGCCGCCGATGAGACCTTGCTCAATGCGCACGCCCTGGCTATTGGCGGGGCCCGGCTTAATGGAGCGGGCGACGGCCCGGCCATCGAGCACCACGAAGACCTTGTTATCGCGAATAGCCGAAGCCGGCACGATGACGATCGGTTCCGACGGTGTGGCGGCCGCATTTTTCTCATCCGAGAGGAACGCCACGCTGGCGTTCATTTCGGGCCGGAGATAATCGTCCGGATGGGCGACCTTCACCTTCACCTGCACGGTGGCCTTCTGGCGGTTGGCCTCAGGCGAGACTTCGCGGATGAAGCCATCGTACTTGCGGTCGGGGAAGGCGTCAGTGGTGATGATTCCTTTTTGCGCCATGTGCAGCTTGGCGAAATCGTTCTGGCTGATGTCGAGTTCCACTTCCAGGTCGTTGAGGTCGGCGAGCGACACCACGTAGCCTTTTGCGCCGCGGTCGCCGACGAAGCTGGTGGTCACGAATTCGCCGATTTCGACGGCGCGTTCGAGGATGGTGCCCGTGACCGGCGAGCGGATGATGGTGTTGGCGAGATTGGTTTCCGCGTATGCCACCGCGCCGCGGGCCTGCTCCACCTGGCCGCGCATGGCATCGATCTCCTCCTGGCGCGGGCCGATTTTGACCAGATCGTAAGCCTTCTGCAGCGAATTCACTTTGGCCACGGCGGAATCGTAACGGGCCTGGGCGTCGTCCAGATTCTGTTGCGACATAACCGCCTGCGACACCAGCTTGCGGGTGCGTTCCAGGCTGACGCGGGCGTTTTCCAGGTCGGCCTTCGATGAGTTCAGATTGGCCATCGCCTGCGCGATTTCCTCCGGCCGCGAACCATGTTCCAGCTCGGCCAAATGGGCTTCCAAATTGGCCAGGTTGCCCTTGGCCTGATCAAGCTGCGCGCGGTATTCGTCGTCTTCCAGGCGCACGAGCACCTGGCCTTCCTTCACCTTGTCGGCCTTGTCGACGCCGATCCACTTGACCTTGCCGATCACCTTGGCGGCCAACTCGATCTTGTGCGCGGCTACGATGTAGCCCGTGGCGTTCAGCACCACGCCCTGCTCGGCGCGCCCGGTGCTGAGGGCTTTGACCCGCTGGACATCGACTTCGGTAGACGCGTTGAGGCGGCTATAAGCGAAACGGCCGGCGCCCAGCAGCAGGAAAAGCAGAACGCCCGCGATAATCCAGCGCGTGGCCCATTTGGAGGGCTCGCCGGAGCGCTTCTTGCCGCGGTCGATTTGGAGACTCTTCAATTCAGCATCCATATTAGATTAAGACCGCCGCCTAAAAGGCGGCTGCGGGCAGGATTGCCCGCCCTCCTACACCTCCCTCAGCGCTACCAGGATTTCCTTGTTGGCGGCCATACGGGCCGGGAAGACGCCGCCGACCGCGCCCAGCACGGATGCGAAGACGATTCCGGCGAGCATGATCTGAGGCGTCACGCGGAAGGAGAAAGCCAGCTCGCTAAACGTGGTGCTGCCGATGCCGGTGGTCACGCCATTCAAAGGAAAGACCAGCAGGCAGCCCAGAATCCCGCCCAGTCCAGCTAGCAGCACGGATTCCACGAAGAAGCTGAACAAAATGCTGCCGCGCGAAAAGCCCAGCACGCGCAGGGTGCCGATTTCCCGCGAGCGCCGGGCCACGGCGGCATACATGGTATTCATCGCCGCGAAACTGCTTCCGATCGCCATGATGATGCATACGAAAATTCCAAGAAATTCGATCGGCCTAGCCGAAACCGTTTGTATTGCGTAGTATTCCTTTTCGGAGACCGCGTTCATGTTCAGGCGCTGGTCGTCGTTGATGCTCTTCACCAGCGCGGCGGCGGTGATGGCGTCGGCGGCGCGCACCAGGGCTGAGCTGAGGACTTCGGTGCGATCCAGATCGGTACTTATCTGGTTCAGATCGCCGAAGATTTCGCTATTTTGGGCGCTACTGCCGGCATCCATGACGCCCACGACTTCCCACTCTCCGCGGCCAAACTTGATGCGCTTGCCGAGGGCCGCGCCGGGGTAGCGCTGCGCGATGGATTTGCCGACCACCAGCTCGCGCTTGCCGGCATCGAACCAGCGTCCGCTCGAGATTTTCAGCCCCTGGCGCATCTCCAGGCCGATGGGCAACAGGCCGCGCACGGTCACATTCGAACCTTCGGGCGCATCAACGCTGGCCAGGTTGATCACGGTCACCACTTCGAGCGACGCCATGGGATCGCCGTTGGGAGTGCGGGCGATGCCCGCCTTGAATTTCAGATCCTGGAACTGTTCCCGGGTGAAGTTGGAGACGAGCTCCGTCTCGGAGCCCTTGCGCATCACCACGATTTGCAGCGGATCGCCGCTGGCGGAGAGCGTGGAGCGCAAGCCGGTCAGCAAGGCCATCATGGCCAGCAGAACGGCGACGGTCAGCGCGATGCCCAAGGCGGTCATCAGGGTAGTGGTTTTGCGAACCACTAAATTACGAAAGTTGTAAGCGACAGGGATGGCCATGGGCGGGTCTCAATCGGTCGAGCGCAGAGCCTCCACGATGTTGATGCGGGAGGCGTTCCAGGCAGGAATGAACGAACTGACCAAGCCGATCGCCAGGGCCGCCAGGATGCACACCGATGCTACGGCCGGGTCGAACTGCTGGATGGGCGGCAGGAACATACCCGCGGGGCTCTTCTTGACGCCGCCGGTGAGGAGAGTCGAAAGCAGGAATCCGGCCACGCCGCCGGCGATGGAAATGACGCAGGCTTCGCCTAGAATGATGAACAGGATATTGCCGCCGGTGAAACCCAGAGTCTTGAGTACGCCGACCTCCCGCACACGCTCGCGCACCGACATAGCCATGGTGTTGCCGGAAACCAGCAGAATGGTGAACATCACGGCCCCGCAGATGCTGGCCAGGAACAACTTCACATTGCCTAGCATGGAGACGAAACTAAGCATGAAGGCCTGCTCGGTTTCGGTGCGGGTCTGGACGGGGGAGTTACGGAATTCGTCGTCAATGGCCTTAGCCACGCGCGGGACGGCGGCCGCGCTGTCGCAAAGAATGTTGAAAGTGCCCACTTCGCCCTTGCGGCTCTCGGGCAAGCCTTCGCGCACGTACGCCCAATGGAAGTAGAGAATCTCGCTTTGGCGCGGGCTATCGAAGATGCCGCGCACTTTGAGTTCAAGATTGCCGGGATAGATGTCGCCGATGATGGTGATCGGATCGCCCAGGTGGAAATTGAACTTGTTGGCCAGATCACGCCCGATCACGGTGCCGGTGCGATCCCGCAAAAAAGCCTGCTTCTGGTCTTCCGGGATTTTCAGCTCGCTAAAAATCGTAAAGAGATTCTCGGGCGGGTCCACGCCGAAGCGGGCGAAGAAATTCTTGGGATCGCGGGCATCCTTATAGACGCCGTTGAACCATTGCGAGCTCATGATGGTCTTGACGCCGGGCACCTGGCGGATGCGCTGGCCGTAGAACAGCGGGAAGGGCAGGGTCAGGGAGACGCGATTGCGCGTGACCACGCGCAGGGCCTGGTCCGGAGTGGCGTCGCTGAGGTACAGGGCGTGATAGACGGCAATGAGCACACCGAGCAGGCACATGGAAACGCCGATGCTGACGATGGTGAGCGTGGTGCGGCGGCGGTTGCGCCAGCAATTCTTGACGATCAGCGGGAGGTATCGGAACATACGGGGATCTCTCTATTCTAAGCTAATAGGGGCATGCATGACATCTGGATGCGGGAGGCGCTGGCGCTGGCGCGCGAGGCGGAGACGGCGGGTGAAGTGCCGGTGGGAGCGGTGGTGGTCGCGGACGGCGCGATTGTGGGACGCGGACGGAACTCGGTCATCGGGCTGAACGATCCGACGGCGCACGCGGAGGTGCTGGCGCTGCGCGAAGCGGCCGCGGCCATGGGCAATTACCGGCTGGAGCGGACGACGGTCTACGCGACCCTTGAGCCTTGCGCGATGTGCGCCGGCGCGCTGGTGGCGGCGCGAGTAGAGCGGCTGGTATTTGGCGCGCGCGACCTGCGTTTCGGCGGCGTGCGCAGCAAGTTCCGGATTGCGGATTCCGAGTTATTAAACCATCGCGTGGAGATCGTGGAGGGGGTGATGGCGGTGGAATGCGTCGAGTTGCTGCAGCGATTCTTCGAGCGCCAACGACGGGCGCGCGTTACGCCTTGATCCTACGCCCGCCGAGGACGCCAAGGCCGAGCAGGGCACTTCCGAGCAGCACTACGGTGGCCGGCTCCGGAGAGCCTGCCGGCGGGAGCTCGCTCTGCGCGTATACCAGCACGTCGATGCCGTTTCCGTCCCGATTGTAAATGTCGCCGTTAGTGCTCAGCGGCTGAAAGTCCGGCGGCTCCGGGTAAGTGCCCGTGGCGTCCGCGGAAACCAGCCAGAACGAGATGGTGTAGCTGTCGCCAACGTTGGTAGCGATATTCTGGTTGATGGCGTCATACGCCTGGACGGAACCGTCGCACCATTCGTAGGATCCGCTGTTGGGACCAATGCCTGCGCCGCCACAGTTGGCGCCGCTTATGGTGCCATGGAAAGCAGCCCCGTAAATATTGTCGTACGTCCAGCCGGTGAAACCATCCTCGAATCCGCCGTCTACAACCAGATTTCCAGACGGGTTGGTGTTGTCGACCATGGAGATATCGTCCAGGCCGAAATATCCGGGATCGTTGCGGAGGGCGAAGGTGAGATCCGTATTTGCGTCGGCGGCGGTGAAGGTCACCGAGTAGAGGGTATATATCGAGGGGATCGGCATTCCGGCCAGGTCCAGGATCGCACCGGAGGGCGGCGGAAGGTTTATGGGACCCGCCGTGGCATTCTGAGGTTGGATCACGAACAACCCTGCCAGGGAGAATCCTGCCGAGATGAACCAGAGATGCTTCATATCGCTTTTGGCGGCCTAGCTGCTATGAAGTGTATCATCCGAGGCCGCCACGCTACTTTATTGTTAACGAGTTTTAATCTCGAACGAGTGATCGTGCGCACACTGGGATCGCCGACAACTTTCTGCCAGACTTCCTTTGAACGATCGAGAACGGCAAAGCGGGCGGGGCGGAACTTGGCGATCCTCGCGTAAACGTTGCCGCCGGCGGTCATGGCGGCGGGCCAAAGGGATAGCCCGTCGGTGGTCTGCAGGTCGTATTTTCCCAGAAGGACTCCTGAGAAGCTGATTTCGATCCAGGTGCGTGGGCGGCCCGGGATTCAAAGCCGGGCCCAGCCGATGCGATCGTTTGCGAT
This sequence comes from Bryobacterales bacterium, assembly GCA_963707465.1. Taxonomy (GTDB): domain Bacteria; phylum Acidobacteriota; class Terriglobia; order Bryobacterales; family Bryobacteraceae; genus Bog-159. Next base: position 658,856 of record CAVPQK010000011.1, read on the forward strand.
ATACAGAAGCTGGAATCCAGTGCGGGTTCGACTACGGGGTGTTTACGATCGCCGCCAATTTGATACGAAGAAAGCGCTTGTCCCAATTCTTCGCCGGTTCGGGCTTAGTGGTGAAGGACGTTGAAATCGTGAGCGCCGTCGTTTAGAGCGATATTGCAGGCGAGCTATGCTCGCCTGGCGGCCTGAGAGGCCGCCGCAGGCTGAGAGCCTGCCCCACCAAAAAAGTCCAAACTCCAGTAGACCCGCTTCCAGCGGGCTGCGGCCAGGATTGGCCGTCCCACAAAATGGGGTTACTTTGCGGAACTGGACACCAGCGCGGCGCGCTCGATCTCGGCGGCCAGTCCGGAAATTGTCGGTACGTCGAAAAGCTGGTTCGGAGTAAGAGTGACACCGAACGCCTGGCGCACGCGATCGATGACCAGCGCGCCCAATAATGGGTTGCCTCCGGCGTGAAAGAGGTTGTGGTCGCCCGAGGCATCCTCGAACAGCGAGGCCATGATATTCGCCAGCCGCGCCTCTACCGCTCCGCCGCCAAATACTTCGGGTTCAGACGGCACAGGCAGCGCGGCGCGATCCACTTTGCCATTCGTAGTCAGCGGCAACTCGGCCAGGTTCATGATCGAGAACGGCAGCATATATTCCGGCAGGCGCTCGCGCAGCCAGTCTATGAGCTCGGCTGGGGATGGCGCGGCGTCCGCCGCCGTGGGCGTCACGTAGGCCACTAAACGCTTGTCGCCGACCGCATCTTCGTGGGCCATGACCACGCTGTTTTCGACTGCCGGATGCGCGCTGAGCGCAATCTCAACTTCGGCCGGCTCGACGCGGAAGCCGCGGATCGAGATCTGAGCGTCCATGCGGCTGATGAATTCGATTTGGCCGTCGGAAAAGCGGCGCACCTGGTCTCCGGTCCGGTACAGGCGCACCTGGGGGTCGGAGGAGGATGGGTCGGGAATGAACTTGGCGGCGGTTAGCGCCGGTTGGTTCACATAGCCGCGGGCCAGACCCGCGCCGCCGATGCAGAGTTCGCCGGGCTGGCCGTTACGCACTGGGGCCATGAACTCGTCGACCACGAGCACCCGCACGTTGTCAATGGGACGGCCGATAGGCGGATGTTCCAACGGGTTCGATTGCGGCGGCACGGTTCCGGAAGTTGCCACCACGGTCGCCTCGGTCGGGCCATAGTTGTTGACCAGCTTAAAGGGCAGGCCGGCGGGCGGATAGTGCCGGAGGACATCGCCGCCGGTGAGCAGGGTGCGCAGGGCGGTGTGGACGGGCCATTCGAGCGCGATCAACTGTTCGGCGAGGGCCGTGGGAGCGAAGGCGATGGTGATGTATTCGTCTACCAGCCAGTCACGCAGCGGCCGGCCAGCGCGGCCGACGTGGGCGCCCGGAAAGTGCAGGTTGGCGCCGACCGTGAGGTAAGGCCAAATCTCCCAGACGGCGCCGTCGAAGCCGGGCGCGGCAAGCTGGCTGGCGTTATCTGCAGCCGTCACGTGGAATGTGCGCTGGTGCCAGCGGATGAGGTTCAACAGGCCGGCGTGGGTGATCTCGACACCCAGGGGGCGGCCAGTGGAACCGGAAGTGTAGCTGATATACGCCAGGTTGTTGGGCCCGGGCGCGGGCAGCGGATCCATGGGCTTGCTGAACAACAGCGGGGCCTCATCCAAGGGAATGACTTTCCACCGGCCCTTCGGCAGCAGGCCGGCGAGGCCGCGCTCCGCCAGCACGAATGGCGCCTGCACGTCGCGCAGAACGAACTCGAGCCGTTCGGCCGGATCGGCTGGATCGAGCGGGACGTAACCGGCGCCCGCCTTCAAAACGGAAAGCGCGGCCAGGACGCCCGCGGGCGTGCGATTGGCAAAGACGGCAATGGGAACATCGACGCCCACGCCCAGCAATTGCAATCCTTGCGCCAGGCCGGCGGAGCGCTCGTTCAGTTGGCCGTAGCTCAAGCGGAAGGAACTGGCGGCCAGAGCCAGGGCCTCACGCGGTTGTGCGGCGATCATGTGGACGGTCGAGGAGTCTTGCGATACCGAGGGGCGCGCTTCATTCTGCATAAGGGTTGCCTGATGAGGATCTTAGCATCGGCGGCCTGCTGCGAACGAGTCTGAGCGGGTCTACGGTAAGTACCAGTAGTACAAAAGGCGGCCAGCCTGGCTGGCGATTGGGCCGGGTATAATCGGCGATATGCATCGACGGGCATTTGTGCAAAGTGTCATGGCGGGCGGGGCGGAGGCGTCATGAATGCGGCGTGAGATCCAGCGACCGGCCAGTGGCGGTGCTTTCGTCCTTACCCCTGCAAGCGGGCGATGCCTTCCATGATCTGGCCCAAGCGTTGGTCACGCTTTTTATTTTCCGCTGCCATCTCACGATTATCTGCCGCGAGCAGTTCTACGGTTTGCGTCAGGGCTTCGTGCCGTTCCGTCAGCTTTTCCAGCCTTTCGTCGATGGTCATGATTTTAAGTCTACTCCTTTGGTGCGGTTCCTTTTAGCGGCCGGGCTTTACCTCTTTGGCAGGCGGGGTGCTTACGTTTTAGGCAAGCATGTTCTGCCGCCGCCCGCTCGGCGCCGCACTCTGCGCGGTCGCCATCACGTTGCCATCCCCCGCGTTTGCGCAGGATTCGCGGGCGCAGTTCATGAGCTTCGAAGCGGCGCGGCCGGTCCTGCAGGCCTTGCCGGCCTCGCTGCCCGCCGATTTGCGGTCCGGCCCATTGGACGCGGCGCGCTGGGCGCAATGGCTGAGAACGGCGGACGCCCAAGTGCGGCGCCGTCTGGATGCGGGCGAAGAAGATACCCTGACCAACCTCCTGCGCTTCGGCGTCACCTTCACCAAGGAATACCGCATCGACGACGAATACTTCGCCCGCTTCGGCGACAGCACGCTGGTCGACTCGTTCGCGGAGCACCGCGCGCGTGATTTGATCCAGGCGCTGGCCGCTCCCGGAACCAATCAGGGCTTTGTTGAAATGCGAGCGCTCGTGGAGCGACATGGATTTTCGCTGCGGACCGCGGCGGGCCGGGCGGCGGCGAAGCGGTATCTGCTGAAAAACATGGCGCGCATGCATCGGGAGTTTCTGCAGGCGAAAGAGCAGGCCAAGACCGACCGGTTTCAGATGTTTCAGGACAGGGGCATCTCTCTCGACAGCAATCTGTGGCCGGATTACGACCTGGATCTGCAGCTTCGGCGCATGGCCGCGAAGGGCATGTTGAAGCCAGGCAGCGTGCGCAAGGTAGCGATCGTGGGGCCGGGTCTGGACTTCGTCAACAAACAGGAGGGCGTGGACTTCTACCCGCCGCAGAGCGTGCAACCCTTCGCGGTGCTGGATTCGCTGTTGCGCCTGGGCCTGGCAGACGCAAGCGCGATCGAGATCCATACGCTGGATATCAGTTCGCTGGTGAATGCGCACATCGCGGCGGCGCGGAAAAATGCGGCTGGCGGCCGGCCGTACACCATCCAACTCCCCTGGTTTGCCGGTGGACGATGGAGCGCCGGGTTCCGCGCGAACTTCATCGATTACTGGCAGGCGCTGGGATCGCGGATCGGCGAGCCGGTAGCGCCCATTCCCATTCCCGGCGCATTGGCCGGCTTCGAAAGTCGCGCGGTCCGCGTCCGCCCGGCCATCGCCGGCCGCCTGCACCCCGTGGACATGAATATTGTGTACCAGGTTCTGCCGCAGCCGGCGGGCGAGCGTTTCGATCTGATGGTGGGCACCAACATCTTCCTCTACTACGGAGCGTTCGAGCAATCGCTGGCGAGAAGCAACATAGCGGCGATGCTGAAGGCGGGCGGATACCTGTTGTCCAACGACAGGCTGGCGGAGGCCGCGGCGGGGGGGCTCGACCTGGTGATGACGACGGAGGTTCCCATGACCGAGGCGCCCGTCATTACGGACTCCATCTTCTGCTACCAGCGGCGGCCCTGAGCCACTTTTGGTGACGAAGAAGACCTCAGATCGTATGGGGATTTGCACGACATCCGGTACCCGTAGTACCGGGCCCCACTGGGGACAATGCCCCCGCGGTCTGGGTGATATCCCTCAGATCGTCCGCCGAATGATCCGTTCAGTGATCGGTCTGCGTAATCCTGCCTCATCCACCTGCTGAGCTTCACAACATTCAAAGGCACGGCCTGCAAGCGAAATAGGCTTAGCCCGTCAAGCCTTATCATTTGCTTAAAAGATGCCTGGGCCTTTATCTCTCTTATGGCCTATGAAGTGCATTGCCTAGGGTCTAATTTCCTCTTTGCTGCTCCAGAGCACGGAATTTGGAGCCGGCCTGGGATGGGGTCTATGAGTCTGGGTGTACAGCAGTCCGGGACGACGCCTCGCAACACGCGGGCGATGGGCTGCGGGTGCGTCCTTTGGGCATTCCTGGTGCTGGCCGCGGCCCATTCGGCTCTGGCAAAAACCCATCCGGTTCCGCTGGAACCAGGCACGGATTCCGCCAAGTGCGCCACCTGCCACGAAGATAAGACCAAGGGAAAGGCGGTGCACTCGGCCATTGCTACCGGATGCCTGAGCTGTCACGAACTGCGCGTCAGCAAGGACGTCACCCGCATTAAACTGACCGCCGTGACGCCGGTCAAGCTGTGCCTTGGATGCCACGCCGACAAGGACGCCGGCAAGATCAAAGGCCACGCGCACAGCCCCGCGGTCCGCGACTGCCTGAAATGCCACGATCCGCATACATCCGATCTGAAAAATCAACTGCTTAAAGCCACCGACGGGGCTACCAAGGACACCAATCTCTGCCTGCAATGCCACAATCAGGGACTCAACGTTCCGGCTACGGGCAGCCGCCACGCGGCGCTCGACGGGGGCTGCGAGACCTGCCACGTTACCCACAAAACGGGCGCTTCGGCGGACGCTGAATTCCGGTATCACCTGACGAAGCCCAGCCCCGCGCTCTGCGCGGATTGCCACGATGCAAAGGACGCGCAGATGGTCAAGGCCCACCAGGGGCAGCCCATCGAGAAGTCGGATTGCCTCACCTGCCACGATCCGCACCAGTCGGCCACCCCCAAGCTGATGCGCGAATTCATGCACAGTCCCTTCGAATCGAAGTCGTGCGACACCTGCCATCAGCCGGCCAAAGACGGCAAGGTGGTGTTGACCGCGCCCAGCGTCAAGGAATTGTGCGTGACCTGCCACGACGAGCAGGCGAAGAAGATCCAGAGCGCCAAGGTGCAGCATCCCGGCGCGCAAGGCGATTGCACGGATTGCCATAGCCCGCACGCCGGTAAGACGCCGGGCTTCATTCGCCCGGATCCGGTTACCGCCTGCCTCGGCTGCCACAGCGATCAGGCCGAATTGCAGAAGAAAGGGCACGTGCACCAACCGGCCTTCGAGCAGGGGTGCGCGACATGCCACGAGCCGCACGGTGGAGATAACCCGAAACTGCTGCGGGTAGCCAACCAGAACCAATTGTGCCTGGAGTGCCACGGTCCGGATGCGGCGCCCGCCAAGCTCGAAAAAGAGCATCTGGTCGCAATCTTCGACGGCAAGGTGAAGCTGCCCGAGAACTACTTTGCGAAGGTGCCGGTCCTGCCGATCAAATACGGCTTGGGTCACCCGACCACGCGCCATCCGGTGCAGGATGTGGTGAACCCAGCGACAAACAAGGTTCTGACGGCTATAAGCTGCGCCAGTTGCCACCAGCCGCATGCTTCGGCTAAGCCGGGTTTGCTGGTGAAGGATCAGGCGAACAACATGGATTTCTGCAAGACCTGCCATACCAATGGCCTGGACTTGAAGAGCACGCGGGTGGGGGGCCAATAGGATGAGACGGACAATAGTGGCGCTCGCGTTTCTGGCCGTACTGCCCGTGGCCGCGGCCGACAAGAAAGCGAAGAATTCCGATCCTGCGCCGGCCGCGCCGAAACGAATAACGATCGACACCCGCAACCTGGTTTGGCCGCAGCCCCCGGAGATTGCGCGTATCCGTTATCTGGGCATGTACACCGGCGAAAAGTTCGACCCGGCCATTCTCGAAAAGCCAAAGAATAAGAAGAAGAATTGGAAGGACGTCATGGCCGGCGCGCAAACGCAGGCCGAGAAGAACCAGAGCACCAAGATCCCGTTTCAGTTCATCCGCGTTTACGGCGTGGCCGTGGATTCCAAAGGCAATATCTATGCCGCCGATCAGGCAGTCGGCGCCGTTTTCGTTATCGACCCGGCCACCAAGGAAGCGCAACTGATCCGCAACGGCAAAGAGGCGCGCTTTGAATTGATCAATGGACTGGCGATGGACGACAACGACCGGCTCTTCGTATCGGATTCGAAAATGCGGCATGTGCTGGTGTTCAACGCCCAGCACCAGCAGGAGGCGATTGTCGGGACTGGCGTGCTGACGGACCCGGGCGGAATGGCGATCGACCGTGAAAACAGGTTTTTGTATGTGGTGGACACGCTGAAAGACCAGGTGGTGGTTTTCGACGCGGATAGTTACAAGGTGCTGCGGACCATCGGGGTCACGGGAAAGAAACACACGCTGACCGATCCCGGCAACTTTTCCCTGCCCACCAACGTGGCGGTGGATGGCGACGGCAACCTTTATGTAACCGACACGCTGAACAATCGCGTGGAGATTTTCGATGCCGAGGGAGCTTTCATCAGCGAGTTTGGCCAGGCCGGCGACGGTCCGGGGCGGTTCGCCCGACCCAAGGGCATCGCGGTGGATGGCGACGGGCACATCTGGGTGGTCGACGAAGTCCAGAGCCGCGTGCAGGTTTTCGATCGCGAGGGACGCCTGCTGATCTATTTCGGAGAGCAGGGACAGTATCCGGGTCAATTTCAGGCGGCCTATGGCATCGCCATCGATCAGAAGAATCGAGTCATCGTTTCCGAGCAGTTTCCCGGCCGCGTGCAGGCGTTTCAGTATGTGAGTGACGCCGAAGCGGAAGAGGTCCGCAAGAAACAGGCTGGGGCGGAAAGGGCGCCGGCGAAGCCGGCCAAAAAAGATATCGCGCCTGTTAACGCGCAAGGTTCCGCGGCGAATGCGCCGCGATAGGTACTTGGCTCCGCAGGAGCCAAAACGGCTGACGGGGCGAAGCCCACGTCCGATTGAGAAGCAAGACCAGGCTTAGGAGGCCTTTATTTTATGAAAAGAGTAGCGCTAATGGCTCTCATCGTCGCCCTGGTGTCGATGACTGCCATGGCACAGACCGACGTCCTTGGAGCGCATAATGTCTACGGCCGTGGCTGCGTTGCCTGCCACGCTCCGCACAGCGGCGCCAACGGTGGAAATGGCCTAGGCAACACCACCGATCCGGGCACCGGTAACCTCGCTCTGTGGGGACAGAATCTCTCTCCCCTGTATGGGCAAACCATCGCTTTCGGTGGCGGCACGTATTCCGTCACTCTGCCTGCCACCATTGGCGGCTTTACAGGCGCGCAGGATCCCAACTTTGTGATCATCGCCTGCCTGAGCTGCCACGATGGCAATCTGGCGAAGGTCGGCATGATGCACGGACAAACCGTAGAGACGCTGCCGATCGTCGGCGGGCATGCTCCCACGCTGCTCGGAAACGACGGCTCAACGGTCGGCAATTACAGCAACGACCACCCGGTTGGAAACCAGGCCACGATCGGTTGCGGTGGCACTTACAATTGGGACTGCACCATTTCGGCAACCGGTTCTATCCAAATGACCGGACCCGCCAGCACCATTTTCTCCACGGTCAACTATGGGTTTACGGTTTCACCGTCGACTTATACGGCCACCGGCGGCACCCCTGTTCCGATTGTCACCTGCACCACTTGCCACAACCAGCACAGTGAGATCGTGTGGCAGGGTTCGGTGGCCGCCTCTTCGAAGGCCACGAACTGGCAGACCTCGTTCTTCATCCGGGGACCCTACACTCCGACCACCGGCGGCACCACTGTGAGCAATGCGGCCGCGCAATTCTGCCGCAACTGCCATGGTGGCGAGTCGAACGAAATGAACGGTCTGACGAACGTTCCGACGACCGGCATCGTCCAAAGCACCCCCACTCCGTAGACAGTCGAGAGACCGGAAGGGGGGACCTCCCCCCTTCTCTCCGAATTTTATGAAAGCCCGATTATTCATCTACGCCGTTCTCGTTTCCGCGATGTCCGCGCAAGCCGGAGCACCTAATGTGCCTTCGGTGGCGCAGCCGGGCGCGCGGCCGGTCGCGCGGGTCAACGGAGCGGTCCTCACGGATCGGGACCTTCGCCGGGAGATGCTGTCTATGTTCCCGTACGCGGCCCAGCACGGCGGCGAATTCCCCAAGGCCATGGAGCCGGACATCCGCAAGGGCGCGCTGCAGATGATCGAGTTCGAAGAGTTGTTGTACCAGGAAGGGCTGCGGCGGAAGATGACCGTGCCGCCCGCTCGAATGGACCGGGCCTGGGCGGAATTCCGCAAAGAGTTTCCTACGGCGGAAGCTTACCGGCAGTTTCTGAAGACGGAGGCGAATGGCTCCGAGGAAGTGGCGCGCACCAAAATCCGGCGCACGCTGCTGATCGAGCAGATGACGAAGTTAGAGGTGTCGGACAAGGCCGCCGTGTCGGTGGCCGAAGCCAAAGCCTATTACGACAAGCATGCGGAAGCCTTCCGCGTCCCGGAAACCTTTTCGGTGCAAACCATTTCCATGGTGCCGCCCGCCAGGGCCACGTTGTCCCAAATGGAGGAAGCCCGCAGAAGCGCGGCCAAGGCGCTCAAGCAGGCACAGGCAACGCGATCGTACGAGCAGTTCGGCCTGCTGGCGGAAAAGATTTCGGAAGACGACTACCGCGTGATGATGGGCGACCACCGGGCGGTGGACCGGGCCAAACTGCCGCCGGCTATCGTGCAAGCGCTGTTGGCCCTGCGGCCCGGCGAAATCAGCGGCGTGATCCCTGTGGACCAGATGTTCACCATTGTGCGCCTGAACGCGCACACGCCCGCCGGCATGCGGAAATTCGACGCAGCGAAGGAGTCGCTGCGTAAGCAATTGGAGAAAACCAAGACCGAGGAGCTTCGATCGGCGCTGGGCAAAAGACTGCGATCAAAGGCCAAGATAGAGGAACTCTGACCGTCGTCGAACGGTGAGAAGGAAATGTGGCCGTGGGAAGAATAACAGCGGGCGCGATCGGTGTGTTACTGGCCATGGCGCCCTATGCGTTCGCGCAGCTCAAAACGGGCGAACTCAGCACGGACCTGAGCGGCACTCTCTCCGCCGGTTACACCGCCGACTATGGAAACCTTACTGCCTCCGACCATGGCGTTACGGTGGGAGGGACCGGCAGCCTGACCGGCTCGTATTACAACCCCAATTTCTTTTCCTTTAACGTCCAGCCTTTCTATAATCAGTCGCGGACCAACTCCGACTATCAATCCATCTCCGACGCCAGCGGCGTGAACGCCACGGCATCGATTTTTGGAGGCAGCAACTTCCCGGGATCGATCAGCTACAGCAACATCCTTAATGGCGAGGGGAACTTCGGGGTTCCCGGCGTCGCCAACTACACCAGTCACGGCGACTCCCAGGTCTTCAGCATCGGTTGGGGCGAGCATGTCGCGAAGCTTCCCAGCGTGTCGTTCGGATATCAGCAGGGAACCAGCGATTACTCGATATATGGGACGGATACGAATAGCACGTCCGATTTCCACTCATTCGTGGCCAATACCAACTATTCGCTGGTTGGCTTTAATCTCACCGGAAGCTATCATTATTCGACCGCCGAGTCGCACTTCCCGCAAATTTTTTCCGCTGAGCCGGCGGATACATCCACCTCCGACACCAGCTCGTATTCCCTGGGTATTGGGCATATGCTTCCCTTCCGCGGGAACTTCTCGGCGGGAGCCAACAGATCCGACCTGAGCTATGACAGCAGCGAAGGCGATTACAACGGAACCCTGAATTCAGCTTATACCGGACTCATATTCAATCCGGTGGAACACTTGACTTTCGGCGGCAACGCACAGTATCTGGACAACCTGACTGGCGAGCTATACCAATCGATCGTGCAGGCGGGCGGCATCGCCTCTCAAGGCCTCCTGCCGACTGAGTCCTCGCACGCGTTGGATCTAAGTGGATTCGCCGGTTACAGCGTGCCGGCCTGGCACACGACATTCAACGGGAACGAGCAATATCAGGAGCAGCGCTTCGCGGGTTCGGCCTTGGAGTCCAATTCGTTCACGGGAACGGCAACGTATGCGAATGTGCTCCTGGGAGGCACGCTGAACGCGACGGTGGGCGGCGTGCGAAGCACAATCAGCCCCACCAACGAAACGCGGCTGGGCTTGATTGGTTCGGTCAATTATAGCCGGGAGATCCGCCGTTGGAGCCTATCCGGTTTGGCTAACTACGCGGCGGACCAACAAACCCTGTTAGCCTCCTACCTGAGTAACACCTTCGGCTATTCGGGGAATGCCAGCCGCCGCTTCGGCCGAAAAACGACATGGACCAACGTGGTCAGCGGCTCCAAATCCGAATTGGTGGGGCAGGCAGGGTCGGGAAGCTACAGCGAGTCCTATTCGACTTCGGTTCTTGAGAAGTGGCTGAGCGGATCAGCGGCGTATTCCAGGTCGAGCGGAAATGCGATTCTGACAGGTTCCGGCCTGGTGGCCACGCCTGTGCCGCTTCCCGTAGTGAGTGCGGCCGCCGTGGTGCTCTATGGAGGTCACGCCTATTCCTTTGGACTGGGGGCCAATCCAGTGCGAGGGCTGACGCTTTCGGCCGCCTACTCGCAAGCGCAAAGCAGCACGGAGAGCGGACCGGCGAACTCCGACAACAAGACATCGCAATTGACGGCGAGGGTTCTCTATCAGGTGCGGAAGACTTACTTCCAGGCGGGTTATGCCAGGCTGGTGCAGGGCTTCAGCGCATCGGGCACGCCGCCCAGCATGCTGGGTTCATTTTACTTTGGGCTCACACGATGGTTCAGCTTTTTCTAAAATCCGTGTTGGTGTTAGTCTCGGTGGCGGCGCTGGCTCAGGCCCGCTCCATACCGAAGATAACCGCGCCGCCGGACGCGCCCGAATTGCTAATGGACGGCGGGCGGCGACTGGTCTTCGAGCGCAGCTTCAGCTCCGAGCGCGAAGTGAGAATCAAGCGCAGCTTTTGGACCAAAATCAAAGACGCCGTGGTGGGGGAGCCGGATTACCGCAGCCTGGTGCGCCCGTATGGCGTCGCGGAGGATTCCCGCGGGCGCATCATCATCACGGACCCGGGCGCTTACGGCGTGCATATCTTCGATTTCGCGCAGCAGAAATACAAGTTTCTGTCGCACGATGAGGGAGACAATGCGATGCGCGCCCCGCAGTGCGTGGCCGTGGACCAGCAGGATAACATCTACGTCACGGACGGCGACGCCGGTAAGATTTTCGTTTTTGGCGCGGATGGGAAATTCCAGCGGGTCATCGGCGGATTGAAGGGCGGCGAGGGCATTTTCAAACGGCCCACGGGGATCGCCGTGGATTCCGTCTCCCAGCGAATCTATGTCAGCGACACCTGGCGGGACCGGGTCTTCGTGCTCGACATGCAGGGTCGCGTGCTGCGGAGCATCGGCAAATTCGGGCACGCGGACGGCGAATTCAATTTGCCCACCGACCTCCGACTGGTGGGCAAGGATCTGGCGGTGGTGGATGCCATGAATTTCCGGGTCCAGGTTTTCGATGCTTCCGGCGGTTTCCGGTACGCCTTCGGCCGCGCCGGCGGCAGCCTCTCCGACATTTACCGTCCCAAAGGACTCGGTATCGACGCCGAGGGCCATTTCTATGTGGCTGACGCGTTCCACAATCTGGTCCAGGTTTTCGATCGCGAAGGGAACCTGCTCTATTACTTCGGCAAGGAGGCGGGCGTCGGCGACTTCGAGTTACCCGCCGGGTTGTCGGTGGATGCTTCCGGCCGCATCCTGGTGGTCGATTCTTACCACCGGCGCGTGCAGGTGTTTCATTACTTGGCAGGGGGCGCGCAATGAAGCTGTGGCCGGCAGCCCTGTTCGCTGTTGTGGTGCTTACGGGTCAGACCCGCGATGTTATCGGCATGCACGATCTTTCGCGGGGCAGCGGATCGCCAACTACCGGCGGACTGCCAGGCTCCTGCATGTATTGCCACGCGCCGCACAACGGAGTAGGCGGGCAGACGCCGCTGTGGAATCAGAAGCTCTCTAAGGCGACTTACTCGACTTACACCAGCTCCACTTACCAGGAGAAGGGCGAGACACAACTGCCGCAATCGAGCGATAGCCTGTATTGCCTGAGCTGCCACGATGGCACGGTCGCGCCGGGTCAGACGCAGGCTTACGGAACCATCTCGATGTCGGGAAGCATGAAGCCGGGCGACATCCTGAGCGGCGCGTCCGGCCCGGGCTTCGAGAGCTCGCATCCCAACAGCCTGGCGCTGCCTCTGAAGGACGATCCCGAACTGGTGAAGTCGCTGGCGGGGGCGGGGAAGACCGCCGACCCTGCGGTGAAGCTGATTAAAGGCAACATCGAGTGCGATACCTGCCACAATCCGCACGTGCAAGCCACCGACAAGGTGGCGCAGAACTTCCTGGTTCGCGACGGTTCCGGCGGGCAACTCTGCCTGGCCTGTCACGATCCCAAGCGCGTCGTCACCGGCGCGGACAATCAGCTATGGCAGTGGGCCGTCAGCGCGCATGCCGTCGCGCCGAACACCGTGCGGAGCACCACTACGGCGCCGGTCGGAAGCTATGCCACGGTGGGGCAGAACGCCTGCAGTTCCTGCCACCAGGTGCATAACGCGCCCGGCGCGGCCGGATTGCTGCGCGCGCCTAACGAACTGGACTGCCTGCTGTGCCACGGGGGCGGCTCCAATATCTCGCCCTCCATCCCCAACGTCGCCGCGGAATTCGCCAAGACCGGCCACCCCTTTCCTACGAACAATAACCAGCACACAGCAGGCGAACCCGCGCTGTTGAATCAGAACCGGCATGCCACTTGCGTGGATTGCCACAATCCGCACTCATCCATGCGCGTCGCTGCCTTCCCACCCGCGCCGGCTATTCGCGCGTCCCAGAACAACGTGGCGGGGATTAGCGGCTCGGATGGCATCAGCACCGTGAAGCCGGAGGCGGCCAATCAATATGAGAATTGCCTGCGGTGTCACGGCGCGAGCACCGGCAAGACGGCCAGCCGCGTGTTCGGGTATCTGCCGGTGTGGACGGTCTCGGCGGGCGATCCGCTGAATATCGTTCCGCAATTCGCCGTGACGGCTTCGTCCAGCCACCCGGTCACACACGATAGCAATAGCAGCCTGCCGCAGCCGAGTCTGCGCCCATACATGCTGAATCTCGACGGAGTGACTCAAGGGCGCGCCATGGGGGTACGCATTCTGTGTACCGATTGCCATAATAGCGACGACAACCGTGAGTTCGGCGGGTCCGGCCCGAACGGCCCGCACGGTTCCAGATTCACCCACATTCTGGAACGCCGCTACGAAGCCACCCAGGCGCCGCGTCCCGGCCTGCCCGTTGTGAATCCTTTTCCGAATCCGGACCTTAGCGCGGCCGGGCCTTATGCCCTTTGCGGTAAGTGCCACGACCTGAAACTGATTCTCACTAATACCAGCTTCAGTGGGCACGCGCAGCACATCAACGCCGGTTTCTCATGTTCGGTGTGCCACACGGCGCACGGCATAGGCAGCTTCTCGGCAGCGGTTTCCGGCGAGCGTCTGGTCAACTTCGACGCCAATGTCGTGGCGCCTAATGGACTGGCGCCAATCTCCTACAACCGGGCGAAGAATACCTGCAACCTGTTATGTCACGGGCAGGCTCACGGCGGAGCATCCCCGATGAACGCATCGCCGGCACGGGCCGGCAAGGGCGGAGTTCACCGATAGACATTGGCGGCGTATACCGTGTCGTACCAGCGCAGGATGTGATACGTCGTATCGCTGCTGGGCGGCGCGAACTTCACCAGCGCGGCGACCGTGCGCCGCAGGTCCGACAGTTGGCCGTTCGCCAGGCGCAGGCGGGCCGTCGAGCGCAGCGTGAACATGGTGAAGCCGCCCACGGTCAGGTGTGGAAATCCCGGACCGGCGATTTGGGCGAAGGGCGCCAGGTCGCCCGGCTGCAGAAAAGGCTGCGTGCGGCGCTGCTGGACCAGGACTGCCACGCCCTCCGGCGGAACACCCACGGTGGCCAGCACGGCGGGCGCCGCGGTGTTGACGTCGAATTGCCCGGCAGAGCCAAACACCGAAACGCAATCGCTCAAGCCGGTGCGCAACGCGAGATGTTGCGCGGCGCCCAGGGGCGCTGTTTGCCAGGAGCCGTAGAAAAGGTCCGGGGTGATGCCCTTCACCGACAGCAACTCTTCGACCTCCTGGAAATTCGCATGCGGCGCGCGGTACGGCGGGGCGAGCGACGCATAGAAGGCGTCGAAGGCGCTCTGCGGAGTGGGCGAACGCCAGTCCACGATGGCCGCGGCAATCTCCTGCGCGCGGCCGGGATCCACGCCCAGATTCGAAAGCAGGCGGAACAGGTCGTCCGGCACCATGCTATTGATGTTGAACTTGGCGTTCTCCGGGATGATATCGACCACCGTTTGGCCTTCCGGGAAATCGAACGCGAAGAGGGGGCCCGCGGGTTTGAATTGGGCGAGGTTGGGATGCGTGCGCCCCCAATCCATATACAGGATCGCGCGGCGCAGGCCGCCCTCGGCGAGGAGCTGGCTGCGGAGTCCATCCACGGCGGTAGCGCTGCGCTCGGCCTCGCCGCGCACGGTATCGGCGAGGGAAATCGCGATGGTGGCCAGGGCGGCGGAGAGCCACAGCACCGCTAGCAGAGCGGTGCCTCGAGTGCGGTTTGAGGAATGGCTAGTAGGCATCCACATAGACCAGGTCCGGCAGGCGGTTGATGGGGATGGCGGTGGTGACGGTTAACGGGCGAAGGCGGGCGGGGTTGTCTTCGAGCGGCGCCATTTCCACGCGCAGGCCCATCGGCCAGCGGGGCAGTATCCAATTGGTGCGCCACTGCTCGACATTGGGGGGCGGCTCCGGTTCCAGATACGAAAAGCGGCACCAGGCCAGCTTGTCGGCCAGCACGAACGACCGCCCCGAGGCTTCAATCGGGCGGAATTGCGGCACCGTCCGGCCCGACGCGGGATCCGAAATCATGCCCAGGCACGATTGTCCGGCGCTGAGCGGGCCGGTGTAGGGAATCTCATTCACAATTAGCCGCACGCCGCGGCCTTCGGCGCCTGGGATTACCAGCAGCTCCAGGATGCGCGGCTGGCCGCGCCAGGCTTCCTGCAGCGAATAAGTGGAAACCAGCCGCATGGACTGTGGCTGCCCCTCAAAGAAAACGAACGGCATGAGCGGCGCGTTCGACTGGGGCGAGCAGACGGCCTTGACGGGCATGAATCCGCCCAGTTCTTGCTCCAGCAGGCGCTGCGCTCCGGCCACGCGGCGGTTTTCCATCAGGCGGGAGTTGGTGTGGTGAAGGGCGTCGAAACCCATGCGTATCGTGGCCAGCATGCCCACCGATAGCAGGCTCAACAAGGTGATGGCGATGACCACTTCCATCAGGGTGATGCCGGCTTCAGCCCCGCTTCCGGCCTGCGGCCGGTGGACCGGCGAGGACGCCGGTCCGCGGGCAAGATTGCCCGCCCTCCAAGAACGCGTCCTCATCACTCCACTCATTGGAGGTCCTCCGGGCGCAGGACGTGGGTGCGGTAGCCGCTGACCGCGAAGGTGCGGCGCTCGCCGCCCGCCATCCACCAAATTTCCAGCGACATGCGATCGAGCGAATGCTGGCCCGGCACCGGAGACGGAGGCATCTCGAACCGCGACAGGCGGGCGCGCCAGCCGCCTTCGACGCCGCCGGTGAGCGAAGGATCGAGTGCGCCCTGAACCGGGGTCTCCAGCGGGAACGTCGGGTCGAGCAATAATTCATCTATCTTGGAGCGCGCCAGCAGTGCCGCGCGATCCCGGTTGGTGACGCGCGAGGCGTTGCGCATGGATGCCGTGATTTCCGCCATCAGTCCGATCACGGCGATACCCATGATCAAGGTGGCCACCATCAGTTCGAGCAGCGTGAATCCGTGCCCGGCGCTTTTTTTGCTCATGGTGACGCCGGCTGCTCGATCTCAGCCACTCCCGTCATGGGATTCAGGCGCACGATGCGCCGCGCGCCGCGCCGGTTGGCGATTTCGATTCCGATGCGCGGCACCACGCCGCCCGGCTGGAACAGGAATCGCCGCGGCTCGTCGTTAGGCTGCGGCAGCGCCGGCCAGACGGCCTGCACCGCGATGCCCGTGGGCAGACTCAGTTGCTTGACGAAAGCGGCATCGGGCGACCGCATGGTCACGGCGTTCTCCTTCACGGAGACGGAGAGCTCGATGGCCTGCTGGCGGCGCTCCGCGCGGTTGGCGGCGATGTTCATGAAAGCGGCTACCGATCGCGTGGCCGCCGTCAAGCGCAGGTTCTCCATGCCGGCGATGGTGCTGGGGAAAGAAATGCCCACGATCAGCATGATGATGAACAGCACGATCATCATCTCCATCAGGGTGACGCCCTTTCTGGGCTGCCAGAGCCGGCTGACAGCCGGCTGCGGCCAGGATGGGCCGCCCTCCAAGCTATTTCCAGCTGACGATATCGGCATTCACTCCCTCGCCGCCGGGCTGGCCGTCCGCGCCGTAGCAGATGAGGTCGGGCTCTTCGCCGTGCTCCCCGGGATACCGATAGACATACGGGTGCTTCCACGGATCTAGAGGGATATCCTTTTTCAGATAAGGCCGCAGCGCCTCCAATCCCTGCTCCTGGGTGGGAAACATGCCGTTGTCGGCGTGAAACTGCACCATGGCGCCCTCGAAAGTCTCCATCTGCACGCGGGCCGCCGCGACCCGCGCTTTGTCCGTCTGCTGGAACAGCTTCGGCCCCACCAACACGGCGAACAGCGAGATGATGATTACCACGACCATCATCTCGATCAGGGTCACGCCCGCCTGGGTCCGTCTGCGTCGATTTTGTATTTTCATATGGCCACGTCGTTGATACTGGTGATTGCCACCAGAATACTCAGGATAAATCCGCCGACGATCACGCCCATTACCAGAATGACGATGGGCTCGAAGACCGCGGTGAAGCGCTTGATGGCGGCGCGGGTGTCCTCTTCATAGATGTCCGCCATGCGGGTGAACATCGAATCCAGTCTGCCGGTTTCTTCGCCCACCGTCAACAGGTGGCCGACCAACGGCGGGAAGACGCCCGATTTGGCGATGGGCGCGGCAATGCCTTCGCCGCGCTTGACGCCCTGCGAAACGGCGTCGAGACCGCGGGCGATGTAACGGTTGTTCAGAACGGCGCCGGAGATGGCGATGGCCTGCACCAGCGGCACGGTGTTCGAGATCAGCGTAGCCATGGCGCGGGCGAAACGCGACGTCTCGGCTTTGAGTAAGGCATCGCCCAGCAGCGGCAAGCTGGAGACGCCAGCGGTCCCAACGCAAGCGTCCCTTGGGCCTGCCGATGTAGAAGCGCAGAGACCCCACGGCAATGGCCACGGCCAGGGCCGCCACCCACCACCAGGTCTGCACGATATTGCTGGCTTCGAGCATGATTTGCGTGGGCAGCGGCATCTGCATGTGCGAATCCTCAAACAGCGAAGCGAAACGGGGGACCACGAAAGTGAGCAGGATGATGACGGAAGCCAGGCCCACGAGGCACAGCAGCGCGGGGTAGATCATGGCCGAGACGATGTAGTTGCGCAGCTCGTCGCGCGAGTGTTCGAACTCCGAAAGGCGCTCGAAGACCACCGCCAATGCCCCCGAGGCCTCGCCCGCGCGCACCATGTTCACGAATAGGTCGGAGAAGTATTCCCCGTGCGTGGCGAGGCTGTCGGCCAGCGGTTTGCCGCCTTTGAGCACGCGCAGGACGTCGAGAACGATGGCGCGGAAGGAGGGCCGCTCGGTCAACTCGGCGGTGATGGCCAGGGCCCGGTCGAGCGGAACGCCTGCGTTCAGCAGGGTCGACATTTCCTGCGTAAAGAAGAGCACGTCGCGGCGACGGCCGGTGGCGAAGGCCGGCAGCTTCAGTTCGTACGATTTCTTCGGTTCGGTGCCGACGTAGACGGGGGTCAGGCCCTGTTTGCGCAATTCGCGGGCGACATATTTGTCGGTTTCGCCGGCCAGGCGGCCGGTGCGCAACTTGCCGTCGGCGGCCACGGCGCGAAAAAAGAAGGTAGTCATAGTTGCCAGAGCCGGCTGAAAGCCGGCTGCGGGCAAGATTGCCCGCCCCACAACTTCTTGAGAATCCCGCCATCGAAGCACCACGAAGATGTATGCGGCATTACGAACGGCGGCTGCCCCATTGGGACGTAGTCGAACAACCGCTGTTCGTCACTTCCCGATTGCACGGCAGCCTGCCCGGCAATCGGGTATTTCCACCAGGCACTCTCGCTTCGGCGGGCAAGGCGTTCGTAGCCGTCGACCGTCTTTTGGACGCAACCAGCACCGGCCCATCCTTCCTGCGCCGTCCGGAAGTTGCGGAGATGGTCGTTGCGGCGCTGTGGCACGGAGACGCGGAATTGCATCGGTATCAACTGCATGCTTTCGTGGTGATGCCTAATCATGTTCATCTTCTAGTTACGCCGCATGTGCTTGCCGCCAAGTGGCTGGGTCCGCTCAAGGGCTTCACCGGTCACCAGGCCAATCTTCTGCTGGGCACGCACGGGCCGTTTTGGCAGGAAGAAAGCTTTGATCGCCTGGTCCGAAACGGCGACGAGTTCGATCGCATTCGGGCTTACATTGAGCAAAATCCGGTGAAGGCCGGGCTGGCTTCTTTGCCAGATCAATTCCCCTGGTCTAGCGCTCACGGAGCAAGAGCCGCCTGAAAGGCGGCTGCGGGCAATATTGCCCGCCTTCCAAATGTCCATTTGCATCAGAACTCCTGGGTGACGCGCATGACTTCGGCCACCGTAGTGGCTCCCATGCGAATCTTGCGCCAGCCGTCCTCACGCAGGTTGCGCATGCCGTAGCGGCGCGCCGCCTGGGTCAGCGCGGCGGCGTCTTCATGCGCCATTATGCGCTGCCGCAGTTCGTCGTTCAGTTCCATCATTTCGAAGATGCCCATGCGGCCGGTATAGCCTGATCCACTGCACTGTTCGCAACCCGCGCCGCGCCAGGTTTCCAGGCGCTCGCCCTCCGGCGAAATGGCCGTGCCCGCCGGTGTCTTGCAATTCGGACAGAGGAGGCGCACCAGCCGCTGCGCCAGCACCGCCACCAGCGAAGAAGTGACCAGATAGTTCTCCACGCCCATATCCGTGAGCCGCGTGATGGCGCTGGGCGCGTCATTAGTGTGCAGCGTGGAAAAAACAAGGTGGCCGGTGAGCGCCGCGCGGATGGCGATATCGGCCGTTTCGCGGTCGCGGATTTCGCCGACCATAATGACGTCCGGATCCTGCCGCACGATGTGGCGCAGGCCCGCGGCGAAGGTCAGCCCGATCTGCGGATTCACATGGATCTGGTTGATGCCGTCCATCTGGTATTCGACGGGGTCTTCGATGGTGATGATTTTCTTGTCCGGAATATTGATGCGTTTGAGCGCCGAATAAAGCGTGGTGGATTTGCCGCTGCCGGTGGGCCCGGTGACCAGGAAGATGCCGTGGGGCAGGGAGGTGAAATGCTCCATGCGGCCCAGCATGTAATCGTCGAAGCCCAGGCGGCGCAGGTCGTAGAAATT
The DNA here is from genome assembly GCA_963707465.1 of Bryobacterales bacterium. Taxonomy (GTDB): domain Bacteria; phylum Acidobacteriota; class Terriglobia; order Bryobacterales; family Bryobacteraceae; genus Bog-159. Next base: position 678,498 of record CAVPQK010000011.1, read on the forward strand.
GCCCGCCGAGCGGTCGAGCAGGCGCATCACCACGCTTTCGCCGTAAAGCGTGGGCAGCGTGGAAACGCGCAAATCCACTTCGCGGCCCAGGATCTTGATCTTGATTCGCCCATCTTGCGGCAGGCGGCGCTCAGCGATGTTGAGCTTGGCCATCAGCTTCAGGCGCGAGGTGACGGCGGCCTTCAGCTCGCGCGGCGGAGCCTCCTGGTTGAAGAGCACGCCATCCACGCGGAATCGCACGCGAAACTCTTTCTCGAAAGGCTCGATGTGGATGTCGCTGGCGCGGTGCTCGATGGCCTGCGCGATCATAGCGTTCACCAGCCGGATGACGGGTGCTTCGCTGGCCATGTCGCGCAGGTGTTCGAGGTCTTCGTTGGCTTGCGCGGCGCCAACTTCGGCATCGAAGGATTGCTTGGCGCTCTCGCCGTAATGCTTATCGATGGCGTCGAGGACTTCCTGTTCGGAGGCCAACGCCGTTTCGATCTTCAGGCTGGTGAAGGCGCGCACGCCCGCGATGGTTTCGAAATCCAGCGGATCGGCCATGGCCAGCGTGAGCGTGGAATCCTGGATCGCCAGCGGAAAGAATCGGCACTGGCGCATGAAGCGCGCCGAAAGGCCTTCCAGTTCGGGTGCCGCGGGCGGTGGTGAATCCAGCGTGACCAGCGGCAGAGCGAGCTGTTCGGAGAGCGCCGCCAGCACGTCGCGCAGCGCGATGAAGCCCATGTCGACCAGGATTTTGCCCAGCTTGTCGCCGCGCTCCTTCTGCAATTCGAGAGCGCGTTCCAGATCTTCGGGCTGGATCAGGCGGCGCGCGATCAGCATCTCGCCCAAACGTTGGGTTCTGGGTGCTGGGTTCTGGGTGCTGGGTTCGGTGACGGTTGTCAAATTAGAACTCCACCGTGCGGATGGCGGTTTCGCGCGTGGCGTTCGACAGCAGTTTCTGGCGCTCGGCTTGCATCACGATTTGCGAGGGAAGGCCGCTGTAGTCTTCCCAGGAGTAGTGAAACAGCGAAACCGCCAGCACCACTTGTTCGCTGGGCGGCAGGTTTTCAAGCGACACGGCGGAAGCCACCAGCATTTCGCGCATCTGCTGTTTCAGCAGCGGCAGGCGCTGGACTTTGCGGTCGTGAACGCGGGCGATTTCGATCTTGGTGAACGACTGGTGGAACGGGCTGATGTTGGGGCTCATGATCAGGTTCAATTCCGCGCTGAAGACCGCGCCGTAGCCTTCCAGGTACACTCCGCGCGTGGGGCCGAGAAGTTCGAAGGAGTCCGGCGTGAAGGCCCTGGCGAAGCGCCCGTCGAAACTCTTCTCCACTGTGGCCAGAGCGGCGCGCCCCACACGCGCATGCGCGGCCGGCGGAGCCTCCTGGGCGAAGAAGAATGCCAGCAGGACCGCCAATGCGTTCATCGCGCGTCTCCGTCAACGCTCGTGGTGTCGTTGCTGGCCAAGATCAGGCGGTTCATGCGCTTCTTTTCGACGTCCAGGTATTCCTGCACGCGCACCATCATCGACTGTGTCTCCAGCGCGTGGCGCCTTTCGGAAGCAGCCAGCAGTTCGCGCGTCTGGGTGGACTGGCGCGCTTCGCTCTCGGCCACGGCTTTGGTGACGGCATCGTTCACGCGTTTGGAAACCTCCGTTTCCAGGACAGCGCGCATCGCACGTGCGCGTGCTGTCGCGGAAAAGCTGTCCTGCGGGGCCGGGCGGTTGAGCGAAAAGACCACCAGCGCAAGTGAAAGCATAGCCACCGATGCGAAGCTCAATCGCGCCGCGGAGCCCCAGAGCGCTTCCCAACCGCGGCGGAAGGCGGAAGCCTGGAAGACCGGATCGGAAACAAAACCGATGCGCTGCGGGATCTCCTCGTCGGGCAGCGCCAGCAGCGCCGTTTCGGTGCCGCGCAGCCGGTCGAGTTCTTCGCGGCAATGGGCGCAGGTCTTGACATGCAATTCCGTCAGCCGGCGATCGTTTTCGGCGAGATCCTTGAAATAGTAGTCGCGCAGATCGAATGGCGGGCAACTCATGAGACACCTCGTGCTTTAACGGGAGCTAGTTCGGCTTTCAGCAGCTCCAGTGCCGTGTACAGACGTGATTTCACCGTGGAAACCGGAGCGGTCACGATCTCGGCGATTTCCTCGAATTTGAAGCCCTGGTAGATCTTCAGGATCACCGTCTCGCGCTGGTCGGCGGTCAGCTTGCGTAGCGCACTCGAAACCGCCAGGGTCAATTCCACCGGAAAGACGGCATTGCCGCCAAGCGTAGCGGCGCCTTCCAGGGTTTCGGGCTGGAGTTCCTCGGTCTCGCCTTCGGGCCGCCGCTTCCGGAACAGCGAATAGGCCTCGTTGTGGGCGATGCGGTACAGCCACGGGGCGAACCGCGCCGGGTCGTCGAGCTTGCGCAGATTCTGGTATGCCTTCAAGAAAACGTCCTGACTCAGGTCCAGAGCGTCTTCGCGATTGGCGACGATGCGCAGCAGGTAATTGTAGACACGCCTCTCCCATCGGGAAATGAGCAGGTTATAGGCCTCCACATCCCCCCGGCGCGCCTTACGAATCAGGTCGGCATCCTCGACCGCCCGAAGAATCAATGCTCCGGCTCCATGTGAAAAGACGCCTGGGTGGCGGAAAAAGTCTGAACAGTACCAGTTTAGCGGGCGGTTGTGTGCCGCGGTGAACCCGCGATTACCGGCAGCAGAGGTAAAACAAAAGGTGAGTGTGCTGACGCTGGACACATTACGACGCGAGAAAAGGGCCGAGATCCTGCACCGGGCAGCGGTGCATGGCTGTCGCAATGTCCGGGTGTTCGGCTCTGTGGCCACGGGTGAAAGCCGCCCGGACAGCGACTTCGACTTCCTTGTCGACTTGGATCAGGGCCGGGGGCTGCTTGACCTCGGTGGACTACTCTCGGACCTTCATGATCTGCTGGGTGTGGATGTCGATCTGGTAGAGACCGGCGGCATTCATCCGTACATTCGGGATAGGGTGCTGGCCGAGGCCGTACCCCTATGGCGCGGATGCCTGCCAAGGATCCGCTCGTCTACGTGATGCACGTCAGGGACTGCTGCCAACGCAGGTCGCATACGTCGCTACCGGAGGATCGGACTGGCCCGCCAATGCGCTGATCATGGATGCCGTGTGCCGGAATATCACCATCATCGGTGAAGCCGCGCGCAGGCTGGGCGAGCCGTTCCGCCGGGCCCATCCCGAGATTCCCTGGTCGGGCCTCATCGGCGCCCGCAACATTTTGATGCACGACTACGAGTATGTTCAGCCGCGCTAATCAGGGAAATGGCGGAAAGGGACGTGCCGGAACTGCTGGCGCACTGCCTCCACCTGCTTGGCGCGTAGATTCTGCTGGGCCGCCGCATTCGACTCCAGAAGGTCCCTCATTGTTGAACGAAAACGGCGCGCGTATGTGAAAATGAATGTGTCATGGTAAGCCTGGACACGTTGCGTTGCGAGAAAAAGGCCGAAATTCTCCGTCTTGCCGAAACGCACGGCGGGCATAACATACGCGTCTTCGGTTCCGTGGCCCGTGGCGACAACGGACAGAACAGCGATGTCGATTTCCTGGTGGAGTTCGAGAAGGGTAGAACCTTGTTTGACCTCATCGCCCTTAAACTGGACCTCCAGGACTTGCTCGGCGCTACCGTCGATGTGGTGACGCCGAACAGCCTGCGCTACGTTCGGGAGCGTGTGTTAGCGGAGGCTCAACCTCTGTGATCTCATGAGTTCACCCGACCCGCGAATCTATCTGCTGCACATTCGGGATTGCTGCGAAGAACTGCTGCAGTGCCTTCGGCTGCGCGAACAGGGGAACGTGCCCGCTTCCATCCTTTAATGCTGTCTGCCGCAACCTCGAAATCCTCGGCGAGGCTTCAAGAAAGGTAGGCGTGGAATTCCGCTCGGCGCATCCGGCTATCCCGTGGCGACAGATGAACGACCTGCGCAACGTTTTGATCCATCAATACGAGGGGACCGATGCTGACCTGGTCTGGGCCATCGTGGAACAGGAAATTCCGTCGCTACTCTCGGCCGTTCATGATCTTCTCGAGGCGGAAGGCGGCTAATTACGGTGAGCCGTTAGCGGTTGATCGCAGCCTGCCGGATGCGATACAGGCTGCCGGCCGACCGAATATACACCGAATCGCCAGCCAGAGCCAGTGACGCAAACACCGGCTCGCCCAGCGAATTCGTAGCCAGAACCTCGAAATCAGGCCCGGCCTTGACCACGTAGGTGTCTCCGTCGTTGCTGGTGATCATCAGCTTGCCGTCCACGGCCACCGGCGCGCCGGTGAATTGTCCGGGTTGCGGAAAGCGCTTGCCTTCGTACTTCATCCCGCCCGTGACGGCATCCAGGCAGGTCACCAGTCCGGCGCCGGTCAGCACGTACAAATAGTCACCATAGAGGATCGGCGACGGAATGTATCCAGTGCCCTTGTCGTATTTCCACGCGACGCGCGGCTGGTCCTTGGCCGGGTCGAGGCGGATCGCCATCACGATTTTCTTCGGGAAACCGCTGGTCACGTAGACCATGCCGTGGCCGAATACCGGCGTATGTACGGAATTGCTCTGGAGTCCTTCCGTGCGCCAAAGCTCATGGCCGGTGCGCGGATCGTAAGCCACGACATCCTCGGTGGACGGAACAATCAGCGCCGGCTGGCGGCCGGATTCCACGATCACGGGCGTGGTCCAGTTGACCTGTTCGTTGCGCTGTATCTTCCAGGCGATCTTGCCGTCCGCGGTGGATATGGCGGCCAGAAACGAGCGGTCGCCCTCATCCTGATCGGCCAGGATCAGGATCTTGTCTTCAAACAGCACCGGCGAAACACCAGTCCCTACGCCGAGCGTGGCGATTCCGCCCAGCGACATTTTCCACAACAGGTTGCCGTCGAAATCGTATTTGTATAGGCCCTGCGATTCGAAGTACGCATACACGGACTTGCCGTCGGTCACCGGAGTGGGCGAGGCGTAGGTATTGAATTTGTGGATGTCGTCGTAGACCCCGCCTTCGTAGGCCGTGCGCTCCCAAAGCGGCTTGCCGTCGCCTGTGTCGAAGCACAGCACCTTGAGCGTATGCTTGTGCGTTCCGCCGACGCTATCGGGGTGGCGGAACACCTGCCCTTCGACCTTATGCCGGACCGGCGCGGCGCCCGGTATCACGTCGCCTTCGATGTCGGTAGTGAGGAACACGCGATTGCCCCACACCACCGGCGAGGCGTGGCCGCGTCCCGGCACGGCCGTCTTCCACGCGACATTTTGGTTGCGGCTCCAGGAGGACGGGAGATTCTTCAGTGTGGACACACCGTTCGAGGATGGGCCGCGCCATCCCGGCCAATCGTCCGGGCCGGCGACACAGCAGGTGACCGCGGCGAACGTCAGGAGCGGCAGCAGCGTGGAGCGCACACAGGACCTCTTCGCCAGTGTATCAGGCGCTGAGCCGGGACCGTTCCGGAGCGATCACTCCCAATGCCCCGGAATGCCCCAGTGTCTGGTCACATTGCTGCCGAACTGGAACCCTGGGCCGATCGAAAATCGGATCGTGTTGCGGCCGTCCCTGAGCAGATCCGGAAACAGGTGATCGTGTACCAGGTCGGCTTGCACCACCAGGCCGAAATGTTTGGTGATGTTGAACCCCACGCCGCCGCCGAATCCGTAGAATGCGGTCCATTCTTCCTCCTTGCCGGAAGGGGCGATGACCGACACGACCTCTTGAGTGAGGTGATCGGCGGGATGCGCCGTGGCCACTTCGTTGATGATTCCGCAGGAGGGCCGGATATACGGTGTAAAGCGCTTGAAACGGCGATAGGGAAACTCGGGGCCGGCGGTGAACGTTTGGGTGACCGAGGCGAACGGTAGGGCGGCTACATAAGTAGGAGGGAGCACGCCGGCCGCAATCAGTTCCTGCACGACCGGACCAAACCGGTTCTGCAGCGCGGTCGTGGCCTGATTCAGGCCGATCGTGGTAGGACCGGTTCCGCGGCTGTAATCGAAGCCCAAACTGATGTGCCGCGACCAGCGCATTCCCGCCTGGACATGGATGCCGGGCTCGAACAGATCGATCTTGGGGCTATCCAAAAACATGAATCCGGTGTAGACCAGGAAGCGGCCGACATATGCCTGCCCGTCGGGTTGTTCCGCGGGCGGCGCTTGCTGGGCGAAGGCGGGCCCAGCCATCAGGACCAGCGACGCGGTGAACGGAATCAGATGGGAGAAGGAGGGATGAGAGCTTAACAGGGCCGGTTTGTTTGGCATGGATCTTTAAATATCAAATAGCGAAGACTTTCAGATTAACATTGTCGAGAGGTTTTGAGTCATGGACCAGTACTAGGTGAAAGGCCCGCAGAGCTTGGTACTAAAACTGCGTGGCGAGAGCCTCAGAGGTGTATCCACCGCAGCGGAGGAGCGAATCGCGAGAAGTCCGTGTCGGCCGTTACCCACTCGCACCCGCTTTCAATGGCGAGCGCGGCGTGCACGGCGTCCGCAGCCAACTTTCCCCTCACGTTGGCGCCTTCGCAGAGCTGGCGAAAGATGCGCCAATGGCCCAGCCCTGGGCGCACCAAACTGCACGTCGGGCGAGCCAAAAGCGCGTCCAGAAAGCGGAATGCCTGCCCAGTCGTGGAGGGTGGATCGAATATGCGCGGGTTCGTCACAACTCTCACGAAGCCGTGCAGGACGAGTTCCGAGAGCGCGAACGGCGCAGGGCCCGTAGCGCAATCCACTAGCCACGCCGCATAGCGCTGATGATCGGGCGACTGTTGGCGGTGCGCATAAACGAGGATGTTGACATCCGGCATCCACATGCAGAATCAGCCCCGACGGCGTCGGAAGGCAGCCTCGTCATCGGCCACAACCAGTGCGGACGTCCGATCGAGATTCAGGTTCGGATCCACGAGCCTTCCTCTAACCGTGTGTAGCCGGAATGCCGGAGCGGGCGAAGCAGGTTTCGGCGAGGAAAGTTGGCGCAAGGCGTCTTGAATCAGCGCGCTTACCGTAATGCCGCGCTCCGCGGCGAGTCGCTTGGCGTTATCGAGGAGCGGCTCCGGAAGGGAAATTGTGGTTCTCACGATGCAATGATAGCACGTGTATGCATTTACTTCAACATATTATGCACATGCATCATCGCGCCGTCAGCTCCGCGGCGACACCGGCCGCGCGTAGGTCGAATTTCGGATTCAGCTCCAGCGCCCGGCTCAGCAATTGGCGGGCTTCGTCCCGTTTGCCAAGGGCGGCGGCGATTCGACCGGCATGGTAATAGAACACCGGCTCCGGCGTGCCAAGCCACAGCGCCACGCGCGCGGATTCCTCGGCGCGCGCGTAGTCTTTTCTCTGAAACAGCACCCAGGCCAGCGCATCGTGCGTATAAATATCGTTGCGCACCTTGATTTCTTCCTCGACCAGATCCAGCGCGCGGTCCAGGTTCCGGCCTTCGTCCGCGTACACCAGCGCCAGGTTGCGGTTAGTCCTTTCGGATGCGAGGCGCGCCATGCGATCCACAAAATCGATCAGCTCGCGTTGTTTGCGCGCCTCCTCCGGTTGCTGCCGCAGGGTGTAAAGCTGCTCCAGCGCGGCGGCGTATTCCGGCATCGGCACCGAGCTTTGCGCCTTCAGGTAACTCGCGATGGCCCCGGCATAGTCGCCGCGGGCGGCGCGCACGCGGCCCAATCCGGCCTGCGCCGCGTGGTATCCGGGAAAGGTGCGGACGGCTTGCGTGTAGCTCCGCTCCGCCTGGTCGATATCGCCCGTCTTGAAGTAGATATTGCCCAAGTCCACCAGGCACCAGGCCGTATTTTCCGGAGAACGCGCGCCGGAGTCGATGGCTTGCCGCATCAGGGCGATGGCTTGTCGGGGCCGTCCCGAGACGAATTCATACCAGGAGGCGCGATTCAGGCTGGACTGGTCCGGCCGCAAGATCAGCATCTGTTGATAAGCCGCGGCGGCCCGATCGTACCGGCCCATCTCCATGGCGGCGTCGCCCAGAATGCCGTAGCTCCAAGGATCACCGGGGTGCAGGCCGATCAGGACTTCCGCCATATCCGCGGCCGCCTGGAAATGATGCCGCTCCAATTCCACGACCTCGCGCATGCGCAAAGCTTCATAGTTGCCGTCGTCGGAGACGAGCACGCGATTCAAGATGCGCTCAGCGCGGTCCAGGTAGCCGAAGTCCACGGTCTCCCGCACCTTTTGCAGGAAGGCGGCGGCGAGCTGATTCTGGTTGGCGGCGCTTTGGGGATTCTGCGCGATCAGCTTCTCGAGCGCGGCGATACGCTGGTCGGTGGTGGCGGTTTCCGGAATCGCGCTGCGCGCCGCGATATCCGGAAGGGCTTGGCGGAGATCGCCCGCCGTGGCGATCGCGGCGGTGACCAGCAGCGTCGAAAGCAGCCGGTCAGTCCGCACGGGGATTCAACTCTTTCAGCGCGCCGCGCGCCAGGTTGGCCGCCTGCGATTCCGGCGAGACCGACAGCGAGTCGTTGAAATAACGCACGGCGGCCGAAGTGTTCTTCAGCTTCGCCGCGATGGCGCCGGCGTGATAGAAATACGATGCGTCCCGCAATCCGACAGCCAGCGCTTTGTCCATCTGCTTTTCAGCTTCGGCCGGATCGCCGGAGGCGTCGAGCGCCCAAGCGTAGGCGTCCAGGGTTCCCACATCCTGGCGCCGCGCCATTTCGATCTTGGCCACGCGCAGGGCTTCGGCGGGATTCGGCGCGCGGTCCGTATAATAGAGGACCAGTTCCCGGTTGTAGTTCGACGGTGTGTCGATCGCCGCGCGCGCGGCTCGTTCAAAATCCTGGTACGCGATTTGGGCTTCGGTCTCCTGCCCGGCCAACTGCAGGGCGCCCGCCAATTCGAACTCCACATCGGGACGCGGGACCTTCTGGTAGCGTTCGCGAAGCATCGCGGCGGCCTCGGCATATCGATGTTGCTCGATGCGCACCCGCGCCATCTCCGCCAGCGCCGGCTGGTAAGTGGGTTTGGCTGCGAGCACCTGCCGCAGGAGAGTTTCGGCTTCGGCGGCGTGGCCGGTGCGGCGGTTAAGGGACGCTATTTGGGTCGCCAGCCAGGCGCGCTGTTCTTCGTCGGCCAGCGTCAGCCGCAGCGCCGATTCCCAGAACTGGCGCGCGCCGTCGTTGTCTCCGAACAATTCGCGCAGGTGCGCGCCGTGCGCCAGGGCGTTCACGTTGGTGGAACGCAGATTCAGCATCCATTGCGCGGTGCGCTCGGCGTCGGCATAGTCGCCCAGTCCCAGTGCGGCATCCGACACCAGGCCCCAGGCCTCCACATCGTCGGGCGTGCCGTGGTTGAGCGGGCGCGCGTGTTCCAGCGCTTCGCGGAACTGGCGCCTGGCGAGGAGGACCTTCACCTCCAGTTTGCGCGCCTCAAAATCGTTCGGCGCAAGTTGCAGGGCTTGGTGGACCGCAGCTTCGGCGTCGTCCAGGCTTTTGGTGGAGTCGGTGGCGCGCGCCTCCTGCAGCGACGTGCGTGCGCGCAGGTTCAGTGCGTCCACTCCAGCCGGGGTTTTGTTCGGCGCTGGTGCGGCGAGCGTGGCTGCGGCGGCGAGCAGCGTCATGGCCGCGCCTTTGAGAGAGATGTTAATTAATGTTGGCGTCATATAATTTCAATCCGCCGACCGGCGGTCGCGGCTCCAAAACGATCTGGAGCCGCGCCGCAGGGCAGCATCGCGTTCAGTTAATCGGACAAATCGAGCCGGCGTCTCCCGTGCAGCCGAACTCGCCCGGATCCACGTGCCGGGCGCTGTACCCGCTCTGCGCCCAACCGACGTAGGGGAACGTCTCCTGCAGAGGGATGTCGTTCACATTCACGCCGTCGCCCAGCAGCAGGTTGTACTTCGTGCTGTCCGCCAGGAAGCCCTGCACCACGCGCAGCGCGATGTCCGTGACATCGTCGGAAATGCGGCGGCCATTCGGGAACCCGGCGGCATCGCCGCCCAGCAGGCCCAGGCGGCTGCGGTTAGCTGCCGGTGTGGGTGGAACGCCGGTGTTCAGCCGAAGCAAGTCGGCTATGGGACCGGCCGGCGTGCCCGCCGCGGCGATGGGTGGCGCATAGGTCACCAGCGGCAGCAAATCGTTGCGTGGCGGCGTGGGTATGGGAAACGCCCCGGCGCCAAACAGGGCCTCATAGGCGGCGTTCAGCACGCGCGCGATGGTGGGGTCCAGGTCGAAGTTGGCGAACTGCGAGTCGTTCACCGGCTGGCTCATGCTCCAGTAGTCCTTGTTGCCCGTGCCGATGATCAATTCGTTGATCAGCGGATTGCCCATGCGCTGCACCTGTTGGAAGGTTCCGTGGTATTTCACCGGGCCGGGCGACTGGCGGATGGTGACGGCCGGGCGGGCGGTCGCGCCCCATGCGCCGATAGTGGCTGCCGGACTGGTGGCCGGTTCGATCGCTCCAGTCGAGGTCAGCATGGCGATGGGAACCTGGATGGCCATTACGTTCACGTTGTAACCCGACACGTTGTCCGGCGAATAGTTGTGCGTATCGTCGGCATCCTGGGCCGCGGTCAACACGCCCGGAGCTCCGGACGGGAAGGCGCCCGAACGCAGGTTGAAGGTGTCGAATGCCGCGCCCAGATCGATATAAAACGGATCGTCGGCGGTGCCGGCAAAGACCGTGATTCCATTGGTGGTGGTGTAGATGCCCTGCGCGGCCAAAGCGGGATAGTTCGGCATGGTGCGCGGGCCCACGTTGGCCGGAACCGCATAGAAGCTGGCGCCGCTCTGGTTGGTCAGCAGCGTGGGCACGCCATTGACAAGCATGGTGACCGTGTACGTCTGACGCAAATTAAATCCACCCGATCCTGCGCCGCTAAGCGCGGTGATGGCGGGCGGTATGATCTGCGTTCCGGGAGGGATCGGTGCGGGCGAATCGGCGGGCGCGGGGATGCCGCTGAGCGCGCCCATGAAGCCTGTATAGTACTTTGGCAGCCCACTCGCGGGCGGTGAGAATTGGAATTGAAAAGAGATTCCCGCCAGTGCCGTCTGGTTGTTGTCGATATTGATGGCATACTGAATGCCCGAATCGAAGGGAAAATAGTTGGGGCCGTTGCTGGCGTCCAGCAACGGGTCTACGTCCAGGACAAAAGTTACTTTCGTCGGATCGTCGTAACTGACGAAAGCAAAGAAGTCCGCGATGTCGGCTGCCCTGTCGAGGGCGGTGATGGGCGCTTCCCGATGGCTGGCGCCAAAAACCGCCCCGGGCTGCGCCATCATGAATGCGGCAATCATAACCGCGATGTGTGTTCTCGTCGTTTTCATGTGCACCTCTGGTGTGTCATGGTCTTGAAATGTAGCTCTCCCACTTGTGGATTTGGAACTTTCAAACGGGGTACGAGATGGGCAGTGAAACGGATTGGGCAAGATGTGTAACGAATTACATTACCGGTGACCGTCCTGGGCGGCCCACGGCACGGTGACCTTTGCCGTGTGCAACTCTCAATGAGTCGAAGATCCGGCCGTGAGCGGTTCCATTGTCTGGCATCCGCTATAACCGGGCACCGGCGCAGGCGAGCTGACTGTGTGGTGGTTTGATCGCCAGGCGCAAGCCCAAGGCGCAATAGCCGGACGGACCATCGTGGCCATCATGCAGCCCCTATCCCGACAGCCTCCTGAGGGGGCGCTGCGCCGTTCCGTTGTCCCATGTCGTCCCATCCGGACCTGCGACGAATGCCTGATGGCCGTCCACCGAAGGATTGCCCCCAAGTGTTCCCTGGGACAGAATCAGTCGTGGTCTGAGCCGCGGCCGTGCCTACCGCAACCAGAGACAATAATGTCAAAATTCCGCGCGCGTCACTCGTCCCCAGCCACCGACAGAGCCCCGTGCTTCATAGCCCACTCCACAAAACCTGCCTCCGCATTGCGCACCCCATGAACATTGGCCTTTCTAATGCTCCCGATGCCCTTCCAGCGCACGCCGTGCAGGTTCGCATTGCGCAGGTCCGCGTTATCCAGGTTCGTCCCGCGCAGGTCCGCGCCGTCCAGATCGGCATTCACCAGATCCGCATCTTGCAGAATCGCGTCTCCCAGCCTCACGCCTCCCAGATTGGCTTTCCGGAAGTTAGCCGATCGCAGGTTGGCATACTCCAGAACCGCCGCGTGCAAATTGGCGTCGCGCAGGTCCGCCGCTTCCAGGTCGGCGCGAAACAGATTCGCGCCCTGCAGTTGGATGCCTTGCAGGAATGCGCCCGCGGCGTTCACGCCCACCAATGGAACGTGGTCCTGGTTCAGCTCCTGCAGAGCTTCGATGCGCCCGCCGCTGCCGCCCTTGCCCTGCGCCGTGTTAATCACCTGCCAGGCCTGGTAGTGTTTCTGTTTTTGCCGGTCGCCGGACTCCGCGAAATAGAAGATCACCGCGAATAGCACCGAGAGAACGCTGAGATACTCCAGCACCTCCAGCAGCGCCCATCGGCTCAGATAGTAGGCGGACCATTCGAGGCTCCATTCCAACGCGTGGAATGGCAGCGCGATGCGCGCGCTATTTTGCTTGTATTGGGACCAGGAATGCGGCCGTGGCCGTAGTTCGCGTACCAGCATCGCTCTCTGGTTTTAGCACGGTTGGGCTTCGACCGTTGCGGCTAGTTAGCGGCCGCACTCTTGGACAGGCTCTTCCGTTGTTTCGCGCCCAGTGCTGCGGCGTCGGGCGGCTCGCCAGGTTGATACCCGCGCCGCGAGGTTCGACCGCAGCGCTGCGTTGGTCGGGGCTGCCTGCAACGGCTCCGTAGAACAGAATCGGATTTTGTTACAGGCTGCTAAACTGCGGCTTAAGTGCGTCATCGGGTCCAATCCGTCTCCTACGCCGTTTTGCGCGATCGGGCGGCGGACTTTCTCGCATCGCTGAAGGGCCACGCGGAGGTTGTGGTGCTGGCTCAATCGCGCGGCGCGGCTGACGATTTCGTGCGCGCGGCCTGCGGGGCCGGCCTGCTGGGCGTGCATCGCACCACCCTCACCGGTCTGGCCGTGGATCTCGCCGCGATTCCGCTGGCCCGCGCCGGGCTGATGCCGGTAGGCGGCTTGGGCGCCGAGGCCATGGTGGCGCGCGTCATCCATAAGCTGAAGGCGGAATCCATCCCGTACTTTCAACCCGTGGCGGACACGCCCGGATTGGCGCGCGCCGTCGCTCGCACCATTGCGGAGTTGCGCCTGGAAGTCGTGCGGCCGGAGGACGTGGCGGCCACCGGTCCGCCTGGCCGCGATCTCGCGCGTATGGCGGCGCTCTACGAAGAGGAACTGGCCAGCCGGTCCGCGGCCGACTTCGCGCTGCTGTTGCGGTATGCCATTGGGGCCGCCCGCGAGGGCAAGCACCGCTGGCTGGGCCTTCCCGTACTGTTGCTCGATCCCGACCTGCAGTCTTCCCTGCGTCGTGAATTTGCCGAAGCGGTCCTCGCCCGGTCCCCCGAATCGTTCGAGACAAACCTGACGTGTGGGGCAGGCTCTCAGCCGGGGTGCCCTCTGGGCCCGGCCTCTCAGGCCGCCACAACAATAGATCGCATCCGCGAATCTCTCTTCGCCGAATCTGTCTCGCCCGCCGAAGAGCCCGACTCGACCCTCGACTATTTCTCCGCGGCCGGCGAATCGCTGGAATGCGTAGAAATAGCCCGCCGCATCCAAAAAATTGTGGCAGCGGGCGAAGCAGCCTTCGACCGCATGGCCATCCTGCTGCGATCCCCGGAACGTTATCAGCCGCTAGTCGAAGAAGCTCTGAGGCGGGCGGGCATCCCGGCGCACTTCAGCCGCGGCGTCGCACGTCCCGATCCCGCCGGCCGTGCCTTTCTGGCCTTGCTCGCCTGCGCGGGCGAAGGCTGCTCCGCTACCCGCTTTGCCGAATATCTCTCCCTGGGTCAGGCGCCGCCCATCGATCGCGTTCCGGCCGGCAGTGCCGTGCCACTGCCGCCGGAAGACGAAGTGCTCGCGCGATATTACGAGCGCGAAGCCGCGCCGGAGTCCGAGTCCGCGCCCATGCCCGAACCTGCCGAAGGCGAAGACGCCGCGGTCATCGGCGGCACGCTGCAATCGCCCGCGGCGTGGGAAAAACTCCTGGTGGATGCCGCCGTGATCGGCGGCCGCGACCGCTGGGCACGCCGCCTGCGGGGCCTGGAAGCCGAGTATCGCGTTCGTCTCGCGGATCTCGGCCAGAAAGAAGAAGGCCGCCGCCAGCATCTGGAGCGCGAAATCGGCCGTCTGAAAAATCTGGAGCGATTCGCGCTGCCGCTGATCGATCGTCTGGCCGCTCTGCCGCCGCGGGCCGCCTGGGGCGATTGGATCGAGCATCTCTCCGCGCTGGCCGAAGCCGCCCTGCGCCGCCCGGAGTCAGTGCTGTCGGTGCTGGGCGAATTACAGGCCATGGCCGAAGTGGGGCCGGTGGGCCTCGACGAAGTCTCCGGCGTGCTGAGCGATCGCCTGCGCTTCCTGCGACGCGAGCCGCTGGCCGGCCGCTATGGCCGCGTCTTCGTAAGCGGAATCGACGAAGTGCGCGGGCGCGTGTTCGACATCGTGTTCCTGCCCGGACTTTGCGAGGGCCTGTTTCCCGGCCGCCCGCATGAGGATCCCATCCTGTTGGATGAGTACCGCAAGGGGCTGAAGGCCGGCTTGCAGGTACAGGACGACCGCGTGGCCGACGAACGGCGACGTCTGCACATGGCCTGCGCGGCCGCTGAAACCCGCCTGGTGTTTTCGTATCCGCGCATGGATGCGGTGGAATCGCGGCCGCGCGTGCCGTCGTTCTACGCCTTGGAAATCGTGCGCGCGGCGTTGGGAAAGTTGCCCGAGTTGCGGGCGTTCGAGGAAAAGGCGGGCCGCGGGGCGCCGTCGCGCCTGGATTGGCCCGCGCCCGCCAACCCGCGCGAGGCGATTGACGATGCCGAGTTCGACCTGGCCACACTGGGGCGCGCGGATGCGGGGGGCGCGGGGCACTACCTGATCGATGCCAATCCCTATTTGGCCGACTCGCTACGCCGGTATGCGCGGCGCAACCGTAACGCGTGGTTTGCCGCGGATGGCATCTTCGAGCCGGATGAAGCCACGCGCGCGGCCCTGGCCAAACAGCGGCTCGCGGCACGCAGCTATTCGCCATCGGCGCTGCAACATTTTGCGGCGTGCCCTTACCGGTTTCTGCTGAATGCGATATACCATTTGCGCCCGCGCGAGGAGAAGGTCGCCCTGGAACAGATGGACCCGCTGACGCGCGGGGCGCTGTTTCATGACGTGCAGTACCGGCTGTTTCTGGAATTGCAGTCCGCCGGACTGCTGCCCATGAGCCTGCAAAATGCCGCACGTGTTACCGAAATCGCCGATGGGGTATTGGATCTGGTGGCGGAAGAATATCAGGAAAAGCTGGCGCCCGCCATTCTCCGTGTGTGGCGCAGCGAGATCGAGGATCTGCGCATCGACCTGCAAGGTTGGATTCAGCACGCCGCGGCGGAAGGGGAAGGGTGGATTCCCGCGCATTTCGAATTCAGCTTCGGCACGGATTCCAGGGAATATCGCGATTCGGCCAGCACGCTCGAACCCGCCGTGCTGGAGGGCGGCGTGCGGCTGCGCGGCGCCATCGACCTGATCGAAAGGCATCCCGTGCGCGGCACGCTGCGTATCACCGACCACAAGACGGGGAAACTGCCGAAGCAACTGCCGACATACGTCGGTGGCGGGGCTTTACTGCAACCACTGGCCTATGGCGCGGCGGCGGAGACGCTGTTGGGATTGCCGGTGGAACAGAGCCGTCTGTTCTATTGCACGCAGCGCGGCGAGTATGACGAGATTCCGTTCGAGGTCACGGCCAACACGCGGAAGTGGTTCAGCCACGCCATGTCGCTGATCGATGGTGAAATCGAACGCGGATTTCTGCCCGCCGCGCCGCAAGCGGGCGCCTGCGGCATGTGCGACTATCGGCCGGTCTGCGGTCCCAACGAAGAACGGCGCACGTCGCGCAAGCACAAGGACCAGTTGGACGCGTTGCAAGCGCTGAGGAATATGCCGTGATTCCCGGTGTTCAGACAGACGATGCGGCCGCGCGCGAACGCATTCGCACTTCGCTCGGAGAGAGCCTCATCGTGGAAGCTTCGGCGGGCACGGGAAAGACGTCGGAACTGATCCAGCGAATTGTGCGCGTGCTGGCGGCAGGCACGCGGGTCGACCAGATCGTGGCCGTCACTTTCACCCACAAAGCCGCCGGCGAACTGAAGATCCGGCTGCGCGCGGAACTGGACAAAGCGCGCGCCGGGTGCGCCGATGCGGAAGAACGCGCCCGCCTGGAAGACGCGCTGGAGCGGCTGGAAGAAGCGGCCATCGGCACGATTCACGGCTTCTGCGCGCAGATCCTGCGAGAGCGTCCGGTGGAAGCGCGCGTCGATCCGGACTTCGCGGAACTCACCGAGCCGGAAGCCGGCCGTATTTACGACCGCGCCTTCGACGGCTGGTTCCAGCGCAAGCTGGACTCGGGATCCATAGCCTTGCGCCGGGCGCTCACGCGGCTGGCCTGGCGCGAGCCCTGGCAAGCGGAGCTTCCCGCGGTGGAGTCGATCAAGAGCGCCGGCAAGCATTTGCTGGATTGGCGCGGCTATGCGAGACCCTGGCGCAAGGAACCGTTCGATCGCAGTGCCCGCGTGGAGGCGCTGCTGCGGCAATCGAGAGAGATCGCCGGCCTGGTGCACCAGTGTCCCCGATCGAACGACCGGCTGGTGACGGGCATGCGTCCACTGATGGACCTGCTGAAACAACCCGGCGACGAAGACACGCGGGAGGCACGGCTTTTGAAGCTGGGTGCGGCTCTGAAACGAAACTTCAAGCCCGGTTCCGGCAACTTCGCGCCGGGCATCCCACGGCAGCAGGTGTTGGACGCCCGCGAGGTGCTGCTGCGCGATCTGGAGGAGTTTTGCCGCGACGCCGGCGCCGATTTCGCGGCCGCCCTGCGCGACGACATGCAGGATCTGGTAGCCGGCTACCGCGAGTGCAAACAGCGGGCCGGAAAGCTCGATTTCGACGATCTTTTGCTATTGGTCCGCAACCTGGTGCGCGACGACCGGGGTGTCCGCCAATACTTGCAAAACCGATATAGCCGCATATTCGTGGACGAGTTTCAGGATACCGATCCGCTGCAAGCCGAAATCCTGATCCTGCTTTCCGCGGACGACCCGGCCGAAAGCGATTGGCTGAAGGCGACGCCCATCCCCGGCAAACTCTTTGTGGTGGGGGATCCCAAGCAATCTATCTACAAATTCCGCCGCGCCGACGTGGTGCTCTACGAAAGCGTCTGCCAGGCGCTGGTCTCGCGCGGTGTGACGCGCATCCACCTGACGAAAAGCTTCCGCGCGGTGCGGCCCATCCAGCACCTGGTGAACGCGGCCTTCGCGCCGCAGATGACCGGCGATCATGCGGGCGGCCAGGCGCGTTATGCGCCTCTCGAGGAGCACCGCGCGGCCAACCCGAAGCAGCCGGCCCTTGTCGTGCTGCCGGTGCCGGCGCCGTATGGGGTGCGGCGCGTCAGCAACGAAAGCATCGACGCCAGTCTGCCCAGGGCGATCGCCGCTTACATCGATTGGCTGGCGAACGAAAGCGGTTGGGAGGTGTGCGACCGGGATGGCGCGCTAGTGCGGCTGCAGGCCAAGCATATCTGCGTGCTCTTCCGCCGGTTCGTCAGCTTTGGCGCGGACACTTCGCGCGATTATACGCAGGCCCTCGAAGCGCGCGGCATACCGCATTTGCTGGTGGGATCGAAGTCCTTTTATCATCGCGAGGAAGTCGAAGCCGTGCGCGTGGCGCTGGCCGCCATCGAATGGCCGGACGATGAACTTTCGGTGTTCGGCACGTTGCGTGGGTCGTTGTTCGCCATCCCGGACAATCTGCTGCTGCGCTTCCGGTCCGAAGCCGGGCCCTTGCGCCCGTATCGCAGCGGCCGGCAGTCCCTTGCGGCGGAGTTCAAGCCCATCGCCGATGCGCTGTCCATTCTGATTGGCCTGCATCGGAATCGCAACTACCGCCCCATTGTGGACACCGTCAATGCGCTGCTCGAAGCCAGCCGTGCGCACGCCGGGTTCATGCTACGGCGGGGCGGTGCGCAGGCGCTGGCGAATGTCTATCGGATCTGCGATCTGGCGCGTACTTTTGAGCTGACCGGCGGTCTCTCCTTCCGCGGCTTCGTGGAGGATCTGGGGGCGCGCGCGGAGAAGGGCGAATCGAGCGAAGCGCCGGTGCTCGAAGAGGCGTCCGACGGCGTGCGCCTGATGACGGTGCATTCGGCGAAGGGACTGGAATTCCCCGTGGTGATCCTGGCCGATATGACGGCCAAGCTGGCGCGGGAGACTGCCGAACGCTTCGTGGCAGGCGATTTGTGCGCGACACGCTTATTGGGCGCCGCGCCCTGGGAATTGCTGGAGCACGAACAGCATGAGCACACCCGCGAAGTCGCCGAAGGGGTGCGCGTGGCGTATGTGGCGGCGACGCGCGCGCGCGACCTGCTGGTAGTTCCCGCGGTGGGCGACGAGGAGCGCGACGGCTGGCTGGGGCCGCTCAATAAAGCGATCTACCCGGCGCGCGGCCAGCACCGCGCCAAAGCCGCCGCCGCCGGCTGTCCACCGTTCGCGGGCGATCGTACCGTGCTGGAACGCCCCACCGAAATGCTCGGACAGCCCGAAGATTCCGTGCGTCCCGGCCTGCACACTCCGCAGGCCGGCCAACACCAGGTGGTCTGGTGGGACCCGATCGGGCTTCGGCTGGACGTCACGCAGGGGTTAGGCTTGCGGCAGGAGGACATACTGGCGGCCGAGCCTGCAGCGCGCGCCGCCGAGGGTGTCGCGCGCTACCGTGAATGGCAAACGGAGCGGCAGCGGACGCTCGAAAGCGGCCAATTGCCGGCCTTCCGTATCGTATCGCCCACCGACGGCCTCGAGAACCCGCCCGAGCTTCGCCCGATCATTATCGAACCGGTCGTGCCGGTGGCCGGACGCCCCGGTGGCCGCCGCTTCGGCATCCTCGTCCACGCCATGCTGCGCGATCTCGATTGGCGGGGCGCGCCGGATCAAATCGCGGCGCTGGCGAGGGTGCATGCGCGCCTGCTGGACGCCCCGGGCGAAGAGGCGGACGCCGCGGCGGCGGCGGTGGAAGCTGCCTGGGCGCACCCGCTTCTGGAGCGGGCGCGCGCCGCCGAAAGCTGCCATCGGGAGCTGCCCGTCCACTTGCGACTGGAAGACGGGCGGCTGCTGGAAGGCGTGCTCGACCTGGCGTTCCTCGAGCGGGAACGCTGGATCGTGATCGATTTCAAAAGCGACTCGGCGCAGGCCGCCCGCTATCAGCGCCAATTGCAATGGTACCTTTATGCACTTTCGAAACTCACCGGGCGGGCGGCGGAGGGTCACTTGCTTCCTGTTTGACGGTTCGGGTCATGCTGCCAAGTGATTGATAAAGTGACATGTTGGAGAAGGTTTGCGGCGTCGGTGCGGCCGGTTTCATTAAAAATCGTTAAAATGAGACGATTCGGTGTGAAACTGTTGACTGGCGGGCAGGTATCGTGATCTAATTCGAGCGTACCGTTTCAGGCGGCGCAGTGGGGGCTTAAGAGGTTCGGAAACGACCGGTTTTCCGTTGAAGGCAAAGAATTTCTCTTGACACGGGCGCAGCGATACGTTATGAATATCTTTACTGAGTTTGCTACAAATGCAATTTTTGGGCAATCCTGCGAGCCGGCCAAAGACAAAAAATAGAAACAGGCAGCCCTATCGCAGGGCGTAGTTCGGCAGTACCCGGTGCCAGGCAGTAGGGTTGCCGGCAAGATCTTGATGAAGTCTCCGCCCGCACGGAGAAGTTCCCCAGGTGGTAAAGAAGGCAGTTGGAGAGAGGCTCAGGTTGAGAGAGAACTTCGACCGATTCAATTTCGCAATTCACAAGGAGAAGGAAATGGCAGATTTTCGCAGATGGTTTCTGGCGTTCGCCGCACTCGTCCTGGTTCTAGGATCGGCAGTTCCGGCGAGCGCACAATATGGTGTTATTTGCGGCACGTCCGCCGCGGTGGCCCCCACACTTCGTCACGAGGGCTTCACCGAACTGGCGGGTGATATCCTGCTGAGTTGCACCAAGGCTCCAGGCGCCTCGTCAACACCGGCCGGCACCCCCGTGGCGCAGGCAAATATCACCGTGAACGTTGGTGCGCCGATAACCAGCCGCATTCTTACCGGTTCGGTAACGGAAGCGCTGTTGCTGGTTGACGATCCGGGCCCGACCGCTCAGGTCCCTTGCCTCAGCCCCACCAACCCCACAATCGCCTGCCAGGTCATCGGCGACGGCGTGGGCGGAGAATTTCAGGCTCCCGCGCCTCAGTACAACGTTTTCCAGGGAATTACCGGCCTCGGCGGCCCTGGCTTAGCGGCGAACACGATCACGTTTCTGGGCGTTCCGATTGATGCACCGGGCACGGCTGGTGCGGTACTTACCTATCGGATCACGAACATTCGCGTCGACGCGACGGGTATTGCGGTTGGCATACCTTTGAACGCGCTCGTCACGTCCAGCAGCAGCACATCCATCCAGATCACCGCGGGCCAGGATACGGCCGTGGTTGGATTCGCAACCCTCGGCTTGAACCAGGACATCTCTGGCCAGGCACCTGTGGTGGCGGGCTTCACGCCTTCTTTCCTGGAGTGCGAAAACTCTCCAATGACGGTGGTGGGAACGGCAACATTTACGGAGGCTTTCGCGACTGCCTTTAAGGATAAGGGAGCCACCGGCCAGAATACTCCTGGGATTGTCTACAACACGGAGAGCGGTCTGGAAATCACGATTAACGGAAACACCACCGGCGTTGCCGATACCGGGACAAGGCTCCAGGTATGGATCTCCAATATTCCGCCAGGCGCCGTGATCTCGGTGGATAGCTGGGCACAGTCTTCGGCTGCGGTTTGCACCGCGGTTTCGGAGCCCTGCTCGCCGGAACCGTCGGATGCCACTCTGGTGACGTCCTCGGGTTCCACCCCCGTGGATCCCTTTGCCAACACAGTTACGACTGTGGTTGACAATTCCGCCGGAACCGCGCCCATCCCGGGCTATCTGGTTCAATGGGAGATCACCAACACGAATCCGTTCGCGATCGATTCATTGGTGTTCAACATCTATGCGTCGCTCCTCGGCCAGCCCAGCAACACCTTGCCGAACGCTTCCACGACCGGCGTAGGCGGCTTCAGTCCGCAGGCTGCCAGCGCGGTTCCGAGCGAAGCCATCCCGACGTTCTCGACGACAGTCCCGACGCCGGCGGCGCCCACGACTCTGTTCACCGCTTCGCAGTGCGTGACGTACCTGCTGTTCCCGTACATCACCGACTTGACCGGGTTTGACACCGGTATCGCCATCTCCAACACGTCTTTGGATCCGCTGGGAACCACCCCGCAGAATTCCGGAGCGTGCACGGTCACATTCTATAGCGGTGGCGCCGTCGCCACAGCCATGAATGATGGCGGTGCAGTCAATGGCGTCTACACTACAGCGGTCATCCCTGGCGGCAGCGACACCGCGTTCCTGCTGTCCGGTCTCGACCTGACGGGCTATAACGCCGGTACGTCGTCCGTACCGACCGGTTATGCCATCGCGACTTGCAACTTCCAGTATGCTCACGGTTACAGCTTTGTGAGCGACTTCCAGTTGCAGCACTTCGCGGCGGCCTATCTGGCGCTGATCATCCCCGACGCTTCGACTCGTGCGGCTACGCCGTTCCTTTGCTCGGCCTACGGCACGACCAACACCTGCAACATCACGGGTGAGCAACTCGTTCACTAAACTTCACGGCACTTCGTCGTGAAAAGGGGGGAGCTTCCAGCTCCCCCCTTTTTTTTTGACGCGGATGGTGCTACCATGATCCTCCGCGTCCACCATCCTATTCTTCCCTCAACGTCAGGAGGACGTGTATGCAGAAACTCTATCTTGCCGCCGGCAGTTTCCTCGCCGCCTTTTTCCTTTTTCCAGTTTTTTCTTCCGCGCAAACCGTTTCCATTGTTTCCGGCAACGGACAATTGGTTTGCGTGAATTGTACATTGAGCGCCCGGAATTTCTCTCCGCTGGTGGTGCTGGTCAAAGATGCGACCGGCAATCCCGTGGCGGACACCACCGTTACCTGGACCGACACGCAGCCCGATGGCATAGTCACGGCGGGTACCTCTTCGACGAACTCGGCCGGGCAGGCCACTTATGTCCTGGGACCGCAAGGAGTGACCATCGGGCTATACTTCTTTCCGTTCACAGTCGTGGCATCGGCCCTCGGCGCCAGCACTGAGTTCGTTGAGACGTCGGCTTTGGCGAACGGAATTACCGCCCCGCTCGCCATCAGTCTGAGTGCGCCTCCGGCGCTGACCGGAGCCGTCGAAACGATGGCCGCGCCGATTACCGTGACCTTGACTGAAATCGGCGGATTAATTGGAGGTGGGGGGCCTCTCCCTGGTATTGCAGTGAGCCTGCAATCCGGGACCACCGGCCCGACCGTAAGCTGTGTGACGCAACCCGGCCAGGCGGCGGGCACCGTGCTGACGAATGCGTCGGGCACGGCAACCTGCACTCCCGTCTTCGGCGGCGTGATCGGAACGGGGACCTATAGCGTCGTGATTGGCGGCGCCTTCCCGACCGACCTCGAGGCGGCGACGCTGACCGTCACTGCCGGACCACCGGCAGCCATCAAGTACATCAGCGGCAATAACCAGACCGTCAATTCGGGATCCAAGACTCCCCTGCCGCTGGTCGCCGAAGTGACCGACGCCGGCGGGAACGCGTCAAAGAGCGCCGCGGTAACATGGTCGGTGAAATCGGGCACCGCCACCCTCAGCAGCGTGACGTCGTCCTCGACCGCGACCGGCCAGGTCTCGGCTTACGTGACCCCCACTGTCGGACCCGTGCAGGTCACCGTTTCGTTGAACGGCAGCACTTCGGCGCAATATACGTTCACGGTTAACGTGAATACGATCGTCACGTCCCTGCAGGCTGTTTCCGGCAGTCTCCAACAGGCTGCCGAAGGCGCGCCTTTCACCGATCCGTTGATCGTGCAGGTGAACGACAACAGCCTGCCGGTGGATGGCGCAACGGTCAGCTACGCGATCACCAGTGGATCCGTTATTCTCAGCGCACCCACTGCCGTCACCAACGCGGAGGGCCAGGCGCAGGTTACGGCTACCGCAGGCAGCGCTGCCGGTCCCGTCGTGATTACCGCCAGCATCGTTTCCGCGGGCACGAAGTACACCCAGACCTTCGACCTGACCGTCCTGGCGCCCGCCTCCGTCACGGCAGTCGTGAATGCGGCCGGCTTCGACAAGTCCCCCTCGGCGGCTTCGCCATGCAGCCTCGTGACGATTTATGGAACGGGGCTCGCGCCTGGACTGCAAGGCGTGGTAGCTCCTTTCATCGCACCCCAGTTTCAGGTAGCCAGCGTCAGCGTCCAGTTCGGCGGCATCTCCGCGCCGATTCTGTACGTCGCGAATTACAATGGCGAGGAATCCGTGGCGGCTCAGGTGCCCTGCGACGTGCCGGCATCTAATGCGGTCCCGCCGGCCACTGTCTCCATGGTCGTCACAGTCGACGGCAACGTTTTCCCCGCTTTCCCTGTTCCGGTAACGCAGTATAGCCCGGGCATCTTCCAATTCGTGGACACCGATGGTCAAACGCGGGCGGTCCTGGTGAGGCAGGATGGGTCCTTCATTTCACTGGCGAATCCGGCGCAGCCGGGGGATACCCTCCGGATGTACGTTACGGGACTCGGCCAGACAACCCCACCGTTGTTCACCAACGAGTTCGATCCGTTGACGGACGCCAGCGGCACTTGGGTCCCGCAGGAGCTGCCGGTGACGGCGGGCCTGGTGGTGGGTGTCAACAACAACGGCGTCGCGGTCATTTCGGCGCATTATGCTTACGGTATGGTGGGAGTCTACGAAGTGGATTTCCAAGTGCCCGAGAATACTCCTACCGGGAACAATGCACCGTTCGCCATCGCAGTGTATGTAGATCAGGGGACCTCACTGCTTTTCGGGAATCCTTCTTTGATCCCGATTCAGTAAAGCGCGGGCAGGTCCCCGCTCGGCGGGGACCTGCCTGACTAATTGACAAAAGAGACTTGAATCGGAATAATCTGGTTTGTCTGTTGCACTTTGACCGAGATGGTGAAGGGCGCCTTGGGAATCTGAACGCCGCCGCTTGACTGAATGCTCAGGATGGCCTTCTCATTCGGCTTTAGGGCCAGGCGATCCAGGGTGACGGTGAGACCGGCAATCTTCGGGTCGGTAAGGCTGAGGGCCATGGGCCATGGCGACGGATTCGATATGGCCACCTGCTCCGAGGACGGGCCGGAGGACTTCAACCGGACGCTCGGCTTGTCTGCCGTCAGTCCCAGGCCCTTCGGAAGATTATCCTGCGCCGGAGGCAGCGCGCTGGGCGCTCCGGGGGGCATTGCCGTGGGAAGCGTAGTTCCCGGACGAAGTATCCGCCTAAACGGGGTGGCATCCAGCCCCGACCGTGGAATCGTGTAATAGCACCATTCGCCCCTTTCCAGCTTCCAGTGGCCGGGGTCCCGCATAAATAGGGGATGGCCCATGAATCCCTCAAGGGGTACAATCCGGTGAACCGTGACCACCACCTCCGCCTTGGTGAAGTTATCGGAAAACTGAATGCTCCCAATCTGAAAACTCACGGTTGTAGACTTGTTCACGCTTACGAAATAATCTTTAGTGTCATCCGCCACCAGTTGCAACGCCTGGTAGAATTTTCCCTCCACTTCGAATTGGTAGAACTGGGTTACGCGCGCCCGCAAGGCCGCTTCCACCTCCGGCGGAGCCTTTGGGGAAGCTGGCGCGGGAGGTTTTTCGGGCGTGGGTGGCGGGGTTTGGGCGAAGGCCGCGATCGCCACAAGGACAAGCGGCATGACTCTCAGCATGTCTTCATTTTAGTCTGGAATGGGGATGGCCGTGACTCCGGGCTGGGCGTTGTACTCGGCCACGAGCTGCTGGATCTGCGCCAACGTGATCGCCGGCGGCTGCGGCACGTCCGTTCGCACCACGATCCAGGTGGCCGTCCCGAACAACGCATTCGCCGGCGGCACAAGTTCGATTTCCTCATTCGGCAACAGCGGCCGGATGGGCACGGGCAGGGTGATCGCATTGGGCGGCGGCGCGGTGACCTGCGGGTCCTGAATCCACTGCAACATCGGCGTAGTCACGACGTCGCCGGGAATGGGCGCCAACGCCCAATGTCCGGGTGCGCCAACGCCATTCGCATTCTGCGCGGCGATCCAGGCCTCCGCCCAACTGAAAGACTTGCCGCCGACCTCGAGGATCCACTGGCGGCGCGGCTCGCCGGCGGGATAGACGGTCTGAAAGATCCCCACGAAGGAGCCATCCGCCACACTCACCGTTTCACCGGGGTAGAGGGGCGCAATCTGGTTGGCTATCGCCTGCGCCTCCGCCTGCAAGCACAGGGTGCTGGGCAGGACGGGGGATCCCGCTCCGTATGGACCCATCATCGTCGCTCCCGTGGGCGCTTCCACGTAGGCCGGATAGTCGTAAGCGCCGGGCAGATTGACCGATACAGCCGCCGCAGCCGGCACGGAAAGCTGGATCACGTAGCCCGTGGAGGACGAGGTACTGTCGAAGAAGTTGTAAGGCTGCCCATCAGGCGAGGGATCTGCCCATCCCTTGATTGGCAAAGCCGGATTGAACGGCGGAGCCTGGGTTCCTACCGCTGCCAGGTATGCGGCTCGGTCCCCATAGTTGGTAAACAGATAAAGATCTGAGATCGGATATTGCGGCAAGCTGGGCTGCGCCGGGGTGGTGGTCATAAGAGTTCTCCTTTTTGGTTGCTTAACCCGCGTCCACATTAGCATGCAGGCGCCACGAGTTATCGATCAGAATCGGCATTTTGTTATTGGTTTCATTGAGATAGAGATATGCGCCAGCGTGTGACGGAAAACCGGCCAGTCGGGAAAAGGGAAGACTGGGATTCTTTTTCAGCGACGGACCGCCAAAACTAGGCCAAAATGATTCCCGTGGGGCGGGCAATTCTGCCCGCAGCCGGCCTTCAGCCGCCTTGAAAGGCGGCTGCGGCCAAGATTGGCCGCCCTCCGTCGCAACAGAATCGGCGGTATTCTGCAAGGAACTATCTGGACGCTGTACTAGCGTCAAGTCCATGACGCGAAATCGCTGATTGCGTCAAAATCCCGTCGCCGGCCGTGCCCGGTTTTGTGAGCGGCTGCCAGTCTGGAGCCTTATGTTTCTTTGAAGTAGCGATAACAGGCTGCGGTGGCCCTCGGCTTGCCGTAATGCGGGTGGGCGTGCGAAAGCCACGCGTAGCGGGCACGCCAGGGAGAAACAGGATGATTGAGCCGATGTATAACCTTTACCTGGAGACGCTGGAAAGGTCGGTGGGTGCAACCGCGGGGCAGCGAAGCACCGAGTTTGCGGAGTTGTTCGGAGACGCCACCAAGGCAACCGCGTCGAGCGTAGACCAGCGCGCCATTCCCGCCGATTCCTCCTCCGGCCCAGTAACGGCGGCTCCCGCCGCACAGGCTAGCTTGGGCGATCCCGACGTACAGGACTGGCTCACCAGCTACCACACGGAGATGGGGGACTCCGGCAACGCCAATGGCGTGTCTTATGAACCCGCCGCAGGGGCGGGCAATAACTTCCCAGCCGGTAGCGTATACGGTCCGGACGCCATTTATACACAGGCGCTGGACAATCAAATCGGCAATTCCTTTGCAGGTCTGACCGGGGAGAATCCGGGCGATTTAACGTCGCAGCTACCCGGCATTCCGAGCCCGCAGGCGCAACAAACGTTCGACCAGGCACTGGCGCTCGAGAATGCGCAGCGGCTGGCAACGGGAAATGCCATCGATACAAACGCCTATTGGTCGGATCCGGGGCCTATCACATATGACGGAACCACTTACACTTCCCAGGAGCTAGGCTACGCTGGACCGGGGCAGTCTTCAGGGCCCCAACCAATCTATATTTCGGTTGCCAATCAGGTACAAGGGACCAATACTTTTACGGTGCCGGGTTATAGCGGAACGGTCACCGGGATACAGGCGGGGTGCTACTACACATTGCAGCAATTGGAACAGGCGGGCTTGCAGACAGGACAGCCGGACTCGCAATTCCATCCGGGCTCGTGGAACCTTACCGAGAGCGCTTGATCAACTATTTTGGCCTGAGCCCCGGCTCTTGCGAGTGGGAGTAGCCGGCGCCACGGTGGAGTAGTTTACAACGCGAATCAGGGAGTGCTGCTCCTCCGGCGCGGCCGGCCTGCGGCGCGCCACCAGTTCACGGTTCAGGGTGCTGACGAATTCTTCGATCTGCAACTGCATCTCCCCCATTTTTTCGCGCATATTCAAAATAATCTCGACGCCCGCCAGGTTCACGCCCAATTCGCGAGTGAGATGCAGGATTACTTCCAGGCGCTCCAGATCGCCATCCGTATATAACCGGGTGTTGCCATCGCTGCGGGAGGGTTTCAGCAGGCCTTCTCTTTCGTATAGGCGGAGAGTCTGCGGGTGGATGGCATACTGCTCGGCCACCGACGAGATCATGTACGAGCCCTTGGATCTTCCCTTGCCCATATCCTTGCCTTCTTACGGCGGTCTCTACACCACCGTCCAGAGATCCGCACGCGGATCTTCCGGATGCAGCCCGGCCAGCTCGCGCAGAATCTCTTTGGTGCGTTCGTCCTGAATCTTGGGTGCCTGGATGGCGGCCTCCACAATCTGATCGCCACGCTGGTTGGTGCGGGCGTTGAAGACACCCTTCTCCCGCAGGCGAAACTTCTGCCCGTTCTGGGTGCCCTGCGGGATCTTCAGCAGCGTGCGGCCGTCGATGGTGGGCACTTCGATCTTGGCGCCCAGCCCCGCTTCCCACACGGTTACCGGCACGCGAATGTGAATGTCGTCGCCCTCGCGATGAAAGTAGGGATGGTCCTCCACGCGCGTGGTGATGTAGAGATCACCCGAGGGAGCGCCCATGGAGCCGGCATTACCCTTGCCTGGCACGCGCAACCGCGAGCCGCTGCGCGCTCCCGGCGGAATGCGCACGTCCACGGTCTCGGTGTGCGCGATGCGGCCCTCGCCCTGGCACGTGGGGCAGGCATTCTTCAGCTTGCCGCTGCCTCCGCACTTGGGACAGGTCAGATTGAAGCGCATGGCGCCGGCCATCTGGGAAACCGAACCCGTTCCATTGCATTCCGGACAAGAGACGGTCTGGCCGCCGGCCGAACCGCTACCGTGGCAGGTGGGGCAAGTGTCGTAACGCGTGATATTGAGGCGCGTCTGGGTACCCTTGATGGCTTGCCAGAAATCGATATTCAGCGAATACTCGAGGTCCTCCCCCTTTTCGGGCTCCGGCTGCGCAGCCTCGCCGCGGTTGAAGAGGCTCGAGAACATATCCCGGAAGCCGCCCGCGCCCGCTCCGCTGGCGCCGCTTCCAGTGGATGTCCGCCGCCCGCCGCCCTGGGCGAAATCCGAGAAGTCGAAGCCGTCGAAATTCATGTTCGATTGCGGACCGGGACCGGGGCCGGCGCCGCCGGCAGGTATATTGTCGGAATAAAAACCGTACTGATCGTATACCTGGCGTTTCCGGGCGTCGCTTAAAATATCGTAAGCCTCCTGGACCTTCTTGAAACGCTCCTCGGATGCCTTGTCGCCCGGGTTTACATCGGGATGATATTTTCGCGCCAGGCGGCGATAGGATTTCTTGATCTCATCCTGGTTAGCCCCCTTGGCCACCTGTAGCGTTTCGTAATAGTCGTGCTTGGGAGACATGGTATTGAATGGGGACTGGGGGTTAGGGGTTAGGGGCTAGGGAAACAAGCCCCCAGCCCCTAGCTCCTATTTCTTGTCGTCGACGTCCACAAACTCGGCGTCCACTACATCGTCTTTCTTCTTGTTGCCGCCGTCCGGTCCGGGTCCGGATGGGCCGCCATCGGGCGGAGCCTCCGGGCCCGAAGCCGATTTATACATGGCCTCTGCCAGCTTGTGGCTGGCGGCGGTCAGTTTATCGATGGCCGCGTTGATGGGCGCGAGTTCATTCCCCTGCATGGCCTTGCGAGTTTCCGCGATGGCCTCTTCGATGTTGCGGGCCTCGTCTTCGCCGATCTTGGAGCGATGCTCCTTCAGCGTTTTTTCCACGTTGTAAATCATGGCGTCGCCGCGGTTGCGGGTCTCGATGGTTTCGCGCTGCTGGCGATCCTCGGCCGCGTGCGATTCGGCGTCCTTAGCCATTTTGTCCACTTCGTCCTTCGACAGGCCGGAAGACGAGGTGATGGTGATCTTCTGCTCATTGTTGGTGGCCTTGTCTTTGGCGGCCACATTCAAGATCCCGTTGGCGTCGATATCGAAGGTCACCTCAATCTGCGGAATGCCGCGCGGCGCGGGTGGAATGTTGCCAAGCTGGAACACACCGAGCAAGCGGTTGTGCTGCGCCATGGTGCGCTCGCCCTGGAACACCTTGATCTCGACGGACGGCTGGTTGTCGGCCGCTGTGGAGAATGTTTCGCCCTTACGCGTCGGAATAGTGGTGTTGCGCTCGATCAGCTTGGTGAACACGCCACCCAGTGTCTCGATACCCAGCGACAGAGGCGTCACGTCCAGCAACAGCACGTCCTTGACTTCGCCGCCCAACACGCCGCCTTGCACAGCCGCGCCCACCGCCACGACCTCGTCCGGATTCACGCCCTTGTGGGGCTCTTTGCCGAACAGGTCGCGCACGATCTGCTGAATGCGCGGCATGCGCGTCTGGCCGCCTACCAGGACCACTTCGTCGATCTGGCTGGGAGTTACGTTGGCATCCGCGAGCGCCTGTTTGCACGGGCCCACGGAGCGCTGCACGATATCCTCGACCATCTGTTCGAAACGCGCCCTCGTCAGCTTCATGGTGAGGTGCTTCGGGCCGGTGGCGTCCGCCGTAATGAACGGCAGGTTGATCTCGGTTTCCAGCAGCGTGGACAACTCCATCTTGGCTTTCTCGGCCGCTTCCTTCAGCCGCTGCAGCGCCATCTGGTCCTTGGACAGCTCGATGCCGGACTCGCGCTTGAACTCGGAGACAATCCAGTCCATGACGCGCTGGTCGATGTTGTCGCCGCCCAAGTGCGTGTCGCCGTTGGTGGATTTCACTTCCACCACGCCCTCGCCCACTTCCAGGATCGAAATATCGAACGTGCCGCCGCCGAAATCGTAGACGGCGATGGTTTCGTTCTTCTTCTTGTCCAGGCCGTAGGCCAGCGCCGCCGCGGTAGGCTCGTTGATGATGCGCATCACTTCCAGGCCCGCGATCTTCCCCGCGTCCTTAGTAGCCTGCCTCTGCGCGTCGTTGAAGTAAGCCGGGACCGTGATCACGGCCTGGGTAACCTTGCCGCCCAGGTACGCTTCGGCGGCCTCCTTCAGCTTGCCCAGGATCATGGCCGAGATTTCGGGCGGCGAGTACTTCTTGCCATTAATATCCACGCGCGCGTCGGACGTGTCGCCGCGCACGACGTGGTAGGGGACCATCTTCATTTCTTCGGTCACTTCGTCATAGCGCCGTCCCATGAAGCGCTTAATCGAGAAAATCGTGTTCTCAGGATTGGTGATGGCCTGCCGTTTGGCGACCTGGCCGACCAGCCTTTCTCCGCTCTTGGTGAACGCCACCACGGAAGGTGTCGTGCGATTACCTTCTTGGTTGGCAATCACGGTCGGCTGTCCGCCTTCCATCACGGCGACCACGGAGTTCGTGGTTCCCAAGTCGATGCCTATAATCTTTCCCATGCTGCTGAAAGCCTCCTAACGCTTATTAGTACACTCTCATTATCAAACTTTAGTGCGTTATTGTCAAGTATATTAACGCACATACGTAAACCATTTATTTCCAATCGGCTAGCGCCGCCAGGGCACGGTCGAGCAGCACTTGCTGGAGTGCCGGATGTCCGTCCAGGGGCGGTGTGACGCGGATTTCAACATTCGGGTAGGTTTGCGCCAGTTGTTCCACAATCGCCGGTAGGTCGCGTTGCAGGTGAATACCCAACGTCAGGAAGTATGGGACCACCAGGATTTTTCTCACGCCGGACTCGGCCAGGCGCGCGACTGCCTCGGCCAAGTCGGGCTTGGCTTCCAGAAAGGCGGTCTCCACGTGGGCAAACGATCCGGCGGCTGCCGCGGCATCCGCCACCATTTTCACCGCTTCGTTGGCGGATGGGACGCTAGAACCGTGCGCAAAGATGACAATTCCGTTGCTCACCGCTACTATGAGCATAGCAATATATGTTAAGAAGACTGTTGGTGGCACTGGTCGGCATGGCGATGGGTGGACTTGCCGGACTGGGCGTTGCCTTGATGGGCGCGGGAAACGTGGCGATTATCCTGGGCGCGGCCTTGGGCGGATTGGTGTTTTCGATCGGCGCGCCGCGTATGGGTGGGGCCGCGTAATCGTAATTGAAAAACGGAGGAACTTTATGGCATTCTGTCCGAGTTGCGGCGCCGCAGTCGAGGGCCGCTATTGCGCGAAGTGCGGGACGGCGGTGGACCCCGCCGCGCCCACAGCCGCGCCAGTTGTGGTATCCGCTGCCGGTCTGCCGGAGAATACCGCGGCGGCTCTTTGTTACCTGTTGGGACTCCTGACCGGGATCATTTTCCTGGTTCTGGAGCCCTACAATAAGAACAAGCTGATCCGCTTTCACGCGTTCCAGTCGATCTTCATGCATGTGGCGCTGATCATCGTCTGGGTTGCGCTGCGCGCGATTCTACCATGGGGGATGTGGTACATGATCACCCTGATCGATCTGGCGTTCTTCGCCCTGTGGATCTTCATGCTGCTGCAGACGTACCAGGGGAAGAAGATCGTGTTGCCGGTGATCGGCGAGCTGGCGGCCAAGCAGGCGTAGACTCTTGCGGATTCAAGCGGCGCTGAAACCGCTCTTGGCCGCCTTCTGAGCGGAGTACACCAGGTCCCGAAATACCGCTGCCTCGTAGCAGGACTTCGCCCCACGCTTCTTAAGAATTTCTGGGAGGACCGTCTTCACGTCGCGGTAGACGGCCAGTAACTGTCTCATTTCGGGTTGCCGATCTTCGCCAACGAGAGCGTTGGCGATTTCTCTGAGTACACCCTTGGGCCTCCCGCCGTGACTATAGACGTCCGATCCGGCCAGATCACCTAAAGACTTTAGAACGCGCCGGTGATCCTTCTCGAAAACACACCAGGTATGCTGCTTCGGATTCCGATACGAAGCCATCACGGTAAGCCCCAGTTCGAAGGGCATATTCATACGGGGGGTCTGGGGACGGCGAAGATCCAGTTCCACCCGCGAAAGATCGTGAAACGAATACTGGCAACCGAGGACCAGTTCGATTATACGATCCAAGCGCCGCTCTCCTCCGGGCAATTCAAGCGCAACTCGGGGAATTAGCCCGAACGAGCACACCCCCGCGATATAGGCGACGTACAACGGTACAAACTGCGGATTCTACGGGAAGTTGAGGAAAACCCAAGGCGCATGAGGCTCACTGCGTGCGGGGTCGTCTGCGATCATCGCGTCCGTTTCTTGGCGTGCTTGTCTTGCTCAGCCGCATGCGCTTTTGCCGGAAGTGCTCCTCCATCATGCGATCTAGCTCTTTCTGCCGTCGGGCCGAAATTCCCAACACGGCTGCCACCTCGGCGTCGCTTGGGAATTTGCCGCTAACTACTATGGGCTGGCGCTTCGGCATAGGTTGCTCCTCTCTCTACAGCATACCCCAGCGATCCAGCACCTCGTCCATCTCTTCCCGGATCCGGCTGCGCGCATCCGCGCGCTCCTGGCCGCGCATGAGCAGTTCGTCGTAACGCGTGTGGCGGTGTCGCACCCAGGCGCCCACCGCAAGAGCCAGGGCATGGTCGTCGAGGGCACGGCCGGCAGCCGAACGTCCCACGCGTCCGCTGCCGCGTGCGGCAGTGTGGGCGGCGATGCCGCGGGCCTCCTCGGGCGGACAGCCGGGGTATAAGGCGCGAATTCTCTCCGCCATCCGCGCGGCGAGTTCGACATCCTCGACCTGCCTTCGCTCAGCATCGCGCACTTGCCGGGCGGCCCGCAGATCGGCATCGGCCAGGCACTCCTCCTCGGCCTTTTCGAGAGCTTGGGACTGCACCAGCACACCCTGGCGTTCGTAGCGTCCGCGCGAACGGCTGAACCGCACCACCACCGCCCACAGGCCGCTGTGCTTGGTGGCGCGGCGCGTCAAGGCGGCATCGCCGCTTTCCAAATAGACCAGGTGGTCGAGGTCGGCGCATTCCAGGCACAGCGCCTGGTTGCCCTGCATGGTGAGCAATTCTCCCTTCCACAATTCCCGCTGGCACTCAGAACACTTGGATGCCTTTACGATGGAGAACACGGTGGGCGGCGCCGCCGCGCTGACTTTGTCCCGCAGCTTTTCCGGCTTTTTCTCCGGTAGTTCCGGCGAGATAAAATGCCGGCGGAAGGCCTGCTCCAGCACGGGAAACTGGCTGGCGGTGTGGTGTTTTGGCGGCCTGGGGATGAAGGGCGCGTGCGGCGGCAGATCCTCGCTCCGCAGACCGCGTTGGGCCGCCCACTGCTGGACTTCGATCACCTTCAGTAGCTTTTCCGGGCTGCCCTGCACGATTTCGTCCAGGTACTCGACACGACCGTTGTGCCATGCCTGCACGTTCTGCAGCAGGTTGATGCCGGTGAGAACATCGATGAAGCTGACATACTGATGATCGGCCAGTGACGCCTCCGCGGCGGTAGTGACTCGAGTGACCAGGTCCATAGCTACTATTATGATTGAGCCATGCGCGCCTCAGATTTACGCCCAGCCTGGAGCCAGCGCCGCGGAGCCGCTGTTTCAAATTTGAATGAACTCTGGCGCGCCGCTCCGCGTTACTCCCATAGGGAAAAGGCGGGGAACACGTTGCAGCTAATCATCGACAAAGTCGGCAAACTCTATGGCGGCAAAGTATGGGCGTTGCGGAATTTCAGCCTGGAACTGCGGCCGGGCGTGCTGGGGCTGCTGGGGCCGAACGGCGCGGGCAAGACCACGCTCATGAATATCATCGCCACCATTACGCGCGCGACCGAAGGGACGGTGACCTGGAACGGCGCCGATCTTAAGCGAGAGCCCGACGCGGTGCGGGCCGTGCTCGGCTATCTGCCGCAGGATTTCGGCGTGTATCCCAACCTGAACGCGGTCGAGTTTCTGGAATACTTCGCCGCGGTCAAGGGACTGGACGCGGCAAGCGCTCGCCGGCGCATTGACGAATTGCTTCAACTGGTCAACCTGGCCGACGTGCGCAAGCGGCCATTGGGTGGTTACTCCGGAGGCATGCGCCAGCGCATCGGCATCGCGCAGGCCCTGCTGAACGATCCGCAATTGCTAATTGTGGATGAACCCACCGCGGGCCTGGATCCGGAGGAGCGCGTGCGCTTCCGCAATCTGCTCTCGGACCTTTCCGGCGACCGCATCGTGATCCTGTCGACCCACATCGTGTCCGACGTGGAAGCCACCGCCACGGACATCGCCCTCATTTCGGGAGGCACGCTGGCGGCTCACGCGCCGCCCGAAGAGTTGCTCCGCGCAGCCGAGGGCTGGGTTTGGGAATGGGTGATTCCAAGCGCGGAGCTGAGCGCCGCCAAGCAGCGCTATCTGATCAGCGGCACCGTGCGGCGGGCGGATGGCGTCCACGTACGGCTGCTGACGGAGTGCGCGCCGGCAGGCGCCGTGCCGGTGGCTGCCACGCTGGAGGACGCGTATCTGCACTGTCTCTCCACTCACCGGGCCCAACTTGCGGAGGTGGCCGCGAGATGACGCGCGGCCGCGTTCTTTATCACTTGGCTCGTGCCGATTTTCTGGAACGCGTCCGAAGGTACGGTTTCCTGTTGACCCTGGCGTTTGCGGCCGGCCTCGCCTTTCTCACTTACTCGGGGAACATCTCCCTGGAATTGGGTGAATACCGCGGCGTCTACAACTGCGCCTGGGTCGGAAGCATGATGACGCTGGTCTCGACTACGTTCATTACCTTGGCCGGCTTCTACATGGTGAAGAACACCATCGCGCGCGACCGGCAGACGCGCGTGGGACTGGTGTTGGCGACCACGCCGATGAGCAAGAGCCTGTACACGCTGGGCAAAGCGCTCAGCAACTTCGCGGTGCTGGCCGCGATGGTTGGCGTGCTGGCCGCGGCGGCTGCGATCCTGCAACTGGCGCGCCCGGAGGGAGCCGGCTTCGAACCGGGCAAGCTGGTGGCGCCATTCATCTGGGTGGCGCTGCCGGCCATGGCCATGACCGCGGCGGTCGCGGTGTTGTTTGAAACCTTGCCGGTGCTGCGCGGCGGCGCGGGCAACGTGATCTATTTCTTCGCCTGGGCGACCTACCTCGGCTTGAGCGGAGTTACGGGCGCAAACGACTACCTGGGACTCGGCTTCTTCATGCGCAATATGACGGCTGCGTTGAAACTGGTCGATCCGTCGCACCGGGAGGATCAATTCACGTTCCAGGCCGGACCCATCGTGCACACGACCAAAACGTTTCTATGGAACGGCGTGGACTGGACTCCGCAGGTGCTGCTGGGCCGGTTGCAATGGGTCGCGATTGCCATCGGGATCGCCTGGCTGGCCGCGCTGTTCTTCCACCGGTTCGATCCGGCGCGCGAGACTTGGCGGCGCCAGAAGGCGGCTCCTGAACCTGAGGAGAATCGTCCCGGCGCCCACGGGTTGCCGTTTGCCCGCGCGGCCGCCGTCCAATTGACACCCCTGGCGCGGTCGGAGCGCGGCGGCGAGTTCGGGCGGCTGGTTCTCTCCGAGTTGCGTCTGATGCTGAAAGGGCACGGCTGGTGGTGGTACCTGGTTGCGGCAGGGTTGTTCGCGGCCAGTCTGGCTGTGCCGAATGCGCAGGCGCGGCAGGCGGTCGCGGCATGCGCCTGGCTCTGGCCGGTGCTGATCTGGTCGCAAATGGGCGCGCGCGAAGCCCGCTATGACACGCAGAAGCTGGTGTTTTGCTGTGCGCACGCGTTAGACCGTCAATTGCCCGCGGTCTGGGCCGCGGGGGTCGTGGTGGCGATCGCGACCGGCGGCGGGCTGGGGATTCGTTTGCTGATCGGCGGCGATTGGCCCGGTTTCGGCGCGTGGTTGGCGGGGGCGCTGTTCGTGCCGACGTTCGCGCTGGCGCTGGGTGTCTGGAGCGGGTCGAGCCGGCTTTTCGAGGCTGTGTACACGCTGTGGTGGTACGCCGGCCCCATGAACCATGTGCCCGGAGTGGACTTCATGGGCATGTCCCGCTGGCAGTTTGGGACGCCGTTCTATCTGCTGGCTGTACTGGCGCTGCTGGTGGCGGCGTACTTCGGAAGGCGGAGCAAGCTGGGCTATGCGTAGGACCGGCCCATCA
Organism: Bryobacterales bacterium; assembly: GCA_963707465.1. Taxonomy (GTDB): domain Bacteria; phylum Acidobacteriota; class Terriglobia; order Bryobacterales; family Bryobacteraceae; genus Bog-159. Next base: position 714,843 of record CAVPQK010000011.1, read on the forward strand.
GGCGTTAAGACCGGCGGGCAAAGCGGCGCAGCCGGAAGATTTCCACCAGCGCGATGTACACGTTCAGGATTCCCAGGCCGCTGACGGCGCCGCGCAGGTAGGCGTTTTCCCAATACAGGCGCCACTCGGGGGCGAGCGAAGAGAAGAAGCTCCGTTCCCAAAATTCCGACCAGGGAAAGACCGCGAGAAAGATCCCGAGCTCCATGCAGAATACGATGAAGATCAGCGCCGCCGCGATGTGGTACCAGCGATAGCGGGGAACCTCCGGGGCGGGGACCGCGATGGGCTCCGTCACGAGGCGGCTCCCAGTTCCGCGAATAGATCCAGTTGCGCTCCTGCCCATGGGTCGAAATCCACCGGAAACAACGCGCGCGCGCGCACCGGTTCAAAGCTCAGCCGATGCAAAGGCGTCGGCCCGTGCTCCTCCAGCGCCCGCGCATGTTCCGGAGTGAAATAGCCTTTGTGGCTGGCTAGGCCGTATTGCGGGAAGATCTCGTCCCAAACGCGCATGCGCTCGTCGCGCCAGACCTTGGCGACGATGGAGGCGGCCGCGATGGCGTGACACTGCGCGTCGCCCTTGATCAACGGGCGTTGGGGAGTGGGGAGCGACAACGGCATGGCGTCGGTCAAAAGAAAATCCGGCGCGGGCGTGAGACGCGCGACCGCGATTTCCATGGCCATCCGGGAGGCCTGGTAGATGTTGACCCAGTCGATGGTGGCGGCGTCCACGGCCGCTACCGCCCACGCCACCGCCCGCTCGCGTATGCGCGCGGCAAGCACCGTGCGGCGCTCCGGCTCGAGTTGCTTGCTGTCGTTCAAACCGCGGACCGGGCGATCGGGTGAAAGAATCACCGCGGCAGCCACCACGGGTCCGAACAAGGCGCCCCGGCCCACTTCGTCCACGCCCGCTACCGCCTGGAATCCGCGCGCGCGGAGTTCGCGCTCCAGCGTCCCTTCGCAACGGAAATGCGCGACTGGTCCCGGATTCCGCGGCCTCACGGGGTGCCCTCTGGGCCAGGCTCCATTACTGGCGTTCGCGCAAGCGGGCGGCCTTGCCTTTCAGGCCGCGCAAATAATATAACTTGGCGCGCCGCACGCGTCCGGTGCGAACGACGTCGATATGATCGATGACCCGGGCGTGGATGGGGAAAATACGCTCCACGCCCTGGCCGAAGCTGACCTTGCGCACCGTGATGCTCTCGCCCATGCCGGTGTTGTTGCGCGCAATCACCGTGCCCTCGAAGGCCTGCAGCCGTTCCTTGTCGCCTTCCTTGATCTTCACGTGGACGCGAATGGTGTCGCCCGGCCGGAACTCGGGAGTGTCGCTGCGCTTGTTCTTGTTAATTACTTTTGTCAACAGGGAATTGGTCATTTCAAATCCTAATTTTCTATTCTAGCGTGTTCCCGCTCCCTTACGGTCGCGGCTCGGTTATGGTCGCGGCTGCGTACGCCATGAGATCCGGGCGCAGGCGCGCGGTCTTCTCCAGCGCGGCCCGCCGCCGCCAGCGGCGGATTTCTTCGTGATTTCCGCTCAACAGAACTTCCGGCACTTTCCACCCGCGAAACTCGGCGGGGCGCGTATATTGCGGGCAATCCAACATGGCGCCCGCATGTCCGCCATCCTGGAACGACTCGAATACGGCGGACGATTCGTTGCCCAGCACTCCCGGCAGCAGGCGCGCCACGGTGTCCACGACCACCGCAGCGGCCAACTCGCCGCCGCTCAACACATAATTGCCGATCGACAATTCGTCGTCGGCCAGATGCTCAGCCACGCGCTCGTCCACTCCTTCATAGCGCCCACAGATCAATAACAAGTCCGCCAGTCCGCTGTACTCGTTGGCCGCCTTCTGATCGAACAGCCGGCCCTGCGCCGAGAGCAGGACCGTTTTTCCGGACCGGGATATCGATTCGACCGCCGCGAACAGAGGCTCCGGCTTGAGCAGCATGCCTTCACCACCCCCAAACGGCCGGTCGTCCACGGTCTTGTGGCGGTCGCTCGTCCAATCCCGCAGGTTGTGTATGCGAATCTCAACGGCGCCGGTGTCGCGCGCGCGCTTGATCACGCCATGCGCGAAGGGTCCCTCAAAGAACTCCGGGAAGATCGTGAGCACATGAAAAATCACGCCTGGTACAGTTCCTTCAATCCCGCGGGCAAATCCACCACGATGCGGCGCGCTTCCGGCTCAATGGCCACGCAAATCGCGCGCACGAACGGAATCAGCAGCCCGCTTTCGACTTCCAGCACTCCGGAGCCGCCGGCATCCTGAAGCCCGGTCACGCGGCCCAGGGATGCCCCGCCTTCCCGCTCCACCACTTCACATCCGATCAAATCCGATTCGAAATACTCGCCCGGCTCGACACTTATGCGATCGCCGCGCGGCACGCGCACTTCGCACCCGCTCAGCCGCTCGGCGTCCGACATGGTATCCACGCCGCGGAATTTCAAGATCAGCCGGTTATCGTGGAACCAGGCCGACTCCACTTCGCGCCACGAGCCTTCCGGATAGAGGAAGACCTCGCGCAGGCTTTGATAGCGCTCCGGCTTGCTGAACGAGATGGCCGTGACTTCCCCGCGAATGCCACGCGCACGACCCAGTAGGGCCAACGTGACCCAATCGTCGTCCATCAGATCATTCGAGGATTTCCAGAGTGAACCGCCGGTTCAACTTCATACCCGCGGCTCCCAGTATGGTCCGGATGGAGCGGGCGGTCCTGCCCTGCTTGCCGATCACCTTACCCAAGTCGCTTTGGGCGACCCGCAATTCCAGTACGGTGACCTGCTCTCCCTCCACCACCTGCACGACAACCTCTTCCGGGATGTCCACGAGCGCTTTCGCGATATCTTCAATCAACTGTTTCATCACCCCGCCTCCCTCCACTTCTCATGGTAACAGAGACATCCGGGCGCTTCACCCGTCCGGGGTCATACTAATCGTTAGTTTTCTAACACTTAACTACCATTTCAGGCTACTGGAGCCGCGCTTGTTTCCGGATTGTTCTTAATCAAACGCGCCACGGTTTCCGAAAGCTGGGCGCCGTGGCCGGTCCAGTGCGCGATGCGCTCGCGGTTCAGCTCCACCTTAGCCGGGTCGGTCAACGGGTTGTAATGGCCCACCACTTCCAGGTTGCGGCCATTGCGGGCGCGCTCCTTCTCAATCACCACGATGCGGTAAAACGGCTTCTTCTTGGCGCCAAACCGCGCCAAACGGATCATCAACATTCATACTCCTAAGAAATTCGGTAATTTGAACTTGCCCATCTTCTTGCCCAGCAGCCCGCCGGAAAAGTTCTTCATCATCTTCCTGGCCTGCGCGTACTGCTTCAGCAACTGATTCACTTCCTGCACGCTGGTGCCGCTGCCCTTGGCGATGCGGCGCCGGCGCGCGCCATTCACCAGCATGTGGTTGGCGCGTTCCTTGGGGGTCATCGAATCGATGATGGCCACCACATGCGTGATTTCCTTCTCATCCACCTTCACGTTTTTGAGGTCTTTCAGAATGCCGACCTGCGGCATCATGGACAGCACGTTCTCGAGCGGCCCCAGCTTGCGGAGCTGCCGCATCTGGTCGCGGAAATCCTCGAGGGTAAACTCGTTGTCGATGAGCTTGCGCTGCATCTCGACGGCCTGCTTCTTGTCGATGACTTCCTCGGCCTTCTCGATGAACGACAGCACGTCGCCCATGCCCAGGATGCGGGACGCCGCACGGTCCGGATAGAACGGCTCCAGCGCGTCGAACTTTTCGCCCACGCCCACGAACTTGAGCGGCTGCCCGGTCACGTGCCGGATGGAGAGGGCCGCGCCGCCGCGCGCATCGCCATCCATCTTGGTCAGAATGACCCCGGTGATGCCCAGCTTCTTGTGAAACTCGTCGGCGGATTTCACCGCGTCCTGGCCGGTCATGGCATCGGCCACGAACAGGATCTCGACCGGGGAGAGCTGCTCTTTCAATTGCTGCAGCTCGGTCATCAACTCCTCGTCGATATGCAGGCGTCCGGCGGTATCCACCAGCAGCACATCGCGGCCGGTATTGACGGCTTCCTTGCGCGCGGAGCGGACCAGATCGGCGGGCAGCTTCTCTTCCGGCGTGCCGTTATAGATGGGCAAGTTCACGTCGCGCGCGACCACGCGCAATTGCTCGCGCGCGGCGGGACGGTAGACGTCCACCGAGACCATCAGGGGGCGGTGGCCATTCTTCGAAAGCCAGCGCGCCAGCTTGCCGGTGGAGGTGGTTTTGCCGGAGCCTTGCAAGCCCACGATCAGCAGCACGCTGGGCGGCTCGTTGGCAAAGCGCAGCTTGGATTCATGGCTGCCCAGAATCTTGATCAGCTCGTCGCGGACGATCTTGACGACCTGCTGGGAGGGGGATAGCGCCATCAGCACTTCCTCGCCCATGGCCTTCACTTTGATGTTTTCGATGAGCTGCTTGACCACCCGGAAGTTGACGTCGGCCTCCAGCAAGGCCACGCGGATCTCGCGCAGCGCCGACTCCATGTTCTCCGGCGTGAGCTTACCTTCGCCGCGCAGGTTTTTGAAGACCCGCTGCAATTTGTCGGATAGATTATCGAACATGCAAACTTGCCAGGGCGGTCAGGCAGAGCTTGCCCGCCAGCGTTTATACGATCCTTTTATTATACACGGTAGCCACCCGCTCTTCGGCCTCTTCGTCGACGATGCGGATCCGCGCCACGCCGGCCGCATAGCACTTTAGGCGCCGGGCGATCTTCTCGGCCCCCGCCTCGAGAGCGGTCTCCAGCGAGCGGTGCCCTGCGCGGCTGGTCGCCACCATCACGTCGCATTCTTCGGCAGCCATCAGGATGCGGGCGCATTGCCATACCAGTTCCGGAAAGCAGACGGCATGCAGGACGCCGCAAATCGGCACGCAGCCCGGAAGTTGCTCGCGGACATCGCTGAATACCGGTAGTAACGGAGCCCCTCCCACGAACACGTATTCCGGTACCTCGGCCGCTGTAGGCAGCGACGGTAGTGTGCGTACCATTACCCTGTCTCCGAACTGTCTTTGAAAGTTTCCAAGGTCCGGGCTGCCCCAGCCGAACTCCGGATTCCTGGTCACTGAGAGCGGAAGTCCGGGCCGCCAGAAATCCCACTTCAGTGTGGAGTCCGCCGCCAGTGTCGATTGGATAAGTAGATTCTCAGCTACTGTGGCGCCGTAAAGATCTCCCCGGTCCGAACGGTACGGCTCTAGAGTTTTTCCGAGGAATGTACCGCAAACCATCGTCTTCGAACCTCCTCTTCTTGAACCGCCCCGCGCAGGCAGCGCCGATTCTGTCTAGGTAACCACCGGAGCAGAGACTCTGTCAAGGAGCGCGTCCGAAATGTGCTGACGTTTAGCGCTAATAGTACCGTTATGGTACCTACGCGCCCAGCCAAACAGAAATTCAGCCCAAAAATTCACCAGAAAACCCCCTTGACCTTTTCGCCGTAATGCGCCAGACTACTAAACAATAGGTAGCGCTCGGAGGCTGACCGTGGATGACGCACGCGACAACGAATCGAACGAGCCGAAACTGGAACAGCAGACCGGGGGGGGGGATCGACCGCCGGAAGTTCCTGGGCGCGCTCGGCGTCGCTGCGGCCGCGGGAGCATTCCTGGGCCGCGGCGGGCCCGCTAGCGGCCAAAGCCCAAGTCCGACCACCAATTGGTTCTACGATTCGTTCGGGAATGTGGTTCCCGAGGCCGACGACGCCGTAGCGGCGGGCATCGTGCCGCCCCCGCTACCGGTAAGGGTTACGCCCGGGGGCGCCCCGCCACCTACATCCCCGGTCACGTACGTCACGAACAACTACGCTCAGCCCAACATTCTCCTGATCATGGTCGACCAGATGCGGCTGCCGCGCTGGTTGACGCCCTCCCAGCGGACCACGCTCTTCTCGAACATCATGCCCAACCTTTACGGCAGCAGCGGATTCGCAAGCTCCGCAACTACATTCCCCAACTACTTCGTTGCCGCCGTGGCGTGTACCCCTTCCCGGTCAACCCTGCTCACGGGATTGTATCCCCAGCAGACCTGCATGTTCGCGACCCAGGATGTGAGCTCCGCGCCCTCATTGCAGCCGTACGGGAGCGGCGGATTCCCCACCATCGGGGACGTCCTCAGCCAGTCGCTGAACAATCAGGCCGGCGGAATGCTTCCCACCTATAACACTGCCTGGATCGGGAAGTGGCACGTCTCGGACCTGGAGTTGAGCGGCACGGGCCCCGGATCGAACGGACCCTCGGACTACGGATTCACCAACCCGTTCAGCCTCCCAACAAACGTCTACTCGATGATATACCCTAAGCCCTACCCATCCCCGAACGGTCTGGAAAATGAGGCTACGCATGGCTACAACCTCAAGGGCGGCCTTCAAACCTTCATCTACAACACGGCCGCGGGCGATCCTGGCGACGTGAATGCCGGTACGCTCAATATCCACAACCACGCCGGCTACCAGATCAGCGACGCCGCCATTTATCACGCGTTCCATAGCTACTGGCTGAACACGCCCCCGCCTACGCCCTGGTTCCTCTCCGTAAGCTTCATCGGTCCCCACGACATGCAGAGTTTCCCGTGGGCCCTTGGGCTGGCCACGGACCTCAATGGTCAGGCGTGCGGCCCTTCAAATGACTTCGGTTGCTGCTATAACGGCGACACGGGCGGGTTCTACCCGCCGCCCGTGCTGGGCTGGATGGACAACTACAACTCGGCCAGCGTAATCAACTTCAACGGGTTGAACTCCTTCTGCACCGCCCCGCCACCCAACTGGAACAATACCGAGAGCCCGAACAGCCTGCCATATACCAGCACCGGCGGGAAGCCAGATCTGCAAGCATACTTCCAGAATCAGATTAACCTAACGTCCGGGGACATCAACACCCTGACCGGGTGGAACACGTTCCTCAATTACTACTACTGGCTGCACGGCAGCTTCGATACGCTGGTTGGCTTGGTGCTTGGCGACATCAAGAGCCAGTTCAACACCACCGCCTCCACTCCGGTAATAATCTTCACTTCGGATCACGGAGACCTGGGTGGCTCCCACTCCCTGCATGCCAAGGAGGGCACGCTGTATGATGAGGCGTTCAATGTGCCTCTAATCATCCAAATGCAGAATCAACACAGCGCGGTACAAAGGACCAGCTTCATGTGTTCCAGCGTGGATATCCTTCCGTTCATTTACTCGCTCGCCCTTGGAAACGAGAGCTGGCGCACCAACCCGGACGATATAGTCAGCTACCTCAACAACCGGGAGTCCATTTTCGACATCATCATGGCCAACGAAGGAGACTCCCGCCGCCTGGCGCCATTCACCAATGCCGGCGGTTTCGGCCACTCAGGGCACGAATTGGCGTACGTCCTTTTTAGTACCGACGAATATCCCAGGGCATTCAACAGCGCCGGCGAGCAAGTGCCTAGCCACGCGATCGCGTTCCGCACGCTGGATAACACCGTCCGCGTCTTCGATGCGAACACCGGCATGAACTTCTTCGGCGGCGGAAAGTTGGGTATGTATACGTCCTGGGTGCCGTGCACGACGTTCCCGAATGCTGCGGCTCCCTACCCGCTGGCGCCGCAATTTGAATTCTACGATTACTACCCCGGAGGGAACAACAATTATGGCGAGATCGGAAATGACGCATTCAATTCGGGGGGCGCCTGGAACGGGGCGACCGCGGGCGTATACCTGAACAGCTACAACAACATCATGGCTCAGGAGCTCTATTACATCGATCCGAAGTTCCAGGGCGCCTTCAACACCGCCTTCACCGCGTACATGACTTTTATTGGTACGGGGAACGGTGGCGGGACGACATGTCCAATTGAGGTAGGTCCCCCGGATACGATACCTTGGCCTTAGGAGACCCCTCCACCTCCTGTTTTTGGCAGCAGGGCTTACCCAGACGGAGCATCCGCCGTTTCAGTGGTGTGGAGGGCGGCCAATCCTGGCCGCAGCCGGCTTTCAGCCGGCCGGAACGAACCGGGGGCCGCAGTCTACCCCGGATGAGATTCGGGTTGGAGGAGGAACGTCGAATGGCCACACCCAGTGAACGGAGCGATTCGTTACCGACGACCGAGTTCGCGCGAGGAAAGCGCGGACCGCGCGCCATTCGATTCGGGCTTGAGGAGGAACAAGAAATGAGCATACCGAGCACACATATCCGTCAGAGGCCGCGCCGCCCACTTCGCTTTGCGCTTCTCGCCACGCTGGCGACCCTCATGCCCCAATCGGGCGCAGCGCAATCCCGAACCTACGAAACCATGTACAGCTTCCACGGCAGCCCCGACGGCGGCGACCCCAATGCGGCCCTGGTAATCAGTAAGAGCGGCTCGCTTTATGGCACGACGTACGGTGGAGGCGCATCCGGCCTCGGGACGGTCTTTGAGATGACCAAGCCCACGGGAGGGCACTGGAAAGAAAATGTGCTTTTTAGCTTTAATGGGTCCGACGGACAATATCCCCCGTCGGCTTTGGTTTTCGGTAGCACGGGAGCGCTCTATGGCGTCACGGTTGGGGGCGGGTGCGGGGGCTGCACGGGCGTCGTCTTCGAGCTGGCGCCACCCGCCGGTGCGGGAGGGAGCTGGACCGAGACCGTCTTGCACGCTTTCAGCGGCAGCGGCAACAACGCAGCGCCGAATGGGCCGCCGCTCATAGGTCCGGGTGGAACGCTTTACGCCACGACCCAAGGCTCAGCCGGCCCCACGGGCACGGCATTCGCCCTGCTGCCCCCTGCAGCGCCGGGAGGCGTTTGGACGGAGTCGGTGCTGTATACTTTCGGAGGCTCGCCGGAGGGCGGGACGCCGTTTGCGGGCGTGGTGTCGGAGGGTGGATCGCTGTTCGGGACCACGCTCTATGGAGGCGACGAGTTTTGTGGCGAGGGCCTTGGTTGCGGCACGGTCTACGAGCTGACTTCGCCCGCCGCCACAGGCGGCGCGTGGACGGAGACAACGATCCACTCCTTCGGCGAGACATCCGAGGATGGCACGCAACCCGAGGCCCCCCTCACGGTAGGCCCTGGGGGGGTGCTCTACGGAACCACTGAGCTTGGCGGCTCAGGCGTGTGCGTGACGTCAAGCGGTCCCTATCCCGGGTGCGGCACTGTTTTCCAGTTGACGCCGCCGGCAGCGCCTGGAGGAACCTGGACCGAGTCGATTCTCTACAGCTTTTCGGCGACTGGCGGAGGCGGGGGCGGCCCGGTCGCTGGCGTCGTAGTAGGCGCGGACGGTGCGCTCTATGGGACGACCCGGTGGGGCGGAACGGCTACCCCCGCCTGCCCGGCATCGTATTTCGTGGTCGCGGGCTGCGGTATCGTCTTTGAATTAACCCCGCCGTCCTCGCCAGGAGGTGCCTGGACGCAAACGGTGTTGCACTCTTTCACTGGCCAGGACGGCGACGGCGCAATTCCCATCGGGGGGCTCGTCCTGAGTTCGACCGGCATCCTCTACGGCACGACCTCAGCAGGCGGAACCGCCGGAAGAGGCACTGTATTCGCCCTCGAGCCGTAAACCGATCAATCAGGAATTAAATGCCCTACCTGGTGAACGGACAACTCGTCACCGATGACCGAATCCGCGCCGAAGAGGCGCGGACCGCGCGCCACCCGAAGTGGCGGGACATTCCCGACGAAGCGACGCGGGCGAAGCGCATCCGGGCGGAGGCGGAGTTCTCCGCAATTGACGCCCTGCTCGTGGAACAGATTGCGTCAAGCGATCCCCGCCCCGTCGATCCGGTGCAGATAGAGCATCATCTGCGGACGCAGAAGGCTATGGGGAACGGCCGCAACACCCATGACGACCGCCAGGTACGGGCTCAGGTCGAACGCAGCCTCCGCCTCCAGCGCACCGTCGGCGAGATGTCCTCGCGCTCCCCCAAGCCCACGCCGGCCGCGGTAGAAGCGTTCTATCACGCGCACCGTGACAACTTCCGCGGTTGCGCGGCATTCCAGGCGTCGCACATTGTGAAACACGTCAACGGGCAGCAGAGCGAGGAGAAGGCGCGTACGGGCATCGAAGCCGCGCAGGCGGATCTGGAAGGCGGCGCTACCTTCGCGGAAGCTGCGGACCGCCACTCCGACTGCAAGGACAAGAGCGGCGATCTCGGCGAGTTCCTGGCCGGGACGATGGTGCAAGAGTTCGAAGACGCCATCCGCGAATTGAAGCCGGGCGAACGAACCGGCATCTTTCGGACGCCGTTCGGTTTCCACATCGCGGAACTACGCCACAAGACTCCCGCCGGGATGATGGGTTTTGAGGAGGTCCGGGAAGATATCGAGCAGGTCCTCACCAAGATCGCCGAGCACCAGGAGTTCCTACGGGTTGTCGGCCACGTACGGGCGCACGCGGACATTCGCTGGATTCCGGAAGAAGGGGCGCCCAAACAGAATAGCGAGCCCGGCGGGGCCGCCGTGTCTTCATAAAGGGGATACTATGGCCCGGCCCCTAGATCTCAATCCAATGCCCCTTGCGGAAGCAGCCCTCCCCAATGCCTGCTGCGTCCCCTCCAAACAGCGCTTGGCCCAGCTCACGTCGTCAGCCGCATCGGCTGATCGGCCCCGCGCCACCGCCGGGTCACTCGAAAACATGGTCCGCTTGGAAGGCGCGTTTCGCATGGGGAGCGAAACTCCGGACGCCTTCGCCGCCGATGGCGAAGGCCCAGTGCGCTTGGTGTCCCTGACGGCCTTTTACATTTCGACCTTTGCGGTTACCAACGCACAGTTCGCCGAATTCGCGCGCAAGACGGGATACCGCACGGAGGCCGAGCGTCTTGGCTGGTCCTTTGTGTTTCGCAATCACGTGCCGCCGCGGCTGCGGGTCGCCGAGATGCCCGCCACGCCGTGGTGGGTGAGGGTCGATAGAGCCGATTGGGCGCACCCGGAAGGCCGGGGAAGCTCGATTGACCGGCGATCAAACCATCCCGTGGTGCACGTCTCCTGGAACGACGCGCAGGCATGGTGCGAGTGGGCGGGCTACCGCTTGCCCACCGAAGCCGAGTGGGAGTTCGCGGCGCGCGGTGGGCTCGATCAGAAGACCTATCCCTGGGGCGACGAGCTTACGCCAAGGGGCCGCCACATGTGCAACATCTGGCAGGGCCAATTTCCGGACGCCGACCTGGGCGAGGACGGCTTCACAACGGTGGCTCCGGCGGACAGCTTCGATCCCAACGGCTTCGGCATTTTCAACGCGGTTGGGAACACCTGGGAGTGGTGCGCGGACTACTTCGACCCCATTTGGCATATCGACGCTGCCCGGCTCGATCCGGTCGGACCTCCATCGGGAAGCCGGCGCGTTAACAAGGGAGGCTCCTATCTGTGCCACAAATCGTACTGCTGGCGCTATCGAAATGCAGCCCGCACCGGCACCGACCCTGACACTTCGACGGGCCACATCGGATTTCGGGTCGTGCGCGATACATGAGTATACAGCGCAAATTTTGGGCGCCTATGACGGTGGGGTCGTGACTCTGTGCTTGCCCGACGTAACGCTGATTGCGATCGATTGCGCGGCGCACTCGCTGACATTTCGAGCAATCGAGGACACGCTGCGTCAGCTTGAGCCGGCTAACGCTATCATCTGGTCAGACCGGGCCGAAGCCGTGCCCAGCGGAGCCAAATGGGTGCGGTGCGAGCCGTTGCGTTCCTTGCGTGAAGTGGCGATCGTCCTGTGGTGGTACGTGCCGCGTCTTGTCACGACCACCCATTTTCTGCTTGTGCAATGGGACGGATGGGTTCTGGACGCCGGGCGTTGGAGCCCGGAGTTTCTGGAATATGACTACGTAGGTGCGCCGTGGTGGTTTAACGACGGTCTCAATGTCGGTAACGGGGGTTTCTCTCTGCGGAGTGTCCGGCTGGGTCGATACCTGGCGGCGAACCGACATGTATTTCCGATCTTGGGCGAGCCGGAGGACTCACTCTGCCGAAGATACCGCCCCGCGCTGGAGAGGAGAGGCTTCCGCTGGGCGCCAGACCCGTTGGCGGCGCGATTTGCCTTCGAGCGCACCACCCCCCTTCGCCAACGTTTGGTTTCCACGGTCATTTCAACTGGCCGGCTCTGTTCCGTGGCGACGCTCTCCGGGAACGCTTGGCCCTGGCCAACCATTATGTACGAAACAAGCCATTGTCGTAGGGCTCTGATGTCTCTGGCCGTCCAATCTGGACTGGTCTGCACCTTCCCTAACCAGGATAAGCAAAGGCCGACCGCGGCACGCCCCTACCCGCTCAGTTTGGTGACAGGACGTGTATAACAACTCCGCCGACGCCGCCGGGGTCGTCATGGTCCCCATAAACTGTGTCTCACGCCCTTATTATGTTTGCGGTCCTTCCTACAATCAAAGATCGGGCGGCAAGGTCGCCCTTCATGTTCTTTGCCACTGGCTAAACGCCATAGGTGAAAAAGCGTATGTAATTCCTTTTGGCGACACCAGGCCCACCATCACCAATCCCTATCTCATCACCCCATTACTCAGCCCGGAGATCAGCGCCTTTTTCTCAGCGGAAGATGTCGATCCAGTCTTCGTCTATCCCGACATCGTTGTAGGAAATCCTCTCAATGCGAAATGCGTCGTCCACCTCATGCTTGCCGAGCCGGGATATTTCGGGGGCACCAAAGATTTTCCTCCTCAGGACAAAGTGTGGTCTTTCTCGCGCGCTATTGCCTCGATGACTCGAAGCCCCGAAAACATTCTCAACATCCCAGTCACTGACGTCCGCGCACATAGACCTCCGCCGGCTGGCACAGTCCGCAAGGGGCATGCTTTTATTCCAACAAATACGACCGCCTCCACGGCAACCCGCTTCTTCCGATCACCAACGGAGCCAAGCGGCTCGGCGGAACGCGAGCCGATATCGTCCACACCCTGCAAACATCTGAAGTCTGCTACGTCTATGAGAACAGCGTCATTGAACTCGAGGCAACGCTATGCGGGTGCCCGGTCGTACTCATCAAGACGCTTTATTTCAATCAAAGCTGGCTGCATGGTGAAATGGGCTGGGCGGGCGTGCGCTGGTCGGACGAGGAAAAGGAACGGGAACCTCTTGCCTTGGCTTCCCCCCAATATGAATCCATGGTCGTTCGCTTCAGTCAGGATCAACTCCCGGCTTTCATCAGAGACACGCAGTCATGGTAATACCTCCGTCCCTCGCGTTGCACGTCGTCAGTACGCTGCGGTCGTCACACGCACTGCCAGGGCAGATCGGCGGCGATCAGAAAACCCGCTGCGATTTGTCGGATAAATTATCGAACATGAAAACTCGCGCGGCCAGGCTGGGCTCGCCCGCCAGCGTTTATACGACCCCTTTATTATATATGCTTGGGGGGACAGGCTTCGGAAACCAAAGCGCCTGGGCGTGCGTCTCCTCTGCTATAGTTTACCTGGGGAATTGCTATGTCTACGAAAAACTGGAACAGAATTCCGGCTCTGCCGGTCGCCCTGGCAGCGCTCGTCGCGCTGGCTGCGGTGTCCCTCGCTCAGGACCAGTCCGGTCCCACCAAAGACGTGGATCAAACCGTGGCCAAGCCGCGCAAGGACTCGACCGAGCCCGACGCCGCGCCTATTCCGTCGAAGCTCAGCAAGAAGGCCCAGCCCGACATCCCGGTGAACCTGCCGAGTTTCAAGAGCGATGTGAACGTGGTCAGCGTGGATGTCGCGGTGCTCGATAATCACGGCCATTTCATCCCCAACATCCCGCGCGGCAGCTTCCGCGTCCTGGAAGACAACGTTCCGCAGCAGATCAAATCCTTCGGCAAGAGCACCGCGCCCATGACGGTGTGTCTGCTGATCGAGTTCAGCGCCAAATTCCAGTGGTACGGATCTCAGACGTGGTATCAGACTCTGTCGGCGGCGTACGGTTTCGTCCAAACGCTCAAACCCGAAGACTACGCGGCCGTGATCGCTTACGACATGAAGGAAGAGATCCTTTCCGACTTCACCACCGACAAGCGCCAGACCTATGAAGCCATGCAGCGCCTGCGCATCCCGGGCTTTTCGGAAGCCAACCTGTTCGACGCGCTGGCCGATACCGAACAGCGCATGTCCAAGATCGAGGGGCGCAAGGCCATTGTGCTGCTTTCCTCGGGCGTCGATACGTTCAGCAAGCTGACCTACGATAAGGCACGCAAAATCATCCAGGATGGCGCTGTTCCGGTGTACGCCATCGGGCTGATGCAGGCGTTGCGCATCATGAGCGCCAGGGGCGACAGCATCGGGTTCCTGCAGGCGGACAACCAGATGAACACCTTCGCGAAGGAGACCGGCGGCATGGCCTTCTTCCCGCGTTTCCAAGGCGAGTTTCCGTCGATCTTCGGCAGCATCCAGGACTCGCTTCGCAATCAGTACTCTATCGGCTATGAACCCGCCAACAAGGCCAGGGACGGCAAGTTCCGCAAGATCAAGGTGGAACTGGTGAATCCCGCCACCAACGAGCCGCTGCGCGTAGTGGACGAGAAGGGCAAGCCGATCAAATACCAAATCGTGGCCAAGAACGGCTACACCGCGCCGCGCGAAGTGGAATAGCGCGCTGTTTTGTCAAGCACTGAATCTCGCCTCTTTACAGCCTGATGCAAAAGTGTTGACAGTTGCGTAACGGGTCTGTTACCCTCGCTTCCGTTAGCATGAGACACGTCCCCGCCCGACCCCCCGCCAAGATTCCCGAAATCCTGCTGGTAGACGACAACCGCCAGGGATTGATTGCGCGCAAGTCGCTGCTCCAGGAGCTTGGTTACAAGATATCTACCGCTACCAACGGAGACGAGGCGCTGGAACTTTTTTCCAGGCAAGCGTTCGATGTGGTGATCACGGATTTCAAGATGCCGCACATGGACGGCGTCGAGTTGATCAAACGGATTCGCAATTCGCAAACCAACGTGCGCATCATTCTGCTCTCGGGATTTGTGGAGCCGCTGGGCTTGACGGAACAGTCCACTGGAGCCGATGTGGTGATCGCCAAGAGCGCCGGGGAGGTCGGGCAGTTGACCCGCTCAGTCAAACGCATGCTGAGCCAGCCGCCCGCGCGGAAGCCGGCGAGTTCCGCCGATGCGGCTGGGCGGCCGGCCGCGCGCGCCAAGCAAGTGTAGCGTGCCGAGCCGGCCCCGACGCCATCTATAATGGCCGCCAAGAACCTAGCCCTTTTCCTGTTTTTCACGTCCCTCGCCACGGCGCAGGCGCCCGTCGCGATCTCTTATACCGTCCGTATCCCTGCGCCGCGGAACCACTACGTGGAAGTGGAGGCTAGCTTCCCCACCGGCGGCCAGCCGCGCGTCGAGCTGATGATGGCCGTCTGGACGCCTTACGTCATTCGCGAATACGCCAAGAACCTGGAAGCCGTGACGGCGCGCACGGCCTCGGGAGATGCGCTGGCGGTAGAAAAGCCGCGCAAGAACCGCTGGCGTGTGGAGACGGGCGGCGCCGATCCCGTGATCGTCTCCTACCGGGTTTACTGTCATGTCATGAACGTGCAGGACAACTGGGTCGACGACGAGTTCGCCCTGTTGAACGGCGCTCCCACATTTCTGACATTGGCGGATCGCGTGGCGCGCCCGCATGACGTGCGCATCGTTCTGCCGCCCGAGTGGCAGACCACGGTCACCGGCATGCCGCCGGTCCCGGGCGACGCGCACCACTACCGCGCGCCGGATTACGAGACGCTGGTCGACTCACCCATCGTGGCCGGAAATCCGGCGATGCACGAGTTCGCCGTGGAGGGCAAGCCCCACTACCTGGTGGATGTGGGCGAGGATGGTGTTTTCGATGGCGTCCGCGCGGCCGGGGACCTGGCGCGCATCGTGCGCGAAGACGCCCGGCTGTGGGGCGGCCTGCCCTATGACAAATATCTGTTCCTCAACTTGCTGACCGGCGGAGGCGGCGGCATGGAGCATAGCAACTCCACCGCGCTGATGTCCGATCGTTGGAATACGCGCACGCGCGGGAATTACCTGCGCTGGCTGGACTTGGCCAGCCACGAATTCTTCCACGCGTGGAATGTGAAGCGGCTGCGTCCCGCGGAGTTGACGCCGGGCGAGTATGAGACGGAGCCGTACACTACCAGCCTGGGTATTGCCGAGGGCTTCACCAGTTACTACGCGCCGCTCGTGGTGCATCGCGCCGGCCTCTCCACCGAGGACGAGTTGCTGGCCGTCCTATCCCGCGAGATCCGCGAGCTGCAGTCGACGCCGGGACGGCTGGCGCAATCCCTTTCGCTATCGTCGTTCGATACCTGGATCAAATTCTACCGCCCCGATGAAAATTCCGGCAACACGGCCATCAGTTACTACACCAAGGGCGCCGTAGCCGGCTTTCTGCTGGATGCCCGGGTGCGCGCCGCCACCCACGGCGCAAGGTCTCTGGACGACGTCATGCGGCTGGCATTGGCGCGCAATCCAGTGGAGCGTGGATACACCCCCGCGGCCTTTCGCGCGGCCGCGTCGGAGACTGCCGGAACCGATTTGAGCGGTTGGTTCGCGCGGGTGTTCGATTCTACGGACGAACTCGACTACCGCGAAGCGCTGGACTGGTTCGGGCTGCGGTTCGCGGGCGGATCGTCCAATGGGCAAGCCTGGCTGGGCGCGGACACCAAAGTGGAAGACGGCCGGCTGATGGTCACGCGCATCCCGCGCGGCACGCCGGCTTACGAAGCGGGCCTGGATACCGGTGATGAAATCGTGGGCTTCGCCGATTTCCGCGTGCGCGCCGCGGATTGGGACCGGCAGCTCGCGAATTACCAACCGGGAGACCGGCTCCCGCTGCTGGTGGCGCGCCGCGGCCGGCTGGTGCGGGTGAGTGTGACGCTGGGCCGCGAACCCGGCATGGCCTGGACACTAGAGGCTGCTACCCCGTCAATGCACCGGGAGAAGTGGTGAAAGCCCCGCCAGGCGCAGCGCCTTTCTAGCCGTCGTACTCAACGGCAGCGAGGGCACGGTCGCCATGGGAATCCAGCGCAAGGGCCGCGCCGCGCGCGCCTGCCCCGCAAGCCTGCCCGACCGCACCGTCACATGATAGTCGTTACGCGTGATCGCGTGGCGAAACGTGCCGATTACCGGCAGTTCGGCTGCCGCGGGCAGTTGCTCGGGTGAAGGCAGCTCCCAGAAACCGCCCAGCCGCCGCGCGTCCGCGGACCTCTGCCACAGCACCAGCCGTCCCCGGCGCTCCACAATCGCCACCTCCATGGCAATCTTCACCGGGGCTGTGGCGGGCCGCTTCACCGGCAGTTGCGACTGGCTCCCCGCGCGCCGCGCTTCGCACCGCGCCGCCAGCGGGCAGATTTCGCACCGCGGGGAGCGTGGCAGGCAGACCGTGGCGCCCAGTTCCATCATGGCCTGGTTGAACGCGCCCGCCCGCCGGCGATCCAGCCACTCCTGCGCGATCGCGCGAAACTTCGCGCGCGTGCGGCCGGCGGCGATATTGGCCGGATCGCCGGTCAGGCGCGCCACCACCCGCATGACATTTCCATCCAGCGCGGCATAAGGCAGCCCGAAGGCGATGCTCGAAATCGCCGCGGCGGTATAATCTCCCACACCCGGCAGGTCCCGGATGGCCTGGTAATCGCGCGGAAAAACGCCGGCCATCAGGCGCGCGGCTGCATGCAGGTTGCGCGCGCGCGAATAATAGCCCAGGCCGCTCCAACTCGCTAGCACCTCTTCGTCGGAAGCGGCGGCCAGCGCCTGCTGGCTGGGGAAGCGATCCAGGAATCGTTGGTAATAGGGGATCACAGACTCGGCGCGGGTCTGCTGCAGCATGATTTCGGAGACCCAAATGCGGTAGGGGTCGCGCGTGCGCCGCCAGGGGAGATCGCGCTGGTGCGTCGAGTACCAGCGCAGCAGCCTGGCTGCGAGCGAACGCGCCGGAGCGCCCGTCATGCGAGCGTTTGAACCCACTCCGCGATGACGTACTTGATCTGATCGGGCCCGAGGTCGAAGGCTTCGAACTCCGGGTTGAGCGGCTCCAGGCGAACGCGCTCGTGGCGCCACTCATCTTCACCAGCGGAGGATTTCCGGCTGGTATACCTTTTTACCGTGAACCTTTCGTGCACCCCGATCAGTTCCACCAGCACGATCTTGCCCTGGCGAGAGCCCACCACGGGCCCGCGGAAGATATTGAGGCTGCCGTCCGGAATGCGCGGCTCCATGGAGCGGCCCACCACGTGGGCCACAAACATCCCTTCGGCCAGCCGCAGTCCCTCCGGCGCGCGGACCCAGTCTTCTGCCTCGGCGTCCACTTCTTCGTCGGCGCCGAACTTGCCCGCCGCCGCGCGCAGCGAGTAGAGCGGCAGGTGCGTGCGGAACTGCTGGACGGCGATCTTCTCCACATGCCTTTCGAAGAGGTGGTCCGCCACCCGCGAAAACGAATCCACCGGCACGGCTTCCCGGTCCGAAACCCGTAACACGTGCGACAGCGATTCCTCCCAGGTTTCGAGCAATCGCCGCGGGCCCATTTCTGCGATCTTGTCCTCAAAATCGCGTTCCAGAGCCGCCAGATAAGCGGCGTCTTCCGGGCCGGCCAAATCCTCCCAGTGCGTGCGCAGGCGCAAGGCATGCTGTGCGGAATCGGGATCCGCGTCCACCAGCAGCACGCCGACGTCGTGCATGGGTTCGCCCGGCAGCGCGAGTTGCAACAAGACATACTCCCCCCGCGCGCGCGAGCTGATGGGTATGACTGGGGCCATAGGAACCTTATCGGCCAAAAGTACGCGGGTAACAAAAAACGGAACCACAGATGGACACAGATGCACACAGATAAAACAAAACCAGGATGCGTGACTGGACGCGTTTCTTATCTGTGTCCATCTATGTCCATCTGTGGTTCCATTTGCTCATGGCGCAAACGGATAATATCCCTTCCGGAACCGTACCTTGGCCTGCGGTAAATCCGGCACTACGATCTTGATACTGCGGAACGGCTTCGCATTTCCCGCGCCCGTGTCCGGCACGTAGCGCAAAATGTACTGGGTGGTGATCTCGCCCGCAATCGCCGCAATCGCGTGGAAAATTCCCGCCGAAACCTCCGAGGCATACGCGCCCATGCCCACCGCCATCGCATAATTGCCATCGTCGGAGGGATGCGACAGGTAGCCATCCACGTCGGAGTACAGGTCGTTCAGCGGATAGACCAACCGGCCGCCGGTCTCAATCGTCATCCGCTGCAAATTTTCGTCGCCTTCCTTGCTGAACCCGAACGACGCCGTGCTGATCCCGTAAATCGTCACCAGGTTACGTTGCGCGATCTCGATCACTTCGTCCAGGCTCTTCTTGCTCGCGGTATCGTGCCCGTCGCCGATCACGATCAGCACGCGCCGCGGATCGTAGGGCTCGCCGTCCACCAACTGCCGCCGCATGCACGCCATGTAGATAGCGTCATACAGCGCCGCGCCGCCGCCCGGCTTCATCTTGCTCAGCTTCTCGACCAACTTGTCCGACTGGGTGGTGGTGTTGACCTGCAACTCCGGCTCATTAGCGTAGGAAATCAGATAGCCGCTGTATTTCTTGTCTCCCGGCAGCAGATTCAGCACCAGTTCGATGGCCGCGTCTTGAAAATGTTTCCATTGAATCCGGCTGCTGTTGCTGAGGTCGATCAGGAACCCGACCACTACCGGCTGATTGCGGTCGCGGCTGAAGAACTCGATGCGTTGTTCTTTGCCTTCATCCAGGATGCGGAAGTCCTTGGCCTCCAGGTTCGAGACGAAGCGTCCTTTCTCGTCGGTGACGGTCACCGGAACGATCACTTCGTTCACCTGGATCTTGACAGGCTTCGGGGGTGTATCGGATTGCGCCAGCGCGAGCGAAACCAGCGCCATTGCCAAAGGTATGCGTGCCACCATGGAGAGTACCAATGCAACCTATTCTAGCAGTCCGCTACCGCTGCACGCGCCCCGACCCGCCGCCCTGCAGCAATTGGCGCACTTCCTGCGCGCTGAAGCGGTTGAAATCTCCGGGAATGGAGTGCTTCAGGCAACTGGCGGCGACCGCGAATTCGAGCGCCTCCTGCGGGCCCGCCAGCGTCTGCAAGCCATAAATCAACCCGCCCGCGAAGGCGTCGCCGCCGCCCACCCGGTCGACGATGTGGGTGATGTCGTAATGCCGGCTCAGCAGGAAAGTCTGGCCGTGGCGCAGGCATGCCGACCAGCCGTTGTGCGAAGCGCTCACGGATTCCCGCAAGGTCACCGCGATGGTCTTCAGGTTGGGAAATTCCCCCTGCACCTGGGCCGTCAAGGCGGCGTAGTGCTCGGGGTCCAGTTTGCCCGCGTGGACATCCACCGGAGCCGCGATCCCCAGCGCCATCTGGCAATCTTCCTCGTTGGCGATGGCCACATCGACGAACTCGATCAGCTCCCGCATCACCTCGCTCGGGGGCTTGCCCCACTTCCACAGGTTCTTGCGATAGTTGAGATCGCAGGATACCGTAATGCCTTTTCCGCGCGCGGCGCGCACCGCCTCGAGCGCCAGGCCGGCCGCGCTGGCGCTGATAGCCGGCGTAATCCCCGTCACATGGAACCAGCCGGCGTCTTCCAATGCCGCGTCCCAATCGATATCGCCGGGCTTGGCCAGCGCGACGGAGCTGTAATCGCGGTCGTAAACCACCTTCGAAGCCCGCTGATTGGCGCCCGTCTCCACGTAGTAGACCGGCATGCGCCCGCGTGCCCGCACGATCTGCGAGGTGTCCACGCCGAACCGCCGCAGTTCCCCCACCACGGCATCGGCGATGGGATTGCCCGGGGGCAGCAGCGTCACGTAGCGCGCGGGCAGGCCGAAGGTCGACACCGCCACGGCGACGTTGGCTTCGCCCCCTCCGAAGGTCGCCACGAATTGGGGCGACTGCAGAAAGCGCTCGAATCCCGGCGGCGCGAGGCGCAGCATGATCTCGCCGAATGTGACAGTGGTCTTGGGCATTCCAGCCTATTGTTTCACCGCGACGACGTCCATGGCGAATCCCGCGTCCATCGAGGGCAGGCCTTGGAACGGCAGCATGGTTCCCGCCGGCGGACGCTCCCCGTTGTAGAATTCTCCGCGAATCTTGCGTACCTGCTCCGATATTCTGGCGGATAACGGATAGAGGCTGGTGAAAACCACTTGGCGCAGCGAGCCGCCCTCCTGCACCAGCGACTTTTGCACGCGCTCGAAGGCCAGCCGCGCGTCCGCATCCTGAAATCCGAAGGCCTCCTGGCTGCCGGTCAGAATGACCGTCGGCGCGCCGATGAGGGCAATCTGGGAAAGTTGAGGCGATTGCGCCAATCCCTCCGGATTCAACATGTGAATGGGCGTGCCCGTGTTCCACCGCAGCCGGGCCACGGCCTCGCACTCCGCCACCGCGCGCGCCGGCGCCCGCTGTACCTGTACCAGATTCAGCGCCGCGTCCGGGTAACTGGACTCGACCAGCCGGCGCACCTCCGCATACCCATCGAGCGAGCTCAGGAAACAGGTGATGCGCGCCACGTCGGCCGGCTCGGACCCAGCCGCCTTCACCGCCGTCGCCAGGCGCGCCAGCGATTGTTGCGCCAGCGGCAGCACCGGATCGAGCGGTTCGCCCGACGTTGCCCCTTGCCCGGAAATGTACACCAGGCCAAACGGGCTGACGTCCTTCTTCGCCACCGCCGTCGATTCCATCACCACTTGCGCGGCTTCGAGCGGCAGTGCGCCCACCTGCACCACGCTCAGTACCGGCAGCGCCAGCCGGTGTTCGGTGAAGGTTTCGCTCACCAGCTCCCGCACCCGGCGCAGATCGCCGCTGCCCGCCACGAACGCCCGCAGTTTCACCACCGCCGCGCCGTTAGTGGAGTGCAGCACCCACTTCAGGGCATCGCGTGTCTGTTGGGAGAGGAGGCCTTTGGCCGAAAGCGGCGTCACGTGAAATACCAGCCGGCGCGTTTCGGCAGTGAGCGCGGTGGGAGGATCTTTAGGAAGCTGGAGAACCTGCGTCTCTTCCTCTTTTTTCTTCTTACCCCAGGACGAGAGCGTAACCGCCAGCGCGCCAGCGAGCGCCAGCAGCCAGATCCTTCGCATGCATCGACGATTGTATCACTCCGTTTTGTGAATTTCGCGCGAAGGGCACGCCAACGGGGCTAGCTGCCGGCCATACTCAAAGTGCTATGGCTGGTGCTCCAGATCTGGCTGATGCTGGTGCTGGAACTGCTGTAGAAGGCGGCAGAGAATAATGCCACAAATGCAATCAGCAGGGTGTATTCGAGAAAATCCTGCCCGTCCTCGTCCTTCCAAAAACAGTTGCAGGATTCCTTCATACCAAACCGTGATTTCGACTTCCACCCCCATGGTGACAACCCCACGCTGAATTTACTATAGGCTATTGGTTTGAACGAAAGTACCGGAAAATGAGGTGAAGCATGCGAAATCTACTCTGTATCGCCGCGGTGAGTGTGGCGCTCGCGGCCGCACAGACCAGCGCGGAGAAGCGCGCTCACCAGTGGTGGAACGACCGGCCAGCCGGCGGGCGGCCGTACACCGCGAACGCCAGGAAGATGGCCTTGATTTCGGTCAAGGGCAACCGGTTTGTGGACCCGCAGGGCAAGACCGTCTTGTTCCGCGGAGTATCCATCTCCGATCCCGACAAATTGGAAGGGCAGGGCCACTGGAACAAAAACCATTTCGCCAAAGTGAAAGAGTTGGGGGCGATGGTGGTGCGTATTCCCGTGCACCCGGTGGCGTGGCGCGAGAGGACGCCCGCCGAATACCTCAAACTTCTGGATCAGGCCGTCGAGTGGTCCACGGACCTGGATTTGTACATCGACCTGGATTGGCATTCCATCGGGAATCTGACCACCGGATTGTTCCAGGACCCCATGTACGACACGTCGCAACAGGAGACCTACAATTTCTGGCGCACCGTGGCCAGGCATTTCGCCGGCCACAACACCATAGCGTTCTTCGAACTGTTCAATGAGCCGACGACTTTCCGGAATCAACTGGGGCCGGTGAACTGGATGGAGTGGAAGCGCATGCAGGAGGACCAAATCGCCATCATCCGGGCGTACGATCCGCAGGTCATACCGCTGGTCGCAGGCTTCGACTGGGCGTACGACCTGACGCCCTTGCGGCTCGCCCCGATTGCGGCGGATGGAATTGGCTATGTGACGCATCCTTACGCCAACAAGCGGACGCGGCCGTGGGAGCCGAAGTGGGAAGAGGACTTCGGGTTCGCCGCCGCCAGGTATCCCGTGGTGGCTACCGAATTCGGAGGATTTGCGGCGCCGAGCGCGAATGCGGATGCCAATAGCGCCGCCAGCCCGCAAGCTGCCTACGGGCCGGCGATCATCAAATATCTCGAAGGCAAGGGGATCAGTTGGATGGTCTGGTGCTTCGATCCGGAATGGGGACCCACGCTCATCCGCAACTGGGAGTACCAGCTCACGCCCGCCGGTGAGTTCGCCAAGTTGGCCCTGATGGGAGGCGTGGAATAAGGACGCGACCGCGCGGCGCGTCTAGCTGGCGGCTTTGAGGGCTGCCGTACTCAGCGTCGTGTTGCTGACGCTCCAGATCTTGCTCACGCTGGTGCCGGCGTTGACGAACAGTGCGGCGCTCGACAGGGCCACAAATGCCATCAACAACGTGTATTCAATGAGGTCCTGTCCGGATTCGTCCTGCCAGAAGACGACGCTCGCACGCGCCATGAGTTTGCATCGATTGATTCGCTGTGCCATAAGCAACAGCTTATGGCCTCTGCCGCCGCAGTGCAATGCTGAACTTGGTTTACTGCAACTATAGTTAATTTCTAACGAGTGGCAACCGGGTTTCTTTCGTCGGCCGAGAGTTCGATATGATGGCTCCAAGAGCAGCCCCGCGGAGAAATACTGAAAATGTCAAACCTGCAAACACCGATCGGACCGGAACTGGCGGCTTATATTCGCAGCGTGTCTCTGCGCGAACCGGATTTACTACGGCGCCTGCGCGACGAGACCGCTGCGCGCGCCGACGCAGGCATGCAGTTGTCGCCGGAGCAAGGCCAGTTTCTGGGTATGCTGGTGCGCATAACAGGCGCCTCGCGGGCACTCGAGGTGGGCGTGTTCACGGGGCTGAGTTCGCTGCACGTGGCGTTGGCCATGCCCCCCGAGGGGCGCCTGATCGCCTGCGACGTGAATGCGGAATCCACGGCCATCGCGCTGCGCTATTGGCGCGAAGCGGGCGTGGCGGACAAAATCGAATTGCGCCTTGCGCCGGCCATCGGCACGTTGGACGCGTTGCTCGGCGAAGGCGCGGAAGGCAGTTTCGATTTTGCATTTGTAGATGCGGACAAGGAAAACTACGAACACTACTATGAGCGGGTCCTGAAACTCTTGCGGCCCGGCGGCCTGGCGGCCTTCGATAACGTGCTATGGCATGGCCGCGTGATCGATGCCGCGGCCCAGGACGCGGACACCATCGCCATTCGCGAATTCAACGCCAAGCTGCATGGCGACAATCGCGTATGGCTCAGCCTGGTGGCGATCGGCGACGGCCTTACCTTGGCGCTAAAGCGGTAGCGGCCGCGCCGGATCTCAGTGGCGGCTGGCCATCTGGATGACGGGCTGGGGCGCACGCAAGAAGGTGAGAATCTGTTCGGTGAGCAATTCCGGCTGCTCCAGCGGGCCGAAATGCTCGCCGCCCGGCAGCAGCACCGGTTTGCAATTGGGGAGCGCCGTGTGCAGGAAATCGTAAGAGCTGATGAAGTGCGAATCGCGGCCGTAGACCAGCAGCGTGGGCGTTTGGATGGTCCGCACGGCATCGAGCGTCATGTCCCCTACTACTTCATAGTCCTTTAGCAACGTGGTATTGCGGATCAGGTGCAGCAGCGGCTCGCGGTTGCGCGGCAGCCCGCGCGCGGGGCCGTAGAACTTGGGGGTTTCCAGGCTGAGCTGCAACAGGAATTCGGCGTCGGTGCGCTTGTCCTCGGGCACATGGATGCCTACTTCTTCCAGTTTGGCCACCCAGGCCGCCCAGCCGATCCAGTCTTTATCGTTGCGCAGATGGACCAGGGCCGCCAGGCCAGGTTCCAGCGCCACCAACTTGGCTACGCGCTCGGGGTAGAGCAGGCTGAAGTACATGGCGATGTCGGCGCCGAAGCTGTGGCCCACCAGGATGGGTCGCTCGATGCCCATTTCATCGAGGAAGTAGCGCAGATCCTCGGCCATATCGGCGGCGGTGTAGCCGGTGGGTGTGACGTCGCTATAGCCGTGGCCGCGGAGGTCATAGGTAGTGACGCGGTGCTCGCGGCGCAGGATGGGCGCCATGTAGAGGTGCCAGACGGCCAGATTGCCGAGGAAGCCATGCAGCATGACCACGTCGGGGCCCATGCCGACGGCGATGTAATGCAAATCGATTCCGTTCGCCTTAACCTTTGGCACTTTGAATCATCCTGTCCAATTGCAGCGTAACACACTCCTGTGCTTAGTCTAGTTAACCTATGGACTATACGCCCAAATGGCGAAATCTCGATACTGCCGGGCCAGTGTCAATCTGTGGGGAGGCTGCTCTGAAGGATTGCGGTGATCCGGACGCTTAAGGAAGGAATGTCCTCCGTCGCTGTGACCCATAGGATTCGCCAATCCAAGTCAAAGTAGGCATGCACGATCCGGTTGCGGACACTCACGATTTGGCGCCAGGGCACTTCGGGGTGATTGTCGCGCACCTCCGGCGAAAGCCGATTGATGGCTTCACCGATGACAGCTAAATGATCTAGTAGGCCGCTTGCGAGACCTCATCGGCGAGGAACGAATCGCCGGACGTCCCGGCAACAATTGACTCGATCTTCCGGGATGCCTCCAGGATGTCCGTGAGTAATGAAGAATCACGCCGAATAGACAAGCTGGGCCTCTGCGAGAACCTCCGAACGTACTCGCTGTTTCAAGCCCGTCTTCGTCACCAGGTCCTTTACGCCCGACCAAGCCTTCCAGTTCGTCGCTCAAGGAAGCGAACTTGACCAGGCCAATCCGGGCGTCCGATTCGAAATCGACCAGGATGTCTACATCGCTTCCCGGCCGCAGATCCCCGCGTGCGGCCGACCCGAAGACGGCGAGTTCTCTCACGCCGTACCGTTTACATATCTCCGATATACGGTCGCTTGGTAGTCCGATACCCGAACTCAAGGTCATCTGGCGCTCCCACCCGTACCATGCCCGAAAACACCGGGCTACTGGTGCAACCCGTGCAGGAATTGTAACAGCGCGGCGCGCTCCTCCGCGTCCAGTTTGCCGTCGCCGTTCTTATCGAATCTCTGGAACATTCGTTTGAGCATTTCCAATTCCCCTTGCGGAATGCCGGGCGGGAAGTCGTCGATGCCGTTGCCTTCGGCCAAGAACGATTCCAGGTACGCGGTCCGCATTTCGCGCCGGAACGCGGGAACGTCGTCCGGCGACGGCAGCGCCACGCTCAGGAACAGGACAGCCATCTCGTTCTTGGTCTCTTCGCCCCAGGTCACCGGGATGGGGGGGTGCGAAGGGTTGTGCGGATTGCCTTCCGAATTGTCGTAGACGTATTCCAGATCGATGCGCGTCCCTTTGGGCAGATGTATAGGCTCCTTGTAGCGATATTGGCCCTGCCAGTTGAAATCCCAATCCGAGATCCGGATCAGGTGCTGGACGCTGCCGTCCGGCAGAACCGCATCCACTTGCATGTCCTTGCCAAGATAGTGCGCGTGCGGCGTAATGCCGAACACATCCACATCGCGCGGTACGGTGACGCTGGTCTTCACCACGTAATGCGCATCCCCCGCGGGGATGTAAATGCGCCGGTTGGAAAGGATGATACCCGCGCGCCCTTTGGTGGGCGGCCCGGAGAACTTCAAGCCCAGCGATGACTGATCCTCCTCCGGCTTGCCCGACGGGTGATAGTGGATCTGCACCACGATGTCGGTGCCTTGCCGGATGCGCTGCGACAGGCTGGGTGAATCGGGCGGCGGAGTTGCGCCCGGAGCCCATCCGCCCAGCAAGCCCGATGGCGGGAACTTCGGACCGCCGAAGCAGGTGTAACTTCCGTCCGGCGAATCGGCCGCCAGCTTGCGCGCCGTGCCCGTGGTATCTGTATACACCAGCGCGTGATGCACCACGCGCCGGTTCCCGGGACGGAACTCCATGCCGCTCAAGTACACGTCCTCGGCGGTATCGAGCGGCAGGACGAAGCAGCGGTATTGATCGGGGCCGTCGGCTGCCACTTCGAATTTGTGGCTCAGGGTGAGAATTTTATCGGGCTGGCCGCCTGCCCATCCATCCGGGAAAACCGGAGGCGTGGGCTTATCCTTGGCATCGCCTTCGGGCGCCCCGGCCTTGGCCCAATCGCGAATTAGCGCGATCTGGGTTTCGGAGAGCCGCCGCTCGTTGGCGAAAGATCCGTAGCCCGGCTCTGCCTTCCAGGGCGGCATCACGCGCTTCCCGGTGACGATGGCCAGCAGGCCGGCCTTCTTGGCGGCATCCTTGTAGGTCAGCAGGGAGAATGGCGCCACTTCGCCGGGGCGGTGACAGGTGGCACAGTTTTGATACAGAATCGGAGCGATGTCTTTGTTGAATGTGGGCGTGGCGGCGTGGGCCGCGACCGCTATAGCTACGATTGCGAAAAATCTCATACCGCTCTCTTTCTAGTGCCCATTGGTGATGGCGCAGCCCAGCGCCCGGGTCCGGGGATGCGGGACCGGCCGCCCCGCCAGCACGGCGTCGAGTGCATCGCGCAGGTCGAATTCGGTGGCCTCGATGCGCGTCTTGCCGTAGTCCTCCACGCGATTGTCGATGCGCCCCAGATATAGCACCGCGCCCTCTGGAGACAGCACCACGGCTTCCGGCGTAACTGTAGCGCCGGTGTGGCGGGCCAAAACCTGACGCGGATCGAGCAGGGCGGGGAAGCGGTATCCGTACTCGCGCGCGTGGCGCCGGACTTCCTCGTCGGGAATCGTGGTGTCACCCTGCACCGCGTAAGTGAGCACTCCTCGCGGAGCGTACGCTTGTGCGATGCGGTTCATCTCGGGCGCGTAGCCGTTGCTCAAAGGGCAATCCGTGGTGACGAAGAAGAGGACTACGGCACGCGCCTGGGCCCAATCCTGCGGCGTGTGCCCGACGCCCTCGGTATCGCGCAAGGCGAACTGCAGCGCGGGATGCGCCACCGCCGCTATCGCCAGGACGATCGCCCATGCCGCAATTCTTGCCGCTGAATGCATCTACTATTGATGATGCAACAAATCGGCGGCGCTTCGCACGTCCGCTTTGTGCAGCAGTGCGACAGGACAGCACTCCGCGCGGATGAATTGTCTTAACGAAAGGCTGCATGATAGGCCGCTTCTTGAGATTACAACACGTCAGTGCGCTTCATAGGCTGCCATCGACCCATTCGCCCCACGCTCTATATAGCAATCGGCCTTTCGGGAGGTCCGAGCACTACAATGGATCGCTATTCGATTTTTTTTCGCCGAACTGGAGTTCGAGTTGAGAAGCCATCGCATCCAGAAGCCTTCCGGCCGGGTGCCGGGCCTCCTCCGCCTCCGTTACCTCGGGAGAATACGGGGCACCCGGATAGCGGAAGCGCCATACATACTGCGAAAGTCGCTCAATGGTGGCCAGTTGATCCGCAGCGCCGGTGGCAAGCGGCAGGCACGACTGCTTCAACTCGTCCAAGTCATGCGTCTTCTTGAAAGCAACCTGGTGCCAGGTGAGGAGGGCCTTCATCGCCTCTTCCGCGCACTGTTGAGCATGGAACAGCGCCTCGGTGGGCAATCCGGCCGCGATCAGCGCGTCACAGGCTGCCAAGTCGGCCCGGCGCCCGGCCAAGCCACTCCTGCGTCTCCGCGACCAGGGTCTCATGCGGACTCATACAGCAGCTTTCCTTCGCGGATCACGGTCGCCGGCAGCGATGCCCTAACGTAGGCCGCCCGGCGTTCGAAATCGGTCTGCCGCCACGGTATCACGTCCTTCGGCATGCCCAATCCGGAGAGCCGCGAATATACCTCGGTGCTGCGCATCGTCGATTCGGGCGTATCATCGGGCACCACCACCAGAAAATCCAGGTCGCTATCCGGCCCCGCTTCGTCCCGAGCCTCCGAGCCGAACAGGTAGACGCGGGCCGGCCGGCAAAACTCTACCAGGCGCCGCGTCATTTCTTCGATCACTTCCTGTTTCGTGAGTTGCATAGGATGGTCGTCCTCCGCTCCCGAATCAGTTACAACACGTCCGCGAACCCGCGCTTCATATGCCGGAAGAACAGCCCGCCCGCCAGGAACATCGCCAGCGCGAAAACGGCCACAATCCCCAGTTCATCCAGCCTGGGCCATTGACCGGAGAGCAGCAGCTCGCGATAGGCGCGCACCAGGTACGCCAGCGGATTGCCCGCCAGCAGGAACCGCAGCCGCGGCGGGAACTGCTGCTCGGTGATGAAAATCGGCGTCAGCCAAAACCAGAACGTCAGGATCACCGTCAGCACCTGCGCGGTGTCCCGCAGATAGACTTGCAGGCTGGCCAGGATCCACCCCAATCCCACGGCGAACATCCCCAGCAGCAGCATGTACACGGGCAGCAGCATCAGTCCGGGACTTATATGGTTCAGCCAGATGCTTACCGCGGCTACCGCCAGTCCGAGCGCGATCAAGTGGCTCACCAGTGAGGAGAGGAAAATTGAAACCGGCACCATCTCGGCCGGAAACACGGTCTTGGTGATCAGGCTGGCCTGTTCCGGCAGGCTCGACGCGGACCGCTGCACGGTTTCGCTGAACAGCAGCCAGGGCAGCATGCCGGCGAAAAGAAACAGAGGATAGCTGTCGGTCACCTCGCCGGCCGGCATCTGCTGGTGCAGACAGATGCTGAACACGAAGGTCCAGCTCGCCAGCAGCACCAGCGGATGGATGATCCCCCATATCCAGCCGACCGCCGACCCCACGAAGCGCTGCTGGAAATCCCGCCGCACCAGTTGGAATAGCAGGCTGCGCCGCTCCACCAGATTTCGCAGAAAAAGGGTTCCCGGAAGTATATAGGACATTGCCCCCAAGGACACACTATCAATTTTTTCAACAACTTGCAAGCAAAACATTCGCTTGACACGGCTGTGTAGGTCCTGTTACATTCACCTTTCGCCAATCCTAATAGCCCTCCGGACCGGGCAAAGGGACTTCTGTTTGCCGGGCCCGGATGAGAAGACTATGCAGCAGAACTATTTCATTTTGGTGTTGGCCCATTCCCTGCGCGGAAAACTGCGGCGCGTTCGCGTCCCGCTGAAAGTGGTCTACGCCGTGATGGTATTGGCCCTGCTCGGCTGCATCTCGATCTTCGGCTTCATATCCAGTTACGCGCGCATGGCCTGGAAGGTTGCAAACTACAACGCCTTACGCAATGAAGTGGAAGCCCTGCGCACCCGTTATCAACGCCTGCAGAAGGTGACCAACCAGACCGACCAGCAGATGGCCAGCCTCGAAATGTTCGCGAACGAAGTTTCGGTCGCCTATGGTATCAAGCAGAAACTGGAAGGCCCCGCCGGGATCGCGGCGGAAGGGCGCTTGCTGCCCACCTATTCCGATTCCGTGGCGGCCTATCGTGTGCTGCGCAGTTACCATCGCGCCGAGAACGGCTTCGCGCGCCGCTTTCACACCAACGTGCAGCCCAGTATCTGGCCCGTCGAGGGCCGCCTGATGGGCGGCTACGGCGTGCGTACGGATCCGTTCTCCGGTGAGGGCGCCATGCACACGGGTGTGGACATCTCAGCGCCCACCGGTACTCCCGTGCGCACCACTGCCGACGGAGTTGTGACTTTTGCCGCATGGAACAGCGGTTACGGCCAGTTGGTGATTGTGGATCATGGCGGAGGGATTGAAACATATTACGCGCACCTTTCCCGCTTCGCGGTTGTCGAGGGGCAGGAAGTCCGGCGTGGCGATCAGGTCGGCGCGGTGGGCAGCACCGGGCGCGTGACGGCACCGCATTTGCATTATGAAGTGCGCATAGGCGGCGCTCCCGTGAATCCCCATCCGTACCTGGCGCGGGCCGGCGTGGTGCAGATGGTCAAGAAGGATTTTCCGTTCTGACGCCTGTGCGGCGTCGCTGAGGTGCCCATGAAGTCCTTCTATTTCCGCCTCGCCGCGGCCGCTGTTGGCGTCATGCTATTGACCTCGGCCTACCACCGCCTGAATTCTTCCGCCCTGATGGCCGAAGCGGCCAACCGGTTTCTGGCTTCTCTGACACCCGATCAACGCACCAAGGCCACCTTCGCCTTCGCAGAGGAGGAACGCCAAAACTGGCACTTCGTCCCCATTGAGCGAAAAGGTCTGGCGCTGCGCGACATGACCTCGGCGCAGAAACATCTCGCCACGGCCCTGCTTAGCGCGGGACTCAGCCAGCAAGGCTTCTTCAAGGCCGAAACGGTCATGAGCCTGGAAGAGGTGCTGCGCGCCATCGAGCACGGCACCGGTCCCGAGCGCGATCCGGAAAAGTATTACGTCTCCATATTCGGCACGCCTTCGGTCGACGGAACCTGGGGCTATCGCGTGGAAGGCCATCACCTCAGCCAGAATTACACCGTTGTGGGCGGTCACGCCGTGAGCGGGCCCAGTTTCTATGGGGCCAATCCGGCCGAGGTCCGGGAAGGCCCGCGCAAGGGACTGCGCACGCTAGGGGCGGAGGAAGACCTGGGTCGCGCCGTGATCCAGTCGCTCGATGCAGCGCAGCGCCACGTCGCGATTGTCGATCCGGTAGCCTACAAAGACATCATTACGTTCGACAGCCGCCAGGCTGCGCTGAAAGGCCAGCCCTCCGGACTGCTGGCCTCCAAGATGAGCGCCAAACAGTTCGAATTGCTAATGGCGCTCCTCGAAGAGTATGCGCGTAACATGCCGGACCAAATTGCCGAAGCCCGCGAAGAACAGATCAAGAAGGCAGGCAAGGACATCTACTTCGCCTGGGCCGGCGGCACCGAGAAGGGCGAACCGCACTACTATCGCGTCCAGACGGCGTCCTTCCTGATCGAATACGACGACACGCAGAATAACGCCAATCACATTCACTCCGTGTGGCGCGACTTCAACGGCGACTTCGGCGTGGACTTGCTGAAGCTTCACTACCAGGCCAGCCACCAGTAGCAATTTGGCGCAGGCCCTAGGCCGCCCTGCCCCTTGCATCCCTCCCCGGATTACTGGACAATAGAATCTTAATATACCTGTCTTCCGAAAGGGGGCTATTTTAGTGACGCTTGCCAAACTCCCCACCCGCTTCGGCGCGCTGGATGCCGCTTTTCTCAACTTCGAGCGCAAAGAGATGCCTCTGCACATCGGCGGCGTGTGCATCTTCGAAGGCGTGATCCCCTTCGAGCGCTTCGTGGCCACCATCGAATCCAAACTGGATTTGATCCCCCGCTACCGTGAAAAAGTAATGTTCCCCTTCCTGAACATCGGATACCCCACCTGGCAGTTCGATCCGCACTTCGACATCCGCCGCCACATCTTCCATGTCACTCTCGATGCGCCCGGATCCGACGAGCAGTTGCGCGAGCTAGCCGGCCGGATCTTCACGCCTTTGCTCGACCGCAACAAGCCGCTTTGGGAAACGTACATCATCGATGGACTGGCCGGGGGACGCTCGGCGATGATTTGCAAGATCCACCATTGCATCGTGGATGGCGTCGCCGGCATCGGGATCTTCGACGTCATCATGGACCCTTCGCCCGAGCCGCACCGCCTGCCCAAACGAAAACCCTACCGGCCGCCCCAGCCCCCCGATGCGGCCGCTCTTTTTGTGGACGCTTTCACCGACAGCCTGGCGCAAATCCCCAAACGTTTGGCGGATGTCCGCGACGCCGTGTTAGGCTACGGCTCCCTGCTGCGGAGCGACAATGTCGCGGCCGTAGGGCTCGAGCGGGTGGTGGACCGGGTGCCCGAACTGCTGTCGCCGCTCGAGCATCTGCCCTTCAACCGGCCCTGCTCGGGCGAGCGCCGCGTATTCTGGACCGAGTTCCCCTTCGCCGAGGCGCGCGCCATCCGTACGGCCTGCGGCTGCACAGTGAACGATGTGGTGCTGACCGTGGTCGCCGGCGCCGTCGCCAGATACACCAAGGCGCACGGGCAGACCGTGAAAAACCGGTTCTTCCGCCCCATGGTTCCGGTGAACGTGCGCCCGCCGGGAGAGTCGATTGGCGGTTTTGGCAATCTGATTTCGATCATGCCAGTGACCCTGCCGCTCGGAATACGCGATCCGCTCGCCCGCATGAAGCACATCCACGAGTTGACCCAGGCCATGAAAGGCGCGCGTACGCCGGAATTGTTCCGCATGAGCCTGGCCTGGCTGGGGCTGCTCCCGCCGCCGGTGCAGGCGTTCCTGGCCGGCAACGTAGGCTGGCTCAACACTCCCATCCCCCTGTTCCACATGGTCTGCACGAATGTGCCGGGACCGCAAATTCCGCTGTACGCCTGCGGCCAGCGCATGGTGGCCTCTTATCCGCATGTGCCTACCGGCATGGATGTGGGCATCAGCGTTGCGATCGAAAGCTATGATCAAAAGCTCTACTTCGCGCTGACCACGGATGCGCTGGCCGCGCCCGACGGAGGCCGCATGATCGAGTTTCTGGAAGCCTCTTTCAAAGAGTTGCGCGAGGCGGCGGGCGTTCCCGAAACTCAGTCGCACGTGACCCGCACGCGCGCGCCGCGCAAGACTAAACCGAAGGCGCGCAAACCGCAGCCCGAAGCCGCCACGCTGATACCGGAAGAACAGCTCGAGCCAGTACTTTAAAGTGGGCAGGCCCCAACAACCGCGTTATACTGGCGGTCGAATGCGCACTCTCGTCCTGCCGATAGCCGCCGCGCTCCTGATCTCCTGCGGCGCCGAACCGAAGCCCGCCGCGCCCGAACCCGCGAAGCCAGCCGCGGCTGCCCAACCCGCGGACGAATCGCGCCGCTTTCCTTTGCCCAACCGTGTGGCCACGCAGGTGGTCGGCGCTCAACTCCTGGGCAAGCCCTTCATGCCCGGAGGTACACTGGCGCATTACCAGCACGGCAAAATCGAATACAGTATGTTCATCGCCCGGTTGTCCACTCCGCAGGACGCCGCATTTCTCCTGCTCGACTGGAACAAAGCACTGGCGGGCGCTACACTGGTCCCTTCGTTTGGCGGCTATTTCGGCCAGGACGCCGGAAAGCCGCTCTTCGTGTTCGCGAAAGGTGCATGGATCGCGGGCGTCGCCGGCCTCCCTGAAAAGGATGCGGACCTGGCCGCGCGCACGCTGGCCGCGCATTTGGACTGACCGTAGGAGAAAGGAGGATCGTGCCAACCAAGCATCTGATGGATTTAACCGGACGCGTGGCCGTGGTCATCGGCGGCACGTCGGGCATCGGCCGCAAAATGGCCGTCGGACTGGCCGAAGCGGGAGCCGATGTGGTGCCCACCGGCCGCCGCGAGCCGCTGATCGAAGAGGCCTGCCTGGAAATCGAGCGAGCCGGCCGCCGCACGCTTCGCCACCCTTGTGATGCGGGCGATCGCGAATCCATCGACCGCTTTCGCGATGCCGTGCTCGCGCAGTTCGGCCGCGTCGACGTGCTGCTGAATGCCGCCGGCCAGACCCAGCGGAAACCCACCGTGGACGTCACTGAAGCCGACTGGA
Organism: Bryobacterales bacterium; assembly: GCA_963707465.1. GTDB lineage: Bacteria > Acidobacteriota > Terriglobia > Bryobacterales > Bryobacteraceae > Bog-159. The sequence continues at coordinate 749,364 of CAVPQK010000011.1, forward strand.
ATCGCATTATGGACGTGAATCTCACGGGCATGCTGCGCGCCTGCCAGTCGTTCTACCGGCCGCTGGCAGCCAACCGCTGTGGGCGCATAATCAACATCGCCTCGTTGACATCCTTTGTGGGTTTCCTGGAAGTGACCGCCTACGCCGCATCGAAAGCGGCGGTGCTGGCGCTGACCCGCAACCTGGCTGTCGAATGGGCCCGCAACGGCATCAACGTCAACGCCATCGCGCCGGGCGTCTTTCGCACCGACCTGAACGCCCAGCTTTTGGACGGCACCGAGCGCGGCCGCGAGCTGAAGCTGCGCACCCCGATGGCGCGCTTCGGTCAGCCCGAAGAACTGATCGGCGCGGCGGTGCTGCTGGCGTCAGACGCCGCCAGCTTTATCACCGGCCAATGCATCGCTGTGGACGGCGGATTCCTGGCTTCGGGAGTAAACCAGTAACTGGATCGACCAGTAACAGCGTTGTACAACGACTCAAGAGGGAACAAGTGCAGGCAGCCCACGAGACGCTCCTGAAGCGGATCACGGTCGATTCCGACGTGCGGTTTGGTGAGCCGTGCATTCGGGGCCATCGGATCGCCGTTCAAGAAATCCTCGAATGGCTCGCGAGCGGGGCATCCCAGCAGCAAATCCTGGCCGATTATCCCCAACTCGAACCGGATGACTTCCTCGCTGTCTACGCTTACGCGGCCGACTTGGCGGCAGGGCGCGAAGTCTCCGGAGGATGAAGCTCCTCTTCGACGAAAGCCTCTCGCCGAGGCTGGTGCTGTTTTAGCTCATCCCCGCACGCGTCCACAACCCAACGAGAATTCCCACAAGCGGACACCCAGACTTCACACCATCCGCGCCCCAGTCAGTAATTCCAGTCACTTGTCCAAGCGGGCGAACGGCCCTACGCTTGCTCCCGCCAACACCGCATGCCCTCTCTCCTGAAAGACCTCCGCTACTCTTTCCGCACCTTGTGCAAAATGCCCGGCTTCACCATCGTGGCCCTGCTGGTCCTGGCGCTGGGCATCGGCGCGAATACCGCCATCTTCAGCGTCGTCAATTCGGTGGTGCTGCGGCCGTTGCCGTACCCCGACGCCAATCGCCTGGCGCTGATCTGGGAGACCGACCTGAAGGACGGCATCAAGCGCGAAGGGCCGTCCGGGCCGAATTTCCTCGACTGGAAGGAGCAGAGCCAGTCCTTCGAGGAGATGGCGCTGCTCGAGGTCGGCACCGGCACAGTCACTGGCGAGGGTAGCGAGCCCGAGCAGGTCACCGGCCTGCGCGTAACCACGAATTTCCTGTCGATGCTCGGCGCGCGCACCATTCTCGGACGCGGCTTCACGGCCGCTGAGGGCGCCGGCCAGGCGCGCTATCCGGTGGCCGTGCTCGCCAACGGGTATTGGAAGCGCCGCTTCGGGTCGGACCCGCGCATAATCGGGCGAGTCTTCACCATGAACAGCGAGCCGTACACCGTGATCGGCGTGCTCGCGCCGGGATTCTACCATCCCCTGCCCACCGACCTTTACGTGCCCTGGCCGGTCGCGCAACTGCGCGCCAAAAGCCGCGTGGATCACGATTTCGGCGTCATTGCCCGCCTGAAGCCAGGCGTCACCATCGCCCGAGCCCAAGCCGAGTTGAGTACCATCGCGCGCCGCATCGATGCCGAGACGCCCAGGCTGGCCGGCTGGGATGTGACCGTAGTGGGTATGAAGCAGGCGTTGTTTGAATACATCCGGCCCGCGCTGCTGTTGCTCCTGGGCGCGGTCGGGCTGCTGCTGCTGTTGGCCTGCGTGAACGTGGCCAGCCTGTTGCTCGCGCGCGTTACGGGCCGGCGCAAGGAGCTGGGAATTCGCGCGGCATTGGGTGCGCGCCGCGGCCGTCTGATATCGCAAATCCTCAGCGAAAGCCTGCTGCTGAGCCTCGCGGGTGGCGCACTTGGCGTCTGCTTCGCCGTCTGGGGCGTCGACCTTCTGAGCGCGGTCCTGCCCAACACACTTCCAATGGCCGAAGCCGGAGCCGAGATCGTGCGCCCGGCTATCGGCGTGGATGCGCGCGCGCTGGCTTTCGCCTTACTGATCTCAACCGGGGCCGCGCTGGTTTTCGGACTGATCCCCGCGCTGCATGCCGCCCGCGCCGACGTGAACGACGCGTTGAAAGCCGGCGGCCGGACAGCTTCCGCATCGGTGGGCCGGGCGTGGGTGTGGAGTCTGCTCGTGGCAGGGGAGGTAGCCCTGGCCAGCATGCTGCTGATCGGCGCAGGACTCGCCATGAAAAGCTTCGTGAACCTGCAGCACGTGGATCCGGGCATACGGCCCGATCACGTCCTGACGTTCCGCATGCGCTTGCCCACCGACAATCTCTACAAGCGAGACCACGAACAGGCTGCCTTTTACCGGCGCGTCCTCGACAAGGTGGAGCAGATCCCCGGCCTCCAGTCCGTGGGTCTTTCCGATGTGCTGCCGCTGGGCCAGCAGAACGACCGGGAGTACTTCACCATCGAAAATCGACCGCTGCCGGCGGGACAGACGCTGGTTGCCGACTTTCGGCGAATCAGCCCGTTCTATCTGAATACGATGGGCATTGCGCTGCTGCGGGGAAGGCCGCTTTCCGATCGCGACGGTCCCGACGCTCCACTGGTCATCCTGGTTGACGAAACCCTGGCGCACCAGTATTGGCCCAACGAGGACCCCATCGGACGGCGCATGAAGTTGTGGGGCGAATTCCGGGAAGTCGTGGGCATCGTGGGACAGGTGCACCACTATGGCCTGGAAAAACAGCCGGAGCCGACCATTTACGCGCCCTTTGAGCAGATGACGGACAGGTCCATGGTGCTGGCCGTGCGCACCACGATGGATACGCCGGCCGTGGTGAAAGCCGTGAAGCAGGCCGTCTGGTCGGTCGACCCGGGCCAGCCAGTGTTTCAAATTCGCAGCATGGACGATTATCTATCGCTAGCCGCCACCGCGCCGCGCATTTCAACCGCGCTGTTGGCGGTTTTCGCGGCCATCTCGATGCTGCTGGCTGCGCTCGGAATTCATGGCGTTGTCTCCTATGGCGTGGCCGAGCGGGCGCGTGAGTTCGGAATCCGCATGGCGCTAGGATCCACGCCCGGGCAAGTGGAGGCGCTGGTCATTCGCAGCGGTATCAAGACCGCCGTGATGGGCCTCGCGGCTGGAATGGCTGGCGCGGCCGTGCTGGCGTCGGCCCTGCGCACGTTGCTGTTCGGCGTCGCGCCGCTCGACCCAGGCGTAATGGCTGGAGTCGCGGCGTTGCTCCTAACGGTGGCGCTAATCGCCAACTACGTGCCTGCGCGGCGCGCCACCCGCATCGATCCGATGGACGCTCTGCACAACGAATAGTGGGGCAGGCCCCAGGGCAGGCCCCCGGCCTGCGGCGGCCGGTCAGGCTGCCTCTTTAGCGCCGAAATATCGGCAAGCGCCGCTCCACCGGCATCGGCACTCTGCGGCAACCCGCGCATCTCGCTGAAAAATAACTCGTTCGGTTTGGCTATGCGCCTGCGCAGTCCACCGCATGCTGCGCATCACCATTCAGGAATCCGCCAAGGCCAGCACTTTCAGGCTGGAAGGCAAGCTCACCGGACCTTGGGTCGGGGAACTGGAGCAAGCCTGGTCGGCATCCAGCGGAGCGGCGCCGGGACGCGCCCTGACCGTTGACCTGGCGGACGTCACCTTCATCGATTGCGCCGGAAAGAACCTGCTGGCCCGCATGCACGAGAGCGGCGCCGTGCTGATCGCGCACACCCCCATGAACCGCTGCATCGTCGACGAAATCGCGCGCGCCGGCAAGCACGCGCTGCTGGCGCTGGCCTTCGCGTTGGCGCTCGCGTCTGGCCTTCGCGCGCAAGACCCCGCTCAAGATACAACCCCGTTGCGCCTCACCCTGCGCGACGCCGTGCAACTGGCACTGCAGCAGAACCCGCAGGTGCAGGTTTCGAACCTGAACATCGCGCAAAGCCAGCAGGACCAGACCATCGCGCGCGCCGGACTGCTTCCGCAAGCCAGCTTTCAAGCTTACGAACAGACTCGGCGTCTGGCGGTGGCCCCGCTGTTTGGCCTCCAGCACGTTCCGGGTCTGCCCTTTCCGGGCCACCTCGGACCTTACCAGGTTGACCAGGCCGGACCCAACTTCTCGGTGCCGCTTTTCGATTTGACGCTTTGGCGCAGGTGGCAGGCATCCAAGGAAGGAGTGGATACCTCGCGCGCGCAGAACCAGGGCGTCCGTGAGCAGATCGCCATGCTGGTGGTCTCGCAATACCTGGGCAGCCTGCGCGCCTCCGCCGACGTGAAAGCCGCCCAATCCCGCGTGGATCTGGCGCAGGCGCTCTACGATCAGGCCGCCGACCTGCAAAAGAACGGCGTAGGCACCGGTATCGACACCCTGCGCGCCAACGTGGAATTGCAGAACGAACGGCAACGGCTGATCGAAGCGCAAACCCAGTTTCAGACGTCGCTCTACGGCCTGGCCCAGCTATTGAACGTCGATCCTCACCGCGAAATCGAACTGGCGGACCAGGTCAGCTTTTTCGCCACACCGGCCATCGAGGTGGATCGCAGCCTGGAAGCCGCCTACGGCAACCGCCCGGAGATGAAGGCGCTCCTGCACACTCAGCGGCAAGTCGAGTTGACCCGGCAGCAGGCAGGTGAAAGCCGCTACCCGACTCTGATGTTCGACGGCTTTTGGGCGGAGCAGGGCTTGACACCCGCCACCGCGATCCCGTCGTACACCTTCGGTTTCGATTTGAGTGTCCCGCTATTTACCGGCGGCCGCATCGGCGCCCAGCGCGCCCGCGCCGACCTGGAGCTGCGTAAGGTATCGCAGGAGGAGCGCGATCAGCGCAACCAGATCGCGCTCCAGGTCAGAACCGCCATTGCCCAAATGACCGCCGCCCGCAGCGAGGTGGACGTCGCCAACCAGGCCGTCGGACTGGCCGCCGAAGAGGTGGCGCAGGCGCGCGATCGATTCCAGGCCGGCGTGGCCAACAACATTGAAGTCATCAGCGCGCAGGATGCCCTGGCCCGCGCCAACGATAACCAGATCGTGGCGCTCTATCGCTACAACCAGTCGCGCGCGGACCTGGCGCACGCTACGGGACAAATGGAAGCTGTTTACGCCAAGTAGTGGCATGAGAGGATAGTATGGAAACTCAGATGATTGAAGAGGGGAACCAAGTCGAGCAGCCTTTCAAGGCCGAGGCGCGCAATCCGCGACCGCGCGCCAGGGCCTTGCTGGTGGTCCTCGGCGGCGGCTTGATCGTGGCGTTGGTGGCGGCGGGATTCTGGCTGCATTATCGCTACCGCGTCTCGACCGACGACGCGCAGGTGGACGGCCACATCGTTCCCATCTCCGCCAAAGTTTATGGCAGCGTCCTGGATGTCCCGGTGAACGACAACCAGCCGGTGAAGGCCGGCGATGTTCTGGTGCGCATCGATCCGCGCGATTTGCAGGCCAAGGTCGACCAGGAAAGGGCCGCCCTGGCATTGGCCCAAAGCCAGGTTAATGCCGCCCAGGTAACCGTGCCGCTCACGCGCGACACCACCCACAGCGGCACCTCGGGAATGTCGGCGGGCTTAACCGCCACCGAGGCGCAAGTGGCTCAGGCGGATGCGGCCACGGCGCAGGCGACCACCGACTTTTCCGTCGCCCGTTCGAACGCGGCGGCCGCTGAAGCCAGCAACGAGAAGGCGCAGGCGGACTTGGCGCGCATGCGTCCGCTGGTGGCCAAGGCCGAGATTTCCCAGCAGGAGTTCGATTCCTATACCGCCGCCGCCAAAGTGGCCGAGGCCCAGTTGAAGGCCGCCCAGGATCGCGTGCGGTTTTCCGAGCAAGGCATAGCCACGGCGCGCGCCGCGGCGGATACGGCGCGGGCACGCGTGCAGCAGATGCGGGCGGAGGTGGCGCAATCCACGGCCGGCGAGCGGCAGGTGCTGGTGAGCTCGGCGCAGGTGGTGTCGGCCGCCGCGCGGGTGCAGGAAGCGCGCGCGAATCTGGAGGCCGCGGAGTTGAATCTCAGCTATACCGCCATCGTCGCGCCCGCCGATGGCGTGGTCACCAAGAAATCGGTCGAGGCCGGCCAGATCGTGCAGCCGGGTCAGGCCCTGCTCGCGATTATCCCCCTGAAGGACGTATGGGTGACTGCCAACTTCAAGGAAACGCAGTTAGCCAAAGTCCATGCCGGCCAAAAAGCCGAGATCGACGTGGACATGTACGGCCGCACCATCGAGGCCAAGGTGGATTCCATCGCCGGAGGCACCGGCGCCCGAATGAGCCTGCTGCCGCCGGAGAACGCCACGGGAAACTACGTCAAGGTGGTGGAGCGCATTCCGGTGAAGATCGTCTTTGACGCATTGCCGGCGGGCGTTGTTTTGCGTCCCGGCATGAACGTGGGCGCGACCATCCTCATTCAGTAGCGGGCATATCGCTATGCCGGACAACCACAATACAGGTGTCACTATCAATCCGTGGATCATTGCCCTCACGGTGATGCTGGCCACGTTCATGGAGGTGCTGGATACCAGCGTCGCCAACGTAGCCTTACCGCACATCGCCGGCAGCCTCTCCTCCAGCGTGGACGAGGCCACCTGGGTCCTGACTTCGTACCTGGTCTCGAACGCTATCGTGCTGCCGCTCAGCGGATGGTTCTCGTCGCTGATCGGCCGCAAGCGCTTCTACATGACGTGCGTGGCGCTGTTCACGGTCAGTTCCATGCTGTGCGGATTGGCCCCCAGTCTGACCATCCTGATTGTGTGCCGCATTCTGCAAGGCATCGGCGGCGGCGCCTTGCAGCCTATCTCACAAGCCATCCTGGTGGAGAGCTTTCCGCGGCACAAGCAGGGCATGGCGATGGCGGTCTACGGCATGGGAGTGGTGGTGGCGCCCGTCATCGGCCCCACGCTGGGCGGTTGGATCACGGACAACTATAGCTGGCGCTGGATCTTCCTGATCAACATTCCGGTGGGCGCTTTGTCGCTGACGCTGACTTCGCTGCTGATCTGGGACCCGGTCTACCTGGTGCGCAAGGCCTGGAAGGGCATGAAGGTGGATTACGTCGGGCTGGGCTTGCTAAGCCTGGGACTGGCTACGCTCGAGATCACGCTGGACGATGGGCAGAAAAACGACTGGTTCGGGTCGAACTTCATCGTCACCACTGCGGTGATCGCGGTGATCGGACTCGTGGGTGTGGTGCTCTGGGAATTGCGCCAGAAGGAGCCGGTGGTCGACTTCCGCATGCTGCAGAATCGCAACTTCATGCTTTCCACCGCTACCATGTTCCTGCTGGGTTTCGTGCTCTATGCCAGCACCATGTTGTTGCCGGTCTTTCTGCAGACCCTGCTGGGCTATACCGCCATGCGTAGCGGTCTGGTCCTTTCACCGGGAGGACTGGTGATCGCATTCTGCATGCCGCTGGTGGGCTTTCTACTTTCGAAAATCGCGCCTCGCTGGCTGGTGATCTTCGGCTTGGTGGTTTCGTCCTTCGGGCTGTTCCACATGGCGCATTTCGACCTGGATGTGGATTACCGCACGGCCATGATGGCGCGCGTGCTGCAGAGCGCCGGCCTGGCGTTCCTTTTCGTCCCCATCAACACCATGGCGTTCGCTACGGTGCCCCGGGAGAAAATGGGCAGCGCCACGGGACTCATCAACCTGGCGCGTAACATCGGTGGCAGCTCGGGAATCGCTATCGTGACTACGCTGCTGGCGCGCCGCACCCAGTTCCATCAGGCGCGACTGGTGGCCGACATGACCCCCTTCAGTCCGGCTTACTCGCAGGCGCTGGCCGCCACCGCCCACATGCTGGCGTCCCGAGGCGCCAGCGCCGCGCAGGCCGCGGCCCAGGCCCAGGGGATGATGTACGGCATGCTGCAACGGCAATCGACGATGATGGCGTTTGTGGATAGCTTCTGGGTGTTGGGGATTATCTTCCTGTCTGTGATCCCGCTGATGTTCTTCATTAAGAAGGTCGGGCCGCATAAAGGTCCCATCGTGATGGAATAAGGTCCGCAAAAGAACCGGAGAACTTTAGCCATAAAACCGAACCTCCTCAATAAATGAGGCGGTGGATCTACATCCTGTTCTTCGTCTCCGGCGCGCCCGCCCTGCTTTACCAGATTGTCTGGCAGCGCGCGCTGTTCACCATCTACGGCGTCAACGTCGAATCGGTCACCATCGTGGTGAGCGCCTTCATGCTGGGCCTGGGACTGGGCAGCCTGTGCGGCGGCGCCATTTCCCGAAATCCGAGGCTGCCGATGCTGGCCGTGTTCGGCGCCATCGAGCTTTCGATCGGCATTTGTGGCGCAGCTTCACTGCGCGTATTCCACTGGGCGGGAACCTACACCGCGGGCGCTTCATTGCCGGCCACCGCGGCTCTGACGTTCCTGCTGGTGCTGCTGCCGACGACCTTGATGGGGGCCACGCTCCCCATCCTGGTAGCCCACCTCGTGCGGATTTCTGCGAATGTCGGCGCGTCGGTCGGGATGCTGTACTTCGTCAACACCCTCGGATCGGCGATGGCCTGTCTGGCCGCCGCCGGTTTCCTGATGCGGTCGCTGGGAGAGTCCGGATGCGTGGCCTGCGCCGCGGCCATTAATTTCACCGTCGGGACGGCCGCGCTGGCGTCCCATTTGCTGACCCGTAGAGCGGCCAGTCCCGAGCCGGAATTGGCTTCCGCGGCAGACCTATCCGGAGACCGCTCCAACGGGCTGTTCCCCTTCCCCATCGCGCTCTGCCTCGTGTGCCTCTCCGGATTCATCGCGCTTTCATACGAACTGCTGTGGTACCGGGCCTACTCGTTCGCTTCCGGCACTCGCGCCAGCGCATTTGCCCTGCTGCTCGGCGCCTATCTCGAAGGAGTGGCATTCGGGTCGTTCTATAGCAAAGCCTTGTGCACGCGACTCGCCCGTTCGCAGGATCGCGGGCACGTGCTGGCCATAGTCTCCGGACTCCTCGTCGTGGCGAACGCCATCGGATTCCTGGTAGTGCCGCTTTTGGCCTACAGTTTGCTTCGGGCGCCCTACATGGCCACATTCTTCCTGGTTGCCCTTTCGGCCGGGCTGCTGGGCGCGGTATTCCCGCTGTTGACCCATATCTCCATCGCCCCGGACAACCGCGCCGGCGTGCGCCTCAGCCGCATGTACGTCGCCAATATTCTGGGCTCGGCCATCGGCACGATCCTGGTTGGGTTTGTCCTGATGGACCATTGGTCCATGCAACAGATTTCGTTATTTCTATTGCTGCTCGGCTTGGCGGCGGCCGCCGCGATTCAGGTGCGTATCGCCAGGCATGGAAAACGGACGCTGTTCCTCGGTGGCATTGCCGCCCTGGCTCTCGCTGCAATTCTAGCCGCGCCGGCAATCTTTGGAACGATCTATGAAAGGATGCTGTTGAAGGGCGATTATCGCCAGGGCATGCGGTTCACCCACCTGCTGGAGTCCAGAAGCGGCGTCGTGGCGGTCGACGACCGGAAAATAGTCTACGGCGGCGGCATGTACGACGGCCGGTTCAATACCAGCCTGCTGAACGATTCGAATTGGATCGTCCGCGCGTATGCGATCGGTGCATTTCAGCCACACCCGCGCCGCGTCCTCATGATCGGTTTGTCTTCGGGCTCCTGGGCCCAGGTGATCGCGAACAATACCCAGGTGGAGCATTTCACCATCGTCGAGATCAACCCCGCGTATCTCGAGTTGATCCGTCAATATCCCGAGGTCGCGGGATTGCTGCGGAACCCCAGGGCGGACATCGTGATCGACGATGGCCGGCGCTGGCTGGCGAGCAATCCGGACGAGAAATTCGACCTGATCGTCCAAAATACGACCTTCCATTGGCGCGCGCACGTCACCGATCTCCTCTCCGCGGACTATCTGCGCATCATACGGCGGCATCTTATCCACGGAGGAGCTTTCTATTACAACACCACGGATTCCGACGATGTCCTGCGCACCGGCACGGCCGTATTCCCTTATGCGCTGCGCGTCATGAATTTCCTGGCGGTGAGCGACAGCCCGCTGGTGGTTGACACCGAAGCCTGGCGCAAGGCGCTGGTCTCTTATCGCATCGAAGGTGAGCCAGTGCTGCACCTGGAATTAGAGTGCGACCGGCAGAGGTTGGCCGAAGTTCTGGCGATGGCCGGCGCCATGGAGTACGGCGACACGATCCGCATGCGCACGCGGGACAAGCGCATCTTCACCGACGACAACATGGGCGTCGAATGGTATTAGGGGTCACTGAGCTCACGACTTGCCAGCGTGGTCGCCATATTCCCAGTCATAGGGCACGCCAGTGTCGCCGAGGATGAATCGCACCAGTCCTTCAAAGCCCGCCTCGGAGCGAACATCATTCGACAGGATCACGACGCAACGCTGGCCGGCATCGATGCAGACCAGAGTGTTGGCGGTCTGGCCGTCGTGGCCACCTTTATAAAAACCGTGGCCCTGGTGGCCGTCAAAGACGGTGACGCCCAGGCCCGAGTACAAGTCCTTGCGCTGCTCACTGACCGGCAAGTCCGGGAGGAAAAGGGGGAAGAGGTGGGCTGTGGCGATATGTAGCCGCGGTTTCGTTATCTCCGCGCGCGAGGCCGCACTTAGACCGTCGCCGTGGACCAGGGCGGCGGCAAACTTCGACAGGTCGGAAATCGTGGTATTCATCGATCCCGCCACACGCACCTTGCTGCGCTTCTCATGGGGCTGCGGCTGTCCCTGATCATTCCAGCCATCGGCGACATTGGTTTCGAGACCGTTAATCCAAACCAGGCTCGTGCGGGTCATCCCCAGCGAGTCGAACGTGGCCTTCGCCAAATCGCCGACATCCAGCCCCAGCCCCTGCGCCTTACGGCCGTGTTCGATGACGAATTGCAGCAGGATCAAGCCTTCGCCCGAATAGCTGAAGTGCGTGCCGGGCTCGAAATGGATGTGCAGCTTCTGGTCGGGTTCGATAAACCAGAAATTGCTGAAGCCGGTGGAATGCGTCAGGCACATACGCGGCGTGATTTTTTCCCAGCGCGGATCGCCGGCCAGATCCTTATAGGGCCCATACTTGTCCGGGAACACCGGATCGGGGCCATAGCTTGGCAGCGGCTTGTCGAGATCGTCCTTGATGGGCGTGTCGAGGTTGAGCTTGCCCTGATCCACCAGTTGCATCACTATGTATGCAAACACCGTCTTGGTGAGCGATGCACCGTACATGACAGTTTGCGCCGTCAGCGGATCTCCCTTGGCATCGCGCACGCCGTAGGCGTGGACATAGCCGACTCTGCCGTGATCGATGACCGCTACGGCCATGCCGTTGGCGTGGGTGCGATTCATGATCCGGCTCACTTCGGCGTCGATGGCGGCGCCGTTGGGTAGCGTTGGCGCGACCGCCGCGGCGGAAAGCCAGAAGGCAGCCGAAAGCACAACCAACAGCGGTAGAATCTTTTTCCGCATGTGCATGATGCCAGTCCGATGGCGTAACTCCCAGGCCATGATTAGAGTTACGTAATGGATGCCAGGGTAGTTCCGTTACCTTCGGCGGTTCATGCCCGCGGTGAATTCTTCGATCCGGATAATATTATCCAGAATGTCACTGAACCGCTGAAATCCATAATCGATAGCCGCCGCGACTCGTCAAAGCCGGCCGCCCCTAGTTCCGGCTCGTGACCGCGCAGCGCGGCTATGACATGATTGCAGCCCACCGCCTCATTCTACCAAAGCCCCCAATCTGCTAGAATCCAAAACTATGAGCCGCTACTTGCTTGTGAGTTTGATGCTCGCGCTTTTGCCGTTGACAACTCAGACTGTCGCGGCGGAGTCGCACTATGCCGCAGTGGTCCTTGCCGGTCACCCGGTCGCCTATTATCAGTTGGGTGAGGCCGCCGGCGCCACCGTCGCGGTGGACTCCTCCGGAGACGGAAACAATGGAACATACGAGCTCAACCCCGTACTGGGGGTGCCTGGGCTGATTAACAATCCCGCGGCCACCGCCGTGGATTTCGCGCCCACCGGGAATGTCACCATTCCGAACGCGGCGGATCTGATTTTCGTGAACGCACCATTCACGATTGAAGCCTGGGTGAATGGAACCTTATCGACGGAGCCATGTTGCCAGGGGAATGCGCGCATCTTTGACAAGTCCGAAGCCGGCTACGGATTCGGGTATGGGATCGATATCGCTGCCACCAACCTGAGGATGGACGGCGGCCCCACAGCCCTCATCGCGGGGGTAGCGTTGAGTAGCGACACGACTTACTACGTGGTCGGCGTTTCGAATGGAAAGGGCGGGGGGGGCAATCTACGTGGACGGACGGTTGGTTGTGGCCGGCGAATATGCGCCCAACTCACCCTATACCCAGCCCGCCCACATCGCGGTCGCCAGCAACGGGCAAGCTCACTTCGACGGCGTCATTCAGGAGGTTGCGGTTTACAATTATGTGCTGCCGCAATCGACCATCGTTGCCCATTATGAGGCGGGAATCCGCTAGCGTTGATCCGGAGCGTCGGTAGACAACCCTGCCGCGCCTTAACGCTCCTCGAGGTGTTTGAGGCGCGCATCGAGGACTTCTTCGACACGGCCCAGTTCCGCCCGCCAGGTATCCTTGAGGTCGTTGAAGCGGGCGTCCATATCCTGGCGCAAGTCCGTGATCCTGGCATTGATGGCGGAAACCTGCCAATGGTTGATCAGGATGCCGATCAAGACCACCAGCGTGGGCATCCCGACCGCCAGGAACAACTGCATGTCGTGCACCGCCTCATTCTACCAAAGCCCCCCGCCATCTGATAGCATTGTGCCGAATGCATCCGCGCACCATATATCAGGTCCTCGAAGAATCCGCGGCACAGTTTGGCGACGCCACGGCATTGAGCCAGCCCATGAAGGGCAAAGATGGCAAACGCGAGTATTTGACCTACTCGTGGAACCAATACAAAACGGCCGCGCAGGAGATCGCGGCCGGGCTGCGTTCGATCGGCATCCGTAAAGGCGATGTGGTGGCGCTCGATTCCGAGACTCGCCTGGAGTTCTACCTGGCCGATCTGGGCATTCTGGCCGCCGGCAGTATCGCGGCCGCGCTGTATCCCAGTTACCCGCCCGCCGATATCGTGCGGACCATTCAGAACTGCGGCGCCAAGGCCCTGTTTGTCGAGGATCCGAAGACCTTGCGGGCATTGAGCACCGCGCCTGAAATGCCGCGCGTCCTGCTCACCGGGGAGGCTGATGGCGCGCTATCACTCGACCAGTTGCGCGCGCGCGGCCGCCTGGCGCTGGCCGAAGACCCTGAGTATATGGTCCGGCTGAAGGCCGAAGTCACACCCGCCGATCACGCCATTCTCTATCTGACTTCAGGCGCCACGGGGGAGCCCAAGATGGCCCTCGTTACGCACGCGGCAGTGGTTGCGAACATGGATATGGCGCCCGCGGCCTGGCCCATCGGACCCCAGGATTCCACGGTCGCATTCCTGCCCTCGGCGCACATTGCACAGCGCGTCGTGGTGGAGTTGCTGACCATGCGCCAGGGCACGCCGGTGAGCTTCTCCGAGAGCCTGCTCAAGTTGCCGCAGGATATCCGCGACGTGCGGCCCACTATGTTCCTGGCGCCTCCGCGCATGTGGGAGCGCGTTTACTCCACCATCTGCACCGAATTGCGGAAGCGGCCGGCGGTGGCCCGCAAAGCTTTCTACGGCGCTTTGGGATTATCCCTGGCGGCGGCCCGCTACAAACACCAGGGAAAACCCGTTCCGATGCGCATCCGGGCTCCCTTGAAGATTGCCGACAAGCTCTTCTTTCAGAAGGTGCGGGACCGCCTGGGCGGACGCCTGGTCCTGGCGTGCTCCGGCGCCGCGCCCCTCAGCAAGGAGTTGGCCGAATTCTACGAGGCCATCGGCATGCCGCTGGTGGAGGGCTACGGGTTGACCGAAGGCGGCGTGGCCACGCTGAACCCCATCGACAAGCCCAAGGCCGGCAGCATCGGCAAGGCGCTGCCCGGCGTCGAATTGCGTATCGCCGAACAGGATAGCGAGCTGCTGATCAAGAGCCCGTGCCTGTTCTCCGAATACTTTGGCGATCCCCAGGCGACTGCCGAAGTGCTGCGCGACGGCTGGCTGCACACCGGCGATATCGCGTTCATCGACGACGAGGGTTTCGTCTTCATCACCGGCCGCAAGAAGGAGCTGATCGTCTCCTCCACCGGCAAGAAAATTCACCCCTCGCGCGTGGAGAGCTTCTTCAAGTTCGAGCCGCTCATCAGCCAGATCATGCTGGTGGGCGACCGCCTTCCGTTCCTCACCGCGCTGTTCACCATCAACCCGGCGGTGGCTGAAACGCTTAAGGGGATGGACGCGCTGAAGGGTCACTCGACCGCCGAAATGGCGGCCGCCGAGCCGGTGCAGAAGGAGATCCGCAAGGTCGTTGAGCGGGTGAACAAGCAACTGGCGCCCTTCGAGCAGATCCGCCGGTACCGCGTGCTGGGGCGCGATTTCAGCATCGAAGACGGGGAACTGACCGCGACCATGAAAGTGCGCCGCGCGCGCGTGATGGAAAACTTTCGCGAGAGCATCGACGAGTTGTACGCCGGCAAGGAGGTCTAGCGCTCTTTCTTGCCTTTGGTCTTCAGCACAATCGGCGTGCCGCGAAAGCCGAACGCCTTGCGGATCTGGTTGACCAGATAGCGTTCGTCGGAGAAGTGCAGCGGGGCGGCGCGGTTGGTGAACAGAACGAACGTCGGCGGGCGCACGGACGCCTGCGTGATGTAGTAAATCTTGCGCTCCTCGAAACGCAGACGCTCCACGAAGCGATTGAGTTCGCCGGTCGTGACGCGCTTGGTAGCGGACTCGTAGACCTCGCGGATCAATTTGAAAATGCGGTTCACGCCCGCGCCGGTCTTGGCCGATAGGAAGACCGCCGGCGCATAGTCCAGAAATTTCAGATGATCGCGCGCGTCCTGCTCGAAGTCCTGCTTCTTCTTGTCCGCGATCAGATCCCATTTATTGACGCAGAGGATCACGCCGCATCCGCCTTCGTGCGCGTAGCCGGCGATGGTGGCGTCCAGGCCGAGCACGCCTTCGGAGGCATCCATGAGCACGAGCACCACGTCGGCCATGCGGATATTGCGCCGGGCCATGACGACGCTCAATTTCTCCGCCATGAGCTTGGTCTTGCCCTTGCGGCGGATGCCGGCGGTGTCGATGAAGGTGTAGCTCGTGCCGTCCCGCACCACGGTCTCATCGATGGAGTCGCGGGTGGTGCCGGCGATGGGCGAAACGATGGCCCGGTCTTCGCCGGTGAGCGCGTTGAGCAGCGTCGATTTGCCCACGTTGGGACGGCCGATGATGGCCACCTTGACGGATGCAAGGGGCTCCTCGGCGGTGTCCGGCTCGGCGGGCTTGGCGAAGCCGGCGGTCACATGATCGACCAAGGCATCTATGCCGAGGCCGTGTTCGGCGGATACGGGGAAGATGTCGCGGATACCGAGCGAATAGAAGCCGTGGGCCAGATCCTCGCGCGCTCCGGTATCGGCTTTGTTCACCGCCAGCGAGATGGGTTGGCCGAGGCGCAGCAGCATGCGCGCCAGATCGCGGTCGGGCGCGGTGATTTCGGCGCGGCCATCCACCAGCAGGATGATGTGGGCGGCGCCTTTCAGGGCCACGCGCGCCTGTTTCAGGATCTGGCTGGGGATATACTCGGAATCGTCCATGACGATGCCGCCGGTGTCGATCAGCTCGAATCGCCGGCCGCGGTAATCGGTGAGGCCGTGCAGGCGGTCGCGGGTGATACCGGGCTCGTCTCCCACGATGGCGCGGCGCTGCCCCGTAATCCGGTTAAAGAGGGTCGATTTTCCGACATTGGGGCGGCCCACGATGACTACGGTGGGGAGAGAGTGAGGCATGTGTTTCTAATGATACCAGCAGCCGGGTCCCGCGGCCGATTCAGGGATGCTTAACGGTTTGGGGAAACCGCTTCCTAACGGTCGCGGCTCGGTAGATCTTTCGGAGTCAATGCCACTGTTACCGAGCCGCGACCGTTAGGGAGCGGTTCCCTTCAACCGGAATCCCGAACTGGCTCACAGGTCGATGGAGTCCTCGTTGCGCACATTGAAATACTGGATAAGATCGTCGCGCAGTCTGATGTTGCGGCCGGTAAGTTGCAACACCCCTTGAAAGTCGTACTTAATGTCCAGTTCGGGGTCGTATCCGTCTCCCACCAGGATCTTCCAGCGGTCCTGGTAGCGGCGGTGCTGTTTGGAGCCGTGCCAATAATGATTGACGGTCCCGGCGACGACTCCCACTTTTCGCTGGATGTGGGTCTCAGCCCTATCCTGCCAGCGGGTCCAATAGTTCACATACGACTTGCTAATGCCCACCGGAAACGACTTGTCCACCTGACCGAGCAAGGCATAGGCCATGTGACGGTCGCCGGAGCCGAGGATCCCGATGTCGCCCAGGCCGCCCAGATCGCTGATGGCCGACCGGCGGGCTGCCCAGGCGTAACCGGTGTGCATGAGTCCCTTAAATGGATACGATCCGGGATCGGCGGCTTTGCCATTCTGGGCGTTGGGCTTGCGGATGATGGGCTGCAAGACGCGCCGGTCCTTGAGGTAGGAAGCGAACAGGCTGCCGCACTGCGCGATGGGCTGGTGCTCCGGGCCGTAGTCGACGCTATGGCTCCACATCTGAACGACCTTGTAGACCTGCAACTGGTGCAGAGTTTCCTGAACCCAGTCGGGACGGGCAAACTGAACGTCGGCGTCGATCCAGGCAACATACTCGGCGTCATGCGGGAGCCGGGAGGTCCCGACGTTGATGAGATTCTCCTTGTGCCACAGGATTTCGGGCGAGCGCAGTTGGATGTGGCGGGGATTGGCGGGATCGGTGATTTCGAAATGCCGGTCGCGCAGGGCCAGTTCTACGGTATAGAGGATCCCGCCCGCCTCTTCCACCATTTTGGCGAAGGCTTCATAGAGTTTGTAGCGCGCGTAGTACCGCATGGGGTTGGAGACGACGGTCACTACGTACAGTTGTTGGGTAATCGGCGTGACATGGTGCTGCCGATGGGAGGGGTGAACATCCCTCTGGGATTCCTGTTGTTGTTGCGGTGTGATGTACTTCATCGACTTCTACGAGTTCCTTTCGAAATGGGCTGCGCCTTGTTGCATGGTGTTGCATCATGTTGCATGGGCGGGCTGCGAGGCCATCATGAACAAATCGCAACATGTGGATAATCAATAATTTAGGTACTGTTGCCGCCGTTTCGGGCCAGCTTCAAATGAGAGCGCGGTCCGGCCTTTCTTGTAGCACTTGCCGTTGGAGGAAATCAGAAAGCGCCTGGCGCGCGGCCGTAGCGGGCCAGCAGGGATACCGTGGCCGGGAACGTGAACCGAAACGATTCGCTCTTCCGACTCAAGGTTAGCATTCGGACGGCTGGCGGCCGTCCGCTGGGGCATGGGAAATGACGCGTAGGTTACTGACAACCGGCGCAATAGGCTTTTTGAGCCGGCGTGTGACTGGCGCTTTTGACGATGCCCAAAGACGGCGCGACTTCAGGCGCGGACCTCGGCGACCTGTAGCCGCATCCACACCTCCGGCGAGCCGCCAAACAGCCGGGCCAACTTCAGGCACATGACCGTGGATAGGGGCTTGCGCCCGGAGAGAATTTCGTGCAGCATCTGGCGTGACACACCCAGTGATTTGGCGGCAGCAGTCCGTTTCTTCGTTCCATGGCTTCCTCCTGCTGATAGTCTTCAAATCGACAGCCAGCGCGTTTACCGCGCCGCAGCGTCACGCAATTGTCGCAAGCCCTTTATGCTTGACGCGCGGACAGGCCGGGAGGCCTGTCCCACCATTTTCCGAGCATTTTTCCGGCCACCCCATAACCTCGGCCGCTGCGCCAACGTCTTAACGTTTTGGAGTTCCCCAGTAATGAAAATCAATGATTTACGCCGCGCGGCGGTAGTATGCCTTGCCATAGGCATCGCCGCCGCGCAGCAGCCTGCCCGTACGAACCTGGTTGGCGCCGTACAGGCCATCGATCCGGCGAACGGCCAGATCACGCTGCACACAGACGATGGGAAGACCGTAAAGATCACACCGCACGCCACGGCGAAGTTTCTGCGGCTTCCACCCGGTGAAAAGATCGCGAATGCCACGCCGATTGCGGCCGGCGACATTGCCGTGGGCGATCGTTTGCTGGCGCGCGGCGAGCTTTCCGACGATAAGAATGCACTGGCGGCCAGCACGCTGGTGGTGATGACCAAGGCGGACATTGCCAAGAAGCAACAGGCCGACCAAGCCGAATGGCAGAAGCGCGGGGTTAGCGGCCTGGTTACCGCGGTGGACACCAAAGCGGGTGAGCTGACCATCAATACGCGTGTCATGGGCGAAACGAAGCCGCTGATCATCGCCGTGGGCGACAAGGCCGAGATCCGCCGCTATGCCCCGGATTCGGTGAAGTTCGCGGATGCCAAGGCAGGCACGCTGGCGGATATCAAAGTGGGTGACCAGGTGCGGGCTTTGGGCGAAAAAAGCGAAGACGGGACGCACTACAAGGCCGAGGAACTGGTGTCCGGATCGTTCCGCAACGTGGCGGCGACGGTAACATCCATCGATCCGGCGGCGAACACCATGAAGGTGATGGATCTGACCACCAAGAAGCCCTTGTGGGTGCATTTGAATGCGGACTCGATGATGCGCAAGCTGCCGGATTGGGCGGCGAGAATGATGGCCATGCGGGCATCGGGTGGCGCCGGCGCCGGCGGGGCCGGCGGCGGTGGTGGTAACCCGGGAGCAGGCGGGGGGCAGCGCCCAGGGGGCGCTCAAGCAGGCGCTCCGGCGGGCGGACCCGGTGGACCGGGTGGACCCGGCGGCATGCGCGCCGGCCGCGGCGGTGACATGCAACAGATGCTGGAGCGCATGCCCGCGATCAAGCTGGAAGATCTGAAGCCGGGCGATGCGATCATCGTGTCGAGCACGGAGGGCGCCGATCCCGGTCACGTGACGGCGATAACCCTAGTGGCAGGCGTAGAGCCGATCCTCTCGGCAGCGCCCGCGGGAAGCCAGCGCGCCGCCGCGATGCTGGGCTCCTGGAATCTGGATATGAATATGGGCGGCATGCAGTGATCGCTGCGATCCTGCTTTTTGCCGCTCTGGCAGCACCTTCTCCAGTTAAACTTACAGGCCAGGTTACCGATCCTTCCGGGGCGTCGATCCCCGGAGCGGCGGTTACGGTAACCGGCGCCCAAGGATCCGTGAAGGTCGCGCAATCCGACGCGCAGGGCCATTACACCGTGGATGGCCTGCCGCCGGGAATATACACCGTGCGGGGCACCGCGCAGGGCTTCGCCCTGTTCGAGAAGGTCGGCTTGGATCTCAGCGCGGGAGGCGCCGCGCGCCTCGACATTCCGATGATCGTGGTCGCGGAAAAACAGGAAGTGACGGTCTCCGATACAGCGCACGTGGATGTGGACCCGTCGAGCAATGTCGGCGCGCTGGTGATGAAGGGAGACGACCTGGATTCGCTTTCCGACGATCCCGACGATTTGCAGAACGACCTGGAAGCTTTGGCGGGTCCGGCAGCGGGACCCAATGGCGGACAGATCTATATCGACGGCTTCACCGGAGGGCAGCTTCCGCCCAAGGAGTCCATCCGCGAGATCCGCATCAATCAGAACCCATTCTCGGCGGAGTACGACAAGCTGGGGTTCGGGCGCATCGAGGTGTTCACCAAGCCGGGCACGGACAAGTTCCGGGGCCAGGTATTTGTCAATTTCGGCGACTCGCTGTTCAACTCGAGAAATCCTTTCGCGCCGGACAAGCCGCCCTATGAGACCCGCACGTTTTCCGGAAACGTGAGCGGCCCGTTGGGAAAGAAGGCTTCGTTCTTCATCGACGCGGAGAGTCGCGATCAGCAGGAAACCTCCGTGATCAGCGCGCTGACGCTCACGGGACCGTTCAGCCAGGCGGTGGTGGCGCCGCAGCTTCGCACCACGATCAGTCCGCGTATCGACTACCAGTTGAATTCCAAGAATACGCTGGTGGGGCGCTACCGGTATATGGATGCGACGCTGGATAACCAGGGTATCGGCGTCTTCACGCTGCCCAGCCGCGAGTACAACGTGCACCAGGGCGAGCAGAGCGCCAGCCTCACGGACACTTTCATGGTCAGCAGCACCGTGATCAACGAGACCCGGTTCCAGTACATCCACGACACCTACGAGCAACTGGGAAACGACAGCGCACCGGGCATTTCGGTGCTGGGCGCGTTCACCGGGGGCGGCACGCCCTTCGGATCGGGACAATCGCATAGCAACGAGGACCATTACGAGCTGCAGAACTTTACGTCGATCGTTCATGGCACGCATTTCTTCAAGTTCGGCGGCCGTTTGCGGGACGTGCGGCTGGACGACCTTTCGACGGGCAATTACAACGGCACCTATACGTTCACGTCGCTCGAGGCGTACGCGGAGGGCCTGCCCAGCCAGTTCTCGATCGTCGCGGGCGCGCCGCTGGCCGTGGTGAAGCAATACGACGCGGGCCTGTTCGCGACCGACGATTGGCGCCTGCGGCCGAACTTTACCCTGAGCCTGGGCGTGCGCTTCGAAACGCAGGATAATATCGGCGACCGTGCGGACATCGCGCCGCGCGTGGGTTTTGCCTGGGGAGTCGGGGGCGGCAAAACGGGCACGCCCAAGACCGTGATCCGGGGCGGATTCGGAATCTTCTACGATCGCTTCAGCGAAACCAATGTGATGACGGCGCTGCAGCAAAATGGCATCCTGCAACAGCAATACGTGGTTAACAATCCGACCTTCTATCCCGACGTGCCCTCCCTGACGGAACTTACGCCGGCCTCTTCGACCATCCGCGAGATCGATGCGCACCTGCACGCGCCGTACACCATGCAAAACGCGATTGGGGTGGAGCGCCAGTTGCCCAAGAACATCAGCTTGTCGGTCAACTATACACACTCGCGGGGCGTGGATGTGCTGCGGTCGCGCAATATCAACGCGCCGCTGCCGGGCACCTACGATCCGCTGGTGCCGGGAAGCGGCGAGTTTCCATACGGAGACGTGGGCAACATCTACCTCTACGAATCCAGCGGGCTGTTCACGCAGAACCAGTTGATCACCAACGTCAACGCGCGCGTTAGCGCCAAGCTGAACCTGTTCGGCTACTATGTCCTGGGCAAAGCGGACAGCAACACCGACGGGGCGGGGACGTTTCCCTCCAATCCATACGACGAGCAGCCCGACTGGGGTCGCGCGGGATTCGACGTGCGCAATCGCGTTTTCCTGGGCGGAAGCATTGTGACGCCGTTGGGCCTGCGGTTCAGTCCGTTCATCATCGCCCAGTCGGGCGCGCCTTTCGATATCACGATCGGCCAGGATCTGAATGGCGACTCGATTTTCAACGACCGGCCCGCGTTCGCCGGCTCCAACGCGGCGGACCCGATACTGACGAAGTACGGACTATTCGACGCCAACCCGCAGCCGGGCGAGACCATCATTCCGCGGAATTATGGCGACGGTCCAAGCTTATTCAGTGTAAACCTGCGCGTGAGCCGCACGTTCGGCTTCGGCGGGGAGCGGGGCGGCGGCGGAATGCCGGGAGGGGGCGGAATGATGGGCGGGGGCCCGCGCGGCGGCCCTATGCGTGGCGGACCATTCGGCGATGCAGTCACGAACCAGCGCTACAACCTCACCATCGGCATTTCGGCGCGCAACCTGTTCAACGATGTGAACCTCGCGCCGCCGATCGGCAACCTGTCTTCGCCGCTGTTCGGCACTTCCAATGCGCTGGCGGGGGGCTTTTTCGGATCGGCTACGGCCAACCGCCGGGTGGAGATGCAGATGCGGTTTTCATTTTGAGGGTGGACCGGCCTGCGGGCCTGTCCCACACTCCTCAATGCGGGAGCGGCTGGAAGATGGCGAACACGGCCCCCTGCGGGTCGGCGACGACGGCCCAGCGGCCCACGCCCTCCATGGTCGTTGGCCCGTAGTGTATACTGGCCCCCAAAGACTTGGCCTTGGCGGCGGCGCCATCGCAATCGGATGCCAGAAAATAGAGCAGCCAGTGGGCGGGAACGCCGGGTTGCAGACCGGCCGGCGGCATGCCCCCAATGAACGTGTCGCCATTCTTAATGTGCAGGTATCCGGACGGATCGTTTTGCCCTGGCGCGCTCTCCCAACCAAACAGGTCGGCGTAGAATTGCCGGGCGCGGGGTAGATCGGCGGTCATCAGGTCCGCCCAGCACAAGGTGCCATCCACACCGGCGATGCCGATGCCTTGATTGGCCTTGGGCTGCCATAAGCAGAACGTCGCGCCGGCGGGATCCTGGACTACGGCCATGCGTCCCGCATCGAAGACGTCGAAGGGCGGGGAGAGCACGCTTCCTCCCACCTGCGCGGCGCGGGCCGCGGCGTCGTCGGCGCTAGAGACGGAAATGTAAAGCATCCAGTTCGGCGGGGCGCCGCCCGAACGCTCGGGGTTGAGAGTATAGGCGGCAGCGGTATCGCGCCCGTCCAGGCGGAAGATGGTGTAATACTCGCCCGGCCCCATGGGCATGTCGTTGGCATTCCATCCAAACAAGGAGGCATAGAAATTCTTGGCGGCGGCTTGATCGGTGGTTCCGAGCTCAACCCAGACGAACGCGCCCGCGGGATACTTGTCGATTTGAGGCATACGAGCGAGTATACAACGGGCCGGGCGCATGGCGCTCACCCGGACTGTAACATTTCGATCAGCGTGATACCGAAAGCGCCAAGCGCGCTCGAAAACGTCAGACGCTCGACCGCCTTTTCCCCGCAGACGCGCAGGGTATAGTCGCTGCCCTCCACCACCGACGGCATGGAAAGGCCAACTCCCCGCGGCAGCACGGATTTCAGATTGCCGGCCACCATGTTGGCCAGTTCACCCATGGCGTCGCGGACATCGTCATCGATCGCGGCGGGCAACGCGATCCCCATTAACCGGGCCGCGAATTGGCAAGCCTGCCGCGCGTCGCACTCGACCAGCGCCGCTCCCCGCCAGTCTCCCGCGAAGTGAACGGCGGCGGTAATCGTGTCGGGTGGATGCGTCCAGGGCGCCTGGGACGCGGCGATCTCCAGATCCATCATCGTCTGGAAAACCGACTGGACGACTTGCGCCAGGTCATCGCGAAAAACGTCCAGCGAAAAGGGTGCCGGCATCATAATCCTTTCAGGGGGCTTGGTAGAAAACCGTTTGGCCGAATACTTTGCGTTCGAAGCGGTCGGTGAGATTCAAGGTGGTTTCACTGCCGCCCAGCAGCAGGTAACCTCCCCGGAACAGGGTTCCGTGAATCTCCTCCAGGATCTTCCGCTTGGCGGCCACGTCGAAATAGATCAGGACATTGCGGCAGAAGACCACGTCGTAGGGCCCGCGCGCCGACATGCGCTGCCGCAGGTCGCAAGTGCTGAAATCCACCATGCGCCGCACTTCATCCTTCAATTGCCATTCCAGGCCGACGCGCGTGAAGTACTTCACCAGATAGCCGATCGGCAAGCCACGGTTGACTTCGATCTGCAAATATCTGCCCGCGGATGCGCGTTCCGCCATCTGCGTCGACAAATCGGTGCCTTGAATCTTGATTCGCCAATCGCCCAGTCCCATCTCCAGCAGCATCATGGCCAGGCTGTACGCTTCCTGGCCGGAGGAGGACGCGGCCGACCAGAAGCTCATCTTGCGGGTGTCCTGGCGTTGCGCGATCAGGCCCGGAATGACGGCCAGCCGCAGCGCATCGTACTGCGCCGGGTCGCGGAAAAAGAAGGTCTCATTCGTGGTCATGGCCTCCACGACTTGCCGTTTCAGGATCGCGCTGGCGGCGGGACCGCCGAGCATGGCGCAAAGATCGTTCAGCGTGCCCAGCCGCATCTGTTGCGCGATGGGCATGAGGCGGGCTTCCAGCAGGTAGCGCTTGTCTCCGTCGAGCACGATGCCGGACTCGCGATAAACATAGTCCTGCAAGAAGCGGTAGCTCTCGGGACGTAGTTCTGCATCCGGCATCAGGTTGTCATCCTTTACCAATTTGCCGTAGAACTTCGGGGACCACCGCGTTCAACGGAATCACACAGTTCGCCAGGCCGGCCCCGGCCACGGCGCCGGGCATGCCCCATACCACGCTGCTGCTTTCATCCTGGGCGATGACATAGGCGCCGCCCGCCTTCAGCACCGCCGCGCCGCGCATGCCATCCTGGCCCATACCGGTCAGCACGGCGGAGATGACCGCTCCGCCATAGACCTCTGCCACCGAGCGGAATAAGACGTCCACCGAGGGGCGGCAGGAATTCTCAGCCGGCGATTGATCCAGCCGGACGATGTTGGCTCCGTCCCGGGTTCGCACGCGCATGTGGTAATCGCCGGGCGCGATCCATACTGTGCCGGCAGCCACCAGCGCGCCCTCGGCCGCCTCCGCGACTCTCAGTTTCGTGGCGCTCTGGAGACGCTCGGCGAGGAACCGCGTAAACAAGGGCGGCATATGCTGCACGATCAGGATGGGCAGCGGAAAATCCGCCGGAAACTGCGGCATAATCGCACCCAGCGCGGTCGGGCCGCCGGTGGAAACGCCGATTGCCAGCACCTGCGGCCGGCACGCCCAGCGAATCGGACCAGGCGCCCGGAAGGGCGGCTTGGGCGCTGCCGCCGTCGCCCCGCCTAACGCGGCCTTGCCGGTCAAGACAAAGAACTGTTTGATCTTGGGGACCAGTTCCGTCCGCAATCTGGCCATCGAGCGGTCGAGCGACCCCACGTTGGCGGCCTTCGTCACATAATCGTCGGCGCCCAAAGCCAAGGACTCCAGGGTCAACGCGGCGCCGCGGTCCGTCAGGGTGCTGAACATGACCACGCGCGGCCGGCCTTCCTGGTTCCGGATACGGCGCAGGACCGTCAGACCATCCATCTCGGGCATTTCGATGTCCAGCGTGATCACATCGGGGTTCAACTGCGCGATACGCTCGAGTGCGATGGTTCCGTTCGCCGCCGCCCCGACCACTTCCAAGGAGGGATCCTCCGAAAGCGCGTGCGCGACCAGTCGGCGGATGACCACCGAATCGTCCACCACGAGCACTCGAATATGAGCGCCCGGCGGGATCGCTTTCCTGAGAATGCCTATGTTCATCCGGACCTTATTGGATCAACCCCAGCATCCGCAGCTTATCCGCCAGGATCTCCTTGGTGAATGGCTTCATCACGTATTCATCGGCGCCCGCGGCCAGCGCTTTTACCATCTGGTCGACCTCCGTTTCGGTGGTTACCATCATGACCTTCACGGAGGCATAGCGGGGATCGGCCCGCAACCGCTCGAGGAACTCCAGTCCGTTCATGCGCGGCATATTCCAGTCCACCAGAACGACCGAGATCTCTTCGCGCAGCAGCGCCAGGGCTTCGGCACCATCGCCCGCGGCGCAGACGTCGTAACCCATCTCGACCAGGTTTCTGGACAAAATCATGCGCATCGCCCGCGAATCGTCGACCACCAAGGCCTGGGACATTACAAATCCTCTGTTTGTTATATCGGACGAACGGGGCGACGGCTGTAGATCCGGCTGGTGATGAAGTTCGGCAACGCCAGTGCGCGCGAAGGCGCTCGCCCAGGGCGGGCGAGGAAAAGCGCCTGAATTGTGGGGCAGTCCCTCGGCCTTGCTCTCGGCCTTGGGGCTGCCCCACCAATCAGAAGGTGAACTTGGAGACCAGGCCTTGCAGCTGAGCGGCCATGCCGCTGAGCGATTGGGCGGCTTTCTGCATGTCGGCCGCGCCACGGGTGGTGTTCTGTGCGGCCACCGCGACGCCGCCGATGTTCTTGGCGATTTCGCCGGTGCCCTTGGCCGCCTCCCCGACGTTGCGGCCGATCTCGTTGGTCGTGACCGTCTGTTCTTCCACGGCGGAAGCGATGTTGTTGGAAATATCGTTGATCTGGTTGATAATGCCGCTGATCTCGCCGATGGCCTGCACGGCCCCTTTGGTGTCGCTTTGGATGGCGTCGATTTTCTGGCCGATCTCTTCGGTGGCTTTGGCCGTCTCCTTGGCGAGTTCCTTCACCTCGTTGGCGACCACGGCGAAGCCCTTGCCCGCCTCGCCGGCGCGCGCGGCTTCGATAGTCGCGTTGAGAGCCAGCAGGTTGGTCTGTTGCGCGATGGAAGTGATGACTTTGATGACCTTGCCGATTTCCACGCTGGATTCGCCCAGTTTGGCAATGGTGGCATTGGTGGATTCGGCCACGCCCACCGCGGCCTTGGCCACCTTCGCGGATTCATTCGCGCTTTTGGAAATCTCGCGGATGGACGTCTGCATTTGCTCGCTGCCGCTGGATACCACCGTCACGTTCTTGGAGACCTCTTCGCTGGCCGCGGAAACCACGTTGGCCTGCGTGGCCGTCTCCTCGGCATTCGAGGCCATCTGATTGCTAACGGCCGTCAGTTCCTCGGCGGAGGACGCCAGCGCGGAAGCCTGGCTGGCCGCTATCTTGAGTGGCTCGACGACGATGTCGAGGGTTTTGTTGAAGCCTTCCACAATCTTTCGGAATTCGCCGCGGTGCCTGGTAGCCTCGGCCCGAACACCCAGCCTGCCGCCGGCAGATGCCTGGGCCAGCGTGCTGACGTCGTCCGCCAAGCCGTTGATGTTGTTCCTCAACAGCATGAGCCACTCATGGATCTGATCCTCGCTGGAGGCTTTGTCCATGGCCGCGGTCATATCGCCGTTGGCGAGCTTGGTGACATACGAGACCAGATCCGTCAGCCACGTGTGCACGCCGTTGATGGCATCCTTCATTTTTTCGTGGTCGCCCTTGCAGGCGATCTCGACTCTCTCGCGCAGATTGCCGCCGCGGATGAGCCGCAGGATGCGGTTGCCTTCGCCGATGGGCAGCAGGATGGCGTCCAGCATATCGTTGACGCCTTTGACGATGCCGGCGTAGGCGCCTTGGAACTGGTCCGCCTTGCCGCGCTCGGATAGAATTCCTTCGTGGGAGGCCTGGGTCAGGCGTCCCAACTCCTTCTGCATGCCTTGCAGCACGACAGCCACGTTGTTGACGGCCTGCTTCATCTTCTCGTGGTCGCCCTTGTAGGTTTCGGCGATCAGTTCGTCGATCTTGCCCGCGCTGACCTGGGCCAAGATGCGGTTGCCTTCGCCGATGGGCAGCAGGATGGCGTCCAGCATATCGTTCACGCCTTCGACGATCTTGCGGTAGTCGCCCTGGTGTTTGGCGGCGTCGCCGCGGGTGGCCAGTTGGCCTTCCGTTGACGCCTTGATCAGCGCGCCGGTCTCGCCCACCAGAGCGTTGATGTTGTCGATACAGTTGTTGAGGTTGTTCTTGATCTCGTTGAAGTCGCCGTTGTATTTGTCGGTGATCTTCGGTGGGATGTCGCCCTTCGAGATGCGGTCCACGTACTCGGCCGAGACATTCAACGGTCCGATCACGGCGTCCAGAGTCTGGTTCACGCCTTCGACGATCTTGCGGTAGTCGCCCTGGTGCTTGGAGGCGTCGGCGCGGGTGGCCAGCTTGCCTTCCACCGCCGCCTTCACCAACATACCGGCGTCGGCCGCCAGCGCGTTGATGTTGTCGATGCAGTTGTTGAGGTTGTTCTTGATCTCGTTGAAGTCGCCGTTGTATTTGTCGGTGATCTTCGGTGGGATGTCGCCCTTCGAGATGCGGTCCACGTACTCGGCTGATACGTTGAGCGGTCCGATCACAGCGTCCAGAGTCTGGTTCACACCTTCGACGATCTTGCGGTAGTCGCCCTGGTGCTTCGAGGCGTCGGCGCGGGTGGCCAGCTTGCCTTCCACCGCCGCCTTGACCAGCAGGCCGGTTTCGGCCGCCAGAGCGTTAATGTTATCGATGCAGTTGTTGAGGTTGTTTTTGATTTCGTTGAAGTCGCCGTTGTATTTATCGGTGATCTTGGGCGGGATGTCGCCTTTGGAAATACGGTCCACGTACTCGGCGGATACGTTGAGCGGTCCGATCACGGCATCTAGGGTCTGGTTCACACCTTCGACGATCTTGCGGTACTCGCCCTGGTGTTTGCTGGCGTCGGCGCGGGCCGCCAACTTGCCCTCCACCGCGGCCTTCACCAGCAGGCCGGCGTCATTCGCCATATTTTGCAGGGCCGTGGCGACGTTATTGACGGCCTGCTTCATCTTTTCATGGTCGCCCTTGTAGGTCTGCGCAATCAATTCGTCGATGCGGCCCGCGGAGATCTGGGCCAGAATGCGGTTGCCCTCCCCGATGGGGAGCAGGATGGCGTCCAGCATTTCGTTGACACCCTTGATAATACCGGCGTAAGCGCCCTGGAACTGGTCGGGTTTGCCACGCTCGGAAAGCTGCCCGTCCCGCGACGCCACCGTCAGGCGCCCTAACTCCTTCTGCAACCCTTGCAGAACCAGCGCCACGTTATTGACCGCCTGCTTCATGTTCTCGTGATCGCCGCTATAGGTCTGGGTAATCAATTCGTCTATCTTACCGGCGCTGATCTGCGCCAGGACGCGGTTACCCTCGCCGATGGGCAGGAGGATCGCATCCAGCATGGTGTTCACACCCTCGATCAGTTTGCGGTCGTTCCCTTCGAAGCGACTGACCCTGCCGCGCTCGCTGAGACGGCCCGCGCGGGAGGCTTCCACAAGCCGTTCGATTTCTTCCTGCAGGAGATCCTGCTTCGGCGTCTGAGACGCCTGTTCCGGGCGATCTAAAACGGCGGCGCCGCCGGATCTGTTTCGCTCGGGGACGACGCTCCGGCCACTACCTGTTTGTCTTGCCATTAATCTGCTCCTTTGTCGCTTAGTACGTTAGATTTTATGAGGCCGGCGAAACCGCCTGCCCCGCCCTCGCCCGCGGCCATCCTCTGCGATTCCCGCAGCCTCTCGTTGCAGCGCTCCGCGAGCGGTGGGCCGTGCCCGAAATAGATTGTCCGGACATCGCGGGCGCATATCTTCTCCAATGCCGACAGAAATCCCGCCTCATAATTGCCGTCTGGCGACAGGTTTACCACCGGGGTATCGCCAACGAAGAGCACGCCCTCCGACCGGTTGTAAAGGCAGATCGAATCGCTGCTGTGACCCGGCGTATGGATCACCTCGAAATACTCGTCGCCCATCTTGATGGAATCCCCATCGCGCAGCAGGGCATCGACGCCGGCGACGTTCGGCGAAAAGGCGAACACCTTGGGGTGGAACGCCTCACGGAGCTGCGGCAACAGCGCCGTGTGATCGGAATGGTTATGCGTAAGCACCACCTGTTCCACGGGCCATTTGCCGACGCCCGTGGGCGCCCGCGCGAGGCTCGCCAGGATCGCCGGATCCTGGCCGACGTCCACCAGGGTATTGATGTCCTGCAGGCGGCTGGTGTTGCCGAGCACCAGGTAAACCTGGGACGTATAGACAGCGCCACTCGACTCCAATATCACGATCCGCATCCGACGCCTTCCACCTTGCGGAACACCGGCCCGTGGGGAATGGCCCGCTCGAACAGGGGCGCGAGCTCGGGCGGCATCTCCTGCGTCAACTCGCTGGCGAATAAGCCGCCGGGCGCCAGGGCGCGGTGAAACATTCTG
Organism: Bryobacterales bacterium; assembly: GCA_963707465.1. Classification (GTDB taxonomy): domain Bacteria; phylum Acidobacteriota; class Terriglobia; order Bryobacterales; family Bryobacteraceae; genus Bog-159. The sequence goes on from CAVPQK010000011.1 coordinate 778,887, forward strand.
AGCACGGCGATCCTCTCCGGCGCCTGGAAATGGAGCAGCACGTTCTTGCACAAGACCAGCGAATATTCCTGGCCGATTTCGCGGAGCGACAAAAGATCGTGTTGCTGGAACACGACCCGTTGCCGGATGCTGTCGACGACGCGAAAGTGGCCGGGCGTGCCATTCGGTTCGAAGTACTTTTCCAGGATGCCCTCGGGTAACCGCGACAGCTCGTCCCGCGGGTACACGGCCGCTTTGATCATTCCGGCGAACTGCCCGGTGTTTTCCACATCGCTGGCATCGATGCGGATGTTGTTGAACGCAAAATGTCCCATTCGCTCGGCGAGTATCATGGCCAGCGTGTAGGGCTCTTGGCCCATCGCCGCGCCGGCGTCCCAGATGCGGGGATGGCTGCGGCCCGCCACGATCGGCAGGAGCAGATCCGCCACCCGCTCCAGCACCTGTTGATCGCGAAAGAAGAAGGTGAAGGCCAAGCCTTTAGAACCTCCCTGCCACTTGGGACGCGGGTCCGCTCCCTGACAGTCGCGGCTCGGTAATGAGATGTTCAGGAGACATTGGCGGAAATATCGATGGTCTTCTCGGTGTCGAGCACCAGTAGCAGGCGATCCTTGAGCTTGTAGACTCCCTGGAGCAGATCCCGCGCGGCGGGATCTACGTTATCCGGCACGGGCTCGAAGGTCTCCGAGTCCACTTCCACCACATCGCCGATTTCGTCCACCAGCAAGCTGACGGCGGCCCCTTCCTTGGTGCGCACCACCGTGTTCATGGGCGTCTGGTCCTCGGCCCGGGGCCGGAGCTTCAGCCGGCCCCGCATGTCCACCGCGGTGACGATCTGGCCGCGCAAATTGATGAGCCCCTCAATTACAGCGGGGGCCAGCGGCACGCGGGTCATCTCCTGGTAGCGCAGCACTTCCTGGACCTGCAAAACGTCGATGCCGAAGAAGAGGCCGTCCACAAAAAAAGTGGCGTACTCACGGCTGGTCCTGACGGTTTCGGCCGCCGCGGCGTTGGTTGTTTGTGGAGCGTTCATGGGTTTCAGCCTTTCTCCCCGGCGGGCGCCAGCGCCTCTTCGGTTCCGACGGCCCCTGCCAGCTTGGCCAGCGAGGCCAGCATGGCGTCCCGGTCGAACGTCATCTGGCAATCGGAGAACCCGCGCGGATGCTCCCGATACGCCTGAGCTTGCTCGGCGCTGTCGCTGAGGGCCAGCGCGGGGACACGCGCCAGGCCGGGCAAGCGCCGCATTTCTTCCACCAGATTGTGGTCGCCATCCGGCAGCAGATCGAGACCCGCCAGCACCACGTCGATTTTGCGGCGCTCCAGTTCGCGCAGGGCCCCTTGCGTGTCGGCCGCCTCCACCACCCGATAGCCGGCCATTTCCAGCGAGGTGCGCACCAAAGCGCGCACGAACGGAGAAGCCTCCGCGATCATGACCGTGACACCGTTGGTACGCTGCGTATCCCGGTTGTTGAACCAGTTGCTGTCGGCCGCCTGAATCACGGCGTGCAGGTCGAGCAGGTCGGTCACTTTCTTGCCGACCACCGCGGACCCCAGCAGTCCCTGGCGCGCGGCCGTCCGGCGGACCGTCACCTGATCCTCCACGATGTCCAGGATCTGGTCCACCAGGATGCCCATACTGCGCTCCCCGTTATTGAAGACCACGACCTGGGCCGGGTCCTGGAGACCGGCGGTATCCGCCGCGCCGGGATCCAGGATGGGCGCGAGCGAGGCCAGGGGCAGGATCCGCCCGCGGTACTGCACCACCTGTTTGCCGCCGGCGTGCTCGATCTTGGCGAGAGAGATTTCCTCCAGCCGCGCTACCAGCGAAAGCGGGACCGCCAGGCGTTCGAACGATCCGGCCCGGAACAGCAGGAACGTCTGGCGCTCGCTGCCGGAATGGTCGTGGCGCTGGATCTCCGCGCTGGACTTTTCGCGTGATTCCTCGACCACACCGGACAGCTGCGCGATGCCCGACACATCCAGGATCAAGGCCACATGGCCATCGCCCATAATGGTGGCGCCGGCATAGCAGTTCAAGCTCTTCAACTGCTTGCCGAGCGGCTTCACCACAATCTCCTGCGTGTCGCTGATACCATCCACGACCAGGCCAAACTGGCGGTCTTCGGCCTGCAGGACCACGATATTGACCACATTGGATTCGCCGGCGCCGCCCAGTTTCAATACGTCAGCCAGATAGACCAGCGGCAGCAGGGTGCCCCGTCTGCGGTAAAAGGGCGTCTCATGGATGAGTTCGATCTGCCGCTTTCCGGAGTCGCCTTCGAGACGGATCAGCTCCAGCAGGCTCACCTGGGGGATCACGTAGCGCTCGCCGGCTCCATTATTCATTCCGCGCGGCGCGGATCGCTTCTCTCTGAGCGTCACGACCAGGCCCGGGATAATGGCCAGAGTCAGGGGAATCTTCAGCTTCAGGGTGGTGCCCTGGCCCAGGCGGCTGACCAACTCCACAACGCCGCCGATCTTCTCGATATTGGTCTTGACCACGTCCATGCCCACGCCGCGGCCGCTGACGCTGGTGACTTCGGCCGCGGTGGAGAAGCCGGGGAGGAAGATCAGCGCCAGCGCTTCCCGGTCGGTCATGCGCTCGGCTTGTTCGCTCCGGATCAGCCCGTTCTGAAGGGCCTTGCTGCGCAAGACCTGAGGGTCGATTCCGGCGCCGTCGTCGCTGATCTCGATGTTCACCTGGCCGCCCTCGTGGAAGGCGCGCAGGGTCAGCTTTCCGGAGGCCGGCTTGCCGTTGCGGACGCGCTGCTCGGGCCTTTCGATCCCGTGGTCGCAGCAGTTGCGCACGATATGCGTGAGCGGGTCCTTGATGGCTTCGATGATGGTTTTGTCCAGCTCGGTATCCGCCCCGTCCATCTCCAGGTGAATCTGCTTGCCGAACGAGGTGGCCAGATCGCGCACTACCCGCGGCAGTTTGTTCCAAACCACCCCGATAGGCTGCATGCGGGTCTTCATGACGCCTTCCTGCAGTTCGGTGGTGATCAGGTTCAGGCGCTGGGAGGTGGCGTTGAGCGTGGAATCTTCCTGGTGGGCGGTGAACTGCAGAATCTGATTGCGGGCCAGCACCAGCTCGCCCACCAGGTTCATGAGCTTGTCGAGCAGCACCACATCCACCCGAATGGTGGAGTCCGATACGGAAGGACCTTTCGGGGCAACGGCCTTTTCCGTATCCGGCGCGGCCGCGGGCACGTCCCCAGCGGGCGCGGTGGTAGCGGTGGCTTGGGCGCAGGCATCCTGCAGGCGTTTGCGCAGATCGGCGTAAGCCTCGGGCCCTTCGCGCCCGCTGGTTTCGATGCCCACCAGGACGGCCTTGACCACGTCCACGGTTTCCAGGATGAGGGTGACTAACTCCGGTGTGAGCTGGCGTTTGCCGTCCCGCAGTTGGCTGAGGATGTTCTCCGCCAAATGGCTTACCGATTCCAGCGTGCCGAAGCCCAGGAATCCGCAAGTTCCTTTAATGGTATGAATAGTACGAAAGATGCTCGCGATTAGCTGTGGATCTTGAGGGCGCTTTTCAAGCTCCACCATTTCCTGGTCCAGGCGGGCCAGATTCTCATTGCTTTCAATGAGGAACTCTCGAATGACGTCTTGGTCGTCCATTCTCACCGCCAAAATACTTCGATGGATTTCGGAATGCTAGTGGCAAAACCGGGGGAAAGTCTCATGCGGCGTTTGCTCCTCATTCGACCAGCCCATAGGCCCTGGCGTGCTTGAGCAACTCGGACAGATCGATAGGCTTTACCAGGTAAGCGTCGCAAAGCTCGCGGAAACATTGCATCACTTCCGAAATATCGTTCATCGCCGTGGTCATCACTATCTTTACGCTGGAAGGCGAGAGAATGCCCTGGGCGGCTTCGAGCGCCCGGATGTGTTGGACCGCTTCCCGGCCGTCCATGCCAGGCATCATGATGTCCATACAGATGAGGTCGTAGCGCGGCCCGCTCTCGAGGGCGGTGCGGAAGGCCTCGACGGCCTCCCATCCGTTGACGGCGATGTGACATTCGCCGTAGCGGGAAAGGAAGGTCTGCAGGACCAGCCGGCTGGTGAAATCGTCTTCTACAATCAGTGTTTTCATGGTGTATTCCTGTTAAGGTCCAAATTGGCGTGCCGCAAGGTGCTCTTCAGCCGCTCGAATTCATCGGCTACGTTGGGCAGCAGTCCGCCGAAATCGCCCAACTTGCCGCCCGTGCCGGCATGTTCCATGGCCCGCGCCAGAGCGCGCAGGCCGCCCGCCGAAACGGCCGCCGCCGCACCCGCCAGGGCGTGCGCCTGCATGGCGGCGCCAGGGCCATCCGCCGCCTCTAGCCGCTGTCGCAGGTTGTTCAAGCGGGACGGGAAGTCTTCGAGGAAGCCGTTGACAATCTGGCCCGCAAGCTCTCTGTCTCCGGCCAGCCGTTGCAGCAGTTCCGCTTCATCGAAAACCGCCCGAGCCGGCTCCGGAGCCGCCGGTTCGGCGGTTGGAAGCTCCGTCAGGGGAGCGAACTGGGGAAGCCACTTGTCCAGCACTTCCGCCAGCAGGCGCAGCTCCACCGGTTTCGGTAGATAGTCGTTCATCCCCCCGCCGATGCATCGCTGCCGATCGCCCACCATGGCATCGGCCGTGACGGCGATGATCGGAATGTCCGGGAGCCCCAAGTCACGGATGCGGCGCGTAGCTCCCAGTCCGCCCATGCCGGGCATCTGGCAGTCCATCAGGACCAGATCGTATTTCTCCCGCCGCAGAGCTTCGACGGCCTCCCCGCCGCTCGAGACGGCCCAGGCCTGGTATCCCAGCTTTTCCAGTTGTCCCAACAGCACGCGCTGGTTGGTGCGGTCGTCCTCCGCCACCAGGATGCGGGCGCCCCACCGCGCGCGGCCCAAGGGACCCGGCGCAGGAACGGATTGGCTGGAGGTCCCATCGGGACCGGATGCCATGGCTGCCGCAGGGGGCACCTCAAAGACAGCGGTGAACCAGAATGTGGAGCCCTGGCCTTCCTCACTGTGGAAGCCGATCTTCCCGCCCATCATCGCGACCAGTTGCTTAGAGATCGCCAGGCCCAGGCCGGTGCCGCCATACTTGCGCGTGTTGGATGCGTCCGCCTGCACAAACGGCGAGAATAATGCCGCCCCCTGGTCTGGCCGAATCCCGATTCCGGTATCGGTGATGGAAAAGAGAAGCGTCGCCTGGCCGGTGCTTCGATTCTTCACTTCCATGCGCACTTCCACCTTGCCCCGTTCGGTGAACTTGATGGCATTGGCAGTCAGGTTCAGCAAGACCTGGCGCAGACGGTAGGGATCGCCACGCAGCAGCGACGGTGTCTCCAGCGACGCCCGCCAGCTAAAAGCGAGTCCCTTGACTGCCGCGCGGCTCCGCAGGGCCCGGAAGGCATCCTCCGCGGTGCGGCGCAGATCGAAATCCACATGCTCCAACGCGACCTTCTCGGCCTCGATTTTGGATAGGTCCAGAATGTCGTCGATGAGAGCCAGCAGCGTGCGGCCGCTATCCTCAATGACGCCGGCATATTCGCGTTGCTCGGCGGTGAGACTGGTTTCGAGCAGCAACTGCAGCATCCCGATAACGCCGTTCATGGGCGTCCGGATTTCGTGGCTCATGTTGGCCAGGAAGCGGCTCTTCGCCACGTTAGCGGCTTCCGCGGCTGCACGCGCCGAGACCAGTTCAGCTTCGTATCGCTTCCGTTCCGTGATATCTTCGGCCACGCCTACGATGCGAACCAGTTTCCCGGCCTGGTCGCGGATGGGAAACGCGCGGTCGCGAATCCATTTCTCCTGTCCGCCGGGTGTCAGGATACGGTATTCCGAGTCGACCGGCTCCTCGGTGTCCGCCGAAAACAGAAGACGGGCCTGTGCGACGTCATCGGGGTGGATCGCCTCCAACCACGAATTCGGGTTCCGGTAGAGGCTGTCGCAGGTGCGCCCCCAAACCTGTTCATACGCCGGGCTGACGTAGAGCAGTTCGTTGGACGCCGTGTCCATCATCCAAAAAGTCTCGCGAACGTTCTCGGCCAACTGGCGGAACTTCTCTTCGCTGCGGCGAAGGTCGTCCTCCGCCCGCTTGCGCTCGGTGATATCGGAGCTGAGGCCGACATGGCCCAGGAACTCGCCGGCCGGCGAGAAGCGCGGCTCGGCGTAAGTTTCCAGCCACCGCCACTCGCCACTGGCATGCCGGACGCGGACCTCGGCCCTGAAGGGCGTATGCTCCCGGACCGCGCGCAGCCACGCTTCAACGTAATTTGGCGCACCGTCCGGGTGCAGCATGGAAGCCCAACTAACTTCGACCTGTTCGTGCCCGGTCCCGAAAAACTTCCGGTAGGTCCGGTTGATAAACCGCAGCCCGCCCTCGGGGCTGGTCACCCAAATCAAGCTTGGGCAACTGTCGGCCATGACCCGAAAGCGATCTTCACTCTCGCGGGCAGCCTCCTCGGCGCGCCGGCGCTCGGTGATGTCCTCGATGTGGACCACAAAATACTGTGGGTTGCCGCCGGGGTCTCGGACAATGGACATCCGCATGCGTCCCCACACGATACTTCCATTGCGGTGAATGTAACGCTTTTCCGCTTCCATGCAGCCGTCCAAGCCTTTCAGCAACTGCTGCATGCCTCCGGAGGAACGCTCCAGATCGTCGGGGTGGGTCAGGTCAGACCAGGTAGTGGCCAGCAAGCCCTCTTCGGAATATCCCAGCATCCGGCAGAACGCCGCGTTCACCTTTATGAAGCGTCCGTCGGCCCCGCTCACGCACATGCTGAAGGGCGCGTGTTCAAAGAATTCGCGTAACCGCTCCTCGCTGTCCCGCAGCTTCCGCTCGGCCCGCACGCGCGTGCCGATGTCATGGGCGATGCCGGCAGCGCCGACTACTTCTCCGGCCGAGTTCCGGATTGGGGAAATGGACAGCAAGACATCGATTCCGCATCCATCCTTCCTCTGTAGAACCGTATCGAAAGGGTTGACGACGCAGCCTTTCCCCACGGTCTCGAGGCATTGCCGCATTTCGTTCGCGCGGCCGGGCGGAGCCAGAACGGCAACACTCTTCCCCACGATTTCCTGGCTCGCGTAACCGAACAGCACTTCGGCGCCGTGATTCCAACTGACGATGGTGCCATCGAGCGTAACGCTGTGAATCGCATCGCCCGAGGATTCGACGATGGATGCCAGCAGGGCTTGCGCTTCCTCAGCCTTGCGGCGCTCCGAGATATCGCGGTGAATGGCGGAGACGGCCACCACTTCTCCAACTGAGTTCCGGATGGGGCACACGGTAACGGATATGCTTACCCGCCGTCCATCCTTTCGCAGCGCCACACCCTCGAATTGGGAGATGGAATCGGCCCGTAAGACTTGTTCGACTATGCACGCCAGAGAGGGCAGCCGTTCGGGCGGAGCCAGCATGGAGACGTGCTGCCCGATGGCTTCCGCGGCGGAGTAGCCAAAAATCGCTTCCGCCCCACGGTTCCAGGCGAGGATGATTCCGGCGGGGCTGTAGGCGATAATTGAGTCCTCGGAATTTTCCACAATCGCGGCGAGCAACGCATGCGTTTCCGCGGCCGCCTGGCGCTCCGTCACGTCGTGCTTGATGGCGATATAGCGGACGATCCCGCCATTCGAATCCCGCACCGGAGTGATGCTCATCTCCTCGGTGTAGAAGGCGCCGTCTTTCCGCCGGTTGATCAGCTCGCCGTGCCAGACCCGCCCCGACTTTATGGTCTCCCAAAGCTCTTTGTAGAGCTCCGGGCCTTGGCGGCCCGATTTGAGGAAGCGGGGGTTCTGTCCGAGCGCTTCCTCGCGCGTGTATCCAGTCATCGCGGTAAACGCGGGATTCACATACTGAATCTCGCCGGAGGCATCGCAGATAACTACCGCATCCGCGGATTGCTCGACCGCCGCGATCAACCCGGCCCGCTCGATATCCGCCTGGCGGCCGTCAATATGATCGAGACAGGGAACACGATCCAACGAATCACCTCCGAGGTGGGAACCTCAACCAAAGAATCGGCCGGCGATCGGGATAAGTTTAGGCCCGCAGCGCCGAAGCTCTGCCCTCCTGGCGGTCAGCCGACGCCGCGGCTGTTCAAGAACTCGCCCAGTTTGACGTCCCACCGTGTGTGGTGGCTCTCCAGCCATGCGCGGAGCCGGCTCAGGATCTGAACGGCCGCGGCGGGATGCCCTTCCGCCAGTGTCCGTTCCATCTCGTCGAGCCGGATGAAAAACTTCTGATGCTCCATGGCGTGCATGTCGCGCAGAGGGTAACCGTATGATTCCATCAGGCGTTCCTCAGTCGGACAGTGGGAGGCCGCATATTGCCTGACGTCGCGGATGATCTGTGGGAGCGCGTCCGCGCTGTTCTCGGTAGCCAGAGCCTGCTCCAGCCGCTCGATGCTCTCGATCAGGGCCGCGTGCTGATCGTCGATGACGCGCACATTGATTGAGGGCGGGGCCGAGCACGTGGGGAAATCCATACAACGGTGTTATCGGCCGATTCGCGAGAGGTCTGCGCCGCCCGGCAGATCGTTTCCCGCCTAAGGGCGGCGCGCCATTTTCGGAGCGGGACAGCAGTCGCCGGCGCACACGTCGTGGCTGGCACCCAACTCACCCAGGGCGCGCCGCGGCGCCTCGCCCATGCGCTCCAGGACCAGCTCGCGGATCATGGCGGCGAAGCGTGGATCGGCGCCCACGGTTTCCGCGCGGACCATGTGCAAGCCCAGCTCGCCCGACAACTGGCGCGCTTCGGTATCCAGATCGTACACCACTTCCATGTGGTCGGAAATAAATCCGACGGGTGCCAGGACCACATCCCGCACCGACCCGGCGGCGGCCACTTCGCGCAGATAATCCAGAACATCGGGGCCCAGCCATGGCTGGCCCGGCCCTCCACTGCGGCTCTGGTAGACCAGGCGGTACGACCGACGGCCTACCCGTTCGGCCACCAGCCGGCAGGCTTCCTCCACTTGCTCGACGTAGCGGCTGGTCTCCGCCATGGCCAAGGGCACGCTGTGCGCGGTGAACGCCAGCGCGGCCATGGCGCGGCGTTCGGGCGGGATGCGATCGAGCGCCGCGCGCACGCGCTCCGCCATGGGCTCGATGAACCCGGGGTGGTTGAAGAATACCCGCAGCTTCAACAGTTCCGGCGCGCCCGGACCGACGGCCTCGCGCGCGCGGGAGAAATCTTCCAGATATTGCCGGCAACCCGAATAGGAACTGTACGCCGATGTCACGAAGGCGAAGGCGCGGCGCACGCCATCCGCCGTCATCTGGCGCAGCGTGTCGCCCAGCAGCGGATGCCAGTTGCGATTGCCCCAGTAGACGGGCAAATCTGGACCTTCGGTTGACAGCACTTCTTGCAACGCGGCCACCAGCGCGCGATTCTGGTCGTTGATGGGGCTGCGGCCGCCGAAGTGATAATAGTGTTCCGCCACTTCCAGCATGCGCTCGCGCGGCACGGGGCGGCCGCGCAGCACATTTTCCAGGAACGGCATCACTTCTTCGGGACGGTCGGGACCGCCGAAGGAAACCAGCAGAATGGCGTCGCCGGGGTTAGTCATTCGTGCGCCTCTTTCAACAAGGCGAAAGTGAGATTCATGCATTCAAGGCCTTGACGATTTTCAGCAGCACCGGCGCCACCAGCCACGCCGCCGGATTTCAACACCCGCGCGATTTCGCCGCAAGCCGCGGCTCTGCCTTCCCGGCTGGGGATGTTGTGCAGGCACAGGTTTGACAGAACGTAGTCGAACGAGCGGTCCGGAAACGGTATTTGCCGCGCATCGGCATGGCGAAGCTCCACCCGATCCCGGGCGCCTTCGATTTCCGCATTCCGCCTGGCGGCCTCAAGCGTGTTGTGAAGCAAATCCTGCTCGCGCCAGATATCTATGCCGGTACTCTTGCCTGTCGTAAGCCGTTTCGCGGCGCCGATCATTAGCAGGCCGCGCCCGGTTCCGACGTCCAGAACCTGCTCGTCGCCGCGCCAGGGGGCCGTCTTCAGCATGTTCAGCATGCGGTCGCGATGGCGGAATTTCTCAACCTTGACGTAAGATCCCATTAGCAGAATCAGGATGACGCCGGTTGGAACCAGGGAGAGAATGACGCTGGCGGCGGCCCTGGCGGCTTCACTTGAAGACCTGCGAAAGGCTAACCCAAACGCGAAACCTGCCCCGACGGCCAAAACGGCGATCAGGCCGAGGCGCGGGTTGTCGACGCCATAGTCCGGTTTCGGCATTATCCCAGTCAGTCGTCCAACGCCTGGAACAGATCGGCCAAGGGGACCTCGATGGCGGGATCTTCGGTGCGCAATACTCCGTCTTTCACTTCGTAGAACCCCGATGCGGCATAGACGTCGGCGCGGTGGGTTTCAGGGTCAATCACCCAAACATACCGGACGCCGAAGGCCAGGTACTCATCGATTTTCTTGCGCACCCGGGTCATACGGTCCTCCGGAGAGAGGATTTCTACGGCGATGAACGGCGGAGTGCTAGGAATAGGGTCCCGCGGGAAGGGTTGCTTATAGACGCAGACGTCTGGCACGCGGTACTCACGTGGCGCGATCCGGATGCGCAGAATCAGGAAAACTTGTATCCCATACTGCTTCCGCCGCTGGTGCAGGAGAAAGGCGCACGCGCCCATCAGAATACTGTGCGGCAGCTCTCCTGTATTACGTTCAATCAGCCTTCCTTCGTCGTATTCGCACTCGGGTTCATAGCTCGTGGTGAGATACTCCTGCTCGGATACCAGAACCGACGTTCCCATGAGTGGAGTATAGCGCAGGCTAAGGTGGAGGGATTGATGCCAGGAATCGTGAGATACTGGTGAGTATGGAGCATTTCACCTTGCGCATCGATCATCAGGGTCGAGTGATGCTTCCTTCCTGGTGGAGGAAGAAGGAGGGAGTTAGCCCTTCAACTGAGCTGTGTGTGGCCGTAACCGAGGAGGGCGCACTGGTCGTAGAAACGAGGGACCAGGGACTGCGCCGCGCTAGGGCTCTGCTGCGCAAGTACATCCCCGAGGGAGTGAGTCTATCGGGCGAGCTAATCGCGGATCGGCGGGTGGAGGCGGCGCATGAATCCGGACAAAGCCGATAGGCCGGTGTTCGATGCATCCGCGGTCCTGGCCCTGTTGCAGGGCGAGCCGGGGGCCGAGGGTGCTTAACCGTTTTGGGGATGGCGGGTTATGACCGTCGGGGCCTGGTCGAGTCCTTGGGTAGGCGAACTCCGCCGGACCTGAGCCGATTTCTTTGAAACATTTGTCATAGGGCTTGTTTCCGAATGTTTCTGCTGGTATTATTACCAACAGATGACGGACGTAGAGATTCCTTCCCCCAGCGGCCCGGACGCTGCCGAACTGCGCCGCCGTGCGCGCCGGCTTTTAGCCCGCTTCCGCCTCCCGGACGACGCGCTTCCAGGATCGCTGGCGCTCTCCCGTCGCCGCTGCGGAAAACCTTCCTGTCATTGCGCCAAAGGGGAGGGCCATCCGCTCTGGACCCTCACGTTCATGACCGGTGGCAAGAAGCGTGTCGAAACCATTCCTGGGGATTGGATCGGCACGGTTCGTCCGCGAGTGGAAGCTGGCCGACGCTTCAAGGAAGCCGCCGCCGAAATGCTGCGGATCAACGCCCAGCTTTTGGTGCTCGCCCGGAATCAGCGCACCCGCCCCCCGCGCCGTTCCATTTCATCGCCGCCGTAGAGAGAGAAAGCCATGCCGCCACAGCCGTTGGCACGCCCGGAACCCACGATACCGCCCACGCGGCCTGTCTTGGCCGATGATCCCCCGCGCTTCGTATTGCTGGAGCGGGAAGTGGAGATCGAGTACCGTCCGCAGATGTTGGCTGCGCTGCAAAGCAAGGTGGATGCCTGCGCCGCCAAGATGCGTGGTACGACGCCCGTATGTCCGCAATGCGGCCAGCCGATGCGCTGCCAAGAGACACGGGAGGTCTCCTGGCTGGCGCGTTGCGGACGCTTGCATGCCCGCGTGTCGCGTTACCGCTGTCCGCCTTGCCACTATGAGTGCCGGCCCTTGCTGGATCTGTTAGGGGTAGAGCCCGGCCGCATCAGTGGCGCGCTGGCCCGCTTGCTAGCTTTGCTGGCCACCGTGGCGCCGTATCCTCTAGCGGCACGTCTGGCTTGGCTACTGTTGGGTGTCACCATCAGTCCCATGGGCATCTGGCGGGTGGCGCAGCGGTTGGGCGAAGCGGCGGCGCAGCATACGGATGCCTTGAGCCGCTATCATGCCGACAGCCGCAGTATCGGCGCACCCACCCAAACGGCTCCCGCGGCCGTAGTGTTGGGAGTGGATGGCTGCAGCTTGGGAATGCAGGTACGTGCCACTCGGCGGCGCCGCAAGGCCGGCGAAATACTGCCGCCGTTACCACCGGTCGAGGACGGTCATTTCCGGGAAGTCAAGACGGGCGTCTTGCTGCTGCCTGGCGAGCGTGTGGAAACTTCTCCCGGCAGGCGTGCGGTGGTGCGCCGGTTTCTGGTGACCTGCTTGGGGGACGCCGACGCCATTTTCGCGCGCCTGTATGCGCAACTTCGGGAGTTAGGGTGGGTGGGCGCGCACACCGTGGTAGTCATTGTCGGCGATGGCGCGGAGTGGATCTGGAATCGCGCCAGCATGTTTGTGCGCCGTTGTGAAATCCTGGATTTCTGGCACGCTCTGGAACACGCTTGGGGATTTGCCCAACTCCGCTACGGGGAAGGCTCGGCGCAGGCCGACCGTTGGGTGCACCAGATCGCCGAGGATCTGCGGGCCGGAAAGGTGCAAGAAGTCATCGCCAGACTAAAACGGGTGCGGCCGAAAACACCGGAGTTGCGCGAGAGCCTGCTGGCGCTCATCCGCTACTACAGTGAAAACGCCGGACGCATGCGCTATGACGAGTATCTGCGACTGGGCTATGGGATCGGCAGCGGCGCCGTGGAGAGCGCCCATAAACAGGTCGTGCATGCGCGCTTTCGCCAGGCTGGCATGCGCTGGAGTGAAGCGGGAGCCCGTCGTCTGCTCGCATTGCGTCTACTGTTGCTGAATGAGGACTGGGCCCTATTGGACCGCCTGCGCATGGTTTCCATCGCTTAATCATCTATTGCAGATCGCCCGCCATTTTGCAGACCGTCCGCCGTTGACCTCCGTCTCGTGATGCGCCATGCTCGGGTCATGCCCCATCGCTCTGCGGTAGAAATTCCCGCCGACCTTCGCGCCCGTCTGGAAGCGGCGCGGCTCGATTTGCTGGCGCTGTTTCGTGCGCTGGATCGAATGGATCTGGCACCCTCTGAGATCCCGCAGCGATCGATTCGACAGCTCTTTGAGCTGGATGCCGACTATGCGGAGGGCCTCTGGGCCCTGGAGCAAGCTCCCGGAACCCTGGATGTCAAGGCCATGCTCCGCGATGCCCTGGCCGCTCTGGCACAATTACCGGCTGCCTCCACGCGATTCAGAAAAAACCTTCCTCCGCGTGCCCATCCCCGCTTAGCCCAACTAGAAGTCACCGTTCGTCGGAGCTTACTCCCAGCCGAAGCCTACAGCATGATCCCAGGCCGCGATCCCCAAAACCGTTAAGCACCCGGGGGCCGATAAGCTGCGCGATCTCCAGCCGGACGCGGTTGTGAACGCGGTGAATGCTGCCGAAGTCCTGGCGAAACTGGTGAGTCGCGGCATGCCGGTGGCGGAAGCGCAGGCCGCCTACGACGCTCTCCACCTGGAGACGACGCCGTTCGAACCGGCCATGGTTGCGGTCTCGGCCCGGTATGTCCACAAGGAGGTATCGTTGGGAGACCGGTGCTTCTTGGCGGCGGCCCATCGGCACGGGTCGGGCTGGACTTCCGATCATGACCTCGGTGTGCTACTCGGAAGCCGGGTTCCGCCTCTGAAATTCTTCCGATAAAAGGCGCGTGGAGGAGAGAGGAAACGCAAAGCAGGCTTGCGCGCCAGCCGGCCTGACGGCGGGGCGGTTTCTTGGTTCAGATGAAGAGTCCCGGTTGGACGCTGAAGAGCTTGGCCAGTTTCCGGGCCTGCTCGGCGCTGATCTTCCGTCCCGGAAGCAGATCGGCCGGCTTAAGCAAACGGCTTTTTGTACCAAGGGTCCTCCACCACCGACCTCGAGGATGCGTTCAATTCCGTATACAACGCGGCACTCCAGGCTGGCGCGCGGGAACCCCCAACTGATCTTCCGACGAATATCAATTATTATCCTTACAGCACGTGCCCATAGCTTCCATGGAGTTAGATACAATATGACCAAGTTTTTTTACTCGTTTTTCTGCCCATGGCATACGGCAGCCAAGTGGCGTTCGTGGACCTCTCGCATCAGCACGAGGCCTCACTATCGTCGGGCCCGCATGAGGGACATGGGCGGGGCGGACGAGCATACGATGGCCCGCCGCAGAAAGCGTACGTCGAACCCATCAGACTCGTGCTGACGAGGGTTATTGCTACGAAGGAGGGCTCTCTTGCGAGGTATGTTGTCGAGGCCGTGATGACGAATACAGGCGATACCCCCATATCGATACCTGTCGGCACGGACGACGGTTCCTTGCTGAGCCCAGCTTGGCATGACCGCCACGCGCTCGCTTTCAGCGTTACCCTGGGAACGGGCAAGGAGGCCCGCCCTGTTGGCGCAGCAGGCGTCTCGGCGTCGAACCGCGAGCACCCAGAGTCCGCTGTATCGTTGAGACCCGGTGACGCGGCCGTGTTTCTGCTGCCGGTGGGAAGCTGGATGCCCGGTAAGGTGCCTACAGAGGAAATCAGTGTGCATGTCGGGCGACTACGCCAAGTCCTCGACGGCGGCATAGACTGGGCCGAATCCGCGGGCGAGCAGATACACTCGGAGAACGCGCTACCCCTTCCCCGCGCGACGGCGGCGGTCGGCCGCTAGAGCGCCATCGCACGTGCGGCCCAGTGCTGCCAAGCGTTGGACTGTTAAAACAATTGGACTTCACGGACATCGCGACCAACCGGGCCAGCAGCAACACAGGCGTGGCGACCGTCGCCAGCGCCTATACCACTTTGGTGGGCGGGGGCAACGCGACCGGCAGCGCGCATTTGCAGCTCGAAGGCACGAACTACAGGCTTAACTGTCCGCTGGTCGCGTTTGTGCCCCAGAGCCACATTACGGCGGCGGTGCCGACGTCTGTCGCCTACGTCGGCCAGATTTCGCAGGGCGCGGCCAACTGCCCGGCGGGTCAAAGCGGGTTCAGCCGCGAGATCACCCTACAGGTGGTTGATCAGAACGGTAATACGGATACTATCCCTTGGGCTCCTACACCATAATTTACAAATGCAACAGTATCACTTGGAGTGGGCAATGATGGCGCGGGCAACGGAATTCGCCATTCCCGACGCCGCCGGAGAGCACTTTGCCGGAGGGCGGCACGATGGTGTTGTAAGCGCGCGCCAGGCGGGTGATGGAATCGAGCAGGATCACCACATCTTTCTTATGCTCGACTAAGCGCTTGGCTTTTTCGATCACCATTTCGGCCACTTGCACGTGGCGCGTGGCCGGCTCGTCGAAGGTTGAGCTGATCGCTTCGCCGCGCACGGAGCGCTGCATGCCGGTGCTCGGGCGGCAATTGGCGCGCCCCAGTTTAGATGAAGAGTCCTGGCTGGACGCTGAATAGCTTGGCCAGTTTTCGGGCCTGCTCGGCGCTGATCTTTCGCTTGCCGTTGATCGCCTCATTCGCGTGACTCCGCTGGCCGAAGACTGGAAGCAGATCGGCCGGCGTCTTCCTAGAGTGCGCCAACAAAAATTGTAGCCGGTCGGCGGGCGTGGACTCCTCGGGCGGCAGGGAGTTGCGGCGGTCGTAATCTTCTATCAACACTCCAAGCAGGTCCATCAACTTGTCTTCAGCCGCGGTCCGGCGGCGCTTGCAGAGCAGATCGCCGAAGCGGGAACGGACCAGATCGTACTCCTCGTCGTTTTGGACGCGCGCAGGCATCGTCTCGGCAAGCAGTTGTTCGTAGGCAACGGTTGGCATCAGAGATTCTCCCGGTCGTATTCTTCGTGGGTCAACACTTCCTCGATGAGGAGAGCTTGCTTCTCAAAGTTCACGACGGCTATCACACGGAACTTGTTTCCGCCGATGTCGAAAATCGCCTTCCCGGTTTTTCGACCGAGGTCCGTCGCGGGAAAAGTTTGCTTGAGGGCCGGGAAGTGCGGCCAGTCGGCCCCGCGCGCGATTTCCAAAAATCGCTGTAAGGGCTTACGAGCCGCGGCGTGCCTCCCGGCGAACTTGGCAAGCACCGCTTCGCCGTATACCTTCATAGCCAACGTTCCCATATTTGGGAGCGGCTGTCAAGGCGGAGGCAGAAAGCAGGAAGCCCTAGCCGCTCATGGAGTTCAAGAACTCCGCGTTGCTGCGCGTCTTGCCCAGCTTGTCAAGCAGCAGCTCCATCGTTTCCACCGGCGAGAGCGGATTCAGCACCTTGCGCAGAATCCACACGCGGTTCAACTCCTCCTTGGGCAGCAGCAGTTCTTCCTTGCGCGTGCCGCTCTTGTTGATGTCGATGGCGGGGAAGACGCGCTTGTCCACCAGCTTACGTTCCAGGTGGATTTCCAGGTTGCCGGTGCCCTTGAACTCTTCGAAGATGACGTCGTCCATGCGGCTGCCGGTATCGATGAGCGAGGTAGCGATGATGGTCAGCGAGCCGCCCTCTTCGATGTTGCGGGCCGCGCCGAAGAAGCGCTTGGGGCGCTGCAGGGCGTTGGAATCCACGCCGCCCGATAGCACCTTGCCCGAAGGCGGCACGATGGTGTTATAGGCGCGCGCCAGACGGGTGATGGAATCGAGCAGGATCACCACATCCTTCTTGTGCTCGACTAGGCGCTTGGCTTTTTCGATCACCATTTCGGCCACCTGCACGTGGCGCGTAGCCGGCTCGTCGAAGGTGGAGCTGATCACTTCGCCGCGCACCGAGCGCTGCATGTCGGTGACTTCCTCGGGCCGCTCGTCGATCAGCAGCACGATGAGTGTGACCTCGGGATGGTTGGTGGTGACGGAGTTGGCGATCGATTGCAGCAGCATGGTCTTGCCGGTGCGCGGCGGCGATACGATCAGGCCGCGCTGCCCTTTGCCGATGGGCGTCAGCAGATCCATGACGCGGCCGGAAAAGCCGTCGCGCACGGTTTCGAGCTTGATCCGCGAGTTGGGATAGAGCGGCGTCAGGTTGTCGAAGAAGATTTTGTTGCGGGCTTCCTCGGGCGGCTCGAAGTTGATGGCGTCGACCTTGATGAGCGCGAAGTAGCGTTCGCCTTCCTTGGGCGGACGGATCTGGCCGGAGATGGTGTCTCCGGTGCGCAGATCGAAGCGGCGGATCTGCGAGGGCGAGACGTACACGTCGTCGGGGCCGGGCAGGTAGTTGTATTCGGGCGCGCGCAGGAAGCCGAAGCCGTCCGGCAGGCATTCCAGCACGCCTTCGGAGAAGATCAGGCCGCTCTTCTCGGCTTGCGTCTGCAGGATCTTGAAGATCAGCTCCTGCTTGCGCAGTCCGGCGGCGCCGGCCACGTTCATGTCCTTGGCCACCTGGTTGAGCCTTTGGATGCTCATGTCCTTGAGCTCCACCAGGTCCAACGTGGGGGAGCCGTTCTTGGCCTGCGCGGGCGGTTTGTTGCGCCGGTGCCCGTGGTGCCCGCCCAAGGGAGCCGGCTCGGGCGGCTTTTCGCCGGTGGTTTGCGGGCGCGCCTCCGATGGAAGAGCGCCATCGCCGGGCGTGGATGTTTCGCGGGCAGAGCGGTCGGGCTGGCGCTCGGACGGCTTGTCCTGTTCTTCTGGCGGTGTCGTGGTATTTACCGCGTCTGGAGTGTTTTCGTTATCACTTGCCAAATTTCCCTCACTCCCCGGCCCGTTTGGGCCGAGAACGGCAGCGGCTCGACGTCCTCCTTGCGGATCGACGCCAGACCTTGCCATTGTTCCGATTGATTCAATTTATCTGTCTTGGTGGCGATCACCTGGTATCGCCGGTTGTGGCTTTCGAGCCATTGTTTGAGCTGCAAGTCCCGGTCCATCCAGCCCCGGCGGGCATCCAGGATCAGAAAGGAAAGATCCAAAGTCTGTCTGGTTAACAGGTAGCCCTCGATCAGCTCCTGCCACTGCCCGGTCAGTTCCTTGGAAACCCGCGTGTACCCATATCCGGGGAGATCGACAAAATACAGCGATCCTTTAATTCGGTAAAAATTGAGCGTTTGCGTGCGACCCGGAGTGCTACTGGTGAAAGCCAGCCCTTTGCGCCCGACCAGGGCGTTAATCAGGCTGGACTTCCCAACGTTACTTCTCCCTAAAAAGGCTATTTCGGGCAAGCCATCAGAGGGGAACTGTTCCGGCTTGGCCGAAGACGTTACAAAACTGCTGTCAATTACCAAATCATGCCACAGGGCGGCCTAAGAGGCCGCCGCAGGCTGAGAGCCTGCCCCACTAGTGCGCGACAACTTCCTCGGGCTGGGCGGCGACTTCCACACCCGGCGTAGCCGGCATGGGCAACGCTACAATTTCCCGCTCCAGGGCAATTTTGAGAACCTCGTCCATCGACTCGACGAAATGGATCTTCATCTCGTTCCGAATATTTTCCGGAATCTCCGGAAGGTCCTTCTGGTTGTCCATCGGCACGATGGCTTCGTTGATCCCGTGGCGATGGGCCGCCATCAATTTCTCCTTCAGCCCGCCGATGCCCAGCACCTTACCCCGCAGGGTAATCTCTCCGGTCATGGCCACATCGCCGCGCACCGGAATCCGGGTCAGCGCGCTGCAGATTGTGGTCGCCATGGTGATACCGGCCGAAGGTCCATCCTTGGGGATTGCGCCCTCGGGAATGTGTACGTGCACATCCAGATTGCGGTAGAAATCCCGCGGAAGTCCGAACTGATGGGCCCTGGAACGAATATAACTCATGGCCGCCTGCGCGGATTCCTGCATCACCTCGCCCAGTTTGCCGGTGATGGTCAGCTTGCCTTTCCCTTCCATCAGCGTGGCTTCGGTGGTGAGGATCTGGCCGCCGACTTCGGTCCACGCCAAACCCACCGCCGCCCCGATCTCGTTCTTCTTTTCCGCCACCAGATCGCGGAAGCGGTGCGGTCCCAGCAGGTCCGGCAGGTTCTTGCCGCTGATCACGATCTTCTCGGCGCGCTTCTTATCCTTGGCGCTCTGCGCATTAACCACCTTGCGCGCCATCTTCCGGCAGACGTTGCCGATTTCCCGCTCCAGGTTCCGGACGCCGGCTTCCCGCGAGTAGTATTGAATCAGCCCCTGCACGCCGTCGTCGGAAAACGCGATGTCGGCGTCCGTCAGCCCGGTCTGCTCCATCTGCTTGCGGACCAGGAAGCGCTTGGCGATTTCCAGCTTCTCATATTCGGTATAGCCGGATAGCCGGATAACCTCCATCCGGTCCTGCAAGGCGGGCGGAACAGTATGCAAAACGTTGGCCGTCGCGATGAAGAAGACCTGACTCAGATCATACTCCACATCGAGGTAGTGGTCAACAAACATAAAATTCTGCTCGGGATCCAGCACTTCGAGCAGGGCCGCGGACGGGTCGCCGCGGAAGTCCATGGACATCTTCTCCACTTCGTCCAGCATGAACACGGGATTCCGCGTGCCGGCCTTCTTCATCATCTGGATGACCTGGCCGGGCAGCGCGCCGATATAGGTGCGGCGGTGGCCGCGAATTTCGGCCTCATCCCGCACGCCGCCCAGCGACATCCGCACAAACTTGCGGCCGGTGGCCTTGGCGATGGACATACCAAGCGAGGTCTTGCCCACGCCGGGAGGCCCCACAAAGCAAAGAATCGAACCCTTGGGGTTCTTCACCAGGCGGCGCACCGCCAGGAATTCCAGAATACGCTCTTTGATTTTTTCGAGGCCGTAGTGGTCGGATTCGAGCACCTTCTCGGCGAACTTCAGGTCGCGGATTTCCTTGGATTTTTTCTTCCACGGCACCGCCAGCAGCCAGTCGAGATAGTTGCGAGACACGGTCGACTCGGCGGACATGGGCGGCATATTCTCCAGCCGCTTCAACTCCGCCATGGCCTTATCCAGCGCGTCCTTGGTCATGCCGGCCGTCTCGATGCGCTTTTTCAGCTCGTCGATTTCGCTCTTTTCGCCGCGGCCGAGTTCTTTCTGGATGGCCTTGATCTTCTCGTTGAGGTAATACTCTTTCTGGGCCTTCTCCATCTGGCGCTTCACGCGGCCCTGAATGGTGCGGTCCACGTTCAGCTTCTCGATTTCGATATCCAGCATCTCCGCCACGCGGGTCAGCCGGTCGACGGGATCGAAGATTTCGAGCAGTTCCTGCTTTTCCTCGATGGTCAGCTGCAGGTTGGCGCCCACCGTGTCCGCCAGTTTGCCGGCATCGTCCACGCGGATGGCCGCGATCATGGTTTCGTAGTTCAGGTTCTGGCTCAGCTTGACGTATTGCTCGAACAGCGTGGTCACCCGGCCGGTGAGGGCATCCAGTTGCGGACCGGCTTCCACCTTGAAGTTGAAGGTGCGCACCACCGCGCGGAAAAATCCCTCTTCATCGGAGATGGAGAAAACCTTGGCGCGCTCCACGCCTTCCACCAGCACCTTGATGTTGCCGTCGGGCAGTTTCAGGCTCTGCACGATGTTGACGACCGTGCCCACGGTGTAAATTTCGTTCGGCTTGGGTTCGTCGATGGAGGCGTCGTGCTGCGTGGCCAGGAAGATCTTCTTGTCTCCGGCCATGGCTTCTTCGAGCGCCCGCACGCTGGATTCGCGTCCTACCACGAACGGGGTCATCATGTAAGGGAAGATCACCACGTCCCGAATCGGCATCATCGGCAGACGCCTTGTATCCGATTTTTCCTTTAAAGTAAGCATGTATCTCCGAATGGGTTGACGGCCGGCGCCCCATGGCCGGCCGGGCAGGCTTGAAGCAAAAAACGCCTGGGCTGGCTTAGCCGGCCTTTTCTAATATTGTAAGGCTGATTTTCTGGGAAAGCACCATCTCTTTGGTGACCAGGAACTCTTTCACCTTCTTGTAGGATGGGAGGTAGTACATCAAATCCAGCATGAGGTCCTCGAGAATCATCCGCAGGCCGCGTGCTCCCACCTTCCGTTCCAGGGCCAAATCGGCGATCGCCTCCAAGGCGTCGTCGCTGAACTTCAGCCGCACGTTCTCAAACTCGAACAGCTTCTGATACTGCCGCACAATGGCATTTTTGGGCCTGGTCAGGATCTGCACCAGGGCGTCTTTGTCCAGTTCCTCCAGGACCGCGCTCACCGGCAGTCTGCCGATGAATTCCGGGATGAATCCGAACTTGATCAGGTCCTGAGGCTGCGCCTGAGCCAGAAGATTGATGTCCCGATGGCCCGCAATGCCGGCGATCTTGTTCTTCTCTTCTTCGGGCAGGAACCCCATGGACTTCTTGCCCACGCGCCGCCCGATCACCTTTTCCAGCCCCACGAACGCGCCGCCGCAGATGAACAAAATGTTCGTGGTATCCACCGGCGTGAATTCCTGGTGCGGATGCTTGCGCCCACCCTGGGGCGGCACGTTGGCGATGGTGCCCTCCAGGATCTTCAGGAGCGCCTGCTGCACGCCTTCACCGGAAACGTCGCGGGTGATGGACGGATTCTCGTCCTTGCGGCAGATCTTGTCGATTTCGTCGATATATATGATGCCTTGCTGGCACCTCTGGACATCTCCATCGGCTGCCTGCAGCAGCTTCAGGATGATGTTTTCCACGTCCTCGCCCACATATCCGGCTTCCGTCAAGGTGGTCGCGTCCACGATGGCGAACGGCACGTCCAGAATCCGCGCCAGGGTCTGCGCCATGAGGGTCTTGCCGGTGCCCGTGGGGCCGATCAGCAGGATGTTGGATTTCGAAAGCTCCACGTCGGAGTTCCGCATCCGGTTCATGTGGATGCGCTTGCAGTGGTTGTAGACGGCTACCGCCAGCTTCTTCTTGGTGGCTTCCTGGCCGATCACGTATTGGTCCAGATGCTCCTTTACTTCCAAGGGTTTCGGGATCTTGTGCGGCATCCCGGACGGCGGGTCGGCCTTGTCGTCGTCCAAAATCGAGTTGCACACCGCGATGCATTCATCGCAGATGTACGCCCGCGGGTAATCACTGGGGGATGAGATGAGCTTCCCGACTACATCTTGGCTTTTGTGGCAGAATGAACATCGCAGGGCCTCATCGGATCCGGCACGCTTCACGCAGTCGCCTCCTCAAATCCCTGGGCGGAGCACCCAAGGAATGCGCCTCTCCCGCTCCCGGGGTGAATGGGCGGGTACAGTTCCATTATCACCTGAATGCGGTGCTTTAAGCAATCTACCTCACAGGCCCAAAAAGTACTGGCGGGTTCAGTGGGGCAGGCCCCCGGCCTGCGCGGGTCCCCCGGACCCGCTCTTATGTTTTATCCAAGCTCTGGCGCGCCTACTCTATCGGCCGCCTCGCGGCGGCGTCGAAGTCCGCCCAATCCGCCGGATCGTGTTCAACCATACCCATGGATCATACCGGACGCGCTCACCCAAGGCGCCCTATGGAACTCGCTTGGCAGTCATCTCCAATGTCTGCCCCAAGGCTTGCAACTCAACGGTGAACTTGATCGAGTCGCCTTGCACTTTGCCTCTATAGCTGACCTTCGCATCGGTGCCCTGCACGTCCACCGTGAAGCTGAACGAAACGTCGTCTCCATCCACCTTGCCGTCTTCGATGGCAGACTTGCCAAACATGTTGCTGGTGGTTTCGCCGGTGAGCTTATGGCCATCCACCTTAAATGCAAAAGTTCTCTCCACCGTGCCGTTGGGCGTTTCGGCAGTCCCTTTCCAAGTGCCGCTGATATCGGCGGCCGAGGCGGTGACAGCGAATACGGCCGTCAAACACAACAACCATTTCATGCGCATCCCCCTCCCGCGGACCTACTCCTCCGTCTTCCCCGCGTGCTCGAACAGAAAGTTGAGCGTTTTGTCCGTCTGGATATGCGAGGCGATGCGGCCCAGCGTTCCATCCTTCTCAAACCGCAGGCGCACCGCGGCAAAGGGTTCCCGCTGCTGCCGCGCCATGCGCTCCACTTCCTTGTCCACCTCGTCGCGCGTGGGGGTGATGGCCTCCCGCTCTGCGATCCGCGATAGCAGCATGGAGGCTTTTACTTCGTGCAGCGCCTTGTCCTTCTGGCTCTCCCGCACCTTCTTCCAGTCCAGATTGAGCGTTTTGGGATCGATGCCTTGATCGATCAGCGCGCGCAAGCGCTGCTCGGTGCGGTTCTTGATCTGCTGGTCGACGAACGTCTCCGGCACCGGAAAATCGTGCAGGTCCACCAGTTTGTCCACCAGTTGATTCTTGGCCTCCTGCTGCGCCTCGAACTGGCGCTGCCCGAACAGCGACTTGCGCACGGCTTCCCGCAACTCATCCACCGTGCGGTAGTCGCCCAGATCCTGCGCGAATTCGTCGTTGATCTCCGGCAATTCCTTGCGCCGCACGCCTTTCACCTGCGCCCGGAAGCGCACCGTCTTGCCCGCCAGTTTGGCCTGGCCGTAGTCGTCCGGATAGTGAACTTCGAATTCCTTCTCCTCGCCGGGAGTCAGGCCCCGTAGGTGCTCGCTGAAGTCTTCGAGCGTATCACCGCCGCCAATTTCCAGCGTCATCTCCTCGTTCTTAACCGGCGGACCCTCCACCGCGCTCAGGCTTTCGAGCGACAGCACGGCGAAATCGCCATCCGCCAGCGGCCGCGGATCTTCGTTCACGAACTCGGCCTTGGAATGGCGCAGTTCCTCCAGGCGCTTGTCCACGTCTTCGTCGCTGATTTCGGGGTCGTGATACTTCACCGTCAGGCCCTTGTAGTCCTGCAACTCGACTTGCGGCACCACTTCGAATTCGGCCTTGAAGCTTAGCGGCTCGCCAGCCTCCAGATGCACGTCGGTGATATCGGGCTGTCCGACCACTTTCAGGTCTTCCGCCTCGAACCGGTTGTGCAGGTATTTGGGGATGAGGCTCTCCAGCACCTGCTTCCGGATGTCACCGGCAAAATGCTGGCGAATGATGGAGACCGGCGCCTTGCCCGGCCGGAAACCCGGCAACTTCGCGCGTTGCTGGACCTTGGCCACCGCCCGGCCGGTCTCGGCCTCCACTTCCTCGGCAGGCACGGTGATCTCCAGCGTGTGCTTACAACCTTCTACTGCAGCCAATGGGATTACCTCGGAATCGAACTCAACCCCATCATAACACCGGGTCGCAAGCTCGCTGGGCGCAGGTTGGTCCGCACGAGCTGGGCTGCGTTCCAGGATCTTGATGAAGAGTTTGCCGGCGCGTGCCGCTGGCGGTTGAATGCGACGTGATGTCGCAACAGCCGCTAGCGGCAGCGCTCCGCAGGTACTGGTCACCTGCAACTCAGCGGGATCACGATCTGCCAGCACCTGGAATTCTACCCACGTTTTCTCCTGCATTGCCCGCCTCCACTTCACCCGCTGGATACTATCTTGCTTCGGCCAGCGGATTTTGTAAGCCACCACGTGGCGGGGGCTGTGGAACTCTCGACAGGATTTGACAGTAATCACTGCCGCTGTGGTGTTGTCGCGTCTTACAGCTTAGAAACCGTGTTGCCGGTCCGATTTGTCACCCAGATGTGTGCTCCGTCAAAGGCAACAGCGGTTGGGTCACTCCCCGCGCTGAAAGTGCAAGCTCCCACACAAGTGCCGTCGCTGGCGCGCAGTCTGGTGACGGAGTTGCTGCCTCCATTCGCTACCCAGATGCTGGCTCCGTCGAATGCAATTCCGTTAGGTGTGGTTCCTACGGAAAATGTGCCCAACACAGTCCCATTGCTGGCCTGCATCTTGGTAACGGTGTTGCTGCCACTGTTCGTCACCCAGACGTTGGCTCCGTCGAAAGCCAAACTGTTTGGCTGGCTTCCCACTGGAAATGTTCCCAGCACAGTTCCGTTGCTGGCCCTGATTTTGGTGACGGTGTTGCCGCTCAGATTCGCAACCCAGATGTTTGCCCCATCGCATGCAGCGCCAACGGGAAAGTTTCCCACCGGAACGATCAGCAGCACGGTGCCATCGCTGACGCGAACTTTGCTCGCTGTATTGCTCGAAGCGTTTGTTACCCACATATTCGCCCCGTCAAATGCGAGCTGCTCAGGCGAGGTCCCTACCGTGTCAACTGTGCGGATGACGGTGCCGTCGCTGGCTCGAAGCTCGGTAATATTACCGGCGGAAGAATTCGCCACCCAGATATTGGCTCCGTCAAAGGCCACACCGGCGGGGTTGATTCCGACGTTGAAAGTCTGGCTCGCGTCATAGCCATCGCTGGCCCGCACCTTGGTAACGGTGTTGTCAAGATAATTCGTCACCCACAGGCTGGCGCCGTCAAAGGCCAGCCCCACCGGCTGTGTTCCGGTCGGAAAGCTTGTAGTCAGGGCCGCCGGGTACCAGTAGAGCAGGGCAACCTGGAGTGGGTTCTTAAAGCTCTGCCCTGAGACGACAGCATCGGGAGCAACACCAAGCCCTCCCGATGCGTACGCCTGTTGGTGCTGGGCTGTTGACATAACAATCACGCTCGCGGCCCCGGCGACAAAAATCGTCAGCAGCCCTGTGCTCTTAGAGAAATTCTTCGTCGTATTCATCCATCCTCCTCATCGTTCCGCGGTTTTCGGCACCCCATAAGTCAAGGGCACCTGGGACATTCCATACGTCCGGGCCTTGTGCATGTGGGCTCCTCATCTGGCTTTGTAGCCCGGCGCGCCCGCCCGGACAAGCGACAGGAAGCGACAGCAGGTGACATGGCGCACGCCAACGGCTTAAGATTGTTCGAAGACACCTTGCCCACCACCGAAACACTCCCAAACGGGAAGCGCTTGGAGTCCTGGAAGGAGATCTCCGCCTACCTCAACCGGGAAGTCCGGACCGCCATGCGTTGAGAAAAGGAACGCGGCTTGCCCGTCCATCGCATTCCCGGCAAGCGCTCAGGTGTTTACGCCTTGGCCGCAGAGGTCGACGCTTGGTTGCGCGCCGAGGCGGCCGGCGGCGCCAACGGCGACTGCTTGCCCGAAACGCTGCCGCCGGCGCCTCAAGCCAACCCTCAAAAAACGGCCCTCTGGTTGGTTGTAGCGGCCACCGTCGGGCTGGGAATTGCCGCGGTTCTGGTCGCCTTGTCCGCATCGAAGCCGGCCGCGCCCCAGCTCCGCCACCAGGCTACCGTCATTAACGATGGCCAAATAAAAAACGGTCTGTTTTTTGGGGGGCGATCTCTCTATTTCCTGAACAGGAATGGCGAGCGCTGGGCGCTCATGAGAATTTCGGCGGGCAGTGGGGCGCCGTCATCCGTCATCAATTCTTCGCAGGGCAGCCTTTTGCCGCTGGAAGCCTCGCCAGACGAATCTGAGCTTCTGGTTGCGAAAAGCGACTCGCCGGCTGGGCCATGGGCGTTGTGGGCTTTCTCGACCGGTGGCGAGCCACTCCGAAAACTCGCCGATCCCCCCGTCGGTGGTGCTCCATGGTCGCCAGATGGGAAGACGTTGGCGTACGGACGCGGTAGCGGCCTTTATCTCGCGAACCACGACGGGACTGCGCCTCGCAAGCTTACACCGCTGCCCGGTACCGTGGAAACCCCCCGTTGGTCTTCCGACGGTAAGCACCTGCGCTTCATCGTTCCGGAATCCAAGCTCGTTGGGGACGCCGACCACCTCTGGGAGGTAGAGATCGACCGCCCGATCCCGCGTAGGCTCCTGCCGGGTTGGAGCCGCGCGACGCACGATTACGAACGCCCAGGCCGGTGGACGCTAAAGGGCGACTGGTTCGTATTTGCCGCCGTTCACGACGGGACTGCAGGCCTTTTCGCTATCCGGGAGCGGGTCCCGTTTTACGCAATCGGTAGTTCAATCCCGATCCGGCTGACAACAGATACCGCAGGTGATCCGACCCCAACTCCCGACGGCAAGAAGATCCTCGCGATTAGCCAGTCGCCGCCTCGCGGCGAGCTAATTCGCTTCGACCCAAAATCGGGACAGCCAGTGGTTTGGCCCGGCATGCCTGGACTCTCCGCCGGCCAAGTCGCCTTCTCGCCGGATGGCCGTCAAGCCGCCTACGCATCCTACCCGGACTTGAACCTTTGGACAATGAACGCCGACGGGACCGGAAAGCGGCAACTCACCTTCGGCGAGGCGAAAGGCGCCATGCCGCAGTGGTCGCCAAACGGCCGCCGCATCGCGTTCATGGGCGCGACAGCAGGAAAAGACGAGATTTCAAAGATTTGCATTATGCCAGCCGATGGCGGCCCACCCGAGCAACCCGTCGCGTGGCCAGGCTGGCAGGGCATTCCCACCTGGACCCCGGACGGAAACAGCCTGATCTTCGGCGAGAACGCCCATATCAGCCTCCCCACATCCTGCACACTCCACAAGTTCGACCTTAAAGCCGGCCGGACCTCCGACTTGCCCAACACCACGGGGCTCTGGACCGCGCGCGCCTGCCCCACCGGCCGCTACATCGCCGCCACCACGCGCGACCAGGGCAAACTCGTGCTCTACGACATGCAAACCGCTAGGGTCACCGACCTCGCCGCTTTTCCCGACAGCAAGGTCGGCGACAACCCCACCTGGTCTAAAGACGGCAAATTCATCTTCATCGATGCGCCGTTCGCGCCCGACCCCGCCATTTACCGCATCCGCATCGCGGACAAGCACAAGGAGCGCGTCGCCAGCCTCAGAAACATCCAGCGCGCGGCCGGCGGCATCGATCAATGGATTGGTCTAACGCCGGATGGCTCGCCCCTCGTCATGCGCAGGGTTCAGGGTTCGGAGATCTACTCCTGGGACTGGGTGGTTCAATAGCGCGCCTGACAGGCCGGATCCGCAGGTTGCATTACTATCCATTACTTCGTAATGATATTGGTGATGCAACGCACCAGCAGGCAATTCACCATTTCGCTTCCGGCCGATATGGCGCAGCAGGTCACTGGCGGCGGCCAAAGCCGAAAACCGTACGATCAGCGAGCTGTTTCGAGAGGCCTTTCGAACGTATCGCGGGCAACGCATTCGCGCGCTCCTTAACACTTCACTGGAAGAGGGCCGGCGCCGGGAGCACCAGGGTTACACCCAGGCCGACGTTGAACGGCTGATCCACGAGGTAAGGGCTGAAGACGGCCCGTCGTGGTGATCGTTGTTCTCGACAGTAATGTGTCGAGTTCGGCCTTGGAGTTCGGCGGTTCGCCCGAGCTTGCTTTGACGCAAGCGATGACGATCGACCAACTTGCCATCTCGGACTTCATAGAGCATGAGGTGGTCCGCGTACTCACCCGGAAGCTTCGCCGTGATCCCCTCGCGTTGCAGGCGGTACTGGACGAAATCTTGCGTTGGGCGTATCGCGCGGAGATCCAGCACGCCGTCTCCGCAGTCTGCCGGGCCCCAACGACGATCCCATATTGGAGACTGCCGTGGCGGCGCAGGCTGATCTCCTCGTCGCTGGCGACAGGGACTTGCTCAGTCTGAAGTCCTTTCACGGGATCGGAATTGTGACGCCTGTCGAGGATCTGCGCATGAGCTTTGCCGGCTAACCACTCGGCCCCGCCGTGAACGATGCTTGACAACGCGGGCGTATTATATGTACACTATGTATGTACGGAAGGAAATGCTTTTCGAATGGGACGAACGCAAGAGGGAGGCCAATCTCGCCAAGCACCTCATCGATTTCAAGGATGCGCGAACGGTTTTCGACGGACCGGTATTCGAGAGCGTGGAGAACCGCCGCGGTGAAGAACGCGTACTCGCCATTGGACTGATGCAAGGTATCGAAATCGTAGTGGTCTATGTGATGCGCGGGCAAATGCGGCGGCTGATTTCAGCAAGGAGGGCACACCGGAATGAAAGGCAGGATTACGCAAACCATCTCAGGGATGCAGGCCAAGGGCAAGACGGACTTTAGGCGTCTGCGCCAGATGCGCGATGGGGAGATCGATGACTCCGATATTCCCAAGTTGGACGAAGCCTTCTGGAGGAGCGCCAAGCTCAGCATGCCCGCACCCAAAGACCGCGTGACAATCCGGCTCGACCATGATCTGGTGGAATGGTTCAAGAGGAACGGCAGCGGCTACCAGACACGCATTAACGCCATTCTGCGGTCATATATGGATGCTCAATCCCGGGCCGGGCGCTAGGTGCGGGAGTCATCGCACTCAATAGACTCCACCCTCCACGGCGTCCGCCCCAAGTCCAGGCGCGCGACCGTCACCGGCAGCTTGAATCGCCGCCGCCCGGCGCTTCCCGGGTTGACGTACAACACGCCATTGCGTACCGCACGTGCCGGCTGGTGCGAATGTCCGGATACGACCACCCCGAATCCGGCCGCGACAGGGTCGAGGTCCAGGTCGTTCAAGTCATGCAGCACGTAGACGAGCGTGCCACCGGCTTCGGCGACGGCCGTTGCGGGCAGGTCCGTCGCCCAGGCGGCCGTGTCCACATTCCCCCTCACGGCCACCACCGGCGCGATCGCCCGCAGCGTATCGAGGATCTCCGGCGCGCCCACGTCGCCTGCGTGGATGATCAGGTCCGATCCCACCAGTGCGCGCACCGCTGCCGGACGCAGCAGGCCATGCGTATCCGAGATCAGCCCCACCATTGCCATAAGAACTGCCCATGCGTCACACTTACCGACGAGCTAAGACGGCCTAGCCCTCCACGAGCGCCCCCGCAATCTCCTCCGCCACCCGCGCCGCCTCCGCCGCCGGATCGGCTGCACGCGTAATCTGCCGGCCCATTACAACGAAGTCCGCCCCGTCGCGGATGGCTTCGGCCGGCGTAGCCACCCGCTTCTGATCGCCCTTCGCCGCGCCGCCCGAGCGCACGCCCGGGGTGACCAGAATGGCCTGCGGACCGGCTTGCGCGCGCACCGCCAAAACATCCAGCGGCGAGCAGACCAGCCCGTCCATGCCCGCTTCCGCGGCTTTGCGTACGCGCAGCGCAATCAGATCGGAGATGGCGCACTCGTAGCCCATATCGGCCAGATCCTGCTGGTCGAAGCTGGTGAGCACGGTCACCGCCAGCAGTTTGGTCGAGGCATCGCCGCGGCCCTCGACCGCCGCGCGCATCACCTGGCTGCTGCCATGCACGGTCAGGAACCGCACGCCGCTGCGCGCCGCCACGCGCACAGCCCTCTTCACCGTCTCGCCAATGTCGTAATATTTCTGGTCGAGGAACACGTCCTTGCCCTGGTCGCGCAGCTCGCGCACGAAGTCCATGCCGGCCGCCGCGTAAAGCTCCATCCCGACTTTATAGAAGCCGATCCGATCGCCCAGCCGCGCTACCAACGCGCGCGCCTCGGCTGCGGAATCCACGTCCAACGCTACGATGATTTGGTTTTCCGTCATATCAGCCTGATGGGTTTCGCCTGGCGCGCCAGCACCCGCCCGATCCGGCACGCGTCCGGAAACGCCATCCCGAGCGCCGCCGCATCCGTTTCCGGCAGTGTGATGAGCAACCCGCCGGAAGTCTGTGGATCGTAGAGCAGGTCCTCGACCCCGGCCGGCATCTCGCACGTACTCTCCACGGCGCACGCTGCGTATTCGCGATTGTTTTTCAGCCCGCCCGGAATCGCGCCCAGCCGCGCATACTCCAGCGCGCCATCCAGAAATCGTAAACGGTCCACTTCAATCTCGAGCGTCACGCCGCTGGCCAGCGCCATCTCCCGCGCATGCCCGATCAGCCCGAAGCCGGTGACGTCCGTACACCCGTGCACATCGTACTGGAGCATCGCCTCGCACACCCGCCGGTTCAGCGTCAGCATCGACGCGATGGACGCCGCCACATCCGCGTCGCGCGCCATGCCGCGTTTCAGGGCGGTTGAAATCACGCCCGTACCCAGCCGCTTGGTGAACACCAGTGCATCGCCCGCGCGCGCGCCCGCGTTCGCCTTCACCCGCTGCGGATGCACGGTGCCGGTCACCGCGTAGCCGAACTTGATTTCGTCGTCCGCGACGCTGTGGCCGCCGACGATGGCGCAATCCGCTTCGCGCATTTTCTCCGCGCCGCCCTTCAGAATCTCCTCCAGGTCCTCCAGATCGCCTTGCGCCGGATACGCCAGAATCGAAAGCGCCGAGATGGGCCGTCCGCCCATGGCGTAAACATCGCTCAGCGCGTTCACCGCGGCGATGGCCCCGAAAGTAAATGGATCGTCCACGATCGGCGTGAAAAAATCCACCGTCTGCACCAGGGCAAGCTCCGCCGTCAACTGGTAGACGCCGGCATCGTCGGCGGTGTCGAAGCCCACCAGCACGTTTTCATTCGCAACGCGCGGAATGCTCGCCAAAACCCGGTCCAAAACCTTTGGACTAAGCTTCGACGCTCAACCCGCCGCTTTCACGTGCGCAGTCAGCTTTCGCATTTTTACTATAATAGCGGGATGCGTAGAACCGCCGCTGTCTTTGCCGTTTTTGTCATGGCCCTCGCGCTGGCGCTGGCCTCCCGCGAACCGCAAGCCGATTCCCGGCTCAAGCACGCCTCGCGCCACGCCGAACAAAACGGCTGGATCTGGGTGCACCTGGAGGGCAGCCCGGCGGACATCGGATACCAGCACGGCTATCTGTTGGCCTCCGAGATCCGCGACACGCTCGAAACCGTCTCGCTCGAAATGAGCCACGACGAAAAGAAGGACTGGCAATTTTTCCGCGACAAGGCGCAAAACATGCTCTGGCCGCACGTGGAAGCCGAATACCGCGCGGAGCTGCAGGGCATCGCCGACGGCGCGGTAGCGCACGGCGTCAAGCTGGACCTGTGGGACGTGGTGGCGCTCAACGCCTGGCTGGAGATGCCCTACTTCGACAAATGGGATGCCCGGCAGCACGACTTTCCCGCGGCACTGCCTTCCGCCTCAGCCGTGCCCGAGCATTGCAGCGCCTTCGTGGCTACCGGCAGTTACACCAAGGATGGCCGCGTGGTGATCGCGCACAACAACTGGACCAGCTATGAAACCGGCGAACGCTGGAATATCGTTTTCGATGTGGTGCCCGAGAAGGGCAACCATTTCCTGATGGACGGTATGGCCGGACTGATCCACAGCGGCGACGATTTCGGCTTGAATTCAGCCGGAATCATGATCACCGAGACCACCATCAGCCGGTTCATCGGTTTCGATCCCGACGGCGTCCCCGAATTCGTGCGCGCCCGCAAAGCCATGCAATACTCCGCCTCCATCGACGACTTCGCGCGCATCATGAAGGATGGAAACAACGGCGGCTACGCCAACAACTGGCTGGTGGCGGACCGCAAGACCAATGAGGTCGCCAGCCTGGAGTTAGGCCTGAAGAACGTCACGCTCAACCGCACGCGGGACGGTTACTTCGTCGGCTCCAACTTCCCTGTGGACGGGAAACTGATGCGCCAAGAGACCGAATTCGATCCGAAGAATCCGAGCGACAGCGCCAACGCGCGCCACGCGCGGTGGCTGCAACTGATGGAGCAAAACAAGGGCAAGATCGACGCGCGCGCGGCCGAGCGTTTTCTAGCCGACCATTTCGACACATACGAGAACAAAGTGGATCCCGACGAGCGCACGCTGTGCGGCCACATCGACAAGTCGCCGCGCGGCGCGCTCCCGTGGGCGGGGCCTTACGCGCCCGTGGGCGCGGTGCAATCCAAAGTCTCGGATGCCGCCATGGCCGAAGCGATGACGCTCGAAGCTTCTCTGGGCCACTCCTGCGGCATCGGATTCAAGGCCGCCGGGCACCTGAGCAAGCACACCGAGTTCGCCTGGCAGCGTCCCGTGCTGCGCGATATGCCGTCCCGGCCGTGGACCGCGTTCAGCGCGCAAAACGAACGTTAGGAGGGCGGGCAGTCTTGCCCGCAGCCGGCTTTCAGCCGGCTCTGGCCGCCTAAAAGGCGGCTGCGGCCAGGGTTGGCCGCCCTCCAAGGCTGCTATTAAACGAATGCGAGCCTTACAGCCCCTCGTAATTACCGTGCAGGTGATGTTCGACCAGGGCGCGCATTCCGGCAAAGGACTGGGCGAATCCGAGCGTTCCAAGTTCCGGAACTATCAGGAAAAAGCGCGCCGCGAATATTCGACCAGCGGAATTCGTTTCGACCTCCGCGTCCTGGAAGGCGCGTACCTGCGGCAGCAAGGATACTCCGAAATTCCCGCGAAATTCCTGGCGCGCGGGGCCATCAACCTCTTCGTCACCGACACCCTCGGTTACGACATCGATCGCGATCGCACCGGCGGCTGTTCGATGGGCCGCGCCCGCCCTCGCGCAGATCCGGAGGCGACCCTTTTTACAAGAGTTTCCTGGGACTGAGGGATGCGCGCGACACCACGCTCCCGCATGAATACGCCCATCACTTCACCCTGGACACGCAAAAGCGCCCCTCGGCCGCCGGCAACTTGTGGGCGGATCTGCAGAACGACTACTGGCTCTGGCTCCAGCGCCACGGCACTCCCATTCCGGATTTCCGCGCCTGCGCCAATTCGAAGTGGGCAAAAGTTTTATAGTTGTGAAACGTGCGCCGCTCTCGCCAGAGTTAACAGGTTCCGCCTTGACGGTCCCAGCCATGGAGCGCAGAATCGATTACATGACTAACTACATCGGGAACACAAAAGCTATCTTGCCATTACTGGTTTTGTTTGGCATCCAAAGTGTAAACTTATGCGCGGGCACGCTCTCGGCGAGCGCTACTTTCACTGATACTGAAGTGAGCCCCGGTGTATACCAGTATGACTTGACGCTGAGTGATACCGGGACAACCAACGTCGGTACCTTCTGGTTCTCCTGGGTTCCCGGCGATGGCTTCATGACCGCCACGCCCACCGGCATCGTATCCCCCGCTGGCTGGACTGAGTCGGTCACCAGCGCCGGCGGTGCGATTCAATGGATCGACACCGGCGCACTGACTCCGTGGAGTTCCCAATCCGGCTTCGAATTTGACAGCACACTGACGCCGTCTCAACTGGAGGGCCCCTCCGTCGCCATCCCCGCTGACCCTGTGGCCACGTCGTTTGTCTACATCGGGGCACCCTTCGGCGATCCCGGCTTCCAACTTGTGGCGACCCCCGCCGGCACCACTCCGGAGCCTGCCACAATCCTGCTGACAGCTTTAGGAATCGGGCTGGTTACGCTCACCGCTCGGAAACGGACTTCTCCGCGAGCTCGCCGATAATCGGAAGCGCGAAAGCCTCGTCCCGGCTGGCTTTAATGATCATGAAGATCGACATGCCCAGCAGGACAACCTCGATGAGGCCGTGAATGTGCACGTGCGGGACCCCGATGAACATGGGTTTCAGGACCCAGTCGTCGATCAGGTACGCCACGAAAAGATACAAGCCTTGAAAAGCGTGGAAGCGTACTACCCGGTTGTTGCGAAACCGTTCCGACGCCAGCACGATAATCGAGCCAATCCAGCCCAGTCCGGGGATATAACAGAGGATGGCGGCCGTGCGCGGCGTGATGGAGCCGAACGGATCGGCGGGACGCGGCGGGGCGTTAGGCTGCCGCGCGCCGCACTTGGCGCAGAAGACATCCGCCGCGTCCACCTGGTTTCCGCACTGGCTGCAAAAAGGCATCCGTAACTTGATACGTTACGCTAAAGCGGAATGTTCCGGCAAGCGCGCGGCGCGAAAGCACTTGTGGCCAAGGCCGGCAGGCGCCGCCGTCATTTTGCCTTGAACCGCACGGATGCGATGTGGTTCTCCCACTCCAGTTGCAGCTTGCCTGATTTCCCTCCACCGCTCGAAAGCGTCATCTTGTACGTCTCAATGGGCGCCGGCGGTTTGCTCATCTCCATCTTCACGCGGCCCAGGTCCATGTTGTCCTTATATGCCAGGCCCCACTCTTTGGTGTCTTTGCTGACAATCAACTCCCAGTGGTCGGGATCGGCCACGTTGACGAAAAGCGTGTAGTCGCCCGCCGGCACGTGCAGACCCTGGATATCGAGATCGGCCTCCGTGTGGAGGGCGGTGGCTGAATTGGCGCCCGCGCGCCAGACCGGGTA
This sequence comes from Bryobacterales bacterium, assembly GCA_963707465.1. GTDB lineage: Bacteria > Acidobacteriota > Terriglobia > Bryobacterales > Bryobacteraceae > Bog-159. The sequence goes on from CAVPQK010000011.1 coordinate 813,791, forward strand.
GTGCGGGTCGTGCGAAACGAGGCCGCCGTCGCCGAAGATCTGCCGGCCATGCACGGAAGGCGCGGAGTACTTGATCGTAATGTTCTTGCCGGCGATGGTCACCGATGTATCGGCGGCCGGGCTCGTAAACTTCTGCGCAAAGCTCAGGCTCGCCGTCAGGCCGAGGACGGCACAGATCCAAACGGACTTGGTCATGGGTTCGTCTCCTTTGATGAATTGGAATTGAGGCTACATCACTAGCCTACCCCAAACCTGGGTCAGGACTCCAGCAGGGTCGGCGGGTTTCAGCCCCGCGCCCCGCTGCGCCCTCAAGGGGCCGGCTTCCGCGCCGACAGCACGCCCGCATTCAGCCCCAGCGTGCTCAGGCCGCCAAAAAAACGGGCATGCTCGATCTTGACGCATCGGTCCATCACCACTTCGAGGCCCGCTTCCAAAGCCCGCGCGGCGGCCGCCTCGTGGATTACCCCAAGCTGCATCCAGACCACCTTCGCACCGGCGGCGATAGCCTCTTCCACGATCGCCGGCACGGCCGCGGGCTCGCGGAAGATATCCACGATCTCGACGGGCGGCGGTACCTCGGCTAGCGCCGCATAGCACCGGACACCCAGTATCTCCTGCTCCCGCGGGTTGACCGGAAAGATCCGGTAACCCGCAGCCTTCATATACAGCGCGACAAAATGGCTCGGGCGGTAAGGATTCGCCGAGAGACCCACCATGGCGATGCGCTTGTATTGCTTCAGAATGCGCAGGTGCTGCTGGGCCGTGGTGGCGAAGCGCGTGCCAAGCACCGGCGACGTGCTGCCGACCGCGCCGCTCATGCTTCCTGCGAGGCGGCCAGCGCCTGGTCCAGATCCCAGAGGATGTCCTCCACGTCTTCAATTCCCGCGGAGAGCCGCACCAGGTCCTTCGTAATGCCCGCGGCAAGCTGCTGCTCGTCGTTCAACTGCTGGTGCGTGGTGGAGGCCGGGTGAATCACCAGGCTCTTGGCGTCGCCGATGTTGGCCAGGTGCGACAAAAGCTGCACGGAGTCGATGAAGCGGCGCCCGGCTTCCAGGCCCCCCTTTACGCCGAAGGTGAGAATGGAACCGCAGCCGAGCGGCAGATACTTCTTCGACAATTTATTATACGGGCTGGATTCCAGACCCGGATATTTCACCCACGAGACATGCGGACTCTTCTCCAGGTGCCGCGCCACGGCCAGCGCGTTGCGGCTATGCGCGTCCATCCGCAGCTTCAGCGTCTCGATGCCGGTGAGAAACAGGAACGAGTTGAACGGGCTGATGCAGGGGCCGAAATCGCGCAACCCTTCCACGCGCGCTTTGATGATGAAGGCGATCTCGCCGAACGTCTCCGTGAAGCGCAAGCCATGATAGCCGGGGCTGGGTTCGGTCAGTTGCGGGAAATGGCCGGACGTCCACGGGAAGCGGCCGCTATCCACGATGATGCCGCCGATGGAGTTGCCGTGTCCGCCCAGGAACTTGGTGGCGGAGTGCACCACGATATCCGCCCCGTGCTCGATCGGGCGGCAGAGATAGGGCGACGCCATGGTGTTGTCGATGATCAGCGGAATGTGGTGCTCGTGCGCGATGGCCGCTACCTTTTCGATATCCAGAATGTTCATGCGCGGATTGGCGATGGTTTCGCCGTAAATCGCGCGGGTGCGCGGGGTGATGGCGCGGCGGAAGTTTTCCGGAGCGTCCGGCTCCACGAAGATGGCGTTGAAGCCCAGCCGCCGGAAACTGACATCGAACTGGGTGTAGGTGCCGCCATAAAGCGTGCTGGCGGACACGATATCATCGCCGGGCTCCATCAGGCCGCTGATTGCCAGGAACTGGGCCGATTGTCCGCTGGCGGTGGCCAGCGCGCCGACGCCGCCCTCCAGCGCCGCCACGCGCTCTTCGAACACCGCGGTGGTGGGGTTCATGATGCGCGTGTAGATGTTGCCGAAACGCTGCAGCGCGAACAGGGCGGCGGCGTGCGCGCTATCTTCGAAGACGAACGAGGTCGTCTGGTAGATGGGCACGGCTCGCGCGCCGGTGGCCGGATCGGGCTTTTGTCCGGCGTGCAGGGAACGGGTGCTGAAACCCATCTGGCGTTCGGGGGCGGATTCGGGCATATCCTATGAGTTTACAGGCAACGGGGCTGGGCCAGATACGGTATTGTTTGGCGAGGCGATTTGGAGGATCGGGCAATGAAGGAAAAGACGGTAACGGAGAAGGTATCGGCGCTAGAGACTGCGCTACTTCGCGAACCGGAAGGCGCGCGCGGATTTCGACGCGTTCGACAAAATCCTGCGGCGGCGGGGCGATAGCGCGCCGCGCGAAGGCGATGAGATTCCGCCCGCAGGAAAATAGGGACCGGCGGTGACGGGTGCGGAGTCTATTTTGCCAGGTCGTCAGCCCCAATGCGCGACATGATTGTGGGGCAGGCCCTCGGCCTGCGGCGGCCTCCCAGGCCGCCTTCTCTCCCGGTGCAAGATTTGCGATTTTCGGGCGAAAGCGCGCCACCTGCCCCGCGCAGGCCCTGGGCCTGCCCCACAATTTGCGCAGGAATCCCCGCTGTTGGAAAACTTAGTGACATTGGGCCGTCAGCCTGCCCCACCAATCACCAGCTTCCCCACCCCATCCGCGCGTTGTTCCACCTGCACAAACGCTTCCCCGATCTCCTCCAACGGGCGCGTGTGCGTAATCATCGCAGCAAACCGCGCCACGTTCTCCGCCAGCATCTCGCCCGCCGCCTCCGTCTCGTGATTCGACCGCCGCACCGTATAAATAGCCAATTCCTTGCGGCGCATCGGCGAGAATTCCAGCGGCACAACCGTCTCCACCGGGATTCCGGTCACCACCACGCGCCCCGCGTTGCGCGTCGCCCGCAGGCAGTGGTTCGTGGAGCCGCCCGTAGCGGCGCAATCGATGGCCACGTCCACCCCGCGGCCGCCCGTATCGCGCAGGATCTCGCGAGAGGGGTCCACCGCTGCGGGGTCCACCGCCGCATCCGCGCCCGCCCGCAGCGCCAGTTCGCGCCGCGCGGCGACCGGCTCGATCGCCCACACCCTGCCCGCGCCGGCCAGTTTCAGGCAGATCATCGTCATCAGCCCGATCGGACCCGCGCCGAAGACCGCGGCGGTTTCCCCGGGCCGCAGCGCCACAAACTGCATGGAGTGCAAAACCACCGCCAGCGGCTCAATGATCGTCGCTTCGCGCGCGCTCATGCCCGCCGGAATCGCCACCAGGTTGCGTGCGGGAATGTTGGCGCAGTCGCGAAAAAATCCAGGATCGCCCGGCATGCTCATGAAGCGCAGGTTGGCGCACACGTTGTGATGGCCGGTGCGGCAGAATTCGCAGTGGTAGCAGTAGATGGCCGGCTCGAACGCCGCCCGATCGCCCGCATTCCAGCCGGTCACGCCCTCGCCCACGCGCAGGATCACGCCCGCCGGCTCGTGCCCCAACACCATCGGGTACCGGCACGGCGTATCGCCCACGCCGCCTTCCGCGTAAGAATGCAGGTCGGAGCCGCAGATGCCCACCGCGTCGATGCGCACCTGCACCTCGCCCGCGCCGGGATCGGCCAGCCCCGCTTCCACCAGCCGGAACTGGCGCAGTCCGCACAGCTCGGCCACGCGCACGTTCATCGGCCCTCTTCGGCGGGCGGATGACGCAGAGTCAGCGCGGCGATGTGGTCCAGCACCGCGTGGAAATAGGCCATGTCGCGCTCGCTTTCGGGCATGTCGTCGTGCACGTCGGCCAGCGGGCCGGGCAGGTAGCGGAAGGGAAAGCGCTGCGCCTGAATCCAGGGCAGGTATCCCCAACCGGCCGCCCGGTGGAAGAAGATGTCGCAACTGGCCAGGTCGGCGGCCAGGTGCTCGAGCGTGGTGGCGCGGCCGTTATCGTCCTCGGTCATCAGCACCGGGCGATCCGCGTCCTTCAGTTCGGTCACCCGCCGCGCCTTCTCTCGCTCGTCCCGGCCATCGCCGTGGATCAGCAGCAGATCCACCTGCCCTTGCAGCGATGGCGGATAGCGCATGCGGCCGTCGCTCGAAGTGCCGATCGGCAGGACCCAATCGCTATGCCGGAAGCATTCGCGCACGTCGTCGATAAGCGGAATGATGTTTTGCGGGATGTAGCCCTTGAAGTCCCACTGCGGGCCGGGCAAGTCGTACTCGTTGGCCACGTCCACAATCACGTTGCGGAAGTTATGCGCGATCAGCCAGTTGGTAATGTTCACGGCGGCGTTGTGTATGGCGGCGGTGGAGCGGAACTGCCCCGCCTGTCCGTGATAGAAATACATCAGGTTCACGAACATGCCGCGCTCGTCGGTGGCGCGCAGCAGGCGTTCCAGGCGCGCCAGCCAATCCTGCTTCAGCGAGCCATCCGGCTGAAAAGCGCTCACGTACGCGCCCCTTCCCGGTCCCAGCCGATAGGCGTTCTCGCGATCGATGCCGTTCACGGATTTGTCGTAGCCGGCCTGCGCGCCCTGCAGGCTCACATTGATCATCAGCACGCCGTGATTCTTGTAGAAATCCAGCGCCTGGATCACCGCATCGGTGTTGAATTCGGGATCGAAGGTGCGCTCGTGCATCCACTCGTCGAGAAACAGGGCATTCGCCAGCCGGATGTTCATCAGCTTGCCCTGGGCTTCGCGGCGGTACGCGGGGCCGCTGTAGGTCTTCTGCCAGTTCCCGCCGGGCCCCGGGGGACCTCCCTCGCGGACATAGAACGCGCGCGGATCGTAGCGCGGGCCCAGCATGAATCCGGTGCTGATCTCGGCGCCGCACAGGGCCGTGGCGAGGAAGGGTAGGATGAGGAGCCGATTCACGACGACATTATCTCATTGGGCGGGCGGGCTGCGCGGCGAGTGCTGAACCAAATCTCAATCCCAGAGTAACACCGGAGAGCCCCCCGGTTACGCCGCCGGCCGGGATCCTTCGATCAGGCGGTAGGCCACGATCTTGGCGCCACCGCCGCTGCCCGCGGTGGCCCTCGCCTCCAACAGGATTTCGATATAGGATGCCGGCGGCTGCCCGGCGCGCGAGCTGAACAGTTTGGTCAAGGTTGCGCCAAACTCGGAGTTGGTCACGAATTCGCCAGCCGCTTCCGTGGCCGCCATATCGATGCCCGCAAGTATCAGAACATATCCCGTTGCGGTGAGGTTGGGCAGCAGAACGATGTCCGCATAGGTGTTCTCATGCGCTCCGCCTCCTCTCGAAACTTCGTAAACGGCGCGCTCGCCGGGCAAAGGCGATTTATTCCGCAAGTGATACCGGCGGGTGGCGTGATCCTCTTCGAGGTTGAAGTTCAACTCCGATTCGAAGAGTTGTTCCCAGGGAATCCCCCTGCGGCTGCCGACCAGCACGAAGTTTCCTGTCTTGAACTCGCGGACGCTGACATAGCGGGAGTAGCGCAGATTGGCCTGTGCGCCATAACGGCGGCCCAGGTCCATGAATCTGGCGGCCAGGTTCGCGTCGCCCAAGCTGGTGTATTCGCGGGTGGAGATTAACCGCAGAGCCGCCTGGAGCTCCCGATTGGGAATGCTCCCAATGAGTTTCTCCGGATAGCCGCCCTTCAGGTAATCGCTAAGCGGGATATCGGCGTCCAGGATGTCCTGCACCATGACCAGGTTGGTATCGGCCACCACGATGCTGGTCTGGCGGCGAGGCGAGAAGAGTCTGGACCAGAATGGATCCTCGTGGGCAGGCTGGGTCTCCTCCGTGGCGAAAGGCGTGCGCGGCGCTGCCGGATGCTTCCACCAGATTAGCGCGGCGCCGGCCGCGGCAGCCAGTAACAAGCCTACCAGCGCGGCCGCGCGCCAGGAGCGCCGAGTTCCTTGCGGGGGCGATCCCACGTCGGGGACCACCACCATAGGTGCCGAGATCTCCACGGGGACAGCCATCACTTCCACCGCCGGATGCTCCGCACGCGGCTCGAAGTGCGGCAGGTAGCTGCCCTTGGGAATCGTCAGGACCAGCGGCTCGACTGCTCCGTCGAGACTGAAGTAATCTTCCAGCTTCTTGCGCAGGTGCCGGATTTGCACCCGGACGATATTATCCTCGTTGGGACTAAAGTCTGGCCGCCGCCCCAGAACCTTGCGCCCGATTTCCTGTTCGCTGATAGCCGTTGCATGGTCGGCCAACGCCCGGAGGGAGACGTAAACCAGAATCTCCCGCAGTTGCGGGGCTTTGGCAAGATGCCGGCTGGAGGCCACCCGTTGGACCAGGGCCCACCGCTCATCCCCGTCGAGAGGAGTGGTTTGCTCCGAGTGCTGCTTCAGTAGTTCACTCAAAGCCGCCGTCCTTTATTCAGACCTGATTACCCGAAAGAACTACGTTAACACCTGGCGTCGCTAAAATCCACACCCTCTTCGGCGCATCTGCCTAATTCGTTGATTTCAGGACGCCGTTAACGTGACTTTACGTGAATATTCGGAGAAAACACCGTATTTTTCCTTGATTCAGCCGCCATCCTCCACTACATTCTGTTTCGAGGCGCGGGGCGGGTGATCTCGCCCCACTAACGGTCGGAATTTTCCAGGCTTAAACGGTTCTAGGTCGAACCGGAAAGGGGTCTATATGAAGAGTAGGTTTTCTCCCACGTGGGTGTGGGCGATTGCGTTGCTCCTGATCTTCGCCGCAAGCGGCGTAGCGCAGGATTATCGAGGGCGCATCGAGGGCTTGGTCACCGACGAAACCAAAGCGGTGATCGCGGGCTCCAACGTGACCCTCCTGAATGTCAAAACCGGGGTCCGGGTAGTGAAACAAACCAGCGAAACGGGCCTATACCTGTTCGATCTGGTCGATCCCGGTACATATATAGTAACGATCGAGGCGACCGGGTTCGGCCGTTTCGTTCAAGAAAGTGTGGTAGTTCAAACTCTCGGCGACGTCACCGTGAACGCTGTCCTGAAGCCGGGCGCGGTGCAGGAGACCGTCACCATCAACGAAACACCTCCCGCCGTGGAGTTCAACTCCTCGAACCGGGATCTGACCATCGATTCGACAATGGCCGAAGAGATCCCCCGTTTCGACCGCAACCCATTCAAATTATCGCTGATCGCCCCCTCGGCGATTAATACCCGCGGGGAAATGATGCCGTACCATTCGTGGTCAGCCAACAGCGTCGACTTGGGTGGAGGAACCAACCTGAAGAACGATCTGGAAGTGGACGGAATGCCCATCGGCATGGGCCAAAAAAACACCACGCCGCCCAATCTCGATGCCGTGCAGGAAGTCATTGTCTCCACCAATAGCACCGACGCGGAGTCCGGCCACAGCGCCGGTGGTACCATCACCATGACCACCAAGGCCGGCACCAACGAATTTCACGGTAGCGCATTCTACCTCGGCCGCTATCCCTGGCTCAGCGCGGAAGCCGACCGCACCCTGTTCACCGAAAACGCCCAGCGCCAGAATATGTTCGGAGGAACTCTGGGCAACCCGATCAAGAAGAACAAACTGTTCAACTTCTTCTCCATCGAGGATTGGCAGGTTGGCTATCCGAACAGTTATGTCCGGACCGTCCCCACGGCCCTCGAAGCGTCGGGCGATTTTTCGCAGTCTTGGGGAACCAATGGCCAGGGCGGCTATGCTTTACGGACCATTTACGATCCTTGGACCTCGGTGCTCAACGCCGACGGGTCGGTTTCCGTGACCCCGTTCCCCGGCAACAAGATTCCGTCCAGCCGTTTTGATCCGCTGGCCGCCAGCCTGATGTCGGACTTTTGGGCCCCCAACAATCCCGGCGCAAATATTACCGGGGTGAACAACTTCACCAAAGGCTTTATCGAAAAGTACGGATACTACAATCTCTCGGACCGCGTCGATTACAACATCAACGACAAATGGAAGCTGTTCGGCCGCATGGCGCATTACAACACCACCGATCTGGCCGGCAACCCCACGCCCAACAACTCCGCACTGTACGTGCCCACGGGCACGGCGCGCGCCGCCTGGAACGCGGGTGGCGATGCCATCTACACCATAAACGCCCGTACCCTGCTGGAAGTCCATGGCGACTGGCACAGCCTGGAAGACGCTTATATTTCCTCTCCATTGCCTGCGAGCGGCTGGGGATCGATCTGGCCGAATAACGACTGGTACGCAACCTATCAGAAGGCCTCCGTCGGGCAGCCCATCTACTTTCCGGACATGAACATCGGCGGACAGGGATTTGGCGGCGGCGGTTTCTACTGGAACCAGACGCCCAAGGGAGAAGCTACCAGCGCGAAGCTGGCGCATCAGGCCGGCTCGCACTATATCAAAATCGGTTTCGAACAGCGCGAGAGCTACGGCCTCAGTTATGTGTCGAGCACCTCGAACTTCTATTTCAACACGGCCATGACGGCCAATACCTTCAACAATCCGAACACCGGGCTGTATGGCGACCAGTATGCCACCTTCCTCCTGGGCGCCCTGGATGGCTCGTCCCAAATGATCGGCGGCCCCGTCCCGAATCCGCACGTCAAGTTCTACGGCGGGTATATCCAGGACGATTGGAAAGTGAATTCGAGGCTCACCTTGAATCTGGGTCTCCGGGACGAATATGAAGGCGCCATTTACGACCCAGCCGACGACTTTTCACGAGGACTGGACCTCAACGCGGCCGTGCCGCAGATGCAGGCTACTCCGCCAGTAATGCCGGCGGCGGCCACCAGCATCGTAGGCCCCAATTTCTGGCACTATACCGGCCAATGGCAGTTCGCCAGCTCCAGCCATCCGGGCGCATTCGATCCGCAAAAACTGGCCCTGCAGCCGCGCGTCGGCCTGGCTTACCGCATCAACGACCAAACGGCTTTCCGTTTCGGCTATGCGCGATACCTGATTCCCTATGAAATGAACATCGCCCTGGCGCCGGTCTCCGGGTACGAGACCGTCGGCTTCCTGGAACCACCATTCCTTGGCGAAACAGGCTACCAAAACACGCTGGCGCCGCACGACGGCGTGCCGCAGGAGACCATCTCGAATCCTTATCCCGCCAGCAGCAATCCGCTGTTGCCCATCCTCGGCACGGGTTACGGAGGCAACCTCGGACGCGGCGGCCAGTCTCTGCTGTGGTACAACCAGAACCAACAAAAGGCCCGCAACGACCGTTTCAACTTCAACCTGCAGCGGCAGATCCCCGGCCAGGTCGTGGTTTCGGGAACTTACTTCCTGAACATCGGCAACCAGCAATACACCAAGGCGCTGAACCAGATCAACCCCGCGCTGGAGCAAAAGTATCAGAACCAGTTGAACGAGCAGGTGCCGAATCCTTTCTATCAATACCTGAACACGACCCTGATGCCGGGTCCGCTGTACAACCAGCAAACGGTTTCGTTGGGTTCCTTGCTCGTGCCTTATCCGCAATACGGCGGCTTGTACGAACTGGGAGACCTGGGAGCGGCGGAACGCTACCAATCGATCGAGTTAAAAGCGCAGAAACAGTTCAGCAAGGGCTATAACTTCATAGCCAGTTACGTCTATATCAACGAGAAAGCCCAGACCAATGGCTTCCTGAACGGCAACGTGTTCAATGACCAGGAATGGTATGCCAACCAACTGGTGTGGCAGGATAGCAACCAGCCCCGTCATCACTTGAACATCGCGTCTACGTGGGAATTGCCGATTGGCAGGGGCAAGCCGTTCCTCGGCTCTATACCTCGGGCGGCGGATGCCGTCGTAGGAGGCTGGAAGTTGGCCGGTATCTGGACCTTCATGTCCGGCGATTTCCCGCAGTTCGGCAATATGATCGTTACTGGCAACCCCTGCATCTCCGACCCCACGCCGCAGCACTGGTTCAATACTTCGGTGTTCCAGCCGCTACCGGCCAATACTTACGTGTTGCGGACCAACCCGTTGCAATACGACTGCCTGACAGGCCCGCATTTCTGGGTGCTGGACGGCAACCTGACCAAAGCCTTCACCGTGGTGGAGAGATTCCACTTTGAGATGAAGATGGCGGCTTACAATGCCACGAACAGGCTGAACCGCGGTGACCCGGATACGGGTTATGTAACCGATTCCCTGTTCGGTCAGACTCTGTACCAGGGCTCTCCCGGCGGTACCTTCGGCGCGCAGAGCGGAGGCTACGGCAACCAAAGCGGCCGGCAGGTGGAGATAGGTCTGAAAATAATATTTTAGGGCCACGGCCCCTACCTCCCAAGACGAGCGGCGGGGATCCTTCCCCGCCGCTCTTTTTGTTTCACGGCGGTGCCGCGCTGCATCTGAACTATATTGAGTCCATGGTTCCTCTCACCCGGCGAAGTGCTTTGGGTTTTCTGGCTTTGCCGGCTGGCCGCCTTCTCGGCCAGGCGCAAACCGGGATGGCCTCGCGCGGCGTCAAGCCCGCGCCGCGGGGCAAACCGTCCGGTCTTCCTTTCCACGCCCGCTTCACCGACGTGGCCAACCGGGCCGGCCTTCGCGAGACGGTGGTTTGCGGCCATCTCCGGCATGCCGACTATGTGATCGAGGCCATGAGTTGCGGAGCCGCGTTTCTGGATTACGACAACGATGGCTGGCTGGATATTCTGGTCTTGACGGGTTCGCGATTCGGCGATCCGCCACCCACCGCCTCCCAGCGCCTGTACAAGAACAATCGCGACGGCACCTTCACGGACGTGACCGTGAAATCTGGACTTTTCCGCGCCGGCTACCAATACGGTGTCGCGGTGGGCGACTATAACAACGACGGCTTCGACGACCTGTTCATTACCGGTTGGGACCAGAACACCATGTACCGGAACAATGGCGACGGCACATTTACGGACGTCACAAAGCAGGCGGGCTTATGGAACGCGCAGCCGCGGTTTGGTTCCGGTTGCACTTTCCTCGATTATGACCGCGATGGCCGTCTCGATCTGTTTGTATCCAACTATGCCGCATTCGACCTCGAAACCGTTCCGCACGCCGGCGCTTCCAATAGTTGTGGTCCCGGAGGCCTGTTTTGCGGTCCGCGCGGCCTGCGCTATGGCCATCACAGTCTTTATCGCAACAACGGCGACGGCACTTTCACGGATGTCACGGGGCCATCGGGGATCGGCAAGGTCGATGGAGGGTACGGTCTGACAGCCGTCTCCGCGGACTTCGATAACGACGGCTGGCCGGATATCTACGTAGCCTGCGACTCCACCCCCAGTCTGCTGTTCCGCAATAATCACGATGGAACATTCACCGAGCAAGGACTGGAGAAGGGCGTGGCGCTAAGTGACGACGGGATGGAGCAGGCCGGCATGGGACTGGGTATCGGCGATTTCAGGCTGGATGGCAACCTGGGCATCGTTAAGACACATTACTCCGCCGACACTCCAGGCGTGTATGTGAACAACGGTAAGGGTGACTTCCGCGATACGGCCCTGCAGGCGGGTCTGGCCGTCGAGACCCGCTATGTGTGTTGGGGTATCGCTATCGCGGATCTTGACAACGACGGCAACCCGGATATCTTCTGTGTCACTGGCGGAATCTACCCGGAGATACAGGATAACTACCATACGCCGCGAGTGCTTTTCCGGAACTTAGGCCACGGGCGCTTCGAGGAGTTACTCGGCCAGGCCGGGCCGGGAGTAGAAGCTTCGCACTCCAGCCGCGGTTGTGCCTTGGGCGACTTCGATAACGACGGCGATGTGGATATCCTGATAGTCAATCACAATCAGCCGCCTTCCCTGTTGCGCAACGACGTGAGCGGAAGCAACCACTGGATCAAGGTCAAGCTGCATGGCGTCAAGTCGAACCGCGGCGGCATCGGCGGGCGGGTTACGGCACGCTACGGCGATAAGGTACAGGCGCAGGAAGTGCTCAGTCAGTCGTCCTATTTGTCAAGCAACGACGCGCGCCTGCATTTCGGCCTCGGGTCAGTCACTAAGGTGGACCTCGAGATCCGCTGGCCGCAGGGCCAGGTAGAGAAACTAGCCGGCCTGCCCGCCGACCAGTTGGTCCACGTGACCGAAGGATCCGGCATCACGCGCACGGAGAAATTCAAGTGATAGCAGTGAAAATCCGCTTGGAGGGCGGGCAATCTTGCCCGCAGCCGGCTTTCAGCCGGCTTCCTGCCGTCCTCTGCCTGGCTCTCGCGTGCGCCGGCGCCCTGCCGGCCCAGCGCAACCCGGTCGAAGACGCCTGGGCCATGCTGGCCAAAGGCCAACGCCCTCAAGCTATTAGCCTCCTGTACGGCATCATCAAAACCAATCCGCAAAACGCGGACGCCCGCCTGCTCCTCGGCAGCATCCTGCAGGAAGAAGGAGACCGCGCCGGATCCATCGCGCAATTGACCGAAGCGGTCCGGCTGCGCCCGCGTTCCGCCGAGGCGCAGAACGCGCTAGGCGAAGCGTTCAACGCCTTTGGCGATGCCGCGTCCGCTCGCGGGCCGTTCGAAAAAGCCGTGACGCTGGATCCCCGGTTCGCCCAAGCGCACGTGAACCTCGGTTTGGTTTTGCAGCAAGCCGGCGAACTCGATCCGGCCGCCAAACACCTGGATCGCGCCATCGAGCTGCTGGGGCCTAAGCCCGATGCGGCGTATCCGCATTACCTGCGCGCGAAAGTCTACTCCGCTCAGGGTGACGTCCGCCATGCCGCTGCTCACTTGCAGGAAGCCGTCGCGCTGCGGCCCGATTTTGCCGAAGCCTGGTCGGACCTGGGAGACGCGCGGAAGACCTTGTCGGACAATGCCGGCGCGCTGGCGGCCCTGGAGCGTGCCGTCGCGGCCGCGCCGGATGACGCGGTCGCCCAAACCCGCCTCGGCGCGCAATACCTCGACGCGGGCAAGCCGCACTTAGCCGTCGTGCATTTGCAGGAAGCGGCGCGTCTCGATCCCACCAACCAGAGCACGTTATATAGCCTCCAGCGGGCCTTGCGCGAAGATGGGCAGACTGCGCAGGCCGATGCCGTCAAACAAAAGCTGGCGGAACTGTTGCGCAATAAGGACACCAACGACCAGAACCTGGTTGCCGGCATCGAACTCAACAATCAGGGCGCGAATCTGGAAAAGGCCGGCAACCTCGCCGGCGCACTGGAGAAGTATCGCGCGGCGCGGCAGCTTCTTCCGGATCATAACGGAATCCGCGTAAACTTCGCGATCGCGCTGCTGCGCCTGGGCCAGTGGGAACAAGGTTTGGCGGAACTGCGCGAGGCGGTGCGGCGGGAGCCGGACAACGCCGTACTCAAGGCCGCCCTGGACGATGCGCTGTCCAAGGCGCCGGGAGATCATTAACGTGGCGCAGGCGCAAATAGTGGGGCAGGCCCTCGGCCTGCGGCGGCCTCTTAGGCCGCCCTTCTGCATTTTCGTTCGATTGGAGGAGGCTTTCGATGCTGCCGTACTCCGGATTAGAACTGAAAGGCAGCTAAAGATAGCTCGGGAGCAAATGTCATGCTACATAAATCGTCTTCTCCGCGGTCGCTATGGTTGGCCGCAGCACTATTGATCGGTTCGTCTCTTGCCTTGGGCGCCGAAGGTTCGTCCGTGAAGGTTTGGGAGACGCAGACCGTAATTCCCACTTATTTGGCCGGAGCGCCCGAACCGAACCCGATGTTCTTTTTCGGACGGGAGTCGCAAGGCGCGCAAGGGCCGGTGTACCCTTATCCGATGTACGACACGCTGACCGGCAAGAAGGTGGATAAGCAGTACACTATGGTCTATCTGGAGAACGAATACATCCGCATCGGCATACTGCCCGAAGTCGGCGGCCGCATCTTTGAAGGCGTCGACAAGACCAATAACTATAACTTCATTTATCGCCAGCACGTGATCAAGCCGGCGTTGATCGGGCTGATCGGCGCCTGGATTTCGGGCGGTGTCGAATGGAACATCCCGCACCACCACCGCGCCAGCACCTTCATCCCCGTGCAGTACAAAGTGGAAGAAAATGCGGACGGCAGTAAGACCGTCTGGGTGGGCGAATTGGAAGTAAGGCAGCGCATGCGATGGGCGGTGGGTTACACGCTCCGGCCCGGTAAGGCTTACCTGGAAGCCTCCGTGCGCATCGTAAATCGCACGCCGGAAGTGAATACCATGCTCTGTTTCACGAACGTGGCCGTGCATGCCACCGAGCAATACCAGGTGATTTTCCCTCCCAGCACGCAATTCGGCACTTACCATACCAAGAACCAGTTCACCCAGTGGCCCGTGTCTCACAGCAAGTTCTCCGGCGCGGATTTCACCAAGGGTGTGGATATTAGCTGGTACAAGAACCATATCGAAGCCAACTCAGTTTTCGCCTGGAACTATCAGGACGATTTCTTCGGCGGCTACGATCACGGCAAAGAGGCCGGTACCATGAGCATCGCCGATCACCACAGCATTCCCGGCAAGAAATTCTTCACCTGGGGCAACGGCCCGTTCGGGCGCACCTGGGACAAGACCCTCACCGACGACGACGGACCCTATCTGGAAATGATGGTCGGCGCCTACTCGGATAACCAGCCCGACTATAGCTGGCTGCAGCCCTTCGAGACCCGCTCCTTCGCCATGCAGTGGTATCCGTTCCGGGACATCGGTGGAGTCAAGAAGGCCAATCTGGACGCGGCCGTGAATCTGGACGTACAGAACGGGCAGGCCAAAGTGGGCTTCTACACCACATCCGCGCACCCGGCCGCACAAGTCACGCTGCGCGCCGGCGCCAAGGTGCTGCTTCAGGAAACGGTCGGCATCAATCCGGCCAAGCCCTACGTGAAGCAGGTCGCGCTTCCAGCGGGGCTGGACGAGCACGATCTGGTGGCGTCGATTTCAGACCATGGCAAAGAGCTGGTGTCATATAGCCCGATCCGGCTCACGCCCGAGACCATGCCGAAGCCGGTAACTCCGCCCCCGCCCCCATCCGAGATCAAGACCAACGAAGAGCTGTATCTCACCGGCTTGCGCGCCCAGCAATTCCACTCGCCCAGTGTGGATCCCATCCCCTATTGGCAGGAAGCCCTGCGCCGCGATCCGGGCGACGCGCGGGTGAACACCGTTCTCGGCATCACCGAGTTCAAGCAGGCCCGCTACGCGGAAGCGGAGAAGTCGTTCCGCAAAGCGCTCGATCGCCTTACCGACAGATACACCACTCCCAAGGATGCCGAGGCTATCTACTATCTGGGCGCAACGCTGAAAGCCGAAGGCAAGCTCGACGAAGCCTACACTTACTTGTACAAGGCCGTCTGGAGCCAGGCGTGGAAAGCCGCGGGCTACTATGGGCTGGCCGAGATCGCCACCTCCCGCGGAGATCTGAACGCCGCGCTGGATTTCATCAATCGCTCCATCGATTCCAATGCTCTGAATATCCGCGCGCAGAATCTGAAGGCCGCCATACTGCGGCACGAGGGGCATCCCAAGGAGGCGCTGGAAGTGCTGGCAACCGCCGCGCATAGCGCCGACCCGCTAGACGTCCGTTCGCAAGCCGAGACATGGCTGGCCTCCCAGACTCCCGAGACGGCCCAGGTTCTCGCTTCCACGATGAACCGGCATCCCGCCACCGCGCAGGAGACCGCCGCCGAGTATCTGAACGCCGGCCTCTGGCAGGATGGCGCCGACGTCCTGTTGCAGATGACCGCTCAGGCCCCGGACAAGGCCAAGATTCACCCCATGGCTTATTACTACCTTGGGTATTTCGCGACCAAGCTGTGCCAGCCGGAGAAGGCCGCGGAATACTACAAGCTGGCGAGCGCCATGCCGCCGGACTACGTGTTTCCCTTCCAGAACGAAGCCATCGCGGTGCTGCGCCAGGCCGTGGCCGCGAATCCGGGCGATGCCCGCGCGCCGTACTACCTCGGCAATCTGCTGTATGACTGGCAGCCTGAAGAAGCCGCCCGGATGTGGAAGGCGTCGGAGACCATCGATCCATCGTTTGCCATCGTGCATCGCAACCTGGCCGTCGCCTACATGCATCAGAAGTCCGGGAGCGATCTCGACAAAGCCATTGCCGAAATGGAGAAGGCGGTGGCATGCCAGCGCCAGTATCCGCTGCATTTCACCGAGCTGGACGAGCTATACGAACAGGCCGGCGCCAGCCTGACCAAGCGCGACGCGCTGTTCGCGCACAACGCGGCCATGGTGGCCGGGCGGGATGACGCCCAGAATCGCGCCATCGCGGTAAAGGTGGCTTCCGGGCAGTATGACGAGGCCATCCGGATGATGACCGGAAGGCGCTTCGCCGTCGCCGAAGGCGTCAACCTCAACGTCGGGCAGCACTGGACCGAGGCGCACATCCTGCGCGGCGAGCGGAGCGTCGAGGCCCGGAAATACGAGCAGGCTCTGGCCGACTTTCGCGCGGCGCTGGCCATACCGGACAACCTGCCGCTGGGATCCGAGGGCGGCGCAGGCATCCACAACGCCGAGGCCGCCTATTGGACCGGCGTTGCCTACGAAGGCTTGGGCGACCACCAGCAAGGCGTTGCTTCATGGGGGCGCGCGGCTCCGGCGAGCCCTGCCCGCCGCCGTCGGACCTCCGCCGACGATCTGTCGCGCAAGCCGGAACTGTATTACCAGGCGCTCGCGCTGCAGAAACTCGGCAAAGGTGAAGAAGCCAAGCCCATCTTCCAGGGCCTGATCACGGCCGGACAGCAAGCCCTCACCTCGCCGAAGAACGCGCCCGGAGCGGAACTGCCGCCGCGCGCCCGCAAAGCGTTGGCGCATTACATCACGGGTCTGGGCTACCTTGGACTCAACGACCAGGCTGCGGCAAAAGCCGAGCTGAGTCAGGCCATCCAGACGGATCCCGGACTGGCGCAAGCTTGGGTTGCTCTGGCCGCGGCCGTCAAGCGCAGCTAGACATCCGCTAGGCTTCCGGCCGCTCCGTGGCCTTCCCGGCATCCGCGCTCAAATACATCCGCCGGTCATGATGGAACGCCACATTCGCTAGATGCGGAGCCGACACCGCGCTCGCGCCCACTTCCACCGGCGCGTTCGGCTCCTTGCGCGACTTCACGCAATCCAGAAAGTTCTGGATATGCGACTCAATCGGCACCGGCGCGTCAAACGTCTGTACGGGCTGCTGGTTCTTCGGC
Source organism: Bryobacterales bacterium (assembly GCA_963707465.1). Taxonomy (GTDB): domain Bacteria; phylum Acidobacteriota; class Terriglobia; order Bryobacterales; family Bryobacteraceae; genus Bog-159. The sequence goes on from CAVPQK010000011.1 coordinate 830,733, forward strand.
CACGGCTCCTTCCACACCCGGTATCCTTCGTTATTGATGACCAAGGTGCCCTGATCGCCGCAGAACGTGATCGACCAGTCGTTCTCATACGAGTTCGTGTAGTTCAGCGTCCATGTGGCCATGAACCCGGCGTACTCGAACACCGCGCAGAAAACGTCGGGCACCTCCGAGCCGATGGTCTTGGCGATCTGCCCATAGCACACCGCCGATTTGGCCGTGCCGCCGTTGGTGAACCACTGCACCACGTCCATCAGATGCGTGCCCTGATCGGTCATGTTGCCGCCCGAATAGTCCCAGAACAGGCGCCATGCCCGGAACCGCATGGGCTGCAGCTCCCGGTCCCGCGCCGGGCCCAGGAAGCGCTTCCAATCGAGTTGGCCGGGGAGCGGCGAGTTGTCCAGCTCGTGCGCCACGTTCCAGTTCCACATCGGCTTCACCAGCGTGATCTTGCCCAGAATCCCGCTATCCACCAGTTGCTTCGCCTTGATGATGGACTCCGCGCTGCGCCGCTGCATGCCGATCTGCACGATCTGCTTGGTCCGCCGCACCGCCTCCACCATTTGCCGGCTCTGCTCCAGCGAATGCGACATGGGCTTTTCCAGGTAGACGTCCTTGTGCGCGCCGAGCGCCGCCAGCAGGCACGGCGCGTGCTGATGATCGGGCGTGGCCACCACCACCGCGTCGATGCCGCTCTGCGCCAGCAGGTCGTGATAATCCAGATGCGGCTTGGCGTCCGGCGCATCCTTAAGCGCCGCCTGCATGTTCGGCTCGTACACTTCGGCGACGGCCACGCACGCCGCGCCCAGCTTCTGGAAATTGCGGTTCAGGTAGCGCCCGCGCCCGCCGGCGCCGATCAAGCCGTACGCCAGCCGGTCGTTCGCGCCCCATGCCCGGCGCGGGATAAACAGCGGCGCCGCCGCGAGCGCGGTGCCCAAGAATGTTCTGCGATCCTGTTCCATGGCTCACTGTACAGCCATTAACCCGCCATTGCAAAGCCGGTACGTGGCGCAGGCACTCATGCCTGCCGCGACCGCACTCCTGCGGTCGCCCGGCGCTGATTTCTGGCGCCGGAGAGCCTTCCCGGACAACCCGTTACTCACGCCGGTGGACGTTTACCACCACCGCACTCGCCGCCCATGCACCTCGAATTTCCGCAAGCCCTCCCTGGCGGCCGGCGGCGCCGCGGAGAACAGCCCACCCCCACCGCGTATGCTTCGCCCTTCCCATAGCGGAGCAGCCTGCGGTACGGAGTATCGAAGCATGGGTGCCTAATCGAGAACTGCAGGAATCCGCCCGGCCTCAGCACGCGGCAAGCTTCGCGCAACGCGGCGTCCGGCTCCGGCATGTCCATCAGGCTCATGAAGGCAGTCGCGAAATCGAAGGCCGACATGTGCGCCCCGCGCGCGGCCAGCAACCGCGTGTTGTTCCCCTCGCCGCAGCCCAAATCCAGGCCCGCCAGGCCATCCACATCCGGCAGCATTTCCAGAAACGAGGGCGTATTGAACAGGTCGCGCGATGGCATCCAATTTGTCCACGATGTCGCGCATGATACCAGCCACCAACCACCAACCACCAGCCACGGCGAGCGAAAGCGAGCCCTCACACCGGCACGCCGCACGACCACAACATATATCCGAACGCCTGTTTCACATAGTTCCAGCGCTCCCGAAAACCGTCCCTTGCCCGCTCCGGCCGTGGCGACCCGTACACGGTCAGCCCCCTGCTTTCCAGCATCTTCTTCACCCGGTAAATATGATACCCGTCGCTCACCACAATCGCCGATTCGAGCCCCATCCGCCGCATGATCTCGCCCGCCAGCGCCATCGACGCCACCGTGGTCGCGCCTTCCCTCTCCACTACAATCGCCTCCGGCGCCACCCCCCGGCTGGTCAGATAATCTCGCCCCACTTCGGCCTCCGTGAACACCCGGTCGCCGCCCGCGCCTCCCGTGGTCATGATGCGCGGAGCCATTCGCTTGCGGTACAGATCCAGCGCATGATCCAGGCGCGCCCGCAGCACAGGCGAAGGCCGCCCGCGATACTCCGCCGCGCCCAAGACCACGATCACGTCCGCCGGCTGCGCCTCGTCGCGCATCGCCTGCCGCTCGATTTGGACCGAAATCCAAGCCGTCGCCAGCATCGCCACCGAGATCGCCGCCACCGCCGCATTCAGTACCATCCGTTTCATCTGCGCTATTCTGATCCCAGACACATTGTAAGATGCCTAAACCCGAAACGATATCCAGCGCCCTCAACCCGCTCGTCAAGGATGTGCGCCGCGCCATCGCCCGCGGCGGTCTCACCCAGGAAGGCTTCCTGGTCGCGGAGACCTTTCACCTACTCGAAGAAGCCCTGCGCAGCGGCTGCGCCGTCAAGGTGGTGCTGTGCTCGGAATCCGTGCATTCCGCCGTGGAAAGCCACGTCAAGCGCCTCGCCAGCCTGCGCGTAGCCGTGGTCGCCGACCAGCTTTTCCCTTTCATCTCCGGTACCGAAGCCACCCAGGGCGTGATCGCGCTGGTCCAGCCGCCCATCTGGAACCTGCCGCAATTGTTTCGCGGGCGCAGCCTGGTGGTGGTGCTGGATGGCCTCCAGGACCCCGGAAACGCGGGCACCATCGCGCGCGCCGCCGAGGCCTTCGGCGCTACCGGCATCATGTTTCTGAAAGGCACCGTCAGCCCCTTCAATCCCAAGGCGCTACGCGCCGCCGCCGGCTCGCTGTTCCGCGTGCCTTTCGCCTACGGCCTCGATTCGGCGCTGGCGCGCGCTGCCCTCCAGCAGAACAAGCTGGACGTCTACGCGGGCGTGCCTTCCAACTCGAGCCACCCGTCGAAGCCTCTCGGCGAGGTCGACTTTTCCCGCCGCTGCGCCATCGTGGTCGGCAACGAAGCCCGCGGCGTGAGTCCCCAACTGCGCTCCGCCGCCATCGATATCTCCATCCCCACCTCCGGCGTCGAGTCGCTCAACGCGGCCATGGCCGCCGGCATCCTGCTCTACGAAGCGCGGCGCCAGAGGTCGCTCCAGGCTTGAGCCTGTTCGACACATCTCCGCCCCGCGATCCCGACCAGGTCGACAAAAAGCGCCCGCTCGCCGATCGCATGCGCCCCGTCTCGCTCGACGAATTCGCCGGCCAGGACCACGTCCTGGGGCCGGACAAGCCCTTGCGCCGCCAGATCGAGCACGACCAGCTCAGCTCCGTCATCCTCTGGGGTCCGCCCGGCGTGGGCAAGACCAGTCTCGCCCGCCTGATCGCGCGGCTCACGCGTGCCGAGTTCATCCCCTTCAGCGCGGTGCTCAGCGGCATGAAGGAGATCAAGGCTGTTATGGTGGATGCCGAACGCCTCCGCCGCCTGGGCCGCCGCACCATCCTGTTCATCGATGAAATCCACCGCTTCAACAAAGCGCAGCAGGATGCCTTTCTGCCCTACGTCGAACGCGGCGACATCATCCTGATCGGCGCCACCACGGAAAATCCATCGTTTGAAGTGATCGCCGCGCTGCTCTCCCGCTCGCGCGTGTATGCGCTGCGCGCGCTCACCGCCGAGGAGATTGTGGAGCTGCTGCAGCGCGCCCTGGCCGATCGCGAACGCGGCTTGGGCGACCTCGAAATCACCGCGCCGCCTGCCCTGCTGGAACAAATCGCCATCTACGCGGGCGGCGACGCGCGCTCCGCCTACAACACGCTCGAAGCCGCCGTCGCCGCCTCGCCGCCGCACGCGCTGGCCGAAGCCGCCGTGCAGGACGCCATCCAGCGCAAAGTGCTGCTCTACGACAAATCGGGCGAAGAGCACTACAACCTGATCTCGGCGCTCCACAAATCCGTGCGCTCGAGCGACGCCGATGCCGCCCTCTACTGGCTGGCGCGCATGCTGGAGGCGGGCGAGGACCGCCTGTACATCGCGCGCCGCCTGATGCGCATGGCCATCGAAGACATCGGCCTCGCCGACCCGCGCGCGCTGGAGCAAGCCGTCGCCGCCAAGGAGGCCGTCCACTTCCTGGGTATCGGCGAAGGCGACCTGGCCCTGGCGCAGGTGGCCATCTATCTGTCGGTGGCGCCCAAGTCCGACGCCTCCTATCGCGCGCTGGGCGCCGTGCAGGCCGACGTGCGGGATACCATGGCCGAGCCTGTCCCCATGCAACTTCGCAACGCCCCCACCGCGGCCATGAAGCAATGGGGCTACAGCGCGGGCTACGAGCATGCCCACAAGTTCGACGATGCCATCACCGGCATGGAATGCCTGCCGTCTTCCCTCGCCGGCCGGCGCTACTACCATCCCACCGATCGCGGCGCGGAGAAGCGCATCGCCGAAAGGCTGGAAGAGGTGCGCCAGGCGCGCTCTCAGAGGCGTCCTTGACGTCTTGGTCCCGCATATTTATATTGAAATTATCGATATTATGCAAACTGCCTATACTATGCTAATATGCGTATATCCCGAGGTTCTGTTAAGCGATGGATCCTGTAACAAATCCATATTCTCCCGGAGCCGGTTGCTCTCCTCCTGAACTGGCAGGTCGAGACAGAATTCGGGAACAGGTGCGCGTGGCTATCGCCCGCATTCGTCGCGGCAAGGCAGCCAAGAGCGTCCTCATGGTCGGGCTACGTGGAGTTGGAAAGACCGTGCTCCTTGATCGTATGAGAACCGATGCCGAGAGATCCGGAGCGCACACGCTGCGCATAGAGGCTCCCGAGAATCGCTCGTTGCCGGCGCTGCTGGCGCCGCAAATTCGCTTGGCGCTGCTGCGTCTGAGCCGGGTGGACGCAGCTAAGAATTCGGCCCGGCGCGCGCTTCGAGCTCTGGCCGGTCTCGCAAAGGCGCTCAAATTCAAGTACAGCGACATCGAGGTTGGCCTCGATTTCGACCCAGAACCAGGGCTTGCCGACAATGGCGATCTCGAGATCGACTTGACGGCGCTACTGGAGGAAGTGGGCCTCGCCTCCCGGAATGCCAAAACCGCCGTCGTCATTTTTATCGATGAGCTGCAGTATCTCGACCACGATCAGTTCGCCGCTCTCATTTCCGCGCTTCACCGATGTGCGCAAAGCAGTCTTCCGTTGACCGTTGTCGGCGCCGGCCTACCTCAATTGAGAGGACTTGCGGGAAATGCCAAGTCGTATGCTGAGAGGCTGTTTGATTTTCCCATGATCGGAGCCTTGGCCCCTGCTGAGGCGGAACTAGCCATAGTCAAACCCGCGAGTGTGGAGGGCGTTGAGTTCACCCCGGACGCACTAGCCGAGATCGTATCCGCGACGCGTGGATATCCGTACTTTCTGCAGGAATGGGGAAAGCACGCGTGGGATGTTGCCGCAAGCAGTCCGATCACCCTGTCCGACGTTACGGCAGCTTCCATCGAAGCGACGGCGGCCCTGGACGAGAGCTTCTTTAGAGTACGCTTTGATCGCCTCACCCCTGCCGAGAAGAAATATTTGCGTGGGATGGCGGAGCTTGGACCCGGACCGCACCGCTCCGGAGATATTGCGCAGATGCTCGGCAAGAGCGTTAACTCCCTCGGACCAGTTCGGCAAAGCCTCATCACAAAGGGAATGATCTGGAGCCCCAGCCACGGAGACACTGCATTTACGGTACCGCTGTTCGACGAGTTCATGAAGCGGATCATTCCTGGCTCAGAATGGAAAACTGAATGACCGTGATCGCCGCCCCGGATTCCAATGCTGACGCTAACGCAGGTGCCGCCGGAAAAGCCAGGAGCATTAGTTAAATGGACAGGCGCTTTCAGGTGTTCGTCAGTTCTACCTACGAGGTTTTGCACGAGGAGCGTCGCGAGGTGATGCAGGCGCTTCTGGCCCTCGACTGCATACCAACGGGGATGGAGTTGTTTCCGGCCGCCGACGACGACTCCTGGACCCATATACAGCGATTCATCGCGGGATGCGATTATTACGTCGTCATCGTTGGCGGCCGGTATGGATCGACAGGGCCAACAGGAAAAAGCTACACGGAGATGGAATACGACTTTGCGGTGGAGGCTGGGCTCCCTGCCTTAGCATTCCTACATAAGGACCCGGGCACGATCCCGGCGAGCAAGACCGAACCTACCGACGAAGGCAAAGCCGCGAGCCGGCTGGGTGCGTGCCGACCTCCTACCCGCGGGCGAGGATATGAAAGATGAACTGCTTCGACTTCGCCGCGAGATCGATTCTTTGAACGAAGAACTGATCCTCGCGAAGGACAGGGCAGCCCCGCAGGGCGTTGAGGATCTGGCGCAGGGAGCTGAGACAACGAATATCACGATCGATTTTGAATCGCTTGGGATGTTTAGTCTCGATGTCCGGTGGGATAGCTTGATGCGGGCCGTACTGCCGCAGACATTCGGCGGCGGAGCACCGCCGGAAGCCATCGCGGCCGCTGTAGCAAGCCTGGTTCAGCGAGAGGCTGGGGAGATGCGGCGATCAGAGGCCGAGCACCTCTCCTGGCACCGCGCCATTGTTTCCCGGAGCGATTACGGCAAGGTACTTAATCAAATGGTGGCGCTGGGTTTGGTCGAGGGCCGCATCGACCACACCAACCCGCTGGCCACCCGGTGGTTCGCAACGTCCTACGGCATCCAGACTGGATCGCGGCTGTTGGCGGTCAGGCGGACGCCATATGTGTGATCTCGAATAAGCCGCACCCCGCGCGGGCTACCAGCATGCCCATGAGTTCGAGGATGCCATCACCGGTATGGAATGCCTGCCGCCTGCGCTCGCCGGCAGCCGTTACTACCATCCCGCCGATCGCGGCGCGGAGAAACGCATCGCCGAAAGACTGGAAGAGGTGCGCCAGGCCCGCGATGCCGCGCGCAGTGGGGCAGGCGCTCCGCCTGCGGCGGCCTCTTAGGCCGCCTTCTTCCGTCGTCATTATTTAAGGGAAAGCTCCAGGCCTGGCAGCGCGTGCTCGCGTTCGCGACATTCGGGCTTTTCACGCTGGGTTGGCTCGCCACAGCCATTTCGGCCGGTGAGACGGGTCGGTGACTGATCCAATAACCCGAACGCCGCCACGCCCGTCGGCGTCCCTACATACACCTTGCCGTTGGCAATAGTCGGCACCATGAACTTATTGCCCGCGCCGAACTGGTCGCGGCCCCCGGGTGCCTGGCTCGTGTTGTATAGCTCCTGCGTCAGGTTACTGGCCAGATAGGCGTGCATCACCGCCGGCGTGTTGTTCTCCACCGCCCACAGGATCCCGTTCGCCGCTCCATTCGCCGAAATACTCGGTGTCGCGCCGGGATACGGAAACTGCGTGGCCGTCGCCGAAACCGGGGTCGCCGCGAGCAGCGCCTTGCTGAACTGAAACGCCAGGATGGAACCGCCCACCGGGCCGAAATACACCCGGCCCTGATAATAAGCCGGCATCGACCAGATACCGCCCGGCAGCGCACCGTCCAGCTCCTGATAAATCGCAGTGTCGCCCGCAGGGCTGAACTTACCCATGTTATTGCGATTTACTAAGTAGATGTTACTATCCTTGCCCGCTCCGATTGCCAGTTCTTGTACCTGCCCGCCCGCGTCGGTCATATTCGGCAGCACCAGCGCGCCGCCCGAGCCTAAGTCCTCGTCCGCATCGGATTCGGCGACCGTATTGGACATGGTGAAATAGTCGCTCACGCTCAGTTGGCCGCCCGCCGCGGAAAGCTTGATGAAGGCGTTGCCGAAGTCGCCGTTGCTGGGAAAGCCCTGCGAATTGAGAGTCGTGTCGAACGTGCCGTTGGCGTCCAGGAAATAGATAGAGCCGCTCGCATCGGCCGCCAGCCCCGCGCCGGCGCCCCAGATGGCTCCTTCGGCCCCATTCGGAGTCACGTCGATCACACTGGTCTGCGCCAGCGTCGCGGCGCTGTAGCCCATGATCCAACCTGTGTACGGCGCATCGTCGCAATGCGATCCCCATGCCAGGTACACCGTGCCGTCCAGCAGCAGCAATCCCGATCGTTCTTTATACTGCCTGGATTCGAAGTAGGCGTAACCGCCGCTGCTGCCCTCGCCGGTTCCCGGATAGCTGCCCGCGATTTCCACGCCCGCGGCGAGCTGTTTGCCCGTAGTCAGGCTCACTTTGTGCAGCCTTTGATGATAATTCCCCGACGCGTCCTTGCTCATGGCCACGGCAAAGATAACGCCTTCCGTCGCGCCGGCATTCACCGTGATCACCGGCGTCGACGTGATGCCGATCATGGGAGTCACTTGCGAGCAGCCGCGGTCGTCCGAAGGCGCCTCGCCGCTCGCCAGCAGCGAGACTTTCCAAAGCTGCGCGCCGCTGTCCGCGTCGAACGCATACAGGCTGTCGTTCTCTGTGGCCGCGATCAGCACATTGTGCTTTCCCTGGCTGGGGATCGGCACGTCCGCGACATACAGCGGTTGTGCGTCCACCAGGCCGTCCATGGTTGTTTGGAAAAGCTTGCCGAACGTGGTCGAATTCACGTTGCTTGGCATCAAGTCAGAATGTTTCAGTTGTTTGCCAGCGTGTCAACCTCAAGCCGGGCAGCAAGATGCCGCAAACACCGGTAGTGGAACATAAAGGAAACGCGACACATTTGACGGCGGATTCGAGCCTAAGTGCTGCATCCTGAGCCACTTTCAGCGCGCAACGATGGAACCGGTTTTGTTGCACATTGTGCAACGGCGTCCGCGTGTCACAGAAGTGCCATGCCAGGACCTACAGCGTTGGCCATGGTGGGCAATTCTCAGGCCGCCAATGGTGGGCCGTGGCAAGGAAAAGGCTAAAGGCGCGGGAGTTCCGGATTTGGCTTCGGCGGCGCGGAAGTGCGGTCTACGATGTCACCGAGGTGCCCCGCGACGGCCTACCGGGTAGGGTGGACGGATTTGAATGCGCCGACACCAGGGAGGCAAACATGCTAACTCTTCTTACGGAACATGATGTTTCAAAACAGCTCCGCGTGAGCCTTGGTTCGCTGCGGAGATGGCGTATGATCCGCCAGGGTCCGCCGTTCTTCAAAGTCGGTCCGTTGGTCCGCTACCGGACGGAGGATGTCGAGGCCTGGCTTTCAGCCCAACCTACGGGCGGCTCCCAGTCCCAAAGGAAAACCGCAACCGACCGCCTGTCAGCATAACCGAAGCAGTTTAGAATATATCCGTGCGGCAATCCGAGATCAAACAGTTCACCTCCTGGCTTGGGAAGCGTTCGTACAGGGCGTGCGCGGAGCGTTTCGGGTTAGAGCGAATTCAGGAGATCGCTCGCGAGAATGGAAAGCGCGGCGGGCGGCCAAAGGGCAGCGGCACGAAGCAAAAAAAAGGCGGCAACTGATGGCGGTCTACAAGCAGGCGAAGAGCAAATACTGGTGGTACAAATTCACCTGGAACGGTGAACCGATTCGGGAAAGCACGAAGCAGACCAATAAGCGCGTGGCGGAACAGATGGAAGCGGCCCACCGGACAGCGCTCGCCAACGGCGAAGTGGGCATACGCGATAAAAAGCCTGTTCCCACGTTGAAGGACTTTGCGGAACACGATTTCCTGCCCTTCGCGCGGTCAACCTTCGCTGCAAAGCCGAAGACGCTTGCCTACTACGAAAACGGAGTCAGCCGCCTACTCGCGTTCGAACGGCTTGCAGGCGCGCGCCTCGATGCGATCACCAGCGAGAGAGTTGCCGAGTTCGTAGCGGAGCGCCAGGGCGCCAAGGGCAAGCGCGGGAGCCTCTTGCAAGTGGCGAGTCTGAACCGTGAATTGCAGGTGCTACGCCGCATGTTCCATCTCGTTCAGGAATGGGGCAGGGTTGAACGGGCGTTGCCGAACGTCAAGATGCTTCCGGGTGAGAAACACCGCGAACGGGTCTTGACCGCCGCCGAAGAGGATTTGTACTTCAGGGGCGCGTCAACAGATGCCATGGCGCAATACGCCGACGCTGCGTTGCTCCGGGATGTTGCGACCATCCTGCTCGATTGCGGTTTGCGCCCGGAGGAGTGCTTCAGACTGCGAACTGAGAACGTGACCGATGGCAAGGTCGAAATCCACTACGGGAAAACCGATAATGCGCGTCGCCAAATTCCGATGACGGCGCGCGTCAAGGCAACCCTCGATATGCGCCTGTCGATAGCAAATGGTGGCCCGTGGGTCTTCCCGGCCCAAACCAAGAGCGGCCATATCGAACCCTCAACACTCAAGAAACAGCACCTCAAGGCCATCGCTGAGGGAACGCGAATACTCACGGAAGAAACCAAGAAGCAACACACTGAGCTTGTGCCGTTCGAACTTTACACTCTCCGGCATACTTGCCTCACGCGCTGGGCGCCACACATGGACCCGTGGACGCTGGCATACCTCGCCGGTCACCGCGACATGAACATCACGAAGCGCTACGTTCACCCGCAAGCGCAAACGATTCGCGCAGCCATGGACAGAGTGCAAGAGGAAAAGGGTGGGCATACTTCTGGGCATACCGTGCAAAACTCAGATTTACAAGCCATGCCTGTATTGACGCCAAACATCTGAATGGATTGGCTTTCTGTGGTGCGCCCGAGGTGATTCGAACACCTGACCTTCTGGTTCGTAGCCAGACGCTCTATCCAGCTGAGCTACGGGCGCATAGGAGCGTTCCTCTTCAATCTACCGTGTCCGCCCCAGTCCGCGCAACTGCCGCGCCCAAGCGCCCACCATCGTCAGCCGTCCTATCGCCGTTCCGCGGTGTTCATTGGCAGCGCCAAACGGGTTTTGATGTTCCCGTCGATTGTCACATGTGTGTCTGTCGAACTAAGTCGCGCTTCGCGCACTGTCGTAACTTTGTTAAATTCTCCCAAGATCGTTTCCGCCAGATTTTGCCCCGTGCGCGCCACGTCGTTATGATAGGTCAGCACGTCAGGCTGTGCCGCCAGCAGACACGGCAGAAGCAAGCCCGCTTGCCAGTGCATATTTGCCTCTCTCCCGCTACCTACAGCGCCAGCTCGTTGTGATACATCATGTCCTTCAAGTTGAACTTACTCCGCACCTCGATCTGTCCCAGCTTGGTGGTGAACAGCACTTCCTTATCGTCCACCGAGAGCGGTACCACGTCGCGCGGAAAGCCAAATAACAAGGTTGGCATCCCGGAACTGCTGATCGGCCCTTTCTGCACCACGCTGGGCTGCGCCGTCGGCTTTCCCTTCGGCTCCAGATAGGTCAGGCTCTTGATCCGTTCCAGAACCTCATCGCTCAAGCCCTTCGATACCGCCGTATCGCTGTCGGGGTCGCCCGCCTGTTCGCGGTGGGAAGCCAGTATGGGAACCCCGCTCACGCTGATCACATAAGCGCCGGCCAGTCCTTCCGGCAGAGGTGTCTTGAGGGCCGCTTGCACCGGCTTCGCGCTCTCCCAACGGACCGTGGCCGTGTACGACACCGGCATCGGACCGCCGCCACCGCGTCTGCCGCCGCCGCCCATCCCGCGGCCGCCCATGCCGCCGCCACCGCCCGGGTAACCCGTGCCGCCTCCTCCGGGGTAACCGCCGCCTCCGCCGCCCACGCCGGGATCGCCCATGCCGCCGGTGTCTCCGCTCCCGTACTGGCGGCTCATCGTGGTCGATTGTGCGGTGACCTGCCGGGCCCAAGGCGATTTGGTCACCAGCTTATCGATTTCATCGGAAGACCATTCCGCCGGCTCTTTCTTGTTCCAGAAGTCGGAACCGAAGGCATATAGCCGCAGCGACGCCTGAGCGCCGGCGCCAGCCGCCAGCATAAACAGCCCGCGGCGCGTAAGTCTTGGACGTGGAGGCATAGTTCTATCCTGATTACCTTAAGACGTCGGAAATGGGGCGCAAGGTTGCAGTGGAAATTCCGCCCGGCTCTGCGAGAATAGCAGTATGCGGTACATTGCCATCCTCCCCGTCCTCCTGGCCCTCCTGTTGCCGGCGCGGTCGCCGGCCCAATATTACCCCCGCCGGCGAGGGCCGGTCGCCGCCACCGCCAATTCGGGTCCCTATACCGGCCCCGCGGTCACTTTTAACGGCACGGTGAAGGTGCTCACCAAGAAGCAGGTTATCGTCGACCTGGACCCAGCCGATCCCGGCGCGGATCCGCAGAGCCTCACCTTTCGCTTATCTAAGAAAACCAAGTTTCTGAAGAACGATCAACCCATCAAACCGTCCGACATCGAAGCGGGCACCCACATTTCGCTCGATGCCACCCGCGACGGCGACATGAAGTTCTCAGCGCTAAACATCATGGTCGCCCCGCCCGGCAAGTCGGCCGACAAACCCGCCGACAAACCCCAACCGCGACCCTAACCGAGCCGCGACCGGTATCTCGCGCTGGGCAGCTGAACGCTCCGCCGTCTATAATTGGATTATGACCAGCGCCGTCGAGATCGGAAGTTTAATCGACCGCGATCCTGCGATACAGGCCGCACGCCCTAAGATTGCCGGCACGGGTGTAACCGTGATGCGCATCGCGGGTTGGTACAAGATGGGCCTGTCTCCGGAAGAGATTGCCACCCAGTACGGGCATCTGAGCCTCGCTCAAGTTCACGCCGCCCTCGCCTATTATCACGCCAACGCCGAGGAAATCGAAGCGGACCTGGGCGAGGAAGAAGCGTTCGCGGAAAAAGTTAGTTCGTCCTCGCGATGAGCCGAATCCGTCTGTACTTCGACGAGGACGCCATGCAGAACGCACTCGTTGTCGCTCTGCGCGCGCGCCGCGTGGACATTTTGACGGCCGCGGACTTTGAGATGATTGGCAGAGCTGACGAAGACCACCTGAGATGCGCTGCCAGTGACGGGCGGGTGTTGTACAGTTTCAACATCAAAGACTTCTGTTTGCTCGCCGGGTCGGACTCGGGTCGGCTTGCTTGCGTTCCTGGCGCGAGAGGGCCGGGCCAATCGTCAGCGCCCTTTACCCGAGTGCTTCCTTTCGATGAAGACCATCTGCAGCGCGTGCGTGTTCAATTCCTGGTGGAGTGCGTGTCGCCCCACAACCAGCGCGTTTCGCCGCTCGCCATGTGAACATCTTGAATGCGTCCCGTCGGCCCCGTGAAACGCAAGTGGCAATCCTGAAGGCACACGGCGACGGCATCCGCATCGTCATGCATGGGCACGGCCTCATCCGCCTTGAGGGTTAGGCGGAGCACGCGCACATCTTCGTTTTCGAAATCCAGGCTGTAATGCCGGGGGTCGACCTTGAGCGGGTCGCGGCTGGTCAGCACCTCCGGGGAGAGAATCTCCGGGGGCATATCTTGCCCATACACGGCCACTGCGAGCAGTACGAAGAGAAGGGTACGCATACCTAATCCTAAATTGCGGTTTCCCGCGAACCTATAAACCTGGAGAGCTCAGCCGCGCTCGGGAGCATTCGCACGCTCGCGTGCCGCTTCGATGAGCAGCCATGCGCGGAGGGCCGCACTACCAACGCGGCGCACTTGCCCAGGGTATTCGGCGGGCTGACGCGCATACCGATCCGAACGAGTTTGGCGAGCCATGCGAGCGGCGGGGCGAGATCTGGGTCAATCACGGCGGTGGGGTGAGATTGGACATATTCCTCAAAAAGGTCCTCGCCTAGATCGAAACCCTCGCTGAGGGCCGCCTCGGCCCGTGGATCGTTTGCCCCGCGGGCGGCGCCCGCCTGGAGGACCAGCAGCCGCAGACGCAGTTCCTTGTTGTCGAGAGTCTTAAGCTGCCGCGCGGCCTCCTTGGCGACAGCGGAGGCGTCTTCCGGTTTGCTGTCCGGGAGGCCCGCGTCCAGTGAGGAGAGGGCTTGGTCCCTAAGCCTGTCCAGTTGCACGGCGAGGCTCAACGCGCCAGCGGGATCAGTCTTCACCAGGCCGGCAACCTGATCCATCACCTCCCGTTCCGCGGCGATCCGGCCCACGGCAGCCTGCGTCGCGCCGGACCCGCCATTCGAAGGATAGACCCAGAAATCCTTAATGGAGAGGACCGCAAAATCCGGCGACTTCGCCTTGCTGAAGACGGCCTCTTTCTCCGCGAGGTCGTTCAGTATTGCTGGAGCCGTCTCGCGGATCAGTGGCAGCAGCACCAATAGTAGGGTGTAGCCAGGCGCCGTGAGGACAAATTGGCCCGCCGTCGTGTCGGCTTTGGCGCGATACACGGGCCTGTCGGACGGGGGCGGCGACTCGGGTTGGCGCGCCAATCGTTTTGCGGCCGTCTCCAGTGCGTGGCGCCTCTCCGCGGGACCGACGTCATTCCAGGCGGCCTTGAGAAACGTCACGAAGACCCGATCTGTGTCTTGGATTGCGCCGCGGTCGCGCGCATACCAGTCCACGATTTCCGACCACCAGCCCTGCGCGCCCGCGGGGTCCCGCTGGCTGAGGTACTCGAAGACCGGCAGGATGCCCTGCACCGGGTACTGCCCGTCGGCAGACAGCGCGCGGGCCTGCCGCCGGATGGATTCGAGCCGCGCCGCCGACGGCTTGGCAGCCCAGCAGGACGGGTAGATGAATTGCGTAACGAAGGCGCGTAGGTCCTCCGGGATCTCGCGGTCCAGGGGCACGGGCTCGTCCATCTGATCCACCATCCCAAATGCCCTGGTGGGATCGGCTCGCGACAGAATCTGGAGTGCGTTTTTCTGCAGCATGCCGCGCTCCCAACTCTTCGGAATTGCAGAACTGGACTGGAATAACTCCTCGGCCCACTTTACTGAAAGCCCCGGCGAGATATTGGCGGCAGCGCTCGCGAGCGAGAGGAGCAGGTGAAGCCGGTTCAAAGGGACCAACTGCGCCCCCGTTAGATAGCTCTCGTTGAGGAGGTCGGCGGCGGACGGCAGGCTCAAATGCTCGACGCCGGTTTGGGCCACTGCCAAAGCTGCGGCAGCAAGCACGGCGGCGCCACGCAGGCAGCAAAGAGGCAGTCGCATTGCCTACACCCCACCCGGGCCGTCGCCTCGTAAGTCTCTCTCGCCCTCGGGCGCTGGAGGCTCCCCTTGATCCTGTCCAGGATGGCGGCGGCCGCCGTTGGGAGCGTCGCTTTCGCCTCCGGCGAGGCCAGAGATGCGCGCGAGATCAGCTCCTGCCAAGTTGCGAGCCGCAGGTTCAACTCACGCCCGTCGCCTCCACGCCGGAAGCGAACCGACGTTACCCCAGGGCTGCCGGGCGCCTCCCAAGTCGATGCGCCACACCCACTCCCCGGAACCCGGCCATTTACTTCCATAATCTCGTCTCCCGGAGAAAGACCCGCTACTGCGGCGGGCGATCCGGGCAGGACGGCCACAGCGATCAGCTTACCGTCGGCCTCGGTAAGGAGAGCGCCCGGGCTAAGGTGCGAATCCGGCGCCCTCGATGACCCCGTCACGAAGCAGTTTTGCTGGCACGACGGGTTCGCGCAACAGCTAGCGCTCGATGTTTTCCAGCCGTCGCCAAGGGTGTTACCGTCCGAGCACGCAAGTACACAATCATCACCGTAGGTTACGGCAGGAGCCAGGAGTAGCGCGGAACCCAGCACGCCCAATGTGAGAATCCTTCTGGACATAACTACACCTCCTCGGCGGCGTTATACTCCAGCCTCGGGCGCCCGTCAACCGAAGTTTCCATTTTCGCTCCGGCACCCGACATTGTACGCACATACGAGCGGCGCCGGCCGGGTGCTCCTATATCGGTCCACCGGAGCATTGGCCCTACCGCATTCTGACTCCTGTCTCCTGTCTCCTGTCTCCTTCTTACCGCCCCTTCACCCTCTCCATCTCCCCATAAACTTCGCGCTTCGACAAACCCCGCCGATGCGCCACCGCCTTGATCGCCTCCATGCGGCCCATCCCCTGCGCCACGCACGCCGCGACTGCATCGGCGAGCGGCGTATCGTCCTCCGCCGCGCCGGTGCGTTTACCGACTAACAACGTAATCTCGCCCTTCACCACATCGCGCGCCATCAGCGTGGCTCGCACCTCCGCCGCCGTGCCGCGCAGAAACTCCTCGTGCATCTTGGTAAGCTCCCGCGCCACCACCACCGGCCGGTTTCCCAGCGCCTCCTCCACCGCGGCCAGCGTTTCCACAATACGGTGCGGAGCTTCGTAGAAGATCAGCGTGGCCGTCTCGTCCTGGAGCGCCTCCAGCGCCCGCAGCCGCTGGCCGGACTTGGCCGGCAGGAATCCGCCGAAATGGAAACTATCGGTGGCCAGCCCGGATCCCGCCAGCGAAGTCAGCACCGCGCACGCGCCGGGTACCGCCTCCACGCGAATACCGCTATCGATCGCCGCGCGCACCAGCCGGTAGCCCGGGTCCGAGATCAGCGGCATGCCCGCATCGGAAACCAGCGCCACCGTCATGCCATCCAGCAGCTTCGCCGTCAGCTCCTGGCTGCGCTCCGCCTCGTTGTGCTCGTGATAGCTGACCGTCGGCTTGCCGATCCCGTAGCGCTCCAGCAGCTTGTGCGTCTGCCGCGTGTCCTCGCACGCGATCAGGTCCGCTTCCTTCAGAATGCGCACCGCGCGAAAGGTGATGTCTTCCAGGTTGCCGATCGGCGTTCCCACCAGGTACAGCGTCCCGCTCAGCGCTTTTCCTCCGGGCAGGGCGGGGCAGGCACCTTCACCGACGGCATTCGGTCGAGGCTATCCGGACCGGCAGGCGGGCGCAAAACGGGCATGCGTTCCGTGTTCCGCGCCGCGATCATGCTGCTTGCTCGACGATACATAGTCCTCCTTCAAAGATTATGGATTATGGCTCGACCCTGACCATCACCACGCCATGGCTCGCCACCGGCGCGGAAAAGCTGCCGCGCTTCTCGCCCAGGTCCTTCTTCGCCCACAGGTCGCGCACTTTCGCCGTCATATGATCCGTATATCCGATGTCGGTCCACGCGACGGTGATGTTCGCTTCGGCGCCGGTCCGGTTCAGCAGTGCCACCGCGCGCCCGCCATCCGCCAGTTGCTTCGCCCACACTTCCAGTCCCGCCGCGCGCTTCACTCGGTGTCCTTCGCGCCCCAGCGCATCCTGGTCGATCGCGATCACTTCCTTATTGGTCAAAATATCGTGGATATCGGCGTTCATGCTGCGGATGTCGTTGCCGGCCATCAATGGCGCGGCCAGCAGACACCACATGCTGAAGTGCGCGCGATACTCGGTGACGCTCATCCCGCCATTGCCCACTTCCAGCATGTCCGGATCGTTCCAGTGTCCCGGCCCGGCGTACGATTGCAGGCCGTCCTGCAGATCCAGGATCTGCACCACACCCAGTCCGCCCCATTTCTCGCTGCCTTCCCATTTGTCCACGATGTCGCCGGTGCTGCGCCACAGGTTGCCCACGTCGCCCGCCCACAGCCACGGCTTGGTCGATCCCCATTCGCACAGGCTGAACACGATCGGCCGCCCCGATTTCTTCAGCGCGTCGCGCATGATGGCATAAGATGCGTGCGAATCCTGGGTGCCATGGTTGCACCAGTCGTACTTCAGATAATCGACGCCCCACGCCGCGTATTGCCGCGCATCCTGGAATTCGTAGCCGCGCCCGCCCGGGCGGTTCTGGCACGTGCCGGTGCCGGCATCCGAATAAATGCCGAACGTCAGCCCCTTTCCGTGGATGTAATCCGCCACCGCCTTGATGCCCGCGGGGAAGCGCTTGGCGTCCGCGACGATATTGCCCTGCGCGTCGCGATCCACCTGCCAGCAATCGTCGATCACCACGTACTGGTAGCCGGCATCTTTCATGCCGCTCGAAACCACGGCGTCGGCGGCCTGCTTGATCAAATCCTCGCTCACGTTGCAGGCGAACTTGTTCCAACTGTTCCAGCCCATGGGCGGCGTGCGCGCCAGTCCATTCTCGAGCGCCCGCAAAGGGCCCGCGCCCGCGACCAAGCCCAGAGCCGCGATCCAAAGGGCAACGCGGCCCATGCGAAATTTTGTATCCATGAGTCTTAATTACCACATGGCGCCGGCCGCTGGTTTCGGGCTCAGTTCCACCGACACGTTGAACACAGTTCCATCGTCGTTGGCCCCACCAGTCGCGGTTGTTCCATAGACGTCGCCGTTGGCGGCCGGGACCAGCCCGTGGGGGGACGCGCCATCCGTGCCATTGAACTTGAACAGCGTTGCCAGCGTCCCAGCGGGGGTGATTTTGAAGACGGTCCCACAGCCGGGCGTGTAGCCGCCGCAGTTGGCGCCGCCATCGTGCGTTGTCCCGTAGAGGTCCCCGCCGGAAGCCTGAACCAGCCCCGCCCTCGGGTTTACGCCGTCCATGCACCCGGCTTCGGAGCAGAAGCTATACAGCGTCGTCAGCACGCCGCCCGGAGTCATTCTGAAAACTGTGCCACTCCGATTCATCCCGCCATAGGCCGTTGTCCCGTAGAAGTCCCCATTGGCGGCCTGGACCAGCCCCGCGTGGGGGTTTTCGCCGTCCGTGCAGTCTGCTTGGGAGCAAAAGCTGTATAGCGTCGTCAACACGCCACCGGGAGTAATTTTAAAGACCGTCCCATCATAGGCGCCGTTGGCGCCGCCGGCCAGCGTTGTCCCATAAAAGTCCCCGTCGGCGGCTTGGATCAGCGCCGCGGCGGGGTAATCGCCATCCGTGCAGTTTGTTTGGGAACAGAAGCTGTATAGCGTGGTCAGGGTGCCAGCCGGAGTGATTCTAAAAACGGTGCCCAGATTGTACTCGATCCCGCCTTGCGACGTGGTCCCGTATAAGTTGCCGTCCTTGCCCTGCACCAACGCCCCGTAGGGATAGGCGCCGTCCGCACATGCGCTTAGGGCGCAGAAGCTGTATAGCGTGGTCAGCGCGCCACCTGCCGTGATTTTGAAGAGGGCGCCGCAGCCCAGCTGCGAAGCCTTCTGGTGGCAGTTGGCCCCGCCAAAGTACGCTGTGCCATAGAAGTCGCCGTCGGTTGCCTGCACCAGTGCCGCCCCGGGTTTTGCGCCGTCAATGCACCCGCTTACGGCGCAGAAACTGTAGAGCGTTGTGAGCCTGCCACTCGGCGTGACCTTGAAGATCGTTCCGCCGCCGTAGGCTCCGCCATACCCGGTCGTTCCGTACAAGTCCCTATTGGCGGCCTGGATGAGGCCCACTTCCGGGAAGGAGCCGTCAGTAGGAGGTCCAGCAAAGCTGTGCAGCGTAGTGAAAACCTGCGCTGGCAGCGCGATGGCCGTCATTGTGCAGAGCCCAAGAACGGCGCACGCCCATTTCGCCCGACTCACTCTGCCAAACGGGTTAACAATTCGTTGCATCAAGGTGCTCCTTTTTGCTTTCACCTACGGCGCCACCAGGAACGGACCAGCGCTCAAAAGCGTGCCGCCCGGAGTCGTTACCTGGACACTTCCCGTGGTCGCCCCGTTCGGCACAGTGGTCCTGATCTCGGTAGCCGAGACGACCTCGAACGCACCCGGCGTTCCGTTAAAGCTGACGCTCGTGGCGCCCGTCAAATCCGTCCCCAGAATCGTAATGGCCGCACCCACCACCCCGGAGTGCGGCACTGTCTTCACGAACGGCGCCAGACCCACCGAGAGGCCGAACACCGTGCCGCCACAATCGCCACATGCGCCGCCGTTATAGGTTGTCCCGTACAAGTCCCCGTTGGTCGCCTGCACCAGCCCCGTGTTGGGAGCCTCGCCGTCGCTGCACGCGGGGAAGTGGCCTTCCGGGCAGAAGCTGTATAGCGTCGTCAGCGCGCCGCCCGGAGTGATCCTGAAGATCGTGCCACAGGCGTAATCGCAGTGCGCCCCGCCCATTGCGGTCGTGCCGTACAGGTTTCCGTCGGTCGCCTGGACCAGCCCCGCGTCGGGGTCTGCGCCGTCCGGGCAACCGCTCTGCGAGCACAAGCTGTGTAACGTCGTCAGGACGCCGCGCGGTGTGATCTCGAATATAGTGCCCTGCGCGTAGGCCCCGCCATATTTAGTTGTCCCGTAAAAGTTTCCGCTGGCGCCCTGGACCAGCCCGGCGATAGGGTACTCTCCGTCCGGGCACCCGCTCTGCGCGCAGAAGCTATACAGGGTCGTCAGCGTGCCGTTCGAGGTGATTTTGAATACCGTGCCGCCGCCACCGCCATGGCCGAACGCGCCGCCTCCCGAGGTTGTCCCGTAGAAGTCGCCGTCCGTGCCCTGGACCAGCCCTGCTTCGGGTTGGCTGCCGTCTCCGCATACCCCTTGCGCGCAGAAGCTATGCAGCGTTGTCAGCGTGCCAGTCGCTGTGACTTTGAAAACGGTGCCGGAATACGTGGCCCCGCCCCCCATCGTCGTCCCGTAGAAGCTCCCGTCGACCGCCTGAACCAGCCCCGCGTACGGAAATTCACCGTCCGCGCACCCCAGCAGAGCGCAGAAACTGTAGAGCGTGGTCAGCGTTCCACTCGTGGTCATTTTGAAAACCGAGCCGGCGCCATACCCGTATGACCCGGCGTAGGCCCCGCCAATCTCGGTGGTCCCGTAGAAGTTCCCGTCGGTCGCCTGCACCAACTGCCAGACCGGTCCCTCGCCATCCGGGCAATATGGATAGACAGTCTGTTGACAAAAGGTGTATACCGTCGTCAGCGTCCCACTGGGAGTGATTTTGAAAACCGAGTCGCCCGCCCCCCCGTAAAGGTCGCCATTGGTCGCCTGGACCATCGCCGCGGTGGGCCCACCAGGCTCCGTTCCATTAAATGTGAAGATCGTTTTGAAGGTCTGCGCGGGCAGGCTCATCGCGGCTACTGCGCATACCACCAAAACAGCGCCCGCGCGTCTGGCCGGCCTCAGTTTGTTCGATGCTTTAACGTTGTGTTTCACCGATGTGCTCCCTTCCCACCTACGGCTCCACCAGGAAGGCGCCGCCGCTCGCGAGCGTCACGCCCGGTGTCGTCACCTGGATCTTGCCGGTCGTCGCCCCAGCCGGTACAGTTGCCATGATTTGCGTCGCCGACACCACCGTGAACTCGGCCGCCGCGCCGTTGAAGGTGACGCCGGTCGCGCCCGTCACGTCGGTCCCCAGAATACGGACGACTTGTCCCACCGTGCCCGCCTGCGGCACTGCTTTGACAAACGGGCCGAGGCCCAAGGAGATCCTGAAGACCGTGCCATCGTTGTTGGCCCCGCCGGAATTCGTGGTTCCGTAGAAGTCGCCATCGGTGGCCTCGACCAGCCCCGCCAGAGGATTCGCGCCGTCTGCGCACCCGCTTTGCGCACAGAAGGCATGTAGAGTTGTAAGTGTGCCGGCCGGCGTGACCTCGAAGACCGTACCGGAATCCCCGTAGAAGGCGCCGGTTGTCCCATAGAAGTTGCCGTCCGTACCCTGCATCAGCCCGTCAGGGTTTCCGCCGAATTCGCCTACGAAGCTCACCACCATCGTCAGCTCGCCGCTCGCCGTCATCCTGAAGAACGTGCCTTGTCCATTGCCCCCGCCACCCAAGGTTGTCCCGTAGAAGTCTCCATCCGTGGCCCGCACCAGCGCCGAAGGGCCGTCGCCGTCCGTGCACACGTCGCCGCCTCGGGAGCAGAAGCTGTATAGCGTCGTCAGCGTGCCGCTCGGGGTGATTTTATAGACCGTACCGCCGCCATAAGTTCCGCCGGTCCCGGTGGTCCCGTAAAGCTCCCCGCCGGATCCCTCGATCAGCCCCGTCTCTGTCCCATAGCCGTCCGGGCAGTGGACCCCCTGGGAGCAGAAGTTGTACAGCGTGGTCAGCTTGCCGAACTTGTTCATCTTGAACAACGTCCCGCAGCCCCCACAATCGGAGCCGGTCCCGCCCGCATCGGTTGTGCCGTAGAAGTCCCCGTTGCTCGCCTGCACCATCGCCGCCTGCGGATCCTCCCCGTCCGTGAAATTGAAGCCGTATAGCGTCGTCAGCGTGCCGGCAGGGGTGATTCTGAAGACCGACCCACAGCCGATGCCACAAGCCGGCGCGGCGGATCCGCCAAAGGTAGTTGTCCCGTAGAAGTTCCCATCGGGGGCCAGTACCAGCCCCGCCGCCGGGTTGACGCCATCCGCGCACCCGCTCAGAGAGCAAAAACTGTAGACCGTCTCCAGCATGCCGCTCGGAGCGATCTTGAAGACCGTGCCGTAGCCGTTGGCTCCCCCACTGTAGGTTGTCCCATACAGGTCGCCGTCGACGCCCTGCACGAGCGCAGCGGAGGGGTTCGCCCCGTCCGTGCCCGCGAAGCTATGCAGCGTCGTGAAACTCTGCGCCGGCAGCACGATCGCCGCCGCCGCGCAGAGTATAAGTTTGCCCAACGCATTAACAATTCGTCCCATCGATATCTCCCCTCGTCTACCTATGGCGCCACCAGGAACGGACCGCCGCTCGCGAGCGTACCGCGGGGAGTCGTCACCTGGACACTTCCTGTGGTCGCCCCGCCAGGCACAGCGCTCCTGATCTCAGTCGCCGACACGACCTCGAACGCCGCCGGCGTCCCGTTGAAGCTGACGCTGGTGGCGCCCGTCAGATCCGTCCCCAGAATCGTAATGGCCGCTCCCACCGCGCCGAAGTGCGGCAGCGTTTTCACAAACGGGCCCAAACCCACGGAGAGCCCAAAGACCGTACCCCAGTTATCTCCTTCCCCGTTTGTTGTCCCATAGAAATCCCCATCGGTGGCCTGGACGAGCCCATTAGGGTCGGAGCCGGAATCTGGGTTCGAGAAGGTGTACAGCGTTGTCAGCGTCCCACCGAGGGTAATCTTGAAGGCCGTGCCGGTCCCGCCGCTGCCGGCCGTGCCGTAGAGGTTGCCGTCGGTACCTTGGACCAGGGCCGCGTGGGGGCCCCCCGGGGAGTCGAAGTTGTATAGCGTCTTCAGCGTACCGCTCGGGGTAATCTTGAAGAGTGTGCCGTCCTTGGCAGCCCCTCCTGAAGACGTCGTCCCATAGAAGTCCCCATTGGTGGCCTGGACCAGACCGGCGTAGGGCCATGCGCCGTCGGTGCAATTCGGATAACTGCCTACGGCGCAGAAACTATACAGTGTGGTCAGCGCGCCGCTCGCGGTTATTTTGAAGACCGTCCCAAAGCCGTTGGCCCCGCCGTACACCGTGGTCCCGTAGAAGTCTTCATTAGTTGCCTGGACGAGGCCCGCGGGATAATAGCCGTCCGTGCACCCCGGCTGCGCGCAGAAACTGTAGAGCGTGGTCAGCGTTCCGCTCGGGGTCATTTTGAAGACCGAGCCGCCATTCCCGTCATACCCGGAGTAGGCCCCGCCACCCGCGGTTGTCCCGAAGAATTCCCCGTCGGCCGCCTGGATCAGCGGCCCAGGGGCGGAGCCGTCGGTACACAAGCTTTGGGAGCAAAAGTTATATAACGTCGCCAGCGTGCCACCCGGGGTAATCCTGAAGACGGTGCCACCTCTGCTTGTCCCGCCTCCTGTCGTGGTCCCGTAGAAGCTCCCATCGGCTCCTTGAACCAGCCCGGCAGAGGGGACTTCGCCGTCCGCGCACCCGCTCCGGGTGCAGAAGTTGTGTAGGGGCGTCAGGGCGCCGCCCCGGGGGCCGATTCTAAAAACCGTGCCGGAGCCAGGGTCGTAGGGGTAAACGAAGCCAGGCCCGCCATAGGCTGTCGTCCCGTAGAGACTCCCATCGGTTCCCTGGACCAGCCCAGCCATGGGCTCGTTGCCATTCGTGCCGCCGAACAGGTACAGCGGCATAAAAATTTGTGCCGGTAGGGCCGCCGCCGTCGCTGCGCACAGCGCAAAAACAGCGCATGTCCTTCTCGTCCAATTCAGTTTGCCTAACGCGCTGACAGTCCGTTTCATCGAAACGCTCCTCTCGCCCGCTTATGGCGTCACCAGGAACGGTCCGCCGCTTTTGAGCGTCCCGCCCGGAGTCGTCACCTGCACAACTCCAGTCGTCGCCCCGGCCGGCACGGCAGTCCTGATTTCGGTAGCCGACACCACTTCGAACGCGGCCGGCGTCCCGTTAAAGCTGACGCTGGTGGCGCCAGTCAGATCCGTTCCCAAAATACTAATGGCCGCCCCCGCCGCCCCGAAGTGGGGCAGCGTTTTCACGAACGGGCCAAGCCCCACATCCAGTTTGAAGACGGTTCCGTCGTTGTCGGGCCCACCCGTCGCAGTTGTCCCGTAAAAGTTGCCGTCGGTCGCCTGAAGCAGCCCGCCGGTGGGCCCCGGGGGTGCGCCCCCATCGCTTGATGGGAAGCTGTGCAGGGTCGTCAGCGTGCCCCCTGGCGTGATCCTAAAGATCGTGCCGCGACCGTTGGCTCCGCCAAACGCGGTTGTCCCATAGAAGTTACCGTCGGTGGCCTGAACCACGCCCGCAGTGGGATTGCCACCGTCCGCGCATGTGCTTTGCGAGCAGAAACTGTATAGCGTCGTAAGGTCGCCCCCGGAGGTGATTTTGAAGATCGTGCCGCCGTTGGATGAAGCGCCGCTCGTGGTGGTCCCGTAGAAGTTCCCGTCCGTGGCTTGCACCAAGCCGGCATAAGGGCCGGCGCCGCCAGTCACATCGAAGGTGTGTAGCGTTGTCAGCGCGCCCTCCGGGGTGACCTTGAAGACGGTGCCCTGACGGTAGGCTCCGCCCAGCGCGTTAGTCCCGTAAAAGTTACCGTCAATGCCCTGCACCAACCCGGCATAGGGTTCATCACCATGCGCGCCGCTCCCGAAGCTGTATAACGTCGTCAGAGTGCCCCCAGGAGTGATTTCGAAGACCGTGCCGAATATGCCGGCCCCGCCAAACGCGGTTGTCCCGTAGAAGTCCCCATTGGTTCCCTGGACCAGCGCGGCGTAGGGGGCATGGTCGTCCGTCCAGCCTGCGCCGAAGGTGTATAGAGTCGTCAGCGAACCCTCAGGGGTGATACGGAAAACCGTACCGCCGATCGATGCACCGCCGGAGGTAGTCCCGTAGAAGGTCCCGTCGGTTGCCTGGACCAGCCCGGCAAAAGGGTTGCCGCCGTCGGCGCCGTCAAAGACGTGCAGCGTCGTCAACGCACCCCCGGGGGTGATTTTGAAGACGGTGCCACAATAAAACTCACACCCCGCGCCCCCTCCCGAGTAAGTGGTCCCGTAAAAGTCCCCGCCGACGCCCTGCACGAGGGACGCCTGGGGCACGGCGCCATTGGTTAGATTGAAATTCGCCAGCGTCGTGAAAGTCTGCGCGGGTAGCGCCACCACCGCCGCTGCGCATAGCGTTAGTTTGCCCAACGCCTCAACAATTCGTCCCATCGATGTCTCCTCTCGTCTACCTGCGGCGCCACCAGGAACGGTCCGCAGCTCTCGATCGTGCCGCCCGGAGTCGCGGAAACCAGCACCGCCGCCAGCGCACCGATATGTCCCTTTTTGTGCGGAGTATAGCATCCACCTAAGGTGAATTCCTACTAAAACGGTACCGGGCAGTACTGGGTGGCAGGGGAGCATGATACGATACCCTCACAACAAGGTGACCTGAAAAGATGCGCTCCTTCCTCGCCCTGAGCCTGCTAGCCTGCCCAGCCGCGTTCTGCCAAACACCCCCTCTCCTCTCGCTCACCAACGTCAATCCGCCCAGCACCCTGCTGCCGCCTGGCGCCACCAGCCTGAATCTCTCCTTCAACACGCCTCAGCCGGACACCTGCGGCTACTCCGTAAATGTGCTGCTGCCCCTGAACCAGATGCAACCCATCGACCCCGCCGGGCCAACCGCGGCCCATCAGGCGACGGTCACCGGGCTCAATCCCGACCCCCAGGTAATGAACCAGGTGCTCATCCGCTGCGCCTCCGCCGCCGCCGACTGGTATCTCCAATATCGCGACGTAGCCGCGCCGAACGGAGACTTCCCGCATATCGGCAGCATTTGGGGAGGCTCGTACATTTACACCACCCAGCCTGCCCAGGCCGCCAGGATCCAGCTCTATCTGAGTCCCGGCATGCCCCCCGATCAGGTCACTGCCCTCCGGGCGGCCGAACCCGGAATGATCAACCTGCTCGGCGCCGACGCCACTTACACCGGGCCTTGGGCCGTCTGGCCCGACAATTATTATCTGAAGGATGTGAATGGCAACAAGATTCAGATAGCTCCCAACGGTGTCTATCTGCTGAACATGACCCTCCCCGAAGTCGCCGTGGCCATGGCCAATTCCACTTACCAGCTACTGCTCAACCGTGGCCTCGTCGACGACGGCGTGTTCCTCGACAACGTATTTCCCACGATTTCCTGGTATAACACCGACGTCTATGGCAACCCGGTTCAGATCTGCACCACGGGAGACGGCCAACCGGACGATCCCGCCACGCTCGATGCCAAGTGGCGCGCGGGTGTGCTTCTCGATATCGAAACCCTGCGCAATCTCATTCCCTATGGCTACCTTTCGGGTCACTTCGCGGAGCCCGCCGACGCGCAGCTTATGAGTCTGTTTAATGCGGACAGTCTCACGTTTCAGGCCGTGAACGTGCGCGAAGGAGACATGTCGTTCGGCGATTTCTGGCACAATTATCAGAACTGGTTCCTGCAGGGTGTCTTGCCCTCCCTCGCGCAGGTACAATCGGGGCCGCCGAACATCATCTCCTACGGATACGGATACCAGCCGATGCAGGCCCTCCCCGCTTCCACCCTCGCGTTCGCCCAGACCTTCTATCCCAACATGCGCTTTGGCCTGGCCACGGCGCTGATGAACGACGGCTTCTTCACCCAGGATTTTGGAGACACCGAGTGTTGCGTCAACTGGTGGTATGACGAGTACGATTTTCATCTGGGCCAACCGCTGGGCCCGGCCGTGCGCCTGGGCTCCGCGCCGGGGCCGAATTTGCTCGCCAACGGCGGGTTTGAGAGTGGCCTTTCCGGCTGGTCGTTTTTCGTGGACAACGATGGGCAGGCCGGCGCCACTCTGACTCTCGACAATTCCGTCGCGGCCGAAGGCAACGCCTCGGCTCACATCGATGTCGTCTCCGCGGATAGCTATTTCTGGCAGGCAAATTTGTATCAGACATCCCTGCCCGTGGTGGCGGGCGCGAATTATCAGGTGCAGTTCTGGGCCCGGTCGGACTCTCCCCGCCTGATCACCGTCGATTGCGAGAGCGAGAATTCCCCCTACCCGAATTACGGCCTCGACTCGCAGGTGTCACTCGATACCAACTGGCGGTTGAACACACTCACGTTCGTCTCGAGCGCGACCGCCGCGGACGGCGCGCTGCAATTCGACGTAGGAGATATCGCCGGCAACGTATGGATCGACGGCGTGCAGTTCTTCGCGCAGGCGCCTGACATCTTCCAGCGCGACTTCACCGGCGGCGTTGCGGTGTTGAACGGGACCGCCGGCTTCGAGACCGTCGCGCTCGAACCCGGCCTCCAGCGTTTCACCGGCGCTCAGGCGCCGCTCTATCAGTCGATCGTAGATGATTCCAGTGCGGCCTTCAGCGCCGGCGGCAGTTGGAACGTCGTCGACGTTTCCGGCGGCTTCGAGACCCTCGTGGGCCCCTGGTCCAACGCCTGGGGCGGGTCTTTGCACGAGCTGGACGCCGCCCAGGGGACCGCGCAGTGGAACCTGGGCATCCCCGCCGACGGTCAGTACACGATTCAGGTCTGGCTGCCGGACGCGCCCGGCGCCGCCGGCTGGACCAAGAACGCTGCCTATCAGATCGTCTCCAGTGCCGGCGTGGTCGCTTCGGCGAGTCTCGATCAGTCGAGCGCCACCGCGGGCGACCAGTGGCATACCATCTTCAGCGGCGTAGCGCTCACCGCGGCCAGTTCGCCGGTTCTTTCGATTTCGAAGGTCGCTTTCGGGTCGCTGATCGCCGACGCCGTCTACATCACCTCCGCCGCGCGTTACAACGATGGGTCGGTCGCGCCGCAGGTCACGCTGGCGGCCACCGATGGCATTCTGCTCCAGCGCCAACAGCCAGTGGCCGCGCCCGCATCCAGGGTGACGGCGGTGGTCGACGCCGCCGGCTTTCAGCCAGCCATAGCGTCCGGAGCATGGGTCACAATTCTCGGCCGCGGTTTTGCCTCCGCCCCGCAGACCTGGGTGCCCGGTCCAGGCGAGCAGCAGTTCCCCACCTCGCTCGGAGGCGTCGGTGTAACCATCAACGGCAAGCCGGCGTATCTCGACTACATCAGCCCCGGCCAGATCAACGCGATTGCGCCGGAAGATCCGGCATTGGGCGTAGTGGCCGTGCAGGTGACCACCGCCCAAGGCAACAGCTATCCGGCCGCCGTCGTAAAGCAGCGGATGACCCCGCAGTTCTTCGCCTGGACCATGAACGGGACGAATTATGTCGCCGCCCGCCACGCCGACGGAACGCTCGTGGGACCGGTCGGACCCGGCAGCCGGCCGGCGCTGGTGGGCGAGGAGATCGAGCTCTACGCCACCGGGTTCGGTCCCACCAACCCGCCCGTTTCACCGTCGCAACTGATCTCGCAGGCGGTGCCCCTGGCGGGCTCGCCGGCAGTCTCCATCGGCGGAGTAAGCGCCGTCGTGAATGCCGCGAATCTGGTGGAAGCGGGGCTCTATCAGCTCAACGTGACCATCCCCTCGGTTCCCGCCGGCGACCAGCCATTGCAGGCGCAGATCGCGGGCTTCCAGAGCATCGGCGGAGTGTTCGTCACCTGCGCCACCCAGTAACGGGCAACATGCACTACAATGCAGTACATGAAGGGCGAAGTATACAGTTGGCGCGTGTCCAGCGAACTTAAACTGGAACTGGAACGGGAGGCGCGGTTGCGCAAGGTATCGGTTGCCGCGGTGTTGGATTCGGCCGTCCGCAACTGGCTGCGGAATAGCCCGCATCCCGCCGATGCCGCTGAACAACGCCGATTGCATCGCGCGGCGGCGAGTTGCATTGGCGTCCTGGCGGGCAACAACCCCCGCCGCGCGGAGACTGCCCGGGAGTCCATCCGGCTGCGTCTCACGGCGCGCCATGCCCGGTAACGCTCTGATCGACACCGGCGGCAACTTCAGTTGCCCTTGGTAACCTCCGAGGCCGTCCTGACCGAATTGTTTCATCTCGTGGGCGATTCCCGGCCGGAGATGGAAGCGGCCCGGAAATTCGTCCGTTTAGGGGCGCTGACGATGGCGCCGATCGAAGATGCGGAATTGCTTCACGTGCGCGCTTTGACGCCGCTTCCGCGTACCGCCCGCCAAGCGCCCGTAAGCCGCCTTACCTCGCCACCCAAGTTGCCCGATAACCGAACGTGGGCACGGCGCAACCGGCGCCTGCTTCGCATGGCGCTTACCGGAGATGGATGCGAAACAGATTGGCGTGTACTGTGGATTTCACGTAGGCGTAAGTAGCAGGGTCCGGTCTGGCGATGATGTCGCCCTCGTCGATGACCCGCGCGCCCGGAATCGCAAGCCCCTCGGCTTCCGTGCTGATCCCAGCCGCCGGCAACGCTGGCAGCGTTTCGCCCGGAGGCACCGGAATCGCCAGCGTCTGGCCGGATGGATTCATGCCGCAAGGCAGATTGAACGCTACATAGAAGTACTTCCCGTCGGGAGACCATGCGGCCGAGCACGCCCGGCAGATCTGCCGCGCCGGTCCTCCCGCGATGGGGACCGCAATGTTATCCTCCTCGTCCGGAACCTTGGACTGCACGCCGGCGAAAATCGCGAAACGGCGGTCCGGCGAGACAGCCTCGACTCCGATGACCGGAGAGGGAAAGACCTTGATTCGGTTGCCTCCGTCCCGCCCCATGCGGGCGAGATAGTACGCTTTGCCGTCCGTTAGGCGGAACAGCACCTGTCCGTTCGGACCAAAACGGGGGGCATCCTCGCCTGTTGCCGCCATTCTGTGGGGAGGTGCGCTCCGGTCCAGGGGCGCCAGCCAGATCTGGGATGCTTGGCCGGCCGGCCGCGTCGAGAAGACCACTTCTTTTTCATCGCTCGAAATATCGTATTCACGAATCGAGAACCCCGATACCACCGCTTCACTGCGGCCGGAATCGCGATGGAATCGCCAAAGTTCCGCGGGGGAAGCGGACGAGTCGCGCCGCAGCAGATAGTAAAGCCGCCTGCCATCGGCAGAGGACGAGAACGGAGTGCCGGATTCGTCGGTCGAGACCGCGTATCCCTCCGAGGAAACGGCGCGATCTCCCGTGGAATCGTGCATCCACACCGAGCTTTGCCGCATGAAAATCGAAGTGATCAGCGAGCGGCCGTCGGGCGCCACGGCCACGCCCTCTTCTTCCTCGGGACCCGAGGTAATTTGCTCCGGTTGCCCGTCGGGAAAACGCTGGCGCCACAAGTGGTGCTTTCCTTCCACGGCGGCTCCGAAATACATCCAGTTTCCATCGGGAGACCAGGCCGCTGAAGTGCAAGCGCCTGGAGGCCCCACCTGCCTGCCGGGAGATCCGCCCGCCAGAGGAATCAAACGGCACGGCAGCCAATCGGGATCCATTTCCACCACCAGCGCCCATTTCCGGTCCGGCGAGGGAAAGGAATAGTGCGCCATGCCGCGCTGGTGAGCCGGAAAATAGATTTCCCGGCGGGACGATCGATTCTCGGTCGCCGTCACAATCCCCATGTTCGGCGTCGTTTTGACTTCCGAGAACAGCAAGTGATGGTCATCCAGCCAGCTCAGGCCCGCGGCGTTGGAGAGTAACAGCGAGGAATCGCCTCCGAGGGAGGGTACCGTGTACGTCCTCCAGTGCGGCCCATCGTCGATCGCGGTGTAGGCGATCCGCGAGCCATCCGGCGAAAACGCCAGGTTGTATTTCTGGCGCGGGTCGTGAGTCAGTTGAACCGGCTCGCCGTTGGGGAGGAGCTTCACGTAGATCTCGCCGGTGATGAAAAACGTCTGGTCGCTTCGGTAAAACGCCACCATCCGTCCGTCCGGCGAAAGTGTGGGAGCCACGGCGGAATCCGTGAAGCTGGTGATCTGGGTATAGGCTGGCGGCGCCTTCGTGGCAGGGCGCTGTACGATCCAGATCACCATGCCGCCGGCGGCCAGGGTTGGCAAAAGCACCGAAACCGCCAGGATTCCCCAATTCAGGCGCTTCGGGGGAGCGGGCATTGGTATGGGTGCAACCGCGGTCGGACTGCGCGGAAACTCCAAGGGGGGCGTCGTGAACGTCGCCGTGAAGATATAGCCGCGCCGGGCCACCGTGCGGATCGACTGCTGCGCATCGTCGTCGAGCGCGCGCCGGATTTCCAGGATGCACTGGGCCAGCGAATTGTCGGCGACCGAAACATCCCGCCAAACGGCGTCGATGAGTTCCGCCTTGGTCACCAGCCGGCCAGGCCGCTCGACCAGATAAGCCAGGACCTCGAAAGACTTGGCCCGCAGGGCGACCTCTTCGCCGCCGCGCTTGAGGGAAGCGTGTTCCAGGTCCAGCTCGTACTCGCCGAACCGGTACTGGCGGCGCGCGCTGCTTTCGAACGGTTCTGCCAGGGCCAGTTGGCTACCCTCCCCTGACAGGCATCTTACTACATTTTCCAAATCCTG
Source organism: Bryobacterales bacterium (assembly GCA_963707465.1). Classification (GTDB taxonomy): domain Bacteria; phylum Acidobacteriota; class Terriglobia; order Bryobacterales; family Bryobacteraceae; genus Bog-159. Next base: position 861,883 of record CAVPQK010000011.1, read on the forward strand.
CTGATATCAGGCCGGTTGATTGTAATTTGACGCAACTTTGAAGGTGATTTCATTACTTTCATCGAAGGCGATGATAGCCTCGATTTCGAGGGCGGGATGCCCCATGAAAGAGGAGAGGAAATCACATGAAAAACTCGAAGATAGGGATAGCCGTGATAATGGCTTTGGCTCTCACGTCGCCGGTGCTGGCGCAGAGTTCGGTGCCGATGCTGGTGAACTACGGCGGGGCGCTGAAAGATGCGAAAGGTGCGCCGTTGACCGGGCTCTCCGGCGTCACGTTTCTTCTATATAAGGATCGCGAGGGTGGCGCTCCGCTGTGGATGGAAACCCAAAACGTCACGCCGGACGCGATGGGCCGTTACAAGGTTACGCTGGGGGCAACCAGCAGCGAGGGCCTGCCCGCGTTCCTGTTTGCCGATGGCGCGGCGCGATGGCTGGGAGTGCAGGTGGCGGGAGAAGTGGAAGAGGCGCGGGTAGCGCTGGTAGCGGTGCCCTATGCGATGAAGGCCAAGGACGCGGACACCATTGGCGGGCTGCCGCCTTCGGCATTTATGCTGGCGGGGCCGGCAACTCCGTCTACGGCCGCCGCTTCCGGCGTAAAACAGGAGGCGGCGCGAGACATCTCCCCGGATTCCTCATGCGCCGCCATCACCAGCGACGGCACGGCTACCGCGAACCAGGTCGCCAAGTTCACCGCGGCGTGCGCCATTGAACCATCCGCCATTTTCGAATCCGGCGGCAAGGTGGGCATCGGGACCACCACGCCGGCGACCACGCTGGACGTGAAGGGCGCGGCCACGGTGCGCAGCACTTTAACCATGACTGCTACGGCCGCTGCTACCGCTGCGGCGGGGGCCAAATCCAACCCGCTGGATCTGCTGGCGGCATCCTTCAACAGCAGCACCAGCACGTCCATCAGTCAGCATTTCCGCTGGCAGGCGGAGGCGGCCGGAAACGACACCGCCAATCCCTCCGGCACGCTGAATCTGCTGTATGCGCCCGGCAGCGGGACTCCCGCCGAGACGGGATTGTCGGTCAGCGGTGCGGGGCTGCTGAACTTCGCCGCGGGACAAACGTTTCCCGGCACGGGGACCGTCACCGGAGTGACAGCGGGCCTGGGGCTGAGCGGCGGCGGAACCGGCGGCAGCGTCACCCTGACCAATACGGGCGTGCTGGCGGTGGCAGGCGGCACGGGCATTACGTCGAGCGGCGGAAGCGCGCCGGCGATAAGCCTGAACACAGGCTACACCGACGGGCGGTATCTGCAACTGGCCGGGGGCACGCTGGGCGGTGCGCTCAGCGCTCCTCAGATAGGCATCGGGACCGCGACGCCCGGAGCGCCGCTGGAAGTGGCGGGGAGCGTGAAGATCAGCGGCACGGGGAGCGTGCTGACGTTCCCGGACGGGACCACGCAGACGACGGCCGGCAATCCGGCGGGGGTGGCGGGGGTGAACCTGCAGCAGGTAGCCCTGCTGAAGTGGTTCCCGACCTACGGGGGGACGCCCGATTCTACTTTCCCAGTGGGAAATTCGCCAACAGGAGTCGCTTTTGACGGAACCAACATCTGGGTGGCGAGCCTGGACGGCCTCTTGACGGTGCTGGCCTTGAATGGCAGACTACTGTATCAGGTCGACGGAGGAATAAGGCCGTACGGGCTCGCTTTTGATGGAGGCTACATGTGGGTGGCTGACTACTACGGGGAGGACAACGTGGGTGTGTGCGCTCCGGTGGCTAGCAGCTCCTGCAATTTTGAAGGGTCCGTTGGTACCAATCCACTCGGACTCGCATTCGATGGAGCCTACATGTGGGTGACCAACCACGCCACCAATACCGTGACCAAGTGGATGGCCTCGTCCCCGGGCACCGCCGTAGCAGTGGGCACGTACCCCGTGCAGCCGGCGCCATACGGGATCGCTTTTGATGGAACCCACATCTGGGTGGCGAACGAAGGGAACAATACCGTGACCGAGCTGCTGGCCTCGAGCGGCTTTCTGGTGGGCGACTTCGCCGTGGGAAACAGTCCGGTTGGAGTTGCTTTTGATGGGGCCAACATCTGGGTGGCGAACTATGAAAGCAACACCGTCACCAAGCTGCTGGCCTCGAATGGCGCGGTAGTGGGTACGTATCCCGTAGGAAGCAACCCGTACGGGGTGGCATTTGATGGAAGCAATATCTGGGTGACGAACACCGGCAGCAACACCGTGACCAAGCTGCTGGCCTCGAGCGGAGCACTGCTGGGCACGTTCAACACGGGAGTCGCTCCCGCCGGGATAGCTTTCGATGGGGCAAACATCTGGGTGGCGAACGGCGGCAGCAACACCGTGAGCAAGTTCTAGGGTGCGAAGGACGTGTCCATCCGGACTGTCCACGGGTTTCGGGGCGTCAGTTTCATCGAAGGCGGTGGTAGCCTCGATCCAGCCGGGCGGAATGCCCAGTCAAAAGAGGAGGAAAACACATGAAGAACTCGAAGATAGGGATAGCCGTGATGATGGCTTTGGCTCTAACGTCGCCGGCGCTGGCGCAGAGTTCAGTGCCGATGCTGGTAAACTTCGGCGGGGCGCTGAAAGATGCGAAAGGTGCGCCGTTGACCGGGCTCGCCGGCGTCACGTTCCTTCTATATAAGGATCGCGAGGGTGGCGCTCCGCTGTGGATGGAAACCCAAAACGTCACGCCGGACGCGATGGGCCGTTACAAGGTGACGCTGGGGGCAACCAGCAGCGAGGGCCTGCCCGCGTTCCTGTTTGCCGATGGCGCGGCGCGATGGCTGGGGGTGCAGGTGGCGGGACAGGCGGAAGAGGCGCGGGTAGCGCTAGTGGCAGTACCCTATGCGATGAAAGCCAAGGACGCGGACACCATTGGCGGGCTGCCACCTTCGGCATTCATGCTGGCGGGGCCGACCGCCCCAGCCACGGCCGCCGCTTCCGGTACAAAACCGGAGGGGGCGCGAGACGTCTCCCCGGATTCCTCCTGCGCCGCCATCACCAGCGACGGCACGGCTACCGCGAACCAGGTCGCCAAATTCACCGCGGCGTGCGCCATCGAGCCATCCGCCCTTTTTGAATCCGGCGGTAAGGTAGGCATCGGGACCACCACTCCGGCGACCACGCTGGATGTAAAGGGCGCAGCCACGGTGCGCAGCACTCTAACCATGACTGCTACGGCCGGTGCTACCGCTGCGGCGGGTGCCGATTCCAACCCGCTGGACCTGCTGGCGGCATCCTTCGACAGCAGCACCAGCACGTCCATCAGCCAGCATTTCCGCTGGCAGGCGGAGGGCGTCGGGAACGATACCGCCAATCCTTCGGGCAGTTTGAACCTGTTGTATGCGCAGGGCAGCGGGACTCCGGCCGAGACTGGCCTGGCCATCAACAGCCAGGGGCTGCTCACGTTCGGCGTGGGCCAAACGTTTCCCGGCACGGGGACCATCACCGGAGTTACCGCGGGCAGCGGCCTCACTGGCGGCGGGACAACTGGCACGGTGGGCTTAGGACTGACCACCGCCTGCGCGGGCGGCCAGGTACTGCAATGGAACGGGAGCGCCTGGGCGTGCGCGACTCCGGCTTCGGGAACCATCACGGGCGTGACGGCGGGCGCGGGTCTCAGCGGCGGCGGAACCAGCGGCGCCGTCACTCTGACGAACACTGGCGTGTTGGCAGTATCTGGAGGTACGGGTATTACGTCGAGCGGCGGCAACTCGCCGACGGTGAGCCTGAACACCGGCTACACCGACGGACGCTATCTGCAACTAGCTGGCGGCACGTTGAGCGGCCCGCTCAGCCTTCCCGCCAACGGCCTCTCCACGGCGAATAACCAGTTGGTGCTGGCGGGCGGCAATGTGGGCATCGGGACCGCCACGCCGGGCGCGCCGCTGGAAGTCGCGGGCAACATGAAGATCAGCGGCGCGGGCAGCACGCTGACGTTCCCGGACGGGAGCGTGCAGTCGACGGCCGGGGGTTCGGCGTCAGGCGGGGCGGGAGTGAACTTTCAGCAGATCGCCCTGCTGCAGTGGTTCCCGGCTTACCAGTCGGCTTCGTTCGCTACGGGAAGCAATCCGGACGGGTTGGCTTTCGATGGAGCCAACATCTGGGTCACGAACTACGGCAGCGGCACTGTGACCAAAATGCAGGCCTCCACCGGCCAGATCCTGAGCACCTTCTTAGAGGCGTCCGCCGGTCCATCGGCGCTCGCTTTTGACGGTGCCAATATGTGGGTGACCTGCGGGAAAACCAATAATGTGTCCAAATTGCGGGCCAGCGACGGGGGCTGTACAGGTACGTGCACGTTCGCCGTGGGGACCAGTCCGAACGGAATCGCCTTCGATGGCACTAACATCTGGGTGACGAACGTGGGCAGCAACAATGTTACCAAGCTCCTGGCATCCACCGGCGCGGTGGAGAACACATTCAACGTGGGCGGCCGGCCGCAGGGCGTGGCTTTCGACGGCACAAACATCTGGGTGGCCAACGAAAATGACGGCACGGTGAGCAAACTGCTGGCGTCCAGCGGCGCATTGCTCGCGACCGTTACCGTGGGCAGCGGGCCGTTCGGAGTCGCCTTTGACGGAACCAATATCTGGGTGGCGAACTACTACAGCAACAACGTGAGCAAGATACTGGCGTCCACCGCTACGGTAGTGGGAACGTATGGCGTGGGGGCTAATCCCTATGCGGTGGCTTTCGATGGAACCAACATCTGGGTCTCCAACTCCGGTAGCGGCACCGTGAGCAAACTGGCTTCCAGCGGCGCCCTGTTGGGCACGTTCTCCGTCGGCAATACCCCGTATGGTCTGGCCTTCGATGGCGCCGAAATCTGGGTAGCGAATTGGTTATCCGGCACGGTAAGCAAGCTGTAGCGTGGTCAGAGGGGGAAATCATGAAAAGATACCTCGCATACTCGTGCATGGCGGCCGGCCTGCTGGTTGCCGGTTCGGCCGCCGGCCAGACATCTCCCGATGGGCCGGCTGTGCCGCGCCTGGTCCGGTTCAGCGGCACCGCGACGGACGCACGCGGCATTCCTGTCGCCGGTGTAGCCGGTATCACGTTCGCTCTGTACGCCGGGCAAACCGGCGGCGCGCCGTTGTGGACCGAGACGCAGAACGTGCAGACCGGTCCCGGCGGCCACTACACGGTGTTGCTGGGATCGAGCAAACCCGAGGGCCTGGCCGAGTTGTTCGCGAATGAGCGAGCTCACTGGCTGGGGGTCGCGGTGGACGGGCAGGCCGAACAGCCGCGGGCCTTGCTGGTCAGCGCGCCCTATGCGTTGAAGGCGGGGGATGCGGAGACTCTGGGCGGACTGCCACCTTCGGCGTTCAAGCTCGCGGCGCCAAGCATCCCTGCCGCCGGGCCAGCGAAGACGGAAGCGGTGCGCGACGTCCTGCCGGATACGGCGTGCGCCGCAATCATCAGCGACGGCGCGGGCACTGCGAATCAGGTTGCCAAGTTTACCGGACCCTGCACGGTGGAACCCTCCGCCATTTTCGAATCGGGCGGCAAAGTAGGGATCGGGACCACGACTCCGGCGGCCACTCTGGATGTGAAGGGCTCGGCCACCATTCGAAGCACGCTGACCATGAGCGCCAAGAGCGCCGCGACCGCCACGGCGGGGGCCAATTCCAACCCGCTGGATCTGCTGGCGGCATCCTTTGCCAGCACGACGAGCACTTCGATCAGCCAACATTTCCGCTGGCAGGCGGAGGCCGCCAGAAACGATACCGCCAATCCCTCGGGCACGCTCAATCTGCTCTATGCGCCCGGCAGCGGGACTCCCGCCGAGACCGGCTTGGCCGTCAGCCATAAAGGTGCGCTCACCTTCGCGGCCGGACAAAGTTTTCCCGGCACCGGGACCATCACCGGAGTGACTGCGGGTGCCGGCCTCACCGGCGGTGGCACGTCGGGCACCGTGAACGTGGGACTCACCAGCGCCTGCGCCGGCGGTCAGGTATTGGAATGGAACGGCAGCGCTTGGAACTGCGCGGCGCTGAGCGCGGGAACCATCACCGGAGTCGCGGCAGGAGTGGGGCTCACCGGCGGCGGATCGGCCGGCAACATCACCTTGGCGAACACAGGTGTGCTGGCCGTGACGGCGGGAACGGGCATTACGTCCAGCGGCGGCAACGCGCCGGTGCTCAGCCTGAACACGGGCTTTACGGATGGGCGCTACCTGCAACTGGCGGGCGGCACGCTCAGCAGTGGGCTCAATCTGCCGGCCAACGGCCTGACGGCGGCCGCCAATCAGTTGGTGGTGGCAGGCGGCTATGCCGGCATCGGGACCGCTACGCCGGGGGCGCCATTGGAAGTAGCCGGGAGCATGAAGATCAGCGGCGCGGGCAGCAGTCTGACATTCCCCGACGGGACCGTGCAGACCACGGCAGGGAAGCCCGCAGTCGTCGTGAACCCATTGCAGGTGGCGCTTCTGAAGTGGTTCCCGGCATACCAGTCGGGCGCGGTGTTCAACGTTGGCAACAGCCCGGCCGGCATCGCATTTGACGGCGCAAACATCTGGATAGCGAACAGCGGCGGCAGCACTGTCACCAAGCTGCTTGCTGCAACCGGGACGTCGATTGGCACTTACACCGTGGGAAGCGGTCCGGAAGGGGTCGCTTTTGATGGAGCCAATATCTGGGTGGTGAACTTTTTCAGCGGCACCGTAACCAAGCTATTGGCCGCAACCGGCGCAATCGTGGGCACGTATCCAGTGGGGGTCGATCCTCTGAACATCGCTTTTGATGGAGCCAATATCTGGGTGGTGAACCAGGGAAGCAACACGGTGACGAAACTGTTGGCCGCGACCGGGGGCGTGGTCGGCACCTATAACGTGGGGACCGAACCGTTTGCAATCGCATTCGATGGGACCAGCGTCTGGGTGGCGAACAACGGCGAAGGCAGCGGCAACACCGTTACCAAACTGCTGGCTGCGACCGGGCAGTTGGTGGGAACGTACACCGTGGGAAACGGTCCGGCCGGAGTCGTCTTCGATGGCGCCAACGTATGGGTGGGAAACGTGGATGACGGCACTGTGACCAAACTGCGCGCCGCGACCGGTGAGGTCCTCGGTACGTATCAATTGGACGGCTCTCCGGGGTACATGGCGTTCGATGGGGCCAACATATGGGTGGTGGTCGTGAATGCCGACTTTGTGTACAAGCTTTCGGCCGCTACTGGGGCGGTGGTGGGTACGTACTCGGTGGGCCCGGCGTTTTCATCCATGGGGATCGCTTTTGACGGGGCTAATATTTGGGTGACAGACTCCACAGACGGCACGGTGATCAAGCTGTAGAGCCATCGCCTCCCCTGCCGCACAACCTTGGGGGGCGGGATTTATCCCGCGCGGGGCTTCAGCCCCGCTTCGGCGAGCCATGCCTGCCTACCCCTTGGTCTTAGGCGGCACGTAATCCGGCGGCAGCGCCGCGCCCTCGCCGAAGAAGTAATCGTCCATCTGCTTGATCAAGAACTCCTGTGCTTCCTGCGTCCCCAGGTTCAGCCGGTATTCGTTCATGATCATCTTCATGTGCTCCACCCACAGCTTCCAGGCTTCCTTCGAGACGTTCTCGTAAATCTTCTGGCCCAGCGGGTGTCCCTCAAACGGTACTTCGTCCAGCCCCGGCAGTTGCTTTTGAAACTTGACGCAAAACACCATGTGCGCGCCCGGCGGCGCTTCGATGTTGACCGGGTTCACCGGCCCGCTGCTGCATCCCATGCCTGTCTCCTCGCTTCTCCAGGATACTACGTTCGCCCTCAACTCCCCACGTTCCATCCCGCGATCACGCGCGTCCCGCGCTCGTAGCCCAGCACCCCGATCGACGCCGTTCCCAGCGCGAAGTACTTCCCTCCATCCGGCGCCAGTCCCAGCCAGCACGCGGTCAAGATGCGCAGCAAATGTCCGTGCGCGAACAACGCCACATCGCCGCCCGCCTTAACCGCGCGCTCGATCACCCGCCCGGCGCGCGCCGCCACCTGCTCGATCGTCTCGCCCTGCGGCACCGGCGACTCCCAAATCGTCCAGCCCGGCGCACTCTCCTGGATCTGCTCGCTTGTCCGCCCCTCGTAAGCGCCGTAGTCCCATTCGCACAAATCCGGATCGATCTGCGCCACGTCTCCGTAGCCCGCCAGCTTGCAAGTCTCCCGCGCGCGCTGCAACGGACTGGTCAGCGTCAGCGCGAAAGGGCGCCTCGCGAGGTACCGCCCAAGTTCCGCGGCCTGCTGCTCCCCGTTCGCCGTCAGCGGCAGGTCCGTGCGCCCGGTGTGCTGCCCCGACAAGCTCCACGCGGTCTCTCCGTGACGAATCAGCCAGATCTCGGGATGGGAATTGTTCTCATGCATGCTAATGATAAAGCATACCCGATGGAGCGAAAATAAAACATGTCCATCGATCCGAATGCCGGCAAACCCGCCCAGCCTTCCATGCTGGTCGACGTTCCCCGCCTCGTCGCCGCCTACTACACCGAGCGCCCCGACCCCGCTGTGCGCGCGCAACGCGTGGCTTTCGGCACGTCCGGACATCGCGGATCGTCGTTCGCGCTCTCCTTCAATGAGGCCCACATTCTGGCCATCACCCAAGCCATCTGCCAGCACCGCCGGCAGGAGCGCATCACCGGACCGCTTTTCCTGGCCATGGATACGCACGCGCTCTCCGATCCCGCCTGGATCACCGCCCTCGAAGTGCTGGCCGCCAACGGCGTCGATACCATGATCGATAGCGCCGGCGGCTACACCCCCACCCCCGCGCTCTCGCACGCCATCCTGACCTACAACCGCGGTCGCGCGGACGGCCTGGCCGATGGCATCGTGATCACGCCCTCCCACAATCCCCCGCCGGATGGCGGCTTCAAATACAATCCGCCCAATGGCGGCCCGGCCGACACCGCCGCCACGAGCTGGATCGAAGACCGCGCCAATCAGCACCTCGAAGGCGGGCTGCGCCAGGTCCTGCGCATGCCCTATGATGGCGCGCGAAAAGTATCCACAACACACCGGCACGATTACGTTTCGGCCTACGTCAACGATCTCGCGGCCGTCCTGGATATGGACGCCATCCGCGGCGCGAAGCTCAACATCGGTGCAGACCCGCTCGGCGGCGCGGGCGTCGCGTACTGGGGCCGCATCTCCGAACGCTACAGCGTGCCGCTCACGGTGCTGAACGGCGCCGTCGACCCCACCTTCCGCTTCATGTCCGTCGATTGGGACGGCCAGATCCGCATGGACTGCTCCTCGCCCTACGCCATGGCCGGATTGATCGCCCTCAAGGACCGCTTCGACGTGGCGTTCGCGTGCGATACCGATCACGACCGCCACGGTGTGGTCACCCGCAGCGCCGGCCTCCTGAATCCGAATCATTACCTGGCGGTGGCGATTTCGTACCTCTTCCAGCACCGTCCCGGATGGCCCGCCGGAGCCGCCGTGGGCAAAACGCTGGTCTCCAGCAGCATGATCGATCGCGTAGCCGCCAGCCTGAAGCTGAAGATGGTGGAAGTGCCCGTGGGATTCAAGTGGATGGTCGACGGCTTGGTCAGCGGCGCGTTCGGCTTTGGCGGCGAGGAGAGCGCCGGCGCCTCCTTCCTGCGCCGCGACGGCACCGTCTGGACCACCGACAAGGACGGCATCATCATGGGACTGCTGTCCGCCGAAATCCTGGCGCGCACCGGTCGCGATCCGGGCGAGTTGTACAAAGAGCTGACGGAAAACTTCGGCGCGCCGGTCTATGAGCGCATCGACGCGCCCGCCACACCCGAGCAGAAGGAGATGTTGCTGAAGCTCTCGCCGGCCGATTTGCACGCCACGGATCTGGCGGGCGAAAAAATCGTAGCGGCGCTAACCACCGCGCCCGGCAACGGCGCGCCCATCGGCGGCCTGAAGGTGGTGACCGCGAATGGATGGTTAGCCGCCCGCCCGTCGGGCACCGAAAGCGTCTACAAGCTTTACGCCGAAAGCTTCCTCGGCGAAGATCACCTCCGGCGTATCCAAAAGGAAGCCCGCGAACTCATCGCGCAAGTGTTCGGAGCCCCAAACTAAACATGCCAAAAACGCATCGTTACAAAGTACTCGTCGCCTGGACCGGCAACACCGGAACCGGCACTTCCAGCTACCGGAACTACAGCCGCAATCACGAAATCTCCGCCGGACCCGCCAAGCCCGTCATCCCCAGTTCCTCCGATCCCGCATTTCGCGGCGACCCCGCCCGCTGGAATCCCGAAGAACTACTGGTGGCCTCCATCTCCGCATGTCACCAGCTCTGGTATCTCCACTTATGCGCGGACGCAGGCATCGTCGTGCTCACCTACACCAACGAAGCCGAAGGACTACTGGAGGAAACTCCCGACGGAGCGGGGCAGTTCACCTGCGTAACCTTGCACCCCAAAGTCACTCTGGCGCCCGGTTCCGATCTCGCCAAAGCGCGCGACTTACATCACACCGCGCACGCCAAATGCTTCATCGCCAGGTCTGTCAACTTCCCGGTCGAACACCAGCCGGAGATCACCCTGTCCTGAAAAGATGCCGCAACTCAGCCAGTTACTCGTCACCCGCAGTAACCCGGTGTCTCTGCTCCATGCCGCGCGAACCGTGGTAGCAGTCATTGTAGCCTACGAGGCCGCCCGCCTATTCCGCCTGCCGGAAGCCTACTGGGCGCCCATCTCGGCGATGGTTGTGATGCAGTCCACCCTCGGCGCCGCCCTCCCGATCTCCGCGCATCGTTTCGCCGGAACTGCCCTCGGCGCCCTCGTCGGCGCAGTGGCTGCCACCTACTTCCCCCAAAATCTGTGGGCGTTCGGTGTAGCCATCTTCCTGATCGGAGTCCTCTGCGCGGCCCTCCGCGTGGAGCGCAGCGCTTACCGCTATGCCGGCATCACCCTGGCGATCGTGATGCTCGTTCCGCGCACGGCCCCCGCCTGGAACATCGCCATGCACCGCTTCTTTGAGGTCTCCCTCGGAATTGCCGTCGGACTTGTGCTCTCCGCTCTCCGGCCCGAGCGCCCCGTCACCGCAGCCGCCGCGAAAGCGCCCGCACCACCATCCGCAAGCGGTCCGGCCAAGGCAATCGCGCCAGATTCACCCGCACCACGCCATTCGTAAAGTAGGTCTTGCGCGAATAGTCGATCGCCACTTCCACCACCACCGGACGCTTGGCTTCCATCAGCGCGCAAGCTTGCCCCAGCACCGCATCGATCTCCGCGTTCTTGGCTAGCATCAGATACTCCGCCCCCACCGCGCGGCAAAACGCGGGTAAGTCGTAGTCCGGCAGTTCGCTGCAGCTCTTCCGCCCCAGCGCGGTCTGCTGGAACTGCGCGATCTGCGCCAGTTCGCGGTCCCGCAGCAGCAGCACCATCACCGGCAGTTGCTGTTGCGCCGCAGTCAGCAATTCCAGGCCGGTCATCAGAAATGCGCCGTCGCCCGCCAGCGATACCACCGGCCGCTCCGGACACGCCAGCGCCGCACCCAACGCCGACGGCACCGCGTAACCCATGCACGAGTAATCGATGGGCGCCAGAAACGAGCGCGGCCGGTCCAGCCGCAAACACTCGACCGCCAGAAAAGTCCCGTTCCCGCTGTCAGTCGTATAAATGGCCGCCGGACCCACTAACTCCTGCACAGCCTTGAGTAACTGGGGCGGCGTAACTTTATCGGCATCCGCCGGAGCCTCCCAACCCGCCCAAACCTTCGCATGTCCCGCGCGGATCGCTTCTCTAAGTGCTGCGTCCGGCCCCCGCGCCGGCAGGTTACTAAGTCCCGCTATAAACCGCCCCGCATCTGCCACCACCGCTAACTCGGCGCGATAGTTCTTGTCCAGCACGGAAGCATCGATATCCACGTGGATTAACTTGCCCGGTATCTCCAACCCATAGCTCCCCGTGCCCACCTCCCCGAAGCGGCAGCCGATCGCCAGCGTCAGGTCGCAGCCCGCCGCGATCTTCTGCACGAACCCCGGCGCGGACGCCCCGAATCCGCACCACAGCCACAATGGATGGCTCTCGGAAAAAATGCCTTTGCCCTGGAAAGTAGTCGCCACCGGAGCCTCCAGCCGCTCCGCCAGGGCCACCAGCTCCGCCCCCGCGCCCGCCGCCCCCAGTCCCAGATAGAGCAGTGGACGCCTGCAGGCCGCCAGCAGATCGCGCGCCCGCTCCAGGTCCGCCGCCCGCAATACCGGCTCCTCGGTCGGTTCATCCCGCCACGCGTCCAGGTCCACATCGTGGCGGAAGATGTAGTGCTCCGCCGGCACCTCCACGAACACCGGACCCGCCGGCGCCGTCCGCGCCACCCGGCAGGCGCGCCGAATCGTGCCGTACAGATCCTCGCCGCGCTCGATCAGAAACTGCGCCTTGGTCACCGGACGCGCGATCGCCATCTGATCTACAGCGTGCAGTTGATACGCCTTGCCGGTATCGCGCCTTATGCCGCACGCCAGCACCAGCAGCGGAATGCCATCCAAATAAGCCTCCGCGACCCCCGAGAGCGAATGCGTCAGTCCCGCGCCCGGCACCACGTTGGCCGCCGCCAGCATCCCCGATGAGCGCGCTACCCCGTCGGCCATGAACGAAGCGCTCTGCTCGTCGGTCACCAGGATCGGCCGCACCTTCGCCGAGCGCGCCAGCGAGTCGTACAGTTCGATGTTGTGCGTGCCCGGAATGCCGAAGGTAAAAGGAATGCCTTCGTCTTCCAATGCGCGCACCACGATGTCTGCGCCAGTCATCTTCATAACGTCCTTGGAGGGCGGGCAATCTTGCCCGCGGACCGGCGTCCTCGCCGGTCCACCGGCCGTAGGCAGGCAGGCTTGAGGTGCGTCTTCATAGCAGCGCGGGAACCTCCTCACGGACGCGCTCGGCCACCCGGTCGGCCAGCGCCATGATGGTCACATACGGATTGATTTCGAGCGAATCCGGAAACAGGCTGGCATCCGCCACATAGAGCCACGGCAAGCCATGCACGCGGCCATAGGAATCGGTGACGGAGTCGCCCCGCCCGCTGCCCATGCCGCATCCGCCCTGCGGATGCGCGGCGGAGACGGGCGTTTTCCCCGGCCGGAATTCCGCGGCGGCGGCGATCTCCTCCAGACGCGCCGCATCGGCGGCCTCGATCGTTGTTTCGCGCGCGACCGGCATGTGCACCCTCACCGCTCCTGCCGCAAACAGGATTTTCGCCGCCGTGTAGGCGCCGCTCATCAATCCGTAGGTGGCTTTCGGCTGGAAACGGTAGTGTACAACCGGCCGCCCGTCTTTGTCGATCCCCACGCGATTCTGCCCATCCGCTTCGTCGCAAGCCAGCACCAGGATCATCTGCAGCCGCGGAAACGCCCGCATAAACGAGCTGTGCGCCGCGCCGAAGCCCGCCATGCTCTTGGCCGTGATAAACGGAAAATACATGCACGTCTCCAGCACGAAATGATCGCTCTCGGCAAACTGATCCACGTAATAACTCTTGGGATGCCCCACGAAATTCACGATCGGTCGCGCGTGCTCGCCCACAATAATGAACGCGGGATGGCTGGTGAAACCATACCCCAGCCGCGGCAGGCTCCGCCCCATGCCCGACCGCAGCAGCAGCGCCGGCGTATTCACCGCGCCCGCCGCCAGCACCACAATCTTCGCGTCGATCTGGTAATCGCCCGGCGCCCACGCCGAATCGTCGCCCTTCGCGCCCGCGGGCTTCGCGGCCACGCGCGCCGTGAGCGTCCGCTCGCCGACCGTCAGCACCTGGCAGCGCGTCACCACTTCCACGCCGTTCTGTTCGGCGCGCGGCAACTGCACCCGGTCCGTGCCCTGCTTAGCCTGATTGGGACAGCCCAAATTGCAAAGGCTCGATCCGCGGCAGCCTTTTATATTCACCGGAAACTGCGCCGCGTCCCATCCCAGCTTGCGGCAGCCTTCCACGAACAGCTTGTTGTTTTCGTTGATCAGGCCGTCTTCCACCAGGTGCGCGTTGTTTTCGGCCATGAACTTCCGCGCGCGCCCATCCAGATCCGCGTGCGTCAGTCCCGGCACATCCCATCGCCGGATCACGCGCTCCGGCGGCCGCATCGACGTGCCCGTATACACCACCGTGGACCCGCCATAGGCGCACCCAAAAGCAATCGTCATGGTGCCGTCGGCGGTCAGAAAGCCGCCGCCGTCTTCGTACAGCGCCCCAGCCATCTCCAGCTCGCGCCCGTTGAATTCATCGTCGCGAAACCGAGGGCCTTTCTCCAGCACCAAAATGCGCAAGCCTTCCCTGCAAAGTGGCGAGAGTTCCTGCGCCACCGTCCCGCCGCCCGCGCCCGAGCCGACAATCGCAATGTCGCAACTCACCCCCTTCACCTGTGCGCCTCCCACCCTCGCACGCTGGCCCCGTAACCGATCGCCTCGGCCGCCCCCGGCCTGCCGTAATAACCCGCCAGCACGATGGTGCGCAGCCCCCAGAATCCCACCCGAACCTTCAAAATCCGGTCGTTCTGCAAGTGCGCTAGCACCCGCGCGCGAGCCGCCCCATCGAGCCGCGTAAAAGGCCGCCCGTAGCGCACCACAGGCAGCCACTGAATCGCGCCTAGAAACAACCGGATCTGTCGCTTCAGCGATTCCGGCCTGTCGCGCAGCAGCGCCTCAACCACCCCATGCACGTCCCGCCACCCCGCCTCATCCAAAACCGCCGCCTCCGGAACGATGGTCGAAACCACCGCGCGAAAGATAGCCGGGTCGGGATCAAGCGCCATGCTCCCCTCACCGTATCACGTGACAAGTGGGGCAGGCCCGTGGCCTGCGGCGGCCTCTCAGGCCGCCAAGAGCGTGGTACGATTTCGCAGTAATCACTCGATGAGCGACATCTTCATCAGCTACGCCCGCGAAGATCGCCCTGGCGCCGAAGCCCTCGCGAAAGCGCTGGAGGCGCAAGGCTGGTCCGTATGGTGGGACTGGAACATCCCCGCGGGGAAGACATTTAGGCAGATCATCCAGGAGCAACTGGACAAAGCGCGCTGCGTGATCGTGCTGTGGTCGGCCACCTCGATCGCCCGCGACTGGGTTATCGAAGAAGCCAACGAGGGCAAAGACCGTGGCATCCTGGTTCCGGTCCTGATCGAAAGGGTCCGGCCGCCGCTGGGGTTTCGATCAATCCATGCGGCGGATCTGATCGGTTGGCAAGGCGACACCAAAGCTCCCGCATTCCTCAGGCTATGCTCGGACATCGGGGCGTTCCTAGGCATCCCTGCGGCACAGCCAACCAGCCCGGCTCGCCAACAATCCGCCGCACAGATCAACCCAAAGGACGGCCTGCGCTACGTCTGGATCCCGCCGGGAGAATTCTGGATGGGCGCCACCCCCGGCGATACTGAAGCCTACGAGTACGAGAAGCCGCGCCATCGCGTACGCATCACCAAGGGCTTCTGGCTCGGTGAGACCCCTGTGACCGTAGCAGCCTTCAAGCGCTTCACGCGGGAGAGATCCCTTCCCATGCCGCCACCGCCGGATCTCAACCCCGAATGGAGCAAGGAAGATCACCCCGTCGTCCGCGTGACATGGGACGAAGCGAAGGCCTACTGCGAATGGGCCGGCGGTCGTCTCCCGAGCGAAGCCGAGTGGGAATACGCGGCGCGCGGCGGCAACGACGGCCTGAAGTACCCGTGGGGGAACGACATCACACCCGAGAACGCCAACTACCGCGGGAGCAGGTGGAAGGGCACCTCGCCGGTCCTTTCATACCCTGCAAACGCCTGGGGGCTGTACGACATGGCCGGCAACGTCTGGGACTGGGCGGCGGACTGGTTCGACGAACACTACTATGGGAGCTCGCCGCCGGACGATCCTCGCGGGCCGCATTCCGGAACGATGCGGGTGTTGCGCGGGGGGTCGTTCTTCCTTAATGCGAGGGGCCTGCGCGCCGCCAACCGTGACAGGGGCGCGCCAGGCTACCGGTACTTCGGCATCGGTTTCCGTTGCGTCCGGGAAGTGCTCCCTTGATCCTTTTCCCTTTTCCCTTTTCAAACGCGCCGAAGGCGCGTTCCGAAATTTTTTCGCAGGCACACAAACATGACTCCAGGCAAGCGTGACGAGCCCGCCGTCGTCGTCGTCAAGGCGTACGACCTCGTATTATGGCTGTTGCCCAAGGCCGAGACCTTCTCGCGCTCCTACCGCTTCAGCCTGGGCGAACGCATTGTCGCGCACGCCCTGGACCTGCTGCTGGCGCTGGTGGAAGCGGCCTACGCTGCCAACAAGGCCGGCCCGCTCCAACAGGCCAGCACAATGGTGAATGCGCTGCGCTACCTCCTGCGCCTGGCCAAGGATCTGCGCCTGCTCACGGTGGATTCCTACGCCTTCGCCGGGGAGCGGCTGGAAGAGATAGGGCGCATGGTGGGCGGCTGGCAGAAGTCGGCGGCGAGGCGATCGTGAAGCGCGTGGGCGGCCTCTGGCCGGATCTGATCTCCTTCCCCAACCTGCTCCTGGCCGCGCGCCGGGCGGCGGCCGGCAAGCGCGCACGCCCGGACGTGGCGGCATTCCTGCTCGACCTGGAACCGCGCCTGGTCAGGCTACAGCGGGAGCTGCAGGACGGGTCCTACACGCCCGGCCCCTACCATTGCTTTCCCATCCGCGATCCCAAGCCGCGCCTCATTTCGGCCGCGCCCTTCCGCGACCGCGTGGTCCATCACGCGCTCACCCAGGTGCTGGAGCCGGTCTTCGAGAAGCGCTTTTCGAGAGATTCGTTCGCCTGCCGCAAGGGCTGCGGCACGCACCGCGCCCTGGCCCGCGCGAAAGAAGGCGCGCGCCGCTACCGCTACGTGTTGAAGTGCGACGTGCGCAAATACTTCCCCAGCATCGATCACGCCATCCTGAAAGACCTGCTGGCCCGCGCCGTAAAGTGCCGCCCCACGCTCGATCTGGCGGCGCGCATCATCGACGCTTCGAACCCGCAGGAAGAGGCCGTCTCCTACTTCCCCGGTGACGACCTCTTCACTCCCTTCGACCGCCGCCGCGGACTTCCGCTGGGCAATCAGACCTCCCAGTTCTTCGCCAACGTCTACCTGGACCCGCTGGATCAGGCGGTCAACCGCCAACTGCGTCCCCCCGTATACGCCCGCTACGTGGACGACTTCGTGCTCTTCGGCGACAGCAAGGAATGTCTCACCGAATCGCGGCGGCGCATCGAGGAAGAACTGTGCCGCCTCCGCCTGGCTCCGCACCCCGGCAAGAGCCGCGTCTACCGGACCGCCGATGGGTTCACCTTCCTGGGCTGGCGCATTTTCCCCCAACATACGCGGCTGGTGCGTGCGAATGTGGTAAGATTTCGCAGAAGATTGCGCTCGCTCGCGGCGGAATACGCGCGCGGCGCGGCGGGATGGGAAGACATCCGTCCCGCAGTTCGAGCGTGGATTGCCCACGCGGCGCACGGGCACACCTGGAGGCTGCGGCAGCGTCCGGCGTAGGGTGGGGCAGGATGGCATCCTGCGCGCCGATTGCCAATCGGCGCTGTCCCCATGAGGCGCGCTGCCTATTGAGCGACAATGGGACCACGGATGAAAGGGCGTGCGGTCTAAGGTGCGGGTGTTGCGCGGGGGGTCGTTCAACAATGATACGAGGAACCTGCGCGTCTCCAACCGTAACAGGAACGCGCCAGGCAACCGGAACAACAACATTGGTTTCCGTTGCGTCCGGGATGTGGAGCGGAGGCGCGCAGGCGTTTCCGCAGCCAGAGCCGCGGCGGTTACGGCCGCCGCGGGAGTGCGTGCTCTACTTCCGGATCGCGCGCCCGGCGAGCGAAGGACGGCCTTCGGCGCCGAACAGCAGAATGGCCCCGGCTCCATAGTAGCCAAAAGCGAAACGCGGCCGGGGCCAGTCGCACCATGAGCGACATCTTCATCAGCTACGCCAACGAGGATCGCGCCCGCGCCGCGGCCCTTGCCAAATGCCTGCAGGAACAAGGCTGGTCCGTCTGGTGGGACCGCCAAATCCGGACCGGACAGGACATCGAGGCGGTGATCGAGAGGGAGATCGGCCAGACGCGCTGCATGATCGTGCTCTGGTCGGCGATATCGGTCCGGAGGCCCTGGGTAAGGGATGAAGCGCGAGAGGGGAACGAGCGGGGCATCCTGCTCCCGGTTAAGATCGAGGACGTCAAGCAGCCGCTCGGCTTCCGGAACTTGAGCGCCGGAGATCTGTCGGGCTGGAAAGGTGAGTGCGGCGCGCCCGTCTTCCGGCAGTTGTGCTCGGATATCGAAGCGCTCATCGGCGCCCCCGGCACGGTCGCGCAAGCCGCCGGCGACTCGCCCACCAAGCCGTGGCACCGCTTCGTCACCGAGTGGATGGCTGCCCCCAGGCCCTCCCGGCGGCGTTGGGCCTTCGGCCTCGTGTCGCTCGCGGTGCTGGCATGCGCCGGGTACCTGGTCTCCAAACTTCCCATCGGCAACAAAACCGCGTCCCCGGGCAACACCGTCCAGCGTCCAGCCGTCCAGGCCAACCCCAACGAGGCCTACGTACGCATCGAGCCTGGAACCTTCCAGATGGGCGCAACGCCCGGTGATACGGAACCTTACCCGGACGAGAAGCCGCGGCATCCCGTGCGCATCACCAAAGGCTTTTGGATCGGCGCAACCCCGGTGACCGTAGCGGACTACAAGCGGTTCGTCGGCCAACGGCAGCAGTTCAAGCTACCGCCCGCGCCAGATTTCAATCCGGATTGGGGCAAGCCGGACCATCCGATTGTCAACGTAACCTGGGATGAAGCCAAAGCATACTGCGAATGGGACGCCGGCCGGCTCCCAACCGAAGCCGAGTGGGAATACGCGGCGCGCGGCGGCAAGGACGGCCTGAAGTACCCTTGGGGGAACGACATCACACCCGAGAACGCCAACTACAGCGGGAGCAAATGGCACGGCACGTCGCCGGTGCGCTCATACACGCCAAACGCCTGGGGGCTGTACGACATGGCCGGGAACGTCTGGGAGTGGGTGGCGGACTGGTACGACGAACGCTACTACGCGAGTTCGCCGTCCGACGATCCTCGCGGGCCGCAGTCCCGAACGGTGCGGGTGTTGCGCGGGGGGTCGTTCGTCATTTATGCGTGGTACCTGCGCGCCGCCTACCGTAACTGGGACGCGCCAGGCGACCGGCTCAGCTACATCGGTTTCCGTTGCGTCCGGGAAGTGGTCCCTTGATCCTTTTCCCTTTTCCCTTTTAGACGCGCCGAAGGCGCGTCTCGAAAATTTTTCGGCGCGCCCCAGTGGGGCAGCCTCGCAGCCTGCAGCGGCCTCCTCATGCCCCGTTGCGGCCGTGGTCCCGGGTACGTTCACACGACGCCGATCCCCAGAGCTTCATGAAAACAATCGCCAGGCGCCACCGATCCCCAGCGCCGGCGCCCTGACAGTGCTACCCTGGTGTCGGGCAAAAGCTTACGCCACTCGCCGCAACACGCTCTGCTGGAAGCACCCGCGCTCTTTTCGACAATCTGATGCGACAAATGCAACGCGATGCAACACGAAATCCAAGAAACGCGCCCGTGTATGGCGGAGCCGCCAGCGGCCCGTCGCCGCGTCGGCCACCCCGTTTTACGAAGCGGAAGGACCTGGTCGGATTCCGACCGCCCATGGAAATGAAAAAGGGCGCCACCCCGGGAATTTTCGGAAGACCCAACCAGAGTCCGGCGTCCTAGCGGCGTTTAGTCGTGCCGCGCAACAAATGCAACCTAACGCAACACGTCAACGAAAAAACGATAAGCGTAGCAGCCCGAGCGCCGGCGTCCTATCGGCGTTCATCGGCGTTCATCGGCGGCCAATATGCCTTTTGCGAAGCGAACCCAATTCCAGAGACCGCGCAACAAATGCAACCTAACGCAACACGTCAACGAAAAAACGACACCCGTAGCAGCCCGAAGGCCGGTGTCCTATCGGCGTTCATCGGCGTTCATCGGCGGCCAATATGCCTTTTGCGAAGCGAACCCAATTCCAGAGACCGCGCAACAAATGCAACCTGACGCAACACGTCAACGAAAAAACGAAAACGATGCGCGTAACAGGCCCGAACGCCAGAGCCCTGCCCGTGGAGACAAAAATGGGCGCCACCGCGGGAATTTTCGGAAGAACCCAATTCCCATGAGCCAAGAAACCCCGCCGCCCATCGGACCGCGCAAACGTGGTCGAGCGCGTCGCCTGCTGCCACATCGCAGCCGGCCACGATCCGCGCCGGCCAGCAGATCCGGCGCAACAAATGCAACGCGGTGCAACACGAAACCGGAAAAGCGCGCCGCGTATCGCGGACCCGGCGCTGGCGAGCCATTTTACGAAACGAAGCCAATTCCACATGCAAAGCGAGCCTTTAACTAAACCCGCTAACCGCAACTGCATAAATCAAGTTGCGCCGCAATTTTCCCCAATTGGCTTTGTTCGGCAGATTACTCCACCCCGTCCATCCCACCCGACGGATGCTAAAATCAAGTAGAATCATGACCACCCCGGCAGCCCGCCCCGCCACCGCGCGGGACATCATCCTGGAGGTCGTCCGGAACATGCGCGAGGGTCTCGAGCCCCTGCATTACACCACCCTCCCCCCGGCCATCTACCATGTCTACCTCCATCCCGACGATTTTGAGCGCCTCCGCGGCATCTTCCCCCGCATGACGGAGGAAACCCGCCAGGCCCTCGACGCCGAAATGGCGGATCTGAATCGCGCCTCCCTCGGCGAGCGCCTCAAGCTGTCGCGCAAGCCCGCCGCCAAAGTCGTGGCGCCCGATGGCGGCTGGCGCATCCAGTTCTTTGAAAACACCGATGACGACGTCGCGCCGGGCGATATCGCCATCTACTCCGAGCTCGCCCTGCCCGCCAAGCCCGAATTCGGCGCGGGCAATATGACCAAGCGCATCCACACCAGCCGCCTGTCCGGCCAGACGGCCGCGTCGCAGAAATACGAGGAACAGCCGCCCTCCGGTCCCCCGTCCTCCGACACCCTCCCTGAAACGAAGGAGATGGCCGCCTGCGCCACCCTCGAATTCGAAGATCAGGCCGGCCGCCAGACTTACCGCATGGTCAAGAATCAGATCGTGATCGGCCGCGGCGGCCGCGACTATTGGACCGACCTCAAGCTCAACACCCTCCCCGATGTTTCGCGCGAACACGCCCGCCTCCGCCGCGACCCCCAGTCCGGCGAGTTCTTCATCAAGGATCTCAGCCGCCTCGGAACCAGCGTCAACGGCGAGAAAATCCCCACCAGCGTCGAATACGTGGAGGGCGAAAAGCGCGACAAGAACGTGGAAGTGAAGCTCCCCGCGGCCGCGCGCATCGGCCTCGCGGAAGTAGTCTTTTTGGACTTTCGCGCGTCTGTCCCTTCATAGATGCCCGTCAAGACCATGCTGCGATCCGCGGGCGAAAGCCACGTAGGCATGGTGCGCCAGAATAACGAAGACCGCGTCTACCTCGACCCCGACCGCGGCATCTTCCTGGTCGTCGATGGCATTGGCGGCCAGGCCGCCGGCGAAAAGGCCGCGGATATCGCCCTCAACCGCATCCGCGCCCGGCTGGAGCGCCAGACCGGCACGGCCGAAGAGCGCATCCGCGAAGCCATCACGGTGGCCAACAACGAGATCCTGCACGCCGCCGCCGGCAACCCCGAGTGGCAGGGCATGGCTTGCGTGCTCACCCTGGCGTTGGCCGACAACGGCCGCGTCCTCGTCGGCCACGTGGGTGACTCGCGCCTGTATCAGGTCCGTCGCGGAGAGATCCGCAAGATCACTCACGATCATTCCCCGGTCGGCGAGCGCGAAGACAACCGCGAGATTTCCGAAGCGGAAGCCATGCGGCACCCCCGCCGCAACGAAGTCTACCGCGATGTGGGATCGCAGGAGCACTCGCCCGATGATTCTAACTTCATCGAGCTGATCGCCCTCTCGTTCGATCCCGATAGTGCGCTGGTGTTGTGCAGCGACGGCTTAAGCGACCAGGTGACCTCGGCCGAAATCCTGCGCACCGTGCTGGCCAATGCCGGCCATCCCGGCGGCGCCGTGCATGAGTTGATCGAGGCCGCCAATCGCGCGGGTGGCAAGGATAACGTCAGCGTCGTGGTGGTGGAAGGGGAACAGTTCGCCAGCCAGCGGCGGTCGGCCGTTCCGGAAGTTCCGCCGCCGCGCAGCGTGTTCGCAGGCAGGCCGGCCATGTTCGTGTACGGGCTCCTCTGCGCCGCGCTGATATTTGGCGCGCTGTTCTATCGGAGCGTGGCCTCCCGACCGCCGGAGATCGTGCCCGCGCGGACGCTCTTCGCCGGCAAGGGCGGTTTCGCTACGATTACCGAAGCGCTGGCGAAGGCCCGCCCCGGCGACACGGTCGAAGTATCCAGCGGCGAATATCAGGAGCAACTCCGGCTCCCCGCCGGTGTCACCCTGCGGGGCCGTCTGCCCGACGTCCCCATCCTGCGCGCGCCCGCGGTCGCCAGCGGTCCGCCCGTGGCCATCGTCGCTGAGAATATCGCAGGCGCGCGCGTGTCCGGTTTTCGCATCCGCGCGGATGAGAAAGCGCCCTTGGCCGCAGGTGTCGTGATCGCGAATTCCGACCTCGAATTGCAGGATACCGAAATCGTGGGCGCGGCCGTCGGCGTCGAGATCCGCGGAAAGTCCGCCGCGGTGCTGCGCGCCAATTCCATCCAGGATTGCCGCGATGCCGGCATCCGCATCTCCGGCGACTCCACGCCCTGGCTGTTGTACAATGCCATCTTGCGCAATGGCCGCCGCCCACATCTTGCAGGGACGCCGCCTGGGCCAGGAGTGCTCATCGAACAGCCCGCCCATCCCGTGCTGATCGGCAACACCTTCGCGGACAATGGCAGCGAGCCGGTGCGCGCGCCGCAGGGCACGGCTGATGGCATCGATCGCGAACCGATTACGAAGTTCAACTTCTTCCTGCCGCCCAAACCGGCTGCAAGGAATCGCGGAGGAGCGCCGCACTAAATGGTGATTCCCGCCAGGCGCAAGGTCGGCAAATACGAAATCCTGAGCAAGCTGGGACGCGGCGGTATGGCCGACGTCTACCTGGCGCAGGATACGGATAACCAGCGCACCGTGGCGCTGAAGGTGATCGAGCAGGGGCCCGATCCCGACTCGCGCGAAACCATCGAAGCCGAGCGCCGCGGCTCCCGGTTGCAGGCCGCCCTCGCCGAAATCGACCCCCGCGTGGTCAAGATTTTCGACGCCGGCGACATGGATGGCTACTTCGGCGTGGCCATGGAATACGTCGATGGCCAAGACCTGTCCGATCTGATGCGCCATGGGCCCGCGCCAGTCGATGATGCGGCCGACATAGCGCTGGCTATCTGCCAGACGCTGCACAATGCGCACTCGCTCGCGGTCTCGATCGATGGCAAGGAGTACCGCGGCATCGTGCACGGCGACATCAAGCCGAAAAACATCCGCATGGATCAGGAAAACCGCGTGCGCGTGCTGGATTTCGGCATTGCCAAAGCGCTGTCGCTTTCCCGCAAGTTGACGCGCAACGAGTTCGGCAGCGTGCCCTACGCTTCGCCCGAGCGGCTGGATTCGGGCGACGTCAATGCCATGTCGGACCTCTGGTCGCTGGGTGTGCTCTTGTACGAGCTGGTCACCGGATCGCAGCCTTATCAGGCCGAATCCACCGAGCGCCTGGAGCGCATGATCCGCTCGCGCATTCCCGCGCCTCCCGCGCCGGACCCCTGCCCCGAGGCCCTCCGCCGCATCCTGCTGAAGTCGATGGACCCCGAGCCCGAGCGGCGCTATCAATCGGCCGCTGACCTCGCCGCGGACCTGGTGGCGTTCCGCGCGGGCGCCCCCGTGCGCGCCGGCAGCGAAGATGACGCCGCCGCCACGCGTCGCACCTTCCACCCCGCCGCGGGTGCCGACGACAGCACCCGCCGCACAGTCCAGGCGCCCCATCCGCCCACGGCGCCGATGCGATTCGGCAAGCCTGCCGTGAAGCCCGTCAGCCGCTACGGGTATCGGACGCGGCGCGTCCTGGTCATGCTGGCCGGGCTGGCGCTCGCCTACATCGTGTTTGCCGTCACCTCCAGCGTGGTCAGGTGGCGGCGTGGACAGCAACTGGACCGGGATATCAACGCCGAAGTGCTCACCGATCCGGATGCCATCTGGAACCGCTGGGCGGATGTCTCCCAGGGTAACCCGCAGGCGCTGGCGTTATTCTCGCCGCGCCGCTCCGTGAAGAAGAGACTGGTGGCCGCGGCCGACCGGGTGATCGGGACGTATCGCAATAGCGACAGCCAGCCGGTCTACGAGAGCGACTGGAAGCGCGCCAGGCTGGACCTGGCTCGCGCCCTCGAGATCGACCCCGGCGACGAAACCGTGCGCGGCGAACTCCGCCTTTGCGAAGGGCAGATCGATCGCATCAATGGCGTCAGCCATCACAACCCGGCCCTGCTGAACGAAGCCGTGCAGAAGTTCGAAGAGGCCCAGCAGGCCTTGCCCCGTTCGCCCGATCCGGAATTGGGCCTCGCGGGAGTCTATGTTTATGGCTTGAAAGATATCGACAAAGCCTACGACGCCTTGCAGGAAGCCGAACGGCGCGGGTACAAGCTGGGCAATCGACAGAAGGCGCAATTGGCCGATGGCTACCGGGACCGCGGCGACCGCCTCTGGTGGGACTCGCGCGACGTGCGCGGCTTGCCTCAGGAAAGGGACCAGATCGGCAAAGCCGCCGATGACTACCGCCGCGCATTGGAACTCTACCAGGGCATCGCCCCCTATTCGAGCGCGAACGCCAACATCGTGCGCGTACAAGGCAGCTTGAGCGCCATCGAAACGCGCCTCGCGGAATTGCAAGCCGCGTCGCGATAAGCCGAGTCCATTGTGGCAAACTAAGAACTCATGAGTTTCCTGGACGATCTCGAAAGCAACTTAAAGAACATGGAGTCGCGCGAAGAGCGCGGCGAGCAAAACAGCCGCGACGCCAAGTTGCGCGATTCCGAACGCGCCCGCGCACAGGGTTCCGCGGTCTACGCCGATCAACTCAGGAAGGGCCCGTATGCGGCCGAGCTGTTGAAGCAAGCGACCCGGTTAGGACATGCCATGCGCACCAAGGTCCACCTGGCGTGGCTGGGCAATACGTTGCGCCTGGAAGCGCGCGCCTCCAAGCTTGAACTGCGGCCCACGCCGCAAGGCGTCATCGCCGCTTTCATCGAGAATAACGCCGAGGTGCGCCGCGTGCCCGTGGATCTCGCCGGCAATCCGGAGAGCCTGGCGCGCGAGTGGCTGGCCTCGCTGCCGCCGCTACCGCCCGCCGCGTCCGCCGAGCCGGAACTGGAATAGAGACAGCCCCTGCTACAGATTGGCGTTCGGCTCCAGGCTGCGCCACAGATACCACGCGGCCACCGTGCAATAGGGGTGCCATCTCTCGCCGAGCGCTTCGATTTCGGCGGGCTTCGGCAGCTCCTCGAAACCGTACGCCTTGCGAATCGCCGAACGCACTCCCAGGTCGCCCGACGGCAGCACATTGGCGCGCCGCAGGGCGAAAATCAGGAACATGTGCGCGGTCCAAACACCCACGCCCTTCACCTTCGTCAGGTGCTCGATCACCTCCGCATCCGGCAGCCCGGCCAGCCCGGCGAAATCGACCGTGCCGGCGCGCGTGTGCCGCGCCAGATCGCGGATGTAGGCCGTTTTTTGCTTCGATAGGCCCAATTTTCGCATCTTCTCGGGCCGTAGCGCCAGGATGTTTTCCGGAGTCAACAGGCCGCCCGGCACCGCAGCCAAAAGGCGTCCGAAGATCACACTCGCCACGCGCCCGCTAAGCTGCTGGTAGACGATCGACCGCACCAGCGTCTCGAAAACCGGATCGCGAAACTCGATGCGATAAGGGCCGACTTGCCGGATGATGCCGGCCATCACCGGATCGGCCGCTTGCAGATGGCGGATAGCTTTGCGCATTATTGTAACAGGGCTCCTTTGAGCCACGTCCGTCATTGTAACCCTTATGGCCCTGACCAACACCCCGCTCTCGCGCCGGATCGCATCTTTATTTCTGCTGGCGATGCTGCCGGTGTCCCCCGCGGTGCCGCAAGACAAACCCGCCCAGGAGCCGCCGCCGCCGTCCATCAGCGTCGAGGTTTCGCTCGTCAACATATTGGCTTCCGTACACGACAAGCACGGCGCCCTGATCGGCAACCTCACCAAGGACGACTTCACGGTCCTCGAAGACGGCAAACCGCAAACCATCAAATACTTCACCCGTGAAACCGATCTGCCGCTGACCATCGGCCTGCTCATCGACGTCAGCGCCAGCCAGAGAAACCTGTTGGATAGCGAGAAGCGCGCGGCCCACCAGTTCTTCGCGCAGGTTCTGCGTAAGAAGGACGAAGCCTTCCTCATCAGTTTTGGCGAGGATTCCGAGCTGCTGCAGGATTACACGAATTCACCCAAACTGCTCCAGGCGGGGCTCTCCCAATTGCAAATCAATTCCGGCGCCGGCGGTTTCGGACCCGGCCCCGTGCCCACCATCAGCCAGCCGCGCGGCACCGTGCTGTACGACGCAGTCTACCTGGCGGCGAACGAAAAGCTGAAGGCCGAGGTGGGGCGCAAAGTCGTGGTCCTGATCACCGACGGCATCGACGAGGGCAGCAAGCTGAAGATCGAGGAAGCCATCGAGGCCTCGCAGAAATCGGATGTGGTCATCTACAGCATCGACTACGCCGATCCCAGCGCCTATGGCCCTTTTTCGTTCGGCCATGTCAGCGATTTCGCGCTACAAAGAATGTCCGGCGAGACCGGTGGCCGCGTATTCAAAGTCGACCGCGGCCATACGCTTGACGATGCCTTCAAGCAACTCCAGGACGAAATGCGCAGCCAATACTCGATTGCCTACACCTCCACCAACCCTGAGCAGGACGGCGGGTTCCGCAAGCTGACCGTGAAGGTCGGCGACAAGAACCTGAAGGTCCAGGTGCGCAAGGGTTACTACGCGGTCAAGCCGGAGAAGAGCTGAGCATCTTCTCGCGCGCCGCGAAATAGAGGCGCACCGCGTCCTCGAGTGGCGGCATGGGTTCGAGCCCCACGCTCTCCATCTTGGCATTCGATAGCGCCGAAAACTTGGGACGGCGCGCGGCCGTGCGGTATTCGCGCTCGTTGGTCGGGTGCAGTTCCACGGCCTGGCCCGGCATCCCAACCGCGAAGATCGCCTGCGCGTAGTGAAACCAGGAAGTGGCCGTGCCGCCGCCAATGTGGAAGATACCCGCTTGGCCGCGCTCTACCAGATCGATAGTGCGGGCGGCCAGCAAGGGCGCGTAAGTGGGCGACGCCACGTGGTCCTGGGTCACGCGGATGGGCTGGCCGGAGCGCGCCAGGCGCAGCATCACTTCCACGAAATTGCCGCGCGCGGTGCGCAGGCCGCCCGGCCCGAAGACGCCTGAGGTGCGCACGATCAGCGGCGCATCCAGGTAGGCCTGCGCGTAAATCTCGCCTGCCAGCTTCGAGACGCCGTAGGCGCCCAGCGGGTGCGTGGGGTCGCTCTCCAGATACGGCCGGCCGGACGCACCGTCGAAGACGTAATCCGTGGAGAAGTGTACGAAGCGAGCGTCCAGTTGGCGGCACGCCAACGCCAGGTTGTGCACTGCCAGGGCATTCACCAGATAGGCCGCCTGGGGTTCGCTCTCCGCCACATCCACCTGGTTGTAGGCCGCGGCGTTGAACACGATCGCGGGATCCCATGGTGTCAGCACGCTCTCTACCTGCCGGTTGTTGGTGATATCCAGTTGGCTGCGGTCCCAACTGATGGTCTCGTATCCGCGCTGGTTCAGCTCGCGGAGCAACTCTACGCCAAGTTGTCCGGCACTTCCGATTACCGCCGCTTTGCGCGCCATAGGAAATAAGAGGATAACATCGGGAACCATCACACGCCAGCGAGTTTTGCCCTCTACCAGCAAGCCCATCCAAACAAACCACTTCCCCAACGGCTCGCCAATCCGCAAACCAATTCCGCCCAACCTGAGTGCTACCCTACAATCAGGTACAGTGAACGCCAAACTGGCGCAGCGGTCGCTCTTGATCGGCGTGCATCATAACCTCAACTGCGCCAAAGTGGCGGCGCGCACCGCGGCGCGGCCGCGGAAATCGTCGGCGCTCGCAAACGGGGCCTTAACGCGCTCGGCGGCGATGCGCGCGATCTCGTCGTCGGAAATGGCGGGAACCAGCCTGAGCACGCCTTCCTGCACGGTGTTCACATCGAAGCGCAGGGGCGCGTCTTCGCCGAAAGCCGCCAGCCGCACGGTGACGGCGGGCACCGTGCAAACGATCTCCGGTCCGATGCGCGAGTAAAGGACCCGCGGATCGGCCAGGACATGCTCGCGCCAGCGCTTCCGCGCGGCGTTGATCGCGTCCCGGTTCAGATGTTCCAAGTCGAGGCGTAGACTGGCCAGGTAATGCTCGCGCCACAGCTCACCGGCGCCCGGATCGACGAACACGCCGTGGCTGAGGTCGTTCAGCGCATCTACGATTGTGGCGCGTTCGTCGGGATAGAGGCGCATGTACGCGGTTACAAGGTCGAGCAGCCACGGCGCCGAGATATCGGTCCTAACCGCGGCAAACATGGCGGCCATGGCGTGCAGCATTCGGTCCTCGCGCTGGGCGACGGTCTCTTCCGCCGGCAGTTTCTCGCCGCGCATGGCGAAGAGGAAGAAGAAACTGGCGTAGAAGCCTTCCGATTGGAGCAGTTGGTTGGCATCGCGCAGCGTGGCAAAATCGCGGGCCTTCTCCAACTGCACGCGCAAATAGTCCGGGCCGCGAAAGGCGCTCTCAAAGGCGAAATGGTTCTCCCGCACGTCGTAGTAGCGCGCCATGCTTTGCGAGAAGGTAGTCAGATCGGAAGCGCCGCGGTAGTACTCGTTCTGCCGATATGGCGCATCGCCGAATCCGACGGCGTAATGCTGGTAGCGTCCACGCACGTCCGCGCCGTGCGCCAGGTGCGCCGCCAGGGTTTCCAGGTGGATGGCCCAGCCTTCGCTGAAGGCGCTCGTGCGATCCGAAAGCGCGGCGGTCGAGTGCGGAATGGATGCCACCTCTTTCCCATCCAGGCGGCGTCCGCCCGCGAGCATGTCCATCGCCACGTGGCCGGTCTCGTGAAACATGGTGGTCTCGAACGATTCGGGATCCGGTTCCAGCAGGATGTAGGCGGTTCGCGGATACTCCTGCACGCCGCCGGCGGTTTCGAGCCGGAAGCCGGCGGCCGCATGATTGCCGCCCTTCACCAGCGCGACGTAATAATCGGGAACATCCGCGCCGGGAGACACGATGCGGGCGGCTTGCGCGTACAGGCGCAGCGCGCGCTCCGCCGATTCATTGTGCAGCCACGGCTCGTATCTCGACGCGTCGGAAACGCGCCGGTAGAGCGGCATATTCTCGCGGATCTCGGCTGTCGCCGTATTCACCTTCCCGGCCGGCTCGAGGAAAACCACGTTGGGCAGTTCCGCGGCGGCGGCGCAAGAGGCCATCAGCCACACCATCAGCAGGCGCATGGTTCGTAGACGATTCTACCCGGTTACGTTTAGCGCCTCCGGATTGGGGACAATGGTTACGCAATGGAATTGAATGGAGAGCAACTCACCATAGAAGACGTCTGCGCGGTGGCGGCGGGCCAAGCCGAGGCTATGCTGGCCGCGGCCGCGGTCGAAAAGATGAACCGCTCCCGCGCCGTCGTGGAGCGTCTGGCCGAGGGCGATGCGCCGGTCTATGGAGTCAACACGGGCGTCGGGCTGCTGGCCGACGTGCGTATCGCACCCGCCGACCTGGATCAATTGCAGCGCAACGTGGTGCGCTCGCATTCGGCCGGCGTCGGCGATCCCTTGGCGCGGGCGGAAGTGCGGGCTATGATGCTGATCCGCGCCAATGTGCTGGCGAAGGGCTATTCCGGCATCCGGCCGGTGGTGGCGGAGAGGTTGTGTGACCTGCTGAATCGCGGCGTGACGCCGCGCGTGCCATCGCAAGGCAGCGTGGGTGCGAGCGGCGACCTGGCGCCCCTGGCCCACATGGCACTGGTGCTCATCGGGGAAGGCGAAGCGGAATACGAAGGCACGGTCTATGCGGGCGGCGAGGCCCTGCGGCGCGCGGGTCTGGAGCCGCTCACGCTGCGCGCCAAGGAAGGCATCTCGTTGATCAATGGCACGCAAGCCATGCTGGCCATCGGGTGCCTGGAACTGGCGGCGGCCGAAGTGCTGGCGGACTCCGCCGACGTGATTTGCGCCATGACGTTGGACGCCTTGCGCGGCACGCCACGCGCTTTCGACCCGCGGCTGCATGCCGCGCGTCCGCACCCCGGCCAGATGGAGAGCGCCGCGCGCCTGCGCCAGTTGCTGGAAGGCAGCGAAATCCGGCAGTCTCACATCACTTGCCGCCGCGTGCAGGACGCCTATTCGCTGCGTTGCGCGCCGCAGGTCCACGGTGCCGTGCGGGATTCCCTGGCGGAAGCGCGGCGCATCTTCGCCATCGAGCTGAATTCGGCCACCGACAATCCGCTGGTGCTCGACGACGAGATCGTCTCCGGCGGCAATTTCCACGGCGAGCCGCTGGCGTTCCAGTTGGATTATCTGGCCGTTGCGCTGACCGCGCTGGCGGGCATCTCCGAACGGCGCATCGACCGGTTGGTGAACCCTGCGCTCAACGAGGAACTGCCGCCGTTTCTGGCCGGCCATCCGGGTCTCGAATCGGGGCTGATGATGGCGCAAGTGACCGCCGCCGCGCTGGTGGCGGAAAACCGGGTGCTCTCTCATCCGGCTTCCTCAGGGTCCATCACCACCAGCGGGAATAAAGAAGATTTTGTTAGCATGGGCATGACTTCTGCGCTAAAATACAGAAATATCGTGCGCAATACTCGCGCCGTCCTGGCGATTGAAGCTTTGTCCGCTTCGCGCGCGCTTGACCTGTTGAGGCCCTTGAAGAGCAGCCTGCCGATTGAACGGGCGCGCGAGCGCATCCGGACAGTTTCGGCTCCTTTCGAGGGCGATAGAGCGCTATATCACGACATCTCCGCGTTGGAGAAGCTGCTGGCGGGCGGCGGTTTGCGCCAATAGCGGCATTCGAAACCAAATCTAAAAAAGGACCCTTAATGAGACACCGGCTGGTGTGCGGAGTATTGCTGTCGTTGCTTGTCATTCCTGGATCGGCGCAGACGTTCCGGGGCTCCATCAATGGTACCGTGACTGACCAAACGGGAGCGGCCCTATCGGGCGCCGCCGTGAAGGCAACAGACACAGGGACCGGAATCGCACTGACCACAGTCACCACCGCGGAAGGCCAGTTTTCGTTCCAGGATCTTCCCGCCGGTACGTATCAGGTGGCGGTTACCGCCGCCGGATTTACGCCGGTTACGGTGGATAAGATACCGGTGACGGCGGGCGCCATTTATACGCTGCCGGTGACACTGAGAGTGGGTCAGCAAGCCACGGCGGTGGAGGTCTCGGCGGCCGCGATCACCGTGGACACGACCACGGTGACCCAGAGCGACACCATCCCCGACGAAGCGATCCAGAACATACCCATGAACGGGCGCGATTTTTCGCAGTTGATCGCCGTGGCGCCGGGCTACGCCGGATATTCCGTCGGCGGGTTTGGCTCCCTGAATGGAACGCGCCCCAACCAGATGAACTGGCAGATCGACGGCACGGACAACAACGACCTCTGGCACAACATTCCGGCGGTCAATCAAGGCGGCGTCTCGGGCATCGCGGGCGTGGTGATGCCGCTGGATGCGATCGACGAATTCTCGGCGCAAACCCAGTCGAATGCGGAGGGCGGACGCAACGCGGGTGGCACCATCAACCTGACCATCAAGAGTGGCACCAACGACATACACGGCACGGCCTACTATTACAACCGCAATGAGTTCTATGCCGCGCACTCGCCCTTCTTCGTGCCCTCGCCCGATTTCCCAAAAGCGCCGCCGCTGCGCAACGAGAATTACGGCATGAGCGCGGGCCTGCCCATCATCAAAGACAAAATGTTCTTCTTCGGCGCCTTTGAGAAGCAGCAATATATCTTCGGCCTGACGGGGCTGTCCACCGAACCGTCGGCGGCGTGGGTGAGCCAGGCTCAAAGTGTACTGCAACAATACGGCGTGCCGGTAAATCCGCTGTCGCAGACGCTGTTGGCGAACCTGTGGCCCAGTTCCATCGTCAATCTCCCCGCAACTGTCAATAACTACTTCGCCACCGTTCCGGGCACCGGGTACAGCCTGAACGGAGTGGTTAAATTCGACTATAACTTCAACGCCAAGAACCATTTCTCGCTGCACTGGTTCGCGGGAGAAGGCAGCCAGACGCAGCCTCCCGGCGCTAGCCTGGCGCTCGCTACGGCCAGTTCCAACCTGGGATATTACTTCGAAGTTGCGCCCTTGCACGTACAGAACTATTCGGCTGTGCTGAACTCCGTTCTGAGCGAGAAGATGACTAATCAACTGCTGTTCGGCATCAGTTACTTCAATCAGGTGTTTCACGACTCTAATAATAGCTTCGACAGCCAGGCACTGGGCTTGTATACCAGTCCGGACGCCACGATTAACGGCAAACCCATCATGGGCGCTCCCAATATTCAGATCGCCGGTTTCGATCAGGTGGGCATCACGCCTCCGGAGGGCCGCAGCGATCCCACCGGCCACTTGACCGACATTCTTTCCTATGTGACCGGCAAGCACCAATTCCGGTTCGGCGCCGAGGTGCGGCAAGGCCGCGTGGACGAGTTCTATCACCGTCGCTCGCTGGGCAGTTTCACGTTCGATGGAACCCAGGGGCCGTGGGCGGACAACACCACCTTGAGCCCGAATGTGCTGGCGCTGGCCGATTATCTGGCTGGTTTCGTTTCCACCTCCGATATCGCAGTGGGAGATCCGGAACGCTTTGTGCGCGTGAACGGGTTCGATTTCTTCGCCCAGGACAACTGGCAGGTGTCCCGCACCTTGAATGTGAATATCGGGCTGCGCTACGACTATATGGGACCGCTACATAGCCCCAACCAGGACCTTGCAGTCTTTATTCCCGGAGAAGGTTTGAAGATTCAAGGCAACGGGATCAACAACATCTTTCCGCCGGACCGGAATAACTTCGGCCCCCGCCTGGGCTTCGCTTATCAGCCTGGAGCGAAGAACGATTTCGTGGTGCGCGGCGGGTTCGGCGTGTTCTACGACCAGATCAACATGAATCCGTTTCTTGATTACCGCGGTAATGGCGCGGACGGATTGCAGGACAATCCCATCGGGCCGAAGCCGGTCGACAATTACAGCCTGTCGAATTACACGTGGCAATCGGATCAGTACATATTTCCCGGAGTCACTTCCTGTCCGACGCTCGGCGGCTGCGGATCGAGCACTTACAATGTCTACTCGGTCAACCAGAATTTCCGCACGCCTTACTATTTCAATTACAGCCTGAACGTAGAGAGGGCCATCGGCAACGCCCTGGTGTGGCAAGTCGGCTATGTGGGCAGCGTGGGGCACAAGGCGTCGGTGATGCTGAATCTGAACCAGAACGGCAGCTACGATACGGAATACCCGAATATCGCGTCGATATACCAACTGAACAGCATCGGCAACTCGAATTACAACGCACTCCAGAGCACCCTCAAAATCCGGTCGTGGCACGGAGTGACCGGGCAGTTCGCGTTTACCTGGGCACACGCTTTGGACGATGTGACCGAGTACCGCGGCGTGATCCCATTGGATAGCTTCAACCTCGCGCAGGAATATGGCAGCAGCGACTACGACACGCGCCTGAACTTCACCACGTTTTTGACTTACGACATACCGGGATCCTCGCACGGCCCGAAATGGCTGTCGAACGGATGGCAGTTGAGCAGCCTGTGGTCGTTCCACAGCGGGCAGCCCTTCAACTTCAACGCCGGGACACAAAGACCGGGACTGAACCTCATTGGCAATCCTTTCGCTGGTGTCTCCAACACATTCGTTCCGGGGGTTGGCGAACCATGGGTGAACCCGAACGCGTTCTGCGTGCCAGGAAGCTCGGGTTGTCCCGGAACCACCAACCCGGATGGCGACCTTTCCCGGAATCTATTCACCGGTCCCGGTTTTGCCGACGTGGACCTTTCGGTGATCAAGAACATCTCGATTAAGGAACGCCTGAAGCTGCAGCTTCGCGCGGAGATGTTCAACGTGTTCAACCACAAGAACCTGGCCAGCGGCGCGGGCTCCGTGGGGTCGAACGGCTACCTCTACGACACCATCGGCGACTTTAACGGCGCTCCGGGACTGGGACCGGGCGAGCCGTTCAACATGCAGCTTGTGGGAAAGATCATCTTCTAACTACTTAGACTCGGTCTCTCAGCATCTCGCGGGCGGCGTTGTAACCCGGCGCGCCCATGACGCCGCCTCCGGGATGGGCCCCGGAGCCGCATAAATAGAGGCCGCGGACCGGCGTGCGGTAACGCGCGTAGCCGGCTATGGGGCGCATGACGAACATCTGGTCAAGCGCCATCTCGCCGTGGAAGATGTTGCCGCCGGTGATGCCGAAGCGCCGTTCCAGATCGAGCGGCGTGAGCACCTGCTTGTCGATGATTATGGAGCGGATGTTGGGCACATACTCCTCGATCACTTCGAGCACGCGGTTGTAAAACGGCTCCCGCGCTTCATCCCAGGTGGTGCCGCGCAGAGTGTACGGCGCGTACTGCAGGAAAATACCCATTATGTGTTTGCCGGGAGGCGCGAGCGACGGATCGTACATGGTGGGGATAGTCATCTCCAGCATGGGACGTTCGGATGGGCGGCCATACTTGGCATCATCCCAAGCGCGCTCGATGTAATCGATGGACGGGCAGATGTGCATGGTGGCGCGATGCTGCGGCCCGGGCGCGCCCGGCATAGCGGTGAATTCCGGCAGGCCAGACAGCGCGAAGTTGATTTTGCAGGAAGTGCCCTCCGTGCGAAAGCGGCGGATGGAAGCGACGAAGTCCGGTGGGAGTTCGCTCTCGGCCAGCAGCCGCAGGAACGTAACGCGCGGATCGAGATTGGAGGCCACCACCGCGGCTTCGATCTCTTCGCCGCCTTCAAGCACCACGCCGCATGCCCGGCCGCCGCGCACCAGGATCTTTTCGACCGACGCGTTGGTGCGGATCACCGCGCCGTGGCTGCGCGCGGAAGCCGCGATGGCTTCGGATACCGCGCCCATACCGCCGCGCACGAACCCCCATAGTCCGCGGTGCCCGGCGACGCTGCCCATGACATGGTGCATCAGAATGTAGGCGGTGCCCTGGGAGCGCGGGCCGCCGTTTGCGCCTATCACGCCGTCAGTGGCCAGAGTGACTTTCAGTTCCGGCGATTCGAACCATTCATCCAGCAACTCGGCGGCGCTTTGGGTGAAGATTTTGACGAGAGCCACCATGTCGGCGGGGGCCAGCTTGCGCAGGCGGCCGGCCAGCTTGAGATACTCGATCAAGTCGCCAATACCGCGCGGCGGGAACTGCGGCGGGGTGGTGAGCAGTAGCGACTCCACCACCTGCGACAGCCGCTCGAGCTGCGCTTCGAAGGCGGGATAGACTTCGGCGTCGCGCTTGGAGAATTTCGCAATCTCCTCGAGCGTCCTGCGGCCATCCTGCCACATGAAGAAGCAGCGTCCGTCGGGGAACGGGGAGAAGAAGGCGGGGTCCTTGGCGTCCACCTGGTATCCATAGCGCGGCAGGTCGAGATCGCGAACCACGCGCTCCTGGAGAAGACTGGTCAGATAGGCGGCAGTGGAAACGCGGAATCCCGGCCAGAGTTCTTCGGTGACGGCACAGCCGCCCACCAATTCGCGGCGCTCCAGAACGATAGTCTTGCGCCCGGCGCGTCCCAGGTAGGCGGCAGTGACTAGGCCGTTGTGGCCGCCGCCGATGATGATTGCGTCGTATTTTTGTGGCATGGTTAAATTAGCCAGGAGCCGGCTGAAAGCCGGCTGCGGGCAAGATTGCCCGCCCTCCAGCTACCTTTTTCGGAATGCTACTACTGCCAGCGGGGGCAGGGTGATACTGATACTTTGCGGGCGATTATGCTGCGGCACCGGCCGCGAGGCGACCCATCCGGCGTTGCCCAGGTTACTGCCGCCGAACAGGTGCGAGTCAGTATTCAGTACTTCTTCATAAACGCCTTCCTCGGGCACGCCAAACAAGTAACGCTCGTGGACCACGGGCGTGAAGTTACAGCAGAACAAGAGGAAATCTCCGGGATCTTCGGCGCGCCGCAGGAATGAAATGACGGAGTGCTCGACATCGCGGAAGTCGATCCACTCGAAGCCCGCGTGGTGAAAGTCGACCTGATACAGGGCCGGATTGGCGCGATAGAAACGATTCAGCTCCTCCACCAGGAACTGCAGCTTGCGGTGGTAATCGAACGCCAGCAAGTCCCAACGGCGGCCTTCGTTGTGGTTCCATTCCTCTCGCTGCCCGATCTCCTGAGCCCATGAAGAGCAGCTTCTTGCCGGGATGCGCGTACATATAGGCCAGGAACGCGCGCACGTTGGCGAATTTCTGCCACTCGTCGCCGGGCATTTTGTTAATCAGCGAGCCCTTGCCGTGGACCACCTCGTCGTGCGAAATCGGCAGCACGAAATTCTCGGTGAAGGCGTAGAGCATGCTGAAGGTGATGTTGTTGTGATGATACTTCCGATGAATCGGGTCCTGGCTGAAGTAATTCAGCATGTCGTGCATCCAGCCCATGTTCCACTTCATGGTGAAGCCCAGGCCGTTGAGATAGACCGGCTTCGACACGCCCGGAAAGGCGGTGGACTCCTCGGCGATGGTAATGGCTCCGGGCACGCTGTGGGCCAGCTCGTTGAAGCGGCGCAGGAAATCGATGGCTTCCAGGTTTTCGTTGCCGCCGTACTGATTGGGCACCCATTCGCCGGCCTTGCGCGAATAGTCGAGGTAGAGCATGGAGGCGACCGCATCCACGCGCAGGCCGTCGATGTGATACTGCTTCAGCCAGAACAGGGCGTTGGAGATCAGGAAGGAGCGCACCTCGTTGCGGCCGTAGTTGAAGACCAGAGTGCCCCAATCGCGCTGTTCGCCCTTGCGCGGATCGGCGTGCTCATATAGCGCGGTGCCATCGAAATAGACGAGGCCGTGGGCATCGCGGGGGAAGTGCGCCGGAACCCAATCGACGATCACGCCGATGCCCGAGCGGTGGCAGTGGTCCACGAAGTACATGAAGTCCTCGGGCGTGCCGAAGCGGGAGGTGGGCGCGAAGTAGCCGATGATCTGGTAGCCCCAGGAGCCCGAAAAGGGATACTCCATGATGGGCAGCAGCTCGATGTGCGTATAGCCCATGCGCTTGACGTATTCGACCAGGTTGACGGCCAGTTCGCGATAGCTGAGGAACTGCCCCTGCGGGCCGCGCATCCAAGATTCGACATGCATTTCGTAGATGGAGACCGGCGCTTTGAGCGAATCGGTGCGGCCGCGCTGTTCCATCCAGGCGGCGTCCTGCCATGCGTACGTTTCGATATCCCATACGACGGAGGCGGATTTGGGCGGAAGCTCGCTCTCGAAGGCGTAGGGGTCGGCCTTAAGCTGCTGATAAGCGGCGAAACGCGAGCGCACATTGTACTTGTAGGTCGTGCCGGCGCCGAGCTCGGGGATGAAGATTTCCCAGACGCCGCCATTGCGGCGGCGCATGGGATGGCGGCGGGTGTCCCACTGGTTGAACTCGCCGGCCACCGTGACACTTTCGGCGTTGGGCGCCCAGACGGCGAAGCGCACGCCTTTCACCTTGTCGGCCTCGGCGAGGTGCGCGCCCAGCATGCGGTAGGCTTCGTAGTGCGTGCCCTCGGTATGCAGGTGCAGCTCAAAATCGGTGATGAGCGGGCCGAAGCGATAGGGGTCTTCGAACTCGATAGTGGGGCCGTCCCACAGTTTGGCCTGAAGCAGGTACCTGACGGGCGCGCCGGCGAGGGTGGCGCAGAAGAAGCCGCCATCCTGGGTCTTCTGCATGGGCTGGATCTCGTCGCCGATGCGCACCGTGACGGATTCGGCTTGCGGCAGGAAGGCGCGGACTTCCCAACGGGATTGTCCGCCGCGCTTGCGGACGGCGTGCGGGCCGAGGATACGGAAGGGATCGCCGTGGTATCCGCCGACTATGGCTTCGATTTCTTCAGGTGTCATGCGGGCCTGTTCGTCATACTAATGTAGCGCGGGGCGCTGGCTGGGGGCTGGGTGCTGGGGGCTGGGCGCTAGGTTCCGGGCATTCTTGTGGTTTCTTGTGGTTTTTTGTGCATTTTTGTGCGGATTTGTGCGTGGGCAGGCCGTGGCCGAACAACCCCAATTTCGCGGAAGTGACTGGATTAACATTCGTATTTGCCTATGGTTACCGCAGCATGCCCTGCCCCCGGCGTCCGGATTCTTCGCACGACTGTTACGTGGCCCGTTTTTCTTCGGCGGTGTGTTGCAGTGCGTTGCATTGTTGCATCGGCCAGTTTTGGACTGCGCTCGCTGTTGGTTGTTTGCTGGTCTCGTTGGCTTTTTCCCGTCCGAGGTGAGGATAGCACGGAGGCGGCTGGAGTTTGCCGTACCGATTGGCATCCATCGTTTGTTTTCAGCGGCCTGCAGGAGTACGCCGATGTGTCATCGGCCACGGGCCGACTTTTCCGGCCTGCGTTATGTATATGAAACCAATGGACCGCACGAGTTTGCCCTCTGCGTTTCTGAGGCGGTTGGACAACTGGAGGAAGCGTATTTGACCTCGGAAGATCCTATGCGGCAGTTGGGATTTGGCGGCGGGGCGGAACGCTGGCGCCGCGAGCGCGAACCAATCGTGCCGTTCGGTATCGATCAAGGCAGTAAGTTGATCGAACTCGCACGGAAGCGCCTACCTCAATTTGCAGGTCATTTCGAGGTGGACCCGCTAAGAGCGGGTCCGCAGCCTGAGAGGCTGCCCCACATTGCTGCCCCACATTGCTTGACATGCGCGGGCCCGGGTTAATATACTCAGCGTGCAATGCACAGGCGCACCTTTTGCGCGCTGCCCCTGGCGGCGCTGCCCGCTTGGGCGCAAGCCGATCCCGGCGCGCCACCCGCCGCGATCGAACACTGGAAAGACCTGCGCTTCGGCATGTTCGTCCATTGGGGTCCAGTGAGCATCGTGGGGACGGAGATCAGTTGGTCGCGCGGCGGAGAGCGGCGCGGCCGGCACGATGCCCACACCGGCAACGTGCCGGTGGAGATCTACGACAACCTCTACCGCATCTTCAATCCGGTGAAGTTCAACCCCGACCAGTGGGTGCAACTCGCCAAAGATGCCGGGATGAAGTACCTGGTGTTCACCTGCAAGCACCACGACGGGTTCTGCGAGTTCGACTCGCATCTCACCGATTATAAGATCACCAGCCCGCGCTCGCCGTATGGCAAGGACATCGTGCGGCAGGTTGCGGACGCCTGCCGCCGCGGCGGAATCGAGTGGGGCGTGTACTACTCGCAGCCCGACTGGCACCATCCCGATTACCGCAACGGCGCGGCGCACGCGAAGTACATTGAAGACCTGCACGGGCAGGTGCGCGAACTGCTGACCAATTACGGCAAGACCAGCATGTGGTTCTTCGACGGCCTGGACGGTGTGGCGGCGGATTGGGACGCCCCGCGGCTGATCCGCACCATGCGTCAGTTGCAGCCGGAACTGGTGATCAACGACCGCGCCGGGATTCCGGCCGATTACGATACTCCCGAGCAGGAGATCGGCACGTTCCAGACCAAGCGGCCATGGGAGACCTGCGCCACCGTGGGCCAGCAATGGGCGTACAATCCGGACGACATTCTGCGGCCCATCGAGGAGTGCCTGCGCGGGTTGGTGTGCTGCGCCATCGGCGACGGTAACCTGCTGCTCAACGTGGGCCCGCGACCGGACGGGCTGATCGAGGAATCCCACGCGGCGCGGTTGCGGGAAATGGGCGAGTTCCTGCGGAAGTACGGGGAAAGCATCTATGGCACGCGCGGCGGTCCTTTTGTCGCTCCCGACGAGAAGAAGCGGGCGGCCGGCGGGGAGCACTTCACTCTGCCGGAAGGGCAGTGGTGGGGCGGCAGCACGCACAAGGGGAACGTCATCTACCTGCATATCCTGCGATGGCCGGCCGATACGGTGGGGCTGCCGGCGATCGCCCGGCGCATCGTGCGGCACAGCGTGCTGACCGGCGGCAGGGCAGAGGTGAGGCAGTCCGCGGCGGGCATCGAGGTGAAGGTGCCGCTGGCCCAGCGGCACGCGGTGGATACCATCGTGAAACTGGAACTCGACGGTCCGGCTGCGGGTGGCGGCTAGGGGGTGCTAAACGACCAGCAACTGCAGGTCGGGAGCAATTCGACCAAGGTCGGCCGCGTCGCTGGTGACCACGGCCTGTCCAGCCCTGCGCGCACAAACGACGACGTGTGCATCGACCACATCGGCGGTCGCACTTTGCGCCAATAGCAGGCCGACGGCGGTGGCGTCCGGTCCGTTGAGCGCAATGAGGTCCGTGCCAGCTTGTCGAATGAGCCGCGAGAGCCGCGCCTGCCGGGCAGGGTTGCGGATGGCCTGCGCCAGCGCCGTGGCTGGGATCGTGACCCGCATCCCCCGTTCCGCCGCGCGCGCGACCAACGCTAGCACGCGCCGATCGTTCCGGTCCAGGGCAATCAGGCCACCCGCATCGAAGGTGATTCCACTCACGCGGCTTTTCCTTTCCTCGGGCCCCTCTTCCGTGCCCGCGCTGAGAGAAGTGCGTCAGCCCAGATGCGTTCGTTCTTGGTTAGCGGGCCCCCCGTTTGCCGAAGTGCGTCCTCCAGCATCTCTTTCCATCCGGCCGCATCGTGCAGAGCGATACCCACGGCGTGCTGCACGAAAGCAGAGACATTTGCCGTTTGCCGTGCCGCTACCAGAGCGCGAATTTCCTTAACCTGGCCGGCGTCGAGGGTGATGGTGATCTTCTGGGTCGCCATACCAACTACCATACCATGGGGCCGGCTGGCTTCAGTGCTCAAACGGCGCTACGCCCTATTTTGCCGGGCCGTCTTTATGGTGCGACCATCGATCGCCGACAGCCCCGCGACTCGCGTGCCAGCCAGGCAAGAGTCTGGCCAGCGAACGGATGCTGCTATCCCCTTCCAGCACGCAGTGGAAGCACCTGATTATGCAGCCATCGTCGTCAGGGTCGTCTACGGGCCCAATGAACTGCCAATCGCCTTCCTGCTCGTGCACAACGCGCACGATAGGCGCGTTGTCTTCGACAATGCAGCGACTGACGAATACGCGCTGATGCGGATCTTCGGCGAACGGCCACGCGAGAGTCGCAAGGTGATGGTCGCCCACGTAGTGCAACATGCGCGCGGAAAGGACGTCCTGTTCGTACAGCATGGGCTGAGACGATGAAAAACCGGCGTTCCCCTGCCACGGGTAGATGCCATCCTTCGACGGCCAAAGGCACTGAACGGCCGGAAACTCGGTCCCACCGTAAAACCAGATGGCCCATCCGAAAAGGTCGCGGTACCACGCCTTCATTACCTCGCGGCTCCAGCAGTTGCGTCCTTCGAGCACCCAGTCGTGCTCCTGGCCAGCCGCGAAGGATTTGCCGTCGCGAATGTTCCCGCCGATCCAATTCAGGATGGCGTGCCGATTTTCCGGGGTCATGCCGAAAATGGTCACTTCCGGGTGGCCATAGTTCTCAAAGAGCCCAATCGTAAAGGCCCATCCGGGCGCGCCGTCCCGCTCGAGTATGTTGGTGACGTTCCAACCGTGCTCCTCTACGTCTCCCAGAACCTTATGCGGTCAGAAGCTCGGTAATGCGGCCGCGCCGCTCCGCCGTCCCTTGTCCAAACAGCCGGCCGAAAAAGTCGATGTTCTCGAAAACGCTGAGCGTCGGATAAAGGTTGCGGCCGAGCCCTTGAGGCATGTAGGCGATGCGGCCGCGGATACTCTTGACACGGGCCCGGTCGGCCACGTTTTTATCAAATACGAGAACCTTTCCGCTCTGAATTGTGCGCACGCCCGATATGAGCGCCAGCATTGTGGATTTGCCGACGCCGTCCGGGCCGATAATGCCGACCATCACGCGCTCGGGAATATCGATGCTGACATCGTCAAGCGCGACAGTCGCACCGTAACGGTGCGACACGTTCTCGAGCCGTGCGATGGCGGCTTGCGTCATTTACGGCAGCTTGACCTGCAGATCGTCCGGCCACGCCGTTGCTGGGTTGATGCGCACGATGCCAAGACCGCGCACGCCCGTCTTCACGCGCCGGGAATAGGTTTTCAGGACTTCCGCATCCAATCGCAGCTTGACGCGGAACATCAGCTTTTCGCGCTCTTCCTTGGTCTCCACGGTCTTCGGCGTGAACTGCGCGTCGGCGGCGACAAAGCTCACCGAGGCCGGAACGACGTATTCGGGAACCGGATCAAGAATCATGCGGGCTTCACCGCCGATTCTCAATTCTCCCGGCGACTCGCCGCCGGGAGAAAGATGGTCATATAGACGTCGTGCAGGTCGAGAACGGTGAAGACCTTTCCGCCGGCGGCGACCACTTCGCCGTTGCGCGCAAGCTGATATTGCACGCGTCCGGTTCGCGGCGAGACCAGAATCAGGTCGTGCAAAATCGCCTCGATGCGCTCGACCTCGGCTTGCGCACTCTTGATCGCGGCGTCGGCCTGTTCACGCTGCGCGATCGCGCCCTGCACGCTCGCCTGGGCTCCTTCATAATTGCGTCGGCGCTGATCGAAAGTTTGCTGGGTGATGATCTGTTTGCCGATAAGTTCGTGCGCCGCGCTCGAAATCGGATTTCGCCGCCGGCAAGACGGCGTTGCGCTGATCGATCAGCGATTCTGCTTCGGTCTGCGCCTGTTTGGCCTTCTCCACATTGGATTGCGCCGCCCGCAGCTGCGCTTCGTATTCCGGCGACGAGACGCGGCCGAGGACCTGTCCGGCCTTGACTTCGCTGCCTTCCTCTACGGTGAGGTCGACGAGCCGGCCGGGATATTTCGCCGCAACATCGACCTGGGTGGCTTCGAGGCGGCCGTTGGTCTTGACGATGCCGTCCGGCATCTTTCTGCCGAGCACCCGGTCCAGCATAGTGCGCGATTTCGACTGCGCCAGCGCGGTGGGAGACAACAGGCTTCCCGTCGGAGAATGGACGTAAGCCGCCGGCAACGGCACGCTGCCGGCGACAAAGAGGAACGTGAGTGGAAGTCCAAGAGACAGCCGAATACCCATCGCCAATTTCCTCCCCGAGATTTAAGAACCTTACGCCATCTGACGGACAGGCCCAGCAGAGTGAGAAAGTCAGCTTTCGCCTTGACTTCGATCAAAGTGAAAAAGCTCCAATTGAAGTTCAAGCCTTTCAGGAGCGAAAGCGTGTGCCGTGCGATCATCAGTTCCTCATCGGTCGGCACCACATAGAGGGCGACTTTGCTCTCTGGTCGGGATATCTGCAGCTTCTGCTCGGCGTTGGCTGCCGGATCGAGATCAAAGCGCCGAGCCAAGAAAGTTTTTCCGCTACGCGGGCGCGGATCGTGACGGAGTTTTCGCCAATCCCGGCGGTGAAGACGAATGCGTCGAGTCCGCCAAGCGCGGCAGCCAGCATTCCCGCGTTCAATCCGATGCGGTGAACAAAATAGTCGATAGCGAGCGCCGCGCCAGGACTGTTACTTGCCTCAAGCTCCCGCATATCGTTGCTGACACCGGAAAGTCCTTTTAGTCCGCTTTCGTGGTAGAGCAGATTTTCGATGGCCGTCGGCGACATTGCCTTTTCGGTCATCAGATAGAGCAACACGCCCGGGATCGATCTGTCCCGGCCGGGTGCCCATCGGCAGCCCATCGAGGGCGGTAAAGCCCATCGTGCTTTCGATGCTTTTTCCTTCCGCCAGCGCGCACATCGAAGCGCCGCTGCCGAGGTGCGCAACGATCACGCGTCCACTCGCGATGCTCGGCGCAACTTCGCGCAGCCGGCCGGCGACGTATTCGTAAGAGAGTCCATGAAATCCGTATCGCCTGACGCCTTCGCGATAGAAATGTTCGGGAATGGCATAGTGATCTGTGACTGCGCTGTGAGTGCGATGGAATGCCGTGTCGAAGCAGGCGACCTGCAGCAATTCCGGACGGCGCGTCAGCAGAGAACGAATCGGCGCCAGATTATTCGGCTGATGGAGCGGCGCAAGCGGAACTGTATTGCTCCAGGCGCGCCAGCACGTTCGCATCGACGACAACGGCCGGTCGTATTCGGGGCCGCCGTGAACGACGCGATGGCCGACGGCGACTAGTTCGACCGTCTGCGTTTCCTGCAGCCAATCGCCGGCGGCCACCATCGCCGCAGGAACATCGGCGACTTGTTCCGGGGCATAGGATTTGTCGATCAGCTGGGCGCCGTCGCTCGCTTCGGCGCGCAACCGCGGCTGTGTGCCGATCCCGTCGATTTGACCCTTGATGAGCCGCCGTGGCTATCGCCTGCTCAACGTCAAAAAT
Source organism: Bryobacterales bacterium (assembly GCA_963707465.1). Classification (GTDB taxonomy): domain Bacteria; phylum Acidobacteriota; class Terriglobia; order Bryobacterales; family Bryobacteraceae; genus Bog-159. The sequence continues at coordinate 906,224 of CAVPQK010000011.1, forward strand.
CTGGAATTTGACGCTCGAAGAGCCGGCATTGACGACGAGAACGGCATCCATGGCGCGTCACGCCGCCGGCAACCGGGGCCATGGCGCGGCGGGCCGCGGCGTAGAGCACGGCGGCGGCACAAGACGCCATGCGGCTGCGCACTGAATCCGCGCGCGACGTCAGGACGATCGGCACGCGCGCGCCGAGCACCAGGCCCGCCGAGTCCGCTTTCGCCAGATAAATGAGATTTTTGGCCAGCATGTTGCCGGCTTCAAGATCGGGCACGACCAGGATCTGCGCCTGGCCGGCGACCGGCGAATGAATGCCTTTGATCTGGGCGGCCTCGGGGTCGATCGCGTTGTCGAAGGCGAGCGGACCATCGAGGATGGCTCCGGTGATTTGGCCGCGGTCGGCCATCTTGCACAGCGCCGCCGCATCGATCGTCGAGGGTATTTTGGATGTGACGGTCTCGACAGCGGAGAGAATCGCGACGCGCGGCTTGCCGAGCCCGACTGCGTGAACAGATCGATCGCGTTCTGAACGATATCGCGTTTGGCGTCGAGGTCGGGAAAAATATTGATCGCGGCATCGGTGATGAACAAGTGTTTCGGCGTACGTCGGCACATCCATGATGAACACGTGGCTGATCCGCCGCGCGGTGCGCAAGCCCGTGTTCGCGGCCGTGACGGCGCGCATAAGTTCATCGGTGTGCAGGCTGCCCTTCATCAGCAACTCGCCCTGCCCGCGCGGATCAGTTCGACCGCCTTTCGCGGCGGCCGCATCGCTGTGGGCGACATCGACAAGCTCGAACTTGCTGATATCGATCCTGTGCTCGCGAGCAACGTTTTTGATCTTGGCTGCCGGCCCGACCAGGATCGGCACGATAAGCCCGGCTTCCGCCGCCTCGATCGCGCCGCGCAGCGAAGTCTCGTCGCACGGATGCACAACGATCGTCTTTGCTGCCGGCACGTTTTTGGCTTCGGCGATCAGCCGGTCGTATTTCGATTCACGCGCGGTGGGCGCGTCGAAGCAGTTGCTTGCGGCAAGTTCACGAGCAGTGATTTCCGTCACGACGCTTTTGCCTGAGGTTTGTCCTGGCCGCCGGCTGCGATGGCGAGATGTCTGGGCCCATTCAACCGGGCATCGACGCCAAAAAGTCCGCTCACCCGCTCGATGCGCTCGCGATCTTCGGCCGAATATTCGCCACGGGCGCTCAAAACCTGTGAAATGAGATCGAACGCTTTGCTCCTCGTTTCGAGATCGTCCGGGAGCATGGATGGGATCGCGGCGAGCGCAGCTTCGGTGTCGATCAGCAGTATCTAAAATTGCTCGCGCACGGTTGCTTTGAACACGTCCAGCGGCACCTCGCTGAACGTTTCGACGGATGCGGCGCACCGCTTCGAAGCCGCGCTCATCCACGGCGGCCCGCCCCATGCCGGCAAAGAGGAGCGCGCGAATGACGGCCTCGCGCAGACCGCCGGAGGAATGTGCGATTTTAGCTCGGCGATGCGTCTCTCGATGAGTTCGCGATGCAGTTCACTTTTGGCTGCCTCTGCGCAGCGGCCGCGTGGAACGCGGGATCGACACCGACGCCGGCCTGCAGCGCGGGCGAACCATAGACCGCCATGAACGTGCGCTCGGCGAGCGCCTCAACGCGTCGCGCCAGCCATCGAGTGCGCCGACGATCTGGCTGCGAAAAATTCTCCTGCATGGCGATGAACGGATTGTCGTCGGCCGCCGGTTTTCGGTTATTACGGACCTGCTCGGCCAGCACCGCGATCGGCGCCATCAGCGGATTGGCGTTGGAAAATGCTTCGTACTGCAGCCGCAAGGGATGAAGTTTACGCATCAAATCCGCGGCCGAACGGATTGACGCAGCCCGAACGAACGGCTGCAGGAAGGTGCGGTAGAGCGCGAGATTTGCTCTGCGAAACGCGGTCGACGCTCGCGAAACAACGTTCGTCGGCCGCATCATTGCCGCCAAGCGCCCGAATGTCGTCCAGCGTCCGGGCTTCGCAGCGCATCACCCAGTCGCCGCGAGGCGAGATCGGCATTAGCGGTCTCCTCGGTCTTGGCCTCGAAAACGGCCTCATAGAGCCCCGGAGGCAAGGTATCGATCAGGTCGATATTGCTGGAAAATTCGTCGTGCTGCTTGCGCGCGACGCCGCCAGAAACGAAGATCCCGAGATGGCCAATGCTTTCGTGGATCGTGTAAACAATAGTCTGTCCGTACGCGCGGATTTCATCGACGTCCTGATAAAGATCGAGGATCCAGCCCAGCGCCTGCTGCGGCGGCGTGACGTTGTCGCCTTTGGAGCAGAACACGACGATCGGCGAACGAATGTTGCGCAGATCGATGGCCGTCCCGTCGGATGTCTGGATTTTGCCGGCGGCCAGATTGTTGCCGACGAACAAGTTCATCGACGATGAATTGGATCTCCTCGGCATTCAGATTGACGTGGCCGCCCCACCAGCGCTCAAAACCGAGATAACGCGGCGCTTCGGTATCGATCTTAGAATAGAGATTGTATTGCTTGGTCCAGAGCGTGTTGGCCGGGTTCTGGTTTTCGAAATTCTGCACCAGCCAGGCGCCGTCAAATTTGCCGTGCGCCGAGATCGCTTGCGAAGCGCGGTCAGCCAGCTGCCGCCGAGCAGGCCGCCGCTATAGCGCATCGGATATTTGCCGTGCACGCCTTGCCAGTAGGACAGCGGCGAGCCCGCGATGATGATCGGGCCGAACAATTCGGGCCGGATTGCCGCGAGCATCATGATCGCCCAGCCGGCCTGGCAGTTGCCGATAACGCAGGGCTTGCCGTCGGCCTGCGGATGCAGCTCGATGACTTTTTCAAGGAAAACCGCCTCCGCGCGCGCGATATCCTCGATGGTCTGGCCGGGCATCGGTTCAGGAAGAAAGCCGATGAAGTAACACGGATGCCCGGCCTTAAGCGCGACGCCGATTTCGCTGTCGGCCTTAAAGCCGCCAATACCCGGGCCGTGTCCAGCGCGCGGATCGACGACGACGAAGGGCCTTCGCATTGGATCGACCTCGACGCCGGCGGCGGGATGATCCGCACCAGGCAATAATTGACCGGCTCGATCAAGCGTGCGGCCGTCGACGACGAGTTCGGCCTTATAATCGAGCACATGCGGCGCGGTTTCGGCCATGGTGCTCGCGATATTGATTGCCGCGCTGCCGCATCACATCCAGAAACAAGCACGCTTCGCTGCATAGCATCGACGAGGTACTCCATCGCCGGACCGAACGCACCAAGCGACGGCGAGACCTGATTAGGCGTGATCGGCGGAGATATGGCTGGCTGTTGCGGCACTATCGGTATCCTTCTTTACATGTCGTAATCGGTCTCACGACTGTTAGTTCGGAGAAGGCAATTTTCCTATGACTTAGGTCAAAAATTCCATCGCTCGAAACACCGTGTCCAAAACTCTCCCGGCGGGCTGTCGCGAAGAGCGGTTTAGTTCACCGGGTCGGTCACTTCGACCGGACGCCAAGTGTGGTCTGGATTGAATACGGTCATGCCTTCGGCGATTTCCGCAGTATGGGGACCGAGGTCCTTCTGAAACACCGCGCCGGCGTAATTGACGATGAACGTCATCACGCCCGAATTGCGATACTCGGCGGGATAAGCAACCAGCGCAAAGCCGCCAATCATCTCGCCGTCAACGACATAATCCGTAGTGCCGCCAGACGCCGCGGGACCTTGTTTGGTCAGGATCTTGTAGTAGTAACCGTGATACGGCGAGCGGCCTTGTTCGGTCTTATATCCCTCGCGCGAGGCGTCGGCGAATAGCTCGCCCAGAGGGCTTTCAGTCTCGCCCTGGGACGTCGGCCAATAGAGGCCATCCTTTTTGCCCGGCTTGCTAATGAAGCGCTGGGCATAAACGCCCATGCCGGCGCCGGTCCGATCTTTTTCAGCATATTCGTTCTGCGCGTCGACGTAAGCGAGACAAGTCTGGACCGCGTCGAGCTCGTTGCGACCGATGCGACGATCAAGGACTTCGTCACGACCCTCCTCGGTGTCGAACGACCAACTGCCGCCTTTGACATGCTCCAGCGGAATCGGGAAGGGGTAATCATTGTCGCCGATAATTAGAATCGCCTTGTGTTCGCCTTTCATCGCGATTTGATGCTTGGCGTCATAAGACTAACGAAACGCTTGAGCGCCGCCTCATCGTCGACCTTGTCTCCTGACGAAACAATGTCCTCGCTGGCAGGGCCAAGAACGAAAAGCAGGGCTTTCTGCTCGCCGGATCGTGCGGCTGCGACGAGCGCGTCCACTGCATCCTGCGGGGTCTTGTAGTCCTGCTGGGCGAAGGCAGCGGGCGCCTTCGCGAACAGAAGCACTCCAACTGTGAGACAACCCAAAAGCAAAAGCCTAAGCGCGCAACAAAGCTTCGGGAGGTTGTTCATGACGTCCTCGAAGGGTTTTGGTGTTCCAATGTTCCATTCCTTTCCACGGAGTCAGTGCGCCATCAGATGACTGGGTATGCGCGCACCTGACGCGATCCACGCGTCGTAGGTTTCGAATTTCACACCGATTTTGTCGTAGAAGACGCGGAGATAGCCGTCGCTACCACGCGTGACTGCCTCGGGCATGATCGCTTGAACCTCCTGAGCAATCACTCCGACATAGGCCCGATCGCCGCCGTTATAGGTGAAACGATAGAAGCCGACGCCGTTATACAAGCGGCCGAGATACACAATGTCGTGCTTCAGATTGATGTCAGACCGGCGTCCGCCGCCGCCGCGTCCGCCGCGGCGCCGCCGCCGCCGCCGCGACCACCGCCGCCACGAAAGCCTCCGCCGCCGCCCATGCTAGCGTGACCGCGGCTCGACGAGAGGTTTGCCGCCCGCCCGGAACCCATACCGCCAAATGCACTGCCACCACCGCGGTTGGCGACGCGATTACCAGCTCCGCCACGCGCGCCGCCAGCGCCACGGTTCGCGACGCGATTGCTAGCCCCGGTGCGGTTGCCAACCCGATTACCACCACCGGGCCGATTACCAATATTATTCCGGCCGCCCGCCCCACCAACATTCGCTCTGTTGCCGCCGCCCGGCCGCAGGACTTGCTGCCCGCCGCGGCCGCGAAAATCCATGCGGTTTTGAGCGCCGCCGCGATTGCCGCCGAATTTCTGTGCCACGTTGGAATTGTTATAGCGCACGCCGCCGCGATGCGCCGGGTTGTGGGTCCAATTGCCGCCGCCAACCCTGTTACCGACATTAACATTGCCGATGTTGCGGTTGATGTTGATATTGTTATTGCCCCAATTCAATCCGCCGCCCCAACAGCAACCACCGGCGGCCCAGCGGCCAAGTGCCCAGCCGGTGCCGAAAGCGAGCCCGGTAGCGAGGAGTCCGCCGGGGATGTAGCCGGGCGCGCCGAAATAATAGGGCGGATACGATGGATAGGGCCAAGACCCGTAGGCTACTCCTGGATCATAGTAGGGCACATACACCGTATTGGGTTCTGTTGGCTCGATAACGATGGCCTGCTTGCCGCCCTCCTCCTGGGTCGACACGGTCTGTTGTTTGTTCGAGGTCAGCTTGTTGTTCGCCTGCGCCCTTCCGCGAAGGCGCTGTACTGCGTCCATGACGTCAGGTTGCTGCGCCAGAACCGCATCCCCGAGCTGCCGTGTCCAATTGAGCTGCTTGCTCATCGTTTCCAGCACATCTGGAGTAGCCGTGAGCGACTTCACGCTATCTTCCCATGGCTGCTTGTCTACGGCTGCCTTGAGCTGATCCCCCTTAAGGTTCTTGTTTTCTTGTACCCAGCGTTCCGCTTCGACGACTTCCAGAGGATAAGTGGAAGCCATCATAACTTCGGCAAGCAGCTTGTCGGGATAGAGCGCAATCGGAGAGACAAGGGCATCAAGCTGTTCAGGCTTGAGCACCAGATCGGCACCTGCCGTTGATGCTGGCGTCTGCGCCGCCGCTACGGCCGGTGCTAAAATCAGGAAAGCAATTGCCAGTGCCCGCTTGATCATCTTCATCATCTCTATTTTCCTATATCGTCGACATTACGAGCAATTTTTGCCGCTCGATGTCCGACTTGCCGACGCTCGCCCCAGCTTCGCCTTTGGGTCCTCAGCATCTCGAACCCACGCATCTTCGGCGAACTATTCGTGCTTGATCTGACA
>CAVPQK010000012.1:0-43362 GCA_963707465.1 Bryobacterales bacterium
CGATTTATTCGCCCGGCACCAGATTTGATTAGCGTGCGGTTTGAACCCTGACCGATCCTCTCTCTATGGCCGAAGCAGTTGGCGTTCGGGTTGCTTAGGTCCACGCATCGGGATCAAGGCGTGGAGGGCGCTGGGGCTGGAGCCTCGGGGTCGATGGAGAGAAACAACTGAATCCTGGGGCGGAGACAAGGCTCCCAAACCGCAACGCGCTAATTGTTAGATTCCGCGGATCACCTCAGCCCACCGTCAATGGCGCAGGCGTTGTTGTGCACCCGAGACAGATCCCCTATGGACCTCGTTTTGAAGCTCGCGTGCGTGGTGGGCGCCAGGCCGAACTTCATCAAGATGGCGGCTTTGATCGCCGAATTCCGGCAGCGGCTCTTTCGACGTACGGTTGATCCATACAGGCCAGCATTTCTCGCCGGAGATGTCGCAAGATTCTTTGTGGACCTGGAACTTCCCACGCCGGATCTGAACTTGGAGGTAGGCGCAGGCACGGGAACGTTTCAGACGGCCGAGGTGATGAAGCGGCTCGAACAGGTATTCCTGGAAAATCGCCCGGACTTGGTGGTGGTGGTAGGGGACGTGAATTCAACGCTGGCAGCGTCGCTGGTGGCCTCGAAACTGAGCATTCCGATTGCACACGTCGAATCCGGCTTGCGGAGCTTCGACCGGACCATGCCGGAGGAAATCAATCGCGTATTGACGGACGCGATTTCAGACTACTTGTTCGTGACCGAACCTAACGGGGTAACAAATCTGCTGGCTGAGGGTGTGCCACGCCAAAAGATTCACTTCGTGGGCAACGTGATGATCGATACACTCCTGCGGTTCAGGGAGAAGGCGGCCCGCTCTCGCATTTTAGAACAGTTGGAGTTGCGCCCGAAGCAGTACGCGGTAGCTACCTTGCACCGTCCTTCGAACGTGGATTCGCCCGAAAGATTAAATGCACTGGTCGGGGTCTTAGCACAACTTGCCAAGCGGCTGCCGGTTGTCTTTCCGGTGCATCCGCGAACTCGCGGACAGATGGAAGCGGCGGGCCTGAGTGCGCCTCATCTGCTCATGACAGCACCGCTGGGCTACCTGGACTTCCTGAGATTGATGAGCGAAGCGCGCCTGGTGCTCACCGATTCCGGCGGCATTCAGGAGGAGACGACAATTCTGGGAGTACCCTGCCTGACGGTGCGGGAGAATACCGAGAGGCCTGTAACCGTCGAGAAAGGCACGAACCGGTTGGTAGGGACTGACCCTCAGCGGATTATGGACGCAGCGATCGAAGCGCTGGGTGCAAATCGAATGCACGCCACGGCTCCTGAGCTGTGGGATGGAATGGCGGGCGCGCGCATTGCAGATGTGCTGGAGCACGCAATTCCGGCAGGGGTGGCAGCGAGATGACCGGCCCGTTGAAGAGGATTGTCAATTCCGCCGGCGCTGGTACTAGCGGAGCAAGCCGCGACCCGGCCAACTCGTTGATGCTGGTGGTTTGGCATGGGACATTCGTGGGACCCTACTCATTTTGCGCTGCCCTACCTTAGGATTTGAGTGAAGATCCTCTCGCTCAGCCTTGTCTACCCCAACCCGGCTGAGCCGGGGTTGGGGCTTTTCGTCCGTTCGCGGCTTCAGGCCATGGCCGAATCAGCCGCCGTAAAGGTCATTGCCGCAATTCCGGTGGTAGATTATTCGAATCCTAAAGGCAAGTTGCTCCAAGCTCGGACGTTACCCTTGAGCCGGTGGGACGGGCCCATCGAAGTGTTCCATCCGCGTTGGGTCTTTCCGCCGAACGGCACTCCCCTCAACGTGTTGTGCCTGGCCGGACGTCTGCTGCCCGTGATGCGGCGCATCCGCCGAGATTTTGCGTTCGACCTGATCGACGCGCATTTCGGATATCCGGAAGGCGCCGCCACAGCGTTGTTGGCGGCGGCCTTTGGCGTCCCGTTCACGATTACGCTGAGGGGCAATGAGACCATGTTTGCCGGGCTCCGCTACCGGCGCGCGGTGATGCGCTGGGCCTTCCGGCGGGCCAGTCGGATAATAGCGGTTTCGGAAGACCTCCGGCAGTTTGCCATCGCCGAGGGAGCGCCGGAGGAGCTTACTGTTACCATTCCCAACGGCATCGATCCTGACTTGTTCTTTCCAAGAAATCGCGAGTTGTCCCGTGCCAAGTACGGCCTGGCGGCGGAGAGAAAGCTGATCGTCAGCGCGGGCGAATTGATTGAGGCCAAAGGCCACCACTTGGTAGCGCAAGCGCTGAAGGCCCTTCTGGATGAAGGTTACGATGCCGAGTTGCTGATCGTCGGCAGCGTGGGCCGGGGCGGGTCGCGCTTTGAGGAAACGCTGCGGCGACGAGTTTTGGAACTAGGCGTCACCGAGCGCGTGCGGTTCATAGGTTTTGTAGACCGCGTCGGCATGGCGGAATTGCTCTCGGCCGCGGACGTCTTCTGTCTTGCCAGCTATACCGAAGGTTGGCCCAATGTGGTGAACGAGGCGTTGGCGTGCGGCGCTCCCGTGGTGGCCACGCATGTGGGGGGCGTGCCGTCCATGGTTTCGTCGAAGCGCTACGGATTCGTGGTGCCTCCGCGCGATCCAAACGCTCTACGTGATGCGTTGCGGGAAGCGCTAATACGCACCTGGGACCGCAGCGCCATTTCCGATTGGGGTCGTTCCCGATCATGGCAGCAGGTCGCGCGTGAAGTGATCGACGTAATGCAAAGCGTTGTTTCCGGCAACGCCCAAGCGGCGAAACCGATTTATGTGCGGAATTAGCGGGCTATTCTACCTCGACTGCGCGCGCGTTGCCGAGGAGGACACGGTACATCGCATGCAGTCAGTCGCCCGGCACCGGGGGCCGGACGATTCCGGCAGCTACCTGCAAGGCCCTGTCGCGCTCGGCTTCAACCGCCTCAGCATCATCGATCTGGCTGGCGGGCATCAGCCGATGTCCAATGAAGATGGCTCGGTATGGATCGTCTTCAATGGGGAGATCTACAACTTCGGGGAACTGCACGAGGATCTCATGAGCCGGGGGCACCGGTTCCGCACCCGGTCGGACACCGAGTGCATCGTCCACGCCTGGGAGGAGTACGGCGAACAGTGCGTGGATAAGCTGCGCGGTATGTTCGCCTTCGCCATCTGGGATGAACGGCGCCAGGTGTTGTTCGGCGCGCGCGACCGGCTGGGTATCAAGCCGTTCTACTACCACCAGAACAGCGAGCGGTTTGCGTTTGCGTCGGAGATGAAGTCTCTGCTGGAGCTGCCGGATATCGCCAGGGAACCGGATCCCGCGGTGATCTACGAGTACCTGCGCCACCGGTACGTGATCGGGCCAAACACGATGTTGCGTGGAATCCGGAAACTTCCGCCGGGCCACGCCATACGGGTCGACCAATCCGGAGTCCGCTCGTGGCAGTACTGGGATGTGCTGTTCGGCGAACCGGCGCGGATGTCGGAAGGCGAGGCGCTGGAGCGCCTGGACGCGCTCCTGGACGAGTGCCTCCGCATGCATCTGGTCGCCGACGTTCCGCTGGGCGCATTTCTTTCCGGCGGCATCGATTCGAGCGCCGTCGTCGGCCTGATGTCCCGCTTGGGCGTCAAGGACATCAAGACTTTCTCCATCGGGTACGACAGCGCCGAGAGCGAGCTCGACTACGCCCGCATCGTCGCCACGCACTTTCACACCGATCATCACGAGCTCCGGCTGGAACCTGGCACTTTCCGCGATGTGCTGCCGAAGATCGCCTGGTACATGGACGAGCCGGTCGGCGATACGGCTTCGATTCCGCTCTATTTCCTGGCCCAGTTTGCCCGGCAGAAGGTCACGGTAGCGCTATCCGGCGAGGGATCGGATGAGATCTTCGGCGGATATCCGATCTACCGTCGCATGCTGGGTTATGAGCGGGTCAACCGGCTGCCGCTGGCCCGCGTGGCCGGCCGCTTGATCGGCACGTTTGCGGGAGACACGAAGATCCGCAAGTACGCGGACATGCTCGGGCGGCCGCTGGAATGGCGGTATGGCGGCGTCGGCGGCCTCTTCTCGCAGCAGCAGGCAAACGAACTGTTGCTCTCTTCCAGCGAGTCACAGGACGGAGTAGCTGCCGCTTATGCGCATTGCCAAGGCTGGACACCCCTCCAGCGCATGTCCTATGTGGACCTGAAGACCTGGCTGGCTGACGACCTGCTGGTCAAAGCCGATCGCATGAGCATGGCCAATTCTCTGGAGCTGCGCGTCCCGTTTCTGGACCATCGCCTGGTCGAATTTGCGGCGACGTTACCGGACCGCCTGAAGGTGCACGGCGGCGTGAGCAAGTATCTGCTCAAGAAATGGGCGGAGCCTCTACTGCCCCGCGAAATCGTCTATCGCACCAAGAAGGGCTTCCCGGTTCCGGTCAAATCCTGGTTCCGCGAGGAGCTGTCCGGCTTCGCGCGCGAAACGCTGTTGGCCTCTGGCGGCATCTGCGCCGAATTCCTTTCCCGGACGCAAATCGAGCATCTGCTCCACATGCATGACCGGGAGGACCGCAGCGAGCAGATCTACTCCTTGCTGGTCCTGGATTCCTGGCACCGCCAGTTTGTGAAGGCGGCTCCTGAGGTAGGAGTTCCGGCGCTCGCTGAAAATATCATCCTGAGACCGTGACCACCTTCTGCTTGGCCGCGCCTCCCACCATCCCCGCTACCCTGCGCGCATTTTCGGTCCATAGGTAGCCTCGCCCCTCGATCGCGTCTCTGCCCTTCCGCCCCATGCGGGCGGCCTCCTCCCGATTGTTCACCAGCGCGGTTAGCGCGTCCGCCATGCTGGTGGCATCGTCTGGGGTGAACAACAGGGATTCCTCTCCCTCCCTCAACAAGTCCTGAATGTTCTCCTGCCTGGGCGCCACGATCGGCTTTCCCAGGGCCATGTACTCCAGGATTTTCATCGGGCAACAGTATTCGTTAGCCGCCGGCTGTACGGCGATATCGATGAGGTCCAGATAGGGCGGGACCTGGGCGTGCGGCAGTGGACCAGTGAAGATGACTTGCTCTTTGAGGCCATGCGCGGCGACATAATCCCGCAAGTCGGCCATCGCCTGGCCGTCGCCTATGAGCAATACCTTGGCATTCCTGCGCAGCCAGCCCGGACCTGTGGAAGGCTTCCAGCAGCAGTTCCAGTCCGTGCCATTTCCGGAACCAACCGACGAAGCCGATGACCACCGCCCCGTCCAGCCCGAGTGAACGGCGCAAATCAGCCGAGGCCGGCTGGGGCTTGAACTTGTGCAGATCCACGCCATTCGGCATCACGACCAGGCGCGATGCCCGGATTCCCGCCTGCACCATGATTCGCTGCAAGGGTGTCGACACCACCACCACGCGACTTGCTGCATTGCACACTACCCGCTCCGTCCAGGCCGCCAGACGCACCAGGCGAATGTCATTATCCCGCGACTGCTCAAGCGCAAACGGGGAATTTACCTCAAGAATCAGCGGCTTGCCGCACAGGCGGGCAACCACCACACCTGCAAAGTTGAATAGCGAGTACCGCTCGTAGATGAAGTCGACATGCCCACCGAGCATCTTTCGCAGAAGCATGGGGATGCCGATCAGGTTGTAGCCCAGTTGCACGATCTCGTAAGCGAACGGGATGCGGCGCACCAGCTTTTTCCAAGGTGCGTCGCCGGCGTCGCGGCTGGCATCATCCTGGCCGGCGTCCGTGGGGACGAGCGATACGACCTCGACTTCGTGCCCGATTTCCTCAAATGCCCTGATCATCTCCTGGATGTGGATGCGCTGGGCATCCGTCGAGCGCGTGCGGTGATGGTAGATGATCTTCATGGACGTGCCGGCCGCAGATCGCATCCTCACGCTCGGGGTGGCAGGCTGCGCTCGGTGCGAGCCCACACTGGCCGCTGCTGTCTGCGGACGCCGCGAATTATGCCCCTTAGCGCCGCCAGATTCACCATGCAGAAATAGTAAGGAACGCGGAACGGAAACGCTGCCCGATTAGGTGCACGCCAGGCACCTACAGCGAGCACATAGAATGCCACTTGCGCCGCCAGCATGCCGGCCCACCACGGCGAACCGAAGGCTGACACAGCGCTCGCCAGAAACATGAGAATCAGGTAGAAGGGAACGAACCAGCGCAGTAGCTTGTGCGACACGTACACCCACCAGAGCCGCGTCTGCCGAAGTGGCGGGACACCTTCGCCAGCTAGAAACGATTGAATTGCATATGCCACCACCCGGACCTTCCGCCAGAATTCCTGAGCGTCGCCCGGGGTGGGATCCTCTTCCGCAATCGCCTCAGGGTCATAGATGATGCGATAGCCCTGCAGAGCGACCTTTATCGCCGGCACGAAGTCGTCCGCGATCAGCCCGCTGGAGACCGGTCTGAAGCACTTCCTTCGCATGGCGTACATGGCCCCGTCAACGGCGACCGTAGACCAGAACGCGCTTTCCATCTCCTGCAACCGCCGTTCGTACTTGTAATAGAGACTCTCGCCCTGGCCGAACTTCTGGTTCGACGGCAGCAGCCGAACGTCGCCGGTCACGACTCCGATCTGGGGATCGGCGAAGTGCCTCGCCAGCATCTTCATGCAGTCGGGCCGGTAATAGGTATTGGCATCGGAAAACACCAGGATATCGCCTTCGCACATGGGATAAGCGGCCGCGTGCGATGCCACCTTTCCTCCCCGCTCGGGCATGATCCGCACCTGGACTCGTGGGCTTCGATACCGCAGCAGGATATCATTGGTGCCGTCCGTCGACTCAGACACGAATATGAAGGTCAGCTTCTCCTCTGGATACTCCATCCGCAGGCAGTTGCGAATCTTTTCTTCGATCACGAGTTCCTCGTTGTAGGCCGCGACAACAAAGGAGATCGATGGCAAAGCACTATCGGGTGGAATCGGCGGCGGGGCCGTGCGTCTGCGCCACGACAACAGCAGCAAGCACACCGGATAACCCGCGTAGACGTACACGACCAACCCGAACGAAATCCAGAAGACGGCGTAGGGAATCAGCCACATTGGGTCACGGAAACAGCGAAAACACAAAACGGCTCAGCGTCCGCGTCAGCGGAAGTGGTAGACGCCGCCAAGCCCGAATGGCGATCTCGAACCGGGGATTGGCCGGGCTAAAGTTGGGAAGCTCCTTCCGGTTCACCAGGAGAACTTCATAAGGTAGCTCCCGCATTTGAGTATTCCAGTGCTTCTTGAATTCGAAAGTGCCGGTGTCGCGCTTCGACCGCCCGAAGTCGAACGTGTGATAGCCGTGCTCGCCCGCCCAGCGCAGATGATCGAAGTACATGAAGGTGTTGGGGCCTAGCGCGTTAAACCGGCTGTCGGCGGCCGCATGATAGGTGTGCATCTCGCCGTGGTAGTAGAAATTCAAGCTGACCGCCATGACTTGATCATCCAGCCAGACCTCGCGCACATCGGCTAACTCGCCGAAATTTGCCAGCACACTGGCAAAATACTTGCGCGGGAAGTTGGGCGTACCCAGGCGGCGCATGTTGCGGGAATGCACTGAATCCAGCCGGCCCACCTCCCGGACTTTATAATCCATGCGGAACGGCTGCTTCAACGACTTCCGCACCATATTGCGGGTCTTCTTCGGTAGCGATTCCAGGAGCTTCGCTTCATCCGGCACCAACTCCTGGGCGAATGTCACGTAACGCGATACGTTCGAGATTCCCCCGCACTGCTCGGGCCAGGCGTTGCGCAGCTCAATGTAGTCGACTCCCAGTTCCTCTCCCAGCCCTTTGACGCAGCCATAGCAGCGCGTCTCGAGCTTCCACCGAATCGGCCAGTATGCCCCCGTATACGGCGAATGGCGAGGAGATCAACGCTTTCCCCAGCAGCGGATTCCGTACCAGAAACAAGGGAAGTACCGCGCGTACCCGGCCGCCGCCCCGCGCCACCAGATAATAGGGCCGATACCGGAACGACTCCTCGATCGTCCTTTTCCAGGCGAGCAGATGGAACGGGCTACTGCGAGGATGGGCCTGCACAAACTCGTCCCATTGGCGAAACTCACCTTCGAGCAGCGGGCCGCAGGTGAGGGAATCGTCGATGCCGGGACCGGCATCGTTCGCCGCGACTTCCGCCGCACTGGTTCTCGTAAACAAGCTGTCTTCCCTACTCCTCCCCTGATGCATGCAGGCTGCCAGTTCCCAGCCCTAAAAATGACGTCTTATACCCTCTTATAATAGCCTGCAGTCCCTAACAACGGGCTAATTTCCCAAAGAATTGGGTGTGGGCAGCCTGCCCGCGGGCGAGATGTGCATTCGTCATCATCTTGGAGAACCGGAATTCGTGGGCAGCCTGGTGGGCATGTGCAAACCGCATCTCGCCCCTGCCCGGTACATTGGTATGCGCTGTTTCGATGGGGGTTCCTGCCTCAACGGTATGCTTCGCGGCGGTTGCGAATGTGCAGAATCCGAATGATGTCCGGCTTCTCATACACGAAACGAACTCGCCAGTCTCCGACGCGCAACCGGAGTTGGCGCCCCTCGCCTGCCAGCATCTTTATGTCGCCAGCACCGGTTTGGGCAAACCGTTCGATGGCCTGCTCCACTTGGTCCCGGCGCTTCGGTTTGGCAACCGTTCCAGATCCCTGGCCGCCTGCGGGCGAAACAGGACTCGCTTCATGCCCGTATACGCCGGAGCTGTTCAAACGGGATGTCGGGAGATGCATCGGCCAGAGATGAAGCCACCGTGGCTTGCTCTTCCTCCGTCTCAGGCTCATCGTCCAGCGGCGCGGTCAGGATCGCCAATTCTACTGGATCCACCAACGCGCGCAGGACCTTGCGCGCCGCCGGCACATCGCTCGCGGGAATGTGGTCCACCAAGGTGTGCAACTCGTGGCGGTCGATATCGGCCATAACACCTCCTCTTTCGAGTTTACTCCCTCTCTGCCGTCATCCGGCAGATCAGCGGGGCTGAAGTGACTCCTGGACGGCACGCATCATTTCCTCCTGCGAGTCCTGATCCCCAACGCAGCCTGATTCTTACTGATCTGACCCACACCCGCGGAGCTTTGTTCTTACCCGACCTCTCCCACGCTCATCGGGATGAACAGCCTTAGTCGCCGGACACGCCCAGCCTGCCAGAACTGCCTCTGCAATCGCAGCACGAGCTCTTTTAGGTCAATCCCATGTGTGTACGAAAACCCCTGCTCGCCCAGCCGATGGTATGAATCCGGATCCTCGCGGTGGTGCGCCCCACACAGAGGAATCGCCGAGAAATCCGACGTCTTTTGCCCTATCCCCCTGGGGCCCAGCGCGTTCGTGTGAGCTGCCTCGACAACGGTCGCTGCGCCGCTCACGCGGGAACAGACTGCGCATCCCAGCGTCCGGATCCAAGCCAGATACTCAGCGCTTCTCTCCGGACCCCGCCGCGGCTGGAACCGCATCTTCCGAACCGGAACGATTCGTTGCGGCGGCAGACCCCGCTGCAAAGGCACACTCCGGCGTAATGGCACACGTCTCCTAAGCACATTCACCTCGGTTGTTTTTTGATCCGGAGGACAAGCGCCCAGCCCGGGACGCCGCGATGGTATCCTGAGCCGGGCGCTTTGCGTTTACAGGGTGACCACGAGGCTTAGGACGACCGCACCCGGCCGCCGAACTCCTCTTCGCACTCTCTCCAGAAGCTGCAGTGCTTCTGGCTGCACAGCATCGACTGTCGGTTCGGGCAATACATCCCGCTGCCCATGGCCTTCTGCGCCATCGGATACAGCACCTGGGTGGCCCGGACGTCCGCATCCCCAACGGTGTAGGCCTGCTGCACGATCTGCACCGTCTGGGTTTTCACCAAGCTGTCGATGCGCACTTCACCGCTGGCCCCAGGAGTGATCTGCTGATACGTGGCTAACTGGAACGCATAGTCCGGCGAGACAGAGGAAGGCCGGCGGGAGGCCGTCTTGAAGTCGATCAGCCTCCCTTCCACATCCAGCACGTCCACCCGTCCCCGGACGGCGACGCCGGAGATCTCGCCCTGGACGTCCAGTTCGACGGCGGCGGGTTCGACTGTGGGCGCCACTTCGTCCATGTACTTCGAGACCAGCCGTTCCCCCGTCCTGCGCAGGTCCCCTTGGCTTTCATCAGCAGTGAACACTGTCTGCGGAACCTGTTCCATCCAGGCATCCCGGAACACACACACGACCCCGGCGGTTTCCAGGTCTTCGCGGGTCTCGATCTTCTCCCGGAAGTTGACTTCGAGGGCCTGGTGCACTGCCAAGCCCAAAGCGAGCGAGCTGTTCTTCCGTTCCGGCAAATGCAGCCCGTACTTGAACCACCAGCGCGCCTGGCAGTCGAAGAAGCAGCGGACCTGGCTGGGGGAGAGGACGGGAGCCGGATCGGCATTGGCGGCGAGGGCGCCATTTGTCGCGGGCAGTTTCGTGAGCGCGACTTCCGGCGCCACGATCAGTTCGGTGGAAGCACTCTCAGGCGGTGGTGCAAGCAGCGGCAATTCCGGGAGGCCAGTGAACGCTAACTGCGCCAGAGGAGCAGATGTCAGGCTGGTACTCAGCGCTGATCCCATGTGACACCTCGCTCCCGCATGGCCTGGATGAACATGGTCAGGCCAATCGCTCGGATATCTTCACTGGTGAACTGCAGCGAATAGTTGCGCATGCGGGCACGAGATTCGACCCGCTGCGCCACTTCCGCCGCCCCGCTCATGGCCAACTCCATGGCTGTTATTCCGGCGCCGGTTACCGGGACCGGCAACAGGGTGCCGTCCGGAGAGGCCTGCAAATCGAGCGGCCTGTTGCGGTGGTCTGTGTTACCATTGCGATGGTTCTGGGCTTCACTGCTCGAACTAGCTGCCGCGGCTTCCGAAACGTTTCCCGACGAAGCCGGATGCCGCGGTTGTTCGATCTTCTTCACGCGCCACTCGATGCGGCGCCGGTTTTCCTCACACAGTTCGGCCTTGCAGATCTCAAAGATCTCGCGCGCCCGGATGCCGAGTTCGCGAATCTGCTGGGCCACCACCGGCGGCACGTACATGACGCGATCGCCTTCGAGCGCGTACATGACCTGTTCGCCATAGCGTCCTTCGACACGTTTGCCATCGTCATAGCGCAGGGCGACTGCGACTGGGGCGTTGGGGTTGAATCGCAAAATACCATTCGTCATTGTTGTTGTTCTCCTTGTGCCTGTAGATCAGGCGGTTCTGGTCCCTCGTCTGGAGGTTCCGGCAAATCGTCCGGCTGTTCCTCCAGTTCTTCTTCCTGTTCCTCTTCCGGCTCGTCTCCGCCGAATCCGGACTGGCCGTAGTAGTCCAGATCGGAGGGAGCGTTCCACATCGACCACATCGTCGTCACTCCTTTCGGTTTCCGAAGTCATGCAAGCACTCCATTAAAACCATTATTCATCTTCCGGTACGCTATGTCAAGCACAAAACGAGTGCCACATAGAATTTCTTGAGTTTGGCGCAAGCATGATTGAGATGGCTTGAAAAAACCCCCACGCTGTGGCGCTAAGGGAAGAAAGGGAGGGCTGCGACGGGATGAATATTATCCGAGGAAGAGCATCTAGCAGATTGCTCGAAAGGCGGGCCGTGCTCGCGCGCAAAGATTTACGCCGGAGCGCAAAGCGAAACCGGGCAAAAGGCTGGGTTAGTCGGCGGCAGGGCTCGCGCGCCGCGCTCTGACAAAAGAGCAGCGCCAAGAGATCGCCCGCAAAGCTGCCGCGACCCGGTGGGGCAAGAAGCCGTAACGATAGGTCGGACTGATCGGCGTGCCGCGCTGCTTCAACTACGGGGCCGTCAGTCGTTCCGGCGTCCGGCGGCGGTGAAGCGCGCGTTGGAAGAGGGGGTGTGGGGGAGAAACCTTTTGAAGGTTTCGCCCCAACTGGCCCAGCCCCACCAAAGAACCAGCCGTCGAAAAACGGATCCGATCAAAACGAATGCATATGCAGAGCGAGTCTCAAAACTCACCCCGGGTGCGGCACCACATGCCGCCTTGGAACCCAAAGGATTCCCGGCTAACAGGCTACGCGATGACACATGGGATACCCGGAATACCTCCATCCATCCAGCTGCCTTCTCGCGTGAAACTCGCGTTTTAGACCTGAAACTGATACTACCTGGCTCACCCCGTCCATCTCTAGTTGGGCGTAGTGACCTCGACCGTAGCGGACCTAGGCGACACGTCGCCGCTGGTGTCCACCGCTTCAATTGCGTAGTAGTAAGAGGCGTGCGCTGTAACTCCGTGGTCGATGAATGGAGCGGTTGTCCGCACGGCAACTTGGGTCAGGCCAGATGGTGACGTTCCCCGTAAGATGTTGTAGCTTCGAAGCGGCAGGCCGTTGGGCGGGATGCTTTCCGACCAGGTTACCGTAACCTGGGTCGTGGAGTTGGCCGTAGCCAGAACGTTGACGGGCGTGGCGGGCAGCGCAAGCGTGGTGACGGCGACCGGGCTGGATGGCGCCGAGTCGTCGTGGCCCGCGTCCACCGCCACGATTTCGAAGTAATAGGTCGTATTGGCCGTCAGGGATGACGCCGTGTAGGTGGTGTCCGATTTCTGGGCCACCTGGCTCAATTGGCCGGGCTTGGTTCCCTCCCAGATTTCGTAGTAATTTATCGGCAAGCCATTCGGCGGGCGGCTCTCCTGCCAGGTCAGAACGATGCTAGTGGGAACTGCCGTCCCGGCTACCTTGGTGGGCGGGTTCGGCAGGGGCAGCGTGGTGGCCTGGGCGACCGGGGTCATCGGCGCATCGAGTCCCTGTTCCACGGCCACGATGCCATAGTAGTAACTGGTTCCTGGGACCAGATTCAAATTCTTATACGTAGTCTGCGTAGCGGGGCTGACCGCGATCTGCTGTAAAGTTGACGGGGATGTGCCGGCGAGAATCAGATATTGGGACAGTCCTTCCGTATTCGCGGGCGGAGACCAGCTCAGGTCGATCTCCTGGGACGAAAATGCAGTAGCCAACAGGTTTCTAGCGGAAGATGCCGACGTTATGTACGTCTGCAACCTCAACGTGGGCGAAAGCGGCGAATTGTTGCCGGCCAGATCGAATGCCTGGATCTGGTAGCTATACAGCGTGCCGCCCTTTAGCGACGAGTCACCGTAGCCCGGCAGCGTCGTGGAGGCGAGCCAGACGCCCGTGCAGGGCCGTCCGGCCGCCGGTGGGGTGCAGCGGTACACGTTGTAACCGGCTACTCCGATGTTGTCGGTGGAGGCGCTCCAGGAGAGATTCGCCGTTGTTAATCCGGGTGTGCCCGTGAAGTTCGCGGGCGTGGTTGGCGGAGTGGTGTCGGGTATTGTGACCAGTTGGCTGTAGTACGAAAACGCGGTAGGGGTGTACACGCTCTGCTGGTCGGCCGCCTCCGCCAGTGAATTCTCGGTGTGCATGATGGCGTAATCCGAGCAGTTGGTCGTGGTGCAGGTGCAGTTCAGGGATCCGCCATTGGCCACGGTTCCGCCATACGTCTGATACGCGTTCAGGAAATAGGACTGCTCCAGGTCGAGATACAGCAGGTTGGTGTACTCGGCCAGCGCCTGGGCGGTGTGCATGAAATAGGAGTCCAGAGGCGCCCAGAAGCTGAAAGGCTGACGGGCGCGTTCCAGGTCCAGGCTGGATGTTTGGTAGCCCTGCCATTCCGAAGCCGCCACCTTCGATAGCCAGGCCTGGCTGATGGCGACTGGTTTGCCGGCGGCTGCCGCCATACTGGCGATGGTCAGCGTGTTGGCGACGAAATCATCTTTGTTCACCTTGTTGATCGGAAGCAGGTGAAAGTCGATATAGTCCAGGGGCAGCGCGACGTACGCACTGATGTAATTCGGCAGGCTGGGAGCGCCCGAGGCCGGCATCCAGGAGCCAAAGCCGGCGCCTAGCTTGGGAGGGTTCGGCATATTCAAAGCCTGCACGGCCGCGATCTCGCCAGCCACCATTTGCGCGGCGTCGGCCGGGATGTTCAGGTTGGTCTGGCCGGACTGCGCGGCTTCGGTATCGGGTTCTTCTGCCAGGACGAGATAATCCGGCTGCAAGTTTTGAGCGATCGTGGCGGCCATTTGGGCGCGCGCCGCCATGTACTCCGTCCAGGTGAGCGAACTGTAAAATGCGCTCATGTTTGTCCAGCCGGCCTCTATGTCGTTCGAAAACGTGATCTCGGAGTCCACGATAACCTTCAACCCGGCGGCCCGGACAGCCTGGGCGACCTGGGTATAGAAAGTCAGGTATGGTTGGTAAGCGGCCTCGCTGCCATGAAAAGGCTCGTACAGAATGGGAAACAGAGCGGGAATCGACACGGCCTGCACACCCAGCGCTCGCAGACTCTGCAATTGGGCCAGAACGGATGGTAAATAGGCGGGGTTGGATATCGCAGGGCCCGCGTTACTGTTGGCCCACTGCAGGGTGGCGCTGTAGACCGTAGGACCGCCGGGTATCGGAGTCCAGGCTGGCGGGGTCGCCAGCAATGTGTTGAACGCCTGCAGGTCGCCATTCAGTTCGGTGTAGAGAGAGCCGCAGTACCCGGTGGGCACCGGCGGCGGTGCCGGCGGCGTGGGAACGCCTTGCGCCCAACAGCACGCAACGAGTGCTGTCAAGGCCGTCAAAACCAGGACGATGCGCCGGCCGCTCTCCAGACAGTCACAGAGCCCGGCCCTCGCGAAAAAGCCAGAGGAACAGATCACACAAAACCCTCCGCTGAACATATCGGACAATAGCGGCGATTTCTCTAGTGATTTTGGACTATGATCCACCTTACAGCTATGTCCTGCAAGGTTGGAAATACGAGCACGCCCGGCCCGCGCGTGCCTTTGGACGGCCTAAATGCGACCTGTTTTGGCGGAGATACCTCGGCCAGTCGCCACTTTCCCTAATTTGAACCGGATCTTCTTCGGCACGCCTTGGGGTCCGCCACTCTCGCGCAGATAAGTGGCCTCAGTGGACCGCTTATGGGGAACGGAAGAATGCGCGCCGACGCACCAGTGACGCGTCGGATGGTCGCCCACGGAGGTCACCCTTGCCGTTGAACATCCATGAACAACTGAGAATCCGGGTTGGGATCCGGAGATGGTCGAGCGGCGCCGCAACGAGGAACACGACGGTCGCGCGTGTGAGGTCGCGGAGTTCGGAAACGATTCACTGTTGCTCCGGGCTGGCTCCGCAGCTTGTTCCGGATGCCTCGCCGCTTCGGTCAACCCACCTGGCGCGAGAATCAATGAGAACGCGGTCCGTTACCGGCGTTGCGCCGCCGCAGGTCGATTTTGAAATCGCCCGCAAAGCCGCCGCGGCCCGGTGGGGCAAGAAGCCGTAACGATACGTGGACTGATCGGGGTTCCGCGCTGCTTGCAACGACGGGGCGTTACCGGTTACAGAAACCGGCGAGCGTTGGAAGAGGGGGTGGGGAGAAACCTTTTGAAGGTCGAGGTCGAGGATGCCAGCGTCGCTACGCGCCGATCGTTGTTCTGGTTCATCCCGGAATTCCGTTCGTCATCCCTCCGGAATGAACGTTCGGCTTAGGCGGAATTCCTCAATGTACGGCTCCTCGCTCGAAAGATCACGATTGCAACCGGGAAGCGCCGGGAGGCAGTACAGTCCCTCAAGTAGCGGGAGCTGACGGAGCCTTGAAACAACCGGTGACCAGCGACCGAAATACCTATGCGATGGACACGAATGGGCTCACCTTTGGGATAGATGATTTCTTGGGCTTCGTGATCCTGTCGACTTCCTGGTAGATTGTCTCGCACTCTTTGATGCACGCCCTTTGGTCGGCTGTCAACTCGTGGCCATCCGCTTGCGCCTGAAAGGCCAAAGCGAAATACTGGGTATCGTGGTTGTCGCTTGTCACGGCCTTCTCGATGTCCGCTCTTTGCTCTGCGGTTAACGCGTGGCCGCCCATCTGCGCCCGAAAGGCTGAAACAGCAGCCCGGAGCAGTATTGCAAGAATTAGGCGTGGGTGGTCGCGGTTTACTTGCTCACAAACGGCTGGGTCCGTACCTGGGAAAACAATTTCCCAGAGTTCGTCGTCACTTAGGTATCCGATGCCCGAATCTGGTCCGTGGCGCCTCCGCACGCCCAAACTGAATTCGAGCTGTTCTACTCGCTTTTCCAGATTTACCATCGCTATCGTCTTCAAGCTGCGCGTTTTCTGGAGGATCGTTCTTCCAGCCTACTCACCCGGCTTTCCAAATCCTCCGTCTTGAATGTTTCGTGCGCTATCTTCCACAGGTCCTCCGCGGCCCGGAGCCGCATGCTCGGGGGCGCCTTCGGGTCTTGAATGGTCTCTATCATTAGCGAGATCGCCAGATCGGCCGCCTGCTGCACACGGCCAATCGCCCTTCCGAAGGCTGCACGGCGCGCCTCCCTATAGGCAGCCTGAAAACCGGGGTCCTGGAGCCAGCGGCGGAGTGTCTTCTCGCCGAGACCGACTACGCCAGCAGCCGCTGCCACGGTGGGCTGTGTGAGGAGCGCGCCGATAGCGTCTTCGTGCTTCCGGGCGATTTTCGCGCCATGACCTGCAATCTCTATACGCGCAGCCATACCACGCTCCAATAGTTTTCTATCCCCGGAACGCCGCTGCCGGATTCGCCGTAGGCGTCTGGCGTAGCATTCACGAGATGTATGAGCATTCAGCGACAGGCCCTCGACAGCGCGCAAGGCGCGCCATCAAAGAATCGCTCAACAGCACGGGCTCAACCCTCGCCAGAGCATCGGCCGCCTTGGGAGAGTTACTCAAACACTTGATCAACCCAGACACGCATTTCGCGCCGGGCGCTCAAGTAGTCCACATTCATTGTACAACATCGGAAGGCGCTGTTGGGCTCTGGGACTCTGGGTCTTCGGAATTGCCGCGTACTCTTCGACGCTCTTCATCCTGATCGATACGATCTTCGTCCACAAAAGAAGAACATCCTGATCGTATGTGCGCGACTGGATTACTGGAGCTGAATGAACCAGACCTTGGCCACGATTGGCGCAACGCAGAAAGCGGGACGACCCGCGAAACGAGTATCCGCAACTCCGTGGGCGCGGGCAAGGACGACCTCTTTGGGCCAAGTGCTACTGCGTGTCCTACTGTGCGCACTGTTTGGTAGGCTGTTGCGCTGCGGGCCCCTCCAAGTGAAGGCAGGTATCCTCGCGGACTCCTCCATATCAGGGACCTCCCAATCGACGGGCACGCGCCTTTGCGTTTGCGCCCCTCATGAGCCTTGCCGCGGGGCGGGGTTCGCAGCGTAGGCGTTTCCGCAGTACAATCCAAGCGGACCAATGTCGCGCTGTTTCGCGCGGAGCTATCAGGGTGTGTCAGTTGGAGGCGTGCGACACAAGGCATTCTGGCATGCAACACTTCCGGGATTTGATCGCCGGTCTCCTCGGATTTCATCTTGGGGTATATCGGTAATCGAAGAGATGCGCCTTGGCCCACAAAGACGTATTGTTCGCGTGCACATTCCGCTATTTGTATCATGTAGTTCACGATTATACAGTGTACACTGTAACATAAAGTAAGACAGAAACAATGCGGTCACCTGCGGTCACCTGCGGTCATCTGCGGTCACCTGGGCTGGACACGTGTGGCACCAAATTCTACGCGGATTGGAAGAGGGGGTGTGGGGGAGAAACCTTTCGAAGGTTTCTCCCCCACTGGCGCAGCGTAAAATCCCCGACCCGGAAACCCAAGTGCCCAGCGCGCCGACCAGTAACAGGTGTAACCGCAGAGCACAGCGACCAATACGCCGACGATCCGAATCAGCATGTAAATCCGATTCTAAGCGAAAGCGAGGCTGCCAACAGCGTCCACGACATCGTCCTTAACCTCCGCTCCTTCACCGGGGACGTTGGTGCTCGATCCGATAGTCATTCCAGTAGGCTTTAACCGGTTGCTGTTGACCTGCCCCTCTTCGCCCATTGCGCGTAGTGAGCGACGCCGATCTAACTGGCCTGGCGAAAGCGTCCTCGACAGCATCCGGGTGGTGAGCAATCACTGCAGGATGCGCGCCGGTCCGTCCAGTTGCGTGCGGCCTTGTTGCCGCCGCCGGCCGGTGGGAAAGAAGCCGTAACGATACGTGGACTGATCGGAGCGTTATTCCACTGCTGCACAGACATGGCGTCAGCGGTCACAGCGAGCGTCGTAAGGGTGGCGTTGGAAGAGGGGTGTGGAGGAAAAAGTTTTGAAGGCTTCGCGCCGCCACCTCGAACCACAACGGGCTCACCACGTGTCAAGAGCACCGATGCTCGCGCTGCGGCGCCACATTCCCCCGCGTATCATGAAAGGAATAGCGCCTCGATAATGCCTGGAAATGAACAGCGACAACCAATATCAGACAACGTGACGGGTGCGGGAATCCTGATGACACACTCCCGATTAGGTGTCCTGTGCATTTTCGTTCTGGCCGTCATCCTCACCCTGGGACTCTGGCCCTTCCACGCCCCGACAAACGAAGTGACTTGGCTGAAGGACCGCAACGGCATCCGTTTCGGCGACTACGGCACCGTTACGAGTACCGGCTCCCTAGACAGCACCGGCTCAGCAGGCCCGCAGCCTTGCAGCCTCGAACTGTGGCTCGAAGCGTCCACCGACAATGGCGGCGCCATCTTATCGTTCTACGCCCCGGACAATCCACTACAGCTGTCCCTGAACCAATCGCATACTGATCTGTTGCTGCAATCCAGGCAGATCAGCTCGCCCGGTCGGGCAAGATTGCAAAGCATCGTCGTTAACGATGTATTTCGTGAGGCACGACCTGTATTCGTGACCATCACCTCGGGAGCGCAGACGACAGTTTACGTTGACGGCACGCGACCCTTACTCGCAACCATCGCCTCATCAGGGCGAGGGACGTTGGTATATGCAAACGGCACGGTGCCCGGGAAGGATCGCGGATTCCAGATCATACCTTGCGACTGCACCGGCCGTTTCATCGTCGGGGACTCGCCGCGGCCGCACGGAGCCTGGTCCGGGCAAGTGAAAGGGCTAGCGATTTACGCGAGCGAGCTAACCGCGCCAACGGTTCGCCGGCACTACGATACATGGACGACGATGGGGAGGCCCGTCATAAACGACCGAGACCATACAGCAGCTCTGTACTTGTTCGACGAGCGCGCCGGCAGCATCGTCCATAACCGCGCCGGCACCAGCGACGATTTATTCATTCCGCCTGCCTACACGGTCCTGGACCAGCCTGTCTTGAGACCCGACTGGGACGAGTTCAGCATGTCCTGGGGCTATTGGATGAACAACCTCAAGAACGTTGCTGGATTCATCCCGCTCGGAATGAGTTTTTGCGCCTACTTCGCGCTTATCCGAAAAAAGAAACGGGCAGGTCTCGTCGCGGTCATGTTCGGCTTCGCCGTAAGCCTGACCATAGAAGTGTTCCAGGGTTACCTTCCCACCCGTGACTCCGGCACCACGGACCTGATCACCAACACGCTCGGAACCTGGCTGGGCGTGATCTTGTACCGCGCTGCGAGAGCGCAGCGGGTTCTGCACATGCTTGTCAATGCGGAGCGCGATCTGTGATTTGAGAGACCATAACAGTTGCAGGTCGCCTGCGCCCATGACGCGGGTCGTGATTGATGCCCGATTCAGTTCGCCTCGCGCAATGTGCCCTCGCCTGCACCCGGGTGGTGCGGAAGCTGCGGTTCCTCCGCCCATGGCTTCGTTGAACCGTGCCAATTCGATCTTCGAGCCGATCAGCAGTACAGCCTCCGCTGCAAGCCGGAAGCATACGGACCCGGCTCTGGCGCAGGAGCGTAAGTGTTGGAAGGGCGGTGTAGGGGAGAAACCTTTTGAAGGTTTCGCCTCAACTGGCCCGGCCTAAATCCCCGGCCCGGAAACCTGAGCGCCCAGCGAGCCGACCAATAACCGGCCTAACCGCAGAGCGAACGCGCCGGCATTCCGAATCAGCCTCTACACCACGACTGCCTACGAGTTCGGTAGCAGCGGCGCCAGCCATTTCGGAACTGGCCGTCGCAACTTGACCAGGCCTCCGCTTTCGAAGATGGCCACCAGGCGGAAGGGATTTCGCAGGTCGTTATTGTCGAAGACCCATACGTGCGGCAGTTCGCGCACAGCCGCTCCGAGGTTAGCCAGGATGCGAGGAAAACGTTCGATCAGTTTCTCCGTCGGAACATCGTGTCCGCCCTGTGAGACCCGCATCGCCACGCGCTGTTCGCACACTTCCGGTCCCGCCGCTCCGATGAAGCACAGAATCGTGTTGTAGCCCGCCGCGACCGCGCCTTTGAGGAAAGCGAGCTTCTCGCCCGCTGGGTCTGAAAAAACCGTCTCGAAGACAAAACTCTCGCGCTGCTTCACCAATTCCTGCCGCACGGCATCGGCTAGGCGGGCGGCGGCATAGGCCTCGAGGTGGAGTTGTTGGGCTAAAACGTCCGCATTGACAAACCGCAGCCCGGCGGGTTGCAGGTGGGCGTGAAAGAACGTCGTCTTCCCCGCGCCATTGGGCCCAGCGAGGGCGACGATGACCGGGCGCCGGTCCAGCGGCAGCGTCACGGGCGTGCGGTCCGCGTGTGAACGGGTTGGAACTGGCGGCGGACGAATCGGCCTACGGTGCGGCTCCCGTTCGCATCGATACGCACCAGGAAGCCAGGGCGATCCGGATCCGGTCGGTAGTGAGGGAAGGGCCCGCTCGCGAGCAGATCGGCGACGCGGCGCCGGCCTTCCGGGGAATCCACGGACTGGAGGCAGGCGGAAAGCGGACTGGCGCTGGCGTTGCGGCACAACGCTAACACGTGCTGCCCATCGAGCAGGAGCTCAACCGACCGCCCTAGTCGCGCCCAGAATTCGACTTGGCCCGCAATCGAGCGCTCGACCGCGTCGCCGGCAAGGCGGGCATCGAGCACGAGGGCTTCGGACAGCTTCACCGGCTGACTCATCGCTTATAAGGTAGCATATTGCTACCGCACTTTAGTTCCGGGCCTGGCGCCGGCGAACTTCGTTTGGGATCCTGGCATCCCATTGGTCCCGCGCCGCCTCGAGGTCATACTGGGCCTGCGTCACACGCCAGTTTGTAGCTGACCGGTGTGGCGGGAAGTGAAAGCCTTGGAAGAGGGAGGGAGAAACCTTTTGAAGGTTTCGCCCAACTGGCGCGGCCCCATCCTCGCGAATGTGAGCCATCGTCGTTATGATTCGGGTGCCTGAGATAGACTGCTTATTCGGAGGATCAGTGGCTCGCCGACCGGCGCGTCTCGCCGTTCTGCTCCAAAATCTCCCGCACCTTCCTCGAAAGGGCCGCGGGCGTGAACGGCTTCTGGATGAACTCGGATTCGACGGCCTGGTCCGTGTAACCGGACATGAAGAGTACCTTCATCGACGGCCGGCGCGACACGAGGCTGGAAGCCAATTCGCGGCCGCCTTCCTTAGGCATCACCACATCGGCAATCAGCAGATGAATGCGGCCCGGGTGCGCTTCCGCAATGCGGCGGGCCTCCGCCGGACTGGGCGCGTCCAAAACCTGGTAGCCTTCGCGCCGCAGGGTGTCGCGTACCAGGTGGCGAACCTGCTCCTCATCCTCGACTAACAGGATCGTCTCGGAACCGCCCACCGACTTGTTCCATACCGTCTCGGTCTCCGGCGCGGCGGGTTGGTCGACACGCGGCAGATAGACCTTGACGGAAGTGCCTTTGCCTGGTTCGCTGGCCACTTCGATGGCGCCGCCGCTCTGCTTAACGATGCCCAATACCGTTGCCATCCCCAGCCCAGTGCCCTGGCCTTGCGTTTTGGTGGTGAAGAAGGGCTCAAACAGATGCGCGCGCGTTTCAGCATCCATGCCCGAGCCGTCATCGACCACCACCAGTGCCACATACTTGCCGGGCTTCGCGGGGAATTGCGTGGAGGCCGACAGCTCGCTGAGCTCCACGTTGCGCGTCTCGATCGTCAACATGCCGCCGCGCGGCATGGCATCCCGGGCGTTCACGGCCAGGTTCATGATCACCTGCTCGACCTGCCCGGGATCGGCTTTCACCTGCCCGATCTCCGGACCCGGCGCGAAGCGCAACTCGATGTCCTCGCCGATGAGGCGCCGCAGCATGGCTTCCATGCCAGTCAGCAGCCGATTGAGATTCAGAAGCTTCGGCTGCAGCACCTGCCGGCGGCTGTGCGACAGCAACTGGCGCGTGAGCCCGGCCGCGCGCTCGCCGGCCTTCATGATCTGCTCCACCGCCGTGTGGTTCGGGTCCGTCTCGGGGATGGCATTCAGCAGAATCTGGCTATAGCCGTTGATGATGGTCAGCAGGTTATTGAAATCGTGCGCGATGCCTCCAGCCAGCATGCCCACCGCTTCCATTTTGGCGGACTGCCGGAGTTGTTCTTCGAGCCGATTGCGCTCGGTCACATCCTGGAGCACGGAGAGCACCGCCAGCCGGCCGCCGTAGGAGATTGAGTGCGAGGCGACATCCACATCGATCTGGCGGCCGTCTTTCAGCCGGTGACGCCACCGGCCGGACAACGTCAGGCCGCTAGCCCGGGCGACCGTATCCTTGAGGCGCGCCACATCCTCCGGCGGACGGATGTCCTCAAGGGTCATACTCAGGAACTCTTCGCGGCTATAGCCGTAATGGACGGCGGCTGCATGATTGATCTCCAGGAAGCGCAAGGTCTGCCGGTCGAACACCCACATGGGCAGAGGGTTGTTCTCAAAGAGCAGCCGGAACTTCGCGTCCTTTCGCTTCACCGGATCTTTTGGTGTCATGTTGCCGGAATCCCAGGCTTCACCCGATCTCAGCATAATCAAATGCGGGCCAAAGTTACAATGCAGTTAGACTATAGTTAGTGTTGTATCACACAATCGCTGGCGCCCGGCGTGTTCGTGTGGGCACCTTCGACAGATCACTCCGCCCACCTCGGCGTGCACCGAAGCTTACAAAAGCAAAGTCGGATGCGGATGGTCGAAAGGGTTGAGAACCTGCACGCTGTCGTAGCGTCGGTCAGGTTGGAAGTCTTCCGACAGCAGGTACCAGGCGCCGGCACGCTGGGCAGCCGCGAGAATGCACTGCATTCCAGTAGAACTCGTGCAGGACCTGCCAGCTCAGGCACCCGGCTCCCGCTAGACACAAGGCGTCCAGCCACTCCGTGGCACGGGCCTGTTTCCGGAAGTCGACCGGATCCACGTAAGACAGAAGAAGATTGGAATCGACAAAATAGCGGTCAACGGCGGCCTATCTCGTCATTCACCGCCGGAGGGTTCCGCGCGGTGGGAGGCCATAAGATTTCCGTTGCTCCTCATGGTGTGCATATTTTCTCTCGCAAATCGGCCGGTGCCAACTGCCTGAAGTCCCCGAGATTGAACGTATAAATACGTTCGACCGCGCATCTTCCCGCGCAGCTCAGCAGCAGAGCGTCGTAAATTTTCGCGCCGATCCATCCGTCGCTTGCCATCGTGTGCAGTGCCTCCAGATAGTCTTTTTTGCCGAGCGACACGACCTCAAAATGCGGCAGGATGTTCTCGGTGACGATGCGCGCCGCTTCAACCGGGTGGATACGCGGTTGGACCGGCAGGCGCGTGAGTGTGGCAAATACTTCCGCGATCGAGTGCAGGCCCATAAATCCCTTGTCCCGCCCGGCGGCGACGCGCAGCAGCGCAGGCCTGGCTTGCGCGTAGTGCGGATGGCTTTGCTCAGAGGCGGCCACGAGAACTGTCGTATCGAAGAAAATGTCCATCTGGCTACGCTCTCAAGACGGACTCAATCCGCCCCTCGCGCAAATCCTCAAGAACGCGTTCCCAGTTTGCCCCCGGTTCGGCGCGGCCCTGATGGACCCACAGACCATCGACCTTGACCATGGAAGGCCGTTGTTCGACCCGCTTGAGAAGCACGCCCTCCGGCTGCTCAATAGCCTCTAAGTCGGCGTCCGGCTTGAAACCCATCCGCTCCCGGAGAGGTTTGGGAACGACAATCCGCCCCGCTTTATCGATCCTGAGTTGCATGCCATTAACCGTACCATATACCATCACAAATGGCATGAAATCTGCCGGGCGCGCTCAAAAATCAGCGTGCCGATTCTGCAACGGAGAGCGGATCCTTTTCCGAGTCCATGATGACAGCGCGATGGCACTCCTTGCCTGCATCGAGAGCCGGGCCAGGCACGGCCCTTGCGCACTTCCGCGGCGGAATGGAAGCGTGTCGCCCTGACGGCTCTTCGAGGAGGTTCAGTCCGAGTGGAGCGCTTGGACCGGATCTACAGCCATCGCGCGTCGGGCCGGAAGATAGCTTGCCGCGACTGCGGCCACAATCAAACCAATCGAGACGGCGGCGTAGGTCGAAGGATCGAGCGGGTTCACCTCGAACAAAAAAGAGCCGAGCACGCGCGTCAGAGCTGCGGAAGCGACTAATCCGCAGGCTACACCGATCAAGGCGAGCGTGAATCCCTGGGCCGTGAACAAGCGCATTAGCTCGCCCTCGGAGGCGCCCAACGCTATTCGAATTCCGATCTCACGCTGCCGCTGAGAGACGGCGTAGGAAATCACGCCGTAGATTCCCACCAATCCGATCAAGAGTGCCATCGCGCCCGCGATAGCCAGCATAACCAGCGTAAATGAGGTGCGCGCCAGCGATTTGTCGTAGATCTCCTGCAGCGTGCGCACGTTAGCGAGCGGAAGACTCGGATTCATCGACCAGACCGCTTGCCGCACCGCCGCCAGCAAATCCTGGGACCCCGCACGCGTGCTGCGTACGACATAGGAAACGCTGGGCTGCATCGCGGACGGCTGTCCCTCGAAGTCGTTCATCAGCAGCGGATAGTATGCGATCGCCGGTGCTTTCGCTTGCACGCCGTCTTCGCGTTCATCGCTGACCACTCCGATAACCTCGCGCCAGGGGTCTTTCGGATTCGCCGTAATCTGTTTGCCGATGGCGCGCCTGGGGTCCTGCCACAGCTCGCGTGCGAGATTTTCGGAAAGCATCGCGACGGGGTGGCGCTGGTAAGAATCGGTCCAAGTAAATTCGCGGCCCGCGATCAGGCGGTTGCCCATGGTGGCGAGCAGCCCAGGCGAGACGAATTTCTGCCGGCGCAGTGGCGGCACGGATTGGTACGTTCTATCGCGGGCGTAGACCTGATCGTAACCGCCGCTACCGTCGGTTGGAATCACGCTGGTGATCCCGGCTGACGTCACCCCGGGAATCGCACGGATCTTTTCCAGGATGCCCTGCTCCAGCCGCATCACCGCGTCCGGGTCCTTCGCCTGCGTTTCCGGAATGTCGATTCGCAGCGTGAGAGCGTCCTTCGGATCGAATCCCGGATCGGCGCGCCGCAGTGCTTGAAAGGTCCGGATCATCAACCCGGAGCTGATCAGTAGCACCAGCGCGAGCGCAACCTGCGTCACCACCAGCACATTGCGCGCGCGATGCCTCTCCATGCTTTGGGAAGAGGTTCGTCCGCCGCCGCGCAGCGCGTCGGCAATGCGCGGCCCGGCATATTTGATGACCGGGATCATCCCGAACAGGATTCCTGTGGCGAACGAAATCCCGAGCGTGAACAGGATCACCGCGGGATCGATCGAAATTTCATTCAGCCGTGGCAGATGCGCCGGAGCCATCGCGATCAGCGCTCGAAGAGCGGCGTAGGCGAGCCCCAATCCTAGCGCGCCGCCGAGCAACCCGAGCGTTACGCTTTCCATCAGCAGTTCCCGGGCGATGTCGCGCCAATCCGCGCCCAGCGCCGCGCGAATCGCCAGCTCCTGTTGCCGCCCTTCGGCTCGGACCAGGAGCAGGTTCGCGACATTTGCGCACGCGATCAGCAAAACGATGCCGAGCGTTCCCATCAGCAACCCCAGCGTTTTCCCGAGATCGCCCACCACGAGTTGTTTCAGGTATCGCATCTTCGGAGCGAGGCGCACGTCTTCGAATACCTTTACCGTCAAGCCGGCCTGCGGCGGGAAACTATGCAGTGCAATCGGAATCATGCGCGCGATGTCGGCGCTGGCCTGCTCGATGGTTACACGATGCTTCAGCCGCGCAATTCCCGGATAAGAGAATTGGCCTATAAACGCCTTGTTGCGATCGAACTGCAACGGCAGCAGGAACGTCGCATCGCGGTCGAGAAAGCGGAAATTCTCTGGCATCACGCCAATTACCTCGCGGGAAATGCCGTCGACCTTGATCTCGCGCCCGATCACCGAGTGGTCGCCCCCAAAACGCGCCTGCCACCAGCTATATGTCAGAATCATGGTGGGCGGGTTGCCCGGCGCAGCATTTTGTGAGGAAAACCAGCGTCCCAGCGCCGGCTGCACCCCGAGCATGGGCAGGATTTCCGCCGTTACGTTAAGGCACGGCACTTGCTCCGGCTCGGCGAGTCCCGTCACCGTACAGGCATCGATGTCATACAGTCCGAGGCTTTGAAATGCCCGGCCCTGTTCGCGGTAAGTGAAATAAAGGAACGGCGCCGGCTCGGCATCCGGGAAATTTACGCCGGGAGCGGTAAGGTGCAAATCGACCAGTTCCTCCGGGTGCGGATACGGCAGCGGCTTCAAAACAACGCCATTGATCACGCTGAAAATCGCGCTGTTGGCCCCAATGCCGACCGCCAGCGTAATGGCCGCGATCGCGGTAAACATCGGCGTTCGAGCGAGCCGGCGGAGAACGTGCTTAAATCGCATAAGGTAATATACGCGGGATACGGAGAAAGGTCGCACCGTTTCGCCGCGGCCAGCAGGCCCGCAAAACACCGGCCAACCACGTTACAGCGTCCAGATGCCTCCTATCGCCCACAAACTGTCCATGAATACTCGGCTAAGAATTCGCATCGCGGACTTCGTTGAAACTTACAACGCAGTGAGCTGCAGGTAAGTTGGATCACACCATAACTCCGGCACGGTACAGGCGCTCGAACGTATCGAGTGTCTCGCGGACGCCGTCTTCGAGCGAAGTCTGTGGAATTCCTGGCACATGCGCGCGAAGTTGGGTTCCATCCATGCGGTAGGCGACCGGCACCTGCGGTCCTTGGGCGGCAATGAGCCGCGCAGCCCCCGGGCGCAAGCGCTCCAATATCCCGATTAGCTCATCCATCGAGACTACGGTCCCTTCGAGATTGAAGGCGTGCGCGCCTTCCAGCGGTTCGAGCGCACAGCGCGCGAACGTATCCGCGACATCGGCGACATATTGCAGATCCATGTGGCCGGTCAGCCGGATAGTGAACGGCTGGCCGAGCGCCACGGCGCGCATAGCCAGCGTGGGGTCGGCAGTAAGACCGCGGTCGCGGCCCACGCCATAGACCGTCCAGGGCCGCAGCCCCACGCTCGAAATTCCGTGGCTGAGATAGAACACGCGCGCATTGCCTTCGTTGGCCTGCTTGAAAACGCCGTAGTGCGTGGAGGGCTTCAGCGGGTCGTCTTCGGTGAGCTTGCCGCTGCCGTACGCTTCCTCCGGACCCCAAACCGCCGAGGAA
Source organism: Bryobacterales bacterium (assembly GCA_963707465.1). GTDB lineage: Bacteria > Acidobacteriota > Terriglobia > Bryobacterales > Bryobacteraceae > Bog-159. Next base: position 27,315 of record CAVPQK010000012.1, read on the forward strand.
CTGGCGTACACCACACGCACCGCGCGGCCGGCATCGCGCGCGGCTTCAAACACGTTCAGCGTGCCGATGACGTTGACCATCCCGCCCGCCGCGGGCTGCGCATGGCAGAAAGGCATCAACACGGCCGCCAGGTGCACGATGTGGGTGATGCCGCCATCCTTCACCAGGGCCTTCAAGCGCGCGCCGTCTTCGATCTGGCCGGTTTCGACCGCGGCTTTCCCGATCTGCGCGGCCGTCGCGATCAGCGAGAGACGGGCGGGCGCGGGGTCCGCGTCGTAGATCAACACATCCAGACCGCGTTCGAGCAGGTTCTTCACCAGCCACGCGCCGATGCAGCCTTGCGCGCCAGTTACCAGGATTCGCATTTGCTTTCTTCCGCCTCTTGATACCCTAACAGCTTATGAGAATCACGCATATTAGCACGGCGGTGATGGAGTCGAACTTCGACTGGACCATCGTGAAGGTGGAAACCGACGACGGAGTCACCGGATATGGCGAAGCTTTCCTAGGACCGGGACTGACCGCTGTGATCCGGGAGTTCGGCGAGATCCTGAAGGGCGAAGACCCGACCTCGATCGACCGCGTGCTGCGGCGCATGCGCGCCAGTTGCGTACATGCTTCGCCGGGGCTGATGTTCCACGCCATCAGCGGCATCGAAACGGCGCTGCTGGACGCCATCGGCAAGCGCCACAAGCTGCCCATCTGGCAGATACTCGGTGGCAAGTATCGCGACCACGTACTGATCTACGCCGATTGCCACGCGGGCGACGCGCTGGAGAGCATCACGCCGCTGCTGGTGCCGCGCCATCCGCAATGGACGCGGGCCGAGGGCGATGCGGAGCGCCAAAGCCTGGTCAGCCTGAAGCATCACGGCTGGGACGCATCGGGGGAAGAACATCTCACGCCGGAAGCCTATGGCCGCCGGGCGCGGGAGATGGCCGCGCGCGGTTTCCGCATCCTGAAGTTCGATGTGGATGTGCCCACGCCGTACGAGACCGACGAATACAATCGCGATCTGAGCGAACGCGAGATCGAGCATGCCGCGGCGCTGGTGGCCGGCGCGCGCGAGGCAGTGGGGGCGGACGTGGGGCTGGCCATCGACTGCCATTGGAACTACGGTGTGCAGGCGGCCATTGGCCTGGCGCGGGCGCTGGAGAAGTATAAGCTGCTATGGCTCGAAGATCCCACGCCGCCGGAGAATATCGGCGCGCTGGGCGTGGTGCAGCGCAATACCAGCCTGCCGGTGGCCACTGGAGAGAACCACTATTTCCGGATGGATTTCGAGCGGCTGATCGTGGACGCGGGGTTGCGCGTGCTGGCGCCGGACGTCCAGAAACTCGGGTTGTGGGAGGGGCGCAAGGTCGCCGATATGGCGGACATGCACTACGTGAACCTGGCGTGGCACAACATCAGCAGCCCGCTGGGAACCATGGCGGGAGTCCACTTGTGCGCCGCCACTCCCAACTTCCTGGCGCTCGAATGGCATGCCGCCAGCGTGCCGTTTTTCGACGCTTTGGTGAAGGGCGGGGATGGGCCGCTGATCCAGGGCGGCAAGATCAAGGTGCCGGATGCGCCGGGGCTGGGCATCGAATTGGACGAGGATGTGGCTTACAAGTATCGCAAGCCGGGGGAGAGGTTTTTCGGGGATTGATGCCGTCGTGCGTGCGCTCAACGCCCGTTCAGTTGCCTGCCGAGGTCGTCGTACTCGGGACGGCTCCCCGTAGCCTCGATGGCGACGCGCAGGCTCTCCCTGGCGTCGTCCGCCCGCTTCTCGTCGATGAGGATCAGCACCAGGTTTCGGCGCGCCTGTATCAAGGTGGGGTCCAGTTGCACGGCCTTGCGCACCAACGGCTCGCCCTCGCGCGGGCGGCCGTGGGCGGCGAGCGACGCGCCGTTGTCGTTCAACACCGCAGCCACGCGGGCCGGATCCGAGGCCAGGCCGGCAGCCTCGCTCATGTCGGCGAGCGCCTCCTCATAGCGGCCGCGGCTGAGTGCCACCATCCCCGCGAACTCTACGATGGTGGCGTTGCGCGGCGCAAGCGCGACGGCTATCTGCGATTCCCGGGCGGCTTCGTCGATCCGCCGGGTTCGCGAGAGCAGGACCGCCAGATCCTGGTGGTATCCGGAGTCGGACGGAGCCAGCCGGATGGCGGCCCGCAGGTGCGGCTCAGCCTCGGTGTACCGTAAGCGTCTAACCAACCCAGGGTAGTAAGGATCAGGACCGGCCGGCAGCCCATCGAGCTGGGGTCAAGTTTGCCACTTCCGGCAATGTGCACCGATTTATGCCGGGCAGCACCGCGCTGAGGTACTCCGTGACCGGAAGATGCAGCCGGCGGCAGGATTCCACGACCGAGAGAATGGCCGCCACTTTGGGTCCCGATAACGCGCTACCCACATGCAGCCAGTTCTTACGGCCCAGTGCGATCGGACGCATAGAATTTTCCGCCAGGTTATTCGACAACTCTACCTCGGCAAAGTCGAAACAGCGCCGTAGCTTCGCCCACATATGTAAGGTATACGCCGCCGCTTGGCCCAGTGCGCTCTTCGGCAACACAACCCGCAACAGCGCCTCACATTCACTACGGATCTCTTCTGCCCACGATTCGGCATGCTGACGCCGTAATTCCAGGCGTGCTTCCTCGCTCATCTGCTGTTGGCGCGCGTGCCGGTCCACCAGGAATAGCGCGTCCATGCGCGTCACCATTTGGATCGCTTCTCCGTCTCGTGGATTCACCTTCACGGCATCCACGAACTTGCGGCGTGCGTGGGTCCAGCACCCGACGTGCACCAGTCTCGGCCCGCCCAAACCGTCGTAGGCCTGGTAGCCATCGGTCTGCAATATTCCTTCCCACGTTCCTAGAAATTTGCGCGGACCCTCCCGCCCCCGCCCTAACTGGAAATCAAATACCGTTTCCGCACCCGGCCTGCCGTATTGCCATAAGTACGCCTGATGATCCGCTCCGCGCCCATCGTGCATCTGCACCGGCACGATGGTCTCATCCGCCTGTATATACGATCCGCGCAGCAAATCTTGACGCATCGCCGCGACCACCGGCTGGAGGAGCTCGCCCACCCGCATCACCCAGCCATCCAATGTCGCCCGGCCGATCTCAATGCCTGTTTCCCGCGCCAGTATGACCGCTTGCCGGTACAGCGGTAAGTGATCGGAATACTTGGCCACCACCGTTTGGATCACCACGCGATCGCTGGCCAGCCCTTTTTCCACGATCCGTTCCGGCAGTGGCGCCGCCATGACCGTGCTGTCCACGCACTTCCGGCATGCCCGCTTTTCCCGTTTGATCACGCGCACAAAATAGCGGGCCGGCTCTACATCCAACTGCTCGCTCTGGTCATAGCCCAGGACCGCGGTCTCGGCTCCGCATTTGGTGCACTGTCGATTGGCACAAGCGATCACTTGTTCTACGCGCGGCAGATTGTCCGGCAAGCGTTGCCTTCCCGGATGTGCACGGCGGGGCGGCTTGCCCTCGCGCCGCGGCGCTTGAGTGATCGGCTCGCGGCGCGATTCCGCCTCCACTTCCTCGCCTGTTACGCCAGGCTCTTCCTCCGCCAGCAGTTCCAGTTGGAGGTCACTCAGCGTCTCGCTGCGCGGGCCTAACATCTTGATGCGCTGCTGCCGCAACCGTTCTTCCAATACCTGAATCTTCAACAGCGCCCACTGTAGCTCGCGCTCCAGCAATGCGATTCGGGCTTGTGGGTCGGTGCCTGTCATCCGGAAATTCAATGATACATGAAATGCCGGAAATGTTCCAGATCTTTTTCGACTGATTCCGGACTATCTACGTGGGACCACGGTACCAATCACGTTGTCTGGTTTGCTCAATGTCCAACCCACTTACTAACATCGATAACTCATCGGCCCGCATTGTGACACTCCGCGCATCTTTAGCCGAGGGCCAGCGGAAGCGGCCTTTCTCCAGACGCTTCGCGCAAACCCATAGCCCGCTTCCATCCCACGCCAGCACCTTCAAGCGCGTCTGGGTCCGATTGGTGAATAGGAAGAGATGGCCACTCAGCGGATCTTGCCCCAAATGATCGCGCACCAGGCCGTATAAGCCCTCGAACCCCTTGCGCATGTCGATGGCCTCCACCGCGATATAGATCTTCGTCGCAGGCCCCAGGCCGAACATCATGCGCTTTCGACCGTCCGGATCAAACGCTCTAACTCAGCATCGCGAAAGTTCCATGGGCTTTCGATCCGCCGCCCATTCCGCAGCACCACGCTGAATCCTGCCGGCGGCTCTTCCCTTTCGACGGCGACCTTCACCAGACGAGGCTTCGTCGCTTTCGCCCTTCTCCCACGCCAGTAATCCAGCGTCGTTATCGGCAGGTTTCTTTGTTCGCAGAATTGGCGCCGGCTCAGCCCGCTACGTTCGAATTCTTCGACGATCCGCAGGCCTTCTGCCGCGCTCCGTTTTTGCTCCATGCCCCATCGTCGGCCCTTTTCGCGATACCCTCAAGATGGGTTCCTCATACGCTTACGGTGTACCGCTGTTGCCCCATCAAAGTGGTGGCCAGGTTCGCCCGCATGTAATCGCTATCGTCCACGGTGATCGCGTGTTCAAACAAGCCGATGCTGTCGTGCCAATATCCGATTTGCCTGATGCTGAGAAGCGCTAGAGCCACCAGCACCGCAGCAGCGGCCCCAGCCGTGGCGCGCCGCCGCACCTGCTGCTTTCCCGCCCACTCGGAGACCGCCCACGCCAAGCCCATAGCGATACCGATCATGGGAATGTGCGTGAAGCGGTCGGCCATCGCCTGACGCCCGGATTGGACCAGCCCGGCGTTAGGCAGCAGTGTCACCACAAACCACGCCCACCCGACGGTCAGCCAAGGCCTGCCCCGCCACTGCGCGGCCGCCGCCACGCTTAGGCCGATGAGGAGCGCGGCTGACAGCAGCACCAACGGCAGCGGCAGATGCCGCTCGTATGGATAATGGCACGCGAGGTTTAATGGCCAGAGCATCTTGCCGAGGTATCGCGCATACGAAACCGACACGTTGGCGAGGCGCGTGCCGAGGCTCAGGTCCGGAACCAGAGACGTGGCGCCGTCCCTTTGCTGCCCCACAACGGTAGCGACCGCGACGGCAGCCGCAAATGCGGCAAGGGGTATCTTTTCCACGATGAGCCGCCAGAGTGGCGCCTTCCGTTTGCCGGGCCACAGGTCCAGCAATAGCAGCACGACGGGTAGTGTGACCGCCGTTGGCTTCGACATCAGCGCCAACGTGCCGCAGAGCAGCCACAGGGCGTAGCGCGCCCGGCCTGGACGCTCTTGGTAGCGCAGATATGCCCAGACGGCGGCGAGGAAGAAGAGCGCGCAAAGCACGTCCTTGCGTTCGGCGACCCAGGTGAAGGACTCCACGCGTAGAGGATGGAGGCCCCACAGTAGCGCGGCCGCGCCAGCCAGCCAGAGGTCCGCGCCGAGGGCCACCAGGGTGAGACAGACCAGACCCGCGGTGAGGGCGTGCAGCAGCACACTTGTGAAATGATGGCCGGCTGGATCGGACCCGAACAACTCGGCATCCAGTTCGTGGCTCAGCCAAGTTACGGGGTGCCAGTAGGGGCTGATGGATGTGAAGGCGAAGGCTAGCCCGTCGATGGTCAGGCCGCTGGAGACGGGTTTGTTGGCGACGTAGGTGGGGTCGTCAAGCAGGACGAAGCCGTTGCCGAGAGTGGGAAGGCCGATTAGTAGCACGATCCCTGCAACGAGGCACGCGGCGATCGCGCGCGGGCCTGCAGGCTGCGCGCGCCAGGGCCGGAGAACTGGCTTGTCGTGGCGGTGGGTCATCTGGGACACCCTTGGCCGCCACTGAGGAGCCCCGGTCCTGACCCCGCATAGCAGGGCCGGCCTCAGCGGCTGCTCTGACGATTTTACCGGCATGAGGCCCAAGTTCGCGGGAGTGGACCACCCTTCGTCCGCGTGCCGGCCCTACCCCGGCGGGCACGACGACCCAGGCCGGCAGGGCCTACGGCTGGTTTGCAGCGGCGCACACGCTCCCCTTGGACCATGCTTCGAAACGCTTGCTCCCGATGAGAGAGGAGAAGGGGAACGCCTGAACGCTCGTTATGACGGGGACACTCGGCAGCCAATCGACGGCGGAAGTCGCCACCTTCCCGGTGCTTAGACTTAGGCTAGTCACACTCTGTCTACTGGCCCTTCCGTTCCGCATCAAGAACACTTCCTTTTGGCTGCGGTCCCCTGGAAGGACGTTGATCGTCCTGGAAAGTGTCCGGAGCGCCCCGCCCCCATCCAGCGAATAGGTGTCATATACGATCCAGTCCCCCGTTTCGTCCTCATCCGTGACGCTGACGGTTGAAATCCTGCTGCCAGCGTACTCGACAGTGGCAACAAGCAAGGCGGAACGGGATTGCACCTCGGACTTCCACGCGGACTCTCGGCCAAAGGCGCACCATTGGCGATCGGCCGCATCCTGGAGCAGGTACAACTTCTTGCCGTTGGCGGCCTGGGCGAATCCATTTGACGCCGGCAGCATACAGCCGAGCAAGATGACGCCCAGCGGCGATAGGACGATTCTGATTAGCATTAGCTTCCCCCGCAAGCCTTAACCGTGGCCGGGCTTGGACTGGTACCCGCGGCCGCTTGTTGAAAGTGGACCGGGTCGGGCCTACGAAAGGTGCCTCCCCAGGTAAGCCCTTGGGCGGTCATTGCCGCCTTTATGGCGGGAAAGTTGCCGCCCATGGTATTGAAATCGACCGCCAACCCAACCTGATGCCATGACACGACGGCGGCAGGATTCGGGCCAGATGCCCCCTGGCGCATTCGCATCTGATCAGCGGCGGATCTAAACCCACTTGTGATCATCGGCACCACGCCTTGGCCATTCAGGCTGCTGAACGCTGCGGTGAGGGCGCCGGACATTGAGGGCTGGAAGAGCGCGACAGCATTTGGCCCGGTCGTGTACTTGCCGGACGGAGCCTCTAGTGCGCAAGCGGGGGCGCCCGCGCCGCTTCCAGCGCCCGCGGCTCCGGTCGGCCCGCCCGAGAAGTAGGCTGGTCCGAAGAAGCCTGAGAACGGTGCGCAAGGGTTCGCGGACCCAGGAAAGTTGGTTAGATTGAAGAACATGACAAACTGCGCGCATCCCGAGAAGCTGAGAGTGGGCGGCGGCATCTGCCCGGTTCCGGTCAAGGTGTAACAGGGCGGGTTGCCGGACGCCGAGCAAAGCCCAAGGGGGTCGCTGTTGGCCAAGGGACTGCCCAGAACGTACGCGTACCGGTTCCAGCTCTGCGGATTCGTCGGATCCACCGCGGCAATCCCCGCCGGGTCCGGCGACACCCACCGGCCCTGAGTCGGGTGATATTCGCGGCTCTGGAAATCGTATAGATCCCCCGTCGATCCCGGTGTCAAATCCTGGTTCTGCCCCGTGAAATTGCGGTCTGTCGTTCCGGTCTCCGCATAATTCTCGCCGAACGGCGCATAAGCTCCGTCGTAATACAGCGTCCGGCTGGGCGAGGACGCCACTCGCGAACTGCCCAGCCAGTCCGGATGCCGGTAATACGACAGCCCGCTCGACGTGTACACCGCCGTCGCTCCCCCGGATAGCGGCGCGAACACTTTGGTAGCAGTCTGCCCGCTCATCAACGCGAACTTGTTGCCGGCCGGTCCGTACACGATCTCTGTGTAGGCGCTGCCGTTGTATTGTTCCACGCGGCGGTCCAGCGCGTCATAGGTTTCAGCGTTGCCGCTCAGAGTGGCCAGGTTGCCTTCGCCGTCCCAGGTATAGGTGTAGAATCCGTCGCTGGTTAAGTTGCCGTTGCTGTCGTACCTGGGCGTGACCGAGCCTATGAGCGTGTATTGATTGGTGGTCTCGCTGTACGTCGGCATGAACGACTGCGTTCCGGATTTGTTGATATTCCCGAACGCGTCATAAGTGAAGCTCTGGCTCCAGATCGTGCTGCCGCAGTTTGCGGTTGTGAGTCGCGCGAGATTGTCGTACGCGTAACTGCAGCTTTGCGTGTCCTTCGAGTTCAGGCCATCGACGATGCCCAGCGTATTCAACGTCCAGTTGGCGTTCCAGCCGGGGGTGCCGGTCATGGACGAACCGCCGACGCTGGCTTTATATTGGGTCATGCGTCCCGTGTTGGGGTCGTAAGTGAAGGCGTCCGAGTCCGCCGAGCCGAAGGTGATGCCGAGCACCTCGCTGAAGCCATTATACGATGTGCCGCTGACCGGGTTCGTGCCGCTGCTGGCCGAGACCGTATTGACGCGGCCCTCACCTTCCGGCGTGTAGGTCCAGTTGGGGATGCTTGCGCCCATGTTGGGAGTCAGCTTCTCCAGCAGGCCTTGCGGCGCCCAGTACGTGGCTGCGATGTTGTAGTACCCGCCGGAGTGCGGGCTGGACTGATATACGGCGGCCACCTCGCCGCGATTGCTGTAGCTGAAGCCCAGATCGGTGGTTTTGGAACTGGGGCTGCCCGTGTAAGCCTCCGCCAGCCTGCCTGCGGGATACAACATGGCCGTGCTGTCCACCGTGGCCGCGTCGTAGAGGTAGGTCTTGGCTGGGGTGACGCTCGAATACCCGCCGCTGGGGTAGGTCACGCCGGTGAGCCGGTGCAGGGCGTCGTACGCATAGCAGGTAACGGTGCCCTGCGGGTCGATACGCTTTACCAGGTCGCCGTCGTGGGTGGCATTGCACGAGCCGCTCTCTGTGTCGAAGGTGTAGGCGTAGGCGACCTGACTGGTTTCCGGGTTTTTCTCCGAGGTCATGCGGCCCAGGCCGTCGTAAGCGTAGGTACGGGTCTGAAGCGTACCGCCCGGCTGCGCGTTTTGATTGACCGTGAGCAGGTCGTTGAGCACGTCGTAAGTATACTTGGTCCAGTAGTCGGTCGGCTGCACACTCTGGCCGCACGTTCCGGACCCGGTGCCCGAATTGACCTCGCATACCGACGTCAAGCGGCCCAGCCCGTCAGTGGGGCTGCCTGGTCATTCGCGGGCGCCGTGTCTACTGAGCAATCGGACCATGTCTTCGTCTCCCGACGACCAGGAGAGAGCCGTCTTTCCGGAGCCCGACTTGGCGTTGGGGTCCGCACCAGCTTCCAAAAGCGCCTCGGCACTACGGACAGCGCGAAGCCGGGAAGCGGCCATGAGCAGGGTGGAGCCGTCCTGGTCGCGTAGGTTCGGGTCCACGCCCGCCGCTAAGAGGGCGGTCACCATACAGAGATCGTCCCCCGCGAGCGCTCCCCACATCCCCGCGTCGCGCGTCCCGGAGTCCAGCCCCCGGTGCAGCAGCTCCTTCGCACCGGCCACGTCGCCCAGGCCGACCGCCTGGAGAAAAGGGCTTCGCGGCCTGTCGGACGCAGGTGAGAGGAAGGAGAAAGACGGCATCCACTCGTCGTCCATGAACTCGAAACTGCCCGCCCCACGCGCGCCGGTAACAGGCCCGTCGACAACCTGGACATGACCCTGAACTGTACGCTGCACCGCCGCAGTGCGTATGGCGTCCTCCAGTCCACTCGCATGGAATCTCGCCAGGAAGCCTGGGCCGCTGATTTGGCTGCAGTCGCTATCGTATTCCGCAAAGTACAGCACCCGAACGACATTGACGGCGTCCGCGGTCCGCCGCCCGCGCAGAGGGAACTCGGTTCTCACAAAAACCCGCCTGACACCCTCCCGCCGCATCGTGTCCATCCAGGGCTGATGTACGCCGTTCCCATGCGCGCCGCCTTCGAGGCGGTGACGCAGGGGGCTGTCGAGCGGGAGCGATCGGGCAATTTGGCGGAGGTGCTCCTGTGCGGCGCTGCCAAGCGCGACCTTTTGCGGCGGCGCCTGAGCGCTACAGGCGACAAGCGAGAGCGCAAGGATCGTCAGGTAGCCCGCTCGCCGGGGCTCGCGTCCATTTCTGGTCGCACGGCCCGGAAGAGGGCCATTATCCGCCGGCGTGGCTATCGCGCGCCCGGCATCTTGGAGGGGCATGGGAATTTGAGGCATTGTCTCACCGGCTTGGCCGAGCGTGCTTTACTGCGCCTTGCAGTCGCCGTTGGGGCAATCCGGCGAATTTGGATACGGCGTGCAACCCTGGACGAGGCAAAGCAGCCCCTGCATGTCGTACGTCCCAAACCCGGAGCCCGAGCCCATGCCGCCTCCGCCGAGATGATTCTGGTCCTGCTTCTGCTTGCATTGGCTGTACAGCGCCGCCACCTGGGCTGGACTTGGGGGAAAGCCCAGCGGCAGCGAGAAGAGGTGGCCGAACCATTGAGGGTCCTGATCCTGGAGGTTATTCACCTGCATTAGGTTAGGCAACACCGGAAACGAATCCCCATAGGGCAGGTCCGAGATATTGGTGATCAGGTGAGTAAGCTCGTGAGCGGCGACGGTCCCCATGGCCGCGTCTTCGACGGCTTGAGGGCTCATGCTGAAAAATTGACTCACCGCCGCCGCGTTTACGGTGGAGCTGCCGAACGAAAAAAGCCCGAGGTAGGACGGCGTGGATCCAAAATTCCCATAAGGGTCCCCTTTCACAAAATTGACTGTGTAACTGGCCTGGCTTGCTGGTACGAGTACAGCCCCAACCGTGTCGCCATTGGGGCTCGCCACGGAACCCAACAGCGTGTTGATCTGGCCGCCCACAGCCTTCAGGTTCACTCCGGCTTGGTTATTTGCGTATATCTTGAGCGTGCAGTTGCTGAGGCCGAGCGGGTCGACCACTCCACACGGATTGTTGAGGCCGTATCCGTATCGGTTCCAGCTCTGTGGGTTGGTCGGATCTACGGCGGCCACGCCTGCCGGGTCGGGGGACACCCGGCGGCCTTGAGTGGAATGATACTCCCGGTACGGGAAGTCGTATAGCGGCGCCGTCGCCCCAGGCGTCAAATCCTGATTCTGCCCAGTGAAATTGCGGTCCGTCGTTCCGGTCTCCGCATAATTCTCGCCGAATGGCGCATAAGCTCCGTCATAGTACAGCGTCTGGGTGGGCGTGGATGCCACGCGCGAACTGCCTAGCCAGTCCGGGTGCCGGTAATACGAAAGCCCGCTGGACGTGTAGACCGCCGTCGCTCCCCCGGAAAGCGGCGCGAACACCTTGGTCGCCGTCTGACCGCTCATCAGCGCGAACTTGTTGCCGGCCGGTCCGTACACGATCTCGGTGTAGGCGCTGCCGTTGTATTGCTCCACGCGACGGTCCAGCGCGTCATACGTTTCAGCGTTACCGTTCAGCGTGGCGAGGTTGCCTTCGCCGTCCCAGGTATAGGTGTAGAATCCGTCATTGGTCAGGTTGCCATTGCTGTCGTAGGTCGGTGTGACCGAACCGATGAGCGTGTATCGATTGGTGGTCTCGCTGTACGTCGGCATGAACGACTGCGTTCCGGATTTGTTGATATTCCCGAACGCGTCATAAGTGAAGCTCTGGCTCCAGATCGTGCTGCCGCAGTTTGCGGTTGTGAGACGCGCGAGATTATCGTACGCGTAACTGCAGCTTTGCGTGTCCTTCGAGTTCAAGCCATCGACGATGCCCAGCGTGCCAAGGGTCCAGTTGGCGTTCCAGGTGGGAGTTCCGGTCATGGACGAACTGCCGACATTGGCTTTGTATTGGGTCATGCGTCCGGTGTTAGGGTCGTAGGTAAAGGCGTCGGAGTCCGCCGAGCCGAAGGTGATGCCGAGCACCTCGCTGAAGCCATTATACGATGTGCCGCTGACCGGGTTCGTGCCGCTGCTGGCCGAGACCGTATTGACGCGGCCCTCACCTTCCGGCGTGTAGGTCCAGTTGGGGATGCTTGCGCCCATGTTGGGAGTCAGCTTCTCCAGCAGGCCTTGCGGCGCCCAGTACGTGGCTGCGATGTTGTAGTACCCGCCGGAGTGCGGGCTGGACTGATATACGGCGGCCACCTCGCCGCGATTGCTGTAGCTGAAGCCCAGATCGGTGGTTTTGGAACTGGGGCTGCCCGTGTAAGCCTCCGCCAGCCTGCCTGCGGGATACAACATGGCCGTGCTGTCCACCGTGGCCGCGTCGTAGACGTAGGTCTTGGCTGGGGTGACGCTCGAATACCCGCCGCTGGGGTAGGTTACGCCGGTGAGCCGGTGCAGGGCGTCGTACGCATAGCAGGTAACGGTGCCCTGCGGGTCGATACGCTTTACCAGGTCGCCGTCGTGGGTGGCATTGCACGAGCCGCTCTCTGTGTCGAAGGTATAGGTGTAGGCGGTCTGGTTGGTTTCGGGGTTCTTCTCGGAGGTCATGCGGCCCAGGCCGTCGTAAGCGTAGGTACGGGTCTGAAGCGTCCCACCCGGCTGCGCGTTTTGATTGACCGTAAGCAGGTCGTTGAGCACGTCGTAGGTATACTTGGTCCAGTAGCCGGTCGGCTGCACACTCTGGCCGCACTTTCCGGACCCGGTGCCCGAATTGACCTCGCATACGGACGTCAACCGGCCCAGTCCATCGTACTCGTATTGCCGCGCAACGTTCGGGCTGCCGCTCACCGTTACGAGCACGCCGTGAGTCGGCGGAGCGGCTTTCGCTTGGGTACGTCCGCGATGCCGGCACGCCCTGTCTATCGCAAATTCGCGCGCCGACGCAGGTAGCCTCCCCGTAGGCTGCAAAATGCGCCGGCTGAATAGGAGAGCAACCGCAAGGAGATGCCGGTGAATAGAAGGTAGTATGTACAGCCGGCGACGCTCATGCCGTACACGCAGCCGATACCAGACATCTCCCGATAGACCGCCCGCGAGCCCTCGGCCCACAGGCGGAACGCTCCCGAGGCGAACCAGCAGACGCCGGCTGCCCCGATCCACTTCCATTGAGCTAGCCGCCACCGTCGGTGGACGGAGAAGCCCAACCCGAACGCAACTGTAACGTCGAGAAGGTAACCCATTCGCAGCATCTCCGGCATCGTTGGCCTTATGGCGGCGTAGATCGACGTCTCAACCGCGGCAGTTCCCACCACTGCTATGAGCAGGCTCAACAAGAAGAAACCGACGGCGCGAATCGGGCTGAGAGTCGTGTCAGTCGGCGGAGCCACGCCCTTTGTCACGACCGTGGCCCGCCGGTTTTCCACCCTCGAAACGCGTTGTAGAGCACTCGCGCGCCTAACAGTAGCCCCAGCATGGCGAACGCCCCAAGCCACAGCGACCTTACGCCCTTTGCGATGCTGAGGGATACCATGATTTCGCTACTCTGAATTGGCCCCTTTCGATGCTTTGATTTGGCCCCACCTGTAGATCAGAAACCATGTATCTTGTTTCGGGCATGAATGCCCGGAAGGAAAACACGGTTTTGGAAAACAGGAGAGCCAAGGTGGAACTATACGAGCAGATCCGGCGAGAGTACGAGCATGGTGCCGGAACGATACGGGCGGTGGCGCGGAAGTTGGGCGTACACCGTCGAGAAGTGCGGAAGGCGCTGGCCAGGGCTATGCCGGCGGACCGCAAGATTCCGGAACGGGAGAGGCCGAAACTGGCGGCGGCGATTCCCTTTATCGACGGGGTTCTGGAGTCGGACCGCAAGGCCCCTAGAAAGCAGCGGCACACGGCGCACCGGATTTGGGCACGCCTGCGACGCGAGATGCCGGAATTGGACGTGGCGGAATCGACGGTGCGGCAATATGTGCGCGCAAGAAAAGCGGCCATGGGTTTACTGGGGATGGAAACCTTCGTGCCGCAGTCGTATACGTGGGGTGACGAAGGACAGGTGGACTGGTATGAAGGCTGGGCGGAGTTCGACGGTGAATCGCGCAAAACATGCCTGTTTTGCTTGCGCAGCATGGCGAGCGGAGGAGCATTTCATCGGGCCTATCCGCACGCCAACCAGCAGGCGTTCCTGGAAGCGCACGAGTTGGCATTCGCTTATTTTGGCGGGGTGTTCCGCGTGCTGCGTTACGACAACCTGAAGAGTGCCGTAAAGAAAATCTTGCGGGGGCATCAACGGGAGGAGACCGCACGGTTCATTGCCTTCCGTTCGCACTGGGGGTTTGAGTCGGAGTTCTGCACGCCGGGCGAGGGACACGAGAAAGGTGGCGTGGAAGGCGAAGGAGGGCAGTTCCGGCGGAATCATCTGGTGCCAGTGCCGAAGGTCCGTGATCTGGAAGAGCTGAACCTGCTGCTGGCCGCGGGTTCGAAGGAAGACGAGGGCCGGGTGATCGAGGGGCGTGGGCAGCCTGTCGGCACGGCGATGCTCACGGAGCGGGAGCATTTATTACCGCTGGCCACGGATGGTTTTGATTTGGCATCACTACACTTTCCGACGGTCAACGGCAGCGGCTGCGCGAAGGCGCTGACCAACTTCTACTCGGTCCCTTTGCCGGTGGGCACCGCGGTGGAAGTGAAAGTCTACTCGGCTTACGTGGAGGTCTGGCATCAGGCCAGGTGCGTGGCGCGGCATGAGCGCTGCTATGCGCGGCACAAGAAGGTACTCGAGTTGGAGCATTACCTGGATGTGCTGGTGAAAAAGCCCGGAGCTTTGGCCGGTTCGACGGCGCTGGAGCAATGCCGGGCGCAAGGGCGATGGCCCGCCAGCTACGACCAGTTCTGGGATGTGCTGCGTCAACGACAAGGCAAGCAGGAAGGCACGCGCGCCATGATCGACGTACTGCTGCTGGCACGGGAGCATGGGCCGGCACCGGTGCGCGAAGCTGTGGAAGAAGCACTGCAGTTGGGGTGTTCGGATGTAGGGGCGGTTCGTTATCTGCTGAGCATCCGCGGCCAGGCACAGCAGCCGGTAGCCGCCCCGGCACAGATCGGTGCACTGAATCGGTATGACCGGCCGCAGCCCAGCCTGGAGGATTACGACCAACTGCGGCCGACTTGGAGAGCGACGGAGGTGATCCAATGAGCGCCGCCGTCCAACCCATACAGGAGGCCGCGATCCGGCAATACGCCAAGCAGCTACACTTGCCGACATTGGGCGGGCAGTTTGTGCGGCTGGCCGAGCAGGCGGTGAAGCAGCAGCAATCGCATCTGAGTTATTTGGAAGCGCTGATGGAAGGAGAAGTAGAGGAGCGCGGACGGAAGGCGATGGCGCGGCGGATTCAGGAGGCCCGCTTCCCTGCGGTGAAAACGCTGGAGGAGTTCGACTTCCAGTGTGCGCCGCACCTTCCGGTACCGCTACTGCGCGATCTGAGTGACGGCGGATACCTGGAACGGAAGGAGCCAGTCATTTTTCTGGGCGACACGGGCACGGGGAAAACTCACTTGGCCACCGGATTGGCGGTAGCGGCTTGCCGCCAGCGGAAGCGGGTGCGGTTCACGACGGCGGCGGAAATGGTGACCGAACTGATCGAAGCCCAGAACCATGCCGAACTGACCCGGGTGAGGAATCGTTGGACCCGTTACGACTTGATTGTGATCGACGAGCTGGGTTACGTGGTGATGCCGGATTCAGCGGCGGAGTTGCTGTTTCAAGTGATCGCCGGACGAGCCGAGCGGGCGGCGGTGATCGTTACGACGAACTTGCCATTTTCAGAATGGACCACGAAATTCCCCAATGCGCGATTGTGCAAGGCCATGCTCGACCGGCTGACGGACCAAGCCCACATTATAGATACCGGAAAGGACTCGTACCGGTTCCTGCGGACGCTGAAGAAGCTGGGCAAAGGAGCGAAAGCATGAAGGCGCGGCAATGGTATCGAGCGCGAATTCGCTGGGCGGAGATGGTGGAAGGGCGCGGGATCCGTAACTGGGAAGAGGGGCTTTATTTGTTCCGCAGCGAAGACCGCGAGGCGGCGTTCGTTCGCGCCTTGGAGATCGGCGAAGGTGGACAAAGCGGCGGGGAAGAACAGGGGCGCCGTACGCGCTGGGTCGAGACGCGGCTCGCCGAGGTGGTGGCGCTGGAGTGCCTGGGCGATGAGTTGGAAGAGGAGCCTTTGGAGGTGCACTGGATACGGCTGCCGGCGACGGAGAAGATCGCCTTCGGCCACAAATTCGAGCCAGGTAAGAAGGCACCTCGGGAGTCGCGGTGACCGGCCCGAACGGCGGATTTTTTGGAGGACCCCGCCCTTCGCTTCGCCCTAACCGCTCGGCCTCCGGCCTCGCAGGGCTACGCTGCGGCCGGGGCCCTCCAAAAAATGGGAGAGGCGACACTTGGGAAAGA
>CAVPQK010000013.1:0-1367432 GCA_963707465.1 Bryobacterales bacterium
TCGTAACGATCACCGCCGATCGCTCGGCGCGTCCCGCGATGACCTGAAACAACAACTCCGCCGCGGCGTCCGGCATGACCACGTAACCCAGCTCGTCGATCACGATCAGGTCATAGCGCGTCCAGCGATTCCGCACGCGCGTTAGCTCCAACTGGTTCTGGGCTTCGATCAGTTCGGTCACCATTTCCGCCGCCGTCGTAAACCGCACCCGCTTGTGCTGCCGGCAGGCGGCCACCGCCAACGCAGTTGCCAAGTGCGTTTTCCCCGTCCCTGTCTCGCCCAGAAAAATGACCGGCTCCTTGCGCGCCAGATAGCCGCCCTCGCTCAGATTTCTCATCACCGCCACGGAAATGTGCGGCGACACCTGAAAGTCGAACTCCTCCAGCGTCTTCACCGCCGGGAAGCGCGCTTCCTGAATCCTCCGCGCCATCGCCCGCTGATCCCGTTCCTCCACTTCCGCTTCCAGCAGCGCTTCCAGATAACTCAGGTGCGATTGCTTCTCTTTCACCGCTTCTTCGGCCAGGCGCGCAAACTGATCGCCCAGCGTGGGCAAGCGCAGTTGTTTGGCATACTGCCGGATCGCCGCCTGCAGGACCGGCTTGGTGGCGCTCATTGGATCACCTCCGTCGCCCGCCAGTTCGGCCGTAACCGTTCGTAGTCGTCCAGATTCGGCTGCGGCCGGTCATAACGGCTCAGCGCCCCGATATCCACTGGTTTGGCCGTTGGCTGCTGCTCCAGGTTGTGGACGTTCAATAGATAGCGGATCGTCCCGACGTTCGAACAGCCCAGCTCCAACGCCTCTTCCACCGCTCGCCGCACTGGTGCCGCTCCATACTCGCGGCCCAGCAGCAGAACGTCGATCATGGCTCGCGTTCCGGCCTGCTTGCCCTCCCGTTCTTTCAGCAATCCCAAAACTGGTCGAAGCTGGCGGGCCAGCGTCCTTGTGCCCGGCACTGCTCCAGTGCCGTCGAACCGGCCAGCGCTCCCGGCTTCTTCGTCAGCGCGTCCAGGTAATGCTCCAACTCGAGCACCTTCTTATGCCGCTCATAGCAGCGCTCGTGCCGGGCCACGCACTTGGCCTGATGCCAGACCTCCACGTACGCCGAGTAGACTTTTACCTGGACCGAAGTGCCCACCGGCAAAGGCGCCGAATAGAAGTTGGTCAGCGCCTTCGCGCACCCGCTGGCGTTGACCTTCGGAAAATGTAACGAGGCCAGATCGAAGCCCTCTTCGGCCAGCGGTAATAAATGCTCCCGTTCCGCGATCATCCCCGCGCCGACCGACTGCGCGCGCCCATCGATCACCCGGTTCTCGTCTTCCCTCGATCCCGCTGCCAGCAGCAGGTTCAGCTCTTCCAGATCACGCACCTTCGGCACGGGCACCAGATGGTTCCGACGGAACTGGCCTCCTTCGCCTTCCACGCCACCTTTCTCGTGTCCCTCGCCCGGCGTGCAGAACTCCGACTCAAATCCCCAGTGCGAACGGAAGGCGATGAACCGCGCGGTCTCCTCCCGTTGATGCCCCCGCAGGATTTTCTTCACGGCACTCTTCAGGTTGTCGTAACGCAGCACGCGGAACACCCCGCCAAAATAAGCGAACGCCAGCTCGTGCGCTTCCAGAAACGCCTGCTGGTTGGCGTGCGGATAGGCCCGATGAAATGCTCCTCCGCTCGCCATGCTGCGCAAGCAAAACAGGCATGTTTTGCGCGATTCACCGTCGAACTCCGCCCAGCCTTCATACCAGTCCACCTGTCCTTCGTCACCCCACGTATACGACTGCGGCACGAAGGTTTCCATCCCCAGTAAACCCATGGCCGCTTTTCTTGCGCGCACATATTGCCGCACCGTCGATTCCGCCACGTCCAATTCCGGCATCTCGCGTCGCAGGCGTGCCCAAATCCGGTGCGCCGTGTGCCGCTGCTTTCTAGGGGCCTTGCGGTCCGACTCCAGAACCCCGTCGATAAAGGGAATCGCCGCCGCCAGTTTCGGCCTCTCCCGTTCCGGAATCTTGCGGTCCGCCGGCATAGCCCTGGCCAGCGCCTTCCGCACTTCTCGACGGTGTACGCCCAACTTCCGCGCCACCGCCCGTATCGTTCCGGCACCATGCTCGTACTCTCGCCGGATCTGCTCGTATAGTTCCACCTTGGCTCTCCTGTTTTCCAAAACCGTGTTTTCCTTCCGGGCATTCATGCCCGAAACAAGATACATGGTTTCTGATCTACAGGTGGGGCCAAATCAAAGCATCGAAAGGGGCCAATTCAGAGTAGCGAAATCACCTTGGCGTCTATCTAGCCTTCCGCGCCCGTGAAAAACAGCTTGGATGGACCGGATAAGCTCTTGACAGTTCCACCCCATGGCGTCGCCTGCGGAAACTGCACTTTCGTATCCATAGTCTCGCATCCATCCGGCGAACATTATGTCGTCACGCGAAGGGTTTAGAATACTAAGGAACTGGCAGAGATTCAGTACGTGGCTGTGGCTAAGATGTCCAGTTTTGATGGGGAACGAGCAACCAGTGCGGGTGTTGGAGGTATCCGAGAGGGGCCGGACCTTGACTCTGGAGTTCGGAGACGTGGCCAAAGATCCCATGGATTTGACCGGGGCTTCCTTTGTTGACTTGTCGGAAGATCGTGACCCGCCAGATCGAAGAATTGTCTGTGCTTTAGGTGTCCGGTTGCGAGATGGAGACGGTTTCGCGTTGGTTGAAGAATTACCGAAATTTGGAGCGGACCCAATTATGTGACTTCCTTGCGTCATGGCACACCTATACCTTATAATGGGATAGGTAGGGTATAGGTGTCGGTCGGGGCAGTCGCAAGCCTGTAGCCCGACCATGTTAGCTTAGTCAGTCAGTTACGGTGGTTCGATAATTTTGTACCTCCTTTCTGGACGCCTGCTGTTCGAGCATCAGGTATCCGTCGGTTTCGTGCGGGCAGGTTGTCTTCAGGCTCGATCTGAAAACCCCTTGCCCGCCCGCTCTTTTCGAGATCGTTAAATCCGTTTTGTTCCCAAAAACACAAAAGGCCCAGTCAGGCCCACTGCGGGCCGAACCGGGCCTTCCGGTGAGCCGATGCGTTACAACATTGCATCAGGTCCGGGGTAGAATGCCGGATCGAAACACTAGGATATCACGTGCTCTAAGCGGAGGTCAATTTCGTGCTACCGTTTAAGCATGAAGCGTAAGCAACCGGAATACATCGAAGGCCCGGAAGCGTGGATGCGATTCGATAACGCTATGAAGCACGTACTTGCGGTTCCGCATGCAGAAATACAGCGTAGAATCGCGGAACGTCGCAAAGAATCCGAAGCCAACCCGCGAAGGCGCGGGCCAAAACTAAAGGTCAAGCCTTCCGCTTCTTAGGCCCACGTGGTAGGTTGTTAACCTTCCGTATTGCTCGGTCGATCCTCAGTCTTTCCTGTTAGCGCGGCGTATGTAAGGCGCTTGCCTACAATCTTGCGCATTACGTAGTTGAACCGCTGCGAGTCATTCATAGGGCCACGGTTATTGAACCGAAAGGCTTGCTCATCCACATACCGGAATAAGTGAAAAGGCTCTACGCTAACGTAGGTTCCGCCGATGGTTCGCTTGAGGCAAGACCAGAAGTTCTCTATCCCGTTCGTGTGAACGTTGCCATTCACGTATTGCTCCATGTGGTTTATTACTTCGTGCTCGTAATGATCTGAGAGTTCACCCTTGTAAGCGCCGTGCTCATCAGTGAACACGGTAGAGCCTTCATCGACGTGCTTTTGAATGTTAGGCACCAACGTTTCTTTGCGTGAGTTATTGATGACTTCGGCCCGCACCTTGCCACCACGCTGCAAAAACCCTTGCACGCCAGTTTTACCAGTAGGGCCGCCCACGATGCCACCGGGGAATGCGCGCTCTCTACGGCCCTTGTGCATGTTGCGCGCCTTTCCGCCGATGTACGTTTCGTCTACCTCAACCTCGCCGCCGATCTTGCCTCCGTACATTTCATCCTGCATGGCGAGCCGTCCACGCTGAAGCATGAACCATGCTGTCTTTTGGGTGACGCCAACCGCGCGGCTTACTTCCCATGAGGAGATGCCGTTTTTGCAATTAGACAGCATCCACATGACGGGAAGCCACTTCTCAAGAGCAATGGGTGAATCCTCGAAAATGGTCCCGACCTTCAGCGAGAACTTTTGACGCTCGTGCTTCACGTAGCACTTGAATACGCGGGCGTTTGGCAGGTACGCCACGTCATCAGAGCCACACCGTGGACACTTAACCTTACCGTCCGGCCAGCGAAGATTAACCATGTATGCGTGGCAGTTTTCGGAAACCGCAAAGTGGCTCACGGCTTCAAGTAAGGTCTTAGGCTCTTTGCTCATAAAACAACTTTAGCATATCAAGCCGTGTCAGTCAAGTATATTTTCACCTTCGAGGACCCCCGCGGATCGGGGAGTCTGCTCCACCTGGACGCTCCGGTCCGCGCGGCGGTACAGCGTCGGTGACCAATCGATGTCCGCAGCCGGACGCGGCCGCGCCAGCAAGAAGCCTTGCACCAGATCGCAGCCGGTGGCGGCTACCGCGGCCCACTGCTCCTCGGTTTCCACTCCTTCGGACACCGTCTCGATCCCCAGATTGTGCGCCAGCGTGACGATGCCCCGCACCAGCGGCAGCACTCCCCGGTGCTGCCCGATGTCCTCCACGAACTCGCGCGCGATCTTGATGGTCGCCACCGGCAGCCGGTGCAGGTAGCTGAAGCACGAGTACCCCGTCCCGAAATCGTCCACCCAGATTTCAATGCCCAGCGCCCGCAGTTGCTCGAGGGTGGCCGTGACCTTGGTCAAATCCCGCATGAGCACCGTTTCGGTCACTTCCAGCTTCAGCAGCCGGGGGTCCAGTCCGCTCGCCTGCAAGGTGTGCTCCACGCTGCGCCCAAACCCGGGTTCGGCCAGTTGCAAGGCCGAGACGTTCACCGTAACAGCCTGCCGGCGGCCCGCGGCGGCCCACTGCTGCGCCTGCTGGCATGCCTGGGCCAGCACCCAATCGCCCAGCGCTCCGATCTGCCCGGTCTCCTCGGCCAGCCCCATGAACACCTGCGGCGGCACACTGCCCAGCACCGGGTTGTGCCAGCGCGCCAGCGCCTCCAGCGCCGCGATGCGCCCCTCGCCCATGCCGTAGACCGGCTGGTAATATAACGCCAGTTCGCCCTTCTCCACCGCGCAGGCCAGCTTCTGTTCCATATCCAACTGCCGCCGCGAGGCGTGCCCGATGCCGGCGTGGAACAACTGAAACCCGTGCCGTACCCGCCGTTTGGACTCGTACATGGCCGCATCCGCGTTCTGCTGCAGGCTGCTGGCGTCACCGCCATCCTGCGGATAGAGGGTGGCCCCCACGCTGGCAGTGACCCGCAGGGGCCGCCCGGCGATTTCAAAAGGTGCCTCCAGGGCGCTCAGGATGCGGTGGGAAATGGCGGCCGCCTCGGCGGGTTGCGCCAGGCCCGTGGCCACCAGCGCGAATTCGTCGCCGCCCACCCGGGCCAGCGTGTCGCACTCCCGCACGCAGGTCTGCAAGCGCATCGCCAGGGCTGCCAGCAGGGCGTCGCCGGCGGCGTGCCCCAGGCTGTCGTTGACCACCTTGAAGCGGTCCAGATCGATGTAAAAGAAGCCCACCAGTTCTCCCCGCCGGTGGGCTCGGCGCAGGGCCTGCTCCAGCCGGTCGGCCAGCAGCACGCGGTTGGGCAGGCCGGTGAGGGCGTCGTAATGCGCCTGGCGGGCCAGGGTTTCCTCCAATTGCACCACGCGCACCGCCGAGCGGATGCGGGCGCGCAGTTCGCCGGCGTGAAACGGCTTGGTGATGTAGTCGTCGGCGCCGGCCTCCAGCGCCTGCACGATGTCTTCCTGCTCGGTGCGCGCCGACAGCAGGATCACGTACACGTAGCAGTTACCCTTCTGCGCGCGCACGCGGCGGCAGACTTCGATGCCGTCCAGTCCGGGCATCATCCAGTCCAGGATGGCCAGGCGCAGGCCGGCGTCCTGCTGCAGCATTTCCCAGGCCTCGGTGCCACTGCGCGCCAGGGCCACTTCGTAGCCCCATTTGGTGAGCAGGCTGCGCAGCAGGCTTTGTACTACCGGGTTGTCCTCCGCCACCAGAACTCTCATTTGCGCCCAGGCGGCCCGATAGCCGCTGTACTCCTAATCGGCCGGGCAAGGCTGCGCCGGTAGGGGACTAAAGTACCGGTCGCCATCCGCCGATGAAAGGGCTGACGAGAGAGGAAGGCTGATGAAAGACGATAAGGCTGGTATGCCTCCGGTTTTCGACGCCGCCGAAGCGCTCTCCATTGTGGACGGAGACCGCGAGCTGTTTCAGGAGTTGGTCGACCTTTTCCGCGACAGCTACACGGCGGAGTTGCGGGCCATCCGGGAGGCCATCGCACGCCGCGATTCCGAGGCGCTGCGGCGCGCCTCGCATCATCTGAAGGGAACCCTGGGTACTCTAGCCGCGGGCCCCGCCGGGCATACCGTGCTGCGCCTGGAAGTTCTGGGCAGCAGCGAAGATTTCGACCACGCGCCCGCGGTCTACGTCGAGATGGAGCGGCAACTGCGTGCGCTCGACCAGGCTCTCTCGTCCTGGTGAAGTCGGCTGAATCCCCCTATTGCTGTTTCTCTACCGGAATCAGGACTGTCCCCATATCCGACGACTGCACGCGGATCGTGCCGGGCGGGGGGGGCGGCAGGACGTGCGTAGGCGCCGGCGGAGGGGCCAGCCTCGCGGCCACTGGCTTCGCCGGCCGGCTTGCCTGCTGCGCGCGCATCTGCTGCAAGCCCGCGCGGATCTCCTGTTCGGGCACCTGCAGTGACACCAGAATATGCTTCTGCTCCACCCGGTATTTCAGGCTTTCGAGGCCGCTTCCGCCTTTACCTGTCTTCTGCGCCTCAGCCTTCAGGGCGGAGCTAGCCCAGGCCAGCCCTTCAGCCAGTTCGGTGGCGGCTTTTGCCGTGCGCGCCTCGACGTCCACGGAAAGCTCGAAGTCGGGACTCAGCCGCACTCCGCCATTGACTCCGGCCACCCTCGCCAGATACTGTGCCGCCGTCGCTTCAATGGGGGAACCCGCGGCGTGATCCTGCACCGGCGCCGGAAAGGTTTCGGTCGAGACCGACCATAGATCATATTTGCCGTATTGCGTCACCAACGCCGCCAGGGCCGCCGGCAAAACCGTGGCCTGGCGGCGCCGGCCAATGGCGGACTTTACGTCGCGCATCTGCCCGACCAGCACGATGCCATTGTCCAGGAACGCGATGACCCCGTTGCCGGGCTTGGACGATGCCAATATGGGAACGCCGTCGTATTCGATGGCATCGCCGGCGAACGCCTGCAGCGCTCGAATCCGGGCCGGGTCGAGCGAACTCCGCACGATGATCAGCATGGGCGCCGATTTGCCGTACCCGCCGGCGATCACGACCTCGCGTACCTCATGGCTCAAGTCGATATTGCCGAGTAATTGAATCTGCTCCCGGAACTCCGGCTTGGCTTTCGCGAGCTCGACACTCTGTTGTTTCGCGACCCCTTGCTTCATGGCATCCCCGATGGCCTCTCCGATCGGCGAACTCATGATTCTGGCGATATCGGCCCCCATGAGCAGGCTGGCATCCGGCGGCACCAGGCCCATCATCTCGGGATCGGCCGCGGCCGCCAGGCTGCACAACCCGGCCATCAACGCTAACAGCTTGGCACAAAGATTCACGCACTACTCCCTTCGTGTTCCTTATCGGCTTAATTAAACACCGCCGTTCGAGACAGAGCAAGTCTCCGAAAGTTAACCAAGTTAACCGGCGGATCGGCTTACTGAGCCACGACCGTTAGGGAGTAGTTTCATTCGTTGACCCACCTGCTACCGGACGATCTATAATAGGATTACAGGGGGTGTATATCCGAATCATCCCAGCCCTGGCGCTCGCGCTGATAGCCCCCTCCTGCAGCCACACGCCGAAGACCACCGCCCCGAAACCCTCCCCGGGCCGCTCCTCCGCCGCTCCCCGCAGCTGGTACGCCGACCTGGGCCCGTTTGTGGCCGGTCTGCCCGCGCGCGCCGGTGGCCCGTTCGCAGAACTCGAAAAACAGCCCGCGTGGGCCAAGCATCGCGGCGAGCTGGACCGCGCGTGGAGCAGGTTCGAAGCGAACTCCCTCCCGGCGATGAGGGCCTTTCAGCAGCGGGAACTGTGTGCCGCGCCCATCTCCACAGCGCCGGTCTTTTATCCGTTTAGCGGACCCGACGCGCTGATGGTCATCGTTTTGTTCCCCAAAAACCCGTGTACGTGATGCTGGGTCTGGAGCCCGCCGGCACCTTGCCGTCGCCCAGGCAGCTCGCGCGCCAGAACCTGGACGGATACCTCGCCCGCACCCGGGCCACCGTCGCCTCGGAGCTGCAGCGCAGCTTCTTCGTCACCCGGCAGATGGATCGCTAGTTTCGCGGACAAGTGAGCGACGGGCTTTTTCTGCCCATTCTGGAGCTTCTGGTGCGCTCCCATCACACTATTCTGGGGTTTCGCTACATTCGGCTGGACGACGCCGGTCAGATCGTCGAGCGCCCGGCCGTCTACAAATCGCGAGGCTAGAACGGCAACCGGGGCTTGGAGATCGACTTCCGCCGCGATGACGACCAGTCAGTCTCACAAGCCCGAGTTTTCGATCATCCGCGAGCGGGTGCTCTCTGGGAGCGTTGCCGTCCTGCAGTACAAACGCGCAGAATCCGGCGCATCCTGCACCTGCTGGTGCGCATTCGCGAGGTTTCGCTCGATTGGGCCGGGGCGGTGCTCGGCGCGATTCGGGCGGTGGATCGGGATGCGCCATCGAAGTGAAGACGATCGAGGAAGTGACCGCGAAGACTTTCTCGGTGCACCGGCGCGTGCGGGGCGATGTTGAGCGCCGCGGCCGGGCTGGCGCTGCCAGCGCAGGCGCGAAATTGGAATTCGGATGGCGATCGGCGCGGCGCCAGTGGACGTCATGCGCACGGTGTTGCGGCAAGCGTTGCAGCCGGCCATGGCGGGCGTTCTGATTTTGGCTGGTGTCGACAGCCGCCGGCATCGCGCCAGCATGCCGCGCGT
Organism: Bryobacterales bacterium; assembly: GCA_963707465.1. Lineage (GTDB taxonomy): Bacteria > Acidobacteriota > Terriglobia > Bryobacterales > Bryobacteraceae > Bog-159. Next base: position 9,072 of record CAVPQK010000013.1, read on the forward strand.
TGCGCGTGGACCCCTTGGCGGCGCTGCGCAGCGTCAGGCGCTTATCGCGGGCGTGGAAATCTCCGGCGCAACCAGGCTGCGCGGCCGGGAATCGATAGGCTGGGGACTCTCCAGTACGAAGCCAAACGGGCTGGTTTCGAGGTCGTCGAACTTGCGAGCCGTGACGAGCACGCGCGATTCCAGGGAGCCGGCGGCTTCGTTGTAGGCCTCCACTGCGCGTTCCAGGCTGCGGCCCATGCGGTCCCAGTGGCCGGTCATGTAGGCGAGCCGTTTGTACAGCTCTTTGCCCAGGCGGCTGATCTCCGCCGCATTTTCCGCGATGTTCTCGCGCTGCCAACCGTAAGCCACGGCCAGTAGGAGGGCGATCAAGGTGGTGGGGGTGGCCAGTATGACGCGTTGACCGGCGCCCGCTTCAATCAGTGACGGATCCTGCTCGAGGGCGGCGCTGAAAAAGCTCTCGCCGGGCAGGAAGAGAACCACAAACTCCGGCGCGGGATCGAATTGTTCCCAGTATTGCTTGCGGGCGAGGGTCGAGATGTGCGCGCGCACCTGGCGGGCATGATCCTGCAGCAGGGCGTTGCGGGCCTCATCGTTGGTGGCTTCGCTGGCGGCCAGATAAGCTTCGAGCGGCGTCTTGGCGTCCACCACGATGTGCTTGCCGCCCGGCAGCCGGACCAGCAGGTCGGGACGCAACCGGCCATCTTCGGTAATGGCGACCGGTTGCGAGTAGAAATCGCAGTGCTCCAACATGCCCGCTAACTCGACCACGCGTTTGAGTTGGATTTCACCCCAACGGCCGCGCACGCCGGGCGCGCGGAGGGCGGTCGCCAGGCGGCTGGTTTCGGTGCGGAGCTGAGTTTGGCTTTCGAGCAGCGAGCGGACTTGCTCGCCCAGGCCCGCGTAGGCTCCGGCGCGCGCGGTCTCCAGATCCTGAATCTTGCCGTCGACCTTTTCCAGCGACTCACGCACCGGGCGGACCATGTCGGCGATGGCCTGCTGGCGCAGATCCAAATCGCCACGGACGCTTTCCTGCGTGCGCTCCAAGCTGGCCTTGGCCAGGTCCAGAAACGTCTGATTATTGCTCTGGAGGGCGTCGGCGGAGAGCGCCTTGAAGGTATCCGCGAATTTTTGCCTCGCGTCTTCTAGCGAAGCCTGCAGTTCCTTGTATTGCTGCCCCTTGTTTAGAAGGCGTTCGTTCAGAACGGCCTTCTCGGGCTCCCACTCGGCCTTGGCGCGCTCGTAGGCCTGCCGCGCCGCCGGCCGAAGCACGGCCCAGGCCACGACCATGCCGATGGCCAATCCGAACAAGAAGCTTATCGCGATGAGAATCCCTTGCATTTGCTGGAATTATCGCACGTCTGGAGCGCGGCTGTTGCAAACGGCGTAATTGGAAACTCCTTATAGTAAGGGCGCGATAACCATCGTTAACGCGCGTTAGCGCCGCCGCACCGGATTCCGGCTACTCGTCGTGCTCGTCGTGTGCAGACTCGGCTCCGGCTCCAGCGGTGGCGAACGCGGCCATCTCCCCGCGCGTATAGCTGCGAGCCTTGGGTTGGTTTTTGTCCTTTTCGCCAGCGCCCGCGGGTTCCACCACGAAGGTCTGCACACCCAGCAGTTCCTGTTCCAGGTTGAAGGCGGGAACCGCGCGTAGAGCGGGCACGCGCGCGATGCCGTGCTCGTTGACTACGCACTCCATCCCGTTCGAAAGAGGAAATCGGATGCGAAGATGCTTTTTGACCGTAACCTTACGCAGGTCGGACAAGTTCATCGGCCGGCTTCCTGGAAAGCTTCCTCGCTGCCCATCTCGGCGTTGGCGGCGATGCGTTCCTGGCAGGACACGCAGAACTTGGCCCAAGGCACGGCTTCCAGCCGCTTGACGGAAATTGGCTCTTCACATTCGTAACAGACGCCGTAGGTGCCCTGCTCGATGCGCCGCAGCGCGGCCTGGACTTCGCGCAGAAGCTTGATATCCAGGGTGTTCCGATTGAGGAAAATCCACTCTTCGTGGCTTTGCTGGCTGAGATCGCCCTCGTCGTGCGGGTGCTCCTCGCGGGCCAGCACCTGAGCGGCTTTCTGGGCGGACATGCTGCTGCGCACCTCTTCCGCCTTTTGCTCTAGTATCTTTCTATAATTCTCGTATTTGCTTTTCACTCTACTACCCATTCCGACAGCCGTATGTGGCCGAAAAGATATGACGCCTGTAGAGGCCGAAAAGTTGCAAGCGAGTTGCAAATCGGAGTGACGTTCGGCCCGCTTCCGTATCGGGAGAAAACCTGCTATGATGCTGATAACGGGACCGGCGAGCGGTTCGCCGATCCTGCCACGGCGTTTAGCGTTTGGTCTTACGAGTCCAAATGATCAACGCCGAGATCCGACCAACAAACGTTAGCCGAATTATCAGCAAAAGGATCATAGAGGATCCTCCTTTCCGCTTCCAGTGAAGGCCCGGGCTTGATCCCCGGGCTTTCCTGTCGCCGGAAAAAACGCAACCACAGATGCACACAGATAAAAGCAACGCAAAACCGCCAACATTCGGGCATAGTTCTGTTTTATCTGTGTTTATCTGAGTCCATCTGTGGTTCCTTTGATTTTCTAGAATCCGCCGGTGTCGCGGAGGCCTTTGCCTTCCACGCACTCATAGGTGCGGTCGGCGCGCAGGTTCTTGAACTCCTCGGTCGCGCCGCTGGGCCAGTGCAGCACGGCTCTTTCGACGCTATCCCGCTTGCCCAGACCAAAAGTTACCGGCATTTCCGATTGCGACAAGTAACTGGAGCCGCTCTTCACCATCCGCGATCCGGTTTCGCCGCCGCTGGTCACGCGCACGGTGGCGCCGATGCCGTCGCGGTTCGACTTGGTTCCCACCAGGCGGAAGCGGATGGCGCGATGGCCGCTCGACTGATCGTTGCGATATAGATGCACCGGTCCTTGGTTGGTCGAGATCAGCACATCCAAATCGCCATCGCGATCGAAATCGCCGAAGGCCGCGCCGCGCCCCACCTTGGGGTCCGCAAATCCGCCTCCCAACATGCCGGCCACATCCTCAAATCCGGCGGCGCCCTTGTTCAGGAATAAGTGCGGCGGCTGCGCGTACGCCGTCTCCGGCCGCGTTTCCCGAACGCCCGGCTCGATATGGCCGTTCACCACCAGCAGATCCAGCAGGCCATCCAGGTCCGCGTCGAAGAAGAAACATCCGAAGCCCAGGCTGCGCCGCGACAGGCGGCCCACGTCCGAGCGCGCCGCCTGATCCACGTATAGTCCGCCGCGGCTGCCGCGGTACAGGCCGATCATCTCATTGTCGAAATTGGTGATCGCCAGGCCCGCGATGCCGGAATTATCGTAGTCTGCGACATCCACGCCCATGCCCCCGCGGGCCTTGCCGTCTTCGCTGAAGGCCACGCCGGCTTTCACGGCGATGTCTTGAAATGTGCCGTCGCGCTGGTTGCGGTAGAGCTTGTTGGGCTGCGTGTCGTTAGCTACCATCAGGTCGATCCAGCCGTCCTGGTCGTAGTCCAGCATCGCCACCCCCAGCGATTTCGAGCTGCTGTCGAAGATCCCGCTCGAGGCCGTGACATCCTCGAATGTGCCATTGCCGCGGTTGCGGAATAGCCAACAGGTTGCGCCGCGATATGCTTCCGGCGTGCAGTACGATTTGTGTTTGGCGTCCATGCTGCAGAATACATCGTGCGCGGGCGACCACTTCACGTAGTTGCAAACGAACAGATCGAGCAGCCCGTCGCGGTCGTAATCGAACCACAACGCCGAACTGCTGAAGCCCAGCCGGTTGCCCAGCCCGCAGCGCTCGGTGACATCCAGGAAGCGCCCTTTGCCGGTGTTCTGAAACAGATGGCTCTGGCCCACGCAGGTGACGTAGATATCCGGAAAGCCGTCGTTGTTGAAGTCCCCCACCGCAACGCCCATGCCGTACATTTCCACGTCCAGGCCGGCGGCGTGCGTCACATCCGTAAAGCCGCCGTTGCGGTTATTGCGGTACAGGCGCATGGTGCTGCGCTGTTTCGGATGACCCGGCCAGTCCATGCCGTTGATCAGCAGGATGTCCTGCCATCCGTCGTTGTCGTAGTCCAGAAACGCGCAACCCGGCCCCAGCGTTTCGGGCAGATACTTCTCTCCGAACGCGCCGCTATTGTGGTGGAATTGAATGCCCGCCGCGGAAGTTACATCGGTGAAGCGGAAGCCGACGTCCGCGCGTGCCGATACCGCCGGCGCGAGCGCCAGCGCGCCGCACAGAAACTCGCGGCGGTTCACGGCAGATGCACCAGGCCCTTTTTGACCGCCCATACCACCAGCTCCGTGGTGCGATGGATACCCAGCGCGGACATCAGATTGGCGCGATGCACCGAAACCGTATTCACGCTGAGGTTCAGGATGGCCGCGATTTCCTTGTTCGAATTCCCCTGCGCGATCAACTCCAGAATCTGCTTCTCGCGCGGCGTGAGGCGTTCGTAATCCGGATCCGGCTCGTGCTGCGGCGTCAGCACGCCGGGACCGATGACCGTCTTCCCCGCGGCCAACTCTTTGATCGCCCCGGCCAGATCTACGTCGAGCGCTTCCTTTAGCACGTAGCCGCGCGCGCCGGCGTCCAATGCATTCCGCACGTAGTTCTCCTCGGAATACATGCTCAGAATCAGGATCGCGGTGTCCGGCAAATTCTTTAAAATCTCGCGCGTGGCTTGCACGCCATCGAGCCCGGGCATAGCCATGTCCATCACGATCACGCGCGGATGCAGCTCCTGCGCCAGCTTGATGGCTTCCTGGCCGTTGGTGGCTTCGCCCACCACGCGGATGCCGGGATCGTCCTCCAGCATGCGCCGGAAGCCCTTGCGCACCAGTCCATGATCGTCCACCAGCAATACCGAAATTTCATTGCTCATAGCTATCCGTTAACGGAACATCCAGCCGCACCAGCGTGCCGCCCTCGCCGGGACGCAACACTTCGAACGTACCCTCCAGCAATTCGGCGCGCTCGCGCATAGCGGTCATGCCGATGCCCTTGCGTCCGCCGCCGTTGCTCGATTCGGGCATCCCCGCGCCGTGGTCTTCCACCTCCAGGTTCAGCCGTCCAGGTGGAAACCCCAGCCGCACCACGGCCTCGGCCGACCCCGAATGCCGAGCCAGATTATTCAGGGCTTCCTGCAGCACGCGGTACGCGTGAATCGCCACCCGGTGCGCGATCTCCGGGCCTGCTCCCTTTTTCTCGTATCGTACCTTAATTCCAGTCTGCTTCTCGAATACCGGCAGATACCAGTCGATGGCCTTCTCCAGGCCGCCATCGTCGAGGATGCTGGGGTGCATCAACTGCGACAGGTTGCGGGTCTTTTCGAGGGTGGCCTGCGCCACTTCGCGGACCTCGCGCAGGTCCACACAGAACGGCGAATCCGCGGGCAGGCGCTTTTCGGCGCGGCGCAGCATCGCCCCGATGGCCGTCAGTACCTGGCCGAATTCGTCGTGCAACTCGCGCGATAGCGAGTGCAGCGTCTCCTCCTGCACGGTGATCAGCTTGCGCGCGAGATCGCTGCGGTGCTCGGACACGGCGGCCAGGTGCTGGAACAGGCGGCGGTTGGAATAGATCAGGTAGAGCGTGGTGCCGAAGATGGCCAGCAACACGGCGGCCAGGAAAAAATAAACGTCGCGCGCTACCCCCAGATAGATTCCCCGGATGCGGGCGGCGGCTTCCTGCTCGGCGTCGTTGTTCTGCACCAGCAAGCGCGCGACGGTGCTGGTGAGGGCGGCTTGCTGCGCTTCGAGCGACGTGCGGATCATGTCGCGCGCGGCGCGATCGTCGCCCGCATGGCCTTGCGCGGCCAGTTGGAACATGCGATCGGCGGATGTCCAAAATTGGGCCAGGGACTCGGCCAGGCGCTGCCGGTTGGGGTCGCGCGCGGCCGGGGCGAGTTGCGCCTCCAGGCGTAGCGCGTCGTCCAGGTCGTTGCGCTTGCTGTCGAATGGCTTCTTCCAGGCTGTCAGCGGGTAAGGCTCGTCGCCATAGAGCACATCGCGCAGGAAATTGCCCAGCTCGTTCAGGTCGTTCTGAATGCGCAGCAGTTGCAGCGAGTCCTTGCGGTTGCGGTCCACCGTGCTCGTTTGCAGATCCTCCAGGCCGCGGATCTGGCGCAACGCGTAAAACGAAAACACGCCCACCGCCGCCAGAGTGACGGCCAGTCCCGCCAGCAGGCGGGGCGTGGGAGAATCGACCGGTTTGGGCATAGCGCCAAATCAAGCATAGCAAGGCGCTCGTGGGGCAGGCCCGTGGCCTGCCGGCGGGCTCTCAGGCCGCCAAAGACGCATGCACCTAGATTTCGGCTGGGTCAGGTGTATACTTGTACGCAACCGGGTTACCGACCTGGAACCTACTGGTTAGGATCAAAGAAGGAGAATATGAACCTTTCACGCCAACTCGCTGTACTGATGGTTACACAAGTTACGAGTCTTGTCGTGCCTTGCCTGGCCCAAGATTCAAGTCAAATCAACCAAGTCACCGCGGCCGTGACCGGCACCGGTGGGCCACACTACATTACAGTCTGGAAGACCCCGTCCGAACTGGCCGACTCCGTGATTTATCAGACCAGCGGTCAAATCGGCATTGGCACGACGACTCCCGAGGCCTTGTTCGAAGTGAATGGTACCGCGCAGATAGACGGCAATTTCCAGGTAAATCAGAGCCTATACTCGGCGGGTCCATTTGGATCCAGCCCGATCCTGCAAGTGCCCAACAACTCCACCAACAACTTCAGCGCCGGATTGGCGGCTCTGGGCAACACCGCCAGCGGGATCCAGAACACGGCCGTGGGAAACTATGCTCTGGCAATCAACGAAAGCGGGATCGATAACACGGCTGTGGGTGAGAGCGCGCTGTTTCCAAACTCGACCGGTAGTAGCAATACGGCGGTTGGTGCCGCAGCCTTACTCAATAACTCAACCGGCAGTGCCAACACCGCCGTGGGAGCGAGCGCGCTTCAGGGAGCAGAGCACACCACTGGGAGTTCCAACACGGCAATTGGTTATGCCGCGGGCGCCAGCCTGCTTAACGGAAGCAATAACATCTATGTTGCGAACGCCGGCGAAGAAACCGAATCCGGAGTCACTCGTATCGGAACCGCGGGTTCGCAGATGGCCGCCTATATCGCCGGCATTTACGGCGCTCATACCAGTTCGGCCAACGCAGTGCCGGTCGTGATCGATTCTAACGGCAATCTCGGCACGATATCGTCATCCCGCCGCTACAAAGAAGATATCGAGGATATGGCGGATGCCAGCGGCGATTTGATGCGCTTGCGTCCGGTAACATTCCGTTACACGCAGGCGTTTGAAGACGGATCCAAGCCGCTGCAATATGGGCTGATCGCCGAAGAAGTCGCGGAGGTCTATCCGGATCTGGTGGCCCGCACGGCTGACGGGCAAGTCGAAACCGTCAAATATCAGTTGCTCGACCCCATGCTGCTGAACGAATTGCAACGGCAAAACACCACCATTGTTGCCCAGCAGCAACAAATCCGCTCTCTCGAAGATCGGCTGGCAAAGATCGAAGCTGCATTAGGATCAAGGTAGGGCTACCTATCTAATTCGCGACTGTGATCACGGGTTTGTTGGATAACTGGCCCGCGATATTAATCTGTATGGAATAAGTTCCCTTGGTGACTGACGGAACAAGAAAGTTGACTTGATAGAGACCGACGGACCCAGGCGTCAAGCCAATGTAATCGACCGTGGCTGGAACCGTGCCGACGGTCACGGTGTAGGTCCCGGTTATGGGCGACAGTCCGTTGGGAGCGGGAGCTCCGGTCACGAGTGTGCCGGCGGCGTTGACCGGTCCACCGCCGGTGAACCATGCAACGACTTCATCTCCGACGCTGGCGGGCGAAGTTGCCGAATTAACGCTTCCATTCGCATTCGTCACGACCGCGCGAGCAGAGTTGTAGATGCTGATTCCGGGCGTGCCTGTGGCTGGAACATAAACCGCGGCTGCATTGCTCGTCGACGTCCCGTTTGTTACCACCACGGAGGCGACGGTGCCGCCGGGGATCTCCCAGGGCATTTGCGCGTCGATCTGGCCTGGAGCAACATAAAACAGGGGCACCTTCGTGCCATTCACGGTTACTGTGGTGGTCAGCAAAGTGTTCGGTAGGGGGACGGTGATGGCCGTCGCATCTTTGGTGGCAAGATCAACTCCGAAGAGCGCAAAGACGCTACCCGGCGGAGTGGCGTTGACGGCGTAGCTGGCGACGTTGCCGATGGATTGCGTCGGACTCAGAAATGCGGAACGCGCGGAGCCGTCACGGACAAACTGGGGATTGGCCTCGATCAGGCTCGCGGCCGCGCCATAGTCGCCCGTGATCACGAAGTTCATCGTATTTGTATTTCCGGCCGAGTCTCCCAGCGTGGCGGATGCCAGGCAAGCGGACGTCACGGTATAGGTTCCCGTGGCAGTGAGCAAGTTTTGGCTTGTTCCTCCCGACGAGACGATGTAACTGGAGTTGACATTGCCTTGGCCGTCGAACTGCAACACGCCCACCTCGTTGGCGGCGCCGATCTGCGTGGTCCCGGACAGGGTAAACCCGCTGGCTGAGTAGGAGTAGGCGCCGGAGAGCGTGGCCGTAGCGCACGCCGGCCGGCTGTTATTTCCACTGCCGGAATACACATAGGTTGCATCCGCGCCCGTAATGTCGAAGCTGTTGCCGCTACCGCTAACTAACAGGGCAAAAGCGGCGGTGCTGCCGGTAATAAAGGTAATCGTCCCATAACAATTAGGCGGGACGGCGTAGCTTCCGGCGTAGCTGAACTGAGCCCCCGCGGTTTGATTAGTATTCACGGTTCCCGTAAAGGTGACGCTGCTTTGACCATTGAACGTGGCCGTGCCAATCGCCTGGTATGACCCGGAAAAAGCTCCGGCAGGCGAGATAGAGCGCCCGGAGAGACTGAGCGAGTACGTTCCATTCAGGTTCGATGCGTTGCAGCTACCCCCGCCAATCTGGTTCTGCGCCAGCGCGGGCAGGCAGCCGAAGACTAAAAGCCATGCCGGGTATGTGTATTTCACGCTCGTGCCCTCCCGTTGGGCCCGCGACGCGCCGCAATGGACGCCGGCTGGCCATATAGTGCGTGCCCGCTGCCCGTGATCAGGAATTTGGAGCTTTGCGCCAGCATGGCGTAGAAGGCCGTGCTGCTCACCTTGCTGTTGTATATGCTGAAGCTCATCACGTAGGTGTTGGCGCTCGCATCGGTCAGGGTTGCGGATCCGAGGCAACTGGGGGACACGGTGTACGTTCCCGTTAGCGTCAGGGCGCTGGGCTGAGCCCCGTTTGCCGACATCGTCATGTTAGCTATGACGTTGCCCTGGCCATCGAACTGCAGCAACCCGGTTCCGTTCTCGGCGCCGCTCACGGCAGTGGCGTTAAGCGCGTATCCCGTACCGGTCAGAGTGTACACGCCGGAGAATGTGGTCGCCGTGCAACCGTAGGGCTGGGAGATTCCGCTGCCAGAGTAGGTGTAGCTGGTATCGCTGCCACTCACCAGAAAGTCGGCGCCGGCGTCGTCGATCGCCAGACTTAATGTGACGCTTCCTCCTGCGGCGATGTTTATGACGGCGGCGCAATTGGCCTGCACGCTGTACGTACCAGTCCACGCCACAGATGTCGCGGCGGCCTGATTGGAATCGGCGGTGAGGGTTATGGTGACCTTGCTCAGCCCGTCGAAGGTAGCGGATCCGTTTGCCTGGAAAACGTTGGTGTAGGTCGCCGGGGCCATGGCAGCGGCGGTGACCGCCCTCCCGGTGAGGGTGGCAGCGTAGATGCCATTCAACGATCCGGAATTGCAGGCTCCGCCACCGATTGAAGTCTGCGCAAATATGGGGGCTGCCAACATGAGCGGCAGATATATGAATTTAGGCATAGAACTCCATCCTATCGAACACGGGTTTCGACGCGCTAAGATTCCGCCGCGTTACAGATTGAGGGAAATAGCCGGATGTTTACGCACAGGCGGCCTGAGAGGCCGCCGCAGACCGGGGGCCTGCCCCACAATGTTAGCCTAGCGTTATATGCAGTTTTCCGAGTCGTTCTTCCCGCGGCGTTTTGGCATCACCACGCGGGACCTGGAGAATTACCTGGCTGAAGCGCTGTCGCACGGGGGCGCGTACGCCGACCTTTACTTCGAATACCTGTCGACCAGTTCCATCAGCATCGATGAATCCATTGTGAAGAGCGCGCTGCAGGGCGTGTCGCTGGGGGTGGGCGTGCGGGTGATCGCGGGCGAGCGCACCGGCTACGCCTATAGCGACGATCTCAGCCCGGAGAAGATTCGCAAGGCCGCGCGCGTGGCGGCGTGTATCGCGGCGGGGCCGGCCACGGTGGAAAAAGTCTCGCTCAACGAGGGCGGGCGGCGCAACCTGTATCCCGTGCTGACGGCGCCCAACGAGACGGCTTTCTCCGAGCGCGTGGAACTGGTCAAACGCGCCGACCGTGCGGCGCGCGCTTACGACTCGCGCATCTTCCAGGCGCAGGCCAGCTACGCGGACAACCTGCGGCAGGTGCTGGTGGCCTCGAGCGACGGCGTGCTCTCGTGGGACCGCCAGCCGCTGGCGCGCCTCAACGTGGCCGCGCTGGCTCGCAACAGCGCCCGCCAAAACGGTGGAACGCCGCAGCGGGGGCATGCAGGCGGCGGCGGACGCGTGGAACTAAGCTTCTTTTTGAACGAGAAAACGCCTGAACATTTCGCCGCGCAAGCCGCGCGCGAAGCCATCGTCATGCTGGACGCAGTGGACGCGCCCGCCGGCGAAATGACCGTGGTGCTGGGTCCCGGCTGGCCCGGCATCCTGCTGCATGAGGCCGTGGGGCACGGGCTGGAAGCCGATTTCAACCGCAAGGGCGTTTCGGCGTTCAGCGGACGCATCGGCCAGCAGGTGGCCAGCCCGTTGTGCACCGTGGTCGATGACGGCACCATCGCCAACCGGCGCGGCTCGCTGAACGTCGACGACGAAGGGCATCCTACCGGGCGCAATGTGCTGATCGAAAACGGTATTCTGCGCGGCTACCTGCAAGACAAGCTATCCAGCCGGCTGACTGGCGCGGCGGAGACCGGCAGCGGCCGCCGCGAAAGCTACGCCCACATTCCCATGCCGCGCATGACCAACACATTCATGCTGGCCGGCGAAAGCGATCCGGAAGAAATCGTCCGCTCCGTGCCCAAAGGCCTCTATTGCCCCGATTTCGGCGGCGGCCAAGTCGATATCACCAGTGGCAATTTCGTCTTTTCAGCCGCGGAAAGCTATCTCATCGAAGATGGGCGGGTGACCCGTCCGGTGCGCAACGTCACGCTGATCGGCAACGGGCCGCAAGCGTTGAAGCACGTCAGCATGGTGGGCAACGATCTGAAACTCGACGAGGGGATCGGGGTGTGCGGAAAAGAGGGGCAGAGCGTACCGGTGGGCGTCGGCATTCCGACCATCAGGATCGATCGCATGACGGTGGGGGGCACCGCGTGAGCCTGTCAGGGCGCGCCGCCGACATCGTGCAGCAGGCGCTGGCGGCTGGCGCCACCGATGCGGAATGCACCATCAGCGAGGGCGAAGAATTTTCCGCCAATGTGCGCTTGCGCGAGGTGGAGACCCTGAAAGAAGCCGGATCGCGGGCGGCCGGGCTGCGCATCCTCAGAGGGCTCAATACCGGCTCCGCCTATACTTCCGATCTGTCGGCCGAGGGCATTGGCCACATGGTGCGCTCGGCGATCGAACTGGCCGGAATTACGACGGAGGACCCGCATGCGGGCCTGCCGGAGCCGGGCGAGCTAGGGTCCATCGCCGGCGACCTGGGAATGTATTGCGGCGATGTGGAGGGTTTGGCCACGGAGCTGAAGATCGGCATGGCGCGGCGCGCCGAGGATGCCGCCTTGCGCGCGGACCCCCGGATCACCAATTCGGAAGGCGCGTCGTTCGACACGCATCTGGGCCGGCATGCCTTCGCCAATTCACGCGGTTTCGCGGGCGAGTATCAGGCCAGCTACTGTTCGCTATCCACGGTGCCGGTGGCGCGCGAGGGCGAATCCATGGAGCGCGACTATTGGTTCAGCTCGGCGCGGTCGTTCGCGGGACTGGAGAAGCCTGAGGACGTGGGCCGCATCGCCGCACACCGCGCCGTGCGGCGGCTGGGCGCACGGAAGGTGGAGACACAGAAGGTGCCCGTCGTTTTTGAGCCGCGCACCGCGCGCACGCTGCTCGACAACATCTTCGACGCGGTACACGGCGGTGCGGTCTACCGCAACGAATCCTTCCTGGCGGGCAAATTGAGTGAGCGGGTGGCGTCCGAGAAGCTGACGGTGGTGGACGATGGCACCATCCCGGGCCTGTTCGGTACATCGCCGTTCGACGACGAAGGCGTGCGGACGCGGCGCACGGTGGTGATCGAGCGCGGCGTGCTCCGCAGCTATCTGCTGAACTCCTACACGGCGCGCAAGCTGGCGCTGCGCACGACGGGCAATGCCTCGCGCGGCCTGGCCGGGAACGCGGGTGTGGGCAATGGCAATCTTTATATCGAGAAGGGCAGCACGCCGCCGGAGCAACTGATCGTGGGCATTCGCGATGGCTTCTACGTCACCGAGCTGATGGGCTTCGGCGTGAATATCGTGACCGGCGATTATTCCCGCGGGGCGGCCGGCCTGTGGATCCGCAACGGCGAACTGGCGTTCCCGGTGTCGGAAGTGACCATCGCGGGGAGTTTGCCACAGATGCTCATGAACCTGGAGTCGATCGGGTCCGACCTGGAGTTCCGCGGGTCGATGGCAGCTCCGACAATAGTGATCTCAGAAATGACCATTGGAGGGCGATAGGTCTCAATATGGCTGCCAGCAGGAAGATCCGCAATATACGACCGGAAGAGCCGGACCGTATCGAGTGGGACAACGACGATCCGGCAAAGTCGCTGCAGAAGATTCGAAACGCCGTAGAGGTAGAAGGGCAAAAAGCGATCGACTGGTATTGGCAAGCCAAGCGCTGGAAGACAATACCGTCGCAGACGATCCGGTTCCTGGCGTTGTGTCTGACGGCGGCTGCCGGGCTTGTGCCCCTGGTTTTCTTGGTCATGAAGAATGCGGGGCGTCCCGTAAACCTCGACACAGGGCTGCTGGCCTCGTTGCTGTTGGGCTTGGCTGCGGCGCTGCTCGGCCTGGACAAGGCGTTCGGCTACTCCAGCGGATGGACACGCTACGTGCTGACCGCAACTTCTATGACCAAGCTGCTCCACGAATTCCGTATGGATTGGTTGACGCTCTCGGCGACCGCGGCCGTACCACCGACCACGGATCAGCGGGTCGCCATGATTCAGCGCGCGAAAGAATTCCTCTCCACGATCCAGGGCATGGTCGCCCAGGAAACCAAGGACTGGGCAACGGAATTCCAAAGCAATATGGCACAGATGGAAAAGGATCTGAAGACCCAGCTCGACTCCCTGAAGGCTCAGGTGGATAAGCTACCCAAAGATAATAGGAGGGCGGGGTTCACCCCGCGCGGAGCCGACGGGCCAACCTGAATCGGAGTAAGCTAAAGATATGCGCGAGATAGGTCAAACCAGTCCCGAGAGCGGCCGTTATCGCTGCGCCACATGCGGCGCCGAGATTCAGATGCGGGCTGGGGAAATATTTCCCTCTTGTCCCAATAAGGACCATACTCCCAAATGGGTTCTCTCGGAGGAACGCGAACTGACCATGGCGGGCTCGGCCCGCTAGCCGGATTAGCCGCCTACTGGTGACGTAGCGCCTGGTTGGGTTCGACCGCCGCGGCGCGCCGCGCAGGGAGAAACGCGGCCAGTGCCCCGGCCGCCAAAAGCACTCCGATCGTCAATCCGAACGTGAGCGGGTCGTTGGGCTTGACCGCATAGAGGAGCGAGGCGCTAATGCGCGCCGCGGCCAGCGAAAGAGGCAGCCCAACGGCCAGGCCGAGCGCGATGAGTAGCAGGCCGTCGCGCAGGACCAGCCAGGCGATCTTGGCGGGCGCCGCGCCGAGCGCGATGCGCAGGCCGATTTCCGCGGTGCGCCGCGTCACCGCGAAGGCCATCACGCCGTAGATACCAATACCGGCCAGCAACAAGGCCAACGCGCCGAGGAATCCGCTCAACGTGGCGATCATGCGGTCTGTGAAGATGGAATCGTCCACGCGCTCGCCGAGGGTGCGCGGCTCGACCAACGCCACTTCGGGATCGATGCGGGCGACCTCGCGGCGGATGGCGGGCAGCAGCGATGCGGGAGGAAATGACGCGCGCACCAGAAACGTGGGGTCGTAGACGACCTCGCCCTGGCGAAACGGCAGGTAAACAGTGGGCGCGGGGCTGGTCTTCAGACCGTCGTGCAAGATGCCGCGCACCAGGCCGACAATATACGTCGGCTCGCCGCCTTGGGGCTTGGAGGTATCAAAGCTGAGGACGCGGCCGACGGGATCGGGCGTTCCGGGCAGGAACTCGCGGACAAAGGCTTCGTTGACCACCGCGATCTTGCGCGCGGAGCGCAAGTCGGCGGCGCTGAATTCGCGGCCGCGGAGAGGGCGGATGCCGAGGGTTTCAAAGTACGCGGGGCTGATGGCTTGTTCGTTAACCTGCACGCCTTCGGTGGCGGTGCGGGCCGATCCGGGAACGCGAATCCCGCTCATCCAGGAACCGCCGCGGTAGGGGCCGGGCATGCCATAACCGATGGAGGCGATGCCGGGCACTTCCGCCAGCCGGGCGAGCAGCCGCTCGCGATGCTTTTCCTTGTCGGCGCCCTGCCAGGCCTGCGGATAATCGAGCGAAAAAGTGAGGACGTTGGTCGCGCTGAATCCGGGATCGATGGAGCGCAGTCCGGCGAGGCTGTGCGCGAACAATCCCGCCGCAGCCACGAGTACGACGGAAAGCGCCACCTGCGCCACTACCAAAGCCTGGCGAAAGCCGGCGCGGGCGCCGCGGCCGGGCTGTTGGGATCCGCCATCCTTCAGGGCGGCCGCGGGATCGACGGACGTGGCGCGCCAGGCCGGCGCCAGCCCGAACAGGATTGCCGAGAGAACCGAGATTCCCAGCGTGAACGCCAGCACGGCCGCATCCGGCGCGACGTCGAATTGCTCCCCAGAGCCGGGCGGCAGAAACAGGAGCATGTAGCGCTCGCCCCAAATGGCGAATGCCAAGCCCAGCACGCTGCCCGCGAGCGCCAGCATCAGGCTCTCGACCAGCCACTGCCGCACCACCCGCCAGCGCGTGGCGCCCAACGAGAAGCGCATGGCAATTTCGCGGCGGCGCGCGGCCCCGAGCGCAATCAGCAGGCTGGCAACATTGGCGCACGCGATCAAAAGCACCAGGGCCACCGCCGCCATGAGGATGGTCAGCGGCTTGCCGAAGGCATCGCGCAGCATGGATAGGCCCACGCCGGCGTCGCGGACCTCGATCTTCTGCTCGAGCGCCCACTTGCCGAAGGCGGTGTTGCGCTGGCCGCCGTAGACGCTCATCAGGTACTGCTGCATGATGGTGTTGGCTGCGGCCTGGAGGCGGCCGCGCGGTATCTCCGGCCGGCGGCGGGCTATGATCCAGATCCAATGCTGGCCGGGTTGCATAATCTCGCCGCGGGACATCATGGCGGGCACCCACATATCGGCGCGGTTCTCCACTTCCACGCCATGGAACGGCGGTGCCACCACGCCGATGACGGTCAGGGCCTGCTCATCCACTTTCAGGACGCGACCGAGGATGGCGGGATCGAGGCCCAGCCGGCTGCGCCAGAAATCGTAGCTCACGACGACCAGCGGGTGACCTTGCGGGGTGCGGTTGTCGTCGTCCGTGAAGAGCCGGCCGATAGCCGGCTTCACCCCCAGAACCTCGAAGTAGTTGCCGGTGACATACTCCCGCTTCACGTACTCGACGGAATTATCGCGGCCCGCATCGAAGCGCACTTTTTCGGCGAAGCCGCGCGCGAAGACGCCGGCGAAGAGGTCGGTGTGCTTGCGGAACTCCAGATAGAGCGGATACGAAGCATAACCCTTGCCCCAGCCGCCGGTGCGGTAGAGGTTCACGAGCTGCGCGGGCCTGTCCACGGGCAGGAGACGCAGCATGAGCGTTTCGACGAATGAAAAGATAGCCGTATTGGCGCCGATGCCCAGCGCCAGCGAGAGCACGGCGGCCACGGTGAAAGCGGGATTCCGGCGCAGGCTGCGAAGGCCATGCCGGGCATCCTTCGCCAGCGTCTCGATCGAGCGAATGCCGCGGCGGTCGCGATACACCTCCTTCATCTGCTCGACGCCGCCGAATTCGCGGCGGGCCGCCTGGCGCGCGGCGTGGGGATCGAGACCCTGCTCGCGCAGCTCGGCGGCCCGCATTTCCAGGTGGACTTCGACCTCTTCGCTCAGCTCACGGTCCGAGCGCGGCGTGGAGAAGATCGCGGTCAAACGTTTCCACAGCGGGCGCATGAAAACTCCTATTCGGCCACTCGCAGAAACCTCGCCATCAGGGCGACGGTCCGTTCCCAGTCGTCAGTTTCGCGGCCGATCTGTTTCCGGCCGGCTTTGGTCAGCTCGTAGAACTTGGCGCGGCGATTCTTGTCGGAGGCGCCCCAGCGGGAAGAAATCCAGCCGCGCTGACTCCAGGCGCAGGAGGGCGGGGTATAGGGTGCCCTGGTTTAAGTCGAGCACGCCGGCGGAAATCTGCTGGATGCGTTTGGCCAGTCCGAAGCCGTGCTGCGGTCCCATGGTTTCAAGGGTGCGGAGGACCATGAGGTCCAGCGTGCCTTGCAGCACGTCGGGTTTGGAAGTTCCTTTAGACATCCAAGAGGAGTATGCCTCTTTTCATTTAGAATGTCAAGAGGAACGGCCGACGCTCGCGATACGTTCTGGCATGCGCAGTCCGCGAATCTGCCCCTTCGGGTATTCTGTACCGCTTCTTCGCCGCTTCGCCATGGACCGTGCGGTTGTACGGCGACTACCGGCGGCCCTGCGGCAGCTTCCGCCGGCTGGAGCGCCGAAGCCCCTCGGCTTCCGCATGGGCTATGGTTAGGGAAAGATGCCTTTCAACCTCCTGTTCTCCCGAAAGATGGTTTGACTGTCGTTGTGCTACAGTCGGTCGATCCGATGGCGTCCCCTGGCACCGGCGGTCCCGCCGCGCGCATTTCGCTGGTTCCCGTGTTGGGACTCGTCTTCGGAATCGCCGTGTCCGTCGGAGGCACGCTGGGTGTGGGCATTCTGCGCCAGCCGGGACCGGTGGCCTCCTACCTCCGCGTGCCATGGCTGATCATGCTGATGTGGCTTGGCGGAGCGGTTTACTCGGCGTGCGGCGCTTCCAACGTATCCGAGCTGGCTACCATGATTCCACGCGCCGGCGGCTTTTACGTTTACGCCCGCGAAGCTCTGGGCGACTATGCCGGATTCGCCGTGGGCTGGTCCGATTTCCTGGCCAACGTAGCGCCTGCCGCCTACGGGGCGATGGCTGGCGTAGAGTTTCTGGAGCGTCTGGTTCCCGCCGTCGCGCCCATCGCCCAGGCAGTAGCCGCCGGCGCGATCCTGGCGTTCGCCGCCATGCAATGGTTCGGCATTCGTCTTAGCGCGCGCGTGCAGCAAACCGCCTCCGCCATCGCCGCCCTGGCCCTCGCCGGCCTGGTCGTGGGATGTTTCCTGGTGCATGCGCCAGCCGCTGCCGGGGCCGCCCAGCCCGCGCCCGCCGGAAGTCTGCTCGCAGCCATGGTGCTGGCGATTCAGTCGATCGTCGTTACTTACGACGGCTGGTACGAGCCTATCTATTTCGCGGAAGAAACCCGCCACCCGGCCAGCCAACTCCCGCGCGCGATGTTCGGGGGACTGGCGCTGGTAGCCGGCATGTATCTGCTCCTCAACGCGGCCTTCCTGCGCGCCCTCGGACCGGCTGGCCTGGCTACGTCGAAGTTCGCCGCCGCCGATGCCGCCCGGCTGATCTTCGGGCGCGCCAGCGAGATCGTCATCTCGGTGGTGGCCATCGTCATCTTGCTGACCCTGCTCAACACCGTGCTGATGAGCGCCACCCGCATCCTGTTCGCCGTCAGCCGCGATGGCTTATTCTGGCGGCGCACCGCTGTAGTCGCGGAGAACGGCGCCCCACGCCCCGCGTTGGCCATGGCGACTCTCGTGGCCGTCGGACTGGTACTCAGCGGCACGGTCGATCTGTTGATCGCCATGTCCGGATTTTTGTATGTAGTCAACTACTGTTCGGCCTATATTTCCCTGCTGGTGTTGCGCCGTACCCAGCCCGCTGCCGCGCGGCCGTTCCGCGTCTTCGCCTACCCCGCGCTGACTCTTCTAACCCTCGCGGGCAGCCTCGCGTTTCTGGCAGGCGCGGTGGTGAGCGACTGGCGCAACAGCCTCTATGCGCTCCTTCTGTTGATGGCCAGTCTTCCGGTGCGATCGCTGCTTCGGCGTGCACTATAAGCGCGCCAGGCCAAACCTGGCTCTGCCATCGCTCGCTGTCCTACTCTACCGGCCAGCATAAAAAAGATACAAATGAAAATTCCGCGAAAATCTCCCCCGATTTTACGCATTACAAAATAGATGGATTTCGCTCCATCCGACCAAATTCGAAAAGGACGACAAAACCATGACTATCAAGACGAACACGATGACATGCGGCGGCCAGCCCGTGTTAAGCAAACTAAACCGGGCGCGTAGGGCATCCGCGGTCTTCGCGATGTTCGCAGCCGCGGCGACTGCCCTGCCTGCGCAAACCTTTAATACACTGGTCAGCTTCGATGGTACGAACGGCACAAGGCCCGGAGGGGCGCTGATCCAGGCCACCGACGGCAACTTTTACGGGACAACCGTCAGTGGCGGGACCGGCCTCGGCAATGCCGGCACCGTCTTCAAAATCACTCCGAGTGGCACACTGACGACACTTTATAACTTCTGCACCCAATTCCCGTGCGTGGACGGCGAAAACCCTTACGCCGGGCTGGTCCAAGCCTTCAATGGGGACATATACGGGACAACGTTAAATGGCGGGACCGGGACCGGCGCCGGGCCCGGCAGCTACGGCACGCTCTTCAAAATTGGGACGAGTGGCGCCCTGACGACGCTGTACAATTTCTGCTCCCAAAGCGCGTGCATGGACGGCGAAGACCCCCAGGCGACGCTGATCCAGGCCGCCAATGGAGACCTATACGGGACAACCACCGGCGGTGGGGCCGACGGACCCCCGAATGGCACGGCCTTCCAAATCACCCCGGGCGGCACGCTCACCGCGGTAGCCGACTTCAATTCCACGGATGGCGGCAACCCCGTGGCGGCGCTGGTTCAGGCCAGCGATGGGGACTTTTACGGAGTAGCCAACTCGGGTGGGGCCGGCGGCGAACAAGGTACGGTCTTCAAGATCTCCACGAGTGGCACGCTGACGCCGCTATACGCCTTCTGCACCCAAGGCGCCTTCCCCACTTGCCCGGACGGCGCCGCCCCCAGGGGAACGCTCGTCCAGGCCACTAACGGAGATTTCTACGGGACCACCTATGCGGCCGGGGCCAACAGCGGTGGAACGGTCTTTAGGATCACTCCGGGCGGCGCGCTCACCACGCTGTACAGCTTCTGCGCCCAAGGTGTCGTTCCCAATTGCCCGGACGGCGCAAATCCATACGCGGGGCTGGTTCAGGCCACCGATGGGAACCTTTACGGCACAACCTACATGGGCGGAGCCAACGGCTTCGGCACGGTCTTCAAAATCACCCCCGGCGGCAGGCTCACGACGCTGCTCAGCTTCGACGGCGCCAACGGCGGCAAGCCATACACAGGGCTGCTCCAGGCCACCAATGGGAACATCTACGGGACCACGTTATATGGCGG
The DNA here is from genome assembly GCA_963707465.1 of Bryobacterales bacterium. Classification (GTDB taxonomy): domain Bacteria; phylum Acidobacteriota; class Terriglobia; order Bryobacterales; family Bryobacteraceae; genus Bog-159. Next base: position 28,873 of record CAVPQK010000013.1, read on the forward strand.
GACCACGGGCAACGGGACGATCTTCAGCTTGTCCCTGGATCTGGCGCCATTTGTCAAAACACTCCCCATCGCCGGCGCGGCGGGAGCGCCCGTCCAGATTCTGGGAACCAATCTGACCGGTGCCACCAGCGTCACCTTTAACGGCACGGCGGCGGCCTTCACCGTCGTATCGCCTTCACTCATCACTACCACCGTGCCCGCCGGCGCGACCACCGGAACACTTCAAGTGGTGACTCCCGGCGGCACGCTATCGAGCAACGTGTCTTTCCGGGTGCGTTAAAAGAGCCGTGGGGCAGGCTCTCAGCTGCTCTCAGCCTGCGGGCGGCCTCTAAGGCCGCCCAGTCTCGGCGTGAAATCAGTCGAGTGACAAGCCGGCACTCCCCCGGCATCCCCCGTGAAAACAAACAAGACTGCCCCCCAGATCCCCTTCCCCGCGCGCCCGCCCATGCTACGCTCGTCGTCGCAAATGAGAAACGCGACCGATACCCCTCCCCTCACCCCACCTCAGCAACCGCGCCGTGGAAACCCTCCTCTCCATCCTCGGCAATCCCAAGTCGTCCCCCGCCGTCCTGCTGAACGGCATCGATAGGTCCCCCCCGCCGTGCAACACCATGCAAGATGTCTTCGAGAATATCGACGGCGTTGCATCCGTCCCACTGGCGCGGCCTGCCCCAAATGATATGCTATCTTCGTCTACACGCCAATCTGGAGCGGCCGATGGCCATCGAACAATTCGACGTCTTGATCATGGGTGCGGGTCTGTCCGGCATCGACGCAGCCCATCACCTACAGAAACTCTGCCCCCACAAAACCTACGTCATCCTCGAACAGCGCGCCCGCATCGGCGGCACTTGGGACCTGTTCCGCTATCCGGGCATCCGTTCGGACTCCGACATGCTGACCATGGGCTATTCGTTCCGCCCCTGGACCAGTCCCAAGGCGATCTCTCCGGGCAACGACATCCGCGACTACATCACGGCCACTGCGCGCGACGAGGGCATCGACCGCCACATCCGCTTCGGCCATCGGATTCTGCGCGCCGAATGGTCCTCCGAGCTAGCCCAGTGGGCCATCGAAGCGCTGCGCAAATTGCCCGACGGAAGTGAAGAGCCGGTGACCCTGGCCTGCAACTTCCTGTTTTCCTGCGCCGGCTATTATCGCTATTCCGCGGGCTACTTGCCGGAGTTTCCGGATATCGCCCGCTTCCGCGGCCGCGTGGTTCACCCGCAAGCCTGGCCCGAAAATCTGGACTATGCCGGAAAGCGCGTGGTCATCATCGGCAGCGGCGCCACCGCCGTAACATTATTGCCCGCCATGGCCCAGACCGCCAGCCACGTGACCATGCTGCAGCGTTCGCCCACCTACATCGTGACTCTGCCCGCCCAGGATAAGATCGCCAATTGGCTCCGCGGCTTCCTCCCGGCAATGTGGGCTTATAAGATCGGCCGGTGGAAAAACGTCGCGCTCATGATGTACATCTACCAACTTGCCCAGCGCCGCCCGAATTTCGTGAAGACCGGCATCATTAGGAAGGTGCAGCAGGAATTGGGTCCCAATTACGACGTGGCCACTCACTTCACTCCCAGCTACAATCCCTGGGAACAGCGGCTCTGCGTGGTGCCCGACGGAGACATGTTCCAGGCCATTCGATCGGGACGCGCCAGCATAGTCACCGGCCAGATCGAGGCGTTCACCGAGACCGGCATCCGGCTCCAATCGGGTGCCGAACTGGAAGCGGACATCGTGGTCACGGCCACGGGTCTGGTGCTGCAAGCCTTCGGCGGCGCGGATCTGTCCGTCGATGGCCGCGCTGTGGACCTGAGCCAGACTCTGGCCTACAAAGGCGTGATGCTTTCGGGCGTGCCGAACCTGGCTTCCGTGTTCGGCTATATCAACGCATCCTGGACGCTCAAGGCCGACCTGATCTGCACCTATGTGTGCCGCCTGCTGAACCGTATGGATAAGAAGGGTGCGCGCCAGGTCACGCCCCAGCCCCATGGCGAGACGGCGGCCGCGCCCTTCGTGCAAAAGTTCTCGCCCGGTTACATGGAGCGCGCGCTCGCGTATTGGCCGAAGCAGGGTTCCAAAGCGCCGTGGCGCGTGTATCAAAACTACATTCGCGACGCGATCAGCCTCAAGTGGAGCCCGGTGGATAACGCCGCGCTGGAGTTCTCGAACCCGCCGGCCGCGCGGTCGAAGTCCGCATCGCGCGAACTCACTGCCGCGGCAAAATAGTCAGTGCATTCTATGAGGTGATCGAAGGTGAACTCGAAGTGCCCGTCATTCGGACTATCCGAAAAGGTCCGAGTTCGGCTAGTGTGGGGCAGGCACTCTGCCCGCGGCGGCCTCTCAGGCCGCTTCTTGCCCGGTGTTATTGTTTCTTAGGCTCGGGCTTAGGCTGGTCCACCACATCGCCGAACTTAATCGTCGACTTGCCTTCAAACTTCTTATAGTCTTTATAAGTGACAATCATCCGGATCTTCTGCGGGTGATCCTTAAAGTGCAGAGTATCGTCGGCGTGTGTATAAGTCGGAAACCAGTACTTACCGTCGATCTGCTCCCTCAACGTCTCGAACTTAGGGAACTGTTGATCGTCGCTCTTCTTCTGATAGCCGACGCCCTTTCCGTAGGTCTTGACGATCTGGAAGTCGCGGTCGTCCACCCATATCTGTCCTTCGAAAAACCGCTTTCCCGGCGTGAGCTTCTTGGGCTTAACGGAGAACACATAACAGGTAATCTCGTCCGCGTTCTGCTTGCCCAGGTAATGGATCTCATACAAGGGAAGCTGGTCGGTAGTCAGCGTGAAGGGCTGCGTGTTTCGTAAGTCGTCCAGGTCCTCTCCGGTCAGGATCAGGTTCTTCAGTGTCGAAACAGGCGCGTGCACCACATGCTCGATGCGCTTGCCCTCCGGCGTAAAAGTCATGTCCGCCGTTTGCTCGTATTTCCCCACGGGATCGCCGGAGTCGTCCAGTTCCAGAATCTTGGAGGTTTGGCGGTAGACATAGTTCTGCAGCGCCTCGGAGAACTCTTTCTCCTTGGCGGCGAACTTGTGAATGATCTCGTCTTCGTTGACAGCGGGCGCAGTCGTCGTGGCGGCCGCCACGGTTGGCGCGGCCTTGTTGTCATCTGCGGCCCAGGCCGGCAGGCACAGCGTCGCAAGCAGTGCCATTTGGGCTAATCGATGCATATGTCCCCTCTCCCGAAAGACGTCGGCAGCGAAGCGCTGGTTTCCCTACCGGCCCAGCAGTTTCTTCGCGATAGTCAGCAACTGGATGTTGCTGGTACCCTCGTAAATCCGGCCGATCTTGGCGTCCCGGTACAGCTTCTCCACCGGATAATCCTTGGTAATCCCCACGCCGCCGTGCACTTCGATCGCCTTCGAAGCCACCCGCTCCGCGATCTCCGAGCTGTAGTATTTGGCCATGGCGGCTTCGGTCTGGAACGGCATCCCGGCATCCCGCAATCGTGCGGCGTTATACACCAGCAGGCGCGCGGCCTCCACTTCGGTGGCCATCACCGCCAACTGGAACTGCACGCCCTGAAATTCCCCGATGGTCTTGCCGAACTGCTTTCGCTCCCGCGCGTAAGCCACGGCGTGGTCCAGCGCGCCGCGCGCCAGGCCGATCATCTGCGCACCGATGGCGATGCGCCCTTCGTTCAGCGTCTCGATGGCGATCTTGTAGCCTTTGCCCACCTCGCCGATCACGTTTTCCTTCGGCACGCGGCAGTTGTCCAGGATCAGCTCGCAGGTCGACGACGCGCGAATGCCCAGCTTATCTTCCTTCTTGCCCACCTGGAAGCCCGGAAACTCGCGCTCGATCAGAAAAGCCGTGATGCCGCGGTATCCCGCATCCGGATCCGCGTTGGCGAAAAGCAGGAACAGTCCCGATTCGGCCGCGTTGGTGATCCACAGCTTGCGCCCGGTCAGCAGAAAATGGTCGCCCGCGTCGACCGCGCGCGTGGCCAGCGCAAAGGCGTCCGATCCCGATCCGGCTTCGGAAAGCGCATAGGAGGCCACCGTGTCGCTGGCCAGCCTCGGTAGATACTTCTTCTTCTGCGCAGCGTTCGCCCACTTCAGAATCGCGTTGTTGACGATGGTATTCTGCACGTCCACGATCACGCCGGCCGAGGGGTCCACAGCCGACAGTTCCTCCACCGCCAGAATGCATTGGAAGAAACTGCCGCCGCTGCCGCCGTACTCTTCGGGGATCTCGATGCCCATCAGCCCCAGCTCGAAGAACTGGCGGATGATGTCCTTGCGAAAGACGCCGGCCTCGTCCATCTCGCGGACGTGCGGCCCGATTTGCTCGCGTGCGAACTGGCGCACGGTGGTTTGAAAGAGCTTCTCTTCTTCCGTCAACGCGGTGAGAGGCTGGGGTGGAATCTCGATTTGCTGCGCGCTGGCTGGCATGGCTTTATTTCCTATACTACACCGCGCACGTCGCGCCATTGGCGCCCTTGCGATTCCGCCACTCCTGCATGCGTCACGAAGCCGTTGTACGTGTTCACACCCTCGCGCAGCCCGGCGTGTTCGGTGACGGCCCGCTCCAGGCCTTTATTCGCCAGTTCCAGCAGATACGGGAACGTGGCGTTGGTCAGCGCGAAAGTGGAAGTGTGGGGCACCGCGGCGGGCATGTTGGAGACGCAGTAATGCAGCACGCCATCCACGAAGTAGATCGGGTCGGTGTGCGTGGTGGCGTGCGAAGTTTCGAAACAGCCGCCTTGGTCAATGGCGACGTCCACCACCACCGCGCCGCGTTTCATGTTGGCGATCATATCGCGGCGCACCACCTTGGGCGCCGAAGCGCCGGGAATCAGCACCGCGCCCACGACCAGGTCCGCGGTCTTCAGATTCTCGCTGATGGTCCATGAGTTGGAAGCCAGCGTGACGATCTGCCCTCCGAAGATATCGTCAAGCTGCCGAAGCCGGTTCAGATTGCGGTCGATCATCGCCACGTGCGCGCCCATGCCCAGCGCGATTTTGGCCGCGTTGGTGCCCACCACGCCGCCGCCGATGATGACGCAATTGGCCGGCGCCACACCGGGCACGCCTCCCAGCAGCACGCCCCGCCCGCCATTGGGCGCCTCCAGATACTGCGCGCCCACCTGCACCGACATGCGTCCGGCTACCTCGCTCATCGGCGTCAGCAGGGGCAGGGAACCATCGGGGTCGTGAATCGTTTCATACGCCACGCCGTTGACCTTAGCCTCCAGCATGCGGTTGGTCAGATCCGGCAACGGCGCCAGGTGCAGATAGGTGAACAGGATCAGGCCGGGCCGCAGATGATCGTATTCGGAAGACTGCGGCTCTTTCACTTTCACCACCAGGTCGGCGCGCCGCCAGACTTCTTCCGCCGTGGGCAGGATCGTCGCGCCGGCCGCGGCATATTCGCCGTCCGTGAGCGCGCTTCCCGCGCCCGCGGTGGATTGGACCAGAACCTCGTGCCCCGCCTCGCGCAAAGCCGTCGCGCCGCTGGGTACCAATCCCACCCGTGTCTCATGATCTTTGACTTCTTTCGGTACGCCGATGATCATCCGGAGTGCTCCCCTAATACGTGGTGCTGAATTAGAGTATCACATGCCGCCGCACGCAGGATTGGTACCGTGAAAACTCGGCTATTTGCCGCCGGAGCCGGTCAGGAACCCATAGGGATCGATGGGTGTGCCTTCCCACCAACGTCGGTCGGGGCCCAGTTGGAAAATGCCGAAATGCAGATGCGGACCGTCGGGCGATGCGTTGCCGGTGCTGCCCACGTAGCCCAAGATGTCGCCCTTCCGCAAGTGCGCCCCCTCGGTCAGCCGCGCTGCGTAAGAATTCAGGTGCGCATAATAGTAGCAGTAGGTCTGGCTATCGTCGAATTGGTAGACTGTCAGACCGCCTGGTTTGCTGAGGAATAGCTTCGCCACGTTCCCGTCATCGGCCGCTAACACCGGCGTGCCACGGGGAGCCATGATGTCGATAGCCTCGTGCCGGTGACCGCCGCGCGTTTCGTTGAAGTCGTCCCGCAGGTCTTTAGCTTGGACCCCCTGCACGGGGATGATCAGCCTTCGTTCCGTCAGGCTGTGCCCCGGCAGGCTTCTAACAGCGGTGTTCGGCGCCTCCGTCGCTGTCGGCCCTGCCTGGAACCTGCCCGGCGCAGCGGAGGCGTTGACCGTCCGTAACATTCCTGTCTGCCAGAGGATCACGGCCAGGAACACTAGGCCGGAGACAAAACCGGCGAAAAAGACAGCTACCGGCCCTTTGCGCAATTCTTACTCCTTCAGAATGGCGGGCGTTCCGGGTTTGACCATTTCGGATAACTCGAATGCGTCCCAATTGGTCAGCCGAATGCAGCCGTGCGACTCCGCGTGGCCCACCTTGCCCGGCGCCGGCGTCCCGTGAATGCCGTAATGCTCTTTCGAAAGATCGATCCAGACGACGCCCACCGGGTTCCGCGGTCCAGGCTTTATTTCTGCCTTCTGATCGGTGGGATCGGCGTTCCAGAAGAGCTGCGGGTCGTAGTGAAAGACCGGATTGTGCGATACTCCCTTGATCTTCCAATCCCCGATCGGTAGCGGATCGTGCTCGCTGCCAATCGTCGCCACGTAATACGAAAGGAGCTTTCCCTCCGCATCCAGCGCCGTGACAGAGCTATCGGACTTGGAAACTACTACCGAAGCCGCGTGCCCCGGCGAGGCGGTCATCACGTTCGGTGCCAGGATTGCTTCGCCCTCTTTATCGAAGCTGCTACCCGGATTGAGCGCCTTCAACAGGGTTGGGCTGGCGTGGAACTTCTCCCCCAACCCCTCCAAAGGCGACTCGTATCCCAGAAATGGCAATTTGGCCTCTTCCTCCAGGTTGGCGGGCACCTTGACGAAGGGTCCGGCCACGTCTGCCTCGACAATCATGTAACTGAGCAGCGCCGGCGCCTGGTCCACATTCAGCGCGGCCCACGTCTCGGGCCCGACTGCGCCGTTCACTGGAAGATCACGGGCGCGCTGAAATGCGGCCACGGTCTTCTCCAGATTGGTGCCATAATTGCCATCGATTTCGCCGCAGGAAAAATGGGCGCGGTCGAGCAGGATCTGCGCGCGGACCACGGCCGGGCCTTTGGCGTTCGGACCTATGCGGCGCGCCTGATTTGAATCGTTGATGGCGGCGGCTTCGAAGGCGGCCGCGGACTGCAACCGCCGCGCCCTGCGCACCTGCGCATCGGCCGGTAGGGAGAACATAACTGCCACCAGTAACAGTAGGTATTTCATGGGTCGCATGGTCATCGACAAGGTTCCGGTCACCTCGTCGAGGTGGCCTTTTGATCCTTAACCTGCAGCTCGTTCACGACCTGAAGCACATTGGGAACCGCGGACGCGATGGTCCCGGCCTGCGTGGCCTTCGGTTGAGAGTTGACCTCGCCAGTTAGCGTAACGACGCCGTTCTTGACATCGTACTTTACGCTCTTTTGAAGCGCATTTTGGATAAGAGCGGCATCCAGGTTGTTTGCGATGCCCTTATCGAGATCCGAGTTCATCGCCTTGGTATCGCTTTCGGCGCCCGGTGGAATCACCAGAATCTGATCCGACACAACTTGGTCGCCCGCAATCGACTTGGCCATGGATTCGGCTTGTGACTTGTCATTTTCGGACGGGACGTGTCCGGTGAGAACTACGACTCCCTTATCCCGATCCTGACTGATGGAAATACTCTTGAAGCCGGCTTGGTCGAGCGATTTGCGCAGGCTGGCGGAAACGTCGGGGGATTTCGAAGACGTCGTTGAGCATCCAACAGACATTCCGATCACCAAGATCGTAAACAAAGTCAGCATTGCTTTCAGCGATTTCATTTCTGTCTCCTTTGACACGGCACCAGATACCTGGTACCCACCACTGCACGGGACAGGCCAACTTTACAATGCGTACGTGCCTTGATCGCGCACTTTTGTGTGCAGAACATCAGTTACTCTGCCGACCAGCGCGGATGGCAGGAATGGCTTTCCGATGAAGTACCATCCGTGGTTCAGCACAAGCATGGCGCCATCGGCGTAACCGGACATCAGCATCACCCGCATTTCCGGCCGCCGCCTCTTCAACAAGGCCGCCAGGTCCGGCCCGCACATGTCGGGCATCATGATATCTGAAAGCAGCAAATGGATAGTTCGCGGGAAATCGGCTTCAACCACTCCTGCTCTCTTGGCGGAACTGGCCACCAGCACTTCAAAGCCGGCATCTTCAAGAATCAGCTGCACTAACTTGAGGATGGCTGCGTCGTCTTCCACGACGAGAATGGTTTCCGGGGACGGGCCCCTGAGCGGTAATCCCATGTTTGCGCTAACCGCGTCTGACCGTGCAATGTAAGGTATTGCACGAGTCGGGCCAAATGGGCCTCGGTGCATCCGCGTCCATCGTGGGGTCGCTCCGAATCGGGTTCGACGGCAACTTTGGCGTTCCGCTCTGCAGGTTCTGCACTTCGATGCGGTGACTGTTGGAAACAGCGCCAGTGCCGGCGGAAGATCAGTCGAGGTACTTGACCAGAATGACCTCGTTGCCTTTTTGGTTATAGATGACTTCGTCGACGAGCTTTCTTGCGATCAGCATCCCAAAGCCGCCCATGCGCATTCCAACCGCCTGGCGGATTTCGAGGTGTCTCAAGAGGCGACTCCTCGGCGTTGGCAATCGCGGCGTGGTCGAGTGTGGAGCGGGGGAAACCCAGGCCGGGGTCCTCCATGTGGTAGACCAGTGAACGGTGGCTGCGAATGCGAGAGACGCGAACCCACTCGTTAGGATCGAGTTTGCCGCCATGCTCTATGGCGTTCAGCAGCATTTCGCGAAATGCCGCGGCGACGCAACTGCGCTCCTCCGGATCGAGGTCGTTCTTCAACTCCTCGAAATAATGCTCCAAGCGGTCGGCCGTCGAAATGTTACAGCGGACTTTGAGCGTCAGGAATTCGGGATCCACCGACAGAACCCTGATTCCGTCGTCCCAGCCCACTTCGGTGACGGCGCTCTGCATCATGTCCCGGACCGCGGCGGGGTCGAAGGGCCTGCTGAAGTAGCTGAACGCCTTCTGTTGCATCGCCTCGATCACCTCCGCATTACTGGGGGCAGATCCGATGACGATCACGTTCACGCCGGGCTGGGCTTCGCGGATTTCGGCCACTAGTTCGCTGCCCGCGCCGCTAGTCTGCGGGTGTTCGGCGATCACCAGGTGGTAGGCGCGTCTGCGCAGGCAGCTCAGTGCGATCGGCAAACTGGATGTTTGGACCACCATCCATTCCAGATCGGACTGGCTTTCAAACAGAGGCGGCAGATCGGGTGCGGCGCCAATCAGGAGGCCCAAATGGGGCTCGCTCATGGAAATCCTTCCGTAAAGGTAGAGGGCAATTCGAGCGCCACGACCTATCTTACCGTTGATTCCAGCGCGGACCTTGACGTGCCTGGGAACCGCACGGGCGCATGTCGCCCGCCTTGAGACCGACTATGCCTTGCTTCCTTCTGCTCATCGTTGTGCTGTTTCCGCGCGTCGTCCTGGCGCTAATGTGGTTCTTCTCGACCTACCTGCAGCGCGCATTCCACGGGGGCCTGCTGCTGCCGGTTCTCGGCTTCGTTTTCTTGCCCCTCACCACGATCGTATACGCATGGGAATTGAACAGCGGTATGCCCACGGCGGGGATCAATCTTTTGTGGCTGCTGATCGCGGTGGTCGTCGATCTGGGCGGGCTGGGAGGCGGCGCGCATCGCCAATCGCGGCGTTGAGTCCGCCGCGGAGCATCACCCGCCGCGCCAGCCAGGTTTGCATTGGGCCGCCGAAATCGGGTAGATTTGAAGGAGACGGTGAGGTGCGAGAGCGGTTGAATCGGGCGGTCTCGAAAACCGTTGAACCTTTGCGGGTTCCGTGGGTTCGAATCCCACCCTCACCGCCACTCCCCGATCAATAGAATCATGAACTCTCACCGCCCCCTCCAGGACCTTCCCGGTTTCGCCGCCGCCTTCGCGATTTTGAAGGCGTACAGAATCACCCGACACCAATAACCGCTGCATTCAGTCGGCCGCTTGTCGAACCGAGGAGGCCGCCAACGATGACTATGTGGTCCGATAGGGCGGGTTTCCGCCTCGCCACCCGAGTGAGCATGCTACGTCGACGATAATTCGACGAATCACGGGTTCCTGCGGACGCCCGCGGCTCCGCCCACACAATAAACATTCAATTCGTCCACACAATAAACATTCATTAATTATCATTTTTGTGCTGGCGATATTCGATCGCGCTATCTTTGGTAAGTAGTACTTTACTATCGATAGCAGTTGCCTGCTTTCTTATCATTCGGTTACAGCTCCTAAATGAAGGAAAACACTCGGCCGCACGCATCCACCCCTGCTGGCGGGTCACCACCCTATTGACACTCCGGGCCTTATTGTTCATACTGAGCCAATTATGATGCACACAACAATTCGAGGGATGCTCAGTTTGATCTTGACACTCTCCGTGTCGATTTTGCCCTTATTCGGATCGACGCCGGCCATTGGCGTTATCGTAGCGGACGGAAGCTTTCACGTCGATCATTCATTGATTTGGGATAATGCTACTTTATTTGCTGGAAATTTAGTGGAAACCGGCCAGGCTTCCACGCAGCTGCAGCTTCAGAATGGATCTCGCGTGCGTCTGGCTTCCGATAGCCGCGCCCGAGTTTTCGATTCGCGCCTGGTACTGGAAAGAGGCATCGGGCAACTGGAGTCGTCCAATTACCGGATCGAAGCCGCCGGGCTCCAGATCTCTTCCGAAACCAAGGCCGGCGTGGCGCGTGTCCAGGTTACCGATTCGAGGCGCGTGATTGTGGCCGCATATCAAGGCGGGGTTCGAGTGGTTAACCGCGACAACGTCTTGGTTGCCGCGCTGGAGCCGGGCAACGAACTGGCATTCGAGCCACAGTCTGCGAGCGCCTCAATTACTAAGGTGTCCGGCTGTCTAACGGAAGCCAGCGGAAAGTTCATTCTGGCCGACCGTACGACCGGCGTCAAGGAGGAACTCCGGGGATCCGGCATCGAGAAAGAAGTCGGCAATCAGGTTGAGGTCACAGGCACCGCCGATACTGGCGGGCCTTCCGCGCCGGGCACTTCTCAGATCGTTTATGTCGATAGCGTCAAACGCATTGCCAAGGGCGGGTGCGCGAGCACTGCTGCTGCCGTTGCAGGCGCCGGGCTTTCCACTACCGCGATTGTGGCCATTGTCGGTGGTGTGGCCGTAACCGGAAGCCTGGTCGGATTGGCCGTCGTCCATGCCTTGCCCGGTCAGTCACAAAGTCAGCCGGCAACCAGCCGCTAGACAACCGATCCATTTCTCGGGGGGGCGCCAGCGCCCGCCCCCCTCTCCTACCATCCACTGCGTAAAGCTAGACATTTTACCGGTGAATTACTACGGATAAGCGACACCCTGCGGGAACTGTATTTCCGCAGAATAATCGCGGTTCCAGGCGAGAAGGACGAATCCTCCATGCCGGGGTACGCAGATACTAAACTTAGACATACAAGACACTTATAGCGCAACGCGACGGCCTCCAGGCTTCTGGGTGTGGCTACTGAATTATCCTTTGTTAGCGATTGCTTTGTACACTAGGCGTATGCTAACGTTCAATACATTCTGGGATAAAGACGCGGCAATTAGTTAGTAGTTAAGTTGCATTAAAGCCGCATTATTCGCATAAACAGTTTAAGGCTCGACATGGGACCCCAATAGCGATAGCTGTGTCCAAATGACCTCTCAATTTTGCGGAACAGACAGTCCGATGCAATGGGTTGCACTCGTGGTCCGGTGCCGGCGTGAAAAGGCCGTCACGGAAGCCTTGCGCGGCCGGAATATCGAAGCCTTCCTGCCTGTCGCCCATTGCCGGCGGCAGTGGTCCGACCGCATAAAGCCTATGGATGTACCGCTGTTTCCAGGCTATGTATTCTGCACGTGCGATTATCACAGCCGGCTCGCGGTTTTGGGTACGCCGGGCGTAGTGTCGTTTGTGAGCTTTGGCAACGGTCCCGCGAAGATTCTGGCCGAGGAGATCGAGGGAATCCGCACGATCGTGAGGTCTGGCCTTCCGGCTTGGGGAGGCCCCTGTGTCCGCATCGGTCAAAGGGTCCGCATCGCAGGAGGCCCCCTGGCGGGATTGCAGGGCATACTGTGCCGCGAGAAGGATGCTTTGCGGGTAGTAGTAAACGTGGAAATCTTGCAGCGCTCCGTCTCGGTTGACGTCGAACGATCGCTCACTTCCGCTGTACTCGCAGAATGTTGGGTCCAAAGAAACCAGTCCCGTTGCATAGAGCTGCATAGAGTTGCGTAGAGAATGAACATGCGAGCGAGTCCGCGAGACCGTGTGGTCGTATTCCGGCTGACGCAAGACGAGTTCCGAAGTTTGAAGCTCGCCTGTGATCTTCGAGGGGCCCGGAATATTTCCGAGTTTACCCGCTCCGAGATTCTGGCTTCGCTGCGTTCGGCGGCCGCTGGAGAAACGATGCCCCCGCTCGAACGAGTCCAACGAGAGATCAGACAGTTGCGATCTTCAATTATCGAGGCGCTTGGCGCGCTACAGGAGAAAAAACGTGAGGGTATTGAGTCCTGATTATGACACCCGGCAGAGCTTGAACCAGGCTAGGGCAGCGGGAGTATGGATTGCGCTCCTTGCCCTGGCTTTGGTTTCGGCTTTTGCCCAGACGAAGACCGCGCCAATGGCCGAGGAGGGAGCGAATTTACCTGCGCAACGGATTGGCGCGAGCGATTTGATCGCCGTTTCGGTCTACGATGCGCCCGAACTGACGCGGACCGTGCGCGTGGATGCCGATGGATTTATCCGGATGCCGATGCTCTCCGGCCGCATCAAGGCCGCGGGGCTGATGCCGGCTGAACTGGAGGCGGCGATCGTGAAAGCGCTGCAGGCGGAACAACTGATCGTCGATCCCTTTGTGACAGTCACCGTGGCCGAGTACGAGTCGCGGCCCATCTCGGTGGCCGGCGCGGTGAAGCAACCGATCCGGTTCCAGGCGATCGGGAGAGTCACACTGCTCGATGCGATCACCAGGGCGGGCGGCCTCAGCCCGGAGGCCGGGCCGGAGATTCTGGTGAGCCGGACCGAGGCGGGCAGCGCACAAGCCTCGGCGTTGGTCCAGCGCATTCCGGTGCGTGGCCTGTTCGAAGCCGCGGACCCGGAGATGAACATCCGGCTAACCGGCGGCGAGGAAATCCGGGTTCCCGAGTCCGGCAAGGTGTACGTGGTGGGGAACGTCAAGAAACCCGGCGCCTTCCCGGTTCAGGACGCCGCCCAAACCAGCGTCTTGAAGGTCCTGGCACTGGCCGAGGGGCTGGATGCCTACGCCTCCAAACAGGCCTACATTTATCGCCGCGAGGCGGGTCCGGAGGGAAAGAAGAACGAGATTCCCATCGAGCTGACCAGGATCATGCAGCGGAAGGCGCCGGATGTGGCTCTCCTCGCAAATGACATATTGTACGTCCCCGACAATACCGGGCGGCGGACCGCTATGACCGCCCTGGAGAAATTCCTGCTGTTCGCCAGCGGTGCGACCACGGCGGCGATTTACGGATTTGTGAAATAGAGGACGCCATGCCAGCATTCAACCCCCAACTACCAGAGGCGGCCGACAAAGCCGCTTCGCCCGTAGCAGTTCCCCCGGAAACCTTTCGCGCCACGTCCTACGGTTACGACGTAGAGTTGGATAATTCTTCCGTGCCTCTGTCCCACTATCTATGGATTTTGCGCCGCCACCGCTGGAAGATTCTTTCTTTCGTGTGCGCAACCGTCATAGCCACGGTTATTGTCTCCACCCGGTTGACGCCCATCTATGAATCGGCCGCCACCATCGATGTGGACCGGCAGACGCCCACCAGCATTATCGGCCAGGAGGCGTTGCGCGCGCCGCTGAACGATTCGGACCAGTTCCTGGCTACTCAGATCAAGCTTATTCAGTCGGATTCGGTCCTGCGCCCGGTGGCTGAAAAGTTTCATTTATTGGATCTGGAGAAAGAAAGCTCCGAACTAACTCCGCAGCGGCCCGCATTATCCGAGACGGACGCCCCCGTGCTATTGAGGAAACTGAAGGTAACTCGCCCCCCAAATACCTACCTCCTCTTGATCAGCTATCGCTCACCCGATCCGCGATTGGCCGCCGACGTGGCCAACGCGGTAGCTCACTCGTTTGTCGAGCACACTTATGACATCCGGTTCCGCTCGGCGGCCTCTCTGTCGTCCTTCATGGAAAGACAGCTTGAAGAGCTGAAGGGGAAGATGGAGGGGTCCTCCACGGCTCTGGCGCAATTCGAGCGGGAACTGAACGTCATCAATCCGGAAGAGAAGACCAGCATCCTCTCCTCCCGCCTGCTGCAACTCAACACGGAATACACCAACGCCCAGACCGACCGTGTGCGCAAGGAGTCCACCTGGAAATCGGTGCGCAGCGGCACTATGGAGTCAGCCCAGGTATCCACCCAGGGCGAGGCGCTCAAGGTGCTCGCGGAGAAATTGGACGATGCGCAACAGAAGTTCGTCGAGGCCAAAGAGCACTATGGCGCCAATCACCCCGAGTACAAGAAAGCCGCGGCGCAGGTTCAAGAAGTCAGCCGGCAACTCCGCTCGGCGCGGGAGAATGCCGCGCAGCGAGTGGAGGTTGAGTACCATGAATCCGTCAATCGGGAAGGCATGCTGCAAAAAGCCGTCAGCGAGACCAAGGCTGAATTCGATCGATTGAATGCCCGCTCTTTCGAATACAATTCCTTGAAGCGGGAAGCCGAAGCCGACAAGAGCCTGTACGAAGAATTAGTGCGGAAGATCAAGGAGGCCGGTATCAATGCAGGTTTCCAGAGCAACTCGATTCGCATTGCGGATGCGGCCCGCCCCGCCATCAAGCCGGTATTTCCCAACATGCCCCTGAATCTCCTGCTGGCGTTTCTGTTTTCTACGCTGCTCGCCGTCAGCATCGCCGTACTCAGTGATGTGTTGGATGGGACGATCCGCGACCCCGAGCGGATTGCCACCCTCCTGCAGACCGACGTGCTCGGCAGCCTTCCATTGGTCAAGCCATGGCGCCGCCGGCTGGTGACGGCCCAGTGCTCGGAACAGCCGGCTACGGCAATGATCCGGAAGAATGCCGACTCGGACGACCAGAAGAGCGGATATAACGTAACCGGCTTCGAAGAGGCCGTGCGCACGCTGCGCAACTCTATTCTTCTTGGATCCTTCGACCGCCGGCTGAACTCTCTCATGGTCACCAGCGCCTCGCCTTCGGAGGGCAAAACCACGATTGCCGTGCATCTGGCGATTGCGCACGCTCAACAGAAGCACAAGACCCTGCTGATCGATGGCGACCTGCGCCGTCCTGGCGTGTCGACCAAGCTGAATATCGAGGTTCAATCGGGTTTGGCGGCCGCGCTCATGAATGGCCTTCAATGGCGAGACAAGCTGGTGAAAATCGACTACCTGCCGGACCTGGATATTCTGCCGTCGGGACACACCAACCGCCGCGCCGCCGACCTGATTGGAGCTGCGCTGCCGCGCATCCTGGAAGAAGCCGCGGGCTCCTACGATCTCATCATCATCGACGCCCCGCCCCTGCTGGGATTCTCCGAGCCGCTCCAGATGGCGGCGGCGGTGGAAGGTGTTGTCATTGTGGCCAAGGCCGGCCACACCAATCGGAAGGCAGTGGCATCGGTCGTGAATACTCTGCAAAGAGTCCGCGCCAATGTGGTGGGGCTGGTTCTCAACGAAGCGACCAAAGATATCAGCGACACCTATCACTACTACGGTTACTATGGCCGATATTACAAATACTATAAGGCCAGCTAAGTAGCGGTTCATTTACACCACACACTATGACAGCGGCTTTAACATCCACGATTCGTCGTGTCGCTAAAACTGCGTCTGCCGTCGCGGGCGGCCAGGTCGCGTTGGTGCTCAGCCAGGTGCTGCTGCCGCCGGCGTTCCTGGGATCGTATGGCGTCACTATCTACGGAGAGTGGCTGGCGCTGTCGGCGGGCGCGTCCTGGCTGCTGTCTCTGGACTTCGGTATGCAAGCGTTCATCACCAACCAGTTATCGCTCGAATACTTTGCGGGCAATCTTCCCAGGTTGCGGCAATTGCAGTCGGTAGGATTGCGGATTTCAGTGGCGGTGGTCTTGACCGGCCTGCTCCTGGCGGGTGGCTTGATATGGCTGGTCCCGCTTAATCGAGTGCTGGGTCTCTCCATGCCGCGGAACGTGGCCTCGGCGATCGCTATTTGCCTTGTGCTGCAAGTGCTCGTCGGCATCCTGTGGGGCCAGCTTAACGGCGTGCTGCGCGCGATCGGCTATCCGCATCGCGCCGAAAACTGGGGCCAGATTCAGCGATTCCTGCATTTTGCGGGCACTTACACGCTGGTGCTGAGACACGCGCCTCTATGGTGGCTGCCCCTGCCGCAATTGGCGTCGTTTGTCGTAATGACCGTTTTCAGCCTGGCGGATCTCCGCCGCTTGGAGCCGCGCGTATTTCCCACCATGCGTTATTGGGATGCGAAAACCGCCAAGGAAGTGCTCAAGCCAAGTCTTTGGTTCGGATCTTTCACCTTGAACCAGTTCCTGCTCTTTCAAGTACCGATCCTGGTGCTGAATCAGACGGTAGGCAAACAGGCCGTGGTGGTTTTCTCGATCTGTCGCGGTATGTACGGCATGGTCCGGCAGGGCATTGCGACATTCCGCTATGCGATACGGCCGGAAATTACCCGTCTGGCAGGTCTCCAGGAATGGCCCCGTTTGAGACGGATGTACTCCATGTGCGAGCGGCTTTCCTTTACCGCGGGAATCGTCGCGTCGGCGCTGGCCTTCATCGCGGCGCCCAGAATCCTGGCGCTCTGGACACGCCGGACCGATATGTTTTCCGCGCCTCTGTACGCAGCCATGATGCTCTGCACCATTGTCGTGATAGGCAAAGATACGCGGCTCGATCTGCAATACGCCACCAACCGCCACATCCGGTCCGCCATGTTGTGCCTGTTCACTTATGTCGTATTCGCGATCAGTTCGGTGCCGGCGGCGCGGTTTGCGGGTGGCGTGGGCATCGCCGTAGCCTGGGCCGCCGTCGAAATCGTGCAGATGGCGCTGATGCACTCGGAAAACCGGGAAGTGGTTCCGGCGCTTACCTACGGGAGTCTCCTGAAGCTTTGCTTATGCGGATTAGCGGCACTCGCGGTTTTCGTGCCGCTCGAGCGGACCCTTGCGGTCAGCAACCTGTCTACCTTCTTTCTATCGATGACTCTCGTGGCGGCAGGGTTAGTGGTCTGCACGTCGTTCCTTTTCGGGCTTCCCGATCTCATCGATCAGTTCGGAGCCAGTCTGAGAGCCGTACGCACGCGCGCGTAAGCGCCCGCACCAACCTAAATGAAGATACTATTTGCAGGCATCATCGATAAGCCCTCCCGCACTGGATGGCAGCGCATGCGGGCGCTTGAGTCGCTCGGCCACAGCGTGGTGCCGGTGCCGCTGGAAGGCACCCATCGCGAGAATTCTTGGGACTCCGTTCAAAAAAGAATCCTGCGCGCCGCACGTTACGAGCGGACGCTGGACGGCAAGGCAACGGAGGCCAGTTCCACTGTCCTGGGCACCGCCCTTGAACACCGGCCCGACCTGATCTGGCTCGAATGGCCGCGCTTGATCACGGCGGAGACCATCAGCCAGATTAAGCGCAGCCTGCCATCCGCGCAGGTGGTGTCCTTCCAGCACGACAATCCTTTTGCGGACAGAACCTACGCGTCGTACGGCTGGGGGAGGTTTTTCGAGGCCATTCCCTACTACAACATGCACCTGGTCAAACGCCCCGCGGATATCCAGGAATACAGTGCCAGGGGAGCTAAACGGGTCGAACTGTTTACGGACGGATATTGCGAAGAGTTGTTTTACCCCGAGAGTCCCCGGCCCAGTAGCTCGTTTCAGGTAGTGTTCATCGGCACGTCGTTGGACTACCGCGTAGGCGTGCTGGATCGGCTGACCCGGCAGTTCAAGCTGGATGTTCATATTTTTGGCGAGCGCTGGAACCGGACGAAACTGTATTGGACCAGGCGGGAGCTGTTGCATCCGCCCGCGGAAGGCGACAATTACCGGCGGGTCGTCTGTGGTTCGAAGATAGCCCTCGGTTTTGTTTCGCACTCAAACCGGGATGACTGGACCATTCGAACGTTCGAAGTGCCGGCGTGCGGCACATTTTTTCTCACCGAGCGCACAGAGTCTCATCAGCGGTTTTATGAGGAAGGCAAGGAAGCGGAGTTCTTTGCGACGCCCGAGGAGTGCCGCGACAAGATCCTGTATTACCTGAGTCACGGCTCCGCGCGCGAACGCATTGCCCAGGCGGGTCGTGCGCGATGCCTGAAGTCCGGATACGGACTCAGCTCCCGCATGCAACAGGCGCTGCAGGCAGCCATGAGCGCATAGCCAGGCGCAGAAAAAAGATGTCGACTCAAACCATCTACCCGCTCAGACTGCCTGGTATCCGGGTGCCCGCGCCGGCCAACTCGAACCTGGCGCGCCGCCTGCTGGTCGTTCTGGGCCTCACCACCACGCTCGTGCCGTTGTTGCTGGTGTTATTCGACTTGCCGGCGTATCAGGCGGTTCCCATAGCTGTATTGCTCGGGCTGGCCGGCCAACGCCTGGCTGAGTTGGCATTGAGCCGCCACCAGGATCTCTTTGAACCGGTCAACCTGGTGGCTGCCTATTTCATCCTGTACTTTGCTTTCAGGGCGATTTATGTACTCGGTTGGGCGGGCGTTCCGCGCTTGGGTTTCTTCTTTTATGACGACTATCTTCCCGCGGCTCTTTGGTGTGCCAGCCTGGGCTACGTCGCCTTTACCGCCGGCTACTATTCGAACATCGCTAAGCGGATCCTGGCCAGGCTTCCGGAAAGCCGGCTCACGTGGCCGCGAACGGCGCCGGGAGTTCGCATTGGCCTGTTGCTGATCGCCGGGTTCGCGGCGTGGGTGTATCTGTTTCGTCATGGAGCTTTCGTCGTGGGCGCTGTCGGCGAGGCGGCCGGGCGCAGCTTCCACGAAGATCCCATGCCGGGGATAGCCGTGGTCCTGGGTGCCCTGCTCGATTGCGGCTGGGTAGCGGTTTGCATTGTATTGCTGCGCAAGCAACGGAAAAGCAATCAAGTAACTATATGGGCCGTGGCCGGGCTAGCTATTGTGCTCCTGACTGTACGCTTAGCCTATACCGGCGGCAAACAGTACCTTTTGGAACCGTTGCTTCAGGCCGGGCTCGTGTATCACTATCTTCGGGGGCGCCTCCGATTGCGGCATGCGGTCCTGTTCGGCATACCTTGCGCCTTCCTGGCATTCGGTGCGTTGAACGCGTACCGGTTTGTGATCATCGGCGAGTCGGGAGGAGCTCCCACAAGCTTCACAGATCTTCTAGGCCGGATTTCCTACGCCTTTGACTACTTCACATCCGATCGCACCGACGGCCTCCAGAAATCGGCATTGGAATCCCTGATGCAGCGGCAATTCGGTGTCGACGCTCTCGCGCTGGTCATGAAGTATACGCCGGATCGCCGGCCATTCGGTTACGGCGAAGCGTATCTCACTATTCCCGAGCAGACATTCGTGCCCAGACAGATATGGAAGGATAAGCCGATCTACATTCCGACCGACGATTTTGAGCGCGACTATCTCGGTGTTCCGCCAGGCGGATTCACTTCCATGCACGTAATTTCCGACCTCTATCAAAACTTCAACATCGTCGGAGTGGTGGTCGGCCTTTTTGGAATCGGAATCGTTTTCCAGTTGCTGTATCTCGCGTGCGCCCCGGGGTCGCGCAACGGTATCCGGATTCTCGCTTATGCGGTACTTATGCCGGGCCTGGTGCACGCGCTGGAGGCGGAGCCCGTGGTTAACTCAGTCGTGTTTATCCGGCTCGGGATCTTGCTGTTTCTGGTGATGAAACTGCTCGGCTCGCGGGCTGCCCGGGAAGACAACGCGGGACAGGCGCTGCAAAGATGCTAAAGACACTAAAGAAAAAGCCGCTCTCGGTGGCGATGTTCTCGCGTGCCAAACACACGGGCTACTACAGCATCGAGAAGGTTTTTCAGACCATCCAGGCGGCAATGCCGGAGCATATCGACGCACGGGTGATCGCGCCGCCTTTGCACGCCCAAGGTCTGTGGCGGCGGCTCCTGTGTCTGCTCTACGCCGGCATGCACCAGTCCACCGTGAATCACATAACGGGAGATATCAGCTTCGCGGCCATGGCGCTCCCCGGCGATCGAACCATCGTCACCGTGCACGATTTCGATCGCCTGTACCGGCTGAGCGGCCTGCGTGGCGCGCTATTCCGCACCGTCTACTTTACGATGCCCTTCCGGCGCTGCCGGTACATCACGACCATCTCTGCACAGATCGCTCGAGAGTTGGGCCAACTGTTCCCCTGGGCCGTGCCCAAACTGGTGGTCATACCCGATTGCTTGCCGGGCGGCTTTCACCGCATTCCCAGGGCCTTTAACGTGCAGCGTCCGGTGATTCTGCAGATTGGCACCAAGGCCAACAAGAATCTCGAGTCGCTGATCCAAGCCCTACGGGGTCAACGCTGTGAGCTGCACGTGGTGGGGCTGCTCTCGAAGCAACAACGATCGCTCTTGGAGCAGTGCGCCGTTCCTTATCGCAATAGCGCGGACATTTCGGAATCGGAGCTGCTAAAGGCCTATGCCGAGGCGGATATCGTGTCTTTCGTCTCGACTTACGAAGGGTTTGGACTGCCGATTTTAGAAGGTAACGCAGTGGGGCGGCCCGTCATCACCAGCAGTCTGCCTCCCATGTCCGACGTGGCCGGCCAGGCCGCCTGCCTGGTGGACCCTTACAGCATTCCGGCCATACGCGAAGGCATCGCCAAAATAATCGCCGATCCCGGGTACCGGACTGACTTAGTGAATCGCGGTTTCGAGAACATACGCAGATACTCCGCGACCGAAATCGCGCGGCAATTTGCCGCGTTGTATGAAACCGTCGCGGGCGGCCCGGCTGCGGACGGCCTCATATTCCAGCCGGCGGCAGCCGCGCCCGCCAGAATTCGGAAGGTGTCATGAGAATCTTCAACTTTGTGGAAGGCGCATGGCCCCGTCCTGGAGGGGTCGGCATCGGCTGTGTCCCGAAAATAGGCTTGAACCTGGCAGCCGGCGGCGTACGCGTTGTGCTGGTGTGCGGAGGGCCGCCAACTCCCGGATACGAATCCATGGTTCAGTCCGACGTTGCGGGAGCTGCCGCGAAGACTATCGGACGCGGGTCGTTCGGCATCGTATGCCTGCGGTCTTGGGGCAAGTATGCATTTGCGCCGTCGATCCTGTGGCGCGTCGGCCGCCATGTGCGCGGCGCCGATGCGGTAGCGCTGCATTCCGTCTACTCCTTCCCCGTGCTGGCGGGCTACCTGCTCGCGCGCTTGTGGCGGAAGCCCTATGTTCTGTGGCCGCACGGTGTCCTGGCGCCTTTCATGCGCCAGATTGGCCGCCGGAAAAAAGGGATCTATGACACACTCATCGCCCGGCGGATGCTGAAAGGAGCCGCCGCGATTATCTGCACAGGAGATGGCGAGCGTCAGGAGGTTCGGGCGGTCGACCCAACACTGCAGACGGTTGTGATTCCGCACGGGATTGCTCTCAACAACTTCGAAACACTTCCGGAACGCGGCCGATTTCGCGCACGATACTTGAATAGCCACAGCGGGCCGGTGATTCTTTACCTCGGGAGACTGGCTGCCGTCAAGAACCTACGGCTCTTGATCGCCGCATTCGCGCAGGTCCTGGAGTCCATGCCGGACGCGCGTCTCGCCCTCGTGGGACCGCCCGATCCCGTTTCGTTCGATCAGACGGTGGCCGGTTGGCTTCGGGAGTTCGGCGTTGCCAATGAAACCGTTCTGACTGGACCGATCACCGACTTACCGGCCAAGCTGGAGGCGCTGGCAGACGCCGACTTGTTCGTCATGCCCTCGCACACCGAGAACTTCTGTCACGCATTGTTTGAGGCCATGGCGGCGGGAGTCGCCTCTATCGTCAGCGATTCGATCAATTATGCCGGCGAAGTCACCAGTCACAGTGCTGGGTTGGCGCTCGACCGCGAGCCCGACGTGTTTGCGAAAGGGATCCTGCAATTGCTCGGCGATTCGGCGCTGCGCCAGGAAATGGGGAACAACGCCCGCAGATTGGCCGCGGGCTATTCCTGGGAGAAATGCGGGGATCGAATCGGCGCAACCCTGCGTTCGGTGGTTGCGCGGCAACCGCTTCCAACGGAACTGGTCCAACGCGGTACGCCCACGCTCGAGCCTGTTCCTTAGTTTGTTTTGAAGAGGACGCCATGTACGCCACAGTCGACTTATCGCAGCCCGATAACAGCGAGTACCTGAAGGGACGCTCTTTATTAGTACAGGCGCTTTGGTATTTCTTCGGTCTGCCTTTGCTCCGCTCATACTATGCTCCAGTATCGGCGTTGAAGTGCGCGATCCTCCGGTTGTTCGGCGCGAAGATTGGCAAGGGAGTGTACATTAAGCCAGGTGTCAGGGTCAAGTTTCCCTGGTATCTAGCCGTCGGAGACTTTTGCTGGTTGGGCGAAGACCTCTGGATCGACAATCTCGCGCCGGTGACCATCGGGTCGAATGTCTGCATTTCTCAGGCTGCCTATGTTTGCACGGGCAACCACGACTGGACGACGCCTAACATGAAGCTATTCCGCCAGCCGATCACGATTGCAGACGGAAGTTGGGTGGGCGCGCGCGCCATACTGTGCCCCGGTGTCGCGATCGGAGCCGGTTCTGTCGTCGCCGCCGGCAGCGTAGTGAGTAAGAGCATTCCAGAGTCTCAGGTTTGGGCGGGGAACCCCGCGGCTTTCGTGCGCGAGCGCCGCCTCGGGCCGCGTATCAAATTAACGGCAGTCAGCTAAAGGAGGATCAGCATGCACACATCGACGCGAGTATTAGTTACCGGCGCGGGCGGTTTCATCGGGAGCCACCTGGTGAATTATCTGAAGCTCAAAGGATATTGGGTGAGAGGTGTCGATCTGAAGTTGCCGGAGTATGCACCGACCGGCGCGGACGAATTTGAGCTCCTCGATCTCCGCCGCTGGGACAACTGTTTGCAAGCTACGCAGGGAGTCGACGAAGTCTATGCCTTAGCCGCGGATATGGGCGGCATGGGCTTCATCTCGTGTCACCATGCCGAGATCCTGCACAACAACGCTCTGATCAACTGGCACACACTGGAAGCGGCCCGTGTCAATGCGGTGGGCCGCTATTTCTACACATCGTCGGCCTGCATTTATCCGGAATTCAAACAAACGGAAGCCAACGTCGTGCCGCTGAAGGAGTCCGACGCTTATCCGGCCATGCCGCAGGACGCCTATGGGTGGGAAAAGCTGGTCACCGAGCGTCTTTGTATGCACTACCGGGAAGACTACGGCATGGAGACGAGGATCGTGCGCTTCCACAACATTTTTGGTTCGTTGGGCACCTGGGACGGCGGCCGGGAAAAGGCTCCGGCTGCAATGTGCCGGAAGGTGGCAGTGGCCAAGCTAACTCGCAATCCGGTGGTGGAGATCTGGGGAGACGGAAACCAGACCCGTTCGTTCTGTTACATCGACGATTGTCTCGAAGGCATTTACCGCCTGATGAGATCCGATTTTCACCAGCCACTCAACTTAGGTCAGGACCGCATGGTGACTATCAATGAGTTGGCAGACATCATCGCTCGCATAGCGAACGTGCGGATCGTCAAGAAGCATGTTCCCGGTCCACAAGGCGTGCGCGGCCGGAACTCGGACAATAGCTTACTTCGGTCCGTGCTGAACTGGGAGCCGGCCATGTCCCTTGAGAACGGCCTGTATCGCACGTACAAGTGGATCGAGCAGCAGGTAAGCGCACAACTCGGCGTTGCTGGCCACCGCGAGCTGGCGACGGCGGATCGCTAACAAGGTTGCGAGGATACTATGCGAATCGCCGTACATGATTTTGCGGGCCATCCGTTTCAGGTACAACTAAGCCGCGAGCTGGCGGGATCCGGCCATACGGTCCAGCACTGGTACTTGCGCGACCTGCCGGGACCCAAAGGCCGGCTGGAGCCCGGTCCCGAAGATCCGCCGACTTTCTCCTGCGCGCCGGTCTCGCTGGGCGAGCCGTTTGACAAGTATTCGATGCTGAAACGGCACTTTTCACATCGGAAGTACGCTCGCGAAGTGGTGCGCCGTGTGCAATCCTTCCGACCGGACGTCATCCTCTCCGCCAACACGCCCATCGATGTGCAGCACCACTTGCTGGCAGCGTGCCGCCGGCGCCAGGTGGCCTTCGTGCATTGGATGCAGGATTTGTATTGTCAAGCTGTGCGTAGCGTCGTCAAGCAGAAGCTCGGTAGATGTGGTGCCCCACTGGCATTTTATTATGACCGGCTGGAGCGCCATGTCTGCGAGCGCAGCGACGCGGTCGTGTACATTACGCCCGATTTTTTGACGACGATCGCAAAGATGGGATTCCGGCCCGCCCGCAGCCACGTCATCGAAAACTGGGCGCCGCTCGATGAGGTGCTCGAGACGCCGCGCGTGAATTCCTGGAGCGCCACGTACGATCTCACCGAAAAACTGGTCTTTCTGTATTCCGGTACCCTCGGTTTGAAGCACAAGCCGGAGCTGCTATATCATCTCGCGGCCGCCCTGAAAGATCTCCCCCATGCCGTCGTCGTGGTTGTGTCGGAGGGATTGGGGCGAAATTGTCTGGAGCAAATGCAGGCGCAATCGAAATTGGATAATCTGCGGCTGATGGATTTTCAGCCATACTCCGAGATGTCCTGCATGCTTGGAACAGCCGATGTGCTTCTGGGAATCATCGACGACAATGCGGGCTCGTTTGCCGTGCCATCTAAGGTGCTGAGCTACCTGTGCGCCGGGAGACCGGTCCTGCTGGCTGCGCCCAAGAGCAATCTGGCCGCGCGCACCATCGCCCGCGCCGAGGCTGGTATGGTCGTTGGGCCGGAAGACAGCGAAGGCCTGATCCGCGCCGCGCGCCGCCTGGCGGCCCAACCGGGGACGCGTCAAACGTGCGCAGAGAATGCGCGGCGATATGCCACGGCCGCGTTTGATATTCATGCCATCGGCCGGAGATTCGAGAGAGTCCTGATGGAAGCTGTGGAAGGCGCCGCTCTGGCAACCAGCGGCCGCAAGACCTATGCGCCCGCATACCCGGCAGTCAATGCCGACTAATTAACAGCCGCCAGGTATTATGAGCACTAACACAACCACCCTCGATGTAGCGGCCGGACGGCGGTCTTGGTTTGATCCGGCCTTCGCGGCCCGGCATCTTCTCGCATTGCGCTCCCCGCAGTATTCCTTGGCCCTGACGGTTACGGTGCTTGGCCTGACCGACTTCTGCGTCCTGATCTCGGTCTTCTGTGCCTGCACGTTGCTCTGGTCTCAGGTACGGTCCGGCGTCGATGTGTCTTACTTTTTATCCTTCTGGCCTTTTTCATTCGTCGTGCTGGCCGTGTACGTGGCGTCCGGGCTGTATCAGGTTATCGGGATGAATGCCGTTGAAGAGTTGCGGCGCTCAGTGGTGGCAACCTCGCTCGCGTTTCTCGTTCTGGGGGGCATCACACTCGCGCTGAAAGGAACACACTGGGTGCCGCGCATGATCGTGGTGCTCACATGGCTTTGCGTCTCGGTGACTTTACCGGTCGCGCGCTCCGCGACCCGAAAATTCTGCGCGGGCCAAAAGTGGTTCGGCCGGAGCGTGGTCGTTCTGGGGGCCGGCAAGGCCGGGGAGGCAGTAGTACGAGCCTTACAGAAGCAACCCGGATTCGGCCTTAAGCCGGTGGCCGTGCTGGCCGGCGAATCCGATACGCGCTCCCATGTATGCGGTGTCTCCGTAGTCGGTGGTCTGGCCCTGGCGCCCGTTTTGGCCGCGGCTGGTTTCCGCTATGGAATCCTCGCCATGCCGGACCTCTCCCGCGCCAGATTGCTGGAGGTCATCAAAGAATACGGCCAATCCTTTGACCGGCTATTGTTGATTCCGGACTTACTGGGCATGTCGAGCCTCTGGGTGGAAGCCACCGATTTGGGCGGCATACTAGGGCTGGAGATCCACCACAACCTGCTGCACCTGCCGGAACGGATTTTGAAGCGGGCGCTCGACCTGTTAGTCATAGCTCTGTTCAGTCCGTTCCTAGTGCCGCTGTTTTGCATGATCGGATGCCTGATCAAACTGACCTCGCGCGGCCCTTTGTTTTTTGGTCATAAGCGCATCAGACAAAACGGCAGGACATTTAAGGCCTGGAAATTTCGCACAATGGTGCATGATGCCGACGCCGTGCTGCGCAAACACTTGGATGCAGACCCTGCCCTGGCCGAAGAGTGGCGCGTGACGTACAAGCTAAGAAACGATCCACGCGTGACACCTCTGGGCCGGCTGCTCCGCCGCGCGAGCCTGGATGAACTTCCCCAGCTATTGAACGTGCTGGCCGGCGAGATGAGCCTGGTGGGTCCCAGACCCATTGTCGCCCTTGAGGTCGAAAAATACGGCGACGACTATAGCCTGTACTGCCGCGTAAAGCCTGGGATAACCGGTCTCTGGCAAGTATCCGGCAGAAACAATACGACCTACCCCGAGCGCGTAGCTTACGATCAGTATTACGTTCGCAACTGGTCAGTCTGGCTGGATATATATATCCTGAAGAGCACCGTCAGGACGGTTCTTACAGGAGATGGAGCTTACTGACAAACGTGTGGAGCGTGCCGCCCGGTTTTTGTCGAGTTGCGAAGCATGTGGGCGCCGCATGCGCGCTGGCGATGCTCGCGTTAGCCGGATACTGGTCCCTGCGGTTGGTATGGGCCGACAGCTTGTCCGAGGCAAGCGATCCGGAGACGGTGGCGCGGGCCGTGCGTCTTTCGCCAGGCAACGCAGGCTTTCGTGTGAAACTGGCGCGAGCACTCGACAAAAACGGCGGCGACCCCACGAAAGCACTCGAAGCGGCCTCCCTGCTTGACCCGAATGACGCTGCCATATGGATGCGTTTGGGCTTGAACGCCGAGATGCACGACAGCTACGGTACCGCCGAGCGCGACCTGTTGCAGGCGGCGCGAGTCAGCCGGCGGTTTCGACCGCGTTGGGCTCTGGCCAACTACTACTACCGCCGGAACGATCCCGGACGCTTCTGGCCATGGGTCCGGCAGTCGCTCGACGTGGGGAACGGGGACGACCTGGGTCCCGTTTTCAAGCTTTGCTGGAGCATCACCCAGGACGCCCAAGCGATTCTGGACAAGGCCATCCCCGAACGGCGTGCAGTGTTGAATCCCTATCTGTCCTTTCTCATGCAGCAAGGCCGCCTGAGCGCAGGCGCACCGGTGGCCCGGCAACTGATCGCTGTCTCGACCGTGGCCGACACAGCCACCCTGCTCAGTTGGAGCGACCGCTTGCTGGACTCTCACGATTTACGCGCTGCCTTGGAAACCTGGAACGCGATGTGTTCGCGGCGCCTGTTGCCATATGCGGCGCTCGATCCGGAGCGCGGCGTATCGCTCACCGATGGCACATTCGACGTGGACGCGGCTGGTGGCGGCTTCGCCCGGCGCATCGCGTCTGTGCCGGGAGTAAGTTGCGGACGAAGCGCGAAGGAGCGCTATCTGTGGTTCTCATTCTCGGGTACCCAACCCGAGCGCTGCGAGCCGCTCTCGGAATACCTGGCCTTGGTTCCCGCTAGACCCTACCGGCTGCGATTTCGATACCGCACATCGGATTTAGGGCTCGCGAGCGGTCTGCAATGGCAGGTTCAGGACGTCGAGAGCGGCACACGACTGGCCGCGCGTTCGCCCTGGCTCTCCAGCCCGGCATGGAAGAATGACGAAATCCTGTTCACCGCCCCGGCCGCCAGCGCACTCGCGCGCTTGGTACTAACGTACCAGCATCTGCCCGGTACTCCGAGGCTCGAGGGTTCCGTCCTGATCAGCCACCTGCAACTGGAGCGCCTGCCATGACACCCCCAGCGATGGGCCTCGCACTGTTACTGAGCTATGGGGTGTTAACTCTGTGGGTCCCCGGACGCTGGGCTTGGGGTCTTTTCCAGTTCACCATCTTCGCGGCCGCCGCAGTCTGGATCTTGCAACGGATCCGGCGGCCCCTGCCGGTCGCACGAGTCCTCTGGCTCGCGCCTCTCTGCGCCGCCGCGGCCTGGGGACCCTTGCAGCTCGCCACGGGCCGGACCGTGTATCGCTGGGAGACGTGGAATGCCACCCTGAATTGGGCGACCTTCCTGGTCCTGTTTTTTCTGGCCTTACAGGTGTTTCAGCGGGCGGAAGTGCGGCGGGCATTTCTTCGGTACGCGTTCGATTTCGGCTTCATGCTGGCCGTCGTCTCGACCATCCAGATGTTCACTTCGGGCGGCAAGGTCTTCTGGCTGTTCCCCAGCGGGTATAAGGACTATGTGCTGGGGCCTTTCGTCTACCACAATGAATACGCCGCTTTCATGGAAATGATCTTGCCCATTGGCCTATGGCAAGCACTGCACGACCGGCGCCGCGCCTTCGCCTGTTGCATGATGGGCGCCATGATCTTCGCTTCCGTAGTTGCGGGCGCTTCACGCACAGGCACTGTCATTCTGTGCCTTGAAACGGCCGGAATCCTGCTTCTCGCGTGGCGCCGCGGCATTGTTGCGGGTGCTTCCGCGGCGCGTGGATTGGCGGTCCTGGTCCTCGCCGGCGTCGTCTTTTCAGCGGTCGTAGGCTGGGGTCCGCTCTGGCGCCGTTTCACGGACCCGAACGCATATGGTGGCCGGCGTGAATTCTTCCTCTCCTCGGTAGCCATGGTCGACGACGTGCCCTGGATGGGTTTCGGACTGGGCAACTGGGCGCACGTGTATCCCGGATACGCGCTCTTCGACGATGGCCTTTATGTGACCCACGCGCACAACGATTGGGCGCAGTGGGCCGCGGAGGGTGGCTTGCCTTTCCTGCTGATCATGGCCGCGTTGGCGGGGTTGACCATACCCGGCGCGCTGCGATCGCTGTGGGGCATCGGCATTCTAGCGATCTGGCTCCACTGCACGGTCGAGTACATCTTCCACCAACGGCCGGGGCTGGGCGCCTGCTTCTTTGCCCTGCTGGCCCTGCTGGCGATGGAGGTGAAATCCCATTCGGACGTCGGCCGCCGGCTGCGCGGCGAACGCCGTGGTCTTCAGCCAGAAGCCCCAGCCGGGCTATTTCCGCGCGGCGCTGCTGTCGCTGTTTGAGATTGGGGCGATCTGCGAGTTATGGTAAGCGACCGCGCCCAGCACCCCCGCGCTTACGAAATTCACGGCCGCGAACCCGGCGGCGGCGTGCGCACCGTGATGTCGCATGATGAAGTATTGACCCCCGATGGCAGCCGACACCAAGCCGATCTTTATACTGGTTTGAGCCATTCCAAAGCGGGACTGGCCCAGAACCGGATTCGACTCCGCCTTGCCCCACGATGAGGCGGCGTCTGCCGTAGCCGCGCTGGTCATGGCCGCGACACTGGCTGCAAATAGCTTCTTTGTGCGGGATGGCAGGCTTTCTCCACCCAAACCGGCACTACAAAGTAGTACAATCACAATGCACTTGCGCATTCTTTTCTGCTCCTCTAACCGGAAAGCTGCGTCGAGTGTATTCAGGACCGGCCGCTGTTGCCGCAGCGGCCGGTTCCACACTTATATGGTCCCCGCCGGCCCTAAACTTCTCTCAACTGCGCCGCGAAAGTTTCGTCCGGCTAATCAACTGTGACACGAGCGCCATCGATTTGAATAGGCGAAAGGCGGGAGAAGGGGTCGCATAACGCCCATAGGTACCACTTCCGCTTGAGGAGCGCGATCTAAGGATCTTCCTCATGCAGCAGGACTCCAGATAGCCCGCACGGTACCCCCGAAGTGCGTGGCGCAATTGCGCCATTTCACCCTATAAAAAGATCTGAAACGTTGCAACTAAGGCTGTTCTTTCTGGCATCTCGATTGCCAGCACCCCTCGGTGATATCTCGTTCGCTCCTCGTCCTCCCGTTTCTGGCAGCCGGGATCCCAGTCTCCGCCGGCACTCAGTCGGAAATCGCAATCGATTATCCCCAGGAAGGGTCGGTTTTCCCTCCCGACATCAGCCCGCCGGCCTTTCTTTGGCGCGATGCGAGTCCCGAGGCGGCGGCGTGGCTCATCGAGGTCGTCTTCGCGGAGCATGGCCCTCACATCAAGGTGTGGTCCGCGGGCGAGAAGCTGCAGTTGGGTGAGATCGACACGGCTCTCCACGGCTTTGTCCCACCCACGCTGACGCCGCAGGAAGCGGACAGTCACACCTGGAGACCAGACGCGAAGACATGGGCTAACATCGTCAAGCATGCCCAGCGGCAGCCTGCCACCCTAATCGTCACGGGTTTCCGCGACCGGAAGACAGGTCAGCCGGCTTCCCGCGGGCAGGCCGGATTTACAATTTCGGAGGACCCCGTGGCCGCCCCGATCTTCTACCGCGACGTGCCTCTGATCCCGCCGCCCCCTGAGGACCGCGAGAGAGGGGTCATCAAGCCGCTTCCGGATTCGGTTCTTCCCATGATCAAATGGCGCTTGCGCAACGTCTCCGAACCGAGCGGCAAGGTGGTCATGCAGAATCTCCCCACGTGTGCCAACTGCCACTCCCTCTCGCGCGATGGAAAAACGCTGGGCATCGATGTGGACGGCCCGCAAAACGACAAAGCCTTGTACGGGTTGATCCCTATCAGCAAAGTGTCTTCCATCGAGAATAAATATGTTATTCGATGGAGCGCCTTCACCGAGCAAGGATCGCCCAAGCGCTTCGGATTCATGTCGCAGGTGTCGCCCACCGGGAAATATGTGGTCACCACCATCGAAGTTCCCGGCACGCGCGGACGCCGCCTCGACGACCGGATGTATCAAGGCTTTTACAATTACTTCGGATTTGGCCAGGTCTTCTATCCCACCCGAGGCATTCTGGCGTGGTACAGCCGCGAGGCCGGAAAGCTACAGCCTCTGCCAGGCGCCGACGACCCGCGATTCGTTCAGGCGTCGGCGTTCTGGAGTCCGGATGAAAAATTTCTGGTGTTCTCCAGGGCCGTCGCGCGCGATCCGTACTATGCAGGGCAGAAGGCCTCCGAGTTCGCCAACAGCCCGGACGAAACCCAGATCCAATACGACCTTTATCGCATCCCGTTCAACCAGGGCAAAGGCGGCCAGCCGGAGCGGATCGCCGGCGCCTCCCAGAACGGCATGAGCAACGACTTTCCCAAAGTCTCTCCCGACGGCAAATGGATCGTCTTCGTCCAGAACAAAACCGGCCTCTTAATGCGTCCCGACAGCAAGCTCTATATCGTTCCGGTGGCTGGCGGCGTCGCGCGTCCGCTGCGCAGCAATCAGCCGGTAATGAACTCCTGGCACAGCTTCTCGCCGAATGGGCGCTGGCTGGTTTTCTCGTCGAAGTCGCCTTCTCCGTACACCCGCATGTATCTCACGCACATCGATGCGCAGGGCAACAGTACGCCGGCCATTGCGATCGAGAACGCCACCGCCGCCAATCGGGCGGTGAATATCCCGGAATTCTTCAACCTTCCTCCGGACGGCCTGGAGCGCATCGACGCACCCGCCTCCGAGTTCTACCGCTTGTTCGACGTGGCCGTTCAACTGGCCGAGAAGAAGCAGTTCGACGCAGCCGTTCCCGCCTGGCGGAAAGCTCTCGACCTGACCCCGGACGACGCCCGCGCGCACAACAATCTGGGCGTCGCGCTGGCGGCGACCGGCAAGAGCGACGAAGCGATCGCGGAGTATCGCCGTTCGCTGGAACTGGATGAGAGCAGTTCCCAAACCAACAACAACCTGGGGCGTGCGCTGGCGGAAACGGGCAAAATGAGCGAGGCGGCATCCTATCTTGAGCGGGCGCTGGCGCTCGATCCGGAGAATCCCCGGGCGCAGAATAACCTGGGAGGCGTGCTCGCGGAGACCGGGCGGCTGGCGGAAGCGATTGAGCATTTGCGGAGAGTGATCGAGATCGAGCCCGATTATGCGGGCGGGCACAACAACCTGGGGGCGGCCCTAGCCAGGTCCGGAGCTGTCGACGAGGCCCTGCTTCAGCTGGAGAAGGCGGTCGCCCTGGCGCCCCAGGACTTCGAGTGTCGTTACAATTTCGGGCGGACCCTGGCGGCTAAGGGCAGATTCGCGGACGCCGCAAGTCAACTCGAGGAGGCAGCCAAGCTCACCCGGATGAGAGAGCCCCTAATCCTCCAGATGTTGGCCGCGATGTACTCCGAAATCGGACGGTATCCGGACGCGCTGGCTACCGCGCGCAGTGCTCTCGCCCTGGCCGCCGAACAGCGGAACCGGGAGCTGGCCGACGACCTGAAGGCCGATCTCGAGCGCTATGAAGCGCTGGCGCGGGGAGTGCCCAGCACCGCTAAAACGCGCTGATCTTCAGTGGGCACGCCAAGACTAAGGCGTCCCACGAATCGTGAGGTTATGCGCCGCCGCGGCCGAGCAAACACCTTGCCGCGGTGAAGTTCACGATGGCCATCGCCTTCTCGGCATGGCGATGCTTCAGGATCAACTGGGGTATCAGAACGGCTGTGGTAATGCCGCCTTTAATCGCAATGGATCGCGCGCCGAAGACTCCCGGTGTGCCGGTCCGCAAGCCCGGGTTGGTTTCGCCTTTGCCCCAGCTGGTAGCTGCGTCGCCGGCATTGCCCGCGACCACAGCGGCCAGCGAGGCCTTCCAGATGCTATGCCAAACAGTCGCTCCGTAACTGGGAACCATCGTCGCCAAAGCCAATATCAATAGGCACACTCGCCGCATCAGCACCCCTCCAGAGACTGAAGCGGCGCACGCCCGGCGGGTTTGCCCGGACCCCTCGCGCTTCTGTCGATCGTTCCAGTGTGCGGGTGACGCTACCGGAAATGCTAGGGTCGGAAGTACCTGATACCGTCCAGTACCAGCTACGGCCGCGGTGCGGGGTGGACTTTTCGCGCCAGATAGAACGTGCGGCAACCGCGGCGGATTCT
Source organism: Bryobacterales bacterium (assembly GCA_963707465.1). GTDB lineage: Bacteria > Acidobacteriota > Terriglobia > Bryobacterales > Bryobacteraceae > Bog-159. Next base: position 61,873 of record CAVPQK010000013.1, read on the forward strand.
GGGATCGCCAGCAAAAAATGGCGTAGCATCAAACGCCCCGATCTTGTCGAAGCCAGCCTTGCGCAGCGTGTCCTTCACTTCAGCATCGCTCCACGCGACTTGTTCGATTCGCTCACGGCGCCGCCGCCAACAACTTCCGTCGCGCAGGAACCATTCGAGGTCGGTCCAGCCGCGGTCTCGTTCGCGGTCGTAGCCTCCATGCATGACCAGCGCCACGCCGGGCCTTTCCACCCACCACGTGCCTGGCCAGAGCGTCTCGAATGCCAGGCAATTGTTGACATCGAAGTAGAAATGGCCGCCGGGGCGCAAGGCGCGCGCCACAGCTCGTGCCACCAATGCCAGGTCGCTGGTGCGCGTCACATGATTGAGCGCATCGAATTCGCACAAGATCAGGTCAACCGCTTCCGGCAGCCGGAAATGCCGCATGTCGCCGGCGATGACGCGCAGTGGCAGGCCCAGGCGCCGCGACTTCTCGCGGGCCAGCCGGCACATCGTGGGCGAAAGATCCACGCCGTACATCTGAATGCCCTGCCGCGCCAGCACGAGGGCCGTGGTTCCCGTCCCGCATGCTCTAGATCGCACGCGGATTTGACGTCCGGCAGAATCCTGCCCAGCACTCGCTGCCGGGCTGCCTCGTACCAGGGAAGGTGAAATCCAAAGATCTCGTCGTAGTGCTTGGCGAGCAGCGCATAGGGTCGATTGGCTGTGAGTCGAGGCATGCCCCCGAATTATACGGTAATATGCCTTGTTAGAGGAGGCAGCGCTATGGAATCCGATAATAACTGCAACCGTCGCGAAGTCTTGGGAGCTTTGGCTGGTGTATCGCTGGCGGCGCTTCCGGCGGCCGCGGCCCCCAGCGGGCCTAGCGGCGAAATGATCTATCGCACCTTCGGCCGCACCGGCATTAAGGTTTCGGCCATCGGCCTCGGAGGCTCGCACGTGGGGTCGCCGGCGGATGAGAACGACGGCATCCGCATCGTGCGCACGGCCATCGACCGCGGCATCACGTTCATGGATAACTGCTGGGATTACCACGGCGGCAAGAGCGAAGTGGTGATGGGCAAAGGGCTGCGCGACGGTTACCGGGCAAAGGTCTTCCTGATGACCAAGTTCGACGGCCGCACCAAGGCGTCGGCCGCGCGGCAGATCGATGAGTCGCTCCAGCGCCTGCAAACGGACCATATCGACCTGATGCAGTTTCACGAAAACATCCGCCTGGAAGATCCGGACCGTTTCTTTGCGGAAGGCGGGCCGCTGGAGGCTCTGTTAGAGGCCAAGCAAGCGGGCAAAATCCGGTTCATTGGGTTCACTGGCCACAAAGATCCCATCGTGCACCTGCGCATGCTGGAATTGGCCGCGGTGCACAAATTCCATTTCGATAGCTGCCAGATGCCGCTCAACGTCTTGGACGCGCATTTTCGCAGCTTCGAGAAAAACGTGGTCCCGAAGCTGGTGGAGCAGGGAATCGCGGTGCTGGGGATGAAGCCGCTGGCGGAAGGCGAGGTCCCCCGCAGCGGGGTCGCCGGCGCCATCGAGTGTCTGCATTACGCGCTCAGCCTGCCCACCACCGTAGTGATCAACGGGTGCGAGACTATGGAGCGGCTGGAGCAGGCGCTGGAGGCGGCGCGGACGTTCAAGCCGTTGTCGGAAGCGCAGCTTGCCACGCTGCGGGCGAAGACGAGGCAGGTGGCCCTCATCGGACGGCTGGAGCGCTTCAAGACATCGGATACGTTCGACGGGACGGCCAAGAATCCGCAGTGGATGGGTTAGGCTTGGATTAACTGGATCAATTTCGCCCGGAGGGGGTCGACTTCGATGAACGACGACGAAAAACGGGCTGTCGAGTTATTCTGCGAGAAATTGTTCCTGAGATTAGGCACCATTGGCCTCGTCAGGGATGAGTTGGCAGCGATGAACAACCAGTCGTGGAAAGCCGCGGGTCTCGAGCTTCGCGACAAGGTCTTAGGGCAATGCACCGGTTACGCTCAGAATTACGTTAAGAAAGGACTACAGGAGAGAGGGGTGCAACTTCTCAGGGACCTTGGGTCGGAGCTGGTGGATGTCGCGTCGGATAAGCAGGCCTCGGCCGGCTACCGGGCCCTCGACGCCGTGGCTCGGGTCATCGGCTGCAGCTTTCGCAATGAAGTGTGTGTGGCCGTGTGTATCGATCCGCGCTATCACAATAAGTTGCTGGTTGCGTCCAATAATCGCGGCCTCGAATCCGCCGAGATCGCCGAATTCCTGGAGCGTCAACTCAATCAGCCCGCCCAGGAAGCGTTGGGCGAGCAGGACCGAAATCCCGACCGCCTCTCTGGACTTTCCAGAGATCGGGGCACTTTGAGCAAAGATGATAGGGACGATTATACTCAATTACGCAACCAAAGAGACCAGCGTAAGCTTCAGACAGCGCTCTCCAATCTTCTGACCTCATTCCGGTCCGCTGTGAAAGTCGTCAAGTCGGAAGAGGACAACGTCCACGCCGAGCTTCAGCTCCTCGACTACATCGAACGTGAAATCTACCACGTCGGGGGCGCCGGGAAAACCAACCCGCTTTACCTTGGTGTGTCCCTTCGCTGTTGTGCGAAGTGCGACTCCGTTTTCTCCGCCTACAATGCCTGCGGATTCAATCATGTCCAAGTCCTGTTCCGCGGCCAGCATCCCACCGCCGACGTCGGAGGCTGGCGCTGTCCCCGCTTCCATCGTCAAGCTGGTGAAGTCCACCAACCATCGATTCGGGGACATCGCCGCGGCAATCCAACTCGCGAAAAAGCCCGCTCAACCCGGGCAGCCGATGACTTCCGACCTATCCGATTCAGAGGATGAATACGTGGATCGCAGATTTCGTTCCAAGTAATTTGTCCCGTGAAGCTTACTCCGGCAATCCGAACGCGACCACGTTGCCCCCGGCCGCGACCGCTACGTATTGTTTCCCCCTGGCGGTATACGTCATGGGTGACGCCTTCCACGCGGTATTGAGCTGCATGTGCCAGAGCGGTGCGCCCGTACTGGCATCCACCGCCGCGAAGGCGCCCGAGTTGTCGCAATAGAAAAGCACGCCGGCGGCGGTTTCGAGCAGGCCGCCCCAGCTTTCCTGTTCGCCCGTCTGCGCGACTTCCCACGCGATCTTGCCGGTGTCCAGATCGAGCGCGCGCAGGAATTGGCGGGGCCGTTCGCCGGCCACATCGCGCGCGCCGCCGCCGTAGTACGATTCGCCCGCCTTCCAAACCGCCGGCGATTTCGAGAACACCGTGCACTTCTCCAGCGCCAACAGATAGAACAGGCGCCTGGAGGGATCGAACGCGGTGGACATCCAGTTGGTAGCGCCATCCATGGATGGGCAGACCCGCACGCCGGCCGCGGTCGGTTCGTTGCCGGGCAGCATCACCGGACGCCCGTCCGGGCCGATGCCGCTCGCCCATGTCAGTCCGTGTACGAATGGCGACGCGCCCAGGAATTGCCCGTTCGCCCGGTCGAGCACGTAGAAGAATCCGTTGCGATTCCCTTGCAGCAGCAGCTTCCGCTCGCGTCCTTTGTAAGTCGCATCCACCAACATAGGTGTTTCGGTGGCATCCCAATCGTGCAGGTCGTGCGGCGTGAATTGATAGTGCCATTTCAGCAAGCCGGTCTTCGGATCCAGGGCCACCACCGAATCGGTATACAGGTTGTCGCCGCGCCTCTCGTCGCCATTGAAATCCGGGCAAGGGTTTCCCGTCGGCCAGAGCAGGGTATCGGTTTCCAGATCGAATGTGCCGGTCAGCCAGGTGGATGCGCAGGCGTGCTCAATATCGCGGCCCACCCAGGTGGCGGCGGTAGGATCGCCGGGCGCGGGCGCGGTGCGAAAGCGCCAGACGCGCTGGCCGGTAGCAGCGCTATAAGCCGAAACGAATCCGCGGATGCCTTCGTCGCCGCCGGAGGTCCCGGAAATCACCAGGTCCTTGACGACCAGCGGCGCCGATGTGGCGCCATAATTTTCGTTCGAGTCCGCCATTTGGTTTTCCCACACGAGCGCGCCGGTCAGGCGATGCAGGGCGATCAGGTGCGCGTTGTCGGTGACCATGAATAGCCGATCGCCCAACACCGCCACGCCGCGGTTGATGCCGCCGGCCGCGTCGCCCGAAAGACCTTTGGTGGTGGGCCGCTCGTAGCGCCAGATTGGGCGGCCCGTGCCCGCGTCGAGCGCCCACGCGGCATTCACGTTGGTCACGTACATCACGCCATCCACCACCATGGGGGTCACCTCCAGATGGCGCGCGCCTGGAATCGGGAAGATCCAGCGCGGCGCGAGTTGCGCGATGTTGCGCGGTGTGATCTGGTCGAGCCTGCTGTAGCGGTTGCCGCTCAACTGGCCGTGATACGTGGGCCAGTCGCCGGGTTGCGGATGCGCGATGCGGCCCCAGTCGGCCGCGTCGGCCGTGTTCGCCGCGGCCCGCACCGGCAATTCCGGGCGTGAGAACGCCAGGTACGCCAGCAGATTCCCCAGATCGGCTGCATTCGATTTCAGCGCAGGCATGAAAGCCGCCGCCTCGCGCTCGATGCCCTTTACCTCGTCGCGCCGCAGCAGATAAAGCCGGCCATCGAAGCCCTGCAATTGCAGGTCGTACAGGCTCTCGTTGCGCAGGAAGCCGCGCACCGGCGCGCCCGAACGCAATTGCACCGTAGCTACTTCATATCCCGGTTTCCGCCGCGCGCCCGGTTTCAGCAGCGCTTGCTCCATCTCGGCGAGCGTAAGATCCGCGCCCGCATTGCTCAGATCCGGACCGGTCAACCCGCCGCGGCCGTTCATCATGTGGCACTGCGCGCAGCCGCCTGCGCCGAAGAAGAAGGCTTCGCCCGCACTGGAGTCGCCCGGCGGCATGCTCTCGCGCGCTGGAGTCATGCGCGAGCGCACGAATTGCACGATCTCGGAAAGTTCGGGCTCCGCCAGATCGAAACCGGGCATGCCCGCGTCGGAAATGCCGTCGTGGATCAGGCTGCGCACCGCCTCTTCGGAATTCAGGCGCTCGCGGTCCGCACGGCCGATCGCGGGGGCGCGCTCGCCGCCCATGCCATCCGCGCCGTGACAGCCGCCGCAGCGCTGTTCGAACCGCTGCCGCCCTTCCGTGAGCGACTGCGCGTCGCCGGTGAAGACCAGCGTGCCGAAATTCTCCGGCACGTGGTTCGGATCGCGATGCACCACGCAAGTGGGCTGCCAGCACATGAAGTGCCGCCGCTCATCCGGCCCCAGTCCCTCGATGCGATACAGATTCGCGCGCCACTTCGTGCCCGGCTTCACCGGCGCGCTGCTCACCGCGCTCAGCGGTATCCTTGCCGCCGCATACCAGGCGTGCTCCGTGCGATCGATGCGCGCCGCGGTGGTCCATCCGGAGCGCCAGGATTGGTCGTAGCTCTCATGGTCCAGGTCGATCGCTAGATCGATCCAATCGCCGGTAGGAGAAATTTCAAATTCGCGATAGTGGCGGATGTTGGTCCAGTCGTCTCCCAGGAACATCTCCACCACATCGCGATCCCACAGCTTGTTGCGCGGCCCGCCGCCCAAGGCGGGCAGGAACAGGTTCAATTCATCGTATGGACAACGGAAGAGCAGATACAGGTGCGTGGCAGTCCAGAACGATCGCACCTCCGTGCGCAGCGCCGGATAATCGATCTGCCGGCTGCAATCCTTCGTGATACTGGTGACGCCCGCCTTGCGCCACGCCGCCGCGGACGGGTCGGTGGAGAGCTCCGGATCACCCCCCACATGCGGCACCTGGAAAGTGGCGGTGGGGCGCGCGACCGTGCAGGGTTCCTGCGCGCAGGCGCACCCGGCGGTCAGTAGAAACAGGGCGAACAATGTTCTCACACTTCGATTGGAACATATGTGGGGCAGGCTCTCAGCCTGCGGCGGCCTCTCAGGCCGCCTCTTTTGCGTCCGCCAGCCGCATGTGATATAAGGCGAGTGTATGAAACTGGCTTTTCTCATCCTGCTCCCCCTCCTATCTCTCGTCGCCCAACCGCGCCCCGTCGTGCCATCATCCGGCCCAGCCCCTGTAGGCCCCTACTCCCCCGGCATCGCCGTCGGACAATATCTCTACATCTCGGGCCAGGGCGCCCGCAGGCCCGACGGCTCGATGCCAGACGCCTTCGCTGACCAGGTAAAACAAGTGCTCGAAAACGTGAAGGCCGTCGTGGAAGCCAGCGGTCTGACGATGGATCACATCGTCTACACCCAGGTTTACCTGGAAGACATGCAGAAGTTCGACCAGATGAACGGCATCTACGCCAAATATTTCCCGAAGACGCCGCCCGCACGAGCGACCTTAGGCGTGGCAAAACTCCCCGGCACGCCCGTCGAGATCAACGCTGTAGCCGTGCGCGATCTGGCCGCGAAAAAGCCGGTCCTGGTGCCGGGCTACGACCCGCGCGAGCCGGTGTCGCCCGGCATGCTGACCGCCGACCGGCTCTTCGTCTCCGGCATGCGCGGGCGCGACCTTCGCACCGGAGCCGTCCCCGCGGATGCCGCCGCGCAAGTGGATGCAGCGCTCGATGGCGTCAAGGCCGTTCTCGAAGCCGCCGGTCTGAATTTAAGCCACATGGTCTTTGTCAATCCGTACCTGACCGCGCAAGTCCCCATGCGGGTGATGAACAAGCTCTACGCCAGCCGCTTCGAGTTCGGCAATACTCCGGCGAGGGCCACCATCCTAGTCTCGAGCCTCCCCGAGAACGCCCAGATCGAATTCACCGGAGTCGCCGTCCAAGATCTCAGCCAACGGCGCGCCGTGCGGCCCAAGAACATGCCGCCCAGCCCCACCGCCAGCCCGTGCGTCTTCGCGGGCGACACGCTGTACTGTTCCGCGAAGAGCGCGTTCATTCCCGGACCCAACGCCGGCGTCTACGCAACGACCATTGAACACCAGGTGCGGCAGTCGTTCCGCAACCTGCTCGACAATCTGGAAGAAGCGGGCATGGACTTGGGCGATGTCGTATCGGCCAACGTCTATCTGGACGATGTCTCCGATTTTCAAGCCATGAATCGGATCTACGGCAAGTATCTGAAAACGCCGTACCCAGCCCGCACCACTGTTCAACAGATTGCGCCGGCCGAGCGCAAAACGGATGACGAAGGCGTGTATCCCGCCCTCGAACAGATCTCCATCATCGCAGTGAAGCCCGGAGCCAGCAAGTAAGCGCTTGGAGGGCGGGCAATCCTGCCCGCAGCCGGCTTTCAGCCGGCTGGACCCGCTGCCAGCGGGTCCGCAGCCTGACAGCCTGCCCCGTTTAACCCCTGCGCGCAGCGCTGAGAATCTCCCGCAGCCGCTTGCCCACTATCAGATCTTCTCCCGGCTGCAGCGTCATCGATACGATCTCCAGCTTGTCGCGGCTCTTCGGCGCTTTGGGATCTTCATAGCCCTCCCGCACCGCCGCCACCAGGCTGGGATTGCTCGAAGTCAGCACCTCGATGCGTGGCTCGCCCGCGCGCAGTTTCTTGTCGCAGTCCGCCACGCTGAATCCCCAGGCGTCTTCGTCCCATGTCACCGAGAGAGTCGGATAGCGGTTGCCGTCTTCCGGAATCGTGATCTCGGTTTTGACGCCGGGCACGGTATCGACCAGCTTCCGGATACGCACCGCCCGTTCGTTCCACTGGCGGTTGAGCGCATTGAGGTCCATCTTCTCCCAGGCTTCGACCGCCGCCAGACACCCCATGATCTCTTCCTTGCCCACCTTCATCGCCCGGCAGACCGCGCCTTCCCACGGGCTGGTGTTGAGCATGGCCGCCTCCACCAAGTCTTTTCGCCCCAGCAGCAGGCCCGTGCATTGCGGCGCGCAAAGCCCCTTGCCGCCGCTGAAGCAGTAAAGATCGACGCCCATTTTGGCGTAGAGCTTCAAATTGTCGAGCGGCGGAATCCCGGCGGCATCGTCCAGCAGCAGCGGCGTCTTGTTCTCCCGCGCGATCGAGATCACCTTCTCCAGCGTGTGCCCGAGCGAAGTGGTATAAATCATGGCCGTGTTTGGGCCGATCGCGCCGCGCACATCAGCCTCTTCCCGCGCCAGCACCAGCTTGCCACCCGCCAATCGAATGGCGCTATCGAACGCGCTCCGTCCGCCATGCATCACCACTTCGTGCTTCAGGCCGGTGGTGTCCGGGAGTTGCCAGATCTTGGCTGGATCGCTGCCCGCAATGCAGGCTGCCGTAGCGGCGGCCATGGCGCCGGCCGCGCCCGAAGTCACCATGCCGGCTTCCGCTCCGGATAGCTCCGCCAGGCGGCGGCTGGCGCCATGCTGCAGCTCGATGATATCGACGAAGTGCAGCGAGGCGGCCTGCTTGGCGGCGCGCACTTCGGGCAATTCCAGCGACCCGCTCAGATAGGTCCACGTGCCCCGGCCATTGATGAAGGTCCGCACGCCAATGCGCCCGTAGATATCGTCTTTGGCGGTTTTGGTTACCGCCCCCAGCGCTTTCTCCGTGGCATCCCGCGCGGCCATATACGCCAGCAGCGGAGCCGCGCCGGCCAGCTTCAGCAAATAGCGGCGGTCGAACAATGTCATAGGTTTCCTTTTCTCAGTTCCGGCGCAATCTCGTACGCCTTGTTTAATTCGGCGCGGGCCTCGTCGTCGTGACCCTCGCGATGCAGCTCCAATGCCAGATTGTAGTGCGCTTCGGCATAGCGCGGGTTGATGCGCACCGCCGCGCGAAACTCGGCTTGCGCGCTCGCGTCGCCCGCCTGCATCAGCGCTAATCCCAGGTTGTTATGCGCTTCCGCCAGATCCGGATTGCGCCGCACCACTTCCCGAAAGACATTCGCCGCGCCCGCGTTATCGTTTTTTCGCCCGAGCAGCAGCCCCAGTTGGATCCGCGCGTCGGTATAGCCGGGATCCAGATCGATGGCCTCGGCGAATTCGCGCTGGGCCTCGTCGAGCTGCCCGGATTGCTCGAGCGCCAGCCCGAAGTTGTAGCGCGCCTCGGCCAGGTCCGGATCGATCATCACGGCTTGCCGGAACTCGTCCAGCGCCCGCCCGCGGTCGTTGCCGCGCCATAACAGCAGGCCCAGGCCGGAGTGCGCTTGCGCGTAGTCCGGCTTGATCTCCAGCGCCTTCTCATACGCGGCCCGCGCGCGCGTGGCGTCTCCGGCGCGGCTCAGCGCGACGCCCAGATAGTAATAGCCGACCGGCAACTCCGGACTCGCATCAATCGATTTCTGAAACAGTGAGATGGCCTCGTCGAGCTTCTGCTGCTTCAGCGCTTCGACCCCTTCCAGGATCAGGCTCTTCGATTCCGCCAGCCGCGTGCGAAATTCGTGCAGCGCCTTCATCTCGCTCAGTTCTTTCTGCGCCGCGCCGGTCTGCCCCTGCGCGCGCAGCGCCAGCCCCAGGTTGTAGCGCGCCTTTTCGAAATCGGGCCGCAACTCGATGGCGCGCCGAAATGCCGCGATCGCGCCCGCCACATCCCCCGCGGCCTTGAGCTCCAGGCCCAGATCGTATTGCGCTTCCGGATCCTTAGGGTCGGCTTCTATCGCTTTGCGAAACGCCGCCAGCGCGCCCGCGCGATCGTCCTCGCGGCGCAGGGTCACGCCCAGCCTGTCGTACGCGACAGCGTAACGGGGATCCAGCTTGATGGCGGTGCGAAATTGAGCGGCGGCGGCGGACAGATCCCCCAGTTGACCCTCCGCCAATCCAAGTTCGAAATGTAGCTCGGCCGATGGCTTCGAGGCAATCGCGTGCCGCAACTCGTCCGCCGCCGCGGACGGGTTGTTCTGCTCCAAAAGAATGCGCGCCACATAACGGTGCGCCCCGGCATGCGCCGGATCGAGCGCCAGCGCGGCGCGCAGTTCCTTCAGCGCGGCGGGTTGGTCATGCAGATCGTACCAGGCTGCGCCTAACCCGTAATGCGCATCCGCCCACTGGGGTGTCAGAGCAATGGCAGCCTGAAACTCCTGCGCGGCCGCGCGCGAATCGCCCTTGTACTTCAGCGCCAGCGCCAGATTGTAGTGCGTCTGCGCATCGGCCGGTTCCAGCGCCAGTGCCTTGCGATAGTTTTCAATCGCCTGGTCCCAATTACGCTGGCGGCTGAAATCGAGCGCCGCCTTGCGATAGCGCTCCGCCCCGCCGTCAGGCGCGGCCAGCAGAAACAGGAGACAAATCGTGGTCCACACTAAAAAATAAACTTCGCGCTCACCTGCCCGATGCGCGGATCGCGGGCGCTGGTTACCTCGCCGAACTGGCTGCTGCTGTAGTTGCCCACGGGGTTGTTGAACTGCGTGTGATTGAAGATATTGAAGAATTCACCGCGAATCAATAGCGACATGGATTCCCGAATCCGCACGCTCTTCGCCATGGCGAAATCGGTATTTACCAGACCGGGTCCCGAGAAGAAGCTGCGATTGGAGTTGCCGAAAGTTCCCAGCGGGCCCGAAGTGAACGAGGTGGGCAGGAAGTAGGTGTTGGGGCCGGTCGGACCGGAATTCCGCGCGTTCTGGATCACCACCGGGGAGATAACATCGGGCACGTCCGTGTTGGAGCTTCCCGTCAGCGAGTAATCGCCGGATCCCTGGCTGATTTGCACCGGAAGTCCAGTGGAGAAGCGGGTGATGCCGCTGAGGTTCCAGCCCTGCGTGAGCCGCTTCGGCAGGCTCGAGAAGGCGCGGTCGAACGGGATGGCCCAGCTATAACTCGCCACGAAGTTATTGGTCATGTTAAAGGTGGAAAGCGAGCGGCTGAGCCCGAAGTTGGAAAAGTTCACCCACTCGCCGAAGCCGGATGAGTCGTCGATAGCCTTGGAGAAGGTATAAGCCACCAGGAAAGTCACATCGGAGGCTTTACGTTCCACCGTCGCCTGGAAAGCGTTGTAATTCGAGTTGGCGATGTTAGCCGTAAAACTATTGCCGGTGCCGAACGCGGGTCCCAGGGCGGTCCTGGTTCCGTAGACCATTGTGCCGTTAGGCAGTTGATAGGTGTCTTGCTCGCCGTAGGGGCCGCAGGCGGGGTTGCTGGCGCCAGTGCTTAGATCCGTGGCGCCCTCGGCGTTGAGCTGCATGCACAACGCCGAATTGCCGGGGTTGGCATCGTACTGCGAGATGAGCTTGTGCCCCTGCGTACCGACGTAAGCCAAAGTCAGTACGGTGGATTTCGAAAGCTCGCGCTGAATCGAGAAGTTGTAATGCTCGGCATAAGGCAGCCGGTTGTGGATACTATACCCCGGCGAGTAAGAGATGGGCAAATAGATCGAATAGTTCAGCGTCGCATTGGCGGGGCTTCCAGGCGTCGGAAAAACGAACGGGAAGCGCTGCGTTTGCGAAGTACCATCGGCGCGAGTTTCGAAAGGTTGGTCGAACATCGTCGGCTGCGGGCTGACCCAGTACAAGCCAAAAGGCGCGTCACCCACCTCATAGAACAGGTTCAGGTCCTCGATGGAGGTGTAGTAGATTCCATATGCGGCCCGGATACTGGTCTTTCCCGGTCCGCCGAAAATCTTTCCCAGCGCGCCATCGGTGAAGCCCGGCGAATAGGCCATGCCCACGCGTGGGCCGAAGTTGTCGTAGTGCGTATGGGCCAGCGTGCTGGGAATGCCCGGATCGCCCGGCACCACCCAGCCCAAAGGAGCGGTGGGAAACTGCGTGGATTGCTCGCCCGGATTGATGGTTTCGATTTTGCCTTGTGTATCGTACCAAGGCATGCTTACCTCCCAGCGCAGGCCCAGGTTCAGTGTGAGATTGGGTTTCGCCTTCCAGCTATCCTGAAAATACGCGCCGCCATAGCGGGTGCGGGAGTCCAGGAACTGCTGGCTGCACTGGTTATAGCTGACCGGCGCGCCGATCAGAAAGTCGGCGAAATCGATGCCGGTTTCGCTGCCATTGAAACTGAAGTCTCCGTTAGGGGCGCAGGTATTCCGCTCATTGATCTGCAGATAGCGGTATTCGCCCCCGAACTTGAGCGTATGGGTGCCCTTAACCTTCGAGAATCCGTCGGAGAACTGCCACGTATTATTGGGCTGCTGCGTCGTGAGCGTGTTCACGCCGATCGAAAAGTCGTTGAAATATATCGGCGGGACAGTTTGCGGGAACCCGGCGGGTCCCGACGGGATAATGCCCAGTGTCCCGGGGCCGGTCACGAAACCCAGGCTCGACAGGCTCGCGAAACTGCCTTCCGGCTTGTTCGTGATGGTCGCCGTGCGGAAAAAGCTCACGCGGAACTCGTTCACCGCCGTCGGTCCGAGAGTCTTCGTGTTGCTCATCACGATTTCCTGCGCGCGCGTGGGCGTTTCCCCTGGGAAGCCAGGCACGCTTGCGGCTGGCAAGGCGCTATATACGGTCGAATCGTCCAGGTGGTAATAGAACGACCAGTTTCCGGTCTTCTGATTGACGAAGTCCACGCGCTCCCCGATTTTGTCGTCCTGCACCGTGTTTCGCTGGCTGTCGTCGGAGTATAAGCCGGTAGCGGGATCCAGATTGGGCAGCGGAATGTAGGGCAGAATCCCAATGGCGGGCTTCGAAAAAGCCGACTGCGGGATCACGCCGCCGGGAAAAACGCAATCCGAGGTCAGCGTGCAGCCCGGAAGGCTATAGGGTTCCCCATTCGTGACCCCATAGCCCAGCCGTTGGCTGAGCACCTGCGCCCAATAATTGCCGGTCACCGTCATGGGGTTTCCATTAGCGTCCACGAAGTCCGCCGAATCGAAATCGCCGCCGCGTTGGGCTGCGGTGGGCAACTGCACAATGCCTGTGCTGGCCCCCTGCACTTGCCGCGTCCCCTGATAGTCGGTAAACCAGAACAGCCGGTTCTTGAGAAACGGGCCGCCGGCCGTAAAGCCGAATTGGTTGCGCCGCAGCTCGGCCTTCGAGGGATCGAAGAAATTGCGCGCATCCATGGCGTCGTTGCGCAGAAACTCGAAAGCGTCTCCATGAAACCCATTGGCGCCGGACTTGGTGATGGCGTTCATCACCGCGCCGCTGAACTTTCCATATTCGGCGTCGAAGCTGTTGGTGATCAGCCGGAATTCCGCGATCGAATCCAGGTTGGGGATCAGGCCGGCGCCCAGATTGCGGCCCTCGCTGACATCGCCTCCATTGACCAGGAACGCATTGGCCGTTTCGCGCTGGCCATTCACTGACAGGTTGCCTGGATTCGAAAACATGCCGGACACAGACCGGTCTCCCGGAATGACGCCGGAGGTAATGGGCACCACCCCGGCCTGCAGGCCCAGCAGGTCGAGATAGCTGCGGCCATTGAGCGGGAGAGAAAGCATCTTCTCGGACTCGATCACGTCGCCAAGCTGGGTACTTTCCGTCTCCACCTGGACGGCGCTAGCCTCGACCGAAACCTGGTTCTGCACGCTGCCAACTTCGAGCGTGACATCGACGCGCAATTGATCGTTCACTTTCAAGTCAATGTCGGTGGCAGTGTACCGTTCGAAGCCCGCGGCTTCGGCCGCCACCTTGTAGGCGCCGGCGGGCAGCGCCAGAATGCGGTATGTGCCATCGGGACCCGAGGTGGCTGTCTTGCTGAAGTTGGTTTGCACGTTGGTAGCTACCACGCTGGCGCCTACTACGACAGCGTTGGTCCGGTCGTGGACCACTCCGAAAATCGACCCGGTCACGTCCGCGCGGACCAGGTCCGGCAGAAGAAGCATGGCCAAGAACAGCGGCAAAGTGCACGTTAAGCGGTGAGCCGGCATTTTCCAATCTCCTCCCTGTGCGGCAGGATGGACAGGGTCCCGCCGCAGATTGGGACTAGTATACAACCAAGTGTGCCTTCGCGGGTAGGGTTAAGTCGCATCGCCGGTGCGCGACATTTCAAATGAAGATTCCGGCGGGCTTCACGCCGCTGCGCAATCTGCTATAAGTAATTCGTAATGCAGCGCCGACAATTCATGGGAGCAGCGGCATCCGCCGGTCTGGCCGCGACGCCCGCCGCCGCCGCACAACAGAACGCCATCATCGAGCTGCGCTATTACCACCTACGCAATGGCAGCCAGACACAGCGCACCGCAGACTTTCTGAGCAAACACTTCCTGCCGGCCGCCCAACGCCTGGGCATCGGCCCGCTGGGATTCTTCGGCGCGGTGATCGCCGAAGGCAGCCCGTTTATCCTGGCGCTGGCCAGCTACCCTTCCGCCGCGGCTTTCGCCAGCGCCGCGGAAAGCCTGGCCGGGGACAAGCAGTTCCAACAAGGCTTCGATGAGTACAATTCCATGACGGAGCTGAGTTACATCCGCATGGATAACTCCCTGCTGCGAGCCTTCGACTGCATGCCGTCCCTGGCGCCGCCCAGAGCCGGCGGCCGACCGTCCCGCATTTTCGAATTGCGCACTTACGAATCCAACAACGCCAAGGCCGCGCAGCGTAAGATCCGCATGTTCAACGACGGCGAAGCCGCCATCTTTGAGCGGCTGGGCATGGCGCCGGTCTTCTTCGGCGAGACGTTGGTAGGCCGTAACCTGCCCAACCTGACTTACATGCTTTCTTTCGAAAATATGGCCGCGCGCGACAAGCTGTGGGGCGCGTTCGGTGCCGACGCTGCCTGGCAAAAGCTGCGCGCCCAGTCGGGTTACTCGGACGCCGAGATCGTCTCCAATATCAGTAACGCCATCCTGCGTCCGCTGGATTTCTCGCCGATCCGTTGAGTTTGGAACTGTCATGCGCCGCCGTCACTTTCTGGAAGCCGCCGCGACGGCCCTGGCGGCGGCTGGTGCCCCGGCACAAACTCCGCGCGACACAGCGCCACGAAAAGCGGCGCTGAAACTGGGTACGCAGAACGATTCCTCCGATCAAGCCCTCCGCGTCCTCGCTGCGTTCGGCGTCAACCACATTTGCAGCACTTTGCCTTCGGCACGCATGGATGCCAACTGGTCGGTAGAAGGCCTCACCCGGCTGCGCGAGCGCGTCGAGTCGTTCGGCCTTCGCCTGGATATGGTCCCGCTGCCGATGAGTTCGAGCTACATCACGCGCGCGGAAAACCCCGATATCATGCTCGGCCGAAGCCCCGACCGCGACCGCGAAATCGACTCCATATGCCAGATGATTCGCAACGCCTCCGGTGCCGGTATCCCCGCGCTGAAATATAATCTGACGATTCTGGGTGTGGTGCGGTCCGATCCGACGCCCGGGCGGGGCGGCGCGCACTACAGCACGTTCGTCTACGAGAAAACTCCGCAGGCCCCGCCGCTCACCGAAGCCGGCCTGGTCACCGCGGAGACCGCTTGGGAGCGCATCGCGTACTTCCTGAAACGGGTCATTCCCGTGGCAGAGGAACATAAAATCCGGATGGCCTGCCATCCGCATGACCCTGGCATGCCCGCCGGCAAGGGATTCCGCGGCGTGGATCGCGTGCTCGGCAGCGTGGACGGGCTCAAGCGCTTCATCGAAATCGCGCCCAGTCGGTATCACGGCCTGAACTTCTGCCAGGGCACGGTCTCCGAGATGCTCGCGCATCCGGCGGACGAAATCTTCGATGTGATCCGGTACTTCGGTACGCGCGGCAAGATCTTCAACGTGCACTTCCGCAACATCAGAGGCAGCTTCCTCAACTTCCAGGAAACGTTTCCGGACGATGGCGATGTGAACATGATCCGGGCCATGCGCCTATATAAGGAAATCGGTTACGACGGCATGCTCATGCCGGACCACGTGCCGGTCATCGACGGCGACACGGGAGGCAAGCAAGCCTTCGCCTACGCATACGGCTATATCCAGGCCCTGATTCAGCTAGTCAACATGGAATAGTGGGGCAGGCCCCCGGCCTGCGCGGGGCTCCCAGCCCCGCCCGCTAGAGCTCCTCGGCTTCGAGCAGACTCTCGAGCTCGGGCAGGACCATGAGATCTTTGTCCCTCCCGGCGGCGCGCTTCGCTTTTATCAGGCTTTTCAGATCCAAGGTCCTGACCTGCCGGCCAAATGCCTCCGCGACGTAGGAGCCTGCCTTTACCTCTTCGAACGATCCCAAGCCGCTGACCTCGCCTAATAGGTCGATATCGCCCAGGTCGGTCGTCAGGGTGAAGACGGTTCCGTTCCGCAGGGTCGACTGGTCCCAAATGAAGGGCAGCCCTTTGGGCGACCCGCGCAGGCGAGGATGATACGGAGCCAGCGCCCTGGCCAGAAGGCGAAGGTTCTCGGGGTTCCGCGAGTAACAGATGTCGAGGTCATCAGTCATATACCGGCTGCCATGAATGATGGCCGACCAGCCACCGATTACCACGAACTCCACTCCTTCATCCACCAGCGCCTGGACCGCAGCTTTGACGTTCATCGCTTTGGCTTACGGGCGGCTCCCCGGACAGTTTCCGCGATCTGACAAACCTCCAGCATCTGCTCCACCCGCTCAGCCGGCGATAGCCGCAACTGGCCGATCAGCAGCGTCAGGTCGATACCGAACTTCTTCGCGGCTTCAATACGGCTGCCAGGCGCCGGATTTCGCAGCCTATCTTCGGCCCGCGCCAGTTCCTCGGGTGTCAATGCGCGCAATTCCCTCACAACTTGAGTCTAGCGCGCGAAACACATTCGGGCATGGCTCGCCGCGGGCGGGTGGTCTCGCACTCCTTGAGCTCTGCCTTCCGTTGGACCGAGCAGCGCGCCCATGTGGAGCCGGGCGCTCGGTGAGAAAAAGGCGGCGGCGGATTTGGCGATGGTTAACCGGATGCGCCCGGGTGGGCTATCCTATATTCCTATGCTCCGATGGTGTGCTCTGTTTGGCCTTGCTCCGCTTTTAGTCGCGCAAAGCGACGATATCCGCGCGGTGTTGACTCACTCGCAGGAAGCCTGGAACCGCGGCGACCTGGTGGCCTTCGCCTCTTACTACGACGATTCGCCGGAAACCACTTTTATCGGGCGGGAAGTGGTCCGCGGAGGCGTGCAGGCGATTCTGGCCCGCTATCGCAAGGCCTACCCTTCGCGCGAGGCCATGGGTACGCTCGCGTTCTCGAATATCGCCGTGCGCATTCTCGCGCCGGATCTCGCGCTGGTCACCGGCGAGTTCCATCTGGAGCGCACCGCCGCCGGGGGCGGGAACGCCGCGGGGCGCTACACCCTGATCCTACGCAAGACGCCATCCGGATGGAAGATCATTCACGACCATACCAGCAGCTAGCGCCGCTGCAAAATGCGTATACTGGTTTCATGCTCAAAATGCTGCTGTCTGCCGCTTTGCTTGTTTTTGCGGCCGCCCTCTTCGGCGCCGCCAGTGTCTACGAATTTACGTTGAATTCCATCGACGGCGCGCCCGCGCCGCTCGCCGCTTACAAGGGAAAGGTCCTGCTGCTGGTGAATGTGGCCAGCAAGTGCGGCTTCACGCCGCAGTATACGGCGCTCGAAGCCGTCTACGAGAAGTACAAGGGCAAGGGCTTGGTAATTGCCGGTTTTCCCGCGAACAATTTCGGCGCGCAGGAGCCTGGCACGAATGAGGAAATCAAGACCTTCTGCGAACGCAAGTACAGCGTGACGTTCCCCATGTACGCCAAGATCTCGGTGAAGGGTTCGGATATCGCGCCGCTATACGACTATCTGACGAAATCCACGGGCGGCGACATCAAGTGGAATTTCACCAAGTTTCTGATCGGCAAGGACGGGGCGATCGTAACCCGCTTTGAATCGAAGGTAAAGCCGGACGATCCGGAAATGACGGCGGCGATCGAGAAAGCTCTGGCGCAGTAGGCACAGCCTGGGGACCGGCGGGGGGCCGGTCGCCCGCCGGTCAGGGCAGGGAAGTAGAGTCCGTCATCGGTCGATGCGATGAACGATCAGTAAGAATGCGCTAATGCGCCTCGCTCGGAGAATGCGGCTCGCTGGCGGCGGATGGTGCGACCGGTTCCAGAACGTCGTCGCCATCCTCCGCCAAATCGTCTTCCAGGTCCAAACCTTCTTCGTCCGATAAGCCGTCTCCAGATCCGGGAGAGCCCTTTTCCAGCTTGCGCTGGACCCGCCGTGCAGCTTTGTCGCGCTGCTTTTCCTGGCGGGC
This sequence comes from Bryobacterales bacterium, assembly GCA_963707465.1. GTDB lineage: Bacteria > Acidobacteriota > Terriglobia > Bryobacterales > Bryobacteraceae > Bog-159. Next base: position 79,789 of record CAVPQK010000013.1, read on the forward strand.
GAGTTCTTTTTGGCGTTTCTTGAATGTCGTGCGCGATCTCATGGCCATAAAGTTCCTCTTTCGCTCTTCTCGTGGATTGACTCAAAAGCAGCCCTAGCGGCTGCGGGCGCTGCTACCAACGGGGTTCGCGGCGCTGCCGCGGTCCGCCGCCACCGCCACCGCCGCCGCGTCCCGGACGGAACCCGCCCCCACCGCCGCCGTGTCCGCCGCCTTCCACCTTCGGGCGGGCTTCGTTGACGTTCAGTGCGCGGCCACCGAAATTAAACCCGTTCAGGGCGGCAATGGCGCGTTCCGCCTCGGCTGAGTCGGTCATCTCCACGAAAGCGAAGCCGCGCGACCGGCCGGTATCGCGGTCCGTCATCAGGCTGACCCGCTCCACGGTCCCGTGCTGCTCGAAAAGCGAGCGGATCGATTCTTCCGTCGCCTTGAAATCCAAGTTGCCTACGAAAATCTTCTTCACGTGATCTCCTCGTATTTGAAAGCGAGCAGACTAGGCGCAACTCTCGGCCAGTTTTGCGGGCAAATCAAATTCGATTCCATGATACCAGATTTCCGTACGCGAACGGTGCGGAAAACGCGAACTTTTGATCCCTCTGCCTGTCTCAATTTGTGCAGAACCAGCCGGTTAGCCGCCTCCTAACCGTCCAGAATCATGTACGTAATCAACGCGGCGGCTACCGGCCGCCTTTCCACGTCGAACACCTCCACTCGCCCGCAACAAAGCCGCGAACCGACCTTCACCAGGTGCGACCGCGCCGTGATCTTCCCATGCGTCACCGGACGCAGATAGTTTATCTTCATCTCCACCGTCGTGGCCGCCCGCGGCCGGCCCAGGTGCCGCGCCAGCGCCATTCCCACCGCCACGTCTGCCAGCGTGGCCGCCACTCCGCCGTGCAACACGCCCGAGCCGTTCAGCAACTCGGGCCGCATCCCGCACTCAATCGTCACGCCGTCTTTATGCATGTGCACCAGCTTCAGTCCGACGTGCGCGTTGAATGGAATCTCTTGCAGAAACTGCTTGAGTTGTTCAAATGTCATGGGGAAAATCGGGAAATACCTGATCCCACCGTATCAAAAAATGGCCCGCCGCGGCTGTTACCGGGCGGGCCAGGACGCAGACCTTGCGCAGGTGGCTAAGGTTCAATCGCGTAAACTAGCGAAACGGAGCCGGACCCTTCGTTTCCCGTCGTCCCATACAGCGAACCGTGGGGGCCGATCACCAGATTCGCGGGACCGCCCGTCAGTTCGGCGGTAAAACGGTGGAGCTGGTTTTCAGTCCAGGCGCCGCCGGGCGAAGATGGCGGCGTCAACGAGTACACGGTGCCTTCCAGGTCGCCTCCATCCCCGGTCGTCCCGTACAGGTCTCCGTTGCTTGCCACTATGACGCCGTAAGGGCCCGATCCATCATGCTCGAAGGCTCCGAAAGTATACAGCGCGTTCACCGTCCAACTGCCTCCTGGCGATGTGGGTGGCGTCAGCGAGTACACCTGTCCGCCGGTAGAGCCTCCGTCTGGATTTTGCCCTGGCGCAAAGGTGCCGTACAGCACTCCATCGCTCGCCAGCGTCAGTCCGGTCGGGCTGGAAGTCACCGATCCCTGGGGCGGGCCGTATATATTGCTGTATGTCCATGTGCCGCCCGACTCGGTAAGAGAATAAACCGCGCCGAATCCCATGCTACCCCCAGCCAATGTGTAGCCATACAACACCGGCGCCCCGCCTGGGCCGCTGCCGAGGACCACGTTGTTCGGGTCGAAGGTCCCATCCGGCCCGAAGCTGTAAAGCACCCTCTCGGTCCACGCGCCGTCAGGCGTCACTGGAGGGGTTAGCGAGAATATCGCGCCGCCTCCGGTGGCTCCGCCTGCACCGGTCGTTCCGTATAGCATCGGCAATTCGCCCGCCCTGAGATCCGCCACCAGTGGCGCGAGAGGCAGATACCCATCGCGCCCGCTGAAGCTGTATAGCAAGTCCTCGGTCCATTCCCCGCCTGGAGCAGATGGCGGGATCAGGCAGAAAACGGCGCCCTTGCCATATTCCCCACCGTCTTCGGTCGTTCCGTACAGCACCGGGAGACCAGCCGAATAGCCTCCCACCGCGACGCGGAAAGGATAGATTCCGTCCTTCGCGTGGGACCCGAAGTTGTAAAGTGTCGTATACGTCCAAGGCTCCCCGGACGCTTCGGGCACCGTCAGGGAGTACACACTTCCCTGGCCGTTTGTGCCGCCGGTTTGCGCCGCCCCGTACAATGTGTTGCCCGTGCCGGTCAAGCCCATAAGCCCGACGGTAGCCGTACCGAAGCTGTAAATCTGGTTGTATCCTCGCTGTCCCGGCTGGGCCAGCAATGCCGTAGCCGCCGCCAAACCGAAAATTGCGGCCCGCATCCAGCCGCGTCCCGACTTTCTTTCTTGTGACTGCATCTTAATAATCCTTCTTTCCTTTTGTATTTCCCCACACCCGTAATGCGGAAACCAACGCCGATTTTGCCGTTGCGGGCCGTAAGTTTTTTGCAGCCGACCACAAAAAAGCCCGCCACGGTGGTTACCGGGCGGGCCGCAATCGACTGATTTCTGCAAGGAGCGGGGCTAAGGTTCAATCGCGTAAACCACCGCAACGCTGCCGGGGCCGAAGTTACCAGTCGTCCCATACAGCGATCCGTGTGGGCCGATCACTAGATTCGCGGGTCCGCCAGATGGGCCGGGAAAACGGTAGATCTGGTTCTCAGTCCAGAGGCCACCCGGTGTGGCGGGCTGCGTCAACGAATACACGGTGCCAATCCCGTCGCCTCCATTCACGGTCGCGCCGTACAGGTTTCCGTTGCTCGTCATAATCACGCCATAAGGACCCGAGCCGTCCTTCTCAAAGGCCCCGAAGATATACACCGTGTTCACCGTCCAACTGCCTCCAGGCGATGTAGGTGCCGTCAGCGAGTACACCTGTCCGCCGTTATCGCCTCCGTCGGGATTTGGCCCGGGCTCCAAGGTGCCATACAGCACTCCGTCGCTGCTTATCGTCAGACCGGTGGGGCTGGCAAGCACGACACTCTGGGGAGGGCTGTAAATATTGCTATACGTCCAGGTGCCCCCCGACTCGGCGAGAGAGAAGACCGCGCCGCCAAAGAGGGCTCCCCCAGTATTCGCCCAGCCATACAACACGGGCGCCCCGCCCGGGCCGCTGCCGAGGACCACGTTGTTAGGACCTGCGGTCCCATCCGGCCCGAAGCTGTAAATCACGTTCTCGGTCCAGGCGCCGTCTCCCGTCGCCGGAGGGGTAAGCGAGAATATCGTGCCGAGGCCATCGCTTCCGGATACCCCGTAAGAGGTCCCGCCTGACCCGGTAGTTCCGTAAAGCACCGGCAGCTCACCGGCCCTGTAATCCACCGCCAGCGGCGCGAGAGGCGTAAACCCATCGGGCCCGCTGAAGCTGTGCAACACGTGCTCGGTCCACTCCCCGCCGGGAGTCGATGGCGGGATGAGGCAGAAGACCGTGCCCTTGCCATTTTCCCCACCGTCTTCGGTTGTTCCGTAAAGAACCGGCAGGCCTCCGGAAATTCCGCCGATCGAGACGCTAAAAGGATAGATTCCGTCCTTCGCGTGCGATCCGAAGTTGTAGAGCGTCGTATACGTCCAAGGTTCCTCGGATGTGGCCGGCTCCGTCAGAGAGTACACACTCCCTGTACCGTTGGTTCCGCCGGTTTGCGTCGCCCCGTACAGCGTGTTGCCCGTACCGGTCAAGGCCGTAAGCCCGATCGTAGCCGGGCCGAAGCTGTAAATCTGGTTGTATCCTCGTTGTCCTGGTTGCGCGAGTAGTGCCGTAGCCGCTGCCAAACCGAGGATTGCGGCCGGTATCCAGCCGCGTCCTGAAATTGCTTGTAACTGCATGTTATTCGTCCTTCCTTTTTGTGTTTTGGTGTTCCCCACACTTCTATGTGCGAAAAACCTCACTCTATTTTTTCGCCGGTGACGAGAATTTTCTTGTGGGGCAGGCCCTGGGCCTGCAAGCGGCCGGCAAGCTACCTGGAGGCCGAAGCGTGCTTTGCGGCGAGGGGGCACTTCGGGAACCTATCTGGCGCCTGAAGCCGGCGCCAGGCACGAGTGCCTGCGCCACGTCTATTCGCGGCAAATCCCGCGCTCGCTGCGCCGCACAAACTCCACCAGATGGCGCGCCTCCGGAGTGGGAACCTCGGTCTCGATGCGCGCCAGTGCGTCCGCCAACTTCAGCCCCGAGCGGTATAGGATCTGGTACGCTCTCTTCAGCGCCGCCACGTCCGCGTGCGTGTAGCCGGCGCGCTTCAATCCCACCAGGTTCAATCCCATCGCCGTCACATTGAAGCCCGAGTATAGAAAAAACGGCGGCACATCGCTGTTTACCCGCGTATTGCCGCCGATCATGGCCAGCCGCCCGATCTTGGAATACTGATGCACCACCACGCCGCCGGAGATGAATGCCTGGTCTTCCACCTCCACGTAGCCTGCCACCAGCGCGCAACTGCAAATCACCGCGCGATTGCCGATCTTGCAATTGTGCGCGATATGGCCCGACGTCATGATGTAGTTTTCATCGCCGATCTCGGTCACGGATTCCGGCTGCGTCCCGCGCGAAATGGTGTAGTGCTCGCGAATCTGGTTGCCGTGGCCGATGCGCAAATAGCTGCGCGCGCCGGGGTCAAAGGCTTTGTCCAGGGGATCCGTCCCCAGCGCCGTTCCCGCCGAAATCCGGTTGCGCTCGCCTAGCGTGGTCCAGCGCTTCACGAAAACATAAGGTTCCAGCACGCAGCCGGCGCCGATCTCCACGTCGGATTCCACCACGCAAAATTCCCCGATGCTAACGTTCGCCCCAATCCTGGCGTCCTTATGAATTCGTGCAGTGGAAGCAATCACGGTTTTTGTGGGGCAGGCCCCCGGCCTGCAGCGGCCTCTCAGGCCGCTTGTTTTCTATCACAGCTTGTATCATAAGACATGCGCGTACGTGAACTGGCGGAGTGGCTAGGCGCCACCTTCGAGGGCGACGGCGAAAAAGAGCTGACCGGCGTCGCCCCGCTCGAAACCGCGGGCGGCAGCGAACTGTCCTTTCTGGGCGGGCGCAAGGCCCTCGAGCAGGCCGATTCCTCCGCCGCCGGCTGCCTGATCGTACCGCCCTCCTTCCCCAGCCCCAGCCGCCGCACCGTGATTCGCGCGCCCGAGCCCCGCACGGCATTCGCCCGCGCCATGAACCGCTTCTATCCCACCATGGAAATCAAGCCGGGTGTCCATCCCTCCGCGGCGCTCGGGAAAGACGTGGAGATCGGCGCATTGGCGGCCATCGGGCCCCACGTCAGCATCGGCGACAGCACTCGCATCGGTCTGGCTTCCAGCATCGGCCCCGGCTGCTCTATCGGCAAGCGCGTCGTGCTGGGCGAGGGCTGCGTGCTGCACGCCAACGTGACCATTTACGACAACGTGGATATCGGGCGCGGCGTCACGCTGCACTCCGGCTGCGTGATCGGCGCCGACGGCTTCGGCTACGTTTTCGAAAACGACCGCTATCACAAATTCCCGCAGGTGGGCCGCGTCGAAATCGGCGACTTTGTGGAGATCGGAGCGAATTCCTGCGTCGATCGGGCCGCCCTCGGTGTCACCGTGATCGGCGAAGGCACCAAGCTGGACAACATGGTGCACGTGGGCCATAATTGCCGCATCGGCCGCCACGTGGTGGTGGCCGCGCAAACCGGATTCTCGGGCGGCGTGGTGGTGGAGGATTACGCGGTCATCGGCGGACAAGTCGGCATCGGCGACAAGGCCCGCATCGAATCCCGCGCGGTGCTGGGTTCGGGCTGCGGCATCCTGACTTCCAAAATCGTGCGTGCCGGGCAAACCGTCTGGGGAACGCCCGCGCGCCCGTTGAAGGAGCATTTGGAGCAGCTCGCCAACCTGGCGCGTCTGCCCGAAATGCGCCGCCAGTTTGTCGATCTGAAGCGCCGACTGGCCAATTTGGAGGAGAAGGTGAGATAGGTGTTGAAGAGGGTGGTGAAATGCCTGTTACTGTAAGAAAGAGGAAAAAGGTGCCTGCAGCTGTCGCTCTCGGGTGCAAGGGCGGCAAGAAAGGTGGTCTAGCTAGAGCCGCCAAACTGACCCAGGCACAACGAAGCGAGAGCGCACGCAAAGCTGTCCAAGCACGCTGGGCCAAGACGAAGGCTAAAAGAAGCGCCGATTCCGCTGCCGCCCGCAGTGGCGCATCCGATCACGCTTTTATGTCCTTGCTAAAGCGATACAAAGCCACCAACGGCCCAATTGAGATGGAATCGCTTTCCGAATAAATTGAAAGAATGACCTTCCACAAACAGCACGAGAACGTCAAAGCCTAGACGGTGACGCATGCTAATTGTAGTCGGCGGGCACACTCGCAACATCGGAAAAACCTCGGTAGTAGCGGGCCTCATCCAAGCCCTGCCCGAACGCGACTTCACCGCCATGAAGATCACCCAATTCGGCCACGGCATCTGCTCCGCATCCGGCACGGCCTGCGACTGTTGCCTGGCATCCGACCATCCCTATGCCATCGCCGAAGAACGCCGCCCCGGCCGTTCCGACTCGGCCCGCTTCCTGGCGGCCGGTGCGCGCCGCGCTTACTGGGTGCGCACGGCCGCCGGCCAGCTTTCGAACGCCGTGCCTGCCGTGCGCGAGGTGTGCGCGGCGAGCCGCAACCTGATCGTCGAATCCAACAGCATCGTCGAATTCCTGACGCCGGACTTGTTCCTGATGGTGCTCGACTTCGCGCAGGCGGATTTCAAGGCGTCCAGCCGGCGATTCCTCGGCCGCGCCGACGCCTTCGTGGTGATCGATCACGGCGCCGCGCAGCCTGCCTGGAGCGGTGTGGCCCCCGGCTCTTGGGATGATAAGCCGCGCTTTGCGGCGCGACCCCCTCAATACGTGACGGCGGCGCTGGCCGCATTCGTCAGCGATCGGCTATCGGCCGCCGCGTCCGTGTAATGCAGCTTCAGCAAGGCTTCATGCAAAATGCGGTTGGCCTCGCCCACCTGCTCTTGTAGCAATTCCAACTGTTGCCGCGCCCGAAGGTCGGTGGTCGGCAATACCAGATTCAGATAATCGACGCAGGCATCGATCACGCTAAGCGGTTGACGCAAATCGTGAACCAGGCCGCTCATGACGGGCCAAATGCTCTGTGTCGAAGGGTCGGCGGAAACATCGGTAGCGAGTGTGAACATGTACACCTGGGCTCGGGGGCGAGAACGATTATAACCCACGGATATCCCGATGCAAGCGAATTTAGGTCGATTTATTTAGTGGGGCAGGCCCTCGGCCTGCGGCGGCCTCTCAAGGCCGCCAACGCGCGCAAGCGCGCCCTCATGCTTCCACCCGGTCGCGGCCCAGGTGCTTGGCGCGGTAAAGCGCGGCGTCGGCCTCGCGCACCAGGTCGTCGGCTGGTGGAATCGCGGGCGGACAGGCGCAAGCCGCACCCAAACTGCAAGTCAGCGGGATGTCCACATCTCCGGCCCGGAAGCATTCGCCAGCGATCGCGTGGCGGATGCGTTCCGCTAGCGCCATGCCTCCGGCCATCTCGCAGCGGGGCAGCACGATCAGAAACTCCTCGCCGCCGTACCGCCCAACCGAGTCGTAACGCCGCACGGATGCCTTCATGCGCGCCGCCACCTGGCGCAATACGGCATCACCGGCCATGTGGCCAAAATGATCGTTCACGGGCTTGAACCCGTCCAGATCGGCCATCAGCGCGATCAGCGGTTCGCCGCTCCGCCCTGAGCGCGCCAATTCGTTTTGCAGAATGTCGAAAATGGATGTGCGGTTCCACAATCCGGTGAGTCCGTCGCGCGTGGCTTGTTCCCGCAGCGCCTCGCGCGCCTCCACCAGTTCTTCCTGCAAGGCCAGCACCCGCCGCCCGGCGCGCAGGCGGGCGCGCAGTTCGTCCACCTGGAAAGGCTTCATAATGTAGTCGTCCGCCCCGGATTCCATGCCCTTCACCACGTCTTCCAATTCCGCGCGAGCGCTCAGCAGCATGATGTAAACATAGCGGTCGCGGACGCCGGAGCGCACCTGCCGGCAAATCTCCGCGCCTTCCATACCCGGCATCATCCAATCCAACAGGGCGAGGCGCGGCCCATTCTCCCGTTGCAGTAGATCCCAAGCTTGTTGGCCATCTTCAACCACGATCACGTCGTATCCCCACTCCAGGAGCATCTTCTTAAGCATGTCTCTGAAGATAGGGCTGTCGTCGGCCACCAGAATCTGCTCAGTCGGTGGCTTTTCCTGCGAAACAGGGGAATCCATTGACCGCCACATTATAACCTCTTCGGCCGATGAACCACTAAGAATTGCTGCTTTCCAATCACACTGGTGGTTTTCAGCCATAGAACCGGCTGGCTCTAAATGAGGTAAGTTATTGAGATGCCGTACCTTGCAGTGTGGACCGTCAATTGCCAACAGGACGGGCAGCCGAAGATTATGCTACGCCTCGCCCATTCTTCCGGATTCCAAGCGGCGGCCGCCCTGTTGATGACGGCGGCGTCGGTCCTGTACGCGCAGGATGGCGCGCCCATCCAGGACGTGGGAGCTCCCGAGCGGGGAGTGGCTCGCGTGAGCATCGTTGGCGGCGAAGTATCGGTCCGGCGGGGAGACTCGGGCGACTGGGTGGCGGCGATCATCAACGCGCCCCTCATGGTGGATGATCGGGTTTCTACCGGCGCCGGCTCCCGCGCGGAAGTGCAGTTCGATTCCGCAAACCTGGTGCGCATCGGCGCCAACGCCGAGATTCGCCTGGCTGAGTTGGGATTCAACCACTACCACCTGCAGATCGCTCACGGCACGGTCACATTCCGGGTGCTGCGCGAATCTCAAGCAAAGGTTGAGGTCGATACCCCCACTGTTTCCGTAAGGCCCGCCCACATAGGGGTTTACCGCGTGTACGTGCAGGGCGACGGGCAAACGGAGATCACCGTGCGGCTGGGCGCTGTGGACGTCGCCACGCCCAAAGGCACCGAACAACTGCAGGCCGGACAAACCATGCTGGCGCGCGGTAACCCGGCCGATCCCGAATTCCGCATCGTGCCCGCGATCGCGCTCGACGAATGGGACCGTTGGAACGAACAGCGGGACCGGGAGATGCTCAGCTCCCCGAGTTATAGCAACGTGCCGCAGGATGTGCCCGGAGCCGAGGATCTGGACCACAACGGTCAGTGGGTAGATGAGCCGTCTTACGGCCAGGTTTGGAGTCCGCAGGTGGATCCCGATTGGGCGCCCTATCAGAACGGCCGTTGGACCTGGGAAGACTATTATGGCTGGACCTGGGTCAGTTACGACCCCTGGGGTTGGGCGCCGTTTCACTATGGCCGCTGGTTTTTCTCGGGAGTGCATGGCTGGTGCTGGTATCCAGGCGGCTTCGGACCCCATTATTGGTCGCCCGCCATGGTGGCGTTTTTTGGGTTCGGTCCCGGCATCGGCGTGGGTTTCGGGTTCGGAAATGTCGGATGGGTCGCGCTCGCGCCATTCGAGCCAATTTATGCCTGGTGGGGCCGCGGGTTGTACGCCGGATTTCGCAATCCAGGATACTTCAACCATGGCGTGAATGTTACGAATGCAAATATCGGAAGCGTCTATCGTAACGCTCGTGTGGCAAATGGCATATCGACGGTGTCCGCGACGGATTTCCGGGAGGGACGATTCGGCGCGATCTCGCATACGACGGGATCTCAGATTCACGCCGCGGGCTTGGTCCGCGGGCAGTTGCCGGTAGCTCCGACGACCGCCAGTCTCCGGTTCTCGAACCGCGCTGTTGCCGGCACTCCGCGCAGTTCCGAAAACGTTCACTTCTTTGGCCGCAGCGCAGCCTCAGTGCAAAGGGTGCCTTTCGCCGATCAACAGCGGGCCATGCAACAGTTCAGCCGGCAGCCGGCAGCCTCGGCGATGGCGCACAGCGCGAGTAGCGGCGCGGCAACCGGCGCTTGGCGCAGCGCCACCGGCCCGGCGGGTTCCGGGGCGGGGGAGGCTCGCAGCGCTGCTCCCGGCGTGGGCGCCTGGCGGCCCGCGAATCAGCCGTCGCCGGCTGCGGGTAATGCGGCGGATCGCAGCAGCGGATGGCAGCGCTTTGGCGAGCCGCGTCCGAGCGGTTCCTATGCATCGCGGCCCGCTTATGCCCGGCCCACCGGATACGGTTCCTATGGGACGCCCGCGCGTTCCTACGGCAGTGGTCAACCCATCCGCGTGGCGCCTCCGGTGGTGCGCGAGAAACCCTCGCAGAGCACCGCGACTCGCACCAGCGCTCCGCGTAGCCAGCCGGCCAGCCACGCATCCAGTGGAAGCGCGCACGCCAGCAGTGGGGGCGGGGGCCATCGTTAGAGATCAGGTTTAGTTTCTTCCCACGGGTCCGTATCAGCAATCCGTGATACGGACCCGCTTTTTTTTGGGCAGCGGCGGATCCGATTACTTGAGCCAGGCAAAGGCAGGCGATTTCATACCCATCGCCTGATTTATCAGCGGCTCCGCCATCTGCAGCCCGTTTTCGCTATTAGCGAACATGACTGCGCCCGACCTCGTTCCGGGCTCCGCCATCACGAAACACTTGAACGCGCCGTTATCGCCCCAATGCCAGATCGCTTCACGTCGATCCGTGCGCTGAATACTCCATCCCAGTCCCCAAAACAGATTCTTCGATAATGGGCCGGGCTGGCGCTTAATTAATGCAAGTTCTGCATTCCGGATCGAGCGCGATTTGGGGCGTCTCCATCTCGCGCAGTGTTTCCGGCCTGAGTCCCTTCTTATTGAGAACTGCCTCAACGAATAGGGCGTAGTCCTTCGCCGTCGTGTTTAACGTGGATGCGGCTCCGGCCTCGTCGGGCTTCCACACGGGAGTTGGTTTCCCGTTGGGGTCGTGGCCAGTCGCGGTTAGCGCATCAAAGCCGGGACGCCAGACATAACTGCTGCTGGTCATGCCTAGCGGCCCAAATACCGCTTCGGTCATATATTGGTTGAGCCGTTTGCCGGTGATCTGCTCGACCACGCGCTGCAAGTAGATATATCCTTCGCCCGAATAGCTAAACCGTTCTCCGGGTGTGAAGTAGAGTGGTAGAGAATCGCCATCTCGCCAGTTCGGAAATCCGGTGCGATGGCTCAGCACAATCCGCGCCGTAATCTTTGCCAGGCGCTGATCGCCGGGGATGTACGGCTTCGGCAAATAGGTTGTCAACGGAACGTCCAATCGCAGCCTTCCTTGGTCCACCAGCTTCAGCACGCCGTACGCAAACACTGGCTTGCCTAACGACGCCGCTTCAAAAACTGTTTCGCTAGTGACCGGCTGACTGGTTCCGGCTTCCTTCACGCCAAAACCATGCACCCAAACCGTCTTTCCGTGCCGAATCAGGGCAATCGACACGCCTGACACATTGCTTTTCTTCATTAACTCCGGAACGGCTCGTTCCAATTGCGGAATTGTCGATGGCGGGTCGTTCGCAACAGCTGTTGCCCGCAACTTTGGCGGGAACATAGGTAGAGCCATAACGATGGCCCCGAGGACGACGGCGACACGAACAATGGTTCGAAACGAATTCATTGGGAACTCCTAGGGGACCTGACCAAACAATTTAGACGAGGCAGAAGGCGAGGAGATCCTCCGGGTCAATCAAGTATTCGCCTGCTGGATAAAAAGTTTACATAATATTAGTTATGGGAAGTTTGCGGAGCCCACGTTTGCCAGGCGGGAGGCCGACGCGGTAGATGCCGGCACATCGGACTATGTCACTCGGCTTCCGTTTGGGCGACGCGTCTCGCACGTTCCCGGACGAGGACTAACAGACGAGGACTAACAAAGGATATGGTAGCGGTTCTTATGTATGAAAAGTAACTGAAGCTGTTAACGTATGGTCAAGCATGACTTCAAACCGCTTTGCCCGTAATTCCCGGCTCTGGCCGGTATCGATAATCCTAGGAGGCGCTTCCGCACTCTTCGCCCAAGCGCCGCCATCCCCGTACATCTACGTCGCGAACAAGGCAGGCGGCGTGTCAGTCGTTAACGTGGTGAACGGCTCGATCGAGACTACCATACCACTTACCGGCACCCCGGCGGCCATGGCGCTATCCGCCGGAGGCGAGTTTCTCTACGTCGCGCAGTCCAGCGCCAACAGCGTAGCGGTCATCGACACTGGGTCGAATACGGTAGCCGCCACGATTCCCGTCGGTACCACACCGATGGCGGTTGCGGTCACCCCGAACGGACAAACCGCTTACGTGGTGAATGTGGGATCCAGCAGCGTATCGGCCATCGGCACAGCGACGAATGCCGTGCTGGCGACAGTGCCGATCGTCGGGTATCCGACAGCCATAGCAATTACACCGAATAGCAGCTACGTGTTCGTGGTGAGCCCCACCTCGGGCAAGGTCTCGGTCATCAACACGGCGTCCAACACGGTCACCGCTACTTGGCTGGCACTGCCCGGCGCGAGTAGCCTTGCGTTTAGCGCCGATAGCGCCACCGTCTACATCGCGAGCCGTGTGACCAACCAGATAGCGGTATACAACGTCACAACCGGGAGCCTGGTGCAAACGATCGGCGGGCTTAGCTACCCGGACTCCATGGTGCTCGCTCCGGCTGGGAGTAGCCTTTATGTATTGAACCTAAACGCATCGTCTGTCACGGTGATTAGCACGACGTCGCTGGCGGTCGTCACCACCATCAAAGTGAACGCTAATCCGACAGCCATCGGGATCTCTCTGGACGGCACGGCGCTCTACGTAGTCAACATGTATGCGAATTCCTTGTCCGTGATCAGCACGGCGCTGAGCTCTATCGTGAGCACCGTGGCCAACCTTGCCAGCCCGTATTCAGTCGCCGTGCCGCCTGCCGCCAATCCGGCACCGAACCTATGCGCCGCGGCTCCTACGGGCCTGCCCACGCTGGCCGGCGTTCCGGGAGTCTCGCTGCCGCTATTGCCGCAGACGTGTTACCAGCCCCCATACCCTACGACTACAAGCACTGTGACCGTGCTGGCCAACAGCGGGTCCGACCTGCAAGCCAAGCTATCGGCCGCGGTCTGTGGGGAACAAATCGTGGTTCCGGCCAATGCCACATACGTGGGGAGTTTCGTCTACGGGCCGACTGACGCCATCCCGTTCGGGTGGCAGGCGAATACTGCCTTTACGGCAGGCCAGCAGTTTGTAGATTCAGCGTACCATCTCCAGTTAATTACGATTGGCGGCACGTCCGGATCCGTGGAACCGGTATGGAACGATTCCGGCGGTTCCACCACAGATGGGGGAATTAGTTGGGCGGACCAGGGGGTGCTGCCGCAACACTGCCCTACGAATCCGGTGCTGGTGGTAAGCTCCAACATCGCCAATCTGCCGCAATATCAGGGGATTTCGCAGTCCGCCACGCCTGCGAACGTACCGACGCTGGAGTGCAATACGAACGGCTGCGCTACCTTAAGCGTTTCAGATGGCGTGTCGGGTATCTATTTCGCCGGGATCGAATTCACGCTGGGACCGAGCGCCGCCAACGTCTACCCCATCGTGGGCATGGCCGGGTACACACCAGTAGCCTATGCAGTTCCGTCGTACGTCACCTTCGACCGCGTTCTGATCCATCCCGCGCCGTGCTCAGCTACTCTAGGAGGCTGTGCTTTCGTCCAGGCGGGCCTTGATCTTAACGCGACTTTTGCCACCTTGGAGTACTCCAACGTCTGGGGTATCATCAACACGGGGCAGGACACCAACGCGGTCAGTACAAACAACAATACGGGGCCAATCCTGATCGCGGCTAACTACCTGGAGGCCAGTGGGGAGAATGTATACTTCTGCCAGCAGTGCGGGAACGCCGTCAGCGCGAGTGGTACCGTAACGACTTCAGGCACTACGGTGACATGGAATTCCGGGAGCCCGTTCAATACCAATATGACGAACGCCTGGCCCGGTGCGTTAATTACGATCAACTCCGTGCAGTATACCATAGAGCAAGTGACTTCCTCCACCAGCCTGACGCTTACCACGAGTGCTGGTACGCAATCGGGCGCGGTTCCTTTCTCAATTCTGTTCTACGGGTATCTATGGCCCTGGGGTCAACCGAATTGCCCCGCTCCCGCAGACGTGACTGTCAGGCTCAACCACATCAAGAAGCAGGCGAATTGGGAAAATAACCCTGTTGGATATACTGGGGTAGTCTCAACCAACGGAACTTCGGTCAGTTTGGTATCGGGAACTCCATTCAATCCTACTTGGGGAAATGGCGGTTATTACGTGGTCATCAACGGCGCGAACTACATCGTCACGTCGCCTACCACCGCAACGAGTATGACGCTCACCGCAAGCGCCGGCACACAGACCAACGTGCCGTACTATCAAGGCTGTATCCCGTCGATACCGTGGGGGTGCTGGGACGTAAAGAACGGCTTCGAGATCAAGCAGGGGCAGCGCGTCCTGCTGGATTCCAATTTGTTCGATACGACATTCAGTGAGGGGCAGGCTGGGTTCTTCATCTGGAACTGCGGCATCAACCCGACGCCTACGCAAATCTGCAACGACATCACGGTACAGAACAATTTATTTGAGCACGGCCCATCGGTCGGCTCACCTTTTGGCTGGAATGGTTATGGTCCGCAAAATACGAATACGTCGCGCGGCCTTATTCGGAATAACATAGCCATCGATATTTCGGGTCCTACCTGGGGAGCAGACGGGTACACCGGCTCGGTCCAGAATACGAAATACCAGACCTTCGATCACAACACGTATTTGAACACACCGACTTACGCAACTAACCCGTTCTCGTTTATGTTCGCGGACTCGCCACCGCACAGTAATACTGGATTTACATGGACGAACAGTTTTCAGTACGGCCAGCCTTTCGCCGACAGCGACAACGCTGGGATGACGCTGGCTGACTGGCCAAACAACGGCGTGCCGGTGACCCTCGGGGGTATAGTCAACGTTGGCGACACGTACCAATACGTGGGTTCCTCACCAGCCTACCCTCCTGGTGTGACCTCGTTAAGCAGTCCAGCCTCTGGATGCCAGACCAGCAGCAAAGTCATATCGACTTGCTGGCCACTGGACTGGGGGCTAGTCGGGTTCGTGGACTTCGCGGGTGGAAGCGCCGGAACAAATCTGCCCGGGCTGGCGCTGGCCTCCGGCAGCCCGTATCAAAACGCCGGGACCGACGGCATGGATATTGGCGCGAATGTGGCTGCCGTGGTGGCGGCGATTGCTCTGATCGCATGGTGAATTGTGGGGCGGGCTAGACGGCCTGCGGACCCGCTTTCGAGCGGGTCCAGCCGCCTGAGAAGGCGGCTGCGGTCAGGGATTGGCCACCCTCCGAAAGAGTCGGCGCCAATCGTCTAAGCTATAATTAAAGCCATGCTGACGCCCACCCAACGAATCTGGCACAACGGACGCTTCATACCCTGGGAACAGGCCACCATCCATGTCCTCTCCCATGTGGTCAGCTACGGAACCAGCGTCTTCGAGGGCATACGATGCTATGCCACCCCGGCCGGCCCCGCCGTCTTCCGCCTGCGCGACCACGTACGGCGCCTGATGGATTCCGCCAAAATCTATCGTATGGATCTCGGCTACACGCGCGACGAACTCGCCGAAGCCATGCTGGAACTGGTCCGGGTGAACGATATGGATTCCTGCTACATTCGCCCCATCGCCATCCGCGCTTATGGCGACATCGGCGTGAATCCGCTGCATAACCCGGTGGATGTGTACCTGGCCTGTTGGATTTGGGGCAAATATCTGGGCGAAGAAGCCCTCGCCAGCGGCGTGGACGTGTGCGTTTCAAGCTGGAAGCGCATCGCCCCCAATACCCTGCCCGCCCTGGCCAAGGCCGGCGCAAATTACATGAATTCGCAGCTCATCAAGATGGAGGCCATCACCAACGGCTATACCGAAGGCATCGCCCTCGACGAAGCCGGTTACGTAAGTGAGGGATCCGGCGAGAATATCTTCCTGGTCCGCGACGGCCGCCTTCACACGCCGCCGCTGGGCGCTTCGGTTCTGCCTGGCGTCACGCGCGACAGCGTGCTGCACCTGGCCCGCGATCTGGGTAT
Source organism: Bryobacterales bacterium (assembly GCA_963707465.1). Taxonomy (GTDB): domain Bacteria; phylum Acidobacteriota; class Terriglobia; order Bryobacterales; family Bryobacteraceae; genus Bog-159. The sequence continues at coordinate 95,831 of CAVPQK010000013.1, forward strand.
ACCGGTGGTCGAAACCATCGTCCCGCGCGAAATGCTGTACATCGCCGACGAGGTGTTCTTTACCGGGACCGCCGCCGAGATCACGCCCATCCGCTCCATCGACCGGATCCCGGTGGGCAATGGCCATCGCGGACCCATCACAGAAAAGTTGCAAAAGGAATTCTTCGCGGTCATCGGCGGCACTGCGCCAGACCGGTATGGATGGCTGTCGCCGGTACACGCGCGACAGCCAGTGGGCGTTGACAATTGATGTAGCTGCGAGCACACCCCGGAATGCCACCTCCCCCGAGATTTGCTTTCCGGGATGCGCTGCAGCCGATGGACTACTTCTTTGTAGCCTATGCCGCCTGGCGATTGCCAGTGGGAATTGTAGTTTCGCCACCCTTTTCAACAGGTTTATGGAGTCGCAAAATCTTTCGGTTGCCAGCTTCGAACTGTGGCTATCCTGTGTATAAAGCAGAGCCTGCATGAATTGTATTGGAATTGAAACCTTCGCGGGAAGTCCGGTCAAGCTCACCTTTGAGGACGCCATCTCCTCGGTCGAGCCTGTCGCCTATTCCGGCGGATTGTATCTCGCTCCCGGATTCATCGATCTGCAGGTGAACGGCTTTCTGGGCGTCGACTTCAACGATCCCACCTGCACGCAGGAAGAGATCGCGCGCTCCATCCGCGGACTCTTCGCGACCGGAGTTACCCGCTTCTACCCCACCGTCATCACCGGCTCGCCGCTCGATATGCTGGCGGCGCTGCGCAACCTCAAGCGCGCTCAGGAAACCCTGCGCGAAGGCGGGGCCATCGACGGCTTTCATGTCGAGGGGCCGCATATCTCGCCGGACGATGGCCCGCGTGGCGCGCACCCGCGGCGCTGGGTGCGGCCGCCGGATCTCGATGAATTCCGGCGCTGGCAGGAGGCGACCGGCAACCAGGTCCGCATCGTCACCCTGGCGCCCGATTGGCCGCAGTCGGTCGGTTATATCGAAGCCATTACCGCCGAAGGAGTGGTGGCCAGCATCGGACATACCAACGCCACCGCCCAGCAGCTCGCCGATGCGGTCAGTGCCGGCGCCACCCTCTCCACCCACCTGGGCAACGGCGCGCATGCCGTCATGCGGCGTCACCCCAATTATCTTTGGGAACAATTGGCGGAAGACCGCCTGATGGCGGATTTCATTGTGGATGGCATCCATCTGCCGCCCTCGTTCCTTAAGGTTGCCCTGCGCGCCAAGACCATCGCGCGATCCGTGCTGGTGACGGACGCCGCGGCTCCCGCCGGCTGCCCGCCCGGCCGCTACCAACTGGGGGAGCAGGCCGTGGATCTCACGGCGGACAACCGCGTTATGCTGGTGGGCCAGGATCGTTTGGCCGGCTCCGCGCTGCGCATGGATCGCGGCGTCGAGAACCTGATGCGCATCGCCGATCTCAGTCTTGCAGAAGCCGTCAGCATGGCCACCACCAACGCCGCCCGCGCCGGCAGGGTCCCCGGGCGCGCCGCCGGTCTGGTTCCAGGGGACCGCGCGGATATAATCGAGTATCACTTTAATAAATCAGACTTATCAATAACAATTAAATCGACATATATATCAGGCGCAAAGGTTTACGTGGCGTAGGCTCTCAGCCTGGCGGCCTCTCAGGCCGCCCTTAATATTCCTTCCAGAACAGCTCGGCGTCGGACCGGCGCACGTAGTTCGCATCTATTCCCGCCGGGTCGTCTGCCTGCCCCGCGCGCCATTCCTCCCAGGCGATCCGTCCGACCGCCGCGGCCAACGCGCGCGGCGCCATGGTCACCGCCGCTGCAGCGAAGCGGGTGCCCTCCAGAGCCCCCGCGAATGGGCTGAAATCCATCGCCACAAACTCGATTTCGCCTTCCGGCAGCGTGCCCAGCCACTCCTTGAACGGCATCACCGTCTCGGCCGCCACCGCCCGTCCGCATTCGTCGTACACCGCTCCATACACTTCGCCGCGCCGCGCATCCAACACGACGGCGCGCAGCCCGCGCGAGCCATACCGGGTCATGGCCGCCAGGTTCGACACCGCCACCGCGGGCTTGCCGGTGGCTTCCGCGAGTCCCTTGACCGTAGCCAGCCCGATGCGCACGCCGGTGAACGAACCCGGGCCGGATGCCGCCGCGAAGCAGTCCACGTCCGCGGCCGTCGCGCCATGCCGCGACAGTAGTTCGCCCATTCGTCCAAACAGGATCTGGCCGAACCCTTCCGGCGAATGCAGCAGCACTTCCTCCAGCACCTCAGAGCCGCGTAACAGGGCCAGGCTGCCGAATTCGTGCGTGGTGTCTACGCCCAGAATGAGTTCAGTCACTTTTCAAGCTGGTAGGTCTTGTCCAAGCTGTAGACTTTGCCATTGGCATTCATGCCGTAGAGCCGCAAATCCATCACCGCCGGGTAATACACCGCGATGTGCGGCGGAAAATATACGGTGCCTTTGGGTCCGGTCCCCAGGACCCGGTATCCCTCGCCATCCACGGTGGCCTCGCCGGTCCACAGCCACATCATGCTGCGCGTACCGCGCGTCTCCTTCGTGATTTTGGCCTCGAACAACGGCAGCCTTGTTTCCGAAATCGCGTTATCCGCGGGCTGGACGATGGCGAAAGGCACCTTCTGGGTGCTCTGCTCCACCGCTTGCATATCGATGCGCCGCGACTCGAACTTGTAGGACTTCAACATGCCCGCCTTGTGCCCTTCCCGCGAAACGTGCAGCACCCAGTCGTGCGAGTTATCCGGCGGGTGGCCGGTGAAATGCTCGCCGTGATAGCCTTTCTTCTCCTTGAGCTCATCGCCGTCGATCGGGTTGATCCAGGAGACGTCGTAGCTGTGGTTCTCGACGCGCAATTCCACAGGTCCGGGTTTCTCCACGTAGACGATATATTCGACCGCCGAAATCACATCCTCGTCACCCAGTGCGCTCCCTCCGATCGGTATGTGGTATTCCGGCACCGCCAACGCGCGGCCGCCATCCACTTCGAAATAAGGCTCCAACTCCCAGTGCCTGGTGCCGGCGAAGAGGTTGTACCACGCGGTCATGGCTTTGGCGCCGGGCGAGTCCAGGTAGCGCGCGTCCACGGGGATGTTGCCGTCGCCCGCGGTGCCGCTGTTGAAATACGTCGGGTAATCGCCGTCCATCACCGTATTCCACAGTTGGTGGCGGAAAGCGTCGCTATCCACATCGTCCGGCTGCGACTTGCCGGCGCCGCTATCCTCGCCCCCGAATTTCAGGTTGACCATCGGCGTAGGAAAGAGCTGGTGCTCGATGGCGCAGACCGCGTCGTCGCCGGTCTGGTGCGCCACAAAATCCATCCAGGCATCGTCCATGAGCGGTCCCGATGTAGCCAGGCTGCCGCTGGTGCGGGGATGCTGGTAAGGGTCCATCTGTTTCAGCAGCCCGCCGATTTCCTTCATCAGCGCGCGGCCCGTATCGTAAGTTTCAAACGCCTGCACACCTTGCCAGGTGACATTCATGCCCGCATATCGCCCCACGATATAACTGATGTAGCGCTGCCGTTGCTGCCAGTTGGGAAACAGGCGGGTGAGTTGGTTATCCGGACCGGCCAGGATCAGGTCGGCCACGATTCCCTTCCCGTTCATGTAGCGGATGCATTCGTCAACGTGCCGGAAATGCTCCACATTGGGCCGGTCGGGCGTGGAAAAAATGCGAGCGGCCTGCTCGGGCGAGCCCAGCACCAGGCCGCGTATGTGGTTGAACTTCTGCGCCGCGCGGGTGTCCACAATGCGCTGGAACAGCGCCTGGTCGAGGGACGCGAACGGGTATAGCGTATCGCCCATCCAGAGGTGCGGTTGGTGGCCCAGTCCCGCGGTCCAGGCCCAATGATGCACGTTGGCGGCGCGCACGAATCCGGGCGCCTCGGAGTCCGCGGAGGTGAAAGATCCCGACTGACCTTCCCAGCGTTGGATATTGCTGCTGACGCGGAAGAGCCATTCGCCCGCTTCGGTGGGTGTGAACCGGATGACCAGCCGCTGGCCGCCGTCCCAGAACGCGGGCAGCTTGAAAGTGTGGAAATGCGGGGAGCGAAACTCGGCGGACAATTGCACATCCACGTACGGGTTCGGGTGCGCGGCGGCCTCCTGAGGATTCAAGTCGAACGTAAATTCGCACGGCGTGAAGGCCGGTGTATTATTGCAGGGCGCTTGGGCGAACAGGGACAACCCAACGCCGGCGAAAAGCATCAACCGCAACACAGGCATCCCTCCAGTGTAGATCGTGGGGCAGGCCCCTGGCCTGCGGCGGCCTCTCAGGCCGCTGCCGGAACGTAGTACACTCAACCTAATCGGCATGCTTGTCAACAAAATAGGGGTCGTTCTTTTTCAGCTCGGCGGGCCGGATTCGCTCGCAGCCATCGAGCCGTTTCTCTACAATCTGTTCTCGGATCCCGATATCATCGATTTTCCGTTCGCGCGTATTGCGCGGCAGCCGCTGGCGCGCCTGATTTCCTCGACGCGCGCACGGCACGTGCGCCAGCACTATGCCGAGATCGGGGGCCGCTCGCCCATCCTGGAGTTTACCCAACGGCAGGCGCGGGCACTGGAAGCCGAATTGAAGCGCGATTTCGATGCCCGCGTGGTGGTGGCCATGCGCTATTGGCATCCGTTCACCGCGCAAGCCATTCGCGATTTGGAGGCTCACGCGCCGGACGAGGTCGTGCTGCTGCCGCTCTATCCGCAGTATTCCCGCACCACCACCGGCAGCAGCCTGAACGAATGGAAACGCCGTTTCCAGCCGAATGGATGGAATCCGCGGGTGCAGGCGGTGACCGAGTTTCATGAGAATGCCGGCTACATCGACGCGCTGGTGGAATCGATCCACGCGTCCCTGGCCGCCTTCGAAAATCCGGCTGACGTCGACATGGTGTTCAGCGCGCACAGCGTGCCGATGGCGGTGATCGATGGGGGCGATCCATACCAGCGGCAAATCGAACGCACCGTCGAGTTGGTCTGGAGCCAGGGGCGTTGGCCGGGACGACGGCACCTCTGCTATCAGAGCAAGGTCGGCGCATCGAAATGGCTGCAACCTTCCATGCATGCGACCATCAAACAGTTAGCCAGCCGGGGCAGTCGCGGCGTGCTGGTCATTCCGGTCTCCTTCGTGTCGGATCACGTAGAAACTCTGCATGAAATCGACATCGAGCACCGCGCGCAGGCTCTTGGCCTGGGCATTCAGGAGTTCCGCATGGTCCCCGGCCTGAACGATACGCCGCGCTTCATCGGGGCACTGGGCCGGCTCGTACGCTCCCACGTCGCCTATCCTGCCGCGGCGGCGCTGCAAGCCTGAAATAGTACCGTAATTTTCGACATTTTTGAATTTATTCAGATAAAATAATGTAATAATCTGCTACACGTGCTAACATTTGATTACTTCACATAAGGAGACGAGCCCATGAACAGCGAAGCCCCGCTAGCCGTTTCCCAGAATGTTGTCAAAGTATTGTTGATTAGCCCGTTTGACGACGACCATCAACATCTGCGCGACATCCTGAAACATTCCAACTGGCAACAGCATGATGCCCGCACGCAGAGCGAATCGTTCGAGTTCTTGCGCGAGAACGTCACGCCGGTGGTGATCTGCGAGAGCGAACTGCCGGACGGCACATGGCAGGACGTCCTGTCTCACTTCGACCGCATGCAGTGTCCGCCGTTTCTGGTGGTTACATCTCGAATGGCGGACGATCGCCTGTGGTCCGAAGCGCTGAACCTGGGCGCATACAATGTCCTGGCCAAGCCGCTGGACGCGAAGGAAGTCTTTCACGTGGCCGGCTACGCTTGGTTGTCCTGGAAGCAGCGGTGGGAACGTCCGCGCGTTCTAGCGCGGACCGCCTGAAGCATGCCGTGCCAGCTTGATCACCTCTCCGTAGCCCTCTTTGTCGAACGGAGGGCATCCCGTCGGAAACTGTCCCAGCGGATGATTCTTCTGCCTCATCAGGTAGGTGCAATAGGTCAGCGTTTTGCAGCAGCGGCGCTCGTCCAGCGCGCCTTTTTCCAGGGCGTCGCGGGCGAAATCCGGATACGCCAGCGCGCCGCGCCCCAAGCCTAAGAAGCGAATGCCGCCGGCCGCGATGTTGCGCGCCCCGGCGTTGATGGCATACTTTTGCAGCCAGCTATAACCCGCGCCCACCATTGGCAAGTCCGGAAATGCGCGCTGCAAATCACCGGCCATGCGGAAGTGCCGGTCCACGCCCGTCAACGGATGCTCGGGTTGCTCGTAGTTGCCTTCGTCCGGCTTCTCGAACGGACGCACGACATGGGGATTGTAGTAGGGCGAGCCCATCGACACGCTTAGCAGTTGGACACCCCATTCCTGCAGGCTGGCGACGGCCTGTTTCACTTCGCGCAGATCTTCGGCGAGCGGATCGGCGGCGTCGACGCCCCAGCCATACGGATATGGCGTTTCGAATTCGCAACCGAACGGCACGCCGTCGAAGGCGTTCATGCGGACGGCGATCATGAGCCGAGCGCCAAATGCCGCGTGCATTTTGCCGATTATATTCCGTAGGAACCGCAACCGATTTTCGAGCGAACCGCCATAACGACCGCCGCGGGTTTTGGCGCCCAACAATTCGCTCACCAGATAGCCGTGCACCGCCTTGATGTCCACCGCCTGGAAGCCGGCTTCGAGCGCCAGGCCGGCCGCGCTGACGTAGTCGTCTTCCAGGCGCTCCAGCTCGTCGTCGGCGATCACGGGATAATCCGCAGGCGTGCGTGTCTTCCGGTCGATGTGGGGATTGTGATAGGCGATGGTCCGGCGCGGCACGCTGTACCGCCCGGAATGGGTGAGTTGGATGGGCACCAGAAGGTCATCCACGCTGCCCCAGTGTTCGGCATGCCACTTGCGGATTTGCTCGTAAAGCCGCGCAAAGTCCGTCACATTGTGCCGCGCAATCCAAAGCTGCCGGGTGTTGGCGCGCCCGTCCTCCCGCACGGCGGTAGCTTCGAACCAGATCAGCTTGGCTCCGCCGCGCGCGAAGCGTTCGTAGCGGCGCCAGGTCAGATCGCCGGGCCGGCCGTCCAGGGTGCCGTCGCAACCTTCCATGGGATGGATGGCGATGGAGTTCCCTACCGTGAGCTCGCCCACGCGCACGGGCCGCGCTAACGCTTGCCGGACTTCCTCCGGGTCGCCCGCGAACCGGACGTGCGCCGCCCCGGCCTCCTCAGCCGCGCGCCGCAATTCGTCCAGAGTCTTATAAACGAAATGTCTCATCCTGTGCCTGGTGGCGCGGCAGCATCAAAATGGCCACTGCGCCGATCACCGATACCGCGAACACCGCTCCCATGGCAATCGTATAACTGCCGAAGCGCTCCCGCAGGATCGAAACAAAGTACGGAAACCAGGTCTGCCCGATGGTGTTGACCGGCAGAAGAATCGCCATGGCGCGCGCCAGCGTGTTGACGCCGAATTGCTCCGCGGCCATTAGCGGGATCAGCATATAGTCCGCGCCCATGCCGAATCCGAACAGCACCGCGAAGGCCACTGGCGAACGCGCCGGGCTGACCGTGAGCAGCATGGGAATGGTGGCCGCCACCAGAAAGTAGGTGGCCGTCATGACCCATTTCTTCGAAAAGCGGTCCGCCAGGCCGCCGATGGCCAGGCGTCCGGCGATGCTGGTGGCCAGGATGGTCATGGAGGCGATGCGCCACGTGGAATTCAGCAGCGCCTGCCCTTCCTTCGTGTGGTCCGTGAAGCCCTGGTCGAGAAAGACGAACTTCATGTGGAAGTTCACCGCGCCGATCGCGCCGATGGAGCAGAAGCTGCCGATCAGCAGCAGCCAGAACGAGTATTGCCCGAGCAGATGGCCGAAGGTGAAAGATTCCGCCTGATTTTCCGCGGGCGGCTGGCTGTCGCCATCCGGATACAGGCCCTTGTCCGCGGCGCGGTCGCGGAGCACGAAGATGGCCAACGGCCAGGCCAGAAGCATCAGCGCGCCCCAAACCATCAGGGCGCTATGGAAATCGGTCTTTTCCGTCAACGGCTTCACCAGGTACGAGCCGAGGAACCCGATTAGGCCCACGCCCACATACACGATTCCCATGGCCTTGCCGCGATTGCGCCGGAACCAGTGCGAAATGATGAGCTGATGCGGAATCGGGCCGGAGAGGATGTAGCCCACGGTGTAGAGGAACCACATGCCGTAGTAAACCCAGAGCGAACCGCGCATGGTCCCGAAACCCAGGAAGGCTGCGCAGGTGAGAGCCGTGCCCACCAAAATGAGCTTGCGCGGGCTGAAGCGCGGCACCAGCACCGGGCCGATCCACAGCGTCAGCAGCGCCGCCAGCGGAAAGCCAAACGTGATCTGCCCCTTGGTCCAGTGGAATTCGCGCTGGAAATAGTCGTAGAAGAACGGCATGTTGTAGTATGGCAAACCGACGGCGATGCCGAACGTCAGGAAGGCCGCCAGCGTTACCCACCAGCCGTAGAATGTTTTGCGCATCGGGAACGAGTCTCCAGTATAGCCGCGGCGCGGGAACGCCGGCCAGTTTGATTGTTTAATACCCGATACCCTGTTAATCCGCCCCGCGTGGATCTATAATCGGATTGCAGTGATGAAAGGAGGCTCACCATGTTAGCCATGGCCAGGCTGGCGGTTCTTTTCGCGCCGTTGGTCGTAACCACCGGCGGCGATCTGGATGCCACGTTTCAGAAACTCAAGGATGCCACAGCGGGGAAAGACGCTGTCCAGGTGAAGATCCTGGCGGCGCAAACGTGCGCGTTGGCGCGCGAAGTGATTTCGGCGCCCGCTCCCGCCGGCGATGATGAAAAAGCAGCTTGGAAAGATCATGTAGACCATGCCCGCGATGTGGAGGTATATACAGAGTACGCGCTTTATGCCACCGCCGCCGGGGCACCACCCGAAACCGTAGTGGACCTGCTCGCCGCCCTCGAGCAGCAGAACCCCAAAAGCAAATACCTTGCCGACGCGTATGGTCTTTACTTTCACGCGCTGCAGCAGACCAGCGCGGCGGCTAAGATCCCGTCCGTGGCCGAGAAAGCCATCGAGAGCTTTCCGGAAAACGACGACGCGCTGGCGGTGCTGGCTGAGGCGGCCATCACCCACCAACAAAACGATCGCGCGCTGGGTTACGCCAGGCGCTTGACGGCCGCAATTGGTAAGCGCTCGAGGCCGGACGGCGTCTCCGCCGCCGATTGGGAGCGGAAGCGCAATACCGAACTGGCCAGCGGCTACTGGATTGCCGGTGTGGTGCAAGCCGAAAAAGGCGGATACTACGAGGCCGACAAGGATCTGCGCGCCGCGCTTCCCTTGGTGGCCGGGAATGACGCCCGGAAGGCCGCCGCGCTGTTTTATCTGGGGCTGGCCAACTATCAGCTCGGCAAGATGACCATGAAAAAAGCGCAGGTGCTGGAAGCTGCCCAGTTCAGCAAGGAGGCGGCTGCCATCCAGGGCCCGCTAGCGCAGCAAGCCTGGCACAATGCGCAGGTGATGAAGGACGAAGCCGGAAGAATGCGGTAACTGTGGGGCGGGCCTGCCCGGAATCCTGAGCGGAAGAGTTAGCATCAGTAGTGGGGAGGAGACTACCCATGAGTTCTACGTCGGCCGTTCCCACGGCCGCTACCTACATGATCGAGCCCGCTCACTCGAGCGCGCATTTTAAGGTCCGGCACCTGATGATTGCCAACGTGCGGGGCGAGTTCAGCAAAATTAGCGGCACCGTCCAGATGGACCCGTCCAATCCCGCAGCTTCTAGCATCTCTGCCGAGATCGATGTGAATTCGATCAATACGCGCGAGCCCGACCGGGACAAGCACCTGAAGAGCGCGGACTTCTTCGATGTCGAGCATTATCCCACCATGAAGTTCCAGTCGACCAAGGTCGAAGCGGACGGCCCGGAGGGCTACAAGGTCACGGGCAATCTAACGGTGCGCGGGACGACGCATGAAGTAGTGCTGAATGTCACGGGTCCCACGCCCGAAATCAAAGATCCCTGGGGCTACTCGCGCCGGGGCGCCGAAGCCGTAGCGACGATCAGCCGGAAGGATTTTGGCCTGACCTACAATCCGGTACTCGAGGGCGGCGGTTTCATGGTCGGCGACGCCATCGAGATCTCCCTGGAAGTCGAGCTGGTCAAGACGGCTTAGCGCTAGCGGGCGAGGGTGTATTGGAGCGTTCTTTCCGTTGAGCTATGATTGCCAGAGGCGGGACTGCTATTGGCACCATCACGGAAGCCGAGCAGAAGAAGCGTATGGCGCGGGGCGGGAAACTGGGCTTGAACATCGATTACGTCCGCCTGGTGAACGGAGAGAAGGTGGCCCTACGAGCCGTGAAGGCTGGCAAGGGAGGCGGACACACCGGTGCGATGACTGGTGCCATGGTGGCGACGGCGGTAGTTTTTTGGGCGACAATATACTTGCCTTACCATAGCCCTGTGCGCTATGATTCTAATCGGCGTGACAGGCTGGCTGCTACGGGTGCGCGGACGGAATGGTTGCCGTGCTGATGATCTTCTTCGCGAATGCGTTGAATCCGTTGCAGTCAGAAAATCCACCACCTCCGTTGAATCTACCAGGCTCAAATTGAATATTCCATGGGGCAAGAAAGGACTGGCATATAGGTTGGGAGATGATATCACCGAACCCGTTATCATAGACCAACTTTCCTTCAAGGCGTACAGTTTGCTTCCAATGCCGAATCGCTTCCCAGGAAGCAATGATGTTGTCTGGGAGCGCATACGTCCGCTCGATTCCGCCTTGGGTGCTGAGCACAGGCGCATTTATCGTGATCGTTTTTCCCTTCCAGAGTTCCGCCTCTTCCGGCAGTGTACGGCGAGATACCGTGAACGAAAACGTCAACCGCCTTACCGGAACGTGTCGCACTTCGTCGAAGATGCTTACGAGCAACCCCCTCAGGTCAAGATTGAATTGAAACTTGACAATAGCCCCTTGAGTGCCCACGAGTTGCTGTCTGGTAAGGATGTTCTGCCTTTGCATTTGCTCCAACTGGGCCTGCATCGCTCTGGTTTGCGCAATAGCCTGACCAATCATATGCTGAGTCTGGCCAACAGTCAGGGACGTTATAAATGCCTGATCCTCCGCAGTCTTAGCGTTCCTGTCGGCCACTTTGAACAGGAGGTAAGAAACGAAACCGCTAACTATGCTTGCGACGAACAATCCAATCGTAAGGAAGACGATAGACTTGCTGGCTGTTGCTTGAGCGTGTTGGGCGTTAGCCTGCCGCGTTTCGGCGTCAAGCAGCTTTTGTTTATAGTCTTGCTCTTGGCGATCTTGTTCGGCTCGCTTACTTGTTTGTATCTCTTCCGAAGTTTTGATACGACCGGACGGATCTATTATTGGAGGTTCGTTTATGCGCTTGGGCTCTATGTCATCGGGCACGGTCTTATGTGGTTAATGGCGTCTTGGGTTTATTGCGTGCTTTACGCCCAGGCGCATTCGGATTCCCGGCCCGTGGTGAACGTTTCTTCGCTCTCCGCACCTTCCGATCTAGCGCGGACTTCGGCACGGCTAAGAGCCGCCTCATGACGGTCTTGAAGTGCGCAAACTCCGGTTGCGCTTCAAACTCTTCTGCGGTAAGGGGGGGACGGATCTCTTCCCCCGCCCCTGTCTCTTCCATGGGTATCGGCCCGTCAGCCATGAGCGGTAACTCCTTCCATCTTGCCGGTCAGTTGCTTGTAGGTAACACGGCGTCCGACGATCTGTTTCATGACCGCACAGAAGCGTTCCGCATCCGTAAAGGAACGGAAGTTATACCGGAAACTCTGTTCATCCAAGTAACGGAACAGATGGAACGGCTCGACACTGATGTAAGTCCCGTGCAAGCCACGTTTCAAGAGACTCCAGAAGTTCTCCATCGTGTTCGTGTGGACGTTGCCATTCACGTACTCTACGGCGTGATCTATAACCGCGTGCTGGTATTCGTTTTCCAGACCGTCATACGATTTCAGTTCGTCACTGAAGATAGCGGAGCCAGCTTCGACGCGCTCCCGGATGGTCGCTTGCAATTCCTTCTTTGAACGGCTGGCGACGTGGCCAGTGACAACCTTTCCGCCGCGCTCGACCATGCCGAATACGATCTCTTTGTCTTTGCCGCCCGTGCCCGTGATCTTCTCGGCCCGTTTCGCTTTGTGCATATTGCGGGCCTTGCCGCCGATGAAGGTTTCGTCCACTTCGACTTCCCCGCCCAGCTTATTGAAGTTGCCGTCCTGCATCGCAAGGCGAATCCGGTGCAGCATGAACCATGCGGTCTTTTGAGTGACACCCAGACCGCGATGGACTTCGTAACTGCTGATACCGTTTTTGCAGTTGATAAGCAGCCACGCGGTAGGGAGCCACTTTTCCAAGGGGAGCGGGGAGTCTTCAAAGATGGTCCCGGTCTTGAGGGAGAAACGGGGCTGCGGGTGATTCCCGTAGCACTTCCATACGCGGGCCTTCGCCAGCCACGTTACACGCTCGGAACCGCAATGCGGGCATTTCACCACGCCGTCAGGCCAGCGCAACTCCATCATGAACTGGCGGCAATGCTCGAAATCGGCGAAGTACAGAATCGCGTCCCGGAGGGTTGTTTTGCTGTCCATGATTAAATTCTACCCCAGATCGCGTGGTATGTCAAATATATTATTGCCGTTTTTTGGCCGGCTGCGCCGTTCTTTCTCTTCATGCACGGTAAAGACGTGACATTCCCGAAGGGCACTGAGATCACCGCCTATGTGGACGGCGAGATCAACCTGGAACGGGACAGATTCGTGGCGGGAGGTGCGCCGCTACCGGCGGGGGCCTCGGAAACCTCGCGTGTTCGGTCAACTGCGGCAACTTCAAATCCGTCGCCGCCGGTGCCTGCCGGAACACCAGGAGGCTTGATCGATATAGCGTTCACTTCGAACCCTCCAGGCGCACTGGTCAGCATGTACGGCTCATCCCTCGGACGGACGCCTTTCACAACGAGGCTGGCACCCGGAACGAACAAAGCCATGTTCTCAGCCGACGGCTATCATGACCTGACCCAAAGCATATCCGTGGGGCCAGGAAATTCGACCATCGTGAATGCCACATTCGAGTTGAAGCGGTGATGCAAGGCCACTGAACGACGCATCGGCGTCGCGTGGAGTGGCTTGCCGACTGCACGCCCTCCGGGGCTCTGAATTCGTCTTACCCCTTGGCTACACCCCTGCGGGTTTTTTTAAAAAAATCACCGCACCATCCAGTTGACGTCGACGAGCGCCCATTGCGCCGACGCGCCGCCCGTGCGTCTGTCGCGCCGGGTGTTCGCCTTCGGCGCGCGAAGTCCGCGGCTCGACACCGGGCCAACCTCCGAATTCGTCAGCGCTCTGGAACTACCGCCAACCGCGGAGTTGCCGACGAGAAATAACCGAGGAATCCCAGGCACCCCAGCCCCGTCGCCAGAGTCCAAGGCGCTACGGCATGCATCTCGTAGGCATGGCAAGCTTGACGGAATTCAGCCTGGCCGAGACCATCGCAGTTCTCAACCGCACTCCCGCGACCCTAAATGCGCTATTGCGCGGGCTACCCGACGTCTGGGTGCGCTGCAACGAAGGAAAAGATACTTGGAGAGCGTACGAGATCCTGGGCCACTTGATCTTCGGGGAGCGCACCGATTGGATGCCGCGGTTGCGGATCATCCTGGAGCACGGCGAAATGCGGCCATTCGATCCGTTTGACCGCTTTGCGCAGTTGAAAGAGAGTCAAGACAAGCCGCTGGAGCAACTCTTGGACGATTTCGCGCGCCTGCGAAGAGAGAACCTAGCTGCGCTGGAGGCACTCGATTTACGGCGCGAAGACTTGGCCCGGCGAGGAAGGCACCCAGCGCTGGGCGTGGTCACGCTATCGGAACTTCTGGCGACATGGGCCGTCCACGACCTCACTCATGCGCATCAGCTATCCCGAGTGATGGCGAATCATTATCGTGATGCAGTCGGTCCGTGGAGTGCCTACCTGGGCGTGCTGCAATGCACCGGTCATAGCGTTCCGTAGGCAGCCGAGCTTCTTTATCCCTCGCGTTCATATAGGTTCCGTCTTTTACCCCCATAGAGCTGGTCGCACTCGGAAGCAGCCCGGAAGTCTCTGACTTCCGAGTTCCCGTGCCTTCGCGCCCGTCGCGCGATTGCGCCGGGTGATCGAATCCAGATGCGCGTCGTCCGCGGCGGCGGGTTGCCTTAACGCGCTTCGCACCGCCCGATGCCCGGCGGTCCGTTCTGGCGCCAGTGATCGTGCCGTCATGCCAGTGGCCAACGACGAGCCCCAACCCCGACGCCTCCACCCGCGAGCGCTCGACCAAGTCGGAAGAATCAGCGGCATCCAAGAAAAGCCAGTGGCGGGATGCCCGGCTCCCAGGGACTTCATTGCCTTGGCAGCATGCTCCAAGCCTCTTTGAGCCCACGTGCGCGTTGATTTACCAACGCCTCGCTGAGACGTTCACGCTCAACATCCGCGGCGCGGTTCTGCAGCTCTTGCATGTCCGCTGCCTCATCCTCCTTGGATACACGAACGTCAATGATTAAAAGAGGGTTCGCACGTGTCGTAAGCTAATGTGCTGGCCACTGAGGCAGCTAATCGTGTGATCGGGATCAGCTATGGTGGCAAAAACGAAGAATTCTGGAGGGGGAGGGTCCAAGAGCGGGGAGGCTAAGGGGGCGGGATTTTTCAACCGGCATTATGGGGATTCTTGCACCGGCACTGACATCCCTCGAGGTTGCCGCGCGGATGCCCAATTGTGGATGCCCTATTGTGGAACCCAGAACTCGCGCCGGGTATGATATACTGCCGGGAACCGGGCTCTGATGCGGCAATCCCTCAGACCGCGGTTGCTGATTACTGTCTTGGCAGTGTCCCTGTTTCGCGGCGCATTACGCGTATAGTGTCAGACACTCTCCGGCGGCCGGGGCTTGTTGGAGGATCTTGTATGCCCAAACGTCGTGCCGTGCTCACCCTTCTTGGATTGCCGCTGCTGTTCTGCCACGCGGCCATGGCTATCACCTATTCGGACCAGACTGTCACCAACCAGGCGCCGCCGGCTACCGGATGTGTCGTGCCGCCCTCGGTGACGTCCTTTCTTACTACGGTCGGGCCGCTGACGTCCGTGCCGGTTCCGGTCTACCTTTACTTCGATGCAACCGTCAATACCAGCGATGCCCTGAGTAACGATTGGCTCGCGCCCGACGGCAGCACCGTGACCGGCGACACCTGGGGCTCGGGCTCGGGCGACTTTTGCTTCACGGGTGCCAGCTTGAACATCGCCAGCCTTCCCCCGAGCCGGTTTTCGCCTGGCAAGCCCGCGTGTACGACAACGGGAGCCTGCTCTTTTCTGTCCCGTTCAGTGTCAGCGACCCGCGCAGCGAGAGTTTCGTCTACTACTTCCCACATCTGGCCTTCGGCGGCGGATTTCAGACCACGCTCACCTATGTGAACTACGCGCCGCAGGCGGTTACGTGTCAGACCACGTTCTACTCCGATTCCGGCGGATCGCTGCAGGTGCCCTTCGCCGCCGGCCCGGTCTCCGCGCGGACAGACAACCTGGCGGCCGGCGCCGATGTCCACGTCGAAACCACCGCCGGCGCTACCGACCAACTGCTTGCCGGCTGGGCTCAGGCGCAATGCACCGGACCCGTCAAGGCGAGCTTGCTGTTTCGCGTGTACAACGGAAGCGTGGCCCAAGGCGAGGCCGGCGTGAATGCCACCACCGTTCCCGCCACCGAGTTTGTTACATTCGCCCAAACCCAAACAGGGATCGCCTATGCCAATCCTTCCACCGTGCCCGCCACCGTCACAGTCGCCGCCCTGGATTCTACCGGAAACGCGCTGGGCCAGACCGCTTTTACCCTTCAGCCGAACGCTCATGGGCAAGCTAACGTCGGTCCGCTCCTCAACCTGAGCAGTTTCACGGGGTCGGTGCAGATCGCCTCCACCGCTCCCATTGTGAGCCTGTCGCTGAACGCCGAGGACTTCCCGGTGTTCTCATCCTTGCCCCCTGGCGACTTGCCTGCCGGAACTCCCCTGGCAACGGGGAAGGGCGGCGGCGGTCCCACCCCAAACACGTTGACAATGACGTCCAGCGAAACAGTGGGAGCGCTCATTACCGATACCCAGGGCAACACGAGTTTCTGTTCCATTCCCACACCCAAGGTTGCGTTCCAAACCACCGATACGAGCGCAGGTGTTTGGTTCATGTTCAACAGCGCCCAGCCGGGCGACGTGCTCCTGGTGAACTGGATCCATCCATCCGGCGCAATCGATTCGTATCAGCCCACAACCACCCTGGCCCAGGGTGGCGATGGCTGCTACGCGTGGTTTCTCGGCATCCAAGGGAGCCCTGCCGCCTCGGACCCGGGAGCCTGGCAGGTGAAGGTGCTGGTGAATGGCGCCACTGCTTTTGCGTTGCCGTTCTTTGTCGGTCCCATTACTCCACCCGAACCGCCCGCGATTGCGTCTCTATCTTCCACCTCCGTAGCGCCCTTGAACCCGCTATACATTAAGACGGCCGGCCTGAACACGTCGGCTCCCGTGCAAGTCACGTTCTCCAACAGCATAGGTTACAGCGTGACTCAGGGCGCGATCCGCGTCTTATCCGATGGCACAGTCGTGGCGGCCGTGCCGATTTACGCCGATGCAAAAGGCACGACTTCCGCGGCCAGCCTGTCTCTCACTATCTCGCAGGGGGCTTACTCCAGCCCTCCCGTCACCGTGAATGTGCAGGACCTTCCATCTGTCGCGTCTTACGGGACCAATCCGGGCGATATCAGCCGTGCGTTTATGAACTACCAAGCCATGGCGCTGGCCCAGCGAATCAACGAACTCCAGGCTCTCGCCGCCCTGCCCGGAAACACTGTCGACGTTTCCCAGCAGGTCTCGAACTTTCAAACCATGCTCCTCAACATAATCAGCGCGAGGAATGACGTGGACCGGGTCTCCGCCGACAACACAACGGTGATCAATGGAGGAAACCTTGCCGACAGGACCCCGATTCTGTTCAACGCGGGTTTCCTAGACGCCATGGATCGGGTCCTGGGCGCGTATCTGACCCAGTTGTTGCCTTACATGCAGAATCCGCCGCCCGGCTTACCGGCGGCGCTAAGCCGAAAGCACCTGCGGCGCAGCCCTATCGCTGGCATTTTCTGGAATGGCCGGTTGCGGGCGCGAGGAGTTCCACCCCAGAACCGTAGGACCGTGGGAAACCGGTCTAGCCGGCCGCTTCTCAGCTCGCCGTTTAGTTCTGTCAAGAGCTTTATGGGCTGGCTGACCACCGCGACCAATGAAGCAGGCGCGGCCGCGACGTATCAGGCATGGGTAGCCAGCGGCGAGGCGCCCCCGGGGATGGAGCCCGACCAGAATCTGCTGGATGCCGTTTCGGCGGTTGCGGGAGGCATGTCGGGCGTGCTGGGATTCTATTCGCAAACGCTGGAAGGGCCGAAAGCGTACCCCGCGGCGGCGGCGTCCGCCTTGCTGGGCGCGATATTGTGGATTCCGGACGATGGCGATCAGGATTCCGAAACGATGTCGATCAAGATTACGAAGTGATGCCGATCACGATTCCGACGCGATGCCGATCACAAATCGCGACCGCTTCGGAATGGTGATCGACATGTCGTAACGGTTTTATTAAGAAACCTTAAACGCGCTGGGCAAGTGGCGCGGCAAAAGCCCTTCACTGGAAGTGGAGGTAGTCTATTGCCGCAAGAAAGGCTCAGTATGCGGAAGTTCAAGGAAGTTCTCCGGCTCCATTCCATGGGGCTCAAACAACGGCAGATCGCGGGTAGCTGCGCGATTGCGCAAAGCACTGTCCATGAGTACCTGAAGGCTGCGGCGCAGGCTGGCGTGAGTTGGCCGCTGCCCGCTGAATGGAATGAGCAGCAGTTAGAAGAGGCTCTTTCCAGGAAGCCTCGTCCTGGCGCGCCGGCCCGCCAAGCCGCCCTGCCGGACTTCCCCGCCATCCGCAAACAACTGCAAACCCACCGCAACCTCACCCTGCAACTGCTGTGGGAGGAGTATCGCGAAGGGAATGCGGCGGACGGGTACAGCTACAGCCGGTTCTGCGAGTTGTATCACGGCTGGGCGCGTAGGCTCGATGTGGTCTTGCGGCACGACCACCGCGCGGGCGAAAAGATGTTTGTGGACTATGCCGGCGCCAAAATCCCGATGCACGACCGGCAGACTGGCGAGGTCGTTTACCAGGCTGCGATCTTCGTTGCCGTTCTCGGCGCGAGCAGCTACACGTTTGCCGAAGCCACCCAAAGCCAGGAACTGTCCTGCTGGATTGGCTCCCACGTGCGCGCCCTGGAGTTCCTGGGTGGCGTACCCGAAGCCGTCATCCCGGACAACGTCAAGACTGGGGTGAAGCATCCCTGCCGCTACGAGCCGGATTTAAATCCAACCTATCGCGAGATGGCCGAACACTATGGGTTGGCCGTTCTTCCGGCGCGTCCCTACAAGCCCAGAGATAAGGCGAAGGTCGAGGCCGGCGTGCAAATAGCCCAGCGCTGGATTGTAGCGGCGCTGCGTCACACCAAGTTCTTCGCGCTGGCAGACCTCAACGAAGCCATCGCGCCGTTGCTGGATCGATTGAACCGACGGCCTTTCCGCAAACGCCGGGATGCCTGCCGAGCCAGCCTGTTCGAACAACTGGACCAGCCCGCCTTGCGGCCCTTGCCCGTGGAACGCTACATCCTGGCTCAGTGGAAGAAGGTCCGTCCGAACATCGACTATCACGTCGAGATCGAGCGACATTATTACAGCGTTCCGTATCAGCTGGTAGGCGAGGAACTGGAAGCGCGCTACACGGCGGCCACTGTCGAGATCTTCTATCATGGCGTGCGCGTCGCCTCCCATCGCCGCGGGTTGGTGGCCCATGCGGCGACCACGCTTCACGACCATCGTCCCAAGAGCCATCAAGCCCACTTGGAGTGGACGCCGTCGCGGCTGATCCACTGGGCGGCGAACGTAGGCCCGGCGACCGCGGAACTGGTGCGGATCATCCTGGAGAGCAAGCCGCATCCGGAGATGGGGTACCGCGCTTGCCTGGGCATCATGGGCTTGGCCAAGACTTATACCGCGGTACGCCTGGAGGCGGCCAGCCAACGCGCCCTGCTGCTGCACGCGCATTCCTACCAGAGCCTGAAATCGATTCTAAAGCGCTCGCTCGACCGGCAAACCGAACTCGAACTGGAAGTCGAAAAGCCGGGCCCCAAGCACGACAACATTCGCGGCGCCACGTATTACGATCCGCCGCCTAGTTCGTTGTTGCAGTAAAGCAATCACCCCAACCAGGAGATCAACATGTTGAATCAACCGACGATGGAGAGACTGCAGGCCATGAAGTTGCACGGCATGGCCCAAGCCTTCCGTGAACAATATGAGAACGCCGATTCCAGCCAGTTGAGCTTCGAAGAGCGGTTCGGCTTGCTGGTGGACTGCCAGTGGACTTGGAAGGAGAACCGCGCTTTGACCCGACGGCTGCAGTTGGCCAAGTTCAAGGAGCGTGGCTTGATCGAGGACATCGACTACCAGCATCCCCGCGGCTTGGACCGCCGGCTCATGCGCACGCTGGCCTCCAGCGATTGGGTCCGGCAGCATCAGAACCTGCTGCTAATCGGCCCGACTGGAATCGGCAAAAGCTGGCTGGCCTGCGCACTGGCCCATAAGGCTTGCCGCGATGGATTCTTTGCTGTCCATAAAAGAATGGCGGAACTGTTCCGCGACTTGGCCGTGGCCCGCGCCGATGGCAGCATTGGTTCGGTGCTAGCGAAACTGGCGCGCACCGATGTGCTGGTACTCGACGACTTCGCCATGGCGCCGATGAAGGACAGTGAGCGGCGCGACTTTTTGGAAATCTGCGATGACCGCTATCAACGCCGTTCGACGGTTCTCACCAGCCAGGTGCCTGTGGCGCATTGGCATGAACAGATCGGCGATCCCAGCATTGCCGACAGCATCATGGACCGCCTGGTGCACAACGCGCACCGCATGGACCTCGACGGAGAATCGATCCGCAAGAAGCGCGGCCGCAAACCGGCCGAGGAGGATGGCAAGTGACCGCCAAGGCTCAACTCCCACTCCAACGCCAACCATGCTCGCCGCCGAGACAACGTCTGCGTGCGACGGAGACCGGCCTCCCGTTGGTCGGCCCGCGGCAGCCTGGAGAGCGCCAACATCAAAACAAAAAAACCTCCTATGAAAGGAAAACCAAAAAACGCCCCCGCCCGAGGCGCGGTCCAGCGACGGCCCGGTCGCCGCCAGGACACCTTTACTTGACTCAAGGCGATCAATCAGTCAACATATAACTGTCCAGCGAAACGATGCTTCAATCTTGATCGACATCAGATCGGAATGAGCGATTTCCTTCGCCGGAATCCGCACGATATCCGGTGGCGCCAGCCTTCTGAACGATTTCGGCCATGAACTAGGCGCCTTCGCGTACGTGCTTACGGCAGGCGATAACGGCGACCCCGCCGTGCTGGCCGACGCCTGGCAAGAGATCAATTCTAGAGGCGCCCATGCCGGCATCGACGCTGTCCAGACGGAGTTGAGCCTCTTCACATACGGGATCAACGCCGAAGGGAATCCTCTGTATAGTTCCGCCCTGAACACCTTTGGGGCTAACTTCGCCAACTGGATGCAGGCCAGCGCTCAGTCTGAAACCGGCGCCCTGAATGGCGGACTGCAAGCCCTCGGCCTGTGGGCGAATTACCAGGCCTTCTTGCTGGATGGAGGCTTGCAAACGTTGAACAACATCGACGCTTCCCTGGAAAGCGAAGCGAGCAAAGGTGCGATCAGTCTGATGGACGCCTTCGGAGAAGTGGTCGGCACCCTCGACATTTCCTATCCCTCAACCGAGTTCCCGCCGCTTTCCGGCCTCGATTTGAGTAGCGACGATTCAGACGAGTTCGATTCGATGGCGGGCGTGGACGGCGACTTCGTCGTATATGTTCCGTTAGGCGACCCCAATTTCGACTACGCGAATGCCGTTTTGTCCGCAGTGGACCCCCTGAGCGGTGATGCTGTCATCGGCTCCGCGAATATGAATCTGAGTAACCTGAACTCGCAGTCGCCGTCATCGGTGCCTCCCATTTCCGGGACCTGCATCGATGACGATGCGGGTGACCCCGACAGCGACGATCCCGACTGCGACAACTTGGGATGGATACCGAGTTTTGGAAATTACCCGATCTACCTGGCTGCATTCTATCGGGGTAGCGGCAAGGGCTAGCTGCGGCGTCCGTGTTACCGGCCCTCGCGGAAACGAGGCTGGCATCCGCTGCCCGCACGCCCGCGGATGTACAACAGCTTGACGTCCACTGGCTCGCAACGATTGCCTTTTCGGGCGCTTGCGCGATTCCGGCACAACGAGCGTGGGGCTACCCATTTCGTAGTATCGTTCGGGGCGCCAGCCGGAGCCTCGTCCCGATGCTGTTCCGACTGGCCAAGGTGACCTGGCAGTTCTTGATGACCGCAGCCGCGTTCAATCTGTGGCGGCTCCCGAAAAATCCAAGCGGCACGAGCGTTGGAGCGGCGAAAAGGGCGCTTTTCAACACGGCAACCCATCTGGTCGTCCCTTGCGTACCCTAGTTCAGCACTTTCGGACTGAGAGCCAGTTGTCGGAGGTCACGATTGAGCAGCCTTTGAGCCGTATTTCAATAAGTTCCTAGAGTTTTTTCATTGCCTGCCAGCATCTGGACCAACGCGACAAGCGCGCAGTACGTGGCATGAGACTGTTCTATGAGGTCGAGAAGTAGAGTCTTAAGTCGCTCATCGCTCATCATGCCGCCTCTAGCGTACATGAAGTCCAGAGGGCTGCAATGTCATCGATGGTTGCTCACCCAAGTCCTTTTAACTAAAGAGAATAGTGCCGTTCCGTCGACCCCGATTCCAGAACGACCCGACGCGGCAGTCCTCCAGCGGCGGTCCGACCGCCAAACCGCCCTATGGGGCACCGTGGCGGCCGGTGGAAAGCGTAGATGCGTGGTTAATCCGAGGCAAAAAAAGGGGCACGGCTCGCATCCAGCCGCCGGCGCTCGTAGCCGCGACCGCCGGCGTGCGTATGGCGAAGCGCGCGGCGCGGAGGGCGGCGCGGCAATGCTCGTCGTCCGCCGCCCCGCCGCCGTGTGCCTCAGCGCCCGTGGCGCGGTTGCGCAGGGGCGATCGCTTCTAGATGCGCTAAGTCCGCGGCAAGTTCCCGCCCCCGCCGCCCGCAGTCCGTCGCAGCGACCGCAGGCGTGCGGATGGGCGACGCGCGCCGCGCGGGAGGCGCCGGCGTCGAGCAGTTGCGCCGCGGGTGATTCGCTTCCGGCTGCCCGAAGTCCGCGGCGTCGGGTTGCCATCACGCGCCTCGCGCCTTCGATGCCCGCGGTCCGTCGCCGCGACCTCGGGCGCGCGGACGGGGATGCGCTATGCGCGGGGGCCCCACGGTTGCACTGGGCTGACCGCTCTCCAGCATCAGCCGCTCGCTTCCGGATGCGCGAAGTCCGCGGGCGCGGGTTGCCGTAACGCGCATCCCGTAGCTCGATTGCCCGGCACCCTGCGCCCGTGGTACGTCGCCGCGACCGCTGGCGGGCGGATGGGGATGCGGGCCGGGTGGAGGGCGCGCGGCAATGATTTGCGCGGTGCCGACTGGTGGATCGCACTATTGCGCCGCGAATTGCGGAGCGTTAGGGAGCGACGACTCCGCCTGGATGCCGCCGCGCAGCCTGTACGCCCGTGACGCAGTCGCGCCAGGCGCTCCCCGGCGGATGGGATGCGCGGGCGTATCCAGCAACATCGCAGCGCTACCACTTCAGCACGCGATGGCGCCTGGTGACGCCGGCATCATGTCGAACCTTGGCAACGCACTACGTGAGGAAGGGCGGATGGATGAGGCCAAATCATTGTACGAATCGTGCCCTAGCACAAGCCCCCGCAAATTCTGAAATCATCTACAATGCCGGGCTGCTCTACCGTGACGACTGCCAGCCTGAGAAAGCCCTTGCTCTATTCGAGAAAACACTCTCGATACGTCCAAGACGCATCGCCGCCGAGAAGTGCGTTAGATTTGCTTGCCAAGGATCAGGGGCACATAGCTTCTGGCGTCTTGCAGCAATTGCTCGCGCGCAATACCGGCCTTGGCGCGAAGCTGCAAACCCTTCATCAAGTCAACGAGCGCACGGCCTCGCACCTTGGCAGAGGGTGTGCGAGTTAGGCGCCCCGCCTTCATCTCCTGCTCGAAGCGTTTCGCTAAAATATCAGCGGATGCGGTGAGGCCCTTCGCGAGATACGAACGGATCTCGGTTACTCGCTCCGACTGTCCCAGCGCAGCGGCGACCATCATGCAACCGCCGCGAGCCTCACCCGAAGCGGTTTTGACGGCAGCCTCGCAAAAGGCGGTCACGGCCTTGTGGATGTCCGGCTCCGCTTGAAAAGCTGCCAATATGGGAGCTCCATAAGTTATTGCATAGCGCTCGACCGCCTTGAGCAGCAGGGTGGACTTGTCTCCGAAGGCTCGGTATAGCGCGGGTTTGGTGACGTTCACGGCCCGTGCGATCCGCTCTACGTCAACTCCTTCATACCCATGCTCCCAAAACATCTCCACGGCACGGTCGAGTGCTTCGTCGGGGATAAAGCCTTTTGGACGTCCTCGGGGGCGCTTCGAACTATTAGTTACCATGCCGTACGAAACTCCTTGCATTGTCGCTGTGATTATCGTACTCTAGCGTATGTAAGACTTCAATACAAATAAACGCAGGAGACAACATGGAAAGGTCCAAAGGAAAAACAGCACGACCTTCACCCTTCTCCACGGAGACGCCCATGGAACATTCTATCGCGCTCGTCACCGGCACCACCTCCGGGCTCGGTTTTGAGGCCGCCCGCATGCTCGCCATCAAGGGTTACCGCCAGGTCATCGTCACCGGTCGCAGCCTGGCCCGGGTCAAGGAAACGGCCATTCAGCTCGCGGCTGAGACCAAGGAACAGGTTCTTACGCCGCTGGAGCTGGATCTGGACTCGCCGTCCAGCGTTCAGTCCGCCCTCGCCGAGCTGGTCAAGCGGGGTCAGCCGATCGATTTCCTGCTGCTCAATGCAGGGATGGTCCCGGGTAATAAGCGCGTGATCACTGCGGCGGGCTTCGAGGCTTCTCAGGCCCCGCTGATCGGCCATCATCAACTGACTGTCGGTTTGCTCCGCGCCAACCTGCTGAGCCCCAACGCGCGGATTGTTATCGCCGGTGCGGAGCCTGCCCGAGGGGGCGTCCCCATGTTCAAGTACACCGACGTGCCAGCCTTCGCGGCCAAATACCACCAGGGCGATCGAACCGCCGCCGTGGAAGCCCTGATTCGAAACGGGCCGAACGTGAAGTACGTGCCGAACAATGCGTATGCCGACGCGAAGCTCATTATCGCTTGGTGGGTCGCGGCGCTGGCGCGCAGGCTACCCTCCGGCATCGCCGGGTACGCCGTCTCGCCCGGTGGGGCGACCGCTACCAAGGTGGTGCGAAATGCTGGCCCGTTGTTGAAGTATCTGTTTATCCCAATCGTGAACCTCATTCCCGGCATGAATCAGACGCCGGAGACCGCGGCCCGTCGGTACCTCCAGGCGTCGGAGTTCGGAACCGACGTCTCAGGGCAATTCTTCGCCTCGGCTCAAGGGAAGGTCTCAGGCCCAATTGAGGCGCAGCGGCAGCCACACCTCCACGATCGCGCCAGCCAGGAAGCCGCGTGGCAGGCCGTGGTCAAGGTCTCCGGCGTCGATTTCTCTTCTGCGGCATCCTTGAGCGCGGTGTCCTGAAGGAGCGCCGGTCGCCGTCGAGTGCTTCGTCGGGGATAAAGCCTTGTCCTCGGGCGGCCGCTTCAAAACTATTATGTTACCCTAGCGTACGAAACTCCTTGCATGGCAGCTCTCATTATCGTACTCTGAAGCATGTAAGGCATCAAGACAACTAAACACCAGGAGACAACATGGATAGGTTCAAAGGAAAAACAGCACTCATCATAGGCGGAACCAGCGGCATGGGCCTCGCCACGGCGAAGATGCTCCTCGATGGGGGGGCGCGAGTTCTGGTGACGGGTCGCTCGCAGGCCGGCCTGGAATCGGCGCAGAACGAGCTTGGAAAGGATGCCATCGTGGTTTCGAGCGACGCGCGGTCGTTGACGGACATCGACGCCCTCGCCTCTCGGGCGAAGGCCGAGTTCGACACCTTCGACCTGCTCTTCGTCAACGCCGGGTTCAGTATCCGAGCGCCTCTTGAGAGCATGACCGAGGCTGTCTACGACGAGATGTTCAACCTGAACGCCAAGGGGCCGGTTTTCGCGGTGCAGAAGCTCGCGCCGCTGATCAACCGGGGAGGCTCTGTCGTCCTCACAACTTCGATCGCCAACGTCAAGGGAATGACCGGCAACGCCGCATACGGAGCCGCCAAGGCTGCGCTGCGATCCTTCGCTCGGACGCTCGCC
Source organism: Bryobacterales bacterium (assembly GCA_963707465.1). GTDB lineage: Bacteria > Acidobacteriota > Terriglobia > Bryobacterales > Bryobacteraceae > Bog-159. Next base: position 121,246 of record CAVPQK010000013.1, read on the forward strand.
GCTGAGTTGCTTCCTCGCGAGATTCGCGTCAACGCGGTGACGCCCGGCCCCATCGACACGCCGATCTTGGGCAAGATGTTCCCCGATAAAGAAGTGGCCGCCCAGCTTAGGGAGAAGATGACCGGCATGGTTCCCATGAAGCGCTTCGGGACGTCGGACGAGATCGCCAAGGCCGTCCTCTTCCTCGCGTTCGACGCGACCTTCACGACCGGCACAGAACTTCCGGTAGACGGAGGATGGTCTCAACTGTAAGGTGTGGACCATCCTCAAGCGCTCCAGCGGTGAACTGGAGCCAATTAGCTGACATATTTTGAGAGCCCCAAAGGAGATCCTATGAAAAGAGCTGTTTCGAGTCTTTCTTTCGTCCTGTTCGCCGTTGCTACGGCCTTGCGAGCGCAGAACCCCATGACCGCCGAGGTGACTGTCGTTTACAAGGGAGTCAGCGCTGATATCCTCAAGGCAGCCGAAAAGATGCCAGAAGGGAATTACGCGTTTAAGCCGACCTCTGAGGTCCGAACTTTTGGACAACTGATTGCGCATGTCGCCAACGCGCAGATGGGGTTGTGCAGCATCGCGAAAGGTGAAATGAGGCGCGGCGACGCCGCGTCAAAAACAAGCAAAGCGGAATTGGTGGCGGCGCTCAAAGCGTCCAGCGAAGTCTGCGACAGCGCTTACAGCGGGATGACCGACGCCGAGGGGGCGACTATCGTGAAGACACCGCTCGGCAATAAGTCAAAACTCGGCCTGCTTAATTTCAATGTGGCGCACGATAACGAGATGTACGGGACCATGGCGGTCTATCTGCGGATGAAGGGTATTGTGCCGCCATCTACCGAGGCCGCGGCGGCTGCGCGGCAAGCAAAATAAGCGTCGCCTCGTTAAACTGACCGGGCACCCATGAGGCCACCCGAAGCTGCCTTTGGGCGGGAACGACCAGCGAAGTACGCCACCGAGAGTTCACCCATCCTGCTTCTCGCCGAAGCGGAGATTCGCAAGCTGGCGATTGAACTTCATGGCACCTTAGACAGCGTCGACATATTACTCAACATTGTTGGTGGAATCTACGCTCGCGGGGAACCAACCACGGATGGCGTGGAAAAGACCCTGGCCCTGAATCATCTTGCACCATGTCTCCTAACAACTCTGTTGCTCGATCCTGTTCGGGCCGCCCCCCGCGGACAACGTAGAACGCTTCCTGAAATTGAAGTGACTCCTGGAAATGCTGAGCACCGAACCACAGCAGAGCGAAATGTCGATGAGCGGGAAGACGGTCCTCATCACGGGGGCGACGAGTGGACTCGGGTTGGCCACGGCCCTGCTACTAGCGGAACGTGGTGCGGAAGTCGTGATGGTGGGACGTGATCGAACACGGGCGAACTTTATGCGCACGGACATCGCGCAATATGCTTCCGGCAGCGAGCCCATCCTGTTCCTCGCAGACCTGTCGTCGCAGGCGGAGATCCATCGCCTGGCCGAAAAGCTTCATGGAAGTTTGTCACGGATCGACGTCCTGATCAACAATGCGGCCGCTGTGTTCGCAGAAAGAGAAGTGACGCCGGATGGTCTTGAGAAAACCTTCGCGGTTAATCACCTTGCGCCGTTCGCGCTAACTCACCTTCTGCTCGATCTCCTCCGGGCCGCGCCCGCCGGAAGAATTCTCACCGCGTCCTCGGAGTTCCATAGCGGAGAACTGGAGTTTTTCAATCTCCAGGGTCAGCGGCACTACAACTGGTTGGGGGCCTATAAGCGCTCGAAGCTTTGCAACATTCTGTTTACTTACGAACTCTCCCGGCGCCTCGCAGGATCGACGATTACCGCGAACTGTTTTAGTCCCGGACCCACGCTCACACGCCTGGGTGACAACATGCGAGGTTTACATGCGGTATTCCCCTGGTTGTTAAAGGAAATTCCATATTTACTTGCATTCCCGGAACACGCAGCGAGAACTCCCGTCTACGTCGCGTCCTCGCCTGATCTGGACGGTGTCACAGGGAGATTCTTCCTGCGGTGCCGAGAGACGCGCACCAAACAGATTACGTACGACAACAGCGTCGCAGTCAGGCTCTGGAACATGAGTCAAGCGCTGTATGAGAGCCGCGCCAGCGCCGGATCGCGAAAAGAGTAAGAAAGTCTTGCCCCTTGCCAATCCAAGTAGTGAATGATAAAGGACGTTGTCATATGCAAGCGAAATTCGTGAGTTCGCTGAAAAGCCAGCTGGGCCTCTGAGTGGATTGTCCCCCACTCGGAGAGAGCGGCGCGTGCGATGCGACCGGCGGATTACTCCTGGCTTGAAGCCGCCGTGCGCCAGCAACAGAGCCGCATGGCCACTTCGCCGCCCCGCGGTCCGCCGCCACAACCGCCGGCGAGCCGATGGGGATGCGCGTCGCCCAGAGGGTGCCCCCGTCCCGCAACGTCGTCGCCCGGCCACTTCACCGGGACGCCGACGCGCAGCCGTGTGCCTGCGCGCTCGTCGCGCCGTTGCGCGGGGTGATGCTTCCCGATGCCCACAGTCCGCGGGCTCGCGTTTGCCGTAACGCGCATCCCGCGGCGCGATGCCGGCGCGGCAGCCACGATTGCACTGGGGCCAGCCGAGTGTTTTTCACGGGGGGACGCAAAAAAGCGGGCGGGGACGACGATGCCAGCTTCCATTAGCTGATCGAGCAGCTCGGTCGAGCCGCGACTGGGGCTGCACCCGCGCGTCCGCTGTTCGCCCAACCGGGCGCTGGCCACCATCACCAACCACCATGATCACCATCATGACCACCACCCTGCTGACCACCACAATGACCTCCACCCAGATCGTTGGGCCGGTGACGGTCGCTACGCGCGCCTGGCCTCGCGAGCGATGCGCGGCCGCAGGGCGGCATCGGGCTGGAGCAAGCTGCTGGACGCCGGGCTGCCCCGAATCGAGCTGCCCGACGCCGCGGGCGCGTCGCGCAGCCGCGGCGCCCGGTGTGGCGAGGCACCGGTCGCATCGCCGGCCAGCTTCCAGTGCGCATCGTTCATGCCGGCCTCCACGGTGACGCTCAGGCCAAGTTTTTTCGCCGGGGGGGAGGGTCCAAGAGCGGGCTGGGGCGGAAGGCCCCTGACAGCGGGGCCAGTGTTCCAATCGAAAGGCTACCACGGCCACAGATTTGAGGGATCCCCTCCGAGCCGGATCCGCTCGGAGCATTTGCCATGGCGATTGTGGCAGCGCTACCATAGTCGCTCTCTCTCAAGCGCTGAAGAGGTTTCAAGGAGCTTAGCAGATGGCCACGTCGTATTTTGCCGATATCCCGCCGATCCGTTTCGAGGGTACTGATTCCGTCAACCCGCTCGCATATCGATATTACGAAAAAGACCGCCTCGTAATGGGCAAGCGGATGGAAGACCATCTCCGCATGGCAGTGTGCTATTGGCACACGTTCTGTGCGGAGGGCGCGGACATGTTCGGCCCAGGGACTTTTCACCGTCCCTGGAACTGCGGCCCAATGGACCAGGAGCACGCGGAACACAAGCTGAACGAAGCCTTCGAGTTCTTCACTCGTCTCGGGCTCCCTTTTTTCTGCTTCCATGACACCGATGTGATGGCTGAGGCACACACGATCCGCGAGCATGTGGACAACCTCGCGCGGATCGGCGACCGCATCCAGGCCAAAATGGCCGCGACCGGCGTGAAGTTGCTTTGGGGCACGGCAAACCTATTCAGCCATCCCCGCTACATGGCCGGCGCCGCATCGAATCCGGATCCCGATGTCTTTCGCTTTGCGGCGACCCAGGTGCGCCATTGCATCGAGCTGACCAAACGCCTCGGCGGACAGAACTACGTGTTGTGGGGCGGCCGCGAGGGTTACGATTCGCTTCTCAATACGGATCTGCGGCAGGAGAAGGCGCAACTCGGGCGTTTCCTGCGGATGGTGGTCGAGCACAAACACAAGATAGGCTTTACCGGCACGATCCTGATCGAACCGAAACCGTGCGAACCCACCAAACACCAGTACGATCACGACGTGGAAACCGTCTACGCTTTCTTTCTCGCCAACGGTCTGGAGGAGGAGGTGAAGCTCAACATCGAAGCGAACCACGCCACGCTGGCCGGGCACAGCTTCGAACATGAGATCGCGAGCGCGGTCGCGCTGGGCATCTTCGGCTCGATCGACATGAATCGCGGCGATCCGCAGAACGGTTGGGATACCGACCAGTTCCCAAATGACGTTCGGGAAATCACCATGGCGGTTTACCATATTCTGCTGGGCGGAGGATTCACCACCGGCGGCAACAACTTCGATGCCAAGGTGCGGCGTCAGAGCATCGATCCGGCCGACCTGTTCTACGCACACATCGGAGCTGTGGACACGGTCGCGCGTAGTCTGCTCAATGCGGCGGCGATGATCGAGCGTGGCGAATTGGCGAACATTGTCAAACAGCGTTACGCGGGATGGCAAGGGGAGCTTGGCCGTGCCATGCTCAACGGTGAAATGACCCTGGAATCGATTGCCGATGGCGCTGTTGCCGAGGGCGTCGCTCCGCGGCCGCGGTCCGGGCGTCAAGAACTGATCGAGAATATTACCTCGAGGTACCTCTAACAGGCTGAGAAATCGATTCGGCCAGGACGTCGCGCGAGGTAACGCTTGCAGTTTACGGTTGGGCTGGGCTTGGCGCTTGTCCGCGCCGGCGCAGGTCAAAACTGCCTGATTTGGCGCCTGGGGCCAAGCCCGCAACGGTAGAACACATCAAGATTCAGGGCGCTGCTCTGGAAGGGAATCTCGGAAACGGATTGAGTTCGCGCGCGCGATTATGGCCTGAGTCCGCTGGGTTTGAACTCGCCGCCCTTGATCAGAAGATTGAGTATTTCGCCGGTTCGCGCGGGGCAGGCCCGTCCTTTTTGGGGCGTCAGGTTGTCGTGTTCGGATTCGATCAGCGGGAGCGGCTCTTTAGGGCCGGGAATCTGGTTCAGCGCTGTCCACACCCCGGCCGGCGGCGAGATCGTGTCGATGAAACCCATGCCTGCCATCACCGAAGCGTGGATGCGCGATGCGAAGTTGACCGAATCGAAATAGAGGGCGGTCTTCATCGCTTCGGGGTTGTCCGGCGGCCAGCCGGGATAGCCGGCCTTACGGCCGTGAAGATCTCCGTTGGTATCGGCGCCGGCCGGGACACAGACCAATACCGCGGTAATCTTGCCGGGACGCAGGCCCGCCAGCACGAGACTCTGTTGTCCACCCATACTGCCTCCGGTTAGGACGATCGTTTCGCCGTCCCAGTCGGGCCGCGTCAGCAGGTAATCCAGGGCCCGCGAGTCGCGCAGGTACATATTCAGGAAATACGATTTCTCCCGATCGGTGTTGCCGATGGCCTGATAGCTTTGGGGGATGCCGCCGGAGGGATCCGAGGGCAGCTTGTCGTGCGAATCGACATTGACGAACAACCAGCCTTCGGCGGCACGCTGCGCGGCACCGTGCGCGTTCAACGCGTACACGCCGGCGTACTGCAATTGGATGAGCGCCGGAAACTTTCCTTCACGGGCAGGCTTAGCAATGTAGCCGTGAGCTTTAGAACCGAGCGCATCGAGGGCGAACATGTTCAATTCGACTCCCGGCACGTCAGTCGAGACCGGCGTCAGGACCGGGTTGATAGGACCCTTGGCCTGGGCGGCCAACTTGCTTTCCCAGAATGCATCGAAGTCATCGGGCCGCGGTGTCGAAAGGCCGATTTTCGCGGGCGCAACAGCGGCGCCGACGGCGTAGAGTCCGTTATTGCGGCCGGTGTTGCCGCCGGTGTAGGCGGGCGCGGCGCCGGCTGCGCCTGGCGCGGGGGCGGCGAGGCTGGCGGACGGTTCCACAGCGAGGTAGATCATTTCGGGCTGATCGCCGGTGATTTCAATCCTGTCCCTGCCGGAAGAAAGATCCAGCTTGCCTTCTTTGAGCGCCACCGCGTTATTGCGTCGAATGGTCCACTTGTATGCGTACGTGGGTGTCGCCGGGCCGGGGGTCACAGTCCAGCCAACTGTTTCGCCGATGTCATAAATGCCGCTGGCATGGTAGGGCGTGAAGGTGAGCTGTTGCTCGATCGGCGCCCCCCGCTGGGCGAACCCGAGCGGGGCAGCGCACAGGATGGCGATCAGGATGCGAATCATTTGTGGACCTGTACACGCTTGCAGGATTGGATTGACTGCATTGTGTCTATATGATATCCCTGTTTGCAGCTCTGAATAGCTAATGCGTGCGCGCCGGGTAGCTATAGCGTCGCGTACCTATCGAAGGAGATCGTATGAAAGCAGCGTTTGTTTTGGTCCTATTGGGTTGCGGAATGTGCTGGGCCCAGGCTGCCGATGACTGCAAGCCTTCCGGGTTGAACATTCCCGAAGCCAAGTACCCTTGCGTTTATCCAGACAATCGCGCGATGTTTCGCGCAATAGCTCCCGATGCCCAGAAGGTGACGGTGCGGATCGGCCGCGGGTTCGATATGACGAAAGGCCCGGACGGCATATGGAGCGTCACTACGACACCGCTGGTGGCCGGTTTTCACTACTACAGCCTGCAGATCGATGGCGCGACCGTTGCGGATCCGTCGACCATGACGTTCTTCGGATCGGGCTGGCAGAACAGTGGAATCGAAATTCCGGAGCCGGAAGCGGACGCAAGCTACTATCACGCGAAGGATGTGCCGCACGGTCGCGTGAGCGAGCAAGGGTATTTTTCTACGACTACCAACAAGTGGCGCCGATGCTTCGTCTACACGCCACCGGACTATGAGACGAACGTCAAAGAGCGCTACCCCGTTCTGTATTTGCTCCACGGCTGGGGCGAAAATGAAACGGGCTGGTACACCCAGGGCCACGTGGATTTCATCATGGACAACCTGATCGCGGAGAGGAAGGCCAAGCCGATGATCATCGTGATGGACAACCTCAACGCGGTCAAGCCCGGCGAAAGCGCCGCCCTGTTTGCAGCTCGCGTGTTGGTTCCGGCTCCGGGAACCGCTCCCCCAACCGGGGACACACCGGGCGCACAGGGTCGCGGCGCCGGGCCCGGGGGACGGGGCGGGTTCAACCTCTCGGGTTTCACCGACATGATGTTCACGGATTTGATTCCCATGATCGAACGGACTTATCGGGCGCTTCCAGGGCGCGAGAACCGAGCCATGGCGGGGCTGTCGATGGGCGGCATGCAGACGTTTACGACCGCGCTCAACAACCTCGACAAGTTTGCGTATCTGGGCGGATTTAGCGGAAGCTGCGGCGGTAGAGGCGGGACTTTCGATCCGAAAACCACCTGCGGTGGTGCATTCGCGGATCCAGCCGCATTCAACCAGAAGGTTAAAGTCCTATTCCTCGGAATCGGGTCCGCTGAAGGGCCGGGAACGAAGCAATTCAGCGATGCTCTGACCGCTGCTGGCGTTCCCAATGTCTATTTCGAGTCGCCCGGTACGGCGCATGAATGGTTGACGTGGCGGCGCTGCTTCAACGACTTCGCTCCGCGGCTTTTCCGGTAGGCGACGCGGCGGCCCGACTAAACTATCATCGTGCCGCGGTCCCTTCAAACTCGATCATATAGACGTGCCCCGCTTTGACGCTCACGCGCGCCAGCGAGTTATCTAATGCCGGCGCCGGGAGTTCCACGCGGCCGTCGCGGATACTCCGGATGCGCACGCCGGGAGCGATCCGCAGTTGCTGCGCGCTGTCCACCAAGGTCCTGAGCGTGGCGCTGGTGCGCAGTCCGTCCGCCCAGGCGAGATCGACCTCTACTCCTCCACGCGCGCGTAATCCGGATACCCTTCCGCTTCTCCACGGCTTTGGCAGCGTCGGCAGCAGCTCGATTTCCCCGGCATGGCTCTGCAGGAGCATCTCGGCGATCGCCGCGGTGGCGCCGAAGTTGCCGTCGATCTGGAACGGCGGGTGATTGTCGAACAAGTTCGGCAGAGTGGACCTGCGCAGCAGCGCCAGCAGGTTTTCGTAAGCCTTGTCGCTGTCGCCGAGACGCGTCCAGAAGTTGATAATCCAGGCGCGGCTCCAGCCAGTGTGGCCGCCGCCGTTGGCCAGACGACGTTCGATGGTTGCACGGGCAGCTTGGGCCAGTTCGGGCGTGTTCTGGCGCGTGATCTGGTTGCCCGGGAAGAGGGCGAACAACTGCGACATGTGGCGGTGTCCGGGTTCGGTTTCCTCGTAGTCTTCCGGCCATTCCATTATCTGGCCGAATTTGCCGATGCGCAGCGGCAATAGCTTATCGCGTGCCGCCGTTACCTTGGTGCGGAAGTCGGCTTCGATCCCGAGAGTCTCGCTGGCTTCGATCACGCGCCCGAAGAGCGCAAACAGGATCTCGGTGTCCATGGTCGGTCCCATGGTGAGGGACGCTTTCTCCCCCGACGGCATCTGGTAAGTATTCTCCGGCGAGATCGAAGGACCTGTTACAAGATGGCCCTTGCCGTCCGGGACCAGGTAGTCGAGAAAGAACTGCGCTGCCTCCTTCATGAGCGGATAGCCGCGGTCGGCGAGGAACTGCCGGTCGCGCGTGAAGTCGTAATGCTCGGCAAGGTGGAGCGAAAGCCATGCCGCGCCCATAGGCCATACGCCCCAGGTCGCGCCGTCAATCGGAACGGCGTCTCCCCACAGGTCCGTGTTGTGATGCATGACGAATCCGCCGGCGTTGTAGTAGAACTTAGCCACCTGGCGGCCGTTCTCGCGCCCGTTCTCGATCAGGCTGAACAGCGGCTCGGTCAGTTCCGGGAGGTTGCAGGTTTCCGCCGGCCAGTAGTTCATTTCGGTATTGATGTTGATGGTGTACTTGCTCCCCCAGGCCGGCGTTAGGCTGTCGTTCCATTTGCCCTGAAGGTTAGCCGCCATGCTGCCGGGCCGGCTGCTCGAGATCAGCAGGTATCGCCCGTACTGGAAATAGAGCGCCGCGAGGTCTTCGTCCGTCGAGCCCTTCTGCACGTGCAGGAGCCGCTCGTCGGTAGGGGTGGCGCGCGCCGCGGCCTCCACTGGAAGTTCGAGATGCACTCGCCGGAAGAAGTGCTGGTAATCCGATACGTGCTCCTTGCGGAGAACCTCATAGGGGCGGGCCGACGACGTGAGATCGCGCGTGCAGGCGGCAGCGAGGTCCTTCTCGCGATAGTCGGTGGCGGCCGCGATTATGAGCGTCACGCTGTCGGCCGCGGTTACATCGAGGCGGTCGCCGGTGCTTTCCATGTGGCCGCCGGAAATCGAGGCTTTCATCTCGGCACGGAAGCGCACCCCGGTTTCGTGCTCTCCCGGGGCCTTCTTCGGCAGCGCCTGGCCGGTCATGATCAACCTGTCCGGCGCGGCTTCGGTGGCAGCGTCGGCGGGCCGGGTCATCGAGGCGTGGAACGAAATGCTGCCAGGCTTGTCGGCGGTGAGACGCACGATGATCGAGTGGCACGGCGCGGAGGCAAAAACTTCGCGCGTACAGCGGATGCCGCCGGCGGTATACTCGACCGACGCGATCGCGGTATCGAGGTTCAACTCGCGGCGGTAGCCGGACGGCTCGGGCACGTCGCCAAAATCGAGCCAGAGGTCGCCGAGGGTCTCGTAGGCGGGGAGGGCCCGGGGGATGCTGATCATGGTTCGGTCCGCCAGCGCCTGCGCTTCCGCCGGGTGGCCGTCTTCGAGCAAACGCCGGATCTCGGGAACGGATTTGGATGCTTCGGGGTTGCTCCGGTCGCGCTTATCGCCTGACCACACTGTGTCCTCGTTCAACTGCAGGTGCTCTTTGCGGACGTCGCCAAAGACCATCGCGGCCAGACGGCCATTGCCAATCGGCAGAGCCTGCACCCATTGCGCGGCGGCCTGCCGGTACCAAAGCTTGAGAGCGTTATCCTGCTGCGCCTGGCACAGGCCGGAAAATCCATGTGCCCCCAGCACGCACGCGGTCATCAAGAGTCGAAGTCGCATATACGCCCTTTCCCGGTTACCTGCCGTTCAATTCGAGAACGGTGATGGAATTGGCCGGCACCGTCCGGGTGAACTCCGTGCCGAGACCGGTCACGTCCGCCGTCACGGGCTCGATCTTATGCGGATCCGTAATCGAGTTGGTGTCGCTGGTATTGGCGGACGAAAGCGTGATGGTCTTACCTGCCTGCGCGATCGATGCCAGCCCGCTGATGGAGACGTTCACCTGCTGGAGCGTGCCTGAGCGGTTGACCATCTTCAAGTAGATGGTCCCGTTGGCGGTATCGCGCGTAGCGCTGAAGAACATTTCCGGGATAGGCGTGGGCATCGGTGTCGGGCGCGTCAGGCCCGAGTTGCCGCGACGCGGCGTCTGCTGCCACTCGCGGTAGGGAATCCCGGAAACTACGATATTCAGAACCGAATCCCCGACGCGATTGGCGAACATATGCTGCGCCCAATACGCCGGAGAGCCGTAGGCGGACATCGTGTTGTAACCGATCAGGTCGGTGGACCACTGCATGGCGCCCGGGTTGACGTTGACGAATAGCGGCGCGTAGCAGTGCATCATCACCAGGTCGGCGTTACGTTCCAGGCCCGCCATGTTGGCGGCATCGGCGATGGCGGCCTCCAGGTTAGGGGTCGGGGAGCCGACGCGGGTGGCCCACTCGCCCACGAGGACCTTCGGCCCGTTCCGCGGACGGCTGTCGTAGTCGTTGGCTTTCGCCGCCATTTCGCCGGAGTTCCGGTAGTAGTGGTCGTCGTCCACATCCGGCGTGCGAGTGGTCAATGCGTGGGCCGAAAAGCCCGCGCTATTGATCTGCAGCAGGTTGGGATACTGCGCCTTGATGGCGTCGTAGAACGCCGTGAATCGGGCGTCGTAGCTGCCCTTCTCCCGGTCGAAGTAGTCCTCGTTCCCGATTTCGACATAGCGCAGGTGGAAGGGCGCCGGGTGGCCGTCCCTGGCGCGGCGCGCGCCCCAGGTGGTATCGGTGTCGCCTGTCACGTACTCGATTTCTTCGAGCGCTTCCGTGACGAAAACGTCCAGTTCCGGGCCAGACCTCACCCTCTGGCCGCGCAGCGAGTAGCCCGCAAAAACGGCAAGCACGGGCTCCATGTTCAAGTCTTCGCACCATGCGAGGTACTCGAGCAGACCCATGCCGTCCGAAGACCAGTAGCCCCACGCGTCGTCCATGTGGCCGGGGCGCTCCTCGATCGGACCAATCGTATTCTTCCAGTTGAAGCGCGTGTCGAACGTGTTGCCTTCCAGGTAGTTGCCGCCGGGGAAGCGCAGAAACTGCGGCTTCATGGCGGCCAGCAACTCCATAATGCCACGCCGGAAGCCGTTCTGCCGGTTCTTATAGGTGGGCGGAAACAGCGAAACGAACCCAAACCAGATCGTGCCCGGCCGGTTCGCGCTGAGGACGAACTTGTTCCCGGCGGAAGCCTTCACGTTGCCCGTGGTGAGCGTGGCTTCGTATTTCTGCCAACTGACGGAGAGCTTCGGAACGGTCGCGGTAGCCGCGACCATCGTCCCGTCGGTGCTCATTATCGAGAGCGTTAGGGCGCCCGAGAATCCCGCCGAGGCCTGGGCGCAAAACATAGCCTTGTAGGCGGTGTCTGGCTTGACCGGGATGCCCCAGAAGCCCTCGTTGGCGACGCCTACGCTCTGATTACCGGAAGCCTGCGAGACGGTCAGTTTCAAACTGGCGGGAACGGCATTGTTCAGCGACGTGGCAGTGTCGAGTTCCATCGATCCCACGCCGCCTCGCTCCTCGACCAGAGACCAATGCACCAAGTCCTTGGCCTCTTTCGCGGCGCTGGACTGCTCCGGGTTCTGGCGGTTCTGCCGAGCCGGAACCGTTTCCTTAAAGTTGCGATTGCGAATCAATTCCGCGTAGAGGCCGCCTTCGAAAGCATAATTGATTTCCTCAGTCATCAGACCGTGGAACGTGGGCGGCATCTTGGCCGTAATTTGATCCGCTTTGATCTGGAGGTTCACTCCGTTGCCGGTTTGAGCCGGCATCAGAGGCCCGGCCGCCAGCAGCAGGCAGAGCGAAACGGCGGCGCGACGCGGCGGCCCGTCTGAAATCGTTTGCACTTCGCATCTCCTCACGAGGATATCGGCAATCGCTGTTTGCTAGCGCCCCAGCGTATCACATCGATAAAGCGAATCCGGCCGTCGATGTGCAGTCGATATCGGCCCCGCGGGAATGGCTATTTCTTCCTGGCGGTCTGAATTACGGCATCAAATGCCGGCTTGGGTTTGCCGTCCCGATCGAACAGCAGCGGATAGTTGGTGCGGCCGCGGACGGGAAAATTGTTCTTCCACGAATCACCATCGGTGACGCCCCAGAAGGTGACGCGCGACATAACGTCGGCGTGCTTGACGAAGATGGCGAATAGGTCTCGGTAGCGCTTGGCAAGGGCCTTCTGGATATCCTCGGGCAGGCCGTTCACGTAGGGGTTGGCGGCGCCCGCGGAGGTAGCCGAAACGTCCGCGGAGTTGCCGCGCCCGGTGGGCGGGAGCACGTCGACATCGAGCTCGCTGATGCTGATCTTCACACCCAGGGCGGCGAAGGCGTTGATCGTGTCTACCTGTTGCTCGAGGGTGGGCCAGGCGAGGGAGTCGTGGCCTTGCAGGCCCATGGCGGCGACCTTCACTCCGGCAGCTTGCAGCTTCTTGATCAGATCGACGGCACCCTTCCGCTTGGCTTCGTTCTCGATGGAGTAGTCGTTGTAATAAAGCTCGCAATTGGGGTCGGCCGCGTGGGCATACTGGAAGGCTTTTACCAGATAGTCCTCGCCGATAATGTTCAGCCATTGCGATTTGCGCAGCGTGCCGTCCTCATTGAGAGCTTCGTTGACAACGTCCCAGCCGCCGATTTTGCCTTTATAGCGCGTGACCACGGTGGTGATGTGTTCCTGCATGCGCTCCAGGAGTGCGTCGCGGGTGAGAGGTGCGCCTTTTTCGTCCTGGAAGACCCAGCGGGGCACCTGGCTGTGCCAAACCAGGTTGTGGCCCACGATGAACATCTTGTACTTCTGGCCGAAGGCCACGTACTCGTCGGCGGGGCCGAAATTGTAGCTGTCCACACGGGGATGAATCACTTCCCACTTCATGACGTTTTCGGGACTGATGGTGTTGAACTGCGCCGCGACGATCCCGGCTGCGCGCGGATCTTTCTCTTCGAACTGGCGTTGATTGAGAGCTGCGCCGAGGCGGAAGAGACCCTGGAAGGCGTCCTTCAGGGAAGGTTGCTGAGCGAGAGTGGCGGCGGTGAAAATAACAGTGAGGGGGATCAATCTACTCAACATAGTGTCCTCAAGATATCAAAATACGGACCAGTATCGGCCTGCATGCTAAGCACTGGCGAAATTCCTCTGGCGTTCGGCTAGCTCGTCTTGAATCTGGATGTTCAAACTCTTGCCGATCTTGTAGCAGACCAGGCACACTATGACGATGCCGAAGAACTCCCATTTCGCGGCGGACTCTGGAGCGCGCCAGCGGAAATCGCCGACGGGCGGCGCAGCAAACGGAATACCCCGGTAGACCGTTAGACCGCTCTCGACGGCGCCTTGCACGAGGCCTCCCTCGACCTTGACCGGCGCCGGCATCTCGGCGGCGCAAAGCGCGGCCGCGATCATTGCGAGGAGTAGAATTCTCTTCATTGCAACCGCCTCCTTATTGCTTCGCTGCGAACTCGTAAATGCTGATGCTGTAGCGCGGCAAAGTGAGTGTATCGGGAATGGCATCTACAGGCGAACTGGTGATTGCCGGGTTCTGGATGTCGTCGCCGCTGGGGGCAAGCCTCCGTAGTGTGCCTTTGCCCGCGAGCGAGGCGCCCGCGATGTTCAGCTTGAGTGCTTGATCGCCGTCCGTCGGATTTAGCACAGCCACCGTGAGGGTTTGGCGGTCCGCGGTCCAGGCGGCGGCCACGTCCAAGGGAAACGTGGCGCTGCCGGCATTAACCGCGGGTTGTTCGCCCCCTACCGCGCCCGTCACCACGGGTTGGGGCGAATTGCCCGAGACTTCCACCGGGATCGAGCCGAAGTGGTCACGATAAATCTTGAAGACCTCGCCGTTGGCGTTCAGCTTCACGGCCGCTCCATTGCGGCTAAGCAGCGAGGTAGCGAAAGTGTAGCCTGCCATCTGAAAGATATCGGAATGGCGGAACATTTCGTGGAAAACCCAGGCGTACGACGGATAGATCGGATACTTACCGTTACCCGCATAGGCCCATTCGTCCATATAGATGGGCTTGGGATGAGCCGCCAGTTCCGGCAGGACCTTTTCGTATTCTTTGTAAGTCTCGTATTTGATGCGCACGTGGTTGGCGGGACGGCGCATCCAATCGGTGATCGGTTCTTTGGGATCGTTCGGCACTTGTTTGCCCTGGGCGAGATCGAAGTGCGTCCCGCCGTAGTTGTAGAAGTGTTCGCTGATCAGGTCGATATTGTCGAAGCAATTCTTGAGCAGATTGCCGGTCCAATCCGCAGGAGACATGATTTTAGGCACCAGATCCGAGCCGAGTTTCAGGGCCTCTTTGGAGCCGGTCATGGTGTCCGGCATGGCGCCGCTGGCGATCAGCACGATGGTGGGATCCGATTTCCGCATGGCCTTGGCGAACAGGTTGTGCTTGTGTTCGAACTGCGGGAGCGGCATATATCCGTACTGATAGCTGCCCCACATTTCATTGCCGATGCCCCAAAACTTCACGCGATAGGGCTCGGGATGGCCGTTGGCGGCGCGCAGTCTGCCCATCGGAGTGGTGACGGCGCCATTGACGTATTCGACATATTGCCCTGCCGACCACGCGTCGCCGAAGCCGGCGTCGACGGTGATATAAGCTTCCACGCCGAGGAGCTTGCACATCGTCATGAACTCCTCGGTGCCGACATCGTTGGATTGCAGTGTGCGCCAGACCGGGTCCATTTCCGGCGGGCGCTTGTCTGGGTCGCCGATGGCATTGCGCCATTCGAAGGCGGAAACGTAATTGCCGCCGGGCCAGCGATACACGCCGGAGCGAAGACTCTTGAGGGCAGCAATGGCTCCGGGGCGGAAACCGTTGACGTTGTCGGCCGGCATCAGCGAAACCGCGCCGGCGTGGAAGGACCCCACTCCCGTGCCGCTGATTTCGAATTGCGCCGTGCCGGACTTTTCTGCCTTGAATGAGAAGGTGAACTTCTTGTATGAAGTGCTCAGCGGACCGAGAGTGACGGTCTGACCACCGCCGGGACTATTGCCATCCCAGACGATGCCAACCGAGACCTTTGCCGTGGGGTCGCCGGCCAGTTGGATGCGCCCGTTATACGTGGCGCCCTCCGTGAAGCTGAGACCGGATTGCCGGATGCCCCGAAGTTCCGCGCCTTCCAGTTTGATGAGCAGCGAGTGTTCGCCCACGAAGGGATTCTTCGTGTCCATGAGGACGGATTCTGGTGGGCCGATGGGGACCCATCGCCGGGCAGGGCCGCGCCCTCGCCCCGGCCCGCGCCCCGCTCCGCCGGCGTCTCGTGCCGTCGCCGGTACGACCGGATTGTGGAACTTGCGGTCGTCGAGCATCTCGCTCCAAAGACCGGTGTAGACCAGGCTCCCAGCGTGCTCTACAAACTGGCCATAGAGATAAGGAGAAATGGCGGCGCCGGTTTTGGAGGCGTCGACGCTGGCGCTCACGGTCTGCCCGGTGCCCGTCTGGGCCACCGCGGCGAGCGCGAAGAGGAGGAAATACGAAATTCTCATATTCTTCGGAATATAGGCGATGTCGTCCAGCATGCCCGGCCCTAGATCGCAGTGCCTGTGCGCACCACTGTCACGACCGGCATACTAGGGAACAGCCTACCTCAAAGCAAAGACTCTTGCTGAAACGGCAAGGCATCATTCTGAAAGCGATCCGCCTCGGCGCGAAGCCGTTTGCCAACGTCAGCGCCGCACCAACTACCACCGACAGAAGATCGCCGCCGATCCCGAATACCGCGACGTCTGCCGCGATCGCCAGCAGAAGTGGCGGGCGCGCCATCCGGATTACTGGCAGCGGTACCGGACCCCACACCCCGATCATCGGCCAGGTCCGGTGCCGCCGCCCGCGGGCGGACGGGCGACAGGATGGTTAAGCCGGAGATCCGTGGGCCTTGCGGCAAAACCGCCCAGCGCTGCCGGGACGCCGCCCGTGCGCCTGCGCGCCCGCCGCGCGGGTGGGCCGGCGTGATCGCTTCCGGATGCGCGAAGTCCGCGGGGTCGCGTTGCCATAACGCGCGTCCCAGTGGTCCGGCGCCGCGACCGCCGCCGGCGGATGGGGTGCGCGCCGCGGGGAGGGCGCTGCGGCAATGATGTGCGCGGTGTCGGCGGGAGGGTATCGCACCGTTGCAGCGTATGCAGCAACGTCGCCGCGCGGCCACGCAGACTGGACGCCAGCGCGCAGCCGCGTGCCTGCGCCGCGGTGATCGCTTCCGGATGCGCGGAGGCCGTGGGCTCGCGTTGCCATAACGCGCATTCCGCAGCGGGATGCCGGCGGCCCGTTCCGGCACCCGCGCGCTCGTCCGTCACCGCGACCGCCTGGCGGGCGGATGGGATGCGCGCGGGGCGGAGGGCGCTGCGGTCATGATCGCGGGGGCGGGCGCCGGAATGCGCACCGTTGCGTTGCTATCCAGCGCCGCCCGTGCGCCTGGCCCTCGCGCGGTTGCGCCGCGGGGTGATCGCTTCCGGATGCGCGAAGTCCCGCCTATTACCTGGGTTTTATTTGGTCAAGTTCCGGATAGTGCGTGATCCCTCCAGGCCGTGGCTGTGGCGGGGCAATACACTCTGTCGTGGTACGATCACGGATCGCAATGCGACGCGGCGAATACGGCTACGATGCACCTTACGCGCTGGTGACCTTCGGATCCTTGGCCATACTCAGCGGCCTTGGGGCGGCGATCTCCTGGTGGCGAATGCCAAGTCAGGCAACGCCGATCACGCTGTATTTCGTCCTGTTCCTTGTGAACACCACCAGCTTTTTCTACACCACCAGACGCGGCAAGTTCCTCGAGTGGGAACGCATTCTGGACCGAATTCACTTGCGCGGCGACGAGATGGTGCTCGATATGGGGTCCGGTCGAGGCGCAGTGCTGACGGCCGTAGCCCGCAGGCTGATGACAGGCCGACTAACAGGCGTGGATATCTGGAGTATGAGGGACCAGTCGGGGAACGCGATGCAGGTCACCCTGCGCAACGCGACGCTGGAAGGGGTCAGTGATCGCGTGCACATTGAGACCGCCGACATGCGAACGCTCCCGTTTCCGGACGCTACTTTTGATCTGGTGGTTTCGAGCCTGGCGATACACAACATCCGATCGAATTCCGATCGGAAGCGGGCGATCAGCGAAGGGTTCCGAGTCCTTAAACCCGGAGGGAGGATGGTGATCGCGGATATCCGTGCCACGGCGATATATGCGGATGCCCTGCGGACACTTGGCGCGTCGAATGTCGAGCGCCGCCGCTTGGGGTGGAGGTTTTGGTGGGGAAATCCGATCGCAGCCACAACTCTCCTCACGGCTTCAAAATCCCAGGTTTGAAAATATCGCGCTTCGCGCTCCGCGACGCCAGCGGCCCATACCGGTGCCGGCCGCCCGTGCTCCGGCTCCGCGACCGCTCCGGGCGAATGGGGGTGCGTTGGGCTGACTACTCGGAAGCAGCTCGGAAGTCGATGACTTCCGAGTTCCAGCGCCCGCGCCAGTCGCGCGATTGCGCCGGGTGATCGCTTCCGATTGCTCAGCGTCCGCGGTGTCGGCTTGCGATAACGCGCATCCCGCCGCGCGGTGCCCGCCGCCCGTCGCCGCGACCGCCGGCGCGTTGATGGGGATGCGCGCGGCACGGAGGGCGCCAGACATGTATGTACACGCTGGCAGGCGGCGAACTTCGCCGCTATCCGCAACATCGGCGCACTCCCACTTCACCGCCACACCGCCTTGCGCCTGCACTCCCGTCGCGCGGTTGCGCCGGGCGAATCGCTGCCGGTGTCCGAAGGTTGCGGGCTCGCGTTGTCAACGTGCCTCCCGCAGCTCGATGCCGGCCGCCGGTTCCGTCGCCCGCCGCCCGTGGTCCGGCGCCGCGACCGCGGGGCGCGGATGGGATGCGCGGCACGCGGAGGGCACCGCGCGCGCCACTTCACCGTTACGCCGACGCGCAGCGTTGCGCGCTTTCGGGCACCCGAAGTCCGCGGGCTCGCGTTGCCATAACGCGCATCCCGCCACGCGATGCCGACGCCCGCCGCGCGTGGTCCGTCGGCCGCGACCGCCGACGGGCGGATGCGGCACGATTCGGCGACGAGATGCTGTGCAAGACCAGGGCCTTCATGCACTGGAATCCGCCGCCCGTTGCTGATGCTGTACTAAATGCTCAATCACCATGCACGCTACAGAGATCCAAAACGTGCCGATCGGCTCGTGAACGTACGTCTTTTTCGCATAGTCCATACCGATACCGTGCAGCATTGCGATGTACGCCGCCGCCAGATTCTGTCCGAGCATTTCCTCTTCAGACGGCGTTGGCGTCGGTTCCGGCGCAACGCGAACAGGGCGCGTCTTGTTTGGGCGGGCCATAGACTCTAGTTTACCGGTTTGGCGACCGGAGCCCCCAGCCCGTCGTCCCTCGCCGCGACGCCGGCGGGCGGATGGCCGGCACGATCGGCGACGGGACGCTGGACGAGGCCAGGGCGCGTGGCAAGTTCAACGGTCGAAGGGGAAGTCGTTGACTGGACGCGCGGCAACGGCGTTGCCGAGGAAAATGTGGGTCGCGCCAGTTGCACTGTCGAACGTTTCGAGCGAGAACACCGGCGAACACGGCGCCTTGGATGGAAACGTGGTGGTCACCTGAACCGCCACCACAAACTCCCCGCGATTGCCGGTAAGGCCCAGTTCAACGCAGAGGGCGCCGGTGTCGATGGGACTGCACGCCCGTGGCGCGGTTGCGTCGGCGTGATCGCTTCCCGATACGCAAAGTCCGCGTGTTCGCTTCTCCAGAACGCGCACCCCCGCGGCCAGTGGCCCGTCGCCGCGACCGCCGGCGGGCGGATGGGGATGCGCGGCGCGGGAGGCGCGCCGTGATCAGGAGCGTCGGCGAGCGGCCACGTCACCGGGATGCCGACGCGCAACCGGCACGCCCGTGGCGCGGTCGCGCCGGGCGATGACTTCCGGATGGGCGAGGTCCGCGGACTCAGTTGACCATTACGCGATTCCCCGGTCCCGCTGCCCGGCGGCCAGTTCCGCCACCCACCGCCGCCCGCGGTCCGTCGCCGCGACCGCCGGCGTGCGGATGGGGATGCGCGCCGGGCGGAAGGCGCCCCATTCATGATTGGCGCGCCAGCAGCCCTAGGACGTGACGCACCACCGGTTGGCAAGGTAGGCCACCCGTTGAGGCAGCGACAGTCTGCAAGCGCGATTAGGCAAGAGAAAAAGCTGCGCGGTGTGACATGCCCGTCCTCGCGCGTAGAGAGGATCGCTGCCCCTCGTTAGGCTCATGCGGTCGGCTTCCTTCGCGGTACCCTGAACGAGAACAAGTGCTCGACGCCTTCCTCAATCCAGATTCCAACGTATACATCGCCAAGCAGCGCCCAGCGCGCGACCACGTGCACCTTTTCTTCATGCTCAAGGGAATCGATCCCGGCAAAGAAATAATCCACCTGCTTCCCACAAACCAAGTACGGACCAGAAGATGGCTGGTCGGGTATGTCAATCACCATCTCACCCTGCCGAAGAAGCACGGCCGCTTTCACGTTGAGCGCATCTTCGTCCGGCGTCAGGAACTGAATCGAAACGTTAGGGTATCGTTGTGTCGCCATTTGGCCTCCACGTCCCGCCTTGCCTCGTGTTTCATTATGTCGCTAACTGATCCAAGATGCCAGCCGCAAACCGCGTTCTGGTAGATAAGTCCTGTGAACTCCGCTCCACATCATCTAGGCGCCTCGGGTGCCATTCGGCTCGAACGCGACTGCTGCCGAGGTGACCGAGCGGGTGCGGGCGGCGATGGAGGATTGAGGCTGGTCGTGGTGTGCGTGCGGTTGGCCGCGCGCCATATGCAGCCCGCTTCCCGTCGGCCACTTCCCGCCGCCAGCCGCCCGCAGTCCGTCGCCGCGCCCGCCAGCGGGCGGGTGGGGATGCGGGGCGGGCGAAGGACGCACGTATCCGCGCTCTGCGCCTGGCCGGTGGAGGCGCACCATTTTGCGAGCGCGCCGTCATCCAGGGACGTCGGCGCGCGCTCATGTCGCCGCGCCAGCGCGCGGCCGTGTGCCGCTGCGGGGTTGCGCCGGGCGATTCGCCCGGTTTAGAGGCGCCGACGCGGTGGTGGGAACGGTTCGCGCGCCCGCGGAGCAAGCCTGAGACCTCCGAAAAGTACGCTCCAAGAGGCTGTATACGCAATCTCGCGGTGCGGCCCTCTGGCTCGCCTAGATGTTTTGCGATTCGCGGGAACCTAGGGCGCCTTTGCGGAATCTTCTTGTCCGGGGAACACGCGCACCTGGCGCCGCTTGGTCAAGAACGCAATTGCCCACTGCAGTATGACGAAGAAACGGTTCGCGAATCCGATCAGGAAATAAATGTGCACTGCCGCCCAGACAATCCAGGCTGAAAATCCCGTGAAGCGTAAAAACCGAAGATCCGCGAGGGCGTAGCTGCGGCCCACAATCGCCAGATCGCCCTTGTCCCAGTACCAGAAGGGCGCCGGCGGCCCCAGTCCTTGCACGCGGCGCCGAATCAAGCGGGCCACGTACTTGCCCTCTTGAATGGCCGGCTGCGCTACGCCAGGCATGACCATTGGCTCTATCGCCTTAATGCCCAGCAAATTCCGCGCTTGTGCCACGACGTGCGCCGTATCGCCAATCGCAAAAATCTCGGGGTGCCCCGGCACGGAAAGGTCCGAGTTCACGATTACCTTCCCCGACTTGTCCATGGCCGCTCCCAGCCATCGGCCTGCGGGAGACGCAAGCACGCCCGCGCTCCACAATACCGTCCCGGCCAAAACGCGCTCGCCATTGGCGACTATCCCAGCGGAGTCCACATTCGTGATGCGTGTGTTCGTGTACACCTTCACGCCCAGGCTTTCCAGATGGCGCTGCGCCTTGGCCGAAAGAACCTCCGGAAATGTGGGAAGCACCCGCGGGGCCGCCTCGTACAGGAGGATCCCCGCCGAGCGAGGATCGATATGGCGAAAATCGTGCGCCAGAGCCATGCGCGACATCTCCGCCAGAGTGCTTGCCATTTCCACGCCCACCGTTCCTGCGCCGACCAGGACAAACGTGAGCAGTTGGCGTATTTTCTCCGTGTCCGCGTGGTCGAGCGCTGCAATCTCCTCGGCGCGCTCGAAGGCCAGCAGGACCTTGCCGCGAATCAGGTCGGCGTCGTCGAGCGATTCGAGCCCCGGCGCCGTGCGGCGCCAGTCCTCGTGACCAAAGTAGTTGTATTGAATTCCGGTTGCGAGCACGAGGAAGTCGTACGGCACCACGTGCTGTTTCAACTGAACCAGCCTCTTTTCCGTGTCGATGCCCCTGACTTCGTCGAGCAACACCTCAACATTTTGCTGGCGGTTCAGGATCGAGCGGAGCGGCCCGGCAATTTGGTCGGCGGATAACAGCCCCGTGGCAACCTGGTAGAGCATGGGACGGAAGAGATGGTAGTTCCGTTTGTCGATGAGTGTCACGCTGACGGGAGCCCCGGCCAACTCGCGCGTAGCGAAGAGTCCGCCGAATCCGCCGCCAGCGATCACCACGCGCACCTGAGTTGCGCTCAAGATTGCCTCCAGATTGCCCGATTCTAACAGCGCCATCGAAGCACGCGCAATTCAACTTCGCCGCAGGGATGCCAAGTTGCGGTTCTTGATACCGAAACCGGGAGGTGACCGATGCGCAATCTCCTGCAACCCTCACAGGGCGTGGCCATCGCGAGCGCCGCTCCTCGCGACCGGCGCGGTCCGCAGCCCATGGGCCTGGCTGGCGCTTCGCGCGGCACGATGTCGGCGGCCAGTTCTGGCGCTCGCCGCGGCCCGGAAGGCTCCGTTGAGCATTCCAAAGGAAAAACGTATGTTTGGAGCAACCTATTCCCCCGCAGCCGACCCGCCATCGTTGTAAACTGAGGAAACGCTAGTCGTTGACCACCCTTTCGGCGTGTTCCAACGGCCTGAGTTGGGCGTTAGGCCAACACAATAGGAGAGCATAGTGGCTGCAAGAATCCTAATGGTTCTTAGCGCGAGCATTGTCTTTGCCCTCGGAGCCATTCACCTCGTCTACACGTTTCACGGACCAGAACTCACGCCCCGTGACCCGGCGCTGCTAGTGGGCATGAATCAGATTTCGCCTATCATTACGAAAGAAACAACAATGTGGCGGTGTTGGGTGGGCTTCAATGCAAGCCACAGCATGGGACTTATTTTGTTCGGCTTAGTTTTCGGATATCTCGCATTCGTTCACTGGCAACTCCTCTTTCAGTCTCCGTTTCTGCTCATTGTCGGGTTCGCGATGCTTGTCGGTATTCTTGTTCTCTGCAAGGTTTACTTCTTCAGTGCGCCTCTCACAGGCATCGGAATGGCTTTGGCCTGCTACGTCGCCAGTATCGTGCTATCGCGTCCTCTGATATGGACGAGATGAATACAGCGGGCATGCCAGCCTTGTGCTGCAGCGTTCTTATGTTTATCCGAGCGCGCGGTACGGTTGCGCGGGTGGCCGCAACGCGCGTCTCGCCGCGTCCGCCCGCGTGCGAATCGGGATGCGCGCGGGCGGATGGCGCTCGGGCCATGGCGTACACGATGCCGGTCGGCGGACGGCGATTGCGCCGCTATCCAGCATCGTCATCGTGCGCCGCTTCGCCACCCCGCCGCGCGTGTGCCTGCGCGCCCGTCGCGCGGTTGCGGTGGGGTGATCGCTTGCCGATGCCCGAAGTTCGCGGGGTCGGGTTGCCATCACGCGCATCCCGCGGCGCGTTGCCGGCGGCCAGTTCGGCGCCAGCCGCGTGGCCAGTCGCAGCGACCGCCGGCGGGCGGAGCGGCGACGCGATTCGGCGGAAAGGCCAGCGCTGGGGGCCTGAGAACCCCAACTTCCGAGTGGCCGACGATTCTGGAGATAAAGAGATTGGCCCGACCATCCGTCCACTATCCCGTCAACTCTCCAAAAGTGAGAGTGTTATCGGAGACTCCTACAGCTACGAGTCAGTGACGCTGTTTGCCGATGGGCACTGGCCGCCCGAGCTCATCGGAGAAGTTCAGCGCCAAGGTCGCGTGGCGTGGGAACGCCCTTCGGGGGCAGCGCGTTTGCGTCCAGTTGACGTGGACCGGACCTCATCATGTATTTGAGAAAAACTACTAAATCGTCTTGGTGGCATGGTCCGCTTCCGCTGCGGCGACGCGCGACGCGCCCGCAACCGGCGGACAGGCACGCATCGCCGGTAACATCTCTTCTCGCAGGTCTGGAATGTCTCTAAACCGTTCTCGGGGCTGAATGGCAACGCTCTTCGAAATGCAGCCTGCAAGTCTCCGATGCTCTGCCGTTGAACCTTCAAAATCGAAACGCCGCCGGACCACCTCGACGATTTGTGTGTGGAACGAGTGAGCGTTTAATTGCAGCTTTCCTGTGAGTGTCTCCAATGCCATCACCCCGATCGAGTAAATGTCGGTTCGTTCGTCCACGCTGGCACCTAGGTACTGCTCAGGTGACATATAGCCCAACGTGCCCACAGTGACGCCGGGCGCGGTCATGCTCTCTGAATCCGGGAAATCAGGACCACGCATCTTGGCGAGCCCAAAGTCGAGGATCTTGGCGGTGAGGGCGTCGCCGGCGCCCTGAATAATGACGTTATCGGGCTTCAGATCGCGATGGATGATCCTCGCCGAATGCGCAGCTTCTACGCCGGCCATCAACTGCTCGAACAACCCGGAAGCGAAGTCCGGAACCAGCGCGCCTTTTTCCGATAACATGCGCCGCCAGGTCACTCCGCGGACAAGTTCGAGGACCAGAAACGCTCCGGCGGCGGACAATTCACCGTAGTCAAATAGTCGCACGATGTTCGGATGCACCAGCCGGGCCGAAGCCTGTGCCTCACGTGAGAACCGGCGGAGGGCGGCAGTGTCGCCGAAGGAGCGGCCGGTCATCACCTTCACCGCGACGGCGCGATTCAGTCTGAGATCGGTCGCTTCGTATACGGCGCCCATGCCGCCCTTTCCAATTAGCCGGTCCAACCGGTACCGCCCGTCGATGGTGCGCTCCACCGGCAGGCTGAGTGACAGCTCGCTGCCGTCGTGGGAGCACACCGCAGCAGAAGCATCATGGCACCGCCCACAAGACGGGCATTCCTTCATCAGGTTGAAATCGTGGCTGGCAACACGCGCCAGAACGTCGATCTGCACTTGCCGCTCCCGTCTGACCAGGCCGCGTAATTCCAGGTTCTCGTAAACGACTCCAACTTCGTCGCCCACCCGTTTCACCAATGCGCGATCTTGCGCCGTGTACGGCTCTTCCGATTTTTTCTCTCCCAACACCAAAACGCCCAACAGCCGGTGCTCCGTCCCCATGATTGGCACCAGAAGATCCGCCTCGGCGCATCTCGCTGGTATTGGATGTGCAGCTTGGGTCCCGGCTGCATGTCTACGCGCCGGGCGTTCAGAGCGACTACATCCCAATCGACTGGAACATGAAGGAATCGCCCGCGCTGACGGTCCACCCAACCGCCTACCCGAGTTCGAAGATGCTGCGCCTGGAGGTAATCAAGGAGACGGTGCCGGTGTACCAGGACACATTCCGACTAGTGCGCGACGTGACAGTTGGCCGCGATGCGGTAGTCAAGCCGCTGCTCGATGCTGAGGGCAAACTGGTCATCGGCGGCTCGTTTCGCTACCAGGCTTGCGACGACGCAGTCTGCTATCCGCCCGAGACCGTACCTGTGAGCTGGACTTTGCAGGTCGAAGGACACGATCGCGAGCGCGCGCCCGCCGAGTTGCGGCGCCAAGCGAAATAAGGGTCACATTCGACTTCGTCGTGGACTTCTAGGACTAAGTGATCCTAATACGGGAATGTCAAGGTGGACATGGCGCTGACCGGCGGAGTGCACGGTGCTACCGACGTGGTGAAGGCCACGATGGCGGGCGCCAAGGTGGCGATGATGACTTCGGCGCTGCTGAAGAAAGGGATCAGTTACCTGGACAACTATGCTGACCGAGTTACTGATCTGGCTGGGCGACCACGAATACGATTCGATTAAGCAGAATGCAGGGGAGCATGAGCCGCAACGCGGTGCCGCAGCCGCAGGCGTTGCAGCCGCCGCTGATGGCCATCTGGGGCAAGTTTGATCCGTACTTCATTCCTCCCGGCGCGGAAACATTCCTGAGAGACAACCCCAACGCGACCGTTCAATTCCTGGAAACCGGACATTTCGCGCTCGAAACACACCTGGAAGAGGTCGCTTCCGCCATGCGGGAGTTTCTTCAGAAAGCGCTCGGTCAGGGTTCGTAAGCCCAAATCGCGGAAATGGAAAAACAACAGTACGAAATCGTGATTATAGGCACGGGCGAGGGTTCGAAGTTCCTCGCCTGGACACTTGCCCGGCAGGGCAAGCGAGTTGCCGCGATCGAACAGAAGTATGTCGGCGGCTCGTGCCCCAATATCGCCTGCCTGCCCAGCAAGAACGTCATCCACAGCGCGAAGGTGGCTTCTTATTTCCAAAGAAGCGAAGAGTTCGGAATTACCAAAGAAGGGTTTCGAATCGATATGTCCGCAGTGCGCGAGCGCAAGCGCAAGATGGTCGCGGGTCTTGTCGACATCCACGTCGCCAACTTCAAAAAAATAGCGGCACGGAACTGATTATGGGCTCCGCGAGATTCACCGGACCTAAGACGCTTGAGGTGTCCTTGAACGAAGGAGGTACATGCGTTATTCAGGGCGACAAAATCGTGATCGGCGCCGGCACTCGCGCCACGATCCCGGACATTCCCGGCCTCCGCCAGTCGAACCCTTTAACCCACGCTGAAGCGCTCGAACTCGACTACCTGCCGAAGCATCTCATCGTCCTCGGGGGTGGCTATATCGGTCTGGAACTTGCACAGGCGATGCGCCGATTCGGCAGTTCCGTAACAGTTATCGATCGGAACGAACGGCTGGCGAATCACGAAGACGAAGATGTATCCGCAGGTCTGAGGCAACTCTGCGATGATGAAGGCATCGAGCTTGTCATGAATGCCAGGGTCTCGCGTGTGGAAGGAATTTCCGGGCGATCGGTGAAGCTTAACGTCGCGCAGGGCGATTCGAACAGCGTTATCGAAGGCACGGATATCCTCGTGGCCACTGGACGCACTCCGAATACGGGCGGCATAGGTCTCGATCTCGCGGGGGTCGAGCTTACAGAGTCGGGATATATCAGGGTCAACGAACGCCTCGAAACGACCGCGCCTGATGTTTGGGCCGTCGGCGAATGCGCGGGCAGTCCGCAATTCACGCACATCGCCTTCGACGACTTCCGCATCATCAGAGACAATCTCGCGGGAGTCAATCGCGTTACCACGGGGCGCCAGGTTCCTTTTTGCTTATTCACGGACCCCGAACTGGCGCGCATCGGGTTGAGCGAGACCGAAGCCAAAGCGAGTGGAACGCCCTATCGGCTGGCCAAAATTCCGACGGCCGCCGATCTGCGAACGCGCACCCTGTCCGAAACACGCGGGTTTATGAAAGCGCTGATCGATACCACCAGCGATCGGATTTTGGGGTTCACAGTCTTCGGTGTGGATGGCGGAGAAATTATGGGCGCGATTCAGATTGCGATGATTGCAGGTCTTCCGTATACGGCCGTGCGCGACGCCGTTCTTACGCATCCCACTCTCCTCGAAGGCCTGGTGGTTCTGTTCTCATCGGTGCCGCCCAAATGAAGAAGGTCGCCGAAGAAATCCGCGGATACACGTATGGAGCCGCCGGCGCGTCCCCCGTCTCTTTGCGGGACCTGGAAAACCTCAAGATCAGTGTAGGCTGGACCGGCGAAGACGAACGCTATCGCCACATGGCGGGTGAGGTGCTTGCGGATCAGACGAGGCCGCTGGTCGATCACTGGCGCCGCGAAATCGTCGGAAGTATCCCGAACCTCATTCGCCACAGCCGCACTCCCGGCGGCGCGCCGATTCCCGACTACCAGACGAAAAGCGGCCTGCGCTTCGAGCAGTGGGTTCTCGATACATGCTTTCGTCCCTACGATCAGGATTGGCTCAATTACCAGCACGAAATAGCGTTGCGGCACACGAGCGTGAAAAAGAACGCGACCGATGGAGTCGACTCCACTCCGTATATTCCCTTGCGCGACATTATCGCCTTCATTGCGGTGATGAACGAAACCGTCAAACCCTATCTCTCCGCCAGGGGCCACATGGCGGAAGACGTGGAAAAAATGCACCGAGCCTGGACGAAGTCTCTCCAGTTACAGATTGCGCTGTGGACTCAGCCTTACCCGAAAAGCGAATGGTAGAGATGCACGCGCTGATTCTCAATCGCTACAACGGCCCGCTAGAACTTTCCGAGGTCCCCCGTCCGAAGCCGGCAGCGGGAGAGTTGCTGGTGCGTATCGCGGCGTGCGGCCTGAATCCACTGGACACGAAAATCCGGGCGGGAAACGCCGAGCATGCAAAGCATCCGCTGCCGCTCGTTTTGGGAATCGACATGGCCGGTGTTATCGAGGAGATCGGACCGGGAGTTTCGGCCTTCAACGTGTCGGACAAAGTCTACGGAATGACGGGCGGCGTAGGTGGAATTCAGGGATCGCTCGCCCAATACGCGGCGGTCGACGCCGATTTGCTCGCGCTGAAACCGTCGAATCTTACGATGCGGGAAGCGGCCGCGCTCCCGCTCGCCTTCATCACCTCGTATCTGGGAATTGTGGATCGCGTGCATCTCAGCGCTGGCCAGACTGTGCTGGTGCAGGGCGGAGCCGGCGGGGTGGGTCATGTTTCCGTTCAACTGTCGCTTGCGCTGGGCGGAGTGGTCTGGGCAACGGCCAGCGAGCACGATAAGGATTTCGTCTCCGGTTTGGGCGCTACGCCGATCGACTACCGCACGCAGACTGCCGAGCAGTATGTCGAATCCGGCACGCGCGGCGAGGGGTTCGATCTCGTCGTCGACACCGTAGGAGGCCCTACGCTGGATGCCTCCTTCGCGGCAGTGAAGCATTTCGGCCATGTTGTGAGCGCCCTGGGATGGGGTACCCATTCGCTCGCACCACTGTCGTTTCGCGAAGCTACCTACTCCGGCGTGTTCACCCTTCACCCGTTGCTCACCGGAATGCAGCGCGCGCATTACGGCGAGATTCTACGCGAAGCGACGCGATTGGCGGAAGCCGGACAGCTCACGCCGAGGATGGACCCTCGCCAATTCGACCTGAATTCGGCGGAACTCGCCTATGAGGCGCTGACGAACGGTACAGCGGCGGGAAAACTCGTGGTGGAGATAAAATCATGACGCCAAGCCGCCGCCAACTTCTTTCCCGGATGGCCGCTTCCGGATTAGCGCTTCAGAGTTTCGCGGATCAGGCTGCCGGATTTCGCGGCAACATCAAGGCCGTTGCCTTCGACGGCTTTCCCATTCTCGATCCGCGGCCTGTTTTCGCTCTGGTAAACGAGCTCTATCCCGAGAAAGGTGTTGAACTCGGCAACCTCTGGCGCGACAGGCAGTTTGAATACACATGGCTCCGGACACTTTCGAAACGCTACCTCGATTTTCGGCAGGTCACCGATGACGCCCTGATATTCGCCGCTAAAGCGCTCAGCCTGGAACTTACACCCGAGAAACATACCCGTCTGATGCAGGCTTACCTCAACCTTCGCTGCTGGCCGGATGTTCCGGACGCGCTCCGCTCCCTGAAAAAGGCCGGCATCCGCATTGCGTTTCTGTCAAACCTCACTCTGGGCATGCTGGAAGCCGGAATCCGAAACTCCCGACTTGAGAATTTGTTCGATCATGTGTTGAGCACTGATCAAGTAAGGGCCTACAAGCCCGATCCACGGGCCTACCAGCTGGGTCCCGACGTTTTTGGATTGAAAAACCGATCAAATTCTCTTCGCCGCATACGCAGGATGGGATGCAGCAGGGGCGAAGACTTTCGGTTATCCGACGTTTTGGGTCAACCGACAGAATCAGCCCCCTGAAGAACTCGGTGTGATTCCCGACGCAATCAGCGGAAATCTGAACGATCTGGTCGCTCTCGTTGTTGGGTGATGCAATCCCGATTTACGGAAAGACCTGTCGGTTCAACGTTGCACGTCCCACATCTGTCCGTTCGATCAATCGATAGTGGTACGCGGGCACCAATGGGCTTTCACCGCGCTGAATAGCCGCAACAGCTTTCAGAAGAATAAGAATATCCCGCAGAGGGCAGATAGAAATCCCAAAAGAGGATCTGTTCCAACGTGTTGCGAGCGCGCGAAAAGACACCGAACACACGGGAATGTCCAGCCATGGTCCCCAGAGGCGAACAGATTCCGAGGACGAGAAGCGTGCCACCATATCGATATTCTTCGGCACAGCGCTACCCGAAAACCAGCTTCGGCGCTCAGCCCGCTACTAACGGCGTAGCCTTTACCAGAGAGGGTAAACTCTTACAGTTCGAAAGGCAACAGGCTACGAACGGGAAAAGCTGAAGCCGCACTATCCCCCATCGGGTTCGCGGCCTGCGCGAGCCGCGCTTCCGGCGCCCATTGGAGCGTATCGGTGACCCACTGATTTCTCCGACGAGGCATATAGACGTAATGGTCGGAATAAAACCCAGGCAGAACACAGCAAGTAACGTGAGATTTCGGCAGGGATGCGTAAGCCGGGCTAATAACTGGGCTACGGCTGCAGAAGCTGCCTGAGACGTGAAAACCGCAGCAGTTCTTCAGCGCCCATGACCGGATTCTCCAGCCAAGGTTCGTCCTCGATTTCGTCGTCAGAGTCATCCGCATCCAGATCTGGATCGAGTGGCGCAAGGAACTTTCTACGCTCCAGATGGTCGAGGTAGTCGCGGATCTCCGCGGCGGTGAAGATGCGATGGACTTCGGCTATGAACGCGGGTACCTCTACAGCGAACTGTGGATCGCTCTCCGACGCCATCAGGAACATCAGGAGCTTTTCGCCAATGAGATAGTCCAGAGCATTTTCCAGACCAAAGTGATCGCGGATGCCCTCCGTCGCGGCGCACTGGTCGATCCAGATCTTGTGAAACTCGATGGACGAACTGCTCATGGTCGTTTCCCTTCTCCGATAATACGCCGGACAGAGGTCCGCCCGATTCGTAGTCGCCTGGCGATCTCAGATTTGCTCATGCCGGCGCGGTGTAGTTTTCGCACCTGCCCGGCCTGGAGCCCGGCCGTGAGAGGCCGGCCCAGCCGTTTTCCGCTTTGCCGGGCGTGAGCCAAGCCGGCGCGAGTTCGCTCTCGCAGAATCTCCCGTTCGAATTGCGCGAACACGGAGAGCATTCCCGCCATGGCACGACCGGTGGGCGTGGCCAGATCCAACGCTTCTGTCAACGACACGAAGCCTACTCCAAGATGTTCCAGTTCCTGCAGCGTAATGAGCAGGTCCGTGACCGAACGGCCCCAGCGGTCCAGCCGCCAGACCACCACCACATCGATCTCGCGGCGGCGCGCAGCTTCGACCAGTTGCTGGCGGGATGGTCGCTGCGTCGCACCGGAGCCGACGTCACGAACTTGCAGTGCGATCATCCAGCCACGCCGGGTAGCATACTCACGTATGGCCCGGTTCTGCATCGCCAGGGTCTGCTGGTCATTCGTAGAAACGCGGGCGTACAGGCCGGCCCGAAACATTTTCGGCTGCCGGCGTCGTTGGCCAAAAACGCACAAAAATGACTAATGCGCCAAAGTTGCCCACTACCGGATTTCCGTTCACGGTGGTTCCGGCGTTGATGCAAAAAGCCGCCGGCGAGGCGTCCGGCTGGCGGTGCTGCGCGCCGCCATCGAAGCGTGGCGTAGAAACCGCGATGATCCCTTCCAACATGTACCGCAGCCCGTCGCCCGTCGCCCGTCGCCGCGGCCGCCGCGGGCGGATGGGATGCGCGTGGCGCGGTGGGCGCTGCATCCAGCAACGGCCACTTAGCCGCCGCGCCGCCCGTGCGCCTGCACGCCCGGCGCGCGGTTGCGCCGGGTGATCGCTTCCGGATGCGCGAAGTCCGCAGGGCTGGCGTTGCCATAACGCGCTTCGCGCCGCGTAATGCCCGCCCGCCGCGACCGTCGGCGGGCGGATGGGCGATGCGTATGGGCGGCCGGACGCTGTGCGAGACCGGGGCGTTCATCCCCTGCTGGTTCGTCGTGTTCTGCGTTGGACAGCAATGCGGTTGAAAGCGCCCGGTCGGAGCCAGCCGTTGACCTTCGTTGCGAATCCCCTGGGCAATGGGAATGAAATGGGGCTAGGTTGGATAATCAAATCATGACGGGGAAGGCTTTGATTCCTGGTATCGCAATCGCGCTGGTTGTGCTGGCTCAAAATCCGCGGCCTGCCAAAACCGGACCCGCTGTGGGAGATATAGTGCCGGCCTTCTCCGCTACCGACCAGAATGGGCGCATTCGGACGCTTACGTCGGTGATGGGCACCAAAGGCGCTGTGCTGGTGTTCTTCCGCTCGGCGGACTGGTGACCGTTTTGTAAAGGCCAGCTCGTGGAGCTGCAAAGCAATCTGGAGAAGATTCGGGCCGAGGGCCTGGAGGTTGCGGCCGTCAGCTACGATTCGGTGGCAGTGCTGAGGAACTTCGCCGAACGCCGCGGGATTACCTTCCCGCTGCTGTCGGATCCCGAGTCGAAGATCATCCGCGACTTCGGCATCTTCAACGATCAGGTACAGCCCGGCACTCTGCAGTACGGTATTCCGTACCCGGGAACCTACCTGTTGGACTCCGCCGGACGCATCACTGCGAAATACTTCGAGGATGACTATACGCAGCGCTACACCTCGGCTGATATCCTGGTCAGCCACTTTGGCGCGAGCGCGGGGGCTGCGCAATTCGTCGCGGAGGGCAAGCACCTGCGGGTGTCGGCATCGGTGAGCAACGCGCACGTGCGCTCAGGGCAGCGGATCTCGCTGGTATTGGATGTGCAGCTTGGGTCCCGGCTGCATGTCTACGCGCCGGGCGTTCAGAGCGACTACATCCCAATCGACTGGAACATGAAGGAATCGCCCGCGCTGACGGTCCACCCAACCGCCTACCCGAGTTCGAAGATGCTGCGCCCTGGAGGTAATCAAGGAGACGGTGCCGGTGTACCAGGACACATTCCGACTAGTGCGCGACGTGACAGTTGGCCGCGATGCGGTAGTCAAGCTGCTGCTCGATGCTGAGGGCAAACTGGTCATCGGCGGCTCGTTTCGCTACCAGGCTTGCGACGACGCAGTCTGCTATCCGCCCGAGACCGTACCTGTGAGCTGGACTTTGCAGGTCGAAGGACACGATCGCGAGCGCGCGCCCGCCGAGTTGCGGCGCCAAGCGAAATAAGGGTCACATTCGACTTCGTCGTGGACTTCTAGGACTAAGTGATCCTAATAACATGAAGGTCTATTCTGGGTTCACTGTGGCCGGCGACCGGTCTTCGATCGATACCGCTCGCAGAGTGGTACAGCTATTAGAGGAGTTGGGACATGAAGTCCTGACCCGGCATTTGGTGGACGACCAGGCGTGGGCGACGGATCGATCGATCAGCCCCCAAGACGTCTACCGTCGGGATATGGCTTGGCTTGAGCAGAGCGAGTTGTTCATCGCCGAGGTTTCCGGGTCCTCGTTTGGCCTGGGATTCGAGACTGGTTACCTGTTGGGCGCAACGAAGAAGAAGGTCGTATTGCTCTATCGGCGCGACGTGGAATACAAAGTGTCGCTTCTAATCACAGGGAATACGCATGCGAATTGCCTGCTGCTGCCGTACGCGACTGTTGAGGAAGTCGAGAAGTTCATTATCAGCAATTTCGGCTAATGCAGCGGCAAGCTGCTGCGAATCGCCGGCGACCCGCACGCCGCGGCCCATCGCGCACCCGCCGCTGGCGGCCCGTTCCGGCGCCCGCCGCCCGTGGGCCAGGTGCCGTGATCGGCGGCGAGCGAATGGGGATGCACGCGGCGCGGAGGGCGCCAGGCCCAGCAACGGGGCGAGTGGCCATTTCACCGGGGGCTCGACGCGCCGCGTGCGCATGCGCGCCCGTCGCGCGGGGCGATGGCTTCCAGACGGCTGAGGTCGGCGAGCTCGCGTTGCCATAACGGGCTTCGCGCGCCCTACGCCGGCGCCAGCCACGCCTGGTCCGTCGCCGCGACCGCCGGGCGGGCGGATGGGGATGCGTGGCGGGCGGACGGCGACCGCGTCCATGTCTGCGCGGCAAAGTCGGTGCGCGGCCACTTAACCAGGACGCCGACGCGCAGACCGGGTGATCGCCTGCCCGTCGAAGTACAGCCGGCATACCGGGCCGCCGTCACGCGCGTCGAAGTGCAGCCAGAGCCGGACCTCCCAGGGCGGCACTCAAGCTCTCCACCCACGACTCTTCCGACCTCGCCCGCAGCAGGCGATAGGTCTTCCACCGCATTCGTTTTGGTTTGGCAGGAAACAACTGGTCCATCCGAGCACTCCCGCCCAAACGCACCCGGATCGCTTGCGCCTTCGACAATGCCCTGGTCCAATCATCCTCGCGCTGGCTGGTGTAGCAGAGATCGCAACAGCGCCAGCAAGCGAAATATCTCCGGCCCGGCGCCAGATACAGCTTGCGCACGCGACGCCCGCAGGCGCGGCCCGCCATGATTACGGGGCAAAGAAACCACCAGCGCAAGCCACCGTAATTCGCACGCGTCGAGGCTAGATCCACGGTGTAGTCGTAGAACCCGCCGCTTCTGGGGTCCTTGTAACACATTCGGACATAGGGATCGCCCAACAGTTCAATGGAGTAGTGGATGCAGTTTATGACTCTTCCCGTTCTGTCTAGAACTTCCTCCGGTCTGGACCGCGGCCATTTCCAACTGCCGGTATAGCAGCATTCATGCCGCATCTGCCGTCCACGCGACCAAGCCAGCATATCGATATAGTCGCACTCCTCTACCGTCGTTTTAGCGCCGGGGTCGGACCATCGCCCGCTGTTTTCGTTGCCCATCGACTGTCTTTTAGCCCCATGTCTCCGGCATCCAGGCCTTGAGCAGAAGCAGGAGCAAGCGATCGGAATGGTCCGGAATCTTTCCACACACCCGGCCCCGGTAAAGGACTGGCTCTTCCCATCCTTCCATGGCTCGCTCCACCGCCCCATCTTGAAGTGCCCCAATAACAACCTCTTGCACCTCCGCGAAAGCCTCCCAATATGCTGCGTCGCTTGCCAGCCATCTGTAATGCTGAGCGGGCCTAATCCCGTCAGCCTTGGCCGCGGCCGGAATGCTGGCTGTCTTGCGGTAGGCGGCCAGGAAGGCGGCCTGGCGGGTAACACCAGCGTCGGCGTGGGAGCCGCGGCGAAATTTGTGGACGACGCTTTGGGCCAGCGGTTTGCCTCCGCCGAGAAGCCCATTGAAGCGGCGCGCTTATCTTCCTGGTCGCTCGGTGCGCCTTTGCGCATTCTACATTTGTAATAATGGCAATTGCCAACACAATCAATGTGAATGAAACGCAGGAACTGTGGGCATTCGGCGTGCGGGTTATAGTCGAAATGCACCAGTTTCGTAATGAGGTCCTGGCGGCGGTGCTCATAAACCCGGTCTGCCTTCAAGTCCAACGTGCCATTCAAGAGGTTCAGCAGATATGGCGCCCGGTCCAGCTCTGCCGAGGACATTGGACCTTGCCCTTCGTATTCCGCACAGGTCAACATGGCGGCGATACCCTTGGCGGATTCCGACCTGCGCGCGTGCCCCTCCGCAGCTTCGCTCTTGGGTTTTTCGAGAGTGGCGGCCTGCTTATGCATCTCTCGCATCGTCAGTTTTGCGAGCAGCTTCACGCGCCGGGTGTCCTCGGAGTTCCACCGCCGGCCATCCCATACTAGCCACTTCTTCGTCTCCGCGCAGAAGCGAACGTCGCGTCCGTACATGGCGATCAGTCGCTCGGCGTTGCCGGTATCAGTATAGGGCTGCACCAATAGATCCGGCTGTGCACCGTCTTCTGTTCGCCTCCGATCGAAGCTGTCGAGCCAAGCGAATCTGGTCGCCGCGCCCAGGGCTCTCGTGCTGGCCGCGAATAAGACCTCCCGCAGGGTGGCCGTCAGCTCTTGCTCGGTATACGCTTCCCGCTCGCCTTTAATATTGGTCCCAGGCACGCGCGAATGGTAATCCCGCATCGCCTGCTGCGCCTCCGCAACGCTACAACCGTTATCGCGGAGTTGGCAAGCGAGCCAGAGGCCGGCGTTGTTCCGCCCGTCGCCGCCAACCTTGGCCATCCGGATCAGCCGTTCCTGGTCGACGCCGTCGCGCGGGCTGTCGTGGGCCGCCTTACCGGTGCCGTTCGTCCTGCTCGGCCCCTCCGCTGCCATGCAAAAGCCCGAGGAATTCGCGGAGATCTTGGGGCAAGATGTCAAGTATTATTTTGCGTGAATGACCCTATGCACAACAGTCAATCGTCCGCGATTCGTGGGCAGTGGGTCCGCTGGAGCAAGTATGAGTTGCTCGAAGGCACTGTGTTTCCTGCCCGCGATGCGCAACTAGAAGAGTACGACCCTTGGCAAGAGTTTAACGCAAACATTGGGAAATATCGAACGGTGCAACAACCCTACGTTGCCCTGCTGGAGCTGAACCGCCGACTTGAGGCGGCGCGGCGGACGTTCAAGACGACGATGCAAGATAGGCAGTTGCACCCTGTGGTGGCTCCCTCCCAGGTCTTGCTCCCCTCGAATATAACGACAGTGCTCCTGACCGATGATTTGCGAACCAAGGCGCTGGTGGCCCCACTGGATTTCGTGATTGAACCCGATAGCGATGCCGCGCATCTGGTTCTTGATTGGTGCCGCAGAATTGGTCTGCTAGGCCTCGTGCCGATCTTATCTGTTTGCATTCAAATTGGCGAATATGAAGCCCACATCCGCCGTGGCAGCGAATGGGATAGCACTGATTTTGTAGTAGACCCACCAACCAACCCTCATGCCCGGGACCTTGATTGGTGCTGGTGGTCCCTGATGGGGAGGGCTGAAACGATCCTACCTGCCCAGGTCAAGGACTACTTCTTGCCCGCGCTCGTGGGCGCTTCCGACAAAGTTCTGCCATGCCCTCGAAGCGAGCCGTTTTGGCGATCGTATGGCGAACCGATCCTCAACATCGTACGGTGGTGCGAAGCATTTGGCTTATCTGTGGATGCTTTAAGTGAGCTTGCGCCCGGGAGCGGAGAGTTGTCTTCCCAAGTAGCCGAAGACGCCTTTAAGGTGCTGAGCCGACTCGCTGACAGTTGCTCTCCGTCGTTCACATTCGATTCAGCCAAGCGCACCATTACCGAAGAGAGGGTGTCCGCAGGCCTGTTGGCTTCTTACGCTCAAATGTTCTTGTGGGATCGCGTAGCCGGACGCCGCGCAATCCGATGCCACAACTGCGGGAGCTATTTTGTTTCCGACGAGCACCGGGCTCGTTACTGTTCCCCGACTTGCCGAAACACGGCCCAGAGTCGTCGGTACCGAAAGCACCGAATGTACATGTAGAGGAATACGATGGCGAAACGTGGCCAGAACGAAGGCTCGATCTATCAGCGAAAGGATGGCCGCTGGGTGGCATGCCTCAGCGCGACCCTGCCGGATGGGCGCCATGCCCGCAAGCTCTTCTACGGCAAGAGGCGTCATGAGGTGCAGGACAAGCTCACCCTTGCCCTGGCCGATATTCAGAAGGGCTTGCCCGTGGTCATCGAAAAGCAGACCGTCGGGCAGTACCTCAAATGGTGGCTTGCAGAAGTGGTTAAGCGGAGTACTCGACCCTCCACATATACCAGCTACGAGCACTTGGTTCGCAATCATCTGACGCCGGCGCTCTGTAAAATACCCTTAGCCAAGCTCACCGTCCAGGATGTGCGCGGCTTTGTGAATACGAAACGAGACTCAGGCCTCAGTGCTCGGACTGTCCAATATTGCCACGCAATTCTTCGCAAGGCTTTGAACGTCGCCTTGAAGGATCAGCTACTTGCGCGGAACGTGGCCTCGTTAGTTGACCCGCCGCGCGTCGCGGCGAAGGAAGTCCAGCCGCTCACCCCGCAGGAAGCCCGCCAGTTCCTGGAATCCGTTCAGACGGATCCTCTCGCAGCGCTGTTTACCGTCGCTGTGTCGCTCGGCATCCGCCAAGGCGAGGCCCTAGCCCTTCGGTGGCGAGATGTCGACCTGGAAGCCGGGAAGCTCAGAGTCCGCTACGCTCTCCAGAGGCTGGCGCCGGACGGCGGCCCCGCCGATGGTCTTGAATGGTGAGCGCGGTAGGAATCGAACCTACAACCTAGTGATTAAGAGTCCCGAAGATCGTTGTCTATGGAAACACACATCGTGTGCTTTCAATCCGTTACAGCTACCTCATTGTCTACCAGGGACACCGGGAATCATGCGAAGTATTCCTGTTAGCTCTGACGAATGTCTTGTTGGGGAGGCCGGCCGTTATGCGGCGCGCCGTTGCCGTTGGGTTTGCTACCATTGCCGTTGACGATTGGCTGTTCGCCGTTTGGGGCAGCCACGCTTCCCGGCACGAGTGTTAGCGCACTCGAGCCGGGCTTCCCGTTACGAACGGTGGCGATGGACTGCCGTAGCTGCTGCTCCAGGGCACTCTCCGGCGCCACGGTCGTGGCGAGTGGACGAACCCACTGGGCCGGGCCGGCCGCGGGGCGTCAAACCGCCGCCCGCCGTGGCGCGGACTGCGCGGCTCCGAGGTGGCTGCGCGTTACGATGGGGCACGTGCCGTCGCGCTGTGGCCCGTGGCCGGGTGAGGAACAAGGCGTGGCCGTCGTGCCCGCCGGCGGAAAACGGGCCCGCGCTGCTCCGCCAGCCACACCACCGCACCCGAGGCCAAGGTTCCCGCCGTGGTGCGCGCGGCACGGCCGTGGTGAAACGAGCGACCGCGGTCGGGCCGTGCGCCCGCTCTAGAGGGGTCGAACCCTTCCGCCGCGGCTGGGGCTGCGCAAGTCTGGCGAGCCTGAGTGTCCCCGAACGGTTCCGCGCTCATCGCGGCGGTTTCGCCGTACCACGAGATCGCCATGCTGAAAAGCAGGTGCCACCGACCTTATCTCCCTGCCTACTGTTCCAACTCACCACGCCGCATTCGCAAAGCATTATGTAAGCTGATAAACGTATATCAATGCAAGCCCTATATTCCGTTCCCGAACAAGGGCAACTGGCCGTCGTGCGTCAACGGCGTTATGTAGTGACCGATGTGCGCCGGGGAACGACCGCGCCGCACCTCACGGAATGCCCGCAGCATCTTGTCAGCCTCACTTCCATCGAGGACGATGCCCTGGGCGAAGAGCTGCAGGTGATCTGGGAAATCGAGCCCGGCGCGCGCGCCTTCGAAAAGATGGAACTGCCCGAGCCGGAGGGCTTCGACCAGCCCGCCCACCTCGAAGCGTTCCTCGACGCGGTCCGCTGGGGCGCCGCCTCCATCGCCGACACGCGCCAGCTCCAATCCCCCTTTCGCAGCGGCATCGAAATCGAAAGCTATCAGCTCGACCCCGTGGTTCGCGCCATCCAGATGCCGCGCGTCAACCTGCTCATTGCGGACGACGTGGGCCTCGGCAAGACCATCGAGTCCGGCATGGTCGTGCTCGAACTGATGCTCCGCCACCGCGCCAACCGCGTCCTGGTGGTCTGCCCGTCCTCCCTGCAGATCAAGTGGCGCGACGAGATGCTGGAGAAGTTCGGCCTCGACTTTGTCATCGTCGACAGCGCCCTCATCAAGCGCCTACGCCGCGAGCGCGGCATCTACGCCTACCCCTGGACCCATTTCCCACGCCTGATCACATCGATGGACTACGTGAAGCGTGAGTACCCGCTGCGGATGTTTCGCGAGGCGGTGGCCCACGAAGGCGCGCGTCCAGGCCTGCGGGACTTCGACATCCTCATCGTCGACGAGGCCCATAACGCCGCACCCTCCGGCACCGGCAACTTCGCCCTCGACTCGCAGCGGACCCAGGCCCTCCGGGAAATCGGCAAGCACTTCGAGCACAAGCTCTTCCTCACCGCCACCCCGCACAATGGCTACAAGGAGAGCTTCTCCGCCCTCCTGGAACTGCTCGACGACCAGCGCTTCGCGCGCAGCGTCGCCCCCGAGCCTGCCCAACTCCGCGCCGTCATGGTCCGCCGGCTAAAGAGCGAAATCAAGAACTGGGACGGCACCGACAAGTTCCCGCGGCGCACGCTCGAACACATCCCGGTGGACTACACTGTCGAAGAGCAGCGCATCCACGAGGCGGCGCTGGAGCGAAACATGGAACTCGGCGTGCCCATCCGCGGCGGTAGGCTACCCGCATCCGTAGACTACCTGATCGACACCCTAATGGAATCTGGCGAACTTCGGCCGCTTTAGAAAATTGTATTCGGTGGATGACGTTCGGAGTACTTCTCCGCAGTGGCGTGTCATTCTCGATATCGGAAGCTATCCGGCGCTCAGTCTGGGCGGGGTGACTCGCCGGCGTGAATTTCACGCCCCAGAATGGCACGCCGGACAGCACCTCTCGCATAAATCCGCTCATGAGGCGTGTGATCACGTGAGCCGGCTTGACCCTGGAACCGTATTTCTTGCAGCTCTGCACCGACGAGTGGCGCACGCAATCCTCCGGGCCCAACGGCCGGGCAGCATACCGGTTGAGCGCCTGGGCCATCGGCGGCGTCTGCTGGTGGCGGAGTTGCGGGGCCGCCGTGAACATGGCGTGCGGGCCTCCGTCGCCCGGTGGCTCGTCGTGCGGTCCAGTGCCACGGTCTCGGTCGAGGGCAGGAGGGCCTGGAGGAGCAACACGAGCGTCGCCTACCGACCGATACGCAAAATATTGCGCATCGCTGCCACCTGCCAACTCGGCGCCCCGTCCGTCGCCGCGACCGCCGGCGTGCGGGTGGGGATGCGCGCCGCGCGGGAGGCTCCCGCATCCAGCACCGTTGTCGCACGCCCACTTCACCGCCACTTCGCCGTACCGCCCGCGTGCCTGCACGCCCGTCGCGCGATTGCGCGGCGTGATCGCTTGTCGATGCCCGGAGTCCGCAGGGTCGTCTTGCCGTAACGCGCATCCCGCAGCCCGACGCAGCGGTCGGTTCGGCGCCCGCCGCCCGCGGTCCTTCACCGCGACCGCTGCGTCGGCGCGACTGTCGCCAACGTGATTGTCACCCAAGTTTTCTCGGGGGAGGGTCCAAGAGCGGGCTGGGGCAGCTTAACGCGAGGGCTGAGAAGTACCCCCGCTTCTATGCTTCCCACCGGGGACGAGCTCCGATCCTCATTACGTGAAGATTACGATCCTATGCTAACTGGCCGTTACCTGAGCGCCCGAAGGGATGGACCCCCGTGGACTCTATTCAAGTGCGCTTCCAACCGATCTGGACGGACAGGAGAACCACAAACTCCGCAGGGCGTCAATCCTGGAGGGCAGCGCGGGCGCTGTTTAGAACTCTTGCTCGATCGATTACCAGGCCAAGGACCGCCGTGGTACCCCGCGTCGTGATCGGCCATTTTCCCCGCGAACACCAGCATCTGACATTTGCCGCACCGCTCATATTGGTGCCCGCTTGGAGTTCGGTACTTCGGAAACCTCGTTTGCCCGGCCCGGGCAACCAACGGCAGTTCGCGCACCGGACCCGCCTCAACCCGCACATCCGCTCGCGGCGCCGCCTGCGAAACCGTGATGGGCTTGGTCTGGGTTCTTACGGGATGAACAAGGGGCACGCCAGTATACGGCGACCGCCGTCGTTTGGCACCAGAGACACGCTTTACGGCGGCTGGCTTAATCACCGTGGGCCAATCCACCGTCGGCCCACCTTCAATTACCGGCACGCTGCCGCTCCCATTACACCACTTGCAATTCTCATTTGACCCGCCGCAGCTGCAGGGCCGCTCCATTACCAGATTGTAAGGCCGCGGTCTCGCCTGAATCAAACGGTTCCACCTCATGCACACACCCGACAACGACTAGAGAGCACAAAGAGAAACGGCGCCGGGATCGAAACATCCAAGCGCCAATAAGGAAAGACACTCCCCTGCCCTACCCAGTTCACCA
The DNA here is from genome assembly GCA_963707465.1 of Bryobacterales bacterium. Classification (GTDB taxonomy): domain Bacteria; phylum Acidobacteriota; class Terriglobia; order Bryobacterales; family Bryobacteraceae; genus Bog-159. The sequence goes on from CAVPQK010000013.1 coordinate 162,246, forward strand.
GCACGCCCCCAGCACACCTGGATTTGATCGATCGGAAGCTGACCGGGCTGCACACCGGCGCCGAGTTCCACGGTTGTGACTCGAAAGACGAGTGTTTGGAGGCGGTCACATATTTCATCGGCCGCAGGGCACCCGTATTTGTCGCCGCGACCGCCGGCGTGCGGATGGGGATGCGCGGCGGCGCGGAGGGCACGCGTGTGCACGGTTTGCGCGGCGTCGGTCATCCAGAAAATCGGCTTGCGGCCACGTCACCGGCACGCCGTGCGCCTGCCCTCCCGTCGCGCGGTTGCGCTGGGGTGATCGCATCCGGGTGCGCGAAGGCCGCGGCTCGGCTTGCCATAACGCGCATCCCGCGGCGCGACGCCGGCGGCCCCTCGCGGCGCCAGCCCGCCCGCTTGGCCTTCGCCGCGACCGCGGGCGTGCGGATGCGGATGCGCGCGGGCGGATGGCGCTGCGGCCACTTCAACCGACGCGCCGACGCGCCGCCCGTGTGCCTGCGCGGCCGTCGCACGGTTGCGCCGGGGTGATTGCTCCCGGATGCCCGGAGTCCGCGGACAAGATTAAGGCGGGGTGGAAGCTGTAGTCCAGGCTTCAAACACCAGTCCACGGTCGCCGTAGCGATCTCTTAGAAATTGGTCGAGCCAATGCTCAGCCGCGACTCCGGGCTCTTTATTCCCGAAAGCAGCAGCAGTGCAGATGGCCCGCGTAAACTCATTCTCGGTCGTGAGCCGTTCAACCTCCGACTGGACAAACTCGCGCCAAGATGCCGCCAGGCGTTGCCGATAGTCGCCTTCCGTTTCTCCTAGCCGGAGCTGCCCGCCATCATCATGCGCGAAACGAAAGAAGGACGCGATCCGGTCGTGCGCCAGTTGCAAGGTCCGGTGGTCAAATCCATCCATAGACCGAAGTTGTTGCGACAATTTGTCGTCGACGCGAAGCAGCGCGGCCGCCGCAAGATAGCGATCGCGGGGCACTGTGAACAGTCGGACTACCATCTCGCCGTAGACCGCATGCTGGACGTCCATGAGCGTGTGGTTGTCGTCGCCAGGGAATTCTGCACCGACCAGCATAGTCGCTATTTTAGCTTTAGCTGCACGCGGCATTGCCATGATCTCGGGTACTTCGTGATTCTCGCCGCACGCCGCCCACATCCGTCGCCGCGACCGCCGGCGTGCGGGTGGGGATGCGCGGAGGGCGGAGGGCGTTCACGTCCAGCACGTCGCCACGCGCGGCCACTTCACCGGGACGCCGCCGCGCCGCCCGCGCGCCTGCGTGCCCGTCGCGCGGTTGCGCCGCGGGTGAGCGCTTCCGGATGCGCGAAGTCCGCGGGGTCGGGTAGTCGTAACGCGCATCCCGCCGCGCGATGCCTAGCCTCCAGCCGCCCCGCGCTCTGTCGCCGCGACCGCCGGCGTGCGGATGGCCGACAACCTGGCCTGCTGGCGACGACGACGCGCAACGCCGGGCGGCGCGGCACATACTTCGAACGTCCCATCATGATCTGCCCGTTCTGCCCGTAGGCGCCGCGCGCCTTTCACCCGCCTGAACCGCTTGCGTTTGAACTGCGCCCGACAGGAGCGGCGGGATGCCCAAAACGAGTGATTTTTCGTTTTCGAAAAAAGTGTACAAAATCGACGCATTCCCGGCGGTTACCGGTGCGGGAGGCCATGGCCTGCGGCCGGGCGGTATGAGGTGGACCCCAAAGGTTGGACAAATTTTGGCCGTCGCTTAGATGGTGCGGCGGGGTGACCAAGAGGCGGCCCGAAGGCCGCCATCCATTCCGGACTTGAGTCGGCGCTCGGGTCGCATCCCTGCGTTGCCCTATCCTCCTATCAAGCTCTCCTATTATAAGACACCTTCGCAAAACGGGCAAAGGAAAAATCATCCATTCTGGCAGAAAAAGCGATAAATCCTGGGGGGATTGGGGGGCAAAGCCCCCCATCACAGGGACGCCCTTTTCCCCTGCGCCCCCCGCGGGTACAGATCTGCCGGCATGCGATAACCGAGCGCCTGATGCGGGCGCCGATAATTGTAGAAACGGAAGTAGCGATCCAGCGCCGGATACAACTCGGCCCCACTGGCGAAGTCGCCGGGATAGATGAGCTCGTACTTCAAACTGCGCCACAGTCGCTCGATGAAGACATTGTCCAGGGCGCGGCCGCGCCCATCCATGCTGATCCGGACGCCGCGTTTTTTCAGGGGCGCCAGAAAATCCGCGGCCGTGAATTGGGACCCCTGATCGGAGTTCCAGATCTCGGGTTGGCCGAAGCGGAAGGCGGCTTCCAGCGCCGCCAGACAGAAGCCGGTCTCCATGGTGTTGGACAGTTCCCAACTGAGCACGTAACGGCTGAACCAATCCATGACCGCGACCAGGTAAAGGAACCCGCCGCGCATCGGAATATACGTAATATCGGTGCTCCAGACCTGATTGGGCCGCTCGATCGCCAGGCCGCGCAGCAGGTACGGGTAGACCTCGTGCCCCGGCGCCGGGCGGCTCAAGTTCGGTTTCGGATAAAGGGCTTCTATTCCCAGAATACCCATTAGTCGCTGCGCGCGTTTGCGGTTCACCTCCAACGTGACGGCCATGCGGCGGCTGCCGAAGAAGGGACATTTCATATACAGCTCGTCGAGTCGTCGCAGCAGCCGCAGGTTCTCGGCGCTCTCCGGTCGCGGCTGGTAGTAGTAGGTCGAGCGCGGCAGTCCCAGCAGTTCGCACTGCTGTTGGATGGTCAGGCGCGCATGTTGCGGATCGATCCATAGGCGACGGTCCTCAATCGATAAGGCCAGCTCTTTTTTTTAAAAAGTCCAACTCCACTTTCAGTTGGCCGATCTGTTTGTAGAGTTCGTCCTTCTCGGCGTCGGCCTGTTGGCGCACCTGCTCGCGGCCGTTGCCGAAGATGTCCGGCAGGCCGGCCAGCGCCTGCTTCTTCCACCCACCAACCTGCGTCGGGTGGACGCCGAAGACCTGTGCGATCTGAGCGGTAGTCTTCTGCGCCTTGATGGCTTCCACAGCAACTTTGGCCTTCAGGCTGGGCGGGTGATTCTTGCGTGTTCGGGGCATTGTCTCTCCTTCATTTTCAATGCCGCCGACCATCTAAGGAAAGGCCTTTTTCGTGTCCAACTTTTGGGGTCCATTACAGTAGCCTGCTCGCTCAGCCTGCTTGTGAAGCACGGGAATAATGCGTTTCTTTCCGTCGAGCGCATCTACCGCGCAGGATTTAGGGAACGCAGCGCTGATCCCGCCATGCGACTCGCTGCTCGAAGCTTGCCCGTCCATGTGACGGTTTGCGCGCCGCCGTTGGCGCGTATGATCAGCACGGTGACATCGTCATCCGCCAAATTATCCGGATACCTCTCCGCGATTTCGGCCAGCAGCGCCTGGATCAGTTTCTCCGGCTGGACGTCTCCAATCAATTTCAGAAGCCGCAGCACGCCTTCTTCGCCCAGCATTTCCCCATCGGCGTCGCTCGATTCAATCAGAGCGTCGGTATACGTCAGCACGCAATCGCCCGGATCGAGTGCGATATCGAAATGATCGTACTCCGTGATGGGTAAAATTCCGAGCGGTAAATTCAACAGCCGGGGAGAGCGAGGTGCAGCTTCGCCACCCAACAGGCTCCATTCCCTCAACTGGGCCCGATAGAGAATGGGGCGCGGGTGCCCTGCGTTGCACAGGATCAGCCTTCGGCTGGGACCGTAAAACGTGCTGACGATCGCAGTGGCGAAAGTCTCCCTCTTGGACAGCGACGAGAAGTGTTCATTCAACAGCCGCACGAACTCGGCCTGGTCCCAACGATTAACAAATCGGCGCATGAGCGTGCGCAGATCGGCGGCAATGGCCGCCACCGACGTTCCGTGCCCGGAGACGTCCGCCAGCAACAAGCGGCTGATCCGCCCCGTGGCGCAACTCGATGCATAGTAAACATCGCCGCCCCGTGGCGCCTCCCCATGCGGCTTGCTGTAAACCCAGGCGTCCAGTCCGCCGATGACCACGCCCTGGGAGGTCAGTTGGCTTCCGCCCCATACCTCCATGCATTGCATATGTTCGGCGGGCGAATGAATCATGAAGGCATTATATCCCCCATCCAACTATCGCTCGGAGGGGCAAATCTCGAATCCTCTGAATCTGACCATGGCCTTTGGATGTTCGGCTTGTTGCGCGGGCGTGGTTTTCAAGGTGGATGCGTTACGGAACGAAACCGTGCTGCACAGCTTCACATGCGGCCCGCGCAACGTGCCCCCCGGGGTGCCAACCCCATGCGCATCTGATCGTCGACCCGGCAGGCAGTCTCTACAGGACCACCTACTTTGGCGGCCCAGTGGACGGGGCGTCGGGTTGCCATAACGCTGCGCCCCACCGCTCGTCGTCCGTCGTCGCGACCGCCGGCGGGCGGATGGGGATGCGCGTCGCCCAGAGGGTGCCCCCGTCCCGCAACGTCGTCGCCCGGCCACTTCACCGGGACGCCGACGCGCCGCCCGTGTGCGTGCGCGCCCGTCGCGCGGTTGCGCGCGGGGTGATCGCTTCCGGATGCGCGAAGTCCGCGGCGTCGGGTTGCCATGGCGCGCTTCGCGCCAACGATGCCGGCGGGCCAGTTCCGGAGCGCGCCGTCCCGTAGTCCGCCCGCGGGGCGGATGGGATGCGCGGCGGGCGGAGGGGCCAGCAGCCAGCAACGTCGTCGCACGCCCACCTCACCGTAACGCCGACTCGCCGCCCGTGCGCCATCGCCCCCGTCGCGCGGTTGCGCCGGGTGATCGCTTCCGGATGGGCGAAGTCCGCGGCGTCGCGTTGCCGTAACGCTCATCCCGCCGCCCGACGCCCGTCGCCCCGACCGCCGGCGGGCGGATGGGGATGCGCGGCGGGGCGGAGGGCGCTGTATCCAGGGGGCCTACCGTCCGTCGCGCGGTCGCGCGGGACGGTCGCTTCCGGCTGCCCGGAGTCCGCGGGCTCGCTTTGCCATAAACGCGCTTAGTGCCCCACGCGCCGGCGCCATCCGCCCGTGGTTCGGCGCCGCGGCCACCTCGCTGCCGCGCCGCCGTGTGCCTGCGCGCACGTGGCGCGATGCGCGGGCGTGATTGCTTCCCGATGCCCGAAGTCTGCGGGCTCGCGTAGCCATATATTGGACTGTAGGATGGCCGCCACTGTGAACCATTTTTACGACGAGTTCGCTCGCGATTACCACCTCATCTTCGAAAACTGGGAGGCGTCGATGACGCGGCAAGCAGCCGCAATCGCGTCGATTCTCCAGGCCGAGTGCCCTGCGGCTGGTACGACGGTTCTCGACTGCGCCTGTGGCATCGGTACTCAGGCACTCGGGCTAGCGAACCTGGGTTTCTCTATCACGGGATCGGACGTGAGCAGCGGAGCCGTACAGCGCGCTCGCTCAGAAGCCGCATTGCGAAGGCTTCACATCCCGTTCTACGTCGCCGACATGCGAAACCTCGACGAGTTGCCGGCCGGCGGTTTCCACGCCGTGATCTGTATGGACAATGCGCTGCCGCACTTGCTCTCCGAAGTGGACATCGCACAAGCGGTAGGGCAGATCCGGGCAAAACTGCGGACCGGAGGGACCTTCATCGCGAGCATCCGAGATTATGACGAGGCCCTCCCGCAGCGTCCCGTTGTGCAGGGTCCGGTTTTCTATTCAGATGCAGGAAAGCGCCGGGTCGTGTTTCAAGTTTGGGACTGGCAGGACGAGCGTCGGTACACGTTTCATATGTACATCACAAGGGAAACCTCCACCGGCTGGGCGAACTTCCATGGGGCATCGGCCTATCGGGCCGTCTTGCGCGATGAGATAGCTGGCATTCTGGACTCGCGTGGATTCACAAATATCCACTGGCGATTCCCGAGCGAGAGTGGGTTCTACCAACCAATCGTGATCGCGACAGCGGCAGAATAAGGCCGCAAAGAACGACGGCGTGATTTGGAACGGATCACCGCGCATCCGGGCAGAACACGGTCGTGCGCTTCGCGTCGCCTGAAGCCCGGCGGCCCGTTCCGCCGCCCGCCGCCCAACGTCCGGCGCCGCGACCGCCGGCGCGCGGATGCGAAGCGCGGCGGGCGAAGGGCGCGGGCGCCGGAACCGGGCGCGCCACGAAATGAGAAAATCGTGATTCATGCCCATCATGATCTTTGACGCGGACACCATCCCACGTCGGCCATCCTGGACAAGCCCATCGCGCGGGCAGCGGTGACACCGGAATGGTGTGAGCAGAACGAGCGCAAACAGTTGGCCTATGAGGTAGAGCGGGTGAGGTGGCGGAAGAGCCATCCTTCAGTTTAGGAATCGGATGGCTTGGTGGATTGTCGCTTTTCTACCTCCTCCTGATGCTTAAGAGATGCCGTGAGCTTACGCATTTCGATAGCGATGAAGTTATCAATGTCCCACCGATCGAATCTGAGCGAGCGGCCAGGGAGATTGTATTTCCCACGGAGCGCCCGACTGATGTCGAGCGCCTCGGAACCCATTCGTAAGCAGTTCTGTTTAACGGTATTGTAGTAGGCCTCGCGATCGCCAACGACATCGTCCCAGAATTCTGACGCCCGTTGGGCTAATAGGCAGCGTTGCGGGAAGGCCAGGACGCTGTTGAGCAGATCAGGGTCGAGAAAGCGGTACGCATCGCCTACCGGTAAGTCTGGAAGCTTGAGGACCGTTCCTAGGCGAGCACCGGCATGGCCATCATACTCGTCAGCCGTTTGGTGGCTGGAAACGCCCTCGGCGCATTCGATCACATAGGCCTCCAAGAGAATTGCCAGCTGAAGGGCGAGGTATTTGGTGGCCTCGGTTCGTTCGCGCTTCTCTTTGTTCCGGTCGAAGACCAGTCTGGCTATCGCAAGGACCGCACCGCTGCCGAGAAAGGTGCCGCTGACAAGCTTGAGGTATTCCAGCATTCAGGTTTCATTGTCGGACGAAAGAACGGATCTGTGCCACCGCATCTCCGTGTCAAGCGCTCTCTTGGACCCTCTCCTTCGGAGCCCGAGCGGGCGCGTGGCATCACCCACGATGATCACGAAGGCAGGTAACGCACCCGTGCCGCCAAAAAGCGTCGTCACCGCGGCAACCTCGGGCTTCAGAGTTTCCGCGACGGCCTGCAGGAACGCCGCCCATCATAGCGCGGCTCGCCGGTTTTCGCCAAGGGGGACATTAGAGCGGGCGGACGCGCGGATCCCGGCACGCGATGCCGGCGGCCCGTTCCGGCGCTCGCCAATTCGCCAGAACGCCGACGCGCCGCCCGCCGCTCGCCGCCCATCGCCGCGACCGGCCGCGTGCGGATGGGGTGTGGCCGCCGAGCTGGAGCCAAAGCCCGCACATAAGGGCGCGCCGCAGTTATCTATTGTTAGCCTTGCTGTCAAAGCTGTGATCAGCTCAGAATATGTGAGTGGCCCAGCCCGCGCTGGGCAAAGGGCCGAGAAGACCATCCATGCCCATGCGCCAAATCGCGGCCTCGCTGGCCCTGGCGTCCTTCGCGGCCTATGGCCAGACGCTGCTGGACGACGCCACCATCGAGAAGCTCGTCAAGGCCGACATTGGCGAGCAAACCATCCTTGCGATGATCAACAATCAGCCGGGGAAGTACGCCCTTTCCTCCGACGACATGATCGTACTCAAGAAGGCCGGCGTTTCGGATAAGATCCTGGCTGCCATGATCGTGCGGAATGGGACTGTCAACTTGTCGTCCGCGACACCCGCCGAGCCGCCACCTGTCCCGGTAGTCCAATCATCCGCTCCCGCGGTGCTGGCTCTGCACGACGCCACGCCGATCCGGCTGCGCCTCAACCGCAATCTCACATCCGCTGACGCCAAGGCCGGCGATACGGTAGATTTTGATGTATTGGACGATCTCAAAATCGATGGCACACTTGTCTGCGCGATTGTCGCCCGCACTTCGTAGCTGCCGGGCTTGTCCGACAGCTTTAACAGCATCGGGATACCGCCTGAAGCATCCGGCGCCGCCAAGTCGGGCCTGAGCGTGGCGATCGTTCGGCCGTCCTTCAGCAGGCGCACGCGCAGTACGGGCTTGGCCCCGTTTCCAGCCTCGGGGTAGATCGTCAAATACACGAACGGCAGCGTGCCGGCCAGAAGATTGTTGGTGACGAACGGCAGTACCCGTTTACCGGTGTATTCGAACGGGTCGGTGGGGTCTATCGGTGTCGTCAGAATCTCCAACTTCCGGACTACCGCCAGATCGCTCAGTCCAACCCCCCGCTGCTGCCGGTTGTCGATCTCGAACGTCCCCGTGCTCGCCCGGTTGCCTTCGTGATCCACTACCGCGGTCTCCACCGTGTAATGCGCGGGCGGCAGATTCACGGCCTTTTGGTAGGTCATGATTTCCCAGTGCACTCTCTCGAACTGGTCGTCGGACACCTCCGAGGGCACGTCTTTGCTCACTCGATCGACGATCACACCGTCCTGATTCTTCACCACAGCCAATAGAGACGCATGCAAGCGGTGCCTGTGCGCACTCTCCTGGGCTGTCGCGGTGAGGTTGGAGATGGGCATCTCGAATGCAATGGCGTACTGCGCATGGCCGTCCGAATCACTGAATCGATAGGCGCGCGAAAGGAAATCGAACGCGTGCGGGTGGGGCTGGGTATCGAGCGCCCGCAGGCCGGCCATCTCCTCGGGCGTAAGCGCGTGGCCGGTATCGGGCACCGCGAAATACCCGCTGCGGGTTTCGACGCGCAACCCCGGCCGCGCCAGTTTCACCTCGATCTTGCGGAATTGACCGTCATCGCGTTCCCCTTTCGGCGGGTAGGCCATTTCGTAGTGCGTGTCCACTTCTTCCATTACGTGCGCCAGAAGGTGATCGACATTTCTGGTGTTGGCGATCAGGAATCCGCCGGTGCGTTCGGCTAGTTCGCGCAGCGCCTCCTGAGGGTTGGCGGTCGACACGGCGAATTTGACGTAGTCGTCCTGATGCGCCAGTTCCATCGTGTGGGCAGTGAGTGTCGGGGGACCCAGATTTCCGATCGTGCCTGGCTTTGGCTGAAGGCTCTGCTGGCTGGCCGAGCCCTGCTGGGCGCTGAGCGAAGCGGCGTAGCCCAACATCGTCGCGGAGGTCGCCAGCGGATCGTAATATACTTCCATCCCGTGGGCGTCAACCGCGTAAAAGGTGACGCCACCGTCGATCGCGGCACGGACCATTGAGTCCCAGTATTCCAACTGATCGGGCGGCCGCGTGAGTCCATTGCTGATAAGGAGCACAGTTTTATGAAAAGGCATGGGGCCGAGCTGCCGGACCAGGCCTTTCAATGCATCCAGCTCACGAAGGCCCGCGACCGCCGCTACCCGCATGTCGGTCCGCGACCCTAAAACGTCGCCCCCGCTGCGAGCGTCTTCGGCGCTTCCCGTGCTGCCGATGCTGATGCCGTTGGCGCCCACCGTCTGACTCAAGCCGCTCAGCACCGCCGCCGTTCCGACCTGGATCGGCGCAAGCTGGTTCATGGAGGCCAACTCCGCGGCCTTCAGTAGACGCTCCCGGTCATTCGAGAACGGATAAACGGGCCTCAGCCCACTGCCATCCAGGCTGAAAATGCCGATGAACGTATTCGGGCGGAGTTGGTTATTGATGAATTTGCGGGCCGTATCGAACGCGAAGAGCCGCGTCGGATCCATGAGGCTGTCCCCGGGCGACGCCGCGGTGATATCGTTCAGTATCAGGCACACGAGGTTGACGGTGCGCAGCGGGTTCAGCTGCGGACGGGGCGCCGGCTGGGCCGGCGGCGCCGCACCGGCCTGCGTCCCCGCAGCCTTGGCCTCGGCAGCCTGCCGTTCGTCCTCGATACGCACTTCGCTTCCTGCCACCAGGCGGACCGCGCGGACATCCTGGCGGACGCCATTCTCGTAAGCCGCTATTTCTTCGGGTTTGAGATTGGTGACGAGCTTGCCGTGCGCGTCGCGCACGACCAGATCCAGCAGGACTTCACGGGCGGAGCCTCGGATCACAACGTCCGGCGCTTGGGGCGTTTGGGCCAGGCCATTGACGATGAGCAGGGTCAATGGCAGAACGGTACGGCCAATCATATCGTTTAAGAGGAATAAGACGCGCCACCGGAGGTTCGCGGTTCCAGGAATCGTGTCCCGCGGCCTATAATGGTTCTATGGAAAAGGTGGTCCGCGTTTTCGGCAGCCACGCCGAAGCCGACGAAGCTGACGCGCTCTCCGACGCCCAACTAACCCCGGACGAGCGCATTCGCATGACCATCGAACTAAGGGACCGTCGCCACCCAGATGCCGCTCAGCAAGGACTTGAGAGAGTTTGTCGAGTTGTTGAACTCGAACGGAGTTGAATACCTCGTCGTTGGCGGCTTCGCAGTCTCCTACCACGGGCTTGCCCGCTACACCGGGGATATAGATTTCCTGGTGCGCCCAAGCGAAGAAAACTCCCGCCGCGTGCTGGTGGCCCTCGCTCAATTCGGGTTTGGCAGTGTCGGTATCCAGGCCGAGGATATTCGGTCGCCCGACAAAGTTGTCCAGTTGGGAGTGCCGCCCAACCGAATCGACATCCTCATGTCCATCTCAGGCGTCAGCTTTGAAGAGGCGTGGCGGGGTCGCACCGCGGGTGTCCTCGATGGCGTGGCCACTCAGTTCATAGGGCGGGACGCCTTGATCCGAAACAAAGAGTCGACGGGCCGGGCGAAAGATCTGGGAGATGCCGAAGAGCTTCGAAAGCGCTTCCGGACCAAATAGCGGCGATCCATCCCGATTCGAAAATCGCCCCTATTGTTCGGATTCGGGGCTCTTCTTGCGCTCGTAGGGCTTTTTCAAATAATTGGCGGCCTCTTCCTGCGCGTTTTGGGTATTGTCCTTAGTGCGCACGCCCAGGTTGTATTCGTTCACCGCCCGGTCGCGTTGGCCGGTGATATCGAACACCATGCCCAGGTGAATGTGCGCCCAGACTTCCACCCATTTAGGTTCCAGGTCGCCGTTTAGCGCTTCGCGGAATTCGTTGGCGGACGCCTGGTAGTTATTCTGCATGAAGAACACTTCGGCGATGCGGTAGTGCGCCAGCGAACTATTGCGGTTGTTCTCCAGCGCTTTCTGGTACTCCTTCAGCGCGTCGGCAAATTCGCTCACTTCCATGAACTGCTCACCGCGGCGGATGGCCACCGCCGTGCGCACCTGGTTGTTCAAGCGCAACACGCGGCGGTCGGGGTCGATGATGACGTTCTTGGGTTTGCCGAAACAGTCGACCGTGAACTCCGAAGACGTGCCCACCACTTCCACCCGCTTCTCTTCGGGATTGCCCTCGGTTTCAATCTTCAGATCCACCGGCATTTTGAACGTATCCATGTCCTGCGCCACTTTGCCCATCACGCGGAAGCCTTTTTGGGTGCGGAAAATGGTGTACTCCAGCTTGAATTCGGGCGCGCCGCTGGATTCGATCCACTGAATGAAGAAGTAGCCGAGATCCTGCTTAGAGACATCCTGGGCCACGTTCTTGAAGTTCTCGGTGGATGCCGATTTCCAGGTGTAGCGCGTGGCGAAGTCCTTCAATGTATCCATGAAATTCTTGTCGCCGATGACGTAGCGCAGCATATGCAGCACGGCCGCGCCCTTGCTGCCGGTGAGGGCCCACAACTCCGGCGAATAGTCCTCCATGCGCCCCGCCTGGATCACGGGAACATTGTCCACCGTGAGCGCCTCCACGGCATCGTCGCGGAATTGCGACTCCACGGCGCCGGGCCCGGCAGTATGCTCCGTCCACAGGAGTTCCGAATAGGCCGCCAGGCCGTTAGCGAGCCAGAGGTGATTGCGCGTGACGGGCGACACCAGCACCTCCCACCATTGGCGCGAGATCTGGTTGGCCAACAGCTTGGCTCCTACCTGCTTGCCGATGGCGTGCGGATTCAGGAAGATCATACCGGGCGCGGCGTAGCCGTTGGGTGCCCCATTTTCCGTCTCGACGACGGTGAGGTTCGCGTAGGGCGGCAGGCCGAAATCCCCGGTGAAGTAGGCCATCATCTGGCCGATTTGTTCGCCATACTGCTGCGCCATGCCCTTCTCATCCCCGCGGAAGTACAAGGTGCTGGTGACACCCTCGGCGGAAACTTTCGCGCCGGGCTCGCGCACAATGGCAATACTACCCGGAAAGGACGGGCGCTCGAAATGGAAGCTGTAAACCACCTTGTCGCCGGCTTCCTGGTGCGTATCGATGCCGCTGCCCAGCACCTGATAGCCGGACGGGACGGTGATGTGCAAGTCCGCCGTGAAGCGGTCGGTGGTGTAGCCGCTGACGGGGAACCAGCGCGCGGGATACAGCAGGAAGGCGTAATCGGGATGGATGGCGGCGAACTTGATTCCGTAGACCGGCGAGTCTTCGTTGCCGCTCAAGCGTCCTTCATAAGTGAACTTCAGGGTGGCCGGCTGGCCTTTGGGCAGGGCCGGATCGAAACTTAGCTTCACCGTGGAATCGGTCTGGTTGCGCGTGTCGTTGATCTGGAAGCCCTTGCCGTCCACGACATGCGAGACCGTCAAGGCGTTGTTCAGCTCGAAGGCGGCCGAGCTGGCGTTGTCCAGCGGCACGAAGCGCACCTCGGCATTGGCGATGAGCGATTGGGTAGCCGGCTGAATCTCGGCGTCGATAGTGTAATTCTCGACTCGGATGCGCGTGCGGCGCTCCTGCGCCGAGGCGCCGGCGGCGAGGCACAGAAGCACGAGGACTGATAGCTTACTACTGCGAAACATGAGCGAGTTTTCCTTCCATTAGATCTTGGATTATGGCGGAAGCGCGGGACATTGGCCGCGCGGGGCCTGACAGGCGGGCTGTCACTTCGGCCAGATCCGCGCGCATTTGGGCGCGCGCTCCATCGTCGCGCAAGAGGCGCTGGGCTTCGGCGGCCAGACGTTCGCCGGTCAACTGCGACTGCATCAGCTCGGGGACCACGGCGCGCCCCGCAATCAGATTTACCATCGAATAAAATGGCACTCGCACCAGCATGCGGCCCATTAGCCAGCTTGCGGTTGTGACTTTGTAAAATGTAACCATCGGTGTGCCAAGCAGAGCGGCTTCCACGGTCACCGTGCCGCTGGCCGCCAGAGCCAGGTCGGAGTGCGCGATGGAATCCCAGTTTTCCCCCTCGATGACCTGTATAGGAGCTCCGCCGATCCGTTCCCGAAAGAAGCCGGCGCCGGCCGTTGCCGATGCGGGCAGAATAAAACTGGCGGCCTGGTCGCGATAAATACGTCCCACTGCATCCAGCAGCGGCGGCAAATGCCGGGCAGCTTCCCCCCGGCGGCTTCCAGGCAACACCGATATTAATGGACGGCCCGGAGGAAGTCTGTGTTTCCGAAAAAACTCAGCCCGCGACAGGCCGGGTTTCACGATCCCGGCCAGAGGATGGCCGAGGTAGGTCGCGGGCAGGCCGTGGCCGCGGAAAAACTCCTCTTCGAACGGAAATATGCAGAGCACGTGGCGCAGCGTTTGGCGCATACCCTGCAAACGGCCCTTGCGCCAGGCCCACACTTGCGGCGCCACCAGGTACACCACCGGAATGCCCTGGCGGTGCAGCTTTCGCGCCAGGCGGAGGTGGAAATCGGGGGAATCCGTCAGGATGGCCAATTCCGGCCGGAGGCGCCGCGCGGCGGCCAGCAGCTTGCGGTATTCGCCGTAGATGCGGGGAATGTGCGAAATCACCTCCACCAGGCCGACCACGGCCAGGCTGGCGGCATCGACCACGGTTTCGACGCCGGCGCGGCGCATGCGCGGACCGGTGCAGCCGAACAAGTGCGCCTCGGGCCAGATTCGGTGGATCTCCTCCGCCAGAAGGGCGGCGTACAGATCGCCCGAAGCTTCGCCCGCCGATATCAGAATGTTCCGGAGCACCTAACTTAAGTATCGCAAACGGCGTCCAAAGCTAGATGAAACGCTGGCAGCTCGCGCTACGCTCGCTCACCCGCCGCAAGGCTTTTACGGCGGCGGTAGTGGCCATTCTGGCACTGGGAATCGGCGCCAACACGGCGGTCTTTTCGGTGGTGGACGCGGTTCTGCTGAAATCCCTCCCTTATCCCAACTCCGATCGTCTGGTAACAGTAATGGAAGCCAGTCCCTCCACCAGTGAGCGCGATAGTCTGATCGCGCCGGCACGCCTCGCGGACTGGAGCCGCATGAACCACGCCTTCGATTGCATTGCCGGCAACTACGCCGAAAATGTGACCGATACCAGCGGCAGCGAACCCGAGCGCCTGGCGGGACGGCGTGTTTCTCCGGAATACTTCCGCGTCTTCGGAACCAAGCCGCTCTATGGCCGCACTTTCACACCCGACGAAGATCTGGCAGGTGGGCCCACCTCCGCCGTGATCGGCTACCAACTCTGGACCCGCCGCTACCACCAATCGCCTAGCGCCATCGGGCGGCGGCTGATCGTCCAGGGCACGGGTTACACCATCGTCGGAGTCATGCCGCGGGATTTCCAGACCGCCAACATCGACGTCTGGATTCCCGCGCAGATTAACGCCTGGCTGATGCGGGTCCGCGAAGCCCGCTTCTACTCTGGCGTGGCACGCATGAAACCAGGCGTGAGCATCGCGCAGGCGCTTGACGATCTGGCGCGCGTCCAGCGTCAACTGGGTGAGCAGTATCCGCAAACCGATAAGGGCTGGTCGGCGATGGTGCGCAGCCTGAAGGAAGCGCGCGTCGGGGAATACCGGAAGCCGCTGGTGTTTGTCTTCGGCGCGGTGGCCATGCTGCTGCTTATCGCCGTGGCCAACATCGCTGGGTTGATGCTCACGCAGCTTCAGCGGCGCGAGCGGGAGATGGCCATCCGGAGCTCCATCGGCGCCAGCCGGATGCAGATCCTGGGGGCCGTAATGCGTGAGATCCTGCTGATGGCGGCGTTGTCCATCGGTCTGGGCTGCGCGCTGGCCGGCTGGCTGGTCGACGCGGCGGGAAAGGTATTCACGACTCTGCCGGCGCCGGGCGGATTCCACCTGGGCTGGCCCGCGCTGGCCTTCGCGGCGCTGGCGGGCGTCGGAGCAGCTATCCTGTGCGGCCTGTTGCCGGCGCTGCAGGCGACCCGCGCGAATCTGTCGGCCATCCTGGCGCAGGCCGGGCGCGGCGGATCGGGCAGCCGTCACCAGTGGCAGCGCGGGCTGGTCGCGGGACAGGTAGCGTTGACCGTACTCCTCCTGGCCAGCGCGGGACTCCTGCTGCGCAGCTATTACAACCTTGCGCACGTGGATATGGGCTTCGATCCGAGCCGCACGGTCACCTTCCATATGGGCGCGGCCTGGAACGAAGACCGCACCCGCATCGGGCAGATGCAGGAGGCGCTGTTGGACGAACTGGAACGGACGCCGGGAGTCGAGGCCGCCGGGTTCGCCAACTTTCTGCCGGCGTCCGCCGCCACGCTGCGTTATCAGGTCTCGCTGGTCGAAACAGCGCGCACCGAGGAAACCGGCAAAATCACCACCGGCGAGAGAAGCATCACCCGGGGCTATCTGCAGGCGATCGGCGCGCCCATCGTGGCTGGGTCGGATTGCCCGGACCTCCGCACGCTGGTCAAATCGTCGCCCAAGGCCCTGGTGAACCGCCGCTTCGCGGAGATGTTCGGCAAGGGCCGGAACCTGGTCGGGCAACACATCCGCTTCCTGCAGGATGTGGTGACGCCGGACGCGCAGGCCATGGAAATTGTCGGAGTTGCCGGCGATCTGCGCGAGGATGCCCTAACTGTTGCGCCGGGCCCCTATCTCTACTTGTGCATCGCGCCCGGCGGCTGGCCCGACCCGGAATACGTGGTGCGGGCGCAAGGAAGTCCGGGCCCGCTAGAGCAGGCCATCCGTCCGATCGCGCATCGGATCGATCCGACGCGTGCGGTCTTCGGGGTGACGACGGTGCCGGAAGTTCTGGCCGAATCGCTGGACGAGCCGCGCTTGAAGAGCCGCGTGGTGAGCTCGTTCGCGCTGGCGGCGATGCTGCTGGCGTCCGTCGGTCTTTACAGCCTGGTGACGATGGTGGTGACGGCGCGCACGCGCGAGATTGGCGTCCGCATGACGCTGGGGGCTCAGCCGCGCCAGATTGTGGCGCAACTGTTGACCAGCGTGGCCCGCCTGCTCGGGATCGGCGCGGCGGCCGGACTGCTGCTGACCTGGATGGCGAATCGCCTGCTGCGTTCCCTCTTGTTCGGCGTGAACGCGACGGACGCGGTGACGCTGGCGGCAGCGGTTCTGGCGCTGGCCCTGGTGGCAGCCGTGGCGACCTTTGTGCCTGCGCGGCGCGCCGCCCGCATTGATCCGCTGGCCGCCATCCATGGCGAATAGCGCGGGCGAATAGCGCGGATGCCGGGCTATTCGCCGAAAATCTCCTTGGTCAAATCTTCCTGCTTCTTGGGGCGCTGTTCGTCCCACATCCCAACCACCAGCGATGCCGCCGCCAGGGTCAGCATCGCAATGGCAAGGTTGTCCAGCCCGCGGCCCCACAGGAGGGCTCCGGCCGTGATCGCCGTCCGGATCAGCCAGCCGTACACACTGCGCACGCCAAGGCCGCGCCGCGCGCGGACCGTCGAGCGCCCCAGCAAGTGCGCGAAGAACAGGCTCAACAGCCCCAATACGACGCGCAAAACGTCCAGCGGTATGGGCATGTCCTCAATTTGGCGTAATTTTTGCGCGTTTGCAAGCGACCGTTTGCAAGGGTGCCCGCGCCTTGACACAATGAGCCTCATGGGACTGATGCAGGAGATCCGCGAGTTCCCCGTGTCGCGCAACACGGTGGCCATCTGGTGGCTCGGCCAGAACGGATTCATCTTCAAGACCGCCGAAGGCACGCTGCTGTCGACCGACCTGTACCTGACCAACTCCTGCCACGATTCTTATGCCGATTCCGGCATCAACCTCGACCGCCAGGTACCCATCCTTTTGCCGCCCGAGGAACTGAACATCGACGTTTATACTTGCACGCACAACCACCAGGACCATACCGACCCGCTGACCATCGAGCGCCTCCGCCACAAAGACACCACTCACTTCATCGGCCCGCACCCCAGTTGCGAGGTGTTTCAAGCGCAGGGCGTGGAGAGCGGCCGCATCGTGCCGGCCTGGCCTTCCTGCCAGCTTGAGTTCCGCGACATCGTCATCCACGGCACCTTTGCCCTGCCCACCGATTCGACCGACCTCAATCACATGGGCTTCGTGTTTCAGTTCGGAAAAGGTCCCCGGATCTACGTCACCGGCGACACGGACTATAGCGAGTTGCTCGCTTCGGCGGCCAAACACCGGCCAGACCTCATGATCACCTGCATCAATGGCGGCTTCAACAATCTCTCGCATTACGAGGCTGCGCAACTGGCCGCTCAGATTCAGCCCAAGGGCGCCATCCCCTGTCATTACGATATGTTTCCGGACAACTCCGTCGATCCCGGCCAGTTCCGCGCCTCGCTCGCCATGCGCGCGCCGGAGGTGCGCTACCTACGCCTGGAACACGGCAAGCCGTTCGTGTTCGGACTGTAGTTCTGGCGATGGGGCGCGGCTCAAGCGCGATTCAAGCATGCAGGATGCGACAGCCGCGCCGAGCAGCAGACCCCAGGGCACGGCGCTCCCTTGGAACGGCGGCGAGGGCATCCGAAGGTAGATCAAGCTCGCCGACACCGATAGAGCGCCCATTCCCACGCAAGCGATTCGTGCCGCATTCCGCCACGGCACGTCGGACCTAACCAGCCCCTGCGCCAGCAGGGCGAAGGGCACCGCCACAAACAAATCCACCAGGTAGTGCTCGCCAAACCCTAATGTCGCGAGCACCGTCACGCCGAGCAGAGCACCTGCCAGGAAGCGCCAAAGCCGCGGCCCGCCACGCGAGTTCCACAGGATCAGCAGCGCCATGGCGACATGCACCGAAGGCATGGCGTTGCGTGGCGCATCACCCACCGCGACCAGCCGGAAAGGAGGCAAACCGGATGGCGGCGGCGAGTAAGGGAAATGAGCTCCGAAGACATGCACCGGCCCCACTGCGGGATAGAAGTTGTACAACAGGAATCCTCCGGCGGCCGTTACGGCGAAGGCCGGCAGGATACTCGACATATGCCGGCGAGGTCTGCTGCGCTCGATGGCAAAAGCGATCGCCATCGCCAAAGGCAGCCCCTCATAGCCGAGATAGCAGAGCTGACGGAGGGCGCCGTATCGCGCCAGAAGCTGCCCGGCGAGAAAGCTCGGCTGCCTGCCCAGGTGCTCATCAAACGCGTACAAAAATATGTCGTAAGTCTTTGGATAAGAGATGCTTGTTACCGCTAATGAAAACCCGGCGAGGATCAGGAAGAGAGGAAACATAGAAGCCGTCAAGCACGTGTCGAGGCAGGTTTGCCGTCGGCTGGGAGCGGACCACACCGCAGCCCATGCGAGGCTTGCCAAGCTGCCCAGACCCAGGAAAGCAGGGCATGCGCCGAGTAACGGTCCGCCTTGGAGAATGCCGTAAATTACGCAAAACGCTATGCCGAGCAGGAGCGTGGTTGTCAGGCTACGCACGTCCGGCCGGTTCCAAAGATAGATCGCTAGCGAGCCAATAAGCGCCGATTCCAAATAGGTATATGTCGAAAGATGAAAGTGAAACATCAGGCCGATGAGAAATCCCAGGATGCCTGCGGAGATGAGTACCTTACCAAGGAACCGGGCGGCCACCTACACCAAATCGGCAGATGGCGCGTCGAGCCTTACGCCGCGCCGCGCCGGCCACACTTGTCGGGCGTCTGCTAGTGTTCTTGTTCACAGCGAAGGGCGTACTCGATGGTAACCATAACCCTATCGGTACTGATGGAGTCAGCTTCGAAACGCCACTGTTTTGCGGCTTCGATAGCAGTTGCTGCGAGCAGCGGATGTCCCGAGATCGCCGAAGCGCTTTGGACTTCGCCTGTGGACGAATTCACCGTCAGTTGTAGTGCGACTCGGCCCTGAATCCGTGCCTGCGTGGCCAGCGGCGCGTATTTTGGCGCGACGAACTTGGCAAAGTGATAGTCCGTTGCGTCCAGCAACCGCGGAACATAGGTCGCACTGGCTTCCGCCGCCGCGATCGGGCCGTGATAACTGGCGAGCACGGATCGGAAGCTTGGGTGCGTCCATTTCCCCACATTCCCTTGGACCGCCATGGCCAGCGCTTTATCGTACCGGCCGGAGATCAATTGAGGTAGCAGGCTCTTTCCCGCTCGCTGAAGCGCAAGGTCGTCCTCATCGCTGCGGTGGAAAAAATTGTCATTGGGCCCGAAACCCAGTGCAGATATCTCCGAGCCCAAATCCCACAGGTGGACCATTGCCGGATTCGAGGCCTCCATCTTCTTGAGGTCGACGGCCTCAACGCGGGGAAGCGCGAGTGAAACCGACAAGGGCCCACACCGTGCGACGATGCCGAAGCTGATACTCTCAAACACCCCGCCATGTTGGCGGGATTTCCGAAGAGCGGCAGTCAGGGCTGCCGGCTTAATCGCACATGGATTATTGCGTGCCGCCAGTTGGGCCGGAGACCTATCGCGCACCACGGTTTCGGCGGCTTGGACAATCAGGCGAGGGCAATAAACATTTGACGGAGCAATCCGGACCACGCGGATTGCGGAGCCCGATCCCTCTTGGGTTACATCAACGATGCGGTAGTAAAACTGGGCTCCATTATCTGAGAAGAATACCGAGACAACATGGAATTCGGACGGGCCCGGCTGTTCCGCACCTTGCACGGTGAATACGATCCAGGCCAATGCCAGCATTCGGCAGAACATCTCAGCATCAGTATACTGCCCAGCGTACAAACCGGGATCGGGGGCCGGCGGTTTTGGGTGACACACGTGTGGCGTTGTCGTATCTTGTCCTACCGTCGTTTCGCGGGAAGATCCCGAACCGAGCCTACACAGGCGAGACGGCCGCTTCTTCCAAAAAGCCCGGCTCAGCCCTTGTCTTTCTGTTGCCTAGCTAGGCAAAGACAAGCCATACCTGCCAGCAACACGCCGATAGCAGGGAACGGTCGGCGGAAACCACCCAGTCCCAAACCCAGGATTACCACAATGTAGAGGATAGACCGAGGTGCCCGTGCGAGATCTCCCAACAGTCTGGAGTCCCTCATGCGCGTCACGTAATTTGGTTCCTTTACCAGCGGCAGCCACGCTAGAAGCATTACTGCGACCGCCAGCCCTACCCCCAGAATCACGGCTATCGCTTGTTTCGGCGGGCTCATATGATTCCCCAGAATAGACTATGGTACAAAAGCCGCAAAGCGAGGCATGGAGCGGCCAAGCGAGCCCCACGAAGGCTCGCGGCTTCGATATAAGCGTCCCTATCCCCCAACCGCGTGTTAACCGAAGGTAGCTTGTTCCAACCCGTTCCGCCCTGCTGCAATACCCATATCGCGCTTCACCAACTTGACCTATGCACGAACCGGCCACCGGCAGCCTCCTCGCACTTCTGAGCACGAATCCCCCAGCGCAGTTCACATATCTGGGGATCTTCCTGCTGTATTTGTGTAGTTCGCCCGGGCGGCGGGAGATTGGGCTGACGATCCTGGCAGGCATTGGGCTGCGGGTGGCGACGGCCTACCTGTATCCGCCGCAACCCTTTCCGTACCCCTTGCAGGAGCTCGCGCAGACCGGCGGATTTGTGGGACTCGCCAGCGCGGCGGCCCTGGCGATCCGTGCGCGGAAATCCTTGGAGGCGCTGGAAATGCTCGGTCGTGCGGCCATATTCATCATACTGGGCATCGCCCTGGGCGGGATACTGAATCTCGCCACGAAGATGTGTCCGTTGAAACTGGACCGCTATCTGTATGCTCTCGATCGGACCTACGGTACACCTGCCGCGTTCGTGGTGGGGCGATGGTTCGAGGCCTCCCCGGCTCTGTACCGGTTCGAGGCGCTAATCTACTATTCGCTCCCCTTGGTGCTGGCGGCGCTCTATGCGGCGCATCTGCGGTGGCGGCCGAAAGGTGGGCCCGTCGACATCCTGCGGTTGCTCTACGTGAACGCGGTGGTGGGCTTCAGCCTCTATTTTCTATATCCGGCCTCCGGCCCCGTTTATGCGTTCGGGCATGACTTCCCGTGGCACCCGCCGTCCGTATTGGCGCTCGCGCCCGTGGCCATCGGCCAGGCCCCCAATTGCGTGCCCTCGCTGCACCTGGCGGGCGCGCTGCTCATCTGGTGGAATCTCCGCGGGTGGCGCCGCGCGCGCCCCGTGGCTTTCGCTTACCTGGCGCTCACCGCACTGGCCACTCTGGGATCGGGCGAGCACTACCTGACCGACTTGTGCGTGGCCTTTCCGTACGCTCTGTTGGTGCAGGGGATTGCCACCCGCGCGCCGGGAAAGCGATTCTCCCTGGCGGCCGGCGCGGCCATGACTTTCGGATGGATGGCGCTGCTCCGTTGGCGCGTCCTGCTCCTCATAGACTCACCGGCGCTGCTTTGGTCCCTGACTGCCGTCACTATTGTCGCGGCGCTCTGGTGCGAGCTCGCCCTTTGGCGGCGGGGCGTCGCCGCGGATGCCGGGCTGGATGCCGCGCGCAACTCTACCCTTGTCTTGGCGTACCCGCCAAGCGCCGGAATGACCGCGAGCGGAGCAGACTAGGGCTGCGCCACGGCTACCGCACTGACAAGAGGCTGGACGAAGCCAGCAGAATGCCGGCTACCAGAAGCATATCGACGATGATGCGCTTCCAGGGGAGCGTTTTAAAGAGCAGCAACGTCTTGCTGCCCTTGGCGTCCATTTCGATATCCGGTGCATCGTAAGCGGCCACACACTCGGCCGCACTTCCTTCACGCATGGCGTTATCCTCCTCCCAAAGCGGGAACCACCCGCAAGCCTGTGTTGTGCAGCTTGGCTCCCGCACGTAGCGGCGCTACACAGATCCGCGCACTGCCCGGTTCGCACAGGTCGATGTTGTACATCGGCAGATCCTGCGCTTTCACCACATAACCGCCCGTCTGCATGCTCCAGGATTCCCCGTAGTCGGAAACCACGAACCCGTTC
This sequence comes from Bryobacterales bacterium, assembly GCA_963707465.1. Lineage (GTDB taxonomy): Bacteria > Acidobacteriota > Terriglobia > Bryobacterales > Bryobacteraceae > Bog-159. The sequence goes on from CAVPQK010000013.1 coordinate 184,166, forward strand.
TGGTGGTACGCGCGCACGCGGAACTGCGCCGTCGAGGCTTCGTAGTTGGCATAACTGAAGCAGCGGCCCAGGCAGATACGATCGACCGCGTGGACCAAAGTTGGGATGCGGCTGCCTGAGTCGGCCAGAGCACTCACCACCCGCTCGCCCGGCGGCAATTGCGCCACGGCCTGCTCCATTTGCGTTTCCACCTGGTTGATGGCGCGCTCATCGATGTACGAGAGCGCGAAGAAAGCGGCCGCAATAGCGGCCATGGCGCCCACCAGCGGTTTGGGCAGGCGAATCGAAGCCACCAGCGCGCAAAACAGCACGGCGCCCGCCAGCGACATGCGCTCGGCCATAAAGTCGAGCCCCGAGCGGAACCCCGGCAGCAGCACGCCGCCGGGGAGAAGCACCGCGGCAGCCGAACTCAACGCGCACATGTGAACCCGGACATCCAGCAGCGCGCGCTCCGTCCCGCGCGTATCCAGCAGGCGCTGGAAGCACAACGCCCACACCGCCAGGACCGCCACTCCGATAAAAACGTATTGTCTTCCGTATATCCAAAGCTGATCCGCGCCGGTCATGGCCATGAACTGGTCGGGGCCCCGGCGTGTCGGAAACAGCGCGCCCAACAGGAACCCGGCTAGCGCCAGCATGGCCAGCGTGCCGATCATCAGCCGGACCCTGTGCCGTGGGCGCAGGGCGTAGGCTACGCGGCCGTAGGCGAATATCCCCATCGCCCAAGCCACCGGCAGCGCGTGCGCCACGTATGCTATCCCAAGCAGCCCCACGGCGGCCACCCACGCCCAGCGCTCCTTGCGCCGCGCCAGCGCCAGGGCGCCGAAACACAGCCCCAGCGAAATGTAGAAGTTGAACAAGCCCATGTGGAACACCCAGCCATATGCCAGCATGGCCAGGCAGGGGGCCAGTTGCCAGGGCGCCCGGCGGCGCGCGCCCGAATTGGACCACACGAACGCAAAGGCTCCCCAGAAGAACACCAGCACCGCAATCGATACCGCGATGCGCTGCGCCGCGGCGGCGCCGAAGGAGTGCATCAGCCCGCTCAACATCCAGTCGAACAAAATGTTGTTGGATTGTCTGGCCAGCGTCAGACCCGGCGCTTGCCCGTGTTCGATCAATTGCGCCAGCCAGGCGTTATAGAGGTGGCTGGAAAGGTCGCCGGCCTGGATCCGCGGCTGCCAGAAACAGGGCACCAGCAATAGCACTGACAGGGCCAGCGCGCGTACACTCGTGGCACAGGATTCCAGAACCGACGTCCGCGTCCACGCCGGCTTGTCGAATTCGATTCCGGCTGTCACGCCTTTTCCCTCCGCAGCTCTCGCAGCTCCATTATCAACTCGAACCGCGTTGCGACGGAATCCGGTGTTTCTCCTATTTGTTGAATATTCTTCTCCGATATTCCGTCTGCGCCGCCCGCTAGAGTTAAGTACTCGATGCGCGATGGCTCAATCTGCATGATCCGGCAGCAAGTGGCGTCCACCGCCACCGCATCGTCCCCGGAAACGATCACGCCCGCCGGCTTAGCCCGTCCCTGGATCGGTCCGTTGCCTTCCATCCCCACGATCCCGTCGACAATCGCGAAATGCTTCGGAAACAGTGAGTGTAGGTCGGCGATACTCTGCGGGATTCCGGCCCAATGCAGCACATTCTTGGGCCAGCCGTAGACCCCGCCAGGCACGATGCCGAACAGGTTCTTCATCGATAGCGTGGCGCCGGCCCAGTGGTGCGTCTTCATCTTGGGCATGGATACCAGCAGGTCGCTCGCGAGGATCGTATGGGGCAAGTAGAGGGAGCGCAGGTGCGAAACCGGGCGCGCCAGCCGTACGCGCGAGACTTCGTCCAGATTCAAGTCGGTGAATAGGTCTTCGAACCCCGGAATCGTCTGGAAGTATCCGGCGGCATCGGCCAGATCCAGGGTGCCGCGGCGATGGCCGGGGCCTTCGGCGATAGCCACCGATGCGCCCATCTCCCGAAAGGCCTCCAGCGCGGCATGCACGACCATCGGATGCGTGTTGATGACGCTTCCGGGTTCAAACTCCACCAGGTTGGGCTTCAACACCACGCGCCGGCCACGCACATTGAGTTTGTGGGCGGCCAGCACCCGGCGCATGGTGTCGTAGATGTCCTGCCCGTAGCCGGCGGCGCGCGTGACCTGGACCTGCGCGCGAGGCCGCGGCGCAGCCGCCTGCCGGCAGCCCGCCAATCCCAGCGCCGCCGCCGGGGCCAGGGGACACCCTATCAAAAAGTCGCGTCGTCTCATGGTCCGTCTATCGGCTTTCAGCTACTCCAGAAACACGTTGTAACCTTGCTCCGCGGCCGACGCGAGCAGCGTCAGCGCGGTATCCGGCACCGTGCGGCAAGGCATGGGAAAAAGGGGAGCAGCGGCCGGAGTTTGCTGGTGAGCCAGCAACCCGAGCCGTAACCAGGCAGCTCCGCCCGAGGACCGTTGCTCCCGTAGAAATCGCTGCGCCAGGCTGATGCTTCCCTCCAGCCTCGCCGGATCCAGGCCCGCCAGCGCCAACAAGGCCTGGCCGGTGGTTTCCGGGTACGCGCCCACGTCGTAACCTAGGGTACGCGACGAGCCGTGGTTCCATCCGCCATCGGCGCACCGGCGCGAAAACAGAAATGCCTGGGCCTCGCCGATGCGCTCGCGCAGTTCGGTGGAAGGCCGCCGCCAGTAGCACTTTTTCAAGGCCAGAATCGCCAGGCAGGTGGGCGTCACCCAAGACGCGGTTCCGGGAAACCAGGGCCAACCGCTCTGATCCGTCCCGGCCGGCAAGGCGCCATCGCGCAGCAACGCTCCCAGCCGGTAAATCAACGACGATTCCCGCCCGCTTTGACCCATCAGCCATTCCATAATGCGCGCGTGTCTCTTGGCGCCGATGGTTTCCGGCGGCAACAACGCTGCCAGCGCCGTTACCCAGGTGCTCTGATCGACTGAACGGCGCGGCGCGCATCCGCCGTCGGGCTGCTGTGCGGCGCCCAGCCATGCCAAGGCCGCGCCGTTGCGCGGGGCCGTCTGCCGGGCTGCCTGGTGCGCCAACAGCGCATAAACGGTGGGTTCCGTCCACGAACCTCCGCGGTGATACGGCCATCCGCCATCCGGGTTTTGAGCCGCCTGGATATTTTCCAGGGCCGCGCGATCGATTTCCAAAAGGGGCAATCCTTCCTCAGACCGCTGAAAGCTTAAGCGGCGCGGGCGCGCTACGGGTTAGCGCCGCCCGCGCCAAAATGCTTGCGAGCCAGCAAAAACAAACACAAGGACCTGCAACTACCGGACTACTTTGCGGCGCCGACGGCGCTGCAACAGCAGCAACAGCACGACACCGGCCGCAACCCAGATCAGAACCTGCATAGCTGTGCCATTCATGACCTTGTCTCCTTTCTTTTAAGTGACTCGTACTTCAAACTTTTTTCCCGGCGCCAACGGCGCCGTCTTAGAAACCCTTCATCAGCGGCAGCAGGTACTTCACCACCTGCAGCACGCCCGGCCCGGCGCACACCAGCATCATGGCCGGCAGAATAAAGAAGAAGATGGGGAACACCAGTTTCACGCCCACCTTCGCCGCGCGCTCCTCCGCCTCCTGGCGGCGCCGCACGCGCATGTAATCGGAATGCTGCCGCAACGACTCGGCGATGCTCGTGCCGAAGCGGTCGTTCTGTATCAGGATAGCCGTGAGCTTGCGCAATTCCGGCTCTCCGGCGCGCTCGCCCAGGTTCTTCAGCGCGTCGCCGCGCCGCTTGCCGGCCCGGATCTCCAGGTTGGTCAGCACGAATTCTTCGGTGAGCTCCCGGTGCGCGTTGCGCAGTTCGGCGGCCACGTATTGAATGGCCTGGTCCAGGCCCAGCCCGGCTTCCACCGCGATCACCATCAGGTCCAGGGCGTCCGGCAGCGCCAGGCGCAAAATCTTAAACCGTTTCTTGATCCTCTTCTCCAGCAGAAAGTTCGGCAGGATGAACCCGCCCAGCGCCATGCCCAGCGGAAACATGATGCGCACCGTCGGGTTCTGGCTCACCACGGTGCGCAGGGTCAGGCCCAACAGGGACATCATGGCAGTCGACAGCAACCGCACCCCGTAGTACATTTTGACCGCGTTGTCGGCGCGGAAACCGGCGTGCGTCAGCATCGTCCGCGTCAGCGAGCTTTCGTCGGTAGACACCGGCATTAATTCGCCGACCCGCTGGATGATTTTGAACTCCCGCGGCTTGTGCGCCTCGGCGTCGTCCGGCGACCCGTCCGTGGGAGTCTCGATCACCGGCTCGCCCAGCCGCTCGTACACCTGTCCGGGCCGGGCGTAACGCTGATAGCCGAAGGCCGCGATGGCCACCGACAGCACCATGAAGAACGCGATGATCAGGTAAATGGACATCGTTATACCTCGATCTTGATAATGCGCCGGATGAAGTAATTTCCGAGCAGCACCATGAACCCGGCGGCTAGGATCATGTACTTTCCATCCGGATCTTTCGCCATTCCCTGCAGATAGCCGGGAGCCACCCCCAACAGCGCGAGCGCCGTGAGAATTGGCAGAACCGTCAGGATGCCGGCCGTCAACCTGCCGTGCGCGCTGGCCGACTTCACTTCGCCTTTCAGCCGGAAACGCTCCCGGATGACGTGCGCGAGGCGGCCCAGAATCTCGTTGAGGTTACCGCCCGTCTGCCGTTGCAACATGACCGTCGAAGTGAAAAACCTGAAATCCAATAAGGGCACGCGGGTCGTGAGATTTGTTAGCGCCGTCCCCAGCGGTGCGCCCAGATTGGTTTCGTTAAAGACCGTTTTTAGTTCCGTCGCCAGCGGTTCGGGCACATGATCGCCGACCATCGACATGCTGATCATGAACGCATGTCCGGCGCGCACCGAGCGGGCGATGAAGTCCAGCGCGTCGGGGAACTGCTCTTCGAGCGCCGCCAGCCGTTTGGTCCGCTTTTTTCGCACGTACATATACGGCAGCGACGCGGTGGCCGACGCCAGCGTGAGCGAGGTCAGAACCTCGTTGATGATAAAAGGAAAGCGCAGACCCAACAAAAACCCGGGTACCGCCGCACCCACCGTCGCCATAAACAGAACCGAGGGCGTCCAGGTCATTCCCGCCTGCTTGATCGAGCTTTGCAGGTGGTCGGCGAGGTTCAGCGACTTCAGCATCCTTTGGAAGCCGGCGACCTCCGGGGTCAGATCCTTCAGCAGCTTGGTCACCGGCACAGGGCGATTTCCGGCCACGGTTTGGAGCATGTTCTTCACCACGCTCTGCCGGTGTTGTTGCCGGTACAGGAAGGCAAAGACCGCCACCGCCATGATCAGCGCGAATACCAGAAAGAAAATGCCTGCGATGCTAGCGAAAGTGAGAGACATATGCTTAATTGATCTCCACCACCGTCTGGAACAACGACGTGGGCAACTGGATTCCGCACGCTCTGATCCGGTCGTACGCGCGCGGCCGGATGCCCGTCGCGCGGAAACGTCCAGTCACGCGCCCGTCTTCAGAGACGCCAGTCTTCTCGAATAGGAAAATGTCCTGCAGGGTGATGGTCTCCACCTCCATACCGGTCACCTCCGTGACGTGCGTGACCCGGCGCGTTCCATCGCTGAAACGCGAAACCTGCACCACGAGGTCGAGCGCGGCGGATATCTGCTGGCGAATGGCGCGCACGCCCATATTCGCATTGCCCATGCCGACCATCACTTCCAGGCGCGACATGGCGTCGCGCGGATTGTTGCAGTGGACCGTGGTCAGAGAGCCGTCGTGGCCCGTGTTCATGGCCTGCAGCATGTCCAGCGCTTCCTCGCCGCGAACCTCGCCGACGATGATGCGGTCGGGACGCATACGGAGGGCATTGATGACCAGGTCGCGGATGCGAATGGCGCCCTGCCCTTCCACGTTGGCCGGCCGCGTTTCCATGCGCGCCACGTGGGTCTGCTGCAGCCGTAGTTCGGCGGCGTCTTCAATCGTCACGATGCGCTCGTCTTCGGGAATGTAACTGGACAGCACATTCAGTAGCGTGGTCTTGCCGGCGCCGGTACCGCCGCAGATCAAAATGTTTAACCGCGCCCGCACGGCCGCCCGCAGCATTTCCAGCATGCCCTCGGTGAGCGTCAGGCGGGTCACCAGGTCCTTGCCGTGCATGAGGCTTTTTCCGAATCGCCGGATGGAAAGCAGCGGTCCGTCGACCGCCACCGGCGGGATGGCCGCGTTGACGCGCGATCCGTCCGGGAGGCGCGCATCCACCAGCGGTGTGGATTCGTCCACGCGCCGGCCGACTCTCGATACGATTTTCTCGATGATCCGCAGCAGGTGCGCGTTGTCCTTGAATTCCACCGGCGTGCGAAACAATTTGCCGTTCCGCTCCACGTAAACCAGCCGTGGCGTGGTGACCAGGATGTCGGAGATGGTGGGATCCTGCAGCAACGGCTCCAGCGGGCCCAGTCCGAAGACCTCGTCCAGCACCTCCTCCACCACCCGCTCTTTTTCGAGCAGGCTGAGAGGCGTCTTCTCTTCCTCGAGCAGGCGGGCGACGGCGCCGCGCACTTCCGCCCGCACCCGTTCTCCGCCCAGCGACGCCAGCGCCTCCAGATTGATGCGATCCAGCAGCTTGCGGTGCAGCGCGAATTTCAGCTCCTGGTGCTCGAGGGCAGCCCTATCTTGGGTAAACAGCCGGCCGACCCAGCCCGCTTCCCTGTCGCCGTTTTTCGATAGCGATCCGTTTGTCGTGGTAGCCATTTGTTACTCTCCTCGCGTTACAGTCCCAGTCTCCCGGCGAACGTTGCAAACATGTTCTTCTTATTAGCCGCTGGCGGCTCGTTGGCGCCCGCCATGCGCATCGCCAGCTCCCGGATTTGTTTCCCGAGGATGCTCCGCTCTGGCAGCAGCTTGCCCAGTGAATAGCACTCGTGCAACTCCGGATAGCTGCTCGGCAGCACTGCATACACGGGCAGCCCCAGAATTTTTTCGATTTCGCCGGGCGCCAGCTCCGAGCGCTTCGGCACTCGGTTCAGGATCAATTTCAGCCGATCCTTGCCATAACCGGCGTCCATCAGGATTTGCAGCACCTGCTTGGCCTGGTGCAGCGCCGGAACCTCCAGCGTGCTCACCAGGTAAGCCTCGTCCATCTCTTCCAGCGCGGCCACGCCCACCCGGGTCAGGCTGCGCCCGAGATCGATCAGGGTAAAGTCATAGCACGACCGGAGGAAGCTGAACAGCTGCCGCAACTGCTCCTGCCGCGGATAGGTCTTATCGGCGGTGGCGCCCGGCGCCGCAATGATCTCGACTCCGGGAAAGCCGTTGGAGACCAGCGCCTTCCAGTAACTCACGTCCATGCGATGCAGATTGTTGACGGCGTCCAGGATGGAGTAGCCCGGCTTCGCTTTGGTTAGAAAGCCGATCAGTCCGGCGTCCAGATCCAGGTCGGCCAGCAAAACCTTCTGGCCCATCTTCCCCAACTCCACGGCCAGGTGACAGACGATCGTGGTAGCCCCGCATCCGCCCTTGGAGGAGAAGAATCCAACAGTGCGGCCGCCCCAGCGCATTCCGCTGTGGCGCCGTCCGTCCGTCGAACGGCGCTCCAAGGCGCCGCGCAAGGCGCCCTCCAGCGGCGGATAGACATACTCGTTCACCCCGGCGCGCATGGCGGTCAGGATGGCGTCGGGATCGGCCGAGGTATGCAGGGCCACGATAGTGGCGTCCGGCGCCTTGGCCCGGATCATGGGGATCAAGTCGCTAAGCGGCTCCTTCGCCAACGCCACGTCCAGCAGGACGACTTCCGGGCGCAAGCGTTCCAGCCGCTCCAGGAAGGAACCCATACTGGACATATCCTGGTGCTCGATGACCGGGCGCAAGGGCAGCGCCGGCAGGCAAGCCTGCACTTCGTCCCAAAGCTGCTTGGTTTCGATCGCCAGACCTAGTGTCAGCGAATACATGAGTTATTGACCTGTGCCTGTTCCCGTGCCTGCCGGCGCTCCGGTTGCACCGTTAGGCGGAGCAGCCGGCGCCGCCGCCGGAGGCGCGACTGTGCCACCCGCCGGGTTCATCATCAAGGGGAGCAGCAGTGTCGGCTGCCCGCTGCCGGGCGTTGTACCTTGGTCCTTTTTCTGCAATTGCTGTAACTCTTCCACCGGCAGCGTCTCGCGCTGCGGTTTCACCGGCACCGGCCCAGTGATGTCGACGCCCGGAGTCTGCGGCGGTACCTTCAGCGTGTCCTTCAGAAAAGGCTTGATCATCGGCAGGTCGGGGCGCGCTTGTCCCGCCGGAACGGGCCGCACCAGTTCTGGCGTCACCATGATCAGCAACTCCGAGTTGCTCTTGGTGAGTACCCGGCTCTGGAACAGCTTTCCCAGCAGAGGAATATTCCCAAGCCCCGGAATCTTGTCGATGGTTTCGTTAAAGTTGTTGTTGAGCAGGCCGGCAATGGCGAAGGTCTGGCCGTTCTCCAACTCGATTTCGGTCTGGACCTTGCGCGTGGCAATCGCGGGCACCGTGAAACCGTTCAGCACGATCGCGTTACTGTAATCGAGCGAACTGACCTCCGGCGCCACCTGCAGCCGGATCGTGCCGCGCGGCGTGATAACCGGCAGGAAGTTTATCTTCACGCCGAATTCATGAAACTGAATGGTCACTGCGCCCACATTGGCCCCGCCTTGGACCACCGGGACGGGAAACTCGCCACCGGATATGAAGCTCGCCGACTTACCGTTCATTGCCATGACGTTCGGCTCCGCCAGGATCTGGAGTAGGTTCTTGGATTCCAGCGCCTCAATGGTGGCGCCCAGGTTCAGGTCCGGCCGGAACAGGAAAAGATTCAGCGCATTCGTCAAACTGGCGGTGGGTGGAGCACCGGCGCCCGGCACCGTCAGCGTTGGCGGCGCAAACTGCTGGGTGGTCGTTCCACCAATGGTGTTGGTGGCTCCCAAACTGAACAGGTTGAAACCCAGATTCGAGCTGAAGCTGCGATCCACATCCGCAAAGCGCACTTTCAGCAGGATCTGCGCTTCTTCCGGCGGCGTCACCACGTGCAAAAGGTTGACTGGTTTTCCCAGCGTGGTGGCAATGGCCACTGCCCGGTCGGCGCTTATCATGTCCGTAGCCGTACCGTGTACAAACACGTTATCGCCCTCCAGATAAACGGCGACGTCCTGGCCCGGCAGTTCCTTGGCCAGCTGTGCGCGCACGCTCTCCAGTCTGCTGCTGTTGGCCCGCACCGTGAGATCGAACAAGAGCCGCGGTCCGCCCTGTTGCCAGATCACCAGCGACGTCTCTCCAGCCATTTTTCCGTTGATCAGCACTTCGCGCGGATTCACCGCCACCGCCTCGGCCAGATCCCCGTTGGCCAGCGAGATGCGCTGGATATTCATGGCGTTGTCCAGCACCAGAGATTTACCGACGGTTACCACCAGCGGCGCATTCTGGGCCTGAAGTTCGGCGGCGGGGAGTGCGGCCGGCTGGCCGGCCAGCGCCCAGAGCGCGCCGGTCGCAGCCGCCAGACGATGAGAATTTGCCTTCGCTTGACATCTTATTTGACCTCCGGAGTCGTATCGAATTTCGTTTCGCTCTTCTTGCCCCCGTTGATGACTTCCATCACGAAGGACTGCCTCGCCGGCGGCGCCACCTTTACTTCTACAGGCAGAGGCACCGGTAGGGGCTTCGGCGCCCGCACATAGACCTTCGCCGGATCGGGCCGCTTCTTGGGGCCGTTGACCGCGAACAACTCGACGACCGCCGTGCCTGGCGTCTTAGCCACCTGCGTGTCCAGCGGATTTCGCAGCACCAGTTGGATCACCGTCTGGTTGCTCGCCAGGCTGAGCATTTCGGCCTGTTCCGGCGTGACCAGCAGGTTTACGACCCCCACTCCGAGCGGCTTGCCTTCGTTGTCTTTCTTGAATTCCTGTCCGGCGGAGAGCACTTCGATATTCTGCAGCAGCGTGCGCGTGAGGCTTCCTTGAGTGGCGCTGTTGGCGGCCGGCGGGTTGCCCGAGATCAGCACATCCACGCGCATGCCCGGAACCACGAAGCCCGCTACGCCGACTACATCGTTGACTCGCACCGCCACGGCCCGCATTCCCGATGGAATCATGGCCGCCAGACCACCGCCCGCGCCCTTTGGCGCCAGCCGGTTCTCCAGGATGGGCTCACCGTCGTAAATCGTGGTGGTGACGCCGCGCCCGATAATGTCTTCGCGCTTGAGGACAGCCGTGGCGGGAAGCGCGCCCGGCCAGGCGAGATCTTTCACGTCCGAGTCCTTGATGATGACGCCCAGTTCGAGATTTTTCGACGCTACCAGGGCTTTGGTCGTCGCGGGCGCCGCTTGCGCGCTACCGTGACTGACGGTCAGCCGGTAAAGCAGCAGACTGGCGCAGCCGGCCACCACAAAAGCGAATATCAATACCGAGATAAATCGTTGGTTCATTCCAGTTCCTCAATTCTTTTCCGACGTGAGCCAATTTGATGGAGGCAGCGGCCAAAAAATTTCTGCCCTCTCCACTACGGGAACGCTTCCACCCGCGATGATTTCTAACTTCATTCCCTAAAAAAGGCCAGGAGCACCCCGGTAGAGGCGCCCCTGGCGCGGTACTCTTAGCTGGCTGACACTGCGGCAGTGCTCAGTTGCGTGTTGGCGACGCTCCAGATCTTGCTGACACTGGTGCCGGCGTTGATGAAAAGGGCCGCAGAAGCGAGGGCCACGAAGGCCATCAGCAGCGTATACTCGATCAGGTCCTGGCCTTGATCGTCATTCCACAGGTTGCGCAATAACATCGTCATTTTTGTTTCTTCTCCTAGGTTTTGGTTTTGGTGATCGTCCGATCACTGGGTTGGGTATTCGTGATCTTACGATCACGATCTTTCCCGCCGGTTACAGCGGAAAACTCGGTGCTTTCCGGACGCGGGCCGGTCCGGAATACAATGGCGTCGCCGTCGTCGTAGACTACGTGCCATCGGCTGGATTCTTTGAGTGCGCCGGTCAGCGGCGCAGTGGTTTGCAGCAGAACGATGTCCACACCGTACTCGTTTAACTGCCGCTGCCAGTTGTAATTGACGTTCAATATATCCAGATACTTTTCCACGAATCGCGAACCGTAGAAATCGCTGCGTCCATCGATGAATACCTGGTTCTTGGGATACAGTTTGTAGATCAAAAAGTCGCCCCATTGGTCGGAGGTGAAGATCCGGCTGGTGGCCGGGATGTCCCCCAGGCTGGCGAGTGCCTTTACCGGAAACTCCTTGGCGTCGAAGCGGGCGCGGAAATTCGGGGGAGGCGATGGGGCATAAAGGATCGCCGTCAACAGCGCCACCGCCGCGAAACTCGCCAGGTGGGTGCGCCAATGGCCCTCCATCTCTCCAATGGAATCGCCGATGCTGCGCAGCGAGCGCGCCAGGGTCCGCACCCATCGGGATACCGGCGCATCCTCCAGCGCGCGGAACCACTCGGCTAGCGCCAGTGCCACTACTGGCCCCGCGGCAATCCCGTAGATGGGAACGTTGCGTGAGGCAATCAACCCCACGTGCGCAAAGAAGGCCAGCACCAGGCACTCCGTGAAGCGCTTGCGGCGCAGATGCCAGAAGCACGCCGCGCCGCCCACCAGCAGCAGAATTTCGAAATAGCGCGACGCCGGATTGATGAAGCTCAGCGGCAGCATCTCTTGAATGTGCTCGCGCTGGAACGAGTCCGTCAGATACTCCCAGATATGCACGTGCAGATGATAGGTGTACGGCCCTATCAGGCTGGCCGCCAGGCACAGCGCGGCAATCCCGGCATAAGGCAGCGTCCGCTTTACCGCCGCGCGCCATGCGCCGGGTTCGCCACCGAATAATCCGGCAGCCATCTCGCCGGCACCATACAGCCCGGTCAGAACCACCCCCAGGAACCATCCGCCATGCAGATTGGTCCACAGCACGGTTAACAAAGGAAGCCACCACAAGAGCCGCATGTTGTGGTTTTCCCGCGCCCGCTCCAGGATGGTGTAGAACACCACCATGAACAGCAGCGAGAACAAGTGCGGACGCGCCAGAAAATGAATCGAGGAACTGGCCGTCACCAGGAAGGTGATGGCCATGGCGATCAGCGGGTTTCCGCTCTTGCGGAACGCCAGCCGGAACACCAAGGCCGACGTCAGGCAAATGACCAGCGCGCTCACCAACACCACCGCAGCCATTCCCCAGTGCTGATGCAGCCAGGCGAAAGCTACGTCCCACAGCCACTCCCACGCAAACCATGTGTGGCCCGTCCGCGTATAAGAAAACAAATCCTTGTCCGGTACCCGGCCGTGGCTCATTATCCACTCGCCTGTGCGTACATGCCATCCCGTGTCGCCATCGCCCAACAGTGTCTTGGCGCCGTGCATGCCCATGAAGATGAAGAGCAGCGGCATGAGAAACGCGAGGTCTGCCATCGAGGGCAGAATGCGTAGCACCGGGTTGGTTTTAGTGTTGGACATGAATCGCTCTAGAACATCCGGCTGCCGTACCCCTGGCGATTAAGCGCCTCGCGATGGGCGGGCACTCCCTGCGCCACGCGAAAGTCCATGGCGTGAATCCGCAGCCCCACCCAAGTGAAGGCTGCGTCCGGCTCCGCGTCCATGCGCGCCACCGTGGTCTGGCAGCGGATGCAGCGCCGCTCGAAACCTTCCCGCTCGGGTAACTCCACTTCCACGATCAGCATCTCGCCGGCGCTCGGGAGACGCCCGCAGGAGTCCTCCCATCGCAGCAACATGCCGTCACGGCTGATATTCTCCGTGAGCATCGTGGTTGGCTCGCCGCCCTGCAGCCAAATTACGCGGCAAGTCAACCGCACCGCGACGCGGGTGCTGCTGCGGCGATTCATCCTCGAAATGCTTTCCGGGTACACGATGCGACTTTAGACCGCCGGAGCACCGAGGCGCAAGACCGTCAATAGGGGATAACTATCTGCTTCCCGAAGTTAACTACCCTGAGTTACCATAAGAAAGCGGCCCCGGCCGGAGTCGGCTGTATCAATTAACCATCGATAGGGTACGTCTGGTAATTCCAGGCCATATTCTAATTCCTGTGGGCTCAGGGACGGCTAGCGGGAAAGTGCTTCAAAGCCTTGCCAGAGGCTGGTTCGCGCGATTTACAAGGCGCCTGTGGCTCAGCCCTTAAAAGAATCTCAAGTTTTTTTTGCGATTTCAATTGACAACCAACCCACTTCAAAGTAACAATTCATATTCAGGTAACCCGCAAAGGCGATTCCAGCCGGAGTGGAATTCTTAAGGAGCAAGGCCGCAAGGCCGCAAGCGGTATGACGCGCGTTTACTTATATAGCGATCAGCCTATCCTGGCCAAAGGGCTGGAAGCGGTACTCCTGGCCACGGGCCGGTTCCAACTCGAATGTTCGTACTCCGGAATCCAGGAATTGGTGGAGAGGCTCCAAACAGGCGCCCCCGATATCCTCCTGCTGGACCTGACGCCGGAAGTCACCTTCGGCGTCCTGAGCGACATCAAGCGTGTGGTGCAGGAATCCAAGCTGGTGCTCTGGGTCAACGCCATTTCTACCGAACTTGCGTTTCAAGCCATGGGCCTGGGTGTGCGCGGCATCTTGCGCAAGACCTTGCCGGCAGACCTGCAGGTCAAGTGCCTGCAAAAGGTCAATGAAGGGGAACTCTGGTTTGAAAAGGCCCTGACCGACAGCTTCCTGGCCGCCAAGCGGGTCGTGTTGAGCCAGCGCGAAGGGCAGCTTATCACCCTCCTGTCACACGGTCTGAAGAATAAGGAGATCGCCTCGACCCTGCAGATCTCCGAAGGCACCGTGAAGGTTTATTTGTCGCGTCTATTCCAGAAGGTGGGCGTAAAAGATCGCTTCGAACTGGCGCTTTTCGGTCTGAAGAACCTCACCTCCGGAGGCGCCCAGCCCTCTGAGAAGCCCAGTCGCGCCAACAACGCACCGATACCCAATTTGCGGTCGCTGGTGCTGGAGAGGCCGGTGGACCGGCCGGCTCCTCTGCCGCCAGTGGCCGCATTCCCCGCCCTGCGCCGCACCTATCGCCCCGGCGAAATCTAACCAATCAAAACCGTCCAAACCGCTGGTAAGCCGTTACGGGGTGCATCCCCTCCGCCACGGCTTTGCGGATTTGGTTCTCCTCCCGGATGACTTCTTCGGCCTTGCCAATAGCCAATTCAGCGAACTCCTGCGGAATGATCGCCACGCCATCGCGATCTCCCAACACATAGTCGCCGGGCGCAACTCGCGTACCCCCGATCGTAATCGGCACGTTGAAATCCAGCACTCGCCAGCGGCCCACCATATCCCGCGGCGTCGTATACCGCGCAAACGCCGGGAACCCCAGCTTCAACAGGCATTCCACATCGCGCACCCCGCCGTCTACGACCACCCCGGAGCCGCCGCGCGACAGGGCCGTCTCCGCCGATAGCTCCCCGAAGTGCGCCACCGTGCTGTCGTTCGCCTGGATAACCACCACATCTCCGGTCCCGATCGCTCCCAGCATCTTCAGAAACGGCACGAAGTAATCGTCGCGCTCGAGACCCCCGGCCGGCTCGCCCAGTACCGTCAGCGCGCGCCCGGCCACCGTCTGCACCGGCCCCACAGCCCGGATCTCGTGCGGCAGGACCTGTTCGCGCAGCCCCAGCTCATCCAGGATGTCGCTGATCGCGCCTGTATACGGGATGGCCGCCAGGCGCTCACGCAGGCTCCCTGTTTGGCTCAAAGCTTGTGTTCCCTCTTGGCGGATTTATAGAGCTACGCCGTGACCGGCGGCACCAGCGTCTTCAGAAACTCGTGCGCCACGCGGAAGCCGCGCTTGTACTGCTCAGTGAAGTTCCGTTCGACGTACGGCGGATAAAAAAACTCGTCCTCGTTCTCGATATTCATGGCGCCGGTGTAGCCCACTTCCGCCAGCACCGAGAAAAAGCCCTTCCAATCCATCGAGCCGTAGCCTGGCACCCGGAATCGCCACCAGTTCGCGCGATTCACCGGTTGGATTCCCGCCCGCCGCACCACATGCCAAAGAATCTCCGTATCCTTCAAATGCACGTCGTAAATCTTGTCGGCGAACTCGCGCGCCGCCGCCACCGGATCCATGAACTGCCAGATCAGGTGCGAAGGATCGAACTGCAGTCCCACGTACGGGCTATTCCCAAATGCCTTGAACAACGCCTCCCACCCCACCGGCCCGGTGGCGATATTCGGCCCCCCGGCATAAGGTTCCCACAGCACGCGCACCTTGTGCTTCTCGCACAAAGGAAAATATTTTTCCGTATAGACGCGCACGATCTCGTCCACTTGCCCAGGCAGCGGCCGGCCCCTGATGGTGCCGGATTGCCCGCCGATGTTCGGTATGCCCAGTTTGCCGCACAGTTCGATGCACTTTGCGGCGTACTCGTTTTGCCGGGCGCGCAGGGCCGGGTCGGGGTCGATGTGGTTCCCATCGACCGCCAGGGAAGAAACGTAGATCCCCGACCGCTGGATCTTGTCTTTCAGCGCCGCGATCGCGGCATCGTCCAAACGGTCCGGATTCAGCCGGAGTTGCATGCTGGTAAAGCCTTCGGCTTTCACGAACTCCAGGTTGGCGTCGGAATACTCACAGAGGACCCCCAGTTTGGGCTTCCAGTTCTGTGTGCGGCCGCGCATGGCCGCCGCGGCCGGCAGAGCGGCCAGGATAGTGCGTCGGGTAATCGTCACGACCACGACAATACAGCAGCGCGGGCTTTATGGCAAGTGGCACAGGCTCCAGCGCCCGCCCGCGCGCCCCGTCCTAATGTCCCTGCCATTCGCCGCCGATAAAAATGGCAGGATACGTTATGCCCCAAACGCTAGCACGCCCGCACGCACCCTGGGCCCTCCGCCTCTTGCCTCCCTTCCCCGCGATCGCCCAGCGCGTCCTCGCCCTCGTAGGCAACGAAGATGTGGCCATCAAAGAACTCGGCGATCTGGTCAAGTTGGACCCGTCGTTTTCCGCGGAATTGCTCCGTTTCGCAAACTCCGCCCTCTTTGGCGCTCGCCACGAGGTCAAAAGTGTCTCGCAGGCCATGATTATGCTCGGCCTCGACCGCGTCAAGACCATGGCGACCCTGGTCGCCGTCAACCGCATGGTGCGTTCCTCGATGCGCGTGGCCGCGCTGCACAAGGTGTGGGTGCACAGCCTGGCCACCGCGCTGATTTCCGAAGAAGCCGCTCGCGTCACCGGCATAGCCGCCGACGCTGCGTACACCGCCGGCCTGCTGCATAACCTGGGCACCCTTGGCCTGATGTCCGCTTATCCCGAGGAATACTCGCGGATGCTCGAAGTCACCCAGGAATTCGGATTCGACCTGCTGCAAACGGAGCGGGATCTATTCGATATCGACCATTGTCTAGCCGGATGCTATCTCGCCCAGGACTGGGATTTTCCTGACGAGTTGGGCGCCGCTATCGCGGTTCACCACGAAGATCCCGTTCCCGGCGAGGTCAGCCTCGACAATGTCGTGAAAGTGAGCTGGCGTCTGAGCGACGTGCTCGGCTACGTGGCATTCCCCCCGGACAAGGCTTGGTCCTTCGCCGAGTTGCTCGCCTTCCTGCCCAACGCTTCGTCTTTTGGGAGCGGTAAGTCGCCTGAGCAGTTCAAGGCAGCCATCGACGGGCGCCTTTCCGCCGCCTCGCTTTAAGACCACCCGCAGCTCGGTGACACGAAAAGGAAAACTTTAACTCATTGCCCTTCAATCTGCTGGAGCGTGTTTGGAATCCTTCGCTTCAACCGCCGCGCTACGCTCAGGTGTGAAGGAACAAACTGCCTCCGCTACCCAGCGCCTCGACTCGTTCGTCGGAGAGCTTGACCGCCTGAGCAGCCTCACCATGGCCGCCGGCAAAGACTATAACGACGAACTAACTTTCATTCTAAATCACGCGGAAGTCTCGCTTGACCTCCTCGGCCCGAACCACCCTGCCAGCGACGGCCTCGTCGAGTTGACGCACGCCGCCATGCGTTGCGCCGAGACTACCCGCAGCCTGCTGTTGCTAACGATGTGCGCCCGCGAGTCGGTCCGCTACGCTAAAGTGGGAGCAGGCCATGCGAATCCTGGGGATCGAGACCTCCTGTGATGAAACCGCCGCCGCGGTAATCGAGGACGGCGTCGCGATTCTTTCATCCGTGGTCGCCTCGCAGTTGGACACCCATAGCCGCTACGGCGGCGTGGTCCCGGAGTTAGCCTCGCGCGAGCACCTGCGCGCCATCGTGCCCGTAACCCGTGAAGCGCTGGGCCGTGCCGGAACGACGCTGGCGGATCTTTCGGCCATCGCGGTAACCGCCGGGCCGGGCTTGGTCGGCTCGCTGCTGGTGGGACTCTCCTACGCCAAAGCGCTGTCGTTCGCCACCGGCGTTCCGCTGATCGGCGTCAACCACATTGAAGGACATATTCATGCGGTGGTGCTTGAATCCGCGCGCGACGGACATCCGCTCGAATATCCGGCACTGGCGCTGGTGGTGAGCGGTGGCCACACGCACCTGTTCGAAGTGCGCCAGGGGTTCTCTTACCGCCTGCTCGGCCGAACCCGCGACGATGCCGCGGGTGAAGCCTTCGACAAGGTCGCCAAGTTGCTTGGTTTCGGATATCCGGGTGGCCCCCTGATCGATCGGCTGGCGCCTTACGGCAACCCGCGCGCGGTCCGTTTCACGCTGGCCCGCATGAAGGGCAACCCGCTCGATTTCAGCTTCAGCGGCCTCAAAACAGCAGTGCTGCGCTGGGTCGAAAGCCACGATCTCGCCGCTGAAATTGCCGCGCGCCGGGATCTGCTCCGCGCCGCTCCGCATCCCTCGCTCGATCAATGGCTGGGCGTCACTCCGCCAGCCACGCGCGACCTGCTGGCCTCTTTCCAGCGTACCGTGATCGAGGAACTGCTGCGCCGCGCCGCCGCATCCGCCCAAAGCATCGGCGCCCGCACCCTGATCGTTTCCGGCGGTGTGGCTTGCAACTCGGGCCTGCGCGCCGCCGCGCGGGATGCCCGCCTTCCCTGCCCCACCCTTTTTCCTTCGCCGGGCCTCTCCACCGACAACGCCGCCATGATCGCCGCCGCCGCTTTCCCGCGCCTCGCGCGCCAACAGTTCGACGATCTCAGCCTGCCGGCCCGCGCCAACCTGGCGCTAGCGTGAAAAAGCCGAAAGTGGAAGCCGATAGTCCTCGATTCATTTATCTGTCTTCCGCATTTTCTTGTTGACAAAGAATTCTACTCTGCCATACTCGACATTCGGGCTTACACCCTTCCAAGTAACACGGCCCGTTGTGTCTGGGCATTAGGAGCTTAAAGGCCCTTAAATCCTTAAAGGTGGTGACCGCTTATGAAAATCGCCAAAGTGATTCCGCTGCTTTCGGCCGCCGGCGTGATGTTATTCGCCGCGATGGTGCCCGCGAACGCGCAACTGAAGCCTATCCCCGCACCCTCAGAGCAACCAGCCCTCCTCCCCAGCGAGGTAATCATCGTTAGCAGGTACGGTGTCTCTCCGGCCAAGATCACGCGCCCTACAGGCCCATTTGTGCTTTTCATCGAGAACCGCCTTGCGCCGCATGAGGAGGTGTTCACCCTGGTACTGCAGGGCAGCACGGCCAGCCTCCTGCAATTGACGACGCAGCGCACCAAGCCACGGACCAGCGCCGCGTTGAATCCGGAGCCTGGGACGTACGAGTTGCACTTCCAGAACAACACCCAGCTTACGGTCGATATCGAAGTTACGAAATGACTCAGGCGGGAACCAACGAAAATGGCCAGAATACCCAGATTTGAACTCGGCGTGATGCTGTGCGCGGCACTCACTGGCCCGGCGTTTGCCCAAGCCCCTGCCCCTCCGACGCTCTCGCCGTCCGACGGGACCACCCCTAGCACGAATACTCCGGGCTCGCCCGCCGAGGCGTACCGGCTAAGCGACATCGACAACATCAACGCGGTCACCGGGCGCATAAGTTTTGCCATCCCTGTCGTCGACATCCCGGGGCGCGGCGCCGCCCGCATTACGCTCGTGGCCCACCAGGAGACGTATTGCAACGTGGAGGCGCAGCCGTACCCATACGACTGCGGACCGGGCGGATGCAGCTATGGCACGAGCTTCGTGGTCCTCGGCACCCCGTGGAACGTCGACGACCCGGACTACGTGTCCGGCGTGATGCAGATGCGGGCGTCGGGAAACCAGTGCCTGCCCGCCACGGAAAGTACCCCCCAGTACTGGCAATACGCCCTTACCCGGCTCACCTACATAGCTCCCGACGGCAGCGAAACCGAGTTCCGGGACAACATCACCGGCGGCCTGAGGGAGCCCGGCTCCCCCACCGCCGGCGACACCTTCAACCGCGGCAACGCGTTCAGCGCATACGACGCGTCCTCATCGGTGTTTACGGTAAGCGGGAGCGCATTCGACCCGAGCGGAGATATATCCGACCCAGTTGGCTGTCCCTCACCCGCCACAGGCCTCCCATCGCCGGGGAACGGCACCCTGCAACTCCGCGACGGGACCAGCTACACATTCACCGACAGCTATCTGACCCAGATTGAGGACCGGAACGGCAACTATTTGAGCATCAACCGAAGCGCCCCCCCGACCGTCACGGTTCTCGACTCCTACGGCCGCACCACCACGATTACCGAAGGGACGAATCAGGATACGATCGTGTACCCAGGCGACGGCGGCACCGAGCGTACCGTGACCGTCGCCAGGAACAACCTCGGGAACCTGCTCTATACACCGCCAGGCCAGCCGACTACCACCACGCTGCCCACGCAATGCGCCCCAGGGCAGACAAACTGCCTGTTCGGCTTCGTGCCCTGCGGGTCGGGAACGGAATATCAAGCATGCTCCACGGCGGTGTTTAGCCCGCCTGGATACATATCGGAAATCACGCTGCCAAACGCGCAAGCGTACCAGTTCCTGTACAACCCGTATGGCGACGTAGCCAGCGTAACCCTCCCTACTGGGGGAAGCTATGTGTATACCTACCAGACCTCAGTCGCTACCGCCGGTTCCGGTGGCAGCCAGGCTTGGACGATCCAGCGTCAGCTCATGTCAAAAAGCATCTACCTGACCAGCGGTGCCACCACGCCGGCCCAGGTAATCACGTACAGCTACGGCGGAGGATACACCACTGTGACCTACAAGGACGGGGCCGGAAACGTTCTAGGCAGCGAACAGCACACGGCCGCCCTGGTCTACACGCCCATATTCGACGGGACGCAGTACATGCAGTGGATGAACGATAAGGAGACCAACGTCGCCTTCTACGGTTCCGCGGCCGGCGGCGGTGGAACTCTCAAGAACGTGGCCTACGCCTACCAGCAGCGCAGTTGCTCCACGGGGCCGCCCTGCTGGTTCACCCAGCCGCCTTACAACTACACGGTAGACAGCCCCCTGGCGCCCCTCCATGACCCACAGACGGTCTCGCAAACCACCACCATCAACGGCCAAGTCTCCGCGCAGAACTACTTCTACGATCAGTACAACAACGAATCGGAGCGCGACGAATACGACTTTGGAACCGGATCGCCAGGCTCGCCCATTCGCGCGACCGTCACAGCTTACCAGTACTACGCCGGCGCGCCGCCCGCCGCCTCTATCCTGAATCTTCCGCAGCAGCGCCTCGTTTGCACAGCGATCGGCACGGGCTGCACCACAAGCACCGCCACGGCCCGGACCAACTACACCTATGACGGAGCGGCGTATCCGCCGGTGGTGGAATCCAGCATCGGAAACCACGACCCGGCGTATTCGACCGGTGGCGCCAACAACCTCACGCGCGGCAACGCCACCACCGTGACCCAATATCTGAGCCCGACGGCCAGCCTCGCGTCGAACTACTCGTACGATATCGCCGGCAACATTCTGACGGCCTGGGACCCGCGCCTCGTCGTGCATTCGTACGGCTACGCCGATTCGGGCCCCCTTACATCGGGCCTTACCTTCGCCCTTCCGACGTCCGTGACCAGTTATACGTAAGCGTCTAACCAACCCAGGGTAGTAAGGATCAGGACCGGCCGGCAGCCCATCGAGCTGGGGTCAAGTTTGCCACTTCCGGCAATGTGCACCGATTTATGCCGGGCAGCACCGCGCTGAGGTACTCCGTGACCGGAAGATGCAGCCGGCGGCAGGATTCCACGACCGAGAGAATGGCCGCCACTTTGGGTCCCGATAACGCGCTACCCACATGCAGCCAGTTCTTACGGCCCAGTGCGATCGGACGCATAGAATTTTCCGCCAGGTTATTCGACAACTCTACCTCGGCAAAGTCGAAACAGCGCCGTAGCTTCGCCCACATATGTAAGGTATACGCCGCCGCTTGGCCCAGTGCGCTCTTCGGCAACACAACCCGCAACAGCGCCTCACATTCACTACGGATCTCTTCTGCCCACGATTCGGCATGCTG
Source organism: Bryobacterales bacterium (assembly GCA_963707465.1). Classification (GTDB taxonomy): domain Bacteria; phylum Acidobacteriota; class Terriglobia; order Bryobacterales; family Bryobacteraceae; genus Bog-159. The sequence continues at coordinate 205,504 of CAVPQK010000013.1, forward strand.
ACGCCGTAATTCCAGGCGTGCTTCCTCGCTCATCTGCTGTTGGCGCGCGTGCCGGTCCACCAGGAATAGCGCGTCCATGCGCGTCACCATTTGGATCGCTTCTCCGTCTCGTGGATTCACCTTCACGGCATCCACGAACTTGCGGCGTGCGTGGGTCCAGCACCCGACGTGCACCAGTCTCGGCCCGCCCAAACCGTCGTAGGCCTGGTAGCCATCGGTCTGCAATATTCCTTCCCACGTTCCTAGAAATTTGCGCGGACCCTCCCGCCCCCGCCCTAACTGGAAATCAAATACCGTTTCCGCACCCGGCCTGCCGTATTGCCATAAGTACGCCTGATGATCCGCTCCGCTCCCATCGTGCATCTGCACCGGCACGATGGTCTCATCCGCCTGTATATACGATCCGCGCAGCAAATCTTGACGCATCGCCGCGACCACCGGCTGGAGGAGCTCGCCCACCCGCATCACCCAGCCATCCAATGTCGCCCGGCCGATCTCAATGCCTGTTTCCCGCGCCAGTATGACCGCTTGCCGGTACAGCGGTAAGTGATCGGAATACTTGGCCACCACCGTTTGGATCACCACGCGATCGCTGGCCAGCCCTTTTTCCACGATCCGTTCCGGCAGTGGCGCCGCCATGACCGTGCTGTCCACGCACTTCCGGCATGCCCGCTTTTCCCGTTTGATCACGCGCACAAAATAGCGGGCCGGCTCTACATCCAACTGCTCGCTCTGGTCATAGCCCAGGACCGCGGTCTCGGCTCCGCATTTGGTGCACTGTCGATTGGCACAAGCGATCACTTGTTCTACGCGCGGCAGATTGTCCGGCAAGCGTTGCCTTCCCGGATGTGCACGGCGGGGCGGCTTGCCCTCGCGCCGCGGCGCTTGAGTGATCGGCTCGCGGCGCGATTCCGCCTCCACTTCCTCGCCTGTTACGCCAGGCTCTTCCTCCGCCAGCAGTTCCAGTTGGAGGTCACTCAGCGTCTCGCTGCGCGGGCCTAACATCTTGATGCGCTGCTGCCGCAACCGTTCTTCCAATACCTGAATCTTCAACAGCGCCCACTGTAGCTCGCGCTCCAGCAATGCGATTCGGGCTTGTGGGTCGGTGCCTGTCATCCGGAAATTCAATGATACATGAAATGCCGGAAATGTTCCAGATCTTTTTCGACTGATTCCGGACTATCTACGTGGGACCACGGTACCAATCACGTTGTCTGGTTTGCTCAATGTCCAACCCACTTACTAACATCGATAACTCATCGGCCCGCATTGTGACACTCCGCGCATCTTTAGCCGAGGGCCAGCGGAAGCGGCCTTTCTCCAGACGCTTCGCGCAAACCCATAGCCCGCTTCCATCCCACGCCAGCACCTTCAAGCGCGTCTGGGTCCGATTGGTGAATAGGAAGAGATGGCCACTCAGCGGATCTTGCCCCAAATGATCGCGCACCAGGCCGTATAAGCCCTCGAACCCCTTGCGCATGTCGATGGCCTCCACCGCGATATAGATCTTCGTCGCAGGCCCCAGGCCGAACATCATGCGCTTTCGACCGTCCGGATCAAACGCTCTAACTCAGCATCGCGAAAGTTCCATGGGCTTTCGATCCGCCGCCCATTCCGCAGCACCACGCTGAATCCTGCCGGCGGCTCTTCCCTTTCGACGGCGACCTTCACCAGACGAGGCTTCGTCGCTTTCGCCCTTCTCCCACGCCAGTAATCCAGCGTCGTTATCGGCAGGTTTCTTTGTTCGCAGAATTGGCGCCGGCTCAGCCCGCTACGTTCGAATTCTTCGACGATCCGCAGGCCTTCTGCCGCGCTCCGTTTTTGCTCCATGCCCCATCGTCGGCCCTTTTCGCGATACCCTCAAGATGGGTTCCTCATACGCTTACGGTTCACCAGCCCAGACCCGTTGCTCAATGCAGGCCGACCCGACAATCCCCAAACCTGGAACAAATACGCGTATACCCTCAACAATCCGTTAAAGTACACGGACCCCACCGGTCTGTACGAGTGGTCGCAAAAATGTGGAGATGACGACGCTCAATGCCAAGCGAACCGTCAACAGTTTCGGGACGCTTTAGCTACCATCAGGAACGCCGCGAACCAGTATGAGGAAGGTTCGGATGAACGCAACAAGCTGGAAGCCGTCCTCGACAAATCTGGGGATGAGGGCGAGAAGAACAAAGTCTCCATCAAATTCGGGGAGGCTGGCGGCTTCCCAGCGCAGGAAAGTACGAGCTTGTTCGGGAAGAAGACGATCACTTTCGACATGAAAATGTTGGGCGATAGCTTCCGTAACAGCAATAGCATCAACCCTGACTACAAGCCCTCGATTGGATGGGGCGAGGTGGTTGCGCACGAGGGAGCCCATATGCTGGACCGATTCGCCTTCGGCAATCCGGTAAACGGACCGGCGCTTTGCGCACCGAGACGAACGCCTTCGACACGCAGTCTTTCGTGCCGAAGGCGACGAATCAGTACTCGTTCTGGGGCCTTTGGAACCCGAGTTGGGTAGCCGCTGATAAGGAGACGTTGCGCCAAAATGCGGTGAAGGATCAAGCTCAAAAGGACGTTGACTTGAACTGGGGGAAGAAGAAGTAGGTCTATGCTCAGAACCTTCATTCTTTCCATTGTCCTTCTCGGACCAGCAATAGCCGCTGAGGGTCCAACGGTGGTCGTTCTCTGTAAGGTCCTCGCAACGCCAGCCAAATACGCTGGTACGGAGATTACCGTACGGGCGACGATCCGCTCTTCAATGCATGGCACGTATCTCAGTCAGACCGGCTGCGACGATGTACTATTCATGGCATTGCCCGCGGAGATTCCCAACCGCAAAGGTGGGCCAGAAGTCGAAAAGGATTCCAGCTTCAAAGCGTTCGAGCTTGCTCGCTCGGACTATCGGCCGGACGCCCCGAGATTTACTGCCTCCTTTACGGGCGAGTTGGAATACGCCAAGCACGGCAAAGGGGTTCGGTTATTACGGCAGGAACAAAACGAGGCTGGTGGTCCGCAAAGTCGCCGATGTGGATCAGCAGCCGAAGCCCTGAGCGAACAATCCGAAGCATGAGACCATCCATTTCAATGATCCGGACAAACCAACTAATTGAGGAGGCAAAATGAAGACAAGCCTGTCGGGCTTTCTCGCGGAGGCGCCCATCGAATCAATGGTTGCTATGCCGCTAGGAAATGTCGCGGGTTTCTATTTGGACGTGGTCTTCTCATCCGGCGTGGGTGCGGTTCGATTCTCAGGCGAAGCCGCCGAGATGGCGGACCGCACAGAGGCTTTTTTCGTCACGGTTGAGGATTCGGACGAGGCTCGAAAGTGGACCGGGCCTGGCGGCCAACCGGGCTGGCTCCCGGAGGACCTGACGATTAAATGGAAAGGAAGCTCGTTGGAGGCATTGCTACAGCCGCGCAGGATAGCTCGTTACTACTACGATCCAGAGGACAGACGCAGGGGGCTGCTCGAGTCTGGGGCCTTGCGTTCGGCTGCGGCCGTCGAGATCTCCTCAGCTACCCGCCAAGCAAGGTTGGTTCTTTACGCCACACCCGAGTACCCTTGCGCTCTTGAGCTAGCCACCGATATGAAGCGGTGCGATGAGATTCTAAGTAGACTCGATGAATTTCATCCCTCGCCGACATGCGCATGGGGCCCGGCCCCATGATCCCGTAAGCAGGGAAGCGCCTCCAAATGGAGCAGATCCCAGGAGATCAATGAGTAAACTAATTCCGGAAAACCGCGTGAAAGTCGTGTTTGGGCTCAAGAGAGGCGAGGACGGCTATCCGCCGGCTGACGTCGAACAACTTTGGGCAAAACCGCTTGGCGACAATCTTTTTGAGATCGGCAACATTCCGTTTTTCGTTAAGGGCATCAGCTACGCGGACGTCGTGGAGGCCGTCGCGGATCCCGAGGGGGAGCTTTGGTATCGGTCCCTCGTGAGGCCATCCACGCACGAGACGCTCCGAGTTATCGTGTTCCGCGAGAGCTCAGACCCGCGGCCTCTTGCGGACCGCGTCGCCAATCTAAGGAGGAGGCTAGGAGAGGTCGGCTGTTCGACCGAGCTCAGCCACATGCCAGGGCTAGTTGCCGTGGACGGGAATCCAGCCTCGATTGGAGAAGCGCTCTTGGTGCTCAAGTCAGGAGAGGCCGACAGCCTCTGGGAGTACGAAGAGGGGGCACTTCGGACCGCACCAGGCGCCCGCCAGCCACGGTAGGGCCCGCGAACTAATTTGGTAACGAGGCGATGGCGAAAGCCAGAGCGCCGCCCGGGGCGGGCACGATCAAGCATCCCGCCGCGTTCGACATGGCCCCCGACGAGGGTACGGCGCACGTGGTAGGCCAGCCCGCAACCGACGGCACCGAGACATTGGACGGATGAGGCTTATACATGCATAACATGCGAAACACAGTAATCACACTAGCACTCCTGCTCTCCAAGGCGGCCCCTTCGCTCGCCCAACAGACGTACCTGAGCAAAGAGTACATCCGCGCCGGAGCACGAACCATCGCGGTCGAGAACTATGTCGACCTGAACCTCTCCACGGCAACCGACGCCACCCAATCCAACCCCTGGACCGTAGTGGCCACCGCCGACTTCAACGGCGACGGCGTCCCGGACCTGGTATGGCAGGACCCGTCCACCGGCACCGTGCAGATCTGGTTCATGACCGGCGTCAACGGGACCACCATCCTCAGCGCCGCGAACATCACCGGCAGCGCGACCTCCTGGAAGGTCGTGGCAGCCGCGGATTTCAACGGGAGCGGCACCCCGGATCTGGTGCTGCAGAATCCATCCGGCGGCGCCGCCGAGGTCTGGTACCTCACCGTTTCGGGAAGCCCCGCGCAGTATACGATCACCTACACCACCGGCGCATTTAACGGCGGCGCCGGCAACACATGGCACGTGCTGGCCGCCGCCGATTTCAATCAGGACGGGCACCCGGACCTGGTCTGGCAGAATCCCACCGGCGGCGCGATTCAGATCTGGTACTTGACCGGGTCGTTAGGCACCACTCTCCTGAGCGCCGCGAATGTGGTCGGAAGCAGCAGTCTGAATGTGGTGGCTACCGCGGACTTCAACGCGGACGGTATCCCCGACCTGGTAGTGCAAAATCCCACCACCGGCCTGCTGCAAGTGTGGTTCATGGCCGCCGGCACGAACGGCACAATTCTCAGCAGTTTCGGGGTAACAACCAGCAATCCGTGGCGGGTGAAGGCGGCCGCGATTAACGGCTCGCCCTATTTCGCCTGGGTCGGCTCAAACGGCTTCGTCCAGTACTGGTTCATGGCCGACTTGTAACGCCTGCCAGGAATCACTCGGCACGGACCCCCCTGTGGATTTGCCCGACGGCTCCCCCAGACCTGTCGGGGTGCTCAGGCAACCTCCGCACAGCGGACGCGAGCATCTCGCCCAACGCCGCCCGCGCCCACGTCTCGCCCGAAGGCTGACATTTGCAAGCCGATAGACGCTACCCTTCGCTAATCCGCCGCGCCGCTTCATCCCAATAAACGGGCTTCTTCCTGAAGTACGACTCGTTCGCCATGTGGCAGGCGATGGCGGCGTGATTGCCAAAGACCGCGTCTTCCGCCACCGGCTTGCGGCTCTTCACCGCCTGGAAGAAATTCCACAGGTGGGGCCGCACGTCGTCCCAGTCATTGCCCTTATAGACCGTGTCGTCCATCAACGGCTCCCGTCCCGGCGTGACCGGATGTTCGGCTTCCCACTGCCGGACGTACTCCGCGCGCATCTTCGCCGGAAAACCGCTCGAGTAATAGCTGGGCGCGGTATCCACGCCCAGTTGCGGCGCGTGCCGCAGTTCGCCTCCGTTGGCCTCCAGTATGCCTTTCGGCCCCATGAAGCGCGCCACTTCCGGCGTCTCGGTGCCCAGGCCCAGCCGCACATAAACCGGCACGCCGTGATAGTTGAACAGCACCGCATGCAGGTCCGGCATATTGCGGCCGTCGTTCCAGCGGAAAATGCCGCCCAGTGCCGCAGCCGAGAGGGGCGCTTCGTTCCAACCCAGCGTGTACAGCATGCCGCTGATCAGGTGCACCATCAGGTCGCCGCCCACCCCCGTGCCGTACTCCTTCCAGCATCGCCACCGCGCGAAGCGGTACCGGTCGAAGGGGATCTTGGGCGCATCGTTCAGCCAGGTGTCCCAATCCAGGTTGGCAGGCGAGAGATCGAGCGGCGGCGGATATTCCCAAGCGCCCGTGGGATTGTTGCGCCCCAGGGTCAGCTCGACCATCTCCACCACGCCGATCGCGCCATCGCGATACAGTTGCCGCGCTTTCGCGCATAGCACCGAACTCACCCGCTGCGAGCCGATCTGCACAATGCGGTTGTTCTTCTCGGCCGCCTCCACCATTTCAAATCCCTGCGCGACGGCGTGCGACATCGGCTTTTCGCAGTAGATGTCCTTGCCCGCGTGGCAGGCATCCACCACCACGCGCTTGTGCCAATGGTCCGGCACCGCCGCCACGATGCAGTCGATATCCTTGCGGTCCAGCAGTTCCTGATAGCGGCGAGTCGTCGGGAGGTTGGCATTCCCCGTGATCTCCCGGGCCAGCGTGTGGCGGCCATCGTAGAGATCGGCGGCCGCCACACACTCCACACCCGGCAGTGTAATCGCGGTGCTCAACAGTCCGGAGCCTTGCATGCCGATGCCGATCATGCCGAACCGCACGCGCTCGCTCGCGGGCACAGGTCCGGATGCCGCGCCCAGCGCCTGCGGAGCCAGCAGGACCGTGCGCGCGGCTAGCAGGCTCCCGCTGCAGCCCAGAAACGTTCGGCGCGAAAGAGGTCTATTCATGCTTATGCCTTCAGAATACCGTGCCGCGCGCCATCGTGCGTGGTGACTGCCGCCGCGGCCGAAGCCCAGAGGTGCAGGTCCGCCCATAACTGGGCTTTTCTCCCATCGAAATCGAACATCCGTTCCCAAAATCGGACACCGGCGCGGGCGCAAGCTCTGTTGTCTCTCCAAAAGCCAGTGGAAGGGGAATTGCCCATGGCATACCTACACAATGAACTCATTTCGAAAGTCTTTAGTCTGGGTGTGGGTGGCTTCGAGTTCGCTGGCCTTCGCGCAATCGTCTGAAGTTTCCATCGAGTCGCCCAAGAAGCCGCCGGTGATCGGCCACGTCTTGGCTCCATTTCACTTGGAGAAGCGCCAGGTGGCGCCCGCCACCTTGAGCAACACCCCCCGTTTGGAATCGCTACTTCGGGCGGGCAGCCTCTATTTGTCGGTGCAGGATGTCATTGCCCTGGTATTGGAGAACAATCTCGATATCGCCGTGCAACGCTACAGCCCCTTCCTCGCGCGGGAAGTGCTGCGCCGGGCCGAGGGCGGCGGCTTTCTCCGTCAAGTGGACACGCCGATCGCCGCCGGACCTACCAGCGTCAGCACAGCCGGAGTCAGCGTCAATGCCAACGGGATTGCCGGAGGCGCCGCTCTCGGGTCTGGCGGCGGTATTGTCAGTCAGATCGGTCCCGTGCCGCCCAACCTGGATCCGAACCTGTACGCGAGCTTTTCAGCTGGTCACCAAACCACGCCGCTAACCAACGAGTCATTCGACCAGACCAGCGTTCTGACCAACGACTACCGGCAATATATCTTCCAGTATGCGCAACAGTTCATTACCGGCACCAGCGCACAGCTCACGTTCTACGACTATCGCAGCCTGCTGAATAGCTCCGTACCTCTTTTCAACCCGTCGATCACGGGCTTCGTGGATCTGCAGATCTCTCAGAATCTTCTGCAGGGGTTCAATATCGGAGTCAATAACCGCGATATCCGGATTGCCAAAAACAATATGAAAGTGACCGACCTGCAGCTGAAGTTGCAAGTAGCCACCACGGTCTCCGCGGCCCTCAACCTCTATTGGGACCTGGTGAGTTTCGTCGACGCCGTGCGCATTAAGGAACGCGCCCTTGCGACCTCGCAGAAGCTCTATGACGACGACCAGAAGATGGTCAAGATCGGTTCGCTGCCGGCGGTGGAAGTGACGCGCGCCGCCGCGCAGGTATCGGTAAGCAAACAGGATCTCCTGTTCGCGCAGACCAACGTCCAGCAACAGGAGATTGTGCTGAAGAACGCGCTAAGCCGCAATGCCATGGCCACCGCCTGGCTGGACGACGTGCACATCGTGCCGATGAGTGCGATTGAAATTCCCAAGACCGACGAGCTGAAACCCTTGGCGGAACTGCTTCCGGACGCTCTGGCGAACCGCGTCGAGATCCAGCAAAGCAAGGTGAACATCGACAGCCAGAAGATCGCCATCAGGGGCTCCCGGAATGGGCTGTTGCCTACTTTGCAGGCGTTTCTGGAACTGACCAACAATGGCCTGAGCGGTCCGGTGAACCCGATCTACAACGGAGAATCCGGCACGCCGGACAACTATTTCATCGGCGGGACCGGTAACGCTTTGGGCCAGATCTTCCGCCGCGATTTCCCGAACTACTCGGCCGGGGTTTCTCTCACCATCCCCTTCCGGAACCGCGCCGCCCAGGCGGACTATGTGACCGATCAGCTCCAGCTCCGGCAAGCCGAGCTGCGCTTCCAGCGCGTCGCCAATCAGGTGACCGTCGACGTGAAGACCGCCGTCATAGGGCTACAGCAGGCCCGCGCGCGCTATGAGACGGCCGTTGATACCAGAAAGCTGGGAGAACAGAGTCTGAAGGACGAGGAGAACCGGTTTCAGCACGGCGTATCCAGCGTCACACTGGTGATTCAGGCGCAAAGAGATCTGGCTAACGACGAAGATGCGGAAGTGCAGGCCATGGCCAACTATACGCACGCCAAGATCGCGTATGACATGGCCATGGGCCGAACGCTCGAAGTGAACAATATCTCCATGCAAGAAGCCGTCGCCGGACACGTCGGCAGACAGTCAGTCATACCTGAGTCACTGCCGGAAGAGAAGAAGCAGGAGGCTCCCCGATGAAATCCCGAAATCTGCTGACCTGCTTTCTGGTGACCGCAGTCTGTCTTGCCCAGGACCAGCCATTTGCCATCGAGAAACCCAATCTGCCGGTTCCCCTCCGTTCTTACGCGCCGCCGTCAGTGCCCGTAAGCCGGCCTGGTAACTCCCAGCGGTTGCACAATCTGCTGCGCGCCGGCAAGCTCTACCTGACGGTGCAAGATGCGCTGGCGCTGGCGATCGAGAACAATCTGAACCTGGAAGTGGACCGTTATGGACCGCTGCTCGCGCAGTCGGCATTGGAGCGGGTCAAAGCCGGTGGCCCGTTGCGCGGCGTGCCCAGCGCCAGCGCGCAGGTGGCCAGCGTGGACAACGGCCTGGGCGTGAACGGCAGCCAGCAGAGCGCCGGTTTGTTGAACGGAGGAGGAGGATCGAACGGCGGCAGCACCGGCGGCGCCGTGATTCAACAGGTGGGCGCGATTACACCGAATCTCGATCCTGTTCTGCAGAACACCACGACTTTCGGACACTTGACCTATCCGCAGCCCAATACGATCGCGAGTCAAACGCCCAGCATCGTTCAATCTGTCCACACATATAACACCCTGCTCCAGGAAGGATTGCTGACTGGCGGTTATGTACAATACCGCGACTACGAGCAGTATCTGAACGAGAACGTTCCTACCGACACCCTGGAACCAGCGGTGGCCCCTTACATGAGTTTGGCCATGCGGCACAACCTCTTGCAGGGCGCTGGCGTGAAGCTTAACAACCGCTTCATCCGCATCGCGCAGATCAACGCCGTCGCCTCGCGGGAGACTTTCCGCTCGCAGTTGCTCGACCTGACTGCCAGCGTGCTCAACCTCTATTGGGACCTGGTAAGCGCCCACAACGAACTCAGAATAAGACAGAGCGCCCTGGAGGCCTCGCAAAAGTTCCTTCAGGACACGCAGACGGAGATCGCGGCGGGCGCCATGCCGCAAGTCCAGCTTCCGCGCGCCAAAGCTGAAGCCGCCAGCAGCCTGCAGGAAGTCGTTGTGGCGCGATACAATGTCCGGCAGCGGGAGACCATGCTCAAGGACTCCTTCACCCGCCAGGCGGACCCCGAGATTGAGGCTGCCGAAATCGTGGCGCTCGACAGCATCCAGGTACCGGACAGCGACGATTTTCCGCCTTTGCGAGAATTAGTCTCGACGGCTATGAAAAAGAGGCCCGATGTGGCAGTCTCGAATTTTCGGGACCAGACCTCGGAGATGGCCCTGATCGGAACCGAAAACCCTCTGTTGCCGACGGCGCAGATCCAACTGCAAACATATAACCGCGGCGCGGCGGGCACGCCCCAGTACCAACCGAATCCCTATTTCATCGGCGGTTATGGCACGGCGCTCGGGCAGGTTTTTCGCCGGGATTTCCCCAGTGAACAGGGCTCACTGAGTCTCTCGATCCCGCTCCGAAACCGGCAGGCGCAAGGCGATTACGGAATCGACCAGTTGCAGTTCCGGCAGTCGCAGGTCGGCAGCCAGAGAGACACCAACCAGATCGTCGTCGATATCTCAAACCAGCTCAGCGCGCTCCGGCAGTCTCTCGCCAGGCACTCCGCGGCCAAACAGACTCGGATTCTGCAGGAGCAGTTACTCGCCGCCGAACGAAAGAAGTTCTCTTATGGCATATCCACTTTCAACGACATCATCGTCGATCAGCGCGCGCTGGTTGCCGCGCAGATCGCCGAGGTGAATGCGTCGATAACTTATGCGCGCGCCCGCGTGTCTCTGGACCAGGTGCTGGGCGAGACTCTGGAAAAGAACAATATCTCTCTCGATGACGGACTAACCGGAAGAATCTCCCGGTAGGCCGAGCGGCCAAATGGCGGAAGCTAGTGGGGGTCGAACCCACCCGCGATACTAAGTACCGCACGACGGGTTTGAAGCCCGCGCCCAGCACCGGCCAAGATTAGCTTCCGTACACGATTGTATCGACTTTGCGCCCTCCCCACATGAGTTTTTGGCACAATGGGAGATCATGCGCAAACTGCTGCTTCCATTCCTCCTGCTGCTCGGCACGGCGTGCTGGGCGCAGGAACGCCTTCCCATCATTCTCGACACCAACATCGGCGACGACATCGACGATGCCCTGGCGCTAGCCCTGGCGCTGCAATCCCCCGAGTTGGACGTGCGCGCGGTGACCACCGTCATCGACGACACCGAGACGCGCACGCGCCTGGCCTGGAAAGAGCTGGGCCTTTACGGCCGGCACGATATCCCGCTCGGCACCGGCGCTTCCGAGCCGCTGCTCGATCCGGTGCGCACGCAGCGCGCGCGGCAATTTGAAGTGCTCACCGATGCGGACACCGTACCCGAGGCTGCACACCGCCGCGCCGCGGATCTCATCATCGACACCTTGATGGCGTCGCCGCGGCCCGTGACCCTCGTGCCCATCGGCCCACTCACCAATATCGCGCTGGCGCTCAAGAGCGGCGCGAACATCAAGCCCAAGATCGCGCGCATTGTGCTGATGGGCGGCGCGTTCCACATGCTCTATCAGGAATACAACATATGGCGCGACCGTGTGGCCGCCGAAATCGTGTTCTCGTCGGGCGTGCCGATCACCGCCGTGGGCCTGGATGTGACCACGCGCTGCAAGCTGGAAGGCGCCGACCTGGCGCGTTTGCGGGCGGCCGAAAACCCGGCCTCGCGCTTCCTGGCGAAGCTCATCGACTTGTGGCAGGACGGCCATCCGAATCAATTTCCCACCCTGCATGATCCGCTCGCTGTGGCGGCGGCGATTCAGCCCACACTGATTGAGACCCAGTTGGGAAGCGTGCACGTGGAGACCGCCTGCTGCGTGGCCAACGGCATGACCATGTTCAAGCCCGCGGACCAATTGGAAAAGGGCGTCAAGGCGACTACGCTAATCGCGCGGGATGTGAATGTGCGGGGATTCTTGGATTTGTTTTTGGCCCGGGTGACGGCGGCGCCGCGCGGCAAGTAGGCATCAGGGCTGGCGCATCGCGCGCAAGTCGATGCCGAGCTGCTGGCACTTCTTGTATAGATGGCTGCGCTCCAGTCCCAACGCCTTGGCGGTATCGGTCATGCGTTGGTGGCGCTTCAGCTCGGCGAGAATCACTTCGCGCTCGTAGTTCTCGGTGCGTGCGGCGAGCGTGCCGCCGCCCACCGGCGCTTCGGAAGCCGCCGCGGCGCGGGGCAGCGCGAGGCGCACGGCGGCCGCATCCACTTCATCGTCGGCCAGCAATAGCAGACGCTCCACCACATTGCGCAGCTCGCGCACGTTGCCGGGCCAGGCGTAGGCGCTTAGCTCCGCGATGGCCTGGGCCGAGACCGGCTTCGGTTTCCAGCCGTTGATGGCCGACACCTGCCGCGCAAAGTGATCCACCAGCGCGGGGATATCTTCGCGCCGCTCGCGCAACGGCGGCAGAGCCAGCGGGTAAACGTAGATGCGGTGGTAAAGATCCTGGCGGAACGCGCCGCGCGCGGCCATCTCATCGAGGTTGCGATGCGTGGCCACCACCACGCGCACGTCCACGGGAATGGAACGGTCGCCGCCGATGCGCTCGACCTGCTTCTCTTCGAGCACACGCAGCAGCTTGGCCTGCATCACGGCGGGCATGTCGCCGATTTCGTCCAGAAACAAAGTGCCGTGGTGCGCCTGCTCGAACTTTCCCAGGTGCCGCGAGACGGCGCCGGTGAAGGAGCCTTTTTCATGGCCGAACAACTCCGATTCGATCAGCTCGGCGGGCACGGCGGCGCAGTTCAATGTGACGAAAGGACCATCGCGGCGCGGGCTGCGGTCGTGCAGCGCGCGGGCGATCAGCTCCTTGCCGGTGCCGGTCTCGCCCAGGATGCAGACGCGGGTTTCGCTGGCGGCCACCCGGTCCACTTGTGCCATGACCCGCCGCATAGCTTCGCCCGAGTGCACGATCTCGTGGTTGCCCACGCGCTGGCGCAATTGGCGGTTCTCGTCTTCCAAACGCCGCATGCGCAGGACGTTGTCGACGGTGAGCAGCAGCTTTTCGGTGGAGAGCGGCTTTTCCAGAAAGTCGATTGCGCCCAGACGGGTCGCGCGCACAGCCATTTCGATGTTGGCCTGGCCGGAGATCATGACCACCGGCACCGGCACGCCCTGGGCTTTCAGATCCTCCAGCAGCGCCAGGCCGTCCTTGCCGGGCATGACCACGTCGGAGAGGAGCATGTCGAAGCGCTCGGTCTTGACCAGTTCCAGGGCGCGCGCGGTATTGTCGCAGACGGTGGCCTGGTGGCCGGCGAGGCGGAAGGCACGGGATAGCGACGCCAGGGTGTTGGCGTCGTCGTCGACTATAAGAAGGTTGGCCAATCTCTACTGTAACCGGGGACGGTCACAGTGAGCGCAGGAAGTTCAGCAGATCCTGCTTTTCGCCCTCGCCGAGACGATCGAACTGGCGGATGACCCCATTGGCCTCCGACTTCACGCCGGTATGCTGCCGGATGGCCTCCAGGAGATCGCTGGTCCGCCCATCGTGGAGAAAGAAAAAGCGTTGTCCGATGCCCCACAACGGCGCGGTGCGGAACTCGTCGCCGTTCGCTTCGCCTTGAGAAATCCCATCCTCAAGGTTCTTGCCCATCTGATGCAGCGCCAGGTCCGAATAAAGGTTGGCGGTCTTTCCCGAAAGAGCGGCAACACGGGAATTCGGATCGGTTGGAAGCAACGGCGTATGGCACAGGTGACAGCCGACCTTAGTGAAAAGGGCTTTGCCTTTGGAGATGGATGCCGAGCCGCCCGGTTCGGTATCGGAAGGCTTCGGCGGGGCCAAAAAGCGCATGAAGGCGGCGAAGTGTTCGATATCGCTGAGCACATCGAATGGCGGGTTGGGCGTATCGATTTGATCGGGATTCGTGTTGGTGCCATCATTGGGCATCATGACGGCAGCGTTGGGACATTGTTCTTCGCGCTCGGTTTGGAACAGCTCGTTGGAAATGCCCATCTCCACGTTGTAGGCTTCGCCGGCAAACAGGAGCAGCGATTTGTTCTGCGCCTTCCAGCCGAATCGCGCGATGGTTCCGTCGTTCCCGTTGTTGTTGGGTTGGCCCTGCACGCGGGTCTGGCCGGTGATCGTGTTGCCGGAAACGACGATGTTCAGCTTGCCCCGGATTTGCAGCCGCTGCTTGGCGGGCGCCTCGGTGGCCAGGTTCGCCAGGATGTCGGTATCGCGAATCTGCTCGATCAACCCGGCGCCGAATACGGGAGTGGGAATGCGGAAGATGACGTTTTTCTTGTTGGCCGCGAAATCTGGCTGCGTCAGTTGGCAGGTTCCCGCGCCCGCCGCGCCCGTGATGGTGAACAGATCGTGTACGCCGCCGTCGGGCGTGCCGTTGCTATTCTTCTGGAACCTCGCTTCGCGCGTGGGCCCATCCTCGGTAATAAAGAACGGTACCGAGTTATGCAGGCCCAGACGTTTGATAATTTGAACCTGCGGATTGGGCTTCGCACCGGTTCCGCCAACGGCGGGTTGGGCGTGACATCCCGAACAACTGTCGAGGTTCATGCGCGGCCCCAAGCCATCGCCGGAGACGGTGTCCACCTTGGCGAATGTGGCCAGGCCATCGTTGAAGAGCTTAAGCTCGCCGGGTTTAAGGTTATCGACAGGGCCGCCCGCGCTCACGCCGGGGCGAGGGCCAGGGTCATGCGCCTTCGTCGATTGGGATTGCGCGGCTCCGGTTAGAGCAACGAGCAGCAGGCCGAGCCCGGCGACGGTTTTCAGTGTCATTGCGCGTCTCCTACTGGGGCGATCCGCCTTCCAGCCAGTATACTCCCAATCGTCTTGGCTAGCGCCAAACCTTGGCTGCGCCGAAAGTGAAACGAGCCACTCTGGGCAGCCAACGCTTCAGCGCCGCTCGAGGCGCTCTTCGAGACGGGCAAGACGGTTGTCGAGTTCTGCGAGTTTGCCCATGATGAGGTCGAATTTAACTTCCATGCTCGTCATACGTTGGTTGAGTGAGTTGTAGAGCACGGCGTTCATCAAAATACCGACGAGCACCGCGATGGTTGGCATGCCGGCTGCCAGGTAAAGCTGCACGTTGGTCACACCTGCCTGCAGTATATCGTAGTGGAATTGGCGGCGAATGTTCTCATCTAGGCCAAGTGCCGGCCGCGGTTCCGTCGCGGGATAGTGGGGCCGATCACGCCAGATCGATAACGAACGTCGTTCCCTGCCCCGGCTCGCTGCGCACGGCGATCTTGCCGCCGTGATCGCTAATCACCGATTGCACGATAGCCAGGCCCAAGCCGGTGCCGTGGGCCTTGGTCGTGTAATACGGAGTGAAGAGGCGCGCGCACTCCTCCGCGGTGAGGCCCTGGCCGGTGTCGGAGACTTCCAGGCGCACGCCGCCTTCGTGGGCGGCGGTTCGAATGGCCAGCACGCCTCCGGAGGGCATGGCGTCGATGGCATTCAAGATGAGGTTTTGCAGGGCGCGGCCGAGTTGGCTCGGATCGGCTTGGATGGCGCGCAGGCCGGCCGCGAGATCCAGGCGGAGGGTTACGCCGGCCGCTTGCATTTGCGCTTCGAACAGCTTCAGGCTGTCGCGCACCAGATCGTTCAGGTCCACGGTTTCCAGTTGCGGCTGCGGCATCTTGGCGAAGTCGCTGAAGCGGCCCACGATGCCCCGCAGTTTGCCCAGTTCGGCGAGCAGCGTGGCGGTGCTTTCGCGGAACACTTCGTCGAACTGCTCCGGGTGCGCGGCGCGCGCGCGCTGTAGGTTTTCGACGGTGATCTGCAGCGGGAACAGCGGATTCTTCAGCTCGTGTGCCAGGCGGCGGGCGAGTTCGCGCCAGGCGGCCACCCGCTCGGCCTGCACCAGGCGGTCGCGCTGCTCCAGCAGGTCGCGGGTCATCTGGTTGAAGGCGGCGGCCAGCGCGCCGATCTCGCCCGAAGCGCGCAAGTCAACCTGAGTGCGCCAATCGCCGGCGGCCACGGCGCGCGCACCGGCGGCCAGCGCCTCCACGGGACGGGTGATGCGCGCGGTGGTCCAGAAAGCCACCAGCAGCGCGAGCACGATGCCGCCCATGGCCACCAGGATCTGGACGCGGCGCAGAAAACGCTCCAACTCCACCTCGACGGCGCGCGAACTGCCCACCAGAAACGCGCCCATCAACTCGTCGGGCTGACCGGGATCCTTGGCCGGGCCGATCAGGGGGATGGCGTGGAACGTCTCGGCGCTGGCGGCGTCGGCCGACCACTGGATGGTGCGGGAAACTTCGCCGCGCTGTTTGCGCAGAGCCTGAATCAGCGGTGCGAGGGGCGCGGCCTGCGGCAGCGGCCCGGAGGCGCCGACCATGGATTCCGGCTCGCGAAACAGCAGCGCGCGCATACCCGCCGGCAGCACGAAGGACGCCAGGAAATCGCGATCCAGGGCCTGGCCGCCGATCACGTAGAGTTTGCTTTCGCCGACGCTGGCTACGCGCACCGAGATCAGCGCGAGAGCGGTATCGGAGGGCAGGTTCTCGCGTTTCAGGAAAGGCTCGCGCGAGTTCCAGTCGTCACGCTGCCGGACCCAGTCTTCCTGGTAGAGAAAGCGCGCGGGCCACTGCGCCGACGAGACGATGCTCCCACTAGCCGAGACCAGCTCCAGGAAGTCCAGATTGTGGGCGGCGGCCAGCGGTCCGGCAGCGTCCACATAGACGGAAGGATCGGCATCGGCACGGCTCAACGCGATGAGCATGTCGCGCGTGCTGTCGGCCTCGGCGATGTCTTTTACGCGCTGGGCGATCTCCTGTTTGCGGCGGAACAGCTCCTGGCGGAACTGCGCGGCCAGGGCGGAGGCGCGCTGCTCATCCAAGCGCTCAAACGCGCGTTGGGTGGTGGTGGAGACAATGGCGCCCACGAACACCACGGCAACCATCACGGTGAGCGCGAAGGCGATCAACAGGCGGGTGCGAAACGTCATGGCGCAGTCCCGGAGAGCCACACGTTGTCGAAGCGCCAATCGCCCAGGCGCGTAATCGCGGGCGGCGCATACATGCGCACGCGGCTCGACACACCGTAGAGAACGGGAACATGAAAGAGCGGGATGGCGTGGAAGCCATCCAGCAGCTTGCGCTCGGATTCGTAGAGCGCCGCGGGCGACGCAGAAGAGTTGGGCGCGAATTCGAGGCCGAGCGCCGCGGCGAGCCCTACCAGGGCGCGCTGGGGGTCGAGCGCAGCCATGGGCACTTCGACCAGACGGACGTCCGCGCGCGGGTTCAGCGGCGAAACTTGCACGGCCAGTCCGGCATCGCGCGCGTTCACCGCCACCCGTTCGGCGAGCGACCGCGCGGCGCGAAGCCCGGGATCATAAGTGAGCGTGAGCGCGCGGGCCGCGGCCGGCAGGGCGTTGACCAGCGCGCGGGCGCGCGGCAGATCGGGCGCGGCGGGAAACGCGAAGGCGTAACCGGAGATCCATTGCGGCAGCAGCGCGGCGCTGACTTCTCCTTGCTTTTGCAGCAGGACGGTATGCATGGCGGACCGGTCGATGGAAACCGCCAGGGCTTCCCGCACGCGGGGATCGGGACCCGCGGCAAACACCAGGGCGATCAGGCTGACGGGGGCGGAAGACCATATCGCGCGCCCGTCGGCGGAGGCGCGCCGCAGGTCGGTGGGGCCTACTTCCACGACGTCTGCCTTGCCGAGTTCGAGATCGGCGAGTTGATCGCGCAGGGCGCGGCCGAGTTGGATGTCGATGGCATCGAGGAACGGACGCCCGCCCCAATAGTCTTCGTTGGCGGTGAACGAGGCGCGGCGGCCCGGTTCGAACCCAGCGGCGCGAAAGGGGCCGGTTTCCAACCAACCGTTGTGCGCCAGATCGAGCAGCAGGTTGGGCAGCGCGTGGTTGGCGCGAATGGTGACGGCGTCGCCGGCGGCGGCAACTGTGGCGGCGGGTAGCGCGGCTTGCAGTAACGGCACAACGGCGCCGGCGGTCAGCGGAGAACCATCGTGGAGCTTGACACCCGGCCTCAGGTTGAACTGCCAACGCTTGCCGGCGGAGTCGCGCTGCCACGATGCCGCCAGACCAGGCTGCGGCGCGCCCGCTTCGTCGAGGCGCACGAGCGTTTCGAAAACCAGCGCACGGAGCGGGCCGGCACCGGCGGTAGCTGGGTCGAGGGCTGCCGGCGCGGCGCGCATTTCGACGCGCAGAGTCCCGCCGTAACGCGGACGCGTCGCCGCGCCGCAGACGGCCGGCGCGCTAAGAGCCGCAAGTAGGAGCCAGAATGAAAGCCGCATAGCGTCCGGTTTGGAGATCGCGCGAGACTGCGGTGGCGGAGCTGCCGGTGGACCACAGCGCGGTAATGGGTCCGGAGAATTCGACGGCGGGGCCCGCGGGAGTGGGGCTGGCGTCGGTGAGTTCATAGGGCTGGATGGCATCTTCCGCGGCTAGGCTCGACGGACGGGTGGCCAAAATGCGCGCGCCGCAAGGTGTTTGGATGGCGGCGATGTCGCTGCCCCACTGCTCAATACTGGCTGCGGATTCCCAGGAGCTCGAGTAAACGTGCGCGCGCCCATCGGGAGCGGCGAAAATCCAGGCGTCGCCCGCGGGCGCGGCCGAGTAGAACGGCGGCAGGTCGCGCGCGCCTCCGGGTTCGACGTCGATGTGGCCTGCGAAGAGGTTCCGGTCCGGCGCGAAGGTCGCAATGGCGCCGGGCGCGAGCAGCCAGGGATCTTGCGAATCGAGGCAAACCAGTGACAGCCGTGGCTCGGTGCTCCCGCGGCAGATGGCGCCCGGCACGTACGCGGTGAAGGCAGTGTCGCTAACCGAAAGGCGCCCGCGAATGTCACGGGGCCATGGGTGGGTTACCGGAATCGGCACGGATTGGCGCTCGTCGCCGCGGACTAACAGCATGCGGGTGGGGTCCAGCAGCAGCAATGCGCCCGCGGTTTTGACGGCATCCAGGATAGGCAGTTCCTGCTCCCACAGGAGCTTCTTTTCGAGCGTCACGCGCGCCGGATTGTCCTGTGGCGCGGCTGCGGGCGCGGCGGGCGGGCGCGGCCAGGATTCCAGCAGCACCTGGCGCTCGCCATTGCGGTGAATTTCCGCCACCAGGAGGAACTCGGTCAGGTTCTCGGAAATGGTGAGGTGGACTTCCGCCGCCGCTGATCCCGGCGTCTTTAACTCAGACTCGAACTCGCGGCGAATTTCGGCGGCATCCGCATTGCTGATCGACGATAGATTTTTCACGCTGACGGCCACCGGTTCATGTGCCACGGCGGCCGCCACCGTGCGCGCGAGATCGCGGGCAGCCACGGTCGCGTCACCGGTGATGAATGGGGCCAGCAGAACAAGGATCAATAAGCTCAAGCCATCATGATCGCACGGGGATGTTCACTTCGGGTGTGCCGCGATGTCCACGAAGCACTCTTATCGCCAGTGTCCAGGGATCCACTCCTGCCCGCCATACGGCCCATTTACGTAGTGGCCCGGAACCCAATAGGCGCCAGGAGCGGGCGGCTGGCTCACATAGTAAGTCCGTCCACCACAAGCCGCGAGGGACAGAAATGCGACCGCTGTCATAAACAATATTCCCAGTCTCTTTCTCATCTGTTTAGCCCTCCTACTACAATGAACGCGATCCGCCGAGATTGGTTGCGTGCGGGAGTGCACGGATGAACGGTTTTAATGTGGACGGGAAAATGCGGTCAGGCGATAATTCCCTTGCGCACGGCGTACAAAATCAACTCGGGCACGCTGTGCAGGTTCAGCTTTTGCAGGATGTGCGTGCGGTGAGTCTCCACCGTATACAGGCTGAGATTCAGCATGTTGGCTACTTCTTTATTGGTGCGGCCTTCCGCCAGAAGCTGCAGGATCTCGCGTTCGCGATTGGTGAGCAGATCGTAGGTGTCCTCCGCGCCGCGGCTCTCCAACTGGCGCATGTAATCTTCCACCAGGATCTTGCTGATCGCGGGGCTGAAGAAAGACTTGCCCTCGGTCAGCGCACGGACCGCCGCCAGCAGGTCGGCCTCGGCCGAGTCCTTCAACAGGTAGGCGCGCGCGCCGGCTTTCAGCGCGCGGATCACGTAACTCTCGTCGGAGTGCATGCTGAGGATGGCGATGGCCGTGCGCGGGCTGCGGTTGACGATCTGGCGGGTGGCTTCGATGCCGTTCAGGTTGGGCATGGCGATATCCATGACCACCACATCGGGATTGGCCGTTTCGCTCAGCGCCACCGCCTGCCGGCCGTCCGCCGCTTCGCCCACTACCTGCAGATGCGGCTGGCGCTCCAGCAGCAGGCGCAGGCCATTGCGCATGACGATGTGGTCGTCGGCCAGCAGAATGCGCACGGGGTTCATGCGATGGCCTCCAGGGGCCGCGGGGCCAGCGGGATTTCGATGCGCAACCGCGCGCCACGGCCGGGCTCGGACTGCAGGTGAAAACGGCCACCCAGGTGCGTGACCCGCTCTTCGATACCTAGCAGGCCCAGGCCGCGTGTGTGTGCGGTGTCGAAGCCCTGGCCATCGTCGATCACGCTCAGGCGGATGCGCTCGCTCTCCTGCACCACCTCGATACGCACGCTGCGCGCGCGAGCGTGCCGGGCGCAGTTGTGCAGGGCTTCCTGCACCACGCGATAGACGCAGGTCTTGTGTTCTTCGGGCAGATCGTCGGCTACGCTCCCGGCGTCCACGGTGACGGCCATGCCGGTGCGCTTGGAAATCTCGCGCGCCTGCCATTGCAGGGCGGGCACCAGGCCCAGATCGTCCAGCATGGAGGGACGCAGCAATAGCGCCATGTTGCGCACCACATGGACGCTGCTCTCGGCCAGCTTGCGGATGGACTCCAAGTGGCCGCGCAGATCCGCGTCGAAGGGCGCGACGGCTCCCAGATTGCCAAGCTCCATCAACAGCGCGCTGAGCGATTGGCCGACTTCATCGTGCAGTTCGCGGGAGATGGCGCGGCGCTCATCCTCCTGTGCCTCCACCAGGCGCGCGGAAAGTTCTTTCAGCTTGCCCTGCGCCAGGATCACCTGGCGGTATCGCAAATCGGCGTCGCGCGCCAAGCGCAGGATGTGCAGGGTGGTGGCGACGGCCAGCAGCGCGCCGATGGCGAGCGTTATGGCGAGCATCAATCCCAGCCGATTGCGAAACTGGTCGAAGATGGCTTTCAGGCTCTCGTCGCCGTTGTTGAGTTCGCGCTCGTTCACCGCGCCGATGCGATCGGCGATTTCCAGCGTGGTGGCGCGTCGCGGGAAAAGTTCCTGGTGCATGAAAGCGTCGCTGCGGGCCAGCTTTTCCTTCGCATCCCAATGGAAAATGGGGTCGAGCAGTTTCCAATAGTCGGTGATGCGGGCTTTCAGAGCTTGAAAGGGGGCCTGTTCCCCGGCATCCAGCGAGTGCGCATAGCGCAGGAGGGCCGCATCCATCTCGGCGCGGACGTTTTGCAGGCTGGCGCGATACGTTTCGGCGCGCGCAGTATCCCGTTCCAATAGAAAATCGCGCGTGAAGGTGCCGGACTGGTAGAGCGCCGAGCGAATCTCCTCCAGAGCGCGATTGCGCAACAGAAACGTCCTACGGATCTGGACGTTGCGCGACTGGACCTGGCCCAAGGCGCGCAGCGAGCCGATTCCGGCGAACAACATCAATCCCAGCATGCCGCCAAAGCCGGCCAGCAGCACCACTTGAGAGCCCCACTGCAGGGGCTGCCCGCTCCGATTGGGGACCACGGCGTCTTGGGTTTCCTCAGGCTCCATAGGTAACGTATCAGCCTAGCTTCTTCGATCATATACCGTCGAATCGGTAGATTTGGGCCGGCGGGTGGGCGGAGTCCAGGGATTGCGGATGAAAAATACTCTTTGGACTGGATGGCGGCGGACGGCCGGGCGGGTCTAGTCTGGAGTTATTAGCCTGGTCGAGGGACGCGTCACTCCGCTGCTACCCAAGTAGCGCGAGTGACGCGTCCTGTCACTTTCAGTCCACCGCCGCCATCGGATTGCGACCGCTATACGCCGGCTTACCATTGGGTTGTGGGGCAGGCCCTCGGCCTGCGGCGGCCTCTCAGGCCGCCCTTCTGCATTTTCGTTCGATCGAGGAGGCCTCGATGCGGCCGCTGCAGTTTCTCCGGATTCAGCTTCTCGAGAAATCACCCGACGCTTGCCTTGCTCCCGGTCCACCTGGTCGTACTCCTTTACAACGGCGGCGGATTTTCCCTCCTATCCGATCCTTGCTTTGCAACCGTATGGCGGGCAGACAGAAGTTCTGGCACAACCGCAGCACCTCGTAGATCTCGTTCAAGATTCGCTGTTCGCCGGCCGCGTCGAATCGCCGGGACTCGGCCATCTTGCGCACATGCGGCCAGTTCTTTTGTTCCACCCAGGCATTGTCGTTCTTTTAGCAGGGACGCGATCACGATAGCCCCGTCCGCTTTTCCGCCTCTTCCAGCAAGCCGCTTCGACTGCGTAGACCGCTGCTACTCCTTTCCCACCTCTTCTAAGTATTCATGCGCGCGTTCTATGTCCACCTTTCAAAGGTTTTTGACTCAACCGGGACCGGCTCGCGCTCCATCGTCAAATGACTTGACGGAGCGGTTCGCGCCGCTGCGCCAGTCTGAGCAATTCCGCGCTTTACCTGGGTGGAAGTGCACTCGCGAATTAATCAGCATAAACCGAGGTTCATATCCGATATGTCTAACAAATGGATTTCATACGTTGTTCTCATCTCACCGTGTCCACCGGGTTCAGCCGGCGCGCCCTTCTGGCTGTGGCTGCCCTGCTGGCGTTCGTTTGCGCGCCATGCATCGCAGACGTTCCCCCACTACCCGCGCCCCCGCCGGTGCCTACCGACTACTGCGGCTCCCTGTACACCGAATTGAACGGAGATCTGCAAACCTTCAACATCCTGCTGGCGACTCCGCCCACCTGGACCCCCATCCCCGGCGGTCCCACGGTCTACAGCGCCACCCTGCAGTGGGCCAACAGCAACACCGGCCCCCAGATTTCCAACCCCAACTATCTGTCGACGGTGCAGGCCCAATTGCAGAATCTGCAGGCTCTGGGTGTCCAGGCCGTCTCGGTACCCGCCCTGTTTCCTATTCTCTATGAGCCTTTTTATGGCAGCCAGGCCGCCTACCAGCCTTACCTGACCTTCTATACCGCGGTGGCCCAGGCCGTCAGAGCCGCCGGACTCAAACTCCTGGTGGATTCCGAGATCACCTTCTCCAACGACATCGAAGCCGGTTGGACCAACATGAACGCTTTCTACAGTTCGCTGACGTGGCCGGAATATATCGCCGCGAAGGCCCAAAACTCCGCCGCCATCGCCCAGGCCATGCAGCCCGATTGGCTGGTTCTGTCGGAAGAACCCGATACCGAAGCGGCCCAGTCGGGCCAGACCAACCTGAACATCCCAGCCGACGCCGCGCAAATGGTGGCGGCCCAGATCGCGGCCGTGCAGGCATTGAATTTGCCCAACCCTCCCCTGATGGGCGCCGGCTTTGGCTCCTGGATGCCGGCCACCGGCACCTCCAGCCTGACGAATTACATCAATGCGTACACCGCACTGCCCTTGGACTATATCGACTTCCACCTGCTTCCGATCAACACCGTGAACAATGACGATTTCATTGCCAACACCCTGACCATCGCCAGTGCCGCGGCCGCCGTCGGCAAGCCCGTCGCCATCAGCCAGACCTGGCTGTCGAAAGTGGGGGCTTCGGAGTGGGACGGTTACTCCACCGCCAGCCTGGACCTGGAGCGCTCCCGCCAGCCTTTCAGCTTCTGGGCGCCTCTCGACTCCTATTTCATGCAGACCGCGCAAACCCTGGCGCAATACACCAATTCGCTATATCTTGACCTGGAGCAGACGTACTTCCTGAACGCCTACCAACCCTACGGCGGCACCGTCGCCAATGGCGGATCCCTGAACTGCACCTGCACCACCGCCAGTTGTTCGGATTACAACATCATGCAGACCGAGAATGAACTGGCGGAGGCGGCCGATCAGCAGAGCGTGTACACCCCTACGGCGTTTTCGTACTACAACCAACTGGTCTCGACGCCCGACACCACTCCGCCTACCGTTCCGGCTGGCCTCACCGGCATGTCCGGCTACACCACGGCGAGTCTTTCCTGGACCCCCTCCACCGACAACATCGGGGTAACCGGCTACAACGTTTACCGCTGCACGCCCCCGGCAGCCGGTCAGCCCTGCACGGGAGTCTGGCTCGCCAATACGACGATGCCCGGTTACGGCGACTCCTCGCTGACGGCCAATACGCTCTATAACTACCAGGTCCAAGCGTTCGATTTTGCGGGCAACAATTCGCCGCTGTCGCCCACGCTGGGTTTGCTGACCTACAGAACCACGGCGGACTCGGCCACCAACCTGGTGGCCACGGCAATTTCGGCGCAGGAGATCGACTTGAGCTGGTCTGCGCCTGCCAGTTCTACGGGGCTTAGCCAGTATCTGATTTTTGGCGGGACCTCGGCTTCCAATCTTCAGCAGATCGCGGTCAGGCCGTCTACACAGACTACTTACAAGAATTTGAACCTGGCCCCAGGGGCCAGTTATTACTATGGCATCGTGGCCGTGGAAGAGGGAATCGACGCGCCGATGTCCAACACCGCCTCTCTTGCAACGCTACCGTTGCCCAACCCTCCCAGTAATGTAATCGGTGCGCCGGCCCCCACCACGATCGTTCTGACCTGGCAGGAGAACCTCCAGCCTGGTGCGTTGCCGATCAGTTATTACGAGATCCTCCAGGGTACTTCGCCAGGCAAGATGACCGAGGTCGCCCAGAAATCGGATACCACTTACACGGCGACATCCCTGAGCCCCAATACAGTTTATTATTTCGAGATCCAGGCGGTGGACACGGGCCACGACAGTTCGGCTCCTTCGATCCAGATCGCCGTCACGACGCTTCCGATGCCCGCCGCGCCGGTCGGCGTCACAGCCACGGCCAGTTCCGCCACGACGGTCACGGTCACCTGGTCCGAAACCATGCCTCCCGGAGGCCTGGCCATTCAATACTACAATATCTTGCGGGGCACATCGCCCACCGGCCTGACGCAATTGGCCTCCCGGACCGCTTCTTCATTCATCGACACGACAGTTTCTCCGAGCGCCACGTACTACTACGCGATTGAAGCGGCTGACACCGCTGGAGACGTTTCGCCCATGTCGGCTCTGGCGCAAGTCACTACCTTCGCCCCGCCGGCGGCGCCGGTCAATGTCACAGCTACGGCCAACTCCGCCACGCGAGTGACGGTAGCCTGGTCGGAAAGCTTGCCGCCCAATAGCTTGCCGATACAGGGCTACAATATCTTCCGCGGGACGTCGCCTGGCGGCCTGGCCCAGGTAGCCTCAAAGACGGCGTCGCCATTCACCGATACCGGGGCGTCCGCGAACACGACATACTACTATGCGATCGAGGCGGTGGACACGGCCGGAGACGTTTCGCCTATGTCGGCGGTAGCCACGGTCACTATGCCCGCTCCTCCTGCCGCACCCTTGGGCGTCGCGGCCACGGCGAATTCCGCCACGCGAGTCACCGTTGTCTGGTCCGAAAGCCTGCCGTCCAACGGACTGCCGATCCAGTACTATAATCTCTTCAGAGGAACTTCACCTTCTGGCCTGAGTCAAGTATCCGAGCGGATTGCGTCGCCATTCGTGGACACCAGCGTTTCTCCGAACACGACTTACTACTACGCCATAGAAGCGGTAGACACGGGTGGGGACGTCTCGTCCCTTTCGGCGACAGCGGCGGCCACTACGCCTGCCCAGCCAAGTGCCGTCACCAGGTGATGATAACCTGGTCCGAGAACATCCCGCCCTAACGGCCTGCGCTCGGCGGCCTCGGAGAAGCCGGGTGGTGCGTCTTTTACCGGCGAGCGGGTTGGCACGAGTGCCTGCGCCACGGGGCCGCCAGGTTTCCTGGTTATGATAGTTGAATGTCCGATCTGATCGAATTATGGGACGCGCATACGGCGCACGAATTCTCCACGCGCAATACCGAGGCGACTCTCGATACGATGGTCGACGACGCCTACGTCAACCATATTCCCGTCCTCACCGGCGGACACGGCAAGCCCGCCCTGCGCGCCTTCTATTCGCAGGACTTCATTCCGAGAATGCCTCCGGATACAACGCTCACGCCAATCTCGCGCACCGTCGGCGAAAACCAACTCGTCGACGAGATGATTTTCGCTTTTACGCACACCATCGAGATGCCGTGGATGCTGCCAGGAGTCGCGCCGACCGGCAAGCGCGTTGAAGTACCCTTGGTCGCTATTGTCCGGTTCCGAGACGGCAAGCTGGCTCACGAGCATATCTACTGGGACCAGGCCTCCGTGCTGAAGCAGATCGGACTGCTCACGGATGAATCCCTTCCGGTCCGTGGCGCGGAGACAGCAGAGAAGGTTCGCCGAGGGGCCCATCATGCTGACCGATGAACAAATCTCGGAATTGAGATCGCGCTTTCCGATTCTTCGGGAAAAGACCTATCTCTATAACTGCTCGCAAGGCGCCCTGTGCGACGCGGTTGAAGGAGGTATGCAGCGATACCTGGCAAGTTGGCGCACCTCGGCCGCGCCCTGGGATGATTGGATGGAAGCTTACGAAGCGCTACGGGGCGCCTTTGCACGCTTCATCAACGCCCAACCGGAGGAGGTGGCGATCGTCACCAGCGCTTCCGCGGGAATCAATCCGATCGCGAATGCGCTTTCGTTCGACGGCCGCAACAGAGTAGTGTTGAGCGAGTACGAATTTCCGACCATGGCGCACATCTGGCTCGCGCAGCGCCCGCGCGGGGCTCAGATCCACTTTCTGGAGGGCGTGAAGAACACCGTCACCACCGAATGCTATGAACGCGCGATCGATACCCGGACGCACATCGTACCGCTGACCCACGTCTCCTTCGTCAACGGGTTCCGTTCCGACGTGGCGGCCATCGCGAAGATCGCCCACGCCCAGGGCGCGCTTCTTTTTCTGGATGGCTATCAGGATTGCGGGACCCGCCCACTCGACGTGAAGGCACTGGACGTGGACTTCTTCGTCACCGGCACGCTGAAGTATCTGCTGGGGCCGCCGGGGCTCGGTTTTCTTTACGTCCGGCGCGAACTCATTCAGACGCTCACGCCCACCATGACCAGTTGGATGGCGCAGCGCGAACCGTTCACGTTCAATACGAAGCGCCTGGATCCCTCGCCCGATGCCAGGCGCTTTGAAGGCGGGTCGCCTGCCATCCCGAACATTTATCTTGCGCGGCCCGCGATCGATCTGTTGACCGGCATCGGAATGGACAATGTCGCTGCGCAAATCGAGCGGCTGACGCGAGCCTTCTTGAAGGGCGTTCGCGACTTGCGCATCGAGTCCAAGACTCCGTCGGCGAGTGTGGGGCCGCTGGTAGTCCTCCGCGCTATCGATGCCACCGGTGCCGCGCCCGCTGTGCTTGCAAAACTCACCGCGCGCGGAATCGCCGCTTCCACGCGCCGCGACGGAGTACGCTTTGCGTTCCATGTGTACAATACCTTGGAGGACGTCAATCGGGCGTTGACGGCTCTCGAAGACACCCTCGATCTGATGGTGCGTGCATGAAGATTCTGACCGGCGGCTGCCGGGTGTATTCGGGCGATGACGGGCAGTTTTCCACGCTCGGCAACTGGACGGCCCGAACCGTCATTTCCCGAAACAGCGGCGCCCAGCGAATTACCCAGACAGTCAGCGACTTTGCCCCGGGGGTATCGCCGGCGGTGGTGAATCCGCGGGCCGAAGAGGTGCTCTACGTCGTCAGCGGCGAGGGGAAGTGCCGCGTCAACGGATTTGAGTACGGGCTCCGCTCCGGGGCGGCGATTTTCATTCCCCCCGGCGCGGTCTATAACATCGAGAACACGGCCGCGGAGAAACTTCGCCTGGCCGGCTCGTGTTGCCCCGAGGATCCGCAGCGCCGCATCGTCGAGGGTCCACTGCCGGCGGGTTCCGGCCAGCCGCCGCGGCTGCTGGTCGATGAAGACCTTCGCGAAGACATTCACGCCGGCCAGGACCGTCTGTTCCGCTACCTGGTCTATACCGACCTCGGCTGCAAACAGATCACCCAGTTCGTAGGGTGGATTCCGCCGAGCAAAGCCCCGATACACTACCACACTTATGAAGAAGGCATTCTCATCCTGGAAGGTCGCGGGATTGTGCACACCGACGGCCAATCGTGTGAATTCGAGGCCGGCAGCAGCATCTACTTCCCCATAGGCGTGCGCCATTGCGTGGAGAATCCGGGGACTTCCACGATCAAACTGCTGGGCGCATTCTATCCGTCGGGTAGCCCGGGCGAAGCTTATGAACCGGACGAAGCTTGAGTCAGATGACTGACGCGGCTCGCGGCGGAATCGAACAGGGCGAGCAGTTGTCGCGTCAACTCGCCCCACGCCAACTCAGTATGATCGCCATCGGGGGCGCGATCGGTACCGGGCTCTTCCTGGGCAGCTCGCTCGCGGTACGCATCGCGGGCCCTGGCGTGATCATCAGCTATCTGATCGGAGCGGGGATCGCCCTGCTATTCATGGGTGCGTTATCGGAGATGGCCGTGGCCCATCCCACGGCGGGCTCCTTTGGCGTGTATGCCGAAATCTATGTGAACGGCTGGGCGGGCTTCACCGTGCGCTACACGTATTGGGCGGCGCAATGCATTGCCATCGGCGGCGAAGCGACGGCCATCGCGATCTACTGCCAGTGGTGGTTCCCGAATACTCCGAAATGGCTTTGGATTCTAGGATTCTCGGCCGCTCTGATTTATGTCAACGCGCGCAGCGTAACGAGCTTCGGCCGCTTTGAATATTGGTTCGCCATGATCAAGGTGGTGGCGATCGTTCTCTTCATTGGTTTCGGCCTGTCGCTGCTGGCCGGGTTAGGCCGCGCGCCAGCCATCGGCCTGGCGAACTTCACCGCGCATGGCGGATTTCTGCCCGCCGGCTGGCGTGGCGTGTGGATGGCGATGGCCTTCGTGATCTTCAGCTACATCGGAACCGAAGTCGTGGCGGTCACCGCGGGTGAGGCGAAGGACCCTCAGACAGCCGTGCCGCGCGCGATGCGAACGATGCTCGGCCGTCTGATTCTGTTTTATGTGGGAGCGATCGTGGTGCTGATCGGGATCGTTCCGTGGAACCGGATTCAGCCTGGCGCGGACGTCAGCGCGAGTCCCTTCGTGAAGGTGTTTCAAATGGTCGGCGTGCCGGCCGCGGCGCACGTGGTGAACTTCGTGGTAATCACCGCCGCGGCGTCCAGCATGAACTGCAATCTCTACCTGGTCAGCCGCATGATGTTCTCGCTCGCGCGCGGCGGCTATGCTCCTGCGTCGTTCGGCCGTGTTTCGCCGCGCGGGATCCCGCTCGCCGCGTTGTTTGTCTCAGCCGCCGGGTTGGCATTCGCGCTGGTCGTCGCGCTGGTGGATCCCGAGGGCGCCTATGTTTACTTATTCGGGATCTCGCTGTTCGGCGGATTGTTTGTGTGGCTGATGATCTTCATCACGCATCTTTACTTCCGCCCTAAGTGGGATGCGTCGCGCGGCGCACGCTTGCCTGTGCGCATGATCGGTTATCCATACACTTCGCTCCTCGGAGCGGCCGCGATCGTCGCCATTATCGCAACCACGTGGTGGATCGAGGGGATGCGCGGAACCATCATCGCCGGACTGCCGTGGCTGGGGCTGCTGACGGCGGCTTATTTCCTGGTGAGACGGCGCCAAACGCGATGAGATCGCTTCAGGCAAATCTGTCTGTGGCCGCCACAAGGGCCCGGCTGTTAGGGGGCTCGAAGGCGCTATGGCCGCTATCTGGAGTGATGATCAGGTCGGCTTCGGGCCACGCGCGGTGCAGGGCCCACGCGCTTTCCATCGGGCAAACGACGTCGTAACGGCCCTGCACGATCACGCCGGGGATGCCGCGTATGCGGGACGCGTTGCGCAGCAACTGGTCGTCGGTTTCGAAGAAAGACTTGTTGTAGAAGTAGTGCGCCTCGATGCGCGCGAAGGCCAGGGCAAACTCGTCCTCTTCGTAATGGCCGGCGAAGGCCGAGTCGGGCAGCAGCTTGGAGGTGGCGCCCTCCCACCCGCTCCAGATCTTGGCCGCTGCCAGCCGCACCGCCGGATCATCGCTGGTCAGACGGCGGTAGTAGGCAGAGAGCAGGTCGCCGCGCTCAGCCTCCGGGATGTGGGCGAGATACGGCTCCCAAGCGTCGGGATAGAGCACTGACGCGCCGCGCTGGTAGAACCAGTCGATTTCCTGCTTACGGAGGAGGAAGATGCCACGCAGCACGAGTTCGGTGACGCGCTCCGGATGAGTTTGGGCATAAGCAAGGGCGAGCGTGGAACCCCAGGATCCGCCGAAGACCTGCCATCTCTCAATGCCGAGGCGCTCGCGGATCTTCTCGATATCGGCGACCAGGTCCCAGGTGGTATTAGCTTCGAGAGACGCGTAGGGCGTGCTCTTGCCGCAGCCGCGCTGGTCGAAGTTCACGATGCGGTATTTCTCGGGATGGAAGAAGCGGCGCTGTTTGGGATCGGAGCCGCCGCCAGGACCGCCGTGCAGGAAGATCACCGGCTTGCCGGAGGGGTCGCCGCTTTCCTCGAAGTAGAGCTCGTGGATCGGCGAAACCTTGATCCGGCCCGTGTTATAGGGTTCGATAGCCGGATAAAGCCAGGTGACTGGATCTTTCATGATGGATACAGGGTGCTTGAGCATGGCTTGCGGCATGACCTTTATCATAGCGAGTGGCGGGCGATACCAGGACCCGTTATGTCAAGGAAAGCATGTGGGGCCGCGCGGGAACATACATTTCGACGCGGTTTCGCCCGTTGCGTTTGGCGGCGTAGAGGGCTTCGTCGGCATGCTGCACCAACTCATTGGCCCGAAGGGCATCCGGCAGATCTGCGCAGGCTACGCCAAAACTGCAGGTCACGTCGATCGAGACTCCGCCGGTCGAGAACGGCGCCGCGGCGATGGCCGCGCGGACACGATCGGCCTGCCGGAAGCCCGCGCGCAACTCGCTGCCCGGAAGGATCAGCAGAAACTCCTCGCCCCCGTACCGGCCAACGGCATCGTGAGAGCGGACGGACGCCCGCATGCGCCTGGCGACTTCGCGCAGAATGCCATCGCCTGCCAAATGACCATGGTGATCGTTGATTTCTTTGAAACGGTCGACATCCGCCATCAGCACTGTGACCGGTGCCGGGATGCGACTCGCGCGTGACAGCTCGGCGCGTAGCAAGTCAAAGATGGCCACGCGGTTCCACAGGCCCGTCAGGCCATCGCGCAGGGCCTGTTGCCGCAAGGCTTCGTGCGCCGCCAGCAGTTGCTCATGGAGATCGACGATGCGGCGGCCAGCCCGCAGGCGCGCGCGCAGTTCATCGGCCTGGAATGGCTTGCAGATGTAATCGTCGGCGCCCGCATTCATGCCCTGGATCACATCCGCCGATTGGGAGCGCGCGCTCACCAGGAGCACATAGACATAGCGGCCGTGGAGATCCGCGCGCAGCCGCTGACAGACTTCGGCTCCATCCAGGCCCGGCATCATCCAATCCAATATCGCCAGGCGGGGACCAGTCTCCTCTCGCAGGTGCTGCCAGGCGGATTCGCCGTCGCGCACGGCGATTACTTCGTAGCCCCACCTCGGCGCCAGCAACTGAAGCATCTTGCGCGATACGGGATCATCGTCGGCGACTAGAATCTGCATTCAATCCATCCGTGCGGGTCTGCTGTCTTCAGCGATCATGGGGCTCGCTCAGTTGGCGGCCACGCGCTGATCGATCCGGGCCCCGATTAATTCCTTGACCTCCTCGAAAAACCGCATGACCGGCGCCATATCGGCCTCGGCTTTCTGCCACATCCGCTGCTTGCAGTCCTCCTCGACTAAAGCGACCGCTTGCGCCAGATCCTGCAATCCGACCGTCGCGAAAGATCCCTTCAGGCTGTGCGCCGCGAAGGCCGATGGCTGTTCCTCCCTCCGCTCGATCGATTCGGCAAGGCGCGCGAGCATGGGCGGCGTGCTTTCGAGGAGAATCAGCAGCAGCGAGTCGATGTCCTCACGCGAGGTTTGGGCCTCGGTCAGTTCATCGACAAAGGCAACGAACTGATCGCGCAGATGGCCAACCGTCCAACTGGCCGGCGGCGCGGGTGCCGGGGGCTGTTCGACGGTGAGCCAATGCTGCATCTTCGCGACAAGATCCTCCGGGCGCACGGGTTTTGCCAGGTAGTCGTCCATTCCCGCCTCGAGGCAGCGCTCGCGTTCCCCTTCCATGGCGTTGGCGGTGAGCGCCACGATGGGCACGCGCCGTCCGCCTTGATTTCGGATCGCGCGAGTGGCCTGGAATCCGTCCATCACCGGCATCTGGCAATCCATCAGGATCAGATCGTATGCGATGGAAATCGCCGACTGCACCGCCTCCAGGCCGTCATTGGCCACGTCCACAGCGCAGCCCAGCCGCGTCAATCGCATGACGATGACCTTCTGATTCGTAGGATTGTCTTCAGCTACGAGCACGCGCCCGCGCAGCTTGCTTTGCTCGACTGGGGGCGCGGAAGGTTCGGACGGGCGGAGGCCGCCGAACATCTGCGCGATGGCGTCGAGAAGAGCTGCCTGGCGAACCGGCTTGACCAGAAAGCTGACGACGCCCATCTCGCGGGCAGCCGCTGCCTCGTCCCGGTCGCGATCCGACGTGAGCATCACCAGATGGAGCGCACGGAGATCTGCTCTGGACCGAATCTCGCGGGTCAGCATCAGACCGTTCATCAGTGGCATATGCAAATCGAGCACACCAAGCTCGAACGGCATTCCCCGGCCGGCCGCGTCTTCGAGCAGTGCAAGGGCTTCCGAACCACTGGAAGCTACTGTCACCTTCATCCCCGCATTGCCAATCTGCTTCATTAAAATGCTGCGGTTCGTGCGATTGTCGTCCACCACCAGAATGCGCTTGCCGCGCAGGCTATCGAGGGACGCGGGGATCGGAACACTTTCGGCCTTTTTCAGGGGAACCGTGAACCAAAACGTGGACCCCGACCCCATGGTGCTCTCCACCCCGATTTCGCCGCCCATCAAATCCACCAGCCGCTTGGAAATCACCAGGCCCAGCCCCGTTCCGCCGTATCGCCGCGTCGTCGAGCTGTCGGCCTGGCTGAAACTCTGGAACAGTCTGCCGATGGTTTCTTTGGTGATGCCGATTCCGGTGTCCCGCACAGATAACCGGATGCGGCAAGTACCGGCGGTCTGTGCTTCCTGCTGCGCGCTCAGGATCACTTCGCCGGCATCTGTGAACTTAATGGCGTTGCCCAGCAGATTGAGCAGAATCTGCCGGAGGCGCGCCGGGTCTCCGATTAAGCATGGCGATACATCGTCTTCGACAAGCGCGCAAATCTCGAGCTTCTTGCGGTGAGCCATCCCGGCCACCAGTTCGAGGGACTCTTCGAGCAGGGAGCGCAGATCGAAGGGGTGGGATTCCAGGTCCAGATTACCGGCCTCTATCTTGGAGAAGTCCAAAATATCGTTGATGACGGACAGCAGAGCCTCTCCCGAGCTACGGATCGTCTCGGCACAGTCTTTTTGCTCAGCCGACAGCGGCGTCTCCAGGAGGAGACCGGTCATGCCGATCACGCCATTTATCGGGGTCCGGATCTCGTGACTCATGGTGGCCAGGAATTCGGACTTGGCTCTTGCCGCGGCTTCCGCCTGTACCGCGGTCTTTGACAGTTTTTCCGCGTACCTGGATAGCTTGAGTTCCGCTTCTTTGACCGGTGTGACGTCCATGATCACGCCGTTCCATACCAGATCCCCGGAATTCTGCGCCAGCGGCATCGCCGTCGCCGAGAGCCATCGCAGATCCGCTCCGCGCTGCACGCGGTAGGTGCAGGCAAACGTAGTGTCGGTGTGCAATGCGCGGCGCAGTTCGTCCTTTACGGCGCGCACGTCATCCGGATAGACCGACTCCATAAGGAGTTGGGCGTTCTCCATCACCTCGCGAGCCGTCCGGCCGCAGAGGCTCTCCAACCCGTCGCTGATGAAAAGGAATCTGCCGATCGATGAACCCGTTTTCTCAAACTGGAAGACCGCACCGGGAAGGTTTGCCGTGAGGTCCAGGAGTTGCGTCCGGCTCCTGAGCGCGCCCTCCTGGGCTCTGCAACGCTCGGTTACATCGCGAAATCCCCACACCCGTCCGACTTCCCTTCCCTGGACGAACTGCGGCTCCGAGTGGCGCTCGAAGAAGTAGCCATCCTTGGATTCGAGCACGTCGTCGTCCTCCAACCGGCAATCGGCGCGAGGCGCCCAAATAGTGCTGAAGAGGCCGTCAGCGTTCTTCAGCCGCGCCGTCACGCAATCTAAGATCGCGCCTTCCCGATTCGCGCGAATCAGGGATTCCGGAATCTGCCACATCTGCATAAATTTGTGATTATAAGTAACCGCCTTTCCTTCCGAGTTCACCACCAGGATTCCATCGGCAGTTGCCTCCAACGTGGCGCGCAGGATCTCGGTCTGGGCCCGGACGCGCCGCCGCAAGACAACCACCCATAGGGCACCGAGGAGTATCAATCCTGCCAGTATCCCCGACACCATCACAAATCGCTCGACTGTCCACCACGAAGTTCGTTCAAGGATGACGATGTCATCGGCCGAACGCAAAAGCATCCGGTACGCGGTTGGCCGCCGGTACTCATCCGTTTCAACCGACCATACCCCGGTGACGCTTACCAGGCTGCCGTTCGGAATCGAACGAATCCGGCTGGTGACCGCTTTAGTTTCGATCTGTCCCGTGAAGGTGGAGTTGCCGTGCCGCATGGTGAAGACATGGTATCCTCCGCGTTCCGACTGGTCCAGCAGCCGGCCGTCGGTTTTCACCAGTTCCGCATCATGATTGCTCGACAGGCTGGACCCCGGAGCAAGGTATACCGGTGTGGGCAGCGGACTCTTACCGCGGACGCGATACGATCCGTCCTGAAGAATGGGTGCATAACGGCCGGCCGTCGGAAAACCAATCGCGTCGACCAGATCCCCTGGAAGTGCGGCTGTCGCCTGGGTACTTTCGAGTAGCACCCCGCCGGAAGCATCCTGAATGAAGATCCAGTAGCCGGGATTTCGCAGGGTGACCACCCCTTGAATGTGCATTCGGTGTCCGGCCGCCTGGTTCGGAGTAAACTGCATCAGGCTATTGATGGGGAGCAGCGGAAGCTGGTAGGGTTCCGCGGAAGCCTGCCGTTCCACGATCACCTGCTCGATGGCAGGCACGAACAGCTGGATGCCCAAGAGCTGTCTGCGATCGTTAAACAGGGTGCCGCAGGCTCCTCGGATCAGAACCGAGGAATCGACCAGGTAACTATAATCGACATCGTGGCGGAAGCTCCGGATTCGGGCCTTGAACTTAGCGTAGCCGGACGCGATCCCCAGCACCAGTTGCGGCGGACCTTTGCGCATATCGGGCGGAAGGCGGTCTTCCAAGGACACGGAATGCACGATTCCCGTGGTCTGGACCCATTGACTATCTTCGCTTCCCGCCAGCAGCGTCTCCAGCGTCCTGGGAGCGGCGGCCGGCAAGGGTGCAGTTCCTAGAACATGAATTCCGGCGTGTTCGATGGACGGCGCGAAATCGCCTGGCGCAGTATTCCCGCTGATTTCAACGAAGCTGCCGACGCTGATCTCGGCATCGGAATACTCCGGCCAGATGAATATACCGGCCGTTTCATCCTGAAAGAAGGTCACCGCATACTCCGGCGAGTGATACGTGACGATTCCTGCGAGATGGATGCGGAACTTACTCCTGGCTTGATCCGCTGTGAGAGAACGTATTTGATCCACCTTGGTGAGAATCAGTGGAGTGTTATCCTGGCGGGACGGCTGAGTCCAAGCTGGCGGCGCGGCTAGTATCGACAACACTAACATCGCTGCAGCGGGCCATGCAGTTTTGTGGCGATGGGTCTCGTCGCGGGGAAGTAAGATGTGCTCCATGACGATCTCAACCCTGCAGGAGCTTGGTCAACCTCAGGCAGTTAACGCCGCCTTCGCTGGAGTAGGCGGTCTGATCCATCACTTCATGGATGATCTGCAGACCCATACCGCTCTCGGGCAGGGCCGCAATGTCGGAGGGGTCGAAGTCGAGCACCTGGGAGCCGTTTCGCAATCGTTCCACATATTGCGGCGCCATGGCGCGCCCTCGGTCCAGAATCTCCAGGTCGATTCGCCTTTCATCGAAGCGGATCAGGACCGTCACTTCACTACCGGCCTCTCCCTGGTACGCGTGACGGATGGCATTAGTCACGCCCTCCACAACGCAGAGTTCAATCTGGTAAGCCAATACCTCGTCCAGGCCCAGGTGGCTGCACACCTGGCTGACCACGAGCGAGACGAGAAAAACCTCGTCGAGGCGGCTCTCGAAGCTGAAGCGCAACCAACTCAAGAGGCGCCTCCCGGCCTGTGACCCGTCAAGTGAAGGGCTTCGGTGAGCAAAGACTCTAAAGCTCCAAACTGTTCGTTGTAATCGGCCCGGCTTGCTGTAATGACTTCGAAAGCTTCCGCCCGGTCATAGACGTGAGTGATCGTCGACGTAGGAGCCGTCTCGCCCGGCGGCTGCTTGTAGGTCAGGAAGTAATGGCGAAGCCGATCCACGGTCGCGATTGAGACGTCGGCAACGCTCCTGCACTGCCCATAAGCGGCATCTTCCTTCAGAACCGCAATGACCTTGTCGTCCGCCTCGCCGTGATCGAGCATTCGGAATCCGCCGATTGGAAGGCATTCCACCAGGATGTTGCCGTGCGAGATGGGCCGCTCCGTGAGAATGCAGATGTCTAAGGGATCTCCGTCTCCCTTCACGCTGGCGCCCGTCCGCGCCGAGGATAACGCGGCTACGCGGTTCCCGCATAGTGTCTGCGGCACGAATCCGTACAAAGCCGGACAGACGTTTGAGTATTTCTGGGGGCGATCCAGGCGCAGATATCCCGTCAGCTTGTCCATCTCGTACTTGACCGTGTCCGACGGCACCAACTCGACAAAGCAAAGCAGCTCCGCGGGGACCTTCTCACCCGGGGACACGCCGTGCCACGGATGCGCCTTAAACAAAGTGCCAAGCAGCCCCCAGAGCGGCTCCGTCGGTGGCGCGATGCCGGTTGGATCGTAGCTTACAGGTTTAGGCACAATTCAGGAAATAGCGGCGACCGCTTCCTCGGTAGTGCCGAACACGCGCAGGATCTTGTCCATGCGGGTCAGCTTGAACATGGTGGCCACCGTTCCACATGCGCCGGAGATAACCAGATGTCCGTCGCTGCCGATCGCCTTCAGACTTGAGATCAAAGCGCCCAAGCCGCTCGAGTCGATGAACGAAACGGCCCCCAGGTCGAGCACAATCGACCGTTCCCCACTCTTGAGATAGCCGGCCAGGTGCGCCTTGAACTGCGGCGCAACATCGGCGGCGATGCGTTTATCCAGTACTTTGGCTATTAATATGCTTCCTGTTTTAGTCTCTTCAAATCGCATGAACTGCTCCCTTCGTCTGATATCAATTCGCGAGCGCCTGCGCCAATTGCAGGAGTTCAAGTTGCGCACCCTTGAACTCCTGCTGCTTGCGCGCATCGTCAACTACCCAACCGATCCCAGCCTGTTCAATATCGAGATGCTCACCGGTGGGCTCGATGCAGTGGTTGCCGTACACCAGCACCTGGTCGAGCCTGGCCACCGAACTGACCCTCGTATAATCGCCCAGAATACATTGCCGCACCTCCGCGCCCGGCTCGATAACGCAACCGGCGCCAATCAGGGCCGGCCCCTCGATCAGGCATCCGTCACCGATCGAAGTGCTTCCGCCGATTACGACAGGGCCGCGCACGGTCACCTTTTCCGGCGTCCATCTCATGTTGATGCCGGTCCGGACACCCGGTAAGACTTCCTGGCCAGGCAAACGATAGCCGCGAATCCGCCCGGTCAGCGCCATCCGGGTAGCCTCCCAGTAGTCGGCTACCGAACCGATATCGATCCATTCGAAGGGGATCTCCACCCCAAATATGGGCGCGCCGGCGGCAACCAACGCCGGGAAAAGCTCGCTGCCAATATCGAATGGACGGCCCTGTGGAATGAAATCAAAAACCTCCGGCTCGAACACATAAATGCCCGTGTTGATCCGGGTGGAAATGGCCTCCTGCACGGACGGCTTCTCCTGAAACTGGACGACCCGGCCATCGGGAGCGGTCGCCACTACGCCATAACGGAAGACTTCTTCCGGGGCGACCTCCCGAAGAATGACGGTCGCTAAAGCGCGGTGCTCCCGATGGAACCGGACGGCTTCCCGCAAATCCGCGTCGATTATCGCGTCGCCGCAGAGCACCACAAACGTGCTGTCGAAGAATCCCGAATAGTCC
Source organism: Bryobacterales bacterium (assembly GCA_963707465.1). Classification (GTDB taxonomy): domain Bacteria; phylum Acidobacteriota; class Terriglobia; order Bryobacterales; family Bryobacteraceae; genus Bog-159. The sequence continues at coordinate 243,746 of CAVPQK010000013.1, forward strand.
TGTATCCGTCGCATGCCGCCGGCCGAACCAATCGCCATTCCCTCCAGGCGCCCGGCCGACAGCAAGCCTTCAAACGAGTAGGCGATGCGCACGCCCAGGCGCGATCCATCGCGGAAGTAATCCTCGATAACAGGCGCCAGGTGGCTGGTGTTGATCACGATCTCATCAAAGCCGTTGTCCCGCAGATGCTCGAGAATCGACTCCAGCACCGGCTTCCCTAATAGGGGGATCATCGGTTTCGGCACTACATTGGTGATCGGGCGCACGCGCGTGCCTTTTCCCGCCGCCAGAACCATTGCCTTCATAAACTCTCCCTATCCGCCCACTTCCAGGGCCAGCAACGAAATATCATCGTCGAATTCCCGTTTGCCATGCCACACTTCGATTTCCGTTTCCAGACCGCCCAACATCTGGTCGAGGGGCTTCGCTCCGGCGCGCGTCAAATACTGGCGCAACCGCTGTTCGCCGAACAGGTCGCCACCCGGATTCGCACACTCGGTGACACCATCGGAATACAGCACCAGCCGGTCGCCCGGATCGAGTTGCACCTGGACGGAGTCAAATTCCGCCTGCGGCAGGATTCCCACTGGCGAACCGCCGGTGCCGAGCACCTTCATATGGCAACCCCTTTGAATCAGTAGCGGATTGGGATGGCCAGCCTGGCTGAAACGCAGCATCAGACTGCGGGTCTCGAGCAAGCCGTAAATCATGGTGAAATACTGATCGTCCCTGCTCTGGAAGCGCCGGTTGAGTTCGGCGATCGCTTCTTCCGGCGGCACCGTGAGGTAAGTCTGAGATGCGGCGTCGAAATGTTTCAGCGGGCTTCCATGCGTGTTGTCGGGAGTGAGCAGCATGCTCAACGTTACCGAGAGCATCGCCGCCGGCACTCCGTGGCCGGACACGTCCAACAAATAGAACGCTACGTGATGTTGGTCGATGGGAAAGACATTCAGGGTGTCTCCAGCCACGTAGCGCGAGGGCCGGAAGCGCCACTCCGAATTGATCCCGAGCGCCTTGGGCGAGGCCGCCGGCAACAAGCTCGCCTGCATCCAGGCCGCCGCCTTGAGATCGTCCTCGATCCGCACGTAGGCCTGCTGCAGTTCGGCATTCAGCGCCTCGAGTTCCCGGTTTTTCAGCGCCAGGCCCCGCTCGAGATTGACGACTCGTTCGCCGGCGCGGACCCGCACGCGAAGTTCTTCCGTGCTGAAGGGTTTCACCAGAAAGTCATCAGCCCCGGCTTCCATACCCTCAATGAAGTCCCTCTTATCGCGCTTCGACGTGCACAGAATGATGTAGGTGTAATGGTCCGCGCCGGCCATCCGGATCTTGCGACACAGTTCCAGGCCAGTGAGATTTGGCATGAGCCAGTCGCTGATCACGAACTGAATCACCTGGTGTGCGAGGATGTCCAGGGCTTCGAGTCCATCGCCGGCTTCCACGATTTCGCAGCCCCAGTTACGCAACAGGCGGCCGTACAACGCGCGGGTGACGGGGTCGTCGTCCACGAGGAGGACCTTCATATGGTAGTTATCGGCTCCTGGTCGATCCGGCAGCCAAACATTTTCAGTTCCTTTCGCATCATTCCTCTGGGGGAGCCGGCTGGAGGCCCCAGATATCGTCCGCGTATTCGCGAATAGTGCGGTCGCTCGAAAACCGGCCCGTGCGAGCCACGTTGAGGATCGCCTTCGCGCTCCACAGCGCGGGGTCCCGATAGCAAAGCGCTACTCTCTCCTGCGCCTCGAGGTACGCCGGAAGATCCGCCAGGTTCAGGTAGTAGTCTCCCTGTCGCATCAAAGAGTTGTAGATCGGCTCGAAGATGCCGGGCTCGTCCGGCGAAAGCCGGTTACCGGCGAGAACATCCATTAATCGCCGGACGCGCGGATGGCCTTCGTACCAATCGTTGGGGCGATATCCGCCGGATTTCAACTGCCGGACACCCTCGGCCGTATGGCCGAAGATGAACATGTTGTCGGCGCCTATTTCCGACAGCATCTCCACATTCGCTCCGTCGAGCGTCCCGATGGTCAACGCTCCGTTCATGGCGAACTTCATGTTGCTGGTACCGGAAGCTTCCATGCCCGCCGTCGAGATCTGTTCGCTCAGATCAGCCCCCGGAACAATCACTTCGGCGAGCGATACTTTGTAGTCTGGTAAAAAGGCCACTTTAAGGTGCTCCGCTGACCGGGAATCGCGGTTCACCAGTTGGGCCAGGTTATTGATCAATTTGATGATCAGTTTGGCCATGTAGTAGCCCGGGGCGGCCTTGCCGGCGAAGATATGGAACCGCGGCGCCGCCGGCTCTATGCCATCGTCGACTATGCGGAGGTACTCGTCGACCACGCCCAGGGCATGGAGCAACTGCCGCTTATATTCATGAATTCTTTTCACTTGAACGTCGAAAAGAGCGTCGATATCCGCGCGGACCGCGGTGGCGTCGAATATAGTGCGGGCCAGGCGGCGCTTGTTCTCGCGCTTCACGGCAAGGAAGGCCCTCTGCGACTGCTCGTCCGCGGCAAAAGGTTCCAGGTCGCGCAAGCGGTTCAGATCCCCCTGCCAGCCGGACCCAATTCGCGCGGTGATCCAGGAGCTGAGCGCCGGATTCGCGTGCATCAGCCATCGCCGCGGCGTCACGCCATTGGTCTTGTTGCTGAATCTCCCGGGAAAGAATTCGTGAAAATCGGGCACCAGTTCCGTCTTCACCAACTCGGAATGCAATGCGGCGACTCCATTCACCGCGTGGCTGCCCACGATCGCCAGATTGGCCATGCGGACCATGCGCTGGGGCTCCTCTTCGATCAGCGACATCCGCTTCAGCCTGCCGCTATCGCCTGGCCATCTCGTGGACACCTCGCGCAGCAACCGGTGGTTGATCTCTAAAATGATTTGCAGGTGCCGCGGCAAGACCCGCTCGAACAACTCGACCGACCACTTTTCCAGTGCTTCGGGCATCAGCGTGTGATTGGTATACCCGCAAGTCTTTTGCGTGATATCCCACGCTTCTTCCCATGGAAGATCGTGCTCATCAACCAGCGTCCGCATGAGTTCGGCCACCGTCAGCGCCGGATGAGTGTCGTTTAACTGGATCGCCGTCTTCTCGGCCAGGAGCCGCGGATCGGAATACTTTGACATGTAGCCGCGGAAGATGTCCCGGACCGCGCACGCTACCAGAAAGTACTCCTGGGTAAGCCGAAGTTCGCGGCCGGAGGCTACGGCATCGGAGGGGTACAACACCTTGCTGACCGTCTCCGACTGTATTTTCCGGCTCACGGCGCGATCGTAGTCGCCTTCATTGAAGATCCCAATGTCAAACTCGTCGGATGCCCGCGCCGAAAACAGACGCAGCAGGTTAATGGTCTTTCCATCTCCGCCCACGATGGGCATATCGTGGGGCACGCCGATGAGAACCTGCCAGTCGAGCCACATCGGGTTGTAGCGCCCGTGCCGGTCGATACCGTGCTCGATACGCCCGTAAAGCGGGATGACCAGTGCCTGATCCAGATGCTCAATCAGCCACGGCGAGTGTTGGCTTGCCCAAAAATCAGGCCTCTCTTTCTGGTGACCATTTTCGATTTCCTGCCGGAAGAGTCCGTACTCGTAGTTAATGCCGTAGCCGTATCCCGGCATATGAAGGCTCGCCAGGGAGTCCAGAAAACAGGCCGCGAGCCGTCCAAGCCCCCCGTTTCCGAGCGCGGCGTCAGGCTCCACTTCCAGAACGTCCGCCAGACTCAATCCCAGGCCGGAAAAAGCCTCGTCCATCACTTGATAAAGGCCCAGGTTGTGAAGGTTGTTCGACAACAATCTTCCAAGCAGGAACTCCATGGAAAGGTAGTACAGAGACTTGGCGTCAGCCGCCCGGAAGCGAGCCCCCGTGCGCAACAACCCGCTGACGATCCTGGGGCGAAGGGCACTGGCCGCGGCACGGAACAACTCGTCGGGGGTAGCGTGGCTCACGGCTTTGGCAAACTGATTCCGAAGCTGCTCCTGGATTAAGACCGCGCACACGCGGTCGTCATATTTCATGATTTCTGTAGTTGGCATAGTGATTTCGTCCCGTTTTTTGAATTCAGTCGGCGGCGACCTGCTGGCCGATACTGGCCGCGATCAGATCCCTAACCTCCTGGAAAAGCCTGGTGGTATGCGCCATCTCGTCCTTGGCTTTCTTCCACCGCTGTCCCTTGCAGTCCTCCTCGATTAACGCAACCTCCTGAGCGAGATCGTGTAATCCGATGGTCGCGAAAGATCCTTTCAAGCTGTGCGCCGCAAAGCAAGCGGGCTGCTCTTCCTGGGCATTAATTGATTCAGCGAGGCGCACCATGACGGGCGGCGTGCTCTCGATGACAATCCGCAGAATAGAGTCGATGTCCTCGCGGGAGGTCTGTGCATCCTTCAATTCGTCGATAAAGGCATCCAGCTGAACGCGCAATCGGCCACCCGGTTGCGCGGCCGCCGGCTCCGGCGTGGCCAGTGCGACTCCGAGCCACTGCTTTAACTTGGCAACCAGATCTTCCGGGCGAACAGGCTTTGCCAGATAGTCGTCCATCCCGGCATCGAGGCATTTTTGCCGTTCCCCTTCCATGGCATTCGCAGTGAGGGCAATAATCGGTACGCGATGCCCGCTCTCACGGATCGCGCGCGTCGCCTGGAATCCATCCATAACCGGCATCTGGCAATCCATCAGGATCAAATCGTAAGGCGTGGCGTGCGCCGACTCGACCGCCTCAAGACCGTCGTTGGCCACGTCCACTGTGCAGCCGAGCCGCGTCAAACGCATCACGATGACCTTCTGATTCGTGGCATTATCTTCCGCCACCAGCACGCGCCCACCGAGCGTATGTTGTTGCGCCAACGGCGCCGCTGGCTCGGACAAGCCGACATGGCCAAAGATCTGTGCGATGACCTTAAAAAGGGCGGCCTGGCGAACGGGTTTCACCAGGAAACTGCCGACGCCCATCTCGCGGGCCGCGGCCGCCTCTTCGCGGTCGCGATCCGATGTCAGCATCACCAGGTGCAGATCCCGGAGGGCCTCCCTGGACCGAATCTCCCGAGTCAGCATCAGACCGTTCATCTGAGGCATATGCAAATCGAGCACACCGAGTTCGAACGGCACTCCCCGGCCGGCTGCGTACTCGAGTAGCGCCATGGCTTCCGCGCCGGACGCTGCCACCGTGACGTTCATTCCGGCGTTGCGAATCTGCTTTTCGAAGATGCTCCGGTTCGTCCGATTGTCATCCACCACCAGGACGCGCTTGTCGCGCAGACTGTCCAGTGAGGCGGGACTCGGGACACCTTCGGCTCTCTTCAAGGGAACGGTGAACCAGAAGTTGGACCCCGATCCTATAGCGCTTTCGACCCCGATCTCGCCGCCCATCAAATTGACCAGCCGCTTGGAAATCGCCAGGCCTAGCCCGGTTCCGCCGTATCGCCGCGTCGTGGAGCTGTCGGCCTGACTGAAACTCTGGAAGAGTCTGCCTCTGGTTTCATCCGTGATACCGATTCCTGTGTCCCGCACGGCGAAACGGATGCGGCAGATATCGCCATTTTGCTCTTCCTGCTTCGCGCTCAGGATCACTTCGCCGGCCTCGGTAAACTTGATTGCGTTGCCCAGCAGATTGAGCAGGATCTGACGGAGGCGGGCGGGATCGCCGACGACACAGGGGGACATATCGTCCTCCACCAGCGCGCAAATCTCGAGCTTCTTCCGGTGGGCCATTCCGGCCACAAGGTCGAGGGACTCCTCGAGCAGGGAGCGCAGTTCGAGCGGGTGGGATTCCAGGTCCAGCTTGCCGGCCTCGATTTTGGAGAAATCTAGAACGTCATTGATGATGCATAGGAGCGCCTCTCCGGAGCTGCGGATCGTCTCGGCCAAGTCCTTCTGGTCCGCCGACAGCGCCGTTTCGAGCAGCAGACCGGTCATACCGATCACTCCATTCATCGGTGTCCGGATCTCGTGACTCATGGTGGCCAGGAATTCCGACTTGGCCTTCGCCGCAGCTTCCGCCTGCACCGCGGTCTGCGCCAGCTTTTCCGCATACCGGGATAGCTTGAGTTCCGCTTCCTTGACCGGGGTCACGTCCATGATCACGCCATTCCATACCAGTTCCCCGGATTCCTGGGCTTTGGGCATCGCGGTCGCCGAGAGCCATCGCAGATCCGCTCCATGCTGCACCCGATAGGTGCAGGCAAAGGTAGTGTCGGTCCGCAACGCGCGGCGCAACTCGTCCTTTACGGCGCGGGCGTCTTCCGCATAAACCGACTCCAGAAGGAGTTGGGCGTTCTCCGTCACCTGCTGAGCCGTCCTGCCGCAAAGGCTCTCCAGCCCGTCGCTGATAAAGAGGAATCTGCCGATCGACGTTGCTATCTTCTGAAACTGGAAGACTGCGCCGGGAAGGTTTGCGGTGAGGTCCAGAAGCTGCCTGCGCGTCTTTTGCGCTTCCTCTTCCGCGAGACATCGTTCGGTGATGTCGCGCAGTATTCCGATGTACTGCCGGCGTCCGTCGATCTGAACCTCGCTAACCGCAAGATCCAACGGAAACTCGGTGCCATCTTTGCGGCGGCCCGGCACTTGCCGTCCGACCCCGATTATCTTGCGCTCGCCGGTCTTCAGATAGTTCGCGAGATAAGCGTCATGACGTTCCGTGTGCGGCGCAGCCGTCAGCTTGCTGATGTTGGAGCCCAACAATTCCGCCGCGGAGTAGCCAAAAATCCTTTCGGCGGCGTGGTTAGCCACCTCGATCACGCCTTTTTCGTCGATGGCGATGATTCCATCAAGCACGTGTTCGAACACCAGACGCATACTATGCTCGCGCTCACGCAGCCCCGACTCCAGACGCACCCGTTCTGTGATGTCCGTCCCGATGGCGATGAAGCCGGAGATGCTCCCGCCCTCGGTCACCGGCTGGCAATCAATCGCCTGGTGGAAGAGAGTGCCCGACTTCGTGTAGTTGATTACCTCGACCTGGAAGCCGCGACCGTCTGCCAGCGCTTCCCGCATGTGGCGAATGGCATCGGGCGAAGTCGCCGGACCTTGCAGGAAGCTTCCTGGTTTTCGACCCATCACGTCTTCGAGTGAATACCCGGTGATGCGTGTAAATCCGTCGTTCACCCACACGAGCCGTCCGTCCAAGTGGGTGATCATCACGGAGTTGTGTGTTTTGGCCGCCACCTGTGCCAGCCGCCGGGCTTCAGCCTCCTGCCTCTGCAACAATGCCTGGGCCCTTTGCAGGTCGCCGTTGACCTTTCCCAATACTTCGAGCCTCCGGCTGCGCTCCAGGTTAGTGACGATGTAATAGAGGAATGCCGCCATCAGAAGGAGCAGGAGCCCAGTCTCGAAGATGGTGCGATAGAGGGCCTTCGTGACGTATGCCAGGTGAGCGCTGGAAGATTGGTCCAATTGCTGCCGCAGGGTAGTCATCTTCAGCTTGACCCGCTCGAATGCCGGGTTCGCTCGCCCAAGATCGATGGCCAGCGCCGGGCCGCTCTTTCCGACCAGGATTTGGGCGATCACCTCATCGCGGATCGCCAGGTAAGCTTTCCATCCCTGAATCAGATCGGTCAAAGTCCGGCGACACTGGCTGTCAAACGGCAACGCCGAAAGCTGTCCCACCGTGTGTTCGACGGCGTCGTCGGACGAACGCGCCTGGTCGATATAGGCAAGCTGCTGGTCCGCATTTGTGGTCGTGAGAGCGTAGACAAAAATGCGCCGGCTTTCCTGAATGTTGAAGGCCAGTTGACCGCCTTCACGCAGGCCGAATACCTCAACGTCGTAGAAGTTGCGCATCCGAACCACTGCCGATAGAGAATCCAAGCCGACGTAAAGTCCACCGCACAGAACGACCAAACCAGCCAGCGTGGCGCTCAGCAGGGTCTTCTGTTTGATACCCATGAGGGGATTCATTGCAACGGGTATCCTCTCTCACCCGGAAATTTGCCGTCGATGCGCAGTACCTTGATTCGGGAAGCCGCGCCCGCCACCGCGGCATAATCCACCACGGCGATTGCCCCCGGCACATTCCCGACAAACTTGATCGCCATCTCATCGGAACTGAGTGTCTTGATCAGAGGTAGCTCTTTGCCTTGAAACTCTATCTGAATCAGGTGACGTTTGTAGGCCTTGAGGTCGGTATGCAGGATCAGACGCAGCATCTGCTGATAAATTGGACTTTCCGGCGCCTGCTGCACCAGGACCACGTTGCGCGAATCCGGCCACTGGGACAGTTCACCCGCCAGGACCTTGCGCAACGCGCCGGAAGTCAGGCCGTCGAACGGACTCGACTTGTGGACCACAACTGCCAGTGCCGGGCTTGATCCGCGTTCATCCGAGGTTGCCGTAACGGTCAATGCCGAAAGGGCCGCGGCGAAAGCGGCGAGGCATCGCACTGTCTTCCGCATCCAATACTTTCGCGTTTGTAAACGGTGAGACATTAGGGCGAAAACGCTATGATCGTCTCAAAAAGTAAACGCCGTCTGTACTTCAACACCATTTTGGGCCGCCGCATTGCGCAGATACACGCGGTTATACTGCAGCTTGAATGCCGCATAAGTAAAGAAGTCCATTCTCAGCCCTACCGACGGGCCCTCGTATCTGCCATTGAACGCCGTAACGGGATCGTTGTTGGGGATGTTTACTTCCTGGAACCGAAAATATGGGCGATACTTGCCGAAGCGGTACGCGAGTTGAGTGTAGCCGAGAGGCGAGTTATAAGACCGGCCGCCATCGGTGATCTGGTGTTGCAGCAACACCGCTTCATTCATGAATTCCCACTTCGAATTGATGAACACGACATAGGCGCTGGAGATCGTTTGATTCACCGGTGGAATCAGGCCTCCGCTGGGAATTAAGTCTCCGTGCAGAATGGATCCGCCAAACTGCAGACCGTCAAGCCACTCCGGCCTGCTATACACCGCGAAATTCAAATCTTTGCGGTTGCGGTCCGAGGCAAAGTTCTCCACACCGTCTCCGAACAGAGGGCTGCCGAACTCCGCGCTCCCGTTTCCAATCTCGGCGGTCCAATGTACATTGAGCTTTCCCGATCCGGGCACCAGCCCGGTGGTCGTTACGCCGACCTCATGAACCGGCAGCACGCCGCCGCTATCTTCCCAGTAATACATGAACGGTCTTCCGGCAGCAGTGGAAAACCACGTCCCGTGATGAAAGGCTGTATTGTAATAACCGATGTCGGTATGAAAGCGGCCGGCGCTGATTTCGAAGTATTTTGAAGGCCGGTAGGTCAATTGAAAGCGCTCCAGGTCGACGCCGAAAGCGTTGGTTTGATCTGTCGCAACCACCAACTCCGTTAAGAAACTCAGCTTTTCCTGGAGCTGCGACGTCATGAAGAGGTCAAACTCACCGGCGCGGAAGCTGCTGTGCGCCGGAACGCCGAGCGGGTATTGCAGGTTTTGCGCCACGGCCCCATCGTCGAAGTTGAGATCGAAGAAGCCTCGGAGATGAAGGACAGGTCCGTGGGGAATTGTCATCATGTAGTCATGCGATTCTTCCTCGCCGGGAGCCTGGGCCGCGGTTTCCTGGGCTGGAGTGGACTGGGCAGGCGCTCCTGGTTGCGTGGATTCGGGAGCCGTAGCCATGGGCTCCGGTGCATTGGGCTGGGCTGGACCCGCGGGTGATGCTGCGGCAACCGCTGTTCCGCCTGCAGCGGGCGCCAACCGCGATTCGAGCCGGTCCAACCGCTCAAGGGCGGACTGCAATTGATCGGACCGCACCTGCAGCAACCGCTCGGATTCTTGCAACTTCTGCTCCAATACGGCCACGCGGCTCGCCAGATTGTCTCCACTGGCTTCCACTCCAGTTGGGGTCTGCGCGTTTGCCGCCGCGCTAATTAGCAACGCCGCTAAAAGCCCGGGCCACTTAGAGGTGAGGTTGTCCATCATTTTCAGTCGCGCTCAGTCGATACATCGGCAGTTCCCTGTTAGTCCGGTCACGAAAAGACGATTCCTCCCCATCCCTGCCTTCCCACATTCCCCGTTAACCTTGGTTAGTAATCCTATGGCAACCTTGTTAGTTAACATACACTCCCGTTAACCTCGGTGTGATGAAAGAAGTACAGGCCCGGCAGCCGGTCGCCGACGGCCCATCCGACGCCCGTAGCTCGACCCAACGACGCTATCTCGACGTATTGTGGCCGGTCGTGCTCGGCCAGCGAAACGACCTCGTCCTTGAGCACCTACCCTTAGTGAAAGCGATCGCGGCCCGTTGCCGCGTGCGGCTGCCTTCGCACCTTGAATTCAGCGATCTGGTACAAGCCGGCATCCTCGGGCTTCTCGATGCGGCCCGCAAATACAACACCGGAACCGACGCGTCTTTTTCCACCTACGCGACACACCGGATCAGGGGCGCCATCCTGGATAACTTGCGTACACAGGACCCGGCGGCGCGGAAGCTGCGGAGGCGTCATAGGGAATTGGAGAGCGCGCGGCGCGACCTGATGCAGGAACTTCAGCGCTCTCCTACCGAGGGCGAGGTTTCCGAAAGGTCCGGCATCGATCTGGAAAGCTTGCGCGCAACCGCCCGCGATATTCATCAAGTGAGTCAGATGTCCGCTGGAGAATCGGCTTCCGCATCCGCGGAATTCGAGCAAAGCAAAACTTCAACCGCCCAACCCGAGTCGATTTATCAGGTCCGCGAGCGCGCCCGGCTGGTCAAAGACTTGATCGCCAAGCTCCCTGAGTGCTACCGGATGGTGATCACCATGCATTACATGACCGATCTCTCCCTGAAAGAAATCAGCGGGTCTTTTGGCGTACCCGAGCGGCAGGTATCGCGCATGCATACGCAGGCTTTGACCCGGATCCACGCCATGCTCCAAACGAAAGGTATCACGGCAAGGGCGGAACTGTAGTTAGGGGTGGTCCGGGCGAGATAAGGAAGACAATAACAATGCAGATTACACAGGAAATGACCGACGTGGTGGTGCTGGTCGTGCCAGGTCCGTCTCTTGACGCCAGCAATACGAAAACATTCAAGAATGAGATGGCGCCCGTGGTTCAGTCCGCCACCAGAATGGTTTTCGACATGAGTGGAGTTCAATTCGTGGATAGCTCCGGTCTCGGCGCGATCCTGTCGTGTCTGCGCCAGCTCAACGCCAAGGGTGGCGATATGAAAGTCTTCGGGTTGTCGAAGGGCGTGCGCGCCTTGTTTGAGCTCGTGCGGATGCACAAGGTAGTCGAGATCCATAACAGCCGGGAAGAGGCGCTCTCCGCCTTCGCGGCCTAGAGATAGCCCTCACGCCGCTCGTGCGGAACGAGCGGTCAGGTGACCGCGACAGTGGGAACAATGTGCAGTTGTTGGCTATACTCCCGGGTATTTGGGCGGCTATTGTGGCATTCTCGAAATCGCCACAACAGGCCTTCCTAAGCGTCTACATCCCCGTTCTGCTTTGTCTGCCCGACTATTACCGCTGGATTGTGCCGGGAATCCCGAAACCGAGCTTCAGTCATGCCGCCATCCTGCCCATCACCCTTGCCTTCGTTTTGAAAGGCGGCCTGAAGTGGCGATTTTCGTTGGGTGACCTTCTAGTCGTCGGATTTGCATTCTTCGTGGGCTACTCGGAATACTCCAACAACGGATATAAGGAAGCCCAGAACCTGATGTTTGAGATGCTTTGCCTGGTGGTGTTGCCGTATGCGCTTACGAAAGGGTTGGTTGAGCCGAAGGGCCTGCGGGTCGCATTTGCTAAGAAGCTGGTCTTCTGTCTGTTTGTGGTGTCGGTCATATCGGTCTACGAGTTCAAGTTTGCTTCCACTCCCTGGAGAATGATTCTCGACCGCTTTTTTCCGGGCCAGGGCGATGGGTGGGTTACTACTTTTCGCTGGGGATTCGCCCGGGTAGCTGGTCCGTACGGTCACGCCATACTGGCGGGAACGATTCTTATTATTGGCTTTCGCATTCAGCGGTGGCTCGAATGGAGCGGCCAATGGGAAGCGCGCTTCAAAAAGATCTCGCTACCCTGGCCGAAAGCCCGCGTCATCACATTCGGGTTGGTGGCCGGCATATTGATGACGATGGTGCGCGGGCCGTGGATCGGCGGCCTGCTGGCTGCCGGGGTGACCATGATCGGCAGGGCCAAGAACCGTTGGCTGGCGATTGCGGCCGTCGCCGGCGTACTCGTAGTGGTCGGAATCCCGGTCGGAACGGTGTTCTATAAGTACGCCGCGGTGGGCCGCGCCAATGCCAAAACAGTGGCGCAGGAGTCGGCCGCCTATCGCAAGGAGCTGATCGACAAATATGTCGGCGTCGCTCTGCAGCGGAGCGCTTTGGGCTGGGGCCGTAACACATGGCCCAAGGTCGACGGCATGCCCTCCATCGACAACTATTATTTATTGCTTGCGATCATGCATGGCGTACCGGCCATGGCCTGTCTGCTCGGCATCATACTCATCACACCGATGCGGCTCTTCTTTTTTGAAATGAAGGAATCGCCGCCCCAACCGCGCGGCAGTTCCCTGGGATTTACACTGATGGCGATTTATATCGCGATCGGCTGGACAATCGCTACCGTTTACCTGGGAGCGCAGCTCATGCCGCTGCTCTTTGTCATCACGGGCTGGGCGGAAGGCTACCTCCTGAGCGGCCGGAGGAGCCTGGTGACCGCGCCGGTGCGCGTGTTTGTGCCGCTCTACCGCTTCCAAAGGACGGTCGCATGACCCCAACACGCCTCGCCTATCTGGTCAGCCGCTATCCGTCAATTTCCCATACGTTCATCCTGCGCGAAGTGCTCTCGTTGCGGGAACAGGGATTCGAGATTCGCGTCGCGTCGATCAATCCGCCCGACCGGCCGGCGAGTGAACTAACCGCCGAAGAACGGGCCGAAGCGGAAACCACGTTCTGCGTCAAGAGAGCCGGAATGGCCAAGCTGGTCTCGGCGTGCCTGATCTCCTTCTTACGTTCTCCCGTCAGTTGGATGCAGGGACTGGTCTTTAGCCTTTGCCTCGGCGGCGCGGACCTCGGCAAGATCCTGTACGGCACCTTCTATTTCTTTGAGGCGCTGCTGATCGGGCGATGGATGGCTGGCGAAGGTCTCGACCACTTACATGTCCATTTCGCGACACCCGCATCGACTGTGGGACTGATTGTTAGCAAGATCTTCCCGGTCAGCTTTTCCATCACGGTGCACGGACCGGATGAGTTTTACGATGTGCCCGGCTACCGGCTGCAGGAGAAAATCGCGGGAGCCTCGTTCATTTGCACCATCGGAAAGTTCGCCCGCAGCCAGCTCATGAAAATCTCGCCCCCGGTCCAGTGGACGAAGTTTGAGGTGGCGCCCTTGGGAGTAGATCCCGAACGTTTCGGCCCGCGCCCTTCTCCACCCGCGGCCGATGGATTCGAACTGATCTGCGTAGGGCGCCTGGTGCCCGCTAAAGGCCAGCAGATGTTAGTGGGCGCGATGTCAAAGCTGCTCGGCGAAGGCCGCAACATCCGTCTGCGGCTGGTCGGCGACGGGCCCGACCGCCAGTCGCTCGAGCGCCGGGTAGCCGACCTGGCGATCGGCGCGTCCGTCATTTTCGAAGGTCCGGTGAATCAGGACCGGATACGCAGCCTGTATCAAGCCGCAGACCTCTTCGTCCTGCCCAGCTTTGCGGAAGGCATCCCCGTCGTCCTGATGGAGGCCATGGCCATGGAGATTCCGGTCGTCACGACCTTCGTCAATGGCATTCCCGAGTTGATTCGCCATGGCATCGACGGTTGGCTGGTGGCGCCTTCCGATGAAGAAGGCCTCGCCTTGGCGATCGCCACACTGATGGACGACGAACCGCTTCGGCGGCGTCTCGGCCAGGCCGGCCGGCGGCGCGTGCTCGACCAATACCACCTTAAGCACAACACCGAGCGGCTGGCACAGATCTACCACCGCCGCCTCGGAGGCGTAGCTTGAGGGCCGCGCCTTACTGGAAGGCCGGGTGCACCGCCGCCATCACTCTGTTCTGCTTCCGCGGCCCCGCGGCCGAGGGAGTCGTCAAGATCGAGCCCGAGATTGCCGTGTCCGGAGTGCGGCCGTTTGGGATCAACCTGGGGTTCCGTTCGTCCTGGGGCGCCGAGCAATTGATGTCGAACGTGGTGATGAACCCGGGATTCGAGGGCATTGTCGACCGCGGTCTGATCGCCGCCGTGCCGCTTGATCGTTACCGTTTCCTGGACAACTCCCAGTGGAACGGCAGGTCCGATGACTTCTGGGTGGGCGCTGAGTATCAGGTTCGAACCGGGCATGCAGCAGGTTTCACCGGCAAGATCGTGGGGTCCAGGAAGTCCGGCGCCCAAGGGCTGCCGGAGTTCAGCAGCGACAGTCCATTGCCCGCGTTGGAGCCTGGCGACCGGATTTCATTGACGAAAATTACCGACGACCGGTTGCCGACGCAATGGTGGATTCCGGCGGACTCCGCCGGCCAAGTCGGGATAAGCCGGGAGCCGCGGCCAGGCAGCGCAGGGCTCCGTTCCCTGCAGCTTCGTCCACAACTGAACGCCTCGGCCGAGATTCACTCTTACCTCGATACGATTGGCGGCCGGGCAGGCGCGCTCCTTCCGATCATTGGAAAATGGCGGCTGGCCTTCTGGACGCGCGCGCGCAGTTCGGCCAGCCTCTCGGTCAAGTTCGGACGCAATGGCGGACACACCTGGGTAGACCGTACGATCGCCGTGCCGCCGCGCTGGCAGCGCATGGTCATCGACTTCGATGGCGGGGAGGATGGGAGTCGCGGCGTTCTTGACCTGTGTTTTCGCGCGTCCGGCGAACTACTCCTCGATGACGTGGAACTGGGGAGTTCCCGCTTTCCGCCAGCCGCCTTCCGGCACGAAGTAGTGGAAACGCTCGTCGCGCTGCATCCCGCCTACTTGCGCGACTGGCAAGGGCAACTTGGCGATACTCTCGGTAATCGACTGGCGCCCGAGGGCGCGCGGCGGGCGTCCCGGTACCGCCCAGGCGGCGATGAGGCGACCGATTTCGGATACTCGCTGCCCGAGTTCCTCGACTTGTGCCGCGAGGTGCACGCCAACCCATGGATCGTTGCTCCCACCACGTTCACCGATGCCGAATGGGCGGGCCTCGGCCGCTTTCTGAAGGCTCGCTCCGGCGATGATCGCTTTACGGAGATTCTGGTGGAGTTCGGTAACGAGAACTGGAACAGCCTATTCTCCGCGGCCGGCATCGCGGAGCCCGACGCGCATGCGGACGCGGCCGCCCGCGGATTCCGCGCGCTCGGCGACGCCAGCGGCGATCTGCCCATCAAAGCGGTCGTCAACGCGCAGTACGCCAATCCGGACGCCGTCGCGCAGCTATCAACCCGCCTCTGCTTCCCGGCTATGATCGCGGTCGCACCCTACTTCCTCCGTTCTCTCCCCGCCACGCAAACATCGGCCAACCGGCTGTCCGCGCTGTTCGGGGGCGACGGTGAAACGCTCCAGAAGATCGCCAGTGCGATGCACGGCCCGCAACAGGAATTGGGTGTGTACGAAATCAACCTGCACACTACCGAGGGAGACGCCAGCGGCGCCGACCGTGCTCCTATCATCGCAGGCGCGGCATCTGGTAGCGCACTCGCCATCCATCTACTGGACGGACTGGCTCTGGGCATTCGCCGGCAGTGTGTTTACGTTTTGTCCGGCTTCGATTTCAAACTGCCCGATCCGCTCGGCTACACGCCATTATGGGGCGTCGCGCGCGATCTGGGCCCCACGCGGCGTCTACGGCCCACTGGCTTGGCCCTCGCCATGCTAAACAAGGCGGTAGCTGGCGACCTCTATAAATGCCGTATCCCGTTTCGCGATCTGACGGTAGCGCCGTTCCGAACCAGATCCGGCTGGTCGGTGGCCATAGCCTCCGCGGCCGCTCGACCGCGCGACGTGCGGATCGAGTTTCCGGACATCCATGACGTGCCCCTGCCCTCCCGCCGTCTCACGCTGCGCGCTTCTAGCCCGCTAGCCACCAACGAAGAGAGCGAACTTGTCACTATCGCTTCCGATTCCATCGCCGCGGCAGGGCGCGTGATTACCACGCATTTGCCCGCTTACGGGCTCGCGGTACTGCTCCCGGAGGATGGCCATGAACGTTAATCTGTTGCACGTCCTGCTCGACGCCGCCGGCTGGACGCTGGTCGCGGCCGCCACGCCCGGATCGATTGAACTCGCGATATTGACGGTGGGGGGCTTGCTTCCGATACGCCGCCCGGCCAAGTATACCGGGCGCCTCCCGCGAACGGCGATCCTCGTTCCGGCTCACAACGAAGAAAGCGGCATCGGCCGCACGATCGCGAGCGTGCGGGCGGATACTCAGGGCGACCCGCAAGTCTCGCTGGTTGTTATCGCCGATAACTGCACGGACGCCACGGCGGATCGTGCAAGAGCCGCCGGCGCGCGCGCGCTCGTCCGGCACGATGTCACGCGGCGCGGCAAGGGACACGCTTTGCACTATGCCTTTCAGCGCCTGCTGGCTGAAGACTTCGGAGCTTTCCTGGTGATCGACGCGGACACGCAGGTGGCTCCGGGCGCGATTCAAGCTATGCGGAGCCGCATCGCCGCTGGCGCGGACGCCGTCCAATCGCGATATACCGTGGCGAACGCCGCGGCTTCCATACGCACCCGCCTGATGAACATCGCGTTGCTCGCCTTTAATGTAATGCGGCCCCGCGGACGGGACCGGTTCGGCATTTCCTGTGGCATTCTCGGCAATGGCTTCGCCCTGCGGCGGGAAACGATAGAAGCCGTCCCTTACGAAGCCGGGTCGGTGGTGGAGGATCTCGAGTATCACTTGCGCCTGGTGCGCGCGGGGAAGAAGGTCGAGTTTGCCGACGAAGCCACCGTGCGCGGCGACATGCCCGAGGGCGGTAGCGGCGCGGAAACGCAGCGTGCCCGCTGGGATGGCGGCCGCTTCCGGATGATCGCCGAATGGAGCATGCCGCTCGCCCGAGAAGTGCTATGCGGCCGTGTGCGGTTGCTCGAGCCGTTGATGGAATTGTTGCTTCTGCCTCTGGCTTTCCACATTTGCCTGTTGCTACTGGCCCTGGCAATACCGGACCCAGCGGTGCGATGGGCCGCTCTGGCGCAGATCGCACTGGCCGCTGTGCATGTCGTCGCCTCGGCGCTGCGATGCGGTGGCGGGGCCAAAAGCCTGCTCGCCCTTGCGGCTGCTCCGTTTTATGTGCTCTGGAAGGTCGCTCTTCTGCCAAATATGTTTCGCGCCGCCCGGCGCAATGCCGCCTGGGTGCGGACTGCCCGGGCTGGCGCGGATGGAGGGAAAACATGACTTCGATACCAGATGTCAGTGTCGTCATCGTCTCGTTCAATACTCGCGACTTGCTCCGCGACTGCCTGAATACGCTAGCCCGCGAAGCCGGCATCCTGACCTACGAAGCGCTGGTCGTGGACAGCGCCTCACGCGACGATTCCGCCGGGATGATCGCGCGCGAATTCCCGGACGTCCGCTTGTTCCGGAGCGACGTGAACCTGGGATTCGCGGGCGCCAACAACGTGGCATTCCCGGAATGCCGCGGCCGCTATATCGTGCTGTTGAATTCCGATGCTTTTCTGACGCCGGGGGCGCTGACCCGCTCCGTTGAACACATGGATGCGAACCCCAGCGCGGGCATTGGGGGCGTCCGCCTGGTGGGCCGCGACGGCTCCTGGCAGCCGTCCGCGCGAATGTTCCCTTCGTTGCTCAACGATTTCCTGATGCTGTCGGGACTTTCCAGCCGCTTCCCCAAGTCGCGCTTTTTCGGGCGGGTCGATCGCACCTGGGCCAGTCCGGACGAAGAGGCCGAGGTCGATTGGGTGCCCGGCGCCTATTCCATCATCCGCCGCGAGGCCCTTGAGAAAGTCGGCTATTTCGACGGCCGCTTCTTCCTGTACTACGAAGAGGTCGATCTGTGCCGCCGCTTCAAAAACGCGGGCTACAAGGTATGCTACTTTCCCGACATCGTGGTGACTCATCTCGGCGGCGAATCTTCGAAAACGCTGCGACAGATGAAAATGTCTTCAGCGGGCGCGCAACTGACACTCTGGCGGATGCGCAGCGTACTGCTCTATTACAGGAAGCATCACGGCTGGCAAGCCTGGCTCGCCAAGCAGGCCGAGTCGGCCTGGCATGCCTTCCGTGCCCTAAAGAACTGGGGCACCGCCAAGAGCGAAGAGTCGTTGGAAATCGTCCGGCTGATGAACCGGGCATGGAAGGATACGCGGGGCGGGCACGTTTCGCCCGGGCAACCCTGGTGAACCGAGGCTCTGATGTTTGACAACATTCGCGAAGACTGGCGCACTTACGAAGGCGACCTGAGCCGCCAGGGTCTCTGGGTCATGGTCGTGTACCGTTTCGGCCGCTGGCGATACCAGGTCCGGCCAGCCATCCTGCGCGTGCCGTTTTCGTTCTGCTACAAAATCCTCAAACTGGCGAGCCAGATCCTCACCGGCATCGATCTGCCATGTGAAGTGGTTATTGGCCACCGCCTGGTCATCGAACACTTCGGCGGCATCATCATCAGCGGAGATACCAGCATGGGAGACGACGTTGTAATCCGCAATGGCGTCACCATCGGATTGCGCCGGACCGGAGTACGCGGCGCGCCCACCATCGGCAACCGGGTGGACATAGGAACCGGCGCCAAAGTCCTGGGAGCGATTTGCATCGGTGACGACGTCGCCATCGGCGCCAATGCCGTGGTCCTGGAAGATGTGCCGGCCGGTTGCATCGCGGTAGGCGTTCCGGCCAAAATACGCCCGCGAAACCGCCGCTCTCAGACCGTCGAACAAACATCTCCGTCGTTGGAAACCGCGCCGATCAACCGGTAACAAGCATGCGCCAGAGCCTCAGCACAGCCGAACCCAGTGTCCTCGACTTCGGACCGAACGACTCGCAGCAAGACCGGTTGCTGCGCGTCATCGGCGACGATTTTGCACTGGAACGCGGCGGCCCCTTGCCTCTCGGAACGACCTTGCGGCGCGGCGGCATCAACTTCTCTCTGTACACAAGCAGCGCCTCGGCCGTCACGCTCGTTCTGTTCTCACCCGGATGCCGGGAACCGCTCATCGAGTTCCCATTGGATTGCCGGTTCAATCGAACCGGCGACGTCTGGCACTGTTTTCTCGCCGGCCTGAACCCCGGCGTCCAGTACGGCTATCGCGTGGAAGGGCCGGGCCGCAGCGCGGACGACATCCTGCTCGACCCTTACGGAAAGGCAGTCTGGGGTGCGCCGCACTGGGGCCAGTCGCGTGACGCCGGGCTCCGCTCGGTCATTATCGATGACCGCTTCGCCTGGGAGCACGATCAGCCGCTTGAGATCCCCCTCGTCGATTCCGTGTTGTATGAGCTGCATGTGCGGGGCTTCACGCAGCATGCGTCGTCGGGTGTGGTCTGCCCAGGTACCTTCCGCGGTCTGGCCGGGAAGATCCCCTATTTGAAGGAACTCGGGGTTACCACCGTCGAGCTCCTCCCGGCCGTCGAGTTTGAAGAAACAAAGAACCCGCGCATCAACCCGTTCACGCACCAGCCGCTGGCAGATTACTGGGGATACAATCCGCTATCGTTTTTTGCGCCAAAGGCTTCGTACGCTGTATCCCGTCAGGCTGGCGGCTCCGTGGCCGAATTCAAGGAAATGGTTCGCCAGTTTCACGCCGCCGGGCTCGAAATCGTGATGGACGTCGTGTTCAATCACACCGGCGAAGGCGATGACCTGGAACCGAGCCGGTGTTGGCGCGGCATTGACCGCGACACCTACTACCTGCTCGATCCGCGGACCGGCACTGATCTCAACTATTCCGGCTGTGGCAATACCCTGAACTGCAACCATCCGGTGGTGCGCGACTACATTCTGGACTGTCTGCGCTACTGGGTAACCGAGATGCACGTGGACGGCTTCCGCTTCGACCTCGCTTCGATCCTCGGCCGTGGGCGCGACGGCAGCGTGTTATCCAACCCGCCGCTGCTGGAACGGATCGCAGCCGATCCCATTTTGGCCAAGACCAAACTCATCGCGGAAGCGTGGGACGCCGCCGGCCTGTATCAGGTTGGCTCGTTTCCGGCTTGGGGACGTTGGGCCGAGTGGAACGGCAAGTTCCGTGACGACATCCGCCGTTTCGTGAAAGGCGATCCCGGCGTGGCGCCGGTGCTCGCCACCCGCCTCGCCGGGAGCGCCGACTTGTACCAGACCAGCGGGCGCGAACCCTTTCATAGCATCAATTTCGTCACCTGCCACGATGGCTTCACCCTCGCCGATCTGGTGTCGTATAACGAGAAGCACAACCACTCAAATGGCGAAGAGAACCGCGATGGCGGCGGCGACAACTGGAGCTGGAACTGTGGCGTGGAAGGGCCGTCCGCCGATCCCGAAATCGCCGGACTACGGCTGCGCCAGATGAAGAATCTTGCCGCGCTGCTTCTGCTTTCGCACGGAACTCCCATGATCCTCGCTGGAGATGAAATCGGCAGGACTCAGCATGGCAATAACAACGCGTACTGCCAGGACAACCCCGCGGCCTGGACGGATTGGCGCCTGCTGGAAAGCAATCCGGACCTTTTCCGCTTCTTCCGGAATATGATTTCGCTGCGCCGCCGACATGGGCTCCTCCGTCGCGCGACCTTCACACCGGGCGGCGACCGGCCCCACACTGCCATCGAATGGCACGGCGTGGAACAAAATGAGCCGGATTGGTCCTGGGAGTCGCGCCTGGTAGCCTGTCACCAGTTCGAATCCGGTGGCGCGGATGCGGCCGAACACTTGTATATCATCGCCAACGCGCATTGGCGCACCCACGATTGCGCCCTCCCTCCACTGGCATCGGGCAGTTGGCGGCGAGTGGTGGACACTTCGTTGGCGCCACCCGACGACTGCGCCGGCGACGATGGCGCCGGGCTGCCGGTTCGTAACCGGTATCCAGTCGCGCCCCGCTCGGTGGTGGTCCTCGTACGGCGTCCCGACCGGATGGGCCAAAATACATGTCTGCCGCTCGGGCCCGCGCCGATAGAACCATAAAAGGCTAACTTCATGGCAATTTTTGTAACGGGCGGTGCGGGCTTTATCGGGTCGCAGTTCATTCGGGATTGGATCTGCGACAATCCGGGACAAGCGGTCATCAATTTCGACAAGCTTACGTACGCGGGCAACCTCGAGAACCTGGCGCCCGTCGCGTCCCACCCCGGTTACCAGATGGTCCAGGGCGATATCTGCGACGCCGACGCCGTTCTGCGCGCATTACCCCAAGGCTGCGACGCCATCGTCCACTTCGCCGCCGAATCCCACGTTGATCGCAGTATCCTAAGCGCCGCGGAATTCGTTCGCACCAATGTCCTTGGAACGCAGGTCCTGTTGGACGCAGCCCGGTCGCGCGGCGTCCGGCGGTTCCTCCACATTTCGACCGATGAGGTCGGAGGCGATATTGAGCCCGGCCGTCTCTTCAGAGAGGATTCGCCTCTCGATCCCTCGAGCCCTTACGCGGCCAGCAAAGCCGCCGCCGAGCATCTGGTGCGGGCCGCGTCGCATACCTTCGGATTGGATACCATCGTCACCCGAACCAGCAACAACTATGGACCTTATCAGTTTCCGGAGAAACTCCTGCCGCTGGCCATCTCCAATGCGATGGAAGGCCGCCCCATCCCGGTTTACGGCGACGGGCTTCAGGTGCGGGACTGGATCCATGTCGCGGATAATACCCGTGCCCTGCGCATGGTTCTCGAAAAGGGACGGCCCGGCGCCACCTACCACATCGGCGGACGGAATCCCCGGACCAATCTGGAAGTGTTGCGCATGGTACTCGGGATTCTCGGCCGCTCCGAAGAGTTGCTGACACCGGTTACCGACCGGTTAGGCCACGACCGCCGCTACGCGGTGGACTGCACTCGCATCGAAGGCGAGCTCGGCTGGCGCCCCGAAATTGGTTTTGAGGAAGGCCTCCGCCACACGCTGGCCTGGTACCGCGACAACGCCGCTTGGGTCGGAAACGCCAAGAGCGGCGAATACCGCAATTACTACCACAGGCTGTATGGCAAGAAGATTGCGTCATAGGTTGACAATCCCACTACGGAAGTTGGCGTCCGGCACGATCGCGGTTCTGCTGATCGGCCAAGCTCTGGCCGCCCAGGATCCCGGAGCGCATCCCTCCGACTCCATCGATCATGATGCATTTCAAGCCCGGTTCAAGAACCGGGCGTTTGCCAGTGCCGATATTCTGAAACAATTCCAGGGCCAGACAGACGCTGTGTACCGGCTAGGCTGCGGCGACGAAATCACACTGGACGTCTGGGGACACCCGGAACTCGGCGGCAAACACCAGATCGGCCCCGATGGCCGCATCACCCTGCCCGTTGCCGGCGGCGTTCGCATCGCCGACCTGACCCGTGAGGAAGGCGCTAGCGCGGTTGGCCAGGCATTCGCGAAACTCTATTCCAACCTGTCCGTGACTCTCCGGATCGATCGCTACACCTCGAATCGGATCTTCATCCTGGGGCGCGTCACGAACCCTGGAGCCATTCTGTTCGATCGCAGCCCCACCCTGCTCGAAGCCATCACTCGGGCGGGCAGCCTGCCGGTCGGTGGAATGGGATCGGAGAAAGCCGCGCTCACACGCTGCGCCGTCTTTCGTGGCCGCGATCAGGTCGCGTGGATCGACTTAAAGGGGCTCCTGACGGGCGGCAATCTCGCCCTCAACCTCCAATTGCGCCGCGACGACATAGTGTATGTCCCCGATGCCGACGATCAATTAGTCTACGTCCTGGGCGAGGTCAAGACTCCGGGCGCCGTGCATCTTACTCCGGATATGTCGTTTCTGGACGCACTATCGCTCGCCGGCGGACCCACCGAAGACGCTTCGAACAACAAGATCCACCTCATCCGGCCCAGCCGCGAACTCAACAGGGAGATCAAGCTTGACCAATTGCTGCATCCGGACCCGACCCTGAACATTGCGCTCGAAGAGGGTGACATCATCTACGTCCCCAAGAGCAAGATCGGAAAGGTCGGCTACCTGTTGCAACGTCTCGGCACCCTCAGCGGTTTTGCGGTGGTCGGAGGAGCACTGGCCAAATGAGCTCCGCGGGGCAAGTCGAAGCCGGAAATCCTCAAGTGACCGGGCACTCGCCTGCCTCGCCCGGGGACGGCGAACCGCAGAAGCTGCCATCGCGTGGCATCAATCCATTGCGCAGCGTCTCCGCGCACCGGTTTTTGGCCGCCGCGGTCGCAGCCTTCATTATTTGCATCGTCGGTCCACCCCTGGTGTACGTGAAAGGCAGGCATTATTTCCAGACGGAGGCATCGCTTTACGTTTCGCCCCGATTTGCGAAGAACCTGGAGCAGGATCAGGAGCTCGTCCTCGAATCCAACTCCCAGTACCGCGAGTTCGTTCAGCAGCAGGTGAAAACCATCAACCGGTTCGACATCGTGTTCGCTGCGCTGCAAAAGCTGGGCGACAAGCGCTTTCTCTGGCAAAATCGCGATGAACCGGATCGCGTCGCCGCGGAGCGTCTGCAGGGCCAACTGGACATCAAGCCGGTCCCCGACACCTATCAGATCACGATCGGGCTGGAGGGAAAAAAGCCGCAAGGCCTCGCCGAAGTCGTGAATGCGGTTGTCGAGTCTTACGTGGCCACATTTAAGGGCGAAGAGTTGTTCGGCAGCAAAGAGAGAATCCAGGCGCTCGATGCCGAGCGCGTCCAGATCCTTCAGGAAATCGAAGCCAAGACCTCGCGGCGCACTGAGCTCGCCCAGGAGTTGGTAGTCACAACTTTCAACGATAGCAATCCCAACCCTTACGACCAACTGCTCCTGAAGGCCAAGGATGCTTACGCGCAGGCCCGCCGCCAGCGGTTTGAAGCCGAGGCACAATTGGCCGCCGTGGATGCCAAGCAGCGCACCGCGGGAGCCGATGCCCTGACCAGCCTGGCCGAGGATCTGGCGCTCCGCGATCCGGGCCTCACCAGTCTGAAGGCCAACTTGAACCAGCGCCGCGCCGAGTTGCTCTCGAAGCGCAGCGGGCTCAGCGACGAGCATCCCGGACGGCGCGCCATCGATCAGGAAATCGTGGAAATCGACGCCGCGCTCGAGCGCATGAAAAACAGCCTGGTGGCATCCTACTCGCGCATGCTCATCGACCAAAAAAAGGCGGAGTTGTACAAACAGCAGCAGGTGGAAACGGAGCTCAGCCGCGACGTGCAGGAGCATACCCGACAGGCCACCAGCTTCGCTACCGGATTTCAGGAAGCCATGGCTTGCGGCAAGGACATCGATCGGCTGCGCAAGAGGCTCGACGCCATTGACGATCGCATCGGATTCCTTGGTTTGGAAAACCGGGCGCCCGGATTTATCCGCGTATTCGCGCTGGCCCGCACGCCGCTCATTCCTTCCAGATCGGGCCACAAGAAACTGGCGCTCATGGTCCTCGCCGCCGGGCTGATATTCGGCATCCTGATCCCCGTTGCGATGGACGTTTTCGATCCCCGCATCCATGTCGTCAACGACCTTCAGAACATCCTCGGCTTCGCCCCGGCGGGATGGATCCCGGAGAAGGAGGAGGGCACCGAACTGATCGCGCGCGACTGCCGGATGCGGCTCGCCGCCGCGCTCCTCCGGGAGAACCGCGTCCGCGGCAGCACTACTTTCCTGCTTACCGGCATCAAACCGGGCTCCGGCACCACCACCCTGGCTCTCGACCTGGCCGCCGAAATTCGCCGCCTCGGCACCGAGTCTGTGGTTGTCGAAGCGAACGCATTTCGTCCGGATGAACGCATGGGCACCTCGCCCGGATTAAACGCCGCGCTAACCGGTTCGGCCCAGCCATTCGTGATGGTCCTCAATGGCGACCGTCTGCCTCCGCGCATCCCGGTGGGCGACCCTGGGCCGGAGCGTCGGCTTGCCCACATCGGCGGAATGGGAGGCATTCTGGATTCGCTGCGCGCGCGATATCCGGTAATCCTGATTGATGCGCCGCCGCTGCTGTTATCCGCCGATACCGAATATCTGGCCGGCATAGCGAACGTGACGCTGCTTATCGCGGAAGCGGAGGCGGTGACCAAGGCGGAGGTACAGCGAGCCGCGCGTACCCTGGAGCGCCTGAACCCCGGCGCGGCCGGAGCCGTCCTGAATCGGGTCCGCGTCTTCGGCTTCGGAGGATATTATCGCGAAATGATCCGCGAATACCGGACCGCGGCCAAGGTCCGCCCTTCCGTTTTATTTTCGCCCTGGCTGTGGAGGTAAACGCGATGAAGATCCCCCTCATCTACGCACTGCACAGCGGCAACCTCTATGGCACCGAGCGCATGGCCCTGGCCACCGCCGAGGCTCTGGCCGGCGAGTTCGAACCCGTCATGCTGGCCCCGCCCGGTCCGGCGCTGCAACTGGCCGCCAGGATGGGACTGGAGACGCGTGCCTTTACCGGCGCGGCTGGGCTGTCCGCCGCAATTCGACCCTTATTGGCCCGCGGCCGCCAAGTCGTCTTTCTCGCGACAGGCGTGATGCATTCGCTCACAGCCATCGGCTGGAATGTCTTGCTGCGCCGCCGGATCGCGCACCTTCACGTGGTGCACGGCGGCGCGGACGAACGCTTGAGCTATGGCCGGAAGCGCCTCTTGAATCGGGCGCGTGTCAAGCTCGTGGCGGTCTCCGGCTTCGTGAAAACGCGCCTCATCGCGAACGGCGCCGCGCCGGATCACATCCGCGTGATTGAGAATTTTCTTCCCGCGTCCCGCACCGCCGGCGTCCCCCGGCGCGCACGATTCGAATCCGCCGGTGTCCGCCGCATCGTCGTCATATCCCGCCTGGACCCCAACAAGCGCGTCGACCTGCTGTTGGATGCTTTCGACCGTTGTCCCGGCCTCGGGCATCTGCCAGTCCGCATCTTCGGAACCGGATGGGACGAGGCCGCACTTCGCGAACGTGCCCGGCTGCATCACCCCAACGTGACCTTTGAGGGATTCCATTCCTCCGTCGATGCGGGAATTGCAGCCTCGGATCTGCTCGTCCACCTTTGTCCCGCCGAACCCTTCGGCCTGGCCATCCTGGAGGCCATGGCTGCCGGTGTTCCGGTGCTCGTTCCGTCCTCTGGCGGGGCTGCGGAGATTGTGACCGAAGGACGATCCGGATTCCATTTTACGGCTGACGATCCCGACTCCCTGGCTGGCCGCCTGAAGGAGCTTATGCAGGCCCCCGCCGGGCTCCTCAACGCCATCGTTGCCGGGGGTGACCAGACCCTCGCCGGCAGATTCTCGCCGGCCGCGCGCATCGACGACTACCGGTGTTTGATCCAGGAGGAACTGGCATGAGCGGCGCCATGCCCACCTTATCCGTGGTCGTTATCGGACGCAACGAAGGCTCGCGCCTGGATCGTTGCCTGCAATCGGTGAGAGCGATTCGTGGCTGGCACGGCGATGTCGAGGTGATCTACGTGGATTCCGGGTCGACCGACGATAGCTGCCGGCGCGCGCAATCCCTTGGCTGCCGGGTGGTCCAGTTGAACAGCGAGCGGCCAAGCGCCGCGCTGGGGCGCAATGCCGGCTGGCGGGCCGCTGCCGCGCCGCTGATCCTGTTCCTGGACGGCGACACCATCCTTGATCCCGATTTTCCGGTCCGCGCAGCGGCTGCCTTCGACGAACCTCGCGTGGCAGTGGTTTGCGGCCGCCGCCGCGAGATCGACCCGGCGGCATCCGTTTTCAACCGCGTCCTCGATCTCGACTGGATCGGCCCCGCCGGGCTGTGCGATTACTGTGGCGGTGACGCGCTGATCCGCCGCGAAGTTCTGGAAGCTGTCAACGGCTACGACGACAGCCTGATCGCGGGCGAAGAACCCGACATGTGCCGGCGCATGCGCGGCCTGCGCCACCAGATTCTGCATCTCGATTGCCCCATGACGGGCCACGACCTCGCCATGCACCGTTGGCGCCAGTATTGGCGTCGTGCCGTGCGCACCGGACACGCTTATGCCGAGGTTTCCAGCCGGTATGCCGGCACCGACCTGCCTTTGTGGTTGTCCGAGTCGCGTGCCAACGTGAGGCGCGGAGTTTTTTGGGCCGCCGCGTTGTTGTTCGGAGTGCTTGCCTCTATTTCGTGGCGTAGCCCATTGCCCCTGGCGGCAGTTATCGCGCTCCTCTTTGTGTTGTCCGCCAGAACCGCTCGCAAATTCACCTGGAAATCTTCCGATCGCCGGACTTTGTTACTGTACGGCCTCCATTCGCACCTCCAGCAACTGCCCATCCTGATCGGGCAATTGAGCTATTATTGGGGCCGCCGCCGAGGCCGCCGCAGACGCCTGATCGAATATAAGGAGGGCGCCGTATGAAGCTCGCGGAGTGTGCCCCGCTTCTGTCGCCTTCCTCCCCCCGGCGCGACGACGTGCGCGTCTTGATGAGCGCCTATCAGTGCGCGCCGGGGATGGGATCGGTGTCCCAAATCGGGTGGGAATGGTACTCCCGGATGGCGGCACGGGTCCCGGTGACCCTCGTTACCCACATCCGGAACCGCTCCGCCTTGCAAGCGGCTGGCGCGCCGGTTCACGACTCTGAAATCGTCTACATCGACACTGAATGGTTCGCCGGCCCGGTGTATCGCCTGGCCACGCGGCTCTTTCCCAAGAGTCAGCACTCTGTTTTTCTGCTCTCCTCGGCCGACTTCTACGTGTACGACGCGGCAGCGCGCAAGCTGCTGCGGCGCCGCCAGCGCGAGGGCGCGGGATGGGACGTCGTGCATGCCGTGACGCCAGTTTCCCCGATTGCCTCCACGCGCCTGCACGGGCTTGGCCTGCCCTTGATTGTCGGACCTTGGAATGGCGGCTTGCCATCGCCTGCCAATTTTCCCGAAATCATGAAGCAGGACTCCGCGTGGCTCTATCCCATTCGCAATCTTGGTCGCATCATCGATCTTCTGCTCGGCGGCTCCCGCCGCGCCGCTGCCATCCTCTCGGCAACCGCCGCCACCCGCGAGTCTCTGCCCGCCGCCAGCCGTTCCCGTTGTATCGGCATGATCGAGAACGGAGTCGATCTGTGCCAATTCGCCGCCAGTGATTGGCCGTTCACTCCGGGAGCCGGCGGACCCCTGCGGATCCTGTTTGTGGGACGCCTGGTTCCGTTTAAGGGCATTCCGATGCTGCTGGAAGCTGTCAAGCGGTTCAGCCAGGAGTCGCCCGTCGAGGTCCGCATCGTCGGGGACGGCCCCATGCTGGACGAGTGGCACCGCCTGGCCGTCGTCATGGGTCTGTCCGGCTGCGTGGAATTTTGCGGGCCAGCCCCGCTAGCCGCGGTCCCCGCGAACATGGCGTGGAGTCACATTTTCTGTCTGCCTTCGGTGCGGGAATCCGGGGGTGCGGTGTTGCTCGAAGCCATGGCGGTGGGACGTCCGGTGGTTGCCATCGGATACGGCGGTCCCGCCGAACTGATTGACGATGGCGTAGGCAAGGCCATCCCGCCGGATGGAAAAGATGCCGTGGTTAACGCTTTACTGGCTGTCTTCCGGGATGTCATCCGCCGTCCCGACCACTGGCGCCGATGCGGCCAGGAGGGCCGCCGTAGGGCCGAGGCCTCGTTCGGCTGGGAAGCCAAAATGGATCGCGCATTGCGCCTGTATCACCAGGTCCGGGGAGCTTTATGACCACGCCAGGCGGGCCCCATCGATATCTGCTGGTTACTCACATTCCATTTGTCCGCCAGCGTCCCGGGGAAGTTAAGGTCGACGGGCTGTGGGCTCGTGATTTGCAAGGTCTGGTGAAATCCTTCGGCCAGATCCGCGTAGCCGCGCCCGAACTCTCGGCCGCCGATACATTTCGCACATGGGGACCTACTGCCGCGCACCTGCGATCGGAAGACGCCATCACTTTCGCCGGCCTGCCGCCGATCGGGTCGCGACGCGACTTCTGGCGCTGGCCGGCACTCCGCCGTATTCTCCGGCATGAGGTTGCGCAGGCCGATCTGGTCCACACGTCCAATTTTTTCCCGCCATACACGGGCCTCTCCTGCGCGCACGACTATGCGGTCGCTCAGGGCAAAAAGACGCTCTTCGTTATCGCGGAAGACTTCCAGGACATGCTGCAGTGGGAATGGGTTCGCGAAAGCCGCAGCGCGCTGGAAAGATGGCGGCGCCAACGCGACCTGCGCCGGCTGGACCGTCGTGTGGCGAAAAGCGCGCGAAGCGCTTCCATCACCTTTATGCACACGCCCGCCGCGGTAACCCGCTATCGCCTCGAAACCCGTAACGGAATCGCGATCCGCCAGCCGGGCCACGAAGCTGAAGACGTGATCGAGGCGCAAGAACTTAACGAGCGGTGCGCCGCGCTTCGATCCGGCGAGCCTCTGGTCGTGGTGGCCGCCTGCCGCCACAAACCGCTCAAGGGCATTGACTTCCTCATCTCGGCGATCTCATTGTTAGCCGGCCAAGGACTGTTTGTGGAGGCCCGCATCTACGGGCAGGGAGAGAGCACCGCGGATTGGAAGTCTCTGACGGCACGTCTGGGCGTGGCCGATCGAGTCCACTTCTGCGGCGCGCTCGAACCGGGCCCCGCGGTCTATCACGCCATCCGCCAAGGACATATCTTCGCTATGCCGCACCGCACGACGGACTTCGGCCGCGCCTTCTACGACGCCATGGCCAGCGGGACTCCCGTGCTGGCTTTCCGCAACCCCGCCAGCGTGGACACTCTGCGCGACGGCGTCGACGGATTCCTGGCGCCTCCCGACGACGTCGAGGGACTGGCCGCCGTCCTCCGCCTCCTGCATTGCGATCGGGCGCTGCTGATGCGCACTTCGCACGCCGCGCGCGACCGCGCCCTGTGCAACACCCGGAGTCAGTGGTTCCGCTTGCGCGCCGGCTGGATTCAGGCGCTGTTTGACTCGCAGCCGGGAGAAATACCCACATGATCACAACCCACGAACAGCACACGGAGATGGTCCGCAAGTCTATCTCGACGAATGTCATGATCACCATCGTGGCGCGCGTCGTCTACCTCCTGACGCGCTTCTTCGTGCCCCCCTTCGTACTGGCCCGCGTCTCCCTGGAAGCCTATGGATTGTGGGCGACCGCGTTCATTCTGGTGTCCTACATCGGCATTTCCACCATGGGGCTTTCCGCCGTGTACGCCAAGTATGTCGCGGAGTATTCGGCGCGCGGGGAGCATCAGCGCGCCAATGCGCTGCTGTCCACCGGCCTTTCGCTATCGATTCCACTTTGCGCAGCGCTGTTCGGCGCCACTTGCTTATTTTGGCCGTGGGTACTTGGGTATCTCAAGATCACACCCGCGCTCGCTGCCGAGGCCCGCGTGGTGGTTCTCATCGTGGTCGGCAGTTTTCTGCTCTCGCTGTGCACTTCGGCCTTCTCTGACGCCCTCACTGGTGTCCAAAAGGATGCGGCCAATCAGGGAATCTGGATTGTCGCCTACTTATTCGAGACCGCCCTGATTTTTCTCCTGGTCGGCATGGGCCGCGGAGTGCGTGGGCTCGCCGAGGCCTTCCTGCTGCGAACGCTGCTGGAAGAGGGACTTTCTACCATCGTCGCTTTCCGGAAGATCCCATGGCTGAGAGTCTCCCCAACGCTGATGAACCGCGAGTCGCTGCACAGTATCCTCTCTTTCGGAGGTGTCGTTCAGCTCACCAGCTTCTTCTCGATCGCGCTCAACTCGGTGGAGCGCGTTCTGGCAGCGCCCTTAATCGGTCTCCAGGCTTCCGGTCTGCTTGATATAAGCAAGAAACTGCCGAGCATGGCGGCTTCCATCCCTAATGCGTTTACGAATTCGCTGACCCCCGCGGCCTCGTACCTGCACGGCGCCTTGGAAGGAAACGCCGACCGCTCACCCCTGCACAAGCTATTCCTGAAGGGCGCACGCTACATGAACCTCGCCGCCGCCTACTTCTCCGGGTTTATGGCCGTCGCCGCCCTCCCCATCCTGTCGGTGTGGCTAGGCAAGCACTACGATGGCGCCGCGCTACTTGCCACCATGTTCGCGGTCGCGAGTCAGGTTCATCTGATGACCGGCCCTGGAACGTCCGTTTTGAAAGGCCTGGGACGGCCCAAGGAAGAGTTCTACTACTGTATCCCGAATGTCGTCGCCTTGGCGGTGCTCGTTCCACTGTCGCGCATGGTCTTCGGAGCATGGACGGCAGTCGGAATCGGCTCCGCCGTAGCGCTTTCGACGGTGCTCTCAGCCGCATTCTTCATCCGTCATGCGAACCGCCTCCTGGGCTTGCCCGGCGTCGAGTACGTGCGGCGTGTCGTTCTGCCCGGCATCGTTCCGTATCTGGTTTCGCTGGCGCTGGTACTGCCCATGATCGGCGTGGTGACGCGGATGAACCGATGGAGCGGAGCAGCCATGCTGGTCCTGCTCGGCGCTATCTACACCGCCGTGCTCGCGGTGGTGGTCGACCGTTGGGTCATGGATGAAGGCGAGCGCTTGTGGTTCCGGGCGGTGATTCGCTCGCGCCTGCCCCGCTTTCAGAAGGTGCCCGCCCCGGAACAGGAAGGAGTCCAAGCATGAGCCTGGAACGCTCGATGAATACGCGATGTCAACTGATTGCCGAGTTGTCGGACCGTTACAGCCAGCCCGCTCGCGGACGCGCCGCCCACTGGCGCTTCTACTGGAAAAAGTACGCATGGCAGGTTCTCGTCGGCGGGGCCCGCGCCACGAAGCGCCTCATCGACGTGGCCGCCGCCGGTGGCGCTCTCCTGGCCCTCGCCCCGTTGTTCGCCGCCGTCGCGCTCGCCATCAAGATTACCGACAGCGGTCCAATTTTCTTCCGGCAGACGCGCGTCGGACAGTGGGGATCCGAGTTTCCGTTCCCCAAGTTCCGTTCCATGGTGGTGAACGCCGAAGCCCTGAAAGCCGCCCTCGCCAGGCAGAACGACCATGGTGAGAGCCTCACCTTCAAGATGCGCAACGACCCACGCATCACCTGGATCGGCCGCATCATACGAAAACTCTCGATCGACGAACTGCCCCAGCTTTGGTGCGTGGTGCAAGGCAAAATGAGCCTGGTCGGACCGCGTCCGCCGCTGCCCACGGAGGTTGCCCGATACACTCTGGCCGACCGCCGGCGTCTGGATGTGAAGCCCGGACTAACGTGCATCTGGCAGGTCAGCGGGCGCGGCGATATCCCGTTTGACAAGCAGGTCCAGCTCGATGTGCAGTACATCGAAAGCCAGTCTGTGTGGTTGGATGTTCAGCTCCTGCTTAAAACCGTTCCGGCCGTGCTTCTAGGAAAGGGTGCCTATTGATGGGCGGGACGCTCGGGTTGGATCGCCGCCAGGCGGCCGAGGAACTCCAGCAAAGGCTCGCGCTGGGCCCACGGCGAAAGAACCGGGTTCGACGTACGCTGCTCACCTCGACCTGGGTCGTCACCATCGCTCTCCTCGGAAGCACCAAGCGCGTCCTGGACTTCTGCGTTGCCCTTTTTCTGCTCGTAGTGACATTGCCTGCATGGATCATCGTGCTCTATGCCGCCGCGCCGGCGCGCTCCCGGCTCGTTCGAAGCGTTCGGGTTGGGCGTTGGGCGCAGACGTTTCACGAACTTTCCTTCCCAACCGATGGCGGCGGCCGCATTTTGAACGCGCTGCATCTGCGCCGCGTCCCGGCTTTGATCAATATCCTGCGCGGCGAGATGTCTTTCATCGGGCCCCGTGCGGTGGCGCCTGGTGAACTCAGCCCGCGGGATCGCGTTGCTTATCGCAGGTACGACGTCCGCCCCGGCCTGGTCTGCCTGTGGTGGGTGCGCCAGCGCGCCAATATTGCCTACGAACACGAAGCCCTCTCCGACGCCGAGTACGTCCAGTCGCAAACCCTGCTCGGCGACCTCGCACTGGCCCTGCGCGCCATTCCCGCCGTAATGTACGGCAACGGCGTCGCCAACGCGCCCGATGAATTCCATCTCATGGGAATCCGCATCCACAACTTCACCATGGCGGAGGCTGTCGAGACCATTGTTGCCTGGAGCACCCGGCCGGAACCGCGCCAGATCGTATTCGTAAACGCCGATTGCGCCAACATCGCGTGGCGGAATCCGCAATATGCCGGCACCCTTAACCAGGCCGATCTCACTCTAGGAGACGGCATCGGTATCAAGGTGGCCGCCAAGGTCCTAGGCCTGCAACTCAAGCAGAACGTAAACGGCACCAACCTGTTTCCCCGTCTCTGCGAAGCCCTGCAAAAGGTTGAGAGCGGCGTGTTCCTGCTGGGGGCGCGGCCCGGCATCGTGGAATCCGTCGCTGCCTGGATTCGGAGCCACTACCCCGCCCTGAAGCTCGCCGGCTTCCATCACGGGTATTATCCGCCCGCGGAAGAACACGGCGTCCTGGATGAAATTCGCACATCGGGCGCGACCGTTCTGCTGGTTGCGCTGGGCGCGCCCAATCAGGACTTGTGGATCAGCCGCAATCTGGCCGCGACGGGTGTCAGCGTCGCCATAGGAGTCGGCGGCTTGTTCGATTTCTATTCCGGGCGCATTCCGCGGGCGCCCCAGTGGCTGCGCGAGATGGGCCTCGAGTGGGTGTATCGGCTGTATCAGGAACCGCGGCGTATGTGGCGCCGTTATATAGTCGGCAACGTGACTTTCCTGTACCACGTCGCTCTCGAGCGCCTACGGGGCCAGACCGCCGATAGAAACGCAAACAAAGGAATCACCAAATGAACGCTCTGATTATTGCAACTGGACAATTCGGCGCGCCGGAGGGCGCCGCTGAACGGCCGCCTGCATTCCTGATGCCACTAATCGACCGGCCGTTTCTGCAGCATGTCGTTGAGTTCGTGGCTGAAGCGGGTGTGGTTGATCGGATTGACATGGTTCTCAGCCAGATGCCCGAAAAGGTAGAGGCTCTCTTTGGAGACGGTACGCGTTGGGGTCTCCCGATTCGCTACCACTTGGTCCGTGACGCAGCCAGGCCTTACGCGGCACTCGGGCGCCTGGCCGCCGATGGGCCAGTGCTCCTTGTGCATGCCGATTGTCTGCCGCAGGCGCCGCTCAAAGAGAGCGCAGCGAGTCCCCACCCTTTGGCGTTCTGCTCCGCGGGAACCTGGACCGGATGGGCGCTGCTCGATCCCGCAGCGGCCGCCGGCATCGCAGGCGATTGGGATCGTGAACAACTCTCGCAATTCGTGACGGATTCAACCGGCCGCTTCACTATTCGCGACTGCCCCGTCGTACTGGGAGTCCGCTCCGAAGCCGAGTTCATCGTTAGCCAACGCACCGCGCTTGAGAAGCGTTTCCCCGGCCTCCTGTTCTATGGACGCGAAGTACAGGAGGGCGTCTGGATATCGCGTAACGTCACGCTCCATCCGACAGTCAACCTGGTCCCACCCGTCTACCTTGGCGAAAACAGCCGCATCGGCGCGGGCGTTCGCCTCGGACCAAATGTCGTCGTCGTGCGCGACTGTATGCTCGACGCTGGCAGCACAGTTGAAAACTCGACCATCCTTCCCGGCAGCTATGTCGGCCAGGCGCTCGAGTTGGACCACGTGATCATTGAACGCAATCGGTTGACTAATGTCCGCGCCGGCGGAGAAGTCATCGTACGCGACGACTTCATCCTCAGCGGCATTACCCATACTTCGTTTCAGTCGTTATTAACCAGCTTGCTCTCGCGTACCGCCGCTTTAATCCTGTTCTTCCTCACTTGGCCCATTGTCCTTCTCACGGCGATCGCCCTGCGCCTCTTCCGGCCCGGCCCGGTGGTCCACCCGGTGGACGCAGTGCAATTGCCCGCCGGCGAGAGTCGCTACGAGTGGAAGACATTCGAGCTGAACAGCTTTGCCTCACCCGAATCCGGCCGATCCGCGCTGGGGCACTTGTTCCTCCGTTTCCTGCCTGGCTTGATTAACGTCCTGCGCGGCCAGCTCCATCTGGTTGGCGTCGCTCCTCGAAGGCCGGAGGAGGTGCTGGCCCTTCCGGCCGACTGGCGCACCCTGTATCTTCAATCGCAGCCCGGCCTCATCACCGAAGCGTTCGCGCTGCATGGCGCCGAGGCTACCGCGGATGAAGTCTACTCCAGCGAAGCTTTTTACTCGGTGGCCGCCGGGCCGCGTCACGATGCCAACATCCTGCTGCGCTACCTGGGCCGCATGTTCCAGTCGCGCCAGACCGCCTGCCAATCCGATTTGAGCGGCGCCAACCTCGATCCGAAATGACCGATCTCCTGCTCAAGCGCAAGTCGAAAGAGGTCCAACGCCTGGAGAACTGGCTCACTTATGGACCCCGGTACTTCCTGCTCCGTCACGAGAACATTCTTCGGCCATTGCTCAAGCACGGCTTAAAAGCGGTCGGACTGCTCGCGCGCGGCGAACGCAACGCGCTTCAGCCGGTGCTCCTCAACATGCGGCTCGCCTTCGATTCCCTGCCGCCTGGATTCTGCGGCTTCCGCATTCTCCAGCTCTCGGATCTGCATATCGATGGCATTCCTGGACTCGCTGAACGCGTTGTCGAACAGATTGCGCCTCTCGAAGTCGACCTCTGCGTGCTCACCGGCGATTATCGGTTCGCCACCTCGGGTCCCTGCCACAACGTCTATCCCGAAATGCGCAAGATTGTGCGCGCGATCCGGTCCCGCCGCGGCATCCTCGGAATCCTGGGCAACCACGACTACGCCGAAGAAGCTCCGGAACTCGAAGCCATGGGTGTGCGCATGCTGATGAATGCCGCCGTCGAGATCGGCGGAGAGCGGGGCAGTATTTGGGTCGCTGGCGTGGATGACGCGTGGGACTACGATTGCGCCGATCTGGGGCGCGCGCTCTCCGATGTACCCGCGGGAGCCTTCAAAATCCTGCTGGCGCACAGCCCGGACACCATCGGCGAAGCCGCTGCGGCAGGCATTCACCTGTATCTCTGCGGCCACACCCATGCAGGACAAATCAGGCTCCCCGTCATAGGCGCGGTCCTGGTCCCCTCCAAGTGCGAGCGGCGATTCCTGCAGGGAAGGTGGAGACAGGGCAGCATGGAAGGTTATACCAGCTCCGGCATCGGGTGTTCCATGATGCCCGTGCGGTTCCGATGTCCACCGGAGATCGCCGTGATCGAAATGCGATGCAGCAGCCATCGGCTCGGCGATTCCTGTTGCGCGCGCGCTGCCGCCCCCGTGGGAGTGCTCGTTTGACGCCAGTTGGGCCGGCCGCGGATGCCTGCCTGACCATGGCGACAAAAAAACAAAGGGGTAAGGCATTAACGTGCCGATAACCCAGACGGAGGTCTGAATGAAAGGCGTTGTACTTGCTGGTGGTACCGGTAGCAGATTGTATCCGTTGACCAAGGTGACGAACAAGCATCTGCTGCCGGTTTACGACAAACCGATGATTTATTACCCGATCCGGACTTTGATGGACGCCGGCATCGACAAGATTCTCCTTGTTACAGGAGGAAAGAATGCGGGCGATTTTCTCCGCCTGCTCGGAAGCGGTAAAGAGCACGGCGCGGTTAACCTGAATTACACCTACCAGGAGGGTGAAGGAGGCATCGCGGACGCCCTCTCTCTGGCCGAATCCTTCGCCGACGGCGACAGTATCTGCGTGATTCTTGGCGATAACATCATCCACGGGAATCTGCGCGGGTCTGTGGAGGACTTCCGCCGCCAGGGTACCGGAGCGAGGATCCTGCTCAAGGACGTTCCCGACGCGCAACGCTTCGGCGTCGCCGAGATTCGTGACGGAAGGGTGGTCGGCATTGAAGAGAAGCCGGCCCATCCCAAATCAAACTACGCGGTCACCGGTATTTACATGTACGACCCAACCGTCTTCGAAAAAATCCGGAGACTGGTCCCCTCCAAGCGTGGCGAACTCGAAATCACTGATGTCAACAACAGCTACATCCGCGAAGGGACCATGACATTCTCGCTCCTTGAAGGCTGGTGGACCGATGCGGGAACATTCGAGTCGCTTCATCGCGCGGCCAATCTGGTCGCTCAAACCGCGCGCCATGCCAATGCGGCATGCGAGACAGAGGTACTAGTCGCATGAGTCAACTAATCGC
Source organism: Bryobacterales bacterium (assembly GCA_963707465.1). GTDB lineage: Bacteria > Acidobacteriota > Terriglobia > Bryobacterales > Bryobacteraceae > Bog-159. The sequence goes on from CAVPQK010000013.1 coordinate 280,642, forward strand.
GGAGTTCGTCGAAAATGAGATCGCGTCGCACGGGGACCTTCATTTGTTCGCACCCGAATGTGAAAAGGGCATCGGCAGTGTGATCCTTTCCCCCGATGCTTCCTCCCTGATTCACGGAGTGCGGGTGCGGCCGGTGCCGATCTGGCCCGACGATCGCGGCTACTTTCTGGAAATCTTCCGGACTGGCCAGGGGCTGCCGGCCGCATATGACTTGAGCCATACCCAGATATCGGCCGCGCTCACTTATCCCGGCGCGATCAAGGCGTTTCACTACCACTTGCATCAGACCGATTGCTGGATGGCGGTTGCCGGCATGCTCCAGGTGGCTTTGGTGGATCTCCGCCGGGACTCACCGAGCTTTGGATCTCGCAACACCATGTATGTTGGCTCGCTCCGTCCCTGGCAGGTGCTGATTCCCCCCGGGGTCGCGCACGGCTACAAGGTGATCTCTCTTGACCCCGCGATCTTGGTTTACGCCACCGATCAGTTCTACAATCCGAAGGACGAGGGCCGGATACCGCACAACCACCCCTCCATCGCCTATGACTGGGAGTTGCAGCACAAATGAAGACCCACAAGCTTCATGTGCGAATTGAGGTAAGTGCAACTTCGATCTAGCAAAGAAGCGGCGGCCATCCCCGGAGGTTCTCGTCTTGAGCCGATGCGGGCGGCCGATTTGACTCTTTGCCAAGAGTATCCGCGAAGTGTGCCCGGACAGCCTCAGAGAGTCCTGTTGATTGCCGGCATTGATGCCGTGGGAGTCTCCCGGCTTCCCCGGTTGTTCACCGACGCGGGGTTCAAGGTCTCGGTGCTGGCATCCAAGAGGCTTGCCGTGGTGCGAGCAAGCTGTGTCGTGCAGCACTTCGCGGCGGCATATGGTCCAGAAGCTACGGCATTAGCCGCGCGTGAGCATCTGGCGACTCATCGAGGCCTGTACACAAGGATTATCCTGGCTGACGAGCCGACCCTGTGGGCAGCGATCCGGCTCGGCGACCGGGAATGGCTGGAAGGATGGTTTCCCGTACCGCTCGACTCCGATTCCGTGGATCTCCTCGATTCCAAGGTGCGCTTTCTGGTCGAAGCTCGGCGGGCGGGCTTGAACGTACCCCCGTTCGAGGTTTGCCACAATGTGCACGAGGCTCGGCGGGCGGCCGGTTCATTGCGATATCCGGTGTTTGTAAAAGGCCCGCGCGGCCTGGCTGGCTCCGGCCTGCGATTCGCGCATAATGAGGCGGACCTTGAATCTCAGTTGTCAACCTTCTCGTTCGAGGAGCCTGCCGTTGTACAGGCATGTGTGGAAGGCGACGCGGGGTCTATTTCAGTTCTCTACGATCACGGCCGGCCCATCTGCTGGTTTTCGTATCTGATGAAGCAAACGTGGCCGAATCGGTTTTCGTCTGCCTCCGCGGTTCAAGTCGTTACCCACCCGGATGCCGAGGCGCTCCTGCATGGTATAGGTGCAATGACCGGTTTCCACGGCCTCGGTGGCATCGATTGGGTGTGGGACCGTCAAAGGAATCGATTGTTTCTGCTGGAGTTCAACCCCCGGCCAACGCCCGTCTATTATCTTGGAGACCGAGTCGGCGCCGATTTCGTAGCCGCGTTGGGCGGCGTCGGCTCCCGAAAAACTCGAAACGTCGACTCCGCCAGCCGCAATGAAATGATTCTGTTGTTTCCCCAGAACCTATATTACTCGTTAGAGCACGGGCTGGCGGGACAGTTTGTTCGCACCTTCGCCGACGCACCATGGGCCGATCCGGGATTGGTCCTGGGTCATCTTCGCAGATTGGTCACCCACTACCTGCCGATATATCGCAAAGCAAACTAAACGTAAAATCCTACTTCCACGCCCGCCCAAAGGGGCAGCCCAAACGACTGCCCGGCGCTGTCTGCAAGATTCTATAACAAACCACGGAACATTCCGCTCTAGAAGATCGTCTAGTAGACGTAAGCGGACTGCTTTAGTAGAATGTCTTCTAGAAGACATGCCAAACGACGACTCGAACCCGAACCAGATCGAACTGCTGCAGGGCACCCTGGACATGCTGATTCTGCGCACCTTGCAGTGGGGGCCGCAGCACGGCCACGGAGTGGGCCAGGCTATCCGGCACAGCTCGGCGGACCTGCTCAAAATCGAGCGGGGCTCGCTGTACCCCGCCCTGCACCGGCTGGAGGCTCAAGGATGGATCGCCTCGCAGTGGAAGGCCTCCGAGATGAACCGGCGGGCCAAGTATTACCGGCTGACCGCGGCAGGCAAGAAGCAGCTCCTGGCCGAGCAGTCCAAGTGGAATCTGCTGGTGAAGACCATCGGCCGCGTGATGCGGCCGGCATAGGAGGGAGATAGATGCGATTGGATTTCTGGCGGCAGGGGCGGCGCGACGCCGACCTGGATGACGAAATTGCCCACGACTTGGCGCTGGACGCCGAGGAGCGCGCCAAGGATGGGCTGCCGCGCGAGGAGGCGGCCCGCGCCAGCCGCCGCGACTTCGGCAACGTGCTCTCCGCCAGGGAGGCGGCCCGCGGCGTGTGGTTGAGCGCGTGGCTCGAAAATGGTGCGCAGGACGTACGTTACGCCCTGCGTATGATGCGCCGGAGTCCGGGCTTCACGCTGGTGGCCGTGATTTCGCTGGCGCTCGGCATCGGCGTGAATTCAACCATGTTCAGCTTTGCCGACGCGGTGCTTTTCCGCCCCCTGGGGGTTGCGCATTCCGGCGATGTGGTCACGCTCAAAAGCAAAACGCGCAGCGATGTGCCGGGAGCTCTTTCCTATCGCGATTATGTGGACATCCGGGACAGCAGCCATAGCTTCGCCGGGCTGGTGGCATACCAGATCCGGACCTTTGGTTTCGCGGCTTCCCCGCGGGATGTGGCGCAGATGCGCATGGGCATGCTGGTCTCCGGCAATTTCTTTCAGGCGATGGGCGTGGAGCCGGCGCTGGGCCGCGGATTCCAAGCCGGCGAAGACCATGTTCCCGGGCGCGACGCGGTGGTGGTGCTGGGACATGAGTTCTGGCAAAAGCAGTTGGGCGCGGATGCCTCCATCGTGGGCCGGAAAGTACGGCTCGATGGGCTGGATTTTACGGTCATCGGAGTCGCTCCGGAGCGCTTCACCGGCATGGATCAATACATCCGGCCGGCCATGTTCCTGCCGCTGGCCATGGCGCCGCGGCTGTCGGCTAATCCGGAATCGAACCTGCTCGAACGGCGCGATAACCGCAGCCTGGACGTGAAGGCGCGGCTGGCGCCCGGCGTCAGCCGGCTGCAAGCCGAGGCGGAACTGTCGACCATCGCCAAACGGCTGGCGCAAACTTATCCGGACACCAATCGCGATCGCGGGCTGATGATCCAGACCGAAATTCAAGCGCGTGTCCAGGACGATCCGCAAGATGCCTCGCTGGCCGTGATGCTGATGGGGCTGGCGGGGCTGGTCCTGTTGGTGGCTTGCGCCAACCTGGCGAACCTGCTGCTGAGCCGCTCGCGCGCGCGCACCCGCGAAATCGCCATCCGGCTGGCAGTGGGCGCCGGACGCATGCGTCTGATCCGCCAGTTGCTGGCCGAGAGCCTGGCCATCGCGCTGGCGGGCGGGGTGGTGAGCTTGCTATTGGCTTACGCCGGCGCGGCGTTCCTCAGCCGCATTCCGATACCCTCCGATCTGCCCATCGTAATCGAGGTGAAAGTGGATCACAGGGTGCTGCTTTTCAGCCTGGCCGTGTCGATACTGAGCGCGGTTTTGTTCGGACTGGCGCCGGCTTTGCAGGCCAGCCGCACGCACCTGGTGCGCGTCCTGAAGGCCGCCGACGCCGACAGCGCGCAAAAGCAGCGGCTGTGGGGCCGCAACGCCCTGGTCGTAGCGCAAGTGGCGCTGTCGCTGGTGCTGGTGGTAGTGGCGGCCATGTTGTATCACGGCTTCCATGCGTCCATCGTCCGCGGACCCGGTTTCCGCACCGATCACCTGATGATGATGAGCTTCGATCCCAGCCTGGTCCTGACGGGCAAGCCGCAGGCGCAGCAGTTTTACAAGCGCCTGGTGGACGGCGTGAGCGTCACGCCAGGGGTGACGTCGGCTACCCTGGTCAGCGCCGTGCCGTTCTCGCCGAACCAATCGCAGGAGAACATCCGGCCGGAAGGCTACCAGCTTCCGAACAACAAAGAGAGTGTGAGCGTCTTCGCCAGCTGGACGGATTCCCGGTTCTTCGAGACCATGGGGATAGCGATCCTGCGCGGCCGCGGCTTCCTGCCCGGCGACATCCATGCAGGCCAGCCGGTGGCCGTGGTCAACGAGGTTCTGGCGCGGCACTACTGGCCGAACCAGGATCCCATCGGCAAGCGCTTCTGGCTGGGCGATCGCCAGGGCAAATGGGTGCAGATCGTAGGCGTCGCGCAAAACGGAAAGTACTTGTGGGTGGGCGAGGCGCCCACCGAATACTTATACCTGGCGCTCAACGAGTACCCCGCCGGGCGCATGACCCTGGTGTCGCAGTCTTTGGGCGAGGCCGGCAGTCTGGCGGAACCCATCCGCGTGCTGGTGCACGGGCTGGATGCCGATCAGCCGGTATTCGACGTGCGCACGGTGGAAGACATGTATCACGCACGCGCGTCCATCGTTTATATGCTGGATGAACTCGTGGCCGCCATGGGCCTGATCGGGCTGCTGCTGGCCATGATCGGACTGTATGGACTAATCGCGTACTCGGTGGCGCGGCGCACGCGCGAGATCGGCATTCGCATGGCGGTCGGCGCGGATCGCGGATCGGTGGTGCGCATGGTGCTGCGGCAGGGGCTGCTGCTGGTGCTCGCCGGATTGGGCATCGGGCTGGTGGCCAGTCTGGGCGCGGAGAAACTGGTGATGGCCGTCTTTGGCGTGACCAAGCGCGACCCGCTGGCATATCTGCTGGTGGCGCCGGCGCTGCTCCTGGTGACTATGCTGGCGGTATATGTCCCGGCCCGCCGCGCGTCGCGCGTGGAGCCCATACGCGCCTTACGCTATGAATGACCGGCGGTTAGCTCGCGTTGCCGATTGCGCAAATACGCTCCCAACATTCGGTCGGTGAGCCGGATATGATCGTTCAGCCAGCCATGCAGGAAAGTCAATAATTCGCCAACCGCGTCGCGATCGCCGCCGCGTATGCGAGCTTCCAAGGCAGTCATGTGGAAGCGGACCGTGTGATGCTGCCGCTTATGCCACGCATAGTGCAAATATCCGGCGGCGCGCATCTGCCGTTCCTCGTGCCAGAAATGTTCCGCGCTGTCCACCGCCAGTTCGTTCACCAGGGAACGGACCTGGGATGCTGCTCAGCGGATGGAGAGTTACTTCGCGCAAAAAACGGTTACAGAGACGGTTACACCAGCCGATCACGAGGCAGCCAAATGCAAAGCGCAAGATGCTCGCAAGTTATTGAATTGATTCGTGGTGCGAACGGGGAGGGTCGAACTCCCATTCCCTTGCGGGAGCCAGATCCTAAGTCTGGTGCGTCTGCCAATTCCGCCACGTTCGCTTCGGGTCCGCTTCTACCCGATCATATCATTCGGGCCGCCAACCGGGACACCCACTCCATACCGCGCTACAGCCCGTGCGCGCTGCCGCAGACCGATACGTCCAGCCCCAACTCGCGGAACATGGCCGCTTTGGTGGCCAGGGCCAGATTGGCAGCTTCCGCATCCGGCGCGTAGGCCACCTGCACATGGTTCGATTTGTGCCGCGCCATCATCTGGTCGCGTCTGATGCCGTACGTTACGGCGTGCATGATGGGCCACTGCGGCGTGGTGATCCGCCAGCGCCGCTCGGTCTCTTCGCGCGGCAGTTCCACCACCTTGGCACGGCCGATATCCGCCTTTAGCACGCCGCGGTCCACGAACACGCGGCTCCATACGATCTCGCCCGGCTTGCTGATGCCCTTGAGGCTGCCGCCGCCCAGCCGAAAGTACATGGGCGGCTGGCGCTCGCTTACCGCGCCCGCGTAACCGCCGATGAAATGCGCGGCCGGCACGGCGCCTGAGATCTCGAAGACCCACACGAATTCGTCCACGCCATTCACCGGGTAGGACTCGCCATAGCGCACGTCGTGCAGCGTCGTTTCGGGCGGGTATCCCAGCGCTTTCCAGATGCGGTTGCGTGACCAGCGCGTCCAGGCCCGCGCACTCGTCCACTTCGTTGAAATGCGGCAGCGCGTCATTTTCAAAGAGCACTCGCCCGTTGCCGCGCGCGCGCACCGGCGGCCGTTCCACGTTATTCAGCAAGCCTTCCGCCAGGTCGGAGGCCGGCGCCAGATCCTTCAACCCCTGCTGATACTGTATGCCGATAGCGTCGCAGCCGAAATCGTCGGCGATACGCAACGCCGCGATGTACATCTTGCATTGTTCCAGGATCTGCGCGTCAGTCAGTTCGGTCTCCGGATCGCTGCCGGTCGCGAACTGCATGCCTCTGGCATCCAGCCACGCGCGCACCGCGCGCGCTTCGTCGCCGCTGGTCGCGAGCATTTCCGCGTAGAGCGCCGACTGGCTGAGCCGCTCCTTGAACACGCCCGTGGGATGCAGAAGTTCATCCGGGATGATGGCGTTGTACATGCCCATGCAGCCTTCGTCGAAGACGCCCATAATGGCTTTGTTTCGGCGCAATTCGACGGCCAGGCGGACGCCGGTCTCTTCCGCGCGCGGCGGCAGCTTGCAGGCCGAAAGCGGGCGCACGTGGCTGGCGTCGTGTATCACCGGCTCGCCCGCCAGCCAGCGGCGCAAGCCGGAGAGGAAGAACTCGTCGGTGAAATCCGCGCTCCACAGCGTGCTGTACGCCACGCCCGCCTTGGTCAGCGAGGCATTCAAATTCAGCATCCCCACCAGGCCGGGCCATTCCCCGCTCCAGTTGGCCACCGTCAGGATCGGGCCGCGATGGCTGTAGAGGCCGTGCAGGATGTGATGGCTGTACTGCCAAACAGCCTCCACCACCACCAGGGGCGCGCCGGGCGGGATGCCGCGGAACACTTCCATTCCGCGCTTCTGGCTATCGATGAAGCCGTGACCTTTAACGGCGTCGCAGGCGTGACCGCGTTCGACCGCGCGGCCCAGGCGGCGAATGGCGCCCATAACGGCTTCTTCGGCGCGCGCCTGGGCCGGCCAGCATTTGCGGTTGGCCGCCAGGCGCAGATCGCCGTTCGCAATTAATATGACAGGATCTGGCATGACCACATTTTGGCATCGTGCGCGCCCGTAGTCCACGGGGTGGCATGTTAAGCTGGTTGAAAGATTGGTGCGTGCGAGGGCCGGTAGCTCAGTTGGTAGAGCATTTGACTTTTAATCAAATGGTCGCGGGTTCGAGTCCCGCCCGGCTCACCACAATTAGCCATTTCATATAAACCAGTTTAACGTCGCGGTTAGCCGCCGCTACTTGCTGAGCACGGCGGCCAGATACCGGAGCTCGGACTCCACTTCGGCGGGATCGGCGACAGTATCCGCGATTTCCTGGCGAAACAGGTCCCGGTACCGTTTGCGAAGCCTGTGAATGGCCACCTTGAGCGCTCCCTCCGAGGTATTCATTTCGCGTGCCAGAGCGGCGTACGGGGCGTCGGACTGTCCCAGAAGGAACATCTTCAACCGCTCGAAATGCTCCGCGCGGCCGTGATGCACGAACTCGTTCCGTAATCTCTCGACCACCCGGTCGAGCATCGAAAGCGCCCAGCGCCGTTCGAAGATCCCCTCCGGCGTCTCATCGTGCGCCGGCTCGCGTTGGTACCGCTCTTCGCCTGACAAGAATTCCAGCGGCACAAGCACCCCGCCGCCGCGCTTCTGCGCGCGCTCCCGGTCTCCTTCGTCGGCCACAAAGAACTTCAAGGAGGTCAGAAGAAAGGACCGGAAGCGTCCTTTCTTTGGGTCTGCCCGGTCGAGATATCGCCCTTCCAGTATGCGCAGGAAGAATTCCTGCGTGAGATCCTGCGCCTGATCCGCGGGGTAGCCGCGCCGGCGCAGATAGGCATACAACGGATACCAGTAGTTCTCGCACAGAGAAACCAGAGCGGACCGAGCCTCCTTCCGATGCGGATCGCCGGCCGCGAACACCAGGGTCCACCGCGTCGTCGGAAACTGGGATGGTCCGGGCAGGGTGTGCATAGTTTGGCCGTTCGTCATGGTCTTGTCCTCACAGGCATTCCGCTAAACAGGATAAGGAAATCGAGCGCAAAGTTACACCGCCGTTATGGTCGTCTGCCGGACTCCTTGGCTTGTTGGACGACCGGAATATCGGGATCGGCATGCTGCCAGAGAGCGAGAAGATCCTTGTAAACGGCGGCCGATTTCATGCGATCTCCGGAAGCGTCCAACGCCCTGGCCAATTGGAGACGCGCCATTGGTCCCATCGGATCGTTCAGCACGATTCCCGGATGATCGAGAATTTTTTGAAACTCAGCCGCTGCCTCGCGATGGCGGCCCATTCGGGAATAAGCGAGGCCACGCACGTAGACTGGATACAGGGCTCCGAAGAAGGCGCCGGTGAAGAATGCTGTACCTGGAACAGCGAGGTCGTACGGAGCAGCGGCTTGCGTCATTTCGAGCGCCTTCGCCGGGTCACCCTGGTTCAGGGCTTCGAGTGCACGTAGCGCAGGCAGGTAACTGAACTGGACAGATGTATCCTGCGGGTAGCGTTTTTCGAGGTCCGCCTCGATCTTGTGAGCCCGCGAATCGTGCAGAAGCGCCAGGGCAAAGGCAGGTCCATAATCGGCGTCCCTGCCTCGGTAAAGCGCTAGCGCCGCTGCCGCGCTTCTTTGCGCCTCCGCGCGAATCCCGAATAGCGCACTCCACGCGGCCCGAGCGCCTTCAAACTGGGCGCCCCGCTCCAGCAAACCACCCTGGCGGGCCAAGGTTATCGCGCGGTCCGATAGCCGCGCCGCTTCCTTCCGGCGCCCCTGGTACGCATAGGTTAGAGCTTCCTGTTGCTCGAACCATCCCTGGGCTTCCAACTTTGCGCGGCGTTGGGTCATTTCCCTCTCCATTGCCGCCTGGTCGCTCCTCAGAAAAGCGATAAAGTACCGGCATAGCGAGTACTCAACGACTTCAATCCTACGTTCCGATGCCTTACGAAGCACTGTTTCGGCTTCTGACAGGCGGTTTTGGTAGAGGTAGGCAAAAGCCACATTTTCGTAGCCAATGGCGAAGTCCGGATCTTGTTTAATCGCCTTTAGACCTTCTTCCGCGGCTCTGTCGAAATGCCCCGACCCCGTTGAGGTGAAGCCCGATAAATATGAATGAGGCAATCGATCCTCGGGATACTTTTGTGCCCAGGATTCCAAAGTTTGCCGCGTCTCTTCGAGGTTTCTGTCTACCTGCCGGTGGTAACTGAACGTGATGAGATAGTTTTCCCGATCGCTAACCCGGCCCCGTAGTGCATAGGCCTTGGCTATATTCTGCACTCCAGTCTCGGGCTCGCCAAGGTCGGAGTACAGCCGGCCCAGTTGGGCATAAGCTATCGCAAATTGCGGGTCAATCTCAATGGCCCGCTTCAGGAGTGAGATGACTTCGGCTGATTGTGCCCTGCGTGGGAAAGCTCTCATTGCGGCGCTGTACGACTTCCATGCCTCGAGCGAAGGCGTGGTTACATCGGTCGGCTCAGTCGGCTCCTTGTTCGCGGGTGGAACCGATTTCCCTGCGCGGGTCCGGAACCGGCTTGCCATTTGGTCCAGCGCCTGGAACACCTCCTCTTTCTTGGCCGCGGACGCCTGCTCTTCGTCCAGAAGATCTCCGGTTCGGCAATTCCTGGCGCGCAAGCTCAACACGTAGTCGCTTCCGAGGCTTGTAATCGAGCCCTCCACGACTGCGGAACTTCCCGTCCTCTCGCAGATTTCGGACGCAACAGCCGGGGTAAGCTTCGCATCCGGAGCCCGGACCATCAGGCGCAGTGTCTCGCTCATGCGCGCATCCGACAGCACGCTGAGGTAGGGCGACTTCCCAAGTTCCCCAGCCATCATCTGGCGAAGCGTACCGTCGAATGCCGGATCCCCTGTGGCATTCGCGAAATCGCCGAGAACAATCGCGCCCTTGTCTGTCGCCCTGGGTTTCGGCGGAGAGTCACGGCGCAGGAACGACCAGATCGTTACTCCGCTCAACAGGAGGAACGCGAGCCCGGCGGCCGTACCGAAAGCCGCCGGCCTGCGCCTGCGAAGAAACTTGCGCGCCCGGTATAGCGCGCCCGGCGGAGACGCGCGCACCGGCCGATGCTCAGTGTATCGCTGTATATCGGCTGCGAAATCGGTCGCCGAAGAGTATCGCCGTGCCCGCACTTTTTCCAGAGCCTTCATCGCGATCCTGTTCAGGTCGCCATGCACCAGGCGGCGCAGAGAGGCCGGGTCCGTCTGGCGGCGCGTAGCGACATCGGCCGATGCCGTGCCCATCGTCGTCAGCTTTCGCGAAAGCGTCGGGGCCTCTTCTTCGCGGATGATGCGGAGCATCTCGGCTAAGCCCGCCTGCCGCATTCTGGCCGCGTCGAAAGGGACAGTGCCGATCAGCAGCTCGTACAGGAGCACTCCGAGAGAATACACATCGGAGCTCGCATCCACATCTCCGGTCGTCACCTCGGCTTGCTCAGGACTGGCGTACTCCGGTGTGCCCACCATCTGGCCGAATTGCGTGAGCAGAGTGTTCTCCACGGCCCACTGGTCGGTCGCCTTGGCGATGCCGAAATCGATCACTTTAGGAACGGGCGTGCCCTCCTGTTCCGTCACCAGCACATTCGACGGCTTGAGATCGCGGTGGATCACGCCTTTCTGGTGCGCGTGCTGAACCGCGCGGCACACCGCGAGAAAAAGTTCCAATCGTTGGCCGATTGCGAACCGATTGCGGTCGCAGTACTGCGTGATGGGTACGCCTTCGATGTACTCCATTACGAAGTAAGGCCGGCCCTTGGGCGTGGCGCCAGCGTCGAAGATCCGCGCGATATTCGGGTGGTCCATCATCGCAAGCGCCTGGCGCTCGTTGGCGAAGCGGGCGAGTACCTGGCCGGTGTCCATGCCGAGTTTCACGACTTTGAGAGCCACCGAGCGGCGAATGGGTTCGCGCTGTTCGGCCAGGTACACGGTGCCCATGCCGCCTTCGCCTAGAGTTCGCAGGATGTGATAACGCCCGAAATCGTCATCGCCGCCCGCCGCTCTCGCTGTGTCGATGGTCTGAGTTCCGGACTCGTCCGCGCCAAGCGAACTATCGAAAGCGCCCTGGATTAGACAGTTAGGGCACAGCCCCGCGGGATCTCCGGCTTCGAGCTCCGCACCGCACTGAGGACAAAGCGTCATAATCCGGCGCTGATTTCCAATAGTACATCAAGCCCGCGATAGTGTGTAACCTTGCGCGGGCGTTTTCCTTATCGCCTGATGGAGGGAACAAGACGTGAAAATCAAACGAGCAGTTTTCAAAACCACTGTAGTAGGTCACCTGATCGCCGCGGCTGCCATGGCCCAGTCGCCAACCTATAAGGTCATCGATCTCGGCACGGTGGGCTTTAACGGGCAGCCGTTCGCCGTCACCAAAAACGGCCTGGTCGCCGGCGCGACGCAAACTGGCAACACATTGCAGGCCGTGATTTGGTACAACGGCAAGACGATCGATCTGGGCACGCCCGGACTCACCGGTGGAAACAGCCAGGCGTTTAGCGTAAACGCCTGGGGACAGTCGGTGGGTGAAGCCCAAACCGGCAGTCCGGACCCGCAAGGCGAGGACTTTTGCGGTTTCGCGGCACTGGGCCTGGCGTCTTCCGGCACGACCTGTCTTGCATTCGTGTGGCAAGACGGCGTCATGCATCCGCTTCCGACGCTGGGAGGCAACAACGGCGTGGCCAACCAGATCAACGGCGCGGGCCAAACCGTCGGGATGGCGGAGAAGGACACGCCGGACTCGACATGCCCATCCGGCGGCCCGCAACAGCTCGAGTTCAAGCCCGTGGCTTGGCAAAACGGAACTGTCCGGGAACTGCCCACGTATGCCGGCGACCCGGATGGCAACGCTCACGCCATCAACGATTCCGGCCAGGCTGCCGGTGGATCTGGCGTATGCGCCGCCTTCAACCCCATTTGGCTGACCAATCTCCAGCCTCTGCACGCACTGCTTTGGGAAAGCGGCAAAATCGTCGACCTCGGCAATCTGGGAGGGACGGGACACGGGGACGGCATCATGGCACTGAACCTCAACAACCGCGGCCAGGTGATCGGGAGCTCAGACTTGCCGGGGGACGCCGCCTTCCATGCCTTTCTGTGGACGCACGACAACGGTATGCAGGATCTCGGGGCAGTCCAAGGAGACGTGGATAGCGCCGCCATCGGCATTAACGACATGGGACAGATCGTCGGCGTGTCGTTGGACGCCAGTTTCAACCCGCGCGCGTTTCTGCGGCAGGGTCAGGAATTGATCGACCTGAACACACTCGTCCCGGCCGGTTCTCCCTTGTATCTCGCCTCCGCATGTTCCATCAATACCGCGGGTGAGATCGTCGGCTTCGCATTCGACGACAGCGGTAACGTTCACGCGTACCTGGCGGTCCCGAACAGCACCAGCCATACCTAGGGCCTGGCTGTTTGTGGCGCGCGCATCGTCGGCGCCGCCATCCGCGCAAATGACCGATCCGCAACTCGACCCGGCGTTTGCGTCATACTTGTCAATGCAGGAGATGTTGACTCAGTTCACTCGGGGAGCGCGTCGGTACGATCGGTTTCTTTCCCGCGCAGGCGAACAGTATGCGGGATCGCAGTTCGCCTTCGCAACCGCAGGCCAAAGGGTCTTGGTAACCGGAGCGGGCGGCTATATCGGGTCGGCCCTGGTCGACGCGATCGCCGCCTCCGGCCCCGCTAACCTCGTCCTGCTCGACGCCTCCGAGCACAACCTGTTTCAAGTCCAGCAGCGCCTTCAGGCGACGTATCCACAGGTGCCTCACGAAGCCATCCTGGGAAGCGTGACGGATACCGAATTGCTAAACAGCGTGTTCGCCCGCTCTCGCCCGGCCTTGGTGTATCACGCGGCGGCCCTAAAGCACGTTGCGCTCCTGGAATATAATCCACTGGCTGCAGTTCGCGATAATACGCTCGGCACATATACCCTGGCGCGGGCAGCGGTCCAGCACGGTGCCTCGTCGTTGGTTTTGGTATCCACGGACAAGGCGGTCGACCCGCACAGCATCATGGGCGCATCCAAGCGGATCGCGGAATTGACCATGGCCGCGCTCAGCAGCCCGCCATGCAGGATGAATGTTGTCCGGCTAGGCAACGTCATCGGATCGAGCGGCAGCGTCGTCCCGATTTTTCGGGAGCAGATCGCAAGGCGCGGACCAGTTACCGTCACCCATCCGGACGCGCGCCGGTATTTCATATCCCGGCATGATGCGGTCCAGGCGATCCTGGCCGGCGGCGTCGCGGAGTGCAGCGGGAAAATCCTGCTGCCGGAGCTGGGGGAGCCCGAGCGAATCGCCGATCTGGCAAGCTTCCTGATCGGGGCCATCGCGAATGGGTCCGGAAGTGAAATCGAAATCCGGTTCATCGGTCTGCGTCCCGGAGAGAAGATCGAAGAAGACTTGCTCTTCCAGACGGAAATCCGCGAAGGGTCCACCGACGGCCCGTTGCAAGTCATCAGGACGCCGAGTCCCGCGGCGGACGAACTGTCCCAGAGGATGGAACAATTTGCCTGTCACATCGCCAGTCGCGATGTGATGGGACTGATGGAAACTATCTCCGCAATGGTTCCGGAGTACCGGCCAAGTTCCATCATCCTGGCTGCCACGGACAACTCCGGGAGTGTCTCCGGATGAGGCGCAAGATCGCCGTCGTCACTTCCTCGCGCGCCGATTACTGCCATCTCTACTGGCCTCTGAAGGAAATGGCGTCACACCCGGACCTGGATCTGAAACTGATCGCGCTCGGGTCCCATCTATCACCCGAATTCGGCTGCACGGCCGTAGAGATAGAAAACGACGGTTTCCCGCTGGAGGCGCGGATCGAATGCCTGCTGAGTTCCGATAGCGATGTCGGCATGGCGAAGACCATCGGGGTTGCCACCCTCGGCCTGGCCGACTGCCTGGGCCGGATGCGTCCCGACTTGCTGTTACTCATAGCGGACCGTTACGAGATGCTGGCTCCGGCCACGGTGGCGACGGCGCTGCGCATCCCCATCGTGCACATCGAAGGCGGGGAGGTCAGCGAAGGCGCCATCGACGACGCCATTCGCAATGCACTGACCAAGCTGAGCCACGTTCACTTCACGTCCACGGAATTGGCGCGTCGCCGGGTGGTTGCGATGGGTGAGGAGGCGTGGCGCGTCCACCGCGCCGGCGCTCCTTCGCTCGACCACCTCCGCCGCAGCCGGCTGATGAGCCGCGAACAAGTTGAGGATCGCCTCGGCATTCATTTCACTCGAGCAACCGCCTTGGTTGGATTCCACCCGACGACCATAGCTCGCGATACCACGCGGGAAGCCGACGCCCTGTTCCAGGCGCTTGAGTCCGTGCCGGCGCAGCTTCTGTTCTGCTATCCGAATGCCGACGCCGGCAGCCGGGAGCTGATCGCGCGCACCAATGCCTTCATCCGCCGGATTGGAAGCGGCAGCGTGTTCGTCAATCTGGATCCGGTCCTTTTTTGGAGCCTGTTGCGATGCTGCGATTTATTGGTGGGAAACTCCAGCAGCGGGATCATGGAGGCGGCCTCGTTCGAGTTGCCGGTGGTCAACGTGGGGATCAGGCAACGCGGACGGGAGCGCGCGCCCAATGTACTCGACGCGGAGGCCAGCGCCGCCTCCATTCTGGATCGCGTGGGCGTCGCCACCAGCGAGGGTTTTCGCCAATCGCTTCGCGGAATGGAAAACCCCTATGGCGACGGGCACGCCGCGGAACGAATCGTCTCCGTCGTAGCGTCCATCCCGCTGGGCGAGGAACTCCTGACCAAGCGGGCGCCGGCCCTGGACGAAATTGCCGCCGGGCTGTCGAAATGAGGATTCCGCTTTCGGCGCCGAACATCGCCGAGGCCGATATCGAAGCCGTGGTGGCCGTGCTGCGCGGCCCCCGGCTGAGTCTCGGCCCGAAGCTGGAAGAATTCGAGGAATCGCTGGCCCACTATGTCGGTGTGCCGTACGGCGTAGCGCTCTCTTCGGGCACGGCAGGATTGCACCTGGGACTGGCTGCTCTGGGAATCGGCGAGAACGATGAAGTGATTGTCCCGTCCTTCACTTTCATCGCCGCCGCCCACGCGGTTCTTTATCAACGGGCCAGGCCGGTATTCGCCGATATCGATCCGCGCACGCTCAACCTGACACCCGAGAGCATCGTGCGCGCCATCACGCCCCGGACTCGCGCCATCATCGCGGTACACACGTTCGGGCATCCCGCGGACCTCGATCCCATTCTCGATATCGCCGCCCGGCACGGGCTAAGGGTGATTGAGGACGCTTGCGAGGCGCTCGGCGCCGTGGATGGCGGACGGAAAGTCGGCGGGCTGGGCGACTTGGGAGTCTTCGGTTTCTACCCCAATAAGCCCATCACCACCGGCGAAGGCGGCATGGTGGTCACACGCGATCGCCACCTGGCGGAGACGATTCGCGCGCTGCGCAATCAGGGCAGGCGGCCGGCCGACGGCTGGCTGGACCACGGCCTGCTCGGCTTCAACTACCGCCTTTCCGACATCAACTGCGCTCTGGGCATCTCGCAAATGAAGCGGATCGATAGCATTCTCGCGCAGCGTGAAATTCGGGCGGCCTGTTACCACGAACATCTGCGGACGGTTCCGGATCTGACCCTCCCGCTACTTCAGGCAGCGAACGGGCGGGTATGCTGGTTCGTGTTCGTCGTCCGCCTGCCGGCGTGGTGCACCGCGAAGGACCGCGACGCAGTGGTTGCCTTCATGGCAGCGCGGGGCATCGGTTGCGGGCGCTATTTCGCTCCGGTCCACCGGCAACCGCTCTACGCGCCATATGCCGATCGTGCCTGCGATTTGACCGTCACCGAGCAGGTGGCGCCCCGCGCCGTGGCGTTGCCGTTTTTCAATCGCATCACCGACGACGAAATCGCCGAGGTTTGCCTGACCCTGCGCGAGGCGCTGGAGACCGTTCACGGGCGGCGCAGAACATAGAGCAAATTGCCCGCCCAACTCAATCGCCGGTGCTCGCCCGACCCATAGTCCACCACCAACCGTTTCTCGATCCTTAGACCGGCGGCCTGGGATAGGGCGATGAACTCCCGATGGGTAAAGACGCGCCCGGTCGTCGAGACGCGCCCGCCCCCGACATCCCACGTCACCCGGACATCGCCGTTGTGTTCGCCAGGCGATACCCAGTCCCGGAGGCAACGAGCAGCCGTCGCCATCGCGCCGTAGTGACGCGCGTTATAGCGGTGGTTCAGGTCGATGAAGACCCTGCCTCCCGCCGACACCAACCGCGCGCACTGGCGCAGCATTTCAACCCGGGCAGCGGCGGGCAGAATATGCCCGAGGACGTTCCAGAGACAAGTGACAACGTCGAAGCTGCCTTGCTGGGACTGAAGATTCTCGGCCCGCATGGCCCAGACCGTCGCCTCCACAGCACAGCGGCTCAGCATGACGCGGCTCGGTTCCAACAGAGTGACATCCGCCAAGCCGGCGGCCTCGGCGATGCGCGCCGCGCGCGCGCCGTCCCCTGCGCCCACATCCAGCAGCGACCGGCTGCCGGGTGGAATTTCGGCCACGATGCACCGCTCAATGGCGTCGAGGTACGCCTGGCGCTCTATGGCCAGCCTCGCGTAGACAGGTGCGATCCGATCGTAGGCGGCCACCGGATCCAGCAACTCGCCGCCGGCAAATTCAGTCATTGGAATTATCCTGAACGCGTCGAACAATGAACGCTTCCAGCACCCAGATCACCACTATAGGCCAGACCGTGTTCCCCGCGCCAAAACTTCCGGTTAGAATTTAATCTGGTTTCGACATGGAAAGCGACCATCGCGTATCTTCCCATTTGCGCCTGGATACGGCCGAGTACGACCGCATCATCCGCACCTACATTCCGCACTATGACGAGAGCCGCGGAATGCAGCTCGATCTGCTGGCCGCCTCACAGATTCCGCCGGGTGCGCGGATCGTCGACTTGGGTGGTGGCACCGGCTCGCTCGCCGAAGCCATCCTGGAGCGGTTCTCGCAAGTGTCGGTTCTGGTGCGCGACATCGATCCTGGAATGCTCGCCGTGGCGCAAACCCGCCTGGCCCGCTTCGGGCATCGTGTTGAACTGGGGCTCGGCTCATTCGTGGATGCCTTACCGCCGGTGAACGCACTGCTCTCGGCCTTCGCCCTCCACCACATTTCGAGCCTGGAAGAAAAGACGGATGTGTACCGCCGGATCCGCGAGGCAATCCTGCCGGGTGGCGTGTTTTTGAACAACGATGCCGCGGCCGGCCCTTTCTGGCCGTTCCTGCGAGATGCGTGGGCCGCATTTATGGCCGGCCAGGGTTTTACCCTTGAGCAGGGCTATCGGAATCTGGACGATTGGGCTTCCGAAGATACGTATTTCTCCGTACACGAGGAACTTCAGGCCATGGCACGCGCGGGTTTCGAGCACCCGGAGTGCTTCTGGCGGCGCGGTCCGGTCGCCATTCTCGGAGCACGGGTTTAGCGCGTGATGAACTCTGCGCCACTTTACTCGTGCCGTATCGCGATCATCGGATCGGCCGGCTTCATGCCGAACAGGAACGACTCCACGGCCTTCGACGCCACCAGCGCCGTGGGCACGCTGATCGCCAGCCCGATGGCCGCGAGCGCAAACACTTCGCCTAGCACCATCCAGACCACGCGCCCGCGTTGCGCTCCGAGCGCCATCCGGATCCCGATCTCGCCAGTCCGGCGGGCAACGTTGTAGGACAGCGTGCCATAGAGTCCCACGCAGGCGATCGCTAGCGCGAGGATCGCAAACGCGGTCGACAGACGGGCAAACAGGATCTCCTGGTTGATATCCTGGTCGATCCACGCGCTTTGGCTTTTCACCTCGGCGAGCGGCAGGCGCGGGTCCGCCCGCTGCACCATATCGCGCACGGCATGGACGTATCCGAGCGGGTTCCCTACGGTCCGCAACTCGTACGCCATCCCTCGCACAGGTCCCCAGCCATCCTGCGCGAATGGCAGAAAGACGGTCGGCGGCGCGGTTCCCTTCAGGTCGCCATAGAGCGCATTCGCGGAAACCCCCACGATCTGGATGTCGCATTTTGTGCACCCATGCCCCAAAGCCAGGTGCTGGCCCAGCGGACTTCGATCGCCGAAACCTCTCTTAGCAAACGCCTCGTTCACCACCGCCACCATCGGGGATCCAAGCGAGCTCTTTGGGCTTCATGGTGTAGTCATTCTACATCTTTTTGTGTAGAATGCCTACGCAATTGTGGGGCAGGCTCTC
Organism: Bryobacterales bacterium; assembly: GCA_963707465.1. Taxonomy (GTDB): domain Bacteria; phylum Acidobacteriota; class Terriglobia; order Bryobacterales; family Bryobacteraceae; genus Bog-159. The sequence goes on from CAVPQK010000013.1 coordinate 298,993, forward strand.
AGCCTGCGGCGGCCTCTCAGGCCGCCGGTCACTACTCGGTCCGCAGCGCTACCACCGGTTCCACGCTGGCCGCGCGCCACGCGGGAACCACCGAAGCCACCAGCGCCGCCAATCCCAGAAGAACGATGGCCAGCGCCAGCATGACCGGATCCCACGGCCGCACCCCGAATAGCTGCGCGGTCATCAGCTTGCCGGCCCCGATCGCCACCGGAATGCCAATCGCAAGTCCGGCGCTTACCTGCCAGAGTGCGCCGCCGAGCACCATCCCTATCACGCGCCCGCGATCCGCCCCCAGCGCCATCCGCACACCTATTTCGGCGGTCCGCCGCTCCACCATGTACGCCAGCACTCCGTACAACCCCACAGCCGCCAGCACCAGTCCGAGCGCGCCGAAAAGGGTGGTCAGGGTTGCGATCATGTTTTCCTGCTGGAAATCCGAGCCCAGGACTTCGCTGTACGGGTTAACCCCGTAGAGCACCAGGCTTGGATCGACACCCGCCAAAGCCTTCCGCACACGCTCTTCTATAGCCGGTGGGTTACCCGGCGCCCAAATCACGATGTTGTAGAGATAGTGCGACCAGATGTCACCGCTCAGGAACGCCGCATCGTCGTACTGCACCGACTGTGCCTCCGGCAGCCAAAACATGGGCCGCACCGGTTTCTTGTAGTCGTAGGTCATGTATCGCACGTCGTTGGTAACTCCGACGATTTCGAAGGTTGCGGAATATTTGATTTTGCCGCTCCCGAAGTGCTGCCCTATGGGGTTCTGGCCCTTGAAGAATTTCCGCGCAAAAGCCTGGTTCACCACCGCCACCTTGCGCGTGGCCGCGGTGTCCTCGTCCGTAATGGCCCGGCCCAGCATGATCTTCGCGCCTATGGTCTCGAAGAAACGCGGCATCACTCGCGCCCACGAGGCGCCGGTGTCCTCTTTGGCGTCGGGCTCCGGCCGGCCTTCGATGCGAATGCCGTCATTCCAACTATCTCCGGTCATGGGCGCATAGAGCGCGGGCGCCACCATCCGCACACCGGGAATCCGCAGCAGGCTATCGTCAATTTGCCGGAACATCGGCTCCATTTGCTCCGGTTTGTAATTGCCTAACATGGGATTGATCCAGGCGATATACCGGCCCCCCGGTTCGAATCCGAAATCCTGGTGCTCCAGGTTTCGCAGGCTCTGGCCCAGCATGGCCGCGGCGGACAGCAACACCACCGACACCGCGATCTGTGCGATCACCAGCGGCTTCTGCACCCACGTGCGCCCCGCGCCAACAAAGCGGCCCGCTCCCCGCAGCGCATCCGCCGGATCGGTATTGGCAGTCATCCATGCCGGAGCGATCCCGAAGATGACTCCGGTCAAAACCGATACCCCCAGGGCGAACAGCAGGATCGTCCAGGAAGGCGTGGCGTCGATTGGGATGTAGCTATTGGGGCCGCCGGTCTGGAACGCGAGGCGCAAAATCATCCGGCTCCCGGCGTAGGCCACGCCGATGCCCAGGACCCCTCCAATCACCGCCAGCAATATCGCCTCCACCAGCACCTTGCGCACCAGGCGCGCTTGCGACGCGCCCAGCGCGACGCGGATCGATGTTTGCGCGCGATCCTTCAACCCGCGTGCGAGCATCAGATTTGCCAGGTTCGCGCAGGCCACCAGCAACACGGATCCGGCCGCTATCAACAGCAACTTCAGTCCATCCTGATATTGATCCCGCATGGCCGCCACGCCCGCGCCGCCTGGCGCCAGGTGCAGGGTCTGCTGACGCCATAGTTGTTTCTCGCCAGGCCCCATATCCGGCACATGGCTGGCCAGCCAGTCATGGAATTCCACCTTGAGTTTCGCTTCGAGCGACTTGGGGTTGACACCCGGAGCCACTCTTCCGATCAGGTCCAGAAAATTTCCATTGGGCCTGTTCAACCGCGCGGTGGCTCCGTCAATCAATGGCTCTGTCGTCAACGGCAGCCAAAAATCCGGCATTCCCCAACCTGCCATCTTCGCCCCATAAAATCCGGGCGCAGCCACGCCGATCACCGTGAATGGGTGCCCGTTAATCAGGTATGTAGCGCCCACCACGGAGGGGTCGGAAGCGTACTTCTGCCGCCAGATGTGGTGACTCATGACGGCCACGGGCGGCGCACCCTCGTGGTCGTCCGCATCGGTCATCAAACGCCCGATCCAGGGCTGCACGCCAAATGTCCGGAAGAAATTGCCCGAAACATATTCACCATTGCGTGTATCCGCCTGCGCCTGCGACCCTGCTTTGCGCACGCCGAGAGGCGCATTGCCGGCCTGTAGCGCCGCCAGGTCTTTGAACTCGGGCGTGCCCGCGCGAAAAACCTTGTATGCCTCCCACGAGAACAGCGAGAAATCTCCGTCGTCACCCTGGGTGTACCCACCCCAGTTGCAGCACCGAACGCTATCGCCGATCCTCCACACCTCCTCAGGCTTGGTCACCGGCAGCGACTTCAGCATCACCTGGTCGACCAGCGTATAGATCGCCGTCGTCGCACCGATTCCCAGCGCTAATGTGATCACCGCCGTCGTGGTGACCCCCGGCGCCTTTCGTAGTTGCCGCAGAGCCTCTCGCAAATCAGCCATTACTGACATTTGACGTCCTCGCTTGCTTCCGGTTAGTGTGTCGGAGGGCGGGCAATCCTGCCCGCAGCCGGCTTTCAGCCGGCTCCCAGTCGGCATGTTTTATCTCTTCGCGGCGGTGTTAGCGTGGCACCTGGCGGGCCGTCACTCCCAGCGCAGCGCCCGCATCGGGTCGACCCGCGCCGCCCGCCGCGCCGGGACATATCCCGCTACCAGCGCCACCAACGCAATTCCCAAAGTAGCAGCGGCGATGGTCAGTCCGTCGTTAGGCTGGATACCGTAAAGTTGGGACCGCACCATCCGCGTCAAACCCCACGCCGCAGGCAAGCCCACGCCAATGCCGATGGCCGTGAGAATGAATACGTCGCGCATCACCAGCTTCGCCACATCGCGGCCGGAAGCCCCCAGCGCGATCCTCACGCCGATTTCGCGCGTCCGCTGCGCCACGATGTACGCCATCACCCCGTACAGCCCGATCGCCGCCAGCAACGTCGCCAAAATACCGAATCCGGAAGACAGCGTCGCCACCAGCCGCTCGGTGATCAGCGATTCTTCCATCTGGGTTTCCAGCGTTTTCATCTCGAAAATTGGGACGTTCGGATCGAGGTCGTTCACCACCCGGCGGATACCCGAAAAGGCCTGCTCCGGCCGGCGCGTTGTCCGGACATAGGCATACATGCCGATCACAAAATCCATCTGGTGATACGGACGGTAGACTTCCAGCGGAACCTCCTCGCGCATGCTTTCGTATTTGGTGTCGCGCACCACGCCCACGATCTCGATGTCCAGCTTCGTCCCCGGATCGCCGCCCATGCCGATGTGCTTGCCGATGGCCGGCCCGCTCTTGAAGAAGCGCCGCGCGAATTTTTCGTTCACGATGCAAACTTTGGATGCGTCGCGACCGTCCGTCATGCGGAAGTCCCGGCCCAGCAGGACCGGAATATTCATGGTCTTGAAGTACTCGGGTGAAACGAACTGCATGTGCGGATCGGGAGCTTGCGTGGGCTTGTGCTGGTAGCCCTCCACCGCCATGCTGCTGTCCCATTCATTGTCCGCGAGCACCGGTATGACCGCCAGCCCGGACGACTCCACGCCCGGAAGCGCGTCCAGGTTTTCGCGCAGCCGCCGGTAGAAATCCAGGCTGCGCTCCGGCTTGTACCCGTTCTGCGGCGGGTCCACGGCGAAACCGATCAGGTTGGTTACGCGGAATCCGGGATCGAGCCCCTTCAGGTTGCCCAGGCTGCGGATGAACAAGCCCGCGCCGATCAGCAGCAGCAACGATAGCGCCACTTGCGCCGCCACCAAAGTCTTTCGTAACCCCACCGCCGTGCCGCCCGCAATCGAGCCGACTTGATCCTTCAACGTCGCTGCCAGCTTGGGGCGCGTGGATTGCAGCGCGGGCGCCAGCCCAAACACGATCCCCGTGAGCAGCGAGATGCCCAGGCTGAAGGCCAGGATTCGCCAGTCGGGTGTGGTCGAGATAGTCAGCGGCGAATCCCCTGCGGGCAGGAAGTTCAGCAGCGCGCGATCCATCCACACCGCCAGGGCTAGCCCCAACACGCCACCGGCCAGCGCCAGCATCAGGCTCTCCACCAGCAATTGCGAAATGATCCGCCACCGGCTGGCGCCCAATGCCAGCCGTACGGCGACTTCCTTCTGCCGCGCCGTAGCTCGCGCCACCTGAAGATTGGCGACGTTCGCACAGGCGATCAGCAGCACCAGCCCCACCAGCGCCATCAGCACCAGCAGCGGACTGGCGAATTGACGGCGCAGCCCCGAATCTCCCTTAGAGCCGGGCAGCAGTTCCATGAACATGCTCAGAAATGCCTTTTTGGTTTCCGGCGCGGCCGTCTCGAATCCTTTCTCGTGCACTTCCATCTCGAGTATCTGATGGAAGAACGGCTGCAGTGAGGCTTTCGCCTGCTTCATGGTCACGCCCGGCTTCATCCTTCCGAATACATTTACCCAGCGGCCCCTGCGGTTCTTCATGCTGTAGAAATCAGCGAACTGCGGGCTGATCTGCGCTTCCATCATGATGGGGACGCGAATCTGCGGCGACGCTCCGGGGTCGGTGCCGTCGAAACCTGCCTGGCTGACGCCAATGATGGTGAGCGGGTATCCATCGACCAGCAGTTTCTTCCCGATGACGTCCCGGCTGCCGCCAAAATGGTTCATCCAGTACCGGTAGCTGATCACGGCCACGGGATGGCCGCCCGGAACCTTGTCGTCGTCGGGCGTAAACACCCGTCCCAGCGCCGCGCCCACGCCCAGAACGGGAAAGTAGGTCCCGGACACCAGTTCTCCATCGACGCGCTCGGTTCTTCCCTCCGAACTGACGCTCAAGGAAGTTCCCCAGCGGCAAAACATTCCGCTGAAGACCTGGTTGTGATCGCGAAAGTCCTCGTACATCGGGTAGGAGAGCTTGTAGCGGCCGTTGTTGCTCCCGTAATGCTGACCGCGCCCCCACAACAGGACCAGTTGTTGCGGGTCTTTCACCGGTAGCAGGCGCAGGAGGATCTGGTCCACCAACGTGAAAATCGCGGTATTGGCGCCAATGCCCAACGCCAGCGAAAGCACCGCAACGGCCAGGAAAACCGGCGACTTCCTAAACGAACGAAAGGCGAAACGCAGGTCGTGTCCAAGGTTACCCATACCCGCTAATACTGCCCAAGTGTAGAAACGTTACGGAAGCCTTGGAGGGCGGACTTTAGCCCCGCGTCTGGAGTTTGGACCATTTCTGTGGGGCAGGCTCTCAGCCTGCGGCGGCCTCTCAGGCCGCCAGGCGAGCATAGCTCGGCTCGCCGTGGCCGGTTTTGGGTCACGGCCCCAGTGCCCCGCTCAACCCCCTGAAAACAAAAAGGCCCACCCAGCCATGACGCTAATTGCCCACCGCGCCCATGCTATCGTCTAGTCGGGGACACGCACCCAGGCGCGCCGGGTGCAACAAATGCAGCGCGATGCAACGCGATGCAACGCCACCTAAGCGTTGAACAGCGGGTGTTGCAGCTCGCACTGTCTCAAAAAAAGGGTGCAGTCCAATGAGAAACACGCAACACCATGCAACACGATGCAACACCGCCGGACATTACGCAACCAAACAAAGCCTGCCCCGTTATGTTCGTCTTTTCTTCCCTTTTGGCATTGTTCGGCCACTCGACCAAAACCAACCCCATCAACCACCTCCAGCCCCAAACCGTACCTCCCGGGGCAAATGCGGGCCAGTGTGATACCTTCATACGTGATGCCCTCCCGCCGCATCCTCCAGCTTGGCGATCCGCTCCTGCGCGCCGTCTCGGCCCCGGTCCCGACGCCCGCCGCGGCCATCCCGATCTTCGCCGACCTGCGCGCCACCCTCCACAAATTCCGCCGCACCCACGGGTTCGGCCGTGGCATCAGCGCGGTCCAGATCGGCGAGCCTTCCCGCCTCATCTACATCGAATTCGAAGGCGCAGCCTACGCCATCCGCAACCCGCTCTACGAATTTCAAAGCGAACCCAAATTCAAGCTGTGGGACGATTGCTTCTCGTTCCCCGATCTGCTGGTTTATCTGGAGCGCCACCAGAGCGTGCGCGTACGCTACGAAGACGAGCAGGGAAACTCGCGGCTGCTGGAAGCGGCGGGCGCGCTGTCTGAGCTGCTGCAGCACGAAATCGACCATCTCGACGGAATCCTGGCCATCGACCGCGCGCTCGACCGCTCCAGCTTCTCCACCCGCGAGGAATATCTGCGGCAACTCGGGGCGCCCCAATGACGCCGGAAACGGGCGCGCGGCGGCTATCGAATCGCACCGCGGCGTGGATCGTTTTGGGCCTGGCGGCGCTGGTGGCGGCTGGCCTCGAGGTCTACGCGCAGACACGCGCTTTCGCCTGGGACGAAGGTTTCCACCTGGTCACCGCGCAGAACATCAATCGCGGCAAGCGGCCCTATCTGGATTTCTGTTTTCCGCAGACTCCCCTGAACGCCTACTGGAATGCCGGCTGGATGCGCGTGCTCGGCGATTCCTGGCGCACGCCCCACGGCGTCGCCGCCATAATGACCGCGCTGGCGGTGCTGCTGACCGCCGGCTACCTCTTGCGCCGCTTCCCGGAGCCGGGATGGCGTCTGCCTGCCGCGATCGTCGGGGTGTGCGTGTTCTCGATGAACACCGCCGTCGTCGAATTCGGCGCCCTCGCACAGGCTTACGCGCTGTGCCTGTTCCTCATCGTGACCGCTTTTCTGTTCACCGTAGCCGCGGTCGACCGCCGGCAGCCATGGCTTGCCGGTGCCGCAGGCTTACTCGCGGGCGCCGCCGCGAACTCATCTCTCCTGACGGCGCCGGTGGCTCCCGTGCTGCTCGTCTGGATGCTGATTTGCAACCGGGCCGGGAACCGCTGGGCCAAGCTGGGCGCGTTCGCCGCCGGCGGAGTGGTGGCTTCCTTGCCCCTGACGTGGCTGTTTGCGCAGGGGCCGCGGCAGGCGATTTTCAATGTCCTCCACTACAATCTGCTCTACCGCCAGCGCGAATGGGGCGGCGCGGTCGAGCACAACTTGGGCGAATGGTTCGCGTGGGTCGGCTCCCCCCAGGCGTTGACCCTGGGCCTGCTGGCGCTGGCGGGCGTCTTGTTCATCCGCAAGCGCAGCGGTTGGGATCGCCCGCTGCGCCGCGAGTTCTATCTGTGCGCCTGGCTGGCCGTGGCATTGATGGCCCACATTTCGACGGCTACGCCCACCTTCCGCCGCTATTATTTGCTGGCCGTGCCGTTTCTCGCGATTCTGGCCTGCGCGGGTTTGTATGACGTGGGGTCGCGGCTGGCCGCGCCCGATCGTCCCTGGTGGCCGGTCCTGATCGTGTGCCTGCTTACCGGCGCCTGCCTGGCCAAAGCGCTCATCGAGGGTTGGGACGACTTCTCCTGGACCGACGTGGAGCACATCGCCGCCAAGGTAAAGGCGGTCACCCCTCCCCAAGCCGTGCTCTTCGCCGACGAGCCCACTTACTGCGTGACGCGGCACGTCCCGCCATCCGGCCTGGAACTGGAGGATTCGCATAAGCTCGACTTCCCGCCCGCCGAGGCCAGCCTGTTCCACGTCATGTCCAGAAAGGAGCTGGACCGGCAGTTGAAAGCCGGCGTCTTCGACGTAATTGAGATATCCGACGACGACGATCGCATCGAAAAGCTCGGCCTGAAGAAGATGTATGCGCGCTCGGCCAAGGTGGAAGACTACGATATCTTCTGGGACAAACTACCCGCCGCAGCCAAAATCGTTCCTCCACGCTAAAATGTAGATTAAGCGTGAAGGACTCCAAGACCCTTTTATCGTGCTTCTGCGCGGCGGTCGCGATGGCTGCCGCCGGGCCGCGCCAGCCGGCCGTAGCGCCCATCTCCTTCGATTACCCGGCCGACCATTCCATCTTCCCGCCCGACCTTGCCCCTCCCACCTTCTTATGGCGCGACGCCGCAGCCGCCGCGGCCGGTTGGCGGATCGAAGTCGAGTTCTCTGGTGGTGCGGCGCGCCTCCAAGTGACATCCAGCGGCGCGCGCCTGCAAGTGGGCGAAATCGATCCGCGCTGCGTGGGCGCCGTGCCGCCCACCCTCACGCCCGAGCTCGCCGCGGCCCACACCTGGAAGCCCGATCCCCAGACCTGGGCGGCCATCAAAAGCGGTTCCGTGTCGGGCCCAGCTACCGTGACCATCACCGGATTCGCCGACGCACGCGAAACCCGCGTCGTCTCGCGCGGCCGCATCTCTGTCTCGACATCCAGGGACCCCGTCGGCGCGCCGATCTTCTACCGGGATGTGCCGCTCATCCCCAGCCCCACCGAGAAGGGCGTGATCAAGCCGCTGCCTCCCTTCGCCATCGGGCTGATCGCCTGGCGCTTGCGCAATGTGGGCGATACCCAAAGCCGGACGGTCATGCAGGATCTGCCCACATGCGCGAACTGCCATTCCTTCTCGCTCGATGGCCACACCCTCGGCCTGGATGTGGACGGACCGCAAAATGACAAGGGCCTGTACGCGCTGGTTCCCGTGCGCCAGGAAATGTCGATCCGCAATGAGGACGTGATCCGCTGGAGTTCCTTCCGCGGCGCCGCGCCGGTGAAAACCGACGGGCCGGCTGCGAAGCGGTTCGGTTTCATGTCGACGGTCTCGCCCGACGGCCAGTATGTCGTCACCACCATCGACGACCTGCGCCGGCCGATCGAGCACATGGACGGAAACGCGCGCGGCCTGGCCGACCGTTTCTACAACGCGGGCTACAAGGATTACGCATTCGGCCAGGTGTTCTATCCCACGCGCGGCATCCTGGCCTGGTACAGCCGCGCGGCCGGCCAATTGCAGCCGCTGCCCGGCGCCGACGATCCGCGCTATGTGCAAACCAATGCGGTATGGAGTCCCGATGGCCGATACCTCGTGTTTGCGCGAGCAGCGGCCCGCGATCCGTATCCGCCGGGGCAGATACCGTCGCAATACGCCAACAGTCCGGACGAGACCCAAATCCAGTATGACCTCTACCGCATTCCGTTCCGCGGCGGCCAGGGCGGCCAGCCCGAACGCCTCGCGGGCGCTTCCCAAAACGGCATGAGCAATAACTTCCCCAAGGTCTCGCCGGACGGTAAATGGATCGTCTTCGTCCAGTGCCACAACGGCCTGTTGATGCGTCCCGATAGCCGCCTGTTCATCGTGCCCGCCGCGGGCGGCGTGGCGCGGCCGCTCCATTCGAATACCCCGCGCATGAATTCATGGCACAGCTTCTCGCCGAATGGCCGCTGGATGGTGTTCTCCTCGAAAGCACGGTCGCCCTATACGCAGATGTACCTCACCCACTTTGACCAGGATGGCAACGATAGCCCCGCCATCCTGATCGAGAACGCGACAGCCGCCAACCGCGCCGTGAATATTCCGGAGTTCGTCAACATGGCGCAAGGCGGCATCTCGCGCATCGACGCGCCGGCCACGGAGTTCTACCGGCTGTTCGACGTCGCCTCGGAACTGGGGCAGAAGAACCAGTACGACGCGGCCATCGCGAAATGGAACGAGGCGCTGGCGCTGAGTCCCGAGGATGCCAAAGCGCAAAGCAACTTGGGCGTGCTCCTGGCCACCGTGGGACGCACCGGCGAAGCCATCGACCACTACCGCAAGGCGGTCGAATCCGAGCCGGACTTTCCGGATGGCTATACTAATTTGGGCATCGCCCTGGCGCGCGAAGGAAAGCTGGACGACGCCATGCCGTATCTGCGGAAGGCCGCGCAGCTGAGCCCGTGGGACGCCAAGACGCACAGCAACCTGGGCGCGGCGCTGGCGGAGCAGGGCAACTCCGGCGAGGCCATCACCGAGTGCGAGAAGGCGCTGCAGCTTAGCCCCGGAGACTCGGAGGCGCACGCCAACCTGGCGATTGCGCTGGCCAAAGCAGGCCGCTCGGACGAAGCCATCGCCAACTTCGAGCGGGCCTTGGCGGGCAACCCGGATTCCGTCGACCTGCAATTCTATCTGGGGCGGCTGCTGGCTACCGGCGGCAGATTTGACGAGGCCATCCCGCACCTGGAGAAAGCCGCGGCGGGCGGCGATCCGTCTATCGGCGGGATGCTGGCCGCGGTCTACGCGCAGGTGGGCCGGCTGAGCGATGCGCTGGGAGCCGCCCGTCATGCCCTGCAGGCGGCGCGCGAACGCAACCAGCCGGATCTGGTGCGCACGCTGACCGGTAGCGTGGCGACCTATAAGGCGGCGCTGGAGGGCGGGCTTTAGCCCCGCCGCCCGCATTTATGTATAATCCGAGAATGGCCTCGATGCCGCGCTTACTCTCGTTCGTTTTGATGCTCCTGACGGCAGCCTCTGTCACGGCCGCGGACCGGGCCCTCTTGGAGCAGAAGCTGACCGGCAAGTACAAGCTCTCCAGCGTGAACGCCGAAGGCGAATTCGTGGTCAAGGGAACCACGCTGGTCTTGCGCAAGGGCGGGTTCACCGGCGGCGCGGACCCCCTCACTTGCATCCACCAGTACAGCGACGGAAAGATCTCGCTCACGGGTCCATCGAAGGCCGCCTGCAACGGAGGGATGCGCATCCTTTCCAAAATTCCCGGCGTCAAGCTGATCCCCGGCGTCGGCACCGCCAATCAAACCGCGCAAGGCGCTGCTCCCGCCACACGCCCCTTCGTGGCCGGAGAAAAGTTGTACCTGACCAAGATCGAAGTAGTCAAGGATGATATCGATTTGACCTTGATTTCCGAAGAGGTGAGCTCGGTCCGCTACCGCGCGCAGATCCGCTTCCACAAGGCGGCCAAACTCGAAATTCCAGAGGCGGAAGGCCTCATCGCGGAAGTGTTGGGCGTCAGCGCCGGCGGCGGTAAATCGACATCCAGCACGTCCACGCAGTCCACCGCGGCCGCCCCGGCCCAAACCGCTGCCCCTGCGCCGGTTGCCGTTGCCACCCCAGCGCCTGTCGCCGCGCCGCGCGCTGCCACGCCGCAGCAGGCTCCGGCTGAAGCCGCCCCCGCGCCCATCGAGCCGCCCCCTCCTCCGCTCGAACAGCCCGCCGCCCCGCCACCCACAATTTCACCGGGGATGACGATCGATCAAGTGGTGGCCCTTCTCGGGCAGCCGACCACCATCGCCAATCTCGGCGCCAAGAAGGTCTACGCCTATCCGACTCAAAAAGTGACTTTCATCGACGGCAAGGTCGCGCCCGACGAGGACTCCTCCACGATCCCGCCCACTTCCACCCCGAACTCCAACATGCTGTTCATCGAAATCGGGCTAGGTGTCCTGATCGTCGGAGCCGCTGCGTTCTTGTTTATGCGCAGCCGCAAGCCCGCTGCGGTTGTCCCGCCCGCGCCTCCGCCCCCGGTGCCTCCGCCCACCGCGCCGGCCCAGCCCATGAACCTCATCCAGCGTCTGGATGAATTAGAGAAGCTGAAGGAGCGGGGCATCCTCACACATGAAGAGTTCGAGAGGGAAAAAGCCAAGCTACGGTCGATGTAGCCGGCCCCACAGCAGCCAGCCCAACACTACCGCGGCCAGCAGCGCCAGGATCATCCAGCTGAAGTCGCCCAACGCGGCGTCCAGCGCCAGGACGCGGTCGCTGAAGATGCGGCCCAGCAAGATATAAAGGGCCGCTCCCAGCGTCTCGCCCAACACATCCCACAGCAGAAAGCGGACCCACGGGTACTCCGCGATCCCGCTGGTGAAGTTGATCACCGAACCCAGCGGCGTCACCAGCCAGCGGGTGAAGAAAACTCCCGGCCCTCCCCAACGCCGCGCGTGAGCTTCCGCTTTAGCCAGGCGCTCCGGGCCGCCCAGCAGGCCGCCAAATCGCGAGACCAGCTTGGTGCCGCCCCACCGGCCGATGCCGTAGCCGATCTGATCGCCGAGCACCGAGCCGGCGCTGGCCAGCGCAATCGCCAGCCATAGCGGCATCACGCCCTGCGCCACCAGCGAGCCGGTAACAATCAGCATCAAGCTCACTGGCAATGGCACCCCTATCGACGCTATCGTGACCACGGCGAATAGCGCGGGGGAGCCGTATTGCGACAGAGCCGCCAGAATCTGTTCCCGCATCAGGGGGCCTTGCCCCCAGGCGCTTCCGGTGCGGGATGCGTGTGACCGGCGCTGGCCAGAGCGCGCTCCAGATCGCGCACCAATTCTTCCACCGGCCGGTGTTCCTCCCGCGCGATCATCCGCAACGGCCGCCGGTCATGCGGCACCGGTTCCAGCCCGATGGCGTGGAATAGCGCGGCCGCGGGCATGTGGTGCGTGTGCGCGATGAACGGCACGCTCATCCAGGGGCGGATCGGCTCGTTCTCAAAGTGCAGGCTGCGGGCGTGCCGGCCGGCCCTGAACGCGAAAATGAAGGTGCCGGCAATCGCCACGCAAAAAGCCACCGCCAGAATCAGGAAACCGGGTGGCCGCTGCATAGGCTACTCGCGCGACCCGTGCCGCCCCGCGCCGGCTGCGAATTTCAGAGCGCCCGCCAGGGTTTCGCCGCTGCCCAGCACCGCCAGGCCGCGCCGGTATTCGTTGCGCATGGCCTCGCCGGTCGAAAGCCCCCACTGCTCGTAGCACGACATCCGGTCCGATTGCAGGCACCCTTGCGGGAAACTGGCGAGCATCCGCGCCAGTTCCAGCGCGCTCTCCAATGCGCGGCCGGATTCCACCAGTCGGTTGGCCAGCCCCATGCGCAAGGCTTCTTCGCCCGAGACACCGCGCCCGGTCAGGATCAAGTCCAGCGCCTGGCTCTGTCCGATCAGGCGCGGCAGCCGGATGGTCCCCCCATCGATCAACGGCACGCCAAAACGCCGGCAGTAAACTCCTAGCGTGGCGTCGCGCGCCACCACCCGCAGATCGCACCATAACGCCAATTCCAACCCGCCCGCCACGGCGTGCCCTTCGATGGCCGCGATCACCGGCTTCGAAAGCAGCATGCGCGTGGGCCCCATGGGACCGTCGCCCGCTTCGCTGAGCGCGTTGGGCCGCCCCGCCGCCACCGCCTTCAGGTCCGCTCCAGCGCAGAAATTTCCGCCGGCGCCGGTCAGCACGGCCACACTCAGTGTGTCGTCGGATTCGAACGAACGGAAGGTGTCCGCCAGCGCGGCGGCGGTCGCGGCATCCACGGCGTTGCGCGCCTCCGGCCGGTTGATGGTTACGGTCAGTATGGAATCGCTGCGGCTGGTGGCGACGATTGACATCTCAATGCTGCACCACCGCCTGTTTCATCGGACCCAAAATTCCAAGCAAGTCGGCCTTCTCCTTTTCCGGTACCTTCAACGCAGCCAGCGTGGCCACCAGGTCCTCCACCACCGCGTTGAATGCTTCGTCGGTCACGCCCCGCCCCTTGTGCGCCGTCACGATATCGGCGCCCGTATATTGGCACGGTCCGCCGGTGCCCTGACACAAGAAGTCGGCCAGCTTCTGCTTATACGCCGCCGCGTTCGCCGGATCGGACGAGGCGTGCGCAAACCACTTGTTCACCCGCTCGTCCGCCAGTATCCGGCTCACCAAATCGTCCACCACCGCGCGGATCGCGGGCATACCCCCCAGCCGCTGGTATAAACTCGCACGTTGCTCGGCGGCCGCCAAGCCGCATACCGAAACCGCCGTCAGCGCGGCCGCTATTGTCGTCGTCTTCCAGTTCTTCATTATATTCTCCTTGCCGCGGAACGGCGGCTTCACCAGGTAATGCGTAAAATCTACGCGAATCTGGCGGCCAATCGTTTGATTGGCGCGCGGTGAATGGAAAGCGCGGGATAATGAAGACTCGCCAGCGCATGTTCTCCTTGGATCAGTTGTGGGAAGAGCGGAACCGGACTCGTATCTTAGCGATCAGCAGCGCAATCATCCTGATAGTCGCCACCGTGGACTGGTGGACCAAACCTTACGTTTCGCTCGGTTTTCTCTATTTGTTCCCGATCATGTTGGCGTCGGCGTACGTTCCCCGGTGGTTCGTCGCGTTGCTCGGATTCGCCTGCGCGGGACTGGCCGAGGTGTTCAGTTCGCTCGATCAGTCGTTCGTCCGCTTGGGCTTTGAAACCCTGGCCCTGGCCGGCTGCGGATTGTTCGTTGGCGAGTTGATTCGCAACCGGCGCCTCAGTACGGAAGTGCAGGCGAGGCTTAAGGCCCTGGTCGAGACCAGTCCGGCGGCGATCGTGACTGTGGATGGACGCGGCTTCATCGAACTGGCCAATCGCGCCGCGGGCGAGCTGCTCTCGCCGCGAGATGGCCATTTGATTGGTGCTCCGATTGCCGCGTTTCTGCCTGAATTGCACCACGCCCTTCGCTGGGAAGAAGCACCCCAGTTTCGAGCGTCGATGCAATGCCGCGGGCACCGTGGCAACGGCGATACGTTCACCGCGGATGTGTGGTTCTCCACCTACAAGGAAGGGATGGCGCCCAAGGTAGCCGCCATCATCGCCGAAGTGGCCGAGGAGGCGGAGGCGGCAGCCTCCCCCGAGGAGCAGCGGGACCTCCCTTCGTTGAATGCCCGGGAGACGGAGGTTCTACGATTGCTCGTGCAGGGCTTCGCTAATAAGGAAATAGCCGCGCGCATGGAGATCTCGGAAAGCGCCGTGAAGAATGCGATTCAGCAATTGTTCGGCAAAACCGGCGTCCGTACGCGCAGCCAACTGGTGCGCGTCGCCCTCGAACAATACCGTAGTTCTCTATGAGTTGCGGAACGGCTGGGCGGGTTCAGGCGCTCGTTCCACGCGGTAGCGACTTCACGGCGCTTTCTGAAATGCCGATGTCCTCCCCGATCTTTCGATTCGTAAGACCTCCCAGTATCCCCAGGATCACCTTTTCTTCTTTATCGGTCAGGCGCCTCCCAGCCGTCTCACGCTCCAATTGGGAGCGGTCGGCCAGCCGGTCCGCTAGCAGTTGAATCACCGTCTGATCGATCCAGACCGCCCCGCTGGCCACCAGCCTGATGGCCTGCACGAGACGGTCCGCAGACTCAGATTTCAGAAAGATACCGGACGCCCCCCGCCGGATCACGGCGGACAACTCGTGCGCATCCGCCGCTCCGGCCACGATCAGGAAACGGCCTTTGTAACCGGCGCTCCGCGCGGCGGATATGAGATCGTCTCCGCGCTCCGTCCGTAGATCCACATCCGAGACCACGATGTCGACGGAGGAATGATTCAGAATTTCCAGCGCTTCGGCGGCTGTGCCGCACTCGCCCGCCATCTGCAGACCTGGCTGGGTCGCCAGGAATCGGCCTACGCTCTCGCGCAACAGGACTTGCTCGTCTACCAGAACCAGCCGAATCGGGTTTTCCGCCGTCTCCTCGTGCATGCGGGTCTCTGGTCATCTTAATAGCGGATCTTCGCCTTGCCAAGGATGTCATCCGCTTATCTTTCGATTCGTATGGCCAATCGGCGACTGATCGAAAGACCGCCGGCGGTGAATGGAAGATCGCTCGCCGGGAACCGCCGGGCGCGCTAAATTCGAATTCTGCCACGTCGGATCCTCATCGCCGGATTGCTGCCCGCCACCCTCTTCGCCCAGACTGCGCTCACCTGGCAGCAGATCAAGGATAGGTTCGAAGCCGCGAATCCCACGTTGAAAGCCGCGCAACTCAATATAGATGAATCCCGGGCAGCCGAAATCACCGCCTATCTTCGTCCCAACCCGGACGTCAGCGGAACCCTCGATCAGATCAACCCCTTCACCAAACAGCCCCCGCCCAACGGAGGTCCGAATGCCTACCGTCCCTTCGCCTACACCGAGCCGTATGGATCGATCAGCTACCTGCATGAGCGGCAGCACAAGCGCGAGTTGCGGCGCGACCAGGCCAGAGAATCCACTACCATCGCGGAATCCACTTATCTGGACCAGGAGCGCGGCCTTGTCTTCAATCTGCGAAGTGCGTTTGTCCAGACATTGCTATCCAAAGCGGTGCTGCAAAATGCGAAAGAAAACCTTGAGTACTGGGACAAGGAACTGGATTTGGACCGCATCCGGCTGAAGACCGGCGACCTCGCCCAAGTGGACATGAATCGCCTGGTGCTGCAGCGCGTGCAGTTTGAATCCGACTTCGAAGCCGCCATGGTCAATCTGCGTACCGCCAAGATCCAGCTCCTGATGCTGTTGAACGACCGCACGCCGATCGAACAGTTCGATGTCTCCGGAACGTTCGATTTTGCAGGTGAATTGCGTCCCCTCGAGGAGTTCCGGAACATCGCCTTGGAAGCGCGGCCGGACCTGAAGGCCGCCTTGGAAAACGTGGAATTAGCCAGGGTCACGCACCAGTTGGCCGTCGCCAACGGCTCGACCGACCCCACCATCAGCCTCGACCTTGCCCGCAATCCTCCTATCCCCGCTTATCTTGGTGTCAGCATCTCCATTCCCTTGCGCATCTTCGACCGCAATCAAGGCGAGAAAGCCCGCACCCAGGTCGATATCTCCCGCAACGAGCGACTGCGGGATGCCAACGAGGCGCAGGTCTTCAACGACGTCGACTCCGCTTATTGGACACTGGTCCAAAACGCCAACCTCCTGAAGCCGTATAAGGCGACCTACCTATCGCTCGCGACTGACGTGCGCGACACCACGGCGTTCGCCTACAAGAACGGAGGCGCCTCGCTGCTCGATTATCTGGATGCGGAGAAAGCCTATCGCGACACTCGATTGGCGTACTTGAATCTGATTGGCTCGTACTTAACCGCCGCGGCGCAAATGAATATGGCCGCGGGCCGGGAGGTGGTCGAATGACTCGTCTGTTAATCTTCGAACTCAGTGTGTGCGTGGGCCTGGGTCTTCTGGCCTCCGGATGCGCGAAAAAAGGAGACGCCCAGCAAGGGTCTGAGGCGGAAACCGGCCCAACTCCTTCAACCGTTCAGCCGGACCTCGATCCCAGCAACTTCAAGGTGGATCACGCGGAGCAGTTTCCCCTCGTGGCCGCGGGTGAGCACATAGCGACACCGGAATTGAACGTCACCGGCGTGGTCAATCCCGACGTCTCCCGGCAGGTGCCGGTGCCGTCGCTCGCCACCGGACGCATCGTTGAAATCGACGCGCGCCTCGGCGACCAGGTGAAAAAGGGCCAGCTTCTGTTCAAGGTCCGCAGTTCGGACATCGCCAACGCGTTTTCCAATTACCGGCAGGCGGTGAAGAACGAGGAATTGTCCAAGCTGCAACTGGTCCGCGCCAACACCCTGTTCGATCACGGAGCGATTCCCAAGAGCGCGCAAGAGGTCGCCCAGAACGCGGAAGACGACAATCTCGTGGTGCTGGAGACGGCCAAGGAGCAGCTTGGACTGCTCGGAGTGGACCCCAACCATCCCACCGGCATCGTGGAGGTTTTCGCGCCCGTCTCGGGCACCATCACGGACCAGCAAATCACAAACCAATCAGGCGTCCAGGCGTTGACCGCGCCAAACCCATTCACGATTTCCGACCTGTCGCGCGTCTGGATCGTCTGCGATGTGTGGGAGAACAACATGTCGCAGATTCACATCGGCGAGTACGCGGACATCCATCTGGTCGCCTATCCGGAGGGAGTTCTTAAAGGGCGCATCGGCAACACTCTGCCGATCATGGACCCCAACATTCGCACCGCCAAGGTGCGCCTGGAAGTGGAAAATCCGGGCCTCATGCGGTTGGGCATGTTCGTCACCGCGACGTTTCACGGCGCGACGGCCGAACGGCACGCCACCGTGCCGGCCACCGCAATCCTGCACCTGCACGACCGCGAGTGGGTCTACACGCCGCTAGGAAATGGTCGCTTCAAGCGCCAGGAAGTGGTGGCGGGGAATACCCTCCCCGACAATACGCAGGAGGTGCTCTCCGGCCTGAAGCCGGGCGAACAGGTGGTGGTGCGCGCACTCGTCTTCCAGAACACGGTGGAGCAATAACCAATGATTCGCCGCGCCGTTGACTTTGCTTTGGAAAAGCGTCTTTTCGTCCTGGCTTTTGCCCTACTGCTGATCGCCGGGGGAATCGCCGCGTTCCATGCTCTTCCCATCGAAGCGTATCCGGACGTGGCGGACAATTACGTGGAGATCGTTACCCAGTGGGCCGGCATCTCCGCCGAACAGATGGAGCAGCAAATCACGGTCCCGATTGAGATCGTGATGAACGGCATGCCGCACGTCACGCATTTGCGGTCGTTCTCGTTGTTCGGTCTCTCCGACATCAAGCTCATTTTCGACGACGAGGAATTGAACGCCTGGGACCGCGAAAGGGCGCTGGAGCGGCTATCGCAAGTCACGCTGCCGCCTGCGGCGGTGGCCGCCGGGGTGTCACCGCAAATGCAGACGGACTGGAGCCCCGCCGGCCAGATCTACTTCTTCACATTGCACACCACCAACCCCGCGTATGACGTGATGGAATTGAAGTCCATCGAAGACTGGGTGGTGGAAAAGAACTTCAAGGCCGTTCCCAACATCGTGGATGTGGCCAGCTTCGGCGGACCCACACGCGAATACCAGGTGCGCGTGGACCCCGACAAGCTCATTTCATACGGGCTTAGCATCGGGCAGGTGGAGCAACAGCTCTCCAACAACAATGCGAACGGCGGCGGCAGCTTCATCGAAGCCGGGCTGCAGCAGGTCAATATCCGGGAAGTGGGTCTGGTGAGGGACGTTCACGATATCGAGAAGACTGTGATCCTGACCAAGAACGGCACGCCGCTGCGCATTAGCGACATCGCCGTTGTTTCGCAAGGTCCGAAGATCCGGCTGGGCCAGTTTGCGCGGGCCATCCGGCACGAGGACGGCAGAGTCGTGGACAACGACGACGTGGTTTCCGGCATCGTGCTGCTGCGCAAAGATGCCGAAGCGGACGCAGCGCTGAAGGGCATCCACAAGAAAGTCGCGGAACTGAACGACCACATCCTGCCGCGCGGCGTGACTATCGACCCGCTGATCGATCGCAGCGATCTGGTGAAGTTTACCACTGACACGGTGCTCCACAATCTGGCGGAGGGCTTCATCCTGGTCACGATTATTCTGATGCTGTTCCTGGGAAATGTGCGGGCCGCGATCATCGTGGCGATCACGATACCGTTTGCGCTGCTGTTTGCATCCATTTGCCTGCAACTCAAGGAAGTCCCGGCAAACCTCTTATCGTTGGGCGCTTTGGACTTCGGGATGGTCGTGGATGGTTCGATTGTAATGGTGGAAAACATCGTGCGCCACCTGGGCCACCAGGAGCAGGTGACCAAGTCGGTTCGCGACAGGATCCGCGACGCCGCGCACGAGGTGCAGCGGCCGGTATTCTACGCCATCACCATCATTATTACAGCCTATCTGCCCATCTTCACGCTGCAGCGCGTGGAAGGCCGGCTGTTCCGCCCGATGGCCTGGACGGTGGCCTTCGCGCTCCTGGGCGCAGTCATCTTCTCGATGACCATTGCTCCGGTGCTGGCCAGTTTCGCCTTCCGCAAAGAGACCCGCGAATGGGAGAATCCAGTGCTTGTCTGGGTCATCAAGGGATACCGGCACGCGGTGACGTGGGTGGTGCATCACCGCTGGGCGATGGTAGTGGTGTCGATACTGGCGCTGTGTTGCAGCGCCTGGCTGTTGCAGGGCGAGAGAATCGGATCGGAGTTTTTGCCGCACCTGGATGAAGGCGCTCTGTGGGTGCGCGGCACGCTGGCGCCCAGTACCGGTCCCACCGAGGGCATCAGGTTATCGAACCAGGCACGGCTCATCCTCTGCTCGTTTCCCGAAGTGACCCAATGCTCAAGTCAGACGGGGCGTCCGGACGACGGGAGCGACACGACCAGCTTCTTTAATACGGAATACTTTGCCGACCTGAAGCCCAAGGAGAAGTGGCGTCCGGCGTTCCACGAGAACAAAGACGAGGTCATCGCGGCCATGAATCGCGAGCTGTCGAAGCTGCCCGGAGTGGTCTGGGGCTTCTCCCAGCCGATCGCCGACAACATGGAGGAAGCGGTCAGCGGGGTGAAGGGGCAGCTGGCCACCAAGATCTACGGCGAGGATTTGCGGGTTCTGGAGGACAGGGCCGAACAGATCGCCAGCGTCATGCGCACAGTTAGGGGCATCACGGATCTGGGAGTCTTTCGGGTTACGGGCCAGCCCAACGACAATTTTGTGGTAGACCGGCAGGCCGCCGCACGCTACCAGATCAACGTGGCGGACGTGCAGGACGCCATCAACACCGCCGCGGGAGGAAACGCGCTCACGCAGGTGTTGCAAGGCGAGGCGCGCTACGACCTGGTGATGCGTTATCTCCCGCAGTTCCGCAGCACCAAAGAGGCCATCGAAAACATCCGCTTGCTGGCGCCCACAGGCGAGCGCGTGTCGCTGGGGCAGCTCTGCAGAATCGAAGAGCGCGACGAAGGCTCGGAGATCTATCGCGAATCGAACGAGCGCTACGTGCCGATCAAATACAGCGTCCGCGATCGCGCCTTGGGCAGCGCAGTGGAAGAGGCTATCGCGAAGGTGAACAAGCAGGTGCAGCTTCCGCGCGGCTATCACATTAACTGGGAAGGCGAATACGAGAGCGAAAAGCGCGCCGAAGCTCGAATGTTTATCATTATCCCCCTCACCATCTTCTTCATCTTCATGATCATTTACGGCGCATTCGGTTCCGCCAAGTGGGCCTGCCTGCACCTGTTCAATGTGGGCGTGGCGCGCGTGGGAGGGCTAATGGCGCTTTACGTGACCGGGACGCACTTCAGCGTCTCGGCCGATGTCGGATTCATGGCCTTGTTCGGCGTTTCGATCCAGACCGGCGTCATCATGGTCGAATACATCAATCAGTTGCGCTCCAGGGGCATGCCTATCGTGGAAGCGGCTATTGAAGGCGCAACCCGCCGCCTCAGGCCGATTATGATGACCATGCTGGTAGCCACGCTGGGCCTGCTGCCGGCCGCGCTTTCCCATGCGATCGGCTCCGACTCGCAGCGCCCTTTCGCGATCGTGATCGTGGGCGGCCTGATCGCCGACCTCGCCATGAGTATTTTCCTGCTGCCCACCTTTTATGTGTGGTGGGCGCGCCCGACGGATCATCTGCCGCCGGTGGAAGAGGCGCGCAGCGTCTATGAGCACGGGGATAGCGCGCATGAACATGAATAAGACACGGGTGCCGGCGAAAGGAAGCTGGTTATGAACAAGGAAGCCATCTGCGCGCGCATAAAGGAGATTGGCATCATTCCCGCCATTCGCCTTTCCTCCGCACGACGCCTTGTTTGCCGTGAAGGCCGTGGCGGACTGCGGAATCCCCATCGCGGAAATCACCATGACGGTTCCCGGAGCTATCGAACTCATCGCGGAAATCGCGCGCGACAGAACCGATATCATAGTTGGCGCCGGCACGGTGGTTGACACCGGAACGGCGCGCCGCTGCCTGGACGCCGGCGCGATGTTCCTGAGCAGCCCGGGGCTCGACCTGGAAGTCGTCGAATTCGCCGTGAAGCAACAGGCGGTTGTCCTTCCGGGCGCTCTCACACCCAGCGAAATCATGGCCGCATGGAAAACCGGCGCCGACATGGTCAAGGTCTTTCCCTGTTCCCGGTTGGGCGGCGCAGGTTACATCCACGCCCTCCGCTCGCCATTCCCGCATATACCCTTGATCGCTTCCGGCGGCGTCACTCAGGGGAACACCGCCGATTTCATCCTGGCGGGAGCCGCCGCCGTGGGAATCGGCCGGGATTTGATCAATCGCGAAGCCGTCCGGCGGCGGGAGCTGGATTGGATTCGCGAGCTGGCCGGGCGTTTCTTGCAGATCGTCAAGCGGGCACGCAGTCAGAAGGCGCCCCTCTGAGGGCGTAGAATAGAAGATATGGCGCTGGCGATACGCCCAATTACGGAAGCCGAGCGGGCACAGCGTACGCGCGTATATGAAGAGGCGCTTGCCTCCGTTCGACTGGAAGGGTTTGATCTCGACGAGCGAGCCAAGGCGTTGTACCAGCGATACATCGCTGGAGAGTTGACGCTGGCCGAAGTAGGGAGCGCGATCGATGAGCTCGACGACCGGGAATTCGGACCCGTACATATATCCCGGCACAAACGTCCTCAGGAACCTGCGCGATCTCACTGACCCGGAACTTTTGGCGCGCCTTGAAGCCCGCCAAACGCACCGGCGCATTGCAGAGCTGGTCGATACTCCCTTGGCGGGAAGATTCGACATTGCGCATCTCAAGGCGATTCATCGGCACATCTTCCAGGACGTGTACGAGTGGGCCGGACAGTTCCGGACCGTGAATATATCCAAGGGCGGCCACCTCTTCGGACTGGCGGCGTTCTTGGAGCCGGCGCTGCGGCAGATCTTGGAAAAACTCTCCTTTGAAAACTATCTCGTCGGCCTGGATGCCGTCGCCTTCGCCGGCCGCGCCGCCTGGCTTCTCGGCGAGTTGAACGCGGCTCATCCTTTTCGCGAAGGGAATGGCAGAACGCAACGCGAGTTTATTCGCCAGGTCGCGGTGAACGCCGGCCACTACATCGATTGGAGAGCGACGACTCCCGAGAAGATGACCAAGGCGTCGCAATCGAGCCACGTGAGGGGTGACACCTCGTTGTTCACAAGGTTGCTGCTCGAATGCATGGGGACAGGCCTATAGAAACGCCATCGTCTTCACGCCCGATATGTCGAACCGCTTCCGGCAGCGCAGATTCTTGCAGGCCACCTTGTCGTCCAGCAGCACCATGTAGCTTTGCGACTTGGCGAAGCGCGCGCGGTCGCGCTCGTCGCCGCCCGGCGGCAGGCGGTCCTTCTTCTTGCGCACCATCCAGCGCAAATCGTAAGTCTCGGCGGACCGGCAAAATGGGCAGTTCAACGACATGGGCTTCGTCGTCGGCGATTCCGTGTAATAAGCGCGCTCGTCCATCAGCGTTGATCCATGGGAATCCAGCTCATGCCGTCCGGATTGCCCTTGTATTCCGCGCGCGGACGGATCAGGCGGTTATTCTTGTATTGCTCCAGCGTGTGCGCCGTCCATCCGGACATGCGGCTCACCGCGAACACCGGCGTAAACAGATCCACCGGAATACCCAGCGCATAGTAGGTCGAGGCCGAGTAGAAATCCACGTTGGCGATCAGCCCTTTCTCCGCCTTGACGGTCTGTTCCATGGCCTGCGACATCTGAAACAGCTTCTCCTGCCCGGTCCGCCGCCCCAACTCCTCGGAGAACACCCGCAAGTGCGTGGCCCGCGGATCTTCCACGCGATACACGCGGTGCCCGAAACCGGGGATCTTCACCTTGCGCGCCAGCGTCGTCTTCACCCGGTCGATGGCGGCTTCCTCGCTCGATAGCTGTAGCAGGATCTTGATCACGTCCTGGTTCGCCCCGCCGTGCAGCGGGCCTTTCAGCGCGCCGATGGCCGAGGTGATCGACGAGTACATGTCCGACAGCGTAGCGGCTGTCACGCGCGCCGCGAAAGTGGAAGCGTTCAGTTCGTGGTCGGCGTGCAGCGTCAGCGCCACGTCGAAAGCGTGCTCCATCACCTCGTCGGGCCGCTTGCCGGTAAGGGTGTACAGGAAATTCTCGGCGAAACTCATGCCCGGGTCCCCGCCGATCACGTGCAGACCCTTACGCAGCCGGTCGAACGTCGTCACGATCGTGGATGTTTGCGCCATCAGCCGCAGCGCCTTGCGCGCGTTGGCGTCCGGCGTCATGTCCGGCGTCTCCGGATCGTAAATGCCAAGCATGGAGACCGCCGTGCGCAAGACGTCCATCGGATTGGCTTGCGGCACCGTCTTTAGAAAGTCCACCACGGCGGTCGGAATTCCGCGATTGGCAGCCAGGTCTTTCTTGAGCTGATCCAGCTCCGCCCGTTTCGGTAGCCATCCATTCCACAGCAGGAAGATGACTTCTTCGAACGTCGCATGGTCCGCCAGCGTGTGGATGTTGTATCCGCGATAGCTGAGCACACCCGCGTATCCGTCGATGTAACAGATCTCGGACTCGCCGGCGACAACGCCTTCCAAACCCGCTACAGTTGTGCCCATTCTGTTCCAGTCCCTTCTACAATCCTAATCTAGTGGGGCAGACCTGCGGCCCACGAATTTGGAGGGCGGGCAATCCTGCCCGCAGCCGGCTTTTAGCCGGCTTCCGCCCGCCTTGAAAGGCGGCTGCGGCCAAGATTGGCCGCCCTCCAATTTCTGTTTGCCGCGTCATGACCCCGCCTGGCAAATCGGAAACGGCGAAAAACCGATGGTCAGGTCGTCCCGCTGAACCCACAACGAGTCCTCCTGGTTGGCGCCCGAATCCACGGTTACGATTACGCCCGAACCGCAGGAACGGCTCTTCGGAATCGTGTGCGTCGCCCCGCGCGAGCTCGACGGACCCCAGTCCTTCATAAACTCGGGGAACGCGTAGTCTTTGCAGGGGTGCGCGTCCGTGCAGCCCCACAGCGCGTGTGCCGCCTTGTAATCCTGGCGCTTGAGAAGGTCGAAGAATTCGTTCACCCGGCTTTCCTGCCGGTGATTCCGGAGCACCTGGGCCAGTCTGGCCACCGGCGCGGCGCGCAGCACTTCCGTCTTGTCCCAAACGAATAACAAGAACCACAGGAACAGCAGCGCCAGGGCGCAGGCTCCCACAATCACAAAGAGTTTGATCCGCTTCTCGCGCCGTTCTTCGCCGGCTCCGTAATGATCGAGATAGCCAGCCATGGCGGCGCCTATTTTGCCGGATAGGCCTTGTCGTAGTTGGCGATGGCGTCCGCCGTCAGATCCAGCGCCGGCTTGAAGAACAGCGTGCTCTGCTCGTCCACGATCACGTCGACGCCCTTCTCGGCCGCCAGCTTCTCCACGATTTCCCTCATCCTTTTGCCGCTGGAGCCGAGGATTTCATTGCGCTCCGCGGTCACATCGGCCTGCAGATCGTCGTTCATGCGCTGCAACTCGCGCTGTTTGCGCTGACCCTGGGCTTCCAGGTCCGACTGGGCCGCGGGCGTGAGCTTGCCGGCGTTGGTCTGCAACTGCTGTTTGATGCCTTCCAGCTCCCTTTGCAGCCTTTCCATATCCTGTTGGCGGGGCTTGTATTTGGCCTCCATGGCGGCGGAGGCCTTCTTGATCTCGGCGCATCCCAGCACTGCCCGCTGCATGCTGACGACGGCGAACTTGGTCTGACTCAGACCGGCTTTCGATAGTGAAACCAGGGCGAGGCAAGCCACGGCCAGCCGCAACCCAAACCTTACTGACATGCGAAGCAAACTCCTTGTTCAAATGTGCGAAGCATTCAGGTTACCACAACGGGACGCGCCATTTGACTGCCGGCCCCGCTCGCTCTATACTCGAAGGCGAACGCATATCCTGAGCGTAACGCTTATCATGACCGTCACCGTCAAAAACAAAACACCGCTTGTGGTCCCTCCTTCCGTTCGCCGGCAGGCCGGCCTCAAGAATGGCCAACAGATCGAGTTCAAGGTCGTGGGCGGTATCATCAGCATCCTTCCGAAGCTCCGAGCCGGGGACGACGACTACACGGCCGAGCAGCGCCGCATCGTCGATGCCCAACTCGCCCCAGGCCTGGCCGACGTCAAAGCCGGCCGCCTAAGCGGTCCATTTTCGACTCACCAGGAGTTCATTGCCTCACTCCACACGGAGGCCAAGCGCTTGAACCGCCAGAAAACCAATTGTTCGGCGTGATGAAACTCTTCCGCACTCCGCAACTCGAACGGAACTACGCCAGGCGCGCGTCAGTAGCGATTGGCACTTTTGCCCCTTTATCGAGGCGGCGCATACCTGATGGTGAATATTGTTCCACAACCTATATGACTGCGAACAGGTGAAGGAGCAGCCCGGCGCTAACAGCCAGTGCTGCCACTGATTGAATACCAAGACGTACACCGCCAGCAGCGCGTTGGCCGCGGCATGCGCCAGCATGCAATCCGCCAGGCTACGCGTGCGCACCATCCACCAGTTGTACGCCCCGCCCGCAGCTAGCCCCACCTCCCAGTGCACCGACTCACAGCTTCCCCCAGGCTGCATACTCTACTTCAAAACGCCAACGAAAAAACCGTGCCGCCGTTTTGGGGTATGTAGTAAAAGCCGGAAGTGGTGCCGTAGATGACCTTGTTCTCCGCATCGATGGTCACCCCTGCCATCGGCGTTATTCCGTTAGGGTTCGTGAAGGTATGCAGGTCGGTGAACGTCCAGGGGCCGCGGGCGGCGCAAGCTGGAACACCGTGCCGAGGCCCTTCGTCGCGTCTCCGCCGAAGCTTGTGGTGCCGTACAGGCTCCCAGCCTTGTCGATAGCCAAGCCCCCGTATGGAGATTCGCCGGTGCGGTAAAAGAAGCTGAAGAGCACGCTCTCGGTCCAGACGGCGCCTTGTGACGCAGGCGGCGTCAACGAGAACACGGTGCCTTCGCCATACGCCCCGCCACTCAGGGTAGTGCCGTAAAGCACCCCACCAGCACCTGCGACCAAATTTCCGAAATTGGGGTCCTCCCCATCGCTGCCGCCGGCGAAGCTATAGAGGACAGCCTCGGTCCATGCGCCTCCTGCGGCGCTAGGCGGGCTCAGTGAGTACGCCGTGCCATAGCCAAAGGCCCCGCCGCCGGCCGTCGTTCCATAGAGCACGCCTCCCCTAGCGACGAAAGAGCTCGCCAAATCCGAGCCGTCGCCCTCGCCGCCGAAATTGTACAGAATGGTCTCGGTCCAGTCCCCCGAAGGGGACGGCATAAGGGAGAACGCCTCTCCCCCACCGTACGCGCCTCCCAACTGGGCCGTCCCGTAAAGTACGCCTCCCTCGCTCAGCAACAAGCTCGCATAAGGGCTCACGCCATCAAGCCCTGGGCCAACCGGCCCGACGAAGTTATGTAGGATGTGCTCGGTCCAAAGCCCGCCGGATTCGGAGGGCGGCACCAGGGAAAACACGACGCCAAATCCCGAGGCCCCACCCCCGCCCGCCGTGCCGTAGAGGACTCCGTCGACACCTAACGTCAGCGCAGCGCTCGGCCAATAACCGTCGCTTTCGGCGGTGAACGAGTGCAGAATCGTTTCGCTCCACGGCGTCCCGGCGGAAGCCGGCGGCGTCAGGGAGAAGGCCGTACCGCAGCCCTGGGGGCACGTCGCGTTCACTATACCCCCGTACCGAGTCGTTCCATAGAGCACGCCGCCAGGGCCGATCACGACCGGCGTGATCGGGTAAGATCCGTCTGGGCCACCCAAATACCCTGTGAATTGGTAGAGCGTGGCGTAGGTGGGGGCCTCGGCTCCGGGGCACACGCTGAGGGCGGCAAGGTTTGCGGCCGCTAACAGAACAAATGCTTGCACGGACTTATTCATGAATTCCTCCAGGCTGCCAAACCTCGACCAGCTATTCTTTGGGCCTTCCGACGCTTGCCGGATAACCCTCCGCCCCAAACGGATGCACTTCGGTCGCCGGTGCGCCAAACCGCCAGGTACTAACCCACATAGGCTTATGCAAAAGCCGCGCGGGACCGGTGGAGAGATTTCTCGCGATGCCCCGACCTTTGCCGAGGTGGGCTCTGGCATTGTCGGCCCGCGCCTGGGCGATCAGCTGGGCCGACACTCTCAGACAACTCGGAGACATGCGGCGATATGGGATGCCCTGCGCGGGGCATCGGGCCTCCAGTCTCCACCTGCACGGGCAGTTGCAGCGGCTTAAGCATAACGCCGGTAGCCCCGACGGGGTATACCGGCGCTGTCAAGATTTACTGCGTGAAAGTATCTGGGGTCGGGTCGCCGGAAACATTCGAGTGGGGGGCGAACACCACCGGAACCGACTGCGTGTCTGGGGGAACGCACACCATCTCGACCAGCGCCACCCTTCTCAACAACGGCCTATCCGTCGCGTTCCCGGGCGCTGGCAGCTATACGACCGGCGACTCTTGGACCATGACTGCCGCGCAGAACGGGCTGATGAGCGCCTGCCCGGTCACCTCCCACGCGTTCAATCAGGGCACCAGCGGCGTCTACCAGAGCGGCGTTGCGGACTGGTATTATTGCCTGACTGCGACGATACCGGCCCTTGGCAACAGCGTTACGAATGTCCTGCTTGGCCTCTTGACCGTGACCGGGGACGTATTCGTGCCGATCCACGAGCCATCGACTCAGGCGCAGCTTTGGGGCGGCGGGGTCCAGCCAGGAGCATGCGCCACCGGGTCCCAGACGGGCGCCGTGCCGGTGCTATGCAACGGCGAATCGGGCAGCGCCCCGACGACTACCGGAAACACCTGCCCCCAGGATTGGATCACGAACTTCTGGACCCCCTTCAGCACGAACGTCACGATACCGTCCGGCGTAACGGTCGGGGTGACTCTCGATTACTCTCCGGAGATGGATACTGTTCAGGCAACGGGCACGACCTATGCGGCCTACTTCAGCGTGAACCTTCCCCACACAGTGCATATGGGGATGGACCTTTACAATTGGTCGCCCGGCTACACGACCGCGGCGTCCTGCCCCGGAACGTGCGGTCCTTCGGGGGGAACCTACCCGTACACCATCGATCAGTTCCAGACCACCAGTTCGGGCGGCGGCGCGCACGACGGCATCTTTGTGCAGGAGTTCGGGCCCACGGCTTGGACCGTTACCAACAGCATCACGGGCCTATCGGCGCCGAACTCGCTGAGCTGCGCGATAGTCGGGATTCAGTCCTCCTCGTGGTCGTCGTTCGATCCGAACTTCTACGCCGGGACCCTGAGCTATCTCGCAAGCTACGGGACGGAGTCGGCCGGGCAGTACGCCAGGGAGACGCTGGCGGCGTGCGCTCCCGTCTACCCCGATAACGGGCTGAATGTAAGCATGATCGCCACCGCGACCGGGAACATGTCCGCCCAGCATTACAGCTCCGATAGCCAGTGCCTCGCGTCCATGGAGCGGGCTTGGGGCAGGAACACAATCTCAAGCGCGACAGTGAGCGGCGCGTCTGTCCATTGAGGATTAGCCAGGCTACAACGTCTTCAGCCCACCACTACCGCGTTGGCCGCGGCCTTCGTCCCGGCCTTGCGCGCCTGCCGCAACCCAATCCGATCGAGGCCCTGCGGAACGGGCGGGCGGAGAGCGCCGCAGTCTGGACGCTGCAAGTCTGCCGGACTGCGGCCGGTGGGCCGGCGAGGACGCCGGTCCGCGCGGGCGAGATTGCCCACCCCCGAAAAACGCGACTTCATTCCCTTCGGCGGGCCACCTGCCCATGCGGAACCGTTCCCCGGTGGCTGCGGCTACAGCCAGTACTGCCACTGATCGCGCACCAACACGAACGCGGCCAGCAGCGCGTTGGTCACCGCGTGCGCCAGCATGCAATCCGCCAGGTTGCGCGTGCGCACCGCCCACCAGTTGTAAGCCACGCCCGCGGCTAACCCTACTTCCCAATACGGTCCGTGCTCAGCGGCGAAAAGCAGCGCCACCGCCCAGAACGAAAACGCCGAGTACTGGCCGATGGGCACGCTTTCGAAATCGGAGCGGATCACATAGCGCATCAACCAGCCGCGCCAGAATAATTCTTCGAAAATGGGAACCACCGTCGCGCTCTCCAGCACCCGCACCGCGATGAAGAACGCGTCGGACTTGAAACGCACGGCCAACGTGCTCCGCGCCACGCCTGTAATGCCGTTGTGGAATAGCCAGAAATCGCGATAGTGCGGCCCCCACAGCAGGTCCGGGGCGAGCCATATCGCCAGCACGGCCAGCCCCAGCAACACCGAACCGATCGGAAATGCGGGCCACCGCGGCATCGTGCGCCGCGAAAATACCGCCAGCGTGGCTGTTACCAGCACCAGCCGCACGGGCGCCAGCCACTCGGGCGGAAAGGGGAGCCAGCGCAGCGCGATGAAGACCGCGAAGGGCGCCACGTAGGCCACTGCGGGAGGCGGTTTCAATCCCAATATTTCTCGCCTTCCGCAAGATTGGCTTTCACCACATCCGGGTTCAACTCGACGCCCAGGCCGGGTTTCCGCGGCACCGCGATATAGCCCCCCGCGACCAGCGGCGCGTCATGCACGATCACGTCGTCCATCCAATTCCGGCCTCCCACCACCGTCTCGGCCGCCACGAAATCTCGCACCGTAGCGGCCCACTGCACGGTGGCCATGGTATTGAGCGCGCTCCCGGTGCTATGAGCGGCCATGGGGAGCCCGAACAGTTCCGCCAGGCTGGCTATCTTTTTGGATTCCAGCAGGCCGCCCGCATTTCGGATGTCGAGCTGCACCACGTCGCAACCCTGGTTCACGATAAAATCCTTGAACCCCTCCCGGCGCGCCAGGTTTTCGCCGGTGCCGATGGGGACCTTGGAGGCCTGCGTGAGGCGCACCCAGCCGGAGGAAAAATCTGGCGGCATGGGATCCTCCAGCCACAAAGGCTTCACCGGATCCAGAGCTTCCGCGAGTTGCATGGCCGCTCGCACATCGTATTCCCCCTCACAGCGGACAATCAAGTCGCGGTCCCAGCCGATGGCGTCGCGGCAGTATTCGAATGCTTGCCGGATGTCCCGCACCTCGCGCGTCGTCAGCAGCCGGTTGGACGGGTCCCGCGCGCTATCGGCCTTGGAGCCCGCGCTGCCCTTTGCGCCCGGCAGGGGCACTCGGAACGCGCTCCACCCGGCGGGGTCGCTCTTCATCTTGTCCGCCCATTCGTTGCAATTGGCGCGATCCAGCATGTTGCTGGGCCCTTCGTCGCGGTACACGCGCACCCGGTCGCGATAGCGTCCGCCCAGCAGCGTCGCTGCGGGCTGGTCGAGCAGCTTGCCGGCCAGATCCCACAGCGCGATCTCGATGGCGCTGACGGCGCGCAGCAGCATATGCGCGGAGCCGTCGATGCGATGGCCCAAGCCGCTATAGAGCGTTTCGATTTCGAGCGGATCCTTGCCCAGGAAGTACGGGCGCAACTCAACCACCCCCGCCCGGACGCCCACGCCGGGGCTGCCGTAGCCTTCCCCGATTCCGTAGACGCCGGCATCGGTCACGACCTTGACCAGAGTGTAAGTTCGGGGGCCCTGCAACACCATCGTGCGGATATCGGTGATGCGGGCGCGGCCGCGCTCCGGCGCCGCCAGGGCTTCGAAGGCGGCCAGCGGCGTAGCGGCCAACATCGCGCCCAGGAACCGGCGCCGCGAAAGCGAAAACATAGATTGCCGCATTCTATCAAACACCGCAACGAGACCACGCAGCGCGGGTTTCAGCCCACACCCGATTGGAGCCAGCACCGTTGCGGATCGTCACTGATGCTGCACCATCCGAACGTCATCCCAGAAGAGCCTGCCTCCTTCCGTCGCTCCAACCAGATGAATGCGAAGCATGCCGCGCGGCCCAGCCCGGAAGTCCGCGGCAAACTCATCCCATCGATCGCAGGAAACCTGACGCGGCCCATCCGTTACCGCGTTTCCGCCGGAGGTGTCATGTAGCCAAATAGACCCGAACGACGGGGATCCGCACGCTGACCGGACTTGGGCCGAGATCCTGTAGAGCGCGCCTTCCCGCAATCCGAAGATATCCTGGAACACACCCCCGGCATTAGCCAATTCCAGCGCCTGCTTGCCCTCGTATGATAGGGCGCTGGACAGGCCCGCCGTCGCCGCGCCAAACGCTCCCCACGGGCTCAGATTAGCGCCCTCGAAGCCCGCGTTCGCCGGCGCATTGCCCGGCAACCGGAACTCCCACCTCGGCGGATTGACCGGAAGCACGATGCCCTCAGCTCGGCCATCGTGCTTTCCTCTGCGCCAGGTGTCCACCGCGGGGGCGTCTTGAGACCAATAGTCAAACAGTCGCTTCACACGGAAATCAGCCACCACTCCGCCCATAAACAAAATACTGAATAAGATTGCGGCGCCGCCCCGGCTCGGCGCTATTCGCGACAACCAGCGAGCGGCTAAATACCCGAAGACGCAACTGGCCAGGTAAAAGAACCGCTCCGCTCCCCAAGTCTTCACGCCCGAGAGACTCGCGAATCCGGCAGGTTTTCCCCGCACGACGATGGCAATGGCCACGGACGCGATCACCAGGTACAAGGCGATCGTCAGCCGAACGCGATGTGCCTTTTCCGCCCTCCAAAACCAGACAATCCAAAGCACAGCTCCGATCAGGAAGAGTACGACGGAGGCATCCAGAAAATTGTTTGCCAGGAACTGGCTCCCGCCCCGACCGGCGACCGCCGGCAATATGGATCTGTAAAGAATACAGACCGTGATGTCCCCGAGCAGCGTGCGTTCGATTGGCCAGATGCCGCCAACTCCGGGACTCGAGAGCATGACGACCGCCTGGATCGACAGCGCCAGGAGCAGGCCGCAAGGTATCATGACACTCCGGCGCAGCCCGCGTCGCGCCAGCATCCCGGCGCAAACCGGAAGCAGAATAATCAGCACCGGCGAACTGAGGCCGATAATGAACGCTCCCGCGGCGAGCCCCAATACGCTCGGAATGCCGCATGTTTCGTCGTCCTGGGGGCTTCTAGCCAGCAATAGGATTCCGGGCAGCGCCAGGTACCACTGGACGTTGGTAACGTTGCCCACCATCTCGTCTACAACGAAACCGGCGGCAAACAACACGCATAACACAGCTCGGAGCGCCTGCGACCCGATCAAATGGCGGTACCAGGGCAGGAAGAGAAAGGTGCACGACAGACAAGCCAAAACTAGGGCAGCGGAGTTAAAGGCGAGCGGAACCAAAGCGGCGGGCAAACCGGAGCTAACCAGCGCAATCAGGCGGGCCATGGAACACATGTACCCTGCATGCGGCGTCAGCAGAGCATGGAACCCTCCGAGCACGAGCTGGTCATGGTAGAAGACGATGCTGTCTTCAGCCCAGAATTGCGGACTGGTCAGGGTGCCCGGGCGGCGCATCTCCAGGATCAAAAAATTGACTACAAAAAGCCCCCAAAACGCGCGCCAGTCCCGTGAATGTTTGGAGGAGGAGTTATCCGGAATTTGCACGCGCACGCGACCGCGCTCGGGCGCCGTCAGGGCTTCGAAGCCGGCTGGCGGCGTAGCGGCCGGCATCGCGCCCAGGGACCGGCGCCGCGAAAGCGAAAACATAGATTGCCGCATTCTATCAAACACCGCAACAAATTCCCGCAACCTGTGTTTTAGCTTACTGCAAGGGTCGTCACGCTGTCGCAGAACAGTGGCCGGCTCGTAGCGGAATCCCTGCCGATGGAGCGCGCCGTGCGAGTCTCGGAGGCGGTACGCTCCACTCGGGGGATACCAGGGCGGAGTGCGCCCTTTTTGTTCTACGCTGCACACTGGCAACCGCATTGCTTGTGTAGAACGCATGCCGCCTTTGCCGGCGGACCTCTTAGGTGAAATCGAGGCCCGCACACGATCCACGCCCCTGATGTCCCTTTTCCTGGACTTTGACGGCACCCTGGTGCCCATCAGCCATGACCCAGCCTTACCCCGCCTGGATGTTAAGGTGGCGGCCACGTTGAAACATCTTTCCGCCCAGGATGATCTGGTGACGACGATCATCAGCGGCCGCGCCGTAGAAGATCTATACGCGCGCATCCGCCTGGAACGCCTGATTTACGCAGGAAACCACGGGCTGGAGGTTTTTGGCCGGCAGCTCTGCTTTGTGGAGCCGGTCGCATCGGCGCGCCGCCAGATGCTGGAACGCCTTTGTGAAGAGCTCGCGCTGGAGCTTCGCCCCCTCCTGGGAACCATCGTAGAGTGTAAAGGGTTGACTGCCAGCGTGCACTACCGGGGGACTCCGGCGATTCACCATCTGCAAGTTCAGGAGACCGTTTACACGGCCGCCGCGCCCTACGCCGGGGTGTTTCGCGTCACCCCCGGCAGGAAGGTCTTGGACATCGTGCCGCGCACGAACTGGCACAAAGGCGCAGCTGTGAAGTGGATCAACGGCCACCTCGGCGAGAAAGAAGTCTTGACCGTTTACCTGGGGGACGACGCCAGCGATGAGGATGCCTTCAGCGTGTTGCCCGATGCAGTCACCATTAAAGTGGGCGAAGCCGCGACTTGCGCCCGATATCGCCTTCCCAGCCCGGTGGCCGTGCATGAACTCCTGTTTTGGCTGGCGCACAGCGTTGTAGGGAATTAAGAAGAGTTACTCTGCCACCTGAGACAAGTTCCCCAGTCTTGTACCTTCTATCACACCCGCAAGAGCATCACATCTCACCCTTTTCTCGCAGCCCCATGCGACTGAGTAAGTTCATACATTGGCATACTGCATGCCCTAGAAACCCTGTAGGAGACGTTATTCGTCTAAACCAACTAAGGAGAGGAAGTTTCCATGAAACATCGTTTAGTCATTCCGTTGCGTGCACCGCTGGCAATCCTCGGCATTTTGTTGGCAACGGGCGCAGTCACCAGCCCCGCGCGTGCCGACCTGTACGACAAGAAGACCATTCTCACGGTGAATGAGACAATTCAGGTAAGAGACACGGTCCTGGAGCCGGGCCAGTATGTCCTGAAGCTTTTGAGCTCTCAAACGGACCGCCACATCGTCCAGATCTTCAATAGCGATCAGACGCACATCATCAACACAATCCTGGCTATTCCCAGGCAGCGCGTTTACCCGACCGGCAAGACCGAGTTTACGTTCTGGGAGACGCCTCCGGGTAACGTCCGGGCCCTACGCACCTGGTTCTATCCGGGTGACGAATTCGGTCAGGAGTTCCCGTATCCCAAGCACTTGCAGCCGGTGGCCATGCTGATGCCGCCGGCGCCAGTTCCGGCTGCGCCGCAGGCCGAAGCGAACCCCGCCCCGGCTCCCGAGCCAGCGCCGGAACCTCCGGCCCAACCCGAAGCGGCGGCGCCCGAACCGGAACCGCAGCAGCCGGCCGAGGTCGCGCAGAATACGCCTCCGCAACAGACCCCCGCCCAATCCACACCGGAGAAGCCGGCGGAGTTGCCGAAGACCGGAAGCCCCTATCCGGCAATCGGAATCTCCGGCGCGTTGCTGATTGGCTTGGCGGGCTTGCTTCGACTAAGGCGGTGGGCGTAAAGTCAAAAATATTACCTCGAACAGTCACCCCCATGAACCGGCGCGCGGCAATTCGGAATCTGATGGTTGCCGGCGCCGTTTCACTCTTGGGCCGTCCGCTGAACGCCACTCCACCCGACGATCCGCCGGACTTCGTCATCCGCACCGGCGTCCGCCTGGTCCTCCTGGATGTAAGCGTCAAGGACCGCGCGGGCGGCTGGGTCGCGGGGCTCTCCAAA
Source organism: Bryobacterales bacterium (assembly GCA_963707465.1). GTDB lineage: Bacteria > Acidobacteriota > Terriglobia > Bryobacterales > Bryobacteraceae > Bog-159. Next base: position 334,088 of record CAVPQK010000013.1, read on the forward strand.
GACAATTTCCGCGTCGATGAAAACGGCGTCCCCCAGGACATCACCGTTTTCGCCGACAACGATATCCCGGTGACGGTGGGGCTGGTTGTGGATAATAGCCGTAGCATGACGCCCAAGCGGGCCGAGGTGCTCTCGGCAGCCACCACTTTTATCGAGGGGAGCAATCCGCGGGATGAGATCTTCGTGCTGAACTTCAACGACACGGTGAAGCCTGGCTTGCCGAAGGGCGTTTTGTTTTCAGACGATATCCGGCAGTTGCGCGCCGCCCTCTCGCGCGGATTTCCCGAGGGCCGGACGGCGCTAAACGATGCGATCGTGGACGGCCTCGATCAACTCAAGCAGGGAAAGCGCGACAAAAAGACCCTGATCGTTATCAGCGATGGCGGCGATAATGCCAGCCGGCATACGCGGCGCGAAATGCTCGATATGGTGGAGCGCAGCCTCGCGACCATTTACACCATCGGTCTGTTCGATAGAGACGACCCGGACCGGGACCCGGGCATTCTAAAGACGCTCGCCCGGATCTCCGGTGGTGTGGCCTATTTCCCGGATGGAGCGCACGACATGATCAAGGCTTGCCGGGGTATCGCGAAGGACATCCGGACGCGCTACACGCTGGGCTATCCCCCGCCGGAATTAAACGGCGGCTTGCTGCGGCGCATTCGCGTGCGCGTGTCGGCGCCCGGCCGCGCGGGATTGATCGCGCGGACGCGGCTCAGTTACCGTTATGCAGAGGCGGCGAACGAGTAGGGCGCGGCGCTGGATCGAAGCCTCCCTCTTGCTGGCGGGCTTGATTGCCGTCGGCATTTGGGCTTGGTCGTATGTGCGGCTGGCTGTCTTCCAAAAGTGGGCAAACCACGAGCTCGACCATCGGACTAAGGGCCGGTCGGCGGCCATTTCCCCGCCCCCATCAACTCCCCGAGGGCTGGCGGTGCCTTCCATTCAGAACGGCGCCCTGATCGGCCGTCTGGCGATTCCGCGCCTGAACATGCGCGCCGTGGTGCGCGAAGGCGCCGGCCAGGATACCTTGGATGTGGCTCTCGGCCACATTCCCGGCACCGCCCTGCCGGGGCAGCCCGGTAACGCCGGGATCGCGGGCCATCGCGACACGTTGTTCCGCGACCTGCGCCATATCCAGAAGAACGACGTGATCGAGTTTCAGACGCTCGATGGAAGCTACAACTACCAGGTCGAGACCACCGGGATCGTAAAGCCGCGGGACGTCGGCGTTTTGGCCGCCAGCCAACATCCCGAGATGACCCTGGTGACTTGTTATCCGTTTTATTACGTGGGTTCGGCGCCCGACCGGTTCATCGTTAAGGCGCGCTTGGTCGAGCCCCCGACGGCCCCAGCGGCGCCGCCTCCTCCCGCTGCCCAGCCGGCCACCCGGCGAACCATCCGAAGGGTAAATTTTCAGGTGAGCAAAAACCTGAGCCGCGAGGTGCTCCCTGGAATACGGCTGGGACTTTCGTCAGCCGACGCGGCCCGCCACCGCGCCAGCGTCTGGGTCTTTGTCACGCCAGAACGGCGCAGGATATCTCTGAAGAACCAGGCCGCGCACCAAGCCGTTTTCTTCCACGGCCACGACGACGGAAAACGGCGGGAGCTGATGATCACTCGCGTGAGCGCCACGACGGTCAGTGGCTATGTGCTCCTGCTCGGGAGCGCCCGCGCCCGCCCCGCGGCCCAGCCCCTCCGCGATCCGTGAGCAGATTACTGCCGATTCAGTTGCACCGGATTGCCTGGCAGGATTGCCTGGCAGGATTGCCCGCCCCACCAGAGTCATTTTGGCCGTGCGTCCCTTCTCACCATGTCGGCACCGGAACATCCGCGCGAAAGCGTCGCGCTTCTGGCGTAGAAGCGGGTGCGTCCGCGAGGCGTATCGCGGCCAGCTCGCCGATCAGGTTTCCGGCCCAGCGGTACACGTTGTTCTCCTGGACCACCGCCCGCATCCGCTGCATGCGCGCCTGCCGCTCCGCCGGCGGCATGGTGAGCGCGGTGTGGATGGCTTGCGCCAGTTCATCGATGTCGTAAGGGTTGACCACCAGGGCATCCGCCAGTTCGTGGCTGGCGCCCGTGAAGCGGCTCAGGATCAGCGCTCCCTCCCCATCGGCGCGCGCCGCGATGTACTCTTTGGCCACCAGGTTCATACCATCGTGCAGCGAAGTGACCAGGCACACATCGGCCTCGCGATAATACGGCTGGATCTCCGCGTGGCTGTGGTGCCGGCTCAGGAAGACGATCGGCTTCCAGTTGCCGGTGCGCAGGCGGCGGTTGATGCGCTCGGCTTCTTCCTCGACCTCGCTCATCAGATCCTGATAGCGCTTGATGTGGGTGCGGCTGGGCGCCCCAATCTGAATGAAGGTGAATTTTTCCCGATACGCGGGATGCAGGTCGAAAAGCCGCTCCACCGCGCGCAGCCGCTCCGGGATGCCCTTCGTGTAATCCACGCGATCCACCCCTAAACCCAGGAAGGCCGGCCGTCCGCCCAGTTCGCGGTACAGTGCCGCGCGTTCGCCGGCGGACGCGTCCGTGTCCGCGGATCTTGCGGACGCGCCATTGCCATTGCTCGCCACGCTGATGGGGAACGGCCGCACGATAGTCAGGTGTTCGTGGCGGTTCACCGCAAAGTGCTCCCAATCGATGCGCGATTCCAGCGCGCGGTCCACCGTTTCCAGAAAGTTATTGCAGTGCGCCTGAATGTGAAATCCGATCAAATCCGCTCCCAGCATGCCGTCCAGCAAGTCGCGCTGCCACGGGCAGATGCCGAAAGCTTCCGGATTGGGCCAGGGAATGTGCCAGAAAATCGCCACGCGCGCATCCGGTCGGCGCTCCTTGATCAGGCGTGGCAGCAGCGCAAAGTGATAATCCTGCACCAAAACGATGGGCTCGCTTTCCCCGCTCATCTCGTCCAGCAGGACCGCGGCGAATTTGCGGTTCACCGCCTGATAGTAGTCCCAATCCTCGCTGCGGAACACGGGCCGCGTGTGCGCAATGTGACAGAGCGGCCAGATCCCCTCGTTGGCGAAACCGAAATAGAAGCCGGCTTCCTCTTCCTTGCTGAGCCAGACGCGGCGCAGCGTATATTGCGGATGGTCGGGCGGCACCCTCAGCCGGCCGCGGTCGTCAACCGTTTCTTTGTCCGCATCACCGGTAGCCTGTGCGACCCACGTTCCGTCGCTGGTCCGTAGCACTGGCTCCAGGGCCGTGACCAGGCCGCTCGGCGGCACCGACCACGTGATCGAATTTCCTTTGTGCGAATGTTCGTACGGTTCGCGGTTGGACACCGCCAACAGGCGGCTCCCTTTCAGTTTGCCCTGCATCGAGATGCGCAACCTCTCGGCGGTCCATTGGGACGAGGCCGCATCCCGCAGACGGGCTTCTTCCTCCGCCGCGGCCCGCGCCACGTGCAAGCTGGTCGCCAGTTGCGTCGCCTCGCTGGTGAGCGGACCGAAAATCTCTTCCTTGGGCGGCTGTGCGAAAGTGGACGCGTTTCCGGTCCGCAAGTCGCTTAGCCACCGCGCCATGAGCCGCAGGGGCTTGCCGAGGCTCCATTGCAGGATCAGAAGGGTCATGCCGACGATCAGCAGCGTCTGCGCCACGCTGGTCAGCGCCTGCCGCCAGACCGGCGCCGCGATGAAGGCCACGTCATGGAAGATGGCGATCGACCCCAGCAGGCGGCCGTCCGTGCTCAGGGGGAGTGCCAGAATATGCATCGGCTCGCCAGGCGCGCGGAAGTACTCCCCGCGCGCGCGCCCTTCGTGCATGGCGCGGGCGACGGCGCGCGGTGTTTCGGCGGCATTCGATGCCAGGCGGGATGCCAGGCCCGGTGTGCTGGCCACCACGCGGCCATCCGCGCCATAGATCGCTACGCCGGCCAGGTGCTCGTGGTTCCGAAACTGGCCGACCCATGCCTGCAGTTCGCTGGGAGACCCGTCTTGCAGCACTTGCTCGGCGGCCCTCTGCTGGCTCTCGGCCAAGACCAACGCCTGCCGCTGGACTTCGGCTCGCATGGCATGCATCTCCGCGGCAGACTGGTAAAAGGCGAACGCCATGGAGACCACCGCCACGCCGCCAAACAGGGAGAACATCAACTGCCGGCTTAAATGCATTCTCTTCCCTCCAGCGCGTTTCGTAGGGACCGGAGCAGAAGACGCGGATGGTCCGTAACGGTTTGTTCAGAGCACGGTTGATGCCAGCCGTCCGGGGGCGCTAACGCTAGGGTAGTGTTTGTGTTAGCGGGATCGCGTAACCGCGGGAACGGCTGCGCACAGGGAAGAAATTACTCCCGCGCGGCTTCAAAATCTGCACGCATCGATGCCACTACTCGCAGCGTAGCGATTCGTTCGGATCGATGCGCGTCGCCCGGCGCGCTGGAAGATAATTGGCGGCCAATGCCACCGCCGCCAGGAACAGCGCTCCCGCGCCGAACACCAGCGGATCGGTAGCGCTCACGTGCACCAACAGGCTTGCGGCCAGACGCGCCACCGCCACTGCCGCGGCCACGCCGATCGCCACGCCCATGAGCGTCAGGCGCATGCCCCGCCACAACACCGCCGCCAGCACGTCCGCGGGCTTCGCTCCCAGGGCCATGCGAATGCCGATCTCCCGCGTGCGTTGCGCCACCGAGTAGGCCATCACGCTGTAGATTCCGGTCGCCGCCAGCACCAGCGCGATCGCCCCCAGCACCGCCAGCATGACCGCCGCCATTCTCTCTCCGTAGAGCGAAGCGCCAATGAATTCGGTTAGAGGCATCGTGTCGAACATGCCGACGCCCGGGTCGATAGCGCTCACCGCGCCGCGCATCGCAGCCACGGCCTGCTCGGGCTCTCCCGCGGTGCGCGCGAAGACAGCCACCACCGGGCTGGCGTTTGCCTGCCGGAACGGAGCGTAGAAGTATGGCGTAGCCGGCTCGTTCGGCTTCAAATATTTGCTGTCCCGGGCGATGCCGGCGATCGTATACCACCGGCCCCATCCATGCACGCGATGGCCGATGGCGCTGCGGCCGCCGAAAAAGCGTCGCGCGAACGTCTGGTTGACGATCACCACCGGCGGGGCGTTTTCGTCGTCGTGCGCGGTGAAGCCGCGGCCCTCTACCACCGGAATCCGCATGAGATCCAGGTACCCTGGCGACACCACGTTGCGGATGATCTTCATGTTTTCGTTCAAGGCCGGCACATAGCCTTCTACTTGTAAGGTCTCCCACGGATTACCGGTGAACCACAGCGGCACCACGTCGGCAAATGAAGCGTTGACGATCCCGGGCTGGGCGGCGAGCTGGTCGCGCACCCGCTCGCAGAATCGCGTCCGGTCCGGCCCGTTGTAGCCCGCCGCCGGCAGATCCAAATAGGAAACCAACACGTGCCGGGGATCGAAACCGGGGTTGATCTGGCTGGCGGTCCGGAAGCTCTTGGTGAACAATCCGGCGCTAATCAGCGTCACCAGCGCCAGCGCCACTTCCGCTACTACCAACAGTCCCCGCGTGCGCTCGGAGCGCGCGCTTTGTCCGCCGCCGCGGCCGCTCTCCTTCAACGCTTCATTCAAGCCTGCGCGCGCGCTGTGGAGCGCCGGCGCGATGCCCGTGATCAGACAGGCCGCCACCGAGAGAAACATTCCGAACGCGAGGATCTCGCCATTCACCGGGAGGGCCAGGAAGATGGGCAGGCTGGCGCCGCGCGGCGCCAGATAGGCCAGCGACTCGCCCATCCACATCGCCAGCGGGACGCCCGCCAGCGCGCCCATCACCGCCAAAACCAGGCTCTCGCTAAGCAGTTGCCGCGCCAGGCGCGCACGCCCCGCGCCCAGGGCCATGCGTACGCTGAACTCGCGCCGGCGCCCGATCGACCGCGCCAGCAGCAGGCTGGCCACGTTGGCGCACACGATCAGGAAGACCAAACCGCACACCGCCATCAGAATGCTCAGCGGGCCCGCCACCGTCCTCTGGCCGCCGAAATGCGCCTCCCGGATCGGCAGCAGCGTAGCCCCGATGCCGGCATCTCCGGCGTCGAACTGCGCGAGCTGATGGGCGGCGGCCGCGCATTCCGCGCGGGCTTGCGCGATGTTCACCCCGCGCTGCAGCCGTGCGATGCCCAGGAAAGTGCGCGCCTGGCGGTCCTCCAGCGTGTGTTGTGGCAGGATGTTCAGCCGCGCTCCCATGGTTAGCGGCAGCCAGATGGCGAACGTCAGCCCGGGCATGCTGCCGCGGAATTCCGCGGGCGCTACGCCAATCACCGTCAACCGCTGGCGGTTCAGCACAATGGTTGTCCCGAGGATGCGGGGATCGCGGCCGAAGCGGCTGTTCCAAAGCCCTTCGCCAATCACCGCCACCGGGCAGGCGTCCGGCTCGTCGCCGCACTCTTGCTGCGAGAACATCCTGCCCGCCACCGGCTTTACGCCCAGCACCGAGAAATAGTTGGCGGATACCATTTCTCCCCAGATGCGGCCGGCGCGGTCGCCTTCTCCGATGTTCAATGTGGCCGTCGGAATGGCCGCGGCGAAGCCCGACACCAGCTTCAATCGGTCGCGGTAGTCGCGGAAATCGGGCCAGGACATAGGGAGCGGTCCGCCATCCGGAGCGACACTCTCGAAGGCCGCCAGCCGCCCTGCGTTCGAGACGCCCGCGATGGGCCGTAGCATCATCATGTCGATCCAACTGAAGACGGTGGTGTTGACGGCGATGCCGATGGCCAGGGTAAGCACGGCCACCGCCGTGAAACCAGGGCTCCGCAATGCCATGTGGACGCCGTAGCGAAGGTCGCGCAGAAGAGTGGACACGATGCTGTAGAGCATAGCAATCGACGCGCCACCGCGCGCATCGCACATATGCCGCAGCGCGCCGGTAGTAGAGTGCCAGACTGTTCGGATGCGGGATTCTCGCGTGCGAAAGCGGAAATATATATTGCCGGATTCCATCAAGCCCGGCAATAAATCCACGCGACGCGCTCCCCCTCGGGGAGTCGTGGGGCAGGCCCTCGGCCTGCGGCCGCCTCTTAGGCCGCCTCCACGCGCCCACTATGCCGTAAACGGCACCAACCACCACCCGCCCTTGTGATACCATTCTCTGCCAGTGCCCTCCCAAACGCGCTCGCTGGCCGTCCTGTTCGCCGTCAACATCCTCAACTTCTACGATCGCCAGGTGCTGGGCGCGCTGCTGGAGCCGATTCGCAAGGAATTCCATCTTTCCGATACGCAACTGGGCGCGCTCGGAACTCTGCCCATCGTGATCTACGCGCTGGCCGGCCTGCCGCTCGGCCGCCTGGCCGATTCCGCCAGCCGCAAGAAACTCCTGGCAGCGGGTGTAGCCGTTTGGGCATCGCTCACCGGCCTGGGTGGATTGGTGCAAAGCTATCTCATGCTGATGGTGTCGCGCCTCGGCGTGTTCGTGGGCGAAGCCACCTGCGCGCCGGCCGCCACCAGTTGGATCGGCGACTTGTTTCCCTCCGAGCAGCGGTCGCGGGCGCTGGCCATCTTCATGCTCGGCGTACCCATTGGCGGCGCGCTCAGCTACGCCATCAGCGGACCCGCCGCGCAAGCCTGGGGTTGGCGGACGGCCCTGGCGCTGGCCGCGCTGCCCGCGCTGCTGCTCATCCCCGCGCTGCTGACGCTCGACGAACCGGCCCGCGGGGCCAGCGAGGCGCAGCGCGCCGCCGCGACCACAGCCCCGCCCATCTGGTCGATCCTGCGCATCCCGACCATGTGGTGGATCATCGCCTCCGGGGCGCTGGTGAACTTCAATCTCTATGCCCTGGCGACTTTTTTCCCAGCCTTCCTGACGCGCTATCACGGCCTTTCGGTGGGCCAGGCCGGTTTGTGGGCGGGTGTCGGCTACGCCGCGGCGGGCATCGCCGGCGGAGCCATCGCCGGTGCCTGGGGCGACCGTGTGATCCACAAGCGGAAGGATGGCCGCCTGCTTTCCGCCGCCGCCGCCGCCTTGGTGGCAGCCCCGCTCGCGCTCATCGGGATCCGCCAGCCCGCCGGCGGCGCGGCCGCCTCTATCGCCCTGATCATGATTGCGTACGGCTTTCTGAATATGTACTACGGCCTGGTGTACGCGGCCATTCACGATATCGTGTCTTCCGCCGTGCGCGCCACCACCATGGCGGTTTACTTCCTGGCCATGTATCTGTGCGGCGCTTCCTTCGGCCCGCTGCTCACCGGGCGCCTCAGCGATTACCTGGCTCGCACCGCCGCCCGCGCAGCCGGCTCGGCAGTGGTTGGAGAAGCGTACCGCGCCATCGGGCTGCACCAGGCCATGTATGTGATCCCGGTACTCTCGGCCGCCCTGGCGCTCGTGCTATACGCGGGGTCGCGCACCATCGCGGCCGACATGGCCCGCCGCGATGAACCCGGTCCGCTCGCCGTAGTACAATCCGCCAGATGAAGCTGCTCGTCTTTTCCGACATACACGGCGATCTCGCCGCGCTGGCCCGGCTGATGGATATCGAGGCGGACTACTACGTGGCGGCCGGCGACCTGGTGAACTTCGGGCGCGGCCTGGACCATTGCGGCGAAATTTTGGCCCGCCGCGCGGACCGTGTCTACGTGCTGCCCGGCAACCACGAAACGGCGGCGCAAATCGCCGGCCTCTGCCGCGACTTCGGCCTGCACGACTTCCACCAGCAGCACGCGCAGTGGGGCCGCTATCAGGTCGCCGGCCTGGGCTATTCCAACCCCACGCCCTTCCACACGCCCGGCGAATACAGCGAAGCGGAGCTGGCGCGGAAGCTCGAAGCCTTCGCGGGCATCGCGCCGTTGCTGCTCATCTGCCATTGCCCGCCGCGCGACACGCCGCTCGATCAGGTCCGCCCCGGTTTGCATGCGGGATCCACGGCCGTGCGCGATTTTCTGCGGCGGGAACAGCCGCAGCTTTTCTTCTGCGGGCACATCCACGAGGCTGCCGGAGCGCGCGCCGCCATCGGCAAGACGCAAGCCATGAATGTGGGCAAGCAGGGCTGGCTTGTGGATCTGTAGTGGGACAGGCCTCCCGGCCTGTCCTCCCATCCGGCTAATCCAGAAAAAAATCGCCCCGCAGCGGCTTGTCCGGCGACACCGCATAGTGGCTGAAGTCGGTCACCCCCGCACCCGCCAGAACATCTTCGTCGATGAAGAAATTGCCGGTGGTCGAGCGGCTGTCCTGAGTCAGAATCTGCCAGGCGGCATCGCCCATGATGTCGGGCGTGCGGCCGCGTTCCGGTTCCGCGCCCGGAATGATCTGCAGCGCCGCCGTGGCGATGATGGTGCGCGGCCACAGCGCGTTCACGGCGATGCCTTGCCGCCGGAATTCCTCCGCCATGCCCAGCACGCACATGCTCATCCCGTACTTCGCCATGGTGTAAGCCACGCACGGCGCGAACCACTTGGCGCTCATATTCAGCGGCGGCGATAGCGTCAGGATGTGCGGATTGGCCGCCTTCGCCAGGTGCGGAAGGCAGGCTTGCGAACAGACAAACGTGCCGCGCAGGTTCACCCCCATCATCAGATCGAAGCGCTTCATGGGTGTCTGGAGCGTGCCCGAAAGGCTGATGGCGCTCGCGTTATTGACCAGGATATCGATGCCGCCAAAACGGCGCACCGCCTGTTCCACCGCGCCATGCACCTGCTCCTCGAAGCGGATATCCACCACCAGCGGCAGCGCCTGGCCGCCCGCCGCTTCGATCTCCGCTGCCGCCGTGTGGATGGTGCCTGGCAGCCTGGGATGCGGCGTATCGGTCTTGGCCGCGATGACAATGTTGGCGCCGTCCCGCGCCGCGCGCAACGCGATCGCCAGGCCGATTCCGCGGCTCGCGCCTGAGACGAAGAGGGTCTTGCCGGCCAGTGTGGGCATGCCGGATTATTATAACCCGTCAGTGTGCTCGGCCCGCTCCTTCAAGCCTCTTCGATCTCCTGTCCAGTGGCCTGGCGCTGCCTCCGCAGTTCCTCTTCGGCCCAGAACCAATCGTCGTCCGGACTTCCTTCCGGCGATCCGCGCATTTCCCAATGCCATTGGGCCAGGCGCGTCAGTTCTTCGCGATCGACCACTTCCTCGGTGACGGGCGATTCCAGTTCGTACTGCTGCTCAGCGACGGGCATATTTGATCTCCTTCCCGGATTATGACCGGTATCATTACCGGAATCAAGGGCCTGTTACTCCGTTTCATTTGGCATCCTGCTATCCTGAATAGCGGCATCCGACTATGGCGGAAGATGTACAGCCGGTGCAGTTGAAACCGGAGACCTTGCAGGCTTTCGAGGCGTATATCCGGGAAGCCGAAGCCGCCATGGCACAGACCCTGCGCGGCGACTCGTTCCTCTGGTCGGACGGCGATCCCAAACGCGCCAAACAGGTCCGCCAGGGCAAGATCGTCGCGGAGCTTTGGCAGGGCAAGGGTGCCATCAAGGTCCCCGCCGGTTTGATTCACGACTGGATCGGCGCCGCCTTCATTCCCGCCGCCACCGTGCCGCACATCCTGGCGCGCATCCAGGATTACGACAATCACAAAAACATCTACCGGCCCGAGGTGATCGATTCCAAGCTAATCTCCCGGCGCGGCGACGACTTTAAAATCTTTCTGCGTGTGCTCAAGAAGAAGATCATCACCGTGGTGCTCGACACCGATCATGACGTGCACTACTTTCATATAAGCGGCGCCGGCGGCGCGCGCGGGGGTTGCAATTCCTACACCACGCGTACGGCTGAGGTGGATGACGCCGGCAAGCCCAACGAAAAGGTCCACCCGCCTGACACCGGATACGGATTCCTGTGGCGTCTGAATACCTACTGGCGATTTGCCGAGCGGGACGGCGGCGCGTACGCCGAATGCCGCGCGATTTCGCTCACGCGCGACATCCCGGCAGTTTTCAAATGGATTATCGAGCCCATGGTACGGAGCCTGCCCAAGGATACGTTGATCCACACCCTCAAAGCCACGCGCGATGCCGTGTCCGGCTGAAATTGTGGGGCAGGCCCTCGGCCTGCGGGCGGCCTCTCAGGCCGCCTTCTTCCGGTCGAAGAGTTGCGATTTTCTCTCCGATGCCCCGCCGCGATGTACGCTGGGTGGGAGGGCCAATCTGCCGGGATGCTGCGCGAATTGTTTCCGCTGTTGACGGCGCTAACCGTCGCGACAATTGTCTACGTCGCGCGCGAACGCCACCGCCGCCGGATGCGGATCGCGCCGCCGCGGCCCGATCTCGCCATGCGCGACGTGAGTGGTGCGCCCCTCTTGCTGCAGATCGAGCGGGCGGCCCTGGCTACGGACGACCCCCGCGTCGCATTCCGGCGTGCCGCAATCCAAAACGCCGTCGCCGCGCTCTATCTGGAAACCATCGCCGCCTGCGGCGTGGAAAACACCGCCGAGCTGCTGCGCGCCCATGCCGAAGCCTGGCAGTCGCTGCGCGAATATCTGCGGCTGAAATACGACGACGCCGTTCCCGACGACTGGTTCGATCATTTCACCAGCGTGGCGCGCCCATACATCCGCGAGAAGGTGCGGCTGACGCGCGAGTTTGCCCTGCACCTGGATGAAGGCGCGGAACGCTACGCGCGCATCTATGACGAATTGTTGCAGGAACTGCTGGAGGAAGCGCTGGCCGCGCCTCAGAAGAAGTCATTCGTGCCGCCGGACTTCTCCCACTCCTGAAGTTCGTCGCTCGCTCGCTGGAATTCCGCGGCCAGTCGGTCGTCGAGTTGGCTGTACCGCCCCACCACCTGGCGCGCCCAGCGCACGTACTCGACCCGCCGCTCGAAGCTCCAATTAGCCGGCGGACTGGTGACCACGCTGCGTACGTTGGCGATTTTGTCGGCCGTGCTGAGGGCCTGTGCGCGCGGCGATTTAGCCGCCGCGTTCTCGATCTGCAGCGCCTTGCGCGCTTCCTTGGGCAGCGCCTTGTCGTCGGTCACTTCGGCCACCAGCGACGCGACATCTTCGCCGAAGCGCTCCGCGAGTTCCTGGCGCGTCACGCCCACATCTTCGATGGTGTCGTGCAGCAGCGCGGCCACGATCAGGTTGGTATCGAGCTCGCCGGCCGTGCGCGCCAGCAACTCCGCCACTTCCAGCAAATGATTCACATACGGCTCCGCGCTACGCCCTTTGCGCCGTTGGGCGGCGTGCCGCTCGGCGGCAAACCTGGCGGCGGCGAGGATCTGGCGGACGGCGTTCAGGCATTCGGGCATCAAGAGACCTGCCTTTATTATGGCGTCGCGCGTCTCCTGGAGGTCGGCCAATCCTGGCCGCAGCCGCCTTTTAGGCGGCCGTAGCTGCGATCCAGGCATCGGCAGGCTCGATTCTGCGGCCCCTTCGTCTAGCCGCCACCATGACCTCGGCCCACTTCAAAACAAGATCGCGCGAGGAAGGAACGATCACAAATCTGCCGAGGAAGAGCCGCCGCCACTCGACACGCTCCGCGCCCCAGTTTGCCAACAGGACCCACTGCTCCAACTCCGCTCCAGTGAAAGATACAACTGCGCTCGGCTATCGTCCCTGAATAGAAACGAACCACATCAGTATCGAGGACGGCCGGCCTCATGCAGTGGGATCGGTTTTCTCGCGGCCTCGCCACGCGTGGAGAGCGGCCAAAAAGTCATCGATCGACTCCTCTTCGGGCCAAAAGTTGCCGAGCAGGCCCGCCGGGTCGCGAGGGAAAGTGAGGCCTTGCGCCGCAACCAACTCGTCCACCGTCGGGTGACCGCGGCGGGTGTACGCCTCAGTGAGCGCTCCCATCGATTTCCGCGTCACCGTCCCGGCACCACGTCGATCTGCAACATCGGATCCGCGGCGGGCACATACGTCGCGGGCAAGCCCAATTCACGCCGCACGATGTTGCACCCTTGCGCGATCGCGCTCGCTTTATAAAAAGCGATCTCCCGGTTGCACCCTTGCCGCCCGAAGCCGCAGTCGCTCGATACGATCAGCTTCTCCGCCGGGATGTAGCGCAGCGCCTTGCGGATCTCCCCCGCTACCTCCTCCGGCCGGTCCGCCTGTAAAACGCGATGGCTCACAGCCCCGATGCAGATCTTCTTCTTCAGATCGTTCTTGAACGGCTCGAACAATTCCAGATCCTGCTGGTTGCGGTCCTTCATCTCCAGTGTCCACACGTCCCCGCGGCAGCGCTCCAGATAGATCTCGAGCGAGTTGGCGTAGCTCGTGTCTTCCATCACGCGTTGCATGTTCGGATTGCCCCAACAGGTGTGAATCCACAGTTCCACATCGTCGAGCCCCTGCACCTCGCGGTTGAACGCATCCACCATGAACTTCACTTCCTCGTGGTCCTTGCCAAACGTGTTCGCCATGAAGTGGAAGGTGGGTTCCTCCACTTGTATGCAGCGGCAGCCCGCATCGCGCAGCGCCAGCAGCTCCTTGTTCATGGCCTCCGCCATGTCCCAGATCACCTGCCGTTTGTCTTTGTAATGCGGCGTGTGAATATCCAGAAACAGCGCCATCACCTGGGAGCAGCAGGTGCCGAATTTGACCGGCTTGCGCGTCTTCGATTGCGTCATGCGCCATAGCTTGGCGTAGTCGAGCGGGCGGTGCTCGATCTTGCCGGTGACGTGCGGCCAGCGCCAGCCGGTGTAAATCTCGTTCAGCAGCGTGCCCGGCGGATAGTGCAGCCACGGCGCGGTAGTCTCTTCCGGCTGCAGGTGGTCGCCCTCGAAGCCGGTCCAGCGTTGCAACGGATAATGATGCCAAGCGCGGCCCGCCAGGTCTTCGTCCACGTGCAGGTCGCCGTGCGTCAGAATATCCAGCCCGGCGCGTTCCTGGTCGCCGATCACCACGGCCATGGCGTCCTGCAGCTTCTCGCGGAAGCGCACGTCGAGCATGCAGGTGTCCAGCGGTCGGCCCCACATGCTGACGTCGAACCAGCGCGGGCGGGGGAAAGATCCGGTGGTGGTGCTGGGCAGAATCAAATCTGCGGTAGCGGTGAACATGAGTTCCTCCACCCGCATTGTAATGCCCGGCGCCGGGTGATGTAGAATTCGAAAATAAGCTCTGTTCCGGAGGTCTGTATGCGGATTTACCGGTTAATCACCCTGCTTCTGATGCTGCCGTGGCCCGCGCTCCCGCAAGCCGCGCCGGAACCGGTCGTGATTCAAGGCGGGACACATCTCGTCCTGGTCAATGTCGTGGCCAAGGACAAGCACGGCAAGTCTGTCGCCGGCCTCACTCGCGACGATTTCGTATTGAAGGATAATGGCCAGGAACAAAAGATCGCGCTCTTCGCGCTGGAAGACGCCGGCGAAACGGCCACCGCCGTTCCGGTTTCCCCGGCCCATCTGACCTTCACCAACAGGCCGGCGCCGGGCATCGCGGCCGTGACCGTGTTCCTGTTCGATGAATTGAACACCAAGCTCACCGACCAGGAGTTTGCCAAGAAGGACTTTCTCCGTTACTTGCGCGCCTTGCCGGCCGACAGCCGCGTGGCCGTGTTCGCGCTGGGCGACTCCCTGTCCATGCTGCACGATTTTTCGGAGGATATGGCGTCGCTCCTGGCTGCGATCGAGAAGCACAAGAACCGCGCGAATCCCGAACTGGACGCGGCCACGGCGCCGCCCGCTTCGTCCAATTCGATCGCCGGCGGCCAGACCGCGGCCGAGTGGGATAGCTTCATGCAGTCCTCCAGCCAGCCCTACGTCGACTACACTGAGACGGTGCGCGCCACGCGCACCGCGGCGGCGCTCGAAACCATCGCAGGCCACCTGGAGGGAATTCCAGGACGGAAGACGCTCATCTGGATTTCGGGCGGGTTTCCAATTCAACTGGGCTTGCGCAACGCCGTTGACGGCATTCCCCAAAGCACCCCTAATGCGCGCCAGTCGGGCGGGTCGGCGAAGGGCGGCGGCAGCACGGGCGGACGGGGTGGCGGCGGGCGTGCGGGCGGCGGTTCCTCGAATTCCGGAGGGTCCAACCCGCCGCCTGCCAGTCTCGCCACCACGGAATTGCCAGGCGCCGGCCGGTCGTTTGAGAGCGACGTAGCGCGCGCCATTCGTGCCCTCAACGAAGCCGACGTTGCGGTTTATCCGGTTGACGCGCGCGGCGTCATCGTACCGGCGGCCTTCGGGGCGGACCGCAGCTCGATAGGAAAGCGAAGCCAGCCGCCCAAGGCCCTCTCCGGCCCCGATTTTAATTACGAAACGATGCAGACTCTGGCCGGGGAGACCGGCGGCCAGGCCTTCCACCACATCAACGACCTGAGCACCGCCATTCGAGAGGCGGCCGGCGACGCGCGCGTGAGCTACTCGCTGGCGTTCTCGCCCGCGGCCGGCAGCCTGGACGACTCCTATCACCGGCTGGAGGTAACCGTGAAGCGCCCGGACGTGAAGTTGCGCTACCGCCCCGGTTATGTAGCGGCGCCGGACGCGGCTGTGGCGCCGACCCTGGCCGAGGCCATCGCCAACCCGGTGGCGCTGGCCGGCATCGGCTTCGCCGTGCATCTGGATCCTGTGGAGGGTGGCTACAAGGCGTCCGTCACCATCGATGCGCACAACCTCACGCTCCAGCCCAAGGACGGCAAGTGGACCGGCGCGTTGCAGTTCCTCGTGGTCGTGGGAAAAGTCGAACAACTAACCACGATTCCGCTGAATTTCAGCGAAGCCATGTTCCATCAGATTCAGGAAAAGGGCTTGGTGTTGGGCGCGCGCGTGAAAACGCCGCCGGGCACCACGGGGTTCAGCATGGGGTTCCGGGATATCCCGTCCGGCATGGTGGGAACGCTGCACGTGCCACTATAACCGAGCCTCGTCGATGCGGCGTCCGGGTTTATTGTCGGGCGTCCAGGCGAAAGTGCGGCGGCTGCCTTCGATGTTGTGGTCGCGAGCGCTTTGGGCTTCTCGAGACCAGCCAACCACAGCACGGCGAGGACGGCTTTCACAGAGTCGAGTGTCGCGTGCGGGCCGCGCCGCGCCATGTTAGAAAGTAGCTATGTGGAACGGGCTGGCGCATTACACCTGCTACCGGGCGGCCGGGCCGATTCTTATTGACGGCAAGCTGGACGAGCCTTCCTGGCGCATGGCGCCCAAGTCCAATCCATTCGTCGATATCGTCACCGGCGAACCGGCGTGGTTCAATACGCGGGTGGCGCTGCTTTGGGACGACGAGTGCCTCTATTTCGGTTTCACCGCCGAAGAACCCCAGGTGCGCGGGTATCTCACCGAGCGCGATTCGCGGATTTACGAAGACAACGACATGGAGGTCTTCATCGCCGGCGAAAACGCTTATTACGAGTTCGAGATCAACGCGCTCGATACCATCTACGAAGTCTTCTGGATTTGGAAGGATGCCCTGCGGCCCGGGAGCCCGTATCACGGGCGGCCGGAGTTCGATCCCGCCGCGCAGCGCACCATGGTCCTCGATGGCGTCGGGGGGCACGTGCATCCCCGCGGCGAACGCTGGGGTTTTCTGGACTGGGACTTTCCCGAGTTGCGCCACGCCGTGCATGTGGAACCTCCGGGCTGGACCGTGGAGCTGGCGCTGCCGTGGCAAGGATTGCGCGACCTCGCCGATGGGCGCGCCCTACCGCCGCGCGAAGGCGACGTGTGGCGCATCGATTGTTCGCGCTTCCAGCAATTCGACCGCGACGGCCACAAACTGGACCCCAGCGCCGGCTGGACCTGGAATCGGCACGGCCATTACGACTCGCACATCCCGGAGGTCTTCACGTACGTGCGGTTCAGCGGCCAGAAGGTGAGCGAGCAGGCCTGACAACGCGCGAAGGCCTTGTTTTATCGGCGTTTACCTACATGCTAACCGTCAATTCTTGGTCCCCAGCCGACGAATTCCTCATACGGCTCTTTGAACCTATTGACATGCGCCCCGAATCCGGTCAGCGGCACCTGCTTGGCCCACAGGTAGCCCAGCATGCAATCTGGCGCACCATCCCCGAAACACTAGCCGGTCGAAACCGCTCAGCGTCCCAGTGATTGAAGCAGCGTATTTTGATGTAAAATGCTGGCGTTCACGTCCCGCCCGCGCCGAGCGCTGGGGCCCCGCAGAAGTAGCTTCCCTTGTTATCTATCGTTAACCTTGCCCCCCAGCCATATTCGGCCCACAATAGCTCCATGCCCGTACGCCTGCTTGCCCCTTCGCTGATCCTCGCCTCCTGCGCCGCCTTTGGCCAGGTGCCGCCCGCGGCCGCAAACCCCTCCACAATTCCCGTGGCGCTGACTCTGCACGATGGCACTCCCATCCGTCTGCGCCTGGCGCGCGATGTCACCTTCACCAACGTCCGTCCCGGCGAAATGGCGGATTTTGAAATCATCGACGATCTCCGAATCTGCGGCGTGCTGGTCATGGCCCACGGCGTCAGAGCCAGCGCGACCATCAGCGAGGTCGAGCCGAAGACGCGCATGGGAAAAGGCGGAAAGCTAGGTGTTAACCTCGACAGCCTCCCGCTATTGAACGGCCGCAAGGTGACCATCCGCGCGACGAAAGACGCCCCAATCGGCGCACACGCGGGGCCCTCGGGCGACGGTCCCGCCTTGGCGCAAAACATGGCCAGGCCGGCTGCCCCTACGTTGCTGTTCTCCTACGGCCGGGACGAGTTGTTCACCTCCGGCACCTTGATCGCCGTCTACATCGACGGTGAAATCGAACTCGACCCCGCCGGATTCCTCGCGGACATCGCATTTACCTCCAATCCTCCCGGCGCTCTCGTCACCATGTATGGGGCGCCCGTCGGCCGCACGCCTTTCACCACCAGGCTTGCACCCGGCACCTACAAAGCCGTGTTTTCGGCCGAAGGCCACCCCAATCTGACCCAGTCCATCGCTGTCGGTCCAGGCTTTCCCAACGCTGTGCGCGTCTCTTTCGATCCGATACCCTGATCTCGCTGGCCTTCTTTGCGCCCTTTGCGTCCCCGCCTTTGCGCCTTTGCGTGAAACCCGCCGCCCGATTGCGCTATTTTAGAGAGAAAGAGCGCGATCCCCGAAATGCCATTTCGTATTCAGCCTGTTCATGAATTCCTAGTTCGCCCGGCGCTGCCAGAGCAACTGTCCCGCATGCCGCAGTTGGCCTGCAACATCTTGTGGGCCTGGGAACCCCTCATCCGCGCCCTGTTCCGCAGGCTCGATGCGAATCTCTGGCGGGAGTGCAACTACAATCCCGTCTTGATGCTCGGCCGCGTTTCACGCGCCGCCTTGCAGCGCTCGGCCGCCGACCCGCGCTACCTGGCGCTCTACAATATGGCTTGCCAGCGCTACGATGCCCACGTGTTGGGCGGCAAGCCGCGCACCGACGGCAAATTAATCGCCTACTTCTCGGCCGAGTATGGCCTTTCCGAGTGTCTCCCCATCTACTCCGGCGGTCTGGGCGTGCTCTCCGGCGATCACCTGAAATCGTCCAGCGACTGCGACCTGCCCTTGGTGGGCGTGGGACTGCTTTACCAGCAGGGATATTTCCGCCAGGTGCTCAACCCCGATGGCTGGCAGCAGGAGCGCTATCCCACTAACGATTTCTATACTCTTCCCGTTGTTCCGGTCGTCGATGCGCAGGGCGAGAATCTCAAGGTCTTCGTCCGGCTCCCCACCGGTACGGTCATGATTCAAGTCTGGAAGATGGAGGTCGGTCGCGTCGCCCTGTACCTTCTGGACACCAACATCCCGGAAAACCAGTTGCCCCAGGATCGCAGCATCACCGATTCGCTCTACGGCGGCGACACCGACACGCGCATGCGCCAGGAGTTCGTGCTCGGTGTGGGCGGGCTGCGCGCGCTCAAGGCCGTGGGTCTGGAACCCACCGTCTACCACATGAACGAGGGCCACTCCGCGTTCCTGGCGCTGGAGCGGATGCGCCTGCTCAAGCGCGAGCATGGATTGAGTTTCGATGAAGCCATGCAGGCCACCCGCGCCACCAACGTCTTCACCACCCACACGTCCGTACCGGCCGGCATCGACCTGTTCGATCCGGGCTTGATGTATCACTACTTCAACGCTTATTGCACCGATACCGGCATCGATTTCGACCAGTTGATGGCCCTCGGCCGCCGCGATCCGGCCAATCGCGAGGAGCGCTTCTCCATGGCCATCCTGGCGCTGAAAGCCTCTGCGCACCGCAATGCCGTCAGCAAGCTGCATCGCGACGTCTCGCAGGAAATGTGGCACGACCTGTGGCCGCAACTGCCGGTCTGGGAAGTTCCAGTCTCCTCGGTCACCAACGGCGTGCACCTCACAAGCTGGCTCAACGGCGACCTGGCCGCCCTCTACGATCAGTATCTGCAGCCGGACTGGCGCGAGCGGCTGTCCGACCCCAGCATCTGGGAGCAGGTCAAAGAAATCCCCGATGAAGAACTCCTGGAGGTGCATCGCCGCCGTAAGCGCCGTCTGGTGAATTTCGTGCGCGAGCGCCAGCGCTCCTCCGCCTTGCGCCGGCAGGCTTCCGCCGCCGAAATGCGCCACACCGAGGAGGTTCTCGATCCCAACTCGTTGACCATCGGTTTTGCCCGCCGGTTCGCCACTTACAAGCGCGCGACGCTCCTGTTCCGCGACGTGGACCGCATCAAGCGCATCCTCTGTAACAAGGACATGCCGGTCCAGATCGTGATCGCCGGCAAGGCCCACCCGCGCGATAACGAAGGCAAGAATTTCATCCGCGACATCGTCCAGCTTTCCCGCGACCGGGATCTGTGGAAGCACTTGGTCTTCGTCGAAGACTACGACATGAAAGTCGCGCGCGAAATGGTACAGGGCGTGGACCTCTGGCTCAATACCCCAAAGCGCGGCCAGGAAGCCTGCGGCACCAGCGGCATGAAGGCCGGTATCAACGGCGTGCTGAACTTGAGCATTCTGGATGGCTGGTTCGACGAAGCCTACGAAGTCTCCGGCGGATGGGCCGTCGGCGACCGCGAACGCTATGCCGACGAGCAGGACGGGCTGCACGCCAGCGAGATTTACTACCTGCTGGAGAACGAAATCGTGCCGCTCTTTTACGAGCGGCGCGACCAGATTCCGCGCGAGTGGCTGCGGCGCGTGAAACAGTCCCTCATGGGTCTCACGCCGCAGTTCGATTCGCGGCGCATGGTCACGGAGTACTCGCGCGAGTTCTACGATCCGGCGCACGCCGATGCCGTGCGGCTGAGCGCCAACAATTACCAGGAGGCCCGCGCCGCGGCCGCCTGGAACGAACGCGTCGGCAAGATCTGGGATCGCGTGCGCTTCGTCGAGACCGGCGCGCCGCCCGTGGGCACCATCTTGAGCGAACATCCGGTGCCCGTCCGCGCCGCCATCGATCTGGCCGGCTTGGAGCCTTCCGAGGTGCGCGTGGAAGTGGTGATGGGGCGCGTCGGCACCGACGGGGGCCTCGAGGACACCGAAGTGATGGTGCTGCCGCCCACCGCGCAGAACGGCACCGTCGCCATCTTCGAAAAAGAGATCGTGCCCGAACGCACCGGACGCCTGGGATACGCCCTGCGCATCAGCCCCAACCATTGCGACGACCCCTTGACGCGGCCCTGCACCAGCCTCCTGAAGTGGAGCGGGATGTAATCCTTGTGGGGCAGGTTGTCAACAAGTGACACGCCATACTGACGGATGTAATCGTAAGTATCACATTTGTCTGACTTATTCCGCATCGATTTAGTATCTCCAGTGCTTGATTATTAGGCTGAGACACAGTAACATCAACTGAGACCTTGGCGGCGTGACTGCGCCGCGTCCACCCTGTAAGGTTTGGGCGAAAAGGAAAGGACAGAGAAAAGTGCCTTCTTTATTTGACGATGTTGCTCGCATCCTGGCAAAGCCCGCTCCACGGCGCCAGGCACTCAAACTTACGGCTGGCGTTATTGCGGGAGGCTTACTCGGCGCGCTTGGCATGAAGGCCTTCGCGTGCAAAACCGGATACACCGCTTGCGGCGTGCACGGCCTTTGCTGCCCGAGCACCGGGAAGTGCTGTCAAACCGCCGCCAGGGGCGCCTTCTGCGTGCCAAACGCGGCGGACACGTGCTGTGGCAGCACGGCGTGCGGACCGAAGACGGTCTGCTGCGATAGTATCTGCTGTGCGCCCGGCCAGACCTGCGTGAAAGGCCGGTGCACCGGATCCAAGGCCGCCTAAGGTCCGGTCACGGTGCCTGCATTCAGATGGCGCACACTGCGTATAGGTGTGCGCCGTTTCGTCGTATAATGATCTCATCCTTCCGCGACTCTGCCTCTTCTCTCTCGCCGCGACACTGGGCTACGCCGTTTATCAACACGGCGGCGCATCCACCGATTGGAACATCTGCCTGTTGGCGCTCGGCCTTACCGCGGCCGCGTATTGGCTGCGCACAGTCGTTGCGCCGGGCGAATCCGAAGCCCCTTGGCTGCCGCTATTCCCCTGCTACGTAGCTCTTCAATTACTACCCCTCCCGCTATTCCTGCTCAGGCTTCTCTCTCCCACCCGTGCAAGCATTCTCGATAGCCTGGCGCGGCTCATGCCGCCTGTCAGTTTCGCGCCGCTGGCCATAGCTCCGGCCATAACTGTCACTCACTTGGCGCGGGTCGTCGCATTTGTCCTTACGTTTGTTCTGGTGCGCGATGTGACTCGCCGACTGGAAGGCCGCCGCCGTTGGCTCATGGTAATACCATTGGTGGCGATCGCCGCGTCGGAAGCCGCTCTGGGCCTTTTGCAGAATGCGCGAGCCGAAGAAGTGCAGGGTACTTATGTAAATAAGAATCACTTTGCGGGACTGTTGGAGATGGCCCTGCCACTCACTGCGGCCTATGCAGCGGCCCTGTTTGCCCGGCGTTCTCAGGTCAAAGCGATGGCGATGCTATCGCTGGCGTTGCTGATCCTGGCCGGGCTGGTCTGCTCGCTATCGAAAATGGGTTTCGCGGCTGCTCTGGCCGGCTTGCTCGTCGCGGGCGCCCTGGGCATCGCGGCCAAAGTACACGGCGGTAAGAAATGGCTGCCCATCGCCGCATTGGCCGCGTTGGTCCTTTTCAGCTTTGTTTTCCTGCCTTCCGATGCGTTTGTCGCCAACTTTGGCGGCTTGACCTCCAAAGGACAAGCGGCCCTCGAGGGACGCGGGCCTATCTGGCGCGAGACCCTGCATTTGATTGCCGCCTATCCGGCGTTCGGCTGTGGTCTCGGTAACTACGAAACCGCCTTCCTGAGATACCAGGCCAGCGTCGTCGACCGTGTATTTACCTACGCTCACAACGACTATCTTCAAATTGCCGCCGAACTGGGCATCGTGGGCTTTCTCATCGCCGCGGTATTGTTGCTTCCTGTCTTCGCCAGACCTTTTCGCGCGGCCTCCCACGGCCCGGACCGTACGGCTCGCTATCTTGCACTGGGTTGCGCGGGCGCCATCGCGGCCATCAGCCTCCACAGTCTGGCGGATTTTAATATGTATGTGCCGGCTAACGCTTTGGCGCTCGCATGGATTTGCGGCATCGGCGCCAGCCTCCCGCTGCGCTCCGAAAAGCCGGTTGTGGATCGTCACCGGACGGCGTTCAAAAGATACATGCTGGGGCTGGCCTTCCTGCTGATCGTCTATGCCCCCGTGCGGATCATATTTGATTCGCAGTTTCGCAGCGACTCGCGCACGGAGAGGCTGTTTTGCCGTTTCGGCATTTGCGACACGGATGCGGTGATGACCGCCCAGACGCTGGCTCACGGCGGGCATGCCGGAGCTGTACCGGCGGCCGAGCTGTTCCAGGCGCTGCGCAGAGATCCCAACGCCCCCTCCCGCTGGTGCGATACCGGAGAGGCCATGCTGCGCGCGGGGCATGATGCGGACGCCGGCTATTGCTTCTCGCGGGCGCTCACATTGGGTCCGCACATTCCGCCCGTGCTGATGCAAGCCGCGGATTTCTTCTACGGAACGCATCAGACCGTCCGCGCCATGGAGCAGATGTCCCGCGTCTTGGCGGATACGGAAACTTATGACGACCTTATCTTCGGCTGGTATGCGGAAAAGAACCTGCCGGTCAGCGAAGTCCTCGCGCATGGCTTGCCTCCGGGTCCCCGCGCGGCCAAAGCCTATATGCACGACCTGATCGCGGGCGACCGGCCAGGGACGACGGAAGTTTGGAATTGGGTTACGGCGCACGGGTTAGGCGACGACAAGTTGGCGCATGAGTATCTGAACCAGCTGTTTGGCCACTTCGAATTTGAGACCGCCGCGCGTGCCTGGGCGCAGTATCTAGGCCCTCGCGGGAATGGATACCTGGTATCCAACTGGGTCTACAACGGGGACTTTGAAAGCGGGATTTCGGATTCGGCCTTCGACTGGCGCATCGGCGAGCGGCAGGGAGTCGAGGCGGCCGAAGACGCGCAGGTCGCGCATACCGGCTCGCATTCCATGCGCATTCACTTTGAAGGCAAGGAAAACCTGGACTATGGCGACGTTGGACAGATAGCTTTCGTGAAGCCAGGGGAATACCGGTTCGAGGCTTACATGCGGACTGATGGGATTACCTCGGACAAAGGAATAGCGTTCCACCTCTACGATCGGGAGTCCAGCTCGCGCTTAGACGTCAGGACAGAAGAACTGACGGGCGCGCATGACTGGACCAGGGTCGAGCGCCTGGTGATAGTTCCGCGAGGGACCCGGTTGCTGGTGATTCAAGTGAGCCGGCAGCGGTCCATGAAATTCGACAACCAGATCGGCGGCACGGTTTGGATCGATAGCGTGCAACTCTCACCCCTCAATTCCCCGCACTCGAAGCACTAAGCCTGCACAGTAGTACCATGGGTGATGAACAGACTGGCTGTGCACCAAAATTGGATGAAAGCCTCGCTGTGGGGCAGGCACCTTGCCTGCGGCGGCCTCTCAGGCCGCCTTCTTCCGTTTCAACAACTGCGATTTTCGGGCGAAAGCGGTCTGCGCGGAGCTTCCTGCCGTGGGGAAGCTAAGCGGCATTGGCCAGCGCACCTGCCCCACTTCCGGATCGCCGTCCTTGCGCTAATGGCATCTCTCGTACTGGCGCGGGCCGATCAGTTGCCGCTCCATACCGCGCACCATCGGATTGTAGACGCGCAGGGGCGCCGCGTCAAACTGGCGGGAGTGAATTGGTACGGCGCGGATAACATCGAGTTCTCCGTGGGGGGCTTGGCCTATCGGCCGCTCGCGGCCATTGCGCACCAGGTGAAAGCCATGGGCTTCAACAGCGTCCGGATCCCCTGGTCGAACGAACTGGTGGAGGCCAACCCGCTCGTCCCGGACTATGCGCGGGCGGCCAATCCCGCTCTGAAGGGCAAACGCGCGCTGGAGGTTCTGGATCTCACCATCGACGCGCTGGCCCACGAAGGACTCTATGTGATCCTGGACAATCACGTGAGCCGCGCGGACTGGTGCTGCTACGAAGGCGACGGCAACGCGCTGTGGCACAGCCCCGCATATCCGGAACAGCGCTGGCTCGCGGACTGGCGCTTCATGGCCCGGCGCTACAAGAATCAACCGGCGGTAATCGGCGCGGACCTGCGCAACGAGCTGCGATTCGGGGCTGCCTGGGGCGGCCCGGACCCGGCCCTCGACTGGCACGCCGCCGCCGAGCGCGGAGGCAACGCGGTGCTCGCCGAGAACCCGAATCTGCTGATCTTCGTCGAGGGCATCGACTACGCTCTCGACCTCAGCGGCTTCGCCCGCCTACCCGTGAAGCTGAGTGTGCCCAACCGGCTGGTTTACTCCGCGCACGCCTATTCGTTCAGCATGAAGGGCGTTCGGACGTACGACGAATACTTGAAGGCTATCCAGCCGAAATGGGCATTCCTGCGCCAGGAGTCGGAGGCGCCGCTGTGGATCGGCGAGTTTGGAACCTGCCGGCAACCGCACTGCCTGGACAGTTCCGATCCGAAGCAGGAAGGCTTCTGGTTTGGCAACTTCATCCGGTTTCTGCGCGAAACCGATCTGGATTGGTGCTACTGGCCGCTCAACGGGACCCAGCTTAGCGGGCACGGCCGGAAATTCGGCGACCCGGAGGATTACGGCGTGCTGAATCGCGCCTACGACGGCCCTGCGTCACGCGAGATGCTGCATCTGCTGCAGAGCGTCGAAGGGCCGTGATACACTCGACCCTGTTATGACCGACGACAAACTCAGGCTGCAAATCGTCGATGGTGGACGCCCTGACGAGAAAATCATAGTGCTTCAGGGAGTCTTGAACGCCGAGACGGCTTTTCAATTTCGCGACACTGTGCGTCAGAATCAATCCGCCACGCTAGTGGTGGATATGAGCCGGGTTCGGTATGTGGACTCCAGCGGCCTCGGGGTCCTGATCGGCGCGTACGTATCGTTCGAGCGGAATTGCAGGCGCCTGCTTCTGGCGGGCCTGAACGATCGGGTCTGGGAACTGTTTCGCACCTGCAAGATCGAGGATGTGTTCACGCGCTATTCAACGGTCGCCGACGCCGAGCAGGCCATAGCGGTATAGTTGGACCCGTTGAGAGCGGGTCCGCAGCCTGACAGGCTGCCCCACGTCCTCTACGCTACGGCTTCGAACACCAGGCGCAGGTAAGCCTTCGGCTGGAGATCGATGCGCAAGGGCATGGGTTGCGCGGCGCCCTGTTCTATCCACACGCGAAAATCGGTTTCCTTCCCGCCGGCCTCGCGCCTGACTTTGCCGGAAACGCGCACCACGGCCGCCCCCGCGCGCAGAATTCCGCGCTCCTGGAAATAGGTGGCGGCTTTGGGATCGGCCGCGTGCCGCAACCATAGACGGTACAAGCGGCCGTTGTAAACATATTGCGACTGGCCCTGTTCGGCACTGCGCAAGGCATTCGCCAGCGAGTGGAGAAAAGGGGCCGGGATGACGCCGGCGGCGCTGAACTCCGGCGGCTTGTTGGCGGCGGTGGAGAGGGCCTTTTCGGCGCGGGCATACAATTCGTTGCGGCGCGCGGGCGAAAAACGCGCCGGTCCGGTGAATAGCGCGGTGGCGGTTTCCACCTGGCCGCCCGCGACGTGCCCCCGGATAGCGGCGTAGGCGGCGTCGGCGGCGGTAGACTGCAGCGCTTTGCGCGCCTCTTCCGCGCTCTCCTCCGGCGAAGCCGTCATCACACCGAAGTAGCTCGCTTCGCGAATCGCGTTGGGCTCGCCCGAAGACGTTTCCCGGATGAAGCCCAGGCGGTTCAACCCGGCGGCGTGCTGGGGATCGGAGTAGCCGGTGAATTCCAACAACCGGGACGGGCCGCCGGACTCGCGCCATTCGCGCCATACGACGCTGCCTCCACCCACGCCCGAACGGCGGTAGATGGGCAGCGACAAGAACAGAATTTGCGCATCCGCGCGATAGCGCCGCTCCCGGCTGAAGTCCGCCGCACCGGCGCGCCGCAACACTGGGGGTAACAGCGCCCACCCCAACAAGCCGGCCATCGTTCGCCTGGTCATACTTCGCTCCCCCAGCGGCTTCCCGCGGGGCGCACTTCGCCGGCGGCATCCAGAAACATCTTAAACATGTTCTTTCGTACATTGTCTCTCAATGTCACCCCCGCCGGGGAGATGGCCGCCGGCACCCGGCCCAACCCCGCTAACTTCTGCATACTGGCGCGGTTGCCGGCGATATTCTACGATACGGAGATCATGGCGCTCACCCTGTCGATTGTGGACGAAACCGTGTCCGGAAAACCACGGTGCGCGGGAGATTTTCACTTCGATGCGGAATCTCTGACATTGCGTGAGCTCATCTACCGCCGCGTGCAGCAGGAAGTCGAACGGTTCAATCGGTCGGACGTCGAGGTGTTCCAAGGCCTGGTGGAACCCGAAGAAATCGAGCGCATCCTCAACGGCGTGCGGGAGCGCCCCGTTCTGGATTGGGAGAAGCAGGTGGCCAAGGCCCTAACAGCCTTCCGGGGCAACGGCTTCCTGGTCCTGGTGGATGACCGGCAGATCACCGATCTGGACCAAACCCTGCACCTTACCGCCGAAACCAAGGTCGCCTTTTTGAAGTTGGTTCCCCTCGTGGGAGGGTAATCGCCATGCAAACGGAACAAGTGGCCGGTATTCTGGCGGAGATCCGGCGTGATTTGTCGGGGAAGACGATCATCTCCCCTGCCGAGCAAGACCGGGTTGTGCGCGCCGCTCTGGAGCGGTTGACCGGCTCTCCACTCGAAGAGGCTGTCGAATTTGTGCTGGTCGGTCTGCGTCTTGTGCGGGAGGGCCGGCGCGATTGGGCGATGCACGCATTGGCCGCGGTGGTGAGAGGCGTGTTGCGTCGCAAGCTGCCGTTCACCGAAGACCAGGTCGTGGCGGCGATCGAACTGGTGTCGGTGGAACACCAGGAATTTCCGTTCGCCGGCGTCCTGAAGGCCGCGGAGTCCGTGCCGATGACGGACCGCATCGCCGAGGCGCTGAGGCGGCTGCGTCCCTGTATTACCGAATATCTGGGTGGCTCGCAAGTGCGCGACCTGCACGCCCGCATCGACGAGCTCCTGGCGGGCGAGGCGCCGCCCACGTCGCTCGCCGTTCAGGGCGCCTGGTCTCGGATCGTGTTCCAGGAAATCGCGGAGTCTCCGCAACGCGCCGTGTGGGAGCGGATCTTCTGTCACGCCGCCGAGCTCCAATCGAGCGAGGCGACGAAGAAATGGCGCGCCACGTCGCGGCAGCTCGTGGAGGAACTAGGCAGAGAAACGTTTCTCGAAGCGGCCGCGCGTTGGCTGGCGCTGGGGGTGAGCCCGAACCGCGCCGGGGTGCAGATAAGCAGCGGAGAGGCGGAGTTCCAGGCCGGCTTTGTCTGGTTCCTTGCCGACCAAACCGATGAGCGGCTGCCCGGACTGCTCGCCGGGTTCGCCGAAGCCGCGCTCACGAAGATTCCCATGCTGGGGGCGGTCTCGCAGAAAGTGGGAAACGCCTGTATTAATGTGCTGGCGGAATCGCCGGGGCTGGGGCCCGTCTCCCAGTTGAGCCGGTTGGGCCAGCGCGTGAAATACGACACAGCGCAACGGCTGGTCGATAAGGCGTTCACCCGCGCAGCCAGCCGCGCTGGTGTCAGCCGCGAGCAACTGGAGGAGATCGGCGTTCCCGATTGCGGGCTCGGTGCCGATGGCACGCTGACTGCCCGCTTCGGCGACTGCTCCGTTCGCGTTTCCATCGAGGAGACCACTGCGGCCGTCATCGAATGGAGCGACGCGCAGGGCAAAATTCTCTCGGGCCCGCCGGCTTCCATCAAACATCATCACGCGGAAGAATGGAAAGAGTTGCGGAGATCGGCCAAGGAGATGGAGAAGATGCTGATGGCGCATCGCGCGCGCATCGAGCGGCTCCTCGCGACCCAGCGCGCGCTCTCCATCGAAACGCTCCATGCCTGCTACCTGGAGCATCCGTTGCTGGCCGGCATGGCGCGGCGCTTGATCTGGCAATTCGACTCGCGGCTCGGCATCTGGCACCAGGGACGGGTCATTGACGATGCGGAACGGCCTATCGACCTGGGCGCTCAGAAGACCGCGCGGCTGTGGCATCCGATTTCATCGCCAATCGAGACCATCCTGCACTGGCGCTGTTGGCTCGAGGACCACGCCATCCGCCAACCTTTCAAACAGGCTCACCGCGAAGTGTATGTGGTCACGGACGCCGAGCGGCAGACAGGCACATATTCCAACCGTTTCGCCAGGCACGTTCTGCGCCAGCACGTATTCGCCGCTTTGTGCGCCGAGCGGGGTTGGAGGTACCGGCTGATGGGCCAATGGGACTCGCACAACACGCCCACCCTGGAGCTGCCGGAGTTCGGCCTGCAGGTCCAATACGACGTCGATTTTCCGCGGGACGAAAGCGAAGTGAGCGGCCATTATGTATATCTCCTGATCCGGACCGGCGTCGTGCGTTTCATCAGCGGCCGGACGCCTCGGCCGCTCGAATCTGTTCCACCTCTTGTTTTCAGCGAGGTGATGCGCGATGTCGATCTCTTCACCGGTTTATCCAGTATCGCGAGCGACGCCGCCTGGGGGCAAAAAGACCCAATGCCCTGTCGCGACTACTGGAATGCGTCTTCCTTTGGCGAACTGTCGGAGATGGCGCAGAACCGCAAGAGTGTCCTCGAGCGCCTGCTCCCGCAACTTCCGCTAAGGGATCGCGCGAACCTCGATGGCCGTTTTCTAGTGGTGCGCGGCGATCGGACAACTTATCGCATCCACCTGGGAAGCGCCAACGTTCTGATGGAACCGGGCAGCCGCTACCTTTGCGTGGTCCAGGGAGCGGCGACGAAGGCGTCGCCACAGCACTTGCCCCTGCCGTTTGAGGGAGACCACACACTCTCGCTCATCCTCAGCAAAGCCTTTCTGCTGGCCAACGACCGCCAGATCAAGGACCCGTCGATTCTGCGCCAGTTGCCGCCGGAAAACTAACGGCACCGGTCACACGTTGAGATTAAATATTTTCCGCCCCGCGGCCACACCAACCAAACCACTTACTAACTCGTCACCCTCCTCGGAACGCCGTTCCCTCCAAACCGCACCGCTACCATGAAACTGGAGGGCGGGGTTCACCCCGCGCGGGACTTCAGTCCCGCCACTCCATACCGAGAAAGGAAACACTTCGAATGTTAATCTCCGACAAACAGCAGGAAGCAAACCGCGAGAATGCGCAGCATTCCACCGGTCCCAAGACTCCCGAGGGCAAGCAGGCCGTGCGCCTCAATGCCGTCACTTTCGGACTCCGCGCCCGCTGCCTCCTCATCGCCGGCGAAGATCCCGAGGAATACACCCAACTCTGGGGGGAACTGACTATGGAATGGCAGCCCAAAACAAAAAGCGAACGCTTGTATGTGGAGCAAATGTCCACGTCCCAGTGGCTGCTCGCGCGCATCACCAAGGGTGAGTCCCAAATCTACGATGCGGCTATCCCCCTCGACAAAAAGTTCAGCCTGCTGCGCGAAGTCGCCTCGCAGCGCACCCGCCTGGAGCGGTCTTTCACCAACGCCATGCACGAGCTCCAGCAACTGCAAAAGGAGCGCAAAGCCCAATCCCGTTCGCAGTCCAAGCAAACCGAGCAGGTCCAACCGCTCGTCGTCCCCCCAATATATATGATGGCGAATGGCGCCGCTGACCATCCGGCTGCCAGCGCCGCCGACACCCGTTAGCAAGCCGTCCCCCTGGTCTTTGACAACCTGGCAAACGACGCCACAGGTTGCGCCACAACTGTCCCTAAACCACCCCTAAAATCGCCCGTTCCCAAGCCTTTCGCCTCGCCGCGTCGCCGTGTCGCCGTGTCGCTGCGTCTCCCCGAACCTATCACCCACAACCCACAACCCAACACCTGCCCTGCCTTCAACAGCTTGGGCTTTGATTGTCTCAGCGCGCAGCCGCGGGCCAGTGGAGCTGCTGCCTGAGAAACTCGAACGTGCCCTGGCCATTGATGGTGTGCGGCCCGCTGAAGAATTCGATCGCGGTCGATCCCGGCATCTTCATCTTCATGTCGTAAAACCAGCGCGTCTTCGCATACTCGTAGGCCACCCATTCGTCCGGAGCCACTGGGTCGGCGTGCCCGCGTTCCACCATGAAGGGCCGCGGCGCCATCAGGTTGGCGAGATCGGAATAATTCACCACGTTGGCGAAATTGAACTCGATCATGTCGTACTCGCGGGTCAGCAGGTAACTGTATTTCGACTGGATGCTGGTGTTCTTCCAAACCCATTCGTTAAAATCCCCCGAACAGATCGAAAGGGCATAACGATCCAGCAGCGGAGGAACCCGCACCGCGGTTTTGCCGCCATACGACAGGCCATAGAACCCAATCCGGTTGGGGTCGACGAACTCCAGCCCGGCCAGCCAGTCGAGCGTCCGCTCATGCTGTCCCAATATGAATGAGAACAGAGAAAGCTTCAGCGGATGCCCCTTGCGCTGAATGATCCGGAAGCGATCCTCGCCGATATATGGGTTCTGCGGCGCATAGGTGACGAAACCCTCTTCCGCGAGGCGTGCCGCGAACCGGTGATAGTAAGGCGAGTCGATCTTCGCATCGGCCAGATCGCGCGGGCGGCCCTCCAGGCCGTGCTGGCAAACTACCACGGGTCGCCGCTCGCCGGCCTTGATGTCCTTCGGCACGAGCAAAATTCCATAGGCGAAGACTCCGGGCCAGACATCCAGCAGCACTTCGTAACCGCGGTACTTGGGCTCGTCGTAGATCAAACGCGTGCGCACGTTCGGCGGCAGATAGGCGGCCGCCACGCGGCCGATCACTTCCTGCCAGATATAATCGCGCTGCGGGCGTGTGCTGTCCTTCCATCGTTCCGGAGAGGAGGCGTCCGCTGTGGACCAGAACTCGGCGCGGCGCTGCGGCGAACGCTGGACCAGGAGTTGCGTGAACTCGACCAGTTCGTCAAACTGGCGGTGCATCCGCGCGGAGGGATCGAAATCGCGGCGCCGATCCGCGGGTGGCGTCCCGGCGGGACCCATCTTCGGACTGGCGCCGAGCCCTCCCAACAGAGCTTCCAGCGCGGCGTCCGAACCTGGCAACCCGCCTCCGCCGCCACTCACCACCAGCCGCAGCCGCGCAGAAGCGTGCAGCCCGTCGTAAAATGGCTGGCTGCGTTCCACCTCCGCCCGCGCCGAATCGAGGGCCGGCGTCGTGATCCGCCCATTCGGTGTCGCCCCATCCCGTTCCTTGGTGGGAGGCGGCGGGCCATCGACTTGCGGCCCGCGGCTGGCTTCCACAATCAGCGCCCGCGGAGCAATCAGGCTGGCCAGTTCCGCGTCGCCGAACTCGCTCAGCAGGCCCCACACATCGCGATAGACAGGTTCGGTCCAAAGCCCCTGGCGGGACTGGAAATAACCGCTGACCGCGGTCGCCCGCACGCGGGGATCGAGCGCCGCGGAGTAAAGCGCCACCAGGCCCCCTTCACCATAGCCGGCCACGCCGATGGGCAACGAGCGCGTAGCGTTCTCGCGCGTGAACCAGTCCACCGCGGCCAGGACTTTCTGAACCTCGTAGCCGATGATGTGCCGCCCAACCTCGAACGACATGCGATAGATCCATTCGCGGTGCGGCTGGTTGGTCATGCGGATTCCAGGAATCCCGGACCAGGTATCCTGGCGGTCGATGAGCACGGGAATCAGCACCTCGCAGCCGTTCTCGGCCAACCGCCGCGCGAATTGCTCCGCCGGGTCCAGCTCCGGCGCGAGCCCGGCGAGCATCTCGGGCGACCAGTCCGTATCCGGAATCGCCACAATGCGGGCGATCGGGGATTGGTTTGGCTCGAGCAACAGCCCTTCCGCTGTTACGCCCTCCATAACGGGCCAGCGCACCGCATACACTTTGTAGTTCTTCCCGGCGGCGACCAGAGCCGGCGTCGATGTGGTGCTTTCGAATTCAACCGCGGCGAACGGAAGGCGTGGATCGACGGCTCCGATCATGCTCCGCAGCCGCTCACGGTTGCGGGCGATGGAGCGTTCATACCGCGTGGCGGACGCGTAGTCCCGCTTCCAGAGCGCGGAGCGCTGGGCCACCGAGTCCGCGGTAGCACGCAGCAGGTAGTCGTTGATGCCCCCCACCATCTCCGCCGCCAGGTCGCCGCCCGCCGTAAGCGGCGCCGTCCCCGGTAAGACGGGCTGCGCATCGACATGCAACACCAGCAACAGGGCCAGCCAATGAAGTCTCATGGTCAGGACGCCGTCATCGTGGCAGCGTCCCAATGGCACACGCGATTCTCGTAGTAGCTGAGATTGCACAAAAGCGCGGGCCCGGTGGCGCGGAAGCCGTACTCGGCGTCCTCGAAGAACGGCTTGCGCGTGCGCACCGCATCGATGAAATTGCGCATGTGGATCTCGTGTGCGTCGCGCGGCGAGGTGAAGCGCTGCACGCTGGGCCGGACGAGCGTGGCGGTAGTGGCCGGCACGACCGGGTATCGCGCGCGGTAGGTCCGCATGTAGTCGGCCTCCATCTCACGGGAGAACGTATCGGCGGTCTGGCCAGGCTCCTTCTCGCGCGGCACGCGGCTGAGGGTGACGCTGGCTATGTCGGTGGTGATGGATCCCTCGCTGCCGATGAAGCGATAGCCGAAATCCTCATTGGGCTTGGAACTCTTGAAGTTTACCCGCATCACGAACTGGAAGCGCGGATGGCGCGGCGAAGGCTCGTAGTCGATCACCGCCATTTGCATGTCGGGCGCGTCGCGTCCGTCGTCCCAGTAGCGCAGGCCGCCCGTGGAGTAGACTCGCGTGGGCCCCACTGCGCCGGTCGCGGTGTGCAGGCCGGTGAACAGGTGCACGTAGAGATCGCCCGCCAGGGCCGTGCCGTAGTCGCGATAGTTGCGCCAGCGGAACAGCCGGATGGGCTCGAATGGCCGCTGCGGCGCCGAGCCCAGAAAACTCTCCCAGTCGATGTTGCGCGGGCTGGCGTCGGGCGGGATGGAATATTGCCACGCGCCGATGGCCGTGTTGCGGTCCAGCCACGCCTCCACCATGTTCAGTTCCCCGATCGCGCCCGACTGCAGCAACTGGCCGATTTTCTCGAAACAGTGCGCGCTGGCGTACTGGCTTCCCATCTGGAAGATGTGCCCGCTTTTCTTGGCGGCATCGATGACGCGTTTGCCGTCCTCGATCTTCTGCACCATCGGCTTTTCGCAGTACACATCCTTGCCCGCGCCGAGCGCGTCCATCGCGATGTGCGCATGCCAGTGGTCCGGCGTGGCAATAATCACGGCATCGATATCGCTGCGCGCCAGCACCGCGCGATAGTCGCGCGTGACCGCGATGCCGGGATAAATTTCTTTCATGCGATCCAGGCGGGAGTCGTAGATATCGGCGGCGGCGGCCATCTCCACGCCCGCGATGCGCGCCGCGTCGCGCGCGTCGCCCTGGCCCATACCACCCGCGCCAATCAGCCCGATCCGGATTTTGTCATTGGCCGATGCCATCGTCGTTCTCCTTCTCCCTAACTCTCGACCACCCGCATGGCCACCGGGTCCCAATGCTTGATGCGGCCCTCGTAGTAGCTCATGTTCGCCAGCAACGCCGGCCCGGCGGCGCGCAGCCCGAAGGTGGCATCCTCGACCACCGGCTGGCGCGAGCGCACCGCATTGAAGAAAACCGTGTGGTGCTCGAAATCGTCCGAGTAGTGTGGCGGCGCCAGGTAGCGCTCTTCGTCCCCTTCGGGCATCGTGGCCGCGGTGACCAGCCGCTCGGGGTAGCGCTCGCGGTGCTGCGCCATAATCTTCGCCGCCGTCGCTTTGGAGAAACTGCCTTCGCTTTCGCCCGGCTCCGTCTCCTTGGGCGGCTTCGTCAGGCTCACGCCGTCACCGATGGTCATGATGCCCTCGCTGCCCGTGAAGTGGAAGCTGCTGGTTCCGGTCCCGCCACAAACGAAATTCACGCGCAGCGCCAGGTTGAAGGCGGGGTGGCTGGCGGTCTGCGGATAATCGTACAGACCCACCAGAATGTCGGGCGCGTCGCGGTCGCCTTTCCAGAAGTAGATCCCGCCGGCGGCGTACACGCGCGTCGGCCCTACAGAGCCGAGCACGAAGTGGATGCCGGTAAAAAGATGCACGAACAGGTCGCCCGCGACGCCGGTGCCGTAGTCGTTCCAATTGCGCCACTGGAACAAGCGCTGCGGATCGAACGGATGCTTGGGCGCTTCGCCCAGAAAGCGGTCCCAATCGATGGTTGCGGGACTCGCGTCGGGCGGAATCGAGTAGCGCCATGCGCCGATGGCGGAGTTGCGGTCGATCCACGCCTCCACGGCGTTGAGCCTGCCGATCGCGCCCGCACGATACAGCTCCTGGGCTTTCTGGTAGATCACCGAGCTAACGCGCTGGCTGCCAACTTGCAAGATTCGCCTGGTGCGCTGCGAGGTTTCGATCAGCCGGTGGCCGTCCTGCCATTGCTTGACCATCGGCTTTTGCACGTACACGTCCTTGCCCGCCTCCATGGCCTCGGCGGCGATGCGCGCATGCCAGTGATCCGGCGTGGCGATGATCACGGTGTCGACGTCCTTACGCGCCAGCACTTCCCGATAGTCGCGGGTGGTGAACAACTGGGCGCCCCAGTGCTCCTTGGCGCGGGTCAGGCGGCCTTCGTAAACGTCGCATACCGCGACGAGTTTGGTGCCGGGGACGCTGATGGCGGTCTCAGTGTCGCCCTGGCCCATGATGCCGCAGCCGATGGTGGCGAACTGGATGTGATCGTTCGCCGCGGTCTGCCCCTGGCCGCGCCCGGCCGCGCGGAGGGCGAGCGATGCCGCGCCGCTCGCTTGCAGGAAATGCCGTCTTGTGGTTGCCATGATACATCATGATACATAATGTTACATAAATGAAAATGCTCGCAAAGTCAACTCTTCCGGTTTTGGTCCTATCACTGGCCGCCGCAACGGCGCAGCCCGTCCCGACCCCCGAATCCGTCCTGGGCCACAAGCCCGGCGACGATTTCTACCTTGCTAATTACGACGAATCACGCGCCTACTTCCACAAACTGGCGGCGGTTTCCGATCGCATCAAGGTGATCTCGGTCGGCAAGACCACGCGCGGCCTGGATTGGGAGATTGCCATCATCTCCTCGCCGCGGAATCTGGCGCAGCTCGACAAATATAAGGACATCGCGCGGCGCCTGGCCCAGGGCCGGGGTCTCACCGACGAGCAGGCCCACGCCTTGGCGCGCGAGGGCAAGGCCATCGTCCACATCGACGGCGGGCTGCATTCCACCGAAGTCGCCGGCGCGCAGCAGTCCATCCTGCTCGGCTACAAGCTGGTTTCGACCCAGGGCGATCCGCAGATAGACGCGATTCTCGACAATGTCATCCTGATGCTGTGGCCCACGCTCAATCCGGACGGCCAAAACGAGGTGGTGTCGTGGTATCGGAAGAATGTGGGTACGCCTTATGAGGTCAGTCCCCTGCCCGATCTCTACCAGGAGTACGTGGGCCATGACAACAATCGCGACGGCTATATGAACAATATGCTCGAGTCGCGCGACGTTACCCGCGCCGAACTCGACTGGAATCCGGTCATCTTCTATTGCCACCACCAGACCGCGCCGTTTCCCACGCGCATCTTCATTCCGCCTTTCACCGAGCCGATCTCATCGAATATCAATCCGCTGATGGCGCGCTGGCTCAACGTGCTGGGCATCAACATGGCCGCTTACCTGGACGAACACCAGATGCCGGGCGCCGTGCATCGCGTGGGCTTCGACAACTGGTATCCCGGATTCCTCGATTTCACGCATATCTTCCGCAATAGCATTTCTTTCTTCACCGAAACCGCGTTGTATCACTATGCAACGCCCCACTTCTATACCGTGGACGAGTTTCCGAAGGACCGCCAGCAATTGACCGCGGAAGTGTTCTACAGCAGCCCGTGGAAAGGTGGCTGGTGGCGGCTGGCGGACGCCGTGCGCTATATGGAAGGCGCGTCCATGGCGGTGCTGGACACGGCGGCGAAGTATCGCGAGACCTTGCTCTACAATCGCTATCAGGCGGCGCGCGACAACATCGAGCGATTCCGCAAGGAGCCGCCCTTCGCTTATGTGATCCGCCAGGAGCAGCGCGATTTGCCCACCGCCGCGACCCTGGTCGAAACGCTTCTCATCGACGGCATCGAAGTGTATCGCGCGGAGCAGCCTTTTGTAGCCAACAGCCGCGAATACAAAAATGCTTGGGTGATCCTCATGGATCAGCCGTTCTCCCCGCTGGTGAAAGAGCTGTTCGAGACGCAGCGATATCCCGATCTGCGCCAGACTCCCAACGGGCCGCCCATCCGTCCCTACGACGTGGCGGGCTGGACGCTTCCCATGCAAATGGGCGTAGAGGTCGCGGTGGTATCCGAGCGCTTGACGGATAGCCAGCGCGCCAGCCTCAAACCCATCGAACAAGTGACGCCTCCGCCGGGCGGCGTCGCAGGAACGGGTTCGACATACATATTGAGCCACCAGCCGAACGCCAGTTTCGCGGCCCTCAACGAGATTCTGGCGGCCGGGGGGCAAGCCGGTTTTTCGAAATCCGAGATGGCCACACCCAGCGGCCGGGAGCCCGGCGCGATCGTTGTCTCCGGCTTGGATCGCGAGCGGATGTCGGCCATCGCGCACAAACATTCAGTCCAGGCGCTGGCGATTGAGAAGCCGCCGGATGCCGTCTCCACCAAGAAGCCGCGCGTAGGCCTGTACCGCTCGTGGACCGGGAACATTGACGAGGGATGGACCCGCTGGATTCTCGAAAACTACGGGTTCACGCCCGTGACGCTGCGCAATGCGGACATTCAGGCCGGCCACCTGCGCGACCGCCTGGACGCCATCATCATCCCGGATGCCGGCACCAAGCAGATCCTGGATGGCTTCGCCCCCGGCACCATCTCGGGTGAGTACGTAGGCGGCGTCGGCGACACCGGCGTGGATGCGCTGCGTGCCTTCGTGCGCGGGGGCGGAACCCTGATCGCCTTCAATAATGCGTCCCTCATGGCGATCGCGAGCCTGGGGCTGCCTGTCACGAACGTTCTGGACGGTCTGAATAACGACCAATTCTACTGCTCCGGATCGCTCTTGCGCGTGGAGCTGCGCGATATGAATCATCCCGCGGTTTGGGGGATGCCGCGCGAGCCGATCGTGATGTTCGAGCGCGGGCCGGCCTTCGATACCAAGAGCGGTTTCCACGGTGTGATTCTGGCGGCGTACTCAAAGGAGCGCAACCCGCTGGCCAGCGGATACCTGCTGCACCCCGAGCGCATCCAGGGAAAAGCAGCGGCCGTCGAGGTTTTCGAAGGCGACGGGCGCGTGTACCTTTTTGGTTTTCGTCCGCAATGGCGCGGCCAATCGCACGGTACCTACAAACTGGTGTTTAACGCGATCTATGATTCGCCGGGTATGGCCAAGCCAAGCGCTTATCAGCGTCCAGCGGAGCCGGCGAATGCGCCGCTCGATAATTGGCGGGCGGCCGCGGCCAAGGTTCGTGAAGATCTGGTGCTGATGCTGGCGGACAATCGGGCGTTCTTCGCGGCCCGCGGTCCGGCCGCCGTGGAGGCGCGCAACAAGCTGACCGCGACGGTGGATCAATTCGAGAAATACCGCATCCCGGAAGTGGATGATGCCGGTGCCGGACTCGACGAGGCGTCCCGCAGGAAAGCCGCCGAGTATGTCCGCCAGTTGCGGCGGCTGGCCGCGGACCTGCGTGGCAAGGAATTCGAGGCGCCCGTGGATGCCGACGCTCTGGCGGAGCGTCACCGATTGACGGGCCTGGAGCAGGAGATTGTCACGCCTGCCGCCAAGCCGAAGTGAGGCTGCCTTGCATCGTCGCGTAGCAATATTCCTGTGGTTGGTAGGCGGGGCCAGTGCGCAGAATATCGTGGTGGATGCCGCGCCTTCCCACGCGG
This sequence comes from Bryobacterales bacterium, assembly GCA_963707465.1. Lineage (GTDB taxonomy): Bacteria > Acidobacteriota > Terriglobia > Bryobacterales > Bryobacteraceae > Bog-159. The sequence continues at coordinate 372,249 of CAVPQK010000013.1, forward strand.
TGAATTCGTTCAGTCCGTTCCGGGCGCTGGGCGGCGCCATTGACCGCTTGCGCGGTGGAAACACAAAAGAGGAGAACGAGAAGCATACCGGGCGTCTGCTGACCGGTCCGGTCCTGAAGGGGCTATTGGGCGCGGGATGGCAAACGGTTACCTATCGCCAGAATACGGAATTGATGATCGAGGCGTGGCACTGGAACGCGCGCGGCACTTGGAGCAATGCGGCCAGGCAGGAGGGATATTTCACGGGCAGCGCGGAGCCCACCAGCGAAAAGATCCTCCACTCCTGGGCCTACCCGCTGCCCCACCGCGGCGCCACATTGGGCGACGGCAACGGCTGGTCCCGCTTGACCGATGGCGATCCGAAATCCTACTGGAAAAGCAATCCCTACCTGACGAAAGCATACACCGGCGAGTCCGACTCCCTGCACCCGCAGTGGGTCATGATCGATTTGGGCGCCAAGGTGGAAGTGAATGCCATCAAGATAGCTTGGGCCAACCCCTATGCCAGACGCTATTCCGTACAGTTTTGGACTGGAGAGCTGGAGCCGTTTTATGACGGCATCAACAAGGGCGCCTGGCAGACCTTCCCCATGGGAACCATCACGGACGGCAAGGGTGGAACACCCACTTTGAAGTTGATGAGCTGGAATATCCCGGTGCGCTACCTGCGCATCTGGATGACGGAATCGTCAAACACCTGCGATACCCACGGCGCGCAGGACCCGCGTAACTGCCTGGGATACGCGATCAACGAGCTCTATATCGGCACCCTGTCGGCGGACGGCCAATTCACGGACATCGTCAAGCACCTGCCCAGCCGGCAGCAGACCATCACCTGGCCCTCCTCCGTGGACCCGTGGCACGCCGCTTCCAACCTGGACTACGGAAGAGGGGATCAAATCGGATTCGATTTCTTCTTCAATTGCGGGGTGACGCGCGGTCTTCCCGCCATGATTCCGATCGCGATTCTTTATGCCACGCCGGAGGATGCGGCCAATGAAATCGCTTACGTTTACAAACGGAAGTATCCGATTTCATGGATCGAGATGGGCGAGGAGCCGGATGGGCAGCGGGTTCTACCGGAAGACTATGCCACGCTCTACATACAGTTCGCCAGGGCCATCCACAAGCTGGTGCCCAGCGCGCCGCTGGGCGGGCCGGCATTCGAAGGGACGCCTGGCGACGTGGATTCCTGGGCCGACGCTAACGGCAGGGTCTCTTTCCTGGGCCGGTTCGTGGACTACCTCAAAACGCACGGCCATCTGCAGGACTTCACGTTCTTTTCATTCGAGCACTATCCCTGCATGGGGACGCGGCTGTGCGGCGAGTGGAGTTCGCTTTACAATGAGCCGGCCTCGGTGAATCGCGTAATCCAATCCTGGAAGGACAACGGATTACCGCCGCATGTGCCGTTTTTCATGACCGAGGGCAACGATCTCGGCGAGGGCGGCGCGGGCACCGTTAAGAGCGCTCTTTGGCTGGCTGACTATGTTGGTTCGGTGCTGACCGCGGGCGCCGGCGGCACTTATTATTTCCACTACATCGCCGGCGGCGGAGGTGGAGGAGGCGGTGGCTTTCTGCCGATAGACGACAATAACCACGTCAGAAGCTATCCTCCTCAGTATCTGGCGACGCAGGTAATTACCAGGGAATGGGTCCAGCCTGTTGATGCTATCCACAAACTCTATAAAGTCGCGAGCGACATGAGAGACAAGGACGGGAACACCCTGGTGACCGCTTACGCCGTCGCGCGGCCCGATGGGCAATGGTCCGTCATGTTGGTCAACAAGGACCAGGACACCGACCACTCTGTGAAAATGACATTCGCCGATTCAATCGCAGGGCACGATCGCTTTTTCTCCGGCACGGTGGATCGTGTAGTCTTCGGTCCCGCCGAGTATCAGTGGCACCCTGATCCGGCTCCTGGAGTCAACGGCCACGCATTCCCGGATGGCCCGCCATCTGTTTCGACCATCACCAGCGGCGGTCCGGATACCCTTTACCGGCTTCCCAAGGCATCCATTATCGTACTCCGGGGCAAGGTGGCGAGTAATTGAATCTTGCCATCAAGGTATCGCGACTGCAACCCGCCGAACATCCGTGCGCAAGATCGTCACACCGGGTGCGGACCATGCGGTTGCCGGCGGGGTGGCCGCGAAAGCTTGCTCCTCCGTATCGAACAGGAGAAAACCGAAACCCTGGCCGTCAACCGGGTCCATCCAGTATCCTGCGACGAACCCCGAGGCGGCTCGCACTCTGGGCAGGATCTCGCTGGTGAATGCGGCGGCGGCAGCGGGCGCCAGCGCCGGATCGATCGTCAGATGCACAAGTGCTGCATGCAAAATATGCTCTCCTGATTATCACTTCGGATGCGACGTGCTGAATTTGGCCTTCGACACCAGATTTTTTCCTTCATCGGGATCGAGTTCCTCTAGCGCGTATCTGCCACCGCTGCCCCCGTTGCCGATGGGCATCGGCAGGAAATAGTAGGTCTTACCTGCTTTGGCGTCGATCGAATGCAGTGAAATGAAGGTTGCTCCCCAAAAGGTTGCATAGGCGCAGAGGTGGTGCTCGCCGGGGTCGACCGCCGCGAAGAAATACGTGTTCCGGTCGTCTGCGCCGGCCCAATTTCCATCCACGCCGATATTGACGTGAATCTCCTGATTCACCACGTAGACCAGCGCTTTCCCGTCCGGCGGGGCCGGTGTAGGGTGTTGCGATGGGTCCACCTTCACTTCTAACTTCACGTTTCGTGGGCCACAGGCGGCGGATTCGAAATCGGGCGCGACAGCCCGGTCTTCCGCACCGAAGGCGCAGCAGGCCACAAATGCGAAAACGGCTATAAGTTTCACTCGAGCCTCCAGATAGCGCGGAGTATATCTCCGCCGGCATTTGGACGCGCCCTGCGGGCTAAGCGTTACTCGAAAACAGCGCGGTGCCGAAAAGCGATCACCGGCGTGACATCCCGGAAGTGCCCGGCTGACTCGCTGACACCGGGATACTCGCAATATCGATAGGTGCGATGTTCGTGCGCGCACCCGGGAATAGATTCGACGTAGCTTCCAGACTTACCATCCCATTGCCGTCGCCGCTGCCGCCTGAAGTGATGGTGAGCCACGGCGGAAGTCCCGTCACCTTCCATTGGCAGCCTTCGCCCGCGGTAACCGCGACGCTCTGCGATCCGCCCGCAACCGGAAAAATAAGGCTGTTGGTTGAGAGCGAGTAAGTGCACGAGCCCGCCGCCTGGGCAATCGAGATAGCGGCCGTGCCGATCGCAATCGTGCCGGTTCGCGCCGCGCCCGTATTGGCCGTCACGGCGAATGCCAGCGGCGCAACACCGGGGCCAGTGCCGCGCGTAATGGTAATCCACGGCGCGCTGGGCATCGGCGTCCAGGCGCAGCCGGTGGGTGCAACCACACTGTAGTTGGCCGAACCCCCCGCCGGATAGAAGAGACCGGCGGCGGGAGAAGTTGAGTATGTACAGGCGGGCGTCGTGGAACTGATCCGGGCAACGAATGAAGTACTCGTGCTCACCGTAGATGCCTGAAACACTCCAGGAGTTATCGGGAAGTCGCCCGAACCGTTCAAACCCGTCACCAGAGCGTCGCCGGAGGAGTTTACCGCCACGGCGTAGGCCGTATCGTAGTTGCTACCGCCAAAATAAGTGGAATATACCAGCGCATCGCCGGACGGATTGATCTCGGCCACGAAGGCATCCTCAGCCACGTCAACCATGGCAAACACTACGGCGGGCGACGTGGGGCTGACCGCGATCCCCCAAATCTGATCCTGGGCCAGGCCCGCTGAACTCCACGACACCGCCCGATTCGAGCTCACAAACATGCCCGATGTAGTGCCCGCATATAGCACGGTCGGGCTGGAAGGCGAAATCGCCAGGTAGTAAACATAGGCGGTCACTCCGGTGGAGGCGAGTGTCCAGGAGCTTCCCGCGTTTATGCTTTTGTACACGCTCCCATTCGCGGCGACGTAGACCACCTCGGGCTGGCTCGGGTCGATGACCACGGCATCCACGGATGGATTCGCCAGCCCAGCGACATTGAGCGCGGTCCAGGCCCCGCCGCCATCCGTACTCTTGAACACGCCAGTCTCGCTGGCGGCGTAAAGCGTATTCGGCGATTGCGGGTTGATCGCGAAGCCCGTGACCACCGCGCTGGCGATCGGGCCGGTGAAAACCGTCCATTCCGCGCCACCGTCGGTGCTCTTCACCGCGCAGGTAAACCCATAGTAGATGCTGCCGCCGCCCACGTAGAGCGTGCTGGCGTCGGCGGGATCGACGGTGATATTCAATGAGGCACATAACGGGTCGAAGGGAAGGTAACTCACGAATGTCCAGGTCGTGCCGCCATCTGAACTGGAGTAGAGCCCGTTGAAGTTCGCACCCGCATAGACCGTACCGCCGTCCGCGCTGAACGCCAGCGTGTAAACGTATGTCCCCACGGGAAACGAAGTGTTGGCTGTCCAGTGGCCTCCGCTGTCGGTACTCTGATACAGGCCCCCGTCGCTCGAGACCGCCAGCAAATGGGTGCTCGCGGCCGGATCGATCACAATGCTGCCGGCATACTCGATAGGGCCGGGGAATCCCGATTGCGCCGCCGTCCAGGTCGATCCGCCGCTGGTCGTCCTGTAGATCGCAACTTGATTGCCGGCCAGGACGGGTTGCAGGGCGGCGGCGCGCGGAAAGTTTGTAGAGTCCGTGCTGCCGGCCACGATCGCGCGTCCCGTGGAATCCACCGCGATCCCCCACGCATAATCGTCCCGCTGTCCCCCCAGGTAGGTCGAGTACACCCACGCGGTGCCCGCGCTATTCAGTTTGGCGGCGAAAGCATCATTCCCCCCACCGTTGGCGCTTTGAATGGCCGATGCCGTTACAGGAAAATTCGTGGAGGTGGTATAGCCCGCGATGTATGCGTTGCCTCCGCTATCCACCGCGACGGCCTGGCCGTAATCGTCGAGGCTGCCCCCCAGGTAGGTGCAGTACGCCAGTGTCGCCCCCGTATAGCTGAGCTTTGCCAGGAAGGCATCCACGTCTCCGCCGAGGATCTGCTGCGGCGCCCCGGGCGTAACCGGGAGCCCGGGAAAAGCGGTTCCGCCCAGGTAGACGCCGCCCCGCGAGTCGACCGCGATAGCGCGCACTTGCGCGCTGCAATTGTCTCCGAAATACGTAGACCAGCTTAGCGCGGAACCCGCCGCGTTCATCTTGGTCGCATAAGAGCAAGACCCATTCGCCGATGTCTGATACGCCCCGGGTGTGACCGGAAAGTCGGAAGAGGAGGTCGATCCCGTGATGTACGCGTTGCGTGCCGCATCCACAGCCACTCCGTAAGCGAGATCGTTGCCTGATCCCCCTAAATAGGTTGAGTAGACCAGCGCGCTGCCCGCCGCGCTGAACTTGGTTACAAACGCATCCGATAGACCATTCAAGGTTGGATACAGCGCATTCTTGGTCGGGAAATTCGTGGAATAAGTCGTCCCGACCACATACGCGCTGCCCTCACTGTCAACCGCAATCGAATATGGGGTATCAACGTAGGGCTCGACACCCGAGCCGCCCAAATAGGTGGAATAAATCAGGCTCGACCCATCGGCCGAGAGTTTGGAGATGAAAATCGCCAGGTTCCCCGTGTAAAAGGACTGTTCCGCGTCCACCAGCGGAAAGTCCAGTGAGCTGGTGGTACCGGTTATATAGGCGTTGCCGTGTGAGTCCACCGCGATCGCCGAGCCGGAATCGTTGCCCGATCCGCCCAGGTAGGTGGAATAAACCAGCGACGGATCGATCACCAGCGGCTGGCGCGGGTCGTAAGCTCCCACGGCAAAGCTCACCGCGTTCCCGTCCGCGACGGTGTAGCGGCTTTCCACGGCGTGCCGCGTCCCCGCGATCTCCTGGTAGGCGATGGGCCGCCGAAACCCGGCCGGGCCCGCCGCGGTTTCGAATGCCAGTCCGCCGCTGTCGTCCACGTGTAGGTTCCGCGCGCCATCTACCGCCAGCCGGATAACGTCCGGATTTGCCCCCGGCGCCACCATGAAGTCATACTCCAGCCGGCCTTGGTCGCCGTAATACGCCAGGTCAATTCCGTCATAGACAGACGCATACTCTATGCGGGAGAAGATCGGGATATCCGTGCGCCAGCGCGTGGGATCGTTTCCCAGAAAATAACTCACCCGGCCCGGAAGGGCATTGCGGGTTATGGCTTTGGGATCGCGGCGCGCACCATCCAGCCGCAGTTCCACCGTGGCCGGCACAGCCGATTTGCCGCGACGGAGCGTAAGCCGGGCATTGCCGCGGGAGAGGGACACGCTGTAGCCCGCGCCCCGCGCCAGAAAATCGACGGACTTGCCGGCTTGGCCTTGGTTCCTTTCAAAAGCCAGGGGTAACTTGCTTATATTGTCCACAGCGCGGAGTTCAGGAGCGGGAGAGGCGCCGAACAATGGAAAAAGAGTAAAAAGACTTGCAAGAGGTAGGCAACGTGGCATGGCACACTTAGGGTAAGTCCGTTCCAATGGGATGTCAACGAGTGACCGGGCAACACCGCAATATTTGGGTTGACATTTTACCCCAAGATTTGTACACTCGGGTTAGATGTCTACCCAGGAACCCGGGGAACGGCTGGAACTGCTGCAAGGCACGCTGGACCTGCTGATCCTGCGCACGCTGATCTTTGGATCGCAACACGGGCAAGGGATCGCGCGGGCGATCCAGCAGACATCGGAAGAAGAGCTGCTCGTGGAGCATGGAGCGCTGTACCCGGCACTCCAGCGGCTGGAAGACCGGGGTTGGATCGCCGCCAGGTGGGGGATCTCCGTGAATAACCGCCGGGCGCGATTCTATTCGCTGACCGCGGCCGGCCGCAAACAATTGGTTAGAGAAACTGCCAGATGGAAGAGGCTGGCGGCAGCCATCGGGCGGATTTTGGAGCCCAAGGCCGCGGAAAGGTAATGCCATGTTCCGGCGCAGAAAGGGGAGCGACTTTAGGGCGGAAACCGAGGCCCACATCCAGCTTGAGATCGAGCGCTTGCGGGAATCGGGGATGAGCGCGGAAGAGGCGCGCGCCACCGCACGCCGGGCTTTCGGTAACATCACGCGGGTCCAGGAGCGCTACTATGAAGCCCGCCGCTGGCTCTGGTGGGATAGCCTTTGCCAGGATGTTCGCTTCGGCCTGCGCATGCTGGCCAAAACACCCGGCTTCACCGCTGTCGCCGTACTCACACTGGCGCTGGGTATTGGCGCCAATACCGCGATTTTCAGCATCGTCGATGCCGTGCTTTTGCGATCGCTCCCGTATCGGGATCCCCATCAACTCGTCCTGATGTTCGATGTCCCGCTGAATCGGCCAGAGGCTCTGTCAACCATTTCCTACAGGGACTTCACTGTGTGCCGCGCCCAGAACCGCGTGTTTAGTCAAATAGCGGGGAATGCATTTCACGATCTCACATTGACCCAGTCAGGCGAGCCGGCCATTGTAAACACCGCGGACGTGACGCCGGAGATATTCTCCCTGCTGAACGCCACGCCTCTGCTGGGCCGCACGTTGTTGCCCGAGGATGGCAAGCCAGGCGCTGCGGCCGTGGCTGTTCTAAGTGAAAATCTCTGGCGCAGCCGCTTCGGCTCCAATCCGGGTCTCATTGGCCAATCTGTCGCTTTGGACATGCGTCCATTTACGGTGGTCGGAATCCTGCCGGCAAGCTTTCGTTATCCGGAGGGCGCGCCCCGTCAGGACGTGTGGATTTCTGTCATCGAGGACCCGCTGTTCGGGCCTTTGACGTCGCGGCCCGCCGTGCCTTTGCTGGGCGTGATCGGCCGGCTCAAGCCAGGCGTTTCGCTCAAGAAAGCGCAGGCCGAGATGAAGACCCTGGGCGCGCAGCTCGCGCAGCAGTTTCCGGCGGAAGATTCCGGTGTGACGCTCCGGATTCAGCCCTATCGCCAGGCGGTGGTGGGGAACTTGAAACCCGCGCTGCTGATTTTGCTGACCGCGGTTGGCCTGCTCCTATTGATCGCCTGTGCCAATATCGCGAACCTGCTTCTGTCTAAGGCCACTTCTCGCGGGAGAGAAGTGGCGGTGCGAATCGCGCTGGGGGCGTCTCGCGCCCGCATTGCCTGGCAATTACTGACCGAGAGCGCTCTGTTAGGGTTGGTCGGCGGAGTTGCCGGTCTGCTCCTGGCGGCGTGGACTGTCTGGGGCCTCCAGCCTTTCTTGCCGTCCGAAGTGGTCCGGATCAGCTCGATTCATGTCGGAGGCCCGGTCCTGGCGTTCGCGCTGGTGTTGTCGCTGGCCTCCGCGTTGGCGTTTGGGCTGGCGCCCGCGCTGCTCGCCACCCCGTCCAACTTGCAGACGAACCTCAAGGAAGGCGGCGAGCGGACGGGCCAACGTGGCGGCCAGCGCATGCGAAGCTTCTTTGCCATCGCGGAAATATCGCTGGCCATGGTGCTCCTGGTGGCGGGTGGCCTCCTCATCCGCAGCTTTGCGCTGGTCACATCGGTCAATCCTGGCTTCGATCCGAGCGGCGTCACCGAAGCCGAGGTTTCGCTTCCGCAATTTCAATACAAGACGGCGCAGCAATGGGCGGCTTTCGCCAAAGAATTGCTGGCGCGCCTCCATACGCAGCCTGGCATTGAGGATTCGGCGCTGGCCGCTCCACTGCCCATGGACCGCCAAGGCGAGGCCACCTTCGCATTCAGCATTGTGGGAAATCCCCCGCTTCCTCCCGGCGAATCCACGACCGCCGATTACGCGACGGTAAGTCCCGAGTATTTTCATGTGATGCGAATTCCGTTGCTGCGGGGCCGTCTTTTCTCCGAGCAGGATTCGCCGTCCAACCCGAACGTAGCGATCGTTAGCGAAGCGTTGGCCCGCCGTTATTTCCCGAACCAGGACCCCATCGGAAAGCAAATGAGATTTGGATTTCCGCCAAACGGCAATGTGTCGCGCAAAATCGTCGGCGTCGTCGGCGACGTGCGGGACGTGGCGCTTAGCAAGAAGCCCGGTTCGATGATGTACGTGCCCTTCGCGCAAGCGCCTCTTTATGGAGGGGAGGTCGTGGTCAGAAGTTCGTTGAGCACATCGAGCGTGGCCGCCGCCATTCGCCAGGAGGTTCACTCCATTGACAAGGATCTCCCCGTGACGGATGTCGCAACCTTCCCGGATGTGCTCGGCCAATCCATCTCGCGGGAGCGATTTCGCACGTTCCTGCTGGGTTCGTTCAGCGCGATCGCTCTGGTGCTCGCCGCCGTTGGAATTTTCGGCGTGATTTCGTACTCGGCCTCGCAGCGCACGCATGAAATCGGAATTCGCATGGCCCTGGGGGGCCGAGCGGCGCGACGTTTTGCATCTGATTTTGGGGCAAGGCGCAAAGCTTGCCCTGCTGGGCTTGGGCATCGGCGTTGCCTTAGCGCTTCTGCTCACGCGGCTGATCGCGAGCCTGCTTTATGGCGTCTCCGCGACGGATCCGCTGACCTTCGGCGCCGCCGCCATCGTTCTGCTCGGCGTCGCGGTGACCGCCTGTTATATCCCCGCACGCCGTGCCATGCGAGTGGATCCGACGGTCGCACTGAGATACCAATAATTCGTTCGCGTTTTGAATACAGCCGTCACACGGCGCGAGTTCAGCGCAGAACGAAGCTGTAGGAAGTGTAGCGAATCTCACTCCAGGCGAGTTCCGGCACGGGATAGCCCGGAAAGAGCGGACGGTTGACCGGCGTGAATTGAATACGGACACGAATTGCGCGGCGGCCCTCGGTCAAATCGCGCGGAATTAGAAACTCATCGTCTCGAAAACGTCGGTTGGAGGTCTCGACAATGTGCTGCGTTTCACCCAATTCTCCGTGCGGATTTGAATACACGCAGGTATTCGAGCCGGCCAAATACCAGACGCCGGCAGGTTTCCATCGTGGCGTTCGCTCGTGGGCATCGGCGGCGACGTAGACTTCGGCACGCTGGTTAGGAAATGCATAGTCGAGCTTGCGGCGAAGCAGCACGCCCAGGTTCCGCGAATCAATCCTCATGGTGAACTCCGATGTGCCCTTCGTATGGCGGCCGCAGTCGGCTTGGGGCGCGAAGATCTCGCGCCCATCGAGCGTGTCCACACCCCATTCGTACCGGGAACTGATCTCGTAAGGCGGGGAAGCATCGGGTGACGTGTACTTGTGCGCCTTTTCGCTCGCCGGGTCGGCGATCACCAGTTCGTCGGTCTTCACCAGAGTGGCACGCGGCGCTCCATACCAGTAGGTGACCGTCTCGTAGTGTTCGGTGGATTGGTTGGTGCCGCCGTGTTCCAGGGTGATGCGCGCGTTCTTGCCAAACGGCATCAGATCGGCCAGCAGGAAGCGGTAAGCGGATTCGATCTTGTCACGCTCATCCTTGGCCTCCGATGCACTGCGCGCACCCGCCGGATGCCCGACAAATGGCAGCGTCATATTTTGTCCGCCCCAATAGTCACCGCCGCCGCCCCATTCCTCGGTGCCGGTACCCTGCGCCTGTGGCGTAAGGCTGTCATCGAAATAGAAGCGCGGATCGCCTTCCAACGTGGTCAGGTCCGCGCGATGCGAAAAGATCCACGAGGTGCCAACCAGATGACCGGACCAGTCGCCGCCTCCTTCAGTCTTCCGCGTGTCCAGCAGGAGCAGGTCCTGGCCCGGTTCCGGTGACGGGTGATCGCGATACGTGGCATGGAAATACCCGACGTGGCTGGCTGGATCTTTATAAGGCACGTAGCGGACCGCCCAGCGAATGCCGGCCACATCGCCGCCTCCCGCACCGACGAGTTCCAGGCGGGCGGAGTGGAAAAACGGCATAGGAAAGAAGCATGCCAGATGCACCCGCTCCGCATCGAACCGCACGACGACGGGGAACGCTTTAACCAGGTATTCGCGATCGTCGCGGTTGTAGAACGTGCCTGCTCCGAAAAACAGCGCCAGAGGCGCGTCAATCGAAGGCATGGGCCGGTCGTCCCAAACAACTCGCAGGCGAGCGAGGGAAAGCTGCACCGCATCCTTGCGCGGCAGAGAAAGCTCCAGTGCGCGCAGCATTGAAGGCGCGCGCGTGATGCGCGTCACCAGGGTGCTGCCGCCTCCTGCAAGCGTCACCTCGCCATGGCGCTCCTCGACTCCGGCGGCGGCGCCTTCCGGCGTGCCGGGACGCGGCGCCAGATCGCTGCCCGCGCGGCCGATGAGCGCCAGCACTTCCGCATCCGGAACGGATTTAGTGTCCCACGAGCGAATGGGGCGGGACAGATTCGCCCCACCAACGTACTGGTGGTAGATGTAATAGCCCGTTCCATAGTGCGTCCGGGAATATGCCATCTGGAACGAATGCTCGAAGGAGATCGGGACCCATGTGAGGTCGGCGCCGCGCGTGAGCGACCAGGTCCATGTCAGCGGGTTCGGAAACAAGCGCGCGGGAAGGAACACGGAATTCCCGGCGGGATGCAGCGGATCGGCGGTACTGCTTTCCTCGATGATGTGGTCAGCGCCGTCTACGACGTAATGCCAGGGGCTGCCGTGCCAGTGGTTGTAGCGCGCGAAGTAGAGAACGCCGGGACCTGCCAGGTCGAGCGAGACGTTGAAATCGCCGGCGAGTTGGTAGAGGAAGTGGCTGGCATCGGCGCCTTCATTGCCCCCGCTGCGGTCATACGTGCTGCGCATGTAAGCGCGCGCTCCGATCCGCTGGTAGGGCCATCTGCCCCAAAGCCGGTACGCATCCAGTCCGACTGGGATAACCGGCGGATCGGGTCGTCTCGACTGGGCGGCGATGTCGCCGGCTATCAGCAGGAACAGGGCGAGGATGCCGATTCGTTGGCGCATGGCCCGACCATATCGCATTCCTGTGGAATTTGCCACAACCGATGCGCGCCTGCACGCGAAGAGCCTCCGGCGCGTCTCCTTAGATGGAACTCCGCATGCCGCTCCGAATAGTCGAACTGGGATTCGCCATATCCGCCGTGCTCTTCGCGCAGACTGGCGGGCAATTCACCGATATACCCTATGTCGCAACCCCCGCGAACGTAGTGAATGCCATGCTCGATGTCGCGGACATCAAGGCGGGAGACGTTCTGATCGATCTCGGCTCGGGCGACGGTCGAATTGTGATGGCGGCCTGCAAACGATTTGGCATTCAGGCGACGGGAGTCGAGATCGACCCCGATCTCGTGCGCCGGTCGCAGACCCTGGCCAAACAGGACGGTCTCAGTGAGAAGGCCACCTTCGTGCAGGCAGACCTGTTCACGTACGACTTGCGTCGGGCAACGGTGGTGACGATGTTTTTGACTCCGGGCGTCAACTTGCGCTTGCGCGCGAAGCTTCTCACTGAACTGAGACCTGGAACCCGTATCGTCTCCCACCGGTTCGACATGGGGAGTTGGCTCCCCACGAAGACCATCGAACTGGACGATGACCGTGTCTATCTTTGGGTGGTTCCCGCTTCCGGGGTCGAATTAGCTTCCGCCAGCCCGCAGGCTCCGTCGCATGAGAATCCGGCATCCATGTTTTCGTACGATACGACCGCTCCGCTCAACACCCATTTGGAGAAGCCGGAGGTCGCGGACAAAGCGCTGGTGATGACTGCCTCGTTTTCGGGCTCCCGAGGCCCGGTTTCGGCAACGCTGGTGACTCCTTCGCGAAGAGGAAAATATCCAGCGATAATCTTCGTTCCCGACTATGGGAGACGGGACGAGTTCCTTCCGGAGGCGCTATTGCTAGCGCGCGCCCGGCGACCGGCTGTTTCACTACTTATCGACGGACCGCAGGAGAGACCCGTTGGCTGGCGGCGCAGCTTCAATGCCCAGAGCGACAACGACAACGACCGGGATATCCACATTCAGGCGATCGTCGATATTCGGCGTGGGATCGATATGCTGTCACAGCGCGACGAAGTCGACGCCAGCCGGATAGCGTATGTGGGCCACGGTTACGGCGCCAACTGGGGCGCCATATTATCCAGTGTCGAGCCTCGTCTGCGCGCCTTTGTTCTTGTGGCCGGATTCACCAGCCTGGCTGAATTGATGGAAAGTGACGATCCGGATATGGCAAACATGCGTTTCTCGATGGGGCCGGAGCGCTTTGCCCGCTACCGGGCATCCCTGTCCGCGGTAGATCCGATTCGCTTCACGAGTTCCTGGGCGGGCGCACCGATTCTGTTCCAATTCGGCCGCTTCGATCAATTCGTACCCCGCGCGGCTGCCGAGGGCCTGGCCAACTCCATCTCACGTCCGCAGAAAGTGGTCTTTTACGATGCCGGGCATTCCGTCAATGCGCCGCAGGCGATGGTGGACCGGTCCCGCTTCCTGGCCCGTTACATAAATTCCGGACAGCTTCGGAGCGTTACGCAGTAGTCCATACTTCGATCGATGGAGAACGCCGAGCCGTCGCTATGGGATCACCTCACGGCCCACGGCTGTATTCAGCTGGCTGGCGGCGCTCAGATACGATCCCACCAGGTTGATGTAGGCCACCTGCGTGGCGCGGTAGTCTCGCTGCGCATCCAGATAGTCGAGCAGCGCCGCCTGGCCGCGCTGGTAGGCGAACGACATGGAATCCCGAATCCGGGTGGCCGTCTCCAGATAACCGTCGGTACCCTTATATGGCAGCAATAGATTCACGGAACTGACCACTGTGAAATAGGCCGAATCGACGTCGCTGAATACCTGCGCCTCGGCGGCGTCCTTCTGCCGCTGCGCATGCGAAATATCGATCTCCGTGCGCGCCTTCTCGCCCTGGTTTTTGTCGAAAATGCGCAGCGGGATGTTAATGCTGAATCCGATATAAATCGTGATGGGAGGGTTGCGCCCCAAATCCATCCCGAATGTCGGATCCGTGGAGCCGTTGGAAACCGCGAGTTTGTGATCGGTCTCGGCTTTGTCGATGGTTTCGACCGCAGCCTTCAGATCCGGTCTGGCCGCCAGCGCCGCGGAGTGAAAGTCGTCGAGCGGCAGGGTCCGCTCCTGGAATTCGAACGGCCCGTCCACATCGAAACGATCCACCGGGGTACGGTCGTTGAGCAGCATCAGGAGCGTGATCTTGGCTGTGCGGGCGTTGACCAGGGCGGTCTGATAGTCGGATTCATACTGCGCGCGCTGCAAGACCAGGCGGTCCAGATCCACGCGCGCGATATCGCCGGACTTGAAGCGCACGCGGCTGATGGACAGCTCTTTGTCGAAGTAATCCAGGTTCTCCTTGGCATTTGCCAGCAACGCCTTGGCCTGTAGGGTCATCACAAAAGCGCTGCGCAGATTGAAAAGCAGCGTCCGTTCCAGATCCAGTTGCTGCGATTCGGCGATGGATGTGCCGTTCTGCGCGCTTTCCAGGCGGAGTTCACGCTTATGCTGCCGTTCATGCAGATAATCGAACGCCACCAGCGGGAAGGCGTAGGCAAATGGGCGGTAAGGGTTGCCGTTGAAGGGCTGCAACTGATCGAGGCCGGCGGTGAGGTTCGGGTTCGGCCGCAGATACGCGGTGATCTCCTCCGCCTTGGATTCCTGGATATTCAGCACGCCCGCGCGCAGGTTGGGATTGTCCGCCTCGAACTTATCTTTCACCTGCTGCCATGTCAACGTGGTCTGTGCATGGCACAGGCAACTCCCCAGGAAAAACCCGATTTGTATATGCCAGATCGATCGCCGCATTTTCGCTCCATCATGCTCCATCAAACCTGCAAAGCATCGCCATCCCGCGCCGCCAATGCGTAGAGCACCGGCGCCAGGAAAATCGACAGGAAAAGCCGGGAGGCCAGGCCGGCCACAATCACGATGGCAAACGGCTTCTGCGAATCGCTGCCGATGCCGGTAGACATGGCCGCCGGCAGCAGGCCGAAACAGGCCACCAGCGCCGTCATCATGATGGGGCGCAGCCGCAGCAGCGAGGCTTCCAACGTCGCCGTGGGGATGTCTTTTCCTTCCAGGCGCAGCTTGTTAATGAACGAATACAGAATCACGCTGGTCTGCACCGCGACGCCCATCAACGCTACGAAGCCCAGCATCGACGAAACGCTGAAATTGGTATGCGTGATGCGCAGCGCAAGCAATCCCCCGACCGGCTCCGTCACGAGCACGCTGAAGAAGATGATGAGCGGGAACTTCAAGTTTCCGTATAACGCGAACAGGATCAGGAGAATCAACAACACGGTCAAGGGCAGAATGATCTTCATCTGGTCGAGCGACGCCAGGTATTCCTTGTATTCCCCGCCCCAATCGAACTGGTAACCGATAGGGAGCTTCACCGCCGCGGCGACTCTCTTGCGGGCTTCGCCTACGGCGCTGGCCAGGTCGCGGCCTTCCACGCTGAACTGGACTCCAATGAAGCGCGAATTCGACTCGCGATAAATGAACGACGCGCCGCTTTCCACCTTGATTTCGCAGAACTGGCTGAGCGGCAGATACTGGCCGTCGGGCGTGGCGATGAGCAAATTCTTGATGGCGTTCTCATCGCTGCGGTACGGCTCCTGCATACGCACCACCAGGTCGAACTGGCGCTCCCCTTGAATCACCTGAGTGGCGGCGGTGCCACCCATAGCGGTCTCCACCATGGTGTTGACGTCGCTGACGTTCAGGCCATAGCGGGCCAGTTTGGCGCGGTCCGGCGTAATGACCAGGGTGGGTTGGCCGAGTTCCCGCACCACCGTGATCCCGGTGATCCCGGGCACCTTCGAGATCACATTCTTCACCCGCACGGCCTTGTCTTCGAGGGTAGCCAGGTCCGGGCCGAAGATCTTTACGGCCAGCGAACTCTTCAACCCGGTTTCCGCCTCGTCCACCGCGTCCTCCGCCGGTTGAGTGTAATTGAAGATGATGCCGGGAAAGGCCGCCAGCTTCTGCTGGATGGCTTTCGTCAACTCGGGTTTGGTGTGGATGCTGCCGTACCATGTCTTGTCGTTGTAGGGTTTCAGGCCCACGTAGAATTCGTTGTTGAAGAACCCGGTGGTATCGGTGCCATCGTCGGGCCGGCCGAGCTCGTTGGCCACGGTGGTCACCTGCGGGAAGCTCCGCAGGATATTCCGAATCTGCGGCGAGAGCTTGGAAGCCTCTTCGAAGGAAATGGTGTATGGAGCGGTGGCGCGAACCCACAGCGCGCCTTCGTCCAGGTGGGGCATGAACTCGCCGCCGATCCCGGGAATCAGCAACAGCGACGCGGCGAAGATCGCCAGGATGACCGCCATGGTGACCAGCCGGTTGCGCAGGCACCATCCCAGCATTCGGCCGTAGAGGCCGCGAATCGCATCGTAAACCCGGTTGCGCGGCTCGTGCACATGCTTTCGCAGAAAGAAGGAGCACAGCACGGGGAGCAGCGTCAGGGCGCACAGCAGCGCACCCAACAGCGCGAACGACATGGTATCCGCCATGGGTTGGAACAGCCGGCCCGAAGGCCCCGTGAGCACGTAGATGGGCAGATAGCCGGCGATGATCACCGCAATGGCATAGAAGATCGGCCGCTCCACGTCGTGCGCCGCGGCCCGGATCACTTCGATAAAGTGAACATCGTGCTGTCCCTTGGCCTCTTCGTGGCGAGCGGCCAGTTCGCGGAAAATATTCTCCACCATCACGACCGAGCCATCCACGATAATGCCGAAATCGATGGCGCCGATGGACAGCAGATTCGCGGGGATATGCCGCCAGTCGAGACAGATGAACGAGAACATCAGCGCAAACGGAATGGTCACCGCCACGATTAACGCCGTGCGCACGCTAAAGAGGAACAGGCCCAGAATCACCAGCACCAGCAGCATGCCGCGCAACAGATTCTCCTCCACGGTCTTGGTGGTCTCTTCGATGAGGCCCTGGCGGTCGTAATACGGCACCACTTTCACGTCGGGCGGCAACACGTGTTCGTTGAGTTCCTTGGTCATGGCCTCGACGCGCCGCAGGATCACCTGCGCCTGTTCGCCGACGCGCATGAGGATGACCCCCTCCACCGCTTCTTCCTGCTGCATGTAGCCGAACTGGCCCAGCCGCGGCGCATAGCCGATCTGCACCTTGGCGATGTCCTTGACGTAAACCGGAATCCCGTTCTTCTCCTGCAGGACGATGTTTCCGATGTCCGCCGTATCGCGCACCAGCCCCAGGCCCCGGATGTAATAGAATTGTCCGCCTTGCGAATAGAATCCGCCGCCGGCGTTGGCATTGTTGTCGCCCAGTTGCTGGGTCACCTGCGGGACCGTCACGCCGTAGGCGAACAACTTAGTGGGATCGAGCAGCACCTGATACTGCATGTCCGTACCGCCGAACCCGGAGTCGTCAGCCACCCCCTGAATGGAGCGGTAATGGCGCTCGAGCACCCAATCCTCGATCACTTTCAGATCCTGCGGCGAGCGATCCGGACTCTGCAAAACATAGCGGTAGATCAGGCCGCTGGGGCTGAATAACGGCGAGATGGTGGGCTGCAGACCCGAAGGCACCGAGGCGTTGGCCATGCGCTCAAAGGCCTGCTCGCGCACGAAGTACGGATCGGCGCCGTATTCGAAATTCATCTCGATGGCGGAAAGCCCGTAGAGCGAGATGGAGCGCAGCGCTTCCAGCCGCGGGATGCCGTTCATCTCGATTTCAATCGGAATGCTGACCAGCCTCTCGATTTCCTCGGCGGCGTGGCCGGGCCACTGCGTAATGATTTCCACGTGCGGCGGCGACAGATCCGGGTAGGCGTCGATGGGCAACTTCTGGAACGAGAGCGCGCCCCAGAGCATCAGGGCGAGCGAGGCGATCACAACCAGAAATCGTTGCGGCAGGGCGAAGGAGACTAGTTTCGCGATCATGATGTTTGCGCCCTATTGAATCGCGTTGGCGAATTGCAGGAAGAGACTGCCATCGGCCACTACGTTTTCGCCCTCGCGCAATCCGCTCGAGATCTCGACCAGTCCGTCCTGTTGCGGCCCGATGGCGACCGAACGCTGCGCGAATTTGCCGGGCTCGGCCTGGACGTACACGATCGGCTCGTTCTTGTCGTCGCGCAGAACGGCCGCCACCGGTACCACCAGGATGTTGTTCCGCCGATTGGTGTGCACGACCGCGTCGACGAACATATCTTTCTTCAGCAGGCCGCCGGGGTTGCCGGTGACGATGCGGACCGGTGTCGTGCGGGTGTTGGGATCGACGAACGACCCGACGTAGGCGATGGCGCCGTGGAAGCTCCGGTTGAAGGATGGATTGGTTTCCTCGACTGGATCGCCGTTCCTGACCGACGGCAGATCATGGTCGAAAATGTGCCCTTGCACCCAAACGGTGGAAACGTCGCTGATCTGGAAGCAGACGGTTTGGCCAGCCTCGATGAGCATGCCTGGAGAGATAAGCTTCTGCACGATCACTCCCGCAATGGGAGACCGGACCGCCAGTTCGGTGCTGATGGTGGTGCCCTGCTTCTCCGCCTGGTCGATCTCCTGCGCGGTGATGCCAAAAATTCGCAACGGCTGCAGGCTGTTCTGGACGTCCGTAGTGGCGTCGTTGTAATCGGCCACGCTGCTTTCGTAATCCTTGACGGCCACCACTCCGTGATCGAGCATCTCTTTCATACGGTCGACGATGCGCTTGTTGAACTGCTCGCGGTTGCGGGCCTTGCGGTATGCCGCGATGGCGCTGGCCACGTCGGGGCTGGAGACATACAGCAGCGGCTCGTCCTTGGTGACGGGCGTGCCGACGTCCACCAGAATGCGGGTGATCGGCCCGTTCACCTGCGTGATGGCCTGAGTAGTGTGGTCCTGGTCCCAATCCACCGTGCCGGTGGTGTGGATCGCGACTCCCCAGGAGGTCTTCGCGACTGGCATTATTTTCAGATGAGCCAATTGATCCGGTGGCACGGTGAAAAGGCTGGGCTGAACGCCGGCTTCGGCCGCGGATTTGCTTTCGGCCTTTTTCGACTCTCCGCAGGCCAACTGGGACAACCCCAGCGCTGCCAGGAGGGCTGCGGGGGCACACGCGGCAAATGGGATACGCCGCATGCCAATCGACAACGATGTTGTCTGCATGGCGATACTCTTCTCCTCTTTTGAGAAACAGGGACGGGCAGTGAGAGGAGCTATGCGGCGGGAGGACCGCGAGATGAAGTGGCGAACAACGGGGCCTGGTGGGCCGGCTCGAAATCCGGGGATGTGGCGAGCCAGGCTACCACAAATACCGGCGCCACCGCGGCGGTTACGGTGGTCTGCAAGAAGGGCAGCGGCCCCACCTGACACAGCGCGCAGCAGTGGTCCGGAGCGTGGTGCGATTCTTCCTGGGAGGCGAATGCCAGCGACTGACCGCGGAGGGTCAGGCAGACCAGCAAAAGGACCAGCATTGTTCTTAGCGAAGGCGGCCCGTGGCGGGCTGCTTGGGCCAACCTGCCGATCCGAAGGAACGGCACACCGATAATAGAATCGCGCGGCGTTATGTGGCTTAGGGTAGCAGAAATACTGCGGCCCTTCGCTCCGGCCGGCGCTCTGAGCTTCGCCGTGCCCTGTCGGGCCATTAGCATGGCGCGTTGAATTGGTCGGGCGAATAGAAAAAGCTGGTGCGCTCATTCAAAAGAACCGCGTTGCGAGCCGCACCCCTCGGCCTCATTGAAAATGCAAAAATAGTGCCAAAATAAAGCTTTGAATGGACAATGAGTGACATCTCCATTTTGGGGCCCGGTGAGTTGCACATTCGGAAAAAGTTCGGCCCCGGCACGGTCAACCGAGGCGCGGCATTGTTCGAATGCGAGTGGGATGGGGGACTTTTCGAGGCTGGACTGTTCACCGGCGGTATGTTTCGATCGGGGCAGTTCGTTGACGGCATCTTCCTTGGCGGAATCTTCTGGGGCGGCACCTGGCTGGACGGGACATGGGAGGGCGGTTTCGATCGGAATGGCATTTACCATTCCAGAGGCGACAGCCCCTTTCCTCGCTGAACTCCTTTCTAAACAATGTCACGCCTGCTGATCGCCAGCCCGCATCGTTATCCTGATCTGGCACGTTTGTGGCACCGATTTGTGATGCGCGACCTGGCGCCGGAATTCGGGCGCCTCCATCTAGCCGTGGAGGTAAACATTTTTTGCGACGCCAACGCAGATCAATTCGTTCCGCATCTGTTTCCGGGAGTCCGCTTTACCCGCAGCGGACCAGGCATGCGCGACTTCATGGAATTTTATGATGCGACGTTGAATGCGCCATGCGATTTCGTTCTTTTTCTCGACGCTGATACCTTTTTCCTGGATGGGGACTGGGCCTGCTCTTATTTCGAAGCATTTGCGGATCCCAGCGTGGCGGCTGTTTCCTTCGTACCACGAAAAGGCGCGCCGGCGATATTTGCGCTGTTATGCCGGGCCGAGAGCTACCGCGCCCTGCCCGCGCCGGCACTCGCCTGCAGGTATGAGTTTCCCCAGGATTGGCCGGGGGGAGTTAATCTGCAACCGGGAGACTTTGCCGCCAGGGAGTTGGTCAAGGGCGGAAAGATCGTCATCAATGTCGACGCGGATGAGGCGTCGCGCCACACTGTGAACTTTAGGGGGACGACGGGCCTTCGATCCAGCCGTGAGCACATTACGCGCGCGGCCGGCGAGCCAGTGTTTTTGCAGTCGGTCGCTCAATACCCGGCGTGCCTTATTGCCGCTTACGACAATGTCCTGCTCGGCTGCCTCTATGAGTCTCTTTTTCACGAACCTTTCGCGCCTGATTCCGCCGGCAGGCCTTTGGGCGGAAGTTTGACCATAGACGAATTGAAGTACGCTTTGAAGGAAGTTCGCGACGTGAAACAGCTCCAGTCGCTACACGAACGATTTCAGCAATCCCATCGCAACATCTTGCGCATGGCGGCTCGGGAAGGAGTCGAACTGTCCATACCTTCCGTGCTGCCCAACAAAGTCGGCGCCACCCGGTAAAAAAAGGAAAGAGTCTTTGGGAAAGAGCGCAACTTTCATCGGGGCAGCGGGTTTAGTGTTGCACTCTTCTGACGATTCGGAAGGCTCTGATGGAATCAGGGCGATGGCAAGGCCGTGGGGTATGGTACGGCTAGTTTGAAGGTTTTTGAAGAGTTTTGGATGTATACTCAAAGAGCCTGGCAAGCCAAAGATGGAAATAGAAACATGCGAACGACGATTCGATTGAGGCTTGTCGCAGCGCTGCTAGGAGGGCTCCCCGCAGCCGGTGCGGCCGCGCAGACTCCGGCCGTGGTCACGTTGCATAACTTCCAGGGCTATCCCAACTGACGGAGCCTCGCCCGACGGGGGGGGTACCATCGGGCCGCATGATGCGCTCTATGGCGCCACGGCACTGGTGGGGGGCACACAGTGTGTCACTTTGGCCAGGTGCGGCGCGGCCTTCGAGCTGGCGCCTCCGGGGACGGCTGGCGTGCTCTTTGGGACTACCTCCGGCGGCGGGACTGCGGGGGACGGCATCGTTTTCCAGTTCTCGCTCACGCCACAGCCGGCGACTGGCGCAAACGGAATACAGGCTCAGCCAAGGCAAATCGAAACCGCTCGATGACCGTTGCGGGTTTAGCCGCCCCGATGAAGCGAATGGCGAAGAAGCAGGAATTTTTTGGCAGTAGGTCGGCCCCGTTTTCATGGATGAGACAATTATGAAGTTCGTTACGGATCGGAACAGAAGGCAGAATCGCAAGGTTCTGGTGTTCGCGTGTTCATTGGTTTCGCTGCTGGCCGCCGGTGAGGCGCGGGCTCTGGCCGACGACATAGGCGTTAGTCCGGCCACGACCGCACTGGCGATTACCACCACTTCGCCGTTGCCTACCGGCACGGTGGGGGTGACCTACGCGGAAACATTGGCGGCGACGGGCGGCAGCGGGACCTACACGGCGTGGACGGTGACGGCGGGCGCGCTGCCTGCGGGATTGACGTTGCATGCCACTACGGGTGCGATTCGCGGCGAGCCGACGGCGGCGGGCCCGGCGAGCTTTACGATACAGGTGAAGGACAGCACGGGCGCCACGGCCAGCAAAGCGTTCACGATGACCATCGACCCGGCGCTGGCGATCACCACAACTTCGCCTTTACCTACCGGCACGGTGGGGGTGACCTACGCGGAGACGCTGGCGGCCACGGGCGGCAGCGGGACCTACACGGCGTGGACGGTGACGGCGGGCGCGCTGCCTGCGGGATTGACGTTGCACGCGACTACGGGTGCCATTCGCGGCGAGCCCACCACCGCGGGTCCGGCGAGCTTTACGATACAGGTGAAGGACAGCACGGGCGCCACGGCCAGCCAGGCGTTCACCATGACCATCGACCCGGCGCTGGCGATCACCACCAGTTCGCCGTTACCTACCGGCACGGTGGGCGTGGACTACGGGGTGAATCTGGCGGCGACGGGCGGGAGCGGGAGCTACACCTGGGCTGTCACGGCTGGCGCGCTGCCTGCGGGACTGTCGCTGCGTGGGGCTACGGGTGAGATTCGCGGTGCGCCCACGGCGGCGGGGCCGGCGAGCTTTACGATACAGGTGACGGACACCACGCACGCCACGGCCAGCAAAGCGTTCACCATGACCGTCAACCCGGCGCTGACGATCACCACCAGTTCGCCTTTACCTACCGGCACGGTGGGGGTGAACTACGCGGCGACGGTAACGGCGACGGGCGGCAGCGGCTACACGTGGACAGTGACGGCGGGCGCGCTGCCTGCGGGATTGTCGCTGGGTGCGGTTACCGGTACGATTAGCGGCCAGCCTACCACGGCTGGGCCGGGGAGCTTTACAATCCAGGTGACGGACAGCGCGAGCGCCACGGCGAGCCAAGCGTTCACCATAACCATCGATCCGGCGCTGGCGATCACCACCAGTTCGCCTTTGCCTACCGGCACGGTGGGGGTGAACTACACGGCAACGCTGGCGGCCTCGGGCGGCAGCGGGACCTACACGACGTGGGCGGTGACGGCGGGCGCGCTGCCTGGGGGGTTATCGTTGGGTGCGGCGACGGGTGCGATCACCGGCCAGCCCACCACGGCCGGGCCCGCGAACTTCACGATACAAGTAACGGACACCGCGAGCGCCACGGCCAGCAAAGCGTTCACCATGACCATCGACCCGACGCTGCTCATCAGCACGACATCGCCGCTGCCGACCTCCACGGTCATGGTCGCCTACAGCCAGACATTCGCGGCCTCCGGAGGCGCCGGCGGATACAGTTGGTCGGCGACCGGTCTGCCGTCGTGGCTGAGTTTGAGCACGGCCGGCCTGTTGACGGGCACGCCGCCGCTGACGGCGACCGACGCCACGTTCACCGTGAAAGTGACCGACAGCATCGGCGCTACCGCGTCGGCGGCCTTCGCCCTGCCAGTGACCCTGGCGATTACCACGGCATCGCGGCTGCCGTCCTCCACGGTCACGGTCGCCTACAGCGAGACATTCGCGGCCGTTGGAGGCGCCGGCGGATACAGTTGGTCGGCGACCGGTCTCCCAACGTGGCTGAGTTTGAGCACGGCCGGCGTGTTGACGGGCACGCCGCCACTGACCGCGAGCGACGCCACCTTCACGGTGAAAGTGACAGACAGCAGCGGCATTACCGCGTCGGCGGCCTTCTCGCTGCCGGTGACCCTGACGGTTACCACGACGTCGCCACTGCCCACGGGACAGTTAGGGGTGAGTTACTCGCTGACATTGACGGCCGTAGGCGGCACCGGACGCTATACGTGGTCGGTGACCACGGGGAGTTTGCCGGCCGGCCTCACGCTGACTGCGGCAACTGGCCTGATTAGCGGCACGCCCAGCGCCGCCGTCAGCAGCGCGGCCTTCACTATCCAGGCGGGGGACACCATCGACGTGACGGCCAGCCTGCCGGTGACGCTGACCATCAACCCGACGGCATCCATTCAGACGCTCGCGCCGAACTCGTCGTTCCCAGGTTTGTCGCTGAATGTGACGATCACGGGGGCGTACACGCATTTTGCGCAGGGGACCACCGTGGCGAGCTTCGGGCCGGGCATCGCGGTAGGCGGCGGAACGGCGGGACAACCGGGGCCGGTGACCGTCACCAGCGCCACCAGCGCTACCGCCGAACTTGCCATCGCCGCTACGGCGACCCCTGGCGCCCAGACCGTCACGGTAACAACCGGAGCGGAGCAGGCCTCGCTGGCGAATGGCTTCACCATCCTGCCGGCTTTCGCAAACATCAACATCAACACTGCCACGGTCACGCCGATCGTGACGGGCTTCAGCGGTTTCGACGATGAGCATTTGATCAGTGGCGTCGAATACTACGATCCGAAGTGGATCAGCGCCGTGCAGCAGTTGAAGCCGGGGTGGATCCGGTTTCCGGCGGGCATGGTATCGATGGCTTTCGACTGGCAAGCCGGATACATAAGTCCAACCTGGCTCACTGAGCTCAGCACCGGCACTCCGCCGGAGGTCCCGGTGTCCGTTACGCAAGCGCTGTCGCTAGCTCAAGGTCTCACTCAGGCCCAAGGGGGCGTTTTCTTTTCAGACTATGCGAACTTCCTGAAGGCCGTGGGCGCGTGGGGCATCGTGGCCTTCAACGGCTTTACAGACACCAACCTCAATTCGGCGTACAACATGGTGGTGGCGGCGCAATCGGACGGCATCGACATCAGGGAGTGGGAATTCTGCAACGAAGCATATTATTACACTGGACATCCTGGAGTGTTTTCGTCGCCAACGGAGTACGCTTCGGCCATGTACAACCCGTACTATTTGAATTGGGCTACCGCGAACCCGACGGGGACGTTCGGGGTGTTCTTTGAAGGGGAATTCAGTGGGTATGTGGGGGACGATTATCAGCTATGGGATACCGATATGTCCACCTACTCTCCCGCGTACTGGGGCGCGGTATCCGACCATATTTACCCGGTTACGGACACCACCCAAACCACTCTCCAGGAAGAAGAGAGTCTGAATGGTATCCTGGCGCATGGCACCAACGAATATCTGACCTCTTACCTGCTGCCGTTGATTGGCGCTAATACACCCTTGTTCATCACCGAACTGAACAACGGTCCGGGGAGTATTCCTTTTCAGGCTTACCTGTACGACGGGATCTATATGGCCGAATACATCGCCCGAATGTCGGCCGTTCCCAACGTCAAGGGCGTCGGGGCGACGGCTTTGTATCTGGGAAATACCTTCGATTATGGGCTAATCCGCGCCGTCGACGATTTCCAGGACTATTTGATCGCTCAAGTCCAGGCGAACCCTCACTACTCTACGGACACCGCCACAAATCCCAATACGCAGTTCCAGTTTTATTTCTCGGCCCCCGCGCTGGCGTTGGAAGTTCTGAATCTGGGAATCAATAACAGCGACGGTATCTTTCCTACGGCGGTAACGGGCGGCCCCACGGTTCCGATACTCGGCTACGACGGCAATCCGATTCCGGCGGTCTTTGCGCAAGCCTACCAGGGCACGGGCGGGACAAACTACGTGGTGATCACGAATAAGTCCGGCTCCTCCGTGCCCATGGCCATAATAGTCAATGGCGGCATGCCGGCGGCGCCGCTGACCGTGTCTTACGTTTCGAACGCCAGCGACACCGCGCAGAACACCGCAACCGCGCAGACCAATGTGCAGATCGTGAATACCACGTCGCCGAATCCGATTACGCTGGGCCCTTACAGCGTCACGCGAGTGCAATGGTAAGTTGCGTTGGCCAGGCGTCCCCCGGCCGAACCGAAGGATCAGCGAGCGCGCTGCTATACTGACACTGGATCCTCCAGTTCGGCCGGAAATGAAACGTTGTACGATCTGTCACGCCACGTATCCCGCGGCTTTCACCCATTGCCCTCACGATGGCTCTGTCCTGACTGAGGCTAATGAGTGGGCAGAGGGAACCATGATTCGCGGCAAGTACCGCATCCTGGGCAAGCTGGGCCAGGGAGGGATGGCGACCGTCTATAAGGCGCTGCACGTGGGATTTGACGAGGTGCGCGCGCTGAAGGTGATCAACCAGGAGTTGGCCAGCGATCCGTCTTTCGTGAAGCGCTTCGGCCAGGAAGCCGCCCTCACGCGCAAGCTACAGCACCCCAACGCCGTGCGCGTGGAGGACATCGATCAGGCTGACGATGGGCGTCCTTTCATGGTGATGGAGTTCATCGAAGGGGAGAGCCTGAAAGATGTCATTCACCACCAGGCGCCGATGCCGGTGCCGCGCGCCTGCCGGATCGCCAAACAGGTGGCGGCTGCCCTCGATGCGGCGCACCGGCTGGGCATGATCCATCGCGATATCAAGCCCGGGAACATCTTTTTGACCCGGCGCGTGGCCGGCGCCGACACCGAGGAACTGGCCAAAGTCCTGGATTTCGGCATCGCCAAGATCAGAGAAGCGCACCTGACCGCCGGCGGTGCCACGCTCACGCGAACCGGCACTTCGATTGGCACGCCCGCCTACATGTCGCCGGAACAAGCCCTGGGCAAGACCGGCGAGGGCCTGGACGGCCGCGCCGACCTTTACTCACTGGGCGTGGTGATGTATGAGATGCTGACCGGCGATCTGCCCATCCAAGCGGAGTCGGAAGTACAGATGCTGATCAGCCAGATCAGCACCGTGCCCGAGCCGATCCGCGCCCGGCGTCCGGAACTCGCCGAGGGAATCGGCGCGGTCGTGATGCGATGTCTGGAAAAGGACCCGGCCCGGCGGCCGGCAAGCGGAGCGGCACTCATCGCGCAGATTGAGAGCTGCGAGAGCGGCGGGGCGGCCGGAGTTGCGCCCGGCGACGTGCCCACGGTGGCCACGCCGCGGCCTGTGCCGCCGGCAGCGGCAAGTGCAGTCCCGGCGCGTCGATCATCCCGCGTGGTTTGGGCGGCTGTGTTGGTGGCGCTCGTCGTGATCGTCATCGCGATCAATGGCCGCCCCCGGTATCGCGAATCCCGGCAAAAACAGTTTACGCGGTCGCGCGTGGAGGTCCCGCCAGTGGCAGCCTCGCCACCGGCACCGCAAGACAGGCCATTACCTCCTCCGGCTGCCACCCAACCGCAGCAGGTCCCGCTCCAAGTTCCCACCGCGGCGAAGCCGCCGGTCGCGCGGCCCCGCGCAGGCCCGGATGCCAATCCGGGGGACGAGATCCAGCGGGCCCTTGACGGTGTGCCTCTGGATGCCGCCACCAAGAACCAAATGCAGACTATCTTGAGCCAGGGCACAGCCCTAATGAAGAAGGGCGATTTCAACGGAGCAGCCGCCGAATACCAGCGGTTGGCCCGCTTGCGCCCGGGCTGGGAGCCGGCGATTGCCGCTCTGGGCGCTGCCTTAGCCGCCAAAGGCGTATCGGTAGGGGCCGCGGAGCGGAAGAATGCTCTGAGGCGGACAGCTGCCTTGACCGCCGTCATCGCGCAGTACAGTGAGGCAGTCCGCCTGCACCCTGATGTGGCGGTCAACCATTTCCTGCTCGGCAGGGCGCTGGGTAAGTCGGGCGACCTGGACGGCGACATGCGCGAACAGCAGGAAGCCCTCCGGCTCCATCCCGGCTTCGCCGGGGCGCACGCCCAGCTTGGATACATTCACGCGAAGAAGGAGTCTTGGAGCGATGCCGCACGCGAGTACCGCGAGGCGATCCGGTTGAAGCCGGACCTGGCGGAGGCCCACAGCGGCCTCGGCGATGCGCTGGGACACCAAGGCGACTGGCAGGGAGAGATAGCCGAAGAGCGAATCGCCATCCAGCGAGCCCCAACCTCAGCCGTGGCGCATTTCCAGTTGGCCACCGCGCTCGAGCACGAAGGCGATTCTTCGGCGGCGCTAACGGAATATCGCCGCGCGGCCGAGTTAGACCCTCGGGAGCCGAACTTCCAGTCCAACTACAAACGTCTGGCCAGCGAGATCAACGCCCGTTAGCTCAGGGGTGCCGTTGGTGTATGCTGAATTTTCGCCAAGGAGTGAAACTCATGCGTCCACTACTCGCCCTATTGGCCTGCGCGGCTATCGGCATCGCCGATGACAGCCCATTGCTCGTGCAGAAGCCAACCTTGAGCAAGACCCACATCGTATTTGCTTATGCCGGCGATCTCTGGAGCGTGCCCCGGCAGGGCGGCGACGCCGTGCGTCTCACCAGCGGAAGCGGCAACAAAACGGACCCGGCGTTTTCGCCCGATGGCACGCGCCTCGCTTTCACCGGCGAATACGACGGCAATGTGGACGTCTTCGTGGTTCCCGCCGGGGGCGGCGTGCCCAAGAGACTCACCTGGCACCCGGCGCCGGACCGGGTGTTGGGTTGGACGCCGGACGGAAAGCGCGTGATCTTCAGCTCGCCGCGAACCGCGTACTCGCGATTCGCCGAGATGTTTACCGTCCCAGCCGACGGAGGCGTGGACGAACGGCTGCCGTTTCCGAGCGGATACGAGGCTTCCATGTCACCCGACGGGCAGTCGATTGCTTATGGGCCGATCGCGCGTGCTTTTACGATGTGGAAGAAGTATCGCGGCGGCCAGACCACGCGCATCTGGCTGGCCCGGCTTTCGGACAGCAGTGTGACCCGGATCCCGCGCACGAACACGAATGACTTCAACCCCATGTGGGCGGGAGACCGGGTCTTCTTCCTGTCGGACCGCAACGGTCCTACGACGCTGTTTTTCTACGATACAAAAACCAGCCAAGTCCGGGAGGCCATTCACAATGAGGGCCTGGACATCAAGTCGGCCTCGCTGGGGCCCGATGCCATCGTGTACGAGCACTTCGGAGGAATTTCCCTCTATGACCTGAAGTCCGGCGCGACGAAGCCGGTCCGCATTCGCGTGGAGGGCGATTTTGCGGAAGTGCGCGAGAGGCTGGTCAACGTTGGGAAGCGCCTGGTCACACCGGCGGTCTCGCCCAACGGCGCACGGGCCGTTTTTGCGGGGCGCGGCGACATCATTACAGTTCCCGCGGAAAAGGGCGATGCGCGCAATCTGACCAACACGCCGGGGGTCATGGAGCGGGAGCCGCAGTGGTCGCCGGACGGCAAGAGCATCGCGTACCTTTCGGACGAATCGGGCGAGTACGCGTTGCATGTGCGGCCGCAGAACGGCGCCGGCGAAGTCACGAAAATTGCGTTGAAGCCGGGCTTTTATCTCGCCCCGCGATACTCTCCGGACAGCAAGAAGATCGCGCTGGTGGACAGCTTCCAGCGTCTATGGTACGTGGACCTGGAGTCGAAGAAGCAGGTGGAAATCGCGCAGGATACCTACCAGATGCGCAGCGGGAACATTGCCGGCGCATGGTCTGGGGACAGCAAATGGCTGGCGTACTCGAAGGTGCTGCCGAACGAATTGAGCGCCATCTATCTCTACTCGCTGGCCGGCGCGAATTCCACCCAGGTGACCGATGGGATGAGCGATGCCACGAACCCGGTATTCGATAAGAACGGCAAGTACCTCTACTTCACGGCGAGCACCAACTCCGGGGAGAGCCTGGGGCTGGACGTTCATGCCATAGAGCAGGCCGCCACCGGCTCGATTTACCTGGCGGTACTCGACAAAACGCTGCCCTCTCCGTTTGCTCCGGAAAGCGACGAAGAAAAGGCCCCTGACGACAAGAAGTCCGCCGAGGGCGAGAAAAACGATGTGGATTCCGATACGCCCGCGGCGGACGCACCGAAGCCGTCCGACAAGGCGAAGCCGAAGGCGGCCGCTGTGAACGTGAAAATCGATCTGGACGGTATCGATCAGCGGATTTTGTCGGTGCCTATGCCGCGCCGGCGATACACGGCGCTGCAGGTGGGGAAGGCGGGAATTCTTTTGGCGGTGGAAGCCGCGCCGGCGGTTTTGGACGGTGCTGGGGATAATCCGCCCGGGCAGATCGTCCACCGGTACGATCTGAAAACTCGCAAGAGCGACGTTCCGCTGACGGGAGTGAGAGACTTCCAAATGTCGTTTGGCGGCGAGAAAGCGCTCTATCGACAAGGCGAAGACTGGATCATCGCCGCCCTTGCACCCATGGCTGACGGGCATGGAGTCGGGGCAAAACCGCCGGCCGCCGCCGAACATGGCGCGCTGAAGACTTCCAACATCGAAGTTCGGGTGGATCCGGTCCAGGAATGGAAACAGATGTACCACGAAGCCTGGCGCACCGAGCGCTACTGGTTCTACGATCGCAACACCCACGGCCTGGATCTGAAAGAAGCGGAGAGGAAGTACGAGCCTTACGTCCGCAACGTCGCCGCCAGAAGCGACCTCACGTATTTGTTTCAGGAGATGTTGGGCAACCTGGTGGTGAGCCATATGGGAACCGGCGGTGGCGATCTGCCCGAGGTGAAGCACGTCGAAACAGGACTGCTGGGGGCGGATTATGTGGTTTCGAACGGGAGATACCGGTTCCTGCGCGTCTATAGCGGCGAGAATTGGAATCCGCAATTGCGCGCGCCGCTGACCCAACCGGGCGTGAATGTCAAAGCGGGAGAGTATCTGTTGGCGGTGAACGGGCGCGAAGTGCGGCCTCCGGAAAACATCTACAGTTTCTTCGAAGGGCTGGCGAACAAATCCATCCTGCTGCGCGTGGGCCCGGACCCGGGCGGCTCTGGGGCGCGAGAGGTCAACGTGGTTCCCGTGCCGGACGAGGCCCGGCTGCGAAACCTGGCGTGGATCGAGGAGAACCGGCGCAAGGTCGATCAGATGACCGGCGGCAAGGTCGCCTACATCTACATGCCGGATACAGCCAACGGCGGCTTGACGGCGTTCAATCGCTACTTTTACGCGCAGATCGGAAAGGAGGCCGCGATTGTGGACGAGCGTTTCAACGCGGGTGGTCTGCTGGCCACCGACATTGCGGAGATCCTCAATCGAAAGCTGCTGAGCGCGGCATCCAACCGGGTGGGAGAACCACTGCAGCAGCCGCAGGGGATTTTCGGGCCGAAGGTGATGATCATCAACGAACGGGCGGGGTCGGGCGGTGATGCGATGCCGTGGTATTTCAGGCGGGCCGGCGTGGGCAAGTTGATAGGCACCCGCACCTGGGGCGGACTGGTTGGTATGGCGGGAGGGCCGATGCTGATGGACGGAGGTTTCGTAGGCGCCCCCAGTTCGGGAATTTACAATCCGCTCTCGGGCGAGTGGGAAGTGGAAAATATCGGAGTCCCGCCGGATATAGAAGTCGAGCAAGACCCGGCACTGATCCGGCAGGGCCATGATCCTCAGTTGGAGAAGGCGGTGTCAGTCATTTTGGAGGAACTGCGGGCGAACCCGGCTCCGAAGCTTCGCCATCCGGCTTATCCGAACTACCACCGTTCGGCGGCACCATGAGCCGCCGCGAGGAATCCGCGAACGCCCGTGTAAGTTCGGCCGATCACCCGTGCAGCCGGAAACTGGTTACGCTTCCCCATAATCCGACCGCCTGCAATAACCAGATGCAGACCACCACGACTACCAGGACGTTCAGAATCGTTTTGATACTGGAAGCCATGGGAATATACCGGTTGATCAGGTATAAAAGCACACCGACTACGATCAACACCACGACCAGGTTTATGAGCGGCATTATCTTGCTCCTTCGATTCAGACAGGAGCAATCCGGTAGCCAATGCTGACAAATCCCTAAAACGCTATGTGAACGACCATCCCTTGCGGAACGTCGGCCTTAGATAGCGGTTCGCCTCCGCGTTGTTGGTGAACCGCATCTTCTCCGCGTCCCACTCGAGTTTCCCCGGCACACGCAGGGCGATCACTCCCAGCAGCATCCACTCCACGAAAGGAACGGCGACGTTGAAGTTGGAACACGCCGGGTCGCCTCCCTTGCAAGCCCGAATCCAATCGCGGTAATGGCCCGGCGAGCGCGTGAGGACGGGTTGCGGGAACTGATAGTCCTTCATCTTCTCCACCGGAATGAGCCGGGTCTCCTCGCCGTACGTGCCGGTGGTGAGCATGCCTTTGTCGCCGATGAACAGGCTGCCGTCCGGAGTGGGTTTGCGGGCGTCCGTGGCGTTCTGGGTGGCCTGGAACTTCTCGTAGTCGAACACGTCGCCGATGAAACCGGTATACGGTGGAGGCCCCTCGGAGTCATCGCGCCGCGGCGACGGCCGTTCCGGCAGATCCCCCAGCAGTTCGCCCTCCGGCACACCCGGAATCTGCGGTGTTTCCTTCAAACCGTCGTGCCAGAATAGCTTCACCGGAGGCATCGTCCCGCGCGCCGGAAAATCGTAGCGGATCACGGATTTTCTGGGAAACATGAACTCGCTGGGGCCTTCCATTTGGATGCACTCCACACTGGCCGGCGCGCCCAGTTGCAGCGCCAGGTTCGGCGCGCCCAGGATGTGGCAAGCCATGTCGCCCAAGGCGCCGCATCCGAAATCGTAAAAGCCGCGCCAGTTGCCGGGTTGATAGAAATGCCCGGAGAGCGGCGATTTGTAATCCGGACCCCCGGTGGTATAGGGCCGCTTCTCGGCAATGCCCAGCCAAAGGTCCCAATCGAGCGTGTCGGGCACAGGCTCCGCGGGAGGAATCTCGGTCAGCCCTTGCGGCCAGATCGGCCGGTCCGTCCAGGCATGCACCTCGGTCACCTGTCCGATCTCTCCCGCCCAAATCATCTCGGCGGCCTGCCGGGTTCCCTCGTTGGAATAACCCTGGTTGCCCATCTGGGTCGCGACTTTGTATTTGTTGGCCGCCTCCAGCAATTGGCGCGCTTCCCAGACCGTTCGCGTCAGCGGCTTCTGCACATAGACATGTTTGCCGCGCTCCATCGCCCACATCGCCGCGGTGGCGTGCATGAAATCCGGAATGGCGACGATGACCGCGTCGATGTTGTTAGCCTGCTCATCGAGCATCTTGCGAAAGTCTTTGTACTTCGGCGCCTTTTCGTACTCTTTGAACTTTCGCGCGGCGCGGCGCTCATCCACGTCGCAAAGCGCCACGATGTTTTCCGCCGCGCAGCCCTTGATGTCGCTGTAAGCCTTGCCTCCCGCGCCGATCGAGGCGATGTTCAGCTTTTCGTTCGGCGACTTGTAGCCAAGTCTCGTCAGCGAAGGCACGCTACCGAATCCCGCTGCCGGAATCGCGCCGGCCAGCAGGGACCCAAAGAAGAAATGACGTCTGGTGAAGTCGTATGCCAAGGCAGCCTCCCCCTCCCATCTTATGCGATTGCATGTCGCGTGGCGGTCTCGATTTCCGGCGATGCCATGATGAAGCCGATTCTGCCATTATGGTGGGGTATGAAATGGAATTACACAATATACCGGTCCGACGAAGATCTTGATGGGATCCAGAGGGGTTTGGACGAAATGGGTCAGGACGGCTGGGAACTGGTCTCAGCCACCCATCAGTCTTTGGTTGATGAGAATGAACAAGCGTTTGACCAATACACGCTCTTTTTCAAACGCCCAGCGGGCGCCTAGCCCCAGGTTGCCTTGTACCAGAGCCGGGTTGGCTGATGTAAAGTGAGGGTATGTTGTTTTCCCGAATTGTGCGCGTCGGAGCGATGGTGGCTGCCTTGGCGGTGGCGGGGTCGTTGTTGGCGCAGGGCCAGCCTCCTTCGAAGCAGTACGTGGTGCTGCTGAAGCGCGGGCCGAAGTGGGTGGCGGGCAGGCCGGCCGGGGAGCAGGCGCCGGGGAATCACGGGCGGTACTTGCAGGCGCAGATGACGAAGGGCGCGCTGCAACTGGCTGGACCGTTTCTGGACGATTCAGGCGGACTGGTCCTGTACAACGCGAGAGACGAGGCGGAGGTGCGGGCGATCGCCGAACACGATCCCGGGGTGGTGGATGGGATCCTGGCGGTGGAATCGATCCGGCGATTTTATCTGGCCTTCGACGCCGCCAGCGGGAAGAGCCCGTTCAGCGGCAGGTCACAGTGAAACGCTGCACCGAATTCCCCGGCCATCCCTGCAGCGAGCCGTACGTGAAAAAGACATAGAACTGCTCGCCTAGCACGTTGGGATCGTCGCCCGTCCCGATGGGCACCGCATAATTGAAGCTAGTCTGGTCATTCTCGTCTTGATCCAACAGAACCGGAAGCGTCCAAGACAAACCATCCGCCGATTCCGCATAGGCGATATGCTGCGTATCGTCGGTGATCATCACGTAGCGGCCGAACGCGCTGTCGTAGGCCACGTTCGCCGAGCCGGCATATCCCGCGTTCGGATTCAGATCGGTCGATAATCCCCCGATCCCCGGCTGGCTCCACTCTCCTTCGTAGTACTTGTCAAACGCCGCCGCGTGCGGACGTTCGCCAGAAGCCGCCTCCACCACCGATGCAATCGACGCCCGCGCTACCGAGACGATGGTTGCGGTAGTTGGCTGGGTCGTTCCGTTTGCGATCCAATCCGGAAAGTATACATAGAAATACTGGCCGTCGGGAGACTCGACCAGACGCGGCGACCCTATATCGAAACCCGCCAGGCCGGCTTCGTAAGGCTGGTTCGGCCGAATGATTTCGCCCAGGTCGGTCCAGTGTACGCCGTCGTCCCTCGACACCGCCAGCCCCAGCAACGAGTAGAAACTCGTGTCGGTGTTGATTTCAGCGTGATACACGTCGAGCAGGCTTCTCGCCCCTGGCTTGCCCTCGGGGACACGGTAAATTCTCCCGCCGCCCAGATAGGTATAAGCGCCATAATTCGGATTCACCGCCGCATCCGGATTGGGATGGATGATCACGTCAATTGGCGGCGCCGTGCCCAACGGATTATCCAGCGTGCCGAATGTGCGCGTCACGGACCCGTATTTATTGTTTTGGTTGTGATGCGCGCCGTCGCTGGCAAAAAACGTGTAACTCGCGCCCGCCTTGAGCACGCCAAATTCCGAGTCCGGCCACGCGAAGCCAAACTGGCGATCGGTGATGGGTGGTATCGCCTCCTGGCCCGCCGCCTTCCGCTGGGCCGCCGTTACTACCGTGGTCAGATTGCCGACCGCCGGCTGGCAGAGTGGCGTGATGCTCTCGGCCGCGGCCCCGGTGGGCCAGACTCCCACGATGCACAAAAGCATTGGGCGCCAGCCAGCAGGGAATTTACCAATTCGCATCGCCAGTTCCTCCTGTCGGAGAGATCTCATTCCCATTAATATCGCAACTAACGCCGCATCGCCTCGACAGAAGGTGTAAATCCGCACACGGCTACCCCGTTTTTTGAATTGCACGCCGGCTGCCGCGCCAAGAGCGCGCTAAGCTCGGATTGGGAACGTTTGGAGGCAAAGGAGAAAAACATGAGCGATACAAGCGCGGGAGACCGTGCGGCATTTTTCCTGCTGGGCGCCGCGATCGGCGCGGCAGCGGCACTGCTGTTGGCGCCGGCGTCGGGCGAGCGAACTCGCCGGAAATTGGTCCGTAAAGGAGAAGAAGTCGCGGACTACCTGATGGACGCGGGTAAGGAACTGGTCGAGAAGTGCGAGGATCTGTACGAGCGCAGCGGGGAACTGGCGGCGGATGCGACGCGCGAACTGTCCGGGAAGTATCGCGCGCTGCATGAGCACAGCAAGAATTTGCTGGAAGAGACCGAAGCGATCCTCCGCCGCGCAAAAAACGCCGCGGGCCGGTAAGCGCGCGGGTACGGGCATCCGCGCCTTTAACGGCGCCACTTCCGGCAGCACCTATTGACATTCTATATGAACCCCGCATAGAATGTCTATATGAGCATGCCTGCCACTAATCTTCTTCAAGGGACCCTGGATCTCTTAATTCTGAAAGCGCTGGCGCTCACTGAATTGCACGGCCTGGGCATCTCCCACCGTATCGCCCAGATGACCAACGGCACGTTTCAGGTAAAGCCTGGCTCGCTGTTTCCCGCGCTGCACCGCATGGAGGAAGCCGGTTGGCTCTCCTCTACCTGGGGCGACTCCGAGAACAACCGGCGCGCCAAGTTCTACCGGCTGACCGCGGCAGGACGGCGGCAATTGCAGACCGAAACGCGGCAGTGGGAAACCATCGCGCTGGCCATCGCGAGCGCCTTGCAGGCAAGCTGAGGGACCCGACATGCCATGGCTCCGCCGTCTCGCCCGTCTCCTGCGCAATCTCCGGGGACGACCGCGCGTCGAGCGGGACCTCGACGACGAGCTGCACGCTTACCTGGACCAGTTGACCGACGAGAAACGCGCAGCCGGAATGGGCGCGGCAGAAGCGCAGCGGGCCGCCCGTATCGAGTTGGGCGGCCTGGAACAAGTTAAGGAAGAAGTGAGACAGGTGCGGAGCGGTCAAATGGTGGAAGAGTTTCTCCAAGATCTTCGATACGGAATGCGCACGCTGCGCAAGAACCCCGCTTTCACGGTTGTCGCCCTGATGGCGCTGGCCCTGGGCATCGGCGCCAACACGGCGATGTTCAGCGTGGCCTACGGCATCCTGTTGCGGCCCCTGCCGTATGCCGATGCGGATCGGGTGGCGGTGGTGTCCATGCGCTATTCTCCGCGAGACTTTGCGTTTGGCACGCTGTGCATGCGCGACTACCTGATGTGGAAGGAAAACAATCGCGCGTTTGAAGATCCTTCGCTCTTCACCAGCCGGAGCATGGACATTGGCGGTAACGGCGTCCCCGAACAGGTACAGGGCGCGTCCGTGACGGCAGGTTTCTTCTCCACGCTCGATGTCGGTCCGCTGATTGGCCGAACTTTTGCGTCGGGAGAGGACCGGCCCACGACCGCCTCGCTGGCTGTACTCAGCGAATCGATCTGGCGGAGACGCTTCGCCGCAAGTTCCGATGTACTGGGCCAGACGATCCTGGTGAACGGCGCGCCGGCCACGGTGATCGGCGTGATGCCCGGCGTATTCCAGTTCCCGCGGCGGCAGACCGAAGTGTGGACCAACCTGCTGCTGAATCCGCCCACGCGGTACGGCCCGTGGTTCTATCGCGGGGTAGCGCGCCTGAAACCGGGCGTGACGTTGCCGCAGGCGCAGTCGGAACTCAACCACATCGGGTTGCGCATGATGCAGCAGAACTCGTTCTATAAGCGTCTGACGCTGCCGGTGCTCGGCCTGCGCGACGCGCTGTTGGGTGTCACTTTGAAACCCGCCATTCTGGTGCTGGCCGGCGCCGTGGGATTGGTGCTGCTGATTGCCGTGGTCAACGTCGCCAACCTGATGCTGGCGCGCGCCACCGTGCGCGAGCGGGAGATGGCGCTGCGGCTCAGCCTCGGGGCGAGCCGCGGCCGCCTGGTGCGCCAATTGCTCACCGAGAGCGTGCTTTTGGCCGTGATGGGCGGCATAGTGGGGCTGGTGCTGGCTTGGGGAGGCATCCACCTGGTCCGCGCCTGGAACCCGGGCAACCTCCCGTTTATCGATTCGGTCCGGTTGGATTTGGGCGCGCTCGGCTTCATGCTTGTCGTCTCGACGCTCACCGGAGTTGTGTTCGGGCTGGCGCCGGCGTTCGAGAGCACGCGCGCGGACCTGAACGCGACGATCAAAGCGGGAGGACGCACTGGCTCCGATAGTCTCGCGCGCGGACGTACCCGGGCGGCCCTGGTGGTGTGCGAAATCGCGGTTTCGCTGATGCTCCTGGTGGGCGCGGGGCTGCTCCTGCGCAGCTTTGCGAATTTGCAGTTAGTGACCGGCGGGTTTTCCACGCCTCCGCGGCAGATCCTCACAATGCTGATTTCGCCCGGCAACCGGAAGTACAAGGACGCCGGCGCCGGCCTCGCCTTCTACGATGAAGTGCTCCGCCACGCGCGCAGTGTGCCGGGAGTGGAGACAGCCACGGTCACCGACTCGTTGCCGCCCGATCGGCAGGGAGATGCCGATACTTTTGGGATTGAGGGGCAGACCCTGGCTCCGGGTGAGCTGAACCCGATCATTTCGGACGCCACTGTGGGTCCGGACTTTTTCCGGGTGCTCGGCATCCCGCTGGTTAAAGGCCGATACTTCACGGATCACGACGGTAAGGATTCGGCGCCGGTGGCGATCGTCAGCGAGGGCTTCGTACGCCGCTTCTTTCCAAACCAGGAAGCCATTGGCAAGCGCATCAGA
The DNA here is from genome assembly GCA_963707465.1 of Bryobacterales bacterium. Lineage (GTDB taxonomy): Bacteria > Acidobacteriota > Terriglobia > Bryobacterales > Bryobacteraceae > Bog-159. Next base: position 409,986 of record CAVPQK010000013.1, read on the forward strand.
CAGAGCGGCCCGGGGATGGGCAACACGTGGATGGAAATCGTCGGCGTAGTGGGCAATGTCAAATACCTTGGGCTGACGGTCGATACGGACCCGGCCTACTACATGCCGTTCGCCCAAACGTACGGTCCGCGGATGTTCCTGGCGGTGCGCGCATCGAGCGACGCAACGCATTTGGCGGCGCCGCTTCGCCGGGAGATTCAAGCCATCGACCCAGGCGTAACCTTGGCTCAAATCGGAACCCTGGAGCAGGCGCGAACGCTGTCCGTCTCGCAGCCGCGCTTCGACACCATGCTGCTGTCGTTGTTCGCGGGAATCGCCCTGCTGCTGGCCGCGGTAGGAATTTACGGGCTGATCGGCTACTCGGTAGCGCAGCGCACGCATGAAATTGGTGTGCGCATGGCTCTGGGGGCGGCGCGGACCGACGTCGTGCGGATGGTGGTCCGACAAGGCGTGTCGCTGGCCGTCATCGGCATCATGCTCGGCTTGGGCGGAGCTGTGGCCCTCACGCGGTTGCTCAAGGCGATGCTATTCGGTATTGGCGTCACCGACGCGCTGGCGTTTTCGGCCGCAGTTCTGGGAATGATGCTGGTGGTTTTGTTGGCCACGCTTGTTCCCGCGCTGCGGGCGACCCGGATCACCCCGGTGGCCGCGCTGCGGTACGAGTAGAAGTCCCGGCCTGTCCGCTAACGTACCACCGCAAAACACGGCAACCCAGGCAGCTCCAGCTTACGTCTTAGTCTGTGAGGACAGGGAGGATTTGATGAATTATTCTTCATGGCCGCGTCAGACGATGGCGGTCACACTCTCGCTGCTGCTGCTAGCGTTCGCACAAACCAGCATCTATGCCCAGGCGCCGCCGCCAGGAGCTTACGCCCCGTTGGATGCCGTGCAGCTCGATCAAATAGTGGCGCCAATCGCGCTTTATCCGGATGCGCTGGTGGCTCAGGTACTCACCGCGTCTACGTTTGCCGACCAGGTGAACGACGCCGACAACTGGTTGCACCAGAACGGCGGAATGCCTCCCGATCAACTGGCCGCGGCTGTGGACAGCATGCCTTGGGATCCGAGCGTGAAGGCTCTCACCGAATTTCCTTCGGTGCTCGACAATATGGCTCGCAACAACGGCTGGACCGCGGCACTGGGCAACGCTTATTACAATCAGCCGGGCGATGTGATGAATGCCGTACAGGCTATGCGCTTCCAAGCCCAACAGGCCGGCACTCTGCGCAGCAGTCCGCAAGAGCGGGTGTTCTATAACGGCGGCTTGGTGGTGATTGAGCCGGTGAATCCGGCGCTGATTTACTTGCCTTACTACAACCCATGGGTGGTGTACGGCGCGCCGATTACGCCCTGGGGCGGTTATTACTGGGCTGCGCCGCGCGGAATTGCGCTGGGCGCGGGCATTGCCATCGGATTCGGCGTCGGCATCGGGATCGGCGCCTTCGCTCATTTCGGATGGGGCTATCACGCCTGGGCCCCGAACTGGCGTGGCGGCGTGGTGGCATATAATCACGCCACCTACATTTCACGCAGCACCACGGTGATCAACCGGGGACGCTTCGGCGTGTACAACCGCGGCGTGTTCGAGCATGCGGGAGCGGGTGTGCCGGGCGGCTTTCATCCAGCAGTGACCGCCCAAACCGCCGCTTTCGCACATTCCGGACCGGCCGCGCCATATCGCCCCGCGGCAGCCGGCGCGCACCATCCAGCGCCGTCGAGCAGCTACCATCCGTCAACCGCGCAGACATACCATGCGGCGCCGGCCAGCAGCTACCATCCGTCAACGGCGCAGACTTATCATCCGCCGACCGCGGCTTCTCATTCGGCAGCCGCGCCAAGCTATCATCCATCGAGCCAACCTGCCTCCAAGGCGCCAGCGAAGGGGGGAAGCGCCAAGCCGGCGCCCCACAAAGCACCCAAAGCGGAGCACCACGATAAGTAAGGCCCCACGCGTGTAATGCGTCACGCAGCCTCGCTAGATGCCGCCGCAGGCCGAGGGTCCGCCCCACAAACTTATGCGCTGTTGGTTGGTCCGGTGGTCATTAATAGCTCAAGCCATACCCATACGGAAACAGCGGGTCGTACCCGGCGTCGTCGCGGTGCACAGTGACTTGCGCCATCGACCGCGGCCACGAGAAGCTCAGTTTGCCCGTCGGTTTGTAGTCGCCGAACAGCACGTCCGCCACGCCGTCGCCTTCGGTGCCCGGCAGAAACGCGGCCACGAACGCATCGGCCTTGTCGATGGTTTTGTCGAGAATCATGGGCCGGCCGGAAAGCAGGATCACGACCACCGGAATCCCGGTCGCCTTCATGTTTTCGACCGCGGCCACATCTTCCGGGGCCAGGCTCAAGTCGCGGCGATCCCCGTTGGTTTCGGCATAGGGCTTCTCGCCGATCACCACCACGCCGACATCGGCGCCCGCGGCTCCTTTGCCATCCAGAGAGAACGTCACTTTAGTATTCTTGGAGACCGCCTTCCGGATGGCCTGCAAAATCGTCGTGCCGCCGGGCGTCACGTTGCCGGTCTCGCCCTGCCACCGAATAGTCCATCCGCCGCACTGATTGCCGATATTGTCGGCGTTCTTTCCGCCTACATGGATGCGCGTGGCCGACTTCGCCAGCGGCAGCGCGCCATGTTCGTTCTTCAGCAGCACCAGCGACTGCCGCACGGCATCGCGCGCCACCGCGCGGTGCTCCGGCGACCCGAACTGTTTCCAAAGTGTGCGATCCGCAATCTGGGAGTGGTTCTTGTCCATCAGGCCCATGGCGATCTTCACGCGCAGAATGCGGCGCACCGCGTCGTCGATGCGCGCCATCGGCACCGTGCCATCCTGCGCGGCTTCTTTCAACTTCGCGATGAACTCCTGATAGTGCTCCGGCACCATGACCATATCCATTCCGGCGTTGACCGACATGGCGATCTTGTGTTTGTAATCCCCCGGCAGCGCGTCGATGGCGGCGTAGTCCGAAATCAGGAAGCCTTCGAAGCCCAGTTCCTCTTTCAGGACTTCGGTGAGCAGCCGCTTGCTGCCGGAAAGCTTCAAGCCGTTCCAACTGCTGTAGGACGGCATGATGGAACCCACGCCTTCGCGAATAGCGGTCATGTAGCCTTGCATGTGGATCCGGCGCAGGCTCGTCTCATCCAGGCGCGTATCGCCCTGGTCCAGCAAATGCGGGCCGATGGTGCTGCTTCCAAACGTGGTCCCGCCGTCGCCCACATAGTGCTTGGCGCAAGCCAGGATCGACAAAGGATCCGTCAGGTCGCCTTGCAAGCCGCGCACGGCGGCCGCCCCCAGTTCCTTTACCCCGTCCGGCTCGTCGGCGTAGCCTTCATAGGTGCGGCCCCAGCGGATGTCGCGCGGCACGGTCACGCACGGCGCGAAACCCCAGTTGATGCCGGTGGCCCGCACTTCCACCGCGGTGATGCGCTCGATCTTCTCGATGAGCGCCGGATTGCGCGTCGCGCCCAGCCCGATATTGTGCGGAAAGATGACGGCGCCCAGGACGTTGTTGTGCCCGTGCACGGCGTCCACGCCGTATAGGAGCGGTATGGATAGCCGCGTTTCCAGCGCGCGCTTCTGATAACGGTCGATCAGGTTAGTCCAGGCTTCCAGGCTGTTGCCTTCCTTGGGGTCCGAATCGCCCCCGCTCAACACCGATCCCAAATAATATTTCGCGATGTCGGCGTCGGACTTGAGGAAACTTTGGTCGGGCTGCGTCATCTGCCCGACTTTTTCGTCGAGCGTCATTTTTTCAAGCAGCGCGTTCGCCTGGGGATCGAACGAGGAGAGCTTCTTCGGCTCCTGCGCGGAAGTGGCAATCAGGCCAGCGAGGCCAGCAAGGCCTAGGATTGCGGCAAAGCGGATTTTAACCATAAGAGGGGATCATAGCATTCGGTGGGACACGTCTCGCGGCGGATCCATGCCATCGATAAGAATTTTGAATTCGACAACCGGACCTCCGGATCTTTAGACTATATATATGCGGACAGCCACGACAGCCGTTTCCGAAGCTGCCTCCCAGGTAGCGCTCTTGCACCATATCAGCAGCATCGTCAGCTCGGACCTGAGCCAGGAGAAGATGCTGCAGGCACTGATTTCGCTTACGCTCGAGACCACGCGCTGCGATGCGTGCCTGGTTTACCTGGTCGAGCGCGCCACCAACGAAGTGGTGCTGCAGGCCTCGCAGCTCCCGCACGCGTCGGAGATCGGCAAAATCCGCCTCAAGATCGGCGAAGGCATTACGGGCTGGGTGGCGCAGCACAACTCCGTGGTCGCGCTGTCGAATAAAGCTTCCGCCGACGCGCGCTTCAAGACCTTCCAAACCCTGCCCGAGGACACCTTCGACGCCTTCCTTTCGGTTCCGCTGCGGAGCGGCGGCGATCTCATCGGCGTCATCAACGTGCACCATCGCGAATCGCACGCGCATTCGCCGGAGGAAATCGCGCTGGTCAGTTTCATTGGCGAGCAGATGGGTGTGGCCATCGCCAAGTGGCGCCTGGAAGAGCGATCGGAAACCGCCGCCAAGCGTATGGAAGCTTTGGCCGCGGTGGCCCAGACCATCTCGGCCGAGAACTACCTGGACCGCATCCTGCAAGCCATTTCGGAGATGGTGGCGGAGACCCTGGATTCGCCCGTCTGTTCCATCATGCTGATCGACGAGGACCGCCGCGAGCTGGTGATTTCGGCCGCGCGCTGCTCTTCTCCCGACTATCTGCATAAGATGCCGCTGAAGATCGAGGATTCGCTCATTGGCCGCGTGGTGCGCGAAGGGCGGCCCATCACGGTTCCCAATGTGCTTGCCGAGAAGCAGTTCCGCTACCCGGAGTTGGCGCGCAAGACCGGCCTGGCATCGCTGCTGTCGGTGCCGCTGTTTACCCGCGACAAGGTGATCGGCACCATCAACATTTACACGCGCGAGCAGCGCCAGTTTTCCGAGGAAGAGATTGGCTTTGTGAAAGCCGTGGCTGGCCAGGCGGCCATCGCCATCGAGAACGCGCGCCTGATGTCGGAAACGCTGGAGATGAAGCGGACGCTCGAGGCGCGCAAGCTGGTGGAGCGCGCCAAGGGCATCCTGCAACAGAAATACAACCTCACCGAAGAAGAGGCTTACCTGCGGCTGCGCAATGAAAGCCGGCGCCTACGGCGCCCCATGCGCGATTTGGCCGAAGCCGTGATTCTGGCCGACGACCTGAGGCGTGTCGGGGAACCCCCCAGGCCGGGCCGGCCCCAGCCTGAGGTAAAGGTGGAGACGGAGGACTAGGGGGGGCGGCTTCAGTTCGCGTGGGGCTTCAGCCCCGCATCCTAGCTCTCGGTCAGGAGCGCGAACAAAGAAGCGAACGTATCCGACTGAATGGTCGCGCCGTTAACGCCATTCCATTGCGCCTGGACGGTTTGCGTGACGCTAATTAGCGGGATTTTCACCACGATCGTCATAGGCTTCCGGCCGGTATCGCCGCTGAGTTTACCGGGCCCTTCGATATCGGCGCTGATCTTGCCGGCGGCGATGGTGGTGGTGCCGCTAACCAGCACGGAAACCTCTCCGGCCAAAGCCGTATCGGTCGTTGGCGTTCCGCTCAAATACAGATTCGGCATGTCCAGCGTGATCACGGCGTAGTTAAAGTTCGTTCCGTTCTTCACCGGAAGCGTGAACGACAGGCCGCTGATCGGGACTGGGGTCTGCGAGTTGGTGGACTCCGCCGTGGTCGTCGAGGCATATAGGGTCGAGACATAAGCGAAAAGCGATCCGGTTATGGTCAGCGCCAGAACCGCCACTAGGGCAAGTCGCGCGTAAGCGATGCGTCTTCGATTGATCGTCATGGTTTGCTCCTTTTCAAATCTCGAGTTCGGACCAGCCATCTTGGATGGTATCGCAGATTTCGCGCGCTGACTGGGCTGAAACGAACCATGCGCCGTTCATCCCGCGGATTCCTCCGTTCACCTCTAATTGCAACTGAGTTGCTGAAACCGATTGACCCGCGATACTGGATTCAGCTATCCTTTTTATTCTTATGCAACTGGGTTGCAATACAAAGCAGTGGGTCCGGATCGCCGTCCTGGCTCTGGCGGCCGGGCATTTGTGGGCGGGCGAGGGCGGAAGCCTGCTGGGCTCCGTCACCGATCCCGCGGGCAGAGCCGTCCCCGGCGCCAGGGTTACGGCCACCGAAACGGCCACGGCCGTAAAGCATTCGATCGCCGCCGATGGCCGGGGATTTTATGTATTCCGGAGCCTGCCGGTCGGGCAATACGACCTCGAAGTGGACGCCACCGGCTTCAAGCCCTTGCGGCGCACGGGCGTCGAGATCGATGTCAACGCTAAAGTCGTCGTGGATGTGTCCTTGACCATCGGAGATCGGACCGAGACGGTGACTGTTTCCGACTCGGCCGCGCACGTCGAAACCGCGGATACGCAACTGGGCGAGGTGGTCACAGGGAAGCAGATGACGGCCGTGCCGCTCATCAGCCGCAGTTATACAGATCTGCTCTCGCTCCAAGCCGGAGTGGCTCCCGTCACGTCGCTGACGTCCGATACGACGCAGGATGTGGGTGTCAGCGCATTATCTCCATCCGGCGATTTGAACCCCGGCACCGTCTCGATCAACGGTCAGCGGGAGTTTGCCAACAGCTTTGTGCTGAATGGAAGCGACGTGGAAGAAGACGTCAACATGGGCACGGCGATCGTTCCCAACCTGGATTCCATCGCCGAGTTCCGGATTCTCACCAGTAATTTCGATGCGGAGCACGGCGAGTTCAGCGGAGGGCAGATCGAGGTGGTCACGAAGTCGGGGACCAATGCGTTTCACGGCGATGTGTTCGAATTCCTGCGCAACACGGACATGGATGCCCGCAACTACTTTTCGCCCACCCGCGGCGCGTTCCAGCAAAACCAATTCGGGGGCACGCTGGGCGGCCCGCTCCGCCGGAATAAGGTCTTCTTCTTCGCCGATTATCAGGGAACCCGTTTGAAGCAGGGAGTCGATACCGGGGAGATTCCCGTTCCTTCGCTCCAGGAGCGGACCGGCAATCTTTCCGGCGCCGCGAACGCATTTACAACTACCGGCCCCGACGGAAGCACGGTTCCCACCACGGTGACCGGCGCGTATTGGGCCAGCCAGCTTTCGCAAAAACTCGGCTACGCGGTCGCGGCCGGCGAGCCATACTATTACCCCGGATGCGTCAACCCCGCCCAGTGCGTGCTCCCGAACGCCATCATCCCCAAGATCGCCTGGTCTGCTCCCGCGGCCAATCTTCTCGAATACATTCCCACACCCAATAACCCCGACGGCACTTTTTCCACTTCAGCCTACAACCAGACGTTGCGGGACGACAAAGGCGCCTACCGGCTGGACGGCAACACCCGCTGGGGCCTGATCTCCGCCTACTATTTTCTGGATGGCTGGTCGCAGAATAGTCCTTACCCGGTGGCGCAAGGCGGCGCGAATGTGCCAGGTTTCAACGCGCTGAATCTCGGTCGCGCCCAACTGCTGGCCTTGGGCGACACCAAGACGATCGGATCGAGCGCGGTCAACGAGTTTCACTTCAGCTTCATGCGCGACTCCACGGACTTGGGCCAGCCCATCGGCGGACTCGGGGTCAGCCTGGCATCCCAGGGTTTCGTGGTGGGCGCGGGTACTCCCGGCATCGTGCCCTTATCGCCCAAAACCGAAGGAGTGGAAAGCGTCAATTTCAATAACTTCTCCATCGGGACGAACACCAACGAGCTGAAGCAGGCCAATAATACATTTCAATCCAGCGACAACTTCTCGAAAGTCGCCGGATCCCACACCATTGCGATGGGCGGGCAGTTCCACTACGACCAGGTGAATGTCGATCCGGTTGCCCAGTTCAATGGCAACTTCGTTTTCTACGGCAGCGAAACCGGCTTCGACTTCGCGGACTTTCTGCTTGGAATTCCGAGTCAGTACAACCAAAGCCAGCTCCAGCCCTTCTACGGACGAAACAAATACATAGGACTTTTCGCCCAGGATAGCTGGCGCATCAGAAAGAACCTGACGTTGAACTACGGGCTGCGCTGGGACCGGGTTGAGCCCTGGTATGAGAAATACAATCAGATTGCCACGTTCGCGCCCGGCCGCCAGTCAGTGGTTTTTCCCGGCGCGCCGGCCGGCATCCTGTTTCCAACCGATCCCGGCGTTCCACGCACCCTGGCGCCCGCCGGAAAACTGGATTTTGCGCCGCGTATCGGATTAGCTTATTCGCCCGGCTCCGGCAAGACCAGCATCAGGGCCAGTTACGGCCTGTTTTACACCGCCATCGAAGCACTCACGATTGGCGTTATGAGCGCGAACGCGCCCTATGGCACCACTTACACCAGCTCCGCTCCGCCGCTGTTTGCCACACCCTTCATCACGGCGGCTAACGGTCAAAACGTGGGACAGTACTTTCCGGTACAGCTTGCACCTTTGAATGCGACGGCCGGCCATCCGGACGCGGCCGTGGACTGGTCGCAATTCGAACCGATCAACGGGATGCCCACTTATCCGTCGAGCAACAAGATACCCTATACCGCCGAATATATGCTCTCGATCCAGCGCGGCTTGGGAAACAATACCGTGCTGAGCGTGAGTTATGTCGGCACTCAGTCGCATCGCCTGCTGGTGCTGGAAGAGGCCAATCCCGGCAACCCCGCACTCTGTCTGCAACTCCGCAATCCGGCCAACCTGGCGCCTGGCCAAACCCCTTGCGGCCCGTTCAGCGAGAGCAATATCTTCATCACCGCGGCAGGCCAGACCATCAATGGCACGCGCGGCCCGCTGGGTCCGAATTTCGGAAGTGATACCACGGAGTCCACCATCGGCAACTCCAACTACAATTCTCTGCAAGCCGCTTTGCGACACTCGAGCGGCCCGCTGCAGTTGATGGCCGCGTATACCTTCGGGAAGTCCCTGGATCAATCCTCCAACCTGGGCGAAGAAGTCAACCCGCTCAATCCATCGCTGAGCAGGGCTTTGTCGGCTTTCGATATTACCCAGAACTTTGTCGTGAGCTATAGTTACCAGCTCCCGTTGGAGCGCCTGCTGCACGCACAAAACCGCTGGGCCCGCGGCTGGGAGCTCTCTGGAATCGCGCGCTTCAGCACCGGGCTTCCCGTGACCCTGGTCAACTACGGCGACAACTCTCTGTTAGGCGCGGAGCCAAACGGGATCAACAACTACGGCGTGGATGAGCCGGATGTTGCGCCTGGCTCCCTCGATCTGAACCACAATGTGCGTAACGGCCGGCCGTATTTCAACACGGCGTTGTTCAGCGAGAATGCCCTGGGCACTCCGGGCGACGCCTCCCGCCGCTATTTCCACGGCCCCGGAATGCAGAACCTGGATCTGGCGCTGCTGAAGACCGTGCGGCTTACCGAATCGAAATCCGTGCAGTTCCGGCTGGAGGGTTTCAACACGCTGAACCACGCGCAGTTTTTCGGACCGCAAGCCATCGGCGGCGACATAGACAGTGCAACATTCGGACGGGCCGTCAGCGCCGCGGCTCCCAGGCTGGTTCAGGCCGGAATGAAATTCACATTTTGAAAGATTCCGGAGTGGCGCCCACCTGCAGCGGCGCGTTTGTCCGGAAGTACTTCTTGTATGCCTCCACCCAGTTCTGGGAGATTTCCCGCTGGGCAGTAGCGAGGTCCAGTTGTCCGCTGCAAACCATGTTGCGCAGCCGGTCTTCCAGTGCATCCTTCACGCGGGCGTTCCAAACCGTGTGCACGGAGGGCTGCGGCCAAAGATTGCGAATACTGGTGGCGCCGCCGAGTTGAGGGGTCACCAGATAGTCGATCTGGTAAGCATTGGCAGTCATATCTTTCACGCCGTAGGCTTTCCAGACTTCCCGTTTCAAATCGTCGGGCACCTCGGGATCGTTGCTCGCAAACGAAGCGCTGCAAACATCCTGGATGCCGATGGGATTGGTTGCGCCGGGAGTGAGACTCCCATTGGGAATCGCGCTGGCTTCGCGCACCCGAGTTTCGTGCGGCCTCCACATCGCGATTCCGGTCAGCAACAGAAGAGCCGCAATCGCGCCTGCCACGGCCACCTGCCGCGCCCGGAGCCAGTTATCGGCCCACTCCGCACCAGATGCGGCGCGTTCCGCCAGACGCGCCTTCAGAAGCGCCCGCGGCCCTTCCACGGGCGGGAGCGTCACATCAAGCTCGCGGCGGTAAAGCTGAACGAAATCGCCGATGGCGTGCTCGAGCTCCGTCATACGCGCGCGGCACATCCAACAGCCGTTCAGATGCTGCCGAATCTGGGCGGCGCGCTTCGATGAGACTTCGCCGTCGGCCCAAAGCAGCAGCTCCTGATCGGAGAGATGAAAGCTTTGGCTCAACATAAGTTCACCTTTCATCCGCTCGCTGGAACCGGGCTAAAGAGCGCGCCAGCGAAGCGGATATGGACCCCAGAGACATTCCCAGAACTTCCGCTATCTCCCGGTAACGAAGACCTTCCGCGCGGAGGTAAAGACACCGCCGGTCCTGTTCCGGAAGAGCGTGCAATATGGAGGACAACCGCCGCTGTCTCTGGCTGCTGGCCAGTTCCTCTTCCGGGTTCAGTGCCGGGTGCGGCAGGTTGCCGACCTCCGCCGCAAGCGCGCTCGTCCTTCTTTCCGCAATCCGCCGTTTCAGCGCCAGATTGTGCGCCACCCGAAACAGCCAGCCCCGCAAGTTGGTGCGCGCCTTGTCCTGGCGCAGGTGGGAGTAGAGCGCCAGAAAGACCTCCTGCACAATCTCTTCGGCATCGTGCGGCGGCAATCCGAAGGTGGACAGATACCGGAGAAGCGCGCCGCGCCACTGCTCGAACAGCTCGGTAATCTCTTCTTCCGGACCCGGCCTCCCGCGCTTCCGGCCGGCGGCGGTCGCCAGCAGCCGGATATCCAGCGCGGAATCTGTAGGTGCGTCTGCCATGGCGTTTCGAGTGCTTTCGTCTCCCTCAGTCTAGATACCTAAAACTGGAATTGCAACCGTCCATCCACGCTGCGGGAGATGCCGATGGCCGTGCCGGAGAATAAGCCGGCGAAGTCGATTACGTTAATCTCGTTGGTCAGATTTGTGCCGTCGATCTGCAGGCGGACGGGGAGCTTTTCACTCTTTCGCAATATGACTCCCAGCGACGCGTCCAGCGAGAAGAGCGGGTGCGGCCGGAAGTCGGAGAAGTTCACGCGATTCAGGATCGCCTGGCCGTATTGTTGCGCGGCTTCCTGATAAGTGCCTTCGAAGTCGATGGGCAGGCCGCTGTCATATGTGCCGCCGATCGCCATCCAGACGCGCGGCGTGACGTCGTAACGGAAGCGCGCCCTGGCCGTGTTGCGCTGGTCCTGGGACACCGGAAACACGCCGCTGGTGGCGCTGATGGCCTGCGCGGCGTCGTCGCCGATGAATAATCCGCCGGTGACCGGGAAATATCCGTTGCCGCGCGAATTGCTGTAGCTCGCGTAACCCGAAAACGGCCCCCAGCGCGGGATGTCGAGCTTCACCTCCGCGCCATAGATATTGGCCTGCGCGAAAGTAATCGGAAAACTTACCCCCGTGTTGAGCAGAAGATCGTCGTCCGGGTAATTGTGATAGCTCCGCCAAAAGAAATTGCCATTGATTTTGACTTTGCCGAAGAAGCCGCGGCCGAAGCCCGCTTGATAGTAATTGCCGCGCGCCGGTTCGACGGGCAATCGCAAAACCTGATCGCTCAATGAGGTCACTGCCGGTGAACTGGAGACCAGCAGGTTCTCGAAAGGCGGCGTCTGGAAAATCCGGTCGTAAGCGGCGCGAAAAACGATCTTCGCCCACGGCCAATAGACGGCGAGGCCCACCCGCGGACTCCACCCCGTCTGGTTTACCCGAAAATCGTAGTGATCGAAACGCAGGCCCGCGCTGAGCGTGATCACCTTCCAGTGAATTTGGTCTTGCGCGAACGCTCCCTGCTCGCGATCCGCGGCATGCCCGTAGAAGTTGAACGCCGGAGGGGTATCGGGGTCGAACAAAGCCGGGTCGGTGATGGCATAGTTGAGGGCCTCCTGGACCGAAGCATAATCCGACTCGATTCCAAATTTGAATTCGTGCATGCCGGAGTGCGCCGAAATGGTTCCTTTCACATACTCCTCATGATAGCCGCGATCCTGGCCGGCGATCATGGGCGTGGACAAATCGTTGGACCAGAAACCGGCGGTGATATCCCGCACCATCGAGCGGAAGTCGCCCAGCACGTTGGGAGAGAAGATATGTTCGTAGGAGAACTGGGCCGCGCTCTCGAAGTTATCGCGGTCCTGCCGCTGCCCGGCTTCCTGCTGCACGATCTCGTTGGGCACCAGAAACCTGGCCTGTTCGCGGCGCAGGATGATGCCGATGCGGTCCTTATCGGTGAGGTCCCGTTCATAGTGCGCCATAAGAGAAGCAAGCGTACCGTGGTTGGTGTAATTCTGCAGGACGGGCGGATCGAGATAGCGGTCCGTGGTGGTGGCGGACGCGCTCAGGGTGAGCGTGTTTTTGTCCCAGCCGTATAGCCCTTCGAAATAGCCATTCGCCGTATCGAAGCTGCCGCCCGCCAGGGCCGCGTTTCCGTGAAATCCCTGCCGGGTGTCCCGGCGGGTCTCCACTTCGATCACGCCGCCCATCTTCCGGCCGTACTCGGCGGGAAACCCAGCCAGGTAAACGCTCATCTCCTGCACGCTGCTGGCATCGAAGTCCGGATCATAGGCCACCGACCGGTTGTCGGTGAGCGGAATCCCGTCGACCACGTATTGGGTCTGATACTCCTCGCCGCGCGGATGAAGAATCCCGTTGGCCTCGAATAGCCATCCGGGTTCCTGATTCACCAGTTCGCCGAGGGACCGGCCGGGCTGGGCCGTGAGCCGGTCCTGCAAGGTTGCGTTCCCGATGCGGTTCGCCGAACTGACGTCGGCGGGATCGATCAGAGTGGCATCGCTAGAGACGTCTACCGTTGTCTTCACTTCTCCGAGCGGCAGCGCGATGGTCAGATCCATGGGGATGGCCGAGCGAATATCGATCAGCTGCGACGCCGGACCAAAACCGGCACGGCTGACTTTGACCGTGTAGAGGCCGAACGGCAGCCGCTTGGCGATGACGCGCCCATCCGTGCCGGTATCGAACTGGCCCACATACTGGTTTGCCTGGCTGGCCAGCTCGGCGTGGGCTTGCAGCGGAAGGCCGCTGGGGTCCTTCACGGTAATTCGCAGCTCGCCGGTATTCGCCTGCGCAAAGGTGGCGATAGCGGCGGAAAACAGAAGGGCAGTCGCTTTGAAAACCATGCTCGCTGGAATATTCCTTCGGCGGCCGTTTTGTTCAGGGTTTTTTGGAGAGACTAGCGACGTTACGCAGGTTCGCCCTTACCACGGAATTTTCCGGCCCAGGTAATCCAGAAACTGAAGACCCGCTTTTCCGGCCTGCGCGTCCATGGTATTCGCGAGGTTCGGAATGCTCTCCTCGATGCTCAGAGGCGCTTGGGGGCCTCCCATATCCGTTCGCACCCAGCCTGGCGCCATGAGCAGTAGAGTTCGCGGATCATCGGCGTGGCGGGCGGCGAAGCTGCGCATGAACATGTTGAGGGCCGCCTTGCTTCCACGATAGACTTCATAGTATCCGTTCTCATTGTTGGCGATGCTGCCCAGTCCGGAGGTCATGATCGCGATCGTGCCACTCGGGAGTACGAGATCCTGCAAGGTCTCGACGACGCGCATGGGACTTAGGGCGTTGGTGACCATCACCCGTATGAATTCGCCGGTTGAGACGTCGGCAATCGTTTCACGATCGTCGTTCTTGACGCCGGCATTGACGAACAGCAGGTCGAACTTTCTGGATGCCAGACGCGCTCCGAGCGCGGCAACCTGATCGGGATAGGCGATGTCGACGGTCTCGATTTCGAGCCGGCCGCCGGAAGCACCCAAGAGATTGTGTAGTTTTGACGTCGTTCCGACCCGCTCGGTGGCCACAACGTGCCAGCCGCGCTTGAGGTACTCCTCGACCAAGGCAAAACCGAGGCCGCGGGACGCGCCAATCAGGAGAAGATTTTTGTTAGACGATAGATCCGGCATCTGCAGTTTAACTTAGCAAGCCAGGCCGGCTAAGGAGTGGGCGCCTTACTTCATGGGCGAGAAATCCGTCGGACGCATGAAGGCGGAGTCCACTTTTTCCACCGTCTTGTCGGCCTGTTCGGATTTCAGAATCTCCTGAAATCCCGGGTCGGCACGCATGGCGTCCCAGTGCTTTTTGGCTTCCTCCCGGCTGGAATGAGCCAGGATATAGACGAATGTGTTTTCGAAGGCGGGATTGTCCTCCGGCACCCAATAACCCACGGCCTCGAGACCGTGTTTGGCGAGCAGCTTGGAAGCCGTGTCCCGAAACCGTGCCTCCAAGGCCGGCAATTTGCCCGGCACGGCGTGATAGACACGAAGCTCGAAAACGCGATTGCTGTCGGCCCTAACCTGGCTCACATGCGCCAGGCAGGCCGTAATCAGCGATCCCGCGGCGAAAGAAAGCGAAGCGGAGGCAGAGGAGATGCCGGAACCCACCAAACTCGACCAGAACTCACGAGAGTTCCAACTGGGCCAGTCGCTCCGAGGCCGCGCGGATCCGGCCGCGCTCGTCAGGCTGCTGGACGAATGGATGCAGGGTGACGAGGCGGAGCAGCGAGCCACGTTCCAGTCCCTGCGTCGGGCTATCGACGAAGATCGCCCCGCCGGCCTACAAGCTCTTCTCGTGAGTGCAGTCGTCCTTCTGGACGCTGGTCCGCTCGGAATGATCACAAATCCGAGAAGCTCCCCTGGAAACGAAGAATGCAGGGATTGGCTCGCAGCGCTTGTGTTCATGCCCGGTTAGACGCCTTGAAGGGCCTGCTTGCCTACGCACCTATCACTACTCCAGTGATGGTAAGGACCGCCGGGTTCTGGGCGGCCGCTCGAAAGCAGGGCCGCCAATCGGCAGGCAATGCCTCGCTGGATGCTGACATGATCCTCGCAGCGCAGGCCACGGAGTTGAGCGCGCATAGTGCGGCGATCATCGCCACCACCACTGTCCGGCATCTTGCCTTGTTCTCCCCGGCGCGCTTGTGGCGAGAAATCGTCTGACCGCCGACGCCCATATCGGCATTGGTCGCTGGGCCGCTTGCCCGTCAATCGCGCCGCTACAGAAGCGCCCGGTTCGTGGCATAACGTCTCGCGGCGCAAGCAAAAAAAGCCGCGCCCCCTTTTCGGGGACGCGGCCTTCTGTCTCCTGACTTCTGACTTCTGTCTCCTGCTTAGTAATCCATCTCGGGGCCGCCGTGGCCGCCGGGACCGGCCGGAGCCGACTTCTTCTCCGGAATCTCGGCCACCATGGCTTCGGTGGTCAACATCAGCGATGCGATCGACGCGGCGTTCTGCAGCGCCGTGCGGGTCACCTTGGTCGGATCGATCACGCCCGAAACCACCAGGTCTTCGTAGGTGTCGGTCTGGGCGTTGAACCCGAAGTTCGGGTTGGAATTCTCGCGAACCTTCTCCACCACGATGGCGCCCTCGGTACCCGAGTTCACCACGATCTGACGGAGCGGGTCCTGGCAGGCGCGGCACACGATATTCACGCCGATCTGCTCGTCGCCATCCGCCTTGAGGGTTTCCAGGGCCTTGGACGCGCGCAGCAGAGCCACGCCGCCGCCCGGCACGATACCTTCTTCGACGGCCGCGCGAGTGGCATGCAGGGCATCTTCCACGCGAGCCTTCTTTTCCTTCATCTCGGTCTCGGTAGCGGCGCCGACTTTGATGATGGCGACGCCGCCGGCGAGCTTCGCCAGGCGTTCCTGGAGCTTCTCGCGGTCGTAGTCGGAGGTGGTTTCATCGATCTGGCTGCGGAGTTGCTTGATGCGGCCTTCGATGGACTTCTGGCTGCCATTGCCGTCCACGATGGTGGTGTTGTCCTTGTCCACCGTGATGCGCTTGGCGCGTCCCAGGTCGTCCAGGCGGACGCCTTCCAGCTTGATGCCGGTTTCTTCCATGATGGACTTGCCGCCGGTGAGGATGGCGATGTCTTCCAGCATGGCTTTGCGGCGGTCGCCGAAGCCGGGCGCTTTTACCGCGCAGGCGTTCAACGTGCCGCGCAGTTTGTTGACCACCAGGGTGGCCAGGGCTTCGCCTTCCACTTCCTCGGCGATAATCAGCAGCGGCTTGCCGGCGCGCGCGATCTGCTCGAGCACGGGCAGCAGGTCTTTCATGTTGCTGATCTTCTTCTCGTGGATGAGAATGTAGGGATCTTCCAGCACGCATTCCATGCGGTCCGGATCGGAGACGAAGTAGGGAGAGAGGTAACCGCGGTCGAACTGCATGCCGTCCACGGTGCTCAGTTCCGTGACCATGGTCTTGGCTTCCTCGACTGTGATCACGCCATCCTTGCCCACCTTCTTCATCGCCTCGGCGATGATGTTGCCGATGGTGGCGTCGCTGTTGGCGGAAATGGTGCCGACCTGCGCGATCATCTCGCCGGAAACGGGCTTGGAGAGCTTTTTCACTTCATCGACCGCCGTGGTCACGGCCTTGTCGATACCGCGCTTGAGAGCCATCGGATTGGCGCCCGCCGCCACAGCCTTCACGCCTTCGCGGAAGATGGACTGCGCCAGAATGGTGGCGGTGGTAGTACCGTCGCCGGCCACATCCGAAGTCTTGGAGGCCACTTCGCGCACCATCTGGGCGCCCATGTTCTCCAGCGGATCCTTCAACTCGATTTCCTTGGCAACCGTCACACCGTCTTTGGTGATGTTGGGACCGCCGAACTTCTTCTCCAGAACCACGTTCCGGCCCTTCGGGCCAAGCGTTACTTTCACTGCATCGGCCAACTGGTTGACGCCGCGCAGGATAGCTTGACGGGAATTTTCTGCGTATACAATCTGTTTTGCCATAGATGTTTTCTCCTCCTTAGGAAGCCTTCTTGGCCACCTTGGGCTGACTTTCCAAAATGCCGAGGACCTCGTCCTCACGCATGATCAGGAACTCTTCACCATCCAGCTTGATGTCGCTGCCGGAATACTTGCCGAACAGGATGCGATTGCCAACCTCGACATCGAGTTGCACGAGTTTGCCGTCTTCGAGGCGCTTGCCCTTGCCCACGGCAACGACTTCGCCTTCCTGCGGTTTTTCTTTGGCCGAATCGGGGATGTAAAGGCCACCTTGCATGGTTTCCTTCTCCTCGATCCGTTTGACCACGATGCGGTCGTAAAGCGGACGAATCTTCATTAAAGTACAACCTCCATCTTTCTGTTATGTTCTTGGGGTCTGTCGGAATCCTGTCGCGGAATCCGAACTTCTATTATTAGCACACTCGGGCGGCGAGTGACAATATATTCTTGTAAAGCACTGAAAATACAGGATAATTATGTGCTTGACGACGACCGTCACAAACCTGGCGGCAGCCTCGTTTCCCGGGACGCTCAGATGCCGCTATAATTAGGAGCGGAGGAATGGGTGAGTGGTTGAAACCGGCGGTCTTGAAAACCGTTAACGGGGTAACTCGTTCGGGGGTTCGAATCCCTCTTCCTCCGCCAGATTTCAAAATTGCCGTCGGGGGCACCTAACTCTATTTCGTTTGTGCGAGTTGCGCGGTTCGATCGTTGTATTTGCGAAAACGGCTCCCGCAGCGCCAAGTCCTGCCGAAGACCGGTCTAAACCTGGCCTCGGGAAATCGACCACGTCATTCCCGGCGAATACCATTTCGCATCCGCGCCCTCCGCTAGCTCCAGTGAAGCCCGGCGCACTGGGCGGCCTTGCCCTAGGCGTAGTTGCGCGCCTTTCCTCCGCAGGTCCTCCGCTGCTCCGGCTTTCGGGTCCACGTCAGAGGCGAGGCGACAACTTTGGCGCTATAATAAAGGATACTAATATCTGAATCTCGGAAGTAGTATGGTAACGGCAGCTGCCCCGAACACACTGTCGCTCGACGACCAGGCGTTTGTGGACCGTACGATCGCCTCACACGCCGGAAGTCCCGGAGCTTTGCTCTCTATTCTAGAGCGCGCCCAGGAACATCATGTCCAAAAGTTTCTACCGCGCGAGGTTCTCGAATACGTCGGGGAGCGCATGGACATCCCCCTTGCGCAGATCTACGGCGTCGTGACGTTCTACGCGCTGTTTAATCTGGAGCCTCAGGGGCAGCACACCATCTGCATCTGCCGCGGAACCGCCTGCCACACGCGCGGGTCGCGCAGCTTGCTGCAGCGCTTGCGCCTGGAATTGGGGTTCCCCGATGAAAGCGAAGAGGGCGCCGACAAAGTGTGTGTCACCACCGCGGACGGGCGCTACTCGCTGCGCACGGTGGCCTGCTTCGGACAATGTGCGCTGGCTCCGGTGGCGGAGGTGGACCACGCCATTCTCGGGCACGTGAACGAACAGGCGTTGCGCCGCGAGGTGGAGCACCTGAACGGGAGGAAATCGTGAACCGTATCCAGGATCTTGGCACGCTGAGCGCGGTCCGGGAGGCCGGGATGGCCAAGCTGCTGCCCAATCGTCCACGGGTCGCCGTGGGAATGGGCACCTGCGGCGCTGGGAACGGCGCGGACGCCGTCTACCACGCCTTCTCCGAGGCCATCGACCGCGACGGTCGCGACGTGAAACTCGTGTCCGCCGGCTGTTTTGGGTTTTGCGCGCAGGAGCCCCTGGTCAATGTGCGTCTGCCCGGGCAACCCCTGATCGTCTTGCGCCGGGTGCAAAGCCGTGACGTCCCTCGCATACTCGACGGCATTGCCGCCGGAACATTCCCCGAAGATCTGGCCCTTTGTAAGATCGAGGAATGGGACCATATTACGGCCCACCTGCAGTACGGCATCGGCTTTCCGAAGATTCCTTCCTGGCAGGAGATTCCATTCTTCAAACCGCAAAAGAAGATCGTGCTGCGCAACTGCGGCCTCATCAGTCCTGACGATATTGAAGAATACATCGCGATCGGCGGTTATCAATCCTTATATAAAGTGTTGATTGACGCCAACCCGGAACTGGTCATCGAGCAGATCAAGGCTGCCAAGCTGCGGGGCCGTGGCGGCGCCGGCTTCCTCACGGGTTTGAAATGGGAGTTCCTGCGAAAGGCCGCGGCCGAGCGCAAATATGTGATCTGCAATGCGGATGAAGGCGACCCTGGCGCCTACATGAACCGCAACGAAATCGAAGGCGATCCGCATGCCTTGATCGAGGGTATGACCATTGGCGCGTATGTCATGGGCGCCACCGAAGGGATCATCTACGTGAGGGCCGAGTATCCCCTGGCGGTCCACCGGCTCACACGCGCGCTGGAGCAGGCAAGGCAATCGGGGATGCTTGGAGGCAATATCCTCGGGCGCGGATTCGAGTTCGATATCCGCCTGGTGGAGGGCGCCGGCGCGTTCGTCTGCGGCGAGGAAACCGCTCTGATTTCGTCCCTCGAGGGTTTCGCCGGCCGGCCGCGGCCTCGCCCGCCTTTCCCGGCGCAAAAGGGCCTCTGGGGAATGCCCACCAACATCAACAATGTGGAGACCTGGTACAACATCGCTCCAATTGTCACCAAGGGGCCAGCCTGGTTCAGCGAAACCGGCAGCACCAAGAGTTCCGGCACCAAAGTGTTCTCGCTGGTTGGCAAGGTGAACAACACAGGCTTGGTGGAAATGCCTCTCGGCGCGACTCTGAAGACCTTCATCTACGACGTGGGCGAAGGCGGCGCGGACGGAAAGCCGGTGAAGGCGGTACAGACCGGTGGGCCTTCGGGCGGGTGCATTCCCCCGGAAATGTTCGACACCCCGGTGGACTACGAAACGCTGGCTCAGCTCGGTTCCATCATGGGTTCCGGCGGAATGGTGGTAATGGATGAAGACAACTGCATGGTGGATGTGGCGCGGTACTTCATCGAATTCACCCATTCGGAATCCTGCGGAAAATGTATTCCCTGCCGTGTGGGTCTCGACCAGTCTCTGCGCGTCCTGAATGCCTTCACCCGGGGGCGGGCGGCGGAGTCGGATCTCGATCGCCTGGATGAGATCGGTCGCATGGTGCGCGACACCGCGCTGTGCGGGTTGGGACAAAGCGCGCCCAATCCGCTGCTGACCACCATGCGCCATTTCCGGCACGAGTTCGAAGACCACGTCCGCGCCAGGCGCTGCCGGGCTGGCGTTTGCGAGGAACTTGCGCTTTCACCGTGTGAGAACAGTTGTCCGCTGCACATGAACATTCCGCGCTTCCTGCAGCTCTTCAAGGAAGGCCGTCTGGACGACGCATTCGAGGCGGTGGTACTCGACAATCCCCTGCCCGCTTCCACCGGTCGTGTGTGCCAGCACCCCTGCGACGACCGTTGCCGCCGGCGTTCTATTGATAGCGCGGTAAACATGCGGGAAGTGCATCGTTTCATCGCCGATTCCATCTTCGAATCGGACCGCTACGATCAACTGGTAGACCGTATCGTAGCCCGTAAGTTGGCGCCTACCGATCGCAAGGTGGCAGTGGTGGGCGGCGGGCCTGCGGGTCTCACCGCCGCCTTCTACCTGGCGCTGCTCGGCCATGACGTTACAGTCTACGAATCCAACCCCGAATTGGGCGGTATGCTGCGCTACGCCATTCCCGAGTACCGCCTGTCCAAGCACGTTATCGACCGCGAAGTGGAGTTGATCCGGCGGCTCGGAGTGAAAGCTATCACCGGTGTTTCGGTGGGAACGGACATCCAGTTGAACGATCTCGACAACCAGTACAACGCGGTATTCCTGGCGATCGGAACCTGGAAAGAGGCGTGGGTGTACCTCGCCGGCACGGAGTCAAAGGGCGTGCTCCCGGCGCTGCTGTTCCTGGAGTCGATTGCCAAAGGAGAGCCGGTTCGCCTGGGTCGGAAGGTAGCGGTCATCGGTGGCGGAAACGCGGCCATCGATTCCGCCCGCACCGCGCGCCGTCTGGGATCCGACGTTACCGTCATCTACCGCCGCGAGCGAAAAGATATGCCCGCGATCCGCGAAGAGAGCGAAGCGGCCGGCGAGGAAGGTGTGAAATTCCTGTTCCTGGCCACACCGCACAGAATTGTGGGGGACGATCAGGGCAATGTCAGAGCCATCGAAGTAGTCCGCACCAGGCTGGGCGAGTTCGACGCTTCGGGCCGGCGCCGGCCTATTCCCACGGAGGAGATCCGGCGGCTGGAGTGCGACACGGTCATCCTCGCAGTCGGCGAGGCCGTGGATCGCGATTTTGCGCGGGCGTCCGGCTTACGGATTAAGGAAAACGGAACGGTGGAAGTGGATCGCTACACGCTGGAGACCAGCCGCAGCAAGTTTTACGCCGGCGGTGATCTCATTTCGGGCGCATCGAACGTCTCCAACGCGATGGGCTATGGCAAGAAAGCGGCCCGCAATATTGACCGCCGCCTGATGGGCCCAGGACGCTGGGACGGGATCGCCCCGCAATTCTCATACGGCCACGAACTCCCCGACGAGGCCGTCCCCGGACACCGCCATCACGGTCATGAATTGCCGGCGGCGGAGCGAATGCATGGCTTCGTCGAGGTGGTCGTCGGGATCACGGCCGAGGAGGCACTCCAGGAGACCGCACGCTGCCTGCGTTGCGACGTTCGCGAGCACAACCACTAAAAGGAGAGAGCCTGTGGCAGATAAGATTTCGGTGAAAATCGACGGTGAATTCGTGGCTGCTCAGGAGGGGCAAACCATCCTGGAGGTCGCTCGCGCCAACGGCAAGTTCATCCCCACCCTCTGCTGGCTGGAGAACATCTCGGCAGTGGGCGGGTGTCGACTGTGCATTGTGGAAGTGGCGGGCGTGGGCCGGTTACTTCCCGCTTGTACCACGCCGGTGCAGGACGGCATGAGCGTCAGCACACAGTCCGAGAAACTCACCCAATATCGCTCCATCACGCTGGAGTTTCTCTTTTCGGAACGCAATCATCAATGCGCCATTTGCGTCTCCAACAACCACTGCGAGCTGCAGGCTATGGCGCAGCGCCTGGGCGTCACCCACGTCCGGTATCCTTACTCCTTCCCGAAGCTGGCGGTGGACGCTTCCCTTGAGCGTTACGTGCTGGACCACAACCGTTGCATCCTGTGCACCCGCTGCGTGCGGGTCTGTGCGGAAGTGGAAGGAGCGCGGGTCTTCGACGTCAGCGGCCGTGGAGTCCGCTCCATGATCGTCTCCGATCTGAACCGGCCTTGGGGCGAGTCGAAAAGTTGCACGAGTTGCGGAAAATGCGTGCAGGTCTGCCCTACCGGAGCGCTGGCGGAGAAAGGCTTCGGGGTGGAAGAAATGGTGAAGCGGGACCGCAGCGTCAGGCGCCTGGCGGCCAGGCGGGGAGGCCATATATGAAAAAAGTACGGTTGGCGACGGTATGGCTGGATGGCTGTGCCGGTTGTCACATGTCGCTACTCGATGTGGATGAGGCCATACTGAGCCTTGCCCGCCGCGCCGACGTGGTCTACGGGCCTCTGGTGGACGCACAGGAGTTTCCTAAAACCGTAGACGTGACGCTGGTGGAAGGTGGAGTCAGCAGCCAGGAGGACCTGGAAAAGATCCGTAAGGTGCGCCAGCAAAGCCGCGTGCTGGTCTCGCTCGGCGATTGCGCGGTTACCGGCAACATTTCCGCCATGCGGAACCCGACGCCTGCCCGTAAGCTGCTGGAGCGGATTTACGTGGAGGGAGCTCAAGTGAACCGCGCCATTCCGGTGGACGGCGTGCCGGCGCTGCTGCGCCATGCCGTGCCTATCCACGAGTTCGTCAAAGTGGATCTTCACGTGCCAGGCTGTCCCCCCTCGGCCAAAGCCATCGCCTTCGTGCTCGATGAGTTGATCGAAGGGAGGATGCCCGACCTCCGTTCGAAAGTGAAGTTTGGTTAGCAGGAGCGGACCATGCCGAAGATTACTATCAACCCGGTCACTCGCATCGAGGGACACGCCAAGATCGACATCTACCTGGATGACCAGGGAAGCGTCGTCGATACGCAATTTCACGTTACGCAAGTCCGCGGCTTCGAGAAATTCGTCGAAGGGCGGCCGTTTTATGAGATGCCGTCGATCACCGCGCGCATCTGCGGCATTTGCCCGATCAGCCACCTGCTGGCTTCCGCGAAAGCCTGCGACAGCATCATGGCGGTGATGCCACCCGATGCCGCCATCCGGTTGCGCGAATTGGTCCATTGCGCGCAAATGGTCCAGTCCCACGCGCTCAGCTTCTTTTATCTCTCGGCGCCCGATTTGGTGCTGGGCTTCGATTCCGATCCCGCCACGCGCAACGTCTTTGGCTTGATGGACGCGAACCCCGAGATGGCGCGCGTCGGTGTCGCGCTGCGAAAGTTCGGTCAGGAAACTATAGAAGCGCTGGCCCTGGAGCGCGTGCACCCCTCCTGGATCGTAGCTGGCGGAGTCAACGCGCCGCTCAGTTCGGCGGCGCGCGAGCGCATTCTGGCCGGCCTGCCTAACGCCCGCGCGTTGGCGACCCGTACGCTCGAAGGTTTCAAATCACTGCTGGACGGGTTCCCGGAGGAGATCGCGCACTTCGGCTCTGCGGCCACCATGTATGCCGGTCTGGTGACTCAGACGGGCACACTCGACTGGTACGATGGCCTTCTTCAATTCAAGGACTCAGGCGGCGTGGCGGTCGCCAAAGATATCCCCGCTAAGGATTATGGCCTGTTTATTGGCGAAGCTTCGCAGCGCGACTCGTACCTGAAGTCGCCATACTTCAAGCCGCTGGGGTTGTCCGCCGGCGAGTACCGCGTGGGCCCCCTGGCGCGGCTGAACGTGTGCGAGCGCCTTGGGACTCCGCAGTCCGACCAGGAGCTGTGCGAATTCCGCCAGCGCTACGGGCCGGTGGTTCATGGCTCGTTCCACTATCATTACGCCCGCCTCATCGAGCTGATTCATGGGCTGGAGAGGATGGAACGGTTGCTCGCCGACCCGGAGATTCTCGATACTCATGTCCAATCTCATGCCACCGTGAATCGCCTCGAGGGAGTGGGCATCATCGAAGCGCCGCGGGGCGTTTTGATCCACCACTATGAAGTGGACGAAAAGGGCGCCATACGGCGGGCGAATCTGATCGTTGCAACCGGCCACAACAGCCTGGCCATGAATCGCAGTGTGGCGGAGGTGGCGCGCCATTTCGTGCGCGGCGCCCGGATCGAAGAAGGTATGCTCAACCGGGTGTCGGCCGTGATCCGCGCGTACGATCCCTGCCTGAGCTGTTCCACCCATGCGGACGGCACGCTGGCTCTGGATTTGACGCTAATCGGCTCCGACGGCAGCATTCTCGATCATCGCCAGTAATGTCGCGAGAGAGCGCTCCACCACGGGCGTCAATTGCTCGCCGAAATCGAACGTTGCTCCCGCGATGGTGTACAAAACACCGGACGCGCACGACCCATAAAGGGCAGTTGCGCCCGCCAGCAAATCGGCCGGGCTTGCCTGGTGGGTGAAGGCCGCCGGCGCCGGGTGCGCCACGAGTTCCTGCCGGCGGATCTCCCCGGGCTGCCCCTCCGCCGCCGCATCGATAAATATGACGCGCTGCGCCCGGCTGACCGCCAGCATCAACTCCGGTGTCAACTGATGAACTGCGAGGACCTGGATGTCCTGTTGAGATAGCTTTTCGCGCAGCAGTTCCGCGGCCCTATATCCTATCCCATCGTCGCCCCGCGATCGATTACCGTACCCGATGACCAGAACTCGATGCATCTCGTATGCCATGGGCGAAATAGCTCAGAAGGTGGCGCACATACGGGCTGGCGGCGACCACGAAAAGCGGATCATTAGGGAAAGGTTGGCGGCGTGAAGCCTGGAAGGCGAGGAGGGTGGCCAGGCTTGCGTGGTCCATCTGTTGGAGAGCACCGAAAAGTCCGGTATCTTCGGCTCGGTCCATGAATCGAATTATACTACTACCTCCGAATCCGCTCCTCCGCTGCATCTTGTCCGGCGGTTGCTGGGCTCCTGGCTGAAAAGCGTACCATTCCTACTCATCTCTAAGCGCGACCATGGGATCCAACTTCGATGCGCGGCGTGCGGGAAGGAAGCTGGCGACGGCCGCGATCAGCGCGAGCAGCACTGCCGCCTCCACCAGCGTGGCCGGATCGTACGGGCTCAGCCCGAATAGCAGCGACTGCGCGCCGCGCCCGGCCACGAGCGATCGCGCGATCCCTGCAACGATACCGAACGCGAGTAGGCGTCCGGCTTCCCGCATGACCATGGCGACCACCTGTCCGCGCTCCGCGCCCAGCGCCAGGCGAATGCCGATTTCGTTGCGGCGCCGCGCCATCAAAAACGAGATGACGCCGTACACAGTCCGGCCATCGCCAACACGGCGGCCAGCAGGCCGAAGAACCCCGACAGCATCGCCATCAGGCGCTCGGGCGTGAGTTCGTCGCGGATGTCCTTCTGAAAATCGCTGAACTCCACGATGACATCGGAGTGCCTGGCGGCGAGGCGGCGTTTGATGGTCGCCGCGATGGCCGCGGACGGGGCATCCGAGTGGACCATCACGACCGTCCACGGGCCTTGCGCCGGGAACTCCGAGGCCGGCGCGAAGGTCATGGGGGGCGTCTCGCCGCGCAGGTCGTTATATTGGGTGTCCGGGATGACGCCGACGATTTCATAGACCGCGGACGGGTAGTCGGGCTCCGTCAGAGCGCGCAACCTCTGCCCGATGGGATCGGCGCCGCCCAGGAACCTGCGCGCGAAGGCCTGGTCCACGACCGCGACTCGGGCAGAGCTCCGACTCCCGGCCGCCGCCGCGCGACTTCCTCATCGTGCTGCGCCGGGAGCATCTCGATGCCGGCCACCGCATCCCGCGCACGTTGGCGCTCATCCCATCGTTGACCAGCACCAGAGCGTCGCGGCGGGAGGGCTGCGCTATAACTCTGGGCGTAGATAATGGCCACCCAATGTGGCCTCGAAAGAGTCGGACCGCCAACATAAGCCTACCCGATGGCACGCCGATGGAGATCCTGGTCGCTCCTCCCCTAGAGCCTGCCACATGATGGCAGCCCGGACATTTCGTGACGGCGCTTTTCTGGACAGCCAGATTACGAAAACCTCCGGCTTGGCGATCCAGGTGAAGGTGCCCAGATTGCTCTAGGTTTCGCTCACTTCTTGGACGGTGAGGCGGGGCCGGCAGCATCGCTCGGAGCAGAAGGCTGGAGTGCTTTCGCCAAACTCTTGTCGGCGTCTTTCAGGCAGTCCTCGATTGCTGCAAAGTGTGGAATCTTTCTGGGATCCACGTCCTTCAGAATGTGCGTGACTGATTGAACCATTTGCCGGCTATCGGTAATTCGCTCCCGGTCAACCCGTGTTAGTGCCATCGGCATTTACGTCTCCTCACAATGATGAGATTCGATATGTGCGATCAGCGCATACTTCGTATGATCTTTTCGTTCTTGAGCCATATGAAGCAGGACATCGAAACGTTCAAAATCAGAGTCATTGTCGATGACCGCTTGCGTCTGCTGTGCCTGGATCGCAAGTAATTCGTGGATGGCCTTTAAGAATTCTTGCCGCAGCCGGTTGTTTTCCTCGCAAAATCCGACGCCTGGAGAAGGAGTACGAAACTGGCCTTCCTGCGTCATACCTCGACTTTGGCACCATTCAGGTTCATCCTGCAACATCCGTAGACGGGCAACTAAATCGCCAGTGTGAAATTTCAGGCTAAATCTCCAACCGGGACCGGACACGTGTGCGCAACGATCCGGGCCGATCGAAATGACCTATCCGGATTTGCCGCGTAACTTTTGGGTCGCAGTGCCGTATAAAGGACATGCACTTGCAGTGGGGAGATCTGCGGTTTGGAATCCGGCAGCTTCGCCTGAATCCGACCTTTACTTTGGTGGCGGTTGCCTCGCTGGCTCTGGGAATCGGGGCGAATACCGCCATCTTTCAATTGATCGACGCCATCCGGTTGCGCAGTTTACCGGTCGGCAATTCCCAGGAGCTGGCATACATCGATTTTGCGGAGGGATCGCACCGGGGCGGCTGGTGGTCGACGCGTAGCGCCAATTTCACATCCAAACTCGAGGACAGCGTGCTCCGCGAGCAACGGGCTTTCTCCGATGTGCTGGCATGGAGCGCTAAGCCGTTCAACCTTAGCCAGGAAGGCAAAGCGCGCTACGCCGAGGGCCTTTTCGTTAGCGGAAACTTCTTCAACCTGCTGCAGGTTCCGGCGGCAGCCGGCCGAACATTTCAGGCGCAGGACGATCAGCCAGGGTGCGGGTCGCCGGGGGTGGTGGTCAGCTATCCTTTCTGGCAGAGCGAATTCAATGGCGATCCGGCGATCACTAACCGGACCATCCGGCTGGATGGCCGAGTCTTTCCGGTCATCGGTGCGGCCGCACCTGGCTTCTTCGGTGTCGAGATCGGGCAAAGGTTCGATGTGGCCATACCGCTTTGCGCCGATCCTTTTTTCTGGGAGCCGGGCAAGAACCGCATACCCCAGGCGACCGCGTGGTGGCTTTCGTTGATGGGCCGGTTGAAGCCGGGCTGGACGATCCAGCGGGCGAATGCCCAAATGCAGGCCGCCTCACCGGCGATCATGCGCGAAACGCTGCCGCCCGCTTATCGCGCCGAGATGGCGAAAGGCTACCTGGCCAACAAGATTATCGTCACGCCGGGCGCCACCGGAGTCTCGCATTTGCGCCGCCAATACCAGGATCCGCTCTGGATATTGCTCGCAACCACCGGATTGGTGCTGCTGATCGCCTGCGCGAACCTGGCGAATCTGCTGCTGGCGCGGGCCAGCGCGCGGGAACGGGAGATCGCCGTTCGCCAGGCGATCGGCGCGTCCCGCAGCCGGCTGGTCGTGCAGTTGCTCTCCGAAAGCCTGCTGCTGGCGCTTTTAGGGACGGGGTTCGGAGTCGGATTGGCTGCCGTTCTGAGCCGGGCGCTAGTTGGATTTCTGGCAACCCCGGAAAGCCGGATGTTCGTCGGATTGGAGTTCGACTGGCGCGTCCTGGGATTTACGGCCGGCCTGGCGATAATCACCTGCCTGCTATTCGGTCTGGCGCCCGCGCTTCGCGCCACGCGAGTTGCGCCGGCTTCGGTGATGCGCTCGAGCGGCCGCGGGCTTACCGCGGGCCGCGAACGATTCAGCTTACGGCGCGCACTGGTGGTTATGCAGGTGGCCATGTCGCTGGTGCTGCTGGCCGGCGCGCTGCTGTTTGTCCGCAGCCTGCAGAAGCTGCTGTCCATCGATCCCGGGTTTCGTCCGGAGGGAATTGTGGCGGTCAGCGTAGACTATCGCGCCGCGCATTTCCCGAAGAGCAGAATCCTGGAAATCAGGCGGCAAACGCTTGAAAAACTCGCGGCTCACACCAGCGCCATGGCGGGCGGTGAGGTGGACATGACGCCCGTCAGCGGTTCGGGATGGGATCAGAACGTATTGGCCGAGGGTTCGGCTGGAGCGCGGACCGATGCCATGTTCAATCGCGCCGGCGCGGGCTATTTCCGCACCATGGGGACGGCCTTCGTCGCCGGGCGCGACTTCGACCCGCACGATAACTTATCCGCCCCCAAGGTGGCGATCGTGAACGAAGCGTTTGCGAAACAGGTTTTCCACGGGAAGAACCCGGTGGGGTTGTCATTCCGGCGGGAAGAATCGGCCGACAAGCCGGACACGGTGTTTCAGGTGATCGGGTTGGTGCGCAACACCAAGTATTACGAATTGCGGGAAGACTTCCGGCCCATCGCATTTGTATCGGAGGAGCAGGACGACGATCCGTCCTTGGGTGGAGGCTTCGTGCTGCGCACCAACGCGCCACTGGGGGAATTCTATCGCGCGGCCGAACAGGCGGTGGCGGAAATCCACCCGGGACTGGGTATCGAATTCACAGTGCTGACGAAGCAGATAAAGGATTCGCTGATGCGCGACCGGCTGATGGCGGCGCTGGCAGGTGCGTTCGGTATGCTGGCGGGAGCGCTCGCCGTTTTGGGCTTGTATGGCGTGATCGCCTACATGGTCGCCCGCAGAAGGAATGAGATCGGCGTGCGCATTGCGCTGGGAGCTAGCCGGAGCCGGGTGATCGGGTTGGTTCTTCGGGAAGCCGTACTGCTTCTGGCCATCGGGTTGACCTTGGGCACGGCGCTGGCGGCGTGGGCGGGACAAGCGGCAGCCTCGATTGTGTACGGCCTGACGCCGCGTGATCCGGTGACCCTGGGTAGCGCGGTTATCCTGTTGGCGATAGTGGCACTGTTCGCCAGTTATGGACCCGCCTGGCGAGCGGCCCGGCTACAGCCGATGGACGCTCTGCGGGACGAATAGAAGAACCCGGATTGCCGGGCGAAAGCGGGGCCACGGGCTCCACTCAGGCCGAGGGCCTGCCACTACTCGTGCCGCAGCGCCACCATCGGGTCCACACGAGCCGCCCGTCGCACTGGCACCCATGCGGCGAGTAGTGCGGCCGCGATCATCACCTCACCCCCGATCCCGAGCGGCGTTGCGCCCTCCCATTTCAAGTCCGAGAGTACCTTAGTCGCCAGCGGCCTGCTCCAAAGAACCATGGCCGTTCCCGCCACCGAGCCCGCGCACACCATCCCCAAGACCTCCCGCAGCACCAGCCGGCTCACACGGCTCGCCGTCGCCCCCAGCGCCATACGAATTCCGATCTCATTCGTCCGCCTCGCGACGGTATACGCCAGCAGTCCGTACAGTCCAATGCCGGCAAGCACCACGCCCAGACAACCAAGAAACTCCGATAGCGTCGCAATCAGGCGTTCGGGCACAATGTTCGAGTCCACCTGATCGGCGAGCGTTGTGACCGACTTCACCGGCACAGTTTTCAGAACATCCCTCACCATCCGCCGCACCGTTCCGGCGATCGATTCCGGAGCCGCGGCAGTGCGCAGTTCGAAGTGGTCCAGGAGGCGGCTTTCCTGGAACATATTGAAGTAGATGATGGGTACGGAGCATCCCGCAGCTCAAACGTTTTCGCGTCGCCCATCAAGCCCACAATTTCGTAAGGCTGATCGCTGCCGAACCACCCGCCGTTGGCCGGCTCCGGATCAATCGCTACGTGCTTTCCGATTGGATCGACGCCGGGGAAATAGCGGCGCGCCATCGTCTGGTTGACAATCGCGACGCGTGGCCGGCCCACATCCCGCAGGTCAAAATCGCGTCCCGCGACGAGCGGTATGCCGAGAGTCTCGAAGTACCGTGGCGACACAAATACCACCGCCGTCCGCTGCCGATCCTCCGGCCGCTCCACATGCCCTTCGGCAATCAGGAAACGGGCCCCCGACCCGCACCCTTCAAGCGGAGTGCAACCGCTGATCGATGCCGAGCGCACCTGCGGAATGGTCTGGAGGCGCGACAGTAGCTCCTGGTACGGCACGGCCAGTTGCTCAGTCTTATACCCGCTGCGCGAGGGGTCGAGCGCCACCTGAAGCACGTGATCGCTACGAAAGCCCAGATCGAAATTTCGCAGCCGCGCGAGGTGGTTCAGAAATACCGCGGCGGCCGTCACCAGGAAAATCGACAGAGCCACTTGCGCCGCCACCAGGGTCTTTCCGAACCAGCGCCAGAACCAGGTATCGTCGCCCCTCCCGGTCCGCCGCAATGCCATCGCCGGCTGCGCGCGGAATGCGTACCACGCGGGCGCCAGTCCGAACAGCAAGCCGGTGAGCAGCGCGATTCCAGCAGTGAAAAGCCCCACGTCCAGGTCGGGATGCACCTCGATGTCGACGCGCTCGAAGGCGCGGCTACTCGCCATAGTCCGCACCAGAATACCGACCCCGTAATATGCCACCGCCACGCCGGCCGCCGCGCCGGCCGCCGAGAGAAGCAGCGATTCCGTCAACATCTGGCGCGCCAGCCGGCCGCGCCCGGCGCCTAGCCCAACGCGCACGGCCAGTTCCCGCCGGCGCCCTGCCGACCGCGCCAGCAGCATGCTCGCCATATTTATGCAGGCCAGCAGCAGCAGCAGACCCACCACCACCGCCAGCAGCACCAATGGTTTTCCGTACTGGTCGCGGACCCGCACCAGGCCGCCGCCCGCCGGTAAAAGTTCCATCGTGGTCTGCGGATTCATATGCTGGGCGATTTGCATCCGCCGGTACAACACATCCATTTCAGCCTGTGCCTGCCGGATCGTCACACCCGGTCTTAAACGCGCCAGCATGGTGAGATCGTTGCGTCCCGTCGGAGTCCAAAGGTCTGTCCGAGAGCCTACCCGAGGCCCCACATAATTGCGCGGCACCACTCCGATGACGATTTTCAGCGCGTCATTGTAGAAGAGCCTCTTCCCCAGAATCGCCGGATCGCGTCGGAACCGCCGATCCCAGTACGACCAACTCACCACCGCCACGTTTCCGTCCCCGCCTGCCGCGACATCCTCGGGGCGAAAGTACCGCCCGATCGCCGGCTTTAACCCGAGCACCCGAAAGTAATTCTCCGGTACGGTTTCCTGGATCAACGTTTTCGCATCGGAACCCGAAATGCGCACCTGGGCCAGATTGCCGAAACTCATCCCGGTGATCCCCGAGAACACGTGATTGTGATCGCGGAGGTACTCGTATTTCCCCCATCCCCAATACCCTGCCCAATGCAACTCGCTTGCGGAATTCCGCACCAACTCAACCAACTGCTCCGGATGCGCCACCGGCAATTGGCGTTGCATAACGGTGTAGAAGAGGCTGTAGATGGCGGTGTTGGCGCCGATCCCCAGTGCCAGCGAGACAACGGCCACCGCGGCGAAGCCAGGGCTGCGCCGCATCAGCCGCAGGGCATAGCGGATGTCGGTCGGGAGCATTCCCATTTGACCGGCGCAATCCGTAAAAAGTTCCTATGGCATACGCGGAAGGCCCCCGCGAAGCGGATTAATCCGTCTTGCCCCCCGTGCTCCAATCCCTTATCGTGCGGATCTCCGCCGCCGGGATGTGCAGGAACTCCAGGAACTCCCGATGTTCCTCCGGCGCCGCCTTTTCGAACTCCGCGTGCCAGCGGTGCATATTCGCCTCGGTGAACCCCGAGGCTTTCATAATCGAAACCCACTTCTCTTTTGTAATCACGTTATTCCTCCCAATCGAATCGTTTTTGAGTAGCTTCAGAATGGCGCGCTGGTGGGCGCGCCGTGTTTCGATCTCGCCGTCGAGCGCCACCAGTCGCCGTTTCAGCACCGCCGCCGCCTCGCTCTCGCGCCGCTCCAGAATCGCGCGGATGTCCGCCAGCGTCAGCCCGGCATGGCGATAGGCGCAAATCTGCTGTAAGCGCCGCAGTTCCCGCTCGCCGTACCGCCGGTAGTTGGCGGCGCTGCGGGCGGGCGGTTTCAGCAGCCCGATGGATTCGTAGTACAGCAGCGTGCCGCGGCTCAGACCGCAGTGCGCCGCGAGTTTGGAAACCGTCCACATGCTCCAGATCCCAGTGTGAACCCTACAGCTATAGACAGGTCAAGCGAAAAAAAAGGCAATCGCGGATATACTGGATCAATGATCGATTACAGCAGCATGGAACGGCGGATTTCGGAAGCATTGGGACTGCGGCGCCGCCCCGTCGCGGTGGCGTTCCTCCCCGCCCCGCCCGCGGGGGTCGCGAAGTTTGAAGGGGTCATGCCGTCCGGATGCAGCTTCTGGCGGCTGGCGGCGGACGGCCGGGCATTCTACACCGTGGCGGGCGACCACTACAATTGCCCCATCGGGAGCTACACCCACAACATCGCCCTGCCCCCGGAGCGCGCCCCGGAACTGGAGCAGACTCTCTCGCTGATGGGCTCGCTGGGCTACGTGAAGATGGAAGAAGTGCCCGGCATCCCGCGGCTGCCCGAAACGCCCGCCGCGGTAGTTTACGCCCCGCTCGGAGAGACCCCGGTGGACCCGGACGTGGTGATCTTTGCGGGACCTCCCGCCCGACTGATGCTGCTGGGCGAAGCCGCGCGGCGGGCCGGCGTGATGGCCAACGTGCCGCTGCTTCCCCGCCCCACCTGTATGGCCCTGCCCGCGGCCATGGCGCACGGCGTGATCACCAGCGCGGGTTGCATCGGCAACCGCGTGTACACGGACCTGGGCGAGGACGAATTGTACATCGTCGTTCCCGGGCGCGATTTGCCCCGCGTGGTGGATGCATTGCAAACTATTGCCACGGCGAATGCGGAGCTGGCCCAATATCACCGCGGCCGGCGCCAGACGCTGGAGTGCTATTCCGCAACTTGACATCAAATTGTCACTTTTCCCGGATACGATAGAAAGCGTGCCTATCGACGACGCAGAACTAGCCAGCTTACAACAGGCGTACAAGGCAGCAGTTGATGAATGGGTCGCCGCCATTCGCGAAGAGGAAGCTCTCGCTACGCCCGACTACTCTCTCCCAGCGTGGGAGCATTGGGACAAGGCTGGATTCAAAGAACAGGACGCCCAGGACAAAGCCAAGGGAGCCAAGGAAGCTTACAAGAGGGGGCTCCGGGAACGCGATTACGGGTTTTAGTTCGGTAGAGCCAGCCAAGCCGCGACCGCGGCAAGTTTCTCATCCTGCCGCCAGGGCGGTCCGATGGGCTTTCCAATGGCAGTAAGGGGCAGGTCGCGCTCCTTGACCTCGGTAAGCGGCAGTCCGCACTCCCGGCTGGCGGCCCGCAGCGCTTCCCGAAACAACTCGCCTTCCGCGGTGTGCAGCAGCGGGTGCGAAGCCAGGATCTTTTCAAGCGGGGGCAAAGGCCTGCCCGATCCCAATAGCAGACCGCAACCAACCACCCGATGGCCCAGTTGCCGCAGGTCCTCGACCATGCCGCGCAGTCCGTCGGCAGCCAGCGCGGCCGCGCGCGCCGCACAGTTTGCCACCGATTGCTCCGCCTCTCGGATGTCCAGACCCACCGCCGCATGGTACGGCTGCCAGGGGCCGGCCGCCCCCCGCTCCCGCATCTCGATGCGCCGCCGAGACACAACCGCCGGGGCATCCGGAGGTCCAATCACCGCGACCGCCGCCGCCCAACCGGAATGTGCCCGGAAGCCAATGGCCGTAGGTAAGGACATCAGCCGAAAACGATCTGCGCGATCACCAGTTGCGGCAGCGCCTGATTCCAGCTATCCGGAATATTGTCGAAAGCCAGCCGGAAATTCTTGATCTCGCCCGGCGCCAGGCCGCCGATCTTCTGGCTGACGATGGGCACCCGCTCGCGCAGCACAAGCTGGCCGTAAGGATCGTAGAACACGCAGTTGATCTCCACCACCCGCAGCTGGCGGTCGCCGTTATTCCCGATCTTGCCGGTGATCTCGACCACCGCCTGCTTCATGTAGCTTTCGTGTTTCTGCATGTCGACGTCCATCAACTGCAGGCTGTGCACGTAGGCTTTGGCCGCGGCCGTGAGGGGCGCGGGGGCCGGTGGCGGGCGCCGCGACGCCCGATCGAGATACAGGAAGAAACCCGCGCCCAGGATAACCACCAGCGCTACCACGAGCACCGATACTGGGACGCTTTTCTGTTCGGTTGCGATTTTGTTGGCCACCGTTGACGATATTACCACCCTGAGGCGGGGCTCAAGCCCTGCTGTGCTGTCAAGCCGCCAGGATGTTTTCGAGCGCCGGTTCCAATTGCGGATACCGGAACGTGTACCCCGCGCTTTCGATTACTTTGGGCAGCACGCGCTGGCTGGCCAGCAGCATGTCGGCCATCTCGCCAAACATGAATTTCAACGTGAAAGCGGGCATAGGAAAGACTGCCGGCCGCGACAGCCCATGGCCCAGGGCCTTGGTGAAATCGGCATTGGTCACCGGGTTGGGCGATGTTCCATTCACCGGTCCATGCACCGGATTCTCCAGCGCGTACTGGATAATTCCCACCAGATCGTCCATGTGGACCCACGACATCCACTGGTCGCCGTGCCCCAATTTCCCCCCCATTCCCGCCTTGAACGGCGGCAGCATTTTGGCCAGCGCGCCGCCATTGGCGCCCAGCACGACGCCGGTGCGCAGCTTCACCAGACGCACACCCAGCGACTCCGCCAGGTCGGCTTCCTTTTCCCACGCCACGCAGATATCCGCCATGAAACCGCTTCCGTGCGCGGAAGTTTCGGTGAGCACCTCTTCGCCGCGTGAGCCATAGTATCCGATGGCCGATCCGCATATCAGCACGGACGGGCGCTGGCGCGCGGTGGAGAGCGCTTGCACCAGATTGCGCGTGCCTGTGGCGCGGCTCTCCAGAATCTTCTGCTTCACCTCGTCATTCCAGCGCTGCGCGATGGGCTCGCCCGCCAGGTGTACCACCGCATCCACGCCATCCAGGCACTCCTCCGGCGGCTGGCCTTTCATGGCATCCCAGACGCACAGTTGCACGCCCGGCGGCAGGTTCGTTCCGGCGTGCCGGCTCAAAGCCCGTAGCGTATGGTTCCCGCCGGCGAGCGCTTTCATCAGCCGGCGCCCGATGAAACCGGAAGCGCCGGTTATCGCGATAGTCATAACGTTAGGGTACCAATACAGGCTACACTTTTGAGATCGATGCTGCGCACCGTCCAAGCCACGCGCTATGTCACGCCGCTGCGGGAGGGCGGATCGCTTCCCGCCCTGGTGGAGGCCGACGACCTGGGCCTGTACGTGTTGAAATTCACCGGCGCCGGACAGGGGCCGCTCGCTTTGGTGGCCGAAATCATCGCGGGCGGGATCGGGCGGTCGCTGGGGCTGAACGTGCCGGAATTGGTGCTCGTGGAAGTGGACCGGGCGCTGGGACGCAATGAGCCCGATGCGGAAATCCGCGCGCTGCTGGGCGCCAGCGTAGGCGTGAATCTCGGCATGGACTTCCTGCCCGGCTCCGTGATGTTCGACCCAGCCGCCGGCGACACCGCTGGCCCCGAACTGGCGTCCACGGCGGTGTGGTTCGACGCCTTCGTCACCAACGTCGACCGCACCGCGCGCAATCCGAATCTGCTGTGCTGGCACAAGTCCCTGTACTTCATCGATCATGGCGCGGCGCTCTACTTCCATCACAATTGGAAGGATCCCGTGGCCGGCGCGCAATCCCGATTTCCAGCCATCCGCGAACACGTCCTGCTGCCGCGCGCGGATTCGATCGAGGCGGTCGATGGCGCTCTCCGCGCGCGCCTGGACGAAGCGCTATTCACCCGTGTGCTCGAGGACGTTCCGGATGCCTGGCTATTGCCGGAGCCCGGAGCGGCCACGCCGGAGGCCAAGCGCCGCGCCTATGTCGATTACCTCGTCGCGCGGCTGGCCGCCGCGTCATCATTCGTGGAGGAGGCTGTCGGTGCCCGCAATGCTCTCGTATGACTATGCCATCCTGCGCATAGTTCCCTCCGTGGAACGCGAGGAGTTCGTAAACGCGGGCGTGGTCTTGCACTGCCCCCAACGCGCCTACCTCGATTGCCGCGTCCACGTGGACGAAGCGCGGCTTCGCGCGCAGTGGCCGGCGCTCGATCCGGATGTGGTGCGCCAGCATCTGGAAGCCTTCCCCAGGATTTCCGCCGGCGACTCGGCCGCCGGGCCGATCGCCCGCCTGTCGCGCCGTGAGCGCTTCCAGTGGCTGGTGGCGCCGCGCAGCACCATCATTCAGGTGTCCGCCGTGCACGGCGGCGTTTGCGAATCACCCCAGGCAGCGCTGGACGAGATCTTCCGGCGGCTGGTGCTCACGTGAGCGTCGTGGGGCAGCCTCTCAGGCTGCGGACCCGCTCTCAGCGGGTCTAGGGCTTGGCCCGCTCCAGCGCCGGGTCGATCGCCCGCCTGTCGCGCCGCGCAGCACCATCATTCAGCGCTGGACGAGATCTTCCGGCGGCTGGTGCTCCCGCGACTGGCGTTCAGAAATGGCGAACGCGGCTCAGAATATCCGATCGCGGACGGGCCGCAAAGGCCGCCATCCAGCCCACGAAGCCGGGCTGCGGACCAAATACCGCGAGTACGGTCCCATCCCGTTCCTCGGCCGGTTGCAAACCTCCATCGACCCTCCAGCCCCTTCCGCCCCCGGAGATCAGGGCGGCCGAGGGTGCCCGTATCGCCACGGTGCCTTTTGAGCGCAACCGCCGCGCTTCTTTCCGGCATGCTTCGTAAGTCGCGGTTCCTCCGGTCACAACCGTCGCCGCCAGGCTGGGCGTCTCCGTGGGCAAGTCATCCGGTACCGCGACCGCCCACAATGCGCGGCTCACGTTTACCAAATCGGACTCCATCGTGATGCCTTCGTGGCGCAAGAACTCCGCCCACGCTCCATCCGGTGTGTCCGCAAAGTATTGGACCGGCCCCTCCCCGGGGCCATGCCAGCGCGCGGGCGGTTGGGCGGCGCTTTCCCAAAGGAAAGGGAAGCGCGGGTCCGCGTGCCGGTAAACGATCATGTGGCGGGCGCGGCGGTCAGGGCTCGCGCGAGATCCTGGACGCGCCGCGGCCCCGGTTGACCGGGCTTCCAGCGGGCTTTGAGCCAGTCCAGCGGCGTGCGCCCGTCCAGTTGTGCGCGTTTTCGCTCGAACCACTGCCGAATGCCGATTTCGTTGTAGGCGCCGCTGAGATCGCCCACCATCAGGCTCAAAAAGTGCAATCTGTCCGCCACATCGTCCGGAGTGGTTCGTGCGGCTGCCCGGTATCGGCGAACGCTGCTCGGGGAAGCGCCGAGCAATCGGGATAGCAGTTCCAGGCCAAGCATTTCGGTCAAGCGATTCCATTCGAACTCTGGCACTGGCGACTCCTCCAGGGCCATATTGAGCCGCTCCAGCGTCCGCTCAAGTCCAAGGCCTGGATTAGTTGGATCGTGCCCAACTTCCAATTGGATGTTTCTGCCGATGCCGGCTCGATGAATATGGCGAACGACCCTCTGGAAGGACGGCAGGTCGAGCATTCCAATGTGCTCGTCCGCCGGCAGGAGCCCCATGGCGTCGGCGCGCCCTAGCGTGGCGAGAATTCAGGGCGCTGGCGTTTCGGTACACGCTGAACTGAAGGCCGCCGTATCCGCAGATTCCACCCGTAGTGCTCGCGTTGAGGAACGGGCTGGGCACCGTATACGTCGTGAGAAAACCAGCCTCGCCGCTGGGCGACACCCCGACCTGCCGAGAAAGTGTGAATGCCACCCAAACTTGACGCCCGCCCCAGCCGATCCGCCCGCGCCGAACCCGACCTGCGCATTGAGCGCGTGCGCGAATTCCCGCTGCGCGGAAATCAGGTGGAAGGTACTACTGGCCGCCGCGACGGAAGTCCGGTTTCACCTCACGTCCCCACTTATCCACGTCACAACCGCACATCGGACACGCATTTCCCCCCCACAGCGCCTGGGCGAACGTCTTGGGCACTCGTGCTCGCGGCATGGCCGCGGCACACCTGGGGCATTGAGGCCCCCGCTTCAGGCCCTCAATGTTGACCCCCCACCTGTTCTTGGCCACGGTTCCGTGAGCCACCAACACGGCACCAACGAAGAGAAGCAGAAAGAAGACAGCGGCGAGGGTGCCCATCATCGGCTGCCCCCAGAATGCACCGCTATACGGCCGCCAGCACCCAGGCGTGCCAAGGCTGCCTCGGCCGCCAAGGCTGGCGGCACTTTCATCCCCGGAGGGCACAGGGCATCCCGATGACGGCGCGGGGCGGGCCTCCCTTGCTCGGGCCTCGCTCGATCAGTCATAAGCGCCAACCACGCCACAGGCGAGCGCCATTCCGGCGCCCTTAAGGACGCCGCCGGCCGCCCCATAATGCTTCCCACGACGCCACCGATAACGGCGCCGGGCACGGCACCCACCCCCTCGCCGAAGGCCCCCGAAGCTGCCCCGGCGACCACACCCTTGGCACCTTCTTTTAGGGCGCCGAATTTCATCGAGCCTAGAATGCGCGCCGTGGGAGAGGACTTACAGACGAACGCCTGTCCGCTCGACAGGGCGGCGGCGGCCGTAACCCTCAGGATCTGCTGTGGCGTGGGGTAGGCGCTCGCCGACGGCGCCTGCACGCCCGGCAAGGATTGCAACATATCGTCGGAGTTGAGCGCGCTAGACGATGAGCTAACCTCCGTGGTTTCCACGGTCGAGACGTAAGTGTACCCGGAATACGAACTGCCGTCGCCGTACTGCTCGTCGCTGACGCACTGGCTGTCGTAACCAATGAGGTTGCCGTCGCCGTCATACAACGCGGAGCCCGCCGCACAGTAGTCGAGGCCCGACGGGTCTAGATACTGGAGCGGACTGTTCAGCGCGTAGGCGTAACGGCTCCAACTCTGCGGGTTCGTCGGATCAACAGCGTTGATGCCCGCCGGGTCCGGCGACACCCAGCGGCCTTGAGTGGAATGATACTCCCGGTACGGGAAATCGTATAACGGCGCGGTCGCGCCAGGCGTCAAGTCCTGATTCTGACCGGTGAAATTGCGGTCCGTCGTCCCGGTCTCCGCATAATTCTCGCCGAACGGCGCATAGGCTCCGTCGTAGTAAAGCGTCTGGGTGGGCGTGGACGCCACCCGCGAACTGCCCAGCCAGTCCGGATGCCGGTAATGACGCCAAAGGAGAACGGCGTGCAAAAGTCGCCGCCGCAGTCCATGTAGAGGCCGAGCGGGTCAAATGCCGCCAGGGGGTTGTTGTCCGCGTACCCGTAACGGTTCCAGCTCTGCGGGTTCGTAGGATCAACAGCGTCGATCCCCGCCGGGTCCGGCGAGACCCAGCGCCCCTGCGTCGGCTGATATTCCCGGTACAGGAAGTCATATAACGGCGCAGTCGCTCCAGGCGTCAAATCCTGATTCTCCCCCGTGAAATTGCGGTCCGTCGTCCCGGTCTCCGCGTAATTCTCGCCGAATGGCGCATAGGCTCCGTCGTAGTACAGCGTCTGGCTTGTGGTGGACGCCACCCGCGAACTGCCCAACCAGTCGGGATGCCGGTAGTAAGACAGCCCGCTGGGCGTGTACACTGCCGTCGCTCCGCCAGACAAAGGCACGAAGGCCTTGGTCACCGTCTGCCCGCTCATCAGCGCGAACTTATTGCCAGCGGGCCCGTATACGATCTCGGTGTAGGCGCTGCCATTGTATTGCTCTACACGGCGGTCCAGCGCGTCATACGTTTCAGCGTTACCGTTCAGCGTGGCGAGGTTGCCTTCGCCATCCCAGGTATAGGTGTAGAATCCGTCATTGGTCAGATTGCCGTTGCTGTCGTAGGTCGGTGTGACCGAACCGATGAGCGTGTATCGATTGGTGGTCTCGCTGTAGGTCGGCATGAACGACTGGGTTCCGGACTTCTTGATGTTCCCGAACGCATCGTAAGTGAAACTCTGGCTCCAGATTGTGCTGCCGCAGTTGGCGGTTATGAGTCGCGCGAGATTATCGTACGCATAGGTGCAACTCTGCGCGTCCTTCGAGTTCAAGCCATCGACGATGCCCAGCGTGCCCAAGGTCCAGTTTGCGTTCCAGCCGGGGGTACCGGTCATAGATGAGGTGCCGACGTTGGCTTTGTATTGGGTCATGCGTCCGGTGTTAGGGTCGTAGGTAAAGGCGTCGGAGTCCGCCGAACCGAAGGTGATGCCCATGACCTCGCTGAAGCCATTATACGATGTGCCGCTGACCGGGTTGGTGCCGCTGCTGGCCGAGACCGTATTGACGCGGCCCTCACCTTCCGGCGTGTAGGTCCAGTTGGGGATGCTCGCGCCCATGTTGGGAGTCAGCTTCTCCAGCAGGCCTTGCGGCGCGTAATACGTCGCTGCGATGTTGTAGTAGCTGCCGGAGTGCGGGCTGGACTGATATACGGCGGCCACCTCGCCGCGATTGCTGTAGCTGAAGCCCAGATCGGTGGTTTTGGAGCGGGTCGGGGGCCGCTTCTACACGGGCGTACGCCGACGAGCCCGTCAGCAGGACCGCAGCACGCACCCATTACCTCCGCGCACCGGCCCGCCTTAGGATCCGCGCGACCTCGCCGCGACCGAAGTGGGTGGCTAGCGAGAGGGCTGTGTTGCCCTGTTTGTCGACCGCATTGACGTCGGCGCCCGACCGGATGAGAAGCTTGGCGGCCTCTGCGCCCCCCGCCCCCATGAGGGCGGTCCGTCCGTTCTCGGTCCTGGCGTTCGCGTCCGCGCCTCGCGCGAGTAGGATACCCACAACGGCCTGGTTGTGCGCCGAGGCGCACATCAGGGGTGTGACACCGGCCTCGTCAGGGCGATTGACGTCCGCTCCTGCCTTCAGCAACTCGTTAACAATTGTCGGAGACCCAAACTCCGTCGCGCTGCACATGGGCGTGGCCCCGTTGCGGTCGGCGGTGTTCGGATCGGCGCCTGCCGCAAGTAGTGCCCCGACTACGCCGGCCTCTCCCTGGGCGACCGCGATCGACAGTGCGGTCGTCCCGTCCCGGTCGGCGGCGTTGACTTTGGCGCCCGCAGCAATCAGCCCACAGGCGTGGGCGACATGCCCGCCTGACAGCGCCCGCATCAGGTCCGTGACGGCCGGGTCGGGGCCGCGGAGATCGGCGTCGACGGCCGGCGTATACTTATACGGCCTGTTATCAGCCAGGCACCGGCTCAGTGCGGTTCCAACGTCGCGCGCGCCCGCCGGGGGCGTATCTTGCCCGTTGCACACGCAACAAGCGGCGGCGTGCAGGGAACCCATCACGGCGAAGCGGATCGCGCTACGCTTCATAATAACGGCCTGACCGTGGACGTGACGCTTTCGATCGGCACTGAGTTTACCCATCCAAAGAACCCCCAGACCTGGTTCCACCAGGACGGGTACACGCCGCCCCCTGCGCCCCCCGGTGCGCCCCCCGGTCCTCCCCCGCCCGCGGCCGGCGGGTGCAACTTGTCGCACATAGTCTGAAGCCAAATCCCCTGGTTGGGCTGGAAGTATTGGGGTTGCGTGATGTTCGGCGCCTTTTGCATGAGCCCGCTGATTGAGTGTCCGGCGAGTTGCATGAGGGAGTGCCCGGCCTCGTGCGCCCCTGCGCGGCCCAGCACGACCGCCAATTGGGAGGGGTTGTACAGGCTGTACGCCTCGGTCGTAAGGCCCGGGAAGATGTATCCGACGTTGCCTACGGCGCCTCCTCCTGGCGTAAGGGGAGTGACCCCGAGCGCGCCTGAGACCTGTGAGTAGGAGGTAAGCGTCTAACCAACCCAGGGTAGTAAGGATCAGGACCGGCCGGCAGCCCATCGAGCTGGGGTCAAGTTTGCCACTTCCGGCAATGTGCACCGATTTATGCCGGGCAGCACCGCGCTGAGGTACTCCGTGACCGGAAGATGCAGCCGGCGGCAGGATTCCACGACCGAGAGAATGGCCGCCACTTTGGGTCCCGATAACGCGCTACCCACATGCAGCCAGTTCTTACGGCCCAGTGCGATCGGACGCATAGAATTTTCCGCCAGGTTATTCGACAACTCTACCTCGGCAAAGTCGAAACAGCGCCGTAGCTTCGCCCACATATGTAAGGTATACGCCGCCGCTTGGCCCAGTGCGCTCTTCGGCAACACAACCCGCAACAGCGCCTCACATTCACTACGGATCTCTTCTGCCCACGATTCGGCATGCTGACGCCGTAATTCCAGGCGTGCTTCCTCGCTCATCTGCTGTTGGCGCGCGTGCCGGTCCACCAGGAATAGCGCGTCCATGCGCGTCACCATTTGGATCGCTTCTCCGTCTCGTGGATTCACCTTCACGGCATCCACGAACTTGCGGCGTGCGTGGGTCCAGCACCCGACGTGCACCAGTCTCGGCCCGCCCAAACCGTCGTAGGCCTGGTAGCCATCGGTCTGCAATATTCCTTCCCACGTTCCTAGAAATTTGCGCGGACCCTCCCGCCCCCGCCCTAACTGGAAATCAAATACCGTTTCCGCACCCGGCCTGCCGTATTGCCATAAGTACGCCTGATGATCCGCTCCGCGCCCATCGTGCATCTGCACCGGCACGATGGTCTCATCCGCCTGTATATACGATCCGCGCAGCAAATCTTGACGCATCGCCGCGACCACCGGCTGGAGGAGCTCGCCCACCCGCATCACCCAGCCATCCAATGTCGCCCGGCCGATCTCAATGCCTGTTTCCCGCGCCAGTATGACCGCTTGCCGGTACAGCGGTAAGTGATCGGAATACTTGGCCACCACCGTTTGGATCACCACGCGATCGCTGGCCAGCCCTTTTTCCACGATCCGTTCCGGCAGTGGCGCCGCCATGACCGTGCTGTCCACGCACTTCCGGCATGCCCGCTTTTCCCGTTTGATCACGCGCACAAAATAGCGGGCCGGCTCTACATCCAACTGCTCGCTCTGGTCATAGCCCAGGACCGCGGTCTCGGCTCCGCATTTGGTGCACTGTCGATTGGCACAAGCGATCACTTGTTCTACGCGCGGCAGATTGTCCGGCAAGCGTTGCCTTCCCGGATGTGCACGGCGGGGCGGCTTGCCCTCGCGCCGCGGCGCTTGAGTGATCGGCTCGCGGCGCGATTCCGCCTCCACTTCCTCGCCTGTTACGCCAGGCTCTTCCTCCGCCAGCAGTTCCAGTTGGAGGTCACTCAGCGTCTCGCTGCGCGGGCCTAACATCTTGATGCGCTGCTGCCGCAACCGTTCTTCCAATACCTGAATCTTCAACAGCGCCCACTGTAGCTCGCGCTCCAGCAATGCGATTCGGGCTTGTGGGTCGGTGCCTGTCATCCGGAAATTCAATGATACATGAAATGCCGGAAATGTTCCAGATCTTTTTCGACTGATTCCGGACTATCTACGTGGGACCACGGTACCAATCACGTTGTCTGGTTTGCTCAATGTCCAACCCACTTACTAACATCGATAACTCATCGGCCCGCATTGTGACACTCCGCGCATCTTTAGCCGAGGGCCAGCGGAAGCGGCCTTTCTCCAGACGCTTCGCGCAAACCCATAGCCCGCTTCCATCCCACGCCAGCACCTTCAAGCGCGTCTGGGTCCGATTGGTGAATAGGAAGAGATGGCCACTCAGCGGATCTTGCCCCAAATGATCGCGCACCAGGCCGTATAAGCCCTCGAACCCCTTGCGCATGTCGATGGCCTCCACCGCGATATAGATCTTCGTCGCAGGCCCCAGGCCGAACATCATGCGCTTTCGACCGTCCGGATCAAACGCTCTAACTCAGCATCGCGAAAGTTCCATGGGCTTTCGATCCGCCGCCCATTCCGCAGCACCACGCTGAATCCTGCCGGCGGCTCTTCCCTTTCGACGGCGACCTTCACCAGACGAGGCTTCGTCGCTTTCGCCCTTCTCCCACGCCAGTAATCCAGCGTCGTTATCGGCAGGTTTCTTTGTTCGCAGAATTGGCGCCGGCTCAGCCCGCTACGTTCGAATTCTTCGACGATCCGCAGGCCTTCTGCCGCGCTCCGTTTTTGCTCCATGCCCCATCGTCGGCCCTTTTCGCGATACCCTCAAGATGGGTTCCTCATACGCTTACGGTGGAGTAGCTCAGGCTGGTGGTGTATGGCACCGGGTCCGTGGTGGAGGTTGGCCGCCAGTAATAGTCGTCCTTGTAACCGACCGACCACAACTGGCCGTTCTCGTCGGTCGTCGATGTCTGCACGCCGCCGGTGCAGTTCCAGGCGTAGGACTGTGTCAGGCCGCTGACGGCCTCGGTGACGCCGGTGGGGAACGAATTGCCGCAGGCGCCATACGCATATGTCGTCAGGCCGCCATTCACGTCGGTGAACACGTCCACGTTGCCTGTGTCGAAGTACTTGTAGGTCTGGGTGAGGTATGTGGTTCCGGCGGTCAGGTACTGGACCGTGGTGGCGTTGCCCCGCGACCCGCTTGGGTTGGCGTGCTGTGGCGTGCCGGTGGTGGCCACCACGGCCGTCTGGTCATAGCTATACTTGGTCTGCGCCACCGTTGCGCCGGCGCCTGCCTCGACGGTTATGGAACTGGGCATGTTGACGATGTTGTTGGTGAGGGCGGTGTCGTAGGCGATGACCGTTTCCCGAAGAAGATTGCCTTGGGCTCCGTTGCCGTAGTCGTACTCG
Organism: Bryobacterales bacterium; assembly: GCA_963707465.1. Classification (GTDB taxonomy): domain Bacteria; phylum Acidobacteriota; class Terriglobia; order Bryobacterales; family Bryobacteraceae; genus Bog-159. The sequence continues at coordinate 454,762 of CAVPQK010000013.1, forward strand.
TAGACGTACGTCGGGAGCGCATAGCTGTTATATTTGGTGGTCTTGTAGGCCTGAAGCGTGTATCCGCCTGGCGTGGTGCGGGTGGTCACCTGCGTGGGCGGAAACGCCCCGATCGCCTCTGCCGGGCACGGGGGCGACTGGCCGTTATAACAGGTGTCCACGGTCTGTAGCAGCGTTCCGGTCGTGCTCCCCTGGTAGGCCTTGCGCTGCACTTCGTAGCCGTTGGTCTGGCCGCCCAAGGGCGCGTCGGGCTGGAAGCTGATGACGGTCTGGTTGGTGGTTGGGCTGGAGGGATCCGTAATTGTCGTGCACCATGCCGACCCGGAGGCGCAGCCCGATTCGCTGTGCGCGTAGATCGTAAGCGTCTAACCAACCCAGGGTAGTAAGGATCAGGACCGGCCGGCAGCCCATCGAGCTGGGGTCAAGTTTGCCACTTCCGGCAATGTGCACCGATTTATGCCGGGCAGCACCGCGCTGAGGTACTCCGTGACCGGAAGATGCAGCCGGCGGCAGGATTCCACGACCGAGAGAATGGCCGCCACTTTGGGTCCCGATAACGCGCTACCCACATGCAGCCAGTTCTTACGGCCCAGTGCGATCGGACGCATAGAATTTTCCGCCAGGTTATTCGACAACTCTACCTCGGCAAAGTCGAAACAGCGCCGTAGCTTCGCCCACATATGTAAGGTATACGCCGCCGCTTGGCCCAGTGCGCTCTTCGGCAACACAACCCGCAACAGCGCCTCACATTCACTACGGATCTCTTCTGCCCACGATTCGGCATGCTGACGCCGTAATTCCAGGCGTGCTTCCTCGCTCATCTGCTGTTGGCGCGCGTGCCGGTCCACCAGGAATAGCGCGTCCATGCGCGTCACCATTTGGATCGCTTCTCCGTCTCGTGGATTCACCTTCACGGCATCCACGAACTTGCGGCGTGCGTGGGTCCAGCACCCGACGTGCACCAGTCTCGGCCCGCCCAAACCGTCGTAGGCCTGGTAGCCATCGGTCTGCAATATTCCTTCCCACGTTCCTAGAAATTTGCGCGGACCCTCCCGCCCCCGCCCTAACTGGAAATCAAATACCGTTTCCGCACCCGGCCTGCCGTATTGCCATAAGTACGCCTGATGATCCGCTCCGCGCCCATCGTGCATCTGCACCGGCACGATGGTCTCATCCGCCTGTATATACGATCCGCGCAGCAAATCTTGACGCATCGCCGCGACCACCGGCTGGAGGAGCTCGCCCACCCGCATCACCCAGCCATCCAATGTCGCCCGGCCGATCTCAATGCCTGTTTCCCGCGCCAGTATGACCGCTTGCCGGTACAGCGGTAAGTGATCGGAATACTTGGCCACCACCGTTTGGATCACCACGCGATCGCTGGCCAGCCCTTTTTCCACGATCCGTTCCGGCAGTGGCGCCGCCATGACCGTGCTGTCCACGCACTTCCGGCATGCCCGCTTTTCCCGTTTGATCACGCGCACAAAATAGCGGGCCGGCTCTACATCCAACTGCTCGCTCTGGTCATAGCCCAGGACCGCGGTCTCGGCTCCGCATTTGGTGCACTGTCGATTGGCACAAGCGATCACTTGTTCTACGCGCGGCAGATTGTCCGGCAAGCGTTGCCTTCCCGGATGTGCACGGCGGGGCGGCTTGCCCTCGCGCCGCGGCGCTTGAGTGATCGGCTCGCGGCGCGATTCCGCCTCCACTTCCTCGCCTGTTACGCCAGGCTCTTCCTCCGCCAGCAGTTCCAGTTGGAGGTCACTCAGCGTCTCGCTGCGCGGGCCTAACATCTTGATGCGCTGCTGCCGCAACCGTTCTTCCAATACCTGAATCTTCAACAGCGCCCACTGTAGCTCGCGCTCCAGCAATGCGATTCGGGCTTGTGGGTCGGTGCCTGTCATCCGGAAATTCAATGATACATGAAATGCCGGAAATGTTCCAGATCTTTTTCGACTGATTCCGGACTATCTACGTGGGACCACGGTACCAATCACGTTGTCTGGTTTGCTCAATGTCCAACCCACTTACTAACATCGATAACTCATCGGCCCGCATTGTGACACTCCGCGCATCTTTAGCCGAGGGCCAGCGGAAGCGGCCTTTCTCCAGACGCTTCGCGCAAACCCATAGCCCGCTTCCATCCCACGCCAGCACCTTCAAGCGCGTCTGGGTCCGATTGGTGAATAGGAAGAGATGGCCACTCAGCGGATCTTGCCCCAAATGATCGCGCACCAGGCCGTATAAGCCCTCGAACCCCTTGCGCATGTCGATGGCCTCCACCGCGATATAGATCTTCGTCGCAGGCCCCAGGCCGAACATCATGCGCTTTCGACCGTCCGGATCAAACGCTCTAACTCAGCATCGCGAAAGTTCCATGGGCTTTCGATCCGCCGCCCATTCCGCAGCACCACGCTGAATCCTGCCGGCGGCTCTTCCCTTTCGACGGCGACCTTCACCAGACGAGGCTTCGTCGCTTTCGCCCTTCTCCCACGCCAGTAATCCAGCGTCGTTATCGGCAGGTTTCTTTGTTCGCAGAATTGGCGCCGGCTCAGCCCGCTACGTTCGAATTCTTCGACGATCCGCAGGCCTTCTGCCGCGCTCCGTTTTTGCTCCATGCCCCATCGTCGGCCCTTTTCGCGATACCCTCAAGATGGGTTCCTCATACGCTTACCGTAGATCCACGCCGTGGCGCTGTCGGGCGTGGTGCGGTCCAGCGTGGCGGCGGTGCCGTCCGCGCAGGTAATTCCGTTCGATCCGCCAGAGTAGGCGTAGCTGATCGTGCCGCTGCTTTTCGCGAAGCCAGTGGGCAGGGTCACCGAGGCCAGGCGTCCGGTCACGTTGGGCGAGTGGCCCGGGGTGGTTTCGTAGGTGAACGAGTACGCACTGCCGTCCGGCAGAGTAATGCTGCTGATCAGATTCTGCACCGTCGCGTTGTATTCGGTGATGCCCGAGCAGCCGAAAGCGGACTGGACGGTCATGGCTGTGTAGTTTATTTTGTACGAAGACGTGCCGCCGTTCGGGTCGTTGGGCGGGTCCGGATTCGTGAACGAGAGCAGCGTTGGGCTGGCCGGCGTTCCGGCGCCGGAGACCGTGAGCGCCGTGTCTCCCAGCGTGTCTGTGAAGGTGGGCGTAGACCCGCTCGACGCGCTGATGATGTTGCCGTTGCGGTCGGTGAGTGATCCGGGTCCGCTGGCCGTCTGGCCATAGGGTCCCACCGGCACGCCGATCGTCGTGCCGTTTGGGGATAGCAGACCTGTGACGGAGGGAGTGCCGCCCTCTACATTGAAGCTCATGGAGTAGCCGGAGCCGTCCGACGCTGCGACATTGTTGAGGGAATCCTGCCAGGTGCCACACGATTGGGGCGGGATCGGATACGCTAACTGGCCAGGGAAGTAATGTGCGACGCCATAAGGATCGTAATACCCCCGCCCCGCATACACAGTGAAGTTGGTACCTAGGCACGACTGGGGGCTGGAACCATAGGAAACGCTCCCGGTCAGCGCAACCGCCGTGGCCGCCTTCCAACCCCAGTTGTACACGGGCATCCAAACGCCCCCTGTTGGGTACCAGACCGAGCTGTCATAGGTCAGCGTATACGCGAAAGGCGTTCCTCGGCCCGCCTTGTTGACGATCGGTATCTGAAAGTGAACGTTCAGGTTGCCGTTGTTGACCGTATCGAAGGTCCCGCCGCTGAAGCTGCCAAAGGGCGGGAGGCCGGTGGCCGGTTGAGCCGGTTGAGCTAGGAGCGGCGCCGGAAGCGTGGCAAGTGCGAGAGTAACGAGAATGGTATGGCGTGTCATGGTCGTCTCCCTCGCTACTGGATCTGGAAATCGCCCGGCGGCAGGCCGGAGTCAATAGCGACACTGGTTATCGTTATGTCGAGCAACAGGCTGCGCTGGAGGAATTTCTGTACGTGGAACGGGGTTGCCACGCCGTTCGCGGCCCGGTAGTCGGAAAACTCGATGCCGATCGGGATATTCTGCAGCGCGTTGTTGGCGGGGTGGGTGGTGAAATCGAGCGCTACCGGGAGGAATGTGGTGGCATCCAGGTATAGGTCGAACGCCTGGAAGTGGCGCACCGACGCGCCGTTGAGATCCTCTATGCCCGAGTAGGTTACTGAATAACTCGGATCTTGAAGAAGTCCTTCGATGACGAGCGCCGGGAGGAACCAGGCCGCGGGATTCAGCGAGTTAAGCAGGGGCGCGAGCTGCTGTTGCCCATCCGGGCCCGTGGAGGCGGCCTGGCTGCCATTCTGGACCTGCTGGCGTTGTCCGCCACTGAGGTTGAGGACCACCAGGCTGTCCAGGTGCCCGAGCGCTTCCAGCGTGGCGGGTCCGGACTCTTCGTCCGAGCCGGCCACGTAGCTGACGTTGCCCTGAAGTTTCGCGTCCGTTACGGCGGTGCCGTGAGTAAGCGCCGCTAACGACTGGGAGAGCAGCGCCGCGGCCTGGGTTGTCGCAGGCTGGGCCTGGAGCCCTACTGGGCTAAGCGCGAGGACAAGCGCGAGGAGCCCGAGCGGCCGCTCCGCTGCGGGGGGGGCTTAGAGTGTTAAACATCCTAATCTCCTAGTAGGGGTGGAGCTCGAACGCCGATCGTGGCTTGCCACTACGCGAATTATATTTCGTTGACCGGGCAATCCTAGGCCGAAAGAATATGCAAAAAGTGAAACGAAATGCCGGGGTCAAATCACTCCGATTGGCGCATTCGTTTGCGGCCTGAACGCGGCCGGCCTACCCGACGACGCCCACACCTACCCGCTCCAGCGCCTCCAGAAAGAAGTACTCCCCCCACATCACCGACTCGTTCACCCCCAGTTTCTTGTGCAGGTGGTACACCCCGCCCTTGAGGATGCCTTCCCACTCCGGGTCGGATTCCGCCAGCCACCGGCGGCAGAGCGTGGCCAGAATGTGGCGCGCGGTCTCCCGGTAGAAATGACCCTTGGCGGCGTCGGCCGCCAGTCCGCTCAACTGGAACAGGCCGGAAGCGGCGATGGCGGCGGCGGAGGTGTCCGCTAACTCGCGCGTATCGGGCGGCGCGTCGTAGTCCCACGGCGGCACTCCATCCGCGGGCGTGTGCCGGATGTAGAAATCCGCGCAGGCCTCGGCGGTAGCCAGCAGCGCCGGATCGCGCGTGAAGCTATACGCGGTGCCGAAACCGTAGAGCGCCCAAGCCAGCCCACGCGACCAGCACGAATCACCGCGGTAGCCCTGGTGCGTGGTCTGCTTGAGGAACTCCCCGCTCTCCGGATCGAACAGCCCTTCGTGCGCGGTCGAGCCGTCGCCGCGCCCGAGCACCCGCCGCGTGGTGTGGCAGTGCCGCAAGGCAATCTCCAGCAGCGCCGCGTCGCCGGTCTCCCGCGCCGCGAACAGCACGATGCCCACGTTCATCATAATGTCGATGAACAGCGAATCCGGCGACACAAACGAGCGCAGGTACCCGCCCTTCTCCTGGAACCGCAGGGCCATGGTGCGGCCCGCCTCCACCAGCACCGCCTTCAGGGTGGGATCGGGCGTGAATCCGTACCAGCGATGGTAGCTCGGCATGAACAAAAAGCCCAGATCGTGGACCGTGCGGTCGAGCTTTCGCGGCTCCAGCGGCCGGGAATAGCGGATCGCCTGCTCGCGCCACCACCGCGACTCCGCGCTCCCCGGGGCCTCCCGCGCGTAAACCATCCACAGCATGCCCGGCAGGAAGCCGTCGCACCAATGCGTCCAGAGTTCGCCCGAATGCTTCCACCGGCCCGCGACTGTATACATAGGATAGAAATCCGGATGCCGCTCGATCAGGGCGCGCAACTGCCGCCCGGCAAAACGGAAAGCAGCGTCGAAAAGCTCCGGGGAGGCGTCATTGGCAAGTTGGATCACGAATTCGCATTATATCTTTCCCAAACTCTTCCTAAATGCTCCGGGGTTAGGTACAATCTTCGAAACATGGCTGCACACGCGTACATTGCCGAACCGCGCATCGACCCCCGCTTCGCCCGCTTCCGCTTAAGGCTGGGGCGCTCCGGCATACATGGTTGGGGAGTTTACGCCGGACAGCGGATTCCGGCGCGCCACAAGGTGATCGAATACACCGGAGAGCGGATCAACCGCCGCGAGACCGCCCGCCGCGGCCTCGGGCCGCGCACCTACCTGTTCACGCTGGATAACTACTGGACCCTGGACGGTGCTATTGGCGGCAGCGGAGCGGAGCTGATCAACCACTCCTGCACTCCCAACCTGTACACCTGGATCTTCAAGGGCCACATCCTTTATATGAGCCAACGCGACATCCGGACTGGCGAAGAACTAACCGTGGACTACCACTTTTCCGACAAGATCGACGCCGTTCCCTGCCGCTGCGGTTCGGCCCTGTGCCGGGGCACCATCAACATTAAGTCCGGCCAGCCATCAAAAAGCTGAGAGTCCTGCCTCATCCGAGCACTACAGTTCTGTTAAACAAACAATCGGATCCGCCAAATTTGGCGATTGAGGGAGTCCCTTGTTCGCGGCTTGAGAATCACATGAGTCATCTAATCGATGCGAAACCCGTTGCCGTCTGCGATACCGAACCGATCGCCATCGAAGGTATCCGGAGACTGCTCAATGACTGCCCGGACCTTTATTTAGCCGCGGCTGAAACGTCGCTGCTGGGAGGTCTGGAGATTGTCCGGCAGCATTCGCCGGCCATCCTAATCCTGGACAAATGTTTCGGCATCCACGCCGTCATGGATTGCCTGCAGCGCCTGCGCACCTCGGGGAGCACGGTGGCCAGCATCGTCTGGGGCGTGAACCTCAACGAAACCGAGGCGCTGCGCATGATGCAGGGCGGCGCGCTGGGCGTCGTGCGCAAGACAGCCTCTTTAGAGGCGCTGCTCGAGTGCATGCGCACCGTAGGCCAGGGAAACACGTTCATGGAGGAAAGCGTGCTCCAGGAGCCCGAGCGGCCGGCGCGCGGCACGCGCTCCAACCTCACCTCGCGCGAGCTGCAAGTGGTGGAACTGGTGGAGCAAGGCCTGAAGAACCGGGACATCGGCGCGCAACTGGGCATCCGCCCGGGCACGGTGAAGATCCACCTCAAGCATATCTTCGAGAAGACCGGCATCCGCGGGCGCTACGGTCTGGCCTTGTCCGGCTTGCGCGACAAAGGGCTGCTATCGTTGCCCGCCGCCTAGTGGGGCAGCCTTACTGCGGCTCCTGCCACTTGCGCAGTACGCTGAGGATATAGTTCTGCGTCTCGCGGTACGGCGGTACGCCATGATACTTGTCGACCGCGCCTGGGCCGGCATTATAAGCTGCCAGCGCGTGATAGGCGTGATTGTCGTACTTCACCAGCAAATCGCGCAGATAGCGCGCGCCCGCGTCCACGTTCTGTTCCGGGATGTTGGGATCCGCGCCCAATTCGCGGGCCGTGGCAGGCATGAGCTGCATCAGCCCGATGGCCCCCTTGGGTGAAACCGCATCGGCGCGATACCCCGACTCAACCGCCACGACGGCCCGCACAAACGCGGGAGGCAGCCCGTACTTTCGCGCGGCGTTATCCACCAGTTCCGCGATTCCGACCGGTTTCACGGCAGGCACTGCGGCGGGAGGCTCTGGGGCCCGCGCCTCCTGCGGTGGCGGCGGCGTATAATCCTCTTGTTCGAAGCGCACCACCAGCGACGCATCCATCTCGGTGGAACCCGTCTCGGTGAAAAGCGTCACCTTGCCGCCATCCGCCTCATGGCGTTGGGCATAGAGGCGCGCGCCGCTCGCGAGCACGGCATATTCGCCAGCCAAGGCTGAACAGGCAAAAGTCAACAGGAGTGCGATGGGCTTCATCGGGCCTTCACCCATTATGACGCACGAACGGCACGAAGCGTGCAATTGTGGGGCAGGCTCTCAGCCTGCAGCGGCCTCTCAGGCCGCCCTCAGCTTAATCCTGTAATCTCAACCAAGGAAAAGAACGCCGTGTGATCGCCGGAGGCCGTCCCCCTGAACGTCAAAATATGAGATGTGCCTGATGCGGGAGCCCGGAACAATACCTTCTCCAGGGTAAACGGCGTAAAGCTGACCAGCGGCCAGGTACCAATCACCTGTTGACCGAGCGTTGCAGTCACAGTCTGGTTGCCGTCGCAACAGCCCGACGCATAGCGCGACCCCAGATAGAAGCTCAGCAAGTACACATGCCCGGGAATGAAGCCGCCAATTTCCTGCGCGATGGCGCTGGTATCGTCTTGCAAAAAGGCTGCAGAGCTGAACGGCAGCCCGCTAAACGAAGGCGGCATGAAAACGGTATCCGGGCCGGTAATTCCAGGTCCGTAACCATCTAGGAGAAGAGAGAACGCCCACCCGATACCAGCCTCTTGGTCAAAATCCTGCTCCGGGTCAAAACCGGCACAATCGCCGCCCGTCGCCGGCTCCTGATACGCATACCCGTTGCTGCACACAATGCTGACGGGCGGAGAAATTCGAATTCACCACGGTGAGAGGTTGCGCGGCCGCAATCGAGAGCGACAGCATACCCGGTAACAGCATCGCCCCAAATGCGTTCGACATCGTTTTCAACTGCGTTCTCAGGGAAAACATCGTCTTGCTCCTCAAGAATTAGCCCGGTTTGGGCCGTCCCTGCCGAGATTACCACAATTGATCCAGGCGTTCGGCTGCCTTACTCCACCGTGAAGAATCCGTAGCCCCTTGCGCCGGTCGTGCCCCCAATGCCAATCACCGCATTGCTACCACTCGGGGATCCCCTCGGCACTGGAAATATCAGGGCTCCATAAAAGGCCCCACCAAAACCCGCAGTCGCCGTCCCCAACAAGATGCGGGGACTGTTCCAGTAAAGGGTCACCTGTTCGAAGGAGCCGAAGCCATACCCCGATGTCGACACGGTCGTGCCCACCGGCCCGGATGTCGGGGTCAGGACCAACCTTGGGCTCGTCGAGAAAGAAGCCGCCGCGAGCTTTCCACTGCTCTCGCCAAGACCCAGGAATAAGCGCGGGCCGTAGGGCGAAATCGGGGCGCGAGCCGTAGCGCTAAACGAGCCGCCAGGGTCCGCAGTCGCGCTGGCCAGGACGGCCGAGCCGACCCCGCCCGAGTAGATCTCCACCGTTTCATTGGGCGCGAAGGCGCTACCGCCGAAAGTGATCTCTGTTTGATACGCGCCGCTGTCCGGCGTGGCGCTCAGGTCCGCGCTGACGAAAAGGGCCTCCCCAATGTTGTTGCCGAGGTACTCGGTAAACCACAATTCTCCATCCGGCCCCGAGGTAATTCCCCACGGACCGCTTTTCGCGGTAGGAACGCTGAACTCAGTAATCACCCCCGCGGTCGTTATGCTGCCGATCTTACTGCCCAGTCCATGGCCGGTTTCGGTAAACCACAGCACCCCGTCCGGTCCCGCCGTGATCCCCTGGGGAGCGCTACCCGGAGTCGGTACGGCATACTCCGAGATCACGCCCGCAGTCGTAATCCGCCCGATCTTGTTGCCGGACTGCTCGGTGAACCACAGCGCGCCGTCGGGACCGGCGGTTATTCCATAGGGCGCACTCTTCGCGGTAGGCACCGCATAGAAGCTAAGCTCGCCGGACGTCGTGATTCGCCCGATGCCGTCGGCGGCAATTTCGGTGAACCACAGCGCGCCATCCGGCCCCGCCGTGATCCCTTGGGCGGAGCTCTTGAGCCCGATGTACTGAGTGATCTGGCCGCTGGTGGTGATGCGGCCGATTCGAGCGCCGCCGGATTCCGTAAACCATAGTGCGCCATCGGAGCCGGCGGTGATCCCAGCGGGGTCGGCATTGCTAGTGGGTAGGGCGTATTCGGTGATCGTCCCGGCGGTGGTGATGCGCCCGATGTCGTTCCCACCGGTATCGGTAAACCAGAGCGCACCATCCGGGCCCACCGTGATGGCATCGGGAATGCTACTGCCAACGGAAGCGGGCACGACGTACTCCCGGACGCTCCCCGCCACCGTGATTCGCCCAATCCGTCCCATGTTCTCTTCGGTAAACCACATTGCACCGTCCGGGCCAGCCGTAATTCCTTCCGGAGCGCAGTCGAATGTTGTCACCGGGTATTCCCCAATGGCGATCTGCTGGGCCGACCCGATTACCGGCAAGCAGAGCAACAAAGTGACAACCAGTCCTGAACTTCCGATCCATCTCCTAAGTTGTTCGTTCTTCATTGTCAAAACTCCTGTTCCCCGGACTCATAGCTGGGGACACTCTACCACAAGGGCACCGGCAGCGAGAAGATCTTTGCCCGCGCGGGCCTGGAAATGGGTACTGGACATGCGAGTACCATGCGGTAAAGCTGGTAGACTTGCTACGTAATGTCCAACGCGCAGCATTTGGAGTGCAGCTTATGTAAACAGAAGTACGCGGCCAATCAGGTGCAAAACCTGTGCGCTTGCGGCGGACCGCTCCTGGTCCGGTACGATCTGGAAAAGATCCGGCGCGTCTGGAGTCCGGCCCAGGTGCGCGAAGGGCCGAACAGCATGTGGCGCTATGCGCCCGTGTTGCCGCCCGCTCACGAGTCCATCGTCACGCTGGGCGAGGGCATGACGCCGCTCAACCCGGCGCGGCGAACGGGGAAGCGGTTGGGCGCCCACGACCTGTGGATTAAAGACGAAGGCCTAAATCCCACCGGGTCGTTCAAGGCGCGCGGCCTGTCCTGCGCGGTTTCGATGGCCGTCGAACTGGGCATCCGCAAGGTGGCGATTCCCTCCGCGGGCAATGCCGCGAGCGCACTGGCAGCTTATGCCGCGGCGGCCGGCATTGAAGCGCACATCTTCATGCCGCGCGACGTGCCGCAGGCGAATTACGTCGAGTGCCAGGCCTTTGGCGCATTCGTCACGCTGGTGGACGGGCTGATCGGCGACTGCGCGAAGCTGGTAGCGGCCGGCGCCGCCAAAGACGGCTGGTACGACATCAGCACCCTCAAAGAGCCCTATCGCATCGAGGGCAAGAAGACCATGGGCTACGAAGTAGCCGAGCAATTCGGCTGGGAGTTGCCGGACGCCATCTTCTATCCCACCGGCGGCGGCGTGGGCATGATCGGGATGTGGAAGGCGTTCGCCGAAATGGAGGCCCTGGGCTGGATCGGCGCCCAACGGCCGAAGATGATCGCGGTGCAGGTGGATGGCTGCCAGCCCGTGGTACGCGCGTTCGAGCGCGGCGAGACGCGCAGCCACTTCTGGGAAAACGCGTCGACTGTGGCTGCGGGGCTGCGAGTGCCCAAGCCTCTAGGCGACTTCCTGATCCTGGAGGCGGTGAGCGCGAGCGGCGGGACGGCCTTGGCGGTGAGCGATCAGGAACTGCTGGACGCGGGGATTCAGTTGGCGCGCGACGAGGGCATCTTCGCCGCGCCCGAGGGCGCTGCCTGCGTGGCCGCGCTCGAGAAGCTGCTGGCTTCCGGTTTTCTGAAGCCGGCCGAGCGCATCGTGATCTACAACACGGGAGCCGGGCTGAAGTACCTGGAAGCTTACGGCACCCGGTTTCCGCGCACGGGGTCGGGAGAACAGGACAAACTGGGCGGGCTGATTACCCCCCGTTGAGGTTGTAGGTGAGGGGACATGCGATTCTATTTCAGAGTTCTGACATTGGTTGTAATGGCTCTGCCGCTGGTGGCCGCGGAGCGCTTTGAGATTTCGTTTTCCAAAGAGATGAGCGCCGCCCCGCTGGATGGTCACGTCATGCTGCTCGTCTCCACCACCGAAAAGCCCGAGCCGCGATTTCAGATCAGTTTCACGGCCAGCACGCAGCAGGCGTTTGGCGTGGATGTGGACGGGCTCGCGCCCGGCGCCGCGGCGGTGGTCGATTCGACCACGCTGGGCTATCCGCGCGAAAGTCTGAAGGGCATCCCCGCCGGCGATTATTATGTCCAGGCCGTGCTCAATATCTATGAGACATTCCGGCTGGCCAACGGGCACACCGTCAAGCTGCCGCCCGACAAGGGCGAAGGGCAGCATTGGCCGTCCAAACCGGGCAACCTCTACAGTAAAACGCAAAAGATCCATCTCGACGCCTCGGCGGACCAGACGATTCGCCTGTCGCTCACCGAAAAAGTGCCCGATGTTCCGGCCGCGGAACCGGATACCAAATGGGTGAAGCATCTCAAGGTGCGCAGCGAGTTACTCAGCCGTTTTTGGGGACGGCCGGTCGAGTTGGGCGCGGTGGTGTTGCTGCCGGATGGGTGGGAAGAGCACCCCCAGGCGCATTATCCGTTAATCGTCCTGCAGGATCACTTTAGCCGGAACCTGCCGCGCATGCTGGCGATGCATAACGAGCCGGGTCCGGGTCAGAGTTACAAATTCTATCAGGACTGGATCGCGGGACGCATGCCCCGGGTCATCATTATGACCATCCAGCATGCCACTCCATATTTCGACGACTCCTATGCCGTGAACTCGGCCAACGCCGGCCCGTACGGCGACGCCATCACGCAAGAGCTGATTCCGTACGTGGAGCGGCAGTTCCGCGGCATCGGCCAGGGATGGGCGCGCGCGGTTTATGGCGGTTCGACGGGCGGCTGGGAGGCGCTGGCTTCCCAGGTATTCTATCCGGATTTCTACAATGGTGCGTATGTGTTTTGCCCTGACGTGGTGGATTTCCGGGCCTACATGACCATGAACCTGTACGAAGACCCCAACGCCTACTGGATCGAGGGTCCCTTTGCGCGGGTGCCGCGGCCGGCCATGCGGCAATCCGACGGAATGGTGCTTTCCACGATGGAACAAATGAACCGCTTCGAACTGGTGCAGGGCACCCGGAGCCGCTCGGGCCAGCAACTGGACGCCTGGCAGGCTTACTTCAGCTCGGTGGGCGAGGATGGCTATCCGCAGCCGGTCTTCAACAAGCTCACCGGAGAGATCGATCATAAGGTGGCCGAGTACTGGAAGGAACGTTACGACCTGACTCACATCATGGAGCGCGACTGGAAGAGCCTGGGGCCTAAGTTAGCTGGTAAGTTGCATGTTTGCGTGGGCGATGCCGACAGCTTCTATCTGGACCGCGCCGTCCACTTACTGCAAAGCTTCATGGAGACAACCACGCAGCCGTTCTATCGCGGGACATTCGACTTCGGGCAGGGCAAACCGCATTGCTACACAGGTAACTTCGATCCGCAGGTAGGATTGAATCAGCACTATCTGCCTGAGATGGTCAAACACATGCAGGAGACCGCGCCGAAAGGCGCCGACCTCACCAGTTGGAAGTATTAGTGGGGCAGCCTCTCAGGCTGCGGACCCGCTCTCAGCGGGTCCCTCACTGCATCACCGACGGCAGGTAAATTCTCACCGCGCCGTCTTCCGCAAAAACGCGAATCTCCCCTTCGGACTGCCGCACGATTTCGTCGAGCGCGGGCAGATCGCGCCCTAACTCGGGCGGCCTCACGGTGACAATCGCGTACCCGTCGCCGGCCCGCGACGGAGCCGAAGCTTCGATCGAGAACTCGCCGGGAAAACCGGCGTCGCGTGCCGACAGGGCCAGATGAATCAGGATCAGTTCGATGCGCCCCGGATCCGCCCTGACGCTCGAACCCTCCTTGGCCAAGACAATTTGCAGCGCGATGTCGTCGCCCAGCGCGCATTGCAGCAAATCGTCCAGACCGGAAATCAGGTCGTGGAGATCCAGGCGGGAAGGCGCGGCAGGCTGGCGCTGCCCAAATTCGAGCAGACGGTCGGCCAGGCGCGCGGCGTGGGTGCGTCCGCTGCCCGCTGCCAGCAGGCGAGTGAATTCCTTGGCCACGGCGGCGCTCAGCCGGCCCAGGATCTGCATGCGGTTCGCGGAACCATGATCCGGCGTTCCCCAAGCCTCGTCGGCGCTGCGCTGGCTCGCGGCCCGAAACAAAAGGCACACTCCCACCGCTTGCGATTCGTTCTCCCGCACCGGTGTGGCGCTGCCTTGGATAGGCTCGCGGACGCCGTGCCGGCTGAGCAGCAGGACGTCGTCTCCCAAGCCGATGGCCACGCCTTCCCGAAACACTCTGCCGATTGGAGACGGCTGCGGAGCTCCGGTGCGGGCATTGAGCATGGTGAAAACTTCGCCGGCCGGTTTGCCCACCGCCTCTGCCTGCGTCCATCCGGTCAGCGCTTCGGCCACGCGGTTCATCAGCGCTACCTTGCCGCTTTCCTCGGTCACGATGACCGCTTCATCGATACTGCCGATGGCCGCCGCCAGCCGCTGCCCGCCTTCGATCAGTTGGCGCTCGCGCTTGTGGCGGTCGAAGGCGATCTCGATGGCGGTGCGCAGCGTGCGGTCATCAAACGGTTTCAACACGTAGCCGGAGGGCGCGGTCAGCTTGGCCCGCTCCAGGATTTCGGCATCGGCGTGCGCGGTCAGGTAAACCACCGGGATCTTGAGCCGGTCGTACAGCGCGCCGGCCACCTCAATACCATCCAACACGCCCTTCAGCTTGATGTCCATCAGCACCAGATCCGGCATCGTCTTTACCGCCAACCGGAGTGCTTCCGTGCCGCTGGCGGCGGATCCCACCACTTCGTACCCCAAGGCTTTGACACACTCCTGTATGTCCGCCGCGACAACCTTTTCATCCTCGACTAACATAATCCGAGGCTTGCTCATTCGATCCTCCTTTCCTTCTGACTCCTGTCTTCTGACCCCTGACTCCTGACTCCTTGGCTAGCTTGCTACCGATTCGTGAAACACGAGCCTGTAACGCGTGCCCCCGCCGATCGAACGCTCCACCGCCGCGCCGATCTGTTCGGCCAACAGTTCCACCAGCCACAGTCCCAATGACCGGCCATGGGCGGCCTGCGCGTTTTCCGGGAAGCCCCGGCCGTCGTCGGCAACGGTGAGTTCGATGGAACCCCCCGGCCGCGCGTGCAGCCCCAACTCCACAAAGCCTCTGCGGCCAGCCGGAAAAGCATGCCGCAGGGAGTTGGAAACCAATTCGTTCACCAGCAGGCCGCAGGGGATCGCGGTATCGATCGCTACCGGCATGTCTTCGACATCCAGACGCAGATTGATCTCCGCCGAATTCACCCCGTACGAACAGAAGATACTGGCGGCCAAATTCCGGATGTACTCGCCCAGGTTGATATTCGAAAAATCCTTGGCGCGATGCAACTGGTCGTGCAGCATGGCCATGGCCATGACGCGCTCCCGGCACTCCCTTAGGGCATCGAGCAGCGTATCGTCGCGCAGGTTGCGCTCCTGCAGGCGCAGCATGCTGCAAATTACCTGCAGATTGTTCTTGACGCGGTGATGCACTTCCCGCAGCAGCACTTCTTTTTCCTGTAACGTCCGCGTGATCTTCTCCTCGGCTTGCCGCCGGTCCGTCACATCCCGGAAGTACACGGCCAGGCCTTCTGGCGTCGCGTAGGCGTGGGTCTCGAACCACCGGTTCAGTGGGGCATGCGGATAAAATTCCTCCAGGTAACCGGGCGCGCCGGTGCGCATCACCTGCTCGTACATGCGGAAAAAGGGGCCGCCCACGGCCTCGGGGAACACTTCCCAAAGGTTCCGCCCCAGCAGATCTTCGCGGCGGCGCAGCCACAGGCGCTCGGCCTGCTGGTTCACGCGGATCAAACGCCACTCGCGGTCTACGGAGAGAACGGCATCGGTGGTGCTTTCCAGCACGCCAACCCAGTGGGTTTCCGCCTGGCGCAACTGGGTCAGGTCGTGGGCCACGGTATAGGCCAAGCCCTCGGCCGGAAAGGGTGTGCTGCTCCAGGCCAGCCACTTGTGGGAACCGCCGGCGCAGCTAAAGCGGCTCTCGAGGCCGGCGATAGCATTTCCTTCCGACAGGCCCGCAATAGCGGCTTCCCCTGCTGGCCGGTCCTGCGGATGCAGCAGGTCCAGCATGTTGCTGGCTAACAGATGCGCTTCCGAATACCCGGTGGTGTGGACGAAGGCCGGATTGACGCGCCCGATGAGGCCCTCGAGAGTCGTGACGCACATCGGGTCCGGCGAAAGCGCGAAGAAGCGGTCCATCACGTATTCCGGGGCTGAAATCCGTCGCGCCATGGTGTCTCGATGCTCATTGTACGCGCCAGGCCGCGCATTGCGAGACCATCAGACGGACGTCTGGCTTTTGAATCAACGGCTTCCGGGGAAACTGAAACTTGTGACCGCCCTCCGCGCCCGTACCGAGCCGCGACCGCTACCGAGCCGCGACCGTGAGGGAGCGGTTCCCCTCCCCCAGATTCAGACCGAGCTATCCTCTACGCTTTTGGATATACTATTCCTTCAGAGGGTGGTATGCGAAAATACGGGAAATTCGCCGCGTTAATCGCGGTCGTAATCGCTACTCTGGTCTGGCTTGCCTCGACCGGTGTCAGCGAAACCAAAACCTATTACAAGACCATTGCCGAGGTCGGGCAAATGGGCGACCGCGCCTTTTCCGAGCGCCTGCGTGTGGCGGGCGACGTGGAAGGCGCATCCATCCAACATGTCAAGGGACAGGTTTTGTTCACTTTGACCCAGGAAAAGAGGCAACTCAAAGTCGCCTACACCGGTACCGATCCCCTCCCGGACACCTTCCGCGACGGCGCGCAAGCCCTCGCCGACGGCCACATGGGCCGCGATGGCGTCTTCCTTGCCAGCAAAATTCAGGCGAAATGCGCTTCGAAATACGAAGCCAAGCCCGGTCAGTTGCGCGGCGCGCCGGCGCCTCCTGTCAATAAGTCGACTTAGAAAGGCCAACGCATGGAAAACGTGGCATCGCTCGCAGTACTTCTGGCTTTCTGCGCCGCTATCTACGCCTTACTCGCATCGGTCGTCGGCCGCATCCAACGCAAGCCTTTTCTGATCGTTAGCGGAGAACGCGCGGTCTACTCAGTTTGGGCCCTCCTCTCCATCGGCGCCGGCATCCTGGTTTATGCTCTGGTCACGGGCGACTTCCGTTTTTCCTATGTGGTCCAGCACAGTAACCGCAGCATGCCCCTGCTTTATAAGTTCGCCGCCTGGTGGGGCGGGCAGGAAGGTTCGTTGCTGTTCTGGAGTTGGCTGCTCTCCGCTTACTCGAGCGTGGTGGTCTTCACCAACCGCCGCAAGCACCGCGACATGATGCCCTACGTGATCGGCGTGCTCATGTTCGTGCAGACCTTCTTTCTGCTCCTGAATAACTTCGTAGTAAGTCCGTTTAAGATGTTGTCGCAGGAAGGCGCCATCATCGCCTTCCAGGATGGCCAGGGCTTGAACCCCTTGTTACAGTATCCGGCGATGGCCATCCATCCGCCCATGCTGTACCTCGGATATGTCGGCTTTACCGTGCCGTTCGCCTTCGCCATCGCCTCCCTGATCACTCGCCAGCCGGGCGAAGCCTGGATCCACACCACCCGCCGCTGGACCCTGATTACCTGGCTGTTCCAGTCAACCGGCGTGATGCTCGGCATGGCTTGGGCCTATCACGTCCTAGGATGGGGCGGCTACTGGGGTTGGGATCCCGTGGAGAACGCCTCCCTGCTTCCCTGGCTCAGCGGCACGGCCTTCCTTCACTCCGTCATGATGCAGGAGAAGAAGGGCATGATGAAGGTCTGGAATATCATCTTAATCTCCACCACCTTCCTGCTCTGCATTTTCGGCACCTCGCTCACTCGCACTGGTTTGGTCAGCTCCGTGCACGCCTTTGCCCAAAGCCCCCTCGGCAAGTATTGCTTCTCGTTTCTGGCCATCTGTATGGCCGGCATTGCTTACCTGATTCTCGACCGTCTCCAGTACCTGAAGAGCGAAGCCGAGTTGGAAAGCGTGATCTCGCGCGAATCCAGCTTCCTGTTCAATAACCTGATCCTGCTGGCTAGCTGCTTCGCGGTACTTTGGGGCACTTTATTCCCGGTGATCTCGGAAGCGGTCTCCGGCGAGAAGATCAGCCTGGATGCGCCTTGGTTCAACAAGCTCATGATCCCCATCGGGCTGTTCCTGCTGATCCTCACCGGAGTCGGTCCGCTGTTTGCCTGGCGCCGCACCTCGACGGAAAGCCTGCGCCGTAACTTCCAGTGGCCGGGCATTGCCTCTGTGGTTCTGGTGGGCGCGCTGCTGGCCGCCGGCGTGCGCGGCTTCTACGCCCTGATCTCCTTCGGCTTTTGCCTGTTCGTCGCGCTCACCGTGCTGATGGAGTTCTTCAAAGGCGGCCGCGCCATCGCCGCGAAGAACAACATGAACCTCCTGCGCGCCACCGTCGAGTTGACCCATCGCAACACGCGCCGTTACGGCGGATACCTGGTCCATATGGGCATCGTGCTCATATTCATCGGCTTTACCGGCGCGGCATTCAATAAGTCCGACGTGAAGGAAATGGCCGTTGGCGATACCTTGAAGCTGGGCCACTATGATCTGAAGGTTGTGGATCTGAAAGAAGGCGAAAACGACGTCTATAGTTGGAATCGCGCCAGTGTGGACGTTCTGCGCGGCGGCGATGTAATTGGCACGCTCGCGCCCGAAAAGCGTTTCTACAAGGCCAGCCGCCAGGGCACTTCGGAAGTGGGTGTGCGCCCCCGCCTCAACGAAGATCTCTATCTCAATTTCGGCGGCATGTCGGACGACGGCGCGCGCGCCGTCATTCAGGCGTATGTTTTCCCGCTGGTTTCCTGGATCTGGATCGGCGGCCTGGTGCTGATCGGCGGCACGCTAGTCTGCCTCGTCCCCAGTAAAGTAAAGATGCAATACGCCCGTACCGAAGTGGTCGGAATCACAAGCAAATATGCCGCAGTCCCAAAATAAGACGTGGGGCAGGCTCTTAGCCTGCGCGGGGCTCTCAGCCCCGCTCTTCCTAGCCTTTGCCCAAACCGCGGCAGAAAAACCCAGCGTGGACGTCCGCCGCGTAGCCTCCCACATCGGCTGCCAGTGCGGCTGCAAGGATACCGTGGCCACCTGCGCCATGCTCGAGTGCAGCTTTTCCAAACCCGCCAAGGAAAAGATCGCCAAATTGCAGGCTGCCGGACAGACCGACAAAACCATCATCGACCAGTTCGTGGCCGAATTCGGGCCAGCCGTGTATCGCGGCGATCCTAGCGCTTTCGGCTGGCTCATTCCGTATCTGTTGATCGTTCCCGGCCTGGCGTTGATCTGGTGGTTCCTGCGGCGTTACTGGAAACCCCGCCCTGTTGCCGGAACCGGACCAGCCCCGGACGATTCCGAGCTGGACAAGTATCGCGACCAGATCGAGAAGGATTTGGCGCACCTGGAGTAAATGGATACCTGGATCATAGCAGTAGCGATCGCCATCGCAGTCGGAGTGATCGTTTTCATCCTGACAGTGCGGGCCAAGGACCTGCCCGAGCCCGAGCCGGTTTCCCCTTTTCAACATTTGGATGACCGCAAGGCGGCGATCTACGAAAACTTGCGCGACCTCCAGTTCGAGTACCGTGTGGGCAAACTAAGCGACCACGATTACCAGCAGACCAAGAAGGATCTCCAACGCGAACTGGCGGGCGTAATGGCCGAAGTCGACCGGCTGAAGCTGCAACTGAGTCCCAACGGCGCCGTGCCGCACCCCGCCCCGCCCGAACCCAAGCCCATCGATCCGCTGGCTTGCCCCCACTGCGGAGCGAAGTTCCCCCAGCCGCTGAAATTCTGCGGAGAATGCGGCAAGGCCATGAAGGTGCAGGCATGAAGCTTATCTGTGTTTATCTGTGTTTATCTGTGGTTCCGTTGTTTTCGGCCGTCGACGGCACCGTCACTAACAAGACCACCGGCAAGCCCCAGCCCGGCGCCACCGTGACCCTGTACAAACTCGGCCAGGCCGGCATGGAGTCGGTCGAAAGCGTGAAGTCCGGTGCGCAGGGCCAGTTCCACATCGAACAGACGCCGCAAGGCCCGCACCTCATCCAGACCGCCTTCGACGGCGTCACTTACAATCACATGCTGCCTCCCGGCTCCGCCACCAGCGCCGTGTCCCTCGATGTTTATAACTCCTCCAAGCAGCCCGGCGCCGCCCGCATTTCGCGTCATTTCCTGATCTTCCAGCCCACCGGCGCGCAGATGTCCGTTAACGAAGGCTTCATATTCACCAACGACGGTGCCACCACTTACAACGATCCCGATGGCGGTACGCTGAAGTTCTATCTCCCGGCCGCGGCCAAAGGTATCGCACAAATTAAGGCCACCGCGCCGCAGGGCATGCCCATCGATCGCGCGCTCGACAAGACCAGCCAAAAAGATATTTACAAAGTCGACTTCCCCATCAAGCCGGGCGAAACCAACATCCAGGTGACTTACTTAGTCCCCTATAGCTCCGGCGCCGTCTTCGAAGGGAAAACGATTGGCAAGACCGACGAACCCACGCTGCTGGTCGTCCCGAACGGAGTCACCCTGACCGGTGAGGGAGTCGAAGATAAGGGTCGCGAGCCGCGCTCGCAGGCCGCCGTCTACAGCGTCAAGACGGCCACCTATAAAGTTGAGATAGCCGGCTCCATGCCCGCCGCCGCGCCCGCCGATGCGGACTCCGGCGACAACGGCCCCCCCGTCGAAGAAATCCTACCCCGGGTCTTCCGCCAAAACATGCAGTGGGTCATCCTGGCGCTGGCTCTTGGAATCCTGTCCCTCGGCTTCATTCTGCTCTACCGCGCCCAGCCTGCCGCCGCGCAGTCCGCCGCCGTTCCGAGCCGCCGCCGTTCCGAGCCGCGACCGTCAGGAAGCGGTCAAAGGAAAGAATGACCGCCGTCGCCGCCGAAGGTGTCTGGAAGTATTACGGCGATTACCCCGCGTTGCGTGACGTGATTCTGCACGCCGACCCGGGCGCCTGCCTGGCCCTGATCGGCCGCAATGGCGCGGGGAAGACCACCCTGCTGCGCATCATCGGCGGCTTTTCCAAGGCCGGCCGCGGGCAGGTCCGCATCTTCGGCAACGACCCGCGCGAAACCGCCACCCGCCGCCGCATGGGCTGGATCGGCCATGGCATCTCCGTCTACGACGAGCTGTCCGCCCTCGAAAACCTGAGCCTCTTCGGCCGCATCTACAACCTGCCAAATCCCGAAAAATCCGCCATGGAATGGCTGGAGCGTACCGGCCTGGAACGCGTCAAGGACGGCCTGGTGCGCGAGTTCTCGCGCGGCATGCGCCAGCGTCTGGCGGTGGCCCGCGCGTTTCTCCATCAGCCTTCCGTGCTGCTCCTCGACGAGCCCTTCACCGCCCTCGACGACCGCGCCATCGCCGTGTTGCAGCGCCTTCTGCGCGAAGCCCTCGCCGAAGGCCGCACCGTGGTCATGTCCACCCACCAGTTGCGCGAAGCGCTCGAACTGGCTACCCACGTGGCCCTGTTGAACCGCGGCAAGATCGCGTTTCACGGCGAACGCACCCCGCAGATGGTGGCCGATCCCGGCTGGGTCTACGCGCACTACGACGAGGCCTGATGGATTTCTTCCGCCAAACGCTGGTGATCGCCAGGAAAGACCTGCGCGCCGAGCTTCGCACCAAGGAGGCCATCAACGCCGCGCTGGCGTTCGCCCTGGTCATACTGGTCCTGTTCAGCTTCGCCTTCGATCCCTTCGAAAAAGAGACCATCGAAATGTCCGGCGGCTTGCTGTGGATCGTGTTCGCCTTCGCCGGCACGCTGGTGCTGAACCGCAGTTTCGCGCGCGAGGTCCCCAACGACTGCCTTGACGCCCTCGTCGCCGCGCCCATCTCCGGATCCGCGCTGTTCCTAGGCAAAGCGCTCGCCAACTTCGTGCTCGTGATCTCCGTCGAATTAGTCTCGTTGCCGATCTTCGGTATCTTCTATAATGTGCACTGGACCACACGGATCTGGTCTTTGCTGTTGGTATTGGCGCTGGGTACCTGGGGATTCACCGTCATCGGGACCATCTTCAGCGCGCTGACCGTGAACATCCGGCTGCGCGAATTGATGGCGCCCCTGCTGGTTTACCCCATGCTGATTCCAGCCCTGATGAGCGCCATGAAGTTGACCATGGATTTGATCGGCGGCAGGCCGCTGGGGGGCGAAAACGAAGTCTGGCTGCGCCTGCTGGTAGCATTCGATGTGATTTTTACAGCGCTGTCGCTGGTTCTGCTGGAAACGGTTTTGGTAGGGTAGGACAGGCCTCCTGGCCTGTCCAGGAGTTTATTTATGCGCGAGAAGCTAATCTACGGCCTTGGCATCATAGCGGCCCTTCTGCTGGCCCGCAATCTCTATTCCATCTTCATGCAGCTTCCCGACGAAGCTTCCCAAGGGATGATCTACCGCATCATCTTCTTCCACGTGCCCGCCGCCATCACCGCCATGCTGTGCGCGGGCGTCACCTTGATCACCAGCGTGGCGTACCTGCTCACCAAGAACCTCAA
The DNA here is from genome assembly GCA_963707465.1 of Bryobacterales bacterium. Classification (GTDB taxonomy): domain Bacteria; phylum Acidobacteriota; class Terriglobia; order Bryobacterales; family Bryobacteraceae; genus Bog-159. Next base: position 476,960 of record CAVPQK010000013.1, read on the forward strand.
GTACGACGCCGTTTCGGTCGCGGTCACCGAAGTTGGCCTGGCTTTCCTGGCCGCCAATCTGGTCACCGGGTCAATCTGGGGACGCATCATCTGGGGTATCTGGTGGACCTGGGACGCGCGCCTCACCTCCGCGCTCGTCTGCTGGCTGCTCTACGCCGGATACCTGATGCTGCGCCGCGCCATCGAAGAACCCACCGCGCGCGCCCGCATCTCGGCGGTCTTCAATATCTTCGCTTTCGTCGACGTCCCCATCGTCATCTTCTCGATCAAATGGTGGCGCACGCAGCATCCTCAGCCCGTCTTCTGGGGCGGCGGCAGCATCGATCCCGCCATGTACCTGACCGCCGTGCTCAACCTGCTCGCGCTCATTTTGCTGGCCGTCGTACTATCGCTGATCCGCCTCCGCCAGGAGGAAGTGCAGCGCGAAATCGATTCCCTGCGCCGCTACGCGCACGCGGTTTAACGGAGAACCCATGGACACACGCAATTTCACTTTCATGTTTTACGGCTTCCTGGCCGCCTGGCTGATCCTGGTGGTCTACGTGCTCTCCCTGGTCTCGCGCGAGCGCAAGATCACCGAGCAGCTCAAAGGACTGAAGGGTCTTCTGGATGACCGGGACCGGAAGTAGGGCACGCAATAAAGGAGTGGGGATTCCGGCAACGCAACCTGAGCCGACGGAGGTCTTGCTCTCGGCGTTCATCGGCGTTCATCGGCGGCCATACATGCTTTTCTTTCTTGCCGGGAGGACCTTTTGAAAAACAAACGCACAACGGGTCGCCCTATCGACCTCCACAACGCGGGTCTGCTGGAATGAACGAACCAATCAAGCGGCGCGGCTTTCTCGCCAGCCTGGCCGCCGCGGGACCAGCCGTCGTGCTGCCCGCCCGTGCCCAAACCGCCGTTCGCGGCCTACCTGCGCCGATCATCAAAGACATCACCGTAATCCCCACCGCACCCGCCGGGCTGCGGCTCTCGGTCGTCAAGATCTCGACCGATCAGGACGGCCTCTACGGCTACGGTTGCGCCACCTTCACCCAGCGCGCCGAGGTGGTCAACGCTGCCGTCGAGAAGTATCTCCGCCCGTTCCTGATCGGCAAGCGCGCCGATCGTATCGAGGACATCTGGCAGTCCTGCTACGACAGCTCCTATTGGCGCAATGGTCCCGTGCTGAACAACGCCATCAGCGGCGTCGATCAGGCGCTCTGGGACATCAAGGGCCGCCAGGCCGGCATGCCTGTCTATCGAGCTTCTGGGCGGCAAGTGCCGCGAGGCCGCCGCCTGCTACACCCACGCCGCCGGCGCCGAGATCCAGCAGACCATCGACCAGGCCCGCCAGTTAATGGAGCAGGGCTTCCGCCATGTGCGCGTGCAGGTGGGCGTGCCCGGCATGGCCGGCTATGGCGCCGCGCGCGGCGAAGCCGCCATGAACGGGCTCCGGGAGGGTCCGGTCTTCGAGCCGGCGCCCTACATCCGTCGCGCCCTGAAGCTGTTCGAAGAGTGCCGCAAGCAGCTTGGCGACGACGTGGAGCTGCTGCATGACGTGCATGAGCGCGTCACCCCCAACCAGGCAGTCCAGTTCCTGAAGGATGCCGAGCGCTTCAAAATGTTCTTCATGGAGGACCCGCTATCGCCCGAAGATATCGACTACTTCCGCCAGATCCGCAGCCAGTGCGCCACGCCCATCGCCATGGGCGAGCTGTTCAACAGCCCGCACGAGTGGACGCTCGCTGATCACCGGGCGCCTGATCGATTACATCCGCATCCACGTCACCCAGGCGGGCGGCCTGACGCCCGTGCGCAAGATCGCCGCCATGGCTGAGATCCACGGCGTCAAGACCGCCTGGCACGGCCCCGGCGACGTCTCACCCATCGGGCACGCCGCCAACGTCACGCTCGACCTGGTCTGCTACAACTTCGGCATCCAGGAATACTCGCCCTTCAACGATCGCTCACAGGAAGTCTTCCACGGCTGCCCCGTGATGAAGAACGGCTACCTCTACGCCAACGACGCCCCCGGCTGGGGCATCGAGATAGACGAGAAGCTGGCCGCCAAATATCCGTATGGCAGCTTCGAATCGGACGAGCGCAAGCGGCTCGACGGCGGATGGGGCGAAGTCCGCCGCCGTGACGGCACGGTAATCAAGCAATAAGACGTGGCGCAGCCTTTAGGCTGCTGCGCCGGCACTCCTGCCGGCGCTTGGCGGGCACGCCAGCGCAAACTAATCTTTATCGGATGGTGTACACCGCCTTTCCCGTCGTCGACTGCGAGAAACCGCTGGCCACCGCGATTGCTTGGATAGTCTCCGTGGCAGCCACCTGAATCGCACCTGTGTACTGGGCCGATGAAGTGGTCGGCGCGCTGCCGTCGGTGGTGTAGTAAATGGTCGCGCCGCCTGTAGCATCCGCAATGGTCACGCTCTGCGCCGTTAAATAGACCCCCGCGGGCGGAGAAAACGTGGGCTTGGCTGCGGGCAAGTTGATGATGTAGGCGGCCGAGCCAACCGCGCTGATCGAGGTTACCGAAGAGATGGCGACAGCTTTGATAGTCTCGCCGGCTCCTACCGCGATCGCCCCCGTGTACTTAGTTGACGAAGTAGTCGGTGCGCTGCCGTCGGTCGTGAAATGGATGGTCGCCCCGGCCGTAGCATCGCTGATGGTCACTTTCTGCGCCGCCGTGTAAGTCCCCGCGGCGGGAGAGAAAGTGGGCGTGGCCGCGGGCAGATCGATGGTGTAGACCGCAGTGACCACCGCGCTGTTCGAGTTCCCGGCCGCCGTCGCCATAGCTTTTATCGTCTTGCTTGCCGCGACCGAAATCGCTCCGGAGTACTTGGTTGACGAAGTGGTCGGTGCGGCGCCGTTGGTGGTGTAGTAGATCGCCGCACCAGCGGTCGCGTCCGTTATGGTCACGCTTTGCGCCGATGTGTAGGTCCCCGCGGCCGGGGAGACCGTGGGCGTGGCCGCCGGTAGGTTGATCGTGTAGGCGGCCGAAGCCACCGCGCTGTTCGATTCTCCGCTGGCCACGGCGATAGCTTGGATGGTCTCGCTCGCCCCCACCTGGATGGCCCCGCTGTACTGGGTCGATGAAGCAGTCGGCGTGCTGCCGTCGGTCGTATAGTAGATGGCCGCGCCGCTGGTGGTGTCCGAGATACTCACTGTCTGTTGCGCGGTGTAAGTCCCCGCGGCGGGCTTGAAGGTGGGCTTCGCCGCCGGCGGAGGAATCGTGTACGTGGCCGCCGACACCGCGCTACTGATATAGCCCGTGGCAGCCGCGATAGCCTTGAGGGCCTCCGTGGAAGAGACCGCAATCGCCCCCGTGTACTTTGTGGAGCCGGTCGTCGGCGTGCTCCCGTTGGTCGTATAGTAAATAATCGCGCCGGCGGTGCCATCCGAGATCGTAACCGACGGCTTCGAGGTGTAGGTCCCCGTGCCCGGCGTGAAGGTAGGCGTCGCCGCCGGCGGCGGGATACTGTACGCGGCCGTGGTCACCGAGCTGTACGAATGGCCTGCGGCCAGCGCAATGGCTTCGATGGTCTCCGTGGAAGAAACCGCAATCGCCCCGGTGTACTTGGTGGAACTGCTCGTCGGCGTGGTCCCGTCGGTGGTGTAGTAAATGGTCGCGCCCGCGGTGGCGTCAGAGATCGTCACCGACTGCGGCGTGCTGTAGCTCCCACCCGCAGGCTTGAATGTGGGCGTCGCCGCCGCCGCCCCGATCCCGTACTGGGCCGACGCCACCGCACTGTTCGAGCAGCAGGCGGCGATGGCGATGGCTGCCAGCGTCTCTGTGGAAGGAACCGAAATCGCTCCCGTGTACTTGGTGGAGCTCGCTGTCGGCGTCGTTCCGTTGGTGGTGTAGTAAATGGTTGCGCCGGAAGTCGCGTCCGAAATCGCCACGCTCTGCTTCGACGCGTAGGTCCCCGCCGGCGGAGAGAACACCGGTGTAGCCGTGATCGAGTTGATGACATAGGCGGCGGTCGCCCATTGGCTGTCGGTGGTTCCATTCACCACCGCCACGGCTTGGATCGTCTCACTGGCCGCTACCTGGATCGCCCCCGTGTACACAGCCGGCTTACCGCTGATGTAGTAATAAATCGCTGCCCCGGCCGTCAGATCGGTGATGGTCACGCTCTGCGCCGACGCGTAGCTCCCTCCCGCCGGAGAGAACACCGGAGTGGCCGGCAGGCCGACGTTGTAGCTGGCCGTGCCCACCGCGCTCGTCGCTCCGTTCAACACCGCGATCGCCGCGATGGTCTCAATCACCGACACCGCTATCGGCCCCGTATACAGCGTCGACGAAGCGGTTGGCGTGGTCCCGTCGGTGGTGTAGTAAATGGCTGCACCGGCCGTCGCCGTGAGCGTCACGTTCTGCGCCGAGGTGTAAGTCCCAGTAGGTGGAGAAAACATCGGAGTGGCCACCGATTGTGCCACATAAACCTCCGCGCTGGGGCCGTAGACCGGTTGACACAGGTTGCCGAAATAGATGCAGCCGGTTTGATCTCCGCCCACGATCAATACCTCGCCGTTGCCCAGCGCCGTGGCCGTGTGGCCGCTGCGCACCCTCGTCATATCGGCGCCTAAGCTAAAGGACCCGCTCTGCGCATCGTACAGCTCTGAACCGTCTCCCGGCCCATCGCCGCTGTTAAAGGTACCCGTCACCAGCACCATTCCGCCGCTCACTGGCGAAGCCGCATGGTATATTTCCAGTCCGCAGGCAGCCGACGGCCCGGTCAGTGAGAAGGTCTTTGTCGGCGGGTCGTAGATTTGGGACATAGAGCTGGTATTGTAAAACTCGGCCACCACCAACACCTGGCCGTTGCTGAGAAGAGTAGCCGTGGACTGCGTTGCCGGCGGGTAGAGCATGTTGCCGGTCGCCGAGAATTGGCCCGATTGCGGATTGTACAGTTCGGCCGAGATGGGGCAGTTCCACCCGCAACCTCCGTCCACCAGCACCGTTCCATCGTTGAGCAGCGTGGCATCGTGCATCGTACGTGCCGTGGCCATATTTCCGATGACCGTGAATACACCGGTTGACGGGTCATAGAGTTCGGCCGAGCTCAAGGCGCCGGTCAGGTTATCCCCTCCGGCAATCAGCACCTTTCCGGTGGGCAGCAGAGTCGCCGTGTGGAAGACGCGCTCATGGTTCATCGATCCGGTTGCCGTAAAGGTGCCGGCCACCGGGTCGTACAGCTCGGCGCTGGAGTTAAACGGATCTTGCCCCTGATAATAGAAGTAAGCCGTCAACCCGCCGGCCAGTAACACCTTGCCGTTGGGCAGCAGCGTAGCCGTATGCCCGAAGCGCAGCGCGTTCAGGTTGCCCGCCGGGGTGAAAAGCCCCGAGATGGGGTTATACAACTCCGCCAGGGTAGTCGTGACAGAGCCTCCCGCCAGCAGCACTTTGCCGCTCTGGAGAAGCGTGGCGCTGCCCAGCCCGCGTCCCACAGCAGCCGCTTGAATACCTACGAATTCGCCGGGGACCAGGCCTGATCCGCTCCCCGAAAGCGGAACCACCGGAGGGCTGGGTACCGCCGGGTCACTCAACACTAACTGACCGCTGCGGCTCCCGCTGGCTGGAGGGTTGAAAGTCACACTGACGGTGCATTGTCCGCCGGGAGGCAGGCTGCCGCTGCCCGCTCCCTGACCGATGCACGTATTGGTCTGGGCAAAGTCTCCGGTGGCTGCGATGCCCGTCACCGTCAACGCCACGGGCTCGTTGTTGGTCAGCGTGACGGTTTGCGAAAAGCTCTGCGTCCCCGTCAATTGCGACGGATACACCAGGCTCGCGGGGGATGCGCCGAGGGGCGCAATGATCGCCAAAGCAAAGGTAGTGGTGGCGGTGGCGCTGCCGGAGGCGCCGGCGATGGTCACCACGTAAGACCCCACCGGCACCGTGTCGCTCACCGTTAGCGAGAGCAGGCTGGCCGCGGTGGCCGGGTTCGTCCCCCAGGACGCAGTCACTCCGTTGGGCAAGCCGGAGACGGTCAGATTCACGCTTCCGGTAAACCCGCTCACATCCAGCACCGAGACGGTGATCGCGCCGGAGAAGCCCGGGTTGACCGTCAGGATACTCGGCAACGCCGCTAGCTGAAAGCCCGCCGGCGCCGGAAGCGCCAGAGCGCCGATCAGGTTCTGCCCGTCCGGGCTTCCCCATCCGGTCACCAGATCATAGCCGGTAACGCTGTAAAAGAACGGCGCTCCGTCATAATCGTTGTTCCCGCTGGCGATGTCGTGAAAGTCGCTATTGTAGCTCGCGCCCTCCCCGATCGCGTAAATCTGCGGATTGATGAAACCTGCTGTCGCCGCGCCCGCCGAAGCAGCCTGCTGATTGACCAGTGCCATGAAACCCGCCCACCGCGGCGACGCAAAGCTAGTGCCTGCCCAGCCCCCGCCACACTGGCCCATGTCGCAGTCGTAATTGTCAAAATCGGCTTCCATGGCCACATCCGGCATATTGCGCAGAGTTGCGGAACCCGCGTTGGAAGCATTGGCCACCCCCGCCTGCCAGCTCGGCGCCGGTAAACCGTCGGGACTGATCCCGCCGCCGCTGCGGCTCCACGCCGTCTCAGAAACCCAGGCGCCACCCGCGCCATTCGTGGTTAAGCTGGTCCCGCCCACTGCCGTCACCCAGTCGTCTTCCGCCGGATAATAGTACGGGGGAGCCGGGCTGAATGCCCCGTAATCGCCGGAAGCCACGAAAACACTCTGTCCCTGCGCCGCAAACTCCTCAAAGAAAACATCGTCGATGGCGGGATCGTCCGGGCACCAGGTCCACGAAATGCTCAATTGTTTGGCGATATTCTCCGCGGCCATGGCGTTCAGGATGTCCGCATCCCAATTGCCGATGTATACCCGGACCTGGCTCAGTCCGGGGGCCATCCCCACCGCCTGCACGATGTCCAACACTTCTTCGCCATCGTCGCCGGAAGCCGGCGTACCGTCGGTGCCGTCCAACAGCACGTTGTTGATGGCAATCGTGTAGGGTCCTCCGCCGGCGGTGGGTCTGTAGGTCAAGACGTAGTTCTTCCCGTTCGTGGTCGCCGTGGCGGTTCCGTCGAAGGCCGCGGTGACGTCGCAGATGTTGTAGCCGTCAAACTGCACCAATCCCACCGTCTGACCGCGGCCGGTAAGCTCGCTGCCCCCGTAGTAGGCTGCCCGCATGTCGCTGCTGAGGTACGCGCCGCCCGGACCCGAGCCCACCGCCGCCGTCATCGCGAGAGCTCTTCCGGAGGCCGGCTTGATCGCGTTCGAGCGCGGCAGCGAGTAGTTGTTCAGCCCGGCAATGTGCGCCACCGCCACGCTCAGATCGAGTAATGGTTCCCGGTCGGGCGAAAAGAATTCGCGCTTCTCCGTGGGATGCCGGTACACCTTCATGGCTATATCGAACGCCTTCTCGATTTGCGCCACCGTTCCGCGGATGGGCACCAGCATGCGATTCGCCGCTGTGCCGGTCACCGTGAAGCCGTTCGCCAGGGCGAAATCCACCACCGCCTGGTAATCTTCCGCCGAGGGCCCAAATTGTTCGGTAAACTCCGCCACGCTCAGGAAATGGCGGTAATCCGGACTCTCCGGATCGTAAAGACGGCTCAACAGGCTGGCCAACTCAGCCGTGTTGCGCGGTTCGAGCACAATGGAGAGATTCAGAGTTTGCGTTGCGGGCAGCGTACCCACCGGTTGGGCCTGTCCGTTAACCACCGCGGGGCGGACATGCCGGGCCAATATCTGGCGCGATCCTTGCGCGAAACCGTTGAGAGAAGCCAGCAGGAAAACGGCGCAAAGGAATAGGCGCGACAATGTGCTTTTGGCACTTTGCGGGATGTTCACTTCTCTTCATATCGACCGCGCAGTGCCGATTACGCTGTTTATTGTGGGGCAGCCTCTCAGGCTGCGGACCCGCTCTCAGCGGGTTCAGCCCCACAAAAATGGCCAAACTCCAGTGGCCGATTGACAATCGGACGCAGCTTAGCAAGCTGCCCCACGGGGCGCGTAGAATAACGATATGGGAATTATCCGCCAGTCCGCGGTTCACTTGGTTTCCGGCGCGATGGCGCTCGGTTGGGGCGCGGCATGGGCGGATGAGCCCGCGTGGCCGATGTTTCGTGGGCCGGACGCAAATCCGGTAGCCGAGCGGGGAAAGCTGCCGGAAAAGTGGTCGAAGACGGAAAACGTGGAGTGGTCGGCGGAGATCCCTGGGCGAGGCTGGTCATCGCCGATTGTGTACGGGGGGAAGGTGTTTCTCACCACGGGCACCACCGAGGGAAAGTCGAAGCCGCCGCAGATCGGAACTGAATATAGCAACGAATATGCCGCCGAACTGATGAAGCAGGGACTGAGCGAGCAGGAAATGATGAAGCGGCTGATGGACCGCGACATCGAATTGCCGAAAGAAGTGAAGCTGCACTACTTTCTGTACTCTCTCGATCTGACGAGCGGCAAGGTGGATTGGAAGCGGGAGTTCTATTCCGGCCAGCCGCCCGGAGGAAGGCATCGCAAGAACAGCTTTGCTTCGGAGACTCCAGTGACCGATGGCAAGCTGATCTATGTTTACATCACGCACCTGGGCATCTATGCCTATGACATGAAGGGCGCGGTGGTTTGGCACACGCCCATGGAGGCGTATCCGGTTTACCTGGACTTCGGGACGGGAGCATCGCCGACCCTTTGGGGAGACATGCTGCTGATCGTGGACGACAACGAGAAGCAGCAGTTTATCGCCGCCTTCGATAAGAATACCGGCAAGCCGGTTTGGCGGACCAACCGGGACCTCGGCGCGAAAGGCGACGGGCCGCCGCGGCGGTCGGGGTGGGTTACGCCGTATGTCTGGAAGAACCCGCTACGAACGGAGATTGTAACTGTCGGGCCCGGCGTGGCCGTAAGTTATGACTCAGCGGGCAAGGAGTTATGGCGGCTGTATCAGGAGAGTTCTCATGGAAAGCGATCACCCCTTTGATAGTGAAACTGGGAGGCCATCCGTTTCAGTCTCAGCGAGGAAAAAGCTGGGATCTCTGGCGCTAGAAACCAGCGCCAGGCGACCGCAGGAGTGCGGTCGCGGCACGCACGAATGCGTGCGCCACGGGGCCAACAGGATAGCCTTGCCATAGATACTCGAGCGCCTCGGGCAGGGTCTGTTGTTTTACGGCGCGGTCGGTGTGGCCTGCGTCGCGCGCAAATACGAACTGGTAATGATAGCCCTTGGCCGCCAGCACCTTAGCCATGTTCTCATTGGCGACGACCCAGTCGTGCATGTTGTCGCGCATGTTATTCGGATTGAAAAGATCCCGGTCGCCGACTTCCATCCAGAGGCGTATGGGCTTGGCCGGAGTGTTGGGGATGAGGTGCTCATGGAACTCCCATGCGCCGTGGGGCGTCTCGGGGTTCGGCGGCCACTGCTGGTTCACATAAGTGCCCGAGTAAGTGAGTACGCGGTGATACAGCTCCGGGTGATACCAGGCCATGATCAAGGCGCATGAACCGCCGGAGCTGCCGCCCATGGTAGCCCGCCCCTCGGGATCTTTGGTCAGTTTCACGTGGCATTGCTTCTCTACCAGAGGCAGCACTTCCTTCTCGACGAACTCCGCGTACACACCCGACATGGTGTCGTACTCCAGGCCGCGCTCGCTTCCCTGGGCGTCGCCCGAGCCGTTGCCTAGCGAGATGGCGATCATCACCGGCACGCGATGCTCCGCGATCAGATTATCGAGGGCCGTGAACAACGACCGGTCGGGGCCGTCCGTTCCCATGATGAACGGCGCGGCCGTGCCGGCGACATACTGTTGCGGGACATATACGGCTACGCGGCGAGTATAGGGAGCGGGATGGCTGGTGGTGACGATAAGCTTGGCGGGATCGGCGGGGTCCGCTGTGCCGAAGGAGTTGGCCTCCCGCGCGATCCCCGGATAGATTTTGCTATCGGGCGATTCCAGGGTGAAGTTATAGATCGTCCCCTTGGGGACGCCTTCGTGTACGCTCATCTCCGGTGCAGGGTCGTGCGTGGGGCCGAGGATGAAGTTTCCGTCCTGGTTGGCCGGAGCGTTGCTGCCGTCGGCTAAGGATTTCGCCGTGACATAGCCGGGCGTGTTGGGATCGCGGGTGGGCGGCGCCGGCCGCGGTGGACGTACGACGGTCGTTTGGGGGGTGGTTTGCGGCTGGGCCGCGGCCAAGCCGATCGAGAACATGATAGTTAGAAAACGGGACATGACACCGATCTTAGCGCGATAGGCGCGGCGTTGCTCCGTCGCGATTCAGACCCAGCGAAAGAATCGCCGGAACGGGTGCTTCCTCAAACTGGAGCGATCCCTCCGGCGACTTCGCGCTGGCCGTCGTTCGCCATCTGGCGCACAGCACGGCCACTCCGAGGAGCGCGAGCATGGTGGCCAAGCTGGCGGTGTTACCGAGAGCGCGCCGTTCAACCTCGGCGCCCTTGCCGACCACGACCATAATCCCCATAAAACCCAAGAACGCCATGTGTGCGTAGGACCTTCCTGGCAGATACGAGCAAGTGAAGGGGAGCTTGTGGAAGTTGCCCAGGCACAGCTCCGCGATGAGCGCACCCAGCAGCCCGAGAACCGCGAGATGGCCCGCCGCCTGCCGCCAGGGCCACATCCACAAGAACACCGCGGCCGAGGTCAAGAGAGCGGGAATGACTGAGAGCACGTAGAGCGCCCGCCGGCTGGCTACCATGCAGTCCGCCGCTCCCCGAATCGGCGTGACCTGAAAAACCCAATTCGCCTTGATATCCAGGGGCATCGAAAAAACCGCGCGGGCTCCGAGCACGGCGGCGCCCATCATCACGATGCTCGCCACCAGCATGGGTACGTTTTCGTGCCGCCACGGGTCGATTCCGTAGGCCTGTTGCCGCAACTCCGGAGCTTTGGCGAAGAAAATCGCCAGGCCGAAAGCCAGGCCGAGGTAGAAAGAGAGAATGACCCGATGCTGGCGGCTGCGCAGCAACGCGCGGATGCTGAACTGGACCACCGCGGTCGGGAGCGCCTCCCCAAAGCGTGGGATCCAAGCCAGACCGGCGCGGCCCGGCAAGATGTCGGGCTGCTCCGCAATCTTGCGTAGCGTCCGGAAGTAGCAGATCAGGTACGCCAGCGCCGCTCCGCACAACGCCAGGACCAGGCCAATCCAGGCTCTTTGCGCCAGAATGGCTAACTCTGGCGGGATCGGTCCATTCAACTGCTGGAACAGGGCGAAGAACCAATAGGACGGCAACCAGGGCAGCAACTGTTGATTCTCCTGAAGAGACTCAAGCGACGAGAATCCAGGTTGCAGAAAATATTCTGTCAAGAGCCCGCAGAAAAGAGTCATCTGCAGGACAGCCGACAGGCGCAGGAACATTTGCCGAGGCAGAAGCTGCGCCAAGCCTTGAACGCTCAGCATGAAGCAGAATATAAAGACTCCGGCCGCGAACAAGGCAAACCAATGCGCGGCGAACGAACGAAGCGGATTGAGCCACCCGCCCTTTCCGGCGACCAGCCGGTTCGCCAGCGAGATTGCGGGCTGGCCAGCCAATCGTTGGCGGATGTGCGGGCCGAGCAAACCGGGAAAAGAGCCCCCGTTCGCCAGAACGACGGCGGCGAAGTCGCCCTTGGGTTGGAAAAAGGCGTAGGCGGAATACCCGCCGGTGGCGCCGTTGTGCCAGTACGTGCCGGTATCGGTGTCGTAGATCCATGCCAGCGCGATGCGGCTGCCGGATTCGACATCCGCCCGGAGTTGGTGGGATTCGACCAGCGCAGCCTGCAGCGCGCCGAATTTCTCCGGATGCAGTTGGGCGTCGAGATAAGCGATCATATCGCTCGCGGTCGAGCGGATCGCGCCGGCTCCGGCCATCGCATCCATATCCCACATGCGTACTGGAAGATGCGCGGCGTCGTAGCCCTGGATGATTCGACTGCGTTGTTCTGGCGAGAGGGAGACGCCGGTGTCGCGCATCCCGAGCGGGCCGGTGACCTCGTCCCGCACGAGATTCGGATAGTCGATTCCCGCGCGGTTCGACAGGGCCTGCCCCAAAATCCCAAATCCGACGTTGCTGTAAACGAACTTCGCGGCGCGCGGCTTGGCGACACCGCGCTTATGGAGGTACGCATAGAGATTCGCCGCTCGATAGTCCGCGAGCGGATTACGCTGGTCTATGGGATTGAAGTTGTCGGGCATCTGCGGCAAACCGGAGTGCTGCGTAGCCAGGTCAAGCAGGGTGATTTCGTCTCCGGCCGGCTTGGCGACGGTTCCCGGCGGAAGCAGCTCGCGGACGGGCTCCTTGAGTCTCACGCGTCCTTGCTCGACCATGCGCGCGAGCACCAAGCCGGTGAACGTCTTGGTGATGGAGCCGATTTCGAAGATGGAGTCCGGCTCCGCCGTGCCGTAGGCCATGACTCGCCGATCGCCGTGCTCAAGCACGCCGACGGTTACGCCGGCATGAGTCTCAGGCGCCAGCGCGCCGCTCTCCGGAGTCCGCGCAGGCGCGAGATCGCGATCCAGCACCGCTTGCAAATTCGCCACGCTCACCGGCGGCATCGCCGGGTCGTAGTGCGGAGGCGGCGCCGCCGGCGCGGAGGCGAAAACGAGCGGCACGGCGAGGCCCGGGAAAAAGTTTCAATGCCAGCAGTGTCAGGCTCAAGGCCGTCGCTACCGCGGCCACTTTGGCGAGGAAGAGCGTGCGTCCGCGCACCGGCAAAGGAAACAGCACCAGCACGTCGCGACGGTCCGGAAACATGGATTCCCAACTCAGCACCGCGAACAGACCCACCGTCAGCATCGTTGTGGAAACCAGAAAATGCGCCTCGACCCAGGCGTAGATCAAGCCCAAATCCGGAGATGAGGGGCGGGCTGCCATGCTAACGGACGGCAACAGGATCCACAAGCTGACGATCGCGAGCAGAGCTACAAATTGTCCCAGCAGCTTGGTGATGTCGCCCTGGGGCGCGAGCAATTCCAGGTCGACGACGCGCAAGAGAAACTGCCGGTACAGCACCCGAAATTGAAGCTTCTTCACGACCGCCGCCTCATGCCAAAATCATGTCCACGATCTCGCGCGATACTGCCGCCGGGTTCTGCTCCACCGCGAGTTGCGAGAAGATTTCTTCGAGCGTCGGCAGCGACATCAGCGTCCGTAGCCGCTCGATCGAATCGTCGGCCACAATGTTGCCGCGATGCAGAATCACAACGTGGGAGCACACCCGCTCCACTGTTTCGAGCTCGTGCGAGCTGAACACCACCACCTTGCCGCGGGCCGCCAGTTCCTGGATCAGGTTGCGGATCACCAGCGCCGAGCCCACGTCCAGCCCCGAGAACGGCTCGTCGAGCAGCACCAGATCGGGATTGTGCATCAAAGCCGCGGAGAGCAGGATTTTCTGGCGCATACCTTTCGAATAAGACGAAATCGGCACATGCCGGTCGCTATGCAGTTGGAGCAGCCGAAGCAGGCCGTCAATGCGTTCGGCAGTGCGGCTGGCGGGCAGATTCCGCAACTGGCCGACCATGGTGAGGTATTCGAGCCCGGTGAGGTGCGCGTACAAATGCGGCTCCTCCGGTACGTAGCCCATGCGCTGCTTGTAGGCAATTGGGTCGCGTTGAATGGGTTCGCCGTCGAACAGAATCGCGCCCGAGGTCAGCTCAATCAGCCCGGTGATCATCTTGATGGTGGTGGACTTGCCCGAGCCGTTCGGCCCGAGGTAGCCGGTCACCTCTCCGGCGTGCGCCACGAAACTCACATTGTCGACGGCGGGGATACTGGAAAAGCTCTTACAGACATTACGAAGATCAAGCATGGCGTGTCGCCCCAATTGGTCAGATTCCTGTTTATTATCCTATACAGGTTGGGACGGCGCCGAGCGCGCCCTCTGGCAATGTTACTGTGTCTTGGCTTTGCCGTGCCAGAATTCGGGATCGGCCGAGGCGAACTCGTCGGTCACCCAACTGGCGGAGGGTTCGACCCGGAAAAGCAGGTGCTCGCGGGTCAGGCCGCTGGTTTTGGCCGACTCCGCGGCGAAGTTATCCGCGTTGGCCCTCGGCCCATCATCCAACACCTTGAGGGAGGACAATGGGGCCAGGAACACGTATATTCCGGAGGCCGCGCCGGACAGGACATAGTAGGCGATATCGGGCCGGTCGAGATTCACGCTATCGAACGCGATGCGACGCGATTTGACCAGTTCGGCGAACTGCGGCTCGCTGCCGGGATGGACCTGATAGATGGATACCTGGCAATAGCGGGCCTTTTGGAGCGCCTCAATGGCTTGCTCGGGGCGGTAGCTGAAGGCCGGCCGGTAGACCGCAATCAGACTGCCGGAGTTCGCTAAAATGCCGCTGGAAGGATGGTCCATCGCTTCCATGCCTTGGGCCGGACGCACGGCCTTGTCCACGTCTTCGATGCTCGAAAACGAGTCGTGCGACTCGATCAGCCAGGTTTCGGCAGGGCCCGTCATGGCGGCCATCCCAACGACATTCACGGAAAGGGCGGCATCCGCATACGGCTGAAGCGACTGGAACGCGCCCTGGTGGCGATGCAGGCGCACCAGCGGTGGTGGTTCCGTCAGGCTCTGCGCAGCGGCAGAGCAGACGGCAAGTGCGGCGAGCAGAACGATCTTCATTCGAGTGTCCATCTGAATTGACGCGAGAATGCGGCCGCGCGTTCAGGTTGGCGGCGTATGGCACAATTGTCAAATGCTCAGATTCCTCATTTTGGCCTCTCTGGCGGCGGTATCCGCGATCGGCCAGACCATGCCACCGGAGCCGGAACGGCAATTGGCGCGTGACATCTACAAGCAGATCGTCGAGATCAAGTCGGGCTATACGACCGGGGCGACCACTCCCGTGGCGGAAGCCGTGGCCGCCCGGTTGAGAGCCGCCGGCTTCTCCGAAAGCGACATTTTCGTCGGCGGAGCGATTCCCACGAAGGCAAATCTGGTCGTGCGATATCACGGCACCGGGCTTCGTAAACCGATTCTGCTGCTGGCGCACACCGATGTGGTGGAGGCCAAACGCGAGGACTGGAGCATGGATCCGTTCCAGTTCATCGAACGCGATGGCTACTTCTATGGGCGCGGGACGGCCGACGATAAGGCGCAGGCCGCCGTCTGGATTGCAAACCTCCTCCGTTATAAACGCGAAGGCTTCAAACCGGATCGGGACATCATCGTAGCCCTTACGGCGGACGAAGAGGGCGGCGGACCATACAACGGCGTCCATTGGCTGATCCGGAACAAGCGCGAGCTGATCGATGCAGAGTTTGCCCTGAATGAAGGCGGCTGGGGCGAAATGTCCGGCGGCAAGAAGATTTCGAACGACCTGCAGGTGAGCGAGAAGTACGTGATCAACTTTCGGTGGGAAGTCCACAATAAGGGCGGGCACAGTTCGATGCCGGTGGCGGACAACGCGATCTACCATCTGGCGGCGGCCCTGGACCGGCTGTCGAAATTCGGTTTCCCGATGAAAACCAACGAGGTCACACGGGCGTACTTTTTGGCGATGGCGAAGATCGAGAGCGGGCCGGAAAAGGACGATCTAGCGGCAGCGGCGGACGGCTCGGCCGTGGCGATGGGAAGGCTAGCGCAAGCCAGCACGGCTTGGAATGCGACACTGCGCACCACCTGCGTGGCCACGCAGCTTGAAGGCGGGCATGCCAGGAACGCGCTGCCGCAACTGGCGGCGGCGAATGTGAACTGCCGGGTTCTGCCCGAAGATTCCGTCGAATCCGTCGAGAGCGCCTTGAAGCGGGTCATCGCGGACGACCAGGTTAGCGTCACAATTGCGGGCGCGGTTAGCCAGGGGCCGCCATCGCCGATGCGCGAGGACGTCCTGAAAGCGGTCAGCCGCCTCACCCACACGTTGTGGCCCGGCGTGGCCACGGTCCCGACTATGGTGATGGGCGCGACCGACGGCCTCTATCTGCGCGCGGCTGGAATTCCGACTTACGGCGTTCAGGGGTTTTTTATGGATCGGGACGACTTACGCATCCACGGGCGCGACGAGCGCATGGGAGTCACGGCTTTTTTCGAAGGCCAGACATTCTTATACGAACTGGTGAAGGCGCTTTCCAAGACCGCCAGGTAGATAAGCGGGTTGCAGCCCGCGCGGGCTAAAGCCCGCCCTCCATCCGCTGAACCCATTGGCTCCGCCATGCCGGCGCTGCGAAGGGATCCGCGAAATACTGTGTCTCGTGCACGACTTTACCGTTGCGGAACTCCATAATGCTCACGGTGAACGCCGGCTGCCCCTGGTAGGTGATGGTGTATTCCGTGATCCAGATGTCACCTTCTCCGAGAATGCGCCTGACGTTGAAACCCGAGGGCTTGCCTGGATGGTGACTCCGCAAGGCCTGCAAATTGCTGCGCCCGAGGATTCGTTCGCCGGACTGAGGGTAGTCACAAATGGCATCATCATCGTAAATATCGTGTTCCGCGTTCGCATCGCCGGCTGCCGACGCTTTCCAATGCTTATTGAGAGCTTCACGAATTTGTTCTTCTTGCATGGATCATCTCCCTTCGCTCACTACTTCATTAGACCTCTATGATCGCCGCGCGAGAAGGAAAAGAGTCCCCGGACGAAAACCTTGCTCGAGAATCCGAAAGCCGGCTGCCTGGAGACGAGGGGTCCACCAGGCCGGTCCGCGCGTGCCCGCGTGCATGATGAGCGGCCCGAAGGCGAATTGAATCCAGGGTTCCTTGCCGACCAGGATCAGGAGGAAGTCTCCGCCGGGTTTCACTACACGGGCGGCTTCGGCGAGCGATTGATCGATCCCCTGGCGATCGAGGTGGTCGACCGCATAGGCGCTGACAATGGCGTCGAACTCGGCGGATGCGAAGGGAAGCTGACGCATGTCCGCGGTCTGAATGGTGCAGCGCCCGTCCACACCGGCGGCCTTCAGGTTCGCGAGCAGCCTCTGCTGCGGACTCTGGCCACTGCCGAAGTGATGGTCGAACGATTCGGCGAACAGATCGAGGGCAACCAGAGTCGCTTGGGGACGGGCTTCCAGGACCATAATCGACGATCTACCGGTGCCCGCTCCGAGATCGAGGACCCTTCCCACGCCGGAACGGAGGAAGCTCTGGGTAGGCATGGAAGCCCGCCCGTTGATGTCGAAGACGAAGCGCGCCACCACGAATGCCGAGGCGGACCAAAGGGCCAGAACGCTCAACAGGAGCATCGGCCAGAGGGACCACTTGCGCGCATATCCAAGGCCCAGCAGCAAGATGGCCGCGGCCAGTAGAGGCAGGTGGCCATAACTGAGCCACCAGGGATAGCCAAAGTTCAGGTGTGCGTTTGCGGATAAAGGCATCGGGTAACAGGCTCCAAGCGCGATAGTAAGCCATCGCCCCTGAACGAATCCTGAACGGTTCGTTCATCCGCCGTTCATCGAAACTACGATATAAATATCTAATTGCGGGTCTTGGTGGTCGAGGACGAAATACGGCTGTGCCGCCAGTTGGCGAAAGCGCTGGCCGAAGCCGGGTATGCCGTGGACACCGCCGCCGATGGGGAACAAGCCGATTTCCTGGCCCACACCGAAAAGTACGACGCGGTGGTTCTGGATCTGGGACTGCCGAAGGTCGACGGACTGACGCTGCTGCGGGGGTGGCGGCTCGCGGGCCTCTTCGCACCGGTGCTGATTTTGACCGCGCGCGGGAGCTGGCACGATAAAGTACAAGGGATCGACGGTGGAGCGGACGACTACGTCGCGAAACCCTTCCGAATCGAAGAGGTTCTGGCGCGCGTACGGGCGCTGATCCGGCGCGCCAGCGGCCTCGCGCAACCCGAACTTCGATGCGGGGCGCTGGCGCTCGATCCGCGCACAACCCGCGTGTCGGTGGACGGCGCGCTGGTGAAGTTGACCAGCCATGAATACCGGGTGCTGGCCTACCTGATGCACCACGGCCAACAAGTGGTTTCGCGTACCGAGCTGAGCGAGCACATCTACGCGCAGGATTTCGACCGGGATTCCAATACCGTGGAGGTCTTCGTGGCCCGCCTGCGGCGCAAACTCGGCGCGTCGTTCATCGAGACCGTTCGGGGACTGGGTTACCGCATGGGGGAACCTCCCGCACCTTCCGTGCAGGACACTTCCGCACAGGACAGGCGATAGCCGATGCTGCGGTCTCTACGGTCCAGATTGATCCTTGCCTCGGTGCTGTGGACAGCGGGGCTGCTGGCGGAGATCCACATGCTGACGCGGATGGTGCTGCATGTGTTTCCGGGCGCTATGGCGATGCATCCGGTTGGACCCATGCTGGCCGGGCTGATTTGCATGGGGGCCGGCCTGTTTGGATTGCGCCAGGCACTGGCGCCATTCCGCCAGTTGCGGGAGAAACTGTCGGCTGTGCGCGTCGGCGGCGACCGGCGGGTGGAGGGCAGGTACTTCAACGAAGTGCAGCCCCTCATCGACGAGCTGAACGCGCTGCTGGAAGACCGCGAACAGGCCGTGAAACGGGCCGTGGCCACGGCGGGCGATCTGGCGCACGGCCTGAAGACGCCGCTGGCGCTGCTGGCCCGGGAGGCCGAACGGGCCGGCGCCGCGGGAAACCCCGAATTGGCCGGGAGTATCGCGGAACAGGCGGAGCGCATGTCCCGCCAGGTGGACTATCATCTGGCGCGCGCCCGCGCCGCGGCCTCGGGAGCCGCGGGCACGGCTCGCTGCCCCGTGGCGGCGTGCGCGGAAGCCCTGATCCGCACGGTTCTGAAGCTGCATGCGGGCCGCGCGCTGGAGATCACGTCGAGCGTTGCCCCGCAGCTTTGCGCCCGGGTGCAACGGGAGGATCTGGACGAAATCCTCGGCAACTTGCTGGACAACGCCTGCAAATGGGCAAAGTGCAGGATCGTGCTGGAGGCGTCTCGCATCGACGACAGGCTGGTTCTCACGCTGGACGACGATGGACCGGGCTTAGCGCGAGAACTGCGGGCCGTGGTTTTGGAGCGAGGCGTGCGGATTGACGAAGCCGCCCGCGGCTCCGGCCTGGGTTTGGCGATTGTGCGCGATCTGGCGGAGTTGTACGGCGGGTCGATTTCGCTGGACGATTCTCCATTGGGGGGATTGCGCGCGCGAGTCTCCCTGGCGGCCGGATAGCGCGGTCAATGGCGCGTTAAGCTGATCCAGGGCGAGCCGGTATATAGTAGTCCTTTCCATTCCGATGAAAATAACAGCCAAGGCTCCCTGCCGCGTGGACATGGCCGGCGGCACGATCGATATCTGGCCGCTGTACTTGTTTCACGCGGCCCCGGTGACCGTGAACTTCGCGGTGGACCGCTATGCCAGTTGCGTGCTCGAGACGCGCGCGGATGCGCGGATCACGCTGCGGTCGCGGGACCTCGACGCGCACGAGGAGTTTGAATCGCTGGATGCGCTGCGGGGCGCCAGGCGGTACAAGCTACCGCTGGCCGCGTATGTGGTGCGGTATTTCGCGCCGGCGGGCGGACTGGACGTGAGCACGCATTCCGAAGCTCCGGCCGGCGCCGGCATTTCGGGGTCTTCCACGCTGATCATAGCGCTGGCCGCCGCGTTCAACAGGCTGACGCAAGCGGGGCACAAGCTCGAAAAGCTGCGGGAGATCGCGCAGAACATCGAAGCGCAGATCATCCGGGTGCCCACCGGCTGCCAGGACTATTATCCGGCCATGTACGGCGGGGTGAGCGCCATCGAGCTGACCGAAGCGGGCGTGGCGCGCAAGCCGGTGGCGGTGGACCTGGAAGATTTGAACGAACGCGTGGTGCTGGCCTATACCGGCGAGCCGCGCAATTCGGGCATCAACAACTGGGAGGTCATGAAGGCGCACCTGGATGGCGATCGCGGCGTACACCGCAATTTCGACCGCATCGCGCAGATCGCGCGCGGCATGCGGGAGGCGCTCGAGAAGGCGGATTGGGACGAAGCGGCGCGGCTGCTGCGGCAGGAGTGGGCCAATCGCAAGAAGAACGCGCCGGGCATTACGACGCCGCTGATTGATCGGCTGGTGGAGGTGGCGCGGCCGGCGGGCGCGGCGGGCGCCAAGGTCTGCGGCGCGGGCGGGGGCGGATGCGTCTTCTTTCTGGTGGAGCGCGGGGCGAAGGCGCGCGTGTCGGAGGCGATTCAGCGGGAGGGCGCAACGGTGCTACCGGTGCGGGTGGCTCCGCGGGGGGTAAAAACCGTATTGGCCGCAGATAAACGCAGATGAACGCCAATAGAACAAGACATTTGGTCGCATTGGGTAAGATGGAGATATGGGGAAACTGCCGGCATTTAAGAACGAACCGTACACCGATTTTTCTACTTCCGCCAACCGGGCGGCCGCGGACGCGGCGCTGGCGAAAGTGCGCGCGCAGCTCGGGCGCGAGTACGAACTGGTCATCGGCGGCGAGCGGCTGAAGACCGGCGATTTGCTGCGCTCGGTGAACCCGTCGAATCCGCGAGAAGTGATCGGCGTCCACCATCGCGCCACCGCCGAACTGGCGCGGCGCGCGGTGGATTCGGCATACGCCTATTTCTCCGAATGGTCCGCCACGCCGGAGGAGGAGCGGATTCGCCTGCTGGTGCGGGCGGCCGATATCATCCGGCAGCGCAAGCTGGAGTTCGACGCTTGGCTGGTGCTGGAGGCGGGCAAGACCTGGCCGGAGGCGGACGCGGACGTTTCCGAAGCGGTGGATTTCTGCGAATACTACGCGCGGGAGATGCAGCGGTTGAGCGGTCCGCAGGCGCCGGCCGTGCAGCTTCCAGGCGAGCGGGGCGAACTGCGCTATCTGCCGCTGGGCGTGGGCGTGATTATTCCACCATGGAACTTCCCGCTGGCCATCATGGCGGGGATGACGGTGGCCGCCCTGGTGGCGGGCAACACGGTGGTGATCAAGCCATCGAGCGAGACTCCCACCATCGGCGCGAAGTTTGCGGAGGTGCTGCTGGAAGCGGGCTTTCCGGCAAAATCATTCTGCCTGCTGACCGGGAGCGGGGCAGCGGTAGGGGACACGATCGTGGAGCATCCCAAGACGCGCTTCGTGGCCTTCACGGGGTCGCGCGATGTGGGCCTGCGCATCAACGAACTGGCGGCCAGGACACAGCCGGGCCAGATCTGGATTAAGCGGGTGATTGCGGAGATGGGCGGCAAGGACGCCATCGTGGTGGATGCGGATTGCGATCTGGACAAGGCCGTGGAAGGGGTGGCGGTTTCGGCGTTCGGGTACTCGGGGCAGAAGTGCTCGGCCTGTTCGCGCGCAATTGTGGATGCCAAGGTGTACGCTGCGTTCCTGGAGAAGCTGCAGGCGCGGGTTTCGACGATCAAGGTGGGCTTGTCGGAGAAGCCCGAGAATTACATGGGTCCGGTGATCAGCGAGGGCGCGCGGCGGACGATTCTGCAGTACATCGAGACCGGCAAGCAAGAGGGCCGGCTGCTGCCGGTGAATGTGGCGGCGCCCGCGGAGGGATATTTCGTACCGCCCACGGTGATCGCAGACGTGGATGCCAAGGCGCGCATCTTCCAGGAGGAGATTTTCGGGCCGGTGCTGGCGGTGACCAAGGCGCGGGACTTCGACCATGCCATGGAACTGGCCAACGATTCGCAGTATGGACTGACGGGCGCGATCTTCTCGAACGTGCCGGAACACGTGGATCGTGCGCGGCGGCAATTCTTCGTGGGAAACCTGTACGTGAACCGGAAGTGCACCGGGGCGATGGTGGGGGCGCACCCGTTCGGCGGGTTTAATATGTCGGGCACGGATTCCAAGGGCGGGGGGCCGGATTATATGGTGCTGTTCCTGCAGATGAAGTCGATCGCGGAACGGGTGGGGTAACGCGGAGAATCTTGTTCCTGGAGCACCTGCGTGCTCCGGGTTCTGTTGCAAGGGTAAACCCAACACGTGGTCGAGTCTACCGGCCTGCGGCCGGTGGACCGGCGGGGCGCCGGTCCGCAGGCGGAGCGCCTGCCCCACTGCGGTCGAACAAAACCACCGCGCATACGTAATAAACTAGTGGTTCAAGCGTCACCAATAACGCGAGCCCAGGAGCGCGCCAGCCCCACCGGTGTCTCCCGCATCTAAACGGTTGATTTCAATGAAACTATTTCAAACGCCGATTCGAGCACTAGCAATTTTTCTGATTTTATGCGCCGGCGCGGCGGGCCAACAGGAGATCAGCATCCAGCCGGCGACCGGCGGATGGAGCTTTGTAACAGGCCCTTACCGGGCCGGAAGCGTGCCGGGTATCCGGCTGGAGAATTCCTCCCGCCTGGGTTCCCTTATTCGGGCGGGCAATCTCTATTTGACCGCCCGCGACGTGGTGGCGTTGGCCATCGAAAACAATATCGATGTGGAGATCCAGCGATATGGCCCGCTGCTGGCACAGCAGGTGCTGCGGCGCGCGCAATCCGGCGGCGCGCTGCGCAGCGTGGGTTTGGGCGTGGCCACGGGACCCCAAAGCGTCAGCCTGCAAGGCGTGAGCGCCAACGGGTCGGGCGGCGTCGGCATCAGCGCGGGGAACGGAGTGAGCTCGGGCGGCGGCATCGTGACCCAGTTAGGCCCGCCGATTCCATCGCTCGATCCAACGCTGCTCGGGGTTGCCAGTTTCGGCCATACGACGTCCCCCCAGGACAACTTGGTGCTGACGGGAACCAACGCGCTGGTGGACACCACGCGCAGTTACGAGGCTCAGTATGTGCAGAACTTCGATTTCGGCCTGACGGCCCAACTTACGTACGTCAGCACGCGCGTCAGCCTGAACAGCCAGCTTTACAACCTGAATCCGTTTACCTCCGGGGACCTGGACCTGGTGGTGACGCAAAACCTGCTGCAAAACTTCGGGCGGGCGGTCATCGGAAGGAACATCCGCGTGCAGAAGAACAACGTGAAGGTGAGCGCCCTGCAGTTCAAACAGCAGTTGATTGCCACGGTTTCGGCGGCGTTGAACCTCTATTGGGACCTGGTCAGTTTCGACGCGGACGTGCGCGCGCGCCTGCGGGAAGTGAGCACGGCGCAGCAACTGCTGGACGACAACAAGAAGCTGGTGCAGTTCGGAACGGCCGCGCCGATTGAGATTACGCGCGCGGAATCCCAGTTGTATGCCAGCCAACAGGATCTGGTGACGTCCCAGACCAACCTGATGCAGCAGGAGACGATCCTGAAGAACTACCTGAGCCGCAACGGCGTGGCGGAGGCCGGCCTGACGAACCTGCACGTGGTTCCGCTGGACAAGTTCGAGATTCCGCCGAAGGACGTGTACCCGGCGCTCGAGGATTTGATCCACCAGGCGGTGGAGAAACGCGCGGAGATGCAGCAGGCGCGCTTGAACCTGGAGAGCAACCAGATGAACCTGGTGGGCATCCGGAACTCTCTCAAGCCTACCTTGCAAGCTTTCGCGGAACTGACCAATAACGGCTTGTCCGGCGAGCTAACGGCCCTAGGCTTGATACAGGGCGGGAGCGGCCCGCTGGCGGGCGGATACGGCAATCTGCTCTCCCAGATTTTTCGCCGGGACTATCCAAACTATTCGGCGGGCATCTCGCTGAACATACCGCTGCGGAATCGCGCGGCGCAGGCGGACTATGCCACCAGCCTGCTGGAATTACGGCAAAACGAGCTGAACCTGCATAAAAACACCAACCAGATCCGGGTGGACGTGCAGAACGCGATGTTAGGCCTGGAGCAGGCGCGGGCGCGCTTCGAGGCGGCGGTGAAATCCAGAGTGCTGCAGGAGCAAACACTGGCGGGCGATCAAAAGAGGTACGCGCTGGGGGCCACGGTGGCCTTCCAGGTGGTGCAGGACCAGCGCGATCTGGCCACCGCGCAAAGCTCGGAGGTGCAGAGCATGGCGAACTACACGCACGCGCGCATCGCGCTCGATCAGGCGCTGGGCACCACGCTGGAGGTCAACGACGTTTCCGTCGATGAGGCCATGCGGGGGCAGATTTCGCAGCAATCCACGCTACCAGCAGAGCTGCCTAAGGAGGCGCGTCCATGAATATCCTGCGTCAATGCATGCGCCAATACATGGCGGTTGGACTTTGCCTGACCCTGGCCGTGCCGCTCGGGTGGGCACAGCAGGCTGCCATTGGTCCGGTGGCGCCGAAAGCGCCGGCTATCGTGCGTCCGTACATGGCGGTGGAGGTGCCGCCGGTGCGCGCCGCGAATTCCCCGCGGCTGAGTGACCTGGTGCGCGCGGGCACGCTGTACCTGAGCGTGCAGGACGCCGTAGCGCTGGCGCTAGAGAACAATATCGACATCGAAGTAGCCCGCTACAATCCGCTGATCATGGCGGAGAACGTCACGCGCAGCGAGGCAGGCGGCACGCTGCCCGGCGTGCCCAGCAACGCCTCGCAAGCCGGATCGGTGGCGTCGGGGCAGGGGGTAGCGGGCAGCCTGCAGGCGGCCGGCGTCAGCGCACCCGGCGCCAGCTCCGGGCGCGTGCAATCGACCAACGCCAGCATCTCGCAAATCGGACCCATCACGCCGACGCTCGATCCGCTCATCCAGGAGGCCAGCACGTTCAGCCACACTACCACCCTGTATCCGAATTCGGTGGTGAGCGCCAGCGTGGCCCTGGTGGATCAGACGGACGTCCACACGGCCACACTCCAGCAAGGCATCCTAACCGGGGGCTCCGTTTCCCTGACCTACAGCGACCACTTCCTGAACGAGAATTCCGCCACAGACGTGCTGAACCCGTCTTCGGCCCCGGTGCTTTCGGTCTCCGTGCAGCAATACCTGCTGAACAGCGCAGGCGTCGCCGTCAACGCGCGTTTCATCACCGCGGCCAAAATCAACCGGGATGCCTCGGACCTGGCCTTCCAAACGACGGTGACCAACACGGTCGCGCAGGTATTGAACGCTTACTACTCGCTCGAGGCGGATTACGAAGACGTGAAGGCCAAGAGAAGCGCCGCGGAGACCGCCACCACGTTTCTCGGAAACGTGAAGGAACAGGTACGGGTGGGAACGCTGTCGCCTTCGGAAACGATTAATGCCGAGAGCCTGGCGATCACCGCCCAACAGGCGCTGCGGGACTCCGAGACGGCCCTGACGCAGCAGGATCTTCAATTGAAGAACCTGTTGAGCCGCAACGCGACAGCGGATCCGGTGCTGGCGGGCGTGCGTATCCTGCCGGTCGACCCCATCCGGATTCCGGAGCACGACGACCTCCCGCCTTTGGAGGATCTGGTGAAGCAGGCCCTGGCCAGCCGAACCGATCTGGCGTCGGAAAAGCAGAATGAAGCCGCCACGCTGGTAAACAACCTGGGGACCCGAAACGGCATCCTGCCGTTCGCGGTGGTGGGCGGCAGCGAGAGCCAGGCCGGCCTGGCCGGAACGGGTAGGACGGTTAATGTGGATGGCTTCACGGCGGGGCCCAGCCCTTACTTCGTGGGCGGTATCGGCACGGCCCTGGGTCAAGTGTTTCGCCGCGACTTCCCGTCGGAAAGCGTCTACGCGGCTTACGAAATGGCGTTCCGGAACAGGCAGGCGCAGTCGGACTACGCGGTCGACCAGTTGAGCTTCCGGCAGACCCAATTGGGCAACCGCAAGGACTCCAACCAGGTGCAGGTGGACGTGCAGAACTACGTGATCGCGTTACGGCAGGCGCGCGCCCGCTACGAAGCGGCGGTGCGCAACCGGACTCTGCAGGAGCAGTTGTACACGAGCGAACGGAGGCGGTTTGAATTGGGCGCGTCCATTCCGTACAACGTGACGCAACAGCAGCGGGACCTGATTGCCGCGCAAAACTCGGAGACCGCGGCGCTGGTGGCATACGTCACAGCGCGCATTGGCCTGGACCGCACCACGGGCACGATCCTGGCGGCAAACCATGTGTCGCTGGGCGAGGCGCGGGAGGGCAGGGTGGTGCGGGCGTCGAAGATTCAGTGAAGAAGGAGTCAGGAGACAGGAGTCAGGAGACAGGAGTCAGGAGACAGGAGTCAGGAGACAGAATTCCTGAGTTCCGACAATAGCTTGGGGTAGACATCTCGCGCGGCATTCGCTCCGATAAGCGGGATGCGGAGCCAGGCCTCTGGTACCGCATCGCGCGTGGCGGCGTTGATTTCTACGGGACCAGGCGCTTCCCAACCAGGAGTTAACATTTGGACGGTGGTTGCGCGGGTAGTGTCCTTCACGGCGGCGAGCGCCGCCGCGCGATCCTGGGCGTTGGTTGAATCCAGCAGCCACACATCGTAGCTGTGCGCGAAGAGGAATTCCACCAGGTTGGTTTCGGTGGTGTCGAGGGAGAAGATCCGGCTGGATATGCCCGCGGCTGCCGCCAGCAGAACCGGCCCATGCGAACCACCCTGGTAGCGGACCAGCCCAAGAGGATGCACCGTGGGAGCGTTGACGCGCAGCGGGCGCTTTTTGCGGTCGCCCGCCACGTTGCCGTAGATGCCGTATAAATCGCCGGCCAAGGCGCGTCCGAAACGCCCGGTCGCGCGCAAACGCGAGCGCGGATCCGGGGCATTGAAAACCCGCAGGGTAGTCAACTGGCGATCTAAGTCCTGGGGCAGGATGTTTAAAGCGCCTCGGGTCAGAACGGCGCCTGTCTCGCTGGCTCCGTCATACAGAATCGCGTGCAGCGCGGTGGGCTCTTTGGATGCCTGCAGGTAGAAAGCCTGGCCTTCGCGGCCGGCCAGTTTCAGGCGATAGGCCCTGCGCAGCAGACTGAATTCGCCGTCCACGACTTTCAAGGGTGCGGTGGAGAGAGCCGGCGCCAGGACGCGGCCAGCCACGCGCGCCTGGTGGTCCGGATGGCGCATCAATTCGTCCAGATCTTCGGAAACAACCGTCAGGTCCAGTTCCAACGCATCGCCGCGCGCGGTCTCGGTGAATTGAATGCCGAGGGGCTGGGGAGCCTCGGGCTGGGGCGGGCGGGAAGGCAGTGTGTAATCGATACGCCAGCCGCGGTCGCCGGCCGCGAGCGCGCAGGCCCGCTCGGCTACCGCGGAAATCGTCAACAGGGGGGCGGCGCCCAGCGAACGGGGGATGGTGGAGCCGTCGCACACGTAGAGTCCTTCGTACACGGCTGTGCCGGCGCTGCCCGAGAAGGCCTGCCCCTTGTGGTTCACGACGCCGTGCTCCGCGTCGCCGGCCATCACGCAGCCGCCGAGCGGGTGCAAGGTGATCAGATCCTTGTGGAAGATGCTGCTCCACATGGGGTTAATCAGGTATTGGCCGCCCAGAGCGCGGGTGGCCTCCGCCAGCGTCCGGTTCACTCTCTCAAAAATGGGCTGGTCCCCCACATGCGGCCAGGCGATGTGCAGACGGCCGTCCTCGAGACGCATACTGCCCGCGCCGCCCTCGTGGGTGGTCACCAGGTAGGCCTGGGTATGGTCCGCCATGGATTCATAAGGCCCGACGGAGAGGCTTTCGACATCGCTTTCCATGGACAGGGCTTCTACGAGACCCTCGCCCGACACGGCGCCCAGAGCCGCGCCCGCCTTGGCCAGGGCTTCCGGCAGCAGATTGACCAGCGCACCCGGCGTGGAAAATTCCTGGATCACGATGCCGTCTTCCAAAACGGGCTGGAGCCGCATATCGACGACACCAGTGACGCAGGGACCTACCGCCTCCATATCGCGCGGATCGCGGTGGCCGTAACCGACCCCGCGAATCTCCTCGGCGCAGCCGTAACTATAGCCGAGCACATCTCCGTTGCCCGAGAAGCGCTGTCCGACCTGGCCGGAGAGGGGCAGGCCGGCAGCTTTCGAGCGCAGCAGAATCTCCGTAGATCCCAGCGTGCCGGCGGCCAGCACCACGATGTCCGCGGAAACGGTGCGGGCCGGCTCGTCGAGGTCCTCCCGACCGGTCTCCAGCCACTGGTAGTAGGCCAGCCAGCGGCCGTCTTTACGCTCCAGGCGGCGCACGGAAATCCGGGTGTAGATCTCCGCGCCGAAATTGCGCGCGTCCGGCAGATAGTTAAACAACACGGTGTTCTTAGCGCCGTAATTGCAGCCCGTGACGCAGTCGCCGCAGAGCATGCAGCCGTGCTGCTGGACGCCCACATGGTTGAGGCCTTCAGTGAAATTTACGGCGATGGGGGGGCGCGAGCAAGTCTGGCCGAGATGCGCGGCGGATTGCTCCAGGGCCAGCAATTTCGGCAGCGCCGGATACCGCGCGGGGTACGCGGCGGGCCGCAGCATCTCCTCGGCGCGGCGGTAGCCTTCCTCCAGGCTGTTCATGTCGTCGCGCAATGTCTGGGGCCAACACGGATCGTCGAAAACCCGTGGCTCGGCCTTTACGGCGACGTTTCCGTTAATTAGCGAGGTGCCGCCCAGGCCGCAGCCCACAAACACGTTCACATCCGGGTTGACATAAAAATCGTAGAGCGCGGTGCGCGACCCCGTGTGCCCGCCGGGAAGCTCGGCTTGCATTTCAGCCAAGGCTTCCGCTTCGGTATCGGGGTATTCGCCACTCTGAAACTCGCGGCCGCGCTCCAAGACGCAGACCTGTTGTCCGGCGCGCGCCAGCCGCGACGCGGCGATGGCACCTCCGTAACCGGAGCCTATCACCAGAACGGTGTAGTGCTCCTTGATTTCACGAAGCGGAGACGACAGACGCGGCATTCTATTTCCTAACTTTTCACGTTTGAGCCAACACCAGATGGTAGCAGAGAGGTGGGGCGGCCGTTCCACAGGCCGAGCGCCCGCCCCACTTTACAGCGATTTAACGAAGTTGATTCGATTATCTTTGATATAGTGTTGACAAATCTGACACCAACGGCGCATACTGCACGAATAGCCAGGAAAAAACGGTAACACGTGTGAAGTGTTCCAATGGCACACGGTTCTGAAATCTAAAACCCGTTTTTTCAACTATTTAGGGTGCACGGAGCATTTAGCTAACGAATTGCGGTGGGAGCCGCAGTTCCGCAACAAGTTTCAATTGGGGGGATACATGCAATTCCATAAGAGGCAGGCTTTGGGCCTGTCGGTAGCGCTCGTGTTGTGTTCGCTAACGACAGCCTTTGCGCAGACGATTACAACCGGCGAAATCACGGGTACGGTGACCGATCCGACGGGCGCCGTTATTGCCGGCGCCACAGTAGCACTCACCAGTCCGAGCACGGGGGCCGTCCGGACAGATAGCACCAACGCTTCCGGCGTCTATCGGTTCCCGCTGCTGCAACCGGGAGAATACATTCTTAAGATCACTTCGACCGGGTTCCAGACCACCGAGTCCAAGGCCACGGTGACGTTGGGAGCCACCGTGAAAGTGGATGCCAAGCTGAATGTGGCAACATCCAATTCCACTGTCGAGATCAATGCTGAAGCGACCGCGATCCAAACGGAGAATGCGGACATTCAGACCACATTCGACAGCAAGCAGATCGAGATGCTGCCGAATCCGGGCAACGACCTCACCTATTACGCGCAACTCGCGCCGGGCGCCGTGATGAACTCGAATGGCGGGTACGGGAATCTCTCGGTGTTCGGATTGCCTGGCACCTCCAACCTTTTTACGCTGAACGGCCAGAACGATAACGATCCATTCTTGAACCTGAACAATAGCGGCGCGACCAACCTGCTGCTGGGGTCCAACGAGATGGCCGAAGTCTCGGTGACCACCAACGGCTACAGCGGCCAGTATGGCCAGTTGGCTGGCGCGCAGGTCAACTACGTGACCAAGAGCGGTACGAACAGTTTTCACGGCAACGCGAATTACTACTGGAACGGGCGAGTGATGAACGCCAACGACTGGTTCAACAACGCCACGGGTGAGCCGCGGGCGTTCGACAACGTCAACCAGTATTCGGCTTCGCTGGGCGGTCCGATCTGGAAAAACCACACGTTCTTCTTCTCGGACTACGAAGGGCTGCGCGCGCTGATTCCGCTCGCGGGAACAGACGTGCGACTGCCTTCGCAGGCGTTCCAGGCGGCTACGCTGAGCAATCTTGCGGCGGACGGCAACGGGAACGAAGTGCCGTTCTACCAGCAGGCTTTTGCGGCATGGAATTCGGCCATTGGCGCGAACCGGGCGACCCCCGTGCCCAGCAGTTCGTCCGACGTCCAGGGCCCCGGCTGCGGCGATTTGACCATTCTTTCGCCGGGCGCGGCATGCGCCACCCAGTACTTCATCACGCCGACGAACTTCGCGCCGGAATGGCTGTGGACCATCCGCGGCGATCAGAACGTGGGCGATAAGGACCGCATTTACGGACGCTTCCAGATCGATCACGGGACCCAGCCCACGGGCACCAGCGCGCTGAGCCCGTTATTCAGCCTGAAGTCATTCCAGCCGGAGAACCAGCAGCAGATCAGTTGGACGCACGTCTTCGGCCCGAATGCGACCAACTCGTTCACCGGGTCCCACCTGTACTACGCGGCCGCGTTTTCCTATGCCGACTATGCGGCCACGAATGCTTTCTTCGCTCCGCAACTCGGGCTCAACGACGGATCGTTCAACGCGCTGAACGACGTGGAAACCTACATGCCGCAAGGCCGCGACGTGCAGCAAGGCCAGATCAGCGACGACTTCTCCCTGACGAAGGGGAGGCAAACGATCAAAATCGGCGGGAATTGGCACAAAGACTGGGTCTACGACTTCGACTTCGAGGAAGGCACGCGCGGCGACGT
The DNA here is from genome assembly GCA_963707465.1 of Bryobacterales bacterium. Taxonomy (GTDB): domain Bacteria; phylum Acidobacteriota; class Terriglobia; order Bryobacterales; family Bryobacteraceae; genus Bog-159. The sequence goes on from CAVPQK010000013.1 coordinate 507,452, forward strand.
GGCCGTCGGCAGCATCGACGACTTTTACGCGGGCAATTTGGGGGGCGATGGCGGCTACTTTTACCAAAACTTCCCCGCCAAGCAGGCTGAGAACATCGGCGTTTATCAGCTGGGAGTTTATGCCGAAGACGATATCAAGGTCACCAAGGACCTGACGGTCAACTTCTCGCTGCGCGCGGATCACAATTCGAACCCGACTTGCCAGGGCAACTGTTTCGAAACTTCAGCCTCTTCGTTCACGTCGCTCGACCACGATGTGAACACGCCCTACAATACGGCCATCCAGACCGGCCGCTCGCAGGCGTATTACAGCACGAATGCGGTAGTGTGGGGGCCACGGGTGGGTGTGGCCTGGTCGGTGACGCCCAAGACGGTAATACGCGCCGGCGCGGGCATTTTCGGCGACTCCTTCCCCGCCTTCGTAGTGGACGGATTCGTGGAGAACCCTCCCAACTACAACTCGATCTTCTTTCTGGGATCGTCCACCATCCCCATCGCCCCGAGTGTCGGCGGAAGCGCGTTCAATATCGCCAGTTCGACCAATTCGTCGCTGCTCTCGGGCTTCAACTCCGGGGGAACGCTCGCGTCGCTCTCGGCTTCCAATCCGCTGTTCTCGCCGCCCAATCTCACCACCATGGACCCCTTCATTTCTCAGCCGCGCTACTACGAGTGGAACCTCGAACTGCAGCAGGATGTCGGCTGGCACACCGTGTTCAGCGCGAATTATGTCGGCAACCATGGCGTGAAGGAAGCGATCAGCAATAGCGGCCTGAATGCCTACTGTCCCGGCGGCTGCAGTTCGGCGCTGCCCATCCCCACGGCGCCGGCGGACGCGCGGTTCAATACCGTCTCGGAGTACCAAAGCGCCGGGGTTTCGCGCTACAACGGACTGGTGCTTTCGGTGAAGCACTCCATGACCAGCCACTTGGCTTTCGGCATGAACTTCACCTATAGCCATGCGACAGACGACGCTTCCAACGGCGGACTGGAGCCGTTCAGTTACAACGGCCAGGGCAGCATCCTGAGCCCGGAGGACCCCTACAATATCCGTGCGTACAACTACGGCAATGCGGATTATGACATTCGCAAATACTTCTCGGCGAATTATGTGATCGACGATCTGTTGCGGGCCCTGCACTTCACCAAGGGATCCAATGCGATTTTCGGCGGCTGGACGCTTTCCGGCACCGTGCTCGACCATACCGGCTTCCCATTCAGCGTGGTGCAGAACACTGCTTTGCTGGGAGGTTATGGGCCCACCACACTGTTCGCGCAACCCATCACTGCGGGCTGGACGTCTTGCGGAGCAGGCGCCGCCTTTACAAACAACACGCCTTGCCTCTCACCGAACAACTTCGCGCCCTCGATCAGTAATTCCGGCGTGCTCGACATTTTCCCCAGCCAGAACCGCAACCAGTATCGCGGGCCCGGCTTCTTTGTCACTGACATGAGCATCTCCAAGCTGATTCCGATTGGCGAACACGTGCATCTGGGCTTGGGCGTGCAAGCCTTCAATCTATTCAATCACCCCAACTTCGGCCAGCCGCAGAGCAACATCGACAACCCGGGCCAATTTGGGCAGACCTATGGCATGGTCAGCGAGCCAACGTCCATCCTGGGATCTTTCCTGGGCGGCGATGCTTCGCCGCGGCTGATCCAGTTGCACGCCACGTTCAGGTTCTAGCTTCAAGGGTCCGCAGACCCGCTGCACCAGGGGAGCCGGAAGGCTCCCCTTTTTTTGGCGTGCTGCGGAGCGCTGAAATTGGGGGGCGGCCAATCTTGGCTGCAGCCGCCTTTCAAGGCGGCCGGAAGCCGGCTAAAAGCCGGCTGCGGGCAGGATTGCCCGCCCTCCAAGCTGTTTTGGCGCACAGCCGGGGGCTCTCTTTTGTCGTAGGCTTAAGAGAGAGGACTCCATGCGCGCCTTATCTTTGGTCTTGGCCGGATTGGCCTGCCTGCCGCTGGCGGCCCAGGAGTCGAATGTCCCGGTGATTCGCAGCACCAGCCAGGAAGTGTTGCTGGATGCCGTGGTGCGGGACAAGAAGGAACGGATGATCCGGAATTTGAAGCCGGATGAGATCCGGGTGCTGGAGGACGGCGTTCCGCAGAAGCTGCAGACGTTCCGCTTCACCGATGCCGAGGCGGAGCCGCCGCAGGGCGTCGCCATGCAGCCGGGCGCCACGCCGGCCACACCCGCCACCGGCGGCGCCAAGACCGCAGCGAGCGGTCCGGCGCTCAACCCGCTGCACAATCTCAATATCGTGACGATCGTATTCGAGCGCATGGGACCGCGCAGCCGCCAGTACGCGCAGCAGGCCGCCCTACAATTCCTGACCAACGAATTCCATTCCAATACCTATGGCGGCGTCTTCAGCCTGGACTACAAATTGAACGCGCTGCAGCCGTACACCAATAACCAGGATCTGCTGCGCCAGGCGATTTCGAAAGCCGGTACCGGAAACTATATCGAATTCCGGAAGGATTCCGAAAATGTGCTCAACAATCTGGCCGTCGAGATCTCGAGCGGCGAGGGCGGCATTACTATCGCCCCAGCCGGCGGCGCCGATCCGTTCCAGAGCGCCGGCGCGGCCACGCAGGGCGCGGAATCCGCCGGCATGAGTTCGGACGGGCAAATGGCGATGGCCCGGCTGGTCTGGCAGCAGATGGAGATGGTGAACTACGGGGCGGGCTGGCGCTCGCTCGACGGGCTGCTGTCGCTGGTCGAGGCGCAGGCGGCGCTGCCGGGCCGCAAAACCGTGCTGCTGCTTTCCGAAGGCATAGTGGTGCCCTGGGCGGTGGAGAACATGTTCCAGGCGATCATCGCCGCGGCCAACCGCGCCAATGTGAGCATCTACTGCGTGGATGTGACGGGCCTCTCGGTGCGGTCTCCGGGGACGGCCAGCACCGATTTGCTGCGCACCGGGGCGCGCATCAGCAAGAACCAGAATATGACGGCCACCGGCGACGCCGCGGTGGACATGTTCAAGCAGGACGAGACGGTGAACATGAGTATGCACGCCAATCCGCAGCAAACCATGGCGGAGCTGGCGGAGTCCACCGGCGGCTTCCTGATCGCCAATACCAACGACCCCGCCAAGGCTTTGCACAAGGTGATGGAAGACGTGCGCGCGCACTATGAGCTGAGCTACATTCCGACTTCGCAGAATTACGACGGGCACTTCCGCAAGATCGAAGTACAGGTGACGCGGGCGGGCGCGCAGGTGCACACGCGCACAGGATATTTCGCGTTGCCGCTGCTGGCCGGCGAGGTGATGCAGCCCTTCGAAATGGCGGCGCTCGACGCGCTGAATGCCAAGCCGCAGCCGAAGGCTTTCGGATACCACGCGCAGGCCCTGGCATTTCGCGGGGCGCGCAGCGCCGTGCAATATTCCATGGTGTTCCAGGTGCCCATGCAGAACATGACTTATCGCGAGGACAAGAAGTCGGCGAAGTGGCGCTCGCATATTTCGCTGATGGCCGTGGTGAAGGATGCCGAAGGGCAGGTGGCGGCGAAAGTGAGCCGGGACTTGGCCAACGATATTCCGGCGGACAAATTCGATGCGTTCACGCGCGGCGACCTGACCTTCGCGCAACCCCTGCTGCTGGCGCCCGGCCGATATACGGTGGAGACGTCGGTTGTCGACCGGGAGAACGGCGCGGCCAGCGTAAAGCGGTCGGCGCTGGTGGTCTCTGACGAGCCAGGCATAGGGTTGAGCGAACTGGTACCGGTGCGGCGCGTGGAGCCTTTCGACGTGCCTGTGGACGGCGGCCGGAATCCGGCCGACCCGCTGCATTTTGCGAGCGGAAAGATCACTCCGTCGCTCGACGGCGAGTTCGCGGCCGGGACGGAGATCCCGATTTACATGGTGGTCTATCCCGCGCAGACGGGCGGCGCGACGCGGCTATGGATCGAAGTGTTGCAGGATGGGAAGCGGGTTTCCATCGCCTCGCCCGATCTGCCGCCGCCCGATGCCACGGGCGCCATTCCATTCATGAGCGGCATTTCGCCGCCTCCCGGCCAGTACGAAATCAAGGTGACGGCGCGGCAAGGCGCGTCGGCCGCCAGCCGGATGATCGCGCTTAGCGTACGCGGCGCCGGCGCCCCGGCTTTGTCAAACGGTCAATAGAAAGAGAGGAATTCATGCGCGCCTTATCGTTCGTCTGCGCCGGTCTGGCTTGCCTGCCGCTGGCGGCTCAACAGGCCAATGTCCCCGTCATTCGCAGTACCGCCCACGAAGTGCTGCTGGATGCCGTGGTGCGGGACAAGAAAGAGCGCCTCATCCGCAACCTGAAGCCGGATGAGATCCGCGTGCTGGAGGACGGCGTTCCGCAGAAACTACAGACGTTCCGGTTCACCGATATCGATACCGATGAACAGCAGGCGGCCAGTGCGCCGCCGGGCGCCCAGGCAAAGGCCGGCACCGCCGCTGCGCCGAACGGCCCCGCGCTCAACCCGCTGCACAATCTCAACATCGTGACCATCGTCTTTGAACGCATGGGACCGCGCAGCCGCCTCTACGCGCAGCAGGCCGCGGCACAGTTCCTGGCCAACGAATTCCGCTCCAATACCTATGGCGGCGTCTTTAGCCTGGACTACAAGTTGAATGCGCTGCAGCCCTACACCAACAACCAGGATCTGTTGCGCCAGGCGATCACGCGCGCCACCACCGGGAATTACACCGAGTTCCGCAAGGATTCCGAAAACGTCCTCAATAATCTGGGCGTCGAAATATATCTCCAGCCAGGAGCCGGCATCCAGATGGTTCCGGCCGGCGGCGATCCGTTCCAGAGCGCCGGGGCGGCCACGCAAGGCGCGGAGTCCGCGGGCCTGAGCTCGGATGGGCAGATGGCGCTGGCCAACGTGGTCTGGAAGCAGATGGAAATGGTCAACTACGGAGCGGGCCGGCGCGAGCTGGACGGTCTGTTGTCGCTGGTCCAGGCGCAGGCCGCGCTGCCGGGCCGCAAGACGGTCCTGCTGCTTTCCGAAGGTCTGGTGGTGCCGTGGCAGGCGGAGAATATGTTCCAGGCCATTATCGGCGCGGCCAATCGCGCCAACGTGAGCATCTATTGCGTGGACGTGACGGGCCTGTCGGTGAAGTCTCCGGGGACTGCGAACACCGATCTGTTGCGTACCGCGGCCGCGATCAGCCAGAACCAGGGAAACTTCGACCAGACCACCGGGGCGGCCATGGCGACCAACATCGACGGGCAAAAAGACCGGGCCAGACAGGACGAGGTGGTGAATATGAGCCTCGCCGCCAATCCCCAACAAGCCATGGCGAACCTGGCGGAAGCCACCGGCGGCTTCCTGATCGCCAATACCAACGACGCCGCCAAGTCTTTGCACAAAGTAATGGAAGATGTGCGCGCGCATTACGAGCTGAGCTACATTCCCACCTCGCAGAATTACGATGGGCACTTCCGCAGGATCGAAGTGCAGGTGGCGCGCGCGGGCGCGCAGGTACATACGCGCACGGGTTATTTTGCCTTGCCGCTGCTGGCCGGTGAAGTTTTGCATCCATTCGAGATGGCCGCGCTGGAGGCGTTGAACGCCAAGCCCCAGCCAAGTGCTTTCGCCTACCGCTCCCAGGCGGTACCGTTCCGCTCCACGCAGAGCGCCGTGCAGTATTCCATGGTTTTTCAGGTGCCCATGCAGAATCTGTCGTATCGCGAGGACAAGCAGACCGCGAAGCTCCGCTCGCATATCTCGCTGCTGGCGATGGTGAGAGACGCGGACGGACAGGTGGCGGCGAAAGTGAGCCGGGACTTGGCCAACGATATTCCGGCGGACAAGTTCGATGCGTTCACCCGCGGCGACTTGACCTTCGCGCAACCGCTGCTGCTGGCGCCGGGGCGATATACGGTGGAGACCTCGGTTGTCGACCGGGAGAACGGCTCGGCCAGCGCGAAGCGGGCGGTGCTGGTGGTGTCCGATCAGCGGGGCATAGGGCTGAGCGAAATCGTGCCGGTGCGCCGCGTGGATCCCTTCGATGCGCCGCATGACGGCGGCCGGAATCCGACCGACCCGCTGCACTTTGCGGGCGGCAAGATTACTCCCTCGCTCGACGGCGTGTTCGCGGCGGGGGCCGAGATCCCGCTGTACATGGTGGTGTATCCGGCGCAGACGGGCGGCGCGCCGCGGCTATCGATCGAAGTTTTGCAGGATGGGAAGCGGGTTTCCATCGCTTCGCCCGATCTTCCCCCTGCCGATACCACCGGCGCCATCCCGTTCATGAGCGGCATTTCACCCGCGCCAGGCCAGTACGAAATCAAAGTGACGGCGCGGCAAGGCGCGTCCGCCGCCAGCCGGATGATCGCGCTCCGCGTACAATGACATAAGTGCGTTTCGAATGCCAGCCGGGTTGCACGGCCTGTTGCCAGCGCAAGGGCTTCGTTTATCTGACCAAGGACGATGTCGCGCGGGCCGCAAAATTCCTGGGTGTGACGGCAAAGGTATTCGAAAAGCGCTACATCTACCGAACCAGGAATCTGCGCCGCCTGCGCATACCGCGCGGAGGACAATGCCGGTTTTTGCGCACGGATGGGTGCTCGATTCATCCGGCTAAGCCGACGCAGTGCCGCATTTTTCCGTTCTGGCCGGAGTTGACGGAAAGCCGCCGCCAATGGCGCCGGACAGCGGCCTGGTGTCCGGGCATCGGCAAGGGCGAGTTGGTGCAGATCGCGGCGGTGCGGACGCTGGCAGGGGAGATGCGCGCGGCCTATCCATCTATGTATCCATAAGACATTGGGAGAGTGCATGGCGAAGAATTTCAAGGAGCTTTCCGAGGAGGAAATCCTGGCGCTGGCCGTATCGCTCGAAGAGGAGGACGGCCGCATTTACGGCGACTTCGTGGACGGCTTGCGCGAGAGCTATCCGGCCACGGCGAAAATGTTCGAGGAGATGCAAGAGCAGGAGAACGGGCATCGCCGCGCGTTGATCGATATCTTCCGGCAGCGTTTTGGGGAGCACATTCCGCTGATCCGGCGGCAGGACGTGAGAGGCTTCGTGACCCGCCGGCCGGTGTGGCTGGTGCGGCCGCTGGGCATCAACGTGGTGCGCAAGCAGGCCGAAATCATGGAACTGGAAACCCGCCAGTTTTACGAGAAGGCGCAGGAACGGGTGACCGATGCGTCTACGCGGAAGCTGCTCGGCGACCTGGCGGAGATGGAACGCCAGCACCAGGCGGCGGCGGAATCGATGGAGCAGAGCCTCACCAGCAGCGTGCGGGAGCAGGAGGATGCCGTCAGCCGACGCCTGTTCGTGCTACAGATCGTTCAGCCCGGGCTGGCCGGCCTGATGGATGGTTCGGTCTCGACGCTGGCTCCCTTATTCGCGGCGGCTTTCGCGACGCAGAAAAGCCACGACGCCTTTTTGGTCGGCCTGGCCGCCTCGGTGGGCGCGGGAATCTCCATGGGCTTCGCCGAAGCGCTCTCGGACGATGGATCGCTGACCGGCCGCGGGCATCCCTGGGTGCGGGGAGTGGTCTGCGGGCTGATGACCACCGCCGGCGGTATCGGACATACGCTGCCGTTTCTGCTGCCCAATTTTCACATTGCATTTACGGCCGCGGTGCTGGTGGTGGCGGTGGAGTTGGCCTCGATCAGTTACATCCGGCATCGCTACATGGACAGCCCGCTGCTAACGGCGGCGCTGCAAGTGGTGGTGGGAGGCGTGCTGGTGTTTCTGGCGGGGGTGTTGATTGGAAGTAGCTGAGAAGAGAGGAGTCAGAAGACAGGAGACAGAAGTCAGGAGACAGAAGACAGAATGCCGCGCGGCGAGTGCGGCATTTATTCTGACTTCTGACTCCTGACTTCTGACTCCTTTTCCACTATCTCCAACTGATCCCCGGGTTGGGTCCCGCTGGCGGCCACCGCGCCGGCAGGCAATTCCAGGATCGAATGCGCGGTGAGGCAGGCGGAAAGCCTCCAAGGGACCATGCGGTGACGGACCTTGCGCACTTTCTTGTTTCGATCCAGGTAGACCAGGTCGATGGCGAATTTCATGAAGAAGCTGTGCACGGATTCGCATGGGACAATCCACAGGCCCTGGCCGGGGTCCAGACGGTCGTGCTTGAGCAGGCCCGTGCGGCGCTTTTCGCTGGTGTCAGCGAGTTCGGCGGCGTCCGCCAGGATGGTGTTGCGGGTCTGGTTGCGAACGAGCATTTGCAAGATTTCTTATAGCACGAAACCGCGAGGGAGTGGATGAATTAATCTGGAAGCAATGCTACTATTGACCGGCCCGGCCGGGTCGGGTAAGACCTCCCGCATCCTGGAGCGGTTTCGCGACGCTTTGCGGCGGCGGGATTCCGGCGTGCGGCTACTCACTCCCACGGCCACTATGGCGCAGCACCTGCAAAACCAGGTGGCGCGCGAGGGGTTCGTCTTTCGTCCCGGTATGATCCAGACGTTGTCGCGGTTCGTGGATGCACTGGCCGGGGAGGCGCCGCAGGTTTCCGAACCGCTGTTCTATCTCGTGGTGGAAAGGGCCGCCATGCGCGTGAACCGGCCCGAGTTTGCGCGGGTGGCCGGAATGCCGGGGTTTTGCGCGGCCCTGGCGCGAACGATGGGGGAGTTTTCGTCGGCTGGATGCGATGCGGAGCGGCTGGCCGTCAGTATGGCGCGGAGGGGCATCGCGGCGCCGCTGGGCGAGGCCTTTCTGGCGGTCTATCGGGAAGTGGAAAGCGAACTGCGCCGCCGCGGGCTGGCGATGCGCTCGCAGCGGCTGGCGCATGCCGCGGAACGGATCGCGCGCGAGGGGCTGCCGGCGATCCATACGATCTGGCTGGATGGATTTTATGCGCTGCCCGATCCGGAGTTGGCTGTCATCGGCGCTATGTGCGGTCATGCGGACGTGACGATTACGTTGCCCACTGCGGGGCTCACCGCGCCCACGCGCGACCGGTTGCTTGGGATGGGACTTATAGAAGAGGCGTGCGGCTGGGAGCAGAAGCCAGCGCGCATCGAGCTTTGCGCGGCGCCCTCGATCGAGCGTGAGGCAGACGAGATCGCGCGCCGCATACTGGAGCAGGCGGCCGCGGGCAGGATGTTCCGCGAGATGGGCGTGATCGTGCGGAGCCCGGAGATTTACGAGCCGGTGCTGCGCGCGATATTCGATCGCTTCGGCATTCCGGCGCGGTTTTACTTCGATGGCGATCTGTTGAGCCACGCGTTGGCGCGCTTCCTGGCGGGAACCATGGGTGCGATGCTCGGCGGATGGGACCACGAGAAAACGCTGGCGGCCATCCGGCTGGCGCCTGGAATCGAGTGCGACGAGTTCGATTTCGCGGTGCGGGGGAAGATGCCAGGCAAAGGGTTGGCCACGCTCCAGGGCTTGGCGTCGGGCGAGGTTTTGGGGCTGCTTCAATCGTTCGAGGAGTTGGAAGCATGGCTGGAGCTTTCAATCCCCCCGTTTGAGTGGGCGGACCGGCTGAAGAGACTGCGTGAGCTGTTTGCGCCGAAGCAGCCGGAGCCAGGCGATTATCAGGCCGCCGAGATCGCGCGTAGCCAGGTTGCGGTACGGGACCGTTTCGATGGCGCGATGGAGGAGGCGGCGCGGGCGCTGGGAGAGCGGCCAGTTCCATTGGGCGAGTTTTGGCGCACGGCGAAATCGGTGCTGCGGCTGACGCCGCTGCGGGCCAACGACGGCCGCCGGAACGTGGTGCACGTGCTGGGCGCGCACGAAGCGCGGCAGTGGCGGCTACCAGTCATCTTCGTTTGCGGGTTGGTGGAAAAGCAATTTCCGAAGTTTCCCACGCAGGACCCATTCTTTCCGGAGGGGGCGCGCGCGCAGTTGAAACAGGCGGGCATCCGGTTGCGGACCGCCGCGGATTTCGAAGCCGAAGAGCGGTTCCTGTTCGATTGGGCTGTGACGCGCGCCACCGAGTCATTGACCCTGACCTACCCGCAATCCGACTCGGGCGGGCAACAGAATCTTCCGTCTTTGTACCTCGAAAGCGTCGCGGCGGAAGAAAGCCGGTGGCACGCGGTTTTGCCGCAACGCGGGGTCTCGAGCCGGCCGGCGCGGCCGCAAGCGGTAATCGCAGCGCCCGACCTGACCGCGTACTTGTCTGCGCGGCATCAGGCGATCAGCCCCAGTTCGCTCGAGTCGTATTTGCAATGTGCGTTCCAGTTCTTCGGGCGCTACACCATGCACTTCGATGCCGCTCCCGTGCGGCCGGAAAAGCGCCTCGATTTCCTGACGCAGGGATCCATCGTGCATGGCGTGCTGGCCGCTTACATGGGCGATCCGCGGCCTCTCGACAAAGTCTTCGAGGACGTTTTCGAGCAGGCGTGCGAGAAGGGCCACGTGCTGCCCGGTTACCGAACGGAAGCCTGCCGCGAACGCATGTGGGCCGACGTCCGCGCGCTGGTGGAAGATCCCGAGTGGACGACGGAAGACTGTGAAATACGCACCGAACAGAAATTCCGGTATGCGCTGAGCACGGACGCGGAAATCAGCGGGCGGATCGACCGCATCGACGTTGGCCGCGACGGCGCGAAAGTAATCGACTACAAATACAGCGGCGCGCAGAATACCAAGAACCTCGCGACGAATGCGAATGTGCTGCAGCCGCAGCTCTATATGCTGGCTCTGGAGCGTTTTTTCGGTCTGCGTCCCGAGGGCATGTCGTACTGGGGCTTGAAGGGCGGCATCCGGCGGACGCCGTGGCGGCCATTCGATCCGGCGCAGGCCGTCGACGCCGCGCTGCGCGCCGTGGGCGAGATTCGCGCGGGCCGCGTGGAGCCGCATCCCGCCGATCCGGACAAATGCCGCTTTTGCGACTATCGTGATGTCTGCCGGTTCGTGGCGGCGGCTCCCGCGCTCGCCGAGGGAGCGTCAACGTGGGATTGACACGCAGCCAGTTGGAGGCGGTCGCCGTGGAAGACATGCCTCGCGACACTTGCGTAGTGGCGGGGCCGGGGTCGGGCAAGACCACGGTCCTGGTTGAATACTTCAAGCGACTGGTCGAGAGCGGCGTGGACCCGCTGCGCATTTTGGCCATCACCTTTACCGATAAAGCCGCCAGCAATATGCGCGACAAACTGGCGCACGCGTTTCGCGAGAGGGCGGAGATCCGGGGCAGGCTGGAACGCGCGTATGTTTCGACGGTGCACGGGTTCTGCGCCCGATTGTTGAAGGAGAACGCCGTCTTCGCGGGAATCGATCCGGATTTTTACGTGATGGACGAACGGGAGTCGCTGCGCGAGCGGCGCCAGTCAGTCCAAGACGTGCTGGACGAAATGCTGCAAGAGCAGCCGGACCGCATGCGGGCGCTGATGCGCTCGCTGGCGGCCAACGACGCGGGCGCGGAGGTGTTGGACGCGTATGACGCGATGCGGGCGGCGGGCGTGAGGGTTGGCGATCTGTCGGGATTTGCCGTTCCCCGCCAAGTGGAAATCGCCGCAGCGCTGGAAGAAGTGCGAAACCTGCGCCCGGCGGGCTGGAAATTCGACCAACTGGCGCACCTGCACGAGGCGCAGGACTGGGCGGCGCGCATCGCGGCGGCTTTGCGGGAGGGACCGGAAGCGACGCTGCGGGCCATGCGTTCGTTTACCTGCAAATTACCGAAGCTGCAGCGCGGCAGCCACGCGTCCAATCTGCTGAAGTCGCTTAAGGACGAACTGCTTCCAGAACTGGAATATGCACTGATCGGCGCGTATTATGCCGCCGATCGGGCTACGATTTTCGCCCTGTTCGCGGGCTTCGACAGCCTGTACCGCAAGCGCAAGCGGCAACTGGGCGCGCTTGATTACGACGATTTGGAAGAGGGCGCGGTGCGGCTGCTGGAGGAGCATCCGGATGTCCGGCGCCGCCTCGAAAACCAATTCGACCAGGTGCTGATGGACGAGTTCCAGGACACGAATGGCCGACAGGCGAGGCTGCTGGAACTGCTTCGTCCGCCGGACCGCTTTTACGCCGTGGGCGATATCAACCAGTCGATCTACGGGTTCCGCCACGCGGAGCCGGGCGTGTTCCGCGGCTATCGCGACGGCATCGCGCGAGATGGCAAACGGCTGGTGGAACTGGTGGAGAACTTCCGCAGCCGCCCGGAGATACTGCGCGCCGTGGAGGCGGTGGCGGCCGGCGCCGAAGGTGTAGAGGCGCGGCCGCTGGTGGCGGGCTTGGTGTTTCCGGACAAGACCGAACCGCCGGTGGAGGTGCTGTCGGCGGCGACGCCGGAGTTAGAAGCGGGGTATGTGGCTGCCCGCATTCTGGAGCTGAATCGCGAGTTCCGGGACTTTGCCGTGTTGGTGCGGAATTCCGAAGTTATCAGTGAGTTCACGCGCGCGTTCGACGAGCGCGGGATTCCTTACCTGGTGAATCGTGGGAAGGGATTTTACGACACGCGCGAAGTAGTGGACCTGATGCAGATGCTGCGCGTGCTGGTGAATCCACGGGATGAGATCGGCATGGCGGCCGTCGTGCGGTCGCCATTCGTGGAGGCGTCCGACGAGGCGCTGCTGCGGCTGAAGCTCTTGGGCAATATTGGAAAAGCGGTGGCGGAATTGACGCCGGATTCGCTGGCCAGTTTCGCTGCGGAGGATGCCTGCAAACTGGCGCGTTTTCGCGATCAATTGGAGCGATGGCGCACGACGCGGGATTATACGGCCATCGACCAGTTGTTGCTGCGCGCCATCGACGAGTGCGGCTACGAGTGCCCGGCAGGGCCGCGCGGGGAGGCGAATATCGAGAAGTTTCTGGCGCAGGCGCGGGCGGCGAGCGGGTGGCAGACGCTGGCGGAATTCGTGGAGGAGATGGAGATTCTGCGGGAATCCAAGCCGCGCGAGCCGGATGCGCCGCCGGAGGACTCGGCGAACGCGGTGAAAATCATGACGGTACACGCGGCCAAAGGCTTGGAGTTTCCGGTGGTGTTCCTGGCGGCAATGCACAAGGGCATCGACTCGACTCCGGGGGCGATTGCGTTTTCGCCACGCGTGGGGCTGGGCGCACGATGGCATCATCCGCTTTGCCGGGAGGATAAAGACGATGCGTTCCAGCACGCCATCCGCCAGGAGTTGAAGCAGCGCGAAAAGGAAGAGGGCAACCGGCTGCTGTACGTGGCTATGACGCGCGCTGAAGAGCACCTGGTCATGTCGTTTGTGGACAATGGGAAAAAGCCACAGAATTGGGCGGCCATCGTCTCCGAACGATTGCCGGTGCGATCGATCACCGAGGGTCCTCTGCGGCTAGTGCCGATAGCGCGCGACGAGGCGGCTGCGTCCGCCGAGTTTCTGCCGCGGCCGGCGCTGACCGGGCAGCACGACTCGCAAGCCAATATCACGTCGATCGCCATGTTTGCCGATTGCCCGCGGCGCTATTACCTATCGCGCTACGTGGGGTTCGAGCCGACAAGTGGGGCAGGCTCTCAGCCTGCAACGGCCTCTCAGGCCGCCCGCCCACCTGCCGACTTATTTGGCCAACAGGTGCATGCGCTGCTGGCCGGAGCGGCGGTCGAATTGGCGGACCCGGAGGCCGTCAAGCTGGCGGACCTGTTTCGCAAGAGCGCATTGGGACGGCGCGCCGCGGCCGCCGCCACAGTCGAGCGCGAATTCGATTTCCTGATGGAACTTGAGGACCTGGTGCTGCGCGGGCAGATCGACCTGTGGTTCGAAGAGCGCGGCAAAACCGTGCTGGTGGACTACAAGACCGATCGGGTGAGCGCGGCTGAAGCGGCGGCCCGCGCGGAACAATACGCGGTGCAGTTGCGGCTGTATGCGCTGGCGCTGGAGCGTCTGAACGGGCGTGCGCCGGATGAGGCTTACGTCTATTTCCTGCGGCCGAACGTGGCGCTGGCGATCGACCTGCGGCCTTCACTGTTCGATGCGCCCGAAGCCGCCGTGCGCGAATTTCGCGAGGCGCAGGAACGCCAGGATTTCCCGCTGCGCGTGGGCGAACGCTGCCACACGTGCCCACATTTCATGCGGCTGTGCCCCGCGCGGCTTACTTCTGACGCTCCCGCCTTTCCCATCCAGGCTTGAACAGCGGCAGGTAGTTCTCCTGTTGGTACGGATGCTTCAGGATCTCCTCGATGTTCAGATCGATGCCCAGCCCGGGCCTGTCGGAGACCTCGATGTAGCCGTCAACCTGGTGCACGGGGTGGGTCACGATCTGACCCTCCCACGGTTCGTTGAACTCGTCGAACAATTCGTGAATGAAGAAGTTGGGAATGGAGGCGTTAAGCTGCACGCACGCCGCCGAGCAGACCGGCCCCTGCGCGCTGTGCGGCGCGATCATGCCGAAATGCGCGTCCACCATGTCGGCGATCTTGCGCGCGGCGAACAGCCCGCCCAGGTTGAGCGGCTCAGGCTGCAGGATGCTCACGACGTCGTGCTTCAGCAGTTCCGCGAACTGCTGCTTGGTGGACAGACTTTCGCCGGTGGCGATGGGCACCGGACTGCGCCGCGCCACTTCCACCATGGCCGGAATGTTGGTGTGCGCCACGGGCTCTTCGAACCACGTGGGCCGGAACTGGTGGATGGCTTCGGCGAACTCCACGGCGGTGGAGACATTGAAGCGGCAGTGCGCTTCGATGAGCAGGTCGACCTGCGGCCCCACGGCATCGCGCACGGCGCGGATGATATCCACGGCGAGATCGAAATCGTAGCGCGACAGGAACCGCCAGCTCGATCCGAACGGGTCGAACTTAAGCGCCGTATAGCCGCGCGCGGCGACCACTTTGGCCGTCGCGGCGAAGCTCTCCGGCGTGCGCGGGCCGCGATACCAGCCGTTGGCGTAGGCGCGCAGCTTCTCGTGGCATTGCCCGCCCCACAGGTTGTAGATGGGCTGATTGCAGGCCTTGCCGATGATGTCCCAAAGCGCGATCTCGATGGCGGCCACGGCGCACATGTGGATCTGCCCGCCTTCGGTGTACACATCGCGGATGAGGCGCTGGGAGATGGTCTCGACCTGGAAGGGGTCCATCCCGATGACCAGCGGCTTCAGCTCGTGGATGGCGGTCTCGACCGTCTTGCCGAAGCAGTTCACGGTGCCTTCACCCACTCCGTGAATGCCTTCGTTGGTGGATACTTTGGCGAATACCCAGTTCTTCCAGGGATTGCCTGCGATGTATGTGTCGATGGCGGTGATTCTCATCAAGGGGATTGTACAACAAGGAGCCAGGTCAAAACTGGAAGTACACAAACGGAATCGAAGCGTCGATGACGCCAAAAACTTCGATGCAGAAGAACATCAGCGCCAGCGCGGACGCGTAAGCCAGCACGGGTGCCTTCAGCAGCCGCTCGAAGCCATCGAGCTTCTCCTCTACTATCGCCAGCGCCAGGGCAATTCCGATGAGCTCGAGGTGCCAGTTGGCGAGCAGGAGGTGTCCATGTCCGCGGAACATCTGGCGCAGGACCTGCAGGCTTTGCGGCAGATCTGCGGCGCGGAAGAATACCCAACCGATCATGACCAGGGCGAACGTGGCGAGCGCTTGCAGCGGGTAGAGCCAATTCCAATCCTTCCGGACCGGCCGGTTGCCGCGGAAGATACGCTCTATGGAGAGCAGCGCGCCGTGGTAGCCTCCCCAGATTACGAAGTTCCAACTCGCGCCGTGCCACAGCCCGCCGAGCAGCATGGTGAGCATCAGATTCCGGTAGGTCATCCAGCGCCCGTGCCGGTTGCCGCCAAGGGAGATGTAAAGATAATCGCGCAGCCAGGTGGATAGCGAGATGTGCCAGCGGTGCCAGAAATCCGTGATGCTGGAGGCCAGGTACGGCCGCCGGAAGTTGACCGGGAAGTGGAAGCCCAGCAGCTTGGCGATGCCGATGGCCATGTCCGTGTAGCCCGAAAAATCGAAATAGATCTGCATGCCGAAAGCAATCACGCCGCTCCAGGCGGTCAGCCAGCCGGGATTTCCGGACACGTTCTGGAAATAGCCGTTGGCCACTTTGGCGAACTGATCGGCGAATGCCATCTTCTTGGTCAGGCCGAGCGTGATCAGCAGCACCCCGCGCGAGACGTCCTCGGCCGAGGGCGGCTGCCAGTGCCACAGATCCTGAAAGAAATTGCGCGCGCGCACGATGGGCCCCGCCACCAGTTGCGGGAAGAAGCAAATGAACAGCGCATAGTCGATGGGATTGCGCACGGCCTGCTGCTCGCCGCGATACACATCCACCACGTACGACATGCTTTGAAACGTGTGGAAGCTGATGCCCAGGGGCAGGACGATATTCAGAAAAAACGCATGGTCGGGCTTGTCCAGCACCCAGGCCAGGTTGCTGCCCATGAAGTTGTAGAACTTGAAGAAGCCCAGAAAGCCGAGGTTCGCGCCCAGGCTCCAGATCAGGACAGCTTTGCGGCGCGGCCCCGGCGGGACTTTCTCCAGCCAGATGCCCGCCGTGTAATCAATGACGGTCAAAGTCAGCAGCAGCGGAATGAATCTGTAGTTCCAGCTTCCATAAAAGAAATAACTGGCCGCCAGCAGAATATACTTGCGAAGGGGGCGCGGGCTGGCATAGAACAGCGCCAGCACCACGGCCAGGAACAGGAAGAAATGGGCTGTGTTGAACAGCATGGGTTAAATCATCTCGCGGCCGGCGCGCCGGGCGGGCCCAATATGCGGGCCACTTCGTCCGCGAGCATAGTGGAAAACTTGTCCACGCCATCCCGGTTCATGTGCATGGCGTCCTTGAAGAACTCGGGATGCTCCAGGACATCGAAGAGGTGTTCGTTCGCCAGAACCACATTGGGGTTGGACGCCAGGTCCCGGATCGTGTGGCTGCGTTTCTTGACCAGGTAATCCGGGCGCACGAGCGGGCCGCGCGCCAATCGGACAAAAATGATTTTGGTACGCGATGCGCGATAACGATCGGCGATGCGCCCCAGCCAGGCGCGACGGAACTGGGCCAGGCGTCCGCTCTGCGGAAAGGTCTCGTACAGCAGCCAGTTGTGCACCGAGTCCTTCTGCTCGGTAGTCATTTCCGGGGGGTAGGTGGCTTTGAGAGTCGCCCAGTCGATCTGCAGTCCCACCATGTTGCGCGGCGATTCCACATAGTCGTAGGTCCAATCGGGCCAACTGCGATGGCAAAGCCGGATGTAGGCTAGCCGCTTCAGCGGGTGCGAAAGGAACGCCTGCAGGTCGCTCTGCAGCGCGATTCCCTTCAATAGCGCGCCGCGAAAGGCTTCCCATTGCACCTCGCGGCTGTGAAACGATCGGGCGAACTCAAGGGTGTCGCTCAGCCGCAGCCGGCCTATGCAATAGTGCAGCGCGCGAATATCGTCATCCTGGTGGAAGGCCGTGTCTTCGTCGTCATAGTCGTTGACCCCAAGCACAATCGCGCGATAGCGGCGGGCCGTGGGGTCGAGGTCGCGGAGCAGGTAATACCAGGTGCGCGGATCGCTGCCGGCGACGCCGGCGGTGCGCACGGCATAGCCCGTCTGTTGCGGCCGTTGGTCTACTATTCTGGGCATGAAGCCATTGCGCGAATCACCCAGAGTCACGACCAGATTGTCGCCCGCTTTTTGTTGCGCCGTCTTTTCCCGCCAGAGGACCAGTTCCAGGAGCCCGGCGGAGGAATCCGGCTCCAGTATCGAGGTGTAGTAGTGCGTGCGGAACAGGAGCGCGTCCAGGCCAAACAGGAGCAGGAATGCGGCGAGCAGCGTGAGGGCGATAGTGCGCAGCTTGCGCACAGGCGTGGTTTCGAGAGTGGGCGGGGGAGCGATGGCCATGCCTTTGCGCATTCTAGCATTCGTGCGCTTGGCCTCGCCGCGCTACGCGTAGAGGCGCACGACCCACTCGGCGTAAAGCGCGGGCTTGCGGCCGCCTTCCACCTCGACCGAGACCGCCCACACCGCCTGATACCCTTCGTCGAATGCCTCGAGCGACTGGAGCGTGAAGTGCGGCCGGATGCGCGTCCCCGCCAGCACGGGCGCCGGAAAGCGCACGCGGTTCAGCCCGTAGTTGATCCGCATCTTGAAATCGCCGCGGATGTCGAAGCACTCGTGCGAGAGGCAACTGAGCAGCGACAGTGTCAGAAAGCCATGCGCGATGGTGCTGCCGAAGGGCGACTCGGTTTTGGCGCGCTCCACGTCCTGGTGGATCCATTGGTGATCGCCGGTCGAATCGGCGACGGCGTCGATGCGCGATTGCTCGACGGGGAACCAATCGCCGACGGCTACTTCCTGGCCAATCAGCAAGCGTAATTCTTCGACGGTTTTAATGATTCGCATAGGGCTTACCGTAAGGTGCGAAGGTGCGGGTGGCCCAGATGGGGCACGCCGTTGAAGGTGAACAGCATGGGGCCGTCTTCGCGCAGGCGCATGGTGGTGACGGCCGAGTTGTACATGACGCCGGCCAGCGGCATGACCTTGCCGTCGGCGACACCCAGCGCGTGGGCCACCCAGATGGCGATGGGCGCGGCGGAGGTAAAGATGGCCACCGGGTCGCCGGGGGGATAGGCGGCCAGCGATTGCCGGCCGTTCAGGATGCGCTGCCGGAACGCTTCCCAGGATTCCGTGCGGCAGGGATAGCGGCCTTCCATCCAGGCGCGCATGGCCTGCGTATCGCAGCCGGTCCACTGGTGCTGGATGGGAGCATCGGCGTCGGCATCCGCCAGCTTCCGCAACAATTCGTCGTAATCCTGTTTGAACTGGGGATCGTCCTCGCTCAGCCGTGGAGCAAACTCGCGAAATACGCCGGTCATGTCGAATTCGTTCCAGGCGGGATCCGAAACGATGTCGGGGACCGGGACACCGGCCTCGCGGTAGGCGCGCCGGACCTCGGCGGCGGTCTGCTGCTGGCGATTCAGGCATCCGGCGATGAAGGCCTGGAATGGGACGTTCTGCGCCGCCAGGTGCTGGCCCAGCAGGTATGCCTGGTGCCGGCCCAGGTCCGACAGCGCATCGTAGTGCCCGCGGGTGCCGGCCTGACCGTGGCGGATCAGATAGAGGGAATTCAACCGGCCCGCTCCGCGACGGCAGCCGCGATCTCCACGAGGCCGCGCACGCGGGCGTCGAAGTTGCGGAAGCGCTCGTCCTGCGTCTGTCCGCGATGATACCGGAAATAGATTTGCTGGAGGACCACGGCGATCTTGAAAATACCGAACACTTCATAATAGCCGAGGCCGGAAACGTCCCGCCCGGTGATGCGCGCGTAGCGCTCCACGAGCTGCCCGCGCGTGAACCAGCCTGGCAGGGTGGTGATGGCGCTGAGCGCATCGCGGCGCACGGGCGGATCGCCCGCCTCCGGCCAGTAGCACATCACGCAGCCCACATCCACCAGCGGATCGCCGACGGTGGCCATCTCCCAATCGAGCACCGCTTCCACCCGCCCGGGATCGCGCGCGTCCAGCATCATGTTGTCGAGCTTGTAATCGTTGTGCACCAGCGTGGGCGCGGGCGATTCCGGCAAACGGTCCGTGAGCCAACCGATGAGCTGGTCCATTTGCGGCAATGTTTCGGTTTGCGCGCGGCGCCAGCGCTCGGCCCAGCCGGTCACCTGGCGCTCCAGGAAGCCGGCGGGTTTACCGAGCATGACCCGGCTGACGTCCACGGCGTGCAGCGCGGCCAGGCAATCGACGAAAGCCTCGCTCACGCGGCCACCGAAGCCGGGATCGCCGGCGTATTCGGCCGGAAGTTCGCGCCGTAGCACAAGCCCGCGGCGACGCTCCATGACGAAGAAGATCGCGCCGATGACGGCGGGGTCTTCGCACAGAAGGAAGACGCGCGGGGCTTGCGGAAAAAAGGGATGCACGGCGCTGAGCACATTGTATTCGCGCGCCATATCGTGGGCTTTGGGCGCCACAGGGCCGAGCGGCGGACGACGCAGCACGTACTCGCGCCCACCGGCTTCGAGCAGGTACGTGAGGTTTGAATGGCCGCCGGGGAATTGACGGACGGTCAGCCCGCGCTCGACACCTTCGAGCTTTCCGCGCAGGTAGGCGGCGAGGGCCTGCGCGTCGATTTGTTCCCCTTCGCGGACGGGGGCGAAGTCTGACGGCGGGGTCATGCGATAGCCAGCGGGCGGATGGGCGATCCGGTGCCTCCGCGAATCTTCAACGGCGTGGCCACGAATAGGAAAGCATATTGCCGCTCCGCCGCCAGTTGCTCCAGGTTGAGGCACTCGACGATGTGGATGCCGCTTTCCACGAGCAGATGGACGTGGACCGGCATGTTGGAGTCGGGCACCTTCTCGAAGGCCACGGTATCGGACCCAGCGGCGAATATACCCCGGCTGCTGAGCCATTGCGCGCCCGCGATGCCCGGCCCGGGCCCGTGCACCTGCGCGATGAAGCGCGCGGCATCGTCCCAAAAGCGGGCCCAGCCGGTGCGCAGCAGGACGACGTCACCGGGCTGGAGTTCCACCTGCGCGCCGGCCGCGGCTCGATCCAGATGTTCGGGCGTGATTTCGAAATCGGCGGGCAGAGCTTCCATCCCCGTGTGGCCGGCGATATCGAGGAGCACGCCGCGGCGCAGAATGGGCGCGATGGAATCGACCGCATGGCGCTCCAGGCCGCTCGCGTAGGATTGCAGCCCCGCCGCTTCCTCGCCGCCGTGGAGCTTGCCGCCGCAGGAAAAATGACACAGCGCATCGATATGGGTGCCCACGTGTCCGCCCAGCGTCAGCCCTTCGGAAGCGGAGCTGGCGCCATTACGCGCCACATAATCGCCATGCTTCTTGTTTAACCCGAACAGGAAGGGCGGATGATTGGGGTGGTGCGGCATCCCGGGGTAGTAAGGCTGCGCCAGGTCGTAGATGCGGGCCGATTTAAGGGCCGCCAGCAGTTGCTCCATAGGTGGTGAGTCCCGCTCTCGATTCTCCCACAGCGCGATACAATCGGAGCAAGCGCGTGAAAATCACCATTTCCAAGGAAAACTACCTGAAGGCCATCGCGGAAGCCGAGTCCGAGGGCGAGACCGTGAAGGCGGCCACGCTGTCGCGGTGGCTCAACGTCACGGCGCCCGCGGTGACGATGGCCATCAAGCGCCTGAAACGCGACGTTCTGATTCGCGTGGACGAGGAGGGCCATATTACGCTGACTGTGGCCGGCCGCGAGATCGCCAATCGCATCTTGAACCGGCACCACTTGATCGAACGCATGCTGACCGAGATTTTTGGCATGGAGTGGTACAAGGTGCACGAGGAGGCGGAGCAGCTCGAACACGCCGTTTCGGGGGATTTCGAGCGCAGGCTGGTGGAAAAGCTGGGCGCTGGAGAAGCCTGTCCGCACGGCAACCGCGTGGGTCTGGACACACCGGCCGACCGGCGGCGCCGCGGCCTGAAGACGCTCGACGAAAGCGCGGCCAAGGAAGCTGTGGCGGTCACCAGCGTGTATGAGCGCGACGGGCGGCTGTTGGAATATCTGGAGGGCTTGGGAGTGCGTCCGGGTTCGAGGGTGAGCGTGGAATCCCACAACGCGGACGATACGCTAACCCTGCGCGTGGACGGGCAGCGCGTGCAGTTGGGGCGTTCGGCGGCGCAGAAGGTGTGGGTGAGGCAGGAGTCAGAAGTCAGGAGTCAGAAGTCAGAAGAAAACCGCGTATTCTGACTTCTGTCTTCTGACTTCTGCTCTTACGCTCCGGACGGCTTCAGCGGGTTTCGTGACTTCGAAATCGCCGGGGTTTCCGGCGTTTCGGGCTGCAGGTAAGTGGTCAGGTGCTCCTGGAGCATGGCAAAGGCCGTTTGCGGATCGTCCGCGAACCGGAAGAGATTCAGGTCGGCCGCGCTAATGGTGCCATGTCGCACCAGCGCCTCGAAATTGATAACCTCCTTCCAGTAACTCGATCCATAGAGCACAATCGCAATCTTCTTGGCCAACTTTTGGGTCTGGGAAAGAGTGAGCACTTCCATCATTTCGTCGAGCGTGCCGAAGCCGCCTGGAAACACAATCAGAGCCTTTGACAGGTACGCGAACCACAGCTTGCGCATGAAGAAGTAGTGGAACTCAAAGCTCAGCCCGGGGGTGATGTAGGGGTTGGGCAGTTGCTCGAACGGCAGGCCGATGTTCAGCCCTATGGTCTGGCCGCCGGCGTCGGCCGCGCCGCGATTGGCCGCTTCCATGATGCCCGGCCCGCCACCGGAGCAGACCACGAAACGGTGCGTGCCGTTTTCGGTAAACTGCGCGGCCCATTCCGTGACCATGCGGGCCAGCGTGCGCGCATCGTGGTAATACTGCGCCAGGGGACCGTCGTCGCGGATGCGGGCGGAGCCGAAAAACACCACCGTGTCGCGGATCTTTTCGTGGCGGAAGACCGCCAGCGGCTCCAGGTACTCGGCCAGCAGCCGGATGGCCCGCGCATCCGGGCTATTCAGAAAATCCTGGTCGAGGTAGGCGACCGGCTTGCGGCCGTCAGGCGTCTTGTCGTTTGGCATTTTCCAGTTGCTCGATTCGTTTTTTCAGCTCACGCACGGTTTTCAATAGCTCCGGCAGCTTGGGAAAGGCGGTGATGGCGCGCAGCCAAACATTCGCCGCAAAAGCGGGGGAGCCGGACATGCGGGCACCGGCGGGCACGTCGCCGCCGATGCCGCTCTGCGCGTACACGATGACATCGTCGTGAATCGTCAGATGGCCGGATATGCCTACCTGTCCCGCCAGCAGCACATTGCGCTCCAGGATGGAACTCCCGGCGAGGCCGGTCTGCGCGCAGATAATGTTGTCCTCGCCAACCACGCAGGCATGCCCGATCTGTACCAGGCTGTCGATTTTGGCGCCGCGTTTGACCCGCGTTTCGCCGGCCGTGGCGCGATCCACCGAAGTGAGGCTTTGCACTTCCACATCGTCTTCAATCACGGTCACACCGGACTGCACGATCTTGTAATGCGTGCCGTCGGCGCGCTTAGCGAACCCGAAACCGTCTCCGCCCACCACCACGCCATTCTGCAGGATCACGCGATTCCCGATCTGGCAGAACTCGCGCACCACGGCGTGCGAATGGGCCAGGAAATCGTCGCCGATCCGGGCGCCTTCATAAACCACCGCGTGCGGATGCAGCACGGCATTGCGCCCGATGCGCGCGCGCTCGCCGACCACGGCGAACGGCCCGATCGAAGCGCCCTCGCCGATGACCGCGGTCTCGGCGACGAAGGCCAGGGGGTGAACGCCGGGCGCGGGCCGCGGCGGCTGATAGAAAAGCTCCAGCGCGCGCGCGAAATCCAGGTACGGATTGGCCGATATCAGCCGTGCCAAGCCGGGGGGACCGGCCAAATCGCGCTCGGCTTCGGAAAGCAGGATAGCGCCTGCGCGGGTGTGTTTGACCTTGGGCGCGTATTTGGGGTTCGCCAGAAAGGTCAGCTCGCCGGGACCGGCGCGCTCCATACCGGCTACTCCCGTGATTTCGATCTCACCGGCGCCGGCCAGTTCGCAATCGAGCCGGGCGGCGATCTCGCGTAGTCGCATGAGCCAAGCTACAGGGTAGCGCGAACCGTGGCGTGCGTGCTATGAAACCGCTGACGGTCGCGGCTTGGTCAGGCGATTACAGGGAAAATATCCGGCCAATTAAGAGAAACGCCCGATTCAGTTAAGACGCAGTTAGTGCCGATAATTGAAATGCGAGGCCTAGCATCGTGGAGATTTTAATGCGTGCGAGAATCCGTTCCACAGGCAAGCGGCTCCGCGCGGGCCAGAAGCGGGGCCAGGCGTTGATCGAATTCACCATCGCGATGCCGATCCTGCTATTGCTCACGACCGGCATGGTGTCGTTCGCATTCGCCCTGCACAACTTTCTGGTGCTCACCAACGCGGTGAACGCGGGCGCACAGATTCTTTCGATCAGCCGGGGGCAGACCACGGACCCGTGCGCCACGGCCTACACGGCGATCAGCAATGCGGCCCCCAGTCTCACGTCCGGTTTGTCGCTTACGTTCGTGATTAACGGGACCACCTACTCATCCACGACTTCGTGCACGGCGGGAGCGGCGAACATGGTGCAAGGGGCGTCCGCGCAGATAACGGCCACTTACCCCTGTGTTCTCTCGGTAGTCGGTATGACTGCCACTTCCTGTCAACTGCAGACGCAACTCACGGAGTTTATCCAATGAACCGAAACAACGAGGGCTTCTTGTGCAGGGCGGGCAGGCGGCGCGGGCAGGTGATCCTCTTCACCGCATTGTTTGTGCCCGTGCTCTTCGGGATGGCGGCGTTGACCATCGACTACGGTCTCGTTTACGTATACAACAGCCAGATCAACGCGTCCACGCAAGCAGCGACGCTAGCGGGAGCCTATGCCATGTCATTGCCCGGGGCCACGCTGGCGAGCACCACGGCGGCCGTGACGGCCTACAGCGGCACGAGCGGCGACAAGAACGCCAATACCGATCTCCCCAGCCTTACGCTGGCGACGGGATATCCTAAATTGGCTTGCCTGAACACGTTGATCAACGTCTATGGAATTCAGTGTTGGGGCCCTTCCAGCTCGAACGCCCTGGTGGTGAAGCAGACGGTAACCGCGCCGCTATTTTTTCTCCGGGTGTTCGGCTTCAATACAGTCACTCTCTCGGCAACCGCGACGGCCGCCATGCGGGGCGCGGCGACGGGCCCTTACAACGTGGCGATCATCGTGGACACCACGCGCTCGATGACCGACACCGACTCGTCCGCCACCTGCAACAACACCAGAATCTACTGTGCGCTCCAAGGCGTCCAACTGCTGTTGAGTACCCTCTCGCCTTGCCTCCCGACCGAGGCGAGCTGCGGCGCCGCCACAAGCGGGATGGTGTCGAACTCGGTCGACAGAGTCAGTCTGTATACGTTTCCGGCGGTGACCACGGGTACGGTTGCGGACGACTACAATTGCGGCTCGGGCACCCCGACGACGGCAGCGTATGCGACGCCGTTTCCCTCCACCTCGACTTACCAGATCGTAGGTTTTTCGAGCGATTACCGCCTTTCGGACTCGGCTACCACTTTGAATACCAGCTCCAATTTAGTGAAGGCGGCCGGGGGAAAAAGCGGGTGCACCGCGATGCAGGAAATCGGCGGTTTTGGAACCTACTATGCGCAGGTGATCTATGCGGCCCAGGCGGCCCTGGTAACGGAGCAAAGCTCCTATCCGTCTTCGCAAAACGTGATCATCCTGCTTAGCGATGGCGACGCCACGGCTACCGCATCCGATATGCCAGGGTCCTCATCCACGTCGGGAGTATATATTTCGTCGAAGAGTGAGTGTCACCAGGCCATCACGGCGGCTGCCGCGGCCGCTACGGCGGGAACCCGGGTCTATTCGGTGGCGTACGGCGCGGAGGCGTCGGGATGCACGACCGACACCAGTCCCGCGATCACCCCCTGCGAGACGATGCAACAGATCGCCTCTTCTCCCACCTACTTCTTCTCCGACTACACGGCGACCGGCGGCAGCAGTAGCTGCATCTCCGCCGCTCAGCCGGCTACGAGCCTGAACGAGATCTTCCAGGCGATCGCCATAGATCTCACCAACGCCAAGTTGATCCCCAACAACACGACATAGACGGCGTCCGGGAACATTCGTGCCGGCCCAGCCGTTAAAATGACGGCTAGGAGAACGATGGACCGGCGAGAGTTTCTGAATGCGTTAGGCGTGCAGGCCGGCTGGGGTGCCGCGCTGCGGCTGGCCGCCCAGACCGCGCCGGAGACTCCCAAAGCGGATATATCGCTGCGCATCTCGCCGATAGAGCTGGAAATCGCTCCGCGCCGCACCATTAAGACGATCGGATACAACGGTTCGGCGCCGGGGCCGGTCCTGCGGGTGCGCGAGGGCCAGCCGGTGGTCGTGGAGGTGCACAATGAAACTTCCACGCCGGAGATTGTCCACTGGCACGGCTTGTTTCTGCCTCCGGAGGTGGATGGCTCCATGGAAGAGGGCACGCCCATGGTGCCGGCGCACGGGTCGCAGCGGTATGCCTTCGTGCCGCGCCCGTCGGGAACGCGCTGGTATCATACGCACGTGTTCGCCGGCCGGAATCTGAAGCGCGCCACGTATACCGGGCAGTTCGGGTTTCTGTATGTGGAGCCGTCGCGCGATCCCGGCCGTTATGACGCGGAAGTCTTCCTGGCGCTGCATGGATGGGAACCTTACCTGGGAACGATGGGAGCCGACGAGGGCATGCTCGACGTGATTTATGGCAGCTACTCGGTAAATAGCCGCGCGCTGGGCTACGGCGATCCGATTCGGGTTCGGGAGGGGCAAAAGGTGATGTTCCGCATCTTGAACGCCAGCGCCACGATGCGGCATCGCCTGGCGCTGGCGGGCCACAAGTTCGAAGTCGTCGCACTCGACGGGAATGCCGTGCCCACGCCCCGCGAAGTGGAAGCGTTGGAGCTCGGTCCGGCGGAAAGAGTCGATGCGATCGTCACCATGCGCCAACCGGGCGTCTGGATTCTGGGCGAAGTGGACGGCCGCGTGCGGGATGCCGGCTTGGGAGTGGTCGTGGAGTATGCGGACCGCAAGGGTCCCGCGCAGTGGTCGGTGCCCTCCGGCGCGCTTTGGGACTACACTGTCTTCGGGCGGCAGGAGGCAGCCGCGCAGCCTGCGGAGGCCGAGGTAATCCCGTTGGTTTTCCGGCAGAAATTCGCGGGGAACCGCTGGGTGGATCATTGGACCATCAACGGGAAATCCTTTCCCAAGACCAGCCCGATTCAGGTGCAGGCGAACCGGAGATACCGGCTGCGCTTCGACAACCAAAGCGACGAAGCTCATCCGGTGCACTTACATCGGCACTCCTTCGAGCTGACCCGGTTTGCGGGCGCGGCCACGTCTGGGGTGGTGAAGGATGTGGTGATGGTGCCGGCGCGCAGGCAGGTGGAAGTGGACTTCGTGGCGGATAATCCGGGGCCGTCGCTGCTGCACTGCCATATGCAGTTACATATGGACTACGGCTTCATGACCATGGTGGAGTATGCGCGGTAGAGTGAGAATTTGGGGCCGCGGCGACGTCTATCTGAATATGCAGACTTCGAGACTCCTCGTGGCGCTGGGCGCGCTCGCGATTTCCGGGTGGGCGCAGCCGTCGGCCAGTCTGGCCGGACCGGTGACCGGCTTCGTCTTCGACAGCCAATCGGGCGCCGTACGACCCATGCGCGGGATCCCGGGAGCGGCCTATCTTGGCCCGGCGACGGCTACCGGACTGGAAGCCGCTTCGGTGGCGCCGGATGGCTCCGCGGCGCTGGCCTTCGAGCGGACGGGAAAGCTGGTGCTGTACAGGGGCCTGCGCAACGCGACCGCCGTGGCATTGGCTGTTTCGGGCGCCATCGCCAGCCCCGGCCAATTCGCGTGGGCGCCGGACGGCAGCGCCGCGGCGGTCTATTCGCCGCGCACCGGACAGGGGCAGATGCTCACCGGCCTGGCGGCATCGCCGGTGGGTGCGGCGCCCATCGACCTGTCGAGCCTTCCCGGACCGGTGACGGCGCTCGGTTGCGACGGACAGCGGCTGATCGTGGCCGTGGCATCCGCCGGCGAGGGCGGCATCGGCGGCATCTATTTGGCCGGCGGGCCGGAGTCCGGATCGGCGGGCATCCAGCTTATCGCACCTGCCGCGAGCCCGTCCGCCATCGTTTTGGCGGGCGGGAGCCTGTTTTTCTCCGACAGCCAGGCGCAGGAAATCTTCCAGGTGCAAAACTACACGAGCGCGCCGGCCGCGGTGGTGTTTGCCGACGACAGCGGCATCAGTACGCCGGCCGGGTTGCAGGTTTCCGCCGACGGGCAGCGCTTGTTCGTGGCCAACTCCGGCAACCGCACTGTAGCGATATACGACATCCCGTCGCGCACGCCTGTCGAGAGCCTGGCGCTGGCCTTTACACCGACGCGCCTCGACCGGTTCGGCGACGCATCCGTGTTCCTGATGAATGGCACCGGGCAGGGACCTCTTTACGTGGTGCGCGATGGTGGAGCGGGGAAGGCCGCCGCGGTTTACTTCGTCCCGACGCCTGCCAGGGGCCGTCCCGTGAGGGGCCCGATCCGGCACACATAGGCTCTTCCTGGCCGGCCTCTAGCAGGTTTGAAGACCGCACTCATAAGTCCGGTATAGCTGCTCGAATACGTCATTCCATCCCCGGGCGCAAGTGAATAGGCGGGCTGCGGCACCCATCCGCTGGCGCAGAGCGCTGTCGCTCATGAGTTCCAGGAGCGCGTCGGTGAACGAATGCAAATCCGTGGCGAGAAAACCGGTGATGCCGTGCCGGACGCCCACCCTTGCGCCTGTCTCGGGACTCACGACTACCGGGACGCCCGAAGCCATGGCCTCGAGCAGCACCAGACCGAACGTGTCGGTTTGGGACGGGAAAACGAAGGCATCCATGTTCGCAAACGCTTCCGCCAGCGCCGCTCCGCGGAGGATGCCCGGCGTCTCACCAAATTGGAGGCGCTTGCGCAGCCATTCTCTCTCATTTCCTTCACCGATCAGGGTGAAACGGAAATTGCGCTGGCCGCGGTCGAGCAGAGACTTCTCCAACGCGGCAAAGAAGCGCACGTTCTTTTCCGGCGTGAGCCGGCCCACGTAGCCGATCGAAAACACGCCAGCGCTGTCATGATGGCGGCTGCGCCATTGGGGAGAATACGTTTCGGTATCGACGCCGTGCGCCATTTGGAAGGCGGGTTTGCCGGTGCGCTCGTGAAGCAGCCGGACCATAGAATCGTTGGGCGCGAGCAGGAAGCGGGCCCAACCATAGAAGCGCATGCACGCACGCAGGCTGCGATCTTGGGCGGCAGCCGAGATGCGGTCGCGCCAGGTATCCGGCAGGAACCGCAGGAGCTTATTCAGGCGGCGGCCCGCATACTCGTGCAGGTTGGTATGCCAGGAGGCGACCAGCGGGACGCGCAGAGTGTGCGCGACCCAGAGACCCAGAATGCCGATATCGCCCGGCCCGGTGATGTGCACCAAATGCGGCGCGAAAGAGCGGACCTGCGCGGTCACCCAATTCTTGTGGCGGCTCAGAAAAGGGTCGCAAGACAGATCATGGTCCAGCGGAAAGGCGGCCGGACCGCGCTTGACCTCGACGGAGGTGAAAGACGACAGGGAAGTGACACGGGTGCGAGGCCCGCTATGCACACACAGGAACGGGATCTCCTGGCGAGTGGCAAATTCGGCGAACTGCCGGCTGAGCGTAGCTACTCCGTTGGCCTCGCTAAAGCAGTCGGTAAAAAGAGCGACGCGAATCGGTTGGGGCACTGATACGCTAACATCATACACTGCCACGCGGACGGCTCATCGGGGTTGGATACAATGCGAAGATGAAGGCTGTAGCAGTCTATCCCGCCAAACGCGCAGTCAACATCATCGACATTGCCGAGCCGCGCATCGCCACGCCCACCGAGGTGAAACTGCGCATGCTGGAGGTGGGGGTGTGCGGCACCGACAAGGACATCTGCGCCTTTGCGTACGGCATGCCGCCGGCCGGATCGGATCGTTTCGTGCTGGGGCACGAGTCGTTGGGCGAAGTGGTGGAAGCGGGGGCGGGCGTGGCGGATCTGCGGCCGGGCGATTTGGTCGTAAGCACCGTGCGGCTGCCCTGCGCCGACGCCGATTGCGCCCCCTGCCGCGCGGGCCACTACGATTTCTGCGCCACGGGCAACTATCGCGAGCATGGGATTAAGGGCCTGGACGGCTTCATGACCGAATTCGTGGTGGAGGACCGGCATAACCTGCACCCGGTAGAGCGCGAACTGCGCGATGTGGCGGTGCTGGTGGAGCCGCTGACCATCGCGGAGAAAGCGCTGATCGAAGTGGGTGAGATCCAAAAGCGGCTGCATTGGGACGGCGGACTGCGCCGCGCGGTGGTGTTGGGATCGGGTCCGGTGGGGTTGCTGGGGGCCATGGTGCTGGTGAATGCGGGCTTCGAGACGTATGTCTACTCGCGATCGCCGAAGCCGAACGCGAAGGCCGATGTGGCGGAAGGCGTGGGCGCGCGGTATATATCTTCCGCCGAGACACCCATCGAACAGATGGCCGAACAGGTGGGCAACATCGACCTGATTTACGAAGCCGCGGGCGCGCCGCAGTTCGCCTTTGAAGTCCTGAAGCATCTGGGGGCCAATGGCATCTATATATTCACCGGCGTGCCGCGGGGCGAAGCGCCGGTGGAATTCGATACCGAACCGATCATGTACAACCTGGTGCTGAAGAACCAGGTGGTGCTGGGAGTGGTGAACGCCGGTCCGCAAGCGTTCGACAATGCGGTGCGCGATATCGGCGTGTTCGCGGCGCGGTGGCCGCGGGCGCTGGGCGCGATGATCACCGGCCGCTATCCCATGGAAGCTTTCCACGATCCGGTGATGGGCACGGCGGGCGGCATCAAGAACGTGATTTCGATTTCCCAGGCGGGCCGGCCGTGATCGCGGAACTGGAGCGCCTGGCCGAAGACGAGCGCCGCGAAAAGAACTGGAAGCGCTGGGGACCGTATCTTTCCGAGCGGCAATGGGGCACGGTGCGCGAGGACTACTCGGCCAACGGCGCCTGTTGGGAGTACTTTCCGCACGATCACGCGCGCAGCCGCGCGTACCGGTGGGGCGAGGACGGGCTGCTGGGCATCTGCGACCGCGAAGGCCGCCTGTCGTTCGCGCTGGCGCTTTGGAATGGCCGCGATCCGATCCTGAAGGAGCGCCTGTTCGGACTGACCAACGAGGAGGGCAACCACGGCGAGGACGTGAAGGAATGCTATTACTACCTGGATTCCACGCCCACGCACTCCTACATGAAGGCGCTCTACAAGTATCCGCAGGCCGAGTTTCCGTATGCGCGGCTAGTGGGAGAGAACCGCCGCCGGGGGCGGGAGCAGCCGGAGTTCGAACTGGAAGATACCGGAATTTTCGACGAGCAGCGCTACTTCGACATCTTTGTGGAGTATGCGAAGGCGGGGCCGGACGACCTGGCGATCAAGATCACTGCGGTGAACCGCGGTCCCCAGCGGGCTCCGCTGCTGCTGCTGCCCACACTATGGTTCCGGAATACCTGGTCGTGGGGGCGCACGGGCGAAGGATATTGGCCGAAGCCGACTATCATCCGCGGGGGCGATGGGGTATTCCTGGCCGAACACGCGTCGCTCGGAAAGTACCGGTTGGAGGCGCCCGGCGCCATGGAGCCGCTCTTCACCGAAAACGAAACGAACATGGAGAGGCTGTTCGGCATGACCAGCGCCAGCCCATACGTGAAGGACGCTTTCCATGCCTATTTGATCGAGGGCCGAAGGGACCGGGTGAATCCGCGGGAAGAAGGCACCAAGGCCGGCGCGGTGTATCGCCTGGACCTGGATCCGGGGGTGAGCCGCACTATCCAGCTGCGGCTGGCGGCGGAGGGCGCCGGCCCATCGCCCGATGCCGACGCGGTGTTCGGGCAGCGGCAGGGCGAGGCCGACGAATTTCACGGCGCGTGGATGAACAAAGACTATACGGACGAGTCGCGGCGGATCGCGCGGCAGGCCTACGCCGGTCTGCTATGGAGCAAGCAGTTCTATCACTATGGAGTGGCCCAGTGGCTGGAGGGCGATCCGGCGCAGCCGGCGCCTCCTGCCGGACGCGAACTGGGACGCAACCACGATTGGAAGCACCTTTACAACCGCGACGTCATCTCCATGCCGGACAACTGGGAATACCCGTGGTACGCCGCCTGGGATCTGGGCTTCCACATGGTTCCGTTCGCCACCCTCGACCCGAACTTCGCCAAGGAACAACTGATACTGCTGCTGCGGGAGTGGTACATGCATCCCAACGGGCAGGTTCCGGCGTATGAATTCTCGTTCGGCGACGTGAACCCGCCGGTCCACGCCTGGGCCTGCTGGCGCGTGTATAAAATAACCGGCCCGCGCGGCGGGCGCGACCGGGTGTTTCTGGGCCGGGTATTCCAGAAGCTGTTGATCAATTTCACCTGGTGGGTGAACCGCAAGGACGTGGAAGGGCAGAACATCTTCTCCGGCGGATTTCTGGGGCTGGACAACGTCGGCGTGTTCGACCGCTCGCAGCCGCTGCCCGGCAACCTGAAGCTGGAACAGGCGGATGGCACGGCGTGGATGGCGGCTTACTGCCTGACTATGCTCTCGATGGCCCTGGAGCTGGCGCGCGAAGATCCGGAATATGAAGACGTGGCTTCCAAGTTCTTCGAGCATTTCGTGGCCATTGCCAGCGCCATGAACTCGCTGGGCGGCAACGGGCTGTGGGACGAGACGGACGGGTTCTATTACGATCAGCTACGCGTGGACGGCACTATGCTTCCGTTGCGCGTCCGATCGGTGGTAGGACTGCTGCCGCTGATTGCCGTGGCGGTGCTGAACTATGACGACATCGCGCACCTGCCGGGGTTTCGCAAGCGCATGGACTGGTTTCTGGAGAACCGGAAGGACCTGTGCGAGCAGATTTCCTACATGGAGCAGGACGATTCCGCCGGACAGACGCACAGGCTGCTGGCGATTCCATCCCTGGGACGGCTGCTGCGCGTCTTGAAATACATGCTGGACGAGAACGAATTTCTATCGCCGTATGGCATTCGATCGCTTTCCAAGTTTCACCAGGACCATCCGTACACGCTCGAAATCGACGGCACCGAGCAGCGCGTGGGCTATGAACCGGCCGAATCCGCCAGCGGCACATTCGGGGGCAATTCCAACTGGCGGGGACCGATTTGGTTTCCGATCAACTACCTGCTGGTGGAGGCGCTGGAGCGCTATCACCACTTTTATGGCGATCACTTGCGGGTGGAGTGCCCGACCCGGTCGGGGAAGATGATGAACCTGAAAGAAGTAGCGGGGGAGATCATGTCGCGGCTGGCGCGCATTTTCCTGCCGGGCGAGGATGGGCGGGCCGCGTGGCAGGGCGGCGATTCCCGGTACGCGCAGGATCCGAATTGGCGGGATCTGACGTTATTCTACGAATATTTCCATGGCGACAACGGACGGGGGATGGGGGCCAGCCATCAGACGGGGTGGACGGCGCTGGTAGTGCGGTCGCTGGAGGATATGGCGCGAAGACGGGGGGCGGGAGAGGGGAGGTAGGAGACGGGAGAAAGGAGTCAGGAGACAGAAGGGTTAGTGGCAGCGGTGTCGGCTGGGTGGAATCCGCCAAACAAAGCCAATCGCCAGAATCCGTTGTATAAGTTACTTTATTTTAGTCGGTTACCGTATTTAGTTAAGAGTTCGCTCGCCGTTTGATTGGATCTTGACGCTGCGTTTGGGTTTGGCGGCATGGAATTGGGTTCGCTTCGCAACGTGCGGCGACATAGCGGCTTGCCTTCCGGGCTTGACCGCGTCCGGCTGTTGCGGCGTTGATATTCTGCATTTCATGTTGCATTCCGATGCACTTGTTGAATTGGAGCCGACGAAAAAGCATATGGGCCACGGGGCGGGGATTGGGTTCTTCCGAAAATTCCCGCGGTGGCGCCCATTTTCATCTCCATGGGCGGTCGGAATCCGACCGGGTTCTTTCGGTTCGCAAAGGGCGTATGGGCCGGCGATGAACGCCGACAGGGCACTGGCCCTCGGGCTGTTGCGCGTATGTTTCGTTGACGTGTTGCGTTAGGTTGCATTTGTCGCGCGGTCTCTGGAATTGGGTTCGCTTCGCAAAGGGCATAGGGGCGGCCGAGGAACGCCGATAGGACACTGGCCCTCGGGCTGCTACGCGTATCATTTTTTCATTGACGTGTTGCGTTAGGTTGCATTTGTTGCGCGGTCTCTGGATTAGGTTCTTCCGAAAATTCCCGCGGTGACGCCCATTTTCATCTCCATGGGCGGTCGGAATCCGACCAGGTTCTTTCGCTTCGCAACGCGCGACGAGGTAGCGGTTTGCCTTCCGGCTTGACCGCCTCCGGCTGTTACAGGGCTGATATTTTGCATTTCATGTTGCATTCCGATGCACTTGTTGCATTGGAGGCGGCCGGGAGGGCGCGATTCGCTGCCGGCTGAGGTTGAAATTGTCAAAGAGCACAGGGGGGCCCAGCAGGGCACCTTTCGGCGGGTGCGGAGAACCTTTCCAGGGGGCTGGATGTTGCTTGCCTGACCGAAGAGTACCACGGGTATTCCAGGAGAGAGCGGGGTGCGATGGCGGCGTGCTTCTGGTTTCAGCGGGTTAAAGAGGATTGAACCTCGGTGACCCATGCTGGTTGCCGGTGGGGTCTTGGCGACGGGCTATGCGGCGCTGTGGTGGCTCATTTCTTCGCGGATGATGCGCCGTAGGGTTTCTTCCCACTTTGGGGTTTTCCCGTCGACGTATTCGCGCAAGGCCGAATTGATTAAGGTCTGGTATCCTGCCTTGCCCCCAGACTGATCGGCGATCGCGCCGAAATAGTCGATCAGGTCTTCGTCCAGGCGGATGGTAATTCTGACCTTTCCCGGTTCCAGAGCTGGCTCGGGCAAGACTCGGCCCCGTTTACCCTTGCTGAAGTCGTATGAATCCTTCATCGTTGATGCCTCATATTGTTCGCGTTCGGGCCGCCCGGCCGTGCGGGCCGAGATGATCCTGATATTTTCCCCGCTGTAGCAGTAGACGACTACGAGAATGCGCCCTTTGATGCCCATGCCCAGAGTCACAAACCGTTGCTCATTCGGGTCGGTTTCGTAGTCGTGGACCGTAATCGCATAGTCGTCGCTGAATACGCCGGTCGCCTCCGAGAAATGCACCCCGTGCTTTTGGACGTTTGCCGCTGCCTTGTTCGGGTCCCAGTCGAACGGCACGATTCCAGTGTACATATGTTTATATGCACAGTCAATGGGAGGGATTGGGCTATACGTCGCGGGACAACCGCTGGGCAACGACGTACAATCGTAGAACTGATTCACAATTATGGCCAAGAAGCAGAAGTTGACGCCAGCACCCGCGGATAGCCTGCTGAAGAACGTCAGCGACTACCGCTTTACGGAGGCGAGACGGAAGAACAAATTGCGCGGCTAATCGTGGAGCAACTGGCGGTGGCGGGCGCCGGCGCGGGGGACCGCCGGCGGCGTGTGCTGGCTCTTCAGTCGCGGCATCAGCTTTTCCCGCAGGTGTTCGGGTATGTGGACGAGTATGTGCGCCGAAAGGTGAACTTCCAGAACTGCCACCCGTGTGAGTTGGGTCTGGAGAAATACGTGCAGCGGATCGTCAAGCGATTGCGGGATACCATCGTGCCGGACGAATCCGAGGGCGAGGCTCCGCTGATGCCGATCACGAATCGCTATAAGCCGATGGGGAGCACGGGTGAAGTCGATTTCAAGACCACGCGCGCTTGCCACGCGACGATGAAGAGCCGCATCGACCAGGTTGTGCTGGACAATCTGACGTGGGAGTCGAGCGCGGGCTTCCGATTGGAATTGAGCGATGCAGTGCAGTTCTATGCGCGCAACGACCACATGGGCCTGACCATCCCATACGAGTACATGGGGATCGACCACGCTTACGAACCGGATTTTCTGGTGCGGCTGGGTGGCGGCGTGACGGTGGTGCTAGAGATCAAGGGTTTCGAAGACGATCAAACGAAGGCTAAACACACGGCGGCGCACCGTTGGGTGGAGGCGGTGAACAACTGGGGGCAGTTGGGGCGGTGGGGCTTCCATGTTTGCCGGAACCCTCAGTTACTGGACAAGGAGATGGAATACGTGGCGCGGGCGGAAGTTGCGCGGGCTAACCCGGAACGCGCCAACCTATCCGGGGGAGAGTCGTAGGCTTACCATGGACTTCCGCCTTTGCCGCCACGCCGAATGGGAGATGACTCGCCGCGGCATCCCACTGGCGCTGGTGCAGGCTGTAAGTCGAGCATCCGGAGCAGCGAATGGCTGACGAGGCCTGCGAGGACCGTTGGATTTACCAGTCGCGCATTCCTTTCGAAGATGGGAGAATGTATTTGTTGCGAGTCGTGGTGGACGAAGGTGAACAGCCGCCGGCAATTGTCACCGTCTATCGAACCAGCAAGGCTGGGAAGTACTGGAGCACCGCATGAGATTAGTTTACGACCCTGAAGTTGACGTGCTTAGCGTTTTGTTGAGCGACGCGCCGGTGGCGGAAAGCGATCAGGACAAGGCGGGCTACATCCTGGACTACGATGCCAGCGGGAATATGGTGGGCTTCGAGATTCTCGATGCTTCCAAGCGCATGGCGAATCCCATGTCGGTCGAGTACGCCGTTACGCCGCCGCTTCGCCGGCCGGCTTGATGGGCGGCCTGAGAGGCCGCCGCAGGCTGAGAGCCTGCCCCACCTGTAACGAATCGGGCGAATGGTTCACTATAAGAGCGGGACCAATTGTGAAACCTCGCGTGTTTGTAGTCATGCCTTTTGGCAAGAAGCGCCATGAGGCGAACGATATTGGCGACGAAATCGATTTCGACGCGGTCTACTGTGATCTGCTGGCGCCGGCTCTCGGTCTAGCCGGCTGCGATCCGTACCGCGCCGATAGCGAGGCTGCCGCAGGCGACATCCGCACCAACATGTTCTTTGAATTGGTGACGGCGGACCTGGTGGTAGCCGATATCTCGATCACCGACCCCAACGTATTCTACGAGCTGGGCGTACGCCACGGAGTGTGTCCGCGCGGTGTGCTGGTTGTCCAAGGCAGCCTCGAAGGCGCGCGGCCGTTCGATGTGGCGCCCGACCGCAGTTTCAGCTACGACGGCTCCCTGTTCGTGTCGGGGAAGTGCGGCGGCGATCGCGAGGGGCGGTTGAAACGCGAAGTCGAACGGCTCGCCAAGACGTTCAGGCATGGATTGGCCGAGGAACCGAAGACCACCGGGAGTCCGGTCTACCAGCATTTACCCGGTCTGATCCCCGTGAATTGGGACAACATCCAGACCTCCAAGGCAAACTATTTCGGGGCGCTTCGCGACGACTGGCTCGACTGCGTACGGATTGCACAGTCTGAGGGGCATCCGGGCGATATCAAGACCCTGGCGGACGACGCGCCGACCATCCTGCATCGGACCAGGATCCTCTATCAGGCGGCTCTGGCGCTGATCGATCTGTGCCGCTACCGGGCTGCCGAGCGCGAATTAAGAGAGGTCATTGAACACGACCCGAGTCACTTTGACGCCCAATTGCAACTGGGCCTGGTGTTGGCGCATCAGGGTAAGAACGCGCAGGCCGAACTGCAGTTGCGGAACGTGCTGCGGCAGCACGAAGACGACCCCAATGCGGCGGACCAGTTGGGGCAGGTGTCCCGCCATTTGTGGCATCTTTCCTGGCGCGAGGAAAAGAATGTGGAGGCGCGCAAACAGAAAGCCGTCATTGCCTCGCAGCAGGCGGCGCTGGCTGTGCGCAGCTTTGTCGAGGCCCAGCAATTGAACCCACGCGCTTACTTCGCAGGCTTCAACGCACTCATTCTGATCGCCCTGCTCAAAGATCTCCGCGAAAGCACGGGATGCGATCTGCCGGAAATCTGGCCGGCGGGCGTGGACGAGGCCGAGCTGGCCACGGTGGTGCAGTTCTGTGCGAAGAACTTCCGGGAGCGGGCCATAGAAAAAGGCGACGCCGTGGAACAGTTCCAGACAACCACCACGCTATCGGGCATCGCTTTGCTTCAGAACGACAAAACCAAGGTGCTCCGGCGGATCCACGAAGCGTGCAGTATTCCGGGCGCGACTTTCTTTCAGTTGCACACTTTTCAGGAGCGTTTGTTGCTTTGCGACGAACTGGATTTCCGGCCGGAGTTTGTCAAGCCCGCTTTGGACATCCTGGGTGAAGCCCTGGCGCAGAAAAACCGTCATCGCAACTGGAAGCGGGTTTTCCTATGGGCAGGATACCCGGTGGACAGCAAGGACCAACTATCTCCGCGGTTCCCCGCGGATCGTGTCGATGTGGTCGAGCAGCAAATCGAAGAGGCGCTCGAGGGTTGGAAGGTGGGCGAGGGCGATCTGGCCATCTGTGAAGGGGTACATGAGGGCGATATTCTGTTTGCGGAGGCCTGCCATAATCGAAAGGCGCAAGTGCGCCTGCTTCTGCTCGAACCAGCGGGCGGGCAGTTCCATCGGACCTTGTGGCCGTTCGAATCGGAGAAATGGGAGCGGCGCTTTCACGAATTGCGTGCCGCGCTGGGCGAGGAAGTCTGGTTTCACGCCGAGCACCTGGGCTCGGCCTTCGATGATAGTACAGTTCAGGGCCGGCAATCTTTGGAGCGGCGGCATAAGAACTGGCTGATCAACACCGCGAGATTGGAGGCGGAACCGGCGCAAACGTCCGAGGAACCTCCGGATTTCGCCGGGCGGCTGAACGGCTTGTTTCTTTGGAATGGCGCGGGCGATGCGGATAACCCGGAGGATCCGGCTTACTTCGTGCGGCTGGTGGACGAGTTCAACGGCTATCAGGGGCAGGTGAAGACGATAACGGCGCTGGATGCTCCGGCTGGTGCGCCACGCCACATGACCGCCGGGGGGTGATGGGCACGTTTGCCGGCGGTTGCCCGCGGCCGGCTTTCACCGGGCTGAGCGAGCATAGCTCGCCTAATCGTTGTATACTCCCCTGTAGTCTGCGCTCCGAGGTGTCTAATGAATATTCGTTTCGTCGTCCTGCCCGCCATTGCGCTAATGGCGGCCTTCACCGCGGTCTCCCAGGAGACCCCGTCCCCTACCCGGCTCACCAACGATCACTACTTCGACCTTGAGCGCGTCAGCAACGCCCAGATTTCGCCAGATGGCGCGCGCATCGTCTACACTCGCCAACAGGCCAACAAGATCGAGGACCGCTGGGATTCCGCGCTCTGGATCATGAATGTCGACGGCAGCCAGCATCGCTTCCTGACCAAAGGCTCGAACCCCCGCTGGTCGTCCGACGGAAAGCGCATTCTCTATATCGCCGATGGAGAGCCGCGCGGCCCGCAGATCTTCGTGCGCTGGATCGATACCGACGGGCCAGCCACGCAGGTCACTCGCGCAACTGACAAATTGGCCGACGCGCGCTGGTCCCCGGATGGCAAGTCCATTGCATTTTCCATGTTCGTGCCGCAAGAAGACACCTGGAAGATCAGCATGCCGGCCGCTCCGGATGGCGCGCATTGGACGGCCTCGCCGCGCGCAGTGGAAACGCTGCACTACCGCCAGGATCAGGTTGGTTTCCTGCAAGACGGGCACACTCATCTCTTCGTTGTCTCGGCCGATGGCGGCGCGCCCCGGCAGATTACCAACGACAAGTGGAGCGCGGGCGCGGGCGAATTGCGCGGCGCTGTCTCGATGGACTGGACTCCCGATAGCAAAGCCATCGTGTTCGAGGGCGACCGCACGGCGGAAGCCGACCAGCACTATCGCATCTCGCAACTGCTGGTGGCCGACGTTGCGTCGGGCGCTATTCGGGAACTGGTTGCCACGCCCGGCGCCTGGGGCCGTCCGGCAGTTTCGCCCGACGGCAAAACCGTGGCCTTCACCGGTTACCCGCAATCGAAGCACACGCACTCGGTGGCGGACCTTTATGTAATCCCGTTCGCGGGCGGCGAAATGCGGAAGATCAGCGGCGACTACGATCGCGATCCGCTCAATCTGCGCTGGTCGCCGGATTCGGAGGGCGTTTACTTCGACGCCGAAGATCACGGATCCCGCAACGCGCAGTTTGTGGCCCTCGCCGGCGGCGGCGTCAAACCCGTCACCACCGGCGCGCACGTGCTGACCATGGATTCCGTCTCGAGCGACCTGATGGCGGCCGGCACCGTCACCGATCCCGACAACCCGCCCGATGTCGTGCGCTACAACCTGCGCCGGCCCGGAGAAGTAACCAAGCTCACCAGCGTCAACGCGGGCTTGCTCGGCGGAATGCATCTGGCAAAGACCGAGGAAATCGACTTCGCATCGAGCGGCGCGAACGTCCAGGGCTGGCTGGTGAAGCCGCCTGATTTCGACCCGGCGAAGAAGTACCCGCTCATCCTCGAAATCCACGGCGGGCCGTTCGCCATGTACAGCGTGGCGTTCAACTACATGTTCCAGAATTTCGCCGCCAACGATTTTGTGGTGCTGTATCTCAACCCCCGCGGCAGCACCGGCTACGGCACGGCCTTCTCCGGTGGCATCGATCACAACTATCCGGGGCCCGATTACGACGACCTGATGGCCGGCGTGGACGCCACCGTTGCCAAGGGCTTCATCGACACCACCCGCATGGCCGTATCCGGCTGCAGCGGGGGCGGCGTGCTTTCCAGTTGGGTGATCGGCCACACCGACCGCTTCGCCGCGGCCGCCGTGCGCTGCCCGGTGATCGACTGGATGAGCATGGCCGGCAACAGCGACATTCCGCTCTTCACCTTCAGCTTTTTCCAGAAGCCTTTCTGGGAAGACCCCAGCGACTGGCTCGCGCATTCTTCCGTGATGACGGTCGGCAAGGTCACCACCCCGACCCTGCTCATGACCGGCGTGCTCGACCGCCGCACACCCATGCCGCAGACCGAGGAATACTACGCGGCGCTGAAGGTGCGCGGCGTGCCTGTGAAGCTCCTGCAATTCGAGGGAGAGTACCACGGCACAGGCTCGAAGCCGTCCAATTTTATCCGCACCCAGCTATACATGATGAGCTGGTTCAAGAAGTATACGCGCACGCCGGACGGAAAGTCGGCGCCGGCGCCCGCGCCCCCTACGACCGTTACCTCAACTGAGTGAGCCCTTACGCCGGACGCGCGGCCGCACGTAATGGAAGCGCACCAGGTAGATGTTCTCGCCCTTCCCGTGCATCGCGACCTTCAATAGGTCGACGATACCCAGAAAACCCGACTCGCGCGCCAACTGCGGCGTGATATCCGGAAAGCCGATGGGCTCTATCGAATCCACTTCAATCTCGCCTTCATCCATCCGGTAGCGGTTGCCCGCTTTGACGTGGGGCCGCATCCAGATTCTGACGCTACAAGTAATTTCCCCCCGGCGAACTCCGTCGCGCAGGCGCTTGGCGAATACCATGAAGAGAGTTTACATCAGCCGAGCCGCGTTACACTAGCTCTCGGCATTTATGAAACGACTGCCCGCCGTGGTTCTGTTCGCAGGCTGCTGCTACGCCGCCTCTCCCGATCGGGACGCGCTCATCGTCATACCCCACACTCACTGGGAAGGCGCGGTTTTCAAGACCCGCGAAGAGTACCTCGAAATCGGCCTGCCCCACATTCTGGAAGCGCTCAATCTCATGAAGCGCTATCCCGAATACCGCTTCGTCCTCGACCAGATGTGCTACATCAAGCCTTTCCTCGACCGCTATCCGACCGAAGTTGAAACGTTCCGCGAAATGCTGGCGCGCGGCCAACTTGAGATTGCCGGTGGTACGGTCACCATGCACGACAACAACGTTCCCTCCGGAGAATCCATCGCGCGGCAGTATCTGATCGGCAAGTGGTTCTTCCGCGACCGCCTGGGCTACGACGTCAAGACCGGCTGGGGCCTGGATACGTTCGGCCACAACGCCCAAATGCCGCAGATCCTGAAACTGGCCGGCATGGAATCCTACTGGTTCCAGCGCGGCGTCCCGACCGCGAATACGCCGGCTGAGTTTTTGTGGCAAGGTATCGACGGCACACGCATGCCCGCGTTCTGGCTGCCCATCGGGTATGGCGGCTTGTACGATACCCCGCGGGATCTGGCCGGTTTCGAGCAAATGGTGCGCTCCCGTTTCGATGCCCTGGCGCCTTTTGCGCGCGGATACGGCCGCGTGCTGCTGGCTGGCGCCGATGTCTCGGAACCGGAGCCCCACTTGCCTGCCCTGATCGCGCAACTGGAGCGGTCGGGTTCGTTGCCGATCAGCATACGCTTCGGGCTGCCATCAGACTATGCCGCGCTCATCGCCCAGCATCGGCCCGAACGCGAGGTCGTCGCGGGCGATATGAACCCGATATTCCAGGGAGTCTACAGCACGCGCATCGAAGTGAAGCAGTGGATGCGCGAATTAGAGCGCACCCTCACTTCGGCCGAGAAGGCCAGCGTGCTCGCAGGCCGACTGGCGGACCCGGACCGCGAGGCTACCGAACAAGCCTGGGAACCGGTGCTGTTCAATCAGGCGCACGATCTCAGTTCGGGCGTGATGATGGACAAGGTGTATGACGACGCCATCAGCACCTATGGCGGCGCCAAACGGCGCGGCGACGAGATCCTTAACGCCCGGCTGGACGAAGTCGCCAGCACCATGAATACCGAGGGCTCCGGAGTGCCCTTGGTGGTCTTCAATCTGCTCGGTTGGGAGCGCAGCGATCTGGCCGAAGCGGAAGTGGGCTTCAGCGCGCCGGATGTGCGCTCCTTCGCGCTCCTCAACGCAGCGGGCCAGCCCGTTCCTTATCAAATCGAAGACAGCCGGCGCGGCGGCGATGGCGGCATCCTGTTTGCCAGGATCGCGTTCATTGCGCGCGATGTTCCGGCGATGGGATACGCCGTGTATCGGGCCGTGCCCAATGCTCCAGCGGCCGCGGCGGAGTCCACCACCCTGGCGGCCTCGGGCGGATCGTCGCGGGACGATACCGGTTCCATCGAAAACGAATTCTATCGCGCCACCTTCGATCTGTGGACCGGCGCCATGACCGGCTTGACGTTGAAGCCCGAAGGCTGGCAAGTGTTGAAGGCGCCGGGCGACGTGGTCACGCAAGAGCAAGATGGCGGCGACTTCTGGGAATTGTACGGCACGCTGAACGGTGCGCGCTTCACCGCGATGACCCGGAAAGATGCCGGGCCGCAGGCGGGGCTGGCCAGGTTCAGCACGGATAATGTCGGAGGCAGCGGCCGGGCGGGCGGCGGGCCGGTGTTCGTCC
This sequence comes from Bryobacterales bacterium, assembly GCA_963707465.1. Lineage (GTDB taxonomy): Bacteria > Acidobacteriota > Terriglobia > Bryobacterales > Bryobacteraceae > Bog-159. The sequence continues at coordinate 549,994 of CAVPQK010000013.1, forward strand.
AGTTCAGTATCTCGCACCCCTTCGGCAAGAATCAGTTCTCCACCCGCGTGCGCATGTATCCCGGCATCCGGCGCATCGACATCCACACGCAGGTGTTGAATCAGGACCAGTTTGTGCGCTACCGCGTCCTGTTCCCGACTTCGCTGCACGATGGGCGCAATGTGCACGAGATTGCCTTCGGCAGCATCGAGCGCCCGCCGGACCAGGAGTTTCCGGCGCAGAACTGGGTCGACTACAGCGCCGGGGGCCGTGGGTTGGCGCTGCTCAATCGCGGCCTGCCGGGCAACAATACCGCGAACGGAACGTTGCTGCTTTCCCTGATGCGGTCAACGCGCCTTATATCCTACGGCGCGGGCGGCGGCTTCGAGCCAGGCACCTCCTCCGATTCGGCGCTGGAGCTTGGCAAATGGATGGATTTCGACTACGCCCTGGTGCCGCATTCGGGCGCCTGGCAGGACGCCCAGGTCTACCGCGCCGGGCTGGAGTTCAACAACCCTTTGATCGTGCGAAAGACCGGCGCACACGCCGGAAAAATGCCGCGCGCCTGGAGCTTCGTGGAGGTATCAAACCCGCAGGTGGTGCTTTCGGCGATGAAGCCCAGCCGGAGTGGCGAGGTGGCCGTGCGCGTATACGAAGCCGCCGGACAGCCGGCCGCGGGCGTGCGCATCCATTTCGCGCGAGCCGTGACGGCGGCGCGGGCGGCCAACCTGATCGAAGACCCGGGTGAACCCTTGCCGGTGCGGGATAACGGAGTATCCTTCGACCTTCGGCCCTACGAGATCAAAACGTTCCGCGTCCGGATCGACCCGGATCATTAGTGGGCTCTGACGGTAAACGTGCAGTGACGCAGCATCACTTCCTGCTCGCCCCTTGAAAACAGTCGCCAGCCGACGCCGAATCCCTCCGGCTCTGGGATAGCCCGTGCTACTCTTATCTCGGGCAGAGACTCACCGGCAAACAGACCGGGTGCAACGATTTGCAACGCGATGCAGCATGCTCCCGATTTCTCTGGCGCCGACTCCTACGCTTGCGCCTCCTTCGTTTTGGCCTTGCATGGCCGCCGTGGCGTGCGTTACGAAGCGAACCCAAATTGCACAATTGTGCCCTCAGCTTTCAGCCATCAGGCCTCCGCGCCGAGACCGGCGTCCTATCGGCGTTCATCGGCGTTAATCGGCGGCCCATCTCGTTTTTCCCGAATGACCGAACCGGGAATCGTCGCGCCCTCATATGGTGCAACGTTTTGCAACGCGATGCTCCGAATTCTCTGGCGCCCGGGCAGACGCTGCTCAATGCAACGCAATGCAACGCCACCGCGAAGCAACGTAACCATAGTATCGGCCGCCGCGGCAGGCAAGGGTGACAAAGCGAACCCAAATTGCGTCCCATCGGCGTCTATCGCTGTTCATCTGCGGCCCTGTCCTATCATAAAGATATGCCCGACTTACTCGATCCCCTGACCATTCGCGGCATCACCTTTCGCAACCGGATCGCCGTCTCGCCCATGTGCGAGTATTCGAGCGATGACGGCTTCGCCAACGACTGGCACCTGGTGCATCTCGGCAGCCGCGCGGTAGGCGGCGCGGGCCTGGTGATGACCGAAGCCGCCGCTGTCGATCCGCGGGGACGCATCTCGGCTGCCGATCTCGGCATCTGGAAGGACGCCCACGTCGAAATGCTGGCGCGCATCGCGCAGTTCGTCCGCGGGCAGGGCGCGGTGCCGGGCATCCAGCTTGCGCATGCCGGGCGCAAGGCCAGCACGCAGGTTCCGTGGGAAGGCAACGCCGTGGTTCCGGAATCGGCGGGTGGATGGCAGGCCGTCGCGCCCAGCCCCCTCGCGTTTCGTGCGGCGGACCCGGCACCGGCGGAGTTGACCGAAGCCGGGATCCGCGCGATAGTAGAAGCCTTCGCGGCGGCCGCGCGCCGGGCCTTCGCCGCCGGATTCCAGCTTGTCGAAATCCACGGCGCGCACGGCTACCTGATCAATGAGTTCCTCTCGCCTCTCTCCAACCATCGCGCCGACGAATATGGCGGCTCGTTCGACGGCCGCATCCGGTTTGCGCTGGAAGTGGCCGCCGCGGTGCGGGGCGCATGGCCCGATTCCCTGCCCCTTTTCATGCGAATCTCGGCCGTCGATTGGGTGGAGGCCGGCTGGCAGCTCGACGATTCCGTAGAGTTGGCGCGGCGCCTCCGCCCGCTCGGCGTCGACTTGATCGATTGCTCGTCGGGCGGAATTTCGCCGCACGCCAAAATCCAAATTGGGCCGGCGTACCAGACCCCTTTCGCGGAGCGCATCCGGCGTGAGTCCGGCATCCTCACGGGCGCGGTCGGTATGATCACCGAACCGCACCAGGCCGATGCCATCGTGCGCACCGGGCAGGCTGACATGGTGCTGTTGGCCCGCGAGCTTCTGCGCGATCCGTATTGGCCCTTGCACGCCGCCAAGGCGCTCGGCGCGGCCGCCGCAATCCCCAGGCAATACGCCCGCGCGTTCCTATAAGCGTGAGAGTGACGGCTGGTGTCATGTTGTATACTCCATATACGGGGGATCGGGCATGCAGCCTTCACGTGAACCGTCTTCTGCGTCCGTCACTCAACTTCTGATCGAATGGAAGAACGGAAACCAGGCGGCTTGCGATCTGCTGGTGCCGTTGGTTTATCGCGAACTGCGTCGTTTGGCCGATCATTACCTGCGCGACGAACGCGCCGCCCTCACCATTCAGCCCACCGCCCTGGTGCATGAAGCCTATCTGCGGTTGGTCGGGCAGAACCTGCCCGACTGGCAAAGCCGGTCGCATTTCTTCGGTGTGGCCGCCCGGCTGATGCGCCAGATTCTGGTGGACCACGCCCGTCACCGCGGCAGCGTCAAAAGAGGCTCCGGTGCGGCCAACGTCTCCATCGAAGACGCCGTCAGCTTCTCGCCCGAGCGCAGCCGCGATATTGAGAATCTGGATGACGCATTGACTGCCTTAGCGGCGTTCGACCCGCGAAAGGCCGAGATCGTGGCATTGCGCTATTTTGGCGGTTTCGGCATGGAGGAGATCGGTCAGTCGTTAGGCATATCGGCCGCGACGGTCTGCCGCGAGCAGCGCATGGCGGAAGCCTGGCTGCATCGCGAAATGACGCGCGGCGCGGGCCAGGGGAGCTAGGCCGTGGCGCCGAGCCCGCAACGCTGGGGACGCGTTGAGGAAATTTTCCATCTGGCGCTCGAACAGCCGCCGGAGAGCCGCGACCAGTGGCTCGCTCAAAGCTGCGCCGGCGACGCTGCCTTGCGTTCCGAGGTCGCGTCTTTATTGGAGAGCGATGGTGTCGCGCGGCAGGGCTTCGTGGGCGCCAAGGTGCAAAGCGCCTTCGTGGATTTGATGGCGGACGAAGCCCCGAAGTCCGCCATGGAGGGTCGCCGGATCGGTTCGTGGCGCCTGGTTCGGGAGATTGGCCGCGGCGGCATGGGCGCCGTTTACCTCGCCGCGCGGGCGGACCAGCAGTATGAATCCAGCGTGGCCATTAAGCTGGTGCGGCCGGGTTTCGACACCGATTTCATGCTGCACCGCTTCCGCCGCGAGCGCCAGATCCTGGCGCGACTGGAACATCCCAATATCACGCGGCTGCTCGATGGAGGCGCCACCGAGGAAGGCATTCCTTACCTGGTGATGGAGTACATCGAAGGCGCCTGGATCACCCGCTACGCCGCCGAGCACCGGCTGAGCGTCGACGATCGTATCCGCCTGTGCCTCCCGGTTTGCGCAGCCGTCGAGTACGCGCACCGGAATTTCATTGTGCATCGCGATCTGAAGCCGGCCAATATCCTGATCGACCGCAGCGGCGCGCCCAAATTGCTGGATTTTGGAATTTCGAAATTGCTGCAGACCGATCCGGATGAGCCCACCAACACGCAGGGCGTCGGCATGCTCACGCCGGAATACGCCAGCCCGGAGCAGATTCTCGGCGAGCCCGTGACCATCGCCTCCGATGTTTATTCCCTGGGCGCCGTGATCTACGAATTGCTCGCCGGGGTGCGCGCGCACCAGGTGGAGCGGGGTCTCGACCTGCAGCGGGCCATCTGCGAAGCGCCGGTGACGCCGCCCAGCAAAGCGGCTGCGGATCGCGCCACGGCCCGGCGGCTGCGGGGCGATTTGGACAACATTCTGCTGCGCGCCATGCAGATAGAACCTGGCCGCCGGTACGCCTCTGTCGAGCACTTCTCCGCAGACTTGCGGCGATACCTGGAACACCGTCCGGTGGTGGCGCGGCCCGATTCGCCCGGATACCGCGCATTCAAGTTCATCCGCAGAAATCGCGTGGTGGTGTCGGTGGCCACATTGGCCGCTATTGGCGTCCTGGCCGGCGCGGCGGTCGCCTGGCGCGAGGCCCGCATCGCCAATGCACGGTTCCAGGACGTGCGCAAACTGGCCACCACCTTCGTCATCGATGTCGAGGGGGCCGCCCAAAACCTTCCCGGATCGCTGCCCGTCCGTCAATTGATCGTGCGCACTGGCCTTGAGTATCTAAACAACCTGGCGCGCAGTTCCGCCGGCGATTGGGATCTCAAACACGAGCTGGCGAATGCCTATGTGCGGATCGGCCGCGTGCAAGGCGGAGGCACTACATCCAATTTGGGCGACACGCCGGGAGCCATGGCAAGCTTTATGAGCGCCGGCAAGATGCTGGATGACGTCCTGCGGCACACGCCTTCCGACCGCGAAGCGATCCTGGATCGCACGACCGTTTACCACGAGTTGGCTGGACTGCTCATGGAGTCGCCGCTGCCCATGGCAGCTGACCCGGACGAAGCCGGATTGCGGCTGGCGGAGTCCCTTCTGAAGACCAATCCGCGGGACCTCGAGGCTGCGCAATCCGCGGGCGAATTCCACACCGACCTGGCGATATTCAATTCCAGGCGCGGCAACCTCGATGCCGCTCTGTCGGAGGTTAACGCGGCCGTGCCGCTGTTGGAACTCTACGTCCGCGCCAAGCCGGACATTCGGGCGGCCCAACAGGCATTGGCGGCAGCGTACAGCCAATCGGGAGCCATAGTCGTCAAACTGGGCCACCCGAAGGAGGCTTTGCCGAGTCTCCGCCGTTCCGTCGTCATATTGGATGCGATGTTGCTAAAGTCTCCTGATGACGTTCTGGGTCGGAGCACCTTGATGCACGCGTATTCCATGCTCGCCGACGCCCTGGGTAGCCCGGAGCACCCGAACGCGGGCGATGCGCCGGGGGCTTTCGAAGCTGGCCGCAAATCCGTCGAACAGGCTAAGTATCTTTACGAAGCCGATCCGGCCGACGTTCGGGCCATCGGCGACTATGGCGTGGCTGTGTTAAAGCTAGGTTTAGTGACGCCGCCACGCGGCGAAACACAGCGGCGGAATTTCGAGCTCTCCGAGCAGTTGCTGAGCCGGGCCCTGGCGATTGACCCGCACGGCCGGAGTCTCGCCCGCTATAAGATCTATGCGGAATCTTTACTGGCCGCGCTCTGCCTGGCGAAAGGCGAACACGCGGCCGCCATCCGTTATTATTCAATGGCCATCGCCACCGGCGAAAAATACCTGGGCCCCAACCCGAGCGATCCCCCCACAATGAAGGAATTCGTCGTTGCAGTGCGCGGCCTGGCTGAGGAACAGGCGCGGAGCGGCGCGCGCACTGCCGCTCTGGCCACGCTGGAAGGGGCGCTGCGCCTGGCGAAAACTCTGGACTCGTCAGCGCCACCCACCGCCCTCCTGCCCCGCGCTAACGTTGCGCGCGCGTGGCAGGCGGCCGGTTCTGTGTATGCCATCCTGAGCGGCCGGGATCATGGAGACATGGCCATTCAGGATCGCCAGGCCGCGCGCGCATGGTATCGGCGCGCGCTCGATCAATGGCGCGCGATCGAGTCCCAAAAAGGATTCGAGAACTATCGCCGCGAAATGGACGCCGCCGTGGCGCAGGCCCGTGACCTGCGATCGGTGGCGGCGGCGTGCTCTATGGCTCGACCGCGTATGGTGGCATCGAGGTGGTCCCGGAATGCTTCTCAGGTTGCGGGACGGTCTATTCGTTGACTCCGCCGGAGTCTCCCGGCGTCGCTTGGAGCGAGGAGGTGCTCTATCGCTTCAATGGGGCGAGCGACGGATATGCCGTGTACGCCGGCGTCGTGATCGGCAGCGGTGGCGTGCTCTATGGCACCACGGCGAACGAAGGCGGCGGGTCCGGAGGCATACCGGGCGGCGCACTGTTCTCGTTGACCCCGCCGGCATCTGCGGGCGGCGCGTGGAGCGAGAGCGTGCTGCGCACCTTCGCCATCCACGGAATCAATGGGGCGGGACCCGACTCGCTGATCCTCAACACGACGCAAGGAGTGCTCTACGGCACCACGGTGGATGGCGGACTCATGGGAGGCGGCACCGCCAGGCCCACCGGATTTTCGCCGTCGCTGCCGCCATTGAACGCGTACAGCACCGTCTCGGTCCAGTCGCCGCCCGCGGACTGCGGCGGCGCTAACGAAAACACCACGCCGTTGTTTGCGTTCCCGCCATCCGAGGTCGCGCCATAGAGAATATCGCTCCCGCCGCCAATTAAGGTGCCGGGATACCCGCCGTCGCTGCCGCCGGTGAACGCATAAAGCACGGTCTCGGTCCAGTCGCCGCCCGGAGTAGCGGGCGGAGTCACTGAAAACACCACGCCATTCGCTCCGCTTCCCCCGTTTGTGGTCACGCCATACAAAGCGTTGCCCGAAACCACCAAACCGCTCGGATAGGCCCCATCGTCCTGGCACGTAAAATTGTGGAGCACGGTCAAGCTATAATCGTCGCCCGCGGACGCCGGCGGAGTCAACACAAATACCGTGCCGCAGTTGAACGTTCCGCCCTCTTGCGTAAAGCCGAACAGCACGCCATCTTTGCCGGTCACCACGGTCGGGAACGGTTCGAAGCCGTCGGGCAGGGCTGGGAAGCTGTAGATCGTGGTCTCGGTCCCCGCGCCGCCCGCGGTCGCCGGCGGCGTCATCGCAAATACAGACCCCGCGTTCGCGCTTCCGCCCGAACTCGTACTGCCATACAGCGCTCCGCCTTCTCCCATCGCCAGACTGTTGGGTTTCAACCCGTCGTTGGGCTGGCCCCTGAAGCTATGGATGATCTGTAGCTTCCAGTGAGCGGGCTGCGCGGCGGCCGGCGTCTGGAGCGCGGCTGCCAGCGCGAACGCAATGCTCCACGCTGTGCGGCCGGCTTTGGCGCCGTTCCTTTTCCATAGCGGCCGGACACGCTCCGGCAGCCTTCTCTTTGGTTGTTCATTTTCTTCCTCTCGATTTCAGTTTCGACAGCGGTTCTTGCCATCGTTAAGAAGTGCGCAAAACATACGGCGGATTTTGCACGCGCAGCGAGAATTTCCCAGGCCCGCGCACCCCCAAACCAACGAACTCCGCCAGCCGGATACCCGCGAAATAGAAAATTTCAATCATACCTATAGAAATGTTGCGCTTGGGACGTTCCGGCGGGCGTTGCACAATGTAAAGTAGAGTTGTGTGCGCCGATCCTCCCGTTTGCAGATGACCCAGCTGAAAAACTTGTCCCTGCTGACACGTGGATGTGGAAAATGAGGGCCTGCACGTGAGTTTGCACGGTGAGGAAGGCTACATTCCGGAAGCGTGAATATGAAAAAAATCGAGGCCATAATCCAGCCATTCAAGCTGGATGAAGTGAAGGAAGCGCTGGCGGGCATCGGCGTCGATGGCATGACCATCAGCGAAGTGCGGGGGCATGGCCGGCAGAAAGGCCATAAAGAGGTCTACCGCGGGCGTGAGTACACCGTGGACCTCTTACCCAAGCTAAAAATCGAGGTCGTGGTCGCTGATTCGCGCTATGAGGAACTAGTCAAAACCTTGACCACCGCCGCGCGCACCGGCAAGATCGGCGACGGCAAGATATTCGTGTACGACGTGGCGGAGGCCATTCGGATTCGGAACGACGATCGTGGAGATGCCGCCCTGTAACGATCCCATCAGGGCTCTGGCGGAACGCACCGCGCTGGTTGACGGCATGGTGGAGGGGTTCGCCCGCGAACGGCTGTGGCCGTCTTTTCCCGCCGGCCTGACCTTGATCGCCGTGGGCGGCTACGGCCGTCGCCATCTGTTTCCCTATTCCGACGTGGATCTGCTTCTGTTGGTGGAAAGCGGCCGGCTGGCGCAGGATGCTCCCGAGTCGATCTCGGCCTTTATCCGCGCGTTATGGGATTCCGGGCTGCGCCTCAGCCATTCCGTGCGCACGCCAGAGGAATGCGCTGAGATCCACGATCAAAACATCGAGCTGAACGTCAGCCTGCTGGATCAGCGATTCCTGGCCGGCGACCGGGCGCTGTATGCCAGGTTTGCCGAGCGGCTGCCGCGCTTCCTGCACGCCCAGCGCGACCCGTTAATGCGCAACCTGACCAGCCTCAGCCGCGAACGCCACCGGAAGTATCAGAACACTTACTATCACCTGGAACCGAACATTAAGGATACGCCAGGCGGCTTGCGCGACTATCAGTTGGTGCGGTGGCTAGCCCAGATTCGCGGTGTCGAGGCTCCCCAGATCGAGCCCGCGTTTCTGTTTCTGGCGCGTTTGCGTTGCTTTCTGCACTCTCGCGCCGGACGAGATCAGAACGCGCTCACTTTCGACGCTCAGGAGCAGGCGGCGGTTTACTTCGGGGCGCCCGGCGCGGCGCAATGGATGCGCGACTATTTTCGCCACGCGCGCGATCTGTATCGCGCCGCCGTGCGCGAGCTGGAATCGAGCGAAGCGCAATCGAGTTCGCTGTTTGCGCAATTCAAAGACTGGCGCACTCGCCTCTCGAACGCGGATTTCAGCGTGGCGCGCGAGCGGGTGCACCTGCGCGCGCCGCATGCATTGGAGGCTGATCCGGAGCTGGCGCTGCGCCTGTTTCAGTTCGTGGCGCGCCACGGCATTCGCCCGTCTGCCACGGCCGAGCAAAGCGTATCCGCCGCCGTGCCGCAATTGGCGCAATGGTTTTCCACGCCGCAGCCGGTCTGGCCGGCGCTTAAGGAGATTCTATCGCTGCCATACGCCGCCGAAGCCGTGCGCGGCATGCACGAGACTGGCGTGTTGCGCGCGCTGTTTCCCGAAATGGCGCAGATCGAGTGCCTGGTCATAAGGGACTTCTATCATCGCTACACGGTGGACGAGCACACGCTGGTCGCGTTACAGGCTGTGGCGGGCCTGCGCGGAACCCGCGAGCCGGACGTCAAGCGCTACACCGATCTGCTATCGGAAATGGAAGAGCCGGCCTTGTTGCTCTGCGCGCTGCTGTTCCACGACGTAGGCAAAGGGGCCGCCAACGGGGCGCATGCGGAAGCCTCGCTGCGCGCCGCCGAGCCGGCGCTCGAGCGCATTGGGATGCCGCGAGCCGATCGCGATCTGGTCGGGTTTCTCATCCGGCAGCATCTGGAAATGTCCGCGGTGATGAACTCGCGCGACCTGCAGGATCCAGCCACCGCGCGCCACATGGCCGCGCGCGTGGAAACCGTGGAGCGCTTGAAGGCGCTTACCCTGATGACCTACGCGGATATCAGCGCCGTCAATCCGTCCGCCATGACGCCTTGGCGCGCCGAGGTGCTCTGGCAGCTCTATCTGCTCGCCTACAACGAGCTGACGCGCGAACTGGAAACCTCCCGCATCCCCAGCGTCCCGTCCGAGACGCCCCAGAAACGCGCCTTTCTCGCGGGCCTGCCGACGCGCTATGCGCGCACGCATACGGCGGAGGAGATCGATGCGCACCTTGGCTTGGACGGTGTTTTCCGCCAGCGCGGTGTGGCCCTCTCGCTCGAAAAGGTGGCGGCCGCCTGGCGCCTGACGCTGGTAACCGCCGATCGGCCGTTTCTGTTCGCTTCGGTGGCCGGCACCCTTTCCAGCTTCGGCATGAATATTCTGAAGGCCGAAGCATTCTCCAATAGCCAGGGCACCGTGCTCGACACGTTTACCTTTGCCGATCCCACCCGCACGCTGGAACTAAATCCTACCGAAATGGACCGGTTGCGCCTCACCGTGGAGCGCGTCGTCGTAGGCCGGCTGGATGTGCGCCAGCTCCTGCAGAACCGCCCGAAACCCGCTCCGCCCAGCCGCAACTCCGAAGTGCGGCCCACGGTTTCGTTCAACCCGGAGGCGTCCGATAGCGCAACGCTAATCGAGATAGTGGCCCAGGACCGGCCCGGCTTGCTCTACGATCTGGCCGCCGCCATTTCCGCGGAAGGGTGCAATATCGAGGTTGTCTTGATCGATACCGAGGCGCACAAGGCCATCGATGTGTTCTACGTCACGGCCGGCGGCCGGAAGCCGGAGAGTGCGCAGTTGGAGAAGTTAGGCGGCGCGCTGCAGCAGGCCTGCGGAGGATGAGGATCTCCTATACTATCGTTAGATGGAGACGGCGACGGATTCGAAGTCGGGTGCGGTTGTTTTCGACAGGCGGCAAGTCTACAGGCCGTTCCTCGAAAGGCTGAATCCCATTGGCTCGCAGGACGTCCTGGCGGACGGCCTGATCGTTGCGCCGGAACACGATCCGCGCGATGCCGGTGAGCCCCCTATTCACGTTGCCTTCGCTAACACCGCGGAGTTAACCCGGGGCTCTCAAATGGCGCTTGTTGGCGGCATCGGATCGGGAAAAACGACTGAGCTGCTGCTGACGCAGAAGGAACTCAGCCGCCACTCCGACGCGGTCAACGTCCTTGTGGATATGGCGGACTATACAGACCTCAGCCAGATCAGTCCTGGGGCGATTCTCGCCACTGCCGGTTTCCGGGTTTACCCACACGTTTGTTCACGACTCCGAAAGATGGGTGAGGAACTGCCTGAGGACGTAAAATCAGCACACATGAGGTTGCGCGAAGTCGCGTTTGGCAAGACGGAATGGGTCCCGGCGGACAGGTTGGATGACTGGGACGCAGCGCCAGACATGGTTCAAGTCAATGTCCCCGGGCTGATGAAGCTGAGGCTCCCGGCGCTTCGGCGCAAGGTGACGGAGGTCCAGGAGCTTCTCGTATCCATCGCTTCGCCCCTGCTGGAATTTGGCGATCAGATCACGCTCCTGATAGATGGCCTCGATCGCCTAATTCGGCCGGACCTTTTCCGCGAGTTCGCGGAACAGGATCTTCAGGCGTTGAGAGGAACAAAGATTTCTGTAATCATCGTGGTGCCCTTGCTGTTTTTATACGACAAGGGCCGATTCCTGCAAGACTACTTCGACCTGGTCAAGCATATCCCGGCAGCGGCCGCCGATCCTAAGAACTCGGCCTTCCTACGGCAGATCCTGGAACGCCGCGGCGCCCCCGCTTTCATGGATCGCACTGAGATCGCCGCCATCGCAAAGTATTCGGGCGGCGTGTTGCGCGATCTCTTGACCTTGGCGCGCTCGTCAACCGAGTACGCCTATCGTGACGCTGAGGACCGCATTGGCCGCAGACATGTCAATGCCGCCATTAAACAGCTCGGGAATCGCTATCTTGTAGGGCTGGGCAATAGCCAGAAGAGGCTCCTTCGGCGATTGTCCGAAGAAGGCGAGTTCCCGATCGAGAATTCCACTGCCCGGGAGCTGCTCGTGAACCGTCAAGTTCTCGAGTACTTCAAGGGTGGACTCGAATACTTCGCGGTCCACCCTGCGCTTACCAAGGTGTTGCCTAAACCCGCATGACCGATTTCTCTCCCACCATCGCCTTCGGACTGGTTAGGAGGCTCGCCGCCGCCGGTTCAGACACGTCTTCGCTGTACCTGCTTACCTCGGATGCCGGTGCGATCCGTGCCATCGAAGCTGACATTGCGGCGGAAGTGCAGGTTCAGCTTGGGTTCGGGCTTCGATCTTTGGTTGCGGCCGAGATGAGGCTCGACCGGCTTGAAGAGGCATTCTCGCGGGACCCCGACAGGCCGGTCACCCTGATCACCTTGGATCGTTGGCTGCCAAAACTCGTCACCGCGCTCGACCGCGATGTTGTGTCATTGACCAGGGGCGGCGCCGTGTTGTTGCTGGCCAACCCGGCGGTTGCGGAGCGCCTGCTGTCGGCGGCGCCCAACCTGCGCAGTCGCCTGTCGGATGTCCTTGCAATACGCCCGGACGAGGCCTTCGGGGGGCCCATGGCGTGAGCACCGAGCAAGATCTCTTGTATCTCGCAAGAGATCGCGACAGCCAAATGGAGGCCGTTCTGGGCGCGATGCTGATAGAATCGCCAGCCAAGCTGGGGCGGCAGTTGCGACAAGATCTTTCCCGCCAAATTGACAGCAGGCGGATGAATCGCACGGAAGACCGAGTACCGCAGCTCGCAATTCTCGAGCCCGACCTTGGCGCTGCCGCTTAGGCGGCCCCGCCGCCGCGCCTCTATCGCTCTGTCGCCTTCCGGTCCACGACGGTGCGGATGGCATCCCGCATGACGGATTCATCCTGTTCGCCGATGAACTCCTGCCGCAATACGCCCTCCCGGTCGATCACCAGCAACGCGGGAATTTTATGGACGCCATAGCGGCGGCGTATTTCGCGATTGCTGTCGATCAGCATGGGCATCTGGTAGCCATTCTCCGCCACGAACTTCTTCACTGTGGCCAGCGATTCGTCCGAGATCCCGTAAAATCGCGCGGCCCCGCCAAACTCGGTGCGCATCTTATCGAGCGCGGGAAACTCCACCCGGCATGGTTCGCACCAGGTCGCCCAGAAGTCCAGCACCACCACGCTCCCGCGCAGGCTGGCGGACGCCACGGTTTCCCCATCGAGTGTCTTGACGGTAAAATCCGCGGCGCGCTCACCCACCTTGATAGGCTGCACCGCCGGCGCCAGCGTCCCCACTTCGGTCCATCCCGCGGCCGGCTCAAAGTGAAAGAGGGCGTCGCCGGCTTCCTGGTTCACCTCCAGCAGCTTGATCCGCGTGACCACTTCAGTCTCCGCAGACTGTAACACGAAGAATGTCTGCCGGTCCACTAATAGTTCGATTTCGGATCCGCCGGCGTGCGCGCGAATCGTGTAACAGCGCGTCTTCTGCCCGGCCAAATCGAAATCCTGCGCCTTCTCCATGACGGGATTCCGCACGGTTTTGGCCAGTTCCAGGAACCGGCGCAGCATCATGTCCTCGAGGGCATCGTGCAGGTTCTGGCTGGCGCCCCTGGCGTCGTGCTCCTCGTCGCTATCGTCCGACTGCGAGGCGGCGGAGACTCGGGACCACTGCTTCTTGGAACTCAGTGCCAGCCAGATCGTGGCGCCGTCGCTTACGGCCAGCGCTTCTGCCGACGGTTGTTTCAAGCGTGCCAGGTAGCGTCCACCGCTGGCGTTGGCCAGTTCATATTCGGTTTCCGCCCTTTCCGCGACCACATGGACAGCCTTCAAACCGCTGTACGCCGCGATCACACGATCCAGCACCTGCTGCGCCGTGAGTTCCCGCGCGCATGCGGGGAGGGCCAGTATAAACAGACAAACGCAGCTGCGCGTCATTGGACACCACCGATTATATATCCTATGCGGCGCCTTTTAGCGCCATAATAAGTGAACGAGGTCTTAAGTCTATGAACCTTCGCCGCGCCGCAGTGTTTGCGGTGTGCTTGAGCATCTGCTCCGCCTCAGGCGCGCCGGTCCAAATGTCGACGGAACCTCCGTCCCCACCCTCGTCCGACGAACAGGCGAAACTGCTGGATGAGGTGCGCGAGTACGCCATTAACTATACGCGTAATCTGCCGGATTTCATCTGCCTGGAGCAAACCCGCCGTTACGTCGACCCGAACGGCCGGGAGGCGTGGCGGCTGGAGGATGTTCTCACCGCGCGGCTCAGCTACTTCAATCAGAAGGAAGACTACGCGCTGGTTTCGCAGAACGGCCGCGCGGTCACGAACGTGCCTTACGCTTCCGTAGGCGGGGCTTTTTCCATGGGCGATTTCGGCACCAACATGCGCTCCCTGTTCGACCCCGCGAGCCATGCCAGTTTTGCGTGGAAGAGATGGACCACGCTGCGCGGCCGCCGGACGCACGTTTTTTCCTACCGCGTCCCGCCGGAGTTTTCCAGATATACGCTCTCCTACGAGGGTGAGCGGAAGGGCGATGGGCAGAGAATCAAAGCTGGCTATCGGGGATGGGTTTTCGTGGACCAGGAGCTAAAAAGGATCGTGCGGATCACGCAGGAGCCGGTGAATGTTCCGCCCTCGTTTCCCATCCTGCAAGCCGAGGAAACGCTGGATTACGACGCCGCTAAGATCGGCGACAGCGAGTTCTTTCTGCCGCTGGTGGCCAGTTTAAGGATGCACAGCCGCGGCGGAGTGTGGACGAAAAACGTGAAGGAATTCCGGCTCTACCGGAAGTTCTCGTCCGACGCCGTGATCAAGTTCGATGGCCGGGAACTGCCGCCGCTTACCGACGATCAGACCAGGGAACAGCCGCCTCAACCGCAGCCCAGGTAAGACTCCCCGTTTCATAGTTGAGGATAAACAACTATAATATGCCTATAACGTGAGGAGCCCGGCATGAAGATCGATCCCCAGGAAGCTCTCGATTATCACTCCTCGGCACCCGCCGGCAAACTGGCGGTGGTCCCCACCAAGCCTTGCCTCACGCAGCGCGACCTGAGCCTGGCTTACACGCCCGGCGTGGCGGTTCCCTGCCTCGAAATCGCCCGCGACCCGAGCTTGGTTTACAAGTACACGGCCAAAGGCAACCTCGTGGCGGTAGTCAGCAACGGTACCGCGGTTCTCGGCTTGGGCAATATCGGCGCGGCCGCCGGCAAGCCCGTCATGGAAGGCAAGGCTGTCCTGTTCAAACGCTTCGCCGATATCGATGTCTTCGATATCGAGTTGGCCACCGAAAACGCGGACGAAATTATCCGCACTTGCCAGTTGCTCGAGCCCACTTTCGGCGGCATCAATCTGGAAGATATCAAGGCGCCGGAGTGCTTCTATATCGAGGAAGAATGCCGCCGCACCATGAAGATTCCCGTATTCCACGACGATCAGCATGGCACGGCCATCATCTCGGGCGCCGCGCTGCTGAACGCCCTGGACCTGGTCGGCAAACGAGTCGACCAGGTGCGCGTGGTTTTCAACGGCGCCGGCGCCAGCGGCATCTCGTGCGCGCGGCACTATGTGAACCTCGGCGTGCGCCGCGAAAACATCCTCATGTGCGATACCAAGGGCGTCATCTATAAAGGCCGCAAGTCGGGCATGAACTCCTACAAGGAACGCTTCGCGGCCGAAACCGGCAAGCGCACGCTGGCCGACGCCTTTGTGGACGCGGACGTGTTTTTCGGCCTGTCCAGCGGCAATTGCGTCACGCCCGAAATGCTGCTGACCATGGCTCCCGACCCGGTTATTTTCGCACTGGCGAACCCGGATCCGGAAATTCCTTACGACGTCGCGGTGGCCGCCCGGCCGGACGCCATCGTGGCCACCGGACGATCGGACTTTCCCAACCAGGTCAACAACGTCCTGGGATTCCCGTTCATCTTTCGCGGCGCGCTGGACGTCCGCGCCACGATGGTGAACGACGAGATGAAGCTGGCGGCTACGCGCGCCCTGGCTGCGCTGGCGCGTGAAGATGTGCCGGACAACGTGCGCCGTGCCTACGGCGTCGAACGGTTGGAATTCGGCCGCCAGTACATTATTCCCAAGCCTTTCGACTCGCGCGTGCTGATTTGGGAGGCGGCCGCGGTGGCCCAAGCCGCGATGGAGAGCGGCGTGGCGCAAGCGCCCATCGACATTACCGAATATCGCGAACAACTGGAGCGCCGCCTGGGCCGGGCCCACGAAGTGATGCGCGTGATGATCCACAAAGCCCAGCGCCAGCCCAAGCGCGTGGTCTTCCCCGAAGGCGAAGAGCCCAAAATCCTCCGCGCTTGCCGGATTCTGCTGGATGAAAAGATCGCCCGCCCCGTTCTGCTCGGCGACGAGACGAAAATTGGGGCGGTGATGGCCGACCTGCGCTTGCACCTGGACGGCGTGCAGATCGTCGATCCGGCCAAATCCGCGCGCCTGCCGGCCTACGCCGAGGAAATGTACAGCCTCCGCCAGCGCAAGGGCGTCACGCGCCGGGAAGCCGACCAACTGATTCTCGATCGCAATGTCTTCGGCGCCATGATGGTCCGTCTGGGCGATGCCGATGCTCTGGTTGGCGGGCTCACCCAACATTATCCGGAAATGATCCGGCCCGCCCTGCAAGTGATCGAGGTGCGCCACGGTATGCGCAGGGTTTCCGGCGTCTATGTCATGATCACCCCCAAGCGCGACATCTATTTCCTGGCCGACGCCACCGTCAATATTGAACCCACTGCCGAGGATCTGGCCGAGATCGCGGTGAATACCGCGCAGATGGCCCGGCGCTTCGATGTGGAGCCCCGGGTGGCCATGCTGTCTTTCTCCAATTTCGGCAGCTCTCGCCATCCGTTGGCCGAGAAGGTGCGCAAAGCCGTGGAGTTGGTGCGCCTGCGCGAACCGGCTCTGATGGTGGACGGCGAGATGCAGGCAGACACCGCCCTGGTGCCGGAAATCGTGGAAGAGACTTTCCCCTTCAGCACGTTGAAAGGCGGCGCCAACGTGCTGATTTTCCCGAACCTGGAAGCCGGCAACATCGCCTACAAGCTGCTTGGGCGTATTGCGGGGGCGGAACGGATCGGACCTATCCTGATGGGCTTGTCGCGCCCCGTACACGTCCTGCAGCGCGGCGCCGAGGTCAACGATATCGTCAACATCGCCGCCGTGGCGGTCGTGGACGCGCAGGATGCCGGGGAGGCGGCTTCCTCCCTGCAGAGCCGGAACGTCCATAGCGCTTGACCTTACTAGTACCGATGGTTGATAATAGCGGCTCTAAGCCTTAAAAACACCATGCTGCGCGGCCTGACATTAATAATGTTGCTTTGCCTGTTGCCACCGTGCACGTTTGCGGTGCGCAGCACCAAGAAGCGCAAGGCGCACCCCGCTGCTAAGACAGAGCCTAAAGCGCGCCTTGCCGCAACCGTGAAACCCCAGCCCCCAGCCCCGAGCCCCCAGCCCCGGCGGTCAAAGACCGCCAAGGCGCCTTCGGCCGCCTTCGATCCCACGGCGGGCGATAATGTGGACGGCGATGATCTGGAGGTGCGGCGCGCCGCCGTCGACGCGCTGGGACCCTACAACGGCACGGTCGTGGTTGTCGATCCTCAGACTGGACGCATCCTTACCATCGTCAATCAGAAGACCGCCCTCGACAGCGGCTTCACTCCCTGCTCTACCATCAAGCTGGTGACGGCGTTCGCCGCCCTCCATGAAGGCTTGATCGAACGCGACACGCCGGTACACCTGACTCGCCGCGTCAGTCTCGACTTGAGCGCCGCGCTGGCGCACTCGAATAATCCCTATTTCAAGATTCTCGGCGACCGCCTGGGCTATGAACGGGCGGTGCACTACGCGCGACTCTTCGGCCTCGGCGAAAAGGCCGGTTGGCAGATCGCCGGCGAACGTCCCGGTCTGCTGCCGGACGCTCCGCCGCCAAATGGCAGCGTGGGCATGATGACGGCGTACGGCGAAGGCATCCAGTTGACGCCGTTAGAACTCGCGGCCCTGGTTTCAGCCATCGCCAACGGGGGAACCCTTTACCACCTCCAATATCCGAAAAGCCAGGAAGAGATCGAGCATTTCGAGCCGCGCGTGAAGCGTCGCTTGGATATCGCACCTTGGATCGACGATGTCAAGGTCGGGATGCGCGGAGCCGTGGATTTTGGCACCGCCCACCGCGCCGGCGTGGATCAGACCGAGCCTATCCTCGGCAAGACCGGTACTTGCCACGATTCCCGCGCGCTCAATCACCTGGGATGGTTTGGCTCTTTCAACGATGTGGAGCGGAACCAACTGGTCGTGGTGGTGCTGCTCACCGGCGGCTTCCGCATCAACGGTCCCATCGCCGCGGGCGTCGCGGGGTCTATTTATAAACAGCTGTCGCACGAAAACTTCTTCGCCGGCGGCCGCGTTCTATCCACTCAGATGTGCTGCAGCCGCTGACCGCCCCGCTCTTTGGTCCTTCGGCCCTCCCAAGTTAGCACCCACCTGCTGACCAGAGTAAGTTCCGGTACTTTAGAATCTGGTACGACTGGTGCCTCTGTTACCGGACAAGTCCGCAAAACCATTTACAGGCGTCAAAAAGTTCGGGTACACTCAGTCAGACGGGTAAGATCGATGCAGACGAAACCACCGTCTCTCAGAAGTCAAACGAATCAACAAGCTGGGGATACGCCAATGAAAATCGAGCCAGATTCAAATAACGCTACCGGTAGAGAACGCAAGATGTTGCCTTCGGTTAATTCCGATGCGATGGGTTGCCCGAAACAGCCCAGGCCCGGAGGCCGCCGCGCCGGCGCTCGGGGCAGGCGAGGTGGGTCGTTGGTCGAGTTCACCCTGGTGATGCCGGTGTTGCTGCTCGTTACGACGGGAATGGCCGCCTTCGGGTTTGTCCTGCACAACGAGCTGGTGCTGACCAATGCGGTGAACAACGGCGCGCAGCAGCTTGCCTTTAGCCGCGGACAGACCAGCGACCCGTGCGCTACGGCCTATGCGGCGATCAGCGGCGCAGCCCCCAGTCTCACTTCGGGTCTCTCGCTCACATTCGTGATTAACGGAGTCACCTACTCATCCACGACAACGTGTACAGGCGGAGCCGCGAATATGGTGCAGGGCGCGTCGGCCCAGATAACGGCTACTTATCCCTGCGCTCTGGGAGTGTTCAGAGGAAGTTATTCCTGCAGCCTCGGAACGCAGACCACGGAGTTTATCCAATGAAGACGACTAGCGGTGCCTGGTTGCGCCCGGCGCGGAAGACAAGCCAGCGTGGGCAGGTCCTCATTTTCATAACGCTGTGGCTGCCTGTGCTTTTCGGAATGGCGGCCCTGGTGGCGGATTTCGGCTTCATCTACTTCTACCAGAACGAGCTCAACGCCTCCACCCAAGCGGCGGCGTTAGCCGGCGGGGCGGCCATGTCCCAAAGCGGAGCCACGACGGCCACCGTCACTACCACCGTCACCACCTACAGTGGCACAAGCGGCAACCTCAATTCGGCCTCTAATATCCCAGGCACGGCCATCCTTAGCGGTTACCCCAAGTTCAAGTGCCTGTCGACTTTGAAGACCGCGTTTGGTCTCCAGTGCTACGGCCCTGGCGGCGCGAACGCTATCCAGGTGGCGCAGCAGGTTAAAGTGCCGCTGTTCTTCTTTCCTATGTTTGGCGGGCCCTCCGCTACGCTCACCGCTACCGCGACGGCCAGCATGAAAGGCTCGGCGACGCAACCGTACAACATCGCCATCGTGGTCGACTCGACGCGCTCGATGAACGACACGGATTCGGACAGCAACTGCAGTAACACCAGAATCTACTGCGCATTGCAGGGCGTCCAGGTACTACTGAAGAGCCTCTCGCCTTGCCAGCCGACCGAAACAAGCTGCGGCGGCGCCACCAGCGGCATGGTGTCGAATTCGGTGGATAGAGTGAGCCTGTTAACCTTCCCGTCGGTGGCAACGACTGACGTTGCGGACGACTACAACTGCGGCTCTGCCACTCCCACGATCAGGCCTTATTCGTTCCCTTTCCCAGTCACCTCGACTTACCAGATTCTGAATTTCGCCAGCGATTACCGCGCTTCAGATAGCGCTACCTCGCTGAATTCCGGTTCCAACTTAGTGGCCGCGTCCGGCGGGAAGAGCGGCTGCGCCGGCCTACAGGCCATCGGCGGCGCCGGGACCTACTATGCGCAGATAATTTATACGGCGCAAGCGTATCTTGTCGCCGAGCAACTCCTGAATCCGAACTCGCAGAACGTGATGATCATGCTCAGCGATGGCGACGCAAACGCCACTTCCGCACAAATGGTGGGAGCCTCCACTACGTCGGGCTTGTACCCGTCCACCCTCCAGGAGTGCCATCAGGCTGTCACGGCGGCTAATGTCGCCGCGACCGCGGGCACCAGAATCTACTCGGTGGCCTATGGCGCGGAGGCCTCTGGATGCACCACGGATACCAGTCCGGCGATCACCCCCTGTCAGACGATGGAGGGAATCGCTTCCTCCCCCTCGTACTTCTTCTCCGACTACACTGCCACCGGCGGCAGCAGCAGTTGCATCTCCGCCTCTCAACCGGTAACCGGCCTGAACAACATCTTCCAGGTGATTGCCACGGATCTCACCGAAGTCAAGTTGATCCCCAACAATACGACATAGGCGAGCGCGCTGGAATCGAAGGAACGGACAGCAAATCATTTGGGTGGACTCTATGACGCAACAGGTTTGGATAATCCTCAGTATCGTTTTAGTAGCCTCGCTGGCGTTTATCGTGTGCGCGCTGGCGTATATCGTGGCGACGCGGGTTCTGCCATCAGCCGGCGCCATGCTTGCGAAGGGCCGCGGCGAAAAGGACCGGGCTTTTGCGCTGCAGGCCATGTCGCAGCCTCGTTCCGAGTGACCGGCTTAAATCAACTGCGGCAAGATCTCGCCGGCGGGCCCCTCGAGCGCGCAGTCCACAATGCCGGAGTCAGGTGTCGGCTCCAGGTTCACCTGGATCACCCGCGCTCCGGCTTGTTTCGCCAGGGGAATCAGGCTGGCCGCCGGATAGACCTGGGCCGAGGTACCCACCACTAGCAGCACCTGCGCCTCCAGGGTGGCATGTTCGGCTTCCTGCATCATGCCTTCGGGCAGAGGCTCGCCAAACCAGACGACTCCGGGGCGCGCCAGGCCGCCGCACCCGCAGTGCGGGGGCAGTTTGGGCAAGGGGGCGCGGCGATCCGGCCAATTGGCGCCGCAGGAAGTGCAGCGCATGCGCCAGATGTCGCCGTGAAGTTTCAACATCCGGCCGCTGCCGGCCATGTCGTGCAGGCCGTCCACGTTCTGCGTAATCAGGGTGAAATGTGGCTTTTGAATTTCGAGGCGCACCAGGGCGGCGTGCCCGGCGTTTGGCTTGGCCTGCCGGATCGCAGTGCGCCGCCAGTTGTACCATTCCCAAACCAGGCGCGGGTCGCGCGCAAACGCCTCGGGAGTGGCCAGATCTTCTGGCTTGTAGTTCCTCCACAACCCGTCGGCTCCCCGAAAAACCGGGACGCCGCTCTCCGCTGAGATTCCGGCGCCGGTCAACACCGCCACCGCCGTGGCGCTCCGCAACCATTCCCGCGCTTGTTCCAGACTCATCGGTTTCAGCGTACCTCAATTTGTGGCGCGCCTCTCGTTCCAGGCGCGGAGGTCCCGCGCTGCGATCCCGTTTCCCATAGTTACAAGGCGATGTTATCTAACGTGTGTAATAGTTAACCGAAGATAGCAGTCGCCATGGCTATTCGATTAATAAGTACCAACTAACTTTCCCTATTAGTACGGTTTGCATTGTTCCTTGTTGTAAGTGAGTATATAATGGCCGATAGCCGGAGGAGAGAGGCAGAGCGTGCAGTGTCTTTATTGCGGGAAAGGAATTGGTCCGATCCGGCAGCTCCGCGACGTGGAGTTCTGCAGCGAACCGCATCGTGTCCAATTCAGTGAACGCTACCGAAAGCGCCTTTATGAGGCGCTGGCCCCGGAAGCCGCACCGGTGCGGATGGCGGATTTTATCGAACGGCCGCCGGCCCACCACAACCCGGCGCCCTTCGCCGCGTTGCGCCTTTTGGCAAAGCCTCTCGCCGGCGTCCGCGAACTCGCGCTGGAAATCGAGCGCGCCGGTATGTCCGCCGTGCAGCCGGCTTGGATCTTCGGCCAAACCCTAGCGGCAATCGGTAGGCGGCTGGTGTGGCAGGGTTCAGCCGCCGCTTATCCACCACTGGTCCTCCAGGCTTGCTTCACGGTTGCCAGTCAACCTCCGGGCCGGTCCACCGCCGGCGCCGCCGCGACCCATTTTGAAGCCGCAAACCTGACTTCGCGCTCGCCGGCCGCTATGGCGCACATCTCGCCGTCTCGCCGCCGGCCCGACTCAATGGCACTGCCGGAACCCGCGCCCCTCAGCGCGGCAGTCCGGGGGGGGCCACGAGTTCCGCAACTGCGCGCCACCAGCCCCGCGCCAGGCGAACCTTCTGCAACTGGACCAGTGACGCCCACCGCCCTCGCAGTGGCTCTGCCTGGCAACACGACAATTGCGCGGCCCACTGCTCCAGCCGGGCCGGACTCCGCCCCGGAATTCGGCCTTACTCCCGCGTCTGTCGCCGGGCAGCCCAGATTCCTGGAAGCCGGGCCGCTGCCGATCCACACCAACGTTACAACCGCTGCGGTGCCGGTGGCATTCGAAGCGCCCGGGGCGCGTGCAGGAGGGATCGTTCTCCCCAAACTGCCCCAGGCGGCAGCCTCGTCTGCTCCGATCGCTTCGATCGATAGCCTTAAACCCGCCGCTCCGGAGGTTCGCTCGCCGGTCGTCGCCGATGCGGCCAGTGGCGGCTCATTCGCTCTCGCCAGCCGGGTACGCGAAGTCCTGCCGAACATCCAGGGCGCGCGGCCTGCCGCCGAGCCAGCCGAATCCGCAACTGGGCAGGCTCTGGGTCTGGCGCCCATGGTCCCCACGGCTGATCCACAACCGGCCGGGCTGCCCGTAACCTCGCCCTTGCGCTTTGTGAACCGCACCGTGTCAAGCGGCAACTCCCTGGCTCCGCTCGGCAGCCTCGCCAGCCCGCCGGCCGAGTGCTCCCCCGTGGCCATTGGCGGTCTCGCGGGATTGGTACGCTCTGAAAACAATCCAATGCGGGAAGCGACCGGCAATCGGAATCTTCGTGTTGCCGCGGCAGCCGCGCTTCCGCGCTTCGAGACTCCGGGGCCGCTGCACGCACTGTTCGCGTTGCCGGGCGCATGGGTCGCAGCCAAGCCTCCCGTCTCCATTGCCCGTCCCGACCAGCCGGCGTCCGCCGCGCCGCCCACTGGCGCGCCGTCATGGGACGCAGCCAGGGCCTCGTCGCCGGACCGTATTCAGGTTCCCTTAGCCGACATTGTCGTCCCCCCTATCGATTATTTGCCGGCCCCCGCCGGAGCCGTCGGCGGCCTCGGTCCGTTACCACCCGATGTGGGCCGCTCGTTGCGCTCGAGCGCCGTGCTGTGGACTCTGCGCGTAGTCCACATGTGTAGTCCGGAGTTCAGCACCCAACCGATCAAAGCCCGCTTCAGCGATCTGCTGCGCGCCGACCGGAGCATGCCTTACGTGCAGGAACTGGCGGACCGGCCCAAGGCCAAATCCAACGTGCTGCCCTTCCGGCGCGAGGTCGCGGCGCTTTCCAGCCGGACCAAGTGGCAGTATGTCGGCATGGCGGCAGCCGCGCTGTTGCTCGCCGGAGTGTTGCGGCCGCTGGCAGCTTCCAAGAGCTTCGGCGTCTCGCTCCCCTGGCGAGGGATGTCGATCAGTCAATGGATGTCCGAACGGGCCACGCGTACCTACGCGGACAACTTCCGCACCGGTTTGAGTCAGTGGAAAAGCGTGCAGCCGAAGTGGCCGAAGGGCTGGTCCTACAGCACCGATGGCTTCATCCATCCCGGACAATTGGCGCTCTACCGCCCGTCGGTGCCGCTATCGGATTACCGTTTTGAGTTCATGGCGCAGATCGAGAACAAGAGCGTCGATTGGGTGGTACGCGCCAGCGACGCCAATAACTACTACGCCATGAAATTCGCCGTCCTCCAGCCGGGACCACGGCCGGTCATGGCCATGATCCGCTATCCGGTAATTGGGGGCCACAAGGGAAACCGTGTGCAGACGCCTCTGCGCATGATGATCCACGCCAACACGCCATACCGCGTAACCGTGGACGTGAAGGGCAACCGCTATCGCGCCTTCATCGAAGGCCAGGAGGCGGACTTTTGGACCGACGACGCGCTCACCGCCGGCGGCGTCGGCTTCTTCGGCGAGGCAGGCGAGAGCGCCCGCGTATACTGGGTGAAACTCGAGAGCCATGGCGACATCTTGGGCAATATTTGCGGCTGGCTGTCTGGCAAGAACAGTCAAACGGCAATGATCGGGAGACAATTAGAATGGATTACCGGAAGATCGAAAGCACGAATATAGCGACGGCTACCGTCCCGCGGAACGCGGAAAACGGCAGCGATCGGAACACGCGCCTCAGCCGCGCCCTTTCGAAGGCCGCATCCCTGCATCTGGACGGCAAACTCGACGATGCCGCCAAGGAACTGGTCCGCGCGCTAGACGGCGGCGAACGTCACCCGGCACTGTTCTTCGCGTTAGGCCAGGTGCAATACGAACTGCAGCAGTACGGTCCGGCGGCGCAGAGCTACGCGCAGGCGGCGCTTCTCGATCCTCTGCATCCCACCGCGCACTTTAACGCAGGCGTATGCCAGGGGCGCCTCGAGCGATGGGAGGACGCCGCAGCTTCGTTCCGCAAAGCCCTTTCGAACGATCCCGTGCGCAGCGAAGCCCATTTGGCCCTGGGCGCGTGCCTGGTGCAATCGGGCATGCATAACGAAGCGCTGGAGGCGTACGACCGCTTCCTGGCGCGCCATCCGGACAATACCGAGGCCCTCTTCGGCAAAGCTGTGGCCCTCCAGAAACGGGATCGCAACACGGAAGCGGCCGAGTTGTACCGCCGTATCCTGAGCCGCAATCCGCATTCCGAGGACGCGCTCAGCAACCTGGTTTCGCTGTCGCTGGCCAATCAGGATTACGAAATGGTGCGCAAGTACGCCCAACAACTGGCTGAGGTGCAGCCGAAGTCTCAGATCGCACTTGAGGGACTGGCGGGTGCGGCCTTCGCCGCCGGCGACCATCAAGCCGCGGCGGATTACTCCCGAAAACTGGCCGAGCTGGCGCCCCAGGTCTTCGAGAACTGGTTCAATCTGGGAGTCGCGTGCCACAAAGCCGGCGATCTGCGCAACGCCGCGGACGCTTATGCGCGCGCCACCAGGGTGCGGCCGGAATCGCCGCAAGCCCACCTGAATCTGGGTGTCGCGCTGCAGGAACAGGGCGATCTGAAGGCTGCCCGCGCGGCTTACGAGCGGGCCCAGCTAATCGATCCCGAGCTGCCGGGCGTGCATTGGAACCTGGGGCTGGTTCACGAACAATTGGGCGATCTCGAGGCTGCGGAGAAGCTTTATGGACAAGTGCCACCTGAGTCGCCGGACTCCGATGACGCCGCCTTCAGGATCGGTCACCTGCGACTGCAACGGGCCGACTATCCGGGCAGCATTCAGGCGTTCGAGAGCTGTCTCCTGAAGCGCCCCAACTGGGCCGAAGCCCGCCTCAATCTCGGCATTGCGCACTGGCGCGCGGGCAACAAGGATGGCGCCCGCACCTGCTTCCAGGAGTTGACCGCATCCGGCTCCGATTCCAGAGAAGCGCTCCGCGGCCTGGCCGCCCTGGCGCTGGAAAACCAGGACTACGATAAAGCCTTCGAAATCTATCGGCAATTGCTCGACAGCGGGGAGCGCAGCCCGGAACTACTCTACAATGCCGGCCTGATCTGCCAGCGGCGGGGCGAGGCCGAAGACGCCGCGGTGCTTTACCGGGAGGCGCTCCGTACCGATCCGCAGTTCGGCGAAGCGCTCCTGAATCTGGGGCACGCGCTGATGTCGCTGGGCAACGAATTCGAAGCCCGTTCCTGCTGGCGCAAAGCGGTCATTGCCAAGCCGGAACTGGCGCAACGCTACTTTGAGCCGGCCGCGCCAGCCGCATAGCCATCTGTTGAGCAATTAGCCATCGCAAATAGGGGCGGACCTGGAATGCGCCAGCCCGCCCAACTGGCCCCCTTCAAGAATCTTTAGAACGTTCCACCCCTTCCCAGCGTTATAACCATCAGAATGCCCCTGGCAATGGCCGCCGGCCGGCTAACCGCTCGTACCGACGCCGACCTGATTCAGGCATCCAAACGCGGCGATCTCTCCGCGTTCGAGGAGATCTACGCCGCGCATGCCGGACGCATGAAGAGCGTTGCGTTTCATTTGCTTGCGGACCGCGCGGACGCCGAGGATGCCGTGCAGGAAGCCTTTTTGAAAATATATCGCGCGGCGGGCGCCATACAGTTCGATTCCGGTCTGGCGCCGTGGATTTACCGCATCCTGCTGAATTGCTGTTACGATACGGGCCGCAAACGCAAGCGGCAGGCCGAATCGCCGCTCCCGGCCGATCCGCCGGCGATACCGACCAACGTGCCGCTGCAGGTAGCCATCCGGCACGCGCTCGGACGCATTCATCCGCAGTACCGGACGGTATTCTGGCTGTTCGAAGTCGAGGGCTTCCGCCATTCCGAAGTGGCCGCCATTCTGGAGATCCCCGAAGGCACTTCTAAGAAATGGTTGTTTGAGGCCAAAAGGGAGTTGAAGCGATTGTTGATGGAGAGCCGCGCATGACATTCGATTGCAAAGATTTGGAGCGCGCATTGGCTGTCCCCGAATTGTTGCCGGACGCGCGTGAGCACGCCAAGGTTTGCGACGCTTGCCGCCGCGAGCTGTGGCTCTGGAGCGAAATGTCGGCCGCCGCACCGGGCCTGCGCGAGGAATGGGAAACTCCCGACTTGTGGCCCAAGATCCGGCAGACTTTGGTGGCGCAGCAGAGGGCGGCTAAGCCGTCCGGCCTGGCCGGACGCATCGGTTGGCTCGGCGATTGGCGGATGATGGCCGGCCTTGCAGCAGTGCTGGCGATCACGGTTTCGGTTTTCATTATGAAGTACTCGCGGCCGGCGCCGGTCGCGCCGCCGACTGGCGATTTTCTGACTGAACAAACTTTGGATGAAGTCGAAAAGGCCGAAGCCGCTTACCGCGCCTCCATCGACAAACTCACCCGCCTCGCGCAGCCGAAATTGAACGCCTCGGAAAACCCCGCGGCCATCGCCGCCCGCGAGAAACTGCTGGTGCTGGATGCCGAGATTGACAGCGTACGATCCACCGTAAGCCACAACCGCTTCAATGCCCAGCTTCAAGCCGGCCTGGCGGTGCTGTATCGCGATAAACAAGACACCCTGAAGGAGATTTTGCAAAGTGCACAATAAAACGATGTGCGCCCTGGCGCTGATGCTGGCGGCGCAGGCGTTCGCCCGGGACGAGTACTCCCGAAATTTCGACAAAACCACGGCGCTCTCGAGCGGCCAAAGCGTGCGGGTGGAGCACCGCATGGGCAATGTCAACCTGCGAACGCATGCCGGCCGCGATGTCGTGGTGCACGCTTCCATCCACGTCTCCGCGTCCAACGAGGCCGAAGCGAAGCGCGTCGCCGATGAGATTCGCATCGAGGTCACGGCCGCCGGCTCGGCGCTCGTCGTTCGTACCGAATATCCGAAGGAGGAGCACGACGGCTTTTTCGGCTTCCACAACCTCTCCTA
Source organism: Bryobacterales bacterium (assembly GCA_963707465.1). GTDB lineage: Bacteria > Acidobacteriota > Terriglobia > Bryobacterales > Bryobacteraceae > Bog-159. Next base: position 577,192 of record CAVPQK010000013.1, read on the forward strand.
TTCCGTGAACCTGGAGATCACCATGCCGGAAACGGCGCCGCTGGAGTTACACAACAGCTTCGGCAGCGTCTCCATTGAGGATCTGAAAGCTAATGCGAATGTGACTAATGCCAATGGGAAGCTGACGTTCCGCAATGGGCGCGGCAATCAGCGGTTGGAGGATCAGTTTGCGGCCGTCGAGGTCACTGGCAATGCCGGCGACGTGGAGATCCGCAATGGTAACGGCAACGTGGATGTTTCGGGCGTTACCGGCATCGTGGACGTGAAGAACCGCTTTGGAAGTGTCAACGTAACCAATCCGGGGCGCGGCGGCACGATCGTGAACGGCAATGGCGCGGTGCAAGTGACGGATGCGGGCGGCGATGTGCACATCACGAATTCGTTCGGCAAAGTGACCGTCGGCGGGGTAAAAGGAAATCTGGTCGTAGGAAACACCAATGGCGAAGTGGAGGCCAATCGCGTCACCGGCTCGGCCGAACTGAATACCAGCTTCGGAGCCGTCCGCTTTGGCGATATCGGCAAGATCCTGTCGGTGCGCGCGACAAATGCCGAGGTCGTCGGGCGCAAAGTCGGCGAATCCGCGACCATCGAAAACTCCTTCGGGCGCGTGGATGTCAGCGAAGTGCGCAAGGGGATTCGGATCGTCGGCGGCAACAGCCCCATCACGGTGTCCGATGTGGGCGAAGAAGCCTCGCTCAAGACCAGCTTTGGCCTGATAACCGCTGACCGGATCGGCGGAATTCTAACCGTTGAGGATTCCAACGGCGCGGTGAAAGCCTCGGGCATCCGCAGCAGCGCCAATGTGAAAACCAGTTTCGGAGCCGTGCTGCTCGACGGCGTAGCCGGCTCGGTAGATGTCGAAGACCAGAACGGCGGCGTGGAGGTTTCGCTGCTAGGTCAGGCGTGCCGCCCGGTGGGGATTCGCACCAGCTTCTCCGCGCTGCGCGTTCGCGTGCCCGACAACTCCAGTTACGCGGTAGCGGCCAAGACCTCGTTCGGCAAGATCCATTCCGAATTCCCCCTGACCGTCTCCGGCGATCTCAGCGCCGATTCGCTGAACGGAAACATCGGTGGCGGCGCGTGCCCAATGCGGCTCAACGACAATAATGGCAGCATCGAAATCCTGAAGAACGGCAAGGGATAAGCTCTCTGTTGGCCATCACTCTCGCCGCCACACCATGGCGCCGTCCACAATCGTGGCCACGGGGCCGCCGCGGAACGTATGTCCATCGAAGGGAGAATTGCGGCTCTTGGAGAACGACTGGTTCACGTCGTAGGCCCACGCGAGATCGGTGCTGAAGATGGTCACGTCGGCGGGCGCGCCCACGCGCAGGGTGCCGCGATCGAGATGCAGCACGTGCGCGGGTCCGGTGGAGAACAGCTCGACCAGGCGCGTGAGCGAAATCTTGCCGGTGTGCACCAGGTATTCCAGCGCGAGCCCCAGCGCGGTTTCCAGGCCAATGATGCCGAAGGGGCACTTTTCGAATTCCTGCATCTTTTCGCTGCCTGGATGCGGCGCGTGATCGGTGGCGATGGCGTCCACCGCGCCGGATACGATGCCGTCCACTACCGCGCCCGCATCGCAAGCGGTGCGTAGCGGCGGCTTCATTTTGAAATTGCTGTCGTACGGCCGCATCTGCGCGTCGGTGAGGGCGAAGTGGTGCGGCGTCGCTTCGCAAGTGACCGGCAGTCCCCGCTGCTTGGCAAAGGCCACCATGGCCATAGCGTGGCGCGTGGAGATATGCGCCACATGGAAGCGTGCGCCGGTGGATTCGGCCAGCAGGATATCGCGCGCCACGATCACGTCTTCGGAACCTGCCGGGATTCCGCGCAGACCCAGCCGCACCGACTCGTAACCCTCGTGCATGTCACCGCCCGCGCTCAGGTTCAGGTCTTCGCAATGATCGATGACCGGCAGGTCGAAAGAGCGGGCGAATTCCATGGCGCGGCGCATCACGCGCGCATTCATCACCGGTCTTCCGTCGTCCGAGATGGCCACCACCCCCGCGGCTTTCATGGAGCCGATGGCCGATAGCTCTTCGCCCGCGCTGTTCTTGGTGATAGCGCCGATGGGGAAAACATTGGTGACGGCGAACTTGCGCGCGCGCTCCACGATGTAGCTGGTCACGGTGGCGTTATCGTTCACCGGCAGCGTATTAGGCATGCAGCAGATGGACGTGAACCCGCCGGCGGCCGCGGCGCGCGCGCCGGTTTCGATGGTCTCGGCGTGCTCGAAGCCGGGCTCGCGCAGGTGCACGTGCATATCGATGAAGCCGGGCGCCACGATCATTCCAGTGGCATCGAAAATCTCCGCGCCCGACGCGTCGATGTTGGCGCCGGCGGCGGCGATCAAGCCGTCCCGAATCAGAAGATCGGCCGTCATGTCGGTGGCCGAAGCCGGGTCGACCACGCGCCCGCTCTTGATGAGGAGTTGTGACATCTAACCAATCACCCGCTCTAGCACCGCCATGCGCACCGCGACGCCATTTTCGACCTGGTTGAGGATGACGGAGCGCTGGGAGTCAGCCACTTCCGACGACAATTCACGCCCGCGGTTGATAGGGCCGGGGTGCATGACGATGACGTCCGGTTTGGCCAGCGCCAGATGCTCCAGGCGCAAGCCGTAGAACTGAAAATACTCGGCGGAGGGAAAAGCCGCTTCGTGCTGGCGCTCGAGCTGTACGCGCAGCATCATGATGACGTCGGCGTCGCAAATCGCTTCGCGAATGTCGTTGGTCAGCGTAACGCCGGGCGCAATTTGGGCAAGTTCACGCGGCAGGAGCGAGGCCGGGCCGCACAGCACGATCTCCGCGCCGAATTTCGAAAGCAGGTATACGTTGGAGCGTGCCACGCGGCTATGGGCGATATCGCCGATGATGGCCACCCGCAGCCCCTCCAGCCCGGGGCGGCGGTCGAGGATGGTGCGCGCGTCCAGCAGTGCCTGGGTGGGATGCTCGTGCGTGCCGTCGCCTGCATTGATGATGGGCATGGCCAGGTGACGCGCCAGAAAGTGGGGCGCGCCCGAGGCCGCATGCCGCATGACGATGGCGTTGGGGCGCATGGCCGCCAGCGTGTTGAGCGTATCCACAAGCGATTCGCCCTTCGACACGCTGGAGGCGGAGGCCGCGATGGAAATGGCGTCGGCGCCGAGGCGCTTGGCGGCAATTTCGAAGCTGGTGCGGGTACGGGTAGATGCTTCGAAGAAGAGATTGACAATCATCTTCCCGCGAAGCGTGTCCAGTTTCCTCTGCGATTGGTCCTGGACCGGTTGAAACTGTTTGGCACGCGCCAGGATGGCTTCGATCTCGGCGCGGTCCAGTTCTTCGATTCCCAGCAATCCTGCCGGCATGGTTTAAACGGCTTCGCTCCCGGCGGCTCTTTCGACCATCAGCACCTTCTCCAGTTGGTCGATTTCCTGGAATTTGACTTCGATGATTTCGTCGTCGGTGGTTTGCACGGTGCGGCCGACGAACTGGGCTTCGATGGGCAACTCGCGGTGGCCGCGGTCGATCAGGACCAGCAGGTGCACTCGGGCTGGCCGGCCGTGGTCGAACAGGGCGTCCAGCGCGGCGCGAATGGTGCGGCCGGTGTAGAGCACATCGTCCATCAGGATGATGTCTTTGCCTTGCACGGAGAACGGAATTTCCGTGGCGCTGACCACGGGCTTGATATCGACGGTGGTCAGGTCGTCGCGGTAGAGATTAATGTCCAGGATGCCGACCGGCACGGCGCGCTTTTCCAGCGATTCGATTTTGCGTGCCAGACGCTGGGCCAGGGGCACGCCGCGGCGGCGAATACCGATGAACGCCAGACGGTCCAGATCGGGGTTTTTCTCCAGGATTTCGTGCGCCAGCCGCACCAGCGTGCGGTCGATTTCCGAGGCGCTCATGAGTTGGCCTTTGACGCGAGTGAGGGGCATGGGCGTGGTAAGGAACAGCGTAGCATGGCGGGCCGCGCCGCGCAGCGCAACCGCAAACGCCGGCGGAAAACCTTCCGAAAACGCCAGGAAGGCGGCCGTCGCGCTTCACGAGTGTAAATCATCATGAGAGAAAGCACCAGATTCAACCAAGCGGGTGTACACTGACGCTAACTACCGATTACACGACTCAGCCTATTGAGAGTCAGTGTGACGGTTTTCACATAGCGTCGAACGACGAAGGAGGTTAGCGAAAATGCGTAGACCGAGTTGTAAGAGATTGTTAGTGGTGGCGGCGGTCGCCATGTATGCGGCCACAATTCAGGGCTCACTATGGGCTGCGAACGGTTATATAGTAAGGAATTTGGTGTCGGATATCCCCGACCTGGGCGACTACACCGATCCGCACCTTCAAGGCGCGTGGGGCATCTCAGAGTCGGGCAGCAGTCCGTTCTGGATCGCCGATGCGGGCTCAGGATTCTCAACGCTTTACAGCAGTTCCGGCAGCGTCATTTCTCTGGTCGTGACCGTACCGCCTTCTAAGACGACTGGCGCCACGGGCACAGGCACACCGACTGGGACCGTCTACAACGCAACCACCGGTTTCACCATTGCCACCGGTGAGGCGGCATCGTTCATTTTTGACACATTGGACGGCACCGTATCCGGGTGGAACCATACAGTGAACGCCAACGAAGCACAGGTGATGGTGGATAACTCGGCAACTGGGGCTGTCTATACTGGTCTGGCGATTGGTACGAACGGCTCTAACACGTACCTGTACGCCGCCAATCTCGGCGCGGGAACTATCGATGTCTTTGACTCGACTTATAGCCCGGTTACTTTGGCGAACGCTTTCCAGGATGCCAACCTTCCGTCGGGTTATGCGCCATTCAACATCCAGAATCTGGGAGGTAACTTGTACGTGGCCTACGCGCTGCAGAACAGCGGCAAGACCTTTATAGCGCCGGGCGCAGGCACCGGATACCTGGACGTTTATAGCACAGCGGGAACGTTCATGAGCCGGCTGGTATCGGGCGGACAATTGAATGCGCCCTGGGGGGTGGCGATCGCGCCCGCCAACTTCGGCGATTACGCAAACGATCTGCTGGTGGGGAATTTCGGCGATGGCACGGTCAACGCGTTCAACCCCACCACCGGCGCGTATATCGCGACGCTTAATAACGTCGACGGCACTCCCATCGTAATCCCAAATCTCTGGGCTCTGCAGGTCGGCAACGGTGGCAGCGGCGGGGACGCCAATGCCGTCTATTTCACCGCCGGCATCCCGGGTCCGGACAACGGAAATCACGGACTGCTGGGCCGCCTCCAGGCGGCGCCTGTGCTGACCGCCGCGGACGTGGTCAATGGCGCGAACTTTCAGCCCGCTATCGCCCCGAACACCTGGGTCTCTATTATGGGAGCTAATCTCTCCGGGACCACGCGCGTGTGGGACAGTGATGACTTCGTGAGTTCGGCGCTCCCGACAGACATCGATAGTGTGAGTGTGACTGTTAACGGTACTGATGCGTATGTGGAATACGTCAGCCCTGGGCAGCTTAATGTGCTGATGCCAGTTGGTCTGACGCCCGGCGCGGTCGAAGTGGAGACGTACAACTTCGGCCTCGCGAGCGCAGCCGTGACGGTCCAGGTACAAGACGTGGCGCCGGCCTTCTTCCTGCAGAGCGATGGAATGCACGTCGTGGCGACGCACGCGGATGGCTCGCTGGTGGGGCCAACCAGCACCACGACCGGGGCCACTCCAGCGGCGCCCGGCGAAACGATTGTGCTTTATGGCACAGGGTTCGGCGTCACGAGTCCCGCGGCGCCGGAAGGCAAACTGATCACGACACCGCTGACCCTGGCGACGCTGCCGACCATTACCATCGGCGGGACGGGCGGCCAGGTGGCCTACGCAGGCCTGACTTATGCCGGCTTGTATCAGATCAACGTGACCGTGCCGGCTTCCACGGCCAGCGGAGATGCGCCGGTGGTGGCGACGATAGGATCCACGGCCTCCCTAGGTACGGCGCTGATTGCAGTGCAGTAAGGGCGCGACGCCGAAATGTATCTGACCCCGCCGGCTTGCCGATTATGATCGTGTAAAAGGTCGCATAGCAATTAATCGACCTGATACAATGAGTAAACACAGTCGTTAACTAATGTAACTTAACTTAGCTCGACTGTTACTGCGGCGAGAGTAAGGAGGGGTCAGTACAATCATGCGCACGGAGAATCGTGGCATTTGGGGAGGGTTGGCATCCTGCACCTTATGGGCGGCTGCATTTCCAGGCTTAGCATGGGCTTCGAACTCTTACATAGTTCGCAACCTGACTTCGGACGTTCCAGGATTGGCCGATTATACCGATCCGAACCTGAAAGGCGCCTGGGGCATCGCGGAATCCGGATCCAGTCCGTTCTGGATCTCAGACGACGGATCGGGAGTAAGCACGGTTTATAGCAGCACTGGCAGCATTGTTCCAGTGGTGGTGCAGATTTCACCCGCGACGAGGGTAGGTTTCAACACTCCCACCGGCAGCGCCTACAACGGCGGTACAGGCTTTGCCGTCACCACAGGCAATCCCGCAGAGTTCATTTTCGCCACCTTGGAAGGCACCATAAACGGCTGGAATCAAACGGCGAACGCGACCGTAGCCCAGATCATGGCAGACAACTCTGCGTCCGGAGCGGTCTATACAGGTCTGGCGATCGGCACAAGCGGTTTCAGCACTTACCTCTACGCGGCGGATTTCACGAACGGGACTATTGATGTCTTTGACTCCAACTATAACCCGGTAACTGTGACGAATGCGTTTCAGGACAGCAGTATCCCCGCAGGCTATGCGCCGTTCAATGTTCAGAACCTCGGCGGCAACTTGTACGTTGCCTACGCCCAACAGAACGGCCCCACCAACCTCGCCGCGACTGGCGCGGGTTACGGATATGTGGACGTCTACTCGACGGCCGGCACGCTGATGCAGCAACTGGTGGCGGGCGGGCCGCTGAATGCGCCTTGGGGTATGGCGATCGCTCCCGAGGGCTTCGGGGATTACGGAAACGGCCTTCTGGTCGGGAACTTTGGCGACGGCACGATCAATGTGTTCAACCCCACAACTGGCGCGTATATCGCTACGCTCGCCAACGCCGATGGCGCGCCGATCTCGATCCCCAATCTCTGGGCATTGCAGCCCGGCAACGGTGGCAGCGGCGGAGACGCCAATGCCGTCTATTTCACGGCGGCGATTCCGGGGCCGGACGGTGGGAACCACGGACTGCTTGGCAGGCTGCAGGCTGCGCCTATAGTGACCGCCACGGGCGTGGTCAACGGCGCGAGCTTTCAGCCCGCCATCGCCGCGAATACATGGGTGACCATAGCCGGCGGCAATCTCTCGGGGACCACGCGGGTGTGGGACTACGACGACTTCGTGAATTCGGCGCTGCCAACCGACATCGATGGTGTCGTGGTGACGGTAAACGGGATCGACGCGTATGTGGAATATGTCAGCCCTGGACAGCTCAATGTTTTGTTACCGGTGGGTTTGCAGTCCGGACAGGCGCAATTGCAGACATACAACTCGGGCCTCGCCAGTGCCGCCATAACCGTCCAGGTGCAGGATGTAGCGCCGGCATTCTTCCTGCAAGACGATGGAACGCACGCTGTGGCGACGCACGCGGACGGCTCGCTGGTCGGACCCGCCAACGCGACAACCGGAGCCACTCCGGCGGCGCCCGGCGAGACCATCGTGCTCTACGGCACGGGGTTCGGCGCGACGAATCCCGTAGCGCCGGAAGGTCAACTCGTTACCACCCCGCTGGGCCTGGCGATACCGCCGATCGTCACCATTGGCGCCACCGCCAGCCAGGTCACCTACGCGGGCCTGACTTATGCCGGGTTGTACCAGATCAATGTCACTGTGCCGGCTTCCACGTCGAGCGGCGATGTGCCGGTGGTGGCGCTGGTAGGATCCACGGTGTCGTCAGGCGGCGCGGCGATTGCGGTGCAGTAAGCGCGGCATCGCAAATTAGTTATAATCGCAACGATAGGAGAACAATATGGAACTACGACCTTTGCACGACCGCGTGGTTATCAAACGCCTGGAAGACGGCGAAACCAAGCGCGGAAGCATCATTATTCCGGACAACGCCAAAGAAAAGCCCCAGCAGGGATCCGTGATCGCTGTGGGTAACGGCAAATTGCTGGAAACGGGCGAGCGCATGCCGCCTGAGGTCAAAGCAGGCGACCGCATCCTCTTCGGCAAGTACTCCGGGGCCGAGGTCAAACTCGGCGGGGACGAGTATTTAATCCTCAAAGAGGACGAGATCCTCGGCGTTCTGGAATAACGCGCCAGCCTCGTGGCGGTCACCACGTGTAGAATATTCACGAGGTGACCGAATGGCGTGCAACCCGGAAGCGCTGCAAGATGTCCCGCTCTTTGCCCTGCTGGACGCAGACGAGAAGGCCGTGCTGGCCGCGCAAGTCGAGGTCAAGCGGTTCGCATCGCGCGAGCGGATCTTCAAGATAGGCGACCCAGGCGGAAAGGCCTACGTGGTGGTATCCGGAAGCGTTCGGTTGACCACCGTCGACGAGGATCACCAGGAAGTAATCGTGGATGAACCGGGGAAGGGCGAGTTTTTCGGTTTTGCATCGATGCTCGACCAGACCGCGCACCAAACCGACGCCTTCGCGGTGGACGAATCCGTTTGCGTGGAAGTGGAGCGGAACGATATTGCTGTTCTGATCGAACGCAAGCCGCATGCCGGAATGGATATGCTGACCGTGCTGGGCCGTCACTTCCATACGTCGCAAAAGCTGGTGCGCACCCGCGCCAGCCGCAATCCGAACGACGTCATCGAAGAACGCGAGACGACGGGGGAGCGAGTCGCCGACGCGGTTGCCCGTTTCGGCGGTTCGTGGTCCTTCATAATCTTGTTCTCGGTGGTTCTGAGCATCTACACCATCATTAACGTGCGGCTTGGCGTAGGTGCCTGGGACCCATACCCGTTTATTCTGCTCAACCTGTTTCTCTCCATGATTGCGGCGATCCAGGCACCGGTCATCATGATGAGTCAGAACCGGCAGGACAAAAAGGACCGCCTGCGCGGCGAGCTGGATTATGACGTCAATCGCCGCGCCGAGTCTGAGATTCAAGGCGTAGCGCAGAAGCTGAACAGGCTGGGCGAACAACTCGGTGACGTGGAGGATTTGCTGCGCGAGCAACGGTCTCGGAAGGGACCGCCGGTCTTGTCTTAGAAGCGATAGTCCGCCGGCTTGATGTTCTTGGCTCTCAAATAGACGATCAACTGGCCGCGGTGATGCGCGGTATGATCGACGGCAAACAGCAGCAATTCCATGCCGGTCATCTTGCCCTCTGGGGTCTCCACGGTTTGAAACATGGCTTCGTGCGGGAGTCCCGCCAAGGCGGCGATGCAGAAATCGTAGGAGTCGTTGAGCATCTTCAGCACTGTCGCTTTTTCGAAATTGGTGGGCTTTGAGATCGGGTTCTTCTGGCCCGAAAGCTTGGAAAAGAAGTAGGCATTGGAGCTGGCAATGTGCGCCACCTGTTCGCCGAAGCTCATCTCCGCGGGGTTGGGCTTGAAGGCGTAGCCGTCGGCGGGCATCTGTTCGGCCAGGGCCGTCACGTACGCCTTGGAAGTCTTCCAATGCTCCACCAACTGTGGCGGCACGCCGCCCGCTTCTTGCGCCAATGCCGGCAGCACAAGGGCCGCGCCCAGCAAAAGAGCCGTTATCGATCGATTCATTCCATTCCCTCCCTTATTCTCGGCGCCGCGGGATGTCGCGCAACGTGCGTGAGGCAGCCAGCATCCAAGTAGATGAGGCCATCCTATCACACCCCCGCCCGAGCATCCGAATCCGAGACTGTGGCGCGACCGTGGCCTGTATGCGGCCTGGCTGGGCCACAGCACGGTGCTGCTCAAATTGGACGGCGTGACCATTCTGACCGACCCAGTGCTGGGCAACCGCGTGGGCGTGAGTTTTGGTCCGGTAACGGTGGGATTGAAGCGCCTGGTGGCGCCCGCGCTGCGCGCCAGCCAACTTCCGAAGATCGACGTCGTGCTGCTTTCGCATGCGCACATGGACCACTTCGATCTGGCCACGCTGCGCGCGCTCGAAAGCCGCTCGACTACCGTCGTGACGGCCGCCAAGACCAGCGATCTGCTGCGCCCGCGCCGTTACGCCGCCGTGAAGGAACTCGGATGGGGCGAGCGCACGCGCGTGGGGCCCATCGCGTTGCGGGCGTTCGAGGTGAATCATTGGGGCGCGCGCATGCACGGGGATACGTATCGCGGATACAACGGCTACCTGATTGAAGCGGGCCGGTATCGAGTGCTATTCGGCGGCGATACGGCGGTCACCACGGCGTTCCGCGCGCTGCGCAGCTCGCGGCGCATCGATCTGGCCATCATGCCGGTGGGCGCCTACGACCCCTGGATTCGGTATCATTGCACTCCGGAGCAAGCCTGGCAGATGGGCAACGACGCAGGCGCGGAGATCTTCCTGCCGGTGCATCACCAGACTTTCCCGCTCAGTCGCGAACCGCGGCTCGAACCGATCGAACGCCTCTACGCGGCGGCCGGGAAAGAACCGGAGCGGATCGGCGTCCAGCACATCGGGCAGGAAATGAAGTTGTAGGTCAAAGAGCAAGACCCAGCGGCGGGGCGGCCTGAGAGGCCGCTGCAGGCTGGGAGCCTGCCCCACAAAGTCCGGCGAGTAACCGCTCGATTTCGTGCGCGATCTCAGCGGGCGCGCCACTGGCATCCACGCGCCGGCATCCGCCATTGCGATAATACGCGATCACGGGACCGGTGGCGTCGTGGTAGGCCTGCAGGCGGGCCAGGATCACTTTCTCGGTGTCGTCCTCCCGGCGGAGCAGCGTCTGACCATCGTCGTCGCAGAGTTCCCCTGATTTCGGCGGTTGCGAGACCATGTTGTAGATACGCCCGCACTTTCCGCACTGGCGGCGCGCGGTGATGCGCGAGACCAGCACCTGCGCGGGCACGTCCAGAAGGATGGCAATGGGCTTGGGCAGGCCCAGTTTCCGCACCAGGCCATCGAGAAATGTAGCCTGTTCCAGGGTGCGCGGGTAGCCGTCCAGCAGGAAGCCGGAGGCGCAGTCCGGCTGTTGGATTCTGCCTGCTACGATCTTATCTACAATATCGTCGCCGACCAGACCGCCGGATTTCAGAATGGAGCATGCCAACCGGCCCAGTTCGGTGCCGGCCTTGCACTCGGCGCGGAACATTTCGCCGGTGGAGATGGCTGGGATGTGGAAATTATGGGCAATCGACGCTGCCTGAGTACCTTTGCCGCAACCGGGTGGTCCAAATAACAGGACGATCATGACCGGCCTCCCGGACCCTAATAACAAGACTTACAGGTCCGTTAGTATTTTACCATGCGGCGTAAGGCGCATGCGCGTCCCTCTCCACTCGACCGTGTCGCCGGCCAAGCCGGACACCCAGATGGCGAAGCCCCAAAGGTCGCGAAAAGGGATCCACCAAGCGCGCCGGAGGGCGGCGGGATCGCGCAGCACGCCCCAACCCACCAAGATTCCGGCGAGCAGCCGGATGGCGAGCGCGGCCACACCGGCCGGCCATGCCCCCGCGGCGATGGCGACGAGCGACCAAAAGGTCGCGTGCGTGATCAAATAGCCGTAATAGCCGGCCGGCCGAGACACGCGGATGCCGCGCGACCAGCGCAGTTGGTGACGCCAGACCTCTCCCCAGGTGGCGCCGCCCAGATGCGTTTCGACGATAGCGGGCGCAAAGACCACGCGCAGTCCCAGGCCGCAAATGCGGAGTCCGAGCTGGTAATCGTCGGCCAAGTAATCGCCGATGGCGGCAAAGCCTCCGATCCGCCGCAGGTCCCCGGCGCGCAACAGCATGGTGGAACCGAGCGCGAATTCCGCCGAGCCGAGCATACGCGCCACCAGCACGCTGGGAGCGAATTCCGTGGCCACACCCAGAGCTTCCCAGCGGCCGGGCCAGTTTTCGGATTGCGCGCGATAAAGGCAGGTGACCAACCCCGTGTGGGGTTGATCGAGGAGTGCCGTCACCCGGCGCAGGTAGTCGGGCACTACCCGGATGTCGCTGTCATTGATCAGCAAGGTCGGGTAACGGGCCTCGGCGGCGAGATCCGCCAACACGCCCACCTTAGCGTTGGGCATTTTGGTGGCGGTGACGATCAGGCGGATGTCGCGCCCGGGGAATTCGGCAATGAGGCGGCGAATATCGCCGGCGGCCGGATCGTCGGCGCGGCCGATGCCGAACAGGATTTCGTATTGTGGGTAATCTTGCACGGCGTGCGAGCGGATGGCTTCGTAGAATTGCGGGTCGCGGCCATGCACGGGTTTCAGAATGGAGACCGGCGGGGTGGCGAGCCGGGGTTGCGGAGCGCGAAACCGTCTGCGCCACCCGATCACCGCCACGATGACCAGCAGCCAGTAGGCGGCCGACGCCAGCGCGGGAACGGCCAGCCAGATCACAGCGAAAGAAGCGCCACGCCGCAGGCTACCAGCGATGCGCCAGCCCAGCGCCCTAGGGTCACGGGTTCCTGCAACAGGTACTTGGCCAGCACGGTCTCGAGCGCGTAGCTGGCGGCCGTGGCCGGCACGGAGAAACTCAGATCGGCCACCGAAAGAAGCGCGATAAACGCAAAGAAGGAGATTGTCATGGCGGCCACGGAAGCTACGATCAGCTTATTGCGCGCCAGCATGGCCAGCAAACGCCCGAGCGCGCCCGGCCGGAAGTCGCGGATTTCGCCATGCCGCTTCATGGCCGCGGCCTGCAGCACGTCGGAGATGGTCGTAGCCGCGGCAATTACGGCAACCAGCAGCCATTTCACGATGGTGCTCCAGAGCGATGCGGGGCGGTGCGCGCCACCAGCGCCACACCGGCCACGATCAAGAGGATGCCGGCCCAGCGCCAGCGGGAGATCTCTTCGTGCAGAAACACCTTGCCAGCCATGGCCGATAGCACGTAGCCGATGGAAGTCACGGGCAGCACATAGCTAAGGTCGGCCCAACTCAGCAGAGTCATGTGAGAGAAGAGCCAGAGCATCAACAGCGAGATTCCCAGAGCCACCCAAGGGTTGAAAACCGCCTGCACGTACGCCATGGGCGAGAAGGAGGCCAGGCGTCCGACCTGGCGCATACCCCAACTCAGCGAAAAATTTCCACACACGCTGCTGAGCACTACCAGCACGGTGAAGAAACGGGTTTTGAGGCGCAGGTTCATGGACGGGGCGTCCACCTGCCTCTGATTAGTCACCGGATGCAGCCGCGGCGAGAGCCCTTTCAGAGGCCACAAACTTCTTCCGCTTGGAGCGCAGGGCCATATACTCGCGAGCTTCTTTCGACAGACGTTTGCGCTCACTGGAATCGAAAATGGCCTTGCGCACGACACGCCAGATGACCCGCGGACGGAAGAAGTATTCGCCGTAGAATCGCTCGACCCATTCCACCAGCTCGCCGCGGTCGAGGCCGGGATAGATGATGTTGGGAAGCTGGTGCCCGGTGTCGTCCGTCATAGCGTCGATGGTGATGAGATCGTTCTTCTTCACGTAGTCGTAGAATTCGGTGCCGGGGATAAGGATGGGCGAGCGAAACCTGGATGGTTTCGGTGTCCAGGCGCTTGGCGAAATCGATGGTCTTGCGGATGCTCTCGCGCGTTTCGCCGGGCAGGCCGATGATGAAATCGCCATGCACCGTCAGGCCCAGCTTCTTGCAGTTGTCGGTGAACCGCAGGGCCATGTCGATGGTGGCGCCCTTCTTGATGTTCTTGAGGATCTGCTGGTCGCCCGATTCGTAGCCCACGATCAGCAGGCGGCAGCCGGATTCCTTCATGGCCTTCAGGGTATCGTAATCGGTGGTCACGCGCGAGGTGCACGACCAGGTAAAATTCAGCGGCTTCAGCTTCTTGCACAGCTCGATGGTGCGCTCCTTCTGATAATTGAAGGTGTCGTCGTCGAAGAAGATTTCCTTCACATGAGGGAAGGCTTCTTTGGCGTAGCGCACTTCGCTCGCAATGTCGTCGGTGGAGCGCAGCCGCCAGCGGTGACCCGAATGCGTCTGCGGCCACAGGCAGAATGTGCACATCGCCGGGCAGCCGCGCGAGGTATAGAGCGAGATGAAGGGATTCAGCAGAAACGGGACGTTATAGCGCGTGATGTCGAGATCGCGTTTATAGACCTTGCTGACCCACGGCAACTCATCGAGATTCTCGATGGGGGCGCGCTCGGGGTTATTCACGATGTGGCCGTTCTTGCGGAAGCTGACGCCGGGCAAGTCTTCGAGAGGCTTGCCGTTGGCGTAGTCGGCGATCTGATAATCGAACTCGCGGCGCACCACGAAATCGATAGCAGGCGATGTGCGCAGAGTTTTCTCCGGCTCGACGGTGACGGGCGGTCCGACGAAGGCCACCTTCAGCTTCGGGTTGGAGTCCTTCATCATCTCGGCCATCTTCACGTCCACGTGAAATCCGGGGGTGGAGGTGAACAGCACCAGCAACTCGAAGTCGTTGGCCATCGCGACAGTCTGTTCGATGGAGATCTTGTGCGGCGGCGCATCCACCACTTTGCTGTCGGGCAGCATGCCGGCGGGATAGCAGAGCCACACCGGATACCAGTAGGACTCGATTTCGCGGGTGGCCGGCCAGCGCGAACTGGCGCCGCCGTCGAAACCTTCAAAAGAAGGTGGGTTCAGGAACAGTGTTCTCATGAATGGTCACTTGGCGGGCGTGTGTTACTCGCCCAGATCTACCAGACTCGCCCCTCTTGGGCCGTTAGCCAACGATACGTTCCGGAAATCAATGGTGAGCTCCGCCGGACCCACCAGCCGGGTGTCTACTACGCTGTGTATCTGGAGCGGAACCGAAATGCCGTTTTGGATGGTGAACTCTTTCACAAACTCGATCTGCTTCAAGAACAGCGACGGCGGTTTCACAAGGCGGCCGGACTCGCGAACGCATAGAAATGTTTTGGCGTCGATCCAGACTTCGCCTTTGAACAAGCCCACCCGCTTGTGTCGCGGCGTCACTTGAAATACCTCGACAGCTTGACCGGCGGACTCCTTCGGCCCTTTGTATTTGAACTTGTAGTTGGCCGGCGTGACCGCCAGAGAAGGAGATCCGTCGGCTTGGGCCTCGACTTCGGCGGCCAGATACCTCGCGATCACGTGGTTCTTGACCGAATTGTCGCCTTCGAAGCGCAGAGCCTCATAGGTAATGCGCCCCAGGCGCGAGATGCGGCGCAGGCCATGCAACCGGCCATGCTTCTTGAGCTTGGGCAAGGAAGCTTCAATATCCACTTCCATCGACGACCCTTGCAGGGCGTGTTCCTGCTGCTTGGCGGCCGCCCAATAATTCTCGACCACGGATTCCGGTCCGGTAGCCGTGGCGGCGCTCAACGCCCCTAAGGACACAGCGAACAAACCGAGAAAGTACCTACTCGTAAGAGATCGCAAAGTATTTAATCCAGGATAACAGAATGTATCATGTTGTATCACCCTACAGATGTTTACAACTAGCGGGAGGTTTCGGATTTGGGGAGGGGGCGGAAGAGCCCAGCGAAGGCGTCCGAAACAAAAAGGCGGGAGGATTCCCGCGCCGCGCCACTAATCGTTAGCTTTCCGCGAAAAGTCCAGAAGCTGGTTCTCGTGAGCGGCACCTGAGCTACAAGCGAGAAAGCCCGGGTACGGCCCGGGCCTTCACTTGAAGCGGAAAGGAGGATCTACTAATGATTCTTATGTTGGTGATCCGGCTTGCTTTTGTGGACCGGTTCTCGGCGTTGATCGTTTGGACCCGTAAGGGCCGGCGGTAAACGTCGCGGCGGGATCGGTCTTGCAGCCCGGTCCCGCTACCAGCATCATACCGCAGTTGGGCGCCTATGGGGTAATCCGGCAACTGCGGTTCAGTTGCGCCACTGAAAATCCAACCCTTTCCGCCATTGCATGCTTGACCGTGAACTCCACCGTCTTCTTCTCGCCGGCGCGCAGCGGCACACGTTCGAATGCTTGCAGCTCGCGCACTACTCCGGGATGTTCCATATACAACTCGACCACCTCTTCGCCATCGCGCCTTCCCGAGTTCTCCACTTCCACGGAAACCTTGACCGGGCTGCCCGCTCGCGCGGCATCGGGCGCGCGAAGGCTGCGGTAAGTGAATGTTGTGTAACTCAGCCCGTAGCCGAACGGGTAGAGCGGATCGCCTTTGAAATACCGATAAGTCCTGCCCTTCATGCTGTAGTCGTCGAATGGCGGCAGTTGGTCCTCCGACTTATAAAACGTGACCGGTAGCTTCCCCGCCGGGTTATAGTCGCCAAACAGCACGTCGGCCAGGGCCGTCCCGCCAGCCTGTCCGGGATACCACAGTTCCACGATCGCCGGCACGTGTTCGCGCGCCCAATTCACCGCCACCGCGCTGCCATTCAACAGCACCAGCACCACCGGTTTGCCCAGCGCCGACACCCGCTGGAGCAGCGCTTCCTGCACGTGCGGGATGCCCAACCGTACGCGGTCGCCGCCGCTGAAACCTTCCACTTGCACCTTCATCTCCTCGCCTTCCAAGCGCGGCGACAGGCCCAGAAACATCAGTACCACGTCTGCCTGACCAGCCACCTTCACGGCCTCTTCTTCGTAGTTGCCATGCGGCGGCGCCCACACCAGCCGGATGTCCGCATCGCCATGCACCTCGTGGAAATCCACGCGGATGGGATACATCTTGCCCGCCTGCAAATCCACCGTTTCGTATTCGTAGCCGCGTTCGTGTACATTGTTGCGGGAAACCAGCCGCTTGCCATCCAGGTACACCTCGAAGGCATTCAGACCCGTGGCGCCCAATTGATACTTGCCGCTCACCGGCGGCGCCAGGTACCCCGTCCAGCGGACTCCGAAGTTGTCATCGTCCATGTCCTTGCGCGGCGCGCCGTCCCGCCAGTCGAAAAGTATCATCGGATCGATGCGCCTGAACAGCGGCCGTGGATGCGCGGGAACAGCCGCCGCCTTGCGCGTGGCCTCCGAGACGAACGCCTGGCTAAAATAAGCATGCCCATCGAAAGCGGCGGTATTGTAATACTCCGCGTTCAGGCCGTTTCCGCGAGCTGGGTTATCGGAAACAAACAAGGCTTTCGAAGGCACCGTCTCGAATAACGGCATGCCGTCCGCCAGATCCGAGCCTCTGGCATACAGCACCTGCGTGCCTGGTCCCACTTTTTGCCGGATGCCCGCCAGCGGCGTCACCGGATGCGACGGCTCGCCGTTGTAGTTGCCCAATAGCACCTCCACAGCGTCGGCATTCGGTCCGATCACCGCGATGGTCTTCGTGGCGCGGCTGAGCGGCAGCACGCCGCCTTCGTTTTTCAGCAGCACGATGGACTTGCGCGCAACTTCCAAGGCCAGTTTCTGGTGCTCGGCGCTGTCGTTCACGCTGTATGGAATCCGCGCCCAGCGCACCATTTCAGGCGGATCGAACATGCCCAGCCTGAACCGTGCGGTCAGCAGCCGGCGCAGGGCCGTATCCACATCTTTCTCCGTCAGCAATCCCTGGCGCACGGCGGGCACAACATTCAAGTACTCCATGCCGCAGTCCAAATCCGTGCCGGCCTTCACCGCCATCGCCACGCCTTCCGCGGCGGTCTTCGCCGCGTGGTGCCCTCCATAAATATCGCCCACGGCGCCGCAATCGGAAACCACGTAACCGCGGAAGCCCCACTCCCCACGCAGAATATCGCCCAGCAGCCGCGGATTGGCGCATGCGGGCAAGCCGTCCACGCTGTTATATGCGCACATCACGGAGAATGCCCCGCCCTGCTTGATCGCTGCTTCGAAATGCGGCAGGTAGGTATCTCGCAGGTCCGTCTCGGAAACGCGCGCGTCGAACTCGTGCCGCGTCGATTCCGGTCCGCTATGCACCGCATAGTGCTTGGCGGTCGCCACCGTTTTCAAGTACTTGGGATCGTCGCCTTCCAGGCCGCGGATGAACTGCACGGCCATGCGCGAGGTGAGATGGGGATCCTCGCCGTATGTCTCCATTCCCCGCCCCCATCGCGGATCGCGGAACAGGTTGATGTTGGGAGTCCAGAACGTCAGCCCTTGGTAGATGCCACGCTTACCCCGCCGTACGAATTCGTGATGCTTGGCTCGGGCTTCGTCGGAGATCGCTGTGGCCATGCGAAACACCAGGTTGGTGTCCCACGTGGCCGCCACGCCGATCGTTTCGGGAAACACCGTGGCGCGGCCCGCCCGGGCGACGCCGTGCAAGCATTCGTTCCACCAGTCGTAAGCCGGAACGCCCAACCGGTCGATCGCCGGCGAGGCGCTCAGCAACTGAGACGCTTTTTCTTCCAGCGTCATGCGGGAGAGCAGATCGTCCACGCGCTTGTCGAGCGGCTGGCTGGGATCTTTGTAGGTCTGCGCTGCGAGGGGCATGGACGCGGCCACTGCCGCCATCAGGAAAACGGATCGTGCGGTCATTGTATCTATGATCCCTCATTTCGGATACACTGGTGCAGAATGAAGGAAATCATTTTAGCGCTGATCGGCGCGGTGGCGCTGCGCGCGCCGGGTCTGGCGCAGAAAGCCGGCCAGCCCTTCGCGGGACGCTGGGACCTGACCGTCACCACGCCCAAGGGCACCTACCCTTCCTGGATGGAAGTAACCCAAAGCGGCGGCCAGCCGCAAGTGCGTGTGGTGGGACGCGTGGCCAGCGTGCATCCGGCCAGCGGCGTCAAACTGGACGCGTCGGGCCTCTCCTTCACCACTTCCGAATGGCTCGACGGACAGGTCCCGGTTACATGGGAGTTCCACGCCGCCGACGGCCAACTCACCGGCACCCAGAAGCGCGCCGATGGCGTCGTGGGTCAAATCGTGGCCGCTCCGGCGCCCGCGCTGCGGCGGGAGGTCCCGGCGGCCTGGTCGAAGCCCGAGCCGCTGTTCAATGGTAAAGACCTGAGCGGCTGGGAACCGGATGATCCTTCCCAGAACCACTGGGTGGCACACGACGGAGAACTTGTGGACGAGGCGGCCGGCGCGAATCTTCGCACCACCCGCAAGTTCGGCGATTTCAAACTGCATATCGAATACAACTGCCCCCACGGCGGCAATAGCGGCGTGTACCTGCGCGGCCGCTACGAGGTCCAGGTACTGTACGACAAAAGCGACAGACTGCACGATATGGGATCGATCTACGGATTCCTAGCGCCGGCGGTGGATGTCGCGCCGCGGCCGAGCGAATGGGAGAGCTACGATGTCACGCTGGTGGGGCGCACCGTCACCGTGGTGCGCGACGGCCAGACCACCATCGATCGCCAGGAAATTCCGGGCATTACCGGCGGCGCCATCGATAGCCGCGAAGGCGACCCCGGACCGATTTACCTTCAGGGCGATCATACCGGCGGCATGAAATACCGCAACATCATTATCGCCGTTCCGGCGCGCTAAAATAGCTCCGATGGCATTGCAATTTACCACCTCATACCTGGAAGACTCGCTGACCCTGTTCCGCTATTACAAGAAGCTCGGCGAGGGGGCCATGGCGCAGGCCACCGACGAGCAGCTTTTCGCCGCGCTGGACCCCGAGGCCAATTCGATCGCCATCATCGTCAAGCATATCGCCGGCAACATGCGGTCGCGCTGGACCGACGTCCTGACCAGCGACGGCGAGAAGCCCGACCGCCAGCGCGACACCGAGTTCGAGGAACCGCCGGCCACGCGCGAGGCGTTGATGGCCGTTTGGCAGGCAGGCTGGGATTGCGTGTTCCGCGCGCTGGAGCCGCTGTCGGAGACGGACCTGGCCCGACAGGTTACAATCCGCGGCGAAGCGCACTCGGTGATGCAGGCCATCAACCGGCAGATCGCGCACTATGCGTGCCATGTGGGGCAGATTGTGCTGCTGGCCAAGCACTACCAGAGTGCGCAATGGCGCTCGCTGAGCGTGCCGCGCGGCAAGTCGGGGCAGTTCAACCAGCGGGTAGCCGCAGGCGAAGCGAGCCAGCGTTAGCTAACCGGCGGCGAGCCGCCCCAGGCCCGCACCAGCTTCTCGTACGTCATCGGCAAATCTTCCGGCAGCACGCGCGTCTCGCCCACCGACGTCATGAAATTAGCGTCTGCCACCCAGCGCGGCAATACGTGCATGTGAATGTGCCCCGCCACACCCGCGCCGGCGGCCTTGCCCACGTTGATGCCCATGTTGAGTCCGTCGGGCTGGTAATTAGCGCGCAGGTGCGTCTCCGCCTGGCGCGCCAGCAGGATCATCTCCCGCAGCGTATC
Source organism: Bryobacterales bacterium (assembly GCA_963707465.1). Lineage (GTDB taxonomy): Bacteria > Acidobacteriota > Terriglobia > Bryobacterales > Bryobacteraceae > Bog-159. The sequence continues at coordinate 597,388 of CAVPQK010000013.1, forward strand.
TTCCGCCACCTGATCGAGCGTCGGCGCGTGCTCATAGGGAACCACCATCAGGTGGCCCGAGGTATACGGAAAGCGGTTCAGGATCACAAAATTGAATTTGGCGCGGTAGACGATGTAGTTCTCGCGATCGCGATGCTCAGCGGGCAAAACGCAGAAGATGCATTCGACCGCCTTCTCCGCCGTGGTCACATATTGATAACGCCACGGACTCCAGAGGTAATCCATACCGCCGCTTAGAGCGTCGGCGCGGGCTCGCCGGGAGCCGCATCGGAAGCCGCCGCCGCGGTGGAACTATTCACTACGTCCTTCAGTTCCTTGCTCGGCTTGAAATACGGAATCTTCTTGGCCGGCACCTCCACGCGCGCACCGGTCTTCGGATTGCGCCCGATGCGAGGCTGGCGCTGCCGCGTGCGGAAGCTGCCGAAACCGCGAATCTCGATCTTGTCGCCGGTGCGCAGCGAACGCACGATGCTGTCAAAAATGGCCTCCACGATAACTTCGGATTCCTTCCGCGTCATCTCCACTACGCGCGAGACCTCTTCAATCAGATCGGCCTTGGTCATGTACTATTCTCCTTGTCGTCTCAAGCCGTTACAGCAGTATCTCGTGAATGGGGACGTTTTGCAAGCTATTCGCCGCCGCGATTCTTGAGGCTGAGCACTTCTTCGATGGTAGCAGCCCCCGCCGCCGCCTGCCGCTGGTAGTCGGCCAGACGCCCCTTCTCCTCGTCGTGGGCCACCGCTTTGAGGCTCAATCCAATTTTCTTTTCCGCCTCGCTCATTTTCACGATCTTGAAGTCGTACTCCTGGCCCACCGCCACCGGTGGCTCCGCCGAGCGCCGCCCGGAGTAGCCCGGCACTTCCGAAAAATGGCAAAGACCTTCTACGCCTTCTGCCAATTCCACGAATGCGCCAAAACCGGCCAGTCGCGTGATCCGCCCATGTACGATATCGCCCGGCTGGTGGCTTTGCAGATACGTCTCCCAGGCGTCCGGCTGGAGCTGTTTGATGCCCAACGACAAGCGGTGCCCCTTGGCGTCGATATTCAGGATCGCGGCCTGAACCAGTTGGCCCTTCTTCAACACGTCCGACGGATGCTTCACCCGCTTGGTCCACGAGAGATCCGAAACGTGTACAAGTCCGTCGATGCCCTCCTCGATCTCGATGAAGGCGCCAAATTCGGTCATGTTTCGCACGCGGCCTTCAACCACGGAACCGATACTATAGCGGCTGTCGATGGTAGTCCAGGGGTTAGCCTCAAGCTGTTTGAGGCCGAGGGAAATACGCCGGTCCCGCGAGTGCACTTCCAGCACCACGACCTCCACTTGGTCGCCCGCGCGCACCACCTTCGAAGGATGCTTCATGCGCCGCGACCAGGTCATCTCGGTGATGTGGATGAGACCTTCCACGCCGGGTTCGAGTTCCACGAACGCCCCGTAATCGGTGACATTCACCACCTGGCCCATGACGCGGCTGTTGACGGGGAATCGCTCCGCGACAGTTTCCCACGGATCCGGCGCCATCTGCCGCAGCCCCAGCGCCACGCGCTCCTTGGCCCGGTCGAACTTGAGGACCTTGGCCGTGATGGTGTCGCCTACCTGCACGACTTCCGACGGATGCCCCACGCGCCCATACGACATGTCGGTGACGTGCAGCAAACCATCGAGTCCGCCTAAATCGATGAAGGCGCCGTAATCGGTCAGGTTCTTGACCACGCCCGTGACAATTGCGCCCTCGTGCAGTTGGTCTAGGGTGGCGGCTTTGCGCTGATTGACCTCCTGCTCGACGGCCAGCTTGCGCGAAACCACCACGTTGCCCCGGCGGCGGTTCACCTTGATGATTTTGACCGGAACATCCTGGCCGATGAACGAGTCCAGGTGATGGACCGGGCGCGGATCCACCTGCGAACCGGGCATGAATGCCTCGATGCCCACGTCCACCGCAAGACCGCCCTTGACTCTGCCCATGACGTGCCCCAGGAGCACCAGTTGATCCTCGAAGGCTTTTTCCAGGTTGTCCCACACGCGGATGCGGGCGGCCTTGGCATGGGAGAGCAGAATGTAGCCTTCCGGCTGCTCGCCGTGATCGATCATCACATCCACGACATCGCCCACTTGGGCGGTCAACTCTCCAGACGGGCTGTGAAACTGCTCGATCGGGACGAGCCCTTCGGATTTGTAACCGAAGTCGACGATCACGTCCTTGGCCGTGATCTTGAGGATGGTGCCCCGGAGGACCTCGCCCTCCGCCGGAGCCAGATGAGTATACTCATCGAGCAAAGATTTATAGCTTTCGCTATCCGGCGCAACCAGTTCGTCCACCTGTTCTTTGCCCTGATCGACGGCCATTGCCAACAACTCCGCGAGACACTCCATCAGACGATTGCCGGGAACTTACAGCCGCGAGACATACAAGCGCGGAAATGGTGCGATCTCAATGGATTCCAGGAATTTGCATCGAAACCAGCCCGCCTGACTCACCAGCAAGGCGCTGACAGTTCAATATCTTAGCAAATACGTGCCGGGAAGTCACGCGCGGTCCCGGCGCGCGGCGGCGCACGGCTTCGGTGCGGTCCCGGCGCCCCGCGATAACAGCGATAATACAATTGATGACCGCCTCCCGTTCGGACGCACTGGTGCTCTTCGGCGTGACGGGCGACCTCGCCCACAAGATGATCTTCCCAGCGCTCTACGCCATGGTGAAACGAGGGAACCTCAAAGTCCCGGTAATCGGCGTCGCGCTCCCTAATTGGAGTCTGGCGCGTCTGCACCAACGCGTGACCGACAGCATCGAACGATCGGGCGGGATCGATAACCGGCGGGCCCTCCGGCAACTGCTATCGCTGTTCAGGTACGTGAGCGGGGATTATGCAGACCCGAACACATTCGCGGCGATAAAAAGGGCGCTCGATACCGCGCGGCGCCCGGCGCACTACCTCGCTATTCCGCCGTCGCTCTTCGAAACGGCGATCAAAGGACTCGGTGCCTCGAATTTGGCCGCGCATGCGCGGGTCATCGTTGAAAAGCCGTTTGGACGCGACTTGGCTTCCGCAAGGGGGCTGAACCGCGTGGCGCTAAGCGTTTTCCCGGAAAACTCGATCTTCCGCATCGATCACTACCTCGGAAAGGAAGCGATCATGAATATCCTCTATTTCCGCTTCGCCAATTCATTCCTGGAGCCGATCTGGAACCGCAATTTTGTATCGAGCGTGCAGATAACCATGTCCGAGGACTTCGGCGTGAAGGGCCGCGGGGCGTTTTACGAAAGCGCCGGCTGTCTGCGCGACGTGATCGAGAACCATCTGTTCCAGGTCGTCGCGCTGCTTGCGATGGAGCCCCCGGGGGAAAGGGACTATGGAGCTGTCCATCGGGAGAAAGCCAAGGTCCTTCGAGCCATGCGCCCCTTGAAGCGCGACGACCTGGTGCGCGGCCAATACGCAGGGTACCGGCATGAGCCGGGCGTCGCGAAGAACTCCGACGTGGAGACTTTCTGCGCCGTGCGGCTGTTCATCGACTCATGGCGCTGGGAGGGGGTTCCCTGGTACCTGCGCTCCGGCAAATACCTGGCGGAAACCGCGGCCGAGGTTTTGGTGGAGTTGAAGCCGCCGCCGCAGAGGCTTTTCACCGACTCCGCGCCCGCGACGGGCCGCACCAACTATCTGCGCTTCCGGCTCTCCCCCGGCGCGGCAATCGCTTTGGCCGCTCGCGTCAAGGTCGCGGGGAAGGAATTCGTCGGGGAGCAGCGGGAGCTCTACCTGTCGGAAGGACAAGTGGGAGAAGAAGAGCCTTACGAGCGCCTTTTGACCGACGCCATGGCTGGCGATGGGGCCCTGTTCACCCGCGAGGACGCTGTCGAGGCAGCCTGGGCGGTGGTCGATCCGGTGCTTAGAGCGCACTCTAAGGCGCGTCCCTACAAGCGCGGCAGTTGGGGGCCGAAAGAGGCTGGCGCGATCATCGCTTCGGATGGCGGCTGGCAAAATCCCAGACCCACTGCGTAAAATTGGAGGGCGGGCAGGATTGCCCGCCCTCCAACTCCCCGCATGATGTACAGGTAGTATAGTGGGCATTCGCCCCACATGCCCTCCGCGCCAACTCCAGTACACCGACCCCACCGCATCCTGCGCTACATCAACTTCGCCATCGGCGCCGCACTGGTGGCCGCGGCAGGGATCGCGTACTGGTTCGTGTACCGCGTCCTGCCCCAAACTTCAGGCACGATCACGGCGCCGGTGGCCGCGCGCGTGACTATCGCCCGCGACGCTTTGGGAGTTCCGCATATCTCGGCGGCGAGCGAGGACGATGCCTTTTTTGCGCAGGGATACGCGGCGGCGCAGGACCGGCTCTTCCAGATGGATGGCCTGCGGCGCCTGGCGGGCGGGAACCTAGCGGAAATCGCGGGTCCGGGGGCTCTGGAACTGGACCGCGATTCGCGCCGGCTGCGCATGCGGCGCATCGCGGAATTGGCCTACGCCAGGCTGCAGCCGCAAGACCGCGCGCCGCTGGCGGCCTACGCGCGCGGCGTGAACTATTTCATCCGGACGCATCTGCACGCGTTGCCCGTGGAATTCACGCTGCTCAGGTATCAGCCGCGGCCCTGGAGCGTGGTGGATTCGATACTGATCGGCCTGCACATGTACCGCGACCTGACCACCACGTGGAAAGACGAGATCCTGAAACGGAGCATGCGGGCGGCTGGCGATCGCGCGAAGGTGGATTTCCTGTTCCCACCGCGATCCGGCGGCGAGTTGCAGCCCGGCTCGAACGCATGGGCCGTCAGCGGCGCGCACACGGCCTCGGGCAAACCGCTGCTGTGCGACGACATGCACCTGGAGTATTCCATTCCCGGCATCTGGTATCTGGTCCACCTGCGCGCGCCGGGCTTGGATGTATCCGGCGTCTCGCTGCCGGGCATGCCGTCTGTGATCGTGGGACATAACCAGCGCATCGCCTGGGGCGTGACCAATTTGCACTTTGACGTGCAGGATCTTTACATCGAGGATTTCGATCCGGCGACGGGCCAATACCACTACCGCGGGCAACGGGAACAGGCGCGTTTGGAACGGGAAATCATAGTGGTGAAAGGCGCGCCGGCGATCGAAATGCCGCTGTGGATCACGCGTCACGGGCCGCTTTATATCGACGATGCGAAGGAACACCTGGCGCTGCGTTGGGCGGCCGCGGAACCCGGCGCGTTCCAGTTTCCGTTTCCGGAGCTGAATCGGGCCCAGAACTGGCAGGAGTTCACGCGCGCGCTGGCGCGCTATCCCGGACCGGCGCAGAACTTCGTGTATGCCGATATTGACGGCAATATCGGTTACCACGCCACGGGATTGCTGCCGATCCGTAAGGGGTACAGAGGGGATGTCCCCGTGGATGGAGCGTCGGGCGAGAACGAATGGCAAGGCTTCATTCCGTTCGACCAACTGCCCGCGTTCTACAATCCGCCCGCCGGCGTGATCGTGACGGCGAATCAGAATCCGTTTCCGCCGGACTACGCGTACGCGGTGAATGGCAACTTCGCCTCGCACTACCGCTCCCGGCGCATCCGGGAACTGCTGCTGGCCCACAACGGATGGCAGGCCCAGGATATGCTGACGGTGCAGAAGGATGTGTACTCGAGTTTCCTGCAATACCTGGCGCAGGGCATTGTGGAATCTTACGGCCGCCACCAGTCGCAGCACGCCGAGTTGGCGGGAGCGGTCGGGTTGCTGCGCGGCTGGAATGGGCAGATGGACAAGGACGGGGCCGCGCCGCTGATCGCCACCCTGGCTTACGAACACTTGAAGCTTTTGGTAGCGCAGAGTGCGTCACCCGCGATCGGCGCCAGGTACAAATACCAGATGGCGCCCGCGGTGATCGAGACGCTGTTGCGCACCCGGCCGGCCGGCTGGTTCAACGACTGGGACGACACCATCCTGCGCGCCATGGCGCAAGGGCTGGACGATGGACGCCGCAGCCAAGGCCGCGATCCCAGCCATTGGATCTACGGCAAATATCAACCCCTGTTGCTCGCCAATCCAGTGGGACGCCATTTGCCGCTGGTGGCAGGCCTGTTCGACATCGGTCCCGTGGCCATGAACGGCTCGCCCACAACGGTGAAGCAGTACGACGGAACACTGGGGCCTTCCATGCGGCTCGACGCCGATCTCGCGGACTGGGACCGTTCCCTATTGGAGGGGACGACCGGCCAGTCCGGCCAAGTTCTCTCGCGCCATTACAAGGACCAGTGGGAACACTACTACGCCGCCCAAAGCTTTCCGATGCAGTATCGGAAAGTGGAAGTCAAAGACGTGTTAACGTTGGCGCCGTAGCGGCAAATTACTCGCCGCCGCCGGCCTGCACCCCGGAGTCGAAAGTCAGCTTGGTGGTGGTGCCGCCCAATTCGATCTCCTGGATCGTGAACTTGCCCTTGTTCTCGTTATACAAAATCCGCGTGCGGCTATACCTCTGGTGGGTGTTCTCAACCTTGACAGGAACTTCCACCTGTTTCTTCCCTTGCTCGATAACGACGGAGTTATCCTTCACGTTCAATTGGTAGTCGCCCGCTTTCAAGTCTTTGCCCTTCACGATGGAAGGTTCGAGAAACGAGACCTTGTAGGTAGCTGCGCTCGCAACGGAGAGAGCCACAAAGGCGAATGTCAGAACTTGCTTGATCATGACCACATTATAGCACCACTACTTGCTGGTGTTAATACCTGATTATCTGTTATTACGCTGGAGGGCGGGCAATTTCGCCCGCAGCCGCCTTTCAGGCGGCTATTCGTTGTCTAACGTCAGCTTGGTCGAGGTGCCGCCCAGTTCGATCTCCCGGATGGTGAACTTCCCCTTGTTTTCGTTGTAGATAACCCTGGTGCGGTCGTACTTCTGGTCGGTGTTCTGGGCTTTGACAGGCACTTCCACCTGTTTCTTGCCGTGCACGATGACGATGGAATTCTCCTTCACGTTCAACTGATAGTCGCCGGCCTTCAGGTCTTTGCCTTTCGCGATGGAAGAATCGACAAGCTGTACCTCGTAGGTAGCTGCGCCCAAAATAGAAACCGCCACGAATCCGAATGTAAGTGCTCCCCTGATAATCGTCATTAATTTACTATAGCACTCCCATTTTACTTGCTTTAAGCTCTGTATATCGAACACTCCGCGAGAGTTATGGCGTGGCCAGCAGCGCGCCCCAGTGCAACCCGGCGCCGAACGCGGCGAACACCAGCGGGCCGGAGGGCGGCGAAGGGTGTTCCCCGCGCCATTCCGCCGCCGCGATCAGCATCGAAGCGGAAGAAGTGTTGCCGTACCGCTGGATGTTGCAAAAAAAGCGATCCTCGGGAACAGCCAGCGCTTGCGCCACGCGGGCGATGAGATTTAAATTGGCCTGGTGCATCAGGAACGCTTCCACCGCCGAAGGCGGAATGCGGTTGCGCTCCAGCAATTCGGTAATGGCGCGTGGAATTTTGCGGGATGCTTGCAGAATGATGGTCCGGCCGTCCATTGTCACGGGTGCGCCGAAATCCAGGCGTAAGGCTCCTGCGAACTCTCCATCGCTCGACAGCAGCGAATCGCGGATTTCGGCAAAACCGGTTTGCGCGCTGACGATGCATGCGCCCGCGCCATCGCCGAACAGAATGCAGGTGTCCCGGTGCGCGGGATCACGCTCCACTACGCGCGACATCGCTTCGGAGCCGATCACCAGCACATTTCCGTAAGCCGGGACCAGGTGCGCGGCCAGCGCCATTCCGAACAGCGAACCCGCGCTGGCAATCGGCAAGTCGATCGCCGGCACGCCATTGATCCCTAACCCGGCGCCGACGGCGGACGCGGGGCCGGGAAACCGGCGCTCGGCCGAACCGCTCGAAACCAGCAGCATGCCGATGTCACCCGCCGCCAGCCCGGCATTTTCGAGACAGTCCTTCGCCGCGCGGATTCCCATCGAGGCGACCGATTCATCCGCGGCGGCGTAGCGGCGCTCGACGATTCCCGAGGCGCGCAGGATATATTCGGCATCCGTGCCCGTGGCGGCGGCCATCTCCGGGTTGTCCACCACGCGAGTGGGCAAGTATGCGCCGAACGCCCGCAGGTAGGCCATAGTCAGGAGCGGGTTTCGAGGTAGGCTGCGATACGCGCGATGGAGTCGAATTTACGCGACGTCGCATCGGAATCCGGAATGCTAATCGAGAATTCCCGTTCCAGCGCGCTGACAACGTCCATGAGGGCGAACGAATCGAGCACGCCAGACTCAAACAGCGATTCGTCCGGACCGATGGTCAACGGCTTGCCCGACACTTTCTCGACGATCTTAGTGATCCTGGGTTGTTGGTTCATCGGTGGTTTGGGAGGCTAGTTCCGGACGAACCTTCACATAGCTCTCGTATAGCCGCATTATATCTTGAAACAACACGGTGGCCAATCGCTGGTAACCCTGGGAAGTAAAATGCACGTAATCGCCCTGCGCCAGCCCGGCCATGACCCAATTGACCATAGAGCCTTCCGCGCCCATGCGCGCACGGGTATTCCAATAGGCGCATCGATTCTGGTGGCAAGCCTCCTGCTGAGCAGCCACGATGCGGTCCACGCCTTCATAAGGTTTCCACCGGCCTTTGACGCGGACGAAACGGTCGGGCGGACCCAGCACCAAAATGGAGGCGGCCGGCACCGCGCGCCGCAGCCGCTTCAGGATGCCGGAGAATGCTTCCAGATAGCCGGCTTCGCTCCATTTGGAGTCGCCGGCTTCGTTGGTTCCGTATGCCAGCACGATCAACGCGGGGTCGCGGCGTTTGAGGTAAGCGGCGTGCATGGCCTCGTCCCAGCGATCGATCAGCGCGGCCTCCGCGCCGTTGATGCCCATGGATTCGTAGGTTATGCCTTTTGGGTTTTCGGTAACCCATCCGAACAGCCGTACCGGTGCCGGTTCCTCGGTGCGCACCTCGAAACGATGATGGCCTGGCGTGGTTGCGTATTCGAGGAAACCCGGCGCGAGGGGGCCTTCGGTAGAAGTTTCGCTGACGGTCTCGCCGTCGTCGGAAAGGGCCACGCGGCCGCCTCCGGGCTGCTGCAAATAATCCAGCTCAACGGAGGCGCAGTCCGCGTCGAGGTAGATGGTTTGACCGGCGCGCTCGGTCGAGATGCTGACGCCGCCGAGGCCGAACAGACCGTCGCCTTCGCCGGTGCGCAACCCGGCCGGGTCCCAGTTCTTGCTGGCGCCGCCGCGCACGTCAAAGCGGCGGTAGCCCTTGAACGGAACGCCAGCCATGGAGAAGCCCGCGCCGCCGTTGCCGAAGCGGTTCTGGAATAGATCGCGAAGCACGCCGGTCCAATCGTCGGAGGCGGTGTGGGAATCGCCAAAGTGCAGGATGTGCACGCTCGGGGCGTCGCCGATGGAAAGGCGGAAGAGGCGCTCGAAGAACGGCACCAGCGTGCCCGGCCGATCGATCACCGGGTCCGGGCGCTCCTCCAATTGAAACGACACTTTTTGCAGCGATGTGGCGCGCACTTTGGCGCTCACGTTTGGCGCGGCATAGTGGTGGACGCGGGGCGCGCGGACCTTCTTCTTGGTCTTTTTGGCGGGCTTCTTCTTGGCGGGTGGCTTCGCGGTTGAACTGGCTGCCGCGGCGGCTTGAGCTAAGGATAAGAGCGTGGCCGAGAGGCAGAGCCAAACGATGGCAGCGCAGCGCAACATGCGGTCAGCGTACCTCGGCGACGGCGTTCGGCTTCAGCACCTGGCGCAATTTGTACCGGTTCAATCCCGAAGTGAGCTCCCGCACGAAGGCCGTGGCCACGATTTTCGCGCCGGCCGGCGTGGGATGGATGAAGTCCGCCGAAACCAGCCGCGGCTGGTTGTCGTACCAGCGCGCCATGGTCCCCGCGCCTCCCATCGCTTCGAATGTGTTGAAGAATCCGCAACCCAGCTCGGCGGCCACGCGGCGCTGTATCTCGACGATGCGGGGTATGGTGGGCAGCGTTTCAATCTCGCCGCCATTCTTCTGGCCGCGGTCCATGGGACTCATCACCAGTATAGAGGCATTGGGCAGCGCGGCGCGCACGCGGCGGATGGCTTCGCGCAGCTCCTTCTCGTATTCGCGGGTGAGGAAGGCGGCAAATCCGCTCTCGTTGGTGCCGTAATTGAGGATCACCAGATCGGGATTCCGGTGGCGCAACTCCTCCGCCCAGTTCTTCTCGTTGAAGATCAGGGCCAGCATGGAGACGGAGGCGCCATTCATTCCGACGCTGTCGTAGACCACCCCGGTTTTCTGCTTCTCCAGCGTGATACCGAACAGCCGGACGGGGCCCTCCGTGTTGAAGTCGAGGGTGGCGGTTCCCGGCTTCAGTTCGAAGGTGCTGAATCCGGCTGCGCGAGATGGCCCATCCGTGGCGATCGTGCCAATGGGCTGATCGCCCGAGGAAATCGCAATGCTACCGCCGTCCGGCTGGCGGAGGAACCACACTTCCAACCGCGTTTGCGTGGGGTCGCGCAGCGTGACGCGGCTGAAAGCTCCGGCGCCGGCGGAGAACGCTACGCCCCCCAGGCCGAACAACCCGTTGCGCAAATCCCAGCGCGTGCCCGGATCCATCTGCCAGCCGTGGCTGGATAGCTCCACGCCGCGATGTCCATACCAGGCCCAGGGTTTGCCGATCAAAGTGAAACCGTGGCCCGCATCGCCGAAGCGCTTTTGCAGGAGTTGGCGGGAGTCGCCGGTAATGAGGTCGGCGGTGGTGGGCGAGTCGCCGTAATGCAGGATGCGGGTAATGGCCAGCGGCACACCGCGCTCCGTGCGCCACAGCGCGGCGTAGAAGCGGTCGAGGCCACCGTTTTGGTCGTCCAGCAAGGGTCGGATGGTGGCACGGCCGGCGAGCCACGAGGCCGATGGACCGATGGCTTCGGGCGCGGTATGCGGCTGCCAGGGGCGCAGCGGCGTCAGTTCGGGGGTGAACTCCACGATCGCGACGGCCGCCAGCGGGCTGGGCACCTCCACGCCAGGGACAGCGCGCGATAGGCCGAACAGGATTAGCGCGAACGCTAGGATGGTGAGGGCGGTGCGGAGCGGGAAGGCGCGCATGTCAGAACCGGGTATACACGAACGGCGCCGCGCCGCGGCCCGCCAACAGTTGAACGGCTACTACGGCCAGCGCCATCGCGGCAGCCTGCACATAGAGCGGCGTGCGGCCGAACAAATCCACGCCGCGTTCGTACCAGTTCTTCGGTACGAACTGGCCGGCCGCGCCAACTAAGGATACCAGGACGACGCCGGCCGAAACATTCTGCAGCGAGAAAGTCAGCGAGCCGATGCGTTTCAGAATGTCGATGGCGACGGCCGTAGTAGGGCTGCGGAAGAATACCCAGGTAAGACAGACGAACTGGTAAGTGCAAAAAATACGGATGGCTCGCGAAGCCAGGCCGGCTTCGGGACGCCGTCCGCGCCAGGCCTGCCAGCCGCGCGTTGCCGCCAGGGCGCTGCCATGCAGCAAGCCCCAGATTGCAAAGGGCCAGCTCGTGCCATGCCACAATCCGCCCAGAACCATGGTGATGATGAGATTAATGTAGGGCCAGACGCGGGTGCGCTTGCCGGGGAGTGAGAAGTACAGATAGTCGCGCAGCCAGTTGGAGAACGTAATATGCCAGCGCCGCCAGAAGTCGGTCATATTCACGGAGGCATAGGGACGGTCGAAGTTGATGGGAAGGCGTACGCCCAGCAGCAATCCGCATCCGCGGGCGATGTCGGTGTATCCGGAGAAATCGTAGTAAAGTGCGAGTGAGTAGACGTAGACCGCCATCAGATTCTCCATGCCACTGTATAAGGTGGGTGTGTCGAAGACCCGGTTCACGAGGTTGCCGGCCAGGTAGTCTGCGATGAGTAACTTCTTCAGCACGCCGAAGACGATGAGAAATAAGGCGCGCGATCCGTCGGCCGGAAGCAGACTAAACTTGCGGCTAAGTTGTTTCAGGATCTCGGCTGGGCGGGTAATGGGACCCGCTTGAATCGTGGGGAAGAATGAAGCCGCGGCCATGTAGCCCAAGTAAGTGGACGCTGCATCGGCATCCCGGCGATAGACATCGATAGTATATGACAAGGACTGAAAGGCATAGAATGACAGGCTAAGCGGAAAGATCCAATCCCAAACCGATGGCTGCAAGAATAAAGTCATGTGACGGGACAAGATTATCAAGCCTAGATTCGCGGCGAGACTCATGCTCAGGAAGCACCGCCGGACCAAGGAATTCCGAAGCGATTGCATGCCCCAGCCGGCGAGATAGTCAATTGTCGAACAGAATGGGATAAGTGCCAGGTAGAATAATCCATACCTTGCACAGAAGAAGTAGTTGGCCGCCAGGAGTACGGTGAAACGGGCGAGACGCCAGCCAGCTACCAACCAATATGCAAGTAAGACGATGGTTAGGAAGAGAAAGAATGCGGCACTGGTAGAGTGCACAGGGTCATTATCGCATATCGCCAGGGGGACGGGCCTCCCGGCCAGTCCCGTGCTATTCTGAATGTTCTTGTGGCCAGTCCAGCCTTAGGGGTTCTTTTTGTCTGCGTTACGGCGGCCGCCTCGGCGCAGTCTACCGTTCTTCTCGACGCCATGGGCGAGGAGTTGAACCGCAACTTCTCAACTCTCAAAGCCAAGGCCGATCCGCCCCCGTATTTCCTTTCCTACGAGGTCACCGAAGAGGATTATCACGGCGTGGCCGCCACCCTCGGTGCCATCACCACCAACAGCCACGGCAAGAACCGCCGGCTGGATGTATGCGTGCGGGTGGGCTCGCCCAAGCTGGACAATTACCACCGCGTGAGGGGCGAACGGACGCAATTCACCTCCGGCGCGGCGCTCACCTATGAGGATCAGCCGGATTCCATCAAGCAGCGCATCTGGCTCGAAACCGACCGGGCCTATAGGCTGGCGGCCGAGCGGCTGATTAAGATCCGCACGAACGCGGAGGTGAAGGTCGCCGAGCAAGACGCTTCCAGCGACTTCTCGCACGAGGATCCGGTGGTGCGCCTGGAACCGGTTCGGCCCGCGCGCTTTGCGCCGGACTGGGCCGCGCGCGTGCGCAAGCTGTCCCAGAAATTCAGCGACTACCCGAATATCCTGACCTCCAGCGTGAGGGTGACGTACGAGAACGAAACGAAGTATTTTGTGAGCAGCGAAGGCACCCGGCTGCGGCACGGGCGCGGATTCGCGCGGGTCATCGTAAACGCCCAGGCCAAGGCCATGGACGGCGCGGATCTGGCCACCGGCGAGACTTTCGAAGCTACCGATCCGGCGGGCCTGCCGCGCGACGAAGTCCTCGCCGCCGCCGTGGATCGCGTTGCCCAGGATTTGAAGGCGCTGCTGCTGGCGCCCGAGGCTGAGCCGTTCGCCGGCCCCGCTATTTTTTCGGGCCGCGCCGCGGGCGTCTTCTTTCATGAAATTTTCGGGCATCGCGTGGAGGGCCATCGCCAGAAAGACGAGTCCGAAGGCCAGACTTTCACCAAGAGCGTGGGCGCCAAGGTGCTGCCGGATTTTCTATCGGTGGTCTTCGATCCCACACGCGCCAAATCCGGCAACATCGAGTTGAATGGCACCTACGCATTCGATGACGAAGGCATTTCCGCGCGCCCCGTTACCATCGTTGAAAACGGCGTGCTGAAGGCGTTCCTGATGTCGCGGTCGCCGATCCAGGGATTCGACCACTCCAACGGCCACGGCCGCCGGCAGCCGGGCCTGGAGGTGGTTTCGCGGCAGTCGAACCTGTTCGTGGAGTCGTCGCATACCGTTCCCGAAGCGCGTCTGCGGGAGATGCTGGTGGAGGAGATCAAGCGCCAGAATAAACCGTACGGACTCTACTTCCAGGACGTCACTAGCGGGGTCACCAACACGGGGCGGCAGGGCGTACAGGCCTTCAAAGTTGTGCCCATCATGGTGTACAGGGTGTATCCGGACGGGCGTCCGGACGAACTGATCCGGGGCGCGGACATCGTTGGCACGCCGCTGGCCAGCTTTGCGAAGATTCTGGCCACGTCGGACCATCCGCAGGTCTTCAACGGCTATTGCGGCGCGGAATCGGGCAGCGTGCCGGTTTCGGCCGTTTCGCCGGCGCTGCTGGTGTCGGAAATCGAGATCGAAAAGAAGAATAAGTCGCAAGACCGGCCGCCGCTGCTGCCTTTCCCAATGGAGGGGCGGTGAAGGGGAGAGGGCGAGGGGGCGAGCGGGCGAGCGGGCGATTCTTCGCGCTCGCGCTGCTGCTCGCTGTCCCGGCGGTGTTCGGCCAAGCCGCGGACGACCCCATCTTGCGCGCCATGGGCGATGAGTTGACCCGGTCGCGCGGCCTGAAGGTGCTCAGCCTGGAAGCGCCCTACTTCATCGAATACACCCTTGAGGATGGCGACAGTTTTGAAGTTTCCGCCAGCCTCGGCGGTCTCGTTTCCGTACGCCGCGACCGGTTTCGGCTGCCGGAGATCAAGGTACGGGTCGGCGATTACAAATTCGACAACACCGATTACGTGGGCAGCGGCTACCATTTCGGCACGCACTACGATATCGAGCGATTCCCGCTGGAAGCCTCGTATGGCGTCATGCGCCGATTTCTGTGGCTGGCCACCGATAGCGCGTACAAATCCGCGGTGGAGGCTATTTCCCGCAAGCGGGCCGCGCTGAACAACGTCGCCGTCAGCCAGTCGCCCGATGACTTTTCCAAAGCCGAGCCCCTGCACAGAATATCCGCGATCCGGCGCATCCCCGTGGATGAAGACGCCTGGATCGCGCGGGTGCGTAACGTTTCGGCTGTTTTCGAAGCCTACCCGTTGGTAAAGGCCTCGAGCGTTGAGTTTAGCGCAGTCCAGACGGCGCATTATTACGTCAATTCCGAGGGCACAGAAGTACGCTTACCGGACAATTTGATTTACCTGTTGGTGCGCGCCGAGGCGCAAGCGCCGGATGGGATGGTGCTGCGCGATGCGCTCCTCGTGCAATCGCTGGATTTCGACAGGATGCCGGCCGAACGGGAACTTAGGGAGCGCACCGATAGGCTGGCGAAGGCGTTGACGGCCCGCGCGGCCAGTCCTAAAGGCGAGGACTATTCCGGCCCCGTGCTATTTGAAGGCGTGGCCGGCGCGCAGCTCTTCGCCGAAGTTCTGGGCCGCAATTTGGCTCTCACCCGCCGTCCCGTGATGGATGCGGGCCGCAATGTCCCCATGCAGGTTAGCGAGTTGGAAGGCCGGCAGGGAGCCCGCATCCTGCCGGAGTCGTTCGACGTGGTGGACGACCCCACACAGAAGGAATGGCACGGCCATCCTCTCGTCGGCGCCTACGAAGTGGATCGCGAAGGCGTGGCGCCCCGGCCGCTGCCGCTGGTGGAGAAGGGCGTGCTGAAGAATTTTCTGCTGACGCGGCAGCCGGTGGCTGGCTTTTCCGGCTCGAACGGAAGAGCGCGTTTGCCCGGCAGCTTCGGCGCGAACGGAGCGGCCATCGGCAACCTTTTCGTCCGCTCGACCGAAACCGTGCCCGTCACCGATCTCAAGAAGAAACTGATTGAATTGTGCAAGCAGCGAAATAAGCCCTATGGCATGATCGTGCGCCGCATGGATTTTCCCTCGTCCGCATCTGTCGAAGAGCTGCGGCGGCAGTTGAGCAACGCCGCACAAGCCGGTGGTTATCCGGTGAGCGCGCCGGTGCTGGTGTACAAGGTGTATCCGGATGGCCGGGAGGAACTGACTCGCGGCCTGCGCTTCCGCGGCCTGAATGCGCGCTCGTTCAAGGATATCCTGGCGGCGGGTGACGATGGCAACGTGTTCGAATTCCTGAATAACCAAGCGCCTTTCGCGCTGATCGGCGGCGCACGCTATGTGGCGGCCACCAGTGCGATAGCGCCCTCGGTGCTGATCGACGACCTGGACTTGCATCCAGTCGAAGAGGAACTGCCCAAACTCCCCATTGTGCCCGCGCCCGAATTGAAAATCGGGGAACTCTCCAAGTAACTGTCATGCGCATCCTGGGCCGCTACATCTTCCGCGAGATCATCTCCAGTTCGCTGCTGGGCATGGCCCTGGCGACGTCCATCATTTTCCTGCAGGGCGTCGGCAAGTTGTTCGAGGTGCTGGTGCGCAGTTCGCCGCGGCCGGAAACGGTTTTGTATCTCTTCGCGCTGTCGCTGCCGCCGCTGCTGCCGCTAACCATCCCATTCGGCACGCTGGTGGGCATCCTGGTTGGGTTGGGGCGCCTGGCCACCGACGGCGAGATCACCGCCATGCGCGCGGCCGGCTGCTCCAGCCGCAAAGTGGTGCTGCCAGTGATGCTGTTCGCTTTCATAGCCATGTTGGTGGCCGGAGCGATGACGCTGCGGCTGACGCCCCTGTCGGTACGCGTGAGCAAAGACATTATCGACAAGCTGTCCGCTTCCGAAGTCAGCGCCGACATCCAGCCGCGCGTATTCGACGAGGATTTCCCCAATACGATCTTGTATGTCGGCGACGTGCAGCCCGGCGCGGTGGTGGTCTGGCGCAACGTCTTTCTGGCGGATCTGACGCCCCCGGAGCAGCGCACCAGCGGCATGGGCGACAAGGCCGAGGGGCCGCTCATCACCGTGGCGCGGGAAGCCATCGCGGTGCCCGATCCGGACCACAACCGGTTGCAGCTCTCCATGCGCAACGCCGGCACGCACGAAATGGGAAAGGATCTGAAAGGCTACGACAGCTTTGCCCCGGCAGTGGCGCAGGCGCTGTATGCCGCGCCCCCTGTGCCGGGCGCCCGGAAGCCCTTCAGCGAAATGAACACGCGCGAACTGCGGCGCTACTCGGCAACCGGCCCGGACTGGGTGGAAGCGCGCATCGAGCTGCATCGCCGGCTGGCGCTGCCGATTGCGTGCCTGGTGCTGGCGCTGGTGGGCATTCCGCTGGGGGTGTCCTCGCGCAAAGGCGGCAAATCGGGTGGATACGTGACCGCCGTGTTTCTGGCTTTCTTTTGTTACTACCTGGCATTCATCACGCTGGTGAGCCTGGCACGCTCGGGAGCTCTGAAGGTGGAAGTGGCGCTCTGGCTGCCGAATGCGGCGTTCCTGGTGGCCGGCTTGATATCCGTGGCGCTGATGGAGAAGCCCGGCGGGCGCGATTTTGTGGGCGGATTGAAAGATTTTTTCAGCGGCATGCTGAACCGCCTGCGGGCGCGCTTCGTCCCGGAGCGCGGGCAGACGGCTCGCGTCAGGGTCTTTCGCTGGCCGCTGCTGCCCCAGATTCTGGACACGTACATCCTGACCAACTTCGCGTTCTATTTCACGATGCTGCTGCTCAGTTTCGTATCCATGAGCCAGATTTATAACTTCTTTGAGCTGCTAGGCGACATCGTACGGAACAAGATTCCGTTGGCGAAGGTTTTCACTTACCTCTTTTTTCTGACGCCGCAGTTAATCTACAAGACGCTGCCGATCAGCGTGCTGGTCGGCGTATTGGTAACCTTCGGCATGCTGACCAAGCACAACGAGGTGACCGCATTCAAGGCCTGTGGCGTCAGCCTGCATCGCCTGGCGATTCCCATCCTGGTGGCCAGCACGTTCCTGTCGGGCGGGCTGTTCGCGTTCGATCATTACTACGTGCCGGAGGCCAACCGCCGGCAGGACGCGCTGCGCAACGAGATCAAGGGCCGCGCGGTGCAGACTTACCTGAGTCCGGAGCGTAAGTGGATTTTCGGCAAAGGGCCACGCATTTACTACTACAAATTCTTCGACAAAGACGAGAACGTGATGGGCGGCGTGATCGTGTACGAGCTGGAGCCGAACACCTACCAGTTGATACGGCAGATTTCCGCCGAGCGCGCGCATTGGCAGGCGTCGCTAAAGACCTGGGTATTCGAAAATGGCTGGCGGCGCGAGTTTCACGGCAACCAGAGCGTACCCTTGACAGCCTTCCAGGCGCAGACCTTCCCGGAGCTGAACGAGCCGCCCAGCTACTTCCTGAAAGAAGTGAAACAGGATTCGCAGATGAACTTTCAGGAGCTGGACAGTTACATCCGCGATCTGCAGCAGAGCGGATTCAACACCGTAAAGCTGCGGGTGCAGTTCTACCAGAAGTTTGCGGTGCCGCTGTTCGTATTGATCATGGCGATGATTTCGATCCCGTTCGCGTTCCTGGTGGGCAATCGCGGCGCCATGGCGGGCATCGGAGTGAGCATCGGCATCGCCATCACGTATTGGGGCATCGGGCTGTTGTTTGAAAAGATTGGAGACGTGAATCAGTTGCCGCCGGCCATTGCGGCCTGGTCTCCCGATGCGCTGTTCTCGCTGACCGGCCTGTACCTGCTCCTGCGCATGAGGAGTTGAAACTCTTGTTTCCGATCGCGGCTATCACCGACGAGTTCTCGCAGGATATCGCAACAGCGGTGCGTTCCATGGTGGAAGTCGGCATGACCGGTGCAGAACTGCGCGTGGTTTTCGGCAAGAATATCATCGATCTGAACGATTCCGAACTGGAACGCGCCTGCGAAATCGTCGCGCGGCACGGCCTTGAAATCGTTTCCATCGCGTCGCCCCTGCTGAAGTGCGTCCTGCCGGACGCGCCGGAGGTGGATGCGCGTTTCCAGCAAGACGTATTCGCCGCCACCCACACCTTCGACGATCAGCCCCGCCTGGCGGACCGCGCGCTGGAGATTGCGGAACGTACCGGCGCGCGCATCATTCGCGTGTTCTCGTATTGGCGCACGGTGCGGCCGGAGGCCTGCTTCGAACGCGTCGCGCGTGCGCTCGAGCAGCTTGCCGGGCAAGCCGCGCTGCACGGGCGGACCATCGGCCTGGAGAACGAGCACGCATGCAACATCGCCACGGGTGCGGAGACGGCGCGAGTGCTGGCGGCGGTGGCGCACGCGAATCTGCACGTGGTGTGGGATCCGGCCAACGCCTACGTATCCGGCGAGACGCCATTTCCGGATGGATACCGGCGTCTGCCGGTGGAGCGCATCGCGCATGTGCATGCGAAGGATTGCCTCCTCGATGGCCACCGTCCCGTCTGGTGCGCCCTCGGAGAAGGCGGCGTCGATTGGAAGGGCCAGATCCGCGCGCTGGCGGAGGATGGCTACAAAGGCTGGATCAGCCTGGAGACGCACTGGCCGGGGCCGGGCGGCGATAAACACGAGGCGAGCGTGATCTGCGGGCGGAATCTGCTGCGGCTGGTAACAGCATAGGCGCCTCTATCGTGAAGCGAGGAAGCCGGAGATATCCTGAATTACTTCCGCGGTCTTCTCGTGAATCACCCAGTGCGTGCCGTCCGGGATGCGCCGCACGGTCAGGTGCGTCACGTATTGGTCGAGGCCGTCAAGGTTGCCGGTAAGCAGGGCGGTATCCTTCTCGCCCCAGATAACCAGGGTGGGAGTCTCGATCGGTTTCATGGCCGGCAGTTCGCTGGCCGGCGTGCCCTGGGCTCCAGCCACCGGCGAGTGCAACCGCGCCGCGCGATAGTAGTTCAGGCCGCCGGTGAGACCCCGTTTCCAGTTAGTCACGTACTCCTGGAGATCGGCCGGCGAGGCCCAGGGCTTCATCAGCCCTTGCAGTGTGGCGAAATCGTTCTGGCCCAGAAATTTTTCGGCCTGCGGAGAGTTGAACATGTTGAAATAGGCGCTGGCCTTCTGCTGCGCGGGATTGTTGGCCAGCTCGCGCGCGAAGACTGTGGGATGCGGCGCGTTCACGATCACCAGTTTCGACAGCATCTCCGGATGCGCCGCCGCAAAAGCCCAGGCAATCACCCCGCCCCAATCGTGCCCCACCAGCACGAATCGGCGCGCCTTCAGCTTCACGGCCAGCGCGTGCACGTCTTCTACGATGAGCGGCACGCGATAGCTCTCCACCGCCTCGGGGGCGTCGGAAAGATTGTAGCCGCGCATGTCGGGCGCCACCGCGTGGTGGTCCTTGGCGAAGGCCGGAATCAGGTCCTTCCACTCGTACCAGAATTCCGGAAATCCGTGCAGAAACAGGATCAGATCGCCTTTGCCCTGCTCCACATAGTGCAGCTTGACGCCGTTCACTTCGGCGTAGCGATGATGCCAACTGGTTTGCGCCATAAGGGTCGCCGTAGTCACCATACCTAAACTAAGGCATCTTGTCCATGACCGCATCGGTCACCTCCTGCGTGCTGTTTGCCCCACCCAGATCGGGCGTGCGCACTTTGCCTTCGGCCAGAACGGCGGCCACGGCCTGCTCCACTTCGCGCGCCGCGGCGGATTGCTCCAGATGATCCAGCATCATGGAGGCGCTCAGGATCGCCGCCAGCGGATTCACCACGCCCCGGCCCGCGATGTCCGGCGCCGAGCCGTGCACCGGCTCGAACATGGATGGGAAGCGCCGCGAGGGGTCGAGATTCGCACTGGCCGCCAGTCCCATGCTGCCGACAATAATGGCCGAAATATCGCTGAGGATATCGCCGAACAAGTTCGACGCCACCACCACGTCGAAGCTCTCCGGCCGGCGGATGAAGTTCATGGCGGCGGCATCTACCAGGAGCGATTCCGTTTCGATGCCTGGGAATTCAAGCGCCACCTCGTTAAACGTGCGATCCCAGAGCGCCATGCTGTAGCCCTGCGCGTTCGACTTGGTGACGGAGGTGACGCGCATTTTCTTGCCGCGCTTGACGGCCAGTTCAAACGCGTAGCGCACGATGCGTTCCACGCCGCGGCGGGTAAAAACGGAAGTCTGAATAGCCACTTCCTCGGGCTGCGCCATGTAGACGAAGCCGCCCACCTGAGAGTACTCGCCTTCGGTGTTTTCGCGCACAACAACCAGGTCGATCTGGCCGCCTTCGCGCCCGGCCAGCGGCGATTTCACGCCCGGATAGAGGTATGCCGGACGCACGTTGGCATACTGGTCGAAGGCCCGCCGGATGGGCAGCAGCAGTCCATTGAGCGTGGTGTGATCGGGAATGTCGGGATGGCCGACCGCGCCCAGCAGAATGGCGTCGCAGGGCTGCAGCAGATCGAGCGCGCCGGAGGGCATCATCTTGCCCCAGCGGAAAAAGTGCGATGCGCCCCACTCGAAGTCCTGGAACGCAAAGCTGAGATCGTGCTTGCGGGCGGCATGCTCCAGCACGCGCCTGGCCTGGGGGACGACCTCGAGGCCCACGCCGTCGCCGGCGATCACCGCTATGGTGAGGGTCTTCACCTACTTCTTCTTGCCCTGCGCGGCCACGGCTTCCATGGCCGCCTTCACCTTCTCGGGATCGCCCAGATAATAGCTGCGCAGCGGCTTCAGGTCGTCGTCGAGCTCGTAGACCAGCGGCATCCCGGTGGGAATATTCAGCCCCACGATGGCCTCTTCGGAAACATTGTCGAGATACTTCACCAGCGCGCGCAGGCTGTTGCCATGCGCGGCGATCAGCACGCGCCTGCCTTCTCTGCACGGCGGGCGCGATGGTCGCGTGCCAATACGGCAGAAAGCGAGCCACCGTGTCCTTCAGGCACTCGGTGAGCGGCAGTTCCTGCGCGGTCAGGTGCTGGTAGCGCGGGTCGTGGCCGGGAAAGCGCGGGTCGTCCGGAGTGAGCGCGGGCGGTGGGATATCGTAGCTGCGGCGCCAGATCTTCACCTGGTCCTCGCCGAACTTGGCGGCGGTCTCGGATTTGTTCAGGCCTTGCAGCGCGCCGTAATGGCGCTCGTTCAAGCGCCACGAGCGGTGAACCGGAATCCACATCAGGTCCATTTCGTCAAGCGTCATCCAAAGGGTGCGGATGGCGCGCTTCAGCACCGAGGTGTAGGCCACGTCGAAGGTGTAGCCTTCGGCCTTCAACACCACGCCCGCTTCGTGCGCTTCCTCGCATCCCTTCTCGGAAAGGTCCACGTCGGTCCAGCCGGTGAAGCGGTTTTCTTTGTTCCAATCGCTC
This sequence comes from Bryobacterales bacterium, assembly GCA_963707465.1. Taxonomy (GTDB): domain Bacteria; phylum Acidobacteriota; class Terriglobia; order Bryobacterales; family Bryobacteraceae; genus Bog-159. Next base: position 619,196 of record CAVPQK010000013.1, read on the forward strand.
TCGCCGTGGCGGAGCAAGACAAGTTTGTGCATGCCGGTTGCTCCTAACGGCGAAACGCCTTGCGTCCCGGGAACTGCGCCGCGGCACCCAAATCCTCTTCGATGCGCAGCAACTGGTTGTATTTGGCGATACGGTCGGTGCGGCTGGCCGAGCCGGTCTTGATCTGGCCCGCGTTGGTGGCCACCACCAGGTCCGCGATGAACGGATCTTCGGTTTCGCCGGAGCGGTGCGAAACCACCGAGGTGTAATTCGCCGCCGACGCCATGTGCATGGTCTCCAGCGTTTCGGTCACCGTGCCGATCTGGTTGAGCTTGATCAGAATCGAGTTGGCGATGCCGCGCTCGATGCCGCGTGCAAAGATCTCGGGATTGGTCACGAAGATGTCGTCGGCGACGAGCTGGATCTTTCCGCCCAAGGTATCGGTGAGCAGTCTTCCACCCATCCCAATCTTCTTCCGACATGCCGTCTTCGAGCGAAATAATCGCCGGATACTGCCGCACCCAATCAGCCCAGAACTCCACCATCTGATCGGAGGTGCGCTCGCTTTTGTCGGACTTCTTGAAGACGTACTTGCCATCCTGGAAGAACTCGCTGGAAGCGGGATCGATGCAGATGCCGATCTGCTCGCCCGGCTTGTATCCGGCCTGGGAGATGCCTTCGAGCAGCACTTCCAGAGCCTCCTCGTTGGATTTCAGATTGGGCGCGAAACCGCCTTCATCGCCCACCGCCGTCGAGTAGCCGCGCTTCTTCAGCACCTTCTTCAGCGTGTGAAATACCTCCACGCCCATGCGAATCGCTTCGGAAAACTTGGCTGCGCCGAAGGGCGCGATCATGAACTCCTGCACGTCCACCGAATTGTCCGCGTGCGCGCCGCCGTTGAGCACGTTCATCATCGGCACCGGCAGCAGGCGCGCGCCGGCTCCGCCCAGATAGCGGTAGAGCGGCGTGTGCGCGGATGCGGCCGCGGCCCGCGCGCTGGCCATGGAAACAGCTAGAATGGCATTGGCGCCCAACCGTCCCTTATTCGGCGTGCCGTCCAGCTCGATCATCAGGCGGTCAATTTCCGCTTGCTGCCTGGCATCCTTGCCATGCAGGCATTGGGCGATCTCGCCATTCACATGGCTAACCGCGTTTTGCGTGCCCTTTCCCAAGTAGCGCGACTTGTCGCCGTCGCGCAGTTCCACCGCTTCGTGCTCGCCCGTGGAGGCGCCGGAGGGCACAGCCGCCCTGCCCATGCTGCCGTTCGCCAGGTGTACATCCGCTTCCACCGTGGGGTTGCCACGCGAATCCAGGATTTCCCGGCCCTTTATTCGAACAATGGTAGTCATATGGTCTGAAATTATAAGGTAGCAGAGGACTCGCTCGCGCGCGCGGCGCGATATGCCAGAATGGGCAATACAGGCAAACAAATGCTCGATTCCTGGCGACCACTGCCGGTCCTGATTCCCGCCCTTCTCGTGGCAACGGCTCTCCGCGCCGCGCCCACCTTCTCGCAGAACGTCGCGCCGGTTTTGCAAAAGCATTGCCAGGCATGCCATCGTCCGGGAGAAGCCGCGCCGTTTTCACTGCTCACATACCAGCAGGCGCGGCCCTGGGCCAAAGCTATCAAAGAAGCGGTCCTGCTGAAGAAGATGCCGCCGTGGTACGCCGATCCACATTACGGCAAGTTTTCGAACGATCGGTCGCTTTCGCAAAGCGACGTGGACACGCTGGTTGCCTGGGCCGATGGCGGCGCGTTGGAAGGCGATCCGCGGGATCTGCCGCCGCCGCGCGGCTTCGTCGATGGGTGGTCCATCCCGCAGCCGGATGTGGTGTTCGAGTTTCCGCGGGCGTTTGAGATTCCGGCATCGGGCACTATCGAATATCAGAAAGTGATCGTGCCGTCCGGATTCACGGAAGACAAATGGGTGCAGTTCGCCGAAGCGCGGCCGGAAGATCGCGCCCACGTGCACCATATGATCCTGTATGTGCGCGAGCCCGGCTCGCACTGGCTGCGCGGCGAGCCGGCCGGCGTCTTCTTCGTGGCGCCAAAGGTGACGGACGACAGCACCGATACGAGTGCGCTCCCGAGCGATTTCCTGGTGGGTTATGCGCCCGGTCAGCCGCCCGAGATCCTGCCGCCCGGTCAAGGCAAACTGGTCAAGGCCGGGTCGGATTTCGTGATGGAGATCCACTACACCACCAACGGAAAGGCCAGCGTGGATCGTAGCAAGTTCGGCCTCGTATTTTGTAAGGAACGGCCGAAAGAGCGGGTGCTGACGCTTTCCGCCACCAACGGGAAATTCAAGATTCCGCCGGGCGACCCGAACTATCGCGTGGACTCGGAATTCGAAGTGGGCGCCAACGTCAAGCTGGCCAGCCTGCATCCGCACATGCACGGGCGCGGCAAGGATTTCGAATACCGCATCGTGAGCCCGGGGGGCGGCACGCAAACGATACTCCGCGTGCCGCGCTATAACTGGCACTGGCAGCTCTGGTACAACCTGGCCGAACCCATCGTGTTGCCGAAAGGCGCGCGCATCGAGTGCACCGCGCACTTCGACAACTCGCCCAACAATCCGGATAACGCCGACTCCACCAAAGAAGTAGTCTGGGGCGATCAGAGTTGGGACGAGATGATGGTCGGCTTCTTCAACCTGGAGTTTCCCGCCGGTACGCAGGTGGAAGAAATCCTGCATCGCACGGTCGCGAAGAAGAAGCTCCTGGCCATTGGCGAAGAGAAAGGCTACCGGCACGAAGCCGTCTCCCACGCGCTGGCCACCATTGAACGCCTGGGCCGGGAGAGCGGGCTTTGGGACACCACCATCCGCACCGACACCGAGGCGCTCACCAAGAAAAAGCTGGAATACAATGCTCCCAACCTGAATAATTTCGACGCTGTGATGTTTTACACGGGCGGCACTCTGGAAATGGACGGCCAGCAGAAGGAAGATTTTCTCTCGTTCATTCATGACGATGGCAAGGGCTTCATCGGAGTCCACAGCGCCGCGATTACGTTCACCAATTGGCCGGAATACGGCGAGATGATCGGCGGCTATTACGACGAGCATCCCTGGGGGACCTTCAACGCACCGATCCTGGTCGAAGACCCCGCCTTTCCGGGAATGAGCGTTTGGCCGGGTGCGTTCGTGCTGCGCGACGAGATCTACCAGTTGCGGAATTATTCGCGCGACAAGTTGCGCGTGCTGCTGCGCCTGGATGCGGATAAGCTCGATCTGGCCAACAAGAACGTCCACCGGACCGACCGGGATTTCGCCGTGGCCTGGGCCAAAATGTACGGTAAGGGCAGAGTGTTCTATTCTACCCTCGGGCATCCGGTCGAGAATTGGGACCGCCCCGACGTGCAGAAGATGTACGTTGAAGCGATCAAGTGGGCCATGAAGCTGGAAGATGCCGACATCACGCCGCGGCCCCTGGAGCGCCGGCCGTGACCCGCCGGACCTTCGCCTGCATGGCCGCCGCCGCGGGATTACGGGGCAAGCTGAACATCGGCATCGGAACCTATAGCTATCACGGTCTCACCATGGAGGCGATGATCGTGCAGTTGCAGGCCCTCCGCATCCGCGAGATCGAAATGTCGCGCGGCGACTTCATGCTCCTGTCACATCCCGGCGAAAAACTTTTCCGCGACGCGCGTGCGCTATTTGACACCGCGGGGATACGCTGTGTGTCCTATTACGCGGCGACCATCCACGACGAGCATGAACTCGATCTGGCCATCCGCTTTGCCAGATTGCTGGGAGCCGGTAACATCACCGGAGACGCCACCGGCGGCCCACTGCTAAAGCGCATCGACCAAAGCTGCACGAGGGCCGGGCTGACCTTTGGCATCCATAATCACTATTTCAAAACGAAGTTTGCGTACGAAAGCCCGGAAGACGTGCTGCGTGGCCTGGCCGGACTGTCGCGGGCGGTGGGCGCAACCGCGGACGTGGGCCAGTTCGTCTCCTGCGGATATGACCCGGTGGACGCGGTGCGGAAACTGGGGCCTTATCTGAAGCTGGTGCATCTGAAAGACATCAAGGCGGCGGGAGCGGAAGACAACGTCCTGCTGGGACAGGGCGCGGCGAAGATTCCTGAGGTAATGCAAGAGTTGCATAAATTGCATTTCGGTGGCTTGGTGGCCATCGAATACGAGAAAGAGGGTCCAGTCGAAGAAGACCTTCGGCAGGAGGTTGCGTTTGCCCGGAAGCTAGCCTGACGTCGGGTCGCTACGCTTTACTCGCTGTCAGCTTAGCACGGCGGTGTAGGGGATGGGGTTGACGGATTGCTTCCGACCGTTTGTTTTCATCGAGCAAGAAGGAATGCGAGATATGTCATCGTCGAATCGGCTCCGGCCGCCTAAAAGGCGGCTGCGGCCAGGATTGGCCGCCCTCCCGCTCGCGGCCCTGTTGGCGTGGGGCGCGGAGGTGCATCCTATCCTTCCTATCGGCTCCGCGGCGCCGGACTTCGCGCTGCCGGGTGTGGATGGGAAGATCCACCGGCTCGCCGATTACGCCGCCAGCCCCATCCTGGTCGTTGTCTTCACATGCAACCACTGCCCCATCGCGCAGCTTTACGAGAGGCGCATCCAGCAGTTGTACGAAGATTACCGCGACAAGGGAGTGGCCGTAGTTGCGATCCAGCCGAACGCACCCGAGGCACTCCGGATCGACGAACTCGACTCCTCGGACATGAGCGACACCCTCGCGGAGATGAAGATCCGCGTGGCGTATAAGCACCTGTCTTACCCTTACCTATACGACGGTGAGACCCAGGCAGTCGCGCGGGCGTACGGTCCGCAGGCCACGCCGCACGTGTTCGTCTTCGATCGCGAACGCCGCTTACGGTACGAAGGCCGGGTGGATAACAGTTATCGCATGGAACTGGTGAAGACGCGGGACGCGCGCAATGCCATTGATGCGCTGCTCGCGGGCAAGCCCGTCGAAGTCACGCACACGGGAGTTTTCGGCTGCTCCACCAAGTGGAAAGAAAAAGAAGCCGAGAGGCTGGCGGCGCTGCGCAAGCTGGAAGAAAAGCCGGTGACTCTGGAGTTGGCCTCGGCGGAGGACTTGAAGAAGCTGCGCGCCAACCCGGCGAAGAAGCTCACGCTGGTCAGCTTCTGGGACACCCGGTGTGAATCGTGCATCCAGCAGTTCGCCGGCATCGAAGACACCTACCGGATGTACGGCGTGCGTGGATTCGAACTGGTCACCGTGGTAGCGAGCTCACCCGACGCCCGCGCTGCGGTCCAGCAGATTCTCGAAAAGCAGCACGCCACCAGCCGCAACCTGCTGTGCGCCTCCACGCGCGCCTTCGATCCGGACTGGGACTCAACGGTGCCATTCACCGCGTTAATTACCCGGGATGGAAAAATGGTGTACCGGAAGCGAGGCGCGGTGGATATGTTGGAGCTGCGGCGAACCATCCTGGCAAATATCGATTGGGAATACGAAGGCTTCAGTCAATACTGGGCGAAATAAGCGACCGGCGCGTAGCACCTCCAAGGCTGGGTAGAATCAGCCTGCTACGATGAATGAGAGGGAATCGCCCATGACGCTTACGATAGACCTGCCGGAGGCAGAGGTGACTGCACTAGCCGCCAAGGCGCGCGCACGAGGCGTGTCCGCCGAACAGTATGCCCGCCAGGTTCTGGAACACGATCTTGCGCCGGACTGGCTCCGCCGATCATGGGAGAGCGCGGCCCAGGCGGGGTTGGATCGGCTGTCGATGGATGAGATCGACGCGGAGATCGTTGCGGCTCGGAAATCGCGGAACGAAAGCCCCCTCGACGCAGGTTGATGATCCGAGTCGTGGCCTACGTCGGCGGTCAGGGGTGTGCTCCGATCCGGACGACGACTTTTTTTTCGACTGCGCGGACGCTGCTCGCGCAGACTATGTGGTCACCGGCAATCCCAAACACTTTCCTCTCTCGTGGCGCCAGACCCTAATCGTTACGCCCCGGCGCTTTCTGGATTTGTTATCGGAGGAAGGTGGAACCACCAAAGGTGGGTCAGCCCTATGATATCGGTGACGGAACTTCACACTACCGCCCGCGCGCGGGGCTTCTGTTTCCTGGCTTCTTTCATCGCCTTCACCACCACGATTCCGGAGTCCGTAACGGTATACCCGCGGGCGCGGTCGTCCTCTTCGTCGTATCCGATGACCGTCGATTCCGGGATTTCCACGCCGGTGTCGATGATGGCCCGCCGGATGCGGCTGTTGCGCCCGATCTTGACGTTGGGCATCAGAATCGAATACTCCACCTCGCAATAACTGTTCACCCGCACGCCGGTGGAGAGCACGCTGCGCACCACCCTGCCGCCCGACACAATGCACCCGGCCGCCACGATGGAATCGACCGCCACGCCCATGCGGCGGCCCTCCTGCGCGAAAACGAACTTGGCCGGCGGCGCCTGCACCATGCGCGTGCGGATGGGCCAGTTGCGATCGTAGAGATTGAACTCGGGGGTCACCGCGACCAGGTCCATATTGGCTTCGTAAAATGCATCGATGGTGCCCACGTCCCGCCAGTAGCGCGCCTGCTTATCGTTGATGTCCCGGAAATCGTAGGCGATCACGCGGGCCTTTTCGAGCGCACCGGGAATCACATCCCTGCCGAAATCGTGCGTGGACGCCGGATTCTGGGCATCTTCATGCAACCGCCGCAACAGGACGTCGGTGTTGAAGACGTAGATCCCCATGGAGGCGCTGACCATCTCCGGATTGAAAACCGAGCGGGCGGCGTTGCCGTGCCGCGGCTTTTCCTCGAAGCCCACGATCCGGTGGCTGGCGTCGATCTCGGCGATGCCGAAGCGCTCGGCTTCGGATGGCGCGACCTGGATGGTGGCGACCGTGATATCCGCGTGGTGCCGGTGGTGCCAATCCACCATCTCGCGGTAGTTCATTTTGTAGATTTGGTCGGCGGCCAGGATCAGCGTCAGTGGGGGCTGCTCCACGACGATGCTCTGGCTGTTCTGGAAGACCGCGTCGGCCGTCCCCAGGTACCAGTCGTCCCGCAGGCGCTTCATGGGCGGAATGGTTTCGATGAACTCGCCCAGCTCCGGCGACAGGATGTGCCAGCCGTCGCGGATGTGCCGGATCAGGTCCAGCGATTTGTATTGTGTTAGGATGAATATTCGTCTCAGGTCCGAATTAATACAGTTTGACAGGGTGAAGTCGATAATGCGGTAAACACCGCCGAAGCAGACGGCCGGCTTGGCGGTGTCCCGGGTGAGAGGCGCCAAGCGTTCGCCGGCGCCGCCTGCCAAAAGAATCGCTAAAACATTTTCCATACAGTTAAGCTAATGAAAACCAGATGGTTACGTGCGAGGTTATGCGCTTGGCCCAGCCCTAACTGGAAAATTGGGCTTGACTTTATCACTCCATCACTTTAATGATATCAGTACCTTCTCCGCGAAACGCGGAAAATCTTGGTCGGGTTGGGAGGTGTAGTTTTAATTGGCTGAAGTAAAGTTGCAGGATGGCGAAACGCTCGAAAACGCTCTCCGGCGCTTCAAGCGAAAGGTCCAGCAGGAGGACATTATCAAGGAGGTCAAGAGACACTCCTTCTACTTGAAGCCGGGAGAGAAGGCGCGGGTCAAAAGTGCCTTGGCTCGCAAGCGGAACCGGAAAAAATCGCGCCGGGAAGTCGAATAACGCGGGCGGACAGGCTAACACCTGTCCGCTCCACAACCCGTTCGCGGAAAACAGGTTGGTGCTATGGCGGAGTTCCAGGATCGGATTCTCAAGTGCTCGGATTGCGGAGCTGAATTTGTTTTCACGGCGGGAGAACAACACTTCTTCCACGACAAGAACTTCAAGAATGAGCCCAAGCGCTGCAAAGCCTGCAAGAGCAAGCGGCAGCCGGGTCCATCGGGCGCGGGCAAGACGGAAACCATGACTGTGTGTTCACAGTGCGGCCGCGAGACCACCGTTCCGTTTAAGCCCACCCAAGGGCGGCCGGTATTCTGCCGGGAGTGCTTTCTGAGCCGCAGAGCGCAGGCGGCCGGCGCCGGAGGACGGGCTTGATATCGTATGGGGCTTAAGCCCGGCTGGCAGCGTTTGAATGCCTAACCGCGCCGACGCCGTCCACGTCACAGCGAAAGTTGTCGTCTACGCGGCTCTTTATTACCTCACGGCTTATGTCCTGGGGCGGATGCTGTTCTGGCTCGGCGGGTATATGGTGGGCATCACCACGACCGGGCTGCTGGCCGCCGCGTGCAGCAACGGCCTTTGCCTGCGGATTTATCTGCGGCGAGGCATCGCCGCCATCGGCCTGCCGGGCGATAAGGCTGCGCTAGTCAACTTCGGATTCGGATGTCTCGGCGGGATAGGCGCGGCGGCGTTGGTGCTGACGGGTCCGCTACTGATCCATGTGGCAAGCCTCGAACGCGATCCCGGCAACCCGGCCAGCCTGTCTTCGTTCTTTTTCGTCTCCCTGCTGGTGCTGTTCGGTTCGGCCGGCGAAGAGCTGCTGTTCCGCGGATTTGGCTTTCAGGTTTTGTTGGCCGCATTGGGTGATTGGACCACCATCCTGCCGGTCGGGATCCTCTTCGCCGCGCTGCACGCGGGCAATCCCAGCGCCACATGGTTCGGCCTGGCCAATACCGCCGGATTCGGCATACTCTTCGGCTATGCCTTTCTGCGCAGCCATGACATCTGGCTGCCCATCGGTCTCCATTTCGGCTGGAACTTTACACTTCCGCTTTTCGGGGTCAACGTCAGCGGGCTTACAATAAGATTTACGGGATTCACCATGCGGTGGTCCGCCGGGACGCTTTGGAGCGGGGGCGACTATGGTCCGGAAGCCAGTATTCTCACTACGGCCGTTTTGTTCTTGCTGTTTGCTTATCTGTGGAAAGCGCCCATCCGGCGGCAACCGTCCGCTCTGCTGGACCCTCTCGCGGGTGATGTGACATGCGTGCCTGGACAGCCATTATCGCCATCCTCCTGACGCCGCTCGCGCACGCAGCGGACAAGCTCACCGAGCAGGATCGCATCGAATTGATGCGTGGCCTGGTGGCCGAGTACGCGACCGTCAAACAGTTACTCCCGCGCGCCCGGAAGGCGCTCTCCTTCGAATCGACGGGATCCTTCGACAAGAAGGAGTGGCAGGCAGCCTCCCGCGAGTATGGCCCTGCCGGCCGGGTCGGCGACCAGGTACAGATCACCAAGGTGCTTATCGAACCCGACAAGCTGGTGCTGCAGATCAATGGCGGGTTCAATGGCGGCCGCAAGTGGTATAGCGGCGCGCAGATCGGCGGCGGCATGGGCGGCGGGACGATGCGGCCTTTGGGCGACGGCGATTCCAACGCTCCCGGCGGCACCACCCTCGAAATCCTGTTTCACAAACCGCTGGAACCCATGAAGGCCGCCGAAGTCAAGAAGATGCTTGCGCCCGTGCTGGATTTCGAGAAGCGCAGCGCCACCGAGATATATGCCGAGGTTCTGCCTCCGGAAGTCCAGACGGCCATCCACGACAAGAAGGTGATCGCGGGCATGGACCGCGATGAGGTGCTGCTGGCCATGGGGCATCCGGCTCACAAGTCCCGCGAGGTAAAAGACGGCATCGAACTGGAAGATTGGGTCTTCGGTCAGCCGCCCGGCAAAATCACGTTTGTAACCTTCAATGGCAGTAAGGTGATCAAGGTGAAAGAAGAGTACGCGGGCTTGGGCACCGCGGTGAAATAGCTGACTGCAGAGGGCTGAGTGCGCGACATCAAGTGAGGCTTCCAACAACGCGACCTGCGGCCGACGGACCGTACCCTCCCTGGTTTTGTTCAGGTTTTATCTGCGTTCATCTGCGGCCGGATGTGCTTTTTCTGCCGGGCCAGCGCGAAAAATCAAACCCGATATTGGCCGCAGATTAACGCCGATGAACGCAGATAGCACGCGCAATACGGAGGTTACGCAGCGGCGGTTGGACAGTCGGCAGCCGGGCGGGTCTGAAGTACACGTGCGCGCCGATCCTCGCTAGCTGCTATCCTTTAAGGTAATCCACACTTAAACTCTAGGAGAAGAAATGGCTGTAAAAGTTGGCATCAATGGATTCGGCCGCATTGGCCGGAATGTGGTCCGGGCGGCCCTGCACCGGAACGATATCGAATTCGTAGCGGTAAACGACCTGACCGACACCAAGACGCTGGCACATCTGTTGAAATACGACTCCGTTTTGGGCACGCTGCCCGTGGAGATTCACGCCGAGCAGGATGCCATCCTGGTGGGCGGCAAGCGCATCAGGGTCTATGCCACCAAGGATCCCGCCCAGCTCGATTGGAACTCGGTGGGCGCGCAGATCGTCATCGAATCGACCGGCAGATTCACCGATGCCACCGACGCTTCGAAGCACCTTCGGGGAAGCGTGAAGAAAGTCATTATTTCCGCGCCGGCAAAGAACGAAGATGTCACGCTGGTGCTGGGAGTCAACGACGGCACCTACAATCCCGCGAAACACAATATCATTTCCAACGCGTCCTGCACCACCAACTGCCTGGCGCCGGTGGTGAAGGTGCTGCATGAGACGATCGGGATTTTAAAAGGGTCGATGACCACGATCCACAGCTACACCAACGATCAAAACGTGCTGGACTTCCCGCACAAGGACTTACGGCGTGCCCGCGCGGCCGCTCTGAACATGATCCCCACCACGACTGGCGCGGCCAAGGCGATCGGCCTGGTCATGCCGGAGCTGAAGGGCAAGCTGGACGGCTATTCCATGCGCGTGCCCACGCCGGATGTTTCGGTGGTCGACCTGGTCGCCATCACCAGCCGGCCTACCACGGCCGAGGAAGTCAATGCCGCGTTCAAAGCGGCGGCGGAAGGCCCGCTGAAGGGCATCCTGGCTTACACCGAAGACCCCGTGGTGTCTACCGATATGCTGCACAATTCGAACAGCTCGATCGTCGATGGGCAGATGACCAAGGTGCTCGACGGCAACCTGCTGAAAGTGATCTCCTGGTACGACAACGAGTGGGGCTACTCCTGCCGCGTCGTGGACCTGGTCGCGTTCCTGACCCAAAAAGGCCTGTAGAACACACAAACCCGGGCGGATCCGCCATTGCGGCCTCGTCCGCCCGCCATGCTCGACCCTTCTTGGCGTGGCCGCCAAGCGCCGGCAGGAGTGCCGGCGCGGCGGCCTGGGAGTCTGCGCCACGGATGTGCCGATTCGGCCCCGGTGTGACCAGCCGGCCCGATCTAAAGTTGAAACCGCTGCCGCACCGATCCGCGTCTCACAGGCTTGCTATAATTGACGGGTATCATAAACAAACATGAAGTGTGTCACAGCTTTTACTCTTATCCTAGCGACGGCGGTCGCGGCTTTTTCGCAGACGCCCAATCCGGTCGGCTTCGCCACTGGCCAATCCGCGCGGCTGGTGATCGGCCAGCCCGAATTCGATGCCGAATCGGATAGCGCCAGCCAGACTATCGTAGGTTCCCCGAGCGGCGTGGCCTTCGCCAACGGCATGTTGTTCGTGGTGGATGCCAACCTGGTGGGCGCCGCGCCGGTGAATAACCGCGTGCTGGGGTTCCCCAACTCGCAGCTCCCGGCACCGAACGCGGCGCTGCAATATAACACTTTGTGTCCGGTCTGCGTGGGCTCGGCCAGCCTGGTCCTGGGCCAGTCGAACTTCACCAACACCCTGCCGGCGCCCTGCATCATTCCGCCCGCCACCGTGGTCGTGACAACCACGCCCACCACCCCAACTTGCCTCACCACCTCGCCGCAGACGCCTATTGCTACCGGAATGAACACACCAACGGCGGTGGCTTCCGACGGAACGCACCTGGCCGTGGCGGACACTCTCAACAACCGCGTGCTCATCTGGAAGAGCCTTCCCACCACCATGAACCAACCGCCGGACGTAGTGGTCGGACAGCCGAACTTCACCAGTAACGCCTTTCCCGGCGACACGCCCTCGGCCACATCGCTGCGCGGCCCGCAAGGCGTCTGGATCCAAAATGGCATGTTGTTCATCGCCGACACGATGAACGACCGCGTGCTGATTTACAATTCCATTCCCACCGCCAACGGCGCGGCCGCCAACATCGTCCTGGGTCAACCGAACATGACCACCTGGGTGCAGATCAACATCGCCGACCAGACCACCAGCGCGGCCGCCAACAACATGCTCACCCCGGTTTCGGTCACATCCGACGGGACGCATCTGTTCGTCTCCGATCTCGGCTACAACCGCGTGCTGATCTGGAATGAGATTCCCAGCACCAACCAGCAGCCGGCCGACCTCGAAGTCGGCCAGCCGGACATGACCACCGGCATATCCGACGACGCTTTTTCCTTACCCACTACGTACACGGGAACGCCGCCGGCCCCTGAAACCGCGGTCCTTTGCACGGTTTCCAACGGCGTGGACTCCAACAACAGCCCCACCTACCCACCGCTTTGCGAATACACGCTCAGCTTCCCCAGGTACGCCCTGTCGGATGGCACGAACCTGTATATCGCCGACGGCGGCAACGACCGCGTCCTCATTTACCAACCCATCCCCACCCAGAACGCTGCGAAAGCCAGCATCGTCCTCGGCCAAACCGACTTCATCACCGATGCCCCCACCGATGGCGCCGATACCATGGATGCTCCCTCCTCCATGGCGTGGGATCCGGTCAACCAGAACCTTTATATCGCCGACACTTATAACCAGCGCGTCCTGGTTTACACCATGGCGGAGCAGGATCTGCCCTACAACGCCGTGGTAAACACCGCCAGCGTGATTATCTACGCCATCGACCCAATCAGTATCGGCGGCACGGTCAAGGCCGGTAGCACTGTGGAGTTGACCATTGGCGTGTCCACCACGACGACCACCGAATCTTATACCTACACGGTCCAAAACGGCGACACTTTTGCCAGCATCATCGATGGATTGGTGGCGCTGGTGAACGCCGGCACGGGAGATCCGAACGTCATTGCCACTCCCGATACGCAAGGCGACCGGGTGGTGTTGACCGCCAGGGTAGCCGGCCCGAATGGCAACATGGTCACGGTGACCGCCACCGTAACCGGATCGATCACGGCCGACACCGCTAACCCCAGTCTGACCGGCGGCGCCAGTGCCGCATCGGTTGCGCCGGGCACTCTGGTGTCGTTTTTTGGAACCAACCTGAGCGACCAGACCGCGTCCGCCTCATTGAATGCACAATTGCCGCTCAGCCTGGGAGGCGTACAAGTCTACTTTAACGGTGTGCAATCGCCGCTCCTGTACGTCTCGCCCACTCAAATTAATGCTCAGTTACCTTTCAATTTTGGCTTCAGCAACACCAGCACGGCTAATGCCTGGGTGCGAATTGAGCGCAAGGATGGCACCATCGTGCCAACGGACACCGTCGCGATCACGGTAGTGCCGGCCAACCCGGGCATCTTCGCGGCCGGCGGCACGGATCCCCGCCCGGCGTCGCCCGTCGTGCATGCATCCAGTTACGCGACCGGCGTGATCTCCGTGGACGGCACCATCCGGGTGGGCGATGTGGGCTCGATTTGCATCGGTTCGAGCGCCGCGCTCACCACCACCACCACCACCCCGACCGGATGCACCGGCCAATTGTACGCTTATACCGTGCAGGGCGGCGACTCCCTGGCCAGCATCCGCGATGCATTGATCGCCCTGATGGCCAACGACCCCGACGTAACGGTGACTCCCTCGAGCGAGTTCACCCGCATTCAGCTGCAGGCCAAAGTCGTGGGCCCGGCCGGCAATGGCGTGCCCTATCAGGTGGCCGTCAGCACGGGCGCGGAACTGCTTCTCACCGCCATCGGCCAGGCGCCGCCGAGTCCCGGAGAGGGCGCCATGCTGTGCTGCGCCAATACCGCAGGCTCTGCTGTTACGCGGTTCAATCCAGCCCTGGCCGGAGAGACTATAATCATATACGCCACCGGATTGGGCCTGCCGTTCTTATCTCCCCTGGCGGACCAGTACATTCTCTCGGGTCAACCGTATAAGGGGCCTCCCACTTACCCGCAGAGTTTCGTCTCGTCCCAGATCAATAACTCTACCGCGAACGTGCTGCGGGCTGAGATGGCTCCTGGGATGATCGGAATCTACCAGGTATACCTGCAGTTGTCTACGGGGCTGACCACCGATCCCCAGGCGGAGCTGTATATTGCGCAAAACGACTTTCGCAGTAACGTTGTCACTGTTCCGGTCTTTGCCACACCGGTGCTCTCCTCCGTCTCGTGCAATCCCACGACGGTGACGGCCGGCGACACGACAATTTGTACCGTGGCGCTCACCGTGGCCGCGCCGACCGGCGAGACAACGGTCACTCTAACCACCTCCGACAGCGTCAATTTTCCAGTCCCGTCCAGCATCGTGATTCCCGCCGGCACCACCGACTTTAACTTTACGGTGACCGCGGGGAACGTCTCGTTCAGCGAAACCGTGACCGTCACCGCGACCTACGGCAGTCTCACCTCCACTGCCACGGTCACTTTGAATCCGTCGTAATCCGGCTGAGCCACGCGCCCGCATAAGCGCCGGCCAGCGACGGTAACACCGCCAGACAAGACCCGGGTATGTCGCCTGGCCGTATCGGGAGCGTGGCGCGAAAGAAAACCACCAGCGGTCCCAGAAACAAGCGCGCCGGGTAACTCAACTCGCGGGGGCTGGGCAGCGTGACCACGGTATTGAGCAGCAGCGACAGCGGAATGCACACCGTCATCAGGCAAGCCCAGCGCCAGGGCCGGCGCGGCCGCGCACAGCCGAACACGGCGCCCTCTACAAACATAAACAACACGGCAAATTGAAGATTGTCGGTATGCAACTGCAGGATCGCCGCCAGCAGTCCCACGGCGAGGGCCAAGCCGGACCAGATCCATTCAGTGAGCGTGATGGTCATAACGTCAAGCTAACGCGCCCCATCGTAACTGTCAAGTACTTTTCTATGTAAAGTTATTCACCGGGCGATGCGATGGGGCCAGGATTTCGGGGCCGTTGCGGGTTTTGAGGACGTCGGCGGGCACGGGGCAGGAGTGCAGGCCCGACTGGCGGGTGGGATCGGGTGCAACGTCGCCGGAATTCCCGGAATCGTGTTGCATGGTGTTGCATGCGGTTGCGGCTGGGGCGGGCGGAGGTTCAGAAGTAGCTGATTCGGATTGGGTTGGGGCGGACTCGTCGGGATAGGGGTCGGGATACCTGTCGATGCCGTGGACGCCGGGCAGGCTGTCGTAGTCCTTTTCGATGATGGCGGAGTCGAGCAGCTTTTCGCCATCGGGATCGGGGGCCGGCTCGGGCATCGACCAGCCGGTCTTGGGGAGTTGCGGACGTTGCAAAATGAACATGGCCGCGCGCAGCAGCACGGCGGGGGACGACTCGGGATTGTCGAGGATGGCGAGGAGGGTTTCGAGAGCGCGGTTGCTGAGGTGGTGGAGATCGTCACGGCGGGCGAGGACGAATTCGGCGCGGGCGCGGTGGAGGGCCTCGGCGAAGGGTTTGAGTGTCTTCATCCAGCGGTAAACGGTAACACGATGGACGCCGTAGGTCTCGGCGGCATTGGTTAGGGTGGAACCGGCGGCCAAGGCGTCAACGACGCACTGCTGGATGCTGGTGAGGGGAGGTGTATCTGTCGAGTGTTCCATATTCGACGATGAGCGTAGCATGGGCGGATGCGGGGGAACGGGGATGTGGGAGGCAGTTTTGTTTGTTTTCAGGGGGATACGGGGGAATGTCGACGTGTGACCGAAAACCGGACAATTGGAAGCGGGGCTAAGAGCCCCGCGCAGGCTGAGAGCCTGCCCCACTTCAGCGTGCGATGCGCCGCGTGAAGACCTGCAGCGGTCCCCAGTAGTACGGCAGCGCGTGCCGCCCTCCGGAGCGCATCAGCGCCAGCTTGGAGTCCCGCAGGGCGCGCGCCGGCGTCTCGCCCGCGGCGATGCCTTTGTAGAGACCGCGCATCAGGTCCGCCGCCACGGCGTCGTCCTCGTCCCACAGCGTGGCAATCACGTTTTGCGCGCCAGCCTGCAGGAAGGCCCAGGCAAAGCCCATCAAGCCTTCGCCGGCGTAGGCCTTGGCACCCGCGCTGCGGCATGCCGAAAGCGTCACCAGGTCCGCGCTCAGCGGGATGGCGGCCACGTCCCGCGCACAGCTTGTAGCTCTCGCCCTGGTGCGAGGCCGCGCCCACCGCTGAGACCATGGTTACTTCAGCCTCCTCCAGCAGCGTCAATTTCCCATTCCCGTCCAGCATCGCGATTCCCGCCTACGGCAGCCTTACTCGACCGCGGCCGTCACTTTGAATCCATCGTAATTCGGCTCAGCCACGCGCCCGGTAAGCCCCTGGCGAGAGCCGGAAGCACTGCGCGCATTGGCAGTGCTGCGAAACCGAGTTCAGCGGACAGGGTGAGACCTTAGGCGCGCACCCTGAACCCCCCTCAGCTATACTGGAGAAAGCACCATGACGGACGCGCAGCTTTATCTTGTGATCGGGCTCCCCCTGCTGTTCAACGGCGCCATGCTGGCGCTCATCAACAGCAACATGAACGCGCGCTTCGCGAGCCTGGAATCACGCTTCGAACTCCTCACCGGGAAGGTCGCGGAACTGACCGACCGCGTCACCCGCCTGGAAGAGCGCATCGAACGCCACTAAACCACGCGCTACGGACGGCCGAGGCGCGGAAGAAGCTACCAGCGGTCCCAGAAACGAGCGCGCCGGGTACCCCAACTCGCGCGGGCTGGGCTTGTGACTCGCCGGATTTCACGCCAAGGCGCAAAGGCCCACTTCCAAGCGCGCCAGGGAAGAAGAGCTTGTGGGGGCAAGAGCCCCGGCCCAAAGGGCACCCCGGCTGAGAGCCTGCCCCACTTCAGCGGGCGATGCGCCGCGTGAAGACCTGCAGCGGTCCCCAGTAGTACGGCAGCGCGTGCCGCCCTCCGGAGCGCATCAGCGCCAGCTTGGAGTCCCGCAGGGCGCGCGCCGGCGTCTCGCCCGCGGCGATGCCCTTGTAGAGACCGCGCATCAGGTCGGCCGCCACGGCATCGTCCTCGTCCCACAGCGTGGCAATCACGTTTTGCGCGCCAGCCTGCAGGAAGGCCCAGGCAAAGCCCATCAAGCCTTCGCCGGCGTAGGCCTTGGCACCCGCGCTGCGGCATGCCGAAAGCGTCACCAGGTCCGCGCTCAGCGGGATGGCGGCCACGTCCCGCGCGTACAGTTTGTAGCTCTCGCCCTGGTGCGAGAGGATTACCGCCGAGTTCAGCGGGCTCTCCCGGTTGGCGGTGGCGTGCGTGGCGAAGTGGATGTGGGTAAAGTTCGCGGGCATCGCTTTGGCGTATTCTCCCGGAACGGCGCCCGCCCCGGTGAACGCTACCCGGCTCGCGGCCGGGAAGCATTCCTCGACAGCGGCAATTTCCTGCTTTACATTCGGCAACGGTCCAAATTCCTGACCCGCCAGCACCGGATCGCCCATGATGAGAAGTCTCGGCGGCCGGGCCGTGGCGTGCGCATCGCCCGCCAGGACGCGCAGCGAAGGCGCCGTGGCGATGGCCACATCTTCGATCCAGTAGTGCGGCTGGGGACCGGGCACCACCAGCGTTTCGAATGCGAGCTGGTGCAGCGAGCCATCGGGCACCACGATCACGTTCGAGCCTGGTGGAATCAGCTTCGCCAGCGGGCCCACCACAGCCTGATACAGGGCCGATGCATCGCTCGCAGTTAGCGGATCGTGGCCTTCTGTCACCGTCTCCGTGTGCTTCCGCACGAGCCCGTCGATCTCTTTGCCTGGCCGCAGGTCGAACCTCGAAATGCGCCCGGAGCCGATTACCCACACCGACGACCGCAGCGGCTCCAACCAGTAGGAAAGGATCACGGTATGGGTAGCCTGGGCAGCTCGTTGTAAGTCGGCAAGGTCAAACCTCGGCGGCACCGCTCCCATCCGCTCCAGCCGGAGGCTCATCAGGCGCGCCCGCGCCGATTCGGCGATCTCCAGAGCCTCCTGCATGTGGCCTGTTTTAATCAGGAAGGCAACGTAATCCTGGAAGATGCCAACCAGATGGAGGGAAAGGAAGGTGGTCTTCGATTCGTCCGTGCCGAGGTTCCCCCATTCGCGGTCGATGGTGTCGATGGCGTTGCGATACTGCATCGCGGCCTGCTTCGGGTCGCCCCGCTTCGCGTAAAGTGACGCGAGGTCGGCGTACGCCAGCCACAAGAGTTCCGGCGCGTTGGCTTGCGGCGCCTGTCGGATGATCGCCCGGAAGTCCCTTTCCGCTTGCGCGTACTGCCCCGCCATCTGCTCAATTTCCGCGACGTTCAGCTCCGAGGACACCACCAACGACGGATCCCCGCCACGCCTGTGCACCGCGAGGGCCTTGGCACTGTAGCTTTGCGCGGCGGGCAGGTCGCTCTGCTCGATCGCAATTCTGGCCAAGTTGTGCCATGCCATGGCTTGCCATTTGTCGTTGCCCACCTCGCCAGCCAGCTTGGCGGCTCGCTGCTCGAAGGACTCTGCCCGGGCGAAGTCGCCCTTCCCGAAATAGATAAGTCCAATGGCTCCCAGCCAGCGGTGCTGCAGGTCGGGTTGGCCTAGGGAAGCCGATATCGATTCTGCCTCGGTGAGGGCGTTCATGGCGCGATCCAGGTCGCCCAACCGGAAGTAACACCAACCCTGGTTTCCGACGGCGCCGCCCACAAGTGATCGGGCCCCGCACCGACGGCCCGTAGCGACGGCCTCGCCCAGGTAGGGCAGCGCCTCATCGAACCTCGCGAAACGCATGCTGTTGTACCCGCGGGCCAATTGCACCCACGTAAGCAAGAATGCGTCGCGTGCCTGTCTGGCCGCGGCAAAGGCCGACCGGATATGGACCGCGGCCTCCGCCCGGTCTGTCACCGCCTCTCCCAAGTACAGCTCAACCATGCAGATCACTTCTGAGTCACGCGATGCGATGGCGAGCGGCAGGGCTTCACGTAGCAACTTCTCCTGAGCGGAGCCGTCGGCCAAGATTCCCTTATCCATTTTCCAGCGTGCCAGCAACCCAGGCGACACTGGCGCGTGGGCAGCTTCCAGCAGCGCGCGGGCCTCTGGCGCTCGGCTGATCTTGGTGAGATCTTCGACGGCCAAGAGGCGGAACTTCCAGCCCAAGTCGCCGTTCGGCCACCGTTGGAAGCCTTGGCGCGCCCTTTCCAGCGAGGCGCGGAAGTCCCCTGATTGAAACAGGGACTGCGCCTCCCTGCGGGCCGCCTCAGGACGGCTGCCGCCGCATGCGGAGAACCACAGCGGGGCCGCGATCAGCGCGCACTGAGCTATCCGCCGGTTCCGTCGCCCTGGCCCCCGCCCCCGGTCCCGCCTCCCGATTGCGGGCTGCCCAGCGCCATCCGCACCATGGAAATCTGATGGATCGGGTGCCAGCTCTCGTTCGGTAGGAGTGTCCATTCGCCGAAGAAGATCCTACCAAAATTCTTGACGTATAGAAAGCGCGATGGACTTGTCGTTATGGCTTTCCGGATCTCGGCGTCCATGTCGGGGTCCGGGTCGTCACCACGAAGGTACGCTTCGCACTTGTCCTTGGAATAGTGGAACGGCGCGGGCAAAAAGTCGGGGTAGGGCACGCTCTTCACCAGCAGGTTCGTGATGCTGCAGCCGTAGGGCACCACCCGGACGCGCCTGGCGTGCGCCTTGCCGTTGTCGAACCACTGCCGACGGTAAACGGTGACCATGCCTAGCTTGATCTGGTCGGCGATGAGCGCGCCTCCCTCCACATTCAGGTTGTTGAGCGTCGCGTGAACCTCGGTGCGGAAGAAGCCGTCGCTGTCTTCCGGGTGCGCAATGACCTCGGAAGTGGCGCCGCCGTGCGACAGCAGGCCGGGGATCTCGAAGGCGGCTTGCTGCGCACTGTAGTGACCGGCCTTCTTGTCGGGCACGCCACACCGCGCGTGACCGTCGATTTTGTGTGGACCAGGCTCCCAGATGTGGGCTTCGAAGCCGACTGCCTGACCGTGATATAGGTACTCGTTCATGGGCATGAGCTATCTCCTTTCAACGTGAGGTGCGGAATTGGGACCAGGAAACAATCTCGCCGCCTTCGCCGGCGCGGACCGCCAGGGTGTGGACGCCCGCGGGCAATTTCAGGACCGGCGCCTGAAAGTACAAGCTGCCATCCTCCGCGGCCGTCCCGGGCACGGAACCGGAGGACTCGCGCTTGCCGGCGGCATCCAGGATTTCGTAGGAATAAGACTGGCTTGCTGGGCTGGGAGCGGGGAAACGCACCTGGTAGGAAGTTTGGCCGGGGAGGAGCGCATGCACATCTTCCGCGCCGTGCGAGGGCCCCGGCGCAAAAAACGGCTGCTGAATGAATTGCGCAGGCGGCTGGTGCCCGCTGTTCAGCAGGAGATATCCCAGGCCGACAACCAAGACGAGGTTAGCGGCAAACGAAAAGCCCAAAGCAGGGGTGGGACGAAGCGAGCCCAGACGGCGTACCCAACCGGCCCAGCGCGATGCGGGCGACGGCGCCATCCGCTGCTCCCGGAGCACGGCCCGCGCATTGGCCGCGAAGGTCATCTCGAAGCGGACCTCGTCCGCGCATTTCGGGCAATCGAAGAAATGCTCTTCGAAGGCCAACTGCTCCGCGGGCGAGAGCTCGTGGGCTACGTAACGTTCGGCAGCCAGCGAGCTAACCGCTTCTTCATGCTCCATCCAAGTACCTCAAATAGGTTGTGCGATCAAAAGCCTAATCGTTACAAAACTATGATAATTCGGAAGCCGGCTAAAAGCCGTCCCCAAAGGGGGCCCCAGGGCAGGATTGCCCGCCCTCCAACCTGGTTTCGTTAAGCGGCCGCCAGCACCGCGATGGCGATGGACCGCACTTTGGTCTCCGGAGTCTCGGCGCGCGACAGCAGCACCATGGGCACGCGCGCGCCCAAAACAATTCCGCCCGATTCTGCTTTGGCAAAGTAGACGATCGCGCGATACAGTATGTTGGCGGCCTCGATATCCGGCGCCAGGAAGATATCCGTGTTTTCGACCACCGGGCTCGAGATCCCTTTGCGTTCCGCCGCGAACCGGCTGAGCGCCGCGTCGAGCGCGATGGGACCTTCGATATAGCAGCCGGGCAACTGACCGCGCCGGCTCATGGCGCACAGCGCGGCGGCGTCCACCGTGGCCGGCATCTCAGGATTCACAAACTCGAGTGCGCACAGCGCGGCGATGTTGGGCTTCTCGATGCCGATGGCGCGCGCCACTTCGATGGCATTGCGGCAGAGGTCCGCCTTTTCGGCCAGTGTGGGCGCGATGTTGATGGCCGCGTCGGTGGCGAGCATCAGGCGGTCGAAGCCCGGCACGCGAAATACCACCACCTGGCTCAACTGCCGGTTGGTGCGCAGGCCCGTGTCTTTGTCGAGCACCGCGCGAATCAGGCTGGCGGTCGCGATTTTGCCTTTCATCAGCAGCCCCGCGCGGCCTTCCCGCACCAGGGCGATGGCTTGGCGGGTGGCCGCCGCCGGATCGGGCTCGTTGACGATCTGGCTTTCGGAGATTTCGAAGCCGCCCGCGCGGGCCATGGCCCGGATGTCGCTTCCCTTCCCCACCAGGATGCCCTCGGCCAGCTTCAATTCGCGGGCGCGCTTGAGCGCCTCGATCACATCGGGATCGTGGGCGGCGGCGACGGCGATGGAGACGGGACCCCGGGCGCGCGCCGCGTCCAGGAGTTCATCGAAGGTGCGAAACATAGACGGCCGAGGGGCTCTTCGGAAGGCATCAGAATAGCATGCGGCGGCCGGAAGCCGGCTTAAAGCCGGCTGCGGGGTGCTTAACGGTTTTGGGGATCGCGGCCTGGGATCATGCTGTAGGCTTCGGCTGGGAGTAAGCTCCGACGAACGGTGACTTCTAGTTGGGCTAAGCGGGGATGGGCACGCGGAGGAAGGTTTTTTCTGAATCGCGTGGAGGCAGCCGGTAATTGTGCCAGAGCGGCCAGGGCATCGCGGAGCATGGCCTTGACATCCAGGGTTCCGGGAGCTTGCTCCAGGGCCCAGAGGCCCTCCGCATAGTCGGCATCCAGCTCAAAGAGCTGTCGAATCGATCGCTGCGGGATCTCAGAGGGTGCCAGATCCATTCGATCCAGCGCACGAAACAGCGCCAGCAAATCGAGCCGCGCCGCTTCCAGACGGGCGCGAAGGTCGGCGGGAATTTCTACCGCAGAGCGATGGGGCATGACCCGAGCATGGCGCATCACGAGACGGAGGTCAACGGCGGACGGTCTGCAAAATGGCGGGCGATCTGCAATAGATGATTAAGCGATGGAAACCATGCGCAGGCGGTCCAATAGGGCCCAGTCCTCATTCAGCAACAGTAGACGCAATGCGAGCAGACGACGGGCTCCCGCTTCACTCCAGCGCATGCCAGCCTGGCGAAAGCGCGCATGCACGACCTGTTTATGGGCGCTCTCCACGGCGCCGCTGCCGATCCCATAGCCCAGTCGCAGATACTCGTCATAGCGCATGCGTCCGGCGTTTTCACTGTAGTAGCGGATGAGCGCCAGCAGGCTCTCGCGCAACTCCGGTGTTTTCGGCCGCACCCGTTTTAGTCTGGCGATGACTTCTTGCACCTTTCCGGCCCGCAGATCCTCGGCGATCTGGTGCACCCAACGGTCGGCCTGCGCCGAGCCTTCCCCGTAGCGGAGTTGGGCAAATCCCCAAGCGTGTTCCAGAGCGTGCCAGAAATCCAGGATTTCACAACGGCGCACAAACATGCTGGCGCGATTCCAGATCCACTCCGCGCCATCGCCGACAATGACTACCACGGTGTGCGCGCCCACCCACCCTAACTCCCGAAGTTGCGCATACAGGCGCGCGAAAATGGCGTCGGCGTCCCCCAAGCAGGTCACCAGAAACCGGCGCACCACCGCACGCCTGCCGGGAGAAGTTTCCACACGCTCGCCAGGCAGCAGCAAGACGCCCGTCTTGACTTCCCGGAAATGACCGTCCTCGACCGGTGGTAACGGCGGCAGTATTTCGCCGGCCTTGCGGCGCCGCCGAGTGGCACGTACCTGCATTCCCAAGCTGCAGCCATCCACTCCCAACACTACGGCCGCGGGAGCCGTTTGGGTGGGTGCGCCGATACTGCGGCTGTCGGCATGATAGCGGCTCAAGGCATCCGTATGCTGCGCCGCCGCTTCGCCCAACCGCTGCGCCACCCGCCAGATGCCCATGGGACTGATGGTGACACCCAACAGTAGCCAAGCCAGACGTGCCGCTAGAGGATACGGCGCCACGGTGGCCAGCAAAGCTAGCAAGCGGGCCAGCGCGCCACTGATGCGGCCGGGCTCTACCCCTAACAGATCCAGCAAGGGCCGGCACTCATAGTGGCAAGGCGGACAGCGGTAACGCGACACGCGGGCATGCAAGCGTCCGCAACGCGCCAGCCAGGAGACCTCCCGTGTCTCTTGGCAGCGCATCGGCTGGCCGCATTGCGGACATACGGGCGTCGTACCACGCATCTTGGCGGCGCAGGCATCCACCTTGCTTTGCAGCGCAGCCAACATCTGCGGACGGTACTCGATCTCCACTTCCCGCTCCAGCAATACGAAGCGCGGGGGATCATCGGCCAAGACAGGCCGCGTGGGCGGTATCGTGGGTTCCGGGCGTGCCAACGGCTGTGGCGGCATGGCTTTCTCTCTCTACGGCGGCGATGAAATGGAACGGCGCGGGGGGCGGGTGCGCTGATTCCGGGCGAGCACCAAAAGCTGGGCGTTGATCCGCAGCATTTCGGCGGCGGCTTCCTTGAAGCGTCGGCCAGCTTCCACTCGCGGACGAACCGTGCCGATCCAATCCCCAGGAATGGTTTCGACACGCTTCTTGCCACCGGTCATGAACGTGAGGGTCCAGAGCGGATGGCCCTCCCCTTTGGCGCAATGACAGGAAGGTTTTCCGCAGCGGCGACGGGAGAGCGCCAGCGATCCTGGAAGCGCGTCGTCCGGGAGGCGGAAGCGGGCTAAAAGCCGGCGCGCACGGCGGCGCAGTTCGGCAGCGTCCGGGCCGCTGGGGGAAGGAATCTCTACGTCCGTCATCTGTTGGTAATAATACCAGCAGAAACATTCGGAAACAAGCCCTATGACAAATGTTTCAAAGAAATCGGCTCAGGTCCGGCGGAGTTCGCCTACCCAAGGACTCGACCAGGCCCCGACGGTCATAACCCGCCATCCCCAAAACGGTTAAGCACCCCCGGCTGCGGGCAGGATTGCCCACCCTCCAAGGTGGGTGCTCTGGGCGGCCAGGTACTCCACCCCGTACCGGTGGAACTGCCGGATTCGATACTATCCTTTAGAATTAACAGGTAAAGGACTAAGCGGCTATGACTTTGAGAATCCAACTCGGGCAAAAGGGATGGCTGCTCGCGCTGGCGGTGGTGATCAGCCTGACGCTGGCATTCCGGCGTCACAACGGGATCATCCTGGCGGAAGTGACGACGCTGGCCATGGTGGCGGTTCCGTTCGGGTACATGCTCAGGCGGCGCATGGCTGAAAAACTGCGTAAGCACGAAATGGAAGACCGCCTGATGGTGCACACCAGAACGTACCTGCACAGCGAGGAACCGATATCCGCTCGCAAAGTCCGGAAGGAGACCGACATCGAGATCCTGGCGCGCACCGTCGACGGACGGAAGCTGCCGATCCAGGACTTCCGGAGATTCAAAGGAGTGGCCTCGCTGCTGCCGGTTGCCGATCCGGTGGTGTTCGACGCCTTGCCGCGGCGCTATGCCGTGCGGAGCCTGTACGAGCAGCGCCTGGCGGGCCTGGCGACCATGCCGCCTATCGTGTCGGTGCCACTGACCGAGCCGCGACGGTAAGGAAGCGGTACGCTCGCGCCGCCGGATCTGCCAAACTAGAGAATTACGCTCATGGCAGATTCCCCGATTACCTCTCGAGAAAAAGATTTCGCCGCCTGGTACCAGGACGTGGTCCTGACCGGCGATATGGCCGAGCCCGCCGAAGTGGTCAAGGGCTGCATGGTCATCAAGCCCAACGGCTATGCTGTCTGGGAGATCCTGCAGCGCGAGTTGGACAACCGCTTCAAGGCCACCGGGCATCAGAACATTTATCTTCCGCTGCTGATCCCGCAGAGCTTCCTTGAAAAGGAGGCGGAGCACGTGGAAGGCTTCGCGCCGGAACTGGCGGTCGTCACGATCGCGGGCGGCAAGAAACTGGAAGAGCCGTACGTGATCCGGCCCACGTCGGAAACGATCGTCGGCCACTTTTTCGCCAAGTGGATTCAGAGCTATCGCGACCTGCCGGTGCTGGTGAATCAATGGGCCAACATCATTCGCTGGGAGCTGCGCACGCGCATGTTTCTGCGCACTACGGAGTTCCTCTGGCAGGAGGGGCATACCGCGCACTCCAATCATCCGGAGGCGCTGGAGGAGGTTTTCCGCATCCTGGATATTTACGCCGCGGTGGCCGAGGACGTGATGGCCATGCCGGTGATCAAGGGCGCTAAGTCGCAGGCCGAAAAATTCGCCGGAGCCCTGCGGTCGTATTCCATCGAAGCCATGATGCAGAACGGACTGGCGCTGCAGGCCGGCACCAGTCACGACCTGGGACAAAATTTCGGCAAAGCCTTCAACGTGCAGTTTCAATCCAACGAAGGCAAGCTGGATTATGTCTGGCAGACCAGTTGGGGCGTTAGCACGCGGCTGATCGGCGGCCTGATCATGACCCATTCCGACGATAAGGGCCTGGTGCTGCCGCCCAAAGTCGCGCCGCGCAAGGCCGTGCTGGTGCCCATTTACCGCAAGGAAGAGGAGCGCGCGCGGGTGATGGAAGTAGCCGCCCGGCTGGCGGCGGAATTGGGTGCGCATCTGGACGCGCGCGAGGGCTTCACGCCCGGGTCGAAATTCTTCCACTGGGAGCGCCGCGGCGTGCCGGTGGTGTTCGAGCTGGGTCCGCGCGATGTGGCCAGCGGCAACATGGTGATCAAGCGCCGGGATACGGGAGTGAAGGAAATCATTCCCCAGGCGGAGGCGGCGGTGAGGCTCGCCGAAACGTTGGAATCCATGCAGAAGGATCTCTATGCGAAGGCTAAGCAGCGGCTGCGGGACAATACGGTGCTGGCGAACTCGATCGACGAGGTGCAGGAGATTCTGAACGATGTCACGGCGGAGAAAGGCGGCGGTAGATTCGTGATGGCGCACCTGGCCGACGATGCGGCTTGCGATGCGCGCATCAAGGAGTTCAAGGCTACGGTGCGCAACATTCCGTCGGTGGATGAATATGACGGGCCGGGGAAGTGTATCGTGACCGGCGCGCCGGTGGATCGCCGGGTGGTGATCGCGAAGGCGTATTAGCGGAGTCAGGACATTGCTTCAGCAGGGCCGCCAGCTGGCGCCGGTTTTGAACCGAGGTACGACCTGTCACTGGGGGGCGGGATTTATCCCGCGCGGGGCTTCAGCCCCGCCATGTTGGAAACAATTCACTCGGCGTACTCGGCTAGCTAGTGTAGTGCGGCGTGGAGATTAGCGATTATGTGGGCACCGTGGGTCGGGCTATCCAGCCAGGCTGTCCCCCGCTCTCTAGCGGTCCAGCCGCCTCAAAAGGCGGCTGCGGCCAAGATTGGCCGCCCTCCAGGCCGTCGGAATACTCCGGCACCGCACGCATGAGAATGTTGGCGTCAAGGACGAGCATCTTGAAGCTTTTGCTGGCGCTTCTCGCGACGCAGTTTCTTGAAGTCCTCCATGAGTTCCTCCTCGCTGGTACCGGCCGCCACGATCAGCGCGTCCAACTTCCAGATCTGCCTGGCTCGGCCTTGGGTGTGTCGGCAAATAAATGCCGATCGTCGCGCCATGCCGCGTGATAGCGACGGGCGTCTTCGACTCCAGATAGCGCGATGTCACTCCGATTTGTGTACACCATGATACCACAAGCGGAGTTACGGGCGGAGCAGCCGGTAAGCCAACAGAAACCAGGCGACGATAAAGGATAGCCCGCCGAGCGGCGTAATGGCGCCGAACGTCCGCACGCCAGTCAATGCGAAAGCGTAAAGGCTGCCGCTGAAGATCAGGATGCCGGCCAGCAGCAGGCCGCAGACCCACGCGGCCGCCGATTCGCTCAGCGCGCCAGCCCGCGCGAGAAGCGGCACAATGAGCATGCCCAGCGCGTGCACGATCTGGTAGAAGACGGCTTTTTCGTAGATGTCCATGGAGTACGCATTCAGGCGATCGCGCAAGCCGTGCGCGCCGAATGCGCCGGACACTACCGCCAGCCCCAACAGAAGTGTGCCGATTCCGCTCCAGTTCATGCCAGACAATTGTAACGTTTTACGCGCACGGCTTGACATATAAGCGATTGCTTATATAATTTGGGGAGTGGGGAGTCGGGCGGCGGACATATTTCGCGCGGTGGCGGACCCCACTCGCCGCGCCATCCTGAATCGGCTGCGCGATGCGGAGCATTCGGCCGAAGACTTGGGGCGTCCGTTCCGGATCAGCCAGCCGGCTATTTCGCAGCATTTGGGGGTGCTGCGCCGGGCCGGATTGGTGCGCGGCCGGAAGGCGGGCCGAAAGTGCGTATATCGGCTGAATCCGAAGCCACTCGACGAATTGTATGAATGGGTAACGCAGTTTCGCGAGATCGCCGATCCTGCAGGTCACATGTGGCGGATCGCGGCAAGGAGAAAACATGGCAATCCAGGGAGCGAGATCGGATAACCGGCAGATCGTCCCATACCTGTTTGTGCGGAACGGGGACGAGGCCATCGAATTTTACCAGCGGGCGTTCGGCGCGGTAGTGCTGTACCGCTCGCCCATGCCCGGCGGCAACGGCGTTTTCGCGCAGTTGCGTGTCGGCGAATCGGTCGTGCAAGTGGCCAGCGAAAGCCCGCAGAAGCCTTCGGAGGGTGGCCCCTCGTCGCCGCAGACGCTGGGGGGCACGTCGGTGGTGCTCGAGACGTATGTGGATGACGTGGACGCGGCCTTCGACCGGGCGGTTGAAGCCGGAGCGGCGCCGACGATGCGGCCGTGCGACACCTTCTTCGGCGACCGCTATAGCTGGGTGACCGATCCGTACGGGCACCTTTGGGCGCTGGCCACGGTGAAAGAGACCGTCACGCCGGATGAAATCGAGCGGCGCGTCGACGAAATGATGGCGGTGGGGGCACACGGATAAGCACATGCCGGCCAAGGCTCCAACCAAATCGAGGTCCGATGTGCACCCCGGCGTGCTGATGGCGCAATCCATCATCACGGGCATGAAGGAGAAGACTGGCCGGTCGCTCGAAGACTGGCTGGAAGTGGTGGGCAGCGAGGGTCCGCCCACGGAAAAGGAACGGCGCGAGTGGCTGAAGGCGAAGCACGGGCTGGGCACCAACTATGCCGGCTGCATCGCCGAAATCTCAGTGGGCAAGGGCGAATTGTACTCCGCGGAAGGCTATCTGCGGATGGCTGGGCAGTACGTCGAGGACCTCTTCGCCGGGCCGAAAGCCGGTTTGCGCCCTGTTTACGAGGCGCTGTTGGCGGCAGGTCTGAAGCTGGGCAAAGATGTGCGCGTGTGTCCGTGCCAGACGTTCGTGCCGCTCTACCGCAACCATGTGTTCGCGCAGATTAAGCCCACTACGCGCACGCGCATCGACCTCGGCCTGGCGCTGAAGGATACCAAGACGCCCAAACGGTTGATCGATACCGGGGGGTTCGCCAAGAAGGATCGGATCACGCGGCGGATCGAGATTGCATCGGTCGACGAGATTGACGAGGACGTGCGGCGGTGGTTGAAGGCGGCGTACGAGATGGACGCGTAGGCCCTGGAAAAGCGCGGCCTGAGAGGCCGCCGCAGGCCGAGGGCCTGCCCCACAATTTACAGGCGGTCCGGCATGTCCGCCAGGACGAAGCCCATCACCGCCATGGCGGCGATGCACTGCCGGAATTCCTGCGGGTTGATTTTATCCACCGTGTCGGTGCGGGTGTGGTGCCAGTCGAAGTAGTGCTGCTCCACGGTGAACAAGCCGAGGCCGGGTACTCCGTCGTGCATCAGCGGGCCGATGTCTGCGCCTCCGCCGCCTTCGGTGACCGAATCCGCGCCGATGGGCGCGAGCAGGTGCCCGATCTCTGTGGCGCGCGCCAGCGCTGCTCCACCGGGCGTCACGCCGAAGCCCACCGGCTTTTCGGCGCCGCCATCCATTTCGATGGAGGCCACATAGTCGTGAATCTTGCCG
Organism: Bryobacterales bacterium; assembly: GCA_963707465.1. GTDB lineage: Bacteria > Acidobacteriota > Terriglobia > Bryobacterales > Bryobacteraceae > Bog-159. The sequence continues at coordinate 648,302 of CAVPQK010000013.1, forward strand.
CCCACCATGGCGCGATACGCGCGTCCGCCCGCGCCGCCGTTTTCTTCGTTGGTCCAGAACACCACGCGCAGCGTGCGCCGCGGACGCAGCCCCAGTTTCTTGATCACGGCGGCCGCTTCCAGCGAAGCGATGATACCGCTGCCATCGTCCTCGGCGCCCGCGCCCACGTCCCAGGAATCGATATGGCCGCCCATCACCACGATCTCTTCGGGCTTCTCGCGGCCGGTAATCTCGCCCATCACGTTGGCCGAATCGGCGTCCGGAAGCGTGTGCGCCTCCATGAACAGATGCACGGAGACCGTTTCGCCCGCATCCGTCAGTCGCTGGATGAGTGTGGCGTCTTCCAGGGTGATGGCGGCGGCGGGAATCTTGGGATCCGCTTCGCTATAGTTCAGCGCGCCGGTGTGGGGAGTCTGCATGGCCAGCGATCCGACTGACCGTATCAGCATGGCCACCGCGCCCAGTTTCGCCGCGCGCGAGGCGCCATCGCCGCGATAGACCACCGTCTTGCCATATCCCTCGTAAGGCACGTTGAACAGTACGATCTTGCCGGCGACTTTGGCGCGGCCGAGGGCGTTCAGCGCGTCGAAGCTGGAGACGGGCACGACTACCGCGGTGATGCCGTCGGCCGGGGTCGCCACGCTGCCGCCCAACCCCAGCATAGTGAGCGTATGGCGCACCGGCTTGACCATTTCGGCGTCTTCGTGGCCACGTACCCAGTGCGGCACTTTGACGGCGGACGTCGCCACGTTTTCCAGGCCGTCACGCTTCATCTGCGCGGACGCCCACGCAATGGCCGCATTCAGCGAGTCGGACCCGCTCAGCCGGTTGCCGATGCGGTCGCAGAGATAGGAAAGCTTCGCGTAGCCGTCCTGATCGGCCAGGGCCGCGGCGATGATGCGCGCGGAAACGTCCTGGTACGTTTCCGAGAGCGGCGGAGCCGCCGCCAACAACGCAATCGGAGCCAGCAGAAAGGAAAATCGCGAGAGGGCCATTCAGTCAGTCTAACCGACATCTACTCTTGCAGGACATGCCGCAGTTCCTCGGGGCGGAAGCAGTGCGCGAACGCGGTCTCGCGCAGGATGCGGCCGGCGCGGACCAGCTCGGCGAGCGATTGTTCCATGGTCATCATGCCTTCGGCGCGGCCGGTGGTGAGCTGGCTGCGAAGCTGGTGGTCGTCGCCCTTGCGGATCAGGTTGCGCACGGCGTCGGTGGCCATCATGATTTCGAGCGCCGGATAGCGGTTGATGCCATCGGCCGCGGGGACCAGTTGCTGCGCCACGACGGCCGCGAGGGCGAGCGACATCTGCTGGCGCATCTGCCCCTGGTGCGCGGCCGGGAACGAATCCAGGATGCGGGAAACCGATTGCGCCGCGTCGTTGGTATGCAGCGTGGAAAACACCAGGTGCCCGGTCTCCGCGGCGGTGAGCACGGTGGCCATGGTCTCGGGGTCCCGCATCTCGCCCACCAGGATGACGTCGGGCGTCTGCCGCAGGATGCTGCGCAGCGAGTGCACGAAGTCGGGCGCATCATGTCCGACCTCGATCTGCTCGACGATGGAGTTACGGTTCACGTGCTGGTATTCGACGGGATCCTCGATGGTGACGATGTGGACGCGGCGGCGCGTGTTGATCAGATCGATCAGGGCCGCCAGCGTGGAGCTTTTGCCGCAGCCGGTGGCGCCGGTCACCAGCACCAGGCCCTGGCGGCGTTCGGCGATGCGCGCCAGCGCCGCGGGCAGGTGCAGGGATTCGAGCGTTGGAATGCGCGCCGGCAGCAGGCGGATGCTGGCCGCCAGGGTGCCGCGCTGATGGTGGATATTGGCGCGGAAGCGGCCCACGGGATCGCGCACGAAACAGAAATCCACCGATTTCTTCTTTTGCAGCTCATCGTACTGGCGGGAATCGAGCAGCGGGAGCACGAAGTTGCGCACATCTTCGGGCGAAAGCGGCGGCCCGGCGGCGGGCGCGAGTGTGCCGTTCACGCGCAGGGCTACCGGGGTGCCGGCGATCAGCAGCAGGTCGGACGCGTTCCGGCTACCGGCGAAAGTCAGGAGTTGATCGAGCGAGCCGGAGTTTTGAGGAGGACGCGCGGGGGACGGCTTATCGGCAATGCGCGCACCCGGCGCGGCGCGGTTCAACTCTTCGACGATGCGGCTGAGATCGTGATCGTAGCCCGCCATGCTGGAGACCCGTTAGGCGGTAGGCTCGGCGGGCGGAGGCGGTGCGGGCGGCTCGGCGGCGGGCTTCGGTTCGACGCGCTCCACGACGATGGTGAAATCCGCCAGGTGCGCGGCGATGGCGCCCACCGCCGCCAGGACCGGTGCGGCTATCGCGCCGATGGCGGCGACGGTCAGCGGTATTTCCATGAAGGTGTGGCCGTGGCCATCGCGGATGATGATGCGGCGAATGTTGCCCGCGTGGATCAGCTCCTGGACCTTATCCACCAGTTCCTTGCCCAGGACCTTGAACTCTTCCAGGTTGATGCGAAAGTTTTCCATAGGAGGTAACTTTCAGTGTAGCGTGGCGCATGCCGCGGCGGCGCGTTACGCTGGGCGCATGGGGCACTACCCATTCACCTTATTTAATGGCGCTACTGTGCTGGTGTTGGCGATGGCCGTGGCGATCGCGTGGCGGCGCTGGCGGGGATCGCTGGCGGCTAACTGGCCGCTGGCCTGTTATGCGCTGATAGCGGGGTACACGTTTGGATTTTCCGGCGGGCTGAATCCTTATTGGGTGGCGGCGGGGGCGGCTTGTGCCGTGGCGGTTCGCCTCGGGTTTTATCCCCGGCAGGCGCGCCTTGTGGAAGCGATTCCGCTGGCGTATGTGGCGTGGCGGTGCGTGGGATTGCTGCTAATGTGGTGACCGATCAGGGATGTAGCTTTTCGTGCTTCTCCAGCATCTCGATGAATTGCCCGATGCGCCGCGCGCGCGTTTCGGCCTTCTTCGCTGTCTGGATGCGCCATAGAATGGCGTAGCGATTGGCGCGGTCCAGAGTGCCGAAGAACGCTTTGGCCCGCGCGTTGCGATCGAGGGCGGCCTGCAGATCTTCCGGCACGCCGGCGCTGCTGGGCGAATCGTAGGCCGCATCCCAGCGGCCGTCCTGCCGGGCGCGCTCGACCTGCTGCAACCCCGCGGGCTGCATACGGCCGGCTTCGATGAGCGCGACGGCCTTCTCGCGATTCACCTTCGACCAGATGCTTTTGGGGCGGCGCGGCGTGAAACGCTGCAGCCAGGCGTGGTCGCTCTCGGGTTTCTTTTGGGCGTCGATCCAGCCGTAGCAGAGGGCCGCTTCGAGGGCTTCGGCGTGCGATACGGAATGGATGGGCGATCCTTTCTTGGCTAGGCGCAGCCATACGCCGTCCGACGTGGCGTGGTTGGCGGCGAGCCACGCCATCCAGTCGTCCTGGCATTTGAAGAGGACGGTGGGGTCCAGATCACTTCTCCACGGGCAAGCCGGCTTGTTGCCAGGCTTTCCATCCGCCATCGAGCGAAATGGCATCGGTGTAGCCCATCTTTTGCAGGTTATCGGCGGCCAGCGCGGAGCGGAATCCGCCGCCGCAGTAAAGCACCAGACGGGTGCTCTTGTCCGGCACCTGGGCTTCGATATCGCGCTCGATGATTCCCTTCCCCAGGTGCACGGCGCCGGCCGCGTGCCCGGCGGTCCATTCGTTATCCTCGCGCACGTCTACCAGCAAGTGCGGCTCGCCCGCGGCCTGCATCTTGCGGCAGCCTTCGATATCGATTTGCTGTATGCGCGATTTTGCGTCGTTGACGATCGCCAGGAACCCTGCGCTATGAACCATCGTTACTCCACCCTCCGGATTTGGCCGCCTACGCGAGCCAGCTTCGCCTCGATTTTCTCATAGCCGCGGTCGATGTGGTAGACGCGGTCGATGACGGTCTCGCCGTGCGCGGCCAGGGCGGCAAGAACCAGCGACGCACTGGCGCGGAGGTCGGAAGCGATCACGCCCGCGCCGGTCAGATCGGAGGGTCCAGCCACGATGGCCTGGCGGCCTTCCAGCCTTATATTCGCGCCCATGCGGGCCAATTCCTGCGCGTGCATGAAACGGTTTTCGAAGATGGTCTCGACCACGATGGCGATGCCCTGCGCCTGGGTCATGAGGGCCATGTATTGCGCCTGCAGATCGGTGGCGAATCCGGGATATTCTTCGGTGGTCACATCCACGGATCGCATGCGCTTGGGCGCGCAGATCTGCACGCTGGCCGCGTCGGTCTGAGTGACTTCGGCGCCGGCTTGGAGCAGCTTGGCCACCAGCGCGCCCACATGTTCGGGAACACAATCGGTGATCTTCACGTCGCCGCCGGTGATGGCGGCGGCGATGAGGAACGTGCCGGCTTCAATGCGGTCGGCGATGATGGTGTGATCCGCGCCATGCAATTTTTCGACGCCGCGGATGTGAATGGTGGACGTGCCCGCGCCCTCGATTTGCGCACCCATCTTCGTGAGCAGCGCGCACAGGTCGCCGACTTCGGGCTCGCGCGCGGCATTGCGCAGGGTGGTTTCACCGCGCGCCATCACCGCGGCCATGACCAGGTCTTCGGTGCCGGTGACGGTGATGCGGTCGAAGTGGATGATTGCGCCGCGTAACCCATCAGGCGCTTCCGCTTCGATGTAGCCGTGCGACTGATTGATGCGCGCACCCAGTTGCTCCAGGCCGTGGAGGTGCAGGTTGATGGGACGCGCGCCGATGGCGCACCCGCCGGGCAGCGATACCCGCGCGCGGCCCGTGCGCGCGACCAGCGGGCCCAGCACCAGGCTGGAAGCGCGCATGGTCTTCACCAGTTCATAAGGGGCTTCGGACGAAACGATGCGCGGCGTGTGCAGGCGCAGGGTCTCGCCGTCGGTTTCCGCCTGGCTGCCGATATCAACCAGCAGGCGCTGCATGGTGCGAATGTCACGCACGCGGGGGATGCGCCGCAGCGTGACTGGTTCAGCGGTGAGCAGCGCCGCGGCCAGGGCCGGCAATGCGGAGTTCTTCGATCCGCTGATGGGGATCTCGCCTTCTAAACGAGAGCCGCCTTTGATGACGAATTTGTCCATAGTTAGATGCTCAAAAACGATGAAATGGCCGCAGATAAACGCAGATAAGCGCAGATAAAACAAAAGTCATAACGCCTCTGAGATGCGGCCGCTGGCTGCGGCTAGACGGCGCTCGGCGGATTCTCGGCTCACGTTCGCTTTGGCCATCACTATGGCGGTGGGGACCTTGTTCCTTGCGGCGTCCAGCAGGTCGGCGGCTGCTTCGTAGGTTAGGCCAGCGGCGGTGGCTACGATGCGGCGGGCGCGATCCTGGAGTTTGGCGTTCTTCGGTTGCACGTTCACCATCAGGTTGCCGTAGACGTAGCCGAGCCGGATAAATGTCGCCGTGCTGAGCATGTTCAACACCAGTTTGGTGGCCGTGCCCGCTTTCATGCGCGTGGAGCCGGCCACGATCTCGGGGCCGGTCAGCGGCGTAATTGCGATATGCACGGCGCGGGCCAACTCCGAATCGGGCGTGCAGCTTATGCCCGCGGTGACCGCGCCCAGACGGCGGGCTTCGGCAATCGCGCCCAGCACGTAGGGCGTGCGGCCGCTGGCGGCGATGCCTACCAACACATCAGCGGCGGTGAAGCCGCGCACACGCAGGTCTCGCGCGCCGATCGAGGGATCGTCCTCGGTGGTTTCGGTGGCGTGCGCCAGGGCCGCCTCGCCGCCAGCCATAATGCCTTGGACCAATTCGGCGCTGGCGCTGAAAGTGGGCGGACATTCGGCCGCATCCAGGACGCCCAGGCGCCCGCTGGTGCCTGCGCCGATGTAGAAGAGGCGTCCGCCGCGCTGGATGGCCGCGACGATGGCGTCGACCGCCCGGGTAATCGCTGGAATCTCGCGGGCGACCGCATCGGCCACGCGGGCGTCTTCGGCGTTGACGATTTCGAGGATACGCGCGGTGGGCAGCGTATCGATGCCATCGGAGGCGGGGTTGACCTGTTCGGTCAACAGGTTCTCAAGCAACGCCAGCCTTCCGCATCACGGCGCGGGCGGTTTCAAGGCCCAGCCGCGCGCCTGCTTCGGGCGTCATGTCCTTCAGGCCGCGGCCGAAGACTTCCACGCTGAGGGCATCCTGGTAGCCGATCTCGTGGAGCGCCATCAGGAATGAGTTCAGATCGATGATGCCTTCGCCGGGCATGAGGCGTTCGTTGTCGCGGATTTGATCGGGCGGCTTGTTGGGCGCGTCGTTGAAGTGCACGTGCACGATGCCATCCTTGCCGGCCTTGACGATGTCGGCCGTGGTCCCGCCGGCGTGGTGCCAATGCCACACGTCTAAAAGCAGACCCACATTGGAGCCGCATTCGCGGGCGAACGCCAGCATTTCAGGCATGCGCCAAATGAACTCGTAAGGCTCCATTTGGCGCAGGTGCAGGGGCCCCAGGAATTCGAGGCCCAGCCGGACGTGCGAACGCGCCAGCACGTCGGCGCAGGCGCGGAAGCGCTTCAGGTACAAGACGCGCAATTCGGCTTTGGGTGTTTTGCTGGAAGGCATGATCCAGGTGACCATGCGCGGGCAGTCGATGGCGGCGGAAAACGACGCGGCATCGCCCAGCTTTTCCAGGTCTTTGTTGAAAGCAGCGTCGTCCTTGCGAAACTCGACCGGGAGATTCACAGCGGCCGGTTTAATCTTCAATTCGTCGAGCAGGGCGTTGGTGGCCGGAAGGCCGGCTTTCATGGCGGCGGAGAGGTCCACGTCAACGCCGGGGTAGCCAACCTTGGCGGCGAGGCGCGCAAATTCCGGCCAGGGAACGCGTCCGGCGACTACGGTTGGGTTGAGTGAGAGGTACACGCTTTATTGTCCCACTTTAGAACAGAATCTCCGCCAGACAGCGCCCCACGCTGCCGCTGGGCGTTTCGATGTCCAAGTATGCGGCCAACGTGGGCGCCACATCATTGACCGAAATCTGCCGGTTGAAGCGCCCCGGCTTGATGCCGGGTCCCATGAAGATCACGGGCACGTGCGCGTCGTAGCTGAAGGTGGTGCTGTGGGTGGTGCCTTTGCTTCCATAGAGCCAATACGGCTCCAGCAAGACATACACGTCCGGACTGCGCGGCGCGTAGAACCCGTTCATGACCTGCGTGCCTACTTCCGGGTCCACGGCACCGTGTATCAGCATGTCGCGGGTATAGACGCGAAACACGTGCGCCACCGCGCGTGCCGCATCGGCTGCGGTACGTTCCACTTCGGCCGCATCCAGCTTCTTTTGGCGGATGAGTTCGCGGTTGAAATAGAAAGCTACGTCGGAAGGGCTGAGTATCCACTGGCCGGCGCCGTACTTGTCGATCAAGGCCGTCTCGACCGCTTTTCGTACGACTCCCGCCGGCATGCGACCGCCCGGCATTTTGCGCGCGGCGTTCACTTCGGGGACGGGCGCCACGCCGTGATCGGCCGTCATGATCACCAGGACGTTGGCCATACCGACCGCGTGATCCAGGAAGTCGAATAATTTACCGAAGACGCGATCGGTTTGGATGGACACTTCCCTGACTTCGGGAGAGTCGGGCCCCGCGGCGTGACCCACGTAATCGTTCGCGGAGAAACTTACGGCCAGCAGATCGGTCGCATCTCTCTGACCGAGTTTCTCACCTTGCACGGCGCGTTCCACGAAACTCTCCACGAGATCGTTGCCGTATGGGCTGCCTTCGAGCGCGGCATAGACCGACGCATCGGAGGGCAAAACGTGGTCGAGCCAATGCGCGCCGCGGAATCCGTCGGCGGGGCGTGCGGCGTTGTATGCGGCCACCCACGCGGGCAGCTCCGCGAAGTAGAAGGCGCTGCTGACGAAGCTGCCGGCGTGCGGATCGAACCAGTAGGCGCCGTCGGCCATGTGACCGGCCGGCAGAATAGCGCTGCGGTCCTTCAGCGAGAAGCCGACGACCTTGCTGCCGGTGCGCGCCATCTTCAACTCGTCACCAACGGTCGAGACCAGCATGCGCCTGGGGGAAGCGCCATCCCCGGCTGCGCCCAACAGCTTCACGGAATCGTCGCTGACGCTGGTGACGGTTTTGCCGGTTTCGCGATCGTACCATTCGTTGCCGATGATGCCGCTCATGGACGGGGTGGCGCCGGACATGAAGGTGCTGTGTCCGACGGCGGTGACGGTCGGATAGTGCTCGTAGCGCGCGTTGGTGAAGACCGCGCCTTTGGTGAGCAAGCGCTCGAAACCCGCGTGGTAGCTGGAGCGAAAGCGGGTGAGGTAGTCGTAACGGAACTGGTCCACCACGATGGCGAGCACCAGCTTGGGCGGCGGGGCGGCCTGGATGGGCGCGGCGGATAAGATGGCTAGGATGGCGGCCAGGCGGGCGCTGGTTGATTTCAGCATGATTCTTCCATCATACGGCGGGAAGTGACCAACCACCTTCTTATTACGCCTGCTTGGGCGACATAGAGATTGAATGTTTCGGTGGCGCCGACAAGCAAAACCATATTGGCCGCAGATTAACGCCGATGAACGCGGATAAGAACAAGACACTACGCGCCCGCGGCACGCACGGTATTAGCCATCAGCATGGCGATGGTGAGCGGGCCGACTCCGCCGGGCACTGGCGTGTAGGCGGATGCTTTCTCCTGCATGGCTAGCGGATCGACATCGCCTACCAGCACGCTGCCTCTGCGCTCCAGCGTGGCCAAGCGGCCGATGCGCGCGGCTTCGGCGGGGTCGGTGATGCGGTTCATGCCCACGTCGATCACCACCGCGCCCGGCCGGATGTAATCGGCCGTGAGCATGGCGGGTTTTCCCATGGCGGCCACCAGGATCTCACCTTCGCGGCATACAGCCGGAAGGTCCACCGTGCGCGAGTGGCAGATGGTGACGGTGGCGTTCGCGTGCAGCAGCAGCAGCGCCATCGGTTTTCCGACGATGTCGCTGCGTCCCACCACCACCGCGCGCTTGCCGGCTACCGGGATCTCGTACTGGCGCAAAAGCTCCATGATGCCGGAGGGCGTGCAAGGGCGGGGGCCGGGGCGCCCGGCCACCAGGTTGCCCACGTTCATGGGATGGAATCCGTCGACGTCTTTTTCCGGCGCCACCGCCAGCAGCACGCGGCGGGTATCCACCTGCGGCGGCAAAGGTAGTTGCACCAGGATGCCGTCGATATCGGGCCGCTGGTTGAGACCATCGATTATGGCCAGCAATTCATCGGTGGAGACATCGGCGGACGGCCGGAGCGTCTCACTGGCAATACCTAATTCCGCGCAGGCCTTGACTTTGTTGCGCACGTAGATCTGGGAGCCGGGATCGTCTCCCACCAGCACCACGGCGAGGCCCGGGGGGCGCGAGGCCGCAGCCAGCGCCGCCACGCGCGGCGCGAGATCGCGCAGGATTTGGTCGCGAACACGGTTTCCATCAAGGACGATAGACATGTATTTCCAATCATAACCAGCCGCGGTACTCAACGTGCTGCAATAGGTATGATGCGCTTCCGGTGTGTAATTCTGTCGATATTTGCCAACCTGGCGTTATGCGGCCAGGAAGTCACATTTAAGAGCGATACGCGCCTGGTGGTGCTGAACGTTTCGGTCTTCGACCAGGGCGGCAAGGTGGTGAGGGACCTGGGAAAGAGCCAGTTCGCGGTTTACGAAAACGGCGAGAAGCAGACAGTGAATGTGTTCCGGCAGGACGATGTTCCCATTTCGCTGGGCTTGATTATCGATACCAGCGCCAGCATGACCGATAAGCGCGAGCGGGTGGCCTCGGCCACGCTGGCCATGGTGAAGGCGTCGAATCCGGAGGACGAGGCGTTCATTGTCAACTTCAATGGATCCGCGGTGCTTTCCAGGGACTTCACAAACAACATCAAGGACCTGGAAGAGGCTTTGCGCAATCTGGATGCGAAGGGCGAGACCGCTATGCGCGACGCGCTGCGGTTGGGGATTGAGCACCTGCGGCACCGCGCCCACCGGGACAAGAAGGTGCTGCTGGTGGTGACGGACGGGGAGGATAACAGCAGCTCGGAAACGCAAGCGCACCTGGTGCAGGCGGCGCAGCAGAACGACGTCATCATTTATGCCATCGGGCTGCTGGGCGCGGAGGAGCCGGCCAGCGCCGCGCGCGCCAAGAAGCAGCTTGATGAGTTGACCGAACAGACCGGCGGGCGCTCGTGGTTTCCGACTGATGTGGCGGAGATTGCCAATATTACGCCCGAGATTGCGCACGAGATTCGGAATCAGTACGTATTGGCTTATACGCCCACGAACCTGGCGGCCGACGGCAGCTTCAGGAAGGTGCGGGTGGAGGTGGACGTGCCGGGGGCGGTGGTGCGCACGCGGACAGGGTATTATGCTCCGAAGTAAGACGGGGGCCTACGGAAACTGGTAGAAGACTCCGGCTGAGGCGCGGCCGAAGCGATTGTGCTGGGCTGCATAGCCCTTCGCTTCCACGCAAAAACCTACGCGCTTGGTGACGTAATAGAGCGCTCCCGCGCTGACGTTGCCCGCCGGATTGTCGGTGCTATGGTTGATTGTAGCCGCGGTATTGTAACCGGCCGTGGCGTTACTCGACGACAAACGCAGGAGTCCGGCGCCAACACCTACGTACGGCACCCAATCGCTATTGTTGGGAAAGCGGAATTTGAGTCCGCCGTTGACGTCTAACAGGCTGGATGTATAGAGGCCCTTGCCCAAGAGGCTCGCGCCATAAGTGTAGGCATAGCTCGAGAGCGGAGAGTAGGAGAAGTCGAAGAACGGCACCACATACTTCGAGGTTGCTACGCCGAAGCTCGCGCCCGCCGATCCGTGCGCTCCCTGGCCGAATAGCCCACCGCCCGAAACGGAGGCGATGCCGACTCCGGTATCCGCCTGCTGAGCAATGGACAGACCGGCAAATAGCAGGACGAGAACCGATGCGCGCGCGGCGTGATGCATTAGCAATTTTCCTCTTTCCTTAAATACTGCGTACACCCATGTTGACGATGTCATCCACCTGCATGGTTTCCTTAACTACAAACGGCTCGCCGTATTTGACGCCGATCAGGTTGCCGTAAAAGCGGGCGGAGGCGCCCAGGCGTTCGCGGATCTCCTGTTCCTGGGGAAATAATCCGCTGCCTTCATCCTGCGCGCCGTACTGGGATTGATAGCTCAATAAAGCCGCCATGCGCGCCTCGAATTGGCCGGTGATATCCACCACGAAGGACGGCTTCACATTGGCATAGAGCGATGCGTAGATCACTTTGTAAGGGCGGTGCGGCTCCGAGTATTCGTCGAGCTTCTTCAGACCGGCCAGGAAGCAGGCTTCGTATCCTAATTCGCTGGCGCGGTAGTGATCCGGATGGCGGCCTTCCCAAAAGGGCAGGATCACCACGCGCGGGCGCAGTTCGCGGATCTTCACGGCCAGGGTCAGGCGGGCGCTGAGGGTATTCTCCAGGCGCGCATCGGGGAAGCGCAGGTTGCCGCGCCACGCCAGGCGCATGTGGCGCGCCGCCACTTCGGATTCGGCCAGCCGCTCTTCCGGAGTGCCGCGGGTGCCCATGTCGCCGGCGGTGAGATCGAGCGCTCCGGCGCGATAGCCGCGCTCCGCCATGCGGATCAGGGTTCCGCCGCAGGTCTGCTCGATATCGTCGGGATGGGCGGCTATCGCCAGAACGTCGAGGCTCATGCGCGCGCCGCCAGCCGCTTCAGGAATTCGTCCATGGACACCTTGTATTTGAAAGCCTTGCGCCCGTCGATCGCGATCACCGGCACTTCGTCGTTGTAGAGCGGTAGCCACTCGGGATGGCGGTCGATATCGATCTCGTCGAACTCGAAAGCCGCGCGGGCGCGGGCCGCCTGAAGCACCTGCTTGGCCTCGTCGCACAGGCAGCATCCCGCGCGCGTGTAGAGCGTCACGCGGCTCATCCCCAGTAACGGTCCCGCCGCCGGTTGTAGATGTCGCTCGAGCCCATCACTTTCACCAGCAGCATGCCCGCCACGAACCCGGCGATATGCGCGAAAAAGGCAGTGCCGCCTTCGGACAGGTGCGTGCGGGCTAGCGAGCCGAATCCGCTGAATAACTGGATGACGAACCAATACGCCAGCATGAGCGGCGCCGGGATTTCGACGGTGGTGATGAAGAACAGGATGAATACCAGCGTGAGAACCCGTGCGCGCGGAAACTTTATCAGGTAGGCTCCCATGACGCCGGCGATAGCGCCGCTGGCTCCCACCATGGGCGCCGTGGAGTAGGGGTTGGCAATCACCTGGCCTAGCGCCGCCACGATTCCGCAGAGCAGATAAAACGCCAGATACTTCCCGTGCCCCAGCAGATCCTCGATATTGTCGCCGAAGATCCACAGGAACCACATGTTGCCCAGCACGTGCATCCATCCGCCGTGCAGGAACATGGAGGTGAAAATCCGGCTCCACTGGAAATGGTCCGGCACCAGCCCGTAGTATTCGACGAACGCATTCAGAGTGCGCGGGCCGAGCGTGGCTTCGAACAGGAAGACCAGCAGGTTCACGGCGATGATCACCATGGTGACCACGGGCCGCGAATAACTGGGCTGGGTATCTTTGAGCGGGAACATTTAGGTGGATGCGTGTACGGTGCGGGCGCGCATATCGGGATGCGCCCGGCGAGGGGCCCGCTCCATCAACGCGCGAACTTCCTCCACACCGCAAATGCCACCGCGCGCGCCCATAGCCATACAGTTGAGCGCCGCCATGGCGTTCGAGAAATCCAATGCGTCCGCCAGACTCATGCCCTGCAAAACAGAATAGCAGAACGCGCCGTGGAACACGTCTCCAGCGCCGGTGGTGTCGACGCAGTTGACGACGAATGCGGGCGAATAGGTGAAGCGGCCGTTCTCGAGCGCGAGCGCACCGTGGGCGCCCAGCGTCATGGCCGCGACGCGCATGCCATACTCCCGCTGAATGAGCTCGAGCGCGCGCAGGGGATCGCGCTCGTTGGTCCATTGGGTGGGGAATTCGGAGCTGGCGATGAGGTAATCCACATGCGGCAGGACTTGATCGAAGCCGTGATAAATGGTGTCGACATCCACGGTGACGGGGATGCCCGCGCCGTGCGCGATGCGGGCGGCATGCGCGACGGCGGGGGTATCGTGCCCATCGATATGGAGCAGGCGCGCGCAGAGGATCTGGTCGGGGGTGATCTCGGCGGGATCGATGCGCAGGCACTCGGGGCGCGACCAGAGCACGGTGCGTTCGCCGGTGCCGCGATCGATGATGATGTAGGCGGACTGATTGGGGCAGCCGGCGCGGGATTGCACATGATCCAGATTGATGCCGGCGGCGCGCAGGCTGGCGAGCTGGATGCGGCCGCGCTCGTCATCGCCGATGGTGCCGATGTATTTGGTGCGCAGGCCGAGGCGCGCGCAGGCGGCCATGGCGCTGGCCACCTGACCGCCGGGGCTGAGGATCTCTTCCTCGAAGGGGACTTTGCCCGCGTAGGGGGGGAAGCGGGGGACGACCAGGAGGGTGTCGGTGGCGTTGAGGCCTACGCCGGCGACGTCGAATTGGGGGGACACGGAACTATTGTAGTGGCGCGAGCGGCTTGCGGGCCACTTGGCGGCGCCGTCAGTCGAACAGTTCGTGGTGGGAGCCTGTGCGGACGAGCGTCAGTTGCTCAGGCGTGAGCTTATAAATCAGTAACCAATCCGGGCGAACGTGACACTCACGATTGCTCCGCCAATTGCCAGAAAGGGCGTGATCGCGATGTCTTGCACCCAATGGCTCATCGTTGGCGAGCCTTGTGACGATTTCGAAAAGCTCACCGGCCTGACAACGCAATCTTCTTCAGGTCTTTGGCGAACTGCGCCGTCCGGACGATTTGGCGCACGCGCCCTCCCAGATGCGGGCAAGTTCGGTTAGAGAAGTTTCCTTGACTTCGCCGCGGTCCGCCGCTTCCATCGCGGCTATGGTGGTCGCGTTGGGCGTCTTCTTCGCTGATAGCTGCGCTCTTGGTTTCGCCGTGTTCCTGCTGGCGGGATCGGTGCGAGAACGAATCAAGGTGCTGTTCACAATGCTTCCTAACTATCTACATGATAGGCTTAATCCGCGGCAGAGACAAGCGGGGGTAGTGTCCCAAAGGTGCGTTGCTGCTAAACTCGTGTTCGGAGCATGAGCGAACATTACGAGGCGTTCAATGTCGGCGAGTTGCGAACCGTCAGCCACACCTGTCCGAAATGCCAGACCGTCCTGACCTTCAGTATTGTTGAGGATCGGTACGGGCTACCCCAGAAGTGCCCGACCTGCGGAGAATCTATGGAACAGGCCGTCAAGGCGTTCGGCATGTACCGGACCTTCTATCGGCTCGTGACGGAAGGCAATCTACCTATTCGTTTGCAAACGGAGATTCTGGCAGGCAGCGACGATTAGCTATTTTCGCTCAGGAGTCCCCTTAATTGTGGGTCATCAGATAAGCGAAAAGCACGCCAGCCACGAGACCAACGACGCACTTTACAATAACCCAGCCAAAACGCACCGTGGGCACCAGCACAGGGAAGCGTCCCCTGGCGTGTCGTGTGCGATCCCGACGCACCGCCGTTGATTGAGTTTGCCTCGGCTGCGCATAGGAGAGATCCCGAATCGTCACCTTGCTCCCGCATTTGTTGCAGGTAAACGTATGACCGCCCAAGAAGCTGGATGCCTCGTAGAGTGCAGCGCAGTTGGGGTTGTCGCACGGGACGGTGGTGGCCATTTCGCCCCACGGTACGCCGGGTTTGGACTCGGCGCAATGCTCACCGAAGTTAACGGCGGCTTTTTCTGATGCGCGTGCTACCTTTGCAGAATCCGCGACTGGAGGCGGATTTCGCATGGATCACCCAGATGCACCGCTGGAGGCTTTAACTAAATTTGCAGTCTATTTGGTTGCGCGCATTGAGGCTCTGGAAACGCTGCTTATCCAGAAGGGGATTGCGACGAAAGAGGAAATTCGAGAGGCGCTTGCGCCGACTCAGAAGAGTCTGGCAATTGTTGATCGGAGCGTACTCCCTTCAGATGCGGCAGGGTTCGACAGCGCTCTACGAGAAGTTCTAGAACGGTTAAGACGTCGCCATGGAGAGCGGCTTCGCTAGCCGATTTTCGAGAGGGCAACGTCCTCGGGCGACAGTCATGGTTGTGCCGTCGAGGGGCCATATCGTTAGGCTCCGAGTAGTTCGCGGATACTCCACGGCGTAGCAGTGATGCCCGCTTGCATCGCGGGTGTCACGCGCAACGTCTGATGGACACGCACAAAGTTGTACCACGCGAAGTGCAGACAGAGGGCGGCCCAGAGATTGTCCCACTTCTTGCTGAACGCATTCGTCAGGCGCGTCAAGCGCCGCATGTGCATCCGCATCGTGAGGTTCTGCCGCTCAATGTGCGACGTGCAGATCCTCGCCGGGTCGGGGTTTCCCATGACTGGGACCTTCTCCGCGTGTGTAACATCGGGAGGGCTGTACCGGCGCCGCTCTTCTTCGGGAGCCTGCGTATACACCTTGACGAGTTGGGCGAAGTCGCAGCGGTCGCTCAGCGTGGTCGTGATGGCCGACACGTACGGCTGGAATCCATCCGTGCTGATTTGAAAGCGGCCATGCGCCGTGGCGTGTCGCAGACCTTCGATGAAAATATCGGTAGTGGCCTGGCTGCGGCGGCTGTAATGGACCCCAAAAGTTGGACACGAAAAAGGCCTTTCCTTAGATGGTCGGCGGCATTGAAAATGAAGGAGAGACAATGCCCCGAACACGCAAGAATCACCCGCCCAGCCTGAAGGCCAAAGTTGCTGTGGAAGCCATCAAGGCGCAGAAGACTACCGCTCAGATCGCACAGGTCTTCGGCGTCCACCCGACGCAGGTCGGTGGGTGGAAGAAGCAGGCGCTGGCCGGCCTGCCGGACATCTTCGGCAACGGCCGCGAGCAGGTGCGCCAACAGGCCGACGCCGAGAAGGACGAACTCTACAAACAGATCGGCCAACTGAAAGTGGAGTTGGACTTTTTAAAAAAAAGAGCTGGCCTTATCGATTGAGGACCGTCGCCTATGGATCGATCCGCAACATGCGCGCCTGACCATCCAACAGCAGTGCGAACTGCTGGGACTGCCGCGCTCGACCTACTACTACCAGCCGCGACCGGAGAGCGCCGAGAACCTGCGGCTGCTGCGACGACTCGACGAGCTGTATATGAAATGTCCCTTCTTCGGCAGCCGCCGCATGGCCGTCACGTTGGAGGTGAACCGCAAACGCGCGCAGCGACTAATGGGTATTCTGGGAATAGAAGCCCTTTATCCGAAACCGAACTTGAGCCGCCCGGCGCCGGGGCACGAGGTCTACCCGTACCTGCTGCGCGGCCTGGCGATCGAGCGGCCCAATCAGGTCTGGAGCACCGATATTACGTATATTCCGATGCGCGGCGGGTTCCTTTACCTGGTCGCGGTCATGGATTGGTTCAGCCGTTACGTGCTCAGTTGGGAACTGTCCAACACCATGGAGACCGGCTTCTGTCTGGCGGCGCTGGAAGCCGCCTTCCGCTTCGGCCAACCCGAGATCTGGAACTCCGATCAGGGGTCCCAATTCACGGCCGCGGATTTTCTGGCGCCCCTGAAAAAACGCGGCGTCCGGATCAGCATGGATGGGCGCGGCCGCGCCCTGGACAATGTCTTCATCGAGCGACTGTGGCGCAGTTTGAAGTACGAGCTCATCTATCCCGGCGACTTCGCCAGTGGGGCCGAGTTGTATCCGGCGCTGGATCGCTACTTCCGTTTCTACAATTATCGGCGCCCGCATCAGGCGCTCGGTTATCGCATGCCGGCAGATCTGTACCCGCGGGGGGCGCAGGGGAAAAGGGCGTCCCTGTGATGGGGGGCTTTGCCCCCCAATCCCCCCAGGATTTATCGCTTTTTCTGCCAGAATGGATGATTTTTCCTTTGCCCGTTTTGCGAAGGTGTCTTATAATAGGAGAGCTTGATAGGAGGATAGGGCAACGCAGGGATGCGACCCGAGCGCCGACTCAAGTCCGGAATGGATGGCGGCCTTCGGGCCGCCTCTTGGTCACCCCGCCGCACCATCTAAGCGACGGCCAAAATTTGTCCAACCTTTGGGGTCCACCTCACACCAAGCGCGAAATTCAGAACCAGCTTTGAATCACGCTCGATGGCCACGAAGGTATAGGCGTCGCCGATACTCTCGTCGTCGGCCTCTGCGGGAAGTTTGTGGGCTTCCTTTTTGAAAACGTAGCCCCAGATCTCATCGCACTGGACATCCGAGACCGGCACGTTGACGATCATTCTGCCCATCAGTATCTCGCATTTCTTGCCGGCCACAACCAGAAGCCTTAGAATCGTGTCGCGGTGCAGGCCGGTAACGCGCTCGATGGAGCGGACGGAAGATCCCTCCACAAGGAGCTTGAGCGCCAACGTGGCCTTATCCATGGGCACGGTCATATTTTCGAGCGGCCTATCGTGCGGCTCGGTGAACGTCTTACCGCATTGGGTGCATTGGTACCGTTGCAGCCCATTGCGGTGCTTCCCGAACTTCTTCGTTTCGATCCGGCAGTTGTGGCAGGTCACGATGAATCTCCTTGAGATTCACAGCCAAAAGCCGGATACTGGGGTTGAGGGACCTGTACGGCTTCGGCTGTGCGGTTCTAGCCCCGATGACGGTTCCAGCCGTTATCGGGGCCTTGTTATCAACTCTTTTATTATACGTGACCCCCTCACCAACGTCAAGGGCAATCGGTTGATTTTTCGTTAGGGCCTCACGTATACTTGGGTTGTGCCTAAGAAACGATTACCCCCCGACGTGCGAGAGTTTTTCGTTAAGATGGGAAGGCAGGGTGGAAAGCTGGGCGGACCGGCGCGAGCCGCAAGCATGACGGATGCGGAGCGGAGCGAAAGCGCCCGGAAGGCTGTGCAAGCCCGGTGGGCGCGGGTGAAGGCTGAGCGGGCCTCCTGAGAAGCCCACTGGCCGTTATGTGCCAAGCGCTGGCGTCATCCTGGCACGTCCAGCGTGATGGTGCCCAGTTTCCATAGGCGAATGCGGAGCCGGTAGCCGCGTCGATGTTTGCGTAGGCTGATTTTCATGTTCTTCATTCATCTTTCTGGAGGCATGAAGGTCATTCGGCCCGATCTGGGTTTCGGCCAGGTCGGGCCACTTCTTCTGCCTCCAAGGTGATCATCCCCCGCAAGTACGGAAGAACCGCAAGCGGCAGAAACACGTTTCCTGCCGTGGGAGGAAACGACTTCTACCATGGTAGAAACCGGCCCCTACCATGGCAGAAGCGCGATTAGGACTGGGGTGCCCTGCGGATAGGCTGCTTTTTTTCGCGAAGGAAGCGCTCGAAATTGACAGTGGTGGCGGAATCGGCCGCTAACGTCCCCTTGACCCATTCGTAGAATTCCGGTTTGTAGATGCCGGAATTCTTGGCTTCGTATATCCGCTTATTTGAAGGGCTGCCTGTAGCCGATCTGTACTCCTCAAGGAGGGCCTTCCTCCGAAGACGCTCGGACTCTACTGTAACCGGTGGCAGCGCGGGCATTCTGGGCGCGATTTCCGGCTCGGCATCCTCGCTAGGACGCTCCTTCTGGGATCTGACCCATTCGGTCGCGTGTTCAATTTGCCTCGTCAGACTAGTCTCGAATGCCTTCGCCTTCCTTTTTTGGACAAGGCCATGCATGTGAAGTTGAATTTCAGCATTTACGGCCGGCTCAGTACTACCGAGGGCTATGGCAAGCTTGGAAACCCAGACCTCATGATCCGAGAGAATTCGGCTGGGAATTTGTTCTATGGCGACCACGCACTTATCGGCGCTTACCATGCTGCCGACGCCGAGAACAAGCACCTGTGCGATGCCGTCGAACACTTTGGCGAGGTACGTCAATACATCGCCTACCTGTATGGCTCCAGTCCGCTGGACGGATTGGACTAATTCGGCTTGAGCGCGGCTGTCAGCGCCTTGAAGGAAAGCGCGGACAATTTCCCGGATCAAGCTGTCTGGATCGTCGAAAGAACCAGGTTTGTCCATCGCTCCTTGCAGCGATCCCTTGATATCGAATTGGCCGCCGTGCAGGTCAAGGTTCCCGCGCTTCGCCCCGGTTCATGAGGCCAGGGCTAGACGGCCAAAATCAGTTTAGCAAACGAGTGGTTATAATGTGTGCGATGCAGAAACACCTTCTCGTGTCGATGTCGGACTTACGCCACGCTTCCCTCGTATGCCCATGCGGAGTGAAACTCACGATTGACCTGCGGGGCTATCAGGGTATGGCGTTGAAATCTTGCTCCGTCTGCGGCAAGGATCACGACCCGCGCGCCGTACAGGACATCGCGGCGCTGGCGAAGATTTACGGAAACGCGAATCCGGCGTCCGGGGACCCCGCCCCATCAAAGTACAGGATCGATTTCTGGATTCCAGCCGAGTAGCGGGCAACGCAACTTTAGGACACTACCCAAGCGGGCAGCGCCCGCCCTCGTCTGCCCCACGCTCGTTTACGGCACGATGGCAAAGACGGTGCCGTTTCCGGCTGTTCCGCCGCTGGAGGTGGTGCCGTAGAGCACGCCTGTGGAGCTGAGAGCGAGACCGGCCAGGGGTATGGAGCCGTCGCCGTCCTGGCCCGTGAAGCTGTGGAGTATGGTCTCGGTCCACGGGCCGCCGGGCGTGGTCGGCGGCGTCAATTGGAATGCCGTGCCGCAGCCGGAGACGCCGGCTGATGAGCAGGGCGATGAAGATGTGCTTCCGCCGCCGTACTGGGTCGTGCCATAGAGCGCGCCGTTTTTACCCACGACGACGCTGGAGCTGGGGTATCCTCCATCCCCGTTGAGCCCAGTGAAGTTGTAGATCACGGACTCCGTCCAGGCACCGCCGGGCACTGTCGGCGGCGTCAACTGGAAGACGGTGCCGCATCCTGACCCGCTAAGGTAGGGAGAGAAGTCGCATGGCGCTCCAGATCCGCCGTAGTAAGTCGTGCCGTAGAGCACTCCGCCGGGGCCCTCCGCGAGGGGGCTTCCGAGCCGCCGCCGTCGCTTGGCGGTCCTGTGAAGGTGTGAATGGTCGTCTCCGCCCAGGCGCCACCCGTCGCCGAAGGTGGCGTGAGCTCATAGACCACGCCGCAGCCGTAGGCGGAGCATATAGCGCCTCCGTAGTAGTTGGTCCCGTACAGCGAGCCGCCCTCGGACACCAAGCCGGCGAAGGGGTTGGTTCCCGCGGCGTCGCCGGGCTGGGGGAAGGAGTATATGACTGACCCGGTCCAGGCGCCGCCGGGTGTCGCCGGGGGCGCCACCGCGACCGCCGTTCCGCCTGGAATGGTTTGGCCTTGCGTCGTGGTAAACAGCGTTCCACTTGGGCCAATAAGCACCGCCCCGTCCGGACCGTTGCCGGCGCTCCCGCCGAAGGTGTACAGGACCGTCTCGGTCCAGGCACCTCCTGAGATCGAGGGCGGCGCCAGTTCGAATATTGTGCCGGAGTTGCTGGGGCCGGAGGCCGTGGTCCCATAGAGCGCCCCAGTGCTGCCAAAAACCACATTTGCTCGGGGATATGCGCCGTTGGGCTCGCTGAAGCTGTAGAGCACGCCCTCCTGCCAGGAGCCTCCCGTGGGCCTCGCCATTTCGAAAACGGTGCCCGATCCGGACGTGCCCCCGCGATAGGTGGTGCCATAGAGCGCGCCATTCTTAGCGATTACTACCGATGCTTCCGGCTGGAGCGCCGTCGGGGTTGCCCTTTAAGCTATGGATCACCTCGTAGGTGGTCGCCTGCGCGGCTGCGATCCCGGGCATTAGGGTCGCCAGCGATGCGATGAGTGTCAGGCGTAGGGCTCTTTTGGATTCGTCGGATACTACCGGGCGGTTCGTCATGGCGTCCTCCTCCGCCGGGGTGGCGGCGCTAAACTTCCTGCAATGAAGGCTAACACACGCGCCGCGCGGAAGTTGCGTTGGCGTCAGAATCGCGGCGAACCCTGGCTAAGAGCACCGCGGGTACTCAGGCATGTACGACCTGAACCACCGTGTTGACAGTTCCCGGCAGGCCGCCGAGATTCACGACGACGTTCCAACGGCCGGGATTAGGGGGGTTGGTAACGGCAAGAGATAGCGTGTAGTGGCCACCATAATAGCGGTACGCTTGGCCCACCTGGAGCTTCTGAAAATTTTCGTCGTCCATCACCAGCACGTTCGCGGTACTGCCCGTGAGATACACGCGAACCGCCTCGCGGGGCCTGTGGTGACGACGTAATAGAGAAAGTTCATGGATGCCCCAGATCCCCCACCGCTGGCGATGCCGATGGCGGGATGCAGCGGGTTCTTCAACTGCGCCGTCCGGACGATTTGGCGCAGGCGCCTTCCCAGATGCGGGCCAGTTTGGTTAGCGAAGTTTCCTTGACTTCGCCGCCGTCCGCCGCTTCCATCGCGGCTACGGTGGTCGCGTTGGGCGTCTTCTGGCTGGCGGGATCGGTGCCGACCGATCTCGCCCTGCGCGCTTTCCTGGCGTCGCAAGGGATGAAGAAGGGCGACCTTTCGGGTTCGTCGAACGGGTCGTGCGCGCGCATGTTTTCCACCGCACCGTCGAGGAGATTAAAGCGCGGAATGCCAGCACCGATCCGGACGAATTGCAGGCCCTCATCGACGACACCGTGCGGGAGGTACGCACGGAACGGCGGGCCAGGGTGAAGGCCGACAGAGCCTGGTGTCCGCTCCTTTGGCTCGGTGGAGACATTCTGCTACTATCTACCTCTACTGGAAAAAGGGACGCTTCGAGCTTTTGACCCGGCCAAGGCGAGCTTCGCTCGCCTGCGCAGGCAAGAGTGCCAGCGGCAGGCCACGGGCCTGCGCCACGAGGCTGGCGCAAATAACTAACTGGACGATGTACTGGTCCAGGATTGGTTCTAGGAAGAAACAAATCAGTTCTTGGCGGCGATTTCGTAGACGTAGATGTAGTGGAGGACGCCGCCGGCGGTGATCGGGACGATGCCGGAGGGGGTCCAGCCGCGGATTTCGTAGTCGTTCGAAACTACGCGGGCGCCGGGCTTCAGGTATTTTTCGAGGTTCGGACGGAGGCGCTCGTTCGAGCTGGTGAGCAGGTAGAGGGTGACCACGTCGGCGGGGCTGAGGTCCACCTTCAGCATGTTTTCGTGGATCAGCTTGACGCGGTCCTGCAGGCCCAGCGACTTGACGCGCGCTTGGGTGGATCTGCAGAGATCGGCGCGTAGCTCCACGCCCACGGCGCGCGCCTGGAATTTCTGCGCCGCGGTGATCACGATGCGGCCGTCGCCACTGCCCAGGTCGTAAACCATTTCGCCCGGCTTAACACGGGCGGCGCTGAGCATGCGGTCCACGACTTCCTGGGGACTGGGGATGTAGGGGGCGAGATTGTCTTTACTGAACGGTTGGGCATGGAGGAGCGCACAGCCCGCCGAGGCGAGAACCAATGCCGTAAAGTTGGCCGGAAGCCGCATGCGCTATTGGGAAGCGCCGTTCGCCGCGCTCTTCCCCACTCTTGATTTTACTATACGGGACATTATATCACCCCATGCGTTCCACAAATCGCGCGGCCGGGAGATAGTGTATTCGACCCCTTTGAGATATTTGACCGCACTTCCGATGGCATCGCGCCACGGAACGCCTTGCGGATCGAGGTTGTAGTTCATGTAGAAGAGCGGGTATTCCACATCCGCGATCGTTTTGAGGGACTCCTGGGGCACGGCGCTGTCGAGGAGCACTTTGGGTCCGGCGAAGATCACGGCATCCGGATGGTCGCGGGTCTTCAACTCGCCGGTGAACAGGCTGGTCAGGAATTCGGTTTCGCCGCGCTTCTGACTGAGGCGCTTGAGATCGACCGTGCCCAGGTTCAGCGAGTGCAAAGCCTCGCCCAAGGCGGGAAAGTCGATGTGGGAGGCGTCTTCGTCGCGGTAGACGACGCGCCGCTCCTGGAGATTGAAGGCCACGATGGAAAACTTCCCGATGCGCGGTTCACGGGCGATACCGCGCAAGATGGAGATCAGGGCGTTCACGTCGAGCGGATGCAGCGTGGCCGCGGCGGGCTCCTGCGGGGCGAAGTTCACAATCACCTTGACATTCAGGGGAGCGCCGCGCGCCTGCCGCCGCACGGGCGGTTCGTCCTTGAAAGGCTCGTCGTCGGCGCTCTGGATGGTGTTCGGCGGAATGTCCAGGGTGACGGGGCGGTCCTTCGGGGGAATGGTGGCATCGATATCCCAGTAGGACGAACAGACGCGCTCGGCGCGGTCGCGCATCAGCCAGTCGATGTGATACTTGCCTTCGCCTACGTCGAAGGTGCCTTGCAGATAGGCGTCGCCATGGGCGTTTTCCTCGATTTCCGGCACATTCACCCGCTGCGACATGTAGACCGGGTCGTCGGGATGGGCCGCGGGTGTGACGCGGTAGATCATAGTGAGGAGGTTCTGCGATCCGGCGAGCTCTTTGAGGGGGACGTTGACTTCGTAACCGGAATGAAACTTCAGATCGAAGCCGAGGGTGGGTTTGACGGACGTCGCGGTACAGGGCAGGTCCTTGCGCGGATCCTGGGATTCCAGAACGGCGGCGTCGGTATTAAAGAGGTGTGTTTCGCCGGTGGGGCCGGAGCCTGGCAGGATGGTCTGCGCGGGCGAAATGGACGCCGCCAGCAACAAGCCGATACCCCTTAACGATGACATGGCCAGATCCCCACTGGCGCTCACCGCAGCGCCGATGTCCGTATTATGACTCATATTTTCAAAAGAGCGAAGTAAAATCGCTTTCCGCAATGTATGTAGTGTTACGAGGGTAACGTTCTCACTCGGGCTCACTCGGGTTGCGGGGCGGACAAGCGTTCCAGGGCGGCGGGATTCTCGACCGTCGAGGTGTCGCCCAAAGGCTCTCGCAGGTAAGCCTGGCGGATCAGACGGCGCACCACCTTCCCGCTTTGGGTTTTGGGCAGTTCGGGAACCGCGTGGATGGCGCGCGGACGGAAGGCGGCGCCCATGGAGCGCGCCACGTGGGCAGCCAGCTCGCCGCTAACGTCAGTTAGCGCGGCGTCCGGCCTCATCACCACGAAGGCTACTACGGCTTCGCCGGTCAGCTCATCCGGCACGCCGATGACGGCCGCTTCGGAAACCGCAGCATGCGCGATCAGGCAGGCTTCCACCTCCGCGGGACCGACTTTGCGGCCAGCCACGTTGAAGGACTCGTCCGCGCGCCCTTGCAGGAAGCATTGTCCATCGGCATCCACGATGGCCCAATCGCCGTGGTACCAGACACCGGGCCAACGCGACCAGTAGGCGTCCAGATAGCGCTGGGGATCGTTCCAGACACCGCGGGTCATGGACGGGGCTGGTTTGGTGCAGACCAGATAGCCCAACTGGCCGCGCACGGGTTGGCCTTGCGCGTCGAAGACGTCGGTGGCCATGCCCGGCGACGGTCCGCCGAGGGAGCAGGGCTTCAGCGGCTGGATGGGCAGAGGCGCGAGGAAGCCGCCGATGATCTCGGTGCCGCCGGATATGTTCATGATGGGGCAGCGGCGGCGGCCCACG
The DNA here is from genome assembly GCA_963707465.1 of Bryobacterales bacterium. Lineage (GTDB taxonomy): Bacteria > Acidobacteriota > Terriglobia > Bryobacterales > Bryobacteraceae > Bog-159. The sequence goes on from CAVPQK010000013.1 coordinate 672,771, forward strand.
CGCTCGAAAAACCAGCGGTAGGAGCTTTCGTCCCAAGGCTCGCCGGTTGAGCCAAGCAGCCGCAAGGAACTAAGATCGAACGCATCGGGGCCGGCGCCGGACTTGCGCATGAGCAGGCGGATGGCGGTCGGGGAAATACCGAAAGTGGTGACGCGATGGCGGTCGATCATTTGCCAGAAGCGCTCCGGGGTGGGGTGGTCGGGCGCGCCGTCGTAGAGCACGATAGTCCCGCCGAGGTGGTGGTTGCCGATGAACTCCCACGGCGCCATCATCCAGCCGATGTCGGAGACCCACCAGAAGCGGTCGTCAGGCTGGTGATCGAAGGTGAGGTAGATTTCCTTGGCGGTCTGGGCTAGCGCGCCGGCATGCGTGTGGACTGCGCCTTTGGGGCGGCCGGTGGTTCCGGAGGTGTAGAGCAGGAGTGCGGGCGCTTCGGAATCGAGGGAGCGCGCCGGGCACTGATCCGGCTGGCCGGCGACGAAATCGTGCCACCAGACGTCGCGGCCGGGAGTCCAGGGGATGTCGCCGCCCTTATAGCGCCAGACGACGACTTTGGCCACGGCGCAGCCCTGGTCGAGCGCCTCGTCGGCTTTCGGCTTGAGCGGGATGAGGCGGCCGCGGCGCTCCAGGAAATCAGCGGTGAAGAGGACTTTAGCGCCGGAATCCTGGAGGCGCACGGCGGTTGCGCCATAACCGAAGCCGGAGAAGATGGGCACCGCGATGAGGCCCAGCTTGAAGCAGGCGTAGAGGATCATCACCACTTCCGGGACCATGGGCATGTAGAGCGCGACGCGGTCTCCCGGCGCCAGTTCGAGGGCGCGCAGGGCATTGGCGAGGCGGTCCGTTTCGCGCCGCAATTCGGCGAAGGTGAGGGTGCGAATGCCGCCGTCTTCGCCTTCCCAAATGACGGCCAGCCGGTCGCCGGCGGGGCCGGTGGCGTGGCGGTCCAGGCAGTTCCACGCGATGTTCAGCTTGCCGCCGGTGAACCAGCGCGCCCACTCCACGCCGCGGGATGTGTCCAGGATCTGGCTGTAGGGTTCGAACCATTCGATCGAGAGTTCGCGCACCATGCGGTCCCAGAAGTCTTCCAGGTGGTCCTGGGAGTAGCGGATGAACTCGTCGTGAGTCGAGATGCCGAGGCGCTCGATGAAGCGGTAGACGTTGGTGCGCTCGATGAATTCGCGGGAAGGTTCCCAGATGAAGGGCGAGGTTTCCACCATTCTGTCATTCTAGGCGTTCGCGGAGCCCGCGTTCGCGCAGCCCGCTTGACTTCTGGCCGGGCCCGTTGTAAACTTCCATAGTCTAACTATGGAGGTGGGGATGGGCCGGCTTAGCTCAACGCTTGGCGAATTCTGGCGGCGGCTGACGTTCCTCTGGAGACGCCGGCAAGTCGACCGCGATCTCGAAGAAGAGATGCGCTTCCACCTGGACATGAAGGCGCAGGACGGGCCCGACGCGCATGCCGCGCACCGGCAATTCGGCAGCGCCACGCGTTGGCGGGAGATCGCGCGCGAGGCTTGGGGATGGTCTGCGGTCGAGCACCTTCTGCAGGATCTGCGCTACGCCGCACGCATGATGCGCCACAATCCGGGTTTCACCGCCGTAGCCGTGTTGTCGCTGGCGCTGGGGATCGGCGCCAACACCGCCATCTTCAGCCTGATCGACACGGTGCTGCTGCGCATGCTGCCGGTTGAGAAACCCGAGCAACTGTTCTTCGCCGAAAGATCTTGTCCGCGCGGCTGCAGCGGCGCGCCACCCTATCCCTGCTTTGAGCAGTTTCGCGACCGCAATCATTATTTCTCGGGACTCGCGGCGTTCAGCGCGCGCAATCTGCGGGTTTCGATCGATGGCCGCCCGGAAGAGGTGATTGGGCAGCATGCCACCGGAAATTATTTCGAATTGCTGGGCGTGAAGGCGCTGGCCGGCCGCATTTTCTCGCCCGCCGACGACTCCGTGGGTGGCCGAGGCGGCCCGGACGGCCCGGTAGCCGTGATCAGTTACCGGTATTGGAAGCGGCGCTTCGCCATGAACCCTGCCGTTCTTGGCAAGGTCATCCGGCTCGGCGACCGGGCCGTGACCATCATTGGCGTCACTCCACCGGAATTCTTCGGTTTGCAGCCAGGAACCGCGGTGGATCTCACCGTTCCCATAATGATCGCACCGGCCGGGATGCGTTCCAGGCACGCTTATTGGCTCAGCGTAGTGGGCCGCCTGAAGCCGGGCGCCGTTCCCGCCCAGGCAGCCTCGGAACTGGACGGCATCTTTCAAGCGTTCATGAACGAGGATGGGGTGCCTGCGATGCGCCGCGACATTCACATGGAATTGCGGCCCGCCGCCCGCGGCTTCGACCGGCTGCGCAGGCAGTTTTCGAAACCCTTGATGGTTCTCATGGCATTGGTCGGTTTGGTGCTGTTGATCGCCTGCGCGAACGTGGCGAATCTGCTGTTGGCGCGCGCCACGGCCCGCAACCGCGAGTTCGCGGTGCGTCTCGCGCTGGGCGCCGGACGCATCCGCCTCATGCGCCAGGTGATCACCGAAAGCCTGCTGTTGGTCGCGCTCGGCGGCCTGCTCGGACTGCTATTCGCCACTTGGGCGGGCGGGCTGCTGACAGCGTTCTTCGGGGCAGGCCCGCAAGGCATTGCCGTGGATCTGCACTTCGACGCGCGCGTGCTCGCCTTCACCGCGGGGGCGTCGCTGCTGACCGGACTGCTGTTTGGCCTGGCGCCAGCCTTCCGCGTCACGAAAACGACGCTCGCTCCCGCGCTCAAGGAACAGGGCCGCGGCTTGGTTGGCTTCCGGTCGCACCTGCCGCTGGCCAAGGTCCTGGTGGTGGCGCAAGTCGCTCTTTCGCTGGTGTTGTTGATTGGCGCGGGCCTGTTTGTGCACAGCCTCCGGAACCTGCGCAACCTGGACGCCGGATTCCATCCCGAGGGTGTCCTGACGATGCAGGTGGAACCCGATGGCAGAGTCTATGATGAGACGCGCCGGCGCGCGCTCTGGAAGGAGATTCTGGACCGCGCCGGCCGGGTTCCGGGGGTACGTTCCGCCAGCTTGTCGGTTGTCAGTCCGTTGGGCGGAATTATTGCCGCCGGATTGATCGCCGTGCCGGGTTTCACAGCGCGGGACTCAGGGGATGCCGAAATCTTCTTCAACGAAGTCACGCCGAGCTACTTTGAAACCCTTGGGATTCCGTTGGTGCTCGGCCGCTCGTTCAACGCGGGCGACGTGGCCAACGCGCCGCGCGTGGCCCTGATCAGCGAAGCCGCCGCGCGCTTCTATTTCGGCGGCCGGAATCCGCTGGGCGCTGTCATCCGCTTCCCCTTTGGAGACGAAAAGCCGCCCTACCAGATTGTGGGCGTGGTGCGGGATTCCCTCCAGAGCAGCCTGCGCGAGCGAGCACCGCGCCTGGTCTACGTGCCTGTTTCGCAGGCTATTACCGACCTGGATAGCGTGATTGTTGCGGTCCGCACCGCGGGCGACCCTCGCGCTTTGGCCCCCATCATCGAGAAGCAAGCCCGCACGGCGGGTCGGGATATATTGATCACCGATATCGCCACCATGGCCAGCCAGGTGGATCAATCGTTGTTCGAAGAGCGCCTGGTCTCGACGTTGGCCAGCTTCTTCGGAACATTGGCGCTACTCCTGGCGTCAATCGGGCTGTACGGGACCATGTCCTACTCGGTGGCCCGGCGTACCAACGAGATCGGCATCCGGATGGCGCTGGGCGCATCGAGAATGGGCGTTGTCCGGGTGGTCCTGCGGGACGCCGTATGGATGATCGTGGCAGGCATTACGCTGGGAGTGCCGGCGGCCATCGCCGGCGGCAAATACATCCGGAGCCAGCTTTTCGGCCTGACCCCGGCGGACCCGCTCACTTTGACGCTCGCCTGCCTGGCTCTGGCCACCGTGGCTCTGCTGGCTGGCTACCTGCCGGCACGCCGTGCGGCGCGGGTGGACCCCATGGCGGCTCTGCGGTATGAGTAGGCCCGCCGCAGATCGTCTATAATCGGCTGAAGCGGCCACGGAGGTCGCGCCTGCGTGATTCCTTCGCATACTGCCGCCGCCATCCTCACCGCGCCGCGCGGGGCTGTTACAGTGGCGACGGTCCCGGTCGCTGAACCGCGCACCGGCGAAGTGCTCCTGAAGATGGAGGCCTGCGGCCTGTGCCATTCCGACCTGTTCGTTGCCTCGCTGGAGAAACTGCCGCACCTGCCGCTCACCTTGGGACACGAGGGCATCGGCCGCGTGGAGGCTGTGGGGGCCGGCGTCACCCGCTTCTCGGCCGGAGATCGCGCCGGCGTCACGTTCCTGGCCTCCACCTGCGGCGTTTGTGAATTGTGCCTCACCAGCCGCGAGCGTTTCTGCCCGCGGCAACTCAATTTCGGGTATACCGTCGATGGCGCACTGGCCGGATACGCCGTGGTGCCGGCGCCGTTGTTATTCCGCGTTCCGGACGCGCTCCCGGCCGCTGAAGCCGCGCCGCTGTGCTGCGCCGGTTGGACCGCATACGGCGCCCTGCGCGAAGCCGCGTTGCGGCCCGGCCAGTCCGTCGCCCTGTTCGGCATGGGCGGATTGGGACACCTCGCGATACAGTACGCGCGTCATCTCGGGTTGCGCGTGGCGGCGGTGGATGTCTCGGAGAGCAAACTGGAAATGGCCAGCTCTCTCGGTGCGGATCTGTCGCTACTGGCCGAAAATGCCGGCCGCGCGCTACAGAAGCAGTGGGGCGGCGCCGACGCCGCCATTGTCCTGACAGGCTCGCCCGCGGCGATTCAGCAGGCTTTCCGGTCCCTCAAGCGCACCGGCACTTTGATCACTTCCGGCCTCTCCACCAGTCAATACGAGTTGCCCATGGTGGACACGGTGCTGAAGGGGATCTCGATCCGGGGCAGTTATCTCGGCACTCTGGCCGATCTGGAGGAAGTGTTCCGCCTGGCGCAATCGGGTGTGGGGCGGGCATACATTGAAACGCACGCGCTAGACCAGGCCCCCGAGTTGTTTGAAACGATGCGCCGGGGCGAGATCCTGGGACGGGCCGTGGTGGTCTTCTGAACCGGGCAACCTAGGCGTGCCTGACGGTCTTGTGCTTGCCCACCTTCATGCCCCTGATCTTCTTGCTTCCCTTGAACTTACGGGCCTTGTACTTCTTGAACTTTTTGTATTTGTAACTAGTTTTGGCTTGCGCCAGCGGCTGCACGGGCAACAACAAGCCCGCGCCGATCAGCACAGCCGACACTACAACTCGGAGTCGCATATTATCCTCATCTTATTGCGTTGCCATGGAAAACCACAAGTACATCTTTAGAAAACAAGTGGCTGCTATCGCTACCGAAGCGACAGCCGCCCCCTTCCAGATCCGCTCGCTCCAGGCCGTTTCGACGCGCGGCGTGCCGGCCAGATAACCGACCACGAATCCCGCTGCCAATCCGCCGATGTGCGCCGCATTGTCGATATGCAATCCAGGCAGCAAGCCGAAAATCAACATGTAAACCGCCCACCGGATATACATCCCGTGGACCGCCGCGCCCGCCGAAGTGTGCCGGTTGTGCACACCCAGCGCGATCATCGCGCCGATCAATCCCATAATCCCGGCCGAGGCGCCTACCGATAGGGAGGCGGTCCAGAAAGTGCTCAATAGAAAACCAAACACGGTGGATATCAAATAGACCACAATGAATCGGCTGGCTCCATAAATTTCTTCCACCTGCGCGCCCAGATCGAACAGCACCCACGAATTCATGGCGATGTGGAGCAGTCCGCCGTGCAGAAAGCCGGCGGTTACCAGTCGCCACCACTCGTGGTCTCCTAGAATGGCTTCCCGCAGCTTGGCGCCGAAGGCGTAGAGAGTCCGCCCGTCCACGTTGAGAAATCCCCCGCCTTCGCTCCTCTGGCTGAAGACCACGGTGGCCAGATACAAGCCGACGTTGATGGTCAGGATAATCATGGTCACGAACCGGGCGTGCGGGATGAAACCGCCCAACAGGGCGCCCGGATCGCGCCGTTCGACGGCGCGCTGCCCAACCCGTTCGTTGCAGTAAGGGCAAACTTTGTCCCGAGTGGTGATGAAGGCCCGGCAATTCGGGCACATGCGGCGCTGGTCCATGCATCCTCATTGTACAGGTCTCCATCCGCTCCGCGTTCACCAGATCTTCCAAGTATCTAAATCGGCCTAATCATCGGCGGCCGGTAGCCCAGGGCGCGTACATTTTCTGAAAGTCGCTTGCCGGTTTCCAGCAATTGCGTTAGGCTTAGACTCAATTCCGATTTTGCAGGATATTCAAATTGATGGCGCTGGAAATTCATTGGATTTTCCGGCGGATCGGGCGATGCCCGCGGGCCTATGTCAGAGATAGAAGGCATGGAAGACGAATTGGAGGAGGCGCGCCGCAAGCTGGCGGAGTTACGCCAGGACCAGCGTCTCTACCGCGAGTTGTTCGAAGAAAGCCTGGGCCTGATGTGCGTCCACGACCTGGATGGCGTGCTGCTGATCGTTAATCCGGCCGCGGCGCGGTCACTCGGTTTCCTCCCGGAAGAGGGCGTGGGCATGAGCATGAAGCGCTTTCTGACGCCGGCGGTGCGGCCGCTGTTCGACGACTACCTGGATCGCATCCGGCGCCATCGGACCGACTCGGGGCTGATGCGCCTGGTGGCGCGGGACGGCAACGAACGCATCTGGCTCTACCGGAATGCTCTCTATGAGGAGCCGGGCGCGCCGCCGCGCGTGCTGGGCCACGCCCAGGACATCACCGAGCGGGTGCGCGCCGAGGAGGCACTAAAAGAGAGCGAGCAACGCTTTCGGAGCATGGCGGACACAGCACCCGTTTTCATTTGGATGTGCGATACCAATGGCGAGTGCCAGTTCGTGAATAAGGCGTGGTTGGATTTTTCAGGCCGGACCTTCGAACAGGAGCTCGGCCGGGGCTGGGCGGAAGGCCTGCATCCCGAGGATCGGAAACGCGGCCTGGCGGACTTCACCAAGGCTGTCGAGCGGCGCGAGCGCTTCTGGGCAGAATATCGCATGCGCCGCGCGGACGGCGAATACCGATGGATTTTGGACACCGGGACTCCGCGCTTCAACTCCGACGGCCAATATGCCGGCTACATCGGCTCTTGCCTGGATGTGACCGATGCCAGGCAGGACCGGGAGGCATTGCGCGTGGCCCGCGACGAACTGGCCATCCGCGTGGCGGAACGCACCGCCGAACTCCTGCAGGCCATCGAGGCGCTGCGGCAGTCCGAACAGGATTATCAGGTGCTGGCGGACCTGGCGCCGGTCGGCATTTTTCGCACGGATGCCGCCGGCCGCTGCATTTACCTCAATGAAAGGGCCTGCGAGATTTGCGGTGTCGGCGCGGAGGAGGCCCGCCAGGGACGATGGGATCGCATCCTCGAACCGGATGACCAGATCCGCCTCGCGGCCGAATGGCGCAGGGTCGTGGCCGGCAGCGGGCCGGGTTCGCTCGAACATCGCATCAAGCGGCGCGACGGTTCGACGGTTTGGGCTCTGACTCATTTTGCCGCCGAAAGAGTGTCCGGGGGACAGGTTACCGGGTGCATTGGAACCGTGGCGGATATCAGCGACCGGAAGCGGGCCGAGGAGGAGAACCGGAAACTGGAAGCGCAGGTGCAACACGCGCAGCGGTTGCAAAGCCTCGGCATTCTGGCCGGGGGGTTGGCGCACGATTTCAACAATCTGCTCACCATCATCCTCGGAAATGCGCGGATCGCCTTACTGGACCTGCCGCCGAATTCGCCCGCCGTGGAGCGGCTGGCGGAGATCGAAACAGCCACCAGCCGGGCCGCGGAGCTGACCAACCAGATGCTGGCCTATTCAGGCAAGGGCCGGTTTACCTTGCAGGCTGTGAACTTGTCGCGGCTGGCGGAGGAAACCGCGCACTTGCTGCAAACGGTCATATCCAGAAAGACGGCGATCCAGTGCAGCCTTCCAGCCGATCTGCCGGCCATCGACGCGGATCCCGCGCAGATCCGGCAAGTGGTGATGAACCTGATCACCAATGCGGCGGAAGCCATCGCCGACGGCAACGGGGCCATCCGAGTATCGACTGGAGTGGTGGACGCCGATCGGACTTATCTCGCGGGGGCGTATTTCGACGACCGTTTGCCGGAGGGCCGCTACGTGTACCTGGAGGTCGCCGACACGGGATGCGGCATGAACCCGGAAACGCAGGCCAAAATCTTCGATCCATTCTTCACCACTAAGTTTACCGGGCGGGGACTGGGCCTGGCGGCGGCGATCGGTATTGTGCGCGCGCATCGCGGCACCCTCCAGGTGTCGAGCGAGCCGGGCGCGGGCTCCACGTTCCGGCTGCTTTTTCCGCGCTCGGACAAGCAGGAAGAAGTTCGCGTGGAAGAGCCGCCGCGCGGCGGGGTTTGGAGGGGCCGTGGGATGGTTCTGGTGGTGGACGACGAATCGGGTATGCGCAGCCTGGCGCGCACGATTCTGGAGAATTCCGGCTTTACCGTCTTGACCGCGCGCGATGGCGACGAAGCCATTCTGCTTTTTCGCAGGAATGCCGCGGATGTGGTGGCCATCCTGCTCGATCTGACCATGCCCGCGATGAGTGGAGAAGAAGCCGCCGCGGAGTTGCAGCGGATCCGGCCCGGCGTTCCGATCATTCTTTCGAGCGGGTATGGCGAGCATGAAGCAACGGGGCGCTTAGCCAGCAAGGGTCTGGCCGGCTTTTTGCAGAAGCCGTACGAACCCGCCGCACTCACCGACACGCTGCTGAGGGCGTTGGAGCAGCGGCTCATTCGGTAGGGCGTATCTTACGGGGATAATGGGAACCGTGGACCCCATCATCCGGTTCAGTAGCTTGGTGCGCCGCGGCCTTAGATTTCGGCGCAGGTTCGAGTTGGCCAAGAGACAGGCCGCCCCGGCCGGATTTGCGTGGTACCCGCACGATTCATTCGCCAATTTGTTCCCCTTTGAGCGGCTCCGCCGCCAGGCCGGGCTGGCGTTGAAGGATATCGCGGACGGACGGCCGCTGCTCGACCTGGGCACGGGCGACGGCGCGCTGGCGTTCCTGTTCGAGTCGGCCGGCTATGCGGTCCACGCATTCGATTACGCGGGCACAAACGTCAACCGTATGGAAGGCGTGCGGCGGGTGGCCGCGGTTCTCGGGTCGAAAATTGAGATTGGAGACGTGGACCTGGATGGCGGTTGGACTCCGCCGCGGGAGTATGGGCTGGTTCTGTTCCTGGGCACCCTGTACCACCTCAAGAACCCTTTCGCTGTTCTGGAGCGGCTGTCGGCGCACGCCCGGTACTGCTTCTTGAGCACGCGCGTCGCCGGCTGGAGTCCGGACCGGAGCGTGGAACTCGGCCGCGTTCCGGTCGCCTATCTGCTGGCGCCCGCCGAGTGCAACAACGATGCGACCAATTACTGGGTGTTCTCGCCTCCGGGCTTGCTGCGCCTGGCGGAACGATGCGGGTGGCGGGTGCTGGCATCGCTCAGAACCGGTGCGCAGGATTCCGACCCAGCCACCTCCGCGGGTGATGAGCGGCAGTTTCTATTGTTGGAGAGCGCGGCGGGCCGGTAAAACGCTACCGCGGCTGCCGCCGGACAACTTGTCGAATTCCGGTCTCGCCGTTCGACATTATTAGTGAAGGCGGGGCAACTAGCCCGCGGAAGACAATTCTTAGGAGGCGACATGCCGCAATATCTGGTTGCTATTCACCACCCCGACAACTATGACCCGTCCTCAGAGGGTGAAGCGATGTTCCGCGATATCGATAGGCTCAACGAAGAAATGGCGGCTGTCGGCGCCAGGTTCTTCGCCGGCGGCCTGCAATCGGCGACCCACGCGAAATCACTGCGTAAGCAGCCCGGCGGACACGTGGTCATCACCGATGGACCCTACCTGGAGACCAAGGAACACATTGGCGGCTTCTGGATACTCGACGCAGCCAACATGGACGAGGCCGTGGCGTGGGGACGCAAAGCCGTCGTCGCCTGCCGCGCATCGGTCGAGGTGCGCGAGTTCCTCGCCATGCCGACAGAATAGACATGCCCACGAGCAAAGTGTACAGCGTTAGGTATGGCCTGATACACTGAGAGTGCGTAATGCTATCGATCGTTATCCCGATACACAACGAGGAGCCCTCCATCCTGCGCTTGTACGACCGGCTCACGGCGGTGCTGGAGCCGCTGCGGCGACCCTACGAGATTCTGTTTGTGGACGATGCTTCGACCGACCGCAGCTTCGAGCTGCTGGCGAACCTGGTGGAGACCGATGGGCACCTCAAGGTGATCCGGCTGCGCCGGAACTTCGGCCAAAGCGCGGCTCTTTCGGCCGGTTTTCATGAAGCGAAAGGCGACGTGATCATCGCCATGGATGGCGACCTGCAGCATGCGCCGGAAGATATCCCCGCGCTGCTGGCGAAGATCGATGAAGGGTACGACATCGCCAGCGGCTGGCGCAAGGAACGCGTGGACAATCCGCTCACGCGTAAGATCCCATCGCGCATCGCGAACTGGCTGATGGCCAAGGCTTCCGGCATCGACCTGCGCGACTTCGGCACCACCTTCAAGGCCTACCGAGCCGAGGTGCTGAAGGACGTGAACCTGTACGGCGAGCTGCACCGCTTTATCCCCGCGTTGGCCAGCTTTTACGGAGCGCGGGTGGCGGAGGTGCCCATCCGGAATACGGCGCGCTCGGCGGGCGATTCGCACTACGGCATCGGCCGTACCTTCCGCGTGATGTTCGATATCCTGACCATCAAGTTTCTGTTGAAATACTTCACCCGCCCCATGCACTTTTTCGGACTCCTGGGCCTGGCGGGAACGGGCTTGGGCGGCTTGATCATGGGCTGGCTGGCGCTGCACAAGTTGATGGGCCACGAGCTGATCATGGTCGAGCACGGCCCGCTGATGATTGCCGGGGGTTTGTTGCTGCTGGGCGGCCTGATGATGTTCTCGACCGGGCTGATCGGCGAAATGATGATGCGCACCTACTTTGAGAGTCAGGGCCGCCGCATCTACGCCGTGCGCGAGATCGTCACCCGCAAGCAGCGCGGTGTGGCGGGCGGCGCGCGCGGATGATGGTCTGACGATTCCGCATGCCCCGCCGTGTCGTACGCCCCGCCGTGTAGTAAGCTGGAATTTAATACCAGTAAATCCAAAGTTTGGAGGTTCCATGATGTTCCGCAAAGTGGGCATGCCCGCCCTCGGAATCCTGTTCTGCGCAATCGCCGGTTTTGCGCAAACTTCCTCGCTGGAGGGAGATGTCAAGGGAGAAGACGGTGCGGCCCTGAAAGGCGCCCTGATCAAGATCGACCGCGAAGACATTAAGGGTCATTACCAGGTGAAGACCGACAAGAAGGGCCACTACTACTACGGTGGCCTGCCCCTCGGAAGGTACAAGGTTACGCTCGAGGTGGACGGCAAGGACGTCGATTATGTCGACAAAGTGCAGACCCATCCGGGCGAACCCGGAGTGAACAACTTCGATATGCAGGCGTCCGCGAAAAAGCGGCAAGCCCTGAACCAGGCCGCGTCAACCGGCAATTTGAGCAAAGATCAGGAGCGCGCCATGTCGCCCGAGGAGAAGGCCGCGTTCGAAAAGGCCACCAAGGAGCGTACGGAGCTGAAGGCCAAGAATAAGGCGCTCAACGACGCTTTCAACGCCGGCAAAGAGGCGGCCAACGCCAAGCAGTTTGACGTGGCAGTGACCCAGTTTTCCAAAGCCAGCGAGATGGCGCCCGACCAGCCGGTGATCTGGGCCAATCTCGGCGATGCCGAAATCAACCTGGCCAAAAGCAAGACGGGCGCGGAGCACGATGAGGCTATGAACAAAGGGATGGAAGCGTACCAGAAGACGCTGGCGATTAAGCCGGACGATGCCGGCGTGCATAACAATTACGCTTTGGCGCTAGCGGGAGCCAAGAAGTTCGATGAAGCCCAGGCTGAACTTGCTAAAGCGGCCCAGCTCGATCCTGCCAGTGCCGGCAAGTACTACTACAACCTGGGCGCTTTATTGGTGAACAACGGCCAGTCCGAACCGGCCGGAGCGGCGTTCAAGAAGGCTATCGAGGCAGACCCGAAATATGCCGACGCGCAATATCAATATGGCATCTACCTGATCGGCAAAGCCGCGCTCGGAGCGGACGGCAAGTACAATCCGGTTCCGGGTACGCGCGAAGCGTTCCAGGCGTATCTGGAGCTGAAGCCGGATGGGCCAAACGCGGAATCGTGCAAGGGCATGCTGGCCAGCCTGTCCGGTTCCGTGGACACTTCGTATCAGAATCCCGCGGCCAAGAAGAAGACCACCAAGAAGAACTAGGCAAGGCTCCGCCTTGATATCCCTTCGGGATAGGGGAGTCAGAAGACAGGAGTCAGAAGTCAGAATGGCGGCGGACCGCAGCCGCGCCACGCGTGAGATAATAATATCGGGGCGCCGGAAAGGGCGCCCCTTGGCATAATGCGCTTATTGCTCCGCTTTATTGTCCTGCCTTTGGTGACGTTGTGGGTGGTGCGCAACATCCTCCGATCTCTCTTTGGCGGACCGAACACGAATGTTGCCGCCAAGCCGGTGAGGCCGGTGCCTACCACGGCTTCACCGGGCGGCGAGTTGAAGAAAGACCCGGTTTGCGGGACCTACGTCTCGGCGGACACGTCGGTAACTAAGCGAATCGACGGCCGCACGGTGTATTTTTGCTCCCCGGCGTGCCGCGACAAATACCGCGCCGCTTCGTAAACCCGCCTGCAGGGTGACCCTACCGGTCGCCGAAGCTGTAACCCACCCACACCATGCCCGCAGGGACGGCATTGCTGCTGAATTGGTCGGTCAGTCCCGGCGCATAGTGCAGGTCGAACTGGGGACGGATGAAGATATGTTCGGTTACGAACAGCGAGACGCCAACTCCGACGTGCACGTCGAAATGGTTCGAACTCCCCACCGGCTCGGTCTGGTTCGGGGTACAAACGGCAGTTCCCACGCACCCCCCGCTCTCGGTGACGCCGAAACCGGTGTGCGCTCCGCCAATCCCGCCTTCAAGCTGTAGAACCACGCGCTTGCTGCTGAACGGCCTGACTAAGCCATTGACGTCATAGAACGCCTGCCGGTATAGCAATGGGCCATAATCGCTGCGCACGGGCATCACGTCGGCCGCGGCTCCGATGCCGAAGTGCTTCCAAAGCATCACGTCTCCGCCGAAGCCCAGGAAAAATGCGCTGAGGGCAGGGTTCGCCTGGCAATACGTGTCGCCGCTGTTCGGCGTGCACGCGCCGTAGGCATTGATGGAAGAGGCGTTGTCGATGCCGCCTCCATTAGCGCCGTCATGCGCGGTCCCGAACCCCAGCATAAAGTCGACGGAGCTCTGCGCGCTGGCGAAAGGTACGCAGAGTAACGGAAGGGAGAGAATGGGTAAGTAACGGCAGATTCGTTTCACGTCAGAAGTTCTCCTCAAGAAATAATTATCGCGCACTGACGGCGCGTTTTGGGCGCCATACCCTAACGACGCCGTTGGAAGCAAAGACGTTTCAGGCAACTGGACGTTTCGCTTTTTGACTTATTGATCCAGCTCGGCGAAGATGCCGGCGAGCGGCACGTGGATCGGGGATCCAGCCGCCTGCAGGGTACCGCTCTCCGGTTCCTGAAAGCCGCTCGGTGTGCATACGTACGCTTTGCGCAGGACTGGATCGATAATCCACACATTGGGCACGCCGAAAGCGAGGTACTCGTCGACACGTTCCCGGATGCTTCGGAGGCTGTCGTCTTTCGACAATACTTCTATGCAGATCAGCGGCGGCGCTGTGAAGACTTGCTCGATGGGCTGGTCCCAATCGATTACGCACACATCCGGGATGCGGTAGCGGCCGGGGACTACGCGCACCCGCTGCTCGACCGTTACTAGAATGCGCCAGTCGCGTTCGTGGTTTCCGAACCACATCGCCAGCCGTGCTTGCAGCCTTCCATGATCGAATCCTCCCACGTTACGCTCGCGCACCTCCCCGTCCACGTAATCGCAATCGGGCCGGTAGGTGGTGGACAGGTACTCTTCGATGGAAATGCCTGCAATGCTCGACATCTTTTTTATTGTAGCGCCAACAGTTCACCCCGCCGCTTGCGCCACGTTGTAACATATCCACATGCCGCACCCGGAGCGAACCTTATTGCTGATCGCCGGCCTGGCCCTGGCGGCCAGCGCCGAACCGGTCAAGTTCAATCGCGATATCCGGCCCGTCATGTCGGATACCTGCTTTCGCTGCCATGGGCCCGACAAGCGCGCCCGCATGGCGGGCATGCGTCTGGACCGCCGCGAAGAGGCCCTGAAGCCCACCCCTTCCGGAGCCGTCCCGATCGTGCCCGGCGATCCGGACAAGAGCGCCATCGTCCAGCGCATCTTTGCGGCAGACCCCGCGCGCCGGATGCCGCCGAAATACGCCGAGAAGTCTCTCACCGACGCGCAGAAGGAAACCATCCGCCGCTGGGTCGCCGAAGGCGCCGTGTACGAAGGCCATTGGGCCTATCAGCCCGTAAAGCGTCCGGCAGTGCCGGAGGTAGCGGATGCCAAAGCGCCCATCCGCAACCCCATCGACAGTTTCATCCAGGCGCGCCTGGCGCGCGAGGGGCTGACGCCCTCGCCCGAAGCCGACCGCCGCACCCTTCTCCGCCGCGTCACGCTCGACCTGACCGGAATCCCGCCCACGCCGCAAGAAGCCGACGCGTTCATCAACGACCGGTCGCCGGATGCCTACGACAAGGTGGTGGATCGGCTGCTCGCGTCGCCGGCTTACGCCGAAATGCGTGCCATGCGCTGGCTCGACGCCGTGCGGTTCGCGGATACGGCCGGCTTTCACGGCGATAATATCTGGCCCACCTGGCCCTATCGCGATTACGTCCTGCGCGCCTTCCGCGACAACATGCCCTTCGATCGCTTCACCCGCGAGCAGTTGGCCGGTGATTTGTTGCCCAATGCCACGCGCGACCAAGAAGTTGCCGCGGCGTACAATCGCCTGAACCGCGCTTCGGCCGAGGGCGGTTTGCAGCCCAACGAATACCTGGCAAAATATGGCGCCGATCGCGTGCGCACCCTGAGCACCGTCTGGCTGGGATCCACGATGGGCTGCGCCGAATGCCACGATCACAAGTTCGACCCCTTCACCAATAAAGATTTCTACGCCATGAAGGCGTTTTTCGCGGATATTCGGGAAACCGGCCTGGTCCCCGATCGGGGCCGTGGCGCCTGGGGCGAAAAGCTGACTTTGCCGAGCGACGAGCAGGGCCGCCGCCTCGCCGCGCTCGACGAGCAAATCACCGCAACGCGGCGCGGCCTCGACGCGCAGGCGCAACAAATGAAGAAGCAGCGCTGGGCCTGGGAAGACCGTCTGCTGCCGGATTTCGAAGCCGGCAAGCTGGCCTGGGCCTACCAGCGGCCCACGGCAGCCTCCGCGGCCAACGGCGCGAAGCTCACCATATATAACGACGAAGCCGTGGATAGCAACTTCTATCTGCATGGGTCGCTCAGTTCCGAGCGTAAACGCGGCGATGGGCTGGTGGTGGCGTCGGGTCCGAATCCGGATAACGAAACCTATTCCGTGGCATTCAAACCCGGCGAAGGCGCATGGACTGCACTGGGCGTCGACGTCTTCCAGGACGAAAGCCTGCCGGGGACGCGCTTCGCCCGCGGCGCGGACCGTTTCGTGCTTACCGAGGTCGACGCCGAGATCGCCGAGCCCGGCGGCGCGCCGCGCAAACTGCCGTTCGTTCTGGCGACCTCCGGTGGCATCGGCGAGCGTGCCGAAAATCCGCCCATGGCCGCCATCGACGGCGACTCGAAGACCGGATGGGGCGTCACCATCGTCGAGGAGTACAACCCGTTTCTGGCGCTGCGCTTCGCCGAACCGGTTCACACGCGTGCCGATTCGGTGGTGACCGTGCGCCTGCATCACGATTCCGATCTGCGCCGCGCCACCATCGGGCGATTCCGCCTGGCGCTTTCCGCCGCCACCTACTCCTGGCCCGAGGACGGCGAATCCGACTCCAAAACCAAAGCCAGCCCGGCCGACAACCCCGCGCTTACCTTGACCGTCGCCGCCGGCCGCGGTCTGCCGCCGGACTTTGCCAAAATCCTGCGCAAGCAAGAGGACGAGCGCAGCTCCGAGCAGAAGGACGCGGTGCTGGATTTCTTCGAATTCTCCACGCCCGAACTTCAGCCGGCTTATCTGCGCCTGGCCCACCTGCGCACCGAACGCGATTTGCTGTATGCCGCCATTCCGCGCGTGGTGCTCACCGAATCCACGCGCCCGCGCGTGACACGAGTGTTGCCGCGCGCCAACTGGATGGATGAAACCCAGGAAATCGTACAGCCCGCCGTCCCCTCGTTTCTGGCGAAGCTGGATACCGGCGGCCGCCGCGCCACGCGCCTGGATCTGGCGAACTGGCTGGTTTCCCCGCAGAATCCGCTGACCGCGCGCGCTTACGTCAACCGTCTGTGGCGCGAGTTTTTCGGCACAGGCCTTTCCAAGGTTCTCGAAGATCTTGGCTCGCAGGGCGAGTGGCCGGTCAATCCCGAGTTGCTCGACTGGATGGCGGCGGAATTCATGCAGGACTGGGACATGCGGCACATGATTCGCACCATCGTCACCAGCCACACGTACCGGCAATCGTCGATGTCGACCGCACAGATCGACGAGCGCGATCCCGACAATCGCCTGCTGGCGCGCCAGAACCGCTATCGCGTGGATGCCGAAATCGTGCACGATATCGCGTTGTCGGTCGCCGGCCTGTTGGCGGAGCAGTTCGGCGGTCCCAGCGTGCGCCCCTATGAGCCGGAAGGCTACCTGGCGGCCATGAACTTCCCCAAGCGGGAGTACTCCGCCAGCCGCGGCGCGGACCTTTACCGCCGCGCCCTATATACCGAATGGCAGCGCACGTTCCTGCATCCTACGCTGCTGACCTTCGACGCTCCCACACGCGAGGAATGCACGGTGAACCGCGTCAGCTCCAATACGCCGCTGCAAGCCCTGGACCTGATGAACGATCCGATCTTCGTCGAAAGCGCGCGCGTGTTCGCCGAAAACATTGTGCGGCAGGGCGGCCGCGCGTTCGACGGGCAGTTGGATTGGGCCTTTGAGCGTGCCCTGAACCGCCGGCCGGACGCGGAGGAGCGGCAGGTTTTGAAAGAGCTGTATCGCAAGAACCTGGAACGATTCCGTACGTCGCCGGAATCGGCGGCGGAACTGACCAGCGTGGGCGAGGCGCCGCACACGGCTGCGGCCAGCGAACCGGAGGTGGCCGCCATGGCGTTGGTAGCCAGGGCGATTTTGAATTTGCACGAGACGATCACGCGGAATTAAGTGGGGCGGGCCTAAGAGGCCCGCGCAGGCTGAGAGCCTGCCCCACTTGAGGAATTTACATATGTCATCCGAATCCAAAGATTGCGACATTTGCCGCCGCACCTTCCTGCGCAACGGCCTATCCGGCGTCGGCCTGCTGGCCCTGAATTCGCTGCTCGACCGGCGTCTGCTGGCATCCACAGGCGTGGTCAACCCGCT
Source organism: Bryobacterales bacterium (assembly GCA_963707465.1). GTDB lineage: Bacteria > Acidobacteriota > Terriglobia > Bryobacterales > Bryobacteraceae > Bog-159. Next base: position 690,289 of record CAVPQK010000013.1, read on the forward strand.
GCATCATCCGGCCAAGGCTAAGCGCGTCATCTTCCTCTATCAGGCCGGCGGCCCTTCGCACCTGGAAACATTCGACTACAAGCCCAAGCTCGCCGAGATGACCGGCAAGCCCATGCCGGACTCCTTCACCAAGGGCCAGCAGATCGCGCAACTGCAGGGCCAGCGCCTGACCTGTTTCGGACCGCAGCATCCCTTTCAGAAGTTCGGCAAATCCGGGCAGGAGATGTGCTCGTTGTTTCCGCACATCGGCAGCGTCGCCGACGACATCTGCATCGTGCGCTCCATGTGGACCGAGCAGATCAATCACGACCCCGCCCACACCCTGATGAACACCGGCTCCATCATCACCGGCCGCCCCAGCATGGGATCGTGGGTGTTTTATGGATTGGGCGCGGAAACGGATAACCTGCCCGGATTTCGTGGTGCTGATGTCCGCCGGCAAAGGCGGCCAGATGCAGCCCATCGCCGCGCGGCAGTGGTCGAGCGGCATCCTGCCCAGCAAATTCCAGGGAGTGAAGCTGAACTCCTTCGGCGATGCCGTGCTGCACATCCAGAACCCGCCGGGCGTGAGCGACGCCGCGCAAAGCGAATCGTTCGACGCCATCAACGCGCTGAATCGCCTGGAATACAAAGCCACCCAGGACCCCGAAATTCTCACCCGCATGGCGCAGTACGAGATGGCTTTCCGGATGCAAGCCAGCGTGCCCGGACCTGGTGGATATGAGCAAGGAACCCGCCAGCGTGATGGAGATGTACGGCGCGAAACCCGGCGATGGATCGTTCGCCTCGAACTGCCTGCTGGCGCGCCGCCTGGCCGAGCGCGGCGTGCGCTTCATTCAGCTCTACCATCGCGATTGGGATCACCACTCGGGCGTGAAAGCGAACGTGGTGATCAAGGCGCAGGAGACCGACCGGCCCACGGCCGCGCTGATCCAGGACCTGAAGCAGCGCGGCATGCTGGACGACACGCTGGTGGTGTGGGGCGGCGAATTCGGCCGCACGCCCATGTCTCAGGGCGACGGCCGCGATCACCATATCAAGGGCTTCAGTTTCCTGCTGGCAGGCGGCGGCATCAAGGGCGGCCTCACCTACGGCGCCACCGACGAGTTAGGCTATGCCGCGGTCGAGAATGCGGTCGCCGTGCACGATTTCCACGCCACCATGCTGCACCTCCTGGGCATCGACCACAAGCGCCTGACGGTGAAGTTTCAGGGCCTGGACGCGCGGTTGACCGGGATTGCGGGAAACGTCGTCAAAGGCATCCTGGCGTAGCGCAACCTTGACGACGTGGCGCAGGCACTCCTGCCTGCCGCGACCGCACTCCTGCGGTCGCCTGGCGCTGGTTTCTGGCGCCAGAGACGCTCCCAAAGGGACCGGCCAGTGCTCATGCCGTCGCCTGGCGGCCGGCAGTTTCGCCATCATCGATACCAACGGCGCTGGCAATGCGGCCGTGCCTGGGTGTTTGGCCAGACGACGTCAACTGCCGACGATTTCCGCCTCCACCCGGTTGGCTGCTTCGCGGCTATCTTCCGCGATAAACTGCCAGATCGCATCGAGGTCTTCGGCCGCATGCGGTGTGAGCTCAAAGGGCGCATTCATGCAAGCGGTTCCGACGCTCAGTGGGAATCCACAGCTTCGCACCCGTTGAGCATCCAGTCGTCGAGGTCGAGTTGCTCGCGGATGATCGCAAATGCCTGGTCCAACACCTCGCCGGAATCTCGATATGCGCCGGAGCGAGCGGCCAAGTCGATCGCACGCTGCTGTTCGGGTTTCAAGTCACTTGTCATATGCGATCCTGCGTTCTGACAATCCTGACGCCCGCATGGGCGATCACGGCTCTACCGCAAATATGGTCCCGGCTCCCGCGCCACCCGAGAACGTGGTGCCAAAGAGCACACCATCCGCGTTTATGGTCAAAGGCCCTGGGTTCGATCCTTCGCAATCCTGACCCGTGAAGCTATGCAGGATCGTCTCGGTTCCTGCCCCGCCCGCCGAGGTTGGCGGGGTCAGTTGGAAGACGGTGCCCGTGGCGCTCCCGCCAGCGTCAGTTGTGCCATACAGCACTCCACGCCCTGGGCATCGACCACAGGCGGTGAAGTTCCAGGGGCTGGACGCTCGGTTGACGGAGATTGCCGGTAACGTCGTCAATTGCATTCTGGCGGCACCTGCACACGATGCCTTGACTATCTACACTAGTATTGTAGATAATCATGGTATGGGCAAACCGAACGATCTCGTTCAAGGCACACTCGACCTTCTCATCCTCCGCACGCTCGCCAACGAGCCTAAGCATGGATGGGCCATCGCCAAGCGCATACAGCAGATATCGAAAGAGGTTCTGCAGGTACAGCAGGGCTCGCTCTATCCTGCCCTCCACCGGCTCGAGCAGCATGGTTGGATTACAGCCAAATGGGCCGAAAGCGAAACTGGCCGCCAAGCCAAGTTCTACCGCCTCACCAGCGATGGCCGCAAACAACTCGAAAAAGAGACTGCCCACTGGAAGCGCCTTTCGCAGGCCATCGACCTCGTCGTCTCCGAAGCCTGACATCTCAAGCAAGGAAAGATCTATGCGCTCGCTCCAAAAACTTCGGGCACAACTTGCCACTCTCCGCCGCTCCCGGGCCGACACGAATCTGGACGCCGAGCTGCGCTTCCATCTCGACCAGCAGATCGCGGAAAACCTCGCGGCTGGCATGCCCGCCGAAGAAGCCCGCCGCGCTGCCATCCATACCTTTGGTAATCTCGGCACGGTCCACGAAGAAACCCGTTCCACCTGGAGCTGGACCTCTGTCGAGCTCTTCTTCCGCGATCTTAGCGCCGGCCTGCGTAGTCTCTCCCGCGCTCCGGGGTTCACCCTCAGCGCTATCCTCGTGATCGCTCTCGGTCTCGGAAGTAACATAGCGATCTTTGCTGTGATTCGCTCCGTTCTTCTCAAGCCGCTGCCCTTCCACGACCCGTCCCGATTGATCGTGCTCTATCAGGGCCAGCAAAGTGATCATGAAGTCAATCTGCCGGTCGATGCCGGCTCTTTTTGGGAGTGGCAACGGGCCGTGAACAAATCCGCCGAACTAGCCCTGGTCGCTCCAACCGGGCAATACGGCCTCTCTACTCGCGGCGGTGAACTCCCGGAAATGATCGACGCCGGCTGCGTCTCCTGGAACTTCTATCGCCTGCTTGGCGTGCAGCCCGCTCTCGGACGGGCCTTCAATCAATCCGAAGACAGCCCCAGCGCCCCAGCCACCGTCATCCTGATGGATTCTCTTTGGCGCCGCCGCTTCAACGCCGATCCTGCCGTGATCGGCAGTCAAATCTGGCTTGATGCCCGTCCCTATACCGTAATCGGCGTCATGCCGCCCTGGTTCAAATACGAGGGCAAAATGTCCGGAGGCCGGATTCAGATCTGGGTACCCCTCCAGCATGAAAGTCCCGCGAGCCTCATGCACACTTATGAAGACCACGAGTTCAGCGCCCTCGGCCGTCTCGCTCCCGGCATCAGGGCGGACTTAGTCTATAACCAGCTCACCACGGTGCAGAGGCAAATCAAGGCCGCTCACCCCGGCCCCGCCGTCCGCGATAGCGTGATGGGACACAGTTTGCTTGACGACGCCATTTCCGACTACCGCACTCCCCTGCTGACGATTTTTGGCGCGACAGGCTGCATTCTGCTCATCGCATGTCTAAACGTCGGCAGCCTGCTCGTCGCCCGTACCGCTACGCGCCGTAAAGAGCTGGCTCTCCGCACCGCGCTCGGCGCCGGCCGCATGCGCCTGGTTCGCGAACGCCTCCTCGAAAGCTTCCTGCTCTCGATCGGAGGGGGCCTGGTCGGAGTCCTTTTCGCCGGCGCGGCCATCTCCTGGCTCGTCCACACCCGTCAGGACATGAATCGCGTCGACAGCATTCACATCGACTCCATCGTCGCGGTCTTCGCTGCCGCGGCCATGGTCGTCTGCGCCCTCTTCAGCGGCCTCATGTCTGTCTGGAGTACCAACAGCAAGTCCCTGCTGGCCCCGCTCCAGGAATTCTCGCGAGGCAATAGCGCCAGCCAGTCACGCACTGGGCTCCGCCGCACTTTGCTTGCCGCTCAAGTCGGACTTACCGTCATTCTGCTCGTCTGTTCCGGCCTGCTCCTGAAGAGCTATCTGCGCCTGCGCACCACCGGCCTTGGTATTTCCACCGGCAACGTCCTCACCATGCGGTTCAACCTGCCCGGGGTTCGCTACAACAAACCCGTGCAAAAAGCGGCGTTCATGGAAGAACTCCTTCGCGGAGTTCGTGCCCTGCCCGGCGTCGAAACAGCGGGGCTGGTCAGCACGGCTCCCGGCCAAGGCTGGGGTGGGGATTTCCTTATCTCCGTCCCCGAGCACCCGCCCGTTGCCAAAGGCACCGGTCTGGATTTCCTGGTTCGCGCCGCCGACCCTGGCTACTTCGCCGCCGCTGGAATACCCATCCTTCGTGGTCGCACCTTCGCTTCCTCCGAGCGGCTCGACCGCGGGAAAGTCATCCTTATCAGCCAGCACGCCGCCAAGCGTTTTTTTCCTAACGAAGACCCCCTCGGCAAGCACCTGCGCATCGACTTTATCGGTGAAGTCTTCCAGATTATCGGCGTCGTAGGAGACACCCGCTGGACTGTCAGTCAGCCGGACAATCCTACCCTCTACATGCCCATCGCTGGCAGTAGCTCCGCCACCCTCTTAGTTCGCTCCATTCACAACGTCGAAGCGCTCTCCATACCTATTCAACGTGTCATCAACACAGCGGATCGCAATCTGCCTGTCTCCAACGAGGAGACTCTTCGCGAAACCATCGGAAAGTCTACGCTCGGCTCCGAGTTCAACTCACTCCTCGTGCTGGGCTTCGCGGTCATCGCATTGGTCCTGGCTGCTGCCGGGCTCTACGGTGTTCTCGCTTATCTTGTTACCCAACGCACCAGCGAACTCGGTGTGCGCATTGCTCTTGGCGCGCAACGTGCGCAGATCCTCCGTCTTACCCTACTCGACGGCCTGCGGCCCGCACTGGTCGGCCTCATCGCCGGTCTCGCCGGCAGCGCCGCCGTTGTGAGACTCATCCGGCCTTTGTTCTATGCTATCGAGCCCTACGATTCGAGAGTCTTCCTTACGGTCATGACGATTCTCCTTGCGGTCGCCGCACTGGCCTGCACGATACCCGCATGGCGGGCATCCAGGCTCGACCCATTGCAGGCTCTTCGCATGGAGTAGGGCAGGAATTCTCGGAGCCAACGCTGGCGGAACGGTCTTCATGCTAACCTCGCCTGCGACGCCGGGTGGCACGTAGACGGAGAGTACCGTATTTAGCTTGTACCCTGGGCCTCGGCGACATCTCGAAGGGCCAGCAGGAAGACCTCCACGTCGCCGTCATCGAGACACGCAGTCAGGTATTCGGCCGCAGCCTCAGGATCCTTCAGCGAATCCAGGAGGTTCTCTCTATAAGATTCGGTCTTTACGATCGAAGTGATCCTGCCAAAGCACACTCCGCCAGAAGGTACCGCTTATCAATTCCCGATTACCACGGCGAGATCACGGCTGCCGTGCACAACGTGCAGAATCAGTACTACGTCTTCCTCTACGATACGGTGGATGATGACGTAGTCATCAGCCGCGAAGCTGCGCAGGCCGATACGCAGATCCTCGTCACGGCGGCGCCCTATGTACGGATACCGGGCCAATAACCAGAAACGCTCGGTGATGCCGTCCACCACGCGGGTAGCGATATCAGCGCTGCCGCTCCGCGGGCGACGTGAACCCAGATGCCGTCTAGCTCGGATTCGGCCTCGGGCGAAAGGCGAAACTCGCTCATCAGTGGGGATTCTGCTCGGCGGCAAGCCGCGCCAAGCCACGCCGCTTGATATCGGCGGCAAGTTGGGTAACTTGCTCACGCGTCGTAACTCTGCGACCTTCGCCACGCGCCAACGAGCCTTCGGCCTTATCGACCGCGACCAGCATTTCCAAGCGGCGCCGCTCACGGTCTTCCCACAGGCAAAGGGCTTCCTTCACCGCGTCTTCCTCGCGCCGAAACCGTCCGCTATCGATAGCCTGGCGGACAAACGCCTTCTGGTCGGGGGTGAGTTGCACTTCCATATCTTCACGGTAAGGACTTCGGAAGCGGCTGTCAAGCGCCGCTTTGGTACTCGGCAATGAGCCGCCTCCCCAGGTTGACAAGCACGACGGCTGTCCCGTATCGCGCGCCCTTACTGGCATCGTTTGGCACTGAGTAGCTCCTTCTTTTCATCCAGCAGCCAGCAGCCTGCCGCCGTGGCATTGACTAACTCGGTTCCGTTCCAGTTGATCTTGACCGGCAGCCACGGCTCCGGCAGCATCAGTTTCATCTGCGTGATACCGCGGCTGACTATCTCGACCTCCTGCAGTTGCGGCAGGAACTGCGCACGCACGCGCGCGGTGACCGGCTCGGCGCGCGGCGCGGTCTCGAATCTGGTTTCCAGCCGGATGTGCTCCTTGCCGCGCTGAACCATGAGTACGACCGGCTGGTCCTCGAACGTCCGATACAGGATTTGTGCGTATTCTGCGGCGTCGGCGAGTTTCTTGCCGCCCATCTCCACAATGCGGTCGTTGAGCTTGAGCGGCCCCGCGTATTTCTCAGGCAGAGACGCCACCAAAACGCCCGGCCCCGGCTCGGCCGCATCGTATCCGAACGGTCCAATCGCCAATCGGGCGCTCGATCCCAGCGGCTGCACGCGCGTGGAATCCAGTACATCGTTGGCTTCGGCGGGATCGAACTTGGTGACCTCCATCCAGTAGCAATGCGTGAACAGCGGGCTGCCGGTTTCGCAATCCGCCGTGGTGGGGAACGGGTCGCGCTGGTGCGCGGCGAGCCATTCGAAAATCTCCGCGGGCTTGGCCGCGGCCGGCTCGCGCCACTCCAGATGGAAGCCGGCGGATTGCAGCTTCTTTCCCAAAGGCTCCTCTTCCTTGTTCGCAAACAGCCACAGGACTGGCAGGTTGGTGGTGTTGGCGGCGTAGAGGCGATTGCTATCGATGGCTGCGCGCGGGCTGCCTCCCAAGGCCACTGCGGCGGCCCATTGATCCGGCATGCGCGCCGCCACGTAAAATAGCAGCGAAACGGCCCCGCCCTGGGCGGCGAGATAAACGCGATTGGGGTCCACAGGCAGCCGCTTCTCGGCTTCTTCTATTTCGGCAGCCATGGCTTTGATGCGCTGATCGGGGCTCTTGCCGGCAGTATCGCTGGAGGGCTGCAGAAACTGCCAGCCGCGCTCCTGGCATGCGGTTTGCCAGGTTTTCGAATCCCCGCCCAGCAGGACCAGGAGGGGGGATTTGGGGGTCTGCGCCACAGCGAGCCCAGTTAGCGAAACCGCCAGGGCCAGCAGCAGGGGCAAACGGCCAGCCACGTCAGTGCACCAACCGGGAATGGATGCGTTTGGCGAGTTTTTCAATTTCTTCGGTCTTCTTCAGGCTGGAGATCGAAAGCACGTGACGGTCGTTCTTCTCCAGCTCTTCCTTCAATTGTCCCGCCAGATCGATGAGCTGGGCCACGTCCTTCAGGTCCCTCTCGTGATCGGCCTTCAGGATTTCTTCCTGTTGGGCTTTGGTGGTGGGGAGCGGCACCTCGCCATCCGTTGCTGCCTGATGCGGCGGCCGTGCCTGCGGCGCAACCAGGGGCGTCAGGGCCAAGGCCAGGCCCGCCACGACTGCATAACGCATTGCATAACGCATTAAGAGTTTCATGGCTGGTCTTTGTACGAGTAATTGGTATCGAGGCTGGTATATTTGGCGCCATCCAGCTCGACGTACGGATAGACGAAATAGTTCAATGGCGCGCCTTGCTGCCGGGGTGCCAGGATCACGTCGCGGCCCTTGCTGAGTTCCACGCGGTTCTCGTCGTGCGCGCCGAAAAAGTACTCGCTCCGCGCGGGATTCTTGGCGGCTTCCGACGCGTCCACCGGGACCCAGCCGATGCCTTTCGCGTAGAATTCCGCCCAGCAATGGTAGCCGGCGATTTTGCCCGCGCCCCGATCGGCGGGCAGCGGAAAGCCAATGGCGAACCGCGCGGGGATGCCCACGGCGCGCGCGTAGCCGATGAAGATGGCATGGAAATCCGTGCAATTACCGCGGCGCGCGTCGCACGCGTAATAGATATCGCCGTTGCCCCATCCCTTGCCGGTCTTGTCGTATTTCACGGTGGCGACCACGTGATTGTAAATGGCTCGCGCCATTTCCAGATCGGTCTTGGCGCCGGCCGCCTCCACCACCTCGCGCGCCCAACGCCGGATGGTATCGTCGAGCGGCACGAGGCGGTCGGGTTGCAGGTAATGCTCGAGTCCTGCCGGATCGGCCGCTGCGCCCGCGGGTGAAGCCTGGGTCAACAACTGAATGTGCTCCTTGCGCACGGCATCGAAGCGCATCGTGACGGTGATGGCCGGCTCCTTGGGATCCGTTGCGCGAAGATGCAGGATGCGGTTCCCTTCTGTGCCCGTCGAGATCTCGTAGCGATAGGGCGAATCCACATGCAGGTTCGTGATGCGCTGGAAGGCATCGTCGTGCGGCGCCGGCAGCCAGATATCCACCGTGTGCGCGCCGCTGGGGATGTCCTTCACGGTGGCGGCGTATTCGAAGGTGAAAGAGCGCTCGCGCGGAGTGGGCAGGCTCGCGCAAATACCCATTGCGCCAACCAGGGAGAGTGCGAAGAGAGTGCGCATAGATTTATTGTATTGGGTTATGACTCGAAGAAAGATTCTGCAAGCGGTGGGCGTGGGAGCGCTGGCCTCATCGGCTCGGTCCGACGCCGGGGGCGTGCCGAAGATCTGCCTGGAACTCTCGGGAAGGCTCCAGGCGGGCGCGCTGGATGAAGCCGGCATGCGGCGGGTGAAGCAGCTTGGCGTGGATCACGTGGCCATGGGCGGTCCGCCGATTCCGTGGGAGGAAAGCGGGATCCGCGCGCGCATGGAACGGTTGAAAGCCGGCGGCCTGACGCTGGGCAACATGATGATCGGCGGCTTTCCGAACGCCATTTACGGGAGGCCGGGACGGGATGAAGAGATCGAGAAGGTGCGGCAATCCATACGCGCGGCCGGCAAGGCGGGCCTGCCAGTCATCGAATACAACTTCTATGCGCACCGCTTGGTTGAAGGTTATTACGAAGAGATCGGGCGCGCCGGCGCGGGCCTCACGGCGTTCGATTACGACCGGGTGAAGGATTTGCCGCCGCTGGCGGCCGAGGGCGCGCATTCGCTCGAAGAAATGTGGAGCAACGTCGCCTATTTCCTGAAGGCCCTGGTGCCGGTGGCCGCGGAATCCGGCGTGCGGCTGGCGCTGCACCCCAACGATCCGCCCGCGCCGCTAAGCCGTGGTTCCGGGCAGATCATGGGCACCGTGGATGGTTGGAAGCGGCTCGTCGGCATTGTCGCCAGCCCGTCGAATGGCATCACTTTCGATTGCGGCGTCACCCGCGAGATGGGACAGGATCCGGTGGAAGTGTGCCGCTATTTCGGATCGCGGGATACGATCAACCACGTGCATTTTCGGAATGTGCGCGTGCGCAAGCCGTACGAGCAGTACACGGAAGTGTTTCTCGACGAAGGGCAGATCGACATGTTCGCGGTGATGCAGGAACTGGTGCGCCAGAAATATCCGCGGCTGATTTATCCGGAGCACCCGCGCGCGCTCGATGCCGACCGGGAGCGGCCGGATTTCCATCCGTATTATCCCGGCGGAGGTGCGTATGTGGGCTACGCATATAACGTGGGTTACGCCAGGGCCATGCTACAGGCAGCCCTCAGCCGCTCATAGCATCGTGGCGCAGGCACTTTTGCCTGCCGGTCGAGACTCTTCTCGACCCTTGTCTTGGCGTGCCGCCAAGCGCCGGCAGGAGTGCCAGCGCGGCAGACTAAGAGTCTGCGCCACGCCCAACGTTCACGAAGCGATCGCCTAGCATCAAGGGTACGGCCGCGCTCACCGCATATTCCGCAGCCATCTCCACATCGCGCGCGAACCCGCGCTCCACCAATTCCTTGCCCGACGTGCTCCGAACCAGCGCATCGTACAAGCCATGCTGGAACCGCTCGAACGCCGCGATGGCCGTTTCGGCTTCGGGCGACGGCCGGCCCGGCAGACTGGCCAACACCGCGCCCGCGCCGATCAGATCCTCGATCGCCGGGCGAAGCGTCCCATCGCCCCACTGCTCTCCGGCCGGAATCACCGCAATCCGGGACCCGCGGGCGCACGCATGGGCGGCCACGGCGCGGCAGCTTCGCAGGCACGCCGCGTAAGTCGTGGCCCCGCTCGCCATCATACAAAGAGTGCTGCCGTTCGGCGAAGGCAGCACTAAGGCCGTGCCCGCAGGGATCGACTGCAAAGATGGAGGAGAGAGAGAGTAGCCGCCGGCGGATCGCGGCCCGGCCAGTACCGCCCCTTTCGATTGCGCAAAGGCTTCGGCGGAGCTGTCCCGCCAGCGGTACGGCAGCACGGACGCCCCTCGGGCCACAGCCACATCCACGGCTGTCGAAAACACCAGCACATCGACCACGATCAGCACATCGCTCGCCGGCGCCAGCGCTTGCACCCCTGCCAGGCCCCATTCGCACCGAAGATCGTATTCAGTCTGGTCCCAGTGCACGGAAATCGACCGTCTCGCCCAAGCGGAAGCCCTTTAAGTTTGGATCGATGGAGCGCAGCAAACCAGTGAGGATGCCGCCCGCGCCCACTTCGATGAACCGCTCGACGCCCTGCGCCGCGAGGTGCCGGATGGATTCCACCCATTGCACCGGGTTGGGCACCTGCTCGTATAATCCCTGCCGCGCCTCCGCGCCCGTACGCACCTCTCGCGCCTGCCAATTGTTCACCAGCGGGCAACTTAAATCCGAAAAATTCGTAGCGTTCAAATCGGCGGCCAGACGCTGCTGGGCGGGCTTCATCAACGCGCAATGGAATGGCGCGCTCACCGGCAACGGAATAGCGCGTCGCGCACCCGCGGCCTTGGCCAGATCGATCGCACGGTTGACCGCGCCGGCGTGTCCCGCGATCACCACCTGGTCCGGCGCGTTCAGATTCGCCGCGCTGAGCACTTCCCCCTGCGCGGCTTCCTGCAGCACGCCCTCCAATGCGCCTTCGGGCAGGCGCAGCAGCGCGGCCATCGCGCCCACGCCGGGCGGCACGGCTTCCTGCATGTATCGGCCGCGCTGGCGCACCAGCCGCACGGCATCCGCGAATTGCAGGCTGCCGGCCGCTACCAGCGCGGAGTATTCCCCCAGACTGTGGCCGGCCACATAATCCGGCGCAAAGCCGCGTTCCGCCAGCACGCGGAAGGCGGCGGTCGAAACAGTGAGCAGCGCCGGCTGGGTATTCTCGGTCAGCTTGAGCGCATCTTCCGGCCCCTCGAAACACAAGGTCGATAGCGCGAATCCCAGCGCATCGTCGGCTTCGTCGAAAACGGCGCGCGCCGCCCCGTACTGCGCAGCAAGGCTCTTGCCCATGCCCGCGTATTGCGATCCCTGACCGGAAAATAGAAAGGCGGTTTTCGGTGTCAAAGGCGATTATAACCGGGCTTCCGCCGGCTGCCATCAGAACGTGAAGCGCAACTGCAAGTCGATCTTGCGATTGTAAGTGCTGGGCGAGCCGAACGGGCCAAATCCGGCCAGGCTGAGAGACTCGCCGAAGAAGGGCGAGCTTAAATCGCCATTCGGCGTCGCGTAATTCGGGTGATTCAGCGCATTCCGCGCGTTGATGCTGAGCGTCAGATTGTACTTGCGGCCAGTCATCCCGCCGAAGGCTCCTGGTGGGGGACCACCTCCCGGAGGACCGCCTCCAGGCCCGCCTGGGCCGCCACCGCCGCGCGGCCCGCCCGCTCCCGGCGGAGGGCCCATCTGTCCCTGCGCCGGCCCGGATTCGCCCGAACCTCCGAACGACCACGTGCGCGCCAATCGCAAACCCAGATTTACGGTCGCTGGACCGCGCCCGTAATTTCGCCCGATGGTAGCCGCGCCCGCGGCCGGCTCCAGGTTGAAGCATCCGAATCCCGCGGCGTAGACCAGGCTTCCGCCGGTGCAACTGGAGGCGCCCAGACCGGCCATCAACTCCGGGCGCTCGGCCGCGAATCCGGTGTCAAGCGAATCGATCCCCGTGGTGATGTTGTAAGGCGTGCCGCTCTGCACCAGGAAGAACGGGTTGAGCGTGAACTTCAGCAACAGCGGCAGACTGCTGCCCAGCAGGAGCCGATGGCGGATATCGGCGAACGAAGAAGGTCCCCACTCCGCCCTCAGATCGTATGGGTTGGCGGGCGCGCCCTCGTTGTCGTCCATCCCGTAGGAAAGACCGTAGAAGCCAAATAGAAAGATCTTTCCGAAATTCACATTCGGGCTGACCATCAGCATGTTAGAGCGGCTGAAGCCCACCGTCTCAGTCAGGAGGCGGATGTCGGAATCGCCATAAGGATACACTGCGTCGATGGGCGTATTGATGTTGACGGAGCGCTCCAGGTGTACGCCGCGGCTGCCGATGTAACTGACGTTGAACTTGGCGTGCTGATTGATCTGCCGGTCGACGCCGACGCTTACCTGATAGTTCCGCGGCGCCTTGACACCGCCATAAAGCAGGTCTAACTGTTGCGGCTGCTGGCTGCCCTCGAGCGATGCGAGCGAAGGGACCGTGGGAAAGAAATCGGGATTCAGTATCAGATACGATTGCTGCGTGACACCGTCATAGCGGCGCGCATTCAGCGTGTCGGTGATCCCGATGCGATCGTAAAAGACTCCGAAGCCTGCGCGCAGCACCGTCTTGGCCGCCTTGCTGGCGCCGCCATCGATGCCCCAGGCAACCGCCAGGCGCGGCGCAAAGTCGCCATGGTCGCCGATGTTGGTCTGCGCCTCGTAGCGCAAGCCGTAGCTGAAAGTCAGGTTCGGGCGCGCCCTCCAGTCGTCGTTTACGAAAACTCCGGTATCGAACTGGTTCACTGGCGTGGTGGGAACGCCGGTGCTCAAACTGAACTGCGAGGCGCCGCCTCCCAACGCGCGAATCTGGGCCGCCGTCAGTCCTTCCTGCTCGAACAGCAGCGTACGCTGGTAAACCTCCAGCGCGGAGAGTTGCTCGGTGGTGCCGACGATTGCCTGGTTGTCGGCGTCCAACTCCGGCCCTATGCCGCCGAAGAAGGTGAAGGTTCCGCCGAAGTTATTGACGGAGGTGTCGCGCAAAAAAGATTGCCGTACGCGGCCGCCCCACTTAAAGGTGTGCGTGCCTTTTGTGTAAGTCGAAGTATTAGTCAGTTCCCAGTTATTCGTGAGTGTAGCGGAATTGCCGATTTGCGGCCCTCCGGACTGGAACGCGCCCGCCACAATCAGCGCGGGAATGCTATTGTTGGCGGTGTTGTCCAGGTCCGCGCGCATGTATTGGAAGCGCGTTTCGTTAATGGCTCGGGCGCTTAATACCGAGGTCTCGGTCACTTGCAGTGTATTTTCGGAGGACGCCTGATTGTAAGCCTGATCGGCCAGGCTGAACCCACCCACGCCTTGCTTGTCCGATTCCACGCGGGTGTTCTGATAGCGCACCGTCAGCGTGTTATTGGTGCTAATCGAATAATCGACGCGCGGCGTCAGCGTGGTGCGGTATTGCGGCGTCAGAATCGCCTGATTGATGGTCAGCGGATTCAGGCTGGAATCCAAATCGGTCGCCAGCACGAACGCGTTTTCATCGATGGTACGGTGTTCGCCATCGAAACTGAAAGACGCCTTGGATTTGAAAAGTGGGCCGCCCAGGCTGAATCCATAGAACTGCTGTTGATAGGGCGGCCGCTTGGATTGGTCGAGCAACGGGCTGCGCGAGTTCAGCGCTTCCTTGTTGTACTGCATGAATGCCTGGCCGCGGATCTTATCGGTGCCCGGCTTGGTGAAAACCTGGATGCGTCCGAAACCCGGCCGGTCATATTCCGGCGAGAACGGGTTGGAGTTGATGCGCACCTCGCGAATGGACGATTTCGGCGGCAGCATGCCGCCGGTGAAGCCATCGATGTAGATCTGCGCTCCGTCGGGACCTCCGCCGGGACCCGCCAGCGCCTGCAACTGCTGCGAAAGCTCGTCGGGATCGTCCGATAGCACCGCCAGTTCCTTTTCGCGCAATACCAGCGCATCGCCATTCTCTGCGGTGTCCGCGCTGACGGTGTTGGCCTCGGCCTCGACATTCACGACCTGGTTTTCCGAGGCGATGACCAACTGCACATCAAGCGCCGTGGGTTTGGCGATCTCCACGTCCTTGCGCACGATCAGGGTGAATCCCTTGGCGATAATCCGAACCGTGTACTTGCCCGGCTTCACTCCCTCGATGGCGTACTTGCCCGCGGCATCGGTCGTCGCCCGTTGGTCCACGCCAGATCCGCGCACTTGCACCAGTGCGCCCGGCACCGACGCACCGGATGGGTCACTGACCACGCCATGCAAGTCCGCGCCAGTTTGCGCGACGCTGCCGATCGATAGAGACACAAAGAGGGCCGCCAGCGCCCACGGGGATTTCATAGAATTAGCTCCGATTCCAGTATTCACCAGGAATGCGCCGGCGAATCTTAAGTTTTGTAAAAGCCACGGCGCACAATGGTGCGCGCCTCCGATCTGAGTTACAACAGAATCAGTGAGAAGAGTGCTGCTGGTCGACGATGACACGGATCTGTGCGCGCTGATGGCCGATTTCTTCTCTCAACATGAGTTCGCCATCGAGGCGGCGCACGATGGCCCACGCGGCTTGGCGCTCGCCCTGGAGGGGCAGTACGACCTGGTCATTCTGGACGTGATGCTGCCGGTGCTGGATGGCTTCGAGCTGCTGAAACAAATTCGCAGGCGCAGCTCCGTTCCGGTGATCCTGTTGACCGCGCGCACTGCGCAGACCGACCGCATCGCCGGCCTCAACGCCGGCGCCGACGATTACCTGCCCAAACCGTTTGGTCCCGAAGAACTGTTGGCGCGCATGCGGGCTGTATTGCGGCGCGCGGGTCCCGGAACTGCGCCATCCCAGGCGGCCGAGGCCGGCGGTGTGCGGGTCGACTCACAGACCCGCGAAGTGTGGGTGGATGGCGAGACCGTCGAGCTGACCGCTATCGAGTTCGACATCCTCGACTTCCTGGTGCGCTCGGCGGGCCGCGTGGTTTCGCGCAATGAGTTGGCCGGGGTTCTTTACCAGCGGGAATCCACGCCGTACGAGCGCTCGCTCGATGTCCACATCAGCCATCTGCGGAAGAAACTGGAGCGCGGCGATCGCGTCCAGATCCGCACCGTGCGCGGCGTCGGTTACTTTTTCGCGGCCGCCCCGGAGGACGCCGCATGAGGACGGTCTTCGCCAAGATCCTGGTATGGTCGTTCGGCACGCTGGTGGTGTCACTCGGCGCCTATCTGTTTATTTCTACCGGCATGGCATCGCGAATTTCCGGCAAAGGCGGGCCATTCGAGAGAACTGTGGCATTCCAGGTGGACCAGGCCGAAGTGACCTACCGCGCGGGAGGGCCGGCAGCACTGGGCGCCTATCTGCACAAACTCCAAACTTATTTCGGCCCTGAACATTTCTTTACCGACGCGCAAGGCAAGGACCTGGTGACTGGCGTGGACCGTTCCGCCCTCTTAGCTGCTGCCCGGGGCGGGAAGAAAGCCCCGCATCCCCAGGGCGACCGCTTCGTGTTCGTGGTGGCATCCCAAGATGGCGCTTACCGTTTGATTGCCACAGGCCGGCCTCCCTTCACGCGATGGAGCTTCCTGCCTTACTACGGGCTGATTTTGTTGGTGGTCGGCCTGCTGTGCTGGATGCTGGCCGTCAACATCGCCTCTCCCTTGCGCGAACTGGCCCACACGGTGGAGCGCTTCGGCCGCGGGGATCTCTCCGCGCGCGCGGGCTTGCGGCGGCGCGATGAGATCGGCAATGTGGCGCGCGCCTTCGACCAGATGGCGGATCGGATCGAGACGCTGTTGACCGCCGAACGGCGCTTGCTGCAGGATATTTCCCACGAGTTGAGGTCCCCGCTGGCGCGTCTCAGCTTCGCGGCCGAGCTGACTAAAACAGCCGAAGATCGCAATGCCGCCGCGGCCCGTGTCACGAAGGAGATCGACCGGTTGACGAACTTGGTGGGCGCGCTGGTGGAAGTGACGCGCGTGGAGGGCGACCCCGCGTCGCGCCGCGTGGAGCCGCTCGATCTGGACCAATTGGCGCGAGAACTGCTCGAAGCCAGCCGCATGGAAGCTGATGCCCGCGGTTGCCGCTTCCAATTCGAATCGAACGGCACTTTGCCGGTTCGGGGGGATCGCGAACTGCTGCGCCGCGCTATTGAAAATGTCTTGCGCAATGCGATTCGCTACGCGCCGGAAGGCTCGCCGATCGATGTCAAACTGGAATCGGACACCGGGAAAGCGTGGATCTCTGTGCGCGATTACGGTCCCGGCGTACCGGACGGCATGCTGCCCAGAATCTTCCAGCCCTTCTTTCGCGCGGACGGATCCCGAGACAGCCAGACGGGCGGTGTGGGGCTCGGCTTGGCGATTGCGTATCGCGCCATCGGTGCGCATCACGGCCAGATCTCGGCGGAGAATGCAGCGCCCGGGCTGCGCGTGCGGATGGAAATACCGCTTTAGCGTTCGCCCGTCGGCCCGCCTGGCGAATTTCGGATACACTACTCTTTTCAAGGAGGCATCCAATGCTTGCGAGATGGGCCGTACTTTGTGCCCTATGTGTTCCCCTGCTGCCGGCGCAGGAAAGCTCGATGGCCGCCGCGCCGTCCGGATTGCGTTGCGAATACCTTACCGACCCGGTAGGGATCGACGTGCTGCAACCGCGCTTTTCATGGGTGCTGCAGCACGCGGCGCGCGGCGAACGGCAGACGGCGTATCAAGTGCTGGTTTCACTGAAACCCGATGCGGCCGCCGGCGGCGAGTGGGATAGCGGCCGGGTATCGAGCAGCCAGTCCGTGCACGTGGTCTACGCGGGCAAGCCTCTCGCGAGCAGCCAGACTTATTACTGGAAGGTGCGCTACTGGGATAGCGCCGGCCATGCCAGCCCGCTCAGCGCCGTCGCACGTTTCGAAATGGGCCTGCTCGAGAGCGCGGATTGGAAAGGTAAATGGATCGGCGGCGCGAACCAGCTGCGCAAGGAGTTCACGCTCCCGGCGCGTCCGGTGCGCGCCCGCGCCTATGTCGCCGGCCTGGGCTATTACGAGCTGCGCATCAACGGCCACAAAGTCGGCGATCACATGCTTGACCCGGCGTGGACCACTTATGACAAGCGCGTGCTCTACACCGTGTACGACATCACCGAGCGTTTGCGGCCCGGCGCGAATGCGGTCGGCGTGATGTTAGGCGAAGGCTGGTTCAAATCGCGCGCGCTGCGCATGCAGATTCACGCGGAATTGGAAGGCGGCCAAAGTGTGGATGTGGCGACAGACGGATCGTGGAAGATCATGCCCGGACCGATTCAGTCGGATAGCATCTACGACGGCGAGGTGTACGATGCGCGCCTGGAAACGCCCGGCTGGGATCGCGCGGGCTTCGACGACGCACATTGGCAGGCCGCCAGCCTCATCGACGGGCCCAAGGGAGTGCTGTCCGCACAGATGATGCCGCCCATCCGCGTGGTGGATACCATCGCGCCGGTGAAAATGACCACGACGCATCCCGGCGTCTATATCTACGATCTCGGTCAGAACATCAGCGGCGTGGTCGAGATGCGGGTGCGCGGACCTCGCGGAACGCGCGTGCAGATGCGCCATGCGGAGTTGTTGTATGACGATGGCACGCTGAATGTCGAGAACCTGCGCGCCGCCAAAGCCACCGATGTCTATATTCTGCGCGGCGACGGAAGCCTGGAAGTCTACCAGCCACGCTTCACTTACCATGGGTTTCGCTATGTGGAACTGACCGGTTACCCGGGCGCGCCTAAGTTCGACACTCTGCGCGCCAAAGTGGTGCATTCCGATGTGCGGCCCACCGGCGGATTCGCCAGCTCGAAAAAGATTCTGAATCAGATCCAGCGGAACATTACCTGGGGTATTCAGGACAACCTGCACAGCGTTCCCACCGATTGCAACCAACGCGACGAGCGCATGGGTTGGATGGCGGACGCGCATCTCTATGCCGAAACGGCCATGCTGAATTTCGATATGGCCGCTTTCTATACGAATTTCCTGCGCGACATACACGATGTGCAGGGCGCCGATGGGACGGTCACCGATACGGTGCCGCATCGCTACGGCAGCCGGCCAGCGGACCCGGCGTGGGGCATGGCGTACCCGCTGCTGACCTGGTATATGTACGAATACTATGGCGACCGGCGCATCCTGGAGCAGCATTTCGACGGTGTGAAAGCGTGGACCGACTACCTGCGCACGCGCAGCCGCGACGGCATCGTGGATTACAGTTACTACGGCGATTGGGTGCCCATTGAAAAGACACCCGGCAACCTGGTTTCCACTTTCTGCTATTACTGGAGCGCGGATTTGGTCTCGCGCATGGGCGCGATTCTGGGGAAGGGCGCGGAGGCGGAGGCTTACCGGAAGCTGGCGGACGAGATCAAGGGTGCCTTCAATGCCAAGTTTCTGAATGCGGCCACCGGCTTGTACGGAACGGGCTCGCAGACCGCGCAGATCCTCCCGCTGTTTCTGAATATGGCGCCACCCGACCGGCGGGGCGGTGTGCAGGCCGCGTTGCGCGACGATCTGGTGTATGCGCGTAACACGCATTTGACTACCGGCATCCTCGGGACTAAGTATCTGTTCCCGCTGCTGACTGACACGGGTAACTCCGATCTGGCTTACGAACTGGCTACCCAGACCACTTATCCGAGCTGGGGTTACATGATCGAGAACGGCGCCACCACGCTTTGGGAGCTCTGGCAGAATAAGACGGGACCGTCCATGAATTCGCACAATCATCCGATGTTCGGCAGCCTGGGCGCGTGGTTTTATAATGCGCTCGCAGGCATCAATCTGGATGCGGCCAAGCCGGGCTTCGAGCGCGTGGTGATCGCGCCGCAAGTGGTGCGGGATTTGAAATGGGCCTCTGGGTCGCTCGATACGATTCGGGGCACGGTGGCGTCTTCGTGGAGCCGCTCCGACAACGGGTTGCGCCTGGAAGTGACTATCCCCGTTGGCAGTGAGGCGGAAGTCCGGATTCCGGAGTTGGGCCTGACGCCGGTGGCGCTATCTGAGTCCGGGCGCGCAATCTGGAAGGACGGCAAGTATCAGAGCGGGCCGGCGGGAGTTACAAGCGCGCGTGAGAGCGATGGGGCGCTGGTAGTTGAGATCGGATCGGGAAGCTACGCGTTTGCGCTGGCGCGCGAATGAATCGCTGCGGGGCGGCCTGAGAGGCCGCCGCAGGCCGAGGGCCCGCCCCACCATGCAGCATTATTTCGGCTGGAAGCCTACCGTCGAAGCCACCACGCCCAGTTCCCGCCGGTCGGTGGCGCTGGGTGGAAGGGTCTTATCCAGCGAGAACTCGACCCGGACCACGTCTCCCGCGAGCAGATTGGCGGGGACGTCGCGGCTATAGATGAACTGCCCCGCCTGTGAGTAGGTCTCCGGACTGAGCGCCGTGCCGTTCACGTACGCGGAGAGCGACACGCCCTTCAGTTTCGACAGCGCCACATCCGGAATGGCAAATTTGAGTTGCAACACCGCGCCGTTCCTCGCGGCCGTGCGCGGCGGACGCAACAGCACGGAAAATCTGCCGGCTGTCCAACGCCAGGAATTCTGCTCCACGCCGTAGAATCCGCCCGCCAACTGCTTTACCGCATGCGGATCCGCCGTCGCCACCACGCTCGCCAGCATGGGCGCCTCTTCGACAGTCTGCACCGTTACGCGCCGGTGCCGCCGGCAGCCCATCGGCGCGATGGCCAGGCTTAATACCAAAATTGCGGCCGCAATCGGCAATTGATTGGCTCCCATCAGTCTCCGCTCTTCTCCACTTCGACCAGGCAGCTATAGAACGTGGGTCCGGCGCCTTTGTCAGTCAGCCGCTCGGAAGTGAGCGCATTGATGCTGCGGTGGTCCGGCGCCGTGCTGGCCCAGCGTACGGAGGGCGCGCACACCACTCCCTGTCGCAACACGCCGTCCACTTGCGCGCGCAACAGGCAGGAACCGCGGCCATTGTAGACGCGCACCTGATCGCCTGTGCCGATTCCGCGCGCCGCCGCGTCGGATGCCTCCATGTGTAGCGTGGCGGTGGCCGCGTCGTTCTCGGGCCGGTAGCCGAAAGTCGAGTTCATGCTGTCGTCGTGCTTGGGCGAGATCAATTCCAACGGGAAGCGCGCGCGCAGGCCTTCATCGCCAAAGCGGGACTCCACCGGCGGCGCGTACGCGATCGATTCCGCGCGGAATTCGCACTTCCCGGAAGGCGTGCCGAAACCGCCATGGGCAAATGGCTGGAATGGATCTCCGTTCGGAGCCACCTGCAGCCGCACGAATTTCTCGCGATCCAGATCCTCCAGCGTGATGCCGCGCACGAAGGGATGATCGGACTCGAGCAGCGTGTGGATCATTTCGTCTTCCGAATCGCCGAAGCAGGCATCGTCGAAGCCCATCCGCGCCGCGAGCGCGCGGAAAACCTCCACGTTCGATTTCGTTTCGCCCGGCGGCGCCAGCGCCGGCCGCGCCAATTGCAGGTAGTAGTGGCCGTAGGCGTAATAAATGTCGGTGTGTTCCAGGAACGTGGTCGAGGGCAGCAGGAAGTCGGCATAATCGGCAGTGTCGTTCTGGAACTGTTCCAGCACCACCGTGAACAGGTCGCCGCGTTCGAGGCCGCGCCGTACGGCATTCTGGTTCGGGGCGATGGCGGCGGGATTCGAGTTGTACACCACCAGCGCCTTTACCTGCGGGTCGCCGACTTCGTTCAATGCCTGGCCCAGCAATGACATGTTCAGGATGCGCGCCTCGCGGCCCAGCGCGCGCCATTGCAGATCGGGGCGTTCGAGGCCGGCGCGGTTCAGGTGAAAGGCTTGCGACGTGGAAAGCTGCAAGCCGCCGCCCACCTCTTTCCACGAACCGGTCAGCGCGGGCAACAGGGCGATGGTGCGCACGGCCATGGCGCCGCGCTCGCTACGCTGCACGCCATAGTTCAGCCGGATCGCGGACGGACGCGTGGTGGCATACTCGCGCGCCAATGCCACGATCTCGTCCTTCGGGATGCCGGTCAACGCGGCGGCGCGCTCCGGCGGATATTCCTTCACGCGCTCGGCCAGTTCGGCGAACCCGGTGGTATGCCGCGCGACATAATCGGCGTCGTAAAGCTTCTCGCCGGCGATCACGTGCATCATACCCAGCGCCAGCGCGGTATCGCTGCCTGGATTGATGAAGAAATGCTTGTCCGCGGCCATGCCCGTGCGATTGCGCCGCGGGTCGACGGTATAGAATCGGGCGCCGTTGCGGCGCGCCTCGACGATGAACGGCCACAAATGTACGTTCGTGCCGAGCACGTTCGCGCCCCACGCAATAATCAGCTTGGAGTGCCGGAATTGCTCGGGTTCGGTGCCATACTTCAGACCCAGCGCGTCTACCAGGCCAGCGCCGCCCGCCGACGAACAGATAGTGCGATCAAGCCGCGAGGCTCCCAGCCGGTGAAAGAAACGCCGGTCCATGCCGGAGCCGTTCAGCAGTCCCATAGTGCCCGCATAGCTGTAGGGCAAAATGGACTCGGGACCGAATTCCGCGGCGATGCTTTTCAGCCGCGCGGCGATTTCGTCCAGAGCTTCGTCCCACCCGACGCGGACGAATCGGCCTTCGCCCTTGCCGCCCACGCGGCGCAACGGATAGAGCAATCGGCTGGGCGAGTACTCGCGCTCCAGATACCGCGCCACCTTGCCGCACAGGAATCCGCGCGTGACGGGGTGCGCCGGGTCGCCCCGCAGCCGGGTCGCTTTTCCGCTGCCGTCGATTGTTACCAGCACGGCGCAGGCATCCGGACAGTCCAGGGCGCACACGGAATGGCGGATTTCAGGCACGTTAGGAGGATTATACCAAGGCTCGCTCAAGGCCGGCCCAGGTTCTCATACCATTTCAGATTCGCCGTAGCCGCGCCGATGCACGCAATGTCCGGGCGTCCGTCGCCGTTCAAATCCGCGACGGCGCACGCCGCGGCCGCGATGCTGTCGTCCAGTACCACCTTGGTCCACGCGGCGCCTTTGGCATCCTGCGCGTAGTACACGTTCACGCCCTTGCCGCGATAGCCGGCGATCACTTCGTCGGCGCCATCGCCGTTCAAATCGGCAGTCAGAATGGTGTGGCCGTCGGCCAGCGTATCGTCGATCACGTGACGCGGCCACGCGCCTGAGCTTTCCTGGTAGATAGCCACTTCGTTGCCGTGCCATGGCTCGATGGCCGCTAGAAAGCGCCGCTTGCCCAGGTGGCCCACGGCTACATCGCTCGAACCGGATTTAGGCCACGGCGCGGGGTCGCCCTGCGCGATTTCCTTGCGACTCCATCGCCCTTGTTTGCCGAGTTTGTACAGATGAATGCCGGTGAAGCCGGCGGTCAGAATATCGTCGCGGCCGTCGCCATCCCAGTCTACGATGTAGATGCAATGCACCACGCCTTCGTCCTGCTCCGAGATGGTTTCCCGCTTCCATTCGCCCGGCCGGTAGAATACCAGCGGCGTGTGCGCGCGGTCTTCGGGCCGATCGACGGTGGCGGCCGTCAACGGCTGGTCCACCAACACCTTCTTGCCGCTGCCATCGATATCGGCCCAACGCAGGCGGTGGGAAGTGGGCAGCCGGTCGATCTCCCGGATGCTCCACGGCTGGCGCGGATCCCCATTGTGCCGCAGCACCGACACGATGCCGGTGCTTTGCTTAGCGTTCATGGAAAAGCCGGAGGCCAGCACGATTTCGGGAATGCCGTCGCCGCCCACATCCCACGCCGCCAGATTGATCATGCCGGATAGATTGCCGGCGATGACATGGCGTTGCCAGCCGGGATTCTCGAACCACACCAGCTCGCTCATGCCGCTGGCCAGCGCCACCAGGTCGGGCTTGCCATCGTGGTTCATGTCGATCGCCACCACCTGGTAGCCGCCCTTCAGGCCGGTGGCGACGGTGTGTTCGGCAAAGCGCGCGGGTGGCGCCGCGGAAAGCGCGGCGCAGACGACCACCCACAAGATAAGCCCGCGATGAATGCCGCCCGCCCCACTTCGCACAAGCGTTTACTGTACAGCGACGGTAATCCCTGTCTGGCTGCTCTGGGTGCCCACCGTCACGACCACCGGAACGTTGCCCGACGGCGTACCGGTCGGGATCGTCAGGTTGATCTGCATGACGCCCACAACCAACCCCGGTGCCGGTCCGGCGTAAAGCACATTCGCCGTTTGCCCGCCGATGGTGGCCGTGACTGTCTGGGTCAGCATGCCGGTAGTCGATATCGGGTTGAGCGTGCCGTCGACCGAAGGCGGATCGGTTAACCCGCCACCCGTGCCGAACAACATGATCGCCGATCCCGCCGCGGCCGGATGGGACGAGCTGTTGATGCTGTAGTCCTGATTCAGGATGGACCCCTGACCCATGCCGGTACCGGCCTCGCTGAACAGCCCTGGTTCGGATGCCACCACGGGCATCGTCAAGCCCACCGAGGTTGCGCCGTTGTATACCACCGTCAGGACGGTGTTGGCCTTGCTCGCCAGTTCGAACGGCGCCAAGGCATTCACCTGGCCGTTCGAAGCGAAGAGTACGGGTACGGCGGTGCCGTCGAACATCACCTGGGTTCCGCCCAGCGTGGTAGCTACCGTGCCACCCGCCGGCGGCGCCGCGAAGGAAACGCCGGTTGCCGGTCCCAGCACCGAGCCGAAGATGGAGATCGCCATCCCCGGTACAACCGCTCCGGTCGCGCCGCTGGCCGCGTTGATTACCCCTGCAATCGTGGGCGTCACGTTCCCGGCCTGGAGCGTAACCGCGATGGTCTGCGGAGCAGCCGATCCGGCTGGCGTGAGGGTAATCGTGCCATTGTAGACTCCGGCCGCGAGGCTTGCCGCGTTGACCGAAATCGAGAGCGGAGCGGGAGTCGTCCCGTTAGTGGGCGTCACACCCAGCCAAGCGGCGCTGGATGCCGCGGTAAAGCCGAGCGGCGCGCCGGTGCTGGAAACCCCGACCGTTTGCGCAGCCGGTGCGGGTCCGGCGGCGGGCGCGATGAAGAGAAGCTGGGCGGGAGCCGCCACCAGCGCGGCCGGAGCGGTAATGATCAGCGTTACCGCGACCCCTATGGGGGTGGCCACGCCGCTGGCGGTTATATTGATCGTGCCGGTATATTGGCCGGGCGCGAGGCCCGCCGGATTCGCCGTCACCAGCACGCTGGCTGGCGTCGTGCCGCTCGCCGGGTTCAAAGTAATCCAATTGCCCGGCGACGTGGCCGTGAAGTTCAAGGCCCCGTTCCCGGACAACGCAAAGCTTTGCGCGGCGGGCGCGGCGCCTCCCACCTGGTAGGTGAACGTAAGCGATGTCGGAGTGGCGGTCAGTTGCGCCGCCTCATTGATCGTTACCGTCACCGGGATTTGCAGTGAAGTCGCGGGCGACCCCACGCCTTTCACGATTACGTTTCCGTTGTACGTTGCCGCTCCCGCCGGCAGCAGACCCGGATTGACGGTGACCTGTAACGTCGCCGGGGCGCTGGTCGCCGGAGTCACGCTTAGCCACCCCACGTCGGTCTTCACCGAGGACAGCGCCACCGTGCCGCTGCCGGACAGCGTAGTCAGTAACACCGTTTGCGCCGGCAGTGCCATACCGGGCACGTAGTTGAAGGTGAGCATGCTGGGCGATGCCGCCAGATTCGACCCGGTAATTGTCAACTGCGCCTGGATCGTTATGCTGGGGATCGGCAGTGCCGGCATCGTCACTGTGATCGGGACGATGTAAATGCCGGGAATCAGTCCGGACGGATTCGCCGTGAGCGTGACATTCTCGGGCGAAGTACCGCCGCCGGGGCTCACCGTAAGCCAATTGTTGGCGCTCGAGCCGATCGATACGGTGAACGGTTGCGCGGAACCGTCTGAAGACGAGATGGCCAGCGTGCTGGTGGCGGGTGCGGCCGTATTGGCGAGAGTGAAGAAGGTATTTCCGGTCACTTGGATCACGGCCTTCGGTTGCGTGACTACCAACGTGACCGCCACGGTGGCCGAGATGAAGCCCGGAGCCGAAACCGTGATGGTGCCCATGTACGTACCCGTTGTCAGGCCGGCCCCCACAATACTTACCAGGAGACTGGCCGGTGACGAGCCGCTGAGTGGCGAGGCTTGCAGCCAGCTACCGCCGCTGACGGTCGCTGTGCTGACCGAGAAGGCCGCGGCGGCGCCATTGGAGGTGCCCACCGCGACACTCGCCGTGGGTGCTGTGCCTCCAGTCGTATAATTCAACGAAACCGTAGCTGGGTTCACGGTCAGCAGCGGTTCGGCGCTGACCGTCAGGTTCACGGGGACCGCCAAGGGGCTGTTGCCCGCGCCTGCCGAGGTGAGTGTAACGGTCGAATGGTAAGTCCCGGCTGTCAGACCGGCGGGCAGGATCGAGACGCTGAGGGCCTGCGGTGTGGTGCCGCCACCCGGCGTGACTCCCACCCAACTGGCGCCCGCAGCGGCGGTGAAGCTCAATCCCGATATGGTGCTGCCTACATTCAGAGTCTGCGCCGCGGGTGCGGTTCCACCCAGCGAGTAAGTGAAGTTGAGCGGGGACGGCGTGGCGGTCAGCAGGTTGGATGACACCGTCAATGTGACCGGAATAATAAACGGACTGTTTAAGACTCCGGACGCTGTCGCGGTTACCGTGATAGAGCCGCTGTAAGTGTTGGCTGAGAGGCCGCTGGTATTAACCGAAACCTGTAGCGTGGTATTGGTGGTCCCGCTGGTGGGCAGCACCGAGAGCCAGGATCCGCCCGAAGTAGTGGCGGCCGCCGCGGTGAAGCTCACCGGGCCATTCGTGGCGCTCACGGTCAGAGTCTGCGATGCCGGATTAGCGCCGCTCACGGTGCCGCTGAAAGTCAGCGGCGAAGGCGCCACTGTAAGCACCGGCTGCGCGGTCACAGTTAGTATAACCGGGTAGGCCAACGGTCCGCTGGCCCCCGTGGCCGTGATGTTGATCGTACCGCTGTAGGGTCCAGCCGTCGTCGGCAGCCCCGCGGGGTTCAAGCCCACAGTCATGGTCACCGGAGTGGTCGTGCCGCTTAGCGAAACAACGGTCAGCCAAGGTGTGCTGGTGACGGCGTTCACCCCGCTGAGCGCCGCGCCGTTGCTCGACACGGTCACCGTTTGATTGGCCGGCACGCTGCCGCCGATCGTGTAAGTGAACGGCAGAATAGATGGCGTCGCGGTTAGCGACGGCGTGGTGGAGATGGCCAATATCACCGGCATGGTGAAGTTAACCCCACCCGACGAAACGGTGATCGTGCCGCTGTAGCTACCCACCCCCAGCGATCCGGGGGTCGCGGTCACAGTCAAACCGGCGGGCGTGGTCCCGCTGGTCGGCGCTACCGAAAGCCATGTGCCACCGGATGGTGAGCTGACGCTGGCCGCCGCGGTAAAACTCAACGGAGAAGGCAGGACGCTGGAGACCGTAAGTGTCTGGCCGCCGGGAGCCGCTCCGCCAAGCTGGTAGTTGATCGTAAGAGACGTGGGAGACAGGGTGATGCTGTTGACCGCCAATTGGACGTTGACCACGACTGATCCGGTCGCCTGCGGCGAAGTGATGGTTAAGGTGCCGTTGTAAGTGTTCGGCGTCAGGCTATTGGCCAGAATCGAGACGCTAATCGGGGTGCCCGTGGTTCCGCTGGTGGGCGACGATAGCCAACTGCCGCCGCTCGAGGTGGCCACTGCCACATTGAACGGGATGGTGCTGCCGTCGCTCGCGGTTACTGTCAGACCTTGTGCCGCCGGGAGAGTGCCCGTAGCCACCATGCTAAAGGTTAGCGAGCTGGATGACACCTTCAGTGTCGGTTGCGCCGTCACCACTAACGTCGCGGGAATGGTATACGGACTGTTGGTTGCAAACGCCGAGGTCAGCGTGATGGTGCCCTTATAGGAGCCGGCCGCCAAGCCGGAGAGCGCGCTCGCATTCACGGAACCTGTGATTCCGGGTGAACTGGCGGAAGTCGTAGCGCTGGCGGGCGAAACGGCCAGCCAGGCACCGCCGCTGGTGGTCGCGGCCACGGCGGTATAGGTAATGGCCCCGCCGTCGCTCGACACTGTGATCGGCTGCGAAGCCGGCGTACTGCCGCCGACCGTGTAGTTGAACGTCAGGGAAGTGGGCAGTGACGCCAGCGCCGCGGTTACCGTCAAGCTCACCGGCACGCTGAGCTGCCCGCTGGGATTGGCGCAGGTGCCCGTCGAGCAGGTGAACAGAATTGAGCCGTTGTATGTTCCCGTAGCCAGGCCGCTCAACACGCTCGAGTTGATCGATACCGTCTCGCTGCCCGACGTGGAGCCGCTGGTTGGCGATACCTGCAGCCAACTGCCGCCGGTGGAAGTGGTGGCCACCGCATTGTATGAGATCACGGTGCTGCTGGAACTGGTCACCGTCAGGGTCTGGCTGCTGGGCACCGATCCCGCGTTGGACGTGAAAGCGGGTGTTGTGACCGGCCCGACCATGGAAGGCAGCGATGTCAGGTTCAGCGTAACCGTCACCGGGATGCCGGCCCCGCCATTGGGAGTAACCGTGATCGTGCCGGTGTAAGGACTGCTGCCCGAGCTGAGGCCGGCGATATTCACCGAAACAGTTTGCGCGGCGCCGCCGGTCGTGCCGCTGCCGGGCGTGACCGAAAGCCACGAGGAAGAGCTGGTGACCGCGGCCGTGTACGTAACCGCGGGTCCGCTGCTCGTCACGCTAAGCGGCTGCGTCGGCGGATTGCCGGCGCCCACGGTGGCCGAAAATGTCAGGGTCGATGGCGCTGAAACCGTAGTCACGTTGAACGTCACCGGGACCAGCACCGTGGTAGCGCCGCTAGCCGTAAGCGTGATCGTTCCGCTATAACTTCCGGGACCGGGCGTCTTGGTGGGATCGGCTTTTACCGAAATAGCCGGACCGCCCGCTGTGCCCGTGGTGGGCACTACGCTCAGCCAACTGCCGCCCGACGTGGTGCTGGCGGAGGCCGAGTAGGAAACCGACGAGGTGGGAGAAGTGGTGACGGAGAGGTTCCCGGAAACCACCGAAGTGGAATCCACCGAATTGAATGTGAACGAGGTAGGCGATGGCACCAAGGTCACGGTTTCAGGTGTGACAGTCAGGTTCACGGTCACGGTCGGTGTCGTATTGCTCGAATTGTTGCAGGGAGAATAGGTTGAATTGCCGGCGGCCGTATAGACGCAAACCGTGCCGGTGTAGGAACCCACGGCCAGCCCCGCCGGGTTCACGGTGACGCTGAACGTTCCACCGGATGTCCCGGTAGTCCCGCCGGTGGTGGTTGCGCCGCCGACCAGCAGCCAGGGTTCTGAGGTGGTTACCGCATACGCGACGTTCGTTCCGCCGGTTTGGACGGTTACGGTCTGCGGGGCCGACGTACCGCTTCCGACCTGGACGCTGAACGGGAGCGGTGTGGTGGGGGAAAGCGTCTCCGTCGGGCAGGCGGTGGCGCCGCTGCTCGGGCATGCGCCCGAGATGGTGCTGACGGCCTCGACGCCAATGCCCAGCGTGGTCGTATCGCCGTCAAACGTACTGCCCACTGTCGGGGTGTACGTGGCGGTGCTGGCGTCGCCTCCGACTATGTCCGTCACGGGAAAAGCCAATGGCACTGCTGCCGGAAGGGTGCCCGCCGGAAGTGCGACGGTCGAGCTGAATTCCGTCGTTAGTGCGGAGAATGTGCAGTTACTCAGAATCGTATCGTTGCCACTGGTGGGAGTCTTTACCGTAATGGTCGCGGTGCAGTTCAATCCGGATGGAAACGAAGGCACGGAAAGGTTGACGGCCGCACTGTACGTAGCGGTCCCGCCGGTATACGATAAGCCCACCGGATCGATCGTGGTTGTGCCCGTAAACGTCCCGCCCGATAGGCCGATCGAGTCGTCGACTTTCACGCCCGTGAGCACCGCGGTCCCGGAGCAAGTGGCGGTCCCGCTGGCGGCCGTGGCCGAAGTCGGCGGGGTGACGCCGTTGTAGCCGCTGCCGACGGTGAGCAGGTCTGACGCGGCGATCGTGCCCACGTCAGGCGTGTTGGTCGCGCTCAGCAGCAATTTGGCCGTAGCGCCGCTGCCACTGCCAACGTAGGTGAGCACGCAGTATTGCCCCTTGGTTCCGGTGGCGGTGACGCCCGAAACATAGGCGCCTGGAGTGGTGATCTCACCGCTGCCGCTGAGCCATGGTCCTAGCGTGCCGTTGATCGTTACCGTCAGCGTTGGCTGCGCCAGCAGACCACCAGCCATCGAGAGGCAGAGAACCAATCCCGCCACCAATTTCACCAAAAAAGACGTCTTTGTCGCCACGTTTTCGCTCTCCTCGAACCGGTTCGGCTACCGGCATTACCGATCATATCCCAAACCGCACCAAACTAAGTTAGTGTAAAGGATTGGAACGGAGTTTGGAAAGGGCCTTGCATTCGCTGGTTCCAGTACCATTGGTACCTGTTGCGCAACCACCGCTTGGGTTGTGCGGCCCTTCACCGCCACTAGCGCTTTAGTGGTGATAGACTTGTAACCTACGGAGAGGAAACATACACACGTGAAAACTTTATTCGCAATCGTCTTGACGTTAGGGTTGCTGGCGGCTTCCGCGGCCGCGCAGCCCACCATAGCCGGGGTCTACAACGGCGCCAGCTTCAGCCCGTCCCCTTTGCAAAACTCCGGCATCGCGCAAGGGTCATTTTTTACCATTTTCGGTACCGGTATGGCCGGCCAGGAGATCGGCCCGGCGGGTTCGGCCTGCGGCTCAGGTTACGTAAACTGCATCTGGGATTCGACCGGAGCGTCCCCTTTTCCGTCCGCGACCAACCCGCTCCCGACTTCGATCCTCGGAACTTCCGTAAGCGTGGTGGTGGGAAGTACCACCGTCGCCGCGTATCTTGAATTCGTCTCGGCTAACCAAATTAACGCGGTGTTGCCTTCCAACACCCCCACGACCGCCACCAATTCGAGCGGCGTGAGCAATGGGACGATCAGCGTTACATTTAACAACCAGGCCGGCGCCACATTCCCAATTACAGTGCTGCCCGGCTCGTTCGCGACATTTACCTGGAACGAAGGCGGCACAGGGCCGGGGATCATGACAAACGCCGTGACCTACCAAATATTGAGCCCCTTCGCCACGGTTGCGCCGGGCGACTATGTGACCATTTGGGGAACCGGTTTGGGCCCCGCGCCCAACACCTCCACCGAAGCCACCGCGCCGCCCCCCGCGACCAATTTGTGCGCTTCCGGCGCCACCTGTCCGGTCACGGTGTGGGTAGGCGGCTCGCCGGACCCGGCCCAGGTCACATACGCCGGCCGCTCGGGCTTTACCGCTGAGGACCAGATCGACTTCATCGTCCCGCCGGGTGTCCAAGGTTGCTACGTGCAGGTGGCCGTACAGGTCGGTCAGGTGATTGGGAACTTCACCAGCCTGCCAGTCGATCCCAACCGCGCGACCTGCCAGGACGCCGACGGAATCAACTTTAACGACATCGCCTCGGTGGTGAAGAGTAAGGGCCAAGCCAACGTCGGCAACATCACCCTCTTTAGCGACTATTTGGACGTGACCACATCTCTCGGCATCGGTGGCCAATGGGATAACGACACCGTTTCCGGCGCAATCGGCACCTTCAACAGTTCTGCTCTCCAGGATTTCCAGGGCTTCACCCGGTCGCCGTCGTTGAACAACTGCGCGGTCTACCCTTTCCTGCAGTTCCCGCCACCCTCCGATCCAGGCTTGAGCTTAGTGACATTTCTGGATGCCGGGCCGAGCCTGAAAATAACGGGACCGAACGGCAGCCAAACCGTGGCGCAGGACTCCGGCAGCTTTTCATACGGAGCGCAGCCGGCCGGTAATCTGACCAAGCCAGACGGTCTGGTAGGCGGAGAAACCATCGGCCAGTTGGTGAACTTGCTGACAACCGGTTGCCCGAGCACCAGCACCGACAACTGTCTGCCATTCTTCCTCACGCCGAAGTACGCTATCTCCTCGGGCACCTACACCGTCACCGGTACGGGTGGCGCGAGCGTCGGCCCGCTATCGGCTGCGGTTACCGTAACGCCGGCTGCCGCATCCTTCACTTGGTCGAATCAGAGCACCATCACACCTCTGCCGATACCGCGCGATCAGTCGCTAACCATCACCTGGTCGGGCGATCTGGATACCAACGGTTTCGTCGACATCACCGCTATCGCGTCCACGCTGGCATCCGGCCTGGAGCCCGCGGCCACCACCCCCGGAGTTCTGGCGGAATGCATCGCGCCGGCCAGCCTCGGCACTTTCACGATTCCGGCTTATGTCCTCGAGTCGCTGCCGTCGACGGCCAACAGCACCGCGACTATCCCGCCAGGAGAACTTCTGGTAGGTCCAGCCGGGGTGGCCTGCAGTAGCACCGCCGCGACCAGCACCACGTGCCCTTCGGATCTGACGCTGCCCACCGGTTTGGATGCGATGTATATTTTCTATCGCTTCATCCAGGGCGGCAATGTGATCTGGCAGTAGCGCGGCGTTGTCAGGTGGAGCCGCGCGCGTCAGGAGGCGATACGGTGTGTTTCCCCGGCGCGCGCGGCCAACAGCGCCTGAATCGAAAGCGCCGGCGCGGGTCCGCCCAGCATGAAGCTCTGCGCCCGGTCACATCCCATGGCTTTGAGGTGCTGGAGTTGCGCGCTGGTTTCGACACCTTCCGCCACCGCGCGCATGCCCAGGCCATGCGCCAGCCCCACGATGGATTCCACCAGCGTGCGGGTGTTGTCCGCGCCATTCATCCGCTGCACAAAACGCCGGTCGATCTTCAGGTTGTCGATGGGCAGTTCTTCCAGGTAGCTCAAAGAGGAATAGCCCGTCCCAAAATCGTCCAGGGAAACGCTCACGCCCAAAGCCTTCAGTTCCTTGAGCTGCCGGGCGGTTTCCCGGATGTCTTGCATGAGCACGCTCTCGGTCACCTCCAGGTCCAGGTGCGACGCCTTCAGGCCCGTCTTGGCCAGCGTGGCCGCCACGGTCTCCGCCAAATCGCCGCGCGCGAACTGCACCGCTGAAGCATTCACCGCAACCTGCAGCGGACCATAGCCGGCGTCCCGCCACAACTTGCCTTGGCGGCAAGCGTCGCGCAGCACCCGCGCGCCGATCGGCACCACCAGCCCGGTTTCTTCGGCTATCGGAATCAGCACGGATGGCGGTACGCGTCCCAACTTCGGATTGTCCCAGCGCACCAGCGCCTCCACGCCCACCACCCGCCCGGTGGCCAGATCGAACTGCGGCTGGTAATGCAAGGATATTTCGTCGCGCTCCAGGGCGTAGTGGAGCTCCGTTTCGATCGCCAGGCGGCGGTTGGCGTCCTGGTTGATTTGCGGGTTCGACATCTGGATCCGGCGCTTGCCCTGCCGTTTGGCGGCGCACAGCGCGCTGTCCGCCGCCCGCTGCAGGCCCGGCAGATCCGCGCCGTCCTGCGGGTACAGCGCGATGCCGATGCTGGCGCCCAGAAACACTTCGTTGCCCTTTACCGAAAACGGAGTGGACAACGTCTCCAGGATGCGCTCCGCCACGCGCATCGCGTCTTCCGGCGATCCCAGGTCGCTGAGGACCAGCATGAACCGGTCGCCGCCGCTGCGCGAAAGAGTCTCGGACTCGCGCAGGCAGCCGGTCAGCCGCTCCGCCGCCATTTGAATCAATGCGTCCCCGGCCAGGTGCCCTAGTGTGTTATTGATGCGCTTGAAGCGGTCCAGATCCAGATATAACAGCGCTGCCATCCCGCCCTGCCGCCGGGCGCGCGCCAGGGCTTGGCGAAACTGATCTTCGCAGACCACCCGATTGGGCAGGCCCGTCAAAAGGTCGTGCGTCGCCTGGTGTACCAGTTTCTGTTCCATCCGCTTGCGCTCGGTGATGTCGGAGACCAGCCCGTCGCGGTAACGCTTCCCGTCACGCTCATGGACGTTCGCTGCGCGGCTGTGGAGCCAGACCCATTGCCCGTCTTTCCGCAACAAGCGGTACTCCGTATCGATCGGCTGGCCATGCTCGAATAGCGCCCGGTAGGCGGCGGTCACCCGCGGCTGGTCGTCCGGATGAATGCGGTTCAACCAGAACCCCGGTTGACAGACCTCCTCGGGCGTGTACCCGCTCAACGCCTCGCAGTTGGAACTGACAAACACCGGTTCGCCTGCCTCATCGGCCACCCACACGACATCCGGAAGGTTGGCCACCAGCCACCGGTACTTCTCCTCGCTTTTCTGCAGCGCCTCGCGGTCCTGCCGCCGGTGGGTGATGTCGCGCGCAATCGTGGACGATCCCACGACTCTTGCCTGGCCATCCCGCACCGGGGACATCGTGAGCGAAACCTCGACTTGGCCGCCGTCGCGATTCACCACGCGCGTCTCTAATTGCGAGATGGTTTCGCCGGTGCCGATTCGGTCCAGAAACCGCCGGGTTTCGCCGGTCCCGCCAACCGCCAGCATGGACATGGGCTTTCCCAGAATTTCCTCGGCGCGGTATCCGTACATCCTCTCGGCGCCCTTGTTCCAACTCAGGATCGCGCCATCCGGCGCGGCGCTGTAAATGGCGTCGGCGGCGGAATCCACGATCGACGCCAGCAGCGCTCTGGCCTCTTGCGCCTGCACCCGCGCGGTAATGTCCCGCAGGATGGCGGCGCTCGCCGTAATCTCCCCTTGCCCGTTCCGGATCGGGTAAGCCGAAATCGAGATATCGACGCGCTTGCCTTCCTTGGTTAGCCCGACACCGTCGAATTGCCCCACGCTCTCGCCGCGCTCCAGTTTTTCCCCGATCCATCTCAAGCTGGCTCGCTGGTCGGCGGGCGCCAGCATGGAGACCGGTTTGCCGGCAACCTCATCGCTGCGGTACCCGTAGAGTTGTTCCGCACCCCGATTCCAACTCACGATGACGCCGTCGCGCGTGCTGCTCACAATGGCGTCCTTAGAGTTTTCCACGATGGATGCGAGAAACGCCTTCGCTTCGTTCGCCGCGTGGCGCGCGGTCATGTCCCGCCGGATCGCAATGTATCTCCCGATCGCGCCGTCGGAATCCCGCACCGGGGTGACGGTAATGTCTTCTACGTATGCGCTGCCGTCCTTGCGGCGGTTGGCGACCTCTCCGCGCCACACGTTTCCAGTCATTACGGTTTCCCGTACTTGCTGCTGGAACGCGGACCCCAGGCTCGGTTTCTGCCGGCCGGGGTTGCTGCCGATTACCTCTTCGGCGCTGTAGCCCGTCATCCGCGTGTAGGCGGGATTCACGTACTCGATCGTGCCTTCGCTGTCGGTGATTACCACGGCATCGGTGGCTTCGTCGATCGCCCCCACAAAGCCGGCCCGCTCGACTGCCGCGCTCCGGTTCCTGGCGCATTGCGCCCGCGTCTGCACGGCTAACTCCGTGTGTTGGCGCATGGCCACGTGGACGGCCGCTATCAGCGCCAGCGCCAGCAACGCCATAGTAGCCGCGGCGGACTGCTGAAACGTGCCGTGCGACCCGATTTGATAGGCAAACCACGTTCCCGCACCCAAAAACGACACCTTGATCAACCCGGCCGAAATGCGGCGGCCGGAATTTCCCAGGATGGCGCTATTATTCCCCAGTTCACCCGCGTTTGCCGAAGGATTCGGATTCAGGAACATACCGGGTAACCGCCAACCCCTATGTGTTGGGAAATTCGGCACATAACGCTCTAAAGTATAGCCGGAACCGCTAATATCTTCCATCCTATCCTTGGATATTTGATACTAAAATAATCGGAAATATATGAACCAGAAGTACTTGTCAGCGAATTTCAGCAGAGCAATTATAAAGTGCTTTCAAATGGCGCGGAGCGTAACGGTGGCTCGGCGGAAGCTCTTGTGGAACCCGCGCCGCGCCGGTTGAAACGCCATTGAAACCTTTTTCTGCGATTCTGGATCTATGGAGTCCTCTGTGACCGGTCCACTCGCCCCCGAAGAAC
Source organism: Bryobacterales bacterium (assembly GCA_963707465.1). Taxonomy (GTDB): domain Bacteria; phylum Acidobacteriota; class Terriglobia; order Bryobacterales; family Bryobacteraceae; genus Bog-159. The sequence goes on from CAVPQK010000013.1 coordinate 725,284, forward strand.
TAAGCAAAATGAACGCCTACTGGCGCGCCGCGAACTATCTGTCGGTCGGCCAGATTTATCTTTACGACAACCCGTTGCTGCATGAGCCGCTCCGCATCGAGCACGTCAAGCCCCGCCTGCTGGGGCACTGGGGCACCACCCCCGGTCTCAATTTCATCTATGTGCACTGCAATCGGCTCATCCGGCAGCACGATCTGAATATGATCTACGTCACCGGCCCCGGCCACGGCGGTCCGGGTGTGGTCGCCAACACCTACCTGGAAGGCACCTACAGCGAGTATTACCCGCACATTTCGCGCGACGCGGAAGGCATGCGCCGCCTCTTCAAGCAGTTTTCTTTTCCGGGAGGTATTCCCAGCCACGTGGCGCCGGAAACGCCAGGCTCCATCAATGAAGGCGGCGAACTCGGCTACTCCCTGCTGCACGCTTACGGCGCAGTGTTCGACAATCCGGACCTGCTGGCCTGCTGTGTGGTGGGCGATGGCGAAGCCGAAACCGGCTCGTTGGCCACCAGTTGGCACTCCAACAAATTTCTGAACCCCGCGCGCGATGGCGCCGTACTTCCCATCCTGCACTTAAACGGTTATAAGATCGCCGGCCCTACCGTGTTGGCGCGCATCCCGCGGGAAGAGTTGACCGACCTGTTTCATGGCTACGGCCACGAGCCAATTTTCGTGGAAGGCGACGACCCTGAGACGATGCACCAACTCATGGCCGCCGCGCTCGATGAAGTCCTCGCCCGCATCCGCGCGATCCAAAGCGAGGCCCGATCCGGCGCACCGCCCCAGCGCCCCCGCTGGCCCATGATCGTCCTGCGCACCCCCAAAGGCTGGACCGGCCCGAAGGTGGTGGACGGCCTTCAAATCGAAGGCACCTTCCGCGCGCACCAGGTGCCGCTCACCGAGTTGGCCACTAAGCCCGCCCACCTGAAGATGCTGGAAGACTGGATGAAGAGCTACCGTCCCGAAGAGTTATTCGACGCCGCCGGCACGCTCATCCCGGAGTTGCAGGAGCTCGCGCCCAAAGGCAAACGGCGCATGGGCGACAACCCGCACGCCAATGGCGGCCTGCTCCTCCGCGATTTGCAACTGCCGGACTTCTGCGACTACGCCGTAGACGTGCCCAAACCCGGCACCGTCGTCGCCGAAGCCACGCGCGTGATGGGCAGGATGCTACGCGATGTGATGAAGCTCAACGCCGCAACCGCGAACTTTCGCGTGGTGGGCCCTGACGAAACCTCTTCCAACCGCCTCGACGCCTTGTTCGAGGTGACCAATCGCGAATCCATGGCCGAAATCTACGCGAACGACGATCACGTCGCGCCGGACGGCCGCGTCCTGGAGGTCCTCAGCGAGAATATGTGCCAGGGCTGGCTCGAAGGCTATCTGCTGACCGGCCGCCACGGATTCTTCTCCTGCTACGAAGCCTTCATCCACATCGTCGATTCCATGTTGAACCAGCACGCCAAGTGGCTGAAAACCACCCGCCACATCCCCTGGCGGCGGCCCATTGCGTCGCTTAATTACCTGCTCAGTTCGCACGTCTGGCGGCAGGATCATAACGGCTTCTCCCATCAGGACCCCGGCTTCATCGATCATGTGGTGAACAAAAAGGCGGAAATCGTGCGCATCTACCTGCCGCCGGACGCCAACACCCTGCTTTCGGTCATCGATCATTGCCTGCGCAGCCGGCACTATGTCAACGTTATCGTGGCCGGCAAGCAGCCTGCCCTGCAGTATCTCGATATGGAATCCGCCATCGAGCACTCCACCGCCGGCATCGGCATCTGGGAGTGGGCCTCCACCGACAACGGCGTCGAGCCGGATGTAGTCATGGCCTGCTGCGGCGATGTCCCCACGCTCGAAACCCTGGCCGCCGTCGACATCCTGCGCCGCAATTTGCCGGATCTGAAAATTCGCGTGGTCAATGTCGTGGACCTGATGACCTTGCAGCCTTCCACCGAGCATCCCCACGGCCTCCCCGACCGCGAATTCGATTCCATCTTCACCCCCGATAAACCCATAGTCTTCGCCTTCCACGGCTATCCGTGGCTGATTCACCGGCTCACCTACCGCCGCACGAACCACGACAACCTGCATGTGCGCGGCTACAAGGAGGAAGGCACCACCACGACGCCGTTCGACATGACCGTGTTAAACGACCTCGATCGCTTCCATCTGGCCGGCGACGTCATCGACCGCGTGCCGCGCCTGCGCAACATCGCCGCGCACGTCAAGCAGGATCTGCGCAACAAGCTGATCGAGCACAAGCGCTACATCATGAAGCACGGCGACGACATGCCGGAGATCCGCGACTGGAAGTGGCCCTACTAATGAAAATCCTCGTCCTCAACGGCGGCTCCAGCAGTTTCAAGAGCAGCCTGTACGATGTCGACGGCAATGAAGGCCCCGCCGCGCCTAATCCGCTGTGGGAGGCGCGCGTCGACTGGGAACACCATCCCGGCACCGCCGAAATCCAAATCAAAACGGCCGGCGCGGTCTCGACCCGCAGCGTCCCGGTGAAATCGCCGCTCGACTCCCTCGATCCCCTCATGGAAATGCTGCCCCACCGCAGCGAGATCCACGTGGCCGGACACCGTGTGGTCCACGGCGGGCGCGCCTTTCGGGAAAGCACCCGCATCACACCCGAGGTGCGCGCGGGAATCGCGCAAATGGCCAGCTTCGCTCCTGAGCACAACCGCCTGGAACTGGAAGCGATCGAAGCCATGGAACGCCTTCTGGGGCCGGATGCCGTGCAGATCGCGGTCTTCGATACCGCGTTTCATGCCACCCTGCCGCCGCCCGCCTACGTCTATCCTGGACCCTACGAGTGGGTCGGCCAGGGCATCCGCCGCTACGGATTCCATGGCATCAGCCACCAATACACTTCGCGGCGAGCGGCCGCCATCCTGGGCCGGGATCTGGCCTCGCTGCGTATGATCACCTGCCACCTGGGCAACGGTTGTTCGCTGGCGGCCATCCGCGGCGGCGTCAGCATCGACACCACCATGGGCTTCACGCCGCTCGAAGGCCTTATGATGGGCACGCGCTCGGGCACCGTCGACCCGGGCATCGTCATTCATCTGGTGCGCCATCTCGGCCTGAGCGCCGAACAACTGGACCGCGTGTTGAACAAGGAGTCCGGCCTGCTCGGCGTCTCCGGTGTCTCGGGCGACATGCGCGCCGTCCTGGCGGCCATCGACCGCGGCGACGTGCGCGCGCAACTGGCGCTCGATGTGTACGTGCACCGTTTGCGTTCAGAAATCGGCGCGATGATCGCCAGCCTCGGCGGACTCGACGCGCTGGTTTTCACCGCCGGGGTCGGCGAGAACAGCCCGCAGGTACGCGCGCAGGCAGTCGAGGCTTTTGCCTTTCTGGGAATCAAGCTCGACGCCGCGAAAAACGCGCAGTCCCCGCCTGACACCGACGTCGCCGCGCCGGACTCGGCCGTGCGCGTGCTCGTCGTGCACACTCAGGAAGAGTGGGAAATCGCCCGCGAGTGTTTCCGCGTGGCAGTCGCTGCGAAGTAGAATGAAGGCATGGTGACTTGGCAGGATTTCTTTGTCAGCAGCCCCGGGGTCTGCGGCGGTGAGATCTGCGCAGTTGGAACTCGCATTCCGGTGACGGTCATTCTCGATAACCTTGCCGAGGGATCGACGCGGGACGAGATCCTGCGCAGCTATCCGTCTCTCCGGGCTGAGCATCTTGACGCGGCGCTCGCATATGCCGCGGAGCTTGCGCACGAAGAGAGTCTGGTCCCGCTCCGAGCGAAATGAATTTCAAGATCGACGAAAACCTTCCGACCGAACTCGCAAACGATCTACGGCAACTCGGACACGACGCGGATACTGTCCCTCCGAGGGACTGCGCGGAGCCAATGACCATGCGGTCGTGGAGGCCGCACGCGCCTCGGACCGCATTTTAGTCACGCTCGACAAAGGCATTGGGAATGTTCGCAGGTTTTCGGTCGGCGAACACGCCGGTGTGGTCTTGTTTCGGCCGGATACTTCCGGCCGGAAGGCAGTCCCACCCGGATCCGGTTTCGTTAGCCGTCACGGTATGCGCACCAGTTAGAATCGGCAGTGGAGATATCATGGTCAGCCCGACTCGCGCAGTCGCCCTACTCGCCGTCGCCCTATCTGCGGCGCTGGCTCAGCCCATCCGCCTCCATCCCACCAATCCGCATTACTTCCTATTCCACGGCAAGGCCGTCGCCCTCATCGGTAGCGGCGAACACTACGGCGCGGTGATGAACGCCGACTTCGACTATCACCGTTACCTGACCACTCTGGCCGCCGAAGGAATGAATTACACCCGCCTGTTCGGAGGCAGCTACCGCGAAGTGCCCGCGCAATCGTTCGGGATCAAGCGCAACACGCTCGCGCCCGCTCCGGGGCGATTCGTCGCGCCCTGGGCCCGCAGCGAAACGCCCGGCTATGAAGCCGGCGGAAACAAGTTCGATCTGGACCGCTGGAACCCGGAATTCGTCGCGCGCTTCCGCGATTTTCTCTCCGAGGCAGCCAGGCGTAGCATCGTCGTGGAAGTGACGCTGTTCTCCTCCCACTACCAGGAGATCCAGTGGAAGATGAGCGCCCTGAACCCGGCCAACAACGTCAACGCCACCGATGCCGTCGATTGGAAGAAGCTCCACACCCTGGATAACGGCAACATCCTCGCGCGCCAGGAAGCCTACACGCGCAAGCTGGTGCGCGAGGCCAATGCTTACGACAACGTCATCTTCGAAATCCAGAACGAGCCGTGGTCGGACCGCACAGTCCTCGCCGATGTGGTGAACCCGTATCTACCGTTGCCGGCGCGAGACATGTATCCGAACTCGGTCGACGTGGCGGACGCGCTTTCCATCGCCTGGCAGGCGCGCGTGGCTGAGTGGATCTCGAGCGAGGAACGCGCGCTGCCGAACCGTCACCTGATCGCGCAGAACTATTGCAGTTTCCGTTTTCCGGTGCGGCAGCTTGTGCCCGGAGTGAGCATCGTGAACTTCCACTATGCCTACCCTGAGGCGGCCCTGCTGAATTATGGCCTCGGAAAGGCGATCTCATACGACGAAACCGGCTTCCTGGGCCGCGACGACGCGCTCTACCGGCGGCAGGCCTGGAACTTCATGCTTTCGGGCGGCAGCGTCTTCGACAGCCTCGACTATTCGTTTTCGCCGGGTCACGAGGATGGCGGCGACACGGAGCCGAACGGTCCAGGTGGCGGCAGCCCCGCGCTGCGACGCCAGTTGCGTATCCTAAGCGATTTCCTGCGAAAACTGCCCTTGGAGAATCTCGCACCGGACACCCGCGTCGTCACACACGCCGCCGGCGTCTATGCGCGGGCCCTCTGCAATCCGGGGCGCGACTATGGCATGTACCTCGACGGCGCCGGCCCGGCCGAAATAACGCTCGAACTGCCGCCAGGCGACTACTCGGGAGAGTGGCTGAACGTCGAGACGGGCGAAAGCGCTCGCCCGGAAAACTTCCGCCACGCAGGCGGCGGAAGGATCCTGCGCTCACCCGAATTCCACGATGGCATCGCCCTCCGCCTGCGGCGCTCCGGTTATGATCGATAGTGATGCATCGCCGCACGTTTCTTCAAATGGCCGCCGTAGCCCCGGCCGCCCTGGCCGCCGACGACCGTAAAATCCCCAAATACCGGGTAGTCTCCCCGTACCAGCCCGCCGCGCAGCCCGGCATGCCCGGGCCCTATCCCGGACGAGTCGCCTCCGTGCATGCGGCCAACTGTATCGACGAAGCCACCGAAAAGCCGGACCCCGCCGTAGTGCGCGAGATGATGGCCCGCGGCATCCGCGCCCTCACCGGCGACGCCGACGCTCGCGACGCATGGGCGCGCTTCATCGCGCCTTCCGACGTCGTGGGCATAAAGGTCAACTGTTCCGGCGCCCCCGGCATCATGTCGTCGCCCGTGGTGGTTGCCGAGATTGCGCGCAATCTGATCACGGTGGGCGTCAAGCCGGCCAGCATCTGGATTTATGAGCGCTTCGAGGAGCAGGTGCAGTCCGTCCATTATGACCGCTACGTGCCCGATGGCGTGCACATCTGGACCGCGGAAACCCGGCGCGGCTCCGCGGAGTCGTACGACCCCGCCACCTATGTCGAAACCGAGTTCTTCGATGAGGACGACACGCGCTCCAACCTGATTCGCCTGGTGGGCAACCGCTTTACGAAAATCATCAATGTGCCGAACATGAAGGATCACGGAGCCGCCGGCGTCACCGGCTGCTTGAAGAACATCGCCTACGGCAGCTTCTCCAATGTCGCGCGCTCGCATTCCGGCTCCGTGACCAACACCTACTCTTTCATCGGCACCCTGGCCGCCGTCGAGCCGCTCCGCTCGCGGACGGTTCTGCAGGTCATGGATGGGCTGCGCGGCGTGTGGCATGGCGGGCCTTTCTCACCCAGCCGCAAGTTCCGCTTCTATCCCAAGCGCATGCTGTTCGGCACCGACCCGGTGGCCGTCGACCGCCTCCTGCTCGATATCATCGACGAAAAGCGAAAAGCCGAACATGCCGTCTCCGTGTGGGACCGTTCTGCGAAATATCTGGGCGGGCAGGGCGACCACGAAAGCAATCCCAACGTGAACCAGTTCGTGCGCGAACCGGGGCACATCGAGTACGCCGCGCACCTCGGCTTGGGCGTGTACGATCTCGACAAAATCAAAGTCGCGAGCGTTGAAATCTGATGCCGCTGGCGTTTCTCGCCGTTTTGTTGCCCACGCTGTTTTGGGACCAGCCCGCCGGCTCCGCGGACGCCTTGCGCAAAGCCGGAATCGATCGCCTGCTGGTGACCGCCGGCCAGGAACAAGCCTGGCGCAAGCTGGGTTTCACGGCCTCTCCGTTCGATCGCGCGCACGCCGTCCAGGCCGTCGCGCCTGACGTCGAGTACCGCATGGACGTCGCCTCCGCCACGCGCGTTCCCTGGCTGGATGCCAACGGCTGGCGATACGACCGCGAACCAGCGCGCGCTTTTTTCTGCGACACTCCCGCGGGCAGCGCCGCGTTGGCCGCTGCCGAAGCATTTGCCTATGGTGTCGAGGTGGCCATCCGCGCCGCGCCGGAAGGCCTCGCGCAATTCGCCGGCATGCTGAAATTTCTCGCCGAAATCGACCAGCCCCGCCTGCCCGTGATGGCCAACATCGGAGTGATTGACGACGGCTCAGACACCATGGCGGAAGTGTTAAATCTGCTATCGCGTCATAATCTGCTTTTTCATGTAGTTCCAGCCGTAGATCCAAAGTATAGCTTGAATATTCGCCAAGTCCCGCCGAATGCCGATCCCTATGAATTTGCCATGCAGATTCGCCGCCAGATCACCGATGAAAAACGGCTCCTGCGGATCTACGGTAGCAACGTGGTGTTGGCGCGCCTGAACGGCGACGCCGGGCAAGGGCGGCTGCACCTGCTCAACTACGGCAAGGCTGTGGTGAAGGGCCTGCGGGTGAGAGTTCTAGGCTCGTACCCGCAAGGCAAACTCTCGGCATTCGAACACCCGCATGCCGCGCTGGAAGACTATTCCTTAAAGGACGGAGCCACCGAATTCACCGTCTCCGAAATGGGTCCGTACGCCATAGTAGACCTGAGCCGCTAATTCCGGCTCCTGACTTCTGTCTTCTGACTTCTCTCCCTTAAAACATATTCCACAAATATTGCGTATAAACCTCGTGGTGATATTGCACTTCCGGCGCTTTCACCACCGTGCCCAGCGCGCGCGGGCATCGGTCTGCGGCAGCCCTTTTCAAGTCGGAGTAACGGCCCTTCACGTCCTCGCCCAAGAGCTTGGTGGTCCACTCCGATTTATCGAAGTTCTCGATCGCATCGTAAATGTTGTCCGGCAGGAAGCGCGGCGCGTTGCGAAGATTTTCGATCTTGGCGATGTCGCCCTCGATGCCGGTCTTGAAGATCCCGTACAGCACCAGGTACGGATTCGCGTCGGGCGCCACCGCGCGCACTTCCACGCGCGCGCTGCGGTGATTTCCGATCGGGATGCGCACCATCGAGCCGCGATCCGTCGCCGAAGCCTTTAGCTGGTTCGGCGCTTCGAAGTGCGGATCGAGCCTCCGGTAAGCATTCACGCTGGCATTCATCAACAGGCACAGATCGTTGCCGTGCGTGAGGATCCGGTCCACGAACTCCCAGGAGAACGGGCTCATTTTGTCCAGGCCCTCCGGATCCCAGAACAGGTTCTTCCCATCCTTGGTGATCGAAACGTTCGTGTGCATGCCCGTGCCATTCACTCCCACGATGGGCTTGGGCAGGAAGCATGCGGTCAGCCCCATCTTCTTCGCCACCTGCCGGCAGATCAACTTGTAGATCTGGATCTGATCGGCGGCCGCCACCACCTCGGCGTAGCCATAGTTGATCTCGAACTGCGAGGGCGCCACCTCCGGGTGATCTTTCTCGTTCTGAAAGCCCATCGCCCGCTGCGCCTCGCAGGATGCGTCGATAAACAGCCGCAGCGTATCGCCCGGCAGCGAGTGATAGTAGCCGCCCGCGCTGACGTACTCGAACTTGCCCGTTTCGTGATAGCGCCGCTCGGCATCCACTCCGTTGAACAGGAAGCCCTCGATCTCGTTCGCCGCGTTTAGGGTGTAGCCCTCTTTCTTGTAGACTGCAGCGGCATAAGCCTTCAAGACCGCCCGCAAGTCCGCCGCGTAAGGTCCCCCGTCTTTGTCGATGACGTCGCCGAAGACCATCACTTTCCCCGCGCCAAATACGTCGGCCGGACCCCAATAGAAGGCCGACCAATCCACTCCCAGCCGCAGGTCGCTCTCTTTCTGCGCCGTGAAGCCGCGGATCGAAGAGCCGTCGAAGGTCAGGTTGTCCCAGCTCTTGATCAGAAACTTCTTGTCGTAATCGAGCATGTGCAGCCGGCCTTCCAGGTCGCTGAACAGCAATGTTACAGCTTTGATGCGCCTCTCATCGGTCAGGTACTTAAGGCGTTCCTCCTGAATCTGGTGAATCGGAACGCGGCTCATCCGCTGCTCCTTGGCACGCAGATTCAGCTCTTCCAATTCGGCGTAGGGCAGCCGCAAAAAGTCTTGCAGTTCGGTGCTCATTCCTCTCCTCAGGGCAAAATCGAACCCTTCATTGTCCGCGCAAGACAGCAGCGCTGGCAATACTTTCACCGATAGATTTTGTTTATGGGCCGCATCGCCAGGAGGGTGGGCAAGCGCCACGCAGGCGGCTCTAAGAGGCCGCCGCAGGCCGAGGGCCTGCCCCACTTTCTGCGGCCAATATTAAAATGGGAGCATCAGCCTAGTCGCTCAATGAATAAAACCTTATTGCCATACCAGTTAGACCGCCCCATCGGCGTCTTCGATTCGGGTGTCGGCGGCCTGACCGTGCTGAAAGCCCTGCGCCGCAAGCTGCCGCATCGTGACTTCGTCTATCTGGGCGACACCGCCCGCGTCCCCTACGGCCGCAAACCTGCCGCCATGGTCGCGGAATTCGCCTGCGGCATTACCGAATTCCTGTGCCCGTTGGGCGTTGAGGGTGTGGTGATCGCCTGCAATACGGCCTCCGCCGCCGCTCTGCCGCAATTGGCCTCGCAATTCCCCATTCCCATCTGGGGTGTCATCGATCCGGGCGTGGAAGCCGCCGCCCGCCTCACGCGCACCGGACGCGTCGGCGTAGTCGGAACCAAAGGCGCAATCGCCAGCGGCGCTTATCAACAGCGCCTCGAGCGGCGCGGGTTAACAGTGTGGGCGCGCGCCTGCCCCATGCTGGTTCACATCGTGGAGGAAGGCCTGGCCGATTCGCCGGAGTGCGACATGCTGCTACGCCATTACCTCGAAGGGCGCGGAGAAATCGACACGCTCATCCTGGGATGCACACACTACCCGCTCTTGCACGACGCCATCCAGCGCATCGTAGGCGACGCCGTGACGCTGGTGGACAGCGCCGATGCCCTCGCCCAGGCAGTCAACGGAAGCCTGGGCGAGGACCCGCCCGCGGCCGCTGCGGGCCGCATCGTGCATTTCGTGACCGGCGATCCGCTGGCCTTCGCGCATACCGCAGCGGTGATTGGCGAGGTTGACGGCGAAGTGGTGCCGCTGCCGGTCACCGAGCTGATCCGCTCAGCCGCGCGCGCACCACGTCCATCATGCGCGCCGGATCGGTGATGCGCACCGCCGCGAAACCAGCCGCGCGAGCGCTCTCTATCCCCGGCGACGAGTCTTCCACCGCCAGCGCGCTTTGGATTCCCAGGCGCTCGCCCGCCAGCACGTAAGGATCGGGCGCCGGCTTATGCCGCTTCACGTCGTCGCCGCCGACTACTGTCCCCAGGTACTGGCGGATCCCCGACGCCTCCAGGTACGGCTCGATCTCGGCGTGCGAGCTGGAGGAAACCACGCCCAGCTTGTATTCGCCGGAAAGCTCGCGAAAGAACTCTCCCACCCCTTCGGCGAACGGCGCGTTGGCGGCCATGCGCTCGCGGAAACGCTGCTTCTTCAACGGGTATTGCTCCCAAAGCTTCGCCGGATCGGCCGGCGGATCGGCCAGTTGGGCGAATACCTTCACCATGCTGCTGTCCACCGCCCCCACACAGTGGGCCGCGTAGACCTCCCACGTCACCGGCACGCCCAGCGGCGCCAGCACCTCGCGCCAGCATTCGCAGTGCACCGGCTCGCTATCTACCAGCACGCCGTCGAAATCGAATAGGATTGCTTGAAACTCAGGCATCGGCGCAGAACTTCAGTGTATCGAACTGGCCCGCCGCTACGGAGCCGCGACCGTCAGGGAGCGGTTTCCTTAAGGCTGGGTCGAAGCGCTGCCCGTGCCCGGATACACGCCCATGAAGCTCAAAGTAGTGTCGCCGGCGGTGATAAAGCCTTGCAATTGAGCTTGCGTGTACACGGTACCGAGGTTGCTGATATAGTTGCTCGTCTGCGGTTGGTACAGTAATCCGCTCACCACGCCCTGAATCGTGCCTCTACCGATCAAATCGACGTTGCCCGCGCTAGCCTGCGATTGCAGCGTGGTCCAATAGGTCGACGTGGCTGTAAGAGTCGGCGCCGTCACCGTGATCGTGAACCCCACCGCCGGTGCTGTTCCCGTATCGAAGCACAGGCTGTATGCAATGATGTCGGTGATCTCCTGCGCGGTGTAGCCCGCGAAGAGCGGGCTCGCCAGGAATGCCGCCAGGCCGGGGAAACTGCCATCCGGCGACAGTCCAAAACCGTCGATAGTCTGGCCGGTGCCCGGGGTGAACAACTCCTTCTGGTAGACGTTCCGCAATTGCGGCACCTTGAACGGCTGCGGGTTCACCGGCTGCGGCACCGTCGTTTGTATTTCCCGGTTCGACCCCGGTCCCGGGTTGGAGGTGTGGCACTGGTTGCAGGTGCCTTTCATGCTAGCCGTGCCGGTGCCCGCAATGGTCATGAAATCCGTCTCGCCGTTTACCGGATTCCCACCGGCAAACGACGTGGGTAAGGTGCGGTCCAGGTTCTCGTTCGGGTTCGGCAGGAACAAAATGTTACTGGCGAACTCGGCGTAAAGATCCATGTTCCCCGTCGAAAGCTGCGTGCCGCCCAACAACTGGCTGAAATCCGGGTTGAGAGCCACGAAGTTGGCGATCTCTCCCCTCCAGTGATAGGGCGAGAGATTTAGCAGGCCCCGGAAGGTCTGGGTCATCATGGGCCCCTTCATGGGGTGGAACGTGATGGTTTGTCCGGCCTGCACCACGCTGCTCATGCTCCCCGCCGGATTGCCCAGGTTCCACGCCAGGTGGTCCATGTCTCCGTCCACGTGACAAGACGAGCAGGAACCCGTCCCGTTACCGGAGAGCTTGGCATCGTACAGAAATCCGCGTCCCGCTTTCAACAGCGTGGGCGTGGGATCCTCCCCTACCGGAATTTCCGTGGTCACCGTTTGCGTGCTGGTGTTGATCACCGAAATCGTATCCGAAATCCGGTTCAGGGAATACAGCGTTTGCGCCGCCGCGTTCAGCGCCAGCCCTCTGGGTCCGCGTTTGGTCACCGAACTCGCAGCCGAGCCCACGCTCAGTGGGTTCAGCTCGACAAACCAATTCACCGCGCCGTTGGTGGTCACTTGCGCGACCCGGTCGGTGCCGAACGCCGCGACGTACATGAAGCTCCCGCCCGGATCCACCGCCACGCCCGCCGGTTGCGCCAGCGCCGTGCTCAATGCAGCCGGATTCGGCAGAGTGGCGTAGTCGATATTCGGATTCAGATTGACTGGCGTGACCGTCCCCGAAGCCACTTGAATAGTCGTGATCTGGTTATTCACAAAGTGGCCATTCAGGTTCGGCTCAAAATTGGTTGTGTTCAGGGCCGCTGTGTTGGCCACGTACAGATCCCCACTCACCGGATTCACTGCCAGCCCCAGGTTGATGGTGCCCACACCCGAGTAATAGCCGGCGATGGAAGGAGTGCCGCTCGCATTGATCGCTACCACGCCGTTGTCCGGCATCTTGTACCTGATATCCGAACTCCAGGTTGGGTCGGTGGCCGACACGATCAGCCCCACTTGCGGCGGTGTGGGCAAGGCCGGATTGAAGGCCGGCACGCACTGCGAACCGACAAATGTCGTCTGCCCCTTCACGCCGCATTGCACGGGCGCCTCTGCCGACGGGATAATCGTGGTGGCGTTCCCGGCAATCGCAAAGGCCGCGTAAACCATATTTCCATCCGGACTGACGGCCATCGCGCGCGGGCTGCCGCCGTAGACCGGGAGGACGCTGACCAAGGCAAGCGTGGTGGCATTCACCACACCGATCGCATTGAAGCGCGAGTCGCTGATATAGGCGTTCGGCCCCGCGAAGACCACGTCCATCGGCTCCGCCTTGACCGGGATGGTAGCCGTCACAATACCCTGCGATACCGAAACGATGCTTATGCTGCTGGATACCTGGTTCACCACCCATGCTTCGTCGTCGGTGCGTGGATTCACCGAAACGGGTCCCAGTCCGACTGGAATTACGGTTTGCAGAGTGGGGCTGCCCGGCGTCGTGACATCGAAAACCGAAAGCGACGCGTTCGGCGTGTTTACGGCAAACAGCAGCGTGCCGTCCGCCGAGAGGCGCACGGGATTGGTTTGAGCTTCTTCGAAATTGGCGAATACTGGAGCAGGCGCCTGCGCCCGCGTGGGCGTGCGCAATAACAGAACCGCAACCAGCGCTAACAGAATCGCGGATGCGATCGCTTTTCGCGTGAACGACATTGTTTTCCTCCGTTTGAAACTCACCGGCTCCGCGGCCCCACGGTCGGAAAACACGCCGCTTTCTTGCAGTCAGGTCTCAGCAGGAACCAGGAGTTTCAACAGCACAGTACCACAGGAGCGGCTTACACTCAACAAAAGTCCTGGAATTGTGGTACTAGAACGCCCCAAATTGTGGGGCAGGCTCTCAGCCTGCGGCGGCCTCTCAGGCCGCCTTCTTCTCGCGGCGGTCACCATACCCGGCAGGGTTTCTCCCGCACCATCGGCTGCCCGACCTTGCAGGAGAAGGCCGCGCCGAACTCCGGCATGTTCGACACCACGCCGTTAATGCGATACTCCGCGGGCGAGTGCGGATCGGTGATGGCATGCACCCGCTTGCTCTCGGCGCGCTCGTCGCCGCAAGCCCATTGCGCGAACCCGATGAAGAACCGCTGCTCCGGCGTGAGGCCGTTGATGGGCGTCAGCTTCCGGTCGCGCGTCGCGTCCTTCCACGCCATGTACGCCAGCAACTCCCCGCCCAGATCCGCCACGTCTTCGCCCAGCGTCAGCCGGCTGTTGATCTTGATGTCGTCCACCACCGTGTATTGCCCATACTGATCGGCCACGCAATCGGCCCGCTTTTGGAATTCCTTGGCGTCCGCTTCGGTCCACCAGTCGTGCAGGTTGCCGTGCGCATCGAACTGCCGCCCCTCGTCGTCGAAGCCGTGCGTCAATTCGTGCCCGATAGTGCCGCCTGTGTCGCCGTAATTAGGCGCATCGTCCATCTTCGGATCGAAGACCGGCGGCTGCAGCACGCCCGCCGGGAAGTTGATATCGTTCATTTGCGGATCGTAGTAGGCGTTCACCGTGGGCGGCGTCATCCCCCACTCGCCGCGATCGACCGGCTTCCCGATCTTGGCCAACTGCCGGCGCCCTTCAAAAACCGCCGCGCGATACACGTTGCCCGCGAAATCCCCGCGCTCGATGCGGATCGAGCTGTAGTCGCGCCACTTGTCCGGATAGCCGATCTTGTTCGTCACCGCATGCAGCTTCAATAGTGCTTGCTGCCGGGTCGCTTCACTCATCCAGGGCAGTTGTTTGATATCGTCCTCCATGGCCTTCTCGATCTCTTTGGTCATGGTCAGGGTGCGCGCCTTCATGTCCGGGCCGAATGTGCGCTCCACGAATACCTTCCCCAGCGCCTCGCCCAGGTCGCCATCCACGTACTCCACGCAGCGCTTCCACCGCGGACGCTCCACTGGCGTGCCGTGCAGATACTTGCCGAAGAAATCGAAATTGGCGTCCACGAATGCCTTGGAAAGATACGGCGCTCGGGCGTGTACCACGTGCCAGCGCATGTACGCCTTCCAATCGGCCAACGACGTCGAGACCAGTTGCGCCTGCAGTTCCTTGAAAAACGCCGGCTCCGTCACGTTGTATTCGTTCAACTCACCCATTCCGCTGGCCTTCAGATAGCGGTTCCAGTTCAATGCCGGAGTAAGCGCCTGCAACTGCGCGCGGGTCATTTTGTGAAACAGCTTGTACGGGTCGCGCTGTTCCACGCGCGTCAGCGAGGCGTTCGCCAGCGCCGTCTCGATGCGCAGGATGGCCTCCGCCTCTTTCGCGGATTCGGCCTGCGGGTCGCCCGCCAGCTCCAGCATTTTCTGCACATGCGACACGTATTCTTTGCGAATCTCCTCGGATTTATCGTCGGTCTTGGTGTAATAATCCCGGTCCGGCAGCCCCAGGCCGCCCGCGAACGCGAAGGCGATCTCGCGCGATGAATCCGCGAAATCCTGGCTGGCCCCGAAGCTGAACAGCATGCCGTAGTTCTGGATGAGGTGCTCGCGCGCCAGCAGCTCCGGAAAATCCGCCACCGATTTCAACGCGGCAATGGCCGCCAGTTCCTCGCGCAACGGACCGGCGCCGGCCTTCTCCACCGCTGCTTGATCCATGCACGCCGCGAAGAAATCCCCGATCTCGCGCTCCACTACCGAGCGCCCCGGTTTCGGCTTGGCGGTGTCTACCAGAATGCCCCACAGGAATCGCTCGTTGTCCTGGGTCAGCTTCGCGTAAACGCTCCAGCTCGCCTGGTCGGGCGGAATGGGATTCTTCTTCAACCAGCCGCCGCATGAATAGCGATAGAAGTCCGTGCACGCATCCACGGACGTATCCATATCGGTCAGGTCCAGGCTGGGACTGTACGGGAGCGATTGGAGCGGCGTCTCGAGAGTCTGCGCAGTGGCCGCTGCTGCCGGAACGTAAAAGAAGTACGCGGCTCGATAATCGACCGCCGCTTCCGCGCCCGCGTGAGCTTTATCGCACCCCGCGGCTGGAGCCACACCGCCCTCTGTATCCACGCGCTGGATGTAGCTGACGTGCGCGAAGGAGCCGGTCCCTTCATGCGACGTGGCCTTCAGCAACAGCCACGGAACCGCGTTGGCGCTGGGAGCGTTGGCCCGCTGCTCGACTTGTCCGCCCACCTTGCTGCCGTCGTTGGCTTCCCAGACCGGACCCTTGTAGTGTTTCCCGATCACATGGCCCACCTCGCCCAACAGGTCCGCCTGCGGCCGGTCGAGCACCCACGCATCCTCACGGCAAACGTAGATCTGCTTGCCCTTCCCCAGAGCCTTCAACAGAACTACCTCCGTCCCAGGAACCTTCAAGTTTTCGGGAACCTCCGGCGGAGCGATCTGCGCGGCAGCGCCCAGGCCCACCGCGCAAATCAGAACTGGGATGATCCAGCGTCTCATTCCCACAGTCTAACGCGACGCTGTCCCCCACTTATACTGAAGGTTCAATGGAATCCCCCGAACCGCTCCTCTTCCGCGCCGCGCGCTGGCTCACCTTCGGCTCGGCCGTAGCCATCCTGTTTTCCATCGCCGCCTCCCAAATCTTGCTGGCCCTGGCCCTCGCGTCGCTCCTGCTCTCCGGCGGGCGCATGCGGATGCCCCCCATCTGGCTCCCGCTCGGCCTGTTCCTGTTGGGCACGCTGATCTCTCTGGCCCTGTCGCCCGACCCCGCCGCCGGCCTGCCGCAAGTCCGCAAAATCTTCGTATTCACAACTCTACTGGTAGTCTTCTCCACCCTGCGCGACATGCGCACCATCCGCTGGTTATTCCTCTCGTGGGCGGGCGCCGGAACCATTACCGCGCTGCGCGGCCTAGTCCAGTTCGGCCACAAAGTGCAGGAAGCGCACGCCCAAGGCCGCGGCTTTTACGAATACTATATCGCGGAGCGCATCACCGGCTTCACCAGCCACTGGATGACCTTCGGCGGCCAGGAAATGTTCGCCCTGCTGATGACCACCGCGTTTCTGTTCTTCGGATGCATCGCCCGCAAGCGCGCCTGGCTCTGGCTGCTGTGCGCGTTGATCATGGCCATGGCGTTGCTCCTGGGCTTCACCCGCAGCATCTGGTTGGCGAGCGCCGGCGCAGGCATCTACCTGATCTGGTTTTGGAAGCGCGCTCTCGCCGTGGTGCTGCCGATCGTCCTCCTGCTGATCGCCTTGCTCGCCCCCGCCTCCATCCGCGAGCGCTTTTCGTCCCTGCTCAAGCCCGGCAAAGTGGATTCCAACCAGCACCGCATCGTCACCTGGCGCACCGGGCTCGAAATGATCCGCGCCCATCCCTGGTTCGGCCTCGGTCCCGAGGAAATCAAGCTGCAATTCGATCGCTATGTGCCGCCCGATATCCCCCGCCCGCTGCCCGAGGGCTGGTACGGCCACCTGCACAACATCTATCTGCAATACGCGGCCGAGCGCGGCATTCCCACCATGCTGCTGATGCTCTGGATGCTCGCGCAGATCCTCTGGGATTGCCTGCGCCGTCTATGGCGCCTTCCGCCCGGCCGTACCGATTTGAAGTTCGTGCTGCACGGCGCCGTGGCCGTGGTCCTCGCCACCATGATCGCCGGCATCTTCGAATACAACCTGGGCGATAGCGAAGTGCTCACCATGTTCCTGGTCGTGGTGGCCTGCGCCTACGCCGCCATCGACATAACTGACACAAAGACGGACGCAGCCGTTGCCTGACGCACTCGATATCGAAGATCCTCCGGCGCTGCTCGATTACTTGCGGCGGACCGGCCGTATCGCGCCCGCCGAGCAGCCCCGCATCGCCATCTTGCAGGGTGGAGTTTCCAACCGCACCGTGTGGGTCGAGCGCCCGCCCGGCGAAGCATGGGTGGTGAAACAGGCGCTCTCGAAGCTGCGCGTCCCGGTGGATTGGTTCTCCTCTCCCGCGCGCATTCACCGCGAAGCCCTCGGCCTGCAATGGCTGGCGCGCCTGGCCCCGCCCGGCTCCATCACGCCGTTTTTATTTGAGGATCGCGAGCAGTATCTGCTGGCCATGCAGGCTGTTCCCCGCCCGCACGCCAACTGGAAGACGTTGCTGCTGGCCGGCGAGATCTCGACCCGCCATGTCCGCCAGTTCGCCGCTCTGCTCGCGGCCATTCACCGCGATGCCCATGGCCGCGCGGATCTGGCGGAAATATTCGGCGATCGCGCCTTCTTCGAATCGCTGCGCCTGGAACCTTATTATGGATATTCCGCCCAGCAGGCCCCGGCTGCGGCGAATTTTCTGCACTCCCTGATCCGCGAAACGCTGGCCCTCCGCATCACCCTGGTGCACGGCGATTACAGCCCCAAGAACATCCTGGTTCACCATGGCCGCCTGGTTCTGCTCGATCACGAAGTCATCCACTTCGGCGATCCCGCCTTCGACCTGGGCTTCTCGCTGACCCACTTCCTCTCGAAGGCCCATCACTTGCCCGCCCTGCGGCGCGAGTTCGCCGCCGCCGCGCTGCAGTATTGGCGCGCCTACCTGGAAGCGCTCGCCGCGCCCGCCTGGGCCGCGGATCTCGAGCCGCGTGTCGTGCGCCACACCTTGGCCTGCCTGCTCGCGCGCACGGTGGGCCGTTCGCCGCTCGAGTACCTTTCGCCCGCCGAGCGCGCCCGCCAGCGCGATGCCGTCCTCCGCATTATTCCGTCCCCGCCGACCGCCGTCGCCGATCTGATTTCACTTTTCGAGGAGCAACTATGCCCACCATCGAGCGTCTGACCGCCGCCGAAATCCTGGATAGCCGCGGTCGTCCGACCGTCAGCGCCACCTGCACCCTGGCGGGCGGCGCGCAAGCCTCCGCGTCGGTACCCTCCGGCGCGTCCACCGGTGCGGCCGAAGCGCTCGAGCTTCGCGATCGCGATTCGCAGCGCTATGGCGGTCTCGGTTGCCGCAACGCTGTCGCACACGTCAACGAAGAGATCCATGCGGCGCTCGCGAGCGCTACTTTCGCCGATCAGGCCGAACTGGATCGCGCGCTGGTCGCCCTCGATGGCACGCCCAACAAATCCCGCCTCGGCGCCAATGCGATCCTGGCCGTGTCCGTCGCCTTCGCCCGCGCCACCGCGCTGGAGCTTGGCTTGCCCCTCTACCGGCATTTCGCCGGCATGCTGGGATGCGCACCCGATACCCTGCCGCGCCTCACCATCAATCTCTTCAGCGGCGGCATGCATGCGGGCCGTCAAGTCGCCATCCAGGATGTGCTCATCGTGCCTGCCCGCCCCACCTCGATCGACGAGTCGCTGGCCATGGCTTATGACATCTACCAGGCCGCCGCCGCCCTCATCCTCAAGCGCTATCACATGCGTCTGCTCACCGCCGACGAAGGCGGGCTCGCGCCCCCATGTGAGAGCGCCGAAGAGCTCATCGAGACCGCCATGGTGGCCATCAAGGCCGCCGGTTACAAGCCCGGTTCCGACGTGATGCTGGCCCTCGATGTGGCCGCCAGCCACTTCTATTCCAACGGCCACTATTACCTCGATGGCGTGCTGCTCGACAGCGCGGGCATGATCGCCCGCCTGGTTCGCTGGGTGGAGCGCTACCCCATCGTGAGCGTCGAAGACGGCCTCGCCCAAGACGACTGGGAATGGTGGCCTACCCTCCGCCTCGCGCTGGCAAAGCGCGCATTGGTGGTGGGCGACGACCTGCTCTGCACCAACCCGGAGCGCATCCAACGCGCCATCGACGCCCGCGCATGCAATACGCTGCTGCTGAAGCCCAACCAGATCGGCACCCTGACCGAAGCAGCCGAAGCCTCCCGCCTCGCCACCGCCGCGGGCTGGCAGGTGACCGTCAGCGTGCGCAGCGGCGAAACCGAAGACAACTGGGCCGCCGACCTGGCCGTCGGCTGGCGCGCCGATCAGTTCAAGCCCGGCTCTATCACCCAGTCCGAGCGCCTCGCCAAATACAACCGCCTGCTGGCCATCGAAAAGGAAACCCAGTGGCCCATAGTATGCTGGCCCCGCTGAAACTTCCCCCCATCCCCTATCGCGCCTGGCCCAAAGGCGAGCTGCACCTGCACCTGGAAGGCTCCGTCGAGCCCGAGACCATGCAGCAACTGGACCCCGGCCTCAGTACCGACGCCGTCCGCGCCATGTATCGCGTTCAAGGCTTTCAAGGCTTCATCCAAGCCTACAAATCCGTCGTCGAACGTCTCCGCGCACCCCGCGACTACGCCCACATCACGCGCGCCTTGCTCACCAGCCTGGCCGCCGATAACGTGCAGTACGCCGAAATCACCCTCTCGGCGGGAGTCGTCCTGTGGCAGGGCCAGGATTTCGCGCCCATCTACACTGCCGTGCGCGAGGCGGCGGCCGAATTCGCCATCGAAGTGTATTGGATTCTGGACGCCGTCCGCCACTTCGGCGTGGCGCCCGCCATGCGAATCGCGGAGTTGGCGGCGGAGCGCGTAAATGACGGCGTGGTGGCCTTCGGCATCGGCGGCGACGAAGAGCGCGGTCCGGCCGCACGGTTCGGCGAAGTCTACCAACTTGCGAAACGCGCGGGCCTGCGCCTGACCGCTCACGCAGGCGAAACGGTGGGGCCGGAATCGGTGTGGGCCGCGCTCGAAATTGGCGCGGAGCGCATCGGACACGGCATCCGGGCGGCGGAAGATCCCGCGCTGCTGCGGCATTTGCGCGATCGCCGCATTCCGCTCGAAGTTTGCATCTCGAGCAACGTCGCCACCGGTGCGGTGGAGTCGCTGGATGCGCATCCCGTCCGGCGCCTCTACGATGCCGGCGTGCCGATCACCCTGAACACCGACGACCCCGCCATTTTTTCGACGACGCTGTCATCGGAGTACGCGTTGGCCGCGCGCCATTTCGGCTTTTCCGAATCCGAACTGCGCGGCATCGCGGAGAACGGCTTCCGCTACGCATTCCGCTAGCTACCGCTCTCCGACCAGCGGCAGCACCACGCGATCCAACTCCGCGTCGGTAAACTCGCGCAGCTTCACGTTCTTGTGCAGCGTCCAATGTTCCACGTGCTCGAGCGACGCGCCGGGCTTCAGATGTTGCAGCGGACCCAGCGTTTCCAGCTCCAGGAAATCGGCATTCGTGAACGTCTCAAACGAGCAGCCGAAGTCCGGATAGTTCTTCGGCGAATCCTGCGCATCATAGCGTTTGATAAACAGCCCGCCGTTCAGCGAGTACGCCGCCCAGGTGCTCTTGTTGAAGCTGCCCAGCTTGGTCGGCTCGGCGTTCGCGGGGTCCTGGTGCAGCATCAGGTATTTGCGCGTGTACCGCCACCGGTGGTCGGAGAGGTTGCTAAACGCCCACATCACCAGCGGATTGGTGGGATACAGCACCTCGGGATGCTTGCCCCGCGGCGGGAACCCGTGGATTCCCACGCCCCCCTGCGCCATCATGGTGAGCGCCCAAGGCGCCAGGTCCAGCGTTTGTTTGCCGGCGTTCTTGATGCGGTGCAGCACTTCCACGCTGGTGCCCTGCGGCGACAATTTCACCACGATTTGTTTTTCGAGGCCGGTCAACGCCTCCACCGGCTCGGTTACCTCCAGCACGTCGCCCTTGATCTCGACGCGTACCGGCCCGTTGTCGGTCGCATACGTGCGCACGGCATCCTCCGGCGCCGCCCAGATGCGATGCCCGCCGCGCGCGACCCAGGCCGCCTCGCCGGATTTGCCCAGCGCCTCGTTGAATTCCTTGAAGAAATTCTGTCCGCCCACAAAAGCGTAGCGCATGATGCGCGGGCCAATTTCGCTGGGCACGATCAGCTCGACTTCTCCGTTCGAGATGCGGTAGCTATTCGGCCAGCCCTTGTAGCTGGTCTTTTCGATTTTGACGGCGGCAGCGGCGCTCATGGTCAGCAGCAACAGGGATGCGGCAAATCTCAGCATAGCCCGTATTATCGCGCGCTTCACCCCGCAGTGGGGCAGGCTCGCGAGCCCATGCTGCGGTATGCTAGATGGAAGCGCTCCGTCGCGCCAAGACCAGGCAGCGTCGGGACTGCGCGAATTCTCGTTTTGGGAGAGGAAAAATGACACGCGCGTTAACTTTGTTTCTGACGGTCCTTCTGTTCGCTTCCGTGGCAGCCTGGGCGGCTGACAACCCCGTGACTGGGACATGGGACGTCGTTAGCACCGACGATTCCGGGCAGCCCACCAACTGGACCCTGACGGTTAAGGACGATGGCGGCAAGCTCAGCGGCACCTTGAGCGGCGACATGGGCGAATTGGCAATTGTAGACGCCAAGCTGGATGGCAACATGTTCTCCTTCAAGGTAGTGGTGAACGAAGCAACCTATGTGACCGAGGGCACCGTCGAGGGCAAGAAATTCGACGGTAAGTTCAAGGGACCGGAAGCGGCCGGCACTGTCAAGGGCACCAAGCGAACCTAACGGATGGGGCGGGAGGCGCGCAGCGGCTCCAACCCTCCCGCCTACTTCCGCTTGATTTCCACCCGCGCGGTGCCCCCGTTGGCATCCGTGAATTCATAAATCTCGGGCGTCGCCGACACCTGCTTGATGGCCGCCTGCTTCCACGGTAGTTTCCGGTCGGCCGGGCCTTCCTGATACCACCCGCTCAAGATGTATTCCTGCGCGTTTTTCGACCCCCAACTGGAGCAGGTGTCGATCCAATACCTTCCGCTGCCAGGCGTGCCCTGGCTATCCTGCGCCCATTCGTGTTTCCACCGATCGTGCCCGTGCATGACGCAGAAGAAATAGAGGTCCAGGCGTTTACAGTATTGGCTCTCGAAGACGTCCAAATGGAAGGAGCGCTGCCAGCCTCCGGGCGAGAACGTGGTTTCGAATTTCAACTCGTCCTGTGGGTTGGTAGACCCGTCGCAAGGCAAATGGCTCGCGATCCGCACGCCCTGGACGCGGTCCACCAGGTCCTCTGCGTGGCGGGACGCCGCGTAGACGCCGGCCGCGAGTCCCAGGACGGCGAGCGAGGCAGTAGCAATAGAGGGGCGCATCATGAATCTCCATTTTAGCTCTTTGCGCATGCGCCAAGGTACAATAGCGGCGCGAGGTTAAACATGCGGAAGTACCGAGTTGGATTGTGGTTGGCGGCCGTGGCGGTGGTGTCCGGCGCCGGGTGCCCGAGCGTGATGGCACAGAATAAGTTCGAAGTTGTAACCGGGAAGGCCTTCGATTCGGCCGTGCCCAAGGATTTCTATCTGGAGGGCAACGCGATCCCCACCGAGAAACGCAACGCCGTCCTGGTGAAGACGCCCGCAGGGGCGCGCGCGGTGTTCGCGCTGATCGACACCGCCGGGTACGCTGCCAACATAGTGACCAAGTACGTTGGGATGATAATCACCGAAGGCGACCTCACGCTGTGCGGACAGAAAGTGGCGGCGGGAAGCTACGGCTTCGGTTGGGTGCTACCGGGAACGGGAGTGGATGCGCCCGGCAAGTTTTCACTCTATAACCAGGCCGGCGCGCCGGTGGCCAGCTGCGCGGCCCAACGGCAAGCGGATCTGAAGTTGCCGCGGCCGCTGCAGGTGGTCGTCGCCGCGGACGGCTCGGCGCGGCTGTATCACGGCAGGCACTACGTCGCGCTACAGTAGTCTTCCATGGCGATCATTGCGGTAGCGGGACGCAAGGGCGGGGTTGGCAAATCCACCATCGCCGGGAATCTGGCGGGCGAGTTTGCCGCGATGAAACGCACCGTGCGGGTGCTCGACGCCGACCCGCAGCATAGCCTGGTGGCCTGGGCGGCGCAAGGCGACGGTGTGCTGGCGCGCATGGTCGAGAAAGTGGAAGCCGGCGACGGCGCGCTGCGGGCGCGCGTGCGGCAGGCAGAAAAGGATGCCGATATCGTGCTGATCGACACGCCGCCGGGCGCCCCCGAAATCGCCTACGAGGCCGCTATGGTATCCGATATCGTCCTGCTGCCCTGTGGCGCATCGCCGTTCGATCTGTTTGCGCTTAAGGAAGCGCTGTCTCTCGCATTGAAGGCGCGCGCCGAACGGCGTTCGAAAAAGCCGCGCATCCGTTTCGTGCCTTCCAAGGTGCTTATGTCGACCAATCTGGGGCGCGGTCTGGCGTCTTCGCTAAAAGACATGGGAAGGAAGGTGTTGCCGCCCATCGGGCAACGGATCGTGGTCGCGGAAGCGGTAGGGAGCGGGCTGACGGTCTCGGAGTACGCGCCGGATTCCACCGCCCATGAGGAGTTCCGCGAGTTGGCCAGGGCCGTGGATAAGGTGCTCAAAAAGTAACCCGTCTGTCACAAACTTTTCACGCCTGTCGTTGTATAAAAGAAAAATGGATCGCCGAACATTCCTGAAAACCACCGGTGGCCTTGCCGCCGGTACTGCCCTTAGCCCCGCCATGCTGCGCGCGGCCACCTCGCAGATCAAACACATTGTGGTCGTGATGCAGGAAAACCGCAGCTTCGACCATTTTCTGGGTTGGCTGCCCAACGCCAACGGCAAGCAAGCCGGCCTGTCCTATTTGGACGTCGACGGCGTGAGCCATCCCACGCACGACCTGTCGCCCGATTGGACGGGCTGCGGTTACAACGACCCGGACCATAGCTACCAGGGCGGTCGTATCGAAGTTGACAACGGCCTGATGGACGGCTTCATGAAGGCGTCAACCGCGGACGTTTTCGGCATCGGCTACTACCGGGAGACCGATAACCAGTTCTTCCCCAAGTTCGCTACGAGCTTCACTGCCTGCGATATGTACTTCCCCTCCATCCTGGCGCCCACCTTTCCAAACCGCATCTTCCAACTATGCGGCCAGACTGACCGCCTGGACGACAGCATCGCGCTGTGTTCCTACCCCACCATTTTCAACCATTGCACCGCGGCCGGCGTCAGCAGCAAGTATTACTACGGCAACGTCCCGTTTCTGACGCTTTTCCCGGTCGATGCGATCCTATACGCCAACTCGTTTTCCGACTTTCTTTCGGATTGCGCGAACGGTTCCCTGCCTCAGGTGTCCTTCGTGGATCCCTCCTTCACCCTGGTGCTGAACACGGCGAACGATAACCATCCGGAGTCCGATATCCGCAACGCCGATGCGTTCATCGCGCAGGTGTACCAGGCCGTCGCCAGCAGCCCGGATTGGAAGAGTACCGTCCTGGTGCACAACTACGACGAATGGGGCGGGTTCTTCGAGCACGTGCCGCCGCCGCGCGCGCTGGCGCCCAACGACACCGATCCGGACGTGGTCGACGGCGAAGCGCTGCTGGGTTGCCGGGTACCGTGCATCGTGGCATCGCCTTGGACTGTCGGCGCGCCCGCGAACCCCACGGTAAATCACACGGTGTTCGATCATACCTCGGTGCTGAAGATGATCGAATCCGTTTTCAATGTGCAGCCGCTGGCGGCCCGCGAGACCTCCGACACTGTGGGCAACCTGCTGTCCGTAATCGACTTCAACAATCCGGCGAAGCCCGCGCCCGCTCTGCCGACGCCGCAGCCCGTGACTCCGCAAGAAATCTGCTCGAGCAGCATCAGTCCGGGCGGGCTGGCGCCGCGCAAGGACGATGAGTCCGGCTCCTTCCAGCGGCTGGAGAAGATTGCCGTTCAGCGTGGCTGGCGGGTTTTTCCGTAGCAGCGCTCGAAACCGGCGGCCTACTGGCGCACTACCGTGACGGCACGCCACGCGGATGCGCCGTACGCATCGTAGGCGTTCACTGTGATGGTGTTCGTGCCCTCGAGCAGCGGAATGGCGGCGACGCTCCACTGCTGAGTACCGATGGCATTGCCGGATGCGCCGGTCGAATTCGACCATGTCACCGATGTGACACCTGCCGTTGCCGTGCCGTCAAAAGCGATGCTATCGGCCGACGTCGAGACGATGGTCATCGCGGGCGAGGTGACGGTGAGCGATGGCGGTCCGGAAGGTGGTGTGGTCACGGGTGGTGTAGTCACTGGCGGCACGGGCGCCTGGCGGGTCACGGTGATCGACTGTGAGGCGGAATCCCCGGCCTGGTCGGCCACCGAAATCATAATCGTGTTTGCACCCACGGCTAGGGCCACGGACGGCACGGACCAGTTCGTCGAACCGGCGGCCGGGCCGGATCCGCCCTGGTTGTCGCTCCAAACCACCTGAAGATTGCCTGTTCCCCCGCTTGCCGTGCCGGAGATCGCGATGCTCGTGGCCTTAGTCGTCACGCTCGTCCCAACCGGATTGGTGATTGTCAGAGTCAACAATGCCGGTGCCGGGAGCGAAGGCGGCGGAGTAACCGGCGTGGTCACCGGTGTGGTCACTGGCGGCGTGGACGTATCGGGACTCCCATACAACGCCTGCACTCCGGCGATGTCGCCGGCTGAAAGCGCGGCGCCAAAGCGGTAGTACGGATACATGACCGTGTTCGGATCGTCCGTGTGCCCCAGGCCCAGCGCGTGCCCCGCCTCGTGCAACGCGACCGTGTACAAATCGATGTCTGTTCCAATGTGCCAATCCTGGTCCTCGTTCAGGTGCATGTCGCCGGCCAACGGCTCGGGATCGGTGGGCGATGGAAAAAAGGTGTGCGCCAGCACCCCGCTGCCCGGCGCAAAGGGATAGTTATCGCCGTGCACGCCTTGCGCGAACATAATCGAGACCGTCTGGTTGCCCGTTGCGCTGGTCCCCGGGACAAACTGCACATTGGCGTTACCGGACCATTGCTGGAGGGCGCGCAGGATTTCGGATTGCGCACTGGCCACGGGCAGCTTGGCGCTCATCTGCGCGAATACGTACTCCAGTTGAACCACGCCAGCTCCCGCGCCGCGCCAGCCATTCCCGACCAGGACATATTGCCCGACCGGTCCGGCCGCCATCTCCGCCCCGTTGCACGCCATCACGCGATTGCCCTGAATCAGATCGTCGGAAGCCGGAAAGATGTACGCCACCTCGTCAAAACCGGCGATCTGGGCCAACACCGGCTGCGTGGCCATAGCCAGCACATGGTTCGGCAACAGGTCCGGATGCGTCAGCACCTGCGCATTAACGCTACGCAGCAATTCGAGCGCGCGCCGCCTGTGTACGTCCGGATGAAACTCGATGACCACCGCGGACGGTCCGCCATTCGTGCCCGCCTGGGATAGCAGGGGGCTGATCTTGTCCTCGGCCAGCAATGGCCCGGACCACTCCACCGCCAAACCTTCGAACGAGATGGGCTGATCGGACGAAATAGTGATGCCTCCATCCGGCGCCGATCCGACCACCCGCGCTCCCCGGCGCTGGAGCTCCAGCAAATCGTCGACTGTAGGCCCTGTAGAGAATTGCACCAAGAGGTGTCCGCTACCCTGTCCAGGCGCTTGCAGGGCTTCCGCCGCCGGATAGCTAGCCACAGTCAGATCTCTTGTTTTCAGGTGGATAGGCCCACTCGCCTCGCTCGCCACGACGGCCATCCAGGCGGCCGGCACTAGGTAAATCCATCGGTGATGCATAGGCAGACTCACCTATATAACGGCGGTTTCTGAGAAAAACTTGAGGCCCTGCCCACCCTTTATAGGAGTATGCAAGTCCAATATCGGGGTATACCCCTCGCTCTGGCCTGGTTCGGCCTTTGCTGTTTCCCTGCCCTGCCGGCGTCGCCCCCGGTTTATCAGCTCACTACGGTGGCGGGAAGCGACCTGGTGGGCGATGGCGGACAAGCCGTCACTGCGCAGTTGCAGCAGCCCGAAGGGATGGTGGTGGATCCCGCCGGCAACCTCTATATCGCGGACGCCGCCAACAATCGCGTGCGCATGGTGACTCCCGCAGGTGTCATCAGCACGGTAGCCGGCAACGGACACCCAGGTTTCAGCGGCGATAACGGCCCAGCTTTAGCCGCGCAATTGAATCAGCCCTATGGCCTGACGATGGATGCGGCGGGCAATCTATACATCGCCGATTATGGGAACCAGCGCGTGCGCATGATCGGCGTCAACGGGAACATCACCACCGTGGCGGGCGATGGACCGAACGGCACCCATGCGGACGGCGGTCCGGCAGCCGCCGCGCTTTTGCTCGGCCCTCACGACCTGGCGATGGACCCGGGCGGCAACCTGTACATTTCGGAACTCCTTGGCTATCGCGTGCGCAAGGTGACCCCGGGGGGCATCATCTCCACCGTCGCCGGAATCGGCATTGCGGGATACAGCGGAGACGGCGGAGCGGCCACCGCCGCGCAATTGAACCAGCCGGCTGGCCTGGCCCTGGACGGCGCCGGCAACCTTTACATCGCGGATAGTGGCAACTCCAGGATCCGCAAGGTACTGGCCACCACCGGCGCCATCGGCACCACCATCTGCGATCAACAGACGTCTTGCACGCTCAGCTTCGGCATGGTGGCTGTAGGTCTGGCCGGCCTGGCCGCCAACGCGGCAGGCAATCTCTATATCCCGGACGGCGTCAACTCGGTCGTGTGGCAGTTGACCCCCGCCGGCGTCCTCACGCAAGTGGCGGGTGTACCGGGCGGGTACGCCGGTGACGGGCAGCCCGCGCTGCAGACCGCGTTGATCCGCCCAGTGCAAGTGGCGCTGGACGCGGCGGGAGACCTGTATGTCTCAGAGGCACAGCGCGTGCGATGCGTCGCTGCGGCGACGGGCATCATCAATACCGTCGCGGGTACCGGAACATTCGGCTACGGCGGCGACGGCGGGAGCGGGCTGCTGGCAGTCCTCAACGCGCCCACCGGACTGGCGCTCAATAATGGATCCCTCTATGTGTCCGACACGAGAAACCAGCGAGTCCGCCAAGTCGTCGCCGGCGGCTCGATCTCGACGGTGGCAGGTGACGGGACACCGAACTATTGCGGCGATGGAGGCGCGGCCGTCGGCGCCTGCTTGAATATTCCCATGGGAGTGGCGTTCGACCCGGCCGGCAACCTTTACATCGCCGACAGCCAGAACCTTCGTGTGCGCAGCGTGAACCCTTCCGGCGCGATCACGACCTTCGCAGGCTACTACCTGCCAGGACTCGGCGGCGACGGCGATCCGGCCACCCAAACACCTCTGAACACGCCGCAAGGTGTGATTGCCGACCCGCTGGGCAACGTTTACATCGCCGATACCCTAAACAATCGCGTCATCCTGGTAGACCCCTTGGGCAATATCCAGACCGTCGCCGGAACCGGCACGCCGGGCGACGCCGCCGGCGGTACCGGGTGGGGCGAGCTGGACAATCCGAAAGGCTTGGCGCTCGATAGCTTGGGCAATCTGTACATCGCCGATAGCTATAACCATCGCATCCTGATGCTTGCACCGGGCGGCGCGATCTCCACCATCGCGGGCACGGGAACCGGCGCGGGCACCGAAACCGGCGGCTTCAGCGGCGATGGCGGAGCGGCGACCGCTGCGGAGTTGAACGCTCCATCGGCGGTGGCGGTCGACTCCAGCGGGAACGTCTACATAGCGGATACCGGCAACCACTGCGTGCGCTTGGTGACGACGGACGGCCAGATCGTCACGATTGCCGGCACCGGTTATGGGGCATACAACGGTGACAACGGAGCCGCGCTGGATGTTGCGCTCTACAATCCGGGCGGGCTGGCTCTCGACAACCAGGGCAACGTCTATGTCGCGGACACCGGCAACAATCGCGTGCGCATGCTATCGGGGGGGCCGGCGGTGGTGACCTCGACGCCGCCGGCTCAGCCGCAAACCGTCAACGTGGCCGTTGCCAATGCGGCCAGCCTGCTGCCGGGCCCGCTGGCGCCGGGCGAGATTTTTTCCGTCTTCGGCCAGGGCATCGGGCCGGACACCGCGGCCATGGGCACGTTCAACGCGTCCGGGGCGCTCCCGACCACGCTGGGCAACGTGCAGGTCCTGCTGAATGGCACGCCCGCACCCCTGTTCTACGTGCAGTCGGGCCAGATCAACGCGCAGGTGCCCTACGAGATGGCAGGCCAAGTCTCCGCGAACCTGCTGGTGGTATACCAGGGTGCTGAGCTGGCGTCCATGCAAATCGCGCTGGCGGACACTAACCCCGCGCTATTCACCCTGAACTACGGCTCGGGCAACGCCGTGGTGGTCAATCCGGATGGTTCGATCAACTCCGCCCAGCATCCCGCCCCGCGCGGCTCGCTCGTGGTCCTGTATGCCACCGGCGGTGGTCAGACGTCGCCTGCCGGAGTCACCGGACAAGCGGCGTCGGCGCCATTCCCATCGCCGAAGCTGCCGGTGTCGCTGACCATGGCGGGTATTCCGGCCAACATCCTGTTCGCCGGCGATGCGCCGGGCTTTGTCGGGCTGATGCAGATCAACGCGCAGGTTCCCAGCGGCTTCGTCCCCACCGGCGACTTGCCGGTGGTGCTCACCATAGGGACGTATCAGAGCCCCGCGGGCGTCACCATCGCAGTGGAGTGACCCGAGCGCATTGTCGTACAATCGAACGATGCTTCCCCGTATCGCTCTACTTAGCGCGCTGGCTGCTGCCGCATGGGCCCAGGACGCGGCCACTAAACAGGTCGAGATCTATGGCCAGAAAATCTACTATCAGGAAGCCGGCTCCGGCCCGGACGTAATTCTGTTGCATGGGCTGGGAGCGGACCGCGGCGCCTGGTCGTTTACCGTGCCCGCGCTGGCCGGAAAGTATCACGTTTACGCGCCGGACCAAATTGGCTTCGGGCAGTCCGACAAGCCGTTGATCGACTATCGCGTAGGCACGCTCGTCGACTTTCTGGATGCGTTCTGCAAGAAGCTCGGTGTCAACAAAGCCACGCTGGTGGGCAATTCGTTGGGCGGATGGGTGGCCATGGATTTCGCGCTGGCGCATCCTGACAAAGTCAGTCGCCTGGTGCTGGTGGATAGCGCGGGCTATTCGTCCAAACGCACGGGCGGGCCGCCGTTGACGCGAGAAATGCTGCAAGGGCTGAATCCGTCGACCCTGGCCGGCGAGAAGCAGCTTATGGGACTGGTCTTCCACAACAAGATGTACTCGAGCGACCAGTTTGTGGAACAGGCTTTCACCGCGCATTTGCGCAAGAACGACGGCAACACGGTCGACCGCTTTATCGATTCCATTCTGCGCAGCGAGGACGTGGTGGACGGCAGGCTCGGCGCCATCAAAGCCCCCACTCTGATCGTCTGGGGGCGCGATGACGCCCTGGTTCCGCTGGCGATGGGCAAGGCGCTGGCCGAGGACATCCGCGGCGCGGAAAGCGTGATCCTGGATTCGTGCGGGCACGTGCCGCCGGTAGAGTGCGCCGCGCCGTTCAATGCCGCGCTGCTGAAGTACCTGGGAACGGCGGGCGGGACACAGTAAACGCGTTCAATCGGCTTCGGCCGCTGATTCGTAATTCCCCCTGTCTATCTGCCATGCTATTGATTCCGAGTTCGGTTGCACCTCTGTTTTGCCGGCGGAATTCGGCTTGACGGGCGCTATTTGAATCCGATTTTGAATCCAACTCTCCGCTCAGGCAAGTAACGCACGGCGGACTGCATCCGGTTCACGGGCGATCACTATCAAGAAAGCTCGGGCGGGGCCGCTGGGGACTCGTCGCCCATGTTCCCAGTGTTCCAAGGTCCGTTTGCTCAGACCGAACAACTTGGCAAATTCGCCTTGAGAAAGGGAGATCTTCTCCCGAATAGCCTTGACATCAATGTCGTTTGGAACGTGTACTTCACAGCCGTGATTCCGCCGGCCTTTGGCGAATGCGAGAGCTTCCTTGGCGCTCGCAACCATTCGTTCGCCTGCCGTCTGCTTCGTTTTCTTCATCGCGACTCCATTCTGGTCCCGTAGGTCCGGACTATATTCGCCAGGACGGATTTCAATACTCGCCGCTCTTTCGGCGCTAAATCGGTCTTTTCGTTCTTGGCGAAGATATTGAGCAAGAATACCGGAATGTCCGCCCCCGAAAAGAACGTGATCACCCGGTAGCCCCCGCTTTTCCCCTTGCCTTTTCCAGCGAACCGCACCTTTCGGGCACCGCCCGTTCCCTCGATTACGTCACCTGCCTGAGGATTGGCGGCAATCCATGTGACGATGGCTAGCCGCTCTCCGTCGGTCAATCCCAACGATCTGGCGTCGCCAAGGAATGTGGGGTTCCCACGACGGTCTGCACATCTCAGTATACTCCGCTGGAGTATAGTGCTCAGACGATGGGCAAGCGCACATTGTCTCCTCAAGCACCATCTCTTGTAGTGGGACGGAGACGCCCAGCAACTCGGGGCCTTTGGGCAAGCGTTCGAGGATGGTGTCGCCGTTCCCGACGATGCTCTCGTCATCGGCGAGGCGCGGATATGGGCTTTACCTATGGATGTGGGGCCGGCTTGAAGAAGCGTCGCGAATATTCGACCGCATGTTGCGGCCGAACCCAACAGACAATAAGGGAATCAGATTAGTGATGGAGAATCAAACTGTGCGATTGACTACCACGCTTGCCAACGTGTACGTCGCAAGAGCTTAGATCCAGTTCTGGCGCCCTTGAACGGCTGATCAACCCGAGTTGCGCCATGCCCTGCAAGCCATTATAATCGAAGAGCTAAGCCACCCTAGCTCAGTTGGTAGAGCGGCTGATTCGTAATCAGCAGGTCTCCGGTTCGATCCCGGAGGGTGGCTCCAATCTTTTCAGTAATATACGCCTCATTGAATCCGAGTTGGCTCCGCAACTACAGGGACTTTCACAGGGACTACCTCAGAATTTTGGGGCTGCGGACGCAGCCTGATACCGGCGACGGCCGCGACCTTCGCCGCCATTCGGATGTGTGAATACCGCTCCAACATGGCCCGGCTCATGTGGCCCAGCAGCGCAAGCATAGTGGACTCGGGAACGCCATTCTCGGCCAGCTTTGTGGCGTAGGTATGCCGAAGGTCATGAAGACGGCAGCTTACGTTCGCGCGCTTGCGGAGTTCGCTCCACGCGCGCTTAAGTTCGGTTGTGTGGCGGGCCGGGTCAGACGGCTCGGGTCTGCCCCATGGAAACAGGTAGTGATCGGGTTCGGGCGCGCCGAAGCGGTCTATAAACCATGCTCGGTGCGCCGCCAGAACGCGGGCCAAGTCTCCGTTGATCGGTATAACCCGCCCCGTACCGTTGGAGGTCTTTGCGCGGCCCACGGTGATGGTTCCGGCCATCAGGTCTACCTGCCCCCATCCAAGGCCCATCACTTCCCCCGAACGCATACCGGTAAGCAACAAAGTGGGAACGATGGTTCGCAGTGTTGGCGACTGGCTGGATTCGAGGCAATCAAGTAGCCGCCTCTGTTCGTCCGGCGACAGCGCGCGCCCAACATCCTGCCGCTCTTCGAGCTTTTTCAACTTCGGCCACAGTTCACGCCAAGTCCGCCCAATCGCCCGCGAGAGTTCCCCGATTTCCATGTTGACGGTTCGCCCGCACGCGCCCCCTTGCTGTCGTTGGCTGACGTAAGCCCGAAGGCGTTCCTCGGTGAGATCCGACAGCAGCATACCCCCTAGCAGCCGCTTTACCTGTTTGAGCCGCCCTTCTGCGAACAGGATGGACTTCGGCCGGTGACTGAGCCGGTACCCTTCAACATAGGCGCCGGCTACCTCGGCGACCGTGCGGATTCGGTTCGCCTTTTGCTTGATTTCGCTACTCTGAATTGGCCCCTTTCGATGCTTTGATTTGGCCCCACCTGTAGATCAGAAACCATGTATCTTGTTTCGGGCATGAATGCCCGGAAGGAAAACACGGTTTTGGAAAACAGGAGAGCCAAGGTGGAACTATACGAGCAGATCCGGCGAGAGTACGAGCATGGTGCCGGAACGATACGGGCGGTGGCGCGGAAGTTGGGCGTACACCGTCGAGAAGTGCGGAAGGCGCTGGCCAGGGCTATGCCGGCGGACCGCAAGATTCCGGAACGGGAGAGGCCGAAACTGGCGGCGGCGATTCCCTTTATCGACGGGGTTCTGGAGTCGGACCGCAAGGCCCCTAGAAAGCAGCGGCACACGGCGCACCGGATTTGGGCACGCCTGCGACGCGAGATGCCGGAATTGGACGTGGCGGAATCGACGGTGCGGCAATATGTGCGCGCAAGAAAAGCGGCCATGGGTTTACTGGGGATGGAAACCTTCGTGCCGCAGTCGTATACGTGGGGTGACGAAGGACAGGTGGACTGGTATGAAGGCTGGGCGGAGTTCGACGGTGAATCGCGCAAAACATGCCTGTTTTGCTTGCGCAGCATGGCGAGCGGAGGAGCATTTCATCGGGCCTATCCGCACGCCAACCAGCAGGCGTTCCTGGAAGCGCACGAGTTGGCATTCGCTTATTTTGGCGGGGTGTTCCGCGTGCTGCGTTACGACAACCTGAAGAGTGCCGTAAAGAAAATCTTGCGGGGGCATCAACGGGAGGAGACCGCACGGTTCATTGCCTTCCGTTCGCACTGGGGGTTTGAGTCGGAGTTCTGCACGCCGGGCGAGGGACACGAGAAAGGTGGCGTGGAAGGCGAAGGAGGGCAGTTCCGGCGGAATCATCTGGTGCCAGTGCCGAAGGTCCGTGATCTGGAAGAGCTGAACCTGCTGCTGGCCGCGGGTTCGAAGGAAGACGAGGGCCGGGTGATCGAGGGGCGTGGGCAGCCTGTCGGCACGGCGATGCTCACGGAGCGGGAGCATTTATTACCGCTGGCCACGGATGGTTTTGATTTGGCATCACTACACTTTCCGACGGTCAACGGCAGCGGCTGCGCGAAGGCGCTGACCAACTTCTACTCGGTCCCTTTGCCGGTGGGCACCGCGGTGGAAGTGAAAGTCTACTCGGCTTACGTGGAGGTCTGGCATCAGGCCAGGTGCGTGGCGCGGCATGAGCGCTGCTATGCGCGGCACAAGAAGGTACTCGAGTTGGAGCATTACCTGGATGTGCTGGTGAAAAAGCCCGGAGCTTTGGCCGGTTCGACGGCGCTGGAGCAATGCCGGGCGCAAGGGCGATGGCCCGCCAGCTACGACCAGTTCTGGGATGTGCTGCGTCAACGACAAGGCAAGCAGGAAGGCACGCGCGCCATGATCGACGTACTGCTGCTGGCACGGGAGCATGGGCCGGCACCGGTGCGCGAAGCTGTGGAAGAAGCACTGCAGTTGGGGTGTTCGGATGTAGGGGCGGTTCGTTATCTGCTGAGCATCCGCGGCCAGGCACAGCAGCCGGTAGCCGCCCCGGCACAGATCGGTGCACTGAATCGGTATGACCGGCCGCAGCCCAGCCTGGAGGATTACGACCAACTGCGGCCGACTTGGAGAGCGACGGAGGTGATCCAATGAGCGCCGCCGTCCAACCCATACAGGAGGCCGCGATCCGGCAATACGCCAAGCAGCTACACTTGCCGACATTGGGCGGGCAGTTTGTGCGGCTGGCCGAGCAGGCGGTGAAGCAGCAGCAATCGCATCTGAGTTATTTGGAAGCGCTGATGGAAGGAGAAGTAGAGGAGCGCGGACGGAAGGCGATGGCGCGGCGGATTCAGGAGGCCCGCTTCCCTGCGGTGAAAACGCTGGAGGAGTTCGACTTCCAGTGTGCGCCGCACCTTCCGGTACCGCTACTGCGCGATCTGAGTGACGGCGGATACCTGGAACGGAAGGAGCCAGTCATTTTTCTGGGCGACACGGGCACGGGGAAAACTCACTTGGCCACCGGATTGGCGGTAGCGGCTTGCCGCCAGCGGAAGCGGGTGCGGTTCACGACGGCGGCGGAAATGGTGACCGAACTGATCGAAGCCCAGAACCATGCCGAACTGACCCGGGTGAGGAATCGTTGGACCCGTTACGACTTGATTGTGATCGACGAGCTGGGTTACGTGGTGATGCCGGATTCAGCGGCGGAGTTGCTGTTTCAAGTGATCGCCGGACGAGCCGAGCGGGCGGCGGTGATCGTTACGACGAACTTGCCATTTTCAGAATGGACCACGAAATTCCCCAATGCGCGATTGTGCAAGGCCATGCTCGACCGGCTGACGGACCAAGCCCACATTATAGATACCGGAAAGGACTCGTACCGGTTCCTGCGGACGCTGAAGAAGCTGGGCAAAGGAGCGAAAGCATGAAGGCGCGGCAATGGTATCGAGCGCGAATTCGCTGGGCGGAGATGGTGGAAGGGCGCGGGATCCGTAACTGGGAAGAGGGGCTTTATTTGTTCCGCAGCGAAGACCGCGAGGCGGCGTTCGTTCGCGCCTTGGAGATCGGCGAAGGTGGACAAAGCGGCGGGGAAGAACAGGGGCGCCGTACGCGCTGGGTCGAGACGCGGCTCGCCGAGGTGGTGGCGCTGGAGTGCCTGGGCGATGAGTTGGAAGAGGAGCCTTTGGAGGTGCACTGGATACGGCTGCCGGCGACGGAGAAGATCGCCTTCGGCCACAAATTCGAGCCAGGTAAGAAGGCACCTCGGGAGTCGCGGTGACCGGCCCGAACGGCGGATTTTTTGGAGGACCCCGCCCTTCGCTTCGCCCTAACCGCTCGGCCTCCGGCCTCGCAGGGCTACGCTGCGGCCGGGGCCCTCCAAAAAATGGGAGAGGCGACACTTGGGAAAGACCCGGCCAGCAACTAATAAAAGGAGCGGATCAACAAGAAGCGTCTGCGCGGGCAGGCGGAACAATAACCAGGTGGGGCCAAATGAGAGCATCAAAAGGGGCCAAATCAAGTTGACAAACGCATTGCTCCGTAGGCAAGCCCGCCGCCGCCCTTTCCAATTCGGCCCGCCGCCCCTTCTCATACTCCTTCGCCAGCGTCTTGCTGGTTGCGCCGGTCGATTCCTGGAACCGCTTGCCCTGGTAGACGAATTCGCAGACGTAGAACTTCGACGCCCCGCCCTTGCGCTTTGGCCGATAGACCGCCATCACTTGCCGCCTTTCTTCGTTTGCTTTCTGCCCTTGCCGCTTCCCTTCGGACGCCCGCCCCTTTTGGCCCATTCGCTCAACTGTTTCTTGCTGTGCTTCTTGGCGCGGGCCTTGCCGCCTTCGGCTCCCGTTTTGCGGAAGTACGCTAACACGTCATCTGGGATATTCGGCCTCTTCATTCTGGGTGATTATAACTTAGGGCCTAAGATAATGCAATTTGCCTGAACATTTGAGCGACCGCGCCGGTTTGGTTCCCTGTGAACACGGCTGATTAGCGGAACTGTCACAAGGAACGGGTGCTACGCCGCGATGTATAGTGAACGACATGCTCACATCTGACGTTGCAACATCAACGGGCCGCCGTACTCTCATGGCGCTGTTGCTTTCCGCTATTGGCCTTGCGGCCGCTCCCAAACCCGACAGGCCGGACCAAACCCCAAAATCAGGACCGGAACCAATGAAGGTCACTCTGATCGCGTTCAACATGACGTGTTTCTGTTGCCACTGCGGTCAGAGCCTATTTCACAGGAAAGGGATTGGTCCGGATGGAGCGCCGAAAGGCGTCATGTATCACGACAAGCACAAGAACTTCTATCGGGTAAGTGATTGTCCCTTCGCTGGCATGACGTTCAGGCTTCCTACGGTGGAACTGGAGCCAGTGTAGCGGTTAGTCGCTAACAACCGGAACTAGCGGAACCCATATATAGAATCAATGACATACACAGGAACTAGCCCTGGAACCGGCCGGGAACCACGGGAACCGGAACGATTGCCAGTCCGCCCCCCCGGTTTCCGCAGTTCCATGCCGGTTCCGTTGGCGGTCCCGCCGTATGTGATTGAGAAAACAGTATGGTTCCGTCGGTTCCGCTATAATCACGCCGTCTTATAATGGCCTCCGATCTTAACGAGTATTCCATGCTCCTGTGCTTTCTTCAGCATTCCCGAAATCGCCTTTTTGTTCTTGGACCCGGACGCCTGCCCAAGGTCTGTAAATCGAAAGCTCCCCAGTGACTTGGCCTGTATCCATAGCGTCCGCTCCATTGGCGTCATGACCTTCAGCGCCGCCTCTTCATTTCGGCACACGTCGAATCGGAGGGTAGCGGAGTCCTCTTCGAGAATCAACGTCATCGGCTCTACGTTGCGCGCGACGCCGCCAAAGACAATGAGTTCTTCATTGTCCTCCATGCGCCTTTCCAGTCCGTACCCGGCGTGCGCGTGGGACATCAAGGCATGGTGGCCGCTCAAGTTCTCAGTCCAGAGCCGCGGGTCTTCCAACAGCTTTTTAGGTGACTCGCCGCTCTCTTTTCGGACGTGATGAATGATAAGAATAACGAGCGCTGGATGGTCTCGCCTGAGTTCCGACAGTGCCTTAAGCCCGCTCACAACTTGTGCGGAGTCGTTCTCATCGCCACCCAACCACAGCCGCCACGGGTCGATAACCAAGACTTCGGCGCGCGTGCGATTCAGTAGGTCTCTAAGATGCGCCATCCCTTCCGGTGTGTTGGTGAGCTTCGGGTCCGCCAGCGTATCCGAGAAGGCGACGAAGAGGCGGTCTTTCGCGGTGGTGGTTGCGGACATCTTGATGAGCCGGTCCCTTAGCCCGCGGCCGCCGTTCTCAAGGTCCAGCAAAAGCACGCGCCGGGGAGTCGGCACTGCCATGCCCAGAAACGGTTGTCCATCCACCAAGGATAAAGCCAACTGGTGCGCGATGCGACTCTTTCCAACTTTAGGACGCCCGCCCAAAACGATAGTTTCGGACTCATGGATAAGGCCTTCAACTACTGGAGTCAGAGAGCCAAGATTGAGACGCTCAAGCTCTTCAAGTGAGTAGAGGTCCCCCGGTCCTTCGACGGCAGTATCATCGCCATCGCGGTACGGCATAATCATCTTCTTGGAACCACCCACCCCTACGATGAGACCAAAGTGTGTGAGTTTTGCGAATGCAACGCTGTTGTCGTTGCCGGCGCCCGCCCGCACGTACTCGGCAATAGCCGATAGCATTTCATCGAACTCGGGGTCCGCCTGGTTCCTGTGGCTCATGTCAAAGACTCTTTGCATGGTGCCCCCTTCTGCGTGGAAGCGCAGCCGTCACATCAAACACGCGCCCGGTGCTCGCCGGTTCAGGCTGCGCCACATGCCCGCCCACGGGCCTTGATGCAAGCCATGCTTCAAGGTCGCTCACGCGGTAGCGGACAGCGGCGTTCAGCTTCAGATACTTCGGACCCTGCCGAAGAAGCCGATAGCGTCGGACGGTAGCGACTGACAGGCCGGTGACGCTCGCCACGTCATGCTCGGTCAAGAGTTTCTCAAGAGTATTATTTGTGGTTGTCATTGGTTCCTTTCGCGGGTGGCCGGTTGCCATCCTGATTGAATAAATGCCATGCACCGCTTTGCGGAAATCAATGAAAGGAATTGCGGGAATTGCGGTATTTGCGGGAGAAATCTTCTACTCGGCCCGATTCCGCGGCCAAAGAGACAGGGGGTCTTTTTGTAACACGGCTCTAATCAGCCTGTCGTGAAACAGCTTACACCCTTTGTCGTTCCGCTTCCACCAGGTGACCATGGTTCTGTCGTTCCATTCCGGTTTTGCCTTCTTGGCAACCATCTTATCGTTAACCTTGATGCCCTGTTCCCTTGCTTTCGCCTTGAAGTCTTTCATTAGTTGTTGACGCTCCATCGCTACCGTGTCTCCGGTGTTGTTTACGTTCGTTTCTCTGTGACCTTGTGGCGGCCCCGGAATTTGAGGCACCTCCGCTCCGCCAATCTCTTTCGGAAAGGGAACAAAGAGGTATGGGTCCGGCTGAGAACAATCCTCAAAACCCGTCCACTTAAACCGCTCCGCTATCAATTCATGGACCCAGCCCCGCCACGCCGGGTTGCCGATGCGCGCAGCTTCGGGCAGCCATTTGCACTCCAGTGCTAGGCCGAAAGCCTTCTTGCCCAACTCGGCCTCTAGGGCGCTATTATAAGCGGCGCCGCCTTGCTGATAGAGTCCCCAAAGCACGTCGTAAAGTTGCTGAAATGCCCCGCAGACCAATCGCTCTATTCGCTCTGGGTCGTGAGACACGTCAGCCCTCAGTTGGTTGTGGATGGGCTTGATTAGCACGGCCCATCTTCTTGGTAGGTGTCCGGGCAGGCGAATAAACCCATTGCTCGTGACTTCCGGGAATGGCGGTATCGTGTGTGGCATCGCTCCCTCAGCGATTCCCTATATGGAAGAAGCCGCCCCTGGGTAGGGTTCCCAGCCTTCGCCTCAGTTGATCGGACTGGAGCTAGGCGGCTGATCTCAGTTTACTATCTTGCGCGCGATGCGGTTACTACACGGGTCCCGGTCCATCCTGCCAAGCCGGCATTATCACCGTCCAACACGCGCAGGCGGTAGAGGCTGAACCCTTCCCAATGCCCGAGGTCGATCACCCGCACGGACGTGCCGGTTTCCACCGAGAACGCACGGCCCTGCACGATAAGTTCAGTAACCCCCATGTCATCGTGGGCGGTGTGGGCTTTCACGCCGGTTCCCCAGTCCTCCACCGTGTCAGCCATCATGCTGGGAGAGGTGATGGTGCCGGTATCGCCGATGCTCAGTGTGAACGTGTGTGAACTTGACTCGTTGCTGTCTGACGGGGTACGGCCGATCCGTGCAATAACCACGAAGGCAAGCAGCACGCCGATAATCAAAATGACGTTGCCGGTGATACCCTTCTTTTGCTGCGGAACCTGCGGAAGTTTCTGGCCAGCTTCGAGCCGGGCTTTCTCTTCCTCGTAGACCCTACGGCGTTCTTCCGGTGTGAGTTCCATGGATCACATTTCACACTTTCGCATCCGCGAAAGCAAGGGGTGACGCCGCTTCACCGGGTTTCGCCCCTGTCCATTCCCCCCTCCCCTTTGCTTCGCATAGAACAATTCAGGTATAGAAAAGCCCTCCGCGCATGCACTGGTTCCACCCGCGCAAGCCGCCGCCCCAGAGGAAGGACCCGAAACACGCGAGTCGGAGAGGGGTTCGGCCAGGGCCGCACAGAGCTACACTACGCATATGCGGACCCTAAGGTGTTGCATGGCGTGGGCGCTCGCGCTCATGGCCGAGCCGGTGGCCGTCGCGCAGTCACCGGAAGAGCGAACGCGCCAAGCGCTGGACATGGTTCTCGCTGGGAAGTACGAGACATTCTACGCGCAGTTCTCGCCGGAAATGAAGAAGGCCATAGCGCTGCAAACCTACGCGACACAGGTCTCTTACATCATGACCGCCCTAGGCCGGCCGCAAAGCCAGGACGCGCCGACGGCCCGCCAAGTCGGCGATGCGGCCACAGTGACAATACCTGTACACTGGTCGCAAGCCACCCTGAACTTCACTGTGAGTTGGAACGCCGCGGGCCAGATTCAAGGGACGTGGTTTCGCTCGCCGGAGCCGCCACTTCCGTATTATCAGGCTCCGTCCCCCGATTCGCTTTCCTCGCATGACACAAGCGGCGCGGTGGAGCCGTTGTCCCTGCCCCCGCCCGCGCCGCCCGCGCCCGTTTGCTGGTCCCGCATTGTGAAAGGCACCCCCCAATCCCAGGTCGAATCCTGCCTCGGCAAGCCGACTTGGACTACAAGCCACCGACAGTGGGATTGGTTCCCTGAATGGGCACCGGATGGGGTGGCTGTCCGGTTCGACCGGCGCGACAAAGTGACGGCGTTCTTCTATATCGCGCCCGCCAAGGATCATAAGGATCACAGCGAGGTCTGGAGGGCGATAGGGCAAACGGCGCTGGGGACGTATGCCGCGTATGAATGTTGGAGGGTGAGGCAGAAGCCCCTTCTATGGTTGACCGGTAACGATCTGCTGTGGTTGCAATGGTGCGCGCAGCAAGGGCTTTGACAACTCATTCCCGTTATCTAGTTCCCGCCTCAGTTGTTCTTGCCGGTCCGCTGGTAGTTTCCCCAGTTCGGCTTTGAGTTCGGCCACCTTCCGCTGAAACCATGCCCGGTCTTTCTTCGGCCCGGTCTGCTTACCCGCCTTGCCCGCCTGTTTTGCCTGCTTTGTCATGTAACCGTCCCGTTGGATGACAGAATACGGCTTTAGGCCGCCGCCCGGAGCGCTTCCGCGACGTACTGAAACCGCCATGCGGTCCCGCGCCGGGTCGTATAACCCTGCCGGTTCAATTCGTCCGCTACCTGCCGGGTAGTATAGCCCGCCGCCCTGAGTTCCCGCATCCGGCTCAGAATCGCTTGCTCTGCCGGGTCCGGGTCCACGTGCAAGCCGTCCGCCGCCACGCGGTAGCCGAAGGGGATTGTCCCCACCCGCTCACCGTTCGCGCGCTTGTGGTGCATGGCGTCCCGTGTCCGCTCCCCGATTGCTTCCCGCTCCCACTGTGAAACGGAAACCATGATGTTGAGAACCAACCGGCCCGCCGCGCTCCGCGTGTCCAGGGAGTCCGCCACGCTCACCAGCGACACCCCGCGGCGCTCGAATCGTTTCAGCAGTTCGGCAAGATCGGCCACAGACCGCGTGAGCCGGTCCAACTTGGCGATGATGACGGTATCCACCGCGCCGGTATCCACCAGCGACAGAAGCCGCGCCATGCCCGGACGGTTGAGGGACTTCGCTGATTCGCCCGCGTCCACTATCACGTCCGCCAGTTCCGCGCCTTGCACCACGGCCATAGCCTGAACCTTCGCGGTCTGCGCTTCCAGCGATACCCCGAAATCCGCCTGTTTCTCTGTGCTCACTCTAACGTAGCCGATTGCTTTCATGCTTATATTTTATCTAATCCCCCTATAGATGTCAAGAGGCTTGACACAAATATCTAAACCCGGTTAAGATTGAGCTATGGCGAAGAAGAGATTACCGGCGGACGTTCTGGAGTACTTCCGAAAGCAGGGAGCGAAGGGCGGGAAGATCGGCGGAAAGCGGTCCCTGGAAACGATGACGCAAGAGCAACGGTCGGAGCGTGCCCGGAAAGCTGTGGCCGCGCGGGAAGCGAAGCGGAAGGTACAGGAGAAAAGAACGAGTGCCCGTTAACGTGCCGGTCCCGCGTCTACCGCCCTATGGTGCCGCACCGAGACACATTGGGCAATCTTCCGCCGTGCGTTGTATACTTTCATTCGATGCACCCTATCTCCGCCTCTCCATCTGAACTATACGCAGTATTTTGCGGTCAAATAGACCAACTCTCCGTTCAGCACATCTTTACTGCTGTTGAGGAAATATCTCGCAACAGTGTAAGGTCCATCCATCTTCTCTTTCAATCGAGCGGGGGGTCTGTTGGCGACGGAGTATGTCTCTACAACTTCTTTCGAGTGCTGCCGATTGATCTGACCCTTTACAACGTCGGCTCCGTACAATCCATTGCCGCTATCGCCTATCTTGGCGCTAAGCATCGCAAGACTAGCGCTCACGCGCTGTTCCAACTCCATCGGACCGTTCTCGGTCCCCAAGGGGCAAATGCGCCCCAAGGGGCCAATGCCGCTGAATTGGCAGCGCTCAGCGAAGGCGCCGGGATGGATGACAAACGAACGGAGGCGATCATCCGTGCTCACGTCAAGCTGTCTAGAAGGCACTGGGATCGCTTGCGCCGGGTGAACATTCTAGACGTTGGGGCACAAGACGCGGTGAATATCGGCCTTGCCCATGAGATCGGCGATTTTTCTCCGCCGCCCGGGACGCGCATTTATAGCATCTAGAGCGGAAAGCCTGTAAGAACTCTTGCGGGACAAGTTGGGATTCGGATCTCAGGACCGGCCACGGCGCGGGAAAGGTCGGGGTGGTCAGGGCAGTGAGGCGCGCCGTAGGTCCTACGATGCGTTTTCCCGTGTCGCGTTGTGGCCCGGATTCGTTCGCAGCGCCGCTGAAGGTCTTCTGATATCCCCGCCGTTTGCAGGCGCGCCACGGGCAAGCCCACGGCCGCGGGTGACGGTCTTGGGAGCACGAATCCTAGTAACTACGGGACCGGGCCGGGCCGGATCTTCCATCGCATTACCCGGAAGTCATTGCCCAATCGCCACGACGTTGCACGTCTCCGCCGTCATTGAGGCGTTTGACGGAAGCGTCAACGTGCTCGCCGTCGTGGTGGGGTTGTATGCGCCGCAGCTTCCGCCGCTTTCCAGCAATACCGGAGTCGTGCTGAACGGGGTTGGATAGCTGTAGGTCTGCGCCGTGCCCGTGTTGGCGTATCCGTTCAGGTAACAGGATGCGAGCTTCATGCCGCCTGTTATGGGCTGTACGCACGTCACTGTGCCCGATGTGCCGCTCTGCGAGCTTGAGGTCGGAACAATCCTAGCGGCGCCCACCACGTGCAATGGGCTTGCCGGTGTTGCGGTCCCTATGCCCACATAACCGTCTGTGGTATCCACCGTCACCACGTTCGTGCTCCCATTGGCCTTATCGAACTGAATGGCTGTGGTGCTGTCGGTCGTGGGGAAGAACACGCCCCCGGTCAATTTTGTGGTGGTGGTCTGTGCCCCCTGCGATCCCGCGCCGGTCATCAGCGCCCCGCTGATGAGGGATGACGCGCTGGTGACCACCGTACCCGGCAAATCGGCAATCCCTAACGCGCCGGGTCCAAACGAAGTACCCGTGCCGGTCATGATGACCATGTGGGTGGTCTGGCCCGTTGCCGCATTTAACACCAGTGCTCCGCCCGCGAACGAGCACGTAAGCCACGCCGCGCCGAAACTGCCACAAGTCGGGGTGACGCCGCTGGCGGGCGGGGGGAATGTCGCCGTCTGTGCGCGGCAGGCGAACCAACCGGCCACGACGGAAGACAAAAGAAAAGGGGCGATACGCGTTGAGACTCGCTTGGACATTTAGGAATCCTTCCGTCATCACGACGGTAGCCTACGTGCCCATCTTACTATTCCCGGCGTTCGCAAGCCACCCCACGGGGGCACGTCCAAAAGCGCGCCAAGGGCACCTCGCGGCGGTTTTCGGCGGAAACGCTCGCGTAGTTCCTACGGGGGGGAATTCGGACCGGTCGGATATCCCCCGGTCCGGTCTCCCCCACCACAGGGTCTACTACAGGGACTTTCACAGGGACTCCTGTTCAAAATGGCTGGTTTCGCTGAGTCAGCATGAGCAAGGGTTAACACAGCGAACGTGTTGATAGAGCGTCACTTATTGCCATAACTCCAATGCTGAGAAGGCGATAGAGAATGCCGGTTCGCACGATTCGTAATCAGCAGGTCTCCGGTTCGATCCCGGAGGGTGGCTCCAATCTTTTCAATTACTTAAGTCCTTTAGTTTTATCAGTTGTCGTCAATCGTCCCGCATTTTTGTGTGGAGCGATTGCTTGTGGGATCAGTAGGTCGAGGCGCGCTCGCAGAATCA
Source organism: Bryobacterales bacterium (assembly GCA_963707465.1). Classification (GTDB taxonomy): domain Bacteria; phylum Acidobacteriota; class Terriglobia; order Bryobacterales; family Bryobacteraceae; genus Bog-159. The sequence continues at coordinate 769,755 of CAVPQK010000013.1, forward strand.
ATAGCTTAACAGAGCAGTTGGAACAACCATTGGGACGCCATTCTGGCCCACCGTCGGACCCTCTGATCCAATCGGTTTGCGTCAACCTCCTGGTCGCGCACTGCTCCACACCGTTCATCTGAATATTTATCCTGTCCGTATGTCCCCTTTAAATGGGGAAAGCCGCTAGAGAGAGTGAAGGAGATCTCATGCCTCTAACGCTCAATTTCGGCTCCGTAGGTTCCGTGGAAGTTGCCGCGGCCGGAGACCTTTCGAAATACCTCGACTCCGGCGTCGAAAGTCTCATCACTTTCGCTCCCGTGGTTGCGGCTAATATCAGTTCGCCGATCGCCAACATCCCGTCAGGATCGGTCTCGACTACCCTTAACTTCAGCGTCTCTCCAAGTTGGACGGTCGCGCAGACAGTGGGAATCACGCTTACCGTGGCGCCAGAAGCGGTATGCACGCTGAGCATTTTCAAACCGGGTGATACGCTGTTGACCTATACGGTAGGCGAGGATGCCCAACCCACATCCATAACCGCTCCCGCCGGTAGTTACTATGTATCGATCTCGCTGCAGTGCTCGCTCGAAGTCGATGCCGGCGCAAGCTTCAGCGCAGGCCAGTTAGGGATCAGCGGGAACATTTCGTCGACCGACCAGTTCACCATCGCCAACTACTACGCGGTCGGCCCTTCCACCGCTCTGCGCGATGCCCTCTCGCAAGCATTTTCCAGTTTTGTTTTACCCTTCCAGGCCGACAGCATTCAGTCCCTTTCCGTGGGCGACTACGTGGATTTCGAATTCACCGGCAAACTTGCCCTTGGATTCGGCGCAACCTACGGCTTCTCCGAAATGTTCTTCGGCGCGCAGAGCGGAAATGAAGTCACCGCATCCGTTTCCACGCCTGTTGGAAAGGCCGTAATTACGGCTTCTCCCTCCGTTCAGGTCGGCGCGAGTTTCAAGCTGGAATATACGCAAATCGGCGCTTTTCGCGTCGTCACAGGCCGCACGCAGGAAGGCGCGACGCTTTATCTTCTACATCACAACAGCTCCCAAATCACGGCGACGGAGGATTTTGGCATCACACTGAACGCCGGCGCAACTTTTAATACCGACGTTGCCACCCTGCAGAACGAGACCCAGACCGCGGCGCAGCACCTGTTGGGAGGCGCCGCGGGTACGGCCCTGGGCACCAAATTGTCTGCACTGGTGGGTCAGGCCGCCGGCGACATCGACACCGCCGTCAACACGCTTCTTGCCAAGGGCGATGGTCAGAAAATCCAGTTGGAGCTGGTGCAATCCAGGTTGCGGGAGAACACCGCGCTCTTCATCTACGACTTCGATTTCAGCGCCGGTACAGCAGCCTATGAGACTGCCATGAAGGGCGACTATGTCACCGCGCTCTCCATGCCCGGCGTCGACCTTGCCCCCAATTCGTATATCGAGCAGCTCTACACATCGCAGTCGGGACTCAGCTTGCAGGTTTTCGATTTGCTGCAGTTCCACGACGTCACCACATATATTCAAAGGACCGATGTGACGTATCTCGGTTCACGGACTTTTCAGATTCGGCAGACCGCCGGCGTCAAGACCATCTCCGGACTTTTCGGGAAGGAACGGGAAGCGGACCTCTACTTCATCGCCCAGTGCCGCAACGTCCTTCAATCGTCCGCGATCACCAATCTCGACGTGCGCTGGAACGCCGTGTTCATCGACCGGAACAACGCCTCGGCGTTCGATGAAACGCGCCGCACCCTAACCGCACTCGGTCTTCCGGACGTCGCCAATGCCGTTCAAAGCTACGTCGTTCGCAATCCCAATGGAACCATCCAATTCACTTTGGACATCCCGGCAAGCGCATTGGGTTCGATCGACTCCGACGACTACCTCCCGAACGGAAAGCCCGCACCCGAGCCGCACCTCAAGGACGCCGCGAATTATCATGCATTTGTCGGGTCGGTGGTGGCTGTCATCGGCCCGGTCGACACCATAGCGCAAACGTTCGAACAAGGCTTCGCCCGCTACGCCGACTGGCTGGCATTTAACCGCGTCGTGACCGACCAGCAAGGGTCGACCCGTCCGGGTGACCGGCTCAGCGAAGGGAACACGAACGGAGATAATTGGCCTCAGGGGTACCCGCCGGCGGATACGGCTTCGCGGCTGCTTGTGCAAACCTATATTCTCTCCGGCCAGGCGTTCATGAACTTCTGCGACAGCACCAAGAACCTCTACCGGGCCTTGCCTGGCGCGGATACCGCGGCCAAATTCCAGGAACTCTATCAGGCCGTCGCCGACCTGATCCGGGAAGAGACGCCATTCCCGACGTACTTCCTGAAGCCCTCGATGGCGGCGCTGCTATCGCTGGCGAATATACAGTTGCAAGTGAGCGGCACGCTGCCTGACCAAAGTACGGGCGGCAGTTTCAGCTTTGATTTGCAACCCACTATCGTCGGCGCCGCAGCGGCTGCCTGACCGGGCGATTTTCGGGCCGCCCGCCGGCGGTTAGATTGAATCCGGGAGTCGCCTATGGTCTAATAAGCTTCCAGATGTCGGCGGCAAGTGACCCGGACGACCACCAAATAACCGAACTTCTGCGCGATTGGGCGAATCCCGACTCTCGGGACCGCCTGGTCGCGCTTCTTTATCCCGAGTTGCGGCGAATTGCCGCCGCCCGCCTGCGCCGCGAACGATCCGGACATACTTTGCAGCCTACTTCACTGGTGAATGAAGTCTTTCTGCAATTGATGCGATCGACGGACTGCGACTTCCCGAGCCGTGGGGACTTCTTTGCCATCGTCTCCGAGAAGATGCGTCGCATCCTGGTAGATCATGCGCGCAAGCGAAAATCGCTCAAGCGGGGCGGGGACCCCATTCGGGAGGGGGTAGACTGCGAGAGATTGCCGGTGTCGGAACCGTTCGAGCAGTGGCTTGAAATTGACGATCTGTTTGAGGAGTTGGAGAAGGTGAACGAGCGCGCCGCGACTGTATTTCGGTTGCACTATTTTATGGGCCTTACGTTCGAAGAAATCGCTCAAGCGCTGCAAATCCATAAGAAAACCGCCCAGCGCGACTACAACCTTGCGCACGCCTGGCTTTTCGCTGCGCTCTATGCGAGGAGAGGGAACCGAAATGAGCCCGGCTCAGGCGGAAAGACTTAAACAAATCATCGAAGCCGCTCTCAAAGTCGACGATCCCGAGCGAAACGCCCTACTCGAAGAAGCTTGCCACCAGGATCCCGCCCTCCGAATTTCCTTGCAGCAACTGATGGAAGCCACCGGACCATCCCAGGACTTCCTGCCGGATCCACTGACCCTCCCGCCGGGGCGCCCCCCCCGACCGCCACAACCCGAGGCGCCATCCTTCCGCGGCACATCCGGCTTCGAAATTATCCGGCGAATCGGCGCCGGTGGATCGAGTGAGGTCTTCGAGGCTTTCGATCGCAAACTTGGAGTTCGGGTCGCCCTCAAGGTATTGCGCGATCTGCATCCCGACCAGGTCGAACGCTTCAAACGAGGTTGGCGCTCCGTCTCCAGCCGCAGCCATCGCAATCTTTGCCGCATCTATCAGTTCATCTTTGACGAAGCCTCGTCCGCGTGGCTCCTTAGCATGGAGTTCCTCGAAGGAGATCGATTTGACCGGTACATCGGGGCTGCGCCGGATCGCCTGAGAGACTGTTTCGCTCAACTTGCATGCGCCTTGCAAGCGCTTCACGCCGCCAACATTTGCCATGGGGACGTCAAACCTTCGAATGTGCTGATCACGACCGACGGCCGCGTAGTGGTGCTGGACTTCGGGCTCTCCAGCCGGTTTGATCCGCGTGATTTGCAGACCCGATCGACCGTCGCGCTGACGCCCCGTTATGCCGCGCCCGAACTGTTCAAGGGCAAACAACCATCCGCGGCGTCCGATTGGTACAGCGTCGGAGTCATGCTCGAGAGTGCCCTCGACAGCACGACGGATATCGAGATCGGCGACTTGGCGGATCTTCGAGACGGGTTGCTGCGACCCGATCCCGATGCTCGTCCTAATGACGCGGCCGTTCTTGCCGCGCTGTGCCCGTCCGCGGTGCGATTGGCGCTTCCATCGGCCACGCCGATATTCGTGGGGCGCCGGAGGCATGTTGAGGAGATCGGCCGGCTGTTCCGGGAACAAGTTTTGGTTGGCCGGTTCGGGTTGGTTCACGTGCGCGGTCAGTCGGGAATCGGCAAGACCGCTTTTGTTGAGGAGTCTCTTCGGCTGTTGACCGGATTCGACCCGCATCTGAAATTCGTCGCGGGCCGGTGCTACCCAGGCGAATCGGTTCCCTACAAGGCCGTGGACGAAGTTGCTGCCGGGTTGGCCTCCTTGATCGAGACTCTGGACCCCGACGAGGCAAGAAGCATCCTATCCCCTCAGGCGCGCTGGCTCTCCTATCTCTTTCCCGGCTTCGACCGGCTGGCGAGGAGACTGCGAATCAAGTCCCCGGAAAGCAAGCCGGGAATCGAACAACATGAAATTCGCCGGCTTGCATTCGCAGCTTTTTCCGCACTCCTGGCAGAACTGGCTAAACGGTTTCGGCTCTCCATTTTTATCGACGACATTCAATGGGGCGACCTGGATAGCGCGAACCTGCTCCACGAACTGATCCAGACAGCCCCGCCGCTCTTGCTGATCCTTGCCTACCGTAGCGAAGATGGCGATGCGCAGCCTGAAGGTCTTGAATTGCTCGATCTGGAGGGACAACTGTGCGTCGAACTTGGGCCGCTTTCTCCCGAGGAATCCGCGGACTTGGCACGGGCTATCCTCGGTTCCAACTGCGCGGCGGACGACTTGCGGCAAATCGCTTCCGACTCGTTGGGCAGTCCCTTCTTTGTCCGGCAATTGGCCGAATATCGAACGATGGGAGGCGAGTCTCAACTCGAAAAGGTAATTCAGGACCGCGCCGCGACCCTGTCGGCCTTGGAGCGACGGTCGCTCGAGGTTCTTTCCGTCGCGCGCGCGCCACTGGGGCTTGCGGTTCTGCGAGACGTAGCCGAACTGGGCGCGGATGTAAGATTCGTCCATGCCGGCCTGAACACAGGATGTCTCATTCGGACTTTGGGAACGCCCGATGAAGCTGTGCTTCCGTATCACGACCGGATCGCCGAGGCTGTCAGCGAAACAATCTCCGCCGAGCGCCGGATGGTGATCCACCATCGCATAGCTGACGCCCTTCAGAGGAGCGGGAATCAGGATAGCGAGCGGATCGCGACCCACTACTACCACGGCGGCGCGATTCGCGAGGCCTGCCGATTTGGCCAGTTTGCTGCCGAGCGAGCTTCGTCCGCATTGGCATTCGACCGCGCTGCCTCGCTGTATGAAAAGGTCCTCCTGTGGGCGCACCAGGATGAACCGGTGCTCCCGGAAGGCGATCTCGGGCGCCTCGAAGCTTCTCACGGTGACGCGCTCGTGAATTGCGGACGGGGAATTGAAGCGGCGCGGGCGTTTGAAAGAGCGATACCCCTGGTGCCAACCGGCGAGGCCATGAGCCTTCGCATTCGGTCGGCGTCCGAGTTGTTGCGAGGGGGTGAGGTCGCCCGTGGCCTCGCGATTTTGGAGGGGCTGCTTCGCCAGCACGGCCTTGCATATCCCGCCAACCGGACACGCGCCATCGCTCGCTTCTTATGGGAGAGCCTGCGCTTGAAACTCATGCTGTGGCGCTCCCGCAAATCCTTGCTCCACCTCTCTGGTGACGTACCGGCGCTCTCAGACGCACAGCGCGCCCGCTTCGAGGTATGTTGGGCGGCGGCGACCGGGATCAGTATGGTTTACCCGCTGCTGGCGGAAATTTATTTCGCCATCTACTTGCAACTCGCCCTGCAACGCGGAGAGCGGCGTCACTTGGCGTTGGCGCTCGCCAGCTATGCTTCACGCCAGGCTTACGTCGACGACGGAGAAAACCGGTATGCGCGCCAGATGATGGAGAAGGCCGCGGAGATCGCGCGGCAGGATGGCAGCCCCTACGTAATGGCGCTCGCGGATGGCATGTCCGCCACGATCGAAGGGCTGACTGGCAATTGGCGGTCCTGCCTGGATCAAGCAATCCGCAGCGAAGCGGGCTTCCGGACGGGTTGCATCGGGGTTGCCTGGGAAATTGCGACCGTGAGCACTTACTTGTTCACTTCCCGCACCATGCTGGGCGACTGGAACGAAAACGCCGCCAGGCGCGTGGAGTACCTGGACTGGGCCCGTGGGCGCGGAGACCGCTACGCGGAAATCACCATGAATCTGGTGGGCGCGACCTATGCGCAACATCTGACCAACGACCAACCCGAGTTGGCTAAGGCTACCATCGTCGAGAGTCTCTCGAAATGGCCGAGTACTAGCGAAGTCGACATTCAAAAGCTTTATGCCTTTCAAGCGCTAGTCAATCTGGATCTTTATTTGGGTGACGCGAAATCGGCCTGGGATCGCGTCGAACGCGACTGGCCTGCCATGCAGCGATCCGGCTTGTTGCGCCTCACGCTGTTGCAGACCTTTCTCGATGACGCTCGCGGGCGCGCTGCGTTGGCAATGGCGGCCGCTTGCGCCGGGAGCGAGCGCCGGCGCTTGCTCCATATTGTCCATCGCTCCATACGGCGGCTGCGTCGTTCAAGAGCGAGATACGCGCCGGGCTTGGCGCATATGCTGGATGCGGGAACTGCCCTAATCCATCTGGCGAAGACCGAGTCCGCTTCCCATTTGGACCTGGCGGAGGCGGTTTTTGAGTCGGAAGATTTGATACCCTGGCTTGCGGTCGCCCGCATGGCCCGATCGGAGCATCTCACGAGTGGCGATAAAGAGCGGAAACTGAACGCGGGGCTGGAGTGGATGAGCTCGCAAAAGGTTCAGAAGCCGGAGCGTCTGGCGAGAATGTTATTCCCGGCCGGCTTCACTTCGCGATAGCTTTTTTGATTTTTGTTGTCCCCGGCTGGTCCCATTTTGCGCTATACGTTTTATTACACCTGAAAAGCGAGGTAATCCGATGATGCGACGATTTTCGATACTGTGCTTCGGTCTCTTCGGCGCGCTGTTTTCCGCCCACGGGGAGGATACCGCGCTGCGGCCCATCCACAGAGGTTGGGATGACGCGACCGCGAAGCTATTCTGGCATCAGGATCAGGGCTCGATGATCATGCCCAAGGCGTGGTTTGACAACCTGATGTACGACAAGGACAGAAAATTTTCGGCGGTGCTGAAACAATTCGGGTTCATTCCAGACCCGGATGACTCGCCAACCAATCCGCAAATGCCGATCGGCTTCGCCATCCACGTCGATGCCGGCAACACGCAGTGGATCGGATTGACCTGCGCGGCTTGCCATACCGGACAATGGACTTACAAAGGACAGAGTGTCATCGTCGACGGTGCGCCCTCGATGCTGAATTTCGATAAGTTCTTCGCAGAGCTTGTCAAGGCCGCGGAAGCAATGCCGGGTTCTTCCCACCAAGATGTCCTTACCAGCTTCCGGCTGCGATCCCAGATCAACTACACCAACCTCGAAGCCGGTTTTGGTCGCGTGGATGCCTTTGGGCAGATCTTCAACCAGGTCTCCATCGTGATTAACAAGAGCGACTCTTCAACGGCAAAGGAACCGAATGCACCGGCTTCGTATCCCTGTCTCTGGGACATCGCGCAGCATGAATTTGTCCAATGGAACGGTTCGGCTCCCAACCTCAAGGTGGAAGGAGATGGGGCCGTGCTTCGAAATATCGGCGAGGTGATCGGTGTGTTCGGCCAACTCGAGTATGTTGCCCCGAAGATCCTGCTGCCGCCCAGTTTCAAATCCAGCGTGAATTATCAAGGGATCAAGAATATCGAGTATTGGATCAGTGAATTGCGATCACCGCCGATTCCAGACTCGTTCTCCGAAGCCCACGGTGACTTAGTGCTCGGGCGGCAAATGTACACCTACTATTGTGAACGCTGCCATGCCATCCTTCAGGGGGCGCCGCAATTTCCCGTGCCCATCAAAATGATCCCGCAGAATCTAGTGAAGACCGACTCAGCGCTGGTCGATAACTTCAACAGGACGGTGAAGACGGAGAACCTCAAAGACCACCTCAAGTTCATAGACCCGGGCGATCCGCTGGAGATATTCGAGGATGAGGCACAAGTTGCCGAGGTCACCGCTTATTACGCCGCGGGAGCCTTGGCTAATCTGGAAGCGGGCAACCCCCTTTTCTTCTTCAGGAGCCTCACGGATAGTCTTAGGGCAATCGCACAAGGTAGACCCGGGCCGAATCGTTACAAAGCCAGGCCGCTCGACGGCGTGTGGGCCACCGCGCCTTACTTGCACAATGGGTCCGTCCCGAACCTGTGGCAACTCCTGAAACAGCCGACTGGCCGCGCCCAGCATTTTTGCGTCGGAAGCCAGACGTTCGATCCCATCGACGTCGGTTACGCGGCGCCGGACACCACGGCAGGTGAAAGCAATTGCGGTGATTTCTTCGCCTTCAACGCGACGATTCCGGGAAACACCAACACCGGCCACGCCTACGGCACAACGGCAATGTCGGACCAGCAAAAGAGAGATCTAATCGCGTTTCTGAAGACCCTGTGACCCCGGACATTTGGGTCGCCCACCCACCTGTTTGCCGACGGCCCGCTCCCAAGCTCCTTTGCGGTTCGATCCCGGAGGGTGGCTCCACTTCAAAATCGGATCTTACGCGACTTCCATCTTAGCGGCGAGACTGAGGTTTGCAGCTAAGCCGAAGTCCGCGTCGATGGTCACCGCTCGGCCGCTCTCCGCTCCACCCACGTTCTCGTCCAGCGTCACCGTGTGCTCCACCCAGTTGGACAGCGGAAGATTGCGGAACAGGATGCGTTCGCGCACGATCAGCATCCGCTTGCTCATGAAAAACACCCGGCTCTTGCGCACGTACTGGCGTTGTTCCACCCTGAAATCATTCAGGAACTCGTCGAAAGCCAGGCGCCGGGCCTCGGCTCTGGCGTCGCTGATGGCGCTTTCCAGCCTTCGCCGCTGCACGATCAACGCGCTCCCCAGTTCCGCCAGCCCGCCCCGTTCCCGCGCGATCGCTTCGTCCATGCGGCAGCGCACCATGAAGCAGATCAGCAGTGCTGAGCCGCCCGCCGTAAACCCCAGCATTAAGGTCCAAAGTAGAATTGACACGAAGAATTCCGGCTTATGGACCGATTCTAGACGGCCTTTCAGCCGGCAAGCAATGCTCTCGATCGTACCTTAACCCATGGTGAACTGCGGTGAACTACCGGCTACCCATACCTTAGCCCGCGTTATCCCGTCGTGTGCGCGGTCCGGACTGCGGCGCCGCGCATCGGTTAACACCGGTTTTTTGGGTACTGGTACCATCAGATTGAGCGGCTAAACCCCACATTATCTGTCGCTTTGGTGATCCCGCCCCGGCTGCACCGCGCCATCCGGCGGCACATTGGTGTAAACTAAAATGCCTGAGGGCAAATTGAACTCAGACACACTCTGCCAGGCGTTCCCTTGGTGGAATCTACAAAAGGAGAATAACTCAATGCTTGTGAACATGCGGACTATGGCCGTGGCGGCGGCCGTAATATCTGGCTTTGCCGTCTCGGAATGCCAGGCTGCAAAGACAGCGTGCACCGTCCCGGTAGTCACTTATGGAGCTTCGGGCGGGTTTGGGCCCAATGTGATCAAAGGCGACGATTCTTTCAAACTGGCAGGCGAGCCGTTCAGCATAACCCTCTATGTTTGCGAGTCCAAACAGCCTGGCCCCAGATCGGGACCGGATTACTCCGTCTATTCCGGTATCGAGTTCACGGGCACCGTCAACTCTTCCCTGATCACGACGCCGTACAGCATTAAACCAACCGCCGTGACTTTCGTATTGGTGGATCCGGCTACCGGCGACGACCTGGTTGAGGTCGAGGGTAACTTGACGGTCTTCGGTAGTTTAATATTTATCCATGCCAGCATCGCGCTGCCGCCTGGCACCCTGGCATCCACTGCCATCGCTCCTTTTACGGGTGTCGCGATCGACACGGCCGACTCGGCTTTCAGCTATTCGTACCCTTCCTGGAGCGCTTCCACCGTTTATTCTGCTGGGCAACAGATCGTGGACCCGTCCGGGAATGCCCAGAAGGTCGCAACTCCCGGGACTAGTGGGTCCGCAACTCCGGTCTGGAATGACACCCTTGATGGGGACACCACCGACGGCACCGTGGTGTGGACGTGCGAAGGACCCTACAGCGCCACGGAATTGTCCGTCGTTGGCGGGGCATCCGGTACTGCCAGCAAGGATCCCGGCCCCCAGGCTGGCGCGCTCCTCCGTCTCGAGGGCGCCCAGGTAATTACGGAGCATGCGGATGGGTCCCGATCCGCGCGGCCGCTCTCGGCGGCGCCGGTGGATCTGTTGGCATCGCCGGACAAGATGTTGCTGCAGTTCTACGCATCGGGCGTGCACGAAGCGTCCCAGGTACACGTGCAGATCGCGGGACAAGAGGTGCCGGTGCGATACTCCGGGGCCTCCGGCTATTTCCCGGGGTTGGATGAGGTCATCGTGGAAGTGCCGCGCAGCATGGCCGGCAGAGGCCAGGTGGAAGTGGCTCTGACGGTGGATGGCCAGACAGCCAGCCCCGTTACCGTCCACATTCAATAATTGTCACCGTGGAGCGCGCCCTCGCATGGGGGCGCGCCTCCGAACCGCTAGGAATTCATTCGTATCGCAGGGCTACCACCGGGTCCAGATTAGCCGCCCGCCCCGCCGGCCAGATTCCGAAAAATAAACCTACGCCTACCGAAACGATAATTCCCGCCATCGCCGCCCACAACGGTACAGCCGTCGGCAGATTCTTGAAGACCAGTCCTACCAGCATCGAGACGCACCAGCCCAGGAACAGCCCGATCACGCCGCCGATGCCGGTCAGCACCACCGCCTCGGTCAGGAATTGCACGATGATGTCGCTCTTGCGCGCGCCGACCGCCTTGCGAATCCCGATCTCCCGCGTGCGCTCGGTCACCGACACCAGCATGATGTTCATCACCCCGATGCCGCCCACCAGCAGGCCGATGGAACTGAGAATCACCATCACCAGCGCCACCGTGCCGGTGATGCGGTGGAAGTCCTCGATCATCTGTTGCGCGGTAGAGAGCGAGAAGTTGTCCGGCTTGTCGTTCGGCACCTTGCGCTGGATGCGCAGCACCGTGCGCACCTCGTCTTCAGCCTTCGACAGCATGCCTTCATAGGCGATCACGATCAGCATGTTCTCATTGGCGCTGGGGTAGAGTTTGCGCATAGTGAAGTACGGGAACAGAATCCGGTTGTCGTCCTGTCCGGGAAACGACGCCGCGGGCCGCTGCATCACCCCGATCACTTCGACCGAGTGCCCATCCACCTCGATCCATTTACCCACTGCGTCCTGGCCCTGGAAGAACGATTTACCCAAATCCTCGCCGAGCACGACCACCGGCATATGGTGCCGGCTCTCCATATCCGTAAAGAAGCGGCCTTGCAGCATGACCGTGCCGCCCGCCGCGTAGCCTTCCTCGGTTCCGCCGATATCCAGTTGATAATTGTCGTTGCCCTTATAGCGGGCTTTGTGGACCTGGTCCCAATTGGAAAACAGGTAGGGACTTACGTGCTCAACCGACGGGCAGCGCTCCTCGATGGCCAGCGCGTCCTCCCGCGTCAACATCTTGCGTTTCTGCTCCTCCAGCGTAAAGCCGCCGAAGCCGCTGCCCCGTAAGACCACGATCGTGTTCGGCCCGAAGCTTTTCAGGATGTTGGTGATCGCGCCGTCGAGCCCGGCGATGATCGACCCCACGCCGATCACCGCGCCAGTGCCGATGATGACTCCCAGCACGGTCAGGAACGAGCGCATCTTGTGCTCCCGCACGGTGGTCAACGCCAAGCCCACTCCCGAACCGACAGAACCTATGGTCATCGCTCCACCCTCAAAGCCTCTATGGGGTCCAACCCGGCCGCGCGCCGCGCCGGATAGATCCCGAAGAACAACCCCACCGTTGCCGAAAGCGTTACCCCCACGATCACCGCGCTGATGGGAATGTGCATGGGCACCGGCGTGAACGCTTTCACCAGATTGGCCAGTATCCACGCGATGAGAACCCCAATTATTCCGCCTGTCGCGGACAGCATGGAGGATTCCACCAGAAACTGGTTGAGGATGTCGACGCGCCGCGCCCCCACCGACTTGCGAATGCCGATTTCACGCGTCCGCTCGGTGACCACCGCCAGCATGATATTCATAATCACCACGCCGCCCACCACCATGAAGACGGAGACCACCCCCACCGCGGTGGCGGCAATGGCGCCGGTCAACTGATTCCACACATTCACCAGCGAGTCCGAGCTGACCATGCCGAAAGTATCGTCGTCCTTGGGGTGCAGGTGCCGGTAAGCTCGCAGCAGCACCCGGACTTCGTCCTGCGCCTGCTGCAGGACGGTCTGGTCCGCCGCCTTCAAATCGTAACCGATGTCTTTGCGCGAGCCATAGATCTTGAAATATGTTTCAGCCGGGATCATCAGGAAATTGTCGCGGGAATTCCCGAAGACCGATCCCTTGGTTTTGGCCACCCCGATGACTTCGAACGGGCGTCCTTCCACGATGATGGACTTGCCGATGGGGTTGGAGTTGGCGAAGAATTGCTCTTTCAAATCGTTGCCGATCACCGCCACCATGGCGCGCTGCTGGTCTTCCAGATCGCTGATGAAGCGGCCCTCGCTGGGATCGACATCGGAGAGTACGCCCTCGTTGGCGGTGGCGCCGGTCAATTGCACGTTGTCCCTATGTTCTTTGCCGAAGTGGATCGAAACGGTGCGGTTCGCCGTCATGCCGACTTCCTCGACCAGCTTGGCGTTAGCGCGGAGAAAGTCGTACTCCTCCTTGGAAAGCTGCGGGTTGCGCCGGTCCATTTCCATATACTTCTTGGGATCCCACATGCCCATCATGATGATGCGCCGTACCTTGAAGCCGTCGGCGCCCATGCTCGACACGTTCTGCGCCACGTACACGTTCATGCCGTCGATCACCGACATCACGGCGATCAAAGTGGTGGTGGCCAGGATGATCCCCAGCAGCGTGAGGAAGCTGCGCAACTTGCTGCCGCGCAGGGAGAGCGCCGCGCCGTTGATCGCTTCGCCAAAAGAAGCATTAGTTCGCATTCAATTTCCAGACGAGTTGTTCGGATGCTTTGTTCCGTATTCCGTTATCCATTCCATTATGGCGTGATCCAGCCACAGGTGGGGACGCCGCTTGGCCAGGAAGCCCAGATGCCCGCCATGTTCGGTAGCCAGCAGTTGCAGGCAGGGGTTTTGGCGGAAAGCCGGGTGATCGTAGATCCGGAACGGGATGAAAGGATCGTCTTGCGCGGTGATGAACAACGCGGGCACCCGGATGCGCTCCAGAAACTGGTTGGCCGATTGCGTTTGGTAATAGTGTTCGGCGCCGCCGAATCCGAAGTGTGGCGCGGTAATGCGATCGTCCATTTCGAAGACTGAGTGGATGCCGCGCAGATCGGCCGGAGTGGAGCGCCAGACCGCACGGGCCCGCGCGCGCATCAGGTGCAGGAAGCGGTACTCGTAGAGGCGGTCGTCCGGCTGGCCGATGCGCCTGGCGCAGGCTTCCAGGTCGATGGCGGCCGAAGCGGCCACCACCCCCGCCACGAGCGCCTTGCCGTCTTCGCCCAATTCGCCGGCCAGTTTCGCCACCAGGTTGCCGCCCAACGAAAAGCCTACCAACCACACCGGCGCGCGGCCGGCGGTAGCCAGCGCCCGCACCACGCAAAGCAAATCGCCGGTGAGACCGCCGTGGTAGACCGTTCGCGCCAGCCGCTCGGTTCCGCCGCAGCTTCGCAGGTTCAGGCGGTGGGCCGCGTATCCGGCCTCCACCGCGCAGGCGGCCATGCTGTGCATGTAGCCCGCGTCGGCCGAGCCCTCGAGGCCGTGCACCAGCACGATCTCACCGCGTGGTGCGCCGGCGGGACGCTCGGTTTCCACCAGCACCTGCACCTCGGGCTCGGTATCGTAAAGCTTCTTTTCGACGGGCACCCCCCGCGCGCCGGATGGCCGCGGCCAGAAGTGCCCGGCGATCGTTTGCACGTGCGGGTGCTTGAAGAGGGGCACGAACGGCTGCAAGCTGTATTATCGCGCGAAACCGCCTCGGAACCTGGTAGCAGATGCCGCGGACTACTTGCGCGCGGTGCCTGAATCCCCGCCATCGCCGCTCGAAAGCAGCGCTACACCTTCGCCGGCTGCTGCCCTAACGCCCAACGGGAGTCAGGCTGGCTTGCGCCCCTCATCGCGCGCCCATAGCAGTTCGCCCACCTTAATCCTGCCGGTGCGCCGGCGCAGTTCCCGGATGGCCGCGAGGGCTTGGTCGATCTCTTCCTGGCGCCGGTCGGTCTCGGGCACAATCCGGGCGATGCGGCGCCCGTGCCGCGTAATAATCAGCGTCGCGCCCCGCTCCACTTCGTCCAGGAGTTGGGGAAGATGGACTTTTGCCTCCGAGGCTTGAATTTCTCGCATAGTATCAATCAGCCGATTCGACCAACCTTATTCTAATATAGGCGCCGTTCCGGCCGAGGCTAGAAGTGTCCCACAAATCGGTCTGTGCGTGCGGTCGCCCGAAGTGCGCCATTTGGCGCTATAATGTACGACAGAATGGCAAGCGAATTTAAGGCCGTCCTCGAAGAACTCGGCGGTGAACCGGTCCTTGGGAGGTTGCTCCGCAGCGGTGCCGATCTCCAGGCTGCCATCCGTGAGGGATTTCCGCAACCTGTGGTACAGGAGGTGATGCACGGCGCGGGAATCACCCTGAAGGAACTGGCCTCCACCCTCGATCTTTCGGCGCGCAGCCTGCAGCGGCGGCGGAGGGAAGGGCGCCTGGCCGGCTATGAATCCGACCGCCTCTACCGCCTCGCGCGGATCGTGGCCCTTGCCAAACGTTACATCGGTAACGAAGAGACGGCCACCCGGTGGTTGAAACGGCCGAACCGTGCGTTAGGAGGAGCGAAGCCCCTCGAGTCAATCGACACCGAGTTGGGAGCGCGAACCGTGGAGGAGGTCCTTGGCCGTATCGCCTACGGCGGCGTGAGTTGACCCGAGTTTATAGAATCCTCCGCAGACCCTATGCGAAGAAGCCTCTGGATGGAGAAGGGGCCTATCGTTTCGGCGGACGTTGGTCGAGCGCGGGTGTGCGCCTTGCGTACACGGCCGAGCACCTGTCGCTCGCTATGATCGAATACTTCGTGCACATCAATGAGGACGACGCCCCGCGCGATCTCGTAGTGGCCGCGGCGGACATCCCAGCCGGAGTTTCACGGATCGCCATCTCCGAAAATCGATTGCCCGCCAACTGGCGCCGGATTCCAGCGCCCCCGGCCCTCGCGGCGATCGGTGACGACTTTGTCCGTGACTGCCGGGCGGCTATTCTGGTGGTGCCTTCGGTTCTAGCGCCTGCTGAATCGAACTGGCTCGTGAATCCGGGCCACCCAGACTTCCTGAAGATCCGCGTGCGTCCGCCCGAGGCGTTCCGTTATGACCGCCGGTTCTTCCAATAGGTGCGCGCTTGGCTATTGCACCTGATATGACACCCGCACTTCCGCCGTCTTGGGCGGGAAGCAGGAGTTGTTGTTGCAGGCCTGGTAGCGCAGCTTGCCGAGCATGATGCCCGGTCCTTGGGACGCTCCGGCCGGAACCTTGAATTTCGCGGTCAATTCGAAGTCGCCTGTGAAGACGGAGAGCGGCTTGTCGGAGAATTCGTACTTCTCCATCTGCGGCTTGGGAAAAACCACCGCGCCAGGCTCCAGCGCCCCGCCCGGAGCCCACGTCAGCTTTAGCGGGATCAGGTAGGCGTCGCTCGGCGTGTTGCTGTTGACGTGAAAGCCAGGCTGAACGGACACTGCGATCTTAGCCTCAGCCGCGGCGCCCCGCTTCGCCACCAGCTTCTGCGACGATTCGGCCGTCAGGTACTGGTTACCTTGCGCCCACAAGCTCGGCAGGCAGAGACACGCGGCCAGCGCCGCCAGCGGAATGCGCGGGTTTTTGCAATAGTTGGTCGATGGCATTTTCAAAATCACTCTTGCTCGTCAGGCCTACGTGGACGGCGGCGATCTTGCCATCCCGGTCGATCAGCAACGTGGTCGGCAGAGCCTCGATGCCGCCGAACATGTCGGCGGTGGCGTCGTTGCCCATCACGATGCGATAGTTGATTCCCACGTCGTTGACGAAGGGTTTCACGGCATCCCACCCCTCTTCGTCCATGTCCACGCCCAGCACCGAGAAGCCCTGGTCTTTGTGCTTGCGCTCAAAATCCATGAACCAGGGAATTTCGATCTTGCAGGGACCGCAATAGGTGGCCCAGAAATCCAGCAGAACCACTTTGCCCTTATAATCGGACAGGCGCACGGTTTTGCCGTCGGCGTCCTTCAAGGAGAAATCGGGCGCGGCGTGTCTTTCACCGTCCGGTTTGAGCGACGCCGCCCTGGCGGGCTTCGCCGGCCAGCCCCAATAAATCAATCCGCCCAGCAGGACGCTGCTGGCAAGCACGGTGCCCAGGCGCAGAGCCGACATAAAAACCTCCTCCAGTTTCAGCATGTGGCCACTAATTGGATTATATCGAGATTCGATTGGTCACATCGGATTCCTCAAACCACCGGCGCCGGCGCTCTCGAAAACGGCGGGCCAGCGTATATTCGCGGTGCGCGGCCACGCCCGACAACATCCACGCCGCCGTATCGCAGAAGCTCTCGCAGGCGTATTCGCGCCAGCGCCGGGTCCGGCTGTGGCCATCGCGCGCCGCCAACTCCCGTTTGCGCCACTCCGCGGACCAGCCCAGCTCCCCGCGCGCACGGTCCCGCATTTCCTCCCACAGCAGGGCCTCGTAGGACCAGCGGCGCGGGTTGCCCAGCCGCGGCCACACGAAATGGAAGACCTCGTGCACGAAGATGCGCGCGAACTCCTGGGGGTCGGCGGCCAGCTCCGCGTCGAAAGCGATGCGCCGCTCGCGGATGAAAGCGCCCGCGTGGACCCGGCCGCGCCGGTCCGCCAGCTCGCGGCGGATCTCCAACCGGACCGGCCGTCCCTCCATGTGGGGCAGTCTCGCACGCCGCCTCTCACTCACTCTCACGAATCAACCTCTTGTACACCTCGCGCGCCCCATCGTAGGCCTCCCGCGCGCCACCCAGATCCGCCACCGAAATGCGCGGCGCCTTCTGGGTCCAGCACTGGTTGACGGCCGCCAGGCACCATTCCGCGCTGCGCCGCGATGCGCGCACCGGCTTGCCGCCCACCAGCACGAAAATCGGATTGGTGTGCGCCGACGGCAGAATCCGCACCGCCACCCAACTGCTCTTGTCGATGGCCACATCGAACGCCACGTCGCGCGCCTGCCCGTCCGCCGGCACATTCTTGCGCGCCACCGCCTCGCCATTCACCACCAGTTCCACGGGCACTTCGCGCGTATCGCCGATACGCGCCCGCTCCACATCCCAATAGGGTTTCTCGTTGTAGCGCTTGCCGCGAATGGATGCGTCCGGCAGCGGTTCCAGGTAGGCCGCCACTTTCACCTGCGCGTGGACACTTCCGGGCGCGTCCAGCCGCACTTCGCTCGCGCCCGCGCCCACCGCCGCGCCGTTCACCGCAAAATCCATCAGGTGACTCTTGCCGTCGGACACATAACTGCGGCCGGCCTTTAGCGCCTGCAGCCAGTTCGGGTAACTCAGGCTATCCAGCTTCGTGTAGGTACGCCCGATCCCAACCCGTTGATCGTAGATGCAGGGGAAATCCGTCTCGCCGGCGATGCGTGTCCGGAATCCGACGTTGAGCGTGTGATACCAGATGCTCAGCTCCCAAACGTAAGGCGTATCCACCGACGAAATGAAGTCCACCAATCCGGGCTCGGTAACATCCACGATGTATTCGTTCGCGCCGATCCCGTCAAAACCCGGCATCTCGTAATTCGGCAGATCGTCGCTCATCACTTCCAAGCCCCAGCCCGAGTGCGCGAATCCCACCACCGCGCCCTGTGACTTGGCCCAGCGGAAGATCGGCAGATCCCAGGTGGGCCAGTCTGAAATGCGCGCCGCGCCGGGGTAGTCCTGCTCCCGCAAACCCAGCAGCACGATGTGGCCGGCGTGGCTCGACGGAAAACCGGAAACTTCTAGGTCATAGTGCATCAGTTCATCGGGCTTGGAAAGCGGATCGTCGCGCCCGGAAAAGAACTGCTTTTGATAGTAGTAATCGGGTCCCCAGGTCAGCACGGAACCGATGTTCAGCCCCTCGCCCGAAATCTGCCGGATCATGTCCTGCGGCAGCACACCTTCGGTGGGGTTCTGGTAATGCGAGCAGCCCGCGGCATGCACGTGGTGATCGCCCGAATACCAGCCGTAGCGCACGGGATCGATCCAGCGTTCCAATTGAAAAGAGAGTTCCGCGGGGCCATTCTTGTCCACCGCGAACTCCTTGGTGTGTGCCCGGTACTCCGGTCCACCCGAGTAAGTGATGTTATAGTAACCCGGCGGCAGGTTGATACTCTCGCCATCCGCGCGATAGATCTGCGGTTGGAAGAAGAAGTCGGGAGCCAGGCGTTTCGCGGGATTCGGATAGAGCCGGTTCAGCCGGTCGCGAATGACGAACGACGCCATGGCCGGCTGGCCTTTCTCGTCGCGCACGCGCAGCTTGATAGCGTGCGCAGGCAGTGCGTTGAACAGCACCAGGATGTCGTTCCGGAATCCGATGTCCTGGCTTCCCTGCCCCACGTTGAAGCTGATCTGCGCCGAGCGCTGCCCGCTATCGCGGCTGTAGATCTCCAGGATCCGGTAATCCAACCCCAGCCCGGACAAGCGGCGATCCATGGGCGGCTTGTCATATATCGAGATCTCGGCCCAGCGCTCGGCGGCATTCTGGGGAGTCAATTCCAGCTTGGGCTCGGGACTGCCGGTGGATTGAATGTAAACGTTGCCGCTGTTGGGGCTGGCCACGCGCAGCGGCGCGGTAACGTTGGCGCGATTGATCACTTTCACCAGGAACAGGCGCGTCCCGCCCTCCACCAGTTCCGGCCGGGCTGGACCCGGTTCGACTTTGACGCGGCTTTCGGCGTTGATGTCCACCATCGCGAGCGCGTACCGGTCCAGAATCTTCTCCAGTTCCGCGACCGCCGCGCCCGCATCCGGATTGCCGATGGCCGCGTTAATGGCCCTGTGGTCCGCCGCCGGAAACGGCTGGCCCAGGTAATTCATGGCATCTTCCAACCGGCGTACTTGCTGCGCCAGCGGCTGAAGCGGAACGGGCGCTTGCGCTCTGGCGCAGCACGCCCCCGCGAGAAGGATGAATGCGGTTCTGGTTGGCATGTCGAGGCCCTCAGAGTGTCCGTGAATTAGCTTACACCAGCAGAGGGGATGGATGCATCCGTGGCGCAGACTCTCAGTCTGCGCCACGACGTTCAACCGGTGTGCGCCAGAATCTTATGCTGGCTCACCGCCTCACCGTCGGCGCTTTTCAATCCGCGGAAAACAATGGTGGACAAAACGGTCAATCCGCCCAGCACAAAGAACGCCTGATGGATGCCCCGAATCATTTGCGGCGCGCTCGAATGAAAGCGGTCCGGAATGAAAAATGCCGTCGCCAGAGACGCCGTGGCCACCCCGAAACTGATCGCCATCTGCTGCATGGTGCTGGCAATGGAACTGGCGCTGCTCGTCTCCTCCTCGGTAACGTCTGCATAGACCAGCGTATTCATGCTGGTATATTGCAGCGAGCTGAAGAACCCAAAGCAGAACGTCTGCGCCACCATGAGCCACACCGGCGTGCCCACCCCGATAGTGGCGAAGAGCCCAATGAGCAGGCCCAGGATCATCGTATTGGAAATCAGTACCCCGCGGTAGCCGAACCGCGCCAGGATTCGCGGCATCGAAGGTTTCAGGCTCATGGCGGCGATCGCCTGCGACGTCATCAGCAGGCCGGATTGTATCGGCGTGAACCCCAGGCCAATCTGGTAGAGCAGCGGCATGATGAACGGAATGCCGCCGATACCCAGCCGGGTGAAAAAGCTGCCGCTTACCGCCGCGCGGAAAGTGCGGATGCGGAACAGGCTCAGGCGCAGCAATGGAAATGGGGACTTCGTGGCATGCAGTCCATAGCCTCCCAACAGCGCGAAGGAAATGGCCAATAGCCCCAGGACTTCGCCGGCGCTAAGCGTGTGTTCACCGAACACCTCCAGCACATACGACAGCAGCGCCACGCCGCAGCCGAACAGAATCAGGCCTTCCACATCGAGCGGCCAGGACTTTTCCCGGTAGTCCGGCAGATGCAGATACACCAGGCACAATCCGATGAGACCGATCGGGATATTCACGAAGAAGATGACCCGCCAATGAAAATACCCGACGATCAGGCCGCCCGCCACCGGTCCGAGCATGGGACCAATCAGGCCGGGGATCGCCACGAAACTCATGGCGCGGATGAGTTCGGACTTGGCGAACGTTCGCACCATCGTGAGCCGCCCCACCGGCACCATCATGGCCCCTCCGCAGCCCTGCAGCACGCGGCAAATGACCAACAAATGGATGCTGCCCGATATCCCGCACAGAAACGATCCCAAGGTGAACATGCCGATCGCGGAGGCGAACACCCGGCGCGTTCCGAATCGATCCGCCATCCAGCCGCTGATCGGAATGAACACCGCCAGGCTCAACGTGTAGCTGGAAAGCACCGCCTTCATGCTCAGCGGGGCCACCTTGAGCGCTTCCGCGATGGCGGGTACGGCCGTATTCAGAATCGTGGTGTCGAGCGACTCCATGAAAAATGCCACGGCGACAAGCCACGGTAGGAGCTGTTTGCTGGAGGGGCCGGCTTCCATTCAATCAGGCTAGCAGGCTCCGCCGTGATCTTTCGATTGGAGACCAACGTGCTACGACCTCGGTGCGCAGGCAGGTTCGCCCGGCCCGGGGCCGTTTGAATGTTGCTGACGATGCACGCGGTTTAGAGATTACCTTACAAGGAGGCGTCAAATGTTTCTCGGACTGTTCATGATTTTGCTTGTCTTGTGGTTGCTGGGGTTTTTCGCGTTCCACATTGCCGGCGGGCTGATTCACCTTCTGATCATCCTGGCCGTGATTTCGTTGGTGATACACCTCGTAAGGGGTCGTTAGCATAGCTTGAATGCACCCGGCGCCGCCGCGCAGGGACGTGCAATTCTTGCACGTTAAAATAAATGTCTTGCCGCTGCTCACACAGGCATGCATCGCACTGAACTACTGGCGGAGGGACATACCATGACCACCTACAAAGGATTCCGCGGCCGAGGCCGGCATATTGTTTCGTCCATCGCGATCTGCGCGCTCGCATTCTTCACCGGGTGCCAAAACCCTCCATCGATCGACGATGCGGCCATCACCAAAAATGTGAAGGCTAAGCTCTCTGCGGCGTTTGGCCAAATTGAAGACAGGCAAGTTCGTCAATTCGACCGCGGGGCAAATGCGCAGACCGTAACCTATATCTCCGTGAATTCGCTCCATGGAGTCGTCACCCTCACCGGCGAAGTGGGAAGTAAACGGGTGCGGGCCAAGGCGGGTGAAATTGCCCGTAGCGTTCGCCAGGTAGTCCGCGTGAACAATAACCTGGCGCTCGCGCCCGGCTACTCCGATGACGCCGTCAACGACAAACCGTGATGTTTCTACCGGCGGCCATTCGGCCCTTCTCGTGCTCTCCACTAAGACGTGAGTCATCACGGTCTTATTTATACACAAAATTAGTGGAGGAGCAACATGTCAAAAACTGCAGTTGGTCTGTTTGAGAACCAGGGCATCGCGGACCAGGTCGTCCACGATCTCGATGCCGCCGCATTTCCTCGCAACGAGATCCGCCTTCTGAGAGAATCGCTGGGTATGGCGGTTTCCGGGGTCACGAGTATTCCACGCACCGACTTTGAGGTGGGCCTGGGGCGGGAACTCGAGGCCATGGGGGCCAGCGAAGGGGAGGCCAACGCCTATGTCCAGGAAGTGCGGCGTGGAGGCGTCCTGGTCTTCGCGACAGGATCAATCGAAGAGGTGGACAGCGCGGCTGCCATCATGAACCGCCACGGCGCCATAAAGGTTGAAGAGCTCGTCGGCCGTGAACCGGGCAACGGTAGAATAACTGGCGGGAGTCTGCCTTTTTCGCGCGGCGCGAACACGTTGCCCGTGCACGATAGCACCCAAACCGGACGGATCCGCCAATCGGGCGACGGCGTCCGACTGTTCGTTTGGTAGCATGGCAAGCGTGTCCTGGCCAGCCGTCCGGTTAGCCAGGTCCTTCGCCGCCCTCAGGACGCCCGCTGCGCGGGTTCCCGCAAATCCAGTACGGCGCGCAGCCAATCCTCCTGCGGCGATCCGTCGCGAAAGCCTCGCGCCAGCCACAATTCAAACGCGCGTTCGGCGATCTGTGCTTGTCGATTGGCTCCCGCGAGACCCGGCAACGCGAATTGATTGCACGATCTTCTGGTGATCTCAACTTGCTTTCCCATGACAGCTACCTCCGTTGCTCATTTGCAAAGCCAAACGTTGGCTTGGGTGTTCCGAATTGACTGCCCCCTGCCGCCTGTCCCACTGGCGCTTCCTGTTCAACCAGGCAAAGCTGACCACGTGAAAGACCTCTTTCATGTCAAACGGCTTGGCCAGCACATTATCGGCGCCCAGGTTCAGCGCTTCCGACCACAGGATCTCGTCCGCCAGCCGGGAGCTGACCACGAATGCCGGTGCGTACTTCAAAAAGGCGAACTGGTCCAGCAGATCCTTCCAGCTCCCGTCCGGCAATTCCGATTCGCAGATGGCTACCGGCGTCGGATTATTCCAGAGGAATTCCAAAGCGTCGCTCTGCGTCCTGGCGCCGTACTGTTCCCACTTGGAATGTCGTAGTATCTCGCTCAGACGCTGGTGATCTTCGTCAAACGGGCTGACCAGTAACACCTTGACAACGGTCTGGGTGGAAGCTTGCAAATTTCCGACGGCGGTAGTATCGATGCGTGGATCGCTATGCCACTGAGTCATTTATCCCCCCTGTTACATCAGCAAATCCGCCACAATCGGGTCGGCGCCGCTGCGCTTCCAAAACCCACATCGGCAGCCCTCGTTTTCCAGCCGCAACCGCGCGAAAGCCCTTAGCGCGCAGGGTGACACTGTGCCATCTCCCGGCCGGATCGAGAAGGCCGTATACCGCTTTACGCAATTCCCACGACGTGGCTGGCTTCCTCAACACCGCCGTCGCGCCGGCGCTCCCCGCCAACCTGGCCATACAGCCGCCCATATATCCCGATACCGCCAGGATCTTTGCCCACGGAAAGTCGGCGCGCAACCTGCGGATCGCCTCAACGCCGTCGGCATCCGGCAAACTCATATCCACCACCATCGCATCGAACGTCGTCTCCCCGGCCGCCGCCAGGGCTCGCCGGCACGTTTCCGCGGCCGCCACGTGGTAGCCATCTTCGGCCAGGTAGCGTTGAAATAAATCACGCACGGCGGGTTCGTCTTCCACAACCAGAATGCGCGGCACGTGTGCCAGA
The DNA here is from genome assembly GCA_963707465.1 of Bryobacterales bacterium. Taxonomy (GTDB): domain Bacteria; phylum Acidobacteriota; class Terriglobia; order Bryobacterales; family Bryobacteraceae; genus Bog-159. Next base: position 793,238 of record CAVPQK010000013.1, read on the forward strand.
TGCCTCTCCGGCAGCCGGAGCCGGACCATACCGGCTTCCACGGTACCGTAATAAAAGAGGACACCCACATCGCGATTGAGGCACATCAGTTCAATCCGCTCTGCTTCGGGCAGGCCCACCCGAATCAGAACGGAGCCAATCCCCAATTCAATGTCGAGGAGCATGGATACGCTGGCCGCGCTGCTCGCCAGCAACACGCGATACCCTCTCCCCGAAAGAATCTGCAGAAGCATAGCGAGCATCCCGCAATCGTCGCCCACGACCAGCACTGTTTTTGGCTCTTGTGTAATAAGGTCGCAATTCATTCGAGTCTCTCCCAAATGGTACGGACAGCCTGCGCCGGCATGCTTGCTCCTCTCACTGTTCCAAATTGACCATCTCCACGTTCATCACGTGTAATAATCTTATACAGCGATAATAGCGGCAATAATACGAGCGTGATACTGGGAAAAGTGTTAGTGTTTCAAGGTATAATTATCGGAATACCGCGTGGTCGTTGATTTATTCCACACTGGCCGGGCTTGATAAGTTGGAACTGCGGTAGGTTCGCATGAATCGTACGCGTATCGTAATGGCCGACGACCATACCTTGATTCTGGAAGGCTTCCGCTCGCTTTTGGGGTCTCATTGCGAGTTGGTGGGAATTGCCCGGGATGGGAGATCGCTCGTCGAGACCGCCTTGCGGCTCCGGCCGGAGGTCGTGGTTCTCGACATCGGCATGCCTCTATTGAACGGGATCGATGCCGCGCGGCAGATTAAGAAAGCCGTGCCTGAAATTCGGATTCTCTTCCTTACCATGCACGCCAACCCCGCGTATCTCCGGGAAGCCCTGGCTGCCGGGGCGTCGGGGTACTTGCTCAAGACGTCCGCCGCGGAAGAACTGGCGGCTGCCGTGCAGAAAGTGGCGAGCGGGGAGACTTATTTCACCGCCGGCTTAGGCGAGGGCGTTGTGGAGCGATCCGGCAATCGGCATCCCCTATCCCGTTCCCAATCGGCGCTAACTGCCCGCCAACGCGAGATCTTACAACTGGTCGCCGAAGGACGAACGGCCAAACAAATTGCCGGAACCCTGAACGTCGCCGTCCAGACGGTCGCCTTTCACAAATACAAGATCATGAATAAGCTGGGTCTTCGCACCACCGCCGAACTCACCAGGTACGCCATCGAAGAGGGCCTGGTCGGATAAAGAGCATCGCCCGCGCCGTTCACTAAAAACCCAGCGGAACGGAAGCCGAAACCGCCGTACCTCGCCCCGGATTCGATGTAATCGAAAACGTGCCGTTCACCAGCCTGGCCCGCTCCTTCATGCTGACGATCCCCAGGCCCTTCTTCAACGCCAACAGGTCGGCGGAGAACCCCACGCCATCGTCCCGCACCTCGATTTGCATATTTCCGGCGGTAATTCTGACCTTAACGCCGATCTCTGTCGCGCGCGCGTGTTTGGCCGCGTTCCGGACGCCCTCCTGGCCAATCCGATAGAGGCAGGAGCGAGCGGCGGCGCTCAGTCCGCTCTCTTCCACCCGGCCGTCGAACTCAACCGCAATACCCTGGGCTCTGCCGAACTCCTCGCAGAATACCTCCAGCGCCGCGCACAACCCCAGATCCTCGAGGATGGCTGGATGCAGCCCGTGCGACACCCGCCGCAGCTCGTTGGATACATCCGCGATCTGACTCTGCATGCAGCGAAGCCGGGTTCGTGTTTCCTCGACGGGCAACGGACCTGCGGCAAGCCTGCCGGCATCAATTGCCAGGAGCGCCATTTTCTGCGTGACATCGTCGTGGAGTTCCCGGGCAATTAACCGCCGCTCTTCCTCTTGGGCAGTGAGCAGCCGCCGGTTCAGCGCTCGCAGGTCTCTCTCGCTGTTCCGGAGCGCCATCTCTGCCCGCTTGCGCGTCGTAATGTCGGTTACAAAAGCGACGGCGAGTGGTCCGGCGCCCGTTTCAACCTGGCTTAAGCTGACTTCGATCGGAAACTCCGAACCGTCCCGGCGGCGGCCCAGCAGGTCGAGGCCGATCCCCATCGGACGGCTCTTCGGCATGGAACCGAACTCAGCGCGATGTCTCGCATGGCCTTCGCGCAGGCCATCCGGCAGGAGCATCTCAATCGGACTGCCCACCAGTTCCTCGTTCCCGTAGCCGAACATGCGCGCCGCCATTTGATTGGCCAGATGAATGGCGCCGTCCGCGGTCGCCGCCAGGATTGCCTGGGAGGCAGTCTCCAGCAGAGTGCGGGTGGTCGCCTCGGTCTGCCCCAGCGTTTCCGCGGCCCGTTTGCGCTCGCTGATGTCTTCCGAGAAAATCAGCATCCCTTCGGGCTGCCCTCCCCGATCGCCCCAGGGGCGGGTGTCCCAGCGCAGCCAGACGCGCGTGCCGTCCGCACGTTCGTAGCAATCCTCCTCCGCATGGAGGATCTCGCCGGCCAGGCAGCGGCGATGAATCTCCTTCCAGCGCTCGGGAATGTCGGGAAATACTTCGTAATGCGAGCGGCCCATGATCGCCGAACGCACCAGCGCATAGTCTTCGCACCAGCGGTCGCTGGCCTGCAAATAGTGAAGCCCGCGATCCAACATCGCCACCGCGGCCGGCACATGTTGCACGAATGTCAGGAGCAACTCCTCGCTCGCGCGCAACAGGAGTTCGGCGTCCTTGTGTCGCGTGATGTCGATGTTCACTCCCAGCGCGCGGCTTGGCCGCCCCTTGGCGTCCGGTAGAACAGCGCCCTTCCCCAGGAGCCACTGCACGCGCCCATCCTGGTGCGGCACCCGATACTCGATTTCCAAGCCACGCACATTCCCTGCGGGGTCGCCAAACGCTTGCTGCACCCGGCCCCGATCTTCCGGGTGAATATGGTCCAGCCACTCGGCAAGCCGGAGCCCTTGTCCCCCGGTGATGTCAAACTGGCTATAAAACTCGCCGGAGCCCGAGATCCGATCGGCCGCAATGTCCCACTCCCAACTGGAGACGCGCGCCGAGCTCTCCGCCAGCCGCAGCCGCTCCTCACTGCGCACGACGAGGCTGGCCGACCGGCGCAACTGCCCGCCCAACAGGCTGATTCCAATGCCAACCAGCGCGTACAGCGCCAGATTCACTGTCTCGGCTGGGTCCGCGATGGCGAAGCTGTTGCGCGGATCGACGAAAAAATACCAACCGCACAATCCGCCCAAGAGCGTCGATGCCAGGCCCGGCCCGCTGCCGAGCAGGCGGGCCAATACCATGATGGCCACCGTGAATAGCAGCAATGGCGACTGCCGGCCCAGAACCGGATCAAACGCCAGCCGCACAACCAACGCAATCCCAACCCCCACTGTCGCCAGTCCGTAGCGCCAAACTGCGGAACGATGCGAGCCGCCCATGAATGCGTCGGTTAAAGCCATTTGCGAAGTCAAATTGCGCGGGTGCTAAGCGCGAGAATAACACAAGAGGCGATAAATCCGGTGAGAAATGAGGCTGGGGGGTGCGACACAAAAGTGGAGCACCGTGAATATTGTTCGTTTTATCTGCGTTTATCCGTGTCCATCTGCGGCCTATATCTGGTTTTGATTTTTCCCGCCAGGCCTGCAGACCTCCCGGTTCTTACAGCTTCGGCGCGTAATATCCCTTCCTGCATCGCACCACCAGGTCCTTGCGGCCCTTCACCTTCAGATCCACGGTGTGATACAGGCCATCGGTCTTCAACGGCTCGGGGCGGTAAAAGACGTTGTACTGATGCCGCAGTTCATTGGCAATATTCTCGAACGACTGTTCCAGGTCTTCCACCTTAAATGGAAAAAATGCCTGGCCGCCGGTCTCCGTCGTCAGGTATTTCAGAATCTTGTCGCCATCGGTTTCGCCGCGGATCACGTTGGTCGAAATCGCGTAGATCACCACATCGGCCTTCTGCGCCATTTCGAGCGCCTGGTCGCGCGACACCTGGCTCTGGTTGTCGTCGCCGTCGCTCACGATCACGATCGCCCGCCGGAACTTGTGCCGTGGCTGGTCCTTGGCCAGCTTGTCGCGGCAGGCGAAGTATATCGCGTCGTAGAGCGCCGTCCCGCCTCCCGGACGCAGGCTGCGGATGGCCGCCTGCAGCTTCTCGGTGTCGTCGATGAGGTCCGCCACCAGCTCGGCCGAAGTGTCGAAGCTCACCACCATGGCTTTGTCGTGCCCATAGCGGACCACGCTGTTGACGAACGAGATGGCCGCTTCCTGCTCGAACTTGAAGCGCTCCCGGATGCTGTTGCTGGTGTCAATCAGAATGCCGAGGCGCAGCGGCAGGTCGGTTTCAGCGGTGAATTCCGAGATGGTTTGCGGGTTCTTGTTCTCGAACACCTGGAAGTCGTCCTTCGTCAGGTCGGTGACGAAGCGGCCCTTCTTGTCGGTGACCGTGAAGAGCATGTTCACGCGCGTGACATCTAAAATGATGCGGGTGCCGGGATCCTCGACGGTCTCGGGCTTCTGTGCGTCCGGCGCAACCGGCTGTTGCGCGAGCCCCGCCGTCGCGCACGCGGCGATGGCCGTGAGGAAAACGAAAGCTTTCATTTGGATTAATTATAGCTGTTCCAACCAGCGCCGCAGGTCCTCGGGCAAGGGGCACTCGATTTCCACGGGCTGGCCGGTGAGCGGGTGCCGAAACCGGATGCGGTGCGCGTGCAGGAAAAAGCGCTCGCCCAAGGAGTGAATCCCTTTGTTGGCGGGCGCGCCATAGAGACGGTCGCCGGCCACCGGATGGCCGATGCTGGCCAGGTGCACGCGGATCTGATGCGTGCGGCCGGTGCCGATGCGCACCTCCAGAAACGTGAAGCCCGCCAAGCGCTGCAAGACACGGTATTCGGTCCAGGCGGCGCGGCCGCGCCCCAGCCGGGCGGTCATGCGCGTGCGGTGACGCGGATCGCGCGCGATAGGCTTTTCGATGCGTCCGCGATCCGGGTTCACGTTGCCGTGTACCAGTGCCAGGTAGGTCTTCTCCACCTGGCGCCCGGCGAACAGCGCGGCCAGCGCGCGATGCGCGGCGTCGTGCTTGGCGACCAGGATCACGCCGCTGGTGAAGCGGTCCAGGCGATGCACGATGCCGGGCCGCAGGTCGCCTCCCAACGCGGAAAGCGACTGGAAGCGGCCGAGCAGCGCGTTCACCAGCGTGCCGCTATGCACTCCCGCGCCGGCGTGCACCACCATGCCCGCGGGTTTGTCGATCGCCACCAGGTCTTGGTCTTCGTAGAGCACACCTAGCGGAATGGCTTCTGGTTCGGCGCGTAACGCCGGCAGCTCGGCGGGTTCCACTTCAACCCGGTCGCCCTCGCGCAGTACCCGCGAAGGCCGCGCGGGCGCACCGTTCACCAGCACCCGCCCGCTCTTGATCCAATCCTGCAGGCGCGCGCGGCTGAACTCGGAAAACCGCGCGTGCAGAGCCTGATCCAGGCGCTGGCCCGCGTTTTCGCCCGCGACCGAAAACTGTACCCTGCTTCCTGCTTCTGACTCCTGACTCCTGACTCCTGACTCCTTGCCCCCCATCAGTCCAGCCAAGCCTGCGCGCCAGTTGGGGACACCGCTTCCATCGGCGGGATCGCGCCGAAGCGCCGCTGCCGGGTATGGAACTGGCGGACCGCCGCTTCCAGATCGGGCGCATCGAAGTCCGGCCACATCCGCCGCGAAAATATCAGCTCGGCGTAGGCGCACTCCCACAACAGGAAGTCGCTGAGGCGCTGCTCGCCCCCCGTGCGGATCAGCAGGTCCACCGGCGGGCCCAACTGCTCCTCCAGGCACTCGCGGCAAACCAGTCCGGCGTGCGCCGCCTGCCGCACCGCCTCGGCGATGGCGTCGCGTCCGGAGTAATCCACCGCGATGCGAAGCTGCAGCCTCTCTCCCGCGGCGGTGGCCGATTCGGCCATCGCGATGGCGGCGGGTAGCTCGCCGCCCAACCGGTCGCGCCGCCCGATCACCTCGATGCGGACGCCGTTCTCCAAGCATCGGCTCGTTTCGGCGCGCAGATGCTCGGCCAGCAATTGCATCAGGCCGGCCACCTCCTCCGGCGGGCGCCGCCAATTATCGGACGAGAAGGCGAACAGCGTCAGCACGCCGATGCCCGCGCCCGGCGCCGCTTCCACGGTCCGGCGCAAAGCTTCGGCGCCCGCCCGGTGTCCCGCCAGCCGGGGCAGTCCGCGCGCCAGCGCCCACCGGCCGTTGCCGTCCATGATAATGGCCGCATGCAACCGGCCGAACTTGCCTTGAGAACTTTGCATCATAAAGTATAAGGCCAAAAAAGGGGCCTACCTCTCCCGCATCGTGCCAATCAGCGCCTCCATGTGATCCAGGTAACGCTCCAGCGCGCGCCGCCCCACCGCCGTCAGCCGGTACTCGGTCTTGGGCAGCCGGTTTTCGAACGATTTGCTGCAGGCCACATACTGCGCGTCTTCCAGCTTGCGCGCGTGTACGCTGAGGTTCCCGTCGGTGGTTTCGAGCAGCTTCTTCAGCTCGTTGAAAGTCAGCGATTCGTTGACCGCCAAGGCGCTCAGGATGCCCAGACGCAGGCGCTCATGAATCAGCCGGTCGAGTTTGGGCGCGCCGCCCACCAGTTCCGTGGGGCGCATCTTCTTGTCGCGCTCGCGCCGCAGCGCGTTCTGCTTAGCCACCATATTTCACCGTAATCAAAATGCCAAACAAAATATGCAGTCCGCCAAAGCCCGCGGCCAGAAAGGCGTTGCCCCAATCCGCCGGCGCAAACAGGGCCGTCGCGCCGATGGCCATGAAACAAATGCCCATCATCGGCACCACCTTCACCGATGCGGCCCCGCCGCACAGCACCCCGGTTCCGTAAAGCAGCAGCCAGACGCCCGGCAGCGCCGCCCCAAAGCCCGCCCGGAACAGCACCACGGTCAGCAGCGCGCCCGCCAGCAGCGGAGGGGCGAAACCCAGCAGAAATTTGCGGGCGGGTCCGGACAGCAGCGGCATTCCGGCCTTGTGCGACTTGCGCGCGGCCGCCAGCACCCCGATCACACACGCGATCACCGCCTCGCCCAGCCAGGCCGCCAACCAGGCGTCCCCAGTCCCCATTCTCCGCGCCAGCGCCGCCACTGCCAGCGCCGTCGACCCCAAGGCGATCCCGCCTACGCCCGGCACCGCCGTGAATGCCCCCGCCCGCTCCATGGTGGAGCGAATGTACTGCAGATTATCGAAAGCGTGCGATTGCATCGCTACGGGTTCGGGGCGGGGCTGGCGGATGGGACGAACAACGGCCACGAACCGATTATAGAATGAACATCCGCCCGACGCAAGTACTTTATAAAACAAAGTGGAGGGCGGGCTTTAGCCCGCGCGGGGCTTCAGCCCCGCCCCCCCGGTGTGCTACAGTGTCGCAAAATGGAACATATTCAATCCCAGCGCGACGGCAACCTCTCGATCTTGACCCTCTCGCGCGGAAAAGCCAATGCGTTAAATTATGCCTCGGTCGAGGAATTGTGCGGCGCAGTGGCCGCGGCCGCGGCCGACGACTCCGTGCGCGGATTGGTCCTGGCCAGCAACCGGCCGCGATTTTTTTCGAGCGGCTTCGATATCCGCGAGGTCTTCGCCTACGATCGCGAAGGCATGGCCGCCTTCTTCGGCCGCTTCATCGATCTCTATGAGAGCCTCTACCGGTTTCCTAAGCCGGTGGTGGCGGCCCTCAGCGGGCACACCTTCGCGGGCGGAGCCATCCTGGCGATCGCCTGCGATTTCCGCATCATGGCCGACGGCGATTTTGGTTTCGCGCTGAACGAAATCAACCTGGGGCTGTCGCTCGCACCCATCATGCGCGGCATGCTGATCGATGCCGTGGGACTGGTCCACGCGCGGGAAGTCATGTTGTTGGGTGCACCGCTCACGCCGGCCCGCGCGCTCTCGATCGGCTTGGTGCGCGAACTGGCGCCCGCCGATCAGGTTCGCGACCGGGCCGTCGAATTCGCCCGTTTCCTCGCCGCGAAACCACCCGCCGCCTATCGCGAGATCAAGCGCTCGCTGCGCGAGTTCGGCGGATGCGATGACGGCCTCACCGATCGCGCCACGCTCGCCCGATTCCTCGATATGTGGTTCTCCGCCGAAGCGCAAGACGCGCGTCAAGCGGTCGCCGCCAGAGTCTAACGTTCGCGCTCCAAACCATCCAAACTAAGTAAACCAGTACCTATTGCAATGCACGGCTATCGGCTTTATCCTCCTAATTGAGGGCGGAGATACGACGATTATGATAAAGAGATCCGTATGGCATGGAATACTGTACTTGGCCTTGGCCGGGGTGAGTTTGCAGGCCGGCACCATCGTTTTGGGAGACCCTCCTTTGACGGGAACGGGCAATTGCGATCCGTTCGGATGTCCGGAATTCTTCGGCTTGGGGACCTATCAGCAGGTCTATGCGGCCGCCGCTTTCCCCGGCACGATAGCCATCGACGGCCTTACGTTCTTTGAGGGCCAGGTGGCCGGCAACGGAGGTCAGCCGGCCGGCGGAACATATACTCTCAGCTTCTCCTATACGTCTGAAGGACCCGGCAATCTCAGCCTTGCCAGCGCCAGCACCAATATGTCCTCGGACAGCCAGATATTCTTCGCCGGATCGCTGCCGGCCCTCGCGCCTGGGACGTCCGGCAACCTGCTGTCCTTTAGTGGTACTCCCTTCGTATACAACCCGTCGGACGGCGATTTGCTGCTGACCGTGTCGGTGAGCGACCCCGCCGACGCCAACAATTATCTCTACCTGGACCAGGCCCAATGCGGTCCGAAGACGGGTTGCCCTTTGACCTCACCCGTTGTGTCCGGTAGCGTATACTTTGGCACGTCCGACGGCATTCCGATAAGCGGCGGAAACAACACCGGCGGCTTGGTAACGGATTTCGGCTATACTTCCGCGGGCGGCGCTTCCACGCCGGAGCCGGGAACCTGGCTTCTGGCGGCCGCGGGTATCGCCGCAATCGCGTACCAGAGGCGCCACCGCAGGATATCGTAGTACCGCCTGGCTGGGGTATCCATTACTACCCCAACCATGTTAAACTCCCTTACAGAGCCTGAAGTTAAGTTAGGCTGGGAAGGGGCAATACGGGGCGATCATGAAGCAGCAAGGACCCCTCCCGTTACAAAGAGCCCGTTTCCGGGTCGCCGGCTACGCCCAGGCATTTCCTTCCATAGTATTGAAAAACCCGGAGTTGGCGCAGCAATTGGGCGTCGATGCGGAATGGATACGGGCGCGCTGTGGCGTCAACTCGCGGTACGTCTCCGGTCCGGGCGAAACCACCACAACATTGGGCGTGCGGGCTGCCCGCCAGGCCCTCCGGAACGCACCCTCGTTCCGGCCGGACTGCCTGGTTTGCGCCACATTTACGCCCGATTATCCCCTCTGCCCGTGCGGCCCCGCCATCGCCCACGCCCTGGAGTTGGGTCCCATACCCGCATTTGACCTCAACGCCGCCTGTTCGGGCGGCGTCCTGGGTCTTATCACGGCGCTGAGTTTCATCGCCGCCGGCACCGCGGAGCGCGTCCTGCTTGTCGCCAGCGATACGGTCACGCATCACCTGGCTGACGACGATGCCCACACCCGCATCCTTTTTGGAGATGGCGCGGCCGCCTTCCTCATCGAAGCCTGTCCCGAGGGCATCGCCTTGCGCTCCTGGGTGATGGGCTCCGATGGCGCCGGCGCCAAGCTTTTTCATGTCCCGCACGGCGGATCCGCAGCGCCCTGGCAGGCGCCGGGCAATGGCGATCCCCGCGGAGCCACGGTTTCCATGCAGGGACGGTCCCTGTTCCGCTTTGCCTCTCAGCGCGGTACGGATATGCTGCTCGAAACCTGTGCCAAGGCTGGAATCCGGCCGGACGACCTCGACTGGGTGCTGGTCCACCAGGCCAACATTCGCATCGTCGAACAACTCCAGGAGCGCACCGGAATCGCGCCGGAAAAGTGGATCGTAAATATGATGGGGATCGGCAACACCTGCTCGGCCTCGGTGCTGCTGGCCTTAGGGGACCTGCTGGAACGCGATGTGACCGCCGCCGGCGATAACGTGCTCTTGGCCGGCTTCGGCGCGGGGCTCACCTGGGCGGCGGCCCTGTTCTCTTGGGGGGAACAGGCACATCGTCCGCAGGAGAGCCTGGCTTCGCTCCAAGGCGATCAGAAACGGCAACGGCCGATACAACATTTACCCTGACAGGTCTTGCAGGAAACCCGCTTGGGTAGCACCCGCCGCTCCGGAAACGACTCCGCGCGGGCCGCCGGCTTACGGAGCCCGCCTTCCAGCGCCAGGAGTGTCGCTACGCTCATCGATGGGTGAAACTGGGGATTTTCGCTCAGGATCGTCGACTGGTTTGGCATTGCATTTCCCCTCAAGTCTGCTATCTTCAGGTACCCAAACGGCTTCAGCCTTTCCCGCCGGAGGCCTGCTCGTTTCAACACGGGGGAACAAAGCAAGCCGATTGCCGTTCGCACCTGTGCCAAAATAGAGGGCAATGATCTCTCTCCCCGCCGTTCCACTGACTCTCGAGGGTTCGAGCGTGTTGCACCAGATGATGCGATTCCGCTGGACAGCCTGGAAAGCCCTCACCCCGGCCCAGCAGGACGCGGCCCTCGAAGAAGCCGCGGCCATACTGCGAGGAAAGCCGGGAGGCGACCCGGATGCCACCCAAGCAGACATCCGCCAGACCGCCGTATACTCCCTCATCGGCCACAAAGGCGATCTCATGTTCCTCTATTTCCGCCAAAACTTCGCGGAATTAAGCCAGGCCGAGACTGCCCTCGCCCGTCTGCGCCTTTCCGAATTCCTGGAGCCCACCACTTCGTATCTTTCGATGGTCGAATTGGGCTTATACGAGTCCACGCTCAAGCTTTATGCCGGCCTCGCCGAACGCGGTATCGAACCGCATTCCGCCGAATGGAACCAGGAGATCGAAATGCAGCTCGCCCGCCAGCGGCAGGCCATGGCGCAGCGCTTGTGGCCCGCCATTCCGGACCGCAAGTACATCTGCTTCTATCCCATGGACCGCCGCCGCGGCGAAAGCGTCAACTGGTACCAGGTGCCCATGGCCGAGCGCCAGCGCATGATGCACGAGCACGGCATGGTCGGCCGCCGCTACGCCGGCCAGGTGCAGCAGATCATCACCGGCTCCATCGGTTTCGACGATTGGGAGTGGGGCGTGGATCTGTTCGCCGACGATCCGCTGGTCTTCAAGAGGCTGATCTACGAGATGCGCTTCGACGAAGTCAGCGCCCTCTACGCTTTGTTCGGAACCTTCTACGTGGGAGTCAGGCTCGAAGTTGGAGACCTGTCGGCGCTGTTAAAGACCTAGCCGGCTTGGTTGACCACACGCGGCTAATCAGGAGAAACCGGCTCAATCGACGCTTCTTCGATGGCCTCGAGCACTTCCTTCACAATCTTGGGATGCAGCGTCGCGTTGCCATGGAACGGAACAATAACCCTCCGCCGGCCCTTCGCGTAGATCCGGTGACTGCCCTTCGACCGCAACCAAACGAACCCTGATTTCAACAGCAGCGCCTCGGCCTCCGCTGCGGCCAGGCGCGGCATTCTAGGCATGAACTTCGATCGCGGCGGTCAGGATCTCGTGGCTCAACGCCTCTGATCGCTCCTCATCGGTTAACGTCTCTATGAAGAGATCAATTGCCTCGCGAATATTGGTCAGAGCCTCCTCGACCGTGCTTCCTTGCGATTGGCAGCCCTTCAACTCTGGGCACCATGCGTAGCACCCGAACTCGTCCTGCTCGATTAAAACGCTGACCTTGCCTGTCATCAATACCTATTCTACCCCGGAGCACTTTCCGTCCGAATGAGATTCGGGCTGGACGGCTGCGCCAAACGCCTTTTGCCGCGTAGACCTTAATCAGGCGGAGGAGCCGATCGAAGAAATCGTACCGGCGAGGTCTTGTGGACGCCGCGAGCACTTACCGCCCCGACGAGCCGAACCCGCCCTCCCCGCGCCGCGATTCGTTCAACTCCCCCTCCTCCCACTCGATCGCCTCATACCGCGCGATCACCATCTGCGCGATCCGATCGCCGGGGTGAATCTCGTACGGCTCCCTCCCCAGGTTCAGCAGAATCACCCGGATCTCGCCGCGATAACCCGGGTCGATAGTCGCCGGACTGTTCGGCAGCGTGATGGCGTGCTTGGCGGCCAGACCGCTGCGCGGGCGGATCTGCGCCTCGTATCCCGGCGGCAACTCGATGCTCAGCCCCGTCGCCACCAGCCGCGGCGCGCCCGGCTCCAGCACCGCGCCCTCCACGGCGCATAGGTCCAGGCCGGCATCCTCTTGGGGACCGTGCGCATAAGCCGGCAGCACGGCATCATCCCGCAGTCTTCGAATTCGTATTTTCACAATCCGCTATCATAGCCTTTCCATGCCCGAAATCAAACCCAAGCGCGTCATCTCCGTTTCGCCGATGCCCCCGGAAAAATGCGCCTACGCCCTGGCGCGCTATAGCCGTTCGCCCGATTCTATCCGCGAGTCCCTCGCCTGGGTGCGCACCCACGATTCGCAGAAGTTCCTGGAGAGCTTCTATTTCCAGTACGGCCACGCTTCCATCGCCGACTTGGGACATGCCGTGCTGTGTTTCGAAGGCCTGTCCGAGCTGGCCGCCACCGAGATCGAAGAGGAGCCCCTCTGGGATGGGCAGGCGAAATCGTCGCGCTACCAGGATTTCTCGCGCGCCGGATTTATCACGCCGCCGGAACTGGCCGGCGAGGCCGCCGCGCGCTATCAGGCCGCCGCGCGCAAGCTGCTGGATGCCTATGCGCAGGTCAACACGCGCGCCTTCGATTGTCTCGCGGAGCGCCTGCCGCGGCCCGACGACATGCAGCCCGAAGCCTACCGCCGCAATCTGGCGGCCCGCGCTTTCGATGTGGCCCGCTATCTGCTTTTCTGGGGCATTCCCACCAACGTCGGGCAGGTCACCAGTATTCGCACGCTGGAAAAGCAGATCCGCCGCCTGAAGTCCGCCGAGTACCAGGAATTGCGGGACCTCGGCGACGAGATCGCGCAGGCCTGCGCCGCCGCGCCGGATTGCGTTTGGGATGCCAACGCGGCGCACGAGGCGCTGGCGCCTACCCTGGCGCGCCACGCCGAGCCGGATGAAAATGCCGCGCGCGCCCGGCAGAACCTGCGCCGCTGGGCCGATCAGAACCTGCCGCCTGCCGCCGCCGCCGAGCCCGTGCGCGTGGACCTGATTCGCCCGGCGGACACCGCCGCCGATATCGTGGCCACCCTCCTTTATCCGGTAACCGACCGTCCCTTCCGCGATCTTTACGAAATGGCGCGCGGCTGGAGCGCGGCGCAGCGTGCCGAGGTGCTGGATGTGTCCCTGGAATCCCGCACCAACCGGGACGATCTGCTGGCCGGGTTCCACGGCGGACTCTACGCCTACGACTTTGCCATTGACATCGGCGCCTATCGCGATCTGCACCGACATCGGCGTTGTCACAAGTTCCGGCAAAACTACTCCGGACGCCTGGGCTTCGACACGCCCGAATTAGTGGCGGAAGCCGGTGCCGCGGCGGTCTATCGCGAGGCGATGGAGACGACTCTGGAAGCCATCGGGAGTCTGCCCGCCCCCGGCTCGCATTACCTGCTGCCCTTCGGAGCCCGCGGCCGCTTTTTGTTCAAGATGGACTTCGCCGAAGCCGAGTACATCTCGCGCGTGCGGAGCGGCGTGAAAGGCCACTTCAGCTATCGCCAGATAGCCTGGGAAATGAAGCTCAAGATGGAGCAACTCGAGCCGGAGCTAGGCCGGCTGATCAAGGCCACGCCGCCCTGGGTCGAGGATATGTTGAAGCGCTAAGCACCCTGTGGGGCAGGCCCTCGGCCTGCGGCGGCCTCTCAGGCCGCCTTCTTCCGGTGCACGGCTTGCGATTTTCGGGCGAAAGCGGCCCTGAGACCGGCTCTCCGCCCGGACCAATTACATGCTTTTGCGTTTGCGGCGGCGGGCCACCAATAACACCAATACCACTCCGGCGGCGAGCCAGAGAGCGGCCTGAAAAATCGTGTTGTTCACTTCCTCTTCCTCCTTCTCACTCTATCGGCGGGTCTCGGCGGAGGCTTTATTTTAGATTCGTCAGAAGAAATCGTGGGTTGAATCCGGCTCGGGTAGCTTGCCAGGTGAATGAACCGCTGGAAAGGAGTTGCTGAGACCAAGATAAACCGCGGTACCCTCAGGTCATGCTGACGGCTTCGGCACAGCACACAAATCCAACAAGGAGACGTTCCAATGAAACACAGTACTATATTAACCATCGCGTCCCTGCTCTCGCTGCTCTTCCTGACGCTTCACATTACCGACGACATCGTCCGTGGGATATCGAAGGCCGAGAGCTCAAACATTGCGCTGCTCGTCCTCGCGGTCTTCCTGTACGGGACGCTCGTGCTCCCCGAACGGCGATCGGGGCACGTCATCATGCTGCTTATCGGATTGTTCGCGGCAGCCATGCCCGTCATGCACATGAGGGGGGCACATTACGGCGATCTCGCCAAATCTCCCGGCGGCTTTTTCTTCGTCTGGACACTTTGGGCGCTCGGCGGGCTCGGGGGATTCATCTTCATCCTCTCGGCGCGCGGACTGTGGGACCTGCGACGGGGCCAGCCCCGGTAGTTCAGGACAACGGACGGTGACGATGCCCCCCATCCGCCTTTCCTTGGATTTTCCTGAGCAGAGCGCGGATTTTACGGAATTCGCGGCACAATAACATGGCTGTTGTTGCCCTGATACCAGGTCAACTGTTGGTTGTCGTTCGCGATCGGCGCGGTCATCGCGAGATGGGGTATCATATTGCCGCCGCCATGGGATGGGGCACTGAGTACTCCGGCACCGTGCGAATTGTAGACAATCTTGGTCGTCAACGAGTCCGTATTTATTATGTGTGCCGCGAAGGACAGCGGCTGCCCCCCATTCCCGATGTCGTACTGGTATCGCCAATCGACTTCCGCCATTCTGATGTATTTGCCCGGAGAGTCCTGGGCAGCCGGATTGACGGAGGTCGGGACAGCCACTAGCCAGAGTCGAAAGCGCTGGTCGCGGATTATCTGCGTGAGCCGGTGGGGACCGAGCTGATTATTCGCGAGAGTCTCGCGCTTGACGATCCCCGGGGCAAAATCGTCCGTCATGCTGAACTTCAGTTTTTGCGCCTTCCTCGTTGGATAGAGAATTCTCCTGCGGAATCCCGCGGTATTAGGTTCTGTGAAACTTCCGTACCAGGGACGCTCGTCTCTGTCCGCTGAATCCGACACGAGGGCCTGGCCGAACTCCCACTTTTGTTCGACACCCGCCTCATAGTGGTTCACCTGGCTATTGCGATAGCAGACCTGGATGAAGCCAACATAATATTTCTCACCGGTTACAAGCTGTGCACTGACCGTGGACTTCACCTCCAACCTCCGCGACTGTATGAACACCTTGGTTGGCGTATCGCCGGTCACTTGCAACTGGCCAGTGGTGCTTACTGAGAAAA
Organism: Bryobacterales bacterium; assembly: GCA_963707465.1. Lineage (GTDB taxonomy): Bacteria > Acidobacteriota > Terriglobia > Bryobacterales > Bryobacteraceae > Bog-159. The sequence continues at coordinate 808,673 of CAVPQK010000013.1, forward strand.
ACACGAGCTCAAATTCAGCCATATTCAGGTCTCCCTAGGTCTTTGACCGCTTGAAAGAGTTCTGTTTATAACCGAACTTGCGGCGGGCCGCTTTGCGATCAAACCGCCAGTTGATCTTGGTACGATTCCGGTTCGTCTGCCGATTCCAGGCGCGCGCCTCTCGTTTCAGCGTCTTCAGATCTGGGATTCTCCGCTTTCCTAAGCATTGCCGCGCAAACATCCCGATCTCGATTTCCGCCTGGTTCAGCCAACTTCCATGCTTGGGCGTGTGGTGGACGGTAAAGCAGTTCCAGACTTCGCTGGCCATTTCCTTCCCAAACAAGTCGGTTAAGGATTTCTGACGGTGGCTGCTGAGGTTATCCATCACTAAATGGATCGTCTCAGCTTTTGGATACTGTAAGGCCAAATGGAATAGGACTTGCGCGAACTGGAAACCCGATCGATCCGGGGTCGGGAAGGTGAAATGGCGTCCGGCTTTGGGTTCCACAGCGCAGAAGACATTGGCCGTGCCGCAGCGTTCGTATTCGTTGTCTCGCCTCGCCTCGCGGCCTGGCCTGGCCAGCGCCGGCGGACGGACGTCGGCATGCAAAGTGACCGGTTTCTCGTCCAAGCAGACCACCGGTTGGGCAGCATCGTACGGCCGCTCATAGGTTCCCAGCACGTCCTCCATCCTGTCGATATAGTCTTCATTGAGGTCAGCCACGCACCACATTTTTTTCCCGCCACGGCTTGAGGTCGTGGTGGAGCAGCAGGATCCGGATAGTCTCTCTTCCCACACGGGGAACCAATTTCCGCTTTATCGTTTCTTCAGCCACCAAGCGGACCGTCCAGCGGGCGCGGCCGCGGGGAGGGTCGGCGCACACCATGGCGATGATCCGCTGCTTCTGGTTGTTGTCCAGCACTTCGGCGGCGCCGGGGCGCTGCTTTTCATAAAGAGCGCTCGTCAGTCCGGCCATCTGATAGCGGTGGCCGAGCCGGCGAATGGCCTGTGGGGTGAGCGGAATCATCTTGGCAATCTGTGGAGCACTGACATGCTCCGCCAACTGCAACAGGGTCAAGGCGCGCAGAACCACGCGGACTTGTTGGATCCCGCCTTTCAGGAGGCTGCGTAATTCCAGTTGATCCTTCTTGGCAATATCGATGTTCAGAGGTGGACGGCCCATACCCTGAGTATGCGCCAAAACAACTCTGCATAAAAATGGTTTTTCAGAACTATTTCAGGCGGTCAAAGACCTAGTCCTGTCGCATCGCACACGAACGCTGAAGAACAAGATTCTACCTCCGCAGCACGCTGAAGTTCGGATCCAGTTGCACCTTCACCGGCGCCTGCGGCAGCGCCACGCTGAACGTCACCGGACCATTCGCCGTCCGCACCCAATACGTCAAACTCTTGCCGTGCCCCAACTGGATCTCCACCGGCGCCAGCACGCTGAAGTCGCTCGACACATCGCTCTGCGTCACGGTGCCGTTCAGCCGCATCGCGCCTCCTTTTCCCTTTACCGCATAGCTCATCTTCAGCGACGGAATGCCCGTGCCATAGACCCACTGGTCGAAGAAATCCTCCAGTGCCGGATCCTCCGCGTGCGGCGGCAAAAAACGCGAGGCCAGCAAGCGAAACTCCTCCGTCGATAGCGGCTTGCGTTCGTACTCCTTTCGCAACTCCGCCAGCATCGCCAGAAAGCGCTCGTCGCCCATCCGCCGCCGTAGCATGTGCATGATCCACGACCCCTTCCCGTACGTAATGTTGTAGTACGCGGTCGGCGTCGTCGAATTCTCGAGGCGCGTGCCCAGCACGATCGGACCGGTCGATTCCACCGTTTGGCCGTTCACGGTCTGCAGCAGGCTGGTCTTGTAAGAGTCCAGTTGCATCGCCACCGGCTGCGACCCGTTTTTGTTCTCCAGATACAGCAGCGCGGAGTAGTCGGCCAGCGCCTCCATCAGCCACTCGTCGTGATAGCCGGCCGAAGTAACCACGTTGCCCCACCATTGGTGCGCGGTCTCGTGCGCCTGCAGGATATCGGAAAAAAACAAGCGTCCGTGCGCGTCCAGCGAGCGGATGGCTTTGTTCTGCGGCGCCAGGTACGACATCGTGGAAAGATAGATCAGCCCCGGAAAGCCTTGCCCGAAACGCCCCGGCACCGGCGCCACCGTCAAGGTCGGCAGCGCCGGCGGACCGAATCGCGCCGCCATGAATTCCAGCGCGGAAGCGATCTCGGAAGCGATTTCCTGCAAGCGCGCCAACGGGTCGGTCGGCAGCTCCGGCGGCAGGATCACAATCTCCGGCTCGCGTTGCCTGGGCCCCGCCGGCACTTCGGCCTTCACCGGAGCCTGGCCCGCCAATGCCGGTTCAATCTCCCGGTTCGCGCAGACTTCGAGCGTGTACCCGTTGCGCTTCAATCGCACCCGCTCATATTGCCCCAGGTTGAAACCCGCGATCCGGATCGGCGCGCTCGTCCTCCGCCGCGTAATGCGCCAATTGCCTTCTTCGTGCTCCTCCACCAGTTCGCCCGCCGTCACCAGGTCCAGATCCTTCGGATAGCGGAACGTCAGATCGTATTTCGCGAATTGCAGTCCGATGTTCGGGAACCAGTTGGCGCGCGCTCCCACGTAATACACCTTATTGCCCGCCTCGAAGATCACCTTGCCTGCATGCCGGAACTCCAACTCGTATTCTTTGCCCGGCTCGAGCGGCGCCGGCGGCACCACCAGGAACATCTCGTTGCCCACGTTGCGCAGCAGTTCCGAGCGCATGGACTCGCGCTGCAGCACCTCGGCGGGTTTGCCGTCCACCAGCGCCGCGGAAATCCGCATGGGATGCGAGACATCGAAAGCCACCACCGGCAGCGCCACGCGGCTGGGCTTGGCCTTCACCCGCGTCACCACGCTCAGGCTCAGGTCCGGCTGTAATGTGGCTTCGATCCGAAAGTCGTCCAGCACCAGGTCGGGTGTCACCGGACGGTTGCGGAACGATTTCGCCACGAAGCTGGTCCACACATCGAAATACAGCAGATTGTCGTGCATATTCAATTTGCCCAATACGATCTGCTCGCGCGCGTTGCGGTCGTAATACAAGTCGAAGTTGCCCAGCTTCTTTCCGCTCATGGAAACGGCCAGGAAACCGTGACCTTGGGGTTCGCCCAGCAGCACGTCCCACACCAGCCGCGCTTGAAAGCTGGCGGCGATATTGCGCAACGCCGCCGCCCACTGTTCGACCATCAAGGCGCCCATTTCCGGGCTTTTCTTGTTAGCGGCGTTCTGCTGGATCTGCTCGGTCAGCTTCGTATACGAATCGTCGGAGAAGATCAGCACCGCGGCCGTCAGGTGTTCGTCCAGGTTGGGCGCGCCGATGTAGGACGCGAGCGACCGACGCTCACCCTGATTGGGCGGCAGGACCAGCAGCTCCGCGTCGCCGCCCTCCACGTCCGCCGTGAACACCGCCGACATGCGCACGCCCGCGATCGGCTTGGCGAAGATCAGGTAACCGTCGGTCAGGAAGATGCGCGCTTCGTCTTTCCGCAGCGCCAGGTCGCGCACCCGATAGCATTCACCGGGATCGAGCGACATCTCCCGCACTTCGCGCGCCACGTCCGCCGCGCTCTGGGCGCCACCCGCCAGGCACGGGCACACGCACACCAGGACCCAAAGTACCCACCTCATTGTTTCAGTTTACCGTGTACGGCATCCCGCGCTACAATCACCCACATGCGACTGGTTACATTCCAACGCGATGCCCACCCCGAACCCGGCGTCCTCAACGGCGAGGATATCGTCAGCCTCCGCGGCGCGGGCTTCCACGATCTATTGAGCGTGCTGGCCGGCGGCGCCGACGCGCTCGACCGCGTCCAGCGATGGCTCTACGATCCGCCTTGGGGCGAAATCTGCAAAGCCGCCGCCGTCAAGCTCCGCGCGCCCCTCCAGCGCCCCCCGAAGATTATTTGCATCGGGCTCAACTATCGCGCCCATGCCCTCGAATCCAAGATGGAGATCCCCCAGGTCCCCACCGTTTTCGCCAAGTTCCCCACCGCCGCGATCGGCTGCGGCGAGCCCATCGTGCTGCCCCGCAATTCCACCAAGCCAGACTATGAAGCCGAACTGGCCTTCATCATCGGCAAGCACGGCCGCCACGTTCAAGCCGAGCATTGGCGCGACTACGTCTTCGGCTACACCAACTTCAACGACGTCAGCGCGCGCGATTTCCAACTGCGCACGTCGCAATGGACCATCGGCAAGACCTTCGACACTTTCGCGCCCATGGGACCCGCCATCGTCACCGCCGATGAGGTCCCCGACCCGCATGCGCTAGATATAAGTACCACCATCAACGGCGAAGTGATGCAGCACAGCAACACCAGCGACCTGATCTTCAAGATTCCCGAGCTGATCGCGCACCTGTCCAGCGTCTTCACCCTGGAACCGGGCGACGTGATTGCCACCGGCACGCCCTCGGGCGTCGGCATGGCGCGCAATCCACCGCGCTGGCTGGTGCCCGGTGACGAGGTTGTCATCCGCGTGGAAGGCCTGGGCGACCTGCGCAATCCCGTGGTTGCCGAGGAATAGCTCCGTCCGTAGGGCAGGCCCTCGGCCTGCGGCGGCCTCTTAGGCCGCCTTCTTCCGGTCGAAGAGCTGCGATTTCGCGGAAGCGGGGCCACGCACAGAAATTCCCGCTGTGGCCCTCCTTGAGTGTGCTAACGTAACATGCTATGTTCGGCAAAACCGCTCCGATCATCTGCCTGCTGGCTGCGGCGCTTCCCTGCTGCGCCGCCGATAAGGTCACTTCCCTCGATGTGCGCCTTCTCTCCACCATGCTGACCGCCGACGAAGGCTTCGGCGAATGGGGCTTTGCGGCGCTCGTGGTCGCGGATGGCCACCGCATCCTCTTCGATACCGGCGCGCATCCGGACACTGTCCTGCGCAACGCCCGCGCGCTGCACATCGATCTCTCCAATGTCCCGGACGTGATTCTCTCGCACCATCATCTCGATCACACCGCGGGCCTGGTGACCCTCCGCCGCGAATACGCCAAGTCGAACCCGGCCGCGCTGGCGCGCGCGCACGTCGGCGCTGGCATCTTCCTGAGCCGCACCGACGGGGGCGCCGCCGAGGTCAATGCCATGATTTCCGCCAAGCGCGCCTATGAGAGCGCCGGCGGGACCTTCATCGAGTACAGCCAAGCCCGCGAGCTGTTTCCCGGGGTCTGGCTGACCGGGCCCGTCCCGCGCCAGTATCCGGAAAAAAATTGGAGCCCTGGACGCAAATTGCGCCTGGCCAATGGCAAGACGACAGAAGACAACTTGCCCGAGGATCAGTCCCTGGTGGTGGTCACGGACAAAGGTCTGGTGGTGATTTCGGGCTGCGGCCACGCCGGCATCGTCAACACGCTGGAGTATGCGCGCGCCAAGATCGCCCCGGCGCCCATTTACGCGGCTCTGGGCGGCTTCCACCTGTATCAGGCCAGCGACGAAACGCTGGCGTGGACCGCGTCGAAGCTCAAGGAATTCGGCATCCAAAATCTGCTGGGCGCGCACTGTACCGGCATCGAAGCGGTATACCGATTGCGCCAGCTCACCGGTCTCAATCGCCAGACGGCCGCGGTCGGCGCGGTCGGCGGCGGCTTCAATCTGGCAACTGGGCTGGATCCCGGCTCCATCGCGCGATAGGCCTTCGGGCGGCACGCATTCCATCCGCACGCCGGCGGGCGTAGTCTAGCGCCATACTAGAAACAGGAGGAGGTGACAAAGTTGAAAGCGACCCAACTGCTGCACAATCTGGGCCAGAGTATCTGGCTCGATAACATTACCCGCGACCTGTTGAATAGCGGTACGCTCCAACGCTACATCGGCGAGTTATCGGTAACCGGGCTGACGTCGAATCCGACCATCTTCGATCATGCCATCAAGAACAGCGCGGCGTACGATGCCGCCATCCGCGAAAACGTGAAAAACGGCACATCCGGCGAGGCCCTTTTCTTTGCGCTGGCGCTGGACGACATCACCCGCGCTGCCGCCCTGTTTCAACCCATCCACGATCGGACCGACGGCGTAGACGGCTGGGTGTCGTTGGAAGTGTCGCCCTTGCTGGCCCACGACACGCCCAGCACTTTGGCCGCGGCTTTGGATCTGCACGCCCGCGCCGGGCGCACGAACCTGTTCATCAAGATTCCCGGCACTGTCGAGGGTCTGCCGGCGATCGAAGAAGCGATCTTCGCCGGCGTACCGGTGAACGTGACATTGCTGTTCTCGCGCGAGCAGTACGTGGCGGCGGCCGAGGCGTATCTGCGAGGGGTTGAGCGCCGCATCCAGGCGGGGCTGAATCCCAATGTCGGTTCGGTCGCCTCGATATTCATCAGCCGCTGGGACGTTGCCGTGATGGGCAAAACGCCCGAGACGCTGCGCGGCCAGCTCGGCATCGCCATCGCCAAACGCACGTATCAGGCGTACCGTTCTTTGCTGGCTTCTCCGCGGTACCAGCGGGTTCTCAACGCCGGCGCGCGGCCGCAACGGCTGCTGTGGGCCAGCACCGGAACCAAGGACCCATCGGCCTCCGACGTCCTGTACATCAAGGCACTGGCGGCGCCCTTTACCGTCAACACCATGCCGGAGGGCACCCTGAAGGCGCTCGCCGATCACGGCACACTGGACGCGATTCTGCCCGCGGATGGCGGCGATTGCGAGGCGGTGCTGGCGCAATTCGGCAAAGCCGGAATCGATGTCGCGGCCCTCGCCGCCCAGCTTCAGGATGAAGGGGCACAGTCATTCGTAAAGTCGTGGAACGAATTAATGGCCGTGATCATCTCCAAGAGTGCCGCGCTCGCCGCCGCATAAACCGCACAGATTGTGGGGCGGACCCCTGGTCCGCGCGGGTCCCCCTGGACCCGCTCAGAAAGGAACTATTATGCCAACCCTCGCACCGCTGCCCGAACGGAATTCCTGGAAAGCTCTGGGAACCCACTATGAGCAGCTTCGCGCAGTGCACCTGCGAAAACTCTTCGCCGACGACCCCGGCCGCGGCGAACGGATGACTGCGGAGGCGGCGGGCCTCTTCCTGGACTACTCGAAGAACCGCATCACCGATGAGACCGTCAACCTTCTCCTGCAACTAGCCGTGGAATCCGGCCTGCGCCAGCGCATCGACGCCATGTTTCGCGGCGAAAAGATCAACGTGACCGAGCAGCGCGCGGTCTTGCATGTGGCCCTGCGCGCACCCAAAGGCGAGTCCATCATGGTGGACGGCGAAAACGTGGTGCCGCAGGTGCACGCCGTGCTGGACAAAATGGCCGCCTTTTCCAATCGCGTCCGCAGCGGGCAGTGGAAAGGAAGCACCGGTAAGCGGATTCGAAACGTCATCAACATCGGTATCGGCGGCTCCGATCTGGGCCCCGTGATGGCTTACGAAGCCCTGCGGCATTATAGCGACCGCGGCATGACATTCCGCTTCATTTCCAACGTCGATAGCACGGACTTCGTGGAAGCGGTCCAAGGTCTCGACCCGTCCGAGACGCTCTTCATCGTCTCCTCGAAGACATTCACCACATTGGAGACCATGACCAATGCGCACTCGGCCCGCGCCTGGTCTCTGGCGGGGGTGGGCGGCGATGAGAAATCCATTGCCAGTCACTTCGTCGCCGTTTCAACCAACGCCGCGGCCGTAGAGCAGTTCGGCATCGACACCGCGAATATGTTCGGCTTCTGGGATTGGGTGGGCGGCCGCTACTCGATGGACTCCGCCATCGGACTTTCCACCATGCTGGCCATCGGACCCGAGAATTTCCAGGCGATGTTGGACGGCTTCCACCAGATGGACGAGCACTTCCGGACGGCGCCGTTCGAGCGCAATCTGCCTGTGCTGATGGGCCTGCTGGGCATTTGGTACACCGATTTCTTCGGCACCGAGACAGTCGCGGTCTTGCCTTACGAGCAATATCTAAAGCGATTCCCCGCCTATTTGCAGCAGTTGACCATGGAGAGCAACGGCAAGCACGTCACGCTCGACGGTGAGCACGTCACCTACCCGACCGGCCCCGTCTATTGGGGTGAGCCGGGAACCAACGGCCAGCATTCTTTCTATCAATTGATCCATCAGGGCACCGGGCTGATCCCCTGCGACTTCATCGGTTTTGCCCAATCGCTCAACCCCCTGGGCCGTCATCACGACATGCTGATGGCGAACGTGTTCGCCCAAACCGAGGCGCTGGCGTTCGGGAAAACGGCTGAACAAGTCAAGGCCGAGGGTACGCCGGATTGGCTCGTGCCGCATCGGGTCTTTGAGGGTAATCGTCCGTCGAACACGATCCTCGCCAGCCGCCTCACGCCCGAGACTCTCGGCAAACTGGTGGCCCTTTACGAGCACAGCGTTTTCACGCAGGGCACCGTCTGGCAGATCAACTCGTTCGACCAATGGGGCGTGGAGCTGGGCAAGGTTTTGGCCCAGCGCATCATCCCCGAGCTCGAGAGCCCGACCGATCCCACGCTGAGCCACGATAGTTCAACCAACGCCCTAATTCGCCGCTACCGCAAGCTCAAATAAATTGTGGGGCAGGCCCCCGGTCTGCTGCGGCCTCTCAGGCCGCGTTCGCGCTATTAGTAAGGCACCTGCGTCCGCAGCAAGCGTGCCCCATCGCGCGGACAAATGGTGAATGTGTCCGCCCGTGCAGGAACCACCCAAGCTTGGCCCGGCGCAAACGCTTCGTCCCCGAACTGCCCATCGCCTTCCAGGCAGATCAGCAGCGCAGCCCGCGGTCCGCCCGCATAAGCCGACTCGCCGGAAACCGCAATCGATTCCGTCCGGAAGTATGGGCACTCGGCCAGCAACCGCCGCCTCGGCCCCAGATTCAACGGCGCGCTGGCCCCCGGATGGCACCCCAGGTCGGCCACCGCCAGCGCCGCATCCAGATGCAGTTCGCGCGGGCGCCCGTAGTCGAACAGCCTGTAGGTCACGTCGCTATGCTGCTGGATCTCGCACAGCACCAGTCCCGCCCCGATGGCGTGCACCGTGCCGGCCGGTACGAAAAACGTATCGCCCGGGTACGCCGCATACCAGCGCAGCAGCCCTTCGATTTCGCCGGAGAGTGCCGCCGCGCGCGCCTCTTCGCGATCCAGTCGCCGTCCGAACCCCAGCGCCACCCGCGCGTCCGGCGCAGCCCGCAACACATGCCACATCTCCGTTTTGCCCGGACGACTCGCCGAATCCGGAGGATGCACCTGCACCGAAAGCTTCTCTGAGGTAAAGAGGAACTTCACCAGCAGTCGCGGCTCTTCCGGCGCGCTGAACCAGACTTCGCCCGTCTTCCCCGCGCCCCGTGGATACCAGGGCTCCGTCTCCGCCGTGCCCCAGACCTTTTCCAGCGCCTTGGAGTTCAGCCGCCTCGCCTTCACTGTTCCACTATAAACCGGTGCAGGCGCTCCAGGCCCCGCTCCAGCTCGTGCATGGACGTGGCGTATGAGATCCGCACGTGCCGGTCGGTGCCGAACGCCTCGCCCGGAACCACCGCCACCGCCGCCTTCTCGAGCAGCCGCTCGGCGAATTGCGCGCTATTGGAAATGCCGTTCCGGAACGCCACCCCGATGTTCGGATAAGCGTAGAACGCGCCCCGCGGTTCGGCGCAGCGCACGCCCGGAATCGCCCGCAGCCGCCCGATCACGAAGTCGCGCCGCCTGGCGTATTCCGCCAGCATTGTGCCCACCGAATCCTGCGGACCGCGCAGCGCCTCCACGGCCGCTTTCTGCGCGATCGACGTGGGATTGGACGTGGAGTGGCTCTGCAGCTTCGTCATAGCGCCGATCACCCGCGCCGGAGCCAGCGCGAAGCCGATGCGCCATCCGGTCATGGCATAGGTCTTCGAAAGCGACCCCGCTACCAGCACATTCTCCTTCGCCCCCGCCAGCGATGCGATCGAAAACGGCTGGCTGTCGTATAGGAAGTGGCAGTAGCACTCGTCCGTCATTAGGAAAGCGCCGCGCTCCGCCGTAAGCCGGTAGATTTTCTCGAATTCCGCCCGATCCACCACCGCGCCGCTCGGATTCGACGGCGAATTGATCAGCACGATCTTGGTGCGCTCCGTCAGGTGCGGCTCGATCATGTCCGCCGTCAGCGCGAATCCCCGATCTTCGTCCGTTTCCACGAACACGCACTTGCCCCCCGCGTAGTTCACCACGTCCTTGTAAGTCACCCAATACGGCACCGGGATCACCACCTCGTCGCCCGGATTGAGCAGCGCCTGCGTCAGATTAAAAATGGCGTGCTTCCCGCCAACTCCGATAAGGCACTCGTTGGGCTTATAATCGGTGCCGAAATCCGCCGCGTGCTTATCGCAAACGGCCTGCTTCAGCTCCAGCGTGCCGGCTGCGTTGGTGTATTTCGTAAAATTCTGTTCCAACGCGCGGATGGCCGCGCGCTTGATGTTGTCCGGCGTCGGAAAGTCTGGTTCTCCGGCCCCGAAGTCCACCACATCTACGCCCTGCGCGCGCAATTTCTCCGCGTCAGCCGCCACTTTCATAGTGGACGACACGCTGATCAACGAGATACGTTCCGCAATCCCCAGATTCGTTTGCACTACCATCTTCGTTCCTAGCTCCTTCCAAACCACCTCGATATCCGGACGCAGCCGCCGGTTCATCAACGCCTAATCCGACTTGTGGCGCAGGCTCTCAGCCTGCGGCGGCCTCTCAGGCCGCCTCTAACTTCGCCCAAACCGCTTCCTCAGCCTAACTTCAACCGACGGAGGCACCAGCCCGCCAGCCGCGAGCTGATGAATGAGTGATCCGGACGCAGCCGCCGGTTCATCAACGCCTAATCCGACTTGTGGGGCAGGCTCTCAGCCTGCGGCGGCCTCTCAGGCCGCCTCTAACTTCGCCCAAACCGCTTCCTCAGCCTAACTTCAACCGACGGAGGCACCAGCCCGCCGATATTGCCGCCCAATCCAAAAACTTCCTTCACCAGCCGTGAGCTGATGAATGAGTGCGCTTCGCTGGCCATCATGAAAACCGTCTCGATATCCGGACGCAGCCGCCGGTTCATCAATGCCATCTGCAGTTCATACTCGTAATCCGAGATCGCCCGTATCCCGCGCAATAGCACGGTTGCCCCGTTCTGCGCCGCGTAGTCCACCAGCAGGCCGTCGAAGGAGTCCACCGCCACGTTCGGATAGCAGTTCACCACCTCACCCAGCATCTCCGTTCTTTCTTCCACGCTGAACAAGGGCTGCTTGGTTTCGTTGCGCAGAATCGCCACAATCAGCTTGTCGAACAGACAGCACCCGCGCACGATCAGGTCCAGGTGGCCATTGGTGATCGGGTCAAAAGAACCCGGGTAGATGGCAGTCACCCGGGGCGGCTTCGTGGCCGCTCGCACGCGCTCGGTTTCGCTGGTTATTCTTCGATTCTACCCGAACGAGCCAGGGTTCGCCAAACCATGCGGAAGCCCGCTGGAATGCGAATCGCAGAGGCATCGATATAGAAGACGCCCACGCCAGGGATCCCGCCCTCAATCAGAACCTTGTTCGCGTGCCCATCGTAGTACGTCACCGGCCGATGCCCGCCGGCGGACTTCCGGTCCAGGTCCACCAGCTGCGCATCAAACGTCGCGTGCGCCCCTTGCCACTCCATTTCAGAGAACTCGATGCCCACCGCGAACGGAGCCGGCGAGATGCCGCGCTCCAGTTTGCGGATATGCCCGGTGATCGTAGCGCCCCGTGGTACCACGATATCCTTGAACCGGACCTCCTCGGCCAACCGCGCATGCAGCGTATCACCCACCGATGCGGTCTTCGAATCGATAGCCGTGTCCAACTCAACGCGCATCAGCAGGCCGGCCGGCAGATCCACTTCGCGCACCGGCGGCTTGGCAACTTCCGGCGGAGGCGCGGGCGCGTCGAAACTGATAGTCGATTCACTCTGGTATTCGCGGCATCGCGAGAACTCGATCGCATTGCGGTTCGCTTCGCCGGAGAAATGCGTCATCGTCAGTTCCGATCGTTTGGGCAGCAAGGCATCGGTCTCGCCGATATGCGCGCGCGCGTAAAAGGTCCGGAAAACGGCTTCCTCCAGGCCCAGGCTATACGGCATGGCTGCGCCGTACACATCCAGGCGGATCAGGTCCAGAGAAGTGGGATCGAACCAGAAGGAACCTTTCGCCGCTACTATCTCTGAAACGGCGCCAACCGTTATGTCAAAACCGCTTTCCAGCTTTGTCAGATCAAAATCGTACCGGACCGCGGCACGCCCATCCAGCTTTTCATCGCTCCCGTATTGCGGAGTGCCCTTGCCCGTGACGAAGAGACGCCGCGCAAAACTCGCGAACATGCCGGTACCAATCGTGCCGCCAGTCACCAGGGACTTCGCATCCCGATCGTCGAAATGGCGGGCGCCCGGCCAGGCGAACAGCTCTTTGCCCGCCACGCTGGAAACCTCCAGCCGCACCGTATCGACCGGCTTGAATTTGCGGGAATGCGGCTCGCGATGCGCGCGTTCGATCGTCTCCAGGCACGTATAGTTGGGAATGCTGGCCATGTCTTCGCGAATCTTCTCGGTGAACCGCGCTAATCGGCCTTCGTCGGGCGATTGGCCGGCGCCCGCTCCGGCCGTCATCGCGAGGAAGAGGGCCGAGAGCCCTGCCCCATAGAATCGGTTCCGCATTCCCATACTGCTAACCCACTAATATCAATTGACTATTGTAAAGCGCGCGTCCCCGCGATAACATTCGAACTCAGGGTTTAGACATAAACAGGTCTTAAATTAGTGAAACAACCGAGCCAAGTTCTGTCCTTCGGCGCGCTGCTGGCGCTGGCTTCCGGCGCTGCTCTCCGTCCGCCCGCGCACGTCTACACCGCCACGCCCCAATTCGATGCGGACGCCTGGACCTGCGGGCAGGAGCGCTTTCCGCAGGGCGCGGCCATCCGCGTGGTTACCTCGGACCGCACGCGCGACCTCGCGCCTGGTTTCTTCACCTCCGCCGATCCGGAAGTCTCGTTTGACGGCCGGCGCGTGCTCTTCGCGGGCAAGCCGCGCCGCCAGGATCCCTGGCAGATCTGGGAAGCGCCCGCAGCCGGGCCCTCCGCGCCCGGAGAGCCGCGCCTCATCGCCGCCTGGCCCGAGGATTCCATCCGGCCCCTGTATCTGCCCGACGGCAAAATCGTCTACACCCGCCGAACGGCCCAAGGCTATCAGCTTGAAGTGCTGCCGCTGGCGGGCGGCCAGCCGCAGCGCATCACATATGCGCCCGGCAATCGCCTGACGTGCGATATCCTCCACGATGGCCGCGTGCTCTACGAATCCGCTGCGCACGACTTATACACGGTCTATCCGGATGGCAGTGGCGTCGAAGCCTACCGTTGCGATCACGGCGTGAGCCGTCATGCCGCGCGCCAGCTGGCATCCCGCGACATCGTTTTCACCACCAATAAAGGATTCGCCCGCTTCACCTCGGCGCTCGCGACTCAGGTAAACATGGACACCGTGCCCAGCGGGGACTTCGCCGGACCGATAGCGGAGGTGTCGCCCGAGGAATGGCTGGTGGCTTTCCGCCCGAATACCCGGACCCCCTATTCCATCCATAGCCTGAACCCGGCGAATGGCGCGCTCGCCAAGATGCCCGACGGTCCAGGCGTCCAGCCCGCGCTGTTGGCCGCGCGCGAAGTCCCCCTCCGATTTCCGTCCGGCTTGCACGATTGGGCGGGCGCCAACGTGCTCTGCCTCAATGCCTACACATCCAGGACGAACATCACCGAAGGCGCCATCGGCAGCGTGCGGCTCTATTCTCAAACCGCTGCGGGACAGCCCGCGCTCCTCGGCGAGACAGCCGTGGAAACCGATGGCTCGTTTTTCCTGCACGTGCCCAGCGAACAGCCCCTGCGCATGGAATTACGCGACCGCTCGGGCCGGGTCATCGAAGCCGAACACGATTGGTTCTGGATGCGCCGGGGCGAGCAGCGTGTATGCGTCGGCTGCCATGCAGGTCCGGAACGTGCGCCCGAGAATGCGGTGCCCAAAGTTCTGCTGCGCAAAGACGTGCCCGTCCGCATGACCGGAGCATCCCAATGACGCGCCTCCGTGGGGCAGGCTCTCAGCCTGCGGCGGCCTCTAAGGCCGCCTCCTGTGCCCTGTGTCTCCTCCTTCTTTCGTGCCTCGCCCAAGCCGCCGACCCACCCGCGGTAACCATCCGCTTCGAAGACGCCACTGCCGCCTCCGGCATCCAATTCACCCACAGCTTCGGCGCGCGCAAGCTGGGCTCCCTGCTCGAAAGCACCGGCTCCGGCTGCGTCTGGTTCGACTACAATAACGACGGCCTCCCGGACCTCTACGTCGCATCCGGCAAGCCGCTCGGAGACGACATCCACCCGTATCCCCTGCGGCAGCCTCCCGCCACTCCTCCCCACAATCATCTCTACCGCAACGACGGAAACGGCAAATTCACCGACGTCACCGACGCGGCCTGCGTCGGCGCGGACCTCTTCAGCACCGCCGCCATCGCCGCGGATTTCGATAACGACGGCTTTGTCGACCTGCTGGTCACCGGCTACGGCCACGTCACCCTATATCGCAACAAAGGCAACGGCACTTTCGAAGATGTCACCGTCAAGGCCGGCCTGAATGTGCCCGGCTGGTCGATCGGCTCCGCATGGTTGGACTACGATCGCGACGGCTGCGTGGATCTCTTCATCGGCCGCTACGTGAAGTTCGATCCCAAGTATCGCGCCTACTATGCCGCCGATAACTATCCCGGCCCGCTCGACTACGCCGGCAACACCAACATGCTGTTCCACAACAACTGCGACGGCACTTTCACGGATGTCAGTGAAAAGTCCGGCATCTCGAAGTATGTGGGCCGCACCATGGGAGTTACGGCGGGAGATTTCGATGGCGATGGTTATCCCGATATCTACGTAGCCAACGACAAGACTGAGAACTTCCTGTTCCATAACAATCGCGACGGAACATTCAAGGAAGTCGCCGTACAGTCGGGCGTGGCTTATGGACAGAATGGCGAGTCCACCTCGGCCATGGGTCCGGTTTTCGCCGATTTCGAAAACACCGGCCACGTGGGCCTCTGGGTCACCGACTCCCGCTACAACCGTCTCCTTCGCAACAGCGGCACGGACTTCACCGACATCACCGAGGCGTCCGGTATCTCCCAGTTGACCGCCCAGTATGCGAGTTGGGGCACCGGTCTTTACGACTTCGACAATGACGGGCTGCGCGACATCTTCATCGCGCACGGCGGCCTGATCCAAATGGTGCCGCAAGAGCATTCCATCTTCCGCAACTTGGGGGGCGGTCGTTTTGCCGACGTTGCCGGCACAGCCGGACCTTTTTTCCAAGTGAAAACCGTGGGGCGCGGGGCGTGCTTCGCCGACTACGATAACGATGGCAAGATGGACGCCTTCATGGTGAACCTAAACGCGCCGGGTGTCCTGCTGCATAACACGTCGCCCGGCGTCAACCATTGGCTGGCCTTCAAACTGGTAGGCAGAAAGAGCAACCGGGATGGCATCGGAGCGAAGATCGAGCTTGTCTCAGGCGGGCACAAACAACAAGCCGAACGCACCGCCGGGTCTGGCTATCTTTCGCAGGACGACGCCCGTGTCCACTTCGGTCTGGGCACCGCGGCAAAAGCTGACGTGGTGACCATCACCTGGCCCAGCGGCAAAATCCAGACCCTGCGTGATGTGACGGCCGACCGAATCGTCACCGTGGAGGAAAAATGACTATAAGTGGGGCAGGCTCTCAGCCTGCGGCGGCCTCTCAGGCCGCCCCGCACTCGACCAAACATACTCCTCTGGCCGCACAGCCAAACCAGCAGCCACAGGATTGTACTCGATATATCTCTGTATCCGGCGAAATTCGTCACCATCGCGAACCAGGTGATCGTAACTTTCATCCTGCCAAAACGGCTGCCCAGCCCGCCTCAACAACAGACTGGCCCGCCTGGCGGTGGCGCCTTTTAATGAACCGAGCAGCTTCGAGACGCTCACATGGGGCGTTATCAGCAGATGAACATGGTTGGACATAATCACAAACGCATGCAGTTGATAATGCCCGATCTCGGCGCCGTACTCGATGGAGTCCAGGACCAACTGTGTGATTGCGGGCTGCTTCAGAAACATCGGCCCGCTGCGGGCCGCATCGAGCAATCTGTCCATCGCGACGAACGCTTCGCCGGAAGTCAGACCCGAGGATGGGAACGCCCGGTTTCCAGGCAGAGACCCGTGCAGCCGGAAAGTAACGAACAACGGCTGGCCGATCACATACAGATGCGGAAGCCGCCGTTCAGCGGGAATCACATTCCCGTAGTGCCCCAG
This sequence comes from Bryobacterales bacterium, assembly GCA_963707465.1. Lineage (GTDB taxonomy): Bacteria > Acidobacteriota > Terriglobia > Bryobacterales > Bryobacteraceae > Bog-159. The sequence continues at coordinate 824,964 of CAVPQK010000013.1, forward strand.
TACCGCGAACATTCTCCCGCCAGGAATAAATTGTGGGGCAGGCCCTCGGCCTGCAGCGGCCTCTCAGGCCGCCTTCTCCCCCCACAGAAATCGCGATTTTCGGGCGAAGGCCTGCCCCACATACTCCTCGCACTAGCCTTCCTCGGAACCCTATCCGCCGCCCCCATACGCTACCCTTCCCCCATCGAACTCGCCGTCACCCCTGATGGCGCGCGCCTCCTGGTCCTCTGCGAAGGCACCGACGAACTGGCCATCATCAACGCACACACAGGGAAAATCACGGGCCGCGTGCCGGTAGGCCGCGTGCCGAAAGGCCTGTGGCTCACCGGCCGCACCGCATTCGTCGCCAACTCCTGGAGTGACACCGTGTCAGTAGTTGACACAGCTACCCTGCAGGTCACCCGCACCCTCAAGACCGGCTTCGAACCCAACGCAGTCGTCGCCGATCAGTCCGCCGCCACAGTCTACACCGCCAATCGCATCGGCAACGACATTTCCGTAATCGACTTAGCCAGCGGCGTCGAAACCCGCCGGCTGGCCGCGGGACGCGGCGCCAGCTATCTGACCCCAACGCCCGATGGCCGCTCGCTCTACTGCACCCATATCTACCCGAACATCGGCCGCCATCGCGCGCCCCCGGATTCCGAAATTACCGTCGTCGATACCGAATACCAGACCGTCCGCCAGCGCCAGCCGCTCGCCAATGTCGCCGGGGTTTTCCACGTCGCGTTCTCAGCCGACGGACGCCTGGGACTCGCCTGCCAGTTGCGTCCCAAGAACCTCATCCCCCTGGCGCACGTCGAGCATGGCTCGGTCTTCGGCGATTCCCTCACCTTGTTCGGCGAGGACGTCGGCGAGCCGGTGCAAGTGCTGATCGACGAACTCGAGCGCTATTACACCATGCCATTCGCCGTAGTGATCGCTCCGGACAAAAGCACAGCTTACATCTCCACCACCGGCGCCAACAGCGTAACCGTCATTGACATTAAACGCCTTCTCGACTTCGTGCACGCCGCTTCCCCCCGCCAGCGGAGCGCCCTCGCTAACGACCTGTCCGCTTCGGCCCACTTTGTCACTGCGCGCATTCCTGTCGGCCGCAGTCCTAAAGGCATCGCCCTCTCGCCCGATGGTTCGCTGCTCTACGTCGCCAATCGCCTGGACGACACCGTCTCAGTCATCGATACCGCCGCGCGCCAAGTCCTGCGCATCATCGAACTAGGTGGCCCCGCCGAACTCACTCCCCAACGCCGCGGCGAGCAGCTCTTCTTCGATGCCCGCTTCGCCTTCCACAGTGGCTTCAGTTGCGCCAACTGTCACCTGGAATCCACCTTCGACGGCCTTCAATGGGACCTCGAGCCCGATGGCTTCGGCGTGGACATTGTAGACAACCGGTTGCTCGAAGACGTCGATGGCACCGAACCGTTCAAATGGAATGGCGGCAATCCGGACCTCGAAACCGAATGCGGGCCGCGCACCGAAAAGTACTTCTACCGTTCGCAAAGTTACTCGCGCGAAGAACTGGGCGACTTAGTCAGCTATATTAAGTCCATTCCCCTACGTCCCAACCGCTACCGCCTGCCGAACGGTGAGTTAACTGCCGCGCAGGAACGCGGCAAAGACATCTTCGAGCGCACCCGCCGCAAAAACGGCACACCGATTTCAGAAGCGAATCAGTGCGGATTTTGCCACTCGGGCCGCCACTATACCAACCAGACGCAGGTGGACGTCGGCAGCGGAAAGTGGTCCGATCGTTCCCCCATCATCGACGTCCCGCAACTGACTAACATCGCCCTCACCGCACCTTATCTTCATGACGGATCGGCGCGCACTCTCGAAGAAATCTGGACCGTGTTTAACCCCAATGACACTCATGGGGTAACGAATGACTTGGCCAAAGACGAACTCAACGACCTGATTGAGTATTTGAAGACCTTATGAAGCATACCATCCGCTGCCTGCTCCTATCGCTCCTGCCGCTCGCGGCCTCGGGCCAGCCCATGCCGCGCTACTATTGGCAGAATTTCACCACCGCGGACGGCCTGCCGGATAATCGCGTCTTCTCGGTGGCCGTGGATGGCTCGCGTATCTGGGCGGGGACCGAAAACGGTCTGGGCCTGTACGAGAACGGCAAATGGAAAGTGTTCCGCCCCCAAGACGGTCTCGCGCACCGCGCCGTGCTTTCGGTAGCCGTCGACAAAAAGACGCACGATGTCTGGGCAGCCACCATGGGCGGGCTCAGCCGCTATTCCGCCGGCCGTTTCGACACATTCACCCAGCTAAACAGCGGCCTCAGCAACGATGTTGTCTACGGAGTAACCGTGCAGGGCGATGCCGTCTGGGCCGCCACCGCCGCCGGCGCCAGCCGCCTGAACACACGCACCGGTGAATGGAGCCTCTTCAACGAGCGCAACACCCCCATGTACGAGATCTGGACTTACGCGGTCAGCGCCGGAACGAGTAAGGTTTATTACGCCGTGTGGGGCGCCGGAGTACTCGAATACGACGTCAAGTCCGAGCGCTGGAAAGACTATAACGATCCGGATGGCGAGAACGAAATGGTGCTCTTCAAGGATCAAGGTCTGATCCACGAAATCACCACGTCGGTCAGTTGGATGGAGCAGGAAAAGATCCTGTGGGTCGCCACTTACTTCGGCGCCAGCCGCTACGATGGCCGCAACTGGCATAACTTCTTGCAGAAAGATAGCGGCCTCCCCAGCGACTTTCTGAACCAGGTGAAAGGCGTGGATGGCAACCGGGCCTGGTTCTCCACCGACAAGGGCCTGGCTTATTACGATGGCGAAAATTGGGCGGTCTATCGTCCCGCGCTCGATACTGGCAAACCCGAAATGCTGGTGCGGGACGCCGCGGGCAAAGTGAAGCAGGTCGAGACCGATACGGCTCCCGCTCACAACTACGTTTTTGGAGTTGATTTTCAGGGCAGTGACATCTGGGTGGCGACGGCCAAGGGCCTCAGCCACGGGATGCTAATTCAACAGGAGGTTAGTCAAAATGTTACTAGAAGAAATGATCGATGAAATCGGTGGCGCAACCGTTCAGAAGAGGGCCGTCACGGACTTGCGCGTACTCAACGAGGCCTACGATTACGACCGCCCCAGTTCCTTCTCGCGCGGCATGCGCCTCGACCTGAACGGTCTGGTGGTGCTCTTGATTTCCGGGACGGCCAGTATCGACGAGAACGGTGAAACCGTCCACGTGGGCGACTTTCGCGCCCAGTGCCGCCGCACTTTCTACAACATCACCGGCCTGCTGGAAGCGGAAGGCGCCACCTGGCACGACGTCGTGCGCACCACCTTCTACTTGCGCGATATCGACCGCGATTATCGCGAGTTCAACGAAGAACGCACGGCGTTCTACAAGGAGCAGGGTCTCGACCCGCTGCCGGCATCCACGGGTATTCAGGCCAAGCTTTGCCGCCCCGACCTGCTGGTAGAGTGCGAAGCCATCGTCATGTTCCGCAAACGATAGTGGGGCAGGCTCTCAGCCTGCGGCGGCCTCTAAGGCCGCCAAAGAGACTAATCCATGCGAACGCTCCTACCTCTCTTCTTCCTCGCCGCATCCGCCCTGGCGCAGCCCTTCGGCCCCTGCTCCTGCGGCGCGAATCCACCCGGCCCGCCGCCGGAGCGTACCCTGGCGCCTTATGCCAATGCGCCCGACGACCTGCGCCCGTTCTCGCGCTTCACCAAGCCGTATTTCGAGAACTACACCAAGACCGTCGAATACAACGGTCCCGCGCGCGACCTGCCCGAGCCCGATCTCAAGGACCTCACCGAAGTGCGCATCGGCTTCCTGGGTCCCATTCACGACCACCCGGACCAGGCCCTGGGCCGCATGCTGCTCAACGGCGCAACCCTGGCCATCGAGGAGGCCAACGCCGCCGGCGGCTATGGTGGCAAGCCCTTCCATCTGATGGTGCACAACGACGGAGCTTTATGGGGCGCATCCAGCAACGAAGTCGTCAAGATGACGTATGACGAAAATGTGTGGGCCATGCTGGGCTCCGTCGGCGCCGACTCAACGCACATCGCCCTGCGCGTATCCCTGCGGTCGGAGCTGCCCATCCTAAACGCTGTGGCCACCGATCCCACCATCCCGGAAACCATCATTCCGTGGTCCCTCACCAACATCCAGGACGACCGCGTTCAAGGCTACACGCTGGCGCGGCGTATCTACACGGAACGTGGCTTCAGCCGCGTGGCGCTGCTGCGCGTGAACGAGCGCTACGGCCGCCTCGGCGTGGTCAAGTTCCGCGATGCCTCCCGCCGTCTCGGCCACCCCGTGGTCATCGAGCAGAAGTACATGCCGGGTGACACCGATTTCCACCATCAGCTCGGCGTCATTCAGGACTCCAACGTGGACGCCATCGTCCTATGGGCGGACCAGATTCCCGCCGGCAACATCCTGAAGCAGATGCGTGAGCTGGGCATGAAACAGCCGGTTTTCGGCGCGTTCCGCGTGTATGGGGATGAGATGCTGCGCATCGCCGGACCAGCCGCCGAAGGGCTGGAATTCGTTTTCCCCTACGATCCCACCCGCGATGACGCGCTGTGGACGGACTTCAACATCCGTTTTCGCAAGCGCTTCGACAAACCGCCCGACGCCTTCGCGTCCCAGGGTTACGACGGCATGCGCATCCTGCTCGATTCGGTCTGCCGCGCCGGCCTCAACCGCGCCCGCATTCGCGATGCCTTCTACGGCCTGGAGCGCTATCGCGGCGTCACCGGCGAAATGATTTTCGACCCCAACGCCAAAAACGTCGCGCCTCTATTCCTGGGCACGATTCACCACGGCAAAGCGCAGTTCCGCCGCGAGCCCATGCAGAAAGCCTACGCCCGTATCGAGGAAGAGACCGTCGCTTACTCGGGTCCGCCGCTCGCCGACAATCCCGCGGGCGAAGTCCGCATCGGCATTTTCGGTCCGCAAGCCGATAAGCTCGCGGCCGATCCCGCCTTGCAGCGCGCCGCCGGCCCCAACTACACGCTGGTGGGCGTCGCATCGGAAGGCGCCTGGGGCACGTCCTCCACCGCGCTAGTCGAACTTATGGGGCAGGACCGTCTGATTGGCCTGATCTCCACCGATCGTAACTCCAGCCACCTCGCCGAACAGCTCGCGGTGAAGATGTTCGTGCCGCTGATCGCGCTGTCCGCCGACCGCGCGCTCACCGCGCTGAACATTCCCTGGATCTTCCGCATGCCGCCGGATGCCTCCATCGAACAAGCCGTCCGCGCGCTGACGGAAGCCACCGAAAAGACCGGCGCGAACCGCGGCCGCGTGCGCGAAGTGCTGTCCTCCGGCCCAACCTTCAACGCCCGCGGCGAAATGCGCTAACAGTGAGGCAGGCTCTCAGCCTGCGTGGGACTCTTAGTCCCGCCGCTTAATAAATAACTAGTTAAAGGTGCTATAATCCTATTTAACTAAAGGGGGAAATATGCCGGCGAACATCGCCCCGCCCAGTAAAGAACGCATCGCCTACCTTGACTTACTAGTCGCGCAAGCCCGCACGGCCGCCGCCGTCTTCACCCAATACACCCAAGAGGACGTCGACCGCATCGTCAAGCCAATGGTCCTGGCCGGACTCGCCCAGGCTCAACATCTGGCCCGCCTGGCGGTCGAGGAAACCCGCCTCGGCGTCATGGAAGACAAAGCCATCAAGAACATGGTGGCCACCGAGTTCGTCTACAACTACGTCAAGGACAAACGCACCGTCGGCGCCATTCGCGAGTACGAGGAAAGCGGCCTCGTGGAAGTGGCCGAACCGATCGGAGTCATCTTCTCCCTCACCCCCATTACGAACCCCACCTCCACCATCCTGTTCAAATGCATCATGGCCATCAAGACGCGCAACGCCATGGTCTTCGGTCCCCACCCGAACGCCTGGCGCTGCTGCGCCGAAGCCATGCGCATTATGTACGAAGCGGCCCTCAAGCACGGCGCGCCGGAAGGCGTCTTCACTTGCGTGGAGTCGCCCACCCTGGAGGATAACGCCTACCTGATGCGGCACAAAGACGTCCGTCTGGTCGATGCCACCGGCGGGCGCGGCGCCTCCCGGGCCGCTTACAGCTCCGGCAAGCCGGCCCTGGGTGTCGGGTCGGGCAATACGCCCGTCTACCTGGAGAAAACCGCGGACCTGGACATGGCCGTAGTCGACATCATTACCTCCAAAACGTTCGACAACGGAACCATTTGTGCTTCGGAGCAGACCGTGGTGATCGACGATGAGATCTATCACCAGGCGCTGCGGAAGTTCGCCGATCTCGGCGCGCATATCTGCACTGATGCGGAGACCGAACTGCTCGGCCGCACCGTGATCGATCCGGTGAAGGGACAAATGCAGCCCATGGCCGTCGGCCAGAAAGCCACCGATATCGCCCGCATGATCGGGTTGAAGGTCGCCCCGCACACCAAGCTTCTGATTGCGCCGATAAAAGGTGTGGGCCGCGATTATCCCCTGTCCGTCGAAAAACTGTTCCCGGTGCTCGCGGTCTGCCGCACCAAATCCGTCGATCAGGCGCTGAAGCTCTGCATGGACGTGAACCATGCCGGCGGGCTGGGACACACCGCCGTCATCTTCTCGCGCAACGACGATATCATCGCCATGTTCAGCGAGGCGATGAACGCCGGTCGCATCATCGTGAATTCGCCGGGAGCCATTGGCGCGCTCGGCGGCGTCTACAACGATCTTGTGCCCACTTTCTCGTTCGGATGCGGCACAGGCGGCGGCAACAGCACCATGGATAACGTGAATGTGTTTCATTATCTGAACATCAAGCGAGTCGCCCGGAGGACGCGTGCGCCTATGTGGTTCCGTATTCCCGATCAAATCTACTTCGACATGAACGCCGTCGAGCACCTGCGCGATTTCGAGTCGCGCTCGACTCTCATCGTGACCAATGCGGCTCTCGAACAAATGGGCTACGTGAACATTGTCCGGCGCGCGATTCCACCGCAAACGCTCGTCCATGTCCTGGCCATTCCCGATGCGGAACCCGAGGTCAAGGTTATCACGCAAGGCGTGGAAGCGCTCCATTCCTACGCCGTGGATCAAATCGTCGCGCTGGGCGGCGGGAGCGTCATCGATGCAGCCAAGATCATGAAGCTCAAGTACGAATCTCCGGAAGCCGACTTAGAGGAGTTGGCCGCGCCGTTCCTGGATATCCGCAAGCGCGTGGTCCGCTTCCCCACTCACAAAACCAACCACGCGCGCCTGATTGCCATCCCCACCACCAGCGGCACCGGAAGCGAAGTCACTCCCTTTGCCGTTCTGACTGACAAAGTGCGCGGCCGCAAGGTCACCCTCGCCGACTACTCGCTCAGTCCGGATGTGGCCATCGTCGATCCGCAGTTCGTCATGTCCATGCCCAAAGGCCTGACCGCCGACACCGGAATCGACTGCCTGACGCATGCCCTGGAAGCCGCCGTCTCCATTCACGCCTCGGTCTACACCGATGCCAACGCCACGCAAGCGATTCGCCTGGCGTTCAAATATCTGCCCATCGCATATGAGAATCCGCGCGATGAAGAAGCGCGCAGCATGGTGCACAATGCCGCGTGCATCGCGGCGCTGGCGTTTTCCAACGCGTCCGTGGGTGTGAATCATGCCCTGGCACATGCCTTTGGCGCGCGCTTCGGCGTCGCGCACGGCCGCGCCAACGCGCTCATGCTGCCGCATGTCATCGCCTACAATGCGTCGGTGCCCACTAAATTCAGGCCCTCGCCGAATCAGCGGGCCTATGTCGCGCCCAAAAAATACGCCATGATTGCGGACCTGCTGGGCCTGGGCGGCCAGACGGTCGACGAGAAGGTGCAAAACCTGGTCGCGGCAATCGAGCGGTTGCTCGACCAATTGGCGGTCCCGCGCTCTATCGCCGATTTGGGGATTTCTAAGGAAGAATTCGAGCGGGCCATCCCCGATTTGGCCAAGATCGCCTTTGACGATCCTTCCTGGCAGTCGAACCCGCGCATGCCCCTGATCAGCGAATTGGCCGAGCTGTTCTGGAAGGCCTATCATGGCCGAAGCCCGGCGGCCGGGATCACTGCGCCGGTGCCCCGAGAGGAAGAGGTGTGCGTATGACCACGGATGAACTCGTACGGGAGGCGCTTGCGAACCTGGACGGTGCCCCGGGCGACCTGATTTTGGATTTCACCTCCGTCCGGCGCATCGGTCCGGATGCCATCGGATCGATGGAAAAGTTGGCGGCCGCGGCCGAAGCCAAAACCGTCAAAGTCGCGCTGCGCGGCGTCAACATCGAAGTCTACAAAGTGCTCAAGCTGGTGAACCTGACGCCCCGCTTCTCCTTCCCCGCCTGATGTGGGGCAGGCTCTCAGCCTGCGGCGGCCTCTCAGGCCGCCCCATGCTATCCTTAAATCAACCTTGAAAATCGGTTTTGTCAGTTTAGGCTGCCCCAAAAACCTGGTGGATAGCGAAGTCATGATGGGCCAACTTGTGTCGCGCGGACACGAGCTGACACCGCATCCCGACCAGGCCGACGTCCTGGTGGTCAACACCTGCAGCTTCATCGATCCCGCCAAGCAGGAATCTGTCGATACCATCCTCGAAATGGCCGAGTACAAGAAAATCGGCCGCGCCAAGAAGCTGATTGTCGCCGGATGCCTGGTGGAGCGCTATCGCGGCGACATCCGCCGCGACTTGCCCGAAGTGGATGCGCTCATCGGCACCAATGAATTGGATCGCATCGCCGGCTTGTGCGAAGGCTGGGCCGATCCGGATCGCCCGGACCCGGCGCCCGCGTATCTCTACCACGACCTGACCCCGCGCGTGCTGGCCACACCCGGCCATTACGCCTACATCAAGATCGCGGAAGGCTGCGACCACCCCTGCACGTTCTGCGTAATCCCCCAGTATCGCGGCAACTTCCGCAGCCGCCGCTTCGAGTCCGTGATTTCCGAAGCCACGCGCCTGTTCCAGCAGGGCGTGCGCGAAATCAACCTGATCGGCCAGGACACCACCTGCTTTGGCGAAGACCTGGGCCTCCAGGACGGTCTGGCGCTCTTGCTGGCGCGCCTGGCGCAAGTCGAAACACCGCGCCAAAAGTGGATCCGTTTCCTGTACGCATATCCGAACAAGGTCACCCAGAAACTGCTCGACACCATCGCCGCCCACGATGCGCTGGTGAAATACATCGACATGCCCCTGCAGCACGCCAGCGCGGCCGTCTTGAAGCGCATGAAGCGCGGCGCATCCGGCGATATTTTCCTGAAGCTCATCGAACGCATTCGCCGCACCATCCCCGGCGTCGCCATCCGCACCAGTTTCATCGTCGGCTTTCCCGGCGAGACCGATCGCGATTTCGAAGAGCTGTGCAGCTTCGTGAAAGCCGCCGGCTTCGACCGCCTGGGTGTGTTCTCCTACTCCGACGAAGACACCAGCCGCAGCTATGCGCTCGACGCCAAGGTGGACGCGCGCGCCATTTACAATCGCAAACGCCACTTGATGGCCCTGCAGCGCAAAATCGCGCGCGCCCGCAACCGCAAGCTGGTGGGATCGGAAACCGATGTCCTGGTTTCCGGCGTCTCTCCCGAAACCGATCTATTGTGGGAAGGCCGTATGCCCACCCAAGCGCCGGAGATCGACGGCGTCACGTTGATCAACGATTTCGAGGGTGGCGAACCGCGTCCGGGCCAGATGCGCAGGCTGCGCATCACCGAAGCGCACGACTATGATCTGGTCGGCACCCTGCTGCCGGGTAGCGAGCCGGCCGCCGATACGCACCCCTCTTTTGTGCAAATTGCCGCTGCCGTATGAAATGCCCCATTTGTAAAAAGGAAGTCAATCTAGGCGACCCCGACATGCCCTTTTGCAGCGAGCGCTGCCGCATCATCGATCTCGGCAACTGGGCTTCGGGAAAGTACGTCATCTCGACTCCGGCGCCGCCCGAGGAATTACGCACGCAGGATGACGATGAGGCAGGTTAGCGCCGCCGATCTCGTCTCCACCTGGTTCGGCTGCGGGTACTCTCCGAAAGCCCCGGGCACGGTCGGATCGGCTGCCGCTATCGGCATCGGCATTCTGGTCGAGCACTACACCGGCTGGAAACCGCCCTCGTTCGCCGCCCTCGCTCTGGTCGCGTCGGCGCCCGCCATCTGGGCGGCGGGCGAAACCGCGCGCCAGGCAAACATGAAAGACCCCCAGTTCGTGGTGGTCGACGAGGTCGTGGGGCAGTGGCTGGCGCTCTCTGGCGCCCGCGCGTTGAATGGGAAAGCGGCTTGGATACCTTGGCTCGCGGCTTTCCTGCTGTTCCGCCTGTTCGATATCTGGAAGCCCTTCCCCGTGCGCCAACTGGAGTCGTTGCCGGGAGGCGTGGGCATCGTGGCCGACGATCTCATGGCGGGCGTCTACGCCGCACTTGTCTTATTTCTGGCAGGATGGTTCAATCTTTATTAAATATGGCTATTCGGAAGTCCGCTGACGGCCGTCCGCAAATCGCGCAGGTGAAGCCTTTGGCCGCCATTGCGGGTGGGGAGTTTTACATCCAGGGAAAGGGTTTTGCCAAAACGGACCGGCCGCGCGTGACCATCGGGGACGTGGCCGCGCCGGTGGTCATCGGCTCGGATTCTTTGGTGATCGCGCGTGTGCCCGAAGGTGCCGCCGCCGGCGAATTGGTGGTCGCCAGCGGCAACCAGTCGAGCGAAGCCTGGACCTGCGATATCGGCTTCCCCATCGCCGAAAATCTGCATCCCGTCGCCAACCCGGTGGTCGATGCGTTCGGCAATGTCTACAGCACCTTCAGTGGTTCGCGCGGCCAAAAGGCCGACGTGGCCGTCTTCAAGATCGATCTGAACTACAATCTGAAACCGTTCATTAAGGAGATGATGAACGCCACCGGCCTGGCATTCGACCGTCACGGCTTGCTTTATGTTTCCAGCCGGCACGATGGCACGGTCTACCAGGTAACGCCCAATGGCAATGCCAGCACCTTCGTCGAGGGCATGGGCGTGGCCACCGGCTTGGCCTTCGATCCCGACGGCAGCTTGTACGTGGGCGACCGCCAGGGCACCATCTTCAAAATCAGTCCCGGCCGCCAGATTTTCGTGTTTGCCACCCTGGAGCCTTCCATCGCCGCCTACCATTTTGCGCACGGTCCCGACGGCTATCTCTACGTGACTGGCCCCACCACCTCCAGCTTCGATTCCGTGTATCGCGTCTCGCAGAAAGGCGAGGTGGAAGTCTACTATCGCGGCCTGGGCCGTCCGCAAGGCCTCGCATTCGACGATGAAGACCGCCTGTACGTCGCGGCTTCGCTCGCCGGCCGGAAGGGCGTGGTGCGCATCAATCCGAATCGCCAGGCCGAGTTGTTCGTATCCGGGCCGGGTATCGTGGGGCTGGCCTTCACCCCTTCGCGCTCGCTGGTGCTGGCCACTACCAACGCCTTGTATCGCGCCGATGTCGGCATCAAAGGCAAGGCGCTCTACTAACGCGCCATGACCGCCGAAATCATTGCAGTCGGTTCCGAGTTGTTGACGCCCCAGCGCGTCGATACCAACTCCCTGTTCCTTACCGATCAGTTGAACGGGCTGGGTGTGGAAGTGGTCACCAAATCCGTCATCGGCGACGACCTGCATCGCCTGGCGGACGCCGTCCGCCGCGCCGTTTCCCGTTCCGAAATCGTGGTGCTTTGCGGCGGCCTGGGGCCCACCGAGGACGATCTCACGCGCGACGCCGTGGCCGCCGCCCTCGACCGCAAGCTGATCTACCACCCTGAAATCACCGAAGTGCTGGAGCAGCGCTTCGCCCAGCTCAAGCGCAAGATGGTCGAGGTCAACAAGCGCCAGGCGTTTCTCATCGAAGGCGCCGAAATGCTGCCCAACGACCGCGGCACCGCGCCCGGCCAGTGGATCGAGGAGTCCGACGCGCATGTGATGTTGCTGCCCGGTCCGCCGCATGAAATGAAGGCCATGTTCACCCGCCAATGCCTGCCGCGCCTGGCGCGCATTGTGCCCAAGCAAGTCATCCGCACGCTAGTCCTGCGCGTGGCGGGGATGCCGGAGTCGGACTTGGATCAACTCATCGCTCCGGTTTACAAGAAATACGAGAACCCCACTACCACCATCCTGGCGGCGGCGGGCGATCTGCAGATTCACCTCCGCGCACGCTGCTCGACCGAGGGCGAGGCGGCGGCGTTGCTCGTGGAAGTGGGCGGCCCCATCGAGTTGCTGTTGGGCGAGCGCATCTACTCGCGCAACGGCCAGTCCCTCGAAGAAGTGATCGGAGTGATGCTACTTGAGCGGCATAACACGCTTTCGGTTGCGGAAAGCTGCACCGGCGGCCTGCTGGGCGAGCGCATCACGTCGGTGCCCGGCAGTTCCGCGTATTTCCTGGGCGGCTTCATCACTTACTCCAACCGCATGAAAATGGACTGGCTGGGCGTGCCGGAGGAAACCATCGGCCAATTTGGCGCGGTCAGCAAGGAGACCGCCGAAGCCATGGCCCTGGGCGCGCGGCGGCGCATGGGCTCCACTTATGCGCTTTCTATAACCGGCGTCGCCGGACCGGATGGCGGCAGCGAGCAGAAGCCCGTAGGCACCGTCTATGTGGGCCTCGCGGACGGCGCCGGATGTAACGTGCTGCACCGCCAATTCATCGGCGACCGCACCCGCATTCGCCAGTTCGCCACCCAGATGGCCCTGGATATGCTGCGCCGCAAGTGCGCCAGTGGGGCAGGTTGGTAACCTGCAGGCCCCCACAAAAGACCTCGCCGAGTTCGGACGCATATACGGCTGGCAGCGAAGAAAGGCGACATCAATGCAACGAGCATTCCTGGTTGCAATATTTGCGGGAGGGCTGTGTGTAGCCCGGACACCGGCGCCGGTAAGAGTGGAAGGCGGGTTGATTCAGGGAACCGCGGAAGACGGGTTCACCGTTTATAGAGGGATTCCATTCGCCGCACCGCCGCTGGGCGACTTGCGCTGGCGCCCGCCGCAGCCCGTCCCGACGTGGGACGCAGTAAAACAGGCGGCGAAGTTCGGACCAAGATGCATACAAGGAATGGCGAATCCCGGTGGCGCCAACTCTGGCCCCGGAACGAGTGAGGATTGCCTTTACCTGAATGTGTGGACACCGGCGCAATCCGCGAACGATCGTGTTCCCGTCCTGGTTTGGATTTACGGCGGCGGGTTCAATGCAGGCGCTACTTCGGAGCCCCTCTACAGTGGCGAGCGGTTGGCCGGGAAGGGGCGTCGTATTGGTGAGCATCGCGTACCGGGTCGGGAGACTCGGATTTCTGGCGCACCCGGAATTGACCGCCGAGAATAAGAATCACGCCTCGGGGAATTACGGGCTGCTCGACATGATCGCGGGCCTGCAGTGGGTGCAGAAAAACATCGCCGCTTTCGGTGGAGACCCTCGGCGAGTGACCCTCTTCGGCGAATCGGCTGGCGGAATCGCGGTCAGCATGCTGTGCGCTTCGCCTCTCGCGGAGGGACTGTTCCACGGCGCGATCTCGCAGAGCGGCGGCTCATTCGGCCCGCCAAGGCCCACCACGCTCCCCGGTGAAAATCTGAAACGGCTTGCGGATGCCGAGCGCTCCGGCGAAACGTACGCCAAGAGCGCGGGATCGTCGTCCATCGTGGACTTGCGGAAGATCCCCGCCGACAAACTCCCGGCAGGTGGCCGCAGCGGGGGCATGGCGTGGCCGATCATCGACGGATGGGTGATTCCGGACGATCAGTACAAGTTGTACGAGGCAAAGCGATATAACGACACACCGATTCTGGTGGGGTACAACTCCGACGAAGGCGCGAGCTTCTCGCCTCCGCGAACACCGGAGGATTACATCTCCAGCGTGAACACCTTTCGCGCGATTTCGCGGTCGGCTGGCATACCTGGATTTGGGCGCGGCTGCAGGCCAAAACGGGGAAGTCCAAGGCGTTCTATTACTATTTCGACCAGCACCCCGAATATCCCGCCGATTCCCCCCGGGCCGGGTACGGTTCACTGCATGGCGCTGATCTGTCGTTTGTATTCCAGCATCTCAATACGTCGAATCCGCAGGTCACCAAGCAGGACGAGGCCATCTCGGAGGCCATGGCGACCTTTTGGACGAACTTCGCCAAGCGCGGCGATCCCAACGGTAGCGGACTGCCTGCATGGCCGGCATTCAGCGACGCCAACCCGCTGGTGATGTATTTCTCTCAGACTCCCCACACGGGACCGGTGCCGAGCGCCGAGTCGCTCAAGGTCCTGGATGCGTACTTCGCTTGGCGCCGGACGCAGGAAGGTGCGGCGTGGGCAAAGTAGATCAGGTCTTGCTGCACCGCCAATTCATCGGCGACCGCACCCGCATTCGCCAGTTCGCCACCCAGATGTCGCTGGACATGCTGCGCCGCAAGTGCGAGTAGGCAATTCGGCCACCCGGATGTCCCCGTTCTGCGAAATTCACTTCGTAGTTGCAAAACTATCTCTCCCCCACCTCGTCGCGCCCGTAAATCTCTCACGCGCGCGTTCCGCGCCGCAGGCGAATGGACGCCCTGCCGTGCAATTGAGGCGCCCCAGCCGACCGGTCGGCCTGGGACACGCCACCGCCGTAATCAGCACGCTGCGCGCGAACCGGATGGCCGCGAATGCCCCTTCCCTGCCGCGGTAGGGGCTGCCAGCGCTTCGGCCGCGTGTTCCAGCGAGCGGTCGATGGCGTGGTGAGTTTCGTATTCCGAATTGAAATCGCCCACGATCCGTCATCGTATCAAGTGGGGCAGGCTCTCAGCCTGCGGCGGCCTCTAAGGCCGCCTCAGCGGGAGCCGCCACGCCCGCTTTGTTAAACTCGAAGTTAGCCTGGCGTCATTGGCGAGCTATTGATCCATCCTGCCATACGTGACCTGTTCCTCAGCCTGAGCCGTCACCCGGCCTTTCAGGAACTGCTCCGGCGCGTGCCGTCCGGCGGCAACCTCTCCCTTTCCGGCCTCACCACCACCGCCAAGGCCATCTATACGGTCCTTCTCTGGCAGATGACCGAACGCCCTCTGGCGATCGTCGTAGACGGCAACAAGCGCGCCGAAGAGCTGTTCGAAGCCCTGGAAACGTTCTACACCCTGCTGGTCCCCAGCCGCGAATCCGCCGGCCCCCAACTCCTTCCCGCGCTCGATGTTCTGCCCCTGCAAGGCATGTCGCCGCACGCCGAAATCTGCGAGCAGCGGGCCATCGGCCTATGGCGTCTGGCCACCCGCCGCGTGCCCATCACCATCATGCCCGTGGCCTCCGCGCTGCTGCGCATCGAGTCCGGCGATTTCTACCGCCAGCTTGCCCTCAATCTCCGCGTGGGCGACGAAGTCCCCTTGCAGGATGTCGTCGCGCACCTGGAAAGCGTCGGCTATGAACGCCGCGAGCCCGTGGAAATGGTCGGCGAATACTCCGTGCGCGGCGGCATTCTGGATGTGTTCTCCCCGGAATCCCCCAAGCCGGTTCGCATCGACCTCTTTGGCGATCTGCTCGAATCCATTCGCCGATTCGAAGTGGAATCGCAGCGCTCCATCCTCAAAGTCGGAGAAGCGCTGCTACTGCCGCTTGACGGAATACCAGAAATCGCGATCTCTGCTGGTGGAGCTCGCCGACGTTGCTCCAGGAATCCGGCACGTCCACGCGCGATCTGCCGCCGTCCGGCGAGCCCTTCCCCGGTTGGGAGTTGCTGGTTCCCATGGTCCGGCCGCGCCGCCACTCGGTGTTCTCCCTGCTCGACCGGCCCCTGATTCTGTGGGATGAACCCGCGCAGGTGCGCGGCGCCGCCGAGCGTCTATGGAAGCGGCTCGAACAAACACCCGCCTCGCCGGCTTACGATCCTGAGCGGGTCTTCTTCAACTGGCACGACCTGGAGAACCAAGCCGCCAACACCCTCCAAATCGCCCTCGAAGAACTCGAAGTAATTGCTGGACCAACCCCCAGCCCCCAGCCCCCAGCCCCCAGCCCCCAGCCCCAGCCCCCAACTTCTACATTCCCACGCGCCCGTCATTGGCCTTTCACGGCAACATGCAGGTAGCCATCGCGGAGGCGCGTAATCTGGTCGAAGCCGGTTCCCGCGTGGCATTCTTCGCCGAATCCTCGGGCGCGGTCGAGCGCGTCGCCGATATCTTCAACGAATACGGCGTCCCCTATCAGCTAGGGCTGGAGCAGTCCGAATCCACACCCGAATATCTCGCCGGTCGCGCCTACATGGCCGGCTCGGTGGCATCCATCTACCTGATCCGCGGCGCGGTCCGCCGCGGCGTGGTCTTCCGCGATGCGGGCCTCGCCATATTCGGCAGCGAAGACCTGTTCGAAACCTCGGAACTGGTCGCTCGCGCACCAGCCGGCAAGTCCGCGCTGGCCACCTTCTCCGCCGACCTGATCGATCTCAAGCCCGGCGACTACGTCGTCCATGCCGAGCACGGCGTCGCCCACTTTCTGGGCCTGCGCGAGATCGATCACGGCGAGGCGCAGGGCGACTACATGCTGCTCGAATATGCCGGCGGCGCCAAGCTCTACGTGCCGCTCACCCGCATGGACCTGGTGCAGCGCTTTCGCGGCGCGGGCGAGTCGGAACCCGCGCTCGACCGCATGGGCGGCGCCACCTGGACCCGCACCAAGACCCGCATCAAAGCCAAAATGCGCGACATGGCCGACGAGCTCCTCAAGCTCTACGCCGGTCGCAAAATGGCCGATGGCTTCGCCTTCTCGCACGACAGCAACTGGCAGCGCGAGTTCGAAGACGCCTTCGAGTTCACCGAAACCCGCGATCAGCTCACCGCCATCAAGGACATCAAGCGGGACATGGAGAGCCCCGCAGCCCATGGACCGCCTGCTCTGCGGCGATGTGGGCTACGGCAAGACCGAAGTCGTCATGCGCGCCGCTTTCAAAGCCATGGGCGACGGCAAGCAGGTGGCCGTGCTGGCGCCCACCACCGTCCTCACCTTCCAGCACTACGAAACCTTCAAGCGCCGCTTTCAACCTTTCCCCGTACGCGTTGAAATGTTCAGCCGCTTTCGCACCGCCAAGGAGATGAAAGCCGTGCTGGCCGACCTTGCCGAGGGCAAGGTCGATCTGGTCAGTCGGCACCCACCGCCTGCTTTCCGCCGACGTGGTCTTCAAAGACCTCGGTTTGGTCCTGGTGGATGAGGAACAGCGCTTCGGCGTCAAGCACAAGGAACGCCTCAAGCACCTCAAACAAAGTGTGGACGTGATCAGCATGAGCGCGACGCCGATTCCCCGTACACTACATATGTCGTTGTTGGGTCTGCGGGACATGTCGGTAATCGAAACGCCCCCTAAGGACCGGCTCTCTATTCAGACGGTAGTGGCCCACTTCCAGCCCGAATTGATCAAATCGGCACTGGAACTTGAAATAGGCCGCGGCGGGCAAGTCTATTTCCTGCACAATCGCGTCGATTCCATCTGGGCGCGCGCCGCCTACCTCCAGCAACTGGTCCCCACCGCGCGCATCGGCGTCGGGCATGGCCAGATCGGCGAGGCCGAGTTGGAGAAGACCATGCTTAAGTTCATGCAACACGAATATGACATCTTCGTCTGCACGACAATTGTAGAAAATGGCCTGGACATTCCCCTGGCCAACACCATCATCATCGAGAACGCGGAGCGTTACGGTCTGGCCGAGCTATACCAGCTTCGCGGCAGAGTTGGCCGATCCAACCGCCGCGCCTATGCCTATCTGCTGATCCCTCCGGATACCGAACTGAGCGAAGTGGCCCGCAAGCGCCTGGCTGCGCTGAAGGAGTTCAGCGACTTGGGTGCCGGATTCAAGATTGCCGCGCTCGATCTGGAACTGCGCGGCGCGGGCAACCTTCTCGGCGGCGAGCAGCACGGCCATATCGAAGCCGTGGGCTTCGACACTTACGTGCGCCTGCTGGAGGAAACCGTCCGCGAGTTGAAGGGCGAAGAGGTGCCGGTGGAAATTCACTCCAGCCTCAACCTGGGCCTCGACATCCGCATTCCGGCCGACTACATTGCCGACGAAAACCAGCGGCTGCGCGCCTACCGTCAGATCGCCAACGCCGGCACGGCCGAAGACCGCGAGCGCGTGGAGAAGGAACTGGAAGACCGCTACGGTCCGGTGCCCGATGCGGTGCGCAACCTGCTCGAGTATTCCGCGTTGAAGACGGCCGCCGAGAAGCTGGGGATCGAAGCCATCGACCGCCGTCATACCGTGCTCAGCGTGAAGTTCCATCCGGGGACCCACATCGACCCCGCCCGCCTGATGAATCTCGTCAGCCAGAGCCGCGGCGCGCAGTTCACCCCGGCGGGCGTGCTGATGCTGCCGCTGGACGGCGCCACGGATCCAGGCGAAATTCTGGACTTCCTGAAGCAACAGCTCGACCGCTTGGGTATTTCCCAATCCCTCCTCCAGTGATAAACTGAATATTCGGAAAGATGAAAGCGAGTTCGAACCCCGATATTTTTCTGGAAACCATCGCCCGCGAAGGCACCACCGTCCATTACCGCAAAGGCCAGGTGCTCTTCACCCAGGGCGATGCTGCGGACGCCGTGTTCTCCATCCAGAAGGGCAAAGTAAAGCTCACGGTAATCTCCAAACAGAACAAAGAAGCGGTCGTCGCGATTTTGGCCCGCGGCGACCTCGTCGGCGAGGCTTGCCTCGTGGGCCAGCAGCCGGTGCGCATGGCCACCGCATCCGCCATGACCGAGTGTGCCATCGTGCGCCTGGCGAAGCCGGCCATGACGCGTCTGCTGCGCGACGACCACCCGTTTGCCGAGCAGGTTCTGTCCTACGTGCTTACCCGCAACATCCGCATTGAGGAGGACCTCATCGACCAGCTCTTCAATTCCAGTGAGAAGCGGCTGGCGCGCGTCCTTCTACTGCTGGCCAACTTCGGGAAGGAAGGCCAGCCGGCCGGGGCGATTCCCGAAATCAGCCAGGAAACGCTGGCCGGTCTCGTTGGCACCACCCGGTCCAGGGTCAGCTTCTTCATGAATAAATTCCGCAAGCTCGGGTTCATCGAGTACAATGGCGAAATTCAGATTCACAGCTCACTCCTGAGCATCGTCCTGCACGACTAGCGGCATCTTTGGTGCCCCAGAATCCTGAAACCGGCAAAATCTGAGCAACATTGACCACATTATCGCCCGCCCGCTGAGCAACTGTGAACACACTGGGGCCCCTCCAACTTGATATACGGTTAGAAGAACCATAATAGAGGCGCCACGAGCCGAGGGGACGGCTTTCGGGGCCTCGTTAACCTGAGGAGGGGATCTACTATGGCTAAATTGACGAACGTCACTATCAGGGTTTGCGAGATCGCGTCGCGCATATCGCGCCCCAAACAGCAGGAAATAGCCAGATTGGCCTATCGGCACTGGCTCGCTCGCAGCTTTCGAAAAGGATCGCCCCAGGAGGACTGGCTCCGCGCCTTACGCGAAGTATCCCATCAGTCGACTACCCGCCTGAAGGGCGCTATAGGCCGCGCTTCGGTGTCCGGCAAGAGAAAATCTAGAGCCTAGCACACGTGTGCCTCAGAGGCAGTGTACTTCAGGGCCGCCGGCTGTTCCTCTGTATTGCTCGTTTTATCTGCGTTCATCTGCGTTCATCTGCGGCCCTATCGGGTTTTGATTTCTCCCGCTGGGCCGGCAGAAAGGCACATCCGGCCGCGGAAGAACGCAGATAAAACATCGCGCACCCGATTTTGACCACGGCGACCTCGTCGGATCGAGTACAATAGTGGCATCCAGATTCACAGCTCACTTCGAGTATCGTCCTACACGACTAAATCCGGCTAAACAGGTTCCGGCCCCTAGGCGTTCTCCAAACCAGGCGTGTGTGAGCAATATTGACCGCATTATTACCGGTGCGCTGAGCGATTCTGACCAGACGAGACTGCTGCAACTTGCTATTTGAGTAGAGCAGGAAGAGGGGAACCATGCGTATTCTGCTCTATAACCCGGACAACGGCGTGACCGCGAACTTCATGCCGCACCTTTGGATGTTTCTCCTCCAGGCGCTTACCCCCGCGGGCCACGAAGTCCTGCTGATCGATGGCAACACCCAACCGATGAGTGATGCCGAGATCGTGCAGTTCGTGCTCGCCAAAGGCATCGGTCTGGTGGGTATCGGCGCGATGACCCGCATGATCGCCAAAGCCTACCGGGTAGCCGACGCCATTCGCGCCGCTGGAGTGCCGGTCGTGATGGGCGGTCCGCACGTCACCGAACTTCCCGACGAGGCCCTGGGACGCGACGGAGGTCCGCGGCATGCCGACGCCGTGGCGCTCGGCGAGGCGGATGAGACTTGGCCGAAGATCGTCGCCGACGCGGCCCGCGGCGCGCTGAAGGAGAGGTATGTGCCGGTCGACGCGTTCGGACAGGAGCACAAACCGGACTTGCAGGGCTACCCGAAGATCCCTTGGGACACCCTCGACATCGACCAGTTCAACCGCATTCCCAGCTTCGTGCGGCCGGTCATGGAACACTTCAAGGTCCAGTGGGAAACGTTTCATATCATTCCGATCGAATCCGGGCGCGGCTGCCCCTACGGGTGCGAGTTCTGCACGGTCACGGGATTCTTCGGCGACTCTATCCGCTTCCGATCCAACCAAAGCATTGTCGATGAGTTGTTGCTGTTGAAAGCCCGCGCCCGCCGCACCAAGGGGCAGGTGGCCGTCTTCTTCGTGGACGATAACTTCGCCATCAACGCCAAGCGCACCAAGTCGCTTTTGCGCGACATGATCGCGGCCAATGCGCAAGTCTCCTGGGTGGGACAGATCAGCGCCAACCTGTTGCGTGATGAAGAACTGGTCGACCTGATCGCGGATTCCGGGTGCCGCTGGATCTTCATCGGCATGGAGTCGCTGGATCCCGCCAATCTGGCCAGCGTCAACAAGAGTTTCAACAAGCCGGGCGAGTACGCCGCGGTATTGCAGCGGTTAGCGCGGCGCAACGTCTATGCCATCACCTCGTTCATCTTCGGCCTGGACAACGACAAGGTTGGCGTCGCGGAGCGCACCCTGAGCCAGATTCGCGAATGGCCGCCCGTGCTGCCGGTCTTCGGGCAGATCACCCCATTTCCAGCCACGCCACTGTACACGCGCCTCCAGAAAGAGGGACGGCTGACGCGCCCCAAGCACTGGCTGGATTTCGCGCCCTTCCACATGGCGCACACGCCCTTGAACATGACCGTCACCGATGTGCAGGATGAAGTCCGCTATGCCTGGACGAATGCCTACAGCGCCGCCGCCACCCGCGCAGCCATCGAATCCATCGCGGACGAGCCCGCCCCGTACAAGATCAGCCATTTGATCGCACGCCTGTTTTTCCGCGGAATCTATTTCCCCAACAAGGGCGCCTGGGCCTGGCTGAAAGCGATTGCCGAAAACCGCGCCACCGTCTTCCACGTCGCGCGCCAGTGCTTCACTAACTGGCGCGGCAAGAAGCTTGTCGCGGATCTGAGCTTTGAAGGTCCGCTCGTGCACCCGGTGCTGGCTCCTGAAGCCCCCTCCGACGCCGCCGGCGATTAGTGGGGCAGGCTCTAAGCCCGGGGTGCCCTCTGGGCCGGGCCTCTTAGGCCGCCCTCCTGCCTCCGGAGCAGTCGTGCCGCACGCCAATGTCTCCGTCAAAAACCTCAGCACAGGGCAATCGACGGAGACGGAAACCGATTCGACCGGCCTCTACAGCGTTCCGAACCTCGCGCCGGGCGATTACCAGGTCTCCGTCGCCGCCGAAGGGTCCAACTCCCCGTCAGCCAAAGTGACGCTCGCGGCGGGGGCCAGGCAGACGGCGGACTTTGCTCTGGCAGCCCCTTCCGGCAATGCGGCGCGCCCTTCCCTGGGGGATCTGGGCTTTCCTCCGGAACAGGCCCAAGGCAGCGCCCAGGATCAGGCCCGACTCGACAAACGGTCGCACATGCTCAAGATCCATCAACGGTTCGGCTTGATCACGCTTGCCCCGCTGGTCGCCACCATCGTCACTTCCAGCATGGCCGGTGGCAGGCACAGCACCGGGACCGGCCGGGATGTGCATGCCGCGCTGGGATCGCTAACGGCGGATATGTATTTCACGGCCGCTTATTACGCCATCCGCGCGCCCAGGATACCCGGCACCACCACGCGTGGCCCCATCCGCCTGCACAAGGCGCTGGCCTGGGTTCATGGCCCTGGGATGATCCTGACTCCCATTCTGGCGGCCATGGCACTGAGCCAGGAAGACAAAGGGGAAAAAGCGCACGGCATTGCGAAGATCCATGGGACGGTGGCGGCGGTCACCTATACATCGTTTGGGCTCGCCGTGTTATCCGTGTCCATTAAATTCTGAGCAGGTCTATGAAAAACAACCGGCTGGCGCTGACGGCTCTTCTTCTATTGGCCCCCGGGCTGGCCCTGGCGGACAGCCTCTGGGTTCTGGAACAATCCACGCTCACGTATCATGTCTCGCACCCGCTCCATCAGAGCGAGGGCGTCAGTAAAGCCGCGCGCGGCAAGGGCGTTTGCCACGACGGGCAATGCGATATCTTGATCGCCGTGCCCGTGAAGTCGTTCGATTCGGGCGATAGCAACCGCGATCTGCACATGCTTCAGGTGGTCCGCGGCGCGCAGTTCCCCCTCGTCAGCGTGCGCACCCGCTTGCCCGAGGCGGCCGCCGCATCGGCGACCGTCCAGGCCGATTTGGAGATCCAGTTTGCGGGACAGACCGTTCAGTACAAGCAGGTGCCATTCCAACTGGCGACCCAAGGAAAACAGATTCGGATATCGGGAACAATTCCGGCAACGCTCTCGGATTTCAAGATCGACCCGCCGTCGCTATTAGCCGTCCCTGTTAAGAACGAAATGCCCATACGGGTGGAAATGACCTGGCGCCCGCAGTGAATCGTAGCGCCACACGGCCGGCGATCAACTTTTCGCGGCCGCCGCGGCGCCCTTGGCGATCGGCGCGCCCACCAGGTTCCCCCACTCGGTCCACGAGCCGTCATAGTTCGTGACGTTCTGGAACCCCAGCAGGTACTTCAGCACGAACCAGCTATGGCTCGACCGCTCGCCGATGCGGCAGTAGGCAATCACCGGCTGCGAGCCATCGATGCCCTCGCCGCCGTAAAGCTGGCGCAGCTCGTCGGCCGATTTAAAGGTGCCATCCTCGTTGCAGGCCTTGCCCCAGGGGATGCTGCGCGCGCCCGGGATATGTCCGCCGCGTTGGCAGGTTTCCGGCAGTCCCGGCGGCGCCAGGATCTCGCCGCTGAATTCCTGCGGGCTGCGCACGTCCACCAGCCCGGCCGCTTTCGCCGAGACCGCCGCCTGCACCTGCGGCAGGAAAGCGCGCAACGAGAGATCCGGTTCCGCGGCCTGATAGTGCGCCGCCTGGACCTGCGGCGTGCCCGTAGCGAGTTCACGGCCTTCGGCCAGCCACTTCTTGCGCCCGCCATTCATCAGCCGCACGTCGCGGTGGCCATAAATCTTGGCCTGCCAGAACGCCCACGCGGCGAACCAGTTGTTGTTGTCGCCGTAGATCACCAAGGTGGTCGCGGGCGTGATGCCGGACGCGCCCATCAAGTCTTCGAACTGCTGCTTGGACAGGATGTCGCGCCGCACCGTGTCGCAAAGCTGCGAGTTCCACGCCCAGGCGATCGCGCCGGGCACGTGGCCTTCATCGTAGGCTTTGGTGTCCACATCGACTTCCACGATGCGGACCTCGGCGTCGCTGGCATGGGCCGCAGCCCAATCGGTGCTGACAAGGGTTTCAGGGTGTGCATACGTTGCCATGGGGTTCTCCTCCATCAAACTAGTAATTATATCGAGTAGTGGGCGATTGTGGTCTGCCGACGCGAATTCCGTTGGACTTCGGCGCACCTGTTTTATCTGCGTTTATCGGCGTTTATCGGCGGCCCATAACGGTTTTTGACGTTCCCATCAAAGCCAATCCGTTGAGGCCCCTCACGCCAGATCGAATTTTTCCTGATGCAGCAGCGGGTCGCTCTTCACCAGCACCGTGCGCCCCAATATCTCCTCGATCTCCTGCAGGTACGAATTCTGATTGGACTTCAGCACCTTGCCAACTTCCGGATTCACCCGCAGCATCACCTGATTACCTTCCACCGCGCGCGCGATCTTCTGCGCCTCCACCAGAATTTCGCCGATCACCGTCTGCACGCTCTTGATATACCCCGAACCATCGCAATCCGGGCAAGACACGCACAACGTGCGCTCCAGGCTCTGCTTCACCCGCTTGCGCGTAATCGCTACCAGGCCGAAATCGTTGAACTGCAGAATTTTATACGGCGCCCGATCCGCGCGCATGGCCTCTTCCAGAACCTGCATCACTTTCTGCCGGTTCTTGCGCTCGTCCATGTCGATGAAATCGACCACGATGATACCGCCCAAATCCCGCAGCCGGATCTGGCGCACGATTTCCTTGATCGCGTCGGTATTGGTCTTGACGATGGTGTCCTCCAGGCGGTTGGATTTGCCCACGTACTTGCCCGTGTTCACGTCGATCGCCACCAGCGCCTCGGTTTGATTGATGACGATATGTCCGCCAGTCTTCAGCCACACCTTCGGCCGCAGCGCCTTCTCCAGTTCCGCGGTAATTCCGTACTCGTCGAAAATGGGTGTCGCGCGCGTATACAACTTCACCCGGCTCACCAACGCGGGCTGGAAGCGCTGCACAAAGCCCAGCACATTTTCGTAAACTTCTTCGTTATCCACCCAGACGCTCTTGAACGTGGAGGTGAACTGGTCGCGCAGGATGCGCTCCACCACATCCAGGTCGTGATGGATCAGCGCGGGCGCCGGGCGCTTCTCCGCCTTCTGGCGCATGTCCAGCCAGAGGTTGTAGAGGAACATCATATCGGCGCGGAGTTCTTCTTCCGTGCGGCCGTCGCCGGCGGTGCGGACGATGTATCCGCCCGGAATGCCCGTGCGGTTGGATTGCAGCACGCGCTTCAGGCGCAGCCGCTCTTCGTCGGATGGAATTTTGCGCGAGACGCCGATATGATCGACGGTCGGCATGTAGACCAGGAAACGGCCGGGCAGCGCGATGTGGGAAGTGATGCGCGCGCCTTTTTGTCCCAGCGGTTCCTTGGCGATTTGGACGATGATTTCCTGGCCCTCGCGCAGCAGATCGCTGATGGAAGGTGTGCCGGACTTCTCGGCGCGCACCGGCTCCGGGCGAGCCGCCTGGCGCACCTCGGAGCGGATTTCCGGTTTTCCGGCGGCAGGAGCAACCGCCTGCCCCGCCTGCTGCGGATCGCCGCCATCGGGTCGCCCGCGCCGGCGCATACGCCGGGACATGCGGTGTGGGTATCGGCCGCCTTGTTCGCGCAGCGTCGCGGTGAGGCTGGTCGGAATGCGGGCGGGCTCGGGTCCAAGCTGCTCTTCTTCCGCGGGCGCGGCTTCGGAGGGCTCCGCCGGTGGCATGCCTTCCGACTCCGCGGCCAGGACCGGCTCGGCTGCTTCAGCCGCTTCGACCGGATCGGCAACTTCGATGGCATCGACGGCCTCGGCAGTCTCGACAATCTCGCTTGCTTCGGTGGGCGCGGCAATTTCGATTGCCTCGGCAGGCGCGCCGATTTCGGGAATCTCCCGGATTTCGGTGACTTCGGCAATCTCGGCGATTTCGACCGGCTCAGGGGTTGCAGCTTCTTCGGCAGCCTCCGGGATAGAAGCCGGTTCGGGTGGCTCCGCAACGCTTGCAGAACCGCCATGCGGACTTTGGTACTTGGCGAGCGATTCGCCGGGCAGCACCACCATCTCTTCCGCCGTATCCTCCGCAATATCCACTGCCGTCTCCGGCTCGGCTTCCTCGGCTTCTTCGGGCGCAGGTGTCGGCGGAACTGGCGCGGGGTGCTGCCCCGGCGAGAAATACTTGGATTCCGGCAAGCCCCGGCCCTTGGGACGGCGGCGCCTGGACCGCCGGCCGCCGCGGCGGTCGCGATCGTGCTCTTCGTTGCGGCGCGCAAACTGCTCCGGCGCGGCCAGCGGAGCCGGCGCCGGAGGTGCAACCACCACCGCGGCGGCAGGCGCTTCGGCGGCGGCCTCGGGCGCAGACACCGCATCTGGCGGAGCGTCGGCTACCGTCGCCAATGGTGCGGCTGCCACCGGCACCTTGTCCATCTTAAAAACCTTCTCCTCGACGCTCGTTACGATCTTGTCGTACTCGTCGTTATCCTCGAAGAAGTCCGATACATAAAGGAACGCATCGCGATCCAGGCCGATATCCACGAACGCCGACTGCATGCCCGGAAGGACGCGCGTCACGCGGCCCTTATGAATGCTGCCGGCCAGCGAATATTCTTTTTCGCGCTGGTAGTAGACCTCGACTACCTGATCGTCTTCTAGTACGGCTACGCGCGTCTCATGGCGATTCGCCGAAACAATTAACTCTTTTGACATTCGCTCTCCTCCGCTGGGAACCGGCGCGGACCGGTACGGGAGGAAGGTGGCTACCCTGCGTGGGTCTCAAGTGGCGCTCCGCGAACGGGGCTCAAAGCGCCTCTGACATGTAAGAAGCTCACGCTGGCCGGGGCGTAACTTCCAATGCGCCCTCACGGCCGGGGAACCACTCCTCATCGCCGAATACCGCTCGATCACGCTCGCGGTTCGGCGCCGGAGGGTGCGCATCCAGCACGTTTGCCCTCCGGGAGTCTCAAACGGCTCCCAACAAATCTCTTTTTTCTTGCGGCCGCCGGCACACGCGCCGGCCGCCGGACTAATTCACAAATCTTCTGAGCCGGACATTGTTGACCAGCCCCAACATCATGAAATTCGACAACACACTCGATCCGCCGGCGCTCATCAGGGGCAGCGGAATTCCGGTCGTCGGCATCCGGCCCACCACCATCCCGACGTTCACCAGCACGTGAAACAACAGCAACGCGGCAATCCCCATGCAGATATACATCCCCGCCTTATCCGATGCCGTTTGGGCGTTCTGCACGATCTGCATGATTAAGACAAAATACAACGACAGCACTACAATCACTCCTACAAATCCATGCTCCTCGGCGAAGGCCGAGAAGATGAAATCGGTATGCGGCACGGGCAGGAACCGTAGCTGCGTCTGAGATCCTTTCGTTACTCCCTTGCCCCACATACCGCCCGCGCCAACTGCAATCTTGGATTGGATCACCTGGTACCCGCTGCCGCGCGGATCGCGGTCGGGATCCAGAAAACTCACCAATCTCGCCTTCTGATAATCTTTCAAAACCGTCCAGCCCACCGGCAGTACCAACAATCCCACTACGGCGATGGCGATCAGATACTTGCGGCGCATCCCCGCCAGAAAAATGCCCGCCATCAAGACCGGCGTATAAGTCAACGCCGTCCCCAGGTCCGGCTGTTTCATCACCAGCACCATGGGCACCAGCACCATCCCCGCGATCTTAGCCATATCGCGGCCTTCCAGATCTCCGGTTTTCAACTCGGTAAGGAAGTGGGCTACCAACAATATTATCACCAGTTTAATGAATTCCGACACCTGCAGGTGAAAGCCGCCCGCCACCGAGATCCAGCGCCGTCCACCGTATGCCGACCGGCCGATAAACAGAACCACCACCAGCGAGATCACCGACAGAATGTACATCGGCAAAACATGATTCATCAGCGTGTGGTAATCGATGGCCACGGTCAACCACATCAACACCAGGCCGGCGGCGATGTAAACAATCTGCTTCCACCACGCGCCCTGCCAGACGGTGTCGCGCGTCGCACTGTAGATCTGCAGCACCCCCACCCCGCAAATCACCAGCGAGATGACCAGCAGGGTCCAGTCCAGATCGCGCGGTCTGAGGTAGCGGGTCATGGGCGGGTAGGGGAAGACGCGCAGACACGGCGACGCGGAGACGCGGAGATTTCGTCGTCGCCGGAGCTGAAGTAGGCTGCCTCGACAATTGGCGATTCGGGTTGAGCTGGCGCGACCGGTGGAACAGGCAGGCCAAATCGCAGGAACTCGGACGTCTTTGTCTCCGCGTCTCCGCGTCTCCCCCTCTCCGCGTCCGCCGCCAACCGCGCCTTCTTATCAAAGTACGCCTTCAGCACGTCGCGCGCGACCGGCGCCGCGAACTGCCCGTGTCCCCCGTGGTCATAAAGCGCCACCACCACGATCTCCGGCGCCTCGCGCGGCGCGAAGCCCACGAACCAGGCATTTTCTTCAAACTCCTTGCCCGTCTTGCCCTTCAGGAAATCGTTGGAGGCGAGTTGCGCGGTGCCGGTCTTGCCGCATACGTTGAGGCCCGGCAGTTGCGCGCGGACGCCCGTCCCGCCCGGCTCGTTCACCACTCCCCACGTGCCATAGATCACTTTGGCGACATTGTCCGCCGACAGCGGCCAACTGTGCTCCTGGTACTGGCGGCCCTTCACCAGGTGGGGCTGATGCCAGACGCCGCCGTTGATGAGCCAGCAATAAGCGCGCGCCAACTGCACCGGCGTCACCGTTAACGCACCTTGTCCGATGGCCACCGAGATGGTTTCACCCGCATACCACTTCTCGCGGAAATTGCGGATCTTCCATGCCGAGGAGGGCACCAGACCCTCCGCTTCGTGCGGCAGGTCGATGCCGGTCTTTTGTCCCAGCCCCGCCTGGTTGGCGTAGAACGCGATCTTATCGATCCCCGTGCGGTCGCCCACGTTATAGAAATAAACGTCGCAGGACTGCTGAATGCCCCTGTGCAGTGAGACGGCGCCGTGACCGGGCTTCCACCAACACTTGTAATAGTGGCCGTAGAACGTGGCGCCGCCCGGGCAATGCACCGTAAACTGATCGTCGATCGCGCCGGATTCCAGGCCCGCGATGGCCACGAAAGGCTTGAATGTCGATCCCGGCGCGTCCTGTGCCTGAATCGCGCGATTCAATAGCGGATGGTCCGGATTATCCGCGATCTCCCGCCAGTCCGAGGACTTGATCCGCACCGCGAATTTGTTGGGATCGAACGTGGGGCGGCTGACCATCGCCAGCACCTCGCCCGTGCGCGGATCCATGGCCACCACCGCGCCGTTCTTGCCCTCCATCGCGAGTTCCGCCACCGCCTGCAAATCCAGATCCAGCGTGAGCTGCAGATCTTTTCCCGGAATGGCTTCCTTGTTGGCCAGCACCTTGCGCGTCTTGCCCCGATTATCCACCACCACCTGCCGCTCGCCATCCACGCCCATCAGCGTGTCGTTGTATTGGCGCTCGATGCCGAACTTGCCGATCACATTGCCCTGGTTGTATTTCGCAAAATCGGGCGAGTCCAATTCCTGCTCGCTGATTTCACCGGTGTATCCGATGACGTGCGCGGCAAATCCGTTTTGTGGATACAGGCGCCGCTGCGACGGGATCAATTCCATCTCCGGAAAAAAATCGCGGTGCGATTCGACGAACGCCAGCTCCGCCGGCGTGAGTTCTTCTTTAATGATGATGGGGTCGTACTTGGGACGCGACGTAAACCGTTGCACGCGCGCCGTCAGGTCGCCGTAGTCCAGATTCAATCCATCGGCAATGGTGCGCAGGTGTTCGGTCTTCAGGTTTTCCCGCGCCAGGATCAGGCTGTACGAAGAATGGTTGTCCACGATCACGCGCCCGTCGCGGTCCAGAATCTTGCCGCGCGGCGCCGGGATAGGCAACTGGTGAATGCTGTTGCGCTCGGCCTGCTCGTTGTACATCTGCTCGTTTTGGACCTGCAGGTTCCAGAAGCCGGTGATCAGAAACAGGAAGATGAGTACCGCGACATACTGGAAAGCGGCAATTTTCCCCGCGGCGAATTTGACGTCTTCCCGCCGCGCCTGTTGCGCAGGCAGCGTGGGCTGATGTTCGTGTTCGGGACCGATAACGGGAGGATTCACAGCGTCCGGAGCTTTCTGTCTTTAGTTTATCAGGCCGGAACGCCAGCTCTGGAGGGCGGCCAATCTTGGCCGCAGCCGGCTTTCAGCCGGCCCCACAATGCTAGTCTAAGTAAATGAAGTATCGCGTGTGTTCGTCGCGACTTGCCCCGCCCTACCGGGCTGCCCAAGGCCAAACGCGGGCCCAAGCAGTACAGAACATTCGCGAGGCAATCGAAGGTCACATTCTAAGCCTGAAAAGGCACGGCGACCCCGTGCCGCAGCCTGTCCATTCCCAACCGCGGAGAACCCGCCAAGGGGACGTATCAAGCGCTTATTCGAAATGCCTGCCTTACGGCGCATAAGCTCGCGCGGCTTCTTTGGCACGCAACTCGGCGTCTTCGCGGCGGGCGTCTCGCTGATATCCCTTCTGATTCCCGCGTATAGTTCAGCCGCGGCCACAGCACCCCTGGCCGTTCTCCCGATCAACGCGGAGTCCCTGGCGCAAATGCGAAAACGCCATCCCCTCGCCACCGCCACCGTTGACGATCCCGTCTACAAGCGCAAGCAGCATTACGAGGGCTTCTGGCTCCGCGATCTCCTGCAAGATCTGAGTTACTCGGGTCACCCGGAATCCGGCGTGTATGTGCGCTTCCGTTGCAAAGACGGGTATCTTCCGATCATGCCCCTGTCTCGCGCCATGCACGCCCAGGGCTTGGTAGCCATCCGCGACCTGGACGCTCCGCCGGGCCAGCAGTGGCAGCCCACGCCGGCCAACGGGACCCCCTCCACTCCGGCTCCCAGCTATTTGGTATGGCCGCCGCCCGCCGGTGACATCGAGCAATACCCATGGCCCTATCAGATGGTCGCCATCGAATTGGTTACTTCCGCCGACGCCTTGGGCGAAGCGGTTTCCGCCCTGTTCGTCGAGCATTGCGTGAAGTGCCACGCCCTCAACGGCGTCGGAGGCACATTCGGTCCGGAGCTGAATTCGCCGTGCAGTGTCACCGAATACTGGAATCCCGGCTTCCTGAGCCGCTTCATTGCCGACGCGCCCAGTATCAGAGCGGGAACCAGGATGCCCGATTTTCGCGCACTCCCCGCGAACGACATCCAAACCATCGTCGCGTACCTCCAGTACATGGCCGGTCACAAGAAGGCCGGCGCCGTCTGTCCCTCGGCCCGCTGATCTCCAGCCCCGGATATGATGATCTTTGAAACCGAAACTGCTAGCCGTATCTTACTGGGCTGTGCCATCCATCCTCTGCCTGGTATTGTACTGGCCGGGCCTGCTGGCCTGGTTCCAGCAGGACGACTTCGTGTGGCTCAACCTGCCCAACCAGGCACACGGATGGGACGGTCTGCTGCGCGCGCTGTTTCAGCCGAGCCCCGTCCAGGGAAGCTGGCGGCCACTGAGCGAACGCGCCTTCTTCCTGGCATTCGGCGTCCTGTTCGGGCCCGACCCTCTGCCTTACCGGATTTGGGTCTTCCTCACGCAGTTCGCCAACCTGGCGCTATTGTCGTCCATCACCACCCGCCTCACCCTCTCGCGCGCGGCTGGATTCTGGGCCGCCATTCTCTGGGTGGCGAATAGCAAGCTCTCCACGGTCATGTCCTGGAGCTCGGCTTATAACCTGGTTCTCTGCGCATTCTTCCTGCTGCTGGCGCTCCATCTGTTCCTGCGTTATACCGAAACCTCTGCGCCCCGTTACTACGTTTGGACCTGGGTGGCATTCCTGGCAGGCTTCCTGGCCATGGAAACGAACGTGGTCTTCCCGCTGCTCGCCGCCAGCTATGCGTTTCTGTGCGCGCCCAAATATATCCGCCGCACCCTCCCGTTCTTGGCAGCCTCCGCTGCGTATGCCATTCTGCACTTCATCCTGGCGCCCAATCACGCGCCCGAGTACGCCATCCACATCGATGGCGCCATCCCGCGCACTTTGTCGACTTACTGGCAAGCCACGTTTGAGCCCGTCGACATCCATTACCTCTCGCGTTTTTACCGCATCCTCGCCCCCGCGGCCATGGCGGCTTCGACGGTCGCCTTACTGGCATTCACGCTTTATCGGGCCGCGCGCCGCGAATGGCTGGCAATGGTGCTGCTGGTTTGGTATTTCATCGCGCTGGCCCCCGTGCTTCCCTTGCCCGGCCACATCATGGACTACTATCTGACGCTGCCCGCCATGTGCCTGGCGATGCTGGCCGGTTATGCTCTCGCGTCCGCCTGGCGCGCTGGCGCCCCTTGGAAGACTGTGGCCGTGGCGATCTGCGCTGCATTCCTGGTCCCGTCATTGCCCGCGGCCCATCGCCGCGCGGAGTGGTATCGCCGCCGCAGCGAGGTGCAGGAGGCCCTGGTAATGGGCGTCGCCCAGGCGCACCAATTGCACCCGGGCAAAACCATCCTGCTCGACGGCGTGGACGACAGCCTTTTCAGTCAACTCATCTGGCACCGGCCCTTTCTGTTCCTCCGGATTCCGGATGTATACTTGGCGCCTGGAGCGGAGGAACGCATCGCGCCGCATCCGGAGTGGGGCGGTGTGTCGAAATTCGTATTGCCGGTTGACGAAGCCCGCCGCGGGCTGGATCGGGATGAAATCGAGGTCTATCGCGTGGGGCCAGGGCCGCTCACGAACATTACGCACCAGTACGCGCTTCCCGCCGGCCCGGCGCGCGCATCGACCCCGCTGCGTGTCGACGTCGCTGACCCGCTCGCCGCGGACCGCCTCGGGCCGGAATGGTATGGCCGCGAATCCGGGATCCGCTGGATGCCGCGCCTGGCCAGCCTAAGGATGCCGGCCCCGCGAGCGGCCGGTCAGAAGCTGTACGTGACCGCCGTTTGCCCCGCTGCCCAGCTCGACAAAGGGCCGCTCGAAATGACGCTGACGGTGAACGGCGTCCGCCTGCCGGCGGTCCGCTTCACCAAACCCGGCGAGACCACATTCGCGTTTCCGCTGCCGCCAAACCTTGGCAGCGCCGATATCGACATCACGGTAGAAGTAAACCGTACCGTGCGCGTCGGCGCGGATCGGCGCGACCTAGGCCTGGCCTTTGGCCGCTTTGAGATCAAATAAGCCGCATGGCTCTCCAGGAACGTGGCCTGGCCCCGGTTTCTGGCGCCAGAGACGGTCCCGAGGGGAGCGGCCAATATGCTTTCCCGGCGTTAGCCATGGCCGGCGATGAGCGCTCACGAGCAATATAGGCGCCGGTCGGAATAGTGGAACACGAGCGATTTCAGAGAATTTCTTATCTGCGTTTATCGGCGTTCATCTGCGGCCATTCATGCTTTCCTCACGCCGGCTCCCGCAACCTGTCCAAGAAATGAAACAAAGTCACACCGACCACCGCATTCAACAATCCCAGCACCAGCGTGAGCTGGATTTCAAAAGGAATCTGTCGCCCCAGCAACCCGCGCGCCAGCACCCAGTAGAGGAATTGGTGGAAGAAATAGAAGAAGAACGTCAGCAGGAACCGAATCACGGAGTGTTCCACGTCGATGCGCAGGCCCACCGACGCCGCGAAGTACCCCACCAGCGTCTTCACGATGCCAAACATCCCCAGCGGCTGCTTGATCGAAAGCGAGTCCTGCGCCAGGCCGATGAATGCGCCGATAAATAGTCCGCCGATCTGGCTGCGGCGCATCAGCGCAAAGTAGATGGTGACCAGCAGCGGCAGCTCCAGGTATCCCAGAAACTCGAGGAACCGCGGCACATAGACCTGAAAGAGGACGGCGGCCAGGGGCACCGCCAGCATGACCCGCGTCCGGAAGCGCGAGACCTGCTCGCGCTGGTTGCCGACCAGGTAACGATCGCCGTATTCGGTCATTGGTCCTGGGGCTGCGGTGCCTGCGTAGCGGGGGCGGGGCGAGGCGTCGAAGGCGGTTTCGCCGCGTCGCTGTTTGCCGCCTTTGCTGTCCCCTGTACCGATCCTGGATTCGCCGCGTCGCCGCGTCGCCGTGTCGCCGCGTCGGCATCATTCGCCCCCGCCACCGGCAGCTTGAGATTAAAGTCCGGCGGCTTCGTGCCCGGACCGCCCTCGCCGAATTTGTGGTTCTCGGCCGCCCCGATCTGCTGGTACTTTTGCAGCAGCCGGTCGGCATCCGTCCCCACCGTGCCGGCAGGTTGCACCGCCTGCTCCCCCGGAGCCGGCGGCGGCGGCGTGCCCAGATAGACCGGCGCATTCGCGGGCGGCGCTTCGGGAATCGCCTGATGCACGCCCTCCAGCACAACCAGGACCGCCTCCAACCCGCGCTCCAGGCCGCTCGGTTCCACCCAAACCTCGGTATACGGCGAGCTGGCGCGCACCACCCGCACCACCCCCACCGGAAAGCCCTTGGGAAAAATACGATCGTCGCCCGATGTGTAAAACATCTCGCCGACCTCCACTTTTTCCTCGCTCGGCACGTAGTCCACCTTGCACGTCCCCAGGCCCTGTCCCTTGAGCGTGCCCACCACGTGATTCTTCTGCGAAACCACGCCGGCCGCAAACTCCGGATCGGTGATCAGCATCACTTCCGAAGCCGTCGGATACGCCGCGATCACTTTGCCCACAATGCCGTCCGGCGTAACCACGGCCATGCCCTTCTCCACGCCCGCACCGGAACCGCGATCCACGAAAACCACTTTCGAGTTGGCGCCCGCCCCGGCGGCAATCACCCGCGCCGCAATGGTTCGGGATTGCGTATGCTCCTGAAAAGCGACCAGTGCCTTCGCCCGATCGGCCGTGGAAATTTCGGTCCGCAGGAACTGGTTTTCCATTTTCAGGCGGTCCAGATCGGCCTGCAGCCGGCGATTATCCGCCCGCGCGTCGCGCATCAGAATATAGTTTTGAAAGAATCCCGAGGTGCCGCCCCGGACCGCCTCCAGCACCCGCGCCAGCGGCGTGATGGCGGTAATCGACCACACCCGAACCATGCGCACGTCCTGATCGTTTCGCACCGACACCGCGATCAACACCAGCTGCGCGAAAATCACCAGCAGCAAGACCGTGATATTGCGGTAGCGATTGAGCAGCGTTTCCATTGCTAGAACGGGCGTGCTATCGCCGGGGCCGATAGCTCCTCTAATCGATCGATATCTTCCTCAGCAGCCTGAAGTCGCTGAGCATTCTGCCTGTCCCCAGCACGACGGATGCCAGCGGATCGTCGGCGATCGAAACCGGCAGGCCCGTCTCCTCCCGAATGCGCTTGTCCAGGTTCTTCAGCAGCCCGCCGCCGCCGGTCAGTACAATGCCGCGGTCGCTGATATCGGCGCTCAGCTCGGGCGGCGTGCGCTCCAGCGCCACGCGAATGGCGTTCACGATGGTGGCCACGCACTCGCCCAGCGCTTCGCGGATCTCGCTGTCGTCGATGGTCAGCGTCTTGGGCACGCCCTCAATCAGGTTGCGGCCCTTGATCTCCATGGTAAGCGGCTTATCCAGCGGGTACGCGGAGCCGATTTCCATCTTGATGGCCTCCGCGGTACGCTCGCCGATCAGCAGGTTGTACTTGCGCTTCAGGTACTGCATAACGGCGTCGTCCATTTCGTTGCCGGCCACGCGGACCGAGCGGGAGTAGACGATGCCCGATAGCGAGATGACCGCAACGTCGGTCGTGCCGCCGCCGATATCCACCACCATGTTGCCGGAGGGTTCCGTGATGGGCAAGCCGGCGCCGATGGCCGCCACCATGGCCTGTTCCACCAGGTGTACCTCGCTGGCTTTGGCGCGATAGGCGGAATCCATCACGGCGCGTTTTTCAACTTGGGTGATCTCGCTGGGCACGCCGATCACAATGCGCGGATGCACCAGCACCTTGCGGCCGTGCGCCTTCTGAATGAAGTAATTCAGCATGCGCTCGGTCACTTTGAAGTCGGCGATTACGCCGTCCTTCATGGGTTTGATGGCCACGATGTTGCCGGGAGTGCGGCCCAGCATCTCCTTGGCTTCCTTGCCCACCGCTTCCACTTCGCCGGTGTTCTTGTTGAGCGCGACGATGGAAGGCTCATTAACTACAATTCCCTTGCCCTTGGCGAAGACCAGAGTGTTTGCAGTGCCCAGATCAATGGCCAGATCCGAAGAGAATAGACTGAAAAGAGAGCGTAGATTCATTAAAGATGTTCGGTTTTAAGCAGAAGGACGTCGGCTCAATGCAGCGAAGACGAGCCAATTAAATGCTAGCATATTTTGTGCCCTCCCGACCCTCATTGACCCGCCGCGGCCTAATAGTTGGAGTAGCGGCGCTGGCCGGTTGCGCCCACCGCAGGAGCCGCGGTTTTCCGGGCTATGCGTTTGTGGCCAATGCGGGCGCGCGCACCGTGGCGGTTGTAGATTTGAATTCGTTCGCGCTGGCGAAGCAGATCGGACTGGATAGCGCACCCTCCGCGGTGCTATCGAATCCACAGCGGCCGGGCGTGTATGTGCTGATGCCCGAGAGCGGAGCTGTGTGCGAGATCGATGCGGTGAAGTTGGCGGTGGCGCGCAAAATCCGAGTGGGAAACCCCGCAGTGGCCATGCGGCTGGCGGCGGACGGCAAAGCGCTTTGGGTCCTGCAGGCCCGCGCGCTGGTGCGGCTGGAAGGTAGCCGTGCGCGGGCCGTGCAGACGATTCCGCTGCCCGGCGCGGCCGTGGATTTCGACCTGACCGGCGATGGCCGCGCGGCGGTCGGCTTCCGCGCGGAACGCCGCTTGGCGCTGGTGCGGCTGCGCACGGGAGCCGTCGAACACCTGATAGAAGCGGGGTGCGAACCGTCGCTGGTGCGATTTCAAGGCGATGGCAAGCAGGTGCTGGTGGGGAGCCGCGCGGATCGCAGCCTGACCATCTTCGACGCCGCCAGTGGACGCACCGCCGTGCGGCTGCCGCTGCCGGTAGAGCCGTCGAATTGCTGCTTTAATTCCGATGGCGGCCAGATGTTCGTGACTGGTCCAGGAATGGATGCCGTAGTGATCGTCTATCCGTATCAAACTGAAATAGGCGAGACGATTCTGGCCGGACGCACGCCGGACGGCATGGCCGTCTCCGGCACGCCGCAATACCTCTTCGTGGCCAACCCTGAGTCCGGGAGCGTCACCGTGCTGGATATCGAAACCCGCAAGCTGGTTGGAGCGTTGGCCGTGGGGCAGGAGCCGCGCCACATCCTGATTACACCCGATAATCGCTACGCGCTGGTTCTGAACTGGCGTTCGGGGAACATGGCGGTGATCCGGATCTCGGCGTTCACCGATCGCCGCCATCGCACCAACCCCGCCCCGCTCTTCACCATCGTGCCTGTAGGAGCACAACCAGTAGCCGCGGCCGTGGTGGCGATGGCATAGCTGCGGCGCAGGCGCAGCCCCTGCCGGACTGGCACCCCGCTAGTCCCCGGCCGCATGCCGGTAGCGTTACTTCCAGCCGGACTTGGCCCGGGAGGCCCGATACACACTGTCAAGCATCGCGCCTGTCTCGTCGCAATTGGGGCACGGCGGTGTGTTGGTAAGCGCGACGGCCTCGGAGGCAACCTCGGATGGCGATTTCTCCGTCCATCCTCGGGGCGCGAGGAAGTAGGCCGGACTGGGATCTCCAGGCGATATCGAGGAGACCTCCATTGAGTTCGTCCCCCCGGACTTGCCACTGGCCATCGTCACGGAGGTTCGCAACCGGAGGATGTGACAGCCCAGGTCCGGAGCGACCCACATCTTCCGTTCCACGGTACGGTCGTCCATGTGCACGACCTTGGTTACGAGGCGAACCGGCTGGCCAAGGATCGTTCCGTCCGGCTGTCCTTCCGCGCACGCTGGCACCGGCGGCGCCTGGCGATCCGCGGGCGTGGTTGTGACCGCCTGCAAGGCGGGGAATAGCGAGACCCGGAGGCCCCGCGCGAAGTCGGCAAATTTTCGGAAGTTCACAGTTCGCGGCTTCCCGTCCGGTGAGTCGAACTCCCGCGTGAAGTCGCGGAACCAGGACCCGTCCGAGCGGACACCGAAAATGGTCGTTTCCGTCGTAGTTTCTTTCCCGTCTGGTGCGTAGTAGTGAGTGATCTCGGTCAGCGTGAAGGGCTTCCTCTCCGCCTGCGCGCGCAGGCTCCGAACGGGCACGATGACAGCGATCGTGGCCAAGGCCGCAACGAATGCGATCAAGAATGCAGTTCTCATTGGCGTCACCTCCAAGATCGGGTCAACCGCAACAGATGCACCCGTTCCAGCAGCCCGAGAAATAGCACCCGGTTCCGTTGTCGGCGCAATACGAAATCTCGCCGATCGGATTGCACTGCCCTTGTCCACCCTGTTCGCAAACCTCTGCGTAGCACCAGTCGGAGAGCAGCGGACCGCAGTATCCCGCCCAGAAGCACTGGCCGGATGCGTTCCAGCCGGGTCCTCCGGAGGGGTTGCCACACGACGCGATCAGCGCCCCGCCGACCAACGACGCGTAAACCAAGGCGCCAAGCGCCAGCCGTCTCAATAGTTTCGGCATACACTCCTCCTTTTGCCAGTTTACAAGGGGGGGGGATTTCGTCAAGACCTTTTTGGGGACCTTATTTTGGGCCTGTTCAAACCCTTCAGCCGCGCGGATTGCAGCCCGACCATCTTCGACGCGGCCAGCGGACGTACCGCCGTGCGTCTGCCGCTGGCGGTGGGACCCGCGGATCGCCGCTCCAATTCCGATGGCGGCCAGATGTTCGCCACAGGTCCCGCAGGCCGGTAGCGCGCCACTGCTATGATGAAAATTCCCCGCCATGATTGTGGAGGCCCATGTCGTCCGGTTTGACTCGATTTCGCTCGATGGCGGCGCCACGCTCGCGCCCGTGCAAGTGGCTTACGAAACCTACGGCGCCCTGAACGCCCAGAAGACCAACGCCATCCTGATCCTGCATGCCTTCTCCGGCGACGCGCATGCCGCCGGCGTCAGTCCCGAAACCGGCAAGCCCGGCTGGTGGGACAACATGATCGGTCCCGGCAAGGCGTTCGATACCAACAAGTATTTCGTCATTTGTTCGAACGTGCTGGGTGGCTGCCGCGGCGCCACCGGACCCGCTTCCATCAACCCCGCCACCGGTTGCCCCTATGCCATGTCGTTTCCCGTGATCACCATTCGCGACATGGTGCGGCTCCAGAAAATGCTGATCGATCACTTGGGCATTCCCCGCCTGCTCAGCCTTTCCGGTGGGTCGATGGGCGGAATGCAGGCCCTGGAATGGGCCGTATCGTATCCCGACGCCGTGGTTTCGACCATTCCCATCGCCACCACCGCCCGTCACAGCGCGCAGCAGATCGCCTTCAATGAAGTGGGCCGCCAGGCCATCATCGCCGATCCCGACTGGAACGATGGCAACTATTACGCCGGCAAGCCGCCCGCCCGCGGCCTCGCCGTAGCCCGCATGGTCGGTCACATCACCTACATGAGTGACGACTCCATGCGCGAAAAATTCGGCCGCCGGCTGCGCGG
Organism: Bryobacterales bacterium; assembly: GCA_963707465.1. Taxonomy (GTDB): domain Bacteria; phylum Acidobacteriota; class Terriglobia; order Bryobacterales; family Bryobacteraceae; genus Bog-159. The sequence goes on from CAVPQK010000013.1 coordinate 864,100, forward strand.
CAAGAATAGCTTCGGCTACGATTTCGACGTGGACTTCGAAGTCGAAAGTTACTTGCGCTACCGCGGCAGCGAGTTCGTCAGCCGCTTCGATGCCAACGCCTATCTGTACATCACCAAAGCGATGGATTATTTCGATCTCTCGAACGGCAACGGCTCGCTGGCGGCCGCCTTCGAGCGCACCCAGGCGCGCTTCCTGGTGATCAGCTTCAGCTCGGATTGGCTCTATCCCAGCTATCAATCGCAGGAGATTGTGCGCGCGCTGCGCAGCCGCAACGTGGACGTGGCCTACTGCGAGCTGCCCTCCAACTACGGGCACGACGCGTTTCTGGTGGACGTGGGCGAGCAGACCGAATTGGTGCGCGGCTTCCTCTCCAGCACCTATGAGAAGGTAGCCGGATGACCACCGCCGCTTCCTCGCCGCATGGCAAGCCGTTCGTCGGAGAGTTGCTCGGCCGCAGCGACTACGCCATCATCGGCGAGATCGTCGAGCCCGGCTCCAAGGTGCTGGACCTGGGCTGCGGCGAGGGCGAGCTGCTCGAATGGCTGGCGGAGCACAAGCGCGTGGATGCGCGCGGCGTGGAGATTTCCGGCGCCCGCGTGCAGCGCGCCATCGCCCGCGGCGTGTCGGTCTATCAGGGCGATATCGACCAGGGTCTCGCGGATTATCCCGATCAGGCGTTCGATTACGTGATCCTGAGCCAGACGCTCCAGGAAACACGTCATCCGCTGCATGTTCTGCGCGAAATGCTGCGCGTGGGCCGCCGCGCCATCGTGGCCTTCCCCAACTTCGGACACTGGCGCGTGCGCCTGTCCATGCTGACCACCGGCCGCGCGCCCAAGACGCGTCTGTTCCCCTACGACTGGTTCGATTCGCCGAACATCCATTTCTTGACCGTGGATGATTTCGAACAACTCGCGCGCCAGGAAGGGCTGGCCGTCGAGCGGCGCTTCTTTCTGGCCGGACACCGCACCGTGGATGCGCTGCCGAACCTGCGCGCCGAAGTGGCCGTTTACCTGGTCGAGAGGTAGGACAGATTTTTTGTGGGGCAGGCTCTCAGCCTGCGGCGGCCTCTCAGGCCGCCCGGCGAGCATAGCTCGCCTGCTGGACAGACCTCCTGGTCTGTCCGCTTCACTCCGTGCCTCTGCGGCACTCCACGCGTTTTCCTTGCGTCTTCATAAAAGGTTGCGGCTTCTACATGACGTCCTGAGGCCAGCATGGGTATGACTTTTGAGCTAGACTGGGATCGGGATGCCGCAGGGAGCGGAAGAGTTCGTGGCGCTAATCCGCGCGCTCCGCACCGAAGGCTCCCGGCCAGTCGACCTCTGATGGACACCACAACCCCGTAGTTGTGGACACCGATGTGGTTTCTTTTGTGTTCAAGACCCACGCGCTTGCTCCGGCGTACCAAGCCATCCTCGCAGGCAGACCAATTGGCGGTTTCCCTCATTACCGTGGCCGAAATCGAATACGGCATGGAGGCTAAGGATTGGGGCTCCGCCAGGCGCGATCTGATGCGCCGGTTTCTTGCCCTCTTGCCGGACGCTGAGACGGCCAGGGTCTGGGCGCGGATAAAAAGCGGCTGTGACAAGAAAGGGCGGCCCATCGCATTCGCCGATGCCTGGATTGCAGCCGCAGCCATGCAGTTGAACGTCCCCCTGGTCACCCATAACGCCACCGATTACCAAGCTGTCGAGGGCCTGGCCGTTCTTACGGCATCGGCAGCAATCTAAAGCGTCGCCCGCACGGCGCGGTCGAAGCGACACTCAGGACATCGTCATCCCCGACCTCGCGGACCGCCAGTTTCGAGCGGTAGGACAGACCTCCCGGCCTGTCCCGCTGGGGCTATTTCTTTGCTACCTGATCTGCCAGTTGAGCGCGCAGTTGTTTTTCCTGCTCAATCTCCTCTTCGGAGAAGCCGTATGCAAAGTCTTCTGGCTCGAAGACCCGGCGGATCTCGACCTCGGAATCGCCTGTGTGGCAGTTGGGGCTGCGCTTGACCCACTCGATGGCCTCTGCGAGGGACTTCACCTGCCAGAGCGAGAAGCCGGCGATGAGTTCCTTGGTTTCGGCGAAGGGACCGTCGGTGACCGTGCGGTTCTTGCCGGAGAAGTGGACGCGAGCGCCTTTGGAAGAGGGGTGGAGGCCCTCGTACGATAGCAGGACTCCGGCTTCTACCAGCTCATCGGTGAATTTGTTCATGTCGGCTATGAGCTGTGGATCGGGGAGGGCGCCTTCTTTTTCTGACTCTTCGCTTGCTTTGACGATGACCATGAATCGCATTGCGTAATCTCCTTTGGGTTGTTATCGGGTTTAGCTATATCTCTGCTTAGACGTCGAACGGGGTGTGGGCGAATCGACAGGAGAGCTCCAAGAAATTTTCCTGGCCTCTGGAACACGAAGGTGAATTATAATGCGTTATCCACGGCAACTGGATCTGGGCTCAGCACGTGGATCGCGCGGGGAGAACGATGAACATCCTGTTGTGGCTCCTCCAGGTCCTCGCCGCGCTCCTGTACGCAGCATCGGGCGTCATGAAGGTCTTCATGTTCGACAAGATCAGCAAGCAGGTCCCCTCCTTTGGTGCGCTGCCGCGGGAAGCTTGGATGGCCCTCGGCATACTCGAACTCGTCTGCGCGGCCGGGCTGATCGTCCCCGCTGCCCTCCACTGGCAGCCGGGGCTCACGGTGGTGGCCGCCACCGTCCTGACGATCGAGAGTCTCCTCTTCATCTGGGTGCACGCCAAGTACGGCGAGGGCAAGTCCATCGCCTTAAGCGGCGCCCTGGGTCTCCTCATGGCGTTCGTCGCGTACGGCCGCATGGTCCTGAAGCCGATCATCTGAACGCCGGGCAGCCTCGTGATGCCGCTGCTGCGGATGGCAGCAGCAGGGACATCCTGGTCTGTCCGCTTGATTCTAGGTGCGCTGCTGATCGGTGCCGGTGTGCTTGGCTATCTCCGGTGCGCGTGGGACTTGCCTGTCGCGCCAGTGCCGCCCAGCCACCTACCACTGCCCACCCGGCCGCGGCGACGCCCGCACGGCGCGCTCGAAAGCCCAGCTCCGGATGTGATTGATCTGCTCCTTCATCGTACGCGAAAGCGGTACGATGCTCACCGCCACGCTCAACAAATCGTCATCCGCGATCTCCCGGTCCTCCAGCTTCGCCTTGGTCAATGCGGACACCACGCACTGCTCGATCTCCGCCCCGGTCCAGCCAATGGTGAACTCCGTCAATTGCGCCAGGTTGAAGCCCGCCGGATCGATGCCCCGCCGGCTCAGGTGGATCTTGAAAATATCGATGCGCTCGTCGTCCAACGGCAAATCCACGAAAAACACCTCGTCGAACCGGCCCTTGCGGATCATCTCGGCGGGCAGCAGGTCGATGCGGTTGGCCGTGGCCGCCACGAACAGCCCGCGCGATTTCTCCTGCATCCAGGTCAGGAAGAAAGCGAAAATTCGCCCCTGCTCGCCGCCCGACTCGGTGGACGTAATCCCCATCTCGATTTCGTCGAACCACAGTACCGCCGGCGCCATGTCTTCCAGCATCTTGCACGCGGCCACGAACGCGCCTTCCGGCTTCCCGTGCCTGCCGGAAAAAATCTCGATCATGTCGATACGGTACAACGGCAGCCCGAAATAGGACGCGATCGCCTTCACCGACAGACTCTTGCCGCAGCCGGGGATGCCCATCATCAGCAGTCCCTTAGGGGCGATGTCGGCGCTCAGCGTATCGCGCATCTGAAACAGCTTGCGGCGCTCCGTCAGCCATTTCTTCAGCCCCTCCAGTCCGCCGATATTGCCCATGCTGCCGCCCTCGGCGACGAATTCCACCGTGCCGCTGCGGTTCACCAGCAGCCGCTTCTCTTCGAGCAGCGCCGGGATGGCTTCCGGCCCTAACAGCGGACTGGCGTTCAGCGCGCGGCGCAGCGCGTAGCGGGCTTCGTCGAGCGTCAGCCCCTGCAGCGAGCGCGCCAGTTGCGAAAGGTTCGCGTCGCTGGTGTCGGGCGCGGCCCCGCCGGCCTCCGTCTGCGCCAGCTCGTCGCCCAGGAAGTCCACCAGTTCGGCCACGTCGGGCGGCCGCAGCTCCAAAAACAGCAGGCTGCGCTCCACCTCTTCCGGAATCGAGCGCACCGGTGAGCTGATCACCACGAACTTGCGCCGGTCGAGGCAGCTCTCGTAAAGGTCGCGCAGCCGCCGCCGGATCTCCGAAGATTCGCGCAGCGGCTCGTGAAAGTCCTTCAGGTGAAAAATGGCGCTGCCTTTGTACGCGGCAATAAAATCCAGCGCCGCGCGCGGGGCTTGCGTGTCCGGCTGCGCCGCCTCCCCATCGCGATGCATGCCTTCGGTAAGGCTCCAGATCCAAACAGGTGTGGGCGTGGATTCGAGGCGCAGGCTCACTTCCCGCAGAACCCTGGCCACACGCTGCTCTTCGGCGGAGCGGATATAGGTAAGCGGACGTCCGGAGTCGAAGGCGTCGCGCAGCGTCCTGGCCGCGCGGCTCTCAGCGGGCATATTGTAGAGACGCCAAACGCGGACAGAAAGCCGACGGTATCGTGCAAACTGTAGGGCGGACCCCTGGTCCGCACTTCAGGCCTGTCCCACCGTCAGTTCACCCTGGTGGTGGCCGTAGCCGAGTTGTTCGTGGTGATCGAGTCGAAAACCAGCGAATTGACGCTAGCGGTGTCGGTCAAAGTCTTGCCGGATGGGGCGGTCACGTCCACCACCATGCTCACCGTAAACGCGGCGCCGTTCGCCAGCGACCCCACCGTGCACGTCACCTTGCCGCTAGTGGCCCCGACGGCCGGTGTCTTGCACGAGCCGGAACTGGTCGCGGCGCTCACGAACTTGGTCCCCCTGGGCACGCTGTCGGTGAGCGTGACCACATCCGCCGTGTTCGGACCGTTATTGGTGACCACGATGGTGTAGGTCAGGTCCGTCCCGGTGAGCACGGATGAGGGCGCGCCGTCAGTCACCGAAAGATCCGCCTCTGTGAGCGCGATCCGCGTGACGAACGCATCGTACTGGCCGCCGCCGTAGGTGGGTTGGAAGGCGCCCGCGGTTATGGGTAACGTGGTATTCGAGCCAACTTGCCCCGCCACGTATATGTTGCCGTAATTGTCGGCGTAGATGCCGTTGCCTATATCCGCACATCCGTAGCATCCACTGTCCAGCAGCGTCGAGAATAGCAATGCCGAGCCCGTGGTATTGAACTCGGTAACGAAGGGCGTCAGGTCATCGTCCGGGCTATAAGGGGAAAGTGGATCGACCGTGGGGAAAAGCGGGTCATTGGTGCTTCCTGTCACAAACGCGGTTTCGGCGTTGTTGACGCTCACCGCGTTGCCCGTCGCGGTGGCTTGACAGGACGTTCCATTCAGAAACGTAGAGTAATCGAGCTCCGTACCTGTCGAATTCAGCTTCGACAGAAAAGCATTGGCGCTGGATTGGTTGATGCAGGTGGCCGGCTTAGGGTCAGTGGGCTGGAATGCCCGATGATTGGTGGGGAAATCCACGGAACACGCCGTGCCCGTCACATAAGCGTTGCTTTTGGAATCCACGGCGATCCCAAACACGGCATCCCCGCCGTCAAAGCCGGGATTATTGCCGCAATTAGGACTCCCGCTATAATTGCCCACCCCGTTGCCGCCGAGGAATGTCGCATAGACAAACGATGCCGCGCCGCTCTGGCTGGGATCGAAAACCGCCACGAACCCGTCCGTTGGCGGATAATTTCCAGGGAAAGTGGCCTGGTTCAGGCAGGCCGGACAGGTGGTTTGATACGCGTCCGGAGTCAGAATCAGACCGGTGTTGGCATTGATGAGATAGTCGCTGGCATCGGTCTCGCCCGCCATATACGCCTTGCCCGCGCTGTCCACGGCCAGCGCCAGAACATACGAGTCGCCGTAGCCAGGGCTGGCGGCGTTGTATTGAGGGCCAAACAGCGTGGAGTACACCATCGCTCCGTCCGTGTTGAATTTGGTGAGGGCTTGATGGAAAGTCGACTGCCATCCGCCTGCGGGTTCGACCGTCTGAAAGCCGGCGGGCGCCATGGTAGTCACCGGCCAGGTGAAGCTGGTTTGGGGGTTGCCGGGACAGAGACCATCGTAGGCCGGGACGGATGTCGTGTTGGCGGCCACGTACACATTGCCGCCGGCGTCCAGGGCCATCGCGGCAATGTTGTCGTTCCCGGTCCCGCCGATAAAGGTCGACCAAGTCAGGGCGGAGCCGGTAGCATTGAGCTTCGTGACAAAGCTGCCGAAGTTAGAGTCGCTGTAATAGGAGCTGCCTTCGCAGGTAGACACTGCCTGCAAGCCGCAACTGCCAACCACCTCATAGTTCGGCGCGCAAAGCGAGCCGTTGGTGACCGGAAAGTCGAAAGAATCGGTAGCTCCCGCCACATACGCATTGCCGGAGGAGTCCACTGCGATGCTGCGCGGCGTATCCTGATAGCTGCCTCCCAGGAAGGTGGAGTACACCAGCGCGGTTCCCGAAGGGTTCAACTTCGTCACGAAGACATCCATGCCGGGGTTGCCGCCGAATGTGCAGTTGCCGACTCCCGCCTTCGTTGTTTGGTAGACGCCGGTCGTGGTGGGGAAGTTCGTCGAGCACGTGATTCCCGTGATATACGCGTTCCCCTGTTTATCGACCGCCACCAACACCGCGTAGTCCCAGTCGGAGCCGCCCAGGAATGTCGAGTAGGCCAGCACCGGGTCGACCACCAGCGGGCGCCCGTGGTCATACGACGCCACCTCGAAGGTGACCCGGCTCTTGTCCACGTGGAAGCGGCCGTCCACTTCCTGCCGCGGAGCGTCGGCGGCCTCGGGCTGGTAGACCACCGGCTGGTGGAAGCGGATCTCCTGGCCCCCGGCTTCGATCACCAGGTCGCCGGTGGCGCCATCGACGGCGGTACGGTCCGCGCCTTCCACGGCCAGCCGGATGGCGTCTGGCCGGGCGCCCGGCTCCAGCACGAAATCGTACTCAAGCTGCCGCTGATTGCCGTAGAACACCAGGTCGATGCCAGGGTAAACCTGCTCGTACCGAACCTTTGCGTAAGTCGTGATATTCGTGCGCCACTTGGCTGGGTCGTTGCCGATGAAGTAGTTGACCGCGCCGGGCAGCGGATCGGCGCCGCTCAGCGTAACAGCGGGATTGGCGCCCTCGAGCTTCAGCCGCAGATCGGCCGCGGCTTCCACCGGCTGGCTCTCGCGGGCGAGCGGCAGGGGCCACGCGACCCGGCTCTCCTTCCGCATTTTTTTCAGCGACAGGACCGCGCTATCCGGCGTCAGAAAGACGGCGTAATCCTTGCCGCGCGATAGGAATTTCACTGGCGCTGGCTGCTGGCCCTGGTTGGCTTCGAACTGCAAGGGAAGCTTTCCATAGGAGCCGTCGATGCGGGCGCGGAAAGTCTGCGCCGGCGCAGCGATCGCAAAAGCGGTGCCAAACACAAGTACCCAGGTCCTCACACTTGACGTTTTCATCCAAATAACCCTCATTCCAGCCGGACTTCAGCGTTAGTGAGTCGGCCGCAACGTTCCTGCTTATAATGACTAGAGTTGCCTCTCGGGCAAAGTGCCATCACGGGCCAAGAAAGGCCATGTCGGGCCAATGGAACAGCGTCGCTATCCCCAGCCCATCGACCGGCGTCCGGAATCCGATCGTCGCGTAGATTCCTGGAAGGAGATTGCCGCATTTCTGCGCTGCGGTGAACGGACGGCCAAGCGCTGGGAAGCCGAGCGAGGCCTGCCGGTCCATCGGATGCCTGGAAGCGGACGCGGACGAGTGTTCGCTTATACCGCCGAGTTGAGCCGTTGGTCGGAAGCCGGCCTGCCGGACCTTGGCGCGCTGCCAACCGCCGGCACTCCCCCCAGCCGTTCGCTCCGCTGGAGCATGGTTGCCCCTGTAGGGCTTGCCCTGCTTGCCTCGATCGTCGCGGCTTACCAGTGGACCCGCGGCCGGGATCGCCAGGCGCAAGTGCCGGTGCTGCGCCAGCTCACCGCCAATCCCACCGAGAACTGGGTGATGGGCGCGGCCATTTCCCCCGACGGAAAATCCCTCGCCTTCGTCGATGGGACCGGGCTGTATGTGCGTTCGATCGATTCCGGCGAAACCCATCCGGTGGCCACCCCTGCAGAATGGCCCATCCGCATGGTTACCGGACTGCGCTGGTTCCCGGACGGACGCCGACTGCTCGCCTGCCTGGCAGCTTCCGGACATTACGACATTTGGGCGATCGCCACAGTGGGCCAGTCCCGGCCGCTCCTCATCCAGCGTGACGGTTCCTGGCCGGCCATCTCACCCGACGGGCAGTCCATCGCATTTCAAAATGGCGATCGCCAGCGGCGTGGAGCGGATCTCTGGGTGGGCGGCATGCATGGCGAATCGCCGCGAAAACTGGTCGGCGCCGAAAGCGGAGATCTGGTCTACAGCCCCATCTGGTCGCCCGACGGCCGATGGATCGCGTATCTGCGAGGCCGCGAGGATCCCTTGCTGGGCGGACAGTTTGACCGCGCCGCAGCCATCGAAATCAGGCCGGCGGGCGGAGGCCCGGCCCACACGATTGTCCCAGGCGCGAGCATGCCCGCATCGACCTCGCTGTTTTGCATGCACGGCCGAGGTTGTCTCAGTTGGTCGCCGGACGGGCGTCTCTTCTTTCTTGCCAGCGACCGCTCGGGAACCGAACTGTCGCGGTTCGGATACAGCCTCTGGGGAGTCCCGGTAGCAGTTCGCAATGGTGAACCTGCGGGCCAGCCTGAGCGGGTGGCGCAGTGGGCCGACTTCTATCCGAATTGCCTCACACTCACCGCCGACGGAAAACGGCTTGCATTCCTGAAGAGCCGCATCCAGCTTGACGTCTATGTGGGCGATCTGGGCGGCGATGGCGCCAGCCTGGGCCCCACCCGCCGCTTGACGCTCGACAATCGAGGCCTCGGCAGTACGCCGGATTCCTGGACGCGGGACAGCCGAGCCATGCTCTTCACTTCCGATCGCAATGGCAAAGAGGAGGTTTTCAGGCAGGGACCCAACGAAAGCCTGGCTCGGTCCGTAGTGGAGCTTCCCGGATACCAGCCGCGCAATACCCTGCTGAGCGCGGATGGCTCCTGGTTTCTGTATAGCGATCGCGTCCCTTCGGCGTCCGCACCGGATTCCTCGCCCCAGCGCCTGATGCGCCTGCCGCTGGCCGGCGGATTACCCGAGCGGGTTCTCGATTTACCGGCCGCCGCGAGCTTTGAGTATCGATGTCCGTTAAGGACCGGGTCCTGCGTATTGAGCTTGCCACAAGGGCCTGAGATGCTGTTCTATACCCTCGATCCTGTTCGCGGGAAAGGGCGCCTGCTGGGAAAGACCGGCCGCTGGAATCAGCCGTTCGCCTGGGATGTTTCGCCTGACGGTTCGCGTCTGGCAGTGATGGGAGCCCGCGGTCAGATACTGACGTCAGCGGATGGCCTCTGGCATGAGATTCCGATTGAGGCGCGCTGGCGGCCGGAGTACATCGCCTGGGCGGCGGATGGGCAAGGCTTCTTCGTGACCTCCTCCTCCGCGCCCAACCTGTTGCACATCACAATCACAGGCAAGGTGAAGGCCCTGCTGAATAATGGCGGCGCCCAATGGCTTGCGGAGCCGGTGCCGTCCGCGGACGGCAAATACCTGGGGTTTCAGGCGCAGACCTACGATTTCAACGCGTGGATGCTGGAGCGTCCTTAATTCAGAAAGTAAGTGCGGTACAGCGTATCCCGCTGCTTAGGAACGAACCCGGCATCGCGAATAATGCGCCGCAGTTCTTCTTCGCTCGCCCGATGGTGCGCGCCCGCCGCCGAAACCACGTTCTCCTCGATCATGATGCTGCCCACATCGTTCCCGCCGAACCGCAGCCCGAGTTGGCACGTCTTCAGCCCCTGCGTCACCCACGACGATTGAATGTGCTCGATGTTATCGAGATAGATCCGTGAAATCGCCAAATTCTGCAAATACTCCACGGCCGTGGCTTCTTCGTGAACGAAGTGGCCGAGCGAAGTATTCTCCCGCTGGAACGTCCATGGGATGAACGCCGTGAAGCCGCCCGTATCCTCCTGTATCTCGCGCACGATCCGCAAATGGTTCATGCGCTGCTCCAGGGTCTCGCCGCATCCGAACATCATCGTCGCGGTGGTCCGCATCCCCAGCGCGTGCGCCGTGCGATGCACGTCGATCCATTCCGAAGTCGAGCACTTCAACCGGCTGATCCGGTGCCGCACGCCGTCGTCCAGAATCTCCGCGCCGCCCCCGGGAATCGAGTCCAAGCCCGCGTCCCGCAGCCGCGCGATCGTGTCCCGCAGGCCTAGCCCGCTCACCTCGGCAATGTTCGTAATCTCCGGCGCGGAAAAGCAATGCAGGTGAATCTTAAAGCGTTGCTTGATGGCTCGCAGCAGATCTTCGTACCACTCGATCTTCAGATCCGGATGCAGCCCGCCCTGCATCAGCACTCCCGTGCCGCCCAGTTCCAGCGTCTCCCGAATCTTGTCGAAGATGGTTTCGTGGTCGTGCACGTAACCTTCGGCATGGCCCATGGGCCGGTAAAAGGCGCAAAAACTGCAATATTCCGTACAGAAATTGGTGTAATTAATGTTGCGATCGATGATGTACGAAACCACCCCCTCCGGGTGATATCGCTTCCGGATCGCATCGGCCGCCATGCCGATGCCAATCAGGTCGTCGGAACGAAAAAGATCCAAAGCTTCGTCGTAGGAGATCATCAGGCGGTCATGCTCAGAATTTGCGGTTGCGCGCTTTGCGCAAAAACGTACGCGCCGAATAGAGGCTTCGGTTCGCCCTTGCCCCATCGTTGCGCCTGGTACTTGGTGCGCAGGAATTGGACGTCCGGGTGGGCTCGCAGGTCGAGCAGGATCTGATAGGTGCCGCAATAGAACTTCTGCGGAAAGGAGACCAGGGGTTTGGCGCCCCACTCGACATTGTCCGCGGAACCCCAGATCGAGACGTCCAGGCTTTCCTGTTCAATGATGCGAGTGATGCCGAGAGTGAGAAGGATCAGACCGCCCCGGGAATCTCCGAGGTCTACCTCGGGGCTCGTGCCGCCCTCGCGGATGGTCGTTTCCGGAAGTAGGAAACCTGGTAGCATAAACACTCCTATTCGTCGTGTTCTAGAGTTTCAGCTCCTTTATGTAGCGCGATCTAAGATTAAGGTTCGCACATTTTTCCTCAAAAGGAAAGCCGAATCGGTACCCTGCTGCCGGTCGCGTTTTATCCGCGTTCATCTGCGTTTATCTGCGGCCCTTAGGTTTTCGCCTTCTTCCGTCCCCCGGAACGTCTGCTAGCATACAGTTGGCGATACACCGTCGCATTTCTCAGTACCGCCTCCACGTAATCGCGCGTTTCCGTAAATGGGATGGATTCCACAAATTCGGCCGGCTCGCGGTACTGGTTCCACGTGATCCAATCGTTCACCCGCGATTTGCCCGCATTGTAAGAGGCCAGAGTCTCCTCCCATTTGCCGCCCCACTGATCCAGCAGCGCACGCAGGTAACAGGCGCCCAGTTTCAGGTTGACCGCCGGCTGGAACAGCGATCGATTGCTGAAGCGTTTGATGCCCACGCGGCGCGCCAGCGCGCGGCCGGTAGCCGGCTCCACCTGCGTCAGCCCGTAAGCTTTCTTCGCGGAGAGCGCCTGCGGATCGAATTCGGATTCCTGCCGGATCAGCGCCGCCATCATATACGGATCCAGGCTCTGCTCCCCGGCGCTGCGCACCAGGTCTTTCTCATAGGGCAATGGGAACAGCAACTGCCAGAACGCAGGCGGCGCGTCCTCCAGGGACATCGCGAGATAATCGGGCGCGGCGCTCTTGATGTTGTGCAGCTTTTGGTGCGGCGTATCGGCGGTGCGCGCCAGTTCCATGGCCAATAAATACGGCTGGCCGCCATTGCGCGCCCCGAAACGCAGCTCCGCCTGCGCCAGATCCGGCAGTCCGGCGGATTCCAGCAGCCGCGCCCGCGCCATCCGCAAAGCGGTTTCCGCATCCGGCTGGCTGGGAACCGCGGGCTTGTGCGGCGGAAAGGCGATACTCCGCAGGAACTGGGCCGTCTTCTCCGACCCAGCCGCGCCCGCAATCTGCGGCTGTGCCATCCGCTCGCGCGCCAGCAAGCCGTAATAGTAGTTCGGAAACTGTGCCGCCAGGCGCGTATAGAAGGCCCGCGCGGCGCCGTAATCGTTGTGATCGGGGTAATCGGAGCCGGCTTCCTCCAGCCGTCCCAGAAAGTAAAGCGCGCCGCTGGCCGTGGGATGCCCTGGGTATCTCTGCAGGTGCTCGCGCAGCAGTTCGCGCGCCTCCCGCCGCCGCCGGATATATGCCGCCCACGCCACCCGCCAATGGCAGGACGCCGCCAGCGGTTGATCCGGAAACGTCTCGTAGACCGCTTTGTACAGCGGGATATATTTGTCCGGCTGATTGGTCACCAGGAATCGATTCGCCGCCCCCACCAGCGCCTTGTAGCGCCACGGCGATTCCGCCTGCTTGCCAAGTTTGCCCACCGCCTCCATCATCTGGTCTTCGTCATTCAGCTTGCGCGCGCATTCGACGATATAGTAGAGCCGCTCGGCATTCGCCTCCCCGTGCCTGTCGCCGCCGGAAATCTCCAGCGCGCGCAGGTTTGAATAAGCCGCCGCCACGTCGCCCGCCAGAAATTCCGCCGCGCCAATTCCCACCCGCGCCCGGTCCCGCTCCTCGCCGCTAAGCTGCGGCACCAGCGCTTGAAACTCCGATCGCGCCCGCGCGTATTCGTGCTGGGCCAGCAGCTTGTGGCCGCGCTCCACCATGGCTTCCGCCGCCGGCGCCGGATACGCCGCGCCCATGCCGTCGCGCAGCGTGATCAGCGCGGCCGCGGCGCGCGTGGCCGCGTCACTGGTCGGGTATTCGTAATACACGCGCTGATAGCATTGCGCCGCGTGCGCCAGGTCGCGCGAGCCCTCGTACGCCATGGCCAACGCCAGATCGCCGTCCGGCTGCGGCAGATCGGCATAGCGTTCCCGCAGCATCGTCACCGCGGCGGCGGCGGATCCGGACGCCGCCAGGCCGCGCGCCTCCAGCACCATGGATTTCGCGGCAAACGGCGACGGCACCGCCACCGACCTCACCACCGCCGCGTCGCGCGCCGCCGCGCCATAGTCTTGGGTTTCCGCGCGCGCCGCAGCCAGATAATAGCCCGTGTAATCCGCCAGCTTGGGAAGCCGCGCCCGCGCCGCCTCCAGATGCACGATGGCATCCGGGAAGCGCTTCTGTTCGAACGAAACCACCCCCAGCGTGAAGTGCGCCAGCGCGCCGTTGGTGTCTTTGTGGCTGGCCGCGAACGTCTGTAGCGCCTTGGCCCGCGCCGGCGTCGGCGATTCGTGGTACGCCCGCCCCAGCGATTCCGGAGTTTGGCCGAAAACTGCGACGGCAAACAGAACACACGCCAGATCCCGCACCGCCCTGTTACACCACGCGCCCAGGGTATTTACCTCCCAGCCACGCCGGATTGTCGTTGGCCAGCGTGCGCACCAGCTCCTGATGAAAGTAATCGAACATCGTCGGACTGGCCGTTACGAACTTCCGCCGGAACGATTCCCGGCCTTCGTCGATCGCCTCCTGCAAAGCGGAGTACAGATCCTGCTGCGCCCGCCCCGCTTTCACCGCATCCGGCCGATACAGTCGCATCTCCGCCACCTTCACGCGCGCGAAGCGCTGCGCGCTCTGATGCAGACGGCGGTCGCCTGCGCTCAGCCCCTCCCAATCCGGCGCGGCATCGGCGCGCGCGCTGGCGGGAGCCGCTTCGATGTGTACCAAATTGAGGGATGCCGCCGCAGGCCGCTGCCGCGCTTCCATTACCGCGGCCGCCGCCTGCGCCAACAATTCCAAAGCCGCGCTGTCGACCGCACCAGTTGCGTACAGCATGCCCACCGTCGTTCGATCCACCGTCAGCGGGAACAGGTACGCTTTGTCGCTGGGCGCATGTGCGAAAGCTTCCACCACCGCCGGAGACACCTCCGCCGCCGTCGACAGAGCCACCACCGGCTCCCGCGATTCGATCGCGCCGGCAAACGCGGCCGCCTCCGCCGCGCCGAATCGGATCTCGCGAAACCGTGCCGCCGCCTCGCCCGCCGCGCCGCGCAGCCGCTCACCCCCCACCGTCTCTTCGTTGATGTGAAAAACGCCGCAAGCGTTGGCGAACGGCGCCGACGCATCGCATAGGATGGCCGCAATCTCCGGAAACGCCACCGCCTGCCGCAAGCGCCGCACGGACTGATTCAGATGTTCGGCCAGCGCCCGCTCGGCGGCCTGCACGCTGGTGGAAACCCGCGCTTCCGTTTCGGATTGAAATAACTGTTCCAGCTCGGAGAACAGGCTTCGCAACGAAGGCGGGGGCGCGGCAGTGGACATCCTGCAACGATTCTAGCAAGAGACAATCTAAATCGCCTGCGCTAAACTGAATGCAGGCACGCAACCTATGACTGTCACACTCCATCTGCCGCCCGACAAAGAAGCCGCATTCGAAGCCCACGCGCGGGCCCGCGGCCTGAGCCTCGAGCAGTGGATGCTCGAGCTTGCCGAACAGTCCGTGCAGCCCGTCTCCATCGCCCACCTGCAAAAAACCAACCCCCAGGAGTGGGCGCGTCAATTTCGTGCCTGGGCCGACAGCCACGACCCGAGGATACCGGTGCTCTCCGAAGAGGCCATGAGCCGGGAGAGCATCTATCCGGACTTGACGTAAGCCTCGTGCTCATTGACACCAGCACGCTCCTGCGAACGCTACAGGTTCGCAATCCCCAGTACGAAACGGTGGCGCGCGCCTTTGAAGCTCTGCCAAGTCGGGGCCACGCCCTTCACATCGTTCCTCAAAACCTGTTCGAGTTGTGGGTGGTCGCGACGAGGCCAGTAGCGCAAAACGGCCTGGGCTTATCGATCCCCGAAGCGGCGTCCGAACTGATGCGCCTGAAGAGCATGTTTCCCCTCTTGCCCGACACACCCGCGATCTATCCGGTTTGGGAGAACCTGGTCGTCCAATATCGGGTCTCAGGGAAGCCGGCCCACGACGCAAGGCTCGTGGCCGCTATGCAGGTGCACGGCCTCACCAGCATTCTGACCTTCGACACCGCCGGATTCTCCCGCTACGCCGGCATAAAAGTTGTGCATCCCGCCAGCGCCGCCATTTAGGCCCCTGTGGGGCGGGCTCTCAGCCTGCGGCGGCCTCTCAGGCCGCCCACCCTACCGATGGAACTGCATCTCGAACACCGTGTCTTTGCCGCCCTCCGTCTTGGTCCACTTCTCGCTGAAGTGATCGGCATCGGCAAATTCGATCACCAGTTGTCTCATGTGCGGCGCGGCCGGACCGTGCAGATTGCTGGCGCCGGCGAAAGTAAATTCGATCCGTTTCGGAGATCCCGTGAGCGGCCCGGTAGCCAGCCGCACAATATGGCCATCCGGCGTCAGCGCACAAAAGTCTGCCACTGTGCCGGCAACAACTCGAAACCCTCGTCAGCTCACTGCTTCCCGCTCCCCAGGATCACCAGGATCGGCAGGCCATCCTGACCGGCCAGGATCGGCGGCGCTGCCCGCAGTGTGGCATCGGCACCCTGGCGCCCATCGAAATCCTGCCACCATGCCGCAGCACGCCGATCATGGATAGCTCATGACGCCCACCACCGCAGTGACCCAAGGCCTACGCGTTGCTCCTCAGGCAGCGCTGCCTAGCAGTGTGCCCATATCTCTGCAGCCTGCTCAGGCAGCCCCGCGCCATCGTCACCGGCCGCTCGTGCCCACCCCTCCGCACCTGGTTTTTGACCCTCCGCCCGCGTTCCCGAACGCCGCCGCACCCCACCCTTACCCGCAGTTCACTGAACGGTTTCATCACCTTGCGGCCCGAGCCTCGGGTTGATTTTGAGACCTCTGTAGGCCGCCAGCCGATGAAACCTATATCAGTCACAGCCCGCCCAAGAAATGATCCCCCATCCAATCAATCACTTCGCGCCCCGGTCCCCCCTCCCCCCGCCGCCCCCGTGCTCCCCTGAAAGCGAGGAGCTCCCATCATGACGCATCGCCAACACCTGACCCCGGCCCAGCACCGCGCCCTTGCCCTGATCTCCGCCGGTTCCACAGCCGCCGCCGCGGCTAAATTCGTCGGCGTCCATCGCAACACCGTCGGTAATTGGTTGCGTGCCGCCCCTTTTCGCGACGCCCTCGTCGAAATCCAGCGCAATCAGCTCCTCGCCTGGAGCGAACAAGCCCGGTCCCTGGCTCGCCAGCCACTCGGCTCCGTTCGGGCCGCCTTGGCCCCTCCCCAAGCGCCCGCCATCCCAAGCCCCGCCGCCCGCCCCAGTCGCAACCAGCCCTGCCCCTGCGGCAGCGGCCGCAAATTTAAGCGTTGCTGCATATCGCTTTATTGACTCTAAATAACAAATTGGCTTTGTTCGTTCCAAAAAGCCCCAAAATACACCAATGCACAAATCGGCACAATTAAGCACAAGAATGCATAGTGCGCCTTCGCCGCAAGCTCTCAGCGGCAAATGCAACGCACTGCAACACGCACACGAGAAAACGGGCGAAACGAACCCGATTCCACAGTACTCCAAGCGATGTAACTATAAGCAAATGCTAATGTTAAGCAGTCACTTCCGCGAAATTGGGGTTGTTCGGCCACGGCGTGCCCACGCACAATTCCGCACAAAAACGCACAAAAATGCCCAGTGCGCCTTCGCCGCAAGCCTTCAGCCTTCAGCCATCGACCCTCAGCCCGGAGAGCGGCGTCCTATCGGCGTTTATCGGCGTTCATCTGCGGCCTTATGTCTTTCCGGAATGAGCCAATCGGACAAGGGCATTACGCATCCGATTGCAACGCCATGCAACGTCTCCCGAACCCGCGCATGCCGCGTTCATCGCCGGCCACATCTGCTTTCCGCCCGGCCCAGCTCTGTACTAAGCTCAAACCAATGCCCATGGATCTGCTAGCGGACCTCGAACAATGGAAGACCCGGTTTGGCGTGCCGGACCTCCGCCCGCTCCACCAGTTGCTCGCCGATGTCGCCGCCCACCCCTTCCCCGATCCGCCTTCGCTCATCCGCCTGCATGAATGCCTGCTCTTCCTGCGCGCCTATCCCGCCGACGCCGAAGTCCTCCGCCTGGCCGACGCCGCCCTTTCCACCTTCGCCGAGCGCATCGCCGCCTTGTCCGACTGCACGCCACTCGAAGACCCCGCCGTATCGGGCATCGCCGGCACGTCGTTTTCGGCGGTCTTCAGCTTTGAGGTCGCCCGCCAACTCGCCGCCCGCTATCCGCGCGACATCGACATCGATTGGGCCAACTACGATCAACTCGAAAAGCTCGGCCCCGTGCTGCGCCGCTTCCTGCCGCTCGTGAATGAGGATTGGCCGGTCGAAGCGCACGTCCCCTTCCGCGCCTGGGTGGATGCCGCCCGCCCCCACGGATCGACCGCTCTCGCCTGGCTGCTCGGCCGTATCGCTTCCCTGCCCCTCGGCCCGCGCGATCAGGCGGATCTTTACGAATCGCTCGACCTGCTGCTCCTCTGGCGCATCCGCCCGCGCGCCAGCCGCACCCAAATGCGCCTGCCCGTGCGCAAGCCCTATTTCCACGCCGAGCCGCTGCTGCGCCGCGCCGATATCGATCTCGCGCTCGAACTCGCCGCCCCGCCCCTGCCCGTCACCGAGCTTTCGCCCCCGCAGGCCCGCAAAATCCTCAATCTCATCCTCGATACCTCCGCCATGCGCTACCGCGAGCTGTACGGCTTCACCCATCCGGACACGCGCCGCGTCTTCCGCGCGGATGCCGGCCGCGGCGTCGAAATCGTCTTCTTCGGCATCCCGCCGCGATGGCGTCTGCCGCTGCGCACTTATCATGCCGGGATGTTCTTCAAAAACGGCGTGCCCGCCGGTTATGTCGAGGTGCTGTCCCTGTTCGAGCGCGCCGAGATCGGCTTCAACCTCTATTACACCTTCCGCGAAGGCGAATCGGCGTGGCTCTACGCGCGCCTGTTGCGCCTCTTCCGCCAGATCCTGCGCGCCCGCTGCTTCTCCGTCGACCCATATCAAATCGGTCTGGAAAATGACGAAGCCCTGGATTCCGGCGCGTTCTGGTTCTATCGCAAACTGGGTTTCCGTCCGCTCGACCCGGCCGCCGCGCATCTCGTCGCTCGCGAAGAAAACCGCATGCGCCGCACGCCCGGCTATCGCAGTTCGCGCCGCACCCTGGAAAAACTGGCCCACTCCTACATGCTCTACGAATGCGCCGATGCCGATCGCGGCGCATGGGACCGCTTCACCACGCGCAATCTAGCCCTCCACCTGACCGCAGCCCAAGTGGGGCAGGCTCGTAGCCTGCGGCGGCCTCTTAGGCCGCCCAAAAACGGCCCGGATCTCCGCGCAGACACAATCAAACTAGGAAGCAATCGATGAATCGAAGAAATTTCATTGGCGGAGCCCTGCTGTCCGGCGCTGCCCTAGCTCTTCCCGTTGGCGATCCCGCCAAACCAAAAGTCCGCGCCATAACCGCGTTCCTAAAACTAGATCGCGCCCGCTACCTCCCACAGGTCGCAGGCACCCTGCGCATATTGCGCCAGGCCAAGCGCGTGATCGAAGCGGGCGGATACCAGGTGGAAGGCGTCCGCATCACCACCCAGCCCTTCCCCGATTACACCCGCAGCCTCTCGCGCCCCGATGCGCTGCGCTTCTTTCGCGAATACGACTCGCTCGCGCGCCACGAATCTTTCGATGCGAATATCGGACCGGCCATGCTCCGCGACTCCGACGATCCGGCCCAAGCCCAGTTGCTGGCCGAAATCCTCTCCGCGACCAAAACCCTGGAAGCCAGCCTGCTGATCGCCGGTCCCGACGGCATCCAATGGAAGTGCATCGAAGCCGCCGCCGCGCTGGTGAAGTTCGTCGAGGAACACAGTCCCGGCAGCGCCTCCAATTTCAACTTCGCCGCCACCGCCATGCTGACGCCCTACGCGCCGTTCTTTCCGGGTTCGTACCACCTCGGCGAAGGCCGCCGCTTCGCCATCGGCACCGAAGCGGCCAACGTCGTGGACCGCGTATTCTCTCAGACGGCCTGTAACGCGCCGCACGCCACCGAGCGCCTCTCGCGCGAACTGAGCACCCACGCCGCGGCGCTGGAAAAGCTGGCCCAACAAATCGAAAAAGAATCTGGATGGACTTACATGGGCCTGGACGCCACGCCCGCGCCTCTGCGCGAAGTCTCCATCGGCGCGGCCATCGAAAAATTCACCGGCGCCAGATTCGGATCGAGCGGCACCATGACCGCGGCCGCCATAATCACCAAAGCCGTGCAGTCCGTGCCCGTGAAGCGCATCGGCTACTCCGGTCTGATGCTGCCAGTAATGGAAGACGGCTTGCTCGCCCAGCGTTGGAGCGAAGGCGCGTACGATGTGGATGCGCTGCTGGCCTACTCGGCCGTCTGCGGCACCGGCCTCGACACCATCCCGATGGCCGGCGACACGCCGCCAAGCCAGATCGCACGCATCATGGGCGATGTGGCCACTCTGGCTGTGAAATGGAACAAGCCCCTCACCGCGCGCCTCTTGCCGGTCAAGGGAAAGAAGGTGGGAGACCGCACCGCCTTCGACGACCCGTTTCTCGTAAACACCCTAATCCGTGGGGCAGGCTCTTAGCCTGCGGCGGCCTCTAAGGCCGCCTGCTTTCGAGTATCCCTATATCGCGATCCACATTATTCTCCCGGCTATACCCCGGATCCATCTGCTGCACCCGTTTCAAAAAGCCCAAAGCCGCCCGCGAATCCCCCGCACCGGAATTCAGCAGCGCCAGAGCCCGATAAACCATCAGGGGGTTGTACTCCGGAGCCGTACTATGCAACGTCAAAGCCGACTGCAACACCAACGTCCCTTGCTCGAAAAGCCGCTGCTTCTCCTCGGGCGAGGCCGCCAGCAGATACAACCGCTGGTAACACAACCCCTGGTCCAATTCCGGCCGGGGATCGTCGGGAAACATCGCCGCAGCCTCCTGATAAACCGCCAGCGCTTTCCGGAACAACTCCGTCCGTTCCGCCGGCGAAGCGCCCGTCTCGCGCTTGAACGCCACGGTGCCCGCCTCCAGCACCACCGCGCGCAGATCCGGATCGTCGCGCGATGCATTCCCGGCAATCAGAATCTCGCGCGCCCGCTTGAGCGCCGCATCCGTCTCCGCGCGCAGCTTGTCGCGCTCTCCGACCCCATCGGTCAGGCCCGCCAGCCCCTCGCACGCCTCCGCCAGGTTCCGCTGCAACCCCGCATCGGCCGGCGCAAAACCCACCGGGACCGCGGAAGCTCGTTGCAGGTACTCCGCGGCATTCGCGTAATTCTCTTTGCGCGGCGCGCTCCGGGCTATCGCCAGATACGCGTCGCCCAACGCCTCCATCTCCGGCGATGCGTCCAATTGCCTCCCGCCCGCCTGCACGCCCTCGGCCACTTCCAGGCCCCGCTGCAGATACGGCAGCGCCTTCTCCGGCTGCGGCGGATCCATCCGCAGGTAACACAGGCCCAGGCTGTTCAGCGCAAAATAATTGTTCGGATGCGTTTCCGCCGCGCTGCTCCACAAGCTCAGATCGCCGCTCCATGCCTGCGTCCGCCTGTACGACCACGCCGTGTACCCGCCCGCCACAATCGCCAGCGCCACGCAGACCGCCGCCTGCCTGCGCCGCTCCATCTTGAAGATCGCCGCCGCCAGCGCGAGCACCGCCAGTATCGCGCCCACGCTTGGCACATATTCGTACCGGTCCGCCATCTTGATACTGGTCGGCACCAGGTTCGACGTTGGAATAAAAGCAATCCAATACCAAAGGATTCCGAAGGCCACCATGCGCCAGTCCCGATCCTTCGCGCCCGCCAGCCTCACCGCGATCGCCACCAGCCCGATCACCAGCAGCGCGCCGCACACGCCCGCAAGGCTGATGTCGGGAAACCGCGTCCACACGTAGTACGGCGACATCCGCCACGGCGCCAGCATCTTGCCCGCATACGCCAGCATCACCTCGAAAGTCAGATTCAGCGTCGGCAGCAATGGCAACCCGCCCTTGATCGCGCCCGCCTCCGATTGCGCCCAAACCGTCCAGGCCACGCCCGCCCCGAAGATCACCCCCTGCACGCCGAATGGAGGCGCCAGCACCCGCAGGCGGCGCCCGCGCCCGGCCAGAAAATCGGCGAGACTGTCGGCCCGCGGAGCCGCCACCAACAAAACCAGCGTGTCGCAGGCCACTACCGCGATCAGCCAGCCGCCGTGCCTGCTGCCCTCCAGCAGGCTGCGAAAAAGCAGCGCCGACGTTCCGCCCGTCACCAGGAAAATCGCGGCCAGTGCTACCGCCCGCCGCCGTTCCGAACAGAATTCGTAGGCCATGAAGATCAACGGTATGACCACCGCCACCGGCTTGGCCAAAACCGCCAGCAGGGTAAGCAGCGCGGTCGCGATGTGCCGCACCCGCCACTCGGTCTGCGTCGTGGCGTCCCGCGCCCACAGGTAGGCCAGAAAGGAGAGCAGGCCGAACACCAGCGCCATCAGATCCTTGCGCCCCGAGAGCCATGCCACCACCTCGGTATGGATCGGATGCACCGCGAAAAGCACGCCGCCCAGCGCCGCCAGGATCGCGGGAAGACGCAGGCGGCGAAACACCAACATCGCCAAACCGGCGCACACCATCGCGTAGATCAGTTGGCTAACCCGGAACGGCACGGCATCGAAAGGCTTGCTCTTGTCCGCCAGCGCGCGATCCAACAGCCAGGAGGTCGTCGTTACTGGGTCGAAGAAACCGAAGTATGGCTCGTCCCAGACCGCCTCTATACCCGAAAAAGGATGCGCCACGTTGACATACGGGCTGTGTACCAGGTGGAAAGAGTCGTCGTACTCCAAAGGTGGAGCGGCCAGCATTTGCGCGTATATCGCCAGTGTCGCCAACACCATCAGCGCCACCCCGGCGAACAGAACACGCGGGGATTGCCCGCCCGGCCACCGTGCTTCCGCAACCTCGGGAGCAACCGCGCGCGCCGGCTTTTCCAGCGGCCCGCGCCGGCGCTTTTTCGCCATCGCACCTACAATGTATCAGCCGCCTGAATCGACCGGTATTACCCCTCCGGGATAACGCTTATGTATTATCCAGCACTCTTGCCTGCTCTCCGCCCCGAAACGCTATTCAACGATGTCTCACTATGTAACGAGGAGCACGACACATGGCTACACCCCCAGCACCGCTACCCCTTAATATTCGCCCGGGCTACCCGCTAGCCCGCGAAGCGACAAACCTTGGACCACTGGCCGATCTCGCCGGAACCTGGGTCGGAGCCGGTTTCAACCTGATCTCTTTACCGGACTTTGACTCCACACCGCCGAGCACCGGGCCCAAGCCGTTTCGCTTGAAGCTCAACGCCACGCGGGAGGTCCTCCAGTTCACCCCGATCGGTGGCGCCGTTCCCAATCGCGGCTCGGAGACGGACTTGGATAACGGCACTGGACAGCTCGACATCAATCTCCATGGGTTGACCTACCTGCAGCGCGTGAGTGACCTGGTGACGAATTCGGCGCTGCACATCGAGCCGGGCATTTGGGTCAACGTGCCGGCCACCACCGTGTTACCCGTGCAGCCCGCCACCGTGGTCCGCATGGGCACCATTCCCCACGGTGACTCGCTGTTAGCCCAGAGCACCT
The DNA here is from genome assembly GCA_963707465.1 of Bryobacterales bacterium. GTDB lineage: Bacteria > Acidobacteriota > Terriglobia > Bryobacterales > Bryobacteraceae > Bog-159. The sequence continues at coordinate 886,777 of CAVPQK010000013.1, forward strand.
TTTTCACGCCGGCGCCGATCCCCGGCGGCCCCACCATCGCCGCCATCGACTCGACGCCCACTGGCGCCGGTGTCACGCCTGGCTACCTGACGCCCTTTGTCGCCCCACCGTTGCCGCCCGGCATCCTGCTGCCTTGGGTAAAGAATCCGAACTTGGCCCTGCAGGCCGCGATCGCAGGGCAGAACATTGTCGAAACAGTGGTGATCGTGATTTCAACGACCCCCGTCGGCGGTATCGTCAATATCCCGTTCGTCGTCTCGAACGCAAATGCGATTCAACTCGATGCGATCTTCTGGATCGAGAAAGTAAAACAGTCCGACGGCAGCACGTTCCTGCAACTGCAATACACCCAGACGGTGATTCTGAATTTCCTGGGGATCAACTGGCCGCACATCTCCGTAGCCACCTTGGTCAAGCAGTAAGAAACGCGGCTTATACAGGAGCTAACTGCTCCTCGATAGGCTCCGCTCAACAATACCAGGGCTCGGTCAGATACGGGATAGTCACTCGCGGGCGGCCCGGCGGCACATCCGGCAGGCGGCCCGCGCCCTTCCCGATCGCCTCGTGAGTCATTTCCCAGGCGCGGCGGAAAATCGTCCGCCGATCTTCCTTGGCCGTCACCGCCCGCGCGATACTCGATTCCAGTTCACGCTGCAGCTTATCCACTCGCGGATCGGGATGCGTCCAGCGATAACTCAGTGCGCCCTCGTCGAATGCGCCGATCGCCGCGCGTGCCTCCGGTAATTCCAGCAGCCGCGATCCCGCCGGGACCAGCAACCGGATGCTAAGCTGCACCGGCGAGACATGCTCCACCAGGTCCAGGGCCGCGATCTCGGCCAGCAGGTCGGCGTAGCCTTCCAGCGTCATCCAGGGATGGAAAGGGACGAAGGTCGGCGCCAGCACCAGGCCCACCGCGCGAAACATTCGCGCGACGCGCACGAAATCGGTGCGCGTGTGCCCTTTCTCCAGGATGTGCTGAAGCACGTAATCGTCCACTGACTCGACCGCGGACACTACGAACGCGCAGCCCGTCTCGCGCAGCAGCGGCAAGTGCTCGCTGTGCCGCAACAGGTGTTCGACTTTGATGGTCGCATCATAAGTGACCTGCGGAAACTCGCGGTGGAGCGCCCGCACCAGCTCGACGGCGTGGCCGATGCCGTTGAAGAAGTCGGGGTCGCCAAACGTGATGTGCTGCGCGCCCGCCGCCACCTGCCGGCGAATATCCTCCAGCACCACTTCGCTCTGCACGATGCGGAAGTGCCCCTGATAAACCGGCACTACCGGACAGTGCCGGCACCAGTGCTTGCATCCCCGGCTGGCTTCGGTGTACCCGACCGTGCGGCGCATGCCGCCCGGCAGCACCAGTTGCGCGTACTTCTCTAGCGGCGGCAAGCCGCTCCGGTCCGGCGTCACAAACCGTTGCCGGGCGAGCGAAATCAAGGGCGCCGCGCCGGGCCGCACCAGCGTTAACAAAGCTTCTTCGAACTCCCCGCCGGCTATGGTCCGCACGCCGAGTTTGCGCAGCAGATCGGCGTTCACCGGCGCATAAAGCCCATACGCGCAAAGGTGCGCCGCGGGATTGATCTCGCGCGTTCGCTGGATCAATGGAATCGCCAGGCGCGTAGCAGTGTGCATCGGCAGGAAGAACGCCACGGCATCGGCCGTCCGCAGAACCTCTTCGTCCAGCGCCTCGCGCGCCAGATCCAGACACGCCACCTCCGCGCCCGCTTCGCGCAGCCACGCGGCGGGCGAAGCCAGCCCAAACGGCTGCCGCCCCAGTTCGTAAGTCGAAATCAGAAGAACGCGCAAGCTTCCCCCAGTCTGGCACAACGCCTCGCCGCGTCGCCGCGTCGCCGTGTCGCGCACTGTAACCTTTCCCCCCTCCCTCGGTATTATTGGGTGAATGCCGGAAACGCGGGCCGACAACGTTTTAATGCAGAAGGTCCGGGATGGCGACTTGGCGAAGATGGCAGTGTTGTTCGAGCGCCATCACCGCGCGCTCTACCGCTATTTCCTGCGGCTCAGCGGCAATCGCGAATTCAGTGAGGATCTGGTGCAAGACGTGTACTTTCGCATGTTGAAATACCGGCACACGTATCGGGACGGCAACCCCTTCACGTCCTGGATGTACCAGGTGGCGCGCAATGCGCACCTGGACGGCGTCCAGAAGCGCAGGGGAGAAGCACCCTTGCCCGAGCAGATGGAGGAGCCCGTCAGCGCCGCCCCGGATCCCAGCGAGATTCTGCGCCGCCGGCAGGATCTGGGACTGCTTCGCCGCGCGCTGGCAGCCTTGCCCACGGAGAAGCGCGAGGTGCTGGTGCTGAGCCGCTTTCAGAACCTCAAATACGACCAGATCGCGGATATCCTGGCCTGCGATGTGGGCACCGTGAAGGTGCGGGTCTATCGCGCCATCAAGGCCCTCAGTCAGATCTTTTTTGAACTAGCTGGAGAGAAAGCGTCATGACTTGTGATCAGGTGAAGGAACATATCGCCGATTATCTGACGGGCGGCCTGAGCCATTCCGAGGCTGAGGAGTTGGACGATCACTTCGCGCAGTGCACCGCCTGCAAGCAGGAAGCCGCGGCCCTGTCGGAGACCTGGGAAATGCTGGGCCTGCTGGAACAGGAACAGCCCAGCGCCCAAATGCGGTCGCGCTTCTACCAGTCGTTGGAAGCGTACCGACAGGGACTGGAGTCTGCGGCCCCCGCGCCCGTCCGGCGCAGGTTTTTCGATTGGAACGGCGCCTGGGCTCACTCGCCGGCTTTCCGGTTGGCCTGGTCGGCGGCGCTGCTCGTCGTAGGCACAGTCGTAGGCGCCGGCGCCGGTCATTGGCTGGGTGGACGCGACCGGGCCGACCTGGCGGGGCTGCGCGGCGAAGTACACCACATGCGCCAGTTGGTTACGCTGTCGCTCCTGGAGCAGCAATCCGCCAGCGAGCGGTTGCGCGGCGTAGACTACTCCAGCCGCGTGGATCAATCCGACACCCAGGTGCTGGCGGCTCTGGTGCAGGCCGTCAATCACGATCCGAGCGTGAATGTTCGCCTGGCTGCCGTGGACGCCCTGCGCAAGTTCGCCGCCAGCCAATCCGTGAAGCGCTCGCTCGACCAGTCGTTGGTCAAACAGGACTCGCCGATGGTGCAGCTTGCACTGATCGACTTTCTGGTGGATGCGCGCGATGTGTCTGCGGTTCCGTCGCTCGCCGCTCTAGAGCGCAGTTCCACCGTGGACAAAAACGTCAAGGAAAAAGCCCTGTGGGGCTTGTCCCAATTGCAATAATGTCGCAGTAAAAGGAGAAAAGTCATGCAGAATCGATTTCCAATCGCGGTTGGATTGCTCCTCGCCTGCCTGCCACTGATGGCGCGGGCGGTCGAGGTGGAGCAGAACGAGACCATTCGCCAGGCTTATCCTCTCTCTGGCTCCGCGCCCGGGAAGGTCATCGTGGATAACGTCAACGGATCGATTCGCGTGACCGGCTACGTGGGCAGCGAAGTCCGCCTGGTGGCCCAGAAGCGCCTGCGCGCCGACTCGCCGGAGACCGCCGCACAGGCGCGCCGCGACGTCAAGCTGGATATCTCGCAGGACGCCAACACCGTGCGCTTCTATGTGGACGGGCCGTTCCGCTGTCGCGAGGGCGGCGTTCACATCGATCGGGACCCCGGTTATGAAGTGAAGTACGACTTCGAATTGCAGGTCCCGCGCGACACCGCCATCGATCTAAAGACCATCAACGACGGCCAGATCGCGGTGGATGGCGTAGCGGGCGATTACAAAATCGACAACATCAACGGCGGCATCGAAATGACCGGCGCCTCGGGCTCAGGTAGGGTCTACGCGCTCAACGGCAAAGTGACGGTGTCGTTCCGCGACAACCCGCACGGCGCCAGTTCCTTCGGCTCGCTGAATGGCGAAGTGCGCGTCAGCTTCCAGCCGGATCTGAATGCCGACTTGCGCTTTAAGACGTTCAACGGGGCTGTCTACACGGACTATCCGGTCACTTACCTGCCGCAGCCGGTCGCGGCAGGCGAGCGCCACGGGACGAAGTTTGTTTACAAAAGCAGTGAGTGGTCCGCGGCGCGTGTGGGCCACGGCGGGCCCGCGCTGAGTTTCGATGCATTCAACGGCAATATTCGAATTCTGAATCGAGGACAGTAATTATGCGAAAACTAATCGATGGGTGTGTACTTCTTCTGGCGGCGAGCCTGGCGGGCATCGCGCAGGAATCACCGGACCATGTCACCGTCCCGCTAACCGACCCGTCGCGGCCGGCCGTAGTCCACGCCTCCCTCATCAACGGCGGCATTACCGTGACCGGCTACAGCGGCAAGGATGTGATCGTGGAAGCCCGGCCGCGCCACGAAGGCGCCCGGGAATCCAAACCGGACCGCAAGGCCGAAGGCATGCACCGCCTGGACAGCCGCGGTAGCGGACTCACCGTCGACGAGCAAGACAACGAAGTCCACATCGGAACCAGTGCCATGAACCACACCGTGGACCTTAACATCCAGGTGCCGTTTCACACTTCTCTGAAGCTGAAGTGTCTTAATGACGGCGACATCAAAGTGGAACATGTCACCGGCGAAGTCGACGCGGACGACTTGAATGGCCCGGTAAGGCTGCTGAACATTTCGGGTGCGGTGGTGGCCCATTCGCTCAATGGCGATGTGGTGGTGACCTTCGATCAGACGACGCCGGGAAAGGCGATGTCGTTCAGCACCATGAACGGCGATGTGGACGTGACCTTTCCGGCCGATGTGAAAGCGCGCGTGAAACTGAAGTCGGACAACGGCGAGGTCTACAGCGATTTCGACGTCCATCCGGAAGCCGCTCCGAACAGCCCCAAAATGACAGAAACGCACGGCAAGGACGGGCACTTCCGGGTACACTTCGACAAGGTCGTGTACGGGTCCATCAATGGCGGCGGCGCGGAAATGCAGTTCACCACGTTTAACGGCAAGATCTATCTGCGAACCAAAAAGTAGGGAATTCTTACCTGTTACCTTTCTTTTACCGGAAGTTAACCATAGATAATCTTACTCTGAATTCAGTGACTTATGCGCTCTGGGTGGAAGCAATCGTACTTGGCAGCACGATTGCTCCGCGTTTCGGCGGATGGCTAGCCTCTCTCTCTCCCGGCCCTTGTCCGGCGCCGCGCCCGGCGGCGCGGGCCCGGATGATCCGCAGGCATTCAAGATGGAGGCGCTCGGCAGGCTCGCGGCTGGCGTGGCCCACGATTTCGCCAGCCTGGTCACCTCGATCTCCGGCTATAGCGACATCCTGTTAAGCCGCATCGGCCCGCAGGATCCCATCCGTCCCGAACTGGAGGAAATTCGCAAAGCCGCCGCGCGCGGCGCGGGCGTGACCGCGCAGCTTCTGAATTTCATCCGAAAACAAGATACCCCGCCCACCCTCGTGCAACTGAACACGCTCGTGGCAGAGGTGCTGGGGCTGCTGCGGCCTCTCATCGACGAACGCATCCGCCTGGCTGTAACCCTGGACCCGAAGTTAGGCGTCGTAAAGGCAGACGCTGCCCAGATGACCCGCATCCTTATGAACCTGGCTTTGAACGCGCGGGATGCCATGCCGCATGGCGGCGTGATCGCCATGCGCACCGCCAATACGGAACTCCGCGCGGACTCGTGGCGTCCGCTGCCGCCCGGCCGCTACGTCAAGCTGGAGATCTCCGATACTGGTATTGGCATGGATCCCGAAATTCAAGGCCGGATCTTTCAACCTTTCTTTACTACCAAGGAGCGCGAGGGTACAGGCCTCGGCCTGAGCACCGTTCGCGGCATCGTGGAACAGGCAGGCGGCCGGATCCGGATGGAAAGCGAGCCGGGCCGGGGGACCACCTTCACGGTCTGCTTGCCGCGCGCCGGGGTGGACGGTGAAACCGGCGAAGCCGATGCTCTGCCGCGCCGTTCCGGCAAGGGGTCGGCCACCATCCTCTTGGCGGAAGACGAGGAGAATGTGCGCAAGCTCCTCAGGCTCGTTTTGGAAGCCGGCGGATACCGGGTGCTGGAGGCGGCGGACGGCCGCGAAGCATGGCAGGTGTTCGAGCAGCACGCCGGCTCGATCGATCTGCTCCTGACCGACGTGATTATGCCCGGCCTGAACGGCCGCGAACTGGTCGAGCAGGCCCTGGCATCCAAGCCCGGCCTGAAGGTGATTTATATGTCCGGGTACACCGGCGACGCGCTGATGAACGCACGCCTGCCCGGCCCGGGCATATCCTTACTGTCCAAACCGCTCAAGTTGGACATCCTCGCGGCTCTTATTCGCGAATTACTCGACACCTCCGCGCTGCACTAACCGGCGCCGCCGTGGGGCGGGCTCTCAGCCTGCGGCGGCCTCTAAGGCCGCCTGCTTCCGGTCCACTTGCCTGCCTACGCCCGATCGCGCTAATATAGGTCGTGTACGACGTATCGAGCCGATCGGCATGCAAATCGACGTTTATAGGTGCATCGTAGGGATCTGGGCAGCGGTGGGCGTCGTCTGGCTGATCGGAGCCCTGGCGTCCAAGCCGGCTGCGCGGCACGAGCCCGCCGCTTCCCGCCTGCTGCACATTGCCATCATGACCGCGGCCTTTTCGCTCTTCTATAACTTCGGACCGCGCCCAGGCCCCCTCGGCTGGCGATTCGTGCCGGCCTGGCCGGTGGTCGCCTGGATCGGCTTGGCACTCACTCTGGCGGGCTGCGCCTTCGCCATTTGGGCGCGCCTTCTGCTGGGCGGAAACTGGAGCGCCAGCGTGACCGTCAAGCAGGATCACCGGCTTATCCGCCGAGGGCCCTACGCCATCGTCCGCCATCCGATTTACTCCGGATTCCTGCTGGGGCTGCTCGGCGCCGCGCTGGCCTTGGGTGAATGGCGCGGTCTCGTGGGGCTGGCGCTGGCATTCTTCGGCTGGCGCATGAAGTCCCGCGTGGAGGAAGCCTTCATGGCCGCCCAGTTCGGCGCAGGTTACACTGAGTACCAGCGCGAAGTGAAGGCGCTGATCCCGTTCGTTCTATAGAGACATGGCCGAACCACCGGAGTTGGCCCGCATGGCGCAGGAGGTCGAAGGTCATTTGGCCGCTATTCGCCAGACATTGCGCCAGCCGGTCGAAGCCGAATTCGCACGCGGCAACCTGACCGGCCCGCAGCGCAGCGTGATGCAAGCTCTGTTTCACTCCAGCGGTCTGAGCCTGAAAGATCTCAGCCGCCAGGTCGGACTGGCGCACAGCACCGTCTCCGGCATCGTGGATCGCCTGGAGAAGCGCGGCCTGGCCCAACGCCGCCCGCACCCAAATGACGGCCGCGCCAGCACTATTGTCGTTTCGGAGCAGGTCCGGGACTATATGCGCGATACATTTCCGGCTGTCGTACTCCATCCCGTCACCGCCGCCTTACAACGCGCCAAACCAGCCGAGCGCATCGTCATTCTCGAAGGCCTGCGCACGCTGAGACGCGTCATCGAAGCGCCGGTCCGCTCCTGAAATTGTTATACTCGGGCTTCGGTTCTAATCTATGGCGAATCCGAAATACGCAGTCTCAGATAGGCCGGTTCCGGTGTCTGAATTGGTCGCCACTCTCAGCGATGGGACCAAGGTGAAGCGCCGCGTCCCGCGCATGCGCGCCTGCAATGAGAAGGACGCCAAAGGCAAGCTCTGCGCCGGTCATCTCAAGCGCTGGTATTTCTTCGGCGACGAAGTAAAACAGAAATTCGGCGCCGAGGCGGAAGTGTATCGCTGCGAGCATTGCAAGACGCTCTATCTGCCGAATGCCGAAGAAGAGCCCCGTACCGGCACTCTGGCATTTTAGCGATAAGCGAAGGGCTGCCCACACCCTGTTCAAGCAACAGCCGTCCTTGCGCGTGGCCGTCCTGGAGCACGAATACGTGGGCTATGGCGCAAGACCCCTGGCCGGTGGCGGCCCTGCGGCCGATCGACGACGCAGATTTTGGATCTGGCGCCGGAGCTGACCGACGCGCAATACCAACGTCTCGTGGAATGGGATCGTAAGCAGCCGGTCCGCTGCCGAGCGCAAGGGCGCTGGAAGACGCAGCCGCCCTTGAGATCCTCAGCGAGCCTCAGGACGGTCCTCTCCACCCCTCAACTCCAGTTCGCAGGTGCACACCGGAGTAACGGACTGTTGTCCTATGGCGCCGCCATCCCCACAAACTTCGCCAGGTCCGCCTTCAGCTTCTCGAGCGCAGGTTTGTAAGTGTACATCATGTGGCCGGCCTCGAAAAAGTCCATGCTCACATGTTTGCGCAGCGTCGCATCGAGCCCCAGGTGGTCGAACGTGTATTCGGTGGCGAAGAACGGTGTGGCCAGATCGTAGTGCCCGTTCGCCACGAACACCTTCAGGTCGCGATTCTGCGTCATGGCCGCCCGCAGGCTGTCGGAAACATTGACGTAGCGATTCTGGTTGTCACCCCAGCTCCACGGTTGCACGCGCCCCGTCAGGATTTCGTATGGCATGTCGCTTTCCCATTTCAACTCCGCGCGCACGTATTGGTTCCATGCGGCGGTGAACGGCGCATACACGCTGGCATAACTCGGATCGTAATCCGGGGAATCGCTCGTCGGGTCCAGATCGATGCCTTCCAGGCGGCTGTCGTAGCGGCCCACGGTGCGGTGCTCCTCGCGCAGCAATTCCTTGGTGAAGCGGAAGATCGGCACGCGCAGATTGCTATCGTCGATGAACTTGGCGGAGAGGCCCGTCAGGCGCGCCAGCTTCTGCGCCGCCTGGGCGCGCTCTTCGCTGGAAATTGCGTCGCCCTTCAATAGCGCTAGCGTGTACTCGTGCGAGGCGTATTGCTCGCTCTCCGCAATGGCCTTGCTCTGGCTGGCCATCAGGTCCGGCGGCAGTTTCTTGTGATACCACGCGGCGGCGGTGTAAGTCGGCAGGTACAGAATGTACGGCAGGTCGTTGCCCCGGTCGAAACGGATCGTTCCGAAATTCAGGACCGCCGAGATCAACATGACGCCGTTCAGCGCATAGCCCATGCGCTGCTGCAGATAGCCGGACAGATTCGCCGCGCGCGTGGTGCCATAGCTTTCACCGGCCAGGAATTTGGGCGATGTCCAGCGGCTGCTGCGCGTGGTGTACAGCCGGATGAAATCGGCCACCAACTCCAGGTCTCCGTCGATCCCGTGGAACTTCTTGGCATCCTGTTCCGGAATCGCGCGGCTGAATCCGGTCGAAACCGGATCGATGAATACCAGGTCGGTGATGTCCAAAATGGAGTACTCGTTGTCCACCAGCTTGTAGGGCGGCGGGAGCGCGTTCCCCTCGGGGTCCATGGCGACGCGTTTGGGGCCCAGCGCGCCGAGCTGCAGCCATACCGACGACGATCCCGGCCCGCCGTTGAAGGCGAACGTCAGCGGCCGGCGCGTGGTGTCCGCCACGTCATCCTTGGTATAGGCGATATAGAAGATGCTGGCCGTGGCCGGGCCGTCTTCCTTTTTCAGCAGCATGGTTCCGGCAGTGGCCGTGTATTTCACGTCCTTACCGCCGATCTGAATCGTGTGCCTGGTCGCGGAGACCTTCTCTTCCGGCGGCTTCTTGTCTTCCTTGCCCTTTTCGTCTTTGGCTGGGGCCTGTGAAGCTGGCGCCTGGGGCGTTTGGGCGAACGCCGCAGCCGCGCAGATCAATATCGCCGTTCCGCACACCATGAATCGATTCATAACTGACGATTGTAATGCAGGTCGCGCCGGAAGGTAACGATGCGCCGCTTTGCATCAGTGGAGTCCGGAATATAGGACGAGGAGACAGGCCAGGAGGCCTGTCCCACTGTGGTAGCCTGACGGTGTGAACGTCGGCATTACGTGCTATCCAACCTACGGCGGGAGCGGCATTGTAGCCACCGAGTTGGGCCTGGAACTGGCCAACCGGGGACACGACGTACACTTCATCACCTACGCGAATCCGATTCGCCTGGACCCTGGCATTCCGCGCATTCATTACCACGAAGTGGAGGTTTCCACCTATCCGCTGTTTCAATATCCGCCGTACTGTCTGGCGCTGGCGTCGCGCATGCTGGAAGTGGCGGAGTCGCATAAACTGGACCTGCTGCACGTGCACTACGCGATCCCGCACTCCATCTCGGCAATGCTGGCTAAAGACATGCTCGCGCCGGTGCGGCGGCTGCCTTTCATCACCACGCTGCATGGCACCGACATCACGCTGGTGGGCACGGACCGGTCGTATTTTCCGATCACCAAGTACTCCATTGAGAAGTCCGATGGCATCACCTCGATCAGCGAGTATTTGCGGCGGCAAACGGTGGACGTGTTTGGGGTACGCAACGACATCCGGGTGATCACCAACTTCGTCAATTGCGACTTGTATAAACCGGACCGCGAGAAGGCCATGGCGAAATGCTATGCGCCGGCGGATGGGAAGCTGCTGATCCACGTGTCGAACTTCCGGCCGGTAAAACGGGTGCAGGATTGCGTGCGCATTCTGGCGGAGGTGGTAAAGCGCGCGCCGGCGCACCTGCTGATGGTGGGCGACGGACCGGAGCGGGCGCCGGCCGAATATCTGGCCCGCGAGTTGGGAGTAGAACAACGTATCTCGTTTTTGGGGAAACAGAATCACGTGGAGCGGATCATTCCGCTGGCCCACGTACTGCTGATGCCCAGCGAACTGGAGTCGTTCGGCCTGGCCGCACTGGAGGGGATGGCGTGCGGCGTGCCGCCGGTGGCCACGCGCGTGGGCGGCGTCCCCGAGCTGATTACAGACGGCGTGGATGGCTACCTGGAGGCGGTGGGAGATATCGCCGCGCAGGCCGCGCGCGTAACCGCACTGGTAACGGACGACGAACTGCACGATCGCCTCTCGCGGGCGGCGCGGCACACCGCTACCGAACGGTTCTGCGCGGATAAGATCATCCCGGTTTACGAGCGTTATTACGAGGAGGTGTGCGGGGCGGGAAGTCAGCTATTTTGACTCAAGGAGAAAACCGATGCTTCCGCCGGCTTCTCCCATGCCGCCGGAATTGCCGCTGACGACAGCCAAAACATTTGCATAGCGGACTCGGACACCGGCTCCGTGTGGAAGTTCTCGACGCCCCAATAAGTCCGGCCGCGCCACTCGATACAATATGGCCGTGAGAGCTGTAGCCGTAATGGGTATCGGAAAGACCCCATTCGGGGCGTTTCCCGGCCGCGACCTGCGTTCGCTCGCCGTGGAAGCTGGTGAAAAGTGCCTCAAGAACGCGCACACCGCCCCCGTTCAGGTGGACGCGTTTTTCCTCGGCAATTTCGCCGGCCCTTCGTTCGCGGGCCAGAATCACCTGGCGCCGTACGTTTCCACCGCCCTCGACATTCACGGGGTGCCGGCGACGCGCATCGAGGCGGCCTGCGCTTCGAGCGGCTCTGCTTTTTTCCACGCCTATAATGGCGTCGCCAGCGGAGTGTACGATACCGTGCTGGTGGTGGGCGCGGAGAAGATGACCAATCAGCCCACTCCCAAAGTGACCGAGATCCTGTCGGGCGCGGGCGACTGCGCGGGGGAGATCAAGGCCGGCTCCACATTCGCTTCCCTGTTCGCCATGATCGCGCGGCGCCACATGTACCAGTTCGGCACCACGCGCGAGCACCTGGCCGCGGTAGCGGTGAAGAACCACGCCAATGGCGCGCTGAATCCCGATGCGCAGATGCGCAAAGTGATCACCATGGAGCAGGCCATGGCGGGCAAGCCCATCGCCGATCCGCTGAATCTCTACGATTGCTCGCTGATCAGCGACGGCGCGGCCGCGGTATTGCTGGCGCCGGCCGAGCGCGCCGGGGAGTTCTCCGATAAGCCCGTGCGTGTGCTGGGCATCGCGCAGGCATCCGACTTCGTGGCGCTCGATCAGAAGCCGGATATCACCACCTTCCCGGCGGTGCGGCGCGCCTCGGAGAAGGCTTATTTCATAGCCGGCGTACAGCCGGCGGACATTCAACTCGCCGAATTGCACGACTGCTTCACCATCGCCGAGATTGTGGCCATCGAAGACCTGGGATTCGCGCCGCGCGGCGAAGGCGGCCCATTTACATTAGAAGGTCACACGGCGCGCACGGGCAGCAAGCCGATCAACACCAGCGGCGGGCTGAAGTCCAAAGGGCACCCGGTGGGCGCGACCGGTGTGGCGCAGATCTGCGATCTTGTGCTGCAAATGCGCTGCGAAGCGGGAGAGCGGCAGGTGCCGCGGCATTCGCTTGCGCTGGCGCAGAACCTGGGCGGCTCGGGCGCCACTTGCGTGGTGACTATTCTGGGGACCGTATGAGCGACGCGACTGGAACCGTCTATACCGAGACCGTGATCTACTCTGCGACCGAGGCGTTCGCCGCGGACGTGCCATACCAGACGGCCATCGTGTCGCTCGATTCCGGCGGGCGTGTCACGGGGCGGATTTTGGGCGATCGGGCGCGCATCGACGACCGCGTGGCGCAGGTCGAGATCCGCGACGGCGTGCCGTTTTTCAGGAAGATCGCATGAAGCTGGCAGAACGGATGAGCCGCATCGGGGTGGAATCCGCGTTTGACGTGTTGGTACGGGCGCGGGCCCTGGAGGCCAAAGGGCGCAACATCATCCACCTGGAGATCGGCGAGCCGGACTTTCCCACGCCGGCGCACATCGTCGAGGCGGCCAAGCGCGCGCTCGACCAGGGCTGGACACACTATGGTCCCACACAAGGGTTCCCGGAGCTGCGCGAAGCCATCGCCGAAGACGTTTCACGGCGGCGCGGCATAAGCGTGGGACCGGAGCACGTCTCCGTCGTGCCGGGCGGGAAGCCCATGATATTCTTCCCGATGATGGCGCTGCTGGAGCCGGGCGACGAGGTGATCTATCCGAACCCCGGGTTTCCCATCTACGAATCGATGATCCGGACCCTCGGCGCCACACCGGTGCCCATGCCGCTGGTCGAGAGCCGCGGCTTCTCGTTCGATTTGAATCTGTTGCGCGATAAGCTCAGCCACCGGACCAAGATGCTGGTGCTGAATTCGCCGCAGAATCCCACCGGCGGGGTGATTCCGGAAGAGGATATGCGGGCCATTGCGGACATGGTGCGGGACCGCGATCTGATCGTGCTCTCCGACGAAATTTATTCGCGCATTTATTACGAAGACGCGCCCGTTTCCATTACGCGTTATCCCGGCATGCTGGAAAAGACCATCATTCTGGACGGCTTCTCCAAGACCTACGCGATGACCGGATGGCGCATGGGCTACGGCGTGATGCCTACCTGGCTGGTCGAAGCGGTGACCAAGCTGATGGTGAATTCGGTATCGTGCGTGGCCAGCTTTACCCAGCGGGCTGGGGTCGCGGCGCTGCGCGGCCCGCAGGACGCCGTGGACGCGATGGTCGCCGAGTTCCGGCGGCGGCGCGACTCACTCTGCCGGGGGCTGAACCGCGTTCCGGGCTTCCGTTGCGCGGTTCCGGGCGGCGCGTTCTACGCTTATGCCAATGTGCAGGAGACCGGAATTCCGTCGAAGGAACTGGCCGACCTGCTGCTTGAGGAAGCCGGCGTCGCGGGCTTGAACGGCGGATCTTTCGGGGATTTTGGCGAGGGCTACATACGCTTCAGCTATGCCAATTCGCTCGAGAATCTGATGGAGGCAGTGGCCCGGATCGAGAAAGCCGCCGTGCGCTGGGCGGCCGCAGCGGCACGGGCGTAGCACGCTTCAAACCCAACCCCGCAACCGGTATATGGCAATACCCAGCCACTCGTACAGAGCCGCGTCGGAGTTGACCAGGCTCCTGGCGCCGGGGATCCATTTGTCCCACGGGTTGCCTTCCCCCCAGCCGGAGTGATAATCGGCCGGCACCGCGGTAACTTCGAAGCCGGCTTTGCGAAACGCTCCCGCCGCCCGCGGCATGTGCATGGCCGAAGTCACCAGAATGATCTTGCGGATGCCGCTTGGAGCTAGCATGCGATAGCTCAGGATGGCGTTTTCGTGGGTGTTGATCGAGCCCCCTTCGGTCTGGATGGCAGTTGACGGAATATTCCATTCTTCTAGTAACTGGGCCATCCAAACGGCCTCGGGAGTCCCTCCGGTGCCGCCCAGCGGATTCATTCCGCCGCTGCAGAATACCAGCGGCGCCTTTCCGGCGCGATACAACCGGAGCGCGACCAACAGGCGGTCCGTTGCATCGATCAGCGCGGTAATCCGGTGCCGGGCAGTCGGCACGCGAATCGCTCCACCCAAGACGACGATGGCCTGCGCCGGCGGGACATCCAAACCGGAATCCGGATACTGGTCCTCCAGGGAACGAACCAGGGCAGTTGACACAAAATTCGAGGTAAACACGAGCAGAAGTGCGATCGATACGGCCAGGAGCCGGCTCGCCAGACGCCGGTGCTTCCAGGCCAATAGGCTGCCGATCGCCAGCAGGATGGCCAAAGTAAGAGGGTCGAACAGGGGCGCGAGAAGCTTGCTGGCCAGATTGTACATGGGTCGTGGGCGGGTACCAAAGCCTGCCTCCCTATGTTAAGAGATCTGGCCTCAATTTATCAAAGGTTTAACAGCTTTCCGGCGATTTTCGCCGCATAATTGGTGGTATAGGAGAACTCAAAAGTATGAACTTCCGTCTCATCGTTGTCACTTTGGCCGCCTCGGCGCTCTTCGCGCAAGGGCCCGGCGGCCCCCGTATGCACGGCATGGCCGCTCAAGGAAAGACGACTGCGGTGCAAAGCTACCTCAACCTGACCGAAGCGCAGATAACCAGTCTGCAACAGTTGCGTCAGTCCGAGAGGGCTGCGCTGAAGCCGATCATGGAGCAGATGGGCCCGTTGCATGAGAGCCTGCGCAGCCAGACGCAAAGCGGTAGCGCCGACGCCACCGCGGTGGGCAAGCTGGTGCTGAACATCCAGACCCTGGAACAGCAGGCAGCACCCATCCGCGCCAGCTTCCAGCAGCAGGCGCTGGCCGTGCTGACACCGGCCCAGAAGACTCAACTGGCGGCGTTGCAGAGCGCGGCTGCCCTGATGCCCGCGATCCACGAGGCGGAAGGCCTGAACCTGTTGACGCCGCCGGGCGGACCCGAAGGCAATGGCGGGTTCGGCGCGGCCATGCGGGGCCGGTTCGGCGGTCCGCGCTAAAGCTTCCCCAGCAATCACGCGCGCCGTAGTCCATCGCGAGGCGGCCTCGCAATGGTACTATGGCGCGCATGCTGCGTTCCTCAATTCTTGTCAGTGTGGCCCTGGCTGGCGCCTTGGCCGCCCAGCCCACTCTTTCCGACCTTCTTGAGAACAAGACCATAGCTGAACTGCGCCGCTTCGACGAAGGCTTCGACGGTGCGCTGGGAGTGGCAGCCATCGACCTCGCCACCGGACGCATGTTCGGCCTCCACGCCGACACCGTTTTTCCCCAAGCCAGCGTTATCAAGATTGCGATTCTGGCGCGCATATATCAGGCCGCGCGCGCCGGCAAGTTCGCGCTAGACAGCCGCGTGACCATCGCGCCGTCCGAAGCCGTGGGAGGCAGCGGCCGTCTGCGGGAGCGGCTGCAAAACGGCGGGGCGGCGACACTGACCGTGCGCGAATTGATCGCGGCCATGATCGAGTGGAGCGACAACACCGCCACCAACAAGTGCATCGAGATGGCGGGCATGAACGATGTCAACCACATGATGGACGAGTTGGGGCTGCCCCACACGCGTCTGCGGCGCAAGATGATGGACTCGGCCGCCGTGTCGCGCGGCGAGGAGAACACCTCGACGCCGGGAGAGATGGCGCGCCTGGTGGAGACCATCTATCGCGGCAAACTGGTGGACGAGGCGGCCAGCCGCGAGATGGTGGAGATCCTGAAGAAGGTTGAAGGCGGCATTCACGAAGGCTTGCCGCTGGATATCGAGACGGCTTCGAAAACAGGCGAACTGCCCGGCGCGCGCGGCGAAACCGGCATTGTGTTTCTGGAAGGGCGGCCATTCGTACTGAGTGTCATGTCTGCCTTCATCGACGACCGGCGCACGCCCGTACCGGAAGTAACGCGGATCGTTTTTCGCTATTTCGAGAAGTTGGCGGGCGCCAACGCCTGGGGGAACCGGCTCAAATAGGGCGCGTCAATAAGGCCAGACCGGCTGGCTGAACAGCCCGCCATCCACAAATAGCGTCTGTCCCGTGATGAAATCCGCCGTGTCACCCGCCAGGAATGCGACAGCTCGCGCTACGTCCAGCGGCTGCCCCACCCGCCCGAGGGGCGTCACCGCGGCCCAAGTCTTCCCGTAGTCGGGAGCTTCCTGCATGGTACGCTCGATCTCGATCGCGCCCGGCGCCACGCAGTTCACGCGAATGCCATACTTGGCCAGTTCGATGGCGGCGGACTTGGTAAACATCTCGATGCCGCCTTTACTCGCCGTATAGTTCGCGAGGTTCGGAAACGCCACCTTGTTGCAGCCCGACCCGATGTTGACGATGCTGCCGCCGCCGTGGTCACGCATGTGACGTCCGGCTCGCTGCGTGCATAGGAAACATCCCTTCAGGTTGGTGCGGATGACGCGGTCCCACTCAGCCTCCTCCAGGTCCAGGAGCGCCTTCCAGGTTTGCGTGCCGGCGTTGTTCACCAGGATGTCCAGCCGCGGGAACTGGCCGAGCACCTCGCCGAACATGCGGTCCACATCGGCCGCCAGACCCGCGTCGGCTTGCACCCTCACCGCCTTTCGGCCGAGCGCCCGAACTTCGTCGGCGGTAGCCTCGGCGCCCCGCGCATCGCTCGCATAATTCACTGCGATATCGCATCCGCGGCGCGCCAGCTCCAGGGCAATTCCCTTCCCCACACCTTTGCTGGCGCCGGTGATGAGCGCGGTCTTGGATTCCAGAGTCGGCACCATGATCGACGATTGTATCAGGCGGGTTTGACAAGCGGGCTCCATCCATGTCAGCTTCGTTTCATGCCTGAAGTTCTGTCATCGCAGGATATCGTGCGCTGGACCCGTGAGCTGAATTACGGCACGTGGCGCTTCCAGAAGAATTGGAACCCGCTGCATATAGTGGATGCCGAGGGCTGCTATTTCATCGATGTGGATGGCAAGCGCTATCTGGATTTCTCCGCGCAGTTGATGTGCGTGAATCTGGGACACAAGAATGCCGCCGTGATCCGGGCGATTCAGGAGCAGGCCCGCGCGCTGCCCTACATCGCGCCCGGCTATGCCACGGACGTGCGCGTGGAGCTGAGCCGGCTGCTGCTCGAAGTGCTGCCGCGCGGCTTGACCAAATTCTTCTTCACCACCTCGGGCACCGAGGCTAACGAAGCGGCCTTCAAAATCGCACGCATGTACACCGGCCGCACCAAGATCATCGCCCGCTACCGTTCGTATCACGGCTCGACCATGGCGTCGATCGGGGCCACGGGCGATCCACGGCGCTGGCCCGCCGAGCCGGGCGCCAAGGGGCAGGGCTTCCTCTTCGCGCCGGAAGTGAACTGCTACAAGTGCCCCATCAAGCACCAGTATCCGGGCTGCGATATCGCGTGCGCCGACTACCTCGAGCACATGATCGAGAACGAGAGCGACGTGGCGGCGGTCGTTGTCGAGCCGATTGCCGGCACCAACGGCGTGCTGGTGCCGCCGCCCGAATACATGCCGCGCCTGCGCCGCATTTGCGACGATCGCGGCGTGCTGCTGATCGCGGACGAGGTCATGACCGGATGGGGCCGCACCGGCAAATGGTTCGCCGTCGATCATTGGGACGTGCAGCCGGATATCCTGGTGACCGCCAAAGGCATCACCTCGGCGTATATGCCGCTGGGGCTGTGCGCCACCACGCGGAAGATCGCCGCGCATTTCGACGATCATTTCTTCGCGCATGGGCACACTTATGAGGCGCATCCCATGACGCTGGCGCCGGGCGTGGCGGCCATCCGCGAGATGCAGCGGCTCGGCCTTGTGGAGCGCGCGCGGGAGGTGGGCGAATACCTGGGCGCGCGGCTGCACGCGCTGAAGGACAAGCATGCCTCGATTGGCGATGTGCGCGGGCTGGGGCTCTTCTGGTGCGTCGAGCTGGTGAAGAACCGGCAGACGAAACAGCCGTTCAACACTTCCAGCGACAAGATTGCAGGCAAGCCGCTGGTGGTCGATCAGGTGGCTGCGGCCATGATGAAGAAGGGCGTGGCTATCAATTCGTGGCTGAGCCATTTCGTGATTGCGCCGCCGCTGATCATCGAGCGCGGCGAGATCGACGCCGGTGTGGCCGCGCTCGACGAAGCGTTGGTGGAGGGCGGGCTTTAGCCCGCGCGGGGCTTGAGCCCCGCTCCTTGGTAAATGGCGACCGACTTTCATCTTTTCGGCCCGGCGCACTGGGCCATTATCGCGGCTGTGCCAGCGGTGTCGGCAGGACTGGCCTATGTTGCCCGCCGCAGCGAAAGCGCCGCGCGAACTGTCCGCATCGGGCTGGGACTGTTTCTGCTAGTGAACGAACTCATCTGGTATGGCTACAAACTCCATTTCGAAGGGTGGCGCTTTCCGGAAGGGCTGCCTCTTCAGCTTTGCGATTTCACCTTGTGGCTCACCATCGTGGCCACCTTGTGGCGGGTTCAGTGGTGTTTCGAATTCGCCTACTTCGGGGCGATTGCCGGCAGTGGCATGGCGGTGTTGACGCCCGATCTCTGGGCGCCCTTGCTGTCATACCCCAGCATCTATTTCTTTCTGGCGCACGGCGGCGTGATTGTGGCGGTGCTGACGCTGATATGGAGCAAGCAGGCGCGGCTGCGTCCAGGATCCGTCTGGAAGGCATTCGCCGTACTCAATCTGATCGCGCTCGCGGTGGGGACGTTCGACGCCGTTTTCAAAACCAACTACATGTATCTGCGGGTGAAGCCGCATGCGTCGCTGCTGAGTTATCTGGGGCCGTGGCCCGTGTATATTTTGGCGGGAGATGCGGTGGCGCTGGGGCTGTTTCTGATTTTAGCCCTGCCGTTCCGGCGAAAGTGAACCGGGCGCGTTGCGCCTTGATAGCGTTGATCGAGAGCCACGCCTGGAATTCCCCGCCTGCTTCGGCACGGGAGGGGCACGGGCGGCCCGAAGTCGGTTTCGACAGCGCGGCTTCAGATCAGCGGCTACAATCGTGCATTGGAGGACTTTATATGGACGCGGAACCAGCCACCGTAGCGCCAGCCATGCGATTCATCGGAGTCGCAGACCCCGCCCGGAGTATTCTCTTCTACCACGATATCCTCGGATCCGAGGTGCGCGAACAGCAGGACGTAATCGAAGCTGTGTACGGTCCGGCCTGCATCCGGTTCGGCAAGCAGGACTACGGGCCCAACAATTGGGAGAAACCTCGGCCGCCGGGGTCCGCGATCCTCTTCCTCCAGACGGACGACGTCGCCGCGATGCACGCCGGCATCCGCGCTCGCGGCGGCTCCCCATCGGAGGTGGAGAAGGTCAACTGGATCAAGATGCTAATGTTCGAAGTCCGCGATCCGGACGGGCACACCTTATGGTTCGGCCAATCCTACGATATGCCGCACTCGCCAGTGGCATCTCCCATGATGCTGCAGGCCCTGCCGGAAATGCCGTGTGACGACGTTGCCGCGGCCGTCGCCTACTACCGCGACGTGCTGGGTTTCCACGTAAACCACCAACAGGACGATCTCGGCGTCATGTGACCGCGACCGGATCACGGTCGTCTTGATCGCGAGGACCAAGCGCCACGCTGGGATCGGCTCCGCTTACGTTTACGTCAAGAATGCGGACGCCCTCTACGCGGAACTGCAGGCGAAGGGCGCCAACCTGCAAGGCGAGCCAGTGAGCTATCCCTGGGGCCTGCGCGATTTCGGCGTGCTCGACCTCGAAGGCAATCGCATCCGGTTCGGCCAACCCTTCGAGTGAGGCGCGCAGGGGCCAGTTTACAAACCGCGGCGCGAGGCCGGTCGGCGGGAGCGGTGTTTCTGAATGATTCCGGCCAGGGCGCGGAGCGCCTCATTAGCCTCCCGCGCACTTGGGAACGCAGCGGCCACATCCGGCTCCAACACCACCACAGCGCTTCCGGCAGCATACCGCGGCGCGTACTTGTTGGGTAAGGCGCTGCTGAAATCATACTCCGGAAGAATCTCGTCGGCGGCAGCCTGATCGATTTCCGTGCGTTTATTGAATGGTCTCTTCATTGTTTCTTCGCTCACGCCGTGTGGCCGGTCGTGCGCTAATGATGCGAATAGTTTTGCCCAGCTCCACATACATTACGGCACGCAAGCGTTGGCTTCTCGAAAGGCCAAGCAACACAAACCGCTCTTCCTTTCGCCAGATTGGCTGCCGCTTTTCCTGGATCCCACTCAAACTCCAACGCCAACCTTCATTATACTTGTGATGGAGAGCGGGGCTGAAGCCCCGCGCGGGCTCAAGCCCGCCCTCCAGGCTACACCGCCTTCGCCACGTCCCGGTGCGTCGCTTTCACCCGAAATCCCGCCTGCGCCAGCCGCTTCCGAATCTCATCCGCGATCATCACCGAACGATGGTGCCCGCCCGTGCAGCCAAACGCGATGGTCAGATAGCTCTTGCCTTCCCGGATGTAATGCGGCATCAGGTAGATCAGCAGCTCCGAAATGCGGTCGATGAACTCCACCGTTTGCGGGAAAGAGCGGATGTACTTCGCTACCTGTGGATGCCGGCCGGTCAATTTCTTGAAGCGCGGAATGTAGTTCGGATTCGGCAGGAAGCGCACATCGAAGACCAGGTCGCTATCGGCCGGAACGCCGTGGCGGTAACCGAAGCTGGTGACATAGACCATGATCTTGGCCTCGTCGCGCTCGCCGTGAAAGCTCTCCTTGATGAAGTCGCGCAATTCGTGAACGGTGAACTTGGAAGTGTTGATGATCAGGTCCGCCATGGCGCGGATGGGAGCCAGTTGGCGCCGCTCGGATTTGATGCTCTTGGCGATGGAATTGTCCGTGCCCAGCGGGTGCGGCCGCCGCGTTTCGCTGAAGCGCCGCATGATGGCGTTGTCGTCGGCTTCCAGAAAGATCAGCCGGGTCTTGACGCGGTTGCGAATGCGCGTGTAGATGCCGGGAAAGCGCTTCAATCCCTCGCCCTCGCGCACGTCCACCACCAGGGCGGCGGCGCGAACGCTGGCGGAATCCTGCGTCAGTTCGGCAAACTTGGGAATCAAATCGACCGGCAGGTTATCGACGGAATAATAACCCAGGTCTTCCAGCGACTTGAGGACGGAACCCTTCCCCGAGCCGCTGAGGCCTGTAATGATCACCAGCTCCGCGGGCCGGTCCGTAGCGCGGCGACTTTTGCCAGGATCGGTCGGGTTCGCCATCCGCCGCGTCAGGCCTCGATGAGATCGAAATTGCCGTCGCGGCGGCGCACCAGCACGGCCACGCGGCTGGTCTCCGCGTCGCGATAAACCAGGTAATCGGCGCCCTTCTCCATCTCGAGCAACGCTTCCTCCAAGGTCATGGGCTTGCGCCGTTCGTGGTGATTGATGCGGTTCACGTGGCGCTGGATTTCCGGCTCCTCCAACTCGGCTGCCGGTTCGGGCTTCGCGGCGGCTTCCTCCTTGCGCGGCGCGCGCTTGGTGTCCCGCCATTTGGCGCGGACCTTGATGGTCTGCTTCTCCAGCTTTTCGATAGCGGCGTGGATGGCCGTGATCAACTCCACGTTGGAACCGATGCCCACCAGCTGGTGGTTATAGTAGTTCACCGTGATCTCGGCCTGGTGCAAATGCCGTTCCAGAGACAAGACCACGCGCGCTTCTTTCTCTTCGCGTCCATCCAGAAGTTTGCCCACCTTGGCAAACTGCGCCTCGATTTTTTTGAGTTGCGCGGGAGCCAGTTCCACCTGCCTGCCTGTGTATGTGATCTTCATGCATCCCTCCGTAAAGCCGAAAGAACGGGGCGGAAGCCCCGCGCGGGATAAATCCCGCCCCCTGTCAGGGGCGAACCCGTCGTTGGTGCGTTGAAGGAATCTTCATATCCTCGCGGTACTTGGCTACTGTGCGGCGGGTCACGTTGATGCCCTCATGTTGCAGCGCCGTGGTGATCTGCTCGTCAGTGAGCGGGTGCGCGGTATTCTCTTCCTCGATCATCTTCTTCACCTTGCGTTTGAGCAGCAGTAGCGGTGTATTACCTCCCAAGGGGCCCTGCACAGCTTCGGAGAAGAAATACCGGAGCTCGTAAACGCCTTGCGGCGTGTGCACGTATTTGCTGGCTACCGCGCGGCTCACGGTGGAAGGATGCACGCCCACTTCCTCGGCCACCTCTTTAATCATCATGGGCTTGAGATAGTCGAGGCCATTCGCCAGAAAATCGGTCTGGCGGCGCACGATGGCCTGGCAGACCTTGAGTATGGTCTGCTTCCGCTGCTCGATATTCTTCATCAACTGGATAGCCGATGTATAGCGCTCACGCACGTAGTCGCGCACTTCCTTGGTGGCCCCGTTGTCGCGGTCGAGCATTCGCCGGTATTGCGCGTTCAAACGGAGCTGCGGCACGTCCTCATCGTTCATCTGGATGATGTAGTCGTCGCCATCCTTGATGAAGAAAACATCCGGCTCGACGGTGCGCGCGCCCGCGCCCGAGTACCGCAAGCCGGGGCGCGGATTCAGCCGCCGGATAGCTTTCACGGCGATCTCGATATGCTCCATGGGACGCACCAGAATCTTGGCGAGTTCGCGATACTGGCGCGTTTCGAGCAGCCGCAGATGGTCGGAGACGACCTGCCAGGCCACGCCGCCCCGCCCGTTCATGCTTTCCAATTCCAGCAACAGGCACTCCCGCACGTTGCGCGCGCCCACCCCAGCCGGATCGAGGCCCTGCACCACCTTTAGCGCCGCTTCAATCTGCTCCGGCGTATGATCTCCCATGCCGGCGATCTCTTCCAGCGAGGCGGTCAGATAACCATCCTCGTCGAGGTTGCCGATGATGGATTCGGCGGCGTCGCGGATGTCGTCGGAGAGCACGCTGACGCTCAGTTGGGAATGCAGATGATCGCCGAGGGTGACGGGCGCGGACAGAAATGTTTCAAAGGAAGGCTTGTCGACGGGTTCCGAGGCGGGACTCTTGTAACCGGGATCCAGGTAATCGTCGAAGAAGGAGCCGAAGTCGATTTCATCGAAGGGGTCGGTGGCGGCGGCCGGTTCAACCGGCTCGGCCGCGGATACCTCCGGACTGGCCGTGCCATCGTTTCCCGCCGCATCCTGGAAGGGCTCCGCAAAGATGTCGGCGGGGGCTTCGCCCGCAATTCCGTTGGTGTGCGCGGCGTCGCCCAAGGCCGCTTCGAGGAGCTGCTGGTCGGATGGATCGGTAACCCGCTCCGGCTCCAGCAGGGGCAGCAGTTCTTCCGCTGTGATCTCTTCGCCCGCTTCCTCGGTGGATTCTTCCAGGACCGGGTTTTCGACGATCTCCTGGGTGATCATCTCCTTCAGCTCCAGCCGGTTCAACTGGAGCACAGTCACCATTTGGACCAAACCGGGAGTCAATATCTGCTTCTGCGCGACCCGAAGCTGGAGTGATGGGCGAAGCATGCTCACAAATAATATGATATCACCGGGGCCGGGCGCGGCTGGCTACTACTCATAGCGCAAACAGACGATTGGGTCCAGGTTGGCGGCGCGATTGGCGGGATAAAATCCAAAAAACAGCCCCACCCCCACTGAGATCAGCACGCCCAGCGTGATCCACAGTACAGATAAGGTCGCCGGTATGGAGGGCACCAGCGCGCGGATGGTATACGTGATCAGGGCTCCGCATAAAATGCCCAGCGCGCCGCCAATGCCCGAGAGCGTAATGGCCTCCAGCAGGAACTGTACGCGAATGTCCGCACGGCGCGCGCCGATGGCCTTGCGGATGCCGATCTCCTGTGTGCGTTCCGTCACCGAGATGAGCATGATGTTCATGACCCCGATGCCGCCCACCAGCAGGCCGATGGAGCTGATCACTCCGGTTAACAGCACCATGGCGCCGGTGAGCTGATTCCACAGGTCCAGGAAGAAATTGGCGTCGGCCACGTCGAAGTCGTTATCGCCGTTGTGCGGCACGCGGCGGCGGCGGCGCATGGCTTCGATGATGTCGTCGCGGGCGCGGGTGACGTCGGCGTCCGCGCGCACCGACGCGATCAAAAACACCTCCCGGATCTCGGGGTAGTTCTTGTGAAAGTTGGTCAGCGGGACGACGGCGAACTGGTCCACGCCGAAGCCGCCGAACAATCCGGGATCCTTCTCGAAAACTCCGATGACCTCGTAGAGCCGGCCATTGAGGCGGACCATCTTGCCGATCGCGTCGACGTGCGGAAAAAGGGCCTCCGCGATGGCTAGGCCGATGACGATGACGTCGCGCGAATGCTCCAGATCGAATGGAGAGATGAAGCGCCCCTCGGCCACCGTGAACAGCGGCACCGCGTTGGTATAGTCCGGCTCGACGCCGCGCACGATCATGCGCTCGACGTGCTGGTTGCCATAGCGAAGCTGGTCCGACACTTCGCCAATGTTGATGCGCTGCGCGAACGCGGTGGCATATGCCAGGGATGGGACGGTCTCCGCCAGGTAGCGGGCATCGTCGAATTGCAGGTATTTGCGCCCGCGGATGTTGGCGGGCAGCCGCGACAGGCCCGTATAGCCAGGAGGAATGCGGGTCACAAAGATGGTCTGCGAGCCGAGATTGCGGATGCGTCCCTCAATGTACCCGTTCAGGCCGTCGGTGATAGCCGCCACGGATATAACCGAGGTGACACCGATAACGATACCAAGAATCGTCAGCCCGGATCGCACTTTCCGTGACCGGAGGGTGTCCAGGGCTACCAGGAGATTTTCCCTAACTTCGGTACGAGTCATTCGGAACCACAGATGGACACAGATGAACACGGATAAAACGGAGATACTACGCGCTTGATCCGTATTTTCGGAGTGCCGACGTTGATTAGGAGACACAGTTGAAGGCCCGTTGCTTTTAGGTAGTTCAGGCACTGAGCCAGATGAATGTCGTCAAATTCCTTGATCGCTTTGGGTTCGACCAGCACCAGGCCTTCAACCAGCAGGTCGGCTATGTACTCGCCCACAACGATATCTCTATAGCGAACGTGCAGTGCCTTGTGCGTTTCAACGGCGAGCCCCTTGCTTCTTAGCTCGTATGCCAAAGCATTTTCATAAACCTTCTCCAGAAAGCCGTGACCGAGGGTGTTGGCTACGGTGTAAGAACACCCAATTATCCGCTCTGTAATAGCGTTTAATCTGTGTTCATCTGTGTCCATCTGTGGTTCCATTTTACTCCGTCCGCAAGGCCGTCACAGGATCCAGTTTCGCCGCCTTCGTCGCCGGATAGATTCCGAAAAACAACCCAATAATGGAACTTAGAACCACACCCAGCACCGCTACCCAAGTCTGCACGGCGGCGGGCAGCGACGTCAGGCTGCGGATGGCCAGAGCGCATAAAAAGCCAATGAAGACCCCGATCAGGCCCCCGACGATGCATTGCATCACGCTCTCGGTCAGGAACTGCATCAGAATATCGTGCTGCGTCGCGCCGATCGCCCGCCGCACGCCGATCTCTTTGGTCCGCTCTGTAACACTGACTAACATCACGTTCATGATGACAATGCCGCCTACCACCGCGGAGATGGAACTGACCATCACAAAGACGGCGAAAAACGCCGAGCTTATACTTTGCCACAGGGAGATGTAACTATCGGCCGTGCCAATATAGAAGTCTTCGTCATGGCCTTCGGTAATGTGACGGCGCGCGCGCAGCATCAGCCGCACTTCGTCCTGCGCCTGCTGGAATAGCTGCTGGCTGCCGGCCGCCATGATTTCCAGCGTCAGACTGTTGCGCGAGCCGCGGATGCGCAGGTATGTATTCAACGGAATAATCATGAACGTGTCCTGATCCTGGCCCAGGACGGAACCGATGGACTCGAACGTGCCAACCACCGTGAACTCCTCGTTGCCCGTCTTGACCACGTGGCCAATGGGGTCCACTCCCGTAAATAATTCCTGCACCAGCCGGTCGCCCAGCAGGCACACGGCCGCGGCGTGGCGGTCTTCCGGCTCCGTGAAATACCGGCCGCGCGACAGCGTGCGTGTGTCGATCTCGGCCATGTTGGCGGTGTGGCCGTACAGCGAGACATCTTCCAGATCGCGGTCGCGGTAGCGCACGCCGAGCGTACTGGCAACCGAAGCGCCCACGTACTGGCAATGGACGCAGCCTTCCGCTACGGCCTGCAGGTCCTCCCGCAGGATGTTCTTGTTGCGCTGGGCGCGCACCACTACCGCAAAGTCCGTCACCACGAAGGGCAGGCGCGAGATGCGAAAGACATTGGTGCCTAGATTCGCGATCTTCGTTTCCACGTAGCGGTTGGCACCCTGCACCAGGGTCATGACGGCGATCAGCGTGGCGACCCCCATGGTTAAGCCCAGCATGGTCAGCGAGGCGCGCAGCTTGTGCGCGCGCAGGGCGTCGGCCGCCAAGTACACGTTATCGCGGAAAGATAACATCCACTTTTGTCTTAACCTTCCGCCAGTTCTTTCCAACGTGCACGATCGCCTCAACGGGCAGTTCGGCGAGCACCAGGTCATGGACGCGCTCGCCGTTGATCTCGACCGCGCCCGCTTTGATTTTTCGAACCGCGTCGGTGACCGAATTCGCGAGGCCGCTTTTGGCGAGCAGCTTGTCGACGCGGATGCCGGCGGCGGTGCGCACATCTTCCGGCAGCGGCACCGTTTGGATGTCCTCCGGCACCTCGTGGCGGCGCACCACGCGATTGAACGCCTCTTCCCCGCGCGCGGCATCCGCGGCCGAGTGGAAATCGGTCACGATCAGGCGCGCCAGTTCCGCCTTCGCGTGCATGGGATGCAGTTCCCCGCCCGCGATGCGCGCGCGCATGCGGTCGATCTCCGCCAGGCTGCGGTCCGTCAGTAACTCGTAGTAGCGGAACATCAGGTTATCGCCGATCTGCATCACCTTGCGGTACATGATTTCCGGCGGCTCAGTGATGCCGATGTAATTGCCCAGCGATTTGGACATTTTGTTGACGCCATCCAACCCTTCGAGCAGCGGCACGGTAGCCACGATCTGCTGCGGCAGCCCGTAATCCTTCTGAATCTCGCGGCCCACCAGCAGGTTGAACTTCTGATCGGTGCCGCCCATTTCCACGTCGCACTTCAGGGCCACGGAATCGTAAGCCTGCGCCAGCGGATACAGCAGCTCGTGCACGGATATCGGCACGCCGTCTTTGTAGCGCTTGGAGAATTCATCGCGCTCCAGGATGCGCGCCACCGTGTAGCGCGAACACAGGCCCACCAGTTCCTCGTAGCGCATAGGCTGCAGCCACTCGCTGTTGAAGCGCACCTCGGTTTTCTCGGGATCGAGAATCTTGAAGACCTGCGCGCGGTAAGTTTCCGCGTTGCGGTCGATATCTTCGCGCGTCATGGGCGGGCGCATGATGTTGCGGCCAGTGGGATCGCCGATGAGCGACGTCATGTCGCCGATCAGGAAGATGACCGTGTGGCCCAGATCCTGAAAGTGTTTCATCTTGCGCAGCAGCACGGTGTGGCCCAGATGCAGGTCCGGCGCGGTAGGATCGAAGCCCGCTTTCACGCGCAGGGGCCGGCCGGCGTGGGCCGCCTGCAGCAGCCGTTCGCGCAGGTCCTCTTCGCGAATGATCTCGACCAGGCCTTTTCTAAGATAGGTCAGCTGTTCGTCTATGGGAGGCACTCTGAATTAAGTTAGCATGGCTGACGGACTGGCTCTGCTGCTTAAAGACTTATTGGAGGAACGACGGAAAGACTGGGAGGCGTCGCTCGCTCGCTTGCCCCTGGCACCAGTTCCAGAGCCATCCGCAGATCCGTTACTTTGGTCGCCAGGATCGTGTGATCGGCCACACTCAGCCCGCTGATTTTCGGCAGCAGCGTCCTCACCTGGACGTAGACCTCTTCGGCTTGCGCATAAAAGACCGACTGAGACGTAGCCGCCACGCTAGCCATGGCGATGCCCCGGTCCAACTCCGTGTTGACCATGGGCACGCCCAGCATGGCCGGAACGCCCATCTCCGCCGCCACCGCCAATAGGAAAACAAAGTGCAGGAACCTCATATATTCAGGCTACACCAATCCGGCCTGGTGAGTCTCCGGCATGGAGCGCAGCCGGGCCGCGGCGCTCTCGGCGGTGATATCCCGTTGCGGCATGCCCAGCATCTCAAACCCCACCATGAATTTCCGGATGGTCGCGGAGCGCAGCAGCGGCGGATAGTAGTGCGCATGGAAGTGCCACTCCGGATGCGTCGCCCCATCGGTCGGCCGCTGGTGAAAGCCCATGGTGTAAGGGAACGGCGCCGCAAAAACGTTGTCGTAACGCGTGGTGACGCGCTTCAGAATATCCGCCAGCAGGCCGCGCTCGGCGACGCTGAACTCGTCCATGGCCGTCAGGTGGCGCTTGCTGACAATCATAGTCTCGAACGGCCACACCGCCCAAAATGGCACGAGCGCCGCGAAGGACTCGTTCTCGCAGACCACGCGCTCGCCGGATTCGCGTTCGAGCGCGAGGTAGTCGCACAGCAGGCACGATCCGCGGGCGGCGCGCCAAGCCGCCTGTTCGCGCTGCTCGGCAGCCACCTCCGGCGGGATACTGCTGCTGGCCCAAATCTGGCAATGCGGATGCGGATTGCTGGCACCCATCATCTCGCCGCGATTTTCGAAGATCTGCACGTGCCGGATTTGGGGCTGGCGGGCCAGGTCAGCGTATTGCCCGGCCCACTCGTTCACCAACAGCGTGAGATCCGGCACGCTCATGCGCGAAACCGTCAGATCGTGCCGCGGCGAAAAGCAACCCACGCGGCAAATGCCCGGCTCGGCGGCGGCAATCAACAGGCCGTGGCTATCCTCGGCGCCGGCGGGCGTGTCCGGCAGCATCGCCGCAAAATCGTTATCGAAGACAAACGTGCTGCTGTAAGGCGGATTGCGCGCGCCGCCCGCCCGCGCATTGCCCGGACAAAGGTAGCAGTTGGGATCGTACTCCGGCCGGGTCTCCGGCGCGGTCTTCTCCACCTGGCCCTGCCACGGCCGCTCGGTACGGTGCGGCGACACCAGGATCCACGAGCCGTTGAGCGCATTGAAGCGGCGGTGCGGATGCCTCATGAAATCGATCATCGTAATGAGGATAACAAGGGACGCGTGATACCATAGTCGATTGTCAGGTCTCGGGCTCCGTGCGACGGGCGGCCGCAAACCCCGCCAGGTCCGGAAGGAAGCAACGGTAGTGGTTTAACCCGTGTGCCGCGGATCACCCGGGGCCTGGCATTCGCCCACCCATGTACCAGGTCATCGCCCGGAAATACCGGCCCCAATCCTTCGCCGATGTGGTGAATCAGGAGCATGTCAAGACCACGCTGGAGAACGCCATCGCGCAGAACCGCATCGCGCATGGCTACATCTTTTCGGGCCAGCGCGGCACCGGCAAGACCACCGTGGCACGCATCCTGGCGCGCTGCCTCAATTGCGTGAACGGTCCCACCAACGTGCCCTGCGGCGTGTGCGCGAGCTGCAAGGAGATCGCCGCCGGGGGGTCCGTGGACGTGATCGAAATCGACGCTGCCTCCAATCGGGGCATCAACGAGATGCGCGAACTGCGCGAGAACGTGCGCTATCAGCCGGCCCGCGACCGCTACAAAGTCTTCATCATCGACGAAGCCCACCAGATCACCAACGAAGCTTTCAACGCGCTGCTGAAAACCATCGAAGAGCCGCCGGCCTGGGCTGTATTTATGCTCTGCACCACGGAGGCGCACAAGATCCCGGCCACCATCGCGTCGCGCTGCCAGCACTTCAGCTTTCGCTCCGTGGAATTCGAGGCGCTGGTGGCGCGCATGGCGTGGATCTGCGGGCAGGAGGGAATTCAGGCGGATGCGGAGGCGCTGTCAGTGCTGGCGCAGGCCGGCGAGGGCAGCGTGCGCGATTCGCTGTCGGCGCTCGATCAGGCCATCGCGTGCTGCGGCGATACCCTGCACGCGGTGGAAGTGCGCGCGCTGTTGGGCGCATTTTCACTCGATGCGCTCGGGCACGTTAGCCAAGCCCTGGTAGATGGCGTGGCGGCGCGCATGCTCGAAGTGGTGAACGAACTGGAGCGCAACGGCCAAAACCTGCAGCACTTCAGCCGCGAACTGGCGCGCTATTTCCGGAACCTGCTGGTGGCCAAAATCGCGGGCGGCGACACCCGCCTGATCGCGGCATCGGCGGCCGAGCGGCAGCGCCTGGCGGAGATGGCCGCCCAGTTTTCCGAAGAGGATCTGACGCGCTACCTGCAGCTGTCCCTCGACCTCTTCCGCGACTTGCAGTTCTCCTTGCAGCCGCGCTTCCACCTGGAACTGGGACTGCTGCGCATGGTGCAGGCGGGGCGACTGGTGTCGATTGAGGAGGCTCTGGCAGGGATCGGAAGTGGCGACGCGGCGACACGGCGACACGGCGACACGGCGAAGCCGGCGTCTAACCCACCAGCCACCAGCCACAAGCCACCAGCCACGGGCGCTGCGCCGGCCCCCAGCCCCTCGTCCTGGCGCGAAAAGCTCCACGCTTCCCTGATGGAACTCGGCATGGTCTTCACGGCCGACGCCATCGAACATTCCGAGATCGTGGAGACGAATGGGGAGCTGCGCTTCACCACGCCGCGGGAGTTCTCCATCGCCATGAAGGAGGCCGATATCAACCAGGCGGTGCGGCAGCTGATCGGCAAACCGCTTAAGATCAAAGTTACGATTGGAGACGTGGCCGCGCCGCCAGATCGCGCGCATGAGAAGCTCGCCGCGCCCGCCACGCAGGAAGACGATCTGTCGCGCCGCGCGCTCGCCAATCCGGAAGTGCAGAACTTTCGGGATTTATTTGGCGGAGAAATCCGCACGGTTCGCAACCTAAAGGAGTAGCTACATGAAAATGCCGGGCAACATGCAAAATATGATGAAGCAGGCGCAGCAGATGCAGGAGCGCATGCAGCAGGAGATCGCCATGATCCGCGTGGAGGCCTCGGCCGGCGGCGGCATGGTCACCATCGGCATGGATGGGCACAAGAACGTGCTGAGCGTAAAGATCGACCCGGAGGTGGCGGGCGACGTGGAGATGCTCCAGGACATGGTGCTGGCGGCCTGCAACGAAGCCGCCAAGAAGGTCGACCAGGAAAGCCAGCAGAAAATGAGCGGGATGATGGCCGGCTTGGGCCTGCCGCCGGGTATGTTTTAACCCATGCCGGATTTCGCGGAGCCGCTGGCGCGGCTGATCAACGAATTCAAACACCTCCCAGGCATCGGCCAGAAGTCGGCGCAGCGGCTGGCGTTTCACGTCCTGCGCGCGTCGCGCGAAGATGCCGAACAGCTTGCGCAGGCTTTGCTGGACGTCAAGGACAAGCTGGGGCTGTGCAGCGTCTGCAACAACATCAGTGACGGCGATCTATGCGTGTTTTGCCGCGACCCCAATCGCGACCAGAAGGTCTTGTGTGTAGTCGAGGAGGCACCCAACATTCTGGGCATCGAGAGCACGCGCCAGTTCTCCGGCCTGTATCACGTATTGCACGGTTCGCTGTCGCCGTTGAAAGGCGTGGGTCCCGAGCAGCTCAAGATCAAGAGCCTGGTGGAACGCATCGGGGCGGGCGGGATCGAGGAAATCATCGCCGCCACCAATCCCACCGTGGAAGGCGAAGCCACGGCGGTCTATCTTTCCAAGCTGCTGAAGCCGTTGGGGGTGAAGGTGACACGTATCGCCATGGGCATCCCGGTGGGCAGCGACATCGAGTTCGCCGATGAAGTCACCATGTGGAAAGCCATGGAAGGCCGCCGCGAGATGTAGCTTGGCGGTCCGTCCGGAGTCGGCGAGACACTGCCTGAAGGGCCGGAAACATAGCGATCCGGCGAGGCCGAATGCTAGACTGCGAGTATGAGCCGGGTTGAAGAGATCGAGGCGGCGATCGAGCAATTGTCGCCGGAGGGGTTCTACCGCGCCGCCCAGTGGTTCTTCGATCGCGACCAGGCGCACTGGGACGACCAGTTGGACCTGGATTCCGCCGCTGGAAAACTCGATTTCCTTTTCGACGAGGCCGCCGAAGAAGCCGCACAAGGGCTACTTCGCGAGTGGCCGCCGGCCAAATGAAATCTCGCGCCACGAGGCGATTCTGGGATCTATTCGAAGCGCTGTGTGGGGGACCACTACAGAGCGCTTGGCGTCGTGGAAACTGGGTTCATCACCTGGGTGTGGATTGGCTCTCATGAAGAGTACAACCGGCTGGTCAGCGGGGGCTAGCATCGAGCCGCGGCACGAGCTCGCATCGCCGCTTACGAGCGGCTCCAGTCCGGCCCTTTGAACCTCTTCCGCACAACCGTCGCGTACAGAACACCCAGGCCCGCCAGCAGTCCGGCCAGCGTCTTGCCCGCCAGCTCGTTGGGCGGCATGATCAGCACCACGCAAATGAAGCCCGCGAACACCATGGCCACCAGATTCAGCGGCCCGCCGAATCGGCCCAGGCTCCATACCGCCCGGCGCGGCCAATCCGACCCGGCCTGGCGCGCGCGCCACGCCAGGGCGATCGGAATTGTGTACGCCAGATACAGCGCCACGGTGCTCAGCGACGTCACCACCGGCACCGCATTGGTCCAGAGCATAGCGGCCATGGACGCGGCCACGATCAGCCAGATGGCCCGCGCCGGCGTGCCGTGGCGCGGGCTGACCCTGCGCACCTGATCCGCCAGCGGCGTGCCGTGGTCGCGCGCCAGCGAATACAGCGCGCGTGAGGCCGATGTGATACACGCCAAGCCGCAAAACCACATCGCCATGGAGGCCAGCGCCGCCATAGCGTTGCCGGCCTTCGCCCCCAGCGCCTGTTGCAGGATGGCGATCACCGCCGGAATCTGGTTGCCTTGCGCGTCTTTGGCCGCCAGCACCGCAGGTATGCTGTGGATGGCCAGCGTCAGTGCCAGCAGCAGGAAGTAACCCGCCACGCCGGAAACCGCCACCGACATGACGATGCCCCAGGGCGCTCGCCGCCGCGGGTCGCGCGTTTCCTCGGCCATGTGCGCCGAGGCGTCGAACCCTGTGTAGGTCCACTGCGCCTGCAGCAGCCCCAGCACGAACGCCCACCAGTAGGGCGAGCGCCCGTTGCCGTTCACCGCCTCGAACAGAAACGGAACCGGTTGTTTCGGCGCGAAAAAGAAGAGCGCCAGCACCACCGCGGCCACGCCGGCGATGTGCACCGTCACGCTGAAATCATTCAGTATCGCCACCAGCCGGATGCCATAGTGGTTCAGAATGCCCTGGTTCAGCAAAATGAACGCGAACATCGCAAACAGGTTGAAGGGCGTGGACGGCAGGTTCAGGAACGGCAGGATGAACTGGGCGCAACTGTAGTTGATGCCGGCCTGCGCGGCAATCAGCCCCAGGATGTTCAGCCAGGCCACCAGCCAGCCCCAGCCCTTTCCGCCCAGGTCGGCCGCCCAGTGGTAAGTGGCCCCGGCGGTGGGATAGGCCGAGCACAACTCAGCCATGCTGGCGGCCACCGTCAGTGTGAAAACCGTGGCCAGGGGCCAACCCAGCGTCATCTCCAGCGGGCCGCCCATTTCCAGGCCGTAGCCGAACAGCGTCACCGCGCCGGTCAGGATCGAAATAATGGAAAAGGAAATGGCGAAATTGGAAAAGCCACCCATGCCGCGGAACAGTTCCTGGGCGTATCCGAAGCGGCCCAGATCGGCGCGATCCTGTTCCGGAAAAGACATCGCGCGACGCGGCTAGAGTTCCACGTCCCGCTTCAGGTGCTTGCTGATGGCCTGCTCGACCAGTTCCTTCAGGGTCTGGCCCGTCTCGGTGTGGACGTAGGTGTTCTCCACAATGTCCCAGTCGAGCTTGTAGCCGCGCGGCCCCAGGGTCGCCTTGATTTGTCCCGCGGCGTCCGGCACAATGGTAAACCTGCCTGGCGGATGGTCGAAGGAGATGGTGATCGCGCCGCCGTGCAGACTGGACTGGAAGCCGTAATCGTCGCCCGCCAGGACCAGGTCGCCCTGCAATGCCGTCAATGCTTCGTGAGCGTGCTTCTTGGACTCGTGTTCTTCGATCATGCGCCCCCCGGAATGGTTCGATTGCTCACCTTCCACCCTAGCATTCCAATATGCCGCATGCGCGCGGAACTGGCAAGCAAGTTTTCGCGCGCCCCGGCGCTGACTTGACGATATCGATCGTTAATGTGTATGACCAGACAGCACCATACACATTCATGCGGACGAACATCGTGATTTGCTCCCCAGCGACAGGGACTCTGATCCGTTTGCCAGGCACCTCGGGCTGCGCGTCGTTGTTTGACAACCCGGCGGTAAATCGAGAACGCACCGCGGATCAGCGCTGCAGAATCTCAATTTCGTCGGTCTTTCCGAGGTACTCGTACCGCAGCAGCGCGATCGGAACATTGCCGTTTTTCGAGAGAAAGTTGTGGAAGCCGCGCAAGCTGAACTTGTCGCCCTGCGCCAGACGGGCCTCGGCCAGCAATTTGACGATCTGCAGTTTGCCGGTTTGATAAGAGATTCCGACCCCGGGGACGGACGCGTAGAATGTGGCATCTTCCATGGCCGTTTCGCGGTCGAGCGGAACGGTTTTGACGAAGTAATGGGCAGCCTGTTCGATGCTGAAATCGCCTGTGGCCAGCTTGACATCCACCTCCACGCGCAGGGCGCGAAAACGCATGAAGTTGTAGATGATCTCGCGGGTGCGCGGGCTGTCGTCGAACAGGCCGGCCTGCAGCATCATCTCCTCCGCGTAGAAGCCGATTCCCTCGTTGGCGCTGGAGTCGTAGTAGTGACGGCGAATGGGGTCGTCGTTGGTCCAGGACAAGACTTTTTGCAAATAGTGCCCGGGCACGCCTTCATGCACGATAATGCCCCGGGGATCGCGGGCCGTGGACCGGTCGAAGTATCCCCGATCGGGCGAAGGCGTCTTGATGTAACTAGTGGCCCCGTCCTTCAACCGGGAAGGATTGGTGAGGTCGTCGGCGACTCCGAAGGCCGCGATGGGGGCCAGGTAAGCCGGGTAAGGAAGGTTGCGATAGTGTTGTACCCATGCCGGGATGGTCAGGATATTCTTGCGGTTGAGAAAGTCCCGCACTTCCTGCTCCTGCCGTTGTTCGCGCGCCATTTGCGCGGCTTGATCGCGGGCCGGGGCTAACTGCGGCAAGTTGGAGTTGCGATTGCTCTCGTAGGCTTCGAAAGCGACCGCCCGCTCCCACTCCTGCCGCCCCATGGTGGTCAGCTGTTCGGGGGAGTAGGGCACCAACGCGACATGCTTGAGAAAGAAAACGAACCCCTCGCGCCCCACGGCCACCGTGTTCGACATGGCAGCCAGTCGCGCCTGGAGCCAGCCGCGATATCCCTCGAACGCCGAGATGGCGGCTCGCACAGCCGGATCAAGCACGCCGGCGCTGGCCGAGTCCAGCTCCGGCTTCAGGTGGCGCGACATTTCCTCCAGCCGCGGCCGAATATCGTTGAGTTGGCGGATGGATAGTTCAGCCAGCGGTCGATACGGATCTTTAAGATTGGCCTCCGCGTCGGCAACGATCCGAGGGATCGCCTGGATGCGCCGAACGATCTCCGCACTGCGCGCTGCGCCGAAGGGTGGCGGCTGAGTCAGGCTAACAAACACCGCGCCCAGCGTCTGATCGAGGTAAAACCAGGGATTGCGCTGCCATCCCCGCACGTAGTCCAACTCCCAGCGGGCGCGGGCGATGGCGGAACCGACCAGGAGGTAATCCACAGTATCGGCGCGCGACTGGCCCTCGACGCCGCGCCCCAATTTCTTCCAACGATCTTCAAAGGCGGTCAGTTCGTCGCGGCGCTTGGCCACGGTGGAGGCGGACCAATCCGCGGCCCACTTCGGGGGCCGTTCGAGCCGGGGGATGTCGTCGAAGGAGAACGGCTGCTCGCCGGCCCGCCACTCCCAGAAATCGGCAGAGAGCTTTTGCAGGCCGGAGCGCGGCAGCGGCTGTGCCATTGCCGTAACTGCCAGTCCTATTCCGCTAAGCAGGATCATGGCGATAAACCTGGATCGTGGATTCATCAAAGCTCCCAGATTGAAACCTCCAGCATTGTTTTTCGAGTATACACCGGCGCCCGGCAGAGCGCGCGGAACCTGGTATGCCGACCGGCCGCGCCCGGCGCGACTGCATTGATAGAATGAAGTGCTTATGGATGGTGTTTTACTTCTGGTGCGCCTGATCTTGTCGGCCACCTTCGCCCTCGCGGGAATCACGAAGGCGACCGATCCCGCGGGCACGCGGCAGTCCATCCTGGATTTCGGCTCACCTGCATCTCTCGCGCAACCCCTGGCGCTGTTGCTGCCGCTGGCGGAACTGGCCTGCGCCATTGCTCTGCTCCCGGCCGCCTCAACCGTCTGGGGAGCCGCCGGGACTCTCGCGCTACTGCTGTCGTTCATCGTCGCCATTGGCGTCAGCATGGCCCGTGGCCGCCGGCCCGCCTGCCACTGTTTTGGCCAGTTGCATTCCACGCCGGTAGGTTGGACCACACTCGCGCGGAATGCCATCCTATCCGCCATGGCGGGCCTGACAATTCTGAAAGCACAAGGAAGACGCCCTCCGAGCTACTTCGACTGGGTCGCCAGCCTGGGCCGTTCTGAAGCGATGGCGTTGGCATTCTCGCTCGCGTTCGGGGCGGTGGTGCTCCTCGGTATCTGGTCCTTCCTACATTTGCTGCGCCAGAACGGCCGCCTGCTGTTGCGCGTGGACGCGCTCGAAGCCGAACTCGGATTGCGCCCGGCGCCGCCCCCGCCTGGTCTGCCGGTCGATACACCCGCGCCGCCCTTTCGACTGGCGGCGCTCGATGGAAGCGCCGTCACGCTGGACTCGTTGCGCCAGTCCGGCGAAACACTTCTGCTGCTGTTCACCGAGCCGGGTTGCGGCGGCTGCGATGCGCTAATGCCCGAAGTGGCGCAGTGGCAGCAGGTGCACGCCGGCCGCTTGTCGATCGTGCTGATCAGCCGCGGCCCTTTGGAGGAGAATCGCGCCAAGGCCGCCGCGCACTCGCTTCGGAACTACCTTCTGCAGTTGAACGATGAGGTTTCGCGCGCCTATCAGGCCGAGGGCACTCCGACCGCTGTCCTCATCCGGAACGGCCGGATCGCCAGCCCGATCGCTTCAGGTACCGACGCCATTCACTCGCTGGTCGCCGAAGCCCTTCGTCCGCCGCCGCTGGCAAAGGGCGAACTGGCGCCGGAACTCGCGCTTCCGGACCTGAATGGCAAAACCATCGACTTGCGCGGTTTGGGCGGCCGGCGCCATCTGTTGCTGTTCTGGAACCCGGACTGCGGCTTTTGCCAGCAGATGCTAGACGATATCAAAGCATGGGAACGCGATCCTCCGAATGGTTCGCCGCAATTGCTGGTGGTTTCCTCCGGCGCCACGGAAGTAAATCGTGCGCAGGGTTTTCGGGCGCCCCTGGTGCTGGATCGGAATTTTCATGCCGGCCAGTTGTTCGGAGCCACGGGCACACCCTCAGCCGTACTGCTCGACGAAGAGTGCCGCGTGGCTTCCGGTGTGCGCGTGGGCGCCGAGGAAGTATTGGCACTGGCGCAGGGTGATCTACAATGAGCGGTGTGTTGAAAAATGGCTATCCCGGTTCGCGACGGGAATTCCTGACCAGCGTAGCGGGCGCCGGCGGTGCGATGCTGATCGGG
This sequence comes from Bryobacterales bacterium, assembly GCA_963707465.1. Lineage (GTDB taxonomy): Bacteria > Acidobacteriota > Terriglobia > Bryobacterales > Bryobacteraceae > Bog-159. The sequence goes on from CAVPQK010000013.1 coordinate 924,371, forward strand.
CCGGCATGTCTGAATGCGGCGACCGATGGAGTCGATGCGCGCGCGGCGCAGGTCATGTCCGGGACCATTGGCATCGACATGCACAACCATGTCTATCCCGCCGGAACTGAACCGCATCCGCAGCGTGGCCAGCCGCGGCCGCAGGAGGAGTCGCAGCAGGCTCCCGATCTTTTCGTGGCGGAAGAGATCAAACGGTCGGGGCTCACCGCCGTCTGTGCGAGTTTCGTGCTGGACTTCGCGCCAAACGAAAAGCCGGGCGATGCGCGCGACAACTTCCTTCACTGGCTGACGGCAGTCGACGCGCAGTTGGAAAAAGGGCACATTCACCGCGCGCTGAACATGAAGGACCTGCGGGCCGCGCACGATCATGGTCAGCCAACCATCGTCCAGACAGTCGAAGGGTCGCACTTCATCGAGGGCCACCTGGACCGGGTGGAAGAGGCGTACAAGCGCGGTTTGCGGCACCTTCAACTGCTTCACGAGCGAGACGACATGGTGATGCCGTTGGGCGACACCAACACCACCCCCGCTCACCTGGGTGGTTTGACGGCTTTTGGCGCGGAAGTGGTGAAGGAATGCAACCGGCTGGGGATCGTGGTGGACCTCGCGCACGCCAGCCACGAGACGGTGCTGGGTGCGTTGAAGGTGGCCACCCAGCCGGTAATTGTGTCCCACACGAGCCTCAACAGCCGCACGGGCGGGAACCCCAAAATGGCGGAAATGATGAAGCCACGGCTGATCAGCAAAGAACACGCGAAGGTCGTAGCCGATGCCGGCGGCGTGATCGGCGTGTGGACTCACCTGGCCAACTCGCTGAAAGAATTCGTGGAAAGCATCCAGGCGATGGTGGACGCGGTGGGCGTCGACCATGTTGGTATCGGCAGCGACACCGATCTACTCTCCTCGCGTGTGGGCCAAGGTACCAATAAGGCATGGCCGGGCCTGACAGGCGGATTCTTCCACGCGGTTGTCGGCGAAATGCTGCTCCAGGGCTTCACGCCCGACGAGATCGGTAAAGTCGGCGGCGGAAACTTCTGCCGCGTCTTTGGCAAGGTTACGGCCGGCCACGCCTGACGAATGGCTCAACTCCGTACGCTTACCGCGAAGAGCGCATGGTGGGCCAAAATGAAAAGAGTGCGACCCCCGGCGCCGCCGAAAACGATGTCGATGGGCCGCTCCGGTACGTCGATCCGGCCTATCGGCTTTCCCCCACGGTCATAAACAAAGATTTGGCCGTTGGCCACATAAACGTTGCCCTTCTGGTCGACAGCCACGCTTTCACCGCCGCGCTGGGCAAACGCCCGCAAATCGCTCAGCGTGCCGTCAGCGCCGACTAACGCACTGTACGTGACGTCTTCCGATTCGCTGCTGACATAGATGCGTTCGCCAGTGTTCGCGCTGAGGAAACCGTATGTGTCGAGGTTGTCCGAGAAACGCCACCCCGCCGTAGATCCCGCCGGCCCCTGCTGAAAAACGCGCCCCGCCGGCAGGAACACGCTGCCGTCCGCCGAAACATATTCCTTGGCTTTCGGAGTGGACACATCTTGCTGAAACATCTGCTCCAGCGTCGTGTAGGCGTATGTGCTGAAGTCCAGTTGGTCCTTGAATTCGCCATTGTTCCAGTAATTGACCGGCAGAATCGCCCGCGCGCCTGAATGCGGTCCCGCTGGCTGAAGCGCCAGCACGGCGATCTGATCTGGCGGCGATCCGGGACGGAACGAATAGACCGTTCCCCCCGGTCCGGATGACGACACTACCAACAAGTTGCCGGCTTTATCGAACGCCAGGTTTACAGGGTCGAGCGGGCTATCGCGCTCGATCGTCAGTCCTTCGTCTGTCGACCAGCCATAGATGCGCTGCTCATGGTGATCGACGAAATAGAGCTTGCCGGAAGCATCCACGGCTGCGCCGGATATGGAAAAGAATCCGTCTTCCAGCTTCCGGACCCTCGCGCCTGGCTCCAGGACCGCGGATCCATCGCCGGCAGCGGGCGCACGCGGCGCGGCGGGAATGTCGAGGACCGCAAATTCCCGTTCGCGCGTCTCCAAGTGATGCGTCACATCCTCGATGGAATTTTCGTAAGGGAATTTGCTCACGCGCAGAAACGTGCCGCAGCCGTTTGGGTCGCACGTGGCGTATCCGCTTTCGGCATTCACGTGCACATTGCGGAAGTGAATGTCCGCGGAATGAAAGAGACGAACCGCGGCTGGAAACGGCGCGCGCGAGCGCGTGACGCGATAAGCGTGATAATTGGCGATGGTGATGTTCTTCGACCAATCCAGCTCGAGCGACAAGGCTTCGGGACTCTCGCCGGCTTCCTCCTCGGTCTGCGGCGCGTTGATGTCCCAGTTCTCCACGTGATCGAACTTGATCTCGTTGCGAACATGGTGTTCGTTGGAAAGCTCGTAGACATGGCCGGGGGTCTTGGTGTCGGAGACATAGAATCCCGCTTGAGCGAAGGTGTCGGGAGTCCAGATGTCGGCGAAGGTCCCGCCGCCGCCGTGCGTAACCCACAGGCTGGGATACTGGCCGTCCCAGCGCTTGTGCAGGTCGGGATCGGCGGTGTGGTCGTTGTTGTAGGGATTCGTGCCGCTGCCGTGGCCGCCCAGGAAGCGCACGTCATCGATCAGCGAGCCGGCCCCCGCGCACCACAGCACGCCTACGGCGCGCGGATTGATCCCGCCCGTCGAGCACCCCGAAGCCGCTCAGGATGTTGGAACCGCCCGGCGGCGCGAAAATCAAGGCCTGCGGCGCACCTACGCCCTGATAGGCGGGCGTCTCGTCCGGAAGGTCGAACTGCGTCAGCGTGGGGTGCAGCCCGATGAGTACCGTTTCCGCTTTCAACGTGAGCGTGTCGCTGACCATGTAATGTCCGCTTGGAAAATAGAGCACGCGGTGCGCATCAATCGCTTTCCGGATGGCCAGTGTGTCGTCGGTTTTGCCGTCTCCGGCAACACCGAGCGCGTGGACGTTGACCCAATCTTCGGCGGGGGGCAGCGCCGGGATTGCGGGAGGCAATGGCGCGGGCATGGTAGTCAGACTTGTGGCGTCGTAGACCATGCCGATGGCGCCGGTCATCCCCTCGCCCGGTAGGATCAGTCCCGTAGTTGAAATTCTTGATCCGGTACACCGGGCCCTTTCCGGCGACCTTATTCCCGCTCTCGCGGAATCGTGCAAACACCGACACGTCTTTCAATACCGCGTTCTCGAAACCGATCTCATTCAGCGGACTCTTCTCATTGCTGATGACCACGGCCGCGCTGGAGATATTCTCGAAGCGGCTGTCCTTGACCCACAATTGGTCGTAATACTGAGGATCGATATCGATGGCCACCGGGACGTTTCGAAACGTATCTCGAATCAGGGTGAGTCCGGCCTCGTGTTCGCGAATCGCAGCCTCGCGCTGATCCTGGAATACGGAATCGATCAGCGTAAACTGCCAGGCGGGCGAGGTCTTTTCGGTCAGAATTCCGTAACGTCCGCCATAAACGTGCAGATCCTCGCACTCGTTGCCGGCCTGGTTCAGTGCGGCGAGCCCGGATCCGATATGGAAATCCATGTGGCTGAGATAAGCATGTTGGGCCACGTGGAAGCGGATCGCGACCGCGGCCGGGTTGCCATCGCCGATCTCGAAATCGATGTTGCTCATGGCCGAATAGAAGGTGCCGGAATTGGCGTCGGCGATCTGGTTATTCGGGGGCACGCTGTCGGGCGGCGGAAACGGCACGCGGAAACCCGCCGCGAACGAGTGGCCGGGACGCGCGCCGGTGAACGTGACCATCACGCCCACGCCTTTCTGGAAACCCGGAGTGCTGGGCGGCAGGAGGAAGATGGGGCGGGTCGCGCCGTATCCGATGATGCGCACCCCTGGCCATACGTAGACAGTTCGCGTCAGCCGGTATTGGCCGGCGGGCACAAAGACGATTCCTTCGCGAACGTTGTTTTCAGCCTTGTCGATGGCAGCCTGGAGCGCGGCGCTGTCGTCGGCGCCAGAGCCGATTTCGGGAGCCGCGAGATAAACCGCTTTGGGGTCATCCAGGCGCGTCGAGATCACCGATGCCGCGAAAGCAGCCGCGGCGACGCCGTGCAACAGCATGACGAGCAGTACATTCCTTCCGGTACGTGTGTGCATTGCCGTAACTTCGTTTTATCGCAAAACCATGCGGATAGTTATAATAGCGCCATGCGCCCGCGGTTCTGCCGCGCAATCGGGCGACGAGGAGGGAAGCATGTGTGATCAGGATCATTTCGAAGAGGACCGGCAAAAGTATGAAGCTCGCGGCTTAGTGACGCGTAAGCAGTTCGGCGCCATGTTGGGAGCGGGCTTTGCCATGATGCTGCCGCGGGTGGCCAACGCCGTCACAGTCACCGAAACGGACGTCACCGTGACCACGCCGGATGGTAGCGCCGACTGTTACTTTGTGCATCCCGCGAGCGGCACAGCGGCTGGGGTTCTGGTTTGGCCCGACATCTTCGGGCTGCGCCCGGCGTTCCGCAGTATGGGCAAACGACTCGCCGAATCCGGGTATGCGGTACTCGTGGTGAATCCTTTCTACCGCGTCAAGAAAGCTCCGACCGCGGAAGCGGGCGCCGCAACGCCAATCCAGGATTTGATACCGCTCGCGCGAGCTCTGAACGAGACCACGCAAATGACCGATGCCCGCGCGTTCACCGGTTGGCTGGACGGGCAAAAATCGGTGGCAAAGAACCGGAAGATGGGCACTCAGGGTTATTGCATGGGTGGCCCGATGGCGTTTCGGACCGCCGCCGCGGTGCCCGAGCGCGTCGGAGCAGTCGCCTCGTTCCACGGCGGCGGACTGGTGACCGACGCGCCCAACAGTCCGCACCTGCAGGCCGCGAAGAGCAAGGCGCAATTCCTCATCGCGATCGCTGAAAATGACGACGCGCGCTCGCCCAACGACAAGACCGCCCTCAAGGAGACGTTTGCGAAGGCTGACCTGCCGGCGGAAATCGAAGTGTACGCTGGCGCCGCGCACGGGTGGTGTCCCCCGGATTCGAAGGTCTACAACGAGCCCCAAGCCGAGAAGGCATGGAGCCGCCTGCTGGTGTTATACGGAAAAGCGCTGGCCTGAACAAGTGGGGCAGGCTCCCAGCCTGCGGCGGCCTCCCAGGCCGCCTCTTGCGGGGCGAGACCTGCCGTGTTTCCTTCTGTAGACAAGTACCGCCATCCGGGCCACCAGCAGCATCCCGATCGCGGCCGGCCAGAACGCCGCGCGCAGTGGCGCCACGCCGCCCGCGCCGAAAGCATACTCAAACTCAATCGACCTCTGCGCTACGTCCCGCTTCTGCCGCCTCACCACCAGCCCGTCCGCCGGACCCGCAAGGCAATTCACCAGGTATACGCTGACTTGCGGCAGGTGGTGATTCTCGAAGCGCAACTCATGCCCGCTGCGCGCTGTGTGCAGTTTCATCCGGATCGTGCCCAATCCCTCCCGCATAGCTTCGAGGGTAGGAAAGTCGCTCTCGGTCAGCCACAGCGTCGCCGGTACACCATCCACACGCAGATCCACCTCCCGTGCCACCCGCCCCGCGTAGGCCCGCTCTTCTCCCGCCGAAATGCGTCCATCGCGATCCTGGTCGATCATAGCCATCAAAACCGGCAGCGTCGCGATGCCCGGCGTCAACCGGATCTCCACGTTGATGCCCTCCGGCGTCACTCCGATCAAGGTGGCCTGCAGATACTCATCCAGCCGGTGGGCGCCGGCCGGAGGGGCGCTTGCGAGCCACGCGCACAGCACGACGAACAGCAGGGAAACTCTTCGCAGGTTCATGGTCTGACAAGCTTCGCGCCGTAATCGTTGGTCGGGTCGCGGTAGATGGTGTGGATGTGATCGAGGTCGCCCTGCTGCGGTGCATACTCGATGATTACCGTTGGCCCCTGGACGCGGTAATACGCCAGGCCTCCGTTCTTTGTCGCTCCGCTCCAGGCGAAATACGTCTTCGGCAGGTTGGCCTTGATTTCCGCCATCTTTGCCGTCGCCGCCTCGTCATTGAGGATGCCGACCCACTCATGCACCACGTCCAGCAGCAGAGCCTGCTGACCCGCGTCTAACTCCGAAGCGGGGATGCCCTCCGGTTGGATCACTTTTCCGTCGGCGCCGGGCCCCAGCACCAGATCGGTCACTCGATAGTCGAGGATTGCGCGCTTTTGCTGCCCGGCGCTGAGCGCATTGATGAGCGCAAAACCCTTGTCGTTTTCGCGGCCCAGCGGCCGAATGGTCTGGCCGTTCAAGGTGTACTTCGCCGGTTGAGCTGCGGGCAAACTGGGGGTCATCACGGTGTGGGGGCCCACAACCGTCACGTTGATGGCCAGATGATGCCCGCCAAATTGAATCATCCACGGCTCGGTCGCCGATGGCGTTCCCAGGAGCGCCATGTAGTATTCATCCAGTCCGAACCGAACGCCTCCGCCAGGCCCGCCGCGACCGCCTCCCGGCCGGCCACCGGTCCGTCCGCCGCCCGCATTCTTCAGCACTTCATCACCGTTCATGATGTCGGTGACCTTCTGGTAGCCCTCGCGGCTCAGGGCCGCGGCGACCAGCGCAAGGGCCGCCTGGCGCTGCCGCGGCGTCATGTCGCCGAAGCGCATCCCATTGCGCTGAAAGATTCCGCTGGGCAAGTTGGACCAGCCGGTTCTTTGGGTGCTATTGAAGCCGAACGTGCATTGGGTCCGCTCCGCCGCGCTGAGTATCCCCAGGAACGCGTTAGCCGCCTCGACCACCTTCGCCGTTACGGTTCCGTTCGCCGGGGTTGCGGCCTGGGGAATTGCCGTCGCAGCCAAAGCGAGCGACAGGGCGCTCCATACAGGTCGACTCATTTGCATAGGGGCGGCCTCCTGATCGACGACTATACCAGCTTTCCTGGACGGTAGCTCCCGCCGAGGTCGAACGGAAATAAACTGAAAGGTACTAGGATGCGGCCACCCCATGCAGCCCCCTGATCTCACGATCTCAAGAATCGGACCCGAATCGGATGTCTTGCTCCGGAACTTATCTGAACTCTATTGCCACGACATGTCGGAGTGGTTCGAGCTGGATACCGGCGCCGACGGACGCTATTCCTACGACACGGCCTCATTCTGGGCAAAAGGATATGATGCGTACTTGGCTAAGGTCGGCGACTCGATAGCAGGCTTTGCGCTCATCGGATCGGGCGACGAGTGGCTCGGCGATATTGGCGCACATGACGTTCACGAGTTCTTTGTTATGCGCAAGTATCGACGCCGTGGCATCGGCCGGAGCATGGCTACTTTTCTCTGGAATGAACGTCCAGGAGATTGGTTGGTCAGAGTATTAGAAGCCAACGCGCCGGCCATAACTTTTTGGCGGTGTGAGATCTCCATCTACTCCCTTGGCATTTATAGCGAGGAGCAGCGCACCGTCGGTGGACGTCCTTGGAGATTCTTCCGGTTCGTGTCGGGAGTCCGCCGGAAGTAGGGGAACAATGCCCTAGCCCACCACGCAGCTTCGACCCTGCCAGCCCACCTGAACTACCGCGCCATGCTCCACCAGGATGGGAACCGCTCGCTGCCCGCCAGTTAGCGCCTTCATGCGTTCGAGGGCGGCGGGGTCGGCCTCGACGTCGTATTCGACAAACTCGCAGCCTCTGGTTTCGAGCCAGTCCCGCATTTCTCCCGTGTGCGGACAACGCCGGCTGCCGTAGAGCTCATACCTCATATTGCGAGCAGGCCAATGGCCTCCACGGTTTCCCGCAGGATGTGGTAGATGGACGCCTGCACCTCCTGAATGCGGGGGATATAGTCGGAGCGCACGATTAGGGGAAAGTCCGCCAGGTTCCGGCGCAACACTTCCCCGCCGTCATAACCCAGCAGCGCTACGGTCGTAAGCTTGCGCTTGCGGGCCCCTTCCAGCGCCATGACGATGTTGCGCGATCCGCCGCTGGTCGAAATCCCCACGGCCATGTCGCCGGGGCGCGCTTGCGCGATGAGTTGCCGCAGAAAGATGACGTCCGTGCCCACGTCGTTGGCGACGGCAGTGATGTTGGCGGGCTCGAGAGCCAGCGACACCGCCGGAATGGGCCGGTAACCCTGGGGCGGGCACACGCAGTCGAGCGCCCAATCGTTGGCGTCGGTAGCCGAGCCGCCGTTGCCAAACAGAATCAGCTTGCCGCCGCGGTGGGCGCATTGCCAGATGGCGTACGCGGTGGCGCCGATGGCTTCGGCCTGCTCCGCAGCCACCTGCGCCCGCAGTCCGGCGTCGTCCTGCACTTTCATCCGGATGGATTCCGCCACTTCGGCCAGCAGATCCTCCGTCGGCTGCTTCTGTTGTCCCAGGAACGGATAGAGGAAGCCGGCGTCACCGGTATCGAGGCCCAACTCACGGTGCTCAAGGAACACGTGCACGGTCTCCCACAGCACGTGGTAGAGCATCTCGATCATCTCCTGGTGGATGAAGGGGTGGGATGCCAACGCGCCGACGGCATAGTCGCCGTCCAGTCCGGGCAGCGCGCCTGGCAAAGCAAAAGTCATGGCCCCCCGCGCCCGCGCCACTTCCAGCGCCGGCCACACTTCAGGATCGCCTTCCGGCGGACCGAAGCCCATCACCATATCGTCGGCGCACAGCAGGGCTTCCAGCCAGGGCCGGAAAAGCAGCGACAGATCGAGCGCCGGCAGAGCGCGCTTTCCCACGATCACCGGGTGGACGAATTCCACCGAGACGTGCTGCGCATCGGTCGCGTAAGGCCCGCGCCCGAAAGCCAGCAAACGGCCCCCGCGCAGGAAGCGCTCCGCCATCTCACGGGAGGCTTGCGCCAGGCGGGGCGCCTCGCGCGCGAAGAACTCCGTACAAAGCCGGTTACGCTCGAGCAACCCGTCTGCGACGCACTTGGCCAAATCACACGTAGCGGTCATGCGGGATAATCCTAACAAATGCGCGGCAGGGGGTCTCCCACCAGCATGTCGATAACGCGTGTGCCGCCGTACAAAGTCGAGACCAGCACCGTGCCCTCAGGCTGCGCGCGCACTTCGCCGATCAGGGCCGCCGCGCTACCGCCCGGCGCGGCCTGCAGAGCGGCCAGCGCGGCATCCGCGAATTCCGGTGCGACAACGGCCAGAAACTGCCCTTCGTTGGCGATGTGCATCGGCTCGAGGCCCAGCAATTCGCAAGCTCCGCGCACGCTATCGTGAATGGGGATGCGTTCCTCGGCGAGACAGATTCCCAGGCCGCAATCGATCGCCAATTCGTTCAGCGAAGTGGCCACTCCGCCGCGGGTCGGATCGCGCATCCAGCGGATGCCGGGCGCGGCCACCGCGGCGATGGCTTCCACCATGGGAAGCACCGGCCGCGTATCGGAACAGATCTCGGCTTCAAGGTCCAACTCTCCCCTGGCCAACAAAATGGTGATGCCATGGTCGCCGATCGGTCCGGAGAGCAGAATCCGATCGCCGGGACGGACGGATCGCGGCGACAGCTCCAGGCCCGGAATCAACCGGCCGATGCCGCAACTGCTGATGTACATGCGATCGGCTTTGCCGTGCTCAACCACTTTCGTGTCGCCCCCGGCGATGACCACGCCGGCCCGGTGCGCGGCCGCCGCCATGGCGCGCACTTCCTGCTCCAGGATCTCGGTGGGCAGTCCGGCCTCGAGTATATACGTGACCACCAGCGTTTCCGCGCGCGCGCCCGATACGGCCAGATCGTTCACGGTCCCGTTGACCGCCAGTTCGCCGATGGAGCCGCCGGGAAAGCGCAAAGGCTTCACCACGAAGCTATCGGTTGTGATGGCCAGGCGCGTGCCATTCATCCGCACGTAGGCGGCGTCGCCTAAGGGTTCGCCTGACGGCTCGCCGAGCAAGGGCACGATCAGGCCTTCGACAAGCCTGCGGCTGGCTTTGCCGCCCGCGCCATGCGCCATCTCGATCTGCGTGTCGCGAAAGCGGATCTTGGGAGCAGCCTGCATGCCTATCCCGATTTCAGACCGTCATGGCCGGCGCGGGCAACGGGTTCACCAGCGCGGCCTTGCGGTGCTCATAATTATAGTACGCTGCGCACGAGCCTTCCGAGGAGACCATCAGCGCGCCCACGGGACGCTCCGGCGTGCATTCGTTGCCGAAAAGCTTGCACTGGGCCGGTTTCAATACGCCCTTCAGCACCTCGCCGCATTGGGCGGCCTTCGGATCGGTCACGCGGACGCCGGGAATGTGGAAGCGCTGTTCGGCGTCGAATTCCGCGAAGCTGTCGCGCAGGCGCAGCGCCGATTGCGAGATGAAACCCATCCCGCGCCATTCGAAGTAAGGACGCAACTGGAAAACCTCGGCCATGGCCTTCAACGCGGCGCGATTCCCCTCCCAGGGAACTACGCGCTTGTACTGGTTTTCGACCTCCACTCGCCCCTCCCGCAACTGCCGCAGCAGCATCACGATGGATTCCAGCATGTCCAGAGGCTCAAAGCCGGAGACCACGATAGGTTTGCCCTCGTGGCTCGCGATCCACTCATAAGGCCGGCAGCCGATGACGGTCGACACGTGGCCCGGCCCGATGAACGCGTCCAGGCGCATGTCGGGCGAGTCCAGAATGGCGCGAATGGCCGGGATGATGGTCACGTGGTTGCAGAATACGGAGAAGTTTCGAATTCCCTGGGCGCGGGCGCGCATCAAAGTGAGCGCGGTGGACGGAGCGGTGGTCTCGAACCCGATGGCGAAGAACATGACGTGCCGATCGGGATTCGCTTGCGCCAGCTTGAGCGCGTCGGCTGGGGAATACACGATACGCACGTCGGCCCCGCGCGCTTTGTATTCGAGTGGGCTGCCAAGCGTGCCGGGCACCCGCATCATGTCGCCGAAGGCGGTGAAGATCACATTGGGATCTTCAGTCATGGACAAACCGTCGTCGATGCGGCCCATGGGCAGCACGCACACCGGGCAACCAGGGCCGTGAATGAGTTCGATGTTGGAGGGCAGCAGGTCTTTCAGGCCGAAGCGATAGATCGCATGCGTGTGGCCCCCGCAGACCTCCATGAGCCGGTAATGGCGCTGGGGATCGGCCAGGCGGCGGATCTCCTGAGCGGCCTTGGAGATCAGTTCGGGCTGGCGGAATTCATCGACAAATTGCATGGCTAACCGCTCCCTGACGGTCGCGGCTCGGTATCACCCAGACCGTATCCTTCGATTTCCTGCATGGCCGCTTCGTCTTCTCCGAGCATGGCGAGCACGCGCATCTGATCGGCCGCGTCTTTTTCGCTGATTTTACTCATGGCGAAGCCTACGTGGATCAGGACCCAATCGCCCGCCTTGGCCGGATCGTCATCCAGCAGGCCTACATCGATCTTGCGCCGGACGCCCGACACCTCGACCAGGGCCAAATTCTCGCGTTCCGGCAGGATCTCGACGATTCGTCCGGGGATAGCCAGGCACATGTGGTTTACTCCGTCCTCTTGCGCGCCACGATGTCGAAGCTGAACTTCAACTCATCCTTCATTTTAAGCGCTCCACCGAGGGCCGATGCCAACTTGATCTGGTAGTCGGTCTGCCGGATCGTAAAATCGCCAAACGCGCGCAGCATCTCGCCGGTAACGGCCAACTGCGCCGTCACCTGCTCCCGGCGGGTCACACCGTGGAGCGTCAGGTTGCCGTCGATCATGACGCGGCCTCCCGGGTTTGGCGTGACGGCGGCGCTTTCGTAGACAATCTCGGGATATTTGTCTATCTCCAGGACGTCATCGCGCATGGCGCGTTGGATCTCGCGCCGATCCTTGTCGCTCATATCATTCTGAACGGCCAGAGACGCTGTACGAATGGTCACCCGCAAGGCGGCTTTTTGAGGCTCCCCGGGGTCCCAGTGCGCTTCTCCCGCGAAGTCCGGGATAGCGACAATAGGGTTGTGTCCTAGCCCGGAAAGCAATCCGCCCGCGACGCCGCGGACAGTAAACCGGCTCACTCCGGACTCGATCAGATAGTCGGCTTTGGTAGCCTCCGTAGTCTCTGTCATTCGGTCACATATTCCTCAGCTTCATGTACTTCTCGAGGTCCGGCACAGCGGCTTGCAACAGATTCAGGCCACCCATCCCGGTCTGCGCCATCAATCGCCGCACGATCGGGCTTGACAGAATCAATCCCGCGCCGAAGATTACCAGTGCCACCCCGGAGAGCATAAACAATGTGTCTCGCGACTCTGCTGCGTCTTGTAAGTGCTGTGTATTTTCCATGCGAATTTGTCTCCTTTCGAACCTTTTCTTACGCCACGACCTCCAACTCGCGATCCTCGGCAGCCTTTGCGATCAGAGATTCGATGATGCCGATGGCGCCGTCTACCGCCGATGCTACCGGATCGCTGAGCCCCATGGCGCCCTCCAATTCGTCGCCCAGGGTGGCCGGCTCGCACCCAACCACCAGCACACGTCGAGGCCGTCCACCCATGGCCCGCACCATGTCCAGCACGCGCATGGGGTTCATACCATGCGCGTCCATCGGGAAGGCTTGGGGCACATCGCCGTCCGCGGCAGGCAGTTCCGGCTCCAGGACATATAGCGTACCTGGGGCTTCACCCCGCTGAACCGCATCCACCAGGATGACCAAGTCATAGTCATTGAGCAACGCATAGGCCAGGTCCAGGCCGCGAACCCCATAGTCGACCACGCGCACGGAATCCGGCAGCGCGCGGCGCGACAGCCGATTGACTGCCTCGACTCCGAACGCGTCGTCGCCCAGGAAAACATTCCCGATGCCGGCGACCAGGATGCGCGGCGTGCTCATTTCGCGGGCTCTACCTCCTCCGGATCGAAAAAGAACCGGTGGCCCGGCTGGCGCAGCATTCCCATATCCCTCCCCGGGTCCTCCTCCAGCACCACCGCGAAATGGAATTTGCCTTCGTAATCCTGCTCGATCGATTCGATAATGGCGATTTTTCCCGCCAGCGCCAGATCGAAGACGTCTCCCCCACTCCGCGGGCGCAGCCGGACGCGAGAACCAGCCCTGAGTTCCACGCCGCCGACCGGCAGGCATTCCACCGGGCTCTTGTCCTCGAGCAGTTGCCATTCCCACTGGTTCACCGCGCGTCCTCCACCGGCCGTAGTCCACGTAACGCGCCGTGCAGTTTCATGAAATGCTCCTCGGGCAGCATCTCGGTTCTTTCCAGGATGCGGCGGGCGCGCTCGTCGCCATTACGGACTTCCTGCTTCTCCTCCTCCGTCAGAGTCATGATGCGCAGCATCAGGATCTCGTCGATCTCCGTTCCGTCAAACAAGTCGCCGGGGCTCTCCTGCGCGATCTGCGGGTAATCGTAGAGAATGATCGGCGAAGACAGCATGAAGGCGCGTTGTCCGGATTCGCCGGCCAGGACGGGCCAGGTGCCGGTGTTTTGACACGTGGAAGCGGCTTCCCGAAGCTGCTCGGGAGGATCGAGAAGCGACACGAACTCGCCATCCCGCACATGCAGGATGGTGTGCGCCGCCGCCAGCGAATAAGGCAAAGCTTCGTCCCGGCTGAATCCCTCCGGACACTCGAGCGGTGTCTGGTTCGCCACACTCACCGCCAGCTGGTACAGGCCTTCGTCGAGTAGCTGGGCGGTCACGGTCACTGTGCCTTCAATGCAGCCGCCGGCGCTCGAATCCATCGAAAACTGGAACTGCTCCACCCGCGCGTGGGACGCCAGATCGCTCAGACCACAGCCGCCCAGGCTCACCTCCCGTTCCATGGCGCTCTGCCACGATTCCGGCGCCGCACCTGGCATCACTTGCAGGAATCGCACCCTCACATCGAGGGCGGTGCGCGGACTTCCACATACCAGGCACTCGGTGCGCATGATCGACGCCTCCGTACCGGATTGTGTGGCGCAATAGGCCGGTGGAACCAGAACGCCGAAGTTGAAGCGCCTCCGATTCTTCACCGCCGAGGGCCGGTACGGGTACAGCATGTAGCCCTCGTAGAGCACCGCGTTAGCGATGCGATCGACCAGTTCGGCGCTCACGATGGCACTCCCTCCTGCACGCCCTCCAGGAGTCCCTCCAGCATCTTTTCCCATGTCGGTGCGCCGATCCGGACCTTGTGCCTGTAGAGTCGATCGAAGACGTCGCGGCTGAGGCAAAGCCAGGCGCTATTGGGATAATACAGATCCATCATTTCTTTCCACGGCTGAATCGGCAGCCGGAACTTCGCCTCTTTGTCCCACGAGATCGGCGCGACCTGCAATCCGCCCGCAGCGGACTCATAGAAGACCGTGCCGCTAAACTGAAAGCACAGCGGAACCTCGCCATCCTGCAGGCCGTGGAAGTACTTGACCGCCGCCACATTAAAGTCGAAAGAGCAGGGCACGGGGAGTTCGGCGTGCCTCTCGCCGGTGAAGCCCGGCACCACGATGCCCACCTGGGTCCATAGCATGGTGCGCAAGGTCTGACCCCACCGATGTGGCTCTCCGAACAGATCTTGCAGGCCCTCCTGGTCCGCTGGAGCATATCGGCGGCGCGTCGCCTCAATTTGGATCTGGCACCGCAGGGCGACGGTATGCACGCGCTCTTCGCCGGCATTGGAGACCACCAGATCGAAACCCAGCAGCGGCACCGCTGCGTGAGGAATGGCCTGCACGCCGCCAATTCGAAAATTCAAATCAGGCATGCGGCACTTCCGATCGCGTCTTCAGGTCCACAAAGAACGACTCCAGTTCTTTCCAGACGTCCGCGCCGCCCGACAGTCCCTTCCAGTGCGAACGAATCAGCCAAACCAGCTTGTAGCATTCGTCGATCGGCAGCAGGTAGTACTCCGGGCCCGCATAACTGCGGGCAGGCCCCAGACGGTTAACCAGCAAAGCTTCCACATCCGGTTCCATGTCCGCCAGCGCCGGGTTCTCGGCCACCAGGTCGCTCCAGGTATCCAGCGGCAATTGGGATTCGGTGGCGCCCGCCGGGCTGGGATACTGCGCCACCACGCGCCCCTCCAGGCTGCTCTTGAAGAAAAACGCCATGTTGATGGGGATCATCAGGCTGGCCCACTCGGCATCGGTGAGGCGGAACCCGGCCAGAAATCGGATTCGCCGGGAGCACCGTTTGTATTTCGACCCCGCCTGCGCGCCAAAAAGGAGGGCGCAAGCCTGGCAGGAACAGAGTAGCTTTCGCGCCTTCGGATCGACAAGATGGGGATGGTCCCCGGCCAGTTCCGCGCCGCATAACTCGCAGATTTCGACTTGGCGGCGCTTGGCTGCGAACTGATTCAGAGCCTCCAGGGTGCTCGCCAGGCCGCCGGAAGTCATAAGCCCGCACCGTTGCCATTGGCCGCCACGCGAAGTCCAACCAGCTTCTCCAAGGGCACAAAGCCGGAGGCGGCGGCCTTCTCTTCGACCACCTCGATGGCCAGATGAACCAGATCGGGCGCAGCCTCGTACATGGCCTCTTCGACGGCGGACTTCAGCGAACCGGCGGACGACCCGCAGCTGGACCCACTCGCGCTCAGTCGCAGCCGGACTACGCCGCCGTCAGTCCCCAACAGCTCAACGCTGCCCTGTGAACGGAGGCGCGGCCGAAGCTTGTCAACCGCCCCCTTGACGCGGGTCTCCAGATCCAGCGGATGCAGCCCGTTGGCCGCCAACAGATTTCCCACCAGTTCGTCGCGGCCCAGTTCGCCCAGGATTTCTCTGCCCGCCTCTCCTTTCGCCGCGATGATTTCCGTCAGCCGGTCCAGACCCGCGCCATACAGCGCCATCAGCGATTCGACCAGCTCTCTGGCAGTCGCCAGCGAGCCGGGATCCGCGGAGGCCTCCAGCTTGTGAATCAGTTCCTCGATGCGCGCGGTCTGCTGCTGGACTGCCGTTGAGTTGGTCATAGGTAGCTTATGCCCTGAATGCCGCCAAAAAGAGCGGCCGGCGAGAGGAGTCGCGCCGGCCGCGTGAGCATCCTCCAAGCCTTAGGATTGAACGCCGAAGGTGGGAGAATGGACGGTTTCCAGCACCTTCCCTTCGCCCAGATACATATGCACGCCGCAAGGCAGACAGGGGTCGAAGCTGCGCACGGCACGCATGATATCTATGCCCTTGAACTTGTCCGGCCCGTTTTCCTCGAAGATCGGCGTGTTCTGCACGGCATCTTCGTACGGCCCGGGCGTCCCGTAAACATCGCGCGGATTGGCATTCCACGGCGTTGGGGGATACGGATGATAATTCGCGATCTTGCCATCCCGGATCACGACGTGATGGGAGAGCACACCGCGCACCGCTTCGTGGAAGCCGCATCCGATAGCTTCGTCCGGCACTTTGAACTCCGACCAGGTCCTGGTGCGCCCGGCATGCAGCTCCTTCAGCGCCTGTTCGGCGAAGTGCAGGGCGGCGGCCGCGGCGTAAGCCTGGAAGTAAGTGCGCGCCCGGTCCCGCTCGATGGCATTGCTCCATTTCGGAATCTTCCACTCGAACTCGACTTCCGGCAGAGACACCGTTTTAGGCAGATAGATCTTCACGCTGTGGCCGGTGGCCTTGAGATAGCCGATGTCGACGATGCCCGCCAGCGCGGTCGCCCAGAAGCGGGCGATGGGGCCGCCGCCGGTGTCCAGCGCCAGATACTCCTCGGTTCGCTTATCGTACCATCGCGGCGACATCACCCAGGTGTATTTGTCCGAGAAGTCGCGCTTCTGCGGCCGGGGAATGGTGGTCTGATTCCAGGGATGCCGCTGGTCAACGGGATTGCCCAGCGGATCCTGCTTGACGAAGGTCTCGCCGCGCTCCCAGTCGTCGTAATAAGAGCTGCCCAGGAGGATGCGGATATTTAGGTTGATGTCCACCAGGTCGGTGGTCACCAGTTTGCCATCCACGACCACGCCGGGAGTGACATACATGCCGCGGCCCCACTCCGTCATGTTCTTGTAGGTATAGTCGCAGACAGCGGGGTTATTGAACGAGCCCCAGCAACCCAGCAGGATGCGCCGCCGCCCGACTTCTTCATACCCTGGCAGCGCCTCATAGAAAAAGTCGAACAGATCGTCGTGCAGCGGGACTACTTTCTTCATGAATTCCACGTACTTCATCAGGCGCACGATGTAATCCGTGAAAAGCTGAACCGTGGGCACCGTGCCGACGCCGCCGGGATACAGCGTGGACGGATGCACGTGCCTGCCTTCCATCAGGCAGAACATCTCGCGGGTCATGCGGCTCATCACCAGGGCTTCGCGATAAAACGCTCCGGTGAAAGGATTCAGCGCGGTCATGATGTCCGCGATGGTCTTATAGCCGTGCAGGTTGGAGTGCGGCGACGCGGTCTTCTGCGCCTTGCTCCAAACGCCGGGGTTGGTCTCTTTGACCATCTGTTCGCAAAAATCCACACCTACCAGGTTGTCCTGGAAAATGTTGTGGTCGAACATATACTCGGCGGCCTCGCCAAGATTGATGATCCATTCAGCCAGAGGCGGCGGATGCACCCCGAACGCCATGTTTTGCGCGTAGGTCGCGCAGGTAGCGTGGTTGTCGCCGCAGATACCGCAGATACGGCTGGTGATGAAGTGCGCGTCACGCGGGTCTTTGCCCTTCATGAAGATGCTATAGCCGCGGAAGATGGACGAGGTGCTGTGGCACTCGGCCACCTGGCGGTTTTCGAAGTCGATCTTGGTAAAGATCCCGAGACTGCCCACAATGCGGGTAATCGGGTCCCAGTTCATCTCCACCAGCTTCCTGGACTTGGAGGGCGTTTCCGTTATGGTTCCAGTTAGGGTGCTCATTCGATCGCTCCTTTGCTTCTAATAACCCCTCGGATGATAGCCAGTGGTCAGCTCGGCACGCGGGTGCCGCCACTTAGGCTCCTTATTCAGGCTCTTGTTAGTGAACGAGCGCAGCGAGGTCAGCGCGCGGCCGTAGATGCCCACGGCGGCCGACGAAAGCTTGGCGCCAGGGGGCTCGTCCATAAACGGCATGAACTTATCGGGGAAGCCAGGCATGGTGCAGCCGATGCAGATACCACCCACGTTGGGGCAGCCGCCGATGCCCGCCATCCAGCCTCGCTTGGGCACATTGCAATTGACCACGGGCCCCCAGCAGCCCAGCTTCACGATGCACTTCGGCGAACCGTATTCCGTGGTGAAGTCGCCCTGCTCGTAGTAGCCGGCGCGGTCGCAGCCTTCGTGCACGGTCCTGCCGAACAGCCACGTCGGACGTAATTCTTCGTCCAGCGGGATCATGGGAGCCAGGCCCGCCAGTTGATATAGAAGATACAGAACCGTCTCCATGAAATTATCCGGCTGGACCGGGCAGCCGGGGACATTGACCACGGGCAGGCCAGCCTTGGATCGCCAGTCCCAACCCAGGTAGTCAGCCAGTCCCATGCAACCGGTAGGGTTACCTTCCATGGCGTGGATGCCGCCATAAGTCGCGCAGGTTCCGATGGCTACCACCGCCGTGGCCTTCGCCGAGAGCCGGTCGATCCAATCCGTGGTAAGGATCGGCTGGCCCGTATCCGAATCGGTTCCCAGCGCGGCCCAGTAGCCCTCTTTCTTGATCTTTTCGTTGGGTATGGAGCCCTCCACCACCAGCACGAATGGTTCGAGCTTGCCCTCCGCGGCCAGGTAGAAATGCCGCATGAAGTCGTCGCCGCATTCGTAGGCTAAGACGGGGTTGTGCAGGTGGACTTTGGGAAGCCCGGGTATGGCTCCCAATAGAACATCCTCAATGCTGGGCTGGGTGGCTGCAGTGATCGATACGGAATCACCGTCGCAGCCCAGACCAGCGGTGATCCAAACGATGTGAACTTCCTGGACGGGTGACGGTCTCTGCGTCTTGCGGCCGTACGGCACAGTGTCGGCTGGCATACTTGGCCCTCCTTTTCCTCTCGGATCTGTGATCGGTCTTACCTTGCAAGGGTTGTATTGGTGATATTGCTTACAGACCCTTGCGTCTCTAAGTGCCTATTCTGCAAACGTCTACTGTGCATTGTAGGAAAGCGCGGGCCGGCGGCTCAATCCGTTTCAGCCTGTATTTATTTTCGTGGTTCCCACTATGGAAGTAACCGGGGATTCCCCGATAATGCTGCTTTCAATGAGAGCTACACCTGGCCCTGGCTGGCTACCCATTGCACCGCGTGCTGCACCAACTCGCGGGCATTCTTAAGGGTCAGCTTCTCCTTGATGTGGGCGTAGTAGGATTCCACCGTCTTCACGCTCAGATGCAACTCTTCGGCGATCTGACGGGTGCCGTGGCCATGTCCGATAAGGCGGAAGACCTCGAGCTCCCGGTCGGTTAGTTCCGCCATGGGCGAACTCATGGCGGGCCCGGAACGATGAATGAACTGCTGCATCATCTTCTGCGACATTCGGTCGCTGACGTATACCTCGCCCGACAGGATCTGGCGGATGGCGATCAGCACGCGTTCGGTGGCTTCCTGCTTCATGATGTAGCCGTTGGCGCCGGCGCGCAGAGCCCGTTCCGCATAGAGCGACTCATCGTGCATGGACAGCATCAGCACCGGGAGTTTGGAGTCCCTGGACCGGATGGTCTTCAGTAGTTCGATGCCATCCGGCCCGTCGAGGGACACATCCACGATCACGATGTCTGGCTTCGCCGGGCCCAGCGCATCGAGCGCCGTGCGGGCATCCTCGGCTTCCCCGCACACCAACAGGTCGGGCTCCCGGTTGATCAGTTGCGAGAGTCCCTGGCGCACGATGGGGTGGTCGTCCACCACGAAGACCCTGATCTTGCCGGACCCGCTCATAGGCCTCGCGATTGCAGCTTGCACGTCACAACCGTGCCCGTATGTCCTACCAATCCACGGTCGGAACCGGGCTGAACCTGCAGCGTGGCGCCAATCATTTTCGCGCGATAGTTCATGATATGCAAGCCCATGCCCGCGCTGCTCCTCACTTCCGCGGGCAATCCAACGCCGTCGTCCCGAATGCTCAGCGCGATCGAGTCGTCATCGCCAATCAGCGTGATCAGAATATTCTTGCCGTGCCCGTGCTTGACCGCGTTGTTCACGGCTTCCTGGGCAATGCGATACAAGTGGCCCGCGACCGTTTCGTCGTAGATCGGAACGGGATGTTCGCACTCAAAGCGGCAGGAAAGGCCGAACAAGTCATGTACTTCCGCGGAGTATTGCTCCAAGGCCGACATCAGTCCGCGCGCGTCCGACGCCACCGGGAGCAGTCCCCGCGAAAGCTCCCGGGTCTTGTGGATGGCTTCGTTCACCAGCCTGACGATTTTGCTGGCGTCCGCGGCCTCGGCATGCGACTTGTCCGCGAGTTTTTGTTCCAGCACCTTGCTCATGAAAGCGATACCCGTGAGGTGCTGCCCCAGGCCGTCGTGAAGGTCCTGCCCGATACGGTGTTCTTCCCGCGCGCTAATCTCCAGGATGGCCGTCTCCAGGCGCTTGGACTCGGTGATGTCGATGCCGGTTGCGATGATGTGCCGCACCTGACCCTCGGAATCCGGCAGGATGGTCCCTGACCATGAGATCAGCCGCGGGCCGGCCTCGCCAGTGACCCAGTGCCATTCCAAGTCACTAGGGGCGTTCCGGAGGCGCAATTGCGCGAAGGCGTGCCTGAATTTCTGGCTGTCTTCCGCCATCGGAAACAGTTCCCAGGCATGCATGCCTTTCACGTTGTCGAAGCGCCAGCCTGTCGTCTGCTCGCAGGCCCGGTTGAACTGCACCACTCGCCCGTCCAGGTCCAACACCATGATCAGAGTGCCAACGGTATGCAAAATGGCCGAGACAAAATTGCGCTCCTGCTGCAGCGCTTCTTCCGCCTGCTTCAGCTCTGTGATGTCAAACGCCACGCCTTGAATGAACCACGGGTGCCCGTCGTCGCTGCGAACCATCTTGGCCTCGCAATGAAACCAGACCACATGGCCATCGCGGGCGATGACCCGGTATACCGATCGCAGCGGTTTGCCCGTGAGAAACATCTCGGCGGCTTCCTCGCTCCAGCGCACATTGTCTTCGGGATGAATATGGCGGTACCAGCGCACCGGATCCTCCAGCCACTCCGCCTGCGAGAACCCCAGCGCCGCTTCGATGTAAGGACTGACATAGGCCTCGCCGATTCCGCGGTCCAGGTAAACCAGAAACACCACGGCGGGAAGCTGTTCGACCAGGCTGCGGTACCTGGCTTGAATATTGAGCGGTTCCGGCGCGCCGTGCGGGCCGTCGGCCGCCTGCGATCCAACCTGCGTATCGCGCAGAAAAACGCTGGCCATGTCCTGGAGCATGGCTTGCGCTTCGGAAAGCGAAGGCTCCGCGCCGCCCCGAATTCCTTCGAGCGGCCGTTGGCCGCCTGCGATCATGAGCTCCTCCCGCGGCATTTAGCCATTCATGTGCGCCGGTTCCGCCAAACCGGCTCCTTGTTGAGTGACTCCTGCACGAAACGCCGGAGGGCGTGAATGGCCCGGCCGTAGGTCATGACCGCGCTGGATGAAAGCAGCGAACCGGGCGGCTGATTCATGAACGGCATGAACTTATCGGGAAATCCCGGCATCGTGCATCCGATGCAGATGCCGCCCACATTGGGGCAGCCGCCAATCCCGCCCATCCATCCGCGCTTCCCCACATTGCATTGCACCACCGGACCCCAGCATCCCAGCTTCACGATACAGTGGCGCGAGCCGTACGCTTCGGCAAACTCGCCTTGCTCATAGTAACCACCGCGATCGCACACCTCATGCAGGGTCTGCCCGAACAGCCAGGTGGGGCGCAGCGCTTCATCCAGCTGAATCATGGGCGCCCTGCCCGCCGCCTGGGTGAGCAGGTAAAGCAGGGTCTCCATAAAGTTGTCGGGCTGCACCGGACACCCCGGAACGCAGACAATCGGGATACCGGCCTTCGATTTCCACCCCCATCCCAGATAATCGGGCAGACCCATGCACCCCGTAGGATTCCCTTCCATGGCGTGGATTCCGCCGTAGGTGGCGCAGGTTCCCGCCGCGATAACGGCCCACGCGTGCGGCGCCAGGCGGTCGATCCAGTCGCAAGTCAGAATCGGCTGGCCTGTCGTTTGGTCGGTGCCCAAGGTGGCCCAGTAGCCTTCCGCCTTGTTGGTTTCGTCCGGGATCGAGCCTTCCATCACCAGAATAAACGGCTGCCGCTTTCCGGCGGCAGCTTCGCGGAATGGCTTCAGGAACTCTTCGCCGTTTTCAAAGGCCAGAACCGGATTGTAGAAGTTGACTTTGGGAATCCAAGGCATGCCGCCGCGCACAATGTCTTCGATGCTGGGCTGCGTTGCGGCTGTCATTGCGATCGACTCCCCATCGCAGCCCAGACCGGCGGTGATCCACAGCACATCGATTTCCGCGATGGGTTCCGCCGTCTGGACCGGCCGGTCGTCTATTTGGCTCGACATCGAATCACATCTCCACTTTGTTCGACTGCTCGTTCCATTTCATGCGACGCCCGTTTTTGAGCGACAGATTACCGAGTTGGGTGACGATCACCGCCTGAAAGCCCAAGGCCATCGGGGCAGTCGGCGTCTTGCGCGTCCGCACGCACTCCAGGAAGTTTTGCACATGGAGGTCGGTGGCCCAGCCGAAACCCTTCTCCGATTTCCGGGCGATGGCCGCGATCTCCTCCGCTCCCTGTTTGTATACTTTACACTCTTCGCGTCCGATGTCCATGCGCGCCTGATCGCCGTCGAGTTGATTCATCTGATCGTTGCGAAGCTGGTAGCGCATGGCCGCATAATTGATCGAGAAAACGCCGATAAAGTCTTCCGGGTATTCCGCTGTCACCACCACTGACTCCGGCGTGTCGTAGCCCGCGCGGTGCGGTCTGCCCGCCGCGGCCGTCACCGCCAGCGGATAGCTAGCGTTCATCAACAGGTGTATCCCGTCGAACACATGCGCGCCCTGATCGGTCACAATCCCGCCGCCGTATTCGGCGATGTTTCGCCAGTTTCGAAAGATGAACGGATCCGTTGGGACGCGCGTCTTCGCCGGGCCTTGCCATTGCTCCCAATCCAGTGCACCATCCAGTTTGGCCGTGCGGGCGCCGCCGTCGCCGACGTAATTATTCAGCCACCACGACCGCACCATGCGGACCTTGCCCAGCGCACCGCCGGCGACCAGTTTTGCCCCAGCGAGATAAAGATCATAGCTGCGGCGCTGCATGCCCACTTGCACGATCTGCCGGGTGTGCTTCTCAGCTTCGACTAGTCGAACGCCTTCTTCCGGCGTGTGGCATAGGGGCTTTTCCACGTACACGTCCTTGCCGGCCGCCAGGGCATCCAGCACCATCTGCGCGTGCCAATGTTCCGGCGTGGCGATCAGCACCGCCTGGATGTCTTTATCCGCCAGCAGTTCTTTGTAGTTGCGATAGATCTTGGGGTGGGTTCCCGGCGTCTTGGAGGCCGTGGACACCGCGTTCTCCAGATTGGGCTCATAGACGTCGCATATGGCTGTGACGCGCAACGCCGGATCCTTCTGGAACACAGTCATGACGAAGGTGCCCCGGCTTCCGCTGCCAATCACGCCCAGGTTGATCTGATCCGCAGGCTCCGCTTGGGCAGCGAGTACGCCTCCGCCAGCCAGCAAGAATGTTCTTCTATTCATCCGCAGACTCATTGTAATCAGATTTGGGCGGAAGCGCGGGCTTGCTGGCCACCAAACGTTATGAAGATACTCGACCCGCGGTCGCATTCCTGTCCATTGGTTAGCATCCCGATAGAATAGCGTTGCCCGCTGGCCGCCATGCGCAACGCATTTTAGCCACCCGGTTTCTGGTGCGGTTGCGTTCCTGCTTGATCACCTTGCCTCCGCTGATCTGTCGGCAGGGCGCCAGCTTCAGCCAAGATCCAAAGTCGTCTTCAGTCCGTCAGGGGCGCATATTCGTACCCGACTCCGAAACAAAAGTCAGCATCGTCATTCCATATAGTCCGTCCAGAGTGGTCAGGTTCACTCCGCAAATCCGAGCCAGCTCCGCCTCTAAGTCGAAGCGGGGCTCGTTGCCCCGCGGTTTGCTCCGTTTCTTCTTACTAAAGCACGCCCCCAAGGAGCAACCTGCTACACTTGCGGATCGATGGATGCGGTCCAGATTTCAAATGTTACAAAAACCTTCGGCGCTGTAACGGCGGTGGACGGACTATCGCTCGTCGTTCCCGAAGGTTCGGTGTATGGTTTTATCGGGCCGAACGGATCCGGCAAGACCACCACTATGCGCATGATCTCCAGCATCTTCTATCCCGACTCCGGCGATATCCGGGTCTTCGGGCAACAAATGCTGGGCGCGCGTTCGGAGCTGATCGGCTACCTGCCCGAGGAGCGGGGCCTCTACCGCAAGATGGCGGTGCAACCGATGCTGGAATTCTACGGAGAACTGCGCAGCGGCCGCAAGGTCACCGCGGAAGTAGTGCGCTGGCTCGACAAGCTGGACCTCGCGAAGTGGGCCTCGCAGAAGGTGCAGACGCTGAGCAAGGGCATGAGCCAGAAGGTGCAGTTCATCGCCGCGGTGGTTCCGGCGCCCAAGCTGCTGATCCTGGACGAGCCGTTCAGCGGGCTCGATCCGGTGAGCGCGGACACGCTGCAATCCGCCATCCTGGATCTGCGCCGCGGCGGCGTCACGGTGATCCTGAGCACGCACGACATGCAGGTGGCCGAGAACATGTGCGACTACATTTGCATGATCTTCCGGGGCAAGAAAGTTCTGGACGGCACGCTCGAATCCATCCAGGATCAATACGGAAACGACACCATCCGGGTGGCGGCGGAAGGCGGCGCGCGGTTTCTGGACGGCTTGCCGGACGTGGAAAGGGTGCGCGATCTCGGGCAAGTACAGGAGCTGCGCATGGCGCGCGGCTGCGACCCGCAGCAGGTGCTGCGCACGCTCATCGATCGCACGCGGGTGACCAGCTTCTCCATCATGAAGCCATCGCTGCACGACATCTTCGTGCGGATTGCGGGCCCGGAAGCAGCGGAGGCGCAAATTGCCCAGTAACCCGCATCGGATTCTGCTGATCGCCAGGCGCGACTACCTGGCCACCATTCGCACCAAGGCGTTCATTATCGGCCTGGTGGTGGCGCCGCTGCTGTTTGGCGGCGGCTTTCTGGGTATTGCACTGATGCAAAGCAAGCCGGATATCAAGGAGCGGCGCATCGCCATTATCGATAGCACGGGCGCGGTGGCCGCCGCCGTGATCCAGGCCGCGCAGGAGAAGAACGCGAAAGAACTCTTCGATAAGGTCACCCACCGCCAGATGCAGCCGCGCTACGCTTTCGAGACTTTGCCGCCGGCCGCCGACCCCAAGCAGCAGCGCCTGGAATTGTCGGAGCGCGTGCGCCACGAGAAGCTCTATGCGTTCGTGGAAATCAGTCCGAGCACCTTGCAGACCGCGCCGCCTGCGGCGAACGACAAGGATACCACGCCCGGTCCAGTCTCGACTTATAGCAACGAGGGCGGCTTCGACGAAGCCAGCCGCTGGCTATCCGGTTCCATCGACGAAGGCATTCGGCGCGTGCGCCTGGCGCATCTCGGCGTGGACCCAAGCCGTCTCTCCGATGCGCTGGCCGGTGTGAAAATCGACCGCTTCGGCCTGGTTTCGCGCGATCCGAAGACTGGCGAAATTCACGAGGCGAGCAAGAAAAACGAAGTCGCCGAATTTGCCGTGCCGTTCGGCATCATGCTGCTGCTGGGCATGATCGTGATGGTCGGATCGAGCCCGATGCTCTCGGCGGTGACGGAGGACAAGGCGCAGCGCCTGGTGGAAATGCTGCTGGGGATGGCGACGCCTTTCGAGCTGATGATGGGCAAGGTGCTGGGCGCGCTGGGCACCTCGCTGACCAGTTCCGCGTTCTACATTATCGGCGGCACGCTGGCGCTGGAAGGTATGGGCCTCTCGGGCATTGTGCCGTTCGCCGTGTTTCCCTGGTTTTACGCCTACCTGATCGCCGACGTGATCTTCCTGTGCTCCTTCGCCGCGGCCTTGGGGGCCGGGTGCGGGAGCCCACAGGATGCGCAGCAGCTCGCCATTCTATTGCTCGCGCCAGTGATGATCCCGTACTTTTTGATCACCTTCGTCATGCAGCAGCCCAATGGCCCCATTTCCACGGCTTTGTCACTGTTTCCGCCCTTCACGCCCATGCTGATGCTGCTGCGGCAGGCCATGCCGGGCGGCGGCGTACCGGCGTGGCAGCCCTGGGTGGGGCTGGCCGGAGTGCTGGCCTTCACGCTGGTGATGGTGGTGGCGGCGGCGCGCATCTTCCGCGTCGCGATTTTGGTGCAAGGGAAGACGCCGAAGGTCGCAGAACTGGTGCACTGGGCTTGGCGCGGGTAGGAAAACGCTCCCTCACGGTCGCGGCTCGGCAACAGCCCCACCCTGCTGCGCGGCGCTGTCCGCTAACATGTTTGTTCGAGAGCCAAACATGATTCCTGCCTGTTGCTGGAGATTGGGCGCCCTCGTCGCCCTCGTTTGTCAAATCGCCGCGGAACAGCCAACCCCGGTGAACAACTGCGCGCAACCGTTGAACTGGACAAACGCGCAGGACCATCAGAACATGATGGATCAGTTGGGCATCACGGCTCTGCGTCCAGGGGCGAACGGGAACGAGAAAGCCCCCGATCATGCCAACTACGATGAGTCGAAGGCCAATCCGTTTCCGGATCTGCCCGACGCGCTCACTTTGAAAAACGGGCAAAAGGTCAAATCCGCCGAACAATGGTGGCATCAGCGGCGACCGGAGATCGTGGAAGACTTCGAGCGCGAAGTGGTCGGTCGCGTCCCGCCCAATGTGCCCAAGGTGACCTGGACCGTGACGACCACGACCAATTCGAAGGCGGGGAGCTTTCCGGTCATTGAAAAGCAACTCGTGGGACACGCGGACAACTCATCGTGCCCGCTGATCAACGTCGATATTAAAATGACGCTGGTGACGCCGGCGAATGCGAAAGGTCCCGTGCCGGTGATGATGATGTTCGGCAGCGCGGCATTTCTCAAGCGGATGGCGGACATGATGGCCAGCCGTCCGGAAATGAAGGCGATGCTGGGGAGCGATCCGCCTTCGATGGAACAACTGATCGCGGGGGGATGGGGTTACGCGCTGATCGACCCCGGCAGCATTCAACCGGACAACGGCGCAGGTCTGACCAAGGGTATCATCGGACTCGCAAACAAGGGCCAGCCCCGCAAGCCGGAGGACTGGGGCGCGCTGCGGGCATGGGGGTGGGGCGCATCCCGCGGCCTCGACTATCTGGAGACCGACCCGACCGTCGACGCCAAGCGCGACCGGCATCGAAGGCGTCTCTCGTTTCGGAAAGGGCGCGCTGGTGACCATGGCGTTCGATAGCCGTTTCGCTGTGGTGCTGGTGGGGTCCTCCGGGGAGGGTGGCGCCAAACCGCATAGACGCAATTTCGGAGAGGCGGTGGAGAATCTTACCGGATCCGGGGAGTACCACTGGATGGCCGGCAACTTCCTGAAATACGGCGCCGCCGCGAGTTCTTTCGGGAGCAAGAATGCCGGCGACTTGCCGGTGGACTCGAACGAATTGATCGCCCTTTGCGCGCCGCGGCTGACTTTCATCAGCTATGGAGTCCCCGAAAAGGGAGACGCGAAGTGGCTGGACCAGCAGGGCAGCTTCATGGCAACCGTGGCTGCGGGGCCGGTCTTCCGGCTATTGGGAGCGAAAGATACGGGAGTCACGGAAGACTATCACAGCGCGAAGATGCCGCCGGTGAATACGGGACTTCTGGATGGCCAACTGGCTTGGCGCCAGCATGACGGCGGCCACACGGATGCCCCGAACTGGAAGTATTTCATTCCCTGGGCGGATAAATTCCTGAACTATCGCCCGGCGCGCAGGGAACTTCCGGCCGACGCGGCGGTCTTCCGGACCGACCCAAACTCCCTGGTCGCACATAGTCAGCTGCTGGCGAAGGCAAAGCAAGGCGGGATCGACGTGTACTTCGAAGGCGACTCCATCACGCGGCGGTGGGGCGCGACCGACTACCCCGATCTGCTGGCCAATTGGAAGCAGAATTTCTTCGGCTGGAACGCAGCCGATTTCGGATGGGGCGCCGATCAGACGCAGAATATCCTCTGGCGCTTGGAGAACGGCGAGTTGGACGCAGTCAACCCCAAGGTCGTGGTTCTGCTGGCCGGCACAAATAACCTCGGCCATGGAGCGGAGGATGTCGCGCGCGGTGTGCAGGCGATTGTAGGCGCGATCCAAACGAAAGCGCCCGCGGCGACGGTGATCGTGATGGGGCTCTTCCCGAGAAACGACGACACGGCTTTGATGCCCGTCATCGACAGGATCAACGGCGATCTGTCCAAGATCGCTGATGGCCGGAAGGTGCGGTATCTGAATATCAACGACAAACTCGCCGGTAGCGACGGAAGGCTGCTGAATGGGATGATGAACGTGAAAGACAAGCTCCATCCGACCGCGAAGGCGTATCAAATCTGGGCGGATGCCTTGAAACCGATCTTTACGGAGTTGCTGGGCCCTCCCGCCGCGGTGGATCACGCCCCGCCCCCCACCGGCGATCCCAGCGCGAAACGCTGAGGCGACTAAACGGTACGCCGCGGCACTTCCGTTCGTTCGGTCTGATCTGCATGGCTGGCGGCGGGATGCGGGCTCCCACCCGGCCGGATGAATTTTTTGCCGTGGGCAGCGGCCTTACAGCGAAGTTGAGCAAGGACCCCAACACCGATGCGCGCATCGCCGGTATCGCGAGTATTGAAGAAGTTTCGAGTTCCGGCGCGGGATGGGTTGTTTCCGCGGGGCTGAACGGCGACCAAAGCAACCAAGGAAGACAAGTGACCATGGACCCACGGGAGATTCGAACCTATCGCGCGCGGTTGTACAGCGCGCAACCATAAGCGGCGAGTTCCGCTACGGCGCGCGCTGCGACAGGCTCACCTTGATCCTGCCGGGTTCGACATTCTCCATCACGACTCCGGGCGGCAGGTTGAGATTGCGTGCTTCGACTTTGAGATTCATGGGGCCCGCGTGCGCCCCGCGCAGATTGAAGCTGGCGCGCAGCAGCGTGAGACTCACGGAATCCATCAACCAGGCGCGGCCGCGCACTTGGACCTCCAGCCGGTCGGGCGCGGAGATGTCCATTCCCGCCGGCACGTTCACAAACTGCACTGGCACGCCGACCGTGCGCACCGTGGTTCCGGAGGACAAAAACGAGGTGCTCCAGATGGCCGCCGCGAGTCCCAGCGCGGCCAGCTTGACGGGGACATTCGAGAACAGCCATTGCCGCAGCCTGCTTTGCACAGCGGCGGCGGGCTGCGCGCAGAGCTTTTCCAACATCTCGACCAGCCTGGGTTCGTCGTCGATGCGGATGATGCGACGGGCCTCCATCAGAGTGACTTCGCCGCGCTCCTCGGAGACCACCACCACCAGCGCGTCGCAGCGCTCGGAAAGCCCCATGGCCGCGCGATGCCGCGTGCCGTAGTAACTGGGCACCCGCTCGCGTTCGGTGAGCGGCAGCACGGCGGCCGCGCGCACGATGCGGTCGCCGCGGACGATCACCGCGCCGTCATGCACGGGCGAAGTCTTCTGGAAGATGGCTTCCAGGATTTCCGGTGACAGGGAGGACTCCAGCATGATACCGCCGCTGACCAGTTCCGCCACGGTGTTACTGCGCACCACCACAATCAACGCGCCCACCGAACCACCGGCCAAACGGAAAGCGGCGCGGGCGATCGACTGGTACGTCTCGCCCAGCCGGGAGGCGGTCTGGGAGCGCCAGTTCAGCAGGCTGTCGATGCGCATGAAGAAGCGCCGCAACTCCGCCTGGAAAACCAGGAGCAGCACCACGATGGCCAGGATGGCCGCGCCATCCAGCACCCAACTGGTGAGCGCCAGGTCGAAATGCCGCGAAACCAGGGCTCCGGCGTGCAGGCCGAGCACCACTAGAGCCACGCGCAAGGCGCGCGCCTGCTGCGCCCAGCGGAGCAGGATATAGAGCGCCGTCGTCAAGACGACGAAATCCACGACGCTCTGCCAGTGCACCGGATGAATCATGCGTTCTTCCAATATCCCGCGAACCGCGGCAAACTACAATGGAGGCCGCGATGCAGCCCTTTCGTATCACGCCTTCGCGTGCCACAGGAAAGCATATTTGGCCGCCGATGAACGCCGATAGAACGCGGCTGACTGTCTTTGGCGCCCGGCCGGAACTACAGGAGCCCTCGACCTTGATTCTTATCGGCGTGCATCGGCGCTCATCGGCGGCCAATAACGTCTTGATATAACCAAAGAGCATGCGGAATGGTTGCGCGAGGTAACTTTTGCGCCCAGTGCTTCGCCTGCTATAGTTACCACCGTTTTGCCAATCTAAATTGAAGATGAAATTATCCTTTTTTCTGCTGGTTTCTCTGTTTGTCTGCCTCCCGATGTGCGCGCAGACGGCTGCGTTGCGCGGGCAGGTGATGGACGAAAGCGGCGCGGTGGTGCCCGACGCCACGATCACGCTCAACGGACCGGCGGGGGTGGTCAAGACGGTCGTATCGGGGAACGATGGGTCGTACACGTGCGTTGGACTCGCGCCCGGCAATTATACGGTTAGGGTGTCCGCGCCGGATCTCACGCAGGCCGAGCCCGTCAAGATCATTCTGCAGGCCGGCACCCAGTCGCTCAACCTGAAAATGAAGGTCGCATCGGTGTCGCAGCAGGTCACGGTGCGGGATAGCGCCGGACCCAATGTCTCGACGGACCCATCCAGCAACTCCAACGCCACCGTTTTGCGCGGGGAGGATCTGCAAGCGCTCTCCGACGATCCCGACGATCTGCAATCCGATTTGCAAGCCCTGGCCGGACCCGGGGCCGGCCCGGACGGCGGCGAAATCTATGTGGACGGATTCAGCGGCGGCCAACTTCCCTCCAAAGACTCCATCCGCGAAGTGCGCATCAACCAGAATCCGTTCTCGCCCGAATACTCCAAGCTGGGCTACGGCCGCATCGAGATCCTGACCAAGCCTGGCACGGATACCTTCCATGGCCAGGGCTTCTTCAATTTCGGGGACAGCATCTTCAATTCCCGAAATCCTTACGCCGGGCAGAAGGCGCCGTTTCTGTTGGAGGAGTACGGTGGCACGCTGAGCGGACCGCTGAGCAAACACGCCTCTTTCATCCTGGATACCGAACGGCGCGCGATCGACAACGGCTCGGTGATCGATGCGGTGGAACTCGATCCGACCTACGCGATCACTCCGTATACCGGCGTGCTGCTGGCGCCGCAGCGGCGCTTTCGCTTGAGCCCGCGCGTGGACTATCAGTTGAGCCAGAACAATACTCTGATTGTGCGCTACAGCTTTACGCGCAACGACGTGCAGGATCAGGGCATCGGCGCTTTCAACCTGCCTTCGCGCGGCTACTACACGCTCGATCAGTACCACTCGGTCCAGGTCACGGAAACCGCGGTATTGAGTCCCAGCACGGTGAACGAGACGCGCTTCCAGTTCTACCACGAAGAGAACGACATGACTTCGAACAGCCTCGCGCCGGCGCTGCTGGTACTGGGCTCGTTCTCCGCCGGCGGCGCGCAGACCGGCCGCAGCACCGACATTGACAATTATTACGAGCTGCAGAACCTCACCACCATCGTCAAGGGCGCACACACCTGGAAATTCGGCTTGCGCGCGCGCGGCCAGACGGACGACAACACGTCGCCGGTCAACTTCGGCGGCACCTTCACCTTCGCGGGCGGATTGGCGCCCGAACTAAACGCGGAAAATCAGGAAATCCTGGACGGCTCCGGCCAGCCCGTCCTGGCGCCCATCACTTCCATTCAGCAATATCAGCGGGCAGTCGAGGGCCTGCCGGGCGGCGGCGCCACGCAGTTCAGCCTCGCCGCCGGCAATCCCTTCCTGGCGGTCAACCAGGCGGACGTCGGCGTTTTCGGGGGCGATGATTGGCGCGTGCGTCCCAACGTCACGCTGAGCCTGGGCTTGCGTTACGAGACGCAATCCAATATCCACGACTGGCGGGATTTTGCGCCGCGGTTCGGGTTCGCCTGGGCGCCCGGATCCAACGCCATCAGTCTCCATCCGAAATTCGTGGTTCGCGGCGGATTCGGCATGTTCTACTCGCGCTTCGACATCTCCAACATCGAGACCGCCGAGCGGTATAACGGGACCGTCCAGCAGGAGTACATCGTCAACAATCCGACGTTCTTCCCGGTGGTCCCGACAATCGCGCAACTGCTGGCAATGCCGGGCATTCAGTCCACACAGACGATGCAGGAACTCAGTTCCACACTACGCGCGCCCTATATCATGCAATCGGCGCTCACCGTGGAACGGCAGTTGGCGGCCAATACCACGGTTACCGTCACTTATACGAACTCACACGGACTGCACATGCTGCGTTCGGAGGAATTCAACAATCCGGGACCGGTCTATCTGATGGAGTCTTCGGGACTCTATAATCAGAACCAGGTAATTACCAATGTCAACTCGAAGCTGAACAATAACGTATCGCTCTTCGGTTATTACACGTTGAATTGGGCCATGAGTAATACCGATGGGCTGAGCACATTTCCGGCTGTTCCCTACTCAATGGCGGGCGAGTATGGCCCGGCCGCTACGGATATCCGGCAGCGCGCCTTCATCGGTGGTTCGGTGAACACGAAGTGGCACCTGCGGTTGAGTCCGTTCATCGTCGTGCAGTCTGGCGCGCCGTATAACATTACGGTGGGCCAGGACATTTACGGCGACACGCTGTTCAACGCGCGGCCGGGCATTCCCACGGATCTCAACAAACCCGGGTTGATCGATACGGTGTATGGCTGGCTCGACCCCAATCCTACGCCCGGGGAACAGCTCCTGCCGCGCAACTACGGGCGGGGTCCCGGCCAGATTTCGGTCAATGCAAGGCTGGGCAAGACGTTCGGCTTCGGGCCGGAACGGGAAGGCCCGAGCGCCGCGGCCGCTCCCGCGGGGGCGGGCCACAATTCCGGATTCCACAGCATCTTCTCGGATGTTTCGACCACCAAGCGCTACAACCTGACGGTCTCGGTTTCCGCGCGCAATTTGCTGAACCATGTGAACGAGGGACCGATCATCGGCCAGATCACATCGCCGCTGTTTGGCCAAGCGAACTCCGTCGCGGGCGGGTATGGCGCCTTCGCGGAGACTGCCAACAACCGGCGGCTGGAACTGCAGATGCGGTTCGCGTTCTAGTCTGGTAGCATCGGAAGCTATGAGCAACCCCGTGGTGCATTTTGAAATCGGCTGCCGCGACCAGGCGGCCACTGGGCAGTTTTACGCGAAGATGTTTGACTGGAAGATGGCCGAGATGGGACCGGCTACCATGATCGATACCGGCGCGGGCGGCATTGCCGGCCACATCACATCGCTGGGCCACGAGCCGCATAACTTTACGCACTTCTATGTGATGGTGGACGATCTGCAGGCGGCGCTGGACAAAGCGGCGGCGTTAGGCGGGAAAACGGTGGTACCGCCGGTGGAGATTCCCACCGGCAGTTTTGCGTGGTTCGCCGATCCGGAGGGGAATACGGTGGGGCTGTTCAAGCCGAAGTAGGCCGAGCACCTGCCCCACAATTTATGTCGCCCCGCGCTATACGCCGCACCCGTGCACCGCGGCGGCCACTTGCTCTATAGCGCGGCGGCCGGATCCGAGCGCCCCGCCCAGCGAGAAAAATGGGTGGATCATACCGTTGTACCGGGTGCATGTCACTCCCACGCCCGCCTCCGCCAGGCGCTTGGCGTACGCTTCACCCTCGTCGCGCAGCGTGTCGCACTCAGCGGTAATTACTAGCGCTGGCGGCAAGCCGGCGAGATCCGGCGCCAGCAGCGGCGATGCGTGCGGACTTTGCGCCTCCTCGATGCGCGCCAGGTAGTGGCCGCGAAACCATTCCATCTGCGCGCGTGTCAGATGGTAGCCCGCGGCGAATTCCCGGTAAGAGGGAGTGTCGAACGCCGCCAGGTTGGTCACCGGATACACCAGCACCTGCAAGGCCAGCGCCGGACCGCCTTCATCCCGCGCCTTCAAACACATCACGGTGGAGAGGTTGCCGCCGGCGCTGTCGCCGCCCACCGCGATCCGCCGGGGATCCACCTCCAGGCGCGCGGAGTTGGCTGCCACCCAGCTTGTGGCCGCGTAGCAGTCCTCGACGGCCGCAGGAAACCGGTATTCGGGCGAAAGCCGGTAATCCACCGCCACGACCACGGCTCCGGCGCGGCGTGCGATGGCCCGGCACACGACGTCGTGCGTATCCAGATCGCAGACCACCCAGCCGCCGCCGTGAAAGTAAACCAGGCAGGGAAACGGACCCGCCGCCGCGGGAGTATAGATACGAATCGGGATGGGGCGGTCAGGGTGCGGGATTTCAAGATCCTCCACGCGTCCCACCTCTTCGGCGTTCCCGGCGGTGGCTTTCAAGCCATCGATGGCGGCTTGGCGCGCGTCTGCTGGCGACATCGTCTCCATGGCTGGCGCACCCGCCAACTCGTCGGCCTCCAGCAGCGCGCGGACGTCCGGATAGAGCTTATGCCTGTTCAAAGCGAGTCTGCATCCTTTCGAGATAGTAGCGTAGCAGGATACACTTTGGCTTACCTATGATTGCCAATCCCATGCTGGGAGTGTTTCTCCACTGGCTCGGAGGCCTCTCCTCGGCCAGTTTCTATCTCGGCTATCGAGGCGTGAAACGCTGGGCCTGGGAGACCTACTGGCTGGCCGGCGGCGTCTTCAGTTGGATTATTATGCCGTGGCTACTGGCCCTCACCATGACCCACGATCTGTTCGCCGTCCTGCGGGAAACGCCCGCTAGCAGCCTCTTCTGGACCTGGGGGTTTGGCGTGCTCTGGGGACTCGGCGGTCTCACCTTCGGCTTGACCATGCGATACCTGGGTCTCTCGCTCGGCATGGCGGTGGCGCTGGGGTATACGGCGGCCTTCGGCACCCTGTTGCCGCCTATCTTCCGCGGCGAATTCGCCAGGCAGGTGCTGGGCACGCACTCCGGCATGGTGATTCTGTCCGGCGTGGTCATCTGCATAACCGGAATTGCGTTTGCGGGCGCCGCGGGCATCTCCAAGGAACGCGAATTGTCCGAAGAGCAGAAGCGCGCGTCCATCGTCGAATTCAGCCTGAAGCGCGGCCTGCTGGTGGCCACCTTCTGCGGGATCATGAGCGCCTGCTTCGCCTACGGACTGGCGGCCGGCGATCCTATCAAGCAAATCACGCTGCGCCACGGCACACCGGTCTTGTGGACTGGCCTGCCCGTGCTGGTCGTTCTGCTCGTTGGAGGATTCATGACCAACTTCGTCTGGTGCCTGATCCTGAACATCCGGAACCGGACCGGCTATCAGTACTTCAGCTCGAAGGTGCGGGGCGAGATCCCCGCCCGCGCGGCGGAGCCGATTCTGGAATCCGCCATCGACGCGCCGGGAGAGGAAATGGCGGTCGCGCTGCCTTCGCCCGGCACGCAGCCGGACAAAGCGCCCATGCTGGCCAACTACTGTTTCTGCGCCCTCGCCGGCACCACCTGGTACATGCAGTTTTTCTTCTACACCATGGGCGAAACGCAGATGGGCGCCTTCAAATTCTCGAGTTGGACGCTGCACATGGCTAGTATCATCATCTTCAGCACGCTGTGGGGCATCGCGCTAAAGGAGTGGAAAGGAGTCGGCACGCGCACCAAGTGGCTGGTCGCGCTGAGCCTGTTTGTGCTGGTGGCTTCCACCGTGATCGTCGGATACGGAAACTACCTGGGCAGCGCCACCGGCCGCTAACTGCGATCGGAGGGCGGCCAATCTTGGCCGCAGCCGGCTTTCCAGCCGGCTCAGGCGAGCGAAAGCTCGCCCTGACACACCCTAAAGCTCCCAGCCCTTCCGGTACTCCCGAACCAGGTACTTGTTGGCATCCGGCACATTCGTGACCTTCATGCTGGCCGCGTCGTACTCGATCCTCCGCCCGGAGCGTAGCGCCACCGCGGCCAGGTTGAACGCCTCCGAAATCGGCCCCGCATGCGAGAAATCCGCTGACGAAGGCTGCCCGCCGCGGCAAGCCGCCACGAATTCGTTGGGTCCGCGCAAAGGGTCCCGCCCGGGAGGCTGAAAAGCTGGCTTAGGCCCCTGGTATTCACGCATCTTCTTCTCGGGAATAATCCGCGGATCCTCAATCAGGAAGCCAGCCAGAATCTTTCCCTTATCGCCCACGAACATCATGCCCTCGGCTTCCAACTCCTTGCCATCCGCTTCCAGTTCCTCGGGAGTGCGCGGCCGCATCCCGCCGTCGTACCAGTAGAGCTCCAGCGGGCCCATGTCTTCGCGCGCCGCAAACTTAAATCGGATAGTGGACGCCAGCGGGTACGAGTAGTCGTTCCGGATCTTGCGGCTCACGTGATCCACAATCGCGCACGCGCCGCTCGGCCGCGCCTCCACGCTCATCGGGGCGCCCAGCTTCAAGGTCCGGAACACCACCCACAAGCTGTAATGCCCCATGTCCGCAATCGAGCCGCCGCCGAAATCGTACCATCCGCGAAACACGGCGTTCGTGTAATTCGGATGATACGGCCGGTCGACCGCCGGACCCAGCCAAAGGTCCCAATCGAAGCCTTGCGGAACGGGCGGCTGATCCACGGGCAGCGTGAGGTATTGCGGCCACACCGGCCGGTTCGTCCAATTGTGTACTTCGCGCAGGGTGCCGATCGCGCCGTCCTTGATCCAGGCCATCACCAGATCCATCGACCCGTGCGTGTCCCATGGAATGAAGTGCGTGGCCACCTTGGCGGTGCGCGCGGTTTCCAGCACCAGGTGCGCTTCATAAAGCCGGTTGGCGATGGGCTTGTGCATCACCACGTGCTTGCCCTTCTTCATGGCGGCAATCGAGATGGTGGCATGCAGATGATCGGGCGTCATGATCTTGACCGCGTCCACATCCTTCTGCTTGTCCAATAGCTCGCGGAAATCCGCGTACGCCGCGCAGCCTTTGTAGCTGCCCGCCGGCCTGGCGCCCGCATAATACGTTTCCACGATCTCGCGGCCCACCTCGCGGCCGCCCGGGATGCCTCCCGCGCCCTCGCGCCAGCCGGGTTTATCGAGCGACTTGCGGATGGCGTTGCGCAGCCCGTTCGGGGACCAGTCCACGTAGTCGTTACTATCCTTATTCGGATCGCATACGGCGACCACCTGAATATCGTTACTCGGGAGCAGCTCCAGCAGTTCTCGAATCCCCTGCGTGCCCAAGCCGATGTAGGCCAAGGTCACTTTGTCGCTGGGGGCCACGAATTGCGGCCCGCCCAGCACGTGGCGGGGAAGAATGCTGAATGCGGCGGCCGTGCCAGCCGCCTTTGCCAAGAACTTACGTCGATCTATTTCAGATGAGGACATCTGACTCCTGACTCCTGACTCCCGACTCCTGACTCCTGACTCCTGTCTTCCGACTCCTGACTTCCGCTTTACCACTTATGCGTGAACATATACCAGATCACCAGCATGCTGCCTGCGCCCAGCAGCCAGGCGATGGCCGTCTTCACCGGCGGCCGCAGCAGAAAGCCGCGCACGGGATGGGAGTCGAGTGCCGCCTCCTGCTGGAAGGGCTTCAGGAAGCGGCGCTGCAAGCTGGAGGGCAGGTTCTGTATGGCGCGCGCAATCTCTTCCCGGCCCCGGCGGTCGGCGATCAGGATGGTTGCCGAGTTCAGCCCGTTAGTGGATTTCAGCAGCTTGCGGCGTAGTGGCGCCGGCACTTCCTTCACCGACCGGTAGACTGCGTCCGTCTGGCCCGCCGAGATCAGGATGGTAGAGCTCTTCATCACGCCCGATTTCGAAGCCGGCTGCGCCGCGCCGCAATGCGGGCACGCGGGCCCGTCCACCGCATTGAGTTTTTTTCCGCACCGCCGGCAGTTCATTTCATCCCACCATAACCTTGGGTCGCTTATCGCGCGCCAGCGGCCGATCTCCCAAATTGTCCAGTACCACTTGAATGAAGCCCAGCGCGGCTTTGGAGAGGGCTTTGTCCTTGCGGTAAACCAGCCCCAACCGACGCACCATTGGCTCGGGGGCTAGCGGAATCGCGCGCAATTTGCCGGCGGCAAGCTCTTCGCGGCAGTTGGAAACCGCCAGGAACGACAGACCCAGCCCGGCCATCACGAAGCGCTTGATCATCTCGGTGGAATCCAGTTCCATGGAGACGTGCAGATCGTCCTCCACCAGCTCGAACCACGCGTTCAGCCGCGCGCGCGTGGTCCCCGATTTAGGGAGCAGCAATTGGAACTCCAGCAGATCGGACGGATATATCGCTTTGCGGTCGGCTAAGGGGTGCCGGAACGGTGCGAGCAGGCGGATTTCATCCTTGTAAATGTCCGCCACTTGCACCCGCTTTTCTTCGACCGGCAATTGGGTGAGTCCAAAGTCGGCGATGTTCTCCATCACCGCATCCACGATGTGCCCGCCGTAAGAACGGTTCACTTGGAGCTGCACCGCGGGGAACAGGTTCTTGAATTCGGAAAAAACTTGCGGCAGAACGTAGATGCAGGTCGCCTCGTTGGCTGCGATTACCAACTCGCCGCGCGGGTTGCGGTCCAGCTCGTTGATGGCGTCTTGGGCCTGGCGGCGCTGGTCCAGCATTTGGGCCGCGTATTCGGCGAAGACCTTGCCCGCGGTGGTGAGCGAGATGCGGCTGCCGAAGCGCTCGAAAAGCGCGGTGTTGAGCTCCTGCTCGAGCTGCCGCACCTGCGCGCTAATCGCCGGCTGGGTGCGGTAGCAGGTCTGCGCGGCTTTCGAGAAGCTTTTCAGCCTCACGATTTCGAGGAATGTGTGCAGTTGGTCGAAATCCATGCGCTACGCCACCCCCAGCTTCAGCCACCCGTGGCGCCCCCGCGCCCCAACAAAACGTGAATGGGAGGGATAGAAATTATCAATTTCCCTCTCGTTATTCATTGTTGGTATGTATTGTAACAGACCGCTCTGCGCCGCGCAGTGGGGCAGACCCTCGGCCTGCGCGGGGCTCCCAGCCCCGCAAGACCTCCGTCCTTCTCGGCTCCGCACACCAGATATTAAATCGCGAATAGACGAAAACCCCGCCGCGATTTCACGCATTACCTGGTGGATGAGCCTTAGTTCATCCCGGCTGCCGCCACTACAGATCGCGGTAGCACACACAACAGGAGTGTCTTCACTATGACCACGAAGAGATTGCAGCTGCAAAGGATCGCGCTGGTATCGGGCGGCATTTGGGCGGGTATGGCTTCGGTGGCTTGGGGCCAACCCGTTACGCCCGCCGCGGGTGCGCCGTCCGTCAAACTCAGCAACAGCCTGTTGACGTTGGCGAGTTGGAGCGACAGCATAATTGTGGCCAACACACCCCCGGCGCTAGCCGCAGCCAGCTACTTGCTCACAGTGAACAACAGCATGATCGCGGGATTCGTGGCCGCTCTGGACCCGCGATTTGAGACTAACATGCTCCTGGGCAATCTCTATGGTGGCGATGGCGACTCCCCATTCGCGATTCCGGATCTGCGAGGCGTGGCGCCAAACGGCCTAACCTATACCATCTGCACGCTGGGTGTTTTCCCATCCGAGGGTTGACGGTCTCAGCGCAAATTTGAAGAGACAAAGGAGCACCACCATGTTTAAACGAAAAGGTTCTTTTCCACTCGGCAGCGGCATCGCGTTATGCGCGCTGCTGGTCTTGGCTGGCGCGGCCCACGCACAAACCGGCATCTTAGGCGCCGCAGCCAGTTCCGATCTCCATACCCTCTTAATTCGAGGCACGGCCCTGCAGCCACCCACGGGCAGCCCGATGGTGTCGTTGGGGAGCTATACACTCACCGTCGCCAATTTCACCAGCGCTGAAATCACCGCGGCCTTGCCGGCCAACCTGAAGCCCGGCACGTACAACTTGGCGGTGACCGCAAACGGCACCGCGAACTTCGACGTGACGATTGGCGCGGCAGGTTCGCCCGGTCCGGCGGGTCCGCCCGGCCCGGCAGGTCCCCAGGGTCCACCGGGAACTTCTATCAGTTTGCCATTCAGCGGTACCGTGGCCGCTGCCACCGACGCCGCGTTCACCGTCATCAACACAGCTGGAACGGGAATGGTGGTGGTGGGCAGCGTCGGGAGCGGAGCGAACATATTCGGAGGCGTTAACGGAGAGACTGGAGAAGCCGCTGTCGGCGCGTTAGGCGGAGGCGGATCCGGCGTGACTGCCGCCGGCCCTGCCTTCTCCGGCACTGGTGGTATCGGCGTCAACACTGGCGGCGACGGCATCGATGTGACCGGGGGCGCCGTCTCGGGTTATCAGGCGCAGGGTGGCGCGGGCGTCACCGCCACAGGCGGAGCGGCCGGAATTAACGGCTCCGCCGGCAACGGGATCACCGCTTACGCCGGGAGCGGCGATAGCTCCTACGGCACGGGATTCGGCGCCAATGGCATCTTCGCGACGGGAGGCAGCACCATCACCGGTTGCAGTGTCTGCACCACTGGCGCCGGCGGACATTTTCAAGGCGGCGGGAACCCGCACGATGCATCGACATTTGGCGGAGATGGAGTGTATGCTAACCCCGGCTCCAACACTGGCGTTGGAATCTATGCCCTAAGCGTGTGTGCGGCTGGGACACCACCTTGCAATGGATATAACAGCGTGGCCGGCCTCTTCAGCGGAGACGTCGACGTCGACGGCAACCTCTCTAAAAGCGGCGGTTCGTTCAAGATCGATCACCCGTTGGACCCGGCCAACAAGTACCTATACCACTCCTTTGTGGAATCGCCGGACATGATGAACATCTACAACGGCACGGTCACTACCGACGGCGGGGGCCACGCTACGGTCGCGCTGCCCGACTGGTTCGAAGCGCTGAACAGTGACTTCCGCTACCAGTTAACAGTGATCGGCCAGTTTTCCCAGGCCATCGTAGCATCCAAAATCAGCCACAATGCGTTTGTCATCCGCACTGACAAACCGAACGTGGAAGTCTCCTGGCAAGTGACAGGCGTCCGGCAAGACGCCTGGGCCAACGCTCACCGGATTCCCGTGGAAGCGGAAAAAGCCAAGGCTGACCAGGGCCATTATCTGCACCCGGAGTTGTTCGAGCATGCGGGCGAACCAGGCATTACCGAATTGCACCATCCCCATCCGAAGCCGCGCCAACAGCAGTAGAAGGCCCAAGACCTAAAGACGAAATCCGAAAAGGAGCTTTAAACGATGACGCACCGTACATGTAATGCGCTATGCGCGCTGCTGACGCTGGCAGGCGCGGCCTACGCACAGCCTGACATATTAAACGTAGCGGTCAATTCCGCTCTCACCTCGATCACGATCAACGGTAAGGCGCTGCAGCCAGTCTCAGGTTCGCCGGTGCTCTCCTTGGGGGGCCACGTGCTGTCGGTTGTGGCTTTCAGCGGCACCCAAATCACCGCATCGCTGCCCGCAGGGCTGAAACCTGGCAGCTACGATCTCGCGGTGACCGCCAATGGCACGGCCAACTTCGACTTGACGCTCGGAGCTCAGGGTGCGACAGGTCCAACCGGTCCAGCCGGTCCGACCGGCCCAGCCGGCGCAACTGGGGCAATCGGTCCACCGGGCGCTAAAGGCCCATCGGGTCCAGCTGGCGCAACGGGGGCAGCCGGTCCGCAGGGCGCGCCAGGTCCATCGGGTCCGGCCGGTGCTACGGGGGCAGCCGGCCCGCCCGGCGCACCAGGACCGGCTGGAACAATCAC
Source organism: Bryobacterales bacterium (assembly GCA_963707465.1). Lineage (GTDB taxonomy): Bacteria > Acidobacteriota > Terriglobia > Bryobacterales > Bryobacteraceae > Bog-159. The sequence continues at coordinate 965,914 of CAVPQK010000013.1, forward strand.
GCTGCCTTTTCTCGGCAGCGCATCCACCACCGGGCCCGTCTTGCAGATCTCCAATGCCGCTTTGAGCCAGGAGGGAATCCAAGGCGCCGGAGGTCCGGGCGCCATTGGCGGGATCATGGGAGGCACCGGGGTCGAGGGAGACGGAGGAGCCAGTAACGGAGGCTTCGGCGGCGGTTCCGGCGTGTTGGGCCTGGGAGGGGCTGCGGTCTTCGTCGACGACGTTGGTGGATTGGGCGGCTTATTCTACGGCGGCGGTAGCGACTCGCTCCCCGTGCAGGCAAACCATGGCGTGTACACGCTGGGCGGCAGTTCCGCGTTTGGAGGGTTCGCCGGAGACGGGATCTTTGCCGGCGCGGGCCCCGGCCCTTCCGACGGGTTGAACTACGGGCTTGCCGGTTTCTTTGGCGGCAACGTCAGTGTGAACGGCAACCTGTCCAAAAACGGCGGATCGTTCGTGATCGACCATCCCGTCGATCCGGCCAATAAGTATCTCTACCACTCCTTCGTGGAATCGCCCGACATGAAGAACATCTACGACGGCACCGTCACCACGGACGGCAGCGGCGCAGCTACCGTCACGATGCCCACCTGGTTCGAAGCGCTGAATACGGATTTCCGCTATCAGCTCACCACGCTCGGGCAGCCCGCCCAAGTCTGGGTCGCCGCGGAGATCACCAACCGCGTTTTCACCATCAAGACCGACAAACCCAATGTCAAGGTCTCCTGGCAGGTGACCGGCATTCGGCAGGACGCCTGGGCCAACGCGCATCGCATTCCCGTGGAAGTAGAGAAAGCCAAGGCCGATCAGGGTCATTATCTGCACCCCGAGCTGTTCGACCATGCGGGCGAGGCGAGTATCGCGGACCTGCACCATCCCCGTCCAAAAAAGGCCCCCCAGCAGTAGGGCACAAGACCCAAGAATCGAAATTCGCAAAGGAGCTTAAAACCATGACACACCAAACCTCCAAAAGAAGTCTCTTCCCGCTAGCCAGCGGCATCGCGCTCTGCGCGCTGCTGGCCCTGGCCGGCGCAGCCTACTCACAAACCGACATATTGGGTGCGGCCGCCAGTTCCGATCTGCACTCCATACTGATTAAAGGTACGGGGCTGCAGCCACCCACCGGTAAGCCGACCGTAACGTTGGGTAGCTATACCCTCAGCGTTGTCACTTTCAACAACGTTCAAATCACCGCGGACCTACCCGCAAACTTGAAATCGGGCACTTTCAACCTTGAGGTGACCGCGAACGGCACGGCTAACTTCGACGTGGCCATTGGCGCCGAAGGTCCAGCGGGCCCCGCAGGCCCGGCAGGTCCGGCGGGGACCATAGCGTTGCCTTTCTCCGGCGCCGCGTCTGCGAACCAGCCGCTCTTGCAGATCTCCAACACCGCCAACAGCCAGGAGGGAATCCAGGGCGATGGCGGTCCGGGTGGCAGTTCCGAAGCGGGAGGTAACGGGGTCGAGGGAGACGGAGGAGCCAGTTTCGGAGGCTACGGCGGTGCCGGAGTATTCGGCTTAGGAGGAACTGCCTCCAACGCCAACGACACTGGCGGCTTTGGCGGCTCCTTCACCGGGGGCGGCAGCTACACGCTCGCCGTTTTCGCTGGCGATGCAGTGTACGCGGGGGGCGGCGCCTCCGCGGCTGGAGGGTTCGCCGGGAACGGGATTGCCGCGCAAGGCGGTCCCGGCCCTTCGGACGGCTTGAACTACGGGCTTGCTGGTTTATTTATCGGTAATGTTACCGTGACCGGCAACCTCTCGAAAGCCGGCGGATCATTCGTGATCGACCACCCTACAGATCCCGCCAACAAATACCTCTATCACTCCTTCGTGGAATCGCCGGACATGATGAACATCTACAACGGCAACGTCACCACCGACGGCAGCGGCACAGCCATGGTCACCATGCCCTCCTGGTTCGAAGCTCTCAACACTGATTTCCGTTATCAGCTCACCACGCTCGGACAGCCCGCCCAAGTCTGGGTCGCGTCGGAAATCGCCAACCGTGTTTTCACCATCAAGACCGGCAAGCCCAATGTGAAGGTCTCCTGGCAGGTGACCGGCATTCGTCAGGATGCCTGGGCCAACGCGCATCGCATTCCGCTCGAGGTGGACAAGGCCCCGGCCGATCAAGGCCACTATATACATCCGGAGCTTTTTGGCCACGAAGGCGAACCGGGCATCGCCGATCTCCACCATCCCCGCCCGAAGCAACGCCAGCAGCAGTAGACGCTACTCCACATCAATCCACAACCGCCCGGTTTGTTATGCTAGGAGCAAACCGGTATCGCAAATGGCTGATGCGCGCACGGTCACTCTCCTGCTTCGGGACCTCGCCGGCGGCGATCAGGGCGCACTTGAGCGCCTTGTTCCGCTGGTGTACGAGGAACTGCGTCGCATCGCGGAAGGGCAGCTCCGGCGCGAGCGTCCGGGCCATACCTTGCAGCCCACCGCGCTGGTCCATGAAGTCTACGTGCGGATGGTGGGACAGGAGCCGGCGGGCTATAAAGACCGGGCCCATTTTCTGGCTATCGCGGCCCATGCCATGCGCCGAATCCTGATCGATCACGCCCGCGAGCACAACGCCGCCAAGCGGGGCGGGGGGCAAGAGAAGTTCTCGATCGACGAAGAGCGCGACGGCTGCGTCGAGCGCCCGTCCCTCCTGATCGCGTTGGACGATGCGCTGGCCGGGCTCGCGGCGAAGGACCCGCTGCTCGCCCGCTTGGTGGAGATGCGGTATTTCGGCGGGCTGACCGCTGAGGAATCCAGCGCCGCCCTGAACCTCGAAATCGGCGTGGTGCGCCGCCAACTGCGGCTCGCGGAAGCCTGGCTCAAACGCGAAATGGACGCTCCCGAGCCCGGCCCGCAAGCGGCGGGGGCCAGCTGAAGCCAAGCTGAAGCCCGCCTGTCACCGCGGGCGCCGTCACACTTCGAGCCACCCCCCAAGCGCTCCGCAATTGCTCTAAAATCCTCCGCTCCTTTACGCATTACAGGTGTGGGATGCCCAGAATGGCACACCAAACTAATAGCTAAAGGAGATCTATATGACGGTAAGTATGACGAGAAGTTTGAAATCGGCAGGGCGGACTACCACCCTGTCTCTCAGTGTGGTGTTGCTGTGCGGAGTGTGCTTCGCCCAGCCCGCCGTGACGCTATCGGTAAATGCGGGGCCGCCGGCCACCAGCCTTACGGTGTCAGGAAGCGGCTACCCGGCGTCTACCCAGGTTTACATTTATTTTGACACGGCCAACCTGGCGCTGACTGTTACTAACACCTCCGGTTCGTTCTCCGGAGTCAAAATCCAGGTTCCGGCGTCAGCGCGGCCGGGGCGGAATTGGGTAACCGGGGCGGTGGCGCTGGTGACTGGCGATGCCGCGCAGGCGCCCTTCAACGTGCGAACCAATTGGACACAGTTCCATTTCGCGCCCAGCCACACCGGACTGAATCCGTACGAAAATGTTCTTAGCCAGACTACGGCGCCCGGGCTCGGACTCCGTTGGAGCTATCTTACCGGGAACGCTGTGTACTCCTCCCCGGCGGTAGCCGATGGAGTGGTCTACGTCGGCTCGGACGACGGCAATATCGATGCCGTGAATGCCGGCACCGGCGCCCTGCTGTGGGAATTCACCACCGCGGGAGCCGTAACGTCATCCCCGGCGGTAGCTAACGGCATGGTCTTCGCCGGTTCGGAAGACGGCAATGTCTATGCCCTGGACAGCAGCCGAGGCGCCAAGCTGTGGCAATTCACGACCGGAGCGGCGGTGGACTCCTCCCCCGCAGTGGCCAATGGGGTGGTCTACATCGGTTCGGAAGACCACTTTGTCTATGCCCTGAACGCCAGCACAGGCGCTCTGCTCTGGCGATTCGCCACCGGCGCGCCCGTGTACTCTTCCCCAGCGGTCGCCAACGGGGCGGTCTACATCGGTTCGGACGATAACAATGTCTATGCCCTGAACGCCGGCACCGGTGCAATGCTCTGGAATTTCACCGCAGGGAGCGCTGTGGACTCTTCCCCGACCATAGCCAATGGAGTGGTCTACGTCGGTGCGGATAACAACGATATCTATGCCCTGAGCGCCAGTTCAGGCGCCGAACTGTGGAATTACTTCACTGGCGCGGCCGTGGTGTCTTCGCCGGCCGTGGCCAACGGGGTGGTCTACGTCGGTTCGCTCGACGGCTATGTCTACGCCATTAGCGTCAGCACAGGCGCCCTTCTCTGGACGGCTCCGGGAACGAGTTCCGCGACCGTGGCTAACGGGGTGGTCTATGTCACTTCGGAGTACACCAACACTCTCTACGCCGTGAACGCCGCCAATGGCGCCAACCTGTGGCAATTCGTCGCCGGCGGCGCCCTGCTTTCTACACCGACGGTGGTAAATGGCGCGGTATACATCGGCTCGGGGGACCATAATATTTATGCGTTCAGCAACACAGCTACTCCCGCACTGGCACTAGATCGCCCCGACCCGGCGTTACTCCGGCCCGCTCTTAGATTGGGCAGGTAGCCTCCGAACCCAGGCACGTCACCGGGCGCGCGTTTCATTATATGATCGTTCATGCGCAAAGAACGGTCGGGGAGCACGCTCCACCGGATCGCGCTGATTCACGGCGAACGGGCGCCCTCTCGTAAGCCAGCCGGGGGGTCGGCATGGCCGACCTGAACCCGGAACAATGGGCGGAAGTCAAACGGCTCTTCATGGGCGCCGCGGATTTGCGGCCGGAAGAACTTCCGGATTATCTCCAGCACGAATGCCCCGATCCCGATCTGCGGCGCGAGGTAGCCTCCTTGCTGGATTACTCCGCAGAGGGACTGCCCTCCGCCGACGCGGCCATCGCATCGGCCGCCGCGGCGGCCGCGCAGGAGCCGGATCCCGACGAACGGTTGATCGGCACGCGCCTCGGACCATACCGGGTCGAGGCCATCGCCGGCCACGGCGGCATGGGCGCGGTGTACCGCGCGTCGCGCGACGATGCCAAATTTCGCCAGCAGGTTGCCATCAAGCTGGTGCGCGTGGCGGCTTCCTCGCCCGATACCCTGCGGCGCTTCCGGCTGGAACGGCAGATCCTGGCCCGGTTGTCCCACCCCAACATCGCCCGCCTGCTGGATGGCGGCTCCACGCCCGAGGGTGTGCCCTACCTGGTGATGGAATTCATCGAGGGCGAGCCCGTCACGGCGTGGTGCGATCGGCATTCGCTCGGCGTGGTCGAACGTCTGCGACTTTTTCTGCGGGTCTGCGAAGCGGTGGAATTCGCGCACCGCGACCTGGTAGTTCATCGCGACCTGAAGCCCGGCAATATCCTGGTGACCAAAGACGGCACCCCCAAACTGCTGGATTTCGGAATTGCCAAACTGCTGGATCCGGCAGCGGAGAACGAGGCCGCGACTCTGACGGGCCTGGTCATGACGCCCGAATACGCCTCGCCGGAGCGGGTGCGCGGCGAGCCGGCTTCCACCGCGGCGGATGTCTACTCGCTGGGCCTGATTCTCTATGAGCTGCTGACCGGGAAGAAGGCCCAGCCGATCTCCGGCTACGCTCCGCACGCCATTGCCACCATGGTCTGCCAAACCGAGCCGCCCACGCCCGCCCGGCTGAAGCCCCAACTGGCCGGCGACCTGGACAGTATCATCCGCATGGCCATTCGGAAGGAGCCGGACCGGCGCTATGCCTCGGCCGGCCTCCTGGCGCAGGATATTCAGCGGCACCTCGATGGGCGCCCGGTGATGGCGCGTCCCGATACGCTCGCGTATCGCGCGGGTAAATTTGTGCGCCGCAATCGTCTGGCTGTGGCGGCTGGCGCGCTGATTGCCGCCACTCTAGCTGGCGGACTCGCCCTGGAGTATTGGCTGGGCGCCTTCGCGCGGCCGCCCCGCGTCTTACAGGTGGTGCAACTGACTCAGACCGGCCGGGTCGAAGTCGCCGATGGCGTCGCCACCGACGGCTCCCGCGTCTACTTCACTGAGCGGGAGGGCGGTCGGTGGTCGCTGGCCCAGGTTTCGGTAAAAGGCGGAACGCCGCAGCCGATACCTGTGACGCCAGCGCTTGCCCAACCGGACATATTGGATATCTCGCCCGACCGTTCCAGCTTGCTGGTGTCGGGCCAGCCAGGAGATGGAATCGACCGGCCTCTGTGGATCATTCCCGTAAGCGGCGGAATTGCCCGCCGCGTCGGCGATGTGTTAGGCAGCGCCGGTGGGTGGTCCAGGGATGAGCGGCAGATCGTCTTTTCGCATGGCTCGGCTCTGTTTCGCATCAACATCGACGGTACCGCTTGCCGCAAGCTGCTGGACAGCGGGAACGGAATGGTGGACTCCGTGCGTTGGGCGCCGGCACCTGGGCCAAACGTCTTGCGCCTGACTATACACCGTGAAGGTGGGAGCGGACTGTGGGAGGTGGCCCCGGATGGCGCGGGCCTGCATACCCTGCTACGAAAACCTCCGCCCGGCGCGGGATTGGATAACGATTACGACGGAATTTGGACGCCGTCGGGAAAGTACTACCTGTTTCTTCGGAACCGGTCCGGCACGGAGAGCCTTCTGGCCCTCCGTGAGAGCCGGGCCTGGCTGCCGGAATTCGGCCGGCGTCCCGTTCAAATCTACTCGGCTCCGCTGGTGTTTTCGTCACTGGCTCCCGGCGATGACGGTAAACGTTTGTTTTTCGCCGGCGGACAGGAGCGCAGGGAATTGGTGCGCTACGACGCCAGGCGCGGCCTGTTCGTAGCCTATCTTTCCGGCGTCGCCGGCCGGTGGATCGATTATTCGCCCGATGAGCGTTGGGTAGCCTACACCACGGCAGCCGACGCCAGCCTCTGGAAAAGCCGGCCGGACGGCACCCAGCGGGTACTGTTGATATCGCCGCCCTTGCGCGTAGGTCAATTGCGCTGGTCGCCCGACGGGACACGCATCGCCTTCGGCGGGGCCCGGATTGGAGAACCCGCCAAAGTGTATGTGGTTGGCGCGAATGCGTCCAGCCCCGGAGTTCCGGAGCCCATCACTTCCGCTCCCTTCCTCGAGGACGAGCCGAGTTGGTCTCCCGACGGGAACTCGCTGCTGTTCACCCGCGCTGTGCTCCGGAGCTCCGCGCCACTTGTACTTTATGTAATGAATTGGAAGACCCGGAAAGCCGAACCTCTGCCGGGCTCGGAAGGGCTTTCGCGCGCGGCCTGGTCACCCGACCCGCGCTACATTGCAGCCACACACGTGAACGGATCGCAGCTCATGCTATTCGACTTCCGCACGCGCCAGTGGACCGCGCTGGCAAGCGGTGTGGGGCTAGGTCCCCCGTTCTGGTCCCGCGACGGCAAGGACGTCTATTATCAGGATACGCTGGCGGGCGCCGACCAGCCTGTATACCGCGTGCGCATTGGCGATCGCAGAATCGAGCGCGTGGCCAGCGCGCGGCAACTGCTCCAATCGAACGTGGCCGGCTACGTGCTCACCGGACTCGCGCCCGGCGACGCGCCGGTCGCCTCGGCGGTACGCACTAATTCGGACCTTTACGCGCTGGAGTTGGATTTACCGTAAAATTTCGCCTCTGTTTTACGCATTACTCTTTTAGGATACGTGTACCTCGATGCCGGCGAAGCCCGATAACTGGGAAAAGGTTCAAGATCTGTTTTTCGCGGCTGCCGACCTGCCGGCAGCCGAACAACATCGGTTTCTCGACGAGGCCTGCAGGGACAACCTCGCCCTCCGGCGCGACGTCGATTCGCTGCTGGCGGCGGATCGCACCCATTCGCACGATATCGACCAAGCGGTGAAAGCCGCCGCGCAGGAGGTGCTCGGCGCCGATCCTGTCCTGGGTACGCGGTTCGGTCCCTGGCGCGTGAGCCGCGAGATCGGCCGCGGCGGCATGGGCATAGTGTACCTGGTGGTCCGCGACGACGCCCAATTTCAAAAGCAGGCCGCGCTCAAGCTCATCAGGGCCGGGATGGACACCGCGGAATTGTTGCTCCGGTTCCGCCATGAACGGCAGATTCTAGCCAGCCTCGACCATCCCTATATCGCGCGCCTGATCGATGGCGGCACCACGCCCGAAGGACGCCCATTCCTGGTCATGGAGTATGTGGAGGGTCTCCGCATCGAGTCGTGGTGCGGCCAGGCCGGTCTGTCCGTCGAGGATCGCTGCCGCCTTTTCCTGAAGGTGTGCGAGGCTGTGTCTTATGCGCATCGCAGCCTGGTGGTGCACCGCGATCTCAAGCCGGGCAACATCCTGATCGCGGCGGATGGCTCGCCGAAGCTGCTGGATTTCGGCGTGGCCAAACTCCTGGCTGCCGATCGCGACCCCGGATTGACCGCTACCGGGCCGGCGCTGACTCCGGACTACGCCAGCCCGGAGCAGATCCTGGGCAAGCCCATCACCACCGCCGCGGATATCTACTCCCTGGGCGCCATTCTCTACCAACTGTTGAGTTGCGCGAAGCCGCACCGGCTGGGGTCCGCTACTCCCGCCGAAATCCAACAAGCGGTCTGCCAAACACAGATTCCGCGGCCCAGCGCGGCCGTGGATTCGAAGCTTCCGAATGCCACGCGTCTCAGACGAACCCTGGCCGGGGATCTCGACAACATCGTGATGATGGCCATGCGCAAGGAACCGGAGCGGCGCTACTCTTCCGTGGATCAGTTTGCCGGCGATATCCGCCGTCACCTGGATGGCCATGCCGTGCTGGCGCGGCAGAACTCGGTGGCCTACCGGACGCGCAAATTCCTCCACAGAAGACGCTTCGAACTGGCCGGCACATTCACGGTAGTGGCCAGCCTCGTGGTTGGCATCATGATGGCTCTCTCGCAAGGCAGGCAAGCCGAAACCGCGCGGCAGGCGGCGGAATCGCAGCGGAAGGTGGCTGAGGCGCAGCGGGCCGTCGCCGAGCGGGAGCGGGCCGGGGCCGAGGCCGCACGCCTTTCCGAGGCGGTGCAGCACCGTATTGCCGATGAGCAGCGCGATCTGGCAGTGCGCGAAAGCGCTCGCGCCGAGCAGCGCCTGACCGATCTGCTGGACCTGGCCGACCGCACCTTGTTCGATATCCATGATGCGATTGCTACGCTGCCTGGAGCGATTGCGGCGCGCCAGCGCGTCGTGCGGACCACGCTCGGCTACCTCGAGAGCTTGGAAAAGAGTCACGGCCTGGATGACCGCATGCGGCTGGCGCTGGGCGCCGCCTATCTCAAGATCGGGGCGACGCAAGGCGATCCCACGGGCCCCAGCCTGCAGGATTTCGACGGGGCGCAGCGCAGCTACCGCAAGGCCGAGGCGGTGCTGGCGCCACTGTACGGCCGCCGCCAGGACGATCCGACCGTCATCTTGCGCTGGGTCCAGATCGAGGCCAGCCTTGCCGATCTCACCACCCGAAACGGCCATCCGCGCGAAGCCGCGCAGGCTTATACGGCGCTTTTGCCCATCGCGCACAAATTAGGGCAAGTGGGGCCATCCGACGTGCAGCAGGCCAAACAGGAAGCCAATATGCTGCATAGTCTTTCCTACGCGCTGCGCCAATCCGACGATGTGCAGGGATCGCTCGCCCGGGCCAACCAGGCCATCGCGCTCTGGTTGGATCTGGTGGCGAGGTTTCCCGCCGACGCCGACCTTAAACGGGAGCTCGGGTCGACATATGCGTCGGCCGCCATCTCGATCGCCGGCGACCCGCCCGCGGCGGCCCGGTACTACGAACAATCCATCGCCATCCGCGAGCAGGTCCTGCTGGCGCGGCCCGACGATAGGGTTGTACGCCGCGATCTGCTCGTGGTGTATGGCAATTACTCCCGCCTTCTGGAAACAGGCTGGCGAGACGATCCGGAACGGCGCGCGCAAGCCCGCGCGTATTCGGAAAAGTCCGTGGCGTTGGCGCGCGAACTGGTCAAAGCCGATCCGCGCGACATGACCGCCCGGTACGATCTCGGCGTGGCGCTTTCGCGCTTAGGTATGGTGGAGCCGACGGCGGCAGGGTTGTCCCAATCGCTCGAGACCCTGCGGGAGTCTATTGCCCTCATCGAACCAGTCTTTGCCGGCAATCCGAAGTCCGCCAGCATCGCTGAGCAGTTGGCCGTCGCGCAAGAGTTTGCAGGACAGCGGCTGCTGAGCTTGGGACAGACGGCGGCGGCCGCCGAGCAATTCCGGAAATCCATGGCCACTGTCGGCCCGTGTGCTGCCGTGCAGTCGGGTTTTGCTTATTGTGTTCAGCAAACCTTCACCGATGAAGAGGCTTTGGCCCTGCTCGATTCCAACGCAGGCGACCACGGCGCCGCGCGCGCTCTGGCCAATAGCGCAGTGGCGCGCGCCCAGGCCTTTGCGGACGGCGACCGGAAATCGGAGCGCCGCATCGGTCATCTGGCCAAGGCTTACTTCGTACTTGCGTCGGTCTCGCGCGCGACGGGCGAAAAAGAGCAGGCCCGCGTCGCAGCCGAAAAGGCGGTTTCTCTTTGGCGCACGGTGCACGATCCGGCCGTACTGGCCTTCCACCGTAAGGCGATGGAAGAGGCCGAAGCCATGCTGCGCGAGGCGGCGGGCGGCGATCGATAGGGCCGTCCCGCCAATGCTTCACGAGTCTTCCTTAAAATCCTAGAATTCTCCCCGTCCTTTACGCATTACGTGTAGGGGGCGCGAACGGCGGCTCACCCGAAGCGGGAAGAAACCAAAGGAGAACAACATTGACTCGCGGTTGGTTGCAATCGCTCGCCGGCCAATTCCGGACGGCAATGTCAATTTTCATCGGTCTGCCGTCCTTCACGAGTCTTCCCGAAATCCTAAAATCCTCCGCATGCTTTACGCATTACAGGTAGGGAATGCCAATGCTGGCGTACCTAAACCAATAAGTAAAAGGAGATTTAATATGACGACAAATTTGAAATTGGCCGGACGAATCACCGGCATATTCCTCGGCGCGGCGATGTTTGGCGGAGTGGGCTTCGCCCAACCCGCCATAATCCTCTCTGTAGAGGCCGGACCGCCGACCAGCAAACTTTACGTTTCCGGCAGCGGCTTCGCCCCGTCCGCGGCGGTGGGCATTTATTTTGACACCGCCGAACGCGCGCTGGCTGCTACGAACCCCGCCGGGTCGTTCACCGGAATCGCGGTTCAGGTGCCAGCGTCAGCCCGGCCCGGGACTAACTGGGTGACCGCCGTGGCGACCATTACTGGCGAGGCCGCGCAGACGCCCTTCAAGGTGGGAACCAACTGGGCACAGTCTAGTTTTTCAGCCGGCCACACTGGACTGAATCCGTACGAAAACGTTTTGGGCGCCTCTACCGTGGCCAATCTTGGGCTGGCTTGGAGCTACCCAACTGAAAGTTACATAATCACTTCCCCGGCTGTGGCCAACGAGGTGATCTACGTCGGTTCGGAGGACTCCAATGTATATGCCCTGAATGCCAGCACCGGCGCCCTTCTCTGGGAATTCACAACCGGTGGCGCCGTAGCCTCTTCCCCGGCAGTGGTCAACGGAGTGGTCTACGTCGGCTCGCTCGACAACAATGTCTATGCTCTGAATGCTGGCACAGGCGCCGTTCTTTGGGAATTCGCGACGGGCGATTCAGTGTTGTCTCCCCCGGCGGTGACCGGCGGCGCGGTTTATTTCGGCTCACTTGACTTCAATGTCTATGCCTTGGACGCGCTCACCGGCGCCGAACTGTGGCAATTCGCTACTGGGGATTACGTGGTAGCTTCCCCGACCGTGGTCAATGGGGTGGTCTACAGCGGTTCGGGGGACGACAATGTGTATGCCCTAAGCGCCAGTACAGGCGCCAAGCTGTGGCAATTCACCACCGGGGGGTTCGTGGGTTATACCGTCGCACTGGCGAACGGCGTGGTCTACGCCCCTTCCTACGACGGCAATATCTATGCCCTAAACGTCGGCACAGGCGCCGAATTGTGGCAATTCACCGTCGGGGGTCTCGTAGACGGCCCGGCAGTGGCCGATGGGGTGGTCTATGTCGGTTCGACCGCCGGCGACGTCTATGCCCTGAATGCCGGCACAGGCGCCAAGCTGTGGCAAACCGCGGTGAACGCGCCGACTACCCCGGCGGTGGCCAATGGCGTTGTCTACGTCGGCTCGGAGGACAGCAACGTCTATGCCCTGAACGCCGGCACAGGCGCCAAGCTGTGGCAATACGTCGCCGGAGGCGCCGTGACGGGTTCCCCAGTGGTGGCCAACGGGGTCGTCTACTTCGGCTCGGACGACTATAGTATTTACGCCTGCAACACCACGGCAGGTTCCCCCGCAGCACCCGCGCGGCCCGACCCGGCCACGCTGCGGCCTACTTTCAGCCAGGATAGGTAGCGCGGCCGTTAAAACGTCATGCTCTCGATCGAGTTGCCCACTTCCGCCTCCATCGCCGCGCGTTGCTTGTCCACCTCCGCGCGGCGGTCGCGCAACGAAGCCAGCTTCGATTCCTGCCCCGCCAGCCGCTGCGCGTAAGCCTGCACCTGCTGCTGTTGGCCGCTAACCTGGTTAAGGCTGCCGATGTTCCGCCGCACGCGCTCCTGATCGTTGGTGACCTCGGTGATCTGGCTTTCCAGGCTCTGGATCTCGCGGCCGGCCGATACTACCTGCTGTTTCAAATTCGCAATCTGTTCGAGTTGCTTCCGGGCCGCTTCGCTGAAATTCTTGTTGCGCACATACGTGAACAACACATCCGGCGTCAGATCGGTCATGGTAAAGGCGCGATCATAGACCCGCTCTTCGGTGACCGGAAACTTCTCGGTCGCGCCGGGACCCAGCTTCACCTCGAAACGATAGGCGTTGCTGGTCTTTTCCGAAGGCTTGAGGTCGAGCAGGTTGTATTCCGGGCGCGCCGCATGCTCGATCACCAGCGTCTTCGCCTTCTGGTCCACATTGTGAATCGTGTAGGTGCGCGTTTCGACCACGGAATTGCGCGTGGTCAGAACGCCGTGGCGCGCGTGGATCTCCCGAATCTGCTCGGCCTTGCTGTCCCACTGGGTGGTGATGCGCGTGCCCAGGTCCACGCCGTAGCTGATCAGCCGCTTGTCGCCGGTCTTCACCGTCTCCATCAGCGCTTCGCCCGCATAAGCGCCGCTGTCGTAAACGGTGATCGGCCCGCCGTCCAGCGTCTTGCCCGTGGAATTGGAGATCTCGGCGGCATCCATGGGATGCGCGGCGGAGGGATCTGAGTAGATCAGCAATTTGCGCGTGTCCACCTTCTGCTGCAGAAAGGGCAGCATGGCCGATTCGTTCCGCCGCACGGTCACCGGCGTGGCAATGTGGTATTCGAACAATTCGCCGAGTTCACGCCCGGCCGCAGGCGCCGCAATGGTGGACGCGGCCGCACGTTTCTCCAGACGGCTGAACGATTGGAGCTTCTCGACTACACTCAATCCCGCCGATGGCGTGAGCATATCAGCCGCCATGGCTTGTGGAGCTGCCATTGCCGCGCCCGATCCGGCGATACTGCCCATCGCGCCGTCCTTGGCGTCCGTCTCCACGGCACCCTCATAAACTACCGGCGCCGAAGCGTAATCTTCCGGCAGCTCCGCCGCCTGCCGCGTCACGTAGCGCGGTTCATAAAGCCGGCTGATAAACGAAATGGGGCGGCCCGAAACCAGGGACAGGTCGATTTTGTTCCAATCTTCGCCGGTGGTATTGTCCACTATGGCCCATCCCTCCAGCGTCGGCTGCGCGCCGGCGCCGAAGATCAACCGGTAACTGGATTTCCAGACTGCCGTGGGCACCATGTAGCTGGCCACTACTTCGCGGCGCTGGGAATCGGTGGAATCGATATACACCGCGCGCCTTTCCTTCGAGCGCGCTTCGGTCAGGGCGGCCAGGTAGTCCTTGAACTGGCCTTGCAGCCGGGCGTCCGTGAAGCGGATACCCGCCGCGGCGCCCAGGTCGAAGTTGCGCAGATCGCCCGCATCCATCAGCAGCGTGATCTGCTCGCGCTCCGGCCGCTTGTCGTCACCTGCCACCAGGCGCGCGGCCACGATGGCGCCCACCACGGTTTCATTCGCGAATTTCAGCTCGATTCGCGCGCCTTTCAGTTGGTCCAGCACCCCGCTCAACGGCTGCGCCGCGCCGAGCTGAAACGGGAAATCCGCCAGTTTATGGGCCAGCGGCTCGCTCGAATCGTAGCGCAGTCCCGAGATTTTGCCGCCGCCCTTCTCCTCGATGGTCAGCGATTTCAGCACATCGTCCATCTCCGCGGCCTTGAAATCCAGCCGCGCCGATTCGCCCGGCGCCAACTCGCCCGCACGCTCGAAGTAGCCCACGCCGTGCTTGTAGAGAACCACTTGCCGCACGGGCAATTCCGCCGCCATCGCGCTGAGCGCCAGGGCGGTCGCCATCCAGAAGCCTCGTTTCATAATTCGTAAATGCCGCGAACGCGGCGCTCCTTTCGCTTTATTCGCCCATTACCTTGAGGATCACGCGCTTGGATCGCCGGCCGTCGAATTCGGCATAATAAACCTGTTGCCACGGGCCGAAATCCAGCTTCCCCTTGGTCACCGGCACGATCACCTGGTGATGCACCAGCAGGCTCTTTAAGTGCGAGTCGCCATTGGTTTCGCCGGTCGCGTGATGCCGGTAATTCTGCCGGAAGGGCGCCAGTTTTTCCAGCCACTCGTCGATATCGCCCAGCAGGCCGTCTTCGGCGTCGTTCACCCAGACTCCCGCGGTGATATGCATGGCCGAAACCAGGATCATGCCCTCCTGAATGCCGCTCTTCAGCAGCGCGCTTTCCAATTGTGAAGTGATGTTGACGTACTCGCGATGTTTGGTGGTACGAAAAGTCAAATATTCTGTGTGAAATTGCATATGGGGGATGATAACTCTGATAGCATGCTGTTGATGGCTCCCGTTGCCGGCCGCCTTCTCATCGTGGACGACGATGTTGTTCTGCTGAGGGTGATGGATGCCTATCTTTCGCGCCTGGGCTATCTGGTGGATGCCTGCGGCAGCGCCGCGGAGGCGTTACCCCTGCTCAAGGCCGATCCGTCCCTCTACGCGGGCGTGCTCGTGGACCTGAATATGCCGGGCATGCGCGGCGAAGAGCTTGTCCACCGGATTCTGGACTTGAATGCATCGATCCGCCTGGTGGTGGTGAGCGGCAATCCGGCGGGGTTTGGCGGCATGGAGGCTTTGGATGGCGGCCGCGTCCGCTTCCTGCACAAGCCTTTCGCCCCCCAGGAACTGGCCGGCGCTTTAACCCCTCCTACATCCCCAGCCACTTAACCGGCCACGTCGTCAACTCGGGCACATACGTGATGAGCAACACCCCGCCAAGCAGGATCAGGTATACCGGCAAAGTGGCGCGGTACACCGCGGTCATGGGCTGCTTGAAGCGGTAAGCCGACAGGCATAAGTTCATGCCAATCGGCGGCGTGAGATAGCCCAGTTCCAGATTGGCCAGGAAAATCACCCCCATCTGCACCGGATCGATCCCGAACTTGGCGGCAATCGGCTGGATCAGCGGCACCATCACGATAATCGCCGAGAAGACGTCCATGAACGAGCCTTTGATCAACAACACGATGTTCAGCAGCAGCAGGAAGACGTACTTGGAATGGATGTGCAGATCCACCCAGTTGGTCAGGATTCCCGGCACATCCTGGATCGCCAGGTAGTATGTCAGCCCCTTGGCCACGCCGATAATCAGTAGCACGGCGCCCACCATGGTCACGCATTCCACGGCGACCCGCGGAAAATCGCGGCGCAGCGAAAACGAACGCAGGATCCAGCACTCGGCGATGAAGGAATACACCACCGCGATCGCGCCGGCCTCCACCAGCGTGCCGAAGCCGCCGAACAGGCCCACCACCACAATCACCGGAAGCGCCAATTCCCACTTGGCGATCCAAACCGCCTCGCGCGCCTCCGCCCAGGAGAACCGCGAGCGCTCCGCCCCGCTTTTCACGCCCTGATAAACGCCCCATGCCGAGACCATCGCCACCATTAGCAGCCCCGGCGCGAACCCGCCCACGAACAGCGTGTCGATCTGCACCGTCTTGGCGTAAATGGCATAGAGGATCACCGGCAGGCTGGGCGGAAACAGCAGCCCCAGAGAGCCCGAGCCGTTGATCAGACCGATGGAGAACTGTTTCGTATAGCGCGCCTTCAGCAGCATGGGCAGCATCAATCCGCCCATGGAGACGATGGTGACGCCGGAGCCCGCAAACGTGAAGATGGCGAATGTAATGGCCGTGGTGATGGCCAGGCCGCCCGGCATCCAGCCGAACAGGGCGGCATACACGCGCAGCAGCCGGGTGCTGGCGCCGCCTTCTACCAGCAGGTAGCCCGCCAGCGTGTATAGGGGCAGCGAGGGCAACACCTCCGAGACCATCAGCGAATAGGCGTTGTCGGGCACCACCACGGCGGGCTGCCCGATCTGCCAAAACAAGAGCAGCGCGACCCCGCCCAGGGTGGCGAAAATCGGCAGGCCCAGCACCGCGCCGGCGACGATCACGCCGATGCCGATCCACAATACCGCCGGCCCTTCCGGCCTGGGCGCGAAATTCAAAATCAGCGGCGCCAGCAGAAATAGGGCGGCGGCCACCCGATCGCGCCGCCGAGCGCCCGCGCCGCTGATCGCGCGCAGCGCGATCAGCAGAAAACCGACCGGCATCACCAGCGCCAGCACCCAACTGGGCACTCCCAGGGCCAGCGTCTTTCCAATCGATCTCTCGGAAACTACGAATTGGTAGCTGGCCCAGCACAGGCTGGCGGAAATAGCTGCCGTGAGGCCGCAGCCGAAGACGCGCGCCGGTCCGGCCCATTTTGCCGGCACAAAAGTGTTGGCCGACATCCCCAGCAATTGATCTCCGGAGGCGGCCAGCGCGGCTCCCACGAATGCGATCCACAGCGTCAGTTGTTGAACGAACACGACCGAACCGGGAATTCCGCGGATGCCTGCCAGGCGGGTGGCCATGGCAATCAGCGGGAGCAAGGACGCCAGCGAAATAGCCAGTACCGCGACGGCCCTCTCGCAGCTCCCCACCACCTGGCGCAGGCACTCCTGCCTGCCGCGACCGCACTCCTGGGGTCGCCCGGCGACGGTTTCTGGCGCCGGGGTCACTTCGATCCGCCCTTGCCATTCCCGCCCCGGTACTCGTCGCGCAGCCTCTGGACTTCGGCGAACAGGTCGGGCGGAACCATCTTGTCTTTCATCTTCGGATACATGGCTTCGGTCTGTTTACGCCACTCCGCCAGCGCCGCCGGATCCGGTCTTGTGACCGTGAGCTTCAAAGCCTTCTTGCCCGGTTGGCCGGCCATCATCGTGGCGACCGCTCTCGCCCCCTGCGCGCGAATATCCTCCTTCAGCGCGTCTCCGGACTTATGCGCCGCCGCTAGCATCAGGCCGCGCTGCGCCGCCGGAATCGCATCCCACACCTGCTTTGAAATAACAGTGGCGCCCACCAGCGGCGCCCACTTTACGTCGCACATGTACGGCGTCAAACTGTACAACTGCGTGGTTTCGGCGTAAAGCGCCGTTTCCGGCACGGCATCCAGGTTGTGCATCTTCAGTTGCGTGATGATGTCGGTGGCGGGCAGCGGGACGACCCGAAATCCGTTCACCCTCCACAGCTCCTCTTCGGTCGCATCGCCGGCCCAGGTGAATAGCCGCAGCTTCCGCAGATCGTCCAGCCTCTCGACCCGCGTGGTGGAGAAGAACTGCACCCACCCCACGTCGCTCCAGTACAGCACCACGTAGCCTTTCTGCAACAGCCGCTGCTCCAGCTTCGGCGCCACGCGGTCCCGCACGTAATCGAGCTCCTCATAGGAGTCGAACATCATCGGGATCTGGAGGCTCTTCACGCCCGGGTCGATGTCACCCAAACCCGCGCCGGAAAGCCCCGCCGCCTGGATGGAGCGCTGATCCAGCCGCCGCACGCACTCCGGCTCGTCGCCCAGTACCCCGCCCGCATGGATGACCAGGTTCACCCTTCCGCCCGAGATCTTCTTCCACTCGGCGCCCATATTTTCCATCACCTTGTACCAGGTCGAGTCCGCCGGCGCCAGCGTGGCCATGTCGATCCTCTGCGCCGGAGCAATCCCAGCCAGCCCTAGAAAAGTTACGACGCAAACCATTCGTCTCATCACAGAATTCTCCTTTTAGTGGGGCAGGCCCTCGGCCTGCGCGGGTCCCGTGGACCCGCCCGCCGTCAAAAACAATTCATCCACATGTTCCAGCAACCATCGCGCGCGCCGCTGAGCCACCAGGTTCGCCAGCCGATGGTCGGGATCGGCATCCGGATCGACAGCCAGCGCCTTCTCCAGCATCGACGTGAATTCGGCCGCGTTCTGCGCTGGCAGGCAAGCGTTTTCGGCGAACGAGACGTACACCCCCGCCCGCTTGCCCTTCGATAGCTCGACAGCCCGCTCGAAGTGCTGCCGCATGAGCTTTTGCTGTTCCGAGGCGCCGACGTCGGTGCGCGCCGCCTCGAACGTGATCAGGAACTCGGGCACCGCGCCATCTCCGAAGCCTTCGTCGAGCTGCGCCACCCGCCGGATAATCGTCTCCACCAGCGGCAGATAGGCGATCGTTTCGGGGCTGTTCTTGGAAAGAGAAATCGCCAGTCCCCGCGACGCGGCAGTCCAATAGAGCAGCGGTACGTCGCGCTTGGTCACATGTCGCAGCGCGGCGTCGGCGTCTTCATCCAGTGCCGCCCCGAATCCGGGATGCCGGACTTCCAGGCCGCGCATGCCGTACCGATTAGCGCGCAGATACAGCTTACGCGCCCGCTCCCGCAGGGCATTGGCGCGGTCCAGGCTTTCCTCCTTGGTTTCGTCGATTCGCGAATCCACGAATGCGTAGGAGTATTCGGTAAAGCCCTCCGCCGCGGCCAGCAGCAGCCCGGTGTGCTTCGGAGATTCGGCCAGCAGGCTCTCGTAAGTCTTCAGTCCGAATGGAATGGCGGCGGCCACCAGGTCGGGATCGTCGTCGCTGGTGAAGGTGGTGCCGCCCGAGGCCAGCGCATTGCCCACCTGGTTCACCACCATTCTCTTCACGGAGCAGCCGGTCCCGAGCACCAGCAGAACAACGGTAATGAGCGGTTTCATAATGTCTCACTTTCTCCTGGGCGCGACCCGCCGTAGTTCGCCTTCCTCGCCAAATGCTCTGTCGTCGGCCGCGTAAGGCAACAGATACCGGCGCAAGTCGGCGGACGAAGCCGTCAATACCAGCCGCAGATCATCTTTATTGAGAGGTTCATACTGAAGTTCGCCGCGACTCTTGATTTGGTCCTGGAGCCACTTGCTATCCATCTGCGCTACCCATGCCGCGTCCTTCTCTATGCGGACCTTGACGAAGAAGTGCACCGGAGGCTGCTCGTCTTTGCCTGGACAATAAACATCCAGCAGAGACCGGCCGCCCACTTTCGTGAGGTACATGGTTCCCTTAATCTCCTCGACTCCCGTGGTCACGCGGACGCTGTAGCCGGAAGCCGCGCGCGCCACCGTGTATCGGTTCTTAAGGGTATCGCCAGAGTCCGTGGCTTCTTCCCAGGTCCCCACCAGAGCCGGGTCGAAAACCGTCTCTTTGTCGTGCGGTAACGCCAGCGGATGGAGCGAAACAACACCGCTGCATCCGGTTAAGCAAGCCAGCACCGAAATCAGTGGCAGAATCTTGGCCCTTAACATACGAAAAACCTCCGTTTTCGATTCCCAAGTGCGGCAGGCGCCCCGCCTGCGGACCGGCGCCCCGCCGGTCCACCGGCCGGCACGTTTGCCTCCCTGCGAAGTTTCACTGCAAAATCGCGATAAACCCCGTCTCGGTCCCATCAGTCGCCCCATAAGCGCCACACAGATCCCCGCGATCGTTGACGCCCACGATAGCCGCCGATACCGAGCCCGGATAGTTCACGATGGTGTACAGCCCGCCGCTCGCTGCCACGAAACCCTCCGCCACTCCGCTGGCATCAAAAATCTGACCCTGGATGGTGCCTATGTTATTGATGCCGTCGGGATAGGTATCCTCCGCCCCCGGCACGACCACCGTGGTATACGCGCCACCGTGCTCGATGAAGCCTTGGTACGAACCGCTCGCGTCCACATAATAGCCCGCAACCTGATTTTTATCGTTGAGGCAACTCGGAGAGGTGCTGTACTCGGCCGCTCCGGGCACAGCCATGAAGGAGTACGAGACTGTGACCGGGTTCCAGAGCCATGCGGCGGCGCTACTCGTGCCGAATGCGTTCCCCACCGCCACGCCCAGGTCGTTGATACAGTACCCGTCATTCTGCGAATAGTTCGGAATGTCGGGCAGCGCGGTCCACTTACCGGTCCCGATGGCATATGTGACGGTATGGTTGGTCGTGCCGTCCCCATAGTAGCCAATCGCGACTCCCCGGTTGTTCACGCCGAACAGATACGTGTACGCCGCGCCTGGGTAGTCCACCGTTTGAAACGTGCCGTTGCGCCACACAAAACCGTGAAAAACGTAACTCGAATCCTCGTAATATCCGGTGACCAGCCCGCTGTTGTCGATCCCGTCCGCCACCACATAGGTCGAGTCCTCAGGGCCGATCGTGAGAAACTTATAGCGAGTGCTGGCCGGAGTATCCGCCGCGGGCTTGGTCATTGCCGCCGCCACAACCGGTGGCCGGTGCGGCCCTCCGAAACCGGGTGCCGTCTGGCTCCAGGCTGGGGCCGAAACCACCCGTGCCAGCATCGGCAGGAGTCCGCAATGTGTACGACCGAGTTTACCGGCGGGAGCGAATCCTGTCGGCGTTGGCTCGTCATTTATATTCGTTTTGTGCATGTTGTTCTCCTTGGCCGACACCTGCCTCCGTTTTCGGCTCTCGTTACTAATGGCGCAAAACGAAACCAAAAACCGACAAAGCCCCACCCGCCGGCCCCACAAACCCTCAACGTTCCCCGCCCAGCTTACGTCAACACTCTTGTGAGCCCCATTCGGCTACTGTTGTGCCTGCTGCCGGTGTCCCTGGTCGCCCAAACCCCCGACCTGGCACCTATGCTCAGAGCCGTGGAGGCCCGCTACAATCACGCCCAAACGCTCCAAGTCGTTTTCCATGAGGCATATACAGCCCCGGGCCAAGCTCGCCGCCTGGAAAGCGGCAACCTGCTGCTGCGCAAACCGGGACGTATGCGCTGGGACTACACCTCGCCTGAAGGCAAGCTGTTCGTCTCCGATGGCAAGTACCTCTGGCTTTACACACCCAGCAACCACCAGGTGGAGAAGATGAAAATGAAAGAAAGCGACGATATGCGAGCTCCACTTGCATTTTTGTTAGGTAAGCTGCACTTCGATAAGGAGTTCCGCAACGTCCACAGCTCCCTGGTGGCGGGTGGCACGCGCATCGTGGCGGATCCCAAAACCGACAGCCTGCCCTATACCAAGGTGGAGTTCGTAGTCGGCCCGGACAGCCAGATCCGCCGTGTGCAAGTGACCGGATACGACCAGTCCATCCTGGAGTTCGACTTCGACCAGGAGAAACTCAATCCACCGCTCGAAGCGCGCCTGTTCCAGTTCCGCATTCCGCCGGGTGCCGAGTTGGTGGAGACCACCCAATAATATGGCGGAATTCCTGCTCAAATACGCCGACACCCGAGGTCAAATCCACCAGCAGGTGGCCAACGCCGGCTCGGAACGGGAATTGCGCGACCGCTACACCCAGCAGGGCTTTCTCATCTACTCGATCAAGACCAAAGGCGCCCTGTCGTCCGGCTTCTCCGCGGGCTTTTCCAAGCGCAAGAAGCTCAACGTCGAGAAGTTCCTGATCTTCAACCAGCAGTTCGTGACACTGATCCGCGCCGGCCTGCCGATCCTGAAAGGGCTGGACCTGCTGGCCGACCGGCTCACCGACCCCAAGCTCGGCCCATATATCAAATCGGTGCGCGACGAAGTGCGCAACGGCACCTTGCTTTCCGACGCCTTCCGCATGCAGGGTATTTTTCCCAAGATCTATGTGACCACGGTGATGGCCGGCGAGAAGAGCGGCAGCTTGTCGGAGGTGCTGGACCGTTTCATCACCTATCAGAAGCTTTCGCTCGCCGTGAAGAAGAAGGTCATGGTCTCGCTGATGTATCCGTCCATCCTGATCTTCCTCACCCTCGGACTGATGGTGTTTCTGGTCACTTACGTAGTGCCCAATTTCGCGCAGCTTTACACCAGCATGCAGGCGCAGCTTCCGCAGGTGACCGTGATCCTGATCGCCATCGGCACCACGGCGCGCAGCTACATTCTGCTGGTCTTCGCCGCCGTAGTCGCGCTGATTTTTTTGTACCGCTATTGGTCGAAGAAGGATTCGGCGCGCACCAAAATCGACGGCGTGAAGCTGCGCGTGCCGCTGCTGGGCGATATCTGGGTGAAGTACCAGGTAGCGCAGTTTGCCCGCGTCCTCAGCACCTTGCTTACCGGCGGCATCCCGCTGGTGCAGGCGCTCGAGACCGCTTCGGATTCGCTGGGCACACCGCTGCTGCGCCGGTCGTTGGACAAAGCCGGCAAGATGGTGCGCGAAGGCCAGGCGCTGTCGGCCTCGCTCAAGACCACCGGTATCTTTCCGCCGCTGGCCGTGGACATGATTGAAGTAGGGGAATCCACCGGCGCGCTGCCCGTCATGCTCAACAGCGTGGCCGAGTTTTACGAGGAGGATGTAAATACACGCATGGCCGCGGCTCTATCGCTGATCGAGCCGGCCATCATGATTTTCATGGGATGTTTTGTGGCATTTGTATTGATTGCGCTGTATCTGCCGATCTTTTCGCTGGCGGACACCATCCGATAGCTTCCAGGACACGTTTGTATGGCTACCGATAAACCTCGATTGATCGATCCCACCGGCGAAGCCGCGCAGGCGCAGGCGGTGGCCGCGCGCTATCGCTGCGATTATGTGGACCTGCGGGAAGGCTCCATCGACCACGATCTGTTCCGGACCATCCCCGTGGACCTGATGTTCCGCTACAACTTCGTGCCGCTCCGCGCCCAGAACGGCACGCTCGATATCGCGCTCGCCGACCCGCGCAACCTGAACATGATCGACGAGCTGGCGCTGCTGCTCAACAAGAAGCTGCGCGTCAAGGTCGCCACGCTTTCCCAAATCGCCGACCTGCTGAAGAAGACGGAACAATCCCAGCGCGTGCTGGAAGAGGTCACCGAGGGATTCACGCTGGACGTCGTGATCGACGAGGAGAACTCCGAAGAGACGCTCTCCATCGACAAGCTCACCGCCGTGGATAGCGATATCGCGCCGGTCATCAAGCTGGTTGATACCACCATCTTCAACGCGCTCGAGCGGCGCGCCAGCGATATTCACATCGAATCGCGCGACCAGGAGGTGGCCATCAAGTACCGCATCGACGGGGTGCTGCACTACGCCATGCCGCCCATCGCCAAGGACTGGCACTCCACCATTCTTTCGCGCATCAAGGTGATGAGCGAGCTGGATATCGCCGAGCGCCGCGTCCCCCAGGACGGCCGTTTCCGCGTGCGCTACAAGGGCCGCCTGATCGACTTCCGCGTCTCCATCATGCCCACTATTCACGGCGAAGACGCCGTGCTCCGCGTGCTCGACAAGGAGTCCATGAGCGAGAAGTTCGCCAAGCTCTCGCTCGAGGTGGTGGGATTCTCCCCCAACGACCTGGTCAAATTCCGGCGCTATATTTCCGAGCCCTACGGCATGGTGCTGGTCACCGGGCCCACCGGCTCCGGCAAGACCACCACGCTCTATGCCGCGCTCAGCGAGATCAAGAACGACGAAGACAAGATCATCACTATCGAAGATCCCGTCGAGTATCAGGTCAAAGGCATCACCCAGATTCCGGTGAACGAGAAGAAGGGGCTGACCTTCGCGCGCGGATTGCGTTCCATCTTGCGGCACGACCCCGACAAGATCATGGTGGGCGAAATCCGCGACCAGGAAACCGCCCAGATCGCCATCAACTCCGCCCTGACCGGCCACCTGGTGTTTACCACGGTGCACGCCAATAACGTGCTCGATGTGCTGGGCCGCTTCCTGAACATGGGCGTAGAGCCTTACAATTTCGTGTCCGCGCTGAACTGCATTCTGGCGCAGCGCCTGGTGCGCGTGATCTGCGATCACTGCCGCCGGCCGCAACAGTTCGAGAACGTCGCGGCGCGCCGCGCGGCGCTGGTGGAGTCCGGCCTGGATCCGGCCGAGTGGGAGCATATCGAACTGGTCGAAGGCGCCGGCTGCTTCGACTGCGGCGGCACCGGCTATCGCGGCCGCACCGCCATCCATGAGCTGCTGGATCTCACCGAGAAGATCCGCGAAAAGATTCTGGACAAACGGCCGACCTCCGAAATCAAGCGCATGGCCCGCGACGAAGGCATGACGTTCCTGCGCGAGTCTGCCGTGGACAAAGTGCGCATGGGCGTGAGCACATTGAAGGAAATCAATAAGGTCACATTTATAGAGGGATGAGACAAGAAATGACAAACGCGTGCTGGGTCCTGGGTCCTTTGTTGTGCCGAGCCATCTGCGGCAGCGGGGGCTTTTGTCCAGCACCCAGCACCCAACACCCAGCACCGCGAGCGAAGCGAGCCCGATGAAAATCCCCGCCCCCATATCCGCCATCTTGCGGGAGCCGCCCCCTTCCATGGCCTTCGAGTTGTCCGAAGCCGGGATCTCCGCGGCGCGCCTGGACGCCAAAACGGAACTCTCCTTCCGACCGCTCCGGCCTGGTGTGCTCGCCATTACTCCGTTGAAAGACAACGTGGTCCTGCCCGACGAGTTGTCCCTCGCGGTGCGCGAAATGGCCCCGCCCAACGGAAATCGCAAACGCCGCGACGTGGCGCTGATCCTGCCGGACTACAGCTCCCGGATCGCGGTTCTGGATTTCGACGATTTCCCTTCCGACACCAAGGAGCAGCTTTCGCTCATTCGCTTCCGCATCCGCAAGAGTGTCCCGTTCGATGTGGAAACGGCGGCCATCAGCTACTTTGTGCAGCCCGCGGAAGGCAAGAAGTTCGACGTGGTGGTGGTGGTGGCGCCGCTCGAAGTAATCTCCCGGTACGAAGCGCCGTTCCGCGCCGCGGGCATGAACCCCGGCCTGGTGACCACGTCTTCGCTCGCCGCGCTCAACCTGGTCGAGGATGGCGGCATCACCGTGGTGGCCAAGATCACCGGACGGGTACTGACCGTGATGGTGCTGAAGAACGGCCGTTTGAAGCTGGTGCGCTGCCTGGAGGTGCATACCAACGACGTCGCCGAAATCGCCGCCGACTTATACCCGACGTTTGTTTATATCGAAGACAACATTGGCGCCAAGGCCGAGCGCCTGCTGCTGTGCGGCTTCGCCGAGCGCATGGAGGCCGCGCGGCAGCAATTTCAGAGCGAGCTGGCGGTGGAGGTGCACCTTGTCCGGTCGCCGCTGGCGCCCCCCGGGGAAAACAACTCCGGCCTGCTCGGATACCTGAGGTCCGTAGCCCGTGATAATTAACTGCGGCTGTTTTATCGGCGTTTATCTGCGTTTATCTGCGGCTAATAATTTTTCGTCATGAGAATACCCGTCAATCTCGCCAGCCAGCCTTTCCGCCGCGACCGCGCGGTGCTGGTCGCCTCGTCGGCGCTGGGCATCCTTTTGATCGTCCTGTTGGTCTTCCTGCTCTCGCTGAACAGCCTGGAAAGCGGACAGGTCGCGGAGACCCGCAAGGAAATCGCGCGGCTGGACACCCAGATTCACGCAATCTCCGTCCAACAGGCGCGCCAGGACGCCATCTTGCGCAAGCCCGAGAACGCCGAGGTGCTGGAGCGCAGCATCTTCCTGAATGCCCTGCTCTACCGCAAAGGCATAAGCTGGACGCGCATTTTCGCCGATCTCGAGAAAGTTGTGCCGCCCAACGTGCGTATTATGTCGATACGGCCTTCGGTTTCCGGGCAGAATCAAGTCTTGCTCGATATGAATGTGGGCTCGGATACGCCGGTGGCGGTGATCGAGCTGCTGAAGAATCTGGAAGGTTCGCCGCGTTTCGGCCAGGTGTACTCGCACAGCCTCTTGCCGCCGACCCAGACCGACAAAGTGTACCGCTGCCGTGTGAGCGTGAATTATGTCCAAAAGCTTTAATGTTTCGCCGCGCCTGATAGCGGTAGCTCCACGCCTGAATTTGAAGGACCCGCGCGTGCTGGTCCGCGCGGCGCTGGGCCTGCTGGTGGTGGCCAACATCGCCGCGGCCCTGATGGTCTTCAAGCCGTGGGGCGGATCGGCTGAAGACCTGGCGCGCGAACAGATCGGCTTGCAGCAGCAGCTTACTTCCATGCAGGCGCGCCTGGAAAAGACCAAGGCCCTGGTGGCCAAGGCCGAGCGCGCGCGCGTGGCGGGTGACGATTTCCTGGACGAGTACACCACGGATCGCCGCACTACTTTCTCCACTATCCTGGCGGAACTGGAGCGCGTAACCCACGAGGCCGGCATCGAAGCCCGCCCCGTCTCCTACCAACTCGATCAGGTGGAGGGCAGCGACACACTCTACCAAATGACCATCAGCGCGGCATATGAGGGCAGTTACACCAGCTTGACTAAGTTCGTCAACCTGCTGGATAAGTCGCCGCGTTTCTTGATCATCGAAAGCCTGATGGCCGCGCCCCAGCAATCCAACGCCGGAGACATGCTGAGCGTCACCATTAAGTTGGATACTTTCGTGCGCGAACAACCAGGGAGCCCCATATGAAGTTAGGCGCGAGTCGCAGGCAACTTTACGCCCTGGGCGCCCTGGTGGTCCTGGGCAGCTACTTGTTCTACAGCAATGTGATGTCGGGGCCTTCCAGCCCGGAACCCAGCCGGCCGAGCCAGGCTGCCGCACACAAGACCGCGACGCCGGCTGCGCCGGAGTTTGAACCTCCATCCGCCCCGCACCGGCCGGCCACATCGTCGCGATCGAGCGATGAGTTCCGCCCGTCGCTGAAGCCGAAGCGCCCGGAGGAGCGCGTGGACCCCATGACCATCGATCCTACCCTGCGCCTGGACCTGTTGGCGAAAGTGCAATCGGTAAACATCGAAGGCGGGCGCCGCAATCTTTTCGCGGTGGGAGCGGTGCAGTTGCCGCCGGAGCCGGTCGTTTCGGTGAAGGGCGGTACCACGCAGGTGGCCAAGGTCTACGGCCCCGAGCCTCCGCCTCCTCCACCGCCGCCGCCGACGGTGCCCCCGCCTCCGCCGATCACCTTGAAGTACTACGGCTACTCGAGCGCCCGCACCAACAACCGCAAACGGGCCTTCTTCCTGGATGGCGAGGATATTCTGGTGGGCGCCGAAGGCGACACCGTGAAGAAACGCTACCGCGTGGTGCGCATCGGAGTCAACTCGGTGGTCATGGAAGACACTCAATTCAAGCATCAGCAGACCTTGCCCCTGCAGGAAGAGGCCGCCGGATGACCACCCGTTACAGGGCCGCGACCGTCAGGGAGCGGTCGAAGAACGCCGGCGAGTCCGGCTACGCCATGCTGCTCGTGTTCCTGATGGCAGCCATCATTGCCGTGGCCTTGTATAACGAATTGCCGCGGGTGGCCTTCGAAGCGCAGCGCAACAAGGAGCAGTTGCTGATCGAGCGCGGCGAACAGTACAAGCGCGCCATTCAGGTGTTCTATCGCAAGGTCAACCGTTATCCGGCCACCATCGAAGAGTTGGAGAGCCTGAACAATGTCCGGTTTCTGCGGAAGCGCTATATCGACCCCATGACGGGTAAAGACAAATGGCGCCTGATCCACATCAATGGCGGCGTGCTGACCGACTCCATCATCCCGAAAAATAAGCCGGGCCAGCCGGGGCAACCGGGGCAGCCGGGCCAGGACCAACAGCAGCAAGCCAACACTAATACCTTTATCGGCGAAGGCCCGATAATGGGCGCCGCCAACGATCCGAGCCAGCAGCAGATCAATCCGGCCATGCGGCGGCGCGCGAGCGATGACCGCCCGGTGGTGACACAGGAGGCGCCGGCCGCCCCGCCGGCGGACCCGGGGGACAGTTCCGCCAGCGATAGCAGCAGCACTAGCGATACCGACGCGGGCGACCAGACGCCGGCGCCGGGGACGCCCGCTGCGGCGACGGCCGGTCAACAGACGCCCGGTTTTGCTCCCGGCCGTATCCAGCAGCCCGGCGTGCCCGGCATGGCCGGCACATACCCGGGGCAACCCGGCTTCAACCCCGGCGTTCCCAATCAACCCAATGGGACGTCCGGCACGATGCCTTACCAGATGGGCGGTGCGGGCGCGGCCGGAGGCTTACCCAACGGTAACAACCCGAACTCCGGGTTAAGCGGCGGTTCGTCCAGCAGCAGTGTGTATGTGGCTCCCTCTTTGGGCCAATCGTCCAGCGTGAGTAGCGGCCCCTCGACCGGTGTTCCAGGCCAGCAGGGCGGGTTCCCCGGGCAGCAGAGCGGGTTTGGAGGCCAGCAGGGCGGGTTTGGAGGCCAGGGCGGGTTCCCGGGCCAAGGCGGAATTCCCGGACGGCCCGGCATGTTTCCAGGGCAGCAACCGGGCTTTCAGGGGGGCGGCGGATTCGGACAGCCGGCCCAGGTTTCCGGCTTCGGCGGGAACGGCAGTACAGGCCAGAGTGGTGTCGGTATGGGCGATCTTCCTGGTCTGAGCGGCCCATCCAGCATGGCACCGGGATCTTCCGGAATGGGAGGCACTCAGATCGGAGGCGGCATCGCCGGTGTAGCCAGCCAATTCACCGGACCGGCGATCAAGATCTACAACGAGCGCAAGAAATACAACGAATGGGAGTTCGTCTACGACCAGAGCAAGGACCACGGCCTCGCGGGCGTGCAGCGCGGGGGCGGTACGCCGGGTACGCCGGCCGGACAAATGGGCAGCATCCCCGGCCAGCAGCCTGGCATGAATCCGCAGCAATCCGGCGGGAGCCCCTTCGGTTCCAGCGGTTTCGGCTCGTCCAGCTTCGGTCAATCGACCCCGCAACAGCCGCAACCGCAACAGCCTCAACAGCCGCAACAGCCGCAGAACTGAGCCGGCCTCACAATCTAGCCCCGGCGGGCGCGCTTGCGCTCCGCCGCGCGTACCTGCCGCTCATCCATGCCGAAATAGTGCGCCACCTCGTGCCAGACCGTATCTTCCACCATCTGCTTCAAGTTCGCTTCCCCGCGGGCCAGCCGTTCATGCGGACCCTGGAATATGGTGATCCGGTCCGGCATGGCGAAGTTCTCGAAGACGCTACGCTGGGTCAGCGGCCGCCCCTGATACAGGCCCAGCAAAGTGCCCCCCGGTCCCACCCCGGCTTCCGCCAGTTGCGCCGGCGATGGTTCCGCCTCCACCAGCATCGCCACGTTCTTCAGCCGCGTCCGAAACCGGCTGGGTATACGCGCATATGCCGCTTGCACCAGCTTGTCGAATTCATCTGCATGCATGCTCCTGCTATTCTACCTTCCATGTGCTCTTTCATCACGAAGAATCGGCAGCGCCCGCTCGGCGCCCTGCTGGCCGCCGGCTTGCTGTGCGCTGGCGCAGCCTGTACCCGCACCCACACCGTCACGACCGCCGACGGGAAAGTCAGCTACCAGGAGAAGGGAAAAGACGGCGGCACCGTCACGGTGACCGGCAAAGACGGCCAGACCGCCACGATGGACTTCAACCAGAACAGGGTTCCGGCCGATTACCCCAAGGATGTGCCCATCTACACTCCCTCCAAGATCTTAATGGCACAATCCATCCCCCAGGAAAACGCGCGTAACCTGATGCTCGAATCGCCTGACGGTATCGACAAAATCGCCGATTTGTACAAAAAAGGCCTGGATAGCAACGGCTGGAAGACCGAATCCAATCTGACCACCGCCCAGTTGACCATGCTGACCTCCACCAAGGACCAGAGACAGCTTACGCTCCAAATCACCGACAATGGCGGCAAACGTGGCGTGATGCAGATTCTGACGGATAAGAAATAGTGGCGCAGCAATCCCGGCGAGTGGTGATCGCAATCGATGGGCCCGCCGGCGCCGGCAAAAGCACCATCGCGCGCCGCCTGGCGGAACGGCTGGGGTTCACCTACATCGACTCGGGCGCGATGTACCGGGCCGTGGCGCTGTGGGCCATGCGGCAAAACGCGGACACCGCGGACATGCACCGCATGGAACAGTTGGCGCTCGCCGCGGACATCGATCTGCAGCCGGCAGGCCGGCGTATCCTGCTTAATGGCGAGGATGTGACCGCCGCCATCCGCGCCGCCGAAGTGGGCCAGCAGGCTTCCGTGGTAGCCGCCATTCCGGGCGTGCGCCGCGCCTTGGTAGAGAAGCAGCGCGCGTTGGGCGCGCGCACCAGCGTCATCATGGAAGGCCGAGACATCGGGACGGTCGTCTTCCCGGAAGCGGACGTCAAGATCTTCCTGGACGCCCATCCCAACGAGCGCGTCAGCCGGCGGCTGCGCGACTTCCGCGAACAGGGCGAAGCCGCGCCGGAGGAGACCATCGCGGCCCAGATCCAGGAACGCGACCGGCGCGACCGTACCCGCGCCGAAGCGCCGCTAACCCAGGCTCCCGACGCCATCTACATCGATTCCACCGGGCTTTCGCTCGATCGCGTCGAAGAAGAGATTTTAAAGGTGGTGCGCGCACGAATCACTAACGGAAAGGATTTCAGTTGAACGAACTATTGGTAATGAAGTTCGGCGGCACCAGCGTGGGCTCGGCCGAACGGATGCGTGTAGCGGCGGGCATCGCGGCAGGGCAGAAGCCGGGCCGGGCGGTGGCGATTGTCGTTTCGGCGATGTCCAAGATCACGGACCTGCTGCTCGATACCCTGCGCCGCGCCGAAGCCGGAGACCAGGCCGGCCTCGACGCCAATATCTCCAAGCTGCGCGAGCGCCACTTGGCCACCTGCCGCGAGTTGCTGCCGCCCGAACGGCAGGCGGCGGCAGCGGACGGCATTGCCCATTTGATCGCGGAGTTCGAACGGATCGCCGGCGGCATGCTGATGCTCAATGAGATGCCGCCCCGCTCGGTGGATGAAGCCGTGGCCATCGGCGAGCGGCTTTCCGCGTTGCTCATCGCCCAATACCTGAATGCCAGCGGCACGCCCGCCGAGGCCGTCAACGCGGCGGAGATCGTGGTCACGGACGCGGTCTTCGGCAATGCCTCGCCGCTGATGGAACCGACGCGCGCCAAATCGCGCGCGCGGCTGCTGCCGCTGCTTGAAAGCGGCGTCCTGCCGGTGGTTACCGGCTTCAACGGCGCCACCGCCGATGGGCGCCCCACCACACTGGGGCGCGGCGGCTCGGATTTTTCGGCGTCGATCCTGTCGGCGGCGCTGGACGCTGCCGAGCTGTGGATCTGGACCGACGTGGACGGCATTATGAGCGCCGATCCGCGCCTGGTGCCTTCCGCCGCGGTGCTGGACGAAGTCACTTATGCCGAGGCCGCCGAACTGGCCTACAACGGCGCCAAAGTGCTGCATCCGCGCACGCTGGCGCCGCTGATCGAAAAGAAGATTCCGGTCTGGAGCAAGAACAGTTTCGCTCTCGAAAAGCCCGGCACGCGCATCCTGCCGTCCATCGGCGCGGCCACGGGCGCGCGCGCGGTGACTTCGCTCGCGCAGGTGGCGATGATCTCTCTCGAAACCGCCAGCCCGGAGTTGAGCGGCGCGCACGTGATGGCCCGCGCGTTGGACGCGCTCGACCGGGCGAACGTCGAGGTGCTGGTGTTTTCCAGCTCCAGCTATCGCCAGAATTTCTGCTTGCTGGTGCGCACGGAGGAATTGGCGAAGAGCCGGCGGGCGCTGGAATCCGCCCTGGCGCTGGAACTGGCCCACGATTACGTGTACCCCATCCAGGTGGATGAGCAGGTTGGCCTGCTAGCGGTGGTCGGCGAAGGCATGCAGGGCAAGCCGGGCATCGCCGGGCGGATCTTCACGGCCATCTCGCGGGAAAAGGTGAACATCATCGCCATCGCGCAGGGGTCGAGCGAGCTGACCATCGCTATTGTGGTCAGCCGGGACGGGCTGGAGAAGGCCGTGCGGGCCGTGCATGCGGAGTGCGGCATGGGGGGGTGACATATGCGGGCCGAAAGTTTTGTGAGATCCTGGGAACAATATCGCCCATTTCAACGTTTACCCCCAAAGGAGACCAGCGCAATGAAAAAGACCTTTTACCTCGCCGCAGGCCTGTTGATCCTGGCGTCCGGATTCCAATTCGGAAAAGCCCAGGACAAGGCCGCCACCCGCACCCTGAAAATAAATGTGAAGTACACCGGGTCCGGAACCGTCGACGACAAGCACAAAATCCAGGTGTTTCTGTTTGATTCGCCGGACTTTACCGGCGGCAACGCGATGCCCACGGGGATGCAGATGACGGCAGCCAAGAACGGCACGGTGACGTTTACCGATATCTCCGGCTCGCCGGTTTATGCCGCCGCTATTTATGATCCCAAGGGAGAATATGACGGCGCCTCCGGGCCGCCTCCGTCAGGTTCCTCCGCTGGCCTGTACACTAAAGAGCCCCCGAAACCGGGGCCGATTGCTATCGATGCGGGCAAGACCGTCGAGGTCGACTTGGTCTTCGACGACACCATAAAGATGCCCTGATCTTCACCGGCGCCGCAGTATTTCCGTCGCAATCACCGCCTGTCCCAGCGCGATGCCGCCATCGTTCGGCGGCACCTGCGCGTGGGTGAAAACCTCGAGATCCAGCCGCCGCAAGCCCGCCAGCGTGCGGGTCAGCAGCTTCATGTTCTGGAACGTTCCGCCGCTAAGGCACACCCGGTTCAGATTCGCTTCCGCGCGCAGGCGCCGGCAGACTTCCACGATGGCCTCGGCAACCGTATTGTGAAACCGCGCCGCAATCGTCCCCGCCGGCGTGCCCTTGCGGGCCTCGGCCACTATGCGTTCGATCGCCGGCCGAAAGTCCAGCGTCTCTGCATCGAGCCCGAAGGGGTACGAGTCCGCCACGCCTTCCGCCGCGATCGACTCCAGTTCAATCGCCGCCTGGCCCTCGAAGCTGATCTGCTGGCGTAGCCCGACGATGGAGGCCACCGCATCGAACAGCCTGCCGCACGACGAGGTATCGATGGTATTCACGCGATGGGCGATCATGCCGCGCACCACCTTGCGCTGCGTCTCGGGAACGTCGCGCCAGATCGCCAGTTCCGGGAATTCGGCAGCCGCTCCGAAGGTGTCCGCGAGATAGGCCAGCGCCGGCCGCCACGGCTGGCGCACCGCCGCATCGCCTCCCGCCAGCGGCACGTAGCGCAGATGCGCGCGGCGCTCGAAGCCGCCGTAGTCCGCCACCAGGAATTCCCCGCCCCAGATCTTGCCGTCGGTCCCGTATCCGGTACCATCCATCGCCACGCCGATCACTTTGCCGCGCAGTCCGTTTTCGGCCATGCAACTGGCAATGTGCGCGTGATGGTGCTGCACGCCGATTTTCTCCAGGCCGGGCACTCGTAGCGCGTATTGCGTGCTCAGGTATGCCGGATGCAGATCGTGCGCCACAGCCCGCGGCTCCACGCGGAAGAGCTTCTTCAGGTTGGCCAGGGCCTCTTCGAAGAAGAGCAGCGTTTCGTAGTTCTCCATATCGCCGATGTGCTGGCTGAGCACCGCATAGCGCCCCTTGCTGAGGCAGAACGTGTTCTTCAACTCGCCGCCGCACGCCAGGATCTCGGCCACCTCCATGCCCAGGTCGATGGCCTGCGGCACGAACCCGCGCGACCGGCGCAGCACGCGCTCCACGCCTTCGAAGGTGCGCACCACAGAATCGTCCGCGCGCATGTAGATGTCGCGATCGTGCAGCAGAAACCAATCCGCCAGCGGGCGCAGCCGGTCAAGCGCCTCTGCGTTCGCGGTCACGATGGGTTCCTCGCTGAGGTTCCCGCTGGTCATCACCAGCACATCGTAAGGCGCGTCCGTGAAAAGCAGATGATGCAGCGGGGTGTAGGGCAGCATCACGCCTATGGTGTTGTTGCCGGGCGCGACGGCTTCGGAGATGCCGGCGTCCGCCCGCCGCGGCAGAATCAGGATGGGCCGGCGCGGGCTGATGAGCGCCCTACGATCGTCATCCGAGACTGCGCAGAACGCCTCCACTGCCCCCAGATCGCGCGCCATCAGAGCGAATGGCTTGTCGCTGCGGCGTTTGCGCTCGCGCAGCAGCCGCACCGCCCGGTCGTTGCGCGCGTCGCAGGCCAGGTGGAACCCTCCCAGGCCCCGGAGCGCCACGATCGCGCCCTCCGCAAGTCGCCGCTGCGCTTCGGCAATCGGCGCCGAAAGCTGGGGCCCGCATGCGGCGCACGCGTTGGGCTGCGCGTGAAAACGCCGGTTGCCCGGATCGTCATATTCCGCCTGGCAAGCCGGGCACATGCGAAAGCCGGCCATGGTAGTGTTCGGCCTGTCGTACGGAATATCGCGAATGATCGTATAGCGCGGGCCGCAATTGGTGCAGTTGGTGAACGGGTAGCCGTAGCGCCGGTTGGCGGGATCGGTGAAATCGCGGAAGCAGTCGGGGCAGGTAGAAACATCCGGCGATACCAGCACGAACTCGCCTTCCTGCGCCTGACTTTCACGGATGGTGAAATCCAGCTCGCCCAACGGCTCGATCTCCGCCACGAGCATCTCTTCGATATGCGCCAACGGCGGCGCTTCGCCGCGCAGCCGTTCGACGAAGCTATCGAGCGCGGCCGGCGCGCCCTCCACTTCCGCCACCACCCCAGCCGACGAATTCAGAACGTAGCCCGCGAGGCCCAACCGCCGCGCCAGATTATGCACAAACGGCCGGAAACCCACCCCCTGCACCACGCCGCGAATGCGGATCTGCCGCCGCGCCAACTCCACGCCCGATGGTAGCGTATTTGGGAACTTCCACCTCACTGCGGTTTCTAATCCCAAATGACCAACCTGGACATCCTGGCGCAGGATCTGCGCTACGCCATGCGCGGATTTGTGCGATCGCCCACATTCACCGTGGCGGCGATCCTGGCTATCGCACTGGGCACCGGCGCAGGGACGGCCGTGTTCAGCGTGGTGGACCGCATCCTGTTTCGCAGCCTCCCCTACCCCCACGACGAGCGCCTCGTTTCCGTGGGCTTCGTGGCGCCCATCATCCCGCAGGAGTTCATGCTGGGCACCGATTACCTGGAATGGCGCGCCCGGCAACAGCCCTTCAAGTCGTTCACCTCCTGGACCGGCATCAGCGATTGCGACCTCACCGGTCCAAACGCCGTGCGCCTGGAATGCGCCCAGGTGGAGGCCAATTTCCTGCCCACGCTAGGCATTCAGCCGCTAGCCGGCCGCAACTTCACGCGCGATGAGGACCGGCCCAATGCGCCGCCCGTGGCGCTGCTCTCCTATGGCCTTTGGAAAAGCCGCTTTGGCGGCGATCGCTCGGTAGTGGGAAAGACCATTCCGCTGGATGGGCGGTCCGCCACCATCGTGGGTATCCTGCCGCCGCAATTCGAGATGCCCACGCTGGAGCATGCCGATGTGCTGGTTCCGCAGGCCCTCGATGAAGCCGCGCAGCAGCGTCCAAACACCGGCCGCGTCCTGTATTCGATTGCGCGCCTGAAACCAGGCGTGACGCCCGCGCAAGCCGCGGCCGCGCTCGAGCCGCTCTTTCAACAGTCGCTCCAATTCGTACCGGGACCGTTTCGCAAAGAAGTGAAACTGCGCGTGCGCCCGCTGCGCGACCGCCAGATCCACGATGCGCGCACGGCCTCTTGGATCCTACTCGCGGCAGTGATGGCCGTCTTGTTGATTGCGTGCGCGAATGTCGCGAACCTGTTGCTGGCGCGCGCGGCGGCTCGCCAGCGGGAGCTTGCCGTGCGCGTGGCACTGGGCGCCAGCCGAGTCCGCCTGGTGCGCCAGGCGCTGACCGAAAGCCTGCTTCTGGCGGCCGCGGGCGGAGTGGCCGGATGCCTGCTCGCCGCCGCGCTGCTGCGCATCTTCGTGGCCATCGCGCCGGAGGGAATCCCGCGCCTCGCACAGGCCACTGTCGATCTTCGCGTGCTGCTGGTGACATTGGCCATATCGCTCGTTTGCGGCATCGCATTTGGACTGGCGTCGGCCATCCCGCAACATGCCCATCCGCGTTCGGAAACTCTGGCCGGGTGGCGCACGGTAGGTGCGCGGCAGGATCTGTTCCGGCACACCCTGGTGGCGGCGCAGATCTGCGCCTCGCTGATCCTCGCGACCGGCGCCAGCCTGTTGCTGCGCAGCCTGTGGAATCTGCAGAATCAACCGCTAGGCATGCGCACCGCGAGCGTGCTCACCGCCACGGTCACGCTGGGCCAGAATTCATACAGCGAACCCGCCCGTCAACTTGCATTCTTCGAAGAACTGGAGCGCCGTTTGCATAGCATACCCGGCGTAACGCACCTGGCCCTCAGCGACTCGACGCCGCTGAGCGGGACCGCACGCTCCACGATTTATTCCGTGATCGATGTGGCTGGACGCCCACGGGCGGCGGAAGGCACGGGCGGTATGGTTACCTGGCGCGCCGTCACGCCCGGCTATTTCGCGGCGCTGGGCGTACCCATTCTGCGCGGCCGCGGATTTCGCGAGGAAGATCGAGATCCCGCGCAGAACGCCATCATCCTCAGCGATGCGCTGGCGCGGCGCTTGTTCCCCGGCGAAGACCCGCTGGGAAAGCAGATCCAACCGGGCCGCTCCGGGCCTTGGAAGACGGTGGTTGGCGTGGCCGGCAACGTGAAGAACCACGCCCTCGCGGAGGCCGACGACCCCGAATTCTACGCCATCCGCAAGCATACGCCGGAACCCTTCGGCCGCACTGCGACAGCGATTCTGTCCGGCCCGATCGACCCCGCCGCCCTGACGCGTTGGCTGCGCACGGAGGTGGCATCGCTCGATCCCACCGTGCCCGTGAACATCGAAACCCTGGGCCAGCGCGTCGGCAAAATCGCCCAGCGGCCGCGCTTCAACGCCTGGCTGTTGGGCCTTTTTGCCGGTATGGGAATGCTGCTCTCGGCCATTGGTCTCTACGGCGTGATCTCGTTCCTGGTGGCGCAACGCACCGCCGAAATCGGCGTGCGCATGGCGCTGGGCGCAACCCCCGGCAGGATTGCGCGGTTGGTGCTCGGGCATGCCGCGCGCTGGACTCTGGCCGGCGCGGCCCTCGGCGTCGCCGGATCCTGGTTCGCGGCGCGCTGGCTCGGAGCCATGCTGTTCCACGTCTCGGCCCGCGATCCCTGGATACTGGCGGCTGCCGTGGCAGCCTTGTGGGTCACTGCCATGCTGGCGGCCTGGGCGCCTTCGCGCCGGGCGGCACGCGTAGATCCCATCCAGGCGTTACGGCAGGAGTGACCCCGGCCTTGGCCCGCGAAGCGCCCAATCCACTTTCCAATAAGTCAATTCTGTAAGAATTGTGGGGCGGACCCCTGGTCCGCGCGGGTCCCCTGGACCGCCCTTTGCTTGAAGATCGCTTATTCGCTCGCCGGACTGTCACGAAACTGTAATGAAACGAACAAACATCGTTTGAGAAACGATCCGCCGTCTAAATACACTATGTCCGTGGAGGAATCATGAAATTCGCCGGTTTCACGCTCGCATTGGCGGGCATTTTCGCAGGCAGTGCGCTGGCGCAGACGCCCACGGTCACTGGCCTGTTGAACAACTACAGCAACACCTTGCCCGGCCTGCCGAACTACGGGATTGCGCAGGGCTCGATTTTCGTCATTTACGGTTCGAACTTCACGTCGTCGCAATTCGGCCTGCAAGCTCCGCCCCTCCAAAGCACCCTCGGTGGCGCGAGCATCAATGTGACGGTGAACGGCACGTCCACCAGCCCGTTGTTTTACTACCTGTTCCCCACGCAGATTGCCGCGGTTCTTCCGTCGGCGACGCCGGTGGGTACGGGCACCATTACCGTGACCACGGCCAGCGGCACCAGCACGGCATTCCCCATCCAGGTGGTGGCCAGCGCGTTTGGTCTGTTGACCACGAACAACGGTACCGGACCGGCGCAAGGCTACGACGCGAATCTCAACCCCAACGATCAGTACACCCTATTCGACTTTTCCGCGGCAGCCAACCCGGGTGACATTCTGCTGCTTTGGGGAACCGGTCTGGGCGCTGTCGAGAACGATGCCACCGGGGTCGCCGTGAGCGGGCCGGTCACGGTGTATATCGGCGGCACCGCGGTCACGCCGCTCTATGCAGGACGGTCGGGATTCACGGGCCTGGACCAGATTAACGTCCAGGTTCCCACTGGGGCCCTCGGCTGCTATGTCTCGGTGGTGGTACAGGCCGGTAGCAACGTCAGCAACTTCGGGACGCTCCCGGTGGCGGCGCAAGGCGGCCGCACCTGTACGGACGCCAATAATCCACTGACGTCCTCCCTTCTGAGCGGACTTTCCCAGAAGAACACCTTCAGCATTGGTGTCGTCTCCCTCAGCGAGACCACCTCGCAGGCAGAATCAATCGACGGGATCACCGTAAGCCCTGGCGGTACGACCGATATCGGTTCCGCCGGCTTCTTAACTCTCACCGCCAGCCAAATCAACTCCGGCGCGTACACCACGGCCTCGATCGGCAGTTGCGTTGCCAGTTTCTACAACGCGAGCCTGACTTCGCAATCTGCGCCTGAGCTCTTTAACTTCACGTTCCTGAATGCCGGTCCGGACATAAATATCACCGGTCCGGATGGCGCCATTGCCATGCCCCTTTCGACCGCGACCGTCGAAGGGACCACCTTCTACGGCTACGCCACTCCCCAAAGCGACACATCGTTCATCCCGGCCGCCGGTGGCACTTTCAGCTTCAATAACGGGAGCGGTACATCGCAAGTAGGTCCCTTCACCGCCCAACTCCAATTGACGTCTCCGCTGGTGTGGACGAACATGAGCAAGACATCCACGGTCACGCGGTCGAACGGCCTGACAGTGAATTGGACCGGCGGCGATGCCGGCACCTACGTTAGCATCACCGGGCTATCGGTCGGATTCATCACGCCCGGCGACACCAGCGACTTCGTGGCCGGCACCTTCACCTGCGAAGCGCCCGCCCAGGCGGGCTCGTTTACGGTGCCTGCGGCAGTGTTGTCGGAACTGCCGGCGAGCGCTACCATCGACGGCGCTTCCTTCTCGAGCCTGTCGGTGGCCAACGTCACCAACCCGGTAACATTTACCGCAACCGGCCTGGACGTGGGACTGGCGCTGGCGACCTTCGAAGACACCATCACGGTGACCTACCAGTAAGGCGCGAGGCTTCCAGTGGGGACACGGTCGCGGCTCGGAAGGGATTGTGCCGAGCCGCGACCGTTAGGGAGCGGCCTCCTGCTATACTGGGTTTTCCCCTAGACTCAGGAGATTTGCTACATGTTTGATCTGTTCCGCAGCCGAGACAAAATCGTGCGCATCATGCTCGGCGGATTGCTACTCGTGGTGGCCGCGTCTATGTTGACCTATCTGGTGCCCAGCTACAACCTGGGCAGCGGCGGGTCGGACCAGGTGGTCGCCGAAATCGGCAAGGAAGCCATCACGGTGCCCGAGGTCCAGCAGATCGTCCAGATGAATATGAAGGGCCGCCAGATGCCCGCCGAACTGTTGCCGCACTATGTCCCCCAGTACATCGACTCCATGGTCACCGAACGCGCCCTGGCCTTCGAAGCCCAGCGGCTGGGCTACAAAGTTTCCAATGACGATCTGGCAGCCGGCATCCGGCAGACGATTCCCCAATTGTTTCAGGATGGCAAGTTTGCCGGCAAGGACGCCTACGCCAATATATTGGCCCAGCAAAACCTGACCATTCCGCAGTTCGAAGAAGACGTCGCCCGCCAGCTACTGATCACCAAGATGCGCAACGTCGCCTTGGAAGGCACCGTCGTGACGCCCCAGGAGATCGAAAAGGAATATAAGCGGCGCAACGATAAAGTCAAAATCGAATATGTGAAAATCGCCGGGGACAAGTTGCGCTCCGATGTGCAGGTCACTCCCGAAGAATTGCGCAAATACTACGAGGCCAACAAACCGCTGTATCAGATCCCCGAGCAGCGCGACCTCGGCATTTTGATCGTCGACCAGGCCAAGCTGGAGCAGACCATTCAGCCCACCGATGCGGATCTGATGCGCACGTATAACGAAAACAAGGACACCTACCGCTTGCCGGAACGGGTCGACGTCCGCCATATCCTGCTCAAGGCGATCGACAAAGACCCCAAGCAGGAAGCCGCCGTCAAAGCCAAAGCTGACGACCTGGTGAAACAACTCCGCGCCGCGAAAGGCGCGAATTTTGCGGAACTGGTCAAGAAGTACTCCGAAGATCCCGGTTCGGCGGCGACGGGCGGCGAGTACAAGGGAGTCGTTCGCGGCCGGATGGATCCAGAATTTGAAAAGGCGGCCTTCTCCCTCAAGGTGAACGAGATCAGCGACCCGGTGAAGACCACCTACGGTTACCACATCCTTCAGGTTCTGGCGCATGAGCCGGCGCAGTTGAAGCCCTTTAGTGAGGTGAAGACGCAACTGGCGGCCGAATACAAGAAGGAGCGGGTGAACGACCTGATGCAGCAGTTGTCGGATAAAGTGCAGGCCGCAATGACCAAAGACCCGCTGCATCCGGAAAAGGTGGCTGCCGACTTGGGCTTACAGTACGTGAAGGCAGACAACGTCGGGCCGGGCGACCCTCTGCCGGAAGTCGGCGTCAACAGGGAGTTCGAAGATGCCATCGCCAGCTTGAAGAAGGGCGAGGTTTCGCAGGCGGTTGTTTTGGCCGGCAACACCCGGATGGCCATAGCGGTGTGCACGGGCGACACTCCGGCTCACCCCGCGGCGTTCGAAGAAGTGCAAAGCAAAGTCCACGATGCGCTGATCAAGGACAAGCTGAACAAACTGGTCGACCAGAAGGCCACTCAACTGGCCGATAAGGCGCGCGCGAATGGCGGCGACCTCGCGGCGGCCGCGAAATCCATGGGGCTGGAAGTGAAGACTTCCGATGCCGTCGATCACGCCGGCGCCATCGAGGGGCTGGGTTCCGCCAGCATGCTGCCGGACGCCTTTACCATGCCCGTCGGTTCCATTATCGGCCCCAAGGGGTTCACCGCCGATTCGCGAGTGGTGTGCAAAGTGGTGGAGAAGATTCCCGCCGATATGGCCGCCCTGGCCAGCCAGCGCGACTCGATTCGCAATCAGATCAAGGGCGAAAAAGGCCGGGCACGCAATTCACTTTTTGAAGAGGGCGTGCGCGATGCCCTCACTAAAGAAGGCAAGATCAAAGTCCACCAGGACGTTATCGACCGATTGCTCGCCAGTTATCACGGATGATCGCGGCTTTCGGCGGCTATCATTAAATGCTGCATTCCCTGCTGGACTTCCTGCACTCGCTCACCGACCCGGCGCGGCTGATTCAGCTCCTGGGCACGCTGCTGACCGGCTGGCTCGGGTATGCCGTGCTGTTCGGCGTGGTGTTCGCCGAGACCGGCATGCTGGTGGGTTTCTTCCTGCCCGGCGACTCCCTGCTGTTCACCGTGGGCGTGGTCTGCGGCTCCGGACACCTCAATATTGCGTTGGTGATTGGGCTGTTGATCTGCGCCGCCATGCTGGGCGACACGGCCGGCTACCTGCTCGGCCTCAACGCGGGACCGCACCTCTTCAACCGGCCGGATTCGCGCATCTTCCGCCGCGAGTACCTGCTGCGCACGCACGAATTCTACGAAAAGCATGGCGGCCGGACTATGATTTACGCGCACTTTATTCCCATTATCCGGACATTCGCCGCGTTCGTAGCCGGCGTAGGCCGTATGAACCTGGTACGCTTCGTTTCGTTCGATATCTTTGGCGTAACGGGCTGGGTGATTCTGATGACGATGGCTGGTTACGGACTCGGCCGCGTGAGCTTCGTGCAGCACAACTTCGAGAAGCTGATTCTGGCGATCATCGCCGTCTCGCTGTTGCCGGCCGGCTTGGAAGTGCTCAAGGCCCGGCGGCGCAGCGCGCCGGCCGCACGGCAATAGCGGCGAGATAATGCCCACATTCTAAGGGCCCCTCACGACTACCGGGAATTCGGCATCGATCCGTCTCGACAAAACACAGCTCACAAGGCGATTGCGAGCCGGCGACCCTCCGGAAGGTTGGGACCGCCTATTCCGGAAAGCGGCAACCAGGAGCGCCGCCTATTCTGACTCCTGACTCCTGACTTCTGTCTCCTGCCTCCTGTCTCCTGACTTCTCTCTTCAAGGCTTTGGCCGCGGCGTGGCGTCGCCCTGCGTCATACCCATCGCCCACTTCACCGCTTCGGTCCACATCTGTTGGATGTCCGGGCGATCCCAGATCTCCTCGCGATGGCCGAGCGACGAATAGAACACCCGGCCCTTCCCGTATTGCCGTACCCAGGTCACCGCGAAGTCCTTATCCGTGCGGTGTACTCGCGCGTTCTTCAGGTCGACCGACGCGGGATCGATACTCATCAACACCCGCACCTTCTCGCGCGAATACGGCTCCTTGAACT
Source organism: Bryobacterales bacterium (assembly GCA_963707465.1). GTDB lineage: Bacteria > Acidobacteriota > Terriglobia > Bryobacterales > Bryobacteraceae > Bog-159. Next base: position 1,008,213 of record CAVPQK010000013.1, read on the forward strand.
GATAGATCTCGTCGAAGATGGGGAAGTGCGAGGGGAAATGCCTTGTGGCCGGAAAGGCGCGATCTTCCACATTGATTACGGCGTGAACCTGTCCCCACGGGTGATCGTTGAAATAGCCGCCGATCAGGTCGCCGTACTCCTGCCATTTGTAGAACGTGTCGGTGGCGCTGTGCGTGCCGAGGAATCCTTTGCCGTCCTCTTTGACGAAGGAAATGAGCGCGGCTCTCTGTTCGTCGTTCAAATCCAGCTCGCCCGTGGTGTAAAACATGACCGCATCGAAATAATTTAAGTTTTTGGCGTTGCCCTCCAGTTTTCGCTTGGTCAGCAGTTCCGAATCGGTGCGTAAGTAGGTATCCCAAAGCCCGCTCTGCTGGCCCAGCTTTTCGATGGTCGCCATGGCGTGCGATACGGAATCGTGCTCGAAGCCCTTTACCTCGCCGATGAACAGCAGCTTCTTCCTGGGCGGCATCTGCGCCTGTGTCGAGCCGCATATACCGATCGTCATCCACACGGATGCCAGCCATATCCAATTTTTCATAGAGTTTCCCGAAGGGCAATCATCTCACCCGGACCGCTGCGGCGCAACTCCCAGTACCCACACCGTAACCGGAACTTAACAATTCCGTCATCAACCCATAATCGCTGGTCGCTACCCTGAATGAGGCCGAAAGGGCAGGCTTTTCGCTTGCCTGCAATCCGTCCCCGCTCGACGGAGGACGTCGGCTGCAACTTCCAAAACTAACAAGGAGCTTCAATGAAAAGAAGAGTACTTGCGACGCTCGGCGGAGTCCTGCTCCTTTCCGGCGCCCTCGCAGCGCCCGCGCGCGCCCAGGAAACCGCTGCACCCGCACCCAACCCGGAGATCGAGCGCCTGAGAGCGCAACTGGCTGTTCAACAGGAGCAGATCGATCAGCTTCGCCGTGCCATGGAGGACGAGAAAAAGGTATTGGATCAGGCCAGCCAGCCGAAACCGCCCAGTCTGGGACAGGTTGCCTCGACCGCCGCCATGGTTCCGGCGGGCGCCGTGGCGCCGGTGCTGAATCCCGGCGTAGCCGCGGCAGTGGCTCTCCCGGAACCGGATACGGCGTCGCCTCTGCAAATCCACCTTGGAACCGCCACGTTCACCCCAATTGGGTTTATGGATATGACCGCCGTCTTCCGCTCGGCAGACGGTGGCAGCGGCATCGGCACCAACTTCGGCAGCATCCCGTACAACAACGTGTCAACAGGATTGGGGAAGTTGAGCGAGACGCGCTTCAGCGCGCAGAACTCGCGTATCGGCGCCCGTGTTGACGCGACGGTTCATGGCACACACGTGCTGGGCTACTGGGAGTCTGACTTTTTGGGCAACCAGTCCACCAACGCCAGCGTCACGTCCAATGCCATCACGTTCCGCATGCGGCTCTACTATGTGGATTTGCGGAACGGCAAATGGGAAGTGCTGGGCGGACAATCCTGGAGTATGATGACGCCGGGCCGCAAGGGTATCTCTCCATTGCCTGGGGACATCTTTTATAGCCAGGATATGGACACGAATTACCAGGTGGGCCTCAGTTGGACGCGCGCTCCGCAGTTCCGGTTCGTGTATCACGCCAGCGACGCCGTGACTTTGGGATTTGCTCTGGAGCAGTCTGAACAATATGGCGGCGGTTCGGGCGGCGGCGGTTCGATCGTTCTGCCCACCCTGCTGTCTACGGCTTACACCAACAATCAGATCGATCTCGGCGCAGCCAGTTTCACGCCGCCGAACCTGCACCCGGACATCCAGGCGAAGCTGGCATTCGATCCGGTGGTAGGCGGTAACTTGCTGCACTTCGAGGTCGGCGGAGTGTTCAGCTCGTTCAAGACCTATGATCCTCTTACCAGTACGAGTTACACCAAGCAGGGCGGCGGCGGCGAGGCCAACGTCAACCTGGAACTGGTAAAAGGCTTCCATCTGATCGCGAACTCCTTCCTCAGCGATGGCGAAGGCCGGTATCTTTTCGGCGAGGCGCCCGATCTGATCATCACCGGAACTGGCGCACCTTTACCGTTGCATGCCGCGTCGTTCCTCCCCGGCTTCGAGTACACCACGCACAACACCCTGCTCTTTGCTTATTATGGGGAGGACTTTCTCGGCAAGGCCGTAAGTCTGGACCCCGGCAACAAGAACGCCTTCATCGGCTACGGCTATCCGAAATCGGCCAACAGCCAAAACAAGAACATCCAGGAAGCCACCTTCGGCTTGAACCAGACCTTCTGGAAGAACCCGAATTATGGTGCGTTGAGCTTCATCTTCCAGTATTCTTACCTGTTGCGCACTCCGTGGTATTTGGCTGCGGGCGCGCCGGCGAATGCGCACGCCAGCATGGTTTGGGTCGACTTGCGGTATACGCTACCGGGACAGGCGCCCAAGTACTAAGATGGGTGGGCAGGCCCTCCTGGCCTGCCCTTCTTAACAGCGGAAAAAAAGGGAGTCTTTATGAAAAAGAGCAGTCTCTTTCTAGGCGCACTGGGCATCCTAGCCATCCTATTGACGGTAGCCGAAGCCAAGGTGCTGATCAACGCGGCGGGGGCCACATTCCCGTACCCGATTTACGGCAAATGGTTCGAAGAGTTTGGTAAAGCCGATCCGGAAGCGCAGATCAACTACCAGTCGATCGGCTCCGGCGGCGGAATCCGGCAGTTCTCCGAAGGCACCGTGGATTTCGGCGCTTCGGACATGCCCATGACCGACGAGCAGATCGGCAAATTCAAGAGCCACCCCCTGCACTTTCCCACGGTGCTGGGCGGTCTGGTACCCACCTACAACATCCCCGGCGTCACCCAGGACTTGAAGTTCACTCCCGAGGCGCTGGCGGGTATCTATCTGGGCAAGATCAAAAAGTGGAACGATGCCGAGTTGGTAAAGGCGAACCCGGGCGTAAAGCTGCCGGGGAACGACATCGTCGTGGTGCATCGGTCCGATGGCAGCGGCACGACGTTTGTATTTACCGACTATCTTTCCAAAGTCAGCCCGGAATGGAAGTCCAAGGTGGGCGCGAACACCTCGGTAAGCTGGCCGGTGGGCTTGGGGGGCAAGGGCAATGAAGGTGTTTCCGGTGTTGTCAAGCAGACCCCCAATTCGATCGGCTATGTCGAGCTCATCTACGCGCTGTCGAACAAAATGGCGTACGGTTTCGTGCGCAATTCCGCCGGGACGTACCTGAAGGCGGACCTGGACAGCGTCACCGAGGCGGCGGCAGCGGCAGCGAAGACCATGCCCGCCGACTTCCGGGTTTCCATCACCAATGCGCCAGGCAAGACGGTGTACCCCATTTCCTCATTTACCTGGTTGTTGATACCATCGAAGATTGACGATCCGGCGAAGAAGAAAACCATCGTCACGTTCCTGCAGTGGATGTTGAAAGACGGCCAGAAATTCGCAGGGTCGCTGGGCTACGCGCCTCTGCCTAAGGAAGTCGTCGCTAAGGAAGAAAAGCAGATTGCGCTGATCAAGTGACTATGGCGACTTCGGCGGCAGTAAGCGCGCCTCCTCCCGCTGGCGCGCGGGCGTTGTTTTCGCGCCTGCGCAAAGGCGACGAGGTGGCGCGCCTCATTACCCTGGCTTTCGCCTCCAGCATCCTGCTGGTGACCGTCGCGCTGGTCTACCAACTGTGGGACAGCTCCGCCCTGGCCCGGCAAAAATTCGGATTCGGTTTTCTCACGTCGTCGATGTGGGACCCGGTGACCGGTCAGTTCGGCGCGTTGCCGTTCATTTATGGCACCGTGGTCACTTCGGTGATCGCGCTGCTCATCGCCGTGCCGCTGGGAGTGGGCGCCGCGATTTTCCTTTCGGAGCTGGCGCCGGCCCGCCTCTCCGGCGCCTTCACCTTTTTTATTGAATTGCTGGCGGCCGTGCCCAGCGTCATCTACGGCGTGCTCGCCTGGTTCACGCTGGTGCCGTTGATGCGGGATTATGTGGATCCGTTCCTGAAAAAGACGCTCGGGTTCCTGCCTTTTTTTTCGGGCCCTATTTACGGTTACGGGTATCTGACGGCCGGCGCGATCCTGGCCGTTATGACCTTGCCATTCATCATTTCGATATCGCGCGAGGCGTTGCTGGAAGTGCCGGTCGAACAGCGGGAAGCCGCGCTGGCGCTGGGCGCCACGCGTTGGGAATCCACCTGGCAGGCCGTGGTTCCCTGGGCGCGACTGGGGATTTTCGGTTCCATTTTTCTGGCGCTGGCGCGCGCGCTGGGCGAAACCATGGCGGTCACCATGGTGATCGGGAACGATCCCAGCATCCACGCCTCGTTGTTCTCGCCGGGATACGCAATTGCCGCAATCATTGCCAACGAGTTCACCGAGGCGACCGGCGATTTATACTTGCAGTCGCTGGTGGCTCTGGGCCTGGTGTTGTTCCTGCTAACGATTGTGATCAATGCCTTGGCACGCCTGCTCATCATTGCCACCACGCGCCGCGGGAGCGCCCATCCATGACGCTGCGGAACCGTTGGCGAAAGATTCTGAGCTACTTCATGCTGACCCTGACCGGTGTCTGCGCGCTACTGGCCGTCAGCCTGCTGTTCCTGATTCTGGGCGATCTGTTCTACAATGGTTGGCAATCGGTGGATTGGAACTTCTTCACCAAACTGCCGAAACCACCCGGCGAGACGGGCGGCGGCATGGCCAACGCGATCGCCGGCAGCTTAGAGATCGTTCTGTTGGCTACCCTCATGGGTTTGCCGGTCGGATTTATGGCGGGCGTCTACCTTTCCGAATTCGGCGGCAAGACCTTCGCCTTCCTGGTGCGCTACATGGCGGATCTGCTGAACGGCGTGCCTTCCATCGTCATCGGCATCTTCGTCTGGACCGTAGTGGTGCGGCGGTTTCATTTCTCCGCTTACGCGGGAGGAATCGCGCTGGCCCTGATCCTGATTCCAATAACCGCCCGCAGCACCGAACAGTTCATGAATTCCGTGCCGCAAACCCTGCGCGAGGGCGCGCTGGCGCTGGGGGCGAGCAAATGGAAGACCATCGCCACGGTGGTGGTGCCGGCGGCGTACCGCGGGATCGCCACCGGCATGATCCTGGGGGTGGCGCGCATCTCCGGTGAGACAGCGCCCCTGCTGTTCACCAGTTTGAACAACCAGTTCTGGGGTGCCGGCCTGCGCGACCAGACCGCTTCGTTGCCGGTGATGGTCTATAGCCATACCATGTCACCCTATGACGACTGGCACCGGCAGGCATGGGCAGCAGGCCTGGTCCTGCTGTTCGGGGTCCTGCTCGCCAACATCGCCGCCCGCCTGGTTCTTTCGCGGGGAATCGCGGTTCAAAAATGAGCCCCAAACAAGAGTCTATGACCATGAGCACCGCTAATCCATCTTCCGGGAGCCCGGTCGCCGGGAAGCCGGTCACGAACGAGGGCAAGCTCAAGGCTGTCAATCTCAACTTCTTTTACGGCGCCTATCAGGCCCTGCACGATATCACGCTGGAGGTTCCGGCGAACCGGATTACGGCGCTGATCGGGCCTTCCGGGTGCGGCAAATCGACTTTCCTGCGCACCCTGAACCGCATCAGCGAGACCATCCGCAACACGCGCGTCGAAGGCCAGGTGCTGCTCGACGACGAGGACGTGCTGCAGGTGGATGTGACGGCTCTCAGGCGGCGCGTGGGCATGGTCTTCCAGAAATCCAACCCGTTTCCTAAATCGATTTTCGACAACGTGGCGTACGGATTGAAGGTGAACGGTTTCAAAGGCTCTCTAAAAGACGCCGTGGAGCACAGCCTGAAGCGCGCCGCGTTGTGGGACGAAGTAAAGGACAAGCTGCAGAAATCCGCGTATGCGCTCTCCGGCGGCCAGCAGCAGCGGCTTTGCATCGCGCGCGCCCTGGCGGTGGATCCCGAGGTGCTCCTGCTGGATGAGCCTTGCTCCGCGCTGGACCCCATCGCCACCGCCAAGATCGAGGACCTGCTGTTCACTTTGAAAGACCAGTGCACCATCGTGATCGTGACGCATAACATGCAGCAGGCGGCGCGCGTGGCCGATCGCACCGGCTTCTTCCTGCTGGGTAAATTGATCGAGTACAATACGACAGAGATCATCTTTAAGAATCCCACCAGGCAGGAGACCGAGGACTACATCACTGGCAGGTTCGGGTAGAGCTGGCAGTCGGAGGGAATTGAGGGGACTGAATTGCGACAATTTTCCGTTGAGCTCGAAGAGCTGCACGAAAAGATCCTGCAAATGGGCGGCCACGTGGAGTCAGCCATTCACCGCAGTGTGCGCGCGCTGGTGGATCGCGATGCGGAGCTGGCCCGCCAGGTGTTGCGGGACGAAGCCCGCATCAACCAGATGGAAATCGAGATCGATAATCTCACCACCCGTCTGTTCGCTTTGCGCCAGCCCATGGCCAGGGACCTGCGCTTCCTGACGGCGGCCCTGAAAATCAACACGGATCTGGAACGTATGGGGGATCTGGCTGTGAACATCGCGCAGCGGGCGCTTTCGCTGCTGGCGCAAACCCCCGTCAAGCCGCTAATCGATATTCCGCGCATGGCCCAGGCGGTCGAATCCATGCTACTGCGGGTTCTGGATGCATTCGTGAAAGGCGATGCCGACGTGGCGCGCAGTGTGCTCCTGGCGGACGACGAAGTGGACGCGCTGCGCGACTCGGTTTACCAGGAACTGGTGGCTTACATGCAGAACGACCCCAGCACGGTGCCCGGCGCGGTGGACCTGATGTTCGTGGCGCGCAACCTCGAGCGCATCGCCGATCACGCCACCAACATTGCCGAGGACGTGGTCTTCCTGGTTAAGGGTGTGGACGTCCGGCACCACGCCATGGAAGTTAAGGATGCGTAGATTATCGTAATTTATGCATGGCGGGCGTGTAAGACAATCGGGCCCTTTCTGGCAGGCCGGCGCTAAGTCCTTCTACATCTTCAGTCACAAGACTGGCACTTGTCTTGCTCTAATCAACATCAGTTGAAGTGGCGCGAACCGGCGGATCCGGAGCCGTTCCAATAACGGCGCCGTATCCGCCGGTTGCTATTTTGGGCCAGCCGGAATGCCCGCGCGCGTGAGCGCCGCATACACCTCGGCCGGACGCAGCCGCGTCGCATCGTATTCCACCGTGAGGCTATCTTTCGATGGCGCCAGCTTAATCTTTTGAATCCCGTATATCGAATAGGCGCCGGCGATGCGCGTCATCAATTCGTCGTCGAGGGCGTGTTGCAGGTGGAACTTGATCTGGACTTTGGTCATCTCACCCCAGCATAGCTCGCTTTTCATGGTACGTTGAGACACTTGCCGGCTCCACAACTGCGCCGCCAGCTCGGCTTTTTCGACGCCACCATGATCGTGATGGGCGGCATAGTCGGCTCGGGGATTTTCATCAATCCCTACGTGGTCGCCCAGCAGGTGCATACGCCGCTGCTCATTCTGGGCGTGTGGTTGATCGGTGGGGCTCTGGCCATGGACGGCGCTTTCATCTGGGCGGAGTTGGCCACGCGTCTGCCGGATTCCGGCGGCCAGTATATTTACTTGCGCGAAGCCTACCATCCGGGCGTGGCATTCATCTATGGGTGGGTGCTGCTGCTGGTCACGCAGACCGGCGGGATGGCGGCGGTGGCCGTCACCTTCGCCAGGTACTATCGCGAAATTACGGGCTTCTCTGGCGGCGACGGGCCGATCGCCGCGGCTGCCTTGCTGGGGCTGACGGCCATCAATTGCCTGGGCGTGCGCGCGGGCAGCAACGTCCAGAGCGTCATGATGCTGCTGAAGGCCGGCGCCATCGCGGCGCTGGTGGCGGCGGGAATCGTGTGGGGCGGCGGTGTGGTGCATCCGCTGCCTCTGCTGGATCGGCCGGTTTCCTTCGGGCTGCTGCGAGCCATCGGCGCGGCTATGATCCCCGTGGCATTCGCCTATGGCGGGTGGCAGACATCCACGTTCGTTGCGGGCGAGATGCGCGATCCGCGGCGCGATCTGTCGCGCGGCTTAGTGGCCGGCGTGATCGGCGTGATCGCGCTGTACCTGTCGGTGAACTATGTGTGCCTGCGCGTGCTAGGACCGGCGGGTCTGGCGGCATCGCGCACACCCGCATCCTCGGTGATGCGCGTGGCATTGGGCGAGCGCGGCGCCGAATTCCTGGCCGTGGGCATCGCGGTCTCGACGCTTGGCTTCCTGAGCCAGGGCATTCTGACGGCGCCGCGCGTGTACTATGCGATGGCGCGCGACGGGCTGTTCTTTGAGCGAGTGGGCTGGCTCTCGCCGCGCACAGGGGCACCGGTGGTGGCCATTGTGCTGCAGGGCGTCTTCGCCACGGTCATCGCCATCTCGGGACGCTATGAGCAGATCCTGAACTTCGTCACATCGGTGGACTTCATCTCGTTCGGCTTCACCGCCGCCGCGCTGTTTGTCTTCCGCCGCAGGGACGCGGGAGCACCCGCCGAGGGCATCTATCGCGCGCCGGGACATCCGTACTCGACGGCGGCGTTCGTGCTGACCTGTGCGGGGATCGTGGCCAGCACCATCGCCGCATATCCGGCCAATAGCGCCGTGGGCCTGCTCATTCTGCTGGCGGGCATTCCCGTATATTGGTACTGGAGCCGGCGGAAGCGCTACGCGACGACATGAGACACAGACATTCCGATTACATGCATTGGGCCAAGACGCAGAGCCGGGCGCGCTTCAACCTGGCCACTAGCGGCGTAGGATCGTTCCCGCTGGCGGAACTGCCGCGCGTACCCGCGCTCGAGATCAATGGCGACAGCACTTATGGCTACGCGCCTTTGCAGCAGGCCATCGCACGCAAGTGCGGCGTCGATCCGGATTGCGTGGTGGCGGCGGCGGGCACGTCCATGGCGAATCATCTAGCCATTGCCGCGCTCATCGACCCCGGCGACGAGGTGCTGATCGAACATCCGGCCTACGAATTGCTGGTTTCGGCGGCGTTGTTTCTGGGAGCGCGGGTGAAGCGCTTCGCGCGCGCCGCGGAGAACGGCTTCGCGCTCGATCCGGCGGCCATCCGCGGCGCGCTCACGCCGCAGACGAAACTCATCGTGATCACGAATCTGCATAATCCTTCCAGCGTTCTCGCACCGGATTCGGTGTTGCGCGAGGTGGGCGATCTGGCGCGCAGCGTGGGCGCACACGTGCTGGTCGACGAAGTGTATCTGGATGCGGTTTATGAGAACACGCCGCGCACTTCATATCATCTTGGCCCGGAGTTCATCGTGACCAACAGCCTGACAAAAGTATACGGGCTGAGCGGGCTGCGCTGCGGATGGATACTCGCGCAGCCGGATCTGGCGCGCGCCATGTGGCGGTTGAACGATCTGTTCGGATCTATCCCCGCGCACCCGGCGGAGTTGCTTAGCGTGGCGGCGTTGGAAAACTTGGATTTCATCCGCCAGCGGGCGCGCCGGGTGGTGGAGGCGGATCGCGTGTTGCTCGGCGAGATCCTTCGACGGCAGCCCGCGGTATCCGCGCCGTGCACCGCCTGGGGCACCACCGCGTTTCTGCAATTGCACGACGGGGATGTCGACTCGCTTCTGGCGCGGCTACGCACGGATTACGAGACCACCGCGGTGCCGGGCCGCTTCTTCGAGATGCCCGATCGTTTCCGCATCGGGATGGGCGTGAATACGGAGATGTTCGGCGAGGGCCTGCGCCGGCTTGGCCTGGCGCTAGGCGAATGACTCACTTGGCCGGCCAGAACGGCTCGGCCGTGGCGATGAATTCCACCCGCACTTCGCTGACGAAGCCTTTCAACCACTGGGCGCAATCCTCCATGCCGGCCTGCTCGGAGGGAATATGGCCGAGAATGATCAGCGCTTTGTGCTTGCCTTCCGCCGCGGCATCGGCGCCATATTCGATGGTCTCCCATTCCAGGCCCTCGCCCATCACCAGCACCTCGACGTCGTCGCGCTGAAGCATGTGACGCTCGCCCGCGAATCCCGGGTAGCCCGGATTGAGGGCAAGCTTGGTCACGCGCAGGGAAGGGTCGCCCACCACGCGCAGCGTGCGGATCCCCAAACGCTGCTTGATGCTGCTGGCAAGCTGGTCGAGCGTGGTCTCCGGGATAACAAATACGTGGTCGTCACCCGCGTTTCGGAATTTCTCCCAGCCCAGCGCGCGGATCATGCCCGTTTGAATGCCATCGGGCTTGCGCGCGTGCCAGTGGTCGTGAAACCGCCAGACCACCAGGTGATGCTCGGCGATGAACGCCTGCTTGGCAGCCAGCACGGCATCACTTTCCTTAGCCAGCGCAGCGGTCTCGTCCTGGTGGCCGTAGAAGGTCGGCTCGTGCGTGATAATCAAGTTGTCTCCGGCGGCCGCGGCGCGCCGCAGCACATCGTAGGTGGCCATCATGGTGGTGGCGATGCCCGTGACAGGGGTGTCGGGATCGCCCGCCTTGAAGGTATCGACCGTCTGGCTGCGCCACGGGACGCCCACGTTCTTCTGAATGCGTTCGATCACCTGGCGGCCGGTCAGGCGATTGGCTGGCGTGTCCTGGGCGGCCGCGGGAGCGTGGAGCAGCGCCCCGAGCAACAGGGCGGCGAATGGTGTTCTGATCACGCTCCTGATCGTATCAGAAGTCCAGCTCTACCTCGTCGATGAAACACCAGCCCCAATCTTCACCGGGCTCCAATGAACGCATAATGGGGTGATTGGTCTTGTGGAAGTGTTTGGTGGCGTGTTTGTTCTTGGACGAATCGCAGCAGCCCACGTGACCGCAAATGAGGCACAGCCGCAAGTGGACCCAGGTAGCGCCCATCTTGAGGCATTCTTCGCAACCATGGGTATGCGGGGAGACTTTTTGTATCTGGTTGGTGTGCGTACATCGCGTCATGGCGTAGCTCCCGGTGGCGTGACTCCCGATGGCAGCGGCAGCCGGATCTGAAAGCGCGTGTTGCCGGGAACGGAATCGACGGCAATCTCGCCGCCATGCTCTTGCAGGATGCGGTGGACCGTTTCGAGGCCCAGTCCGGTGCCTTTTCCGATGCCTTTGGTGGTGAAGAATGGCTCGAAGATGTGCGCCTGGACTTCGGGCGGGATGCCCGGCCCGTTGTCGGCGATTTCGACGAGCAACCGGTCCAACTCGTGCGCGGTTCGGATCCGCAGTTCGCCGTGGCCCTCCATGGCGTCGATGGCGTTGTCGATCAGATTGGTCCAGACCTGATTCAGCTCACTGCCGCGCGCGCAGATCTTGGGCAGCGTGCGGTCGAAATCGAGTTTCACGGCGATGCCCTCCTTCAGGCGGTGCCGCAGCATGAGCAGGGTGTTTTCGAGACCATGGTGAATGTCCACTTCCTGGTCGGGGCCCTGGTCCATGTACGTGTATTCTTTGATCGCGCGGACCAGGTCGGAGATGCGGCCGGTGGAATTTTCGATTTGATCGAGCAGCGTGCCGATGGTGAGGGAAGCGGCGATGCGCGCCAGGAAATCGGGCCACGCTTCGGCGGGGAATTGCGCGTACACGCGATCGAACCAGGCGGCTTCGCAGCCCGCATCCACCAGGGCCGGCGCCAGGTCCCAGGCGTGCGGGACACTATGACGGACGAGGCACGCCGCAATGGCTTCCTCGCAATCGCTGCGCTCGAGCGAATCCAAGGGTGCGGCCCCGGCGGGACGTTCGGCGAGCTCGCGCTCCAATGCCGGCACGGCGGCGCGCTGATCGGCCGAAAGCGGGTGCGCATCCAAACGGGCAGCGGCTTCGCGAAAGGTTTGAAAAGCGTCCCGGAGGCTCGATATGGCGCGGCGCGCGGCGGCCGCCGGGTTGTTCAATTCGTGCGCCACGCCGGCGGAGATCTTGCCCAGCGCGGCCATCTTTTCCTGCTGGTCCTGCAGCCTGGTGAAATCGCGGATGCGATCGGAAAGCAAGGCCACCAGACGCGGGCCCAGCACGGGCAGACGCGCCAGAAGCTCGGGGAAGCGCTCGGCGGGGAAGGTGGCCCCGCGCGCCTGCGTCACGGCGCGGAAGGTTGCCGGAACATGGGTCATGCGCGAGTAGGGCAGCATGCCACCGACAATCGGGCCGCGGAAGATGCGGGTTACCGCGTCGTAGTTGCCGGACTCCACGCGCAGGCGCATCTCGCCCTCGAACAGGACCAGCATGCGGTCGGCAGGGTCGCCCTCGCGGATGAAGATCTCACCAGGCGCGAGATCGATGGGTGTCATTTGCGCGGCCAGCCAGTCGAGGTCCTCGGCCGGCAGATCCGCGAAGACGGGAACGACGCGTAATTCTTCGGCGAGCGAGCTGGGTGGAGAAGATAATGGGGTGGAGCTCATACAGCCGCCTTGCTTAGATACTGGTGGACGAACTGGATGGCGATAGAGCCTTCGCCTACACCGGATGCCACGCGCTTCACGGAGCCGTGGCGCACGTCGCCCACCGCGAAGACGCCGGGCACGCTGGTTTCGAGCAGGCCGGGTTCGCGTTCGAGCGTCCAACCGCTGGGCGGTTTGCCATCGCGCATCAACGCCGCGCCAGTCAGGACAAAGCCGTGATCGTCGCGCGCCACCATTCCATCCAGCCAATCGGTGCCGGGTTGCGCGCCGATAAAAGTGAACAGCGCGCTGGCACCCACGCGTTCGCGCGTGTTCGTGCGGCCGCATTCGATGGTGATCGCTTCCAGATGGTCCTCGCCGTGGACCTCCACTACCGATGTCTGAAACTCCACCTGTATATTCGGCGTGCGGGCGATCTCGTCGATCAGATACTGCGACATGGAGGCGGCCAGCGAGTTGCCGCGCACCAGCATCACCACCTGCCGCGCATAGCGCGAAAAGTTGAGCGCGGCCTGCCCCGCCGAATTGGCGCCACCCACGATATGGACATCGGCATCGCGGCAGGAGAAGGCTTCCGTCGAACCGGCTCCATAGTAGACGCCGGCGCCGGTGAGTCGATCCATGCCGGGCACGTCCAGCTTACGCCACTGGACCCCGGTGGCGATCAGCAGCGCCTCGGCGGAAATCTCGCTGCCGTCGGCCAGGCGCACGATGCGGTACGGGTCTTGTATGCGCAAACTGACGGCTTCCTGCGGCGCGAGGATTTCAACTCCGAAGCGGCGCGCCTGAGCCACGGCGCGGCGCGCCAGATCGCCGCCGCTCAATCCCGACGGAAAGCCCAGGTAATTCTCGATGCGGGCGCTGAGGCCAGCCTGGCCTCCGGGAGCCTCACGCTCGACGATCACGGTATGCAAGCCCTCCGATGCGCCGTAAACGCCCGCCGCCAGGCCCGCCGGGCCGCCGCCCAAAATGATCAGGTCGTAAGATGCCGCGCCGGCGCGTGTATTGAAGCCGATGCGGCCGGCCAGTTCTGCGTGGGAAGGGTCGGGCAGGCACCCGCCGTCGGTAAGCAGCACCGTGGGGAAGTGCCGCTGTTCAGGGGTCAATGTGTCCAGGGCGCGGCGCACTTCCGGATCGCTATCGGCTGCCTCCACGTCCAGCCACTGGTAGGGCACCTGGTTGCGCGCCAGAAACTCGCGCAATTCGTAGGCGCGGCGCGACCAGCGCGTGCCGAGCACCCGCATGCCCTCGAAGGGCGGCCGGTACGATCCCTGCCAGTCGCCCAGCAGATCGTCCAGAACCGGGTAGAGGTTTTGCTCCGGAGGGTCCCAGGGCTTGAGCAGGTAATGATGCAGCTTGATTTCGTTGATGGCGCGAATAGCCGCCTCGGTATCCGAGTACGCTGTAAGCAGCACCCGCTTGGCATCGGGGAACAAAGGGATAGCACGCGACAGAAACTCGATGCCATTCATCTGCGGCATGCGGTAGTCGACCAGGAACAGCGCCAGCGGTTCGCCGCGTTGTTGCAGCTTTTCGAGCAAGGCCAGCGCAGCCGGGCCGGAGTTGGCCGACAGAACGCGATAGTTTTCGGCGTACTGGCGGCGTAGGTCGCGCTCCACGGCCTTCAGCACTTCGGAGTCGTCGTCAATCGTCAATAGGACCGGCTTTACCATGGGCACATCAATCGCTGAAAGTTTGGATGCACGCCAAGCACAGGAAGTCGCACGGGGATACAATGAGCTTGGATGCCTGAAGTAACCGGGGTCGTCGAAACGTGCTTGTACGTGGACGACCTGGAGCGCGCCGCCCGCTTCTACGAAGACATTTGCGAATTCAAGAAGCTGATCGGCGACGAGCGTTTTGTCGCGCTGAGCGTGGCGGACCGCAATGTCCTGCTCTTGTTTCGCAAGGGCGCGACGCTGGAATCCATCCCAACGCCCGGCGGTGCGATTCCGCCGCACGACGGCGCGGGCAATACCCATGTGGCGTTTTCGATCCCGGCCGCCGCGGAAGCCGGCTGGCAGCAGCGGTTGCAGGAGCACGGCGTCGCGATCGAGAGCGCGGTGGACTGGCCGCGCGGCGGGCGCAGCCTTTATTTCCGCGATCCGGACCAACATTTGCTGGAGCTGATCACGCCGGGGTGCTGGTCGATTTATTGACGCCGGTAACCTACGCCGGGTGAACCCAGGGCGCGCGGTAGGGCCGCGCCAGCAGCCGGTTGGCGGCTTCGTCGCCCACGATGCGTCCCGCCTGCGGGTCCCATGCCAATGTCCGGCCGATCTTCATCGACAGGTTGGCCAAGATGCAGCTTGCGGTCGAGATGTAGCCTTCTTCAATATCCGCCACCGGCTTTGAGCGCGCATCGATGGCGGCCAAAAAATCCAGCATGTGGTGGCGGATGGCCGGCGCCACGTGCCTTTCGAGGCCCTCCTCGGTCTTGTCCACCGGGTATTGTTCGAGCTCGTAGGTGACGTCGCGATGGACCGCGCCTTTGCCTCCCTCGGGCACGAAATCATAACTATAGACACTTACTTTCAGCGTGCCCTTGTCGCCGTAAAAGGTCGAGCTCCACGCGTAGTTGGGATCGGGATCGGGCGCGGAGCCCCAGGTGCGATGCTGCCAGACTACCTTGAGGTCGTCGTAATCGAAAGTGGCGGTCTGGGTGTCGGAAATATTGGCTTTGGACTGTTTGTCGATCAGGATGCCGCCTTCCGACGAGACGCGCTTGGGCCAGCCCAGGCCCATCATCCAGCGCACCATGTCGAACATGTGGATGCACATATCGCCCACGATGCCGTTGCCGTATTCCATGAACGCGCGCCAGCCGCGCGGATGCACCAGCCGGTTATAGGGGCGCATGGGCGCGGGGCCGGTCCACATGTCGTAATCGAGATACGGCGGCGGATCGGTATCGGGCGGATTCTCGGTGGCGCGCATGTGATAGTAGCAGCACATTTCGACCAGCCCGATCTTGCCCAGTTTGCCCTCCCGGATGAAGCGGTCGCGCGCCTCGATAATGTGCGGGGTGCTGCGGCGCTGGGTGCCCACCTGGACCACGCGCTGGTGCTTGCGGGCGGCGGCCAGCATGGCTTGGCTTTCGCGAATATCGACGCTGACGGGTTTCTGCACGTAGACGTCCGCGCCGGCTTCGACCGCCGCGATCATGGCCAGGGCGTGCCAGTGATCCGGCGTGGCGATGAGCACGATGTCGAGATCCTTCTGCTTGAGCATCTCGCGATAGTCGGTGAAGGTGCGCGGTTTCTGGCCGGAGGCCTGGCGGGTGGCGGTGAGATCGGCGGCGCGGGCCAGCATCTGCTTGTCGACGTCGCAGAGCGACACGACGTCTACCGGCATCACCTGAAGGAGCCGGAACAGGTCGGTCTTGCCGTACCAGCCGGGGCCGATGACCCCGACCCGCCTGGGCTTGCCGCTCGAATAGCCGGTGGCGGACAAGGCCAGACCGGCGGCGCTGGTGTAAAGAAATTGACGGCGATTCATAACGTTGAGTATACGACGCGGCGCGGCTGGGGGATGGGTCGCCGGTTGTGCGTTTTTTGTGCATTTTTGTGCGGATTTGTGCGTGAGTATGCCGTGGCCGAACAACCCCAATTTCGTGGAAGTGACTGGATTAATATTAGTATTTTCTTATAGTTACATAGATTTGAGCACGTGGAATTGGGTTCGCTTCGCAGCATGCCCTGCGGCCGGCGTCCGGATTCTTCGCGCGACTGTTACGTGGACCGTTTTTGGCGGTGGCGTGTTGCCGTACGTTGCATCTGTGGCATCGGGCAAGCTTGGCTTCGGCACGGCTTTCTTCGGTTTGGTGTTGCATCGCGTAACATTTCGTCGCCTCGAGTGCGGGTGGACTGCCCGACATCAGGGTAGCATGCGGGTGCCCGTGGGATCAGGGGATACGTTGCGATTTGCGATTGTTTTCAGCCGATTAGCAGGCAAGTCCGCGGCGTGATTCGTCGCGGACGCCGAGCGGGCGGGGGGACCCGCGCGGACCGGGGGGTCCGCCCCACAATCAGCGGGGACCCTCTTGATAGAGCCCCATCAGGTTGCCGAACGGGTCGCGGAAGTTCGCGATCCAGGAGGTGCTTTCGGGCGCGTCGCGGTCCGGCGCATCGACCACTTCGCCGCCGTGGGCCGCCACCAAAGCCAGCGTGGCATCGATGTTGTCGACCCAGATAGAGGGCAGCAGGCCGGCTTCGCGGGAAGGGGCGCGGCCGGTAAACCAAGCGCCGCTCACATTGCCGGTGGCGTCGTCAAAGGCGGGATGATCGGTGTCCCGGTGGCGGATGTTCCAGCCGAAGACCCGCTCGTAAAACGCGGCGGACTGGTGGACATCGGCGGCGGGAATCTGCAGGTAACAAAAACGCGGGCGCGGCAGGAGCGCCAGCCGGTGCTCGAGGTGGGATACCAGCCCGCCCCATGCTTCGGGCTCGACATCCGCCACGGACTCGGTGAACACCCAACGGCGCCCTTCCAGGTCTTCGGCGGCGTACTGCCTTTCGCCGAACGGCTTGCTGTCCGGCGCCATGAGAATGCGCGCGCCGAATTGTCTGGCGCGCTCGAAGTGCGCGTCGATGCCGGCGACTCGTACCATCAACGGCTCGGCGCCTTGATTCGGGCTCGCGAACGGCTGACCAGTCAGGATCAAGGAGCCGTCGCCGACAGCTATCTGTGCGTGGTGAATGGTGCCGTCGGGTTCGGGCGGCGTGCGCAGGCGTTCGGTAAAACCGAAGGCGCCGCGCAGCCAATCGATGGCTTGGGCGACATCCTGGTAGATCAGGGTGGGAACGATCGCGCCCGGCGGCGCGGAACGATTTTCGATCATGATCGCTGCTGCCTCTTAGATATGCATTGTACTGGAAGGGCGGCCCACCGCGCGGCGAGCTATGCTCGCCTGGCGGCCTGAGAGGCCGCCGCAGGCTGAGAGCCTGCCCCACATCATGGCCTGTAACATTTGGTGGGCTTTGAAGCATCGTATACTTAACAACATATGAGCCAGGATTACCCGTCTGCATTAGACCCGGCGGCACCCCCCGACACTTTGACCAAGCGAGCACCTGCTCCACCCACACAGCCCCCAGCGCCAAAACATACCGGGCGTGGCTGGGTTTGGGTGGTGTTGCTGGTGGTACTGGCGGCGGGCGCATATTACTTCTGGTCGAAGAAGAATCCCGCTCCGGCCGGGGGCGCGTCGGGAGCGGCCGGGGCGCAGAAAAAGGGCTTTGGCGCCATACCGGTGGTTACGGCGGAGGCGCGCAAAGGCAATATTCCAGTTTACCTGTTGAACCTCGGCGGAGTGCTCCCGATTTCCACGGTGACCATCAAGAGCCGGGTAGATGGCGAATTGATGGAGGTGCATTACAAAGAGGGCGACATCGTGCAGAAGGGCGCCCCGCTCATCGAGATCGATTCGCGGCCTTATGATGCGGCCCTGCTGCAGGCGCAAGGACAACTGATTCGGGACCAGGCACTGCTGGACAACGCCAACATCGATCTGGCGCGCTATAAAACGCTGCTGGCTCAAAACGCCATTCCGGAACAGCAACTGGCGACGCAAGCGGCCCTGGTTAAGCAGGACGAGGGCATCGTGAAAACGGATCAGGGGATGATCGCTACCGCCAAGCTGAACGTGGTGTACAGCCATATTACATCGCCGATCACCGGACGGGTGGGCCTGCGCCTGGTGGATCCCGGCAACATTGTACACGCCACCAACACCACCGGAATGCTGGTGATTACCCAGATCGACCCGATCAGCGTGCTCTTCCCTCTGCCCGAGGATCAGGTTCCCGTGGTCCTTCAAAAACTCAATGCCGGCCAGAAGCTCCCTGTGGACGCTTTCGATCGCTCTTCGGACACCATTTTGGCGCACGGAACTTTGGCGACGGTGGACAATGAAATCGACCCGACCACCGGTTCTCTGCGTTGGAGGGCGAACTTCAACAACCCGCAGTTCAAGCTATTCCCGGGCCAGTTTGTGAACGTACGCGTGCTGGTGCAACTGAAGCAGGGGGTCACGTTGGCGCCGACCGCCACCATCCAGCGAAATTCGCAGAACACGTACGTTTTCATGGTAAATCCGGATTCGACGGTGACGGTGCGTACAGTTCAGATCGGCACGGTGGAAGGCAACGACAGCGAAATTACTTCGGGTTTACAGCCCGGCGACCAGTTGGTCATGACCGGCGTAGACAAATTGCAAGAGGGCACCAAGGTTGTCCCGCGTCTGGCTAACGACGGCGGCGCCGGCGCACCGGGCGGCCGGCCATCTCCGGCAGGCAACGCCCCGGGAGCCGGCAAGTCCGGACATGGCGGCGGGACGCACAAGGCCAGTTAGATGAGCCCGTCCCGCATATTCATTCTGCGGCCTATCGCCACGTCTCTGCTCATGGTGGCGATCATGCTGACCGGCATGGTGGCCTACAAGCAACTGCCGATTTCGGCCTTGCCCGAGGTCGATTATCCCACCATCCAGGTCATCACGTTCTATCCCGGCGCGAGCCCGGACGTGATGGCGTCGTCGGTGACGGCGCCCCTGGAGCGCCAGTTCGGGCAGGTGCCGGGCCTGCAGCAGATGACCTCCACCAGCTCGGATGGAAGCTCGGTGATCACGCTGCAATTTACGTTGAGCCTCAATATCGACGTCGCCGAACAGGAAGTGCAGCAGTCCATCAACGCCTCGGGAACGTACCTGCCCGTCGGATCTTCCGACGCCGCCGATCTATAGCAAGTCGAATCCTGCGGATACACCGATTCTGACGCTGGCGCTGACTTCCGACGCCATGGCGCTCTCGGCGGTCGAGGATTCGCCGATACGCGCCTGGCGCCCAAGATCTCGCAATTGCCGGGCGTGGGTCTGGTGAGCATCAGCGGCGGCCAAAAGCCCGCCGTGCGCATTCAGGCCAACCCCACGGCCATGGCCTCCTACGGCATCAACCTGGAAGATCTGCGCACCGCCATCGTAGCCGCCAATGTGAACCAGGCGAAGGGCAACTTCGATGGCGCGCACCAGGCGTACCAGATCGGCGCCAACGACCAGTTGCTTTCGAGCGCGGACTACAAGCCGATGATCATCGCCTACCGCAACGGCGCGCCGGTGAAACTGACGGACGTAGCCAACGTTGTGGACGACATGGAAAACGTCCGTCAGGCTGCCTGGATGAACGACGTTCCGGCCGTCATCGTCAACATTCAGCGGCAGCCGGGCGCCAACATTATCGCGGTAGTCGATCGCGTCAAGCTGCTATTGCCTACGTTAACCGCGAACCTGCCCAAATCCATCCAAGTCAAGATTCTGACCGACCGCACCAACACCATCCGGGCGTCGGTGGCGGACGTGCAGTTTGAACTGGTGCCTCACGGTGGTGCTGGTGGTGCTGGTGATGTTCTTGTTCTTGCGCAACGTATCGGCCACCATCATTCCCAGCATCGCGGTGCCGCTCTCGCTGGTGGGCACGCTGGGGCGTGATGTATCTGTTGGGATACAGCCTGAACAATCTGACGTTGATGGCCTTGACCATCTCCACCGGATTCGTGGTGGACGATGCCATCGTGATGATCGAGAACATCACGCGCTACATCGAGGAAGGCGAAGCGCCCATGACCGGCGGCGCTGCGCGGATCCGCGCAGATCGGCTTCACCATCATATCGCTGACCATCTCGTTGATTGCGGTGTTGATCCCGCTGTTATTCATGGGCGACATCGTGGGCCGCCTGTTCCGTGAATTCGCGGTCACCCTCGGCGTCACGATCCTGGTATCGGCGGTGGTATCGCTGACCCTGACGCCCATGATGGCTTCCAAGCTGCTGAAGCACCGGCCGAAGGGCAGCGAGGGGCGTTTCTACGAGATTTCCGAGCGGGGCTTCAACGGGATCATCGCATTCTACGGCAAGACGCTGCAGTTTGTGCTCCGCTTCCAGACCATCACGCTGCTGGTGGCGGTGGCCACGCTGGTGGTCACCATTCTCCTGTTCATCCGGATTCCCAAGGGCTTCTTCCCGATTCAGGACACGGGAGTCATCCAGGGCATCTCCGAATCGGCGCAAACCGTATCGTTCAGCGAGATGTCGAATGAGCAGCAGGCGCTGGCCAAGATCATTATGAAGGATCCGGCGGTGGATAGTCTTTCTTCCTTCATCGGGATCGACGGCACCAATACGACCCTGAACAGCGGGCGTATTCAGATCAACCTGAAGCCCCTCGAAGAGCGCAAAATCAACGCCAGCGAGGTGATCCGGCGTTTGCAGCCGGAATTGGCGGCGGTGCCGGGAATCACCTTGTTCATGCAGCCGGTGCAGGATATCACTGTGGAAGACCGCGTGAGCCGCACCGAATTTCAGTACACTTTGGAAGATCCGAACGCCGACGAGCTGAATGCCCTGGCGCCGCGGATGATCGAAAAACTCAAGCAGCGTCCGGAGTTGAGCGACGTGGCCAGCGATCAGGAGGTGCTGGGACTGCGCGCCAGCCTGGTGTTCGACCGGTCCACCGCCTACCGCCTGGGCATCACGCCCTCGGAGATCGATCAAACGCTCTACGATGCCTACGGGCAGCGGCAGGTGTCGACCATGTTCACGCAGTTGAACCAATACCACGTGGTGCTGGAAGTGCAACCGGGATTCGGGAAGAATCCGCTCAACCTCCGCGACCTGTACATCCGGACGGGAATGGGCAGCGCCTCCGCCCCGCCGGGGCTGGTATCGGGCGGATCGTCGACCACCCAAACCTATGGGCCGCAGGCGGGATCCTCCGCCGCTCTGGGGAGCGCCTCCACCGCATCCAGCGCGCTCAGTTCCACGGCCGCTTCCGCCGGCGTTTTTGGCGTGGCGCCGCAATCGTCCACCACATTTGCGAACAGCGGCCAGGTGCCGCTCAGCGTCTTTACGCGGGTGGTAATGACCAGTGCGCCGATCACCGTGAATCATCAGGGGCAGTTCCCGGTCATTACCCTGTCCTTCAACCTGGGTCCCAACGCGTCGCTGGGAGACGCGGTGAACGCCGTGAACCAGGTGAAGGACGAGATGCACATGCCGGCCAGCGTGCAGGCGGATTTTCAGGGCACGGCGGCGTCGTTTCTGGCGTCGCTGGCCAATGAGCCGGTGTTGATTCTGGCGGCGCTGGTGACGGTTTACATCGTGCTGGGGGTGTTGTACGAGAGCTACATCCATCCCATCACGATTCTTTCGACGCTGCCATCGGCGGGCGTGGGCGCGCTGCTCTCGCTGTCGTTGTTCAACCAGGATTTCAGCGTGATCTCGCTGATCGGCATCATCCTGCTGATCGGCATTGTGAAGAAGAACGGCATCATGATGATCGACTTCGCCCTGGAAGCGGAGCGCAAGGAGGGCCGGCCCCCGGAGGAAGCCATTTACCAGGCCTGCCTGCTGCGATTCCGGCCCATTATGATGACGACCATGGCGGCCTTGCTGGGCGCGGTGCCGCTGGCCTTCGGCAGCGGCGTGGGTTCGGAGCTGCGCAGGCCTTTGGGCATCACCATGATTGGCGGGCTGATATTCAGTCAGGCGTTGACCCTGTACACGACGCCGGTCATTTACCTTTGGTTCGACCGGCTGGCGCGGCGATTCTCGCCCGCGGAAGGGCGTGAAATCGAGCCAGGGGCGGAGCCCATGGGGGCCCAATGACAGCGCTCCGTCCGCCATTCCGGATTTCTCGCAAAGACGCGAAGGGACCGCGAAGGACGCCAAGGACACACACAAGATAGTGATGGGTTGGAATAGATTTCGGCCATGAACATATCCGAACTATTTATCCGGCGCCCGGTCGCCACCACGCTGCTGACCATCGCGATCGCCCTGGCCGGAATGGTGGCCTTCCGGATTCTGCCCGTATCGCCGCTGCCCCAGGTCGATTTCCCAACCATATCGGTAAACGCGTCGTTGCCCGGCGCCAGTCCCGAAACCATGGCCTCCTCGGTAGCCACACCGCTGGAGAGGCAGTTCGGCCGGATCGCTTCGGTGACCGAAATGACGTCGTCGAGCAGTCTGGGATCGACCAGCATCACCATGCAATTCGATCTCAACCGGAACATCGACGCGGCGGCGCGCGATGTGCAGGCGGCCATCGCCGCGGCGCGCGGTTACCTGCCGGCCAATCTGCCGATGAACCCCAACTACCGGAAGGTGAACCCGGCGGATTCTCCCATTGTTTTGCTCGCCCTGACCTCGCCTATCGACAGCAAAGCTCAGATGTACGATGCCGCGTCGTCCATCCTGGCGCAGAAACTGTCTCAGATTACCGGTGTGGGGCAGGTGATCGTGGGCGGCAGCGCGCTGCCCGGCGTGCGCGTGGAACTCAATCCCACGGCGCTGAACAAGTACGGCATCGGACTGGAACAGGTGCGGGGAGTGCTCTCCGCGGCCAACGCCAACAGCCCGAAGGGACACTTAGTCGACGCGGACCACATCTGGGAAGTGGGCGCCAACGATCAGATCTTCAAGGCCATCGAATATTCGCCGCTGATCGTGGCTTACCGCAAGGGAGCGGCGGTGCGCATCCAGGACGTGGGCCAAGCGGTGGATTCGGTGGAGGACCTGCGCAACTCCGGCTATGCCAACGGCAGACCTTCGGTCCTGGTGATCATCTTCCGCCAGCCCGGAGCCAATATCATCGATACGGTGGACCGGATTCGCGCCCTGATGCCGGTGTTGCAGGCATCCATCCCGCAAGCCATTCATATCCAGGTAGCCATGGATCAAACAGTCACCATCCGCGCCTCCGTGCACGACGTGGAAAGGACGCTGCTGATCTCCGTGTTCCTGGTGGTGCTGGTGGTCTTCTTCTTTCTGCGCAACGTGCGCACCACCATGATTCCCAGCGTCGCGGTTCCGGTATCGCTGATCGGGACATTCGGCGTGATGTACCTGCTGCACTACAGCATCGACAACCTGTCTTTGATGGCGCTGACCATCTCCACTGGTTTCGTGGTGGATGACGCGATCGTGGTGATTGAAAACATTACGCGCTACCTGGAACAGGGTATGCGGCCGTTCCAGGCGGCGCTCAAGGGCGCCCAGGAGATTGGCTTCACGGTGATGTCCATCAGCATTTCGCTGGTGGCGGTATTCATTCCGTTATTGCTGATGGGGGGCATCGTGGGCCGCCTGTTCCGGGAATTCGCGGTTACCCTTTCAGTAGCCATCGCGGTTTCCATGGTGGTATCGCTGACCACCACTCCCATGATGTGCGCGCACCTGTTGAAGGAGCATCGCACCCACGGCTGGCTGTACCGCACCAGCGAGCGTTTCTTCACCTGGGTGATCGATACCTACGGGCGAACACTCACCGTCGCGCTGAAATTCGCGCCGATCACCCTGGCCATTCTGCTGGCGGCCATCGCGCTGAATGGTTACCTCTTCATTCATGTCCCGAAGGGCTTTTTCCCGCAGCAGGACAACGGACGCATGGTGGGCCAGATTACGGGCGACCAGGATATTTCGTTTCAATCCATGGACCGGATTGTGCGCCAGATGGTGGACATCGTGGATAAAGACCCGGGCATCGATACGGTGAACGGCTTTACCGGCAGCGGATCGGGCGGCGGCGGCAGCACCGCCAATCAGGGGCGCATGTTCATCTCGCTGAAACCTTTGGCGGAGAGGAAGATCCCCGTGGACCAGATCATCGCGCGCCTGCGGCCCAAACTGGCGCGCATACCTGGCGCCACGCTTTACATGCAACCTTCGCAGGACTTGAGAATCGGCGGGCGCTCCAGCGCCGCTCTCTATCAATACACCATGCTCTGCGATAATCTGCTGGACTTGACCACGTATGCGCCGCGGATGCTGACGGAATTGAAAAGAATTCCGATCATCGCAGACGTAAATAGCGACCAGCAGAACCGGGGCTTGCAGTCCATGGTGGTGTACGACCGGAAGACGGCGGCGCGTTTCGGCATCTCTTCGCAACTGCTCGACAATGTCTTGTACGACGCATTCGGCCAGCGCCAGGTATCCACCATGTACACGTCCCTGAATCAATACCACGTGGTGATGGAGGCGGCCCCGCAGTACTGGCAGAGTCCGCTGTCGCTGCGCGACATTTATGTGATGTCGCCAAATGGAACGGAGGTTCCTTTGGACGCCATCGCCCACTATGCTCCGACCACCGCGCCCCTGGCGGTCAAGCATCAGGGCCTGGCGCCGGCCACCACCATCTCGTTCAACCTGCAGCCGGGCGTGGCGCTGGGGGACGCGGTGGAAGCCATTACCAAGGCGGCGGGCACCGTGGGCCTGCCGCGCAGCATCCAGACCCGCTTCGCCGGGACGGCGCAGGCCTACCAGGATTCCCTCGGCAACGAGCCGATTCTGATCGCGGCCGCGCTGGCGGCGGTTTATATCGTGCTCGGCATACTCTACGAAAGCTACATGCACCCTATTACGATTCTTTCCACGCTGCCCTCGGCCGGAGTGGGCGCGTTGCTGGCGCTGATGATCACGCACACCGACCTGAGCATCATCGCCATGATCGGCATCATTCTGCTGATCGGCATCGTGAAGAAGAACGCCATTATGATGATCGACTTCGCGCTGGCGGCCGAGCGGAATGAAGGCAAGAGCTCCCGCGATTCGATTTTTGAAGCTTGCCTGCTGCGCTTCCGCCCCATCCTGATGACCACCATGGCCGCCATGCTGGGCGCCTTGCCCCTGGCGCTGGGGTCGGGGACCGGATCGGAGCTGCGGCGTCCGCTCGGAATTACCATCATCGGCGGGCTGCTGGTCAGCCAGATGTTGACGCTCTATACGACGCCGGTTGTCTATCTTTACTTCGACCGGCTGCAACACTGGTGGTACCGCGTGCGCCACAAAGAGGCGCCCGAAACCCACCCCCTGGGATCTGAAATCTGATGCGAAGCTCTCTCCTCGTCACTCTCGCCGGCGCGCTGCTGCTTTTGAGCGGCTGCATGGTCGGCCCGAACTACAAGCCTCCCGCTCCGCCGACGGCGCCGGCCTTCAAAGAGGCGCCTCCGGAAGGCTGGAAGGAAGCGCAGCCCAACGACGGCGCCATCAAGGGCAAGTGGTGGGAAATTTACAACGACCCGCAGCTTAACACGCTGGAGGAACAGGTCAATATCTCGAACCAGAACGTGCTGGCCGCCGAGGCTAATTTCCGGGCAGCCCGCTACGCCATAGGGATCGCGCGGGCAGGCTTGTACCCGACCGTGTCGGTGGGGCCATCGGTGGGAGTTTCCCGATCTTCGAGCAGCCTGGGGTCGCCCCTTCCATCCGCGGCTGCCGGACTCTTCGATCTGCCGGCCAGCGCGTCCTGGACGGCGGACATCTGGGGCAGCGTGCGCCGCAGCGTGCAGGCGAGCGAGGCCACCGCGCAGTCCGACTTCGCCCTGCTCGAGAACGCCCGCCTTTCGTATCAGTCGGAGCTGGCGGAAGATTACTTCGAGCTGCATGGAACCGATGGCGACATCGAACTACTCGATCGCACCACCAAGTCGTACGAAGACTATCTGAAGCTGACCAAGGACCGCTATAACTCCGGCGTGGCTTCGGGCGGCGATGTGGCGCTGGCGCAGACTCAGTTGG
This sequence comes from Bryobacterales bacterium, assembly GCA_963707465.1. Taxonomy (GTDB): domain Bacteria; phylum Acidobacteriota; class Terriglobia; order Bryobacterales; family Bryobacteraceae; genus Bog-159. Next base: position 1,034,039 of record CAVPQK010000013.1, read on the forward strand.
ACACCACCCGGGCGCAGTTGATCGACTTGGGCGTGGCGCGCACCCAGTTCGAACATGCCATCGCCATCCTCGCCGGCAAGCCTCCCGCGGCCGTGACGCTCCCTGCGCTGCTGCTGAAGACGCCGCCGCCCGCTGTGCCGGTCGCTGTGCCATCCGCGCTGCTGGAGCGCCGCCCCGACATCGCCGCCGCGGAGCGCACGGTGGCCGCGGCCAACGAGCAGATCGGCATCGCCATCGCGGCCTACTATCCCACGCTGACCTTGAGCGCGTCGGGCGGTTTTGAAGCTAGCAACATCGCCAAGTGGTTCTCGCTGCCCAGCCGCTTCTGGTCGCTGGGAGCCGGCATGTCCGAAGTTGTTTTCGAAGGCGGCAAGCGCCGCGCGCAGGTGCGCATGACCGAAGCGCAATACGATGCCACCGTGGCGAATTACCGCCAGGCGGTGTTGACCGCGTTCCAGCAGGTGGAGGACAATCTGGCGGCATTGCGCATTCTCGGCCAGGAGGCGACCGCGGCGGATCAAGCGGCCAAGGCCGCGCATGACTCGCTCGACATTGCCACTTTTCAATACAAGGCGGGCACCGTCAACTATCTGACGGTGATCACGGCGCAGGCCACCGCGCTGGCGAACGATAAGACGGTGGTGGATCTGCTGGCGCGCCGTATGGCTTCGAGCGTTCTGCTGGTACAGGCGCTGGGCGGCGGATGGGATACGTCCGAAATCCCCAACGCCAATGAACTGCGGCGCGGCCTGTAGTCCATGCATGAAGTCCGCGTCAACCGCAAAGCGGCCCGCCGGGTCGCGTCGGGACATCCCTGGATTTTTGAAAGCGACGTCGTCGATAAGGGCGGCGCGGAACCCGGCGCAGCGGTCCGCGTCATCGATCTGAAAGGAAAATCGCTCGGCACGGCGCACTTCAGCGCGGCTTCCCAGATCGTGCTGCGGATGCTGTCGCGCGACGTTGCGGAGATCGGCCGCGAATTCTTCGCCGCGCGTCTGGCCGCCGCCGAGGCCCATCGCCGGCGGGTGGTTTCCGGTACGGACGCGTATCGCGTGGTGCATGGCGAGGGCGATCTGCTGCCCGGGCTGGTGGTGGATCGCTATGCGGACTGGCTGGTGCTGCAAGCCCTGAACCAGGGCATGGACGGCGCGCGCCAGTGGATCGTGGACAGCCTGGTGGAGCTGTTTCGGCCGCGCGGAATCGTGGCGCGCAACGATGCCGCCGTGCGCAGCCGGGAAGCGCTGCCGCTCGAATCCGGCGTCATCTATGGCGAAGTGCCGGAGACGGTGGAATTCCAAATGAACGGGCTGCGGCTGCAAGCGGATCTGCTGCACGGCCAGAAGACCGGCGCCTTTCTCGACCAGCGCGAGAATTACGCCGCGGCAGCCCGTTACGCGCGGGGCAAAGCGCTCGATTGTTTCACTTCGAGCGGCGGCTTCGCGCTGCACCTTTCGCCGGTTTGCGAATCGGTCGAAGCGCTGGATAGCTCCGGGGCGGCGCTGTCCACCGCCGCGCGCAACGCCGCGCTCAACGGCCGCTCCAACATCGAATTCCGGGAGGCGGATGTATTCGTCGCGCTGGCCGCCTACGCGTCCGCGCGGCGCCAGTTCCAGACAGTGATTCTGGACCCGCCGGCCTTCGCCAAATCGCGCAGCGCCGTGGAAGATGCCATGCGCGGCTACAAGGAAATCAACTTGCGCGCGCTGCGGCTGTTGGGGCGCGGCGGCATTCTGGTGACGTGTTCGTGTTCGCAGCGTGTGGGTGAGGCGGAGTTCTTGGAGATAGTGGCGCAGGCATCGCTGGATGCCGGACGCCAGTTGCGCGTGCTGGAGCGCCGCACGCAGGCGCTGGATCATCCCATCTTGCTGACAGTGCCGGAGACGCACTATTTGAAGTGTTTGGTTTTGGAAGTGCTGTAGACGGTTGCCACCCTGGCGGCACCACGGCCACGGCCGCAACCAACTTATAGCAACTCCCGCCGAACGGGTCGCCCAGGCTGACGGTCAGGAGGATCGTGGCGTCTTCCGAAATGCCGAGGTCGGTGGACTGGTAGTCGCCCTCGTCCCGCCGTTGCAGCGGGCCGGCATATATGGGGTCGGTCAGCGGCAGGTTGTAGGAAACATCCCCCAGCCGGAAGAGTACGCGCGACATATTACGCAGCTCACCGGTGCTGAATTCGGTGCGCCAGCGGATATTGGCGGGCGGGATGAGCGCGAGCGACTCCCGCGCCGGGCAGGTAAGAAACTGGGCTTGCGGCACGGACCGCCGCGTGTCCCCGAAAAGTTGCGTGCCGCGGAACAAAGACGCTGCAATCACAGGTGCGCGCTCCGACGCGGCCGGACGCTCCAGCAGATCCCACGGCGAGTCGTCGACCAGCCAGTTCTCGGGCTGATGCGGCACCGGAGCAGCATGCTGCAGCCCTACGCGGATCACATCGAATAAATGCGGCTCGGAATGGTCGGGGAGCCTATATTGACTATACTGCAGCTTGCCGTGCTCATAATTCGAGACAGGCCGCACCCAGCCGCCGCCATCCACGCGCAGGCCGGCAAGGCACCGCGAGCCATATTTCTGCGAATTTGCGAGACAGATCAAGTCGACCGATGGCATAATGGCCTCCTATAGGTGAGTGATCGTCAGATCGCCCCACTTATCGCGCAGATATTCCAGCACCAGCCGGCGATGGCACTGCTCGGCGGTGGGCTCGCTGCAAAGCAGCGCGGTGGGAATAGCGAAGAGGGCGCGATCGATCTGGTCCTCGACCTTTCGCTCCGCCATGAGCGCCAGGAATTTCGTCTCATAGTCCAGCCACGATCCCTTGTTCTTCTTGTATTCCTTCAGCATGTCCTGCGTGGGAGCCAGGAGGGGTTCGTGCCGGTAGTCAGCGCCGCAGACCTCTTTCAGAAAGAACCGCAGGTCGTCGCGTTTGGCGAATCCGGCCAGTTGCGACACGTTTTTCAGCCGCACGTCGAGCAACTGCCGGATGCCCGCGCCCCTCAGAATCGTGAAGAACTGCTCTGCCGTTTTCTTGGTGAAACCGATGGAACAGATTTCCATGGCGCCTCGATTTCTTCGAATAAACTAAGCTGGCCGTCGTGCGGCTCGGCGGCGGACAGCTCCGCCTCCGTCTGCAGGCGGCCATCGCCCCGAATGTGCTCCACTGAGACGCCGCGCCCGCCGAGCACCCGGCCCACCAGCAGGCGGCGATGGCACCCGGCGGGATCTTCCTCGGCGCACAGTGTGGCCACCACGTACTGCCGCAGGCCTTCCTCCAGACGGGCCACGCCCGCCTGGAAGCCGGGGGACTCGACCACTTTGTCGTAAAGGACATGGCCGGCCGCGTCGTAATAATGATCGCCGCGGGGCCGGCCGCCCAGCTCACCGCCGAGGTAGACGTACCGGAATCCTGCCGCGCGCAATGCTTCGGAGAGCGCTTCGCGGTCGAACTGCGTGGTGTACTTGGAATACGGGCTCGACCGGACATCGGCGACCACCTGCACGGAATAGAGTGCCAGCAGCTCCAGAAACTTCTCCATGGAGTGGTTCGAGTGGCCGATAGTCAGGAGCCGCGTGCTGTCTGGCACGCCCTCATAATACGACATTGCTGCCAGGAACGTCACCCAGCCAGGCGGTTGGGTTGGATCCAGCCGAGCGACACGCCGGTCATCAGCAGGCCGATACACACGATCAGCGCCGCCGAGACCACCGGGATGATCTTGAACGCGGGGTGGGCCGCGGTCTTCTGGCTGTCTGGCAGGAAATGCTTCGCGTAGAGCACCAGCACGCCGATTCCCATCAGCACGATGGCCAGCCCGGAGCTGAAGGCGATCAGCAGCAGCAGGCCCAGGCCCACGCGGCCCAGCGCGATCGAACTAAGCAGCAGCACCAGCGCGGAGGGGCACGGAACCAGTCCACCGCTCGCGCCCAGGGCGATCAGGCTGCCCAGCGTGATATCGCCCTCCGGCACATGGGTGTGGGTGTGCGGTCCGTGCTCATGATCGTGATGGTGAGCGTGGTCATGATGATGATGGTGCGCGGTGTCCAGGCGGGACTGAGAGTCCCGCGCAGGCTGAGAGCCTGCCCCACGGAGCCGCCGCGCGCGCTTATATAGCATCATGCCGCCGATCCAGACGATGGAAAGGCCGGAGATCGCGCCCAGCACCGGAAATATCTTCTCCGGCAGCACATATTGCGAAAGGAACAGCGTGGTCAGCCCCAGGAAAAATACACTGATGGTGTGGGTGAAGGTCACCATGCCGCCCAGGAATATGGCGTGTTTGAAGGTGCCGCGCGAGCCTACCAGGTAAGCCGCCACAATGGTCTTGCCATGCCCGGGCGAAAGCGCGTGCATACATCCCAGGCCGAAGGCCACGGCCATGCCCAGCAGGATCAACCCAAAGCCGATATCGCCGCGATGCAGCAGGTGCGAGAGGAAATCGCCGCGCACCACGGTGCCGGGCGCGGAAGGCTGCGGCGGCACGGGCGAAGTGGCGCGGACGGGCGCCGGCGCTGGGACCACGGGGACTATCTTCGGCTGCGCCTTCTCGGCCTCTTTTGTCACTTCGGGGCTGGCAGCGATCCACTCGACGGAGGCTTTCAGATCCTGTGGCGGGGCCACGGTCGGATCGGCGGGATAAGCGGTCAGCGCCTGGCTGCGGTCCGCGCCATCCTGGCTGGCGCGCTCGATGGATGCGCCCGGACCGGCCGCAATGACGACTTCTTTCCATCCCGCGCGGTCCGGAAAATTGCGATCTGCATAGGTCAGCGATCCCGCCGCCACGGCCAGCTTCAGGGTGGATGTGATGCGCATCACCGGCGCTCCGCCCGCCCCCGGCGTGATGGCCAGCGTGGCGCCTTCGAAACGCGGGGAAACGGAGCGCCCGTCGCAGGCTAATCCCAAGTTGCGCACCCATTCGCGCGCCTGCGCTTCGGCCTTCGCGTCCAGCAACGGGCGCGGGCTGTCGGCGTTCAGGCCCCACTGCTGCAACAGTTGAAAACTGGGGATCTCGGCCAGATCCAGCACGTAGCGAATCTCCGCGCCGCTGCCGCTCAGCTCGATGCGGGCATAATGGCTCACGCTGAAATTGCCCATCGGGTGGGCCGACAGCGAGACGGCGGTCAGGAAAAGGAGCGGCCAGGCGCAAGGTTTCATTACAATAGGTCTTTACGAATTCTACGACGGTTTTGGATTTATGCGCTGGGTGACCTCAGAGGATGTGCCGCGTTCCGGCGAGTTGCGGGTGCCGGCGGGGACGATTTTCACGCCCGCGGCCCGCGAATTGGCGGAGGCGCGCGCGATTCGCATCGTCGAATTGCGCGAAGGGCAGGCCGCACCCGCGGCGCCGCCGGAGAAGATCGTCTCCGTGGGCGCGGACCATGGCGGTTTCCGCCTGAAGGAAACCTTGAAGCCTCTGCTAGCAGGCCTGGGGCTGGAGATACACGACATTGGCGTGTTCGACGAGAAGCCGGCCGACTACCCGGATATTGCGCAGAAGGTGGCCGAAATGGTCGCGCGGGGCGAAGCGCGGCGCGGCGTGATTATCGACGGAGCGGGCATCGGCTCTTCGATTGCCGCGAATAAGGTCTCCGGGATTCGCGCGGCGCTTTGTTACGATCGCGCGTCGGCGCGCAACAGCCGCGAGCACAACGATTCCAATGTGCTGACGCTGGGCGCGCGGCTGCTGACGGCCAGCCAGGCGGAGGAGGTTCTGCGCACGTGGCTGGAGACTCCGTTCGCGGGCGGCAGGCATACGGCGCGGGTCGAAAAGATTACGCGCATCGAGGAGCAGTATGGGAGGGCGAAGCAACCGCTCCCTAACGGTCGCGGCTCGGTAGCGCCTGAACCGCGCAAGGCCGCGGGCGGTTCCGGACCGATCGCCTCGCTGATCGATCACACCCTGCTGCGCCCGGAAGCCACCCGCGCGGATATCGTCAAGCTGTGCGGCGAGGCCCGGCAGTACGGCTTCGCTACGGTTTGCATCAATCCCTATTGGGTGCCGCTGGCCGCCAGCGAATTGGCTGGAACCGCCGTGAAGGTCTGCACGGTGGCGGGATTTCCGCTGGGGGCGACTTCCACCGAGGCCAAGGTGGGCGAGGCGGCGGCGGCGCTACGGGCGGGCGCGCGTGAGATCGACATGGTGATGAACGTGGGCGCTTTGCGGTCGGGTGACGTCGACGCGGTGAAGATGGATATCCAGGCGGTGACGAAAGTGTGCCACGATGCGGGCGCTATCGTGAAAGTCATTCTGGAGACCGCGCTGCTGAACGACGCGCAGAAGACCACGGCATGCGGCCTGGCGCAGGCTGCGGGCGCGGATTTCGTGAAGACCTCGACCGGGTTCGGACCGGCGGGCGCGACCGTGCAGGACATCGTGCTGATGCGCCACGCCGTGGGGCCGCGCATGGGGGTGAAGGCCGCGGGCGGAATTCGCACGCTGGACGATTTTCGCGCCATGGTGGCGGCGGGGGCCAATCGGGTGGGGGCCAGCGCCAGCGTCAAAATTGTGGAGGCGGCGGGCAAGTGATCTCCACCCGCAAAGCCGTGCGGTTTCGCGAGCGATCCGAACTGCTGGACTTCCTGCTGGAAGTGTCGACCGTCACCTCCCAGACGCTGGATCTGGACGAGCTGCTGGCCAACGTTTCCGAGGTCGTCAAGCGGGTGATCCCCGGCGAGCTGCTGGCCATCCTTCTATATAGCGAGAAGCGCCGCGAACTGCGCATCCGCTACGCGCTGGGCCATCGCGAGGAAGTGGTGCAGAACTGGTCGATCCCGCTGGGACAAGGCATTACCGGCACGGCCGCGCTCACCCGCGAACCGATCCTGGTGGCGGACGTACGCAGCGACCCGCGGTATCTGAACGCCGTCGAAGCCGTGCGCACGGAGCTGGCCGTACCCATGATCGCGCGGCGCAAACTGGTGGGCGTGATCGACGTGCAATCCACGCGGCCCAACGCTTACACGGAACAGGACCGCGCCCTGCTGCGGCTGATCGCGGCGCGCGTGGCGGTGTCCATCGACAACGCGCGGCTCTATTGGCGCGTGGAGCGGCAGAATCGCACGCTGAAGGCGCTGACTTCCATTTCGCAGGAATTCTCGTCGATCCTGGATGTGGACGAGCTGCTGAGCAAGATTGCGCGCACCGTGCGCGGCCTGATCGATTACGACGCGTTCAACATCCTGCTGGTGGACGCCGAACGCAAACTGCTGCGGCACCGTTTCAGCATCCGCTACGACCAGCGGGTGGACCTGGACAATATCCCGCTGGGCAAGGGCGTCACCGGCGCCGCCGTGGAAAAACGCGCGCCGGTGCGCGTGCAGGATACCAACCAGGACCCGCGCTACATCGCGTCGCACCCGGACATCCGCTCGGAGGTGGCCATTCCGCTGATGACGCTCGACCGCGTGTCGGGCGTGATGGACCTGGAGAGCGAGCGCGTGGGTTTCTTCACCGACGATCACGTGCGCATGCTGATGCTGCTGGCGCCGCAGATCGCGAGCTCGGTGGAGAACGCCCGGCTTTACGAAGAGGTGGCCATCCGCGAACGGCGCATGGAGGAAGACCTGCAGGCCGCGCGCGAATTGCAGAGCGTGATGCTGCCCACCGGGGATCCGGGCTTCGAGGGGCTGGAAGTGGCCGCCGGACTGCGCCCCGCGCGCGGGATCAGCGGCGACATCTACGATTTCTTCGAGTCATCCGACGGGCGCGCGGTGCTGGCTTTCGGCGACGTGAGCGGCAAGGGCGCGGCGGCAGCGCTCTATGGCGCGCTGGTCAGCGGATTGTTGCGCTCGCTGGCGCCGCGCGGGACCGATCCGCGCCAGCTCATGCGCGCGCTGAACGATGTCCTGGTGGAGCGTAAGGTGGAAGCGCGCTACGTCACGCTGCTGGTGATGCTGTGGAGCCCGCACATCCGTCAGTTCGTGATGGCCAACGCGGGCAGCAATCCGCCGCTGGTGTGCCGCAACCGCACCATCCTGAAGCCGAAGGTGGAAGGCGTCCCGCTGGGCCTGCTGGACGAGCGCGAATACGAGGAGGTGGTGTTCCAGGCGCATCGCGGCGACACCATGGTGCTCTATTCCGATGGCGTGACCGATCACCTCAGTCCCGAGGGGCGCGACTACGGGCGCCATCGTCTGTCGGAGGTGGTGCTGCGCACGTGCGAACAGCCGGCGGAAGCCATCGTGGCGGAGATTCTGGCGGACCTGGACCGCTTCAACACCACGCCGTTCGACGACCAGACCGTGCTGGTGCTCAAGGTAAAATGACCGCTCCCTTCATGCCTTTTCTTATCGGCGTTCATCGGCGTTTATCGGCGGCCAATAAGATTTTTGAGAAGTCTCCCTTACGCCGCAAAAGCATATTGGCCGCCGATGAACGCCGATAAGAAATTCTCCATGTTCCATTACTCCAACCAGGACCTCTATTGCGAAAGCGTGCCGCTGGCGGACATCGCGCGGCAGGCCGGCACGCCCGCCTACGTGTATTCGAGCGCCGCCATTCTGGAAAACTATCGCGCGTACGACGAGGCCCTGGGAGAGTTGCCGCACACAGTCTGCTACGCGGTGAAAGCCAACTCGTCGCTGGGCGTTCTGGCGCTGCTGGCCAAAGCCGGCGCGGGTTTCGATATCGTTTCGGGCGGCGAACTCTATCGCGTGTTGCAGGCGGGCGGCGACCCGGCGAAAGTGGTGTTCTCCGGCGTAGGCAAGACCGCCGCAGAGGTGGATTTCGCGCTGGAGAGCGGCATCCACATGTTCAATTGCGAGTCCGAGCCGGAGCTGGCCCTGATCGATGCGCTGGCTGCGCGGCGCGGCACAAAGGCCGGCTTCGCCATCCGCGTGAATCCGGATGTGGACGCTTCCACGCATCCATATATTTCGACCGGGTTGCGCGAGCACAAGTTCGGCATCGACGTCGCGGACGCCGAATCCGTCTACGAGCGCGCGCGCGCTTTGCGGAACCTGACGGCCGAAGGGGTGAGCTGCCACATCGGCTCGCAATTGATGGACACCAACCCGATTCTGGAAGCCATCGAGCGCGTGCTGGCGCTGGTGGAGCGGCTGCGCGCCAAGGGCTTCGCGATCCGGCATGTCGACCTGGGCGGTGGATTGGGCGTGGCCTACCAGGCGCACGAGCAGGCGCCGGAGATCCGCGGCTTCGTCGCGCAGGTGCGGGCCAAACTGGAGGGCCGCGGATTGCGGGTGGCCATCGAGCCGGGCCGTTCCATCGTGGGCCGCGCGGGCGTGCTGCTGACGCGCGTGCTGTACCGCAAGAAAAACGGCGATAAGGAATTCGTGGTGGTGGATGCGGCCATGAACGATCTGATCCGGCCGGCGCTTTACCGCTCGCACCACGAGATTATCCCGCTGCGCAAAACCGGGCGGCCGGAGATCGTGGCGGACGTGGTGGGGCCGGTTTGCGAAACTGGCGATTTCCTGGCGCGCGGGCGCAAGATGGCCAACGCCGCGCCGGGCGATTACCTGGCGGTGGAGGCGGCGGGGGCGTACGGATTCGTGCAGTCGTCGAACTACAACTCAAGGACGCGCGCACCGGAAATCCTGGTCGAAGGCGACAAGTTCCGCATCATCCGTGCGCGTGAGACCTACGCCGACCTGGTGCGAGGGGAGAGCCTGTGACGCGGCGAACCGGGGTACTCGTGGCACTTGCGTTAGCGGCGACGGGTTCCGCGCACGACACCATCACCACCAAGCTGCTATGGACGCAAGAAATCTCCCGCCTGATGAACAAGCATTGCGTAAGCTGCCATCGCGAGGGCGGCGCGGCGATGTCGCTGGCCACCTACGACGACGCACGGCCGTGGGCCAAGGCCATCCGCGACGAGGTGGCGGCGCGCCGCATGCCGCCGTGGGGCGCGGTGAAAGGCGTCGGCGAGTTCCGCGCCGATCCGAGTTTGTCGCAGGTGGAGATCGACATGATTGTGAATTGGGTGGAAGGCGGCGCGCCCAAGGGCGACGATATTTATCTGCCGCCGGCGCCGCATATCACCGCGCAGAGCGGCGCGCAGCCAGCCGGCCGCGAACTGACGGTTACGACCGGCGCGGCGCTGACGCTTTCCGCTCCCGCCGAGTTTGCCGGCCTGCGTCCGGCGAGGCTGGCTGCGGGCGAGTCGCTCGAAGTGACGGCCTACCAGCCGGACGGCGCGGTGGAGCGGCTCATCTGGATCCGCCAGTGGCGGCCCGAATGGGCACGCACTTACTACTTCCTGCATCCGGTGCGCCTGCCGAAAGGCACGCGGATCGCGGTGTATTCGGGTAAGCCGGCGGAAGCCGCCATAGCCCTTGCGAAGTGAGTGTCCGATCGCCTGCCCGCGATCTCGAAGCTTCGATTAAAACGGGCAGAGGTGATAGCATGTGGCTTAGAGCGCACAGACCCGCGGCCACGGCGGGGCTGTTGCGCCAGCTTTTGTTTGTGGTCCGGACAGGCACCCACCACCGGCGCTGCAGATCAGCCAGCGAGCACCGGCGATGACTCCCGTAGTGGAGGCGCCCTACCCGGCCTACCAAGGAGTCGAAATCGAATGCGATATTCCTGTCATTCACTTCTGCGGCTCGGGAGCCGGACAGCCGCGGCCCTGTTTGCGTGTTGCTTGTTCTTCGCCGCCGGCCAACAGCCGCGCATTGAATACTACCGCGTGGCCAAGGGTTTCCTTCCGGAAATTAAGAACTCCTACGGCTGGGCCAAGGGAACCGGCTTTGCAAAGGAGAATCCGTGGGGCCAGTACACGGCGTACCTGATGCTGACCAACGCCATGGGGCAACGCACGTGGCGCATCGAGCACTACCTGCCGTGGACCGCTGGGCCCTACGTTTCCATACCGGACCCGGACACCTCCCAGGGTTCCACCATGTACCTGCTGGAGGGATCGAGGCGCGCCCTGCTTATTGATACGGCCAATCCCGGCAAAGCGGTGGAGGGCGTGAACGACCTGAAGACCGTGGTGCGCTATTTACTCGGTCACGAGAACGACGGCCAGCCGCGGGCCCACCCGCTCGACTTCGTGGTGGCCAATACCCACAATCACCCGGACCATATCGGCGAAAACGGGCGCATGTCGGACCGCACCATCTACTACCCCGATCTGGACTGGCCGGCACAGGCCCCTCCCAACTACGTTCCCATCCGGGAAGGCGGCGGCCCGACCAACCACGGCGATGGGATGGCCGTGAGCCAGATCGATCTGGGCAACCGGCTGATCAGCGCCGTCGCCATTCCGCCGCACTCGCCCGGCTCGACCGGCTACCTTGACGCGGAGAATCGCCTCTTCATCAGCGGAGATGCGATTGGCTCCGCGTGGCCCTACATTCAAATGGGACCGCTCTCGCGCTATGACCAAAGCGTTCACCATGTCGAAGAAGTGACCCGGCCCTACCCCGACCTTGCGGTCCTGCCCGCGCACTTCTACCAGACCGGGGCATGGGCGCGGGGCCGTGCGCCGCTCAACGGCCGGCCGCTCGACCGCCAGTACATCACCAACATGGCCACCCTGGCCGACGGCGTACTCGCCGGGGCCCTCACAGGAGAGCCGTTCTTCGCCGGCGTGGAAGCGTATTGGGCCAAGAACGAGTCCGCTCAAATAGTGTACTCGCTCGCCACGCTGTACCGGCTGGGGGAAGCGGGCGAGCCGTATCACGCGGTTCGCATCCCCGGCAATTTCAAACGCGACACAGGGGTGGCCTCCTTCGACGCGCGGATCGACGCGATTTCCAAGATTCAGTCCGAGTTCTATGTCATCCGGGACAGCGCAGGCGAGGCTCTTTTCCTGCTGCGCGGCTCGACATCCGCGCTCTTGATTGGTACCGGCGGCGGTGGCCCAGGACTCGCCGCGTTCCTCCGTTCTCTCATTGGCGATGTGCCGCTCGATGTTGCCATTCTCGATCGGGACGCGCGCCAGTCCGGCGGCCTGGCCCAGCTCCGGCCGCGCCACATCTATGTGGCGGCATCGAACATCCTCAATGGCGTGCCGGCCACCGTGCTCCGCGACGGGGCCACCATCGAGCTCGGGCTCAACCATGCCGGCCGGCCGCTCACTCTGGAAGCCGCCTCGTTCCAGTCCGACGGCGCGGCGAATCTGAGCCTGCTCAATGTTGCCGACCGCGTGCTCTTCGCCGGCAATGCCTTCGAGAAGTCACCCGCCCCGGCAAGGATGATGATGCAGATGAGCAAGCCGGAAGAAGATCAGGCCGCCCGCGCCGCGTGGGCCGCCAAGATGAGTGGCCGCTTCGACCTTGTCTATCTGGCTTCGAAGGCGCGGTGGCACAGTGACTCAAAGGATCTGGAGGGATGGCTGGCTGCACGGGCGAAGGGAATGTGAGTATCCTCGGATATTAAAGGATCATGGGGAGGTTCCATTGTTGATTCGCATTTTCGTTTGCCTCGCGGTCAGCCTGGCCGGCTTGCAGGCGCAGCTTTCCGATCAGACCGCCGCGGCTGTCGATAAGCTGGTGGCTAAGGCGCTGATGGAATCGGGCACACCCGCCGTCTCAATCGCCATCGTGAAGGACGGCAAGGTGGCGCTGGCGAAGGCGTATGGCGACGCACGGCTGGACCCGAAGACTGCGGCCACGGCCGCGATGCGCTTCTCGATCGGATCGGTGAGCAAGCAGTTCATGGCCGCCGCGATCCTGGTGGCGGCGGAGGGCGGGAAGTTGTCGCTCGACGACCGCGTGGGCAAATACCTGCCCGGCCTGACGCGCTCGAGCGACATCACCATCCGCCAACTGCTCTCGCACACCTCGGGTTATCAGGACTACTATCCGCAAGACTACGTGCCTCCGTTCATGCGGCAGCGGGTCACGGCCGATGGCATCCTGGACCGGTGGGCGAAGAAGCCGCTCGACTTCGAGCCTGGAACCGCCTGGCAGTACAGCAATACCGGGTTTGTGGCGGCCGGCCGCGTGCTGGAGAAAGCTACTGGCGTTCCGGCTTTCGAGTTCTTGCACACGCGGATTTTTTCGCGGCTCGGGATGGAGTCCGCTTACGACCTGGATCGTCACGCGCTATCGAGTGCCGATGCTGCCGGCTACATTCGCTATGCCATCGGTCCGCTGCATCCTGTCACACCGGAGGCTCCCGGCTGGCTGTTCGCCGCTGGGGAACTGGCCATGACCGCGCGCGATCTCGCGCTCTGGGATGCCGGCCTGATCGGCGGGACGGTGCTGAGCCCGCGATCGTTCGCGGAGATGATCACCCCGGTTCGCCTGAAAAATGGCGCGCCTACCTCATACGCGCTGGGGATCGGGGTCGCGGACGCGAACGGACACCCGCGGCTGAGCCATGGCGGCGCGGTATCGGGTTTCACCAGCCAGAACACCATCTGGCCGGATCTAAAGATGGCGGTGGTGGTGCTCTCGAACAAGGACGGATCGACCGCGCCCGGCCGGATCACGCGGGGTTTGGAAGCGCTGTTGCTCGCGCCGGCCGAAGACCCGGATGCGGCGAAGCTGCTGGAACAGGCGAGGGCCATTCTGGCGGGCCTACAGGGAGGCCGGCTGGACCGCGCACTGTTCACCGCCAACGGGAATTCGTACTTCACCACGGAAACGATCGGCGATTACTCCACCAGCCTGAAACCGCTGGGCGCGCCCAAGAGTTTCGAGCTGGTGCGTTCCGGGCTGCGCGGCGGCTTCACCGAGCGCGGCTACAGGATCGTATTTGACGGGAAAACGCTGAACCTGGTGGTGAGGGCGGCGATGGACGGCAAGCTCGAGCAGTACCAGATTTCTGAGTGACCCGCGCGGGGCTTGAGCCCCGCTGGGAGTCAGAAGTCAGAAGACAGAAGACAGAAGACAGAATGGCGGCGGACCGATGAGCGGACCCGCGGGGGCGGCAGGCGCGATATATAAGAGGGCGGCCTGAGAGGCCGCCGCAGGCTGAGAGCCCGCCCCACGGGTCACTTACTTCCAGTCCATAGCCAGCCGCACCATGGTGCGCAGCGGCACACCTGTGGGCCCCTTGGCCATGAACGGCTTCCCCTCGTCGAGCCAGGCCGTGCCGGCGATGTCCAGATGCACCCACGGGGTCGGCTCGGCGAACTCCTTGATGAACATCGCCGCGGTCACCGCGCCGCCGTAGCGGCCGCCCACGTTGGGTATGTCGGCAAAAGCGCTTTTCAGATAATCTTTGTAATCGTCATCGAGCGGCATGTGCCACATCCTCTCGCCCTCCGCGCGCGCGGCCAGCATCACGCGCTCGCGCAGCGCATCGTCGTTCGAGAACAGGCCCACGTGAATGTGTCCCAGCGCGACCACCACTGCCCCGGTGAGCGTGGCCGCATCGACTAAATGCGTGCAGCCCAGCCGCTGCGCGTAGGTGATGGCGTCGGCCAGGATCAAGCGCCCTTCCGCATCGGTGTTGATCACCTCGATGGTCTTGCCCGAAAGCGAGGTCACAATGTCGCCGGGACGCTGCGCGTTGCTGCCGGGCATGTTTTCCACGGCGGGTATCAATGCGGTGACGGGAATGGCCGGCTTCAGTTGCGCCAGCGCCCGCATAGCGCCGATCATGGCCGCGCCGCCGGACATATCGTACTTCATCTTTTCCATGCCGTCGGCCGGCTTGATAGAGATGCCGCCGGTGTCGAAGGTGACGCCTTTGCCCACCAGGCCCAAATGTGTAGACCCGTCGTGCGGGGTAGCGGGCCGGTAGCGCAAGATGATCAGCGCAGGCGGTTCGGCGCTGCCCATCGCCACGCCCAGCAGGCTGCCCATTTCAAGCTGGGTCATGCGGTCGCGGTCGAGCACTTCGTACTCCAGGCCGAACGCTTCGGCCATGCGGCGGGCATAATCGGCGAGCGCCATGGGCGTCAGGCGGTTGGATGGCTCATTCGCCATCTCCCGTGTAAAATTCTGGGCTTCGGCGACGATGCGCCCGCGCTCCGCGGCAGCTTCCAGATGCGGACCGCCCCCGGCCACCGCCACGGTGAAGGCATCGAAGCTCTTGGTATCTTTCTTGTCCGTCTTGTAGCGATTCGTTTCGAAATCGCCCAGGATGGCGCCTTCGACAGCCGCCGCCACATCGTCCACGCCGGCCTGATCCGCGTCGAGCCAAACCGCGGCTTCGGTGATGGATTTCGATTTCAGGTACCGTATGGCGGCGCCCACGGCCCGGCGCAATTCCGCCGCGTTAAACTTCGCGGGCTTCCCCGCCCCCACGGCCAGCACGCGCCTGGCGCGCACGCCCGGCACGTTGTGCAGCATCGCCATCTCGCCCGGCTTGCCGGAGATCTCGCCCGCGTCGTACAACTCGCCTAATCCCAGGCGCTCTTCGCGGCGTTCCTGAAACACGGGCAAGATCAAAGCGTTGGTTTCAACATTCTCAATGGGGTGTCGTTGTAGGGTGACTTGCATTGCTCCTCCTGGAAACAGGAGTCAGGAGTCAGAAGTCAGGAGTCAGAATAAAGCTGGTATTCCGGCCTCTGTATTCTGTCTCCTGACTCCTGTCTTCTGTCTCCTTTCTTCAATTCCTCGCCTTGCTGGCGCGCACCGCGGCCCGCGCTTCGGCTTCGGCCGTCTTGGCGCGTTCGGTCTCGCGTTTGTCGTGCAGCTTCTTGCCCCGCGCCACCGCGACTTCGCACTTGATCCGGCCCTTCTTCAAGTAAATCTTGGTCGGGATCAGCGACAGACCCTTCTCGCGCGTTTGACCCAGCAGCTTGTCGATCTCCTGCCGGTGCAGCAACAGCTTGCGATTATGCACGGGCGGATGATTTTCGCGATTGCCGTAGGCGTACTGGCTGATGTGCGCATTCACCAGCCAAGCCTCGTTTTTCTCGATCGCGGCGTAAGCCTCTTTAAGCTGCACCTTGCCCGCGCGGGCGGCCTTCACTTCGGTGCCCGTCAGCACCAGGCCGGCCTCAAAACGCTCCATCAAAAAATAGTTATGGCTGGCCGAGCGGTTGTCGCTCAGAATCTTGAAATCGGCATCTTTTCCGGCCACATTTGCTCTCAACGCTGGGAAGCCCCGCTGCGTCATCCAGATGAAGAAGCCTGGAGCACCCGGTTGCCTCCTAATCTTACCATATGCCTCTCCGCATACTCGAAACTGACAGAACCAGTTCTGTTTTCAAAGGTTTAGCGATTCTACTCGCGCTGGCGGCGCTGGCCGGGTGCCTGGCGGTTCCGGCGGCCGCTCGCACCCGCAAAGGGGACAAATTCCTGGCTCAGGGCAAGGAACGGGCGGCACGAAAGGACTGGGATGGAGCTCTGGATTTCTTCCAAAAAGCGCTCGCCGAGGACCCCGGCGATCCCGGGTATGAGTTGGAGGTGCATCAAGCCCGATTCCAGGCGTCGGAAGCCCACGTGCAAGAAGGTCTGAAACTGCGCAAAGCGGGATCGCTCGCGCCGGCATTGCTCGAGTTCGAGAAGGCGTTTGGCATAGATCCTTCTTCGAGCGTGGCCGAGCAGGAAATCAGGACCACCACGCAGATGATCGAGCGGGAGAAAAAAAAAGGGGCTGATTCCGATACCCGGAGCCTGACGCCCTCCCAACTGGCTAAACGCGACACGCAAGAAAAAATCGATTCCATGCTGCCGGTGCCGGAATTGCGCCCGCTCAACGCGCAGCCGATCAACCTGAAGATGAATAGCCAGCCCACCAAGATTCTCTTTGAGACAGTGGGTAAGCTGGCGGGCATCAATGTTTTGTTTGATTCGGAATTCAAGGAGAACAACAAACAGTCGATCGAACTTACGGGCGCCACTTTGTACGAAGCCCTGGACTACCTGGCGGTCATCAGCAAAGCCTTCTGGAAGCCGCTTTCGGCCAACACCATATTCGTGGCGCAGGACAACACCACCAAGCGCCGCGACTACGAAGAGCAGGTGATGAAGGTCTTCTATCTGACCAACGTGACCACGCCCCAGGAATTGCAGGAGATTGTGACCGCGGTACGCTCGGTGGCCGACATCCAGCGCCTGTTCGTCTACAACGCCCAGAACGCCATCATCGCGCGTGGCGAGGCCGATCGCATTGCCCTCGCCGAAAAGATTATCCACGATCTGGATAAGCCCAAGTCGGAAGTGGTGGTGGATGTACTGGTCTTTCAGGTTTCGAGCGACATGACGCGCACTTTGGGCGCGGCTCTGAGCAGCTTGAGCATCCCGGTGAACTTTGCCCCGCGCTCCAGCATCAGCACCCCCAGTACTTCGACTTCCACTGCCGCCTCCACCTCCACTCCCACCAGCAACACGACGGGCACGACCACGACCACCGGAACCAGCACCTCCACAGCGGCTTCCATTCCACTCGCCTATATCGGGAAGGTCAACACCGAAGATTTCTCCACGGTGCTGCCGTCCGGTATGTTGCAGGCGGTCCTGAGCGACAGCGGCACGCGCGTTTTGCAGTCGCCGCAACTCCGCTCGGTGGATAACCAGAAGGCCACGCTGAAGATCGGCGAGAAGGAGCCCATCGCTTCGGGAAGCTTCCAGCCGGGCGTGGGCGGCGTGGGCATCAACCCGCTGGTGAATACGCAATTTACCTTCATCGACGTGGGCGTGAATGTGGATCTCACCCCCAAGGTGCACGACAACGGCGAAATATCGATGCATGTGGAGATCGAAATATCGAGCGTGCAGAGCTATGTGAATTTGGGCGGCATCTCCCAGCCGATCATCTCCCAGGAGAAAGTGCAGCACGACATCCGCATGAAAGACGGCGAAGTCAACCTGCTGGGCGGGCTGAAGCAGATGTCGGACAGCACCACGGTGAGCGGCATTCCGGGGCTTTCCAGCATCCCGGTCATCAAGTGGCTGTTCAGCAGCAAAACGGTCAGCAAGAGCTCACAGGAACTGCTGATCGCGCTGATTCCGCACATCGTGCGCCGGCCGGATTACACCGAAGAAGAGATGCGTGGCATCGCGGTCGGTAGCGCCACGGTGGTGAAACTGAACTACGCCCATCCGGACGGTGAGCCGGCGCCCAAGAGCGCCACTCCGGCCGCTCCCGGCGCGCCCGCCGCACCCATGGCGCCCATGGCGGCTCCGCCGGTCACCGTGCCTCAGGCCGCGCCGCCGCAAGCCGGCGGTCCGCAGGCCGCGCCGCCGCAAGCCGGCGCCTCGGTGAACTTTGTGCCGGCGCAGGTGGAAGCGGCCATGGGCGGATCGTTCAACGTCAACCTGGTGGTAGCGAACGCCACCGACCTGTTCTCCGCGCCCTTGCAGGTCAAGTACGATCCCAAGGCGCTGAAGCTCACCGGCGTGGCCCAGGGTAACCTGATGGCCAGCGACGGCCAGCAGGCGACCTTTACCAAGAGTATTCAAGACGCCACCGGGGAGGCCGACATTACTCTGAACCGCCTTCCGGGCACCGGCGGCATCAGCGGCTCAGGCATGCTGGTCACGCTCACGTTCACCACGCTGGCGCGCGGCACGACCAGCGTTTCCGCGCCGGCCTTCAGCCCCAGCAACTCGCAAGGCCAGCCGATCTCGAACTCCACGCCACAACTGACGGTTAACGTGAAATAGAGTATGCGACGCAAGAATCAGAGAGGACTGACGCTGGTAGAACTGGTGGTGGCGTTCTCGATCATGCTGATCCTGACCACCATGGCCGTGCCCCTGGCCCGTTCCAGGGTCCGCATCGAGCGCGAGAAAGAGCTGCGCTGGGCGGAGCGCGAGATCCGCGCGGCCATCGACAAATACAAGGACTACGCCGATGCGGGTTATCTCGGCCAGCAAAAAATGGATTCGGACAACTACCCGGACAAGCTGGAAACGCTGGTGGAAGGCGTCAAGCTGCAAGGCCAGGTGGATAAGAAGATCCGGTTTCTGAGGCGCATCCCCAAGGACCCCTTCACCAACTCCACCGACTGGGGCATGCGCAGCACCAAGGATGATCCGACCTCCAACAGTTGGGGCGGGCAGAACGTGTTCGATATTTATACCAAGAGTACGGAGAAGTCGCCGGATGGAACCAATTACTCCGACTGGTAGAGGACGCGGACAGCGCCGCCGCGAATTCGGCTTCACCATGGTGGAGCTGATGATCGTCATGGCGATCATCGTGATCCTGGTGTCTCTGGCCATTCCGCAATATCAAAAAGCGATCATCCGGTCGAAGGAAAGCGTGCTCAAGAACAACCTGTTCACCTTGCGGCAGGTAATTGACGAGTACACTTACGACAAGAAGAAGGCGCCTCAATCGCTGCAGGATCTGGTAGCCGGCGGGTACCTGCGCGACGTCCCCATCGATCCCATGACGGGTTCGAACGATACCTGGCACACCATTCAGGAAGACGCGCTTTCGAGTGTCGATCAAACCGAGCCGGGCATTTTCGATGTGAAGAGCGGATCGGATAAGACGGGCCTGGATGGCACCCCGTACGCCGACTGGTGACGGGGCTGCACGAGTAGCCGCCTAGAAAGGCGGCTGCGGCCAAGATTGGCCGCCCTCCAGTAGCGCCCGTACCGCGTCCACGGCGAGACGCGCGGCATGCTTGGATTCGTTGCTGAGGCCGCCCACCGCCTCCTCGATATCGGCCGCGCGAATGTCAGCCATCTCCCGCGCGGTCTTGCCGATCAGTAACTCAGTCAACGCGGAGCCGGCTGCGATGGAGGCCGTGCAACCGCGCGTCTGGTAGCGAGCCTCGGCCACGCGGCCGTCCCGAAACTCGACCGACAGCCGCAGGATGTCGCCGCAGACCGGATTCGACACCTCCACGGTCACCGCCGGCGGCGGCAGTACGCCCACGTTACGCGGATTCTGGAAGTGATCGAGCAGGCGCGCGGAATACATTTATGGTCCAATAATCCTAATGCGGCAGTACTTCCCGATCCTCAAGGAGCGCGTGCGCGCGCGGGAGTTCAATTCGCTGTTTCTGTTTGTCACGTCGCGCTGCAACTCGCTCTGCCGCACCTGCTTCTACTTTGACAAGCTTAACAGCCCCGACGATCTGACGACTCCCCAAATCGATCGCATCTCGGCCACCGCGCCGCCCTTCCGCAAGCTGTGGCTTTCCGGCGGCGAGCCTTTCCTGCGCGAGGATCTGGCCGAAATTGTGGCGCTGTTTGTCCAGCGCAACGGTGTCCGCAACGTCAATCTGCCAACCAATGGGCTCCTGCCGGAAAAGATCTTCCGCACCATGGACCGCATGCTGGAGCTTTGTCCGGACGTGTCCATCGACCTGAACTTCTCCCTCGATGGCCTGGCCAACACGCACGATTCGATCCGTGGCGTGCCGAACAATTTCGTCCGCACGCTCGCCACTATCGAACAGGCCGAGCGCCGCTATGCGGGCGTCCAGCGGCTGCGGCGCAACGTGCTCACCGTGATTACGCGCGAGAACTACAACGAGATCGTGGCGCTGGGCTTGCACCTGATGGAGCAAACCCATATCGACGGGCAGTATTTCGAAGTGGTGCGTGGCGCCGCGCCCGATCCCACCCTGAAGCAACTCACCGAACAGGGCGTCGCCGCCCTGCACCGCCGGCTCATGCCCTTCCATCGCCATTATGCCGACAAGCTCTTCGCGCGCTTGCCGCCCGGGGCGCGGCAATTCGCGAAGATGTATTACCTGGGTAATTTGCGTTTCCACTTCGATCTGCACGAACACTGTCTGGAGTCGCCGCGAAAATGGCCGATGCCTTGCACGGCCGGCGAAACCTCCATCGTAATCGACCACAACGGCCGGTTCCGCGCTTGCGAGATGCGCGGCATCGTGGGGGACCTGGCGGAGTTCGATTTCGACGTGCGGCGCGCCCTGCAGTCGGAGGCCATGCGCGCGGAGGTGCGCGCGATCCCCGAGGCGAATTGCTGGTGTACGCATAGCTGCTTCATTCAGGACAGCTCCAAGTTCCAGCCCAGCGTGCAGCTCTTCCACATCCCGTGGGCATGGTTCCGGCAGCGGATCGACAGGCTGCCGGAGCTGCCGGCCGCCGAACTGGAGCGATTCAAAGCGCTGGAGCTGGCCTGAGGTGACTACCGTCGTGGCGGCTATCATACGACGCGGCGGGCGCATCCTGATTTGCCGCCGGACCGCGGCGCAGGCGCATCCGCTGAAATGGGAATTTCCGGGCGGCAAGGTGGAAGAGGGCGAAAGCCCGCCACAAGCGCTCATCCGCGAGCTACGGGAAGAACTGGCCATCGACGCGCGGATCGGGGGCGAGACAGAGCGCTACGAATACAGCTACCCCGGCAAAAGCGCCATTTTGCTGATATTTCACGCAGTGAGCGATTTCGACGGCGAACCGCGCAACTGCGTGTTCGAAGAGATCCGATGGGTCGCGCCAAGCGAGTCGACCGGTTTTGATTTTCTCGAAGGAGACATCGGCCTGGTAAAGCGCCTTGCAAAAAGCATGGAACCACGGATGGACACAGATGAACACAGATAAAAACGCGGTGTCTTATCTGTGTTTATCTGTGTCCATCTGTGGTTCCATTTGTTACTTCTTGGGCGCGGGCGGCGGCGTAGCCGGCTTGGCCGGAGCCGCGGCCGACGGCGAGTTCTTATCGTACAGGGCGATGACGTCCTGCGTGATGTCGGTACCGCTGGCCGCGAACAGCACTGGCGACTGCTGCGAGCTCACGTCCAGAATCAGGGTGTAGCCGTTGTCTCTGGCGTACTTATCCATCACGGCCATGATGCGCTGCCCCAGTTCCTGCGTGATCTTGTTTTGTTCCTGGTCGAGCTCCGCTTGCGCGTCCTCGGTCTCGCGGTTCAGGCTCTTGGTGGTCTGATCGATCTCGCGCGCAAGCTTCTGCTTGGCCTCTTCGCTCATGGTGTTGCTGCCCTTGCGCATTTGTTCCTGCAATTGCGCGATGGTGCTCTGCTTCTTCTCGAGCTCACTTTTTCTGGGACCGAATTTGGCGGTCAGGTCGGCGGCCGCCTTCTGCCCATCCTTGGTGGCGATGATGGCGTTCTGAAAGGCGATGATCCCGACCTTTGCCTGAGCCGGGGTCGCCGGCGCGGTCTGGGCGGGGGCCAGCAAGGCTGTCCCCAGAGCGATGGCGGGAAGAAAAACACAATTCTTTGTCAAGCTGAAAACTCCTTGATTTCGTATCGATACTAACATATTGCATCAGGTTGCAGCCGGCCGCGCCTCAGAAGGTTCGGCCGATGGTGAAGCGGAACAGATCATGCTGTTCGAGGAACGGATAAGCGTTGCCATAGGACAGAATGGCATTGTCAAAGGTCGCCGCGTTCGGAAAAATCGAGCGGTCGTACACGATGGGCGGCTGCAGATACTCGCGCACCAACAGCGGATTGTACGCCCAGTACACGCGGAAAGGCGCCTGCACCACGGGCAACAGCACTTGCAGCTCCAGACCGGTGGACATGCGCGGCTTCTGCGTCCCGGGATATATGATCGCCTTTCCCTGGAACCCGGCAGTGGGGTATGTGTCGTTCAAATAATCGACGCGCGCCGGATCCATATTCAGTTCGCCCGGGCGCAGGATGCGATCGATACCCGCATCCGCGAAGATAGCCAGGACCACCGGTCCGAAGATCGGGATACGGTACTCGAAATTGCCGACTACGTGCGCGTCGCCGCCGGGGAAGGCGAGCTGGTAGATCGGAATATTCTGGGTCACGTTGGTGGCCACGCCGCCGATGAGCTGGGTGCGCTGCGAGCCATCGTTGTTCAGCACGTTGATGGTAGCTTCGCTGGGAATGAAGGCGATGGGACTGATGCCCCATATCTGGAAACCGCGGATATCCTGCTCGCCGCCGATATAGGTGCGGGAGAAGGGCGGTATCTCCTTCCCGCCGTAACCGGTAATCATGGAGCCCAGCAGATGGAACGCCAGGATGTTCGATTTATGCCAGGGCGCGGGCTTAAAATACTTGCCCTCTATCACGGGCTGGATGGTGTTGACGTTGCCGCCCAGGAAACTGCCCGCGAACGTAGTGGAGATAAACAAGCTCTTACCGCCGGTAGGCGTGATCGGGTGATTCACCGTATTGTAGGTGAACGAGGGAACAATGCGGCTGGTCCGGATGCCGGTGAGGGCGTTCGGGCCGACGATTCCGCTGAAATTGATGTAATCGAAATAGGAGGTGGCGGCGGTGGTCTCCGTCTTGACGCTGGAGATGTCGTAGCCGTAAGTAATGCCGAGGCGGGAGAAGCTGCGCCGCAGCGGATAGCTCATCGACGCCGAGAAGCCGTGGCCGGTTTGAATGTAATTCAGCAGGTTTTGCGAGCCCAGCGCGTTGAACAGCGGGATCAGGTTCTGCCCGGCGAGAATGGATGCTTCGCGGCCCTGGTTGTAATCGAAGCGGGTCAGGTGGGCTTCCACGCCGACTTGTAGCGGAAGGTCCAGGAAATATGGCTCCGTGAAACCGGTCGACACGCTGCGCATGCGCGTGCCCAATTGCGAGTTGATGGAAACCGTGTCGCCCAATCCCAGGAAGTTATTGGTGGCATAGTTCAATCCCACGAAGCTGCCCGCAATTCCGGAGACGCCTCCGTTGAGGCCGATGGTGTTCTTCCCGCGCTCTTTGACTTTTAGCGTGATATCGACGGTGCTGGTCTGCGTGTTGCGCTTGATGTCGGCGGCTTCTTCAGCTTTCAACGCTTCGAAGTAGCCGAGCTGATTCAAGCGCAGAATGCTCAACTCCCACAGACGATTGTTGAAAATGTCGCCCTCGTCCAGCATGATCTCGCGGCGAATCACCTTGTCGCGCGTGGTGGCATTGCCCGAGAAATCGATGCGGCGCACGAAGAACTGCTTGCCCTCGTCCGCGGTCAGCGTGAGGTCGATTTTGTCGGTATTGGGTACCGGATCGAAGGTGGGTTCGGGCACGAAATCGATGTAGCCGAACTCGCCGTAGAGTTTGCGCAGATTCTCAATGCCTTTGCGCAGCTTGGCGGTGGAGAAAGGATCGCCTTCGGACATGCCGAACAACGGGCGCATCAGCGTTTCCGGCGTGCGGAACAGCTTGACTCCGACGAAGGTAATCTTGTTCAGCCGGTACAAGCGGCCTTCTTCGACCGGCAGGGTGATATTCATGGCCTTGCCGGGATTGTTCTCGCGGATCAGGGGAAGTTTGAAACCGTGCCCGCCGGTATTCACCAATTCGGTCTTTTCATCCAGAACCCTGGCCAGGAAATAGCCTTTGGATTGATACGCGTCGCGGACGCGCTCCTTATCCTCTTCCAGCTTCGAGGAATCGTAGGTCGAGGCAAAAACATTTTCGAACAGGATGGAGTAGGGAATGCCGTAGCCGTGCGAGTTCTTCATGGCGCGGATCACTTCGCGTTGAGTGAAGGCGTGGTTGCCTTCGATGGTGATCTTGCCGACCTTGATCTTGGGACCTTCGTTGACGTTGAAAACGATTTCGAGCGAGGATGGCGGAACCTGGCGCACTTCCGGCTCGACGGTAGCGAACTGACGGCCGCGCTCGGCCAGGTATTCCTTGATCACCACGGCCGCGTGTTGCACCTTGTTGGGATCGTACTGCGACTCGACCGAGAGGCCCACCTTGCGCTCTTTGAAACGGTCCAGGACTTCCGAGACGGTGAGGGATTTCAGGTTATCGTACTTGATGGAGCGCACCACCCGGCGCTCCGTGACGACGAATCGCACGATCACGCCGCCGCCCGGCCCAGCTTCGGTTTCCATGCGAATGTCGTCGAAACGGCCGCTGTTCCACAGCGACATGAAATCGCGGTGAAGGTCGTCCTCGTTGAAAATATCGCCCTTCTTGGTGGCGATAAGGGCGCGCATGGTATCCTGCTGCACGCGGCGCATACCGGTAAATACGATCGCCTCGATAACTTGCCCGCCGGGCTGCAGCTTGGGCTGTTCCGCGGGTTTGGGAGCTTCGAGAGTAGGCTGTTGCGGGGCTGGTTTCGCCGGCTTCTCGGGCTGGGCCGCTTCGGGCACCGTTTCAAACGGGTTCTGCGGCTTCTTTTCCTGCGCCGGCGGCGGCGCCGGAGCGGGCTGTTGCGGCGGATTCTGAGCCCAAGCGATCGAAGCTACGGCGGCGCAGAAGCAAACAACGGCAATGGACAGGCAGGCGCGCCTGTGACAAATCATGAATACATACCTTTCCACTCTGCGCTGTTACGGAGACGTAGACTTCCAGGAAACCGTTTCACTCGGGCTAAGCCAGGTCGCAGATTGACAAAAGTCCATTCTAGCCAATGCGGACAGCGCATTACAACAGGTCGAGTTGGCACAGGTGTGACGCGCAGGCACACGGGCGGGCTGCGCGAATCAAAGCAGCGTTAATTCCAAGGGTGCGCCGGCCGCGCAGCCAAGCAGCTTCGCGGCGGACGCCTGGCCGACCGAGATTTCGTAATAGCCCGCGCTGCCCACAATCAGGAACGGCTCGCCAGGACCGCGCTCGGCATAGTGCCGCGCCAGCACGCCGACCCGCTGTGGACCTACGGCCATCTTGAACCCGCGTTTGTCCAGGTCGGGGAAGTCCTCGGCGGAGAAGTTGGTGACCAGGTTCCCGAAGCGATCCACTTTCAGGATGGCGCCTGTCCAGGTGCGGCGTCCCGTGCGCGCGGGCTTGTCGAAATCCAGGCGCAGATAGTCCGCGATGAGCTTGCCGAAACGCGCGGGTGCCATGCCGCCTGCCAAATGCCCGGCTACCGGCGCGAAGATGTCACGGCCGTGAAACGTCTGGCTCACCGCCGGCAGGAAGTAGCGTGCGTTCGAGATCGCGCGCACCTTGTGTTTTTCCCGCGCGTAGATCATGGAAAGCACCCCATTATCGGGCGCGGTGAAGGATTGTCCCGCGGCCTGCGCCAGAATGGGACGGCGGGAAGTTCCCACGCCGGGATCGACCACCACGACGTGTACTGTGCCGCGTGGAAAATATTTGTATGCCTGAGCGATGGTGAAGGCCGCCTCGCCGATTTCGAAGGCCCCGATGCCGTGGCTGATATCCACGATGCGCGCGCGCGGGCAGATCGAAACAATCACGCCTTTCATGACCCCCACATAGTGGTCGGACAGGCCGAAATCGGTGGTCAGGGTAATCAGCGGTGCGGGCATTGTTAGAATGAAAAGACGTGCAGCGTTTCTACTTCGATCACAACGCGACCACCCCGGTGTCTCCGGAAGTGCTGGAGACCGCGGTGGAGTGTCTCGGTCAAGTGTATGGTAACGCTTCCAGCATCCATCATTTCGGACAGGCCGCCAAGCAGCGGCTGGAGATGGCGCGGCGACAGGCCGCGTCGCTGATCGGCTGCCAGCCACGGGAGATCGTGTTTGTGAGCGGCGGCACCGAGGCCGACAACCTGGCGCTGTTTGGAATTGTGCGGTCGGCTTTGCATGAAGCGGGGAAAGCGTCGCGGCACGTCGTTACTACCGCGATCGAACATCCGGCCGTGCTGAACGCCTGCGCGCAACTGGAGCGCGAGGGTGTTGCCGTGACTTACGTCCCGGTCGGCCCCGATGGCATCGTGGACCCGGAAGATATCCGGCGCGCGCTGCGGGCGGACACCGTCCTGGTTTCGGTGATGCACGCGAACAACGAATTGGGGACTGTGCAGCCGGTGGCCGAGATTGCGGCCATCGTGCGCGCTGCGGGCGTCTGTCTGCATGTGGACGGGGTGCAGGCCTTGGGCAAGATTCCAGTGGACGTGGATGCGCTGGGCGCGGATCTCTACAGCGTGAGCGGCCACAAGATCTATGCGCCCAAGGGGATCGGCGCGCTGTACGTGCGGCGCGGCACGCGGCTGGGGGCGATTCAGTTTGGCGGGCATCACGAGCGGGATCGGCGTCCCGGGACGGAGAACGTGCCGGGCGCGGCGGCGTTCGGCTGCGCGGCGGCTTTGGCGGAGGCGCGCCTGGAGACGGATGCGCAGCGCTTAGGCGGGTTGCGCGACCGGCTGGAATCGGCGATCCTGGAGCGCATCCCGCGCACCGGCGTCAACGGCCATCGCACGGCGCGCACGCCCAATACGGCGAACATCTACTTCGACGGGCTCGAAGGCGAAGCGTTGGTGATCGCGCTCGACCTGCGCGGCTTTGCCGTTTCGAGCGGCGCCGCCTGTTCAAGCGGAGCCGTGGAGCCGTCGCACGTGCTGACGGCCATTGGGCTGACGGCGGACCGGGCGCGCGCCAGCATCCGCTTTTCCCTCGGTCGCGCGAACACGGTGGAACAAGTGGATGCGCTGGTGGAGGCGGTAGCAGCGTCGGTGGCACACCTACGCAAGTTGTCCCCGGCGTTGGTATGATTGCCGTGGCGATGAGCGGGGGCGTGGATAGCTCGACGGTAGCGGCGCTGCTGGCGCGCGACGGACAGCCCGTGGTGGGCCTGACCATGCAGCTCTGGAATCAGCGCCGCATGCCAGAGCTTTCCGTGGAGGGCGCCACCGGACGCTGTTGCTCGCTCGACGATGTGTACGACGCGCGCCGCGTGGCGGAGCAGATCGGCATTCCATATTACGTCGTGAATTTCGAGCGGCAGTTCGAGGAGCGCGTGATCCAGCCGTTCGTCGACGAGTATCTGGCGGGACGCACGCCGATTCCGTGTACGCTGTGCAACAACTTCATCAAGTTCGATCAGTTCCTGGAGATGGCGGACGCCGTGGGCGCGGGACAAATTGCGACCGGCCACTATGCCCGCATTACTTTCGATGCGGCCGCCGGGCGCTATCAGTTGCGCACGGCCGTGGATCCGACCAAGGACCAGACGTACTTCCTGTTCGGGCTGACCCAGGCGCAACTGGCGCGCAGCCTGTTTCCGCTAGGCGAAATGCGCAAGGACGAAGTGCGGCGGCTGGCGCGGGAGATGCAACTGGCGGTGGCGGATAAGGGCGAGAGCTTCGAGATCTGCTTCGTGCCGAACGGCGATTATGCCGCATTCATGGACGCGTATCTGCGCGACAAGGGCGCGCCGGAGATCGAGACGCGCGGCGAGATCGTCACCGCCGCCGGGCGCAAGCTGGGCGAGCACGGCGGTGTGCATCATTTTACGGTGGGGCAGCGCAAGGGCTTGGGCATCGCCACGGGCGAACCGCTCTATGTGATTGCGACGGATGCGCAGTCGCAGCGCGTCACCGTGGGGAGCAACGAGCAGTTGCTGCGCGCCACCCTGACCGCCCGCGAAGTGAATTGGGTTTCCATCGCGGGCTTGCAGGCGCCGGTGCGCGCGGCGGTGAAGATTCGCAATAGACACGTGGCCGCCCCGGCGACCCTGTATCCCACGCTCGAGCCCGCGCGCGTGGAGGTGCGGTTCGACGAGCCGCAGCGGGCTGTGACTCCTGGGCAGGCGGCGGTGTTTTACGACGGGGATTTGGTGCTGGGCGGCGGGTGGATTGAGTGAGGCCGGACGCGGCCTTCCGCGGCCAACAAACGATCTGTTGATTCACATCGCTCGACTCTGAGCCAACAGCGAGCCAACAACACTCCGTACCCTCTCGGACGAGAGGATCCTGCCTAATGCGGCTTCCAGTTCGCTCTCGTCGGCACACTTGACAGTGTTTTCCCTATTGAAGCATGATCACCGTTCCGGCACCGTGGTGCGGCACGCCGGGTCCGACGTGGCAATTGGTGGCCGCCATGCTGCGCAATCAGCGAGGGAACTGGAGGAGAGGCGGCCAGTGCCGCCAGCCCAGGAGTTTGCACACGAATTTCGTATGCGCGGGTAGCGCGTCAACTTGTGGCCGCTGCCCCAGTCCGGGAGACGTGAATCTAGACGGCGTAGAACACCTCTGATTCAATCGAGACGCAGTTGGCAGTTGCCCGATCATACTGCACCCTGAAGTCGCGCCGATCCACCGGAAGCCAGTCGTAGGTGAGGAGGTCACCGATTGCCGACTGAAGATCTGGTGAGCGGCCCACTGACGTCGCGAACGCCTCGAACTCGACGATTGCGAGACTGTCGGTCGGCGCTACCCAGAGCCAGTGGTCCCGCGCGACGAGCAGGTACGGTATACGCTCGTAGTCAGCGAGTAGCCGGGGCACCTTCCCTCGTGCAAGGAGATAATCAGGATTGTCGGTAAGGAAGCGTCGAATCCTTTCCAACTGGCCGATCCCCTTCAGGACGTCGTTGTCGCGGGCGGTCATTTCGACGGGCCTGAGCGTCTTCCTGATCCATTTAAGTTCCGCGATGAGAACTGTGGAAGATTTTTCGTCCGCTATCAGGAGGTCGAGATCTGGGATTGGACTCGGAAGCGGCACGGGGCCACCTATCGAATGGAGCGAGCACCGTTTCCGCAGGTCGGCCAGCATTTCCGCCTCCTTCTGGGAGGATGCGGCATCGAAAACGTCCGGCCGGGCGATTGAACACGCGCGGAGGATGTTCTCGTCTGGGCGACTATGAAGGGGAAACTGCGGAGCGACCGCCAAGCTTGCTGTTGCCCAGTCAAGCGGGACGAACGGGTGGACATGCAAGTCCAATGAGCGGTCACGATCAAAGGTCAGATCGCTGATGATGTTCTGGCAGGTGTCCGCCGCGATACCAGAAAGCTCTGATAGGATGCTGGTCCAAGCCTCCAGAGAACGGACCATGACAGCCGATCCGAAAGGATAGACGCCGTAATTGCGGCCCCAGGCATAACACAAAAATTCGTGAGCCGCGCACACCGCCAGGAACCCGGCATAGAAGTGGTTGAAGTCCCCGAGCGTATAGCTTCCCAATGACAAAGCGTCAGCCCGGCGCGTTATCGCATCCACTCTAGCTTGATACTCGGGAATCAGTTCACGCCACAAGGTGAAGGAATCTCCGTACTCGAAGGAGACCGTGCTCGTCATCCGTGCAGTCTGTAGCGCCGTATCGAATAGCGCCTTGACAATTCTGGTCGGATTAACCTTCTCAGCACGCACCGCCTTGAACGATCCCTCCTTCGGCCTCGCGCCCTTCTGGTACGCACTGACCTGCCGGTTCCGCGCGGTGCCCGGCGCTGTAAATCGTACGAGCGTCGGAGCAACCAGTTCCGCCACATTGCGATTTCTGTGCCACATCGGGAAGCAGCTTTCAAACGTACTGTATTCGTGGGCCACACCGAGCGCTTCCTCAGTTTTGGCAGCAAGCTCTCGCGTCCAGCGCCTCTCTGTCGGCGCGGCTGGCAGTCTCCCATGGTTGATCGCCCATTTGATCGCAACCGGCACGAAGCGGCTGACATTTTGCCGGGTCGCCGAGAGGTCCGGTGTGTTGTCACCGCGGTGCATGATCTCGCGCTCTACCATCCGGATTCCATCTACGAGCAGCGCCCAGATTACAAGATCCGCCGGGTATGCAAGAAGTCCGAGCGAACGGTAGCACTCGTCGGCACGGTCTTCGATCCGTTGAATTGCTTCAACCACCTCCTTCGGCGCATCCTTCTTTAGATAGCCCATCCGTACTGCCTTATTGTTTCACCCGGCAGCCTCGGATGAACAGGGGATCGCAGTTCGCGCAACTGGCCGCAAGTGAAGCCGCATGCATTGGGAGGATTGACGACGAGTCCAACTCCCCGAGCGATCAGACCACCGCCTACCTCGGCCGGCCAGCAGAGGACGCCATCATTGAATAGGTCCCAGCCGGGCACAATGGTAACCGGATACAGGGCGACGTCGTGTGTTGCGCGAACCACGAGATAGTGGTAGTTGTCGAGCACCGGAGCTACAATGTGCAGCTCGATACTAAATGTACCCTGATTACGCGTCACTGAAACGTCGCCTTGAAGGACGCTGCTCGTCACGTCCGTCAAAGCGATCGCCTGCTCCCTAAAGACCTGCGTTGGTGTCCTGATTCCTTCTGTTGCGGGTAGCTGCCCCCAAAGGCTCTTTGTTGACATAGTTAAGCTCCTCCAGTCGGACTGCGGCAAACAGCGGCAAATGGTCTGACGTCGCCCGGTTCGGTACACCGCCAGACGTCAATAAGCTTTGTGATCCCGCCGCATCGATAACTCTTACGTCGCCCGGTTCAAAGAGATCGGCCAAATCGGCCTTAGTAAGACCTGATCATAAGTGTTCCAAAAAAGAGTGAGCGGCGATGATGACGGATAGAAATATGTCCCTGGCGGGCCGGGCGAATAGTCTCCGAGCAGCGACCACATAGGGTTGTAAAAGAAGTGCCGGACCTCTCCAAGGACGGTACGAGACTTCCGTCCAGCGATAGAGCGCGACATGGAAGCGTGGAAGCCCTCGGAGCTCACGAGACCGGCTTCGAAGGGATTCATGTTGAAATCTCCGATCACAATTGTCCGGCTGTGGCCAATCTGCTTTTCCAGGCGTCCGATCAGTTGTGATATTCGCGGGGCCAGGTGCCCTTGCTCCTCCTCCTCGAGATGGAGCTTGCTCGGTAAATGCAGTGCGACAACTAAGACATCTTGGCCGATCGGAGGCTTGGCATGCCAGGCTGAGACGCCCGCGCTATCGTACACTGGCGTAAAGTTCCTCGGAGGTAGCGCCACAACGAAGGTAAATCGATCAGACTGGTTCAGCGGTAAATGAAATTCGGCGCGTGCGCCTGAATTGAGCTTTTCCACGATTCTGACCGGGGAGAGAGGGCACTCCGCCAGGATCAGGACATCAACGCGCAGGTCCCGGACGAGCCTGACGATCTCACCAAGGGGCTCGCGATTCCCCGTGTTCCAGAACAGGATGTTCACGTGTACTCTTTCCGCAGTGGACTTGGCGCCTTTTTGAGTTTGTTTGCTGCTTATACATTATAGCCTCCCGAGAAGGATCCACATAGCGGGGAAGGCGTCCAAGGCGAGTGAACCAACGCGTAGCTTCGCCGTTCGATGAATTATCGTGCCTGCATCCGTCTGCGCTAAAAGTTCTGTGGCCAAAACCGTCCCGATGACCAGTTCCGTGGACGTGTTCTTCGCGCGATCCCGCGAGCGCGCGCGTAAGCTGGATCGGGGTGAGAAGATACCGGCCGAAGTCAGAGTGGTCTTGGAAGATCCAACGGACCTAATGCAAGTGCTCTCCGCCGACCGCATACGATTGCTGCACGCTGTTCGATACGAGGCCGATACCTATTTCGCAACTGGCGCACGAACTGAAGCGGGACAGACAGGCGGTGATGCGCGATGTGCGGCTGCCGGAGTCGCTCGGGTTGCCGAAGACGCGGGAGGTACCGAATCCGGGGCACGGCAGGCAGAGAATCGTCGCGCCGTTGGCCGGCCGGTATCAACTGGTGGCGAATATCTGAGGATAGCCCAAAGCTCGGACCACATTACGCCAACTCGACAGCCGCCGACTGATCCAAAAACCACGTCACCCGCTTACTCTGCCGCGAAATCAATTGCGCCGGATAATGTTTCGGATCGTATTCCCGGTGGAACACGTCTCCTACAGCCGTCGCCTTGTCCGCTCCGGCCACCAGGAACACGGTATTCTTGGCCGCCAGCAGCGCGGCGGGCAGCAGGGTGACGCGCCACTTGCTGGTCATCTTCTGAATATGCACCGCGCCGGCGATGTGTTCCCGGTCGTCGATCGCCGCTTCGCCCGGAAACAGGCTGGCCGTGTGCGCATCCGGTCCCATGCCGCAATGCACCACGTCGAAGTGCGGCATCTCCCCTTCTTCCAGGCCGAAGAAATTACGGATATCGTCCGTGTACTGCTGCGCGGCGGTTTCCGGCTCGATCTCCCCGTGGATACGGTGTACCTGCTCCGGCGGTATGTGCGCGGGCGCGATCAGGTTCTCGTTGGCCAGACGGTAATTGCTCTCCGCATCGTTGGGCGCAACCGAGCGCTCGTCCACGAAAAACAGGTGGACGCGCTGCCAGCGGTAGCCCCCGGCCGCCAAGCTCTGGAACAACAGCTTCGGCGTGGAACCGCCGGAAACCGCCAGCGTGGCGTGCTCCTGGGAAGCCAGCGCCTCTTCCAGCAGCGCGCTGATGTGTTGCGCGCAAGCGGCGGCGGCCGCGCGCGGGTCGGGGTGAGTGAACCACTGCACGCTCATGTGTAAGGATCACGATAACGCAAGTTTGGCGGCGGCGGCGAGTGCGCGTTCGAACGCCGGATCGCGGCCGGGGATCGACAGTTCCTCGCGCATCAGGGCGTAGTCGTTGAGGGCGGGTAGCAAGGCCTTATTCACCAGTCCGCCGGTCTTCACCTCCGCCGCCGAGCCTTCGGTGAGCGCAATCGAGGCGATGGCATCCGGCCTGTCTTGCGCGCTCAGTTCCACCAGGCTAAGGCGCCAGGCCGGCTCGCCGCCATCCGCACGGAACTCGACTCGAGGGTGGGCGCCGACTTGAGCCAGCCCTTCCAATAGCCAGGCGGCCAGGTAATACGCGGTGGCCGGCGTGGCGGAGGCGCGGTGCGCAATCAGGATATGGGAAATCAGGGGCAGATTCGCCAGTTGGGCGCGGTTTTCGAAGATCTGCGCGATCAGCTCCCGCCACCGCGTGAGACGCGTCCAGGAGAGATCGGCCAGCAAACGTCCCTCCGCCGCCGCGCCGCTCATGACTCCCAGAGCTTCCCCCGGATCGTCGAAAGCCGCACTGTCCAGCACCACCTTTTGCGCGATCGCCGCCAGCCCGGAGAACGCGGGCAACTGAAAGAGGCGCGGGCTACGGCACCACAGGATCACCGGAAGATCCGGCACGGTGAGCGGCAGCACCACGGCCGCCAGGTCCGGCAGGCTGGCGTCGGAGGCGGTGATCTCGATCTGCTCGCAGCAAATCTGCTGCCGGTGACCGAATGGCATCCAGCACTGCGCGAAGACCCGTGCCGCCAGTCCACGCTGGTCTTCGGCGCGAAAGCGAATCACGATGGCGCGGCTGGGATGCTCGGGCATCAGGGCGGCCAGCGTCTCGCCGATAGCTTGCGCGTCGTCCAATTCTTCGGCCACCACCACCAGGGTCATGGAGCAGGCGCGCAGCACCCCGGCATCGCCTTCGCCTTCCTTGCCGAGCGAGACCCACAGGTCCGCCATTTCCTGCAAGATGCGATCCGGAGCGATGGTGCCGCCGGCGCTGCCCATCAGGGTTGCCTCCACACGTGCCCGCGCCGCGCCAGCATGTCGTCGGATGCCTTGGGTCCCCAAGTGCCTGCGGCGTAGTTGGGGAAATCGAACTTGGTTTCGTCCCACACATGCTGGATGGCGTCCACCACGGCCCAACTGGCTTCCACCATGTCCTGCCGCGTGTAGAGCGTGGCGTCGCCGATGATGGCGTCGAGCAGCAGCGTTTCGTAAGCCGATGGCGAGCGCTCGCCGAAGCTGGAGCCGTAATTGAAATCCATCGAAACCGGCCGCAGCTTCATGCCCGCGCCCGGACGCTTGGAAAGAAACTTGAGCGAAATGCCCTCCTCCGGCTGGATGCGCAGGATCAGCAGATTGGGCGCGGTGGTGGTTTCGTCGCCGTTGAAGATGGCCAGGGGCGCGGCATTGAACTGGATGGCGATTTCGGTGACCCGCTTGGGCAGCCGCTTGCCGGTGCGCAGATAGAACGGCACGCCGGCCCAGCGCCAGTTGTCTACGAGGAATGTGACGGCCGCGTAAGTGTCGGTTTGCGCGTCGGGTTTCACGCCCTTGTTCCTGGCGGAAGCCGGGGACATCTTCGCCGCCGATGTGGGCCGGGCCGTACTGCCCGGAAACCGTGTTGCGCAGCACCTCGTCGGGCTTCATCACGCGGATGGAACGCAGCAGCTTGGCGCGCTCGTCGCGCACGGAATTGGGCCGGAAGGTCGCGCTGGGCTCCATGGCGATCGTCGCCAACACCTGCAACAGGTGATTCTGGATCATGTCGCGCAGCGCCCCGGCTTCCTGATAATACGCGCCGCGGCCCTCCACGCCGATCGATTCCGCCGCGGTGATCTGCACGTGATTCACGTAGCGGCGGTTCCACAGTGGCTCGAAGATGCCGTTGCCGAAGCGGAAGGCCAGGATGTTCTGCACGGTTTCCTTGCCCAGGTAATGATCGATGCGGTAAACCTCGGATTCCTCGAACGCGCTGTGCAGTTCGTTACTCAATGTCTGCGCGCTGGCCAGATCGTGGCCGAACGGCTTTTCGATGACGATGCGGCGCCATCCCGATTCTGCCTTTCCCACGTTCGCGGCGGCGATGCCCTGCGCGATGGGGATGTACTGGCTGGGCTGCGCGGAAAGATAGAACAGCACGTTGCCGCCGGTGTGCCTGGCCGCATTGATTTCCTTCAGCCGGCCGTCCAGCGCCGGAAACATAGCGGCGTCGTCGAAGTTGCCCGCCATGTAGAAAATGCCCTGGGCGAAAGCGGCCCAGACATCCGTATCGAAGGGCGAGTCCTCCAGGAACTCTTTGACGGACGCCAGCATTTTCTCGCGAAACTGGTCGTCGGTCATGGGTGTGCGCGAGATGCCCAGGACGGCGAATCCGGCATCCAGGCGGCGCTCGTAGGCCAGCCTGTACAGCGCGGGCAACAGCTTACGTTTGGTGAGATCGCCATTGGCTCCGAAGATGACCATGGCGCACTCGGGTACGCGACGCTCGAAGCGCAGGGGATCCTGGAAAGGATTCTCCAGAGACATGTAAATCAAAATAGCACGACTGCCCCATTCAAATGTTACGATCAGCTTTTTGGAGGGCGGGATTTATCCCGCGCGGGACTTGAGTCCCGCTCTCCTCGGCCTGAAAGGAGAATGACATGCTTCGCTATCCGGTGCTGCTGGAACCCGACACCAACGGTACGGTCCTAGTATCGTTTCCGGACATCCCGGAGGCGCACACATTCGGCGACGACGAGCAGGAGGCATTGGCGCGGGCGGCGGATCTTTTGCAAGACGTGCTGGCCGACTATATTGAAAGTCGCCGTGACGTGCCGGAGCCATCGAAGGTGAAGAAGCGGTCGTCGTCGCTGATTCTGCCCGTCCTGACGGAAGCCAAGCTGGGGCTTTACCGTGAGATGCGGGCCTCGCGTGTGCGGAAGGTAGACCTGGCGCGGCGTCTCGGCTGTCACATGCGGCAGGTCGACCGTCTGCTCGACCTGGGCCACGCTTCGCGGCTGGATCAGATCGAAGCGGCCTTCGCCGCCCTGCACAAGAGAGTGGTCATCGAGATTCGTGACGCGGCCTAGCTGGAATTCCAAGGAGTTGCGCTGTGATTGTTGCCGGAGTTGATTTCGGGACGCTGAGCGTCCGCGTATCGATTTTCGATAGCGTGAAAGGCCGGCTGGGCTCGGCCACGGGCGAGTATCCGCTCACCCGCAAAAAGGAGGATCCGGACTACGCCACGCAATCGCACCGGGACCACATGGCCGCGCTGGCCGCCGCGATGCGGGGCGCGCTCCAGGCTGCGGGCGTGGATGGCGCGCAACTCGCCGCGTTGGCGCTCGACACCACGGGGTCCAGCATCATTCCAGTTGGCGAAGGCATGTTGCCGTTGGACGATTACTACCTGTGGTGCGACCATCGCGCCAAAGGCGAGGCCGCCGAAATCACGGCCGCCGGCCGCCACGAAAAACTGGAAGCGCTCGCATGGTGCGGGGGCGTGTACTCGTCCGAATGGGGTTTCTCGAAGCTGCTGCACTGGCTGCGCGCCAACCCGGACAAGCGCGCGCAGATGGTCACGGCACTGGAGCATTGCGACATGGTAGCCGCGGTGCTGTGCGGCATCACCGCTGCGCGCCAGGCGCCGCGCAGCGTCTGCGCCATGGGGCACAAGTGGATGTGGAATCGGGAACTGGGCGGATTGCCCGCCGAGGAATTCCTGGTCAAGGTGGACCCGCTGCTGGCG
Source organism: Bryobacterales bacterium (assembly GCA_963707465.1). Lineage (GTDB taxonomy): Bacteria > Acidobacteriota > Terriglobia > Bryobacterales > Bryobacteraceae > Bog-159. Next base: position 1,070,598 of record CAVPQK010000013.1, read on the forward strand.
GGCGTGCGCGACAAGCTGGATGGCCGCTATGCCACGTCGGATCAAATCGCGGGGCATCTTTCGCCGGAGTGGGCCGGAAAACTCGGCCTGCGCGCCGGCATCCCGATCCCGGTCGGCGCGTTCGACGCGCATTGGGACGCCATCGGCGCCGGCGTGCGAGAAGGCGATGTGGTCAACGTGGTGGGCACGTCCACGTGCATCATGGCCATCGCGAAGCAGGTGGATTTGATCCCCGGCGTGTGCGGCGTGGTGAAAGGCTCGATCCACCCCCAGTACTTCGGCATCGAGGCGGGCTTGTCGGCCACCGGGGATATCTTCGACGCCATCGCGCGGCGCGCGGGCGCCACGGTGGCGCAGCTTTCGCAAGGCCTGGAGCATTATCGCGGCGGCCAGACCGGCCTGCTGCGGCTCACTTGGGATAACGGCGACCGCACCGTGCTGGTGAACGCGGAACTGGGCGGCGTGACGCTCGGCTGGAACTTGACGCACACCGCGCAGGACGAGCTCTTCGCGGCCATCGAGGGCACCGCGTTCCACACGCGCGCGATCTTCGAACGCATGGCCGCGCATGGCGTCGAAATCCGGCGCGTGATTAACGGCGGCGGCATTCCGCAGAAAAACGAAACGTTGAACCGCGTCTATGCCAACGTGCTGAACAAGCCTGTGCTGGTGCCGGAGGGCGATGTCACCAGCCTCGGTTCTGCCATCATGGCGTTCATGGCCGCGGGCGCCTTCGAATCGATCGAAGCGGCGCAGCAGGCGCTCTGCCCGCGCTATCGCACCATTGATCCGGATGTGCGCGATCGCGCGGCGTACGACCAACTCTATGGGCTGTACAGCAAGCTTTATTTCGCATTCGGCCAGCCCGGTTCCGAAGCCGTCGCCATCGGCGATGTGCTGCCCGCACTGCGACGGCTCGCGGCACAGGTACGGATGGAGGGCGGCCAATCATGGCCGCAGCCGCCTTTTAGGCGGCCAGAGCCGGCTGAAAGCCGGCTGCGGGCAGAATTGCCCGCCCCACAAAGAGGACAAGCATGATGAATAGCAGCAGACGCGACTTTCTGCGCACGGCTGTCGCCGGTGTGGCGTCCGCCACAGCACTTCGCTCCACCGCGAGCGAAGCCCTGATTGAAGTCTTGCTCGACGAACCCATCGCGACGATCGCGCCCGAGATCTACGGGCACTTCGTCGAAAACCTGGGCGGCGTGGTCTACGACGGCATCTGGGTGGGCGAGAATTCGCCCATCCCGAACATCGGCGGTCTGCGGAAACAACTGGTGGAGGCCCTGCGGCGCATCAGTCCACCAGTGATCCGCTGGCCGGGCGGCTGCTTCGCCGATAGCTACGACTGGCGCGACGGAATCGGGCCGCGCGACAAGCGTCCCCGGCGCACGAACTTCTGGGCCGGCGCGGCCGAGTGGCCCAAGAACGCGAGCCACACCGGCCCGCAGAGCTACGATCCGAACCAGTTCGGCACCGTCGAGTTCGCGCGGTTCTGCAAGGCCGCGGGAGCCCAACCCTACTTCGCGGCCAACATGCGTGGATCGACCGCCCAGGATTTCAACCGCTGGGTGGAGTATTGCAATTCGCCCGCAGGGACCACCACGCTGGCGGATCAGCGCGCGGCCGATGGAGAGCGCGACGCGCTGAACGTGCGCTATTGGGGCGTCGGCAACGAGGCCTGGGGCTGCGGCGGATCGTTCACGCCCGAAGACTACTGCACCGAGTTTCTGCGGTTCACCGCGTGGGTGCCGGGCTTCGGCGTGCCGCTCGCTTTCGTCGGCTCCGGCCCGAACGGAAACGATCTCGACTGGACGCGGCGCTTCTTCGCGAAGGCCGCGCAGAAGGGCGAATTGGGCCGCATGTGGGGTTGGTCGATGCACCATTACGCCTGGAACGCCAGCGCCGGCCGAACTACGGATTGGTCCGCGGGCAAAGGCGACGCCCTGCGCTTCGACGCCGAACAATATTACGAAATCCTGCGGGAGGCGAATCAGATGGATTCGTTCATCGCGGCCCAGTGGGCCGTGATGGGCGAACTGGACCGGCGGCACCATGTAAAACTTGTGGTGGATGAGTGGGGCGCCTGGTATGCGCCCGGCACCGAACCTTTCGCCGAGGCGCTGCTGGGGCAGCAGAACACCATGCGCGACGCGGTGCTGGCGGGAATGACACTGGACACGTTCAACCGGCACGCGGACAAGGTCGGCATGGCGGCGGTGGCGCAGCTTGTGAACAATCTGCAATCGCTGTTCTTCGCGCATGAAGACCAGTTCTGCATGACGCCCACGTATCATGTTTTCCAAATGTACCGGGCGCATCAGGGAGCGCAGTCGCTGCGCGTGCTGGTGTCCGCACCGGCGATTTATAAGGGCCTGCCGGGCCTATCGTGTTCCGCCTCGCTGCGCGGGAAAGCGCTGACCCTGACCATCACGAACCCCAGCCTGGATCAGCCGCGCGAAGTCGAGATCGGGCTGCGCGGCGCGAGTCCGGCATCGGCGAAAGCCGTGGTTCTGGCATCCTCCGACGCGCATGCGCACAATAGCTTCGCGAGTCCGCGCGCCGTCGAGCCGCGCGACGAGCAGGTGCAAACGGCGGGCCCGCGCTTCACCCGCCGGTTCCCGCCGGCCTCGGTGACGAAGCTGGAGTTCGTTCTGGCATAATCAAACAACATGCTGGAAGATCTTCGCGAGCAAGTGCTCGAAGCCAACCTGGAGTTGGTCCGCAGAGGCCTGGTGCTGTACACCTTCGGCAACGCCAGCGGGATTTCGCGCGCGGAGGGTCTAGTGGCCATCAAGCCGAGCGGCGTCCCGTACGAAGGCATGCGCCCGGAGGACCTGGTGATTACCGATCTCGAAGGGCGTATCGTCGAAGGCGCGCTGCGGCCGTCGTCGGATCTGGCCACGCACCTGGTGCTGTATCGCGCGTTTCCAGGGATTGGCGGCGTGGTCCACACGCACTCGCGTTATGCCACTTCCTGGGCGCAGGCGCGGCGTCCTATCCCGTGCCTGGGCACCACCCATGCAGACTATTTTCGCGGCCCCGTGCCGGTGACCCGGGCGATGTCGCCGCAGGAAATTGAAGCGGCCTACGAGGCCAACACGGGTGAGGTGATCGCCCGTCACTTCGCCGGCGGCGATGCGATGGAAGTACCGGCGGTGCTGGTCGCGGGGCACGGCCCGTTTTGCTGGGGACCATCGGCTGCCGAAGCGGCGCACAATGCAGTGATACTGGAGTATGTCGCGGAGATGGCGTACTACAGCGTGACACTGGCAGATGCGGCGCAAGAGCTACATCCCGCGCATTTGGATAAGCACTTCCTGCGCAAGCACGGAGTTAGCGCTTATTACGGGCAGAAGTAGCTATTAAGCCCCTGTCGAGAACCGGTAAACGGTCGTAGTGTGATACACCCCGCCGGGCTTCAACTCAGTCGACGGAAAACTCGGATGATTCGGCGAATCCGGATAGTGCTGCGTCTCCAGGCATAAAGCGGAGCGCCGCCCGTAAACCTTGCCACCTTTGCCCGTAAGCGTGCCATCCAGGAAATTGCCGGTGTAGAACTGGATGGCCGGCTCCGTGGTCAACACCTCCATCACCCGTCCGGACTTCGCCTCCGTCACCTTCGCGGCCAGCGACAGCCCGTCTCCGGTGCGGTTCAAAATGAAGTTGTGATCGTAGCCGCCGCCCAGCGCGATTTGCTCATCGTTCGATCCGATACGCTCGCCAATCGCATGCGGCTGGCGGAAATCGAACGGCGTGCCCTCTACATTCCGCAGTTCGCCAGTCGGGATGAGGCCCTTATCCACCGGAGTGTAGCGATCCGCGTTGAGAGTCAACTGGTCCGCCAGAATGTCGCCTTCGCCCTGCCCGGCCAGGTTGAAGTACGAGTGATTGGTAAGGTTCAGCACTGTATCTTTGTCGGTGGTCGCCGTGTAATCTATCTTCAGTTCGTTGTTATCAGTCAGCGTATAGACCACCGTCACCGATAAGTTACCCGGATAACCCTCCTCGCCATCTTTACTCAAGTAAGTCAGTTCCAATGACTGTCCCGGCCCCGGCTTGGCTTTCCATAGCACCTTGTCGAAGCCGCGTGTTCCCCCGTGCAGCGAGTTATCGCCATCGTTCTTCGCCAGCTTGTATTCCACGCCATCCAGCGTGAACCGGGCATGCGCGATACGGTTGCCATATCGTCCGATGAGCGCGCCGAAGTAAGGCGGCGGCTTCAGGTATCCGTTGAAATCGTCGAAGCCGAGCACGATGTCGCCCAGCGCGCCCGTGCGGTCGGGAACTTTCAGCGAAACAATCACGCCTCCGTACGTCGAGATATCCGCCTCGACGCCCTTGGCGTTCTTCAGCGTATACAGTTCGACGGTTTCACCCGACGGTGTCTTGCCGAACTCGCGGCTGCCGTTTGACGAACAATTCGTGGTCATTAGGGTTACGACAATTATAAGCGGTATCGCAATGCGTGCGGTCACATGAGCCTCGCCTTCAACATGGTATACGAATGCGCGGGGAAACTGTAGGCCAGCCGGTTCCCCTGTGCCGCCGCGGAGCGTTCCACGGCGCGCACCTTGGTCGAGCCGAAGTCGTTTTCCGCCTTGATATCGGGGCCGTTCACCTCCCATGCTTCCGCAGTGCCGGAGAATTTCTTGTCTTGGGCCTCGAAGTCCGCCTCGATGGCCCGCTCCGGATGGCGGTTCACCACATTCAGCACCAGTGCGCCGTTGTCGTACGCAGCCGAGATATCCAGATAGGGCACGTCGCCGAACCGCTTGCTCGTGTATTTCGGACTATCCACGAACAGTTCGAGCGACTTACCCTTGCTGTTATTGGCGAACAGTTGCAGCGGATAGTAAATGGTCTGCAGGAACAAACCTTTCTCGCTGGCAAACATGGGCGCGATAACATTCACCAGTTGCGCCATGTTGGCTATCTTCACGATGTGCGCGTGGTTCACGAACGTGTTCAGGAAAGTCGCCACCACCAGTGCGTCTTCCAGGTTATAGCGCTCCTCCAGGATGCGCCGGCCCTGCTCCTTCCCCTCCCCGCGCGCGCGATACCAGACGTTCCACTCATCCCACGCGATGTAGATGCGGGGGCTGGCGGGCTCACCGGATAGTGCGGCGTCGATGATCCCTTCCGCGGTCTTGATGCGGCTGGCAAGCTCGACCGAGCTGCCCATAAACTCGCCAAAGTCGTTGCCGCGATTTCCGACGTACATATGTAGCGACAGATAGTCGACGTGATGCTTCAGGTGCTCCAGAACCGTCCGGTTCCAGCCCGTCCAGTCCGCTGTGGGGCCGAAATTCGAAGAGCCCGCCGCAATCAACTTGACGCTGGGGTCTGTCCACTTCATCAGCTTCGCGGCTTCCAGCGCGAATTTGCCGTAATCGTCCGCCGAACGGTGTCCCATTTGCCAGGGGCCGTCCATCTCATTGCCCAGCCCCCAGTAAGTCACTTTCCAGGGCTGTGCGCGGCCATTCTGTTTGCGCAGGCGCGTCATGGCCGTATCCTCGGACGAATTGCAGTATTCCACCCATTGCTGGGCCTGCTGCCAGGATCCGACCCCCAGGTTGGTGCAGAAGTACGGCTCGGCGCCGAGCTTCTCGACGTACTGCATGAATTCGTGCGTGCCGAAGCGGTTGTCTTCCACCGTCCCCCAGGCCATCTCCAGCCGGCGCGGGCGCTGGTCGCGCGGACCGATGCCGTCCATCCAGTTGTAATTCGAAGAAAAGTTGCCGCCGGGCCAACGCAGCAGGGTGACGTTCAGCTTCTTGGCCGCGTCCAGCACGTCGCGGCGGAAGCCGTCCGAGTCCGATAGTGGCGAGCCTTCGTCGAAGACGCCGCCTTCGATGCAGCGTCCCAGGTGCTCGATGAAGTTGCCGTAGATCTTGGGGTCGATATCTCCGATCACCCGTTCGGTGTCGATCTTGATGCGTGCGCGGGCCGGAGCCGGCTGGGCGCGCAGGATCCATGGCGCGGCGGCCAGACCTTTAGCAAAACTGCGGCGTGAAAGCGGCGGGGCTATTTTCATGTGACGACCAGAACCGCAGTATACCGTGGCGCACGCACTCCTGCGGTCGCCCGGCGCCGGTTTCTGGCGCCAAAACCCGGCATAATAATCATAGGAGTCAGTCATGCCAAGACGAACGAACATCTTATGGGCCGTGGCGATCGTCGCAGTCTTAGCCGCACTCTGGAGCATGCCAGGAACGGCGCCGGCACAAACAACCGCTTCCGCTCCGAAGCCGCTGGATAAGCTGGCCATCGGGGAGGCCGAGGTCACCCAACTGCTGCTCCTCATGGACACCGACAAGAACGGCAAGATCTCCAAGAAGGAGTTCATGGCGTTCATGGATGCGGAGTTTGAGAGACTGGATAAGGACAAGAGCGGCGAGTTGGACGCCAAAGAACTGCGGCAATCGAAACTGCGTGTCAGTCACCCCGCGCCTCCGTTAGCGGGGAAGTAACCAGTTAGTGCCGGCGGCCGAACGACCGTCCTCCCGACGGCGGCCGGAAGCTGGGGTGGAAGCTGGGCGCGCTTCTGGGCCGGAATCCCGAGCTGGGCGGCTTCGCGCCGGAGCCGAACGAGCGTCCCGCGCTGCTCTCCCCGCTTTTCAATCCGCCGCTCGAGTACTTTGAGCTGCCGTAGCCGCCCGCGCTACGCATGTAGCGGCTATCGGAATAGTGTTGCTGGGTGAAGGTGCCGTGCGTGCCGTATTTGGGCGCGCCGCCGCCTTCATCCCGCCCGTAGTAAGTCTGGCCGCCCGAGCGCGCGGTCCGATACGATTCCCATTCGTAGGATGGTATCGGCCGGTAGCTGTGTCCCCACAGCAGATCGCGCATCAGCGCATATTGCCCGTAGAACACCCAGAAGTTGCCGCCGCTCGAGTGGTCCCAGTAGCCGTACTGGTTGCGCTCCCCAACCGGCGCCATGTAAGCGAAACCCGCCGGCTCGGCCACCTCGTCGACTTCGGTATCGTACTTGCCCACCGCCTTGTGCGCGATCGACATGCCGATGTTGTTTTCGCAAACCTGGTAAGTGGCGCGCGGAATCTCCGACCACGCCTCGTCGGAAGTGGTGACGCCATCCTTTCCCGCCGCATCCGGAAACTTCGTCTTGACCGTGCGGACCTCTTCCTCGTAATCGCGCGATCCGCCGGACTTGCGGTCGCGCAGATCCACCAGAATCTTGTCCCACGATGTATAAAGCTGGCCGGTCAGCGACTGCAGTTCCTGCGTGCGCGCCGGCAGTGTGGCCACGTCGGTATGCAGCGTCTCCGCGGAACTCAGCAGACCGGCGTAATCGAGCCCAGCCAGATCCTTGGACTCCGCCTTCCGGCGCATAGCGTCGCTCGATTCCCAGGCTTTCTCGCCTTCGGCGGGAATCGCGCGCAGCGCGGCCAGGCGCGTGTCCAGATCGGATTTCTTCTGCGGCCAATCCGTGTCGGCCCGCGTAACCACCGCGGCCACCGGCGTGAAATCCCAGTGTTCCAGCGTCTGGTGGTCGGCCGCCATCTGCTGCAGCTCGGTGGGCAGATTGCGCTTCATGTCCACCCAGTGCTGCGCCTCGGTCTGGATCGCCGTGGCCTCGTTCACCGCCCCGGCCCGCAGGGCGCGCTCTTCTTTCAGCAGTTGTTCAGCCCGCGGTTGATCCTGGCGGCGGTTGGCCTTCAGCAGCTTGTCGAGCGCCGCCGCGTCGCGTTGCGCGCCCGCCAGCTCGCCGGCCGCGATGCGGAAGCGCTCCGGGAAGGCCGTCGCCATATCGTGCGCGCGGAACAGGTCCGGATCGGATGACAGTTCGCGCGTCACCTCGTCTTCGGCGCCTTGGAACTGTTTACCGCTCAGGGTAAGCTGTTGCGCCTCGGTGCCAATGTCCGCGCGCACCTTGCGCGGCAGATTGTCGAACCCCGCGAACAGGACAATAACAATCAGGAAACTCAGAATGACGGCTAAGACTTCGAGCCCTCGACGGCTCATGATGTGCTCCTTGGCAGGCTGACGCCTGTCTTACGGACGGAAAACGGCGATATCTGCCGGATTCAATTTGACGGCCACGCTGGCGCTGAACGGTTCGCCCTCGCGCTTGCGGATCGCCAGATACCGCTGCCCGGATTCTTCGATGAATTCCCATCCATAGAACCCGGCGCCCTGCTGCTGGCCGTCGTGAAACGCGCCCACTTCTTTGCTCAGGCGGTAAAACCAGTTCTTGCCGGCGAACTCGAAATTGTCGGCGGTGTTCTGGCGCTGGTCCATTTGCGCCAGGTCGTCCTCGGAGAGGCCCAGCTCTTCGAGCGTAAGCTTGCGCCCATCGAGAAAGCCGCGCACGTCCAGTTCGTCGTCCTGGTCGCGCACCTCCACGGCCACGCGGCGCTCGGCGTGTTTGCCGCTCAGGTCGAACCACTTCTTCTCGCCGGCCTCATAGCGGGTGCTATGGTCCACCGTGAAATCGACATCGCTGAAGTTGTCGCCGGCGCCGGGGATGGAGATGTTGTCGCCCACGCGCGCGTCCGCCACGGTCAGGCTGGCCAGATCCTGTTTCGGCGCAGCCGGCGCCACGGGCGTGGCTTGACGTTCAAACAGTTTCTTCAAAACCATGAAGAGCAGACCTCCCAGGACCAGTAACAGCGTGACAGTGATAGGGCCCATAATGCGCGGCTACTTGCCCGCCGGCAGCGACAACGGGATCGTAGGCGGCTTCAACTGCCGCTCGCGCTTCAGCGCTTCCAGCGCGTCGTCCGAGCCGTGGCCCAACTGCGCGAACTGCTTCTCCAGATCGTCGTCTTTGCCCGCCGACGCCAGTTGGTTGAAAGCCTGCGCCGTGGCCTCTTCCTTGGACACGGTTTCCTCGAACCGGTTCAGCGCCGCGAAAGCGTTGTCGGCGTTGCCCACGCCGGCCAATGCCTCGGCCACCTTGCGCTGCGCCTGCGCGGCGTTCTTGCGCGCGACCAGCGTGGTGGCGGTCCGTTCGGCCTCGTCGATCTTGCGCTTCAGCTCGCCCACCTGCTGCTTGAGCGTGTCGCTGGCCTTCTGCGCCTGATCCACGGACGTTTGCATGGCGGTCACCTGTTGATCGCACTCCGCCTTCTTGGCCAGCGCCTTGCGCGCCAGGTCTTCGTTGTTGGCGTCCAGCGCCTGGCCCGCGCGGCCTTTCCATTCCTGCGACTGCCGCACGTATTTCTGATATTCCGCGTCCAGCCGGTTGTAGTTGCTCATGGCCACGGCGGAAGCCTGCACGGCTTTGTTCAACTCGGTCCGCATATCCGCCACGGTCTGGCGGACGGTGGCGTCGAACGTGGCGTCCTCCACGGCGCTCATGCCTTCATTAGCCTGGCCGCGGGCGACGCGGCCGGCGCGATTGAAAATATCCGATAGAAATGCCATGTCTGATTTGTCTCCGGTTACACCAAGCTACTCAAAATGCGGCGCGCCACCATCACGTCCACCAGCAGGAAATGCACGCAGGACAAAATATCGTCCTGGTCCTCGGGGCCCAGGTCTTCCAGCTTGCAGAAATTGTTCAGCGTGATGGCCGTCTGGCCTTGCCCGGCATCGTAGAGCTGGAAGTACGAAGTGGAGATGCCGTTATGCGCGTCCAGCATGCTGCGCATCATGGGCGGCGTGATGGCGGATTCCGGCGCTATCGTGCAGGTGAGCGACAGGTACAGGACGTCTCCTTCGAGCACGGCCTGCACCGCCACACCGCTCTGGAGTTCCTGCACCCGCAGGACCCCCGCGGTGGGCTCGGTTACCTCATAGCCTTTTTCGGCCAGCAGCGCTTTGATCTGATCGGCGTGGATACTTGCGATTTGAGCGGTCATATTTGGGTTGGGTACTCGTTATGATCTACGACGCAGCCGGGCAAAAAGTTCAATGCGGCGGCGTCCATGTCCAGTATACCAGCGGCGTGGCGCAGGCAATCATGCCTGCCGCGATCGCACTCCTGCGGTCGCCTGGCGCCGGTTTCCTGCGCCAAAGAGGTCATGGTACGAGGGCAAATATCGTGCCCGCCCCAGCAGATCCACCGCTCCGAGCAGGGCCGAAGAGTACGCCTTTCGGGCTTAATGTCAAGGGGCCGGGTACCGAGCCGTCGCCGTTCTGACCCGTAAAACTGTGCAGTACGGTCTCAGTCCAGGGAGCACCTTCCATTGCAGGAGGGGTCAATCGGAAAACCGTGCCACACCCGGTTGCACCGAACCCCGAGTTGCAGGGCGACGCCGATGTTGCACTTCCCCCATAGGTAGTGGTGCCATAGAGCGCTCCATTCTTCCCCAATACGACACCCGCAGCGGGGAAGGCCCCATCGCCGCCACTACCGGTGAAACTGTAGAGTACGCTTTCAGTCCATGTCCCGCCCTGCATGGGGGGGGCATTAACTGAAAGACTGTACCGCATCCAGAAAAAATCGAGGGCGTACACGACGGCGAGCCTGACCCGCCAATGTAAGTTGTGCCGTAAAGCACGCCACCTGGACCAACCGTGAGGGGCGCAATGGAAAAGCAAGGACCCGGTGGCCCACCAAAAGTGTAGATCGCCTGCCCCAACCAAGCACCGCCTGGGGAGGTGGGCGGCGAAAGCTCATAAACAGATCCGCAGGTGAAAGCGGCGTTTGAGAGCGTCCCGTATAGGGAGCCCCCCGAGGCTATGACCCCGGCCGCCGGGTTCATCCCGATGTCGGCTGTCAAGAAGTTTATCAGATTGTTTAATGTCCAACTTGCGCCCGATTCTGCAGGCGGTATCAGTTCGAACGCCGTTCCACCTTGCTCAAACGTTTGATAACTGAAAAAGTTCGTGAAAGTTGTACCTAGCAGTGCTCCGGTGGACGTAAGGAGCAACCCGCCGTACGGAGCGTGCGGGGCTTGAGGGTTGTTTTGGAAACTGTACAGCGCAGTCTCGGTCCATGCGGCGCCAGTGGAGGACGGTGGCGTTAGCTCAAAAACGGTTCCACCCAAGTCGCCGGCGGCGCTGTCGTACTGGCCTCCATTCTCGGTCGTGCCATAGAGTGCCCCGTTGGCCCCGAAGATCGGTCGAGGCCCCGGCGCATCTTCGTAAGGCTGGCTAGGCAATGCTCCATCCGCCCCATTAAAACTGAAGATTGTGGTTTTGGTCCAAATCCCACCTTCCGAGCGCGTTAATTGGAACACACTACCGCACCAGAATAGAGTGTTGACACCACATTCGTTAACGCCGCCGGTGTAAGTGGTGCCATAAAGGTCCCCGTTCTTAGCGAGAACGACGCCGTTCGGCGAAGCTCCATCCTGGCCACCTTGGAAAGTGTAGAGCGTAGCGTAGCCGGCAGCTTGCCCGTAGCCCACGCACGCACTAAGAAGCACCAGCGCGACCAGCATAGTCGCTTCCCATAGGCGCGCTTGTCGAATTCTATCCATTGATTTTCCCTCCCGTCAACCGATCCTGACCACCGGCTGGCAGCGCCTCGCGCAGCCAAGCCGGGGCATCGTCCGCCACATGGCGAATCTTGCCGTCGATGGCTTCCAGAACGAGGTCGGGGCCCGAATCGCGCCGGCTGTTGTCAAAAACCCGCACCTCATCGAATTGCCGAATCGCCCCGGCCAAATTCCTCATACTTGCGGCATGTATCCGTCTAATCTCATCGGGCGGCGCGGAATGTCCACCGCCGTCCGCTCGAACCGCAACGCGGCTGATATTGAGCTCGACGTCATCCAGCGCCACGTAGAGGAGCACGGTCAGGAATCCATTGGCACGCGCCTCACGCGCCTGCCTCAAAGTAATGTCAGTCCGCAGAGTCGTCTAGTAAGCGAAGCTCCTTCTGTCGCGTATGGGGTCCGCGATGAATTGTTCCAGTTGCCTGCCGACTTGGGTCCGCATCTCAGGAGTGATGTTCAGGTAGGAGCCGCCGTTCAACTCCGCCGTAAGAGCTCTTTTATATCCTTCCTCCAGGATGATAGCCTGGAAAGCATGAACCGGCATTTCGCAGTTTATGGATCGATTGTGGCATTAGCCGTTGCCACCAGCGCCCTCGCGCAGCAGCCCAAGTTCCCCCCACTGAAACGGCAGGACAGCACGGAGGCGGTAGTGAAGGAACATATGGCAGCCTTAAACGCCTGCGACTGGAATCGCCTCTTGGCACAGGACGCACCGGACGCAGAAATATTCTCGCCGGACGGAGTGTTGGCGCAAGGACGCGAGGCCGTTGGCGCCATGTTTGCCCAGGTCGTGAAGCCGTTTCGTGAAGGTGGAATCTGCGGGCTGAAATTCACGGCGGAGCACACGCAGAAGGTGGGAGACACGCTGAATGTGCAGTGGCGGGCCGATGCTCCTTTTCTGTCGCAGCCCTACCGGGGCGCCGACGCCTACGAGACCAAGGACGGCCTGATGCAGGCCCAGGTGACCACCTTCAAACGGGAAGATTTGAAGACCAAATAGCGCTCGTTGGCGAGGTTGAAATGCAAGCGTTGCGATTTCACGAGTTCGGCGGTTTCGAACAGTTAAAGCTGGAAACCATCCCCGATCCTCAGGCGAAAGCGGGCCAAATCGTCGTCCAGGTTCGAGCGGCATCCGTGAACCCGAGTGACGCCAAGAACATTCTCGGCCGCATGGAAGGGACCACGCTGCCGCGCACGCCCGGGCGTGACTTCGCCGGAGTTATCGTGGATGGCCCATCCTCTATGATCGGCGCGGAAGTGTGGGGCACCGGCGGCGACGTCGGCTTCACTCGCGACGGAACCCATGCGGAACTGGTGCTGGTCCCCGTTGCCGGCGTACGCCTGAAACCGAAAAACCTGACCTTTGAGGAGGCGGCCGCATCTGGTGTGAATTTCGTGACTGCCTGGATTGGATTAGTGGAAACTGCCGGTTTCCGGTCCGGAGAGACCGTTCTCGCCACGGGAGCTGCCGGTGGCGTGGGAAGCGCTGTCACTCAAATCGCGAAGTGGAAGGGCGGACGAACCATTGGCGTGGCGCGCCAAACGATATCCAAGGAACACCAACGAGAATATGGAATCGATCACTCGATCGTCGCCGACGCCAACGACAGCTACAAAGGCTTAATTGATAGTACGCTTCGTCTGACTCAAGGCCAAGGTGTGGACGTCGCATACGACTGCGTGGGTGGTCCATTGTTCGAGCCGTGTCTGCGAACTCTGGGTCACTCGGGACGACAGGTGAGCATCACATCGGTTGGAGACCGGCGCGTCTCCTTCGATCTGGTGGATTTCTATCATCGCCGCCTGAGCCTGTTTGGCGTCGACAGTCGCGCCTATGACACAGAAGCCTCCGCGGCCGTGCTGGAGCGACTGACACCGGGGTTCGAATCAGGCGCACTCAAAGCGATTCCCGTAACGAGGTGCTTTGGTCTGCATGAGGCGCAGCAAGCGTATACTCAGGTTAACGACGGCAGTATTGGTGGCAAGGCGGTTTTCACCTTTTGACTGTAGCCGCCTCACGGATAGAGCCCTCGGTCTATCGGCGTTCATCGGCGTTTATCTGCGGCCAAATATGCTTTTCTTCCTGCCCAGCCGGGGGTCGAAAGCGGCGCTTGAACAGTCGTCGGCTAGCGATCGGCCCCTGCCCTCCCCTCGCCGGCATGCCCGCAGAAGGCCTGAGGTAAAGGTACACAAAGATCTAGTCGAGCGTATTGACTGTGTATACAATTCCTGTATATACTATAGCTGTGCTGGACTAACTCGATCGTTTCGATTGGGACGCCGCCAACGTAGATCACATCTTGCGTCACGCCGTCACGCCGTTCGAGGTTGAAGAGGTAGCCGGCGGCGCGCACATCGTCATTCCCGCCAAGACCATCAAAGGCGAGAAACGCTGGAAGCTTTTCGGCAAGACCGAAATCGGCCGCTATCTGGTCACCGTGTTTACCATCCGCGGGAAGCGGTTCCGGGCAGTGACAGCTGACGAGATGAATTCTTCAGAGAGGAGCAAGTATGGCCCGCAAATCGGCTGATATTCGAAAAACCAAAACTGAGGCCGCCGACGCCGGCTGGTACGCAACCCCGGCAGGACGCCGCCAGACACAGCGCGAGTTTGCCCGCGCCGTCAAAGCGGGAACCCTGATGCGTTCGGGCGGGTCGAGAATTGCCAAGACCGATCCGAAGGTGATTGAAGAGCTCATGGAGCAGGCTAAGCGGAATGCCACCCGCCCCATCTCGATTCGCGTCCCGATCGCCGACCTGGAACGCGCCCGGCGCATCGCCGCGTCGACCGGCGTGGGCTACCAGACCGTGCTCAAGGAAGCCATTCGCCTGGGATTGAGGGAGAGCCAATAGAACGGGGAGCTTCGCTCGGCGGGAAGCGGGGCTGAGAGCCCCGCGCAGGCCGAGGGCCTGCCCCACGCCTACTGCATCGCGTAAGAGCTCAGCACCTTCATATAATTCGCCCGCTCAAACGCCTGCGGCTGCGGCACCGCGTTCCGGCTCATACTCCCCTGCATCTGCCGGATCGAATCGTATTCGTGGTCGCCCAGCCAGATCAGTAACTCGGTCAGCATAGTGTCCAGGTAACTGATCCCTTTCTTCAGCAGCGCCGAAGTCATCATCGCCACCTTAGCGCCCGCCATCATGGCCTTCACCACGTCGGTCGCGCTGTGCACTCCGCCGGTCAGCGCCATGTCCGCCTTGACATTCCCGTACAGCACCCCGATCCAGTGCAGCCGCAGCAGCAGTTCGTACTGGTTGCTCAGGATCAAATTGGGCACCACTTCCAGCGCTTCCAGGTCGAAGTCCGGCTGATAGAACCGGTTGAACAGCACCAGCCCGTCCGCGCCCGCCGCCTCCAGCCGCTTGGCCATGTTCGCCAGCGCGCTGAAATACGGCCCCAGCTTCACTGCCACCGGAATGTGCACGGCGCTTTTCACCTCGCGCACCAGGTCGCAATATTTCTGCTCCACCTGCTCGCCGGTGGAATCGGGGTCCACAGGTATGTAATAAATGTTCAACTCCAGCGCGTCCGCGCCGGCCTGCTCCATCTCTCTGGCATACTTCAGCCACCCGCCCACCGACGTCCCATTCAAGCTGGCGATCACCGGAATACGCACCGCCTCCTTCACTTTGCGGATGTGATTCAGATAGGCCTCCGGTCCGCGGTTGTAACCCAGCATATCGGGAAAATGCGTGGTGCTTTCCGCGCCTACATACTCGGCCGCCGAGAGGAACCGGTCCAGCTCATTGCTCTCCAGCGTAATCTGCTCCTCGAACAGCGAATGCAGCACCACCGCCGCCGCGCCCGCGTCTTCCATCCGCCGGATGTTGCCGGCGTCCGCGCACATGGGCGAGGAGGAGGCCACCAGCGGATTCCGCAGTTTCAATCCCAGATACGTGGTGCTCAAGTCGATAGTCTTCGATAGGTCGATCATTGCTTTACCTCCCGCGCAGGCATGTGGACCATGTTCTCGTATATCCTCCAGCGGTCCAGCACATCCTGCTGCGCCAATTCCAGCAGCCGATGCGCTTCCTCCGGATTGCTCTTGGCCAGCATGGTGTACCGCGTCTCGTTGTACACGTAATCCTTCAGCTTCAAATTGGGGGCGCGCGAATCGAGCTGGAACGGATTCTTGCCCTGCGCCTCCAGCCGCGGATCGTAGCGGAATAACGGCCAGTAACCCGATTGCACCGCCGCCTTCTGCTGATCCAGCCCGTGTACCATGTCGTAACCATGCGCAATGCAGTGGCTATACGCAATAATGATCGACGGCCCGTCGTAAGCCTCCGCCTCCAGGAACGCCTTGATGGTGTGGCTGTCGTTCCCGCCCATGGCTATCTTCGCCACGTAAGCCGTGCCGTAATTCATGGCCATCATAGCCAGGTCTTTCTTGGCCCCGGGCTTGCCGCCGGCCGCGAACTTGGCCACCGCGCCCCGCGGCGTCGATTTCGACATCTGGCCGCCCGTATTCGAATAAACTTCCGTATCCAGCACCAGGATATTCACGTTGCGGTTGGATGCCAGCACATGATCCAGCCCGCCATAGCCAATGTCGTAAGCCCACCCGTCGCCGCCGATGATCCACACGCTCTTCTGGACCAGCGCATCCGCCAGGCTCAACAAATCGCGCGTTTCCCGCGTGCTCGTGCCCGCGAGCTTCAGCTTCAAAACCTTCACCCGCTCCCGCTGCGCGAAAATCCCCGGCTCCGTGGATTGGTCCGCATCGAGCAGCGCCTGCGCCAGCTCTTCGCCGATCGTCCCGCCCAGCCGCGCCACCAATTCGCGCGCGTATTCCTTCTGCTTGTCCAGCGCCAGCCGCATGCCCAGCCCGAACTCCGCATTGTCTTCAAACAGCGAATTGGACCATGCCGGCCCCAGTCCCGCGCGATTCACCGAATAGGGCGTAGTGGGCAGATTCCCGCCATAAATCGACGAGCAGCCGGTGGCGTTGGCCACAATCGCGCGGTCGCCGAAAAGCTGGCTCATCAGCTTGATGTAGGGCGTTTCGCCGCATCCCGCGCATGCGCCCGAAAACTCGAATAGCGGCTGCAGCAACTGGTTGTCCTTCACCAGGCCCTGGCTCAGCAGGCTGCGGTCCGTCTCCGGAATCTGCAGGAAGAAATCCCAATTAGCCGCTTCCGGATCGCGCAGCGCGGCTTGCGGCATCATATTGATGGCCTTGTGCTTCACTTCGCTCTTGCTCTTGGCCGGGCACACTGCCACGCACAGCGCGCAGCCCGTGCAATCTTCCGGCGCGATCTGCAGCGTGTAACGCTGCTCCTTGAAGTCTTTCCAGCGCGCGGGCACATGTTTGAAAGTGGTCGGCGCGCCCTCCGCCTGCGCCGGCTCGTACACCTTCGCGCGGATCACGGCATGCGGGCACACCAGCACGCACTTGCCGCACTGGATGCACAGTTCCTCGTCCCAAACCGGAATCTCCAGCGCGATATTGCGCTTCTCCCACTGTGCCGTGCCGGTGGGGAAAGTGCCGTCCAGCGGCATGGCGCTCACCGGCAGATCGTCGCCCTCGCCCGCGATGATCCGCGCGGTAAACTTCTGCACGAAGTCGGGTGCGCCCGCCGGGACGGCCGGCCGCATATCGAAACTGGCGGTGGCTGCCGCCGGAACCTTTACTTCGTGCAGGTGGCTCAGGGCCGCATCCACCGCGGCGAAGTTCTTCTGCACCACCGCCTCGCCCCGCTTGCCGTACGTTTTTTCGATGGCGTGCTTGATCGCCGCGATGGCTTCCTCGCGTGGCAGCACGCCGCTGATGGCGAAGAAGCAGGTCTGCATGATGGTGTTCACGCGCCCGCCCATGCCGGTATCCTTGGCCACTTCGTAGCCGTCGATCACGTAAAAATGCAGTTTCTTGCCGATGATCTGCCGCTGCACCGTGAGCGGCAACTGGTCCCAAACCTCGTCCGGCCCGAACGGGCTGTTCAGCAGAAACGTCGCGCCCGGCTCGGCCCACTTCAGCATGTCGAGCCGTTCCAGAAACGAGAACTGGTGGCAGGCCACAAAATTCGCGTTCGTAATCAGGTAGCTGGAATGCAGCGGCTGCGGCCCGAACCGCAGGTGCGAAACCGTAATGGCGCCCGACTTCTTCGAATCGTACACAAAGTAGCCCTGCGCGTAGTTCTCGGTTTCCTCGCCGATAATCTTGATCGAGTTTTTGTTTGCGCCCACCGTGCCGTCCGCGCCAAGGCCGTAGAACAGCGCGCGCACCGTGCCCGGCACTTCGCTCGAAAACGCCGGATCGTAATCCAGGCTGGTGTGCCCCACATCGTCCAGGATGCCGATGGTGAAATGGTTCTTCGGCTTCGCCTTCTGCATCTCGTCGAAGATGCCCTTCACCATGGCCGGCGTGAATTCCTTGGACGAAAGCCCATACCGCCCGCCGATCACCCGCTTGCCGGTGGTCATGCTTTCGCTCAGCGCGTTGATCACATCCAGATAGAGCGGTTCGCCGGAACTGCCCGGCTCCTTGGTGCGGTCGAGCACCGCAATGGTCTTCACCGACGCAGGCAGGGCAGCGATGAAGTGCTCGATGGAGAACGGCCGGTACAGCCGCACTTTCACCAGCCCCACCTTTTCGCCGGTGGCATTCAGATGCGCGATGGCTTCTTCCGCCACTTCCGCGCCGGAGCCCATCATCACCACCACGCGATCGGCGTCCGGCGCGCCGAAGTAATCGAACAGCCGGTATTGCCGCCCGACCACCTGCGCGAACTTGTCCATGGCCTTCTGCACGATGGCGGGGCAGGCCGCATAGAACGGATTGGCCGCCTCGCGCGCCTGGAAATACACATCCGGATTCTGCGCCGTGCCGCGGATCACCGGATGGTCGGGCGAAAGTGCCCGTCCGCGATGCGCGCGTACCAGTTCTTCGTCGATCATGGCCCGCATATCGTCCGGCGTAAGCTGTTCCACCTTGGCCACCTCGTGCGAGGTGCGGAAGCCATCGAAGAAGTGCAGGAACGGGATGCGCGCTTCCAGGCTGGCGGCCTGCGCAATCAGCGCGAAATCCATCACCTCCTGCACCGAATTGGACGACAGCATGCCGAAGCCCGTGGCGCGCGCGGCCATCACGTCGCTGTGGTCGCCGAAGATGGAAAGCGCCTGCGAGGCCAGCGTGCGCGCCGCGATATGGAAGACCGTGGAAGTCAGTTCGCCGGCGATCTTGAACATGTTGGGAATCATCAGCAGCAGGCCCTGCGACGCGGTGAACGTGGTGGTCAGCGAGCCGGTCTGCAGTGCGCCGTGCAGCGCGCCGGCCGCTCCGCCTTCGCTCTGCATCTCGACCACCGTGGGCACCGTGCCCCAGATGTTGGGCTTCAGCTCGGCGGACCACTGGTCCGCCCACTCGCCCATGTTGGACGATGGCGTAATCGGGTAAATGGCGATGACTTCGTTGATCTGGTGGGCGACGTAAGCCGCCGCTTCATTGCCGTCGATAGTGACTTTCCGTCTGATAAGGCTGGATGGACTGGTCAAAACTTCCCCTCCTTGGCTAATGCTCTAAGAAGTATTATAAGACCTTATTGTCGTAAAAATCAACAGCCATCGCACTTTTCCCCCAAATTGTGGGGCGGTCCCCCTGGACCGCGGCCGACGCCCTCGTCGGCCTTTACCCCCCAAACCCAGCCTCGCTAATCCCCACCTCCCGAACCTTCACCGAGTACTTCCCCACCGCCTCCCGGATCTTCCCCGCATTCCCCAGCACCACAAACGTCAGACCATCCGCCTTGTAATACTTGCGCGCCGCGGCGTTAGCCTGCTCCAGCGTCACCGCGTCGATGCGCGCGAACAAATCGTCCACCTCATCGCGCCCCAGCCCGTACAATTCCATATCTCCCAGAATCACGGCTATCTGGTCCGCCGTCTGCAGCCGCGCCGGCGGATACGTGCCCTTCACATACGCCTTCACCGAAGCAAGCTGCTCCGCCGTGATGCCCTTCTCCCCCAGCCGTTTCAGCACCGCCAGCGCCATGTCCATGGCCCTAGCGGTGGTTTCCGTCTTGGTGAACGTAGTAATAATGATGCCCCCAGGCACCCGCGGCTCCTGCACCTGGCAATTCGCCCCATACGTCAGCCCCGAATTCACCCGCAGCTCCTCGTTCAGCATGGAAGTGAACCTGCCGCCGAACAGCGTATTGACCAGAGTCAGCGTCACCCGGTCCGGATTCTTCCGGTCCACCCCCGGCTGCCCGATATAGAAATAGGTCTGCGTGGCGTCCGGCTTATCCACCAGCAGCAGCTCGCCCGCCGATCGCAATGGCGCCGCCGCCGGCCATTCGAAAGCCTTCCCCGCCGCCACACCGCCAAACGCCGACGCGATCTTCTCGCCCGCCGTCGCCGGGTCGAAATCGCCCGCGACGATCACCACCATGTTCCGCCCGCAATACATGCGCTGGTGATAGCCCACAACGTCGTCGCGCCCGATGCGCGCCAGCGTGATCTCGTCCGCCGGATGCCCGTAAGGATGGCTCGCGCCGTAGAAAAACGCCTGAAAGTAGGAAGCCATCGCCCCTTGCGGATTATCTTTCAGCGACTTCGCCGCGTCCACCCGTTGCGCCACCAGCTTGCGCACTTCCGCTTCCGGAAACGTGGGCCTCAATACCGCGTCGGTCACCAGATCCAGCCCGCGATCGAAATCCTTCTTCAGAAACTCGGCCGTTATCGTGGTGGCTGACGACGCCCCGAAGCCTTCGCTGGCCTGAAACGTGCCGCCCAGAAAATCCAGTTCCTCGGAGAACTGGTCCGCCGTCCGTTTACCGGTCCCTTTCCGCAGAAGCTGCGCGGTCACGCCTGTCAGGCCCGCATGGTCCGCCGGATCCGATTCGCCGCCGCCCTTCACCAGGATTCGAAAGCCCACCAGCGGCACGCCCGGCCGCGCCATCATTTCCACCACCACTCCATTCGGCAGCACCTGCCGGGTATAAGGCGGCAGCTTCACCTGACCCAGCAGGCCGGCCGCCGCCGCCATCAACCCCAAACTCACTCGCGCAGTCATTAGCGGCTCCTTTCGGCTGCCGGGGCTTCCGGAATCAGCGTCGCAATCGTGCGATTGTTCTCCGTCAGATATTGCAGCGCCACGCGCTGGACGTCGGCCGAGGTCACCGCCTCCACCGTCTGTTCCTCCGTGAACAGCTTCCGGTAGTCCCCGTAATACACTTCATAAATTCCCAGCAGATTCGCCCTTCCCGCAATGGTCTTCAGTTGCCGGTAATGATCCGCCAGCAACTGGTTCTTCGCCTTGCGCAGCTCCTGTTCCGATATCGCCTCGCTCCGCAGCCGGTCCAGTTCCTCGAATAGCGCCTTCTCCGCGCGCGCCGGCTCCACGCCGCTGCGTGGCGACATGCTGAAAATCAGCAGCCCTGGATCGAGCGAGTTTTGCCGGCGTGCATTCACGTTCAGCACCAACTGTTCCTTGTCCACCATCCGGCTGTACAACCGCGAGCTTTGCCCGCGCGCCAGCAGCGTCTCCACCACGTCCAGCGGCCCATCGTCCGCGCTCTTGGTTTCCGGCACATGATACGCCACCAGCTCGATGGGCAACTGCGCCGCCTTCCGCACCACCACCCGCCGCTCCCCTAGCTGCGCCGGCTCCTTCGTGCGCACCGGCGGCGGCGGTTCCTGCCGCGGAATCGGCTCCAGATACTTCTTCGCCAACCCCATCACTTCCGCGTACGATACATCGCCCACCACCACCGCCACGCAGTTGTTGGGCGCGTATCCCATGCGGAAATGCGCCTTCAGATCGTCCATGGTCCACGACTCGATGTCCGATGGCCAACCGATCACCGGCCAATGATAAGGATGCGCCACGAACGCGGCCGCCCCGAGCTGCTCGTAGAGCACTCCGAAGTTGCTGTTGTCCACCGACAGCCGCCGCTCCGAATACACCACCCCGCGCTCCGACTCCACCATCTTCGGATCGAAGCTCAGGTCCCGGATGCGGTCCGCTTCCATGTCCATCATCAGTTCCAGCGCCGATCGCGGAAACCAATCCGTATAAACCGTCGTATCTTCGGTGGTGTAGGCGTTATTGTTGCCGCCGCTCTTCTCCATCTGAATATCGAACTGTTTCGGTCCGTATTTCTTCGCGCCGTTGAACATCATGTGCTCGAAGAAATGCGACAGTCCGGTGGTCCCTGGATGCTCGTTGCGCGATCCGATCCGGAAGAAGAAGTACATCGCCACGTTGGGAATATTGTGGTCTTCCTGAACCAGAATCTTCATCCCGTTCTGCAGCGTCTCGGTCCGGACGTCCGCGGGCTCAGCCCATCCAAGCGCCGAAAGGCATAAGACAACAACCAGTAATCGCATGACCGCTACCATACCAAAATGTTGCGAAACTGTCTTTGCTTATCTGCGTTCGATGGATGTTATTTGGTTGCGGCCACAGGCCGCGCTAGGTTCATCTGCGGACCATTAGGGGTTTTTGATGGGCAGGCGAGACCGCCTGCCCTCCTGACTACTTCGTGGTCTTAGCCAGCTTCTCGCGCTGCTCGCGCAACACGGCCTTGCGGCTCAGCTTGATCTTGTTGCCTTCGAGCGCCAGCACCTTCACCAGAATCTGGTCGCCCTCCTTCAACTCGTCGCGCACTTCCCGCACCCGGTTCTCGGCGATCTCGCTGATATGCAGCAACCCGTCCGTACCCGGGAAGATCTCCACGAACGCGCCGAAATCCACCAGCCGCACCACCTTGCCCAAGTAAGTCTTGCCCACCTCGGCTACGGCGGTGATGTCGCCGATAATCTGTAGCGCCTTGTTGGCCGCGGCTTCGTCGGCGGAGGAAACATGCACCGTGCCATCGTCCTCCACGTCGATCTTCACCCCGGTCTGCTCGATGATGCCGCGAATCACCTTCCCACCTGGTCCGATGACGTCTCGGATCTTATCGGTCGGAATGTGAATGGTGTAAATCCGCGGCGCATACTGCGACATATTGGTGCGCGGCTGCGCGATAGCCTCCTCCATCTTGCCGATGATAAAGAGGCGGCCCTTGCGCGCCTGCTCCAATGCTTCGGTCATGATGGTCGCGGTGACGTTCGTCACTTTGATATCCATCTGCAAAGCCGTGATGCCCTCGCGCGTGCCGGCCACCTTGAAATCCATGTCGCCGTAATGATCTTCGGCGCCGGCGATATCGGTAAGCACGGCGTACTCGTCGCCCTCCTTCACCAACCCCATGGCGATGCCGCCCACGTGCGCGGGCATCGGGACACCCGCGTCCATCAAGGTCAGAGAAGCGCCGCAAACCGTGGCCATTGAGCTCGATCCATTAGACTCCAGGATGTCGCTCACCACGCGCAGCGTATAAGGGAAGACCGCTTCCGGAGGGATGATCGGCAGCAGGGCCCGCTCGGCCAATGCTCCGTGGCCGATTTCGCGGCGTCCAGGTCCGCGCATAAACCCAACCTCACCAACGCTGAACGGGGGAAAGTTATAGTGCAACATGAATCGCTTGGAGGCTTCCCCGGGTTCCAGCAGTTCGATGCGTTGCGCGTCGTCCTTAGTGCCCAGCGTCAGGGTCACCAGGGCTTGCGTTTCGCCGCGAGTGAACAAAGCCGAGCCGTGGGTGCGCGGCAGCACGCTGGTTTCGATGGTGATCTGGCGAATCTGATCGAAGGCGCGGCCGTCCGGACGGCGATGATGCTTCAGCATCTCGTCGCGGAAGACGCGCTCTTTCAGCGCCTCGAAAACCTTCTTGCCTTCGTCCTTCTGTTCGTCGGCC
This sequence comes from Bryobacterales bacterium, assembly GCA_963707465.1. GTDB lineage: Bacteria > Acidobacteriota > Terriglobia > Bryobacterales > Bryobacteraceae > Bog-159. Next base: position 1,093,751 of record CAVPQK010000013.1, read on the forward strand.
AGTCCTGCCAGAACCGACTTCTTCACTTCGGACACCTTGGTGTGGCTCTCCAGCTTGGGATACTTTTCGGTGTTCAGCGCGTCGATCAACGCCTCCCGCGCCTGCGCGGAAACCTGGTCGTAAAGGGCCTTGTCTAGCTCCTTCACTTCAAACGCGCGCTTGGGCTTGCCGACTTTCGCCACCAGCTCGTGGATGGCCGCCGCGATCTTCTTGCAGCAGGTGTGGCCAAAGTCGATGGCCCCCACCACCTCCTGCTCGGAGGCCTGTTGCGCGCCCGCTTCCACCATCACGATGCCGCCTTCGGTGGCCGCCACGATGATATTCAGCTTGGACTCGCGCCCTTCGGAATACGTAGGATTGGCGACGTATTCGCCCTTCACCATGCCCACCCGCACGCCGCCCAGCACGTGGTGGAACGGAATATCGGAGATGGCCAGCGCCGCGCCCGCGCCCACTACGGCCAGCGAGTTGGGGTCCTGCTCCGGATCGGCGGACAGCACCATGGCGATGATCTGGGTTTCATGCAAAAAACCTTCGGGGAACAGCGGGCGCACCGGCCGGTCGATCAAGCGGCTGGTGAGGATCTCTTTTTCCGAGGGACGCCCCTCGCGTTTGATAAAGCCGCCCGGAATCTTGCCGGCGGCGTAAGTGTACTCGCGATAGTCAACCGTGAGAGGAAAGAAGCCGGCATTCGGCTTCGGCTCGTCGGACATGCAGGCGCTTACCAGCACCACGGAATCGCCGGATCGTACCACGACGGCGCCGTTCGCCTGTTTGGCCATTCTACCCGTTTCGAGGGTGATCTGGCGGCCTCCCAGATCGATTTCAACTGTGTGTGACATTGTTAATTCTCCAAGCCCCGGCCTCCCCGTTCGCGGGGGGCCAATGACAAAATCTGACCGGTCGCGCGACCGGCCGAATGAGACTGGAGTTGACAGGACGAGGCGGCCCCCAAGGGACCTTAACGGCGGATGCCTAGCTTTAGCAGAAGCGACTTGTAGCGTTCCGGATCGGTATCCCGAAGGTATCTGAGCATCCGGCGCCGCTTGGCGACCATGGTCAGAAGGCCCTTGCGCGAGGCATGATCCTTCTGGTGGGTCTTAAAATGTTCCGTAAGCTGCGTGATGCGCTCACTCAACAGGGCGATTTGCACCTCTGGCGATCCCGTATCAGCTTTACCTCGCTGATTTCCCACGATTACCTGCCGCTTTACGTCAGTCGCCAGTGCCATGCTCGAGTGGTTGCTCCTTGTCTTCTCTTTATCTCGTTTTGGTTACGGAATATAGCATAGCACAGGCGCCGCGGTCGGCGCAGAGCCTTTTTCGCGCGCCTTTAGTGAGAGCCGCCGGCGCCGCCCCATCGCCGCCACACCCCAAACGCCACCACCCCGCTCCCCAGCACCGCCAGCCCGCACAGAACAAACGTCCAGCCCGAAGTCGCAAACACGTACACCCATCCCACCAGCGCCAGCACGCTCGGCAGCGGATACAGCCACATCCGGAACGGCCGCCGCACGTCCGGACGCGTTTTGCGCAACACCTCCACCGCCGCAATCTGGCCCACAAACTGAATCACGATCCGCGCCGTCAGAATCGCGGAAACCACCCAATCCAGGCTCAACATGCCGCCCGCGATCGCCAACCCCCCGATCACCAGCAGCGACACGTACGGGAAATCCCCCTTCGGGTGCAGCCGCGCGAAAGGCTTCCAGAAGTAGCCATCGAGCGCCGCCGCGTAGGGCACCCGGCTGTACGCCAGCAGCAGCGCGAAAACCGACGCCACCGCCGACCATAGGATCAGCACCGTCACCGCCCGCGCCGCCCACGGACCGTACAGCGTCTCCATGAAACGCGCCGCCACGAATTTCGATTGCGCCGCTTCCCGCCACGGCACCACCGCCATAATGGCCACGGTCATCAGCGCATACATCGCCCCCACCAGCAGCACCGAAAGCACGATCGAGCGCGGCATGGTCCGCTCCGGCTGCCGCACCTCCCCACCCACGAAGCAAATGCCGTAGTAGCCCAGAAAGTTGTACATCGCGATCAGTGTGGCGCCGCCCAATCCAGCCATGAACGCCGGCGAAATAGCGAACGCGTGCGGCGGAAAATCGAACGCGTGGCGGGCGTCGAAGTGCGCGAACCCGGCCACCACGATCCACGCCACCGTGGCCAGCATGCCGATCCATAGAACCACCGTGAGGCGCCCCACCGACTGGATGCCGCGGTAAAGCAGCGCCACCACCAGCAGTCCCACCACCAGCACAGCCAGGCGCGTCTCCCACGCGCCCATTCCCGTCCGCAGATAGCCCAGGTATTGCGCGAAGCCGATATAGCCGGACGAAATCTCCAGCGGCCCGCTGAAGATGAATTGCCAGATGAACAGGAATGGCAGCAGCCGTCCCAGCCGCGTGCGGCGGAAGGCTTCGCGCAGGTACAGATAGCTGCCGCCCTCGCCCGGCATGGCCGCCGCCAGTTCCGCCCATACCAGGCCGTCGCACAGCGCCAGCACCGTGCCCACCGCCCACCCCAGCAGGCATTGCGGCCCGCCCATGGTCCCGATCAGCAGCGGAATCGTCACAAACGGACCTACCCCGACCATGTTGCTCATGTTCAGGGCGGTGGCCTCCACCAGGCCCAATCCGCGCGTCAGTCCGTGCCGCTCCGCCATCGTTCGTTGTACCATAGCCCCATGCCAGGAGGAGGGCATTTATGTTTACACCCGATCAAGCTAAAGGACTGTCCATGGTTTTCCTGCAAAGCCTGGGCAACGAAGTTCCCACCACGCGCCGTGTGCTGGCCGCCGTTCCCGAAGGGCAGCTCGATTTCAAGCTGGGCGACAAAGGCCGCACCACGCGCGAGCTGATGTGGCACATCGTGCGCAGCGAAAAGTGGTTCGGCGAAGGCATCGCCGCGGGCAGTTTCTCGGCCGATGCGGACGGCCCCGCGCCCGCCACCGCGGCCGAAATCCTGGCCTATTACGATCAGCACGTGCCCGGGCTGGCCGATAAGCTGGCCGTCGTTTCGGGCGAGCAATTCGCCACGCCGGTCAGCTTCTTCAACGTCTTCAATTTCCCGGCCGTACTATACATGGATTTCTGGATCAAGCACACCGTGCATCACCGTGGACAGCTCAGCATGCAATTGCGCGCCATGAACGCGCACGTGCCCGATATCTACGGCGGCAGCGCCGACGAGCCCTTCCAAATGCCGGCCACGGCCTGATTGTCTTGGTTCTGTCGGCGTTTATCTGCGGATTTCTGGATCAAGCACACCGTGCACCACCGTGGACAGCTCAGCATGCAATTGCGCGCCATGAACGCGCACGTGCCGGATATCTACGCCGGCAGCGCCGACGAGCCCTTCCAAATGCCCGCCACGGCCTGATTGTCTTGGTTCTATCGGCGTTTATCTGCGTTCATCTGCGGCCGGTATAGTCTTTTTGGAGTTACCATGATAACGGCATGCCCCGAACGGTCGACATCGCCTGCGCGCTGGCGCTTGCCGCCGCTGGCGCCTGTTTCGCGCAGGACCAGCAGTATCGCGCCACGCTCGCCGTCGAAGGCGGCGGCGCCCTTCCCTCGGCCGCCATGTTCACTCCCGCGCCCGCCGGCCAGGATTTGCCTCCCTGCCATGTCTTGAACGCCTTCGCCAACGGCACCATCATCTACCAGGTGGTGATCGTCGTCGATCCTGGGTCCGACAGGCTATCGCGCCGTTGGGACGACAAGTGTCAAGTCGCCATCTCGCTGAAGGGTTACCGCAAGGTCACCGCAACCCTGCAGGACGGTGCCGTGATCGTCATGAAGCAAATCGGCGATCCCGAAGGCTCCACCGTATCCGTAACCGCCCTCCATGTCCCCAAAGAGGCCGCCAAAGCCTACGACAAAGGCCTCGGGGCCATGAGCGATGGCAAGCTGGCCGGCGCGCAGAAGCAGTTCGAGCGCGCCGTGGCGCTGGATCCGGATTATGCCCAGGCCTGGAGCCAGCTCGGCGAGGTGCTGGAGCAGCAATCGCAGCCCAAAGAGGCCGCCGAGGCCTGCGAGCACGCCCTGAAGGCCGATCCCAAATACATTCGCCCCTACCTGCAGCTGATCCGCCTGGCGGTCGCCGCGAAAAGGATGGACGACGCGGCGGCTCTGGGCGAGCGCGCCCTGCAACTGGACCCGGTGGAATTCCCCGGGATCTATTATTACGACGCCATGGCCAACTACGAGTTGAAGCATGCGGATGCTGCCGAAAAGGCCGTCGGCCGCGCTATCGAGATCGACAAGGACCACCAGTATCCGGCCGCCGAAGCGCTGCTGGGCAAGGTGCTGGCCGATAAGGGCGATACCCGCGGCGCGATGGATCACTTCGCGAAATACTTGAAGCTCGCCCCCAAGGCCGACGATGCCCCCGCCATCCGTCAGCGCCTGGCGGAGCTGGAGCGCGGCGACGCGCCCGCGAAATAGGAGGCGCCTGACTAAGGTACACGGATTGACAGGGTAATGGTGACCGACTGTATAAGATCACCCGACTTGCCGGTCACGGTGATCGAAGACAATCCAGTCTCCGCGGCCTTGGTTGCGACGAACACTAGCTTGCTCGTGCCCGTTGTGCTATCCGGATCGAATGAGGCTGAGACTCCCGGCGGCAAGCGCGACGCCAGGAGTGCCACGCTGCCGTTGAAGCCGTCCGCCGGGTGCACGGTGATCGTGCAGGTCGCCTTATCGTCCTGGTTGACGTAAACCGTACTCGGTGACGCCTCGAGGGAAAAGCTTTCCGCCCGCAACGGCGCGCACGCAGTTAAGAACAGAAGTGGCGCGATCGAAAAGCGCGGTTTGGTGGTCACAGCTATTCTCCTGCACTCGAAGTGCCACGGAAGTATCCGACACCAACTACAATAATTGGAGCTTGCTAGCGAGGTGACCGGATGCGCATCGATCCCGAAGACTTACGCCGCCACTATGAATCGCTCTCCGACGAGGAACTCCTGGACATGGACCGTTCCGACCTGGCCCCCGTGGCGCAGGCCATCTACGACCAGGAGATCGCGCACCGCGGCTTGAACCACCCCCCCGAACAGGAACAGGAAGAGGAAGACTACCACGGCCCCCTGCCGGTTCGTAAGCCCGGCGAAAACCGGGATTTCGCCAGCGAACTCGGCTCCGATACCGGCGATGGTCCGCCGCCCGACTGGCTGGAAGACGCCGCCTGCACCTGGTCCACCTCCATTTACCCGGATTCCGACTACCTGAACACCGGAGCGGAGGTTCAGGCCGCCCTTCGGGACGCCGGGATTCCGAATCGCATCGTGGTCAAGCCTCCGGAGCCGGAGCCGCGTTCCACGCCGCGCAGCTTGTATTGCGTGATGGTTCCCGGAGACCTCGGGTCGCGCGCCGTCAGCGTGCTCGAGCGGAAGGTCTTCAACCGCATGGCCGAAGCGGAGTGGCGCAGCCAACTGCAGTCGTTCTCGGACGAAGAGCTGCGTGCGCTGAATCCGGAAGATACTTGGGGCGCCCTGCTGGACCGGGCCGAGCGTATGAAGCGCGCCTACCTCGACGAGATTGCCATCCGCCAGCAGCGCGCTCCGGCCCGTTAGCGATGCGTTTCATGACGGAGCCAAGAGCCGGCATAGCCACGTTACTGGCCATCCTGGCTCTCAGCACCCTTCTCTCTGCCAAAATACCCAACCGCCGTACACCATCGGGCCGAATGTTCAGGTTAGCGCTTCTCAACCAGCCCTCCGGCATTATGAGACCTATGTCGCCGCGGACCGCAAACGCGCCGGGCACTTGATCGCGTGCGCCTACGCCGTTCGGCCCGGCAATCAAGTCGACAACGTGTTCTACGTATCGTTCGACCAGGGTGCCACGTGGTCGCACACGCTAACGGTTCCAGTGGCGGTCGATCCTTCCTGTGCCATCGGCCGGGGCGGCGCGGCCTTTGCGGCCGGCATTCACGACCTCCCGGACGAAAAGGGTACGCCGGTGCTGAGCGTTTATCGCTCCGGGGACGGCGGCCGCACCTGGAAACCCTCCTCGATCACTGCCGACGCCCCTCCCGTCGACCGCGCCTACCTGACGGTCGACGAGGCGCAACATCAGTGACGGCAAGCTGGCCGAACAAGTGATCGCGAGCATGAGCAAGGCTGCCTCGGAGCATGCTGAATCGCTCATGGGGCTGGCGGGAGAAACCGATCGGGCCATGAAGGCCGTCGGTGGCAAGCTGAACGGGCTTGCCCAGTCGGTGGCGGACAGCCGCAAAGCTTCCAAGGGACTGATTGCGCAGGTCGGCGCGATCGGACAAATTGCGCAGACCATCCGCGAGATCGCCTACCAGACCAACCTGCTCGCGCTAAATGCCGCCATCGAGGCCGCCCGCGCCGGAGAACATGGCCGCGGTTTTGCCGTGGTCGCCGATGAAGTACGCAATCTGTCCAAGCGCGTGCAAAAGGCCACCGAGGAAGTGCAAACTAACATCCTCGACATCGACGGTTCAGCCAGATCCATCGAAAAAGCCAGTCACTCAGCCGAACAGACGGCGCACGGCGCGGAGTCGGTCGCGCTTTCCCTCAGCGAGCGGGTTCAGACCCTGCATGACATGGTGGCGGTGATGCACATCGAATCTGCCCGGAACGACATCAAGATTTTCGTGCGCAACATCCTGGCCGAGATTGCTCAACCGGCAGGCGCCCGAACTTCCGGCGAGCTGCCGGATCATCGTCAATCCAGCTTTGGCCGTTGGTATGAGGGTGCGGGCCGGGAGGCTTTCGGACAGGTCTCCGCCTTTCAGGAGATCGCGAGCCCTTACGCTGCGCTCTATCTGAACGCCCGGAGTATCCGCACGGCCGTGCAGTCGGCGGACCGGGAAGAGGCTCTGCGCCTCGGGTCGGATCTGTCTCGGGTTGAGCAGGACCTACTGAGCAAGCTGGATGAACTGAGTGCCACCATCAGTCAAAGGCAGAATTAAGGAGCCGCCCCATGAGTGACGTAATGCGGGAAGTGGACGAGCGTTCGAAGTTAGCAGGCACAAACAAATTCGAACTCCTGATCTTTCGCCTGGGCGAGGACCGCAACTCAACCACGCGAGAGGTCTTCGGCATGAACGTCTTCAAAGTGCGGGAAGCGCTGATCATGCCGTCGATCACGCCGATGCCGGGATCTCCGAAGCACGTTCTGGGCGTGGCCAATATCCGTGGTCAGATCATCCCCGTCATCGATCTGCCCTCCGTGGTGGGTTGTACGCCCTCGGCGCGCAATATTCTCCTCGTCACCGAGTACGAGCGTTCCGTCCAGGGATTCGCCGTCGAGGAAGTCGAGGAGATCGTGCGCCTGGAGTGGAATCGGGTGGTCTCCGCTGAGAAGTCCGCGGGTGGCGCGCTGGTAACCAGCCTGGCTCGCCTGGACGACAACGAGGAGAGCGCTCGCCTGGCGCTGATCCTGGACGTGGAATCGATCCTGCGCGAAACCCTGCCGTCCCGCTTCAACAGCGGCGAAGAGATTGGCCATGTGCCGTCCATGCAGATTCCCCAGGGCGCCACGGTCGTTTATGCCGACGACTCAAGTGCTGCGCGTCGGCAGATCGAGGCGGTTCTGACCCGGTGCAAGCTTCCCTTTGTGGGCGCCAAGACCGGCAAAGAGGCGTGGGACCATCTCAAGAGCATGGCGCAAGAGGCCCGGACCGCCGGATTGCCGATCAGCCGGAAAGTCGCGTTGCTGCTCACGGACCTGGAGATGCCGGAGATGGATGGGTTCACGCTGACCCGCCAGTTGAAAGAGGATGATTTACTGAAGTCGGTTCCGGTAGTTATTCATTCCTCCCTCTCCGGTTCGGCCAACGAATCCCATGCCAAGCGGGTCGGCGCGGATGGCTTCGTGGCCAAGTTCGTTCCCGATGAGCTGGTCCGCGAGATTGAGAAAGCGCTCGCGCTCGTCCCGGCCCGGTAGGCTGGTGCCATGCCGGGGCTTACTCGTGGCGGAGGGCCACCAGCGGATCCACGCGCGTGGCGCGGCGCGCCGGAATGTAGCAGGCGGCCAGTGCCACCAGCATAAGCAGCAACGTCACCGCGACGAGCGTGATCGGGTCGCCGGGTTTCACATCGTACAGCATGGAGCCCAGCAAACGCGTAACCGCCAGTGATGCCGCCAGCCCGATCCCGATGCCCACGGCGGCCAACGCCACGCCGTGACGCACCACCCCCCGCAGGACCAGCCCGGCCGGCGCGCCCAGCGCCACCCGAATGCCGATCTCACGCGTTCCGCGCGTCACCTCGTGGGCTAGCAGCCCGTAAAGGCCGATCGCCGCCAACAGCAGCGCCGCCAATCCGAAAAGGCTGGAGAGGCGCGCGATCAACCGCTCCTGAAACAGCATCGCCTCGATCTGCTGCGCCTGCGTCTTGACATTGACCACCGGTATATCCTTGCCCGCCTGCCGCACGATCTCGCGCACTTCCGGCACCACGCCCAATGGGTCGCGCGCGGTGCGCAACTCGAAGGCGCCGCCCGCGTCGCTGGGAACATAGATGGTCGGTTCAATCGCGCGCCGCAGGTCGTCGTATTTGGTATCGCGCGCCACGCCCACCACTTCCCATCCCGCGCGCGGCGAGGAATCCGGGTCGCCGTTCACACCCGGAATATAGGCGCCGAAGGGCTGTCCCAGCGGGTTTACCTTCGGGAAATACGCGCGCACGAACGCTTCGTTGACCACGGCCGGAATCACAATTCGTTCCCGGCCCTTCGGATCCGCGTCGGCCTTGGCTGCCAGGTCGTATTCTTCGGGCTTGAAGTTCCGGCCCCGCTCGACCGGAATTTTCATGGTCTCGAAAAATTGCGGACCGACGGAGAGGATATCGGTCTGAACGGACGCTTTGGGAGCCGTGCCGGGCAAATGGAAGTCCGTGCTGGACAGGCTTCCGCTCAGCAAGACGGAGTCGGAGTAGCTCACCGAGAACACCCCCGGGATGGCGCTGAAGCGGTCGCGCAGGTCGCGGTAAAAATTGGCCAGGCGCTCGTGCTTCAAGTGCGTCAGGGTAGCGTCCACGTCGAAAGTCAGCAGGTTATCGGTGGCGAAGCCGGGGTCCAGATTCCGCAGATTCTGCAGGGTGTGCACCACCAGGCCGGCGCCCACCAGCACCACCACCGTGAGCGCCACCTGCGTCACCACCAGGATGTTGCCCAGGCGAAAGCGGCCCTGCCGCGCGTTCAGGGCGGCCGCGCCGTCTTTCAGCGCCGGGGTCAGATCGACGCGCATGGAGCGCAGCGCGGGTGCCAGTCCGAACAGGATTCCGGTAGCCAGCGCGGCGGCCAGCGTGAAGCCGAGCACGCGCAAATCCAGATCGGCGGAGAATCGAGCCTGGCCCTCACTATTCGCGGCAAAATCGATCAGCGCGCGGGCGCCCCACTGGGCCAGCAGAATGCCCAAGGCGGCGCCCACCACGGAAAGCGTGACGCTCTCGGTGAGCAATTGGCGCACCAGCCGGCCGCGCGCCGCGCCCAGTGCCAGCCGCAGGGCGATCTCCTTCTGCCGCGCCGCGGCTCGCGCCAGCAGCAGGCCGGCCACGTTGGCACAACCGATCAGCAGCACGATGCCCACCGCGATCATCAACGCGTAGAGCAACGTGGAGAGCCGCTGGCGAACGCCCGTCAGTCCGGTCTGCGCCGGTTCCAGGGTGATCGCGGGCGCGTCCGCCGCCGTCGCCAGGGGTTTCTCGGCATGCATCAAATGGTTGCGGAACAGAGCGGTGAGCTGGCTTTCGGCGGACCCCACCGAAATGCCCGGCTTCAAGCGGCCCGCGGCTACAATCCAGAATGAGCCCGCGTCTTCTTGTTTGGCCGACCAGGCAAAGCGCTGCTGCAGGTTCTTGCGCTGGCCCAACGGCACCGAGAGATCCCGAATGTTGCCCGGTGTCAGATAGGTGAACGATTCTTCCGCCACGCCCACAATCGTGAATGGCAGCCCGTTCAAATCGAGCGTCTTTCCGATAATCGACCGGTCGCTCGCGAACTGCCGTTTCCAGTAGCCATACTGCAACACGGTCACGGGGGCGGCGCCCGGCGCATCGTCGGCCGGGGCGAACACGCGCCCGGCGGCAGCACCCACGCCCAGCGCTTGAAAATAGTCGCCCGATACATACTGGCCGCTGGCCTGGTGAACGGCCACATTCCCGCTCACCGTCAACCCCCCGCCGCCCGCGAATTCAGCCAGGCTGGAGAACAGGCCGCTCTGGCGCACCTCTTCGAGGAACGGCTTCGACAGAGAGCAGTTGTGCGGATTGGCGGTCCCGGGCCGGTTGGAGCAGTCTCCGTAGGAACTGAAACTGTGGCTCTTGAGTTTGCCGCGGACGCTCCATTTCAGCAGCATCAGGTGCTGCGGATCTCGCACCGGCAGCGACTTGAGCATGACCGCGTTGATAATGCTGAAAATGGCCGTGTTCGCGCCGATACATAGGGCCAGCGTGAGAATGGCGACGGTGGTGAAGCCGGGATTCTTCGCCAGCACGCGCAGGCCGTAAAGCACGTCACCCCGTAAACTGGCCAGGAAGGTGAGTCCGCCGCCTTCGCGCAGAGCGCGGTCTTCCGCATTATGTTGCCAGGTCGTCATAGCCGATTCCTTTCCTCGCTGCGCTTCTTCCAATTCCGAAGCCAGGGCGCCCCAATCGCCGATGTGCCGGCGCGCGATGTCGCCGGCCCGCTCCTCGCCGGCGCCCAGCCGTAGCGCTTCGCGGTAGGCGTCTTCCAACTGGCGCGCCACTTCTTCCACGATTTCCGCTTCGCGCTCCGGACGAAAGCCCCGCAGGCGCAGGTTGCGGCGGACATATTCGGTCCAATCAGGCATGGCTGGGCCGTACGATCTGGTTGATGGTGGCCACGAATTCGTCCCAGGCGCTGCGCTGGGCTTTCAGAAATTTGCGGCCCGCGGGCGTCAGCCGGTAACAACGGCGGCGCCGCTCCCCGGCCTTTTCCAGCCAGCGGCCGGCGATCAGGCCGCGGTCTTCCAGGCGGAACAGGATGGGATAGAGCGATCCGATGCGGAACCGGATCTGGCCTTTGGAGCGCTCTTCGATCAGCTTGCCGAGGTCGTAGCCGTGCCGCGGGCGGGCTTCCAGCAGCGTCAGAACCAGCAGCTCGGCGCTGCCCTTGCTCAAGTCGCGATTGAACATCATACTTTAGAGAATTATACTTCTGTGACGTATATGAGCGCAAGAGGTTAGTGGGGCAGCCTCTCAGGCTGCGGACCCGCTCTCAGCGGGTCCAGCCATCTGCTAGCATATTGTTATGTTCGCGGTCCTCCTGCACGGTGCGCGCGCGCTCCGCCGCAGCCCCGTCTTCACCACGGCCGCCGTGTTATCGCTGGCCCTTGGAATCGGCGCCAATACCGCCATCTTCTCCCTGCTGGACCAGGTGGTGCTCCGCTCCCTTCCGGTGCCCGACCCGGAACACCTGGTTGCCCTGCACGGTAGCTACTCCGGCCCCGGCGAGAACTCGTCGAGTTGGACCACTAACTCCGAGTCTGTTTTCCCCTATCCGCTGTACCGCGATCTGCGCGATCGCATTCCCGCGTTCGCCGGACTCCTGGCTTGCGCCACGGCCCCCGTCCGCGTCACATGGCAGGCCTCCAAGCAGGCCGCCGAAGCGCAACTGGCCACCGGCAACTACTTCACCACCCTCGGGGTCGGCGCCGTGCTCGGCCGCGTGATCGCGCCCGCCGACGATGCCGCCCCCGGCGCGCATCCCGTCGCCGTCCTCAGCCACGGTTTCTGGTCCAGCCGCCTCGGCGCGAATCCTGCGATCGTGAACCAAACCGTCGCCATCAACGGCCATCCGTTTGAGGTGATTGGAGTCGCCAGTGCCAACTTCAACGGCCTGGTGCAGGGCGATTCGCCCGACCTCTTCGTCCCCATCGCCATGCAGCGCGCGATTACTCCAACCGAAAACGTGCTCGAAGACCGCACCCATAGCTGGCTCAACTTCTTCGCCCGCCTCAAACCCGGCGCCAGCCTCGCCCAGGCGCAGGCTGCCATGGATGTCGCATTTCACGCCGTCCTCGAGGCCGATCTCCAGCAAAGCGGCGCGCCGCGCGATCCCAAAGATCGCGCCGCTCTGCTCGCCGGCCGTCTCCAGTTGCGTCCCGCCGCGCGCGGCATCACCGAGCTCCGCGAAAAATGGGAAAAGCCGCTCGCCGTGCTCATGATCATGGTGGGTCTGGTCCTGCTCATTGCCTGCGCGAATGTCGCCGGCCTGCTGGTGGCCCGCGGCGCCGCGCGCCAGCGCGAGATCGCCATCCGGCTGGCCATGGGAGCCAGTCGCTGGTCGTTGGTGAAACAGTTGCTCATCGAGGGTCTGCTGCTGGCCATCGCCGGCGCGGCCGCCGGCCTGCTGGTGCGGCATTGGAGCACCGTTGGGCTGTTGCGTATTCTGCCTCCCGATGCCGCCGGAGGCTGGGTCTCCGGATCGCTCGACCTGCGCGTGCTCGCCTACACCCTGGCCCTATCGGTGGTGTGCGCGCTGTTGTTCGCTCTCATTCCGGCGCTGCAGGCGACGCGGCCAAATGTCGCCGGAGCGCTCAAGAACCAGGCTTCCCACGTGCTCTCCGGTGGCAGTCCCGCGAGATTGCGGCGTGCGCTGGTCACCCTCCAGGTGGCGCTTTCCCTTCTCCTGGTGGTTGGCGCGGCCCTTTTCAGCGCCAGTGCGCGAAACCTGATCGACGCCAACCGCGGCTTTCGCGCCGAACGCCTGTGGATGTTCTCCGTGGATGCCACCCTCATCCGCAACGGCACAGCCCCCGCCAACGCCTTCTACCACGATCTGCTGGATCGCCTCGCCCCGCTGCCCGGTGTCGGCGGCGTTGCCGCGGGCGACGGTGGACCGTACAGTGGCGCGGGCTGGGGCATGGGTATTCGCGTCGAAGGCGCCCCCGCCGTCGAGAAAAGCTTTGCGAGTGCCACGGTTGAAGCCATCAGCCCCGCCTATTTTCGCGCGCTGGGCATCCCCATGCGCGCCGGCCGCGAGTTCACCGACCGCGACGCCGCCGAGCCTGTAGTCGTGAACGATGCCTTCGTCAAGCGCTATTTCCCCAACCAAAACCCGATTGGCCGGCGCTTGGGGTTCGGCGGTCCCAAGTCGCCTCTGAACCGCGAAATCGTGGGTGTCGCCGCCGACGTTCGCACCAATGTACGGCGTCCCGCGTCCAGCACCATCTTTTTCCCATACACCCAGCGCGACGCGCCCGCCCGCATGGTGTTCTACATCCGCGCCACAGGCAACGGCAACGGCCTCGCGGCAGCCGTCCGCCGCGCCGTCCGTGAGGCAGACGCGGGCTTGCCCGTTCCCGAGATCCAGCCCGTCGAACTGCGGATTCGCGAGGCGCTTTACACCGAAAGGTTGGTGGCCGTCCTGTCGACTGCGTTTGGCATCCTGGCGACCCTCCTTGCGGCCATCGGAGTCTATGGCGTGATCGCCTTCGCCGTCGCGCGCCGCACCGCCGAGATCGGCGTGCGCATGGCGCTCGGTGCGCTGCCTGCCACGGTGCTGCGCATGGTGATGCTGGATGCCGGGCGCATGGTCGCCGCGGGAGTCGCGATCGGCCTTACCGCCGCGTTCGCGTTGAGCCGCTATGTGGAATCGCAGTTGTTCGGCATCCAGGCGGCGGACCTTCCCATCTACGCCGGCGCAGCGCTAGCGCTCGCCGCCGTGGCCGCGCTGGCGGCTCTGCTGCCGGCGCGCAACGCCTCCCGCATCGATCCGGTTACCGCCCTGCGATGCGAATGAGTCGCGGTGGGGCAGGCTCCCGGCCTGCCTAAGACCTACCCAGCCTCAGCCCGCGCCACCACCCGGCCGATGGCCGTGAGGTAAGGGAAGGACGTCGCAAAATCGGGGGGCGCGTCCAGGTCGTACCCGACTTCTCCAATGTGGTCCGTAGCCCATGGCGCTTCTGCCAGCCCCGCCGGCCACGAAGCCGAAGCCACGCTCACCAGGCCGTCGTTGTCCTGTTCGTCCGACGTCGTGCCCACCAGCCGGATATACCCATGCGTCGGCACCAGCAGGCTCGAGCCCGTCCCGTTTCCTGCGTAGGCGTAATAGGAAACGCCCGGAACCTGGGCGTTGTCGCGATTGAACTGCTGGGCAGCCGCGGTGGTGAGAGCCTGCAGCGCGCCGGTCTTGCTGTTCAACCCCGGAAACTGCGCCAGGAAATCTTCGATCAGCTTCGCGGCCACGACGCGCAACGGCAGCAGCGTGGCCTCGCCGGTCAGCAAATCCGCGACGGGACTGCCCCAGTGCGGCGTCGCGATCATGGACAGAGATGCCACCCGTCCCGCCAGGCCGTTCAGATTCTTCGCCAGCAGGTAGCGCGCATCCAGGCCGCCCATGCTGTGCGCGACGATGTGGACCGCGCCATCCTTGAACCCCGCCACGATCTCCGCGGCCAGTTGCCCCGCGCGCTCGGCCACGTCTCCGATGGTATCGACTTTGGGGAACAAGGCGTTGGGGTACTGTTGCCGAAGACCTCGGAAATAATCCTTCCCGGCCAGGCTCTGCGGTACCAGAAAGCCGCTGGCGAATACCAAATTCATGCTGTTTGCTCCTTATCTAGCGTACACGACAGGCCATAAAGCAATCCAAGACCTAGTTGGATTTTTCCACCAGCGCGCGCACCGGAATGCGGTTTTCGAGAATCACCCGGCGGATCTGTGCAGGTGTCAGTTTGGCGATGCGCCGCACCTCCCGGCGTTTGCCGAGCATGCGCGGCAACAGACGCACGGCGGCCAGATCGGCGCGCAGGATGGTCCCGGCCAGCCGCAGCTTGTTGAAGAGCCCCGGGAAGCGTGCCATCTCGCCTTTCCCGCCGGCCGCCGCCACCGCGCCGCTCGCAAGCCGCAGCGCGAAGTAATACGGGTTCAACACCAGCAAACTCCAGGGGAACAGCTTGGCCGCCAGCAGCACGCGATTTCGCTCGATCAGGAAGATGCGTTCGACCGACCCCGCCCCGATGCTGCCGCCGCGATGATGCCGCACCACCGCGTCCGGCACGTACAGGCAGCGCCAGCCCGCGATGCGCGCGCGCAGGCCGAGTTCCGCGTCATCGGCGAACATGAAGAAATCCTCGTCGAATCCGCCGATCGCCTCCAGCATGGCTTTGCGGTACATGCCCGCGCTTCCATCCGGCCACAGGCACTCCTCCTGGCGGTCGTACTGGCCATGATCGATTTCGCCGGTGCCGCGGCCGCGGTTCTGGCCGTCTGGATAGATCAGGTGACCGGCTTTGTCGATGCGGCCGGGATCGTCCCACACCAGCACCTTCGCGGCGGCCATGCCGATATCGGTCGCCACGTCGAAGGCCCGCCGCAGGTTGGCGATAAAATCCGGCGCGGCCTCCGCATCGTTATTCAGCAGCGCGATGAATTGGCCGCGCGCCGCAGCGAACGCCTGGTTATTCGCCGCGCAGAAGCCCCGGTTGCCCGCATTGGCGATCACGCGCACGCCGAATTCCGCGCGCGCCATTTCGGCGGACCCATCGCTCGATCCATTGTCCACCACGATCGTTTCGAAGTCGACGCCGCGCTGTCCGGCTAGCGACGAGAGGCAGGCGCGCAGGTACTCGCGCCGGTTCCAGTTCACCACCACGACCGAGACATCCGGCGCCACGTCAGGGAGCGGGCGCGACCGCCGCCGTAGCCCCACCCGTCAGCGGATTCGGCAAGTGATGCTGCGCGTAATACCCGGGCCGCACCCGCTCCACGATCTGCGCCACCGGCCGCTCCAGCACCCCGAAGTAAGGCTGCGGATTCAGTCCGATCCAGAAGGCCCACACGATCAGCGGCGCAAACACCGCAATCTCGCGCCACGAAAGGTCGTGCAGCTTCGAGTTCTTCTCCGAGACGTCGCCCAGCATGGTGCGCTGGAACAGCCAGATCAGGTACGCGGCGCCCAGCGCGATTCCCACCGCCGCCCAGAAGGCCCAATTGAAGGACATCTGGTATGCGCCTTGCATAATGGTGATCTCGCCCACGAAGCCGTTCAGCGTGGGCATGCCCAGCGAGCTGAGCGCGGCGATCAGGAAAACGATGGTGAATATCGGCATCACCTTCATCAACCCGCCGTATTCGGAAATCTCGCGCGTGTGCCGCCGCTCATAGACCACCCCCACGATCAGGAAGAGCATGCCGGTGGAGATGCCGTGGTTGATCTGCTGGATAATGGAGCCGGCGATGCCCGCGGGATTCAGCGCGAAGATGCCCAGCGTGCAGAACCCCAGGTGGCTGACCGAAGAGTAGGCGATCAGCTTCTTCCAATCCTTCTGCATCAGGCAGAGGGCCGCGCCATACACGATCGCGATGATCGAGAGCAGCGCCATGATGTTCACGATCGTGGGATTCTTGGCCGATTCCGGCAGCAGCGGCAGCGAGAAGCGCAGGAATCCGTACGTCCCCATCTTCAGCAGGACGCTGGCCAGGATCACCGAGCCGGCCGTGGGCGCTTCGGTGTGCGCGTCCGGCAGCCAGGTGTGGAACGGGAACATGGGAACCTTCACCGCAAAGCCCACGAAGAACGCCCAGAAGACCCACCATTGCATGGCCGGCGAGAGGCTGGTGCGCATCAGGTCGGCCAGGTCGAATGAATAGAACTGGAATTGCGCGTAGTGCTGGGTGTAGAGCGTCAGGATGCCGAGGAACATCAACACCGAGCCGATCAAGGTATAAATGATGAACTTGATCGCCGCGTAAGCGCGCCGCTGGCCGCCCCAGATGGCGATGATGAAATACATCGGCACCAGCACGGTTTCCCAGAAAACGAAGAACAGCAGCAGGTCGAGCGACATGAAGACGCCCAGCATGGCCGTCTGCAGCAGCAGGAAGAACGCGTAGTATTCCTTGAGCCGGGTCTCGATGGCCCTCCAACTCGACAGGATGGCGATGAAGCCCACCACGGTGGTGAGCATCACCAGCAGGAGGCCCAGCCCGTCGATGCCGAGGTGATATTTGGCGCCAATGCTGGGGATCCAGTCAGCTTGCTCCTCGAATGCCCAGGTGCGGGTGCGGTCGAACTGGAAGACCAGCGGCAGGGAGACCAGGAATCCGATGAACGCGGCAACATTGGCCCAGAGCTTGATCAGGCGCGGGTTCGACGAGGGCAGGCACAGCAGCACCAGCAGGCCGGCCAATGGCGTGAACAGGACGATCGAGAGAATGTGGTCCATAGGGCGGATTGGAGAGATTATATTAGCACCAGTGGGGTCCTGGGGCAGGCCCCCGGCCTGCGGCGGCCTCTAAGGCCCCCCCCGGATTGTGGCTAACCGCCCGGCAGTGGCGCCCGCCGCCGTCACGGGCTATCGATATGCCGGCTTTTTGAGCTACTCGAGCGCATTGCCGAAGCCCAACCGGGGCAAATAGCCGACCAGTTTCAGCGCGAGCCGGACGGTGCTGGCGCTCGTTATTTGCAGGCGTCAAACCCGTCTGCCATCCCGACGAAGGAGGAAAATCCAAGCTCCCTCAGAGCAGTGGTCACGGTCTCGTTGGGAGCAAGGTCGAACACTCTCAGGACGAAGCCCGTGGGAAATGCGAAATGGTTATCGCAGATTTCACCGTGGTGCTCTTCGAGCCCGCGAAGAATGTTGAGCAGGTTTGCCAGACGGTCCCCCGAGTCAGCCGCCTCATAGCAAGTGACGGCGCCTCTTTGTCGGTGATCGGTGGCGCGATGGGCAGTCCAGGCACGCTCGCAGGCGGTCTTGTTAGTTAAAGTGTCAACGGCCCAGACCGGCGCAGCCTGCGCAGCAGTCGCGATGCGGTCTCCGTAGTTTGGGTCCACCACCACAATCAGGTTGATCATTTCACCGTTTGTATTTGCCCTTGCTTCAGTTGGTTGAGCGCGGCAATCGCGCCCGCCGGAACGGTAGTGGTGATCTCTGCACTCGAGATGCCTGTCAAGACCGCGGGGATGCCGTTAAAGGTAACGCCACTTGCAGGTCAGTCCCCAGAATCCGGATAGCCTCTCCCACTTTGCCCGAGGTTGGCACTGTTTCCACGAATGTGCCCATTCCTCGCGAGCATTTTCCAGCTTCACATTGTACCCGAAGTAGTGGCGCCCGGAAAAAACGCGCGCATGCACACACCAGATGGCCTATCCTACAGATTCCCGCGCCGGGTCTGCTCCCACTCCAGCGCCTCGAATAGCGCTTTGAAATTCCCCTTGCCGACGCCGCGACCGCCCCCTTGCTTTCCAGCGGCGGGGGGGGGGTATAATGGCCGGGTTGCCGGAAGGCAAAATGGAGACCCTTATGGCAAGAAGACCTCGGCTGGCCGGGAAGAGCCTATGCTCCCTCTTCCTGGTGTTCGCCGCGACGGCGGTTGACCTTGCCGCGCAGACGATTAGCCCGCTGTTCAGCTTCGATGGCACGAACGGCGGATACCCCACTGGGGCGTTCATTCAAGGCCTCGACGGGAACCTTTACGGAACGACCGAATCTGATGGCGCCAACGGCGGTGGCACGATCTTCAAAACCACTCCGGCTGGCGGGCACACCACGCTGTACAACTTCTGCTCCCAAACGAACTGCGCGGATGGTGAAGCCCCCTACGCGGCTTTGACGCTGGCCGGCAACGGGGACCTTTATGGGGTGACCTCGCAGGGCGGCGTCTCCAGTAACTGCACGACCCTTTTCGGCTGCGGGACGCTTTTCAAAATCACCCCGGCCGGCGCCTTCACCACGCTATACACCTTTTGCTCGCAAGTAAACTGCGCGGACGGTTCGGAGCCCTTTACCCAGCTCGTCCTGACCAGCAATGGAGACCTCTACGGGACCACGCAGTATGGCGGCGCTAACCCCGCCATCGAATTTCCGGGCAGCACCGCCGGCACGATCTTCAAAATCACTCCGAGCGGCACGCTGACCACACTGTACAACTTCTGTTCCCTTACCGATTGCGCCGACGGCGAACTCCCCGATGGCATCCTGCAGAGCGCCAATGGGGACTTCTACGGGGCAACCGGGTATGGCGGCGCCAACAAGCAGGGCACCTTCTTTAAATTCACCCCCACCGGCACATTGACCACCCTCTACAACTTTTGCTCCGATATCGTAGACCACGTCTGCGCAGACGGCGCGCAAGCCGCACTGACGGGCCAGACCGCAGAGGGAGACTTCTACGGGGTAGCCAGATACGGCAGCGTATACGGCAAAGGCGGCACCATCTTCAAGGTCACTCCGAGCGGCACGCTAACGACGCTATACAGCTTCTGCGCCAAGGAAAGTGAAGGTGTGTGCCTGGACGGCCAAACTCCCGACAACATGGTTCTACACACAGCGCATTCTGGAAGATTTTTACGATGATCGACCTTCGGTCGAATCGATATTGGTTGCCAAGGGCAAACTGACCCCCAAGGCTCCGGCGTCACCGTCACCAGGACCGACGACACCTTAATAGGGGCGCACTGCGAGGTCATAACCAGGCGTTCACGCCGCCGCTGGTGTCTATTCCGCTGGGGTAGCGTCTTTTTGTTTTGATGACAAGCGTTTTCCCGTGCCCCGGCCCGAGGATTCCGGCGATTGCGCCATCGGACAGGCGCCAGAGATAAGCTTCCGGGCGGCGAGACTTCGTCAACGGCGGGTTACTGCCCGATTGACTCTACTAGAATCTTATAGTGTTCCGGAAACACTACCTGAATCATCTCCAGTAAATGCTTGACGTTCTTTTGTGTTTCGGCGACGAGCGAAGGGTCAAATCCTTTGCCGGTGATGTGGGACTGGTCGTTCGTGAACTTGTAAATCGCCGTGAGCTTATTTGGATCAAAATAGGTATTCAGCGTTAAGGTCTTGGCACAACTTCAGCCACGCCATCGTCGGATTGATGGCTCTGTCACCATGGCATGAACTGCCGCCTCGGCCAGAAGACTTTATCCGCAGCCGGCGGCGATACTGAAGCGAGGAGGGTCGGCCGGTAGCGGCGCGGCAAACGATCCATATGGTTGCCTTTGTTCAATTCCTCGAAGAGTTGTCGACGGATCGCGTCACACTCAGCCCTACAGAAGTTCGGCACATGAGATCCCGCTTTGGTGACAAGACCCTGCAAATGGGCCACCTTGAGGAAGACGGCTCCCTGTCGATACCGGTCGATGCGATCGTCGAGGCGGTTCAATCCCTGGGGAGCCAGAGGCTAAATGAAGCATTAGAGAGCCTGAAGAGCGAGCAGATGGTCTCCATGCTTGAATCGGCCGAGGCGCTAGTCGAGCGGATCGCCGAAGCCCAAAGACGCAAACTGGGGCAAATGGTCGACGAGTTTCAGCGCGAACCGGATGGCGCCAGTGCGCACCGGCGGTGGAAGGCGATCGAGAAAACGGTCTTTGGCGTGGAGTACCCGGATTAGAGCCTCACCGTGCCCCACATTGCCTGGCACTCGCTCCCGCGGGGTGTGCGGGCGCACCTCGAAGAGCGGCTGCGCCTCAGGCAATTGTCCAAGGAGGATTTGCTCAAGCCGTGCTTCGGCACAAGGATCTGAGGTCAACCCAAGGTCGAGGTTCGCGGCCTTAATCCCGATGCTTGGCCAAAAGAGCCGCGATAAGTTCCGGCCGGTAGCGGAAATTCGTTCTTGTCAGACGGTCCAACGCATCCCGCAGATTCACTAAACCTCTGTTGGCTCGCAAGGTCAAGTACACCGAGCGTTCCGGTAACCTCGAAGCCTTTCGTCAGGGCCACCGCCGTGCCCTCCCGCTCGTCGATGAGAATCAAATCGGCTTTGAGGGACACTCCAAGCGCTATCGCCGCCCTTTCGCCGGGGTCCAGCTTCCCGATTACGGCACCAGGTAGCAAACCGGACTGGTGTCCGCGATGACCAGCAGCATCAGAGCCCGAGGCGCCGCAGGCCGGCGCGTTCACGTTCCAAGTCCTCCAGCGTGACCTCGTGCGCGCGCAGGAAGCTGTCGATTTGATCGCTGGTTTCAAAACCCAGCACCCGCCTGAGGTCGGGCTTCGTGAGGTGGCCCAGCCGGTATTCATCCGCCACCAGCGCTTCCAGGGCGCGCCGCGGCAGATCCCCGCCCGCCTCCTGCAGGCGTCGGGCTACGTCGTCAGGGATATCTATCGTCAGATTCATGGCTCTTTCACCATGGTATCCATTGCCGCCAAGAGGCTCTCCTACAAATTCCCGCGCCGCTCCTGTTCCCGCTCCAACGCCTCGAACAACGCCTTGAAATTCCCCTTGCCAAAGCTTCGGCTGCCCTTCCTCTGGATCACTTCATAAAACAAAGTCGGCCGGTCTTCCACGGGCTTGGTGAAGATCTGCAGCATATAACCCTCATCGTCGCGATCCACCAGAATGCCCAACTCCGCCAGCCGATCGACGGGTTCGTCAATCGGCCCGATGCGCGCCGTCAGATCCTCGTAGTAAGCCGCGGGCACGCGCAGAAACTCGATGCCCTGATCGCGCAGCCGCGTCACCGTGTCGATGATGTCATCCGTGGCCATGGCGATATGTTGCACGCCCGGCCCATGATAGAAGTCCAGATACTCCTCGATCTGCGACTTCCGCTTGCCTTCCGCCGGCTCGTTAATCGGAAACTTCACGCGATCGTTGCCGTTGGCCATCACCTTCGACATTAGCGCCGAATATTCCGTGCTGATGTCTTTGTCGTCGAAGTGCTGATACTGGCGGAAGCCCATCACGTCGCGATAGAACTCCACCCAGGTATTCATCGCGCCCCAGCCCACATTGCCGACCATGTGATCGATGTACTTCAGTCCCACCGGCCGCGCCACCGGATCGCCGCCCTCCACTGGCACGAAGCCGGGCAGAAAGACGCCGCGATAATTGCGCCGCTCCACGAACGAGTGAATCGTATCGCCATAAATGGCGATGGCCGAGATGCGCACCTCGCCATGCTCGTCGCGCAGGGTTTCCGGCTCGCGCACCTCCCCGGCGCCGCGCCCCGTCGTTTGACGGAAAGCCGCATCCGCATCGTCCACCCACAGCGCAATATCCCGCACGCCATCGCCATGCAGCCGCACCTGCTCGGCCACCGGATGATCGGGCGCCAGCGCGGTGGTGAACACCAGCCGGATCTTGCCCTGCTCCACCAGCCACGATGCACAGTCCCGCGTGCCCGTCTCCGGGCCGCGATAAGCCGTCAGCCGCATCCCGAACGCCGAGCGGTAGAAATAGGCCGCCTGCTTGGCGTTGCCCACATAAAACTCCACGTAGTCCGTGCCATTCAGCGGAAGAAAATCCCCTGCGCCGGTTTGTGTTTCCGTCAGTGTTTGCATAATTGCTCCCCCACCGCCTCCACGCATCGCGCGTTTTCCTCGTCGGTGCCCGTCGATATCCGAATGCATTGCGGCAGCCCAAACGCCCCCAACGGCCGCACGATCACGCCCTGCCGCAGCAGCGCTTCCGTTAATCCACTCGCCTCTTCCGCGCTCTCAAACGGCAGCATCACGAAGTTGGCGTCGGAAGGCACCACCGCGATCCCCATCGCGCGGAACGAATCCGTCAGCAGCCGCAGCCCGCGCGCGTTCAGCTCCAGCGACCGATGCAGGAATTCCTTGTCCATCAGCGCGCCCATGCCCGCCGCCTGCGCCAGCGTGCTGGGTTCGAACGGCAGCTTCACCTTCAGCAGATTGGCGATCAGATCCTCGTGCGCGAATCCGTACCCGATGCGAATACCCGCCAGGCCATAGATCTTCGAGAACGTCCGCAGCGTGATCACGTTGTCGTAGCGGTAGTGCATCGAGTCCGGATAGCGCGGGTTGTCCTTCGCGTATTCGAAATAAGCTTCGTCCAGAATGATCAGCACGCGCTCCGGCACGTGCTGGTAGAAGTTGTCGAATTCCTGCCGGGTGAAAATGGTCCCGGTCGGATTATTCGGATTCGCCAGATAGATGATCTTGGTGTGCTCCGTGATGTGCCCGGCCAACGCGGGCAGATCGTAGTGCCAGTCGCGATAGGGCACCGTGCGGTACTTCACCCCGCGCGAGCGCGCCAGCACCTGGAAGCCGATGAAGGCCGCCTCCGTGGTCAGCACCTCGTCGTCGTCGCAAAGGAAGGTCCGGATGATGCCGGACATGATGCCCTCCGACCCGCTGCCCGCAATCACGTTCTCCGGCTTCACATCGAAGTTTTCCGCCAGTGTACGGCGCAGGTCCAGGCCGCCATTGGGATAAAGATTCAGTCCGCCCAATTCCCGCCGGATGGCTTCAAGCGCCAGCGGCGAGGGCCCCAGCGGATTTTCGTTGGACGCCAGCTTCGAGACATCGGTCAGCCCGTATGCCCGGCGCACCTCGTCGATGGAGCGGCCCGGCTCGTACGGGCGCAGCGATTCGATATAGGGCGGAACCAAAGGCATCGGGATGTCATTTACCATGGTAATTCGGATGACACACAAAGGGGCTGTCGCACATTGACGCTTCCCGCCACGCTGCGCGCGCTACGCTACCGTAATTTCCAGCTATTCTTCAGCGGCCAGTTGATCTCGCTCACCGGCACCTGGATGCAGAACGTCGCCCAGGCATGGCTCGTCTACCGGCTTACCGGGTCGGCAGTGCTGCTGGGCTTGGTCAGCTTTGCCGGCCAGATTCCGGTATTCCTGATGGCGCCGGTGGGCGGCATCGTGGCCGACCGTTTCCCGCGCCGGCGCGTGGTGATCGGCACGCAGACCGCCGCCATGCTGCTGGCTCTCGTTCTGGCCGCATTGACTCTCACCGGCGCCGTGCGGATCTGGCACATCTTCGTTTTGTCGGCGCTGCTGGGAATTGTGAACGCTTTCGACATTCCCGCGCGGCAGGCGTTCTTCGTGGAGATGGTGGGGCGCGAAGACCTGATCAACGCCATCGCCTTGAACTCCTCGATGTTCAACGCCTCGCGCATCATCGGCCCGGCGGTCGCGGGCATCCTGGTGGCCGCCATCGGCGAGGGCTGGTGCTTCTTCGCCAACGGCGTGAGCTACATTGCGGTAATCGCCGGCCTGCTCCTGATGACGGTGGCGGAGCGCCGGGTAGTAAGGCCGCCGGCCTCGCCGCTGGCCGATGTGATCGAAGGATTCCGCTTCGTAATCGACAGCCCGCCGATTCACCACCTGATGATCATGTTGGGAGTTCTGAGCGTCACCGGCATGCCCTACGCGGTCCTGATGCCCATCTTCGCCGGCCAGATTCTGCACGCCGGCCCCAAGGGACTGGGCATCCTGATGGGCGCGGCCGGTGTGGGCGCGCTGGCCGCCGCATTGCTGCTGGCCTCGCGCGAAACTGTGAAGGGCCTGGGGCGCTGGGTGGCGATTTCGGCGGGCGCGTTCGGCGCGTCGCTCATTGGCGTGGCGGTTTCGCACACGTTCTGGCTCTCCTGCGCGGTGCTGCTGCCGGTGGGCTTCGCCATGATGTTCGAGATGGGATCGTCCAACACCCTGATCCAAACCATGTCGCCGGATCGCTTGCGGGGGCGGGTGATGTCGGTCTATTCGATGATGTTCATGGGCATGGCGCCATTCGGCGCGGCCTTGAGCGGCGTATTCGCCGCGCGCTGGGGCGCGCCCGCCACCGTAGCCGGCGGCGGCGTGATCTGCATGGTGGCGGCCGCGATCTTCGGCTGGCGCTGGCCCGGATTGCGAGCCCAAGCGCGCCGCCTGATCGCGGCCGCGAAGATGCCCGCCATAGAGACGGATGGTGAAGCGGCCTGATCCTCCAAGGGAAATCCGTTTGTGAGCGGCATAAATTGTGGGGCAGGCTCTTAGCCTGCGGCGGCCTCTCAGGCCGCCACTGAACTATTGATTTTCCCAAGGATTGAGCAGCGGCACTCCCGACGATTCGAAATCCGCGGTGTTCCGCGTCATTATATAGAGGCCATGCCGGCGGGCGGTAGCCGCGATTAACCCGTCGCTGGCCGGTATCGTGCGGCCCGCCTTCTGCGCCGCGGCGGTGAGCTCGCCCCACATGTGGCAGGTCTCCGTGTCGATGGGAAGAAGGCGATCGCCATAATGCCGCTCAAGTGTCTGCAGCCAGCTTTGAAGGAGGCGCTTCTTCTTGCCGTCTTCGAGCAGCGCCACCCCTTTCACAATCTCCCCGATCGAGATCGCGCTCACAAACAAATCGTCGCTATCCAGATCCTGAACGGCGCTGGCCACGCCCGCGTCCGGCTTCGGGAGGCGCAGCTCCGACAGAGCGCAGGTATCCAGCAACACCTTCACAGTTTCACGTCCCGCATGGGAGCGCGACCGCGGGTCAGGTCCACGCCTTCCAGGCTGGGCCCTTTAGCGGTGAGAAACGCTTTGAAGTCCGGACGCTTTCCGGTCAGCTTTTCGTATTCCCGCTGCGCCACGATAACCACCACATCGCCGCGCCGGCGCACGAACTGGGGACCCTTGGCCAGCGCCCGGTTGACCACTTCGCTAAAGCGATTCTTGGCGTCCGCGAGTTGCCATTCCATAAGCATCCTCCTACAATCTAGCTAATCTAGCTTAATTATGCCACAAAAAGCCCCGCAACACAAGTGCTTCGTAGAATGCCGGCTACTCACCCCAACGTCAGCCAGCCCAACGCTCCGCGGGTGGCGCCGCGCGAGAGCGGCTGATCCACCGCCGGATCCCAGGGCTGCTCGCTCAGCACCATGGGGCTCTTGAAGGTCGCGCCGCGATCATAGGATATGGACATCGCCAAATCCACCAGCAGCTCGCCGCCGGGAGCCTTGGGGCCGTATTCATAGAACGCGCAGCAGATCTCGCCGCCCGCGGTAACGATCAGGTGCGGCTGGAATTCATGCTGCCCGGATCCTGCCCCGGCCACCAAAGGCTCGCCGTCCGGTGGCCCTTGCCATGTCTGGCCGCCGTCCACCGACCGCCGGTGGTAAAGCCGGGCGTGACCCTCGCGGTCGTCCGCCCATACGCAAAGCGCCACGCCATCCGGGGCGATGCAGGTGGCCGGCGCCGTTTCCGGAAGCCCGTCTTGCACCCCCACGATCCCTTCGGCCACGGTCGCCGGGGCCGAAAACGCCTGCCCTCCGTCCGCGGAATTGGCCGTCAGAATGCGCCCGCCGGACGGGCCTGTCATCCACACCACATGCACCACGCCGCCGGCATCCACCAGCACTTCGGGATTGAAACACAATCCCGCCAGCAGCGGCCCGGGCCGGCCAGACCCTTTGCCGCTCCACAACTGGCCGTTGCTGGTCCGCGCGAAGCACAGCATGTTACCCATGTCGGCGGCCAGATAAACGTTGCCCCGGAACGGGCTCGCGGGGTTGAGATCCGTGGCGATCGAGTAGCAGCATTCGGCCGCTCCCCGCAGGACCACCGTGGGGACGCTCCAATGGATGCCGCCGTCTTCGGAGCGGTAGACCACCAGCGAAGTGCGCGAGCGTTCCGGGTCCAGGGCCAGCGCCACCAGCACCAGGGTACCGTGCGCGTCCATCGCCAGCACCGGCCCCACCACGCCCGCCCATTCCTTTTCCACGGGCAACGGCCACGACTCCCGCCAGGAATCGCCGCCATCGAAGCTCGCGCGCGCCGAGATCGCCGGCAAACCGTCCGGCAACCGGATCTCCTCGACACCCACGATGTGCTGGGAATCGAGAGGGTTCACCAGCAGCGCCGACACGTTCCGCGCGGCGCTCGGGCGTGCGCGCTTCGGGTTGCGTTTTGTTGCCAGCTTCATACTTGCCGTCATGGGCGCGCGGTGTGTCCTGTATATATTCTGACGCACAATCGTCATATTGTTTCCTATATTGTGTGCAAAACCGGACTGGTTTTCACAATTGGCGTGAGGCTTATTACAAATTCAGGAGATGCTGGAGGCCCAGCGGTCCGATTGTTAACCTTCTCGGATTTTTCTGACAACTGCGCGGCAAATGCTATGATGACCCCTGACCGTCATGCAGCCATCGCGTCCTCTGGCCCTGATTACCGGCGCTTCGAGCGGCATCGGCGCCACCTTCGCCCGTCAACTGGCAGCGCGCGGCTATGACCTGGTGCTGGTTGCGCGCCGCCGGGACCGGCTGGAACAAGAGGCCCGCGCCATCCAGGCCGCCCATGCCGTACAGGTGGAAATCTTGCCCGCGGACCTCACCCGCGACGCGGATTTGAAGGCCGTCGAGGAGCGCATCGCCACCGCCCCGAATCTTGAATTCCTGGTCAATAATGCCGGATTTGGCATCGCCGGGCGCTTTTTTTCCCTCCCTATCGATGGCCAGGACCAGATGCACCGCCTGCACATTCTGGCCCCCATGCGCCTGACGCATGCCGCGCTCCAGGGCATGGTCGCCCGCCGGCACGGCAGCATCATTAATGTTTCGTCGGTTTCGGGCTTCGGACAAAACCCCGGCAGCGTCAGCTATTCCGCGACCAAAACCTGGATGAGCAGCTTCACCGAGGGGATCCACATGGAGCTGCGGAGCATCGGCTCACCCGTGCGGGTGCTGGCCCTATGCCCCGGTTTCACCCTCTCCGAATTCCACGACACCATGCACTTCGACCGCTCGCCCATTCCGTCCTGGATGTGGATGTCCGCCGGCGATGTGGTGGACACCTCCCTGCGCGCCCTCGACCGCGGCCAGTTGTTCGTGATTCCCGGCTGGCGCTATCGCCTGCTGGTCTTCGTCATGCGCGCCTTTCCGCGCCCGCTGTACCATTGGCTGGCGATCAAATACGCGCGCCGCACTGGGCGCGACAAGGCTTGAAAGCCAGGCGCGCTTGTGGGGCAGGCCCTCGGCCTGCAGCGGCCTCTTAGGCCGCCCGGCTGCGCCACGCCGCAACTCCGATGCCCAACCCGCCTTCGCTACAATGAAAACGTGACAGGTAACGACATCCGACAGGGCTTCCTCGACTTCTTCGCCGCGCGCGGCCACCGCGTGGTGCGCAGCTCCTCGCTGGTCCCCGCCAACGATCCCACGCTGCTGTTCGCCAACGCCGGCATGAACCAGTTCAAGGACACCTTCCTGGGCCTCGAAAAGCGCGACTACTCCCGCGCCACCACCTCCCAGAAATGCGTGCGCGCCGGCGGCAAGCATAACGACCTGGAAAATGTCGGTTACACCCGCCGCCATCACACTTTCTTCGAAATGCTGGGCAATTTCTCCTTCGGCGATTACTTCAAAGCCGCCGCCATCGAATACGCCTGGGATCTGGTGACGAAGGGCTACGGCATGCCCAAGGACCGCCTCTACGTCACCGTCTTCCGCGAGGATGATGACGCCGAAGAGCTCTGGCAGAAGGTCGCGGGCGTCCCCAAAGAGCGCATCTTCCGCCTCGACGAAGCGGACAATTTCTGGCAAATGGGCGACACCGGCCCCTGCGGCCCCTGTTCCGAGATCCACTACGACATGGGACCCGGCGCCTCCGAGCCCGGCCACGAACACGAAGCCTTTCCCAGTGACGCGGGCGGCCGCTTCGTCGAAATCTGGAACCTGGTCTTCATGCAGTTCAACCGCGATGCGAACGGCGTTCTCACTCCCCTGCCCCGCCCTTCCATCGATACCGGCATGGGCCTCGAGCGCGTCGCGGCCGTACTGCAAGGCAAGCTATCGAACTACGATACCGACCTCATCCGTCCCATCATCGTCAGCGCCGCCGACATGTTCGGCGTATCCTACGGCGCGGATGCGCGCGTCGATACCGCGTTGCGCATCGCCGCCGACCATTGCCGCGCCACTACTTTCCTGATTCAGGACGGCGTGCTGCCCGCTAACGACGGCCGCGGCTATGTGCTGCGCAAGATCATGCGCCGCGCCATGCGGCACGTCCGCCTGATCGGCGTCGAAGAGCCGTTCCTCTACAAGCTAACCGGCGCGGTAGCCGAGTTGATGAAGCCCGCCTACCCCGAACTGATGGAGAGCGTGCAGCGCATCGCCCGCATCGTGAAGGACGAAGAGCACCGCTACGCCACCACCTTCCTGGTGGCCGAGCGCATGTTCAACGACGAGGTAAAGTCGCTGTCCGGCCAGGTCATCCCCGGCGCCGTCTCCTTCAAGCTCTACGACACCTTCGGCCTGGCGCTCGACGAGCAGGAAGACATGGCGCACGACCGCGGCTTGTCCATCGACCACGCAGGCTTCGACCGCGAGATGGAACGCCAGCGCGAACGCGCCCGCGCCAGTTGGAGAGGCGCGGACAAAGGCGCCATCGCCCCCGTCTATCACGAATTGGCCGCGCAGGGCCGTACCCAATTCCTGGGTTACGACGAGCTGGCCGCTACATCGCGCGTGGTGGCCCTGCTGGTCGGTCACGAACGGCGCGACCAGATCGACGCGGGCGTCGAAGCCGAGCTGGTGCTCGATCGCACGCCGTTCTATGCCGAAACCGGCGGCCAGGTTGGGGATCGCGGCAGCCTCTTCACCTTAAGCGGCGAGAAAGTCGCCGACGTGCAGACGGCATATCCGGCGGTGCCGGGCCTGACCGTGCATCGCATCGTCGCCACCGCGCCCATCCGGGTGCTTGACGAGCTGCGCGCGGAAGTTGCCAGGCCGCTGCGCCTCTCCACCATGCGCAATCACACCGCCACGCATCTGCTGCACGCCGCGCTGCGCCAGGTCCTGGGGACGCATGTGAAGCAGGCGGGCAGCGTGGTCGAGCCGCCCCGCCTGCGTTTCGATTTCACCCACTACGCCGCCATGGATAAAGCCGAACTCGAGGAAGTCGAGCGCCTGGTGAACGAGCAGATCCTGCGCAACAGCGGCGTCGACACCAAGGTCCTGCCGCTCGAACAGGCCGTCGCCACCGGCGCCATGGCTCTGTTCGGCGAAAAATACGGCGACCAGGTCCGCGTGGTTTCCGTTCCGGATTTCAGCAAGGAGCTTTGCGGCGGCACGCACGTGGTGCGCACCGGCGACATCGGCGTCTTCAAAATCGTTTACGAAGGCAGCATTTCGGCGGGCGTCCGCCGCATCGAAGCCGTCACCGGCGAGGGCGCGGTGCGCCAGTATCAGGAACTCACCGGAACGCTGCACCGGCTTTCGGAACTATTGAAAGCCTCCGAGCCCGAACTGGTCGAGCACGTGGAAAAAATGCTGGCCCGCGAGAAAGCCCTCGAACACGAAAAGCGCGATCTCCGCAGCCAACTGGCGCATGCGGCGGCAGGCGGTCTGGAAAGCCAGGCGCGCACGGTGAACGGCGCCCGTGTGCTGGTCGCCCCGGCGCACGGCCTGGATCGCCAGCAGATGCGCGAACTGGTGGATGCGCTACGCAACAAATGGGGCAGCGCCGTGGTGGTGTTGGCATCGGTCGAAGATTCCACCGTGTCCATCGTCTCCGCGGTGACCAAGGATCTCACCTCCAAAGTGCAGGCCGGCAAGCTCGCCGCCGCGCTGGCGCAAGCCGTTGGCGGCAAAGGCGGCGGCCGTCCGGATATGGCCGAAGGCGGCGGCAAGGATCCCGCGGCCCTGCCCGCCGCGCTCGATCGCCTTTCCGCCGAAATCGAGAGCAAGCTGTGAATGGGTTCGACGTCGTCGTAGTCGGCGCCGGGCCTACCGGATTGGCCTGCGGCATTGAATTGCAGCAGCGCGGCATCCAAACCGTGTTGATCGAAAAGGGTTGTGTGGTGAACTCGCTCTACAACTACCCCACCAACATGGTCTTCTTCACCACGCCCGAACTGCTCGAAATCGGCAACATCCCCATGACCAGCCTCAACGAGAAGCCCAACCGGCATGAGGCGCTCAAATACTATCGCCGCGTCGCCGACCATTTCAAGCTCAATATCCACGATTACGAGCGTGTTACAAACATAGCCGGCCACGACGGCGCTTTCCAGGTATTTACTACCGATCGCCTGGATTGCCATCGTACTTATAGCGCCCGCAAAGTAGTCCTGGCCACCGGGTACTATGACGTGCCTAACTTATTGCACGTCCCCGGCGAGGATCTTAGTAAGGTTCTTCACTATTACAAAGAGCCACACCCGTACTATAACCACGACGTGGCAGTGGTCGGCGCCAAAAACTCCGCTGCAATCGCTGCATTAGAACTGTTCTGGACCGGTGCGCGAGTTACACTTATCCATCGTGGCGCGGCCATCTCCGAAAAAGTGAAGTACTGGATCAAACCCAATATCGAAAACCGGATTAAGTGCGGAGAGATCCAGGCATATTTCAATTCTCAACTTGTGGAAATCCGGCCGGATTCCATCGTCGTCTCCACTCCCCAAGGCGAAGTGGCCCTCCCAAACGATTTCGTCTTCGCGTTGACCGGCTACAGCCCCGATCTCAACTTCTTGAATTCCATAGGGATTTCCCTCGATCCCGAAACCCAGAAGCCGCGCAGCGACCCCCAAACGCTGGAAAGCGAACGGCCCGGAATTTACCTCGCGGGCGTCATCGTCGCGGGCATGCACACCAACGAGATCTTCATCGAGAACGGACGCTTCCACGGCAAGCAGATCGCCGAATCCGTCGCCGCCCGGCTATTCGTCTGAAACATTTGCTCCGCAATTATCACTAACCTACGTATGCGCTCGCGATTGGCGAAGGTGCGCAAGATCCAAATTCGGTCTCACTGCGTATTTGAAACCAGCAGGCATGTTTCAGTATCTAAGCAATAGAAGGGGGTTGCGGCTATGCTAAACAATTTCTTGAATCTTCTCATTGGGTGCTCTCACCGCCGGACTACGTTCCCCATCACACCCGCGCGGAAATCCGGTTTCTCACCGGCGAATGGCCCGCGCCACTCTACCTACGTCGTTTGTCTGGACTGCGGCAAGGAATTTGGCTACAACTGGACCGAGATGCGCATCGGCGAGCCGGTGGCTGCGCCAGTCACCGCCGAAGCCGCGTTTTCCGCCGCGCACCGGTAACTCCTGTTACCTACAGCGAGAGAAACTCCGACACGTTTTCGCGCACCAGCTGCGTGAAGCTCTTATCCAGGTAAGATCGGATTGACACGTAGCATTCGCCGCAAGTGTTGCTGGCCGTGAATTCCCGCACCATGCGCTCGCGCTCCTCCAGCGGGAATTGTTGGAACTGCATGGAGCACGGCTGCAGCATGCCGTCGCTCCGCACCACCAGAAATCGCAGGCCCGCCTGGCAGCCCTGTGCGCACCCTTGCGCGAAGAACCGCCGGGTGGCGTCCAGCGTGCTCCTGGAGTTCACGATCCAGTTGCTCTCGTCGCGCATCATCTCCACCATATCCAGGCCTTCGTTGAGCAAACCGAGCAGTTCCGGCGTGTCCAGGCAATACTCGCGCGAGCCCGTGCGCTTGGGCGAGTAGGCGCTGTAGCAAAGATTAACGCCCCACTCCCGCGCTTTACCCGCGATCGCGGCGATCTCGCCCACGTTCGCGCGGGTGATGCAACTGTTCAGCACGATATCGTCGTGGCCCAGCCGCGCCAGGCGCGGAACTATCGCGCTCAGATGCCTGTACAGCCCCGGATGCAAGCGGAATTCGTCGTGCCGCTCGTCGGGGAAATCCAGGCTTACCGAAAACTGGTCCACCCCCGCCGCCCGCAACTCCAGGTAGCGCTCCTCCGTCATCAGCGACCAGTTCGAAACCAGGATGGTATACGGCACCCGCGCGCCGCCCTTGATCTCGCGCACGATCTCCACCAGATCGTCGCGCATCATCGGCTCGCCGCCGGAAACCTGCACCACGCACGGCCGCAGCGCCTCCATGTAGCGCCGGTATTCGTGCGGCCGCAGATTGGCGCTGCCGTCCTTTATGCCGCCGTGATCGCAGTGCCGGCAGTAACACGTGCAGGAGTCCGTGACCTCGAACGAAACCACGATGGGCCGTCCCGCGATCCAATTTAACGTTCCACGCCCGATTATCTGATTTGACGCGATGAATGAGACTTTGCGCACAGCCTGCCCAGAAGATGATATCAGCCCGCGCCCTGGCGGGCAAGGCAACAAAGGATTACAGGAGCCGCAAAACCTGGTTCTATCGGCGTTCATCGGCGGCTGATTAGGGTTTTGGCGTTCGGGTTGAGCCGGAGGAAAACATATTTCGCCGCCGATTAACGCCGATGAACGCCGATAAAAAGCAAGATGTCGCGCACCCCAGGATTACAAGAGCCAGAAATTCACTTCTACCGTGGCGGATGCACACCCGTGAGAAAGGCCTGCCATACCGTTAATGTGCGCACGGCCCGTGCTCTTATCCGCGTTCATCTGCGTGCATCTGCGGCTGACACTGCTTTTGTGTTGGCCCGGCTTCTGGTACGATGACCTCTCTATGTCCGCCCCCATTTCCAAGAGCCGCCTGATCCCCGCCGCCATCCTGGCCATCTTCGTCTACGGCCTGACTGCGGCCATGCTCGGCACGCTGCTGCCCGATCTCTCGCACAAGTACGCCCTCACGCCGGACCAGAACGGCGGCATCGCCCTGGCGCAAGCCATCGGGCTCATCATCGCTTCCATCGCCGTCGGCCCGCTGATCGACAACAAGGGCAAGAAGACCGGACTGCTGCTGGGTTTGGGCCTGATCGCCGCGTCATTATTTGTAGTGCCAAGCTCCCCGGCCGGTTCGCTGGCGATCGTGTTTCTGGCGGAGGGAGTCGGCGGCGGCATCATCGTCACCGCGGCCAATGCCCTGGTCAGCGATATCAGCGAAGAGCGCCGCGCCACCACGCTCAACCTGCTGAACCTGTTCTTCGGCCTCGGCGGCCTGGCCACTCCGCTGATCGGCGCCTACGTGCTGGCCGGCAACACCATCGCGCTGTGCTATCTGGTCGCGGTGTTGACGGTGGCAACATTCCTCCTGCATTCCGTCACCCCCATGCCGCCGCCCACCGGAGAGCGCGGCTTCAAATTAGGTGAGGCCGGACAGCTTCTGGGCCGGCCCATTCTGTTCCTGCTGGCGTTGCTGCTGTTCCTCTACGTCACCTGCGAGGTTGGCGTCTGGAACTGGCTGCCTCGCTATCTGGAGGCGCAGGGCATCCCGGAAAAGCGCGCGCTCGGCATCCTCTCCCTGGGCTTCGCCTTGGGACTCCTGGTCGGCCGCGTGGTGGTCTCCCGCATCCTGATTAAGGTTTCTTCGCCCACCGTTACCCTGGCCGCATCTGTCTTGATGGCCGTCACCACCTACGCCATGCTGCAAACCAAAGATCCGTTCCTCGCCGGCATCCTGGTTTTCTGCGCGGGCCTCGCCATGGCCCCGGTCTTCCCCACCACCCTCGCCATGGTCGGCGACGCCTTCCCCAAAATGACCGCGACAGCCATGGGCCTCGCCATCACCTGCGGTTGGATCGGCCTCGCCGTCAGCTCCCGCATCATCGGCGCGATCGCCGGCACCGATCCCTCCCAATTGAAGACCGCGCTCCTGGTGATCCCCATCGCCTCCGTGTTGATGGTGCTCGTAACCCTTGTCATTCGTCCCATGCTCATGCACAAGAAAGCGTGACGTCCCGCCCATGCGCTCAGCCTGGCTCCTGCTCCTGCTGACGCCGCTCAGCGCTCAACAATACGATCTCGTCATCCGCAACGGCCGCGTCATCGATCCGGAATCCGGCCTCGACGCCATCCGCCAGCTTGGCATCTCCGCGGGCAAGATCCAAGCCATCTCCGCCGCCCCGCTCGCAGGCCGCGCCGCGATCGACGCCACCGGCCTGGTGGTCGCCCCCGGCTTCATCGATCTCCACTCGCACGGCCAGGACGCCGAGAACTACCGCGCCAAAGCCATGGATGGCGTGACCACCGCGCTCGAGCTCGAAGTGGGCGTGGCCGATGTGGACGCCTTTTACGATAAGCGCCAATCCCAAACCCTCATCAACTACGGCGCATCCGTCGGCCACATCCCCGTGCGCATGCGCGTGATGCACGACCCCGGCGCATTCCTGCCCACCGGCGACGCCGCCCATCGCGCCGCCACCGATGCCGAGATCGCCGAGTGCCGCCGCCAGATCGAGCAGGGCCTCGCCCGCGGCGCGCTCGGCGTCGGCATGGGACTGCAATACACGCCCGGCGCGTCCCGCTGGGAAATCCTGGAGATGTTTCGCGCCGCCGCCCATGCCGGCGCCGCCTGCTTCGTCCACCTGCGCGCCGCGGGTGACCAGAGCGTGGCCGCGCTCGAAGAGGTGATCGCCGCTTCCGCCCTCACCGGCGCGCCGGTCCACGTCGCCCACATCACCAGCAACGGGCTGCGCTTCACGCCGCGCCTGCTCGCAATGATCGCCGAAGCCCGCGCCCGTAAGCTCGATATCACGACCGAGCTGTACCCCTACACCGCCGGCATGACCGCCATCGACTCCGCCCTGTTCGATCCCGGTTGGCAAAGCATCCTGGGCATCGGCTACCACGACCTGCAATGGGCCGAAACCGGCGAGCGCCTCACCGCGGAATCATTCGCCCGCTATCGCCGCACCGGCGGCGGCGTGATCCTGCACATGATTCCCCCCAGCGCGCTGGATGCGGCCATTTCGCGCCCCTTCGTCATGATCGCCAGCGATGGCGGGCTGCGCAACGGCAAGGGCCACCCGCGCAGCTCCGGCACCTTCGCGCGCGTGCTCGGCCACTACGTGCGCGAAACCGGCGCGCTCAGCCTGATGGACGCCATCCGCAAGATGAGCCTCATGCCCGCCGAGCGCCTTCAGCCGCGCGTCCCCGCCATGCGCAATAAAGGACGCATCCGCGAAGGCGCGGACGCCGACCTCACCCTCTTCGATCCCGCCACGGTGTCGGACGCCGCCACCTACGAAGATCCCGCCCGCTACTCAATCGGGATCCGCTACGTGCTGGTCAACGGTACCCTGGTGGTGAAAGACGCCAAACTCCAGCCAGTAACCCCCGGCCAGCCATCGCTTTTCCCACCAAAATAGTCCAGAATGCTAGACAACAGGCAGCGCTCGGAGGCTGGCCGCGGATGACGCACGCCACAACGAATCAAACGAACAGAAACCGGGGGGGGGGCGCTCCTCCCTCCGTCCTAAATAAAGTGGGGCAGGCTCTCAGCCTGCAAGCGGCCTCTCTGGCCGCCCGCCCGCGCGCCCGCAACCCACTTCGGAGGAACACCATGACGAATTGCACAACCATGTCCCGCGGCAGGTGCGCCCAAAGAGCGCGCCAGTCGTATCCCCTTGTCCTTCTCGCCGCGCTGGCGATCCTCACGCCCCGCCCCAGCGCCGCGCAATCCCCAACCTACGAAGCCCTCTACAATTTCCAGGGCAGCCCGGACGGCGCCGATCCCGGGGCGGCCGGGATCATTGGTAAGAATGGCGCGCTTTATGGCACCACTTACGAGGGTGGCGCGTCCAAGGCCGGCACGGCCTTTGTGTTGGCAAAACCGACGGGAGAGCCCTGGAAGGAATCGGTGCTCTATAGTTTTGGGTCCGATGGAAGTTACCCCCGGGCGCCGTTGGTGCTTGGCAGCACGGGAGCGCTTTACGGCACTCTGATTGGGGGTAGCGTGATCTTCGAATTGACGCCACCGTCAACGGCGGGGAGCAGATGGACGCAAACCACCTTGTACACAGTCAGTTATTTGGAAGCGATCCCAACGGGCCGTTGCTTTTCGGTCCTGGTGGAACAATCTACACAACTACCGAGGGAGCGCCGGCGTCCGAACTCGGCCAGGTAATCGCCCTGGCGCCGCCCACAACGCCGGGCGGCGCCTGGACGGAGTCCGTGCTGCTTGCTTTTGACGCCGTTCCCGGAGGGTCGAATCCCATAGCGGGCGTAGTGTCCGAAGGAGGATCGCTGTTCGGGACCACCGTGTTCGGAGGTGACGGGGGCTGTATAGATGGCGGCTGCGGAGTGGCCTACGAGCTGACCCCGCCAACAGCCTCGGGTGGCACCTGGACGGAGACGATCCTACACACGTTCGGCGAAGTGTCGGGCGACGGTTTCGAACCCATGGCCCCCCTTACGATAGGCCCAGGGGGAAGGTTGTACGGCACAACTTATTACGGCGGCGCCAATGTATGCGCCAACCCCTTCGACGGCCCCTCGGGCGGGTGCGGCACTGTTTTCCAGTTGACGCCGCCGGCGTCGCCAGGCGGGACATGGGGATATTCCGTCATCTACAATTTCACGGGAGCGGACGGCGACGGGGCCCTTCCCGTCGCGGGCGTGATAGTGGGCAAAAGCGGGGCGCTTTACGGCACCACCGCCGCCGCCGGAAGCGCCGGCTCGGCATCGGTTTGCCCAGCGTCATACTACGTCTTCGGCGGCTGCGGAATCGTATTTGAATTGACGCCACCCACCACGCCGGGCGGCGGCTGGGGTGCCCTGAGCCATTGCGCAACGTTGCGAACGCCGGTTTCAGAGACTCTTCGTCCTGCATAATGTGGGGCAGGCTCTCAGCCTGCAGCGGCCTCTCAGGCCGCCCGAAGCGGGCCAAGCTTTCCAGCCATTGCTTTTCCCGCCAAAATAGTCCAGAATGCTAGACAACAGGCAGCGCTCGGAGGCTGGCAGCGGATGACGCACGCCACAACGAATCAAACGAACAGAAACCGGGGGGGGGGGCACGTCCCTCCGCCTGCTCGATTTAACGATTCGTCCTGCATAATGTGGGGCAGGCCCTCGGCCTGCAAGCGGCCGCTCAGGCCGCCCGCCCACGCGCCCTCAACCCTTCGGAGGAACACCATGACGAATTACATAACCATGTCCCGCGGCAGGTGCGCCCAAGGAGCGCGCCAGTCGTTTCCCCTTGTCCTTCTCGCCGCGCTGGCGGTCCTCACGCCGCGCCCAACCGCCGCGCAATCCCCAACCTACGAAACCCTCTACAGTTTCCAGGGCAGCCCTGACGGCGCCGATCCCACGGCGGCCGTGATCATTGGTAAGAAAGGCGCGCTTTATGGCACCACTTACGAGGGAGGCGCGTTCAAGGCCGGCACGGCCTTTGTGTTGGCAAAACCGACGGGAGAGCCCTGGAAAGAAACAGTGCTCTATAGCTTTGGGTCCGATGGAAATTACCCCCGGGCACCATTGGTCCTTAGCAGCACGGGAGCGCTTTACGGCACTCTGATTGGGGGTGGAGGCCAGTACTCGGCGGGCGTGATCTTCGAATTGACGCCACCGTCCACGGCGGGGAGCGCGTGGACGCAAACCACCTTGTACACAGTCAGTGGTCCGACGAACGCGATTCCCAACGGACCGTTGCTTTTCGGCCCTGGTGGAACGATCTACACCACGACCGAAGGCCCTCCCGCTTCTCCAGCTGGCGAGGCAATCGCCTTGGCGCCGCCCGCAACGCCGGGCGGCGCCTGGACGGAGTCCCTGCTGTTTGCCTTTGACGGCGTGCCGGAGGGATCGACACCAACAGCGGGCGTAGTCTCTGAGGGCGGATTGCTGTTCGGGACCACGCTCTACGGAGGCGACGAGTTTTGTGGCGATGGCGGCTGCGGAGTAGCCTATCAGTTGACCCCGCCAACAGCCTCGGGTGGCGCCTGGACGGAGACGATTCTACACACGTTCGGCGAGGTGTCGGGCGACGGTTTCGAACCCATGGCCCCCCTTACGATGGGCCCAGGGGGAACGTTGTACGGCACAACTTATTACGGCGGCCCCTACGTATGCGCCAACCCCTTCGACGGCCCCTCGGGCGGGTGCGGCACGGTTTTCCAGTTGACGCCGCCGGCGTCGCCAGGTGGGACATGGGGGTATTCCGTCATCTACAATTTCACGGGAGCGGACGGTGACGGGGCCCTTCCCACCGCGGGGGTCGTCGTGGGCAAGAGCGGAGCGCTCTACGGCACCACATCGGCCGCCGGGAGCGCCGCCAGTGCATCGGCTTGCCCGGCGTCATACTACGTCTTCGGCGGCTGCGGGATCGTATTTAAATTGACGTCGCCCTCTACGCCGGGCGGCGCCTGGACGGAGACGGTGCTGCACAGCTTCTCAGGCCTGGATGGGGATGGCGCACTTCCACAAGCAGCTCTGACCCTGAGCTCGAGCGGGGTGCTCTACGGTACCACCTCTGCAGGCGGGACCGCCGGAAAAGGCACGGTATTCTCCCTCGTGCCGTGACCCACTCGAGCTCCAGTCGTGTCGGGATATACCCGACGAGGGCGCGCGCGCGAAGCGCATCCAGGCGGAGGCGGAATTCGCCGCCATTGACGCCCTGCTCGTGGAACAGATCGCATCCAGCTATCCCCGCCCCGTCGATCCGGAGCTCGTGGAGCATCCGTCATAGAGGCGTTTTATCACGCGCACCGCGACCACTCCAGCAGTTGCGCGGCATCCCAGGCGTCGCGAGGCCCGAAGGGACTGCAAAGGACGCTTTGAAGAAGGGACTCTTTTGCCTTTGCGTTCTTTGCGGGTTCTTGGCGCCTTTGCGTGAAAGTCCTTGAGACGGGAGGGATACAGCCGGCGCCCCGAGTCACGCCGCTCATCCCCCCCATAATCACCTGAAAACAAAAGCCGATTACGCCGGATCCTCCTTTCCGCGCAGAGACCCATGCTACCCTGATGTCAGAGCCAGCCCCGCATTCGCCGCGCAAGGCGCTTTAGAAGCGTTCTTTAACAATTTCAACCGCGCCGGGTCGCGATCCAAGCCGGCCGGCGCAACGAACGCAACGGAATGCAACAAGCCACCGAAAAGACGCCGCAGGTAACACCCGCCAGACCAGGTTCCGGAAGCAAATTGATTGCGCTCCTGTCTTTATGAGTAGTTTCTCATACAATGGGGCGACGCTTGGTTGAAAACGTAAGATCGGTTGCGTGGCTCGGTGATTCCCGCAAGCAGATAAAAAGCTTCCCGCCAGAGGTCAGGAGAAGCATCGGGTCGGCGCTGTACGACGAGCAGAAAGGCGAGAAGGCACCCATTGCGAAGCCGATCAAGGGCGTCGGCAGCGGGGTATTTGAGATCGCGCTTCGGTTCGATTCCGACGCCTACCGGACGGTGTATGCGGTTCAGATTGGAAGCAGGGTGTACGTACTGCACGCCTTCCAGAAAAAATCCCGGCATGGGATAGCAACGCCCAAGTCGGACGTGGATCTCATCAAGCAACGCTACAGGCAGGCCGTGAACATGGAGCGAGAATGAAAAGAGACCCTGGATACGAAATCGGCAGCGCCAACGTGTTCGCCGACCTGGGGCTTGACGACGCCGACGAGCTTCTCACGCGCGCGCAGCTTGGACACGCCGTTCGCCTGATCCTCAAAGCAAGGAAGCTCAAACAGCGGGAAATCGCCGGGTTGCTCGGCATCGACCAGGCGGAGGTATCCAAGCTGATGAACGGTCAGTATCATCTTTTCGCCGAAGGGCGATTGTTCGCGTTCCTTAAGGCTCTTGAGCAGAAGGTTACCATCCAGGTAAGCCGGCGCCACAAGGGCGAACCCTATCAAGAGGTGACGCTTGCTAGTTGACGAGTCCGGGGCATCACGCCTGAAATGAAACAAAGAAGACTAGCGGGCCGGCGGCACTGGCGCCGCGCGACTCAGCGGCGTAGACCCGGCCGCGCCCCGCTCCTAACTCGCGACGGTGGCGCAACTCGAGCCCACCTCCCAGGCTGAAAACAAAAGCCAAAGGGCAACGGATGACGCTGCGGTTGGAGAACGCGGTTCATCCCCCCTTAAGGGACTCTCTTGCCTTTGCGTTCTTTGCGGTCCCTTGGCGCCTTTGCGTGAAAGTCCTTGAGATGGGGAGGGATAAAGCCGCCGCCACGAAAATTGGGTTTACTCGGCCAGAACACGACCCCGAACCCGCCCACAACCGGACACTGTCCGAATCTGAACAGCACACCGTGACAAAATTGCCACTACTACGTCAAACTAACAGAAGGGATGATTGGAAGCTTCAGCAGAGCCGGAACTTATGGCGCAGGATGCCCCTGGCGCCGTCGGTGCCAGGTTGAGCCCCAAACTAGATGAAGCCAGCCTGATCCGTGCCGTGCAGCGCGGCGATCAGGACGCTTTCGAGCAGCTCGTCCGCGCCTACGACCAAAGTGTGCTTCGGCTCGCGGTCAACCTGCTGCGGTCCCAGGAGGACGCACGTGACGTCTTCCAGGAGGCGTTCCTGCGCGTCTTCCGCAGCATCGATTCGTTCCGGTTCGATTGCAGCTTCCATACCTGGCTCTACCGGATCGTGACGAACATTTGCCTGGATCATCTCCGCAAACGGAAGGTACGCAAAGAGGAGCAGGCCGTGGTGGATACGCCCGAGGGTCCGCTCGACCGCATGAACGACTTTCCGGAGGAAGCCGCGCACGCCGATCCGGAGCGCAACTTCCGGAACGTTCAGATCGGGCAGCGTATCGAGGGCGCCCTCGGCGGGCTCACGCCCCGCGAGCGCATGGTTTTCGAGTTGCGGCACTATCAGGGTCTGCGCCTGCGGAACATCGGCGAGATCCTGGGCACCAGCGAGGAAGCCGCTAAGAATTGTTTGTTCCGCGCCACCCAAAAAATGCGCGCGGTGCTGGGAGATTTTCAATGAACTGCGAATCCGTAACCAAACTCATTCCGCTATATTTCTATGGCGAACTGCCGCCCGACGAGGAAGACGGCCTCGAACAGCATTTGGATACGTGTGCGGACTGCGCCCGCCGGGCGGAGTCGCAGCGGGCCTTGTCCGCCGCGCTCGACCGGCGCGAAATACCGCCGTCCGCCGCCCTGCTCGCCGAATGCCGGCATGACCTGATGCGCGCCGTCTACCGCCAGGAGACTGCTGCCCCTAGGAGGGCGGACTTTAGTCCGCGCGGGACTTTAGTCCCGCACTGGCTCCCCTCCCTGGGCCCCTGGCGCATGCCGCTGGGAGCCAGCGCCCTCCTGGCCCTAGGCTTCATCACCGCACGCCTCACCACCCCGGGCGCCGCCAGCCCGTTCGGTCTTGCCTCCCTAACCCCGGACGTGATCTCCTCCGTGCGTTCCGTGCAGCCCGCCCATGATGGCGGGCACCCCGGCGAAGTGCAGATCGTACTCGATGAGACCCGCCGCAGGGTCGTCTCCGGGCAGGTGGGCGATAGCAATATTCAGCGTTTGATCCTGGCCGCCGCCCACGACGAGAACAATCCCGCCCTGCGTTGGGAATCGGTCGATCTGCTGCGCAGCCATTCGGATTCTTCGCCGGTGCGCGAGTTGCTGCTCAACCGCATCGCCGAAGACCCGAATGCCGGCGTGCGCTTGAAGGCGCTGGACGGCCTGAAGGCCTACACCGGCGATCCGGAAGTGCGCAAGGTGCTGGCCCAGGTGCTCATGCACGATCAAAGCCCGGGCGTGCGCATTGCGGCCGTGGATGCGCTCACCGCGCATGCTGGAGACGACATGGTCGGCCTTCTTCAGGGCGTGGTGCAGAAGGAAGACGATACCTACGTGCGCCGCCGCTGCGCGAAGGCTTTGCAGGAGATGAATGCCTCGGTCGGAACGTTCTAAGTCATGACTATCTGCCCTACGCTCCGGCCCGTTATCCTGGTTTCCGGTTTTCTGAGCCTCGCGCTGGCCGGCGAACCGGTTCTCACGCGCGAGGGGAAGTATTGGGTGGAAGTGCGCGACGCTTCGGAATCCGTAGCGCCCTCGGCCCATCTGCGCATCGCCTCGCACGGCGCGGTCACGGTCAACGGCGTGCCCGGCCCGGAGCTGTCCTATTCCCTGAAGATACGCGTGAAAGCCCCCAATGAGGCCGAAGCACGGATGTTAGCCAAGCGCTTCGCCGTGCGTCTCGCCCGGCAAGGCGGCAACATGATGCTGATTGTGCAGCGCGGCGATGGCATGGCGGATCTGCAGGTGAAGCTGCCGCGCGCGGCTGCGGAAACCAACATCTCCACCACCGAAGGCGCGGTCGCCTTTTACGACCTGGATGGCGCAGTGCGCGCTGAAACCGGCGGCGGGGCCGTGACAGCCGACCGCATCAAGGGCAACATCATAGTACGCACGGCAGGCGGCGATATCACGCTCGGCGCCGTGGGGGGCAATGCCCGATGCAGCACGGCCGGTGGCAAAATCGCCGCCAGCCTGGTGCGCGGCGACGCCACGTTTGAAACCGGCGGCGGCGATATCTCCGCGCAGGAAGTGCAAGGACTGGTGCATGCCACCACCATGGCGGGAAGCATCCGGATTCGCAGCGCCGGCTCGGCCGTGATCGCCTCCACCGGCGGCGGCCCGATCGACGTGGGACAGGCGCATGGCGTGGTCACCGCGCGCAACTCGGGCGGACCGGTGAAGGTCGGCTCGGCCGAAGGCGTGCGCTGCGAAAATGCCGGCGGCGGCGTCAATCTCGACAATATTTCCGGCAGCGTGCGCGTCTCGACAGCCATTGGCAGCATCATCGCCAGCCTGCTGGCGGGCAAGACCATGTCCGATTCTTTCCTGTCCACCGGCGGCGGTGACATTACCGTGATCATCCCGTCTAATTTGGGTGTGACCATCCGGGCGCAGAACGAACTGGCCGGCAATATCCGCAGAATCGTATCCGATTTTCCCGGAATCACGGTGAAGGTCGAAGGCGGGCAAGTGGTCGCCGAAGGCCCGGTCAACGGCGGCGGTCCCATCTTGCGGATCTCCGGCACCGGCGGCACTATATTTATCAAGCGGCAACACTAACCAGGATGGAGAGGATTATGAATCGCGCTTTACGCACATCGTTATGCTTCGCGGCTGTGGGCCTGACGGCGGCATCCTGCTCGTTTGCGCAGGATCCGGCGCCGCGCGCGCGCCCCGCCGCGAACCGGTCGATCGTCATCCGGGATCCGGCAAACAGTTATCTCGGCATCGGCGTGGCCGAAATCGACGCCGAACGCGCCAAAGCGCTCAACCTCAAAGAGGTGCGCGGCGTCGAGGTGAA
Organism: Bryobacterales bacterium; assembly: GCA_963707465.1. Lineage (GTDB taxonomy): Bacteria > Acidobacteriota > Terriglobia > Bryobacterales > Bryobacteraceae > Bog-159. Next base: position 1,137,339 of record CAVPQK010000013.1, read on the forward strand.
GAGCGTGGATACCGACAGTCCGGCGGCCAAGGCCGGCCTCAAGGAATCCGACGTGGTGCTGGAATACAACGGGCAGCGCATTGAAGGCACCGCGCAATTCATCCGCCTGGTGCGCGAGACACCCGTCGATCGGCAGGTGAACCTGCAGGTCTGGCGTAGCGGCGGCACGCAAACGGTGAACGCCACCATCGGCCACCGCAAGGAACACTTTTTGCTGCGCAGCGACGATGATGGCGACAGCGCACTGACCGTGGAGATCCCGCCCATGCCGCCGATGCCGCCCATGCCTGCTATGCCCCCGATGCCCGAGATGGGCACACTGTCGGACGTTCTCCGCGGTCACGAACTTCGCAGCGGCATGCTGGGCATCGAGTGCGAGCCGTTGGGCTCGCAACTGGCCTCGTTTTTCGGCGTCAAGGAAGGCGTGCTGGTGCGGTCCGTCAGCAAGGATTCGGCTGCCGAAAAAGCGGGCATGCGCGCCGGAGACGTCGTCGTAAAGGTGGACGGCGAAGCGGTGAGCAGCACCCACGAAATCACCAGCCTGGTACGGGCCGCGCGCAACAAGCACACGTTCCCGCTGGTGGTGGTGCGGGACAAGAAGGAAGTCACGCTGAGCGTCACCACAGAGTCCGCGACCTCCCGCTAACCGGCGCCTTACCACATTAGCGCAGTAATGAACCGGTCACGCCCCGCGAATCACGGCCAAACCACGTTACAATAGGTGCGAACCCTCCCAATGCGCGATGAAACTGGCGTCCGTACTCTCGCCGCACTTCGACTCTGATATCCGCGCGCGCGGCGCCAGCTACTATCGGTTGGGCGCGGTGCGCATCAAGCGCGGCAATGCCACGGGAGTCGAAGCCGGCGTGCGCGGCTCGCGTGTCTACGACGTGGAGATTACCTGGGATGGCCGCGCGCTGGCCTTGTTCTGCGACTGTCCCTATTACGAAGACGTGGGCGCCTGCAAGCACCTGTGGGCCACCATTCTGGCGGCCGACTCCCAGAACTACTTCACGGCCATCACCCGGCTCAGTCCCAAAGACATCTCGTTCGACGAGACGCCCGAGCAGGACGATGCGGACGATCCCGGGGAAGAGGCTCCCTACTTCGCGCCTCCGCCCCGCCCCGCTCCCGTCTTCAAGCCACAGATGGAGGTGGCGCCCCCGGCCTGGCAGCAGCGTCTGAATGAAATCGTTCCGGCCGGCTCGCTGGCCAGCACGGCCTGGCCGGCGCAGCGCGAGCTGCTTTATATCATCGAAGTGAACGCCAGCGTGTCGCGCGGCGGGCTGGTTCTGGAACTCAAAACACGCGAGCCCAAGCTCAAAGGCGGATGGAAAAAGCCTGGGGTCCCGCAGATCAGCCGGGCCGTATTGTCGATGCTGCCGGACCCCGCGGATCGTCATATTCTGGGGCTGCTTTCGGGCAGCGCAATGAACTCGGACTGGATGGCCTACAGCTCGTACGAATCGATCGGGGCGGGTTTCCGGTTGCGGCATCCATTCGCGGGCACGGTTATGCCGGAGATTGCGCGCACCGGCCGCGCCATGCTCCAGGTGCACTTGAACGATCAGGAATGGCTGCCGCTCGCCTGGGACGAGGGCGAGCCTTGGCGATTCGTCCTCCGCCTGCTTCGCCAGGAGGGCCGCAAGTGGGCGCTGGCCGGGTGGCTGCGCCGCGGCGCCGAAGAGATGGATCTTCTGACGCCGCTCCTGATCGCCGAGGGTTTGGTATTTACCCAGGAGCGCGTGGCGCCGCTGGAGGAAGGCACGCCGTTCGAATGGATCGCCTCTCTGCGCCGGTTGCGGCATATCGACGCGCCGGAGGGCGACATCGGCCAGATGCTGGCGGCGCTGCTGGAACATCCGCTGGCCGCGCGCATCGAGGTGCCCGACGAGCTGCGCTACGAGGAAGTGCGGCCGGTGCCGAAGCCTTGCCTGACCTTCCGCTCCGAAAAGCGCTACGAGTGGGACAAGGAGCATCTGCGCGCCGAGATTTCGTTCGATTACGATGGGCGGCGGGTGCCCGACAGGCTGAAGAGCCGCGGCATCTACGACCCAGCCACACGGCGTTTCGTGGTGCGGGACCGGGAGGCGGAGGCGACCGCCCGGGCGTTCGCTTACCAACTCGGCGTGGAGGAACTTCCGCCGGATTACCGGGGCGAGGCCGCCGGGCTGCGCCTCGGGCCCAAGAAGCTGCCGGCAGTAGCGCATGCGTGTCTGGCGGCCGGCTGGCACGTGGAAGCCGAAGGCAAGATTTTCCGGCGTCCCGGCGCCATGCAGGTGGGCGTCTCGTCGGGCATCGACTGGTTCGAATTGCATGGCGAAGTGGACTATGGCGGGGCTACCGCCAAATTGCCGGCCCTGTTGGCCGCATTGCGCCGAGGCGAGAACATGGTGCGGCTGGACGATGGCACCTACGGGCTGCTGCCGGAAGAGTGGCTGACCCGCTTCGGCACGATAGCCGGCCTGGGGACGGCCGAAGTCGACCACGTCCGCTTTCGCAGGAACCAGGCCGGGTTCCTGGATGCGCTGCTGGCCACGCAACCCGAAGCCACTTGCGACGCCACCTTCACCCGTGTGCGCGAAGAATTGCGCACCTTCGCGGGCGTCCGAACGGGCGAGCAGCCCGAGGGCTTCGTGGGACAGTTGCGTGACTACCAGCGGGACGGCGTCGGCTGGATGGACTTTCTGCGCCACTTCAGCTTCGGCGGCTGCCTGGCCGACGACATGGGAGTGGGAAAGACGGCGCAGGTGCTGGCGCTGCTGGAAGCGCGGCGCGCGTCGAGCGACTCGACGGCTCCGTCGCTCGTGGTGGTGCCCAAATCGCTGGTGTTCAACTGGAAGCAGGAAGCGGCGCGCTTTACGCCCAGCTTGCGCGTGCTCGATCATACCGGCCTGGCGCGCGATGTGCATACGTTCTCCGATTACGACTTAGTCCTGACGACTTATGGCACGCTGCGGCGCGATGCCGCGGAATTCAAAGACATCGAGTTCGACTACGTGGTGCTCGACGAAGCACAGGCCATCAAGAATCCCGGCACCGAATCGGCCAAAGCGGCCCGGCTGCTGCGCGGCCGCAACCGGCTGGCGCTGAGCGGGACGCCCGTCGAAAACCATCTGGGCGAGTTGTGGAGCATCTTCGAGTTTCTCAACCCCGGCATGCTGGGCGCCGCCAGCGTATTCAAGTTGGCGGGAGGGGCGGCGCGCAATCCCAGCGAAGAAACGCGACGCCTGCTGGCGCACGCGCTGCGCCCGTTTATTCTGCGGCGCACCAAGGAGCAAGTGGCACGCGAGCTGCCGCCGAAATCCGAGCAGACGCTCTTCTGCGAAATGGAGACCGCGCAGCGCAAGCTCTACAATGAGCTGCGCCTGCACTACCGCAACACGCTACTGCAGAAAGTGGCCGCGCAGGGCCTCGCGAAGTCCAAGATCCAGGTGCTGGAGGCGCTGCTGCGATTGCGGCAGGCGGCCTGCCATCCGGCGTTGATCGATCCGAAGCGCCGCAACGACTCCAGCGCCAAGATGGATGTGCTGATCGAACACCTGGAAGAGGTTGTCGCCGAGGGCCACAAGGCGCTGGTATTCTCCCAATTCACCAGCCTGCTGGCGCTGGTGAAGGAACGGCTGGACGAATCGGGCATGGTCTACGAATACCTGGACGGGGCGACGCGCGACCGGCAACAGCGCGTGGAGCGCTTCCAGAACGATCCCGATTGCAAGCTGTTCCTGATCAGCCTGAAAGCCGGCGGACTAGGGTTGAACCTGACCGCGGCCGAATATGTTTTCCTGCTGGACCCGTGGTGGAATCCCGCGGTGGAAGCGCAGGCGGTGGACCGGGCGCACCGCATCGGCCAGACCCACCAGGTATTCGCCTACCGGCTGATCGCGCGCGACACGGTGGAGGAAAAGATCCTGCAACTGCAAAGCAGCAAGCGGGACCTGGCAGCCGCGATTATCAGCGAGGATAACAGCTTGATCCGGGACCTCAAGCGGGAGGATCTGGAGTTACTGCTTTCGTGAGAAAGGAGTCAGGAGTCAGGAGACAGGAGTCAGAATAAAACCGCGTGCATTCTGACTCCTGACTTCTGTCTCCTGACTCCTTCTTTCCTCAGTCCGACTCGATGCGCATGCTGTAAAAGCTGCGATACACGAACGTCACCGAAACCAGGAAGAAGAGGATGCCAAGGACCGTCGAGAACATATTGCCCTGCTTGGCGTTCAGCGATACCGCCAGCTCGACGGCCAGCAGGCCGAACAGCGTGGTGAACTTGATGATTGGATTCAGGGCCACCGAACTGGTGTCCTTGAAGGGATCGCCTACCGTATCGCCCACCACGGTGGCGGCGTGCAGTTCGGTGCCCTTCATCTTCAGTTCGGTTTCGACGACTTTCTTGGCGTTGTCCCACGCGCCGCCGGCATCGGCCATGAAGATGGCCTGGAAGAGGCCGAATATGGCGATCGAGATCAAGTAGCCGATGAAGAAGAAAGGCTCGAAGAAGGCGAAGGCCAGGGTAGCGAAGAAGACGGCGATGAAGATGTTGAGCATGCCCTTCTGCGCGTACTGCGTGCAGATGGCCACCACCTTTTTCGAGTCGGCCACGGAAGCCTTTTCGGCGCTCTCCAGCTTGATGTGCTCCTTAATGAATTTCACCGCGCGGTATGCGCCGGTGGAGACTGCCTGGGTGGATGCGCCGGTGAACCAATAAATCATCGCGCCGCCCGCGATCAGGCCCAACAGGAAGGGCGGGTGGAGGATGGAGAGGTTGGGAACGTTGGTGGTGAGGTGGTCGGTGAGCGCGACGATGATGGAGAAGATCATGGTGGTGGCGCCGACCACGGCGGTGCCGATCAGCACCGGCTTGGAGGTCGCCTTGAAGGTGTTACCCGCGCCGTCGTTCTCTTCCAGGTTCTCCTTGCCCTTTTCAAAATTGGGATTGAATCCGAAATCGCGCTGGATCTCGGCTTCGATGCCGGGGAGCGTCTCGATGGTGGATAGCTCGAACACGGACTGGGCGTTGTCGGTGACCGGGCCGTAGCTATCCACAGCGATAGTGACCGGACCCATGCCCAGGAAGCCGAAGGCCACCAGGCCGAAGGCGAACACGGCGGGCGCCACCATCAGATTGGCCAGCCCCAGGGTGCTGACCCCGTAAGCTATGCTCATCAGCCCCAGGATGGAGAAGCCCAGCCAGTAGGCGCTGAAGTTACCGGCCACAAAGCCGGACAAGATACAAAGCGATGCGCCGCCTTCGCGCGCGGAAGTGACGATTTCGCGCACATGCCTGGAGCTGGTGGAGGTAAATACTTTCACGCCCTCGGGGATGATCGCGCCAGCCAGGGTGCCGCACGTAATCACAGTCGAGAGCTTCCACCACAAGCTGGTGTCGCCGCCCAAGTCGGGGACGATGAAGTAGCTGACCAGGTAAGTGAGACCCACCGAGATTAGCGAAGTCATCCAAACCAGGGAGGTGAGCGGCGCTTCGAAGTTGAACTTTTCAGCGTTGCCGTACTTGGACTTCGCGATGGCGCCGTTGATGAAGTAACTTACCGCGGAGGAGATGATCATCATTACGCGCATGACGAAGATCCAGACCAGCAGGCGGACCTGCATCTCGGGCTGCTTGACGGCCAGCAGGATGAAGGTGATCAGGGCCACGCCGGTGACGCCGTAGGTTTCAAAACCGTCGGCGGATGGGCCCACCGAGTCGCCCGCGTTATCGCCGGTGCAATCGGCAATCACGCCGGGGTTGCGCACGTCGTCTTCCTTGATCTTGAAAACGATCTTCATGAGGTCCGCGCCGATATCCGCGATCTTGGTGAAGATGCCGCCCGCCACGCGCAAGGCCGCCGCGCCAAGCGATTCGCCGATGGCGAATCCGATGAAACAGGGGCCGGCCAGATCGCCCGGGATGAAGAGCAGGATGAAGAGCATCATGATCAGCTCGACCGAGATGAGCAGCATGCCGATGCTCATGCCGGCCTGCAAGGGAATGTCGTAACAGGGGAAGGCTTTGCCGCGCAGGCTGGCGAAAGCGGCGCGGGAGTTGGCGAAGGTGTTGACGCGCATGCCGAACGCCGCTACCGAGTAACTGCCGCCGATACCGATGACGCTGAACAAGAGAATGACAGCGACCTGGAGGGCCGATTTGTCCTGAAGGAAGCCGAAGTAGAACACGATGATCACGCCGATGAAGCACTCCAGCAGGATCAGGAATTTTCCCTGGGTGACCAGATAGGTCTTGCAGGTTTCGTAGATGAGCTCGGAGACCTCCAGCATGGATTTATGCACCTCCATGTTCTTGAGGCGCATATAAATGACGAGGCCGAACACCATGCCGAGGGCGCAGAAGATGAGGCCGAACATCAGCAGGGTGCGGCCGCCTATACCACCCAGAAAAGTGGCGCTATTCAAATCGGGCAGGTGCAGGCTGGCTTCGCCGCCTTCCTGGGCCATGAGAGGCAGGGACAAAAGGGCCATTCCCAACAGGGGGAGCAGCCCGCGGACTGCGCGGAGCTTCGTCGAAGATACCGTCTGCATTAAAATCTCCTGGAATGAGGCGAGATCCCGAGGGCGGGCCATCCCTAAAAAGGATATGAGGGTTGGTTTACCTCAGCCTTCGGATTGAAATCACAAGGTAGCGCACGGCGGGTGGGAATTCAAGGCACGGTTCGGGACGGGGGGCGAGGGGGCGACACGGCGAGGGGGCGACGCGGCGACACGGCGACGCGGCGATTGCGGTCACTGGGGCGGAATGTTTGGCTTCGCGGCGGGCGGCCGGACTACGGGCGGGTTTACGTATGGGGCTTCTTCGGGGTCGGGGAAGTCACCCATGATGGCGGCGGGGATTTCGCGCATGATGCCATCGAGACCGCGGATTTTGGGCAGCACGCTATAGTGGCTGTGGCCCTGGCCGTCGTCCCAAAGCAAGCCCATGTTGTACCAAGCTTCCTTTTCTTGGGGCTCCGCGCTTTCCTGCCGGCGTTCGAGGCGCTGTTTCCGGTAACGCTCCAGATCGGCGATGGCCGATGAAACGGAACGCTCGACGCGCCCCAGGGTGAGGTAGAAGCGATGGAGGGCCAAGGTGTAGTCCTTGGCGGACAGGGAGGGATCGTGGATGCGGGCCTCGTTGCGGTCGATGCGGGCCAGTTTCCACTGGTTGATGGCGATTTGCTCGACCAGGGACTGTTCGAAGTCGTCCTGGGGATCCCAGGCGGCGGTGACGCGCGCGAGGTGCTGGTCGAATTCGTCCTGACTTTCGCCGAGGATGACGGTGGATTGGGCGCGCAGGCCGTGAACCAGGGCGTTGAAGCGGACTTTTTCCTTGGCTTCGGGGGAGCGGGGGCCGGTGGACTTTTGGGCGTTGCGCCGATTTGCTTGCATCTGCCTGATAGTAGCCATAGTTAGTTCTCGTGCCAAACAGTGCCAATTTTAGGGGAAAAGCATATTAACCGCCGATGCACGCCGATGCACGCCGATAAGGCGGGACGGCTTCGCCCCGATTCAAGAATAGCTCCTGGGTTGGGTGGGGGCGGGGGGATGGCTGGGGTTGGGGTTTGGGAAGTGATTTGTTTAGTTTTGGTTACGGGAATTTGAAAAGTTGCGGCGGGGTGTGATTGAGGGTTTTGGGGTTGGGAAATTTGGTGGGGGTGAGGTGTAAAATATTGGCAGGATTTGGGTTAGGTGGTTAGGTCGCGGCGGCGCGGGCTTTGGATTGGTTGATGACCAGCTCTTCGAGCTTGCGGTCGAATACGTAGGCAAAATTGTCGCGGGTATTGGCCTCGCCGGCGTTGCAAACTGTCGCATCGGTTGCGCGGTGGACTGCGCGGACCTGGTCCCAGAAAAGCTCGCCGTATGGGGGTGAAGCCAGTTCCGAAGCGCTGGGTGATGACATCCACGAACGCGAGAGAGGGGCCTGTTCGCCTCCAACGCGGCCCGTGCCTACGTCGGTTGGCAAGGCCAGCGTGCCGCGGAGGACGATCACCCTCCGCCGGCCGGGCGAGACGCGGTAGACCGCCCGGTAAAGAGCGCGGTGTAAATAAATACGATAGTCGGCTTTCGTGTTGCGGAGCAGAACCGCTCCTTCGGGAGTCGGGTCTTCTTCCAGGTTGATGATCTCCAAGAGTGCGTCGCGATAGGCATCCTCGCCATGCTCTTCGAGGAGTTGGTCCAGCCCGGCGGCGGCCGTCCGTGTGATCTCAACGGTCCACGGTGATGCCACGTTCTCTCAGATACTCGCGCAAGGGCTTGGCGCGGCCCGCTTCTCTCTTGTAGATCCGCTCGGCTATAATGGCGTCGGCCTCGTCTTCGGTGATCCAGTCCGGATCCTGGAGGAGCCTTCTTTCCGCCACCGTGAGGTCCACGCCATCCGCTGGCGCCCGGGACTTAATGGTCAGCGACTCGATGTCAACGGCTATCGGCGGTGCGCCGCTGCCCTTTCCTCGGCGAATTGGCATTGGGCTGGACCTCCTTTGCTCTAAGGATCGCACGGCCGGGCCGGTGCGGGCAATAGCGCGCCCTCGGGGAGGCTTGAGCCGACGCGGGCTGCCCGAATGCCGGCCGAGCACTATCTTTCACATATCGTCGCGTGGGCTCTTGAACGCCAGTGCCGGCGAGACGCCGAGGACCTCGGAAAACATCTGGAGCGCTGGTATTTTGGGCGAAGCTCGCCAGTGGCGACTTTCTTAACCTTCTTCATAGATTTTCCTATGCGCCCGGGTTGCCGGGCGCGCCGAGATAATTCGAATGACGTCACCACGGTCCGCGTGAGCGACTACAAGCGGACGTCCGGATTTGTTTGTGCCATTTAGGCCGGGACGTACCGTTCGACGTCGATTTTGGGTGCGCTCCGGCGTGCCTTCGCGACATCGTAGGCGAGTTGCATCCGGAGCAGTTGGTTCATATCGGGCCCGAATGCCTTTTCGATGCGCAGCGCCATTTCCGGAGTGAGGGTTGCTTTGCCGTGGAGCAGGTCTGAGAGCGTCGCACGGCGAACCTTCAATATCTGGGCCGCTTGCGTTACGTTCAGGCCCAGGGCTTCGACGATCTCGGTTTTGATCAGGCCGCCCGGATGGGGCGGATTCTTCATGGGCATTGCGCGTCTCATAATGATAGTCAATCAAATCGATCTCGGTGGCGGTATTTGTTTCCCGGTCGTAACGGAAAATCAGCCGCCAATTTCCCGTTACGGCGAGGCTCCAGAATTCTTTTAGTTCGCCCCTCAGCGGGTGCAGTTTCCATCCGGGAAACTGTCCGACTTGCTCCAGGTCTCGGCCGTCTCGAGCGCTAGCAGGAGCTTTCGCAGCTTATCGGCCATGGCAGCGGGCACGCCCTTGGCATTGTCATCGTCGTGGAGTCGCCTCAGTCCCTTATGGCCGAACCTGGCAAGGCGCATTCTGCTTCATCTCCTAGTATGTACGGTTATACCGTACGGGTCAAGCAGTGGCGATGGCAGGTGCGTTGGGCGCTTATACTAAGTGCCGCCCTCCATTGCTAGGATACGGCGGGCGCCTTCTTGAAAAATATCCGGCGGAGTGAGCAGGCTTAGGACCAGGAAGGCTTCGGATTCGAAATCGTAGAAGAAGCCGGGCTGGACCAGGACGTTGTCTTTGTCCAGGAGATCGAGCACCCATTCTTCTTCGCGGCGGATGCGGGGTACTTGCAGGGTGGCGTACCAGCCGCCTTCGAGGGCCAGCGTGCGGCAGGGCGAGTCGGCGGGGATGGCGGAGGCGAGCCACGCCAGATTGGCGCGGGTGCGAGCGGCGATCTGCGCCTGGATCGCTTTGCCCAATTCCAGCAAGCGGGGCGCGGCGTGCTGGACGGGGGCGGCGACGGAGAGATAGGTATCGGCGATCCATTCCAGCTTGTCGCGGGCTTCGGCGCGCACGGATGGCGGACCGGAAACGACGATCCAGCCGAGTTTCATTTGCGGGAGTCCGGCGATTTTGGATAGGCCGCTCATGGAGAAGGCCAACGTTTCGTTGGCGGCGGCCAGGGTGGGCACGCGTTGCGGGTCCGCCGCGAAGGCATAGTCCGCGAATACCTCATCCGAGACGAGCGGGATGCCGAGAGATTGGAGGAAGCGCAGCTCGTCGCGCTTGAGGAACGAGCCGGTCGGGTTGTTGGGGTTCACCAGGACGATGGCGCGCGTGCGCGAGGTGACGGCAGCGGCCAGCGCATGGCGGTCGATCGACCAACCGCCGTGATAGACCAGCGGATAAGAAACCACCCGCAGCGATTCCATGGAAGCCAGGAATTCAAACAGCGGGTAGGACGGGCGGGGCACCAGCACCTCGTCGCCTGGATCGGCCAGCAGCTTGAAGATGTAGGCGTACGCCTCGCTGGTGCTGGCGGTGAGCAGGACGCGATCCGGCTGGATCTGGCAGCCGGCGTCGGCGTAGTAGCGGCAGACGGCTTCGCGCGCGGCGGGCAATCCGGCCGGCTGCGGATCGTAACGCAGGGCGCGCGGATCGGCGAGCACCTGCACGATCTCTTCGGGATAGACAAGGCCCGCGTGGGTGGGATTCGATTCGGTGAGATCCAGGACGGGGGCGCCGGTGCGGCGCTTTTCGGCGAGCAGGCGGGTGAGGCGGTTGGGGGAAGGGTCCCAGTGAAATCGAGACGAAAACATGGTTTGATAGGCTTTGATTATATGGCCTTTCACGGGGTGGATTACCTGCATATCGATTCTCTGTTCAATGAACAGGAGCTGCTGGTGCGGCAGACGGCGCGTCAATTCGTGGAGGAGCGGGTGGTGCCGGCGATTCGCGACTGCTATCGCGACGCGCGCTTCCCCAGCGATCTGGTACCGGAAATGGGGCGGCTGGGCTTCTTCGGCGCCAACCTGGAGGGTTACGGCTGCGCGGGCATGAGCAACGTGGAGTACGGGCTGATCATGCAGGAACTGGAGCGCGGCGATTCGGGCATCCGCAGTTTCGTCAGCGTGCAGGGCGCGCTGGTGATGTATCCGATCTTCACCTATGGCTCGGACGAACAGAAGCAGCAGTGGCTGCCGCGGATGCAAAGCGGCGAGGCGGTGGGATGTTTCGGGCTTACCGAGCCGGACTTCGGCTCGAATCCCGCGGGCATGCGGACCCGGGCACGGCGCGACGGCGGAGACTGGATTCTGAACGGCGAAAAGACCTGGATCACCAGCGGGACGCTGGCGGATGTGGCGATTGTGTGGGCGCGGGCCGAGGAAGGCATTCGCGGATTCCTGGTGGAGAAGGGCACGCCGGGATTCACGTCGTCTGACATTCACGGCAAATGGTCGATGCGGGCGTCGGTGACGTCGAGCCTGGCGCTGGCGGACTGCCGCGTGCCGGCGAGCGCGATGCTGCCGGGGGCGCGGGGGCTGAAGGGTCCGCTGGGGTGCCTTTCGCAAGCGCGCTATGGGATCGGGTGGGGGGTGCTGGGCGCGGCCATGGATTGCTACGAGACGGCGCGGCAGTATACGATCCTGCGCAAACAATTCGACGACCGGCCTATCGCATCGCATCAGTTAGTGCAGGAGAAGCTGGCGTGGATGATCACCGAGATCACCAAGGCGCAATTGCTGGCGGTGCAGGCCGGGCGGCTGAAGGATCGCGGGAAATTGGAGCCTGCGCATATTTCGATGCTGAAACGGAACAACGTGGCGATGGCTCTCGAATGCGCGCGGCTCAGCCGGGATCTGCTGGGCGCCAACGGAATCACCGATGAGTATCCGATCATGCGGCACTTATGCAATCTGGAGACGGTGAAGACGTATGAGGGCACCGACCATATTCATGCGCTGGTGATTGGAGAGAGGGTCACGGGGATCGCCGCGTACAAGTGACAGGCCAGGAGGCCTGTCCTACACAAGAATGCTCTTATACGCCCTGACTATCCTGGTTAGCGCTTTCCTGCTGTTCCAGGTGCAGCCGGTGATTGCCCGCATCATCCTGCCTTGGTTTGGCGGGTCGGCGGCCGTGTGGACCACGTGTCTGCTGTTTTTTCAGACGGTTTTGTTGCTGGGATATTTGTACGCGCACTGGGTATACGGAAAGCTGCGGCCGCGCGCGCAGACCATAGCCCATTGCCTGTTGCTGGCGGCCAGCGTGGCGGTGCTGCCGATCTGGCCGGCGGCGTCCTGGAAGCCGACCGGCGGCGAAGACCCCACGCTGCGCATCCTGGCGCTGCTGGCGATGACGGTGGGGCTGCCGTACTTTCTGCTTTCCACCACCGGTCCGCTGTTACAGGCCTGGTACGCGCGCCGAAATCGGGGCGCGATACCTTACCGGCTCTACGCGCTATCGAATGCGGGCTCGATGTTGGCGCTGATCAGCTACCCGGTGCTGTTCGAGCCATGGCTGGGAACGCGGCACCAGGCGATCAGCTGGTCGTGGACCTATGGGGTCTTCATCCTGCTATGCGGCGCCGTGGCGTGGCTGGGACGGGAGACCGTGGAGGCGCCGGCTGAGATCGAGCCCGACGCCCAGGACTCGCCGCGCAGAACCTTCTTCTGGATTGCGCTGCCCGCGTGCGCCTCCGTGCTGTTATTGGCCATTACCAATCATCTGTCGCAGAACGTGGCGGCCATTCCTTTTCTTTGGATATTGCCGCTGAGCATTTACTTACTCAGCTTCATACTCTGTTTCGAGAGTGCCAAGTGGTACCGGCGCAGGGCGTTTCTGGGTTTGTTTGCGGTGGCGGTGGGCGGCATGGTGTACGCGCTTTCGCCGGAGTTTCAAAACAACCCGATCAAGGTGATGATTCCATTCTTCGCGGCGGGCTTCTTTATCTGCTCGATGGTCTGCCACGGGGAATTGGCACGCTTGAAGCCGCATCCCAGCCGGCTGACTTCTTTCTACGTCATGATTGCGCTGGGGGGCGCGCTGGGAGGAGTCTTCGTGGCGCTGATCGCGCCGCGGGTCTTTTCCGGATTTTACGAGCTGCCGGTGGGGCTGGCGGCATGCGCCTGGGTGGTGCTGGCGGTCTGGCGCGCCGATCCGGAGAGCGGCCTGGGCGAATCCTGGAAGCGGCCCGCGCCGCTGGCGGCCGCGCTGCTGGCTTTGGCGGTGACGGGCTATGCGGGATTCGTGATCCGGGAGCGGGGCAAAGATGCGCGGCTGATGGCGCGGAACTTCTATGGCGGTCTGAAAATAACAGACGAGACATCCGACGACGACACCGAGGAACCGGTGCGCAGGCTGATGCATGGCACCATCACGCACGGCGAGCAGTATCTGGACCCCAAGTTCCAGGGGCGGATCACGACTTACTACGGGCTGAACTCGGGCGTCGGGCGAGCCATACGGCAGGAACAGGAGAGCGGTCCGGTGCGCGTGGGCGTGATCGGACTGGGAACGGGAACGCTGGCCGCGTACGGCCGGGCGGGCGACTATTTCCGATTCTACGAAATCAATCCCCTGGTGTTGCGGCTGGCGCGTTCGGAGTTCACTTTCCTGAAGATCTGCCAGGCGCGGCTGGACGTGGCGATGGGCGACGCGCGGCTGTCGCTCGAGCGGGAAGCGCCCGAGAACTTCGACGTGCTGGCGGTGGACGCATTCTCAAGCGATGCCATCCCGGTGCATCTGCTCACACGGGAGGCTTTTGTTTTGTATTTTCGGCATTTGAAGCCGGGCGGCGTGCTGGCGGTACACGTGTCCAACAAGCATCTGGATTTGACTCCGGTGGTGAAGCTGGCGGCGGGATCGTTGGGGAAGGACGCACGGCTGATCGACACGGGGGATGAGGCGCACGACGTGTTCGGGTCGACCTGGGTGCTGGTGACGTCCGATACGGGGTTCTTCGACAGGGCGCTGATGCGCATGGCGTTAGAGGTGCCGGCGCCGGAAAAGATGCGGATGTGGACGGACGACTACAGCAATCTGTTTGAGATATTGAAGTAGATAACGGATCAAAAGCCTGGATTGGCCGCAGATGAACGCAGATGAACGCAGATAAAACGAGCAATGTCGCACCTGCTTGAGCGAGACTAATCCGGGACTTTGGTGTATCATGCAAGGTGCGAAGGATTATATGAATATACGCGGATCTGTAGCTCTGAAGCTCTGCTTATGTCTGGTTGCGTTCGCGGCTGTGGCCGCGGGTACTACGCCTCCGACGCTAATTGCGACACCAGCCGCGGTCAGCTTTCAATACAGTTCTGGGGAACCGCAGCCCCAGCCGGTGAACGTGCTGGTGACAGCCAGCGACGGCAGCACGCCGGTGCTCACTTCCGTGACAATAGCGCCGCTGACCGCTCCCGCCGCGCTGTTTCCCCAAAGCGGTTTGATCGTCACCGGCGACACCATCTCCGTCGGATACGATGTGAACACGCTGCAGACCCTGGTCGGCACGCCGGGCACATACACGGCGGTTATCACGGTTACGGCAACTGGTTTTGCTACCTCGCTGAATATCCCCGTATCTTTCGTCATCGGCACCGCCGTGTCGATCGCCGGTTCGCCCTCGTCGCTGACTTTCAGCGCGCCATCCCAGTTGGCGCCCCAAACGGTGGCGATCTCGAGCAGCGATGGGGCCGAGATCAGTTTCGTGGTGACTTCGGACTCTACGTGGCTGAGCGCCACTGCAGTCCCAACCTACACGCCGTCGGCGCTCACCGTTATGGTAAATGCGGCTAACCTTCCGGCCGCCACCTATCAAGGAAACATAACACTTACTCCGTCTACCGGGGGCTCTGTGACAATTCCGGTCACTCTGCAAGTGGGCACGAACACTTTGGGCATCAACCCAGCGGCCCTGGCATTCGCCTATACGGTGGGCGGAACGACGCCCCCGGTGCAGACCGTGCAGCTCTCCAGCCTGTTGGCGAGCGACACTTACACAGCCCAGGCTAAGAGTACCGGAAACTGGCTACTGGTGAATGGAGTGACAACGGAGATTTCCGGCGCGGTGCCCGCCACCCTGAATGTGACGGTGAATCCAACGGGTCTGGCGGCCGGCACCTATCTGGGGACCATCTCGGCGACGGATACGGGCGGCACGCAGACGGTGACTGTCACGCTGGTGGTGAGCAACCTGTCGAGCGTGGCCAATCCGGCAGCACTGACTTTTGTGGCGCAAGCTTCGCAGGCGGCTCCCGCGTCACAACTGGTGTGGGTGAGCGGCTCACCCGACACTCCGTATACCGCTACGGCCACGTCGACCGGAGGATGGCTTTCTGTTTCACCGGCCACCGGTCCGTCCGCCGCCGAAGTGACGGTGGCCGTCAATCCGGGCACGCTGGCGGCGGGCACGTACACCGGCACCGTGCAGGTTAGCGCGGCCGAGCGCGTACAAAATATCCAAGTGACGTTGATCGTATCGGCGACTCCGGTGCTTATGACTACGCCGGGCTCGTTCATCGAGAATTACTTCGGAGGCGGTCCGCCGCTAGGGCCACAGTCACTCACTGTCACGGCCAGCAGCGGGGTATCCCAAGCGTTCACCATCTCGGGCGGCCTGCCGTCCTGGCTGCAGGTCAGTACGGGCGGCGGCCCTACGACCACTCCGGCGATCTTAAACGTAACCGCGACGGCGCAAACGTTGCCCACCGGCAGCTACCTGGCGCAAGTGGTGTTGATACCGGCGGCCACGACCGCGGTTCCGGTGGGCACCCCGGTAGTGGTGCCGATTTTTCTGACGGTCGAGAACGCCACGGCGGTGGTGGCGAGCCCCGCTTCGCTGAGTCTTAGCGCCATCGCGGGCGCTGCGCCGCTAAGCCAGACCGTGGAATTGACGGCTTCGTCACCCGCCACATTCACCTCCAGCGCTACCAGCGTGGGGAACTGGCTCTCGGTCTCTCCCGCCAGCGGCAGCGCCGACGCGGTAGGCACGCCGCTCACGGTCACCGCCGACGCCACCAGCCTGGCCAAGGGAACTTATCAAGGCACGGTTACGCTGACCACGGCTGGCGGGGTGGTCACCACGATAGCTGTCGCGTTCACGGTATCGGGTCCCAGCAGCCCCATCGCCATCAGCCCATCCACGCTGGCGTTTGCCTATACCTTGGGTGGAACCGTGCCGGCCGCGCAGACGCTGCAGATCGCGGGTACGCAGAGTTTCACGGCCGCCGCTACAACCAGCACCGGCGGCACATGGCTGGCGGTCACTCCGGCCTCGGGGACGGGAAATGCGAGCTTGAGCGTTACGGTCAACCCGGCGGGCCTGGCCCTGGGCGCTTATAACGGGACCATTACCGTGACTCCTACCGGGGGCGTGGCGCAGACCGTGGCCGTCACGCTTACGGTGTACGCGATGGGATCGCTAACCATCGCGCCGGGTTCGTTGTCGTTTGCATTTGCCGCGGGCGGTCCGCCGGCGGCGCCGCAAACCGTGGTGGTGACATCGACGGGCCAGCCGGTGACATTCACGGCCACGGCTTTCAGCACCGGCTGGCTCGCGGTCACGCAGAGCGCCGCAACGACGCCGGCCAACGTGATAGTGACGGTGAATCCCACCAGCCTGTCAGCCGGGATCTATGCCGGATCGATCGAGCTGATCGGCAGCTCCGGAGCAGTGCAATTAACCATCGATGTCTCACTCGCGGTGACCAGTTCACTCCCGGTTATCGGCGCCGTGGTGAACGGGGCCAGTTACCTGGAGGGCGGAATTGCGCCGGGCGAGATCGTCACAATTTTCGGCACTTCGCTGGGACCCGCCACAGGCGTGTTAGCCGCGATCAACGCGGGATACATCGGGACCACACTGGCCAACGTAACTGTGACGTTCAACGGATATCCCGCACCGATACTGTACGCGTACTCGGGGCAGCTCAACGTCATCGTGCCGTATGAGGTGGCGGGCGCCGCGAATGCCTCGATCGAAACGACGTTCGGCGCCGCGCGATCCAATGTGGTGATTTTGACGGTGGTTTCGGCGGCTCCCGGGGTGTTCAGCGACGACGCTACGGGTAAGGGCGAAGGCGCCATTCTGGACACAAATTATAACCTGGTGTCGGCCAGCAACCCGGTGAGCGGCGGGAGCGTGATCCAGATCTTCGCGACGGGTCAAGGGCAGACTTCTCCGGGCGGGGTGGACGGGTTGATCGAGCCGGCGGTTTTGCCGTTGCCGGCGCCGCTGCTGTCCGCGGGCGTAACCATTGGCGGCGTGGCGGCGACGAGTATTCAGTATGTGGGCGCGGCGCCGGGCCTGGTGGCGGGCGCGCTACAAATCGACGTGACGGTGCCCGACGGGCTGCCTTCGGGGCCGGCGGCGCTAGTGGTGTCGTTTGGCGGCGTTGACTTTAGCCAGCCGGGACTCACGGTGGCGATCCAGTAAGATTTCTCGCCAAGACGCCAAGGGACGCTAAGAGCGCAAAGAAGACACGGGCTTTGGTAAGATTAAGACGTAACCTCCCCAGTATTTTACGAGCTCATGAAATTTGGCGTTATTGTCTTTCCCGGCAGTAATTGCGATCACGATGCCTGGTTTGCGGTGAACCAGAACCTGGGCCAGCGGGCGGAATTCATCTGGCACGATTCGCCGGCCTTGGGCGATGTCGACGCGGTGATCCTGCCGGGCGGATTCGCCTATGGCGACTATCTGCGATGCGGCGCGATCGCGAAGTTTTCGCCGGTGATGGCGGCGGTGCGGAAGTTCGCGGGGGACGGCGGCCTGGTGCTGGGCATCTGCAACGGCTTCCAGATCCTGGTGGAAGCGGGGCTGCTGCCCGGCGCGCTGATGCGCAACCGAAATTTGAAATTCATCTGCCGCGAAGTGCGGCTGCGCGCGGGAACGCTCGATTCTCCATTCACGGCGGCGGCGGAGGCGGGGCAGACGCTGCGCATGCCTATCGCACACGGCGAAGGCTGCTACGTGGCCGACGAACGCACGCTGGACGAATTGGAGGCGGAGGATCGCGTGGCGTTCCGCTACGTGGATAACCCCAACGGTTCGATGCGCGACATAGCGGGGATTCTGAATGCGGGGCGCAATGTGATGGGGTTGATGCCGCATCCGGAGCGGGCCACCGAGCCGCTGATGGGATCGAGCGACGGACTGGTGGTTTTCCGTTCGATGTTAATGGTTGGCGCGCCGGCGGCGCTGGGGATATGACGGCCGCCGCGATCACTCCGGAACTCATCGCCCAGCACCAGCTCACCCCATCGGAATACGGCAAGATCGTGGAGATTCTGGGCCGCGAGCCGAATTATACGGAACTGGGCGTGTTCAGCGTGATGTGGAGCGAGCACTGCTCCTACAAAAGCTCGCGCCTGCATTTGAAGAAGCTGCCTACGCGGGGCAAGCTGGTGGTGCAGGGGCCGGGCGAGAACGCGGGCATTATCGATGTGGGCGGCGGGTACGTGATCGCGTTCAAGATCGAATCGCACAACCACCCGAGCTTCATTGAACCGTTTCAGGGCGCGGCCACGGGCGTGGGCGGCATTCTGCGCGATATTTTCACCATGGGGGCGCGGCCCATCGCGGTGCTGGATTCGCTGCGGTTCGGGCCGCTGGACGATCCGCGGAACGGGGCGCGCAACCGCCGCATCCTGCAGGGGGTGGTGGCGGGTATCGCGCATTACGGCAACTGTTTCGGCGTGCCCACGGTGGGCGGCGAGTGCATTTTCGAGGCTTGCTACAACGGGAATCCGCTGGTGAACGTGTTCGCGCTGGGCGTGGCGAAGAAGGAAGACATCTTCTATGCGAGCGCGGCGGGGGTGGGCAACCCGGTGATCTACGTGGGCGCCAAGACGGGGCGGGACGGCATCCACGGCGCGTCCATGGCGTCAGCGGAATTCACGGAAGAATCCAAGCAGAAGCGGCCCAATGTACAGGTGGGCGATCCGTTTCTCGAAAAGCTGCTGCTGGAGGCGTGCCTGGAAGCCATGCAGACGGGCGCGATCGTGGCCATACAGGACATGGGCGCGGCAGGGCTGACCTGCTCGACATGCGAGATGGGCAGCCGCGGCGGCACGGGCATCGAGATCGAATTGGACCGGGTGCCGCAGCGCGAAACGGGCATGACGCCGTACGAGATCATGCTGTCGGAGTCGCAGGAGCGCATGCTGCTGGTGGCGGCGAAGGGCAGAGAGAACGAAGTTTTCCGGGTGTTCCGCAAGTGGGGTTTGGATGCCGTCGAGATCGGGACGGTGACCGGCGACGGGCTGCTGCGGGTGCGGCAGCATGGGCAGGTGGTGGCGGAGATTCCGAATCGGGAGTTGGCGGATGAGGCGCCACTGTATGATCGGCCGCACGCGCACAAGTCTACTGAGCGGGCGCGGGGGCGAGGGGGCGAGCGGGCGAGTGTTAGTTCGGATGAGGCGTTGATTGCTCTGCTGGGGTCGGTTGACATTTGTTCCAAGAGGTACATTTGGGAGCAGTACGACTACATGGTGCGCACCAACACCATCGCGGGGCCGGGGGCGGATGCGGCGGTGGTGCGGATCAAGGAAAACGGCGTGTCGGTGGCGATGTCGCTGGATGGCAACAGCCGCTATTGCCGGCTCTCGCCGCGGGAAGGCGCGATGCTGGCGGTGGCGGAATGCTGCCGGAACCTGGCTACGGTGGGCGCGCAACCGGTGGCAGCCACGAATTGCCTGAATTTCGGAAATCCGGAGCGGCCGGAGATCATGCAGCAGCTCGTGGACGCTATCGAGGGCATGTCGGAAGCGTGCCGGTTCTTCGATACTCCTATAACGGGCGGCAATGTGAGCCTGTATAACGAAACGCTGGGCGAAGGCATCTGGCCGACACCGGTGATCGGCATCGTGGGGCTGATGCAGACCGCGGCGCCGGTGACGCGCGATTTCAAAGCCGCGGGACGCCCGATTGTTTTGGTGGGCGGCGTGGGCGCATGCGACGAGGAACGGTTCGGCGGCACGCAATATGCGAAGACGATTCTGAACTCGCATTGGGGCCTGCCGCCGGCGCTGGACATGGATTACGAGAAGCGGGTGCACGACGCGATGCGCGAAATCGTGGCTGCGGGCCTGGCGGAATCGGCGCACGACGTGAGCGATGGCGGCCTCGCGGTGGCCGCCGCGGAATGCTGCCAGGGCGGCGTGGGCGCGGCGCTGCATTTCGAATCCGACGTGAGCGCGGAGTTTCTGTTGTTCCACGAAGGCCCGTCGCGGATTCTGATTTCGACGGCCAGCCCGGCGGCGGTGATCGAGATTGCCGCGCGGCATGGAGTGGCGGCGCCACAGGTGGGCATCACCATGAACCATACGCTGGCCATTGGCAATCGCAGCATGGCCCTGATTTCCGTAGCGGTCGATCGGCTGAAAGCCATCTACGAAGATTCGCTCGAAAAGCAACTGCGGTCATAAAAACATGTTTGACAAATTCCACGACGAGTGCGGTGTAGTCGCCGTTTACGGCCATCCCGAGGCCTCCAAGATGGCCTACCTGGGGCTTTACGCGCTGCAGCATCGCGGCCAGGAAAGCGCGGGCATCTGCTCGAGCGACGGGGCGGAGATCCACTGCCAGAAATCCATGGGGCACGTGGCGGAGATCTTCACCACGCCGGTGCTGGCTGAACTGCCAGGCAAACTGGCCATCGGGCACACGCGCTACTCGACGGCCGGCGACACGGCGCTGCTGAACGCGCAGCCGTTTTCGGTGGCCTGCAACAAAGGCCGCGTGGCGGTGGCGCACAACGGCAACATCACCAACGCCATCGAATTGCGCACGGAGCTGGAGCGGCGCGGATCGATCTTCCAGGCCAACAGTGACACGGAGGTGATCCTGCACCTGGTGGCGCACTCGTCGGAACGTACGCTGGCGGGCGCGTTGCGGGACGCTTTGCTGCAGATCGAGGGAGCCTTTTCGCTGGTATTTTTGGCGGAGGACCGCATCATCGTGGCGCGCGATCCGCACGGCTTCCGGCCGCTGGCTATGGGCCAGATGGAATTGAGCGGGCACGCGGTGTACGTCTTCGCCTCCGAGACCTGCGCTTTCGACCTGATCGGTGCCGCGTACCTGCACGATGTGGAGCCGGGCGAGATGATTATCGTGGGTCCGGAGGGAGTGACGCGCGAGCGCTACGCGCCGGAGCGGCCGCTGGCGCAGTGCGCGTTCGAGCACGTTTATTTTTCGCGGCCGGATTCGATCGTGTTTGGGCGGCCGGTGCAGCAATCGCGGGAGATGCTGGGGCGATTGTTGGCGCGGGAGCATCCGGTGGACGCGGATGTGGTGGTGCCGGTGCCGGACTCGGGCGTGGCGGCGGCGTTGGGGTATTCGGCGGAATCCGGGCTGCCGTTCCGGCACGGGCTGATCCGGAATCATTACGTGGGCCGCACGTTCATCGAGCCTTCGCAGGCGATTCGCGATTTCGGCGTGAAACTGAAGCTGAATGCGGTGCGGTATTTGCTGGAGGGCAAGCGCGTGGTGCTGGTGGACGACTCCATCGTGCGCGGGACGACCAGCCGCAAAATCGTGCGCATGATGCGGCAGGCGGGCGCGCGGGAGGTGCATTTGCGGATCTCGTGTCCGCCTACGGTTTCGCCTTGTTTTTATGGGGTGGATACGCCTACCAAGCGGGAGCTGATTGCGGCGAATAATAATGTGGAGGGGATCCGGCGGTTTGTGGAGGCGGATACGCTGGGGTATCTGTCGCTGGCTTCGCTGAGGGCGGCGGTGGGGGATAGCGAGAAGCATGAATATTGCTATGCGTGCTACACGGGGAATTATCCGACGGAGTTGGTGAATATCGAGCAGTTGATGCGGAGCTCGAAGTAGGGGGCGGGGCTGAAGCCCCGCGCGGGCTGAAGCCCGCCCTCCCAGGCCGCAGTGCCGGACACATCGGATTCGAAACTGCCGTCAGCGCCTCGATGGCGATGGTAAATGTTCCGTCTTCCTTCGGGCCGATCAACACTTCGGAAAATGTCGTTCCGGACAGGCGCGAGTGTGAAGCGAGTCCGATTTCCGAGTTCGCAACCGGCTTGCCGTCCAGCACCAATCGTTCCCGAAGGGACGGCCGTGCGCGTCCACCAGGCGCGCATGACTTGTGAGGCGTCGTCAACCGTGGCAGGATCCACTTTCGAAACATACGCTGCGGCGTATCCATCGCGCACCACCAGCAGGGAGCGGTAAGGAACGTAGCGATGGTGCAATGCGTAGTGGGTTTCGACGCCGGTAGAAGGCAGCTGCTGGCCGGCCGTACGGCCGTCTGGACCCGCTGAGAGCGGGTCCGCAGCCTGAGAGGCTGCCCCACTTAGCGGCTTAGTAGGGGCAGCCGCGGAGTTTGGCTACGCCGGCAGAGAACTGGGCGACGCGCGCCCAGAGGTTGTCCGGCAGGCGGAGGGACGGATCTTTGCGCTTGAGGGCCTGGACGGTGGCGGCCTGGCAGGAGCCCAGGGTAAAGCGATCGATATCGGGCACGCCTCCCAGGGCGGCCGCCAGCACGTTGTAGCCATCGGGGGTGGCGGCCCGCGGATTCGCGCCGTGCGCGAGCAACAATTCAACCATCGGCGTGTAGCCGTAGCCCGCGGCCATCATCAACGCGGTTTCGCCGGAGCGGTTGCGGGTGTCGACCGGCGCTCCGCCATCCAACAGCGCCCGGGCGGCGGCGATTTGGTTTTTGTGGACGGCGTGCATCAGCGGGGTCCAGCCGTTGGCGCCGCCGGCACGTACGAACGGGATCAGCGGGGCTGAAGCCCCGCGCGGGCTTAAGCCCGCCCTCCAGAGGAGGAGACAGGCCAGGGCCAGGAGGACGGAGGTTGCGATTGCGAGCCGCATATCCGGATTCTAGCCGCCAAGGCTTTGCAGTGTCAAGTACTCTGCAAGTATTTGGTCTGGGATAATGTTTCGCATGGCGCAAACCAGGATATATGACGCGATCGTCGTGGGATCGGGCGCCAGCGGCGGCTGGGTGGCGAAGATCCTCACGGAGCGCGGCATGGAAGTGCTGCTGCTGGAAGCCGGTCCGCCGCGCAGCCCGACGCGCGATTTCACCGAACATGTCTGGCCGTACCGGATGCGATACCGGGGTTTCGGTGAGCAGAAGGCGCTGCTACGGGATCAGCCGGTACAGCGGCTTTGCTACGCCTGCGACGAGTATAGCCACCAGTTTTTTGTTTCCGACGGGGAACTGCCGTACACCTTTCCCGAGAAGCGGCCGTTTATGTGGATTCGCGGCCGGCAGGTGGGCGGCAAAACGTTCTGCTGGGCGCGTGTCAGCTACCGGTATAGCGACTACGAATTCCGGGCGGCGGAACGGGACGGCTACGGCGAGAACTGGCCGGTCAGCTATAAAGATATCGAACCCTATTACGATCAGGTAGAGCGCTACATCGGCGTCAGCGGGTCGGTGGAAGGGCTGCCGCAGTTTCCGGACGGACACTACCTTCCGGCGATGCGCCTTTCCTGCGGGGAGATCCACGCCGGCAAGATTGTGAACAGCCGCTTCGGCTGGCGGATTATTCCGGATCGCACGGCGAACCTCACGGCGCCGCACAATGGGCGGCCCGCCTGCCATTATTGCGATCAATGCCAGCGGGGCTGTTACACGGCATCGTACTTCAACAGCCCGTCCACGACTCTTCCGGACGCGGCGCGCACCGGCAGGCTCACGTTGGTCAGTGACGCGATCGTGAGCCACCTGGCGATGAACGATAGCGGTAAGGCGGCGGGCGTTGTATTCCTCGACCGGCAGAGCCGCGCGGAACGGGAGGCGCGCGGGCGGGTGGTGGTGCTGGCCGCGGGGGCGCTGGAATCGACGCGCATCCTTCTTAACTCGCGATCACGGCGGTTTCCGGAAGGGGTGGGTGCGTCGTCGGGGGCGCTGGGCCACTACCTGATGGACCATTTCACGCTGGAAGACGGAGGGGGCGTGCTGCCGGCGCTGAAGTCATCGCGGCGCGAGCCGGTGGGCCGGCCAGCGGGCTACATCATCCCGAAATACGTGAATGCGGACGCGCGCTTCCGGGACAAGAGCTTTCTGCGCGGCTACTATCTGTCCGGTGACAGCCAGCAGGAGCTTTACGGACACGCATTCGGGATGAAGGGCTTCGGAAAAGAGCTCCGGCGCAAGGTCAGCCAGGAAATTCCCTATCATTTTGGCATCTACGCGCAAGGCGAGTGTCTGCCGCGACATAGCAACTTCGTGAAGCTCGATCCGGCGAAGAAAGATGCGTGGGGGATTCCGGCGCTGCACATCGACGCCAGCTACGGGGAGAACGAGCACGCCATGGCGCGCGCCATGCATACGCGGCTGAACGAGATTCTGGATGCGATTCGAGTGCAGGAGCTGCAGGCGCCCTCGGCGAAGTTGAGTGTCTTCGGAAAGAACATTCACGAGTGCGGCACGGCGCGGATGGGCAACGACCCGCGGAAGAGCGTGGTCAACCGCTTCAACCAGGTACACGATGCCAGGAATGTATTTGTCACGGACGGCGCCTGCTTCGTGACCCAGGGCTGCTACGAGCCGACGTTGACGATCATGGCGATTTCCGCGCGCGCGGCGGATTACATCGCCGCCGAAGCCAAGAAAGGGAATCTGTGATGGAGCCGGGGGAACTTACCAGACGTCTGTGGCTGCTCCGCCTGGGCGGCGGCGCGGTGCTGACCGGTTTGAGCGGCGTGGATCTCGAGGCCGCCGGGCAGGCGGCATTGCCGGAGGGTCTCTATCAGCCTTCCATCGATCATCTGGCGCACGTTTTGAAGCCAGCGGCCGGTGGCGAGACGCCGCCCGCGCCGGTCTTCTTCACGGCGGCGGAGTACCAGCAGATCGGCAGGCTGGTTGGCGCGATGCTGGGCGAAGACCCCTCGACACCGCCGGTGCCGGAGATCGCGGCGTGGATCGACTTGCTGGTGTACGACGCGGCCGCGGTGCGGGAAGCCGCGCGATCGTTATCGCCGGAGCACCGGGCGGTGGCGCACGCATTTCACGGCGAGACGCCGCTGCACGAATTGGAGGCGTTCGACGCGCAGCAGGTCTGCCGCGCCGGTCTGGCGCGAATGGGAGCGGACCCCTCACGGACGCTCGAATCGTGGGAGGCGGACGGCGATCCGTTTATCGACTGGCTGAAGAGCCGCGTGATCGAGGGGTTTTATACGTCTCAGGCGGGGCTGAAGGAACTGGACTACAAAGGGAACTCGTTTTACAGCATTTCGCCCGGCTGCGATGGGTGATCGCCGGCTGGACCCGCTGAGAGCGGGTCCGCCGCCTGAGAGGCTGCCCACTGCCGTGGTGTACACTCGGAGTCTATGCTTCGCAGCCGTTGGGTGTTGTGGGCCGGCATTCTGGCGTTTCCGCCGCTGGGGTTGGCTTTGTGGTGGGCGCGGCGGGGCGTGCGGCCGCTGGCGCGCATCGCGGGCACACTGGGGATCTTTGTGGTGGCGATTGCGGAGTTATTCGCCGTCTATGGCTTGCGCCTGGAGTGGAATGGCGCCATGAAGCTGTCAGGCGTTTCGTTTGAAACGCGGCGACAGCGCGATGCGCGGCTGGAGGCGAACCGGGCGCGCATGGTTGCCGCGCCGGTTGCCGTGCCCGTTGCCGCGCCGGGGTATTGGACGGATTTCCGCGGTCCAAATCGCGCGGGGATATACGCGGAGACGGAGATCGAAACATCCTGGCCGGCCGCAGGATTGCAGCGGCTCTGGAAGCAGCCTGTTGGGGGCGGATACGCATCCTTCACGGTGGGCGAAGGTCGCGCGTATACCATCGAGCAGCGGCGCGACCGCGAAGCCATCACCGCGTACGACGTAGAAACCGGACGGGAGCTTTGGGCGTTCGCTTATCCGGCGCTATTCGATGAAATCCTGGGAGGGGCCGGACCGCGCGCCACGCCGGTGTATCACGAGGGACGGCTTTATTCGCTGGGCGCGAAGGGGGATTTATACTGCCTGTCGGCGAAGACCGGGAAGCCGGAATGGTCGAAGAACATCCTGGCGGACAATGCGGCCGAGAATGCACACTGGGGGATGGCGGGATCGCCCTTGATTGTGGACCAGATGGTGGTGGTGACGCCGGGCGGTGCAGGCGGAAAGAGCATTGTGGCATACGACCGGTTGAGCGGCGCGCCGGTGTGGCAGGCGCTGAACGACCGGGTGGCCTACACATCGCCGATCCTGGCCACGCTGGCCGGGCGGCGGCAGGTTGTGTGGATCAGCGGGCAGCGCGCGGTAGGCCTGGCGCCGGAAAATGGCGCGCTGCTTTGGGAATACGCCTTTCCGGCGCAGATGGATATGAACTGCGCGCAGCCGGTGGTGGTGGACGAGGCCAACGTGCTGCTTTCTTCGTCTCCGGGTCCGGGCGCGGCGTTGCTGGAGATCACCAAGACCGGCGAAACCTACGCGGCGCGGGCCGTGTGGCAGAACAACCGCATGCGGAACAAGTTCAATTCGTCGGTGCTTTACCAGGGCTTCATTTATGGCTTCGACGACGCGATTCTGGCGTGCATCGACGCCAAGACCGGCGAACTGAAATGGAAGGGCGGGCGTTATGGCTATGGGCAATTGCTGCTGGCCGGCGGACACCTCGTGGTCGTGACCGAGGAGGGCGACGTCGCGCTGGTGCGGGCTACGCCGGAGGAGTATCGGGAACTGGCGCGCTTCCCCGCGGTCGAGGGCCGGACGTGGAACATTCCGGCGATCGACAACGGCCTGCTGCTGGTGCGCAACTCGAGCGAGATGGCCTGTTTCCGGTTGGGGCGGCCGGCCGGAAAATAATCTGGCACAAGCATCGCGCAAGCATCGGGATTTATGAAGAACATTCTGGCGATACTACTGCCCGCCACGGCCGACAATGGAATCCGCGGGATGAAGCTGCCCGTTTACGTCTTCATGGCGATCTCCATCGTCAGCACGGGCCGAAGCCTGATTCATCTTCTGGCTCCCGATAGCGGGGCCGGCAGCATCGCGGGGATGGACCTTTCGGTGGAGGGCGCCAACGGCATTATCTTTGCTTTTGCACTTTGGGGAAGCGCGCAGTTGGTCTATGCCCTGATCCAACTGACGGTGGCTTTCCGGTACAAGTCGCTGGTGCCGTTCATGTATGCGCTGCTGATCCTGGAAACGCTGCTGCGGGAGCTGGTGGGACACATGAAGCCGGTGACTTTCAGGCACACGCCGCCGGGCGCGATTGGAAATCTTGTGGTTCTGCCGTTGGCGGCGGTGATGCTGGCGATGTCGTTATGGGGCGCCAGGCAGGGTTCGCGCGCATAACGTATGAAATTCAGAGTGGCGCTCGTTCAAGTCTCGCCATTTGGCGACGATCAGGACCAGAACCTGGCCAAAGGGGTGCGCGCCTGCCGCGAGGCCAAGACACTGGGGGCGGACCTGGTTGTATTTCCGGAGCTTTGGAATATTGGCGCGACTCGCGCCCCGCTCGATCCCGAAGGACGGCGGTGTTGGATAGCCTCAGCCATCGACCGGAAGAGCGGATTCTTTCAGACTTTTGCCGCGCTCGCGCGCGAACAGGAAACGAACATCGCGGTCACGTATTTGGAAACGCATCAGCCGCTGCCGCGGAATACGGCTTCGATTCTAAACCGGCGGGGCGAGGTGGTGTTGAACTATTCCAAAGTGTTTCTCTGCGACTTCGGGAAAGACGAACTGGAAAAACCGAATCCCAACCTGGCCGATATCGGCTGCGATGTGTATTGCAGCCGCGGTGAGTCGTTCGATGTCTGCAGGCTGGACGGCGCGGACGGACAGGCCGTGGTGGGAGCCATGATTTGTGCCGACAGGGAGTTTCCGGAAGCCGCCACTCAGCTCATGCTCCATGGCGCGGAATTGATCGTCGTACCGAATGCGTGTAGCTGGGACGAGATCAGGACCGCGGGCCTGAAGACCCGGGCCTTCGAGAATCTGGTGGGTATCGCGATGACCAACTATCCCGGACCGAGCCACGGAAATTCTCAAGCGCACAGTTGCGTGGCGTGGCGTGCGGGCCAAACCGTTGACACGCTGGTGGCAAAGGCCGGAGAGACGGAAGAGATACTTCTGGCCACGTTTGACCTGGACGATATGCGGGCGTTCAGACAGGCTGAATGGTGGCGAATGAAGTACCGCAGGGAGTGGCACGGCAGAGTGGACTAAGCGATCCGCATGGCTCGATCCTCGATGGGAGCCTGGGCAACGAGATGATTCGATGCGCCTGAGGTGCGGTTGGCTGGTGCGATTCTGGTCCTGTGCAGAGCCCCGGCGGCCTATTCGTCGCGAAGCGCCTCGGTCGGAGAGACACGCGAGGCGGAGTAGGAGGGAAGAGCGGTCGCCAGGAGCACCACGCCGATCATCACCCCGGCGGTTCCGGCTACGACGCCGAAGTGCACCGAACCGATACCGAAGAGCAAATGCCGCATCGCCCGGCCGGTTGCCCACGCGCCGAGCATGCCGAAACCGAGTCCGGCTAGAAGCAGTTTTGCTCCAAGGCCGAGGAATTGGCGGAGCACCTGTTGCTGACTGGCCCCAAGCGCCATACGCACGCCGATTTCGCGGCGGCGCTGGCCGACGGCGTAAGCCAGCACGCCGTAGGTGCCGACCGCCGTAAGCAACAGCGCAACAACGGCGAAGATTCCGGCGAGCACTGCCGGCGAGCGGCGCGTGACAACACTCTCGTCAATCAGGCTTCGCATCGGCTGCAGATCTTCGATGGGCAGCTCCGGATCGATCGCGAGGACGGTCCTCCGCAGTACCGAAGCCATCGCCTTGGCCGGCAGCCCTGTCCTCACTAAGACGGAGATGGGAGAACCCGCCCAGTATTTGTAGGGATAGTAGATGGTCCCCTTGGGGTTGGCGTCATCCAGCTTGTTTTGCTTTACCGTGCCGACTACGCCGACGATTGTGAACGCTTGATCCTTCATGAACGTGGGGCCGTCATTGAGACGGCGCCCCAGGGGATTGCCGCCGGGCCAGTAGCGGTGCGCAAAGGACTGATCGACCACGCACACACGCTCTTTGCGTCGATTGTCCGCATCTTCCAAAAGGCGCCCCCGCAACAGCGGGATATCCAACGCCCGCCAGTAGTCGCCCACCACGCCGTTTCGGTAGTGGTCCTGCTGCGAGCCGCCGGTTGCGATCGGCACGCCCTCCACCGCCGTGACCCCGCTGCTCTCGTTTCCGCCAAAGGGCGCCATGTCGCCAACGCCGGCGAAAGCCACTCCGGGTTGGTTTTGAATGGCCGCTAGCAGACGTTCAATCAGCGCGAGCGCGGTGGCAGGGTCCGGATATTTCTTATATGGCAGGCTCAACCGACCGGCGAGGACTTGTCCGGCTTGGAAGCCTGGGGAGGTTTCCATGACCCGCTTGAAGCTGAGTCCCAGGAGTCCGGCGCCCGCTAACAACACAAACGCCAGGCAGATTTGGGCGACGATGAAGCTATGGCGAAGGCGTTGTGCCGCGCGGTTGGTGGTGGCGCTGCGCGACGCGGACCGGGAGGCGTTGGCTAAGTGGACGCGGACACTGAACCAGGCAACCGGGAGCGCGATCGACATTCCCAGGACCACGGTTCCGGACAGAGCCACCAGAGCGAAGCGCCCATCGAAGCCGATGTAGGTTCCTAACGGCAATTGGTCCACGCCGAGCTTCTGCAAAAGGCGGATGCCACCCGCCGCCAAGGCCAATCCGCACAATCCGCCCACCAAACAGAGGAGAACTGTTTCCGTCATCACCTGGCGCATCACGTGCCAGTGGCTGACGCCCAGGGACTGGCGGATGGCCAACTCCCTGGCGCGCCCGCCGGCGCGGATGAGCAGCAGGTTGACGAGGTTAACGCCGCCGATGAGAAGCAGCAAAAGCACGCCGCCCTGCAGCAGGAGCAGGGTGGGCTTAATGGCCGCCACGTGGTCCTCCTGCAGGCCACTCACGATGGTGACAAAGCCCATCGCCTTCAAGTTTTCGGCGAAAGGGTCGTCCTTGATTTGCTCGGCATCGAGCGCCGCAATCTGGGCGCGCGCCGTGGCGATGGTGGCGCCGGGGGCGAGACGGGCAATGAGTACCTGGCCATTGTTGTGGCGCTGATCGATGGCGCGCTGCGCCGGATCTGACGCGGCCGGAACAAAGAACTTCGTCCGGCGGGATAAAAAGCGGAAGTCCGGTGGCAGAACGCCCACCACCGTGGTGGTAGATCCGTCCATCTGAAACGTCCGGCCGATCACGTTGGGATCGAGGTTGAAGTAAGCGCGCCAGAACGGGTAAGTGAGTATCGCGACTCCGCTCCGGGAGTAGACCATCTCCTGGTCCGTAAAGGAACGTCCCATCAGGAGTTTGACGCCCAGCGTGCTGAAAAACTCGGGCGACACGCTGTCGCGTTCCACGGTGTAGGGTGAGCCTGCCGCGCCGACGACCGCGGGTGCGCTGTTTTCCGTGATGATCGCCGTGGATGCGAAAGCTTTGATCTTCTCGCGGTAATCGTAATAGTTCGGAAGCGACGCGGTGCTGTGCGGAGTCCCGATTTTTGGATAGCTATGAAAAGCGGTAACCAGGCGGCCGGCATGCGGAAAAGGCAGAGGCCGAAGCAGGATCGAATCCACCACGGCGAAGATTGTCAGATTGGCGCCCAGGCAGAGCGCCAGCGTGAACACCGCGACCGCCGTGAATCCAGGGTTCTTGCGCAGTGTTCTTGCGGCGTATCGGACATCGTTCCAGAAATTCAGCACGGGGATTAACCTCTTTGGTGGATCGGGCCGCGCGGAAGCCAGCATGGCGGTGAAATCGCCCGCCAGCTTGGGCCATTCCGTCTGGCTCTGGATTTCGCGCCATGCTTCGCCGGGATCGAGGCCGCCGCGAACCGCGCGTTTGTAGCGCTCCTCGAAATCGAGCGCGAGTTCCTCGATAACCTCCGCCTCTTTGGCTCCGGAGGCGCCCACCGGCGGAAGATGCTCTCTAATGTAGGCGCGGAAGTCAGGCATCTTGTAATCCGGCGGTTTGACGAAGTCCAGCGAGGAACGCCGACCAACTTGACCGTTGAGCGGCGAGCTGCTTCCGGCCGGACGGGGTCAGCTTGTAATAGCGGCGGCGGTGCTGGCCGGGCTTTTCGATCCATCGTCCGGCGATCCACCCTGCCCGCTCCATTCGATACAGAACGGGATAGACGGAGGCCGGTTGGAAGCTCACGGCGCCGCCGGAACGGCGCTCGATCTCGGAGGCGATTTCATAACCGTGGCGGGACCGGGTTTCGAGCTGGGCGAGGATGAGAAGCTCGGCGCTGCCGTTCTTCCGCGCGTTATCCACAATCGGCAACATATATCTCAATAAAATATATCGGAGCGATAGTGCCTCCGTCAACTACTGGGACGAATGAGACCGACCGCGGTTAGCAAAGTTGTTTGGCTGAGCGACCCGGTCCTGGGAGTTGACGAGCACAGCGCGGGCCCTTGAATGCTGTTAGTGGGACAGTGGTGATCGAAAATGGACAGTGCGGTATAGAGTCCAGAGCCCTCGCCATCTTGTTGTCTGCTGATTACAAAGAGGCGCCGCTCCGCGCGCCGACTGGAACCTTGCGTGCCAAAGATGCTGGACAGGAGAACGTCTGATGCAAAACACACTCAAAACCCTCTTCACTACGATTCGTAATTCAATCGGGATCCTCACCGGACATGGCGCAGGAAGATTGTTAGCGTTCCGATCCATAGCTCGCGTGGTGGTTCCTGCCGGAATGATATCTGTTTCCGTCCTGGCACCCTTGGCCAAGGCCCAAATCTCGCCGAACCTGCCCAATCCGATCGCGGCAACGAGTCCGCTGACGACGACGCTATCGATTTTTCGGAGCAATATGCAGGACAAGATCATGAAGTCGGCCGAGGCGATGCCTGAGTCCAAGTACAGCTACCGGCCGACGAAGGACGTTCGCTCGTTTGCCGAGATCCTGAATCATTTGGCGGATATCTCCTATATACTGTGTTCAAACGCCAAGGGTGAAGCGAACCCCGACACGACTAACGCGGCGGATGCGAAGACCCAGACCATAGCCCGCCTCAAAGGCGCTTTCGGGTACTGCGATGCCGTGTACTCCGGGTTCACCGATGCGCACCTCAATGACCGGGCGGACTTCTTTGGATTCAAGACGAACAAAATGTTCATTTTGACGCAAGTGGGAAATCATGACGCGTTGCATTATGGCAATTTGGTCACGTATCTACGGATCAATGGCCTGGCGCCGTCAGGGGGCTGGTTTTGATGGCGCAGCGGCGAGTCTTGTTTCAAGATCGGGAACGCATCGCGCTTGCCTACCCGTTGCTCCTCTCCTCGGGTTTCTGCGCCAATGCGCAAACACTGCAGCCAGGAAGCCCATTTAGCGCTTTTGCGCGCGGCGAAACTGCTTGACGTTAGAGGCGGGAAGAAAAGCAGAATCCTGGTGTCGTCGTCGAAGGCTCGCGAATCAAGCTGGGCGGGACGGGTCTTGTGGTACCGGCCGGATCGGCTCATCCGCGAGAAATGTTCCGAAGCCCTGCATAGACTCGAATCGGTTTCATATCGTAGCCAAGATGAACAAGGCGCTCGACGAGGTCCACGCCGGTGAATCGCGCCGCATGGCCCTGGAAGGTCTGGCTCCAGTACTGAAAAACTCTCGCTGGCTGCTGCTGAAGCACGGAGAGAATCTGAAAACGGAACAGCGCTTGGCGGCTGCGCGACCTGCTCCGCTACAACCTGAAAACCGTTCGCGCTTACCTTCTTAAGGAAGCCTTTCAACAGTTCTGGGATGACAACTCCCCCGCTTGGGCCGGCAAGTTCCTCGATGAATGGGGCCGCCAGACCATGCGCTCCCGCATTGAACCCATGAAGAAGATCGCGCGATCCCTGCGTCAGCAGTCTCATTTTGAAACACACGTCTCATTCTGGTACAGCCGAGTATGTGAAGCTGCCAGTCAAGTTACGTCAATAAAGTGACTTAGGCGGGGGCGGGGGGTGGCCCGGCCCGTGCATAGCATTATGACGATCGGAGGTGCGGCGAGCAGCGCATCCCGTAACTTACAGAGAAGAGGCAAAGGAGCATATTAACTATGAAGACGTTTTGTGCGCGGTTGTGGCGTGACGAGCAAGGTCAGGATTTGATCGAGTATACATTGATGCTGGCCTTCGTGGCGTTGGCGTCGGCGGCGTTGTTCTCGAGCGCTGGTTCGAGTGTCAACATTATCTGGTCGAAAACCAATTCGCAACTGAGCACTGCGGCGGCCAGCTAGGGTGTGAGTTCGGTGCGCGGCAGCCAGGGCACGGGGCGGCGGGGAGGGCGGGCGGGGCCTGCTCTCTCGGGGGCCAATGGCCCTGTGCCGCCCCTGCTTTCGAGTTAGGGAGGGGAGACCGATGGTTTCCCTGCTGGAATCTCAAAACCCGGATGGCGGCTGGCCTTACCAGCGAGGCGGGCCGTCGTGGACCGAGCCCACGGCATACGCGCTGTTAGCGCTGATGACGGCGGGATCGGCTGACGAAGCGGTGGAGAAAGGGCTGCGGTGGGTGCGCGCCGCGCAGCTTCCGGATGGAGGCTGGCCGGTGCAGCCGGCAGTCCGCCAGAGCGCCTGGGTGACCGCGGTCGCAGCATTGCTGGGGCCGGCGGCGCTCGGAGGGGAAGCTTACCGGCGCGCCATTCTCTGGATCGCGGGACAAAGCGGCGAGGAGACGAATTTTCTGAGCCGGGTGCGGCAATTCCTGACCGGAAATCCTGTGGGCGATCCCGGCTGGCCATGGCTGCCGGGCACCAGTGCGTGGGTGACGCCCACGGCATTGTCGCTGCTGGCGTTGCGCAAGGCGGCGCGATATGCGGGCTCTCCGCAAATTCTAGCGCGCCTGGAAATGGGCGCCTCCTATTTGTTGGCGCATGCCTGCAGCGATGGAGGCTGGAACCACGGCGCGGCGAGAGCTTTGGACTACGATGCCCCTTCCTATCCGGAAACCACGGGCGTAGCGCTGCTGGCGCTGAGTGGCAGGGACTCCGTGCGGATCCGCAAGGCCTGCGCCTGGGCGCAGGCGCAGTTGCCGGGGTGCCAGGCGTCGGAAGCCGAAAGCTGGCTACGTCTGGGATTGATGGCGCAGGGGCGACTTCCGCCAAACACGCCACCGCCTTTGCGGCCGCCGCGGACCGTTCAAAACGCAGCTTTAGCGCGGCTGGCGTCGGAAGCTGTAGCGGGCCGGAATGCATTGCTGGAGTGAAAACGAAATGGCAGGCTTGAGCCGGCGCGAGTTTCTGGCAGGATCGGCAACCGGTTTGGCTTTAGCCGGCTGCTCGCCAAAGCGCGCCAGTGGACCGCCTTCGGGGCACGAGCGTCTGGTTTCGATCGTGCGCCAATCCGACTATAACCAGGAGTTGTACGGCGTCTTGCGCCGGGCGCTGGCGGAACACCGGCTGAATGTGCGCGGCAAACGCGTGCTGCTAAAACCTAACCTGGTGGAGTTCGAGCCGGATAGCCCCATCAACACTCACCCCTTACTGGTCCATGCGGCGGTGGAAGCGTTCCGCGAGTTGGGGGCGGAGGTCCGCATCGGGGAAGGTCCGGGCCACCGGCGCAACACGCTGGATATGGCGGAGGCGGCGGGGTATTTCTCGACAATCCCACGATTTGAAGAGATCTTCACGGATCTGAACCTCGGCGAATTGGCTGCGGTGCGACTGGCGCACCCGCATTCCCGCTTGCAGTCGATTTATCTGGCGCAGCAGGCGGTCTCCTGCGACTTGTTGGTTTCCATGCCCAAGATGAAGACGCATCACTGGGTGGGAGCCACTCTGAGCATGAAGAACCTGTTCGGAACCGTGCCGGGAGGAGTATACGGATGGCCTAAGAACATCCTGCACTACGCCGGAATTCCGGAATGCGTGGCGGATTTATACCACGCGCTGCCGCGGCACTTTGCCATTGTGGACGGGATCGTCGGCATGGAAGGAAACGGCCCGATCCAGGGCGCTCCCAAGCGCGCGGGAGTGATGGTCGCCGGCGCAGACCTGGCGGCCGTGGATACGAGTTGCTGTCAAATTATGTCCATTGATCCGCGCCGCATCGAGTATCTCAAGCTGGCTGTGGGTGATGTCGAGGGCCTGGCCCGCTCGATTCACCAGATCGGGGAGCCGCTGGAGAGTGTCCGGACCCGGTTCGCGCTTCTGCCGGAATGGAACGGGATTCGCCTATCGTGAGGACTGTATCGTGCCGGGCTTAGCCCGCGGTGAAATCCGTCTGGCCGCGCGCACCATGATCGGCATGGCGATTCTGCTGCAATGCGCAGCGGTGACGCGGGGCACGCGGCGGCTCTACCAGCACGAACTGGGCAGCGACTTCATGGCCTTCTATACGGCGGGAAGGACGCTGAACCAGATCCCTTCGGCCGTCCGAATATACGATGCGGAATTGCAGCAGCGCCTGCGCCGCGAGATCATGCCCGAGGCGGACCAGTCCACCCGGCTGCCATATCTGTACCCGCCTTTCCTAGCGGCGGCGATGAGTCCACTGGCGCGCCTGCCTTATCGTTGGGCTTTTGCGAGCTGGCTGGCGATTGGCGGCGCTTTGTATGCCGGCGGGCTTTTTCTACTTCAATCCTGCTGCACCCTGGGGCCGCATCGCCACACGGCCCTGCTGCTGGCGCTATCCTTTCCCCCTTTTCTATTTGAAGCCTGGGGAGGAGGACAGATCTCGGCGCTGGCATTTTCGGCGCTGGCGGCCGCGGTTTGGCTGGAGCGCTCGGGCAGGCCGTTCGCCGCCGGGCTTTGCGCCGGACTGTGCTGCTACAAGCCGACCGTGCTGCTGGTGTTGGCCTTCCTGTTCCTGGTGGCGCGGCTGTGGCGCCTGCTGGCGGGAACGCTGGTCGGCAGTTCAGCGCTGGCCGGCCTGAGCTTTCTGATGCTGGGCCGAGACGGCGCGGCCACGTACCTGCGGTTCATGATGCAATACGGGTCGGCCGTTTCGGCGAGGCCATCGGCGTGGCGCCTGTATAAATTTGTCGATCCGAATGCGTTCTTCCACCTGCTTTTCGGCGGCGACACGCGGATCGGCCGGGCGCTGTTCTATCTGGCGGCCGCGGCGGCGCTGCTGGCGGCCGGACGCGCGTGGACGCGATACCGGCGCGGGAGCCGGGAGCAGCGCGCGCTATGCTGGGCGGGCGCCATGCCGGTAGCGCTGCTGGCCAGTTTCTACGCACCGGTCTACGACGCCACTCTCCTGGTGCTGAGCGGTTTTCTGGTGGCGGACGTGGTTTACCGGAAGGGACAAACGGGGCTCATCCAGTCGTTCGAGGCGATGGTGGGGCTGGTCTATTTGGGGGCGATCGCCAGCCAGCCGGGCGCGCGGGTTCTGCACCTTCAGGTTTTCACCATTATTCTGGCGGTGAGCGCGTGGTATGTATTTTCGCTCACTCGGGCGTCCCGCGAGCGAAGCCTGGTGTCCCAAAAGCGGACGGCTGGCGCGCCACCGCTTCGATTATTACAGCGCATTTGCTATTAGATACGCGATGCCGCGGTGCGGCAGGATGCGTGCTATTCCAAACACATGCCGCATGATCTTCGGTACGCGTTGCGGAATCTGCGGAAAAGCCCCGGATTCGCTCTGGTAGCGGTCATCTCGCTGGCGCTGGGAATTGGCGCCAACTCGGCCATATTCAGCCTGGCGGACGCGATTCTGCTGCGACCGCTGCCGGTGCCGCACCCTTCCGATCTCATCGTGGTGCAGTCGCAATTGCGCGGCGAGGCCATTGGCGGGATCTTCCAGTATTCCGGCCTATCCTATCCGGATTTCAAGGATCTGCGCGACCGGAACAAATCCTTTACCGGCGTGGCGGGATCCCAATATTCGCAATTCGGATTTGCCACCGAAAAAGGCGCTCTGCCGCAGATGAAATTTGGCGAACTGGTGAGCGGCGATTTCTTTGGCGTGATGGATGTGCCGCCGGCGCTGGGGCGGGCTTTCCGGCCCGACGAAGACACGGCGCCGGGCCGCGATGCCGTGGTGGTCCTGGGCCATGAATTGTGGCGCACGGATTTTGCCTCCGATCCGCGCGCGGTCGGGAAAACCATCTTCCTGAACAACATTCCCTTCACCGTGATCGGAGTGGCGCCGCAGCCGTTCACCGGGTCGAACCAGCTGATTCGGTCCGCGCTGTTTGTCCCCTTTGCGATGAGTGCGCGGCTGCAGGGCGACCAAGGCATGCTGGAAAAGCGCGACAGCCGCGGCTTGACGGTGCACGGGCGGCTGAAGCCGGGGGGCGGCATGGCGCAGGCCGCGGCCGAGGCCAGGGTCATCTCGCAGCAACTGGCGCAGGCGTATCCGGCGACCAACCGCACCTGCACCATGGTGGTCGACAGCGATTTGAAAGCCCGGCTGAAGAACAGCCCGCCGGACACCGCGCTGGTATCTTCCTCCTAACCCTTTCCGGCGTGGTTTTGTTGATCGCCTGCGCCAACGTGATGAACATCCTGTTGAGCCGCTCGCGGTCGCGCACGCGGGAGATCGCCGTCCGGCTGGCTATCGGCGCAGGCCGCAGCCGCCTGGTGCGGCAACTGTTCACCGAGAGCCTGGTGATCGCGGCACTTGGCGGAGCGCTGGGGTTGCTGGTGGCGGAGGCGGGCGCCGATCTGTTCGGACGCATGAAGTTTCCGCTGGACGTGCCCGTGGTGCTGGACATTCGGCTGGACCCGCGCGTGCTGCTTTTCACTGTAGCCGCCTCGATCGGGAGCGCCCTGGTGTTTGGGCTGGCGCCGGCGCTGCAGGCGACCCGGCCGGATCTGGTTGTGGCGTTGAAATCCGGCAAGTCGGACGACGGCAAGCGCCGCCGTCTGCTGGGCAGAAACGCGCTGGTGATCGCGCAGGTGGCGGGCGCCCTGCTGCTGCTGGTCTTCGCCACGCAGGCTTACCGCGGCGCCTCGATTGCGATATCCCGGCCCGCCGGTTTCCGCACAAATCATCTGCTGATTGCCAGCTTCGATCCCACGCTGGCCCGGTATACGCCGGATCAAGCCAAGCAATTCTATAAGCTGCTGCTGGAGAGGGCGCGGCATCTCACGGGCGTGAAATCGGCGGCGCTCACCGAAGCTTTGCCCATGCTGCCGATGAACGGCGCGAGCCGGCTGGTTCCGGAAGGCGTGAAACTGCCGCCCGGCACCGAGGCTATCAGCGTGATCACCAACTCGGTAAGCGAAGGGTACTTCGATACGCTGAACGTGCCGATCGTCGAAGGCCGGGGTTTCGAAGAGACCGACCGGGCGGATACCCGTCCCGTAGCGGTCGTCAATGAGACGTTCGCGCGCAAGTATTATCCCAACCAGAGCGCCATCGGCAGACGGCTAAGGCTGAAGGACGGGAAGGAAGTGCTGGAGATCGTAGGTGTGGCGCGACAGAGCAAGTACATCTTTCTGGTCGAGCCGCCCCTTGAGTATCTCTATCGGCCGCTAGCGCAGAACCCGCAGTCGAGCATGACCATCCTGGTCGAGACCGCCGGTCCATCCTCTTCGGCGGCCGGACCGTTGCGCGATGCGGTCCGCTCGCTGGATGCGGGTCAACCGATGTATGGCGTGCGCACCATGGAGGATGTTTTCGACCAGCGCGCGAACAATACCCTCGGGATCCTGACAGACACAATTGGAGGGATGGGGCTGCTGGGGCTGATCCTGGCGATGGTGGGGCTGTACGGCCTGATTTCGTATTCGGTCAGCCTGCGCGCGCGGGAGATCGGAATCCGCATGGCGATCGGCGCGGGCCGCTCCGGAGGTGCTGGGCATGATCATGAAGCAGGGGATGGTGCTGACGGGGGCCGGCGTCTCGCTCGGTCTGGTGCTTTGCCTGCTGGCGAGCAAGGCGGTCACTGCCGCGGTGAGCGTGCCAGGGTTCAATTTACCTTTTGTCGCGCTGGTGACGGCCGGCCTGGTGGCGGCGGCGGCGCTGGGGGCGTATGCTCCGGCGTGGCGCGCGTCGCGGCTGGATCCGAATATGGTGCTGCGCCAGGAGTAGGGCGGGCCTTTGGCCGCGCCCACATGGCGGATACTGGATGGGATGCAGGATTCCGACTGGCTTGAGCGGGCCGCAGCTTTTCATCCATGGGACGCGATGGCCCCGAAGGCATTGTCCGCCATCGTTAAGCGGGGCCCTTTCCGATCCACCGCGGAAACCGGGTGCGGCGGCAGCACGATTATCCTGTCCCACGCGAGCGATCGCCACACCGCCTTCGCGTTAGAAGGCAAGGACCGGACCGTTTCCGAGCTGCGAAAGGAGAGTGCGCTTCGCGGGGAGAGAGTCATCTTCGTCGAGGGTGAGACGAAGAATACGCTGCCCCAATACCAGTTTGAGGGCGAGCTCGACCTGGTGCTTTTGGACGGTCCGCATGCCTATCCGCTGCCGCAAGTCGAGTTGGCGTATCTCTATCCTTGGATCAGGGTGGGCGGGTGGCTGGTGGTGGACGATATCCAGATTCCCTCTGTCTATGAGATGTTCGAGTTTTTGCGGAAGGAATCGTCGGTGGCGCTGGAGGAGGTGGTGGTGCGCACCGCATTCTTCCGTAAGAGTGACGCGAAGGAACATGCGCCGGACGGCTGGGCGGCGCAGGGCATCAACCGGCACACCATCCTGCGTTATTCGTGGCGCGATCGCTTGCGGAGGCGGATTGGGGCGGCCTGAGAGGCCGCCGCAGGCCACGGGCCTGCCCCACTATTTCTTGTCTAACCGCAGGAAGCGCGCGGCGTTGTTGTAGAGAATATCGCGTTTTTGCTGCGGTGAAAGATACGTGGCCCCTTCGATCACGCCGATCGACGTGGCCATCAGCTTGGGCCAGATCAATTGGTCGGTGCCGAACATCACGCGATCTTCAAAGCCAGCTTCGACGATGCGCTGGATGTAGGTATGGACTTCTTTCAGCGGGTAGCTCCAGATGAGTCCCGCGACATCGACATAGACGTAGGCGTTGGCCTGGAGAAGAGTCAGCAACTGGTCGATCATGGGATAGCCGGCGTGCATGATCCAGACCCGCAGCTTGGGATGGCGGGCCAGCAGGTCTTCGAGCAGGAGCGGGTTGCCCATGGAACCGCGGAATTTCGGCATGGTGATGTTGGCGCGGCCGGATCCTCCGGTGCCCATATGGATGCCCACGGGAATGTCCAGTTCTTCGGCCAGAGCGAAATAGGCGTCCACCGAGGGATCGCTGGGCGAGAGGCCCTGGTACTGCAATCCCACTTCGCCCATCACCTTGAATCCGTCGCGGGTGAAGGCGGTGCGCAACTCATCGACCGGGATGTATTTGCCCCCTCCGTTATCCATTTCGAAGGATGTTCCGGGGATAATTCGTGCGGGCGCCGCGTCTTTCCACTTCTGCACCGCCTTCCGATCGCCCATGACGACGGCGGTGACGTTCAGCCGCTCGTACTCGGCGAGCACGGCTTTCATGTACTCGTCGGGAGTTTTGGAAGGCTCCAGCAGATCCGTGCAATCCTGCTTGGCCCAACCGATGGGGCCGGCTTTGGTGCGCGGGTCGGCCGCCAGGAACTGGGGGTTAAACGGGCACATCGGCCCGACTCCGGGAATGCCGCCGAGGGTGTGGACGTGGACGTCGATTACGGGCGGCCGGGTGCTTTCGGATGGCTGCGCCGAGACGATGGACGCGGCAGCGATCAGTAGGATCGATAGGGTGGTACAGCGCATGACGAGATGGTATCAGACCTCAGCGAAGCGCTAGGTTTGGGCGAGGCGGAGGACGCTGACCAGGTTCAAAGGGCCGAGGGTTGGGAACCTTTGCGGAGAGGTTTCGATGGCCATGCGGATGGTTTCGAAGTCGCGGGGATTGTGGTGGACCAAGGGCATCGCGGCGGCCAGCGCGGTGGCGGCGATCAGGATATCGCAGCGCCAGCGGACCAGGCGTTCCTGGCGCACTTCGAGGGTGCGGTGACTACGCTTTGGCGGGGAGGGCGGTTGAGGCAGCAGGGCGCCTAATTCACCAGCAAGCACGGCCACAACCGAGTCGACCGGCCAAACTTTGCGCGGCGAATTGAGGTAGGTCTGGCGTGCCAACTCGGCGTCTGCCTGCCGTTTGTGTGCGCCCGGTGTGAGCATCAGGGCGTAACCCCGCACCCGCTCCATTACAGTAACCGCGGAGACGTTCATGAGATATTTCCCCAGATGAGTGGCGAGCCAAAGCTGGACCGCCGGATCGGTCGACCCTCTCAGCCAACTATCGGCGCTCGTGTCGAAAAGGTAAGGTCCAAGAGTGGGATCGATCAAGTCTATTCGTCCACCGGCTCCATGATGATGCCGTCGAGCAGCAACTTCTCTTCATCGGTCAGGCGGGAGTGCGATTCTCGATATCTTTCCCACGCCTCGACGCGCCGTTGGCCCTCAAGCGCGGCCTCCTCCTTGGCACGCAGGCCCTCCTCGAGCACTTCGGAGACGATCACACTCAGATTGACCTTGCGCAGGCGGGCGATTCGCTGTGCCGCGGCGAGGGTCTTAACCGGGATGCTCAGAGTCGTGCGGCGCTTCTTGTCGTTCGCGGAGACGTGCATATGTGCAATATAGCATCAGAAACTGCATCAATATGCATCACGATATCCGGGGCAGGAACTTGGGCGCCCGCCGGTGCCGGGTGGCCTGTTCAAAGGCGTACGCCAGCTTGATCAGCAGGGCCTCGGAATTGGCCGCGCCGAAGAACGAAATACCCACCGGCAGGCCAAAGGCATAGCCCGCGGGAACATTGATATTCGGGTAGCCGGCGACGGCGGCGGGCGTGGAACTGCCTCCCGGAACGTGGTCGCCATTGAGCAGGTCTGTACACCGGGCCGGTCCGGCGGTGGGCGCGACCAACGCGTCCAGCCGATACTTGCCCATCACCGCGTCGATGCCTTCGGTGCGCGAGAGCCGGTGATCTTTTTCGAGCGCATCCAGATACTCCTGGCTCGTCAGCGGACCTCTGGCCTGCGCTTTAATCATGAGATCCTGCCCGAAATAGGTCATCTCCTGGGCCCGATGGCTTTCGTTGAAGGCGATCACATCGGCGAGAGAATGCACCGGCGCCTTGGGTCCCAGCGCCCCGAGGTACAGGTTCAAATCGTTTTTGAATTCGTAGCTCAGGACTTCGGATTCGGAATCGTCGAACTTGCCGGCGGTGGGGATGTCGGCCGGATCGACGATCTCCGCGCCGCGCCGCTTCATCTCCGCGAGCGCGGCTTCGATGACGCGGTCGGTCTCTTCGTTGAAGCCGAAGAATTTGTCGCGGGCCACGCCGATGCGGGCGCCGCGCAGGCCGTCGGGGTCGAGCGACCGGGTGTAATCCACGCCGGTGAGCGCGCCGAGCAGGATGGCGGCGTCGGCAACTGTGCGCGCCATCGGACCGGCGGTGTCCTGCGAGTGCGCGATGGGGATGATGCCGGTAGCGGGAATCAGGCCGAGGGTGGGCTTGATTCCGACGACGCCGTTGGTCGAAGCCGGGCAGACGATGGAGCCATCGGTTTCGGTGCCGATGGCCAGCGCGCAAAGATTGGCGGAAACGGCCGCGCCCGAGCCGGAGCTGGAACCGCAGGCATTACGGTCGAGCGAGTAGGGGTTGCGGGTGAGGCCGCCGCGTCCGCTCCAGCCGCTGGTGGAGTGGCTGGACCGGAAATTGGCCCATTCGCTGAGATTGGTCTTGCCTAACAGCACCGCGCCGGCGGAGCGGAGGCGCGCGGCCACCACGGAGTCCCGCGCGGCGATGGAACCGAGCAGAGCCAGCGAGCCGGCGGTGGTCATCATGCGGTCGGCGGTGTCGATGTTGTCCTTGATCAGGATGGGGATGCCGTGCAAGGGACCCCGCGGGCCTTTGGCCTTGCGCTCGGCATCCAGGGCGGCGGCGATAGACAGCGCATCGGGGTTGAGCTCGATTATGGCGTTGAGCGCCGGGCCGCGCTTGTCGATGGCGGCGATGCGGCTGAGATAGAGCTGAGTGAGTGCATGTGCGGTGAGGCTGCCGGCGGTCATGCGCTTCTGCAGATCGGCGGTGGTGACCTCTTCCAATTCGAAAGCAGGCGGGGCGGCCAAGGCGGTGGTGGCTAGGGCGAGGGAGTTTATCAGGGTGCGGCGGGTTAGGTCCATAATCATATGTAGATTTTGGCGGCCTGAGAGGCCGCCGCAGG
Organism: Bryobacterales bacterium; assembly: GCA_963707465.1. Classification (GTDB taxonomy): domain Bacteria; phylum Acidobacteriota; class Terriglobia; order Bryobacterales; family Bryobacteraceae; genus Bog-159. Next base: position 1,180,249 of record CAVPQK010000013.1, read on the forward strand.
CTGAGAGCCTGCCCCACAATTAGTCTGTGATTTCGATGCGCGGGCCTTCCAAGGGGCCGAGTTCTTCGATGCGGGCGATGGTGTTGCGCGCCAGTTCCAGGAAGCCCGCGCCCGGCCCATGCGGATCTTCCGACAAGGCGATGGGGTGGCCGCTGTCGCCGCCCACGCGCACCGCCGGATTGAGCGGCAATTCGGCAAGGAAATGCACCTTCATCTCGGCGGCGGTGCGCCGGCCTCCGCCATGGCTGAAGACGTCGATGCGCTCCTGGCAGTGCGGGCACATAAGGTAGCTCATGTTCTCGACGATGCCCAGGATGGGAACCTTCACCTGGTGGAACATGTGGACGGCCTTGCGCGCATCTTCGAGCGAAACGTCGGACGGGGTGGTGACGACGATGGCGCCGGTGATGGGCGCGGTCTGGATGAGGGTGAGTTGCACGTCGCCGGTGCCGGGCGGTAGGTCGATCACCAGGTAGTCGAGATCGCCCCAATCCACGCCGCGCAGAAACTGCTGGATGACGCTATGCAGCATGGGGCCGCGCCAGACCAGGGGCTTGTCGCCGGGATTCAGAAAGCCCATGGACATCAGCTTGACGCCGAACTGGTCGAGGGGCTGGATGCGCTCGCCGTAAGCCATGGGGGTGCGATTGATGCCCATCATCAGCGGCACGTTGGGCCCGTAGACGTCGGCATCCATCAGGCCGGTGGGGTGGCCGAGTTTGGCCAGGCCCACGGCAAGATTTACGGCCACAGTGGTTTTTCCGACGCCGCCTTTGCCGGAGCCTACCGCGATCAGATTCTTCACACCCGGAATGGGCAATTTGGGCGGTTGCCCCGGCTGATTCGGACTCATGCAGTCCATGGTAACGCAGACGGTGTTGGAAGCTGGGTGCTGGGTTAAGTTCCAGGAACGGTACGAGACGCAATCGACAGGCGGTTCCACGAGTTGATTGCGGTCACAGCGAAAGTCAGGTCCGCCAACTCTTTTTCGTTGAAGTGCGTGTGCGCTTCCTCATACACGACGTCGGCCGCGTGCCCGTTCGTTATGAGCGTGACGGCCTCCGTCCAAGCCAAAGCGGACCGTTCGCGTTCGGTGTAGTAAGGGCATTCTCGCCAGGCGTCCAAGGAATACAGACGCTGCTCCTGTTCGCCGATTGCGCGCAGATCCTTCCAGTGCATATCCAGACAGAAAGCACAGCCGTTGATCTGGGAGACGCGCAGCCTGATCAGATGGAGCAGGGACTCTTCCAGTCCACAGTTCTCCAGGTAATGCTCGACGCCGTTCATGGCTTTGTAGACGCCTGGGGCGGCTTTGTCATAGCTGAAACGAGCTTCCATGTACCCTCCTAAAAGTGCTCCTCATGGTTTAATCCTAAGCTCATAGTGGATGACTCACAAGATCCATTTATGAGTTTTTTGATGTACCATTAACCCCATGAAGCGAGCGGCCGTTTTCGAGTTGGTGCTTCCGCCGCGGGATGCGGGCCAGTCCGCCAACCGTTGGCTGTACGAAGCTTTACGCGCGGAGATTCTGGAAGGCCGGCTCCGTCCCGGAGCCAGGCTCCCGGCCACGCGCGATCTGGCCCGGCAATACGGACTGGCAAGGGGAACGATCGTCAACGCTTTCGAACAGCTCAAATCCGAAGGCTACATGGAGGGCAGCGTCGGATCGGGCACTTATGTGAACAAGATCCTGCCCGACGAATTGCTCCACGCCCCGCGGAGGGAGAGCGCAGCGCTGCCGCCGCCACAGAAACGGCGCCGCATTCTTTCCGGCTATGCAGGGCGGGTGAAGCTGTTTGGGAATCTTGAAATCCGCCCCAGCCGTGCTTTCCGGGCAAACATGCCCGCCCTGGACTTGTTCCCAACAACTTTGTGGGCGCAGGTTGCGGCGCGACGTTTGCGGCGCGCCTCAGCCAACCTGCTGCTCGGCTGCGGTCCGCTGGGATACCCACCGCTGCGCGATGCCGTGGCCACCTACCTCAGCACTTCACGCGGCGTGAAGTGCGCTGTCGATCAGGTGATAATCGTCTCCGGCGTTCAGGAAGCGATCGACTTCGCGGCGCGAATCCTGGTGAATCCCGGAGATCGGGTGTGCATGGAGAATCCGGGATACCCCGGGGCGGAGATTGCATTCCAAGCCGCCGGCGCCAGGGTCTCCGGCATTGAAGTGGATGGCGCGGGGATGCGGGTGCCCGATCGAAGCGTGCGCGATGCGCGGTTGGTTTACGTCACAGCCGGGCACCAGTTTCCGCTGGGAGTCACCATGAGTGTCGCCCGGCGTCTGCAGTTGCTGGATTGGGCCGCAAAGTCAGGGGCGCTGATCCTCGAAGACGACTACGACAGCGAATATCGTTATGCCGGGCGTCCGGTGCCGGCACTGCAGGGATTCGATCGCCACGGACTGGTGCTATTCACCGGAAGCTTCAGCAAAGTCCTTTTCCCGTCGCTGCGGTTAGGATACCTGGTGGTCCCGCCCGATCTGGTAGACTACTTCTCCGCGACTCTCTCCGTGACGAACCGTCACGCACCGCTGCTGGAACAAGCAGTGCTTAGCGACTTCATCACCGAAGGACATTTTGGCCGGCACGTGAGGCGGATGCGTGAAGTGTATGCGGAGCGGCTATCGGTTCTTCTGGAGGGCGCCAAGCACAGCCTGAATGGGCTGCTGGAGATTTCAGGCGTGGAGGCCGGTTTGCAGACCGCGGGTTGGTTGAGCGACGGGATGGACGGCGAACTGGCCGCCGCCGCGGCAGCCAAACGAGATGTGGAAGTAACTCCGCTGAGCCGTTACAGCCGCGGCAGAATGGCGCGGGAAGGACTACAACTGGGATTTGCCGCGGTGGATGTGAAAGAGATCCGGCGCGGGATTCGAGAGCTGGCGATGGCTCTGGAGAGTGAGCTACGCGCGAGCTAGCGCCGATTGGCGGTTAGGGCGCGAACAGGTCCAGATCCTGCGCGATGTCGGTGGCTTCGTCCAGCGTCAGCGCGCGCGCGCCGGCGGCTTCCATGGCGTCGGAATCGGGTTTCTCGTATTCAAACGTGGCCAGGATGCGATACAAGCCGGGCGCGAGACCGGTGAAACGATACTGGCCACGCAGGCCGGTACGGGTGGTGCGGAGGTCCCCCAGGCGTTTGCCGGTATCCTTGTCGAATGCCTCCAGGTAAACCGGCGCACCGGGTTCCAGTTCGTGTCCGGGGCCGTTGACGACGCCATGAATGGACGCCGGGCGCGAGGAGAGCTTGATGGTGATCGCTTCGAAGCCGCGCAGCACGACTTCGTTCCAGCCGTCGGCGCGGCCGGGCTGCGCATCCGGCATGGCGCCGCTCGACACTTGGACGGCGTAGTAACCCGGCGGCGGAAGGACGGATATTTCCCAGCGTCCCGGCCCGAGCGCCGCGCGGCCCTTTTCCAGTTTCAAGACTTCGGGGCGGCCGCCGCCATCCAGATCCTTGCGGCGCGCGGTGATCTTGGCCAGGGCCGGATCCAGGGGATTTCCCTTCTCATCGTGCATGCGAAACTCGGTCTCGCGCCAGGAATTGAGCGGCACCTGCAGTTCCCTATCGATATCCAACGCGATTTCCTGGAAGGCACCGAGTTTGCCGCGGCCGTAGGGATCGTCGGCCTCGGCGATGAGTTCGTCGTTTCCCGGCGCGACGCGATCGAATTCAAACATTTCGGTCGTGCTGGTTTGCACGCGCCCGGCGTCGGAGATGAGGGTCACCGTAACCGGCAGACGCGGTTGAACCAAAACCTTCCCGCGGACGCGGAATAGCTTGCCGGGCAGCGGGCGGATGTCGACGTCGTCGGCCTGCTGATCCAGATCCACATCCACCCTGATGGACTCATCCACCACCATGGTCTCTTTGTGGAAGGTGGGCAGCAGGCCGGAGCCATCCTCCAGTTCTTTGGCGGCGGAGCGGACATAATAAGTGCCGGGCTCGAGGCCGTGAATGCGGTAGATGCCGCGGTCGTCGGTGGTGGCGCTGGCGGCGAGCTGGAGCGGCTGCCGGGCGGGATAGGCGTTGACCTTCTGGTCGGGAATGCCGATTTCGTTTTCGTCCAGCACCGTGCCTGAAATCGCCGCGTAGCGGCGCAGGCGGATATCCAGGTAGAGGGAACCATCCTGCTCCACGGCTATGGGCTTGCCCGCGGATTTCCATTCCTTCTGCCCGTACTGGAAGGGCGCAAAACCGTCGCGTGTGGCGCCCAGCAGGTACATGCCGGCGACCACGGAAAAAGTGAACTGTCCGCCGCGGTTGGCGCGCACCGATTGCCGGGCGCCGGCGACGCCTTCGACCGGGCGCAGGGTGACCAGGGAGCGCGCCAGCGGGCGGCCGGTCGCGCGATCGAGCACCGCTCCGCGAATTACGGCGGCCTGGGCGGCGCAACAATACAGGGCGGCCAAGAGTAATTTAGGCATCATCGACACCGTTTTTCAATATGACGCGCGGTTGGCCGGAAACGCGCATATGATAGATTAAACCCGAATGGTGCTTTCCGGAGTGATCGCGGCCGCAGTGACGCCGCACGGCAAGCGCGGCGACGAACCCGATATCGGAGCCACGCTGGAACTGATCGATTTTCTGTGCGCGGCGGGCGTGCAGGGGATTGCCATGCTCGGCTCGACGGGCGAGTTCGTGAATCTGAGCTGCGACGATCGGGTGCGGCTGATCTACCTGGCGGTGAAACGCAGCCGAGTGCCCGTACTGGCGGGAGTCTCCCATTCGACGCTCGATGGCGCGCTGGCATTAGGACGCGAGGCAAACGCGGCGGGCGCGGCCGGGTTGCTGCTGATGCCGCCCTTTTTCTTCCGCTACGGGCAGCCGGAGATCCGCGAGTTTTATCTGAGGTTCCGGGCGGAGATGGATCACGGCGCCCCGATCTATCTGTACAACATTCCGGCATTCACCAGCGAGATCGCCCGCGAAACCGCGACGGAATTGCTTTCCACCGGGCGCTTTGCAGGCATCAAAGACTCGGGGGGGAGTTGGGATTACTTTCAGGCGCTGCGGCAGTCGAAGCACGCGCATCCGTATACCCTGCTGGTGGGACACGATGCCATCTTCGCGCCGGCGCGCGCGGCGGGGGCCGATGGCGTGGTTTCGGGCGTGGCTTGCGCCGTGCCGGAGTTGCTGCTGGCGCTCGACCGGGCTATCGCGCAGCACGACGACGCCGAAACCGCACGGCTGGACGCGCGCCTGCATGAGTTTCTGGGGCGCATCGAGCGTTTCCCCACGCCGGTGGCCATCAAAGCGGTTTTGTCGGCGCGGGGGATCAAGACTGGGGCGCTGCCGGTGCCATTGGCCAAGGAAACGCAGGCGGCGCTGGACGAGTTCCGGGAGTGGTTTAGGGCTTGGGTGTGAACGTCCCAACGGTTGGGCGGCCTGAGAGGCCGCCGCAGGCCGAGGGCCGGCCCCACAACGCTATTGCCAGTTTAGAATCACTTTGCCGGATTGGCCGCTGGCCATGGCGGCGAAGCCTTGCGCAAACTCCGTGTAATGGAAGCGGTGGGTGATGAGGGGCGTGATGTCCAGGCCGGATTGCAGCATCACGGTCATCTTGTACCAGGTCTCGTACATCTCGCGGCCGTAGATGCCTTTGATGGTCAGCATATTGAAGACCACGGTGCGCCAGTCGATGGCCATGTCGCCTTCCGGAATGCCCAGCATGGCGATGCTGCGCGCCGTGGCTCATGTTGGCGAGCATGTCGCGAAAGGCGGCCTGATTGCCGGACATCTCCAGGCCCACATCGAAGCCTTCGGTCATGCCGAGTTTCTTCTGGATTTCGGGCAGGGTGTGCTCGCGGATATTGACGGCTTCGGTGACGCCCATCTTGCGAGCGAGCGCGAGGCGGTACTCGTTGAGATCGGTAATGACCACGTAGCGCGCGCCGGCGTGGCGGGCGACGGCGGCGGCCATGATGCCGATGGGGCCGGCGCCGGTGACCAGCACGTCTTCGCCGAGCACGGGAAACGACAGCGCGGTGTGCACGGCGTTGCCGAAGGGATCGAAGATGGCGGCGACATCTTGGTCGATGCCGTCGGGATGCCGCCAGATATTGGTCATGGGCAGCGCGATATATTCGGCGAAAGCGCCGGCGCGGTTCACGCCGATGCCCTGCGTGTGCGCGCACAAATGGCGGCGGCCGGCCAGGCAGTTGCGGCAGCGTCCGCAGACCACGTGGCCTTCGCCGCTGACGATATCGCCGGGATAAAAATCAGCCACGTTGGAGCCGACCTCTGCGATTTCGCCCACGAATTCGTGCCCGATGACCAGGCCGATGGGAATGGTTTTGCGCGCCCAATCGTCCCACTTGAAGATGTGCACGTCGGTGCCGCAAATGCCCGCGCGATGCACGCGGATGAGGACATCGTTGATGCCGATGCGGGGCTTTTCGACGTCTTCCAGCCAGAGGCCGGCCTCGTTCTTACTCTTGACCAGTGCTTTCATGATGAACCTTATCGTAACGGTACTCGGGGACTGGCGGGGAGGGCTGGAAACATTGATGCTGGAGGACGCGGAACGCGGGCGGCAGATCGGCGGCGGCGCGCGCGAGGGCCGCATCCAGGGCCGCGGGCAAGGCGCGGGCGCGCAGGTTGACGACCAGCTCGTGGCGGCGGGCGGGCGAAGCCAGCAGGTCTCCCACGACGGAAGGCTCGTCGCCATTGCGGCAGATGCCGGCGCGGATGTAGCCGGTGGGGGCGGAATCGAAGATCTTCAGATGCGCGATGGGCGCGCCCGCGCTGGTGAGTTCGGCGTCGAGGCGGTCGAGCAGCGGACCCACCACGGCGGCGGGCGCGAGCGGGGTTTCGAGGTGCAGTTCGGCTTCCCAGTTCAGCCAGCCGAGGGAGGCTTCGGCGGCGGCATAGCGGGCGTAGTCGATATCGAGAAGTTGGGTACCGGCGGAGAGGCGGCCGTTCAGGACTTCGTCGAGCCAGGCGGCGACGCCTTGGCCGGTCTGGCCGCTTACGCGCCGGGGCTGGGGGTTGGGGGCTGGGGGCTGGGGAAGGTCGGATTTGGTGTAGAGGAGCAGGTCGGCTTCGTTAATTTGGTTTTGGAATAAATAGGCCAGTTGCGGATCGGCTTCGGGCTGGGCGAAGGCGGCGGCGCGTTGCGGGTCGACCAGCACGGAAAAAGGCGCCAGGCGGAATTGCGCGGCATGGTGCTGCTTGAGCGGCTGGAGCACGGTGGCGGAAAGATCCATGCAGCTTCCCACGGGCTCGGCCAGGATCACATCGGGCTTCGCGGCCAGAAGGCTTTGGGCGGCGGCGACGAAATCTCCGAAGCGGCAGCAGAAGCAGGCGCCCGCGATTTCGGCGGCATCGAAGCCGGCGGCCGCGGTCATGCGGGTATCGGCCAGGGATCCGCCTTGATCGTTGGTGATGATGGCGGCGCGCAGGCCGCGTTCGTGGAGCAGGCGCGCGGCGCTGAGGAGCAGGGTGGTCTTACCGGCGCCGAGGAAGCCTCCGACGAGGATCAGAGTGGGGCGATCAGCCAAGGAGCACCAATTCTTCGCCGGCGTGGATGGTGATTTCTTCGGCTAGGGTGAAGACCGCTCCGTCGCGGTTCAGGACGAGCGGGCGGCCCTGGAGGGTCGCGGTGACGGGTGGTCCTGGCGCGAGCGTGATGCTGCGCACGGGCAGGCTGCCTTCGGTCACGGCCAGTGTCACGCGGCGGCGGCGGCCATCGACGGCTTGCGTGAACATGCCCCAGGCGGGCGCGGCCGACCAGAAGCAGGAGAACTTCTCCACACCGACATTGATGCGCGGCATGATGACGGCACTCTTCTCCGCGCCGTGATAGCGGAATCCGCTCAGCGCCAGCACACCGGACCACGCTGACATGGCGCGCGCGTAGTGGTGGCCGCATTCGGCTTCATCCCACGGATTGCGGCGCTCGCCATCGTAGCGGCGGCGGCTGTTCTCGAAAGCCTCCACGCCTTCGCGGACCATCCCCGCATACATCATGGTGGCGGCGGCCTGGTATTCGAGACCGGTCCAGGACTCTGCGAAGTAGGGGAACGGGACCTCGGGGCGCTTGCCGGTGCCGTAATCGCAGACCACCAGCGCGGCTTCGTCGTTCAGCACATAGGTGCGCTGCACGCACTCGTGATCGTAGAGCTGGCGTTTGTAGTTGAACTGATAGATGAGACTTCACGGTTTCGCGAATGTGGGCGGGATCGACGAGGGTCCCCAGTCCGGCGACGTCGGCCAGATACTGGCCCATCAACTGATCGAGCAGGCAGCCATCGCCTACCTGAAACTCGGGCTTCTCGGGGTTCTCCGCGCCCATGTCGCCAACCGTGGCTGGCGCGATCTGGTCCTTCGGAATGCCGCGCACCTTCTGAATGTAATAGCGGCCGTTGAAGAGGTTGGCGTCGATCCACTGGCTGCCTGCGGCGAAGAGAGTGCGATAATCTTCCGCGGCGGCCTTGTCGCCCACCGCGCGAGCCATTTCTTCGGCGGCGCGCAGCGCGCCCAGATAATAGATGCCGCAAAGGGGATTGGGGCCGTAGAACTCCACGTCGTAGGTGTTGTGCTGCACACCGTCCATGACACCGCGGCGTTGGGAGTCCCAACCGCCTGGTATCCAGGCGAACGAGATGGCGCGTTGGATGCGGGGCCAGAGATCGCGCAGCCAGGCGGTGTCGCCGGAGAGGCGCCAATCGAGATAGGCCTTCATGATCTGCCCCATCTGGCCGTCGGCGGCGGCGTATCCGAAGCGCTCCTTGCCATCGGGGAGCAACTGGCGGAAGCGCATGCCGCCTTGGTCGTCTTCGGAAAAGCCGAAGGCGGCTTTGCGCAGCGAGCGGGCCAGCGTGGGGAAGAGGTGCTGGGTGGCGGTTTCGTAATTCCAGACGTGGGTGCAGTTGCCGAAGCAGCAGCCGCTATGATCGTTGGAGCCTTCGAAGCCGTGGAACTCGCCATCGGCCGTGCGGAAGCAAGTTTGGGAGACGAGCGTGGAGAGGGTGGACATGGCGGCGTCGCGCACGGCGGGCGGGAGCGTGCTGTCGCGCATGGCGGCGACGAAGCGGCGGGTGCGAGCCTCCAGATCGGGCAGCTTTTCGGCGGCGTATTCGGCCGCCTGCCAGGCGCCGGCGAAGCGCGTCGCGTAGTGATTGCCGATGATGGTGTGCTCGTCGCCGGTGGGCGCGGTCCACCCGGACCCGGCGGGCGTGCGATTCGGGAAATGCCAGGCGAGCAGGAAGGTGTAGGAGGCTTCGGTGCCGGGGGCGATCTCCTGCTGCAGGCAGAGCGAGCCGATGGGCTTGCGCTGCGGAGCTTCGGGGCCGAGCTGGCCATCGTCGCTGAAATCGTCCCAGTAGAGCAGCGGGCTGGTCCACCACTTGGCGTTGGTCCAGCCGCGCAGATAGGTGAGCTTGCCTTCAGGCTTGACCAGGCAGAGGGCGAGCGTGCCCGATTGCGGGTCGTCGGCGGGCATGCCCGGGTTCGACATCAGCAGGCCCTTGAGCTGTTCCGATTCGCGGTACTCGATGGCGCGCTGCTCGCCGGGGTGGCGCTGCGCGACATCCTGATAGGCGGCGCCGATGGGGTTCTCGATGGACCAGGCGATGGAGACGCGGGCGGCATCCTTACCCGGATTGTGGACGCGATAGCGCAGGATGGCGACGGGCAGGCCGGATTCGTCGGCATCGAGGGGGATGAAGGGGCTGAAGGCATCGAGCGAGACGTTGACCGGCAGGCGGGAATCATGGAAGGCGATTTGGGCGATGGGGAATTCGCCGGTGAAAGTTGCGCCTTCCAGGCGGGTGAGGCCGGGCGCGTTCTTGGAGCCGAGGCCGTCGGGACCTTCGTAGGGCGGCATGAGGCGGGCTTCGAGGACGTGCGCGACGGGCTTGCGGCTGCCGGCTTGCGCCCAGATGGAGGCGAACGCATATTCGGGCGAGCGGCCTTTATCGGGGCGGTTGAAAATCTCCCAATCGCGAAGCTGGCCGCGTCCGCCGAGGCTGATGCTGCCGGCGGCGATCCCGCCAAGGGGCATGGCGAGCATGGCAAGTTGGCGGCCGGTGTAGATGCGGGGATAGCGCATGGAGGAGCGTGGCAGGGTGACGGGGGGCGGCGTGGGCGGGGCGGGCGTGGCTGGGTTTCTTGGGGGCGCTTGCGCGGCGGCTGAGCCCAAGGGCGCGGCGGCGAGGGCGACTGACTTCAGGAATCGGCGGCGGCCGGTGGGTTTGCTCATTTGGTGCGAGTGTAACATCGTGCAAGCGGGTTCAGCCGGTTCAGACGCTTAAGGTGGTTGGTTTTGGGGGGGCTTGTGGAGCCGGCCGAGCGATGCCAGAAGGGAGGAAGAGGCGGAGCGGCGGGGCTTGGGCAGGCTTTGGAGTTTACATAGTCGCCGATTATGGGAAGCTGGGCCGCCAACTCCGCGCCCAAGATAGTCAGGCCATCCTTGTTTAGGTGCACCCGGCGCCGGGGGGCCGACGTATAGCTGCATGATGATTCGCTCCGTCGTAAAATAGGCGGATGCGCCATGAGACGGTTGAAATGCGTGAAAAGGGCCCTGAACCTAATAATCACTTCTCAGTGGTCGGCCGAAGAGCAAGCGGTAACGCAGCCGGGGCTGCGAGCCCTGTTTTGGGGCTGTCTGCCATGCTCAGGCAAACGTAATTTGGCGACCCACCTGATGGCGCTGGTGTCCCTCGTAGTGGCCCCTGGCTGTGCGTCTAGGTGCTGGGCACAGGCATACCAGGAGAATGTCAGCGTCACCTGGAACTTCGCAACCGCGGCCGGCCCTCTCGGATGGTCTCCGATAGCCCCTCTGAGCGTATTCGGCGTCCAAAACGGGGCGCTCACATTCACGGCTACCGAACAAGATGACATCCTCTACAGCCCCGCCATTTCAGTCCCCACAGCGCCATTGCAGCTAGTGGAAATCGTGATGAGTTCGAATACCGCGGGTGCCGCCGAGGTCTTTTGGGCGCCTGCGCAGACCGGCGTGTACAACGGCTTCGAGCCTGGTGATGAGAACGATTTTGTAATGATCGGAGACGGCGCATTCCACCACTATTTCCTTCCGATCAATACGGCATCGGCAACGACAATTTACGGCCTGCGGCTGGATGTACCTCCGTCAGCCACGGTTTCAATCCAATCCGTTACGCTGGCTAACTTGGTGGCGCCTGCCGGACCCGGCGTCACCCCTCTCTGGCAGTTCACTACGGCCGGGAGTACGCAAGGGTGGGTTCCCTACCAGGGCGTCTTCGATATGAGCGTATCCGGAGGGAACCTTAACATCCAAACGTATTCGAATGCGACGATTCTCGCGCCAAGCGCTCAGGTTACGAACCAATTGGAATGGTTCTCTCTAATGGGAACCATTACGCAGACAAGCCTTGACGCTCCGTGGATACTATTCAACTTTGCCAGTACCGCGAATAATGGAGCTTCCACGAGTGTCTATTTTCCAGTCGTTCCCGATTCGGCTCCTCATGTTTACAACGAGAATGTGGGCGGGGCCAGCGGATGGTGGTCCAGCGTCTCGCAGTTGTCCATCACGATTCCGGAAAACACATCGGTTGCGATCAGCCAGATTCAAGTTTCCAGCGCCCCACAAGGGTCTGCGGATGTCGCGGTAGACGCCTTTGGACCAGCCTCGTCATTGATTCGCGCTGGTTCTCCATTTCAGGTTTCCTGCCGCGTGTCGGACCGCGGGGCGCAGCCAGTGCAGGGGCTGGCCGTCAGTCTCAATCTCCCCAGTGGAGGCGGCGTCACGGTCCTCTCGTCACCCTCGGTTCCAACATCTTTGAGCAGTGGCTATCCGCAGACGCTCGTGTGGACCTTGATGGCAAGTCAAGGCGGCAGCATCCCGATTTCGGTCTCGCTAACAGCCCAGACTGGCGGCAACGCTCAAGCATCGGACACAATACTCGTGAACCCGGCGGTAACGGCACAGAACTCGCCATACGTGCCGCCGCCAGTGCCGGTATCGTCCAATTACGATGTGGGCGTCTACTATTTTCCCGGCTGGAGCCTATATTCACATTGGGATCCGATCCGGAACTTTCCCGACCGCACGCCAGTACTTGGGTATTACGCCGAAGGAGATCCGCAGGTCCTGGACTGGCAAATTAAGTGGGCGGTCGAACATGGAGTCAGGTTCTTCGCGGTGGATTGGTACTGGGGCAGCAGCAGCGCGCCAGCAACCGAGCAGGGCGAATGGCCCAACAATTTCCTGCGGGCGTATGCTTCATCCGTTTATCGTGGATACCTACAGTTCTGCATCGTCTATGCCGATGATAATGTGGGCGATGCCGCCAGCAGCCAAACAGACTTTCTAAATATCACCCAGGCATGGATTAACGAGTATTTCTCGCGCCCTGAATACTACGAAATCAACCAGATGCCCGTCGTCATCCTAACCAATCCGCAGCTACTCGATGCCAACCTGGGGGGATCCGCTAAGCAAGCCCTGGAAGCGGCCAGACAACTCGCCAGACAAGCCGGTTTCAACGGAATATACTTTGTCGCGGCGGCAAATACCTCAGATGTGAGCCAACTCGTCTCGGACGGTTATGACGCACTCTCGGCTTACAATTACTCCTCGGCCGGTACATTTGATCCCGACCAAGACACCTACAGCTCCATGGTCACCGGTTATGGGACCATCTGGGATTCCATCATAGATGCGAGCACCATACCCTACATCATACCTACCTCCCCGGGGTGGGACAACACTCCGTGGGGTCCCTTCGACTCTCCTTTCGAGTTAGTTCGAACGGGACCCACTCCAGACGAGTTCCAGCAGATGCTACAGATGGCGAAGTCCCGTATCGATTCAGGCAAGGCGCCCGGTATTGTGCTTGTCGAGGCCTGGAACGAGCTCGGGGAGGGTTCGTACGTGGAGCCCACTGCTGGGCAAGGATTCGGCTATTTGGATGCGATCCGAAACGTATTCGTTGGCAGCTCCGCGCATACGGACTTAGCACCGTCCGATGTGGCCCTCCCGCTTGTCCAGGCGGTTCCATCGACAGCCCTTTGGAACTTCACGCAGCCATCCGACTTACTGCCATGGACAGAAGCCTCCGGCCCACCGTTCAGCAGTTGGACCGTTAACGTCTCAAACTCTCAAATCACAAACAGCCAGTGGACATTCACCTTGAACGGACAGGCAGACCTCTCGCGGTCGAGCTTCGAAATATCAGCCTTGGACTACTCCGCTATAGCGATCCGGATGTCGGTCTCCAGTGACGCCTCGGTGCTCCTGTTATGGGGAGCGGTCGATGAACCGGGGCCGAGCGCCCTGCGCACCATCGGTTTTGCGGCGCAAGCGGGCGCGATGCAGACCTACACACTTACTCTCGCGGGTCGGGCCGGTTGGCGCGGGATCATCAACCAGGTGCGCTTGTTGATTTCCAGCTCCGCAAACGTGAACGTCGCTATCAAGTCGATCGAATTTCTTCCGACGTCGACAACGGCCGCGATCGCGACGTCCCAAACTGAAGTCCAGTTCACCTGGACCGTAGGCACGCCCGCGCCGGCACCCCAGACCGTTTCGGTGAACAGTGCGACGGGCGCAGCGATGGTATTTACGGCCACCACGAGCGCGCCCTGGCTTGCCCTGTCCCCAACGAGCGGGACGGCGCCAATTGATCTCGTCGTTTCTGTCAACCCACCGGCCCTAACGGTTGGGGTCTATAGTGGGTCGGTTACTATTACCGCGGCAGGAGCGACGAATAGCCCCGAGACAGTGTCTGTAACCCTGTGGGTACTGCCAGCGGTGGCTGCTCCGGAGATTGTCCCAGACGGAATCATTTCGGCAAGCGCGTTTGGAGCGCTCACAGCCGTTGCACCCGGATCGTGGATCGAGATCTATGGGACAAACCTCGCGCCCGACACGCGGGAGTGGCGCGGCACCGACTTCAGTGACTCCAACGCGCCAACGTCTCTCGATGGTACAAGTGTTTCAATCGGTGGTCAGGCTGCCTTTGTCGCATTCATTAGTTCTGGTCAGGTCAATGTGCAGGTGCCCTCGACGGTCGGGCTCGGCCCGCAGCAGGTCACCGTCACCAACGGGAATGGTACGAGTTCCCCCTACGTACTTGATGTGAGCGCCACGGCGCCGGGGCTTCTCGCTCCCCCATCCTTCAATATCGGTGGAACACAGTACGTCGTCGCGCTCTTTCCGGATAACGCGACCTATGTTCTACCAGTGGGCGCTATCTCGGGCCTCACTTCGCGTCCAGCAAAGCCCGGAGACATTATCGTTCTTTATGGAGTGAGTTTTGGCCCGGTCACACCGGAGATATCCGCCGGCCAGCTCGTAGATGAGGGCAGCACTCTCACTACGGACCTGCAAGTCTCGATTGGTGGCACGCCGTCAACGCTGGATTACTGGGGCCTGGCCCCGGGCGAGATCGGCCTATACCAATTCAACTTGGTCGTACCGAATGTTGCCGCAGGCGATGCAGTTCCGTTGACCTTCAGCCTGGGCGGCTTGGCCGGGACGCAGACGCTGTACATCCCGGTGCAGAACTGACACTGCTCCAACCGTTTTGTAAGAGGACGGTCCAGCGGGGTGGCTTCACACCCTTGGGTCCGATGGCGCCGTGCCTGCTTTACTAGACGATAAAGTATGTTATCGTCTGGCAAAAACGAGGTCGGCGACCCGGCGGCGTCGGTGTTATCCGCGGCGATGTATTCCCGCATCTCATCAAGATCGAAGTCCGCATCGGCGCTAAGGACGTAGCCGCTCACGCGCGGGGTTTCCGGCGCTGCCCGGACTAGCGCAGTAACCGGGCGCGGGCCATTTTTGGGTCAACGTCTTCGCCGCGATCGAGGGCGGCGGGGCGGCGGCCGAGTTCCTGGTTGCATTCCGCAAGTTGGGCAGCGCGCGCCGAGTCTCGCTCCTCCAGCAGTCGCAGCGCTTCCCGGACGACCTCGCTCGCCGAGTTGTAGCGGCCCGATTGCACCTTAGCGCTGGCGAGTTCTTCGCGTTCCTGCGTGAGGAAACGTTCATGAGGAAATGCGCCTGTTAGCCTTCAGAGTATTCCGGATGGCGAAGATTGGCGTTTCTTACCCGTACGGGATGTCCACTTCGATATAGCTGCCCTGTGTAGACCCGTTCACCGCGGCGGCGATGCGTTCCAGATGCAATTGTACGCGTGACCACTTCGTAGTACCCGCCAAAACAACGATGGCAATCTTCCGGCCTGTGAGGTTCTGCTGATAGCGGATCCTCTGGTCCGTAGTGAGCAAGAGATCGACCGCGGCTTCCTCCGCCGCCGTCAACAAAGCTCCGTTGTTCAGCCTGTCCCAGCCTCTTGCCCTGGCCGTGAGGACGGTGTGGCCGGGAAGAGCACGGGCGAGGCCTCGCGGCGTTCCGTGGTCAAAAAGAATGCGCATCGGCGGGCGCTCGGTCCTGCGCCGGTGGCGCCGATACCCTCAGGCTCCGCGCCACAAAATCGAGCACTGCGGCGATCTGCTCACGCGTTACGTCGAATTGCTCCATCACTTCCTCGACACTCAAATCCTCGAGGTTCTCGATCACCGTAGCGACTGGAAGCCGGGTGTTCCGGAACACCCATGCACCGCTGACCTTGCCGGGAATGCTCTCCACGGCGGGGCATTGTGACCAATCGAGACTCGTCATTTGTTCGGGACCTCTTTCTTTAGTGTATGCCAAGATGGTGCAGGAGGCCGCCGATTGAGGCAATCTCAGGCGTCGAGCGAGACGGTGACCGGCAGGCGGGAATCGTGGAAGGCGGGTGAGGCCGGGGCGTTTTCGGAGCCGAGGCCGTCGGGAACTTCGTAAGGCGGCATGAGGCGGGCTTCAAGGACGTGCGCGACCGGTTTGCGGCTTCCGGCTTGCGCCCAGATGGAGGCAAACGCATATTCGGGCGAGCGGCCTTTATCGGGGCGGTTGAAGAGCTCCCAATCGCGAAGCTGGCCGCGTCCGCCGAGGCTGATGCTGCCGGCGGCGATCCCGCCGAGGGGCATGGCGAGCATGGCAAGCTGGCGGCCGGTGTAGACGCGGGGATAGCGCATGGAGGAGCGCGGGAGGGTGACGGGGGCCGGTGTGGGGGGCGGGGCGGGCGTGGCTGGGTTTTTTGGGGGTGGAACTTGCGCGGCGGAGCCCAAGGGCGCGGCGGCGAGGGCGACTGACTTCAGGAATCGGCGGCGGCCGGTGGGTTTGCTCATTTGGTGCGAGTGTAACATCGTGCAAGCGGGTTCAGCCGGTTCAGGCCCTGGAGATAGCTTGCTCTGGGGGTGGAGTCCTGAGTCTATGATGAATCCTGTCTGGCCGAAAAGGATCGACTGCGGCCGCGCCGAACCAATCCTCTGAAACGCCGTAAAACGTGCCTTGCAGAAAGCGAAAGCCGGTGACGTTTTTGGCCAGGGACGAAGACAGCCGAAAAATGTTCCGGGCCGGACCCGGCCGTTCCAAGACCAGGGTCGAGGGGGGAGATTCGGCATGGGGAAATGTCGCTAACCAAACAACACCCGGAGCCAGCAGCTTTGATGCACACTGGCTTGACAAAATATCTCTACATAGGTAGACTTACCTCCATGAGGATTCGCCGGTCTCCGCAAACAACTCTGGTTCTCGCAGAGTTTCTCCAGCGCAAACAGGAGTGGAGGTATGGATACGACATTAGCCGGAAGACCGGGCTGAAGTCGGGGACACTGTACCCGATCCTGATGCGGCTGGCCGAGCATCGGATGCTGCAAACGTGCTGGGAGTCGGCGGAGGTGGGTAAGCCACCTCGTCACATGTACAGGTTGACACGTGACGGTCTGCGGTATGCACATGCGCAGATGAGCCCTGCTCCCTTGCAATTTGCTTGCGAGCCGGCATTGGAAGGGGCAACAGGCATATGACTCCCATGCGCAAGCTCGCGTTGAAAATCTCGCACTTAGTGGTGCGGTACGCCTCGCCCGGCAGCAAGGAGTGGGCAGAGGGGCTGGCCCGAGAAGTTGCATTCATTGAGAACGACTGGAGTGCGTTAGCTTGGGCGTTCGGCAGTACAAGACTTCTACTTGATTACCGCGAAGCTCCCATCGGATCGCTCGCCGACGTTCCCTCCGCCGCTCAGAAGTTTGTCGAGTCCATGCGCAGGGGAGCAGTTGAATGGATTTTTATTCTGCTAAGTCCGTTCTATGTATTGAAGTTCTTCCATTCAACCTGGTGGCCGGAACGCGCCGGATGTGTCCTCGTTATCCTCAGTTCGATTTCCGCAGGGATCTTCTTGTTCATGGAGCGGCGCAGGTTGAAGGATCCGCCGAGCGATAATATCTACCATGACCTCATAGCTTGCGCTCAGTTTTACCGCGCGGAGCTGGAGCGCCGCCGTTCTACCGTATGGATTCCAACCTCTGCAGTGTTCGGCTGGATCGTGGGTACAATGCTGAGCGACCGCGGTAACCTCTATTTTCACGCTGTCTTCAGCGCGGGAATTGTTTTGCTGGCCCTGGCAGCGTCGCCGGTCTTTGCGGTTGCGCAGCGAATCAATCGGAGAAGGATAGGGCGGCTGGATGCACTTCTCGCGGAGAGGTCTTGAGCGGTCTCGATGGATTACTGAACTCTGATCCGAACATAAGCAACCAAGTGGGCGGCGGACCAGCTGCAAAAGCTGCCCAACTAGCGGTGGGCGGAGACGAACGTCATCTCAGATATTGAGCTGCTCGATCAGACCTTCCCCGATGGACTTCCTACAAACCGGGCAAGCACCAAAAAATCGGCCAGGCTGTTCAAGACAGTCAAGCCAACTGAAACCACCGGAATCTAGATCCATCCCGCCTCCCGGGAGGTCCTACGCACACCTCCCGAAAGCTCACGATAGCTTGCTCTGGGGGTGGAGTCCTGAGTCAATGGCAGATCCTCGAGCATCTTCAAGCGGAGGAGGAATTAGCCGTGAAAGCAGCCAGAATTCATAGCTTTGGGCCGCCCGACGTCGTAGTGGTCGAGGAAATGCCCGTGCCGTCGCCCGGCCCCGGCGAAGTTCTGGTGCGCGTGATGGCGGCGGGCGTCGCTCCCTGGGACGCGATCATCCGTGAAGGCAAGAGCAAGGTCAGTCCGCAACCTCCGCTCACCCTCGGTTCGGACTTATCCGGGGTGGTCGAGAAGGTCGGCCCCGGCGTTACGGACCTCGCGCCGGCCGACGAAGTCTATGGCGTCACCAACCCACAGTTCTGTGGCGCCCAGGCCGAGTTCGCCGTGGCCACGGCCGGAATGCTCGCCCGCAAACCGCAATCCCTGAATTACCTGGAAGCAGCCTCGGCTCCCGTCATTGCGGTGACCGCCTGGCAAATGCTTTTCCAGTATGCACAGGCGATGCGCGGACAAACGGTAATGGTCATCGGAGCCGCCGGAAACGTCGGGGCCTACGCCGCGCAAATGGCCGTAGGCGCCGGGATTCACGTCGTTGCCGTTGCTCGCCCCGGCGACCAGGACCTGCTCCGTTCATTGGGCGTGAACTCCATCATCGACTCGAGCCAGCCCGCATCCGAGCAGGACCTCCCGTGGGCGGATGCCATCCTCGACACGGTCGGCGGCAGTACGTTGCAACGCTGCGTCGCGCGGTTGAAACCCGGAGGCAAGCTCGTCACCTCGGTCTCCATGCAGCCGCTGCCGGCGGGGGCGGTTTTCTTCTACGCTGAGGTGACCGCCGCACGCCTGCAGACGCTCACAACCTTGTTTGACGCGGGCAGAATCACAGCGCGTGTCGGTTCAATCCTGCCGCTTTCCGAGGCGCGCCGGGCGCAGGCCATGCTGGCGGGAGCACCCCACAAGGCCGGCAAGATCGTCCTCCAGATCGGGCACCCGCGGCAAAACCGATCTGCGCAGCAAAGTTTGTAGTCCTCCTAAAATGGGGGTTTCGGCAGCGAGTCGCGCTCCTCCGGCAGCCGCAGCGCTTCCCGGACGACCTCGCTGGCCGAGTTGTAGCGGCCCGATGGCACCTTGGCGCTGGCGAATAGCGAGGATTAGCAAATTGTGGGTGGGCGCCTAACCGTCTCCGGGAAACCGTTGAGTTGAAGAAGCACCTCAAGCCGGCCGCCGAGGGCGCCGGTCCGCGGGCAAAATTGCCCGCCCCCCAAAGGCGCGTCTTCATCACCTCAATCGCGAATTCCCAATATCGCCTTCGCGGAACTTTCAATACGCGTGCAGTTCTTCCACGCGCTGACGGCGGACCTTGATTTTGCTTTCATTCTTCCGGGCTGCCGCGAGGTCGTAGGCCAGCTGCATTCCGAGCCACGTTTCCGGCGTGCTGCCGAAGGCCTTGGTCAGCCGGATAGCCATCTCCGGGCTTATGCCAGACTTGCCGGCTATCACGTTGTTGAGAGCCTGACGGGTAACGCCGAGAATCTTTGCACCTTCGGAAATCGACAGGCCCAATGGCTCAAGGCAGGCCGTTCGTATGCTGCGGCCCGGATGGGGCGGATTTTTCATGGGCATCGGTGTTTCTCCTCTTCGTTCGTGATAGTCGATCAGTTCAACGTCCAAAGCATCTTCCCCATCAAAGTGGAAAATGATGCGCCAGTTGGCTCGCACCGTCACGGACCAGTAGCCCCGCATCTCGCCTTTAAGCGGATGCAAACGGTAGCCGGGGAGGTTCAGCGCCTGCGGGGTAGCGGCCCGGTCAAGACGGCCAAGGATGTCTTCTACTGTTTCCAGCAGATCAGGGCGTATCCCGGCACGGTCGCCGCGTTCGTAGAGCCGCTTCAGACCGCGATGCTTAAAACCCCTAATCACGAGGATACCGTAAAGCAACGCTTGCCGTCTGTCAAGCGATGCTTTACGGCAGTCCGCACGGTAGGGGAGCGCCCGATCGGGCCGGAGCGGGCCGACGAGCAGCCTCCCCTCTATGAGGCTGCGCGTTCGGAGCTCCCCGAGGACTGGCTCCGGCAGTCGAATCGCGCGCGTTCGGCTTTCGTAATTCCGTGGTTCTCGATCTGCCCTGTAGTTCGGGTCACCATTCTGGCGATACCGTGCTTCGCAACATTGGCGCGGTCCTTACCCCTGTCCCGCTCAAACCGCACCGTCAATCCTTTCCTATTAGTACATACGGCGTAGCTACGGCAGACTTGGGGCACGCGGAGCGTTTTGCCGGTCGACCGCCGGTGTTCGCCGATTTTCTCTCGTTTCCCGCGGCTCTTGCCTTATATTGCTTAGTAATGGAACGCACTTGGAGCATCGAGCGGGGAACCTGGCTGCTGCTATGTCTGGCGCTCGCGACCATGATCGCGCATGCCTTCACGGGCCCCGGGTTCGGGTTTCACGGGGACGAACTTCAGTTTATGGATGACGCGCGTCATCTGGCGTGGGGATATGTGGCCTATCCGCCGATGACTCCGTTCTTCGCGCGGCTGTCGCTCGATTTGTTCGGAACATCGATTGCCGGGTTCCGGTTTCTTGCTTCGCTGGCGCAGGCTGTGGCGATCATCCTGACGGGGCTGATGGCGCGCGAAATGGGCGGCGGCGTGCGCGCCCAGGTGCTGGCCGGCGCGGCGCTGGTTCCGTACGCTTTGGGCGCGGGCGCCTTGATGATTTACAATTCC
Organism: Bryobacterales bacterium; assembly: GCA_963707465.1. Taxonomy (GTDB): domain Bacteria; phylum Acidobacteriota; class Terriglobia; order Bryobacterales; family Bryobacteraceae; genus Bog-159. The sequence goes on from CAVPQK010000013.1 coordinate 1,200,769, forward strand.
TTCGATAACATTTGCTGGATTCTGGCGGCTTGGTTCGTTGTCAAACTGCTTCGGTCGGGGGATGCGCGATGGTGGGTCGCGGTGGGCGCGGCGGTGGGATTCGGGATGATGGCGAAATACGCGATGGCTTTTTTCGCGGCGGCGATCGTGGCGGGCTTTCTGGTGACGGATGCGCGGCGTTATCTGGCGAGCCGATGGCTGTGGGCCGGCGGCGCGGTTGCGCTTCTCATCTGGGCTCCGAATCTCGTCTGGGAGGCCCAGCATCACTTTGTCTCGTTCGACTTTCTTCGTTCGATCCACGCGCGGGATGTAAGCCTGGGGCGCACGCAGAGCTTCCTGCCGGATCAGCTCTATCTGACGATTGCTCCCATCTGGATGGCCGGCTTGTTTTTTTGTCTGAAGACCGATTCAGGGAAGCGGTTTCGCGCGGTGGGGTGGACATACGTAATCCTGTTGGCCGCGTTCTTCATGGCCCGCGCGCGCGGGTATTATCTGGAGGCTGCGTACCCGATGCTCTACGCGGCGGGCAGCGTGTGGTGGGAACAGCGTCAGGCGTCGAGGCCGGCACAGCAGCGGCGCTCGTGGAAAGTGGCATGGGCGGTGGTCGCCGCCGCTGCCGTGATGGCGGCAGTGGTAGCGCTTCCCATCGGGCCGCCGCGGTCGTTGCTGTGGAAGCTGCGTGAGCCGGAGTTGCGCGACGAGATCGGGTGGGAAGACCTGGTGGCGACGGTCGCGAGGGTCAGGGATTCGATTCCTTCAGAAGACCGAGGGGGCCTCGCGGTGCTGACGGTCGGCTACGCGGCAGCGGGCGCGGTGGATTTGTACGGCGGCCGGTATGGACTGCCGGCGGCGATCAGCCGGATGAATTCGTACGGGGAGCGCGGGTATGGCGATCCGCCTCCCGAGACGGTGATCGCGATCGGGTTCCCGCGCGAGTTTCTCGAGAGCCGTTTTGCGTCGTGCCGGCCGGCGGCGCAGATCCGCAATCGGTATGGCATTGTGAACAGGAGCTCCCTTCAGGGCGTTTTCGTCTGCCGGGGATTGAATGAAGGCTGGGCGAAGTTCTGGGACGAGCTTCCGCGGTTCGGGTGAAGGAGACCAAGGGCGGTACGCGATAGCCGAAGTGTGTCTCCTTAACTGACCTTTGGTTTCAAATTTATGGACGACATACGCGAAATCCTCGTAAAGCGCATCGATCAACAGAAGCAGGCGGTCGGCATTGTCGTGGGCGTCGTCAACCCGGATGGCCGGCGCGTTGTCGCGTATGGCAACCTGGCCAAGGGCGATCCACGCACGCTCGACGGGGATACGATCTTCGAAATCGGATCGGTCACCAAGATATTCACTTCGCTGGTATTGGCGGACATGGTGAACCGCAAAGAGGTCGCCCTCGACGATCAAGCGGCCAAATATCTTCCGGAAAATGTCAGGATGCCGGAGCGGAACGGCAAGGCGATTACGCTGCTCGATCTTTCCACGCACACCTCCGGGTTCCCAGGCCTTCCCAGCAACCTGCGGCCGAAGGACCCATTCAATCCTTACGCCGATTACCGCGTGGAGGATTTGTACCAGTTCCTTTCCGGCTATGAGCTGACCCGCGACCCCGGTTCCGAATTCGAATATTCAAACCTGGGCGCGGGGCTCCTCGGCCACCTCCTCGCCTATCGCGCCGGAACGGATTATGAAAGCTTGATCGGAACCCGCATCACGCGGCCGCTCAGCATGCCGGACACGGTTATTACGCTTTCGTCCTCCATGAAGCAGCGCATGGCTACTGGTCACAACGCGATCCTCGCTCCCGCCGCTAACTGGGACCTTCCCACGCTGGCCGGCGCGGGCGCACTACGCTCCTCCGCCAATGACATGCTGACCTTGCTGGAAGCATTCCTCGGCTACCACGAAACGCCTCTGGCGCCCGCCATGAAAGCCATGTTAGAAGTTCGCCGTCCCGTGGGCAAGACAAAGGGCGAGATCGGCCTGGCGTGGCATATTCTCGGAGCGAGCGCCTGGCATAGCGGAGGCACTGGAGGCTTCCGCTCATTCGTGGGATACGATCCTACAGAGCGTATCGGGGTCGTTGTACTGGCCAATGCTTTTACTCTCTCCGGTGTCGATGACATCGGTGGTCATATCTGGAACCCGAAGGTGCCGCTCGGCGAACCGGCGCCCCCGAAGCAGCACACCGAGATTCATCTGGATACTGAGCTCCTCGATAACTACACGGGACGCTATCAATTGGCGCCGGACCGCATTCTCGACATCACCCGCGAGGGCGACCACCTGTTCGCTCAGGCCTTCGCACAAGCCACCGGCGGGCCCAAATTTGAATTGTCTGCCGAAGGCGAGAAGAACTTCTTCGTCAAGGTGACCGGCTCACAGATCACCTTTGAAACCGGCGCCGATGGCCGAGCCACGAGCCTAACTATGCACCGGGCCGGCCGCGAACCCATGCCCGCGCCCCGATTATCTTGATAGGCCGGGGAAAATGCGGTACTCCACGCTGAGCCGGTTGTGCCGCATCTCCAGACGTGTGTAGGTCTGGTGGAGGATGCTGTTCAGAAACACCAGACCGTCGCCTAATTCGAGCGGCGGCGCCCAGAATTCCTGCGGCGGGAACCGGCGGCGGAGGGCCTCGTCGCTGAGTTCCGTGAAGTGCAGCAAGGCTGGTTGAGGGCCGCGGACAAACTCCAGGCCAGGGCTGTCGATGCCACAGGGGTTCAAAGGAATCCAGCAGGTCAGCAACCGGGTCATGGGGATGACCGGCCCGGGTTGCGGAGGAAAACGGACTCCCAGCGCCCCGTCCTGGTGCCAACTCTGGGGATAGTAGGGCGGGCCTGGGGCGTGACATGGGGCGAACTTCCGGCGCACCCACGCCTGTTCCATGTTGCAGGCCCACGCGCGGCCCATGGCTTGCGAGAACAATGGTTCGAGGCCCGGCGCGGAAAGAGGCGCCACCAGTTCTTCCGGGCCGCCGCAGTCAAAGTCCAGCAGGGCAGTCAGAAGGACGGAATCCTTTGTCTCGATCGCCTGAAAGCAACGGGTGGCCGCGTCTTTCAACCTGGCCAGAGAATCCTTGGGGAATGCACCCCGCAACAGGGCGATACCTTGCTCCCGCAATTGCGTTCCCGGGTCGGCGGTAGCCACATCGCTAGTGTGGCAGAAACGGGCCGCCCATGGCGGCTTCGCTGAAGCGCGCGCGGCCGGGTCGGGGTAGAATAATCTTTCATTGCCAAGGAGCAAGCATGCAAGCGGAAAGTTGTGACATCGGCCTGATCGGCCTCGCGGTGATGGGCCAGAACCTGGTCCTGAATATGAACGACCACGGCTATCGCGTGGCCGTTTTCAATCGCACCGTTTCGAAGGTGGACGATTTCATCGCGCACGAAGCGGCCGGCACGCAGGTGGTGGGCACGCACTCGGTGGAGGAACTGGCGCAGGTTTTGAAAAAGCCGCGCCGCGTGATGCTGATGGTGAAGGCCGGCGATACGGTGGACGAGATGATCGCGCACCTGATGCCGCACCTGGAAAAGGGCGACATCATTATCGATGGCGGGAACTCGCACTATCCGGACACCAACCGGCGCACCAAGGCGCTGGCCGAGCAGGGCATTCTGTTCGTGGGCACGGGCGTTTCGGGAGGCGAGGAAGGCGCGCGGCACGGCCCGTCGATCATGCCGGGCGGAAATCCGGCGGCGTGGCCCTATGTCAAGGAGATTTTCCAGGCGATCGCCGCGAAGGTGGAAGACGGCACGCCCTGCTGCGACTGGGTGGGCGAAAACGGGGCCGGCCATTACGTGAAGATGGTGCACAACGGCATCGAATATGGCGACATGCAGTTGATCTGCGAAGCCTATCAGTTGCTGAAGGACGGCATCGGCCTGAACGCGGACGAACTGCACCAGGTTTTCGCGGAGTGGAACCGGGGCGAGCTGGACAGCTACCTGATCGAGATCACCGCGGAGATTTTCACGAAGCTGGACGACGACGGGACGCCGCTAGTGGACAAGATTCTGGACACGGCGGGGCAGAAAGGCACGGGCAAGTGGACGGGCATCAGCGCGCTGGATACGGGCACGCCGGTGACGCTCATCGGGGAAGCGGTGTTTGCGCGGTGTCTGTCCGCCATGAAAGGCGAACGGGTCGCGGCATCCGGGATTCTGAGCGGGCCGAAGGCCGCGCCGGCGGCGGATCGCGCGGCCTTCATCGAAGATGTGCGGCGCGCGCTGTACTGTTCGAAGATGATCTCGTACGCGCAGGGCTACATGCTGTTGCGGGAGGCGGCGAAAGAAGAGGGGTGGAACTTGAACTTCGGCGGCATCGCGCTGATGTGGCGGGGCGGCTGTATCATCCGCAGCCGGTTCCTGGGCAAGATCAAGGAAGCTTACGACAAGAATCCGCAACTTACTAACTTGCTGCTGGACGATTTCTTCAGCCAGACTCTGATTGGATACCAGGATTCGTGGCGGCGGGCCATTGTGCAGGCGATCGAGCATGGCGTACCCACGCCGGCTTTCTCTACGGCGCTGTCTTTCTTCGATGGATATCGCACCGCGCGGCTGCCCGCGAATTTGCTGCAGGCGCAGCGCGATTTCTTTGGTGCACATACTTATGAACGCGTGGATAAGCCGCGGGGGCAGTTCTTTCATACGAATTGGACGGGGCGTGGCGGGCGGGTTTCGTCGGGGACTTACAACGCATGACCGGTCTCCGCATCCCGCCCGCCGGCGCGCTTGACTTACTGTCGCTCGGCGCTTTGATCCATCGCTTCGATCCGGGGATTATTCCGTTCCGCAAAGCGGCGGAGTGTCACATTCACGTCAGCGGTGGAGAGTTCAATTGCGCCGCGAACCTGGCGGATTGTTTCGGCATGGCCACGGGCATTGCCAGCGCCATGGTGGATTATCCGGTGGGCGCGCTGATCGCCGAACGGGTGCGGGCCATGGGGGTCAAACCTTTCTACAAGCTTTTCAAACACGATGGCGCCACCGGCCCCAACATGGCGGCGGTTTATAGCGATCGCGGCTTCGGCGTGCGCCCGCCGGTGGTTTTCTACAACCGCGCGAATGAAGCGGCGGCGCGACTGAAGCCCGGCGATTTCGATTGGAACGCCATTTTCGGCGCGGGCGTGCGCTGGTTCCACAGCGGCGGAATTTTTGCCGCGCTATCCCCGACTACGGCGGAGCTGATTATCGAGGGCATGCGCGCCGCCAAGGCCGCGGGCGCGGTGGTGTCTTTTGACCTGAATTACCGGGCGAAGCTGTGGAACATCTCGGGCGGGCACGAGCGCGCAGTGGCGGTGATCCGGCGCATCGTGGAGCACGTGGACGTGCTGGTGGGTAACGAGGAAGATCTGCAGATGGGGCTGGGAATACCCGGCCCGGAGGTGGCGCCGAAGTCGAAGCTGGACCCCAGCGCTTTCTTCGGCATGATCGACCGCGTAGTGGCGCAGCATCCGCAGATCAAGATCGTGGCTACGACGCTGAGGGAAGTGCATTCGACCAACCGGCATAGTTGGGGCGCGGTGGCGTGGATCGGCGGGCAGACGTACGTATCTCCGACCTGCGAATTGGATGTGCTGGACCGGGTGGGCGGCGGCGACGGATTCGCGGCTGGATTTTTTTACGGCCTGATGACCGGCGAGGCGCCGGAGGAAGCCCTCAGGCTGGGCTGGGCGCACGGCGCCCTGCTGACCACGTTTCCGGGGGACACCACGATGGCTACGCTCGACCAGGTGCGGGCTTTGGCCAAGGGCGGGTCGGCTCGGATTCAACGGTAGTCAGAGGTGCGGCCAGGGGGGCACTTCGCCGATTAACGGTGCGGCATATTCGGTAAAGGCGGGGAGCACGTCGTGGCCTTCGGGGTGGATCCAGTCAGCGGGGATTAGCCGTTCGTTGCGGGCTACGGTTTCTAGCGGGGTTAGGAACGTAGTGGAGTCGCGATGCAGGGCGACCATCACATCCGTATGCCCTTCGCTGGCTGCCACGGCGGCGGCGCGGCCGCAGGCGAATGCGTCGCGCCGGTCGAGCGGGGTGGCGAATTCGCCGCAGCAGCGGCCCAACAATCCGGGCTTTTCGGCGCGCGCGCGAATGCCCAGCATGTCGCTCAGCAGGCGCGCCAGCGTGTGCCCCAGATTCGAAGCGAGCCGCTGGGTTTCGCTTTCAGGGCGATCCACGTCGGCTCCGAATGGCCGCCCGGAAGCGTCGAGCTGCCCTTCGCACACGGCCACGACGACGCGGCCGAGGCGGCGATAGACGCGCTCCACTTCGGCGGCGATGAGGTCCAGGGCGATGCGGCGCTCGGGGAAATAGATGAGATGCGGCGCGTCGTCTTCGCGGTGGCGGGCGAGGGAAGTTGCGGCCACGATCCAGCCCGCGTTGCGGCCCAGCGTTTCGAGCACACACACCGGCGACGGAAGCGAGCGGTTGTCCTCTCCTACATCGCGCGCGGCACAGGCGAAGAAACGCGCCGTGGATGCGTAACCCGGCGTGTGATCGGTGACCGAGAGATCGTTGTCGATGGTTTTGGGAATTCCGATCACTTGCAGGTCGTATTGCGCGGCGCGGGCTCGGCACGCAATACGCAGCGCGGTATCCATGGAGCCGTTTCCGCCGGTGTAGAAAAACGTGCGGATCTCGGCGCGGCGCAGGACATCGAGAAGGCGGTCGTAGTCGGCTTCGGCGAGGGGAAGGCGGCTGGATCCCAGAGCCGAGCCGGGCGCTTCGCCTATGCGACGGACCAGGTCCGCATCGAGCGCCAGCAGGTCGACCAGATCGCCGCGCAACAATCCGGCCAGGCCGTAGCGTGCTCCGTGAAGGCTGATGCCGCGATGGCGGCACTCTTCGATGAGGCCGGCGAGACTGGCATTGATCACGGCTGTGGGACCGCCGCCGTGGGCGACCAGTGCGGTGGCGGGCATGGATACTAAGGCAGCACCGGGAAGGGCACGTTGCTCGAAAGCGTGCCGCTGGGTGTGATTACCCGGATCGTTCCGCTGGTCGCGCCGGCGGGCACCTTGGCCGCGATTTCGGAGTTCGAAATCACCGTGAAGGGGGCCGCAGTGCCGTTAAAGCTGACGCCGGTCGCGCCGGTGAGATCGGTTCCCAGAATCCTGACGATCGATCCCACGGGGCCGGCGGCAGGCAGTGTTTTCACGAACGGGCCCAGCCCCATGGACAGGCTGAAGACCGTGCCGTAGAGGCCGTTGGCCCCACCGCTGGTGGTGGTCCCGTAGAAGACTCCATTAGTCGCCTGGACCAGCCCGGCGCGGGGGTATTCGCCGTCCGTACAGCCGCTTTGGACGCAGAAACTGTAGAGTATCGTTAGCGTGCCGCCCGATGTGATCTTATAGATTATGCCAAAACCTGGATAGGGCGGCAGGCCGCCATAATACGTGGTGCTGTAAAAGTTCCCATCGGTGCCCTGCACGAGCCCGGCCTCAGGGGCATAACCGTCCGCGCAGCCTGCCGGCCCAAATTGGGCGCAGAAGCTGTAGATAGTCGTTTCGGCGCCGCTGGGGGTCAGTTGGAAGACAGCGCCGGCGTCGCCGTTGAAGCCGCCAGTCACAGTGGTCCCGTAGAAGTTACCATCGAGACCCTGGGTGAGCCCGGCCTCGGGCTCGGCGCCGATATCGCTGCCGAAGCTGTATAGGGTCGTGAGCGCGCCACTGCGGGCAAGGCTGAAGGCCGTTCCGCCGTAGGGGCCGTGGGCGCCATCGTGCGAGGTGGTCCCGTAGAGGTCTCCGTTGGTGCCCTGGATCAGCCCGGCCTCGGGGTTTGCGCCGTCCGCGCAGCCGCTTTGGGAACAGAAACTGTAAAACGTGGTTAGCGCGCCTGCCGGGGTGATGACGAAGATTGTGCCGTCGCCGTTGGCCCCGCCATTGGCAGTGGTTCCGTAAAGGTCGCCATTGGCGGCCTGGAGCAGTCCGGCGTTGGGACGTTCGCCGTCCGCGCAGTTGGTTTGCGAGCAGAAGCTGTAGAGCGTGGTAAACGCGCCGCTCTGGCTGATTTTGAAAACGGTGCCATCGCCGTTGGTTCCGCCTTCGGCCGTAGTGCCGTAGAAGTCACCATTGGTGGCCTGGATTACGCCGGTGGTGGGATCCTCGCCATCGGCGCAGTTTGCCAGGGAGCAGAAGCTGTAGAGCCTCGTCAGCGTGCCGCTGGGGCTGATCTTGAAGATCGTGCCCTTATGGTTCGCGCCGCCGGCCGCGGTGGTGCCGTACAGGTTTCCGTCGGTGCCCTGGACGAGCGTGGCATAGGGGTTTTCACCGTCGGCGATGGCGAAGCTGTGCAGTACAGTGTAGGTTTGGGCCGGCAGGGCGATCGCCGATAAGAGGAACAGCACTGCGATTCCGACCTGCGTCTGACTGGCGCTCGACATCTTCACCGAGTGTACACCAACGGCCCACTTAGCGGGCCCAGCTCAGGCGCGGCGGCGGCGCTACGGACCAGTCTTCGCCGCGCCGCGCTTTGATGGCCGCGAAGTCGAGGCGGGCGAGCGAATCCCGGTTTTCGGGTAGGGTCAATTCCCAGAGCGGGAAGAAGTCGCTACCCACATCCAGCCCTTCCTGGTATCCGCGCGGACCGAACACGATCTCATGGCAGGCGTCCAGGCCCATCTTGCAGAGATCTTCCGCGAACTGTACAGGGTTATCGATTTGAATCATTTGCGCGGCTTCCTCACATCTACAGTAGATACCGGGAGCGGCGGGGAACCAAGCGTGGGGGGACAAATCGGACCACTGGTCCGATTCGGACCAGTGCGGGGCTGTGAAATGGAGTAACGTAATTCACGAGGTACCTGCGATGAAAGAAACGAACGACACCACGTCGCGCCGCGCGTTCCTGGGGGTTTCGGCCCTGGCCGGGATAGCTCTGCCGCATGTCCATGCGGCGGAGAACAATACGATCCAGATTGCGCTGGTGGGATGCGGCGGCCGCGGCACCGGCGCGGCCGAGAACGCGCTGGGAATCAAGAACGGGCCAACGAAGCTGGTGGCCATGGCCGACGTGTTCCCGCAGAAGCTGAGCGACAGCCACGGACATTTGCGCGGGCGGTTCGCGTCGCAGATGGACGTGCCCATGGACCGCCAGTTCATCGGCTTCGACGGCTATCGCAAGGCGATGGACTGCCTGAAGCCGGGGGATGTAGCCATCCTGGCGACGCCGCCGGCGTTCCGCTGGCCGCATTTCCGCTACGCCATCGACAGGGGCTTGAACGTGTTCATGGAGAAGCCGGTAAGCGTGGATGGCCCCACCACGCGGCGCATGATCGCGCTGGGCGAGGAGGCCGGGCGCAAGAATCTGAAGGTGGGCGTCGGGCTGATGATCCGGCATTGCCGGGCGCGGCAGGAACTGCTCAACCGCATCCGCGACGGACAGATCGGCGATATCGTGGCGATGCGCGGCTACCGCATGGGGCCGGGCGGCGACGTGGCGCCGGTGAAGCCCCAGGGCATCGCGGAGGTGCTGTACCAGATCCGCTACTTCCACGGGTTTCTGTGGGCCAGCGGCGGCGTTTATAGCGACTACTATATTCACCAGATCGACGAGCTTTCGTGGATGAAGGGCGCGTGGCCGGTGGAGGCGATGGCGCTGGGCGGCCGCCAATACCGCGGCGATGCGGTGGATCAGAACTTCGATGTCTACGCGGTGCAGTACACCTATCCGGACGGCACGCGGTTGTTCTTCGACGGGCGCAACATGCCGGGGGTACACAACGAGTTCGCCAGCTACATTCACGGGTCGAAGGGGTCGGCCGTGGTTTCCAGCAACGCGCATACGCCGGGGCATACGCGCATTTACTCGGGGCAGAACATTCCGCGCTGGCGGAACGGCCAGAAGGAACCGGCGCCGGAGAACCTTTTATGGGCGTACCCGCAGCCGGAGCGGTCGCCGTACGACTGGGAGTGGGACGACCTGATCGCGGCTATTCGCGACGATAAGCCCTACAACGAAGTCAAGCGCGGCGCGGAAGCCAGCATGGTGGCGTCGATGGGCCGCTTCTCCGCGCACACCGGGCAGCTCATGACTTTCGATCAGATGATGAATCACGACCATGAGTTCGCACCGGATGTGGACAAGCTGACGATGGACGGCCCCGCTCCGCTGATTGCCGGCGCAGACGGCAGGTATCCCTTGCCGCAGCCGGGGATCAAGACCACAAGGGAATATTAGGACATGAATCGCCGCGATTTTCTGGGCGCGACGGCGCTGGCGGCGGCTTCCTTTGCACAAGACTCCGAGGCCGCCGCCGAACCCCAGGGGTGGTTTGATCGCCCCATGCGCTGGGCCCAGTTGACGCTGGTGGAAGACGATCCAGGTAAATACGATCCGGCTTTCTGGCTGGATTACTTCCAGCGCACGCATTCGGATGCCGCCTGTTTGAGCGCGGGCGGGTGCGTGGCTTTCTATCCCACCGCGATCCCGTTGCATTATCGCAGCGCGTGGCTGGGCAACCGGGACGCGTTCGGAGAGCTGGCGGCGGGCTGCCGGAAGCTGGGCATGGTGGTGGTGGCGCGCACCGATCCGCACGCGGCACACCAGGATGTCTACGATGCGCACCCGGACTGGATCGCGGTAGATGCCGCGGGACAGAAGCGGCGCCACTGGGCCATGCCGGAGCTGTGGGTCACCTGCGCGCTGGGCCCCTACAACTTCCAGTTCATGACGGAGGTAACCAAGGAAATCGTCTCGCGTTATCGTGTGGATGGCGTGTTCAGCAACCGCTGGGCGGGGTCGGGGATGTGCTATTGCGAGCACTGCCGCGAGAATTTTCGCGTGGCCGCGGGCCTGGATCTGCCGCGCACGCTCGATCCGCGGGACCGGTCGCGGCGCGCGTACGTTGAATGGCGCCAGCAGCGGCTGTTCGAGCTGTGGCGCTTGTGGGATGGCGAGATCCGCCGCATCAACCCGGCGGCTTGCTATATACCCAATGCGGGCGGGGGCGCGCTTAGCGATCTGGACATGAAGGCCGTGGGCGCGCTGGCGCCCATCCTGTTCGCCGACCGCCAGGCGCGCCGCGGATTGATGGCCCCGTGGGCGAATGGCAAGAACGCCAAGGAGTACCGCTCCACGATGGGGAACAAACCGGTGGGCGGCATTTTCAGCGTGGGCGTGGAGGAGCCATACCGCTGGAAGGATTCGGTGCAGGACGGCGCGGAGATCCGCCTGTGGGCGCTGGATGGCATCGCCAACGGACTGCGTCCGTGGTTCACGAAATTCTCGGGCACGCTTTATGACCGGCGCTGGCTGCCGGTGGTGGAGGAGCTGTACGGCTGGCATTACCGCAATCAGCGCTACCTGCGGCAGGAGCGGTCGCTAGCGCGCGTGGGGCTGGTGTATTCGCAGCGGACCGCGCAATATTACGGCAGTGAGCGGGCGCAGCAAAAAGTGGAAGACCACACGCTGGGCTATTACCAGGCGCTGGTCGAAGCGCGCATCCCGTTCGAAATGGTGCACGACCAATTGCTCGACGCGGACCACACATCGGGATTTAGGGCGCTGATCTTTCCCAATATCGCCGTGCTGTCGGACGCACAGTGCGCGCAGATTCGCGAGTTCGTGGCGCGCGGAGGCGGCATCGTGGCCACTTACGAAACCTCGCTCTACGACGAACGGGGAGAGCGGCGGCGCGACTTCGGCCTGGCCGATCTGTTCGGCGCGTCGTTCGACGGCAGCATCGATGAGCGCATGCAGAACTCCTATCTGCGTTTGGAGACCGACCCGCGGACCGGACAGCGCCATCCGATTCTGGCGGGACTGGAGGGCACAGAGCGCATCATCAATGGCGTGTCGCGGGTACACACGCGCGCCGTCGGCGAAAGCTATGCGCCCCTGACGCTCATTCCTTCTTACCCGGATCTGCCCATGGAGGAGGTCTTTCCGCGCGTGCCGAAAACCGATATCCCGGAGTTGCATGTGCGCCAGGCGGGGCGTGGCCGCGTGGTGTATTTCCCCTGGGACATCGATCGCACGTTCTGGGAAGTTCTGGCGGCGGATCATGGCAAGCTGCTGCGCAATGCGGTGGATTGGGCGGCCAACGAGCCGCGCCCGGTGACCGTGACCGGCCCCGGCGTTTTGGATGTGACCGTCTGGCGGCAGAAGGATTCGATGACCGTGCACCTGGTCAACCTCACGAATCCGATGATGATGAAGGGACCGCTGCGAGAGTTCATTCCGACGCCGCCGCAAAAGGTAACCGTGCGGCTGCTGGAAGGGGACCGGGCGAAGAAGGTGCAGTTGCTGGTGAGCGGAGCTCATCCGAATGTGGCGGAGACGAACGGAGTGGTAAGCCTGACGATTGGGTCCATCCTGGACCACGAAGTGATCGCCATTGATTTGTGAGAATTCGCGATTATAACAGGGCAAAGGAGGGCCCCAATGTCACTCCGCGGCATGCAATTTGCCGTTGCGGCAACTCTTCGAGCGCAATCTGCCATCCTGGCAGGCGCCAAAACAACGGGCGGCAGCGACACACCTGTTAACCCGCGCACGCAGGCGCGCACCGCCATCTTCTTTATGTATACGCCGTTTGGGCCGTACGCCACGCTGCGAACGGCGGCCGGCGCTGGGAGGAGTCTGAATACTGCGTCGATCCCAAGACCGGGCTGCTGATGAGCTACTCGCCCGCGCCGGGCATGTACGTCGCTTACGATTATACGAACGCGATTCACTTCCGCGATAAGATCATCCCGGGCAAGTTCACCATTACGCAAGCGGACCAGACCGTGATCGAGGCGCATACGGAGAGCGTGACGGATCCCGGGAAAATGGATCCGTCGCTGTTTCAGCCGGCCGGCCTGGAGAAGATCGGCGCAGGGCCGATGATGACCCCACCGTGGCGGATTCGCAGCCGGAGTACTTCGGGCGGCGGGAATACGCCACACGCGTTACAGGAAGTGGTCGTCGACGGCATGCTGACGCCGGAGGGCAAATTGACGGAGTTGCAGGTGGTGGCCAGCAGCAATGCCGCTCTGAATCAAGCTGCGCTTGACGAGGCGGCCAAGTGGCAGAACTGGCAATCGCCGGAGGACGCGCAACCAGGCGCTACGCCTCAATCGCACGAAGTCTTATTCACGGTGGAGTTCGCCGAGTCGGCGCCGTAAGCCGGCGATTCGTTGCGTTTCAATTGCCCACACGCGGCGAAGATGTCGAGGCCGCGCGGCTTGCGGATAAAGCATCCCATCGACCGCCGCACAATAGCCTGGAAGCTGGCGACTCGCTCGGGATCGGGCGTCTCGAACGGAATGCCGGGACCCGGATTCAAGGCGATCAAGTTGACCTTGGCGTTCAGATTGGCCAGCAGCCGCACCACGCGGCGGGCGTCGGCATCGGTGTCGTTCACGCCTTTGAGCAGGACATACTCGAACGTGAGCTTTTCCCAGGGACGCAGCGGATAGGCTTTGCACGCCGCTAACAGATCCTGCAAATGATATTTGCGCGTGATGGGCATGATCTCCTGCCGCATCTCTTCGGTGGACGCGTTCAAGGAGATCGAGAGACGGGGGCGCACCGGCTCGCGCCCCAGCTCTTCGATCTTGGGAGTGATGCCGGCGGTGGAAACCGTGATGCGCCGCGGCGGAATTCCCACGCCTTCGGAATCCGTCAGCAGGCGCGTGGCTTTCACCACGTTCGCCAGATTCAGCAGCGGCTCGCCTTGCCCCATCATCACAATGTTGAGGCGCGTGCTGTTCTCGAGCAGCCCGTTGTCGCGCGCCACCAGCAGCACCTGCCCCACGATCTCGCCCGCGGTGAGGTTGCGCTCGAGACCCATGAGCGCGGTCATGCAGAACTTGCAATCCACCGCACAGCCCACCTGGCTTGAAATGCAGATGGTGTCGCGTTCGGCCTCGGGCATGAGCACGGTCTCCACGGTGCGGCCGTCTTCCAGGCGCAGCAGGTAGCGGCGTGTGCCGTCCACCGATTCATAGCGCTGCGCGATTTCGGGCAAGCCCACGCGGCGCGGGCCGGATAATTCCTGGCGCAGGGCGGCGGGCAGCGTGGAAACCTGCACCAGGTCGGCGACTCTGCGGCGATACAAAGCGGTGTAGATTTGTTTGGCGCGGAACTGCGGTTGGCCGGGTCCCAGAGCTTCCCGAATCTCGGTCAGTTCCATGCCCAGCAGCGACTCGGACATCTGATTCGATTATGGCATGGCTAGTTGGCGGTATGATTGGCATTCACGGAAGGTTTAAGCCATGCAGATCATTTTGGAGGTTCCCGACGATCTCGCCGCCACCCTTACGCCTCCCGGACAGGACCCCGCCCGTGCCGCACTGGAGGCCTTCGCGCTCGAGGCCTACCGCGAACACCGGATGACGGGCTACCAGCTCCGCATGCTCCTGGGCATCCCTTCACGCTACGACCTCGATGGCTTCCTGAAAGAGCATAAGGTCTACGACTATACCATCGAGGATTTTGAGAAGGACCTCGCCAGCATTCGCGGACTGCGGGAGAAGCAACCATCTGGGCATCCGGCGTGATTGTCATCGCCGATACAAGTCCGATCAACTATCTCGTGCTGATAGATGCCGTGGAATGTCCTTGAGCCTCTCTACGCGCGCGTAATCGTGCCTGAGTCCGTTGTCGAGGAACTCAGCCAGACGGGCACACCTGCTCCCGTCCAGGTATGGATTCGGCAGCCGCCGTCCTGGCTGGAAGTGCGAGCCGATCCACCTTCCGATCCTACGCTCGATTTTCTCGATCCGGGTGAGAGGGCCGCTCTGGGTTTGGCGGAGGCCTTGAACGCCGACGAACTGCTTATCGATGAGCAGGCTGGCCGAGCTGAAGCCGAACGTCGCGGGCTCCATGTGACGGGGACGCTTGGCGTGCTCGCCGACGCTTATGTCGCCGGGCTCATCGATTTCGATCGGGCGTTGGCGCGGCTCCGCTCTACCAATTTCCGGCTTTCCGCCGAGGTCGAGCGCCTCGTGCGCCGCCGCATGGAAGCAGAGAAAAACAAACCGTGATCGTGGTTGAAAGCGCGGCTACGATTTTCCCATTGCCCGGTCCACCGACCACGCGCCCGAGCCAGCGATCATGATCGCCGCCGTCATAGCCAGCACCAGCAGGTGATATTCGAAGCCTTCGCCCTTTTGTTGGCCGGACCAGTTCATGAAGAAGCCGTTCACGAGGCTTACCTTGACGATCGCTACTACCATCACGCAGGCAATGCCGAAGGCCGCCACGCGGCTGAGCAGGCCCAGGATCAGGCCGATCCCGCCGAAGAATTCGGCAGCGATGGCCAGGAATGCGAACACCGCCGGTGTGCCCATGTGCTCGAAGGCGCCCATGGTGGCGGAGAAGCCGTAGCCACCCCACCAGCCCAACATCTTCTGCGCTCCGTGCGCGAAAAAGACCACGCCGAGCGTCAGGCGCAAGATGGCGGGAGCGGCGGCAGGGTTGGTGTGAATCAGTTTATGCAGCATGGGATGTGATATCGTTTGCTTTCCGATTATGCCACACCAATCTCTCTCCCGCCGCGGATTCTTCGCCTTGACCGCGGCTGCTCCTCTTGCGTCCGCCCTCGCGCGGGGCAAGGGCCATCCCGTCGGTCTGGAACTCTATTCCGTGCGCAACGAATTGAAGAAAGACCTCATGGGCACGGTGCGCGCCGTGGCCAAGATGGGCTACCAATGCGTGGAATTCTTCTCGCCGTATTACGCGTGGACTCCGGACTACGCACGCGAAGTGCGCAAAATGATGGATGACGCGGGCATTCGCTGCTCATCCACGCATAACGGCCCGGAATCGTTCACGCCCGATGGCATGGCGCACGCGATCGAGCTGAACAACATCATCGGCAGCCAGTTTATCGTGTGGGCCAGCGCCGGAAACCCGAAGACGCTGGACGGCTGGAAGACCGTCGCCGAACGTCTCAATCAAGGCGCGGAGAAAATGAAACCGGCCGGGCTGCGCGCCGGGTATCACAATCACCAGTTGGAGTTCAAGCCGATTGAAGGCAAGCGTCCGATCGAGGTGCTGGCCGCCAACACCGGCAAAGACGTCATGCTGCAACTGGATGTGGGCACCTGCATCGAAGCCGGCTCGGATCCGGTGGCCTGGGTGGAGGCCAATCCGGGGCGCATTCGTTCGATGCACTGCAAGGACTGGTCCAAGGAGAAGGGCTACAAGGTTCTGCTCGGCGAGGGCGTGGCGCCGTGGAAGAAGCTCTTCGCCGCGGCGGAGAAGACTGGCGGGTTGGAGTTCTACCTGATCGAGCAGGAAGGCAGCGATTATCCGGAATTGGAGACGGCGGAGCGCTGTCTGGCCAATTTCAAGAAGCTGCACGGGTAGACATCTCAATTTCGCGCTCGTCGCCATCGAGCGCCCGCAGCCGGATTTCGACACGATCCGGCGGCATCAGTTCCGGGAAACGTTCGCCCCATTCCACGATCACCAGCGCGGGGCTGTCGAACAACTCGTCCAGGCCCAGGGTGGCCGCGTCGCGGGCGCTGTCCAGGCGGTACAGATCCACGTGATAGACCGCGGGCGGCGAGCCGTATTCATGGATCAGCGTGTAGGTAGGACTGGAGACCTCGTCGGCCGGCGCGGCGCCCAAGCCCTGCACGATACCCTTGGCCAGCGTGGTCTTGCCCGCGCCCAGGTTGCCGATCAGCAGCACCGTTGCGCCCGGCGGCAGCGTGTGCGCGAGGCGCTCGCCGAGGGCGATGGTCTCCTCTTCAGAGGCGGTGCGGAAGACGGGCACACTCCTCCAGGGCCGCCGGAAGATAGCGGAGCAGATCGGTGGCGTTCAGGCATTTTTCGGTGAGCGCGGCGGCGCCCAATTCGCCGGAGAGGCCGTGCAGGTAGACGGCGGCGGCGATAGCTTGATCGCGCTGTTTCGGGAACTGGCCGAGCAAGGCGGCGGTCATGCCCGTGAGGATGTCGCCGGTGCCGCCCGTCCCCATGGCTGGCGTGCCGGTCGGATTGATCCAGACGCGGCCATCGGGAAACGCGATCAGGGTGCGCTCGCCCTTCAGCACCAGCGTGACCTGCCGCTGGGTGGCCAGCCCGCGCGCAGCGGCCACGCGATCGGCCGAGATTTCCGCAATGGTCTTGCCGCAGAGGCGGCCCATTTCGCCGGGATGCGGCGTGAGCACACGGAACTTACCGCCGCCCGCCCAATCGGTGCCGGCTAGAGCATTCAGCGCATCGGCATCCACTACCATAGGCTGCACAAATTCGGCGAAGGCGCGGCGCACCAGGGCAACCGTTTCGGGATCGGCGCCGAGGCCGGGCCCGATGGCGATCACGTCTTTATTGGCGACGAGCGCAGAAATTGTCTCACTGGAGAGCACCTCGGTCATCAGCTCCGCGGCGTGGCCGGAGATAACCGGGATAGCGGATTCTTCCGAGGCGACGGTGACCAGCCCCGCGCCCGCGCGTAGAGCAGCCATGCCGCACATGGCGGCCGCGCCGGTCTTGCCGTGCGAACCGGCGATGGCCAGCACGTGGCCGAAGCTGCCTTTGTGGCCGGCGCGCGGGCGCGGCGCGAGCACGCCGGGGAACATGGCCGGCTCAACCAGCGAGAGCCAGATGGAATCGTCGCCATCGTAAAGCGAAGGCGGGCTGCCGATGGCGGCCACGCGCAACTCGCCTACGGCATCGCAATTCGGCGCGAGGGCGTGGGCCGGTTTGGGAGCGGTGAAGGTGACGGTGTAATCCGCGCGCGCCTGCTCGCCGAGCGGCTCGCCGGAATCGCTGGGCATTCCTGATGGGATATCGACGGCCACGACTTTGGCCAGCGGAAAGCCGCGATTGATTTCGGCGATAGCGTCGCGCATGGCGCCGGTAGCGGGGCCGTTGATTCCGGTGCCCAGCAGCGCATCCACCACGATGGTCGCCAGGCGGGCGTCGGCGGGAATTTCGCGCTCCACAGGGCAGCCGCAGACCCGCAGCATGCGGTAGTTTAGGGCGGCGTCGCCTTTCAGATCTTCCGGCGCGGCCAGCAGAATCACATGCAGCGCGCGCGGCTGGAAGCGGGTGAAGAGCTGGCGCGCCACCACCATGCCATCGCCGCCATTGTTGCCTTTGCCGCACAGAATGGCGATGCGCTGCGCGGCCAGGGGCGCGAACTTCTCGGCCAGCAGTTCCACCACACGCTGCCCGGCGTTCTCCATCAGGACCACGCCCGGGATGCCCATTTCGATGGTGCGCCGGTCTACTTCACGCATTTGCGCGGTGGTCAGGACCTTCACGGGCGCCTCGCCACCAGCATGGTCATATCGTCGGACAATTCCGCAGCGTCACCCGACCATTGCATGACGGCTTCCATCACGCGCGCGATGATCTCGGGCGACTCGCGGTCCACGTTCTTGGACAGCAAATCGGTGAGGCGCTGCTCGCCGAACATTTCGCCGTACTCGTTCTCAGGCTCGATCATGCCGTCGGTGTAAGCCACCAGCACGTCGCCGCTCGCCAGCGGGATGGTCCTTTCCTCGTAGAGCGAGAAAGGGAACGCGCCGACCACCGTGCCGGTCACTTCCAATAGCTCGGGCACGCCTTTGTGCAGCAGGATGGGCTGCAAATGACCGGCATTGGTGTAGGTCAACAAGTGAGTGTTTTCGTCGTACAGGGCGAAGTAGAAAGTCGCATACTTTTCGGGCGAGGTATTGGCATACAGCAACCTGTTCAGACGCGAGACCATCACGGCGGTCGACAGCGGCTGCGGGGGACAGCCGTTGCCGCCCACACCGGGGGATCCCGCGGTAAGCTGCATGCGCATGGTGGACTGGATGGAGGCCATCAGAAGCGCCGCCGAGATACCCTTCCCGGCCACGTCGCCGATGGCCAGCGCCACGCTGGAATCGAAGCGCATGAAATCGTAGTAATCGCCCGGAAACCACGCGCGCGGGGTTGCACTGGCCGGTGAGCATGAGGGTTTTCATGCCCTGCACGTTCTTGGGGAAAAGCAGGCTTTGCACCTCGCGCGCGATCTCCAGTTCGGACTCCAGGCGCTCCTTCTCCTTGGCCACCACGATGAGCCGTTCCAGGTTTTCGGTCATGGTGTTGAACGACGCGCCCAACTCGGCCAACTGGTCGTTGCCGCGGACGGGGATGCGATGCGAAAAATCTCCCTCCTTGACGCGGCGCGTGCCGAGATACAACTCGTGCACGGCGCTGGTGATGGTGCGCGAGATGGACACGCCGATCACCAGTGAAACCAGCTCCACAATCAGGAACAAGGTGATGATAATCAGGAACAGGGCCCAGATCACCTGTCCATAGGCCATATCGCCGAAGAAGATACTGGTGCCGAACAAAGTGCCGAGCA
This sequence comes from Bryobacterales bacterium, assembly GCA_963707465.1. Lineage (GTDB taxonomy): Bacteria > Acidobacteriota > Terriglobia > Bryobacterales > Bryobacteraceae > Bog-159. The sequence goes on from CAVPQK010000013.1 coordinate 1,220,041, forward strand.
CGGCGGACATGCGGGTGTAGACCAGCAGCAAGCCTCTGTCGCTTTTCTTGCCCGGGGAATTCCAAGACGCTACCGGCACCAGAGACACGCCGTTCACTTGCATGTCGAGGAAGTTATTCTTGGGCGGGATGCGCGCGGCGGGCGCCGCGCCGGCTGGAGGGGTGCGCGGGGCACCGCCGGATTCGGAGAAATCGCGGAAGCTCACCTGGCCGATGCCCGGCAGCAGGCCTGACAGAAAATCCTGGCTGAGCGGCGCCATGATGGTCACCGCAATATGGCCGGACTGCGCGTTGGCCCAGCTATACGGCCGGCGGTCCTTGACCACGATGCCGTTGGCCTCCTTCCATCCGGCCGGCGGGGTGGCGATCGAGGCGGATTCCGGATAGCGGGATTCACTGCCGTCGCGGGTATCCCGCAGCAGGATTTCGGTGGCGGGGAAGAATCGCAGGGTGAAGGCCTGAGTGCGCTGGATGGCTTCCTGCCGGTGCTCGGGAGGAGCTTCGGCAATGCCGGCGGCGGATACTTTCAAAATGTTGGTGCGCCGGTCCATTTCCGAATTGATCAGGTAGATGGCGATCTGGCCGGTGAGCCCGTAGATGCTGACCAGGGCCAGCGCCAGGATCAGGGCGACCGGCACCATGGCGATGAAGGCGTAGGCCACGATCAGGCGGTTGCGCAGGCGCCAGATCAGCTTGCGGACGCCGGTTCGGGCCAGCCGGATGGCCACCAGGAACCCCACGATCCAGACGGCGAAGGTGACTAGCAGTCCGATGAAGGAGGCGGGGACGGCGTAAGCCAGCACCAGGGCCAATACAACAAGGATGAGGAACGTTTTTTCGATGCGCCCGAGCTTTCGGTAGAGAGATTTCAGGCGTGGGGGCATTTCAATTCATCTTAGCGCCTGGACGCGCCTCAAGCCTGCTGGCCTGCGGCCAGTCCGCAGGCCGAACGCCGAATGCAAATCGGGAAATTCTGCGCAACAAGTGGGGCAGCCTCTCAGGCTGCGCGGGGCCCGTGGCCCCGCTTTCGCAAGAAATTCGCAACTCTTCGACCGGAGGGAGGCGGCCTGAGAGGCCGCCGCAGGCCGAGGGCCTGCCCCACTACGAGCCGGCAATGAAGCCAGCCAGCCGGCGCCGCAGCGACTCGGGGATCTCCACTTCCATCTCGCACGAGTCCCCCCGTAAGTGGTTTCGAGCACGCGCCCGAGATCGTGCACCATCGAGATGGTGGCGCCCTCGCCAAGCGGCAGGCGCAGGCGCGCGCGCACGATGGGATCGAAGGGCAATACGTCGTCAATGGCGCAAAGTAGCGCGTCGATACCCTGGCCACTGAGCGCGGAAACCGCCACGGCGCGCGACTCGGCCGCCGCGCCCGCACCGCCCAACAGACGGCAGCGGTAGGCTTCTACATCGGTGCCGGCTTCGGGGAGCCGGTCCACCTTGTTCAATACCAGCAGTTGGGGGATGGCGGCGGCATCGATCTCGGCGAGGACCTTGAGCACGTGCCCGGTCTGCGCACTGGCGTGCGGCGCCGAAACATCCACCACGTGCAGGATCAGGGTGGCGTCGGTGACTTCTTCGAGCGTGGCGCGGAAGGCTTTTACCAGCGTGGTGGGCAGGTTCCCGATGAATCCCACCGTATCGCTGACCAGCACCCGGCGGCGGGAAGGCAGGGTCACCGGACGCACGGTCGGATCGAGCGTGGCGAACATGCGCGCATCGGCCAGAACGGCGGCCTGGGTCAGGCGGTTGAACAGGGTGGATTTTCCGGCGTTGGTGTAACCCACCAGGGCGATGGTCGGCAGCGGCACCGCGTGCCGCTTCCGGCGATGCAACGCGCGGCCGGCGCGTACGTTTTCCAAATCCTCTTCGATTTTCTTGATGCGGCGGTGGATGCGGCGGCGATCGGTTTCGAGTTGCGTCTCACCGGGGCCGCGCGTGCCGATGCCGCCGCCCAGCCGGGACATCTCGACGCCCCGGCCGGTCAGGCGCGGCAACATGTAGTTCAACTGCGCGAGCTCCACCTGCAGGCGGCCTTCCCGGGTGCGCGCGCGGCGGGCGAAAATGTCGAGGATGAGCTGCGTGCGATCGATGACGCGGCGCGCCAGCTCCTTCTCCAAATTGCGCTGCTGGGTGGGCGTGAGATCGTGGTCGAAGATGACCACGCCGGCATCCACGGACTGGGCCAATTGCGCCAGCTCCTGGACTTTGCCCTGCCCGATGAGGGTGGCGGCTTCCGGCGCGGCGCGGGCCTGGATGACGCGCGCGGCGATCAGGGCGCCCGCACTGGCAGCCAGTTCCGCCAGCTCTTCCAGGGACTCCGCGGCGTGAACGGGCCCGGCGTGCTCTCCGGCGCGGCGGCTCTTCCAATCCACCCCGACCAGGATGGCCCGCTCCGGCGGCGTTTGCGGAGATGTGGAGATCTAGGCCTCCGCTGTTCCCGCCGGTACCGGCGGTTCCGATGCCGGCTGAGCGGACTGCGGGCTGCTCGCGTAGGAATGCACGGTCTTCAACGTCACCACCGTCGAGATGGCGTGCTTGAAAATGAGCTGCTCCTGGTTATTGGTTTCCAAAACCAGGGAATACTTGTCGAAACTCTTGATGCGGCCGGAAAGTTTCACCCCACTCATTAAATAGATAGTGAGGACAATTTTGTCTTTTCGCGCGTTGTTTAGAAAGCTGTCTTGAATGTTCTGCGCTGGTTTATCCATGGCTCCCCCAGAGTCGTTCGGGGCCAAGTTGCAAACTCCGAATTGGCTCTCATATTGTACAACGAAGCGGGGGGCGGGCGGTGCGGAGAGGCTCCGGTGGATGCTTGCGGATCTGCCTTCAGGCCGCCCGGCGGGGCAACCCCCACGCCACTGTCGTAGAATCTTAGTTTGCCCGATCTCCTCGTTACGGTGGTGGTCCCCACGCTGGCGGCCGATGCGAGGCTGAAGGAATGCGAATGGCTTCGAGGTAATGGAAGGATGTCGCAAAATCGGGCGGCGCGTCCAGATCGTAGCCGACTTCCCCAATGTGGTCCGTCGCCCATGGCGCCTCTGCCAAAGCGGCCGGCCACGAAGCCGAAGCCACGCTCACCAGGCCGTCGTTGTCCCGTTCGTCCGAGGTCGTGCCCACCATCTGGATATACACATGCGTCGCACCAGCAGCCGCGAGCCGGTCCCGCTCCCCGCGTAGGCATAATAGGCAACGCCCGGAACCTGGGGATTGTCGCGATTGAATTGCTGGGCAGCCGCAGTCGTAAGAGCCTGTAGCGCGCCGGCCTCGCTGCTCAAGCCAGGGACCCGCGCCAGGAAATCTTCAATCAGCATCGCGGCCAGCGCGCGGAACGGCATAGGCGCGGCCTACCCGGTCAGCAAATCCGCGACGGGACTGCCCCAGTGCGGCGTTGCGATCATGGACAGAGACGCCACCCGGCACGTCAGACCGCCCAGGTTCTTCGCCAGCAGGTAGCGCGCATCGAGGCCGCCGATGCTGTGCGCCACGATGTGGATCTCTCCGACTTTGAACCCCGCCGCGAACTGCGCGGCCAGTTGCCCCGCGCGATCGGCCACATCTCCGATAGTGTCGACCTTGGGGAACAAGGCACCGGGGTACTGTTGCCGAAGACCTCGGAAATAATCCCGCCCGGCCAGGCTCTGCGGCACCAGAAAGCCGCTGGCGAATACCAGGTTCATGCCGGTTTCGCTACTTGACGTAGCGTACACCGGAGCGACAAGCCGGTTCAACAGCAATTACAGTTTCTCCCAGACCCACTACCTAGTCTGGACTCATATCACGGCCAATGGGACGGATACCCGATATAATACCCGACGCATGTGTAAATCACTGGCTGTGTTGCTCGCGTTCACAGGCATCACGGCATCTGGCAGCGCCAGGCCCGGCTTTCCAATCGAGTTCGAGGCCCGCGGTTCTGCCTGGATAGCGCGCGGACCCGCGTATGAACTCGTCCTGCAAGGCGGCAACGCGTTTCTCAGCACTTCAAACGAAGCGGGCCGCGTGAGCAGAATCGGGATGCACATCGAGGGCGCCCCCCAGGACGCGGTTGGCATGCCCGAAGAAGAGTCAACTGGCAGGCGCAACTACCTTACGGGAACAAATCCGCGCCAGTGGCGCACCAATGTTCGGGTGTGGAAGCGCGTACGATTTCACGCAGTGCAGCCCGGCATCGACATCGTATACCGCGGTGCGGATGGTCGACTCGAATTTGACCTCGAAGTTGCACCGGGAGCGGATCCGCGCGCGGTCACCTTCGCGTGGACCGGCGCGGACCACATTCGTCTGGACAGCGCCGGCAACCTCGTGCTGCACACTGAGGCGGGCGACCTGGTCGAGCGAAAGCCGGTAGCTTATCAGATGGCAGGCAGTACGCGCAGAACGGTGCGAGCGGCATTTCGCATACAGGGAGAGCGCGTCTCATTCGACCTTGGCCCGTACAACCGCGCGGCGCCCTTGGTCATCGATCCAATCGTCGATTACTCCACGTGGTTTCCAGGTCCCATCACGCTGATCGCGGCGGACAACTCTGGAGCCGCCTACGTATCGGGCAGCATTCCGGTCCCGGTCCTGCCCGCTACGCCGGGCGCGTTCCAGCAGATCTGCGGGACGGACGGCTTCTGCAACATGCCGGGGTACCAGGTTTCGCAGCAAACCGCCATCCCAGACGTCTTCATTGCCAAGTTCTCGCCCGATGGTTCGACCCTGGTGTATTGCACCTACTTAGGGGGAAGCGGCGCGGACATCCCGGCGGCCCTCATAGTCGACGGTTCGGGAAACGTTATTGTCGGAGGAAGCACGACTTCTGTCGACTTTCCCCTAACGCCGGGACTGAATTCCTTCGTAGCAAGAGGCGCATCGAACGGTTTCGTCACCAAGCTGAACGCGGACGGCTCGGCGCTGGTGTGGTCGACTCTGACACCAACTTTCGCGCTAACCGACGCCGCGCTCGACCAAAGCGGCAACTTGTTTTTCCTCGCTAATACTATAGGTCTTGGGACCTTCACTACACCTAACCCCCCATTTCCATTTTGGGCAGTTACGGATAACCTCTTGATGGCCTGCGACGCCTTTATTTCATGCGGGTTTCAACGCGATGAGGACACGTCGGAGGTCAACACCCAATGGGTGAGAAACAAAATCAGCCATTCCAGCTCTCGTTCAACGCTGCGCTGAAGATCGATTTTCAGGGATCGCGCATCACTTCGGACGGCGGTCTCATTCTGGTCCGCGAACTGGACGAACGTTTGGGCTTGGGCGAACTCATCGCCGAGCACTTGAGCGATTCACGAAAAGGAAAGAACACCCAGCTCCCGCTGGCCGATCTGTTCCGGCAGTCCGTCTACAGCCGCATCGCGGGCTATGAGGATGTTAACGACGCCGAACGGCTCGCACAAGACCCGACGTTCCGGCTAATCGGTTCGGAGAAGACCTGGGATCGTGGCGCGGCGCTCACTTCCCGCTTGCAGACGTTTGAGACCGAGATGCTGGCCGAGGAAGAGAACTTCGGCAGCTTGGCCCGCATCAACCGCGAACTGATCGCCAGGGCGGAAGCCCTGGATTCCCCGCAGCGGATCGTGCTGGATATGGACTCAACCGAAATCCCGGTGTATGGCCAGCAGGAAAACAGCGCCTACAACGGCCACTTCGAGTCCACCTGCTATCACCCGCTGTTGCTGTTCAACCGGGAAGGGGACTGCCTGGCGGCAAAGCTGCGGCCGGGCAATGTGCACAGTGCCGACGACTGGGAGGAACTGCTGGCGCCCGAGATCGAGCGGCAGCAGAAGCTGGGCAAGGAAGTTGTGTTTCGCGCGGACGCCGCCTTCGCCAAGCCGGAGATCTACGAGGCGCTGGAAGAGCGGGGCGTGAAGTATGCCATCCGCATTCCGGCCAATGAAAATCTGGAGCGGGACATCAGCGAACTGCTGACGCGGCCAGTGGGAAGGCCGAGCCATAAGCCGGTGGTCTGGTACAAAGGCTTTCTGTATCAGGCGGCGAGTTGGAAAACGGCGCGGCGGGTGGTGGCCAAGGTCGAGTTCCACTTCGGGGAACTGTTCCCTCGCGTGGGTTTTATCGTGACCAACCTGGCGACTGACAGCCGGGCGGTGGTGCGGTTCTACAACAAGCGCGGAACGGCGGAGCAGTGGATCAAGGAAGGCAAGCAGGCGGTGAAGATGACGCGGCTGAGTTGTCATCGATTCCGGTCGAATGAAGTGCGGCTATGGCTGAGTCTGATCGCCTACAACCTGGGGAACCTGTGGCGGCGACTGGCGCTGCCGAAGAAGATCGAGAACTGGTCGCTGACCAGCTTGCAGCAACGGCTGGTGAAGACCGGCGGCAGGCTGGTCAAGCACGCTCGGTACTACTGGTTGACGCTGGCCGAAAGCCACCTGACGCGGCGGCTGTTTGGGAGCTGGTCCGGCGGATTGACGCGCTGGCGGTGGCGAGCGGGTAAAGGGAGGCGAAAGGCAGGCGAAACTTATGCAACCAAAGGGTGAGGCTCGGAGGGGTGTTTGTGAAATGCGCTGAAAAGACGGAGCTTCCCGGTTATGGGTTTTTTGCGCCACGCGAAACCTGCATCTTGGGGAGGCGAAAACGGCTCCCGCCGAGGAAAAACCGATCCCGAGGGATCGAAGGTAGGCGACTTGCTGTATACTGGCATGGTGCCGGATGCCAAAACGGAAATCCCGGGTATATACGATCCGCGCAGCAAATCTTGACGCATCGCCGCGACCACCGGCTGGAGGAGCTCGCCCACCCGCATCACCCAGCCATCCAATGTCGCCCGGCCGATCTCAATGCCTGTTTCCCGCGCCAGTATGACCGCTTGCCGGTACAGCGGTAAGTGATCGGAATACTTGGCCACCACCGTTTGGATCACCACGCGATCGCTGGCTAACGCACTCTCGATCGGCCCAGGGTTCCGCTGGCTGGGAGAATTGGACGTTAACGGTCATCTGACTTACGCTACATATGTGCCTGGGCTTCAGGCGCTTACCCTAGGCCTAGGTGGGGCTCTGGCACTGGGACCGGATGGCACCGTTTGGATCGCCGGAACTGCTGCGCCAGGGGATGATCTATCGACATACGCCTTCTGCGGGGATGTGCCGGCCAGCGACAGATCCCCGGCCGTCGTAGTAGGCATCGACGCGACGAATTCCAAGCTGGTGGGAACAGCCTCGATTGGGGGCAGTGGGCTGGACTACGGAAGCGGCATCGCGGTTGACGCCCAGGGAAATGTCTATCTCGCCGGATCCACGTGTTCGCCTGATTTCCCGGGCGTTGAACCAAGCGAGGTGGGGCCGACCTCCATGGCGGCGTTCGTGGTCAAACTGGCGCCGGGATTGGGCGCGCGGCTGTTGGCGTGGAGCGCGGTCGGCGCGACGGCCGGATTCGCTGTGGATTCGGGTGGCAACTTCGCCGTCGTGCGCATATTCGGACCCTTCAACGATAATTACGGCGAAGACTACATGGACTACATCGATCCATCCGGCAAGCTGATCTGGACTACGCAGGGCGTGATCACGGTTGGCACGAGCCTCGCGATGGACTCGCAGGGCCGCATCTACACGCTGATTGGAGATGTTATGGCGGGGACGCCGGGAGCCTGGCAGAGTTCAATGGGAGCAGTAGCGTATGGTCTGGGTACCGCGGCGCTCACGCGGATCGAACCCCGTGGAGGACAATTGACGGCCTTGCCGGCGACGATCGATCTCACGTATCCATCCGGCCCAGGTCCCCTGGTCGCCGCCACCGGCGGGATGACGCTGCCGGCGCCGTTTTCGGTGACCACATCGGCGCCTTGGATCAGCATCTCGAATTCGGGTCCGGCAGTCGTGTGGCCATTGCCGAATTGGATGGAAATGACGCCTCCCGGCTACCTGAACCGAGAGGCTTCGCCGAACCTGGCTCCCGGTACCTACGATGGAACCATTACGATTACTGCGCCCGGGTATGCGAACTCTCCCCTGACAGTGCCGGTTCATTTCACCACTCCCGTGCCCGCGACTTACTTCCCGCCTGATACCGTCATGTTTTGCGACCAATCCAGTTACGTTACTATCTACCAGGCACAAGGCAGCCAGACCATCACGACATCCACCAACTGGATCGATATAACGCCCGACAGCAAGACCGCTCTAGTCGACTGCCAGGCGCTGCCCGCGGAGGTAAATGAGGGCCAGATCGGCGTCAGGGTCCCTGGGGATCCAAACTCGCCCTATACCCTCGCGGTAACCGCGGTGACCGGTGCGTTCCAGCCGGCAACTCCCAGCGCCGCGCCGGGATCTGTCTCTTTCCTGGCACAGTCGGGCGATTCGCCAAAGCACGCCACCGTGGCATTGTGGCTACCTGGTGGCGACCAAGGGGGTGTCCGCCAGCAATTCACCGCCATCTCCGAGGCCCCCTGGCTGACCGTCGCGCCTGGCGCTGGCGCCATACCCCAGGTGTTGGCTCTGACTGCCGTTTCCTCGGGCCTGCAGACCGGGACGTACCAAACGCACATCGATGTGACGGCCAACCAGACCACCAACGGCGGGTTGTTGCGGATTCCGGTGAACATGACGATACAGAGCTCGGTTCCATTCAACGTGGACCCGGCGGCTGTCGGACTAATTCTGCCCGGTTACGCTACGCCGGGCGGCCCGGGTCCCCAGGTTGTGCTAACTCTGTCCAGTGCGCAGCCGGTTACATCCCCCATTTCCATTTTGGGCAGTTACGGATAACCTCTTGATGGCCTGCGACGCCTTTATTTCATGCGGGTTTCAACGCGATGAGGACACGTCGGAGGTCAACACCCAATGGGTGAGAAACAAAATCAGCCATTCCAGCTCTCGTTCAACGCTGCGCTGAAGATCGATTTTCAGGGATCGCGCATCACTTCGGACGGCGGTCTCATTCTGGTCCGCGAACTGGACGAACGTTTGGGCTTGGGCGAACTCATCGCCGAGCACTTGAGCGATTCACGAAAAGGAAAGAACACCCAGCTCCCGCTGGCCGATCTGTTCCGGCAGTCCGTCTACAGCCGCATCGCGGGCTATGAGGATGTTAACGACGCCGAACGGCTCGCACAAGACCCGACGTTCCGGCTAATCGGTTCGGAGAAGACCTGGGATCGTGGCGCGGCGCTCACTTCCCGCTTGCAGACGTTTGAGACCGAGATGCTGGCCGAGGAAGAGAACTTCGGCAGCTTGGCCCGCATCAACCGCGAACTGATCGCCAGGGCGGAAGCCCTGGATTCCCCGCAGCGGATCGTGCTGGATATGGACTCAACCGAAATCCCGGTGTATGGCCAGCAGGAAAACAGCGCCTACAACGGCCACTTCGAGTCCACCTGCTATCACCCGCTGTTGCTGTTCAACCGGGAAGGGGACTGCCTGGCGGCAAAGCTGCGGCCGGGCAATGTGCACAGTGCCGACGACTGGGAGGAACTGCTGGCGCCCGAGATCGAGCGGCAGCAGAAGCTGGGCAAGGAAGTTGTGTTTCGCGCGGACGCCGCCTTCGCCAAGCCGGAGATCCACGAGGCGCTGGAAGAGCGGGGCGTGAAGTATGCCATCCGCATTCCGGCCAATGAAAATCTGGAGCGGGACATCAGCGAACTGCTGACGCGGCCAGTGGGAAGGCCGAGCCATAAGCCGGTGGTCTGGTACAAAGGCTTTCTGTATCAGGCGGCGAGTTGGAAAACGGCGCGGCGGGTGGTGGCCAAGGTCGAGTTCCACTTCGGGGAACTGTTCCCTCGCGTGGGTTTTATCGTGACCAACCTGGCGACTGACAGCCGGGCGGTGGTGCGGTTCTTCAACAAGCGCGGAACGGCGGAGCAGTGGATCAAGGAAGGCAAGCAGGCGGTGAAGATGACGCGGCTGAGTTGTCATCGATTCCGGTCGAATGAAGTGCGGCTATGGCTGAGTCTGATCGCCTACAACCTGGGGAACCTGTGGCGGCGACTGGCGCTGCCGAAGAAGATCGAGAACTGGTCGCTGACCAGCTTGCAGCAACGGCTGGTGAAGACCGGCGGCAGGCTGGTCAAGCACGCTCGGTACTACTGGTTGACGCTGGCCGAAAGCCACCTGACGCGGCGGCTGTTTGGGAGCATGGTCCGGCGGATTGACGCGCTGGCGGTGGCGAGCGGGTAAAGGGAGGCGAAAGGCAGGCGAAACTTATGCAACCAAAGGGTGAGGCTCGGAGGGGTGTTTGTGAAATGCGCTGAAAAGACGGAGCTTCCCGGTTATGGGTTTTTTGCGCCACGCGAAACCTGCATCTTGGGGAGGCGAAAACGGCTCCCGCCGAGGAAAAACCGATCCCGAGGGATCGAAGGTAGGCGACTTGCTGTATACTGGCATGGTGCCGGATGCCAAAACGGAAATCCCGGCTTATATTCTGCCTGTCAGGCCGGACGATGCGCCGGGGAGAATAAGCCAGCAAAGTTCTTGCTTCACACTTCACATGCACGAAGCGCCGCCTGCGAGCAATCCGACGATGACCACCATACAGGTTGATGCCTCCAGCAAGGAGACGATTAGGGAAGACCTGCATCGGGTGAATATCAATCAATTCACCACCTATTACGATCTAGATCGCCTCTCCAAGGAAATTATAGCGGGTTGGGGGTGTTGATATGCCCCGACCGAACTCACTGCCGTGGATGGGGAGTGCCGACGCGAAGATGATCCGCGCGCACGAAAACATTGAGGGCATCGCTCGGGAGATCAACGAGTGGTTCGCGTCGATCAAGGTCAACATTATCCTCAAGACCTCGCCGGTTAGTCCGTTGCCATGGCTCGTCGTTTACGCCGAAGACTACATCCCTCCTATCCGCCTCAGCGTCCTCATCGGCGAGTGCGTCCATAACATGCGGTCGGCAATAGATAATCTTTTATACCTTGTGATAGGCCGGTTGGGCAACATGTTTTCGAGAAAGTTGCAATTCGGCTGGTTTATACTGACCTCACCTGGGCGGAGGATACGGCAACGCAGGGATGCGACCGGAGCGCCGACTCAGCGGCCGGAATGATGGGGCGGCGCAAGCCGCCCTGCCAGCACATTCTGGCGCGAAGGCGGAAAATCCCAGGGGCTTGGGGACAGAGTCCCCAACATAATGAGGTCCAGAGGCCGTTAATGAGGCTGGCGGATAGCTATGACATTCCCGATGAAGTATCGCGAGGGCCCCACTCGCCCGCATTTGAACAATTCCTGCGGAACTGGTTCGGCGATACTTACGCGTTGACACACGGCGAATTGGACCTGAGTTTTCTTGACGACCTTCCTCCGGAAGAACTCGCATTGGCGAGGGGTCTAGTGAGGCGCAATCTCAAGCTGAGATACACGCACATCATTGAAGGCACATCGGCCCTGCGTGACATCGGGGCGGTTCCGATCCTGCAGGCGATGCTGGATGAAGAATCGGATGTAAGCCGCCGACTAACGATTGCGGGTGCCCTTTGGAAACTCAGCCAGGACCCCGTATTTATCGACTGCCTGAACAGCGCGAAGGCGAGCGGCCGCAACATCCTGTGCGGGAACCACTTGCTACAAGTGCTGTGGCTGGGCGACGAGCGGGCTGTCGATTTCCTGATCGGCCTGCTACCTGAGAGAGATGGCGAGTCAAACTTTTGGAGAACATTTCGGCGAATTTGCTTTCGTTGGCCCTTCCGCCCACTCCTGGCTCGCACTTATCTTGCCCACGCCCACGCCAACATGGAAGGGAATTTTGCATTGGGGCTTTTGAACGAGCTAGAGAGTGGCCACCGGATGGGCATTCCCCCGTGGGAGATGCCACATCAGCCTTCCGATTACCGTAAGCGCCGGCATGATCCGGCTTTTCGTGAGCTAATGGTCGGCGCCGTTCGCAAATGGAACGCAGAGATGAAGAATGGACGATGACTCTTTAATGCGACGCGTAATCATTGGCCAGTTGGTGCGGCTTTGGTGCGCCAACTCCGTGGGCCACACTTAAGCACATGACCGTGATGCAGCAGACGGTCGAGCATCGCACTCACCGCAGCAACATCTCCTAACAGTTTGCCCCAGTCCTCAACCGGTCGGTTTAATGCGGAGTCCATTTTTATGCGGAGCGATCGACCATAGCAGGTGGGCGAAGCCCATCAGGTCATGCTGAGCCGTTCACGCCGTGATCTCCGGACTTCGCATAATCATGACGTCCTAAAAGGAGGACGTCATGTTGAAAGAGTTTTTCGAATCAGCTTTACGTATCCAGGAACTACGCGACGGCCCAGATGGCCGCGTGCTTGAAGGGTTTGCTCAAGAGCTGTGCCAGGCGGGCTATGCAGAGATAACGGCTCGGAGGCACATTCGAGCGGCCGAACACTTGATTCATTGGCTTGGGCGGAAAGGTGGAACGGTCGCGGCGTTGGACGAACGTACAATTGAGGAGTTTGTCCATCATCTGAATCGATGCCGGTGCCCACGGTATGGCCGCACGCACAGGCGGGACATCCGGAAGGGTGCACGTCTGTTCCTCCGTTATGCCCGGTTTGCTGATATCGTCACGACCCGAATCGTGGAGGAGGTCATTGTGGATCCGGCACTGCTGGGCTCATTCTGTGACTGGATGCGACAGCAACGCGGAACATGCGATGCCACTCTTTCCGGCTACAGCATCCCCGTTCGTGATTTACTGAAGAAGCTGGGAGAAGATCCCGGCACGTTTGATGCGCAGAACCTGCGGCAGTTTATCCTGGATACCAGCCAACGTTGCGGATGGGCATCGGCGAAAAAGTGCACCACGGCTGTCCGCATGTTTTTGCGCTTCCTGATCGCCGGCGGCAAGTGCGCCGCCGGTTTGGAAGGAGCGATCCCCGTTCTCGCGCATTGGCGACTTTCGTCCTTGCCGCGGTATCTGCAGTCCGAGGAAGTCGAACGGGTGATTGCTTCGTGTGATCCGGCTACCCCGGCAGGCAAACGGGATCGCGCCATTCTACTTTTGCTCGCTCGCTTGGGGCTTCGGGCGGGCGATGTCGTGCAACTTCGGTTGGGCGACCTTGACTGGAAGGAAGCTGCGATCTCCGTTTCAGGGAAGGGCCGACGGCAGACACTGATGCCGTTGACGCAGGAGATTGGCGATGCGATCGCCAGCTACATAAAGGACGGTCGTCCTCAGACCGGGGTGGATACACTATTTATTCGATCCCGGGCGCCTTTTCTGGCTCTCGCGAATCACTGTGCAGTCTCGATGATCGCCGCCCAGGCCATGCACAGGGCTGGTGTCGTTTGCCCGAGCCGTGGTGCCGCCCATGTTCTCCGCCATTCGGTAGCAAGCTCTATGCTCCGACAAGGCGCGTCGTTGCAGGAGATCGCGGGCGTTCTCCGGCACCGTTCCACCGCGACCACGGAGATCTACGCCAAGGTAGACGTAATCACTCTGCGGCAGATTGCGCAACCATGGCCGGAGGTGCAATCATGCTGACCCGGTCCGTGGAGTCGTACATCGCGGTACGCCGCGCCACGGGATTCGCGTTTCGGTCCGAAGGCAGCCTGTTGCAGAGCTTCGCCGCGTTCTCCGATGCTGCGGACAAGCGCTACGTCAGCGCTGAAACCGCCATCGAGTGGGCTGGATCCGCACCGTCGCTCTGTCAACGAGCGCGCCGACTTGGACAAGTGATTCGATTTGCGCGGTACATTCGTGCGGAAGATGCACACCACGAAATCCCTCCCACAGTCTTTGGCAGTGAGAGTCGGCCGCGACCGGTGCCCTACATTTTTTCCGCAGAGGAAATCAAGCGTATTCTCCAGACCGCCTCCGGGTTGGGTAAACGCAACGCCTTTCGCGGGCACACCTATAACACTCTCTTCGCCCTGCTGGCGTGCACCGGGCTCCGGGTGTCGGAAGCAATCCATCTCTGTTTTCAGGACATCACCGCAGACGGCTTGGTGATTCGCTGTTCAAAGTTCCGCAAAAGCCGGCTCGTTCCCCTTCACGAGACCACACAGGCCGGCCTGGAACAGTACCTCCTGCGGAGGCGCGCCTATACCACATTGGATGATCACGTGTTCGTTTCCTTGCGGAGGCGCCCGTTGCTGCTGCACGACGCCGAAACCGCATTCCACGACATCGTCGAGAAGGTCGGCCTCCCGCGTGGACCGGGACTTCCACGCCCCACAATCCATTCCCTCCGCCACACGTTCGCAGTAAGGGCGCTGGAAACCTGTCCTGATGGCCGGGATCGAATCACAAAGCATATGTTGGCGTTGTCTACGTACCTCGGCCACAGCAAGGTCGCCAACACGTACTGGTATCTGGAGGCAACACCGGATCTGATGAGAAACATCGCGGATTCGTGCCAAAGCTTCTTCACGGGTGGCCGGCTATGATCCTTCTCGCCCCACACATCGCGGCTTTCCTCCAGCAGCGCTTGCCCATCGAGCGGCGCGCCAGCCCCAACACCTGCGACTCCTATGCGCATGCCTTCAGGCTTCTGTTCGAATACGCCAGCGTTTGCCTCAAACTGCCGCCCTCACAACTGCAACTGGAACAATTGGACGCTCCGCTCATCGTGAACTTCCTGAACCATCTGGAAACCAGTCGTGGCAATGGCGCTGGTTCCAGAAACATCCGGCTCGCAGCCATCAAATCTTTCATGCACTACATGGAATATCGCGTGCCGTCGGCGCTGGAGCAGATCCAACGGATTCTGGCCATCCCTGCGAAAAAGACGGACACCCGGCTTGTCAGGCACCTCACTGCTCAGGAGATGCAATCGATCCTGGATGCCCCTGACCCAACTGTCCGGGACGGCATCCGCGACCGAGCGATGCTTCATCTTTGCTTCGCGGGTGGACTGCGGGTCTCTGAACTCGTGGGACTCCGGATCGAAGATATGATGCTGCAACCGCAAGCCAGCGTTCTAATCCACGGCAAAGGCCGAAAAGAACGCTGCTTGCCGCTGTGGAAAGAAACGGCATCCGCGGTTCGTGCATGGCTGTCTGTCCGCGGTGAAGTCCGGGTTCCGGAACTATTCCCAAATGCTCGCAATGATGCCATGACTCGGGCCGGTTTCGAGTACATCCTGCGTAAACATGTCCATACCGCTGAGATGCGCTGTTCAACGCTCGCATCAAAACATGTTTCACCACACGTCCTGAGGCACACCTGTGCTCTGACCATCCTGCAAGCCACCAAGGATCTCCGAAAAGTGTCTCTCTGGCTTGGGCATTCCAGTATGCAGACGACGGAGATTTACACTCGCGCTGACCCGTCCGTCAAGCTCGAAGCCCTCGAATCGGTGATCGCTCCGAAACTGCGGACCGGCCGCTTCAAGGCGACGGACAAACTGATCGAGATGTTGAAGGCTGCTCCTAATATGCGGAGTAAAAAAGCGGCAAAATGACGGCGGGCACCTTCCCCCAAGCGCGGAGTCCGCATAAAAATGGACTCCGCATTAAACTTGTTATGCGGTGCACCGCATAAGCGGTTGGAAGTGAGTAGCGTGCTAAAGCGCTCGTAGCGGCGCATGATGATTTCCAGCAGATCCTCGGCGGCAGTGTGCGGGAGTTTGCGCATACCGATACATATCAAACCAGTGACGAGTCACATACCTTGTGTGACGTAGACCCGCAGAGCGGGACAGCGCCAGGCACGCTTACGCTCGCGCTCGAAGGGTGCGGGGGCGCCTCGTCGGCTGACACGGAGTACCTCAGTATCATCGCCAGCAACAACAATGTGGCGGAGGTCCCTATTGCCATAGTACGTCCCGGTCTGTTCCCGTTGGTTGAACCCGGAGGCGTTGTAAATGGCGCTACGTTCGCGCCGGGACCGGTCGCGCCCGGCTCGATTGTTTCCATTTTCGGTGTGGACCTATCTGCCTCCGTGTACACGGCGACGTCACTTCCGCTAGCGGGCGCTAGCGGTCTGCAGGTTTCCATTTATCCGTATACCGACGCGGACTTCCGGTCCTTCTATGAAAGCCCTCAACAATGGAACGTGCAAGTCCCGTTCACGTTTCAGGGGGGAACCTACCAGGTCGCAATCGGTAACTCGGAGTTCGTAAACTTCACGGTAGCGCCCACCGCCCCCTACGTGTTCATCTGGAACGGCAGCCGCGCGGCGGCGCTCAACGCGGATTTCACCCTGAATCAGCCAGCAACCCAGCCGCCGCGGGCTCGAGCATAATGGTGTACCTCACCGGCCAAGGCGCTGTCGATCCGCCGGTGAACGACGGCGCAGCCGCGCCGGCGCTGCCGCTCTCCAAAGTCATCGCCGCCACCACGGCCACGATTGACGGACAACCCGCGGATGTTCTGTTCTCCGGTCTAGCGCCGGGGCTTGTTGGCGCCGGGCAGGTCAATGTCGGCGTTCCCTCTACCCTGCCGGCCGGGGAACATGAACTCGTGATTTCCATCGGGGGCGTGAATTCAAATCAAACTGAAATCAGTACGAAGTAGCTTGCACCTCCTTCCTCTTGCTGCGCGCAGGAGCTTTCCGGAACACTTGGCGGCCGCAGGATCGCTCCCGTGACACGCCGTTCCGTGAAACCGGGCGATGCACCCCGGCGATCATCAAAGGCAGGGGGCCGGCGCGGCTTAGCAGCATTGACAGCCGTTACGTTACGCGTTACGGCATGATCGTTTAGATCCGCCACAAAGGACTGAAACGCCTTTCCCAGGACGGCGACCCGCGCGGCATCAATCGGGAACATCTCCAAAAGGTGCGCGATATCCTGGTGCGCCTGGACGCCGCCACAACTCCCGCCGATATAGACGTGCCGGCCTTCAGGCTCCATCCGCTCGAGGGCGAGTTGAAAGGTTTTGGGCGATCACAGTACGCGCCAACTGGCGCGTGGCTTTACGTTTTGCGGACGGCGACGCGCAGGACGCAGATTATGTCGATTAACCACTGAAGGAGGAAAACCATGCCGATGAAGGACCCACCGCAGCCCGGCGGCTTCGTGCTGCGTCAGTGCATTCAGCCTTTGGGCTTGAGCATTACGGATGCCGCCGCCCTCGGCGTGACGCGCACCACGTTGTCGGAACTGGTGAACGAGAGGCGCGGCATATCCCCCGAAATGGCCGTGCGCTTGTCTAAGGTCTTCGGCGGCAGCGCCGAAAGCTGGCTGGTTCAACAGGCGCAGTATGAGCTTGCGCAAGTCCACGCCGACCGCATCAAGCTGAAGCGGCTGGAACTCGTTTAAAATGGTTGAGTGAAAATCGCTCCGCCGGGGCGCGGCGGCCAGTGCTTCCGACATCCCGATCCGGAGGTCGCCCCCCGGAATGCGGTGACGCAGCGTCGCTTTCTCCCAGCCGCCTGAAAACACTCGCCAACCAGCGCCGAACCCCAACGGCTTCGGAGAAGCTTGTGCTACCCTTATCTCGGGAAAGGCTCCCGACGCTCGCCGCATGGTGTTCTGCCAGGGCCACCCGTGTTCTTTGAAAATATCAACTCCGGCGGGAGGAAATTCACGTCCGCTACGTTTTTTGCGAAGCGAACCCAATCCCAACCCGATCGGAATAACACAACACTTTAACTGATCCATGCAAACCCAATTAAACAGTACAGTTGCTTGATACGTATACTGAATCCTGCACAGTTTACGCGCTATCAATCGCAACGGTCTGCAACGTTATGCAACGCGATGCAGCCTGTCCCGAATTTCCCTAGCCTCGGCCCACGGGGACCGCCGCCAACGCAACAAATGCAACGTAACGCAACGCGTCAACGAAAAAGCGAGTCTCGAAGGCCCGGCCGGCCAACCGCCGGCGCATCAAACAGCTCTGGCTGGAAACGCCTTCTATCCACCTCAAACCAAATCACATCCGCGAAATTGGGGTTGTTTGGCCAACGGACTAACCACCATGCGCCCCTGCACAATTCCGCACAATTTCGAACAACCGCGTCGCCGTGTCGCCCCCTCGCCCCCTCGCCCATTCGCCCCCTCGCCCACCCGCCCCCTCCCCGCTCGCCGCATCGCCGTGTCGCCGCGTCGCCGCATCGCCGTGTCGTAGAATCTTAGTTTGCCCGATCTCCTCGTTACGGTGGTGGTCCCCACGCTGGCGGCCGATGCGAGGCTGAAGGAATGCATCGCCGCCCTGGAGCATCAGACGCTGCGCGATTTTGAGCTGATTATCGTCGACAACAGCGGGTCCGGCGCGGTGCGGCGCAGCGGGGCGGCGACGCCGGATGCGCGGGTGGTCGAAGAGACGCGTAATGTGGGTTTCGGCGCGGCCATCAACCACGCGTTCCGCCAATCGCGCAGCCGGTATCTGGCTACGCTCAACGACGATGCGGCGCCGCATCCGGGCTGGCTGGCGGCGCTGGTATCGGCGCTGGAAGCGCGGCCGGACGCGGGCATGTGCGCCTCCCAGGTGCGGCTCTACGGCGAGGACGCATTGGATTCGGCCGGCATGCTGGTCTGCCGGGATGGCAGCAGCAAGCAGCGCGGCCACGCGCGCCCGCCCCAGTTCTTTCCGGTGGCGGAAGAAGTGCTGTTCCCGAGCGGGTCGGCGGCCCTCTACCGGCGGGCCATGCTGGAACAGATCGGCGGGTTCGACGAAGACTTCTTCCTTTATTGCGAGGATACCGATCTGGGATTGCGCGCGCGCTGGGCCGGCTGGCGCTGCCTTTACGCGCCGGAGGCAGTGGTGGAGCACCACTACTCACATTCGGCGGGCCGCGCCTCGCGGCTGAAGGCTTATTACGTGGAGCGCAACCGCCTGTTCGTGCTGGCCAAGAATTTTCCGGCGCGCATGCTGGCGGCCGCGCCGTTTGTTTCGCTGGCGCGCTATGCGTGGCACCTGCGATTCATGCTGCGTGGACGCGGAGCCGCCGCGCGGTTTCGCCTGGAGGGAGATTCGGCCTGGCGCATGCCGCTTTACGTGCTGCGGGCGCATGGCGCGCTGTTGCTCGGTGCGCCGGCCCTGTGGCGGAAGCGCCGCGAGATCCGCCGCACGGCGCGCCTGACGCCGCATATCTTCGCGCGGCTGCTGCGCTCGCATTCTATTTCGGCGCGGCGCGTGGCAGAGCTTTGATTATGGATTCGCTGCTCATCATCGTGCCCGCCTACAACGAAGAAGCCGCGGTCGGCGGCGTGGTGCGCTCCATCCACGCCGCCATGCCAGGAGTGCCGGTGCTGGTGATCGACGACTGTTCGCTCGACGCCACGCAGGCCGTTTCCCGCGAGGCCGGCGCGCGGGTGCTGCCTTTGCCGCACCACCTGGGACTGGGCGGCGCGGTGCAGGCCGGCTACAAGCTGGCCTTCGAACTGGGATATCGATACGTCATCCGGGTGGATGGAGACGGGCAGCATGACGCGCGGGATATTCCGCGGGTGTTCGAAGCGCTGCGTACTTCCGGCTGCGAGATGGTGATCGGATCGCGTTTCGTGGACGGCGATGGCGCCCACTCCGGCGTGGTGCGCGGCCTGGGCATCCGCTTCTTCCGCATGGTGCTGCGCCCCATTTTGGGCCAGCGGGTCTACGATCCCACCTCTGGTTTCGTGGGCGTGAACCGCAACGCCTTGCAGGTTTTCAGCAAGAGCTTTCCGCTGGAATACCCGGAGATTGAAGCGCTGGTGGTGTTGCAGCGCAAGCGATTCCGTTTCCAGGAAATTCCTTGCCGGATGCGGCCGCGCACCACGGGCCGCTCGTCGATCACGGCGGTGCGGTCGATCTACTACATCGTGCACGTGCTGCTGGGAGTGTTCGTGAATGTTCTCAAATTCGACCAGCGCGCGCGCCGTCCCGCCGGCCGTTCCAGTAACCCAAAGTGAATCGTAAGGGAGGAGATGGATGGATCGCCTTTTGAACGTGTTGACGGTTTTGAGCGGCCTGCTGCTGGTGTTCGTGTTGGCGTCGGTGCGGCGCGCGCACATCCGCGTGGAATATTCGGTAAGCTGGTTACTGGCCGCGGCCGCGCTGTTGGTTCTCTCGCGCTCGCGCGGCTTGCTGGAAACCGCGGCGCACACGCTGGGATTGTCCGATCCGCCGCTGGCGCTGCTGCTGATCGTGGGCTGCGTCTTTCTAATCATGTTTTTCCGGTTCTCCGCAATTCTCTCCAGGCTGCGCGACGATAACATCGCATTGGCGCAGCGTCTCGCCATCCTCGAATTCCACCTGCAAACCCTGCGGGACGGCCAGCCGCATGTCTGAAGCGCGCGTGAAAGGCCGCAAGAGCCGTGCGAAGGGCAAGACACGCGCGCCGGAGCAAGCGGCCGCGACGGCGCAGAAGCCTGGCGCGCAGTGGTGGATCTACGCACTTGCCGTGGCCGCGGCGCTGTATGTGGCGTATCAAGTGTACGCTCCGGCGCTCGGCGGACCCTTTGTTTTCGACGACATCTATCAGCCCTATCACAGGCCGGATTTTCCCCTTGCGCTGCGTGCCTGGATCACCGGCGTGCGTCCGCTGCTCATGTTCAGCTACTGGCTGAACTACCAGGTTTCGCAAACGCCGGGCGGGTTTCATGCCGTTAATTTGCTGATCCATTTACTCAACAGCATCTTGGTATTCTTCATCGCCCGGAAGTTCCTGCAGCGTGAATCGGCGGATTGGCTGCTCCCGGCCTTTGCCGCGGCGGTGTTCCTTTTCCATCCCATCCAGACGGAATCGGTGTCCTACATCGCCGGCCGCTCGGAGGCGTTGAGCGTGTTCTTTTTCCTGGCCGCCTTCGCCGTCTTTTTGTACCGGCCCTCGCCGGCCATCTCCTGGCCGTCCGCCGTCGCCATCCTGGTGTTGTTCGGGGCCGCGGCCGCCACCAAGGAACATACCCTGGTGCTGCCCGTTCTGCTGCTCCTGACGGATTACTACTGGAACCCAGGATTCTCATCGAGCGGCATCCGGCGGAACTGGCGGCTTTACCTTCCCATCGCTTTGGGGGCGGCCGGCGGCTTAGTGCTGGTCGCGAGACTTCTGACCCACGCGGGGAGCGCGGGCTTCGGCCTGAAGGACTTCACGTGGTACCAATACTTCTTCACCCAGTGCCGCGCGTTCTTCGTTTACCTGCGGCTGCTGGCGTTCCCGGTGGGCCAGAATCTGGACTGGGACTATCCGATCTCGCGCAACATTCTGGATCATGGCGCCATCTTCGGGCTCGCCGCCATCCTGCTGCTGGCGGGCGCGGCCATCTACTTCCGGCGGCGCTATCCGCTGGCTTCTTACGGCTTCCTGGTCTACGTGCTGCTGATGGCGCCCACTTCATCCTTTGTGCCGATCAAAGACCCGCTGGCCGAGCGGCGCTTGTATCTGCCGATGATCGGCATGCTGCTGGTGGTGATTGCGGCGCTCGGGTACATTAAGGTGGATCGCCGGAAGCTGGCGGCGGCGCTTGGCGCGATCGTGTTGGCGCTGGCTGTCGCCACGTATCAGAGGAACCAGGTCTGGGCCAGCGATATCGCCCTTTGGGAAGACGCCGTGCAAAAGTCGCCCGGCAAACAGCGCGTGCACCTTCAACTGGCGCAGACCTACTTCAACAACGGCCGATGCGGCGATGCCGTGGCGCGTTATGCGGTGGCCGCGCATGTGGCCAAGCCGGACTACGCTCTGCTGGTGGATTGGGGCCTGGCCTACGATTGCGCGGACCAGCCCGATCAAGCCGTAGCCAAACTGCGGGAAGCCGCGGCGCTCCAGCCGAAAGCCCACGTCTACACGCAAATCTGCATGGTGTATGCCAAACAGGCCCGCTGGGCGGAGGCATTGGAGGCGCTGGCCCAGGCCGAGAAGCTGGACCCGGGCTACGACGTGATCTACGACGACCGCGGCGGCATCCGCGCCAAGACCAACGATCTGGCGGGAGCCGCGGCGGACTATCAACACGCGCTGGAGCTCAATCCGGCCAACGATCACGCCCGTGAGATGCTGGCGATCGTGGAGCGGCAATTGCGTTCCCGGCGGTGACATGCGGCCGCTGCGCATAGGCATCAACGCGCTCTACCTGATTCCGGGCGGCGTGGGCGGCACCGAGATCTACCTGCGGGAATTGTTGCGCGCGCTGGCGGAGATCGACGGGCGGAACGAGTATTTCGTTTTCACCAACCGGGAGACCGGCCCCGACCTGGTTCCGCTGCAGCCGAATTTTCACGGGATGCCGCAGCGCGTGCACGCCCGTTTACGCCCGGCCCGCATCGTCTGGGAGCAGACCGCGCTGCCGCTGGCCGCCGTGCGCCTGGGCCTGGATGCGCTGCTCAATCCGGGCTTCACCGCGCCGGTCTATTGCCCTTGCGCGGCCGTGACCGTGTTTCACGACATGCAGCACAAACGGCATCCGGAGCACTTCCGCTGGTTCGATCTGCCGTTCTGGCGCGTGCTCCTGTTCGCGTCGGCGCATGCGGCCACGCTGCTGCTGGCGGATTCCGAAGCCACCCGCGCGGATGTGCTGCGCTACTATCGCCTTCCGGCGGAAAAGGTGCGGATGGTCCGGCTGGGCGTGGATCCGGTGTTCTTCGGATTGCCGCGCGCGCCCGAGAAGCTGCTGCTGACGGTCTCCACTTTGCATCCGCACAAGGGGCTGGAAGCCTTGCTCGAAGCGTTCGCCGAGTTCCACCGCGCGCAGCCGGATTTCAAGCTGGTGATTGCCGGGTTGCGCGGCTTTCACGCGGATGCGCTGGAGAAGGTGCGCGCGGACCTGGGGCTCAGCGCCGCGGTGGAGTTCACCGGCTGGATTCCGCGCGCGCAACTTTACGGCTGGTACACGCGCGCCTGGGCGTTTCTGTATCCTTCCATGTTCGAAGGTTTCGGCATGCCCGTGCTGGAAGCGCTGGCCGCGGGTATTCCGACTGGATACTCGAATATCGAGCCGCTCTCGTCGATCGCGGGCGAGGCGGCACTGCGGTTCGAGCCGGGAAATGTGGAAGCCATCCGCCAGGCCATGGTGCGGCTGGTCACGAACGAACGCTTGCGCGCGCGCCTCGAAGCTGAAGGCCCGCGCCGCGCCGCGGCGTTCTCCTGGATCGCTACGGCGCGCGCCACGCTCGATGCGATTCAGGATGCCTGGCTTGTAAGGAATCCCGCGTAGCCGAGACTACCTGTTTAGAAAGGAAGATGGAGCGCAAGGCGGCTTTCCTTCGGATCTACGAGCAATACGCACCGGCGCTCGAACGGCTGGCGGGCGCGTATACGGCCGCGCGCGAAGACCGCGAGGACCTGGTGCAGGAGATCGCCGCGGCCTTGTGGCGGGCGCTGCCCGGCTATCGCGCGGAATCGAGCGAACGTACCTGGCTGTACCGGATCGCGCACAACGTGGCGATCACAGCGGCGGTGAAGCAGCGCAAGCGGGAGAAGCGGGAAGTGGCGCCGGAGCTGCCGCTCGACGTGCCGTCGGCCGGCGCAGGCGCCGAACAGGATCTGCTGGCTCAGGAGAAGCGGCGCATGCTGTTCGCGGCCATCCGGGATCTGGCCGCGGTGGACCGGCAAATCACGGTGCTGCATTTGGAGGGGTTGAGCGGCGCCGAAATCGAGGCCGTGACCGGCATCGCGGAAGGCGCTGTGGCAACGCGGTTGACGCGCATCCGGGAGAAATTGCGCCAGGCCATTCGGGCGCGGGAGACGGGCGATGGCCGATAACGACGAACTCAATCAGCTTTGGTGCGGCCAGACCACTGGTCCGCCCACGAAAGGAGAAGATATGTTGACGATGGCGATGGAGAGAGCGAATAGGTTCGACCGTATGATCAAGCTCCGCAACTGGCGCGAGGCCGCAGGCGGAGTGATGCTAACGGCGATATTTGCCTTTATCGCTTGGGAGTCGCCCAATGCGCTGGCGCGGACAGGCAACGTGGTGGTAGCAGCCAGCGGCTTGTGGTATGTCTTCTGCATGTTGCGCTACGGGCACGAGCCGCGGACAGCCGCGCCGGATGGGAGCCTGACCGATTTCCAGCAGGCGCTACTGCGCAAGTACGACTACCAGATCCGGCTACTTAAGAACGTGAAGTATTGGTACCTGCTGCCGCCCTATGTGGGGCTGTTGCTGGCGAGCGCCGGTATCCTCATGGCGAACGCCGCCAAAGGGCAGCCGGGCTGGCCGCAGTGGATCGCGGTGGCGGTTTACACGGCTGTGTTCGGATTTGTCTGGTGGCTCAATGAAGGGCTTGGCGTAGGCAAGCTGCGGCGCGAGCGGGCGCGGCTGTTGGAGGAGATGGGCAAGCCAGAAATGGACAGGCCAGGAGGCCTGTCCTACTGAGGGATCAGCGTCAACTGGGCGGTCTCGCGGCTGTTTTCGTGGATGCTCATGGCCACGCCTTTGCTTTCGAATGACTTCATCACCTCGGGGTCCATGTAGGCGCCCGATTCCAGATCGTCCGCGGCGTTTGGCGTCGTCCGGAATGAGCACCACCAACGCGCCCGCCGCGGATTGCTGCTTGTCGTTTTGCACCGAGCCTTCGATCGTGAGGGTGAGGGCGATGCCCTCCATGTTGTTGTTACCCACATCGAGAGACAGACACGCGGTGACGCTGTGCGCGCCGTCGAAGAACTGGGCCGTAAGCGTGTAAGGGCCGGGGCGCACGCCGCGAATTTCGAAATTGCCTTGCGGGTCGGTGCTGTGCCTACCCGCCGTTGTTGACGTGGCCGCGCGGCGGCGAGGTCGATGCCGCCCGGATAGTAAGTGGCCACGTAACCCTCTTCCGGCTGCGCTTTGGCCGAACGATCCACAGTTACTTCCCACATCGGCTGGTTGTAAGTGGCGCTCAGATAATAGCGGCCGGGCGCCAGTCCGAAGATGCGGTATTCGCCCAAGTCGTTAGTGCTGGCAAAGCCGGATGGGACCAGTTGCTTGCGGCCGCTAACGACTCCGTGCGGCGTCAGCTTGAAGTTGATCTCTTTCAGGTGCTGACCGGCATCGAGCGAGATCGTGGCGCCGGGACGGTTGGGTCCGCGCGCGCCTTAGCTCGTGTTCACGAAGGTCGGCTTTCTTTACCGGCGCGCCGGTCGAGACGTTGGTCACCTGGGCTTCGATGCCGCAGAGGTCTTCCGGCCTGGTGGGGCTGGGTTGGGCCGCGGGCGGGTTGTTGGGGTCGGGTTGGCTTCGCGGCCAAGACAAGAGGGAGGGGCAGGTTGCGAAGCCAGCCCCTCAGCGCACGAGACGACGTTTCGGACGGGGTCGAGCCGTCCAAGAAAGATGTTCCTTTAACTCGATAGTTGGGCGACGACCGGAATCCTCTCCAAATTCTTTTCCTCTTCGGCGCCCCAGGAAGGACGGCAGGGGTAGATGGTCGGAGAGATGCCAAAGCGCTCGTGATACAGCCCGGCAATCTCGCGTTCGAAATGCGCGACAACATCCGCCCGCATCATGTTGACGGTGCAACCGCCAAAGCCGCCGCCGGTCATGCGCGCGCCGTAGACGCCTTCAATTCCGAGGGCGGTATCCACCAGAAAATCGAGCTCGTCGCAACTGACTTCGTAATCGTGCTGGAGGCTGCGGTGAGACGCTTCGAAGAGTTCGCCCATGCGCTCGGCGGCGCCTTCGCGGCAGGCCGCCACGAACTCGATGACGCGCGCATCTTCGGTGACCACGTGGCGGGCGCGGCGCGCGATGACCGGCGGCATGGAAGACTCGGCTTCCGCGAACATGGCCGGGGTCACGTCGCGCAGGCTTTCGACGCGCGGATGGCGGGCACGCACCACTTCGACCGCGGCGGCGCACTGCTCGGTGCGTTCTTTGTAGGCGGAGCCGGCCAGTTCATGCTTGACCATGGTGTTCACCGCCAGAAACACCACGCCATCCGGGAGCCGCACGACTTGATGTTTCAGGCTGCGGCAATCCAGGCAGATGGCGGCGTGCTCCTCGCCGAACACGGAGATGTACTGGTCCATAATGCCGCAGGGCATACCGACGAAGTTTCGTTCGGCCCGCTGGCAGAGGCGCGCCAACTCGAGCGGCGCCATGCGGCGGCCGCCGAGCAT
Source organism: Bryobacterales bacterium (assembly GCA_963707465.1). Taxonomy (GTDB): domain Bacteria; phylum Acidobacteriota; class Terriglobia; order Bryobacterales; family Bryobacteraceae; genus Bog-159. Next base: position 1,245,877 of record CAVPQK010000013.1, read on the forward strand.
GGCCAGCGCCGAGGAGACTTCCAACGCGGCCGAGGAACTGAGGCCCGATCCGGCCGGGACGGTGCTGCGAACGAGCAGGTTGGCCGGCGCGACGGGCGAGCCGGCACGGATCAATTCCTGCGCCACGCCGATGGGGTAGTCGGTCCAGTGGCGGCGCGGGGTCAGGGCGGCGATTTCGGCGGCGGGCCACTCGGCGGATTCCTGGAGGTCCTCCGAGTACATGTGCAACTTACCGTCAGCGCTCGGCGCGGTGGCGACATAGGTGGCCAGATGGAGCGCCACGGGCAGCACGAAGCCGAGGTTGTAATCAGTATGCTCGCCGATCAGATTGACGCGGCCCGGGGCGCGGAACACGCGGATGCCATCCGCCGATCCGTAGAGCCGCCGGAAGTCCTCGATCACGGATTGCTTCCTTTCTCCTGACGGGTGGCGCGCCAGGCCATGAGCAGAAGAAAAAGTCCGAAGACCAGCATGGCAGCGCCGGAGTAGAGGTTGACATTGGCAGTCGTGAGCGCGGCGCGGGTTTCCGGGGAGAACACGCCCATCCCTAGCAGGATGAGGCCGAGCAGAGTGAAGATCCAGCCCGAAGGCACTCTCAGGTCCATATCATCTAAACCAAATATTGAGGATGAGGAGCAATATGACTACCATAACAGTCAGCGGCGCGGGACGTTCGTACCACTTGGCGGTGGCGTCATGCGGGACCTTGGTCAGGCCATAGACCAGCCCTTCCATATCCTGGTCGGTGCGCGGCGTAGTGAACATGCTGACCACAATCGTGATGACGAAATTTGTGGTAAACGCGATGATGGCGATCCAGAAGTTCTGCGCCATCTGCGACGGGAACGCATGCAGGTGGGCGATCCACCCGCCATTGCCCTCCGCCACGGTGGTCGAGAGCGTGAGCACCGCGGCGGTGGTACCGAGGGTCAATCCGGCGAATGCGCCGTGCGCGGTGGTGCGCTTCCAGAACATGCCCAACAGGAAGGTGGCGAACAGCGGCGCATTCACGACCCCGAAGACCAGTTGCAGGAAGTCCATGATGTTGTTGAAAAGGGTGGCCAGGTAAGCGGCGCCGATGGACAACAGCACGCCCACTACAGTGGTGACGCGGCCCACGGTCAGGTAGTGGCGGTCGGGAGCGCCGGGGCGGATGTAGCTCTGATAGATATCGTAGGTGAAGACGGTGTTGAAGGCCGTGACGTTGCCCGCCATGCCGGACATGAAGGAGGCCATCAGGCCGGTCAGGCCCACGCCCAACATGCCAGCGGGATAGAACTGGGCCATGAGAGTGGTCAGGACCTGATCGTAATCCGGACCGCCCGCGGGTTTCAGCGGGAACTGATAGCCGAGGTTCATCTTCGAAAGAGCCAGTGCGGCGATGCCGGGCAAGATGACGATAAAAGGCAGAAACATTTTGGGTATTGTGCCGATCAGCGGCGTGCGCCGGGCAGCGGACATGGAATCGGCGGCCATGGCGCGCTGAACCACGAGGAAGTTCGTACACCAGTATCCGAACGAGAGCACGAAGCCCAGACCGGCGACCATGCTGAAGATCCCGACGCCCATGGGGTTTTCCGTGGGACTGCCCATGTAGCTCCAGGCATGCGTCATGTTCGGCGGGAGACGGGATACGATGCCCTGCCAGCCTCCGGCCTTAGCGACCGACACGATGGCCAGCGGCGCGAAACCCATGACGATGAGGAAAAACTGAAGGACCTCATTATATATAGCGCTGGTGAGGCCACCCAGGAACGTATACGCGAGCACGATGGCCGCGGAAGCCAGCACGGAAACGTTGAAACTCCATCCCAGCACCAGGTGCAGCAGCAGCCCCAGGGCATACATGGAGATGCCGGAGGAGAAGATGGTCATGATGGCGAAGGAGAAGGCGTTGAAGGCGCGGGTCTTTTCGTCGAAGCGCATCTTCAGGTATTCGGGCACGGAACGGGCCTTGCTGCCGTAGTAGAAGGGCATCATGAAAATGCCCATGAACAGCATGGCGGGGATGGCGCCGAGCCAATAGAAATGCGCGGTCATGATGCCGTACTTGGCGCCGGACCCGGCCATGCCGACGAGTTCCACCGCGCCAAGATTGGCCGCGATGAATGCCAGACTGGTGATCCAGACGGGGACGGACCGGCCGGACGTGAGGAAGTCGCCAGAGGAGGAGATGCGCTTGCGCAGCCTCCACCCGATGCCTAAGACAAAGGCGAAGTACAGGGCCAGGATTACGTAGTCAACGCGTTGGGGATGCACTGATAGGACCTCTTGGGTCTCCGCAGGAGTTTCGGATTTTGAACCCCTGAGTGTAACGCCGGGGAGGGGCAAAAGCAAACGCGGCCGCGAACGTCCGGCTGGCTACCGGGAAGCCTTGGACGCTAAGGCACGCTTCACGTCCACCAGCAGCACGATGGCGGGATCGCCGCGCGCGCGCATTTCGTTTTGCACGTGACTGATGTCGCCCGCGGAGGCATCCGTGGCCCCCTTCATCAGCCGGGAAACCTCCAGGTACCATTCCGGCGGGCTGCCGTGCCCGACTTCGGAGTTCTTCAGGAAATCGATGTAACTTTGCAGCACGTGTTCCCGGAGGGAGCTGGGAGGCGCGATATCCAGAAGACCGCTATACATGAAGCAGACCTCATGAAAGTAAGATTCGGGGGGATCGTCGTTGTCCTGCTTCCACTCCTCGAGGCGGCTCAGGAACTCTTGCGCGGCGGCTTGCCATTCGGGCGTGCTTCTTTGCTCCGGGGTCAGAAACGAGTCCATGCTGTCGGCGCGCCTTTTCGCGTTGTTGAGCGACTGCTGTTCCTCGGTGCCGAAGCGCAAGAGTTTGTAGTCGGCCATCACTTTCCGGGCCGCCGGTTTTGACCAGAATTCGTAGACCTTCGCCGCCTCGCCGACCGATGACGGCTTTGTCTCATCGGACGTGATGGGAGCCACAGCGCCTTCGCCCGCCAGAGGCGCTAAGGCTTGATTGAACGTCGCGGCCAACGGGCCGCCCGTGCCGGTACTCTCCGCGCATCGGGCTGCCTGAAGATGCCTCACCAGATACGCCCGGAAGCTTGCCAGCAAGCCCTGCGGCGAGCGCCCATCCAGCCGAAGTTCTTCGGCGAATGACAGCAGTTCGTCGATAAGGACCGGCGCGGTGGCGGTAAATGCCCGGTCGTCGGTATTCAGTTGTTGAATGCTTGCCGCCAGCCCGCCCGCGAGCCGCGCTATGTCATCGGGAGGCAGCTTTTGTGCCGCGATCATGCGGATGGCCGGCTCAAGTTGCGCGGGTGAAGTCAGGCCGCCGAGATACTCCTCCGCGAAATCGAGGTGCTTGCCTTTGGCGCGCTCTTGCGGAGTGAATGCCTGTTCGACTAGCTGACCGAGAGTCTGAAAGAAAATGCCGGCCGACTCGGTCATGGGGTCGTCGCAGGTGTGGACGGGAAACCGCGCGACCGGAATCTGGCGAAACAACTCGATCGCCTTTTTGTGGTCCAGGGAGAGGGTGCCGCTAACCGCGCGGGAGCGCAACGATAGCGCGTCCAGGTCGGCGCGCAGGGCTATCAACCGCACTCCGGCGTCTGAATCGGTATTACGCGCCCGCGCGACGGCAGAGCTAATGGCCATCGGATATTTCGCCGCGTCCGCCATGTGGAATGCCCGGTCGAGAAGCTCCAGCTTCCAGGCCGGGTCGGTTACGCGTCCGGACACGGCGAGGCGGATTAGAATATCAGCGGCGAGTTCCGGCGGAGCGATCGGAGCGGCGTCCACCAGGCTCCGAATTTCTTTGGGAAGTTGCGATGCGGCCGGTAGGAGTGCCGGCGCTAGCAGCAGTAAGGCCAGCGGTTTCGAGCGCACCTTCAACCCTCCCTCATTTTCGGCGCCGGATCACGGGCGCGCGCTATCCTTGACAGTATACTCTTTGCCTTCGGGCGCAGCATGCGTTTTCGTGTTGCATTGTGTAGCATCGTGTAGCGTCGTGCAGCATGGCGCCTGCCGGCCTGCGGCCGGTGGACCGGCGAGGACGCCGGTCCGCGGGCAGGATGGCCCGCCCTCCACAGCGCAATCAAAGCCCAAGTGGCTGGAAATAGGGCGCGCGCGGCGCGCGGGGGCTGGGGGCTAGGGGCTGGGGGCTAGGGGCTGGGGGCTGGATTGGGCGACACGGCGATCCGCGGGCCTTGGGAGGGTCTATTTCGAGGTGGTTTAGGGACGGTTGTGGCGCAACCTGTAGCGTCGTTTGCCAGGTTGTCAAAGACCAGGGGCAAAATACTAAGGGGTGTCGAGGGTTGCGGATGTAGTGCAAGCCGGATGGTCGGCGGCGGCATTCGCCATCACATATATTGGGGGGCCGACGGGCGGTTTGGCCTGTTCGGTTTGCCTGGCCTGCGAACGGGGTTGGGCTTTGCGCGCCTTCTGCAGTTGCTGGAGCTCGTGCATGGCGCTGGTGAAAGACCGCTCCAGGCGGGTACGTTGCGAGGCAACTTCGCGCAGCAGGCTGAACTTCTTGTCGATGGGGATAGCCGCATCATAGAGTTGGGACTCGCCTTTGGCGATGCGCGCCAGCAGCCACTGGGATGTGGACATTTGCTCCACGTACAAGCGTTCGCTTTTTGTTTTGGGCTGCCATTCGACAGCCAAGTCGCCCCAGAGTTGGGCGTATTCCTCGGGGTCTTCGCCGGCGATGAGGAGGCTGCGGGCGCGGAGTCCGAAAGTGACGGCATTGAGGCGCACGGCCTGCTTGCCCTCGGGAGTCTTAGGACCGGTGGAATGCTGCGCATTCTGGCGGTTGGCTTCCTGCTGTTTTTCCGAAATCAACATAAAAATTCACCTTCCGCTTCCATAATAGAGAGCGGGCGTGAGGAAACGGGCGGTCCGGAGGGGCGGCCGTGGGGCAAATGCTTTGGCTGGTTGCGGATGCGGCGGCGGTATTTATTGTGCCGGCTTGTGACCAAATACCGGTATGGGGATAAACGGCCACCGAAGGCGACTCGCGCGCAGGATTTGGAGCGTGTCAGAAAGAATTCGGCGCTTGCTGCATCGCGTTGCATAACGTCGCACCCCGTTGCGCCGGAATTGGGTTCGCTTCGCAAAACGCGATTGGGCAGGTTGACGAATGTTTTCAGGCGGCGAGCGACAGGCGCTCCCTTCGGGACCGTCTCTGGCGCCAGAAACCGGCGCCGGGCGACCGCAAGAGTGCGGTCGCGGCAGGCAGAAGTGCCTGCGCCACGTCGTATCGATGCAAGGCTGGGTAGACTGTCGTCATACGCTCTGTTATGCTGTGCGAAAGCGACACCGCGGCGGCAGTCCGTTTGTGGCGCGATAGCTGGCTTCTTGAAGGAGGAACCACTATGAAAGGGATCGCTTTACTGGTGGGCGCCATGGTCATACTTGCAGGGATTGTCGCGTTCACCGCGCCCGCACCTCTACACGCAGCGGACTCGGGCGCCGCGATCTTCGTAACGGAAATCCCCTCCGGATACCGGGACTGGAGGTTGATCTCCGTCGCGCACGAGGCAGGCAACCTGAACAGTATTGGCGCCGTTTTGGGCAACGATGTGGCGATCAAGGCCTACCGCGCGGGGAAGCTCCCATTCCCGGACGGCGCGATCATTGCCGCTTTGCACTACGGTCACGTCGCGTCGGCGGAAAACAACAAAGTCTTTGGCCAGGCGCAATCTTTCGTCGCTGGCCCTCCCACGAACATTCAGTTTATGGTGAAGGACTCCACGAAGTACGCCGCGACGGGCGGGTGGGGGTTCGCTACCTTCATCGAGGGCAAACCGGCCGCGGCGGCGGCCATGAAAAGCTGCTTTCCCTGCCACAGTCAGACCAAGGCCAGCGATCTCGTCTTCACGCATTACGCACCCTAGATGCAGACGATCAACTCCTCCGCACGGAAGGAAAATTGGAAATGAAAAAAGAGCAGCGCGGAATCGACCCCGCTTCGAAGCCGAGTGGATCTGGGTGTGTCGAATGCCTGGCGTCACCGAAGGGCTGGTGGTTTCATCTCCGCCGGTGTGCGAAGTGCGGGCACATCGGCTGCTGCGACAGTTCCCCGAGCCGGCATGCGTCCAGGCATGCAGCGACAACCGGGCATCCGATCATTGCCAGCTTCGAGCCGGGTGAGGATTGGTTCTACGATTACGAGAAGGGGGGTATGATCGAGGGTGCGGAGTTGCTTCCGCCGCATTCGCATCCGGTGGATCAACCTGCGCCTGGACCGGCCGGGAGAGTTCCAGCCAATTGGGAATCGCTGCTGCACTAGTGTGTAGAGCGTCACTCGAACGCGATTGTGGCGCGGCCCCCAGGGCCGCCCCACGATTTGTGCAGACTCGAGTCTGCCTGGAAAACGAGCACCGTATCGAAAGGAGCCATCGATGAACCCGGTACAAGTCGAACAGAAGAGCTATGAGATGCCCCCGCGCGAGGGGTTCACCGTCACGCATTTCATCACCGTCGCCGACATCGACCGATCGGCTGAGTTTTATGAAAAGGTCTTCGGTGGCCGCATTTTGAGCAGAGGCGACAGCAAGGGCGCGTCGGGGCACATACAGATCGCGAATACGTGGCTGATTGTCAACGTGGGGGGCGGGCCGACGCCGGACAAGCCGTCGGTAACGCTCAGCGTCCCCGCCGACCCGGATCAGGTCAGCAGCTTCTTGAATATCCGCGTGGCGGATATACAAGCGTGCTATGAATTATGGAAAAGCCGAGGAGCCGAGTTCATCACGGAGCCGAAGGAAAAGTACGGCGAGATTCGCTGCTATATTCGCGATCCGGACGGTTATATTATCGAGGTCGGGCAGAGCACCGACCTGACGAGGCGGGGCTGAAGCCCCGCGCGGGCTAAAGCCCGCCCCCCAAGCTAGCCGTGGCGGATGACCAGGACGTCGCCATCTTTGACGATGTACTCTTTGCCTTCGAGGCGCAGCATGCCTTTTTCGCGCAGGCCGGCATAGCCGCCCAGATCCACCAGCGACTTCCAGTTCACCACTTCGGCGCGGATGAACTTCTTCTCGAAATCCGAGTGGATCGCGCCGGCCGCCTTGGGCGCGGTGCTGTGGAACGGAATGGTCCAGGCGCGCACCTCGTCTTCGCCGGCAGTCAGAAACGACATCAGACCGAGCAGCGAGTACGTCGCCGTGATCAGCCGCTCCAGCCCCGATTCACTCAGGCCGTAACTGGCCATATATTCCTTCTGTTCGGCGGCGGGCAGCTCGGCTAACTCGGCTTCTACCTTGCCGCAAATGGCCGCGACGGCGGTGTGCTTGCGCGCGGCCAGCGGGCCGTCGCGGTATTCGCGCTCCTTGTCGTGCAGCTTCGCGGCGTCCGCTTCGCCCAGGTTCAATACGTACAGCATGGGCTTCTGGGACAGAAACTGGAATCCGCGAATGCGTTTCTCGTCGTCGGGGTCGAGATCCAACTCGCGCAACGGCTGGTTCGAGTCCACCGCCGCCTTGCACTTCTGCAACAGATCGAATTCGCGATCCAGCTCCGGATTCTTGATCTTCTTGCGATCCTTATCCAGGCGCTCCAGGCGCTTCTCGATCACTACCAGGTCGCTGAGAATCAGCTCCGTCTCCACGTCTTCCAGATCGCGCAGCGGATCGACGGCTGCCTTTTTCGTGCGGGATAGTCTCGTCTTCGAACAGGCGCAGCACCTGCGCGAAAGCATCGACCACGCGCAGGCTGGCGAGATAGCTGGCGTCGCGCAGGTTCTCTTTGGAGATGGCGGGCATGTCCACATATTCCACCGTGGCGTGCGTGACTTTCTTGGGTTCGAAAAGCTTGGCGAGTTCCTCCAGGCGCGCATCGGGCACCTTGGCGACGCCCACGTGCACGGCGGTCGAACCGATGCGGGTTTCCTGGTGGGCGCCGGTGAGGATGGTGAACAAAGATGTCTTGCCTACCATGGGCAGGCCGATGATGGCAGTTTTCATAGGGGGATGGCAGACCGGCTACAGAGGCACGTCGGTCTGGCTGAGGATCTCTTCGATGATGCGGTCGCCCAAATCGGAGCGCCGCCGGGCGAGGGCGGTGCGCGTATTGATCATCACGCGATGCCCGAATACAGGGGCGCGCCAAGCGCTTCACGTCGTCCGGAATGGCGTAATCGCGCCCTTCGAGGAGGGCCAGCGCCTGCACCGCGCGGAAAAGGGCTTGCGAGCCGCGCGGGCTGACCCCCAGGGTGAGCGATTCGTGCGCGCGCGTCTTTTCCACGATAGCCAGCATGTAATCGACCAGGGACTCCTCCACGGTGACGCGCTGCACGGCGGCCTGCAAGCGGATGATATCGTCGCCCGACAGCACGGGACGCACGCTATCGGCGGTGGCCATTTCGATATTGCGCAGAATTTCGCGCTCGCTGGCGGGGTTCGGGTAGCCGATGCGGAGGCGCATGAGAAAGCGGTCGATCTGCGACTCGGGCAGCGGGTACGTGCCGTGGTGCTCCACCGGGTTTTGCGTGGCGATCACCATGAAGGGACGCGGCAGCATGTGGGGGCGGCCGTCGATGGTGACCTGGCTCTCGTTCATGGCTTCCAACAGCGCCGATTGCGTTTTGGGGGTGGTGCGATTGATCTCGTCGGCCAGCAGGAAATTGGTGAAGACGGGACCGGGCTTGAATTCGAATGCTTCGGAATGCGCGTTGTAGATGGTGACGCCCAGCACATCGCTAGGGCAGCATGTCGCTGGTGAACTGCAGGCGGTGGAAGCCGCAGGCCACCGCGCGCGCCAGCGCCTGGGCCAGGGTGGTTTTGCCCACGCCGGGAACATCCTCGATGAGCAGGTGGCCGCGGGCCAGCAGACAGACCAGCGAGAGCCGCACAACTTCGGGCTTCCCCCGGATTGCCGATTGCACGGCCCTATCCAGTTCGGCCAACCTGGAGAGTAACTGGGGCGCAAAAGGAACCGGCGGGACAAATATGGTTTCCCGCTGCGGCATTCAAGGTTATTGTAACGCGGGGTGGAGTACTTAAGAAGAAGGCGGCCTGAGAGGCCGCCGCAGGCTGAGAGCCTGCCCCACTACGAGTTATTCTGTATCTCATATGCCGGTGCTGATCTCTCTGCTGCGCGGGGTGAACGTAGGCGGACACCACAAGGTGAAGATGGAGGAGCTGCGGGCGCTATACGCGTCCCTGGGATTGGAAGATGTACGGACGTACATTAATTCCGGGAATCTGCTCTTCCGAACCGCGGAGCGCGACATGGTGCGGCTGCGCCAACGCATCGAGGACGCCATCGAGGGGGCCTGCGGCTTCCGCCCGGATGTCATTTTGCGCACGCCCTCCGACCTGAAACACTCGATTGCCCGGAATCCGTTCGCGGAACGGTCCGACGTGGAGCCGAGCAAGGTCGCCATCCACTTTCTGGCGGCGGAACCGATCGCCGCGGCGCTGGAGCAGGTGCGAGCGATGGAGACCGCGCCGGAGGAATTGCATATCCACGGGCGGGAGTTGTACATCTACTACGCCCTTGGCATGGCCCGTCCGAAGCTGAAGGTGCCGCAGTTGGAGAAGGCGCTGCGGACGACCGGCACCAGCCGGAATCTGAACACCGTGCGGAAGCTGATCGAGATGGCGGTCTGAACGAAATGTTGCAATTGTAAAAACACTTTTGGTTCCGGCGGGCGCATAATTGAGTAAGCACGCCTTGGAGGAGCTATGGATCGGCGGACATGGGCAGGTGCAGGGTTGCTGTTGGCCGCGGTGGTTGCCGCGAGGGGCCAGAATCCAGGTCAATCCGCCATCGACAAGAGTTCCGAACGCGTGGTCTTCTTCACCGGCACGGTGATGCTGGACGACGGGTCCGCGCCCCCCGATGCCGTGCGCATCGAGCGGGTCTGCAACGGCCGAGCGAGTTTCGAAACCTGGACGGACGCGAAGGGACATTTTGGCTTCAAGGTGACGGCCGGCGGAAGCGAGCTATCGACGGCGGACGCGGACCAACCCGCCGTTATGCGGAGCGACGAACTGAACAAGCCCATGAATGCCAGCTCGACGCAGTATTCCATGCCCATAACGCAGGCGCTGCGAAACTGCGAGTTGCGCGCGGTTCTTTCGGGCTATCGCGCGGATGCGGTGAGCCTGGCGATCAAGAGCACGATGGACTCAGCCGGCCTGGGAACGATCATTCTGCATCCTCTTTCGCGCGCCAGTTCCCTGGTGGTGAGCGCCACCACGCTAGAGGCTCCTTCGAGTGCCAGGAAGGCTTACGAAAAGGGCCTGGAGGCCATGCGCATGAGCAAGTGGGATGCGGCGGCCACCGAATTTGCCCAGGCGGTTAAGATTTACCCGACGTTCGCCATCGCCTGGTACCAGCTGGGACTCGCGCGGCAGAGCCGGAATGACGGAGCGGGCGCCATTGAGGCTTGGAAAGAAGCCCAGAAAAGCGACGCGCATTACGTGAAGCCGTATGAAGAGCTGACGGTGGCCGCGGACCGGCGCGGGGATTGGGCGGAATCCGAAAAGTACTCGCGGCTGTGGCTTCAGCTGGATGCCGAGGATTTTCCGGGAGCCTACCTTCTTAACGCGGTGGCCAACGCCAGGCTCAACAAAGCGGAGGAGGCCGAGCGGGCGGCGCGCGATGGATTGCGCGTGGACAAGGATCAGAAGATCCCGCGCATGAATTACGTGCTGGGGCTCATTCTGATGGACAAGAAGGAGTACGCGGAGTCCGCCAAGTACTTCCGCAAATACCTGGAGCTGGCGCCGAACGCCAACGACGCCGCCATCGTACGGCAGCAATTGCCGCGGCTGGAAGAGCTGGCCGCCAATCCGCAGGCTAAGTGAGATTGCCCGGTAGGGCCATCACTTCACGGCGAGCTTGAAATCCACGGTGACGATCAGGGCATCCGGCATCACCTGCAACTGCGGCACGTTGAAATCCAGCAGTTCCTGGCGGTAGACCGCTCCGGGCGCGGTCTGTTCCAGGATGCGCCGGGCCTGATCGCCGACGCGATACTCGAACTGGCGGCGCAGGCTGTCGCCGAGGGCGGCGCACACCCGGCGCACATAATATCCGGTGCGGGGCGCGCCCTGCGGCGCGCGGCTCTCCACCCGGACATCCTTCAAGCCGATCGACTGGTTGTGGTAGTAAGGCAGGGCGCTGATGTACACGTCGAAGGAATCGCCCAAGCCGATGCAGCGGCCGAAGACGTCCAGCGCGGAGCGTCCGGTGAAGCGGGCCTTCAGGGATAGCCGGCCGCCATCGCCGCGCAACTCAGGGTGCTCCAGATAGGCAAAGCTGCATTTCGTGGCGGGGTTGCCGCGCACATAGCGGCGGCCATCCTGGGTGAAGACCTCCTGCGCGAGGACCTTTTGGATGGCGGTGTAGTGGATTTCGAGTTCGGCGCCGCGCACCACGGAGAGGCAGAGGAGCAGGGAGACGGATAGTTTTGGGCGCACTGAGAAACATCATCACATATTGGCTGTTGGGCTAATGGTGGAGGTGAGGGGAGCGGCGGCGAACGCGGAAATCACGGTCTAGCGGGGACTGGCCTCGATGAGAGGAAGTTCCGAGAGGCGTTGGATACTCGACGATTCCGAACGGTTTTCAAGGAAAAACAAATGGGGCCGCAGATGAACGCCGATGAACGCCGATAAGGCAGCGGACTCCGGGCCTATGCCTCTGACGCCGCGACTAACTGCAGAAGCTCCGGCGGCACCTCGACGGTGATTTTGCGGGCTGTCTGCAAAACGCTACGGCAGGCCGAGGGCCTGCGCCACGTTCAGAACTTGTTCAACTCGTCGGCCAGCGCCTTGGGACCCTTCTTGCGATACAGGTCCATCAGGCGCTGCTCTTCCGGTGAGGGCTCCAGGATGCCCAGAAGCTGGGCGTTGGCGAGGGATTCGCGATTGGGAATCCAAACCTTGCCATCGGCAAACTCGACTTGGCCGACAAAGCCGGTCATACCGGCAATGGCTAGCGGCGTTCCGCCATCGTTCGCCAGGCGCGAGAGGTGCAGCGCGGTGTCTTGCAGCACGCGGCTGGTGCTGCCCGCTTTCAGATTGAACTCGGGACCGGACGCCGGCACCGAGCCGGCCATATATTGTTTGCCCTGGCGGTCGGTGACGATCCAATCGATCTCGACCGAGCGCACCTGCCGGGAGGAAAGATTGTGCACGTCGATGCGGGGATTGCGCGCCTCATTGCCGGCGATCTCAGCCCATCCGTCGACGGGTTCGACCGGCTCATCCGGGAAGCGCAGAAAGGCGAAGCGGGCGGCGTGCTCCGCGCCCGCCGCGGACGTTACCGCGCGCCCGCGCGAAACCTGCACATCCAGCCGGGGGCGCTCGGCCTGGCGATTCAGGCTCTCGAGCATGGCCTGCTTCAGGCCATCCATACCGTGGGCCGCCAGGATCGTTTTGAAATACTTGCGGTCGCGCTGGGCCTGCATCTCCCAGGCCGTCATAGTGCGGCGGGATTCCAGGCGGTTGGGGCCGTAGAACGAATAATCCTGAAAGAGCACGCCATCCAGGTTCACCTGGACCAGCGGACCACCGCCCATCTGCGCGGGCCGCAGCAGGCGCAGGTTGATGCGCACGGGAAAGTTCTGGTTGGGCGCCACGTCCAGGCTGGGGACCGAGACGGAAGCCTTGCCGCCCGGCGTCACCTCCTGGGCGGCCACCAGCAGGGTCACGCCGCGCACGCGGTTCGGGCTGGCGTTGTGCAGGGTAAGCCCCACGTCCAGGTCCAGCACCACGGCGCTGCCGCGCTGGCTGACGTGCGAGTCGCCCAAGTCCGTGGAGATCAGGGTCAGGGGCGAATCCGGCGGGAGGTTGATCTTCACCGAGTTGCCGGGCGGCGTTTCCTGCGCGCAGAGCGCCGCTACGCCCGCCATGAATAGAATCGCTAGTTTACTGGACATACAAGTTATTAATGGTTATGTTGCCCGTGTCGGAATCCACATAACCGGCTCGGATGGAACCCTGCGCTCCCGCCGAATAGGTCACATCGGCGGAGCGCACATGCAGCAGGCTCCAGGTCTGACCGCCTTGATTCAGTTCGATACCGTTGGCGGTGGTCCGTAAAACCGCTCCGTCGCCAGCTCCCGCAGCCAGCGCAGGCAGCGCGGGCGGCGTGGGCCGCTCCAGGAATAGACCCGCCGTCAGCAGCACCATCACGCTGGCGCAGGCGACCAGGGTGCGCGCGCCAGATAGCATCTCGAACAGCGCCAGAGGGCGGCGCTCGCCGCGCACGCATTCGCCGGCCGCCAGACCCAGGCGGATGTTGGCTTTCATTTCGATGGCCATGCGGTTCCAGGAGAGGGCCGGCAAATCGCAGAGGGCCACCAGATTGCCCCGCGCCGACGCGAACGCCTGCACCGCGTCGCGGCACTCGCCGCACCCGGCCAGATGGCGCCGGGTGCGCACGCGGGTGAACCAACCGAGATCCTGGCCGGCATACAGAGCCAGCGTGGTCTGATCCGGATGCGTCATGGTTTCCTCTTTTCCATATACTTACGCAGCTTGATGCGCGCGTTGGCGATATGCGACCGCACGGTGGCCTTGGAACAATTGAGCCGCTGGGCCACTTCTTCCGCCGGCAATCCTTCCACATCGCGCAGCATCAATGCCACCCGCTCGCGCGCGGTCAACAGGCGCAAGCCGTCTTCCAGATAGTCGCGCTGCTCGGAGCGCAACAGAATATCCTCCGGGCTCTCGTCGTGGCTTTCGGGCGCGGTGTCGAGCTCACAAAACGACACCCGGCCATTGCGCCGCAGGAAATCGATGGCCGTATTGGTCGCGATGCGCGAAAGCCAATGCGCCGCCTTTTGATCATCCTTAAGCTGCTCCTGCCGCTGCAGCGCCTTGATGAACGCCTCCTGGGTGAGATCCTGGGCGTCAGCCACGTTGCCCACAATGCGGTAAATCTGCACGAAAATGCGCCGTAAGTTGTCGGAAACAAACCTGTTCTGCGTCTCCAGGAGTTCCAGGCCGGGATCGACGGCTTCGCTCATCAGGGCGTAAATTACGGCTTCCACGGTCCTGTAGATGTGACGTGGAAACCCTTCAAAACGTGGATACCAAGCGGGCAGGCGTTTGGGCCGGCCCGTTAAGATGATTCTAGCTGGTTATAGCGATGGCAGCGGGGCGCCATGTAAATTGGCGATTCCAGCCGCGCGACTGGAGCCGACCGAGGGCCAAGCGGGAAAATCAAAACCCAATATTGGCCGCAGATGAACGCAGATGAACGCAGATAAAACGAGCAATACCGAAGTTGGCCTGAAGGTGACGATGGAGTACCGAGCGGCAGTTGGAACAGTTGGTGGCCCTGACGTGCACGTACATTAGGAACCTCGTTGGCAGCAGGGCCCCACGGCACCCTCATACCTGCTATACTTTTAAGGATTCAGGTTCGCAACGATCCAGGAACATCTATGCCCAAGCTGAAGACTCACAAAGGTGCGTCCAAGCGGTTCAAGAAGACCGGGACTGGTAAGGTGGTGAGAAACCACGCTTTCGGCCGGCACATTCTGACCTCGAAGTCGCGCAAACGGAAACGAAAGCTTCACAAATCCGTGGTGGCGGATGAAGCCGACCAAGCGGTGTTGAAGCGCATGATCCCCTACTAAGGGAGCCAAGCGTGTGTGGACGGAGCGCGTGGCACGTGCCCGATCCACCGCAAACTACGATTATCAAAAAGGAGCTTAAACGTGCCCAGAGTTAAACGAGGAACTAATCGCCGGGACTCGCGACGAAAGACGTTAGATCGCGCGTCCGGTTTTTTTCTGACGAAGAGCAAGCTGAACCGCGCGGCGCAGGAAGCCGTCGAGAAGGCCCTCAAATATGCCTACGTCGGGCGCAAGAACAAGAAGCGGGAATTCCGCTCGCTGTGGATCGTGCGCATCAACGCGGCCTGCCGGCAAGCCGGCATTTCCTACAGCAAATTCATGCACGGCCTGAAGGCGGCGGGCGTGGATCTGGACCGCAAGGTCCTGGCGGAAGTGGCGGCGGGGGACCCGGCGAACTTCACTTTGCTGATTGAAAAGGCCAAAGCGGCGCTGGAGACGGCGGCCTGATGAGTCCCCTGGAACTGGAAGCCGATTCGCTCGAGGCGCTCGAGCAGCGTATCCAGCAAGCGGTGCACCTGGTAGGGCGGCTGCGGCAGGAGAAGGACGCGGCCGTAAAGGAAGCTGCGGCGGCGCGGTCCGAAGCCACGCGGCTTTCCGATGAGTTGAAGACCCTGCACGCGGAACGCAAGCAGGTGCGCAACCGCATCGAGAAGCTGTTGGGGCAGATCGATCAACTCAACGGCGGCTAATGGCGTGGCCGCCAGCACGCCCGAAAAACGCCCGGTCCGCGTCACCATCCTGAGCCAGTCTTACACGCTGCTCACCGCCGGAGATCCGCGCGAAGTGGAGGAACTGGCGCGTGGTTTGGATGAGCTGATGCTGTCCATCGCGGCCAAATCGCCGAATGCGGATTCGACGCGCATCGCGGTGCTGGCTTCGATGCACCTGGCCGACCGGCTGCATAACCTGGAGCGCGATCTGAATCAACTGAAACAGCGCGTGGACCGCAAGAGCGAAGAGTTCGCCGGGATGCTGGAGCAGGCGCTCGAGGGAGGTGAGGGATGAAGTTGGGTATCGCGCTGGTGCTTCTGTGCGGGGTGCTGTGGCCGGCATCGGATGCTTACCGCGCGCAGGTCGAAGAATGGCGGCGGCAGCGGGAGGCGGGGCTCACCGCGGATGGCGGTTGGCTGACGGTGACGGGGCTGTTCTGGCTGCACGAGGGCGCGAATAGTTTCGGCGCGGCGGCATCCAATGAGATTGTGCTCCCCGCCGGCCCGGGTGTGAAAGCCGGCGTGTTCGAGCTCCAAAACGGCAAGGTCGCGCTGCGCATGGATGGACAAACGCGCGAACTTCAGCTGGACTCCAGCGGAAAACCGGATGCGATCACGATGGGCAGCCTGACCCTGTTCGCGATCCAGCGCGGGGGCAAATACGGCATTCGCCTGAAGGAGAACAACAGCCGCCTGCGCAAAGAATTCACGGGCCTGCATTACTTCCCGGTGGACGAGGGCTACCGTGTGCGGACGCACTTGGTGCCGGACGCCAAGAAAATCCCGATTCTGAATATTCTGGGCCAGGTGGAAGACACACCCAGCCCCGGGTACGTGGAGTTTGAGATACACGGCCAGAAGTTTAGGCTGACGCCGGTGGAGGAAGGGCCGGGCGAGCTGTTCTTCATCTTCCGGGACCTGACCGCGGGCAAGGAAACGTACGGCAGCGGCCGATTCCTGACGACGGCGCTGGGAAAAGACGGAGAAGTGGATCTGGACTTCAACAAGGCTTACAATCCGCCGTGCGCTTTCACGCCCTACGCGACCTGCCCTTTGCCGCCGAAGGAAAACAGGCTGGCGGTGAGGATAGAGGCCGGCGAGTTAAAGTACGGATCGCACTAACTAGACAAGGCTCCGCCTTGATATCCCTTCGGGATATGGAAGTCAGAAGTCAGGAGACAGAAGTCAGAATGGCGGCGGACCGCGCGCGGTAACGGACTAACCGGCCCACTGCAGACATATCTGGAAGACATTCCAGACGACTACCGCGGCAAACCAAAAATTCAGGAACACCAAGAAACGTTTCTTGTTGAGGAACACCGCGACGGCGGCCATGGCCGCGGCCAGAATCTTGGACACGATGAGACCGTTGAGCGGTCCGGTTTGGAGCAAATGGCCGATGAAAGCGCTGCCTTCCTGCGCGCCCAGATGCAGGCCTACCAAAGTGGTCAAAACATCGAGGATCTGCAGGCCGAGAAATATACCGATGGATGGAGTAGAAAACACGCCGGGAGCGGCAGCAGCCCGGGCGCGGTTGATTTCTTGCGACATGGGACCCCTGGTTGATTATCCACGTAGACCGGGCGCGCGACTCCAGTCCTCTTTGGTTATCTTGGACCGCTCGCTGACGGTCGCGGCTCGGTAACGGCCGGGGTGACGATCAATTTCTATACTTGACCATCCAAATCGGGATAGCGGAAGGGCGGATGAACCCACGCACATCCGAGAAACCCACCGGCCAGAGCACCTGCCTCCGCAAAAACCGCAGATTCCCAGAAAAGCATGCACGCCGGAGTCCAGTGAGCGCGGTTCGCACAGAGGCGACGAGAAAGACGAACAAGCCAGCCGCGTACACCAAGACCATGGTTGCCTGTCGTTTTCGATGGGTGAGGGCGACGACCAACCCGGCGGGCGCACAGGTTAGAAAAGCCTCCAACGCAGCTACGAAGGTGAGGGAAGGCCACCACCCGATCAGCGGGCTAGCGCGGTTGAGTAACCATCCTACAAGGCCCATTTGGCTTACCAGGGCATGAGAGATGTTGAGAAACAGGATCGCCACGGCGAGAGCACGGCACGCCAGGACCCAGTGATGCCGGACATCCCGCACGACAGCGATTGCGACGGCCGTCGAGACTTGACACCAGTACCAGGCTGGTGATCGACGCTGCTGGTACTGCTCCAATAGGTCACCTGCGACGGCGTCGTTCCAGGCGCTGCAGTCCGTGAGCCCCAGGAGCCAGGCCGCCAGCGCAGGCGGCTTCACCGGGCTGATCGTACTGGCTCCAATCGAAGGCCGTCCCACATGCTGCCCAAGACGCGCTGCGACTCTCGAACCTTTGCCAGGCCATTCGCCGTGACTTGAAAGTAGCGCTTGGCCCGCCCGCCACGCTCTGGTGTAGCCTCGCCGACTGCCGAAGAGACAAGGCCGTGGGATTCCAGGCGCTCCAAGGTCGCGTATAGGCTGCCCACGGCAACTCCGCGGCCACAGCGTCGCTCGATTTCCCGAGAGACCTCTACCCCATAAGCGTCGTGACCGAGGCGGAGCACCGCCAACATCACCACAAACTCGAATTCGCCCAAACAGGCACGTTTTTTCAGCCGGCCCAGCGGGAAAAACCAAAGCCGATATGGGCCGCGGATGAAGCGCAATACGGAAGTTGGCCTGAAGTTGACGATGGTTACGCTGCAGCGGTTGGACCGCCGCGCGTTTGACCACGCCCGGTTTCGACGCGATACTAGAGAAATGCCCGAACCCTCGCCGACGGCCGCCCTGCGCGTGCGCAACTTGCGCAAAACGTTTAAAGACGTGGTAGCGGTAGACGGTCTGGAACTGGAAGTGCGCAAGGGCGAGTGCTTCGGCCTGTTGGGGCCCAATGGGGCCGGCAAGACCACCACCATCGAGATTTGCGAAGGTTTGACGGAACCCGATTCGGGTGACGTGGAGCTGCTGGGGATGCGCTGGGCTACGGACGCGGCAGAGCTGCGGCAGCGGCTGGGCATTCAGCTGCAGGAGACCCAGCTGGCCGATAAAGTCACGGTGCTCGAGACCATCCGGCTGTTCCGCAGCTTTTTCCGGCACGGCCCGGCGCCGGCCGAAGTGATCGCGCTGGTGCAGCTGGAAGAGAAAATGAACTCGCGGGTGGGCGGCCTGTCCGGAGGGCAGAAGCAGCGCCTGGCCCTGGCGTGCGCGCTGGTGGGCGATCCGGACTTCCTGTTTCTGGACGAGCCCACCACGGGCCTGGATCCGCAGGCGCGGCGGCAGCTTTGGGAATTGATCGAACGATTCAAACTGCAGGGCCGTACCATTCTATTGACCACGCATTACATGGACGAAGCGGAGCAGCTTTGCGAGCGCGTGGCGATCATGGATCATGGCAAGACGATCGCGCTGGGCACGCCGCGCGAGTTAATTGCTTCGATCGGAGTGGAGCACATGGTGGAATTCTCGGCCGGCGGCGCGGCGAAGGCGCTGGAGATTGGCGCGCTGCGGCGCATGGACGGCGTACGCGATGTGCGGGCGGAGAATGGCACGGTGCAAATGCAGGTGACCGAACTGCATCGCGCGGTGCCCGCGCTGCTGGAAGAGCTGGAACGGCAGGGCGTTCCGCTCACGGAGTTGCGTACGCATTCCGCAAGTTTGGAGGACGTCTTCGTGACCTTGACGGGACGGCATTTGCGCGATGAGTAACATGATGAGCGACACCACCGCCATTCCCGAGATACGGCCGCGCGAGGCGGCAGGCCGCGGTCCAGGCGGCGCGGCGCCGCGAGAGAAATCGTGGACGGACTATGCGCTGGCGCAGTTGACGTTGACGCGCTTCCGGGAGTTTCTGCGCGAACCCGAGGCTCTTTTCTGGGTCTTCATCTTTCCGATCCTGCTGGCGGCGGGGCTGGGCCTCGCATTTCGCAACCGGCCCGCGGAAGTGCTCAAGATTGCCACGGTCACGCCGGAACTGGCGCGCGCGCTACGCCAGGACAAACTGCTGGACGTGCAGCAGTTGCCCGCGAAGGCGGCTGCGGAGGCGCTGCGTACGGGCAAGGTCGCGCTGCTGGCCGAGCCGGGAGCGGACGGAGCGGTGGTGTACCGGTACGACGACACCAATCCCGAAGGACGCACGGCGCGCATGCTGGCCGATCGCGCAGTCCAGCGCGCGGCGGGGCGCGTGGATCCGGTGGCGGCCAGCGATCGTCTGATGCGCGAGCCGGGATCGCGCTACATCGACTTCCTGATTCCCGGCTTGTTGGGGATGAACCTGATGGGCAGCGCCATCTGGGGAATGGGATTCGCGATCGTGGATGCGCGGCGCAGAAAGCTGATGAAGCGGCTGATCGCCACGCCCATGCCGCGGCAGTACTATCTGCTGTCGTTCCTGCTGTCGCGGCTGGTGATGCTGGTGATCGAAGTGGGCTTCCTGCTCAGCTTCGGCATTTTCGTATTCAAAGTGCCGATACGCGGCTCGTTGCCGGTATTGGCGCTCCTGTGTGTGTGCACTTCGCTCTCGTTCGGAGCGCTGGGATTGCTGATCGCGTCGCGCGCCCGGACCATTGAGGCCGCTTCGGGACTGATGAACCTGGTGATGATGCCGATGTGGATCGTCTCCGGCGTGTTTTTCTCGGCGCAGCGGTTTCCGGACATGCTGCAGCCGGTGATCAAGGCGTTGCCGTTGACGGCGGCCATCGACGCTTTGCGCGCCAACATGCTGCAAGGCGCCGGCCTGGCGCAGGTATCGCCGCAACTGCTGGTGCTAGCCGTCTGGCTAGCGGTATGCTTTCCGGTGGCGCTTAAGCTGTTCCGCTGGCGGTAACAGAACGCTGCAAGCCGCCTGAAAGGCGGCTGCGGGCAAGATTGCCCGCCCTCCAAGGCGCGCTACGGCGTAGTGGCGCTGACCGTCGCCGACGCGGCGGAGACGTCGCCACCGCTGTCGGTCGCCGTGACCGCGAAATAGTAGGTGGTCGCCGCCGTCAGTCCGGTATCGACGAATGAGAGTGTGGTCCGCTTTGCCGAATTGGTGAGGCTGGTCGGCGAAGTCCCCCAGTTGATCGTGTAGCTGGAAACGGGGAGGCCCCCGGTTGGGATGATTTCGGACCAGGTCAGTGTGATTTGCGTGCTCGAATTCGGCGTGCCCAACACATTAGTGGGCGCGGCGGGCAACGGAGGTGTGGTGGCCTCGGCCGCAGCCGACATGGGCGAGACATCCATGCCGCTATCGGTCGCTTCTACCCCGTAGTAATAAGTGGTACCCGGGGAAGCGGTGGTGTCGGTATAAGTGAGCCCGGTGGCGCTGCCCAGCTTGGTGGTCAGGGTGATGGGGGATGCTCCACGGTAGATCGTGTAGTCCTTAATGGGCAACCCCCCGGTGGGGACGGTTTCGGTCCAGGTTACCGTGACTTTCTTGGCAGCGGTCGCCTTGGCGGCAACGTTGATGGGCGCGGCGGGCACCGGAGGCGTAGTGGCCTCCGCCGCAGCCGACATGGGCGAGACGTCCTGGGACGTATCGGTCGCTTCTACCCCGTAATAATAAGTGGTGGCCGCGGCAGCGGTGGTGTCGGTGTAAGTGAGCTTGGTTGCGGTGCCCAGCTTGGTGGTTATGGTGGTGGGGGATGCGCCACGGTAGACCGTATATTCCTCAATCGGCAGCCCCCCGGTCGGGATAGTTTCGATCCAGGTTACGGTAACTTTGCTGGTGGAGGTTGCGGCAGCAGCGACGTTCGACGGCGCGGCAGGCAGCGGCAGGGTGGTGAAAGCTACCTGGACGGAAGGCGGCGAATCGTCGTGCCCCGTATCCACGGCCTGAACTTCGAAATAATAGGTCGTATTGCCGGTCAGGGACCTGGCGGTGTAGGTAGTGGCCGGCGCCACAACCGACCCGGCCTTGGTCAGATCGCCGGAAGTTGTGCCCTGGAAGATCTGGTAGGAGGCGATCGCCAAGCCATTTGGCTGGGGGGTATCCACGGGCCAGGTCAGAACGATCTTCGTGGGGGAAGGCGTCCCGGTGACGCTGCTAGGCGGGGGCGGGAGCGGCAGCGTGGTGGCAAACGTGGGCGGAGTCATTGGCGCGTCTTTCCCCGCTTCCACGGCTACGATGCCAAAATAATAAGTAGTGTTCGGGGCCAGGGACAAGTCGTTGTAGGTGGTCGTGCCCGCCGGCCTGGACGCTATCTGGAGCAGATTTGCCGGGGACGTGCCGGCATAAATGAAATATGTGGTCAGGCCGCTAGGGTTTGAGGGTGCAGACCAGCTCAGACCGATCTCCTGCGGCGAGACCACCGTGGCCACCAGGTTCGTGGCGGAGGATGTGGACGTGGTGTAGGTCTGAAAACTCAGCGTGGGTGAAAGTGGCGACAGGTTGTTGGCAAAATCGAATGCCTGAACCTGGTAGTTATACAGCGCGCCTTCGGTCAGTCCGGTGTCGCTGTAACCCGGCAGTGTGGTGTTGGCGAGCCAGACTCCGGTGCAGGGTTGGCCGAGCGCCGGCGGTGTGCAGCGCAACACGTTGTAACCGGCTACGCCGATGTTGTCGGTGGAATTGCCCCACGAAAGATTCGCCGAGGTGAAGCCGATGTTGCCAGTGAAGCTGGGCGGGACGGACGGCAGAGTGGTGTCGGGCGTGGTGACCAGTTGGTTGTAGTACGAAAATGCGGTGGGGGTGTACACGCTTATCTGGTCAGCCGATTCCGCCAGCGGATTCTCATCCTGCATGATGGTGTAATCCGAACAACTGGCGGTGGTGCAGGTGCAGTTGAGGGATCCGCCATTGGGGATGGTTCCTCCGTAGGTCTGGTAAGCGGAGAGGAAATACGACTGTTCCACGTCGAGATAGATCAGGTTCGTGTAGCTGGCCAGCGATTCTACGGTTTGCAGGAAATAGGTGTCGAGAGGCGCCCAGAAGCTGAAAGGCTGCCGGGAGCGCTCCAGGTCGAGGTTGGAGACGACGTAGCCATCGTATTCCGTAGCCGAAACCTTAGACAGCCAGGCTTGGCTGACCGCGACTGGCATGCCGACGGCCGCGGCCATGCTGGCAATGGTGATGGTGTTTGAAAGAAAATTATCGGCCGCCACCGTGTTCACCGGAAGCACGTGGAAATCCAGGTAATCCAACGGTAGAGCAATGTACGAATTGATGTAGTTCACCAGGCTGGCGGTGCCGTTAGGCGCCATCCAAGAGCCAAAGCCGGCGCCCAGCTTGGGAGGGTTGGGCATGTTCAGCGCCTTAACGGCCGCGATCTCTCCGGCAACCATGGCCGCGGCATCGGACGGGATGTTCAGGTTGGTCTGGCCACTCTGCGCCGCTTCGGTATCAGGCTCGTTCGCCAGCACCAGATAATCCGGCTGCATGTTCTGGGCGATGGTGGCAGCCATTTGGGCTTTCGCCGCCATGTATTCCGGCCAAGTGAGCGAACTGTAAAACGTGTTCATATTGGTCCAGCCGGCCTGGATGTCGTTGGAGAAGGTGATCTCCGAGTCCACCAGGAGTTTCAGACCGGCGGCGTGGACAGCCTGAGCCACCAGCGTATAGAAGGTCAAGTACGGCTGGTAGGTGACGGTTTGGGTACTATAAAAAGGCTCGTACAGAATGGGAAACAGGGCGGGGATCGAAACGAGCTGCACACCCAGGGCCTTCATCTCCTGCAATTCGGCCTGAACCGTCGGCAAATAACTGCAGCCTGAGGGTGTGGACATGGTGCAAGCGGGGTTGGATAGCTGCGGACCCGTGTTGCTGTTGGCCCACTGCAGCGTGGCGCCGTACAGCGTGGGACCGCCGGGTATGGGCGACCAGACCGGTGGAGTCGCCAGCACGAGGTTGAACGCCTGCAGATCGGTGTTCAGCTCGGTATAGATGACGCCGCAGAAATCCGTGGGTACCGGCGGTGTCGAGGCGGGTGGCGGAACGTCTGCCCGGCACGGCGCAAGGGCGAAGACGAGCAGTGTCGCCAAATAACTGAAAATGGGTCGTTTGGGCCAGTAGACCCAAGTTTTTTCGCTAGACCGATGCGGTCGGGCTGAGGTTGACGAGGACACATCCCCGCTGTTTCGAGTGCACTTTGACATTGTGGCGCGGCTCCTTTGCCCAAAAAGGCGTGGGACCATTGTACTGCGAATCGTGAGCTTGCGCACGCCGTTTTTGGCGGGTACGTCCGCTCGCCTGGCGGCCTGAGAGGCCGCCGCAGGCTGAGAGCCTGCCCCACAAAAACGGCCGCGGCTTTACGGTGTCGTGGTGTGCGCCGTGGCCGACTGCGGCGAAGCATCTCCGCCGCTATCACTCGCGGTGATGGCGAAATAGTAGGTAGCGCCCGGAGTCAGCCCGTTCTGGACGAATGAGGGCGTCGTCCGCTTGGCAGAGTTGGTCATACTGGTCGCAGAGGTTCCCCAGTTGATGGTGTAGCTTGAAATGGGCAGACCGCCGGCCGGGATGTTTTCAGACCAAGTCACCGTGACTTGCGTGCTGGAGTTTGGCGTGGCCACCACGCTGACGGGCGCGGCAGGCATGGGAGGCGTGGTGACCGCCGCCGGAGCCGACATGAGCGAAACGTCCTGGCCGGTATCGGTGGCTTCCACACCGTAATAGTAAGTGGTGCCCTTGGTAGCGGTGCTATCGGTATAGCTGAGGCCCGTGGTGGCGCCCAGCTTGGTGGTCAGGGCGGTCGGCGACGACCCCCGGTAGACATTGTAGTCCTGAATCGAGAGCCCGCCGGGCGGGATGGTTTCGGTCCAGGATACAGTGACTTTGGTGGCGGAGACGGCCTTGGCTGCGACGCTGCCTGGCGCGGCCGGCATGGGCAGGGTGGTGACGGATATCTGGTTGGATGGCGGCGAATCGTCGTGGCCCGAATCCACGGCCTGGATTTCAAAGTAATAGGTTGAACTGGCGCTCAGGGAGGTGGCCGTGTAGGTGGTGGACGGCGCCAGAACGGATCCGAGCTTGGTCAGATCGCCCGACGCCGTGCCCTTGAAGACCTGGTAGGTGGAGATCGGCAACCCATTAGGCTGGAGGAACTCCTGCCATGTGAGCACAACTTTCGTGGGGCTGGATGCCGTGCCGGTTACATTGCTGGGCGGGGTCGGCAGCGGCAGCGTGGTGGCATAGGCGGGCGAGGACATGGGTGCGTCGATTCCCTGTTCCACGGCCACGATGCCATAGTAATAAGTAGTTCCCGGGGCCAGGTACATGTTGTTGTAGGTAGTGGTGCCGCTGGGCCTGACCGCGATTTGCTGAAGATTCGTCAGCGAGTTGCCGGCATAAATGAGATATTGACTGAGGCCGGTGGTGGTCGTGGGGGCGGACCAGCTCAGGCTGATCTCCTGGGGCGAGACTACCGTAGCCACCAGGTTTCTCGCGGCCGACGCCGACGTTATGTATGTCAGCAGACTCACCGTGGGGGTGAGCGGCGAATTATTGCCGGCGAAATCGAACGCCTGGACCTGGTAGTTGTACAACGTATTGCCGGTCAGGGTGGTATCGGTGTATCCGGGCAGAGCCATGGTGGCGAGCCACGTCCCGGTGCAGGGTTGGCCGGCTGCGGGCGGCGTGCAGCGATACAAATTGTACCCGGCTACGCCGACGTTGTCGGTAGAATTGCCCCACGAAAGAGTCGCGGTGGTGTAGCCGACCGTGCCAGAGAAGTTGGCCGGGACGGATGGCGCAGTGGTGTCTGGCGTGGTGACCAGTTGGTTGTAGAATACATATGCGGTCGGGGTGTACATGCTTGCCTGATCGGCCGATTCCGCGATCGGATTCTCCGCCTGCACGATAGTGTAATCCGAACAACTCGCGGTGGTGCAGGTGCAGTTCAGGGATCCGCCATTGGCGGTGGTTCCGCCATAGGTCTGGTACGAGGAGAGATAGAACGATTGCTCGACGTCGAGATAGATCAGGTTCGTGTATTGGGCCAGCGTTTGGGCGGTCTGCAAGAAATAGATGTCGAGAGGCGCCCAGAAGCTGAAAGGCTGGCGGGAGCGTTCCAAGTCGAGGTTGGAAACGACGTAGCCATCATACTCCGTAGCCGACACCTTCGACAGCCAGGCCTGGCTGACGGCGACCGGCTTGCCGACGGCGGCCGCCGCGCTGGCTATGGTCAGCGCGTTAGCAGCGAAATTGTCAGACGCTACCGTGTTAACCGGAAGCACGTGGAAATCGATATAGTCCAATGGCAGGGCGATGTACGCATTGATGTAGCTTTGCAGGCTGGAGGTGCCGCTGGGCGCCATCCAAGAGCCGAAGCCCGCTCCCATTTTCGGAGGGTTGGGCATGTTCAGCGCCTGCACGGCGGCGATCTCTCCGGCCACCATTTGCGCGGCGTCCGCGGGGATATTCAGGTTGGTCTGGCCCGATTGCGTCGCTTCGGTATCGGGCTCTTCCGCGAGGACCAGGTAATCCGGCTGCAGGTTCTGCGCGATGGTGGCGGCCATTTGGGCCTTCGCCGCCATATACTCCGGCCAGGTGAGCGTGCTGTAGAAGGCGTTCATGTTGGTCCAGCCGGCCTGGATGTCACTGGAGAACGTGATCTCGGAGTCCACCAGGAGTTTAAGACCGGCGGCATGGACAGCCTGAGCCACCAGGGTATAGAAGGCCAAGTATGGTGGATAGGTGACGGTTTGAGTGCTGTAAAAAGGCTCGTACAAAATGGGAAACAGAGCCGGTATGGAGACCATCTGCACGCCCAGAGCTTT
Organism: Bryobacterales bacterium; assembly: GCA_963707465.1. GTDB lineage: Bacteria > Acidobacteriota > Terriglobia > Bryobacterales > Bryobacteraceae > Bog-159. The sequence continues at coordinate 1,271,822 of CAVPQK010000013.1, forward strand.
CATCTCCTGCAATTCAGCCTGAACGGCCGGCAACTGGGTGCAGTTTAGCGGTGTCGTCACCGCGCAACTCGGGTTGGATAGCTGAGGACCGGTATTGCTGTTGGCCCACTGGAGGGTGGCGCCGTACAACGTCGGACCGCCGGGAATCGGGGTCCAGGTTGGCGGAGTCGCCAATAAGGTGTTAAACGCCTGCAGGTCGCCGTTCAGCTCGGTGTAGAGGGTGCCGCAGTAATCCGTGGGCACGGGCGGGGTCGGCGCGGGCGCGGGAATGTCCTGCGCCATGCAAGGCAGATAAGCCAGCAAAGACAAAGCCGCCGCCATGTGGAATACGCGCCGCTTGGGACCGGGCGTCTGTTTTGTTCCGCTGGAAATACGTTGGGAGACTGCGTGGATCGACATAGAAATGGTTCGCATAAGAACGTCTGCAACACATTCTAGGCAGGCTCAGAAGCATATTTCTATATTCACTTTGGCCACTGGCCGAGAGAGGATAACCAGTGGTTAATGGCGGTCGCGAGCAACTCAGAAAGTGGTAACTTGCGCCGCAGCCGACATGGGCGAGACATCCTTGGCGCTGTCGACCGCTTCGATCGCGTAGTAGTACGTGGTACCCGGGAGAACAGTGTCGACAAACGGAGAGGCCACCCGGTAGGCCAATTGGGTGAGACTACCGGGCGATGTCCCCCGGAAGATACTGTAGTTCAGAATCGGCAGCCCCCCAGGCGGGACGTTTTCAGTCCAGGTTACGCTAACTGTTATGGGAGAGTCGGCGGTGGCCGCGACGCCGACCGGCGCGGCGGGATCTACCGGCGTGGTCACCTGTACCGGAGGCGACATGGCCGAGGCATCCTGGCTAGTGTCAATGGCTTCGACTCCGTAGTAGTACGTGGTGCCCGGAGAAACCGCGGTGTCGATGAATGGAGAGGCCGCCCGGTAAGCGAATTGGGCCAGATTTGTTGGCGACGTGCCCCGGAAAATGCTGTAATTTCCGATCGGCGCGCCGCCGGGCGGAATGGTTTCGGACCAGGTCAGCGTGACAGCCGTGGCGGAGTTTGCCGTGGCTGTGACGCCCGCCGGCGCGGCCGGCAGCGGCAGCGTGGTGACAGCTATCTGGACGGATGGCGCAGAGCTATCGTGGCCGGTGTCCACCGCCTGGATCTCGAAATAATATGCCGTGCCTGGGGTCAGGGATGTCACCGTGTAGGTGGTGTCCGATTTCTCGGCGACCTGGGTCATTATCCCGGGCGTGGCGCCCTCGAGGATCTGGTAAAAATTGATCGGCAACGAAGTAGGCTGGAGGTTCTCCTGCCAGGTCAAGACGATTGTCGTTGCGTTAGCCGCCCCGGCTACGTTGCTGGGCGGGTCCGGCAGCGGGAGGGTGGCCGTAGTGGCGATGTTGGACATCGGCGCTTGAATGCTCTCTTCCTCGGCCACGACGCCATAGTAGTACGTCGCGCCCGGCGCCAGGTTCAAATTTTTGTAGGTCGTCTGGGATGCCGGCCGGACCGCGATTTGCGCGAGGGTGGAGGCCGTGTTCCCACCATAAATGAGATACTGGCCGAGCCCCGTGGTATCCGACGGAGGCGCCCAACTCAAGTCGATCTCCTGGGCCGAAATTGCCGTGGCCACCACATTCGTCGCGGAGTCCGCCGTGGTTCTGTAGGTCAGCAAACTCATCGTGGGCGAAAGCGGCGACAGGTTGCTGGCAAGATCGAATGCCTGCACCTGGTAGTTGTACACGGTGTTGCTGGTCAGGGTGGTGTCGCTGAAAGACGGCATGGTGGTGTTGGCGATCCAGACCCCGGTGCAGGGTTGGCCGGCCGCCGGCGGAGTGCAGCGCAACACGTTGTAACCGGCTACCCCGATATTGTCGGTGGCGGGTGTCCATGACAAATTAGCCGTGGTGTATCCGGGCGTGCCGGTCAGGTTAGTTGGGGCGGTTGGCACAGTTCCGTCATGCGTCGTAACCAGTTGGCTGTGGTAAGAAAACGCGATATCGGTGTACACGCTCTGCTGATCGGCCGCCTCCGCCAGCGAATTCTCGGTCTGCATGATGGTGTAATCCGAACAACTGGCGGTGGTGCAGGTGCAGTTCAGGGACCCGCCATTGGGGATGGTTCCCCCATAAGTCTGGTATGCGTTCAGGAAATAGGTCTGCTCCAGGTCCAGATAGAGCATGTTGGTGTATTGCGCCAGGGCCTGCGCGGTGCGCATGAAATAGCCGTCGAGGGGCTGCCAGAAGCTGAAAGGCTGGCGGGAGCGTTCCAGATCGAGGCTGGCGGTAGAGTAACCGTCCCATTCCGAAGCCCCTACCTTCGACAGCCAGGCCTGGCTGACGGCGACGGGCTTGCCGACGGCGGCCGCCGAGCTGGCGATGAGCAGGGTGTTGGCGATGAAGTTATCATTGTTCACCGTGTTGATCGGAAGCACGTGGAAGTCGAGGTAGTCCAAGGGCAGTGCGATGTACGCATTGATGTAATTCAGCAGGCTGGAAGTGCCGGTGGCCGGCATCCAGGAGCCAAAGCCGGCGCCCATCAGGGGAGGGTTGGGCAGGTTCAGCGCTTGCACGGCCGCGATCTCGGCGGCCACCATTTGCGCGGCGTCGGACGGGATGTTCAGGTTGGTCTGACCTGACTGGGCGGCTTCGGTATCGGGCTCTTCCGCCAGGACAAGATAATCCGGCTGCATGGCCTGCGCGATCGCAGCGGCATTTTGGGCCTTCGCGGCGATGTATTCCGGCCAGGTGAGCGTGCTGTAGAAGGCGTTCATATTCGTCCAGCCGGCTTCTATGTCGTTGGAGAATGTGATCTCGGAATCCACAATGAGTTTGAGTCCGGCGGCTCTGACAGCCTGGGCCACCGAGGTATAGAAAGTCAGGTAGGGCTGGTAGGCGTCCTCACTGCCATAAAAAGGCTCGTAGAGAATGGGGAACAGCGCGGGTACCGACACAGCCTGCACACCCAGAGCTTGCAGACTCTGCAATTGCGCCTGAACAGTCGGCAGATAGGCGGGGTTGGATATCTGTGGGCCGGTGTTGCTGTTGGCCCACTGCAGGGTAGCGCTGTAGACCGTCGGACCGCCCGCTATCGGGGTCCAGACTGGCGGAACCACCAGCAAGAGGTTGAACGCTTGCAGGTCGCCCTTCAGTTCCGTAAAGAGAGTACCGCAGTAATCCGTGGGCACCGCCGGTGGCGGCGGCGGGGGGATAACATCCGCCAGGCAGGGAGCGCATACCAGCAAAGGCAAGGCCATGAAAGCACCGAAAGCTCGCGGCGCCCACCCAGTCGCCCGGCTCTCTCCGCTGAAGACGTGCGGGTGATCTGCGCCGATCATTGCCACGTCCTCCCCGTTTCGAGCACACCGGCTACCTGACATTAGAACTCCTTCAGAAAAAGGGATATTAGGAATAATCTTAGGTGGTGCATGGATTATAAGTCAATATCCCGAAGCAAGATTTGTGAGAATGGGTACGGAATCGACTTATGTGGCCGCCGGCTATAACATAGCTTCGACAGAGGCTGAAGCTCCGCCGCCTTAGCCAGACCGTAGCTACCGAAGTCAGGTGACAAACGACCTTCCTTCTAAATCAAAATACCCGAAACTACTGACACCTTAGTTCCCCACGGCTTAGTGGGTCACCCGCCAGAACGACATAAGCGTGGCAAACAGAGTCCAACAATGGCCCAAGCCTGAATCTGCTTAAATTACAAGCTTAAATTACAAGAAGGTCGGGCCAAAAGACATACAAATCCTCCACTCACGGGATCAATCGCTCGCTCGTCCCGAGGCGCGCGAGTCACTGCACGCGCCGGACCTCCAAGACGAAGGATCGCTCTTGGAAGCCATGGGTATCAACCCTATCGAAGGATAGTACCCAAGAGTTAACCGCCTTAAAACAGGATGTGCTGCCTATGCAATTCAAGTGCCACTTCGATTGTGCGGGCTATGTATATGAAATCAAGTGAGTATAGCCGGCTTTTGTCACCCGAACTACCACGCGAAATCGTGCGGGCGCGTACTTTTTACCCGATGAATTCGGTGAAAACCGATTAAGGCGTGGTCACCTGCGCCGTAGCCGACATGGGCGAAGTGTCATGGCCGGTGTCAGCGGCTTCGATCGCATAGTAATACGTGGTACCTGAAGTGGCGGCGTTGTCGATGAAGGGGGACGACGTCCGGGACGCGACCTCTACCAGGCTGCCGGGAGATGTCCCGCGGAAGATGTTGTATTGCTGTATTGGCAGGCCATTTGGCGGTATGTTCTCGGACCAGGTTACGGTGACTTGGGTGGCGGTGTTCGCCGTGGCCACGACATTGACCGGCGCGGCCGGCAGCGGAGGTGTGACTACCTGCGCGATAGCCGACATGGGCGAGATGTCCCCCCCGGTATCAACCGTTTCTGTCGCATAGTAGTAGGTGCTTTGCGGGGAGGCTGCGGCATCGACAAACTGAGTGGTCGGCGCCGAGGCCAGTTTGGTCAGGGCAGCGGGCGATGTGCCCCGGAAGATATTGTAACTTTGAATCGGCAGACCGCTGGGCGGAACGACGCCCGACCAGGTCACCGTGACCTTGGTGGCCGCGTTAGCGGTTGGCGAGACGTCCACCGGAGCGGCGGGCATGGCAGGCGTGGCGACCTGAGAGGTAGGCGACATGGGCGAAGTGTCATGGCCTGTGTCGACGGCTTCGACTGCGTAGTAGTAGGTGGTAGTGGCCGAGACTCCCGTGTCGACGTATTTGGTTGTCGTCTGCGCACCTACTTTAACTAGAGTGGACGGCGACGTACCCCGCAAGATGTTGTAGCTCGAGATCGGCAAAGTATTGGGCAAGGCGCTTTCGGACCAGGTAATCGTGACTTTGGTGGCTGCGTTTGGCGTGGCGGTAACGCTAGAGGGCACGGCAGGCAGCGCAAACGTAATGGCGTCAGCCGTAGCCGACATGGGCGATACGTCATGGCCGGTGTCTGTGGCCTTGACCCCGTAGTAGTAGGTGGTATTCGGGGAGGCCGTGTTGTCGACGAATGGAGATGCCGTCCGGGTGGCCAGTGCGGTCAAGGCGGTGGGCGACGTCCCACGGAAGATGTTGTAGGTCGAAATCGGCAGACCGCCGGGCGGAATGGTTTCGGACCAGGTTACGGTGACCTGCGTGGTGGAGTTGGCCGTGGCCGCAACATTGACCGGCGCGGCAGGTCCTCCGTCCGTAGTGACCTGCGCGATAGCCGACATGGGCGAGACGTCATGGCCGGTATCCGTGGCTTCGACCCCGTAGTAGTAGGTGGTATTCGGAGAGGCCGTGTTGTCGACGAATGGAGATGCCGTCCGGGTGGCCAGTGAGGTCAAGCCGGTGGGCGACGTCCCGCGGAAGATATTGTAAGTCGAAATCGGCAGACCGCCGGGCGGAATGGTTTCGGACCAGGTTACGGTGACCTGCGTGGTGGAGTTGGCCACTGCCGCGACGTTGACCGGCGCGGCGGGTCCTCCATCGGTGGTGACCTGCGCGGGAGCCGACGCGGGCGACACGTCATGGCCGCTGTCGCTGGCTTGGATCGTGTAGTAGTAGGTGGTGCTCCCGGAGACGGTGGTGTCGACGAATGGAGACGCCGTGCGAGTGGCAACCTGCACCAGCGTGGTGGGCGAGGTCCCTCGGAAGATGGTGTAGCTGGTAATCGGCAGCCCGCCGGGCGGGATGATTTCCGTCCAGGTGACGGTAACCTGCGTGGTGGAGTTTGCCGTAGCGACGACGTCGACCGGCGCGGCCGGCATGGGAAGGGTGGTAACGGCGATCTGGACCGAAGGCGCCGAGGCGTCGTGACCCGTGTCCACCGCGACGATCTCGAAATAATAGGTGGTACCGGCGGTCAGGGGCGTAGCCGTGTAGGTGGCGGAGGTCACCGAGCCCACGTCGACCATATTGCCGGGCGTGGTACCCTCGAAGACCTGGTAGTAACTGATCGGCAAGGAAGTGGCCTGCAGGTTCTCCTGCCAGGTCAGAACGATCTTCGTGGGAGAGGGGACTCCGGCCACATTGCTGGGCGGGTTCGGCAACGGCAGCGTGGTGGCATAGGCAGGCGGAGACATGGGCGCGTCAATATCCTGTTCCACCGCCACGATGCCAAAGTAATACGTGGTTCCCGCGGCCAGGTTCAAATCCTTGTAGGTAGTCTGAGTGGACGGCCTGACGGCGATCTGCACGAGATTTGAAAGTGAAGTCCCTGCAAGAATCAGATACTGGGACAGGCCGGTGGTGGTTGGCGGAGGCGACCAGCTCAGGTCGATCTCCTGGGACGAAACCACCGTGGCCGTGAGGCCTGTCGGGGAAGATGGCGACGTGATGTACGTCTGCACACTCACCGTGGACGAAAACGGCGAATTGTTGTTGGCAAAATCGAATGCCTGGACCTGGTAGTTATACAGCGTCCCGCCCGCGAGTGAAGAGTCGCCGTAACCTGGCAGAGTGGTGGTGGCAAGCCAGACACCCGTACAGGGTTGGCCGGCCGCCGGCGGAGAGCAGCGATACACGTTGTAACCGGCTACTGCGATATTGTCGGTGGAACTGTCCCATGTCAGATTCACGGTGGTATACCCGGCCGTACCGAGGAAGTTGGACGGAACGGTTGGCGGAGTGGTGTCGGGCGTGGTGACCAGTTGGTTGTAGAGTGAGAATGCCGTGGGGGTGTACACGCTGGTCTGGTCGGCCGCCTCCGCCAGCGGATTCTCATCCTGCATGATTACGTAATCCGAACAACTGGCGGTGGTGCATGTGCAGTTTAGCGATCCGCCATTGGCGACTGTTCCGCCATAGGTCTGGTACGCGTTCAGGTAATACGACTGCTCCAGGTCGAGATACAGCATGTTGGTGTACTCGGCGAGTGTTTGGGCGGTTTGCAGGAAATAGCTGTCGAGGGGCGCCCAGAAGCTGAAAGGCTGGCGGGCGCGTTCCACGTCGAGGCTGGCCGTTGCGTAACCATCCCATTCCGAAGCCCCCACCTTCGACAGCCAGGCCTGGCTGATGGCCACGGGCTTGCCTACTGCGGCGGCCATACTGGAGATGGTCAGCGCGTTGGCGGCGAAATCGTCAGCGGATACGGTGTTGATCGGAAGCAGGTGGAAATCGATATAATCCAAGGGCAGCGCGATGTAGGCATTGATATAGTTCAGCAGGCTGGAAGTACCGGAGGCCGCCATCCAGGACCCGAAACCCGCACCCATCAAAGGAGGGTTGGGCATATTCAACGCCTGCACGGCCGCGATTTCTCCAGCCACCATTTGCGCGGCGTCCGCCGGGATGTTCAGGTTGGTCTGACCCGACTGGGCGGCTTCGGTATCCGGCTCTTCCGCCAGGACGAGGTAATCCGGCTGCAGGTTCTGGGCAATCGTGGCGGCCATTTGGGCCTTCGCCGCCATGTACTCGGGCCAGGTCAGCGAACTGTAAAAGGCGTTCATGTTCGTCCAGCCGGCCTGGATGTCGTTGGAAAACGTGATCTCGGAGTCTACAATGACTTTGAGCCCGGCGGCGTGCGCCGCATTGGCCACCGCGACATAGAAGGTCAGGTATGGCTCGTAGGCGGCATCGCTGCCGTAGAAAGGCTCGTACAGGATGGGAAACAAGGCGGGAATCGACACGGCCTGCACACCGAGAGCTTGCAGGTTCTGCATTTCAGCCTGCACCGTCGGAAAATAGGCGGGGTTGGATATCTGAGGGCCGGTGTTGCTATTGGCCCACTGCAAGGTGGCGCCGTAGACCGTGGGACCACCTGGTATGGGAGTCCACGTTGGCGGGCTCGCCAATTGGGCGTTGAACGCTTGCAGGTCTCCGTTCAGTTCGGTGTAGAGGGAGCCGCAGTAATCGGTGGGCACGGGCGGCGGAGCCGGCGGCGTGGGAACGCCTTGCGCCCAACAGGTCGAATAAACGAGCGCCATCAAGGCCGCGAGCGCACGGAATGCGTTTCGTCCGGGCCTGCTCACCTGGCTCTTTCCGCCGGACACAGACAAGTGTCCCGCGAAGATCGATGCTGATTCCGCCCAATTTCGGGCATGCCGGTGAAGCGACATTGTAACTCCTTGCAGAAGGGCGATTCTTGGAATAATCCGGACTGGCTATTTGTGACCTGCCGAGGCCGTGATAGCCGGTAAGAGCGCTGGTGCGCGAAAGGCGCCGGTGCCCTTAACGGAACGCCCACTGACTTGCTCGTCAGCGGTGGAACGCGAGACAACAAGGTGATAAACTCCTTCGTAGTTATTTCAACTGTCAATCTCAAGCCGATCCAGACTTCCAAACATCAAGCATCGCTGTCGGAAGCCAGTCCATCAATATTCTCAATGGTTAAGTGGAGTTACAGTCGCCCAAAGCGATACTACAATGGTTAAATAGGGTTACAAGCCCCAACCGCATATGCCAGAGTTACTGGCGGCCAGTTAACTTTTGGGTACTAACCGATTAGCAATTCGTCTGCCAGTCAGATTTCTCGGGGGCTATAAATGTGAAGTTGGGCGATAGTTGAAATTATCTGTGACTCGATATACGGAGCAGAATTGTGAGTTCGGATACTTTTTACACCCGCCCGTGGTGGAAAAAATGCTCTGAACACCCGCGTTTTTGGGGGCCCCCAGCCGCATTTGCGCGCTTCGCGCGACAATGGTTACGAGGTTCTTGGCTACCGCATGCCTGACGCGACACGATCCGAAGAAAAGGCCACGCCGGCGGCCAGTCCCGGCACGCTGGGCGTTCTGCGCATCTGGGGCGTGCCGGTGCGCTTCCACTTCACGTTTGTCCTGCTGCTGATTTTTCTGTTGTTCATCGGTGTAGGCGAGCGGCAGTCGGGCGCGATGACCGCGCTATACGTGGTCGCGCTGTTCGCCTCGGTCCTGCTACATGAACTGGGGCACACGCTGGTGGCGCGCCAGTATGGCATCCGAACGACGGAGATCGTGATGTACCCGATGGGCGGCGTTTCGCGCCCGGAGCGCATACCGAAAGGGAGGGAAGAATTCTGGATCGCCGTCAGCGGACCGCTGGTGAACGCGCTGATCGCCGCGGGACTGTTCGCGTGGCTGGCCACCCAGCACCAGTTCGTGCCGGTGGAGTTGCTGCGCGATCCCACCGACGCCAACCTGGCGCAGCGCATCGCTACCGGCAATTTCCTCCTGTTCGTTTTCAACCTGCTGCCGGCGTACCCGATGGATGGCGGCCGGGTGCTGCGGTCGGTGTTGATGCTGTTCAAGCCGGAGGAGGAAGCCACGCGGATCGCGGCCAGCGCAGGGCAGATTTTGGCTGCGCTGTTGGGCTTATGCGGCTTGCTGTATTCCAATTTCATCGTGGTTTTTGTAGCGATGTTCATTTATATCGGGGCTTCCCAGGAGGGCGCCGCGGTACGGGGCCGCCTGTTGACCACTGGTGTTGCGGTGCGCGCCGCCATGATTACGGACTTTCGCACGCTCTCGCACGGCGAAAGCATTCGCGATGCGGGCAATCTGCTGCTGGCCACGGCGCAGCAGGATTTTCCGGTGATGCACGGCGATCAGGTGCTGGGGCTACTGACGCGCGCGGCGCTGATGCGGGCGATGCTGACCGTCGGCCCGGATGCCTACGTGGCGTCGGCCATGGACCGCAATCCGCGCCGCATCTCGCCGGACACGCCGCTGTCCGACGTGCTGCAGGATTTGTCGGGCACGCGGGCCTGCGCGCTGGCGATGGAAGGGGACAAGCTGGTGGGACTGCTGACGTCCGAAAATGTTTCGTCCTTCATCCTGTTGCGGCAGGTGGCCATGCAGCAGCAGTCCCGGGCGCAGGAGCGATGACCGGGCCGGACCCTGGCGGTGCGCGAGGTAGCAGTGGCGATTCCAGCGACGCGACCTCAGCCGACGAATCGCTTCATCCGCGGCCGGTGGCGCCCTTCTGCCTGCCCAGCGGGAAAAATCAAAACGATATGGGCCGCAGATGAACGCAGATGAACGCAGATGAACGCAGATAGAGCCATAAGCTGGAGGAAGGGAGGCGCCGCCAGCTTAAAATAGGTTAATTGACGCCTGCGGCGCGGTGCGAAACCGGCCGCACCCATTGGGGCGTCTATGGTTTTGGTTTACTCCGAGAGGTGTGTTCGGATGGCGCAGACCGGGAAGCCGCAGCAAGCCCGCATTAACGGCCAGATCATTATCGATCAGCTTGTGCGCAACATGGAACTGGGGCAGTTCGAGCTGGGTTACAGCGTGCTGGTGCCGTGCATGTTCAGCATCTACCTGCATCCGGGCGACTATCAGCGGCTGGCGAACATCCAGGACATCATCAAGGAGGATGCCGGCCGCGCCCTGGCCGCGCGGCTGGTGGAGTGGAACGGCAAGCAGCCGCTGTTCAAGCGAGGCAAGAAGCAGAAGCTCTATCGCATCGCGCGGCACGACTGGTGGATCGAATTTTTCGCCGACAGCGAGGACGTGGTACCGCCGGGCGACGTGGAGATCCACTCAGAACTGAACGATGTGCCGCAGCCCGGATACCGCGGCATCAAGACCACGCTGATCGATCGCGAGACGTCGGTGACCGAAGCGCGCGTGGCGCGCGACCGCACCCTGACACGGCGCGGCGCGGACCCGGTATTCGCCGAGATCCGCTACGAAGACGATTCCGGGGCGCAAAGCTACTTCGTCACGCAGAATGAAATCACCATCGGGAGGGGCGGGCAGGATCTGTCGGTGGATTTGCCGCTCTATACCAACGACGAAGTGTCGCGCGAGCATCTGCGGCTGCGGCGGGATCCGGCTACAGGGAGTTTCACGGTGTCGGACAACAGCCGGAACGGCACCTGGCTGAACGGCCGCAAGCTGGCCCGGGGGACCGAGGAGCCGCTGCCGGACCATGCGCGCATTCAGGTGGCGGATGTGATTACCCTATCGTTCGATGTGAAGCGATAATGCAACCCTACGCCCTGCATCTTCCGTTCGTGCTGCTATTCCTGGCGTTCGTAGTGTGCTTCGTGGCGGTAAATGTAGCGCGGGGGCGCGATTGATATGGCAGCCGCGGTCCAGTGGCGCGCCGGAGTGGCAACCGATACGGGACTGGTGCGCGCATCGAACGAAGACCGCTACTGGATCGACGACGATAACGGAGTGTTTCTGGTGGTGGACGGAGTGGGCGGGCACGCGGCCGGCGAGACAGCCGCGGAAACGGCCGTGGAGGTGATCCGCGCCGAATTGCGGGCGGCCGGCGAGACGGCGGAAGACCGCGTGCGGGGGGCGATCGCCGCGGCCAACAACCGAATCTACGCGATTGCGCAGGATTCCGAAGAGCTTCGCGGCATGGCCTGCGTGCTCACGCTGGCACTGGTGGACGAGAGCGAGATGGTGATCGGCCATGTGGGCGACTCGCGGCTTTATCTGGTTTGGAACGGCGCGATCCGGAAGCTGACCTCGGACCATTCGCCGGTGGGGGAAGAGGAAGACGCCGGTTATCTGACCGAAGATCAGGCGCGGCTGCACCCGCGGCGCAACGAGGTCTTCCGGGATGTGGGCACGCTGCCGCACGAGGCGGGCGACGACGGCTTTATCGAGATCCGGCGGTGCCATTTCAAACCGGAGGCGGCTTTTCTGTTGTGCAGCGATGGGCTGAGCGACGTGCTGCCCTCGGCTGCCATCCGGGAGATCGTGGAGCGCTACCAGGGCGACGCCGCGCAAGTGGCGCGGGAACTGGTAGAGGCGGCCAACGAGGCAGGCGGCAAGGATAACATTACGGCGTTGTTCGTAGCCGGCAGCGAATTCCGTCCAACCCTGCGGGAGGCGCGCCTGCGGCACGCCACCACCCGCATGCGCGCGGCGCCGGCCGCACCCACCCGGCCCCTGCGGCGATGGACGGCCGGCCGCATCGCGTTTCTGTTTTATGGGGTGCTGCTGGGAATTTTGCTATCGGCCGCGTGGCATGCGGTGAGGGGCTGAGCATGTATCCCGGCGCGCGTTTCGGACCCTACGAGATCATCCGCCGCCTGGGCAAAAGCATGAACGACGTGTACCTGGCGCGGGACACGCGCGGGGACCGGCAGACCGCGCTGAAGTTGATCAAATCCGGCCCGGACGCCGTCACGCAACTGGTGCTGGAGGCGGAGCGACGCGGCGCGGCGATCCAGCGAGGGCTGCGCACGCTGGATCCGCGCGTGATCGAGATCTACGATTACGGCGATCTGGACGGCTATTTCTACGTCGCGATGCAATACGTGGAGGGCCGCAACCTGGCTGAGGCGCTAAAGCACGACGGGCGGATGAGCGCGTTTCGCGCGGCGCGGATCGCGCTGGAGATCTGCGGACAACTCGAGAAATTCCATGCCTTCCGGCCGGGCGACGGCGTGGCGTCGTCGGTGGTGCATGGCGACATCAAGCCGTCGAACATTCATCTGGGACTGAACGAAACCGTACGGCTGCTGGACTTCGGGATCTCGAAGACGCTGCGGCCGGACCGCGATTCCACGATCCACAATTTTGGAAGTCCCAGCTATTGCTCGCCGGAGCGCCTGGGCCGTTCGCTGCTCGATCAGCAAGCCGACATCTGGGCGGTGGGCGTAACGCTGTACGAGATGGTGGCCGGTTCCCCGCCCTACCAGGCCGAAGACACGCGCAAGCTGGAGAGGCTGATTCAATCGGGGCGGCCACCGCGGGCGCTGCCAGCTACCTGTCCGGCGCCGCTGAAAGCCGTGATCGGGAAAGCGCTGGCGCCCCAGGCGGAGCGGCGATACCCGTCGGCGGCGGCGTTTGGCGCCGATCTGAAGGCGTTCCTGGAGGGCGGGGAGACGGTGGCCGGGAGCGAGAAACGCAGCGCGTGGAAACCCAATCCCACGGTGGAATCCGGGCAGGCATCCAAACCGAAGCGCGCCCGGCGTCTGCCGCGGTGGAAGCGCCCGCTGCGCGCAGTGGGGCGCATCGCGGGGGCAGTGGGATGCGTGCTGGCCGGCATGCTGCTGTTCATCGGGACCAGTTACTGTTCGCGGTACTGGCGGGCCAGCCGGCAGCTTCACGCGCACATGGATTCCGCGGATTACGCGCGCCGGCCGGTGGCGGATCTGAACGCGGACTGGGATTTATATGGCGACATGCAGGCGCAATTCGGCTTTCTCGGCAGATATTCACCCGTGGAGCGGTTGCGCGCGCCGTTGCGTGGGGCGTATGAGAGAGCCGCCGCGCAGGCGCTGGAGAGCTTCGATTGGGACAAGGCGGAGTTTTGTTTAGCGCGAGCTATGGAGCTGGGGGCGAGCGGCGCGGAGATCAGCGGCAAGCTGGCGCTGGCGCGCGGGTACGTGGCATTGCGGAGCGGCCAACGCGAGAGCGCCCACGACCGCTTTGGGGAAGCCGCGCGAAGCATGCCGCAATCGCCCGATCCGCACGTGGGGCTGGCGCGCGCCGATCTGCTGGCATCGCGGCCCGCAGACGCGTTGGACGAATTAGCCGCCGCCGAGCGGTTGGGCCACCGGCTCAGCCCGGCGGAAATCGAGCGGAAGGCGGACGCCTGCCGGTTGCGCGGCTTCGAGGAATTGCAGGCTGGGAACCTGGCAGGGGCGCGCCTGGATTTCGCCGTCGCGCATAGCCTGAACGGCGCGCTGCAGGTGCCCGATATTCCGCTGCCCGCGCCGCGAAAATACGTGCGTAAGCCGAGGACGCGGCGATGGCGATAGTGGTGGGCAACCGATGAGCCGGCAGCCCGGGATATTCTGGCTGGCGGGCGCGTCGGTGCTGATCGCCGGTGGACTGGCCTTCGTGTACGCCGCCAAAACACAAAACTTCCCGGATGTTTCCGAGCGGCTGCGGCATGGCGATTTGCTGAATCTCAACGCGGTGTCGAGCGCGGAGCAAGTCGCGCCGTTTCTGGACATCGTGCAGGATAAGGCAGAACGGGAGGACGATGCGGAGAAGCTGCTTGCCTTCCTGCGGGCGGCGCATCCGCTGCGCAACGTGGGCACGGTCTCGCGGCTGCGGCAGCAGCGCAAGCCATTGCTGCCCGTCTCGAAGCTCAAGCCCGCGTGGGTGGTGCGCACGCCCAATGAATTTCGGCGGGCCTACCTGATCTGGTCGGCGGCTTACCTGGGCGGATTCTACCTGGTCTGGTTCGGGTGGCGGGCGCGCGGGTTTCCGGGCGACACCGCCATTCTGCCGGCGGTGCACCTGCTCTCCGGAATGGGCCTGATCCTGATGGTGAGCCTGCGCGACCCTTTGCGCGATACCCTCGAATTCCGCAAGTTCGCGCTGGGAGTTTTTTGGGGATGCCTGTTATTGCTGCTGCCACTGGTGCGAGGCTTCGATTACCGGCGGCTGGCGGACTGGATCTATACGCCACTGCTGGCGGCATTCGGGCTGTTCGCCCTGTTGCTGCGGTTCGGTTCAGGTCCGGGTACGAGCGACCAAAAGGTGAACCTGGGACCTTTTCAGCCGGTGGAAGCTATCAAGGTCCTGGTGGTGCTGTTCCTGGCCGGATATTTCGCGCGCAATTGGGAGAGGCTGCGCGATTTGCGGCAGAAGGGTCTGGGCGGTCTGGGCGTGCCGCGGCTGGCGCACCTGATGCCGGTGGCTTGCGCCGTGGCGGCGTCTATTGTGCTGTTTTTCGTGCTGAAGGACCTGGGGCCGGCGCTGGTCCTGTTCTTCTTGTTCCTGACAATGTTCTCGGTGGCGCATGGACGCGCGGGCCTGGCGATTCTGGGAATCGGCATCCTGGTGGCAGCCGTGTTCGTGGGCTACAGGCTGGGCCAGCCGCACATGGTTGTCGACCGCATCAATATGTGGCTGTCGCCCTGGGACAACGATGTCCACGGCGGGAACCAACTGGCGCACGCGCTGTGGGCGTTTTCGACGGGCGGCGTTTGGGGGGCGGGTCCCGGGTATGGCGATCCCAGCGTGATCCCGGCGGGGAGCACGGACCTGGTGTTGCCGGGCATCGGCGAAGAATGGGGATTTGCGGGCGTGCTCAGCGTGTTTCTGCTGTTCGGATTCCTGATCTACCGTGCGTTTCGCATCGCCGTGCGGGCCGTCTCCGATTACGCCTTCTTCCTGGCGCTGGGTCTCGCTTCGCTGTTGGCCTTCGAGATGTTGCTGATCTCGGCGGGCGTACTGGGGGCGCTGCCGCTCTCGGGCGTGGTGTCGCCGTTTCTGAGCTCGGGTAACACGGCCATGCTGGCGAACTTCTTCATCTTCGCGCTGCTGCTGGCGATTTCGGCGGGACCGCTCCCTCACGGTCGCGGCTCGGTAAGCCAGGGACATGCGCTGTTCCGAAAACCGCTGCGCAACGCCGGCGCGGCTCTGGGGGCGTTTGCGGTGGCACTGCTGATGTTCGCGGCACGCTACCAGATGGCGCACGACCGCGAATATCTGGCGCGCGACGCGCGCGTATTCGAAGACGATGGGGTGAAGCGCGCGCAGCACAATCCGCGGATCAACGCCATCGCGCGCGAGATTCCGCGCGGCGATATCTTCGATCGCAATGGCCTGCTGCTGGCCACCAGCGATTGGAAGAAGCTGGTGGCGCGGCGCGCGCAGTATCAGGCGCTGGGGATCGACATCGAGACCGCGTGTTCGCGGCTGGACTCGCGACATTATCCCTTCGGCGCGGCGACCACGCATTTTCTGGGCGACCTGCGCACCGGCGAGAATTTCCATGCCACCAACGCCTCGCTGGTGGAGCACGATTCCAATGCGCGGTTGCAAGGGTACCAGTATGGCGAACTGGTGGCACTGGTGCGCTATCGCCACCAACCCGGGAATCCGGCGCTCGCGAGCCTGCTGGCGCGCAACCGCGATGTGCGGACTACGCTGGATATCCGGCTGCAATTGCGGGCGGCGGAGATTTTGGGCCGGCATCTGCTGCAGGCCAACAAAGAGAAAGGCGCGGCCGTGGTGATGGATGCGGGTTCGGGCGATGTGCTGGCTATGGTGAGCGCACCGGAGCCGGCGCCGCCCGCCGCGCGAACCGGCCCGCCGGCGGACGACCAATTGCTGGATCGGGCGCGCTACGGACAGTATCCACCCGGCTCGACGTTCAAGCTGGTGACGGCGATGGCGGCCTTGCGGGTCGATCCTGATTTACGGAACCAAACCTTCACCTGCCGCCGGCTGCGGGATGGGCGCGCCGGGGCGATGGTGGACGGCTGGCGGCGGCCGATCCGCGACGACATCAAGGACAATCCGCACGGCACGCTAGCCATGCAACGCGCCATCGAGGTTTCCTGCAACGGCTATTTTGCGCAGCTCGGAACTTACAAAGTGGGATGGCAGGCGCTGCGGCAGACCGCCGATTTGCTGGACATTTCGTCGGGCGATGTGGCGGAGTTGAAGGCTACGCTGCCCTTCGCATCGTACGGCCAGGGGCCGCTGCTGATCACGCCGTTCAAGATGGCGCGGGTAGCGGCGACCATCGCCGCGGGCGGCACGATGGCGCAGGGCCGTTGGGTGATCGACGACAGCAATGCACGGCAGGACGCTCCGCGCGCCATCGTACCGGCGGAGCCCGCGGCGTTTATCGCTGGGGCCATGCGGCTGGTGGTGACGGACGGCACGGCGCGGCATGCTATGGCTGGAACACCCGTGAACCTGGCGGGCAAGACCGGCACGGCGCAACTGGGCGAGGGCGAGCCGCACGCCTGGTTCGCGGGCTTCGCGCCCTACGATGGAGACTCAGCCCACCGCATCGCGTTCGCGGTGCTGGTGGAACATGGCGGCTATGGCGGCCAAGTCGCAGCGCCCATCGCGCGTGAGATCATGGAGGCTGCAAAGGATTTGGGACTGGTGCCATGAACCTGGCGGACTTCCTCGAAAAATTTGGGCGCACGGTTTTTGAAGGTCCGTTCGGGCAGGGGCAAGGCGATGAACCGCCGGAAGTGGCCGAGATCCGCCTGGCGATTCTGGATCAGGTGCGGGAGAAGAGCTACCGGTTGGGAGGCAGGAAAGTTTTCCCGTTCAACGTGGTCCACATCCACTTGCGCGGGATCGAAGACAGCCGCGCCGCGACGTTCACGGGCAAGTTTTTCCGCACGTATTTCGAGCAGGAACTGCGCGCGAGTCTGGACCGGAACGAGTGCCGGTACCCGGACGATCTGGGAGTGGACGTGCATGTGGCGCGAGATCTTCCCGCGCCGGGCGAGCAGTGGGTGTGGGTGGAAGTCGAGTCGCAGGAACGCCCTGCCGCCGCGCCGCGGCGCACGGCCAAGCTCATTGTGGTGGAAGGGAACGCCAACGTGCCGGAGGTCACGCTTTCGAAAGCGCGCATCAACATCGGGCGCACCGTGGATGTCTACCGCTCTGAAGGGATGATCCGGCGCAACGATCTGGCCTTTACCGAAGACACGGTAATCAACCGTACGGTTTCGCGCGAGCATGCGCACATCGTCTACGACAAGGCCGCGGGCGAATACCGGCTATTCAACGATCGCTGGTACAAGAGGGATAAGGGCGGCGAGCAGGGCTGCGGCACCTGGATCGTGCGCGACGGATTGAGCCAGGAAGTTCATCGCACGGCGCGCGGGACGAAGCTGGATCCGGGCGACGAGATTCATTTTGGGAAGGCCGTGGCTCGGTTTCAGATTAAGTAGTGCGGGCGGGGCGCACCACAAGCCAGCCGGCTAAAAGCCGGCTGCGGGCAAGATTGCCCGCCCTCCAAGGGGGCTAGTGCTAGGGCCGCGGCGTGGTGTCCTTCGGTGTGGCCAGATAGCCCGTGATCTGATCCTTGCCCACGTCGTTGACCACCAGCTCATAGGGCTGTTTCGCCTTGGAAACGTAAAACTGCAGCGGCTCGTTGATGCCTTTGTCCTTCTTCTCAACCGGCTTGTCGTCCGCCAGCACCACGAGCGAATACCTGTTGTGCTTCTTGTCGACTTTCTCAAGCGTCAAGGTAACATCGCCGACCCGCTTGCCTTTCTTATCCTTCTTGGTCACCGTGAACTGGAAGTAATTGCGCTCACCGAGTCTCTTCAGGGCATCCAACTCTTTGCCATTCGTGGCTACGTATCCGCTTTGCACACCCAAATCGCCTTGCACGCTTTTCAAGTTGGCGATGGTCTTGTCCAATTCAGCCTTGGTGGACCCCAGGTCCGTCTTGACGGCAGTGACATCCCCGCTTACTTCGCCGATCTTGGTGTTGGCGGTGGAAGCCGCTTGCTGGACATCGGTGATCTGGCTTTGCACCTGCGCCGCCTGCTTGGCCTGCGCGTTGGTGAGTTGCCTGGCCAGTTGGTCGGCATGCGCCTGGGCCTCCTGCTTGGCGTGCCCGGCGGCCTGGTTGGCCTGCTGCCGCGCGGCTTCCAACTCCTGCTTCAGGGTTTCCACGCTGTGCCGTTGGGAGGCGGTGGTTACCGAAGAGGCATCTTTCAAGGCGGCGATCTCGGTCAGCATAGCCTGGCTGGCGGCACGGTCCTCCGTGCGGGTGGTCTCGAGGCGATACCACAAGGCAATATTGGAAGCCAGCAGGGCGATGAGCCCCCCGGCTACTAACGCGGTTTTCACGCCCGAACCACTTGACTGGGGCGCATACATTGGGCTGCTCACGAATCGTTACTCCTTAGGTGGGGTAGGAAATCCCATCCATTATAGACTGCTACGGAACTGTTTACGTTTCAAGCGTTCAGCGGAAAACTCCGGCCCGGCGACGGGGCCATGGCCTCCACGCCATATTGCGACCGGATGGCGAGGGCCAGGGCCTGGGACTGGGCCGGCTCGCCATGCACCAGGAAAACCTTCTTCAAGTGCGGCGCCAGCGGCTTCAGCCACTCCAATATCTCGCCTTGATCGGCGTGCCCGCTGAGTTCGTCCAGGCTGGAGATTTCGGCCCGCACCGTCACCGGCTCGCCGAATACGCGCACTTCCCGCATCTTTTCCACCAGCTTCCGCCCGAGAGTATCCTGCGCCTGAAAACCGGTGATCAGCACGGTATTGCGCGGGTCCTCCAGATTGTTTCGCAGATGGTGCAGGATACGGCCCTGCTCGCACATGCCGGAAGCCGAAATGACCACGAACGGACCGTGCAGGTCGTTCAGCTTCTTCGATTCGGCGGCCTCCCGGATGTACTGCAAGCGGCTGAATCCGAAGGGATCCTCGCCGTCCAGAAGGTATTGGCGGGTTTCTGCGTTGAAGCATTCGGGGTGCTTTCGGAACGCCTCGGTCACGTTGATGGCCAGCGGGCTGTCCACGAAAATCGGGATGCTGGGAATGTGGCCTTCATTGGCCAGTTGATGCAGCAGCAGCACCAGTTGCTGCGTACGGCCCACGGCGAACGCAGGCACGATAATGCGGCCGCCGCGTCCGCAGGTGCGATTCACCACATCGCGCAGCTTCCCGATCACATGCGCGGCGCTCTTGTGAAACCGGCCACCGTAGGTGCTTTCGAGGATCAGGTAATCGACCGGAGGAAGCGAATCCGGCGGCCGCGTGATGGGCAGGTTGGGGCGGCCCAGGTCGCCCGAATACGCCAGACGCAGGCGCTCTGCGCCATTTTGGTAGTTTAAGACCAGCGCCGATGATCCCAAGATGTGGCCGGCGTCGTAGGACTCATAGCTCAAATGCTGGTCGAGGCTTTTGGGCGCGTAGTAGCCGACCGGCTGAAACAGGGGCAAGGTGCGCTCGGCATCTTCCATGGTGAACAGCGGTTCCACCGGCTCCGGCGCGTTGGCATTGGGGTGGCCTTCATGGCGCCGCGCTGTACGTTTGTTGACGAACTCGGCGTCGTGCTCCTGAATGTGGGCGGTGTCGCGCAGCATGGCATCGCACAAGTCGATGGTCGCCGGGGTGGTGAAGATCGGTCCGGTGAAGCCGTGTTTCACCAACGTGGGAAGGTTCCCGCTATGGTCGATGTGGGCGTGCGAGAGCAGCACGGCGGCGACGGAGGCGGCATCTACCGGCAGATGGCGGTTCTTCTGGTCGGCTTCTTTGCGGCGTCCCTGCGCCAACCCGCAATCGAGCAGGTAGCGTTTGCCATCCACATCCAATTGATGCAGGGAGCCGGTGACCGCGCCTGCGGCGCCCCAAAAGGTCAGTGTCATTTGGTGAGAGGCTATCGTAGCGCAGTTCGGGAGAGGGGGTATTCGGCCCATGTTATGCTGGCTCAAGGTATGATCACCGTCAAAGAAGCAGTGGCAAAAGCCATGGAATTCGCACAAGCCATGCTGGGCGTTCCCGCTTCCGAGATTCTCGTGGAAGAAGTCGAGACTGGCAAGGAGGGCCCAAACGACGTTTGGCAGATCACTCTAAGCGCGCCGGGGCGCGCCGGCATATCTGTTCTCCGTCGCGACTACAAGAGGTTCATCGTGCGAGGGGATACTGGCGAAGTGGTCTCGATGAAAATTCGAGAGTTGGCCGGATCTCGATGACCGACGCCTTTCAGCTCATCCGCAAACATCGTGGGAAGGGCTTGCTAGTAGATACCAACCTCTTGCTTCTGTATCTAGTCGGCAAGACCAATCCCGGCCGGATTCAGAATTTCAAGAGAACAAGGCGGTATACGGTCGAGGATTTCGATCTGCTGGCGGAAATCATTGCGCAGTTCAGGACTCTGATCACGACCCCCCACGTGCTGACTGAGTTGAGTAATTTGGGACGCCTGCAAGGCGAGGAGCAGCTCAGCTTCCGCTCATGCTTTGTCGATATCATCGAACAAGCCACTGAGCACCGCGACGATAGCCGCTCGGTCGTGAAGGACCCGAGCTTTGAGCGCCTGGGCCTGACCGACGCCGCCATCTCAGCGCTAAGTCGGCATAACTATCTCTTCCTGACCGACGACATGGACCTCTATATCACGCTAATGAAGCGCGGCGTCGATGTGGTTAACTTCAGCTACCAGCAGCAGCTGCGCTGGGCACTGTGAGTCGCCCGGTAGTTCATTTTGGGGATTCGGCGCCGAGGCGGCTGGCCAGCGGATGCAACTGACCCGCGTACTTGTTGCCCGGCTTCTTCCCGTAGGGAACCGAGGATGGCGTGGAAAGCTGCTCGAAGGTGAACGAACAGATCCGCATACCGGGATAGAGGGCCACCGCCATGCGGCTCAGATTGCTCAGCTCCAGGGTGGCCTTGCCGGTCCAGCCCGGATCGAAAAGCCCCGCCGTGCCGTGCACGATGATGCCGATGCGCCCCAGGCTGGAGCGGCCTTCCAGGCGGCCGAGCACGTCGGCATCCAGCTCCCCGTCGGATGCCCGCGGATGGGAGGCGGCTAGACGTCGCGCGCCACACGGAAGCCGATGTGGCCGGTTGAGGTGTCCGGCGGCGTCCCGGTGCGGGCGGCGTTGCGATAGCGGCGGCGGCAGCAGTAGGATTCATGGCACAGGAATGACCCGCCCTTGGTGACCCGGCTGGGGCGCCCGGGCGGGCCCGCGGGATCGTCGCGCGTGGCCGCGACGTGCCAGAACGGATCGAAGTAATCGGCGCACCACTCCCAGGTATTGCCCACCGCGTTGTAGAGGCCGAAACCATTGGGGGCGAAGCTGTCCACGGGCGCGACGGCGGTGTAGCCGTCTTCGCCCAGATCGATCGCGGGAAAGCTGCCCTGCCAGATGTTGCACATATGGCGCCCGCCGGGAGTCAGTTCGTCGCCCCAGGGATAGGTCTTCTGGTCCAGCCCTCCACGCGCGGCGTATTCCCATTCGGCCTCCGTAGGCAAGCGGTACCCGGCCCACGCGCAATACGCCAGCGAATCGTTCCAGGAGACCTGCACCACCGGGTGATCCTGGCGCGCGTTTACCGAACTGTCGCGTCCCTCGGGGTGCGCCCAATCCGCTCCGTCCACCCGCAGCCACCACGGCGTTCCCGGCGTTGCCTGCAGGCCCGCGGCGTCGGCCACGTGGTTGCGAAATACGAACGACCAGCCGAGGCGCTCGGCCGCGGTGCGGTAGCCGGTGGCGCGCGCGAATTCGGCGAACTGGCGATTCGTGACGGCGAACCTGGAAACATAGAAGGCGCTCAGCCGGACCTGCCGCACCGGACCTTCGCCATCGGCGGGGAAGGCCTCCGGCGACTCGCTGCCCATGTGGAACCGGGCGGCACCCAGGCGGACCATGTCCACCAACGATCCGGCGGTGGCGCGCGGCGGAAGATGCGAGAGAAGCGGCGAGATGCGTGAGGCGCTGCCTGGTGGGCACGCAGCAGGGGGCTGGCGGGCGAGGCGGCATCTCAGCCAGCGGTTTCGGCGGCCGCCTCCCAGCGGATTTCGGCGCGGGAGCGCAACTCAGCTACCGCGCGCCGATACACCTGGTGCTGGCTCTGCATCGCCAGGACGCGTTCGATATCCGCGCGCACTTCCTCAAAGCCCGCGGGACCGGGCGGGACCTTGGCTCGCAGCTCGGCGATGTGGAAGCCGAAGGGGCTGGTGAATATGCCCGTGCGCTGGCCCGGTTCGAGCGCGCGGATGGCGTCTTCAAACTCCTGGACCATTCGTCCCGCGGGGAACAGCCCCAGATCGCCGCCGTCGCCCTTGCAATCGGAATGGCGCTCGGCGACTTCATGGAACGGCTGCCCGCTTTCCAGCTCCGCCAGCGCCGCCTCTATGCCCGCGCGGGCTTCCTCGGCGCGATTTTCGCCGTTAACGTGTTTCACGATATGCGCCGCGCGGAACGACTCCGGGCAGTGGAAGTTGGCGCGATGCGTCCCATAGAAGGCTTCGACCTCGCGCGCCTCCGGCCGGGCCGCGCCGGCGACCATCTCCGCGTGCAGCCGCTGCAGGCGGAATTGCCGCTCCACCCACTGCCGCAGCAGGCTATCGTCGAATGCCCCGCGGCAGTTGCCCGCCTGCTTCTGGCGCGCTACCTCCTCCTCAATGGCCCGCGGATCGATCGGCCGCGGATCATTCGCGGCGGCTTGTTCCACCAGCATGCGGTCGATGGCGGAATGCTGCGCGGCGATCTGGAGCTGGCGGGCGCGTTCGGCTTCATCGGCGATGGCTTGGAAGCGCACATCGTGGCCGACGCGGTCCTCCTCCTCGCGGAGCCATTGCTCAGGGACAGGCTCTCCATTGACCAGGTATGGCATGGCGCTATTTATTGGGGGTCGTCGTGGTGGTCGTCTTGGTGGTGTTGATCAGAGTCATGACCCCGCCGGTTTCATCCGGGGCGACCAGGTCCGGCACGCCCGCCGTGGGCGATTGGCCGTGCAGGTTCATCGGGAGAATGTCGCCAGGTTCAGGCCCCGCGCCGATGTAGAACGGCGCGTAGAAATCTCCGTTGCCCCTCCCTAGGAAGATCGCGATCGTGCCGCCCTCGCTCAAGGCGATGTCCGGGATTCCGTCACCGTTCACGTCCGCCACCATGATCGGGCCGGGCGCTTCCAGCGCGTCGGTCAGCACCTGCTGTTGGGTGAACCCTCCCTGGCCGTTCCCCAGGTACACCACTACGCCGCCGAGAGTGGCCTCCCCGACAATCAGGTCCAGATTCCCATCGCCGTTCAGGTCGGCGAGCAGGACTTCCGACGGGAAGCAGGTGGCCTCGCTTCCGGTTGGGGGACAGGGCGAGAGGGTGGTCACGGTGAACCCGCCGTGCTGGTTATTCAGCAGGATCCAGATGGTGGCGAAGTCTGCCCCACCGCTGGTGAGCACCAAGTCCGGCCAACCGTCGCCATTCACGTCGCCGGCAACGATGTTGTTGAATAGGGTCTCCGGCGGGTCGGACACTAGCTTCACCGGCGTCTGGAACGTGCCGTCCCCGCTGCCCAGGGCCAGCAGGTTCGACGAGGTAGCGAAGTCGATTATGCCGTTCTGGTTGAAGTCGGCCGCGGCCACGAACCCGACGGTTGACAGGGGCGTCGCGCTGGCCAGCGTGAACGTGCCGTCTCCGTTGCCGAGATAGGCGTTCATTAAACCGGCGGTCGAAAACTCAGGGTCGGTGTAACTGGGCACCAGCAGGTCCGGAATGCCGTCGCCGTTCAGGTCCGCCGTGATGAGACAGGAGGCGTCGGCGAGCGTGATGCTCGAACCGACGGCGAAAGGCGCGCCGGCCTTGCCCGTTCCCAGCAGGATGGAGATGCCATCCGCGGTGTTGACGGCCAGATCGGATGTGCCGTCGCCGTCGAAGTCGCCCGCCGCGCCGCAATCCGCGCCGCTGGAGAGGGCCGTCCAGATTCCGTCCTCGAAGCCTTTGTTTTTAGTGTTCAGCAGCACGGAGACGGCTCCAGTGCCCTGCACTACCAGATCCACAAGATCGGGGCTGCGGAGGTTCGCGGGCACCAAGTTACTCGGCGCGCCTTCGGATGTCTGAACCGGGTGGGACACCGGCCGTCCGAATTTGCCGGTGCCGTTTCCGTAGGCTATATATACGTAGGAGCTGAGAAGATCCGGAAAGCCGTTGCCATTCACGTCGGCGATCGCGGACACTCCCCCGGGCAGGTAGACGCTCGTCGGGGGAGCGAACCCTCCGGCGCCGTTGCCGAGGTAGAGCAAGGGATAATCCAGGTTTCCGCAATTCGCTACGATGGCGGGGTAGCCTCCCTCGGCTATGGGGCCCACGACGAAGCCGCAGCCACTCTGCTGGATGGGGTTGGTGTAGTTCTGCTGCGGCTGGAACGTGCCATTTCCGTTACCCAGCAGCACCGCGAAGCCGGTCGGCGTGATCACCACCAGGTCCCAGTTGCCGTCGTTGCGAAGGTCCGCTGCCGTCACGTAGCCGGCATTATCCGGCCCCGCGCCGATGAGCGGAATGAGCACAGCCGGATTGAAGGTTCCGCTACCCGTGCCGGTGAACAGCCATATGCCCTGTTCCCCCACCGTGACAACGTCGGTGATGCCGTCGCCGTTGAAGTCGCCGAGCGCGACGTAGTTGGTGCCGGTGTCGGTCCCCGCCGGATAGAATATGGCGTCCTGGAACGTGCCGTCCCCGTTGCCGAGCGAGACGCCGATACCGTAGGCGTCGCCGAACTCAGTCTCGCACCCGAAGACGAGATCGATGGTCCCGCTGCCAGTCAGAGCCGCGGCGGCGAAGGTGTCCGACGCGCCTATCGGGCCAATGTTCGTTACGGGCCCCTGCGTGAAGCCGCCTTTTCCGTTGCCGAGTAACACCGTTGCGGAATTGCCGAGGACCTCGATGATGTCCGGAATTCCATCCCCGTTGGTGTCGGCTACCTGTACCCAGCGGTACCCGAAGTCAGGGTAGTCGTGGCGGGCGAAGAAGGTGGGCGTGGCTGGAGTGGCGGCGCCGGCAACGGCCGCCAACGATGCCAGGCAGAGCAGAGCCAGGGCTGGGAGCCTTTTCATGCGCCTCCTCCTTACGTCTGCCAAACAGTGTCGGTGCTGGACGCTGGGGGCTGCATCGCCTGGTAATACGTCAGGTAGTTCGTCAGGGCCTGGGTGTATGCGTTGCTTAGGTAGTTTGGAACGGGCCCGTTGTAGGTTCCGCCGGCGACCGGCATCCCGAGGCCGGAGAAGTACAGTTCTGCCTGCACGCCCGACGAAAGGAAGTTGTTCTGGTACGCTAGTGGCGCCTCCGTTAAGAGGGTCGGGTCAGCCGGGGCCGTGGCGTTGACCGACAGGCTGTTACCGGTCTCGCCATAGTTTGGGGAGAGCGGTTGCGACGGTTGACCGGTCTGGGACTGCGCCGAATAGTTGTAATACTCGAACTGCTGGTTTGTCAGCCCGGTTCCGGCCGGCTGCGTCGGGTTCCCGCCCGCGTATGACCAGTAGCTGTAGATCCCCAGCTTCCCGCCTCCGTACGGGGCAGCGACCGAAATGTCCACGGTCCGGAACGCGATGGCGTGGCCCGGCACGGCGTCGCCGGTGCCCGGGTTCTCGTAGCCGGTGAAGCCCTCGTCCGTCGTGTGCAGTATGTATGGCTGGTAGTCGGAGCCGGCTGCCGCGCCGTTCTGGTTCTGGATCTGCGAGATCCGGCGCTGCTTGGGGGTGCTGCTGAAGACGAAGTCGTAGATGGCCTCCCGGTTCCACAGGTAGCTCACCAGGCCGGCCGTGTCGGTTCGCCAACTGCTGTTTCCCAGCGCCGCGGTGTAGATGAACGGAAGGATATCGACGCTCGAGCAGACGTAGGGCAGGACGAGCTGCGTCTGCCCGTTCGGATAGTACGAGGGGAACTGGATGTAGAGTGGAACGTTGATCGTCTCGTCGTAGAGGGCGAGGCCCTTTCCGTGGAGCGAGTGCGAGCCCGCGTAGTCGCCGTGGTCGGAGAGGAAAATGACGATTGTGTTGTTCGCGAATGGCGAAGTGCTCAGGGCGCTGGTGATGCGTCCTACTTGCGCGTCTACGTTGGACTGTATCCAGTAATAGTAGTTTAGGAATGTGTACCACGCGTTCAGATTTCCGACACTCCCAAGCTGTTGCTCCGAGTTGATCTGATAGGCGTATTGCAGGCCCGGCTTCCCATACGTCCACGTGGTTCCTACTGCGGTGGGTCCGTATTGCAGCGACGAACTCCCCGGTGAATCCGGGTAGTTCCAGGACTCGCCGTTGGGCCCGGCCGGCTGCGCGCTACCTGGATAGCCGTTTGGTGGGTACAGGGTGCTGAGGGTCTCGATTGTCTCGTCGCTTGGCGGAGTCTGGGCGAACCCTGGGGTCGGCGGGGGAACGTACCCGGGCACCGCGGCGGTCGGGGACCCGAAATAGCCCAGCGTTGTCGACTCCACGCCGGACAGGTTGTAGCCGCAGGGGAAGCCGGACATGTCGTGGGGATTGATAAAGCTCACCGCACAGAACCACGGCTTCCTGGGGCTGACGAATTGACCCGCATGCACGAGCCAATACTGAACAAATGCGTCGGCGATGGCGCCGTCGCTGAGGCCGAGGTAGGTCGGAGACGTCACCTCGGGGTCCGACTCCGCCGGTCCGTAGTCCTGCCAGACAAACGTCGTCCCGAATGTCTGTTGCAGGGTGCCTTGCGGTTGGAGCAGCCCGCCCCCGCAGCCCTCGTTGGCGAGCGTCCCGTCCGGGGAGGGGTAGTTCAGGGGGATCTGGGGAGCCGTGAAATAGTCGTTGGCGTTGGTGTTCGGGATGTTGTAGCTTGTGTCGTTGAAGCCATACGCGGTAGGGCCCGCGGTCTGGTCCCCGGTGACCCCGCTCGGGCACTCCCCCGTCTTCCCAGTACCCGTCGCTGAGAGATGCCATTTGCCGATCCAGACGGTGTCGTATCCGGGACTCATGGCAGGGTTGCCCGCGAGGGGGTGCACGCCGTGGCCGCCACGAAGTAGTTCGGAAAGTTGGCGGAATGATTTCGAATGTAGGCGATGTTGTGCATCAGCGCATCCAGGGCCGGTTGGCCGCCTGGCGGAAGCCAACGGGCAGGCTGCGCTCCCATTTGGTCCACCATGATCATCAGGAAGTTGGGCTGTGCGAAGGTCCCCGCGTTGATGTAGGTCGAGGCTGCCGTGAACGGCGAACCCTCGTCGAGCGCCCGGTGGCCGTGTCTCCCCTCCTTCATCGCGGTGTCGGCGCCGGGCACGGTGGCCTGCGACGGTACCGGCGGCGGCATCAGCCCCGCCGCAAGCGCCGCGGGATTGGCGGGCCCTATGTTGCCGAAGGAATCCAGATACATGACTGGCGGCGAACCGCCGGGCGCGCTTTGTGCCTTAGCGCCCCCCCCCGGAATCCAGAAACACTCCGGCGGCGGCCGAGGCCCCCAGGGCGCCTAGGAATTTTCTCCGGTCCAGGCCTTCCGGCGGTTTTTGATCCTGCTTGTTGTCCATTCGCTCCTCCGAGAGTGTAGCTGAGTGTGACACGTCCGGGCTGGGCTGTCAAGACACAATTTGTGTCACAGTTTGCGTTGGAATTCCGTCTCACCTCGGCCTCGCGGGCCATCGGAACTCCTTGTCTGCGCTCGTGCCGGCACCGATGCGGTGGGGCCTGGAGCATCATTTCGGGGCTTCGGCGCCCAGCCGGCTGGCTAGGGGATGCAACTGACCCGCGTACTTGTTGCCCGGCTTCTTCCCGTAGGGAACCGAGGATGGCGTGGAAAGCTGCTCGAAGGTGAACGAACAGATCCGCATGCCGGGATAGAGGGCCACCGCCATGCGGCTCAGATTGCTCAACTCCAGGGTGGCCTTACCGGTCCAGCCGGGATCGAAAAGCCCCGCCGTGCCGTGCACGATGATGCCGATGCGCCCCAGGCTGGAACGGCCTTCCAGGCGACCGAGCACGTCGGCATCCAGCTCCAGCGATTCCATGGTCACGGCCAGCACGAAATCGCGGGGCTGCAGCACGAACGGCTCGTCCAGAGGCACTTCGATGGTGCGCATGATGTGCTGCAGGCTGGTGCGGTCGCGCAAGTCGATATAAGGATGGCGGCTATATTCGAAGACGTTGAACTCGTTGCCCAGCCGGAAGTCCACCGAGCAACTGCCGAACTGCTCGGGAGGCAGGGCGGGCGCGATCTTGATTTTCCCAGTTTCGATGTAGCGCTTGATGTCCACATCCGACAGAACCATCGAGGACCTCCGGACAGGCCATCGTAGCGCAGTTTGCGAAGTCCTTACAATTTACTGATCTGGTCCTTGATCTTAGACTCCTGGTTCTTGTCGGGACTGCTGCGCAGCGCCTGCTGCAGCTCGCGCAACGCCTTCGGCTTGTCGCCCTTCTGGGCCAAGGCCATGCCCAGGTGATACCGGTAGGTCGGGTTTTCCGGCTTCTGGTTCACCAGGCCCTGAAAGACATCAATGGCATTGTCGCTCATATTCTTCTTCAGGTAAATCCAGCCCAGCGTGTCGGACACCTCGCCCAGGTTCGGCAGGACCTGCTTGGCCCGCTGCGCGTAGGTGAGGGCCTGGTCGAGGTCCCCATTGCCGCTCTCCGCAATCAGGAAGGCCAGGTTATTCAAGGCCACTCCGTCCTGCGGATTCAGCTTAATGGACTCTTCGTACGCATTCTTGGCCTCCGGCTTGCGGCCGCCGGCCTCCAAGGCCAGCGCCAGTTCCACGGCCACCATGGAATTGACGGGCAGCGCTTCCCTGGCTTTGTAGAGATACTGGATGGAGCCGTTCGTATCGCCCTTCTGGCGCAAGGCGATGCCCAACCGGAAGTAAACGTCGCCGCGCGCTTTGGAATCCTTGTTCATCTCGCCGAGCACGGTCTCAAACTGGTGGACGGCCAGATCGTAGTTCTTCGAGCGCGCCGCGATATTGCCCAGGGCCAACTGCAGATCCATGCGGTTGGGGCTCTTGGCCAGCTCCGCTTGCAGGAACTGCATGGCCTGATCGTAATGCCCGCCGCCGGCCAGGGTCTCAACCAGTCCAACCAGGCTGCGCGTATCTTTTGGATTCGCCGCGTACGCTTTCCGGAAAACGGCCTCCGCCTCTTTCAGGTTGTTTTCTTTAATGGCCAGCATGCCGAACGAAAAATCGACATCCGGGGCGTTGGGATTGGCTTTCTGGATGTCTTCCAGCAGATGCCGCGCATCGGCGTACTTTTTTTCGCCCATCAAAGCTTCCACTTCAACCATCCGCGCCGGGCCGTTTTTCCTGTCGATCTGCAGAATCTCATTGACGGACTTGAGCGCCGAATCGAAATCCGAGCGCATCACCTGGAGTTGCGCCAGCGACAGGCGCGCCGGCAGATAATCGGGCCGCAGCCGGATCGCCTCCGCGAACTGCTGGCGGGCCTGCTCCCACTCTCCACGCGCCACGTGCGCCCGCCCCAGGCTGTAACGCGCCACGAAGTTGTCGGGGGCTGCATTCACCACCGCCTGCAACTCGGAGATGGCCTTCTGCACTTCACCGCGGTCCAGCAGCAGGGAGGCCTGCAGACCCCGCGCATCGATATCCTTGGGGTTATCCTTCAGAATGGCGGCCGCGATGTCGGCCGCTTCCGGGCGCTTATTCTGGCGCATCAGCACTTCGATCATGCGCTTCTGATAGGTGGCCTTCTGCTTGGGGTCCGCGGCCATGCCCTCCTGGTACTGCTTGAGCGCCTCCGCCAGGTCTCCGTTGCGCAAATAGAAATCGCCCACCATCACGTAGGCGCGGTCGAATTCCTTGGCGCGGCCCTTGATTTGGTTTAGGGTGGCCACCATCTCGTCGCGGCGTTGGAGCCTGGCGTAAAAATTGGCCAGCGATACCAGAAAGGCGATTTGCTTGGGATTGTTGGCCGCGCCGGTCTTGAGGATCTGTTCCGCATCGGCCGTTTTGTTCTGCATCAGGTAAACGTTGTACAGCTCGTTATAGGCTCCGACGTTGGTCTTATCGGAAGCCACGACCTGTTTGTAGATCTGCTCGGCTTCCGCGAACTGGCGGCTGGCGGACAGCGCGCGCGCCATTTGGATTTTGAGGGCGGCTCCCGGGGTCTTGATGGAAATGGCTTTGCGGTACTCCGCGATAGCGGTGGCCAGCATCGGTCCGGTCTCTTCCGGCCGGCCCGCGCGAAAACTGGCCTGCGCCCTTACGAAGTCCAGGTCCGCGGTCAGCCGGTGACCGTCGAATGAGTTCGGATCGCGCTGTAAAAGCTCCTTGGTAATGCCTTCCACTTCCGTCAGAAACTGGGGATCGCGGCTGAACGCGAGGTAGATCTCGGCCAAGCGGACTTCCGCGTCGATATGCTGCGGCTGGTCCTTGGGGATCAACTCGATGGCGCGCCGCAATTCGCCTAAGGCATTGGAGACGCGGCCGAGCTTCAGATCGGTCTGGGCGAGGTAGTAATAGGCGAGGCCGTATCGCTGGTCCTTCTGGAGGGCGTTGCGATACATGATGGAAGCTTCTTTGAACTTGCCTTTAGCGAAATACTTGTTTCCGTTTTCCAAGTAACGCTTCTTGGCAACGTTGGGGTCCCGGCTACAGGAAACCAGGGTTAGCGCAGCCAGGATGACGACCAGGGATTTCATGCAAGTCCTCACGTCGATTCTAATATAGATCGCGCAGGTGCAGGAGCGGGTTGTGGAGGCGGATATCCTGAGATTTTCCCGCATTCCCGCCACTACCAGTGCGGAAACCCGCAAAATGGCCAGCCCGAAAGACGCCATCTCCGTCCTGCTGATCGACCCTCTGGATTCGCGCCGCGACGCGCTGCGCAACATTCTCACGGCTCCGCAGTGGGAAATCCGCGAAGCGGCCACCTACCGCGAGGCCTTGGAGATTCTCAACAATCGGCCGATCGCCGTGGCGATCTGCGACGTCGCCTTCGGGGACGGCAACTGGCAGGAGTTGCTCACCGATCTGCAAGGGCGCGCCCATCCGCCGAACCTGATCGTTTCGTCCCGGTTGGCCGATGAGCGGCTGTGGGCCGAGGTTCTGAACCTGGGCGGGTACGACGTTTTGGTCCAGCCTTTTGACTGCGGCGAGGTTCTGCGGGTGGCCAGTATGGCCTGGATGGCCTGGCGGCAACAGCGCCAAGACCTCGCGCGCGCGGCGGCTGGCTAATGAAGAAGGCGGCCTGAGAGGCCGCTGCAGGCCACGGGCCTGCCCCACTATTTGCAATAGTTTTGGGCGATTTCTGCGAAGCTTTCCACTTGCCGCTTCTGCCAGGCATCGTCCCGATCCAGTTCGCGCGCCATCAGCATGGCGGCGCGCGGGGCCATGCGTATCGCCGCGTTCGCATTGAGGAAGAGGGCGCGCGTGCGGCGCGCCAGGACGTCTTCGACATTGCGCGCCATTTCGCGGCGCCCGGCCCAGACGACTTCCGCTCCCGTGTATGGCAGCGCGCCGTCCAGTGGTTCGGCCAGCGCCGGCTCGGCGCGCATGAGGTCCTGGATGGCCGGCGCGTCCGACCCGTAGACGCGCAATGGGCCGAACGCGTCGGCGCGCGGATGGAATCCGTGCAAGCGCAAATGTTCGGTGACGCAGGCCCTCTCCGGCAGGCGCGCCAGCATGGCCGCCTGGTTCACGCAGTCCTCCGCCATGTGGCGATAGGTGGTCCACTTGCCGCCGCAAATGGTCAGCAGACCGGATTTCTCGATGTGGATGGTGTGGTCGCGCGAGAGCGCCGCCGTACCACCGCCGGCGGCCGATTTCACCAGCGGGCGAATGCCAGCAAATACGCTGAGGATGTCGGCACGCGTGGGCGTGCGCGCCAG
The DNA here is from genome assembly GCA_963707465.1 of Bryobacterales bacterium. GTDB lineage: Bacteria > Acidobacteriota > Terriglobia > Bryobacterales > Bryobacteraceae > Bog-159. The sequence continues at coordinate 1,303,734 of CAVPQK010000013.1, forward strand.
GTACAGCGCGGCGGTCGAGAGGATGAATTCGATCTCCTGCTCCAGGGCCACCGGCTCGAGCGAAGCGCCGTCCACGGGGGTGTCGGTGGTGCCGATCAGCGTGTGACCGTGCCAGGGGATGGCGAACATCACCCGGCCATCGCTAGTATGGGGGACCATGATGGCGCTCTCGCCGGGGAGAAAGCTGCGATCGAAGACCAGGTGCACGCCCTGGCTGGGCGCGATCATGGGCGCGATGGAGGCATCCGCCTGGCGGCGCAGGCCGTCGGTGAAAGGCCCGGTGGCGTTGATCACCACTTCGGCTTGCGCACGGAATTCCTCGCCGCTTTCGGTATCGCGCGCGATCACGCCGTCGATGAACCCATCGGCATCCTTGGTCAGGCCGGTCACGCCCACGTAGTTCAGCAGCGTGGCGCCCATTTCGCAGGCGGTCGCGGCCATATTGATGAGCAGGCGGGCATCGTCGAACTGCCCGTCGAAGTAGATGACGCCGCCGCGCAAGCCTTCGGTCTTGATCGTGGGCAGCCGTTCGAGCGTCTCCTCTTTGGAGAGGATGCGCGACGCGCCGAACCCGTATTTGCCGGCCAGCAGGTTGTAGACCTTTAGGCCCAGCCCGTAGAACGGCGCTTCCCACCAATCGTAATTCGGCACCACGAAGGCGCGGTCGTGGACCAGGTGCGGCGCGTTACCGAGCAGCAGGCCGCGTTCGCGCAGCGCTTCCATCACGAGCGAGATATTGCCTTGTTCGAGGTAGCGGACGCCGCCGTGCACCAGCTTGGTGCTGCGGCTGGAGGTGCCCTTGCCGAAATCGTGCTGTTCGAGCAGCAGCACATCGTAGCCGCGCGCGGCGGCGTCGATGGCCACGCCTACACCGGTGGCGCCGCCGCCCACCACGATCATGTCCCAGCGGCTGCGGCGGGCGCGCAGGCGGGCGTACATTTCTTCGCGACGCATGGGCGATCTTCAGCTATGGTATCAGCCGGGGAGATGCCGGCTAAAAGCCGGCTGCGGGCAAGATTGCCCGCCCTCCAAGCGGAAATTCGGGCATAATGTACCCATGCATTCGTATCGCGCCGAGGAGACTGCCCGCATGCAAGCTCTGGACGGTCTGCCGCTGGCGGACTTCTGGCAGCGGGCTGCGGCGTTCGCCACGGATGTGGCTATCGCCCTGGTGGCCGTGGCGATTGCGCTGATCCTTTGGGGCGCCACCAAATGGGCCATAGAGACCGGCGCCGGTATCCACCAACACCGCAGCTACCACATCAACCTGGCTGAAAATGAGGGGGCCCGGATTGCGTTGGGAATCGGCGTGCGCGTGGTTTCGCTGGTTCATGAACACATGTCGCTGTGGCATTCGATGGAGCGTGCGCTGGGTTATGGCGCAGCCGCGCTGGCGGAGACCATCGTGGTGAAAGAGAAGGCGTACCAACTCCGGCAAAACGGGTTACATTAGACCGTGAGGAAACCATCGCCATGATCTCCCGATACCAGATCGCCTTGCCGGCCGTGCTGATACTGGCCGGGGCCGCCTACGCGGCCGACGACATCAAACCAGAAGCCATTCTGGACAAGTACATCGAAGTGACCGGCGGCCGCGCCGCCTATGAAAAGATCAAGACCGAGATGGCCACCGGCACGCTGGAGATCTCGAGCTTCGGTATCAACGGGACGCTGACCATCTACCAGGCCGCGCCGGACAAGGCGTATACCGAGATCGATCTGGGCGGCATCGGCAAGGCGGAAGAGGGCTCCAACGGGCAAGTGGCCTGGGCGGTGAACGGTATGCAGGGCCCCCGAATTAAGGATGGCGACGAACGGGCCGCCACGCTGCGGCGCGACGCTCTGAACGCGGACATACGCTGGCGCGACTTTTTCAAGAAAGCCGAACTGGCCGGCACGGAGGACGTGGGCGGCAAGGCGTGTTATAAGGTGGTGCTCACGCCCAACGACGGCGCCGCCGAAACCCGCTATTACGACAAGAGCACCAACCTGCTGGTGAAAGCCACCATGCCCGTTACTACCCCGGAAGGCGCCGCGAGCGCAGAGATTATGCTGGGCGACTATCGGGATGAAGGCGGCATCCTGACGCCGCACACCATCACGCAGAAGATCGGGACGATGGAGAGCCAGGTGAAGATCCTCAGCGTGAAGCACAACCCGGATATTCCGGCGAGCCGCTTCGATGTGCCGGACCAGATCAAAGCGCTGATGACCGATAAGAAGACCGACGATAAGAAGGCCGAGAAGAAGTAGGCAGTAGCAGGCGGCCTGAGAGGCCGCTGCAGGCTACGGGCCTGCCCCAGTTTCAGTGCAGGTTGTGGGAGCGCAAGTATGCGACCAACTCGGCGGGACGATCCGTCTGAATGCCCGCCGCGCCGCGATCCACGGCATCCTGCCAGGCGGCGGGGTTGTCCGCGAGACCCAGACGGTCGACGTAAATCTGGACGCCGGCGCGCCTGGCCACTGCGATCGCTTCGTCCTTAAAATCTCCCGCGTCGAAGGCGGCCACGCTTAGCTGCATGTCGGCCAGCAGCTTTTCGAGCGTAGCCGCGCCGTATGCTTCCGGCATAATCTTCAAGGTTGGACCCAGCGCCTGCACCTTCTTCAGGAATCCCGCGCCTCCGTAAATCACCACCCGGTTCAGCATATCGGCCTTGCCGAGCGCGGCGGCCAGATCGGCGGGCGCGATGTCCTTCGAGTCCACGTAGACGCCGATCTTGCCGTGCGCCAGGGCCAGCGCCTCCTCGAAAGATGGCACTTTCGTGCCGGCGAACTGCGGGCCGAACTTCGCGCCCGCATCCAGCGCGCGGATCTGGTCGAAGGTCATTTCGCGGACGGCCCCGCTGCCGTTGGTGGTGCGGTCCACCTTGGCATCGTGCATCAGCACCAGGCGGCCATCGGAGGTGGTGCGCACGTCCAGTTCGAAGAAGTCGGCGCCGGCATCGATGGCGGCTTGAAAGGCGGGAAGGGTATTCTCAGGGTGCGCGCGATGTTCGCCCCGATGGGCAATCACCACGATGCGATCGGCTGCGGTGAGAGTGGCGCAGAACAGCAACAGCAGCGCGGTGTAGTTCATGCTTGAGATAGTATCAGATCATGCGCTTTTTCCCCGCGGCCATGGCGCTCGTGTTGGCCCAGGCCGCCGTGGCGCAGCGACTGGCGGAGATCAAGGTTAGCGGCAATGCGCGGCTGCCGACGGCCGCGCTAATAGCCGCATCAGGCTTGCGCACGGGCCAGGCGGTCACGCGCGCCGAACTCGACGGCGCTGTACAGAAGCTGTTCCAGACCGGGTTCTTCGCGAGCGTCAACTACCGGTTCGATCCGATGCCCGACGGCAGCGGCCCTGGGTACGCGCTTACGCTGCAGGTTTCCGAAGAGGCGGCCCACAAGCCTGTGGAACTGGACTTCCCGGACGTGGATGCCGAACGCTTGTGGCAGCAGCTCAAATCCGCCGACCCATTCATTGACCGGCAGATGCCGGACAACGATCGCGCATCGGAATATTACAAGCGGGCGATCGAGGCCGCGCTGCGGAATTCGAATCATGCGGAAGAGATCGTGATGCGGCCGGAGGCCGACATGAGCACCGGCAGATCGGCGGTGGCCTTCCGTCCGGCCCATCTTCCCCGAATCGCAGCGATGCGGTTCGAGGGGAATGCGGCCATTACGAGCGCCGCGCTCGAGGCCGCCATGGCGAAGGTTGCCATGGGCCAGGAGTATACGGCGCGCGACTTCCGCCGGATGCTGGAGCTGAACGTCAGGCCGCTTTATGAAGATTTGGGGCGGCTAACCGTCGCTTTTCCTTCGGTGAAGATGGTGAGCGCCGGGGATGCGGCGGTCGCGGTCACGGCCGCGATCGACGAAGGTCCCGCCTGGCGTCTCGGCAAAGTCGTGCTCACCGGCGACGCCCTGCCGCTGGCCGAGATGCTGGACGCCGCCCGCTTCGCTTACGGAGTGCCGGCGAACTGGAGACAGTTCACTGCCGGCCTGGTGAAGATGGAGCAGGTGTTACGGCGGGACGGCTATATCACGGTATCCTCAAAGCCTATGCGCGCGTTTCAACAGGCGACGCAGGTTGTGGATGTGAACGTGGAGGTCAGGAAAGGGCCGCAATTCCTGTTCGGCGAGCTGTTTATCGAGGGGTTGGATGAACTCACCCAGCATCGCGTGGCCACGCTGTGGGCGCTTCCCGCCGGCGCGCCCATGAACCAGCTTTATATCGATGATTTTGTGCGCTCCGCGTGGCCGATTTTGAAAGGCAAGTACAGGACTTTCGGTTCGGAGTTGCATATTCGTCCGGGCACCAACGTGGCGGACGTGACGCTCAAGTTTCATTGAGGGAGGTAGCGCCGCATATGCCGTTCACACGCAGGGGTCTGCTGGGTCAAGCCGCGTTTTTCGCGGGCGCGGCATTATTGCCAGCTGGCCGGAAGCTGAAGGTGATCGTCACCGGCGGGCACCCCGGCGATCCCGAATATGGATGCGGGGGAACCATTGCCCGCTATGCGGATCAGGGGCATGACGTGACGCTGCTCTATCTAAATCGCGGCGAGAAAAGCTGTCCGGAGACGGCCGCCGACGCCGCGGGCAATGTGCGCGTGGGTGAGGCCCAACGGGCTTGCGAGATTTTGAAAGCGCGGCCGCTGTTCGCCGGGCAGTGCGACGGGCACGCGGTGGTGGACGCGGCGCACTACAAGGAGTTCCGCGACCTGATCGACGCCCAGCAGCCCGATGTGCTGTTCACACACTGGCCGATCGACGGGCATCGCGATCATCGCGCCATTTCCATGATGGCCTACGACGCGTGGCTGGCCACGGGCAAGAAGTTCGCCTTCTATTACTACGAGGTTTCCGACGGCGAGGATACGCTGATGTTCGCGCCCACCGATTTCGTGGACATCACGGCTACCGAGGCGCGCAAACGGATGGCTTGTTATGCGCACGCTTCGCAGGCGCCGGATAAGTTCTATGCGCTGCAGAGCCAGGTGGCGCGGTTTCGGGGCGTGGAGAGCGGGTACGGGCAGGCCGAGGCTTTCGTGCGGCATGCGCAGAGCCGCGGGGGGCCGTTGCCGTGAGGGTCCTGCGTTTGCCCAAGAAAGAGTATTGGCCGCCGATGAACGCCGATAAACGCCGATTAAAGATAAATCTTACGGAAGTTGCCGGAAGCTGACTCAGCGCGAGCTTGCGCAGCAAAAGCTATTATGGCCGCAGATGAACGCAGATGAACGCAGATGAACGCAGATGAACGCAGATGAACGCAGATAAGATGGTATGAGTGAAAAAACTGCTGTGGCTGTTGGCGATCCCGCTGGCTGTTATCGGCTGGTGGGCTTTCCACCGGAACAATGCTGCGCCGCAGGTTCCGTTTGCGAAGGTCATTCGCGAGACGCTGGTTAGCACGCTGCCTACCAATGGCAAGGTGGAACCTATCGAGTGGGCGTCGGTGCGCGTGGAGCAGGCGGGGCTGGTGAACAAGGTACCCGTTCAGGAAGGGCAGACGGTGGGCCAGGGCGCGCCGCTGGCGATTTTGAGCGACACGGGGCTGGCGGCCGATCTGGATGCCGCCGAAGCGCGCGCGGCGCAGGCGCGGGCGGACCTGGCCACCATCGAGGAGGGCGGCAAACCGCTCGAATTGACCATCCTCGAAAACGATCTGGCCCGTTTGCGGGTGGAACAGGAGCACGACCGCAAAGAATACGCTTCGCTGCGGCGGCTGGCCGAAAAGCAGGCCGCCTCGATGTTGGAAGTGGATGAGATCAAGAGCAAGCTGCAGGCCGCGGATATGGGGATCGAGGCGCTGGAGAAGCGGCGCGCCGCGCTGATCACGAAATCGGACAAGACGGTGGCGCTGGCGCGGCTGCGCGACGCCAAAGCGGCCGTGGAACTGGCCAAGAGCCATATCGCGCAATCGACCATCCGCGCGCCGATCGGCGGCGTGGTGTATGGTCTGGCGGCGCAGCCGGGGACCTATCTCAATATCGGCGACCTGGTGGCGAACGTGGGCCGCATGGACCGCATGCGGGTGCGCGTGTATGTGGACGAGCCCGAATTGGGACGCGTGCAGCGAGGCCAGCCGGTGACCGTCAGTTGGGATGCGCTGCCGGGCCGTGCCTGGGAGGGCGCCGTGGAACGAAAGCCGGCCGACATCGTGGCGCTGGGAAGCCGGCAGGTAGGCGAAGTGCTGTGCACCATCGACAATCCGGGACGGCTGCTGCTACCGGGCACGAATGTGGATGCGCACATTCGCACGGCCACGGTGGATAAGGCGCTGACGATTCCGAAGGAGTGCCTGCGACGGAATGGCAGCGGGGTGGGCGTCTTCGCGCTCGACGGCAATCGACTGCAATGGCGGGCGGTGGAGACCGGCGTATCGAGCGTGACGCGCGTGCAGATACTCTCCGGGCTGGCGGAAGCGAGCGAGGTAGCGCTGCCGACGGAACTGACGTTGCGCGATGGGGAGATCGTCACGCCGCAGCGGCAGTAACCCACTTTATACTGGGACTTGACACGAGACCTGGTCTACGCGCTGCGGGGTTTTCGGCAGAACCCCAGGTTCGCGGCGGTGGCGACGGCCTCGCTGGCTTTGGGAATTGGGCTGAATGCGGCCATTTTCAACCTGGTCAGCGCCGTTCTGCTGCAGCCGCTGCCGGTGCGCGATCCCGCGCGGCTGGTTTCGGTATTCACACTGGATCGCATCAACCCCGGTTTGCTGTATAACTCGTACCCGAATTACCAGGATTATCGCGACCGCAACACGGTTTTCTCGGGACTCGCGCTATACACGCCAGTGGGGGCAACCCTCACTGGAGAAAACGAGACGCAGGATGTGCCTTGCCAGATTGTGTCCGGAAACTACTTTGAGGTGCTGGGCGTGAAACCGGTGCTGGGCCGCACGTTCCTGCCCGAGGAAGACCGCGCGCGCGGCGCCGGGGCGGTGGCCGTGATCAGCTACGCTTTCTGGACCAGCCATTTCGCCGCCAGCCGGAATGCCGCCGGCGCAACCGTGAGCCTGAACCAGCGCCGGTACACCATCATAGGCGTGGCGCCCAAGGGTTTTCATGGCCCCAACGCGCTGGTGAGCACCAACCTGTGGGTTCCCATGACGATGGCTCCGCAATTGTTCGACATGGCGGACTGGATAGAACATCGCAAGGCGCTATTGTTCTCCATGGTGGGCCGGTTGAAGGACGGAGTCGGCCTGAAACAGGCGCAAGACCAGATGACGACACTGACTGCCCAATTGGCGCGGGACTATCCGGAGGACAACCAGGGCCGCGCGGTCACGCTGCTGCCGTTGATCGAGTCCCTGATCCAGCCGAATTCGCGCGGCGGACTGGTGCTGGTGGGAAGCGTCGCGCTGGGCGCCAGCGGACTGGTGCTGCTGATAGCCTGCGCCAATGTCGCCAACCTGCTGCTGGTGCGCGCGGCCGGCCGGCGGAAGGAGATGGCGGTGCGCCTGGCGCTGGGCGTGAGCCGCGCGCGTTTGATCGGACAACTGCTGACCGAGAGCGCGCTGCTGTCGCTGGCCGGCGGCGCGGCGGCGCTGGTGCTGGCGCACTGGGGGCGGAATCTGCTGTGGAGCTATCGGCCGCCCTGGATCCTAAGCGGGGTTACCACGCTCGGTTTCGACGGCCGCGTACTGGGCTTTACGCTGGCGATCGCGGTGCTGTCCACGCTGGTCTTCGGATTGGCGCCGGCTGTGAGCGCGACGCACACCAATCTGGCGACGGAGCTGAGGGAACGCCGCAGCCCGTGGACCCGCGCGGGACATGGCGTACACGCGCGCGGCTTGCTGATCATGGTGCAGGTGGGGCTCTCGGTGGTGGCGCTCACCGGCGCCGGCCTGTTCCTGCGCAGCCTGCGCTACACGGAGGCGGCCGACCCGGGATTCGACGCCGCCCACATGGCGACGGTCGCGCTCAACCTGAAGCCGCGCGGCTTCACGGAACAGGAAGGGCGGCAGTTTTACGCGCGCGTGCTGGAGCGCGCCGCCAGCCTGCCGGGAGTGGCCGCCGCAACCCTGGCTTTCAACCCGCCGTTCACCGTACACCGGGCGCGGAGCCTTTCGGTGGCCGGGCAGGAAACCAGCGCGGGGCCGGGCGCGGTGGCTCTCATCGACCTGGCTGAGCCGGGTTATTTCCAGGCCCTGCGCATCCCGCTGCTGCGCGGCCGGGTGTTTTCGATCGGCGATTCGGAAGGCAGCCCGCGCGTGGCGGTGGTGAATGAAACGATGGCGCGGCGATTCCGGAGCGGAACCGACCCCATTGGGGCGCGCCTGCGCTTCTTCGGCGAGAGCGCGCCGGTGGAGATTGTGGGCGTGGTCAGGGATTGCACTTACATGGGCCCGGAGCAGGCGGCCCGGCCCATGGTCTACCTGTGCCTGCGGCAGAATTATGCGCCCGCCGTTACATTATGGGTGCGCACCACGGGGGATCCCGAGCGAATGTTGGGCGCGGTGCGGCGCGAGGTGCAGAGCCTGGACCCGGATGTGCTGCTGTCGGATCTCCAAACCGCGATGCAAGTGAGTCGTGACTTGATGTGGGCGCCGCGCCTAGGCGCGGTCCTGTTCACGGCTTTCGGCGCACTGGCCGGACTGCTGACCGTGGTGGGCGTTTACGGGGCCATCTCTTACTCGGTCGGGCAGCGCACCCGCGAGCTGGGAATCCGCATGGCGCTGGGCGCCGCGCCGCGCGCCGTACTGCGGCAGGTGCTGGCGGAGGGAATGATTCCGGTGTTGTGGGGATTGGGGCTGGGGCTGGCCGCGGCGCTGGCGATCGCGGGGGTACTCGATAGCCTGTTGTTCGGCGTGCGCGCGCGCGATCCGTTGACGCTGGCGGTGGTGATGGCGGTGCTATTGGGGACGGCGCTGGCGGCTTGTTCGGCGCCGGCTTTGCGGGCGACGAGGATCGATCCGATGGTGGCTTTGCGGGATGAGTGAGTGGGGCTGGCGTTACTGAGTAGTGTCGACCGCGACCTCTTCTAAACAGATACCCTGTCCTGGCTCCGTTTCCAGCCCGGAGACAACCCACAGAAGGCTCTCACTGGGAATGCCCGATTCGAGGGTAAGTGTGAACGGGGCCGGCGGGACAACGGCGGGGATCGACCTGGACCACAATGGCGTCACAATGTCCGCGCCGTATTCCAGGCCGCCGAACCAGGTCGCCGGCGTGTCGATCCCGAGATCAAAACTCATCGTCAGCGTGCCGCTGGCGAAGCTGGCGCTAAGGCCTAGCGCGCAGGCTGGGGCACGTCCGATGGAGTTGGCGCCCGGCTCGGTGAACCACAACGCGCCATCCGGGCCCGCGGTGATTCCCAGTCCAACCGGGGGCGAGTAGAAGCGGCTGAAAACCCCGCTGGTAGTCATTCGCGCGATCCGAATGACTCTGTGATCACCCCGGCAGTAGTGATGCGCCCGATGTTGTTCTCTTGATGTTCCGTAAACCACAGCGCGCCCTCGGGACCGGCCGTGATCGCAACGGACTCGCTGCCTGTGGTCGGCACGGGGTATTCGATGATGGCTCCGGCCGTGGTAATACGCCCGATGTTGTTGCCCAGGTATTCGGTGAAGCATAACGCGCCGTCCGGTCCCGCGGTGATTCCGGTGGGCTGGCTATTGGCGGTTGGCACCGAGTGCTCAGTGACCGATCCGGCTGTCGTGATCCGACCGATCGTGTTGTTTCCCTGCCCCGTGTACCACAGTGCTCCATCCGGCCCCGTGGTGATCGCGTAGGCGGCGGAAGGTACGGGGTAGTTGGTGATGTTGGTCCACGTTATCGGAAAAGGAAGGCCCGTAGCCATCACCGGCGAGCCCAGCATAAGCGCCGCCAGGCAAAATGCGCGGCATGCCCCACTTGGCGGCCTGAGAGGCCGCCGCAGGCCACGGGCCTGCCCCACGTTACGGCTTGATGAACTTGGCGTCGTCGATGGGCACGTTCTGCTTGGCTTCCTGGATCTGAATGGTGAAGCGTCCGTTGACCCGCGCCAGCGTCCAGCGGAACGGCACCTTCACGCCGTCCACCTCGCGATAATCGGCGTAGTCGATCTGGGTGGGATTGCGGCCGATGGGCGTGTCGGTATAGCGCACCATGCGCAGCAGCAATCCGGACGACTGGTCGAAGTAGAGCCGCACCGGGGGCTGGCCCTGGCGCATGCAGATCAGCGTGTAGGCCGGAGTGTCGCCGATGGTATCGGGATGGCCCACGCGGAATCCGGTGAAGATTTCCTTGATGTGGGTAGGGAAGTAGAAATCCGCGTCCAGCCGGGCCGCTTCGGCTTCCTGCCCGGACATGTCGCGCGCGACGTGCCCCGCGCCGCCGCCGAGCCATCCGCCCTTTCCGTCAAACGCGGTGATGCTGTCGCCCGAGGCCGCATGCGACACGGACATGCGCTTATCCGGAGCTTTGGCGAAGAGTTCGATGGGCGTTTCGTGGCCGGCGAACGAGATGTTGCCCTTCGACACGCGGCTGGTGATCTTGTGGAGCGCTTCGGCGCCGCCTATGGCGGCAACGTATTTGTCGAGGAGCTGATCGGCGGTGGGCGCCGCGGCCGCGGAAGCGGGGGGCTGCTCATGGTGCTCGGGCTGCGCGTCGGCCGTCAAGACCGGCGGCGTGCCGACCGGGTCGTGGCCGCCGCGATGGCAGGTGTAGCAGGTCACTTCCTTGCGGCTGTTGAAGCTGTCCTTATTGATGGCCAGCGTCATGGCGATCATGTGGCGCGCGGTCTTCTTGGCCGGTTTGTCGTCGGCCTCGAATTTGCCCTGCACGTGGCAGAAGTCGCATTCCACTCCGAGCGACGCGGCGATGAATTGCATGGCGGGGAAAACCTGGTCGGCGGGCGTGCCGTTCAGGGCTTGAATGTTCTTAAAGGTCTGCTCGGCGGTCTTTCCGGCCGGGACGGGCTGGGCGGAGACGAGTGCCGGGAGAGCCACGGCACAGACAGCAAGGGCAACGAGCATAGCTCGCGAGTGGGAGTGCATTTCTTGAGACTAGCATCTGCCGCCGCAGAGCGCCTAGCCGGCAGCCGGCCTGCGCGGGGCCGTGGCCCCGCTAATTCGCCCGAAAATCGCAACTCTTGCACCGGAAGAGGGCGGCCTGAGAGGCCGCCGCAGGCCGAGGGCCTGCCCCACAATTTATAAGCGGACATGGGGCACTGGGTTGCCTGCTAGATTGGAAGATGTGCATGACGGTGCGAATCGCTTTGGTTACCGCTTTGTCGTTCAGTTGCCGGCTGCTGGGTCAGTCGCCCGATGTTCCGGCGTTGGAAAACTGGAACCTGGATTATCAGGCTACGTCCATCGGCCAGACGCACGGCACCTTCAATGCGCCTTATACAGGGCCGCTCAGCCTGCAGGATTATCGGGAGAATGACGTATCTCTGACCACCACGCTGTTCTTCGCTGTGCGGCTGGCGCCTAACCTGCAGTTCGTCTTCGACCCGGAGATTGCCGGCGGGCGCGGATTCAGCGGCGTGGATGGATTGGCGAATCCTTCCAACGGCGAGTTACCGCGCGTGGCCACGGCGACGCCCAAGCCGTATATTGCGCGGTTGTATCTCAGCTACGACTTCGGTTTCGGATCGGAAAAGGAACACGTGGAGAGCGACGACAACCAACTGGCGGGCGACCGGCCGATGGTACGCTACACGATCACGGCCGGCCGTTTCTCGCTCACCGACTTCTTCGACAACAATGCTTACACGCACGACCCGCGATCGCAGTTCATGACCTGGGCCCTGATGTATAACGGCGCCTGGGACTATCCGGCGGACACGCGCGGCTATACGTGGGGCTGGGTGCACGAGCTGCACACGCGCAATTGGAGTTGGCGATATGCCAGCGCCGCCGAGCCCAGAGTGGCCAACGGGGGCCGCTTCGACCGGCGCCTGTTGGTGGATCTGGGCACCGTCTTCGAAGAAGAACGACGATACTCCCTAGGCAGCCACCCGGGGACCATCCGGCTGCTGGAGTATTTCAACCACACGCATTCGGGCAGCTACGCGGACGCCATCAGCCTGGGCGAAGAGACTGGAACGACACCCAATGTGGATGCCGTCAAACACTATGGAACGCTCAAATATGGAACCGGCGTGAACCTGGAGCAGGAGGTCGCGCACGATGTAGGGTTTTTTATGCGCCTGGGGTGGAACGACGGGAAGACGCAGGATTTCGCCTTTACGGCGATCGACCGGTTGGCCAGCGGCGGCGTATCGGTGAAAGGCACGAAGTGGAAGCGGAAGGACGATGTGGCCGCCACCGCTTTCACGGCCAGCGGCATTTCCGGTGTGCATGCGGTGTACCTGGCGCAAGGCGGCCTCGATTTCCTGATCGGAGACGGGCGGCTGAATTACGCGCCGGAATATGTTTGGGAGAGTTACTACAGCGCCCGGCTCTTTCCCGGATTCTTCGCTACGCTGGACTTGCAGCACGACAACAACCTGGCGTTCAACCACGACCGCGGTCCGGTGTGGATCGAGAGCCTGCGGCTGCACATGGAGCTGGGGCTGCACCCCTGGTCGGCAAAATGATATTTCCCTTGAACAGATGTCTGGCCGCGCTGGCGGTAGCCTTAGTAGCCGCGCCGCCCGCGGCGACCGCGGAACCCGACTTCTTCGCGCCCACGCACCGTTTGCCGGGCGTCGGTATCGATCGGCAGACGCTTGCGGACCAGACGCTCGAGCGGCGCACGGAGGCCATGATCCAATCGCAGACCTTCGGCATCATGCGCGAGCCGATGGCGGTACAGGGCGCCGAGCGCATATACGGTTCCGGTTTGCAGCGGCTGTTCCGGGATGCCGAGCACAACAGCGGGTTTCCGGCATCGGTGCTGCAGGCAATGGCCTATATCGAGAGCTGGGGAGTGGCGAATGCCGAGAGCCCGGCGGGGCCGCGCGGCATTCTGCAGATGGCGGAAGCCACGGGCAGGCGCATGGGATTGCGGATCGTCTATGTGACGCGCTATCGCGTGACCAAGACGAAGACCGCGGTGCGGAACAAGAAGGGTAAGCTGGTGTATCGCACGGTGCGTACCCGGGACCCGTACACGGCAATGGTGCGCGACGACCGCTTGAAGCCGGAGAAGGCCATTCCGGCCGCAGCCATGTACCTGGCCGGCATGGAGCAACGCTACGGCGGCCGCGACTGGGCGATCTGGGCCTACCACTGCGGCGAAGGCTGCGTGGCCGATTTTCGGGCCATGGCGAAAAACGCCAACGGGCTGGGCGACCTGCCCGCCAGCGTGGCCAAGGTCTTCTTCGGCTGCAGCCCGGTGTGGAATCGCGAGCTGTGTGATGCGATTCACGCGCAGATGGATCGCGACTACTCGCCCACTTATTGGTTCCGCGTGATGCGGGCGGAGCAGTTGCTGCACATGTATCGGGACTCCCCGACCGAGTTTCGGGACTTGGCCACGGAATACAGGTATCCGGCGTCGCCCGCGCAGAGAGCGCCGGACCGGCTGTCGGTCTGGCTGCGGCCGCAAGATTTCACTTACGGGACCGTGGATTCGATCCGCAACGAAGAGGGGAGCAAGCTGACGAGCGCTCCGGATGCCCCGGAATTCCTGGGCTACCGGGTGGATGCGACCGCGCTCCCGGTGGAGAATGGCGCGGACGACGCGTGGCGCGCGAAGGCGCTGCCCTCGACCATTGGAACGCTGGCATATATTGCGTTCGAGACCCGGCGCCTGTATGCGGCGCTGCGACCGGGGGAGGCGTTCGTGCCGCTGGAAGCTACCGCCCTGGTGCTGCCCAAGCCCGGGGCGGGCATGGCGGACCACGCACAAGGCGCGCGGACGATGGACCACTCGAGCGGCCAGGTGTTCGACCTGGCCCTGCCCGGGCTTCCGCCGGACGAATGGAAATGCCTGCAGTTCGTGCTGGACGACTTGGGGTGGTCGGGCGCGTTAGGATTCATCGAGGAGCCGCCGGGGAAGCAGACGATGCACATTGGCTGTTCGCCGTCGTCGCGAGATTTTTTCGCGCAGGTTTTCGAGGAGGCGCAGGCGGCGCTGCGGGAGCGAGGCACGCCTGCGGCGCCCCCGGTGGCGAATTGAGGGCGCGGTGGTTTAGAATCGGCTTTGTCTTAGCGCGTGACGTGAAAGAGGATCCACAGAACCGTGGCGAGCATGCCCGCGCCGAGGAGCCTGATTTGGATGGCGCCGATGCCTCTCGTGTAATGCTCCGGCATTAACGGCGCCCTGATCGGACGATGAGGCCCTGCTGCTCCGCGAGACGGAGATACTGGCGGGCGATTCCGTGAGCCGCGAGATCGCGCGGACGAAGAATACCGGCGGCTTTCGCGAGCTCCTTGATTTTAGCGGTGGGTTCTACAATCGGCACTACTCGATTTTACATAACGTCGGGGATTATGTACAAGCCCCGACGGGTTTGGCATCGGCTTTGCCTTGGCGCGTGACGTCGTAGAGGATCGACAGCACCGTGGCGAGCATACTCCCGATAAGCCTGTTGGCGTATAAGTACCTTAACTGAATAAAGGTCTGCGGGAAGAGAACCATATGAGTCCCGGGGGCCAGAATTAGTGATTCGCACGTCAAGCCAGATCCAAATAAGATCATCGAAGCGCTCAGCTTCAGGTGTACGTCCGCCGCGGCGAGTTGGAGAGTCCCGAGCTTACCTCCTACGGCTCCGTTTGTGGACGCTGGGTTGATAAATGCGTTCGTATAATCAGGGTCAGCGCAGACTCGCGTATTCCGCCTTGGCTTGCTTCAGGATCGGGATGTCTGGATCGGCGTCTTTCCAAAGAGTCAGGAAATCCTGGTAGGCACTCTGCGCTTTCGTCCGGTATCCCGACAAAGCCAACGCCCTTCCGAATTGCAGGTGCGCCAGAGCGCCGATGGGGTCGCTGACCACGATCCCGCGGTGATCGATAAGCCTCCGGAACTCCGCGGCGGCTTGGGCACCCTGGTGTAAGGCTAGATAGGCCTCGCCACGCACATAGACCGGATAGAGCGTACCAAAGAATCCATGAAAACTGCAGCGCGGTGCACCCAGATCATAGGGGATCGCGATCTTTAGCAGTTCGATCGCCTTCGCTGGCTGCCGATGGTCCAGTGCCAGAACTGCGCGCAGAGCCGGCAGGTAACTGAATCTGACTGACGTATCCTCCGTGTATCGTTTTTCCAGGTCGCTCGCGAGTTCTTGAGCCCAGGTGGAATCCCCGGCGAGGGCCAGTGCCAACGCGGCGCCATATTCAACCTCCCGGCTCGTGGAAAGCTCACGTGCGGCGATCGCGTCGCGCCTGGCCTCCGCCGCGTTCCCGAAAAAACCTTCCCACAGCGCTAGCCCGGTTTCATCCAGAGCCGCGCGGTCCCGCTGGCCCGCTTGCTCTGCCAGGTCTGCCGCACGCCGCGCCAACCTCCTGGCTTCTTGCAGGTGGCCCGCATACGCAGAGACAAAAGCCTCGTGGTCTGAAATCCAGTCTTCCAGCCCCGATTTTCCATGCGCCAGTGCCACTTCCCGTTCCATTCCGGGCTGGTCGCCTCTCAAAAAGGCGATGTCGTAGCGCTGGACTATGAAATCGCCGATTTCCAGCTTGCGCGCAGCGGCTTGCTGAAGGGTGTTCGCGGCTTCCTCCAGGCGGCCGAGGTACGCGTAGTTTAAGGCAAGCTGGGAGTAACCGATGGCAAGTGCAGGATCTATTCCGACAGCCCTCTTGTCTTCTTCGACCGCTTTCTCGTATTCTCCCGAGGCATCGTAAATAATCCCAGCCAAAAATACGTGCGGCATTACCTCGCGAGGATAAGTCCGCGCCCATGATTCACAATCTTGTTGGGCCTTCTCCAGGTTTCCTGTCACGTGAAGTTCGTAGGAAGCAGTGATAAAGAACTTCTCCCGGTCACTGGCACGATCGCGCAACCGATAGGCCCTGGTCGTGCTCTCCACAGAAAGGGCAGACTCTCCCATATCGCCGTACATGAGCCCCAGCGCTGCGTGCGCCGCTGCGAATTGGGGGTCGATCTCAATGGCGCGCTGGAAGAAAGGCACGCCGGTAATAGAACCTGAGAAGCCGGTCTTCAGGCCCGCGCTATAAGCTTTCAAGGCTTCGAGCGATGGCGTGGTCGCCTCGGCGAGCGGAGTGTCGTGCTTTTCGACCGTCGAGAGCGACTCGCCGACCCGCGTCCTGAATTTACTGGCAATCTGGCTCAGGGCATTCAGGACATCTTCCTTGCGTACCGCTTGCGCCTGCTCCTCGTCGAGGACTTCTCCGGTGCGGCAGGTCTTTGCGCGCAACCCTAATACGTATTGGCTCCCAAGGCTGGCAATCGAACCATCCAGGACAGCGGCACTAGAGGTTCGCTCGCAAATCTCCATGGCGAGCTCCGCAGTAAGCGGCGCATCCGCCGGCTGGCCCATCAGACGCAGCGTCTGGTGGACACGCTGTTCGGAGACCAGCCGGAGGAAGGGCGACTGTTCAAGCTGCACGGCCAACCCTTGGCGCAGCGCCCCGTCAAACACCGGATCGCCCGTGGTGTTCGTGAAATCGGCGAGGACGATCGTGTCCTTATCCGTGAGCTTCGGTGCGCGGTGGAGATAGAAGTAACCCGCGACGAAGAATGCCAGCGCAGCCGCGGCCAAAGGGATGGCCAGGGGCCAACGTTTTGCTCCGGGCTTCGCGCTGGTTGTCATCCGGCCCGAATCGGACTCGCGCTGCAGCCGTTGGAGGTCCGTGCGAATCTCCAAAGCATGCTGGTAGCGCAGCGCATGTTCGGGCTCCAGGCATTTGGATATGATGCGCTCCAGCTCCGGCGGCGCGCCGGCTTTCAACCGGACCGCACCTTTGAGATGCACGCCCGTGGCCATCTCATAAAGCACGAGCCCGAAGGAGAACAGGTCGGTGCGCGCGTCCAACGGCCTTCCAAGCTCCTGCTCGGGCGACATGTAGCCGACCGTGCCTAGCGCGGTGCCTGGCTTGGTGATGGGCTCTTCGGCGCCATCCAGTGCGCCCAGCCGTGCGAGGCCGAAGTCCAGGATCTTGGCGTGGTCTCGCAGTGTGATGAAAATGTTGGCCGGCTTGATATCGCGGTGGACGATGCCGGCGTTGTGGGCGGCATCCAACGCATCGGCGATTTCAATTCCGAGCGCCAACACCAGTTCCATTTCCAAGGAGCCCTCGGCGATCCGCTGCTTCAGCGTGATGCCCTCCAAGTACTCCATGACGATGAAGGAGACGCCGTCCTGCTCGCCGATATCGTGAATCGTGCAGATGTTCGGATGGTTCAAAGCCGAAGCGGCGCGCGCTTCGCGCTGAAAACGATTCAAGGCTTCCGGATCGCGGGCGAAGTCGTCGGATAAAAACTTGAGTGCCACAAAGCGATGGAGCCGGGAGTCCTCCGCCTTATAGACCACGCCCATTCCACCGCCGCCCAACTTTCCCACAATGCGGTAATGGGAGACGGTCCGGCCAACTGGGGAATCGGCGCCTTCGGGCGCGTCTTCACTCCGCTCACGCGCGATCGCCAGCGCGGCCAGCTCCAGCGCGGGGCCCTCCAGGAAACTTCCGGCCTGCCGTTGCGAGGCCAGCAGCGAACGGACCTCGCGCTCCAGGACCTTGTCGCCAGCGCACGCGTGGCGTATAAACGCGGCCTGCGCGTCCGGCGAACGCTCCAACGCGGCCTGCAGCAGCTCGTCGACCCGTTTAAACTGTTCAGAATCCATCGGCCGCCGCACCTGTCAATTCGCGATAGAGCCACGCTTTGGCGGTGCTCCAATCGCGCATCACTGTGACGGGCGACACCTTGAGCACTTCGGCAGTCTCTGCCACGCTGAGTCCGCCAAAGAAGCGCATTTCCACCACCTGCACTTTGCGTGGATCGAACTGCGCCAGAGCGTTCATCGCGTCATCCAGCGCGGCCAGGTCGGTGGTCTGACCGCCGCCCACCACCGCGGCTTCTTCCAGGGGGACATGCGCCACGCCGCCGCCGCGTTTCAGGTTCTGGCGCCGCGCATGCTCTACCAGAATACGCCGCATCAACTGGGCCGAAACCGCGAAGAAATGCGCGCGATCCTGCCACTGCATCCGCTTGTAATCCACCAGACGCATGTAGGCCTCGTGCACCAAGGCCGTCGCCTGCAGGCTGTGGCCGGGACGCTCGCGTTCCATGAAACGGCGCGCTAAGCGATGGAGTTCGCCGTAAACAATGGGGGTCAGCATTTCGAGAGCATGCTGATCTCCGCCGCTCCAGGCGCGCAGCAGCTTGCTGACGTCGCTCACATCCGGCCCGCCGGGTTGTGCCGCCTTCTGCATCGCCCGCCCTTTGAATTATACCGCTCGAAACTTTCGCCCCTTTGGATGATAGTTCCGTTTGGCCTTCTGCGCCTATCTGAATAGGCGCATCCGGCGCATGACAGAGAGGAAACTTATGAAGACGATCATGATTTCGATTACCGCGGGCGCTTTGCTCGCCGCGTTTGCAATGGCACAAGCACCAAGCTATACCGTCACCGATTTAGGCGCGGTGGGCGCGACGCCCGGCCAGCCGTTCTACATTGCCCCCAATGGCCTGATCGCCGGTGCGGCGGCCGCACCTAACGGCGCAATGCAAGCCAAGCTTTGGTACAAGAAACTGCAGATGGACATCGGCAAGGCCGGGCTCGGAGGGGCAAACACCGTAGCATTTAGCGTTAACGGGACGGGCCAAGCTGTAGGTGAAGCGGAAACCTCGACATTGGATCCAAACGGTGAAGACTTTTGCGGCTTCAAAGCGCTGGGGCTGCCCTCGACGGGGAACTCCTGTCTGCCGTTCGTGTGGCAAAATGGCGCGTTGACCCCGCTGCCGACGCTGGGCGGAAACAACGGTGCCGTCAACCAGATCAACAAAAACAGTGAGATGGCCGGGTTGGCCGAAACAGCCACGCCGGACCCGGGCTGCCCAGCACCTCAGGTGCTCCAGTTTAAGCCCGTGACGTGGTCAAGTGGCAAGATTCGTGAACTGGTTACGCTGGACGGAGACCGGGACGGCGCCGCCTTCGCGATAAACGACAACGGCCAGGTTGCCGGCGCATCCGGACAGTGCTCAGCATTCAATTCGAGTATTCTGGAAAACCTTCAGCCTCTGCACGCCTTGCTGTGGCAAGGAGACAATGTGACGGACCTCGGCAACCTCGGCGGATCGGGAAAAGGGTTCGGAAATCTCGCTCTAAACCTCAATAACCAAGGTCAGGTCGTAGGTCAATCGGACCTGTCCGGTGACGCGAGCTTTCACGCTTTCCTGTGGACCAAGCAGGCCGGTATCGAAGACCTCGGCACGCTTACGGGTGACGTGAACAGCGTCGCTCTCGGCATCAACGACACTGGCGAGATAGTCGGCTTGTCCCTGGACGCAGAATTCGACCCACATCCGTATCTTTGGCAGAACGGCGTAATGACCAACCTCAACAGCCTCGTTCCTGCGGACTCTCCGTTGTATCTGTTGCTGGCATGCTCCATCAATTCCAGCGGGGAGATCGTGGGCTTAGGGGTGACCAGTACCGGCGCGGTTCACGGCTATCTGGCCACACCGAACAGCAAGTGAGAGGCCGTCAAGAGCGTGGTCAGCATTTTGGTGCGTGTCCTCGGCGGGCCCGGGATTAGAGCGTGGCTGAACGAGGCCGAAATCGACCTTCGCCCCATCGCGCGGCAGCAAGACGTACAGCAGCTTCACGTCGCGATGGGCGACGCCGGCGGGATGGGCCGGCGCAAGAGCGTCGACAATCTGCGTGGCCGATTTCAAAGCCTGATCGAGTGGCAGTGCGCCCTTGGAACAGGGAGCCGGTGTCGCGGACTTTGTAGATTTCGCCGATGCCACCGGCTCCTCTGGGAAAGAGGATTTCGTTGGGTCCGACTTCTGTGCCTGGAGAGGGCGGCATTCGCTTGATAGAGTTTTGATACAGTCCTGCAGGGATTCACCCAAGAGCAGGTGCCCTATATCAAAACCCGGTATTTGCCCGTAGGCCAACGAAGCCCACATGTGGTGTAGAATGTATGGAGTAGTTGCCACGGGCGCGTAGCTCAGTTGGTTAGAGCGCCTGCTTCACACGCAGGAGGTCACAGGTTCGAGTCCTGTCGCGCCCACCATGAAAATCCTCCTTGGCTTGCACAGCCGGAGCTCGTGCCATGCCGGCACATTCAAGAATTCCCCAGGGGGCACCGTAGAGCCAGAACGACGTCCGCCAACGCCGCGCTGGTGAAGCAAAGCGCTCCGTCGCCAGCACCTGCGGCTCGCGATGAGAATATTGCCGCAACGGATTTCCGAACAACAAATTCGTGAATGCCAGCAGGCTCATGCCTTGATGATGCGCCATCCACATGCGCACCGGCTCGGCGCCGGCGTAAATCGTAGGCGTCGAGAGAGAGAAGATCGAAGGCATAGCACGAAACAGGGAAGCGACGCGGCCTTCTCATCGAGCGGGCCGTGTCGGGGCACCGATTGGCGTGTTGAAGCAAGCCCAGAAAGACGGTGGGCGAGGCACCGAATCAAGGCATCGCAAGCGAATGACGATGATACGAACCACGCCCACTACTCAAATTGAACCCGGCTGCGCGGGCGCTGAGTGATCGGCTACTTCCAGCGGCCTTCAACGAACACATAACCGCCCTTGCGGTGAACGTACCGCGGAGCCACCCAGACTGCGTGCGGCCGCGGCGGCAGATCCCAATGTCCCGGCGTCCAGACATAGGCATTGCCATCCCAGCGGTGATATCCGCCTATCCAGACGTGATTGGGGCTAGGCGCCACACCGCGAGATTCCACGATGGCCCGCGGCGGCGCGGTCTTTATGACCACGTCTGCCGCGTACGTTGAACCGATTCCAAGTGCGATACCGAACAGTGCAGTCAATAACAATTTGCGCATCTAATTTCCTCCCACTTTATGTGGAGCAAACTGAGGGCCATCCCGAGTATGGCCGGAAGATGGTGGATGATCATACAAGGGCGAACGACGAATTGAACAAAGCCTACGTCAAGGCGCAAGTGAAGGACGGGATCGAACACAGCCGACCGCTCGCAGTGACTACCGGCGTATGCAAGAGCACAGCGCAAGGATGCCGGTGTAGCGACGCTCACATTGGAACGCCGTTCGCGTCTTGAACCTCCTGCCGCCCGGCGCGCAGAATGGAAGTATAGGAGACATTTTATGGCAGCAACAGCGGCTCAAAGCCGATCCCCCGAGACAGAACGCAGCGTCGCGCGACGGCCGGAGTACAATCCGTTGCGGGACACTCTCAACGTTGGTCCATTCGCCATGATGAGGCGCCTCTCCGAGGAAATGGAGCGGGCCTTTGCGAGCACCTTTGGTCTTTCCCGGAGCGTTGGCGAAGCGCGATTATGGTACCCGGCCATCGAGGTTCGTGAGAAGGATGGGAACCTGGAGATCGCCGCCGAACTTCCCGGCATGAAGAGGGAAGATGTCAAGGTGGAGTGCACGGAAGAGGGCGTCGTTATTCAAGGAGAGAGACGCCAGGAACACGACGAGACGCAATCGGGATTCCGCCGCTCGGAGCGGAGCTATGGCAGCTTCTATCGCATGATTCCTCTGCCGTCAGGGGCTGAAACCGACAAGGCGAAGGCCGAGTTCAAGGATGGCTTGCTGCAGGTCCGCGTGCCGATCCCCGAAAGTCGAAAGCAGACTCGTCAGATTCCAATCGCGTCGTAGGCCATCGTTGCCCATCCGTGAGCGCCGCGGGCTCGGACCGGCGTAGCCCGCGGCTCAGGCGCACGGCTGCCGCTGCGCGCAACTGCGCCAGTGGAACTGGGGGCGGCATCGCACTAATCCCAGGCTTGGACACCCGCTCGGCCGCGATTCTGTTGATAGTAGATATCGCGGTCGCCATCGGCAAGTTGCACCTGCGCCATGGATTCTTAGTGCGCCACGCCGCGCGCCTGCATGGGCGCAACCACCTAATGTCCTCGCCCTAGATCGACTACAATGGCGGAGAGTCGATCATGAAAGACATTCTCCTGCCGAAGCGGTTTGCCGTCATCGTCGCGATAGCGTTTGCGTGCTGCGCTCTGCAGGCGGCGGACGTTGGCGACGCGGCGCGCTGGGAAAAGCAAGCCCGCGATGTGACCATCGTCCGGGACGACTGGGGAATCGCACACGTGTACGGTAAGACCGACGCGAACGCTGTTTTTGGGGCGATCTATGCCCAAGCCGAGGATGACTTCAATCGCGTGGAAACGAACTACCTCAACTCGATGGGGCGACTGGCGGAGGCGGAGGGCGAGTCCAGAATCTATCAGGATCTGCGGATGAAACTGTTCATCGATCCGGTAGAGCTGAAAACGTTGTATGCGGCGAGCCCGGCGTGGCTGAAGGTGCTGATGAACGCCTGGGCCGACGGCCTGAACTTCTACCTCTCCAAGCATCCGAACGTGAAGCCGAGGGTCATCCGGCGATTCGAGCCATGGATGGCGCTGAGCTTTACCGAAGGGAGCATCGGCGGCGATATCGAGAGGGTCAACCTGAGCCAACTGGCGGCGTTCTACCGGAAGGCTCCGGCCGGCGCACCGCACGCAGCGAAGGAAAGTGACTACGATGTGGAGCCTACAGGTTCGAACGGCGCGGCGATCGCGCCCTCGAATACGGTTGGCCATCACGCGCTGCTGCTGATCAATCCACATACCTCCTTCTTCTTCCGGTCTGAGTTACAGATGGTGAGCGACGAAGGGCTGGATGCGTACGGCGCGGCGACGTGGGGCCAGTTCTTCATTTACCAGGGCTTCAACAACCGCGCCGGCTGGATGCATACGTCGAGCGGAGTGGATGCGGTGGATGAGTACCTGGAAACGGTAATGAAGAAGGGCGACGGCTACGTTTACAAGTACGGAAACGGCGAGCGTCCGGTGACAGCCAAAGAGATCACGGTACCGTACAAAAAAGGCGCGAGCCTGGCGGACATGAAATTCACCGCATACTACACGCATCACGGGCCCGTCATCCGCGAGGCCGGCGGCAAATGGGTGAGCATCCGGCTGATGCAGGAGCCGGTGAAGGCGCTGACGCAATCGTACATGCGTACAAAAGCAACGGACTATAAGGCCTATCGGCAAACCATGGAGTTGAAGGCGAACTCGTCGAACAATACGATCTTCGCGGATGCGGATGGAGATATCGCTTACTTCCACGGCAACTTCATTCCGCGGCGCGACACTCACTATGACTGGACAAAACCGGTGGACGGCAGTAATCCGGCGACGGAGTGGAAAGGATTGCTGGAGATCGACGAGACGCCGCACTTGCTCAATCCGAAGAGCGGATGGTTGTATAACTCGAATAACTGGCCGTGGTCGGCAGCGGGTGAGAGCAGTCCGAAGAAGGAAGACTATCCGGCTTACGTGGAGACTGGCGGCGAGTCGGCGCGCGGACTGCACGCGGTGCGGGCACTGGCGGGCAAGAGGGATTTCACGCTCGAATCACTGATAGCGGCAGCCTATGACAGCTACCTGACGTGGTTCGAGAAGCCGATGCCGGCGCTGATCAAGGCATGGGACGCGACACCGGCCGCGAATCCGTTGAAGGCGAAAGTGGCGGATCAGATCGAAGCGCTGCGCGGGTGGGATCTTCGATGGGCGACGAATTCGATGGCCACGTCGCTGGCGGTATTCTGGGGCGATGAGGTGTGGCGGCTTTTCGGCGCGGACGCCAGACAGGCGGGGGTTAGTGTGGACGATTACGCCGCCAACAAAGTAGCGCCTGAGGACTTGTTGCAATCGTTGGCCGCGGCGTCGGCCACGTTGGCGACGGATTTCGGAAGCTGGCGGACACCCTGGGGCGATATCAATCGATTCCAGCGCCTTACCGGCGACATTGTGCAGCCCTTCACCGACGCCGGGCCAAGCATACCGGTAGGGTTCACATCGTCGAAGTGGGGGTCGCTGGCGTCGTTTGGAGCGCATGCCTATCCGGGAACGAAGAAGTGGTATGGGACCAGCGGGAACAGCTTCGTAGCGGTGGTGGAGTTCGGCAAAACGGTGCATGCCATGGCGGTAACGGCGGGCGGCGAAAGCGGCGATCCGTGGTCCAAGCATTTCAACGACGAGGCGAAGCGATATGCGACGGGCGACTTGCGCGAGGTGTACTTCTACCGGCCGCAATTGAGAGGGCACACGGAGAAGGAATATCATCCAGGCAGTTGAGACGCAGGACTTGGTGAGCCATTTCACAGAATAGGCACGGCGGGCGGATCGAGTGGTAGCCGCGTTGCTGGGAGACCATCAAGGAGGGACAACTTGTATGTCTCAACAGGCGAGTAAGTGCGCTCATCCGGCTTGCAGCTGCCTGGCTGCTCCGGTTAGCAAATACTGCAGTCAATATTGCGAAGATGCCGCGGGCACCACCGAGATCTCCTGCAACTGCGGCCATGCGGGGTGCGCGCTGGAGGAGTAAGCCGCAGACGATGTCTTGCGAGATCTGCGACGCGCGATAGGTGTTTGATACAGGCGCACGAGGCCGCTCCGCCCAAGTACCCGGATGCGGGCGCTACGCCAGTGGTCTCTTCGCATGGGACCGAAGACGGGAACTGTACAACAGCGAACAGACGGGACGCGCGACAGAGCGGGGCAGGCTTTGCGATTCGCCATTCCACTGGTTGCCGCCGGGCGCGTCTCCGTGGGCGCGCGCGGCGAGCTGGATGTGTACGGTCAGATTTAGCGGGGCTGAAGCCCCGCGCGGGATGAATCCCGCCCTCCCATAGTTAGAACGTGAACTTGCCACTGAGCTGAACGACGCGCACGGACGAATCGAAGCCCAGGAACGAACCGTAGGGACTGGTGGGACTGAAGGCCATGCTGGTGACATTGCCAAAGTACGGAGCCCCGATCGCCGCATTGGGCGGATTGAAGTTCGGATGGTTGAGCGCGTTAAAGGCCTGTAGACCCACGCCCAGCTTGCGCTGTTCGCCAAAACTGAAGGTGCGGTACAGGGCCATGTCCATGTCGAAGTAATGCGGACCGACGAACTGATTGCGGGTCTGCGTGCTAAATGCGGTATAGGGAGAGACCACGCCTGTGGTACTGGCATTGCCATTGAGGAACGCATTGGCATTGATGCAGGGTGTGCCCGACGGGTTAGAGGCCTCGCTACATTTGCTTGCCGGGGCGCCGGCGAAGGTGTAGGTTCCAAGGACTGCGTCCGTGTAGTTACCCAGACCAGTCGCTTCCGGGTAAGTATCGGTTACGGAGTAGGGCATCCCGGTGCGCCAGAACCACTTGCCGGAGAACTCCCATCCATTGAAAATGCTCTTCAGGACGGAGTTATTGAAATGGAACTTCGGATTGGCGACCCAATAAGCATTAAAGAGGTCGCGGATGTCGTAGTCCGAGTTACCGTAGTTGTTGGCGCGCAGGCTGGTGGGATTGAGCTGTCCCAGCAGAGAGCCGCTGCCCACGAAGCTGTAGGGAGACAGGCCGCCGTTGGAGGTTTCGTCGAGGTTGTGCGACCAGGTATAGTTGGCGCCGGCGGAGAAACCCTGGCTGAACTGTTTCCGGAAGGTGACGGTCGCGCCATTGTAATTGGATATGGCGCCGTTCTGGAACATGGTAAAGGTGCTATAGTTCGGCACGGTGACCGCCGGGAGTCCGGGAACGTTGTACGATCCGGCGTTGACGGCATTCGCCCACTGGTTGCTGTAAAGAAGGTTGATGCCATGGTTGCCGGTGTAGGTGGCGACCAACACCATGGAGTTGGTGAGCTGGCGTTGAACCCCAAAGCTCCATTCCTGCCATTGCGGCGACTTAATCCGGCCGACGATGTCGTTGACGCCGGGACCCGAGAAGATGGCCCCGGCATTGGAGACCGCCGTGCTGATTTGATTGAAGCTTTGGTTGATATTGAAGGCCGCCGCGGAAGCGGCAAAGATGCCGGGGCCGCCGGTGGGGCCCGAGGCGAAGGGATAGCTGTTGGCTTCCACAACCTGAACCGCGCTAGGCGGATTGCTTAACAAGTTGTCGACCAATTGGGACGCGGGATTGTCGTAGAAGATGCCAATCCCGCCGTTGAGCACGGTCTTGTGATCGCTCGACGGCGACCAGGAAAAGCCGATGCGCGGGGACCAGTCAACCTTGTCCACGCTCGAATAGGCCTGGTGCTGACCGACACTGATGTCGTCGCTATAGGGAACATCACCCGCTCCGGCGCCGGCGGCGACGCTGGCCAGGGAAGTAAAGGCGCCCTTGAAGTTGTCGAAGCAATTGAACTGGCAGACGGGATTGCCATTATGCTCGGCGCGCAGAGACAGTGTCAGCTTGAAGTTGGGGCGGATGGCCCATTCATCCATGGCGTACACGCCGATGCCCCAGAGGGCGACGGGAACGTCGCTAGCCAGGTTGTCGTTCTGAATGAAGAGCTCGGACTGACCATTCACGAAGGGCAGCAGATCGCTGCCGAACGCGACGAGGGGCGAATTGAGAAAGAAGTTGTGGTCGCTGACATCGTAACGGCGGAAGTTTACACCAAACTTAAAGGTGTGGTTGCCGTGAGTCTTGGTGAAGTCGTCGATGATTTGATACTGAGTGATATTGCGGCCTTGGGGAAAATTGTAAATCGGATTGAAGCCGGTGAATGGGCTGCCGAAGCCGGAGTCAAGTCCGTATGGAAAGGCGCCCGAAGCCAGAGAGTAATTCTGTTGGAACTGGGCCACGTAATGGCTGAAGGTACCCATGAAACTATTGGTCGAAGTGGGGCTGAAGATGTGGCTCTCGTTGAACTGCATGTCATAGGCGGGCTGATTCGAGATGGCATCGAAATCGGAGTTCACGGGATCCAGATAGGTGGGCTGGACGCCGTGATCCAGCTTGTACCGGAAGTAGGCGTTATCGTTGTTGCCGATCTTCTGATCGATGCGGAACGCGATGATGTATTCGGATGCCAAAGCGCTGGGAGTGGCATTAAAGCTCTCTACGCAGGGCTGGGTAGCGGCATTGAATCCGGGCAATGCGCCGATCAAATCCGGGGTACACCCACCGGCGAGGCCAGGGGTGGACGAAGTTTCGGGAACCGCGCCCGCCGCGCCGGGGGCGCTGGCATAGAGGTTGAACATTTTCGAGTAAGCGGATTGCTCACTGGGCTGGACATTGGCAATGTTGGCCAAGGTGGCGGCCGCAAAGGCGGGGGTGGGAGGATTTACGAGTTTGACATTGGGGAGCACGAAGCGGAGGCCCTCATTGTCGAGGAAGAAGAACGTGCGGTTCTTAATGATAGGCCCACCGATCGAACCGGCCCACTGATTGGCGTTGGCGAAGGGGCGCGGCGTCACGCCAAAAATCCCGGAGTTATTGAACCAGTCGTTCGAGTTCATGTCGCGGCCGTTCCAGTAATACAGCAAGTTGCCATGAAATCGATTGGTTCCGAACTTGGTCACGTAGGTGACCTGCGCGCCGGAAAGCTGTCCGTAATTGCCCGCATACGGATTGGCGACAATGGTGGCTTCCTGCACTTCATTGGATCCCAGGGTGAGGTTGGTGGCGCCCGAATTGTTGACGTTAAAGTATGGATCCATGTCGTTCTCGCCATTGACCGTGAAAAGGTTCGAGGTGCCCGGCAGACCGTTCATGGTGAAATTCCCATAGCCCATGCCGTTGCTGACGACGACGCCGGGCGCCGTGTCGGCGATGTTGGTGATATCGCCACCGGCGCTGGGTAGTTCCTGAACTTCTACGGCGGCGAAGGGCGTGTTGGTGCTGGATTCGGTGCTGATCAGCGGGGCAGCCTCGGTTACTTCAACGGTCTGAGTCGCTGAGCCGACTGCCAGGACCAGATCCGCCGTATTTGCCTGGCCCAGGCTGACATCCACGGCACGCGTGGTCTTCTGGAAGCCGGTGGCGCTGGCGGTCACGGTGTAGTGGCCGGGCCTGAGTAGCGTAAAGCGGTATTCGCCAACCTGATTCGTGGTGGCGGTCTGGGTGGCGCCGCTATCGGTGCTTCTGAGTACCACCGGGACATCCGGGATGACGGCGCCGGTGGGGTCCTTCACAGTGCCCTGGATATCGCCCGTCAGGAGAGATTGTGCGTCGACTTGCACGCACAAGGAAGTGAAGGCCACGATCATCGCAAGCGCTAAATGTTTCATAATTCACATCCTTTAGATTTGTTAGTCTTCTTAGTCGTATTGATCAGCTAATAAGTTAGACAAAAAAACGAACTTCCGTCTCACGTAAGCAATCCGGTAACCAGTCCGTTAGCCCCGCAACTTGTTATTGTTGCTAGATTTGCCGCCAGGCGAGCTATGCGATTTCATAGCTCTCCCAGTTGCGGTTCCGCAAATCCGAAATGCACTTGTGACCAGGGTCACTTTACCGGAACAATTAGAAGTGACAAATAATACAGAGCGGCCTGCGCGCATGAGCGCCGCATTGTCTGGGAACCCTGCGGGCCGCTGGGTGGGCAAGGGCTGGGAGATGGCCGGGGCGCAGACACACGAATATGACTATGCGATTTCATAGCTTCCGGCACATTCAATTCCGTAAAGCTGTAATGCCTTGAGTGGGCAAGATTACTTTCTCGGCGCAGGATGTGAAGGATAAGACAGTCGGCTCATCAGGCCGGGCGCCGGGCCTCCTGCCTCAGTGCTGTGGTTGCCGGCGGGCCGCGGAAACGCGGTCCTCCGCCTGGCGCAGCATCGCGTCGAGATCGGGTCGGGAATAATACCTGCCGCCCGCGAAGACCGACTCTATCTCCCGCGTATGCCGGATCGCTTCCAGCGGATTCGACCGCAGCAGCAACAGATCGGCTATCTTGCCCTTTTCAACCGTGCCTTCGGTAGCCTCCACGCCGCGCCACCGCGCCGGGTTGATGGTCGCCATGCGCAGCGCGTCGGCGGGCGTAAGCCCGGCCTTCACGAGATTCTCCAGTTCCTCATGCAACGACCACCCAGGAAACATGTAGTTATTGTCGACTCCGCAGTCCGTTCCCGCCAGCATGGGGACGCCGGCGTTATGGGCGGCAACCACGGCTTTCTCGGAGCGCTTAAGCAACTCGGCGTTGAGCTCACGAACATCGGCGGCAACCGGCCTGCGCCTCCCGAGCTTCGGATCCCAGCTTTCCCAGATGGCGGGGAGCACAAACCGCTTCCGATCGTCGGACTCGAAATCGCGCACCCCAAGCTCCTTCGCAAGCCGGATCGATACAGTCAGTGTGGGTGTCACCCAGATTTGTTTTTGGGCCATGGCCTGGTAGACCTTTTCCTCTTCGTTGGCATCCTCAAGGTAGAGCCATCGCGCCGATCGCTCCCCGGGCACCATCGCCTGCGGAGTGCCTTTTCTCGCGGCGGCCTCGCGGCTGAGTTGCTCGGAGTCCTCGCGTTTCGCGACTATCAGATACTGGGAGTGTTCAATTCCATCCTGCCCGATGTCGATCGCCGCCTGAATCGGGATGTTGCGAGCCAAGTGCCCGATCACCTTAAGGCCGTTGCCGTGCGCTTCCTCCACCACGGCGCGCAGAACCTCCGCGGGAATGTCCGCGAAGTAGACTTTGATGAAGTCGGCGCCGGCCTGCTTCATCTGGCGAACAGCCTCGCGCGCGGCTTCGGGCGTCTTGACGCCGAGCGATCCGTTCCACGAGGGCGGCTCCTGATCGATCTTGCGGCCGGCGGTCAAGATGCGCGGACCGGTGCGTTTGCCGGAACGAATCTCCTCGCGCCAGCGGAAAACGGAATCGGCCATGTCGCCGCCCATTTCACGCACGCCAACCACGCCGTTGGGGAGAAACAAATCGAGCAACGCGGCGTTCTCATCCACCAGAGGAACGTCGAGGTTGACCTGATTGCTGCGCAAGTGGATGTGCATATCCCAAAGGCCGGGCATTAGATAACGGCCTTTTCCGGGGATTCGGATCGCCTGCGCGGGAATGCTGACCGCATCGGAGGCGCCAATGGCAGCAATCCGGCCGTTCGAAATCAACACGGTCTGGTGGCCGCGGGTCTCGCCCTTCACCACGTCTACCACGTTGACGTCGACTATAGCCAGGGGCGCCGCCGTTTGCGCCAGCACGCGTGTAGACAGGCAGAGCGCGAACGCCAGGAGGCGGCACAGATGAAGTTTCATGAATTCCGGTAGTGTAGCAAGTATTGAGCCGAAATCCCGCGCCACCAGCTAAACTGAAATTGCATCCATGTCCATGAGACCCCGCATACTGGCTCTGCTGGCTTGCCTGTTGCCCGCCGCCCGTTGCCAAACGGTGCAATTATTCCAATGGAAGAACGTGAACACCCAGGGCATGGGCTACGTCACCGGCCTGGTGGTGCAGCCTGAGTCGCCGTTCGATGTCTACATCCGCACCGACGTAGGCGGCGCCTATCGCTTCGACCGGCCTTCCTCCAGTTGGATTCCGATCCTGGATGGCATCATCACGCAGGGCGGCATCGGGACCGAGTCAGTAGCCATCGATCCCAACACTCCCGGTCGCGCCTACGTAGTCATTCCGCGCGTGAATTCCATCGTCAACAACGAATACCAATACTCGGGCGAGGTGATGGTTTCCGAAGACCGCGGCGTTACCTGGCGCGCCACCGGCCTGGCGCAGTCGAACGTCTATATCGGCCCTAATGACGACTACCGCGTGGAATCCGGCGAGCGCCTGGCGGTCGATCCCAACAACTCGAACGTGCTCTACTTCGCCTCGCGGCAAAATGGCTTGTGGCAAGGCCTGCGCCAGTCCAACGCGCAGTACACCTGGGCTCCGGTTTCGGGCGGCCTGCCGCCATGGACCACCAGCCCGAGCGCTGATCCGGCCGGTTACACTTTCGTTCTGTACGATTCCCGAACGACAGTCAACGGCGTGTCGCAAACTGTTTACGCCGGCGTCCACGGCAGCGCCGTCTGGCGGTCGGCGGACGGGGGCCAGACCTGGACCAACCTGGGAGGAAACGCCAACCCAGTGCGCGGCGTCGTGGCTAGCGACGGCACGCTCTACGTGAGCTGCGGCGTGACCACCGCCGGAACCGGCAGTGTGGAGCGCTACGCCAACGGCCAGTGGACCGATATCACTCCCGGCGACAAGTCCGCTCCCTACACCGGAATCACGGCGGATCCCACGAATCCCGCCACGGTCATGGTGGGGCGCAATAATTATGTCTGGCGATCCACCAATGCGGGCACGGCATGGTCGCAGCAGATCATGCTGATGAACGCCCCCAACCCGCTGGACTCCGGATCGAATCCTTCCGCCCCGCCTTATTACATTTCCACCGCGGGAGCTTCCGGCGGCATGGCGGCGCTGTTCATCGATCCTTCCAATGACCAGCAGGTCTGGTGGACCAATGGCTGGGGCGTGGCGCTGACCGCCAATGTCACTGCCAGCCCGCCTGTCTGGGCGTGGCAAATGCAGAACCTCGAAGAGTTAGTGGGAGTCATGGTGCGGGTTCCTCCCAAGCCGAAAGCCAGCGGCGGCGCGGACGTTATCAGCATGGTGGAAGACATGATCGGTTTCCGCCATGCCAGCCGCGACCAGGTTCCCACTTCCAAAATCAACCCATCCGGCGTGCCCTTCGATCCCAATCCCAGCTTCAGTTGGCAAACCCCTGAGTACGGCGGCACGACTTACCCCGTGCCGTGGCCCAACGTTTCCATGGGCGCCAGCCTGGATTACAGTTACTATCAGCCCGATAACCTGGCCTTCGTCGGCAATGGCGAATGGCAGGCGTGGTCGCTCTACGGGTCGTCGAGCGACAACGGCGTAACCTGGAAGGCGTTTGCCGCGGTGCCCTCGGAGCAGCTCTGGTCGGGCGGCGTGCAACAGTTGTCCACGCCGGTGAGCGGAGAGATCGCCATGTCTTCCACGAATCCGCTGAATCTGGTTTGGGCGCCGGCCTGGGGCACATTCGACGGCGCGTTCGACACCGCCAGCGGGGCCAACGCGCCATGGCCGCATTACACCACCGACGGCGGCAAGACCTGGAACTTGTGCATGCTGGCCAATCCGCCGGCTATGCCCAACCCCTACGATCCGCAAAACAACAATGATGTCCACTACGATGCGCTGCCCAAATCCTGGGCCATCGGCATCAGCCCGTACGTCACCAGTAACATCGTGTCGGCGGATCGGAACGATCCCAACGGCACGACCTTCTACTATTGGGACAACACTTTCTTTTACTACTCCACCAACGGAGGAGCCACCTGGACTGCCAGCGCCGCCACCGGTTTCCCCTCGGATATCACCAGCGTTACGATCGCCTCCAACCCGGCGGTGTACGGGGATGTATGGATGGCTTTCGCCCGCAACGGATGCTGTGGAACCGCCGACGTCAACGGCAATCCCCTGTATCACTCGACCGATGGCGGGATGACTTTTCAGACGGTGGCCGGCGTCGACATCTGCGACAAAATCGCATTCGGCATGGGCAACGCCGCGCAG
Source organism: Bryobacterales bacterium (assembly GCA_963707465.1). Classification (GTDB taxonomy): domain Bacteria; phylum Acidobacteriota; class Terriglobia; order Bryobacterales; family Bryobacteraceae; genus Bog-159. The sequence goes on from CAVPQK010000013.1 coordinate 1,336,076, forward strand.
ACTCCCTTCATCTACATCCTGGGCCGCACCGCCGGCGCGCTGCGCGACTATATCTATAAGTCGCAGGACGGGGGCCAAACCTGGATCCAAATCACCAACCCCGACACGCAGGCCATGCTGAACGTGGCGCAGATGGAGGGCGACATGCGGACGCCGAATCTGCTCTACCTGGCCGTGGCGGGGCGCGGTATCTGGTACGGCACGCTGCCTGCGACCGCACCGCCGGCGCCATCGTTCACCGCCAACGGGGTGACAAACGGCGCGAGCTTTGCGGACGCATTGACGCGCGGGGCCGTAGCCACGATTTTTGGCGTCAACATGGCGCCGGCGGGTTCCGCGGCCGAGGCCGCGTTTGTGCCGCTGCCTACCAGCCTGAACGGCGTGATGGTGAGCGTCGACAGCTTTCCCGCTCCGCTTTGGTACGTCTCACCGGGACAGATTAATTTTCAAATCCCCTGGGATGCGGCCTTGTCGGGCACTTCGACTATTCAGATCTATAACGGGCTGGGGGTGAGCAGTGCCGTTCCCGTGCCGCTCGCGCCCTATGCTCCTGGAATTTTTCAGTATTCATCGGAGTCGGGCGCGGCCGAAGGCGTGATTACGCATGCGGATTACAGTCTGGTGACCGCGGCCGATCCAGCCGCGCCGGGAGAGGAAATCATTGTGTGGATGACCGGCTTCGGCGACGTAGCGGTCATTCCGGATACTGGCTTCGGCACTCCTTTGGGCGTCACCGCGACCTTGCTGCCCACAGCCACTCTCTCGGGCGCCCCCATTACCGTGAACTACGCGGGACTGACCTACGGCGCGATCGGCCTGGCTCAGGTAGCGGTCACGCTTCCCGCCACTCTTCCAGCGGGAAATCCGCTGTCACTAGTGGTAACTGCCGGCGGCGTCTCCAGCCAGTCTGTTTCTTTGTGGGTCGAGGCGAACCCGTGAGGTGGCTGTGCCGGGACGAGCTTTTTTCAGGAATCGCGGTCCCGCTGGCTGTGCTGCGCGGCCACCTGGGCGTGCATTGCGTCTGGAGCCAGATCGATATCACCGGGCCATGCAACCGCGCCGGAGTCGATATAGACGCGTCCAAAGAAATCCGTGTCGCGCAGTGGCCCAAGCGCGCCCGTCAAATCTTCGCGGTTTAACCGCACACGACCCTTTAATCCATCTTTGAACCGAACAAAAAGACAATAGTCGTCTTCCGGTATCACCTCGACGACGTCCCAATACATGACAGGGCCTCCACTCAGGGCAGCGGCGGGATGTCCGACGGCCGCGTTTTTTCCCGGCAAAGCCGCCAGTCCTCCAGCAACTCCTCTCTATGTATCATCGCCCATTCCTGGACCAGGTTCAAAGCCCGTCTTGGCAGGTGCCCTTCGAGGACATCCAGTGTTCCAATGTCCACGGTGGCCTCAAATTCGCCGTAACGGGCGTGAAGGTGTGGCGGCGGGTGATCATTGAAAAACATACGGATCAGGATTCCGTAGAATGTGCTGATGGTCGGCATTCCGCGAGGCCTGATTCTACCATCGAGCAGATTAGTCCCCACAGGTCGCCCGTCCTACAATCAGTACACTGTGTGTGCGACAGCGGGGTCACAAATGGGTCCGCGCGGGTTCTCCAGGACCCGCTCTCCGCCGGGATCACCGCATTCCCAGATTCCGCATCAGCCGATAGAGATAATTCGGAGCAAGGAATGGTAGGCCCGGATCAGGAGCCGAATATCAGCAGGTCAGAAGGATCGCGGCTGTTCCAACGCTCGATCCCGCGACGCCTCGCTCAAGGTTATGATTCAGAGCGTCGGCGATTTCGATTGTACTTCGTTGCTGAACTGTCTCGCGATCCGGACATTGCGCCGGATGGATCCCGTCGGCTTCGTGCGTTGACTATCTGGAGCCCAATGAATCAGGTTGCTGCGGCCTTGGCAACCCTATCCGCGTCCTCTGTATCCGCAAATGGTGACGAGACCTCATGTTGCCACCGAATTCTCGAGGCCAGACCATCCAAATCGGGAAACAGGGACGAATCATGCACGCCGAGGCGGAACAATTCATAACGCAATGCCTCCTTGCGGTCGGCAGGGACGCGTACACGCTCGAGGCTCCACCCTTGGGGCAGCACATCGCCCAAGGGACGCTCAAGTTGGGCGCAAACAACAAACAGCCCTTCCTGAGCTCGAATTCGCGGTGTCACGATATTCGGGAAAAGTTTGACTGCCTGCCTAATTGCGAATGGAGAGCCCGTCCGAACTTGTTCGGAAGCCTTGGTAAGGGCGTTGAGGGCATAGATCTCTCCATCCGCGCTGGGCTTAGCTCGAACGGCAAAATAGAGTGCGACCAGTGGGTTGTATGTCCAATCGAGGAGCCGTGTCGGGAGTCCATGATGCTGAGCTAGCGAGAGCCATTCCCAGTCGCTTGCCGGCAGGGCTGCCATATACCCGTGTGCCTCGCGCCGAAAGTGTCGAAAAGGCTCTGCTCGTACTTCTCCCTGGAACGAGAGGTGTGGGCGTACCGACCTACCGACGGCAACAGCGCGTACGTGGCGTCCGAATGACCCCGAAAAACCCAGCGACCACGCGCCTGGGTGAAGTAGCGGCGCGAGGTATACCCGAGCAGGGTAGAGACACAGTCGATTTCCATTGCGTACTCCATGGACTACATTACCTCAAAGCTGCGCCTCCAGACCACCACACCCGCTACGCGGCTCGATAGGCTGCCCGCTACGAACGCGATGTAGCGCGTGGCTACGGACTACTCTCTACATGTCGGCCTTTGTCCTACAATCAGTGCGCTGTGTGGGCGACAGGGGCGTGGGAACGCCGTCCGGACCCTTACGTAAGCGCCCATGAAATAGGCCGGCAACCTCTTGACGGGCAATGGGGTCACAATTGAGTCTCCGCGGACCCTCCACGACCCGCCCTTCGCCCCCCCTCACCGCATCCCCAGATTCCGCATCAACCGATACAGATAATTCGGGTGCACGCCCAGCAGCCTGGCCGCCGCGGCATGATCGCTCTTGGCCTGCTGCAGCGCCTGCGCAATCGCCGCGCGCTTGGCGTTATCCACGGCGTCCTGCAACGCCGGCGCCTGGCTCACATCCGCGGGACGCGCAATCTCCCGGATACTCTCCGGCAGGTCTTCCAGTTGAATGACGTCGCTTGTTCCCAGCACCACCGCGCGCTCCAGCGCGTTCTCCAGCTCGCGAATGTTGCCCGGCCAGTCGTAGTGCCGCAGGTACGCTTCGGCCTCCGGCGAGATGCCGCTGATGCGCCGCCCGCACTGCGCCCCGAACTTCGACGCAAAGTGCATGGCCAGGATCGGAATATCCGTCTGCCGCTCCCGCAAGGGCGGCGTCTTCAAGGTCACTACGTTAAGGCGGAAATAAAGATCCTGCCGGAACCTTCCCGCGCGCACCTCGTCTTCCAGGTTGCGATTGGTGGCCGCGACCAGCCGGATATCCAGCTTGATCGGCTGCGTGCCGCCCACCCGCTCCATTTGCCGCTCCTGCAGCACGCGCAGGAGCTTGGCCTGCAACAGCAGCGGCATCTCGCCGATCTCGTCCAGAAACATGGTGCCGCCCGCGGCCACCTCCAGCCGTCCCTTCTTTTGCGCGTGCGCCCCGGTGAACGATCCTTTCTCGTGGCCGAACAACTCGCTCTCCAGCAGGTTCTCCGCCAGCGCCGCGCAGTTCACCGCCATGAACGGCTGTCCGGCGCGCGGGCTGTTCTGGTGCATGGCGCGCGCCACCAGTTCCTTGCCCGTGCCCGTCTCGCCCACTATCAGGACTGTGGACTTGGCCTGTGCCGCCCGCAATATGTTGCGCTGCAGTTCGCGCAGCCGCGGGCTGTCGCCGATCATGTGATGGTCCGGGTGAAGTTCCGATTCCAGCCGCTGGTTCTCCGTCTCCAGCCATTCGAGGTTGAAGGAGTTCTCCAGCGCCATCGATGCAATCTGCGCGATGGCCACCAGCAGTTGCAGATGCCGCTCGCCAAAGATGCGGCCCTCCAGGTACACGATCCCGGAGACTTGTTCGCGGATCATCAGCGGCGCCAACAGCAGCGCCACGGGCTTCCCCGCCCCCGCGCCCGTTCCGGCGGGCTGCTCCGCCTCCGTGCTGGCCGCGCCTTCCACGATCAGGGCGCAACGCTCCTCGATGACGCGCCGGACCAAGGTCCGGTTGATGACCGCGGGCCGGTGCGGCGCCGGCGCCTCGTTCCGCACCGACAGCAGCGACGGATCGCTCAGATCCTCTTCGTAGAGCAGGATTGCCCCGCGGCTGGCTGGAATCGCCTCGAAGATGAACTCCAGCAGGTGCCGCTCCAGCTTGCTGCGCGCCGGCGACCGGCGCACTTTATACAGAGCGTGAAACGAGTACAGCATCACGCTGGTGCGCAGTAAGGCGTGCAGATCCGGCGAACTCTCCAGCACCGCCAGGGGCTGCACCTCACCCGCGGGCATCACGCGGATGTCGGTGACGGTCTCCTCGCAGAATACTTCCTCGTCGGTGAGAAACCGCAGCCGGCTCCTGCCGAGCTGGATGTAATCCCCGCTGGCCAGCGCACCCTCTGTCACCCGCGCGTCGTTCAGCAGCGTGCCGTGGAAGCTGCCCAAATCGCGGATCAGGAAATCGTCCCCTTGCCTGACGATCACGCAGTGCTCGCGCGAGACCGACGCGTCGGTCAACGATAGCTGGTTTCGCGGATTGCGTCCGATCGCAAATGAATCCGTGGCGACCGGGTAGCTGACGCCTTGCTCCGGGCCGGTGATCACGAGCAGTCTGGGGTTCATCACACCGTCTCTTATTATTCACCTTTTGGTTAGCGGATTCACCTGCAGGTTCACGCGGCCAGATTCCCGTGCGTCCGTCGCACTGAATTATCAATCACTTGCGCCGATTCGGCGCGCGTTCCGGTTTGGCAGAGCGCATGCTTTTATACGCGCCGTGATCCACCAGAAGCAAATGGAGGAGAGCAAGGAGAAAAGAAAATGACAACGTTAAAGAACATCATGCTGAGCGTCAGCGCGGTGGCGCTGTTGGGAGCCAGCGGGCTCTCCGCACAAACCCGGGTGACTGCTGCGATCCCATTCGAATTCACCGTGCAGAACACCACGCTGCCGGCCGGGAATTACACCATGTCGGCTACCACCCCCGCGGTGATGACCATCCGTAATGCCGAAACCGGCAAAGCGGTCATGGTGCTCGCTCCCAGCGCCGAGAGCGGATATCGTACCATCCAGGACAAGAACGTCGTGGTCTTCCACAAAGTGGCCGACCGTTACTTCCTGGCCGACGTGAAGACCGACGCGGTATGCGGCCATGTATCCCCGTCCAAGCTCGAGCGAGAGCTCACATCGGATGGCGGCCAACCCATGGCTGCCGTTATTCTCCCCGCTCTGAGTGTTCGCTAAGTCTTCTCCCCCTGGAAAAAGCTCCACCGCATGAAGCACTTGCGGTGGAGCTTTTTTGGCCCACCGCGTGCAGGATCAATATTGGATTGGAGGACATCATGAAAATGCACGCGACTCCGGCTCCGGTATTCACAGGTACATTAGCCCGCGTCCCGCCGCCCGTCCACAAACCATTTTGCTTTGCCGGCCAGCCCGCGCCTTGCCCGGGATATTTCGAAAACGACATCCTACCGTGTGTATGTGGCGCCCCCGATGACGTGCTGGCCGCGCTGGCACAGGTACAAATCCCGGCGACCCCGGTCGAGACCGCCTGCCGGGACCGCGCCCCGCGCCGCCGCCGCCGCTCCGGAAGACTTGAAAAACTCACGCGGCTGCTCCCGAGACACGCCGGTAGCCGCTTTTTTTGATATTTCGGCCCGATACTCCTGCTACACTTTGAATTAAGGGGGCGCAAGCCACCTGGAAAGGGTACGCCAGGGTATCGCAATGTTTCGATTCGATCAATTGATCCGCCGCGACATGATCGTCCGCGATGTGAAACAGTCGCATCCGGAAACCATGCCGGTTTTTGAGTCGCTGGGTTTCCGCTCCAGTTGTGACGAATGCGATATCGAGACCGTGGCGCGCAAGTACGGTATTTCGAGCGTGGACGTGGTGGCCGCTCTCAACCAGGCCGTCTTCCCCTCGAAAGGCGGCCAATAACCATGCCATCCCCCAATAAAACTTATGTTAGTCGGCAAACCAGCCCGTAAAGCCATTAAAGAGGGCACCCAGTCCCTGGATGTATTCTTCGCCCCGAAGACCATCGCGGTCATCGGGGCCACCGAGACCGCCAATACCGTGGGGCGCACGATTCTTTGGAATCTGGTCAGCAACCCGTTCGGCGGCACGGTCTTCCCGATTAATCCCAAGCGGCCCAGCGTGCTGGGCGTCAAAGCTTACAAACATATCTCGGAGGTGCCTGAGCCGGTCGATCTGGCCGTCATCGTGACCCCCGCCGCCAGCGTGCCGGGCATCATCCACGATTGCGGGGAGGAAGGCGTCAAGGGCGCCATCGTGATCTCGGCGGGCTTCAAGGAGATCGGCGCGGAGGGCGCGGAACTGGAGCGCCAGGTGCTGCACGAGGCGCGCCACGCCAACATGCGCATCATCGGCCCCAACTGCCTGGGCGTGATGAGCCCGCTCACCGGGCTGAACGCCACTTTCGCCGCCGCCATCGCGCGCCCCGGCAATGTGGGCTTCATCAGCCAGAGCGGCGCGCTCTGCACCGCGGTCCTCGATTGGAGCCTGCGGGAGCAGGTGGGCTTCAGCGCCTTCGTTTCGGTCGGCTCCATGGTCGACGTGGGCTGGGGCGACCTGATCTATTACCTGGGCAACGACCCGCGCACCCGCAGCATCGTCATCTACATGGAATCGATCGGCGACGCCCGCGGCTTCCTCTCGGCCGCGCGCGAAGTGGCGCTCAACAAGCCCATCATCGTCATCAAGGCCGGGCGCAGCGAGGCCGCCGCCAAGGCCGCCGCTTCGCATACCGGCTCGCTGGCCGGCAGCGACGAAGTGCTGGAGGCCGCCTTCCGGCGCAGCGGCGTGCTGCGCGTGAACAGCATCGCCGACCTGTTCTACATGGCGGAGGTGCTCTCCAAGCAGCCCAGCCCCAAGGGTCCGCGCCTGACCATTTTGACCAACGCCGGCGGTCCCGGCGTGCTGGCCACCGACGCGCTGATCGCCAGCGGCGGCGAGCTGGCCGAGCTGTCGCCCGAAGCGCATGGAGGCGCTGCAACCAGGTGCTGCCGCCCACCTGGAGCCACAACAATCCCATCGACATCATCGGCGACGCCAGCCCCGAGCGCTACGCCAAGGCGGTTGAAATCGCCGCCAAGGATCCCAATAGCGACGGCCTGCTGGTGATGCTCACGCCGCAGGCCATGACCGATCCCACCAAGACCGCCGAGCACCTGAAACCCTACGCCCAGCTGGAAGGCAAGCCGATTCTGGCAAGCTGGATGGGCGGCGCGGACGTGGCGGCCGGCGATGGACATCCTGAACCAGGCGAAGATTCCCACCTTCCAGTATCCCGACACCGCGGTGCGCGCGTTCACTTACATGTGGCGGTACGGCGTACAACCTGAAAGGCCTCTACGAAACGCCGTCTCTGCCCGAGGACTCGGGCGATTATGCGCCCAACAAGGCGCTGACCGAAGAGATCATCCGGAATGCGCGGGATGCCGGCCGGACCATCCTCACCGAGTCCGAATCCAAGCAGGTGCTGGACGCCTACGGCATTCCGACCGTGCGCACCGTAGTCGCGGGCACCACGGAGGAAGCCGCCGATCAGGCCGAACGCATGGGCTATCCGGTGGTGCTCAAGCTGTTCTCCGAAACCATCACGCACAAGACCGACGTGGGCGGCGTGCAATTGAACCTGGCCGACCGCGAGGCCGTGGAGCGCGCCTGGCGCCGCATCCTGGCCTCGGTGACCGAAAAGGCCGGCGCGGAGCATTTCCAGGGCGTCACCGTGCAGCCCATGATCAAAAGCGGCGACGGGTACGAGCTGATCATCGGCAGCAGCCTGGATGCGCAGTTCGGACCGGTGCTGCTGTTCGGCACCGGCGGCCAATTGGTGGAAGTGTTCAAGGACCGCGCGCTGAGCCTGCCGCCGCTGAACACCACGCTGGCCCGCCGCATGATGGAGCAGACCAAGATTTACAAGGCGCTCAAGGGCGTGCGCGGGCGCAAGCCGGTGAACCTGGCGGCGCTGGAGCAGGTGCTGGTGCGCTTCAGCCGCCTGGTGGTGGAGCAGCCCTGGATCAAGGAGATCGACATCAACCCGCTGCTGGCTTCTCCGGACCGGCTGGTGGCTCTGGACGCGCGCATCGTGGTGCACGGGCCGGAAGTTACCAAGGAGCAGCTGCCCAGGCCCGCCATCCGCCCGTATCCCAGCCGCTACGTTTATACCTGGACCATGAAGGATGGCACCGACGTCCTGATCCGGCCGATCCGCCCGGAGGACGAGCCGATGATGGTGAAGTTCCATGCGACCCTCTCCGAGCGCAGCGTCTACCTGCGCTACTTCCACCTGATGAATCTCTCGCAGCGCGTGGCGCACGAGCGCCTGACGCGCATTTGCTTCATCGACTACAACCGCGAGATGGCGCTGGTCGCCGAGCGGCGCAACCCTGCGAACGGTGAGAACGAGATCCTGGGCGTCTCCCGCCTCACGCGTGTGCTCGGCACCAACGACGCGGAAGTGGCCGTACTGGTCAGCGATCAGCATCACGGCCGCGGTTTGGGCAAGGAGCTGCTCGGGCGCCTGGTGGCCGTGGGCGCGGACGAGAAGCTCGGCGCCTTGAAGGCCGACATCCTGCCCGACAACCGGGATGTGGCGCGCATCTGCGAAAAGCTCGGCTTCGCCCTGCGCCACTCGATGGAAGACGAGGTCCTCAAGGCCGAATACCGGTATTAAGCCGGAGTGCCGCGGCGGCATGCACCGCCCGCCCATACCGGAAAACGCGCCCTAAAGTACCTCCGCCACGGTATTCAACGTCGTCGCCTTCCGGCGTATATTGGCGTTAGCGATGCATCCGTCTACCTTTTCCCGCACGGTCGGCGGTAAAACCCCAAGCAGCCGGATTGTCCTGGCCATCGGATTCGGTGGACTGCTCCTTCTGCTGGCCTTTGCCGGACTCGATGGCATCGAGGAGTTCGGCCAGATCCAGCGCCGCAACGACGCTATCCGGGAGACCTTCCTGGCCCGCACCCGTTTGCTGGAACAGATCCGGTCGGATCTCTACCTGTCGGGCACCTACGTGCGCGACTGTCTTCTGGAGCCGGACGCGGCCAAGGCCGAAGCCCATCGCGTCAGCCTGCTGGCCACACGCACCCGGATGGAGGCCGCTCTCGAACGGTACAAGGCCTTTCTGAACGAGGCCCAGGCGCCGCCGTTCCTGGACCTCAACCGCGCTTTGCAAGACTACTGGAATATCCTGGCGCCGGTGCTGGCGTGGAACGCGGGCGACCGGCGCGATCGCGGCTACGCCTTCCTGCGGGACGACGTCTTTCCGCGCCGCGCCGCCATGCTGCGCATCGCCGATCAGATCGCCGGCATCAACGAATTTCAATTGGATCTGGGCAAACACGAAGTCAGCGATATGTTTTCGCAGTTCCGCCGCGGCTCCATGCTAACCACCGGGTTGACCATCGCGCTGGGCCTCATCCTGGCCGTCTTCGGCGTCCGCAAAATCGTGGCCCTGGAATCGGAAGCCGCGGCGCGTTACCAGGAAGTCGCCGTCGCGCGCGCCGAACTGAAACAGCTTTCCGCGCGCCTAGTCGAGACGCAGGAGAACGACCGGCGCGCCATATCGCGCGAGTTGCACGATGAGGTGGGCCAGGCGTTGACGGGCGTGCGCGTGGAGCTAGCGAATCTGTCGCAGCGCATCCGGGTGCGCGACAACCAGGGCGCGGAGAATAAACTGGCCGAGATCAAGGAACTGGTAGAGGATTCGCTCGGCGTGGTCCGCAATATGGCGCTGCTGCTGCGGCCTTCGATGCTGGACGATCTCGGCCTGGTCCCGGCGTTGCAGTGGCAGGGCCGCGAGGTGTCCAAGAGGACCGGCCTGCGCGTGCGGGTCGCCGCTGAGGGAGTATCCGACGATCTGCCGGAAGAGCACAAGACCTGCATCTACCGGATCGTTCAGGAATCCCTGCACAATTGCGTGCAGCATGCCGCCGCTACCACCGTGCGCGTCACCGTGCGGCAGGAGGAGACATGCATCCGCCTCGCCATTCAGGACGACGGCAAGGGCTTCCAGCCCAGCCAGGAGCGCGGCATGGGGCTGTTGGGCATCGAGGAACGCGCGGCTACTTTGGGCGGCACGCTTTCAATCGACACGCGGCCCGGCCATGGCGCCACCGTTTCAGTCGTGCTGCCGGCCGGCGGACGCAGCCTGCGGGCGGTGTCATGAACACCATTCGCATCCTGCTGGCGGACGATCACCGGGTAGTGCGCAGAGGACTCTGCCTGCTGCTCGAGAGCCAGCCCGGCTTCCGCGTCGTGGCGGAAGCGTCCGACGGGCGCCAGGCCGTCGCCCTGGCAGCCGAGCATGCCCCGGACATCGCCGTGCTGGACGTGGCGATGCCCATGCTGAACGGCATCGAGGCCGCCCGCCAGATTTCCGCCAAGCTCCCGCAAACCGGCATCGTTTTTCTCAGCATGCATTCCGACGAAGGATACGTGCTCAAAGCGCTGAAGTCCGGCGGCAAGGGCTATCTGCTGAAGGATTCGGCCGAATACGACCTCATCAACGCTATCCGCGCCGTGCACGATGGCAAAGCCTTCTTCAGTCCGGCGATCAATAGGATGCTGGCCGACGAGTATATGCGCCAGTTGCGGGAACAGGAGGTAGAGGATAGCTACGATCTGCTGACCACCCGTGAACGGGAGACTCTGCAATTGCTCGCCGAAGCCAAGACCCCCAAGGAGGTGGCTGCCATGCTGAATTTGAGTCTCTACACGGTCGAGACGCACCGCAGCAACATATTCCAGAAGCTGAATCTGCACAGCACCGCGGAGTTGATCCTTTACGCGGTACGCAAGGGGGTTATCACGTAGATGACCGCTTCCCGTCCGCGCCGCGGGCGATATGTCCCCGTTCCGCCCGGGCCGGAGCGCTCCCGCCTTTGGTCCGCCGCTTACGGCCTGGCGCTAGGCGCTATCAGCATCGGTCTGCAAAAGGTTCTGGCGCCTTTTGTCGCGCCTGACTCGTACCAGTTGCTGCTCGCCGCCGTGGCCATCGCCGTGATGTACGCGGGCGTCTGGGCGGGAGCCGCGGCCCTCCTGCTTACCTGCCTGGCTAAGTGGTTCCTGTTCCTTCCGGCGGAACATACTCTCCGCTTATTCGGCGCCGCGCCCCTGTTGAGGTTTGGATTGTTCCTGTCCCTGGGGCTTCTCATCTGCTGGCTGGGGCAGAAGATGCATGCATCCAGACGGCAAGTGAGACTGCTGAGCGGCCTGCTGCCGATTTGCGCCTGGTGCAAGCGAGTCCGTGACGAGAAGGACCAGTGGCAGCCTTTAGAAGCTTACATTCACGACCACTCGGACGCGGATTTCACTCACGGTATGTGTCCGGACTGTGCGCGCGACCTGGTGAACTGACACACGCTGCCGCCAGGCTGGCGCATAGGGTTGTCCCACCCCGAATACTTCAACATGCCGGCTGGAAATACCGCGCTTGCGGTATGGGCGGGTGACAGCGAAGAGCTTATGCTGAAGTTCAGGCTGGCCTCGGGGCGCCTCAGAGCGCTTCGGTGCGATCGAGCAAATCGAGCGCCCGAATCGGATATGCGACCGCCCTCACCAACCTCGGGGCGGACCACGAGTTAGGGCCGCGTGGCACCAGCCAGCCGCCAGTTTGGACGCGCGCAGTGGTAAGGAGGGGTCAACATGCATGGAACGCCTGCAACATCGAACGCGCCGCCGCTGCTGAATGCGTGGAGGCGCTTGACGGGCGCGCTCTGCCGCCCGCCGCGGCACGACGCTCCGCAGCTTGTGGTGTTGGCGCTGGACCCGCACACCATCGCTAACCTCATGATCGCCGCATTTCACGCAAACTGGACCATCAGGTTCGCTCTATCTCCAGGTGACGCGGTGGCGCTGCTGCGCAAGTCCCCCAGCGTGGCTCTGGTCTATGACTGGGACTCCCATCACGCTGACTGGCGGGAATTGTGCGGCGCTTGCCGGTTGTCCGGCGCTTCCTTTCACCTGCTAGCGCGCAGGCCGCCGGACGATCTGTTTCTGGCGGTGGCCGGCGCGGGTGGCGCGGGTGTGTTGCGGAAGCCTCTGAACCCCGAACAAGTGATTGCGGCCGTCGGCTTTGCCCGAAATCTTGGCGCGGCGCACCCTGCCCACCCTGACGCCGCCGCGATTCCCGCAAGAAGCGCCGCCAGGTTCTAGGGTGCACGACTGCCGATCGAGTGGCGCGCAGCATTCTGCTATCTTCGGCTGTGACAGGACATGCCGCCCTCCCCAGCCGCCCCGCCCCGGAGATTCCATCGCACTCTCTATTTCCGGGTGATCCTGGGAATCGTTTTGGGCGTGCTGCTGGGCGTGCTTTACCCGGATACCGCCGCAGCCATGAAACCCCTGGGCGACGGCTTCATCAAGCTGATCCGGATGATGATCGGCCCGATTATCTTCTTCACGGTGGTGGTGGGCATCGCCGGCATCGGGGACATGAAGAAGCTGGGGCGGGTGGGCATCAAGGCCCTGGCGTACTTCGAAGTGCTGACCACGGTGGCGCTGCTGATCGGGCTGGTCGTGGTCAAAATCGTGCAGCCTGGCGCGGGCATGAATGTGAATCCGGCCACGCTCGACGCCGCCGCCGTCGCGCAATACGCCGCGCAAGGCAAGCAGTTGCATGCCGTCGATTTTCTGCTGAACATTATCCCGAGCACCGTCATCAGCGCCTTCGCGCAAGGCGATGTTCTGCAGGTGCTGCTGGTGGCGATTCTGTTTGGATTGGCGCTGGCGGCGATCCCCCGCAATCGCGCCATCGTGGAAGCCTGCGATCAGATCGCGCACTGGATGTTCGGCATCGTCGCGATCATTATGCAGGCCGCGCCCGTAGGCGCATTCGGCGCCATGGCGTTCACCATCGGAAAATATGGCATCCGCACGCTGCTGCCGCTGCTGAAGCTACTGGCGTGTGTTTACCTGACCAGCTTCGCCTTCGTGTTTATCGTGCTGGGCGCCATCGCCTGGGCACACGGCTTCAGCTTGTGGAAGTTCCTCAACTACATCAAGGAGGAACTGCTGATCGTACTGAGCACATCGTCGTCGGAATCGGTGCTGCCACGCATAATGGTGAAGCTGGAAGAGCTCGGGTGCGGCAAATCCGTGGTCGGGCTGGTGATTCCATCGGGCTACTCGTTCAACCTCGATGGCACTTCCATTTACCTGACCATCGCCGCGCTGTTCGTGGCGCAGGCCACCAACGTCCACCTGACGGGAGGCCAGGAAGCGGCGCTGCTGCTCCTGCTGATGTTGAGCTCCAAGGGCGCGGCGGCGGTGACCGGCGGCGGATTCATCACCCTGGCCGCCACTCTCTCCGCCGTCGGGACCGTTCCCGTGGCAGGTCTCACGCTGCTGCTCGGCGTGGACCGGTTCATGTCGGAGATGCGCGCGCTGACCAACCTGGTGGGCAACGGCGTGGCCACCATCGTGGTGGCGAAATGGGAGAAGGAATTCGACGCCGAGCGCGCGCGCCGCGTGCTCGACGGAGAGGCTGTGCCGGATGCCGCGGAGATACCGGAGCCGGCATAGATCCGGCGCGCCGATCGGCTGTGCGACGATGTGAACATGGACCTCACTCGAAGAGCGTTCACGGTGGCGGGCGCCACGATGGCGGCCCAGTTGCGAGCTGCGCCGCAAGCGCCCCGCCCGGCGCCTACCATCTGCCTGTTCTCCAAGCATCTGCCCAAGATCCACTATTCCGAACTCGGCGGCGTGCTCAAAGACCTGGGCTTTGCCGGCTGCGATCTCACGGTGCGCCCCGGCGGACACGTCGAGCCGTCGCTCTCGGCGGCCGACCTTTATCGCGCGGTGGAAGCCATCCGCGCCGAAGGCGTCGAAGTCCCCATGATCACCACCGCGTTTGTCACCGCGGCCGACCCCAACATACACAACGTACTGGCGCTCTGCGGCCGCGACCGCATGAAGGTGCCCTATTGGAAGCTGGGCTACTGGAATTATCGGCCGGGCGATAACATCGAAACGCGGGTGGCCGAAGTGCGCCGCGAGGTGACCGGACTGGTCGCGCTGGCGCGCGCTTACGGCATGACGGCGGGGTTCCACAACCATTCCGGCAACTACGTGGGCGAAGCCGTGTGGGACGGCCGCGCCGTCATCGAGGGCCAGGACCCCAACTGGATCGGCTACTATTTCGATCCATGCCATGCCACCGCGGAGGGCGGCGAGGCCGGTTGGTCGATCTCTATGCGGATGGCCCTGCCGCGCATCAAAATGGTGGCGCTCAAGGATTTCTATTGGGAAAAGGCGAACGGCAAATGGACGATGCGCATGTGCCCGATTGGCGAAGGCATGGTGAAGTGGGAACAGGTGTTCGCCTTGCTGGCGGCGGCGCACTTCGCGGGACCGCTGTCACTGCATCTGGAATACGAGCCGGCGGACATGGCCGCGATCGCGCGCGATCTGGCATTCGTGAAGAAGCAGGTGGCTGTGGCTTTTGGGAGCTAATCTCGAGCTTTTCCTGGCGTGCCCGCCAAGCGCCGGCAGGAGTGCCGGCGCTACTAACGCACACGGTACCTACCTTGGATTTGGGGATGCTTGGCGTCGAAGGGTAGGCTCGGATAGGGTTGCAGGATCTGGACCGGCGGTATCAGGCTGTCCAACGCTTCAAGTGCAGCCTTACGACTGCCCTCACACGGCTCGGGGCCAGGGCGGTTCGCTACTCCTTCCCTGTACGACTCTTTCATTCGCTACTCCACGCCGGTTTATCCCGGCGCAATCCAGACTAAGAGTCTGCGCCACGAAGCAGGACCGCGTACTCATCGCCGCTGCGCCTAACCGGCATCCGCGGAAATCTGAATACGCGGAAGCGAGCCGCTGCGCCGTACTCTATAATAGGGTGTTAAATTCCCCACCTGAAGGAGCATGAATGCCTGCCAAGCGGATCGGTATACTCACCGGCGGAGGAGACGTGCCGGGCCTGAATTCCGTCATCAAAACAGTGGTTTATAGAGGAAGCGAAATCGATTGCGAAGTCATCGGTATTCGCCGCGGCTGGGAAGGCCTGACGCACGTCAACCTGGACGATCCGGCCAGCCGCGCGCGCTACGTCCTGCCGCTCAATCGCGAGAACACCCGCACCATCGACCGCACCGGCGGCACCTATCTGCATAGCTCGCGCACCAACCCGGCCAAGATGAAAGCCCTGCCGCCGGTGGTGAAGGGCCAGGAGTTCCCCAAGTCCGAAGTCACCAAGAAGGGCGTGACCTCGGTGGTATACGACATGACCAGCCGCGTGCTGAAGAACGTAGAAACGCTGGGACTCGATTACCTGATCGCGATCGGCGGCGACGATACGTTGAGCTACGCCGCGCGCCTGGACGCCGAGGGTTTCAAGGTCCTGGCCATTCCCAAAACGATGGATAACGACGTGCGCAATACGGAATATTGCATCGGGTTTTCGACCGCCATCACCCGCGCCACGGAGGCGATCGAGCGCCAGCGCACCACCGTGGGATCGCACGAGCGCATCGGCGTCTTCCGCATTTTCGGACGCGACGCCGGCTACACCGCGCTGTACACCGCCTACGTGACGTCCATGCGCTGCTGCATTCCGGAATACAAATTCAATCTGCAGCACCTCATCGAGCTGCTGATCACCGACAAGCAGTACAATCCGAGTAACTATGCCCTGATTATTCTGTCGGAGGGCGCGGAGTGGGAAGGCTACCAGGTGAAAGAAGTCGGCGAGGCGGACGCTTTCGGTCACAAGAAGAAGATGAACGTGGGCGAGGATTTGGCCGAGGAAATTAAGAAGTCTACCGGCGAAGAGACTATTGTCAGCGATCTGACTTACGATCTGCGCAGCGGGAGCCCGGATTTCGTGGATAAGATGGTGGCGTCGACGTTCGCCAGCATGGCCATGGACTGCATCCAGCAGGGCCAGCACGGGGTCATGATGGCCATTTCGGGAGGCTGCTATCAGACGGCGCCCATACCGGACCCGAAGTTAGGGCCGCGGCGGGTGGATCTGGAGACCATGTACAACACCCGGCGGTACCGGCCGAATTACGCGAATAAGTTGGGTCTGCCGATTTTTCTTACGCGCGCATAGCACTTGGCGTCGTGGCGCAGACTCGTAGAACGTCGCTGGCGCCGGGAACCAGGCAGGCGACCGCAGGAGTGCGGTCGCGGCGGGCAAAAGTGCCTGCGCCACGATGTTCGACTCACTCCTTCAGCTCCACGATCGTCGCGCCAGTTCCGCCTTCCTGCGGTGGGGCCGTGTAATGCTTCTCCACGTGCGGATGCCGCTCCAGCAGTTCCCACAGCACCTTCTTCAGGATCCCCATGCCATGCCCATGGACGATGCGCACGCGGCTGGCGGTGGCCATCACCGCGCGGTCCAGGAACTGATCCACATTGTCGCGCGCCTCTTCCGCGCGCTGGCCGATCACGTTGATCTCCTGGTGCACCGGCGTCAATTCCGGCGCGGGCTTGAAGCTGACATTCTTGGGCAGCCGGGCGGCGGGGCCGGTGTCGGGCAAAACCTCCAGAACTTCGTCCACCGAAACCTGCATCTTCATGAAGCCGGCTTCCACTTCCAGGCGATCGCCGGTCAGGATGCGGCGCACGCGCGCGGGCTCGCGGATACCCTGCAACCGCACGCGCACGCCCTCCTCGATCTTGAGGCGCTGCAGATCGCCGTGCCGCGACTCATCCTGCGTGGAGAGCACGGTGGTTTGAAATTCCTCTCGCAGCTCGCGTTTTACCTTCGCCACGCGGCGCTGGGCTTGATCGGCGGCCTTGCGGTCGACCGCGCCGTGCGCGATTTGATCGAGGGTCTGCTGCGCCTGCTCGTCGAATTTGGCGAGCATCTGCTCGGTGCGGCGCTCCAACTCCTTCAGCTTGGCGGATTCGCGTTTCTCCCATTCGCGCGCCGTTTCTTTTTCGCGTTCGGCCACCTCGGCCTGCTGCCGGCGCAGGTCCGCCTCCAATGTTTGCGTGTCTTTCAGGCGCTGGTGCAGTTCGCTCAAGAACCGCCCCAGGTCGCGCTCCCGGTCGCTGAGGGCCGCACGCGCGCGATTCATGATGTCCTCCGGCATGCCCAGGCGCGTGGCGATTTCCAGGCCGGCCGACTTCCCGGGCATGCCCGTGTGCAGCACGTAAGTCGGCTCCAGCGTGCGCTCGTCGAAGCCCATGGACGCATTCAGCACACCCTTGGTGTTCGCGCCGTAAATCTTCAGCGCCAACAGGTGCGTGGAGGCCAGCGTGTACGCTCCGGCACCCCGGAAATGTTCGACGATGGCCACACCCAGCGCGCCGCCTTCTTCCGGATCGGTGGCCGCGCCCAGCTCATCCAGCAGCACCAGCGAATCCGGCGTCACGTCCAGCGCCATCTCGCGGATGTGCGAAATGTGCGCGGAAAACGTGCTCAGGCTTTCCTGTATCGACTGGTTGTCGCCGATGTCCGCCAACACCTGGCCGAAGATGGGGAACTCGGCTTCCGCCGCCGGCACGGGCAGCCCGGATTGCGCCATCAGAGTGAGCAGGCCGACGGTCTTCAACGAGACGGTTTTGCCGCCGGTGTTCGGGCCGCTGATCAGCAGCGTCTTTCTGCCCTCGTCGAGTTCGAGCGAAATGGGCACGACCGGCTTGCGCTGGCGGCGCAGCACGTCTTCGAGCAGCGGGTGGCGGGCATCGCGCAGCCGCAGGCGGCCGCCAAAACGGGGAATCGCGCAATCGAAATCCACGGCGAAGCGCGCCTTGGCGAAGATCATTTCCAGCCGGCCCAGCGTGTCCATGGTCTGGCGAATGGATTCCGCATAACCGCGCAGGCGCGCGGTCAACTCGCGCAGGATGCGGTGGACTTCCTGGGCTTCCTCCTCGCTCAGGCGCACCAGTTCGTTGTTCAGGTCGATGGTTTCGAGCGGCTCGACGAAGAGCGTGTGGCCGCTGGAACTGGCCCCGTGAATGACGCCGTCGATTTTGCGCCGCTGGCCGGCAATGATGGGCACCACGAAACGCTCGTTGCGGATGGTGACGAACTCCTCCTGGAGAACACCTTCTTCCTGGTGCGATTTCAGGAAGCGCTCGAGCGACCCCTGAATGGACTTGCGCTGCCGCTCGATGTCGCGGCGCAAACGCGCCAGCGCCACGCTGGCGTGGTCGGCGACTGAACCATCCGGCTGGATCTTGCCCTCGAGGTCCTTGAGCAGGGCACGGAAGTCGCCGATCGCCTGGCTGCGCGCGCCCAGCCGTGGGAAGCGCTCGGCCACGGCGTTGAGCACGCTCTTGGCGTCGGCTGCGCGGTCCAGCACGCCGAAGAGGTCGAAGATTTCCTTGCCTTCCAGGCTGGCGCCTTCGATGCGCAGCTTATGGACGGCCTCGGTCAGGTCGGGGAAGCTGCCGAAATCGATGCGGATGGCCGCGCCGCGGCCAGCGGTCTGCGGGCGGCCCGCGGAACGCAAATACTCGACACCCTCGCCGGCATCCGCCAGGTCGGCTGCCAGGAGGGCCGCATCGGTATGCGGGGAAATTTGCGCGAGCTCCGCTTTGCCCGGTGGGCTGGACACATAGCGGCCCAGCAGGGCGCGTAGCGATTCATATTCGAGAACATCGGCGCTGGTGGCCTTCATCAGCTTCTATTGTAGTGTGGGGCACCGTCGAAGACCTCCTGGGGGCGGCCAATCCTGGCCGAAGCCGCCTTTCAGGCGGCCAGAGCCGGCTGACAGCCGGCTGCGGGCCAGGATTGCCCGCCTTCCAGTTGGTTAAACAGGGCCATGATGTATAGTGACTAATGCGGCTCTGCCAGCTTCCGGCGGCGGGCCAAAGACAGGACATCCAAAATGAGACATGCTAACGATTCGATCCGCACAGGCTTGCTCTGCGTCTGCGCGACTTTTGCCGCTCTGGCCCAACCGCCGGCAAAGACTACGGCCGCCGTGCCGCGACTAGTGAAATTCAGCGGTACGCTGACTGGCAGCAGTGGCCAGCCCATGAGTGGCGTGGTAGGGGTGACGTTTGCCCTCTACGAGGAGGAGCGGGGCGGCGCGCCGCTATGGATGGAGACGCAAAACGTCCAGGCCGATGGCAACGGGCGCTACACGGCGACACTCGGCGCCACGCGGAACGAGGGCATGCCGGCGGAAGTGTTTGCCGCCGGGCAAGGGCGCTGGCTGGGCGTACAGCCTCAGTCGGAAGCTGAGCAGCCGCGGGTGTTGATGACCAGCGTGCCGTATGCCCTGAAGGCCGTGGATGCCGAGACGCTGGGCGGGCTGCCGGCGTCGGCGTTCGCCTTGGCCGGAACGGGCGGTCATGCTCTGGTTTCCGAGTCCATGGCGGCATCCGGGAAACCTGTTCAGCCGGCTACGGCCGCTTCGCCTGACCAGACCGGCAGCGGCACTGCCAATTACATTACGATCTGGACCGCGGCCACAGTTCTTGGAAATTCGAAGCTGTACCAGGCGACGAGCGGGAACGTGGGCCTTGGGACCACCACGCCCACCGCTAAGCTGGAGGCCATTACCGCCAGCACCACCGGCACAGGAGTGCTGGGAGACGCCTCTGCGGCCACCGGCGCCACCTTCGGCGTAACCGGCAAGAGCGCCAGTTCTACCGGAACGGGCGTGCTGGGCCAGGCGACGGCGGCCAGCGGCGCGAATTTTGGCGTCTATGGCGCGACGGCCAGCCCCGCGGGCATCGCGGTGGATGGTAACGCTACCACCGGTACGGGCGTCGCGGGAGTAACGTCCGGCCCCACCGGATACGGGGTGTACGGAGCAAATGCGGCCACCACCGGCACCGCTTACGGCGTGTATGGCGCGACGGCCAGCGCGGCTGGGATCGGCACGCTGGGGTTGGCGACCGCGTCCAGTGGGTCCACTTTTGGCGTCTATGGCAGCACGGTGAGCTCGGCGGGATTTGGGGTGGAGGGCAACGCCACCGCCGGGACAGGTGTGGCGGGAGTGACTTCGGGCCCAACCGGATACGGAGTGTACGGTGCGAATGCCGCGACCACCGGCGCCGCGTATGGCGTTTATGGCACCACCGCCAGCACGGCTGGAATTGGCACCGTGGGCCAAGCCACGGCGGCCAGCGGAACCACTTATGGAGTTTACGGCAGCACCGTCAGCCCCGCTGGAACCGCGGTATACGGTACCGCCACCGGTGGGACAGGCGTGGCCGGCGGCTCTTCCGGCGCCACCGGATACGGCGTGTACGGCGCGAACAATGCGACTTCCGGTAACGCTATCGGCGTGTACGGCAACTCGTCCAGCGCCACCGGTATCGGCGTCTCCGCGAACGCCACCGCGGGCGGCACGGCTCTGCTGGCCATCGCCACGGGCGGCGGGACCGCGGGCAAGTTCACCGGACCGGTGGTTATTAACGGCAACCTGACGGTGAATGGCACAGTTTCCAAACTGGGCGGCTCGTTCCGCATCGATCACCCACTCGATCCCGAGCACAAGTATCTGTACCACTCCTTTGTAGAGTCGCCGGACATGATGAACATCTACAACGGCGTGGTGACGCTATCCCACCGGGGCGATGCGGTGGTCACACTTCCGGAGTGGTTCGAAGCGCTAAACCGCGATTTTCGCTATCAGCTTACCTGCATCGGCGGCTTCGCGCCGGTTTACGTGGCGAGCGAAGTTTCGGGCAACCAATTCAAGATCGGCGGCGGCAAGGCGGGCATGAAGATATCCTGGCAGGTGACCGGCATTCGTAAGGACGCTTTTGCCAACGAGCACCGCATACCGGTGGAAGAGAACAAGGCACCCGTGGAATAAGGCGCGCAGACCGACTTCCCTGAACCCGGGAAGTATGCTAAATTCGACGCCTGATGGCGAATGATTCTCCGCAGCCGGCGTTGTCCAAGATCGAGAAGCAGACGTTCCGCCGCATCTGCGGCAAATTTGCCAGCGGCATCACCATTGCGACGGTGCTCGACGCGGACGGCGCCTGCCACGGCATGACGGCTAATTCCTTTACGTCCGTGTCGCTGGTGCCGCCATTGGTGCTGATCTGCGTGGACCATCGCACGCGCATTCGGGAACACTTCCGCATCGGGGCGCACTTTGCCATCAATATCCTGGGCGCGGGACAAAAGGAGCTCAGCGACAGGTTCGCCGGCAGCGGATACGACCGCTTCGAGGGGATCAGTTGGTACGCGGGAAAGACCGGCGTCCCGTTGCTGCCGGAAGTGCTGGCCACTCTCGAGTGCGCGCGCGTGAACGTGGTCACGGCGGGCGACCACGATATCGTGATCGGCGAGGTGGTGCATGCGGACTGCTGCGATGGCGAGCCGTTGGTCTTCTACGGCGGTCAATACCGGCTCTTAGGGTAGCGCGGCGGGTCCCGTTATTTTTCCTTAATACGCATGACTTTCCGTATCCCGCCGGGTTACTTGTGTATGATAATCAGAAATGGAGGGTACTGCATGTTGAAGAAACTATTGATCGGTTCAGCCTTCGGGCTACTGTTGACCGCCGGGACGGCACTGTGCGCCGAGGTGATTGTGCGGGTCGCGCCGCCGGCGGCCATCGTCGAAACCCCGATAGCCCGTCCCGGTCCCAACCATGTTTGGATCGCTGGGTATCACAGTTGGAACGGTTCCGCCTACGTTTGGGTTCCGGGACGTTGGGAACTTCCTCCACGGCCCCACGCCCGCTGGGTGGCCCATCGCTGGGTGCGCCGTCATGGTGGGTGGGTTATGGTAGAAGGGCACTGGCGGTAGACTGACGCTAATAGCGGGGCTGGCGTTTCCGCCTGCCCTGCTGTTTCTATTTGCGCGGCAATCCTGGCCGCACTGCGCAAGAGCCTCAGGCGGCCTGAGAGGCCGCCGCAGGCTGAGAGCCTGCCCCACAACTCGCGCAATCATGCGATGATGAGGAGATAGCGGAGGGTCTTTGCGGCGCGTTCTAATTCTATTGACAATCCTGGCATTTGCATCCGCGGCGGATACCACCCAAACCGCCCTCATCGTCCTGAGTCCGGTCAACTGGCAACCAGGCCGTCTGCCCGATGGCTGGCAGGTGAAGGTCAACCGCGGCATGCCTAAGATCGCCACCGTGCGGGAAGGCAACAGCAATTATCTCGATCTGATGAGCCACGACTCCTCGTTTGGCCTGGAACGCGAAGTGGATGTCGATCCGCAGGAGGAGCCGATCCTAACCTGGAAGTGGAACGTCAAGGAACTTCCCGCGGGAGGCGACTTCCGGCATAGCAAGAGCGACGATCAGGCGGCCCAGGTGCTGGTCGCCTTTGCCGATCGGCGCGTCCTTTCCTACATTTGGGATACCACCGCCCCAGCCGGCATGATGGAAAGCGCCAGTTCGATTCCGCTCGTGCATATCTATGCCGTCGTCTGCCGTTCCGGAGCGGCAAACCTCAACCGCTGGCTCACCGAAAGCCGCAACCTGGCAGGCGACTACCAGAAGGCCTACGGCCATCCCGCGCCCCGCGTGAAGGGGATCCGGCTGCAGATCAACACGCAGCATACCGGTACTTCAGCCGAGAGTTGCTTCTCCGAAGTGGCCTTTCGCCGAACCCCTCAATCATGATTCTGGTGACCGGCGCGACCGGTTTCATCGGCAGCCATCTGGTGGAGCGTCTGGTGGCTCAGGGCCGCGCCCCCCGTTGCCTGGTGCGGCGCTCCAGCGCGACCGGCAACCTCACCCGCGGTGGGATCGAATTGGCGGAGGGCGATCTGGAAAGCGGCGCCGGGCTGGAGCCGGCCCTGCGCGGCGTGGACACCGTCATCCACCTGGCGGGCGTGACCAAGGCCCGCAACGCGGCTGAATACAATCGCGGCAATGCCCTCGCCACAGCCAAACTGCTGGGCGCCGCAAACCATGTCGACCGATTTGTGCACGTCAGCAGCCTAGCCGCGGCCGGTCCCAGTACAGCCGATCGGCCGCTCACCGAAGCGGACGAACCGCGGCCCGTCTCGCAGTATGGCCGGTCGAAGCTGGCCGGCGAGCAAGCCGTCCGCCGGTCGCCCCTCGCCTCCAGGGCCGTCATCGTGCGGCCTCCAGTGGTCTACGGGCCGCGCGACCGGGATGTTTACCAGATGATTCGCACCGTCGCCCGCGGCTGGATGGCGCAGATCGGGAATGCGCCGCGCCGCTTCAGCCACATTTATGTGGGAGACTTGGTGGATGGCATGATCGCGGCGGCCGACTGCACTGGCGCCGGTGGCGAGGTTTTCTACCTAGCGGACCCCATGCCAGTAACCTGGGATGAATTCGGCAGCTTGGCCGCACGGTTGATGGGCCGCAAGTTGCGTACGGTGGCGATACCGGAGAGCGCTGCCTACGTCTTAGGGTTGTGCGCCGAGTGGTGGTCGCGCCTCAGCGGAAAGCCCGGAATCCTGTCGCGCGACAAAGTACGGGAAGCCTGCTGCGCGGGCTGGGTCTGTGACTCCGGGCGCGCCCGGCGCGAACTGGGCTTCCGCGCATCCACGGGTCTGGAGGAAGGGCTGCGGCGCACGCTCGATTGGTACAAGGAGGCGGGTTGGCTAAAGTTCTGAGTGCGGCACCCACGCGCGGCTTTTGGCCGGTGGATAAGGTTGTGCTGCCCTATTATGCCGCCGCGAGCATCGCCATCCTGGTGTTCTGGAACCGTCTGCCCGAGCCCGCCTGGCTGCTCGCGTGGCACATCGCCGCCATTGCCCTGGCGCTGCTGGCGATCCGCTCGACGGGGCGGGCCAGTTGGCTTTTCCGGCACTGGTACCCACTGCCCTACGTGGCGTGGTGCTACCGGGAGATGGCCGTGCTGATGCCGTCGCTTCGCCGCACGGAGGCGGATGGCGAACTGGCGCATCTGGATCACCGCATTTGGGGCGTCAATCCCACCGTTTGGGTGGAACGCTTTTACGCGCCCATCCTCACCGAATACTTACAAATTGTTTATACCCTTTTCGTGCCGGCCGTGCTGCTGATCGCTTATCTGCTGTGGCGGCGCGCGCGCTACGCTGACTTTCGTTACTACGCATTTCTCATTGCGCTGGGGTTCCTGGTGTCGTATATAGGCTATGTGCTGGTGCCCGCGCGCGGTCCGCGCTTTTTCTTACGCAGCCTCCAAACCGTCGATCTGCGGGGCCTGTGGGTCACGCACGTGCTGCAATTGACCCTCGACCGCCTGGAATCGAAGGCCTGGGACTGCTTTCCCAGCGGCCATACGGAACTCACCATCCTGGCGTGGTGGGGCAGCCGGATGATCTCCAAGCGGCTGTTTTGGCTCTATTTCGCCTATACCTTGTCCATCATTTCTGCTACAGTTTATCTTCGATACCATTACACCATCGACCTGCTGGCCGGTGCCGCCGTGGCCGGTCTTCTGGTGCTGATCGCACCGCAGTTATACAGAATCTTGGGTAAAGGAGCCGCATAGTTGGGAGACGTTGATATCGTTGCGGTCCAGGATAAACAATCGTTGGCGCAGTTTATCGACCTTCCGTACCGGTTGTACCGCCAGCACCCCTACTGGGTGCCCCCGTTGCGGATTGCCCAAAAGGAATTGTTGAACACCTCGAAGCACCCTTTTTACGCGCACGCCGAGATGCAGTGCTTCCTGGCGCGGCGGGATGGGCAGGTCTGCGGACGTGTGGCCGCGATCGTGGACCGGAACTACAACGAGTTTCACAAGGAAGAGGCAGGGTTCTTCGGCTTCTTCGAATCGGTGGACGATGTGGACGTGGCGCGCGCGGTGCTGGAAGCCGCGCGCCAATGGCTGGTCGCGCGCGGCGCGAAGTTTGTTCGCGGCCCCATGAATCCCTCCACAAATTATGAATGCGGCATGCTGGTGGAGGGCTTCGACTCGGGCCCCAACGTCATGATGCCCTATAATTCGCCCAGCTACCCGCGCATGCTGGAGGCGGTGGGCTTGCGCAAAGTCAAGGACCTGTTCGCCTATTGGTCCACCCCCACCGAGGTGAATGGCGCTAAGTTGGAACGCGTGGCGCGGCGCTCGGCCGGCAGCCAGGGCGTGGCCATACGCACCATCCGCATGAAGCAGTTCGACGAAGAAGCGCAGATGATCTGGAAACTCTATAACTCGACCTGGGCGCGCAATTGGGGCTACGTGCCCATGACGCGCGAGGAGTTTCTGCACGAAGCCGCCGAAATGAAGCAGATTCTGAAGCCCGAACTGGTCCTGATCGGCGAAGTGGAGGGGCGCGCGGTGGGTTTTGCGCTGGCGCTGCCCAACATCAATCTGGCGCTAAAACACGCCGGCGGCAAACTGTTCCCACTCGGACTGTTCAAAATCCTGTATCATCAACGATTGATCAGAGAATTGCGTATAGTCCTGTTGGGTGTGGAGGAGGAGTACCGCACGCTCGGCGTGGCCGCCGGATTTTACGCCGAGTTGATTCGCAACGCCAGGCGGCTGGGCTTTGGACTCAGTGAGATGTCCTGGATATTGGAAGATAATGTTCTGATGAACCGCTCCCTGAAAGCTATGGGCGCCATAAAGTACAAAACGTACCGAATCTACGAATGGAACTGAGAACGATGCGCAGCTCTTCGACTACCGTCGCAGCGAGCCGGAAGAACGGGGGAAACCATACCCGATCGACCGACCTGTTCGACAAGTGCCGGAATTTTACGCGTCCGGGCGACCTGCAGGCCGCCGGATTGTACATGTATTTTGAAGTCTTCAGCCAGCGAGAAGGCTGCGGGCCGGGCGAGGTCCGCATGGGTAACCGCAAGGTGCTGATGTTCGGCTCCAACGATTATCTGGACCTGATCACGCACCCCAAGGTGAAAGAAGCCGCCATTGACGCTGTGCGCAAATATGGCAGCGGATGCAGCGGCTCGCGCCTGCTGAACGGCACGCTCGACGTGCACGTGAAGCTGGAAGCGGAATTGGCCGCTTTCGTCCATAAGGAAGCGGCGGTCATTTTCGGCACTGGTTTCCAGGCCAACTATGCGTCCCTGGCCGCGCTTGCCGAAAAAGGCGACGCGCTGTTGTGCGACCATAATCTGCACGCCAGCCTGGTGGAGGGCGCCCTGCGCTCCACCGCGCGCACCGTGCGCTTCCGCCATAACGATCTCGAGCACCTGGAACGCTGTCTCGAAAACTGCCCACCGGAAGAGCGCATCCTGATCGTCTCCGAGGGCGTGTTCAGCATGGAGGGCGATATCGCCGACCTGCGGGGCATCGTGAAACTGGCCAAGCCGTATGGCGCGCGCATCTACGTGGATGAAGCGCACGGCATCGGCGTGTTGGGACCCACCGGCGCCGGCGCGGCCGAGCACCTGGGCGTGATAGACGACATCGACATCATCATGGGCACGTTCAGCAAGTCGCTGGCTTCGGTGGGCGGCTTCGTGGCATCCACCAAGGAAGTCGTCGACTACCTGAAGCACACCGCGCGGCCCTTTGTCTTCTCCGCCAGCCTGCCGCCCGCATCGGTGGCCGCGGTGGCCGCCGCGCTGGAGGTGATGCGCAAGGAACCCGAGCGGCAGCAGCGCCTGCTGCACATCGCCGGACGGCTGCGCCAGGAACTGCGGCTGTGCGGCTTCCCGGTGCTGGATGGCGAAACCGCCATCGTGCCGGTGGTGGTGCAGAACGAAATCGACCTGTGCCGGCTGTGCAAGGCGCTGCTGGAGGAAGGCATCTATATCAACCCGGTGCTGCGCCCTGCGGCCGCGCAGAACCTGCTGCGGATCTCGTGCACCGCCGCGCACACCGAGCGGCAGGTGGAGCGCCTGGTGGATACTCTCGACCGGCTGGCGAAGCGGCTCGAAATCGAGTTTTGAGTGGGGCAGGCCCTCGGCCCTGCGGCGGCTTCTTAGGCCGCCCTCTTAGCGGGTAACGCTGAGCGATGCACGAAGACTCTTACAAACGGGCCAAGAGATCCGTGGAGGCGCTCGCCCCTGCGGAACGACTGCGCCTGTTATCCGAGCTTGCCGCAAGCCTGAGCGCGGAGCTGGATCCGCAGCCGCGCAGCCTGATGGAACTAGAAGGCCTGGGGCAGCGGCGGCCGTCGCTCCCACCACTGACGTTCCCACCTCAATACCAGCAGGGCCCAGCGCCCGCCCGACTCTAGCGCAGCAGGGAGCAATCAACGAAATGGGCGAATCCCACGGATGCAGCACGTGCGGCGGCACGACGCCAGGGACAGCCTCCGGTAACTGGGTCGGGGACCACCAGCCCCCGACTGCCCTAAATCCAGCTGGCGGTGCCCAGGTTTACCAGCCCCAGTGTCTCCTCTGTAGCCGCCAGCAGGGTGGGCAGGTCTCTGCCGCGGTTAAGGCGGCGAAAAAGGCAGCGTGCACGGCGGCCTCAAACGGGACGACGACCTGCCAGTAGGGGGCAGACGGCCGACGAGGGGATTTTCAAATATCGACTACTTACCGAAGAGCTTCATTTTGAGCCGGACGGACAGCAAAAGGTATGAACAAAAGCCAGATCCTTGAGGACATTGACAAGCATGCCCTCGAGTTCAATTTTCCGGTTCTTGACAACGCATATGTGGAGTTCGCGGCTGCTCGCCTCAGTGCCTTTCGGGGTATCCAGGACTGGCTCATTTGCTTCGAGGTCCTGGGATTTTCGACCAGGGAGGGCGCGTTTGTCGACGACCTCTACGCTTACGGTTCGTGCATCGACAAGGGGGGATACTTCAGCGAGCACACTCCCCTGAACTCGGCAGAAGAGCATCCATTTTTCGACGGAGAGACAAACGCGTGTATCGCGGACTGGAGCAACTGGTCGGCTAAAGTTAATGGCCGGGTAATGTCGTTCTCGCCAACTCGGGACGAGTACGCCCAAGCTGGCATCGTCATAAATCGGGGCCCAGGTCCCGGAAGTTTGAAGGAAGTCGAGTTGATGCGTTTCCTTATTTATCGCCTCGGCGCGGAAAGGCTCCTGCTGAGTGATCAGGCTCTTCTGAGCGGCTTTCCCCGGTGCAGAGGCCTGTCGAGGCTTCTCCAGACGACGCAGTGGCAGCATCCGGATGTGGCTGACGGCGAAAAGCCATCTAACAATGGCAGCATTCGCAGTCTGGTGACGGCACTAGATCAGCGGGATCCCTCTCTGTTCGTAAGAGGGCGCCCTAACACCCATTGGAAATTTTGGGCTCAAACCGCGTAAGCGCCCGACGGCGGCCCACTCGAACATGGGCGGCGTTCCAATCGCGACACGTCAAACGAGGTTTACACATGAGTGATTTCGCTACTCTGAATTGGCCCCTTTCGATGCTTTGATTTGGCCCCACCTGTAGATCAGAAACCATGTATCTTGTTTCGGGCATGAATGCCCGGAAGGAAAACACGGTTTTGGAAAACAGGAGAGCCAAGGTGGAACTATACGAGCAGATCCGGCGAGAGTACGAGCATGGTGCCGGAACGATACGGGCGGTGGCGCGGAAGTTGGGCGTACACCGTCGAGAAGTGCGGAAGGCGCTGGCCAGGGCTATGCCGGCGGACCGCAAGATTCCGGAACGGGAGAGGCCGAAACTGGCGGCGGCGATTCCCTTTATCGACGGGGTTCTGGAGTCGGACCGCAAGGCCCCTAGAAAGCAGCGGCACACGGCGCACCGGATTTGGGCACGCCTGCGACGCGAGATGCCGGAATTGGACGTGGCGGAATCGACGGTGCGGCAATATGTGCGCGCAAGAAAAGCGGCCATGGGTTTACTGGGGATGGAAACCTTCGTGCCGCAGTCGTATACGTGGGGTGACGAAGGACAGGTGGACTGGTATGAAGGCTGGGCGGAGTTCGACGGTGAATCGCGCAAAACATGCCTGTTTTGCTTGCGCAGCATGGCGAGCGGAGGAGCATTTCATCGGGCCTATCCGCACGCCAACCAGCAGGCGTTCCTGGAAGCGCACGAGTTGGCATTCGCTTATTTTGGCGGGGTGTTCCGCGTGCTGCGTTACGACAACCTGAAGAGTGCCGTAAAGAAAATCTTGCGGGGGCATCAACGGGAGGAGACCGCACGGTTCATTGCCTTCCGTTCGCACTGGGGGTTTGAGTCGGAGTTCTGCACGCCGGGCGAGGGACACGAGAAAGGTGGCGTGGAAGGCGAAGGAGGGCAGTTCCGGCGGAATCATCTGGTGCCAGTGCCGAAGGTCCGTGATCTGGAAGAGCTGAACCTGCTGCTGGCCGCGGGTTCGAAGGAAGACGAGGGCCGGGTGATCGAGGGGCGTGGGCAGCCTGTCGGCACGGCGATGCTCACGGAGCGGGAGCATTTATTACCGCTGGCCACGGATGGTTTTGATTTGGCATCACTACACTTTCCGACGGTCAACGGCAGCGGCTGCGCGAAGGCGCTGACCAACTTCTACTCGGTCCCTTTGCCGGTGGGCACCGCGGTGGAAGTGAAAGTCTACTCGGCTTACGTGGAGGTCTGGCATCAGGCCAGGTGCGTGGCGCGGCATGAGCGCTGCTATGCGCGGCACAAGAAGGTACTCGAGTTGGAGCATTACCTGGATGTGCTGGTGAAAAAGCCCGGAGCTTTGGCCGGTTCGACGGCGCTGGAGCAATGCCGGGCGCAAGGGCGATGGCCCGCCAGCTACGACCAGTTCTGGGATGTGCTGCGTCAACGACAAGGCAAGCAGGAAGGCACGCGCGCCATGATCGACGTACTGCTGCTGGCACGGGAGCATGGGCCGGCACCGGTGCGCGAAGCTGTGGAAGAAGCACTGCAGTTGGGGTGTTCGGATGTAGGGGCGGTTCGTTATCTGCTGAGCATCCGCGGCCAGGCACAGCAGCCGGTAGCCGCCCCGGCACAGATCGGTGCACTGAATCGGTATGACCGGCCGCAGCCCAGCCTGGAGGATTACGACCAACTGCGGCCGACTTGGAGAGCGACGGAGGTGATCCAATGAGCGCCGCCGTCCAACCCATACAGGAGGCCGCGATCCGGCAATACGCCAAGCAGCTACACTTGCCGACATTGGGCGGGCAGTTTGTGCGGCTGGCCGAGCAGGCGGTGAAGCAGCAGCAATCGCATCTGAGTTATTTGGAAGCGCTGATGGAAGGAGAAGTAGAGGAGCGCGGACGGAAGGCGATGGCGCGGCGGATTCAGGAGGCCCGCTTCCCTGCGGTGAAAACGCTGGAGGAGTTCGACTTCCAGTGTGCGCCGCACCTTCCGGTACCGCTACTGCGCGATCTGAGTGACGGCGGATACCTGGAACGGAAGGAGCCAGTCATTTTTCTGGGCGACACGGGCACGGGGAAAACTCACTTGGCCACCGGATTGGCGGTAGCGGCTTGCCGCCAGCGGAAGCGGGTGCGGTTCACGACGGCGGCGGAAATGGTGACCGAACTGATCGAAGCCCAGAACCATGCCGAACTGACCCGGGTGAGGAATCGTTGGACCCGTTACGACTTGATTGTGATCGACGAGCTGGGTTACGTGGTGATGCCGGATTCAGCGGCGGAGTTGCTGTTTCAAGTGATCGCCGGACGAGCCGAGCGGGCGGCGGTGATCGTTACGACGAACTTGCCATTTTCAGAATGGACCACGAAATTCCCCAATGCGCGATTGTGCAAGGCCATGCTCGACCGGCTGACGGACCAAGCCCACATTATAGATACCGGAAAGGACTCGTACCGGTTCCTGCGGACGCTGAAGAAGCTGGGCAAAGGAGCGAAAGCATGAAGGCGCGGCAATGGTATCGAGCGCGAATTCGCTGGGCGGAGATGGTGGAAGGGCGCGGGATCCGTAACTGGGAAGAGGGGCTTTATTTGTTCCGCAGCGAAGACCGCGAGGCGGCGTTCGTTCGCGCCTTGGAGATCGGCGAAGGTGGACAAAGCGGCGGGGAAGAACAGGGGCGCCGTACGCGCTGGGTCGAGACGCGGCTCGCCGAGGTGGTGGCGCTGGAGTGCCTGGGCGATGAGTTGGAAGAGGAGCCTTTGGAGGTGCACTGGATACGGCTGCCGGCGACGGAGAAGATCGCCTTCGGCCACAAATTCGAGCCAGGTAAGAAGGCACCTCGGGAGTCGCGGTGACCGGCCCGAACGGCGGATTTTTTGGAGGACCCCGCCCTTCGCTTCGCCCTAACCGCTCGGCCTCCGGCCTCGCAGGGCTACGCTGCGGCCGGGGCCCTCCAAAAAATGGGAGAGGCGACACTTGGGAAAGACCCGGCCAGCAACTAATAAAAGGAGCGGATCAACAAGAAGCGTCTGCGCGGGCAGGCGGAACAATAACCAGGTGGGGCCAAATGAGAGCATCAAAAGGGGCCAAATCAAGTTGACAAAC
>CAVPQK010000014.1:0-59362 GCA_963707465.1 Bryobacterales bacterium
ACTGGCAGTCCGTTCGCTTTTGGCGTCACCGTAGGCGACAACTCCGGCCGCACATCCGCGCCAACGGCCTTCTCACTAACCATCAACCCGGCGGTGACGTTGGAATCGGTGAAGCTTTCTACACGACCGTCGTGGGCGGCAAATCCACCACCGATAACCAAGTGATCCTCACCGGCCCCGCCCCGCAGGCTGGCGCGGTCATCAGCTTGTCGTCCAGCGACCCCGCGGTGGCCTCCGTCCCGGTATC
This sequence comes from Bryobacterales bacterium, assembly GCA_963707465.1. Classification (GTDB taxonomy): domain Bacteria; phylum Acidobacteriota; class Terriglobia; order Bryobacterales; family Bryobacteraceae; genus Bog-159. The sequence goes on from CAVPQK010000014.1 coordinate 248, forward strand.
GGTGACGGTACGGGCGGGCGCCACAAGTTCGCCGGCATTCAACATCGTAACGACGGCTGTCGCAACCCGAACCCCGGTGACGATTTCGGCCACCTATGCCGACGTTACCCAGACAGCTACGCTGGCCGTAGTGCCGTGACGCCGGCGTGCCTAATGCTTCTTCTTGCCCAGCACGCCGCCCAACATGCTTTCGACCCTCCCGGTGACGAGCCCCTTCATGTCGGGGCGGAACACCGGGTTGGAGGCGGTCCCCTCGATCAGAAATGGCACGCCGGAGCCGCTCTTCGCGCCAAGCATAGCGAGGGCGGCTCCACCGGTATGCAGCGTCGCGCGCATCTTGAAATCCAAAGCCTGGCTGGGGCTGACTGTTCCTCCGCCGCTCAATTGGACCAGCGCGGGCGCCACAAAATTGATGTCCTCGATACTGGAGCCGTCGGGGGCCATGTGAACCGTGGCGGCGAAAGTCTGGATTTCGGTATCCGGTCCGGTCTTGATGCCGGCTAGTTTTTCCACGGTCGACATTTTCGTTCCCAGATCGAACCCGGTCAGGCGCGTGTTGTTGAGGCCGAGCGAACCGTCGACAACCAAAGCTTCAACCGGACCGGTAAACGAGAGTTTGGCGCTGGCGGTTCCGCCCTGGAATGAAGATCCCGCGGGCAACACGACGCCGAAGGCCGGCAGCATGGCCGCCAATTGCGGCACGCCCATCGCAGGCCCCGAGAGGTTGATGTTCACCGCCGTCGATTCACGCTGCGGCGCGTAGGTCCCGGTGAGACCCGCGAGCGTGTCGCCGATGTGGATTGTGCCGCTCCGCAGGACGCCCGAGTTTCGGCGCATATCGTGCGCCAGCGCGAAATCGAACTCCACGGGCTCGCGCGCGGGCGATCCGTTCTTGGCCAACTTCAACTGTTCTACCTTCAATTTCCCATTGAGGAACAATGTCTTGCCGTTCGAGGCGGCGATGCCGTCTAGCGAGACCAGCCCGCCGAGTCCTGTCGAACTATCGAAGCCCGCGACCGCCAAATCGAAACCAGATAACTTCACCCTGATTTTCGCGGGCGTTTGCGCGGTATCGGTAGGGTTGACGGGGCCGGCTGTGCCGTTAAGCTGGATCTCGCCCGAGCCCGCCAGGTTCGCCGAAAGAGTGAAGGGGAAGACCGCGCCGAGGGCGAAGTTCTGCACTTCCACGCTCACGTTGTCGAGCGCTCTCGCCTTGGCATGGCTGGTCTGTTGCGCAAACGTTAGGCGGCCGTTCGTGATCTTCACCAGCTTTACGGAAAGATCGAATTCGGTGCTGGGAGGGCCGGTGCGCGGGGCCGGCGGCCCGTACTTGCCGCCGAGGCTCGAAAAATTCCAATCGCCGGCGGCGGACTGCATCAAATCGATCTGCGGCTGATCGAGGGTGAGTGCGTCACATGGAGCTGCCGCGAGACGATCAACGGCCACAACGCTACGCCCAGGGTCACGGACTTCGTGTGCAGGAAAGGTGTGCGGCTGTAAGCCGGATCGTCGGCGACGGAAAGGTCGTCGGCTGTAACGCCGCCGTGCAGGATTGACAGCGTCAGATCGCCGACCTTGACTTCGCGGGCCAGCGCTTTGGACAATTCCGACTCCAGCATGGGGCGGAATCGATTCGGGTTGATAAGAAAGGGCAGCGCGATGACCGCCAACAACAGAAGGGCGACAACGATACCGATCCCGCGGACGATGCTTTTCATGGGTGTATTTTAGAACGATGAGCGAAAAGAGTCGAGGGTAAGGCGCAGCCCTTCCTCCAACGGCACGCGCGGCTCCCAGCCTAGCAGACGACGCGCCTTGGAGATGTCCGGCCGGCGCTGTCTCGGATCGTCTTCCGGCAGCGGCCGATTCACCACCGGCGGCCGAGTGCCGGCGATGCGGCAGATGTGCTCGGCGAATTCGCAGATGGTCATTTCGTTCGGGTTGCCCAGATTCACCGGATAGCGCTCGTCGGATTGCATCAGCCTGTAGAGGCCGTCCACCAGATCGCTCACATAACAGAAACTTCGCGTTTGCGACCCGTCTCCGAAGATCGTCATGGCTTCGCCGCGCAGCGCCTGATCGATGAACGCCGGCACCACGCGCCCGTCGTCCAGTTTCATGCGCGGACCGTAGGTATTGAAGATGCGCGCGATATTCGTGCGCAGGCCGTACGTGCGATGGTAAGCCATCGTCAGCGCCTCGGCGAACCGTTTGCTTTCGTCGTAACAGGAGCGCGGCCCAACCGGATTGACGTTACCCCAATAAGTTTCGCTCTGCGGATGTTCCAGCGGGTCGCCGTAGCATTCCGAAGTGGAGGTCAGCAGGAAGCGGGCGCCTTTGGCGCGCGCCAGTTCCAGCATATTGCGCGTGCCCGCGCTTCCCACGTCCAAGGTGGCGATGGCGTGCTGCAGATAATCTTTTGGACTGGCCGGCGACGCCATGTTCAGCACCGCGTCCAGCGGGCCCTCCACCGTTAACGGCGCGGTGATGTCGTGCCGGATAAGATGGAATTGCGCGTGATCGCCGAGATGCGCGACATTCTTTTCCGAACCAGTGAGGAAATTGTCGACGGCCACCACTGCATGACCCTCCGCCAGCAAGCGGTCGCACATGTGTGAGCCGATGAATCCGGCCGCTCCGGTAACCAGAATACGCAAATAGAACACCCCGTCAGGTTGAATTTTCCAGCGGACTTTGCAAACTGCTGTGCTACATTCAAGGTTACCGCATGGTCCACCCATCATGGCTGGAAATTGCGATCCTGGCGATCCTGTTGTGCATCTCCGGCTCGCTTTTCTGGCTCCGTTTCCGCAAGCCGGTGGATGCCATCCGCCGCTCGCGCGATAATCCCGATTTCCATCTCTATCCGTTAGGTCCGCGTATCCGGCAATTCGTCTGGGAAGTGCTGCTGCAAGGGAAAGTGATCCAGGAGCGTCCGTTGCCCGGCCTGGCGCACGCGTTCGTCTTCTGGGGTTTCTGCGCGTTCGCGCTGATCACGCTCAATCACCTGGCGGCGGGTTTCGGCGTGCCGTTTCTGAGTCGCGAAGGCGGATTCGGCAAGGCCTATTTCGCGTTTGTGGCTGTGTGGGCCGTGGCGGTGGCGATCTCCATCGCCGGGCTGGCGATTCGCCGTTTCGTGGCACGGCCCCTCTGGCTGGGCAAGGTGGCGCCCGAATCCGGCATCATCGCGCTATTCATTTTTATCCTGATGGTCACATATCTGGCGGGTCTCGGGATGGATGAAACCAACACGGCGGCGCGCGTGAATTGGTGGCTCCATACCATTACGCTGCTGGCATTTCTTCCTCTGATTCCGCATACCAAGCACCTGCACCTGTTGATCAGCCCGGCGACGGTATTCCTGCGGCGCGACGGCTTCAGCAAGATTCCGCCTTTAGTTGGCGACGAGGATTTCGGGCTGGACACCGGCAAGGACATTACCAAGCTGGATGCCCTGCAAGCGTATTCGTGCGTGGAGTGCGGACGCTGCACGGAGCATTGTCCCGCGTACAACACGGGAAAAGTGCTTAACCCGAAAGAAATCGTATTGGGGCTGCGGCATTATCTGAACGAAGAGGGGCCGGGCAACGAAGAGCCGCTGCTGGGCAAGCACATTTCGATGGAAGCGGCGTTCCAATGCACCACCTGCGGGGCTTGCGAGTTCCAGTGCCCGGTGGGTATCCAGCATCTGCCCATGATTATCGGGCTGCGGCGCGGCGCGGTGAACACGGGCAAGTGGGAAGACGATTACGGCGGCAAGATGTTTCTGGCGATGGAGCGCAACGGCAATTCGTTGGGCTTCTCCTCCAGCGAGCGGCTGAAATTCATCGAGAAGAACGAACTGCCGATTTACGACGGCACGCAGGAGTATTGCTTGTGGCTGGGCTGCATGGGATCGTACGATCCGCAGGGCCGGGAGATCGTGCTATCGCTGGTGCAGGTGTTGCGCCATCTCGGTGTGACGTTCGGCGTGCTGCGCAAGGAGAAATGTACCGGCGACCCGGTGCGGCGGCTGGGCAACGACCTTCTGTTCCAGCAGATGGCCGAAGCTAATATCGAGCAGTTGAAATCGGCCAATGCAACCAAGCTGCTGTCCATCTGCCCGCACTGCGTGCGCACCATCGGCGAAGACTGGAAGGAATTCGACGGGGCGTTTCAGATCGAGCATCACAGCGAATTGCTTTCGCGCATGCAGGAGCATCTGCCCCGCCGGGCGGACCAGCGGGAGCGCGTGGCCTTCCACGATCCATGCTACCTGGGGCGCTATCGCGGCGTTTACGACCAGCCGCGGGAAGTGATCGCACGCTGGGGCGAAGTGGAGGATCCGGGCCGCGCGCGCCAGCACTCGTTCTGTTGCGGCGCGGGCGGCGGGCAGATGTTCCTGGGCGAGGAGAAGGGAAAGCGCGTGAATGTGGAGCGCGCTACGGAATTGGCGGCCACCGGAGCGCCGGTGGTGGGCACCGCGTGTCCGTTCTGCCAGACGATGTTGCGTGACGCCTTCGGCACGCTGAGCCAGACGCCGCCTAAGCTGCTGGACATCGCGCAGATTGCGGCGGCATCAATCCAGTCCGCGCCGGGGCGGGGAATGGTATAATTCTGAATTGGCCCTGCCTGGTTTCCCATTTGCGGAAAGGGCAGCCGCCTAGCCGCCAGAAGACCTCAGCGGGCGCGTAGCTCAATTGGCAGAGCAAGTGACTCTTAATCACTAGGTTGTAGGTTCGATTCCTACCGCGCTCACCACTATCGGTAGCTTTGCCGGATGACGGCGCGTTGCAAACTTCGCGTGGCTTGCATCCGGCGTTTCGTTTGCTGCTCACATCTTCTTCTCCCGCTCGTCGTCGTCCAGATCTAACGTGAACGGTGCAAACACCGCTCGCGTCGCCCCAGGATATGGGGTCTCCCAGCCGCGCATGGTGTGCCACAGAATCCGATTCAGCTTCTCCGTCGGCGCGGCATCGGGAACGTCGAAACGCATGTGCGCGGACTCGACCGCCGCATCCCGCGCCGCGCCCTTCAGCGCCTTCAGTGGCGGATTTACGTCGAACACCGATACCTCCGGCATCACTACGCTGTACGGCGTCAGGTCCGCGGTCCCCTGAAAGCTCGCGCGCATGTCCTCCGCGATCAGATCGAAGATCGACATGGTCGGCAACCCCAGTATCAGCTCGATTGTCTTCAGCATGCTCTGCGTCGCATAGAATGTCGAATCGACCGACCCCCGCCGCACATACGGGCTGATAGCCAGCGCCACAGTCCGGTGACCATCCACATGGTCCACGCCGTTCTGCGCATCGTCTTCCACCACGAAGATCGCCATCTTCGGCCAGAACCGGCTCCTCGTCAGCGCCTCCACCACCTGCCCCAGGGCCAGATCGTTGTCCGCTACCATCGCCCGCGGTGTCGAACTCCCCGCCGTCGTACCGTTTGTGTGGTTGGAAGGCAAGTGCATCAGGATCAGATTCGGCATCGCCCCGGCCACTTCCATCGACTTCAGTTCGTCTAGAAAAATCCGTGCCCTGGCGACGTCCGGAATGCCCAGGCTCCAGGCCGGAAAATTCTTCGCCAGGATCTTGTTCAGTGGCGCGATCGGCGCTTTCGGTTTCCAATCGTGCGCGAAGTCGTCGCCGGCCTGCCAACGCCGCAGGAGCTTCTGTCTGTCCGCCAGCGGAACCGGCGTAAACCCCGCATATTCGCCATAAATGCGCACTGTCTTTCGGCGAGCCAGCGCGTAGTCCCAGAGAAATCCGTTCTTCGAATAGGCGATCGGATCCGTCCCGTTAAACGGGTAGCTGCGCCCTTCGTACCCCGGCCACATGCAGTAGTCGACCTCATTGGCCTGCGTCAGCCATTGGTGCCCATCCGCGCTGTTGCCGCCGGTCGCGTAAAAGTTGTCCAGGAGCACGAACTCCTCGGCCAGCTTATGCTGATTCGGCGTCACGTCCCGCCCGAACATCACCAGCGACTTGTCGCCATTGCCTTTTTCGATGTCCCCGAACACCTGGTCGTATGTGCGGTTCTCCTTGATGATGAAAACGACGTGCTCGATCGTGGAAGGGTCGCCCGCGCGCGCCGGAACCGGGATCGCATTGCGCGCCGGTGTTCCCGCCGCAGCCTCCTCCATGGTGCCCGCGAGATCCATCCGGTTATTCCGCGAAACCGCCGAGGTATAGTTAGCCAACTGCGCCGCATCCGGCACGGGCAGTACGGCTATCGCTCCGCGATTCGCGTGCACGTATCGCTTGCCCGGCGCGTCCTGCCATCCCGAGCCGACACCTAGCAGGGCAGAGACCGCGATCCATTCCCCATCCTGGCTGATACTCAGGCCGTTGGGATACCACGCTGTCGGAATCAAACCCCGCACCGCGCCCGTGCGCGCGTCCATCACCGCAATCGCATTGATGCCGCCACACGCCGCGTACAGTGTGGCCCGGTGTTTGGAGAGAGCTAGCGCGGTCGGCGCAATTCCGGCCGCCTTCACCGCGAACGGTGCAATGGCGAACGTCTGCGCGACGGCCATTTTCGCCGTGTCGATCACCGAAACAGAATCGCTGTTCCCATTGGCCACGTACAGACGCCCCGCCGGCTCGTCCCAGACAATGGCCGTGGGATGCAGGCCCACGCCGATCGTGTGCGTGGCGGCGAGCGTTCCCAGATCGATGCGCGTCACGGTTCCGGTGGAGGCCACGCCGCGCGCGTCCACCACCACCTGGTCGGGTGCACCGCCTGTTTGTGCCGTTGTGTCGCCGCGCTGGCCGACGCGCCCGCCCCAGTTTGTCACAAAAGCAATCGCGCCGTCGTGCGAAATGACGGCGCCGAAGGGCGCAATCCCCGTGGCTGCTTTCCCTACAAGTTCCCGCTTTGCCAGGTCGATTACGGCAACCTGATTGTTCGCGGTCAAAGGCACCACAGCCAGTCGACGCCCACGTGAATCCGGCTCGGGCGCGATGGCTATTGCGCCGGCCTGGTGCGTCCCCAGATCACCGGCCACGACCGAGTCTCGATCCATCAGCGCCACACGCGCGGGACCCGTGCCTGTAGACCGCAGTCCGGAAAGCAGGGGTCGCTTGGCGGCGCTGTCGAACTGGATGCCCTGTAGGCCCGGCAAGCCGTTCAGCGGGATGGCTTCGAGCGACCGATTCTGCCGCCAGTCTAGATGGAAGAGCTTTGTCGCACCAGCCACCCATATTGTCGAGGCATCTTCGCCGAACGACACGCCATACACGCGCCCATCGAATACGGTGGGCACACCGGCGGGCGTAATCGCCTGCCGGGTGGTGATGACGCCGGGGTCGGTCACCGCCCGCGTCTGCGCCCGCGTGACGACCGCGGGGAGAGAGAAACAAAGGATAAGGGCCGCGATCCGCATATTGGCATCTTATCCATAACGCATGTGGCGGCGTAACCCTGGGGCCACGAACGATCCGTCCGTACGGGCCATCACAGTTGCACATGTAACAAAATTCAAAATATCTGCCCGGATACGGCATAATAGGTGGACCCCCTTTGCACGTTTCACGGAGAATAAACCATGCGCCAGCCGCTCGCCTACTCTTGCCTAATCTTCTGCGTGCTGATCGTCGCGGTAGTTATACCGCTCTCCGCGCAGCCACCGCGAGACGCCCGGCCCGGCGCAATCGATGCCTACAACGCCCAGGTGGTGGTCTCGGGCGAAAACGGCGTCGTGGCGCTCTGAGGTGGACCCCAAAGGTTGGACAAATTTTGGCCGTCGCTTAGATGGTGCGGCGGGGTGACCAAGAGGCGGCCCGAAGGCCGCCATCCATTCCGGACTTGAGTCGGCGCTCGGGTCGCATCCCTGCGTTGCCCTATCCTCCTATCAAGCTCTCCTATTATAAGACACCTTCGCAAAACGGGCAAAGGAAAAATCATCCATTCTGGCAGAAAAAGCGATAAATCCTGGGGGGATTGGGGGGCAAAGCCCCCCATCACAGGGACGCCCTTTTCCCCTGCGCCCCCCGCGGGTACAGATCTGCCGGCATGCGATAACCGAGCGCCTGATGCGGGCGCCGATAATTGTAGAAACGGAAGTAGCGATCCAGCGCCGGATACAACTCGGCCCCACTGGCGAAGTCGCCGGGATAGATGAGCTCGTACTTCAAACTGCGCCACAGTCGCTCGATGAAGACATTGTCCAGGGCGCGGCCGCGCCCATCCATGCTGATCCGGACGCCGCGTTTTTTCAGGGGCGCCAGAAAATCCGCGGCCGTGAATTGGGACCCCTGATCGGAGTTCCAGATCTCGGGTTGGCCGAAGCGGAAGGCGGCTTCCAGCGCCGCCAGACAGAAGCCGGTCTCCATGGTGTTGGACAGTTCCCAACTGAGCACGTAACGGCTGAACCAATCCATGACCGCGACCAGGTAAAGGAACCCGCCGCGCATCGGAATATACGTAATATCGGTGCTCCAGACCTGATTGGGCCGCTCGATCGCCAGGCCGCGCAGCAGGTACGGGTAGACCTCGTGCCCCGGCGCCGGGCGGCTCAAGTTCGGTTTCGGATAAAGGGCTTCTATTCCCAGAATACCCATTAGTCGCTGCGCGCGTTTGCGGTTCACCTCCAACGTGACGGCCATGCGGCGGCTGCCGAAGAAGGGACATTTCATATACAGCTCGTCGAGTCGTCGCAGCAGCCGCAGGTTCTCGGCGCTCTCCGGTCGCGGCTGGTAGTAGTAGGTCGAGCGCGGCAGTCCCAGCAGTTCGCACTGCTGTTGGATGGTCAGGCGCGCATGTTGCGGATCGATCCATAGGCGACGGTCCTCAATCGATAAGGCCAGCTCTTTTTTTTAAAAAGTCCAACTCCACTTTCAGTTGGCCGATCTGTTTGTAGAGTTCGTCCTTCTCGGCGTCGGCCTGTTGGCGCACCTGCTCGCGGCCGTTGCCGAAGATGTCCGGCAGGCCGGCCAGCGCCTGCTTCTTCCACCCACCGACCTGCGTCGGGTGGACGCCGAAGACCTGTGCGATCTGAGCGGTAGTCTTCTGCGCCTTGATGGCTTCCACAGCAACTTTGGCCTTCAGGCTGGGCGGGTGATTCTTGCGTGTTCGGGGCATTGTCTCTCCTTCATTTTCAATGCCGCCGACCATCTAAGGAAAGGCCTTTTTCGTGTCCAACTTTTGGGGTCCATTACACTCTATGACGCGGCGCAGTCCCAACATCCCGCCCTGCTCTCTACCGTCCAACTTGCGGGGGCGATTCACAGTGTCGCCTTAGCCGGCGATCGGATCCTCGCGGCAGGCGAAACCGGAGTCTACATCCTGCGCATGGTCACGCCGCAAAACCTGGCGATAGAGAATTTCATCAGCCTGCCGGCCGACGCGATCGCTCTCGCCGCAGCCGGAAATTTCGGCTACGCCGCGGCCGGCGAGTCTTTATTCTTATTCGATATCCCCTCCGGCGCCATCCTCGATCGCCGAAACTATAATGGTAAGGCCATCACGGATCTATCGCTGGCGGGCGACTATGTTTACCTGTTCGGGTCCGGCACGCTGCTAAAAATCGAGGTAACCAGTTACCTTCCAACACCTACTGCTTGGCTCGCCTTGCAGACCGAAGCCGAAACCCTCCACGAGCTATATGCGGATGGCCAGTTTGTTTACGTTCCGAAGGCTATCGAGGATGACGGCACGGTTTTGCGCCCGCTAGGCAATCAGCCTCCGGTTGACGTTCCGGTTCGCCCGCTCGGCAACGGCGAACTGTTGAAGGGCAAGCAAGGCCGCGCCTTCGTCTTGTACTTCGGTCACGTATACACCGCGGACTCCGATACCGGTACCGGGATCAGTGTCACCGATCCGCTCACGCCGAACGGAGCCAAAATCCGGCCGGCCGTTCACCTTGAGACCAATTCTGGGAATGACGCCGCCACTGAAAACACTCTCGTCCGCATTACCGCCAACGTCTCGGCTGCCGACGCCATCCGCGCGGTTGATTTTTACTTAGACGGAGTCAAAGTCGCCACGGACGGAAACTTTCCATTCGAATACCGCTTCGTCGCGCCCGACGCGACCGCGCAGCCGGTTGTCACGCTCGAAGCCTGCGCCACGGATCTCGATGGCAACTCCTCCTGCAGCGAACCGCAAACCCTCCAAATCGCCAAAGACAAAACGGCACTGCGGGTGCTGTCCGTCTCGCCCGCAAACGGCTCGCACTCGGTCTCCGGAAGTATTCAACAGATCGAAGCCCGCTTCTCTCACGCGTTGGATCTCTCCGCCGCATCCGCCGCCCACGTCACACTGGATCGCATCGACCCGCGCTCGGGCGACACGATCGGAATCGTGAAAGCCGGCGTAGCCCTCGAGCCAGCCGCCAACAAAGTCCTGATTGTGCCAGCCAAGCCTCTCCCCGGCGGCAGCTATAAAGCAACGCTCTCCGCGGCTATCGCCAGCGCCACCGGCGCACTCTTGGGCCGCGATTACGCATGGAAATTCGACACCGGCGCGGCTGTTACCTGGATCAATCCAGCTAGCGGCAACTGGAAGGTTGCCTCCAACTGGTCCGGCGGCACAGTTCCGCAAGCCGGCGACAATGTGACCATCGCGACGCAAGGCGTCACGGTCACCTACAACACGGGAACCCTGGCAATCAACGACCTCACCGTCAGCGCCGGCAGCACGCTGAGCATGTCCAATGGCACTCTCGGCGTCGATGGCACGGGCACAATCGGCGGCACACTGGCATTGGCAGCCGGAACCTTCAACGGCTCTGGAACTACCACGGTGAGCGGGCAATGGAACTGGACCGGCGGTGTTTTGGATACCAAGCTGATAGTCGCCTCAACTGCCTCCGCCCTCATCAGCCCGAACAATCCCAACGCGCTGCCGGTGTTGTCGAACGGCGCCACGCTGACTAATCAGGGCACCGTGGATCAAAACGCCGGCGCTTATCCGCTGTATATCGGTGGCACTGTCGACAACGTCAGCGGCGCCAGCTGGAACTTGCAGACCGATGGCGCCGTAACCCTCCAGACCGGCGGTGCATTCAACAACTTCGGCAGCTTCGTTAAAACGGGCGGCACGTCCGTCACTAACTGGCAGGTGCCTATCACCGGAAGTGGCACGATCAATATCACTAGCGGCACCATGACGCTTACCGGCGCGACCACCGGCGCCATCTCCGGGGCCATCACGATCAGCGCCAACGCCGCCATCAATTACGGCCAAAGCGGCAGCACACTGGCGACGGGCGGTGTGGCCGGCAGCGGAACATTTACTTTCATCGCCGCGAACGTGACGGTCAGCGGAACCTACAATTTCAGCGGTCTGACCCAGATCGAGAGCGTACCCGATACGGTGACCTTCACTGGCAAAACCAGCGTGGTCAACCTGAATCTGATCGACGGCACCGCGGCTGGGACCGGCGCCATCACCCTATCCGGCCAATTCAACTGGACCGGAGGTGTCCTGTCCGCCAAAATGACCCTGGCCAAAACGTCCACATCTCTGATCAGCCCGAACGATCCCAACGCGCTGCCAGTGTTGTCGAACGGCGCCACGCTGACCAATCAGGGAACCGTCGATCAAAACGCCGGAGCGTATCCCCTGTATATCGGCGGCACTATCGACAACGCCGGCGGCGCCACCTGGGACTTGCAGACCGATGGCGGGGTGGACCTCCAGACCGGCGGCGCATTCAACAACTTGGGCAGCTTCGTCAAAACTGGCGGCACATCTGTGACCAGTTGGGGGGTACCTATCACCGGAAGCGGCACGATCAACATTACCCGCGGCGCCATAACGCTCACCGGCGCAACCACCGGCGCCATCTCCGGGGCCATTACAATCAGCGCCAACGCCGCCATCAATTACGGCCAAAGCGGCAGCACGCTGGCGACGGGCGGTGTGGCCGGCAGCGGAACATTTACATTCATCGCCGCGAACGTGACCGTTATTGGAACCTACAATTTCAGCGGCCTCACGCAAATCGAGAGCGTACCCGATACCGTGACCTTCACCGGCAAAACCAGCGTGGTCAACCTGAATCTGATCGACGGCACCGCGGCTGGGACCGGAGCCATCACCCTGTCCGGCCAATTCAACTGGACCGGAGGTGTCCTGTCCGCCAAAATGACCCTGGCCAAAACGTCCACATCTCTGATCAGCCCGAACGATCCCAACGCCCTGCCGGTGTTGTCGAACGGTGCCACGCTGACCAATCAGGGAACCGTGTATCAAAACGCCGGCGCTTATCCCCTGTATATCGGTGGCACTGTCGACAACGTCAGCGGCGCCACCTGGAATCTACAGACCGATGGCGGGGTGGACCTCCAGACCGGCGGCGCATTCAACAACTTCGGCAGCTTCGTCAAAACTGGCGGCACATCTGTGACCAGTTGGGGAGTGCCTATCACCGGAAGCGGCACGATCAACATTACCAGCGGCACCATAACGCTTCCCGGCGCAACCACAGGCGCCATCTCCGGGGCAATTACAATCAGCGCCAACGCGGCCATTAACTACGGCCAAAGCGGCAGCACGCTTTCGACCGGCGGTGTGGCCGGCAGCGGAACATTTAATTTCATCGCCGCGAACGTAACTGTCAGCGGCACTTACAGCTTTAGCGGCCTGACCCAGATTGAGACCGTACCCGATACAGTGACCTTCACCGGCAAAACCAGCGTGGTCAACCTGAACCTCATCGATGGGACCGCGGCTGGAACGGGTGCCATCACCCTGTCCGGCCAATTCAACTGGACCGGAGGCGTCCTGTCCGCCAATATGGTTCTGGCAAAGACGTCCACATCCCTGATCAGCCCGAACGATCCCAACGCGCTGCCGGTGCTATCGAACGGCGCCACGCTCACCAATCAGGGAACTGTGGATCAAAACGCCGGAGCGTATCCGCTGTATATCGGCGGCACTGTCACCAACGCCGGCGGCGCCACCTGGAACCTGCAGACCGACGGCGCCGTGACCCTCCAGACCGGCGGCGCATTCAACAATTCCGGCAGCTTCAAGAAGACCGGCGGCACCTCTGTCACCACCTGGCAAGTGCCGATCACCGGCAGTGGCTCCATCAATATCTCAAGCGGCACGCTGGCCCTCTCCGGCTCGACTAGCGGCAGCCTCACCGGCAAAATAAACATCGCTTCCGGCGCCGCCATCGACTACGGCCAGGCCGGCAGTACGCTCTCGTCGGGAGGAGTAACAGGCAGCGGTACTTTCACCTTCACGGCGTCAGCGACCGTCACCGGCGCATACAGTTTCAGCGGCCAGGTCCAGATAGAAATCGGCAGCGGAACCCTCACCTTCGCCGGCAGCATCGACTTCGATAACCTGAACTTCTCCACCGGCCAACTTTTGGGCGCGGGAGCTCTGACTGTCAGCGGCAACATGGATTGGAGTGGAGGCGAAGTCGCCACCACTGGGACATGCACTATCAACTCCTTGACCCTCTCGCCGACCGGCTCCATTTCAATTGCCCTCGGCTCCAGTGAAATATCCATCACAGACAAAATCACTCTGGGCGGCAGCTTGTCGCTTTCGTTCGGCTTAAGCTACGACCCCGCGGTGGGAACCGTGGTTCCGATCTTCACCTTCTCGGGAGGATTCGGGGGATCGTTTGGAGGCATTTTCAATCTGGAACTCGGCGATGGAGACCCGCTCTCCGTCGACCTCTCCTCTGGCGGACTCTCCGTTACAGTGGAAGCGCCGCCTCCTGGCGGAATCGAACGAAAACGCGCAAAAAGGATGGCAAACGCTCAGAAAACCGAGCGATGAAGGCTTCGCCGCGGCGATTCGGCGGTGCGCCGCGCGAACGGCGCTACAATCGCATTTCAATGCGAACATCCCGTCTGGCCGCTCTTGCGATTTCGGTTGTCTCACTGGTACCAGGCGCGCCGCCGGACCTCTACAAACGCATCGGCCACGTCGTTTGGCTGGTCCGCGCCATCGACGGGCCGCTGCACGCTTGGTCGAACCTCGGCCTTTCCCAAGTGCACGATTTCGGTATGGTCGCTCTCCAGGGCGAATATCGCGGCCGGCCCACAACCGGGCACGCGCACATGGCTTCGGGATTCTTGGGGAACTTGGCCGTGGATATGCTGGAGCCCCAGGACGGCGAGAGTGCCTTCAACGCCTTCTTGTCGTCCCACGGAGACGGCATTTTCTCAATCGTCTATGAGGTGTCCAGCCAGAATGAGATGGCGCGGGAAGCGGAGCGCATGGGCGGCGCGGGCGTGCAAGTGTTGCAGCGCGTGCGGATGGATACCGATCGCGGTCCGGCCGAGTTCCTATTTTTCGATACCGAGCCAAGGGGCAAATACGCGCTGGGCCTGGTCCACTGGACGGGCGGGGCGTCGCCCGCCGCGGCGCCAGCCGTGGTCTCCCACCTCGCGTTCGTCATCCGCGAGGCCGCACCGGTTTCCGACTACTGGCGGCAACTCGGCTTCCCGGCCATGCCGGTTGCGCACGCCAGCCCGCGGGAAGACTCCCGCTACCACGGCATGCCTCTTTTGCTGCCGTTCGATGTGGGCTGGCACAAGTACTCTCAGCCGACTTTCGAGTGGATCATTCCGCCGCAGGAGCCGGCCAACTGCTATGCCGATTTCCTGAAGGCCCACGGCGAAGGCGTCCACCACCTGGGCCTGCCGGTGGACAACCTCGAAGGCGCTATCGCCAGGTACAAGGGCCTGGGCTACGGTGTCGTGCAATCGGGTGCCTGGGGCGACGTTGGCAAGAATGGCTCCGGCCGCTACGCGTACATGGCCACCGATTCGATCGGGGGCGTCACCGTGGAGTTGATTCACGCTTTCAAGTGAAGGCCTCCGGTCGCGACCGGCGCCTCGTTGCCCGTCGGCCTGTCATCGCAGTTTCCCGGTTTGACCAGTTATCTTCAGCCAGCAGGCTAAAGGGACGACGGCCAGACTGGCAATCCACAAGAAACAGCCCGGCAGCAAAGCGCTAGGGTGCTGATGATACATGTCTGATTCCCATACCGCCAGATCTTTCCCAATGGCCAGGAAACTGGTGCATGAGATCCCGAAAGCTGCCAAGCTCACGGCCAAAGCCGCTTTCACGCACTTCGAGGATATGAGCAGCAGCGCTACTACCCACAGCGGATTGGCAAACCAGGCGATGATACCGAAGAAGATGCCCATGAAGCCCCTCATCAGGAGTTGAACGCCCCACATGGTCTCATGCGTCACCGGTGTAAGATGTTCGCGGGTCGTGGTGATAGTCACCTCCAAGGCGGGAGAGCAGCAGGCAATAACATATAACAACAGGCTGATTATCAAGGGGCTAACGCAGGCGTTACAGGTATCGCGGACGATGGTTCACCGCGTGTGAGGCACGGATCGCCGGCTGCCCGCCGATCACGGTCAAATGTTCGCGGCTGTGATGGTAGACGCCGTCCCGCAGAGCGTCAATTTCGCCTGCTACTGCGCCATAAGCCTTGATGGAAGCAGGACACCGCCAACCCCGGCGGCGAAGTCCGTCAACACCTGCAACATCCCTGCCGCATCACTTCGGTGCGACCAGCCCCGACGGACACGCGAATTCCGATCTCACGCTCGCGGCGGACCACGGAGTAAATCATGCCGCGCCGACCGTCTTCTTCATCGGCGCGCGTGTACTGCATGGCCGGTCGATCTCACGAAGCATTTGAAACACTAACAAGGACCGGCCGGGGAGCCTGTCCCACCGGAAACGAGACTACGTTGGGCCTCCGCCTGGCTTGCTTCGCCGCGTACATCCGCTTATCCGCCGCCGCCAGCAGCTCTTCGGCGTCCGTGCCGTCTTCCGAATAGCAGGCTTCGCCAATGCTCATGCATACGCTATAGGCGGGAATCGCGGTCTCGATGGAGATTTGCCGGAGTTCGTCGATACGCTGCCGGATCGCATCGCCGCTGGTTCCCGGCAACAAGAGAACGAACTCGTCTCCGCCCATGCGTGCCACGTAGTCGTACTCACGGCATTGGTGTCGCAGCGTTTCCGCCACACGTTTCAGCACCCGGTTGCCTTCCAGATGGCCGAGATGGTCGTTGACCTGTTTGAAACCGTCCAGGTCGCACACCGCCACACAGAGCGCGTCGCCGGTGCGCCTGCACCGCGCCAGTTCTTCATCCAGCCGCAGGAATAGAGCCCGCGCATTTGGCAGGCCGGAAAGGTAATCGGTGGTTGCCGAGTCTTCCAGCCGCCGGAATATGAGCGCATTCTCAATTGCCACGGAGACCTTGCTGCTGATCGCTTGCAAGATGCGCAGATGGTCACGCGAGAAAGCGTCGCGATCCGACCGGTAAAGCGTCATCACGCCGATCACCCCGCTGGGGCCTTCGAGCGGAGTAGCCAAAGCCGATTGGAGAGTGGTGAGCTTGGACGAACTCGTTTGGTCACCCGACTCCACCGCCGGATTCCCGTTCACAATCGGTTTCCGGTTTTCCGCCACCCATCCGGAAAGACCTTCGCCGATCGGTATCTCCAGCGATGAAAAGAACCGGAAATCGTCGCCGTTCACATAACGGGGAATCAACTTCTCGCCGTCGCGCACGTAAATAACGGCGGCATCGTACGAGACGATCTTCTTCAAGCGCACCGCTACCACGGAAAGAGTCTCGTCCAGGCTCAGGGAGTTGCCCAGCTCCTGCACCAGTTCAAACAAAAGCTGAACCTCCTGGCGCGCCGCGGCAATCGAGCATAGAAAATCGCTTTCACCCTCAGCCGCAACCGGCCGGGTTTTTTGAAAGCCCGCCGCGGGCTCCGCGCCTTTTTCGATTCTTACATCCGTCGACAATGCGATGGAATCCACTGGCTGGGACTGCGTCATCCGCTCCAGTTCGACATACCGCCGCTTGAGTGTGACGACCACGGCGGGATCGAAGCTGCGGCCGGAGAGCGCCTCCACCTCGGCCATTGCCTGGTCGAGCGGCAGCGCCCGCCGGTACTGCCGGTCGGAGGCCAACGCATCCAGACAATCCACCGCCGTCAAGATCCGGGCGCCCAACGGAATCTCCTCATCCTTCAGTCCGTAAGGGTAACCCGAGCCATCCCACTTTTCGTGGTGCGCCCGCACGATGGCCGCGGCCGCATACGGAAACGACACGCGTTCCAGGATCTCCGCTCCAACCACGGGATGGATCTTCATCTTCTCGAATTCCTCGGGCGTCAGCCGGCCCGGCTTGGAGATAATGTGTTCCGGCACCGCCAGTTTGCCAATATCGTGCAGCAGCGCCGCCGCTCTCAGCGCCTCCAGATCTCCATCCTTCAACCCCATGTCTTTGCCCAGTTCTACGGCATAAGTGCGCACGCGCCGCAGGTGTTCGTGCGTCTTGTGGTCCTTGGCTTCAATGGCGAGAGCCAAAGCCTCGATGGTGCGCAAATGCAGCTCCGCGATCGATTCTGCGTGACGCTTCTGATCGTCCAGCCGGCCCAGATATAAGCGGTACGAACGAAAGATCAGGTACATGACCGGCAGTAACATCACTGAGCTCGTCCAATCCAACTGCCTGCCGACTAAACCGAGGAGCCACGCCACAGAGGAACCCAAAAGATAAAACGGAAACGACCAGAAGTAACAGCTATGCCACGTCTGGCCGAACGGTTTCCCTTCGGAAAGAGAGATGGCGCCGGCGATGGGAGCCGTATTTGCGCCGAAATAAAGCAGTCCGGTAACGATCAGCAGCAGGGGGCTGCCGCGGTCGAAACGATGTATCCACGGCGAGTGGTGGAACGAATAGGCGATGAGGATCGCCAATCCCGTGCTGGCAACGCTGAAGATGATTTGGAACAGTGCCGGCCGCCGCTTCGGTTTCCAAAGGCATTGGACCAGGGTGGCGACGCACCCCAGAACCATCGTCTCAGCCAGCCCCAACTCCGTAATGCCGATAAGGACGAACAAGAAGCCCACCGACATTGTTCCGGGGATGCCGGGAAGGTTTACCTTAAGCCCCGCCGCCAGCGCCGACGCAAGCAGATAGCAAAAAAAGCGCGGCAGGTCCTCCGAATCCCACCGATGGAGACACCACGCCACGGACGCGAGTCCGGTCAGGCTGACGGCGAGAACGTAGATCTTCGATTTGAGGTTCATGGGAACGTACCGCCGCCCCGGGCGATCAGTAGTCGCCGTATCCTACACTGGTGCCCCAGACGGCATTTGTTCCCCAGACTGCATTGGTGCCCCAGACTGCATTGGTGCCCCACACCGCATTGGTGCCCCACACGGCGTTGCTTCCCACGATCTCGCTCGTTCCGCTCAATAGCGTCGAGCCCCATACCGCGTTGACTCCCAATACGGCAGTGGATCCCCAAACCACCCCGGAACCCTGCGTCAAGTCCATGAGAGCCAGTACCGGATTGTAGACCACGGATGGCGATTCCGCGCTGCCCGCCGCAGCCACGACCGTGCTGCCGAGCGCCGCATCAACATTTATATAACCCGCTCCAACCGTGAAAACGTCGTAGGTATCGGTATAAGTGACCCCGTTCTGCGGATCGGTGGCCGTGCTATAAGGCGGAAAGGTTTTCGAAGCCGTCTGCATCAGCCGCGCCTTGACTGAATCGGGGCTAAGGCTGGGGTTAGCTTGTAACATGTCGGCCGCCGCTCCCGCGACAACCGCCGTGGACATACTCGTTCCATTCAGTTGGAAGTACACCGCGGGTCCGCTGCCGGACGAAGTGTAGTATGACGGCGGCTCGACATTTGCCGGGAACTGCGCGGCCAGTGTGGAGCCTGGATCCAGCAGCGATACCACCAGATTGCCCGGAGCTACCACGTCCGGCTTCGCTGTCATATCGATATACGTCGGGCCCCTTGAGCTATAACTGGCAATCGTGTCGTCGCTGGTGGCGTAGGTCCCATTCGTCTTCATGCAGCCCACCGTGATGGCATGCGGGCTGTTGCCCGGGGCGGTGATGGTGGAGTATCCGTTCCTGCCAAGGTTGCCAGCAGCCACCACCACGACGACTCCCGCCTTCCACGCAGCTTCCACCGCCTGGCAAAGTGGATCCAACGCGCAGCTCTCATAAATCGGGCGGCCCACCGAGAGATTGATGACCCGCACGTTGTAAGCGCTCTTCAATTGCACGGCTTGCTGGATCGCCGCAATCACCAGGCTATCGGATCCCGCGCCGTTTTCGTCCAGCACGCGGAGATCCAGCAGGTTGGCGTTGGGCGCCACGCCGCTCAGCAGGCGGAACGAGCCGGGCACTTGGGACGAACTGCCATTGCCGGCGATGATGCCGGCCACGTGTGTCCCGTGCCCGTAATCGTCGTTCTGCGCGCTGGTCACGAAACTCTGCCGGTATACGACGCGGGATTGGCTGGTTCCCGCCACGTTCAGATCCGGATGGAGGTAGATGCCACTGTCGATAACGGCGACGCCGATTCCCGTTCCGGTCCATCCCAGGTTCCAGGCCGTCGGCGCGCCGACCGCCTGGGTGGTATAGTCGAGCGTCGCCTCGAGCGATCGGTCGAGGGAGATGTAGGCCACGTTCGACTGGTTGGATAATGCCGTCACATTGCTGGTCTGCACTGTCGCGGCGACGGCATTCAGCAGCGAAAACGTCGAATTTACCACCCCGCCCAGAAGATTCACCACCGGGCAGAGAATCTTGCCGAGCAGCCCCGGGCACTGCTGCGGCGCGCTGTACTGCACGATAACGTTAACCGTTCCGGACGGATTTGCCAAAAGCGGCAGAAGATCCGGAGAGATCTTAGAGGCATTCGCAAACAGGCCGCCGCAGCCGATCAGAAAGATCCCCAAGCAGGCAACTCGCGCCAGACATTTGCCGGTAACCAATCGTTTCATCGATTCCCCTCGCAAGCGTTCGAATTAGCACGCCTCGGACCAAACGGCGGCATGACTTACTCGGACTAGCCTCCACAAAACAATGACAATTCAGATCTAAGTAACGCCCTCGAAGTGACAGAGTTGTCACGCGTGCGACAACCGTGGCACGGGCACAGGCTCGTCACGCCGACAGTTGGGGCTCGGCGCCCCGATGATGCAATGAACTTGCCCCGGTGATTCACGCACGTTCGCGCGGCACCCGATAGCGGCTGCACCAGTTGGCAGTGGAAGTTGCGACTCTTGTTAAATGGCCGATACTGGCCGCGACCGCCCTTTCACTCGGCTCGGACACGCCGAAAATCGCTCCCGCAGCCTGAAGTGCAGTCCTGAAAAACAACTACTTCGTTACCCTCGTCTTGACCGTAGAGGTGCTGGTGTCGTAACCGGCAGTCATGATGCCCGCCGTGTCGTTGACTTCCTTGCCTGCCGCTGCGTCTACGTTAACCTCCAGGGTCACGCACTGGGGCTTACGGCCAGATCGCCGATGGAGCACACCACGATGCCCCTCGCGCCCACCGCCGGTTATCTGCATGTGCCTGCGGTTGCTGGAAACGCTCGTAAAAGTGCGGCCAGCCGTCCCCGGGTCGCGTCACGGCTCTTAAGCTGCGATTGATCGCTTCCTGGGTACCGCTGGTAACGACAATGGAAACGAACTGGAGCAGGCCATCAAGAAGCATTCCATCAAGGCCTGCGTGGTGAAGCCAAATTGCCACAATCCCCTCGGCTACATCTTGCCAAATAGCTACAAGCAGGCTTTGGTGGAACTGACCGCACGGAGAAAACGTGGCGGTGATCGAGGATGATCTCTATGGCGACCTGGCTTTCGACGCTCCGCGCCCCTTAACTGCCAAATCCCTTGACCGAAAGGGACTCGTGCTGCTTTGCTCGTCCGCTTCGAAGACTCTTTCTCCGGGCTATCGAATTGCGGCGCCTTCGCTCCCGCAATGGGTCGTCGCAGAATTCTTGTCATCGGGAGGCTACGACAGGCACCTGAAGAAATTGCGCGCCACGCTGGCGGGACAGGTCGAGACGCTCAGGCAGGCGGCCTTCCAATGTTTTCCCAAGGGCACGCGGATCAGTCGACCCACCGGCGGCCACATGTTATGGATAGAGGTGCCGGCGAAAATCGATGCCATGAAGCTATGGCGAGCCGCCCTCGGCGAACATATCACGATTTTGCCGGGACCGATGTTTTCCGCAGCCGGGCGCTACAAGAACCACATTCGGCTCAATGCGGGAATTGCGCCGTCGGAGGCCCGTAACCATGCCTTGGCCACGCTGGGACGCCTCTGCGCAGTGCGCGCGTAAATTTTGGGCGCGCGGAACCGCGCGGGGGTATACAATTTACCCCAAGCAGGCTGAATGGAAATCCGGCCGCGTCGAAAATTCCCATGCTGGAAATCAAACGCATTCTTTGTCCCATCGACTTCTCCGAATTCTCGATAAGGGCATATCGCCATGCTCTATCGCTGGCCGAGCACTATCGATCCAAGGTGGTGGCGCAGCATGTCGTAGAGATATGGCGACATCCTTCCGCCAGCTTTGCAACCTCCGCGGGACTCTATGAGGAGTTCTGCGAAACGGTTCGCGCGCGCGGTGAGGAGCAACTGCGGGAATTCGTAAAGCACAACAGCCACAATGAAATTCAGCCGGAACTGGTGGTGGCCGAAGGCATGGCTCCGGACTCGATTCTATCGTTTGCACAGGCGCAGAAAGCGGACTTGATCGTCATGGGAACGCACGGCCGCCGAGGGTACGACCGCCTGATGCTGGGGTCCGTGACCGACCGCGTGATGCGCAAGGCTCCCTGTCCGGTGCTGGCGGTATGTCAGACGCCGCGTGACTCGATGGCGGCGGGTGAAGAGCCGGCTCGCGGCCACCGCTTGCGCCGGATTCTTTTCTGTGCGGATTTCTCCGAGAATTCGGAGCGCGGTTTGATCCATGCGTTTTCGACGACAGCGGAGTACGACGCAGAACTTACCTTACTTACATGTGGTGGAAGAGGTACGCAGTCCGGCCAAGATGGAGGAGGTTATAGCGGCAGCGACCGCGCGACTCGATAAGTTGATTCCCGCGGAGGCGGGCAAGACTCTCAGGATCAGGACTACGGTGCGCATCGGAAAACCTTACAGGCAGATCATTCAATTGGCGGAGGAAGCGCAAATCGACCTGGTGATCGCTGGGGTGCATGGCTATGGCGCCCTGGATCCTGCGGTGTTTGGCTCTACCACGTACCGGATGATACAGTTGGGACCCTGCCATGTATTCGTCCACCCGTGAAGCTAACGGGCAGGTATTTCGCTTGACTGAATCGCGCCCGTGGACGTCATTGCCCGCCCTGGCGAGTCGGCTGGCGCGTCGTACCCGCGCCGTTTCTTTTCCCCGTACATCCGCTCGTCGGCAAACCTCAGCAAGAGATCTGGCTTGTCGTGGTCGAGCGGCCAAACGGCGATACCGAAACACGCACTGACAGAAAGCCGCTGGTGGTTGGCGTACACGGGATCGCGCAGCATCTTCGCAATCTTATCCGCAATCTGCTCGGCGTCCTCCCGGCGGTTGAGCTGCGGCAGCAGTACCACAAACTCATCGCCTCCTATACGCGCCACCGTGTCCCCGCGACGCGTGCCGCGCGTCATTCGCTTGCTGATTTCCTGCAGAACCAGATCCCCGGCGTCGTGGCCATACGTGTCGTTGATTTGTTTGAAGCCGTCGAGGTCAATGTAGAGCACACCCACTAAGCCTCCGCCGCGAGAGGCCAACTCCAGCTCGGCTTTTAGTCTTTCTTCGAGCATGGCCCGGTTTGGCAGCCCGGTAAGACTGTCATGCTGCGCACGGTAGGACAACTGATCATGCAGCCGCCGTCGCTCCAGGGCTAACGCCGCGATGTTGCACCACGAACCGAGTTGCGCGCCCCGCCCATCGCCGGCGCTCCACTCGTTCCGGAAGAATGTCGCGATCACACCCGCCGTGGCGTCGTCCATCACGATGGGCGCTGCGTAAAACGTTCTGAAACGGGCAGCTTTTTGCGGATCGATGAAATTCGCCCAAGCCGGGTCGTTCGAAAACTCTTGCGGCGCTCGGAATTCAGAGCTGCACGAAACCGAACGAATGTCGATCCGGCCCAGGGCCTCCAGCCAGTCAGCCGGCAAGGCTGGTACCACGCAAGCGCGCGGGCCGTGCGAGGGTCCCAGCAGAATGGCGCAAACCGCGCCGTTGTTATGCGACACTATCGCTTCGGCGATTTGGTCGATGACCACATCCATTGGCTCGTCACGGGCGATCAGTTCGAGAATCCGGCTACTGTCCAGGTCCAGGGACTCGGCCTCGCGTGCTTTTTGGAGCGCGAGGCGGGTCTTCTCGTGGGCGATCATCAACTGAACCGTCTGCGCGCGCAAAGCGACCGTCTGGTCCCGCACTCGCTTGCGCAGCAACCCCACCCAAGCCAGGCCGGTGATCACCAGCAATGCGCCACCGGCGGCAATCGGAACCAGTCGGTCCGCGTTCAGCCACGGTGGCCGCGACAGGATGGCGACGTCCGCCGCGGAACGCAGCAGCAACCGAAATCGGCGCGGACGGATCACTTCCTGGAGCTGCTCTGTTTCCACAGAGCAGATCCCAGTCAAGCGCAGGCGTGTGCCGGCCTGCAAAGGTAACGTTGCCGAGGTCCCCGGTAGAATCGCGTCAAAAATCACTTTGCCGGATTCGACCGCCAAAACTTGCTCGGTCGGCTGCGCCAGCCGGTCGATCAATCTCCCGTCGATCTCGACCAGTTGGCCGTCGAAATCGCCTTTCAAAGCGTTTTCGGCGGTGATCCGCACCGGCCCGGGCGGTGGGCCGGATTGCAGCCGTTTGACGTGCGCCCCACGCAATCCGGATCCGAACCCGGCGATCTCCGGGAAGCCTACCACATCCACCAGGTCGCCTACCGCCAATGCATCCCCGTCGTGATCCTGAATGACGACCCCTCCCGTCGCGTCGCGCACCCAGGTCGGCCCGGACGCACTGGGATATGTCACCGTACCCTGCACCCGCACGCGATGCCTGATATCGCGCGCCTGTGAAAACCGCAGGACATCCGCGATGGGAATTGGAGCCGTCGCGTGAGGATCGGCGGAGGCTGCCCGCATGACACGAATGCATTCGGCGCCGGGCACGAACATCTGCATCCCCAGAATTTGCTGCTTCCCATTGAAGAGTGCACCGCAGACGCCCTGCACCTTGACCTCGGCATCCACTAGATGCGCCAGAGACTCGGGCGGGGCCTGAACATGTGCTTTATACGAATACCGGCCGACAGCGAGCGTCAGCAGCGAGTCGGTTCTCCCCTTGGCGACGCGCTGGACAATGCCCTCCAGTTCGATCCAGCGGGAGTCCTCTCGTCCCCATTCCGCGCTTCCGAAGGTCCCGGTCTTTGGGACTGGAAAATGCGTGTGGCCGAGGACTTTAATCCGAGTTTCAGCCACATTCGGTGCAAAATCCGCAGCGGTCACTCCGATGACCTCCACCTCATCGCCCGCCCGAATCGGTAAGCCCTTGTCGTCTTGGTCGTTCAAGTCGACAAAAATGCCATCACTCGAATCCTGGACAAAGAAGATCTGTTCACCGGGGTCGTAGTAGGTCACCACGGCGCGCAGACGAACCGGGTAGGCCCGCTTGGCTGCCACTGCCGGCAACTGGTGAACCTGGAGTGCGGTGGTCAGCGTGGAACCCGTCGTGGCGGGTTGGATCGGGTCGCTACCTTGGACACGGCCGCCACTCGGCAGAGCAACCATAGCCATGAGAACGCATTGCCAACGTGTGGCGGAGCAGCGGCGGCGGAGAGGTGGCTTCCAAATACTGAAGCGCCTCACTGCGTGAATGACCACCTGAAGCAACGTAACACCCTGCGGGTTCATCGGATGGCGACTTTCAAGAACTGTGCGGGAGATCCCCTTCTCAATCTCCTACATCCATTGGCATAGGGTCTATACCCCCAATGAGTTAATCCATAAGGTTAACAGTGGGCGCGTGCCGGTGTGTGGGCTTGAGCGCGGAAAGGCTCCGGAAACTGCCGCAGGCGAGCTAGTCCCCGGGGACGCGATCCGGCTTCACGCCGGACCAGGACCACAACCACCCCGAGACATACGCTGCGATGTCCTTGCGGTACGTCTTGGCCACGGCCAGCAGCAGCATCAGCGCGATCAGGATAGCGGCCGCCAGCGCCGTCTGCCACTCATCCAGGTTGTTCTTGCACCAGGGCAGCCAGCGCCCGTACACCAGTTCGATGTGCACCCAGTAGACCAGCAGTGAAGTAGTGCCGAACTGCCGCACCCAGCTCCAGCCGGTCCCCGCGCCGTATTGCGTCCAAATATAGGCAGCCGCCAGCATCACCAGAATCACGCCCAGCTTGATCAGCACCTGCGCCGGGCTGTCCAGCCAGAACTCAGACTTGGGGTAGATCGAAAAAGGCAGGTTCGCGAAGTAGCGCGCCCCCAGAATCATACCGACTCCCAGCAGCGCGGCCCACTGCATAGCGCGATCGTACTGCTCCTGTTTCAGCAGGCGGATCAGGCTGCCGGTGCTTACCCCAAAGGCCACGTAGGCCGCCCAAGGAAAGAAGCTGAAAGAGTTGTAATCGGGCACGATGTACGCCTTCACGAGGGCAGGCACGCCCGACCAGCTCATCTGCGATACCAGCGGCGCCAGGCACGCAATCAGCAATCCCAGCGCCGCCGAGACACGCACCCGTTGGGCTGTGGAGAGCAGCGCCAGGGCCGAAAGCAGCGCGATACCGACGCCCATCGCGTTCAGGATGTCCACCTTCAGCAAGTTGGTCCAGGGGCTCGGCCAACTGAACAGCCAGAGTTGCAGCCGCAGCAGCATGGCGATGCCGAACAGGTAGCCGGCGCGGCGCAGCGTGCCCACGATCCGGTCGTGGCCGGCCACGCCCTTGCGCTCGAAACTGTACATCAGGAACGCCAGCGTCACGCCGGTCAGAAACAGGAAAATGGCGGGCGGCATGCCCCCGAAGAACTGCGAGAACATGTAGGCCGCGCCGCCGCGTAGGTCCGGCTTGAGGAAAGAATGGAAGGCATGGCCCTGCAGCATGATAAGGCCCGCCACGCCGCGCAGCCAGTCCAAAAAAGTCAGCCGGTTTCGGGTTCCGCTCGCTTCCATGCGCCTGATCTTCGCCTGTACGACCTATTTCTGCGGGTACTCGCGCTTCACGTTCTTCGGCAGGTTCAGTTTCAGGGACGAGTCCGGCAGATCCGGGTTGACCTTCATGTCGGAATACGTAGCCACCAGGTAGTCCCCCCCGGTCAGGTAGAACTTCTGCTGAATCGGGTAGCCGTTCTCCGCCACCCACATCTCGAATTTACGTAGATGCTGCAAAACCTCTTTAGATTTCGGGATTAATTCCAGGAGCTGGGTTTTTTGGCCGCCGACGGTATCGGGTCCCACCAAACGCACATTGTAGGAAGCCTGCAAGTCCGCTCGCGAAGTGCCGAACCCGAGCAGCAAGAACTGTTCCAGCAGTTCCCGATCTTTGCCCGTGCCCATATCGATTTCCTGCACGGTAGCGGCTTTCGGGTAATAAATCTCAAGTTTGTGGCCTTGAAACGCTACCGTTCTGGGGTCAGGATCGATTAACTGGATGAGCATGCGCACGTCCCGGAGGTGCGCCCGCTTCAAAACGATCATGCCTGAGTCGATAGTATCTTCATTGATCACGGCGGTGTGCGAGAGCCGCCGCACTTTGGCCGACATGCCCCGGAAGGCCGCGCCGGCCCTATCGACGCGCTCCAGCACGGTGTCCTGATCGCTTGCCGGTTTAGGTCGGGCGAACGTACTCAGGGCGATTCCCGGGAGAATCAGGCTGGCGATGGCGGAACGCTGCATGGGGAGGCGCTCAGGGCTTGGCGAAGACCATGTAACCCTTGGTTTCGCCGTCGGAGTCGGCAATCGGTTCCAACCGGGTCACGATCACTTGTTTCTGGTGCGTGAAGTTCTTGAGCAGACCCGCCAGCTTTTGGGCCTGCTGCTCCTTCGAGACGCCGGCCAGCAACTCGGGCTCGACCCAATAGACGCTGGTACCGTGCTCAGCCGGCAGCACAGCTATGGAGCTGACCCGCGGCGTGCGCGGCTGGTCGCGAAACCACCAGCGCGGCGTGAGCATCACGAAGATCACAATGATGCCGACCATTACGTCGTACTGCCAGCTTGCCCGCGGGTAATCCCAGAAGATGAAACGCTTCAGCACGGAAGGCTCAGTCTAACAAATGGACAACGTGCGGCGCACGTTAGAAACGCGATCCCCAAAGGCTGAACAGCAGCACGGCAAGCACAATCAGCGTGATTGCCACATAGGTGCGGTCCCGCTGCAGCGCAAACGCCGCCACGGAGAAGGCCACGCGCGCGACCGGCGTGGCGATTAGCAGCACGATTCCGAGCTGGATCATGCGGCGGCAGTGGAAGCCCGAAACGCCGCTCACGATGCCGCCCAGATGACGCAGGTATTCGGGCTCGCCGCGAAAGACATGATAACCCGGCGGGGTCGCCCCGTACTGAATCAGGTACCAGATTCCGCCCGCGGCGACCACGGAGGCGGACAACAGCACGCCATATCGCAGCAGCGCGCCGATGATCTCGTCCACTTGCTGATCCGTCATGACAGCTTCCCCGAGATGGCGTTGTAAATCATCTCGACGGCCAGTGCGCCGACAGCCAGGGCGAACACGCGCCGCAGCGTTGTGGTTGGGGCGCCCGGCAGCAGACGCGCCCCCAGCATGGAGCCGCCGAGCACGCCCAGCACCACCGGCATGGTTAGCCCCGGATCGATGTAACCGCGGTTGAGATAGATGCCGGCACTGGCAGCAGCGGTCACGCCGATCATGAAGTTGCTGGTGGTGGTGGAGACCTTGAACGGGACGCCCATGGCGCGATCCATCGCGACCACCTTCAAAGCGCCGGAGCCGATGCCCAGCAGTCCGGAAACCGCGCCGGCGACGAACATCAGGCTGAAGCCGGTTTTCACGTGGCTCACGGTGTAGGATCTGGGGCCTTCCGGCGTGGGGAAGCTGCCGTTCAGCCGCAGGCGGGAGGCCAGCAGGTCGCCGTGCTCGCCGGGGCGCGGCGCGGGGTGGCCGCGGGTGGCGGTCCACGCGGCGTGAAGCAAAACGCCGCCGAATAGCGTGCCCAGAATGGACGGAGAGATTTTCGCCGCGGCAAACGCACCGCAGACCGCGCCCACGGTGGTGGCGATTTCCAGGAACATGCCGATGCGGATGTTCGAGAAGCCTTCGCGCACATACGCGGCGGCCGCCCCGGAGGAGGTGGCAATCACGGAGACCAGGGCCGCGCCCATGGCGTAGTGCAGGTCGATGCCCAGCAGCAACACCATGGCGGGGGTGATGACCACGCCGCCGCCCAGCCCGGTGAGTGCGCCCAGAAAGCCTGCCGCCACCGAGACGAGTCCGAGCAGAGCGGTTAGTTCGAGTACGTTCACGACGCGGTTCCTCGTACCAAGATACACGGCCCGGGCATCGCAGTCTGATAGAATCCGGGGTCATGCGCAACATGCGATGGTTGTTTGGACTTCTGCTGCCGCTTGGGGCGGTGTGCGGATGGGGGCAGGGAATTGAAGTGGGCGCGGGCCGCCGGGACATCACGCCGCGCGAGCCGGTGCCGATGTGGGGCTACGGCGACCGGCACGATGCGTTGTCGGTGGGTGTGCTGGATCCGCTGTATGCGGATGCGCTGGTGATCGCAGCCGGCGGAAAAAAGATCGCCATCGTGGGGCTGGATCTGGGGCGCGCGCCCGCGGAAGCGTCGCTCGAGCGGATTCGCGCGCGCATCAAGGAGCAGGCGGGGATCGAGAACTCGATTATCGCCGGTTCGCACACGCATCACGGGCCGGTGCTGGAGTTGACCGATCAGGAGGGCAAGGGCAAGGGGCGCTTCGATGCGGCGCTGCGCTATTACGGCGAGATGGAAGACGGCATCGTGGCGGCCATCGTGGAGGCCAACTCTCGGCTGGCGCCCGCGCGCATGGCGGTGGGATCGGTGCAGCTTGACGGATTCAATCGCAACCGGCATACCAAGATCGAGCCGAAGCCCAGCGATCGCGAGCTGGCGGTGATGCGGTTCGACGATGCCGCGGGAAAGCCCGTGGCGATCCTGGTAGATTTCGCCGCGCATCCGACCATGCTGCCGTCGACCATGCTGAAGTTTTCGGCGGACTATGTGGGCGCGCTGAAGGCGGAGGTGACCAAAGAGACGGGTGCGGCGGCAATCTTTATGCAAGGCGCGGCGGGCGACCAATCCGCGAACGCAGGAGACAGGGGCTATCAGGGCTTCGGGCAGGCGCTGGCGCGCGAGGCGGTGAAACTGACGCAATCGTTGAGCCCGCAAGAAGTGGCGCACTCGTCGCTCGACTGCCGGGAAGAGCGGCTGCGATTCAGCGCGCGCACGGATTTCGCAAACCCGATGGTGAAGGCGGCGTACTCGAAGGCGTTCTTCCCCGAGCTGGTGCCGAATTACATCGACGAATATGCGGACGGCGTTCGGCCGCGGCTGACGGTGGCGCTGTTGAATGGGGAGATCGCGCTGGTGGGCGTATCGGGCGAATTCTTTAGCAATCATGCCATCCGGCTGAAGCAGCGCGCGCGGGTAAAGCAGTTGTTTTTCTTCGGCTATGCGAATGGATATCACCAGTATTTTCCGACCATAGAAGCGGTGGCGGAGGGCGGCTACGGGGCGGATAATGCGGTATCTCCGGCGGCGGTGGGGGCGGGGGAAATTGTGATGGATACCGCGTTGATCCGCCTCTATCAGATGTTGGGGAAGATTCGGAATTAGGAGACAGGAGTTAGGAGACAGGAGGAAGAAGGCGTGCCGGCAAGGTGACGACGGCCGCCTTTGATTGCAGCCGCGGAGTCCGTCAGACGCTCAGCACCGGGATGTGCGATTCCCGAATGATCTCATAGCCCTCACCGTTGTCCCCCAGGTGGTTTCGCCCGGGAATCCGTCCGATGACCAGGACGTCGGTTCTAGCTTGCTCTGCCGCCCGGTTCAGCAGCTTCGGAACATTGCCGCTATCGATTACGACGTCGGCCTTCGTGCCCAAATCCCGCTGAAGCTCGGCGATGCCTTTGGTGGCGGACCCGACGATCAAATCCTTCCACACGGGGTCGACATGGGATCCGCCGGGGCCCCAGACGTCGGCGCCGGTCGTGATGTGGACGAGCGTTAGGGTTGCCTCAGCAGCCCGGGCCAGTTCTGCGGCGTACGCCGCGGTGTGCTGGCTGTGAGGGCTCAGGTCCACCGAGCAGGCCACGTGACGGATCGAGAAGTCGTGCGCCGGCGCCTCTTCCAGGTGCGCGCCCGTCCAGACCGCGCAATGGCTTTCCTGCAGAACCTTCGCGGTCACCGAGCCCAGCAGTAGGCGATGTAACGCGCCCAGACCGTGAGTCGACATCATGATGAAATCGGCGTTGTGGTCGCGAGCCGTCTTGACGATTTCGTGGGCCGGATCTCCCCTGACCAGTACGCGCATGACGGCAATGCCATCGAGTTCTGGCGGCAGTGGCCGGTCCAGATCCTCCTGAGATTGCCGTACGGGTTGCGCGTGCCAATCCGGCGCGGTGATTTCGTCCCCGCTCTCGAGCGCGCCGATGGGATAGCTGCCAGGCGATAGCACGTGCAGTAGGACGATCTCCGCATGAAAGCGGCGAGCCAACCACGCGGCCTGACACATGACGTGCCGGGAGGTCTTCGTCAAGACGACAGGAACCAGGATTTTCCGGATGCTCAACATATCTCAGGAACCTGTCGCAGTCCGGGAGCGCCCAACGGACCGCGGGTATTATCCCGCACGATAACGGCCATTGCCGAACGCTATGAGTCGGGAGAGATTTGGGGCGGGGTGAGTCGATACCGGAGATAGAATGTCCGTCCCGAGTTTTTCGGCCCTCCTCGTGCCTGTGAAGTGGACGAAGGCTTTCGATGCACAGCGAAGGATTGGACAGAATTTACTATGCGGACGGAAAGGCGCTCTCACGTTAGGCCGTCTCCGATGCGGACTTTGCACCCGCAACGGCAACTTCTGCACCTTATGTTGCAAGGCGTCGGATCCGGGATAGAACGGGGCTTTCACTTACCGCCGGCGAGGGCGGGGAAATGTTGACTAATAGGCGCTTGCAGAACTTTGTGATTCAGGCTTCGGACGGCGATCTCGGGTATGTGCACGAGCTTTACTTCGATGATGACACATGGGCCATCCGCTACCTCACCGTGGACACCGGCGGTTGGCTTGGCGGCCGGCGAGTCCTGATCTCGCCGTTCTCCATAATCCGCACCGACTGGGATGCCCGGCGCCTGAATGTAGCGTTGACCAAAAAGCAAGTCGAGGATAGCCCCAACATCGACACTCACCGTCCCGTCTCGCGGCAACACGAGGCCGCCTACCTCGGCTATTTCGGGTTTCCATACTACTGGGGTGGTCCGTTTCTATGGGGCCCGGCGTATTACCCCACCGAGGTAACTGCTTCAGAAGCCGCCTCCGCCGAAACCTTGGAGGACAGAATCAGGAAGGAATCGGCGGATTCGCATCTGCGCAGCACCGACGCAGTGACTGGCTATCATATTGAAGCGACGGACGGGGAGATCGGCCATGTGGATAGCTTTGTCGTCGACGATGAGACTTGGGCAATCCGTTACATGGAGGTGGACACCCGGAATTGGTTGCCCGGCAAGAAGGTCCTGATTCCGCCCGCCTGGATTGAACGGGTTAGCTGGACGGACTCGAAAGTCAGCGTCGGCCTCTCCCGCGAAGCCGTCAAGGAAGCTCCGGAGTACGACGAGTTTGTCCCGATGACTCGAGAACATGAGAACCGTCTCTATTTGCATTACGGCCGGCCGCCATATTGGCTCCACGATGCCGAACACCGGTCTGAATATGCCCTGATGGACGCATAGTCTTGGGAAGCGTGAGAGGCCGTCGCGATTCCAGGAGTGATGGAGACGCGCTTTGGAGGGCGGGCAATCTTACCCGCGTACCGCGTCCTCACCGGCGCACCGGCGGCAGGCCGGCTTTAAGGCCTATAGCCTCTAGGCAAGAATCTAAAGGAGGTTCAGAATGGCAGCATGGCAGTATAAGATTCATCGCGTCGAGCTTCTGCACGGCGCCGACCTCGATGGTAAGATCGAAGGCGCTCTTGAAGAATATGGAGCCAAAGGTTGGGAGTTAGTCCAAATCATGCACCGGCAGCAAGTGCCGGAGGACCCGACCTATCGCATGATTTTCAAGGCCGAGAAGACACTGGACTAAACTATTTGCGCTGAAGGGCCGCCCGTCGGCGTCACCCGCGTCTATCGTGCCCCAAAGTATTCCCTCTCTCCGAGTGGCGCGCGAACTACTCTACCGATATGGAAAACCGCGGATATTCTTCGGGTCGCCGTATCCAGTTCCGGAAGGACCGCCTCAGTGGCTATTGTCCGGCATTTCAGATTGAAGGAAAGGTGAGAAAGCGATGATCGAGAAA
This sequence comes from Bryobacterales bacterium, assembly GCA_963707465.1. Lineage (GTDB taxonomy): Bacteria > Acidobacteriota > Terriglobia > Bryobacterales > Bryobacteraceae > Bog-159. Next base: position 32,562 of record CAVPQK010000014.1, read on the forward strand.
CCATTGCACGTCGAGCCGCCAAGGCCGCCCGCCATCGAACCGCGCACCGTTGCCGTGAATTACCGCTTCCCGCGATGGCGGCCACTGAAGTTCATCGTCGTCGCGGCATTCGCCCTTTTTGTGGTAGTAGCCTTCATCCCCGGATGGATCCAGAAATGGCTCTGGATGCGGCAACTCGGGTACGCTGGCGTCTTTTGGACGATCTGGTCCGTTCGGTGGGAAATGTTTGCCGCAGCTTTCGTTGTCGCGCTTCTGTATGTCGGGCTCAATCTCCGTCTCGCTGAGAGAAACGGCGCCGCATTCAGCGGGGGTACGTTGAGAAATCCGGCCAAGCTTGTGGCTGAACTGGGCATTCAGTTTTCTTCCAAGGGTTTGAAACTGGTGACGGCGGCGATAGCCGCGGTCGCGGGCCTCGTGCTCGCGACCGTCTTCTATACCCAATGGGACACCTATCTCCGCTTTCGTTATGGCGGATCGTTCGGGCTGTCCGACCCGCTCTTCGGAGCCGACACTGGGTTCTATGTGTTTCGTCTGCCCTTCTATGAGCTGTTGCAAGGTTCCCTTACCGGTCTAGCCTTCATCACGCTGCTGATTGTCACAGGTTATTACGCGTACTCCGGTTTGTTGCGCTTTCCCCGAAACAGGCAGACCGATGCCCGGGGCGCGAACGTGACTCCACATCTGTCGATGTTGGCTTTTGCCGTAGTAGCGGGTTGGGGATGGGGATTCTACCTCGACCACTTCGAACTGCTCTACTCAACGCAGGGGGTGGTTTACGGAGCGGGCTATACGGCCGATCATGTGACGCGGGTGGCCTACTGGCTTATGCTCGGCGCCGCAGTGGCGCTCGGTGCGGTGCTTGTCCTCAATGTTTTCCGGCCGCGCCTCAGGACGGTCGTGATTGGGGCCGGAGGCTATCTGGCGTTGTACATCCTGGCGCTCATGCTCCTGCCGGCGCTCTTTCAACGGCTACAAGTGCAGCCGAACGAGTTGGCCCTTGAAACCCCGTATCTCAGAAACAACATCGCATTCACCCGCAACGCATTCAACCTCGACAAGATCCAGGAAACATCCTATCCGGCGCTCGCGGACCTGACCTCCGAAGTAATCGCCAGAAATCAGGACACGATCCAGAACGTGCGGCTCTGGGGCTGGCGTCCCTTGCTTCAGATGTACCAACAGGCCCAGGAGATACGGCTTTATTACCAGTTCTTCCAGGCCGATGTGGACCGCTATCACCTGCCGGACGGGTATCACCAGGTGATGCTTTCGGCGCGAGAGCTCTCGCAGGAGCTTCCGGCTGAAGCCCAAACCTGGGTCAACCAGAAACTGCAATTCACGCATGGCTACGGCCTGGTTGTGAGCTTCGTTTCAAAAACGGTCGGGGGCGGCTTTCCGCAGTACGTTCTTCAGAATATCCCGCCCGATTCGGATTACGGTTTGACCATCACCCAGCCATCGATTTATTACGGCGAATCGATGGCCGGATATCGGATTGTGTCCACGGGCGTTAAAGAGTTCGACTACCCCAAAGGGAACCAGAATGTATACACAAGTTACAGCGGCGCCGGGGGGATTCCGCTGGACAGCTTATGGAAGCGTCTTTTGTTCACCTGGACCCAGGCTGACATCAACATACTGTTCACGTCGTATCTTAGGCCGGAAAGCAAGATTCAAATCTGGCGGCAGGTCAAGGAGCGCGTGCAGCAGGTTGCTCCCTTCCTGCGCCTCGACCAGGATCCCTACGCCGTGGTCAGCGAGGGAAAACAATATTGGATTCAGGACGCCTATACCGTGTCCGATCACTTTCCCTACTCCAGCCCGCACGCGGCGCCCTCCGATCAAGGGCTGAACTACATTCGAAACTCCGTTAAAGCCATAGTGGACATGTACGACGGAACCGTCCGGTTCTACATCATGGACCAGAAAGACCCCGTCCTCGCAGTTTACCGCAGCGCCTTTCCGGCCGTTTTCAAGGACCTGAGTGAACTTTCACCGGACCTGAAAGCGCATCTGCGGTATCCGGAGGACCTGTTCTCCATCCAGGCAGACCAATACACGACGTTCCACATGACAGTTCCCCAGGTGTACTACAACCGCGAGGACCTCTGGGTACTCCCGAACGAGGCGTACGCCGGCAAGATCGGGCCCATGAAACCCTATTACATCTTGATGAAGCTCCCCGGCAGCGACCAGCTTGAATATCTACTGATGACCCCGTTCACCCCGCAGAAGCGAAACAACATGATCTCGTGGATGGCCGCCAGGTGCGATTTCCCAGAATACGGGAAGATGCTTTTTTACGAGCTTCCAAAGGAGAAGCTGATCTACGGCCCGATGCAAATCGAGGCGATGATCGATCAGAACACCACCATTGTGTAATGGACCCCAAAAGTTGGACACGAAAAAGGCCTTTCCTTAGATGGTCGGCGGCATTGAAAATGAAGGAGAGACAATGCCCCGAACACGCAAGAATCACCCGCCCAGCCTGAAGGCCAAAGTTGCTGTGGAAGCCATCAAGGCGCAGAAGACTACCGCTCAGATCGCACAGGTCTTCGGCGTCCACCCGACGCAGGTCGGTGGGTGGAAGAAGCAGGCGCTGGCCGGCCTGCCGGACATCTTCGGCAACGGCCGCGAGCAGGTGCGCCAACAGGCCGACGCCGAGAAGGACGAACTCTACAAACAGATCGGCCAACTGAAAGTGGAGTTGGACTTTTTAAAAAAAAGAGCTGGCCTTATCGATTGAGGACCGTCGCCTATGGATCGATCCGCAACATGCGCGCCTGACCATCCAACAGCAGTGCGAACTGCTGGGACTGCCGCGCTCGACCTACTACTACCAGCCGCGACCGGAGAGCGCCGAGAACCTGCGGCTGCTGCGACGACTCGACGAGCTGTATATGAAATGTCCCTTCTTCGGCAGCCGCCGCATGGCCGTCACGTTGGAGGTGAACCGCAAACGCGCGCAGCGACTAATGGGTATTCTGGGAATAGAAGCCCTTTATCCGAAACCGAACTTGAGCCGCCCGGCGCCGGGGCACGAGGTCTACCCGTACCTGCTGCGCGGCCTGGCGATCGAGCGGCCCAATCAGGTCTGGAGCACCGATATTACGTATATTCCGATGCGCGGCGGGTTCCTTTACCTGGTCGCGGTCATGGATTGGTTCAGCCGTTACGTGCTCAGTTGGGAACTGTCCAACACCATGGAGACCGGCTTCTGTCTGGCGGCGCTGGAAGCCGCCTTCCGCTTCGGCCAACCCGAGATCTGGAACTCCGATCAGGGGTCCCAATTCACGGCCGCGGATTTTCTGGCGCCCCTGAAAAAACGCGGCGTCCGGATCAGCATGGATGGGCGCGGCCGCGCCCTGGACAATGTCTTCATCGAGCGACTGTGGCGCAGTTTGAAGTACGAGCTCATCTATCCCGGCGACTTCGCCAGTGGGGCCGAGTTGTATCCGGCGCTGGATCGCTACTTCCGTTTCTACAATTATCGGCGCCCGCATCAGGCGCTCGGTTATCGCATGCCGGCAGATCTGTACCCGCGGGGGGCGCAGGGGAAAAGGGCGTCCCTGTGATGGGGGGCTTTGCCCCCCAATCCCCCCAGGATTTATCGCTTTTTCTGCCAGAATGGATGATTTTTCCTTTGCCCGTTTTGCGAAGGTGTCTTATAATAGGAGAGCTTGATAGGAGGATAGGGCAACGCAGGGATGCGACCCGAGCGCCGACTCAAGTCCGGAATGGATGGCGGCCTTCGGGCCGCCTCTTGGTCACCCCGCCGCACCATCTAAGCGACGGCCAAAATTTGTCCAACCTTTGGGGTCCACCTCATTGCCCAGCAACTGACCCTCTGGGATCAAAAAGGATCGAGAGTCATACGCGGGAACCTGATCGCGGTACCGATTGAGAACTCCTTTCTCTACGTAGTGCCGTTGTACCTGACGGCGGAAGGCACGGACTTCCCCCAACTCAAGCGGGTGATCGTGATTTCGGGAGACAAAGTGGCCATGGAGCCTACCCTCGATCAGGCGATCCAAGCGGTTTTCGGGACACAACAACCCGCAACTGCGGGTCAGCCGGCTGGCCGGCCATTGGAATCGGGGCAGGCGCGGGCGGCATTCGATAAAGCCCAAAAGGCCATGGAGCAAGGGGATTGGGGAAACTTCGGTAGGGCCATGGACGCGCTGAAGGGCTTGCTCGGCGGCCCGCCAAAATGATGAACCTCATTGCGGAGAATCGAAGGCTGCGCTGGCGCCTCCCGTGAACGATTACCCGGCAGACTCGCCCGAAAAGCGCGACTCGCACGATGAACGTGTTGACCGAATCGGCGTTCTCATTGATCCAATTCCGAACAACCTGCGCGCGGGGCTGAAGCCCCTCGCGGGCTAAAGCCCGCCCTCCAGGCGCATTTCCCGGAGAACTCCGGCACGGCAACGCCACTGCACCTTGTGGCCCTCGCTGCAACTCCCACCGACGTGCAAGCCGCTGTTGAGCGCTTCCTGAAATCGGCGCGTCAGCCCGCCCTGCTCGAACCTGGCGAGCCTCTGCTGCCGCTGGCGGCTGACAGCTTCGCTCTGGAAGTGCGCGGCTCGCGCCTGACGCTACAGGTGTGGGATCAGACGCGCAACCTGGTACGGCGTTTGACCCGCGTGGCTCACGAGGCGCGCGGGCGGCTGGAACTGGTCGTGGAGCAATTCGCCCGCAAGGAGGGCCGCCTCTTCCTGGTGGACCTGGCGCGGCCCTCCAGCCTGGATTTCGAGCGGCGCAGCGAGCGGCTGGTGTTTCGCGAGCGATTCCGGCAATTCCTCACGCGCCAGTTCGCGGATTGGGTGCTGGCCGAGATCAGCGCCGAGCCGAACCTGGAAGCCAGCCTTTCGCCCAGCTATCCACGCGCGTTTCTGCGCCGCGGGCAAAACGCCTGGGCGGCCATCGGCGCGCCGCCGGATAGCGATCCGTCTGGCTTGCTGGCGTTCGGGCTGATCTGGCTGGATCATTTGCGCCGCCGGGAGAAGCGCCTGGCCGTAGAGGGCCTGGCGATGTATGTGCCCCGCGGCCAGGAGCGCAGCACCAGCCTGCGCCTCCCGTGGCTGAACGAAGAGGTGGCGCGCTACGAGTTGTTCGCGTACGACGAGCACGATTTCGCCGCGCGCATCGACCCGTGCGATTTCGGCAACGTGGATACCCGCGTGGAGGTCTGCCGGCAGCCCGCGCCGCTGGGGGTGTTCGAGCGCCTCCTCGATTCGCCGGAAGTGGAGCGTATCGCGCGTCACGATGGATCAGTCAGCCTGCGCGTCCGCGGCGTGGAATTCGCGCAGGCCTCGGATGGCGGCATGCGCTTCGGCATGGCGCAACGGACAGGCGCCCAAGCGAGCGACTTGCCCGAAATAGAACGTCTGGCGCTGGCGCTCGCCACGCGGCGCTCGCCCGCCGCCGAAGATCGCGAGCATCCTCTATACCGGCGGAATCCGGAGGCGTGGCTCGAATCGCAGGTCCGCGCGCAAATCGAGCGCGTCTACGCGCCGCTCGCACCCGCGCCGGTCTACAACCAGGTGCCCGCATTTGCGGCCGGCGACCGGGGCGTGCTGGACCTGCTGGCCGTGGAGCGCTCCGGGCGGCTGGCAGTGTTGGAATTGAAGGCCAGCGCGGACCTGCAGCTTCCCATCCAGGCGCTGGATTACTGGCTGCGCGTCAAATGGCACCTGGACCGCAACGAGTTTATGCCCAACGGATATTTCCCCGGGATCCAGTTGCGGCCGGAGCCACCGCGCTTGTTTCTGGTCTCGCCCGCGCTCGAGTTTCACCCCGCCACGGAGACCCTGCTGAACTTCTTCTCGCCGGCCATCGATGTCGAGCGTGTGGGCGTCGGAGTAGAATGGCGTAAGGGGCTGCAAGTGATGTTCCGCCTGAGCGGAGCGGAACGACCCTAGCCACACATGATCCGATACATCAAGCAAGCCAAGTCCGCGCTCTCGTTGCTCAATCCCGATGAGGTGCGGCAGCGCGCGGAACGTCCCGTGGTGGTGGGGTTGGTCGCGGCGGAAAGCGCGGCCTACGCCGATATGGAGGACTTTCTGGCGCCCGCGGCGGTCTCGCACGACCAGCGCGTCCAGACCATGCTGTCGGTGCATCGCGCCTCCGACCCCGGCATTCCGGAGAAGTACGACCTGGTGCTGTATGAGCAGGGTTTGGCGTGCCCGGCGACCGCGTTCACTTTTTTCCGCGACGATCCGGGGCGCACGGTGGACGAGATCGTGAAGGCCCGCGACGATCTGGGTCTGGCGCTGGCGCGGAATTTTTATCCTTTCCGCAAGCCGGTGGTGGACCGCATCATTACGTCCGTCGCGCGTGAGAACGCCATTTTCGCCGTTGCCAGCGCACTGCCCAACGTGGTGCCCAGCTTTTTGGAGTTGCCGTGGGCGCTCGGGGAGTTCGCATCGGATACGGCTTTCATCACCATGAATCAGGTGCGCATGGCGTTTCAGGTGGCGGCGGCCAGCGACAAGCCGGTGGGATACGACAAGCAGGTGGCCGAGCTCATATCCATCGCTGCCGGAGCGTTCGGATGGCGTGCGCTGGCGCGCGAACTGGTGGGATTTATCCCGCTGGGCGGCGGCCTGATTCCCAAGGGCGCCATCGCCTTCGCGGCCACTTATGTGCTCGGCAAAGGGCTCGAGCATTTTCATGGAGTGGGCTATGGCTACACGCGGGCGCAGCGCCGCGACGCTTACCAGGTAGCGTATGACCGTGGCAAAGACGTGGTGAGCGCGGTGCTGCGGAAAAAGGCCGAGCAAGTCTACGGATTTCACGCAAAGACGCAAAGGGACCGCAAAGAACGCTAAGAAGACCAAGACACTGTTTTTACCTTTGTGTTCTTTGCGTTCTTTGCGGTCCCTTTGCGCCTTTGCGTGAAATCAGTTAGATTAAGAGAATTTTTCTTGACCACCACCTCCGCGTGGATTATTCTGATGAAGCTGGAGGTAGATGACCGATGATCGCTTATAGCCGAGGTTCTAACCGCCTCGCTGGTGCGGCTTCTCTGAAGAACCGTATGCCTGCGATAGTCGGGGCCTTCCGCATCCATCCGGATATAGCTCAACTGGTAGAGCAGCAGACTTATAATCTGCGGGCCGCGGGTTCGATTCCCGTTATCCAACTGTTGTGTGATCGACAGTCCAACCTGAGTGATCCGGGTCTGGCTCCGGCCGCCCTCGCAAGATAGACTTCGGTCCGTTTTGCCTGGACCGGCAAACGGCTCCACTGCTCTGCGCTTTCCCTGAAACTGCGAACCATTGTTCCGCCGGATGTTATTGGCGCGGCTAAGTCCGCTCTAGGTAAGGCCCGCTGGTTGGCCGTGGAGTCAGGCCCGGGGAACTCAACAAGAAGAATACAGAAGTCAGGAGTCAGGAGTCAGAAGCCGGAACTCGCGTGTTTGCGGGATTCTGACTCCTGTCTCCTGACTTCTGACTCCTTTTTGGAGGTGATTCCTATGCTACGTCATGTCTTGATCGGCGATAACGAACGTGTCCTGGTGATCCGCAAGCGCCGCTTTGTGGAGATTCTGGGCCCCGGCGAGCGATGGCTGTTCGGCCGCGGCATCGAACTGCTGCCGTACAACACCCGCGATTTGATTTTCGCGGGCGAGTGGGCCGACCACATCGCCAACCACCAGCCCGATTCTGTCGCGCGCTTCTTCACGGTCATCGAGACCTCCGACGCGCAGTGTACCTGGACGGCCGCCTGACGCGGGTGATCGCCCTTTCCAACCGGGTATTGTACTGGAAGGGCGCGGTGACCTTCGAGTCTATCGATGCGCGCGCCGAGCCCGAGGTGCCCGCCCGCCTGTTGGCGGGGCTGGTGCGATTGGGCCGCGAATCCGGCGCGACCTTCGCCGTGATCGACGAAGGCAAGCGCGGACTCTTGTACCTCGCCGGGCGTCTGACTCGTGAGCTGGAGCCTGGAACTTACGGGTTCTGGAACACGATTGCCATGCCCCGCGTCGAGACGCTGGAGACGCGCCGCCAGTCGGTGGAGGTTTCTGGGCAGGAAATCCTGACCCAGGATAAGGTCGCGGTGCGAGTGAACATCTCGGCGGTGTTCGAAATCGCGGACCCACCATGGCCCGTGCGGGCTTGAAGGACGTCAACGAATACCTCCACCGCGCTTTGCAGATCGCCGTGCGCCAGTCGCTCGGCAAGCGCACCCTAGAGCAGGTGCTCGCGGAGAAAACGGACATCGACGAAGCGGTGTCAGCCGAGGTCCGAAGGGAAATGCAAGGGTATGGTGTTCGCGTGAGTGAAATCGCGCTCAAGGACATCATCCTGCCCGGAGACATCCGCGAGATCTTCAACCAGGTCGTGACGGCCGAAAAGCAGGCGCAAGCCAACCTGATCCCCCGCCGTGAGGAGACGGCCGCCACGCGGTCGCTGCTCAACACGGCGAAGCTGATGGAGGGGAACCCTCTGTTGCTGCGCTTGAAGGAACTCGAGTCGCTCGAAAAGATTGCCGACAAGGTGGGAAAGATCACCGTGGTCGGCGGCTTGAACGCGCTGCTGAACTGATTTCACGCATAGACGCAAAGAACCCGCAAAGAACGCAAAGATAAAACAGAGTCTTTTCTTCTTGGCGTTCTTTGCGGTCTCTTGGCGTCTTTGCGTGAAATCTTTTTTTCATGAGATTTGCCCATAGGTTCGCCCACCAAACTGTGTGACGCCCAAACCTCAAATACGCAGGCATGCCCGCCTGCCATATACCGGCGGGATGCAGGTATTCTGGAAAGACTCGCGCGGCCGCGTCCAAAAGATTTCGGCCAGATGCATGGACCTGTCCGCCGAAGGAGCCCGTCTGGAGACAGACATCCCCATCCCGGCGCGCAGCAAGATTACGGTGCAATCCTCGCGGCATGGCAGCTTGGGTACAGCCTCAGTTCGGACCTGTGTGCGCCACACAATGAAATTCTGGATCGGCGTCGAATTCACTTCCTCCCTGGTGCTCGCGGACTCGGGCCGCAAACGCTGCCTGGAAGAAGTGGCGACTCCCGCGGAAAATCAATCATGACCGTTCAGGAAGTCCTGCCGAGCCCGAAAAACCCCGCCTTCTGGCCTTGTCAGCCTGAAAGCCTGGCCGATGTCGATATCTCGCCCACGTTGGTGCAGGATCTCTTCGTGCGCACGCTGCGGGAGCTTGGCCAAGCCAGCCTCGCCTTGCTTCGCGATCGCCTGAAGCTGCCCAATATGGTGCTGGAGCCCATATTCCGCCAGTTGCGGCAGCAGGCCTATCTGGACGTCAAGGGCATCCAGGGCAACGATTACCATTTCGGACTCACCACGGCTGGAAAAACGCTGGCGGCGGAGCGCGCTTCGATTTGTGCCTACGCCGGGCCCGCGCCCGTGTCCCTGGCGGCCTACGAGAGCGTCGTGCGGGCGCAGGCGGCGCATGTGCGCGTCAGCCGCGATAGCTTGCGCCGCGCCTTGGGCGACCTGGTCCTGCCGGACAATCTGTTGGACCAACTCGGCCCGGCGGTGATTTCGCAGAGGGCGTTGTTCATCTACGGGCCCACCGGCAACGGCAAGACCAGCCTCGCCGAACGCCTGCTGCGGGTCTATGAAGACGCCGTGCTGATCCCCTACGCCCTGGAGATAGCCGGGTACATCATCACCGTGTTTGACCCGGTGCTGCACCGCCCTCTCGCCGAACAGCCCGACGATCTGGATCCGCGCTGGCTGCTGTGCCATCGCCCATCGGTGACCGTCGGCGGCGAACTGGTCTCTGAGATGTTAGAGCTGCGATCCGACGCATCCTCCGGCATCTACACCGCGCCTCTCCAAATGAAGGCCAACAACGGCATCCTGGTGATCGACGACTTCGGCCGCCAGGTGATCTCGCCGCGCGACCTGCTGAACCGCTGGATCGTGCCGCTCGATCGCCGCGTGGACTACCTCACCCTGCACCACGGACAAAAACTGTGCATTCCCTTCGAAGTGATGGTGGTCTTCGCCACCAACCTCAACCCTTCGGAGTTGGCCGACGATGCCTTCTTGCGGCGCATACACAATAAGATTTACGTTGAGCCGGTTTCCACGGCGTGCTTTCGCGAAATCCTGGCGCGCGCGCTGGAACAGCGCGGGATATCCTGCGACGTACCCACGGCGGCTTACTTCGCTGACTTGTGCCTCCGTCTGGGCGGCGAGCTGAAGGCGTGCTACCCCGGCGACCTTTGCGATATCCTGATCTGGCGCAGCCAATACGAAGGCCGCCTTCCGCAACTTACTCCCGCCGAACTGAACCACGCCGCCGAGTTGTACTTCGCGCGCCAGGAGAACTGATTTCTCGCAAAGGCGCAAAGATCGCGCAAAGGACGCAAAGAAGAAAGAGAGAATGCACGAGAATGATTTGGCGCGGCAAATCGTGGACGCGGCTTATCAGGTTCATACGAACTTGGGGCCGGGCCTGCTCGAGTCGGTATACGAAGCGGCTTTGGCTTACGAGTTGGAAACGCGCGGCTTAAACGTTGTTCGCCAACAAGCCGTTCCGGTGGTGTACCAGACGATCGAAATCCACGCGGCTTTCTATGCAGACCTGGTAGTGGAAGACAGCGTGATCGTCGAAATCAAGGCGGTGGAAACCATCGCGCCCGTGCACAAAAAACAGCTTCTGACTTATCTGAAGCTGGCCGACAGACGCCTTGGCCTCCTCATCAACTTCAATGTCGACCTAATCAAAGACGGCATCACCCGCATTGCCAACAGACTCAAAGAATAATCTTCTTTGCGTTCTTTGCGCCTATCTTTGCGTCTTTGCGTGAAATCTTACTCCGCCGTCTCCCCCAGATCCGCCACCCGATTCTCAAACTTGGTGAACTCGTGCAAGAACACCAGTTCCACCTTCCCCACGGGCCCGTTGCGCTGCTTGGCGAGCAGCAGTTCCGCCTGTCCGCGCAGACTCTCGTCCTGCGGCCGGTACACCTCTTCCCGGAAAATGAACGCCACCAGGTCCGCGTCCTGCTCGATCGAGCCCGATTCGCGCAGGTCGCTGAGCTGTGGCCGGTGGTCGCCCTGGCGCGTCTCGGGCGCGCGGTTAAGCTGCGAGAGCACGATCATCGGCACGTTCAGATCCTTGGCCAGCAGCTTCATACCCCGCGAGATGGTGCTGATCTCCTGATTGCGGTTCTCGAAGCGCCCGCGTCCCGACATCAATTGCAGGTAGTCGATGATCACCAGGCCCAGCCCGTGCTCGGCTTTGATGCGCCGCAGCTTGGCGTGAATATCCATCAGGTGGATGCCGGCCGTGTCGTCGATGAACAGCGGCGCTTCCACCAGGCTGGAGGCCGCCGCCTGCAGCCGCTTGCGCTCGTCGGCGCTCAGGTAGCCGGCCCGGAATTTCTGGCTATCCACGCGCGCCGTGGCGCACAGCATACGGGTCAGCAGCGACTCCTTCGACATTTCGAGCGAAAACACCGCCACCGTCCGCTTCACCTTGGTCGCCACGTGCTGCGCGATGTTCAAGGCCAGCGCCGTCTTGCCCATCGAAGGCCGCGCCGCCAGGATGAACAGATCGCCGGCGTGCAGTCCGCTGGTCTTCTCGTCCAGCTTGGTGAATCCCGTGCTGATGCCCTTGACGCGTTTGCTCGGATCGAGGAACGCGTTCAGCCCGCCCTGATACTCGTCGATCACCTGGCGCGGGCTGACCAAGCCGCTCTTCACCCGATCCTCGCCCAGCTTGAGCAGCGTCTCTTCGGCGCCGGACAGGATTTCGTCCGGCTCCTCATCGCCGAGCAGGCAGCGGTTCATCAGGTGCTGCGCGGCGAAGATGATCCGCCGCAGCACCGATTTATCCTTGACGATCCGGATGTAGCTGTCGATATTCAGGATCTGCGGCAGCCCGTCGTCGAGTGAAACCAGGTAGCTGAGGCCGTCGCAGGATTCCAGCTCGTTGAAGCGCATCAGCTCGTTGGCTACCGTGACGCGGTCGATGCGCTCGCCGCGCTCGTTCAGTTCCCCCATGCGGGTGAAGATGCGGCGATGCTTTTCCAGGCTGAAATCGTCGGACTTCAGTTCGCCGGCGGCCTGTATATAAAGGCTGTCGTTGAGCAGGATGGAGCCGAGCACGAAGCGCTCGGCGTCGAGGTTGCTGGGAAGGCCCTTGTCGAGGGCTATGGAGGTCGCAGACATGGCGGAGTCTTCAGGTTACAGGCGCGTGACGCACCCCGCACTCGTTTTCTTTACCCCGTGTTTTGATCCGCTTAGCCTCTGTATAAAACATGACGCTTTCGCCGGTTATGCCGGCGGGCGCAAACCGTTCAGAATCATGAACGCGGGCCACAAGGAGTGCGCTTATGCGAATATTTGCACACCCGATCCACAGGGCTCTCCGCCCTCGCAAAAACAAATTCGCTTTCTTCTGTTTTACCCTATTCTTGGGCGGGATGCCAAGAACTTTATGCCGAAGCACACGGGGCGTGGTCTGATTTCCCGGCAGGCACACACGCCATCCCCACTGGACGGAACTTCGCGCTGAAGTGCCGCAGGAACGGGGGCTCCTCCGCGATTTCGAGGCCCCGGATATCGTCCTTCCGCGCGTTCACTTCCAGAATCGCTTCCACCACATAATCAATGTGGCTCTGCGTGTAAACCCGCCGCGGAATCGCCAGACGCAGCAGTTCGTGCTGCGCTTTATCGCCGAACATCACCGACCCGATCTCCACCGCGCGAATGCCGGCGTGCCTATATAACTCCACCGCCAGCGCCTGCCCCGGGAATTGCGCGCGCGGAATGTGCGGCAACATACGTGCCGCGTCGATGTAGATAGCGTGCCCGCCCGGCGGCTCCACGATTGGCACGCCATGGTCCGCGATGTGCCGCCCCAAATAACCCGTGGAAATGATCCGGTAATTCAGGTAGGCCGGGTCCAGCACCTCATCGAGTCCCACCGCGATGGCTTCCAGATCGCGCCCCGCCAGCCCCCCATAAGTGGGGAATCCTTCCGTCAGGATCAGCAGGTTGGTCTCCTGCACCGCCAGGCGGTCGTCGTTGGTCGAGAGGAATCCGCCGATGTTGGCGAACGCGTCCTTTTTCGCCGAGAAGGTGCAGCCGTCCGCCAGCGAAAACATTTTTTGGGCGATCTGTTTCGGTGTCCAGGAGGCGTAGCCCGGCTCGCGCTGCCGGATAAACCAGGCATTTTCGGCGAAACGGCAGGCGTCCAAATAGAACGGAATCTTGTATTGAGAGGTCACCCGGCGCACTGCCTCGATGTTGGCCATCGACACCGGCTGCCCGCCGCCGGAATTGTTGGTGACGGTCAGCATCACCAGCGGAATATGCTCCGCACCGGTCTCCTGGATCAGCCGCTCCAGCGCCTCCACGTCCATATTGCCTTTAAAATCGAGCCGCGCCTGCGTGTCGGCGGCTTCCGGAATCGGCAGGTCCACGGCCCGCGCGCCGGTGAATTCGATATTGGCGCGCGTGGTATCGAAGTGCGTATTGTTGGGCACCACGTGTCCGGGCCGGCACATCACCGTAAACAGGATGCGCTCCGCCGCGCGGCCCTGGTGCGTGGGGATCATGTGCCGGAAACCGGTCAACTCGTCGACCACCCGCTTCATGCGGAAAAAGCTCTCGCTGCCCGCGTAGGATTCGTCGCCGCGCATCAGCGCCGCCCACTGCCCTGTGGACATGGCGCTGGTCCCCGAATCGGTCAGCAGGTCGATCAGAATGTCTTTCGCTTCGATCAGGAACAGGTTGTAGCCCGCGGCCGCCAGCAGGCGTTCGCGTTCCTCGCGCGTGGTGTGCCGCAACGGCTCCACGCTCTTGATCCGGAATGGCTCTATGATGGTCTTCATCCTACAACCAGTATCACTCAAGTGTTACTATGCCATCAGGAGGAAACGACGAGAGACGATGACCAAACGACTGTTCCTGGGAACCTGCGGCGCGGCCCTGATGTTCGCAACCGCCCTGTTGGCGGCCGACGCGACACCGAAGACGGTGATCCACGTGATCTCGATCCAGTGGAAGGCCGAAGCCACGCCGGCGCAAATCGACAAAGCGCTGAAAGGCGCCGAAGCGCTGCCCTCCGAGTACCCCGGTATCCTCCACGTGTGGACCAAGCCGATCAAGAAGCAGCTTCCGGACGGCTATAGCCACGTCATCGTGATGGAATTTGCCAGTGAGGACGCTCTCAAGAAGTATGCCGATAGCGCCGCACAGAAGAAATGGTACGACGCTTATATGTCCATCCGCGAAGAAAGCCGCACCAGCGACATCACGAACTAATTCTGTCTCCTGACTCCTGTCTCCTGACTCCTGTCAGCTATAAATCCCCGGCGCCTCATGCCCGATCGCCTGCACATACTCCACGTACGATCCCGGATAGATCCGCGGATGCCGGTCCCGTCCGCTCTCCCCGCCCAGTTCCAGCACGCGCGATCCCAGCCCGCGCAGGAACATGCGGTCGTGCGACACGAAGATCATGGTGCCTTCGAAATCCTTCAGCGCCTCCACCAGCATCTCCTTGGTGGCCAGGTCCAGGTGATTGGTGGGCTCGTCGAGCACCAGGAAATTCGGCGGATTGTAGAGCATCCGCGCCATCGCCAGCCGCGATTTCTCGCCGCCCGAGAGCGCCCGGATGCGCTTCTCCACATCGTCGCCCGAGAACTGAAACGCGCCCGCCAGCGTGCGCAGCGAGCCCAGCCCGTCCTGCGGAAAATCCGCTTGAAGCTGCTCGATGACGCGTCAGATCCGGATCGAGCACGTCCAGCGACTGCTGCGCGAAGTATCCCATGTTCAGGCTCGCGCCCAGGCGCACGCTGCCCGCATCCGGCGCGCTCGCGCCCGCGATCATTTTCAGCAGCGTGGTCTTGCCCGCGCCGTTCCGCCCCATCACGGCCCAGCGCTCGCCGCGCCGGATGGTGAGGTTGAATCCGTCGTAGATCACGCGCGCGCCGTAGCTTTTGTGCAGATCCTCGATCACCGCCACCTGGTCGCCCGAGCGCGGCGGCACGCGAAATTCGAACTTCACCACCTGCCGCTTCTTCGGCAGTTCGATCTTCTCGATCTTGTCCAGCGCCTTGATGCGGCTCTGCACCTGCGCCGCCTTGGCCGCGTGCGTCCGGAAGCGGTCGATGAAGCGCTGCTCCTTGGCCAGCATGGATTGCTGCCGCGCGAAGGCCGCCTGCTGATTGGTCTCGCGGATAGCGCGCTCGCGCTCGTAGAAATCGTAGTTGCCCGAGTAAGTCACGATCTCGCCCGCGTCGATCTCGGCGATCTTCGAGACGATGCGGTTCATGAACTCGCGGTCGTGCGAGGTCATCAGCAGCGCGCCCGGGTACGATTTCAGGAACTGCTCCAGCCAGATGATGGATTCGATATCCAGGTGGTTGGTCGGCTCGTCCATCAGCAGCACGTCCGGCCGGCCCAGCAGCACGCGCGCCAGCGCCACGCGCATCTTCCAGCCGCCCGACAGCGCGCCGACGTCGCCATCGATCTGGTCGTCCTCGAAGCCCAGGCCGTGCAGCACCTCGCGCGCCTGCGCTTCCAGAGCTATAGCCGCCCAGGTGCTCGTACTCCTCCTGCACCTCGCCGAAGCGCGCCAGGATGCGGTCCATGTCGCCCGCCTGCGCGGGATCGTCCATGGCGTGGTGCAGATCTTCGAGTTCGTGGTGCAGATCGCCGACGCGCCCGCTGCCGGCGATGGCTTCGTCGAGCACCGGCCGCCCTTTCATCTCCTCCACGTCCTGACGGAAGTAGCCGATGGTCAGCTTCTTGGGAACCGAGACCTCGCCCTCGTCGGGGGATTCCTCGCCGCACTATCATGCGGAACAGCGTGGTCTTGCCGGCGCCGTTGGGACCCACCAGGCCCACCTTCTCGCCGGGGTTCAACTGAAAGGAAGCGTCGACGAAGACCAGTTGCTTGCCGTACTGCTTGTTGATATTGGAGAAGGAGATCATCGAAACACCAAGGCTAACAGCTATGTGGGGCAGGCCCTCGGCCTGCGGCGGCCTCTCAGGCCGCCTCTTTTGGTTGCGGCTAACAAAGCCCGCGTTGCCAACCCGGCGGCGCTACCGTAGAATTGGACGTGCAGCCGGCCGTGCCCAACTTCTTCATCAGTTACAACAAAGCCGACTTACCCTGGGCGGAGTGGATCGCCTGGCAGTTGGAAGCCGTCGGCTATACCTCGGTCATACAGGCCTGGGACTTCCGGCCCGGGTCTAACTTCGTCCTCGATATGCAAAACGCCGCCGCCCAACCGGAGCGCACCATAGCGGTGCTCTCGCCCGATTACCTGTCGGCCCTCTATACGCAACCGGAGTGGGCCGCGGCGTTCGCCCAGGACCCGACCGGCGAAAAGGGGACGCTCCTCCCCGTACGCGTGCGCGCCTGCGAGCTCAAGGGGCTGCTGTTCCCGGTCGTCTACATCGACCTGGTGGGCCGCGACAGAGCCGCCGCGAAACAGGCGCTGCTGGCCGGAGTCAAGCGCGGGCGCGCCAAGCCTGACGCAGAGCCGGACTTTCCCGCCGGCCGCCCGCCGCGCCGCCCGCCAAGGCGGAGCCGCGCTTTCCCGGCAGCCTGCCGCGCATCTGGAACATCCCGCATCGGCGCAACCCCAACTTCACGGGACGCGAAGACGATCTGCGCGAGTTGCGCGCCGCTCTCACCGGCGGCCACGCCGCGGCCATCGTCCCCATCGCCGGCCTGGGCGGCGCGGGCAAGACCCAGCTTGCGCTAGAGTACGCCTGCCGCCACACCGCCGATTATGACGCCGTGTGGTGGCTGCGCGCCGAAGATTCCGCCACGCTGGTGGCCGACTGCGCGCAGCTTGCCACGCCCCTCGGTCTGCCCGAGCGCGGCCTGGCCGATCAGCAGGCCACCGCCGCGGCGGTGCTCGCGTGGCTGGTCCGCCATCCGGGCTGGCTTTTGATCTTCGATAACGCGCGTAGCGCCGCCACTTGCCGCGCCTGGCTGCCGGCGGCGGGCATGGGCCATGTGATCCCACCTCGCGCGATCCGAACTGGCGGGAGGTGGCCCGCCCGTTGCGCCTACCCAAGCTGCAGCGCGCCGAAGCCGTCGCCTTTCTGCAAAAGCGCAGCGGCGTGGAGGAACCCGCGGCCGCCGGCGAATTGTGCGATGCGCTGGGCGACCTGCCGCTGGCCATCGAGATCGCCGCCGCATACGTCGAGGCCAACGGAATCTCCATCGCCGATTACCTGGAGCGCTATCGCGGGGCGCCGCGCGAATTGCTCACCGATGCGGTGGCCGCCACCTGGGGGATCTCCATTGAACAACTCCGCACGGAGACGGACGCCGCGCCAAGCGCGCTCGACCTGCTGAACGTGATCGCGTTCCTGGCGCCGGACGATATCGACTCGCGCCTCGTAGCCGGCCGCTTCCCCGATGCCTTGCAGTTGGATCGCGCCCGCGCCGGCCTGCTGCGCTACTCGCTCATCGAGGCCCGCGGCGGGGCTATCTCGGTCCACCGCCTGGTGCAGGCCGCCACTCGCGCACGCCTGGCCCGCGAAGGGCTGGAGCAAGAGTGGGCCGAAGCTGCCGTGAAGGTGGTGAACGAAGCGTTCCCGTTCGAATCGGACAAGGTGGAGACCTGGAGCGCATCGGCCCGCTTACTGCCCCACGCCTTGGCCGCCGCTGGCCACAGCGAGAGCCTGGGCGTGGCGCTGGAAACCACAGGCAGGTTGTTGAACGAGGTTGGGCTTTACTTGAAAAATCGCGAGCAACTGGCGGAGGCCGAACGCAGCCTGAAGCGCGCTGGCTATCGGCGAAAGGGTCTACGGCCCCGATCATCCGACCGTGGCTACCTACGCCGGCAACATCGGCCTAATCCTGAAGGCCCAAGGCGACCTGGCGGGAGCCTTGAAATACAACCGCCGCGCGCTGGCTATCGACGAAAAGGTTTACGGCCCCGACCATCCGGAGGTGGCTACCGACGCCAGCAACATCGGCACGATCCTGCAGGCCCAAGGCGATCTGGCGGGAGCCTTGAAATACAACCGCCGCGCGCTGGCTATCGACGAAAAGGTTTACGGCCCCGACCATCCGGAGGTGGCTACCGACGCCAGCAACATCGGCACGATCCTGCAGGCCCAAGGCGATCTGGCGGGAGCCTTGGAATACACCCGGCGCGCGCTGGCTGTCGACGAGAAGGCCTACGGCCCCGATCATCCCAGCGCGGCCATCCGGGCCTGCAACATCGGCACGATCCTGAAGGCCCAAGGCGATCTGGCGGGAGCCTTGGAATACACCCGCCGCGCGCTGGCGATCGACGAGAAGGTCTACGGCCCCGATCATCCCAAGGTGGCCACGGACGCCAACAACATCGGCACGATCTTGAAGGCCCAAGGCGATCTGGCGGGAGCCCTGGCATACACCCGGCGCGCGCTGGCTATCGACGAGAAGGTCTACGGCCCCGATCATCCCAAGGTGGCCATCCGGGCCAACAACATCGGCACGATCCTGAAGGACCAAGGCGATCTGGCGGGAGCCCTGGCATACACCCGGCGCGCGCTGGCGGTCGGCGAGAAGGTTTACAGCCCCGATCATCCCACGGTGGCCACCCTCGCCAACAACATCGGCACGATCCTGCGGGCCCAAGGCGATCTGGCGGGCGCGCTGGAATACACCCGACGCGCCCTCCGCATCCTCCAGGCAACCTACGGCCCTGAACATCCGCAGACGAAGATCGCCGCCGACAACCTCACTGGAATTGAGAAAGCCCTCAAAACCAAGCAGGCCAGCGCCTGACCCGCCGTGCGACAATACCTTGCATGGCCGATTTCCGGTTCCGCCTGAATCCGCGCGCCGGGGAACTGCCGCATTGTTCCGCCGTGCTGAACGGCCGCGGTACGCGCTACGAAGTTGCCGGCTACCGCACCACCCTCTCGATCAAATCCGTGGTGCGCGGCGCGGCCCGGTATCGCACCCCGCAAGGCCACTACCTGGTAACGCCGGATTCGTTCCTGATCCTGAACGACGGCCAATCCTATTCGCTCGAATTCGAAGGCGGCGGCCGCATCCGGACCGAAACGCTCTGCCCGTTTTTCCAGTCCGGCTTCCTGGAACTGGCGGGCGCGAGCGATTTGGACGATATCGACCGGGCCGCGCCCGCGCTCGATTTTTGCGAGCGCCTGTATCCCAAAACCGGCGCGGTGGGCGCGGCGCTCGCCGCCTTGCATGCCGGATTGCGCGGCCCGCAAGCTTCTACGCCGTGGCTCGAAGACCGGATGTACGCGCTGGCGCAATCGCTGGCCGGTTTGCCCTCGCAGGTGCGCACCGAAGCCGCGTCGTTTCCCGGCCTGCGTCCCGCCACGCGCATGGAGCTTTATCGCCGCCTCTATCGCGGGCGCGACTTTATCGCGTCCTGCTACGATCGGCCGCTCACAGTGGCCGCGGCGGCGCGCGTGGCCGGCATATCGCCGTTCCATTTTCAGCGCATGTTCAAGCTGGCCTTCGGGCGCACCCCCATGCAGTTCCTGCAGCAGACGCGCCTGGAAGCCGCCCGCCGCCTGCTCGAACAGACCGGCGACGACGTCACCTCCATCTGCTTCGCCGTGGGCTTCGAGAGCTTGGGATCGTTCAGTTGGTTGTTCCGCAAGCGGTTTGGCGTTTCGCCACGGGCTTTCCGCGAGAATCGCAGGATTGAAGAAGTATCCCGCGGCGCGCTCGTGTAACCTCGTCTGCATGACCTGGATCGCGGATACAAACGAGCTCGCGCCCGGAGTCACCATCGAACGCCGCACCATATTCTGGGCGCCGCTGGCCGTGGCTGCTGCAATCCTGCGGCCTGCGCACGCGGCCATCGTCGCCTCCCCGCCGCTCGATTGGGAAGATTTCATCCGCCTCTGCCCCGCCGATGCCGCCGCCTTCGCCCGCGATGCCTCCGAAATCGGGCAGGATGCCTATCTCAACCGCATCGCCGCCTGGGCCGTGCGCCTCAAAGCCGCGCCCGATACCAAACTCGGCGCATTCGCCGGCCTCACGCCCAAAGTTGAATTCGGACCCAGCTTTCGCGGCGTGCCCTTCGCCGTCATTCAGTGGCGCATGGCGCCGCACGCCATCCTGCCCGCGCATTGCCATCCGCAAGCCAGCGTTTGTACGGTCGGCATGGAAGGCGAGGCGCGCCTCCGCCACTTCGAAATTCACGGCCCCGCGCCCGCCTTCGATTCCGGCGCCAAAACGCCTTTCCTGATGCGCGAAACGCGTAGCCAGATCGTCGCGCCGCGCCGCATCAGCACGCTCTCCTCCACGCGCGATAATATCCATTACTTCGAGGCCGGCGACGCCGGCGCGCGTGGCCTGGACATCACCACCGCATACGGCGGCGACGGCAGTTTCTCGTTCGTCAAGTTCCAGCCGGACAAGCCTGTCGATCCCGGCAAACAACTATTCGAAGCCGTCTGGACGGGCATGCAACTATAAAGAGGAGCGAATATGGCAAATGCGGATCTCGCCGGGGCCACTATCGGCCAGGCTTCCATCAACGTACACGACGTCGACAAAGCGGTGGCATTTTATCGCGACGCGCTGGGCTTGAAGTTTCTCTTTCAAGCTGGGCCGAAGATGGCGTTTTTCGATTGCGGCGGCGTCCGGCTGATGCTGGCCGTACCCGAAAAGCCGGAGTTCGACCACCCCGGCTCGATCTTCTATTTCAAAGTGGCCGACATTCATGCGGTGGCCGCCACGCTCGCATCCCGCGGCGTGCAGTTCGAAGGTCCGCCCCACTTGATCGCCGCCATGCCCGATCATGATCTGTGGATGGCCTTTTTCCGCGACGTGGACGGTAACCTGCAAGCATTGATGAGCGAAGTGCCGCGCAGCTAAAGACCGTCCCGCCGACCGCCGATAAAGGAAGTGCCGTAGTCAGGGCACGACTTTATGGGCCGATCACAACTGCGCGCGGGCGCGTTCCTCTGGGTATTTCTATACGCGGCCGTCGCCGCCCACGCTCTCGATCCAGCCCTGCACATCGGTCAATACGGGCACGACGTCTGGACATCGCAGAATGGCCTCCCGGGCGAAGCCGTGTACCAGATCCTGCGCAGCCCCGACGGCTATCTCTGGCTCCGCACTTCCGCCGGCCTGGTGCGGTTCGACGGCGTTCGCTTCGTGCGGGTCGACCCGGCGGTGGCCGGCCGCACGCTCACTGAGCCGGTGAAGGCCATTTGCCTGGGGGCCGATGGCGACCTGCTGGTACGCTCCATCTCTCACACCCTCATCTACCGCCACGGGACTTTTTCCGATTACCGGCCTCCTGCCCCGCTTCCCGACGGCGAGACCCGCGTGCTCTTTGAATCTCGTGCGCACCAGGTCTTCGTGGGCTCCGACGATTTCCTTTATGCCATACCGGACGACGGCGTGCCGCGGCTGATCCAGCAGCATACCGGCTGGACTAACAGCATGCTCGAGGATGACAAGGGCGCCGTCTGGGTCGCCAATGGCAAGGGCCTGTCAGTCTACGAACGGGGCCGTCTCTCTATGCACTCTCGGAATTTGTACAATGCCAACGCGCTGGTGCGGGACGAGGACGATCTATGGGCCGGGACCGCGTCCGGGCTATTCCGCATGCATAAGCGCGACCCGTTGCTGCAGCCCATGGCGCCGCAAACGATCAAAGATGAAGTGAACACGGTCCTCAAGGACCATGACGGGAATTTGTGGGCCGGAACCAGAGTATCGGGGCTGATCCGCCTCGCGGCGGGCGCTGCTTCGTCGTTTACCGCCGCCGATCACCTGACTGACGACAAAGTTCTATCGCTCTACGAAGACCCGGAAGGCAGCCTTTGGGTCGGCACCGCCGCCGGATTGGACCGCTTCCGGAAGGCCAAGCTGGCCACGCTCACCCGTAAGGATGGCCTTCCCTCCGATCAGACTGCCCTCGCGCTGGAGGCCCGCGACGGCAGCCTCTATGTGCTTTGCGTGAGCGGCGGTTTGGCCCGCATCGTCAACGGTGTCGTCACCGCTGTCACAGCCAGGGACGGCAATCCGGAATTAAACGGCAATGGTTTGATGGAGAGCCGGGATGGCAGCCTCTGGATGGGCAATAGCGGCTTGGTCCGTTACCAACATGGAACGTTCACCCGGTACGCCGGCGGACGTCTGGCCAACCACTTTGTATCCGCCATCGCCGAAGACGACGAGGGGATGATCGTCTCGACCGATGAAACGATGGCTTTCCGCTTCCGGGACGGCATGGTCCGGCCGCTGACATTTGGCGGCCGAACGACGCCTCTCTCTACGCCGGGCAACTACACCTTCACCATCTACCACGACCCATCCGGCACGCTTTGGTTCGGCACGGTCAAAGGGCTCTTCAAGTTTGCGAAAGGCCAATCCCCCGAACGCGCCTGGCAGAAGCAGATCGACTTTCCGGTCACTTCGATATCCGACGACGGCCGGGGCAGCCTCTGGCTGGGCGGCAGGATTCCTGGGCTGGTCCGTTTCGACCTGCGCGACGGCCGGGTCACCCATTACACGAAGAAGGACGGGCTCTTCGATCAGTACGCCAGCCGTGCCCTCGCCGACGATGACGGCAACCTCTGGATCAGCACCGCGGACGGCATTTACATGGCGCCGCGCCGGGATATGGATGGCTTCCGCGACGGCCGCATCTCCGCGGTGCGGTCGGTGCGCTTCGACACTTTGGACGGCATGAAGACCAGCGAAGCTTCCCCTCCGGCCTCGCAACCCGGCGGCTGCCGCACCCGGGATGGCAAACTCTGGTTCACCACGCAAAAAGGAATTGTGGTGATCGACCCGCGGCATCTCGCGCACAATGACCGCATCCCGCCCGTGGTCATAGAAGAAGTCGTAGCCGACGGAGCCAGGCTCGCGCCGGTCCCGGATCTGCGCATCCGTGCGGGTAAGGATAAAATCGAATTCCATTACACCAGCCTGAGCTTGTCGGTTCCTTCCCGCGTGCGGTTCCAGGTCCAACTGGAGGGTTATGACCGCGGTTGGGTAGATGCGGATTCGCGCCGCGTGGCCTATTACACGAACCTTCCGCCCGGCCGCTACCGGTTCCGCGTAATCGCCGCTAACGATGATGGTGTTTGGAACCGTGAGGGCGCGTCGCTACCCTTCGTGCTTCTCCCTCATTACTACCAGACGGCCTGGTTTCAAACCTCTTTGGGGCTGGCCTTTCTGCTGGCAGCTTTCGCCGGACAGCGACTCTACACCCGGCAGTTGCGCGCGCGCGCCGTTCACTTGGCGCAGGTGGTCGACGCGCGGACGCGGGATCTGCAAGCGCAAAAGAGCTTCCTGCAGCAGGTCATCGATATGACCCCCAACCACATCTTCGTAAAGGACCTGGAGGGGCGCTTCACGCTGGTCAACCGGACCCTCGCCGAAGCCCACGCGGTCGCGGTCCAGGATCTGATTGGCAAGACGGCCGCGGATCTCATTCGGGATGAGACCGAGAAGGAGGCTTTTACCGGCGAAGACCGGGAAGTCATACGCACCGCCCGCCAGCAGATTCTTCCGGAGGCCAGGTTGACCACCGCGGCGGGCGATGTCTGTTGGCTGCAATTGGTCAAGTGCCCTCTATTCGATGAGAACGGCAAGGTAAACCACGTCCTGGGCGTGGGATCCGACATCACGCAACTGCGCGCTGCCCGCGAGGCCGCCGAGAGCGCCAGCCGTGCGAAGAGCGAGTTTCTGGCCAACATGAGCCACGAAATCCGCACCCCCATGAACGGCATCCTGGGCATGACGGAGTTGGCCCTGGATACCGACCTCAGCGCCGAGCAGCGCGAGTACCTGGAACTGGCCCGTGGCTCGGGAGAGGCCCTGCTTGCCGTCATCGGCGACGTCCTGGATTTCTCCAAGATCGAGGCCGGCAGGCTGGATCTCGATCCGGTCGCCTTCAAGCTGCGCGAGCGCCTGGGGCACGCCATCCGCCCGCTGGCCGTGCGGGCGGATCAGAAGGGCTTGGAACTGACCTGCGACATCCACTCCGGCGTGCCGGAAGATGTAGTCGGCGACGCCGGCCGCTTGCGCCAGGTCGTGGTCAACCTGGTGGGCAACGCCATCAAGTTTACCGAGGCCGGCGAGGTGGCGATGGCGGTAGGCGTGGAGTCGCGCGAGGCGGAGCGCGCCGTGCTGCACTTCACGGTCCGCGACACCGGCATCGGCATCGCCCCGGAAAACCAAGCGAGCATTTTCGAAGCATTCTCCCAAGCCGATGGCTCCATGACGCGGAGGTTTGGCGGCACGGGGCTGGGCCTCACCATCTCCTCGCGGCTGGTGGGCATGATGGGTGGCCGAATCTGGGTGGAGAGCCAGCCCGGCGAAGGCAGTTGCTTCCATTTCACGGCGCCGGTAGGGCTGGCCTCCGGCGCGGCGCCCGAACCGTGCGCACCGGCCCGGCTGGGCGGTCTGCGCGCTCTGGTGGTGGATGATAACGCCACCAACCGCCGTATTCTGGGAACGATGTTGGAAGGCTGGGGCATGCGGCCGCTCCTGGCCGCCGGTGGAGCGGAGGCCATGGAGCTCCTCCGCCGCGAGGTTCCGCCTGCCTTGATTCTGGTCGATGCCCAGATGCCGGGCTTGGACGGCTTCACCCTGATCGGGTGGCTGCGGCAACAGGCCGGTGCGCGTCCCGCCGCGGTGATGATGTTGAGCGCATCTCCCCGGTCCGGTGAAGCGGCGCGCTGCCGGGAGTTGGGCATCGTCGCTTATCTGCCCAAGCCCATCATGCCCGCCCCACTGCGGGATGGAATCCTGACAGCGCTGGGAACCACAGCCGCCGCGGACAAACCTTCCCCGGCCGCCGGGCCCGCGCCGCCCGCAGCCAATTCCGGCCTGCGGATCCTGCTGGCCGAAGACAATCCCGTCAACCAAAAGCTGGCCTCCAAGCTACTGGAGCGGCGCGGGCATCGCGTGGCTGTTGCGGCTAACGGACGCCAGGCGCTGGAGATGCTGGACGCGCAGCCGTTCGACCTGGTGGTGATGGATGTGTCCATGCCCGAAATGGATGGCTTTGAAGCCGCCGCCGCCATCCGCGCCCGCGAGAAATCCACCGGCGCGCATATCCCGATTCTGGCCATGACCGCGCATGCCATGAAGGGGGACTGCGAGGCATGCCTGGCCGCGGGCATGGATGGCTATGTGTCTAAACCGGTGCAAGCCGCGCAATTCTTCGCGGCCATCGAAAACCTGACGGCTGCGGCGGTTTGAGGAACTTAGCCGGCGCGTCAGCCGGCGGGGCGGGGCTGAAACCCCGCTAGCGCGGTTTCGAGGAGGTGAAAATATACTTGACTGACACCATGTGCTAAGCTGTTGATTCGGCGTGCGGAGGCCCTTGTGCGTTTGTCAACTTGATTTGGCCCCTTTTGATGCTCTCATTTGGCCCCACCTGGTTATTGTTCCGCCTGCCCGCGCAGACGCTTCTTGTTGATCCGCTCCTTTTATTAGTTGCTGGCCGGGTCTTTCCCAAGTGTCGCCTCTCCCATTTTTTGGAGGGCCCCGGCCGCAGCGTAGCCCTGCGAGGCCGGAGGCCGAGCGGTTAGGGCGAAGCGAAGGGCGGGGTCCTCCAAAAAATCCGCCGTTCGGGCCGGTCACCGCGACTCCCGAGGTGCCTTCTTACCTGGCTCGAATTTGTGGCCGAAGGCGATCTTCTCCGTCGCCGGCAGCCGTATCCAGTGCACCTCCAAAGGCTCCTCTTCCAACTCATCGCCCAGGCACTCCAGCGCCACCACCTCGGCGAGCCGCGTCTCGACCCAGCGCGTACGGCGCCCCTGTTCTTCCCCGCCGCTTTGTCCACCTTCGCCGATCTCCAAGGCGCGAACGAACGCCGCCTCGCGGTCTTCGCTGCGGAACAAATAAAGCCCCTCTTCCCAGTTACGGATCCCGCGCCCTTCCACCATCTCCGCCCAGCGAATTCGCGCTCGATACCATTGCCGCGCCTTCATGCTTTCGCTCCTTTGCCCAGCTTCTTCAGCGTCCGCAGGAACCGGTACGAGTCCTTTCCGGTATCTATAATGTGGGCTTGGTCCGTCAGCCGGTCGAGCATGGCCTTGCACAATCGCGCATTGGGGAATTTCGTGGTCCATTCTGAATGGACCACGAAATTGCCCAATGCGCGATTGTGCAAGGCCATGCTCGACCGGCTGACGGACCAAGCCCACATTATCAATACCGGAAAGGACTCGTACCGGTTCCTGGCGGACGCTGAAGAAGCTGGGCAAAGGAGCGAAAGCATGAAGGCGCGGCAATGGCATCGAGCGCGAATTCGCTGGGCGGAGATGGTGGAAGGGCGCGGGATCCGTAACTGGGAAGAGGGGCTTGTATTTGTTCCGCAGCGAAGACCGCGAGGCGGCGTTCGTTCGCGCCTTGGAGATCGGCGAAGGTGGACAAAGCGGCGGGGAAGAACAGGGGCGCCGTACGCGCTGGGTCGAGACGCGGCTCGCCGAGGTGGTGGCGCTGGAGTGCCTGGGCGATGAGTTGGAAGAGGAGCCTTTGGAGGTGCACTGGATACGGCTGCCGGCGACGGAGAAGATCGCCTTCGGCCACAAATTCGAGCCAGGTAAGAAGGCACCTCGGGAGTCGCGGTGACCGGCCCGAACGGCGGATTTTTTGGAGGACCCCGCCCTTCGCTTCGCCCTAACCGCTCGGCCTCCGGCCTCGCAGGGCTACGCTGCGGCCGGGGCCCTCCAAAAAATGGGAGAGGCGACACTTGGGAAAGACCCGGCCAGCAACTAATAAAAGGAGCGGATCAACAAGAAGCGTCTGCGCGGGCAGGCGGAACAATAACCAGGTGGGGCCAAATGAGAGCATCAAAAGGGGCCAAATCAAGTTGACAAACG
>CAVPQK010000015.1:0-2390174 GCA_963707465.1 Bryobacterales bacterium
GGTCTATGACGAGTGGCACAACTTCCTGGGCAACAAATCCATGGTGGAAGCGCTGCTGAGCCGGGTGCGCCACTACTGTCACACGGTGACCATTGACGGACCGTCGCTGCGCGACCTGCAAGGATAGGAGACCCGTGGAACAGAGTCCCCTGACTAAAGAGGAGTATGTGGAAAAAGTCCTGCAGGCGTATCGCCACACACCGGGGACCATGGGTACGGTGCGCCGCCCGGACCGCTTGGTCGCCACCCAGTGGTACGAACGCTACATCCCCTTGGCGGCGGTGGAGAACGGCTTAGTGCTGGCCGCCGCGCGCCGGCTGTACCGCCCGCCGGGCGCACCTCCGCTGGGCACCATACGCTCCCTGGCCTACTTTGCCCCGGTGATTGAAGAAGTGCGCCGGATGCGCGTCAACCCGGATTATTTCCAGTACCTCCGCGGTAAGATCCAGGAGTTCCTGCAGCTTCAGAAAATGCCGTGACCAGCCCAGCCCATCCAAACCTGCGCGCCTGCGGCGGATGATGGAAAAGCACCCCGCACGCCTGCGGCGTGGATGAGGTTGACCCTCTCTCCTGCCCGAAGCAATCCGCTCGCGCCGTGGCGCGAGGATGATGTCTCTTCTATGCCTGGTGGCGTTCGGGATTCTGTTCCAAGCGCTGGTCACTTCAAACAAGCGCAGATGGGTCATTTCTGCCAAGCACCGAAGAAAAAACTTCTTAGTGATGACCCTCGCGGCGCCCGGAACGGCCTCGCCTACTGGTGGTTTTCGGTTTCTGACGCGGTCCCGATAACGCTGGCTTTGGCCGATGCGTTGCCGTTTGCCCGCCCTCGTCGCCCGGTATCGTTGCTGCGCCTTCCACCGCGACCAGGCTCGCGCCTCCTCCCGGCACGGCTCGCTGCAATAACGCTGCCGCGCCCGCCGCGGACGAAACCGCTGCTCACAACCTTTGAGCAGACACCGTCGGGACCGCGGCCGGCACCCGGACCGTTGGCGCCGGCCGCCCTCTTGATTTTCGGGATGGCTTGTAGGACTCTTGGGAGGGCCCATGGGAGGTCATTGCTCCCAGAAGCTCCTGCTCCGGAGGGGATCGCACTCCTCTCCGGGGCGCAGCAGATCTTCGGATCAATACGATCAACAACTCTATCGCAAAGATCGGATGCCCCGCGACCTCGTCTCTAAGGCGTTCTCTTTTTTTCCGCCAGCGGCGGCGCGGCTATGACTCCTGCCGACCGCTCACCCGCGTCTCGCTTGAAACCAGTTTAGTCTGGCTGGTGTCCAGTCACCGCTACTCACCATTGGCGGCATGGTCACCGCTGGCCCGCCAAAATGGCTCCCTCCCTAGCCGCCGCTAACAAAATCCCGAATTCCCGCTCTTTCAAGAAGGTCTTCGAAACTGCCTTCGACCCGCTGCCGTCCGCTGGTTGCGCCTGGCTCCGGCGGAAAAATCCGATCCTCTCCAATCACGGCGGGAAACCGCCGCAGCTCGCCGGCAAGCTCGGAAAGCATCGGGACGTAACGCATTTTTCCGCCCTTCAGCTTCGTCCTCACCGCCAACAGCCCCTCGCTGTACATCACGTCCGCCCATCCAAGGCCGAAGATCTCCGCCACCCGCATTCCGGTCGTGACGGCGATCAGCACTAGCAGCCTCAGACGGTAAAACGTCTTGTTGATCGTTCTTGTACCCTTGCGGTACATCTTTTCATCCAATGCCTGCTTCACCCTCCGAAGCTCGTCTTCGGACAGGTAACGGTCCCTCTGATCGTCCGGCCGTCTCACCTCGACCTGATCCGCGGGGTTCCGGTCGATGCCGGTATCCTTGGCCCAGATCGTCGATGCCTTCTCCATCATGTGGTGCATGACGTTGAAATGCCGCACGGCCGTGCCCGGCGACAATTCGCGGACCGCCGTGAGGTTTTCGTACCAATCCCCTATCGCGTCGCCGTCAACCTCCCGGACAAAAGAACGGCCCAGTTCGGACCGGATGCCCTCAAGAACACTTTTCTCCCGGCTCGCCGAACGCTTCTTGCTGCCGTAATGCGTCCAGTACCGGTCGATCAGCGCCGACATCCGAAAGTTGACCTCCCGCTTGATGTCGAGATGCCGGTTCTCGTCACGCGCCGACATTCTCTTGCGTTCGATTTTCCGTGCCAGTTCATATGCACCGTGGACCCGCAGGCTCTTGTTTCGCCCTCCCTCCCTCCAACGGACTTCAAACACTCCATCGGACTTCCTGTGAATAGACACTCAAAGCTTCTCCTTTCAGTCAATGGTTTCGATTGTGTGCTGCTCAATGAAGCGCTCCAGCGCTTTCACATCGAACCGCAACGCTCGACCAACCTTGACGCAGGGAACCTCCCGTAACCTGGCTTTCTTGTAGAGGGTGTCCACTTCGAGCCCCAGGTATTCGGCAGCCTCCCTGACATTCAGGAGCCTCCTACCGATGATTCCATTTAACACCATCGGGGCTTGTTCTTTGTGAAACATTTCGTCCCACCTCAGCCGTCGGCCGTCAGGCGACGGAAGGCTCCTTTGGACGGGCAGCAGGGAACGAATGGGCATGGTTGCCCCGGAGCTGATCGTTCCAGTCCTTGAAGCCAAAAGGCTCCTGCATAACGAAGCGCAGATCATCACGGCCGGTCAACGCGACAGCCTGGCGCACAACGGCGGCCAGTTTCGCCCCGTCCGCATCCGCGTCCATGGCTGCGACTATTTCAGACTTTGCCGGCATACGCGCGACAGCCGCCCGGATGAGTTCCGGCTGTACCGGGTTCGGCTTGCCGCCAATCGACGCATAGCGTGCGTTATCGTCCGGGAACAACACCGCATGGCTCAGCGCATCGATTGCGCTTTCAGCGAAGACCAGACGGTTATCGTCGGGCAGGGCCTGTGACAACCAAAGTCCCTTGGTTCCGCCCGAACTGAAGCCGGTGAAGCAGCGGTTCTTGATTTCGTACCCGCAAAGCCCTTGAGCGTCGAAATGTGGGAATCCGGCGTTACCTCTCGCATCAATCTGGACCCGGCTCGCAAAGTGCTCCAGCCCGAGCAGCGCAGCGGGCAGGGCGCGTTCAGACTCAAGATACGGATGACGCTGGGCACCCTGCATCTTGCGGTATTCAGCCTCGACGCGGAGGCGATCCTTGGTAGTGGCGTGAAGCTCTGGGAAGGTCGGAATGGGCACCGGCGGCTGTCCGATCCAGGGTCGCAATTCCTTGCGAACGGCGCCGAGGCTTAGGTTTTGGCGGTATTGGACCCAATCGATGATACTGCCGTTATCGTCGTCCCGGCGTACCGAAAAGTAGACGTAATGACCATCGGACCCACGTTTGATCACGATCTTGTCCCCGCGCACGTCGCGCATCACTGACGAACCGCGCCAACTTTCGCGCTTGTCAAGCTGGTAGCCCTGCGATGCAGCGTAAGCCCGCAAGTCAATGCGCTTGAAGCGCTCCAATTCGTCAGCATCGTTCATGAAACATCCGACTTTTTTCTTTTCCTACTGCCCGCGGATTGTTGGTCGCGAGCCTAGCGGATTCAGCCTGAGAAGGCCACAGTCTCCGACGCAGGCTGGTTGAATCCCGCAAGAACCGCCATTTTTCAGACGCTCCTGCGGCCTTTCTCTGGCGATGACTCGGGCTTACCATTTTCGCTTTATTCGATCCGTGCTGCTAAGCGCTTCGCGCCGCGCCGCCATTTCGCCGATTCGAGACTCCTGGACGGAGTTCGCGGGCAGCTCGAACGCCGAGACAGTTTGTTCCACAACCTTAAAACGGCACGCCTTCATCCAGACTCTCACCGCATGCGCATGTACGTTCTTCAGCCTGTTCCTGCAATTCCTGCAACTCCCCCCTCATACCAAGGTCGTACCGACTTACCCACCGTTTTCCGCAATCCGGGCATTTTTCCCAAGGACGATTGTTCTTCAATATCATCAAGCCATATCGGAGCGCCTTCCATTCACCAACAAGGCGCAGCCACACTCTGTGTAACCACCCAATCGATCTAACACGCCAATTCGCTCTAAGAATGGTTGTGACTAGCCGAACCTGTCCGGGCCACAGATTGAAGGAATCCGTGCTGGTCAGGTTACGTTCAGGTGTTTGATATAGCTCGACCGCGCTGTCCCACCGCCGTGCGTATTCATCCGCCATGGCGAAGGCCCTCACATTCAGGTCTTTCGAACACTTCGATGCCGAAAACGCTCCCATCCGGACGTAGACCACCGGGTAAACGCCCGCCTGTAAAACAGGGACAGGGAATCTGATTTTGCAAATCTTGAGCTAATACGAACATTCTAAGCTAGTTGCGTACCAGACAGCGCCTGACAAAGGCAGAAAATAACAGGGAGGAACAGGGCCTGATACGCAGCCTGATCAGGGCGTTAACAGGGCCTGATACGTCCTGTTCCGGCTATCTCGTTGCACTGTGCTTTGTATCTAACTGTCTTTGAATGTGTTTCTTATACCGCACGGAGCATATCCAAACTCAAACTTTGGCTATCAGGTACAACTATCCCCAGTTGCGTGAGGGGAGTTTTTCAACGGCGAAAGCGCGCTGGAGGCGCTCGCCGCGCGCTGCCTATTGATAGAATCGTGTTCATCATGCTACCCCGAATCTGAGGAGCAGGAGATCTTGGATTGATGGCAGACTATGCCAAATGGCGCGGTCTCGAACGAGAGTTCCGAGAATTGTGCCGTGAGCAACCAATGATCCGGGCAGCCGAAACTCCTGACGGCTGGATTGTACGAACCAACAAAGCGGAACGATTCAAGGCTCTAGCTGGCATTGCGGCGCTGAACGCGAGCGGCGGTAGCCCTACCTGGAACCATTGGCTGGACCTTCTCAAGGCATGGCTTCTTAAAAACAGCAGCGAACTCATCGACTGTAGTCATGTCATGTCGGCAGGGGGCATTGAAGCGCGGATTCCCGCTGCGGCGAAGAACATGTATCATCCCAACTGGCCGAAGATATCACGCGATGATCGGCGGATGAGGCGATATACACTCTGCACTATTAGTTCGATCTGCGAGGCCTCGGCGGATTACTGCCTAGAACTTGCGAGGTCGTCGTTGAGGTCGCGAAGAAGCCAGAAATCTGCGGCGGCCACCCTACACGACGAAAGCCGTGAAGAAAGCCTTCAGGCGCGAAAACGAGCCGAGCGACGTCAGGCTGTGGTGAATCCAATTCTCCAACAAAAACGCTGGAAACGAGGCCGTCTCGTCACGGAAGCAGGTGTTGGAAAAGCTACCGTGTACGGATACTTGGACGGGACGCGAGCCTGGATTGCCAAGCAAAACCGAAAAGCTATTGCCGACTGCCTCGATCTGACACCTGAGCAGCTGCCAGGCTAAGCCTGCCCTGAAAAGTTCCGCGCTTGCTCGTTCACAGGTCCCGCAGAATTCGCGGAACCTTCACTCGCAAGCTACTGGGTACACGAGACTTCGGAACTCGCGGAACAACTCGCGGAACAACCGCGGAACGACAAGGCCACCATAGGCACGATAAAACGGTTTTGGAAAGCCGCAATGGCGTTACTGAGCCGTCCGGAGGTGCCCACTCCGAATCAAGGGCATCGCGAAAGTGCGGAAACGCCAAAACTATGTCCATTCAACGGCGCAGCATCGTGCAAATCATCAACCCTATGTGCGGCGCACGCCGGTACACCGCCCATAAATCCGCCATCCAACTCGTACGGAGAGGGCGGGCGGTGTGGGAAGCCGACGGATCGGCGATTCGGCTCACCGATCCAGTACAGGCTCCCCAACGTGGCGCCAGTGGCGGCGCCGGGGAAGGTGTATTCCAGTGGCATCGTGGCCGCAGTGGCGGATTGGCCCAGGTCCTGGGATCCATGGCCATGCCGCCGACAGGGTTTACGGCCTCGTGAAAACGGCAGGCGACGGAAGGACAATTCAATGACCTCAGAGAAGACGACACACACGCTGCATCTGGATGCTGCGCGTTGGCGGCGCGAGCCAGCCTCCGAAAAAGAGGCCGCCGCTCGGGCGGCTATCGAAGCGCGTGCTGGGCACCCCATCAGTCATCTGGAATGGGGCCGGGTACGGGCAAGGTTGTTGGAGTTCGCGTCGGTCCTCCGCGTTTGGCACCAGGAGTCCCAGGCTGGCGAATCGGAACCTCGTAAGGCCGCCTAAATCCGTGGGCAAGCACTCCCATCGAAAGTAACGGATCCGAAGCTGCTGTGTTATTGTGATATCCAAACTCTTATGAGTACGAAATCATCCAGCCAACGAGGCACAGTGCATTTTCCCGTGGTGGTAGAACGTGATCCGCGCTGTGCCGTTCTTTATGCGCGGGTATCCAGCAAGGAGCAAGAGCAGGGCTATAGCATCCGCGCTCAGCAAGAGTTGCTGCGGAGCTACGCGACGGAACGAGGGATGCTGATTCAGCAGGAATTCTTCGAGGTCGAGACGGCTAAAACCGCAGGCCGGCCTGTGTTCGCGGAGATGCTCCGTTACATTCAGGGGCATGCGTCGTGCGGCGTTCTGTTGGTGGAGAAGACCGATCGTCTGTACCGGAATTTCAAGGACTACCTCACTATCGACGAGTTGGGGCTGGAAGTGCATCTAGTTAAGGAGAACGATATCCAGACGAAAGACTCGCGGTCTGGAGCGAAGTTCATGCACGGCATCCGGGTACTGATGGCAAAGAACTACATCGATAACCTGCGGGAGGAGGTCCAGAAGGGCCTCCGTACGAAGGCAGCCCAGGGCCTGTTCCCGTCGTATGCGCCGCTCGGGTATATGAACACGAAAGGTCCGGATGGAAAGCGCATCATCGTGCCAGACCCGCTCTTAGGCCCGATGATCACCAGGTTGTTCACTTGGTTCGCCGCGGGAGAGTACTCCCTGAAAGCTCTTGCCGAAAGAGCCTATGCGGAGGGGTTTCGTTTTCGCAGGACGCGTAACAAGATCCCTATAACGACCCTGCACAAGATCTTGCGGAAGCGTATCTATATGGGCGAGTTTGACTATGCCGGCACTACCTACCAGGGGAATCATGAGCCGCTGGCCAGTCGCGAGACCTGGGAGCGGGTGCAGGAGATTCTGGATGGCCGGCACGAGAAGAAGCACCGCAAGGTCACCCACGACTTTGCCTTCTCTGGCTTGGTCAGTTGCGGACATTGCGGATGCTCGCTAGTGGGCGAGATCAAGAAAAAGCGATACGTCTACTATCACTGCACTGGATACCGCGGCAAGTGCCCGGAACCGTACACGCGAGAAGAAGTCCTCGAACGACAATTCACCGATAGCCTTCACGACCTGATCATTCCACCTCCAGTTCTGGAATGGTTGCAGGTGGAACTGATCACCAGCGAGGTGAACGCGCAAGCCGCCCGAGAACAACTTCTGCGGCGCGATCAGGCTGAGATGGAGCGGCTCCAGAAACGCCTGGACGTACTTTACGACGACCGGCTTGATGAGCGCATCGACACCATCACGTACGATAACAAAGCCGCAGAGGTCCGTCAGCAGCAAGAGCGCGTCCGTCGCCAAGTCGCCGAGACGCAAGTGATCACTCTGCCGCCTGCCACCCAAGCTGTGGACCTAATGGCGCTCACGAGCAGAGCCGCTGGCCTCTTTTTGGAACAATCCGGAACGGAGCAGCGCAAGCTCCTCCGGCTAGTGCTGGAAACCGCGAACTGGAAGGGCGGGGAGTTGCGGATGTCGTTCCGAGAGCCCTTTTCGCAATTACGACTTTCGAACCGTGCAAGTCACACAAACAATGGGCAGTTAGCTACTGCTGGCAACGATTCTGATGTCTGGCGGAGAGGGGGGGATTCGAACCCCCGGTAGAGCTTTTGACCCTACGACGGTTTAGCAAACCGCTGCTTTCGACCACTCAGCCACCTCTCCGTGGGCCTGAGACAAGCCGGACATCCAAAATCATAGCACAGCCGAAGACGGGGATGCGTTTGTCAACTTGATTTGGCCCCTTTTGATGCTCTCATTTGGCCCCACCTGGTTATTGTTCCGCCTGCCCGCGCAGACGCTTCTTGTTGATCCGCTCCTTTTATTAGTTGCTGGCCGGGTCTTTCCCAAGTGTCGCCTCTCCCATTTTTTGGAGGGCCCCGGCCGCAGCGTAGCCCTGCGAGGCCGGAGGCCGAGCGGTTAGGGCGAAGCGAAGGGCGGGGTCCTCCAAAAAATCCGCCGTTCGGGCCGGTCACCGCGACTCCCGAGGTGCCTTCTTACCTGGCTCGAATTTGTGGCCGAAGGCGATCTTCTCCGTCGCCGGCAGCCGTATCCAGTGCACCTCCAAAGGCTCCTCTTCCAACTCATCGCCCAGGCACTCCAGCGCCACCACCTCGGCGAGCCGCGTCTCGACCCAGCGCGTACGGCGCCCCTGTTCTTCCCCGCCGCTTTGTCCACCTTCGCCGATCTCCAAGGCGCGAACGAACGCCGCCTCGCGGTCTTCGCTGCGGAACAAATAAAGCCCCTCTTCCCAGTTACGGATCCCGCGCCCTTCCACCATCTCCGCCCAGCGAATTCGCGCTCGATACCATTGCCGCGCCTTCATGCTTTCGCTCCTTTGCCCAGCTTCTTCAGCGTCCGCAGGAACCGGTACGAGTCCTTTCCGGTATCTATAATGTGGGCTTGGTCCGTCAGCCGGTCGAGCATGGCCTTGCACAATCGCGCATTGGGGAATTTCGTGGTCCATTCTGAAAATGGCAAGTTCGTCGTAACGATCACCGCCGCCCGCTCGGCTCGTCCGGCGATCACTTGAAACAGCAACTCCGCCGCTGAATCCGGCATCACCACGTAACCCAGCTCGTCGATCACAATCAAGTCGTAACGGGTCCAACGATTCCTCACCCGGGTCAGTTCGGCATGGTTCTGGGCTTCGATCAGTTCGGTCACCATTTCCGCCGCCGTCGTGAACCGCACCCGCTTCCGCTGGCGGCAAGCCGCTACCGCCAATCCGGTGGCCAAGTGAGTTTTCCCCGTGCCCGTGTCGCCCAGAAAAATGACTGGCTCCTTCCGTTCCAGGTATCCGCCGTCACTCAGATCGCGCAGTAGCGGTACCGGAAGGTGCGGCGCACACTGGAAGTCGAACTCCTCCAGCGTTTTCACCGCAGGGAAGCGGGCCTCCTGAATCCGCCGCGCCATCGCCTTCCGTCCGCGCTCCTCTACTTCTCCTTCCATCAGCGCTTCCAAATAACTCAGATGCGATTGCTGCTGCTTCACCGCCTGCTCGGCCAGCCGCACAAACTGCCCGCCCAATGTCGGCAAGTGTAGCTGCTTGGCGTATTGCCGGATCGCGGCCTCCTGTATGGGTTGGACGGCGGCGCTCATTGGATCACCTCCGTCGCTCTCCAAGTCGGCCGCAGTTGGTCGTAATCCTCCAGGCTGGGCTGCGGCCGGTCATACCGATTCAGTGCACCGATCTGTGCCGGGGCGGCTACCGGCTGCTGTGCCTGGCCGCGGATGCTCAGCAGATAACGAACCGCCCCTACATCCGAACACCCCAACTGCAGTGCTTCTTCCACAGCTTCGCGCACCGGTGCCGGCCCATGCTCCCGTGCCAGCAGCAGTACGTCGATCATGGCGCGCGTGCCTTCCTGCTTGCCTTGTCGTTGACGCAGCACATCCCAGAACTGGTCGTAGCTGGCGGGCCATCGCCCTTGCGCCCGGCATTGCTCCAGCGCCGTCGAACCGGCCAAAGCTCCGGGCTTTTTCACCAGCACATCCAGGTAATGCTCCAACTCGAGTACCTTCTTGTGCCGCGCATAGCAGCGCTCATGCCGCGCCACGCACCTGGCCTGATGCCAGACCTCCACGTAAGCCGAGTAGACTTTCACTTCCACCGCGGTGCCCACCGGCAAAGGGACCGAGTAGAAGTTGGTCAGCGCCTTCGCGCAGCCGCTGCCGTTGACCGTCGGAAAGTGTAGTGATGCCAAATCAAAACCATCCGTGGCCAGCGGTAATAAATGCTCCCGCTCCGTGAGCATCGCCGTGCCGACAGGCTGCCCACGCCCCTCGATCACCCGGCCCTCGTCTTCCTTCGAACCCGCGGCCAGCAGCAGGTTCAGCTCTTCCAGATCACGGACCTTCGGCACTGGCACCAGATGATTCCGCCGGAACTGCCCTCCTTCGCCTTCCACGCCACCTTTCTCGTGTCCCTCGCCCGGCGTGCAGAACTCCGACTCAAACCCCCAGTGCGAACGGAAGGCAATGAACCGTGCGGTCTCCTCCCGTTGATGCCCCCGCAAGATTTTCTTTACGGCACTCTTCAGGTTGTCGTAACGCAGCACGCGGAACACCCCGCCAAAATAAGCGAATGCCAACTCGTGCGCTTCCAGGAACGCCTGCTGGTTGGCGTGCGGATAGGCCCGATGAAATGCTCCTCCGCTCGCCATGCTGCGCAAGCAAAACAGGCATGTTTTGCGCGATTCACCGTCGAACTCCGCCCAGCCTTCATACCAGTCCACCTGTCCTTCGTCACCCCACGTATACGACTGCGGCACGAAGGTTTCCATCCCCAGTAAACCCATGGCCGCTTTTCTTGCGCGCACATATTGCCGCACCGTCGATTCCGCCACGTCCAATTCCGGCATCTCGCGTCGCAGGCGTGCCCAAATCCGGTGCGCCGTGTGCCGCTGCTTTCTAGGGGCCTTGCGGTCCGACTCCAGAACCCCGTCGATAAAGGGAATCGCCGCCGCCAGTTTCGGCCTCTCCCGTTCCGGAATCTTGCGGTCCGCCGGCATAGCCCTGGCCAGCGCCTTCCGCACTTCTCGACGGTGTACGCCCAACTTCCGCGCCACCGCCCGTATCGTTCCGGCACCATGCTCGTACTCTCGCCGGATCTGCTCGTATAGTTCCACCTTGGCTCTCCTGTTTTCCAAAACCGTGTTTTCCTTCCGGGCATTCATGCCCGAAACAAGATACATGGTTTCTGATCTACAGGTGGGGCCAAATCAAAGCATCGAAAGGGGCCAATTCAGAGTAGCGAAATCAGGGGACTCGTTGCTCTAGCCTAAACGGGGTGCTTAACCGGTTTGGGGATCACGGCCGGGGACCATGCTGTAGGCCTCGGCTGGGAGCAGGCTCTGGCGAACGGTGACTTCGAGTTGGGCTAAGCGGGGATGAGCGCGGCGGAGGAAGATTCTTCCTGAATCGTGTGGCGGCTGCCGGTAACTGTTCCAGGGCGGCCATCGTATCGCGGAGCATGGCCTTCACATCCAGGGTTCCGGGAGGTTGATCCAGTGCCCAGAGAGCCTCGACATAGTCGGCATCTAGTCTCAAAGAGCTGTCGAATCAATCGCTGCGGAATCTCAGACGGTGTCAGATCCATTCGATCCAGGGCACGAAACAGCGCCAGCAAATCGAGCCGCGCCGCTTCCAGACGGGCGCGGAGTTCGGCGGGAACTTCCACCGCAGAGCGACGGGCCATGACCCGAGCATGGCGCATCGCGAGGCGGAGGTCAACGGCGGGAGGTGATCGTCAGAGTGGGAAAGTTAGGCAAGCGAAACCATGCGCAGGCGGTCCAACAGTGCCCAGTCCTCGTTCAACAACAGCAGCCGTAATGCTAGCAGACGACGGGCTCCCGCTTCACTCCAGCGCA
Organism: Bryobacterales bacterium; assembly: GCA_963707465.1. Classification (GTDB taxonomy): domain Bacteria; phylum Acidobacteriota; class Terriglobia; order Bryobacterales; family Bryobacteraceae; genus Bog-159. Next base: position 11,575 of record CAVPQK010000015.1, read on the forward strand.
TGCCGGCCTGGCGAAAGCGCGCATGCACGACCTGTTTATGGGCGCTCTCCACGGCGCCGCTGCCGATCCCATAGCCCAGTCGCAGATACTCGTCGTAGCGCATGCGCCCGGCATTTTCACTGTAATAGCGGATGAGCGCCTGCAAGCTCTCGCGCAGCTCCGGCGTTTTCGGCCGCACACGCTTCAGTCTGGCGATGACCTCTTGCACCTTTCCCGCCCGCAGATCCTCGGCGATGGCATGCACCCAACGGTCGGCTTGGGTGGAGCCTTCCCCGTAGCGGAGCTGGGCAAATCCCCAGGCGTGTTCCAGAGCGTGCCAGAAATCGAGGATTTCACAACGACGTACGAACATGCTGGCGCGATTCCAGATCCATTCCGCGCCGTCGCCGACAATGACCACCACGGTGTGGGCGCCCACCCATCCCAGTTCCCGCAGTTGCGCATACAGGCGCGCGAAAATGGCGTCGGCGTCCCCCAGGCAGGTCACCAGAAACCGGCGCACTACCGAGCGCCTTCCGGGAGAGGTTTCCACGCGCTCGCTGGGCAGCAGCAAGACGCCCGTCTTGACTTCACGGAAATGGCCTTCCTCCACGGGGGGCAAGGGCGGCAGGGGTTCGCCGTTCTTGCGGCGCCGCCGGGTGGCACGTACCTGCATTCCCAAGCTGCAGCCGTCCACTCCCAACACCACAGCCGCGGGAGCCGTTTGGGTGGCTGCGCCGACACTGCGGCTGTCGGCATGATACCGGCTCAAGGCATCGGTATGGTGCGCCGCCGCTTCGCCCAACCGCTGCGCGACCCGCCAGATGCCCATGGGGCTGACGCGTGACGCCCAACAGCAACCAGGCCAGACGTGCCGCCAGAGGATACGGCGCCACGGTGGCCAGCAAAGCCAGCAAGCGGGCCAGCGCGCCACTGATGCGGCCGGGTTCTACCCCCAGCAGATCCAGCAAGGGCCGGCACTCATACGGCAAGGCGGGCAGCGGTAACGCGACACGGGAGCATGCAAGCGTCCGCAACGCGCCAGCCAGGAGACCTGTCGTGTGTCTTGGCAGCGCATCGGCTGGCCGCAGTGCGGACATACCGGCGTCGTACCACGCGCCGTGGCGGCGCAGGCATCCACCTTGCTTTGCAGCGCGCCCAACATCTGTGGGCGGTACTCGATCTCCACTTCCCGCTCCAGTAACAAGAAGCGCGGGGGATCATCAGCCAAGACCGGCCGAGCGGGCGGTATCTCGGGTTCCGGGCGTGCCAACTGCTGTTGCGGCATGGCACCTCTCTCTATGGCGGTGATGAAATGGGACGGCGGGATAGGCGGGTGCGCTGCTTCCGGGCGAGCACCAAAAGCTCGGCGTTGATCAGCAGTAGTTCGGCGGCGGCTGCCTTGAAGTGTCGGCCCGCTTCCACTCGCGGACGAACCGCGTCGATCCAGTCGGCGGGAACGGTCTCGACACGCTTCTTGCCGCCGGCCATAAACGTGAGGGTCCAGAGCGGATGGCCCTCACCGTCGGCGCAATGACAGGAGGATTTTCCGCAGCGACGACGGGAGAGCGCAAGTGAGCCCGGAAGTGCGTCGTCCGGGAGCTGGAAGCGGGCCAAAAGCCGACGCGCACGGCGGCGCAGTGCCGCCGCATCCGGGCCGCTGGGCGGGGGAATAGCTCCGTCTGTCATCTGCTGGTAATAATACCATCAGAAAAACATAAAAAACAAGACCTACGACAAATGTTTCAAATCGCCTCAGCTTCGGCGGAGCTTGCCCATGCGAGGACTCAACCAGGCCCTGATCGACATATCCTGAGCACCATCCCCAAAACGGTTAAGCACCCGCCTAAACGGCGCACTCGCCGCGTCCAAGCTGCAGCGAGAACGCGGTCTCGTCGCCCCAGTCCTGATAGATTTCAGGGTATAACTCGGCCGGTTTAGCCAGGTCGCTGGTCAGGCTGCGGAAAGTCTCCACCTTGTGCCGCATCACATACTGGCGGAAGGTCTCCCCGGGCCCGCGCTGCGCCAGGTAATGATTCAGAACCCGCGTGACCGCCTCGGGCGCCAGGCGCGCCGGCACGCTCTGCACGGCCAGTCCGAAGCGCATAATTCCATCTTCGTCGAAGCCGCCGCCCAGCAGCATCTGATAATAGGGAACCTCGCGCCCCTCGATCTTGCGCGCATTGCCGTAGAAGCCGAAGTCGGCCGTCCAGTGATGGCCGCAGGAATTCGGGCAGCCGCTCACCTTAATGGAGAGTTCCCGCACCAGCGGATCGTCGTACTGGCGCACAGCCTCCTGCAGCGCCGCTCCCAGGTTCATGGATTTTGTCAGCGCCAGGTTACAGGAGTATGCGCCGGGGCACGTGGTCACATCGCCAATCTCTCGCGCGCCGGCCTCGCCCAGACCCAGTTCGCCGAGCGCCGCATGCAGGCCGCGCAGCCTGCCCAGCGGAATGAACCCCAACAGGATGTTCTGATCGATGCCGATGCGTAGCAGACCGTCACCGGCGTCCTCCGCCAGGCGCGCCAGGCCGCGCAATTGCGTGCTGGTCAAGTTGCCCTGATCCACGCGTACCACGACCGTCGCATAGCCGCTCTGCTTCTGCTCCACCAGGTTGGTCTCGAGCCACTGATCGTATTGCGCATCGCCCGTGCCGTTCGCGTGGAGCACCGGCAGCAGCGCTCCTTGCCCCAGCGGCTGCGGGTGCGACTGATGCCCGCCAAAGCCCTCCGGAACCAGTTCCGGCCAGGCAATGCCGCCGTTTTCCAGAATATCGGCGTACTCCCGCTCGATCTGCTCGCGCAGCCAGTCGATGCCGCGCTCCCGCAACACGAACTTCATTCGCGCCTTGTTGCGGTTCTGGCGGTTGCCGAATTTATTGAACACCCGCACCACGGCCTCGCACCGGTTCATCAGGCGCTCTTCGGGCAGGAATTCGTCCAGCAATTGGGCTTCGGTGGGCAACGGTCCCAGCCCACCCCCGATGACCACGCGGAAGCCGCGGCACCCCTCCCGCTCGACCGCGCGCAGGCCAATATCGTTGATGGCCCCCGCTATGCAATCGTGGTCGCGGCAGCCGTCGAAAGCGATCTTGAATTTGCGGGGCAGATTGCTGGTCAGGTCTTTGCGCAGAAACGCGTAGGCGATGCGCTGCGCGTACGGCCGCACGTCGAAGACTTCGTCGCGGCTCAAGCCCGCCAGCGCGCAAGTGGTCACGTTGCGCACCGTGTTGTAGCAGGCTTCGCGATTGGTCAGCCCCACGTCGGCCAGCAGGTGCATCACGTCGGCGGTGTCCGCCAGCGGCACGAAGTGATACTGCATGTTCTGCCGCGTGGTGATGTGCCCTTTGCCGCCTGCGAATCTCTCGCTGATGCGCGCCATTTGCTCCATCTGCGCCGCGGTTAGCAGGCCACCGGGAACCTTGCACCGCACCATCTGGACGCCGGGTTGCCGCTGCCCGTAGATGCCGTGCTTCAGGCGGAACGGGCGGAATTCATCCTCTGGTATTTCCCCGGCCAGGAAGGCGTTGGCCTTGCTGCGGAACGTCTCGATTTCCTCGCGGACCCGCCGATCGTGCTGAAGTTCGAACTCCTCCCGGACGCTGAGCCTATCTTCGATAAGGGTAGCCATCAATAATCTCCCTATTGCCTATAGAGATTAGCATGAATGCGGGAAAGATGCAAGGGTCTGAGGTTTCGGGCTTCGTCATCCCCGGTCGAGTTGCTCACGCAGTTCTGCCGGGTACCGGGATTTCAGATCGGGGTACGCCTCCGCAAGCCGGATCAGGTCTAACTCATCCTTCTTGCGCTTGCTCAGACGGCGCCGTACTCCCAGAGCTTGCCTTGCGTGACGTCCTCCAGGCGCGCGACCCTCACGCGCACTCCCAAAACTTCGGCCGCGACGGACCGCGTCCAGGAATGCCTGATATCTCTCGTCGGTCGTGAATTGGATAAAGAGTTGGCTCTCCGGGGCCATGGCGTTCAGCGAGTGGTGCGCCGCCAGCCTCGCCAGATTGGAACCGATCACTACGATATCCGCATCCACCGTATAGACCGGTTCCACGAAGCAAATTGACCGCCGAGCCGCCAATTAAGCAATACGGTCCGAACGCCTCGCGCGCTGGCCGCTAGACCCACAATGCTAAAATCAAAGTTCCCCTGGAGGATCGATGGCAGTGATCGACCGCCGCAAGGCGGCAGTGGTAGACGTGGCCGGTGTCAAAGTGGGCGGCAATCATCCGATTGTCGTCCAGTCCATGACCAACACCGACACGGCCGATGTAGCCGGCACGGTCAACCAAGTCATGGCGCTGGCCCGCGCCGGATCCGAATTGGTGCGCGTCACGGTGAACACCGAACAGGCGGCCGCGGCCGTCCCCAAGATCGTCGACTGCCTCGACAAGTTCGGCGTGCGCGTGCCCATCATCGGCGACTTCCATTACAACGGCCACATCCTCCTGCGCAAGTATCCCGAGTGCGCGCGGGCGCTTTCCAAGTACCGCATCAATCCGGGCAACGTCAACATCGGCAAGAAGCATGACGATAATTTCCGCACCATGATCGAGGCGGCCATCGAATACAATCGCCCCGTGCGCATCGGCGTGAACTGGGGGTCGCTCGACCAGGCGTTGCTCACCCGCATGATGGACGAGAATTCCCGCCTGGCGGAGCCCAAGGACGCCCGCGAAGTTACGCTTGAAGCCATCGTGGTCAGCGCCGTCGAATCGGCCGCCGCCGCAGAGCAGTACGGCTTGGCGCACGACCGCATCATTCTCAGCGCCAAGGTGAGTGGCGTGCAGGACCTGGTGGATGTCTACCGCGCCCTGGCCGCGCGCTGCGACTATGCGCTGCACCTGGGGCTGACCGAAGCCGGCATGGGATCGAAAGGCATCGTGGCCACCACCGCCGGCCTCGCGATCCTGCTGCAGGAAGGCATCGGCGATACCATTCGCGCCTCGCTGACGCCGCTGCCCAATGGCGATCGCACCGAGGAGGTTATCGTTTCGCAGCAGATTCTGCAGTCGCTGGGCATTCGTAGTTTCACGCCGCAGGTGACCGCCTGTCCCGGATGCGGCCGCACCACCAGTACCTTCTTCCAGGAAATGGCCGACCAGATTCAAACCTATCTGCGCGAACAAATGCCCGTGTGGAAAGCGAAGCATCCGGGCGTTGAAAGCATGAAGGTGGCGGTGATGGGTTGCGTGGTCAACGGGCCGGGCGAATCCAAGCACGCCAACCTCGGCATCTCGCTGCCAGGCACTTTCGAGGAACCCAAGGCGCCGGTCTTCGTGGACGGACGCCTGGTGACCACCCTCAAGGGCGACCGCATCGTGGCCGAGTTCATCGGCATGCTGGACGCCTACGTGGCCGCCAATTACGCCGCGCCGGTCGCCTGACATGTCCAAACGCTTCACGCTGCGGGAAGCCGAACGCACGCTTCCGCAGATCCGCGAATGGATGCGCGAGGCGGTAGCCATGAAGTCGCAGTTCGACGAAGCGGAGCACGCCGTGCAGTCGCTCTCGACCCGCATTACCATGATGGGCGGCACCGTCGTGAACCGCGAGCGGGCCACGGAAGACAGGGACCGCCGCGACACCGCGGGGCAGAAACTCCGTACGCTGCTGGAAAACTTTGAGCAGAGCGGCGTCCTGGTGAAGGATCTGGAAAAGGGGCTGGTGGACTTCCCTACCTTGTTCCGGGGCGAAGAGGTCTACCTATGCTGGAAGCTGGACGAAGCGTCCATCCAGTACTGGCACGGCACGCACGAAGGCTTTGCCGGACGCAAGTCAATCGACCAGGATTTTCTCGATCACCACGAGGGCGAGAAGCCGCAGTAGAACTCCCTACCTGTTATACTAAAATATAACTGCCGGAGATCGCCATGCACACAACCAATCTGAGAAAGGTAGGCGGCTCGGTCATGCTGGCCGTCCCGCCCGCGCTGCTCGACGTCCTGCGCCTGCGGCCTGGAGCCAGGGTCGGCATCGCAGTCGAGAGCGGGCGGTTGGTGGTAGCGCCACAGAAGCGGCCGCGCTACACATTAGACGAACTCCTCGCCAAATGCACCCCCAAGGCCGCCCGCAGCAAGGAAGAGCGGAAATGGCTCAATGACCCACGGGCCGGCCGCGAGTTGCTCTGATGAAGCGGGGCGAAATCTGGCTCGTGGGCCTCGATCCCGCGCAAGGACACGAACAGCAAGGGCGCCGCCCGGTCCTGATCGTGTCACCTGAGGCTTTCAACCGGGCAACCAAAGTGCCTATCGTTCTCCCGATCACCAGCGGCGGAAAGTTTGCGCGGATGGCCGGATTTGCGGTGTCCCTGACGGGCGCGGGGACCCAAACGACAGGAATTGTCCGGTGCGACCAGCCGCGTGCGCTCGATCTTGGCGCGCGTAACGGCAGAAAGCTGGAGGCCGTCCCCGAGGCGATCATAGACGAGGTGCTGGCGAGGCTCGCTCCTATTTTTGAGTAGGTTCGTCACGAGACGGGCGGTCGCGCGAGGTCTCGCGCCAATATTTGACGAAGGAAATGCTCGGCCTTGAGGCCTCCTCACGCTGGCTAGCCACGGCAATTCAGGCGAAGAACCTGCTTAAGCAGGTCGATGGATGCAACCAGACTCGCGTTGTCGCTGTTGGCAGTATCGGTGTATGCCAGCTCGAAGTCGATGGTTGTTCCCGCCGCCAACGGAATGCTGCTAAGGGTGAAGTTCTTGGCCTCACCAAAAGAGCTGAAGCTGCCGGTCAATAGGACGGTGGAACCATCCTTGAGTATGCCAAGGTTGACCTTAGACTCGTAGGTATCGTTGGCCTGGAAAGAGCCGATGATCGAGTAATTCCCGGTATAGGGCGCAGTCCAGCGGGCCATGACCGCGTTGTCCTGCGCCCCGAGCCAGAGAGCATTGGTTGGCAAGATCGTCGACATGTAAAGCAGGGTGTCTGGGGTAGAATTCCATGCCACGGACGCTGAGTTTGGATACGCAAGCCCGTTCTGCCAGCAGGCCGTGCCGGGCTCGAGGCAGTCGTCATTGGTACTCAGAAGTGAGAAGGCGCCTCCGAATGACGGTGCCCATCCATAACTCCATGCGCCGTTAGGGTTAGAAGCCGTGGAAAAGTCCTGCACGACGTTCCACGTTTCCGCGATGACCTCGAAGCTCTCACTGCTGGTCACAACGCCTAATGGAGTTGTGACTTCGACCAGGCCCGTCGTCGCGGCGAGGGGAACAATCGCGGTGATCTTGGTAGCGGAATCCACCTGAAATACCGCTGGATGTCCGTTGAAGGTGACTTGGCTTGTGCCGGCAAAGGAACTGCCGGTGATGACCGTGGACGACCCTGGTGCCGCGATGGTTGGGGACAGGCTGATCGCAGTTTGAGCGACGGCCACGGTGGCGGACAACAGCGTCGCCGCGAGGGCGCGCTGTATCGTTTCTAATCCAATTCTAAGGTAAAGCATCGTTTCACTCCTCCGAGAGTTTATACCAGCCGGACTGAGGCCATGCTAACATTTCACCCCCCCCGCAACTGGACGACCAATGGCATTTTGCAAATCGAGTCAGTAGCGTCCCAAAAGCGGACACGGCCTGGCTGCGTGCCCTTGAGAATCAACGTTTACTCTTGGCCCTGCGCCTGCTCTAATCATGGACCTCAAATTCGCCCTGCGCTCCCTGCGCAAGAACCCCGGCTTCACCCTGCTCGCCGTGGTGGTCATGGCGCTCGGCATCGGCGCCAATACCGCGGTCTTCAGCGTAGTCAACGCGGTGCTGCTCAAGCCGCTGGCGTATCCCGACCCGGACCGCATCGTCACCCTGGCGTCCCTCTGGCGCAAGAGCGGCGGTCATGGCCAGGTATCCGCGCCCGACTACCACGATTGGCACAACCAGAGCACGGCCTTCGCCGCCATGGCCTCCTATTTCGACTATTCCACCTCCGTCATGACCGGCGCATCGGCCGAATACGCGCACGTGGCCGCGGTGGCGCCCGAATTCTTTCAGGTCTTCGCGGTCCAGCCGGTGACGGGCCGGCTGTTCACGCAAGAGGAGCAAAAGCTCGGCGGCGCGCCCGCGGCGCTCATCAGCTATGCCTACTGGCAGAGCCACTTCGGCGCGAATGCCGGCGCGCTCGCGCAGCAGGTGCGCATGCTGGGCAAGAGCTTTCCCATCGCCGGCGTGCTGCCGCCGCGCTTCCATTTTCCGAACCAGAGCGACATCTGGATACCGGCGAATGTGTTCCCCGAAACCGAGTCGCGCGGCGCTCACAACTACCGCGTGGTTGCGCGGCTGAAGCCGGACGTGACCCTGGAGCAGGCGCAGGCCCAGATGACCGCCGTCGGCGCGCGCCTGGAGCAGCAATTTAAGGACACCAACAAGGGCAAGTCGGTGTCGGTCGCCCGCATGCGCGACGAGATGGTGCGCAACGTGAAGTTGACCCTCTACCTGCTGCTGGGCGCGGTCGCGCTGGTGCTGCTGATCGGCTGCGCCAACGTGGCAAACCTGCTGCTGGCCAGAGCCACCGCGCGCACGCGCGAAATGGCGATCCGCGCGGCGGTGGGCGCCAGTCGCGGCCGCATCGTGCGCCAGTTGATCGTGGAGAGCATGGTCCTGGCCCTGATCGCTGGAGCCGCCGGACTCCTGCTGGCCAAGTGGGGCGCCGACGTGCTCGTGGCCCTGGCGCCGGGCGACGTGCCGCGCCTGACGGAAAGCGGCATCGACGGATGGGTCCTGGCATTCACGATGGGCATCTCCGCCTTAGCCAGCCTGCTGTTCGGCCTGGCGCCCGCGTTGCAGATTTCCCGCGTGGACTTGAATGAAACGCTGAAACAGGGCGCCAGCCGCGTCATGGCCGGCGGCCGCGGAGGGCGGACCCGCGCCACTCTGGTTGTGGTGGAAGTGGCGCTGTCGGTGGTGCTGTTGGCCGGCGCGGGCCTGCTTATCCGCAGCTTCGTCGCGCTCAACAGCGTGACCCTGGGCTTCCAGCCGGAGCACGTGCTGGTGATGCAATCCGACGTTCCGTCGTCGAACCTGGAGGATGCCCGCCGCGCCACGCGCTTCTACAAGGATCTGATTGCCGATCTCGCGACCCTGCCGGGCATTTCAGCCATCGGCGGAGCGCGCAACATACCGGGCACTACAGGCTCGGATGGCAGCTACGTCATCGATCGCCTTGCCGGATTCAACGTCAGCGCGCCGCAAGCCGTTCTCTCCGTGGTGACGCCGGGCGCTTTCGCCGCGGTGGGCATCCCGCTGAAGCGCGGCCGCGATTTTAATGAGGGCGACACCTACGACGCGCCTTTCACCGCCATCATCAACGAGGCGCTGGCGCGCAAATCCTTTCCCGGCCAGGACCCCCTGGGCCGCATGATCTATTGCGGCCTGGACTCCCTGACGCCCATGAAAATCGTGGGAATAGTGGGCGATGTCCGCCAATACGGGCCGGCCGTCGAACCTTCACCGGAGATCATCATGCCCTACGAGCAGCACCCGCAAACCGTCACCGCGCTGACCATCATGGCGCGCGCGTCCGTGCCCGGCAGCGCCCTCTGGGGGCCAATCCAACGCAAGGTGCGCGCGCGCTCGGCCGACGTGCCGGTGAAGTTCGCCAGCTTGCAGGATATGCTCTCGGAGAACACGGCCGCCCCGCGCTTCCGCACCTTGCTGTTGGGACTCTTCGCGGCCATCGCCGTCTGCCTGGCCATGGCCGGCGTTTATGGTCTTGTGGCGTATACGGTCGGGCAGCGCGCCAACGAAATCGGCTTGCGCATGGCTCTGGGCGCCAGTACCGGCGACGTCCTGCGGTTGATTCTGCGGCAGGGCATGGCGCTCACCGGCATCGGGCTGGCAGTCGGGCTGATCGCCGCCGTGGCCGCCACCCGCGTGCTCGCCAGCATGCTGTTCGAGGTCAAACCCACCGACCCGGCAACATTTATCGGCGTGGCCGCCCTGCTCGGAGCGGTATCGCTGGCGGCCAGTTACATCCCGGCCCGCCGCGCAGCGCGCGTGGACCCCGCGTACGCCCTGCGCCGCGATTAGGCGGCGCCCTACCGCGTCGTCATCGTCACATAGCCGATATTGACAGCATCCGGTGAATCCGGCGATGCCCACAGCGCCCGCACCAGCCGCTTCCGCCCGGTTTTCTTCAGCGCGCCCAAATCCACACCGCATTCGAAGCGCATGTGATTCATGCTGGCCATGCTGTTGTAAGCCGACGCCGAAACCGCCGAGATGCCCATCAGTCCCGCTCCGCCCGCCGCGCCTGCGCTCACCGGCGCCAAGGACGCCACTCCGGTCCCGACCTCGTCCATCGCCTTGAATCCGTGCCCCACCGCCGAAAGACCCAGCCGCGCCGGCAGCAGCGGCGCATGCGGCGTTTGCGCCTGGTGCGGCGCCGCAACCGGGCTCAAAGCCGATTGCATCACCCCGCTCCATGGCCGCGCCCCGCTGTAGACTCCCATTCCATAACGCCCGCCATGCCCGCCCGCGTGCATCAACTTATTCAGGTCCACGCTCGGCGACGGCGCCGCCCCGCTCACCACCGTCAGCACGATCTCGTCCCCGCTCACCGTGGTCACCGTGAAATGCTCGCTGCTGTTGATCGCCAAGCCGGTGATGGTGGTGAAATCCCCGCTGATCGTCGACGCATTCACAATATCGAACGTATTCCCAATGGCCGGCGTATACCCGCTCGCCAGTTTGACATTCAACGTGCCGCTGAGCGAAGCGGTGCTGCTCACATTAAGCTGATCGAACTGCGTGCCCGCCGTCAGACCGCCGACGGTTACATCGAGAGTGCCGCCGCTGTTCTGCGCGTACGTTCCGTTCAACTGCAGTTTGCCGGTCGTGGTGGCCGAGCCCGGCGTGATCGTGGCGGCATCTACCACCCCGTCATCCACCGTCCCGGTGCCGTACAAGTTGCCGCCGTTCAGGTCCATCACCGGCGCTCCGGATCCCGTCAGCGTGCCATTCACCGTAGTGGTTCCCGCCGTCTGCGTGTAGTTGGAGCTGCTGCCGCCCACCGTGAGTGTGCTGCCCGACGAGATAGTCATCGTGCCGGAATTGGTGAAGCTGCCGCCGGTCGTCGAGAGATTGGCATTGCCGGACAGCGTAAACTTCCCCGTATTCGTGGTCAAGCCCAAGAGCGCGTTGGTTCCGCTTTGATTCACGATCTTGCCGGTCGTGCTGCCCAGCGTAATGCTGGCTGCATTGGTTACGATATCCGCGCCGTTGAACTGCAGCGTGCCATTGACGGTGTATCCGCCGCCGGTCAGCGTGGTGCCCGAAAAATTAGTCAGATTGCCGTTGACGTCGAAAGTGTCGCCCGCCCCCACCGTCAACGCGCCGTTGTTGGTGAAGTTACCTGCCGTAGTGAAGCTGCGACCGCTGCCCAGCGTGAAGCTGGCCCCGGTACCGTTGATCGCGAAATTGGCCAGCCCGTTCGCCAGCGTGGTGCTGTCGATTTTGGAGTTGGCGCCGGTGAGCGTGATGTTGGCGTCGTTGGTGACGATATTAGCGCCGGCGAATTCCAATACGCCCGTAATCTTGTAGGTGCCGCCGGTCAGCGTGGTGCCGGAGAAGTTCGTCAGGCTGTCGGCGCTGTTTACGATGAACTTGTCCCCGCCGCCCACCGACAGAGTGCCGTCATTGGTAAAGTTGCCAGTCGTGGTGAAGGTGCCCCAGGAGGTCCCCAGGGTGAAACTACCCGCGCTGGTGATAGTGGCCAGATTGGTCAGCAGGCTGGTGCTGCCGAAATTGATCATTTGTGCGCCCGCGCCGGTCAGCGAGATATTCGCCGCGTCCGTCACGATGCTGGCGCCCGGCGCGCCGAATTCGAGCGTGCCGCCCACCGAGTAGGTGCCGCCGGTCAGCGTGGTGCCGGTGAAGTTGGTTAGCGCGCCGCCGGCCGATGTGCCGATCTGCATGGTGTCGCCGGTCAAAACGCTGAGAGTGCCCGTGTTATGCAGGCCGGCGGAACTCGGCAGGATCAGGATGGGCGTCGATTGATTCGCCAGAATCGTCCCCGAGTTGACGATCCCGATATTTTCGATCGTGCCGGAACCTTCGATGGTGCTGGCATTGGTCAGCGTATCGGTCGTGACAGCGCCTGTAATGATATTGGTGGCGATGTTGGAGAGAATAACCTTGCCCGCTCCGCTGATGGTCACATTCCCGTTGATTTCCAGCTCCGCATTGCCGGCCTCCCCAGCCAGGTTGATGGTTCCGGCATTGGTCAGCGAGGGTCCGGTCACCTCCAACACCGAATTCAGGCCGGCAGTATTGGCGGCGTCGACATTGATGACGCCGGTGCTGCTGTTTGTAAGGCTGCCGCCCACATTGGCCGTGCTGGACGATGTCATATAGTAGTTGCCGGCCTGCATGCTCCCGTTATTGGTTAGCGCACCGCCGGTCTTCAGGAGGCTGCCGCCGGCGCCGTTGGAGTCCACGTCCAGCTCCCCGCCGCTCGCGACCGTCAGTGCGCCCGTGGTGGTCACCGAAGCGCCGTCCTCCAGTTGCAGATTGCCGTCGCTGGCAATGGTGGTCAGGCTCTTCAAGGCACTGTTGCTGCTGGTGGCGCCGGTTTCCATGTAGGCTAACGCCCCCGATAGAACCACCTCGCCCGAGCTGGTCCCATTGCCGATGCTGGTGATCCCGCCCGAACCCCACTCGATCGCCGACGATCCGGCGTAGGCGCTGACCTCGTAAATGCCCGTCAAGGTGCTCGGTGCCGCGCCCGTAACGTCCAACAACGCGTTAGCGCCGGTCGTATTGCCCGCATTCACCTGCACCGTGCCGGTATTGCCCAACGTGCCGGTGACCGTGACGTTGCTCGGCGAGACCATATAGTAGTTGCCGACCTGCGTGAATCCGCTGTTGGTCAGCGACCCGCCCAGGGTGAGGCTGCTGCCGCCGTTGGCGCCGTTATCCACATACAAGCCCCCGCCGGCGTTAACCGTCAGCGGGCCCGTGGTGGTTACCGAGGTGCCGTCCTGTATTTGCAGTTCGCCGTCGCTGGCGATCGTCGTGAGCCCTTTGAGGGCGCTGTTGCTGTTGGTGGCGCCGACTTCCATATAGGCCAACGACCCGTATAGCTGCACCTCGCCCGCGGTGGTCCCGTTGCCGATGCTGGTGATCCCGCCCGAGCCCCACTCGATTGCCGACGATCCGGCGTACGCGTTGACCTGGTAAGTGCCCGTTAATGCGCTCGCCACCGCGCCCGTAACATTCAACAGTGCATTGGCGCCCGTCGTATTGCCCGCATTCACCTGCACAATGTCGGTGTTGGTCAGTGTGCCCGTGACCTTGACGGTGCTGGGCAAGGTCATATAGTAATTGCCGACCTGCGTGAGTCCGCCGTTGGTTAATGACCCGCCCAGAGTCAGGCTGCTTCCGCCGCCGCCCCCGTTATCCACGTACAATTCCCCGCCGGAGTTAACCGTGAGTGCGCCCGTGGTGGTCACCACAGTGCCCTCCTGCATCTGTAGTTCGCCGTCGCTGGTGATGGTGGTCAGCCCTTTCAGCGCGCTGTTGCTGTTGGTCGCGCCGATTTCCATATAGGCCAACGACCCGTATAGCTGCACCTCGCCCGCGGTGGTCCCATTGCCGATGGTGGTGATTCCGCCCGAACCCCACTCGATCGCCGATGATCCGGCGTACGCGTTGACCTGATAAGTGCCCGTCAAGGTGCTCGCCGCCGCGCCCGTAACATCTAACAGTGCATTGGCGCCCGTTGTATTGCCCGCATTCACCTGCACGACGTCGGTGTTGGTTAGCGTGCCCGTGACTTTGACTGTACTGGGCGAACTCATATAGTAGTTGCCGATCTGCGTTAATCCGTTGTTGGTTAGCGACCCGCCCAGGGTGAGGCTGCTGCCGCCGCCGCCCCCATTATCCACGTACAAATCCCCGCCGGCGTTAACCGTCAGCGCGCCTGTGGTGGTCACCGCGGCGCCCTCCTGCATCTGCAACTCGCCGTCGCTGGCGATAGTGGTCAGCCCTTTCAGCGCGCTGTTGCTGTTGGTGGCGCCGATTTCCATATAGGCCAACGTCCCGTACAACTGCACCTCGCCCGCCGTGGTCCCATTACCGATGCTGGTGATCCCGCCCGAACCCCACTCGATCGCCGCCGATCCGGCGTATGCGTCTACCTGGTAGTTGCCCGTCAATGTGCTCGCCACCGCGCCGGTGACATTCAACAACGCATTCGCACCGGCCGTATTGCCCGCACTCACTTCCAGGAAGTCGGTGTTGGTTAACGTACCCGTGACCTTGACGTTGCTCGGCGATCCCATATAATAATTGCCCACGTACATGTTCCCGCCGTTGGTTAGCGAGCCGCCCAAGGTGAGGCTGCTGCCGCCGCTGCTCTGCTCATCCACGTACAAGGTTCCGCCTGCGTTAACCGTCAGCGCGCCCGTGGTAGTCACCAAACCGCCGTACTCCAATTGCAATTCGCCGTTGCTGGCGATGGTGGTCAAGCCCTTCAGCGCGCTGTTGCTATTGGTGGCGCCCACTTCCAGATATGCGGCTACGCCGTCGACCTGCACGTACCCCGAGTTGCTGGCGCCATCCCCGATCTGCGTGATCCCGCCCGAACCCCACTGCACTATCGCCGAGGTTCCGGTGTTGGCTTCCGCCTCGTAGTTCCCCGTCAGAGTGCCCGGCGCGGCGCCACTGATCTTGAACAGCGCATTCGCCCCGGCGGTATTACCCGAGTTCACCACCAGGGTGCCGCCCGTGCCGGTGTATGTGCCCGTTACATTGACGGTGCTGGGCAAAGTCATGTAGTAGTTGCCGACCTGCAGCAACCCGGCGTTGGTCACCGAGCCGGTATTCAGAGTGCTGCCGCCGGCGCCGGTGTTCTGTACCAGCAAATCCGCGCCGGAACTCACCGTCGTGGTGCCGGTCACAGTCAGCGTATTCCCAGCCGCGAGTTGTAGCGTGTTCGTACTGTTGATGGAAAGGCTGGCCGCCGCCGCGCTGGCCAGATCTTCGGTCACCGTGACGCTGGTGGTATTGCCGATCACCACCGCGCTGGAACTGGTTGGAACGCCCGCCGTCCAATTCCCCGCCAGGCTCCAATTGCCGGAGCCCGCATTCCAATTGTCGGTGGCAAGCGGTCTCGCCAGGGGCCGCGGGAATGAAACGAAGCCCAGCCGTGCCAGCGCAAGACCGCGCAGGTTCGGAATGCGCGACCAGTCCGGCGCCTGGACCGCGCCCTCCTGCGCGAACCCTCCGCTCACCAAAACGCCGGGAAGCAGACACGCAACGCCAGCCACGGCAAGACAAAAACGTTTCATACGGTGATCCCTCCAAGTCCTCAGTAATTCTACTAGGCAGCGCGCGCGGGATCAAGCGAAAACGCGGCCCGCCGCGTAACAAAAAGCACTCCCCGGCGAAAAGAAAAGTTCTATCCGTACTACCGCGCGCGATGCTCCTCTCCCCAAATCGTACTGTCCGGACCCGAAAGCGTACGAAACAACTGGTAGTACCGGCCCGCTTCGGCGCGGTGACCCTCGCGAGCCAGTACCGCGCCCCGCAAGAAAAACAAACGTGGAAAATAGAGCGAGGAGAACATCGGCAGCCCCGCGGCCTGCGGTAGCGGGGTGAGCCGCAGCAAGGGCTCGGCGCGCCGCCAATCGCCAGTTTCTTCGTAGGCCCACGCCAGCAGCACGTCGAAGCCGTCGTCGGGCTCACCTGTGGGGCGCCGGTGGATCTCCTCCAGAGCTTCCACGGCGGGTCGGAACTGCTTGTCGAACAGCAGCGCATAAGCCCGCGCATAATCCCGCAGCGGAGCTTGCGCGGGTGCCGGGAAGTCCTCCGGCTGCGCTAGATATGCCGCCAGCGCCACCATCGGCCCGGGGGCCGGCACGGCCTCGGCTACCGCTTTGCGCGCGTGTTCCGCGGCGCCCGCGCGGTCTCCCAGGTCCAGCAGCCAGATGGCGGCCTGGGCGTCGGCGCCGCTGGCCGCTTCGCGCATCGGCCCGCTCGCGTCTGCCCGGTTCATCTCCTGCGTCAGGCGGTCAAGGCTGGCGATAGCCGCGCGCCGCGCGCCCGTTTGCCAGGACCACGCCGCCGCGTGATACGGCGCATGCGGATCGTGCGCCGCCTCCCGCGCGGCGAGGTACCGGTTGAACAGCGCCGTGGCGCCCGAAACATCGCCCGTCATAAGATGCGCTTGCGCGGCCTTCAGCACTTCGCCGCCGTTCAAAAAGTTGGCGTTCTTGGCTTGCGCCGCCAGATAGAATTGCTCCGCTTCGGCGAAATGTCCCAAGGCGAAGTGCGCATCGCCCAGCGAATCCAGGGGATTCGGTTCCTTCGGGCGCAACCGTTCATACCCGCGCAGAACCCTGATGGCTGTCGGCAGGTCGCCGGAATAAACCGCCGCATAGCCCATCGCGTTCAGCGCCGCGGCGTCCTCCGGCCGTATGGAGAGGGCCCGCCGGAATTCCACGATGGCGCCGTCGAAATCGCGCATGTTCATGAGCGTTTCGGCCAGCGCGCGATGGCTGTTGGGATCCGTCGAATCCAGGTGCGCCAGTTGCCGGCGGGCCTCCAGTTGTCCCTGGAAGTCACCGTGCAATGCCGCGGTGTCGAGATCCAGCTCCGCCCGGTCGAGCGCGGGGAAACGGTCCCGATGGGCGCGCGCCTGCTCCACGATCCGCTCGGCTTCGGGCCGGTTTCGCTGCGCCACCGCCGTGTCCAGCCAGCGCGTGTAAGCCCGCCCGAAGCCCGGATCGGCCGCGGTCGCCTGGGCGAAATCCTGCGCCGCCGCGGCGGGATCGGACGCTTCCACCGCCTCCGCATAGCTTCGTAGTGCCTGCCAGTTCCGCGTGCCGAACGGACGCGTCTCGCCCAATTGCCGCGCTAGCGCTTCGGCCACGGGAAAGATACCGGCGCTGGCCGGGCCGCTGGCCGAAACCGCCCGCACCATCTTGTGCGTGGCCAGATCTTCCTCGGTCGTGGAGGCGCGCAGGACGCCATTCACCAGGGAAAACTCGCCGTAAACCAGTTCGTTGGCGCCCGCCGCCAGAGCGGCCGCGCTTTCCGCTGAGATTCCCGGCGCACCCGGCCGCGCCCCCAGCGTCGCCTCGAAGGCCCGCAGCGTGCGCCATTGGATTACATATCGCTCGGCGGAGCCTTGCAGTTCGCCGCTCAAAATCTCGGCAAAGCCGCGGCCCATCCAATCCAAAGTAGAGTCTGGCGAAAGGTTTTCAAAGCGCAGAACAGCCACTTGCGGGACCGTCTGTTGCGTATCGCGGCGCGCGCAGCCGCCCAGACATGCCAGCAGGACGACGGAGCCGCACCCGATCGCTGAAAGCCTCAGAGGACCCGCGGCTCCAGCTTGAGTAGTTCCTTGAACTCGGGTAAATCCCGCATGGTGGCGAATTCCGGATCCTGCAACAGCTTCTTGCGGTCCGTGAAGCCCTCTTCCAGCGCCTTCCGGAGATACTCCAACGCGCGATCGTTCTGGCCCTTTTTAGCGTAAATCCTCGCCAGGTAATAGTGGAACCGCGCGCGTTCCTCCACCGTACGTTCTTGCAGCAGCACGCCGTAAGTATTGCGGTGTTCGAATACCTCGGGGTCGAGCTGGAAAGCCGCGTTGTAAGCCTCCCAGGCCTCTTTGTATTTCCTCTCGGCAAAATACGCGGTGCCCAGGTTGCTGTAAATCGACGCGGAGCCGGGGGCCAGTTTCAGCGCCCGCTTGTACGAGCTGGTGGCCCTGCTGTAGCGCTTTTCCGCGTAGTAGACGGTTCCCAGATTGTTAATCGCTTCCGGATACTTCGCATCCAGGCGAATGGCGTGCCGGTAGCGCTTCATGGCCGCGTCTAACTGCGTCATCTGGTGATACGCGATGCCGATTTTGTTCCAGACGATCGCCGAATTCTGCGGCGCCTTTTCGTAAGACTCGATGGCTTCGCGATACATCTTGCGGGCCATGTAGACGTCGCCCCGGGCCTCGTCGCTGAGCGGCGGTAGGGCGGCTTCGGAAATGTTTGGTTTGGCGGCGAGCGGAGACTCGGGAGCGGGTTTGGGATCCTGCGCCAGAGCTGCCACCCAGGCCAGCGACGCGGCGAAAAAAACGACTAGGTTGCGAGCGGAAACCATACGGCCTCCTTTTGCTCTATTTAAACACACCCAGCAGGCGTCGGAAAAGGCTTTTCTTTTCCTTGGGTTTTTCGGGCTTCTGGTCCGTCTGCGCGGGCGGCGGTGGGATGCCCCCTGCAACCAGCGGCGGCTTCCGCGCCGCCAGCGCCGTAGGAGGTGCGCCTACCTGCGGCGGCGGGCCCGCGCCCCCCGCGCCCGAGGGCGCATTCCCGGGGATTTCCCATCCGGCTACGTGGGTGACGCTCTGCCCTCTCGCGTGCAGCGGGCACGACGTCACCGGCTGCGTCCCCGAGATGTAAACTTCCGAGATCGTGGTAGGGCAGAAAGGCGTAGCCAACATTCCCGACTCGGGATCGATCTGCGCGGAGACAATACCGTCCGGAGCCTCGAAGGGCCTGGCATCGCGATACGCCCGGTATTGCAAGGCGCGCTTCATGAATTCCGTCCAGATGGGCAGCGCCGAGTGTGCGCCTTCCAGGTCCAGGTCGCGGTTGTCGTCGAAGCCCACCCACACGATGCACAACAGGTTGGAGGTATAGCCCGCGAACCAGCCATCGTGGTCCGAGGTCCCCGTCTTGCCAGCCGCGGGGACCGTGAAGCCCCGCGCCCGCACCCCGGCCGCCGTGCCGCTACGCATCACCTCTTCCATCAGGTTGGTCATCAGGTAGGCCACCCTCGGATCGAGCACCGTGTGCTCTTCTTTTTTGTTGGTGTAAATATTCTTGCCGTTCTGCGCGCGCACCATGGTGACGAAATTGGGCTTCACGTGGACGCCCTGATTCGCGAATATGGTGTAAGCGCCGGCCATCTCCAAGGGGGTCACTTCATAGGAGCCCAGTGCCACCGCGGGTGTAGGTTGGATGCTGTAATTCAGGCCCGCCTGCTTGGCCAGGGCAACCACCGTGTCGAAACCCACCATTTCGCCCACTTTCACCGTGGCCACGTTCATGGAATGCGCCAGCGCCTGGCGCAGGGTCACCGTCCCGTAGAACTCGTGTTTGAAATTGCTGGGCGAGTAGGGCCTGTTGTCGTACCAGAAAGTGGTCGGCTCGTCCACCACCGTGGTGCCCGCCGTCAGTATATGCGCAGCGCCGTCGATGGCCGTGTTCATGGCGGCCGTGTAAACGAACGGCTTGAAGATCGAACCCGGCTGCCGCTTCGACAGGATGTGGTTGAGTTGGCTGGCGCCGTAATTGCGCCCGCCGGACAGCGCCTTGATTTCCCCGGTGTGCGGGTCGAGCGCGATCAGCGCGCACTGCGCCTCGGGAATCGGCTGGCCCTTGAACCGCTTCTGCTTGCGGATCAGATCGTCCACGCCTTGCATGCCGTCCCGGATGGCTTCCGCGGCCGCCCGCTGCAGGTCCAGGTCGAGCGTGGTGTACACGCGGAACGAATTGGACTGGAAATCGATATCCTGAAACTGGCTCTGCAGAAATTCGTTCACTTGGTCGACAAAATACGGAGCATCCAGCGATTGCACCGCGCCTTTGGCCAGGTTTAGCGGCGATTCAACCGCCACTGCGTACTCCCGGTCGTCGATGACGTCGTTCTGGCGCATCAGCGAAAGCACCACGTTGCGCCGGTCCCGCACCCTGTCCGGATAGCGGTACGGGTTGAAATGGCCGGGGCGCTGGATGATGCCGGCCAGCATGGCGGCTTCCGGCAGCGTTAACTGCCGGATGTCCTTGCCGAAATAAGCTTCCGCCGCCTCCCCAAACCCGTTGATCCTGAAACTGCCCCGGCTGCCCAGATAAATCTGGTTGGCGTAGTCCTCAAAGATCTGTTGTTTGGAAAGCGTCTGCTCCAGGCGTAGCGTAATGAGCAGTTCCGCCACCTTCCGCGTCCAGCGTTTCTCCGGATCCAGCCACAGGTTCTTCGCCAACTGCTGGCTCAATGTGGAAGCGCCCTGATCCTTGCGTCCTTCCTTCAGGTCCACGTAGACCGCCTTCACGATGCGCAGCGGGTCGAACCCCTGGTGCTGGAAAAACCGCTTGTCTTCCGCCGATGTGACCGCGTCGACGAGCACCTTCGGGATATCGGCGAACTTGACCAGGCGGCGCTTCTCGCGATTGCGATCGAAAAGGTTCGTGATCAGCTGCGGCTCCAGCTCGTATTGGCCGCGAACCGTGTTGTCGCGCAGCGAGACGATCTGCGAGATGCGGCCGTTGGCGAACTTGATCAGGCCCGCCTCCTCGTCGAAATACGATTCCGGGCCGGGGACAATCTCGATGCCTCCATCCGGCCGCATTTGGAACGAGCCGATGGCGTTGCTGCGCGATTCGGTGTAGCCGCAGCGCCGCAATTCGGCGGCAATGTCACCCGCCGTGGCCGTGTCGCCGGCCGCTATCAGCCGTGGCGCGGCAAAGATCTTGGAAGTATTCGCAAATGGGCCGGCGCGCAGCTTCTGATCGATCAGGCTGGAATATTTTGCGTAGTAGTAGGTGAGGACCCCTGCCCCTAACAGGAACATCAGCGCGCAAGAAATCGCCAGGATCTTGCCGGCGGGATGCAAAAAGAACCGGACCAGGTAGGCTTTCCGCGGAACCCGGACTGTGACCTTCCTCTTCGCGGCGGATTTCTTCTCTGGCACTAACAACGATTCTCTCATAGGTAACCGAGCCGCGACCGTAAGGGAGCGGTTCCTACCGGCTGCCGGCGCCCGGATAAAAGTGCAAATCCACCGTATAAAGCGGCAAATCCACGCGCACCATGTACCGTACATCGATGCGCACAATTCCCGCTGCGCGCTGAATATGCACGTTATCGGCCACTACAGGAAGTTCCAGATCGGCGGCCTTTGCCAGCACCCAGGAGCGCAGCACATCGTCCGGGCTGGTGGGCGCTGCGGCACGATGTGTCACTTCTTCCACGAACTGCTGCAGTTCCTGATTGTGCAGGTAAATCGGGATCAACCGCGCGCCCAGGAAGACCAGAATCGCCAGCACGGCCACCCCGGCTGCCTGCCGCAAGCGGGTTGCGATCACGGCTGCCGGTCCGTCTCGCGCGCCGAAGCACACAATTCTTCCCAGATTCCGCCGTGCGCATCCCATTCCGGATTCTCCAGCCCGGAGATCTGCAGTTCGGGAAATTTCAAAGTGCCGTGGCCGTATGGGCAGATGTACTCGATCCGCGGCTTGCCCAGAAACAGCATCCGGCTCCACGACCCCGTCTCAACGGGCATGCGCAGGCGCCGCAGGCACACCCGGCAGCGGTATCGCTGGTCCCATATGCACAGGTACAGCAGGCCGCAGCACGTCAGGAACCAAAGACCCGCCAGCAGCGTATAAGGCAGGTCGTAAATGAAACGCCCCGGATGATAGTTGTGGAACTGCGGCGGCATCGGCCAGGTGTTGAGCCAGCGCAGCAATCCGTACATGACTGCCGCGCAGAAACCAACTTTTCCCGCCAGATAGGCGCAGTACCGCATAAATGCTTAGATGCCGGCTCGGAACGCTAAGTTTCCGGCCCTCGCCCGTTCAACTTCGGAACAGGTTGCGCGCCAGGAAGAAGACATTGGCTGGCCGCTCCGCCAGCCGCCGCATGAAATAGGGATACCACGCCTCCCCGTACGGCACATACAGCCGCAGCCGGTATCCTTCGCTCACCAGCCGCTTCTGGATATCGCGGCGAATCCCGTATAGCATCTGGAATTCGAACGAATCGCGCGCGATCTTGCGCGACTCCACCGAGCGCTTGGCCTGTTCGATGATCTTCTCGTCATGCGTCGCTATAGCCGGGTATACGCCGTTTTCCAACAGAAGGTTCATCAGTTCCACGAAATTGCGATCCACGTCCGCCTTGCTGGGGAAGGCCGCCGTCTGCGGCTCCAGGTAAGCGCCCTTGCACAAACGCACCCGAATCCCGCGCGCGCACACCATTTCGATATCCTTGCGGCTGCGGTAGAGGTAAGCCTGGATCACCGTGCCGGTGGTTTTGTAGCGTTCGTGCAACCGGACCACCAGGTCCAGCGTGCGGTCGGTATATTCGCTCGATTCCATGTCCACGCGCACGAAGTTGCCCAGCGCGGCCGCCTGGCTGACCAGCGCCTCCACGTTGGCGGCGCATTCGGCGAGTGAAAGGTCCATTCCGAACTGCGTCAGCTTCAGCGAAACATTGCCGTCGATCTTCAGGTTGACGATCTCCTGGAGCGCCCGCAGGTAGGTATCCCGCGAGGCGGCCGCCTCCTCCAGCGACGTGACGTTCTCGCCCAGGTGATCGAGCGTCACCGCGATGCCTTCGGCATTGATCCGCTGGCACGTCGCCAGGGCGTCGGGCAGATTGTCGCCCGCCACGAAGCGGGCCGACAACCGTCTGGCCCAGCCGGAGGTTTCCATCCATTTCCGCAACTGCTTCTGGCGCGAGAGGAACAGGAAGAACTTGCGCATGTGGCTCCCCTCCAGTTGAACACACGGAGGGCGGGCTTGAGCCCGCGCGGGGCTTAAGCCGCGCTCACCTCCCGCAGCCGGCGCTCCAGAAATCTGCGCTCGCTGTCATTGGTCACTAGTTCGAGCGCCCGCCGGTAGCTGTTCGCCGCCTCCGCCGTGGACCCCAGACGGCGCAGCAGATCGGCGCGAACGGCATATAGCAGATGATAGCTGTCCAGATCGCTATCCGCGGCCAGTCTGTCGACGATCTCCAGCCCCACCGCCGCACCGCTCGCCATGGCCACCGCCACGGCTCGGTTCAGCGACACCACCGGCGAAGCTTGCAGTCGTTCGAGCAGATCGTAGAGCCTCACGATTTGCGGCCAGTCCGTATCTTGTGCGGTCGTGGCCCGGCAATGCACCGCCGAAATCGCCGCTTGCACCGCGAACGGACCGGGCCCGCCGCGCAGCGCCTCCTCCACTAGCGGCACCGCCTCGGCAATCTGCCGCAGATCCCAGCGGCTGCGGTCTTGCTCCGCGAGGGTTACCAGCTCCCCGGCCTCATCCAGACGGGCCTCCCTCCGCGCGTCGTGAAGCAGCATGAGGCCCACCAACGCGGTGGTTTCCGCGGCCGTCGGCGTTATCAAGGTCCGCACCAGCCGCCCCAGCCGGATGGCTTCCGCGCAGAGATCCGCCCTCACCAGCGGCCCGCCGCGCGTGGCCACGTACCCCTCATTGAAGACCAGGTAAATGACCGTCAGTACCGCGTCTAGCCTCTCCGCCATGTCGCTCGTTTGCGGGACGGCATACGGAATGCCGGCGTCGCGAATCTTCCGTTTCGCCCGCACCAGCCGCTGCGCCATGGTGGTCACCGGCACCAGAAACGCCCGCGCAATCTCGTCCGTCTCGAGGCCGCATAGCGTGCGCAGCGTCAATGCCACCTGCGCCTCCGGCGCCAGCGCCGGGTGGCAGCAGGTGAAGATCAGACGCAGGCGATCGTCGGGGATCTCGCTCGTGTCGTAATCCGGCTCTTCGACGGCGCGCGCCACACCATGGGCGGCGTACGATTCCAGCTTCTCCTTGAGCACGGTCTGCCGCCGGATGCGATCGATGGCCTTGTGCCGCGCCGTCTGGATAATCCACGCGCGCGGCGACTCCGGCACGCCGGACACGCGCCATTGGTCCACCGCGGCCGTGAACGCCTCTTGCGCGGCCTCTTCGGCCAGATCGAAGTCGCGCGTCATCCCGATTAAAGTGGCGACGATCCGCCCCCAATCGGAGCGATAGACCTCCTCCACGGCCTTCTCTGCGTCCGCGGGCATTCATCGATTATATTTATTCTTGCGCCTCGAATGTCGATTCGCGCGCTCGCCGTTCGACTCACCCATGGAGCCACGCCAAAATGAGATACATGTTGCTGATTTACTCGGACGAAAAGTCCTGGACCGAGGCCGAGCGCCAGCGTTGCTATGCCGAGTCCGCGCAGTTCGGAGACCAGCTCAAGGCGAATGGCCAATTTCTGGCCTCCGCTCCACTCCTGCCCGTGGCCGCCGCCACCAGCGTCCAGGTGCGCGACGGTAAGCGCCTGGTCACCGACGGCCCTTTCGCGGAGACCCGCGAACAACTCGGCGGCTACTTTCTGATCGATGCCCGGGACCTCGACGAGGCCATCGCCATCGCTGCCGGCCTTCCCGGGGCGCGCAAGGGCACCGTCGAAATTCGGCCGGTGCTGGAGCACGCGGGACTGCCGAGCGGATTAAATGACAGGGAGTGAGATATGAGCAAAGTACGAGTTCTAGTTGGCACCCGCAAGGGTGCGTTCATTCTGACATCGGATGGCAAGCGCGCACATTGGGATGTCAGCGGCCCCCACTTCGGCGGCTGGGAAATGTACCATCTGAAGGGATCTCCCGCTGACCCCAACCGGCTCTATGCCTCCCAGTCCACCGGCTGGTTTGGGCAATTGATCCAGCGCTCCGATGACGGTGGCCAGACCTGGGAGCCCGTGGGCAACAAGTTCGTGTACGACGGAGTCCCCGGTACCCACCAGTGGTACGATGGCACACCGCACCCGTGGGAGTTCAAGCGCGTCTGGCATCTCGAACCTTCGCTGACCGACCCCGATACCGTCTACGCCGGCGTGGAGGACGCCGCCTTGTTCCGCTCCACCGATGGCGCCCGGACATGGCAGGAACTTTCCGGACTGCGCCGCCACGGCTCAGGCCCTCACTGGCAGCCGGGCGCCGGCGGCATGTGCCTCCACACCGTCATTCTCGATCCAGCCGACCCCCAGCGCATCTACATCGCCATCTCGGCTGCCGGAGCATTCCGGACAGAGGACGCCGGCCAGACCTGGCGTCCCATCAATCGCGGCCTGCACTCCAAACAGATCCCCGATCCCACGGCTGAGGTTGGCCACTGCGTGCACCACGTCGCCATGCACCCGGCGCGCCCCCAGGTGCTGTTCATGCAGAAGCATTGGGACGTTATGCGTAGCGACGACGCCGGCGACTCGTGGCAGAAGGTCAGCGGCAATCTGCCGGTCGACTTCGGCTTCGCCATCGACGTTCACGCGCACGAGCCGGACACCATCTACGTCGTTCCCATCAAGAGCGACTCCGAGCACTACCCGCCCGAGGGCAAGCTGCGCGTCTACCGCAGCCGCACCGGCGGCCACGAGTGGGAGGCCCTCACTCGAGGTCTGCCGCAACGCGACTGCTACGTGAACGTGCTGCGCGATGCCATGGCGGTCGACTCGCTCGACGCGTGCGGCGTGTATTTTGGCACCACCGGCGGCCAGGTCTACGTATCGGCCGACGCCGGTGACCACTGGAATGGCATCGTGCATGACCTTCCGGCCGTGCTTTCCGTCGAGGTCCAGACGCTGCCATGATCCGCGTGGTGCTCCCGGCGCATCTGCGTAACCTGGCGCGCGCCACCGGTGAAGTCGAGCTGGAAGTCGCGGGCCCGGTCACGCAGCGCGCGGTCCTCGATGCGCTGGAGGCCCGCTATCCCGCGTTGCGCGGCACCCTCCGCGATCAGATGACCGGAAAACGCCGGCCGTTCGTCAGGTTCTTCGCCTGCGAGCAGGATCTCTCGCACGAGCCGCCGGACGCCCTCCTGCCCGCCGCCGTAGCGTCAGGTACGGAACCCTTCCTCATCGTGGGAGCCATCGCCGGCGGCGCCTGAGCCGCGACCGTTACCGAGCCGCGACCGTAAGGGAGCGGTTCCCTGCCATGACTACTTGACCTTCGGTGCGAGTTCCGGCCGTGCGAGCAATCCGTTCGGCTAGACGGCCATCCGCCAATAGGAGCCTCGCCCACCCAGCACCCAAAACCGTCACCCATCACCGCCGCGCAAAGCGCGGCTCAAGCCACCCGGTCCATCTCCAGAAACTCCCGCACGTTGGGATCCTCCGACTTCGCCAGGTCCGCCGGCGGTCCAAAGAAAATCACCCGGCCCTCAAACAGAAACACCACCTGGTCGGCTACTTTGTACATCAGGTCCAGATCGTGCGTCACCACGATCGAAGTCAGCCCCAGTTGCTTCTTCAGGCGCAGCATCAGGTCGCTCAGATGGTCGGACATAATGGGGTCGACCATAGTCGTAGGTTCGTCGTAGAGCACGCACTGGGGCTGCGCCGCCAGCGCCCGCGCGATGGCCACGGCCCGCTTGTAGCCCGTCGAAAGGTCCGCCGGATACGCATCCTTGGCCTCCAGAATATCCACCATCCCCAGCAATCCGTCCACCACCTCCGCCTTGTTTTGCGCGTTGTAATCCTCCCGCAGCTCAAGCGAAAACAGCACGTTTTCGCCGGCCGTGAGCGAGTCGAACAACGCGCCGGACTGGAACACCATGGTCACTTTCTTGCGAATGCGGCGTAGCTCCGCCTCGGCAAAATCCGTGATATCTTCGTGCGCCACGATCACCCGCCCGCTGTCTGGTTTCAGGAAACCCATGATGTGCGATAGCGTCACCGACTTGCCCACGCCGCTGCGCCCGATGATCGCCACCGTCTGCCCGGCGTCCACGTGAAAGTTGGAATCGACTAAAACAGGCTTGTCGAACGTCTTATACACGTGGCGAAATTCGATGTAATGCGGGTATTGGTCCGTGGGCGTCATGCTGGCGGCTCTGCTAGCGGTTATGGTAACAGGCCCATTCCTCGGGGGTATTGAGATTCTCAAAACAGGCGGCATCGTCGACGGCGAAACGCGCCACTTCCAGTCCGGCCAGCGCGTCCGCTATTTTTCGTACGCCCGCGTCCAGCGCGCGGCTCACCGTATCCAGGCAGCGCCGGTGGTAGACCGCGCTCAACGGCTCCGGGCGTCCGCTGGGGCCCGTCGGCGCCAGCGCGTCCGCTCCCGCGCGTTCGGCCGCTTCCAGCAGGCCGCGCAGGAATTCGGCCCGGATGCCGGGCATGTCGCACGCCACCACCAGGTTCCAATCGGCGGCCGTGTAGCTCAGCGCGGATTCGATGCCGCCCAGCGGCCCGGTTCCGGCCCGGAGGTCCGGAAGCACGGCGTAGCCCAGATGCCCGTATTTTTGGGGATCTCCGATCAAAATAACCGATCCCGCGGCCGCCTCCACCGTGGCCGCCACGTGGCCCGCCAGGGCGCCGCCGGCGAACGGCAGCAGCGCTTTGTCGCTGCCCATGCGGGAACTCTTCCCTCCCGCCAGCACGAATCCCGCCCAACTCACAGGAAAATGATAACATTGACGGTAACAGCCATTCTGGCGCCCGGCGTTCCGTTCATGGAAAGGATTGAAACAATACCGTGCGGAAATGTTTTATAATCGTGGGCATGTGCTGCGCCGCGGCGGCGATCCTCGAAGGTGCGGGTGCCCCGGCAGTCTCCGTCGTGCGGGCCGACCCGCGCACGGGGCGCCTGGTCCGCGCCGTGGTCCGCCAGGGTCCGGCCTCTGAACCCGCCAGCGTCCCTTCGGCCATAGCAGAGACCGTCAACCGTATCGCCCGGCAGAACCAACTCTCGCCGCTCCTGGTCCATTCCGTCATTCAGGTGGAAAGCAATTACGATCCCAACGCGGTTTCTCCGAAAGGCGCCCAGGGCCTGATGCAGTTGATTCCCGCGACCGCCCGCCGCTTCGGCGTAACCAACGCTTTCGATCCCGCCGACAACATCCAGGGTGGCGCGCGCTACCTGAAGTTTCTCCTGGAACAGTACAAAGGTGACGAGTCGCTGGCCCTAGCCGCCTACAACGCGGGTGAAGGCGCGGTTTCCCGCTATGGCGGCGTGCCCCCATTTCCGGAAACCCAGGGCTACGTCACCAAGGTCCGCCGAAAGCTGGCCAGCGCCGCAAACGACGCCGCTCCCGAGCCGCGACCGTCAGCTACCGAGCCGCGCACGTCAGTAAGCGGTGAATCCGCCGACGCCATCCCACCCGTGGTCTATAACCCGATTCGCGAAGTCGTCGATGCGAACGGTAGGATCTACTATATCTCGCACTGAAACTGCATGCCTCGCACGCTCATCCCGCTTCTCGCGCTGCTGGCCGTCGGCCAGCCCGGGCGGGTTCGCGCGCAGGATTTGCTGCAGGTCACGGCCGTACGCTGCTGGTCGCTCACCGGCGTCACCCGCGTGGTGATCGAGGTGAGCGGCGAATTCGAATTCCGCGCCGAGCGCGCCCACAATCCCGAGCGAATTTTCTTCGACGTGAAGGGCGCTCGCCCCCATATCGGCGGACGCCGCTTCTACGCGTCTGATGTGGCTGACAAGCTGGTCAAGAAGGTGAGAGTGGCCGAGACCCAGGCCGGCGTAACGCGCGTCGTCCTGGACTTGCAGGGTGCAGCCGATTACTCCGCGAATCAACTCTCCAACCCGGACCGTCTGGTCGTCGAATTACGCCAAGTGGGGCAGACCCCCAGATCTGCGCGCGTCCCCCAGGACCCGCTCTTCCCAGCCCCCCCCATCTTGGCCCCCTCCCCGCTTCCCGGCACGGCACCCTTGCAAAGCAGCGCACCCATAGCCACCGTTCCAAGCCCCACCCTGCCCAGTCCCACCCCCCGGCCGCCTGAGCGCGCCGAATCCGCCCGCGCGGCCAAGTTTTCGGGCGACGCACCAGGTTCACTGACGCGGGCCTTGGGCCTGAAGATCCGGCGCGTGGTGTTGGATCCCGGCCACGGGGGCCAGGACGAGGGTACCGCGGGCCACAACGGGCTCCTGGAGAAAGATCTGGTTCTGGATGTCGCTCTCCGCCTGGGCAAGCTCATCGAGTCCCGTATGGGCAGTGAGGTTATCTTCACCCGCTCCGATGATACTTTCATCCCGCTCGAACGCCGCACCGCCATCGCCAACGAGAACAAGGCCGACCTCTTCCTTTCCATCCATGCCAATTCATCGCCCTATCCGCGCATCGGCGGAGTGGAAAGTTATTACCTGAACTTCACCACCGCCAAAGACGCCCTCGCCGTGGCCAGCCGCGAAAACGCCTCCTCCGACAAATCCGTTTTCGAGCTGCGCGATCTGATTCAGAAGATCACCCTCCAGGACAAAGCCGAGGAGTCCCGCCAATTCGCCGGCAGCATACAGGCCGCTCTGTTTCCATTTGCGGCGCACTACGACCCGGCCATCAAGAACCGCGGCGTCAAGAAAGCCCCCTTCATCGTGCTGATCGGCGCGTCCATGCCCTCCGTTCTGGCCGAGATTGGTTTCCTCAGCAATGCCCGCGAAGGCGCCCTCCTAGCCAAACCCGAGCACCGTCAAAAGCTGGCCGAAGCGTTATATCGCGGTGTGTCCCAGTATGCTCAAGGCCTCAGCCACTTCGAATTGGCGCAGAACTGAGTCCTCCCGCATGCCGGTTCTGGCCTTCACCCACGCCCCGTCGGAAGGCCTGGGCACCATAGCCGCCGCCCTGAAACGCCAACAGATCCCTTTCCGCGAAGTGGACTTGACCACCCCCCACCAGCCACCAATCACCAGCCACTGTGGCTTGATCCTGATGGGCGGACCCATGTCCGCCAACGACGATCTGCCGTGGATCCCGCACGAACTCGCCGCCATTCGCGAGGCTGTCCATCGCGGCATCCCGGTGCTGGGTGTTTGTCTGGGCGCGCAGTTGATCGCCCGCGCGCTGGGATCGCGCGTCTACCGCAATACCGAAAAAGAGATCGGCTGGTCGCCTTTGCATTTCACCCCAGCCGCCGCCTCGGACCCCCTGTTCCGCGGCTTCTCCAGTCCGGAGACCGTCTTTCAATGGCATGCCGAAACGTTCGACCTTCCGCCCGAAGCGGAACACCTGGCATATTCGAGCGCCTGCCGCCACCAGGGGTTCCGCGTTGGCCGTAATGTGTATGGCATCCAGTTCCATCTCGAGGTCACGCCGGAAATCGTAGAAGAGTGGCTGCGGCAGGATGCGGCCTGCGGCCATCTCCGCGAGGCCCCCTCGCCCATCGACCCCCACGCGCACGCCGCCCGGCTCGCCGAAGTGGCGGCCACGGTCTTCGACCGCTGGTGTGCCTTGTTACACTAAGTAAAGGCAATGCAAGACGCCGCCATTGAGAGCGAGAGCGGTAAGGGTCCGCGCTGTCCCGTGTGCGGCTGGATGGATGTGCGCCGCTCCATGCCAAAAGGCTTCATCGACCTTCTCGTGAGAATGGTCGGGCTGGTGCCCTATCGTTGCCGCAGTTGTGGCCAGCGCTTCTACCGTCCGCAGCACGAGGACCCCGAGCCCGCCGGTGAGACGCCCAGAGAATAAATTGCCCCCTTTCTCCAACCACCAACCACCAGCCACTAGCCACCAGCCACTAGCCATGTCTCCCGCTCTGGCCTTGCGCGCCGAAAAGCTCACCAAAACCTACCGCTCCGGCAACGCCGATCTCGTCATCTTCGACTCCATCAACCTCGAAGTCCGCCGCGGCGAAATGCTCGCCCTGGTCGGCGAATCCGGCGCCGGCAAGTCCACCCTGCTCCATTTGCTCGGCGGTCTGGACAGGCCCACGAGTGGTACGATATACTACGGATCGATAGACATTTCACGGCTCGCGGATTCCCAGTTGGCTGATTTCCGGAATCGCGAGATCGGATTTGTATGGCAGATTCACTACCTGCTGCCGGAGTTTACGGCGCTTGAAAACGTGATGATGCCATTGCTGATCCGGGGGGTTCCGCACGGGAAGGCGGCTTCGGATT
The DNA here is from genome assembly GCA_963707465.1 of Bryobacterales bacterium. Taxonomy (GTDB): domain Bacteria; phylum Acidobacteriota; class Terriglobia; order Bryobacterales; family Bryobacteraceae; genus Bog-159. The sequence continues at coordinate 42,162 of CAVPQK010000015.1, forward strand.
CGCTAGCGAGGTTGGATGAAGTCGGGCTTCACGCGCGAGCCACACACCGCGCAGGGGAACTATCCGGGGGCGAGCAGCAGCGCATCGTGCTGGCCAGAGCTCTGGTCGGTGAGCCGACCGTTCTGCTTGCCGACGAACCCACCGGGAACCTCGACTTCAGGACCGGTGAAATGATCTTCGATCTCCTGGAACGTCTGCACCGTTCTCACACGCTCACTTCCGTTTTGGTCACGCACAATCGGACATTCGCCAGGAGATGCGATCGGGTTCTGGTCATGGAGGGCGGTGCCCTGGTTCCGGAAACCGCCGGTACTGGTCCAGACAATCTGCATCCGCGCGATAATGGGTAGTATCTTTAATAATAGGGAGCGTCACGGTCATGTTTGAACGTTATACGGAGAAGGCTAGGCGGGTCATCTTCTTCGCCCGTTACGAAGCCAGCCAGTTCGGCAGTCCTTATATTGAAACCGAGCATTTGCTGTTGGGCCTGCTGCGCGAGGACAAGGCCCTGGCCAACCGCTTTTTGCGGTCCCATGCGGCCGTGGAATCCATTCGCAAGCAGATTGAAGGACACACCACCATTCGCGAAAAGGTTTCCACCTCCGTGGATCTGCCGTTAAGCCACGAGTGCAAGCGCGTGCTGGCCTATGGCGCGGAAGAAGCCGAGCGCCTCAACCACAAGCACATCGGCACCGAGCATCTGCTGTTGGGCCTCCTGCGTGAGGAGAAATGCTTCGCCGCCGAAATCCTGCACGAGCGCGGTCTCCGCCTTTCCACCATTCGCGAAGAGCTGGCCCGTTCCCAATCTGAAAAGGTCGCCTCCAACCGCCCCAAGGAAAGCTCTCTGCTGGCCGAGTTCAGCCGCGACCTGACCCAGGCCGCCATGGACAACTCGCTCGACCCGCTCATCGGCCGCGACTATGAATTGGAGCGCGTGGTGCAGATCCTCTGCCGCCGCACCAAGAACAACCCCGTGCTTATCGGCGAGCCCGGCGTGGGCAAGACCGCCATCGTGGAAGGCCTCGCCCAGCGCATCGCCGAGGGCGATGTGCCCTCCTTCCTGGCCGACAAGCGCATTCTCGCCCTGGATCTTTCCCTCATCGTGGCGGGTACCAAGTATCGCGGCCAGTTTGAAGAGCGCCTCAAGACCATCATGAAGGAGCTGATGGAAAATCAGAACGCCATCATCTTCATCGATGAGTTGCACACCCTGGTGGGCGCCGGCTCCGCCGAAGGTTCGCTGGACGCCGCCAATATCCTGAAGCCGGCCCTCTCGCGCGGCGAAATCCAGTGCATCGGCGCCACCACGCCCGCCGAATTCCGCAAGTCCATCGAGAAGGACCGCTCCCTCGAGCGCCGCTTCCAGGCCGTTAAGGTGCCGCCGCCCAGCGAGCAGGATGCCGTCAAAATCCTGTTCGGCATCAAGGACCGTTACGAGAAATTCCACGCCGTCGGCTACACCGACGACGCCATCGAGACCGCCGTCTTCACCTCCAGCCGCTATATTCCGGACCGCTTCCTTCCCGACAAAGCCATCGACCTCATCGATGAAGCCGGCGCACGCGTCAAGCTCCGCCAGACCACCCTGCCGAGCGACCTCGCCGACATTCAGAAGCGCATCAAGTTCATCGTGCACCGCATGGAGAATGCCATTGCCAACCACGAGTTCGAAAAGGCCCGCTTCTACTCCGACGAGGAGCGCAAGGAGCGCGAGAATATGCGCCAGTTGCGCGAGAAGTACAATCTCGACGATTCTTCCACCGGCATCGTCACCAAGGACGACATCGAAGACGTGGTGGCCCGCTGGACCGGCGTGCCCATGACTTCCATCAAGGAAGAAGAAATCGCCAAGCTGCTGCGCATCGAAGAAGAGTTGCATCGGCGCATCGTCAGCCAGGAAAAAGCCATCTCCGTGCTGGCCCGCGCCATTCGCCGCTCCCGCGCGGGGTTGAAGGCCAGCGCCCGACCGGCCGGTTCGTTCCTGTTCCTCGGCCCCACCGGCGTGGGCAAGACCGAAGTCGCCCGCGCCCTCGCTTCCTTCCTGTTCGGCAGCGAGAAATCGCTCATCCGCTTCGATATGTCCGAGTTCATGGAGAAGCACTCGGTCTCGAAGTTGATCGGCTCGCCTCCCGGATACGTGGGCTACGAAGAAGGCGGCCAGTTGACCGAGCGCGTCAAGCGCTCGCCCTATTCCATCATCCTGCTCGACGAAATCGAGAAGGCCCACCCGGATATTTACAACATCCTGTTGCAGGTGTTTGAAGACGGCCAGTTGACCGATGGTTTGGGCAACCAGGTGGACTTCAAGAACACCATCATCATCATGACTTCCAACCTGGGCGCCCGCTTCCTCGAAAAGCGCGGCCACCTGGGATTCTCGGCTCCCATGGGCGAAGGCATTCCCTCCAAGATCGAGGAGATGGTCCGCGCTGAAGTCAAGAAGGCCTTCAATCCGGAATTCCTCAACCGCCTGGATGACATCATCCTGTTCACCTCGCTCACCGATGACGACCTTCTCAAGATCATCGACTTGATGGTGAACGCCATCAACGTCAATCTGGAAGCCAAGCAGCTCAAGATCCGGCTCATGCCGGACGCCGCCAAATACCTGCTCGAAAAGACCTGCGCGGATCGCAGCTACGGCGCGCGTCCGCTGCGCCGGGCCTTGCAGAAGTTCATCGAGGACCCGCTCTCCGAAGCTCTGATCCAAGGCGCGCTTCCCCGCCCCGGCGATTTGGAGGTTTACCTCGGCGACACGGGTATCTACTATCGCCCGGTCAACGTCGAGCAGCCCGTCGCCGCTGGCGCCGAGCCTGCCGAAGCCCCGGCCGGCGTGCCCCTCTACACCTTCTAATGACAACTACGGTTGAATCCATTCCAATCACCCTCGGCCGGGAGGAGGACGGCCGTTGGTGGGCCGACATCGAGTCCATGCCTGGGGTGATGGCGTACGGCGCGAGCCGCGAGGCAGCCATTGCGGCGGTGCGCGCCCTGGCATTGCGCGTCGCCGCCGACTGTATCGACCACGGCGAGGAAGTTCCCACTCCTTTAGCCAGCATCTTCGCTGTGGCATGAGCCGCTGGCGATCGGTCAAGGCAAAGCGGCTGCTGGCAGCGTTGCTTCGAATCGGTTGGAGCGTATCCTGGCAGACTGGCTCTCATCGCCGGCTGACGCGGCCGGACTGGCCCAACTATACATTCGCATTTCATGACGGTGACGAAATCGGTCCCGGGCTACTTGCCCAGATAGCCAAGAAGACCGGACTACAGCCTGAAGACCTTTAGGCCAGCACAATGCAACCCAAAATGAGATCGCCGTCTCGCGCGGGGATATGCTGCTTACTCCTCGCGCTCGTCGCTATGGGTCAGGACACTCGCCCGAACTGCACAGACCTGACCTATGAAAGCCACAATCAAATCGACTACGGGCCGTTACGCGTTTCACAAATTCGGGGAATCGCCCAGGATGCGCAGGGCGTCCTCATTCCAGGGTCGTGCATCGGCGTCTTCGCGAAAACGGACCATAAACCCATTGCGGTCACCGAGACCGATGAGAACGGCCACTTCGAGTTGAGCGGCATTCCAGATGGGAACTATCGCCTCGTAATCAAATATGACGCTTTCTGTCCCGCAAACGCCAAGGTCCGTATCGACCGGCACGTGAGAACAAAGAAGACGCTTATAGCCCGGATGCGCCCGAGTGGTATCGACACCTGCAGCTACGTCGAATTGAAGTAGCTATAATCACAGCGATGGACCACTCCGCTGAGCCCCAACCTTACCTTCGCGTCCACGCCATCAACGTCTACGTTCGCGACCAGGATCGCAGCCTGCGCTTCTACGTCGATCAGCTCGGCTTCAATCTGGCCTTCGACGTCCGTTTTCAATCCACCGGCCGCTGGATAGCGGTCGCCCCTCCCGATGGTTCCGCGGTCCTCATGCTGATCGCGCCCAAGCGTGGCACCCCCGAGTACAAGTTAGTCGGCCGTGCCGCTCACATGTCGTTCGTCACTGAAGATGTCCTGGCCAAGTACCGCGAATGGCGCAAACGGGGCGTCCGTTTCGGGCATCCGCCGCGCCTGCGCCGGTTCAAGTTTGAGCGTCCTGCCAACGCGCCCTCCGCGCCGCCCACATCGCCTGGCCAGGAAGCCCCCGCCTGGGGCGCAGTCTTCACCCGCTTCATAGACGTGGACGGGAACTCCTTCGCGCTGGTCGGCTTCGACGAAGTGACCCGCGAATTGGAAGCCCAGCGCCGCGCGCTGGCGCAGAAGCAGGAAGCCGAACGCCGCGCCACCCAGGAGATCGAAATTGCCAAACAGGTGCAGGCCCGGCTCTTTCCGCAAGTGCTGCCGCCGCTCGCCACGCTCGAATACGCCGGCGGTTGCATCCAGGCCCGCCAGGTGGGTGGCGACTATTACGACTTCCTCAGCCTCGGCCGCGACCGCCTCGGGTTGGTGATCGGCGACATCGCCGGAAAAGGCATCGCCGGCGCGCTCCTCATGGCCAACTTGCAGGCCAACCTGCGCAGCCAGTGCACCATGGCCTTGGATCAGCCACTGCGTTTCTTGCAATCGGTGAATCAGCTCTTCTACGAGAATACGGCGGATAGCGCCTACGCCACGCTCTTCTTCGCCGAGTATGACGACCGGAGCAAGCGTCTCCGCTATGCGAACTGCGGGCATCTCCCCGCCCTGCTCCTGCGGCGCGATGGTTCACTCGAACGGCTCGATTCCACCTGCTCCGTCCTGGGCCTTTTCACCGCTTGGGATTGCGCGATCGACGAACGCCAGCTCTGTCCCGGTGACACGCTTGCCATCTACACCGATGGCGTGACCGAGGCGTTCAACGACGCGGAAGAAGAATTCGGAGACCAGCGCCTGATCGAAGCCCTGCGCCGCCACCGCAAGCAATCGGCGCAGGCGATGGTCGCCTCCATCGTCGATGAAGTGAGCCGCTTCAGCCCGCATGAACAGTACGACGACATCACCCTGATCGTCGCCAAATGTAAGGAGGGCGGACTTTAGTCCGCGCGGGGCTTCAGCCCCGCCCTAAGGCGCCACCACCGGCAGTTCCACGTAACTCTCCCTCCCGGGCGAATGATACACGCGTTCGACGGCCTTCTTATAATCCCCCGGCTTCGCCCAGAAGATATTCGGGACGAAAGTCTGCGGGTTCCGATCGTAAAGCGGAAACCAGCTCGACTGCACCTGCACCATCATCCGATGCCCCCGCAGGAACACGTGGTTCGCCGTCGGGAGGTTGAAACGATACAGCAGCGGTTGGTCCGCCGCGATCGGTTTGGCCAACTCCAGGCTCTCGCGATATCGCCCGCGAAAAATATCGGCCGACACCATCAGTTGATAGCCGCCCATGGCCGCGTCACCAGCCACCTCGTCGGGATACACGTCGATCAGCTTTACCACCCAGTCGGAGTCCGTGCCGCTGGTGGATGCCATCAGGTTGGCGGCCGGCTCTCCGCTGATCTTCACCGGCGCGCTCAACACATCCGAAACGAACGCCAGAACATCCGTCCGTCCCGACGCCTCCCGTTGATCGTCCACCAGCCACTGAGACCACGTATTGCGCCGGTCGTCGCCGATCGGCCGTGCGCGGAACGGCACCGGCTTGGCGGGATCGGAAACGTATTCCTCGAACCCTGCGCCGAGCAGGTCCGGCGCGCGAAAGCTCAGCTTCATGTCCGCCGCGAGATACAGCGGCGTCGGCCGGATCGCGCAGCCACTCGCACATCCGGCCGGCCAGGCAGGCAAACGCCGCCACGCGTTCGTCCCGGTCTCAAACGCCGTCACCGGCGCCACATCCGCTTTAGCCGCGCCGTCCTTCAGGTATTGGTCCAGGAACGGGCGCAGGATCTCGCGCCGGAAGTAGAGCGCTGTATCGCTGCCGAACCGCAGTGCGCCGAGCGTGCTGCCGTTTCCGATCTCCTGACCGTGATGCCATGGCCCCATCACCAGAAACACCTTGTCGTTGTTCGTATCCTTCGGCTTGATCGCCTTGTAGACGGCCATCGCCCCGTAGATATCCTCCTGATCCCACAGGCTGTCCACCAGCATCACCGGCACTTTCAACGGTTCGGCCTCGAGCACCCGGTCGACAGCCTGATCGCGCCAGAAAGCGTCGTAGCTGGGGTGTTCCGCGATTTTCCGCCAGAAGCCCAGTTGTTCCAGGCCGTGGGCGCGCGCCACCTCGCCCGCCGATACCCCTTGCATATACGTGTCGTAGTCGTCGTAGTAGCTCGTCCACCATTTCGCGGCCGACGCGCGCGTGGCCTCTTGGTTGTTGATGTATTCCAGGCTTCCCATCTGGCGAAACGCGCCGTTATGGAACCAGTCGTCGCCTCTCCATCCGTCCACCATCGGGTTCATGGGCACCGATACCTTCAGCGCCGGGTGTGGATTCACCAGCGCCATCAATGGTAGGAAACCATCGTAGGAAATGCCCAGAATTCCAACCTTGCCGTTGCTTTCCGGGACGTTCTTCAGCAGCCAGTCGATGGTGTCGTAGGTGTCCGTGGCGTGATCCACCGGCGTGGGATTCTGCGGTCCGTGCAAAGGCCGATTCATCACATAGTCTCCTTCGGAACCATGCTTGCCGCGCACGTCCTCCACCACCCGGATGTATCCCCCTTCCACGATCACGTCGGTGGCGTTGTCGTACCCCTGCAGAATCGAGCCCAGGTGCGAGCTGTGCGCATGGCTGGTCAGCGCGCTCGCATCATAAGGCGTCCGGGTCAACAGCATCGGCGCGCCATTGGCGCCTTTCGGGATCAGCACCACGGCGTGCAGTTTCACGCCGTCGCGCATGGGGATCATCACGTCGCGCTTGATGTAGTCGAAGCTATCGGTAGATCCTTGAAAACTCGCCGGAATCTCGCTGGGAAGAGCCGGGTATTGCGGCGCCTGAGCCGACAATATCCCCGCCATCAAGAACAGGCTGCACCAGGTCGCATTATTCATGTCCAGGCCAGTATAACCTGGGGGGCGGACTTTAGTCCGCGCGGGACTTCAGTCCCGCCCGCCGCCCCTTCCGAATCTCCATCCAAATATCGCAGTACCGCCATTCCGCCGGCGCATCAGCCTCCTCGAAGTGGTCCGGCCGCAGCACCAAATCGCCCGTCTCGAGCAGAATCTCCCGCACCTTCGGATTCTGCGCCAGCTTAGCCCGCATCGCCCCCACGACCAGCCGGTAATGCTCCCCTTTGTCCTTCGCCCGGTAAGGCATCCGACGCCCCTCATAGGTCACCCAGTCGATGCCCATCTTCCGCATGTTCGCCTCCGCCAGCGTGCCGGCCTCCTTGGCCGCGAACGCAGTCATCTGCGCCACCTCGTCGCGCGTGTGCGTCCACGCGATTCCCGGCCGTTGCGCGCGCGGATCCCGCGGCCCTTCCGGGTACAGCATCATCTGCCAGAACCCTTCCACGCTGGCGTACCGCTTGCCGCGGAACGTGAACGGAGTGGCGGCGAAGTTGGACAGGATCCCCAATTCGTTGCGTTTGGAAACGATCACCTCGCCCGGCTTGGCCGCCTGCGGCAGGATCTCACACCGCTTTCTGGCTTTCGGGAACCGGCGTCCACCAATGCGCGGGATACGATCCGGCAAACGCCACCGCCCAGACTAACCAACGCACTTAATACCTCCAAAACTCCACATTAGCGCTAGAATACAAGCAGGAGTGGACCATGTCTACTATGTTGGTGTATGTGGTTTATGGCTTCTCCGTCGCCCTCGCCCTGGTTTTCGTCTACTTTTTCCACACGCGTTGGTACTGGCATGTGCTGAGCGTGCTGGCCGCCTTGGTCGTCGGATTTTCGCCGCCGCTGCCGGGTTGGGAGAGTCCCAGCCGGGATCTCGTGTATGGCTTCGTAGTCCTGTTCTTGCTGGTGTGGGGCTTCGCCGAGCCGTTCGTGCATCGGTTTCACCGTCACTGGACCCACGGGTCGCCGCGCCACGCGTGATCGATCGCGAGGCCGCCGCCGTCTTGCGCCCTTTGTATTTATTGTTACGCTCGCCCCGGGCGGAATGTATTTTCCGCGACAATTTCGCGAGCTACGTGGTGTGAATTCGGTTGAATTTTGTCCGGATCGCCACGTATAATCGCCCCTATGCGGCAATCGAACCTCGATACGATACGCGCTGCACGGATGGCCGTGCCGCTGCTGATTGGCGGGCTCCTTCTGCTTCCCGCGGGCGCCCAGGCTGGCTATCTTTTTCAGGACATCGTCAACCCTGACGATCCGGCCTTTAACCAGGAGTTGTCGATCAACAACACCGGCGTCATCGCCGGTTACTTCGGTAGCGGGAACCCGAACGGCACACCGCCTCCGTTCACCCTGACTCCCAATAAGGGCTACACCACGTCCGCGCCCTACACGTCTTTCTCGGGCGAGAATTTCCCGGGCTCGTTTCAGACCCAGGTGACCGGCATCAACAATAGCGGCCTTACCGTAGGTTTTTATGCCGATAGCAATGGCGCCACCACACCGAATTTCTTCGGATTTGTGGACAATGCCGGTACTTTCACGCGGGTAATGAATCCCAGCACGCCGACCACCGCGCCGACCACCAACCAACTCCTGGGCGTGAATGACGCCGGCCAGGCAGCCGGCTTCTATGTTGACTCCGCCGGCAATAGCCACGGCTACATCTATAACAGCGGAACCTCCAGCTATACCAATGTCACGCTGCCGTCGTCGGATGACGCCACCAGTGTCACGGCCACCGGCATCAATAACGCCGGAGACATCATCGGGTTCTTCCTGAGTGGCTCGGTAACGGAAGGCTTTCTCGACGACAGTGGAGTCTTCACCAACCTCGACGCCTTTGGTTCCATGAGTACGATGGCCCTCGGCATCAACAACGAAGGTCAGATTGTCGGCGTGTATCAGGACAGCAACGGCTTCAACAACGGCTTCGTGTACTCCATCGCCACGGGCACATTTCTGACGGTTGACGATCCCAATGCGGTCCTGGCAAATGGCGGCACCACCATCAACGGGATCAACGATAACGGGCAGATTGTCGGATTCTACGGAGACGTCAATGGCAACACCATCGGCTTTGTGGGCAGCACGGTGCCTGAGCCGGGATCCCTGGCGCTGGTAGGCTTGGGGGCTTTACTGCTCGGTTTCATTCGCACTTTAAGGCCACGAGCGGGTCAACGCGCGCCGCGATGAACGCCGGCCGCAGCGCCGCGAGCAGCGCGACCAGCGCCACCAGGCCGCTGGCAGCCCCCAGCACTCACGGATTGCCCGGCTTCACGCCATACAGGACGTTCGCCAGCGCCTGGCGGGAGGCGTAGGTTATCGCCCAGCCCAGTGGAATACCGGCTGCGGCTTGCAGGGCAACTCTCTTCAGTACCTGGCGATGCAAATCCGCGCCCCGCGCACCCAGCGCTACACGCAACCCGAATTCGCGCATGCGTCGGCTCACCGCGTAGGAAGTGACGCCGAACAGTCCGCCGGCCGCCAGCACCAGCCCCAGCAGCGCCAGCGCACCGGCAACTCCCGTCCTCACCGTCTCTTGCTGGTGCGCGCCGAACATGTGTTGCCGCAGTGTCTGCATTCCCGTCAGGACGAACGCCGCATCAGCCCGCCGCGCCAGCGTCCGCACGGACGCGGCCAGTAATCCTGGATCCCCGGCAGACTCCACGAAGACGGTCAGGTAATCGACGGGCATCTGCGAAAACGGGAAGTAGAAGTACGGCTGGATGGTCTCCTGGAGATGGTTGGTGGGGCCGTCTTCCACCACGCCCACAATCTGGCGCTCCCGCCCCGCAATCCGAATCCATGCGCCCAGCGGATCCCGTGCGCTAAGGTAGCGGTGCGTAAAGGCCTCACTCACCATGACTACCGGCGTAGTCTCGCGCCCATCCGCCGAACTGAAGCCCCTCCCCTGCACGATGCGTGCGCCTGCGGTGGCGAAGTAGCTGGGGCTCACCTGGTCGTAGAAAAAGGGCGTCTTGGGCTGTCCAGGCATCTCCAGATCCACCGCTGCACCTCCGCCGGAGCCGCTCAACAGCACCCGCCGCGCATAAGCTACCCGCCGTACGCCCGGCAAGCCAGCCAGTTGCGTCACCAAACTATCGGCGCGCGCCGCGGCGGCGACTTCGCCCTCCCAATAACCACGCAACAGCAGAACCTTCCTGTCCGGGTCCATCGCGGGGCGAATGGCGGAAATGTTCTGCAGGCTGCGCCAGAGCAAGCCGGCCGAACACAACACAGCAGTGACGAAGGCCACTTGCCCGATAACCAGAGCCGTCAGCCACCGCGATGGCCGGCCTCCGATGGATGTCTGAATTGACGGTAAGATCCTGTGCTTCCAGGCGTCGCTCAATGGGATCAGCGACGCGATCGCGGCCACCACCAGCAAAGCGGCGGCGCTGAACGCAAAGGTCCGGCCATCCAGCCTAACCCTGTAATCCATGTAGCTTTGACCGGCATAGAGAACCGCCGGCGCCAGGTCGATCAACCAGGAGGCCAGCACCAATCCGAGCCCCGTTCCCAAGCCGCACAGCAGCAGCGTCTCGCTCGCGTGCTGCCGCAGCAAGTCTCCGCGGCCCGCGCCCAACGCCAGCCGGATGCCTGTCTCGCGGCGGCGCGCTTCGTTATCCACCAGCCGCAGGTTGGCGAGATTAGCGGCCGCCACCAGCAGCACGAGGAACAGCGGAGCCGCCAGTTTGGCCGCGAGGCCGATGGTAAGTTCCACGAATGGGGAAACCACGGCCTTGCGGCCAGGCGCCGGTTCCAGACCGTCCTGCTGAAGTTGCCCCAGGGTGGCGTCCGCCTCCCGCTGCGCTTGCCCCGCTGTGACACCAGGCCGCAAGCGCGCCAGTACCTCGAAATCGGCCAGATGTTGGTCCAGATGGTCCTTGAACCCCAGCGAGCCGAAGAACGTCTGGGGCGGCACAAACAGGTCCACCAGCAATCCGCGATGCGTCCCGGAGAATCCGGGCGGCAGCACGCCGATGATGCGCAACGAGGCATTCCCAACGGCCAGCGTCCGGCCCACGATATGTAGGTCGCCGCCCAGCGCGGTCTTCCAATAGTGGTCGGTGATGACGGCAACGCCATCGCGATCGCCGCCGCCGTGGAACACACCGCCCGCCGCTGCCTTCACCCCCAGCAGGTCGAAGTAGTTCTCGGAAACCCCCGCCGTGATCGGAAAATCGTCGCGATCCGCCAGCCGGACCTTGGGGCCCATGCGGCATTCCGCCAGGGCGCTTTCCCAGGTGCCCGTACGGCGGGCCAGCGCCTGGTATTCGATCCATGTAAGGCTGTCGACGCGCTGCTCGCGGTCGCGCGCGAAGAGCCACTCCATGCGCGCAGGTTCGCGCACCGGAAGATCGCGCAGCTCGAGCGCATCCAGCAGACTGAAGCCCACCGTGCAGAAACCGGTCGCCAGGCCCAGCGACAATACGGCCAGCGCCGTAACCCCCGGCCGCCGGGACAACGCCCGGACAGCCATGCGTAAATCGCGCAAGAGGGCGTCCATGGCCTGGTATTCTTGCACGCCAAGGGCCGCCAGTGGGACAGTCCTCCCGGCCTGTCCTGGCAGCGCTATTAAAGACTCCACTGTCCGCTTCTGGGAACTAACCGTGCGCTCTCGTTACAATGGCGTTTCATGCGACGCCGCTCGGCTCTGCGCGACACGCTCGAGTACTGGATGGCGCTGGCCGTGGTCGAATCGCTGGCCCGGACGCCGCTGCCGGTGGCGAATTGGCTCGCTCGCGGATATGCTACGTTGCTCGATTTGGCGCTGCCGCGTCTGCGCCGGGTGGCCCTAAGCAACCTGGCCATGGCCCTGCCGGAACTGGACGTCCCCGCGCGCCGGCGCATTGCCGACGGCGTCTTCCGCTCCATCGCCCGCCTGCTGGTCGCCTTCGCGCGCTTTCCGCGCATCCATCGCGGCAACATCGGCGACTGGATCCGTTACGAAGGATTCGAGCACTTCGAAGAGGCCCGCAAACGCGGCCGCGGCGTGCTGTTTGCCACCGCGCACCTGGGCAATTGGGAGCTGAGCGCCTTCGCGCATGCCTGGATGGCCGCTCCCATGTACGTCGTGATCCGTCCCCTCGACAATCCCAAAATCGACGCGCTGGTGGAGCGCCGCCGCATGCTCTCCGGCAACCACCTGATCGGCAAGAAAGAGTATGCGCGCGGCATCCTGAAGGCCCTGCAAGGCAACCAAGCCGTCGGTATCCTGGTGGACCAGAATGCCTCGCTCGAAGAGGGCATGTTCGTGGACTTCTTCGGCATCCCCGCCTGCGCCGGAACTGGCTTCGCCAAACTGGCGGCGCACAGCGGCGCGGCCGTGATTCCCGGCTTCGCCCTGTGGATCGAGAGCGAGCGCAAGTACGTGCTGCGGTTCTATCCGCCCATCGAAATGGCGGGCGACCCGGAGGCCGGCACGCGCGCGCTGCACCGCCTACTGGAAGCCGTCATCCGCGAGTACCCCGATCAGTGGCTCTGGATCCATCGCCGCTGGAAGACGCGCCCGCCAGGCGAAGAGATCGGCTTACTGGGTTAACGAAAAATTCACTTCGATCTGCGTCGCCACTTCGACGGCTTGCCCGTTCAGCAAAGTCGGCGTATAGACCCACTGCTTCACGGCATCCATAGCCGGAGGCACAAGCAAGGGATGTCCGCTGGCGACGGTGAGGTTCTCCACCGTTCCATCCTTGCCGATGATGGCATTCAGCTTCACCACTCCGGAGATCCGCGCCTGCAGGGCCAGCGGAGGATAAACCGGCTCCGGGTGTTGAAGCAGCTTGGCGTGTTGCACTTCGCTCCCCACGCGGATACGCTGCGGCGTTGCGGCATACCCTACGCCGCCCGCCGGCCGCTGCATGGGACGCGAGTGCGCGTGCGGATCGACGATGCCAATGCTCTCATTGGCGTGGGGCGCCTTAGTCATCTCCTCGAGTACCGACTCCGGTATCGTCAGCGAAACCGTCGTAACCGGCCCATCGGACGCCACGTTCAAGTTCTTCAACAGCGTGGCGGCTGGCGCATACGTGTCTTTCGGAAGATAAAGGTCGGACGCGCTGGCAAACGTCTTCAGCAGGACCGCCAGTGTCGCGGCATCCTGGTCGGTCTTGGAGACCGCCTGCAAGCTGATCACCGCATTCGCTCCAAACTTCACGCCGCCGCTCAACTGCAGCACATTGCCCAGCATGGCGAAGGGGTTCGGTCCCGCTGCGGAGTCGCTCGGCGCCTTCGGCTGCAATTGGGAAAGAGGCACCATCGAGACGAACCACCCATCCTCGGTCGTGCTCAGTTGGTTCACCTGCACCGCTAGCGCGGAGCTGATAGCCGTCGGCGCCGATATGCGGTCGATGGCCGCCCGCACGCTCGCAATATCTCCGGCGATCGCCAAGGTTGAATCCGGCAGCGCCAGGGCGTCGCCCTTCGATTTCTGAATGATCGAAACTTCTTTGTACGTCTCGACCGTCGCGCCGCTGGCCTGGGCCGCCTCCAGGATCTTGGGAACATCGAAGGTGCCCCGTGCCAGAAAAATTCCCGCGACGCCCTCGCTGAACCAGCTCATCGAAACAAGTATCTCCCGCAGATCCCGCCGCGGATCGAAGCCCGCGCTCTCCAGCAGCTTCTGCATGTTTTGATCGGGCATCAAGACGGGTTGCGCCAGTTGCTCGCCGAATGGCGAGAGCATTACCTGTGCCACGTTAACTCCGGCCATCACCTGGCTATCCGGTATCGCCAGGCTTACCAGTCCAGGATCGGCGGCGAATAACGAAACGGTCAAAAGACCGGCGGCGGCGAAGAGATGGAAACGCATGGGGGGCCTCCTGTCACCACCTATGTTAGCGCAGCCGCGGCGGAAGAGGTTCAGCCGGATGGCATCGGCCTGTATGATAGGTATATGACCCCGGCCGCCACGGAAGCTACCGCCAGTATCCTCGCAGAGAAAATCGCCTCGCACCGCGCGCGCGTGGGCATCGTCGGACTCGGATATGTCGGACTGCCCCTGGCAGTGGAGTTCGCCAAGGCCGGCTTCTCCGTCACCGGCATCGATCTCGACGCAGGCAAGACCGCACGCGTCAATGCGGGCGAATCCTACGTGGGCGACATCCCCAGCGCGGTATTAGCCGATGCGGTCCAGGCCGGCAAACTGCGCGCCACCACCGATTTCAGTGCGGTGCGGGATCTGGACACCATCAACATCTGCGTGCCCACTCCCCTGCGCAAGACCAAAGACCCGGACATGAGCTACATCCTGTCCGCCTGCGAGGAAATCGTCAAGCATTTCCATGCGGGCATGCTCATCATCCTGGAATCGACCACCTATCCCGGCACTACCGAGGAATTGCTCCGGCCCTTGTTCGAAAAATCCGGCTTGCGCGCCGGCCAGGATTTTTTCCTGTGCTTCTCGCCTGAACGGGTCGATCCCGGCAATCCGAAGTACCAGACAGCCAACATCCCCAAAGTAGTCGGTGGAACCACCGCCGCTTGCACCGATATGGGCCGGCTGTTCTATGCGCAGGCGCTCTCGAGCGTGGTGCCGGTCAGTTCGACCCAAGTGGCCGAAATGGTCAAGCTGCTTGAGAATACCTTCCGCATGATCAACATCGGACTGGTCAATGAGATGGCGTTGATGTGCGATCGCATGGGCATCAATGTCTGGGAGGTGATCGACGCAGCCGCCACCAAACCCTTCGGATTCATGCCGTTTTATCCCGGCCCTGGCTTGGGCGGCCATTGTATCCCGATCGATCCGTTCTATCTCTCCTGGAAGACGAAGCAGGCCGGCATCGAAGCCCGTTTTATCGAGTTGGCCGGCTATATCAATGGGCAGATGCCGCACTTCGTGGTGGACAAGATCCAGAACGCCCTCAACGACGCCGGCAAGCCGGTGAAAGGCTCGCATATCCATATCCTGGGGGTGGCATATAAGAAGGATATCGAGGACCTCCGGGAGTCTCCCGCCCTGGATGTCATGCTGCTCCTGAAGCGGCGTGGCGCCCGGCTCACCTACAGCGATCCGTATGTTCCCCATCTTCAATTAGATGGGGACAGATTGGAGGCCCAGCCGGCGAGTCTGGCCGGGGAAGCGGATTGCGCCGCCATCATCACCGATCACTCGTCGTTCGATTACCCGCGCATCGCGGCCCAGTCGCGCCTGATCGTGGATACGCGCAATGCGCTAAAAGGTGTGAATTCCGGCCACATTGTGCGTTTATAGGAACGCAAAACCATTGACAAACGTCCCAATTGCGCAGATGCTCTTATTAAGGAGTTGTTAAAGATGCAACCCTCAGGGAGATTCGCTCTTGGTGTTCTGGCCGTCGCTGCCGGCAGTATGGCCGCCCTGGCCCAATCGGCGGTTATCTCGGCCCGTTCCGGGCTGGTCCATTATGTGGAAGGCCAGGTTTACCTGGGCGACCAACTGGTGGAAACAAAATTCGGCATCTTCCCGGAAGTCAAGGAAAACCAGCAACTCAAAACCGAGGAAGGGCGTGCGGAGGTGCTGCTCACCCCCGGCGTCTTCCTGCGCGTCGGCGAGAACAGTTCTTTCCGGATGGTGACCAATCGGCTGATCGATACGCGCCTGGAGTTCCTGACGGGCGCCGCGGTCGTCGAGGCGGAAGACATCGCCAAGGACAACTCCGTAACGGTGGTTTATCGCGATGCCACGGTTCACCCAACGAAGAAGGGCATCTACCGGTTCGACGCGGA
Organism: Bryobacterales bacterium; assembly: GCA_963707465.1. Taxonomy (GTDB): domain Bacteria; phylum Acidobacteriota; class Terriglobia; order Bryobacterales; family Bryobacteraceae; genus Bog-159. Next base: position 57,871 of record CAVPQK010000015.1, read on the forward strand.
CTCGAGCGAGTTGCGCGTTTACGATGGACTCGCCGAGGTGACCGCCGGCGGCCAAACCGTGGAAGTGCGGGAAGGCCACCTGATCGCCCTCGATACGCTGGCCGTACGCAAGTTCGACAAGACCGTCACCGATGCGCTGAACCGCTGGAGCGAGCGCCGGGACTCCTATGTATCCATGGCCAACGTGGGCGCGGCGGATACCCTGCGCGCTTCCGCCTATGGCGGCTTGTACGGCGGTGGCAACCCGTTTATGAGCGGGTGGTATTGGAATCAGGCCTTCGGCATGTACAGTTACGTCCCCGGCATGGGTGGGATGTTCTACAGCCCGTTTGGGAACCCCTTTTTTAGCCCCTTCGACGTAGCCCAGGCAGGCCTTTTCTACTACCCTGGCTACTATGGATATACCGGATTCGGAAATTACGGATACTCCAATGGTTACAGCGGCGTCTACAACTCCATCAACTACAAGAGCGTGCCGGTGCCATCGGGATCGAAGGGCTCGAGCGGTGTCTTCGGGTCCGGCGGACCCATCGCTACCGGTCATGGGCCCTCGGTTGGCTCTCCCGTGGGCGTCTCTACGGGTACTACGGTGAACGCCGGAAGCACCGGAGGCATCGCGCACAGCGGTGGCGTCGGCGGCGGATCCGCCGGCGGTTCCCACCACTAGTGGGGCAGGCTCTCAGCCTGCGGCGGCCTCTCAGGCCGCCCACGCGCGCCAGCGCGCATCCTCTTCAACGTGCATTCTCCTTGTGCGGTTCGCTAGAATGAGCCTCACGGAGGATACATGCTAAAAGGTTTCAAGCAGTTTCTGCTGCGCGGCAACGTCATCGATCTGGCCGTCGCCGTGGTCATCGGCGGTGCATTTGGCGCGGTCGTTTCGGCACTGGTCAAGGACTTGGTTACGCCGCTGATCGCGGCTATCGTCACCAAGCCGGACTTTTCCGCCATCAAGTTCAGCGTCAATGGCAGTCTCTTTGCCATAGGCGACTTCATCAATGCGCTGATTTCGTTTCTCCTTGTAGCCGCCGCGATCTACTTCTTCGTCGTCGCGCCGGTCAACGCCATCATGGCGCGTGCACGCCGCGGCCAGGCCCCGCCCGATCCCACCACCAAGCAGTGCCCCGAATGCCTGAGCACCATCCCGATTCAGGCGCGCCGCTGCGCGTTCTGCACATCGCCCGTTAGCCCCGCCTGAACCGCGGCGCGCAGCTTCGTACACGCATAAACCGCGCGCGTGGCGGGCATCGCCACATCCAGGCGCTCGCCCAACTCCAGCACCGCGCCCACCACGGCTTCCAGTTCCAGCGGCCGGCCGGCCTCCAGGTCCTGCAGCATGGAAGTCTTGTGCTCGCCGACCTTCGCCGCGCCGGCCATGCGCTGCTCGATCGAGACCGGCAGCTTCATCCCCAACCGCGCCGCCACGCATTCCGCCTCGGTCATGATAGCGCGGACCAGCGCCGCCACATCCGCATCGCCGGTCATGCGGGCCAGCGTCGCGCCGGTCAGCGCGCTGATGGGGTTGAAAGCCACGTTGCCCAAAATCTTCACCCAGATCTCTTCCCGGATGTGCGTCGTGACCGGGCAGCGCAGCCCGGAGGTGATGAGCACCTCGGCGATGGCGCAGCAGCGCGCGGAGCGCGCGCCATCCGGTTCGCCGATCGACAGTCGGTGCCCATCGATGTGCCGCACCACGCCCGGCTCCGCCATTTCCGTAGCGAAATAGACCAGCCCACCCACCACGCGGCGCGCTTCGATGGCGCGCGCAATCGCGCCTCCCGGATCCACGCGTTCCAGCGGCGTGAACCACCATGGCACGCCGTTCTGCAGGCTGACCACGCATGTCTCCGGGCCCAGCAGGCATCCGAGATGCGGCGCCAACGGCGGCAGGCTATGCGCCTTCACCGCCAGAAAAACCACATCCGCGGGCCCGATCGACTCCAGTTCGCCCGTAGCCTTCGGCCGCGCCTCGAAATCGCCATCCGGGCTGAGCACGCGCACGCCGCGCTCCATGATCGCCCGCAATTGCGGCCCGCGTGCGAACAGCGTAACATCCAGGCCGGCCCTTGCCATGGCGGCGCCCATGTAGGCCCCCACCGCCCCTGCGCCCGTAATCACGAACTTCATTTGGACGGCCCGCCCAGCGCCGCCGCCACGTTGAGCCGCTGAATCTTGCCCGTCGCGGTGCGCGGAATGGAGGCCACGATGTGGATCTTCTTGGGACACTTGAAGTCCGCCAGCCGGCCGCGGCAGAAGGCAATCAGATCGGCCTCGCCCGCTTGCGTTTCGGGAGCCAGCACCACCGCCGCTTCCACCTCCTCGCCCCAGGTGGGATGCGGCACGCCGAAACACACCGCTTCGGCCACCGCCGGATGCGCCAGCAGCACCTCGTCGATTTCCCGTGGCGCGATATTCTCGCCGGCCCGGATGATCAGCTCCTTGATGCGTCCCGTCAGATGCAGATAGCCCTCTTCGTCCAGAATCCCCTGGTCGCCGGTGCGAAACCATTCGCCAAAAAACGACTTGGCGGTGGCCTCCGGATTGTTCTCGTATTCGCGGATCACGCCAGGACCGTCGATGCACACCTCGCCCGCCTTGCCCCGCGCCACTTCTCCGCCCTGCTCGTCGCGAATGGCGATGCGCACTCCGGTCCCCGGTCCCACCGAGCCGGCTTTGTGCGCCGCGGGCGGCAATGGATTCGAAGCCATCTGGTGCGAGGCCTCGGTCATCCCGTAGGCTTCCAGCACGGGCGCCGCGAAATACTCCTCCATGCGGCGCATCAGGTCCGGCGCCAGCGCCGCGCTGCACGAGCGCACAAAGCGCAGCTTCTCGTCTCCGCTGCGCTTGCGCATGAGGATGAGCTGATGCATGGTGGGCACCGCGGAGTACCACGTGACGCCGTAATCGCGGACTATGCGCCAGAACGCCAGGGGATTGAAGCGCGCCGGAACCACCACCGTGCCCCCCGTTAGTAGCGTGGCCATGGTGGAGGCCATCAATCCGTGGACGTGAAATAGCGGCATCAGGCATAACGAAACGTCGCCATCGCCGAGTGCGTAAGTCTCCGCGATGGTGCGCGTGGATGCCGCCAGATTGCGATGCCGCAGCGGCACCCGCTTCGGCCGCCCGGTGCTGCCGCTGGTGTGCAGCACCAGCGCGATATCGTCCGGACCGGGTTCCGGCGCGCCGGCGTTCGCCGAAATCTCCGGCGTGACCACCGGAATTCCGGCCTGCTCGGCCGCGCGCCGCGCCTCGGCCGCGTCGTCGGCGGGAATCATCAGCATCTTCGCGCGCGTGTCCGCCAGATAAAAACAAAACTCCTCGAACTTGTAGCCTGGATTCAAAGGCGCGGCGGTGCCGGCGGCCGCGGCCGCCAGAAACGCCACGATGGCGTCCAAACCGTTGGGCAGCGCCAACGCCACGCGATCGCCGCGCCGCACCCCCGCGGCGTGCAACGCGCCCGCCATGCCGCGCACGCGCCGCCGCAGCTCGTCGTAAGTCACCCGCAAAGCCGTCTCCGGCAGAACGACGGCAGTGCGTTGCCCTTCAGCGGAATCCAACACATCCAGCAAAGTCCGCGGCTCGCTCATCTCTGCAACATAGCAAATCCGATTACAATTGGACACGGAGAGAAACCATGTACACGCGACGCGACGTGGGACGCCTGGCGCTGGCCTCTTTGCCGCTGGCCCGCGCGTTTGCCAAGCTGGATTCACATGTCCACGGCGTGCTGATCGGCGCGCAATCCTACAGCTTTCGCGACCGCCCGCTGGACGCGGCCATTCAAGGATTCATCGACGTGGGCTTGAGCGAATGCGAGCTGTCGATGGGCCACGTGGAGCCCGAGTTTCCGCGCGGTCCGGACAGCCGCGCCGCGCTGCGCAAATGGCGGCTGACCGTGCCGCTCGACGAGATCCGTCAGGTCCGCCACAAATTCGACCAGGCGGGCATCGAACTCTCCGCGTACGCCTACAATATGCGCGACGACTTCACCGACGAGGAAATCGCGCGCGGCTTCGAGATAGCCCAGGCACTGGGCGTCAAGGTCATGACCACCTCGGCCACCGTGTCGGTAACGCCCCGCATAGCCGCCCAAGCCGAGAAGTATAAGATCGTGGTGGGCATGCACGGGCACTCGAATATCAAGGACCCCAACGAATACGCCAAACCCGAAACCTTCGTGGAAGCCATGAAGCTGTCGCCGTATATCGCGGTGAACCTGGATATCGGCCACTACTGGGCGGCGGGTTATGATCCGGTGCCCTTCATCAAAGAGCACCACGCGCGCATCGTCACGCTGCACATCAAGGATCGCAAGAAGGGCCAGGGCAAGAACATGCCTTTGGGCGAGGGCGACACGCCCATCCGGGAAGTGCTGCAACTGCTGAAGCGCGAGCGGTACCCGATTCCTGCCAATATCGAATACGAATACGAAGGCGGCGATACGGTAGTGGAAGTGCGCAAGTGCTACGACTATTGCCGCCGCGCGCTGGCCTGAGCAAACTTCCGGCGCTTTGGCCGATATGAGAATTGGCGGTCGCGGCAGGCGAGTGATCTCCTTCCTGCTACCAGAGGGCGGCCGCCCTTCCAAACCCGATTTCGAGTTTAGTGCGGCATCCAATATTTAGTGATCTCCGCTTTGTATGCGGTCCCCGTGGTGGACACCAGCCCCAGGTTAAAGGCCGACGCTACCGTGGCCGTGACGGCGTTCAGGATGTTGAGGTCGCAGGCCTGATTCTGGCTGCCCGTGGCGGCCGGATAAACCGGCAGGCAAGGCAGCGCCGCATACGGCTCGTAGGCCCAGAATTCCCCGTCGTTGAAAGCCGACAGATATTCGAGCGAGTTTTGGTTGGCCAGCTCGAACATGATGGGCATGAATTGCTGGTCGATAGGCGCAAAGAACGCGAAGTTGTCGCGCGTCGTCACATCCAGGAAGCTCTCGTTGGGGATTATCGATTTGTGCGGCCAAAATTCGGCGATGCTGGCGAACTTCCCCGCGCTGTGCACCGAGCTGATCATCTGCTGAGAGATATTCAGTTCATCGACCAGGCCGGTCGAGCTTTGCCCGGTCAGGTAGTAGACGTGGTTATCGATGCCGTCGAGCCCCGTGATTCCCAGGATGCCGGTATCCGCGCCCGGCGTGCCTAAGAACTCTTGCCAGTTGATCTGCCACGCACCCATACCCGCTCCCAGCATGACCGTGGTATGCAGCCCCGCCACCTTGGCGGCCGTTACATCGTTCACGATCAGCTGTATCATGGCTACGTTCGTCGCGGGGGTGGTCAGTTCCGGGCGGTAGTCGTCGCGCGCATCCGTGTCGGGTTCCGACTGCACGATCAGGTAGTCGGGCTGCACGTACTGTGCGGTCGTCACCGTGTTCGCGCCGCGGCGCTGCTCGTATGTTTCGAAACTGAGCGACTGATAGTAGGCGGTGGGATTGAGGCTGCCACCCGGGTTGTCTACGGTCAGCAGCGGGTTGGCCTCGATGATCATCCGCATCGGCTTACCGTTGATGTCCTTGCGGCCGTGGATATCCTGCGCCACCAGTTCGTAGAACGTCAGGTAATTCTGGACGGTTTGCTGGGCCTTGGAAGCCGTCTGTCCCTGGAACTCCCAGAAGTATGGGTCGAACATCGGGAAGCCTACCGACACCATCACTGTATTCAGGCCCAGGGCCTGCGCCGCGTCCAGTTCCGGGTCCACCGTCAGCGTCGTGAAGATGGTTCGCAGCCCGACGTTCTCGTTGGCGCTCGTAAGGGACACTGAATAGTTCACCGGGTATTTGGCCCCGGTCGATTGCGCGTTCACCAGGGTGAAGTCCGTCGCTATGTTACTCTGCAGACCCTGATAGAGCGACGAATAAGTGGCCGGCACGCCCGACGGCACCGGAACGAAGGTCGTGACGGCGATGAGAGGAGCCTCGGCGGAGGTGTTCAGGCTGCTGTCGAAGCCCGTCACGGTGTAGGTGTGGTAGGATCCCGTGGCCAAACCGCTGTCCTGGTAGGAAGTCAGCCCCGTCACGCCGATCTGTTCGCCGTCGCGATAGACCGTGTAGCCGGCTACGTATTCGTCGGCCGGGTCGCCGCCGCCATACCAGCCGACGCTGACCGTGCCCACGCCGGTAGCCACCACGCTCAGGTCTTGCGGCGGGTTTGGCGGAATGGTGTTCGGAGGCGGCAGGGTAACGCCCTTGCCATAGACCCCATAGGAGACACTCATCGAGGGACTATTCGTGGCCGGCGGGGAGGATTTAGCGCCGCTAAATGTCACCGTGCACTCGTAATCCCCGCCTTCCGCCGGCACGCTTGCCGACACGCTCAACTCGATCGCAGTTTGCCCCACCAGTGTGCCCTCGCTGGCGTTCAGCTTGCAATAGGTGGCCCCGCTGCCGGAAAGACTGGCACTCCATTTCAAGGTACTGCCGGCGACGGTGTTGTTTACCACCATGACCTGGGCAGCCGGGGCACCCCCTTCCACCACCGCGTTCAGGTACACGTTGCTCGGAGAAACATTGAAGGTAGGCGCGCTTGCCGCGTGCATGCTCGGCAGCAGGCAGAGACCGCACGTGGTAGCCAGGAAAACACGATAGAAAAGAGTCATAATATCCTTTAATATTTGATTCGTCGCGGCCCGAACCATTCGCTATTGCCGCGGCGTCAAAAGTCGACCGTGGGCGATGAGTGCGGCGGCCAGCGGGAGCCGTAGTATTCGGGCACGTCGAACTTTTGCTTGAAGACCCGTTCCCAACGCGCGTCGTCGCCCTCGACTTCTGGTCGGCTCCTGTTCTTGGACATCGCCCTGCCGCTGTGCCCGCCTGCCACCACCGGCTGTGGGAATTCTGGCCAGCCGGCTCCCGGCGCCGTGCGGTTCGGAAGCTGCCACGATTGGAGACGTTCGAAGAACGCGGGAGCGCAGGTTCGGAATTCGTACTTTCCAATCGCCAGTTCGGCCCGGCCGGGTTCAGTCCGTACGATCGTCCCGCATGCGATTAATCTCAGTTGAACCGAGTCGTGCAACAGGACTGGCCACTTGATGTTCAGTTCAACGCACGCATTCAAAGCTAAGGCGCGATCCGTTGTAAAGAGTGCGCCTTTGCTGCCGATACTTGCGCTCTCTCCCCACCCGATTTCTCCTCCGGCGTGGTAACGGACGGGAACTCGGATCGGAAAACGGATGGCTTGACGGCACCCGTCTGGCTCTCCGCCATTGTTGCGAGGTATCGACCAGTCTCGCGAATGAAAACGTCGCAAAGCGAGTGTTTTGTGTATCGGCACGTGGACCTCGCTGGCTAAACCGCGAAAAAGTGGCAACAGCGCTGCCTTTGTTCTTCGTGGGTTCGCCGGTTCACGCCAAGCGTCGCATCGGGCAGTCAGCCCGGCGGGAAAGCACCTGGCAAGTCGGTTAGGGCTCCGCCGACTATTTGGTTCTTGTCGGACTGGCGCTCTTGGAAACTTAAGGGTTCATACTAGTAAACACAGTACGCTCCCAAAAGTTGCGCACGGTTAGTAGATTCTTTGAGCAAGTGGTTCTAGCCCGTTCGTACCGCATTCCGGTAAGGAACATCCTCAACTGCTACGATGAAGCGTGGCTCGACCACTCCCACGCCTCAGAAACGCCCTGGACATTGGTCCCTCTCCGGCGCCCGACCGCCCTGGGCTTTTCATCCGCGATCCCTATCACTACTCCGACGCGATGCTGATCATCCCGCCGCCCCTGGTCGAATGCCTGCGCTGTTTTGACGGCCGCCAGACAGACCTGGACCTGCGCGCCGTGCTGGTCCGCATCACCGGCGATCTGCAAGTGGGCCAACTTGAACAGCACCTGATCGAGACATTCAGCTCGGCGGGATTTCTGGAAGACGAAGCGTTCGCGCAAATGAAAGCGGGCCGCGAGCGGGAATTTGCGGAGGCGCCCAAACGGGAGCCCGCGCACGCCGGCGGTGCCTATCCGCTGGAGATCGCTGCCCTGCGCCAGACCATGGCCCGCTACATGGATGGAAACCTACCGAGCCGCGACCTACCGAGCCGCGACCGTAAGGAAGCGGTATGCGCCATCGCCGCGCCGCACGTAAGCCCGGAAGGCGGATGGCAATCCTATCGCGCCGCCTATCAAACGCTCGGACCGGAATTAAAGGATCGCACGTTCGTCATCCTGGCCACTTCGCACTACGGCGCGCCCGAGCGCTTCGGCCTAACCCGCAAGCCGTTCGTGACCCCGCTCGGCGAAACGCCCACAAACACGGCATTAGTGGACCGCCTGGCGGCCGATGGCGGTCCGGCGGTGCTCATGGAAGACTACTGCCACTCCTTCGAGCACACCGTCGAATTTCAGGTCGTCTTCCTGCAACACATCTACGGCCCGGACGTTCGCATTCTCCCGATTCTCTGCGGCCAGTACGCGCACAGCCTGTATCGCGGAGGCCCGCCTGAAGCCGACGATGGCGTGCGGCGATTTCTGGCAGCGCTGGGTGAAATGGCGGTGCGCGAGGGCGATCGTCTCTTCTGGATTCTGGGCATCGACATGGCGCACATCGGCGTGCGTTACCAGGACGATTTTCCGGCGTATGCGGACCGCGGCATCATGGCGGAGGTCGCCGAGCGCGACCGGCAGCGCATCGCGCGCGTTGCCGAATCGGATAGTGCCGGCTTCTGGAGCCTGGTGCAGGAGAAGCGCGACGATCTGAAATGGTGCGGCTCTGCGCCGCTCTACACTTTTTTGAAAGCTATGCCCGGCGCGCGCGGCGAGTTGCTGCGCTACGAGCAGTGGAACATCGATCCGCAAAGCGTGGTCAGCTTCGCGGGCATAACATTCAACAAACCGTGAGACAACATTTCTTATGCGCAGACGCACGTTTCTGCAAGCAACCTCCACGGCGGCGGTGGCAGCCATGAGTCCCGCCGCGGAAGCCGTTCCCATCAAGCTGGGCTTCGATTCGTACTCAATCCGCGCGTTCCAGTGGAAAGCCGTCCAACTGCTGGACTACGCCGCGGGGCTGAAGCTCGACACCGTCCAGCTTTCGAGCCTGGGCGATTACCAGAGCCTGGAGCCGGCCTATCTGCAGAGCGTGAAGGACCACGCCGCACGCGTAGGCGTCGAGATCGACGCCGGCATGGGCTGCATTTGCCCCTCGTCGCCCGCGTACAACAAAAAGGATGGCGAGCCGACGGAATATGTCGCGCGCGGGCTGCGCGTGGCCCACGCGGTCGGCGCGCGGGTGATGCGTTGTTACATGGGCAACCGCGATAACCGCCGCACGGCCCTGCCGCTGGAGGGCCACATCGAGAACACCGTGAAGGTGCTCCGCGCGGTGCGCTCGCAAGCCCTCGACGCGGGCGTGCGCATCGCGGTCGAGAACCACGCTGGCGACATGCAGGCGCGCGAGCTGAAAGCGCTGATCGAAGAAGCCGGCGCCGATTTCGTGGGCGCGTGCCTGGATACCGGCAACCCCATGTGGGTCGTGGAGGATCCGCTGCTCACGCTGGAGACGCTGGCGCCCTACGTGGCCACCTCGCACGTGCGCGACAGCGCGGTCTTCGAGCATCCCCGCGGCGCGGCCGCGCAGTGGGTCTCGCTGGGCGACGGCGCGGTGGACTTCGCGCGCTTCGTCGAGCTTTATCGCAAGCTATGCCCGAAGGCGTCCATGCAACTTGAGATCATCACCGGCAGGCCGCCGGAAGTCTTGCCCTATCTGGAGCCGGACTTCTGGAAAGCGTTCCAAAAGACGCCCGCTTGGGAGTTCGCCCGCTTCGTCGCGCTGGCCAAGAGCGGCCGCCCGTTCCTGGGGAACATGGTGGTCGGGCAATGGTCCGACAACGCACCCGCGCTGGAGGCGGCGCTCAAGGAGCAGCAGCGCGTCGATCTGGAGCGCAGCCTGGAGTATGCCAAAAAGAAGTTGGGCGTCGGCGTCCGCTGGCGCGCGTAGCGTGTAAACTTACAGTCATAACTGTAAAACCCGGCTTGACCCGCTTGACCCGGACGAACTAGTCGGGCCGCGGCGCTAAGATTAGATTGGGAGGGTCCCAATGATGAACCGGAAGGCGATCGCCGCCGCGGTCTTGGGCGCTGGCCTGTTGATTCACTTACCATCCAGCCTGGCGCAGGATGCCACGTCCATTTTCCAGGTGGTCCCAACGCCCAACCCGCAGACTCACACCAGCAACAATCTCTTCGCCGTCGGAGCGTCCTCTGCAACCGATATTTGGGCGGTTGGCCTCACGGCGATTCATTACGATGGCACGGCTTGGACCGGCTTTCCGCTCCCAGGTATCGACGGAGAATTGGGCCATCAAATGGAGGCGGTCGCCGTACTCTCGCCGACAAATGCCTGGGCTGTCGGCTCGTACCTGAGCTCACCCACCACCAACGGCGACATTCTGCACTGGGATGGCACCCAGTGGAGCGGATATCCCAATCCGGCTGACTCCAGCTACTACATGGTGTCGATAGCGGCCGTCTCCGCCGACGACATTTGGGCGGGCGGCTGCATCCCCGAGGACTTCGAGCACTTCGATGGAACTCAGTGGACATGGGTGCCCTCCGCGGGCAGTGGCGGCGTCGAAGGCGAGTCTTGTGTACAGGGGATCTCCGCGCTGGCTACCAATGATGTCTGGGCCGTGGGCTGGTCGCAGAGTGGAACCGACATCGACAGCACCGAGATCCAGCATTGGGATGGCACCCAGTGGACCCTTACCCCTAGCCCGAACCAGGGCACCGGATCGAATCAGCTATTCGGCGTAGTAGCGCTGTCGGACAATGACGTGTGGGCCGTGGGATCCTGGATTCCAAAACCGGATACCGGCATCGAATACCCCAACAAAAACTTGATCGAACACTGGGATGGCTCCAGTTGGACGGTGGTCCCCAGCCCTAATCTGGCGTACGGCGGCTACGACCGGGACAACGTCCTGCAAGGAATTGTGGCGGTGTCGCCCAGCGATCTCTGGGCGTTCGGATGGGTAGATTCCAATCCAGGTCCGGAATCGCCCGATCTCCTGATCACGCTGGTATTGCATTGGGACGGGACCAGTTGGACTATCGCTCCCAGCCCCAACCCAGCTCACGATCCGAGTCTGGTAGTCAATCAGCTTTATGGCGGGGTAGTCACCGGCCCTGGCGATGTGTGGCTGGTTGGCTTTCAGGAGTTGGCGCCGGCGAGAGGTGAGGGGACTTTGGTTCTGAATACAACCGTGGCGCAGACTCATTAGTCTGCCGCGCCGGCACTCCTGCGGGCGCTTGGCGGGCACGCCAAGACCAGGGTCGAGAGCCAGCCCGCGTCCACCTACCCCACCCCCGGCTTCCCCATATAATGCACCGCCCGATGCACCACCTCATGATCGTCCTGCGCCTCCAAATGCGTGATCACCTCCGCCGGCTGCCCCAGCGTCTCCGCCATCCGCTCTTCCAGCAGCGTCGCCAGGCGGTGCGCTTCGGCCACCGTCTGCGAACCGGCAAACAGCAGGTGCACCTCCACCAACAGCCGCTGCCCCGTGCTGCGGAACCGCACGCCATGATATTGGATGCCTAACTCCGCGCAAAGCCCGTCCAGCTTCGCCCGCAGCAGATTGCCGGTCCGCGGATCGGCGGTGTCCAGCAGGCCTGTAGCTGACCGCCAGATCAGGTTGCCTCCCGACCACAGAATATTCGCCGCCACCGCCAGCGCGCAGATCGCATCCCACGGCTTCCATCCCGTCCACATCACCAACGCCAGGCCGGCCACCACCCCGGCGCTGGTCCAACTGTCGGTCAGGACGTGCTTGCCATCGGCCTCCAGGATCAGCGACCGGGTCCGCTTCCCGGTCCGTAACAGATACCACCCCAGCCCTGCGTTCAGCGCGGCAGTGAGCAGCGTAAACAGAGTGCCCGCGCCCACATTGTCGAGTTCCAGCCCAGTAATCCACTTCCTGATGGTCACCACGATGATGAACAATCCCGCCAGCACGATCATAGCGCCCTCGAACCCGGCGGAAAAAAAGCTGATCCGTTCGAAGCCGTAAAGGTATCGCTGGTTGGCCGGCTTCAGGCTCAGCCACAGGCTGAACCAGGCGAATATCACCGCCACCAGGTGGACCACCGATTCCGAAGCGTCCGACAGGATCGCCGCCGAACCGGTAATAACGTAAGCCGTCGTTTTCCCGGCCAGCATGAAGACCCCGAACGCCAGTGAGAGGCGCATCGCGAAGCGCATGTCGCGCGCCGTCTTCGGGTCCAAGGCGCCGTTTGGAGGCATCTGCGCCCGATTCTAGCAGCTTGCATGGTGCGGCTTGTGGGTCTGCCCCACGGCTCTGCCCCGCCCAACGCCCAACCCGGTCGTGCTTCACAGCGTCCGCCCCGGCCTTTAACCTTGAGGCATGGAAGTGCATCTGAACAATCCCGACCTCCAAGCGAAGGTAAGCCAATGGGTCACCGAGACCGGACGCTCCGCCGACGAGCTGGTCGAGGACGCAATGGCCGGTTACTTTAGTGAACTAGCCCAGGTGCGAACCATGCTCGACAGCCGCTACGACGATATCAAAAGCGGCAAAGCCAGCCTCATTCCCGGTGACGAAGTCATAGCCTGCGTGAAAGAAGCACCGCCCGCCGCGCCAAGCGCGCATGATCGGATATGACTTCCACCCTGAAGCCCGCGTTGACCTTTATGACATTTGGGATTTCATCGCGGGCCGCTCTGGGTAGTGGCTATCGTTCACGGCAGCCGTAACCCTCGGGTCATCGCCGCCATTCTGCGCAGCAGAGAAGAATCACCTGCACCCACCATTCAATGCCGCTTGTCGGGCGCCCGCTGTCTGGGGACAGCATGCCTATGGTGCGCAACTCTGTTAGGCTTATCCCTTTGGGGTTCCGTACGTCATATTCCTATGCGTCTTCAATCGAAATGGCTTTTATGCCTCGCGCTAGCCGCGCCGCTCGCCGCGCAGACCAAGCTCCTGCGTTTTCCTGATATCCACGATAACCGCATCGTCTTCACCCACGGCGGCGACCTGTGGCTGGTCGCCGCGGCCGGCGGCACGGCCACGCGCCTGACCTCGCACCCCGGCGTCGAGTTGTTCGCCAAGTTCTCCCCGGATGGCAAGTGGATCGCCTTCACCGGCCAGTACGATGGCGATGAACAGGTCTATGTCATGCCCGCGGATGGCGGCGAGCCGAAGCAGTTGACTTTCTATCCCGCGCAGGGCCCCTTGCCGCCGCGCTGGGGCTATGACAACCAGGTCTACGGCTGGTCGAACGACGGCCATTACGTGATCTTCCGCTCCATGCGCGATGCCCGCGCCCACGCCCTCACGCGCCTGTTCCGCGTCCCGGTGGAGGGCGGCCCTTCCGAGCCGCTGCCCATGCCGATCTCCGGCGCCGGATCGTATTCGCCGGGCGGAAACCAGATCGTGTATTCCCCGCAAGCGCGCGATTTCCGCACCGAAAAGCGCTATAGCGGCGGCGAGGCCAACAAGCTCTACATCTTCGACACCGAGACCCACGCCGCCAAGCTCATCACCGAAGGCGACCGCGCCAGCCGCGACCCCATGTGGATCGGAAAGGAGATCTACTACGACTCCGATCGCGACGGCCACTTCAACATCTACGCCTACGACACCGCCAGCGGTAAAACCCGGCAGATCACCCGCAACACCGTATGGGACGTGCGCTGGCCCTCCTCCGACCGCCAAAACCGCATCGTTTACGAGCTCGACGGCGAGTTGAATGTCCTCGATGTGAAGACCGGCAAGAGTGAGCGCATCTCCGTGCGCGTGCCCGATGACGGCGTTAACCGCCGGCCCAGCTATGTGTCCGCGGCTAACCTCATTGAGCACGTCGAGCTCAGCCCCAAGGGCGAGCGGGTGCTGTTCGGGGCCCGTGGCGATATCTTCTCCGCGCCCGTGGAAAAAGGGCCCACGCGCAACCTCACGCATTCCCCCGGCGCGCACGATAAGTGGCCGGCCTGGTCGCCCGACGGTTCCAAGGTGGCGTTTATATCGGACGCCAGCGGCGAAGAGGAAATCTACGTGGTGGCGCAGGACGGCTCCTTGCCGCCCGAGAAGATTTCGAGCGGCGGCCATGCCTTCCGCTACGATCCTAAATGGTCGCCGGATAACGAGCGCATCGCGTTCAGCGATAAAGACGGCCGGCTCTGGCTGGTATCGGTGAAAGACCACTCGACTCAGGAGATCGCGCACTCCACTGAAGGCGAGGTTCGCGATTACGCCTGGTCGCCCGGCGGCGGGTATCTTGCGTTCAGCATGAACGATAAGAGGGGGCTTTCCGCACTCTATATCTGGTCCATGAAGGAGAGTAAACTGCGCCAGGTGACCAGCGGATTGTTCAACGATGAGTCGCCCGCCTGGCAGCCCGCCGGCGATTACTTGTATTTCATTTCCCATCACGAATTCCAGCCGCAGCTCTCTCAGATCGAGTTCGACTTCGCCACCAATCGCGCCCGCGGTATCTTCGTAATGGCTCTGCGCAAGGATGTCAAGAATCCGTTTCCGCCAGAGAGCGATGAAGTGACTCTCAAGGACGATGGCAAAGATAAGGACAAAGACAGCGATAAAGACAAAAACAAGAGCAAAGACGGGATAGACAAGAAGGCCGAAGACGCCCATCCGGAACCAAAGGATGGCGGCATCGATTTCGACGGCTTGGCCGATCGCGTGGCGCGCGTGCCTCTGGAGGCCGAGAACTATTTCGGTGTCACGGTAACCGCCGATGCGCTTATCTATGCCGTCGCGCCTGAGTTTTACTACGGCCGGCAGGCGGCCACTAAGCCGTCTCTGCGCATCTTTACCTTCAAAGACCGGAAAGAGACCCGCCTGGTGGAGGATATCGGCGGATATGTAGTGTCCCGCGATGGATCGAAAGTGCTGGTGCGCCAGGAACAGGCCTGGAACGTATACGATGCCACGCCCACCGGCGCGAGCACCAAGAAGACCGTCTCCACCGCCGGGTTGATGCTGGAAAAGGACCCGGTCGCGGAATGGAACGACATCTTCAACGAGGTCTGGCGGCGCTACCGCGATTTCTTCTACGATCCCAACATGCACGGCTACGATTGGGAAGCCGTGCGCCAGCGCTATAGCCAGCTTCTGCCCTACGTGGCCCACCGCACCGACCTGAACTACGTCATCTGCGAAATGATTTCCGAGCTGACCGTGCAGCACGCCTATATCGATGGCGGCGATGTGCAGCTTCCGCCCCGGCCGCACGCGGGCCTGCCAGGCGCGCGTTTCGAGGTCGATGCCGGTTCCGGACGCTATCGCATCTCGCGGATTTTCCGCGGCCAAAACGAGGAAGAGGCCTACCGCTCGCCTTTGACCGAGATCGGCGTCGACGCCAAGGTGGGCGATTACGTCCTGGCCATCAATGGCGAAGATGTGACCGCCAAAGACGACATTTACAAGTTCCTCCGCCACGCTGGCGATGCGCCCGTAATCCTGATGTTGAACAGCTCCGCTTCCCTCACCGGCGCGCGCAAAGTCACTTACAGACCCTTGAACAGCGAAACGAACCTGGTGTATCTCGACTGGGTGGACCAAAACCGCCGCCGCGTCGACGAGCTGTCTCACGGCCGCATCGGCTACATGCACTTACCGGACATGGGCGAGGCCGGCATTCGCGAATTCATCAAGTGGTATTTCCCGCAACTCCGCAAGGAAGCGCTGCTGATCGATGACCGCGCCAATGGCGGCGGCAACATCTCCCGTATGGTGATTCAGCGGTTGACCCGCAAGCTTTCGGGCGTCGATTTCGCGCGCACCACCGCCACGCCGGATCCCTACCCGGACAGCGTCTTCATGGGCCCGAAAGTGTGCCTGCTCGACCAGGACTCCGGCTCGGACGGCGACATTTTTCCCTGGATGTTCCGCAACAACGGGCTGGGGCCGCTGATCGGCGAGCGCTCCTGGGGCGGCGTGGTGGGCATCAACGACCACGGCCAGCTTATCGATGGCGGAGCCGTGAATGTCCCCGAATTCGGCTATGCCACCATAGAAGGCAAGTGGGCCATCGAAGGCCACGGCGTGGACCCCGATATCGTGGTGGAAAACGACCCCAAGTCGGTCATGGAAGGCCGCGATCCACAACTGGAACGCGGCGTCGCCGAGCTGCTCAAGGCCCTCGAGAAATCGAACCCCAAGCTGCCCGAGCACGAGCCCTACCCCGTCAAGCTGAAATAATGTGGGGCAGGCCCGCGGCCTGCGCGGGGCTCTCAGCCCCGCTTCCCCGTTTGCAAGAATAATATAAACAGGGTCTATTAACCTTAATCAGGAGTACAATCGTCTCTTCCAGGACTCCCTAACGGAAATCCTGGTTGAGAGCGCCGGGGCTGGCATCGGTCGCGGCGGAGCGGTACCTTGAGTGACACTCCCCGCCATTTGTGACACGGCCGCGATCCCGGTGCATTGTGCAGGCAAAAACATGATGAAAGTCAACGGTTTCACGCTCGCGTTGGCGGGCATCTTCGCAGGTCATGCGCTGGGGCAGGCGCCCACCGTCACAGGCCTGTTGAACAACTACAGTTTTACCTTGCCCGGGCTGCCGAATTACGGCATCGCGCAAGGCTCCATCTTCGAGATTTGGGGCACGCATCTGTCGTCGCAGACCACAGGGCTCCTGAATCCGCCCTTGCAAAGTACCCTGAATGGCGTGACCGTCAGCGTCACGGTGAACGGGACTACCACAAACCCGTTGTTTTACTTCCAAAGCCCTACCCAGATGGACGCAGTTCTACCGTCGGCGACGCCGGTAGGCACGGGCACCATCACGGTGACCAACAGCGCCGGCGTCAGTACGCCTTTTCCAATCCAGGTGGTGGAAAGCGCCTTTGGCCTGCTGACAGCCAACAGCGGCACCGGGCCGGCGCAAGGCTTCGACGCCAACAATGGCGGAACCTTATTCGGCTTTTCGTCGGCCGTTAACCCGGGCGAGATCCTGGAGCTATGGGGAACGGGGCTCGGACCGGTGCCGAATGACGCCACCTACGTAGCCGTCAGCGAACCGGTCGCCGTCTATATCGGTGGCGTTTCGGCCACCCTGAAATACGCGGGACGGTCGGGCTACGCCGGGCTGGACCAGATCAACGTCCAGGTTCCAGCGGGGGTTACCGGCTGCTACGTCTCTTTGGTGGTACAGACCGGCAATTACGTGAGCAACTTCGGGACGCTCCCCGTGGCCGCCAGCGGGCGCATCTGCACCGACCCCGATAATCCGATCACCGCCTCTGTTCTGGATCAATTAGGTCAAACGGGCAGTCTCAACATGGGCGTCCTTTCGATAAGCCAGTTAATCAACCCTGGGATAAAAATTGATGGAGTCGTGTATGACGCCGCCACGATCGACAAGGGTCTGGCCACTTTTTCGAAAATCACCTCCGCCCAAATCAACGGAGGGGCTTTCCCCGCCGCCTCGGACGGATATAGCTCCATGGGCAGTTGCTTCGTGGAATTCTTCACCACAACCGGCGACGTCAGCACCAACGATCTCACCAGCGGCGACCTCACCCTGCCTGTGCCGTTCCAGTTCACCTATCTGAACGCCGGCACGGAAATCAATTTAAACGGTCCCGACGGCGCCGTCGCCATGCTTCCGCAGACGCTGAACGGCGTCGACAACTACATCACTCCGTCCGCTTCCACCTTCATTCCGGCCTCCGGGGCCCTCACGTTCAGTAACGGATCCGGAGGCACGGACGTGGGCGCTTTCACGACGCCGCAAATCCAGATTCCCGCCCCGGTGACGTGGTCGAACATAAGCGCCCTTTCCACGGTGACGCGATCGAACGGACTCACGGTGAATTGGACCGGCGGCGAGGCCGGCGCATCCGTCGAGATCACGGGAATCTCGTATGCGTGCCTCACCGGCTCGTGTAGCGGCACGAGCGACTATGTGGCGGGTTACTTCACCTGCCGGGCGCCGGCTGCGGCACGCACCTTCACGGTGCCCCCCGCTGTGTTGCTATCGCTGCCGCCGAGTTCGACGGTTACCAAGGGTGGAGTGGCTATCTCCACGGCGGTCCTGTTGTTGTCCAGTTTTGGTCCCACGACCAGTTTCACCGCTCCAAACCTGGACGTGGGGTTGATGGCCATCGACCTCACGAACCTTGTCTATGTGACCGTCAAGTAGTGCCTTGGAGGGCGGGATTTATCCCGCGTGGGGGCTAAAGCCTGGCCTGAATGCGTTGTGGTATGGTGGCTTCCAAAGCCATGCAACGTACTCTCTGTCTATTGTCCGTGTTACTGGTAGCCGCGGCGCTGGCGCAAACCCCGCCAACCCAGCGCCCGCCGATGGCCGAAACCCCCAACACCGATATCCATTACAAGCTCGCGGTCGACGCCATCCCCCAGGATGGCGTCCCGCAGGGCGAGATCAAGGGCCCCTTTACCCTGCCCAGCAACGCCTATCCCGGAACGCAGCATACCTACTGGGTCTACGTGCCCGCGCAATACGACCCCGCTGTCGCCGCCAGCCTGATGATCTACAACGATGGTCAGGCTTTCATGGCTCCCGCAGGCGATGTCCGCGCGCAGATCGTCATGGACAACCTGATCTACCGCCGCGAGCTGCCCGTCATGATCGCAGTCTTCATAAATCCCGGCCGCCGCCCCGATCAGCCCGAGCCCTCCGGCAGCGAATGGGGCGATCGCACCACCAACCGCCCCACCGAGTACAACACCCTGGACGATAAGTACGCGCGCGTCATCGTGGATGAACTGCTTCCGGTCCTCTACAAGGATTACAACATCTCGAAGGATCCCGACCGGCATGGCATCGGCGGCTCCAGTTCCGGCGCAATTGCGGCTTTCACCGTGGCCTGGCAGCGCCCCAACGACTTCCGCAAAGTCCTGAGCAATGTCGGCAGCTTCACCAACATTCGCGGCGGCAACGCCTATCCCGATATCATCCGCGCGAGCGAAAAGAAGCCCATTCGCATCTTCCTGGTGGATGGCCGGAACGACAACCGCAGTCTGCGCGCCGACGGAACCTACGATCAGGCGCGCGATTGGTTCTATCAGAACGTCCGCATGCAGCAAGCCCTCACCGAAAAGGGTTACGACGTGAACTACGCGTGGGGCATCCAGCGGCACGGCCAGAAAATGCTCCAGACCGTCTTCCCCGAAATGATGCGCTGGCTCTGGCGGGACCACGGTGTTTCGACCGACGTCCACGATATGGTGGAGCGGTCGTTCACCGCGCCGAGGAAGCAGCCATAGCTGCCGGGGAGCGAGCGCGCGCCCGACTGCTGGCGATTCCCCTGCTCGCGATTCTCTACTTCACCGGCCTCTCGACCGCCGGAATGCTCGGTCCCGATGAGCCGCGCTATGCCTCCATCGGCCGCGAAATGGCGCGCTCCGGTGATTGGATTACGCCCCGCCTCTGGGGCGCGCCGTGGTTCGAAAAACCCGCGCTGCTTTATTGGATGACCGGTGCGGCCTTCCGTCTTGGATTCAACGAGGATCTCGCGCCGCGAGTCCCTATAGCGCTCCTCTCGGTGGCCTTTCTAATCTTCTTCCAATACATGCTCAGCCGCGAATTCGGCGCGCGCGCGGCGTGGGCGGCGGCGCTCATGCTGGGCACTTCGGCCGCCTGGTTGGGATGCGGCTTCATCGGCACCACCGATCTGCCGATGGCCGCGGCGTTCTCCGCGGCGATGCTCCTGTCGCTCGATTGGATCGAAACGGCCAACCGCCGGCGCCTGCCGCTGGCCGCCGCGCTGCTGGGCGTGGCGGTGCTGGCCAAAGGGCTGGTGCCGCTGGTGCTCGCGTTGCCGCTGCTTTGGTGCGGCCGCCGCCGCTTCACCGACCTGCTGCGCCTGCCCGTCGCCGGCGCGTTCCTGGTCGTCGCGCTGCCCTGGTATCTGCTCTGCTACCTGCGCAATGGCGCAATCTTCCCGCGAACCTTCTTCTGGGAACAGCATTTCGAGCGATTCACCACCGCATCGCTCGCGCACGGGCAGCCCTTCTGGTTCTATGCGCCGGTGCTGGCGGCTGCCCTGATGCCCTGGACGCCGGCACTCCTGCTCCTGGCACGCCGCGCGCTCTATCGCGACGCCCGCCGCCGGTTCCTGCTGCTGTGGCTGCTGTTCGGATTGGTCTTCTTCTCCGTCTCGAAGAACAAGCTGCCCGGATACCTGCTCCCCCTGGCGCCGGCCACCGCTGCCTTGATGGGCATCTCCCTGGCGGAAGCCCGGCGCGTACGCTGGGTGCTGCCCGCCGCGGCGCTCTGCCTCGTCTCCCTGCCTGTAGCGCTGGCGGTCCTGCCGCAGGCGCTCGCCTCGGGCCTTTCGCGTGCGCCTCTGCCCTCATTCCAATGGACCTGGCTTCTGCCGGTCGCGCTGGCTGCCGGCATTTACTGGCTGGAGTGGCACGGCCGCCGCGCCGCCGCGCTGGTCGCCATGGCTGTCGCGGTTACCGCCGCCGTGACCGCGTTGAAGGTGATCGGCCTGCCCGCCATCGATCATGCCTATTCGGCGCGGCCTTTGTGGCGCCAGATCGCCGCCCAGCGCGACCGCGTATGCATTGACAGCCTGCATCGGACCTGGCGCTACGGATTGAACTACTACTCCGTCTCGCCGCTGCCGGATTGCAGCCAGTCCCCGCGGCCCCTCGAAGTGTGGCAGGAGCCTGGACGCCCACCGCTGGTTCGATCGCCCCTCGAACGCCGCGCCGCGACCCCTGCGCCCCTTGACCCGCCCCGTACAACGTTGTAGGCTCAGGATTCAAGTCGAGAGCTTTCATGATCCTACCCCACACATATCTCGCAACCCTGCTGGTGCTTTTCCTGAGCATGCTCTGCTGGGGGTCCTGGGCCAATACCCAGAAGATGTCCGGCAAATGGCGTTTCGAGCTGTTCTATTTTGACTATGCGTTCGGCGTCCTGCTGACCGCCGTGATTTGCGCCTTTACGCTCGGCTCTTTGGGTTACGACGGTTTCTCGTTCCTCGACGACATGCTGAACGGCGGTAAGCGATATGCGGCCATGGGCTTCGGCGCGGGAGTGATCTTCAATCTGGCAAATATGCTGCTGGTCGCCGCCATCACCGTGGCTGGGCTCGCGGTGGCGTTTCCTGTGGGCATCGGTTTGGCGCTCATCATCGGGGTTATCTGGAGCTACGTCATCCGGCCGCAGGGCAATCCCATCCTCCTGTTCGTCGGCTGTGCGCTGGTAGTGGGGGCCATCATAGTCGATGCCGTCGCCTACCGCGCCATGGAGCTGTTGCGCGCGGAGGCGCGGGCCCAGTCCGGCCAGGCCAAGAGCACCCGGAAAAAGGTGAGTCTGAAGGGTGTGTTCCTCAGTCTCGCCAGCGGCGTGTTGATGGGGTCGTTTTACCCGCTGGTGGTGATGGCGAAGTCCAGCGAGTGGGGCGGCACCGCGCCGGAGAACGGACTAGGGCCGTACGCCATCGGGGTGGTCTTCGCGCTGGGTGTTTTCCTGTCCACCTTCGTCTTCAACCTTTTCTTTATGAATTTGCCGGTAGAGGGTGAGCCACTGGAGTTTCCGGATTACTTCAAAGGCCTGCCCCGGCAGCACCTGCTGGGCGTCGTCGGAGGCGCGCTCTGGTGCGCCGGCATGGTCGCCAGCTTTATAGGGTCAAGCGCGCCGGAAGCGGTGCAGGTCGGGCCGGCCATCAGCCTGGCGCTGGGCCAAGGTGCGGCCATGGTCAGCGCCCTCTGGGGCCTGCTGCTATGGAAAGAGTTCGACGGCGCCGACTCGCGCATCAAGTCGCTCGTCGTAATTATGTTTGTCCTGTTCATAGCCGGCCTGGCAATGGTCTCGGTGGCCCCACTGTACGCGCCGCGGTAGGGTGTTCTGAGTCCCCCTCGCCCGCTCACCCCCTCGCCCTCAATTCGGCTTCCGGTAGAACCCGCCCCCCACGCTCCGCATGAATTTTCCCCACAGCGCCTGGCCCAATTCATGCCAGTCGTCCATGTCCTCCGGTACCACCTGCACGTGCAACCCGGCCATCTCGTCGGTCGTCTCCGGGCCCCACACGACGCGCCGCACCGGATGGTTCGGGTTGCGCGGATTCGCATCCGAATTGTCGTAGGTGAATTCCATTTCCAGGCGCGTATCCGCCGGCAGCTTCACCGGCGTGGCGTACCGGTATTGTTCCTGCCAATTGAAATCCCAATCGCGAATCCGGATCAGCCACTGCTTGCGCCCATCGGGCAGGATGGCCCAGCCTTCCATCTCCTTGCAGATATAGTGCGCGTGCGGGATGATCCCCACCGCCTCCAAATCCACGGGCGTGGTGAAGTGGTCGCGCACCTTGTAGGCGCGCTCGCCCGCCGGAATGTCGATTTGGTGCGAACCGAGCGGTATGTCCATCACCCACTTGGTCGGCGGCTTATCGGTGAAGTAAAGCCCCAGCGCGGACTGGTCGCTCTCCGCTTTGCCCGTGGGATGGTAGTGGATCTGCATCACCAGGTCCGAGCCTTTCCGCAGCGTCAGTTGCAAGCCATCGGGCACGCGCGCCGGCTGCATCCCCGGCGTCCAGCCGCCCAACGCGCCGCTGGGCAGGAATCCCGGCGTGCCGAAGCACGGATACGATTCGCCAAGCTGCCGTCCGATGTGGCCGGCATCCAGCAGGAACAGCGCATGGTGCACAACGCTGCGCGTCTCGGGGCGGAATTCCATCGCGCGTACATACTTGTCCGCGGTGAGGTGCAGCGGGATGACGAAACACATGTACTGATCCGGACCATCGGCCGCAATCGCGAAAGGCTTGGGCATGCTCACGGTCAGGTCCGGTGTGCCCAGTTGCCAGCCTTCCGGAAAGTGAGGGGCGGGCGGAAGTTGTGCCGGGTCGCCTTCGGGTGCGCCCGCCTCCGCCCATCGCCGCAGCGTGGCGATGTCCGCATCGCTGAGCCGCCGCTCGCCCTGAAAGTGTCCGAATCCCGGCTCCGGCTGCCACGGCGGCATGTAGCGGCTGGTCGTCACCGTGGCGATCAGTTTGGCGCGCTTGGCGGCATCTGGATAAGTCAGCAGCGGAAACGGCGCGACTTCTCCCGGATGGTGGCAGGTGGCGCAATGTCGATACAGGATGGACGCGACATCGCGCGCGAACGTGGGTGCCGCTTCCTGCCGGACGCCTTTCGCGCCCGGAAGCTGCCACGATAATGCCGCCAGCAGCACAGCCGGCGCGACAGGCCAAGCACGCATCCTGTTATTCATGATAGACCCTCGCGCGCGGCGATCCGCTTCGGGCATACTATGACGTATGAAAACGCGCGAGCGTGGCCGGGCGCTCCGAAAATCAATCGCGCTGAAGATGGCACCCAAGAAGCTCGACCTGCGAAAGTGGAAGGGTCGCTGCAAAGACAGCATTGCCGAACTTGGATACACGTCGGTAGACGGATTTATCGATGACGTCCGCGGCCGATGATTGTCGCCATAGACACGTCGCGGCGCACCTATCTCCGGGCGCGCGACATAAAGTGGCGATTCCAGCGACGCGACTTGATCCGACGGATCGTACCGCCCTTCGTTTTGTCCCTGTTTTATCCGCGTTCATCTGCGTTCATCTGCGGCCGGATGGTGCTTTCCTGCCGGCCCACAGCGATGGTTGAACAGTCGGCGGCCCGTGACCGGCCCCGGCGTGGCTGGCCGGGCGGGCCTGAAGTGCACGCCCGCTACGATCTAGCGACTTTCTCAGGGTTTTTCACGGCCCTCCACTTTTGTGTCGCATACCCTTATCTCACGCCGGCCCGCCTTCAATGGCGTATGCTGGCAAGAGACAGGAGGAAACATGCGTAACGTTCTATCCATCCGGGGCGGCGGCATCCGCGGGATCATCCCGTGTTGCTGCCTCGTCAAACTGGAGTCTCAACTGGGCGGCCTCACCCGCGATCACATCGACTACTGTGCGGGAACTTCGACGGGCGCGCTCCTCACCGCCGCCGTCGCGGCGGGCATTCCGGCCAGCCAGCTTCTGAGTGTCTATACGCAACGTTCGAGCGAGATTTTCACGCCCACCGGTGTCGCCGCCGATGGCAAGCGGATCATCCAGGGCTACATGTACGATCCCCAGAACCTTTACAATGTCCTGGTCAGCGTCTTCGGCGCGTCGGCGTCCTGGGTGGTTAACGATTGCCCCATCGGCGTGATGATCGGGGCCACAGCCATGGACGGGCACAACTGGTTCTTCGTGAAAGACAACCCCAAGAATGCTCAGACCACCGGCGCGGTAAAGTTGATCGACGCGGCCGTCGCTTCCGCGAGCGCCCCTACGTATTTCGATCATTGGCAAATCGCCGGCATCCAGGGGCAGACGCTCAACTTCTTCGATGGGGGTGCCGGAGGAACCGCCAATCCCGCCTACCAGGCGTGCGTGGAAGTCTTCGAGTACGATACCTTCACGCCGGCCCAGACCAGAATGGTTTCTCTGGGAACTGGATTCTATCCCGGCTCCAGCGATCCACCCAAAGGCCTTGTGTCGACCATTGGATGGGTCACCAGCACCTTGGTCGATACCTCGGAGGATTGGGTGGACGACGCCGTGAAGCGCCAATGGCCGGGAGTCGCGCAGATCTTCAATCCGCAGTTGCCGAGCGACATTGACGAAGCGGATCTGTCCGCCATTCCCACCCTGGTCCAGATCGGACAGCAAATGGCCGCGGGAATGGACTGGACTCAAATCCTGGAATGACGCCTAACCTGGTTCAGTTGGACGACAACGAGATCAAGATGCTGGTGGTGGCTGTCCGGCAGGTGCAGCACACCATCGCCATTGCCGAGGCGCAGAGCAGCGCCGCCGGCGAGCCGCTCGCGGACGATTACGAGAGCGTGCGCGAGGCTTACGAGCGCCTGCACCATAAGCTGTCGGGGCTCATCGGCGGCGCAGGCACGGGCAAGCCGCGCATCGTGAAATAGTCCTCTCTAGTGCGCCACCCAGTATTCCGTGATCAACGCTTTGTAGTCGGTCCCCGTGGTGGTAACCAGCCCGAGTGGAAAGGCCGTCGCAACTGTGGCCGTGACGGCGTTCAGGATGGTCAGGTCGCACGCCTGGTTCTGGGTGGACGTGGCGGCCGGATAAACCGGCAGGCAGGGCAGCGCAGCATATGGCAGGTAGGCCCAGAATTCGCCGTCGTTGAAAGCCGACAGGTATTCGAGCGAGTTTTGATTGGCCAACTCGAACATGATGGGCATGAATTGCTGGTCAATCGGCGCGAAGAACGCGAAGTTATCGCGCGTCGTCACATCCAGGAAGCTCTCGTTCAGGAGCAGCGACTTGTGCGGCCAGAATTCGGCGATGCTGGCGAACTTCCCCGCGGCGTGCGCCGAGGTGATCATCTGCTCGGATGTACCCAGTTCGAGATCCAGGCCGGACGTGCTTTGCCCGGTCAGGTAGTAGACGTGGTTATCGATGCCGTCGAGCCCCGTGATTCCCAGGATGCCGGTACCGGCGCCCGGCGTGCCTAAGAACTCTTGCCAGTTGATTTGCCACGCACCCATGCCCGCTCCCAGCATGACCGTGGTATGCAGTCCCGGCACTTTGGCGGCCGTTAGATCGTTCACGATCAGCTGCACCATGGCGACGTCCGTCGCGGGGGTGGTCAGTTCCGGGCGATAGTCGTCGCGCGCATCCGTGTCGGGCTCCGACTGCACGATCAGGTAGTCGGGCTGCACGTACTGCGCGGTCGTCACAGTGTTCGCGGCGCGGCGCTGCTCGTAGGTCTCGAAACTCAGCGACTGATAGTAGGCGGTGGGGTTCAGGCTGCCGCCCGGGTTGTCTACGGTCAGCAGCGGGTTGGCCTCGATGATCATCCGCATCGGCTTCCCATTGACATCCTTGCGACCGTGGATGTCTTGCGCGATCAGTTCGTAGAAGGTCAGGTAATTCTGGACAGTTTGCTGCGCCTTGGAAGCCGTCTGTCCCTGGAACTCCCAGAAGTATGGGTCGAACATCGGGAAGCCCACCAACACCATCACCGTGTTCAGGCCCAGTGCCTGCGCCGCGTCCAGTTCCGGGTCCACCGTCAGGGTCGTGAAGATGGTGCGAAGGCCGACGTTTTCGTTGGCGCTGGTAAGGGACACTGAATAGTTCACCGGGTATTTGGCCCCGGTCGATTGCGCGTTCACCAGCGTGTAGTCCGTGGCTATGTTGCTCTGCAAACCCTGATAGAGCGACGAATAAGTGGCGGGCACGCCCGACGGCAGCGGAACGAAGGTCGTGACGGCGATAGGCGGAGCCTCGGCGGAAGTATTCAGGCTGCTGTCGAATGCCGTCACCGTGTAGGTGTGGTAGGAGCCCGTCGCTAGGCCGCTGTCCTGGTAGGAGGTCAGGCCGGTCACCGCAATCTTCGCCCCGTCGCGATAGACCGCGTAGCCAGCTACGTATTCGTCGGCCGGGTCTCCGCTGCCATACCAGTTGAAGCTGACTGTCCCCAGGCCGGTGGCCACCACGCTCAGGTCTTGCGGCGGGTTTGGCGGAATCGCGTTCGGAGGCGGCAGGGTTACGCCCTTGCCATAGACCCCATAGGAGACGCTCACCGAGGGATTGTTCGTGGCCGGCGGAGAAGATTCCGCGCCGCTAAATGTCACCGTGCACTCGTAATCCCCGCCTTTCGCCGGCACGCTGCTCGCCAACACGCTCAACTCGATGGCGGTTTGCCCCACCAGGGTGCCCTCGCTGGGGTTCAGCTTGCAATAGGTGGCGCCACTGCCGGAAAGACTGGCATTCCATTTCAGGCTACTCCCGGCGACCGTGTTATTCAGCACGATCACCTGGGAAGCCGGGGCCGCCCCGTCCACCACCGCGTTCAGGTACACGTTGCTCGGAGAGACATTGAAGGTAGGCGCGCTTGCCGCGTGCATGCTCGACAGCACGCAGAGGCTGAAGCTGACCGCTATCAGATAACGGGATAAAGTAACCATAAACTCCTTTAGCTAAATTTATTAAGCCGCTCACGGCGGTATCCATCGACGCCGGCTTGAATGGTTTATATAAAACAGTGGCCCGAACCCTGCGACAATCTCATCGGCAGAGTGCGGCATTTATTACCGGCCATTCTCCCGATGGACGACAGCTCTCCCTGTAGAGATAAAGCCTAAATGCAATTCGGCAGCCGTCCGGGTTTCGACCGATGGTTTACTGATCTTAACGGATTTAGCGCCCTACGCCAGCGTGTACGCGCCGCAGGCGTGAAAAAATTATCCGGTAGTTTGTGCACGCCGGCCTATACACGCCTGGAGGGCGGCCAATCTTGGCCGCAGCCGCCTTTTGAGGCGGCTGAATCAATCTACACGACGCACTACACTAAATCCCCAGCAGATTGCCGTGCAGTTTCACGTACTCATGCTGTTGCGCCCAGAGGTTGAGCGGGATCGTGGCGAGCTCGTCAACCGCCGGCACGGCATGACCGTTCTTGGTCAGATCGACGGTCTTGATGTAAGCGCGGCAGGTCTCGCAGGCTTCCACGCGCACATGGGGGAACTGGTCGGCCGTATACACCGCCAGCTTCTCCACGTTCTGTTCGCCGCACGCCGCGCACAGAATTCGCCCGATGTCCCACTCTGTGGAGCAGAAGGAACAGATGAGCGACCGCTTGCCGCCATCGCCTTCCGGCCGCAGGACCCCGCAGAGCGGCCGTGCGCGGCAAGAAGGACACACGCCGAAGGTTTCGCCGGCAGGCCTCGGTTCGCTGTGATCGGCCAGGTACTCCGCGTACGGCTGCAAAAACATGCATGCCAGCAGTTCCGCCGAGCGGCCGGGCTCCGGTTGGAACGCCGCCGCGTCGCGCCAGAAGGAGTTCAAAGCATCCAGCCATTGTCGCGGGTCGAGTCTCCGCAGCTCGCGCCCGCATTGCGCCATAGGCTGGGGCGCGGCGCTGGCGATATGCTCGAGGAAATTGGGGAACTTCGGCAGCAGCGGATTCAGATCCGGCGCATCGCGGATTGATCCGGAGGGTTTCCGCGCCGTCACGAACGTATAAAGGTCCTTCTGGAACCGCGCCACATGGCTGTAAAACCGCAGCACTTCGGCCGCGAATGGATGCTCCATCGCCAGCTCATCCGCCCGCCGGATGCGCCGGTCCCACTTGGATCGAATCATTTCGGCGTAGAGCCGTCCCGCGTCACCTGTTCGTACCAGAGCCGGTGATGTGTCTTCGCCCATTCCGGCGAGACTTCGCCGCGGATGATGGAAGTGAATCCGCCGCGCACCATGGCGGTGCCCATGTAGACGTGGATGATGAATCCGCCGATCGTGATTAGCGCGGCGCCCACGTGCACCGCCACGGCCAGGTACCGCAGCCAGCGCAGACTCCAGGGTATGGCTTCCACAAACCACAATCCAATGCCGGAGAGCAGCAGCAGGATCGCGCCGTAAAGAATCAGCCAGAAATAAAGTTTCTGCCCGTAATTGAAACGGCCGACCGGCGGAAGATTTTGGTCTTCGTTGCGGATGTAGAACTGGACGGATCTCGACCAGGCGCGGTCAGCCTCCGTGGTCCGCATGTCCCGCCGCCAGATCTTATACATCCAGAAAACGGACGCCGTGAAAACCAGGCCCAACCACGGATGCCAGAAGCGCGCGATGGCCCCGCCGCCCACCATGGCCGCCAGCCAAAACAGGTAAGGCGACCAGAATGCCAGGCCCGTAGCGAGGCAGTAAACATAAGTGAGGCCCGCAATCCAATGGTTCACGCGTTCGCTCAGCGAGTAGCGCAGAATCGCCGGACGGCGGTATGCGCTTGGCGGGGGCATTACGGGGGAAACGCTCATGGCCGTCCGTCTCCGTTCTTCTCCGCTTCCACCTGCTTGGGACCGAAGCGCAGGTAGTGCAGCGTTACACCGATCACGCCGCCGATCATGGCCAGATTGCCGATCCACTTCAGCGGACCCTTCCAGAACTTGACCACCCAGGGGATCCGCGGATTGCTGGGAAGGCCGCCATACGCTTCCGGATTGGTCACATCGTGCAGCACATAAATGACGCCTGTGCCGCCCACGCCTGCCGGATCGTAAACGCCGGCCTTATCGAAGTTCGAGTGCTCGCGCAACTGCCGCGCACGCGCCTCCGCCAGTTCCTTCATGTCCTCCTTCGTGCCAAAGTGCAGACACCCGGTGGGGCAGGATTTGATGCAGGCCGGTTCCAGTCCCTCGTTCACGCGATCCGAGCACAGCGTGCACTTGAACATCTTCTTGGTGTGCTGGTTGAACTTCGGGATATTGAACGGGCATCCGCTGACGCAATAGCCGCAGCCGATGCAGTGGTCCTGTTGGAAATCGACAATACCGTTGGTGTATTGCACAATGGCGCCGTCGGCGGGGCAGGCAGCCAGGCAGCCCGGCTCGGCGCAATGCATGCACTGGTCCTTGCGCATCAGCAGCATCATGCTACCGTCGGCGCGCTCGTGCTCGTCGAACTTGATCAGGTTCCAATAATTCCAGGCCGTTTCCGGCATGGTCTGATAGCTATTTTGAAACACCGTCTCGCGGAAGCTATAACCGTTCCATTCGAGACACGCCACTTCGCAGGCCTTGCACCCGATGCAGGTGGTGGTGTCCACCAGCTTGCAGACCTGTTCCTCGCGCTCCACGCCGGCGCCGGGAGCCGGCCCCGCATGACCCGAAATCCGGCGAATGTTCAAGGTAGCCTGGCTCATGCCTTTTCCACCTTTACCAGAAAGCCCTTGAATTCCGGGGTAAATGCATTGGGGTCCACCACGGTGGGCGAGAGCCGGTTCGCCAGCGTGCGCGCGTTCTTGTGCTTGTCTTCCTGGATGCCGCGAAAGCCCTGATGAATCGGCAGGCCGATTTGGTAGACCTTCTTGCCGTCGATCGTCATGGGTTTGATGCGTTTGGTCACGAAGGCCTTGGCGATATAGTAGCTGCGCGCGCTGGTGATCTTAATCAGCTCGCCGCCGCGGATGCCTAACTCGTCCGCCAGTTCCACCGGCATCTCGATGAACGGCTCCGGAATCAATTCCACGTTGACCGGATTGTTCTTTGTCCAATAGTGGTAATGCTCGGTCAGCCGGTAAGTGGTGCAGATGACATTGAACCCTTGGCCGGTAGTGCCGTACTTATCCGCCGGTGTCGTCAGCTTCTTGACCACGGGATTATTCGATTGCGCCGGGTGCAAGGCATTCTGCACGGGACTCTCGAACGGTTCGTAATGCTCGGGGAAAGGCCCGTCGGCAAAGGCCGCCAGAGGCGCGAAGATCCGGCCGATGCCTTCCGGCGTCATGATGAACGGCCCCATATGATCTTTGGGAGGCGAGTCCGGCTTGAAGTCGGGCACATCCACGCCTGCCCAAAGTTGACTCTTCTCGTTCCACCAGATCTGCTTGCGCGCGGGATCCCAGGGCTTACCCGCCGGATCGCACGACGCTCGGTTGTAAAGAACGCGCCGGTTCGCCGGCCACGACCACGACCAGTTCGGATACACACCCAACCCGGATGGATCTTCGGTGCCGCGGCGGGCCAGCAGGTTGCCGGCCTCGGTCCACGACCCGCAATACAACCAGTTGCCGCACGACGTCGTGCCATCGTCCCTCAGCCACGCGAAGCCCGGAAGTTGCTGTCCCGCCTTGATCACCTGCTGCGTCTTTGGATCGGTCACATCGCCGATCGCCTTGCCGTTGATCTCCTTGGCAACTTCGCCGAGCGAAGGATGCTGCGGATCCGTATACGCCCACGCCAGGTGCGTCATCGGGATCCGGGAACTTGCCGCCTTCTTTCTCATAGATCTCGCGGACCTTCAGGAAAATCTGGGCGACGATGTCCTGGTCCAGGCGGGCTAGGCCGGGCGTGGGCACGGCGACATTCTTCCACTGCAGCCAGCGCGCCGAATTGGTCATGGACCCGTCTTTCTCGGCGAAACCCGCGCAGGGCAAGCGATAGACCGTAGTCTGGATGTCCTTCATTTCCGCCTGCGTAATGCCCGGCGAGCTCCAGAATTCGCTGGTTTCGTCGGGATAGATCTCGCCCACCACCAGCCAATCGGCCTTCTTCAGGGCTTCAATATTCTTCTGCGAGTCCGGCCCAATGGCCACGCCGTTCATGCCGAAGGCAAATAATCCCTTCACCGAACCGCGGTACATGTGGTCCCAAATCTGCGTCCACGAATAGTTGCGATCCACTTTCGGCATGTAGTGGAAGGCGAAATCGTTTTCCTTGGTGGCGGCGTCGCCGAACATGGCTTTCAGCAACGAGACGGCGAAGCGCGGCGTGTTGGACCAATAATTGAACGATTCCCACGCGGCCGGTTTCGAAGCCGTGGGAGTGATGCGTTCCAGGTAAGCCTTCAGGCTGGCATCGGCTGGCGTTCGGAACCTTCAGATATCCCGGCCAGATATCGAACACGCCGCCCATATCGGTAGCGCCCTGGATATTGGAATGGCCGCGCAGCGCATTCACGCCGCCGCCCGCGCGTCCCACATTTCCCAGCAGCAACTGCAGCATGGCCGCCGTCCGGATAATCTGCGTGCCGAAGGTGTGCTGCGTCCAACCCACCGCATACATGATGGTCGCGACCTTTTTCATGTCGCCGTCTTTGCGGATGGAAGTGAACAGGTCCGCGGCCTTCAGGAATTGATCTTTCGGTATGCCGGTAATACGCTCCACCATCTCCGGCGTGTAGCGCGAATACTGCTGTCTTCAACAACTGAAAGACGCAGCGCGGATGCTGCAAGGCGAGGTCGGAATTCACGTTCGCCGGCAGCCCCGGCTTCGCCTCTCCGCCTCCGCCGCCCGCTGCCTCGTAATTCCACGTCGACTTATCGTAAGTCTGAGTCGCCGCGTCGAAACCCGAGTACAGTCCGTCTTCGGGCAGCTTGAAGCCTTCCTTCACGATAAAGGAGGCGTTGGTGTAGTTGACGAGGTAGTCTTTCGCGATCCGATTGTTCTCGATGGCGTAACGGATCACGCCGCCCAGGAACGCAATATCCGCGCCCGCGCGAATCTGCACGAACAGATCCGCGGTGGCGGCCGTGCGCGTGAAGCGCGGATCCACCACGATCATCTTCGCATTGCGGTTCCGCTTGGCCTCGATCGCCCACTTGAAACCGCACGGATGGTTTTCGGCCGGATTGCCGCCCATGATCAACATCATGTCGGCATTCTTGATGTCGACCCAGCCATTGGTCATCGCACCGCGTCCGAACGTGGGCCCCAAACTGGAGACCGTGGGTCCGTGTCAAACGCGGGCCTGGTTTTCCAGGTAGCAGACCCCCAGGCTGCGCATGGTCTTGACGACCAGGTAGTTGAATTCGTTCGTATCCGTACAGCCGCCGATGAACCCGATGCCTTCGCAACGGTTCACCGTGCGCCCCTGCGCATCCTGCTCGACGAACGTGGCGTCGCGGGTCTTCTTCACCCAGTGGCCGATTTCATCGATGGCCTGGTCCCAGGCGATGTCTTCCCAATGATCCGAGCCGGGCCGCCGGACCTGCGGCTTCAGCAGCCGCCGCGGGTTCAGGATGTCCTGCGCCAGGGAAGCGCCTTTGGGGCAAAGGGTGCCGCGATTGATGGGATGGTCCGGGTCGCCCTCCACATGAATGACCTGCGGCGTAACGTTCTTGGCTTTGTCGCCAATGGTGTAAATGATGACACCGCAGCTCACCGAACAATACGGGCAGGTGGAGCGCGTTTCCGTGGCGCGCGCGATCTTGAGCTGGCTGAGCTGCGCATACGCAGGCTGCAGATCGAACCCCAGCCACGACGCGACGCCCCCGCCCAGCGCGGCAGCCTTCAGAAAGTCCCTACGGCTTGCATCCATGCTTCCCTCCCGTGCAACCGCTTACTCAACAATTTTTCCCATTGTACATCCAACCGCCCGCCGCAACAGTTCTTTGTCGCGCATTTTTTTGCGCGAATTGTGGGGCAGGCCCCCGGCGCCCCCGGCCTGCGCGGGGCCCGTGGCCCCGCTCTATCGCTTCCAGAACGACCGCTTAGCCGTCTCGATCCCCAGCAGCCGCATGTATCCTTCAGCCTCGCCCTCCGCCAGGGGCTTCGCCCCCCGCAGCACATCCACCACCTCCAGCAGCCGGCAGTAGTGATCCATGCAGTGCCAGCAGCCTTTCACGTGGTGCTCCATCTCCTCGCGGCCGCGCCAGGTAGCCCGCCCATCGATCACGTCGAAAAACGCTTTCGGTCGCAAACAGTCCTTCGTCGCCAGCGCCGCGGCCGCCCGCCACAGCAGCGGTCCGTTGTCGGCCAGCAGCGTACTGCGCCACGCATCCACGCTGCCCCGGACCAACTCGGCCCCGCGGGCGCGGACCTTCTCCGCCGTTTCCGCCGACATGCGCAGCATGCGCCCGGTATCCACATCGCCGTAGCGCATGGTTTCGAACCACACCACCAGCTTTTCGACCAGCGTCAGCGGCTCGAGCGCCGCGCCCAGCGCCTCGATATCAATCGTCACCTCCGGCGCCGCGCTGGCCCGATCCGCTTCCACGGCACTCAGCACATGCTGCCGCAGCTCGGCCACGAAGGCCCGCTCCGGCGCAGGATCGAGCGACTGGAACAGGCTCGATTCCGGTTTGCGGAGATTGAGCAGTACGCGCTCAATCAACGCCCCGTCCGCGGCGCGTTCCGGGTAGTAGTGCGCCAGGAACCCGCGAACTGCGGGCACGTATCGCGTTAGAAAATAGCTCCAGCCTTCGGGACGGCCGTCGCGGCAATCCCGGATCATTTCATACGAAGTGTAGATCATCAGACGTTGAACTCGATGCCCTGCGCCAGCGGCAGTTGCGACGACCAGTTGATGGTGTTGGTCTGCCGCCGCATGTAGGCCTTCCACGAATCGCTGCCCGATTCGCGGCCGCCGCCGGTATCCTTCTCGCCGCCGAACGCTCCGCCGATCTCCGCGCCGCTGGTGCCGATGTTGATGTTGGCGATGCCGCAATCGCTGCCGGCGTGGCTCAGGAAGCGCTCGGCGGAAATCAGGTTGGTCGTGAACATCGCCGATGACAGGCCCTGCGGCACGTCGTTGTGCCATTGAATCGCCTGGTCGAGGGCGTCGAATTCCACCAGGTACAAAATCGGCGCGAAGATTTCCTCGCGCAGGATGGGCATCTCCGGCTTCGCCTTCACCAGGGTAGGCTCGACGAAGCAGCCGCCCAGCCGTCCACCGCCGTAGATCACTTCCCCGCCCTGCCCGCGCACGGTCTCGAGACCCTCCATCATGTCCTCGACCGCGCGCTGGTTCACCAGCGGACCCATCAGGGTGTGCGGGTCGAGCGGGTTGCCGATCGCAACCTGTTTATACGCGGCGGCCAGCGCATCCGTCATCCGGCCGGCGATGCCCTTCTGCAGGAACAAGCGCCGCGTCGTCGTGCAGCGTTGTCCGGCGGTACCCACCGCGCCGAACAGCACCGCGCGCAGAGCCAGGTCGAAATTCGCGTCATCCATGACTACGATGCCGTTGTTCCCGCCCAACTCGAGAATCGTCCGGCCCATCCTTTGCGACACGGTCTGCGCCACCCGCCGCCCCACCTGCGTGGACCCTGTGAAGCTCACCAGCGGGACGCGCGCGTCTTTCAGCATGGCCTCGCCCACCGGATCGCCGCGTCCGATGACCAGGTTGAAGATGCCCTTCAGCCCGTGCCGGTCCAGCACGCGGTTGCAGATCTTCTGCACCGCGATGGCGGTCAGCGGCGTATCGGACGACGGTTTCCAAAGCGCGCAATCGCCGCAAACCGCCGCGATCATAGCGTTCCAAGCCCACACCGCCACTGGAAAATTAAAAGCACTGATCACGCCCACCACGCCCAGCGGATGCCATTGCTCGTACATGCGATGGCCCGGCCGCTCGCTGTGCATGGTCAAACCGTACAACTGGCGCGAGAGACCCACGGCGAAATCCGCCACGTCGATCATCTCCTGCACCTCGCCCTGCCCCTCGGCGCGGATCTTGCCCATCTCCATGGTGACCAGCGCGCCCAGGTCGGCTTTCGCCGCGCGCAACGCATCCGCCATCTCGCGCACCATCTCGCCCCGCTTCGGCGCGGGAATCATGCGCCATTCATGGAAAGCGCCGGCGGCGTGCGCCGTCACCCGCTCATAATCCTCCCGCCCAGCCATGCGTACGCGCGCGATGACGGAGCCGTCCGCCGGGTTGATGGAAGCCAACTCCCCGCCGGTGGGGTTCGGAATCCAATCGCCATCGCATGCGCCGGAATGGACCGGCTCAATTTCCAATCGTTCCAAAACTTCGTTTGCCGTTGCCGTCATTGTCGATCTCCGCACGTTTCTGCCAGCCACCCAAATGCCGCGGTCCCGATATCGAATCGCCGGCCGGCTTCCGCAGCCCTCTGCCGCATTCTCTCAACCACCGCCGTTTGAAACTCGGGGTCGTGCCATTCCGTGAAACCCCGTGCACGGCTCACGCGCACGCCCGCATCGCGCGTGGTGGCGCCCGACTTCTTCACCGCCCGCACATGAAACGGATCGCCGATGATGTCGCGGTCCGTCGCGTCCAGCGCCATGCCGACGAGCGCCTCCGGATCGCACGGCAGCAGTGGCGCCAGCGTGGCGTACACTGCGATGCCCGCCGCGCGCAGGCGGCGCACGGTTTCCAGTCGCTCGGAAATGGGCGCGCAGTGCGGCTCGTACAACCGCCGCACTCGATCGTTATTCGTCGTGATCGAAAAGCTGACCCGCAATCTGGTGCGTTCGCCCAGGCGCTCCAGTCGGCCGAGATCGCGCAGGATCAGCGGCCCGCGCGTCTGTATGGCCAGAACGCGCGGCGGCCGCTCGATCATCTCGTCCAGCAGCCGCGGCATCATGCATTCGCTTTCCTCGGCCGGCTGATAGGGGTCCACCAGCGGCGAGCAGTAGATGCTCTGGTCGGGCCGCAGCGCTCGGCGCAGCAGGCCCTGAGCGTTGCTCTTAAATGTGGTGAATTGGCCCCAACGGTTCCAATCGTCCGGTTTCAGCCCGCCGTAAACACGCATCGTAGGGACGTAACAATATGTACAGGCGAACGTGCAGTTGCGAGCCGGCGAAAGCGAGTGCGTGAAACCTGCCTGAGCGATGAAGCCCGACGTGGGTGAGAGAATGCTGGCGGACTCGGCCCGGTAGATCTCGAAGCGCACAGTTACTATTGTAGGCGCGCCTGGCGCAGGAATGCCGCCGCCGCGGCCAGCGATTGGCGCCCTTCGGGCACGAACGGATGGAACATCTGCCAGACGTGCGGCACCGCGGGCCACACTTTCAACTCCACCTGCACGCCGGCAGCGCGCGCCCGCGCGGCCAGTTCGGTGGAATCGTCGCGCAGCGTCTCATCGGCGCCCACGTGAATCAGCAGCGGCGGCAGGCCGCGCAGATCGGCATAGAGCGGCGAGGCCAGCGGATCGCGGGGATCGCCGCCGGTTTGCGCCATGTAGAATTCGGTGGCGCGCCCCAGTCCCGCGCCATAAAACATCGCGCACCGCCGATCGTTGGTGCGCCGCGATTCGCCGATGCCCACCAGGTCGGTCAGCGGCGAAAATAGGGCCGCGGCGACCGGCAGCCCAGCGCCTGCGTCGCGTAGCTTGAGCATGGTGGCGAGGGCCAGCCCGCCGCCCGCCGAATCGCCGCCGATCACCATGCCCGTGGACGCGCCAATCTCCGCGCGCACCGCCCGCCAGGCGGCCACGGCATCGTTCAATCCGTCGGGGAACGGATTCTCCGGAGCCAGCCGGTAATCGGGAGCATAGACCCGCAATCCGTGTTGCGCGAAAGCCGTTGTAAAAGGGCGATGCGTGCGCGCCGAACAGGCGAAATAGCCGCCGCCATGCAGATACACCAGCACCGGTGCGCCGGGTTGGGGCGCGGCCTCCACCCATTCGCCCGGCACACCTCCCAGCGTGGCGGAAGTAATCTTGATGCCAGCAGGAGTCTTGAACACGGAGTGGTTCATGATGGCCCGCGCGTGTTGTGCATTCGTGGCGCGCGCCAGTCGCGGCTTGAACGTGCGCCGCAAAATGAAACTCATAATGTGGGCTTGCCAGGTCGCCATGGATGCCGATTCTACCGCATCCGTCAACTGCCGCGCCAATTGAAGCTGACTATCTTGTTTTCGCCTTTATCCGCGTTCATCCGCGTTCATCTGCGGCCAATATGCCTTCGGTTTATCGCTCTTCCGGCAAAGTGAACAGATACGCCACCAGATTATCCATCTCCCTCTGCGAGAATCGATACGGCGGCATGAAGCTGCCCGGCGACATCGCCTCCGGATTGGCAAAATGCTGCGCCACCCACGTCTTCGCGCGGCGGCGCGCCACGCCATTCAACGGCGGACCAATCTTCATCCCCACCCCGTTCACCTGGTGGCAGCTTCCACAATTCTTCGCCTGGTACAACAGCCCTGCCTGCACCGCAAAATCCGGCGCATTGGCCAGCGCCTCCGCATTGCGCGGCGTCAGCTTCAACAGGAAAGCCGCCAGCGCATTCAGTTGCGCATCGCTCAACTGAATCGCCGGCATCGAACTGCCCGGCACCATTGCCGCCGGATGCTTGAAGTGCTCGATCATCCAGGCAGCCGTTTTCTTGATAGACACGCTCGCCAGGTCGGGGCCAGTTCGAGCCGACGCACCGGGCTGCCCGGCCAGGCTGTGGCAACTCGCGCAATTCTCTTGCCGGAAGTACCCGATCCCTGCCAGCTCCTGCGGCGATAGCTCCATCCAATCGGTGGGCGCGCTGAAGTCGATCGCCACCGTATTATCGGATTTCGGCGTCGTGGCGATCGCCGCCACGGTCAGTCCGCTCCAGCCCAGCAGCGCCAGCGCCACCACACCGAACGCCACTGTCCGGCGCGTGACCCGCATCACCTGTCCGCGGTCCACGAACGGCACCAGCAACAGCGCCAGCACCGCCAGCCCCGGCAGGATCACGCTGCCCACCACCGCCAGCGGTCCGTCGAAAAACTTCAGCGTCTGAAAGAGAAACAGGAAATACCAATCCGGGCGCGGAATGTAGGTGGTGTCCGTGGGATCGGCCAGGCGCTCCAGCGGCACGCGCACAGCCACCGCCATCACAAATAGAACCACGAAGGCCGCGAAGATCGCCACGGTATCGGTGAACGCTTGCCGCGGATAGAACTTCTTGCTGGCTTTGGCCTCATCGCCGGGCGTGGGCGCCACGCCGTGCTTGCGCACCAGGTAGATATGCGTCGCGATCAGCAGCCCGGTGGCGGGCGGCAGCAGCAGCACATGCAGTCCATAGAAGCGCGCGAATGTGACCACCCCCACGGCGTTATCTCCGCCCAACAGGCGGCTCATGTAGGTCCCCGCCAGTGGAATGTGGGAAGCGATCTGCGTGGCCACCACCGTGCCCCAGTACGCGCGGTTATCCCACGGCAACAAATACCCGGTCAGCCCGTAGGCCATGGTCAACAGCAGCAGCACCACCCCCACCATCCAGGTGGCCTCGCGCGGTTTCTTGTAGGCGCCATACAGGAACACCTGTGTCATGTGCAGCACCACCACCACGATCAGCATGCTGGCACCCCAATGATGCAGCCCGCGGATCAGGCGCCCGCCGGTCACTTCAGTCAGGATGTAGCGCAGGCTGTTATAAGCGTCCCCGGGCGTGGGCGCGTAGTTGAAGGCCAGCAGCGCGCCGGTGAACGCCTGCACCAGAAACAGGAACACGGCGATGCTGCCGAAAACCTGATGCCAGCCGCTGGACGCCGGAATGTCTTCGTACAGAAAATTCCGGATGGCGGTTTCGATCCCCGTGCGATGATCCAGCCAGCTCATGCGCTTCCCCGCGACGGCCGCAGGCGGCCCAGCAGCAGCTTGCCATTCTCCACTTTCGTGTCATACCGGTCCAGCGGACGCGGCGCCGGCCCCGAAACCACCGCGCCGTCCACGCTGAACACGGAGCTGTGGCAGGGGCACAGAAAGTGGTTGCCGTTGTCGTCCCAATGATAAGCGCAGCCCAGGTGCGTGCACTGCGGCCCGTAAGCCACCACCTGGGAATCTCCCAGCTTCACCACCCAGGCCGTCGTCTTTTCGCTCTGGATTTTCCATCCGTCCACGCGATTCTGCCGGAAAACCATCTCCACCGGCGCGCGCGGCTCGAGCTTCGACACGTCCCCTGCCTCAACCCACTCGGCCATCTTGCGCAGCTTGGGCGGGATCAGCAGATAGATCGCGGCCGGGACGGATAGCGCCGCGGCCATGAGGCTCCACAGGCCGTAGATCATAGCGACGTAGAACTTCCGGCGCGTCACCTCTGTGGGCACGCGGCTTTCATCCGCCACCGGCATACATTCACCATAAGCCGGACAGGCGCGGCGAAGCGTCGCCAATTTGTAAATGTTTGGAAAACTCTCGCGCGCGTTGTAAAATCGAGACAACATCAGGAGGGCGCGCATGTCTGGAAAAGCGCTTCGAGTTGTTGCCGCGGGCGCGATAGCCGCCTGGCTGGCTATTCCTTCCCTGTTTAGCTCGCCGGTCGTCGAGCACCCCGGCGCATCTTCCGGACTCACCGCGCATGAGTGGGGCACCTTCACATCCGTCGCCGGTCCCGACGGCCAGTCCGTCGCCTGGGTGCCGCTCAAGGGATCGGCGGGCTTACGCCGTGCTCTACTTCTGCACACCGCGCGAAACAACTGTTTCGATCAATGTATCGTTTGCCAAGCGGGTCATTACGGAGTGGTATCCGCACGCGAGCGCCGTGGAACGAACCGATGCCGCGGGAAGCATACGGTGGAATAAAGTGCACCTGCAGCCTGGCTCGCAGGCCGCGTTCCCGTCGGGTGGCGATAACCACTACTACGCCGCACGGAACACGGCAGCCACACCGTTGCGCGTGAGGGCCCCCAACGGCGATCAGGACGAAAAATTCCTGTTCTATCGCGGCGCGTCGTCAGCCGCTCTGCCCCTCGCCGCGCGCCTCACCCCGGAAGGCCAAGTGCTTCTCCGCAATCAAGGCCTGGATGAGATCCCCGCCGTCATGTGGATCGAAAGCCGCGGCGGGAAGCTGGGTTATCGCCCGGCTGGCGCGCTGCGCGATCAAACGCTGCTGGACCCGCCGGCGCTGACGGCGTCCGCGCGCTCCATGTTCAAAGACCTGAATGGCGAGAGGCAGGATGGCGCTCACCGATTGGGCAGGCACGATGTACAGCAGGCGGCTGCCTTCACCCCGCGCCGGCGAGCACCCTGCGGGTCTTTGTGGACCGCCTGGAATTGACACGCCCGCCACCGAGTCGGCCGTCGAACAGGCCTCTAAAGCGCACGACCAGTCGGCGATCGACAAGTACCGGCGCTTCCTGGTGCCCATCTTGAACGCAGCCATGGCGCAAACCCAGGCCGACCCGCTTCGCACGCGGGCCTTGCAAAGCGACCTGAAAGTCGCCTATTCCAACGCCTGCCGCTCGTGGTAGAAAGGCGATATCCTGTCATCTTATGCCTGAAGAAGAAGACCTGAAAGCGGAACTGGAACGTTTGCGCGCCGAAAACGAGGCGCTGAAAAAGCCGGGACGGGGCCACATCTCCGTCCGCGTCAGCGAAAAAGGGGGCGTATCCGTCTATGGACTGGGCCGCTTCCCCGTCACGCTGTATAAAGAGCAGTGGGACAAACTGCTATCCGCGGCCGACCAAATCAAAATTTTCATCAAGGACAACGACCACCTGCTGAAGAAGAAAGAGGCGTGAGACTCCTTCTCATTCCCCAAGCACCTCTAAAATCCACGCGCCCGTACCGAGCCGCGACCGTCAGGGAGCGGTCCCTCCCTTAAGTATCCAGGCAGCGGCCTCCGCGAAAGTGTCGAATCGCGGCCAACGTCCCTCGGCAGCCCCCGCGCCCACCAAAACCGCAGCGCAACCGGCCATCTGTCCCGCTATAGCATCCACATCCCGATCCCCCACCATAAAGCACCGCTGGGCCTCGACGCCGAACTCGCGCTGCGCCCGCAACAGCATCCCCGGCGCGGGCTTGCGGCAGTCGCAATCGTCCGCCGCCGAGTGCGGGCAATAGTAAATCCGTGAAATCGTGACGCCAGATGGCGTCAGCAGGCGAAACAAAGCCGCATTCACCGCAATGAAATCTCCCACCGAAAAGTACCCGAGACCGATGCCTTGCTGATTGGTGACGATCACCAACCGGTAACCGGCCCGTTGCAACGCCGCGAGTCCTTCTCCGACGCTCGGCAACAATTCGGCATCCCGCGGGTCGCTCAGGTACGGGCTGTCTTTCAGCAGCGTACCGTCGCGATCCAGAAATACAAGCCCCTTCGGCGGAGCCTCGTCGAGCAGCGCGGGCGGCGCCAGCCGCTCTACCGCCAGGATGCGCTCCACAATCTGGCTGGTGCTGACCCGGTAGCTGACCGGTATGGTCACCACCTGTCCGCCGTATTCCAGAACCGCACCGCCCGAACGAAGTTGCTGCGCCCCGTAGTCTCCGCCCTTGATATAAAAATCCGGCTTCCAGCGCTGGATCTGCGCGAGCGGCCGCGCATCGTTCAAGATCGTGACCGCATCCACCGGCTCCAGCGCGGCCACTACGCTCATCCGCTCCTCGACGGAGCAGATGGGCCGATGCGGGTTCTTGTACTGGCGGATCGACCAATCGGAATTCACCGCCACCAGCAGCGCATCGCACTGCGCGCGGCTGCGCGTCAGATAATCCACGTGCCCGGCATGCAGCATATCGAACGCGCCGCAGGTGTATCCCAGGTTCCGGCCGGCGCTCCGCAGCTCGGCGACCCAGCCATCCACCTCGTCATTTGTGAGAATCTTGCTCATCGCCGCTGCAGGCCGGCCATGGCCTTCGCCAGCTTTTCGTGCGAGATCGCCACGGTGCCGGATTCGCCAACCGCGAGCCCCGCCGCCAGGTTCGCCAGCCACACGGCGTCTCCCAGCGCCGCACCGGCCGCTAGCGCCACTGCCAGCGTGGCCAAAGCGGTATCGCCCGCGCCGGTCACATCGTAAACTTCGCGCGCGAAGCTGGGAAAGTGCTCCTCCGGCGCATCGGGCCGCAGCAGCGTCATCCCGTCTTTGCCTTCGGTAACGACGATGGCCGTCGACGCCGCCAGCCGCAGCAGTTGCCGCGCGGCATGCATGGTCTCTTCGTGATGCCGCGCGGGCAACCCCGTGAGCAGGGCCAGTTCGCTCCGGTTCGGCTTCAAAACGGTAGCGCCCCGATACCGTTCGAAATCGGAGCCCTTCGGATCCACCACCACCGGCCTGCCGTGGCGCGCGGCCGCGGCCACGATCCCCCTCACCACCGGGGCGATCGCAAAGCCCTTGGCGTAATCCGATACCAGCACGGCATCCACGCGCGGCATCAGGCGCGCGGCGCGCTTCACCACCGCATCGGCTAAACCGGCGTCAATCGGCGAAGTATCCTCATCGTCGATGCGCACGATCTGTTGGTCGTGCGCCACGATGCGCAATTTCACCGTGGTGGGGCGTCCCGCCGCGATCGAAACCTGCGCGCAATCGATCCCGCGCTGCGACAGCATGCCGCGCAGCTCCGTGCCCGCTTCGTCCTGCCCGGTAACGCCGAACAGAGTGACTCGCGCGCCCAGTGCCGCCACGTTGCACGCGGTATTCGCCGCGCCGCCTGGAACGCCGAACGCGCCCAGCTTCCGCACCACCGGCACGGGCGCCTCGGGCGAGATGCGATCCACATCGCCCGACCAGTATCGGTCCAGCATCAGATCGCCTGCCACCAGCACACGCCTCCCGGCAAATGCGGCGACGGCCTTGGCAATGGCGGCGTTCGGTCTCATGCGAGCGAGGCCAGCATACCACACTAATTGCAGACTGGAGCCATGGGGGGCGGGCTTAAGCCCGCGCGGGGCTTCAGCCCCGCTACCGCATCTGCGCGACGCTCAGCAAATTGCCGTCCGGATCCTTAAACCACGCCACCCGCGCGCCCGCATGCACCGCCGCCACTCCCGGACCGCTGGGCGAAGTCCAGATGCCCATCTCGTCCTGGTCCTTCATCCATGGGTAGCGCTGGAACTCGACGCCCGCGCCCCGAAGGCTCGCCACCGCCGCTACGACGTCATCCACTTCCCAGCCCAGCAGCGTGAACTGCGGCGGTGTCCAATCTGGCACGGGCGTGACGCGTAGCGTGGTCCCATTGGCGTCAAACACCATCGCGAACTGATCCTCGCCCATCAGCCGCAACCCCAGCGTATCGCGATAGAACGTCCTGGCTGCGTCGCGGTCGCGCACCGCCGCAAAAGCTACGAGTTTCTGATTGCCCAGCATCGTGCCCTCCATGTTTGTGTGTCCATGAAGACAGTCTGAACTATCCGCGCGTCTGTCGTATGGGCCGCCACGCGTCATAATATATCTCTCATGCGACAAGGCTTCATCGATTATTACGACCCAAAGCCCGGCACGTCCATCTCCACGCTGGCGTACGAGTATCCCCCCGATTTCCGCGTGCCCGAGCACGCCCACGGCGCGGACCAGGTAATCTACGCCACGCGCGGCGCCATGGAAGTCTCGGCGGGCCAAAGCTTCTGGCTCATTCCTCCGCAATTCGCCATTTGGATTCCCGCCCGCACCATGCACTCCATCCGCATGCCCGCCGCGGTCTCCATGCGCACGCTTTATCTGCGGCGCGGCCTCGCTCCCAAGCTGCCCGCCACGTGCACCGTCCTGCACGTGTCACCGCTGCTGCGCGAGCTGATCGTGGAAGCAGTCCGCATAGGGCAGCTCCGCGCACGCAACCGCCTGCACTGCGCGCTGCGGGATCTGGTGGTCTTCCACCTCGAACACTCGTCTTCGGTTCCCACGTTCCTCACGCTGCCCAAAGACCCGCGCGCGCTGGCGGTGGCCCGCGCGCTGATCGCCAATCAGGCGCGGAATCCGTCGCTCGCGTCGCTCTGCTCAAGCGCCGGCGCCAGCGTGCGCACCATCGAGCGGGCGTTTCGCAGCGAAGTCGGCGCCGACTTTGCGACGTGGCGCAGACAAGCCCGCCTGATGAAAGCCGTGGAAATGCTGGCCGCGGGCAGCCTGGTGAAACAAGCCGCCTTCGCCACCGGCTACCGGCAACCCAGCGCGTTCGTGGAGATGTTTCGCCGCACCTTCGCGG
This sequence comes from Bryobacterales bacterium, assembly GCA_963707465.1. Taxonomy (GTDB): domain Bacteria; phylum Acidobacteriota; class Terriglobia; order Bryobacterales; family Bryobacteraceae; genus Bog-159. The sequence goes on from CAVPQK010000015.1 coordinate 101,836, forward strand.
CCACTCCCAAGGCATGGGCAGCCGCGCTCGGGGACGGTCGCGCCATAAAGATCGCAAATTCGGTCAAGAAGCGTCCAGCGAACAGAGCTACGTTGTGAGCATGGCGAAGCTCGATCTTTACCAAGTCAACAAGGCGGAATACGCGACACCTCGCCAGCCCGTCCTCCTGCGCATTGCTAAAGCGGCGTATTTCGGAATCGCAGGGCATGGCGCGCCAGGCGGAGAGGCGTTCCAGCAGGCTATCGGAGCGCTCTACGGCGTCGCTTTCACCATCAAAATGGCCGGCAAATTTGCGGGTCGGGACTACGGCGTCTGCAAGCTCGAAGGGCTCTGGTGGGTGGACTCGGGTCGTCTGTTCCTGACCGAGCCCAAGGACACGTGGCAGTGGCGGCTTTTGATCCGCACGCCCGATTTGATTGGCAAACGCGAAATGGCAGCCGCGCAAAAGCAACTAACGGCGAAGGGCAAAGATCCACTCTTCAAACAGGTGGACCTGACCACCCTGAACGAAAGCCAGTGCGTCCAGATGCTGCACACCGGGCCGTACGACGATGAACCGGCGACCGTCGCCCAAATGGAAGCCTTCGCCACCGCGCAAGGCTTCCGGTTTGCCGGACTGCACCATGAGATTTACCTGTCCGATCCGCGCCGTGTGGCGCCGGAAAAGTTGCGCACCATTCTGCGAATTCCAGTCGCCCGCGTGGAGTAGACTGGTCTGGTGGCGCGCCAGGCGACCTGGGACGATTATCAACTAAGAGTTACACGCGCGATCCAATATCTCGAACAGCACCTCGACGACGACCTGTCACTGCCGGAACTGGCGAGCATCGCCAGCTTTTCCCCGTTCCACTTCCACCGCATCTTTCGCGCGCTCACCGGCGAAGGCGTGGCGGAGCACGTGCGCCGGCTGCGGCTGGAACGCGCGGCGGCGCGCCTGCGCAACACCAGCCGGTCCATGCTCGAGATTGCCCTCAAATCCGGATACCAGGCGCACGAATCTTTCACCCGCGCGTTCGAGGCCGCCTTTCACGCCTCGCCCAGCGCCTACCGCACTCAACGGACCGTGCTCGCGCCGCCAAACGCCTCCGCCGATCCCCCCGAAACGGTGGCCCGCACAGAGCGCATCGGTCCGCTAAGCGTCGTCCGGCTTAGGCACGTCCCGGAAGTAACTCCGCCGGAATGCCTGCGCTACGATGCCGCCTTCACGCTGCCGCGCTCCGCGCCCGGCGAAGGCGAGATCCAAAGCCTCGAGCTGCCCGCGCGGGACTACGTGACGATGACCCACAAAGGCCCATACGCCGCCCTTCCCGTGGCCTACGCCGGCCTGATTCGCTGGTGGCTGCGGCATGGTGACGGCGAGATATCCGACGCTCCGGCGCTGGAGTTCTACTTGAATCACCCGGGGCAAACCGCACCCGAGTCGCTCCTCACCAGGATATGTATAGCTATCGCGAGATGACGCTGCTATCCTGATGACGAGGTACCACATGCTCCGCTGGAGGCTGCTTCCGCTGCTTTCCCTGTTTCTGCTCGAGGCACAGGAGCCCGCCGCGCCACCGGCCCCTGTATTCAGCGTCAGCACCACGCTGGTCCAAATCGACGCGGTGGTCGCCGATTCGAAGGGACATCAGGTAACCAATCTGAAGTCCGAGGATTTCCGCGTCCTGGTGGATGGCAAACCGCAGCCGATTACGAATTTCTCCTACATTCACCTGGATTCGCCGGACGTAAACCTGCCTAGCCTCTCTCCCCAGGCGCTCCACAAGCCGCTACCTTCCGCCAATCCCGCCGACGTGCGCAAACCCGGCGACGTCCGCCGCAGCATGGTGCTGGTGGTCGACGATCTCAGCCTTTCGTTCGAGAGCATGCGCTCCGTGCGCCAGGCCTTGCTGAAGTTCGTCGACGCGCAGATGCAGCCCGGCGACCTCGTCGCCCTTTGGGAAACCGGACGCAGCAACAGCGTCTTCCAGCAATTCACATCGGACAAACGTGTGCTCCAGGCTGCCGTCGAAAATCTCCGCTGGAATCCGCGCGGTCTCGGCCTGGTCAGTTCATTTGCGCCCGAGTATCCCGCCTGAATCAGATGACGAACCTGCTCGCCTACGGAACTCCGACCCCTCGCGGCGTCCCCGGAGCGTCTCAGACCGAGCGCGCGGATGTGGCCGACGAACTGGCCTACGTCCGGATGAACACCACCATCGGCGCGTTCGACACGCTGGGCCAGCTCATGGATGAGCTTCAGCCGGTGGGCGGCCGCAAGTCCGTGGTCTTCTTCTCCGATGGCATCGATCTGCCGGGAGTCACTCTTCCCGGTTCGTCCCTTCAGACCTTTCGCAACGACGAATTGACCATCAGGTTCCGCCGCTTGATCGACAAAGCCAATCGCTCCGGCGCCGTCGTCTACACCGTGGATGCGCGCGGCCTGGTGTATCTCGAACCGGCCAGACTCAGCGCCCTTGAGCTATCCCAACAGGGAATGCTGCAGCTTGCCGAAGATACCGGCGGATTCGCCACCGTGAACGGCAACGGCCTAAGCGATGCGATCGAACACATCGAAGAGCAGCAGCGCGGATATTATCTGATCGGATTCAAGGCGCCGGAGAACATCGCCACCGGGACTGCGGGCTCCAAACCGGATTACCATTCGATCAAAGTAACGGTCAGCGGCCCCGGCCTGCGGGCGCACTCCCGCTCGGGATTCTTCGGAGAAACTGACGAAGCGGCGCGGCCCAAGTACACAACATCACAGGCGCAAATGGCGGCTTCCGTCCAGTCTCTTTTCAATAAATCGGACTTGCGCGTGCGCATGACCGCCCTGTACCGGCGCGCCGCCAAAGGCCAGGCCGTCGTGCATAACTTGTTGTATGTCGATCCGCGCGACGTTACCTTCCGCACCGATCTCTTCGGCGTTCACTATGCGGCGCTCGATGTGGTGATCATAGCTTCCGGCTCCGGCATCGATCCGCTGGCTGCCCTCAGCCGCCATATCACCATCGATGCCAATGACGACAAGTTGCGGGAACTACAGAAGAACGGCCTGTTGTTTACTTTGGATGTGCCGGTGAAACAGGCCGGCCCTTACCAGGTCCGCGCCTGCGTTCAGGACAGCGCCTCGCGCGCCGCCGGATCCGCCGGACAATACATTGATATTCCGGATCTGAAGAAACAGCACCTCGCCCTGACCACGCCGCTCATCGACGACGTTTCCGTGCCCGGAGAGACCCGCTTCAACGGTTTGTCATCCGCTCTGCGGGAGTTCCGCGCGGGCAGTTTGCTGGCGTTCGCGTTCCGCATCGAAACAGATGGCGATGGCCGCGCCGTTCCGCCCGGTAGATTCAATCCGGAAATCCAGCTCTATCGCGACCGCACGCCGATCTTGAGTCATCCGGTTTCAGTCGCTCCCGTGCCGGGTGAAGACGGGCGCGCGGTACGCGGAGAATTGCGCCTGAACGCGCTCCCTCCGGGTCAATACTACCTGCAAGCCATGGCCACCGATCGCGGCGGCAAGACCCCGCGCACCGCCAGTTCGTGGATTGAGTTCCAGGTGGTCGAGTAACCGGCGTCAGCCCGCCGGCTCGAGCGCCGCGTCCGCCAGATTCGTGACTTGCAAATACGTCGCCCATCGGCGCAGGTATTCGCGGTCGAGCCGCTCTCCCTGCACGGCCACGATGCCGCGCACATCGTTCCATTGCCGCTCGGAAACCTCGCCGCCGGCGCGGTACCAGGCCAGCTTCATCAGCAGCGTATCCTCGGCGGTGGCCACGGGCAGAGTGATCGTGCCGCCGCCGAGCGCGATGTCTTTCATCTCACGCCGGGCGAATTGCGATTGCTGGAATGCGTCGGATGACAATGGGAAGATATCGAATTTGTAGCTGCTGGCGAAATGGATCAGGCTGAACGGCCGCTCCGATTCAAGTGCGTCGCGATTCATGCCCGCGTCCGCATAGAACTCGCCTCCCAGTTCCCGGATAAAACTTGCGATCTGTCCGGAATGAGCATCCGCCACCAGGCCCACGCCCAGCGAGGTGCGGTAAATGCCGTGAATGCCGCTGGCCATCGAGCCGCCAATCATGTACCGAATCGAGTTTCGGCCCATGGCCTCGATCAGGGAACACAGCGCCTGCCCAAAATCGCTCACGCGCCGGCGCTCTCCGGATCCCATCCGTAGACCCGTCTCATCGTTTCGCGATCGAGGTGTAGCGCAGCCGTGCGCAGAAAGGCCTCGCGGTCGCCGATTCCGGGATACCGGCGCCTCACCTCGGCTTCCGCCGTCTCAAACACCATGCGGGTGAGCGCGAGCATCCCGTGCACCTTCTCGGACGCGGTCATCCGGCGCTGGCATTCCAGGAACACTTCGAGCGCGCGTGGATCGGTATCGGAATACCAGTCGGATCGGGGCATCATGCTCATGGTACAACGCCGTTCACGTCCCTGGCGCCGGAAACCGGCGCCAGGCGACCGCAGGAGTGCGGTCGCGGCAGGCACGAGTGCCTGCGCCACGACACGCTTTAGTGTCCCTGTCCAGTTAGGGAAAGCGCTTGCGGGCTCCCCACACCGGAATCGAATAACAAGTAGCTTGCCGACTCGGTTCCCACGAGAGAAGGAGTGAAATAGATCGTGAACGTGCAGGTCCCGCCCGGGGGAATGCTCCCGCCGCAAGGGGGCTCTCCCGCGTTGGAGACAAAGTCCGTGCTATTGGGACCGGTGATACCTCCGGCCGTGACAGTCACGGTAGTTGGGCCTATATTGGTGATGACGGGTACCCCGGAAACCTGAGTCCCGACCGCCACGATGCCGAAGTTCATCGGCGATGGATTGAACTTGATGTAAGTACCGGTCCCCGACAATGCTACTGTCTGCGGGCTGGTGACATCGTTATCCGTTACCGACAAAGCGCCGGTCGCATAGCCGCCGGCAGTTGGCTTGAATTCGACGTAGATCAGGCAAGTGGCATTAACGGCCAGTACCTTGCCGTTAGTGCAAGTGGTGCCGGTAGAAGTTAGAAACGGTCCGCTGACGGATACGGCGGGCGTGCCCAAGGTGAGCGTGGCCGCGGTCTTGTTGGTGAGCACGATTCGCGTAGAGCTGCTGGCCGCGCCCACGGTTTGCGCGGCAAAGGTCACCGCGGCAGGCGCGAAAGTAACGTTGCTGGTGCCCGTCCCGGTGACGCCTACCAATTGCGGACTGGTGGGATCGTTGTTGTTAATCAGCAGAACGCCTTTCTTCGCCCCAGTGCTTTGCGGGCTAAAGGTCAGGCCGACGGCGCAACTGGCGGAGGCTGCCAGCACGCTGCCCGAAGCGGGGCAGGTATTCGAGGAAATAGCGAAGTCCGTAGTTTCCACCAGCGTGATCGCCCCCATGGTGACGCTCGTTTTGCCCTTGTTGGCAACGGTCACGCTGTGCGCGGCGCTAGCGGTCTTCACCAACTGATTGCCGAAAATCACGGGCGCGCCCGTGATAGAGATGGCACTCCCTTCGCCTTGCAAGGCAATGGTTGTAGTGCCATTGAAGTAGCCGTTGTCCTCGATGGTGAGGCTGCCTGTCTGAATTCCCGAGCCCGTGGGCTTAAAGTAAACGTAGATCTCGCATGTCTGAGCGTTTGCCAGGCTCGCCGGGCAGTTGTCGGCCTCTTCGAAGGCGCCCGAGGCCAGGACTGTGGTGATGCTCAGCGGTCCCACCGCGCTCAGCGTCAGCGCCTGCGGCGGGCTGGTCGAACCGATGGTCAGGAGACCGAACGTAAGGCTGCTGGCAGAGACGCCCAGCCCGGCGAAAGCCGAGATGCCCCGGATGCGAAGATTTTGCTGGTCGGCTACCAGGAGGTTGCCCGAGGGATCCTCGAAAATTCCGATGGGATAGTACAGTTCCGCGTTGCCCGCGGGTCCGCCGTCGCCGCTGAAGCCGCCGCCGCCAGTTCCGGCGATCGTGGTCATGATCCCGCTCGGGGTGACCCAACGGACGCGCTGGTTGTAAGTATCGGCGATGAACAGGTTGCCGTTGGCGTCCGCCTTCACGTCCTGGGGGATGTATAGCGAATTCTGAGTGGCCACGCCATCGCCGGTAAAGCCGCTATTGCCGTCGCCCGCCACGGTGGTGATATTGCCGGTGGACGCGCTGACCATGCGGATGCGATTGTTGTAGGTGTCGGCGATGTACACATTGCCGGCGCCATCTTCCGTCAGGGACGATGGATAGTACATCTCCGCGTCGGCCGGCGGACCTCCGTCCCCCACGTAGCCGCAAGTGCCGTCGCCGGCATATGTCGTGATAGTGCCGCCGGAAGCCTTGCGGATGACGCAGTTATAAGTATCCGCGATGAACACGTTGTTGTGGCTGTCCACGAACACGTTGAAGGGGTAATACAGTCTGGCGGCCGTCGGAGACCCGCCATCGCCCGAATACCCGCAGATCTGTGGGGTGCCGGCGAACGTGCTGATAATCCCGGAAGGGCTAACCTCCCGGATGACGCAGTTGTATGTGTCGGCGATGTAGACATTGCCGAAACTGTCGCGGGCCACGCCGGCTGGCGAATTCAGCTCGGCGGTAGTGGCGAGTATGCCATCCCCGTTATATCCCGGAACGCCCGTGCCCGCGTAGAGATTTACGAGATCCGTGGACTCCACCAATTCGCGCACGTATGCATTACTGAGATCCGCGACGAAGACATTGCCGGAGGGGTCTTCCATCGCGGCATAAGGGTTGTAGAGCACCACACCCTGCGGCGGCACGCTGGAGATGGGCGTCGGCATGCTTCCGCTGCCGTTGCCCGCCATGGTGTTGATGTTGCCGCCGGATTGAAACTTGCGGATGCGGTCGTTGCCATTGTCCGCCACATAGATATTAGCCCCAGTGCTGGTGACCGCGACGCCGAACGGATTGTAGAAGCAGGCATTCACAGCGGGTCCGCCGTCGCCGCAGAACGAATAACCCGTCAGCGCATCGCCGGCGATAGTGAAGATGTTGCCGCCCACGGCGAACTGGCGAACGACGTTGTCCTCTATATCGACCAGCGTGACTGTGTCAATGCCCCCATTGACAGTTACCGCGACCTGCCCGATGAGCTCGAACGAGGCCTGCGTGGCCGGACTGCCGTCGCCGGCATAGCCGGATGTGCCGTTTCCCGCAACCGTCGTAATATGACCCGTGGATGCCGCCACCTCCCGGATACGGTAATTGCTGGCATCGGAGATGAACACATTGCCGGAAGGATCGACCGCCACGCTGATCGGGTTATACAAGGTTGCGCTGGTGGCGGGGCCGCCATCGCCCGAGAATCCGCCGGTCTGCGGGGTTCCCGCGTAGTTGCTGATTGTACCGGTCGCCAGCACCAGCTTGCGGACAATTTGATTCGATTGGTCGGCGATGTAGAGGTTGCCGGAGCCCTCTGCCAGGCCGGCCGGGTAGTACAGGTAGAAGTTGGTGGCGGGCGCGCCACTCCCGTTGTAGGCGCATTGCCCGGCTTGCCCGGCGATGGTGGTGATGGTGTTCGTGGTATCCACCTTGCGGATGACGCAATTGTTATTGTCGGAGATATAGACGTTGCCCGCGGGATCCACCGCGATGCCCGCCGGGTTGTTCAGCAGCGCGTTGGCCGCGCCGCCCACCACGCCATCGCCGGCGTAGCCGGGAAGGCCGCTGCCGGCTACCACGGTCAGGGTCCCGCTGGGCGAGACCTTGAAAGCGCGGTTTTGGCTGCCGGCCACGATGTAGAGGTTTCCCGCGGCATCCAAAGTCAGCTCGAAGGGCTGGTTGATGTCCGCATCGATGGCGGGCATGTCGTTGGGACCGCCGCCGATGGCGGTGGTGATGATGTTCTGCTGAGCCAGCGCGGGCAAGCCCAATAGCGGGAGAGTCAGCAGCAGGGTGAGAATCGCTTTAGTATGGCGCATGGTTTTGTCCTTGGATTACTCCGCCGCCGGGCGGGCCGCCCGCGGTGGCATTGCCGGTATCATGGGCAGGCGGGTCAACTGCGCCCACCCCTGCATCGCGTGCCCGTCGTCGCCGCTATATCCGACAAACACGCGCGGCTGTGTGCGGGCCGACCACCGCTGGTACTCACCGAGCGGGATGGTGAGGTGTTGGCTGACCACCACGTCGCTGCCGCGGCTCCAGAGTTTGATGGGCGCGAAGCTGGTTAGTACTAACGGTATGGGGTGTGGAGAGCGTACTGTGACCACGGCCTGCTTCAGGTCCGCACTGCTATAGTTGAAGAGCTGCAGCGTGAGCGTAAGTTCCACCTGGCCGCCTTTTTCAGTTACGTCTGTGAGGCTGTAGTGTCCGGCAAAGTCGCGCCCGTCTTTGGCGCCGGCCAGGCCGGTGAAAAGTATCGATAAAGCGGACAGGGCAAAGATGCCTGCCCGCGAAACATTCGTTAGTCGCATGATTCCTCTGTGCTGTGGCCTTATTGGCGAATGGAAGCTCGCCTTGTCACCTTAAAGGCGCAAAGCAGTGGGGAAACCCGCCACGGAAGTGAAGAAAAGGTAAAATCTGAATAACGTCATGCTGGATGAAGGCCCTGCGCTTGGCGACATCACCCGGTGCCTCCAGGATTGGCGCGGTGGCGACGAGGAGGCCCTTTCCCGTCTAACCGCCGCCGTTTACCGGGAATTGCGGCGTCTGGCGTCTCACCTTTTTGCCCTCGAAAGCGGCGATCGAACTCTGCAGCCAACCGCCCTGGTGCATGAGCTCTATTTGCAGCTTCCCAGCGTGCAGCACCTGGATTGGCAAAGCCGCGCCCAGTTCTTGAGCGTTGCCGCCAGGATGATGCGCAACATTCTGGTGGATCACGCCCGCAAACGCCACGCCGCCAAACGGGGCGGTGGCGCCGCCCCGGTGATCGTCGATCCACGAGCCGAAGATCCGGCTCTCAGGACCGATGTGCTGGTGATCAACGACGCCCTGGATCGCCTGAGCGAGCACTATCCGCGGCAGTCGCGGGTGGTGGAATTGCGTTTCTTCGGCGGCTTGACCACCGAGGAAACCAGCGAGGTGCTGACCGCCACCGGCGTGGAATGTTCGCTGCGCACGGTGGAACGCGATTGGACTTTCGCGCGGGCCTGGCTGCAAAACGATTTGCAAAATGCTGTTGAACCAAGCTGATTCCTTCTGGCGGCGTGTGGAGGAACTCTTCCAGGAGTCCTGCGGCCTGGAAGCCGCAATCCGCCCGGCGTTTCTCGCAGAGGTCTGCCGCGGTGACGAACGCCTGCGCCAGGCTGTCGCGGATCTCCTCCGCGCCTCCGCGGTAGCCGAAAACAACCCGCTATGGAACGAACCCGCCATTCTCAACGAAGCGCGGTTTCAGGCGGCCAGCGATGACTCCACCACCCTCGACCGCTACCGGCTGCTGGAACGGATCGGCGCGGGCGGTATGGGAGTGGTGTACAAAGCGGTCCGGGCAGACGACGAATTCTCGAAGCTGGTGGCGGTCAAAATCGTCCGCGATAGCGACCCCGATCTCGTAGGACGCCTGCGCCAGGAGCGCCAGATTCTGGCCGGACTGGAACATCCCAACATCGCTCGGCTCCTGGACGGCGGCACCACGGCCGACGCCCGGCCCTTCCTGGTCATGGAGTACGTCGAGGGCGTTCCCATCGACCGTTACGTGGCCCAGCGCCAGCCGCCCGTGCCCGAAATCCTCGATCTGTTCCGCAAGATCTGTTCCGCGGTCTCGTATGCTCACCGCAATCTGATCGTCCATCGGGACCTGAAACCAGCCAACATTCTGGTGACGGCCGAAGGGCAGCCCAAGCTGCTCGATTTCGGCATCGCCAAGCTGTTGGACGGATCGGCGCAGCGCACCAGAACCGGAGCGGCCGCCATGACGCCCGAGTACGCCAGCCCCGAACAGGTACTGGGCGCGCCCATAACCACGGTCAGCGACATTTACTCGCTGGGCGTGCTCTTGTATGAGCTCCTGAGTGGCGCGCGTCCCTACGCGAGCGCCGCGAGTCCGCTGGAACTGGCCCAGGCGATTTCCACGGAGCACCCGCAGCCGCTCGCCAATCACGGCGGACACCGCTTCGACAGCGACCTCGAGAACATCGTGCTGATGGCGCTGCGCAAGGAGCCGGAACGCCGCTACTCGTCGGCCGACCAGTTTTCCGAAGATCTCCGCCTGTATGTTGCGGGATATCCGGTGATGGCCAGGCCCGCCACACGCGGATACCGCATTGCCAGGTTCGTCGGCCGGAACAAGGTGCCGGTGGGAGCGCTGGTGCTGGTGCTGCTCGCGCTCCTCGGCGGGATCGCCGCCACGGCTTGGCAGGCGCGCATCGCCAACCAGCGCTTCAACGATGTGCGCCAGTTGGCCCACGCGGTGGTGTTTGAATATCACGACGCCATCGAGCCCCTGCCCGGCTCCACGCCTGTACGGCAGATGCTGGTGAAAGACGCGCTGGTCTACCTGGACAGGCTCTCGCGGCAGACTGGGGATCCTTCGCTGCAGCGCGAGTTAGTCGAAGCCTATGTCAAGATCGGCAACGTCCAGGGGAATTCGTACTACTCCAATCTGGGTGACACTGCGGGCGCCCTGGTCAGCGCGCGGAAGGCCGTGGCGGCGGGGGAACGGCTGGTAGCGCACGACGCCAACGGCCTTAACCAGCGCGTGCTGGCATCGGCCTACGCCGCCGAGGCCGACATTCTGTACAGCGTGAATGATTTGGCCGGTGCCAACGGACGCTATCGCCAAGCCGTATCCTTGGCCGAAGCCGCGGTCCGGAAGTTGCCGCCGGATCTCGAGACGCGCAGGCAATTATCCGCCGCGCTGCGGAACTGGGGAGACCTGGCGGGCGGCGAGGGTATGGCCAACATGGGTAAGCCGAAGGAGGCGATGGACCGGTACCGGCAATCGCTCGGCGTGGCCCTCGCCTTAGTCAAGGAGTATCCCGGCTCGCGGCCAGCCCAGCGAGGGCTTTACGATACCCGCATCGCGTTAGCGGACGCCGAGACCACCGCCGGCCATCATGCCGCCGCGGAGGAACAGGCCCGCGCGGCTTTGGCGATGATTCAAGAAATCTCCGCCGCCGACCCCGCCAATGCCGGCAACAAAGTCGAGGTGGCCAACATGTCCACGCGCCTGGCGCAAGTCCTGATGGACAACGCCAAACCGAAGGAAGCGGTGCCGCTGGTCCTGAACGCTGTTTCGATTATGGAGGCGCAGGTGCGAGCCGACCCCGCCAACCGGATGTTCCGCCGCAGCCTGGCCGTCACGGAACTGCACGTGGTCAACGCTTTGCGCAAGTCGGGCGACCCGGCGGGCGCGCTGGCCCACGCGCAAAAGGCGCTGGCGCTAAGCCAGCAGGTGAGCGCCGCGGATCCGGGGAACATCGAGATTCTCTCCGACGTGGCCAACGGCCATCTCAAACTGGCGCAGGCAATGACGGATACGCGCGACTTTCCGGCCGCCCTGGGCCATGCCATGAAATCCATGTCGCTTCTCGACAGCCTGATGGCGCGATCGAAGGATTCGAATCTGATGCGCATGCGCATCCGGGCGGCGCTCGCGGCCGGAGAGATCGAACTGCGGACCGGCCGGGCGGCCGCCGCGCTGGTCCACTATCGGCGGGCGGGCAAAGATGCTGGGGAAATCGTAGCGGGCGGCGCCGGACAGATCAGCGCCCAGACCGATCTGGCGCGCAGCCAGACCGGCGCCGCGGATGCGGACCGGCGGCTGCATCGTTGGCGGGAGGCGCTGGACGGCTACCGCATCGCGCGCCAGACCTGGGCCGATTTGCGCGATTTGAAAGCCCTCACGCCGGAGGACTCCAACCAGCCGAAGCACATCGCCGCCGCGCTTGCACATTGCCAGCAACAGCTCCGGTAGCATGCCTCGTGGCGCAGACTCTTAGTCTGCCGGGCCGACACCATCAATTCTGATTGGTCAGCTTGAAGCCCGGGCTGGTCGTGAGCGTCCCTATCTTCGCCGTGACCGTATAGCTGCCAACTGTTCCGTTGGCCGTAAAGACGGCCGCGGTGGCGACACCCAGCGCGCTGGTCTTGGCGGTATTCACGCCGCCCGCAAAGGTTCCGCTGGCGCCGCTGGTTGGAGCGTTAAATGTGACCGTCACGCCGGCCACCGGGTTGCCAAACGAGTCCTTCACCGTGGCCGCCAAGCGCTTGGCGAACGCCGTATCGATGGTCGCGGTTTGCGGCGTTCCACCCGTTGCCGCGATTGAAGCGGCCGCTCCCGCCTGATTGGTCAGAGCAAAACCGGGGCTGGTAGTGACCGTTCCCGCCGTAGCTGTTACCGCGTACGCACCCGCGGTGGTGTTGGCCGTGAAGACCGCCGCCGTGGCCACCCCGAGGGCGCTGGTGGTAGCCGTATTCACGCCGCCGGCGAAGGTCCCGCTGGCTCCGCTGGCTGGCGCATTGAAGGTCACTGTCGCGCCGGAAACCGGGTTGCTGAATGCATCGACCACCGTGGCTGCCAGATCCGTAGCGAACGCCGTATTGACGGTCGCCGTCTGGGGCGTTCCGGCCGTAGCCGTGATGGCGGCCGGCGCTCCCGCCAGATTGGTGAGGGTAAATCCCGGACTGGTGGTGTGCGTGCCGACTGCCGCGGTGACGGTGTAGGCGCCCGCTACGGTATTCGCCGTGAACACCGCGGCGGTGGCCACGCCTTGCGCGTTGGTCGTGGCCGTATTCACGCTGCCGGCGAAAGTCCCGCTCGCGCCGCTGGCCGGAGCGGTGAATGTCACTGTCGCGCCGGGCACCGGATTGCCGTAAGTGTCTTTCACCGTGGCCGCCAACTGCGTGGCGAAAGCCGTGTTGACGGTTGCGGTCTGCGGCGTCCCGGCCGTCGCCGCGATCGAAGCGGGCGCTCCCGCCTTGTTGGTTAGCGCAAACCCCGGATTGGTGGTGAGAGCCGCTCCCGTGGCTGTCACTGTGTACCTGCCTGCCGTATCGTTGGCTGTGAACACCGGCGAAGTCGCCAGGCCCGCGCTGTTGGTGATCGCGGTGTTTCCGGAACAGGCGAAGGTCCCGCTGGCGCCGCTCGCGGGCGCGTTGAACGTCACCAGCAGGCCGGATACAGGGTTACCCGAGGCGTCTTTCACCGTCGCGGCCAGAGCGCTGGCGAAGGGTTTGGCGACAGTGGCGCTCTGCGGCGTGCCGCTGGTTGTCACGATGGTTGCCGGAACGTGCGGATCGCTAATGGTAAGAATGACGGGCACGGTCTGCGACATCGTCTGCTGGGAATATTCGACGAAAGTCATTTGGCCCGTGTAGGTCCCTGCCGGCAGCGTGGTGGCGGTCACCGTGGCGGTAATGTTATCGGGCGTGTTACAGCACTCGACGCCTGTCGGGGAAATCTTCAGCCATGCGCCGCCGTTCCCGGTGGATGACGACGCGCTGAACGTGAAGTTAGCGCCGGTGCTGGTTACCGCCTGTATCTGCGCCGTTGGATTCGGGCCGCCCAGCGTCATGCTGAAGTTCAGCGGGCCGGCTTGGGTGAATACATTCGGCCCAATTAACACACTCACGGGGATACTCACATTGCCGTTGGCTGACTGGAATACCAGCTCGCCGGTGAAGGTCCCCGCCGTGAGTCCCGCTCCCGGCAGGGATGCAGTGACTACTCCTATGGTCACCGTCGATGGCGCTTTGCCGCTGGACGTAGACGCCGTCAGCCAGTTGCCGCCATCGGATGTCATCTTCGCGAGGCTCCAGCTCAGCGTCCCATTTCCCGCGTTTCGGATCTGTACCGTTTGGGACGCCGGGTTGCCGCTGCTCGGCGCAAAAGAAAAACTCATCTGTCCCTGGACGTTGTCGAAGAACGCGCCGCACGGCACCACGGTTAGAGTGACTGGCACCGTCATGAGTATGTCCTGCTGGGAATACTGTGTGAAAGTGACTTCGCCGGTATATGTCCCGGCAAGCAGCGTGGAACCGTTGACGCTGACCGAGATGTTCTCCGGGGTATTGCAGCACTCTGCACCCAGGTTGGTGATAGTCAGCCAGGCGCCGCCGTTCCCGGTGTACGCCGCCGAACTAAACGTGAAGTTGGCGCCGCCGCTCACCACAGGCAGGATCTGCGGCAGCGGGTTCGTGCCGCCTTCGGCCATGATGAAGCTGATGGCATTCAGTTGGTTGTAGACATTGGGTCCCACAGTCACACTAATGGGCACGGTGACCACGTCGCCTGAGGCGGTAAACACCAATTGGCCGTTGTAGGTCGCGGCGGTCAGTCCACTGCCCGGCAAGTGCGCGGTGACCACGGAGACAGTCACGGTGGATGGAGCTTTCCCGCTGGCGGGAGAGACCGTCAACCATGCGCCGCCGTCCGCGGTGGTCCCCGCCACGGTCCAATTCAACGTGCCGGACCCGGCATTGCGGACCTGCACGGTCTGGGAAGGAGCGGTGGCGCCCGGTTTGATGAAGAAGCTCAACTGCCCGGGCATGTTATCGAAGAAGGTGGAGGTTGTCGCTTCGACGGTTAGAGTCACCGGCACGGTGATCGCCAGGTCTTGCTGGGAATACTCGGTGAAGGTGATTTCGCCGGTATAAGTTCCCGCCGTCAGCGTGGAGGCGTTGACTTTGACCGTGATACCCTCCGGCGTGTTGCAACACTCGGCGCCGAGGTTGGAGATGCTCAACCAGGAGCCGCCCGAGGCGGTGTACACCGCCGAACTAAAGGTGAAATTGGCGCCCGTGCTGGCGATGGCCAGGATCTGTGGCAGCGGGTTCGCGCCGCCCTGAGGCATGGTGAAGTTGATGGCATTCATTTGCACGAAGACATTGGCGCCCACGGTGACGCTGACTGGGATGGTCACTTCGTCACCCGTGGTCTGCAACACGATTTGCCCGTTGAAGGTCCCGGTACCGGTGGGCAGGAAGCTGGGATTGATCGAGACGCTGACCGTGGAAGGCGCTGTGCCGCTGAGGGCGGACGCGGTCAACCAACTGCCACCGTCCGCCGTGCTGGTCGCGAGCGTCCAGTGCAAAGTGCCGGTTCCCGCGTTTCTGATCTGGATGGCCTGGGGCGCCGGGGCGCCGCCGCCGGTAGCCAGGGAAAAGCTCATTTCACCCGGCAGGGTGTCGAAAAACGCGGTGGAACCGGATGCCACCACGTTCAGAGTAACCGGTACCGTCAGGCCCATGTCTTGCTGGGAATACTCTTCGAAGACGATTTCGCCGGCATAAGTCCCCGCCGGCAACGCAGCGGCGTTGACGCTGACCGTGATGTTCTCCGGCGTATTGCAGCACTCGCCGCCCAGGTTTGAGATGGTTAGCCAACTGCCGCCGCTCGCGGTGTACACCGCCGAACTAAAGGTGAAGTTCGCGCCCGTACTCGCGACAGCCAGGACCTGCGGCAGGGCTTCACCGCCCTCGGGTATGGTGAAAACGATCGGATTTACCTGGCCGAAAACGTTGGGACCCACCACCACACTGACTGGAATTGTGACCACGTCACTGCCAGTTTCGAGCACCACCTGGCCATCGAAGGTTCCCAGAGTCGCGCCTGCGCCCGGGAGAGCCGAGGTCAGTATGCTCACGGTCAGGCTGGAGGGCGCGGTCCCGCTGGCAGCGGACAGCGTCAGCCAGTTGCCGCCGTCCGCCGTGCTGCCCGTTGCGGTCCAGTTCAGCGTGCCGGTTCCGCCGTTCCGGATCGGCACGGCCTGGGCCGACGGACTCTCGGTTGTGGTTCGGAAGAAACTCATTTCACCGGGCAGACTATCGAAGAAGGTGGTCCCCGTAGCCGCGACGGTTAGAGTAACCGGCACGGTCATCGTCAGGTCATCCTGAGAATACTCCTGGATCACAATTTCGCCGATATAGGTTCCCACAGCCAGCGTGGCGGCGTTGACGCTCACCGTGAGGGCCAGCGGCGTATTGCAACACTCGCCACCCACGTTGGAGATGCTCAGCCAGCTCCCGCCAGTTCCGGTATGCACCGCCGTGCTGAACGTGAAGTTCGTACCCGGGCTTGAAATGCTCAACACCTGAGGCAGCGCGCCCCCGCCCTGAGGCATGGTGAAATTGATCGGATTGACTTGGGTGAAGAAGGGCGAGGTGGTGCTCCCTACAGTCACACTCACAGGGACCGTGACGCTACTTCCGGTAGTCGTAAACAAGAGCTGGCCGGCATACGTGCCTTTGACCGCGCCCGCTCCGGGCAAGGATGCGGGAATAACTCCGACCGTGACCATCGACGGCGCATTCCCCGACGTCACGGGGACGTGCAGCCACGTGCCGCCGTCCGCGGTGCTCGCCGTCACGGTCCAGTGCAGGGTTCCGGTTCCCCCGTTTTGAATTTGAATGATCTGGGATGGCGGAGTAGCACCGGTCAACATTGAAAAGCTGGCTTGGCCGGCCACATCGCCGAAGAATGTCCCGCCGGCCGCGGCCACATACAGGGTCACCGGTACCGTGATACTTGGCGTCCCGGCGGAGTATTCGGCGAATACGATCTGCCCGGTATAGGTGCCGGCCGTCAAGCCGGTTGCGTTGGCGGAAACGGTGATGCCCTCGGGTGTGGCGCAGCATTCCCCACCCGTGGGGCTGGCCGTCAGCCAATTGCCTCCCGTGGAGGTGGTTGGCGTGACGCTGAATACCATCTGTGCCCCTGTACTGGCGATGGCGACCACCTGGGGCAGCGGATTCGCGCCGGCGGCAACCGTCGTGAAAGACAGCGCAGGCACCGTCTGGAAGGTCTGCGCATCGGCCATCGAGGTGGCTCCCGCCAACAGCAAAGTAGCGGGCAGTACCGCCCACAGTTTCCGCAACAAACATAGAGACGGCATGACCCCTCCCAGGACTCCCATTACTTGCCCGCGTGCCCCTTCCGGTGATAGTATTCCGAAAAGAGCTGGCTCTGCACAATACCACATGTCTGCACAGGGAGCCTACTTCGCATTGCGCAAACGCGCCTGAAAAACCGTCATGCGCTTTCGAAATACCGCAATAGCACACGGATTGAATCCGAGCGACATTGGCGCGCCCCCCGAACGAAGGCGCGCGATGGACCATCTGTTCAGCCTCACCTACGAGGAACTTCGCCGCTTAGCCTCCACCGTGAAAAGCCGGGACCCGAACGCCACGCTCAGCCCCACCACGCTGGTTCACGAAGCCTGGCTGAAGCTGGCCAACTCACCGCATCTGGCAGGCATTTCCCGTCTGCACTTCAAACGCATCGCCGCGCGCGCCATGCGCCAACTGCTGGTTGAAGCGGCGCGCCGCCGGAATGCGCACAAACGCGGGGGAGGCGATGGCGAACCCATGGTCGCCTTCGACGATGCGCTGGACCAGGCCGCGTCGTGCGGCAACGATGTGCTGGCTCTGGACACCGCTTTGGACGACTTGGCCCGCATGAGCCCCCGCCAGGCGATGCTCGTGGAGAGCCGCTTCTTTGGAGGGCTGGATGTCAGTGAAACGGCGGCGCTCCTGGATGTGTCCGAGGCCACCGTTCTGCGCGACTGGCGCGCGGCCCGGGCGTGGCTCGCCAATGAACTGCGCCGCGCTTGCTGAGCCGCGGCCCTGCTTGGGAAATTGAAATGGACAGCGCGCGCTGGCATCGCATCCAAACGTTGTTTCACGAAGCGGCGGACCTCCCCGCCGTCGAGCGTCAAACCTTCCTCCAGGAGAGTTGCGCGGGCGACGATGGCCTGATGGCCCATGTGGCAGCCATGCTGGAGGAGGATGCCCGCGGCGGATCGCTGTTGGATGCCGGTGTGGCGGACGTCGCCCATCGCCTGGTCGGACGCGGAACTGCTCCCGCATTCTCGGCCGCCGATCTGGGTCCGTACCGCATCGTGAGAGTGCTCGGCGAGGGCGGCATGGGCGTGGTGTACCTGGCGGAGCGCGACGATCTCGGCAGTCTGGTGGCCATCAAGCTCCTGCGCGACGCCTGGCTTTCGCCCGCCCGCCGCGAACGATTCCTCAGCGAGCAACGCACGCTTGCGCAACTGAATCATCCATCCATCGCCCGGCTGTACGATGCCGACACGCTGTCCGACGGAACTCCGTGGTTCGCCATGGAGTATGTCGACGGCCTCCCGCTCACCGAGTATTGCCGGCGGCGCCAGTCGCCCATCCGGGAGCGCCTGCAATTGTTTCGTTCCGTGTGCGATGCCGTGCAGCACGCGCACCAGCATGCCATCATCCACCGGGATCTGAAGCCCTCCAACATCCTGGTCAAGCCCGGCGGCACCCTCCGGCTGCTCGATTTTGGCATTGCCAAACAACTCGACGGCCTCGACCAGCCGGTGGATCAGACCCTCACGGGTTTGCGGATGATGACGCCGGCCTACGCGGCGCCCGAGCAGGTTCGCGGCGGTCCGGTCGGAGTCTTCACGGACGTTTACTCGCTCGGCGTGATCCTTTACGAATTGCTGGCCGGCCGGCTTCCATTCAATTTCGCGAACCTGACGCCCTCCCAAGCCAGCGACATGATCGCGGATCGCCAACCGGATAAGCCCTCGGCGGCGGCAAGAGGCGCGGCCGGCAAGACGGCCTGGAGTGACCTGGACGTGTTGTGCCTCACCGCCATGCACAAGGAGCCGGAGCGCAGATACCGGTCGGTCGAGGCGCTGATCCGAGATATCGACCACTACCTGAAGGGAGAGCCGCTCGAAGCGCGGCCGGACAGCGTGCGCTACCGGCTGGGAAAGTTCGCCCGCCGCAACCGGAGATCTTTGGCCATTGCGCTGGCGGTATGCACCATCGTGGCCGGCGTGCTCGCCTTCTTCACCGTGAGGTTGGCGGCCGCGCATAACCGGACGCTGGCCCAGGCCGTCCGCACCCAGCGTATCCAGCGCTTCATGCTCAACCTGTTCGGCGATCAAACCGCGGGGCCCGCTGACGATCTGCGCGTAGTAGCACTGCTGGATCGCGGCGTTGAAGAGGCCCGCATCCTCGACCGGGAGCCCGCCGTGCAGGCGGAACTCTATTTCACGCTAGGCGGCCTCTACCAGAAGTTAGGCAAGCTGGACCGGGCCGACGCGCTGCTCGGTACCGCGCTGGAACGGCGGCGGGCGATCTATGGCCGCGACCACCCCGAAGTGGCGGAGAGCCTGGTGGCGCTCGGTGTGCTGCGAATCAGCCAGGCGCGCCTCGCCGAAGCCGAGCGGCTGGTCCGCGAAGGGCTCGAGATGAGCCGCCGGGTGGCGCCGGCCTTCGACCCGGCCGTGGCGCGCGCCACCTCCGCCTTGGGTAAGGTGCTGGAGCACCGCGGCAGATACGATCAGGCCGTGACCATGCTCGAGCAAGCCATCCGGTTGCAGTCCGCACCGGGCGCCGCGGTGCAAGATCTCGCGGACAGCCTGAGCGAGCTGGCGAACGCGCAGTTCTACCTCGGCCACTACGCCATCTCCGATGCCTTGAACCGCCGGCTCCTTGCCATGTACCGCCAGATGTATGGCGAACGCCACCCGCTGGTCGCCGACGACTTGATCAACCTCAGCGCAATCCAGTACAACCAGGGGCATTACCCCGAAGCCGAAGCCTTCGCCCGGCAGGCGCTTGACATCAACCAGGCGTGGTATGGCAAGGATCATCCCGAGGTCGCTGCCAGCCTCACTTTCCTGGGGCAGGCGCTTGGCCGCGAAGAGCGCTATGACGAAGCGGAAGCGGCGCTGCAACGGTCGTTGACCATCCAGGAGCGGGTCTACGGGACCATGCACAGCCGGGTTGCGCTCGCGCTCAACGAGCTGGGAAACGTGGAATTGAAGCGTGGAGAACTGGACTTGGCGGAGGCGCGATTCCTCCGCGCGCTGGATATTTATCGGGCGGTGAACGGCGACCGGCACTATTCGGTGGCCATCGCGATGAGTAATCTGGGCGGTGTGTACCTGGAACGCAAACAATACGCGCGTGCCGAGCAGATCCTGAACGAAGCGATCGCGCGCTTCACCGCGGCCTTGTCAGCCGATCACTTGAACACCGGCGTGGCCCAGTTCAGGCTCGGGCGCACGCTCTTGCGCGAACGCCGCTACAGCGAGGCGGAAACCCACCTGCTGGCCGGCTACCGGATCATCGGCAAACAAACCACGCCCTCCATCGCTTGGCTCCAGGCCGCCCGGCAGGATCTCGCCACGCTGTACGACCAGACGGGCCAGCCGGAAAAGGCCGCGCAATTTCGCCGCTAGCCGTTACTCGACCGGCACGCGGCTCACGGCATCCTGATTAGCGCCCGCGCCCACGCGATACGGAACCTTGGCCCCACCCAGATCGTTGCCGGACAGCCGGATACCGCGGCTCTTAGCCCCCGCGATGTCCAGAAATAACCCCGTGCCGGCGGCGGCGTGCGAATTTCGCACCGTCGCGCCATCCACGTTCGTGAACGCCACGGCCGCAGCTCCGCCCCCCGCCGGCCGCCCCTGGAAATCCGCCAGTTCCACATCCTGCGCGTCGTCCACGCGCAGCGCGCTCTGCCACTTCACCGACGCCGGCTTATCCCAGATCACCTCCACATTCCTGATCTTCAAATTGCGCGCCCAGCGCACTTGCAAGGCATCCACCGTCTTCTGCAGCGGCGAATCCGGATCGTTGGAAACGATGAGCTTGATATTGTCCAGGCTCAGGCCATCGATCCAGCTATCCGGATGCCCGTGGATCATCGACGTTCCCTGCCCGCGCGCCACCACGTTCCGGATCAGCACATTGCGGATCGAACCGGCCGGCGGCTCATTCGCGTGCGGCTTGCCATCCACTTCGCTGGGCCGTTTGATATCGAAATGAATCGGGTCGCCGTCGCCCCACCAGAACCAGTCGTGCCTCCGGCACTCGACCGTCAGGTTCGAGAGCACCACGTCGCTCACATAGCCTTTGTCGAACACCATGAACGCGATGCCCCGGTTCGATCCCGTGATCACGGTGTTATCCACGGTCACGTGCCGGATGCAGTTCTTGTTCCCGTCGCAAAACTTCAGCGCGCTGGACGCCGAGGAGAGCCGGCAGTTGGTCACCGTGATGTTTTCGCAAGGCAGCGCCGGGCCGTAGATATCCGACGACCACAGCACGATGGCGTCGTCACCGGTCTCGATGGTGCTATTGGAGATGTGTACGTCCTTGCAACCGTCGGGATCGATGCCGTCCGCCCAAACCGCTTCTTTCAGGTTCGAATACACATAAATGCCGTCGATGTTCAGCCGCTCGCAGGCATAGGGATTGATGGTCCAGCTTCGCGACCGCACGAACGATAACCCGGCGATGCGCACGTCTTTGCATCGCAGCAGCAGCACCAGGTGCGGGTACATCTGTTCGGTCGGATAGCCCGCCGGAAACGACCGCATCAGCGGTTTGCCCAGGGCCTTGGCCAGCAGCATGTTTTCGCGGATCAACGCATCGTCGAAGTCGCCGTTGGGCAGCCACATGTACGACGCCTGGCCGTCCACCGTGCCGCGCCCCTCGATTGTAATGTTGTCCACGCCTTCGCCGTAGAGCAGCGCGGCTTTGTCAAAAGCTTTGCCGTCCAGCGAAGCGAACAACGTGGCGCCCGAATCTATCAGCAACCGCACGTGGCTGCGCAGATGCAGTGTGCCCGACGTATATTCGCCGGGCGGCAAATACACCGTGCCTCCGCCTGCCGCGCCGGCCGTATCCAGGGCCTTCTGTATGGCGGCGCGCGCATCGTCGGATTTGCGCCCGCTGGCGCCATAGTCTTTGATGTTGAAAATGGCTTCGGCCGCCGCGCCGGGTGAAACGGCCGCCAGCAGAAGGGCCGCGGCGAGGCCTGCCGGATGAGTTCGCATGTTTAGACCGCCGGATCGGGTTCGGTGACCACGCTCTCGACCGGCGCGGCCTCCTCGGCGGGTTCGGACTCTGGCACGGGCGCGGGCTCTGGATCCTGCACGGCCTCTGGGACAACCGGGGCGGCATGCACCGGCAGATCCAGCGGCACCTCGCACTCACAACAATCGCTGCACCGCCCGCACTTGGGGCACAGATGATTGGCGCAGGTATCCTTGGTGCACCACACGCAGATGCGCGTGGATTCCTCTCCACAGATCGTGCAGTTGAACGGCATGCTACTTTTTCTCCGTCTTGGAAGCGGCGTTGGGCTGCTTGGCCAGGATCCCGCGGCAGCGTTGCGCTTCGTGATCCATGACCGCGCATTCCTGCTCGTGCGTGGCCGCCAGGTCCAGTATGTAGCGCTGGAAGCGTTCGCGATTCGCGCCGTTCTCGGCCATCTGGCTGTTCAGCAGATCCGCCACCGCGGGATTCCAGTACTTCCGAATCCCCTCCTCGATCGAAAGCAGCGTCTTCTCTAGCGACAGCATGCGGAAGAAAGTGGATAGGTCGGCCGAAAGCTTGTCCGGCGAATTCGCCAGCGCCAGGGCCTCGGTGGCCAGAGCCTTGGTCTGCACCTTGCTCTCATTGAGCTGCGTGACGTACGTATCCGGCGCGCCGTTCTTCACCATATCCTTGGCGTCGATCTGCTCCAGCACCGGAACCATGCGCTGCGCATGCGCGGCGATCTCCTTCAGCACCGGGCGGATGTCCCAGTCCGGCTCGACCCCTTTTTCCTGCGCTCGAATCGACGGAAATAACGCGACCGCCAACAACAGCGGGCGAAAGCAGCAAGCTCGCATATCTCATTTCAATCTAGCATCGCGCGGCGCGGCCCGGCCGCGCCTGACGGGACCATGCGCCGTGGCTTAAACTGGAAATGGGCGTTGGATCCCAAACCATGAAGACCTACACCTTCAAAGTCGTAGTGGAGCCGGACGAAGATCGCTGGCACGCATACTGCCCCGCGCTTCACCAGCAGGGGGCGGCAACGTGGGGCTACACCCGCGAAGAGGCTCTCAAAAGCATCGAAGAGGTTGTGCATCTCGTCATCGAGAGCATGGTTGAGCATAGCCAACCATTGCCCGAGGCGATCTGCGGCCAAGTGGAGGTGACCGCTGAACCGCGCGTTGCAGTCACTGTCTGATCCATGGCGATCAACTACGGCCGGCTCCGCAGCCTCACAGCCCGCCAAATCGTTTCAG
This sequence comes from Bryobacterales bacterium, assembly GCA_963707465.1. Taxonomy (GTDB): domain Bacteria; phylum Acidobacteriota; class Terriglobia; order Bryobacterales; family Bryobacteraceae; genus Bog-159. Next base: position 124,761 of record CAVPQK010000015.1, read on the forward strand.
CTCTGATCCGTGACGGCTTTGCGTTCGATCGGGGAAGCGGATCGCACCAGATCTATTGCCATGATGACGGCCGCCGCGTGACGGTGACGTTCCACGGCCCAGGCGACACCTTCGCGCCAAAGACTTTGAAGTCAATGATCGAAGTGGAAGCCAAATGGACCGAAGCCGACCTGAGGCGGCTGAAGTTGACGGATTGAGATTGGGCCGACTCCAGTTCGGTTGCCGCGTGGTGCTCCGTAGACACGTGGAGAGGTCCGATTCACAGATGGCTGAGGTCCTTCTTGCTCAGGCCTAACGAATTGGCCAGGGCCTGGAGCACCCGCGCGCTGTCCGTATACGCGCTCTCGAGATCCGTCCACGTTAGCCCAACTGCGCCCGCGTTGGCGCCGTGGACTATAGCGTGCCGGGCCGTAATCAAGCTGTCCCACGCTGCCTTGACCTGGGGTTGCTTAATCTCTATCTGTCCACGGAAGGCGTCGCAGCAGCCCTTGCTGAGCATGGTCAGCATCTGGTGGATTTTTCCAAGGTCGGGGCTCCGGAACCGCTTATCGGTAACCTCAACCATCAGGTTGCGGATCTCCGCGTCGCCCACTTTTTCCGCCCGCTTAACAAACAGCCGTTCGATATAGCCTTCGTACTGCGAGACAATTAGCAGAATCAGCGAGCGTAGTAAGTAATGCTCGATCTCCTTCAGTTGGAATGCATCCAACCCCGCCGTCTCCGCTTCGGACTTATGCCGCCGGCAAGCCTCAAAGGCAGCGTCAATGTGCTGAAAACGCATGGCACCTACCCGAAAAGAACTTCCTCCGCTATCCGCAGGCGGTCCGCAACGGCCTCAACGTCAGTTGTTGCACTGCTCACCCTTTTTTGGAAGTCGCGATCGTTCTTTAAGCGGGCGTATCGGCCCTTTATGTCTTTCGGTATTTCTTCCCCATGCTGCGCGAAGGCCACGAACACGGAGTCAAACACCGCGGCGTTAAGCCCGGCCGTTACGTGAAACGGTTTCGGGCCTAGGCTGCCGAGAACGGCGTCTGCTGCGGCGGTAAATTCGCGGCGGAATCTCACCAGCTCCTTTTCGGCGCGGGTGTCGAGCAATTGTTGATGCGACTGGTGGGCCTTCATGAAATCCGACAAGAAATCTTTCATTGGCTTCTTGTACAATTTGGCGTTATGCAACAGCGCGAGGAAGCGGAGAACCAGCTCGATGTCCCTCTGCCGCTTGTCGCCCTCCTTCTTGCCAAAGACTTCCCGCCACGATGAGGTCTCGTTGAGTTTAACAAGGAGATCATTAAGGCGGCCCGCGTAAACGCAGTTCCGGATCTCTTGTCCTTTTAGGAGCGTTCCGCCCGTGTTGAGTCGCTCAAAGACGTGATATACACACGTGGTGTCACTCGGATTAAGTTGCTTTATGACAAAAGCCCGGAGCACGCTGTCCTTCAGTTTTCTAAACACTGAGGGGTGGTCCATTTCCAGATCCTTCCGCGAGAGATTGTAGTACGGGCTCTCCTCATTCAGGCCAGTTAGGCGGAATACCGGGCGACGGCCTTTGTCTTCCGGACCAAAATACCCCTCGAAGAAATAGCCGATCGACTTGAGCCGCTGCTGCCCGTCAACCACCATCTGGATGTTGCCGGCATCGGTAAACACAAAAATTGGCGGCACGGGCAGGCCAAGAAGGAAGGACTCGATCAGCTTGCTAGCCTGCGCCTGTGTCCAGACGAACCTGCGCTGAAACCCAGGTATATCGATCTCCGGGGGGGCACCCTTTAGCTTTGAAACCAGCACTTCCAACGTAAAGTCTGCTGGGTAGGTTACTACTTCATAGGACGGGGGAGAAGAAACGCGGTCCGTCTCTTCGCTGGCGATCAGCGCCACCTCGGTGTCCTCAGAATCCTTGGCGGTGTCGGGCGCCGCCAAGCCGGTGCTCTTCCTTGTTTGTTTCATATTGTTAAGGATCGTTGTAGTGCAAACAACAATGTCAAAGGTATCAGAGGTCGTGTGTGGCCGTAAAGTTCCGCTCCCCTCGGGTCCAATGCTCATTCGCGGGCTGAGGGCCAGGGCTACGCGGGAGATGTGCCTATGAGCGGTCGTTTCCGAGCGAAGCGACACATCCGCCAAACCAACAGAGGGTAGCGGGGGCCGACTAGCGGGACCGCCGCATCGGCGCCCGTGGAATCCCACCCACCACCTGTGGTATCCATTTGATTCGTGCCCCGACTTGCGATCCCAATATTAATCGCCGCCCTAACGGCGCCCGCCGCCGCGCTGGACCTCACCAGTGCCACCGTCGTTTCTCCATCCGGAGTCTCCGCGCAGGAAGCCAAAGCCGTGACACTCCTGATCGAAGAAGTCGAGAAGCGCTCCGGAATCCGGTGGGCAAATGCGCCAGCCGCGGGCGCAGCCACTATTGAAATCGCCCGCGCAACCGGCCCCGCCGAGGGCTACAGCATCCGCACCACCGCCAGCGCCGTAACGATTTCCGGCAACGACGCGCGCGGCGTCCTGTTCGGCGTCGGCCGCCTCCTGCGCGAACTGCGCATCGCCCGCGGCTCCATCCAACTTCCGGACGGCTTCGCGGAATCGAGCACGCCGCGCTACCCCTTGCGCGGCCATCAATTGGGCTACCGTCCGAAATCGAATACCTACGACGCCTGGTCCGTCCCCGTCTTCGAGCAGTACATCCGCGATCTGGCCGTCTTCGGCAGCAACGCTGTCGAGTTGATCCCGCCGCGCTCCGACGATGCCGCCGACAGCCCGCACTTCCCGCTGCCGCCCATGCGCATGATGATCGAGCTGTCGCGCCTGCTCGACGCCTACGGCCTGGATGTCTGGATCTGGTATCCGGCGATGGACGCCGATTACGGCGATCCCGCCACGGTGGAATCCGCGCTACGCGAATCGGGCGAAGTGTTCCGCCAACTGCCGCGCGTGGATGCCGTGTTCGTCCCCGGCGGCGATCCCGGCCACACCGCCCCGCGGCACCTGATGGCGCTGCTCGCGAAGGAAACCGAAGTCCTGCACCGCTATCATCCGCGCGCGCAGATGTGGGTCTCGCCGCAAAGCTTCAGCCAGGCCTGGCTCGACGAGTTCCTGGGCATCCTGCGCGACCAGCAGCCGGCCTGGCTTACCGGCGTGGTGTTCGGACCGCAGAGCCGCATCTCGCTGCCCGGCCTGCGCGCGGCCGTGCCCTCCCGCTATCCCATCCGCCACTATCCGGACATCACGCATAACATTCAATGCCAGTTTCCGGTCCAGAATTGGGACGCTGCCTGGGCGCTCACCGAAGGCCGCGAAAGCATCAATCCGCGGCCGCTCGAAGAGGCGGAAATCTTCCGTCGCTTCCAGCCGCCAACCATCGGGTTCATCAGCTACTCCGAAGGTTCCAACGACGACGTGAACAAATTCGTGTGGAGCGCGCTGGGCTGGAATCCGGAGCAGGATGTAACCGAAATCCTGCGCCAGTACAGTCGCTACTTCATCGGCGATGCGTTCAGCGAAAGCTTCGCGCAGGGCCTGCTGGCGCTCGAGCGCAACTGGCGCGGTCCGCTGGCGGCCAACTCCGGCGTGGACGGCACGCTCGGACAATTCCAGGCGATGGAACGCGCCGCGCCGCCTCCTGTGCTGCGCAACTGGCGCTTTCAACAAGCCCTGTATCGCGCCTATTACGACGCCTACACCCGCCAGCGTCTGCTCTATGAAACCATGCTCGAAGAACAAGCGATGCGGGAATTGCGCGCGACGCGCAATACGACCGCGGCCGCGGCGATCTTGGATCGCGCCGTCCAACAGCCCGTCGCGCCCGAACTCCACGCCCGGATCTTCGAGTTGGCGGAAGCCTTGTTTCAAAGCATCGGCATGCAACTCAGCGTGCCGCGTTACAAAGCCATCGGCGTGGATCGTGGCGCCAGCCTCGACACCCTCGATGTGCCGCTAAACAACCGCTTGTGGCTTGAGCGTCGCTTCGCCGAAGCGCGCACCGATCCCGCCGAAATCGATCGCATCCTCAACTGGACCGATCCCGGCCCCGGCGGCTTCTACGACGATCTCGGCGACCCCGCGCGCCAGCCGCACCTCGTGCGCGGCTCGACCAGCCTGGAATACCGGCCGCAGTGGCCCAAGTCCTGGTGGACCTACGCCGAATCGTTCTACGATGAACCTTTGCAAATGCGCTACACAGGTCTCGATCGAACGGCGCAGTATCGCATCCGCGTAGTCTACGCGGGCGACAGTTCGCCGCGCAAAATCAGGCTGGCCGCAGGCGCGCTCGAAATTCATCCGCTGATGATGAAACCCCAGCCGGTCCGCCCCATCGAATTCGACATACCGCGAGCCGCCACGTCTGGAGGCGAACTCGAACTCTCCTGGTATCGCGAAGCCGGACTGGGCGGCAACGGCCGCGGCTGCCAGGTAGCCGAAGTCTGGTTGATCAAAAAATGAATACACCTTGGGAAAACCCCGTTAAGAAACGTTTGCGCGAAGGGCTGCCGGTAACGGCCGCCACCATCACGGTCGCCAATCCGGACGTGGCCGCGCACGCCGCCGCGCTCGGCTTCGATTTTCTGTGGGTCGAGATGGAACACTCGCCCATCACGCTCGAAACCCTGCGTAACATGGTGCTGGCCACGCGCGGCCTCCCGGCGCTCACCTTCGCGCGCGTGCCGGTGAACGAGATCTGGACCGCCAAGCGCGTCCTGGATGCCGGTGTCAGTGGCGTGATGTTCCCCTTCACCAGCACGCCCGAACTGGCCGCCCAGGCCGCTGCCGCCTGCCGCTATCCGCCTGCCGGCCGGCGCGGTTCGGGCCCCGTGTTGGCGCGCACCACCTGGCCCGCGGGCGAGGCCGGCTATCACGATTCCGCGGACGCGAACGTGATGGTCATCATCATTATTGAAGAGGCGCGCGCCGTCGAGCGCATCGACGAAATCGCCGCCACCCCCGGCGTGGACGTGCTCTTCATCGGCACCAACGATCTTTCGTTTTCGCTAGGCCTGCGCGGCAACCAGGACGACCCCAAGGAGGAGGCGGCCATCGCGCGCGTCGTGGAAGCCGGAAAGCGCCACGGCAAGTTCCTGGGACGCCCCGCCGCCACCCCGGAAATGGCCCGGCGTTACATGGATCAGGGCTTCCTGTTGTTCCAAGGACCGACCGATCTGGGCTTGATGGCCGCCGGCGCACGCCGTTATCTGGAGCCGTCCGGCAGAGTCGGAGGCACGCCACAACCGCGCGCTCTTTACTGATGCGCTTACGGCGTCAACTTTCCAGCCAGTCCGCGAGGTGCAGCCCGACGATTCTGGAGAATTCGCAGGCGCCACGGACCCCAAGCATCGCGCGCACGACGCCGTATACGGACGTGGCCGCCGCGTCGAAGGGAGCGATATCGAGCAGCGCCGTGAAATCGTCCAGGGCGGTTTTATTGCGCTCCCGCTGCGGACCCCTCTCCGCGCCGAAGCCAAGCTCAGCCAGCGTGATCGAGGAGATCCCGACCTCGCCCGGCGCATAGCGTTTGAGGTGCTGCAGCATCGCGACGGGCTGGTAGCGGATCAGATGGATGCAAGTATCGGTGTCAAGCAGAACCTTCATCAAAACACTTCCGAGCGGTCCTGCTGCTCGGGTTGGTCACGCTCGGCCATGAAATCCTCGGAAAACTGGCCCAGGCTATGAATGAGCGTGTCCCAGCCCTTCTTGGAAGGCAGGAGAAGCACCCCGTTGCCGAACCGCTTCAGGAAAACATGATCGACCTCGAAGCGGAATTCGCGTGGCAGTCGGACGCCCTGACTCCGGCCATTGCGAAACAATTTGGCGGTCTTCACCGAGATACACCTCGATCCGATCGTCTATATTTTGAGTATATACCTGCCTACCCCTCACGCCGCGGCGTGTTGGAACTTCACCGACACCAGCTTCGACACGCCCGGCTCCTGCATGGTCACCCCATACATCGCCGACGCCGCCTCCATGGTCTTCTTGGAGTGCGTGATCACGATGAACTGCGTCCCGGTGGACATCTCCCGCAGCAGACGCGTCAGCCGCTCGATGTTGGCTTCGTCCAGCGGCGCATCCACTTCGTCCAGGATGCAGAACGGGCTCGGCTGATAGCGGAAGATGGCCATCAGCAGCGCCACCGCCGCCAGCGCCTTCTCGCCGCCCGATAGCAGCAGCACGTTTTGCAGCTTCTTGCCCGGAGGCGACGCCACGATATCGATGCCCGAATCGGCCAGGTTGGTTTCGTCGGTCAGCCGCATCTCGCCGGTGCCGCCGCCGAACAGCGTCTGGAACGCTCCCCGGAAATTCTGGTTGATGCGCTCGAAAGCTTCTGCGAATTTCTGCCGCGACACCACGTCGATATCCGCAATCGCCTTCTCCGTGTCGCGGATGGAATCCAGCAAATCCTGCCGTTGCACGCTCAGGAATTCCTGGCGCTGCGAAGCTTCTTGAAACTCCTCCATGGCCTGCGCGTTCACCGGACCCAGCGCCTCGATCCGCGCCCGCACTTCCTCGTAGAGCCGCTCCGCCTCCCCAATGGCCTCGATATCCGGCACCGTCTCGTCGCCCGCCGTCAGTTCCTCCACCGTGCAATTCAATTCCTTGCGGCTGGTCTCGTCCAGATACTTCAGCTCCGCCTGCCGCCGCACCAGATCTACTTCGATTTGCGACCGGTTGGTGTGCGCCTCCTCCACCTTCACCCGCAATTGCTTCAACTCCTCATCGGTCGCGGCCAGCGTCTCCCGCATGCGGGCTTCCTCGGCGGCCAACCGATTCACTGCCGCTTCGGTCTCCAAGGCCTGCGCGCCCAGCGCGGCCAGCTTCCGGTCCAACTCGATGTTGTCGGTCAGCAGGCTCGCGCGATGCACACCCAGCCGCTCGATCTCGCCCGCGATCGCCCCCAGCCGCGCCGTAGCTTCCTTATGCTGCGCGTCCAGCCGGCCCATGGCGGCGCGCTCGGCGCGATGCCGCTCTTCCAAGCCGGCCAACTCCGCCCGCAGCGCCGAATGGTCTTCCGCCAGTGCCGCCGCTTCCACTTCCAGTTTCTCCAGGAACTGACGCTGATCTTCCAATTCCTGTTCGCGCCGCTCGCGCAGCTCTTCCTTCTCCGCGACCGCCTGCTGATTGCGCTCGCGCTCCACGGCCGACCGCTCCGCATCCCGCTTCAGGCGATCCAGTTCCAACCGCGCCACCGATAGCCGCGAATTGGCGCGATTGGTTTCCTCGGCCAGCTTGCGCATTTCGTGCTCCAGCGCCACGCGATCTTTTTCGCGGGCCTGCTGCACGCCGCGCAGCCGCTCCAACTCCGCGGCCAAAATACCGATCTCGCGGTCCAGATCCTCCAGCCGCGCCACCTGCTCGCCCAACGCCTTCTGCTTCGACTGCAGCACCACTCCCAGCTCGCGCGCTTCGCGCTTCATCGCCAGTGGCCCGCTGGCGGTCTTCTTGCCGCCGGTCACGGTGTGGCCGTGATAGCAGAGCCCCTCCGTGGTTAGAAAATACAGGTGCGGATAGCTCATGGCCAGCCGTTGGGCCGACGCGCGGTCTTCAGCCACGAAGCACAGCGAAACGCGCGGCAGGAGCGTGGCGGCGCGGTCGGTCAGGCCGTTGGTGAGCCGCAGCGAATCGCTAAGCCGCGACAGAATGCCGGTCTCCGGGCCGATCGCCGGCTCCGCCAGGTGCAAGTGCCCGTTGCCGTTCTTGTCCGGATGCACCAGAAACGTGGCACGCCCGTCGAGCTCCGCGCGCAGAAAATCCAGGCCCCGATCGGCCTGCGCCCAATTCTCCACCACCACGTATTCCAGTTCGTCGTGCAGAAATTCCTCGGCGGGCTTTTCGAACTGCGGATCCACTTCCACGAAATCCGCCAGCACGCCCTGCGGCCGCAGATCCTGCGCTTTGCCCTTCTCCAGCGCCGCAAACAGCCGCTTTACCGATTCCGTAGTGTAGCTGCGATGCGCCAGCACCTCCTCCAGCGATTCCTTGCGCGCCTTCGCTTGCGAACACTCCGTGCGCAGTTGATCGATGCACCCGCGTACCTCCACGGCGCTCTTCCGCCGCCCGCTCAGGTCTTCTTCCGTCCGCTGCCTCTCGCCGGCCACCGATTCCAGCTCGAGCTGCCGCTGCGCCATGGTTTCGGAAAGCGCATTCCGCGCCGCCGCCAGCCGTTCCAACTCGGCCGCGGAGGTCTGCTCTTCCTTCAGCACCCGCGCCGTTTCGCGCTCCACTCCCGCCAAGTATTCGTTCATCTGCGCCAGTTGGTTGCGCAGCGTGGACACCTCGCCCAACAGCCGCAGCACTGCCGTGCGGCTCGCTTCGATCGCCTGCTCCCGTTGCCGGACGCTGGTCTGCAGCTCCTCGCGCAGCCGGTTCTTCTCCACCATGCGCTCGCGCGATTGGCCGATTTGCTGGTCGAGTGCCGCCACCTGCTGCCGGTGCGCGTCCAGTTCCGCGCCCAGGCGCCCCAGCCGCGCCTCCAATTCCTGCGATTCCCGCTCGGCCTGCGCGATGCGCTGCTCGATCGCGCCGCTCTCCTTCACCTGCGATTCCAGCCGCCCGCGGGTGCGCTCGGTTTCGACCAAACACTCGGCCAGTTCGCGCCGCTTCCCCGTGAGCTGCTGCTCGTGCTTGTAAGACTCGCCTTGCAGTTCCGCGTGCGCCTGTTCTTTGGCCGCGACCTGTTCGGAAAGGCCGCGCAGATCGGCCGACGCCAGGTTCAGGTCCAGCGCGGCTTTGGCGGCTTCCCGCTCCAGCATGCGGAACTTGCCCGAAAGCGCCACGCGCAGGCGGGCATCCATCTCGGTCTTCAGCTCGCCGTAGCGTTTGGCCTTGGACGCCTGTCGCTTCAGCGAGTTCACCTGCCGCGTGACTTCTTCCAGAATGTCGAACACCCGCGCCAAGTTCTGCTTTGCGCTTTCCAGCTTGGCCTCCGCCAGCCGTTTGCGCGTCTTGTACTTGGTGATGCCGGCCGCCTCTTCGATCACCCCTCGGCGGTCCTGCGGCTTGGAGCTGAGGATCTGGCCGATGCGCCCCTGCTCGATGATGGCGTAGCTCTCGGGGCCCAGTCCCGTCCCCATGAAAATGTCCTGGATGTCGCGCAGGCGGGCGGTGTGGCCGTTGATCAGGTACTCGCTCTCACCGGAGCGGAACAGGCGGCGGGTGATGGTGATTTCGCCATTCTTGCCCTGGTGCGCGGTGATGGGGATGGGGCCCGCGTGTCCGTTGGTTCCGGCTATGTTTCCAGCCAGGGATGCGGCGGCCTCCTGCGCCTCCTGGTAAAGCATCGGGTCGACCAGCGTCATCGTGACGGCCGCCAGCCCCAGGGGTTTGCGGTCGCGCGTGCCGGCAAAGATAACGTCCTCCATCCGGGCGCCGCGAAGGCTTTTCGCCGATTGTTCGCCGAGCACCCAACTGATGGCATCGCTCAGGTTCGATTTGCCACAGCCGTTGGGACCCACCACGGCGGCGATGCCGCCGCCATTGAAGCGGAGCTCCGTGCGGTCACAGAAAGATTTGAAGCCCTGCAGTTCGACGCGCTTTAGTTTCAACAAAAACGTTCACCTCGATAGTGCTCGGGGGATCGTAACCATACTAAACTCGTCCGCAGCAAAAGTAAAGCACTTTCTACGCTGCTAGAAGGGGCCCGTACGATTTGGACCCAATATGTAGTGGCGGACAGGCCAGGAGCCGGCGGGTGTCGAGAAACAGCGGTCGGAATTATCCCTTAAATCTGGCGGAGCCAAAAGTATATTTTTTGAAGTGGAAAATGCCAGGCAGGAAAGTGTTTGCGCCCCAAAATGAACGAAATGGTGGCTTCGAATCACGACGATGGGCACGTCGCTTCCGACAGCCTTGGCGTAAGGGACGGGACAGGCCGGCAGTCCTGTCCCACCAATACCCTTACAAACCGGTCACTTGACTGGGACCGCCGGAAGGACGCTCGTTCCCTCCGCACGAACAGCACTAAGGGACGAAGGATCGAGTCCCAGAGATTGCAGGATCGTCGGCGCTACCTGGACGGTGCCTACTGCGACGCGGACCGTCTGGGGCTCGAAGGACGAATTCGACACCAGCAGCATGACATTCGTGTCGTCATGGGCGAACCCGCCGTGCTCAGCCAGTTTCGCCGTGCTGCCGGAGTATGTGACGCCGACATTCGGGGTCACGATGATGTCCGGCGTGCGCGGATCTAAGGTTGGCTCGTTGTAGTTTAGCGCGAGCGAAGGACCGTAGTAGATCTGTCCGAGCGCGATTCCCGCAGCAGAGGCATTGGCTTCGAGGATCTGGACGGCGGCTAAAGTGTCCGAGGAATTCGAAAGCCAGATCAGCGAAACGTCATCTTCCGTTGGGCCAATGCCAGTGGGGTTGGTGGTAGATTCCGAGTATGGAAGATAGCCCGCATTGGAGAGCAGGGTGGCGGGTGATGTGCCGTTGATGAGTTGGGAGACGTAACGGCTGGGATCGATGGGCGACTGGCCGTGCTTGGCAGTGATGACGAACAAGGTCGAATCATAAAGGCCTTTTGTCCTCAGCTCGCTGACGAATGCCGCGATGGAAGCGTCCACGAACTGAATTTCGCCGAGCAGCGCGGGCGTCGGCGTGCCAGCGGCATCCAGATACCCGCCGGTCGTGCTGTCACTCGCCTCAATCAGCTTCTGGCCTACGCTGACGGCCTGGAAGTTCATGCCGAAGATAGTGGGAACTTGGGTCTGCGCAGTGCCGAGGTGGTTCTTTCCATCGATCTCGTTGAGGATCGCGTTGACCTTCAAAGTGTCGTAGCACTGGATGTTCTGGAAGCTGTTGGTCCAGGCCGTCAAGTCCGAGCCCGGATCGAGGATGGTGGCGCAGGATACGCCGGTCGGCGTCGTCACGCCGGGAAGGCCGATCACGGTGGAGTTGATTTCAGGGGCGTAGAAGTCGTCGAGCGCAGCGGCGCCAAGACCGGAAGCGACCGAGACGTACGCCGGGTGCTTGTCGGACCACGCCGCGTATCCGCCAGCCTGGTGAATGACGCTGAAGATAGTGTTGGCGCGAACGAAATCCCACGGCATAACGGGACTGCAGCCCTTGCTTGGGTCGCGGATCAGTCTCTGGGTGTCGATGGATGCGAGGCCCCCATCGGTCAGCGCCGCGCCGGGAGCGCCGCCGTTCACCTTCGTCTGGTCGATGTCGATGCCTTCCTCATATTCGGATGTGGTTCCCGTTGGCGGCGCACCGGCCGTGCAGGGGCCTGCCCCGAGACCGTTGCCGGTAGTTACCGCGGGGGCGTCATAATTCCGGGCATACGCTACGTCGTAGTAGATGCCGGTAAGGGCCGGGCTTCCGCCCGTGACAATAGCCGTCAGGCCGGGGAAGGAGTCCGAGGTTTTTGAGGTGCTCGCTGCCACGTAGTTGATGCCGGTCTTGCCGAGCGCGGCCAGCGCCGGGCAATAGGGCCGGCCACCGGCGACCGTGCTGATGCCGCTGGCGCAGTTCGCGAAATCGACAGCGTGCATACCGTCGATGCTGATTAGCAGAACGCGCTTGATGTTGTTTCGGGATAAGCTCGTACCCTGGGCGACGGCGGTGCCCATCGAACAGGCGCCGACGAGGGAAAGTAAAGCAATCGTCTTCTTCATTTGTAACCTGTAACCTCCAGCGCCAACTGTACCAGCGCTGCGTTACTGGAAGATTACGAAGAAGCCAATTGTCTTGGTACATGTGCGAAGTGACACAGCCGGACAAGTTCCAGGTAAAGTAAGTCAACGCTGCCCACTAAAACCACCGCGGCGCACGCTTCTCCTGAAACGCCCGAATGCCTTCCTGGAAATCCGCGCTGCGAAAAACCTCGTTGCGCATCCGCCGGGCCAGGTCCCCGGCTTCTTCCCAGCTCTTGCCCCGCGCATCGCGCACGAACGTCAACCCCGCCCGGATCGCAGTGGGACTGGACTCTGCGATCGCGCCCGCGATCTCCCGCGCCCGCTCGATCAGGCCCACCGGTTCCACGACATGATGCACCAGCCCGTACTCGCGCGCCTCGCTCGCCGGAATAATCCGCCCGCTGAGGGCCAATTCGGTCGCGCGCCGTTCGCCCAAAGCGCCCGCCACCGCGCGAAAGATCACGAACGGCCACAGCCCGATCCGGATTTCGGTCAGCCCAAACGTCGCGTCTTCCGCCGCCACCACGATATGGCAATTCGCCACCAGTCCAGTGCCGCCGGCCAGCGCCGCTCCCTGCACCGCCGCCACCAGCGGCTTCGTCATCCTCGTTCCCGCCGAAAAGATGCGCTCGTGAGCTTCGTTGATGTCGCCGCCGGAAGGCGCCAGCACTTCGTTCAGGTCCATGCCCGCGCAAAACGATTTGCCGTTCCCGCTCAGCAGCACCGCGCCCACGCCCGCGTCGTTTTCCGCCTCTTCCAGCGCCGCGCCCAGCGCGCCGCACAGGTCCATGTTCAGCGCATTGCGTCGCTCCGGCCGGTCGAGCGCCAGCCGCAGCAGGCGGCCTTCGCGGCTAATCTGTAAGCTCTCGCTCATACACCTCGATCTCCATCCCCAGCAGCGCCGCGCCCAGGGTCTTGCCCTGCGCGTCTGTGCGCAGCGAGACCGTACCGCCGCCGCCCAGCGCGTGATGCAGCAGCAGGTTCAACGCCGCCAGGTTCGGCAATTCGAACCGGTCCACTCCTCCCAAAACCATTTCGCCGAAAAATGTTTTGACGCGCTCCGGCGTCACTTCGCGCAGCAGGATCGGGTAGTATTGCGGCAGCCACGCAATAACGCCGATGTTGGCAATATCGCCCTTGTCTCCCGAGCGGGTGTGGGCGATGCGTGAGAGCGGGATTTTCATTCCACCACCTCCACGCGCGTGTGAATTTCATCGCGCGGAATCAGCGCCGGCCAATATGCCACGATCTGGCGCACCTCCGGCCGGCCTTCGCCATATCCGGTGCCGCCCGGCGGACCGGTCAGCACCAACGGAATCATTTCGCGCGTGAAGCGGTCGACCGCCCGCTTGTCCCCGCCGCGCACGCTGATGCGCACCTGCACCTCCGGTGGATCGGCATGCTCCGGCCGCGGCCGCGCCGCCGGACCGTGGCACGCATTCACGCCGAAATATTCAGTGTGGATTTCATCAAAGCGCAGGCCGAGCTCCTCCAGCCGCTCGCGGGTAATGCGGTCCGCCACGCGCGCCTTCTCCAGCGCGTCCGGCCAACTATACACCAGCGTCCCGGACGCTTTCCAGCCCGCATCGTAACTGATCGACGCCTTCAACATGGCCGGCCGCGGCCCGCCGCGCACGCCGCATCCGTGCACCCGGTCCGGCCCTGTATCCGCAAGCTGCAGCGAAGTGAAGTCGGCCACACAATCCGGCGTCATATACTGTCGCGGATCGCCGATCTCGTAAAGAAGCTGCTCTTTCACGCCATGCGAATCGATGCGCCCGCCCGTTCCGGGGTGCTTGGTCACGCTGAACGATCCGTCCGGCTCGGCTTCCACGATGGGGTAACCGATGTTGGCCAGGTCCGGGATGTTCCGCCAATCCACCTGGCAATTTCCGCCGGAGCACTGCGCGCCGCACTCTATAATGTGGCCCGCCACGATCCCCGCCGCCAGCTTGTCGTAGTCCTCAGGCCCCCACCCGAAGCGGTCGATCATAGGTGCCAGCACCAGTGCCGCATCGGCGCAGCGTCCGGAGATCACCACGTCCGCGCCCGTGGCCAGCGCCTCGGCCAGCGGAAATGCGCCAATGTAAGCGTTCGCGCTCAGGATGCGTCCGCGAATAGTGGAGAGCGGCTCGCCGGTATCGATGTTCCGCATCTCATAGCCCTTGCCCAGAAACTCGTCGATGCGGCCGAGCACATCGTCGCCAAACACGACCGCAACTTTCAGCCCCGGCGCCGCTTTCAAAACGGCGCGCGCGCAAGCCACCGGATTCACCCCGCCGGCATTGGCAACGACTTTGATCTTGCGCTCCCGCAGCTTCTTCGCAATGCGCCCGATGAGCGGTGGGAAATCGCGCGCATAGCCGAGCTCCGGATCGTGCTGCCGCTGCTTCTGCAGGATCGACATGGTGACTTCGGCCAGATAATCGAGCGTGAGGTAATCGATCGGCCCGCCATCCACCAGGCGGACGGGAGCTTCCAGCCAGTCGCCCCAAAAACCTTGACCGTTAGCGATGCGAATCATAGAACTAAACTCGTTTTATCGGCGTTCATCGGCGTTAATCGGCGGCCATTTCATAATGTTTCCAAAACCAGCGGTATCGCCCGCGGACGGTGCAGCGCAACCTCCAAAGCCATCGTCAGCACCCCCCGCGTGTCCAATGGATCGATCACCGCGTCGCAATGGCCCCGCGCAGCGGCGTACCGCGCATCCAGCCAGCTTTCGTAGTCGGTCTTAGTCTTCTCGATGGCGGCCTGCAGTTGCTTCGGCAGCGGCTCCCCGCTAGCCTTATATTTTTCCAATTCCACCGAAAACAGCGCCTGCACCGCCGAATCGCCTTCCATCACTCCGATGCGCGCCGTCGGCCAACTGAACGTAAAATTCGGCTCGAAGCCTTGGCCCGCCATGGCGTAATACCCCGCCCCGCTGGCGTGATTGAGCGTCAGGATAAGCTTCGGCACGCTCGTGCACGACATAGCCTCCACCATGTCGGCGCCGGCCCGGACGATGCCCTCGCGTTCGGCTTCGGGCCCCACCATGAATCCCGAAACGTCCTGCAAATAGATCAGCGGGTAGCCCAGCCGCTCGTTCAGCTCCACAAAATACGCCACCTTGCGCGCCGATTCCGTGTACACGATGCCGCCAATGCGCGGCCGTCCCTCCGACCGCAGAAAGCCGCGCCGATTGGCGATAATGGCCACCGGGTGCCCCGAAAGCCGCGCGTTAGCGCACAGCATCTCAGGCGCATAATCCGGCTGAAACTCGGCGTAATCGCCCGCATCGAAAATCCGGAATATGACTTCTTCGATGTCGTAGGGCAGCCGATGATTCTCCGGCAGCACGCCGTAAATATCGTCCGCGGACCGCGCCGGGGCATTGCCGTGAGAAGGCGCGGGCGGCGCGGGCAGATCCCGAAAACGCTGCCGGATGCGTGCCAGGCATTCGGCATCGTCCTTGGCCATATAGTGGGCCACGCCGCTGACCGTGGTATGCAGCCGCGCGCCGCCGATGGATTCCGAATCGACCACCTGGCCGGTGGCGCCTTTGACGAGATTCGGCCCTCCCAAGCCCATGAAGCTCGTGCCTTCGACCATGATGATGGAATCGCTGAGCGCGGGAAGATAAGCGCCGCCGGCGATGCAGGGACCCATCACCGCGGCAATCTGCGGCACACGGAGCTTGCGCCGCATAAGAGAATTATAGTAAAAAATTCGCCCGCCGCCATACTGCCCCGGGAAAATCCGGTCCTGGTACGGCAGGTTTACGCCCGCGGAGTCCACCAGGTACACGATGGGAATGCGGTTGCGCATGGCGATTTCCTGCGCCCGCAAGCCCTTCGTCACGGTCTCCGGCCACCACGAGCCGGCCTTCACCGTGGCGTCGCCCGCGATGATCACCGCATGGCGGCCCTCGATCTTGCCGATGCCGGTGACCGACCCCAGGCCCGGCGCTTCGCCCTCGTACTGATCGTAAGCCAGCAGCAGCCCGATTTCCAGGAACGGCGTGCCCGGATCGATCAGCGCCGCGATGCGCTCGCGCGCAGTCATCTTCCCCGCGCGATGCTGCCGCTCGATCTTGGCCGGTCCGCCGCCCGCACGCAACCGCTCTTCGAGCTTCTTCAGTTGTTCCACCATGTGCCGCAGGTGCGCCATGCGCGCGACTTTAAGTGCCGGAGAGGATGCCGGTTCGGGAATTGTGCTCACGTTATTGTGATCGTAGCGCGAATGGAGACAGCACGAGCGCGGTAAACTAAAGGAACCAACCGCAAAACTGACGGACGCCGCCCAGGCCCATCAACGGATAGCCGAAGCACACTAGAAGCGCCTCGACCACCCAACTGTCGTTCAGCAGTGGCTGGCGGAAAAAGAGCGGGTCCGCGAAACAGGAGAACAGGCATGACAGACGAAGAACTAATCCGGCGTTTCGATCAGCTTGAAGGACGAGTACTGGACACCATCCGCGAAACGGAAGCGCGGACAATCGAGAACATCCGCGAAACGGAATCGCGCACCCTCGAAACCATGCGCGACATGCAGACCGAAATCCTGCGCGGCCTGGAGCGTTTCGCACGCGGCAATTTCGCCCGCATGCATCGCCTGGAAGTCTCCGACAATGATCTCAACGAACGCATGAACGCGCTCGAAGAGCGCATCACCGCGATCGAAACGCGCCCCCCAAGGCGACTCTGATCGCCAGGTAAACGTCAGAAAAACGGCGTAAGCGCCACCCGCCCTTGACCCCGCTGCTATACTAAAATCGGCTTGCAAGAATACATCCGGATTCGCGGCGCGCGGGTCCACAACCTCAAGAATATTTCGCTCTCGCTCCCGCACAACCAGTTGACTGTCATCACCGGTGTGTCCGGCTCCGGCAAATCGTCCCTGGCCTTCGACACCATCTATGCCGAGGGTCAGCGCCGCTACGTCGAGTCGCTTTCCGCCTACGCCCGCCAGTTTCTGGAGCGCATGGAAAAGCCCGAGGTCGAAGACATCGACGGTATCGCGCCCGCCATCGCCATCCGCCAGAAGAACACCACCCGGAATCCCCGCTCCACCGTGGCCACCTCCACGGAATGTTACGATTTTCTGCGGCTGCTGTTCGCCCGCGTGGGCCGCACCATTTGCCCCAACTGCGGCACGCGCGTGGAGCGCGACACCGTCGACCAGGTGGCCCAGCGGCTGCTCGCCCTGCCCGCCGGCTCCCGCTGGTACGCCCTGTTTCCGGTCGTCGCGGAGGCTCACCCCAACACCCAGGCGCTGCGCGATCATCTCTTCGATCTGCGCAAGAAGGGCTTCAACCGGCTCTTCCAGGCCGGCCGCATCTTCGAATTCTCCACGCCCGAATCGCTGCTCGATATCGATTTTTCAAAGCCCCTGTTCGTGCTCGTCGATCGCCTCGCCATCCCCGCCGAGCAGGGTCCCGAGCTGCGCCAGCGCATGGTCGATACCGTCGAGATCGGCTATCGCGAAGCGGGCGAAATTGTCTTGGAGCCAGCCGGTGGAACCGCCCCCCCGGCCGGCCCCCTCCGCTTCAGCGAAAAATTCGCCTGCAAGCAGTGCGGCCAGGCATTCGTCGACCCCGAACCGCGCCTGTTCAGCTTCAACAATCCCTTCGGCGCCTGCCCCCGCTGCCAGGGCTTCGGCAACACCATCGACTTCGATATGGATCTGGCCATCCCGGACAAGACCAAAACCCTCGAGGACGGCGCCGTCGATCCGTGGACCAAACCCAAACATCGCTCCTGGCTGGGCAATTTCCGCAAGACCGCGCGCAGCAAAGGCGTGCGCCTGACGGTGCCATTCTGCGACCTCACCCAAAAGGAGCAGGAGACCGTCTTCGCCGCCATCCGCAGCTTCTTCGCATACCTCGAGACCAAGAAATACAAGCTGCATGTGCGCGTCTTCCTCAGCCGCTACCGGGGCTACGCCGCCTGCCCGGATTGCGGCGGCGCGCGCGTGCGCAAAGAGGCGCTCTTTGTCCGCGTCTCCGAACGCAACATCCACGATGTGGTGCGCATGAATATCGCCGAGGCCCAGGCTTTCTTCGATGCCCTGCGCCTCTCGCCGGAAGAAACCGCCATCGCGGAGAAGATCCTGGTCGAGATCCGCCAGCGGCTCAAGTTTCTGAACGACGTGGGTCTCGATTACCTGACCCTCGACCGCCTCTCGGCCACGCTCTCCGGCGGCGAAGCGCAGCGCATCCAACTCGCCACCTGTTTGGGATCGCGCCTGGTGGGCGCTTGCTACGTGCTCGACGAGCCTTCCATCGGCCTGCATGCGCGCGACACCGGGCGTCTGATCCGCATCCTGCACGAGCTGCGCGAAATCGGTAACACCATCCTGGTAGTCGAGCACGATCCGGACGTCATGCGCGCCGCCGACCACATCGTCGACCTCGGCCCGGGCGCGGGCGAGCACGGCGGCGAAATCGTCTACGAAGGCTCCTTCCCGGAACTCCTGCGCGCCGGCCAATCCCTAACCGGCCAATATCTGCGAGGCGAATTAAGTGGGGCAGGCTCTAAGCCTGCGGCGGCCTCTCAGGCCGCCCTCCGGGCTAAATTAAAATTCTACGGCGCCCGCACCCACAATCTTAAAAATATCGACGTAGAAATCCCGCTCGACTCCATGGTGGTAATCACCGGCGTATCCGGCTCCGGCAAATCCACGCTAGTGCACGACGTCATCTACCGCTCCATGCAAGCCCTCCACAAAGCGCCATCGCCCGAAAGTGAACCCGCCCCGCTCCTCGCGGACGAAGCCGCGCTGGAACCCGCGCTGAAGCTCGCCTGCCGCCGCATCGAAGGCGCCGAACCGATCCGCGAAACCATCATGATCGATCAGTCACCCATCGGCCGCACCCCGCGCTCCAACCCGGTGACATATATCAAGGTGTTCGACCTGATCCGGCAGCTCTTCTCCTCCACGCACGACGCCGAAAAGCGCGGCTACACCGCCGGCCATTTCTCGTTCAATATCCCAGGCGGGCGCTGCGAAACCTGCCAGGGCGATGGCACCGTAACAGTCGAAATGCAGTTCCTCGCCGACGTCGAGCTCATCTGCGACGAGTGCAAAGGCACGCGCTTCAAGACCGGCGTCCTCGAAATCAAATACAACGGCCTGAACATCCACGAAGTCCTGCAACTCACCGTCGATGAGGCCATGGAGTTTTTCCGCGGCCAGAAGCGCCTCACCCAAAAGCTGCAGGTGCTGGCCGACGTGGGCCTCGGCTATCTGCGGTTGGGACAATCGGCCACCACGCTTTCCGGCGGCGAGGCGCAGCGCGTGAAGCTGGCCGCGCACCTGGGCCAGGCCTCCTGTGCCGGAACGCTGTACATCTTCGACGAGCCCACCACCGGCCTGCACTTCGACGACATCGCCAAGCTGCTGGCGGCCTTCGGGCGGCTGATCGAGAACGGCGCGAGCCTGTTGATCATCGAGCACAACCTGGAAGTGATCAAAGCGGCGGATTGG
This sequence comes from Bryobacterales bacterium, assembly GCA_963707465.1. Classification (GTDB taxonomy): domain Bacteria; phylum Acidobacteriota; class Terriglobia; order Bryobacterales; family Bryobacteraceae; genus Bog-159. The sequence goes on from CAVPQK010000015.1 coordinate 143,852, forward strand.
GTCATCGATCTGGGACCCGAAGGCGGCGATCGCGGCGGCTACGTGGTAGCCACCGGCACGCCCGCGCAGATCGCCCAGACCCCTGGTTCCTACACCGGCCAATTCTTAAGTGGGGCAGGCCCCTGGCCTGCGGCGGCCTCTAAGGCCGCCCACAAAGTAGAATAAAGGTATGTGGGCGCTCGCCGCGGTCCTGTTCTTCCTGCAATCACCGGACTACACCGCCGAAGGCGAAAAAGCGCTGGAAGCCGCCAAATACGATCAGGCCGCCGAGTTGTTCGGCAAAGCCGTTGCCGCCGATCCCAAGGACTACGCGGCCCATTTCCACCTGGCGCTCTCCTATACCATGCTGAAGCGCGATGCCGACGGCCTCGCGGAATACAAGAAGGTTTTGGAACTGAAGCCCGGCTTGTACGAAGCCGAATTGAACGCCGGCATTCTGCTCATTCGCGACAAACAGCCGCGCGACGCCGCGCCCTATCTGCAACACGCCGCCGATCAGAAGCCCACCCAATTCCGCCCGCGGCTGTATTACGCCCAGGCGCTGCTCGAATCGGGCGAGGCCGCCAAGGCCGAACCGCAATACCGCGCCGCCCTCGATCTGGATGCCAAATCCGCCGCGGCCGAATTGGGCCTGGCCCACGCGCTGGCCGGCCAGGACAAGCTTGCGGATGCCGCGCCCCATTTCCGCGCCGCCGCGCAACTCGATCCCAACTATCGCGACGGCTTGCTGGAACTCGCCAGCCTATACGAAAAGAACAAGCAAACCGCGGAAGCCATCGCCATCTACCAGGAGTTCCCGGAGAATGCGGCCGCGCAGGAACATGCCGGTCAATTGCTGCTCGCAGGCCAACATTCGGCGGACGCCATCGCGCCGCTCGAAGCCGCCAACGCGAAGGATCCCACGCCCGCCAACCGCCTGGCCCTGGCCACCGCCTACCTGTTCGAGAAGCAGTTCGCCAAAGCCTTGCCGCTGCTCGACCAGAGCGTGGCCGCGGAACCCGGCAACTATGCGCTGCGCATGATGTACGGGCGCGGGCTGCGCGATTCGAAAAAATACGATCCGGCGGCGCAGCAGTTCCTCCAGGCCACCAAACTCAAGCCCGATTCGCGTGAAGCCTGGAACGAGCTGGCGGGCATGCTCTACATGCTGGAAAAATTTCCCGAGTCGCTAACCGCGCTCGACCGCGCCCACCAGTTGGGCGACGATACGCCGGCGAACTATTACTTTCACGCCATTACTTACGATAAGTTGCGCGCCCTGAAGCCGGCGCTCGACAATTACCGGGAGTTCCTGGCCCGCAGCAAGGGCGAATTTCCCGACGAAGAGTGGAAGGCGCGGCAGCGCGCAAAGTTGCTCGACAGGGAGTTGAGCAAACGGTGATCTCGCGCCTCATACTCGCGATCGTGCTTGTCGGGAGCGTGCTGCGCGCCGATCTCCAGCAGATCAAAGGCGAGCCCAACCTCGGGAAGCGGTCGGCGCTCGCGCTGGACAATGCCTTCAATGCGTTGACCCAGGCTCGCGATGCGTATAACAAGGGCGAGAATGCGAAAGTGGAGTCCTTCGCCACCGAAATCCGCGAATCCGTGGATCTGGCGGAAACGTCTCTCCATGAAACGGGCAAGAATCCGCGCAAAAGCCCCAAGTGGTTTAAGCGCGCCGAGGGTTCCACGCGCGATCTGTTGCGCCGGTTGGATTCGTTCGAGCAGTCCATGGACCTGGCGGACCGTCCCCTGATCGACGGCGTGAAGGCCAGGGTTCAGCAGGTGCATGACGACCTGCTGCTGGGAGTTTTGGAGGGCAAAGAGAAATGAAGACTTTGCTGGTTTGCACCCTGCTGGCGGCGCCCTTCGCCGCCGCCCAGCACCGGGATTTTCTGACCGTGGACGAAGGCGACCAGATCCGCGAGGCGCAGGACCCCAATGCGCGATTGGCGCTCTATGTTCAGTTCGCCCGCCAGCGCCTCAACCAAGTCGATCACTGGCTGGCCAAGGAAAAACCCGGCCGCTCCATCCTGATCCACGACGCCCTGGACGATTACGCCAACATCATCGACGCCATCGATACCGTGGCGGACGATGCCTTGCAGCGCCACGTGGATATAAAAGTGGGTCTGACCGCTGTCGCGACCGCCGAGTCGGAAATGCTGCTCGACTTGCAAAAAATCACGGACAGCCAGCCGAAAGACATGTCGCGCTACGATTTCGTCCTCAAGCAATCCCTCGATGGGACCAATGACAGCCTGGAATTGGCGCGCGAGGACCCCGCCGTGCGCGCCGCGGAGATCGCCGCCAAACAAGCCCGGGAGAAGAAGGCGCTCGAGGCTGATATGACGCCCGCCGAGCGCGACGCAAAAAAAGCCGAGGAAGCCAAAGCGGAGAAGGAAAAGAAGAAGGCGCCCACCCTGCTCCGCCCAGGCGAGACCCTCAAGGACCCGCAACAGCAGTAAGTGGACTAGGTCGCGCTGCGGTCGTGTTCGCTACTCGGGTAAGGGCGCGGAAATCGGTCTGGCGCCGCCGGATTGCGGGCCCTCTCCTTGACCATAAGCGTCCGGGTGCAAATAGGTACCTTGCTCGGTAGCGGGCTTCTCCTCCGTCACCGGAATGCGGTGCGCGTTGGCGTAGGCGTCGTGGCGGATGCCCGTGACCTGCCAGGAGACCTTGACCTTGGGCCGGTTGTTTTGATGGTGAAACGGCCATTGACAATTTCCCTGGATACGATGGCTTGTGCGAATTGCCCGATCACTGTGAGCTGATAGCGGAAGTCGCCGTTAAGGGCTTCGAAGTAGTCGGGCAAAACCACGGCGGCGACGCCGCGCTCGTTGGTGGTGACATTGCCGTTGTAAATGTTCATCATGTCGGGGCTCTCGACGAACGAGTGCGAAAGGTACTTATTCGCCGGATCGAGCGGATGGTCGATCTTGAACGAGCCACTGCCTTTGGTCACCTTGCCGGTGACCGTGAGATTGCCGGCGAAAAAGCCATCGCCGGCGGCGTCGACGTAGAACACCCGGGTCGCGCCGGTGTAACCGTTAAGAAGAGTTCCGCCCGGTGCGGTCGAGAATAGGCCGGCGACGCCTGCCGTCGCCGAGCATGTGGGGTTGCAGAGTTCAGTCACTCCAACCACACCCGTGTTGGGAGATTGGCCCCACACTCCGGTTCCCGACGTGCTGAGCGAGATGCCCTGCACACCAATGGTTCCGCCCGCGGCAGCGTTGGCGACACCCTCGACACCGATGTCGGCGGTGCTGGAGCTGTAACCGGTCACACCGGTGGAGGTCCCGGAAGTGGAGGTGCTGGAGCCGAACACGCCGTTTCCACCGCTGGTTGCGTTGTTCACCCCGAGGATGCCGTTCCCGCTAGAGCTCCCACTTTGGCCGTACACCCCGTTGTTGCCGCCCGAAGTGGCCGTGGCATACCCGGCCACACCGTTGGCGGTGGTGCTGGAGCTGAAGCCGGCCACCCCGCTGGAGGCCCCGGAAGTGGCGTTGCTGGAGCCAAACACGCCGTTTCCGCCGGTGGTGGCGTTATTCACGCCGAGGATGCCGTTCCCGCTGGGGCTGGCGGTCTGTCCGTATACGCCATTATTGCCGCCCGTGGCGGATAGGGCGCTGCCATATACGCCGTTGCCTGTGGTGCTGGAGCTTTGGCCGTACACGCCGCTGCCTCCGCCTGAGGTGGCGCTGTTGGCGCCGTACACACCATTACCGCTGGGGCTGACACTTTGTCCATACACGCCACTACCTCCGCCCGACGTAGCGCTGTTGGCGCCATACACGCCATTACCACTGGGGCTGGCGCTCTGGCCGTACATGCCGCTGCCTCCGCCCGACGTGGCGCTGTTGGAGCCATACACGCCATTACCGCTGGGGCTCGCACTTATTCCATACACCCCATTCGTATTACTCGAAGTGGCCGAGGCGTTCCCGAACACGCCGCTACCGCTGGCGCTGGCAGATTCGCCGCTGACCCCATAGACCGCACCGGTAGTGGCGGTGGCGTTGCCAAGAATCGCCGTGAGGGTCGCGTTGTTGACCTGTAGACCGGTGCTGGGAGTCGTGGTGCCCAGTCCGATTCTCCTTGCCGCGGTCTGATACAGCGCAGAGGCGGCGATCGTGGTGCTGTTGCTCCAATATGCTAGATAGTCGGTTGTGCCGGTGCCGGTGAGGTCTGGCGCGCGGCTCGCGTCCGGCTTGGGCGATGGGGCTCGACTGGAATGGCTACATCCGGGCCTATTCGGCGGGTATTCCAGGCAGGAAAAACAAAAAAGCCGCCTCTCCCCACACTCGCGCGTCCAGTACAATCGGGGCTGAGAGGGCTTAACTGCCGTGTTCGGGATGGGAACACCCCCGTCCCATCAAACCGGTAGTCTACTAGCGCTGTTATTATCTTTTACGCTTGGGAGATCTCATCTTGAGGAAGGTCTCACGCGAAGTCGCACGCTCACCGCTTAGCGCCGAACATCGAGAGCAGGTGGTCACGTGCCACCTCCTCGCTCCGGATCGTCCGCCACTTGGCGAAAGTGTCCGCAGCGAGGGTGATGGCATTGTTAACGTCGGTCTCAACAAGGTTCCATCCCAAGTCGTAGTCGGCCCGGTGGCGGTCTCCCTGAAGCTGTCCGAATGCGGTTACGATATCAATGAGCGCGGTCTCGACCTGCGTGGGATTTTTCTTGTCTTTAGGCGTGAAGGTCGCATCCCGCATTTTCTGATGGTTGAACATCCGGGCGAGGCGCGCCCGCTGGCCCCCAAATTCCCAGTGCTCGACGAAATCCCCGACCAGCAAATGGAACACCGCATAATATGCCGTCGAGATCGCGCGGCGCATCGAGGATTCGCGTTTTTCCACCGCACCCTTGGACGCAAGGTGTCGCGCGTCCTCCAGCAGGTCATCGGCAAGTACTACGCCCACGCCTCTTCGCGCAGGGCAGCCTGCTCCGATTCGCTCCTGAAGTTGTGATAGGGGAAGACGCCCATAGCGGGGAAATCCAGCCGCCGCGCTAAATTCCAAACAACTTTGGTGGCGATGTCCCTGAGCCTGCAGCGTCGCCGCTTCATCAGTGAGTACGATGCGAAAGAATACAGCCCACTGGCCGCTCCAGTCCTCGCCGATGTCGTACTTGATGCGCACTACGCCCTCGGGCGCCAGGTCGCTCTCGACCTGGTCAATGGCTGCCTGGATCTCGGACTGCCTCGTGGCTGCAACCGGCAAATACATACTGATACCTAGCTTAGCAGGTTGTCGAGGTCCCGCCCTCTCAACGCGCCCTACCAGACCCTACTAGCCCATTCGCAGCCTCTATCAGGCACCGAGGGCGCATCCGTTGCATTCAGGCGTCCGCGAAAAGGCGTCGAGATCATGGCGCATCCGGCTCTCGGTAAGCACCACCCTCCACGTCGCCGGTCCCCAGGTCCACTGAGAACGGCTGTTCGCGATCGTCGATCGCGTCCCATGCATAGCCTCTCAACCAATTCTGGTCGACATGAAGATCCCAGATTCCGTCCCAGGAAAGCCGTCGTGTTCGCCATTGCGTCGCAACGGCACCCCAAGCTTCCAGATGCAATCCATCGCTGAAGATAGTCATGTTGAACCCGGGGACCGCCAGGGCGCTGTCGATTCCCCCACCGAATGTTTGCACGAGTCTTTGTAGATTCGGATCGATCACATAGGATTAACCGCCAGCTACCACGGCTATTAACCCTTCGTCCGACAGGGGCAGAACCGCGCTATAGCTCGTCGCTCCCGGCTGGAAGTTGCCTACCCATGGCGGCACAGAACTAGGAAACAACTCAACCACCAATCCCTCCCGGTGCGTACCCCGCGCAGTGGCGCTGAATTGTTCAGGCCACGGGCCCGTCGCAGGCAAGCCGGGAAGGACTCGAAATCTGTCCATTGAGGTGATTTCATTATCAAACAAAAAAGCCTCCGATTTCTCGGAGGCTTCTTGCTTAGACCGGGCAACTTCCTACTCTCCCACACACTTGCCTATGCAGTACCATCGGGGCTGAGAGGCTTAACTGCCGTGTTCGGGATGGGAACGGGTGGGTCCCTCTCGCTAGGGTCACCCAGAAGGTCGCTCGACCGCGCAGAACGCGGCGAATCTCGTAAATACCGAATATTTGACGGGCCCGCGCTACGGAAAGCAACGCACTTTGCATGCGCAGTAAATTTTATGGTCAAGCCGAACGGGCAATTAGTAACGGTAAGCTCAACGTATTACTGCGCTTACACATCCGTCCTATCAAACTGGTAGTCTTCCAGTGCTCTTCTTAGCTTTACGCTTGGGAGATCTCATCTTAGGGAAGGTTTCACGCTTATATGCATTCAGCGTTTATCCTGACCGAACTTCGCTACCCAGCGATGCGGCTGGCGCCACAACTGGATCACAAGAGGTTCGTCCACCCCGGTCCTCTCGTACTAAGGGCAGGCCCCCTCAAATCTCCTACGCCCACCACAGATAGGGACCGAACTGTCTCGCGACGTTCTGAACCCAGCTCACGTACCGCTTTAATAGGCGAACAGCCTAACCCTTGGGAGCTTCTACACCCCCAGGATGCGATGAGCCGACATCGAGGTGCCAAACCGGAGCGTCGATGTGAACTCTTGACTCCGATCAGCCTGTTATCCCCGGCGTACCTTTTATCCGTTGAGCGATGGCCCTTCCATACAGAACCACCGGATCACTAAAGCCTACTTTCGTATCTGCTCGACTTGTTGGTCTCGCAGTTAACCTGGTTTATGCTTTTGCACTCGTCGGCGGATTTCCAAACCGCCTGAACCAAGCTTCGCGCGCCTCCGTTACCGTTTAGGAGGCGACCGCCCCAGTCAAACTACCCGCCTTCCACTGTCCCTCACCCGGATTACGGGTGTAGGTTAGAACCACAGAACGATCAGGGTGGTATCTCACCGTTGGCTCCTCCGAGTCCGAGAACCCGGAATCAAAGCCTCCCACCTATCCTGCGCAGATCGCCCCATAGTTCCATGAAAGGGTATAGTAAAGGTGCACGGGGTCTTTCCGTCTAGTGGCGGGCACCCGGCGTCTTCACCGGGACCACAAGTTCGCCGGGCGGCAGGTTAAGACAGTTCTCAGATCGTTACGCCATTCGTGCAGGTCGGAACTTACCCGACAAGGAATTTCGCTACCTTAGGACCGTTATAGTTACGGCCGCCGTTCACCGGGGCTTCAGTTCAAAGCTTCGCCTTGCGGCTAACCTCTCCCTTTAACCTTCCGGCACCGGGCAGGCGTCAGCCCCTATACGTCGTTTTCGACTTTGCAGAGACCTGTGTTTTTGTTAAACAGTCGCCTGAGACTATTCACTGCGGCCCACGTCTTAGGTGGGCACTCCTTCTCCCGAAGTTACGGAGCTAATGTGCCTAGTTCCTGAACCTACCATCACCCGAGCGCCTTAGAATATTCTTCTCGTCCACCTGTGTCGGTTTGTGGTACGGATACCTGACTCTCCTTAGAGGCTTTTCCTGGCGAGACGACCCGGCGGATTTGCCTGTCCGGATCTCCCTTCACCCTGGATTGAAACCATTGCGCACCAGAGCTTACGGTCTGCGTCCCCCCTTCGGTCTTGATCGAACTAAGGTAGTGCAGGAATATTAACCTGCTGTCCATCCGCTACGCCTTTCGGCCTCGCGTTAGGCTCCGACTAACCCTGAGCGGATTAACCTTTCTCAGGAATCCTTAGACTTACGGCGACCAGGGTTCGCACCTGGTTTCTCGCTACTTATGCTGGCAGAGTCACTTCCCAACGCTCCAGCCGTGCTTTCGCTCGACCTTCGCTGCATTGAGAACGCTCTCCTACCATTTCCCCTTGCGGAGAAATCCGTAACTTCGGTACTATGCTTAAGCCCCGTTATATTGTCGGCACCGAGCCGCTCGACCAGTGAGCTGTTACGCTTTCTTTAAAGGATGGCTGCTTCTAAGCCAACCTCCTGGCTGTCTGAGCGTCCCGACTTCCTTTCCCACTGAGCATAGATTTGGGGACCTTAGTTGACGGTCTGGGCTGTTTCCCTTTCGACAATGAAGCTTAGCCCCCACTGTCTGACTCCCTCGCTACACATTCACGGCATTCGAAGTTTGGTTGGATTCGGTAACCTGGGAAGGCCCCTAGTCCAGTCAGTTCTCTACCACCGCGACGGACCACGAGAGGCTAGCCCTAAAGCTATTTCGGAGAGAACGAGCTATCACGGAATTTGATTAGCCTTTCACCCCTACCCTCAGCTCATCCAAGCTGTTTTCAACCAACACTGGTTCGGACCTCCATCCGCTGTTACACGGACTTCATCCTGGCCAAGGGTAGATCATCCCGCTTCGCGTCTATTCCCAGCGACTGCATCGCCCTGTTCAGACTCGCTTTCGCTTCGGCTCGCTTTCGCTTAACCTTGCCACTGAGAATAACTAGCCAGCTCATTATGCAATAGGCACGAGGTCAGGCATTCCGCCTTGCGCGCATAGCCCTCCCACTGCTTGTAAGCGTGTGGTTTCAGGTACTATTTCACTCCCCTCGCAGGGGTTCTTTTCACCTTTCCCTCACGGTACTGGTTCACTATCGGTCGCAAATTGAGTATTTAGCCTTACCGGATGGTCCCGGTAGATTCCCGCAGGGTTCCACGTGTCCCGCGGTACTTAGGAGCCACTGGAAGGAGGATTGCATTTTCACCTACGCGGCTGTCACGCTCTATGGCCGGCCTTTCCAGACCGTTCGATTAACACTTTCCTATCCCTCTTTTAACTCGCTCTGACCTTCCGATTTTCATCGGAATCACCAGCTGATTATTGTGGTCCTGCAACCCCAGGCTCTCCTTTCGAATCGCCTGGTTTAGGCTATTCCGATTTCGCTCGCCACTACTTTCGGAATCACGGTTGTTTTCTTTTCCTCCAGGTACTGAGATGGTTCACTTCCCTGGGTTCGCTTCGTTACCCTATGTATTCAGATAACGATAATGGGTGTTCGCACCCGTTGGGTTTCCCCATTCGGAAATCCCCGGATCACAGCCTGTTAGCGGCTTCCCGAGGCTTATCGCAGCTGACCACGTCCTTCATCGCCTACTTGCGCCAAGGCATCCACACACACGCCCTTAGTAGCTTGACCATAAAATCTACTCTGCACACAAAGTGTTCTTGAAGCGCTTCGTACTTACACACTTCAACTTGTGTATTATAAATGCCCGTCAAATATTCAATTGTCAAAGATCATAATCCTGAAGAAGTCAGGAGTCAGAAGACAGCGAAGGCGCTCGCTGTCCGCTCGACTTACTGACTGCTTCACGTTTTCTTGGTGGGCCTGGGTAGAGTCGAACTACCGACCTCACCCTTATCAGGGGTGCGCTCTAGCCACCTGAGCTACAGGCCCATGGGGTTTGGAGAACTGGTGGAGCTGGTCGGGATCGAACCGGCGACCTCCTGAATGCAAATCAGGCGCTCTCCCAGCTGAGCTACAGCCCCCGAAACTCTGGGGCCGGGGGTTGGGAGCTGGGACCTGGGGAAAAGATCGATGCCTTTCCCCAGCCCCTAGCCCTCAGTCCCTAGCCCCTGTTCTTAATCGAGGCCAGTTGGATGCACGGACTCTCCAGACAAGCTGGAAAGCCGCTCGGATTCATTCGCCGTACTCCAAGTGGAGATCCGGGACGGGCTCTCCGGTTTCCCCGAAGGGACACCGGAGGTTATGGAGTGGAACGGCTGTCTGTTACTTCCCGTACACTCAGGACTTTCGCAGACTCCACCCACGTTCTCTCTTAGAAAGGAGGTGATCCAGCCGCAGGTTCTCCTACGGCTACCTTGTTACGACTTCACCCCAATCATGAGTCATACCTTGGGCCGCTGCCTCCCTTGCGGGTCAGCCTGCGGACTTCTAGTACAATCCACTTTCGTGATGTGACGGGCGGTGTGTACAAGGCCCGGGAACGTATTCACGGCAGCGTGCTGATCTGCCATTACTAGCGATTCCAGCTTCATGCAGGCGAGTTGCAGCCTGCAATCCGAACTGAGAACGGTTTTTTGCGATTGGCTCCCCCTCGCGGGTTAGCAACGCTTTGTACCGTCCATTGTAGCACGTGTGTAGCCCTGGACATAAAGGCCATGAGGACTTGACGTCATCCCCACCTTCCTCCAGCTTATCGCTGGCGGTCTCCTGCGAGTGCTCCCTTACGGGATGGCAACACAGGACAAGGGTTGCGCTCGTTGCGGGACTTAACCCAACATCTCACGACACGAGCTGACGACAGCCATGCAGCACCTCGACTCCACTCCCTTGCGGGATACCGATGTTTCCACCGGCGTTGAGAAGCCGTTCGAGCCCAGGTAAGGTTCTTCGCGTTGCGTCGAATTGAACCACATGCTCCACCGCTTGTGCGGGCCCCCGTCAATTCCTTTGAGTTTCAGCCTTGCGACTGTACTCCCCAGGCGGCATATTTAACGCGTTAGCTCCGGCACAGATCAACTGAATGACCTACACCAAATATGCATCGTTTAGGGCGTGGACTACCAGGGTATCTAATCCTGTTTGCTACCCACGCTTTCGTGTCTCAGCGTCAGTTACGGTCCAGAGAGCCGTCTACACCACCGGTGTTCCTCCTGATATCTACGCATTTCACCGCTACACCAGGAATTCCACTCTCCCCTCCCGCACTCTAGTCCCCCAGTTTTCGGCGCACCCTCCCGGTTAAGCCGGGAGATTTCACACCAAACTTAGAGGACCGCCTACACACCCTTTACGCCCAGTAACTCCGAACAACGCTCGCTGCCTACGTATTACCGCGGCTGCTGGCACGTAGTTAGCCGCAGCTGCTTCTGCAGGTACCGTCATGTTTCTTCCCTGCCGAAAGAACTTTACACCCCGAAGGGCTTCATCGTTCACGCGGCGTCGCTGCATCAGGGTTGCCCCCATTGTGCAAGATTCCCCACTGCTGCCTCCCGTAGGAGTCTGGCCCGTGTTTCAGTGCCAGTGTGGCCGTGTGCCCTCTCAGGCCGGCTACCGATCTTCGCCTTGGTGGGCCGTTACCTCACCAACTAGCTAATCGGCCGCGGGCTCCTCTCCCGGCGCATTGCTGCTTTCCTTTCTAAAGCTTATACGGTATTAGCGCCGGTTTCCCAGCGTTATTCCGTACCCGGAGGTAGATTACCCACGTGTTACTCACCCGTACGCCACTTTACTCACGAGGTTGCCCCCGCTTTCTCGTTCGACTTGCATGTGTTAAGCGCGCCGCCAGCGTTGATTCTGAGCCGGGATCAAACTCTCGTTTGAATTGTTAGTTTAATCGCCCCGACTTTTACTCAGAGACTGACGAATGTTTCTTGTGCATCCAACCAGATTGTCAAAGATCTTTGCCGCCAGCCGGACGCATCCTTGCGGAAACGCCCGCCAACGGCAGGCCTCGAAACTTGCCGGCCCGCCCGCGCAAAATCGCGCATGCGCAGCCCAAAAATGAAAACTTTTGAAAAAGAACTACCAGGAAGGCCGTATTCCGCTCCGGCGGTGGCCCGCCCGGAGTTTTGTTACCATTCCTTACAAGAGGATCTTAACCTTTATATCACGCTGCGCAACGTATAAGCAAGTCGCTCACACGTCAACCGCAGCAAGACCCTCAAATTCGGCGACTTCCTTAGAATATCAGAACGGTTACAGACACGCAAGCCCTGTTTGCGATTATTTTCGCCGGCGCGCGCACAATCTTCGGCGTACAGCAGTATACGTCTTTTTATCAATATGTTACGGGATGAAATATTTAGCGCAGGCACGCCGTACAATAAAGGTATGCGCGCCTTTGCCCCCCTCCCCGGCGTCCTCTCTGCCCTCATCCTTCTCCCGTCCGCCGGCGCGCAGACCCTTCCGGCGATCCTCTCCCGCATCGCGGAGGAGGCCGCGGTCTTCCGCAAAGTCGCACCAGAGGTCCTGGCCGAGGAAACCCTCACCCAGCGCGCTTTGAAGGCCCCGCCGCGCTTCCACCCCCGCGCCGGCGCAGCCGCGGCCAAACCCATCGCCCCCGCCCGCCAGACCCGCGAGATCGTCTCCGAATATAGTTTCGGCGTTCTCAAAGACGCCCCCGATTCACTGCACGAATTTCGCCAGGTGGTCTCGGTCGATGGCCAGCCGGTCTCCCCCGCCGCCGCCGCTCGCCATTCCCTCGCCCTCGGCTTGGCCTCCGCCGACGACCACGCCCGCAAGCGCATGCTGGAAGACTTCCAGCGGTACGGCCTGACGACCGCCGTCGTCGATTTCGGCCCCTTGCTCCTGCTGTTCACCAAGCGGCAGTCCGCCAACTACCATTTCGAACTGGCGGGCGAAGATCGCATCGGCGCCGACCAGGTCAAGGTCGTCTCCTACACCCAGGTCTCCGGACCCGATCGCATGCTCGTCTTCCAGGGCCATCGCGCCATCCATCAGCCGATTCAAGGCCGCATCTACGCGCGTGTCCCCGACGGACTGCCGCTGCGTATCTCCATCGTCGAAAGCCGCGCCGGCGGCAAAACCACCTTCCGCGACGAAGCCGTGGTCGACTACACGCCCAATGCCCACGGTTTTCTGGCTCCCGCCGCCATCACCCACAAGGGTTTCGCCGGAGACGAACTCCTGGTCGAAGACGCCTTCCGCTATACCGCCTTCCGAAAATTCGGCGCGGACTCCGCCGTCAAGTTCGAAGTCCAACCATGAAGGCGCGTTTCTTGGGGGGCGGGCAATCTTGCCCGCGGACCGGCGTCCTCGCCGGTCCACCGGCCGCAGGCCGGCGAGTTGTTATCATTGATTGATTCCCAATGGCCCGCCAACGCGCCTACCTCCTGATCACCGTCTTCGCCCTGCTGCTGGTCCTGTTCCCCTTCCTGTTCTGGTATGGCACCTGGTTCGGCCGCAAGCTGACCGACGCCCAACTCGGCGAGTACCTGGCCGACCGCGCCAAGCCGCGCCACGCGCAGCACGCCCTGGTGCAGTTGGGAGAGCGCATTTCCCGCCACGATCCAGGCGCCGCGCGCTGGTATCCGCAAGTGGTCGAGCTTTCCTACAGCCCCCTGATCGAGATCCGCCAGACCGCGGCCTGGATCATGGGCCAGGATCACACCTACGCGCCCTTCCATGAAGCGCTCCTCAAACTGATCGCCGACCCGCAGCCCATGGTCCGCCGCAACGCCGCGCTGGCGCTATCGAACTTTGGCGATCCGGCCGCGCGCCCCGAACTGCTCGCCATGCTGCGGCCCTACACCATCGTTTCCCCCACCGCCGGCGTGGTCCATTACCGGCTCAAACTCGCCGAATACGTGAACCCAGGCACGCTGGTAGCGCACGTGGGCGGCGTGGAAGTGCGCTCTCCGCTGCCCGGCGACGTTCGCGATCTGAGCCGGCCGGAAGGCGGCACGGTGCGCGCGGGCGATCCGCTGGTCGAGATCTCCGCCGACAAAGAGCACGCCTGGGAATCCCTGCGCGCGCTGTGGACTGTCGGCACGCCCGACGACCTGGAAGTGATCGAGCGCTATGCCCGCGGCGTCTCCGGCTTGCCCGAAAAGGTGCAGGAACAGGCGCTGCTCACCGCGCGCGCCATTCAGTCCCGCCAAGGACCCGCTCACGTAAGGTGATAAACGACGCGCCGCGCAGTGGGGCAGGCGCTCACGGCGCCTTGTCGACCCGGCGGTTCCACCCTCAGGGACTCGTGTCCATGCCCTACGCCCCGTACACCGCCGTCCACGAGCGAACCGAGGGATCGACCAGCACGCGGGTCCCGTCCGCCTTCGTCGCCGCGCCCTTCACCTCCGTCACCCGCAGCCCAGAGCCGAGCGCTGCCGGAAGCACCACCGAATCCGGCTCCCGCCCGCGCCCGCGCTCTACCGTCACCCGCCAGCGGCGTCCCCCGGCCGGCTCGAGCGAAACCGACAGACGGCCAAACCGCGTAGGCGTCCGGTCCACGCGGTACGGCTCCGCGCTGGCCAGCTCGAAATCGCCAATGCCCGGCAGCACGCGCAGCGCCGGGCCGTCCTCCAGCGCGAGCATGTGGCGCAGAAACAGGATGCACTCGGCGCTGGCCCAGTTGTGCGGCATGTCGCCGACGTACCCGGCCGCCAGAGATCCGCGCAGCGGCTGTTCTTCGCGCCAGCAATACAGCGGCGTGGCATGGTTCAAAAAGCCGTGGAACGTGCGCCGCGCCAAATCCGGCAGCCCGTCCCAGAGGTAAACGTGCGCCACGAACGCCGCGTTGTAATTCCACACGCCCTCGTGCGGCAGCCAACCGGTCTCGGCGGGAATATCTTCCTTCGTCGCGGCCTGCATCAGTGCGATGTGGCCGCGCACCACGGGGTCGGCCGGCGCGAACAGCAAACCCGGATAAATCGCGTGTGACAGAGCCCATTGCGCGATCTGCGGTTGCGGCCGCTCGCGTTCGTTGCGCGCTGCCCAAGCCTTGTCCTCCTCCATCAGCATCGGGAGATAGTCGAACCCCGCGCGATGGCGCCGCATCTCGCGCGGCATGGCCGCCCGCAGCGCGGAGGCGAGTTCGGCGTGAAGCTGCGCGACGGGTTCGAAGCCGGGCGCCTTCAGGCTCGCGGCCGTTTCGGCCACTGCCTTCAATCCTGCCACGGCCCACAGCGTATTGGTGAACTCGGAACGCAGGCCGCCCAGGCCGCCATCGCCGAAGCCGCGCGGCAGCAGGCCGTAGCGCCCGTTGGCGCTATCTTCATTTCTGCCCTTGTCGCGCATATCGCGCAGGAACCCCGCGGCGCGCAGGATCTCCGGCCGCATTTTCAGGAAGTACGAAAAGTCCTGCGCCAGTTCGCACTGCCGGACCAGCGTGAACATCGCGATCCCGGTGTCTTTCCAGTGCTCCGCGCCGCCACCGGCGAAGATGCCGCCGTCGCCCCGCTGGCGCGCCCAGGTAGTCTCCAGACCCTGCTGCGCCTCCGCGTCGTAGCCCAGATAGCGCGCCGCTTCCAGGATGAAATGGCCGTCCACCACCCAGAGGCCGCGATAAACAGTTGGACCAACCTGGAATGTGAGACGGCCGTCCTTCATTTCGCGAGCTTGCAGAATATTGCGCGCGCAGGCGCGCAGAAACTCGCCGTAGCGCCCCGGCAACTGCCAAGCCACGCCGCCGCCGAAAGCGCGCCACTTCCGCCAGTACCCGCGAGCCTCGTCGAGCAGGGCCTGCGGCGTGGCCAGCCCGTCGCGCAGGCGCTCCGCGGGCTGCCCTTCCTGCGGCAGGCGCACAAAGCGGCGCAGCGGCCTGGACGCTTCCGCGGCGCCTTCCGGGAATGCGAAGCCATTCCGCCCGCCGAGTGGCGCATCCGATACCAGCAACGGCGCGGCGGTTCCTTCGATGAACACGGCGCTGCCTTCGCCTTCCGCCTTCACGCTGACTTCCCGCTTCGCCTTCACCGCGACAACCGGCGTGGCGTACACGCGCGGTGCCGTGCGCGGGCGCACTTCGATGATCACGTTGTCCACGCGGCCTTCGCCGGCCCGGTTCGTCGCGAATGCGGTGAGCTCGAGCCAGGCTTCCGGCCGCTCGATTCGCGTGTGGACCACGGGGACCTCCGGCGCTTCCAGGCGCTGCTCCACCACCACATCGGGCTCCATCCCCAGCAGCGAAAACTCCACCGTCAGGCTCGCGTAACGCAGTTCACCGCGCTCCCCGGCCAGGCTTTTCGCGTGGTCGTCCGGAAAACAGAACGCGGTCTGGCCCGAAAGGGGCGCATATCGAAAGTCGATGGCCGAGCTCTGATCGTGCGCCCCCTCGCCGCTCTGGGCCGGACGCGCGAGCGCGGCCGCCGCTACGGTGCGGGTTAGAAACTGCCTGCGGTCGAAAGTGGACATGCCTAGATTGTAGATCCCTTTATCTCTTTCTCCGCTGCCGCCCCGCGCGGGATACAGACATGCCCGGCGTTATTCAGCGCCTTAACTTGGGATGTCACCGCCAGCATGCTGGAGGACTCGACGAGGCTGCGCGGGGCCTCAACGTGAGCCGCAAGGCGCGCATCAAGACGCTGGTCCAGCAGGCTCCTGGCACAACGCGCGAGGCGAACGGTCCAGCTTCCGAATGGCGAGTAAGGCAGGAGTCTTTCTTGGCTAGTCGCTTCTTGCCGGCATCAGATTGGCACCCCTGCAAGCTGGATCAGGTTCCGTCGGAGCCGAAACCATGAGATATCCGCCCTTTATCTCGCGCACGTGGAAATAGTGAGTCGGAAGAGGTCGAGGCTCACCGCCTGGCTTTCCGGGAACCATCTTCTGCAGCGTCGAGTTGACTTGGACCTGAAAGGTTCCAGGGGTATTACACGCTCTGACGGGTCCATAGCTATCTGTGACGAACTCGGCGTCGGACTTGACCGGCGGCTCGAATTGATCGTGGACCAATTGCAGTGCTGAGCCGGCTTCTTGTGTCGAAAACGACTGGGATTCCGACCATGGCGCGGATAGCCACTCCCCCACGAAGCCTCGGGCGTTGCTGGCGATCGGTTCGATTCGGCGGACAACTTGACGCTCGTCTACCCGATAACGATAAATCACGCAGCGTTCGGATGAGTCGATATCCATGGAGCTCGCGTTCACCCGCAATTCGAATGTGTCTCCTGAGGTCTTGACCCTTGGGCTGAAGTCGGCCCGGGAGTAGCCCCTTTCGGTGTGCCAAATCACTTTCGGCAAATCTGGGTCGGAGGCGGGCGATAGAACGTCAATCCCGAAGCTGCTGAAGCGCGATGTGCACCAGGGTGTTCCGTGTGCAACGACAACGAGTGTTCTGGAGTCCTCTCCCTCAGGAGTAGACAAAGTCGCTGAGATGAAGAAATCTCCGAACGCATCGGAGACTTTTTTCAGAGGCGGTGCCTGCCAGCGCATTTGCTTTTTCCACGCGCCGTTGCGGAGCGCGTAGATTAGGAGCATATGATCGTCGCCGCACGCGATATTGACGGAAAATTCTACTTCGAGGATTGTGGCGATATTGGGTGGCCGGCTCACCCGAACAATCAGGTTACCGCCATAGTAACCTCCCGGTGCAGTTGCATTGAGGATATCAGCCATTCTGTTCTGGAGCTCGACCGGATCGACCGATGGCTCTGCGAGGGTGAGGGCCGCGTCCGCAACGCAGTTCAAGACATCCTTAAGCTGCGTTATCCGGTCTCTCGCTTCGGCCGGAACATCGGTGTCCATCTCCCCTCCCTGGACATGTTTCAATCCCTCCTGGATAGCGTGAATGCGACTGGCAGCGTCCGCCAGTTCAGCGGGAGAGCAGGGTGTCTGAGCGCCGCAGGGAACTACAGCGCGCAATAGCAGGACCAACGGCAGACACTTCATAAACTCTATTCTATCTTTGAGTTGCTGACGACACCGCCGTGCCGTCCGGCGACGTCTAGTCCGCCCACCACTTGTCTTCGTGGCAGAACCCGCGGCCCATCTCGATGGTGTCTGCGGCAAAATCGATCCAGTACATCGTTCTGGACGGTCGCCAGTTGCTGCACCGGATCGTAAACATCCACGCCGCGCGGCTCGAGGCCCAACGTGGCTCTCAGTTTCGGATAGGCGATCGCGGAGACCCCCGACGAACGGTGGCCCGACAGGTCCACCACCGCGCGGTCAGCAAGTACTCGTCCCCGCGAGGGCCTGCCCGCTTCTCAGGCGAAGACAACGCGATACACGTGGCCGGCCTCCAGGCGCACTCGCACCGCGCCATCGGCATCCGGCGCGAGCGCCAACGTTCCGCGCTCCTGCCGGATTTCGCGGATACGCGAGCCGGGCGCGGGCCGCAGCACGTGTTCACCGGCCAAAAACGGGCGCAGCGTGGCCTTGGCCGCCTTGCCGCCCGCCCACTGGATATCGACCGCCAACCCGCCGCGCGCGCGCAATCCTTCGACGCTCCCCGTCGCCCACGCGGCCGGTAGCGCCGGCAGAAAATCGAGTCCGCCATCGTGGCTCTGCAGCAGCATTTCCGCCACCGCCGCCGCCCCTCCGAAATTTCCATCGATCTGAAAAATCCACGAATTGCCGGCCGGGTGCGTATCGAAAAGGTTGGGGCCGGTCGAGTGCTCCAGCAGCATCCGCACCGATTCCCAAGCCTTCTCGCCATCCAGCAGGCGGGCCCAAAAATTGATGGCCCAGGCGCGGCTCCAGCCCGTATAAGCGCCGCCCGCGGCCAGCCGGCGTTCCAGCGAAACGCGCGCCCCCTGCCAGAACTGGCGATTGCGTCGCGAAGTGAATTCGCCGCCCGGATACAGCGGGTACATGTGGGACATGTGGCGCTGCCCCGGAGTCTTCTCGTCGAAGTCGTGCGACCATTCCTGTAGCTGCCCGTGCTTGCCGATCTGGTAAGGGATCAGGCGCTCCCGCGCGGCCCCCAGCTTCCGCGCGAAATCGGCGTCCACGTTCAGAATGCGCGCCGCTTCCATGCAGTGGGAGAAAAGCTCCGCGATCAGCGCCATATCCATGGTGCAGCCGTCGCTGGTCTCGGCAGTCCGGCCGTCTGGCGCGACGAAATTGTTCTCGGTGGATTCCGACGGGCACGTCGTCAGTCGCCCGTCTTTGCGTTCGATCAGCCAGTCCAGACAGAATTCGGCGCAGGACTTCATCGGCGGATAGGCTGTGGCGCGCAGAAACCGGACATTACCCGAGAACGCGTAATGCTCCCAGAGGTGCGCGCAAAGCCACGGCCCGCTCATGCTCCAATTCGCCCAAGTCGGCGATCCGTGGCCGAAGTCGCCCACCGGCGCCGATTGCCGCCAGATGTCCACGTTATGGTGCGAGACCCAGCCGTGGCAGCCGTAATTCACTTCGGCCGTCTTCGCGCCGGTCCGGCTCAGGCCCGCGATCAGGTCGAACAGCGGCTCCTGCAATTCGGCCAGGTTGCAGGTTTCCGCCGGCCAGTAATTCATCTGCACGTTGATGTTGGCGGTCCAGTTGGAGCTCCACGGCGGACGCACCAGTTCGTTCCAGATGCCTTGCAAATTGGCGGGCTGCGTCCCGGGCCGCGAGCTGGCAATCAGCAGATAGCGGCCGTACTGGAAATAGAGCGCGGCCAGATCGGGATCCGGCTTGTCGGCGAACGCCCTCAGGCGCGCATCGGTGGGAAGGCTGGCCGCTTCAGTCTTCGGCAGCGTGAGCGACACGCGCCGGTAGAGCGCCTGGTGATCGGCCACATGCGCCGCGCGCAGCGCTTCATAGGTTTTGCCCCGCGCCGCATCGATGCGACTCCGGCACGCGGCGGCGATTTCATCGGCGGTACCCGCAGGGTCGCGATCGTAACCGCGATACCCGGTGGCCGCGGCGATAAACAACGTCACCGCACGCGCGCCATCGATGCGCAGCGACGCGCCATCGGCCCGCACCCGGCCGCCCTCCGCGACGGCCTGCAGCGCCGCTTCAAAGTGCATGCCCTTGCCCTCGGCATCGTCGTAATGAACGGGATCGCCGGCGCCCACGTAGTTAGGCTCAATATGCGACGGCGCCTTGCCGGTGAGCCACAGTGTGCCCCCGGCGCCCGCTTGTGAAGCCGAATGGATGGGACTGTCGAACGACAGCGCCATCCCCATGCCTCCGGCCGCCGTGGTGCTGAGTCGGACGACGATGACCTGATCCGGCGCCGAGGCGAACGATTCTCGCAAATAGGCGGCAGAGCCGGCGCGGTAGGTGACCCGCGAGAGCGCGGTGTCCAGATCCAGCTCGCGCCGGTACTCTACCACGTCCGCCGCGTGGTCCATGCGAATATGCAGGTTGCCGAGCACCAGGTACGACTAGTTGTACACGCCCTGCATCTCGCGGCACACGCGGTCGGCGCCCACGTAATCGGCCTCTTCGAGCACCAGCCGCCTCACTTCGGGAAGGTGCTGCTTGGCCGCTGGGTTGTTCCACTGGCGCGGGAAGCCGGACCACAGCGAGTCCTCGTTGAGCTGCAAGCGCTCCTCGGGCACGCCGCCGAACACCATCGCGCCCAGCCGTCCGTTGCCGATGGGCAGCGCGTCAGTCCATTTGCCCGCGGGCTTATCGAACCATAGCACCGTCCGCCCCGCGTCGGACTGCGCCGGCAAGGGCGGGATCGCACCGGCGGCGAGCGCTGCCGGAGCTAGTTTCGCGAATTCGCGTCTGGTCCATTGCGACATGGTGGATTATCCAGGAACATGGTAACTCCCGGATCGGCGGCCAGCCTGCATTGAAGCAAACCCAAGCGCTTAGGAAAGTTGCTAGGATTAGGGTGTTCACATGATTGGTAGAGGCTTCGAAGGGGTATTCAATCTGAGCTGTCCGTCAGGACCGGTGCAACTCCGGGAGAACTATGGATTCTCGCGACGGGAGATCAGGCAATTCGCAGCCTTGTTGATGGATCGCCTGGAAGAGTTGTGCCCGGCTTGGGAGCGTATTCATGGCGTCGCGTGACGATTTCGGATCGGCAAACCAGCGCGCTAAGGAGATGCAACAAACCTTCCCCAGAGCGATCGGCGCACATTATGATCGCAAGACGAGGAAGATCGTGGTTGAGCTCAGTTCGCGGGTGATCGTGAGCTTCTCGCCCGGCGATGCGGAGGGACTGGAAGGCGCCAAGCCCTCCCAGCTCGACGCGATAGAAATTAGCCCGTCCGGCTTCGGCATCCACTTTCCTGCGCTGGACGCCGACCTGTATGTACCGGGGATCTTAG
Organism: Bryobacterales bacterium; assembly: GCA_963707465.1. Classification (GTDB taxonomy): domain Bacteria; phylum Acidobacteriota; class Terriglobia; order Bryobacterales; family Bryobacteraceae; genus Bog-159. Next base: position 164,451 of record CAVPQK010000015.1, read on the forward strand.
AGGGACTTCTTGGTGCTAAGCGATGGATGGCATCCAGGCTGGGCCGTATTGGTGGCCAATCCCGCAGCAGGGCTAAAACGGCTGCGTCACGAGCAAACGGAAGGTTGGGAGGAAGGCCGCGGAAGGCCGTGGGACGGTAGGGTTACTCAAACCCGCACTCTTTCCATCGCGTGCCCCACTCCCACATGCCGAAAGTAGCCTGCTTCGGCAGCGTATGGCCCAACTGGCGCGCCAACACGCAGATCTGTCCCCGGTGGTGCGCGTCGTGCGAGATCAGGTAACTGAACATCCCCACCACATCCGGGCGGAAGTTCTTCACCCTGCCCTCCGGGTGCTCGAGCGACTCGGCCAGCAGCGCACCGCAGCATTTCGCGCTCTCCGCGAGTGACTCCATAGCTTCCTTTTTAGTGACGGTCGCGCGGTCCAGCTTATCGGGCAGCGGTTTGCCCTTGGCCGCGACCGCCAGCCACATGTGGCGCACGTTATGCATGTGCGCGACGATGGCCGCGATCGTGCGGCCCTTGCCACCCGGCGGCGCGATGTCCCAGGCAGCATCGGGCAGATTCTCCAGCAGGTATTGGTTGATGCGCTCGTTGACGGCGTAGGATTCCAGCAGTGACTGCTTCAGATCGAGCATAGAACTAATGTCTTGTTTTATCTGCGTTCATCTGCGTTCATCTGCGGCCAACAATGGTGTGGTCACGCACCCGCCCTACCCGACGACAACGGCCGAGTTACTCAACTCGCCAATCTCAGGCACGCAAATACTCACCATATCGCCCGCCGCGAGCGCCGCGTCTTCCGGCACGATAATGCCGGTGCCAGTCAACAGCACGGTCCCCGCGGGAGTGTTGTTGGCCCGCCGCAGATATTCGACCAGTGTCTCGAACTTGCGGTGCAACTTCGCCGTGGAAACGCCGCCGGAGAAGATCTCGCGGCCGCCGCGCGTGACGGTGCATGTCATTTCCAGGTTGTACGGATCAGGCAGATCGTCCGCCGTCACGATCACCGGGCCCAGCGCGCAGCAGGCCGTATAGACCTTCGACTGCGGCAGGTACAGCGCGTTCTCGCGCTCGATATCCCAGGCCGAAACGTCGTTGGCCAGCGTGTATCCGAGGATGTCGCCCTTGCCCCCAAGCACCAGGGCCAACTCGGGCTCGGGCGCGGTGAACCTCGAATCCGCGCGGATGCCGATAGCCTGCCCAGGGCCCACGCACACGCGCGCGGTTCCCTTGAAGAACACCTCGGGACGCGGCTCTTTATAAACGTAAGCGTACATGCCTTCCCGCGTGCCGTGCTCCGCATCGCGAAACGCCGCGCTCATTTCGTAGGTGCAGCCGCAGGCCCACACTTCGGACGGCACGATAGGCAGCACCGGCACCAGCGGCTCCGCGTGGTGGCTGGCCAGCCGCGCGGCAGTCTTCGCCAGCGAGACCCCCTGGTTTTCCGCGCGCCGAATCAGATCGACGACGGTGTAGCCGGGGACCGGGCGGGCCAGATCCCCTTCGAATACGGCGGCCAGATAGCCGCCTTCGGATTTAACTTGTCCCAGGCGCATCAGTATTTCAGATAGACAGTTTTATAGTCGCTGTAAAAATCGAGCGCGGCCGGCCCCTGCTCTTTGGGCCCAAAACTGGAATCCTTGGTCCCGCCGAATGGCAACTGGTACTCGATGCCCGCGCTGGGAAGGTTCACGGTCACCAGGCCCGCCTCCATCCGGTAAACGAACTCGAAGACCCGCGAGACGTTGGTGGTTTGGATGGAGGCCGAAAGCCCCAGCGGAGTATCGTTGGCGATGCGCATGGCGTCCTCGAAATCGCGGGCGCGCATCACCGCCAGCACCGGTCCGAAAATCTCCTCGCGCGCGATGGTCATCTCCGGAGTCACATCCGCGAATATGGTGGGCTCCACAAAATAGCCCTTGTCGAAGCCTTCTCCCGTGAGCCGCTTGCCGCCGATCTTGGGTGGGCCTGCCTCGGCGTGGCCGATATCGATATAACGCAGCACGGTGCCCATTTGGGCCAGATCGATCGAGGGTCCGATATCGATGCCCGGCAGCATGCCGTCGCCTACCTTGAGTTTGCGGGTGCGCTCCACCAGCGCATCCAGAAAACGGCTGTAAATCGCATCTTCCACTATAACGCGGCTGGTCGCGGTGCACTTCTGGCCGGTGGAGAAAAAGGCGGCATTCACCGTGTTCTCCACGGCGGCATTGAAATCGGCGTCGGCCAGCACGATGGTGGGATTCTTGCCGCCCATTTCCAGTTGAATGCGCAAGCGGCGCTTCGAGGCTTCCGCATGCAGCCAGTTGCCGATCTGGCACGAGCCGGTGAACGAGATGGCCTTCAGCGGCGGCGCATCCACCAGCGCCTGGCCCAGTTCGCCGCCGGCGCCCGCTACGAAATTGACCACCCCCTTGGGCAGCCCCGCTTCATCCAGGGCTTTCACCAGCCGCCAGGCGCTCAGCGGCGCGGCGCTGGCGGGCTTCAGCACCACGGTATTGCCGCAAATCAGGGCCGGCGCCAGCTTCCACGCGGGGATGGCGCTCGGAAAATTCCAGGGCGTCACCAGCCCCACCACCCCAATCGGTTTGCGGATGGCGAACATGTGCACGCGGTCGCGCTCAGAAGGCACCAGCATGCCCTCAAGCCGCGATCCCTCGCCGCCGAAGTAGCGAAAAATGTTGATCGCCCGGCGCACTTCGCCCTTGGCCTCGGGCAGCGTCTTGCCTTCCTCCTGGGTCATGTCGGCCGCCAGCGAGTCCAGCCGCGCCTCCAGGATTTCAGCGGCTTTGAACAGAATCGCGCCGCGCGCCGGAGCGTTCAAATTCGACCAGGCGGGCAGGGCGGCAGCAGCGGCCGCGGCCGCGGCTTGAATGTCGCCCGCCGAGCCTTTCACGAAGAGGCCCACCACCTGGTCCGTATCGGCCGGATTACGGTCTTCGAAGTGCGAACCGCCATCGGTCCACTGGCCATCGATGAAGTTAGGAAAAATCGGAGTGTCCATGATGAGTGAATTTAGAATGCGGGTGTTTGGAAATAGGCGTCCACTTTGTCCAGGCGCGCCACCGAAGCCACCAGATTGCCCGGGAACATCTCGAGGTGCGCATTGTAATGCTCCACCGCTTCGTTGTACCGGCGCCGCGCCACGTCGACTTTATTGTCCGCCACTTGCATCGCTGCCAGAATGCCGGCGTAATCCTTGCTGTTTTCGAGCTTGGGATAATTCTCCACCAGCAGCATCAGCCGCGCCAGCGCTTCGTTCAACCGCGCGTTGGCCTGCACCTTGGCGCGCAAGCCCTCCGCCACACTCAGCGCGTTGCGCGCGTCGTTCACCGCGCGGATGGCGTTCCCCTCGGCCGGCGCTTCGGCCTGCACCAGATTCCCCAGCTCCGGACCCAGGCTGGCGCGATGATCCAGCGCCGCATCCACCTCCGTCCAGTCCGCGTCGATGGCCTGCCGCTCCGATACCAGATCCTTGCGTATGGTCATGCACTCGACTCCTAAGACCAGGGCCACGGCCACCACGCCCAGCACCAGGAACTTCATGGCTTCAGCACACCAGATCTTCGCGGCCGATCTTGAACCCGTCCAGATTGCCCAGGATTGTGAGGGCAATCTGCCTGGGATCGAAGAACGCCTGGGCGATGCGCTGCACGTCGCCCGCGCAGACCTGCTCGATGCTCTCCACCAGCTCGTCCAGCGTGAAGAAGCGGCCGAAGTACATCTCCTGGCGCGCCAGGTTGGACATCCGGCTCGAGGTGGATTCCAGGCTGAGCATCAGCGAACCCTTCAGGTGATCCTTGGCGCGCCGCAACTCCTCCGCCGAAACGCCATCCTGCTTGAGCTGCCGGAACTCGTTGATGATCGACTCCACCACCTTCGCCGCGGATTCGATGGACGTGCCCGCATAGATCGACAGGCAGCCGGTGTCGCGGTACGGGCTCAGCTCCGAAAAGACGGCATAGGCCAGCCCCTGGCGCTCGCGGATGTTCTGAAACAGGCGCGAACTCATGCCGCCGCCCAGCAGCGTGTTCAGCACGTAACAGGCGAAGCGCTCCTCGTGCGGCAGCGGATACGAAGGCACGCCCAGGCACAGATGCACCTGCTCCAGCGACTTCTTATTGCGCAAGGCGATGCGCGCGTGCGTGGCCGGCGCCTGGTCGGGCGGCGCGGCGCCATTGGGCGTAAGCGATTCGAAGTGCTGGCTCACCAGCTTTACCGTGGCCTCATGGGTCAGATTTCCCGCCGCCGTGATAAGCAGGTTGGCGGGCGCGTAGACCGCCCGGTAATAATCGTCGATCGCCTGCCGGTCGAAGCGCTTCACCGTTTCGCGCGTGCCCAGGATCGGCTTGCCCAGGGGGTGGTCTTTCCAGAAGTTGGAAGAAAAGATTTCGTGGACCAGGTAGTCGGGACTGTCCGCCTCCATCTTGATTTCTTCCAGGATCACGCCCTTTTCCTTGTCGATGTCTTCCTCGTGAAACAGCGGATGCAGAACTAGGTCGGCAAGCACATCGAAGGCCAGCGGCAGGTGCTGGTCCAGCACCTTGGTGTTGAAACAAACCAGTTCCTTGGCAGTGAAGGCGTCCAGATTCCCGCCCACCGAATCCACCGAGCGGGCGATATCTTCGGCGGACCGGTTCGTGGTGCCCTTGAACAGCATGTGCTCGATGAAATGCGATAGGCCGTTCTGCTCGGAGTTTTCGCGGCGCGAGCCGGTGCAAATCCAAATGCCCACCGAGATGGACCGTACGTGCGGCATCACTTCGGTGATCACCCGCACGCCATTCGGCAGTTTGGTTAATTCGATGTCGCGCACGGGTGTGGCGTTAGTGGTGGCCATGGTGGACGGGGTGGTGTGGTCGTTGGTCCTTTTATCCAGGATACATCTTGGGGAAAGGCTTGTGCGGCAGGCAGCGGGGACTGCCGCCGCTGGCAGTGAGCAATTCCGGCCGCTTCTGCTCTTGCTTGGTGAGCTGTTTTGACCAGATTTAAAACCTCGGCGTGTTAATAAACTCAGTAGGGAACTCGAAGGACCATGGATTGGCTCGCGAGGCAGGAACACTCTTCAGATGAATCGCTGGAGAAATACTCGCTCAATGAGTTGGCGGAATCCAACCTCCCCGCAGTCGAGGCACACTTGCTTGTGTGCGCCAGCTGCCGCGCCCGCTTAGACGCGATTGAGCCGGTGAACTACATCCACTATACCGAAGACGGACTAATCTACTCGCGGGCCACGAGGCTGACCTCGGGCAGAGTGATCGCCCAGCATTGGGGCAGTGATTTGCATGGCGGGCGGGTCTTTCGTACCGTCACTGCCGCAAGAAAATACCTGGACGAGTCATTCTCTCAGATGTTTCCCGAGCACGCGTGCAGCGTTGGGTGTACAAAGGTCGCGTCACCGCCTCGCGCAGTGGGGCCGGCCCCCGCCCAGTGCTACGTTATTAGTTATGGCGCAAAGAGAAATCCTGTCTCAAATCACGGGCATCGGAATCGTGCCCGTGGTGCGCACCTCGAGCGCTGAGACAGCCATCCTGGCGATCGAAGCGATCTACCGCGGCGGCATACGCGCGGCCGAAATCACCATGACCGTTCCGGGCGCGGTGCGCGCGCTCGAAAAGATCGCGGACCGGTTTGGCGACAAGATCGTGCTCGGCGCCGGCACCGTACTCGACCCGGAGACGGCCCGCATCTGCATGCTGGCCGGAGCGGAGTTCTTCGTCACCCCCAGCCTGAAGCTCTCAACCATCGAAGTAGCCAAACGCTACGGAAAGGTGATCTGCCCCGGCGCGCTGACGCCCACCGAAGTGCTCACCGCCTGGGAAGCCGGCGCCGACATGGTCAAGATTTTTCCCTGCGGCAATGTGGGCGGGCCGAAGTATATCAAGGCGCTGAAGGGCCCCTTCCCGCAGATCGAAATGATTCCCACCGGCGGCGTGAACCTGGAGACCGCCGGCGAATTCCTGAAGGCCGGTGCCTGCGCGGTGGCCGTGGGCGGTGAACTGGTGGATGCCAAACTGATCCGCGAAGGTCGCTACGATCTGATCGAGGAGAAGGCCCGCCTCTACCTCGCCGCCATCGCCAAAGCCCGCGCCTAGATGGAGGGCGGGCAATCTTGCCCGCAGCCGCCTTTCCAGGCGGCTCTTCACTTTTTCAAACGATACCCGCTAAGCGGCGACGTAGCCACCAGCAACTGCCCTTCGTCCCTGTCCAACCGTTCCAGAAGTAATAGATCTGCCCGGCCTCCGCCGTCACGCTGGCCAGTGATGCCGGCACGTGGTTGAGCCATAGGTTGCGCCCACCCACGCGCCGTCCACCCCAACTCTGAGCGTGGGGCCACATACACCAGCGCCTTCCCCGGTTCCGGTTGCGCGGCCGGTTGCTGGCCGCCCGAAGTCACATTGAACTTGACGTCCTCCGCGCCGCAGGCGGCTCTTAACCGCCGCCACGTCCGCTTGGTTAGCAGCCAGCAAAGGCACCGCAACGACCATCACCGCAAGTAGGATTTTCATATCGCCCGCTACTTCAGTTCCGTCATGATCCCCGGCAGGCTCCAGTGCGCCTGCATGCTGTCGGGCGCCCATCCGAACTCCGCCGCCATCACCTTGCCCACTTCCTCCTGGCTCTTGCCCTCGTGGATCAGCCCGGCCGCGCGGTTGCGCAGCTTCTCGATGTTGTTCCGATACTCGACCAATCCCGCCTTGGTAGTCACCGGACCATGCCCCGGGATCACCGTATCGAAATCCAGCTGCAGCGCGCCGTCGAGCGTCGCGGTCCACGCCTTCAGGCTGCCGCCGCCCGTATAGTCGATCAGCGGAGTCTTCCCGGCCATCAAGTCGCCGGTGTGAAGGGTGCGCGCCGCGGGGAAGTAGACGATGGCGTCACCGTTGGTGTGGCCGCGGCCAAAGTAGCGCGCCCGCACCTCCTTGCCGCCCAGAAAAACCGAACACTCTTCGGTGAAAACCACCCGCGCCGGAGTCATATTCGCCGGCGCGTTGGGCTGCTTGTGCTCCACGATGTTGGCGCGCGCATTGGCTGTCGAGATAATCTCCGCCGTGGAAATGAACTTCACGTTGCCGCCGCTGTGATCGGAATGATGGTGCGTCGTCACCACGTATCTCACCGGCTGATCGGTTACGCTCTTCACCTTGGCCATGATGTTCTCGTAGTCCTGCTCGAATTTATCGTCCACCAGGATGACGCCTTCGCCGGTGACATAAACAGCCACATTGCCGCCGTCGCCTTCAATCTCGTAGAGATCGTCTTTGACTCTATTAAGGGTTAATGCCGCAGGCTTGCCCTGGTTTTGCGTGTAAGCGACCCAGCACCCCGCCAGCAGCAGCCCGCCCGCGCAGGTCCGCGTGATCAGTATTCGGCTCATGCCGGACAATATATCAGATGGCCACGCCGCGCGAATAAACTTTCTTGTTTTTATCTGCGTTTATCCGCGTTCATCTGCGGCCAATAAGCTCTTGATGTTCGCGTGACGCAGCTAAGAATTACGGAACAGGGCGCGAAAACCCTCTTGCTCAAAATGCCGGTCATTGGTGAGAACCTCGGTTAGCTGTTCCCACGCATCGTCTGCATCGAAATGCAGTCCGCGAGGCTGTAACCCTTATCGGGGCGGGCGGCGTAGAGATCGAATCCGGACAGGAACGATTCGTGGCTCTGTGGAATAACATGAACGGCGGGCTCGGAAAGAATTTCGCGCACGGTTTCCACGGCACGGCTCCTGAGCCGGCTATCCGCAGCGAAAAATGTCAGGACTTCGGCCAGAACCTCTTCCGTCGTATAAACGCCGCCTTGCGAGAGAAGATCGTCAAACCGCTGGACATCTTGAAAGTGGCTGTCCCCTGGATTGGTCAACGCAATCCAGTAAAACGTGTCGGCAAAAACACGGCTCACTGCGCTCTCTTGGGAACACCGTAGATGTAATGATCGTGCTGGTCGGCCCCGTCGGCCGGCAGCTTGGCGCGGGCTTCCTCGGGCATGTCGGCCCAGATTTCGCGGATTCTAGCGGAAAGGGGCCTCCTGGCTTCCGGGGATGAGAGCGCCTGCCGGAGAAGCTGTCGGGCGCATTGCTCGGCCGACAAGCCTTCGGCACCGGCTTTCGCGTTGAGGAGCACTACTTCCTCTTCCGGCAAATCGATGGTCAGCGTCATAGACTTCACCTTATTTTCATCCTAGCAGAGCCGATTTCGCGCCAACCGCCGCCTACTTCGCCGCATCCGGTTTCTTCTCGTCCTTCTTGTCCTTCCCTTTGTCCTTATCGTCCGGCGGACGCCGCGGCTTCCGCGGCACCGGCTTGGCGCTGGCCATCTCGATATACGCCTTGATAATCCGATCCTTCTGCTCCGGATCGAAAACCAGCGCCCCCCGCTGCGCGCTACCCGACACCTTGAAATACCCGTCACCCGGATGCACCGTGTACAGCATCGCCGCCATCGCCCACGACGGCGCATCGTAAGGCATCGCCTGGTTCGCGCGATACGCCTCCGCTATCGGATGATCGCTCGCATACGCAAAATCCCGAGCGATGCTCTCCCCCGGAAACGGCAGCGCTTCGCCGATCTCCCGCCCCACCGTAACCACCGGCGTAGGCCAGTCGGCCAGCACCTTCGCGGCCGCCGCCGCATCCGCCTGCATTCCGGTCTCGGTCACGCACAGCAACCGCACTTTGCGCACGATCCAATCCTTCACCCCGTACATCTCCAGCAATCGCGCCAGATCCGTGGCCGGCCCGCTCAGCACCACCGCCGCATTCTGGTCGTACTGCGCCGTCAGCGCGTTGCGCATCAGCGTTGCCGGGTCGGCCGTATCGTTGAAGCTCTTGATAGCCGACCCTGCGGCCGCCTTGGCGAACATGGCCGATTCGCCGGCGGGCTTCCCATCCGCCAATCCGATCGGCGTAAAGTGCATGAACATGGCCGCCGGACCAGTAGTCGCGCTGGCATAGAAATGGTTCACCACATCGCAGAACTGCGCCGCCCGCAGATCCCCGCTGCTGATGGAAATGGACGCGATGCGCGCCTGGCCATTGCCGTCGAAGCCGTGCAGCATCCCCAGTGCCAGCACCTCGTCGATCCTGGCCATGCCGGAGTCGAACACCACGCCTACGGGCGGTTTGGCCGCTGCCGGAAACTGCATGTCAGGTCAGATCCAGCGCGTCCAGGCGTCCCGTGGAATCGCCGAAATGTTCCACGTGTACGCCCATGCGGTCCATCATCGCCAGGTATAGATTGCACATGGGCGTCTCTTTCCGGTACACGATCCGTCGCCCGGACTTGAAGTGGCTGCCGCCGCGCCCCGCGATCAGCGTGGGCAAATCCTCGTGCAGATGCCGGTTGCCGTCGGAAAGTCCCGCGCCGTAGACAATCATGCAATTGTCCAGCAGCGTGCCGTCGCCCTCGGGAATCGACCGCATCTTCGCGATCCACGCCGCAAATTGCCGCACGTGATAGCTGTTGATCTGGGTCACCTTCTCGATCAGGTCCGGCTGGTTGCGGTGATGTGTCAGCGGGTGATGCCCGTCTGGAATATCGATCTCGCGGTAGGGCCGCGACGTGCCTTCGTGCGTGACCAGGAACGTAATCACCCGCGTCAGATCCGACTGGAAGGCCACCGTCATCATGTCGCTCATCAGCTTGAAATGCTCGGCGAAATCGGCCGGGATGCCGTACGGCTTCTCCATGTGCGGATCGATTTGCGCGTTGTTCTTCTCCGCTTTTTCGATCTGCCGCTCGATCTCGCGGATCGACGAAAGATATTCGTCCAGCTTGCGCCGGTCAGTCGGACCCAGTCCGGTCTCCAGCTTGCGCGTGTCGTCGCTCACGAAATCCAGAATGCTGCGGCGATACAGATTCTCGCGCGTGCGAGCCGCCGGCGTAAGCGCCCGCCCGTTGCCGAACAGCCGCTCGAACAGCGCGCGCGGGTCCAGCACCGGCGGCAGCGGCTGCGTCTCGCTCTTCCACGCCAGATTGTTGGTGTAAGCGCACGAATAACCGGAGTCGCAGTCGCCCGCCTGGCGCGCGTCTTCCATGCCCAATTCGAGCGACGGGAACCGCGTCTGCTTGCCCACCTGGGTGGCCACGATCTGGTCGAACGACACGCCGGCCTTGATGTCGATCACCGTCTTCTTCGGTTGGACGCCTGTGAGGTACGAGCCGCAGCAGCGGCCGTGATCGCCCGCGCCGTCGAGCAAAGCGCGCCCGGTGTTGTGCGTCAAATTTCCGAACAGGGTGATGTCCTGGCGGAACGGCTCCAGCGGCTTCAGAATGCGCGGCAGTGTGCCCAGCGTCCCTTCGTAATCCGGATTCCACCCGTCCATGATGATGCCGTTCGGCACATACACAAACGCCATGCGCACCGGCGGCTTGGCGCGCGTGGTGGCGGCGAACGCCGGCGTCATCGCATCCAGGAACGGCAGCGCCACCGCCGTGCCTATGCCGCGCAGAAACGTGCGCCTAGGAAGAGCTTTTTTCGTAATCATAGTTTTCCTGCACAACTCAACTCTGCCCAAACTGTGGGGCGGACCCCCTGGTCCGCGCGGGTCCCCCTGCACCCGCTCCTTGCTCGAAACTACCGCTCATCGTAGAGCGACCTCCCTGGGCGCGGCCTTGGGAGCGGCGTTGGGAGCGGCGCTGGGAGCCGCATCCCCCCGGCCCATCTGGAACGGCGCGCTATGCACAATGTCGAAAATCAGCGATTGGAACCGGTACCCCGATGCCGCCAGGTCCCTGTTAATCGCATTCACCGCCGGCCGGTCGTAAGGATGCAGCCCGCGCCCCAGCGCGTACGTCAGCATCTTCTCCGTCAGGCAGCGCGAAAACTGCGGCAGCCCCGTCATCAACAGGGCGCGCATCTCGTCCGGCGTCTTGAACGACTTGCCATTTGGCAGCGTGCCGCTCGAATCCACCGGGAATTTGCCGTCTTGGGTGCGCCATTTTCCGATGGCGTTGTAATTCTCCAGTCCGAAACCCAGCGGGTCCATCTTGTTGTGGCACGACGCGCACATCGGGTCGGCGCGGTGCTTCTCCATCTGCTGCCGCAGCGACATCAGCGTGCCCACCGCGCTTTCGTCGAGCGCCGGCACATCGGGCGGAGGAGGCGGAATCTCCGATCCCAGAATATTATTCAGCACATACTTGCCGCGCAGCACCACCGACGTGCGCGTGGGATAGCTCGATACCGTCAACACGCTCGCCTGGCTCAACAGCCCGCCGCGCTGGCCCGTGGTCAGCTCCACGCGCCGGAAATCCGGCCCGGTCACGCCTTGGATGCCGTAAAACTTCGCCAGCCGCGCATTCAGAAAGGTATACTTCGCGTCGATGAAATCGGATAGCGGACGATTCTCCCGCAGCACATACTCGAAAAACATGCGCGTTTCGGTCTTCATCGCGTCGCGCAATTCCGGCCCCCACTCGGGGAACTTATCCGGGTCCGGCTTCACCACGTCCAAATTGCGGATCTCCAGCCACTGGCCCGCGAAATTCGCCGCGAACGCCGTCGCGCGCCGGTCCGCCATCATGCGCTTCACCTGCGCATCCAGCACCGCCGGATCGTGCAGCTTGCCCGCTTCCGCCAAGCCCTGCAGCTCGCCGTCCGGCATCGAGCTCCACAGGAAATAGCTCAGCCGCGACGCCAGCTCCACATCCGAAATCCAATGCACGTCCAGCGCATCCGTGGGGTTGGGATCGTGCTCGATGCGAAACAGAAACTGCGGCGTCACCAGCATGGCTTCAATCGCCAGTTGGATGCCCTGCTCCGTAGTCTCGCCCCGGCTACGGGCCAGTGTCACGAACTTCTCGAGCGATGCCACTTCGGCCCTCGTCGCCGGCCGCCGGTACGCGCGATGCGCCAGCGCCGTCAGAATCTTGTCCACGCACGCCTGCCCGCTCTTGGGATCGCAAATCAGAATCTTCTTGCGGCTGGCCCGCTCTACATCGCTCGGGAACGGCCCCTCGAAGGTGATCGAATTCAGAAACTTGTTCTTCTTGCTGCTGTACGCGTCCTTCTCGGAAAGCGTCTTCACAAAGTCGTCGTCGATGAATCCCGCGCGGAATACATGGTCGCCCGAAGGCAGATACATGCGCACCTCGGCTTCGGAATACGGATCGAAGTAAACCAGCTTGGAAGGCTTGGTCTCGACCGGCATCGTCTTCACCAGCGCGCCGTCGATCCAAAAGCCCAGCGTAACCGCCTTGGAGTCCGCGGCGCGCTCGCCCGGCATGCCGAACCGGATGATGTAATCGCCGTCCCATTCCACGCGATGCGCAGCCTCGATCGTGCTCAGGTCCAATCGCCGGATGGTCTTGTCCTTGGTGTGGTATTGCACTTCCAGCGGTTTCTTCGGCAGCGGATCCGCTCCCATCGCGCGCGACGCAATCGTCTCCGCCGCATCCATGTAGCGTTCCATCAGCACCGGAGAAATAGTCAGCACGTCCGCGATATTATCGAACCCGTACCCCGAATCATCGGTCGGAAAATCTTTTTCGGCGCGGAAATCCACGTCCAGCAGATCCCGGATCGTATTGGAATATTCGCTGCGGTTCAGCCGCCGCGCCGTAACATGCCCCGGATCCGGTTTGATATTGCGGTCGGCCTTCTCGAATTCGCCTTCCACGTAATGAATGAGGGCCTGCATCTGCGCCTCGGGCGGCCGTGGAATCCCTTTAGGCGGCATCTCGCCCGCGCGCAGCTTATCCAGGATCGTTTCCCAACCGTCGCGATAAGTCGCGATCGAATCCTGCGAAAGCAGCAGTTTCACGTTCAGGCCGCCGGACGACAGCTTCTCGTTGTGGCACATCGCGCAGGTTTTGGACAGCACCGGTTTCACGGCCGAGTCGAAATCCGCCGGCGCGAGATCCGCGGCGCACAAACAGCCGCCTAGAGACACGCCCATCGCGATTGTCCAAAGATTCATGCGCACCTGCATCAACTCCTAATGGGCTCCGAACGGCTTATTGTTCTATAATACATCTGAAAGTGGCCTCGGCCTTGAAATTCCGCTTCTCGCGACGGCGTTTTCTGGGCGCCGCGACCGCACTCGCATGGCCCCGGCTCTCCACGCCACAGGACCCCGCCGCATACGGCCTGACCGAATTGCTCGACGGCAGCGGCATGGTGCGCATACCAGCGGGCGAGTTCACCATGGGTTCGGCGGCCGGCGAGCCCGACGAACAACCGGTCCATCGCGTGCGCATCACCCGCGCTTTTGAAATCGGCAAATACGAGGTCACCCAGGCGCAGTGGGAAACGGTCATGCTCGACCCGCACGCCAAAGCCGGCGCCCAGCGCACTACGCCGGAAGGTGCGACCGTCGGCAGCGATCCCAGCCGCTTCAAGGGACGGTCGCTGCCGGTAGAGAGCGTTTCTTGGGATGACATCCAGGCATTCCTCGCGCGCCTCAACGCACGCGATCGCGAACACACCTACCGTCTGCCGACTGAGGCTGAGTGGGAGTACGCCTGTAAAGACGATGCGGTCGGCCTGTCTGGTTACGCCTGGTACAAAGACAACTCCGGCGACCGCACCCGGCCCGTCGGCGGAAAGCAGCCCAACGCGCGCGGCCTGTACGACACGCTGGGCAATGTCGCCGAGTGGGTCCAGGATTGGTACGGCCGCGATTACTACGCGGAGAGCCCGGCCGCCGATCCGCCAGGACCCGCTACGGGCTCCTATCGCGTATTTCGCGGCGGGAGCTGGCTGGATTCCGCGAAGTACTGCCGCATCACGGCCCGCAACTTCGAATTCCCCGTCAGCCGCCTGCACAACGTCGGCTTCCGCGTAGTGCGCAGCCTGCTAAAATCATAGGAATGGCAAAACAAAAGCAACCCAAGGAGCCCATGCCCCCCTTGAGTGCCTGGGCCGGACCCGTGGCGCTCGGCTGGCTGGTGCCTGGCGGAGGGCATTTTCTCCTCAAGCGCAACGGCCGCGGCATCCTGTTACTGGTCTCCATCACCCTCATGTATCTTTGTGGATTGGCCATGCGCGGAGCCATGTTTCAGCCCCAAAGCGGCGACCTCCTCACCATCCTCATCAACACCGGGGGATTCATCGGCGACCTGGCATCCGGAATTCTCTATCTGCTCACGGTCTGGCTGGGTTACAATCAGCCCGACATGGCTGGCGCGGTTCACGACTACGGCACAAAATTCCTGGTCACCGCGGGACTGCTCAACATCCTGGCCATGGTGGACGTTTTCGAAATCGCCGCGAAGAGGAAAAGCTAAATGCCCAAAATGAACCTCTCCCACCTGGAAGCGTCGCTGCTGTTTGCCCTGTTCACCTCGGTGGTGATGGGCGTGGTCACCAAACGCGACGACCGCGAACGCCTCCGCTATGGGTTATACGTGTTTGGCTGCTTCGTGGCGGCGCTCTTCGGCATCGGCTGGATGATGCACTTCGGCCACGGCTAGAACCACCGTCAATCTATTCCAATGCGGCGTGCCCTCATCGCATTCTTCGTCCTGACCCTGGCGGCGTTCGCCGCGAACATCAAGCTTTACCTCAAGGATGGCGGCTTTCACCTCGTGCGCGAGTACAAGGTCGAAGCCGACCGCGTCAGCTACTACAGCGTCGAGCGCAGCCAGTGGGAAGAGATGCCCCTCGACCTGGTGGACCTGAAACGCACCGAAGCCGAAGTCGCCGAGCGCCAATCCCAACTCGCCGCGGAGAATAAGGTGGTCATCGAGGAAGAGCACGCAATCAAAGAAGCGCGCGCCGAAGTCGCCAAAATCCCCCAGGACCCCGGCGTGTACTATATCGAGGACAACGTCGTCAAGCCCATTAAAGTGGCTGAATCGAAGATGCACACCCACAAAGGGCGCACCGTCCTCCAGGTCCTGTCACCGGTCCCCATGGTGCCTGGAAAATCCACCATCGAGATCGACGGATTGCATTCGCAGAATATCTTCGCCAATCCCGAGCAGGAATTCTATATCCAGCTCTCGGCCGAAGAGCGTTTTGGAATCGTCAAGCTGACGCCGGAACACGGCATCCGCATTGTGGAGAAAATCACCATCGTGCAGGTCAGCAAGGAAATCATCGAGGAGCCCATAGAGGTGCAGGTCTTCCGCAAGCAGATGACCCAGGACGGCCTGTACAAGCTCTGGCCCATGAAGCCCATGGATCCCGGCGAGTATGCGGTAGTCCAATTCACGCTCGGCAAGACCAACATGCAGGTCTGGGACTTCGCCATCAAGCCGTAAAGTGGGGCAGCCTCTCAGGCTGCGGCGGCCTCTCAGGCCGCCCAAGCGGGTTCACCCAGCTCATCTCCCCCTAATCACCTGAAAACAAATGCCGACAATGTCCGATCCGCCTAGCCGCGCAAACGCCCGTGCTACCCTGATGTCGGGCAAGGCCGGCGGCGACCCCGCCCGGCCGACGCAACAAACGCAACGAAATGCAACACGTCATCGAAAAAACGAGGCACGTAACACGCGCGAAAAATCCGGAAGCCGGCGCCAAGGCGTCAAATCTATGTAACTATAACAAAATACTAATGTTAACCAAGTCAATAAGCGAAATTGGGATTGTTTGGCCAATGAACTATCCCCGCATCCCATGCACAAATCCGCACACGCAACCATAGCGGTCGGCCGTCGCGGCATACGAAGGTTACGAAGCGAACCCAAATTGCACAATTGTGCAGAGTGCCGGAGAGTGGCGTCCTATCGGCGTTCATCGGCGTTCATCTGCGGCCCCATGGTTTTTCCGTTTACGGCCAACACGTCCCCAACGCTACTCGATGCAACGCCATGCAACGCCAAAGCGGCAGGAACGCAACCATTGTGGTCGGCCGTCGCGGCATACGAAGGTTACGAAGCGAACTCAAATTGCACAATTGTGCTCAGCCCTCAGCCCGGAGACCGGCGTCCTATCGGCGTTCATCGGCGTTCATCTGCGGCCCTATGGTTTTTCCGGAATGAACCAACGACACAATCGTCTCACCCCAAACCCGTCCCCGCCCGCCGTCCCAAGCTAAAATACACCCATATGCCACCCAAGCAACGTTGGCAAATGGCCGTCTTGGCGCTGCTGTGCGCCATCGCGCCGCTCCCCTCCGCCGCCGCCGAGCGGCCCGCCATCCTCCTGGGCGCCGCCTGGTACCCCGAGCAGTGGCCGGAGTCCCGCTGGCCCGAGGATTTGAAGCTCATGCAGGCTGCCCATATCCACGTGGTGCGCGTCGCCGAATTCGCCTGGAGCCGGCTTGAGCCGCAAGAGGGCCAATTCGACCTCGACTGGCTGGATCGCGCCGTCGCGCTGGCCGGCGCGCACGGCATCTCGGTCGTCATCGGCACGCCCAGCGCCGCCCCGCCCGCCTGGCTCACGCAGAAGTATCCCGACACCCTCCGCACCGAGCAGGACGGACGCAAGGCGAAGCATGGCAATCGCCAGCAGGGGTCGCCCACCAGCGCGCGCTATCGCGAATTCTGCCGCCGCATCACGGAGCAAATGGCGCGCCGGTTTGGCCACAATCCGAACGTCATCGGCTGGCAGATCGACAACGAGTACGGCGCCTTCTCCTGGGACGACGAAACCCACCGCCAGTTTCAAGACTGGCTGCGCGAAAAGTATGGCACGCTCGATGCCCTCAACCGCCACTGGACCACCGAATACTGGAGCCAGACCTACACCGATTGGAGCCAGATTCCCATGGGTCCGGGCGGCAACCCTGGGCTCGACCTGGAGTTCAAGCGCTTCCTCACGGCTTCCATCCGCAGCTTCCAGCACATCCAGGTCCAGGCCATCCGCGCCGCGAGCGACCCGCGCCAGTTCATCACCTCCAACTTCATGGGCTGGTACGACGCCTTCGATCACTACGCGCTCTCCGAAGAATTGGACCTGGCCTCCTGGGATGACTACGTCGGCACCGGCCATCTCGACGCCGCGCGCAACGGCATGACTCACGACCTCACCCGCGGATTCAAACGCAAGAATTTCTGGGTCATGGAGACCCAGCCCGGTTCGGTGAACTGGGCCCCGGTGAACAATGTGCTCGATCGCGGCGAGGTGCGCGAGATGGCCTGGCAGGCGATCGCGCACGGCGCCGACGCCGTCAGTTACTGGCAGTGGCGTAGCGCGCTAAATGGGCAGGAAGAATATCACGGCACCTTGGTAGGCGCCGACGGCACGCCCGTTCCGCTGTATGACGAGGTCGCCCAAATCGGCCGCGAATTCGAGCAGGCGAGCGACGCCTTGGCCGGCACCAGTCCCGCGGCGGACGTCGCCATTCTGCACTCCTACGACAGCCGCTGGGCCATCAACGGCCAGCGGCACAATCGCAACTTCGATCCCGTGGGATTGCTGGGCAGCTATTACAAACCGCTGCGCGACATGCTCCAGCAGGTCGATATCGTGAGCCCCAGTGCGCCGCTGGCGGGGTATCGCCTGGTGGTCGCGCCGGGATTGAACGTGCTGCCGGGCGATGTGGCCCAGCGTCTGGAAGAATATGCGCATGGCGGCGGGCACCTGGTGCTAGGGCCGCGCTCCGCCATGAAGGATACCTACAACGCGCTGCAGACGGCGCGCCAGCCCGGCCCGCTCGCGCCGCTGCTGGGCGGCCGCGTCGAGCAGTTCTACGCATTGAACGACGACGTGCCGGTATCCGGCGCATGGGGCAGCGGCCATGCGCGGCTCTGGGCCGAGCAACTGAAGGCGCAAGGCGCGGACACACTACTCACCTATGGCGAAAGTAACGGCTGGCTGGATGGTCAGCCCGCGGTGCTATCGAGGAAAGTTGGGAAAGGGCGCATCACATATATAGGCGCATGGCTCGACGATGCCCTGATGCGTGCCGCCACCGAATGGATGATCCGCCTCGGCGGCCTCGCACCGGCCCTTGGACCCGCGCCCGAAGGCGTGGAAGTGTCGCGCCGCGTGGGAGCTGGCAAAGAAGTATTTGTGCTAATCAACCACACAAAAACACCACAGCAAGTAGCGCTGCCGCACCCAATGCGCCGAGTACTACAAAATGACGCAACCGCGTCGTCCGTAGATCTACCGCCGCGAGGAGTGGAAGTCTTGCTCAAGTAAAATGGAGGGCGGGCAATCTTGCCCGCAGCCGGCTTTCAGCCGGCCAAAAGGGGGAATCAAATGCAACTAGGGATGATCGGTCTGGGACGTATGGGAGCGAACATGGTCCGCCGTCTGATGCGCGGCGGGCACCAGTGCGTAGTCTGGGATCAAAACCAGTCGAATGTCGAGCAACTCGCCAAAGAAGGAGCCACCGGAGCGGCCACGCTGGCGGATCTGCTTCACGCGCTGGAACCGCCCCGCGCAGTCTGGCTGATGATTCCCGCCGCCGCGGTAGATAGCGCCCTCGCCGACCTGTCTGCCGCCATGCAACCCGGCGACATCGTCATCGATGGAGGCAATTCCTACTACATCGACGACATTCGCCGCGCCAAAGAACTGGAGGCCAAAGGCCTGCACTGTGTGGATGTCGGCACCAGCGGCGGCGTCTGGGGACTGGAGCGCGGCTTCTGCCAGATGATCGGCGGCCAGCCTGAAATCGTCCAGCATCTCGATCCCATCTTCAAAACGCTGGCGCCCGGCCGCGGCAACGCAGATCGCACGCCGGGGCGCGAGAAGGCCGGCGGCACCGCGGAGGAAGGCTATTTGTATTGCGGCCCATCCGGCGCCGGTCACTTCGTCAAGATGGTGCACAACGGCATCGAATACGGCCTGATGGCCGCGTATGCCGAGGGCCTGAATATCCTGAAGCACGCCAACGCCGGCAAGACCAGCCAGACCTCCGACGCCGAAACCGCGCCCATGCGCAATCCGGAAAACTATCAATTCGACCTGAACCTGGCCGACATCGCCGAGGTCTGGCGGCGCGGCAGCGTGATAGCTTCCTGGCTGCTCGACCTCACCGCCATCGCCTTATTCCAGAAATCCGATCTGTCCGGTTTCTCCGGCCGCGTCTCCGATTCGGGCGAAGGCCGTTGGACCGTCACCGCGGCCATCGACGAATCCGTGCCCGCGCCAGTCTTGAGCGCCGCGCTCTACCAGCGTTTCAGCTCCCGCGGCGAAGAAGACTTCGCCGACAAGCTGCTCTCCGCGATGCGCTTCCAGTTTGGCGGCCATGTCGAGCGCTAACGTGGGGCAGGCCCGTGGCCTGCGGCGGCGTCTTACGCCGCCTCTAATCTTGTTCTTATCCCTAACCGCCCAAGCCCAACCCATACCCACCGCAGTTGTAGCCGCCGGCGCCCTCCGCGGCTACCTCGCTCCCCCCGGCGCAGTCTTCAAAGGCATTCCGTTCGCCGCCCCGCCCGTAGGCCCGCTGCGCTGGCGCGAGCCCCAGCCCGTCAACCCATGGCACGGCGTGCGCGATGCCACCAAATATTCGGCGGCTTGCCTGCAGAACGCGATCGGCACCGGCGCCTTCCTCGCGCCACTTGCCCAGCGCTATGGCAGCACCTACCCGACCCGACCCTGGAATCTCTCCGAGGACTGCCTCTACCTCAACGTCTGGACACCCGAATGGCCGATGAAAGAGCCCCGCGCCGTGATGCTCTGGATCCACGGCGGCTCCAACCGCATCGGCAGCGGCAACGAGCCGGGCTACGACGGCGCGGAACTGGCCCAACACGGGGTCTTGGTCGTAACCATCAACTACCGGCTCGGTCCGCTGGGCTTCTTCGCCCACCCCGACCTGACCCGCGAATCGTCGCACCATTCTTCGGGCAACTACGGTCTGCTCGATCAGATTGCCGCGCTCGGTTGGGTGCATGACAACATCGCGCAGTTTGGCGGCGATCCCGCGCGCGTGACCGTCTTCGGCGAATCCGCCGGAGCCATCGATGCAGGCATGCTGATGTGCTCTCCTCTAGCGCGGGGACTCTTCGCGCGCGTCATCATGGAGAGCGGCCCCGCGCTCGGCCTCGCCTTTGCGCACAGCCAGCGCAAGGCGGAGGAGTTCGGCCAGCGGGTCGCCCGCCTGGCACTGCCGGCGCCTGGCGATGCCTCGCTCGAGCGTTTGCGCGCGCTGCCCGCGTCAGCTATCTTCGCGGCCGCCGCCAGAGCCGCAAAGCAGGAAGCCAATCCCGAATTCGTGCTGGATGGCTGGGTCCTGCCGCGAACCCCGCAGCAAGCCTTCGCCAGCGGCGCCGAACTGCCGGTCAATCTGATGGTGGGCGACAACGGCCGCGAAGCCAGCGTCTTTCGCGGCCCATCGGGAGCCGCAACGGCCGTCGGCGAGGGACCCATGAAAACGCTGCACATCAGCTACGGAGGCCTGGCGCCCATCGCCATGGCCGCCTATGCGGTCGACACTCACATGGGCCGCAACGCCGCCGCCGACGATTGGCTCAACGACGCCTTGACCACCTGTCCATCGGCCGCCATGGCCACGCTGAATGCCGCCGCCGGGCATGCGTCTTTCGTCTACCGGTTCCGCCGCTCCATCCCCGGCCAGGGAGAAAAGGATCTGGGATCGTTTCACAGCCTGGAACTGCCCTACGTTTTCGGTAAGCTCCACACACCGGCGTGGAGTTGGCTGCCCTTTGCGCCGCAGGACGATGGGCTGGCCACCACCATCCAAACCTATTGGACCAACTTCGCCAAAACCGGCGACCCGAATGGCGAAGGTCTCCCGCAGTGGCCACGATACGGCCCATCCGACGGTTACATGGAGTTCGGCAACGACGGGCACGCGCACCCGAAGACGGGCGACCGGCCCACCTTCTGCAAGCTGGATATTCCGCAACTGAAACAGAGGTTGCTCGACAACCAATGAGGCTAGCCGCAGTGCTGTGCCCACGCGTCGCACGAGCGCGCGGTGCCCAGCGCCAGTGCGCCTGTTGGGCACGCTTCGGCACATTGGCGCGCCGCGTGGCGCAGCCCTTCCGAAAGCGGCTGCCCGAATGGCACCGCCACGGCAACATCGAAGCCGCGACCGATCATGGCCAGCCCGAGGGCTTCGCCGGCCGCCGCTGCGATACGCACGCAAGCATCGCAAGCGATGCATTTGCCCGGCTCGTAGACGATCTCCGGATGCGACACATCCTGCGAGAAACGGCGGCGCGCCCCCGCGAACCGGTATACGTCCACGTCGTATTCGTTCGCCAGGGTGCGCACCAGGCAGCAGTCCTGCTTGCGGCATCCGCAGCTCAGGCAGCGGCGGGCTTCGCGCGCGGCGGCGTCCGGCGGCAAGCCGCGCTCCACTTCGTCGAAGCTGGCCAGGCGCTGTTCCATGGGGATGCGCGGCGCAGGCACACGGGCCGATTTTTCGATGGCGCGGAAGATGGCGGCCCGTTCCGCGTCGTCGATCGGCCGCATCGCGATCCCGGCCATCGCCGGTTCGCCCGTCACCGGTTCGCCGCTCAGGTATTGGCTGATCGAGGCAGCGGCGATCCGGCCTGCGGCCACCGCCCGCACCGCGAGGTCGGCTCCCACCACCGCGTCTCCGCCCGCGAACACTCCGGGCAGGCTTGTGGCCAGGGTCCTCTCGTCGGCTCCGATGCCCCACGCGGTCACGCGCAGGCCCTCGCGTTCGGCCAGTGTACGCTCCACGGACTGGCCAATGGCCGCGATCACGGTGGAACACTCGATGGTGAAATCGGAGCCTGCCACGGCAACCGGCCTTCGCCGCCCGGAAGCATCCGGATCGCCCAGCGTCATTCGCTGGCAGGTCAGCAGCAGGCCGCGCCCGTTTCTTTCCAGGCGCACCGGCCCGGCGAGAAGGTCGATGTGCACGCCCTCGGCTTCGGCCGCTTCCACTTCGTCCATGGCGCAGGGCATTTCCTCACGTCCACGGCGATACAGGATTCGCAACTTGCTCGCGCCCAGCCGCACGGCGGAGCGGGCGCAGTCCATGGCGGTGTTGCCGCCGCCCACCACCACCACATCGCCGCCGACCGCGGGTGGGTTTCCGTTCGCGATGCGTTCCAGAAACTCGACACCCGCCAGCGCGTGTTCCTGGCCCTCGCAGCGGAGCCCCTGCGCGCGTTGCGCCCCTATCGCCAGAAAGACCGCGTCGTGTTGCCCGCGCAACTCGGCGAGCGTGAAATCACGGCCCCACCGTGCGCCCATTTGGAACCGCGCGCCGAGTTGCTCGATGCCGCCGATCTCCGCATCGAGCGCGTCCTTCGGCAAACGGTAGCCGGGTATGCCGTAGCGCAGCATGCCTCCCGGCTGGGGATGCGCATCGAAAAGCGTGCAGGCGTGGCCCTTCCGCAGCAGATACCAGGCGGCGGCCAGTCCCGCCGGACCCGCGCCCACGATGGCCACAGACTTCCCCGTATAGGGCGCGCGAGCCGGCGTGTATGGCGCTGCCGTTTCGAGATCGCGATCGGCGGCATAGCGATGCAGCGCGCCGATCGCCAGACCCTGGTCGAGATCGCACCGGCGACACCCTTCCTCGCACAGGCGCGGGCAAATTCGTCCCAGAGAACCGGGCAGCGCCAGGCGCTCGCCAATCACCTCGATAGCGTGGCGATGGTCACCGGTGGCGATGCCATACACGAAGCCGGGGATGTCGAGACCCGCCGGGCACCGGGCGGCGCAAGGCGCGACGCACTCCCCGGCATGGTCCGAAAGCAGCAGTTCCAGCGCCATTTTTCGGGCTTCGCGGATACCGGCGCTGTTGGTCGCGACCACCATGCCCTCGGCCACGGGCATCGCGCAGGCTGGCGACAATGTGCGCCGTCCTTCGATCTGCACAGCGCACACGAAGCACGACGCCGCGGGTTCGATGCCCGGCACGTGACACATGGTCGGAATGCGGATGCCCAGCCACTGCGCCGCGCGCAGCACCGTCGTGCCAGGTTCCACGCTCACCCGCCGGCCATCGATCGTGAGAGTAACCATCGCTTATATGACCTCGACGGCATCGTCCTGGCAAACCTGCCGGCACATGTCGCAGCGGGTGCACAGCTGCTCATCCACTACGTGCTTTTCGTACGGGCGATAGGCAATGGCGCCCACCGGGCAGGCCTGCGCGCACAAAGTGCAGCCGATGCAGTTGTCCGTCACCCGGTAGCGGATCAGCGCTGGGCAGCGGCCGGCCGGACAACGCTTCTCGTGCAAGTGGGCTTCGTACTCCTCGCGAAAATAGCGGAGCGTGGTAGCCACCGGGTTGGGCGCGGTCTGGCCCAGGCCGCAGAGGCTTCCGCGGCTGACATAATCGGCGAGCGTTTCCAGCTTTTCCAGGTCGTCGCGGCGGCCGTGGCCCTCGCAGAGCCGCTCCAGAATCTCCAGCATGCGTTTGGTGCCGATGCGGCAGAAGGTACACTTGCCGCAGGATTCCGCCTGCGTGAATTTCAGGAAGAAGCGCGCGATATCCACCATGCAGTCGCGGTCGTCGAGCACCACCAGGCCGCCCGATCCCATGATGGCGCCGGTTTGAGCCAGCGCATCGTAATCGATGGGCGTGTCGGCGAGCCGCGCCGGGATGCATCCGCCCGATGGGCCTCCGAGTTGCACCGCCTTGAACTGCCGGCCGTTTTTGATGCCGCCTCCGATCTCCTCCACGACCTCGCGAATGGTGACCCCCATCGGCACTTCGACCAGGCCGCCGCGGTTGACCTTTCCCGCGAGCGCGAAGACCTTGGTTCCGCGGCTGGTGGGTGTGCCGAAGGCGCCGAACGCGGCCGAGCCGTGGCGAATGATCCATGGCACACACGCGAGCGTTTCGACATTGTTGATAATGGTGGGCTTGCCGCGGAAGCCATGTTCAACCGGATAGGGCGGCCGCAGGCGCGGCATACCGCGCTTTCCTTCCAGCGATTGGATCAGCGCGGTCTCCTCGCCGCAAACGAATGCGCCCGCGCCTTCGCGCACTTCCAGATGCAGCGAATCGAGGTATCCGCGGTCGCGCGCCTGCACAATTGCGGCGCGCACATGGCGCACCGCCAGCGGGTATTCGGCGCGGATATACAGGTAGCCCTCCGCCGCTCCAATGGCGTACGCCGCAATGGCCAGGCCTTCGAGCACGCGATGTGGGTCGGACTCCAGCACCGCGCGATCCATGAATGCGCCGGGGTCGCCTTCATCGCCGTTGCAAACCACGTATTTGACGGGGCCCGGCTGCGCGCGTCCCAGCGCCCATTTCCGGCCCGTGGGGAAGCCCGCGCCGCCGCGCCCGCGCAGGCGGGATTCGGTAATGGCGGCGATCACCTGTTCGGGCGACAGTTCGCGGCGGCAGCGTTCCAGGGCGCGGTAGCCGTCGCGCGCCAGGTAATCGTCGATATTCAGCGGATCGATCTCGCCGCAATTCTCCAGCACGATGCGCTTCTGCTTTGTGGACTGTGGGGCAGCCGCTCCGAGACGGCGTCTGCGCCCGATCATACGCGCGGTCTCCACGGTGACGTTGCTGTAAAAGGTAACGCGTCCGCCGGGCTCCACGACTTGCACCAGCGGTTCCAGATAGCACATGCCGTTGCAGCCGACCGTCTTGACCTCAGCGTACTTTCGCAGAACATCGCGAACCGCTTCTGCGCCGCTGGCGACGCCGCACGATCCGAGTCCGATCCGGATTTCGACCGCGCCCCGCTTCATACCTGCTCGGTCTCCGCGACTTGCGCCAGGACGGCGGTGGCTGTCGATGGGGTCAGCCTGCCAGTGGTCTGGCCGTCCAGGATCAGCACGGGGGCCAGGCTGCAGCAGCCCAGGCAGGCGACCTCGTCCACCGTGAACATGCGGGATGGGTCGGTGTCCGCGCCTTCGGGGATCGCCAGGCAACGGCGCAACTCATCGGTAATCTGCCGCGCTCCCGCTACGTGACAGGCGGTGCCGTGACAGACGCGCACGGTGTGCTTGCCGGCCGGCGTATGCCGGAACTGGCCATAGAAGGAAGATGTGCCGGCCAGCTGCGCAGGCGTGATTCCGGTCAGGTGCGAGAGGCGGCGGATGGCTTCGTCGGGCAGGTAGCGATAGTGCTGTTGGATGGCCTGGAGGAATACAATGGCGTTTTCTTTGCTCGGTCCGTGCTTTTCCACCAGGCCGTCAATGAAGGCGAGATCTTCGGAGGGCGGGCTTAAGACCGCGCGGGGCTTGAGCCCCGCCGCCACAATCGAAGACCGGGGCAGCGATCCCCGCGCAGGCCAACGGGCCTGCCCCACAAGCCTTTTGGCGAAAGTGAGAAATAAACTAGCGGCCCCAATCAGCATCCACGCTACGGCATTGTCCCTGGATTTTCTGGCGCGGCGGGCGGCGGTGATGCGCTTCTGTTCGGCGGCCAATCTGGGGGAAGGAGTGACCTGATGTTGCAGACTCTTAATGAGCCTGTCGTCGCGCGGAGCCCGCCAGCTTGCCAGCCCATAATCGGCCAGCAGGATCGCCACGCACGCCACCACGGCTGCGCCTCCAACCCAAGCCCAGGTGCGCTCCGTCATGACAACTGCACCAGTCTGTCGCGGGGGCATGAAGCGTAGCATCGCGCGCAATACAGGCAATTGCGCCGCACGGCCCGCATCTTCTCGATCGCGCCATAGGGGCAGGCGTCCGTACACAGCCCGCAATCCAGCTCCTTATTCGGCGTAATGGTGACTCCGCGGCGCGCCAGCCGCGTACACCAGGCCAGCAGGCCGCCGTAGGGACATAGATACCGGCAATACGGCCGTCCGATGAACATGCCCGCGACCAGGAAAGCGCCGCCGATCAGGAGCATGTGGGGCGCGCCGGTACGGCGGAAGAAGCCCACAAACGGATCGAACCGGCAGATGACGAAGTCGCGCGCGGCCGCCGGCTTCAGGGCGAAAAAGAGGGCCAGCCCGAGATAGACGTACTTCAGCAGGCCAAGCGCGCGGTCGAGGCGCGGCGGCACCTGGAGCGGCTTCACCAGCACGAGTTCCTGAATCGCGCCCAGCGCGCACACGCCGCCGCAGAAAGCGCGCCCAAAGAACACGGCCATGACCAGCGGCAGGAAGAAGGTAGCCGTCACGACCATGGGGACCGAGTACTGAGGGTCCGTCAGCGCTACCGCGACGTTTTGGATCGATCCGATCGGGCAGACGCAGCCCTGGCGGTAGAAGCCGAAATAGGCCACCGAACCGATGGCCAGCGCGACCACGGATTTGCGGCTGCGCCGCTTGAGCACCAGCCAGGAAGAAATGCCAATGGCCGCTGCGAGCACCGCGACGTCCAGCACTTGCAGCCAGGAGCCGCGCGGCAAGGGCTTCTGGGTCGTGGGCGTTTTGTAGCCGCCGCCGATGGAGCGCTCCTGCGGCGCCGTATCGACGGGACGCTGATAGGGAATCGTCTGCGCGGATAGCGCGGTGGCAAGGAGTAACAGCGCTGCGACGGGGATAAAGCCCCGCGCGGGCTTAAGCCCCATTTTGCGACCCCAGAGCCTGCTCGACCGGAACCTGGATGAGAGCGCCCTTAGGGCACGCTTTCGAGATGGCGCAGCGGTTGCAATCCACGCAGCGGTTGTAGCGAACCCGCAGAGCAATCGAGCCGAGCCCCAGAGGTTCCTTGCACTGCATGACGCACTTACCGCAGCCGTCGCACTTTTCCTCGTCGATGACGTACTCATAGAAATTATTGGCGGGGTCGTCGGGATCGGCCTTGCCGATGGGCTTGCGCGTAATGGCATCGCGCGGACACAGTTTCTCGCTGGGCAGCCCGCGCTCGTCTACCGCGCTGGTGATGTTGAAGTAGGCCGGACAGATGTTGCAGCGGCCGCAGCGCGCCTGGTCGTTCACCGCCCGCACGGCCGACAGCGCCACCACACACTCGGTGGTGCAGAGCCTGCAGGCTTCCACGCCCACCACCCCGAGCCGGCTGTTGAGGCAGCGCGCCGCATCCACCTGCCAGACCACCTGCCCGTGCGCTTTCCGCACCAGGAATCCGGCGCCGCCGCCGAGGGTGGCGAGAACCGTCCCGCGGACGGCCTTGTGCCACAGATCCCTTCTGGTGAATTCGCTCATACGGCCTCCGATTCGAAAACGAGGATCTCGAGTTTCACGGTATCGGCCACGTACACGCGCCCGCGCCGGTCCACCGCGACGCTCATGTTCTTACAGTTCTCATCGAAGACGCCGGCGATTACCGCCTCCAGTTCTCCGTTGAAGTTGTAGACCTTGGCGCGCGGACCGGCCTTCTCGGTGACGTAGATGCGATCGCGGACCGCTACGTTAGTCGGATTGCAGCAGCCTCCGAACCCGGCCGGATCGGTGCCGTGAAAACGCCCGATGTGACCCAGCAGTTCGCCCGCGGGCGTATATCGTTCCACGCGATGCTTGCCCGGGTTCGCCGCGTGGATGATGCCGTTCGCATCCACACCGAAATCCACCACGCCGTTCGGGATCAGAAAGCCGTTCAGCGGACGGTCCGTGCCGATGTTGTTGCGGAATTTGCCTCCGGAGTCGAAGCGCCGGATGGCGCGGCCCGCCGCGTCCCCGGCCAGCACATCGCCACCAGTGAAGCCGATGGCAGTCACACGAAACAATAGCGCCTCGTCGCGCCATGTGCGGAGGAGCCTGCCCGCGGCGTCGAAAATCTCAATCTGGCGGATCTGGCCGGCGTAGATCGCGCCATCGCCAGCCACCGCCACGGAGTGCACGGGTTGGGACGTCGACCATCTGCGCCGCACACGGCCGGTTGAATCGAAGACGGTGATCTGGGAGTCGTTGGCCGCGTAGATACTGCCGGCCGGGTCGAGCGCGATGCCGCGCAAAGAAGCGGCGAACTGGCCGGGCCCGGCGCCCTTGCCGCCGATGACTGCAACCTGCCGGTATTGCATCGCGAACCCCCTCTGTCCCTTACCCTCGAAGATCGAGGCAGATCATTTTGTTCAGGTCCCGCAGGACCAGCTTGCCATCCGACAACGCCATGGGCGCCCAGACTTCCTGCCCCGCGAGCACCTGCGCGCTGGCGATCTCGTTATACGCCGTGGCGCTCGCCTCGATCAGCCGCAGCGTGCCGCTGTTGCCATCCATCACCAGAAACATGCCGTCGGCCAGCATGAAGCTGCCCAAGCCGAACGACGCCTTCCCGTCGCTCGACCAGACCTCCTTACCATCGAAATCCAGGCAGGTGAACAGGCCGCGCTTTTTTTTGCCCACCGCGAACAGATGGCTTTTGTGCACGATCGGTGTATGCACTTCGGAATTCCATTCATTGTTCTTCAGGTCGAAGAGGCACTCCGTTTTGAAAGCCACGCCGTCGTGCCGCACGCGGATCATGACGCTGCCCGCGTCGTAACTGGCGGTCATGAAGACCCGCTCCTGGTCCACAGCGATGGGCGATGGCGCCACCGCCACGTTGAACTTGCGCGGAAATTCCCACAACAGCTTGCCGTCGGCGGCCGCCACTCCCAGCGGGCCTTGTAGCGTTCCGTACAGATATTGCCGCACTCCACCCAGCACGGCCGGCATGACCGACGAGTGCGTCATCACCACGTGGTTGGGGTTCGGCGTGCGCCAGATTTCTTTGCCGGTAGGCTTATCGAGCGCTACCAGAATGGCCGCGCCGCCGGTGGCCACGACGATGCGGCCGCCTTCCTGTAGGGGACATTGCCCGTTGTACCAGGAGGGGATGCTTGCCTGGTACTCGGTGACCAGATTCTTGCGCCAGATTTCTTTGCCGGTCTTGGCGTCCAGGCAGTGGAGCACGGCTTTGGGGTCGAGAGAGCAGACGAACCGGCTGTCCACCGCCGGGATGGTACGGGTGATGGCGTGATTCGGCCGAATTTCGCGCGGCTCGCGAAACTGCCAGATCAGCTCGCCCGCGTCGAGCGACCGGCAGTTAATCGACCATTCGGACTTGGCTTCGTCGTAGTCGTGATGATAAACGCGGCCGGCCACGATGGCGGCGCCGGCATAGCCCTCGGCGACGGGGACCGACCAGAGACGCTTCGGCCCGGCTGCCGGCCATTTGCGTAAGAGGCCGGTTTCCTTGGAGACACCGTTCCGATCTGGCCCGCGAAACTGCGGCCAGCCCGACCCGTGAGTTGGGGGCAGCCCGGCGGCCACCGCGGCCGATCCCACGCTCATGATAAAAGCGCGCCGGGTATACGTCGAGACGTCTCTTAGGCTGTCGAGAAGTACCACACCATGTAGTATATCTCGATATAACGAGTTTAAGGTACTATAGCTGTTTATCCCGGAATGTTGGGAGTTGGTCCTTGCCAAGATGACCATTGGAGGACACTTGAAGTTGAAACGCCGGGCTTTCCTGCAATCGATGGCCGTGCCAACGGCCCTGCTCGCGCGCAGATCCAGCCGGTCCGCCGCGACCTCCGGATATGTGGTGGGCGTCGGGCGTACCAGCGACCCCTATCAGGCTGCACGCACCGCCATCGCCGCGAGTGGGCAGTTTCCGTCGGCGGCCATGGCCGGCAAGACTGTCGTGATCAAGCCGAACCTAGGGTTCGCCGAGCCATCCGCCAGCGGAATCACTACCGACCCGGAGGTGGTGCGGGCCATTGTGGACTTGGCGCTGGACGCCGGCGCGACGCGCATCCTGATCGCCGAAGGATCGTGTGTCCAGCCCTGTCCGTTCGGCCCCTGTGGCTACGGCTTTTTCCAGACCTATGGCCCGCCGGGCGTCATCAGCTTGGTCGATCTATGTAATCAGACCGACAGGCTGGTGAAGGTCGGTAAGCCGGGCGGCATGGTGTATCAATCGCTGTGGCTGCCGGACCCGGCGGTCAATCCCGGGGCCATCTTTATCAGCGCCGCCAAGCTAAAGACGCACTTGTCCGTCGGAGCCACGCTCTCGATGAAGTGCCTGGTGGGCATGGCGCCGCCCAGCATCTATACCGTGCCGAGCCAGTGGCCGCGCCAGGACCTGCACTACCGCGGCATCGCGGAATCCATCATCGACCTGAACTGTGCGCGGCCCGTGGACTTCGCGGTCATCGACGGGATATGGGGAATGGAGGGCGAGGGACCTACGTCGGGCACCGCCATCCAGGCGAACCTGGTGTTCGCCGGTCTCAATCCGACGGCGGTGGACCTGGTCGCGTTGCAGGCGATACAGATTGCCCAGCTTCGAGTACCGTACCTGTACTACGCGGGCAGTCTGGGCATGGGACCCACGAGCGTCGACGACGGCATCACGGTGACAGGGGATGCCTATTCGCCGGTGCCATTCACTCCGGCCTCCACGCCTCCCACCGTCTGGCACCCGGTCTCGAGTCCAAATCCCCTGGCCGCGGGACAATCGGCCGCCATTTCCTATCAAATGCCGCAAGCGTGCTACACGCTGCTGGAGATCATCCAGGACAGTGACACAACACCCGGCGTCACGTCAGTGAAAACCCTGCACGACTGGACCGCGCGGCCGGCGGGCGTGGAAACGATGGTATGGGACGGAACCGACAACAATGGCAATCCCGTAGCTCCCGGCGTATACCTGCCGCGCGTGCAAGCGCAATACACCCTCAGCGGACCGATCAACTACGCGAGCACGATTTTAGCGGTTACGAAATGAAGGATGGGTCGGGGCGGCGTCAGACAGGCCGGACCGCCACCACTCTGGCCGCTAACGGCACGCGCGACAACGGATTTCGCAGCGCGCGCCCGAAGCCTTCGAAGCGCACCTGCATGACGTCGCCATCTTCCAGCCGCAGGCCCTCTCCGAAGCTGAATGCGCTGGCGCCGAAAAAGTGGATGTGCAGATCCCCCGGACGGCGGTGGTGTTCGAATTTGAAGTGATGATGCTCGATGTTCGCGAGACTGTGGCACATGGCGCTCTCTCCGGTGCGGATCTCGCGCGACCACAGAATCCGGCCGCCGCGTTCGATCGATACCTCTCCGGGCACAGTATCGAAATCGCCATTCACCACGAGTTCCGGACCGATGGCGCACGTCCGAAGTTTGGAAGCCGCCAGGTACAAATAGTTCTGCCGCTCCAGCACGTGGTCGGAAAATTCATTGCCCACGGTGAACCCGATCCGGCGCGGCGAACCTTGGGCATCGACCAGGTACACGCCGGCTATTTCCGGCTCCTCGCCGCCGTCCTGGGCGAATTCCGGAACAATCAGCGGCTCATTGTGAGCCCGCAGCACCGTGCCGCATCCCTTGTAAAACCACTCGGGCGCGACACCGGCTTCGCCCTGCGCCGGCTTGCCGCCTTCGACTCCCGATTGATACATGCGGGTGCTGTCGGTGACGGCTTGTGCCGCCGCATGCATGGCGTCGCGATTTTGCGCGCTGGCTTTGTGCGTGAGCCCGGTGCCGCTGACCAGGCATCGCGCCGGTTCGACGGGGTGATCGGCCGATGGACAGATCCGCCAGCCCGGCTCTCCCGCATAAACGGGGTCGTAGGGGACAAACTCGTTGGTCCTCCGGCGTTCGATTCCTTCGGGGAGTGAAACGCCCTCGTGCAGGCACTCCCACGCCAAGCCGTAGACGGACTGGCAGCCTTCCAGCAATCGAAGGCGGGGCTCCTCGACGAGGGCCACACGGCGGCCGTGCGGGCCGGTTAACTGAACGAGTCTCGCGCTCACCAGCTTAACTCCAGCAGCGAGACACCCTGGCGCGGGAGCGAAAGCTCCAGCTCTGCCGCGCCATTTCGCACATCCACCCACCGCGGAGAATCCGCGAGTTGCAACTGTCCGGCGGCTTCGAGTTTGGCGTACTGCTCGGGCGCGGGGTGCTGCGGGGATCCCATGGCCTTCCACGCCGTCCAGGCGTTGCTGTGGGACTCATCGATTCGATAGTGGCGCACCAGGGCTCGCGCGGCCGCGCCAGAGACACCCGCGATTTCCAGCCGCACATCGGCGTCCGGCGCCGGAACATCGTCGTCATGATAATTCCATGCAAGCACCGAGATCTCCCGGTCCGCGCCGGCCGCCAGCGCATCCACGTCCGGACTGCTGGTCGAATCGGCCCGGATGCGATTGCCTCGCATCAGCGCGGCCATGCGGAACAGGTTGAGCACCGGCTTGTCGATGCCGTTCGTCGCCAGGGTCCGGAAGCCGTCGAAATACGGCTGATCCTCGAACTCGAAGGCCCAGGTCAGCATGCCCTCGATGTTGACCCGCCGGCGGTCCGCGAGGTCGAAGATGTGCTTCATCATGGCCGCGGTATACGAGGCGTAGAGCGCGCCATTGCGATAGGCATTCTGCGGGTATACGCGCGCGGAACACGCCGCGCAGCCTTCCGGATCCGACTCGCTCAACACGATAGGCAGATTCTGAAACTTCGGAAACGCGCGCACGATCTCAAATCCCTTGTCCACGTCTTCGGCCTGCTTCGCCATCCCCATGCGCACGTGGCCATCCACTACGGTGGGCCGTCCCTTGGCGTGATAAGAAATGAAGTCGAGCGGAGCGCCGGATCCGCCGCAGTGCTCCAGGAACTGGCGCAGAAACGCGGCAGCCTTCTCGCCCGAAGGACCCGTCGAAGCCGGCCCGCCGACTCTCGCCGATGGCAGCGCGCGCTTCACCGCCGCGGCTGCGTAGTCATATAGTTTGTCGTACTCATCCGGAGTTCCGTGCCAATAGGAGATATCGGGCTCGTTCCACACTTCCCAATACCAGGATGCCACTTCGGCCTTCCCGTACTTTTCCACGCTGTGCTTCACCCACCGGTAAACCAACTCGCCCCATTTGCTGTAATCGCCGGGCGGGAATGACCATCCGGCGGCATAATCCGGGTTGGCGGCGCCGGGAATCCAGGGCACGCGGTACGGTTCCGGGTGCGAAGAAAGCGCTTTGGGCATGAAGCCGATCTCGACGAAGGGCTTCGCGCCAGCATGCAAGTATGTGTCGAAAATGCGGTCGGCGATGGTCCAGTCGTAGACCGGCTTTCCAGACGGGTCCTCAGTGTAGGCATTGGTAGACCCCCACTTCAAGCCGGGAGTTCCGTCCCCGGTGGCTAGCATGAAGTGGGTGCGAATGTAGACTGGCGTGCCGCTCATAGCGGCCAGCTCACCCACCAGTTTGCGGCCGTTCGGCGTGTAAGTGTAATTGGGCTCGTCGTAGCCGAAGTAGGCGTAGATCGGCTTGAATGCGCCAACCGTGCGGGCCGCGTCGACGCGGATTGTCACCGTGTTCTGTGGCAGCGCGGACGCGGCGGACAGAATTAGAAAGGCAATCGGCCAAATACTCTTGACGATCAATCACCGCTTAGTGTACTATTGAGCCATGGACACCGCAACAAGAACCCGCAGCCTCTGTTGCCCCTGCCTGTCCAGTGACCCACTGACATCGTTACTGTATTGGTAATTGCCGGAGTTTTTGTCTTCGCTCCGGATGCGGATGGTGACGCAAGTGGATTCCAAACCCACGATTGGCTGTTCGAATCGGCCCCGGAGTGCCATGGGCCTGTCATGAGAGTTCGAGTCTCTCCAGGCCCACCAAATTTATGTACTCTGGAAGTGTGCGCCTGTCCATTGTTGGAGTATTGTTCGTAGCAGCTTTCTGCCGGGCCGGACAATGGGGATCGATCGCTTCGGATGCCGCCCAGGTCTCCCCGGCCGAGACACAACGGTTTCTGGAGACGATCTGTCCAGGGAATGCGACGGCCACCGGCTGTTCGACTTGTCCCGCTGAAACGGCCTTCAAGAACAACGCCGAAGCCTGGCAGCTTCGAACCGTCACCTTCGGTCATTTCCTGACGCCGCGGAGCGAGGACGCGCTCGTCGCCGGTTTGGGCTGCGAACCTCACTCGGCGCTGATGAGCGGCGCATACCTGTTTACGAAGGATGGGTCCGGCTGGCGGAAGGTACGATACATCGCCGGCCAGAACGCGGACGACTGCAAGAGGCTGACCGGCACCGATGGCCGGGACCTTCTGGTTTGCGAGGGCTCCGATATGCATCAGGGCGTCGCGGATTGGTTCCTCTACCTGATGGATGTGGGCACGGACCGGGAAGCTGCGTACTTTTTGGACGTGAACGACACGCTCGCAACTTGCACGAGGCTCCCCGACGGCGATGCCACGAGCGGCAGAATCGAATCCATCTCATTCGTGCCGGCGCCGGAGCGACACGTGGTCCGGATTGTGGTCACCGCGCGTTTGGGCAAGGCCGCGATTCCGGATAAGCTGCTGGAGAATTGCGCCTATCACCAAGGCGCGTTGCGGATCGCGACGGCGAGCCGGCAATACGAATTCCTGTTCGATGGAAAGACAGTCGTGCCAAGCCATCGGAACCCGCCGACTGAGTATACTCGGGCTGTTGCGCCGAGGACGTCGTACCATACGGCAAAGTAGGCGCTATCGGAGTTGGTATGAGCACAATAATGGTTCGAATTCCAGCAGGCAAGCACGAACGCCTGCGCAGCATGGCGAAAGCCAGAGGTATGAGTATCAGCCGCCTGATGGACGAACTGGCAACGTTGGCGCTGACGCAGTACGACACCGAGACGTTTCAAGGCACTGGCTCACCGTGGCTCCAGGATGCGGGGCTTGGCGCTGCTGAATAAGCTGGATCGCGCCGACGCGAAGGGACATTAGGAGGGTTGAGCCCAAGGCAACACGGGAACTGCGGGGTTTGAGTGTGCATCTACAAAGTCAGGTTGTCCGGGTGCGGCGTCGGGTACAATCGATCAAGTGCTGCCTGAATTTGAGCTGCCGAACCTGAGCGCGAGAGCCAACATACCGGAGGACGCTTGCCCTGGAGCAGGTCTGCCATCGCTTCGATCGTTTCGTGTGCCTGTCGTATTCCTGCTTTCCTCAACCGTGTGCTTCGCATGCATGTGCGGCCCTCCCCCGAGAGCGAAGACTATGCGAGAGGCTGCCGCTCTGTGGACTCATGGTGCCGGTGCTTCAAGCATGATTTTTGAGGGGCGGGTGGAGAAGCAGGAAGTCGTAACGGGGCCTATGGGCCCTCCCTCGAATGCACTGTCGATGACGCCCGCCGGAGTGCATCGTATCGTGACCTTGCTCGTATCACGCGCGTATCGCGGCGGCACTAGCCGGCGCGTCACCGTTTTTTCCGGCATGGGAGCGGGCGACTGCGGTTTTGACTTCGAGACCGGGGAAGAGTATCTCGTCGACGCTCGCATTATGGAGGACGGCGCCTTGTTCACGAGCATCTGCACAGGGACCGCTCTTCTCGCGTAAGCCGGCCCCGCGCTGCGTCTGCTGCGTGGCGAACCGCCGGCGGCGGACGACCTTTTGGACCCTCCAAGTTACTACGCGAAGTATGAGCCTCGGCGGATGGCGAAGGTTTGTGGCCGAATAACTAAACCCGATGGCACCCCGTTGGGCGGGGCGGACGTCGAAATGTGGCAGGCGCGGGAACCGCTGCCCCCTAAGGTAGCATCGGACCCAAACCTCTCCAAAGCCGATGGCGGCTTCTGCGTCGAAGGCGTTGAGCGGGGGAAGTATCTGCTTACGGCGGAGGTCGTCAACTTCGATGCAGGCACCCGCTGGATGGGCTATTACCCCGGCGTGGCACGCCGCTCGGACGCCACGCCAATAGACGTAAAAACGGGAGACCGCCTTTCCAAGGTGCAATTCCGCGTTCAGCAGCAGCCAATATATACCGTTCGGTTCCAAATCGTAACCTCGGACCGAAGCCCGGTGCCATGGAAGAACTTGGGCGTCGCAATCGAGAGCCTCGACCAGGACCCGCTGGCCTATCATGAGAGCGACGGAGTGAACGAGGATGGGTCCTACACCTTCGGTCTCATTCCGCCGGGCCATTACATTGTGAGCACTTATATTGAGCGGGGCCACTCGATCCCAGACAAATGGCAAATGGCAAAGCAAGAGGTAGACATCAGCGGTCCCGGACAGGTGAACGTCAAGTTAGTCCCATTCAAGCGTGAATGACGAGCCCGAATCGCCTCCGCTTACCCCACAAATTGCCGCCAATCCACGCCGCGCATATCCCCCGTCTTCAGATACTGCTCGTGCAGCTTAAACGCCGCCGTTAGCGTCTGCGGTGTGTGCCCGCCTTCCACCATTTCCAGATACCCGGTCAACTCATCGCGGAAATCGGGATGCGCGCAGTTCTGAATGATTAAGGTGGCGCGCTCGTAGGGCGACCGGCCGCGCAGGTCGGCGATGCCATATTCGGTCGCCACGATCTGCACGGAGTGCTCGCTGTGGTCCATGTGGCTGACCAGCGGCACGATGGTCGAAATCTTACCGCCCTTGGCCGTGGACGGGCAGGTGAAAACGGATAGATACGCGTTGCGCGTGAAGTCGCCCGAGCCGCCGATGCCGTTCATCATCTGGCGTCCCATGACGTGCGTGCTGTTCACGTTGCCGAAGATATCCACTTCAATCGCGGTATTGATGGAGATGATGCCCAGCCGCCGGATCACTTCCGGGTTATTGCTGATTTCCTGGGGCCGCAGCAGGATGCGCTTGCGGAACCACTCCAGGTTGTCGTAAACCGCGCGCAGCGTGGCGTGGCTGACGGTCAGCGAGCAACTGCTGGCGAATTTCACGCGCTCGCTTTTCATCAGCCGGATGACGGAATCCTGCAGCACTTCGGTGTACATCTCGAAGGCCGGAATATCGGGGTGCTTGCCCAGCGCGCCCAGCACCGCGTTGGCGATATCTCCCACGCCGGATTGAATCGGCAGGAAGGACTTCGGCACACGTCCGGCGGCGATCTCGGCGGCAAGGAACTCGGCCACGTTTTGCCCGATCTTGTCGGTGACCGGCGTGGGTTCGGCGAACGCGCCGGTTTCGTCGTCCGCGGCCGTCTCCACGACACCCGCGATGCGCGCCGGGTCTACCTTAATCACCGGCGAGCCGATGCGGTCGGACGCCGCGTAAATGGGGATCTCGCGGCGGTGCGGCGGATCGGCCGGCTCGTAGATATCGTGCATGCCGAGCAGTGTGGGTGGATGGCGGTGGTTCAGCTCGACGATGATCTTTTCAGCCTTGTTGCAGAAAGTCGGCGCGCACCCCACCGAAGATGTGAGCACGATGCCGCCACCCGCGGTGAGATCGCTGGCTTCGACCACGGCCCAATGCACGGGGCCGAGGAAGCCGTAGCGCGTGGCCTGCGGCATCAGCGACAGGTGCATGTCGAAGAAGCGGGTCTGGCCGGAGTTGATGCGCGCGCGCAGAGCCGGATCGGATTGGTAGGGCGTGCGGAAGCTGATGGCGTCCGCCTTGGCCAGGGCGCCGTCGAGCGACGTGCCAGTGGAAGCGCCGGTGAGCACGCCGATCTGAAACTCGCGGCCGGCCTGATGCTCCGCGATGGCCCGCTCGGCGATGGCCATGGGGATGGCTTTGGGCGCGCCGGCCGGGGTGAAGCCGCTGAAACCGACGGTCTGGCCGTGCTCGACTAGCGCGGCAGCCTCTTCGGCGGAAAGCAGGGGGAAGGAAAAAATCATGAATTCTCCGTATAAATCCGGATCAGGCGGCGGGCGGCGCGAAACGGGCTGAGGCGCCCGGCCAGCACGTCCTGCTCATAAGAAGCCAGCTTCTCGCGCACGCCCGCGTGGTGCAGGAACTCGTCGCGCAGGGACTGCTCGATCAACTCGTACATCCAGCTTTTCACCTGCTGTTGGCGGAAGGTGGCGAGCTGCCCGGTGCTCGAGAGCCAGGCATTGTGTTCGAGGACGGCATCCCAGATGTCGGCCATGCCTTCGCGCGCCCGCGCCGAGCAGGTAATTACGCGCGGCGTCCAGCCCGTCGCGGAGGCCGAGAAGAGGTGCAGCGCGCTCTCATACTCGCGGCGGGCGGCTTCGGCTTTCGCGCGGTTGTTGCCGTCGGCCTTGTTGAAGGCGATGAGGTCGGTCATCTCGACGATGCCGCGCTTCATCCCCTGCAGTTCATCGCCCGCGCCTGCCAGCATCAGCAGCAGGAAAAAATCGACCATGGAGCGGACGGCGGTTTCCGAC
Source organism: Bryobacterales bacterium (assembly GCA_963707465.1). GTDB lineage: Bacteria > Acidobacteriota > Terriglobia > Bryobacterales > Bryobacteraceae > Bog-159. Next base: position 202,161 of record CAVPQK010000015.1, read on the forward strand.
TGGCCCACGCCTACGGTCTCCACCAGCACGTTGCGGTATCCCGCAGCTTCGCAGAGCAGCATGGTTTCGCGCGTGCGCCGGGCCACGCCGCCCAGCGATCCGCCGGAGGGCGACGGGCGAATGAAAGCGCGATCGTCGTTGGCCAGAGCTTCCATGCGCGTTTTGTCGCCCAGGATGCTGCCGCGCGACACCTGGCTGGAGGGGTCCACGGCCAGCACCGCCACCTTCTCCGCGCGCTCGGCGGTGAGGTACACGCCCAGCACTTCGATGAGGGAACTCTTGCCCACGCCAGGCACACCGGTGATACCCACGCGAATGGAATCGCCCGCGTAGGGCAGGCACTGTTCCAGGACATCCTGCGCCAGCTCGGCATCCTCGGCATGCAGGCTTTCGATGAGGGTGATGGCCCGGCTGAGGATGGTGCGGTCGCCGCGCAGCACGCCCTCGACATACTCGTCGCGCGGGAGGCGCCGGCGAGCGCGCGCGGGCGCCGGCTCCATTCAGACGCTCTCCACCGGGCTCGCGGACAGCGTCTTCAAGATTTCCTGTGCGGCCAGCGGGATCACCGTGCCGGGCCCGTAAATGCCGGCCACGCCGCTCTTGTAGAGGAAATCATAGTCTTGCGGCGGTATGACGCCGCCGACGATTACCAGGATGTCCTCGCGGCCCAGTTTCTTGAGTTCCGCGATCACTTGCGGCACCAGCGTATTGTGTCCGGCCGCCAGCGACGAAACGCCCAGCACGTGGACATCGTTCTCGACGGCGTGGCGCGCCACTTCGCGCGGAGTCTGGAAAAGCGGGCCGATATCCACGTCGAAGCCCAGATCGGCGAACGCGGTGGCGATCACCTTGGAGCCGCGGTCGTGGCCGTCCTGCCCCATCTTGGCCACCAGCATGCGCGGACGGCGGCCCTCGGCGGCGGCGAATTCATCCGCCATGTGGCGGGCTTTCTGGAAGTTTTCGTCCATCTTGCTCTCAGCCGAGTATACGCCGGAAATGGTGCGCGTGACGGCCTGGTAGCGGCCCCACACCCGTTCCAGAGCCGTGGAGATTTCGCCCAGCGTGGCGCGGCAGCGGGCCGCGACTACCGCCAGATCGAGCAGGTTGCCCTCGCCTGTTTCGGCGCAGCGAGTGAGGGCGGCAAGGGCTTCCTGGACGGCGACCACGTCGCGCGTGCGCCGCAATTCCTCCAGGCGGGCGAGTTGCGATTTGCGGACGGCCGTGTTGTCCACCACACGCACATCCAGCCCGGCTTCCGATTCCGGGTGGTAGGCGTTGACACCCACGATGATGTCCTTGCCCGAATCGATGCGCGCCTGCTTGCGCGCGGCGGCTTCTTCGATGCGCATCTTGGGCAGGCCGGTTTCGATGGCCTTGGCCATGCCGCCCAGCTGCTCCACTTCCTGGATGAGTTGCCAGGCGCGGTGCATCAACTCGTGGGTCAGCTTCTCGACGTAGTAGGAGCCGCCCCACGGATCGACGACTTTGGTGATCTCCGTCTCTTCCTGCAGGTAGATCTGCGTGTTGCGGGCGATGCGCGCGGAAAAATCGGTGGGGAGCGCCAGCGCTTCGTCGAGCGCGTTGGTGTGCAGCGATTGCGTGTGGCCCAGCGCGGCGGCCAGCGCTTCCACGCACGTGCGCGCCACGTTGTTGAACGGATCCTGCGCGGTCAGGCTCCAGCCGGAAGTCTGGCAATGCGTGCGCAGGGCCATGGACTTCGGATTCTTCGGGTTCAACTGCTTCACCAGCTTGGCCCACAACACGCGCGCGGCGCGCATTTTGGCGATCTCCATGAAGTGGTGCATGCCGATGCCCCAGAAAAAGCGAGATACGCGGCGCGAAGCTGTCGATATCCAGGCCCGCGCGGATGCCGGTGCGCAAGTATTCCAGGCCGTCGGCCAGGGTGTAGGCAAGCTCCAGATCGGCCGTGGCACCGGCTTCCTGCATGTGATAGCCGCTGACGCTGATGCAGTTGAATTTCGGCATCTTCGCCGAGGTGTAGCGGAAGATATCGCCGATGATCCGCATGGAGCCTTCCGGCGGATAGATGTACGTGTTGCGGACCATGAACTCTTTGAGAATGTCGTTCTGGATGGTTCCGCTGAGCTGTTCGGGAGACACGCCCTGCTCTTCGGCCGCCACGATGTAGAACGCCATGATGGGCAGGACGGCGCCGTTCATGGTCATCGATACGGACATCTGGTCGAGCGGGATCTGGTCGAAGAGAATCTTCATGTCCAGCACGGAATCGATGGCCACGCCGGCTTTGCCGACATCGCCGACCACGCGCTCGTGGTCCGAATCGTAGCCGCGGTGGGTGGGCAGATCGAAAGCTACCGAAAGGCCCTTCTGGCCGGCTGCCAGATTGCGCCGGTAGAAGGCGTTGGATTCCTCAGCCGTGGAAAAGCCCGCGTACTGGCGGATGGTCCAGGGCTGGCGGGAATACATGGTGGAATAAGGGCCGCGCAAATAAGGCGGCAGGCCGGCGGCGTAGGCGAGGTGCTCCATGCCCTCCAGATCCGCGCGCGTGTACCACGGCCGGATGGCGATGTGCTCCGGGGCGAGCCACTCGGGCTCCCCGGCGCGCGGCGCGGCGGGTTGAGGCGCCGGTTTGTAATCGATTTTGGAAAAATCGGGACGCATGGCTAGTCTCTCACCCCCAGCCTCTCCTGCCAACTGCGAAGGACTTCCGCCGCATTGCTGCGTACGTGCACGAAATCCGCGACACCGGCTTGTTTCAACGCCTCAATGGAATCGACGGGATTGCCGGCGATGATCACCGGCGTGGCCTTGCCCGCATCGCGCAACTCCTGAATCACGCGCGGGGCGAGGGCGGCGTATTCGGGATCAGAGCTGCACAGCACGATGGCATCCGGATCGCCCGTGATCGCCTCGGCGATTTGAATTTCAAAGCCCGCACAGCCGAAGAAATTCGCGACGAAGCCGGAGCGCGCTTTGCGCATGTTCACATCGCCGGCTTCGAGCAACAGGAACCGCGGCGTGTGGCCCGTGCGCTCCGCATAGCGCTCCGTGCGCAGACGGATCTCTTCGAAGACATGCGCGGCACGCGGGGCGGGATCGTGGCGCTCGATCTCGGGCAACATGCGCTCGGCGAGATTAGGATACTGGTTCGTTCCCAGAATGGCCGCGCGGCGCGTGGCCACGGCGGTCTCCCGGTCGGCGCGCGATTTGGCGAGATCGTGATCGAGCGAGCCGGATTCGGAATACCGCAGGAACCCGCCCGCCGCTTCGATCTGTTGCAACAGCTTCCAGGCCTCGCGGGCGAGCGAATCGGTCAGGACTTCCAGGTAGTAGGAACCGCCCGCGGCATCGACGGAGCGATCCAGCCAGGCCTCTTCTTTCAGGATCAACTGAGTATTGCGCGCCAGGCGGTTCGCGGACTCGCCGGGTTCGCGATAGGTTGCGTCGAATGCTTCCACTTGGAGCGAATCCGCGCCGCCGATCGCCGCTGCCATGGCTTCGGTGGTGGCTCGCAGCACGTTCACGTACGGGTCGTAGATTGTTTTGGTCCAGTGCGAGGTGCGCGCGTAGATCGTCATCTTGGCGGCCTCGGCGGGGGCGGGTTGGAAGCTTTCGACCGCGCGGGCCCAGAGCGTACGGGCGGCGCGCAGCTTGGCGATCTCCATGAAGTAGCTGGACCCCATGGCGAACGAAAACGCCAGCGCTTGCGCGGCATCGGCAGGGGTCAGCCCGCGATCCGTGAGTTGGGCGATCATTTCGACGCCTTCGGCGAGCGCGAATCCCAGCTCCTGGACGATGGTCGAGCCGGCTTCGGAGAAGCGGTGAGCGCGGATGGTGACAGGACGAAACTGCGACATGCGGACTGCGCGGATCAGGCTGGCGGCATGGTCGAAATCTGTTAGGGGTTCGTAATCTACGGAGCGGGGGTGAACCCCCGCGCGGGCTAAAGCCCGCCCTCCAGTCAGCTTCTCCAGCAATTCGGCCGCGCGAGCGCCGGCTTCGAAGTGCACGGCGCATGCGGGGAGCGCATCCAGCACCTCGTCGATATTCTGTTCCCCCAGCACGAAACAAATCTCTTCCGCGCCCGCATCCAGCGCAGCCTGTGCCGCGGCAACGTCGTGAACCGACACGCGGATCCGCCAGGAGTTGTCTTCGCGCGTGCCGCGTGTGTAGGGGAACTCGCCCGGTACGGAATCCAAATACTCCAGCCCGCGCAAATCCTCCGCGCGATAGTAGAGTTTGGTCTTGGGAGCCGCGCCCTTCAGGTCCTTGCGGACCACCTCATCCCACTGTTCGGTCGAAACGGGCGGGAACTCCTCTAAGGTTAGAGCCTGGCTCATGCGGCGGGATCCTCCACGATCTCGATCAACACACCCAACGATTTCGGATGCACGAAAAACACGGTGGTGCCGCGCGATCCGGGGCGCGGCGCTTTGTCGATCAACTGGAAGCCAGCTTCCTTCATATATTGAAACGCGATTTGGGCATTGCGCACGCGAAATGCCACGTGCGCCAGGCCGCCGCGCCCGCCGTTCTTGTCGATCAGCTTCTGCACCGGCGAATCGGGGCTCAGCGGCTCCAGCAACTGAACCAGGTTGGGGCCTTCGCCCACCTGCAGCAGAGCCTCGCGCACCTGATCGCCGCCGTACATTTCTTCGCGATGAATCTCGCGGAAGCCCAGCAGTCCGTACTGCTTCACCTGCGCGTCCAGTTCGCCTTGACGCACCGCGATGGCTACGTGGTCCACAAACTGAAAACCAGGAACATTAGACAAATCTTCACTCATAACTATTCAAATTCCACCAGAACCTGCCCGACCTGTACGCCGTCGCCCACATTGGCGTTGACGGCTTTGACTTTGCCCGCCACGGGTGAGGTGATGTTGGTTTCCATCTTCATGGCCTCCAGCACCAGCAGCGGATCATTGGCCTGGATCTGCTGGCCCGCCTGCGCGTTCACGCGCACCACAACGCCCGCTACCGGGCTGCGGCAGACTTTGTCCTCCGCTACGTTGCTTGCCGGGCCTGGCGGCGCGGCGGCGCGCGGGGGCGGCGGCGCCGCGGATGGCAACGCGGTGGGAGCCGCCGGGTGGATGTAGGCATGCGGCTGGCCGACGGGCGCGCGATCGTCTTCGGCGACCTCGACGTCCACTTCGTACGTTTTTTGATCAACTGTGATTCGTAGCTTCATCGCCCGTGCACGACCCCCAAATTGTGCGAAGCCTGAACAAATACGCGGCCCTGTTGCGCCCATGCGCTGGAGGGCGCAGGGCGCACCAGCCGCGCTCCGAGGATGCGCGCCCGCTTTCCTAAGAACGCGGCCACGGCAGCGGTCAGAACCATGATGATTTCCGGCGCGACTTCTTCCGGCTGCTCCAGCTCCGCGGGCTTCGGTGCAGGTTGCACAGCCAATGACGCTGCCGCAGGGGGCGCGGGTGCCGCAGCGGCCCTGTCGCTCTTGCTGTCGATCAGCACTTCCAGCCGCCCGACTTCCCGCCGCACAATCCTGCGCAACATAACCGCGCCCGCCATCCAACCCGCGAAGATTCCGAACGGCAAAAGTAAGTAGCCCATAATTTGTTTCTACCCCACCAGTCACCAGCCGCCAACCACTAGCCACCGCCTCACAGCGGCATCAGGCCGTGTTTCTTGGCTGGCCGCAGCTCCCGCTTGGTTTGCAAAGACTCCAGCGCCATCGCCAGATACCGCCGCGTCTGAGCGGGTTCGACGATGTCGTCTACCAGCCGCGCTGCGCCCGCCACATAGGGATTCGAAAACGTGTCGCGGTACAGGTCGATCAATTCCTTGCGGCGCTCCTTCTTGGCTTCCTTATCCTTGGCTTCGTTGATCTCTTTCCGGAAAACGACCTCGACGGCGCCTTCCGCGCCCATCACGGCCACTTGCGCGGTGGGCCAAGCCAGGACGCGATCCGCGCCCAGGTCCTTGCCGCACATCGCCAGATAAGCGCCGCCGTATGCCTTGCGCACGATCACCGTCACCTTGGGCACCGTAGCCGCCGAGTAGGCGAACAACAACTTCGCGCCGTGCCGGATGATGCCGCCGTATTCCTGCTGCACACCGGGCATGAACCCGGGCACGTCCACCAGAGTCACGATCGGGATGTTGAAGGCGTTGCAGAAGCGGATGAACCGCGCGGCTTTGTCGGACGCGTTGATATCGAGGGCGCCCGCCATCACCGCAGGCTGGTTCGCGACCACCCCGACGGTGCGGCCGGCGATGCGGCCGAAGCCTACCAGGATATTCTGCGCGAAGGTCAACTGCACTTCCAGAAAGTCGCCCTGGTCGAGCAGCGCGGCGATCACCGTGCGCATGTCATAGGCGATTTTGCCGTCGTCGGGAACCAGGTTGTTCACGGCGGGATCCGCGTCGAGGGTCCTGTCGTAAGGGAGGCGCGGCGGATCTTCCAGATTATTCGACGGCAGAAAACTCAGCAGGCGGCGGCATATGAAGGCGGCCTCGTCGTCGTTTTCGGCGATGAAGTGCACCACGCCGGAATAGGTCATCTGCGCCGCTGGGCCACCCAATTCATCGGGCGTCACGACTTCGCCGGTAACCTGCTTGATCACCGACGGCCCGGTGATAAACATCTGTGCACCCTTGGTCTGGATGATAAAATCCGTGAGCGCCGGGCTGTAAGCGGCGCCGCCCGCGCACGGGCCGCAAATCAGCGACACCTGAGGCACCACGCCGGAGAGCATCACGTTCATATAGAACACCCGCCCATAGCCCGCCAGGCTGTGGATGCCTTCCTGCACGCGCGCGCCGCCCGAGTCGTTGATAAAGACAAACGGCGAGCCGGTTTTGAGCGAGCAGCGCATCATCTCGGCGACCTTTTCACTGTGCACTTCGCCGGCCGCGCCACCACCCACTGTAAAATCCTGGCTCGCCAGATGGACCAGACGTCCATCCACCGTAGCGGCGCCGGTCACCACGCCATCGGCCGGCAATTCCTTATCGGCCATGCCGAACAAAGCGGCGTGGTGCTTGGCAAAAAGGCCGATTTCCTGGAAGCTGCCCGCATCGGTTAGCCGGTCGATACGCTCGCGTGCGGTAAGCTTGCCCGCCTCATGCTGCTTCTCGATGCGCTCTTTTCCGCCGCCTTCCATCAGGCGGGCGCGCTTTTCTTCTAAGTCGTGAATCTTGGCTTCGATACCCATATTGATCGGTTCCGCAACTGGCATGCCTTGATCTCCTACGTTACTGCGCCGGAGCTACGGTAACGTTATGCGACTTCCCATTCAGAGTAACTACATAGGACACAGCCTCCGTCAGTTGGCCCTGCGCCGGCGAGGACAAAGGCTTCGCCGGTGCGGGCTTGGCGGGCGCTTTGGGCGGCTCCTTACTCAGATTCTTCGGCCCCTGGCTGCGCGTCGGGAAGAACTTAGGCGCAACCTGCGGGAACATCGCGTAAGTCAGAACGTCCTCATCGGTACCGTTGCATCCGTTCAACGCCAGAGCGTCGGCGCGCAACTGGTCCCACTCGGGCCGCAGCAAATCCGCGGGACGGCCGGTGATGGGATCCTTCTTCGAATGCTGAACGGCTTTCTTGATCACCTCGGGATTCTTCTGGCCCAGGGTACTCCCGTAATAACCCAGCATTAAGTCGGCGAACTCGCCGGTCATCACTTTGTAACGCCCCATTAACACGTTAAATACAGCCTGCGTACCCACAATCTGGCTGGAAGGCGTCACAAGCGGCGGATAGCCCGCATCGCGCCGCACACTGGGGACTTCTTCGAGGACTTCACGCACCCGGTCGCCCGCGCCTTGTTGCTTGAGCTGGCTTTCCATATTCGAGATCATGCCGCCGGGAATCTGGCTGCGGAAAATGTCCGTATCCACGCCGTTGAACCCGGTCAGAAATTCCGCGTAGCGCGGCCGGACCTTATTAAAGTAGTCGCGCACTTTTCGCACGCGCTCCATATCGATGGCGGTACGGTAGCCGGTGCCCTCCAGCATCTCGATCAGAGACTCGGTCGGATTGTGGCCGGGGCCCAGGCTCAGGCTGCTGATGCTGGTATCCACGATGTCGCAGCCGGCTTCGATGGCTTTCATCAAACTGACCAGGGTCACGCCGGTGGTCGCGTGCGTGTGCACGTGCACCAGCGTTTCGTCGCCGCAGGCGGACTTGATGCCCTCGACCAACTCGTAGGCCGGAGCGGGCTTCAGCAGCCCTGCCATATCCTTAATACAGATGGAATTACAGCCCAGATCCACGAGTTGTTCGGCCATGGTCACGAAAGCCGGAATGGTGTGCTCCGGGCTGATGGTGTAACAAATGGTGCCCTGGGCGTGTTTGCCGGTGGAGCGCACGGCTTTGAGGGATGTGCGCAGATTGCGGATGTCGTTTAGCGCGTCGAACACGCGGAACACGTCCATGCCGTTCTCGGCGGCCTTTTCCACAAAGCGCCGCACCACCTCGTCTTCGTAATGCCGGTACCCCAGCAGGTTCTGGCCGCGCAGCAACATTTGCAGGCGCGAGTTGGGCATCAATTTGCGGAAGGTGCGCAAGCGCTCCCACGGATCTTCGTTCAAGAAGCGAATGCAGGCGTCGAAGGTGGCGCCGCCCCAGCATTCGATGGACCAAAATCCGGCCTTATCGAGATCTTCGCACGCCGGCACAAGATCTTCCAGGGCCATACGCGTGGCCATCAGGCTTTGATGCGCGTCTCGCAGTATAAGTTCTGTGATTTGGATAGTTCGTTCGGGCATGATTTTTCTCCCGCCGATTTTGCGGGGCTGGTCTATAAGACTATTCTATCTGATTTCACCCATGGCAAACGCCCCACGCATCGCGCAAATGCGATTATCATGAACGCATGCGACCCATTCGACATATTGCCGCCTCTCTGCTGGCCCTGTCCGCGATCCTTCCCTCCACGCGCCTGGAAGGCGCGGCGAAGCCCCGCGAGTACCTAGTCTACTTCGGGACTTACACCGGCAAGGGCAGCCAGGGCATCTACGCCTGTCGCTTTCGTCCGTCCACCGGCAAGCTGACTCCCGTGGAACTGGCGGCCGAGACTCCCAATCCTTCGTACCTGGTGGTCGATCCCGCGCAGCGCTACCTTTTCGCCGCAAACGAAATTGGAGACTATCAGAACGCCAAGAGCGGCTCCGTCTCTTCGTTTGCGATCGACCGGCACACGGGAAAGCTCCGCGCATTGAATACGGTGGCGTCGCGCGGCGCGGACCCCTGTCATCTGGCGGTGGATAAGAACGGGAGTCACGTGCTGGTCGCCAACTACACCGGCGGCAGCGTGGCTGTCCTGCCGGTGAAAGCGGACGGCATGCTGGGCGAGGCTTCGGACTTCATCCAACATAAAGGCTCCAGCGTGGATCCCGAGCGGCAGAAGGAACCGCACGCGCACGACGTGGTGCTGACTCCCGATAACCGCTTCGCCGTGGTGGCCGACCTGGGGCTCGACAAACTGATGGTCTATCGCCTGGATATCGAGAAAGGCAAGCTGACAGCCGATCCGCCGGCCGGCAGCGTGAAGCCGGGGTCCGGGCCGCGCCATTTCGCTTTCCATCCGAACGGACGATGGGCTTATGTCATCAACGAAATGGGCAACACTATAACTGCGTTCAATTGGGATGGTGCGAAGGGATCGTTCCACGAGATGCAGAGCGTCCCCACGTTGCCCAAGGATTTCAAGGGCGAGAACACCACGGCCGAACTGGTTGTGGATCGCAAGGGCCGGTATCTTTACGGCTCCAACCGGGGGCACGACAGCATTGCGGTCTACGCCATCGACCCGGCCAAGGGGATGCTGACGTTGCTCGAGGATGTCCCCACGCTGGGCAAAGAGCCGCGCATGTTCGCGCTCGATCCGACGGGCGCCTATCTGTTCGCCGCCAACCAGAATTCGAACACGGTGGTGGTCTTCCGGGTGAATCCGAGCAGCGGCCGCCTGACGCCTACGGGAGAAAAGGTCGAGGTGGTTTCGCCGGTGTGCGTGACGTTTGTGGCAGCGGAATAGGGGCGAAGGGTCAGGCGGGCAATTCGATTGATAGGCCGCGAAGTTCTATTTTTCGTTCAATGAAAATTGTGCGACTCCGCCGCCGCGCCCGCAGCGAGCGCCGCCACCCGCCCCACCTTCACCGAAATCACGCCATCCTGATTCTGCAGCACGCCATCGATCATTAAAAACGGCTCGCCGACCACCACCAGCTTGTAGCGGTCGTAAGTGGCAGGCTCGATGATAGCGTTCATCACTCCCGTCTCGTCCTCCATGCTCAAAAACACGAAGCCTTTCGCCGTGCCGGGCCGCTGCCGCACGATCACCGATCCCGCAATGCGCACCAGCCGGCCATTCGGAACGCGTGCCAGATACGCCGCCGGAGTCACTCCCAGCGCCTGCATCTCCATCCGCCGGTAGGCCATCGGATGCCGGCCGATAGTGACTCCCGTGCCGCGGAAATCGGACGTCAGCCGTTCTTCGACAGTCATGCGCGCCAGCGGCGAAGCGCCCTCGGCCGCTTCCAATGGCTCCAATAACGGACCCACCGGCCGCACCGCGCGCTCCGCCATCCACAATGCATCGCGCCGGTGGATTTGTTGCAGCGGATTCAGCGCGCCGACTTCGGCCAGCATTTTCATTTCGTCTTTGCGCAGCTCTGGGACACGGAGAGCCAGGTCGTCTACGCTGGTGAAGGGCCGGGCGGTCCGCGCGCGCACAATGGCTTCGGCTATGGGTTGGCGCATCCCGCGCACATAGCGGAATCCCAGGCGAAGGACGAGTGAGGGGGAGAGTTCTAGCGTGCAGGGCCATTCTGATTTGGTCACGTCTACCGGCAGCACACGCAGACCGTGGCGTTGCGCATCCTTAATTAGAATCGACGGATGGTAGAACCCCATCGGCTGATTGTTCAGCAAAGCCGCCGTGAACGCCGCCAGGTAGTGGCACTTCAAATACGCGCTGGCATACGCGATCATGGCGAAGCTGGCCGCGTGCGACTCCGGAAATCCGTACAGCGCGAACGAGGTGATGGCCAGCACGATCTGGTCCTGCACCGCGCCGCGTATGCCGTTGCGGTGCATGCCCGCGCGCAGCTTGGTCTCGATCTCCTTCATGCGCTTTTCCGATCGCTTGAATCCCATGGCGCGCCGCAGTTCCTCCGCCTGCCCGCCGGTAAATCCCGCCGCGATCATGGCGATGCGCAGCAACTGCTCCTGAAACAGCGGCACGCCCAGCGTCCGCCGCAGCACCGGCTCGAGCGATGGGTGCAGACAGTCGGCCTCCTCCCGTCCCTGCCGCCGCCGCAAATAAGGATGCACCATCTTGCCCACGATGGGCCCCGGCCGGATGATGGCCACCTGCACCACGACGTCGTAGAAGCGCACCGGCCGTAGCCGCGGCAGGCACGACATCTGCGCGCGGCTTTCCACCTGGAACATCCCGATGGTGTCCGCCTTCTGCAGCGCGCCATAAACCGCCGGATCGTCCGCCGGCAGATGCGCCAGATCCACCTCTTCGCCATACGATTCGCGGATGTGCCCCAGGCACTCCTCGATGGCCGCCAGCATTCCCAGCCCCAGCAGATCCACCTTGATGATGCCCAGATCCGCGCAATCTTCTTTATCCCACTGCACCACCACGCGGCCGGGCATGGTGGCGGGTTCCAGCGGCACGACGGAATCCAGTTGGCCCTGGCAGATCACCATGCCGCCGGAATGCTGCCCCAGGTGCCGCGGCAGATCCTGCACGGCCTGGTACAGCTCCAGAAATTTGCGCACGCGCGGATTCTTCAGGTCCAGATCGGCGTCGCGGAAATGCCGCTCCGGCGTGTCGCTGGGGTCCTTCCATTCCCACGCCCGCACCAGGCTCGACAGACGATCGAGCGTCACCATCTCGAAGCCCAGCGCCTTGCCCACCTCGCGCGCCGCCGATTTCCCGCGATAGGTGATCACGTTGGCCGTCATGGCCGCGCCCAGCTTGCCGTAGCGCTCGTACACATATTGGATGACGCGCTCGCGCTGGTCGCCGCTGGGCAGATCCAGGTCGATATCCGGCCACTCGCCGCGCTCCTCCGACAGGAAGCGCTCGAATAGCAGTTCCATAGCCACCGGGTCCACCGCCGTGATCCCCAGCGCATAACACACCGCGCTGTTGGCCGCCGAGCCGCGCCCTTGCGCCAGGATGCCGTGGTCCCTGCAGAAGTTCACGATGTCCCAAACGATCAGGAAATAACCGGCCAGCGACAGCTTTTCGATCAGCGCCAGCTCCCGCTCGATCTGCCGCCGCGCTTTATCGTGATACGGACGGTAGCACCGCCGCGCGCCTTCGTCCGCGCGCTGGCGCAGAAACGAAGCCATGGTCTCGCCTTCCGGCACGGGATAGCGCGGAAATTCGTAGCCCAGGTCCGCCAGCGTAAATTCCAGGCGCGACGAAATCTCCGCGGTATGCGCGATGGCTTCCGGCAAGTCCGCGAACAGACGCGCCATTTCCGCGCCGGACTTCACATAGCGCTCCGCATTGGGTGTGAGCAGCCGTCCGGCGGTTTTTAGCGTCACCTTTTCGCGCACGCAGGTGAGCACGTCCAACACTTCCCGCTGCCGCGGCTGGGCGTAGCAAACGCCATTGGTAGCCACCAGCGGAATGCCCAGCCGGCGCGCCTTTTCCACGATAGCCTGGTTGCGGGCTTCTTCGTGGCGGTCCATATGCCGCTGCAATTCGGCATAGAGATGCCGATTGCCGAAAATGCCGGCCAGCGTCTCGTCGATATCCGGCGTGATGCAGATGAGCCCCTGCGCGACCTCCGCGATCTCTTCCAGCGCGGCGGCGCCCTCGCCTTTTTTTGCGCGCAATTTCATGCGCGTCACCAGGCGGCACAGGTTCCTATAACCCTCGCGGTTTTCGCATAGCAGCGGATAGCGCTTGCCATTGGTGCAGGTGATCTCCGAACCGATGTGCGCGCGCATTCCCGTCATTTTGGCCGCCATATGAAAGCGCGGCGCGCCGTACACGCCATCCCGGTCGAGCAGCGCCATAGCCGGAATGCCCAGATCGTTGCAAGCCGACACCAGATCCTCGGGCACGGACGCGCCCTGCAAAAAGCTGAATGCCGAGCGGGCGTGGAGTTCGACGTAGGGTTTAGTCATAACTGCCCTCCACAAACCACCTTCCCTGCTCGCTATAAATTCGGTAGAGCGCGCCGTCGCTCAAGGCAACATCCCACTCATCGCGCGCCCACGGATCGGCGGTCCACCAATCGCCGGATGTGCGCCAAGGCCCCGCGGCTGAAGTCACGTGCCCGCGCACTCCCTCCGCCTGCACATGCACCGGCTGCCCGGATGCCATCTGCACGCGGGCTGGGTGCGGGGGGCGGATCGCACGCATAACCAGGGACGCGGCGACACGGCGACACGGCGACACGGCGAGCGGGCGCGCCAACATTTGGAATGCTCCGGGACGATGGGTGTCGAGCAGCATCGGGGATCCCACATTAGACTCGCCTACCAGCGATTTCAGACGCGCCAGAGTAAGTTCCAGTTTTTCCGGCTCGGGCGATAGAGGAATGAAGAGACCGGTCTGCGCCGCGCGCGGCTTCGCCGGCGCCGTCTCCAGCCATACCTTCACCACCGGCGACGGCGGCGGATGCGCGGCCAGATCCAGATCGAGCAGCTTCAAAAATGCCTTGGTGTCCAGCATGGGCACGGGGAAGCGTAGCGCACGGGTATGCTCGCCCCGATTTTCCAGCTTCATCCGCAACCGCAATTCATTGGTGGCCAGACCGTGCGAAGCCAGGCGCGCGCGCAGGGCATGCAACAGTCCCGACAGCACGAACAGCAGCGGCTCCAGCAACTCCACCGGATATTCCAGTTCCGCCTCTTCTTCAAAATGGAGCGGCTCCGCAACCGGAACCAGCGGCCGGTCGCCGGCGCCGCGCGCCAGCTTGTGCAAGCGCAACCCTTCCGGGCCGAGCCGCTCCGCCAAGCCCAACTCGGGCAGCGCGGCTAGGTCGCGGAATCGCCGTATGCCCCAGCGCTCCAGCGTTTCCAGCATCTCGGGCGTAGGACCCAGCAACGTGAGCGGCAGGCTGCCCAGATATTTGGCTTCGTCGCCGTAGGGAATCACGCTCACGCCCGCAAACCCCCGGGCCGCATCCACCGCCGTATCCAGGTTCGCCGCGATGGCCACGCTGGCCTCGAAGCCCCGTTCCGACGCGCGGCGCGCCAGGGCCGCCGCGATTTGCTGCGGCAATCCGTGGATGCGCTCGAGGCCATCGGCATTGAGCGCAACGGTGTCCGCGGCGGTCTGCTCCACCAGCGGCGAAAATTCCTGCGCCAGCTTCAGCAGCTTTTCTGAATCGCCAGGCAAAGCGTGGATCGCCGCAAACATAACGCCCTACCATCGCGAGTCGAAAGATGCGGCCATGGCCGGCACGGGCTTGCGGCGCTCCACGCGCACCCGGATGCCGCGCAGCAATCGCGAGCAACCCGGCTGGCCCGGCCAAGCCGCCCGCTCGCGACGCATCTCCAGCGTGAGCGAGGCGCAGGTCTTGGCATGCGGCTGCTGCTCCACTACCAGCAACACCGTGGCCGTGTGCTCCACGGCACGGCGCAGGCGGAACCAGGAGGTCATCGAAATGCGCCGCGTGCTGGCGGCGGGCGTATCGGCCAGATCCATCACCACCAGGCCGAATCCTCCGCCCTGCACCAGCAGATCCGCGGCTTTCAGCGCGTGCTCGGCATTGCCGCCGCAGCGCACCCACAAGAGCCGCTCCAGCCGCACGCCGGCCGCCGCGGCCGATGCGGGATCGAATGCGTCGCTCGCATCCACCAGCGCGCATACGTTCTCGCGGCCGGTGGATTGCGCCATGGCCGACAGCATCAGGCTGGTCCGCCCCGAGGAGGCCGGCCCGAAGACTTCGGTCAAACACCCTTGCGGCAGGCCCCCGGCCATCGCATCCACCTCCGCCAGGCCGGTAGGACAGACCTCCGGCCTGTCCATCTTGAATACGAAATCCCGGCCCAGCGCCACGGCAGCCATATTCGCTTTTTGTTCGCCTGTACTCTAATTTTGCAGGATGCGGGACCGGGTGTCAAGGCGGGGGATATTGGCATTAGAATAAGCTGTCGCAGCGCCGTTGTCGCATTAGGATGGCTGGCAGGCAATGCAGCCAATTTGTCCTATTGCTGAATGATAAAATGTCTGCTATAACAGCGACGTGATGTCCTCAGCGGAACTCTCCGGCCATCTTAAGCGCTTGTCACTTTCTGAGGCGGAAGCTGCCCGTCTTTTATCCGTCTCCCCTCGAAGCGTTCGGCGCTGGGCTGATGGCTCGACCGAAGTTCCTGGCCCCGTGGAGCAGGCTCTTCGGGCATGGCTTCAGCTTGAGGACCGGCACCTCGTTTGGAGGCCCGATGGCGTAGCGATCTGGGAAATAGACCAGATCGAGTTGTTCAGGGACCATGCCAAGGAGCTAATTGATCTGATCCAAAAAGTGGAAAACCGTGGGGGGCCAGCCGCTCCGTGGAACGTTGATTTAGCGGCTCGAAGGGCGAACCTGGGGCCAATTGAAGTTAGTTTCCATGTACTTGCAAACGAGAACTTTTCGCCGTCTTGTTACACCAGAAAAGATTGTTCCCCTGACCTAAAGCGGGACTGGAGATTGCTTGAAGACGCCTAATTGGAAACCCGAGGGGACTTGAACAGTCAATTTCGGAGGGTATAGTCTCTGGCCTTCGAAACGAAGACGGAACGTTGTGGATTCAGCACACTGCGGTCATACTACGGCATCCTTCGACCACATGAGCATTTGTGACGACAAAACCAACTCAAGATCGAAGGCAAGGACTTCGAGTTCTTCGGCCTGCCGACAAGGATTGTCCGCGTTGGCGAGCGCGTCTATGCCATGGATCTCGCCCGGAAGTAGCGGCGGGGCATTGATAGCCTCGCGAGGGGAGCTTGTAGGTATCAATTCCTGGTTCGTACGGGAGTCTCAAGGGCTTAATTTCGCTGTTCCGGCTTCCACACTGGCCACTGCGTACTCACGCGCGCGGGCACTGCAGGGTTTTTTGAGATTCCCAGCATCGCCGCCGGTTCCCCAAGCCAAAGCCCCACCCCCGGCTGTGCAACCTCAGGACGGTTCTCGTTCCGTATCGCCTCCATCCGCAATGTCTGAGCCGCCAACCCCAAAGGCGGCGCAGCGCCCGGATGACGCGGTCTTGCGCAAGGCGCGGGAGTCCTCGGCCGCATTACTCGAAGGCCTGCCCGACTACGTTTGCCAGGAACTTATGGCGCGCTACACGAGCAGTTCGGGCCTGAAGTCTTGGCAGCCTGGAGACGTAGTGTCCGCCGAACTCGTCCATGAGAACGGCCGAGAACGATACCGCAACTTGTCCATCAACGGCAAGCCGATTCAGAAGGGCATTGAGGAGCTGCCGGGGTCTTGGTTCACGAAAACACCTGGCACGGTGCTGGCGGACGCCTTCTCGCCTAACACGGCGGCGCATTTCGAGTACCGTAAGGAATCCAGATCAGGCGGGCGAGCCTCCTGGGTATACGACTTTTCTGTGGAACGCGAGCATTCTCACTGGCGGATTATGGCGGCATCGCAGTCGATTACTCCCGCTTATCGGGGTTCCGTTTGGATCGACAAAGAAACCGCCGGCGTGCTGCGGATTGAGATGCAGGCGACGCACATGCCCGAAGGATTCCTGTTCGAGAAGGCGGAGTCCGCCATAGACTATGAGTTCGTGTGGTTTGGGGACAGGCAGTTCCTGGTGCCAGTACACGGGGAGACCCTGAGCTGCGAGCGCGGGACGGGTAACTGTGAGCGTAACGCGGCAGACTTCCGGAACTATCACAAATATCCCAGCGATGCGGCCACCGGGCAGATTCCCGGACAGAATCCGCCGAATCCCGCACGGCTTGTCCGACAGGCAGACCCTGGAGGGGTCGTTCCGCACGATCAGCGCGGTGGCGAAGGCCCCGGTAGCCCGGCAGCGACAAGCCGCCCGGGATACTACGCGCGACCAAGAACGGTCAACGAGCTTTTGTGCAAGTGCGACTGAAAGCGATGTGGCCGCGAGGCCGGCCGGCGGTTCCTGCGCGTCCATCGCCAGCCGCCCACCAACACCGACTATAAAAAAACCGGCGATGCTGGCTGGCGGACCTCTTAGACTGAGTCCCGAACGTACTCTACAGGTGCCAGGTAGGCAGAACGCCGAGGAACTGGGAAGAAGCTGGGCGAACCGAGGCCGCAAAGATTCCGCGCGTTTCCGGGCAGAACGTCGAATAACAATATAGAGGATAAAGAAATGCGTATATTGTCGGATCAACGAGATAAGATCGAGAGTTCACTGAGGCTCGTCGCCCAAGCGGAGCGTTTGGTCGTGGGGTCGGGTTTGCCAGCAGACACCCTGAGGATCGAACTAGGGGTTTCGCTATCTCAAACTAAAGCCATCCTTGAGAACTTCCTTGATCGGCGCTAATTAAGGCCAGCGCCCGCCAGGCCGGTAGGTCAGACCTCCGGCCTGTCCATCTTGAATACGAAATCCCGGCCAACGTCCACATTCTTTCGTTCGCCTGTGCTCTAATTTTGCAGGATGCGCGGGCGGGTGTCAAGCGGGATTGACGAGGTAACCAAAAATGGTTACCATCGAATGGTGAAGGCGAGCGAGCTTAGACGCTGGCTGAAGAAACAGGGCTGCTCGTTCGTGGAAGAATCTCGACATACTCGAATCGTTCTCGGCGCAAAAATGTCGCGTATACCTCGTCATCCGGCGAAGGAAATCAAAACGGGCACATTGCAAAGCATTCCGAAAGATCTCGATTTGAAAATGTGAGAACTTAAATGGAACCCTACCTGGCATTATTCGAACCCGACCACAAGGCCGGCGGATACGTCGTCACGTTCCCGGATTTTGGCTACGGTGTGACACAGGGCGAAACCGATGCGGAAGCCATGGAGATGGCGCGAGATCTTTTGATGCTTACGATCGGCGATTTCATTAGGGAATCCAGACCCCTACCCACCCCCGGGCGCCGCCGCGGCTCAAAGTTCCGGCCAGTGGCGTTGCCGGCCTTGCAAGCCGCGAAAGTCGATCTGTACAATACATTCCTGGAGTCGGGTCTGAAGAAGGCGGAACTAGCCCGTCGGATCGGCATTCCGAAGACCCACATCGAACGCTTGTTTTCTCTCCTGCACCACTCCCGCCTGAATCGGATCGAAGCGGCGTTTGCCGTGCTCGGCAAGCGTTTGCATGTCGAAGCACGGACCGCGGCTTGAGTGTCGTCTGGCTGCAACGTCTTCCGGCGCCAGAGTTGATCCGGCATAATGAGAGATGTGCGCAAGCAGATCCTTTCGCAGGTGCTTCAGGGCAATGCCGACGCGAACATCCGGTTCGACGATTTACGATCCCTCCTGAGGGACCTTGGCTTCGCAGAGCGCATCAAGGGGAGCCACCACATTTACACTAAATCCGAGGTTGCCGAGATCTTGAACCTGCAGCCCCGCGGATGCCAAGCCGTACCAAGTCAAGCAAGTTCGGAATGTCATCGTTCGGTATAAACTAGGGGATAGAGCGGAATGACCAAATACGAGATCATCCTGTACTGGAGCGATGAAGACCAGGCATTCATCGCGGAGATTCCCGAACTCTCGGGCTGCGCCGCCGATGGCGCCACCCGGCATGAAGCCCTCCAGAATGCGGAAATAGCAATAGCGGAATGGCTGGAGACGGCGCGCGAACTGGGCCGCCAGATCCCCGAACCAAAGGGCCGCCTGCTCTACGCGTGAGCCGCGCCGCTACTCGATCCGGTAGTTGGGCGCTTCCTTGGTAATCACCACGTCGTGCACGTGGCTCTCGCGCAGGCCCGCGGGGGACACCCGCAGGAACCGCGCATGCTCGTGCAGAGACTGGATGTCCGGCGCGCCGCAGTATCCCATGCCGGATTTCAAGCCCCCCACGAGCTGATAAACCAGTTCGGCCAGCGGCCCCTTGGCGGCCACCCGGCCCTCGATACCTTCCGGCACCAGCTTGCCGTTGGGATCCTGCGCGTAACGGTCGGGACCGGCACCGCCCTGCATGGCGCCCATCGATCCCATGCCGCGGTAGGTCTTGAACGTGCGCCCCTGGAACAGTATGGTCTCGCCGGGGCTTTCGTCGGTGCCGGCCAGCAGGCTGCCGATCATGACCGCATCGGCGCCGGCGGCGATGGCCTTGGTGATGTCGCCCGAAAACTTGATGCCGCCATCGGCGATCAGCGGCACTCCCGCCGGTCCCGTGGCGCGCGCGCACTCCGCAATCGCGGTAAGCTGCGGCACGCCCGCGCCGGAAACCACGCGCGTGGTGCAGATCGATCCCGGACCGATGCCGACCTTGATCCCATCCACCCCCAACGAAATCAATTCGCAAGCGCCTTCATAAGTGGCTACGTTTCCGGTGATGAGCTGCACCCCGGGCAGCGCCCGCTTGACCGCTTTAACGGCTGCCATCACGCGCTCGGTATGCCCGTGCGCCGTGTCGATGGCCAGCACGTCCACCTTGCGCGCCACCAGTTCCTGCGCCCGTTCCAGAAAATCGTTGGTGGCGCCGATGGCCGCGCCCACCCGCAGACGCCCCTGCTCGTCCTTGGCGGCATTCGGATATTTCAACTTCTTCTGAATATCCTTGACGGTGATCAGGCCCTTCAGAATTGTAGTGGTCGTCCACCACCAGCAACTTCTCCACGCGGTGCTGATGCAGGATGGCCTCGGCTTCCTCGAGCGTGGTGCCCACCGGCACGGTGATGAGGTTGTCCTTGGTCATCACCTCCCGGATGGGCACATCGGAGCGGGTTTCGAAGCGCAGATCGCGGTTGGTCAGGATGCCCACCAGCCGCGTGCCCTCGGTCACCGGGACGCCCGAGATGCGGTAGCGGCTCATCACCTCCCTGGCGTCCGCGATTTTCTGGTCCGGCCCGATCGTGATGGGGTCCACGATCATGCCGCTTTCACTGCGTTTGACGCGGTCCACCTCTTCCGCCTGCCGCTCCACGGACATGTTGCGGTGAATGATGCCGATGCCGCCCTGCTGGGCCAGCGCGATGGCCAGGTGCGACTCGGTGACCGTGTCCATGGCGGCGCTGACGATGGGAATATTCAGGGCAATCTTGCGGGTAAGCGAGGTGCGCGTATCGGCCTCGGCGGGCACCACGCCGCTGCGGGCCGGCTGGAGCAGCACGTCATCGAAAGTGAGGCCTTCGGGAATGCCGTCTTGGTTCATAGGGTAATTTCTACATCATAGCGTAGCCGCGAGCCCGCTGCGTGAACCGGAGAAACCCTGACGGCTGAGGACATCGACATCGCTGCGGAGTCGCGACCAATAGGCAGCGGCTCCCCGAGCGGGACAGTTAGAACAAAGGAGTTGGATCCTTGATTCTACGTCAGCGGGAGCCTGTAACCGCGCACGCACACGGACGTTTAGATGCTTCGTCGTTCGATAAAGGTACGGTTTATAGAATATCGAACCAGCGATAGAGGCACATATTCGACAAATATTCATCTGGAAATTCTTCCCTTGACGCAAATTGAGTTTCCGTGGTAATTTGCCTTTGGCGTCTAGTTTTAGTCTGTAGAAAGGCGGGCCTCGAGTGAGAATTTTACGTCCAAAGGTCGCCATGAACTTGCTTTTGGGAGTAGCTACACTGGCAACCCTCGGAACCGTGGCAGCGGCCAGCTTCCGGCCTGATGGACCAGAGCAGCCTTATTGCACCTGCCAAGGACCTAATTCGTGCGTCGGCGCGACGTGCAAGGAAAATGGGTGTGTACCCTTCGAGGGCCTATTCGGCCGCTGCGTTGTGGAGTAGAGCAATAGCTGTTCGGCAGCGGCAATTTTGGTTTGTCAGGAGATTGGCCTCCGTCGGCGCGCCTCGGCCCTTGCTCATGAGCGCGCTCAGCTCGTGCAGACGTGTGCCGCATGATGGCGTCCCTGAGGCGAGCGACAATATCGCGGCAAGGAGCCCGCTGCTAAGCGGCGGGCGCGACGAGCAGCCGACCGTACCAAAGGCGTTCTCGGGGCGGCTGGGCGCATTTTGAATGGGGGACCAGTGTTAACGCGCGCAAACATTGTCCAGCGCCTGAGGCTCGACTTGGTGTCTCCCTCTCTACTGGCCGGTCTTCTTGTGTTGTCGCTAGGATTTAACGTGGTAATGGCGCTTCGGGTGCGTTCCGTGATAACTAGGTCCGAACGCACGAAAACGCTCAACATCGGCGATTTTGTCCCTTTCGGTACAACTCGCGGACCTGGAGGGGAGGCGCACACGCCTAGCGTACGACACAGGGCGCGGCACAATACTATACTACTTTAGTCCCGATTGTCCTTGGTCACGCAGAAATTCCCCGAACATAACTGCGCTCGCGGCGAGCACGGCGCAGAGGTATAGGTTTATCAGCTACACAACTTTGCCGATAGGGCCTAAGTGGATACGTGGACGGGAAATATCTCCGGGTCAAGCGGACCGCGCCGCTGCGACACGTCCGGATCTGATTGTTCCGTTTATGAGAACATATTTGTTGGAGTAACTGCGTGCCTCGTTACTGGTGGCTGATCGTGGCCTTCGCATCGATGATGGCCCGTTCCGGGCAGGCGGAGCCAATCGACGGCAGAGTGCTGGAAGATCATTCCGGCGCGCCCGTGATTTCGGCGGATGTGCGAGTCTTCAAATTGGGCGCCCGCGAAGTCGTTGCCGATCTCGACACCGATGGCGACGGGCGATTCCGCGCGCCTGACTTGGCGCCGGGTGAGTACCGCCTCGAAATTTCCAAGCGGAATTACATTGGCGCGACGGTGCATATCCGGACCGGCGGCGGATCGCTGTTCGTGCGGCTTGTGCGATGCGGCGTCATCTCGGGTCAGATCGCGGATCAGCAGGGCCAACCCGTCACGGGAGCATACGTGTTCGCCATGCCATTCGCCCGCGCTGCCGCCGCTGGTCACGCCCTCGTAGACGACCTCGGCCGCTATCGCTTATATGACCTGCCCCCCGGACGGTACGCGGTAGCGGTAGCTTACGGAGCATCGACGATGGCCGTCGGATCGACTGGTAGCGCGGCGGCTTTACCCGAGGCCGGTTCCGGCGTCCTGTTTTATCCCGATAATACGCAGCCTCGGTTCTTCGCAATCTCCGGCGGGGAGGAACACCGGAATATTGATTTCACCTTGACGCCGGCCACGTTGGCGAGCATCAGCGGAAAGGTGGAACATGCCTTCCCAGACGGCAGGTTTTGGCTAGCGCTCACCCCAGTAGGCCAACCGGCGCTGGCCGCGGCGGTCACACAGGCCCAGCCAGATGGCAGCTTTCAGTTCCAAGGGATCCCCACCGGTTCCTATTATCTATTCGCCGCTGGTCCGGCTAATGCAAGGGGTGCGCAAGGCGCCCTGCTGGGGCCAGAGCCGCTTTTCGCACGAATGCACGTTGACGTCGTGGGTCAAAATATTGAAGGACTCTCGCTCGCGGCCAAAAGTGGGCGCTCGGTCGAATTTGTGTTGCGAGCCGCTCGCGCCGGAGACGGCGATGCGTGCCCACGGAGCGGCCAAGTCCGGCTAATATCGCTGGAGGACTGGGCTGTAATGTTCGCGTACCGGGCGGAGATTGGCCCGCAAGGGGCCATGATCTATCACTTAGCGCCAGGGCGCTATCGGATCGAAGTGGAAGGCTTGGGCAACCGCTGTTATAGCGCAGCGACTCAAACCTTGGACCTTACCCGGGAAACCGATGCCAAACCGGTGGAGGTTTTGGTCACGCCGGCGGGCGAAATTCGCGGGCGGCTGACAGGCGCCACCGCGGACGTGCGATATACGGTCGTGCTCTTGCCATCGGAGCCAGATCGAGACGATACGCTTCAAATCGCATTTCCAGGTCGCGAAGGCCGTTTCGAATTTGCCGGATTGCGTCCCGGACGATACCGCATCGCCGCGCAACCCGCCGAAAAAGACCTTAAGGCGCGATGGGTATCCGACCTCGCGTTAATGGCGGAGATCCGTGTGCCTGGAGGAGTTCCGACGGATGTCGAACTGCCGGCCCCGAAACCGGAGGAGCCATGATGAGCCAGATTCTGATGACGTTGCTGCTGGGCGTCTGCGCGGCAGCCGCACAGACGGGTTCAATCAGTGGCGTGGTATACGACGCGGGAACTGAGAAGGCGCTGGCGGATGTGCACGTCGTCGCGAGCCCGGGCCATATCCGAGCCAACACAGACGGCCACGGTCACTACTCGCTGCGCGACCTGAATCCCGGGCAGTATACAATTCGCGCGTACGCCGGCGAAGGCACCGGTGGACACGCATCGAAAGAGATCGCGCTGAATGCCGGCCAGAGTGTCGATAGCGCGGATTTCCACTTGCACGGGCAGGGCGAGATCTCCGGCAAAGTGCTGGACCAGAACAAGGATCCATTGCCCGGCGTAGCCGTATTCTTGGTCGCCCGCGAGTACTCACTGGGTGAACTGCGATATGTCTTTGCCAGCATGGCCGACACAGACGACCAGGGAGAATATCATCTACGGCGGGCGGAGCCGGGGCGAGCCTATCTGATTATGGCGGGAAAAGCGCGCCACCAACTGGACGCCATTTCCGATGTGCCCGCGAATCCAAAATTGCGGAAGCCCACGTTCATCCCCACATATTATCCGGACACGCCATCCATCGAAGGAGCCCAGGCCGTCGTCTTGGGCGCGGGCGAACGCCGCGAGGGCATGGACATTCACATGTCTCGCGGGCCATCGTATTGCATCGACGGGTTGCTGGAGACGGGAAATGGGCCGGGGACGCTTCGCTTCTTTATCGGCGCGCGGCGGCCCACCAGCGGATTTTCGGGCGACGGAGGCATGTTCACCATGCCGCCGGGCGGCACTACCGGGCCCGACGGAAAGATCCGCATCTGCGACCTGTCGCCCGGCGAATATCAGATCGTGGCGATGCAGTCGCACCAGAGTCCCCCGAGTCCGCCAGCATTCTTTGGCACGGGCGAAGTTGCAATCGCGGATAGAGACGTACATAACGTAACAGTGCTGGCGCGGCCGCTGGTACACCTTTTGGGCGAGGTCGTCTGGGCGGCCACGCCACCCGACAAGGCGGTGGAATCGAGGCTCTCGATATGGCTGGAGCCGTTGACCAGGGCACAATGGCAGGGGGAAACCACTCAAACGGAGGCTTCAATTCCGGGCGACTTCTCCTTGCCCTCCCTGCTGATGGACGACTTTAGGGCCCGTCTCAACGGGCTGTCCAGCGGAATGTATTTCAAGGACATCACCTACGCCGGGGTGAGCATTCTGCATGAGCCTTTGCGACTGGGAAGCGCCATGAGCAATGCGTCGCTGCGCATCGTGGTGGCGCGCGATGGCGGATTCGTGTCGGTTAAAAGCATGGACAAAGACGGCATTCCCGTGCCCGATTCAAATGTCCTACTCATGCCCGCCGACAATAATTCCGAAGCCTCGCTGGCCGACGCCTTGATCTCCGGGCAGACCGATCAGAATGGCGCGTATACCTCGGCCGCGCTTGCGCCGGGTAAATACTACGTGCTGGCAAGCCCAGCGGCCATCGATAAGAGCCCCGAACGTATCGGCACGCTGTGGCACGCGCGTTCCCACTGC
The DNA here is from genome assembly GCA_963707465.1 of Bryobacterales bacterium. Lineage (GTDB taxonomy): Bacteria > Acidobacteriota > Terriglobia > Bryobacterales > Bryobacteraceae > Bog-159. Next base: position 226,748 of record CAVPQK010000015.1, read on the forward strand.
AAGGAAATCGAAGTCGGGTCGAATGCCACCGTGCAACTGACACTCACGCCCACCGCGCTGAACTGACCCCACGCGCGGTCCGCTAGAACCGGGTTAACAAAGATGAAGGCGGCTGCGCGCGGGGCCGCAGGTATAGAACATGTGGGGACAAAGTGAGGAAGACCGATAAGTACCTTAACTGAATAAAGGTCTGCGGGAAGAGAACCATATGAGTCCCGGGGGCCAGAATTAGTGATTCGCACGTCAAGCCAGATCCAAATAAGATCATCGAAGCGCTCAGCTTCAGGTGTACGTCCGCCGCGGCGAGTTGGAGAGTCCCGAGCTTACCTCCTACGGCTCCGTTTGTGGACGCTGGGTTGATAAATGCGTTCGTATAATCAGGGTCAGCGCAGACTCGCGTATTCCGCCTTGGCTTGCTTCAGGATCGGGATGTCTGGATCGGCGTCTTTCCAAAGAGTCAGGAAATCCTGGTAGGCACTCTGCGCTTTCGTCCGGTATCCCGACAAAGCCAACGCCCTTCCGAATTGCAGGTGCGCCAGAGCGCCGATGGGGTCGCTGACCACGATCCCGCGGTGATCGATAAGCCTCCGGAACTCCGCGGCGGCTTGGGCACCCTGGTGTAAGGCTAGATAGGCCTCGCCACGCACATAGACCGGATAGAGCGTACCAAAGAATCCATGAAAACTGCAGCGCGGTGCACCCAGATCATAGGGGATCGCGATCTTTAGCAGTTCGATCGCCTTCGCTGGCTGCCGATGGTCCAGTGCCAGAACTGCGCGCAGAGCCGGCAGGTAACTGAATCTGACTGACGTATCCTCCGTGTATCGTTTTTCCAGGCTAAGGGGATAAGCACGGACAGCGCACCCCCGCCGATTCTTACGGATGGCACGGATGGGCCGCGATCACTTCGCCTGGAGTACAAGCTGGTTGGAACGCCTCAGACACTGGTTATATCGAGCGACGGACACGTAATGAGGAACCGGCAGGGCGCCTACGCCGGAGAGGTCAGGACCGATGTAGAACTTTTTTTTGGCGTGCAACTGCCCGGCCTCTCACGGGATAGCGGCCGGCAAGATGAGAAACGATGACGGACAGGGATTCGATGCCTAAAGTGACCCGCGCGGGCGGCCGTTCGGCGCGGACATCATAGCAAGCATCGAGCGCACATCCACCGCCTCCGTCGGAGCAAGGCGGACCCAATGTTGTCCGGCCACCACATCGGAGTGTCCTGAGTGCCGAGGGGGGGAAAGCACATCGCAAAGCGTCTGCCCGGGATTCCGAACGGCATGCTCCTCTCAATCTGCTGCGCACTGCTGCCCGCTGTCGCGCAAGCTCCGCCGGAGGTTCGCATCCGCAGCGCCGCCTGGTATCCGCGGGGCTTGGTGATCTCAGCAGATGCCAACCTGGTGGAACTGACTGCCACCGTTCGCGACAGGCGAGGCCATCTGACGGGCGGCTTGCGCGCTACCGATTTCGAAGTACTCGACAACGACCAGCCGCGCGAGGTCACGTTTTTCTCCGAGCGAAGGGCGCAACCGCCCGGCGGCATTGGGCCCGCCGCAGCGGCCGTCGGCACGGCATCGCCTCGGGCGCCGTGGCCCGAGCCCCGATCCATAGCGCTGTTTTTCGATGATGCGCATGCCTCCATGCTGGGTGTGCGGAAATCGGCCGAGGCGGCCGAACGGCTGGTCGCGAACACTCTGCCTGACGACCTGGTGGGGATATTCACCTCCTCGAGAACCGTGTCGGCGGACTTCACCAGCGACCGCACGCCCCTCCGGGCGGCGCTCGCACGCTTGCGGCCCCGTTCGGTAAGTGGAGTACGCGCCGCCACCTCGTGCCCTACACTCGGGCCGTCCGAGGCATACATCATCGTGCGGCATTTGGACGCCATGATCGAAGAAGCTGCCGTGGGTGATGCGATCGACTGTAATTGTCCAAAGCCTCCGCAACCGGCGTGCATCTTCGACCAGCGACAGGTGGTTGAGACCGCGGCGCAGAGCGTTTGGCAGCAATACGAGTATCAATCCACCACCGCGCTGGATGCGCTCCTTACTGTGATCCGCCACTTGGCCGCAGCGCCCGGCGAGCGCACCTTGGTTCTGATGTCGCCCGGCTTCCCGACCGGCGGCATGGAAGAGCGGACCGGCGCATTGACGGACGCCGCGTTGCGCGCGGGCATCAGGATCAGTGCGATAAACTCCGAGGGCCTCGTGACCGATCGCATCTCGGCGCGCGTACTGTTCCTGTTTTCCGATTTTATGGCCGCTGCGGCGAAGTCCACCGGCGGACAATACCTCCACGACACCAACGACTGGGCCGGCAGCCTGCGGGCCGCGGTGGCGGCTCCCGAGGTCTCGTACGTGCTGGGCTTCTCGCCGCCCGGAAATCCCGACGGCAAGTACCACTCGCTAAAGACGCGGGTTCGCGGAAACCGGGGATACCGCGTTGAATCGCGGCCGGGCTACCACGCCACGGAGTCCGCGAACGAGCATGAAACCGCGCAGGGGCGCATCGACCGTATCGCAATGTCTGGCGACGCCGACAGCAAGAATTTCAAGGCAACTCTACAGGTGCAGCAGGACCCGGAGAATGGCAGTCAAGCGACCCTGCGCGTGACGGTCGCGGTGGAGGCCGCAGGCCTGCGGTTTCCCGAAAAGGAGGGCCGTCGCGTCCAGGAACTGACCTTTCTGACGGTGCTCCAATACGCGCAAGGCAATTTCGTCGCCGGGAGGCAGTCCGTGATGGACCTGGCGCTGACGCCCGCGCGCCTCGTCGAAATGCAAGATAAAGGCATCCGTGCCACCACGTCGTTTTCTGTCCAGCGACGAGGCTCCTACCGCGTGCGGGAGGTAGTCCGCGAGGCGGTGAAGGACGGCATTTGGGCTTCCGCGGCGCCTATCGAGGTTCGTTAGGCGGAGCCGGCCCCAAAGGCACCGCATCAGGGTACGGCACCGCCGCGAAAGATCTCTGGCGCGGTCCACCTCTTCGGCCTGCCGCTCCACGGACATGTTGCGGTGAATGATGCCGATGCCGCCCTGCTGGGCCAGCGCGATGGCCAGGTGCGACTCGGTCACCGTGTCCATGGCGGCGCTGACGATAGGTATATAGGGCAAATCTTGCGGGTAAGCGAGGTGCGCGTATCGGCCTCGGCGGGCACGACGCCGCTGCGGGCCGGCTGGAGCAGGACGTCATCGAAAGTGAGGCCTTCGGGAATGCCGTCTTGGTTCATAGGGTAATTTCTACATCATAGCGTAGCCGCGAGCCCGCTGCGAGGGCATGGCGGGCGGGGGCACGTAAGGGGCCCGCTCCCTGACGGTCGCGGCTCGATAGGCCTTGCGGACTGTTTCGGTAGGCCTTGCGGACTGTTACCGAGCCGCGACTTTACACTTGTAACTGTAAGAAGGAGTATGTTGTGGATAGGTCTATATCTTCATTTTACAAGAGTGTGCAGATTGTTTACTTGTTTCCCACTCCATCCGATGACTAACATCGAAATGGAGGAAATTTCCGAAATGACACAACTTATTACAAGCCGGTGCATGCGCGCCGTCGCGTTGGCGCTGGCTATTGCCCCGGCGCTGCTGACCCAAAACGCCCAGGCAGAGATCGTGACCGTGGCTTCCACCGTGCCATCAAACGGAGATGTGAACCCTTATGGCATCGCCGTGGTTCCAGCCTCAATTGGAAGGTTGGTCAAAGGCCACATCCTGGTAAGCAATTTCAACAATAGCTCGAACCTGCAAGGCACGGGCACGACCATCGTGGATATCGCGCCAGATGGCACAGTCCGCTTGTTTGCGTGGATCGATGCCACGACGCTTCCAGGCGCGTGCCCCGGCGGAGTGGGCCTCACGACGGCCCTGGTGGTCCTGCGCACGGGCTGGGTCATTGTGGGTAGTCTGCCGACAACGGACGGCACGTCGGCCACGGCGCAGGCAGGTTGTCTTATCGTCTTGAATAACCAAGGCGTCGTAGGGGAAACCATCGCGAACGATCTGATCAATGGTCCTTGGGACATGACTGCGTTGGACCTGGATACAACGGTGTATCTGTTCGTCAGCAACGTGCTCAATGGCACGGTGGCAGGAGGCGGTAGCCTGGTAGACGAAGGCACGGTCGTCCGTCTCACTCTAGATGTGACACAGGACAGCATGCCGTCGGTACCGTCGATGACGACGATCGGTTCTGGGTTCCCCGAAAGGACGGACCCCGCCGCGCTGGTTATTGGTCCAACGGGAGTGGGGCTTTCTCCGGATGGGACGCTCTATGTCGCCGATAGCCTGGAGAACCGGATTGCCAAGATAGACAATGCAGTCAACCGGACTTCGACGGCTGGCATTGGGGCCACGGTAACCGCGGGTATCGATCTGAACGATCCGCTAGGGCTGACTTTCGATCCGGCCAACGGCGACGTTCTTACGGTAAACGGCGATAACGGGGTGCTGGTATTAACGAATGCCAGTGGCACGCAGGTTCACGCTGGGCTGCTGGATCGCAGCGGCACGCCGCCCGGAAATGGTGCGCTTTTCGGGCTGTCCCTGGCTCCCGAAGGGCTCTACTACGTCGACGATGCCACCAATACATTAAACCTGCTGACTGCCGAACCATAAACAATTCCGGAAGGCTCGCGGCGCGTCGGCCATGGGTCGCGCGCCGCCAACACGCAAAAAATTGTAGACTGGTTGTTTAGCCATCCGGAGAAACCTAACCTCTATGCTCGACTCCAAAGTCTGCGTTATCGGCTTGGCATTCGCCATCGCCTCCTCGACCGCATTTGCCGCGAAGAAGGGAGACCCCGAAAAAGGCAAAGAAGTCTTCCAGCAGTGCGCTCCCTGCCATAACGCCGATAGCACCGATAAGAAGATGGGGCCAGGCCTAAAAGGTCTGTTCGCCAAAGACAAGTTGAACAACGGCAAGAAACCAACCGAAGAGAACGTGCGTACCCAGATCGACGAAGGCGGCAACGGTATGCCCGCCTATAAGGAAATGCTGGGCGACGACGAAAAGAACGATCTGATCGCCTACCTGAAGACGCTGTAGATCGGGCTCCCCGAAGCCCCAAAATGCCCCACGTCGCCAGTTCCGTCGCGCGCGTTCCGCACTCCCGCATCCGCGAACTGGCTGAAATCGCCATGGGTATGCAGGGCGTCCTGCGTCTGTATTTTGGCGAGTCGAACCTGCCCACGCCGGACTACATCAAGCGCGCCGCCATGGACGCCCTCGCGGATGGCTACACGTTCTATACCGAGAACGCCGGGCTGCCGTCCTTGCGCCGCGCCATCGCCGCGCAGTATGGCAAGCTGCAGAACGTGGAACTGGACCCCGCCACGGAAATCGTGGTCACGGCTTCGGGCGTGCAAGCCTTGAACCTGGCGATTCGCGCGGTGCTCGATCCCGGCGACGAGGCGCTGGTGCTCACCCCCGCCTGGCCGAATGGCTCGTCCAACGTGGCGATGGCTAACGCCGTGGCGCGCGAAATCCCGCAGCCTTTGTACGGCGACCGCTATGGCATCGACTTCGACGCGCTGCAGGCCGCGCTGACGCCGCGCACCCGCCTGCTGCTCTATACTTCGCCATCGAATCCGCTGGGGTGGGTCGCTACGGACGAAGATCAGCAGCGCCTTCTGGATTTCTCCCGCCGCCACAAGCTCTGGCTGCTGGCCGACGAAGTCTACGACCGGCTCTATTACGCGGGCGGATCGCTGGGAGAGCCGGTGCCATCCATCCTGCGCAAAGCCACGCGCGACGATGCCGTGATAGTGGTGCAGTCGTTCTCGAAGACCTACTGCATGACCGGCTGGCGAGTGGGCTGGCTGGTGGCCCGCCGCGACCTGGTGCATAAGGCCACGCAGTTGAACGAGTTCATCGTCTCGCATGCGGCCAGCTTCTCCCAGAAGGCGGCCGAGACCGCATTGGCGGACGGCGAAGCGGAGTTGGCCGGCATGTTGGAGCGCTTGAAACAGAACCGCGACTTTTGTTTGGATGCGCTCGACGCCATGCCCGGCGTGACAGTGCCCAGGCCGGACGGAGCCTTCTATCTTTTTCCGAAGATCGAAGGCCTCACTGACTCGTTCGGTTTTTGCAGAACGTTACTGGAAGAGTGCAAGGTCGGTCTGGCGCCCGGCGTGGCCTTCGGCGCGGGCGGCGAAGGCTCCGTGCGCATCTGCTACGCGGCCGGACGCGAGATCCTCGAGCCCGCCATGCAACGCCTGGGCAGATTCTTGAATTCGCGAATCGCTTAAATCCAAATCCCGCCGCCCCCTCGTATACCCCTTGAAGTCCAACTTCAACTCCAGGAGGGGAAGAATGCAAGTAAACGCCCTTCGCGTTGCTGCGTCCGTTCTTTTGATGGCCTCCGGCGCTTTCGCCGCCAGCCACCGCAACGGACCGCTGCTACTCGAAGATCAAACAGCCAACCTGAACGATTTCTACATCTTTCGCAGTTGGGAGACCGGACACACCAACAGCGTTGTGATGAGCATGAGCGTCCAAGGTTTCCAGAATCCGGACAACGGGCCCAGCTATTACAAATTTTCCAATAGCGTCCTGTACCGGTTTAACGTTAACAATGCGCGCGGTCTGGACGGCAATCCGGACATGCAAATCGACTTTGTCTTCGTCGACACCATCGCGCCGGATGCGCCCTTCGTCTCGTATTTCGGCCAGATCACCAGCATCGACGATCCCGGAATCCTCTTGAAGGAAACCTACGTCGTGGTGATCCGCAACCTGGCTACCAACACGGCCGAATTCTTCTTCAACGACGTGAACGGCCACGTGCTTTCGGTGGCCCCGCCCAATACCGGTCCCAATGGCACACCGAACTACGAGCAGAACCTCGGCCAGCCTTCCATATTTACGCTGTCCAATGGCATGCGCGTGTTTGCCGGCCCGCGCGACGACGCTTTCTATTTCGATAGCGGCGCAACCTTCGATTACCTCAATTTCCGGGCTCCCGCTCCGGTCTTGGCCGGCGCCGCCGACCAGGGTCCGGGGGCCGCTTATCCCAACGCCGTGGACGGCTTTGCGGGCTACAACATCAGCCTGATCGCGGTGGAAGTGCCCATCAACATGCTCACCGCGAACAGCTCGATCCCGACCAGCACCACCGATCCCAACGCGCACATCGCCGGCTGGGCTTCCACTTTGCGCCAGCAGGTGACCGTCCGTCAGAGCCCCAACGATCCCGTGCAATTCGGCGACTATGTGGGCGTCGATCGCGTCGGCAATCCGCTGACCGTCGAACTGCTCATTCCCCTGGGCATGAAGGATTACTGGAACCGCAGCACTCCGTCCAATGATGCCCAATTTGCGCCGCTGATCTCCGATCCGTTCTTCGTGAGCGCAGTGCTGCATGGCGTCTACGGCCTGAACGTGCCGCCCACGCCGCGCAACGACCTGTTAAGCGTGTTCGTGCCGGACATTACCCGCATCGACCTGACGATTCCGGGCATTCCCAACGCACAGCAGAGCCGCCTGGGTCCGCTCGGCGGAGACAATGCCGGATGGCCCGTTGGCGGGCGCAGGCCGGGCGATGACGTAGTGGATATCGGGCTGCGCGCCGCCGCGGGTGTGCTCGTGTCGGGCTTCAACGTAGCGCCTAACAACGAATTGGGCGACGGCGTGAACTCCAACGACGTGCCGCTGCTCGATCGTTTCCCGTTCCATGCGCCGCCGCATGCCGGTTATCTGCATAGCCAGCAGAACTGCACCAACGGCCAGGGAACCAACTGCCAGTAAGCTTGTGGGGCAGACCTCCGGGTCTGCCCCGCACACGCAGACTGTGGGGCAGGCCCCCGGCCTGCGGCGGCCTCTCAGGCCGCCCTTGCGAGTGAGGACAAAAATGCGAACGATCATACTGTTCATCTTTCTCTGCTCCCTTTCATCCGCCCAGGTGAACGAGCCCGACCGCCTGATGCAGGCATTTACCGACCGCGCCATGGCCGACAAAGTGGCCGGCCTGGCCACCGACGAACGCATCAAAATGTACGAAGCCCTGGCCAAGTACAGTACATCCGATCTGCACTATCGAAACCTGCTGGCCGGCAGCTACATTCAGAAGATGCGCGAGACCATGGATCCGGGCTACCTGGACCGCGCGACCAAGATCGTGGAGGCGGTGCTCTCCGCCGATGGCGCGGATTATGAGGCCCTGCGCCTGCGCAGCCAGATCGAACTCGAGCGCCACAACTTTACCAAGGTGGCGGAGTATTCGCGCGAATTGATCGGTACCTCGCCGGACGATCCCTGGAACTGGGGCACGCTGGGCGATTCGCTGATGGAGTTGGGCCAATACGACAAGGCCGCCGAGGCGTATCAGCGCATGGTCAACATGCGGCCGGATCTGTCCAGCTACAATCGCGCCTCGTATTACCGCTTCGTAGCCGGCGACGCTGCGGGCGCCATCCAGGTGATGAAGAGGGCCATCGATTCCGGCAGCCGGTCGATGGAGAACGTGGCGTGGTGCGACGTCGATCTGGGCAACATGTACTTCAAGATCGGGCAGGTGAGCGAAGCCGAGCGCGCTTATCTGTCCGCCCTGCGGGCCTTTCCGGGCTACTATCCGGCGTATGCGGGATTGGGGCGCGCATACGCCGCGCAGGGCAAAATAGCGGACGCCATCGACAGCTATAAGCGGGCGCAATCCTCGGTGCCGCTGGTGGAATATGCGGGCGCGTTGGAAGACCTCTACGCGCTGGCCGGAAAGCCGGAGGAAGCCCGCAAACAGGCCGAAATGGTCGACATGATCGACAAGATGGAGCAAGCCAGCGGCCTGAATGTGAACCGGAATCTGGCCATGGCCTACGCGGATCGGGACCGAAAAGTGGATCGCGCTGTGTCGCTGGTCGAGGGGGAATTGCGCGGCCGGCGGGACATCTACACCTACGATGCGCTGGCCTGGTCTCTTTACAAGAACAAACAATTCGCGGAAGCCGGAAAGGCCAAGGAAAAAGCCCTGGAACTGGGCACGCCCGAGCCGGCATTTTACTATCACGCGGGCATGATCGAGCGCGCGCTGGGACAAACGGACCAGGCCCGCAAGCATTTGGAAAAGGCGCTGGCGCTGAACGCGCGTTTCGATCCGCGGCAAGCGCCCCTGGCCGAAGCTGCTTTGAAGGAGATCGCACAATGAAACGTTTTATCTGCTTTCTGTTCTGCGCGGGTGCGTTCGCCGCGACCGCGGCGCCCGGCGATCCGGTGGGCCGCATGCTCGACGAAAAGCTGACCCCTGCGCAGCGTAACGACGCCTGCTTTGCGCTGCGCGGCAACCGGTCGAGTGAAGCCATCGCCGCCCTGCGTGGCGCCCTGGCGAGCGAGATCGTGCGAGCCTGCGCGGCGCGCAACCTGCGGGAAGCCGGCGCGGTCGACGAGCTGAAAAGCGCCCTCGCGGCCCCCGAACCGGAAGTGCGCGCGGTGGCGGCCCGCGAATTGGGCTCCTTCGAAAAGCCGGAACTGATCGAAGTGCTGGTGAAAGCCGCGCACGATCCGAATATGCTGGTTTCGACTAACGCCGTGATGGGTCTCGGCCAGTATCACGACCGCACCGTGTTGCCCTACCTGCTCGACTTGGCCAGCGGCGGCGGTGCCATGGGTATGGCCGCCCTCACCCGCGCCGCGCGCTTCGACGAACCCGCTACCCTCCCAGTGGCCCGCAAGCTGCTCTCGGGCCGCGATCCCGCCGTCAAGTTGATCGCGCTACTGATTGTGGGGGAGTGCGGCGATGCGAGCGATCTTCCCCGCCTGCGCGAATTGGCCGCCAAGAGCCAGCCGCTGGGCACCCGCCGCGGCTTCGGGTTGATGCCCGCCCTGGATATCTCGCGCGCGGCCAGTAACGCCCTCGAAGTCATCCAAAAGAGGATCACAACGCCCGTGGCCGCCAAATCCTAACACCGATTTAACGTGCAATCTCTAGCGGAACTGTGGTATAGATAGATTTGCGGCATTGGCGGGTTCCGACCTGTTTCTGCTGAGCGCTTGGCCTTTCCACAGACTCCCTCCGGTAACCCGACGTTAACAACGGTGGCCTGAACTGCCGTACCGCTGACGTGGTAATCGATCGGTAATGCGCGACAAACCGGGCGCTCCCTGGCTTGGAGATCCGCCCCCCTTCGGCTTTTTGGAGCACGCAATTCCCCATGGACAGCGATCGAAAGTACAGAACACCGGGCTATATGGATACGGATCGCTCGGATTTCAGAGACCGCCGCGGCGGCGACGAGCGGCCCCGGACCCCTGGCCCAAAACCTCCCCTCGACATCACCGGCCCGCGCCTGCCCCGCCTCGTACAGGCAGTCACCGCGGCCCGCTGCTTCAATTGTTCCACGCAACTGCCGAGCGGCATCGACTGGAACGGCAATTGTCCGAAATGTAACACTCCGCTGCATTGCTGCAAGCAGTGCGCGCATTTCGAGCCATCCACGCGGTTTCAGTGCAACAAGCCCATTCCGGTGCGCATCCCGCTGAAGGACAAAGCCAACGAGTGCACGCTCTTTACGCCGCGCGTCACTGTGGCGCGCGATGGCAGCGCCGCGGCGCCTCCTCCCAGCCCGGTCGTAGACACACCCACTTCAACCGACGCTGCCCGCAGCGCATTCGACAAGCTGTTTAAGAAGTAGCGGCCTTCAGGGCGTCTGCCCGACATGCCCCGCTGTGGTATTCAGATACCTGTGGTATCCCAAGTCTTCCCCGGTCACAAGCTTTGTCGCGTAGATGATCTGGCCTGTGTGGCCGGAGAAATGTTCCACGGCGCTGTAGATGGCTTCCAGCACCGTCACGTGGTAGCCCTGCACGGTGAGTGGCTCCGCGAGGCGCTCAGGCGCGAGCGTTCCGATCACGCCGGCGGCTTCATCCACGATGGCGCGCAGGCTCCCGGCCAGACCGGACGCCGGGACGCCGCCGCGCGCTGCGAACTCCGCATCGCGCTGGCGGATATCCGGCTGCCCACCCACCGCGCCGACGATCCACTGCCGGACATTACCGCGCAGATGCAGCACCAGGTTGCCGATCGCATTTTCATTTTCCGCGCCGCGTGCCCAAATCTGCTCCGGGCTAAGGCGGCCCAGGCAATCCTCGATGCGGCCGTTAAGCTGCCGGAGCTTGCGGGCGGAGTAATCCAGGAAAAGACGATCGCATGAGTCCATACTAAGCCAGGATACACTGAGTATAGGAGGGGAAATATGCGCACAAAACTGCTTTGGCCGGGCCTGTGCCTGGCGATTCTGGCCGCACCGCTCGGTATGGCTGCCGAGCGTCAGCCCGTGTTGGTGGAGTTGTTCACATCGGAAGGCTGCTCGAGCTGCCCACCGGCCGATGCCTTTCTCGAGAAGCTGGATCGCCTGCAACCCATTGCCGGCGCTCAAATCATTGTGCTGAGCGAGCACGTGGATTACTGGAACCACGACGGTTGGACGGATCCGTTCTCCTCGGCCGCGTTCAGCGCCCGCCAGGAAGCGTATACGCGCCGCTTTGGTCTCCAGGGACCTTATACGCCCGAAATGGTGTTCAACGGCAGCGCCGAGTGCAACGGCACCGATGCGCAAAAAGCCGACGCAGCCATTCGCCACGCAATCGCGGAGCCCAAGGTGGGCGTGCGCATTCGCGCCGCGGGCGATGCGGCAGTGACGCTGGAAGTCGATGCGCTCTCCGAGGGAGAGATCCGGAAGGCCGGTGTCTACGTGACGCTCGCCGCGGAGAGTGGCACCTCGGATGTCCTGCGCGGAGAGAATCAGGGCCAGAAGCTGCGCTACGTATCCATCGCGGGAGAGATTCGACAGGTTGGAAACGCCACCACGAAAGCGATGTTTACGAAGCAACTGCCGATCCGCGCCTCCAAAGAGCCAGGCGGTTCCCGGCTGATCGCCTTCGTGCAAGAGAGTGGAACTGGCCGGATTTTGGGCGTGGCACAGTACGCGATTCCAAACGAGAGGAAGCCGTGAGCGAGTTCGACAATCGCGTGGTGCTTATCACCGGCGCCAAAGGCGGCCTGGGAACTGCCGTCACACAAGTGTTTCTGGCCGCAGGCGCCATGGTGGCCGGATCTTCCAAGAGCATCCAGGATTCCGATTTTCCGCATCCGCGTTTCGCCGCCATACCGGCGGATCTGACCGTGGCCAGGTCCGCGCGCCAGCTTGTGGACGCCACTATGAGCCGCTTTGGAAAAATCGACGCGCTGGTACACGTGATGGGCGGATTCGCCGGCGGGCAGCCCATCCCCGAGACTGACGACGAAACCTGGGACCTGCTGATGAACCTGAACCTGCGCGCAGCGTTCAACGTCTTGCGGGTCGTGATTCCACCCTTGCGTCGGGCCGGCCGCGGGCGCATCGTGGCGATCTCCAGCCGCCAGGCTGTGGAGCCGGCCGCGAATCTGAGCGCCTACAATGCCTCGAAAGCCGCCCTGGTGTCGCTCGTCCGCACGGCGGCGCTCGAAAACGCGGACGCCGGCATCACCGCCAACACCATCCTGCCCGGCACCATGAATACGGAAGCCAACCGCAAGTCCAGCCCGGACGCGGATCCGACGAAATGGGTGCAGACGGCGCACGTGGCTCGTATCGCGGCCTTTCTGGTTTCCGATGCGGGTGTGGAGATCACCGGCGCCGCTATCCCGGCTTACGGGCAAAGCATTTAACCACAGATGGACGCAGATACAACGCTCCGCCGCGAATGGTTGGAGACCAACGGCGTGGGCGGCTTCGCGTCATCCACGATCGCCGGTCTGAACACCCGCCGGTACCATGGCTTACTGATCGCCGCCACCAAACCTCCGGTCGGCCGCATGCTTCTGCTCGCCAAGTTGGAAGAGACCCTGGTGGTCAACGGACGGCGGCACGATCTGTCTGCCAACCGCTATCCCGGCGTGATTCATCCCCAAGGCTATCTGCTTCTCAAGGAGTTCCGGCAGGATCCCTTCCCCACCTTGGTTTACCAAATCGAGGGACTGGAACTCGAGAAGTCGGTTTTCATGGTGCACGGCGAAAATACGACCGTCACCCAGTACGAACTGCGCGCTCCCGCGGGCGCCATCCCCGCAACCTGCACGCTCGAATTGCGGCCGCTGGTCGCCTTCCGCGATTACCACGCCACCACCCATGAGAACGGCGCGCTGGACCCACGCTTCGAGACCGACAACAATTCCGTGAAGCTGACTCCATACGCCGGACTGCCCTCGCTCTTTCTGAACCACTCCGGCGCGGACATTCAGCCGGCCGGATACTGGTTCCGCAATTTCGAATACGACAGGGAGCGCGAGCGCGGCCTGGATTTCCGCGAGGACCTTTTTAACCCGCTCGTTCTGGTTTTCGACTTGCAGCGCAACGCCTCGGCCTCTGTGATCGCGTCCATGGAGCAACCGCCGGTGCGATCGATCGCGGAGCTTCGCGCCGCTGAGGTCAAGCGCCGCGAGGCGCTCGGCGGGCTGCTGGAGCGGGCGGCCGATCAATTCATCGTCGCGCGCGGCAGCCAGACCACCGTGATCGCCGGTTATCACTGGTTCGGCGATTGGGGGCGCGACACGATGATAGCCCTCCCTGGCCTGACGCTCGAGACCGGCCGGTACGATGTCTCCAAAAGCATTCTGCTGGCCTTCGCCGGCTGTGTGGATCGCGGGATGTTGCCCAACCGTTTTCCCGACGCGGGTGACGCGCCGGAGTACAACACGGTGGACGCCACGCTGTGGTTCTTCGAGGCCGTGCGCGCTCTGCTTGCACGCACGGGGGATTACGATTTCGTGCGCGCCCACCTTTATGCGGTGCTGCGCGAGATCGTCGCCTGGCATCAGCGAGGCACCCGTTACGGCATCCACGTCGATAGCGACGGCCTGTTACATGCCGGCGAACCGGGCGTCCAGTTGACCTGGATGGATGCCAAGGTCGGCGATTGGGTGGTGACACCGCGGCGCGGCAAGCCGGTCGAGATCCAGGCGCTCTGGTATAACGCTCTCCGCGTGATGGATGATCTGGCGCGCCGATTCGGCCACGCCGCGGATGGCGCCGGATATCGAGAAGCTGCCGATCGCGCACGCCACAGCTTTGCGCAACGGTTTTGGAACAAGGCGGCCGGCTGCCTCTACGATGTGGTCGACGGAGATACCTCCGATGCCTCAATCCGGCCGAACCAGGTCTTCGCGGTGAGCCTGTTCCACCAGATGCTTCCGCCCGATAAAGCCAAGGCCGTGGTGGACACCGTCGAGCAGCATCTATTGACGCCCTACGGCCTGCGTACCCTGGCGCCCGGCGATCCGCGGTACCGGGGCCGGTACGAGGGCGATGCCGCCAGCCGCGACGGCGCTTATCACCAGGGCACGGTTTGGCCGTGGCTGATCGGACCGTTCGTCTCCGCGTACCTTTATGTGAATGGCCATTCACCCACCGCTCAGGTCCAGGCCCGCCAATGGCTGGCGGAGTTGCGGCGGTACGCGGCGGAGGAAGGTCTGGGACAGGTGCCTGAAGTCTTCGATGGCGACGCGCCGCAGCGGCCCGGCGGTGCGATCGCGCAGGCCTGGAGTGTCGCGGAACTTCTGCGCGCATCCGCCCGCCAGTTGCAATAGCCCGCTGGACGCGATTAGGCGTATATTCAATAGAAGCCAACCACCTATGACCACGAAAACGTCTATGAATCTCGGCGCCCTGGCCGTCGCCGCCGGCATCGCCCTGGCGCCCGCGGCACGCGCCGCCCAGACCTGTGAAGCCCTGACCAAGCTGAACCTCCACACCACGTCGATTACCAGTGCGGAGTCCATAGCGGCCGGCAGCTTTACGCCGCCGGTAGGTAAAGCTCCGGCCAACATGCCCGCATTCTGCCGCGTGATTGGAGTCATCAAGCCATCGTCAGACTCCGATATCCGGTTCGAAGTCTGGCTGCCCGCCTCCAACTGGAACGGCAAGTTCCAGGGCGCCGGCAACGGCGGTTTCGCGGGCACCATCGGCTACGACCAACTGGAGAACGCCGTGCTCCACAACTACGCCACCGCCGCCACCGATACCGGCCACCACTCGGCCAACGGAGCCGATGCCGCCTGGGCCCTCGATCACCCCGAGAAGATCACCGACTTCGGCCATCGCGCCATCCACGAAACGGCCGTTGAAGCCAAGGCTATCCTGCACGCCTTCTATGGCGAGGGCCCTAAGCGTTCCTACTTCAACTCCTGTTCCAACGGCGGCCGCCAGGCATTGATGGAAGCCCAGCGCTACCCCGAGGATTACGACGGCATCATCGCCGGCGCGCCCGCCAACTATTGGACCCACCTGCTGGCCAACGCCGCTTGGGACAATCTGGCGCTGCTTGGCGATAAGGACAGCTTCATCCCGCCGAAGAAACTGCCTGCGATTCAAGCCGCGGCTCTGGCCGCCTGCGACGCGCTCGATGGCGTGAAGGATGGGGTCATCGAAGACCCTTCGCGCTGCCACTTCGATCCAGGCGTGCTCCTATGTAAAGCCGACGATGCGGACAGTTGCCTGACCGCACCGCAGGTAGCCACGCTCAAGAAACTGTACGCAGGTGGCCACAATTCCCAAGGCCAGATCTTCCCCGGATACTCCCCCGGCGGCGAGGCCGAGTTCGGCGGCTGGGCCATCTGGATCACCGGACCGGCACCCGAGCGCAGCCTGATGTACGCCTTCGGCACGCAGTTCTTCAAGAACATGGTGTTCGACAACGCTGCTTGGGACTACCGCACCTTTGACGCCGACCGCGACACCAAGGCCGGCGACGACAAGCAGTCCCGTAACCTCAACGCAATCGATGCGGACCTGGGCGCGTTCCGCAAACGCGGCGGCAAGCTGATCCTTTATCACGGATGGAGCGACGCGGCCATCGCGCCGCAGAATACCATTGATTACTACGGCAGCGTGACGGCGAAGATGGGCGCGCAGCAGACCGCCAGCTTCGTGCGCCTGTTCATGGTGCCCGGAATGCAACACTGCGGCGGCGGCTCGGGCGCCAACAACTTCGGCCAGTTCGGAACCCCTTCCGGCGATGCCGACCAGGGCATGGATGCCGCGCTGGAGCGCTGGGTGGAAAAAGGCGTGGCACCCGAGCGCCTCGTCGCCGCCAAGCACAAGAGCGACCAGGACCCCGCGAGCGCGATCGTGCGCACGCACCCTTTGTGCGCGTATCCGCTGGTGGCGCGCTACCATGGCAGCGGCAGCACCGACGAGGCTGCCAACTTCGTGTGCGCCAAGCATGACTGACCGGCTTTCCGCCGGATGGGCCGCGAGCCTCACACTGGTCTTCCTCATGGCCGTTTGCTGGTGCAGCGTACGCCAGGTCATCCCGCCGCCGGTGGTCCTCGCCAGCGCGCCCGCAACGGATTTCTCCGCCGCGCGCGCCCTGGTCTACTTGCGGGCCTTTGCGCGCGTGCCGCACCTGGTGGGCACCGCGGCGCACGACGCCGTGCGCGACTACATCGTGCAGCAACTGTCCGCGCTGGGCGTGTCGCCGGAGGTGCAAATGGCTACCGTGGTCAGCCCGCGCTGGGGTTCGCCTTATAATGCCGCCAAGGTATACAACATCGTGGCGCGCCTGCCCGGCATCGGCAACAGCAAAGCGGTGATGCTGGCTGGGCATTACGATTCGGTTTCCGCGGGACCTGGCGCCAGCGACGACGGCCACGCCGTGGCGCTGGAACTCGAAACGCTGCGCGCTCTGCTGGCTGCTCCCCGGTTGCGCAACGACGTTGTCTTTCTGTTCACCGATAGCGAAGAAGGCGGCCTGCTGGGTGCCAAGGGCTTCCTGGAACATCATCCGCTGGCCAGCCAGATCGGCCTGGTGATGAACTTCGAGGCGCGCGGCACCAGCGGCCCAGCCATGATGTTCGAAACCAGCGAGCAAAACGGCAGGCTGGTCCGCGAATTCGCCGCCGCCGCGCCCCATCCGGTCACATCGTCGCTCAGCTACGAAGCCTACAAGCTGCTGCCCAACGATACGGACCTCACATTCTTTAAGCGGGCCGGGCTCGCCGGGCTGGGCTTCGCCTACGTGAACGATGTGGCCTACTATCACACGCAATACGACGACCTGGAACATCTCGATCCGCGCAGCCTGCAGCAGGATGGCGATTACGCCCTGGCGCTGGCGCGGCGCTTCGGCAATCTCGATCTGCGCGACCTGACCGGCCCCAACGCGACTTATTTCGTGCTCCCGTGGTTCGGTTGTATCGTTTATCCGGCGAGCTGGAGCACACCGCTGGCGGTGTGCGCCGCCCTGCTGTTTGCGGCCGCGGTAACGATCGGCGTATCGACAGGCCGATTGTCGCTGGGTGGAACGCTCGCGGCTTTCATCGGATTCCTGCTGGCTATGGCGATCGCCAGCGCCGCAGTGGCCGTGATGTGGTCGCTGGCCAAAGGCCAGACCGCCGGAGTCTGGCAAGTCTTCGCCGGAGATCCGTATCACGCCGGCGTTTATCGGCTGGCCAGCGTTGCGCTATCGGTGGCCGTCGCGAGTGGCTTCTTCGCGCTGATCCACAAGCGCGCTCTCATCCTGAACCTATGGGCGGGCGCGCTGCTCTGCTGGCTGCTGCTAGCGCTAGCCACCAGCGTGTACATGCCCGGCGCGACGTACCTGTTCTTTTGGCCGCTGCTCTTCTCAACCCTCGCGCTAGCTATCGTTGCCAGTGGGGCAGGCCCGTGGCCTGCGGCGGCCTCTCAGGCCGCCCTGCTCTTGCCCGGACTCATCATGATGGCGCCTACCATCGAACTGCTGTTCCAATCGCTCACGATGCGCATGGCCTTCGTAGGCGCCTTCACCACCGTGCTGCTGCTGGGCCTGCTGATCCCATGTTTAAATCTGATCGCTGCCGCCGGCCGATGGTGGCTGCCCGGCGCGGCCGCGCTACTCTGCGCCGGATGCCTGATCGCGGGCGCCTCCACATCCGGCCCCAGCCGCGATACCCCGCGCACCGACAGCATCTACTACGGCCTGGACAAGGACACGGGCAAGGCAATCTGGTTCAGCCTCGATCAGCAGACAGACGACTGGACGGCGCATTACTTGGGCGCCAATCCGCCGCGGGCCGGGTTGCCGCAATATGTGCCATACATGCGCTGGCAATTCATGACCCACGATGCCCCAGTGGTGGCCTTGCCCGCGCCGCTGGTCGAACGGCTCGACGGCGCAGCCAGTGAACTGAACTTGCGCGTAAGCTCGCCGCGCCAGGCCCCGCGCATCTACATTTACGGCGACGAACGCAACCCGGTGTTGGAGGCTACCGTAGACGGAACGCCCATCGACGCCACCCAGGCCTATGCCGGCTTGAAGCCCGGACAGAAAGCCTACGCTTACAGCATGCCGCGTTGGGGACTCTGCTACTTCAACGTGCCCAAGCAGGGCATCGAGCTGCGCATGCGCCTGCGGGAGCCAGCCACTGGCTACCGCATGGAGGTGGTCGATCAATCCTACGGTATTGGCGGGCTACCCGGCGCGCGGCCGCGTCCCGATCGCATGATACCGTCCCCGCTGATGATGGATTCGCTGTGCGTGCGGAAGGAGTACACTTTTTAGAGATGCTCGCCGAATCGCTGGCGCCGATCGTTCTGCCCGACGCGGATGGACGCCGGATCCTGCTGGGCTCGCTTTGGGAGCGCCAGCCGGCGGTGGTGGTCTTCCTGCGCCACTATGGTTGAATCTTCTGCCGCGAGCATGTCGCGCAGTTGCGCGCACACGAGCAACCCTTCCGCGAGCGCGGCGCCAACCTGGCGGCCATCGGCCTCGGCGACGCAAACTACGCGCGCCTGTTCCGCGAGGACTCGGGCATCGCGTTCCCGCTGCTGATCGACGAAGAACGCCTGGCGTACCACGCCGCCGGGTTGCGCAATGCCAACCTCTTGCACTTGCTGCGCAGCGAGAACAAGACCGCCCGCGACCGCGCCCGCGCCAGCGGGCATCATCAGCATAAGCTGGGGCCGAATCCGTTTCAGCTTGGCGGCAGCTTTGTTTTTGGAGCCGGCAATGGGGACCGCTACGCGCACGTCAGCCGCACATTTGGGGATAACGCGCCGGTGGAAGATCTGCTCGCCGCGCTGCCCGGTTAATTCGCCGTGCCCCGGTATACCAGAGCGCCCACACACGGCGCCGCGGATGTGCAACTGGGGTTCGCCTGGGAAGCGGTAATCTTGTAAGTCGGAACGAACAGGCTCCCATCCACCACCGTCGGCATGGCGAACAGCGAAAGATTAAAACTCGAAAGCGTATTGGACGACCATACCTTCGGTAAGCCCGCCGCATTGTAGGCTTCCGCGTAGCCGCTGCCCGCAATCGCTCCATCCCCGATGAGCGCCCAAACCACCCCTGTATGGGCCTCGGTCCCATTCGAGGTGACTACCAGCTCTCCGCCCGGGTATCCCACATTGCTGCCCTGCGGGTTGACGTCCCGCACCGGATTGACGAAGTAGCCGTTGTAGCTGTAGGCCACCGGATTCGCTGGCGCGATGGCCGGGCTGAATGCAGGGCTGACAGTCACTTGCGTGTCGCTAGAGACGCTGGTAACCACCGGGCAGTTGGATCCGCTGCAACCGTTCGCGATCAGCCGATCTCCTGGGATAACCGTGTGGGTGAAGCAGGAGCCGCCGCTGCACGGGCAACTGCCTGTCGCGCAACCCTGGCCGGTAACAGTGGCGCCGGTGCTGTCTGTATAAATGACAGGCGATCCCGCCGGCGTAATCGGGTTCAGGTTGAACTGCAGCGCCTTCAAGGTCTCCTTGTAGGGCCAGTAGTAGAGCGTGTTGTTGTAAAACACCAGGCTGGTGACGCGATCGCAGGTGTGGGCAGCGCCGGTGCACATCGTATCCAGCGCGGCAAAGGGGAAGATATTCCCGGGATCCCCGGCGGCGAAACCCAGCATCTGGTCCTGGTGCAGCAGATAGCCATAGCCGCCCTTGTCGATGGTCACGGCGTAGTGCTCGTTCGTGGCGGAATCGAACAGCGCAATCCCCGACACGCCCATGTCCCAGTCGTACTCGTTGTAAAACTCCACCGTGTGATTGCAGGTGCCGTCACCGGGTGTATCCAAGGCGCAAGAGGTGAGCTCGAGCGGCGGTTGAATCACCGGCGAACAATTGTTGGTTATCCAGCAATCCCCCGGTCCTCCGGATGGCGTGAAATAGTCCGAGGGGGTGGCGGGCATGCCGCCGGCTTGCGAGAGGTGGAAATCCAGAATACTCTCGCCCCAATTGGAAGCCGAGCCAACCTGGAAGCCGCCGTTGCCGGTGGCCACGAACGTATGCGCGACACCGCTCGAATCGGTGCGTGACGCCGGCCCCTTGCCCGACATCCAGATGCCGCCGCCGAGGCCGCCCCAATTCGGGGCATTCTGGAAACCGCTGGGCTGCAGGCAATCGCAGGGCGGCGTTCCGCCGTCGCCTGCCGGGCACTGTGTAGTGCCACCGCCTATACCGCAGCCGGTGGGCGTAGTGGCGAAGGTCAGCGCCGGAGTCTGCCCTAACGCGCCGCTGCTATCGACGGTGTACCCCAAGAACCAGCCGTGATACGGGTAGCTGGTCTCACTGTCTTCCACTCCGGCTACACCGAAGCCCACATAGATTAGCGGGTTGGGCGTGGCTCCGGGTACCTTGACTTCGAGCAAGGCGGGCCGTTGCAACTGGTTCGGCACGTTCATCGGAACTCCACCCGTCGAAGGTTGGATCTGAACTTTGGAGATATCCTGTCCCGCGACATCCGCTCCTGACGCCAAACCAGTCAGGTCGATTTCGTGCAGCCACCACTGCTCGACCGCCGGCGAAGCGGTCTTGCACAGGCTGGTGACAAACATCGTGTAACTGTAGGGCGTCGGAGGGCTGGCATCGATCACCGGCGTGGCCACGATACCAGCAAAAGGCAGGCCAGGGCCGACATAGGGTACGCCTTTGCCAGGGAGGGCGCCGAAAACACCACCGGTCGGCCCGCAGTCATCCGTCCACAGCCAATTCGTGCCGGGTGAACCGCCTGTCCCGCTCCTCTTCCAGAGCAGGTTTCCATTATCCGCGTTGTAAGCGAAAATGCTGCCGAAAGCAGTGGCCAGCACCACCATGTTGCAGGGGCTGCATGTCCCCGCCGCCGGGTTTTGGACCGTGATGGCGGAAACGTAGAGCGGTTGCGCATAGACCGGGTTGTTGCCTTCCAAGCCGGTGCTCGCCGGCGGCGCATCCACCAGCAGTGGGGAAAACGATGCCTCCGCCAGAGTCACGGCGCCATTGTGAATCGCCGCTGGATACAGGCAGGTCTCATTGCCGTTGTGCGCGTCCCTATAGTTGTCGTACTGCCCCGTCAGCACGCTCATGGTGCCGGCGCCGGCGGCCGGAGGGCAAACCGGCGTCTGCGCGTTTAAAGAGGGTGCCAGCGCCGCTACGCCGCATAGGGCCGCGAGTATTATGTGAAAATCGCACACTTTCTGTAACCTACCACAAGCGCCCGACTGGAGGGCGGCAAATCATGGCCGCCTTCTGAGGCGGCCGGGCTCGCGACCGCGAACGGCGCTGGTGAAGCTGAACGGCCACCACCGTTGGGAAGCCCTGCCCGGGTCCCCGTCTCCATCATAGGGCATGGTCCAATCCGATGCGGTGCTGGCGCTATTCGCCAACCAGGCAGCGTTGGCCGTATCCACAGTGGCCGTCGCGACTGGAGCCGCAGCGGGTGGGATTGCGCGTCACCCACTCGCCTTTGCATCCCGTGGAATCCGCGTGCTTGCCGCGGTGCTAAACCAACTGCGTCGTGCTCAAACTTGGCCCCATCTCCAACCGGCAGCAGAATACTTGGGTGGTGGGCGGTCGCGGGCTCGAACCGCGGACCTCCTGCTTGTAAGGCAGGCGCTCTAACCGACTGAGCTAACCGCCCCAGGGCAACTCCTATACTGATTCTAACGCGGTCGCGCACCGGAGTGAAGCGGAAACCACAGGGCCGCGAAAACTCAAAGAAGTCGCCAGACCGTAGCTTACGTGTACTTCAGACCCAACTTCCGCATGACTCTCGTGCGATCTGCGTTCATCGACGTCCATGGGCGGCCCAAATCGGCTTTTGATTTGGTGGCACGGCGCAAGTCGAACGGATCGGCAGAAAAGCACATCCGGCCGCGGATGAGCCCCGCGCACCGAAAATCATAGCTTATTACTATTTTGTTAGTTATTAACAATCTACATGAATAGTGGTTACTGTCTTCTACCGTGCAGACACCGCCGGTAAAGATAAAATTCCAGCCGTACCTGAAACCAACCAAACCACTTACTAATCCGGCGCCATCCCAGGCAGGCCGTCCCCTCCCGACCCGTGCGGGACTTCCAGTGCGGCCAATCCCTAACAAAAAAAGGAGACCTTGCGCATGTTAATCTCCGCGCGAAACAAACGACTACCCATCCGCGCCTTGCCCTGAAATCGGTCCCGTAACTCGCCCCGTCGGCGTGTCGCTGCGCCCAGCCTAGCCCCAAGCCCCCACACCGGCGCGCAGCGCGCGCCCCATCAACAGCTTGGGCTTTGATCGCGCCGATCGGTCACTCCCCCAGCCGGTTATACTTCTTCAAAACCTGCCGCAGCCGATCATGCGGCAGCCCGATCACCGTGTGCCCTTCAAATCCCGTCATCGTCTCCGCCCCCACCATGGCGTTGACAATGGCTTCCTCGGTGGCCTCGACGGTCGCCTCGAAAAGCCGGTTCATTTCGTCGTTGGGCAGCATGGTCAGCTTCGCCAGCCCCGATGTCCGCCCCGCATCCGCGTTCGCCGTCGAAAACGCGATAAAGATGTCCCCCGACCCATTGCCGGAAATCGATCCGGTGCGCGCCAAGCCCAGCGAAGCGCGCCGCGCCAGGCGCTTTATTTGGTGCGGCAGCAGCGGGGCGTCCGTCGCCACCACGATGATGATCGATCCCACGTCCTCGCCTGCGTGGCGGAAGTTGCTCGCGTATGGCTCGTTCCCGGTGATCTCCAGCCCCACCGGCGCGCCCGCGATGCGAAGCTGCGGGCGCCGTCCGCAGTTGCATTGCACCAGCACGCCCACCGTATACGCCTCCGCCTTGCGCGAGCTCGAGCCGATGCCGCCCTTGAATCCGTAGCAGACCATGCCCGTGCCGCCGCCCACGCTGCCCTCGTCCACCGGCCCGCCCTTGGCCGCCTCCAGCGCGGCGAAGGTGTCCGCCTCCTGCACGTGGAATCCGTTGATGTCGTTCAGGAATCCGTCCCAGGTCTCCGCCACCACCGGCAGCGACCATTCATCGCCGATGTCCCTGCCGGCTTTCCGCGCGCGCTCGACGCGCCATTTGATGTAGGCGTCCCGCACCGTTCCCACGCTGTGCGTGTTGGTGATCATCACCGGTCCATCCAGCAGGCCGGACTCCTCCACCCAGGTGGTGCCCGTCATTTCGCCGTTGCCGTTCAGCGAGAACCATCCGCCGAAAACGGGCGTCCAGGATTGCTTCCCGTGCGGCCAGATCACGGTGACGCCGGTGCGCACCGCCTGCTTCCCATCGCCCGAAATGAGCGTGCGATGGCCTACTTCCACGCCCGCCACATCGGTGATGGCATTCAACGGTCCAGGCGTGCCTTCAAAGGGAACTCCCAGTTGGCGTGCGCGCGCCCCCAGCAGCGCCGCCGCGGTCAATAGCATCGGAATCGTGCGCGTCCATATCGACATGCTCCGCAGTATAATGCATCATGTGCCACTCATCCAACCGCCCGGCTTTCAGCGTATGAATAATTGTGACGCTGGTTGCATGGTTTAGCCGCATCCGGATCATGATGCTTCTGCTGCCCCTGTTGCTGGCAATCGAATTCGGCGAAAGCGATCCGGATCTGGTCCGGCGTCTGCAAAAGCGCGATCCGCGCGCCCTGGCGGAGCTGTATGACCGCTATGGACGCCTGGTCTACGCGCTCATCGTGCGCGTGGTGCGCGACGGCGGCATCGCCGAGGATTTGGTCCAGGAAACTTTCCTGCGCGTTTGGAATCGGGTCCAGGGATTCGATGCCGAACGCGGCGGTCTCGGCCCGTGGCTCCTGGCCGTGGCGCGCAATCGCGCAATCGACTATTTGCGCTCGGCGGCCGGCCGCATGCGCAATTCGGTGGAACTGCCGGAGACGGAACATCCCGCGTTGTTTACGGACATGGAAAAGGAGCTACTCAATTCGGATAGAGTGCGCCGGGTGCAAGTCGCCCTGGAGAAGCTTTCCCAGAACCATCGCACGGTCATCGAGCTGGCCTACTTCGAGGGCCTCTCGCAAGCCGAAATGGCGGAAAGAATGGGCGAGCCGTTGGGCACCGTCAAGACCTGGGTGCGCACGGCGTTAAAGAGTCTGCGCGACGATCTCGGCACGGCGGTGACAGCATGAACTGCGACGAACTGCGCGACCATTACGAGCTATTCACGCTGGGCATCGCGGAGGATCCCGAGCTTGTCGAAATCCGCGCGCACCTGAACCGGGATTGCCCCGTCTGCGTGCCGGGTGTGCGGGGCGCGCGCCAGTTGATCAACCTGATCGGCGCCACTTCGCCGTCTGTCGAGCCGCCCGCCCGGCTGCGTAAACGCGTTCTGGCTCTTGCCGGCGGCGAAACGGCCTCGCCCTGGAGATGGTCCCCGGTATGGGCCGGCTTGGCGGCTGCCGCCTTAATCCTCGCCATGTTCTTCAATTCCCGCGCGCAGCGCGCCTCCACGGACTTGGCCCAAGCCTCCACGGAATTGGCGCAGCAGCAAGCGGAATCGGCGGCCCAGACGCGCGAGTTGGCGCGGCTCAACGAAGCCTTCGCCATTCTCAATCAGCCCGAGGCCAAACAAGTAGTCTTCGGCGGAGCCGCCCCGCAGCCGCCGCGCGGACGCGTCTTCCTCGACCCGTCGCGCGGCGTCTTGCTGTTGGCCTCCAACCTGCCGCCCGCGCCAGCCGGCAAGATTTACGAGATGTGGGTCATTCCCAAGGGCGGTAAGGCGGTGCCCGCGGGCCTGTTCCAGTCCGCGGCGGACGGGACCGCTTTGCACGTGCTGCCGGGAGCCGTGGATGTGGCCGGCACTGCCGCCGTCGCGGTCACCCTGGAGGTGGCGGCAGGGGCTACGGTCCCGAATCTGCCGCCCGTCTTCGCCGCGGCCCTGTAGCTACCCGGCCGCGACGCCTACCGTGCCGCGACGCCTCCCGAGCCGCGACCGTGAGGGAGCGGTCCACCGGGACCCATCCGCCCCCCGCTCGTCAAGTAGAATGGAAGCACATGGTCAGAACCGCGAATCTGGACAAATTTTACGAAGCGGGCTACGGACGCACCTACGTCCTGCGGCGTATCGAAGTGGAAATCAAGGAAGGCGAATTCGTCACCATCATGGGTCCGTCCGGCGCTGGAAAATCCACGCTGCTCAGCATCATCGGCATGCTCGACAGCTCCTGGACCGGCGAATTCTACTTCCTGGACCACGCCGTGCACAAGATGAAGCCCAAAGAGCGCGTGGAGCTGAACAAGAAGTACATCGGCTTCGTGTTCCAGAGCTATCACTTGATCGACAACCTGACGGTCTACGAAAATCTCGATATTCCGCTGTCTTACCGGAACGTCAAATCGTCCGAGCGGGCCAGCCTGGTGTGCGATGCGCTCGACCGCTTCCACATCGTGGGCAAGCGCGACCTCTATCCCAACCAGCTTTCCGGCGGCCAGCAGCAGCTCGTGGCGGTGGCGCGTGCGGTAATCGCCAGCCCCAAGCTGATCCTGGCCGACGAGCCCACGGGCAACCTCCACTCCAGCCAGGGCAAAGAGATCATGGAATTGTTCAAGCGCCTGAACGACGAGGGCACCACCATTATTCAGGTGACGCACTCCGAAGCCAACGCCGCCTACGGTCACCGCATTATTAATCTCGCGGACGGCTGGGTGGTGAAGCCGCCCGCCTAGCGCTCTACTTCGCCGGCTGGGCCGTCGTCAGCCCGAATATCCGCAGCTGCTTGTTGCTGGCCACGAAGACCTGCCCGTTCGCCACGACCGGAACCTGGTTCGAGTCGCCGCCCAAGTTCTGCCAGTTGCCCGCCGGCGTCTCATAGATCGGTTTCAGTGTGCCGCCACTGGTTTCCGGATTATATGCCGATAGAAGCAGCGGGGAATTACTCTGGCTCAGCGGACGAGAGAGCGCCCAGATAATCGGGTTGCTGGCGCGTTCGATGAAACCGTAGTGAAGAATCCCGGAAACTGCCCGCCCCCATTCGACGGAGACTTACTAATGGCCTTCAGCGCCACCGTGGGCGTGGTTTCCAGTTTCCACACGATCACTTGGGTGCCGCCGCTGCTCACCACGCGCGCCGCCCCATCCAGGGGAGCCACGAAGTAAGACTGGCCGCACCAGCAGCCGCCTATCGAATAGCTGCCCAGCACGTTGTCTTCCGTCGGGGAGAATCCGCCGAGTTTGTCTTCGTTCATCAGGAACATGGTTCCCTCTTTACCCGCCGCTACCGCCAGATTCGGAATCGATCCGGGTTGTGGGGGCAGCACCAGCACGCCGCCGGATCCGAAATCACCGTCGGTTTGATCTAGGTTCGGCTGATCGCTTGGAGTAAACAGGTCCAGCACGCTCGACAAATCGGCAGATACCTTGACCACGCTCTCTTGAATGTTAGTGACTCCATCGTAGCTAGTCCCCGATGGGTCCGAATTCCCGGTCACGAACAGGACATTGCCCTCCTTGTCCGCGGCCGGTCCGTAACCCGACATCCAGATGGAGGACAGATAGTAATTGTCAGGCGAAGTGGACTGAGTGTCCACGAGTCGGTTGGCCGCAAGGGGCGCCAGCGTTCCCGCTTTCCATCCCAGCAGCCAGCCCCGCGAAATATTGGGCGAATAGTCGCAGAAGCTTCCAAATCCCGCATAAATGGTGCCGTTGGCGAGCAACAACCCAGGGCGCTGGCGTTGATAAGTCGCGTTAAACGTGTATGTGGTCCCATCGGTCAGCGTGTGCGAGCCAGTCACGAGCCGCGGCGTGCCTTTGTCGGTTAAGCTGCCCAGAGCGAGCGTGAAGGTAATAATACTGTCCCGTCGTACCCTGCGTGTACATGATAGAGTACAGTGTGTTGCTGGAGAGGTCGATCACCGGCGTCGAGTTGATTCCGACATTCGGCCCGTTGTTGCTGCATCCCAGCGGACGAGACACCGGCGTGCCGAAACTCGCACTCAGCAGCACCTGCCCGCTGTGCACGTCGATGGCATAAACGGTGTTGCTTTCCGAAGCCACGTAGACTACATCGTGCGTAGTGCCCTGATAGGTTCCGGCTGTGATTTGCACCCCCGGCACCACCAGTGGCTGCGCATCCACCTGGTCGTCGATGGCCACGCCCTTCAGGAGGCCGAACATCGCGCTTCCTACGTTGGCCGGCGTTAAAACGGTCTCGGTCTCATTCCAGCCGGTGCGGTAGTTATCGTAATGATACGTTGTGATGGATGTCTGGGCAACTACGGGCTGTGTGTTAACACTTGCGAACGCGGCAAGCAGAGCGGTCACAAGGGCGTTGGTTACACTTGTTCTCGGCATGTTTCCTTGACCTGGGGGAATCCTTTCTCCGGCAGTGTAACGCGATTTCGCTGCACCGGCAAGCTTGCAGCATCTCTGTGCCGCGAAGTTAGCACTTGTAGCGACTCGGAGGTGACACACTCCGAAGTCCACTCCCCCGCCGAGCGCTTTTACATCGCCGGCTCGGCCGTCGTCAGCCCGAATATCCGCAACTGCTTGTTGCTGGCCACGAAGACCTGTCCGTTCGCCACCACCGGAACCTGGTTCGAGTTGCCGCCCGTGTTCTGCCAGTTGCCCGCCGGTGTCTGGTATATAGCTTTCAGCGTGCCTCCGCTGGCTTCCGGATTATACGCCACCAGGAGCATCGGCGAATTGCTCTCGTTCAGCGGATGCGAGAGCGCCCAGATAATCGGGTTGCTGCCGCCGTTCGACGAAACCGAGGTGAAGAAACCCGGGCTCTGCCCGCCGCCATTCGAAGCAGACTCACTAAGCGCCTTCAGCCCCGCCGCGGGTGTCGTTTCCAGTTTCCACACCATCACGTTGGTGGCGCCGCTGCTCACTACCCGCGCCGCCCCGTCCAAGGGAGACACGAAGTAAGACTCGCCGCACCAGCAGGGGCCTATCGAGTAACTGCCCAACACGTTGTTTGTCGTTGGGGAGTACCCGCCCAAGTCGTCCTCGTTCATCAGGAACATCGTTCCCTCTTTGCCCGCCGCCACCGCCATGTGAGTGACCGCTCCGGGTTGCTCCGGCAGAACCATCACGCCGCCGGAACCGAAATCGCCGTCGATTGAGTCCAGATACGGCTGATCGCTCGGTGTAAATAGGTCCAGCACGGCCGACAGATTCGAAGAAACCTTCACCACGCTCTCCTGGATGTCCGTAACTCCGTCGTAGGTGGTCCCTGACGGGTCCGAATTCCCGGTCACGAACAGGACGTGGCCCTCCTTGTCCGCGGCCGGTCCGTATCCCGACATCCAAATGGACGACAGATAGTAATTGTTCGGCGCAGTGGACTGCGTGTCCGTCATTTCGTTCGCCGGAAGGGGCGCCAGCGTTGCCGCCGTCCATCCCAGCAGAAAGCCCCGGGAAACATCGGACGCGTAGTCGCAGAAGCTTCCGAATCCAGCATAGATCGTGCCGTTGGCGAGCAACAACCCGGGCCGCTGGCGCTGGTAAGCCGCGTTAAACGTGAATGTGGTCCCATCCACCAGCGTGTGCGAAGCGGTCACCAGTTGCGGCGTCACCGTATCGGTCAAGCTGCCCAGAGATAGGGCGTGCAGATAGTACGCCGGCCCCGTCGTTTGCTGCGTGTACATGATCGAGTAGAGGGTCTTGCTGGCGAGGTCGATTACTGGCGTCGAGTTGATTCCAACATTCGGCCCGTTGTTGGTGCATGTCAACGGATAACTCACCGGTGTTCCGAAATTCGGATTCAGCAACACCTGCCCGCTGTGAACGTCGATGGCATACACCGTGTTGCTTTCCGACGCCACGTAAACAACGTCATGGGTGCCCTGATAAGCCCCGGCCGTAATTTGCACCCCGGGCACCACTAGCGGCTGCGCATCCACTTGGTCGTTGATCGCCACTTTCCTCAATAGGCCGAACGTCGTGCTTCCCACGTTAGCCGGCGTCAAAACCGTCTCGGTCTGATTCCAGCCAGTGCGGTAGTTATCGTAATGATATGTCGTGATTGAAGTTTGGGCCGCTGCCGGCCGTGCGTTAAACCCTATGATCGCGGCAAGCAGCGCCGTAAAGGTGTAATTCCTCACACTCATTGTTGGCATGTTTGATCTCCCGGAGGTAATTCCTTTCCTGGAAGTGTATCGCGCTTTATACCCACTGGCAAGCTGTTTCACAATACTATTAAGCTACGAAGCAAGCATTCGCAGCGACTCCGTATAAGGCGCACGCGCCACGCCACGCTCAGTGATAATTGCCGTTACATACCGGTTGGGTGTTACATCGAACGCCGGGTTCTCCACCGCCGTCCCCGCTGGCGCCACGGCCTGGCCAAACACGTGCGTCACCTCCGCGTCGGGCCGCCGCTCGATCGGGATCTCGTCGCCGGACGCCAGCGTCAGGTCCAACGTCGAGATCGGCGCGGCAACATAGAATGGTACGCCGTTTTCTTTCGCCAGCACCGCCACCGAGTAAGTGCCGATCTTGTTGGCGACATCGCCATTGGCGGCGATGCGGTCGGCGCCCACCACCACGCAGCCGATCCTCCCTGATTTGAGGAAATGCCCCGCCATGTTGTCCGTGATGAGCGTGGCGGGAATGTGGTCCTGCTGCAGTTCCCACACGGTCAGGCGCGCGCCCTGCAGGAACGGTCGCGTCTCGTCGGCGAATACGTCCACCTTCTTGCCGGCTTCCACCGCCGCGCGGATCACGCCCAGTGCCGTGCCATAGCCCGCCGTCGCCAGCGCCCCCGCGTTGCAGTGCGTGAGTACGGTCTTGCCATCCGGCACCAGTTCCGCCCCGTGCCGCCCGATGGCGTGGTTGATGGCGATATCCTCCAACCGGATCTGCTGCGCTTCCGCTGTCAGGCGCTCGCGAATCTCCGCTAGCGGCCGGCCGCGCAGCGATCCATACAGCTTCCGCATGCGGTCGATCGCCCAGAACAGGTTGACTGCCGTCGGCCGGGTGCGTGCCAGCGTATCGCAAATCCGCTCCACCTGTGCGTCCAGATCGCCGCCGTCGGCGTGCGCCACTCCCAGCGCCACTCCCATGGCGGCCGCCACGCCGATGGCCGGCGCGCCCCGAATCACCATGTTGCGGATGGCGTCGGCGACGTCTTCATAGCTCTTGCACGTGATGAATTCTTCGGCGAGTGGCAGGCGCCTCTGGTCGATCATCACCACGCCCGCGGACGTCCATTCGATTGTTTCCACCATCATGGCTAAAATAACAGATATGCGCGTCGCGCTTTCGTCCTTATTCATGTTCCTGGCTGCCGTGTCGCGCGCGCCGGGACAAAATGTGCAGGTCGTCGAAACCGATGGCGATCAATCCAAGCTGCTCACCCCGAGACCGCCCGGACTTGCCTTTGTGCCAGGACCTCCGCCCGGTTCGCCAACTTTCACGATCGCGGTGGACAACGCCACCACTTATCAGCAGATGGACGGTGTGGGCGCTTCACTCACCGATTCGGCCGGTTGGGTGCTTTGGAATAAGCTGACCGGGTCGCAGCTCGATGCGTTGATGGAAAGCCTGTTCGATCCGAATGCGGGTATCGGCATTGGCATCCTGCGCCAGCCCATGGGCGCCAGTGACTTCTCCGAAAGTGGAGACTATAGCTATGACGACGTGCCGGCCGGCCAGAGCGATCCGAACTTAGCGCAGTTTTCCATTGCCCACGACCAGACTTACCTTGTCCCGCTGCTGCGTCAGGCGATTTCGATCAATCCATCGCTCAAGGTTCACGCGCTCCCGTGGAGCCCGCCCGCCTGGATGAAAACCGCCGGATCGATGAACGGAGGCAACGTGATCGCCGCCGACTTTCCGAGCCTGGCCCAGTACTTCACGCGCTTCATCGGCGCCTACCAACAGCAGGGGATCCCCATTTACGCCATCTCCATGCAGAACGAGCCGCTCAACTCCACCACCTCTTATCCCTCGGCGTCTGTGGCCAGTTCCGACGAAGCCAACTTCATCGGCAACTATCTGGGGCCGGCCCTGGCGGGCGCGGGACTTGGCGGCGTCAAGATTTTCGGCTACGAACATAACTGGGATCAGCCCAGCTATCCCGAGGCGCTGCTCGCCAACACGGCCGCTTACAACTATTTGGCGGGCAGCTCTTTCCATTGCTATGCGGGTGATGTGAGCGCCCAATCGCAGGTCGAGCAGGCCTACCCGGCGAAGGACATCTGGTTCACCGAGTGTTCCGGAACCGTAGGCTCCAGCTTCTCGGGAGACCTGATCTGGAACGCGGAGAATCTGCTGATCGGAGCCACGCGCAACTGGGCGCGCGGAGTGACTCTGTGGAACATCGCGCTGGATCAGAATTCCGGACCGCAGAACGGCGGGTGCACGGCATGCCGCGGCGTAGTCACGGTGGATGACAGCGTTTCTCCGCCGGTGGTCACCCGCAACGTGGAGTATTACCTGTTAGGTCACTTAGGTAAGTTCGTGCAGCCGGGCGCTTACCGCATCGACTCTAATACCTATGGCTCGGGATCGCTCGAGGACGTGGCGTTTCAAAATCCGGATGGTTCCATCGTACTGCTGGTGCTCAATGCCACGCCCGTAAGTTCCACCTTCGCGGTGACCTGGAAGAGCACTAACTTTACCGATACTCTGCCGGCTGGCGCCGTGGCCACTTATGAGTGGTTGGTTCCACCGCCGGTGTTTCCAGCGGATGGCGCGGTGAACGCGGCCGCGCCCGCAGCGGCGTTGAGTCCGGGCGAGTTATTTTCCATCTACGGCGTCAACCTGGCGGCTGGGGCGCAGCAGCCATTGCTGTTGCCGCTGCCCGCCACCATGGCGGCGACGACCGTCGAAGTCAACGGGATTACGGCCCCATTGGTCTACGTTTCGCCGGGACAGATCAACGCGCAAGTGCCGTGGGAAACGGCGCCCGGGAGCGCGACCCTCACCGTGACGCACGCCGGCGTGTCGGCATCGCAGACAGTCACCATCGCGGCCGCCGGGCCTGCCATCTTCACGCTCTACGGCAGCCAGGAAGCCGCGGCCTTGAATGAGGACTATTCGGTCAACTCACAGGAGAATCCGGCGACGGCGGGGCAAGCCGTTCTGCTGTTTGGGACGGGGGTGGGCGCCGTACAGCCCGTCGTGGCCACAGGCGCGCCGGCGGGTGACGATCCGCTATCGCAGGTCACCGCTCCGGTCACCGCGACGGTGGGCGGTTCTCCGCCGTCAAATGTTCTGTTCGCGGGTCTGGCGCCCGGGTTTGCCGGGCTGTGGCAGATCAACGTGCAGGTTGCAGGTTCGGGCGCGGTGCCGATAACCGTCACAGTGGATGGCGCGGCCGGTAACACGGTGACCGTCTGGGTGCAGTGAGTGGCTACCCAAGCTGCAGCGCCTGGCGCAAGGCCGGGTCGGTGCGCACGCGCCAGATCTTGCTATCCAGGTAATAGTGGGTCAGGCCGAAGCCGCAGAAGAAGCCGAACGCCAGATCGGATACCTGGCCAAGCTGAAAGCCAGGCACGCGGTAGAGCGCGCTGAAGACCAGCGCCACCAGCACATAACTCAGCAGGCTGCGCGAGACCGCCTGCGGGATGCGTCCATGGCTGCCGGCGGCGGTTGCGCCGTAGCGGTTCCGGTTGTGGAACCAGATCAGCGCGTGATACTGCAGGTTGTGTACGATTGTTACGGTCGGCACGGCGCCCATCCAACTCATGTAGGCGAAGGTCAGCCAGTGCAGCGGGATCACGCCGGCGAAGAGCAGAAACTTCGGCAGGTTCACGGGATCGCCGCGCCGGATGCGCACGAACTGCCGCGCGGCGTATGCGAGCGCGGTGGCGGCCATCAGCGCCCACAGGAACGGCTCCACACGCGGGAACGAGAAGTGCAGTCCCAATTCCTCCGGATGGTGAATGAAAAAGCGATGGAACGGGGGAAAGACCGTCATCACTCCGAGAAACCAGCGGTCGAGCGTGTTATCCAGCTTGGCGAGGTCGCGGTTCTTCACCTTGTACAGCACCATGATGCCGTAGTGCTGGCGGATCACGTGGTAATAGGCCCACACGGCCACGATCAAGGCCAGCACGGCCTTGCCGCCCAGCAATACCATCACGGGACCCAAGGCGAAGAAGAATGCCGCGCTGCCGAACAGCAGAGCGCGCCGGCTCTGGCGCGCCTCGCGATCGAAGAACGTGCGCGAGGCCGTGCCGAATATGTGGGTACCGTCGAAGCCCACCGACCAGAACCACCACAACAGCGAGATCGGGACGTGCAGCGCCACGTTCGCCACCAGGTAGCCATATCCGGCCAGTGAACTGCCGATGACGAAGGACAGGTCTATGCCGCGCGAGATGATCCAGCGGTGCGCCAGGCGCGGTGCCGAAGGCGCGAATATCGGAGCGGCTTGTGTGGCGGCGGCCAATTCATCAGTGTACAACGCGGAACACACTGCCACCGTTTTCCGGCGAGCCGAACTTGCCGAAGCTGGTTCCGTAAAGCGCGCCATCCGGGCCCACGGTCACGGGCGCGTAGGAGTTCCCCGCCTGTCCCAGCAGCCTCTCGGTCCACGGTTGCCCTGGTCTCGCGGGGGGCGTTAACGCGAAGACCGAGGCCGCGCCCGCGTAGGCGGTTCCATAAACCACTCCATCCGGACCCACAATCACTCCCACCGGATCGGCGGCATCGGTCTCTTTCGAGACAAACGCGTGAATATTGGTGTAAACCCACGGGCCGCCGCTCGACGCCGGCGGCGCCAGTTGAAATACGTTCCCGAAATCGCGGCCGCTCTGCGGGATTCCAAAGGTTGCCCCATAGAGAACGCCATTCGTGCTAATCACAACGCCGCCGATCGGATATGCGTCCGGCGAGCCGCTGAAGCTGTACAGAACCTGCTCGATCCAGGGCTTCCCCGCCGTCCCGGGAGGCGTCAATTGAAAGACGCAGCCGTAATCCGCAGTGCCGCCGAATCGGGTTGTGCCATAGAGGACTCCGCCGAGCCCTCCCACCACCGGACCAAATGGGTTGCCGCCATCGGCGCCGCCCGTGAAGGAATACAGAATCGTCGCGGTTGCGGTCCCAGGCGTCGCTGAGGGTTGGATCTGGTAAACGGTCCCGGCATTGGATGCTCCGCCTTGGGAGGTTGTGCCGTAAAGAGTGCCGCTGGGTCCGGGCACCAGGCCGCTGGTGGGGTTCCCGCCATCGGGCTCGCCCCCAAACCGGTACAAAATCTTTCCGGTCCATTGGCCTGCCGCCGCCGAGGGTGGATACAAGGCGAAAACCGACCCGTTGGTGCTGAGCGCGCCGCCGAACAGCGTCCCGAACAGCGCGCCGTTCTGCCCGATAACCAGAGCCGAATACGGATTGATGCCCTGCCCCGCGGCGGGGGTCCAAAGAACGGTCTCGGCCCACGAATCACCCGTCGTCGAAGGAGGTTTCAAGGCGTAAACCACCCCATTACCCTGCGAACCGCCGCCAGCCTCGGTGGTACCGAACAGGACGCCATCCGGCCCGAAGACCACTCCGCCGTATGGATTGGCGCCATCGTTCGGAGAGCCTGTAAATTTGTGGAGCACGGCCGGCGGCCCTGGCTGGCCGCTGGCGGCCGTCGCGGAGACAATAGCCATCCCGCAAACCAGAACGGCTCGCATTAATAAATGCTCCCGCCGGGCTGCGATGACTGCAGAACCCCGGCTATCGCGGACACGGTATACGCCGTGCCGCCAGTACCGGTCCAGGCGCGGATATCGAATGTATCGCCGGCCTCGACGCGATAAACCGAAACATCGTTGTAGGTAAGCGGAGTGTCCGGCTGGCAGACTTCCGGCGGGCCCGGCGCACGGAGGAAGTAGGCGGTGCTGGAACCGGCTATAGTGCCTGTTCCGTCGGCTTCCATCAGAAACGCCGTATTCTCGTTGGTCGCGATCCCCGAGACCGGCGCCGCGGGATCGTCCTCGATGATGCGCGCCAGAAACGTGACCAGCCGTCCCATGCGGTTGCGCGTCACAAAGTGATCGTCGGTTATCTTGTCCAGCAGTAGCGGCGAGACATTCAAAAACCCATCCTCAATCGTTATAAGCGGTGAGAACGGGTTACTGAGCGCCTGCTGTGAGGTCACCGAACCGGTGATGCCCGAGTAACCGAACTGGGCCAGAATCGCGTTGCCGGCGCTGGTGCCGCCGACGGGCACGCCACGCGCGGCCAGGGCGTTGATCGCGGCTTCTACAGGAGTATCGGTGTAGTATTCCACGTATTGCGCTTGATCCCCGCCGGAAATGAAAAGAGCCTCGGCCTTGAGAATCGTGTCTTTGACAAACTCCTGCTGCGCTCCCGTCCGGCTATAGACAATGAGAGTCGCCACCGAGTTCAGGGATGGGCACAGTCCGTATATGTACGGGTTGTAATCGGCGGTGCCCGACGCGCGGATGACCAGGAAGTCGCCGCCGTTGGCCTTTTCGCACATCCATTGATACGCGGCGTCGACGTCCGTGCCGCCGCCTTCAAACAAGATGCCGGGCCGGGTGATGGGCCCCGCGTCGTTGGGGTTGCCCAACCGCACGTAAACCCACCCGTCGCCCTTCGTCACTTTTCCGTAAGGTCCCGCGTACGCGGCCGTTCCCAATATTGTCAGGAAGCAGAGTGTCCGTATCATGCGCTCCCAACGAGTATAACCCTGACGCGGTAGAATGGAACCCTCATGACCTGCTGCTCCGATCTAGACAAGCTCATGGATCTCGAACTGGCGCGCCACGCGCAGCCTCACCAGCTCACTAACGGCAGGATCATTACGGAGATCGACACGGAATATTACTTCGTTTTTGGCGAGGACCGACCCAGTTTCGTGGGGATTAACTACTGCCCGTTTTGCGGCCGCGTGCTTTCGCGCGGGCTTTGGAACCTGGAGAAGAAGAAGCAGGGGTAGCGGGCCGGGCCTTCGGTGCGACTAAAGCCGACAGCTCCGCGGCGTCGTCCAGAATCACCAGCACCAGCGGTTCGGAATCATCCATGATCGGCGCGACCGTAATCAGGAAGTCAACGTCGGAAATCCCCCCTTCTCCCTTGAGGCGCAGCTGCCCAGTCTTGCGGCGAGCGCTTGGTTGACCGAAAATCTCCTTCACGAAGTTCTTGACGACGCAATCCTGACACGCCGCGATGGCAGCCCCTTCCTCTGTTTCGATCGAATGCAAGCATTCGACTGGCCCGCCCCCGCGCAAACGTAGCAATGCGCACGGGACCCGGTCCAACAGCCCGGCCGCCGCAAGGTTGAAGTCTATGATGTTGAAATCCTGGTCCACCACGAAGGAGGGCAGGGGCAAAGCGTCGAACGCGCTAGCGAGCAGATCGGTGGAGCGTGCGGGCAACGGTGCGGAACTGGCGCTCATAGCATTTAGGTGCTATCCAAGCGCGAGACTTCTCAAGCGAACAATGTGGAGATTCTTAGAACATCTTAGGTCCGCGCTTCCGGTTGCAGGAAGGTGCCCTCCCGGAGCTCTCGAAACGCCTGCTGGAGCTGCTCTTGCGTATTCATCACGATCGGACCGTACCACGCCACCGGCTCTTCCAGTGGCTGCCCCGAAACCAGGAGAAACCGTATGCCTTCCTCCCCGGCCTGCACCGTAAGTTCGTCGCCGCGGTCGAACAGTACCAGCGAGCGGTTGTCCGCTTCCGAAGGCGGCGCGGTGTCCGCCCATCCGACGGCTTCGGTCGGCACGGCCAGGGGGCCGGAGGCGTTGCAAAACTTCCCGCTGCCCGCGAAGACGTAGGCAAAGGCGTGCCGCGTGGTCTCCACCGGCAGGGTCTTGCGGCGGCCGGGAGCCACCGACACATCCAGGTACATCGGGTCGGCGGCGATCCCATCCACGGGACCGGCCTTCCCCCAAAACTTGCCGCAAACCACGCGCACATGCGTGCCGTCGTCGTCGGTGATCTCCGGGACGTCGGTCGCTTTCACTTCCTGGTAACGCGGCGAGGTCATTTTGAGCGCCGACGGAAGGTTGGCCCAGAGTTGGAACCCATGCATGCGGCCCGCGTGGTCGCCTTTGGGCATCTCCTGATGGATGATGCCGCTGCCCGCCGTCATCCACTGCACGTCGCCGGCCGCGATAGCGCCGTGGTTCCCCATGCTATCGCCGTGCTCTACAGTGCCGGCCAGAACGTAGGTAATGGTCTCGATGCCGCGGTGGGGATGCCACGGAAAACCCGCCAGGTAATCCTCCGGAACGTCATTCCGGAAGTCGTCGAGCAGGAGGAACGGGTCGAAGTCGGACGTATTGCCGAACCCGAACGCGCGGCGCAGGTGCACGCCCGCGCCTTCCAGGGTGGGCTTGGATTTGATCAGACGTTTTACGGGTCGCAGGGACATATTTCGAGTCTACCCTGTCGCACGGCGCGATGCCAATGCGAGGTTGCACGTTCACGCTGAGTAAATACATAATGTAAATATGGCGCCATGACTTACGTATGGGACCCGAAGAAGAATCGACGCAACATAGCCCTTCACGGCATTGCGTTTGAGGACGGTATCAAGATCTTCGAAGGCCCAACGCGCGAGAGAGTAGACGATCGTTTTGAGTACGGCGAGATTCGCGTGAATGCAGTGGGCATGGTAAATGGCGTTGAGGTCACGGTGATTTACACCGATGTATCCCGGTCTGAGCGCCGCATTATATCGGCGTGGGGAGCAGAGCGATATGAAAGAGAAACGTACTGGAAAACCCTCGGTTAAGGGGCGCACCGATTGGGCGCGTCTCCGTTCCCAGAGTGATCGTCAGATCCGGCGCGGCATTGAAAACGACCCGGACGCACACCCAACCGATGCCGAGTTCTGGAAAAAGGCGCGCGTTGTCATGCCTGCGTCAAAGCGAACCATCACGATCCGCCTGGACGCAGACCTTCTCGAATGGCTGCGGAAGCAAAAGGGCTACCAAACGCGAGTCAATGAGGTGCTCCGCTCTTACATGGAGGCAAATCTAACCCCCATGAGATGAGGCCACGCCAAGGAATCACCCAGTCATCGTAGCGAGCCGCGCGGCCTGCATCAGAAGGTAATTGCGCTCGGGGAGATTCACCGTTTTGCCCGCCGCTGCGAGGTAGCATTTCGCCGCGGCTTGCGCATCGCCGGCCATCTCCAGCAGATGGCCGCGAACCGCATCCAGGCGGTGATATGCGGCAATTCGCGGCTCCCCCTGGAGGCCGTCCAGCAGATTCAACCCTTCTTTTGGACCATGCACCATAGCTGCCGCAATGGCGTGATTCAAGATCACCATGGGATTGTCCGATATCCGTTTCAGCAGCTCGTATAGTGCCAGTATCTGGCGCCAATCGGTATCTTCAGGGCGCTCGGCTTCATCGTGAACGGCGGCGATCGCGGCTTGGAGTTGGTAAGGCCCGACGGAGCTTTTCGGCAGTGCCGCTGAGAGAAGCGCGACCCCTTCGGCGATCTGCCCACGGTCCCAGAGAGCCCGGTTCTGTTGCGCGAGCGGAATCAATTCATCGTTTAAGCCGGTTCGGGCATGCCGGCGCGCGTCGGTCAACAGCATCAGCGCCAGCAGGCCCGCGATTTCCGTATTCTCGGGTTCCAGTTGGAGAGCCATGCGCGCCAGGCGTATCCCCTCCTGAGACAGATCGGCGCGCATCAGGTGGGGCCCGGATGTGGCCGTATATCCCTCGTTGAAGATCAAGTACAGGACGTGCAGCAACGAGCGCAGGCGCACCCCGCGCTCTTCGGAATGGGGTAATTGGAATGGTATCCCCGATGCCTTGATGGTCTGCTTTGCCCGGCTGATGCGCTGCGCCATGGTGGCTTCGGGAACCAGGAAGGCACTGGCTATTTCCGCCGTGGTTAGACCCCCAACGGCGCGCAGCGTTAAGGCAATGGCGGACGAGGGCGCCAGCGCCGGGTGGCAGCACATAAAGAGAAGAACGAGTGTGTCGTCATTCATCGGCGCGGCATCGAGGCCGGTCACTGGCGCACGGGCCGCCTCCTCCGCAACTTCCGTCTCGCGACGCCTGCGGGCAGATTCGCTGCGGATATGGTCCGTCATTTTTCGAAACGCAACCTGCGTCAGCCACGCGCGCGGATTCTCCGGGAGACCGTTCTGGGGCCATTGCATCAGTGCCGCAATCGACGCTTCTTGCACGGCATCCTCGGCCGCGGCGAAGTCGCGGAATCGTCGCACCACGATCCCCAGCACCTGTGGCGTCAGTTCCCGCAACAGGTGCCCGATCGGAAGATCGGATGCGTACTCGCTCAAGGCCACGGCCGATTATCCCTGTTCAGAGTCCCAAATCGCTATGGGTGCCGAGCACCTGCCTGACTTCGATGGGCATATTTGCCGGCTTCCCGCCAGGGCCGGGCGCGGCGGACGCACGAGCGGCAATCTTATAGGCCTGCTCCGGAGTCTCGACGTCGATGACCCAGTAACCGGCAAGAAACTCCTTCGATTCCGGGAACACACCATCCGTAACGGGCTCTCCGTTCTGCCCCGCGCGAACGATCTTCGCCTCGTGCGGTAAAGCCAGCCCCTTCGTGTCCACGAAGACACCGCCCTCGTTCAGTTCCTTGCTGAAGCTCCGCATATAGGCGACGTTCCGCTGCAGATCCTCCTTCGACCACC
Organism: Bryobacterales bacterium; assembly: GCA_963707465.1. Lineage (GTDB taxonomy): Bacteria > Acidobacteriota > Terriglobia > Bryobacterales > Bryobacteraceae > Bog-159. Next base: position 266,455 of record CAVPQK010000015.1, read on the forward strand.
TGGTGTACTCATCCCAGTCGGCTTTCTTGCCATGCATCATCAATATGTACTTCATGAGCTGGCTCCTTGCGGCACGTGGATCGCGAACTGGCGAACTTCTATCGGCATGTTGGTGGGTATACCGCCGGGCCCCGGAGCGGTTGAAATTCGGGCGGCAATCTCGCAGGCCCGCTCCGGTGTCGCTACATCTATGATCCAATAGCCCAGCAGAAACTCCTTGGATTCGGGAAAAATGCCGTCCGTCACGGGCATCCCGCCCGCCAATCCGCGGACCAGCGTAGCCTCGTGCGGAGCTGCCAAACCCTGGGTTGCAACGAACTCACCCGATTCCGTGAGCTCGCGGTTCAGGGCGGCCAAAACCGCCATATGGCCGTCGATGTCTTTCTTGCTCCAAGCCCGGTATGTGTCCACCCCGGCCTTTGTTCCGGACATTAACAAAATGTATTTCATCGCTCTTGCTCCTTTTTTTGACGCTGCCTTTGGCGCGTTCACACCGTAGTCGGAGCCGATTCCGGATTCTCGACAGGTCCCACACAAAATTTTCAAAGAAAACGTTGGCGCTCCGATGTCGAATTCAAGCCGCGCGCAACGACTTACTTGCGGAGGTCGAGTGATGATAAGGGAATCAATGGTGGTGGACGTCAGCCGGGACTGGATGGTGGCCTGCGACCTGCAAGAACGATTCATGGAGGTGCCGCACGCGAAAACCCGGGGCCTCAGGTACAGTGCCCGATGCCGGCAGATGCGCGCCCTCGGCGGCGATTGCTTCACCTTCCTATCCCTGCCGGGCGGCCGCGTGGCGTTCGCTGTGGCCGATGCCTCGGGTAAAGGGCTTCCGGCGGCGCTCCTCATTGCCAACGTCCAGTCCTCTCTTCGCACGGCCGCCTTGTTCGCCCCCGACGACTTGGCCGCCGTGGTGACCGCGGTCAACCGCCAATTGTACGCCTGCTCCCCTCCCGATCGATACGCCACTTTATTATATGGCGTCTTTGACGAGAATACGCGGACACTGCGCTATGTAAATGCAGGCCACAATCCTGCGATGGTCATCCGCGGACGCGACGCAATCACCTGGCTCGAAGGCGGCGCGCCCCCGGTTGGATTCTTTGCGGACACGGTCTACGAAGCGCGGGCGGTTCAACTAAATTCCGCGGATCTCATCGTCGCGTATACCGACGGTATTGTCGAAGCAACCAACGCGGCCAGCGACGAGTGGGGAGTAGAAGGACTTCTTGCGGCTGTCACACGTTGTCAAGTGTGGCAACCGGACAGCATTGTCCGCAGCGCGTTTGCAGCACTCGACGAATTCTCAGGCCATAACCAAACCGACGACGCCACCATCGTCGCCGCGCTCGTTAACTGACAACTAGACGCGATCCTACAAGGCTGTTCCGTGCCCTGCCTGACGCTGCTGTTCTCCGGCGAGGACCAAGGTCTCCGGAAGCAGCAAAAACGGCCAACCTCCGGAACAGCCAAGCGACCGTTAGACAGCATGTGAGTTGCCACCCTTACACTCGCCTACCAAGATGAGTGACAAGACTCACAAGGAATAAGATCAGGAAGAGGACGAACAGAATCTTAGCGACCCCAGCGAAGGCCACTGCGACTCCGCCAAATCCCAACATAGCCGCAACGATGGCAATTACAAGGAACACTAGCGCGTAGTAAAGCATGTGTTTATCTCCAATACGGACCCTGCAGATTCGATGCCAATTACCGCGGGAGGGTAGCAAAACACATGCTCTTTGCGGGAACATGATTAGGAAACTTAAGACCGGGCAGTACAGGCTGTACTAACAGAAGAGGGATGGCAAGACTGGCAGGCGAAAAAACCTGGGTACGTTCGACACGCGTGAGGGCGCGGAGAAGCACGAGCGCGCGGTGCAATTCTTCAAGCGCGCCCACTAGCGCATCACGCTGGCGGCTTGCCGGCCAGCCGGCCTTTTACTCTCGGTCAGGGTTCGCGGCGCGATCGCGTCTGCGCGGCCGTCGGCATTTCTGCGCCGCCGCGCTTCCGGGCAGTGCTCCGAGCGTGGCGGGAAAGGGCCTTATGCGAAACGGATGCGCTGCCTTCGCGCTCAAGCGCGCGATGGGCCGCCCTGGAACGCGCGCGGTTGGGCTTTCGGCCAGTCGCCTTGACAGCCTTCTTGCCGGGAGGGGGCGGGAGTTTAACCCCCGCCCGCCTCGCCTTGGAAAGGCCGATCGCAATCGCTTGTTTGGCTGAGCGCGCCCCATGCTTCCCTTCCCGCACGTGGTCGATTTCTTCACGCACGTATTCGCCTGCCTGGGTCGATGGTGACTTACCCTTTTGCGTTTGCCGCACGGTCTTCTCCTTCGGCATCCCTATAGCCCGCCACCGCTACGATGCGTTTTGACCCCATCGCCGTCTTGCCAATACGGCGTAGCGCCGTAATATCGATAAACTTCCGATGCCCAGGTGGTGTCGGCCATATCGGGCCAGTGGCTCTTGTCGAAACCCGGAGCGCCTTCCAGCGTTCGCTTGTCGAGGTCCAGGACAAAGCACTTCTCGTCCTCGTCCACCTTGAGCACACTCCACGGTATGGCGAACAATTTGCTTCCCATACCCAGAATTCCGCCGAACGACAACACCGCGTAGGCTATCCTGCCGGATGGGATATCGATCATGATCTCGTCGACCTTACCCAAGTTCTCCTTCGCTGAGTTCTTCACACTATCGCCGGCCAAGGTGCTAGCCGCCAGTACGCGCCGATACTGTTTCTCGGGATCTGTCTTCTTAATTTTGCCTTGTTGCACTATGTTTCTCCTTATGACATTGCACCCTGCACCTTTGATGCCCATCTGGGACGAGTGTGCGGCCCGTACCGTTTCTCACGCTCGTTGAGCCACGGGGACTCGTCTGCTCCGCTGAATCCATCCGTAAACCGAAACGGCGCTCCCTACTATGCAGAAAACGATCAGGCCGATGAGAAATCCTTGCACCACCGGATCCTTGAACCACTTCAGGATTCTCTCTCCAAAATGCAGCGCCAGTATCCCCAAGACCGTGAAACGGACCATTCGGGAGACACCTACCACAGCCAACAGACGCTTTCGAGAGTATTGCAGAGCCGCGGCCGCCATTACGAACGCCGTAAATGGAAACGGCGGGGGCACCAGGGAGGCGATCGCCAATGCCAGGCCGGCATTGTCGCGAACCTTGGACTTTACCCGTTTCAGCCTCTTCGCCGGAAGGTGCTTCTCAAGGCCTTCCGCGCCCAGCGGGCGAAGCGTTACGTCGATCAGCAAACAGCCCAGCACGGAGCCCATGGTAGACATGGCGGCGTAGTAAAGCATGTTGGCAAAATGCGGCTGCCGCGCCGTCATCGCGACTACCAGAAGATCGTTGCCCCACGGAGCGAACAGAAACGACGAGTCCAGGATGCCCAGCAAAACAAGACCTGGGCCGCCTAGTTTCAGTACGAAAGCGAATAGCCATGCCGCGAAGCGCATGTACCCCCTTTACACGAGACACGTTTCGAAATTACGCCCAAAATCTTCCATGGCAGGACGTAAGCAAGCTTCGCGCCAGTCCGAGTTTTCTTGTTGGCCTACTCTTCATGCCAGAACGGCCTCATAACTGCTTGGGCGGTCACCGGCTCATGAACGTTTGAATAGGTCGAGGTGTCTGATTCAGCACAATGAGTGAATCCTTCGGAGGGTCGGGCGCAGTTCTACGCCGCGCGCAACAGCATGCCGTTCGGCGCCGAGTTCGCGTCTGGCGGCGACGCGCGGTTCCGCCTCCGGGCGCCAGCCTGCGAGCATGCCGGCTTAGAGATCGAAGGCCAGGGATCGCCGCTGCCCCTGACGGCACTCAGCGCAGGTTTGCACGAAGTGACAACCAACACGGCGAAATGCGGTGCGCGCTATCGCTTCGTGCTTCCGGATGGTACCCGTGTTCCGGATCCAGCCTCGCCAGCCGGATGACGTGCACGGAGCGAGCGAGTTGATCGATCCGCGAGCCTGGGAACGGAGCGACGCGGGATGGCGCGGACGGCGTTGGGAAGAAGGCGTCATCTATGAGGTGCACGTGGGCGCCTTTACACCGGAGGGCACCTTCGCCGCGGCGGCGACGAAGCTCGACCATCTGGTTTCCCTCGGCATTACGGCCATCGAGATTATGCCTGTTGGCGATTTTCCAGGCCGCCGCAATTGGGGCTACGACGGGGTTCTCCCTTACGCGCCGGACTCATCGTATGGCCGGCCGGAAGATCTGAAAGCGCTGGTGGAAGCGGCGCATGCGCGCGGGCTAATGGTCCTTCTGGACGTTATCTACAATCACTTCGGACCGGATGGAAACTACCTGCCACTGTACGCGCCGCAATTCTTTACCGGCGATGGTCTGCGGCTGGACGCGGTGCATGCCATTGCCGACGATAGTCCCGTGGACATCCTGCAAGAGTTGGCCGAGCGCGTGCACGCCGCGGCAGGGGACCGCCTGGTCCACCTGGTGCTCGAAAACGATAAGAACGAAGCCCGCCGCCTGGTCCGCGACGCGGGCGGGCGGCCGCGCTCCTTCACCGCGCAATGGAACGACGACGTGCACCACGTGTTACACACCGCGGCGACACAGGAATCGCACACTTATTACGAACAGTATTGCGGCGATACAGACAAGCTCGGCCGCGCGTTGGCGGAAGGCTTCGTTCGGGCCCGCGGCGAGCGCAGCGCGCACTTGCCTCCGAGCGCATTTGTCACGTTCATTCAGAATCACGATCAGATCGGCAATCGCGCGCCATGGGGGACCGGCTGTGCGCCGTCACATCCGCCGCGGCCCTGCGCGCCGTGGCCGCGGGTCTACCTGTTGTCGCCACAGATTCCCATGCTGTTCATGGGCGAAGAGTGGAACGCAGCCCAGCCATTTCCGTTCTTCTGCCATTTTGACGACGGCTTGGCGGAGGCCGTGCGCAGGGGCCGACGCAAAGAGTTTCCGGAGCATCGTGGACAGATTCCCGACCCGCAGGCATACGAAACTTTCGCCTCCGCCAAACTGGTGTGGGAAGATCTCCCCCAAACGGCGCACGCGGATTCGTTGGATTGGTACCGCCGGATTCTGCGCGTGCGGCGTGAAATCGTCGAGCCGAAGCTGCCGGGAATCGGCGGCCATGCCGGCCGCTACCAGGTAATCGCAGACGGCGCCGTCATCGTTCGGTGGCGGCTGCACCGGGGAGAGCTCACGCTCGAGGCCAATCTCTCACCGTTGCAGGTGGCTGGTTTCACCGCCTTTCAAGGCGAGGTTCGCTGGCGGGAAGGGCAGGCTGGAGACGACGGCGCCTTTGGGCCGTGGTCGGTGCGTTGGTCCATATGATTCCCCGCGCCACATACCGGCTGCAGTTTAAGAAAGGGTTCGGGTTCGATGAGGCGGCCGAATTGGCGCCCTACCTGGCGCACCTTGGCGTAAGCCATTTATACGCGTCGCCCTGGCTTAAGGCGCGCACGGGTAGCGCGCACGGTTATGACATCGTGGACCACGACGCCTTGAATCCCGAACTGGGCGACTGGGCGGCCTTCGAGCGGATGGTGGCTGCGCTCGAAGCCAACGGCTTGCGGCAGATTCTGGATTTCGTGCCGAACCACATGGGGGTGGGCGGGAGCGATAACCCGTTGTGGCTGGACGTGCTTGAGTGGGGACCGGATTCGGCCCATGCCGGCTGGTTCGACATCGACTGGAATCCGGATCGGAGTTCCTGGAAAACAAACTCCTGGTGCCGTTTCTGAAAGATCAATACGGTGTGGAATTATGCCGGGGCAACCTGGTTTTGAAGTTCGAAGAGCAGACCGGAACGTTCGCGGTTTGGTTATACGAAACGCACAAGCTTCCGATCTGCCCGCTCGGTATGCCCGCATCCTCGGAAATGCGCACCCTGAACTGGAACGCATCGGCGATGCGTTCACCAACCTCTCGGAGTGGCGGCCGCAAGTGGTACCCGGCGCGGTGGATCTGAAAGCCGCATTAGCCAGAGCGGCGCTTGAAAGCGAAGAGATCAGGGCGGCGATCGCCGGCGCCGTGCGCGGCCTGAACGGCACGCCCGGGACGGAGCAGAGCTGGCGCAGCCTGGATGCCTTGATTCAGGACCAGTATTGGCGCGCGGCGCATTATCGGGCGGCGGCGGACGATATCAATTACCGGCGCTTCTTCAACATCAACGAACTCGCGGGGCTGCGCATGGAACTGCCGGCGGTGTTCGAACACGCGCATCGATTGGTGTTGCGGCTGCTCAACGCCGGCACGCTGGATGGGCTGTGATTTCGCTACTCTGAATTGGCCCCTTTCGATGCTTTGATTTGGCCCCACCTGTAGATCAGAAACCATGTATCTTGTTTCGGGCATGAATGCCCGGAAGGAAAACACGGTTTTGGAAAACAGGAGAGCCAAGGTGGAACTATACGAGCAGATCCGGCGAGAGTACGAGCATGGTGCCGGAACGATACGGGCGGTGGCGCGGAAGTTGGGCGTACACCGTCGAGAAGTGCGGAAGGCGCTGGCCAGGGCTATGCCGGCGGACCGCAAGATTCCGGAACGGGAGAGGCCGAAACTGGCGGCGGCGATTCCCTTTATCGACGGGGTTCTGGAGTCGGACCGCAAGGCCCCTAGAAAGCAGCGGCACACGGCGCACCGGATTTGGGCACGCCTGCGACGCGAGATGCCGGAATTGGACGTGGCGGAATCGACGGTGCGGCAATATGTGCGCGCAAGAAAAGCGGCCATGGGTTTACTGGGGATGGAAACCTTCGTGCCGCAGTCGTATACGTGGGGTGACGAAGGACAGGTGGACTGGTATGAAGGCTGGGCGGAGTTCGACGGTGAATCGCGCAAAACATGCCTGTTTTGCTTGCGCAGCATGGCGAGCGGAGGAGCATTTCATCGGGCCTATCCGCACGCCAACCAGCAGGCGTTCCTGGAAGCGCACGAGTTGGCATTCGCTTATTTTGGCGGGGTGTTCCGCGTGCTGCGTTACGACAACCTGAAGAGTGCCGTAAAGAAAATCTTGCGGGGGCATCAACGGGAGGAGACCGCACGGTTCATTGCCTTCCGTTCGCACTGGGGGTTTGAGTCGGAGTTCTGCACGCCGGGCGAGGGACACGAGAAAGGTGGCGTGGAAGGCGAAGGAGGGCAGTTCCGGCGGAATCATCTGGTGCCAGTGCCGAAGGTCCGTGATCTGGAAGAGCTGAACCTGCTGCTGGCCGCGGGTTCGAAGGAAGACGAGGGCCGGGTGATCGAGGGGCGTGGGCAGCCTGTCGGCACGGCGATGCTCACGGAGCGGGAGCATTTATTACCGCTGGCCACGGATGGTTTTGATTTGGCATCACTACACTTTCCGACGGTCAACGGCAGCGGCTGCGCGAAGGCGCTGACCAACTTCTACTCGGTCCCTTTGCCGGTGGGCACCGCGGTGGAAGTGAAAGTCTACTCGGCTTACGTGGAGGTCTGGCATCAGGCCAGGTGCGTGGCGCGGCATGAGCGCTGCTATGCGCGGCACAAGAAGGTACTCGAGTTGGAGCATTACCTGGATGTGCTGGTGAAAAAGCCCGGAGCTTTGGCCGGTTCGACGGCGCTGGAGCAATGCCGGGCGCAAGGGCGATGGCCCGCCAGCTACGACCAGTTCTGGGATGTGCTGCGTCAACGACAAGGCAAGCAGGAAGGCACGCGCGCCATGATCGACGTACTGCTGCTGGCACGGGAGCATGGGCCGGCACCGGTGCGCGAAGCTGTGGAAGAAGCACTGCAGTTGGGGTGTTCGGATGTAGGGGCGGTTCGTTATCTGCTGAGCATCCGCGGCCAGGCACAGCAGCCGGTAGCCGCCCCGGCACAGATCGGTGCACTGAATCGGTATGACCGGCCGCAGCCCAGCCTGGAGGATTACGACCAACTGCGGCCGACTTGGAGAGCGACGGAGGTGATCCAATGAGCGCCGCCGTCCAACCCATACAGGAGGCCGCGATCCGGCAATACGCCAAGCAGCTACACTTGCCGACATTGGGCGGGCAGTTTGTGCGGCTGGCCGAGCAGGCGGTGAAGCAGCAGCAATCGCATCTGAGTTATTTGGAAGCGCTGATGGAAGGAGAAGTAGAGGAGCGCGGACGGAAGGCGATGGCGCGGCGGATTCAGGAGGCCCGCTTCCCTGCGGTGAAAACGCTGGAGGAGTTCGACTTCCAGTGTGCGCCGCACCTTCCGGTACCGCTACTGCGCGATCTGAGTGACGGCGGATACCTGGAACGGAAGGAGCCAGTCATTTTTCTGGGCGACACGGGCACGGGGAAAACTCACTTGGCCACCGGATTGGCGGTAGCGGCTTGCCGCCAGCGGAAGCGGGTGCGGTTCACGACGGCGGCGGAAATGGTGACCGAACTGATCGAAGCCCAGAACCATGCCGAACTGACCCGGGTGAGGAATCGTTGGACCCGTTACGACTTGATTGTGATCGACGAGCTGGGTTACGTGGTGATGCCGGATTCAGCGGCGGAGTTGCTGTTTCAAGTGATCGCCGGACGAGCCGAGCGGGCGGCGGTGATCGTTACGACGAACTTGCCATTTTCAGAATGGACCACGAAATTCCCCAATGCGCGATTGTGCAAGGCCATGCTCGACCGGCTGACGGACCAAGCCCACATTATAGATACCGGAAAGGACTCGTACCGGTTCCTGCGGACGCTGAAGAAGCTGGGCAAAGGAGCGAAAGCATGAAGGCGCGGCAATGGTATCGAGCGCGAATTCGCTGGGCGGAGATGGTGGAAGGGCGCGGGATCCGTAACTGGGAAGAGGGGCTTTATTTGTTCCGCAGCGAAGACCGCGAGGCGGCGTTCGTTCGCGCCTTGGAGATCGGCGAAGGTGGACAAAGCGGCGGGGAAGAACAGGGGCGCCGTACGCGCTGGGTCGAGACGCGGCTCGCCGAGGTGGTGGCGCTGGAGTGCCTGGGCGATGAGTTGGAAGAGGAGCCTTTGGAGGTGCACTGGATACGGCTGCCGGCGACGGAGAAGATCGCCTTCGGCCACAAATTCGAGCCAGGTAAGAAGGCACCTCGGGAGTCGCGGTGACCGGCCCGAACGGCGGATTTTTTGGAGGACCCCGCCCTTCGCTTCGCCCTAACCGCTCGGCCTCCGGCCTCGCAGGGCTACGCTGCGGCCGGGGCCCTCCAAAAAATGGGAGAGGCGACACTTGGGAAAGACCCGGCCAGCAACTAATAAAAGGAGCGGATCAACAAGAAGCGTCTGCGCGGGCAGGCGGAACAATAACCAGGTGGGGCCAAATGAGAGCATCAAAAGGGGCCAAATCAAGTTGACAAACGCAGGCTGCGCATCGACCACATCGACGGATTACTGAATCCCAAGGAATATCTCCAGAGATTGCGTGCCCGCATACCCGCGGATCGCTATCTGGTGGTGGAGAAGATTCTCGCTCCCCACGAGTCGCTGCGCGACGATTGGCCGGTAGAGGGCACCACCGGCTACGAGTTTGCCAACCTTGCGACCGGATGGCTCATCAATTCCGCGGGTGAGGAGAGCCTGACTCGAACCTATACAGCATTCACCGGAGACAGGCAGGCATTTGGGAGTATTGCGCACGAATGCAAAGTCCGGATTATGAGGAGCGAGATGGCCAGCGAGCTGAATGCGCTGGCACGCGATGCGGCGTTCTGCGCCGGGCGCTGCGCGAGGTCATTGCGTGTTTTCCAGTCTACCGAACCTATGTGGATGAAGAGGGCGCGCCGACCGAAGCGGACCGGCGCGACCTGGACTAGGCCATCAAGCAGGCGCGCGCCAACGAACGGGATATCGACGCGAGCGCGTTCGACTTCATCTATGAGGTGCTTTCCGGAGACCTGGTAACGGAATCCCGCAGCGGCTTCAGCCGTTACACCGTGTTGCGCTGCGCGATGAAATTACAGCAGTATAGCGGCCCGGTCATGGCGAAAGGGCTGGAGGATACCGCATTCTTCCGCTACAACCGGTTGATCGCCCTGAACGAAGTGGGGAGCCATCCGAACAGGTTCGGCGTCACTCTGGGGGCCTTTCACAAAGCCAATGCACAGCGGGCGAAACGCTGGCCGCATGCGATGCTTTGCACGTCGACGCACGATACCAAGCGCGGTGAAGATGCGCGCGCGCGCCTGGCCGTGCTATCGGAGTTTCCCGACGAATGGGCCCAGCAGGTGCAGGTATGGAGCCGCATTCTGCGCGCGCGCCTGGGCGACGTGGAAGGCACCGCGCCGCCGGATCGCAACGACGAATATCTGTACTACCAGCTTCTGATCGCCACGTGGCCCACGGAGTTGACCGGCGCCAATGCGCTCGACCCGGAGGCGGTCTGGCTGTACACGGACCGGCTGCGAAACGCCATGGTGAAGGCGGTGCGCGAAGCTAAAATTCGTTCGACCTGGGAATCGCCGAACACCGGCTACGAGGATGCGCTGCTGAGTTTCATCGATCAGTCGCTCGACCTGGAGCGGTCGCGAGGCTTTCTGGCGGCATTTCTTCCCTTCCAGGAACGTGTGGCCAGATTGGGAGTGCGCAACAGCCTGGTGCAGACTGTCCTTAAATTGACGCTACCCGGGGTACCGGATATCTACCAGGGCGCGGAGTTATGGGATCTGAGTATGACCGACCCCGACAACCGGCGCCCCATCGACTACGCCGCGCGCATCGGGATGTTGGACGGATTGATGAACGGAAAACGCGAGTGTCTCGCCACACTTCTCGTAGAGTGGCGCGATGGCCGAATCAAACTGTCGGTGATTACTAGAATTCTTGGTTATCGACGGGAACATCCGGAGGTTTTTGCGGCTGGCGACTACGATGCGCTGAACGCGGAGGGGACCAAAGCGGAGCACGTCTGCGCGTTCGTACGATCCAGCGGAAATGAAACTGTACTGGTGGCTGCCGCACGTTTTCCGGCGGCGTTGGAGGCCGCACCGGATTGGAACGGAACCACGATCCCGCTTCCCGAACGGCTGGCGCAGACCCGCTGGCGCGACATTTTGACCGGCACGGAACCGCAATTCTCAAATGGGGCGCTGCGGGCGGAGGAGGTATTTCACTACCTTCCGGTGGCGGTGCTGGCCGGCTCATAACATGCCGGCCTTCACGGAATTTTGTCCGGTCACATGGCAGAATCGTTGTATAATCCAATTCGATTCTGCAGACAAAGAGGAGCAGCATGAGCCCCAGTTCTCGAACTATATTGGTTTTTCACTCGGCGCCAGTGGTGCGCACCGTTATCCGGGAAATCCTGGAGCGCGAAGGATACGTCGTTCGAGCCGCCGGTGACCTGGGGATTGCCGTGGACATGGTGCGTGAATCTCCACCTGATCTATTGATCATTGGCGCTTACGTCGGCGATATCAATGGCCATGACGCGGCGCTGTATCTTTGCCAGAAGTCTCCGAAAATGTACGTGGTGATGGTAGCCGGTCTGCCGGACGATGAACGAATTGACGCCTGGACTACGGATCAGAACATCGGGGTCTTTCCCAAACCGTTCGCTCCGGCCGAACTCTTGGCCAAGGTGAGGGAGTTACTCGAAGCGGGCTCGCCGGCGGCCTTACCGAAACTCGGGCCGGCGCTACAGTAGCCGGCGATACAGTTTCTGCACACCAGGACACGCTCTGCACTACAGGGCTGCTGATTGTGGGGCGGTCCCCCTGGACCGCGGCCGACGCCCTCGCCGGCCCGCCGCAGAGGGCAAATACCTGATTTTCAAAGCAATGAGGTTAAGTGACCCGGGTATCCCTCGCTGGCACTAAGATTGCAGTATGATTGCTATTCGTGTACGGATTGAAATCGGTCTGGCGTGCGTCCGCGCCAGAGGGGGAGACGTCCGTGCATTTTTCAAGCCGACATTTGTAACTCAGTGGGTTTTGTCCCTGTGAAAATTCTGCGGGCTCTATGCCTTCTCGCCGCTGCCATCCCGCTCGTGGGGGGCGATCTGCCCCAGGCGGACACTCCGGACCAGGCGGGCACAGCGGCGCTGAAGACCCTAAGCCTCGAAGAGCTGTCGCAAATCGAAGTCACCACGCCGTCCAAGGAGCCGGTGAAGGCCTTCCGCACCCCGGCGGCCATCTATGTCATTACCGGCGAGGATATCCGGCGGTCCGGAGCCACCTGCATCCCGGAAGCACTGCGGTTGGCGCCTGGCGTGGAGGTGGCCCGCATCGACGCCAACATATGGTCGATCGGCATTCGCGGTTTTGGGACCAACTTGACGCGATCCGTACTGGTGCTGATCGACGGTCGCACCGTTTATACTCCCCTTTTCGACGGGACGTATTGGGACGTACAAGACACCATGATGGAGGACATTGACCGGATCGAGGTGATCCGCGGGCCGGGCGGTACGATCTGGGGGCCGAATGCGGTGAATGGCGTCATCAACGTCATTACCAAGAGCGCCAACGAGACCCACGGAGCCTTGGTTTCCGCGGGAGGGGGAAACGTAGAGCAGGGCTTCGTGGATGCCCGTTACGGCGGCGGCAACGGCTCCGGCTTCAATTATCGAGTCTACGGCAAGGGTTTCACCCGCGGCCCCGAATACCACCAGGACGGGCAGAATTACGACGACTGGCGCGCCGCCCAAGGCGGCTTTCGCATTGACTGGCAAACCGACACCCGCGACACCTTGACCCTGCAAGGCGACGTATACGATGAGGAGGCCGGCGAGAGTGTGCAGGCCACCAGCTATACGCCGCCCTACTCCCAGATCGTGAACTCCAACGCGCTCCTTTCCGGCGAAAACTTGATGGCCCGCTGGGAACGGATTGTCAACGACGGCAACGACGTCCATGTACAGGCTTACTGGGACCGGACTGATCGCCAATCGGCGAACTTCGCGGAGATCCGCAATACCTTCGACATCGATTTCCTGCAGCGGGTTCGATTGCCGCTCCATCAGCAGGTTTCGTGGGGGCTGGGCGCGCGTGTCGATCCGGTAGACGACACCGAGGTGGTTTCGGGACTGCAGTTCCTGCCGCTCAAGCGGACGGACTATCTCTTCACGGGATTCCTGCAGGATGAGATCGGGCTGGTGGATGGCCGCCTGTCGTTGATCGTGGGGGCGAAACTGGTGCGCACCAATTTCACCGGCGCCGATCCACAGCCGAGCGTCCGGCTGCTCTGGACACCGAGCGATAAGCAGACCGTCTGGGCGGCTTTTACGCACGCCTTGCGCGCGCCTTCCGATGCAGAGGAAGACTTTTACCTGCTAGGTTACATCGAGACACTGCCGAACGGAACGCCTTATTTCGCGCGCTTCAACGCCAATTCCCGCTTCGCCCCGGAACAACTCAACGGCTCCGAACTGGGCTACCGCCGCCTGCTGGGCCAGAAGCTATATGTCGATTTCGCGGGTTACTATAACCACTACCACGATCTCTTCAGCGAAGATATCGTGGGCGCGACTTATCTCGAGTCCGACCCGGCCCCGGTACATTATCTGCTTCCGGCGCAATTCGGCAATGGACTCCTGGCCTATACCAAGGGAGTGGAGATCGCTCCGGAATGGCGGCCCGCCGATTTCTGGCGCCTGCGCGGCTCTTACTCGTATCTGCATATGGATGTCTACAGAGCGCCACACTCGCTCGACATCGGAACGGCGCCCATCATCCAAGGATCCAGCCCCCAGAATCAGGTTTCGGTGCAGTCGGCTTTGGACCTTTCGAAGAAGCTGCAATTGGATCTAACCTATCGGTACGTGCGTGCGCTGCCGGGCCTGGCGGTGGCGGCGTATTCAACGGGCGATGCCCGCCTTGGCTGGCGCTTCAGCCCTCAAGTCGAGTTGTCCTTAGTGGGCCAGAATCTTTTCCAACCGTGGCACCTGGAGTACGGAGAGAGCGAGCCGGGCCCGGCGGTCGGCATCCGAAGAAGCGTCTACGCAAGACTGACATGGAGCAGGTAACCCCCCACCTCTTCCAGCGCCCCGCGATCGTCTTCTGCCTTATCCTGAGCCTTGCAGCGGGTCTGCCGCGCCCCTGCCCAGCCGCGGATACCACGGAGTACCAGGTGAAAGCGGCGTTCCTTCTGAACTTTACCAAATTCGCGGAGTGGCCGGCGGCGGCCTTCGCGGCTGCGGATTCGCCCATCGCCATCTGCATCCTGGGGGACGACCCTTTCGGCAGTGCGCTGGAACAGATGGTCGTGGGAGAGATGGTGAATCGCCGGAAGGTGGCTGCCCAGAGAATCAAGCGCACACCGCCGCCGAAATCGTGCCAGGTGCTGTTTGCCGGTGAATCCGAAAAAGATCTGGCCAAAATCCTCCCCGCCCTGGGCCCCGGGGTCTTGACTGTCGGCGAGGGAGAGACTTTCATGCGTGACGGCGGCATGATTGCTTTCGTCGTGGAAAACCGCCGGGTGCGCTTCGAGATCAATCAGACCGCGGCGGACAGGGCGGGTATCAAGCTCAGCTCCAGACTGTTGAGCGTAGCGAAGTCCGTGGAATGACAGGTGAAACGATAGAGCCGGGACGCAGCCATGCTTAGTCTTCGCGACATACCGATCAAGCAAAAGCTGATGATGATCATCATGGCGACCACCACCACGGCGCTACTGCTGGCCGGCGTCGGCATCGTGGCCTCCGATGCGTTCCTTTTCCGAAGTTATTTGCAGCGCGATCTATCCGCTTTGGCCCGCATGGCTGCCGACAACAGCACGGCCGCATTGGAATTCAACGATCCGCAAGTGGCGGCGGAGAACCTGGCCGCGTTGCGCGCCCGAACGCACCTGGTCACTGCCTGCATCTACAAATTGGACGGAACCGTATTCGCCAAATACTCACGGTCGGATGCGCGCTCCGGATGCCCGGCGGCCGAGGCGCGGGATGCGCTTCGATTTAGCCGCGGCGGCCTGATCGTATCGCGCGGTATCATGTTGGCCGGACGCCGCGTCGGAACGCTGGTGTTGCTTTACGATCTGGATGAAGTCTCCGAGCGCGTGAAACTATATGGCGGCACTGTCCTCGCCGTCCTGCTGGTTTCGAGTCTGATCGCCTTCCTGCTCTCGTCGAAACTGCGCAACCTGATCGCGACCCCGGTTTCAAGGCTGGTCGGCGCGGCCACGTCCGTATCGGAAACCGGCGACTACGGCGTGCGCGCGCAGAAACTATCGGGCGACGAACTCGGTGTGCTCGTGGATACCTTCAATGCTATGCTGGCCGGTATCCAGTCGCGCGACGGCCATCTCAGGACGGTGCTTGCCGAGCGGGAAGAGGCCCTGCGAGAGGCCGAGAAGGCGCGCGAACGCTTTCGTTTTATGGCCGAATCCATGCCCCAGAAAATCTTCACGGCCACACCCAGCGGCGACCGGGACTATTTCAACCGGCAATGGTCAGAGTTCACCGGGCTCAGTTTTGAGCAGATGGAGAACTGGGGCTGGACCCAATCCATTCATCCGGACGATGTCGACGCGGACGTGCGGAGCTGGCGGCACTCCATTGAAACCGGTGAGCCGTTCCACTTTCAGCATCGCCTCCGCCGCGCGGATGGAACCTATTTGTGGCATCTGGCGCGCGCCCACGCCATGCGGGGCGCGCGCGGCAATATCTCCATGTGGATCGGATCGAACACGGACATTCACGAGCAGAAGGAGAGGGAAGAGGAGCTGCGGCTGGCCAATGAGGACCTCCAACAGTTCGCTTACTCGGCCAGTCACGATCTGCAGGAACCCATTCGGAACGTTGCGGTGTATAGCGAAATCGTGGCGAAAAGGTACAATCACCTTTTGGATGCCGACGGACGGCAGTTCCTGGGATTCTTGACGGAAGCTGGGCGCCGGCTGGCGACCCTGGTAGACGACCTGCTCTCCTACACCAGAGCGGGTGTGGTAGAGAGCAACATGGCCGCAGTGGATGCTTCGGCTGCCTTGCGGAACGCTCTCTCCAGCCTGGCGCAAGCCATCCGCGAAAGCGATGCGGCGGTGACCTACGATCCGCTGCCGCGCGTGTCGATGGGCGCTTCGCACCTGCAGCAGGTATTCCAGAATCTGGTAGGCAACGCGCTCAAGTATCGCCGGGAGGACCGGCCCCAAATCCATATCTCAGCGGTCGACCAGGGTGCCTCCTGGCGGTTTTCCGTCAGGGACAATGGCATCGGCATCGATCCGCAGTATAAGGAGAAAATCTTCGGTGTTTTCAAACGACTTCATCGCGACCAAAAATACAGCGGCACGGGCATCGGACTGGCGATTTGCCAGCGCGTCGTTGAACGTTACGGCGGACGAATCTGGGTCGAATCCTCTCCCGGCCAAGGAGCCACCTTCTACTTCACCGTCCCCGAACATGCCCCACGAGTCAATTCCGCCGCGGTTTAATCTCCTGCTGGCCGAAGACAACCTGCCGGACGCGCTGCTGGTGCGCGAGGCCATCAACATGGAAAACCTGCCGCTGGAAATTTCCATCGCGCCGGACGGCGAGCGGGCCATCGATCTCATTGCGAGAGCGGAAAACGATCCGGAGGCGGCATGCCCGCACGTTCTGTTGCTGGACATCAATCTTCCGAAAATCGATGGCTTCGAAGTGTTGCGGAGAATCCGCGCCAGCGGCAAATTCAAGAACCTTCCGGTGCTCATGGTCACCTCCTCGGATTCGCCGGCGGACCGGAGCGAGGCGGCGAAGCTAAGCGCCGGCTATTTCCGGAAGCCAGTGACTTACGACGAATTTGTAAAGATCGGGGCAGTCCTGCGGCGATTGCTGGAAGACTCTGGACTGCTCTGAAGACACTCTAGAGTGGGGCGGGCCCTCGGCCTGCGCGGGGCCCGTGGCCCCGCTCTTTGATGCGGGGTGTGCAAGAGTTGTCCCTTCCTAAACTGCGGAGCGAAAGCTGTGCAGAAAATGAACCCCTTAGCCGCTCGTAAGGCCCTTTGGCGCCGATTCCATTTTAGGCAACAAACTTGCTAAACATTGATTGCCGGCAGTGCCTGCTGATACTACTTGGAGCCTCGAACAATGAATCACTATCCGATGTCCGCCGACCAGCGCAATGACATGGACAAGTCAATGGGAACGATCACAGAAATGTTGGGAGATATTGTCGGCCTCTTGCGGGCCTGTTATGACGACCACGACTCCAGAACGTTGCGCGCCGAAGAGGTCCGCGCGGCGATGCAGAGATTCCGGTGGGCACTCGAGCGGCAAGCCTGCACGGAAGGGTCTCCCCAGGCTTGCGCTCACGGAACCCCAGTCGAATGCGCCCGCGCCGCCGTTTATGCGTCCAGGTAGAACGGAAGTAGACCAACCCGTAGTGATAGGAAACCTAACAAGCGTGCAACAACATAACGATCCGAACAAGCGGCCACTCTTGACCGACGTACAACTGCGGGTTATTCGGCGGGGTCTCAAGAGGACAATAAGACAACGGACGCCTCGCGAGGGGTTCGAGCGGTTATTTCGTGGTTCTGCCTTAGCTGCGCCACCGCCGGGCACCGTGCCTCTGCCGTTTCAAGGTAGTGCTCTAAACCGAGGAGCAAGCCGCCCCGCTTTGTGCGCCTCATCAGCCGGGCGATAACTGCAGCCCCGACGTGGTAAGCCGCAGAAGCCCTCGTCGGACCCGCGCGGACCTGGGGTCCGCCCGTGGCATTAGAGTCCATGCAGGCGCTGAATTTGACAATGGCTAGAGAATTGCTTCTTTGGGGAGAGGGGGCGGCTCGTTCGAACCGTCGATCGGGGTATCTTGAGGGCCGCGCAATGATCGGGAAACGTTTAGTTCGAATTCTTATGGCCGAAGACAGCAGTCCAGATGTCGCACTGGTCCGAGAGACGCTGCGCGCCGAGGGACTGGCAGTCGACTTGACGGTTTTTCCCGATGGGGAGCAGTGCGCCCGTTACCTAAAGACCGGCGCGGAACCGCCCGATGCCATCATTCTCGATTTGCATCTGCCCCGGATCAATGGCTTCGATCTTCTGCGTGCGGTACGGGGTGACCGGCGGTATGACGGCGTTCCGGTCGCGATGCTGACGTCGTCTACGTTTCCGGCAGATCGCCAGAAGTCGTTCGATCTCGGCGCGAGCGCCTTTATCACCAAGCCTTCCACCCTCGATGGCTACTTGCGGACGGTTGGATCGGCGATTCACGCGCTTCTCACGGCAGGTCCGCACCACGCGCCGCATGTCGCATAAGTCCGGATCGGCGGGTAATGTACGGAACCCGACAGGCCTTTGTAATAGGTCTAGTTATTTCTTACCGCCAGCCTTGTTAGGTCATTGCCGGATCTACTAAAATGAAGCCGGAGGAAGATAAGACTTTGGCCAGTATAGGGAAACTACTGAACGAAACGTTGCGCAAAGATGAACAGGGCCTCCTGGCGGAATGGACGGCTCTGCAGGCGAAGGTATCCGGCCGGCGCATGAGTGCCAGCGAGGAAAAGCAACTCGAAACTCAAAGTCGCGAGTTCCTGGCAGCCCTCCGCGAGGCAACCCTGAAAGACGGTGACGACATTTCGAAACCCGAGTGGAACGGCGTTCGCGATTTTCTCTCGCAGCTCTCCACCTCGCGCGCCAGAACCGGTTCCACGCCGGTAGAAACTGCCATGTTCATCTTCTCGCTGAAGGAGCCGCTTTTCAGCCGGATGCGCCGCGATGCCACCGACCCCCAGGAACTGGCCGACGAGATGTGGAAGGCTACGGTGCTCCTCGACCGTCTCGGCCTATTCACCACCGAGGTGTTTCAGAAAACGCGTGAACAGGTGATCGCGCGTCAGCAGCAGGAGCTTCTGGAACTATCCACGCCGGTCGTACGCCTGTGGGATAACGTGCTGGCTCTGCCGTTAATCGGGACGCTGGATAGCGCGCGAACCCAAGTGGTGATGCAGAATCTGTTGGAGGCCATCGTCCAAACGCGCTCCGATATCGCGGTGATCGACATTACCGGCGTTCCAACCGTTGACACATTGGTCGCACAGCATTTGTTGAAGACGGTGGCCGCGGCCCGTCTCATGGGCGCCGATTGTATCATCAGCGGGATACGCCCGCAGATCGCGCAAACCATCATCCACCTGGGTGTAAACCTCGAAGACGTCACCACCAAGGCAACGCTGGCCGACGCTTTCGCCGTCGCGCTAAAACGGACGGGCTATGCGGTAACGCGGGTAAAGAATTCGAATGGAAACGCCGTAGGAGGCCAGCCCGCGTGGAACGAATCCCGATCCTGAAAATGGGCGAGTTCCTCCTGGTCACCATCCAAGTTGACATGCACGACCGCCTGGCGCTCACTCTGCAAGACGACCTGACCGAACAGATCGTCAAATGGCATGCCCAGGGGGTGCTCATCGACATCTCGGCGCTTGAGATGGTGGACTCGTTCATCGGCCGCATGCTCAGCAATATCGCGAGCATGGCGAGGCTGCTGGACGCCCGGACGGTGGTGGTCGGCATGCAGCCGTCCGTGGCCATCACGCTGGTGGAGCTGGGTCTGCCAATGAAGGGCGTCCGTACCGCCCTGGATGTAGAAAAGGGCATGCAGACCTTGCGCATCTCTCTCGGGTCGAACGGATACCCACAGGAACCCGATGCAAGCTCTGAAGACTGAGACGCACGAAATCCGGACGTCCCAGGATGTTGTGAACGTCCGGCAAGTGGTTCGCCGGCTTGCGGTCGAACAGGGCTTCAATTTAGTGGACCAAACCAAAATCGTAACGGCATCGAGCGAATTGGCACGCAACACGCTGGATTATGGAGGGGGCGGCATGGCGAAGGTCGAAACGGTTCATAACGGCTCCCGGACCGGCGTGCGGATCACTTTTACGGATGAAGGGCCCGGGATACCGGACATCGCGCTGGCACTGAAGGACGGATTTACCACCGGAGGCGGTATGGGTCTCGGGTTAGGCGGCGCCAAACGGCTCTCCAACGAGTTCGACATCGAATCGCAGCCGGGCCGGGGTACGCGCGTCAGTATTCTGCGATGGAAAGGCCTCTAACAAGTGCCGGCGTTCATATCTCGCATCGATGATCCAAGCCGGATCGCGGAAGCCCGCAGAAACGTGCGGCGGCTGGCGCTCGACCTCGATTTCGACGAGCGCGCCGCTGAAAAGGCCGCGATCGTGGTGACCGAAGCCTGCACCAACTTGCTGAAGCATGCCAATAACGGGCAAATTATCGTAGGCCAAGCTGCGGCGCAGCCGGCGGCCCCGGGCCATCGTGGCGACAGCCCCACGCTGCTGGAAATCCTGGCGCTCGACACCGGACCCGGAATCGCGAATGTGGAAGAATGCCTCCAGGACGGCCACAGCACCACGGGCACTTCCGGCGGCGGGTTGGGCGCCATCGACCGTCTCTCTTCTTATACCGAGATATACTCACGGCCGGGGCGTGGCACGGCGATCCTGGCGCGAATTGCGGGAGATGATAATGCCGTCCTGGAGGCAGGCAGCGTAGGAGCGGTGCAAGTACCGAAGGCCGGCGAGGAGGTCTGCGGCGATCAATGGGGTGTGACCGGCAACCGTTCGCGCCGCACGTTTCTGCTGGCCGACGGATTAGGGCATGGGATAGATGCCGCCCGCGCTTCGCGGGCCGCCGTCGAAACGCTATTTAAGCATCCAAGTCTTTCGGTAACCGAAATGCTCGAGGCGGTACACGACGCCTTGCGTTCCACGCGCGGCGCCGCCGTAGCGATTGCCGAACTGGATACGGAGCGCGGCACGGTCGCCTTCGGCGGACTCGGAAATATTTCCGGCACCATATTCGCCGATAGCGCGCCGCCGCGGCGAATGGTTTCGACCAACGGTACCGCCGGCATGGAGTGCCGGCACATTAGAGAGTTTACCTATCCATGGTCCGAAGGCGCTACGTTGGTCTTGCATTCCGACGGTATCGCGACGCACTGGAACCTATTCGACTATCCCGGTTTGGCCGCGCACGACCCGGCCGTCATAGCCGGAGTAGTCTATCGCGACTTTACGCGTGGCAACGACGACGCCACCATTGTGGTGGCCAGATAGGTTCTGTAATGAATAGCCCGGACGTGACAACCGCTCCAATCCTGACGCTCAACATTCGCTACGAGCACGACACCGTCGCCGCCCGCCAGCGCGCGCGCCAGATCGCGCGCCTGGCGGGATTCGATGCGCAAGACCAGACCCGCATCGCCACCGCCGTTTCCGAAATCGCCCGCAACGCTTTCCGCTACGCCGGCGGCGGCAAGATCGAATATGCCATGCCAGGCGACCCCGTTCCGGAGGCGTTGATGATTCGCGTCACGGACAGCGGCCCTGGCATAAAGGACCTCGATGGAATCATGCAAGGCCGTTATCGATCTTCCACCGGAATGGGTATGGGTATCCTGGGCGCCCGCCGGCTCATGGACGATTTCGAGATACAGTCCAACCGCGGCGCGGGTACCACGGTCGTGTTGCGGAAGCGTTTGCCGCGAAAGGCCGGCGCCACCACGCACGAAATGGCCGCCCACATGGCGGAGGCGCTCGCCGCCGGCAAACCGGAAGATCCATTCAGTGAAATTCAGCTTCAAAACCAGGAGCTGTTGCGCACGCTCGAAGAGCTGCGCAAGCGGCAGGACGAGCTGACCTACCTGAACCGCGAGCTGCAGGACACCAATCGCGGCGTGGTCGCTTTGTACGCGGAGTTGGACGAAAAAGCCGACCACCTGCGCCGCGCCGACGACTTGAAATCGAAGTTCCTGTCGAACATGAGCCATGAGTTCCGGTCGCCGCTCAACTCGATCCTGGCGCTGGCCCGTCTGCTGAGCGACGAAGTGGATGGGCCATTGAACACGGAACAACAACAACAGGTCAGTTTCGTCAAGAAGGCCGCGGGGGATCTTTACGAGTTGGTGAACGATCTCCTGGACTTGGCCAAGGTCGAGGCCGGAAAAGTGGAGGTAAGACCGGTCGAATTCGACGTCGCGAACCTCTTCGGCGCTTTGCGCGGCATGCTCCGCCCGCTGTTTCTCAACCAGTCGGTCAATCTCGTTTTTGAGTCGCCCGCGGAGTTGCCGCCGGTGTATTCCGACGAAGGAAAGATCTCTCAGATTCTGCGCAATTTCATCTCGAATGCATTGAAGTTCACGGAGCGCGGCGAGGTGCGCGTGACCGCCGAAGTCGTGGACGCCGATCAAGTCAAATTCTCCGTTGCCGATACGGGAATCGGCATCGCCGCCCAGGACCATGACCGTATTTTTCAGGACTTTGCCCAGATCGAGAATCCCATTCAGAAGCGCGTGAAAGGCACTGGTCTGGGCCTGCCCTTGTCGCGCAAACTGGCTCATTTATTGGGCGGCGAAGTCCAGTTGACCAGCCAGCTTGGCGCCGGCTCCACTTTCTCGCTGGTCCTTCCGGTTTCGTATCGGAAAGAGGCCGGGACCGGGGAGGCCGCCGAGATCGATCTGCAACCGGGGATGAAGCACTTGCTGGTTATCGAGAATAGCGATGAGGCGGTGCTGCTATACAGCAGATGGCTCAAGGACTCGGAGTTTCAGATCGTCCGGGCTGCCACGATTGCGGAGGCAAAGCAAAAGTTGGCGGCCTTCCGGCCGGTCTTGATTATCCTGGATATCCTGCTGCGGGGCGAGGATAGCTGGAGCTTTCTGGCAAAGCTAAAGGCATCGCCGGCAACGAAGGAGATACCGGTGCTGGTGGTAACTACCCTCGACGACCCGCGCAAAGCCTATCAGTTAGGGGCCGACGGTTACCTGATCAAACCCGTCGAGTCGCAGACGCTGCGCAAGGAGTTGGACCGGCTTTCGAAGCCGTCTGTCGAGCCGGTCCTCATCATAGACGACAACGAGCGCGACCGTTATCTGCTGCGCCACTTGCTCCGCCCCATGAACGTCCGGATTACGGAAGCGTTCAACGGACCCGACGGCCTGGTGAAAGCCCGCTCGGAGCGGCCGCGGCTCATCTTCCTGGACCTGGCCATGCCGGAGATGAGCGGTTTCGACGTATTCAAGCATCTGCAGTCCGACCCGCGGACCAGCGGGATTAAGGTGGTTATCAACACATCCATGCGGCTGGACGCCTTCGATAAGGCTCGGCTTATCGGTGCGGCAGCGTTTATATCCAAAGAGCATTTGGAACGTGAGGATACTCTCGCGGAGGTCCGTAACGTGCTTGACAGCATCGTTACAGTTGATACAATGGCGGACACTGGGCGGTATGCAGACGATCATCAACGTTGACGACTACGGCCCTGCCCGGTACGCTCGCACTAAAGTTCTTGCCCAGGCCGGCTTCAATGTCAAAGAGGCCGCCACCGGTCAGGAGGCATTGCGCTTGGCCTCCGAACTGAAGCCGGGACTGGTTATACTCGATATCAATTTGCCGGACTTGAGCGGGTTGGAAGTCTGCCGGCGCTTGAAGAAGAATCCGGCGACGTCAAGTATAGTCGTCCTGCACCTGACCGCTTCCAGCACATCACCCAGCAACATGGTGGACGGATTGAACGGCGGGGCCGACAGCTATCTGACCGAGCCTATCGAACCAGCCGTTCTCGTCGCTACCATTCAGGCGCTGCTGCGGGCGAGAAAAGCGGAGGAAGCCCTGCGCCGCTCGAACGATGAGCTCCAGCAGTTCGCGTACATGATATCGCACGAATTAAACGAGCCGCTGCGTATGGTCGCGTCCTACACGCAGCTTCTGGCGAAGCGATACGCCGGAACGCTGGACCGGCAGGCGGATGAATACATCGCGATTGCCGTATCAGGAGCCGAACGCATGCAAGCCTTCGTGCAGGACGTGCTGAATTACTCGTCGGCCGGAGCGCCGGATCGCATTATCGAACCTGTGCCGGCGGAAGCTGTGCTGGCGAAGGCGCTGTTTGAAATGCAACTGATCGTCAGGGAGTCGGGCGCCATTGTCACGCACGATCCGTTGCCCACGATCTCCGGCAACGAGGCGAGCCTCGTGCGCTTGTTTGCCAATCTGATCGGCAATTCGATCAAGTACCGCCGAGCCGAGACGCCGCGCATCCATATTTCGGCCCGGGAGCGGAACGGGTTTTGGGAATTCGCTTTTAGAGACAACGGTATTGGCATCGATCCGCAGTACTGGGACCGTATCTTCGCGGTGTTCAAGCGGCTGCACGGAAGTGAGTATCCGGGCAGCGGCGTGGGCCTGGCGTTATGCAAGCGCGTGGTGGAAAACCATGGCGGAACGATTTGGCTCGAATCCGCACTAGGAGAAGGATCTACGTTCTACTTCACGATTTCCCAGCATGCCTCGACCTTGAATGAGACCTCGCCCGCGGAGCAGCGTACTGCCACGCCGGCACTGTTTGGGTAGAGAAAGTATCCCGACGACCCGGAGGGCGGCCAATCTTGGCCGCAGCCGCCTTTTGAGGCGGCTGAATCGCCCTCCAATATATCAAGCGATAATGACCAGCGCGATCATAATCGGAGGAGGCGCAAGCGGCGTACTGGCTGCCGCGCAGCTACTACATCGCGGCGCCGAAGTCACTCTGCTCGAGCCGGCCGCGGAGTTGGGTCGGGGAATGGCTTATTCCACCCGGTGCCCCTTGCATCTCCTGAACGTGCGCGCAGCGAACATGTCCGCGTTCCCCGACGATGCGGAGCATTTTCTGCGCTGGCTGGAACAGAGCAGACCGGGACAATACACTACATGCTCATTCGTACCGCGCAGCATCTACGGAGAGTACATCCAATTCGTGCTGCACGAGGCCTTGGAAGCGCGGCGCGGAAAGTTTCGCCGCCTCAGCACTCGGGCAGTTGGTGCGCGCCTCTCGAAGGAGCGCGTCGAGATAGAGACCGAATCCTCCGGGTCACTGCGCGGTGACGCGGTCATTCTGGCTACGGGCAATGCCGCCCCGGGCCCGTGGCCCGGCCTCCCTAGCGAGATCGCATCGAGCGGGCGATTCTTCAATCTCGCGTGGATGGAGGGCGCCTTCGAGATGAGTGCGCGCCAGGAGCCTGTGCTGCTGCTGGGCAGTTGCCTGACTGCGGTGGACGCCCTGCTCGCCCTGCGGCACAACGGGCACTGCGGCAAGGTGTACATGGTGTCCCGTCGCGGACTTCTGCCGCAGACGCACGGGCTGCCGGCCTATCACTGCATTCGGGCTCCCCAATGCGCCCGGCTGCGCGGCTTGGTACGTGAAGTGCAGTTGGCAGCTTCGGAAACCGCCGCGCTGCCGTCGGGCTGGCGGGAAGCGGTCGACTCCATACGGCAGGAAACCAACTCCATCTGGCAGGGCTTGAGCCTCACTGAGCAGCGTCGCTTTCTGCGCCATCTCCGCCCGTTTTGGGACACGCACCGCCATCGTATGGCGCCGCCGATCGGAACTGTGGTTCATAGCTCGCTTCGCGACGGCAGCCTTGAGGTGTTGGCGGGGCGCACTCGCGGATTTCGATTGGTCGAAGCCGGCGTGGAAGTGAGCATTGCATTGCGCGGCCGCCCGGAAACTAAAACGCTGCAAGTCGGGCGCGTGATCAATTGCACGGGCCCCGATACGAACTTCTCGCGGAGCGCCAATCCCCTTCTCCGTAACCTGATGGAGCAAGGCTGGCTGCAGCAGGATCCAAACAGGCTGGGTACCCTGACCGGCGATCGAGGCGCATTGCTGCCCGCGCGCGGCGGATGGCAGCCGCCGCTTTACGCACTGGGTCCGCTGCGCATGGGGTCGCTGCTGGAATCCATCGCCATTCCCGAGATCCGCGTGCAGGCCCGCGATCTAGCCGAACTCCTGCTGACACGAACTCCTGCTGCCTTGACAAACCCTGTCGATTAGTATATAAAGTCTATAGACAAAGCATGCCACGCAACCTCTCCGGCCACTACGCCGTGGCGCAGGCAGTCGTGCCTGCCGCGACCGCACTCCTGCGGTCGCCGGGCGCGGCTCTGTGCCTGTGTCTCTGCGTGCCCCTGCTCGCCCAGGATTCCCGCATAACGGGCCGCATTAGCGATGCCTCCGGCGGCGTCGTAACGGCCGCCGTCGTCACGGCAACCCAAATCGATTCCGGATCAACCCGGCAGGTTCTGTCTAACGCGCAAGGCTCCTTTCAACTGGCGTTGCCTCCCGGCGAATATCGGATGGAAGCGGTAAAGCCCGGTTTCGAGCCGCTGCTGCGGACGGGCGTGGTGCTGAAGCCCGGCCTTGCCGCCACAGTGAGTTTGCAAATGGACCGTGCCAGCGCCCCCGCAACGCTGACCATGCTCCTCTACATGTGCGACTTTTCGCTAGGCTCCGGTTGCGAAATGCTCGAAACGGGAAACCCCGGCTCAGCGCCCGACCCAACCGCAGTGCGCGTCCTCGTACCCTGAACGCACGCGGGTACTTAACCGTTCTGGGGATTCCGATTGACGGAGACCACTCCCTTACAGTCCTGGCTCAGCAACCCTGCGAAATCACCGCGACCTTTACCGAGCCGCGACCGTCAGGAAGCGGTTTTCCCAAAAACGGTTAAGCACCCAACGCACGCCCGCATAACTGATACGCCCCCCACCGTGATAGAATCTGGTTGGTTGCGGGGGTGCGACCATGCTGTGCGACTCCCTGTTCTGGGTGGCTTACTCACGTTGTTCGCGCGGGTACTGATCGCTGCATCCCCAGTCGGTGTGTACCTGGATTTCGAGGCGCCTCCCTCCGAAGCCGCCGTAGCAGCCATGCGGAAAGAGACCGCCACTATCCTGGATCGCGTGGACATCCAGATTGCCTGGCGGCAGGTCTCCGAAAATCAGGGAAACGAGCCGTTTGAGCGGCTGGCTGTGGTCAAGTTTACCGGTAAATGCGCGTGCGGCGGATTCCTGCCGGCCACCCGCGAGATTCTGGTGCTGGGCACCACCGCGGTAGTCGACGGCCGCGTGCTCCCCTATAGCGAGGTCCGCTGCGATGCCATTCGCCGCGTGCTGCCCGATATCGAATATGCATCCGAACGCCGGCTGGGCGACGCGGCGCTGGGCCGTGTTCTGGGCCGCGTCCTGGCCCATGAGCTCTATCACGTAGTGCGCGGCACTGTGCACCATGGCGCTTCCGGATTGGCCAAGGGCTTCCAAAGCACCGTGGATCTGAAGTCCGACGAGCTGGCCTTCGACCGCAGCGATTGGGAATCTCCGCCGCCCGCAAAGTAAGCTTATTCCACCGCCGTGCCGTATGGCACCAGCGTCTTCACGCCCTCAGCGTTCTCCTGCCTGGCGATTTTCCAACTCCCGCCGCCCTGCTCCAGGTAATAAATCTGCGCTTCGTTGCGCTCCCGGTACACGAACTCCACGCGCAACCGGACTTCGCGCTCCGCGGTGGACTGCGGCTCCTGAATCGCAACTCCCTTAACCGACGCGTTGAAGTTGCGGATATACGTCGCCAGCGCCGCCTCTCCTTTTTCCGCCGCGATCTGCCGCAGGGTGCTCTCCATCTGGCCCGTATAACAGCCGAGATACGCGCGCACGTCCCCATCGCGCGCCGCGTCCATCATACGATACACCGTATCTTGCGGATTCGTCCCGGCTGGTGCGCGCGTCGCCACCATGTTCGAGAGCGATGCCGCACTGGCTTGCCAACCGCCGCGCTTCACCGCCACCAGCGCCAAAGCCGTCAGCAAAACAGCCAGCGTGGTCACCTGCGCCTTTCGTTCACGTGTCATGGATTCCTCCGCGCCGGCGCCGTGTCGCCGCTCTTCCGGATGATGGTCAGATCGAAGTTCCCGTCCTTGTCCACGATCAGCTTCTTGATCCGGGGCAGCACCTGTTCGAGCGTCTCCAGATACAGCCGCCGGCCGTTCACGGCCGACGCACGCGCATACTCGTCCGCTACCAGATTGAAGCGGGCCGCGTCGCCGTTGGCTTCGTCGATCTTGGTTCCCTTGTAAGCGGCTGCCGATTCGGTCATCTGCTGCGCCTCGCCGCGCGCCTTCGGGATCTCGTCGTTGGCATACCCCAGCGCCTCGTTGTAGATGCGGGCGGCGTCCGCGCGCGCGCTGGCCACATCGCGAAACGCTTCGGCGGCGTCCGAGGGCGGCGTCATGCTCTCGATATTGATGCTGGCCACCCGCACTCCCGCGCCGTAGGCGTCGATCAGATTCTGCGCGGCCGCGCGCGTCTCTTCCTGAATGGCAATTTTATCGGTAGTCAAGACCGCGTCCACGGTGCGCCGCCCGATGCGCCGCGCCAGTTCAGTCTCCACCGCCGCCGCCACGCTCTTCGCCACATCTTGCGTGTGAAATAAGTAATCGGCCGGCATGTCCACGGAATACTGCACCACCGCGCGCAGGTTGATGATGTTCTGGTCGCCGGTCAGGAACTGCGCGGCCAGCGGCTGCGTCCGTCCCAGCACGCTGTCGGGAAGATCGCCGCCCACCACCAGTCTCTGCAGTTGCCGCACTTTCAGCTTGGTCACCCGATCGATGGGCCACGGCAGCGAAATATGGATGCCCGGAAAAACCCGCGGCTCTATCACTCGTCCGAAGCGGGTTACCACCGCCTGCTGATCCGCGGCCACAATGTAAGTCCCGCTCAGTAGCCAGAGGGCCGCGGCAGCCATCGCCAACTGCTTGCGCCGGTCCGCCCCCGGCCGCGCCACGCGAGCCTTTTTCTCAGGCGGCGTTTGGTGCGGATGTTGATGCGGATGATCGTGGTGATGATGCTCGTGCGCATGGCCGTTGCCATGGTCGTGGGGGTGATCGTGATGATGGTGCTCCACCAGCGGAATCGTGCTCATTGCGCTCCCTCGCCCTTCATGAGCACCTTCAGCAGCTCCGAGTCGGAGCTGAGGATGGCGGTGGTCTTGTCGTCCAGGATTTTCTTGTACGATTCCAGCGTGCGCACCAGCTTGTAAAACTTGGGATTCCGCGAGTAAGCCTGGCTATAGGTTCGCGTCGCCGCCGCATCGCCTTCGCCGCGCGTCTTTTCCGCTTCCTTGTAGGCGGCCGAAAGAATCTCGTCGCGCTGCCGGTCGGCGTCCGCGCGGATGCGCAGCGCCTGCTCTTCGCCTTCCGCGCGGTATTGGCGGGCGATGCGCTCGCGCTCGGCGCGCATGCGCGCATACACGCTTTGCTTGTTCTGCTCCGGCAGGTTCAACCGCTTGATGCGCACATCCACGATCTCGATGCCGTATTGCGAAAGCGCCGAACTGCCCGTAGCGGCCGTCAGTTGATCGAGAAAGCTCTCCGCCTGCACGCCCGCCGCGCTGGGAGCCACGATCGAATCCAGATCGTGCGTGCCCAACACCGCCGACAGCCCCGACCACACGATGTCGTGCAGCCGCATCTCCGCCGACACCGGATCGCCCACGGTCTCCACAAAGTGTTTGGGATCGCGTATGCGCCAGGCCACGTAGCTTTCAATCACCAGGTTTTTCTTGTCCCGGGTCAGAAACTCGCTCGGCCGCGGATCGTACACGCGCAGCCGGCGGTCGAAGTAAGTGGCGCTCTGGAAAAACCACTTCGCGTGCAATCCCGCGTCGGTCACCGTCCGCACCGGCCTGCCGAATTGCGTAATGAGCGCAAACTCGGTTTCGCGTACGGAGAAAAATGTCAGCCATGCCAGCAACACCAGCGCCACTGCGGCGCCGGCCCGGTAATGTATTTTTGTAAGATGCATTGAAGAGCAGGGCCTCCCAACCCTACTGTCCCAAGCTCAGGCTGCCCGGCGGCGCCACTTCCACGCCATCCTCCAGCAGCAGTAAATGTCGCCGCCCTTTCGACGAATCCAGGATCAGCTTCTTCTTGCCCGGCAGAACCTGTTCCATGGTCTCCAGGTACAGCCGCAGCCCGTGAATCGCCGGCGCGGTATTGAAGGCGCTCTCGGCCAGATCGAAGCGGCTGCCGTCGCCATCGGCTCGCAAAATGCGGCTGGCTTTGTACCCTTCCGCGGTCTTCAGGCGCGCTTCGGCATTGCCGCGCGCCAGCGCGATCTGTTCGTTGCGGTATCCTTCGGCTACGTCGATCAGCCGGTTCTTTTCTTCGAAGGCCCCCGAAACTTCGCGGAAGGCGTCCACTACCTCAAGCGACGGATGCACATCCAGCAGCTTCACCCGCACCACCCGCGCGCCCGCGCCATAGCGATCCAGCTTGGCCTGCAAAGCGGCCATCACCCGGCTTTCGATCTCCTGCCGCCCGGTGGTCAGCACATCGTCGAGCGGCGCGGTCGACACAGTGGTCTGCAGTGCGGATTCGGCGGCGGTGCGCACGGTGGTCTCGGCGTCCAACTGCCCGAACAGAAAATCGTCCGGCCGCGCCATCTGATAATGCACAACCGCGTTCACCTCGATCATGTTCTGGTCGCCCGTCAGCATCAGCGACTCCTCGGGCCGGCGCTGGAAGCGGCCCGAACGATGCTGCACGTTCCACTCGTAGGCCGCCGGCTCCGCTTCGCCCGAGGGCGCTCCTGACCGGAAACCCACCTCCACCACGCGCACGCTGCGCCCCTTCACGCGCGTCAGCCGCTCGATGGGCCACGGCAGCTTATAGTGCAAGCCCGGCTGTTGGTAGGGCAGAACCTTGCGGCCGAACCGCTCGATGATCCCGATTTCATTGGGCGCGAGCGCATAGAACCCGCTCGCCACAATCAGCGCCGCGGCCGTCGCCAGGGCCGGACGCGCCAGCTCGCGCCGGTGCGCGATGGCTTGATCGAACCAGCGCTTGGGATCCACGTGATGCGACAGATGATGCATCTCGTGCGAGAAACTGTCGAGCTTCGGCGCAATCCACGCGAAGCGGCTCGTTCGTCCGCCCACGTGCAGCAGCCGCAGCGAGTTCAGCACCACCAGCAGCGAGGCAATCTGGTGCGTAACGGCCGCGCCGATCGGGCCCAGCCTGCCGGTGGCCGCGGCGGTGATCGCCAAGGCATTCACGATGCCGGCGAAAATGATCATGTTTTGCCAGGCCGTCCGGATCGCCCGGCGGCTCACCTCGAACAGCTTCGGCAGAGCTTCCAGCGAATGGCCCAGAAACACTACATCGGCGGCCTCGGCGGTGATGTCGTTGGACCCGCCCACCGCGATGCCGACCTGCGCCGCGGCCAATGCGGGCGCGTCGTTCAGTCCGTCCCCCACCATGGCGACCGTGTGCCCATGCGCCGCCGCGTGCCGGATGCGCTCCAGCTTTTCTTCGGGCAACAGGCCGGCCTCGACGTCGCGCAGTCCCACCTCGCGCGCGATGGCCTCCGCCGCCCGTTTGCGGTCGCCCGTGAGCATCGTCAAGTGCGTAATCTCGAGGTGCCCCAGATCGTGAATTGCCCGGCGGGCACCTTCGCGAACTCGGTCGCGAAGGAGGAGGTTGCCCGCCAGGAGACCGTCCTCGGCCACCAGCACCGCTGTCGCGCCGTATCGATCGGCCTCCTCCAACAGCGGCTCCAGGCCCGAGATATTGTGTTCCGCGAGGAAGCTGGCGTTTCCGGCCAGGATCGTGCGCCCCGCTATTTTCGCCACCGCACCGCGTCCGGGAACGACGTGCGACTCGTCCGGCTGCGCGATCGCGACGCCGCGCCGTCGGGCTTCTTCCAGAATGGCGCGCGCCAGCACATGTTCCGACCCATACTCCGCTGCGGCCGCCAGCGCCAAAACATCAGCTTCGCTGCGCCCTACCCCGGCCACTTTCACCACGCCAAAACGTCCCTCGGTAACCGTGCCCGTCTTATCGAAGAAGACAGCATCCACCTTGGCGGCATTCTGCAACACCGCGCCGCCCCGCACCAGGATGCCGCGCCGCGCCAGACCACCCACCGCCGCTACCATGGCCGCCGGCGTGGCCAGAATCAGCGCGCATGGGCACGCTACGATCAGCACCGCCACCGTGCGCATCCAGTCGCGCGTGAAATAAAACGTCAGCCCCGCTACCAGCAGCAGCGCGGGCAGGAAGTATCGCGCAAACCGGTCCGCCAGCCGTTCCACGGGAGCGCGCTTCTCCCGCGCGTGTTCCACCAGCTTGATCACCCGCGCCAGCGTGGTTTCCGCGCCCGCCCGCGTCACCGTCACACGCAGCGCGCCGAGGCCGTTCAATGTGCCCGAAAAAACTTCATCGCCCGTGGATTTGTCACGCGGCAGCGGCTCGCC
Organism: Bryobacterales bacterium; assembly: GCA_963707465.1. Taxonomy (GTDB): domain Bacteria; phylum Acidobacteriota; class Terriglobia; order Bryobacterales; family Bryobacteraceae; genus Bog-159. Next base: position 298,397 of record CAVPQK010000015.1, read on the forward strand.
CGTGATCGTGCTTTCGTCGATACTGGAAGCGCCGTGATGAATCAATCCATCCGCGGGTATGCGCTCGCCCGGCCGCACCAGCACGATATCGCCCGGAACCAACTGCGCGGCGTCGATTTCGATTTCCGCGCCGTTACGGATGACGCGCGCATGCCGCGGAAGCTGTTCCACGAAGCGGTGGATGGCGGCGTGCGTGCGCCCTGCCGCATAGCCCTCCAGCGCTTCGCCGATCAGCATGATGAACATGGCTTCGGCCGCCGCCAGGTATTGGCCCGAAGCCAGCGCCGCGATCACCGCCACGCAAATCGCCAGGTCCGCCGAAATCTTGCGCTGCAACAGTCCGGAAATCGCGGTGAAGAACGTGCGATAACCGGCGATCAATGTGAGGATGGCCGCCGTATCGATGCCGGCCACCGTAGTGAAAGTTCCGGTTACGTTTAGAAGTAAAAGGATGCCGATGAAACCGGCAAATCCGAACTGCTGGATGAGTTGCTTGCGCTCATCGTAGACCGGTTCCTTGGGTAAATGAACGTGCATAAAATTACCGTTTCTGAATCCAAACCGGCGAGCTCCAGGCCAGGTTGCCATCCTCCTGCTCCACCCTCACGTAGTAGCGGTTCTCGCCTGTCGCCGGATGGGCATCCACGTAGCTGAATTGAGCTTTGCGCTCGCCGGGCGTGACTTCGTATGAGTAAGCTTCGTTATGGATCACGTCCACGCGGCGGATCGTCCCTGTGCCGATGGCGTTGACGTGCAGCACATAACGATCGGCGGATGGAATCTCGTCTCCCTGCAGATACTCGCGCCCATCGGCCTCTACGCGGAAGTCCAGGATGATGTTATCCGTCGCGCCGTAGGCGTGCCGTTTTCGCATGGCGTCCACCAGGTCTTCGCGCCGCGTGCCCGTGGCCAGAATACAGGAGTATGAAATGTGCGTGGAGCAGTGGTCCGACGCCGCTTCGAAACCTATCCGGTAACCCTTGGCCAGCGCGTTCCAGATGAAGCCCGCGGGGCGGTAGCCGCTACGCTGTGCGTACAACTTCTCGGCCGTGGGCCCCTTGGGCCCTCCCTCGTGCTCGTAGGCCAGGCGATGCCCTTGATACACTTCCACCATCGGCTCCAGCGTGTTGTCGTGATCCTTCCAGTCCGTGCCCTGATCGGTCGCGGTCGTATGCCGGAAGGCAATGCCATCGTATTGCCGCAGATAAGGCAGTACCGCCTCGGCCGACCGCGTGGTGCCGGGGTTGGTAGGGCCGGTCTGCTCGGCGGGGTCGATGGGCAGAATGGGAATTCCGCGCTTGGTGAAAACGATGTTGCGATGCCCGTTCGGATAAACCACGCTGCGCTCATAGGCGTAGAGCGTAGTCAGCCGCTGCGGAACTTGAAACAGATCGCTGGATTTTTGCGTTTTCCACCAGTTGTACGAAGTGCCGCCGCCCTGGTGATCGGTAACCGTCGAAAAGTCCAGGCTGGCCGCATCCAGCGCATAGCGGTAGAAATCCCACAGCGATCCGTCCCCAACGCCATCGGTAGAGAGCGAAGTATGCCGGTGCAGGTCGCCGCGCAGGATGCGGTATTCCTTACCCGCCAGGCGCATCCGGTAATCGCGAATGGCGCGCAGATCGGCAGCCTCGCGCGGGTGGACGGGTGTGGAAAGTTCCGGCTGTTCCACGAATTCCTTCACCCGGATCTCGCCCGCGCCCGCTGCCCGCGGCACGCTCGCCGCATAGACCGTCTGCCGCCTGGGACGCGCGGCTTGAAAATCGCGGTTATCGGCCGCCCATGCCGCCCAAAGCTTGCCATCGGGCGCCGCGGCCAACGTCACCCGCGAATCGTTCGCGCCGGCGGATTGCGGCAGCGTCTGGTTGCGATGCCATCCCCCGCCGTCCAGCGTGAAGATCGCGTTTTCCCAAACCCCGTTAACGCCCCATACCTCGATCACGCTGTTTGATTTTGTCAGTTGCAACGCTGCCAGCGCGATGCTGCCGTCGGCCGCGACCGCGATCTGGGGGTTCTGCAGGAATCGCGGCAGGTATAACGGGAATGCTTCGCTCAGCGCCGCCTCGGGCTCCTCAATGCGATCGCCCGAGAGCCGCACCACGCGCACCTTGCGCGATTGGTACAGCGGATTACCGGCGGTTTTCACCAGGTAGCCATAGTCTTTGCCCCAGTTCGCTTCGGCCTCGTCGAAGGCGATCCACAAACGGCCCTGCTTGTCGCAGGCCAGCGACGCGTGCCCTTCGAATCGCTCTGAATGCGTGATCGCGCGGATGGGTCCGGCTTGCCCGCTCGCGAACGAACGCACGAACACGTCGTAATTGCCGTGATCGTAACTGTCCCACGCGACCCATACCGTACCATTCCCGCCGGCCGCCAGCGCGGGATCCCAGGCGTTGGCCGCCGATTCGCTCACGCGAATTTCCGGTCCCCAGGCGCCGCCGTGAAATACCTTCGCGTAGATGCCCGAGTGACCATAGCGAAAGGCCTGCCAGGCCAGCCAAAGATCGCCTGTGCTATTGGTAGTAACGCGCTGGCTGAAGTCCGATCCGTCCGCGGTGGTCAACCGCTCGATCGGGCTCCATGTCCCGCCGGCCTTGCGCCGCTCGTATAAATCCCAGTTGCCATCCACCTGCGCCGACCAGATCCCATGCAGCCCGCCCGCGCCGTCGTAGCCCGCCGATGGCCGGAACACGTCGTGCGTTTCCGGCGCATCCAGCACCTCGGCGGAGTTCCACGCCGCGCCGTCCCATTCGCGCGTCACGATGCGGTCGCGCTCGCCGGTGAATTCCTGCCATACCAGGGCGGCCCGGCCATTCGGCCCTGCGGCGACAGACGGAAAGTCCGCCTCGCCCGCCGTGCTGGCCGCTATCGGATTGGGGGCCAGTTCCACCTCGATATTGCCGCCTTCAAAAGAAAGCTGCGCCCGGTTGGCCAAATCGCGCAGCGCGAACGTGAAGTTCCCCGCGCCCAGCACGTGGAAGCGCGCCTCCGGACTTCCAGTCACCGTGGCGTACACTCCGTTGGGGAACACCGCGCGTGGGCCAGGCAGTACGGGGCTCAGATCCACCTGCTGCACGTTGGGCGTCCAGGCGCGCGAGCTGAACGAGAATTCCGCCGCGCCGCTGTCCGATGTGGTCACCTGGTCTTCGTTTTGGAAATGATAACCGGCCAGGCCCAGGACCTTGGCGTCCCCGGAAACCGGCTCGATCCATCCCCGCCACGTGCGTGTGACGCTATCGGTCACGCCATAGCGGATCAGGATCTGTTGCGCCGCCGCATTCCACGGCACGGCTCCCGAATCCGCCGATTGCGCGCGCAGGCGCAGCCCCGGACGCGTCGCCAGGAAACCCAGTGCGCCCAGCCCCAGGACGGAAACTGCCAGAGTCTTGCGCACTATTTGCCCGTATACGTGATCCACATCGGCGATACCCAAACGAGTTCGCCATTGTCCTGCTCTCCACGCACGTAGTAATAGCTGGTCTTTCCTTTCGAGGGTGTGTTGTCGCGCCACGAAAACTCCACGCTATTCGTGCCGGGCTCGGTCGAATACACGTACTCGTTGTCTTTCACGATGACCACCTTGGAAAACTTATTCGCCCCCCCCAGCTTCACGTGCAGGTTGGGCGCCTCGGCCGTGGTGAAAATATCGCCCATCACATACGGCCCGCTGCGCACGTCCGCCACGATCTGCTCGGTCGATGCGTAGACGTGGCGCTTGCGCAGGCCGTCCAGAAGCGCCTCGCGCGTATCGCCGGTCACCAGCACATTGGCGTAACTCTGATGCGTCGAGATGTGGTCGGAACTGGCCTGGAAGCCCAGCTTGTAGCCCTTCTCGAGCGCCAGGTTGACGAACCCTTTCGGGCGCCACCCGCCAATCGAGTCGGTGGCCGAATTGGAACGCGGCGCATCCGGCATTTCATAGTTCTGCCGCATGCCCTGATAAATCTCCACCACCGGTTCCGCTTCCGGGTCGTTGTCCCGCCAGTCGGTGCCCATATCCGTCGCGCTGGTATGCGAAGCCGTTAGGCCGCCGAACTTCTTCAGGTATTCGTAGAACAGCAGCGTGTCGGGCGCGTGTCCTGTTGAGTTATCGTCCACCTTGGGAAGCCGCGGCAGCGGCCGGATGCCGCGTTGCGCGAACACCACGTTGCGGTGCCCCTCCGGATAGGAAACGCTGCGCTCATAGTTGAACAGCGGGGCGAACTTGCCCGGCGTGTAGAAGACGTCGGTCAACTTCTGCGTGGTCCACCAACTGTACTCGCGCCCTCCGCCGTTATCGTGGTCGCAGCAACCCACCCAGTCGAGCGCCGCCGCGTCCACAATGTACCGCCACTGGTCGATCAGGCTGCCATCCAGTCCGCCATCCATGGAGATCTCGCTGTGGCGGTGGAACTCACCGCGCGCAATCTGCAGCGTGCCGTCCCGGCCGCCGATGCGATACGCGCGCACATTGGCTGTGCCGGCCTGCTCCTCCTCCGAGGCAGTGACCACAGCCGGAACGGGTGGCAGACCAATTTCCCGGCTAGGCACAGGCGCCGGGGAAGGCGGCAGGTGCAACACGCTGGCATAGAGATCGTTGTTATAAGGGTCGGGTATGGCGGACCCCAGCAGTTGCTTCAGGTCCCAGCCTTTCTTGAGCATGTACTGAATTTCCCGCCGCGAGTCCGACGATCCGATCACCACCAGTTCCCCGCCCCGTTGCGAGACCAGCGCGGGCCGGTTGTCCAGCACATTGTCGCTGCGGAAAATGTACGTCGGTCCGGTCCAGCCGTTGCCGTCGTACGAAATCACGTACTCGGACCACGACGTGCCAATCGGCGTCCAGACCGCGGGGTGCATGCTGCGGAACGCCAGCCAGATTCTGCCCGAAGCATCCACCGTCAGGCGCGGCAGGCTGTTCCGCGGATTGTTGGCCGGCCAGGGATGCGCGTTGGAGGCGCGCTGCGTGAATGCCTCCGGGTTGGAGCGTTCCCATCCCTTGATGTCGCCCTGGCGCCCGCCGCCATCTTCCCGGATGTCCGCCAACCCTTGCAAAGCGCTGCCCGGATCGGCCGCCGTCCGAATCAGTTTTCCGGAGCGGTCCAAGCCCACCAGCCGGACGCCGCGCGCTTCGTAAATCGGCACGCCCGTGCTGCGATGCGCGCCGAAATCCTTCCCCCAACTGTCGGGCCCTACCTCGTAAGCGATCCACAACCGCCCCTGGGAATCGTAAGCGATCGAAGGATAAGCCTCGTAGAGCGGCGTCGCGGCCACCGGGATTTCGTCGCCCCATTGCCCCGGCGCGGTCGCCGTGCGCGCATAGACATCGTAACTGCCATTGCGGTAGGAATCCCAGGCTACCGTGACTCGTCCCGAAGAATCCGCGGCAATGGCCGGATTCCACTCGTTGCCCGTGGAGTTCGATACCGCCGCCGGGGCGGAGAAATTCGTGCCCTCCTGTGTGGCCGCGAAGATGACTCCTTTCCCATCGCGCCAGCCTTGCCACGTCACCCACACCCGCCCGCCTGCATCCGTAGCTGCCGCGGGAAATACATCCGACCCGGGTGCGGCAGAAATCTGCACCGTCTTGCCCGGCGCGCCGTTCTCGATGACCCGCGCCCAAAGATCGAAATTGTTCTTCTGGTTGGCGGACCAGAACACCCACGGCCGTCCCGAGCCATCCACTGCGATCGCCGGCCGGTACAAGTCGCCGCCCGCCGGAGTAATCGCAATCGGCTCCTCCCAGCGATTCCCGGTGAACCGTTTCACCAGGATCTGGTCACCCTTAGCCGGCGCCGCCAGCGCGGATAGGTCCTTCGGCGGATCCTTGTACGGCGCACGCAGCTTGTCATGATCAGGATGGTGCCGGAACTCGACATACGCCAGCCAGATGTCGCCGTTGGGAGCCACGGCCGCCGCCGGGTAGTCCTGTTCATCGGGAGAATCGGTCAATCTCGACGAAGGCGGAATGCGGTCGGCCGCGGCATTACCCTCCAGCGCGTAGTGGAACTTGCCATAAGGCACGTCCGCCAGCCGGAAGCTGAAATCGCCATGCGCGGTCTTCACCGTGATCTGGCTGTTTTCATCCTCGCCGCTGAGCCACAAAATGACTCCGTTCGGCCCCACCGGAGGCGTTTGGCGCGCGATCAGGCTCGGAAACGACAGGACCGGCGCGGTCGAAATCTTCCACGCGCCGTCAGCCAGCAGTTCATCGTCCTTCCCGAACCGCCACGGATCCATCTTGTCAATCTTGCCGCGGTCGATAGACGCGGAACCATCCCACTTCTTTCCTTCCCGATCCATCAGGCCCAGTAACACGCGCACCCCAACCTCCGCGCGAACCGGAATGCCAGAAAGTAATAGTAATCCAAGGAACCAACGTCCCGACATATACAGTCTCCTTGCGTGTTATCTGCGTTCATCTGCGTTCATCTGCGGCCGAAACCTGCCTTACTACTAACCCGAGTAACCAACGTCCAGACATAACCCTTTTTTTCTGCGTGTTATCTGCGTTCATCTGCGTTCATCTGCGGCCGAAACCTGTCTCACTTCCCCGTATAAGTGATCCACATCGGCGACACCCACACGATTTCGCCGTTGTCCTGCTCGCCGCGCACATAGTAATAGCTGGTCTTCCCTTTGGCCGGTGCATTGTCGCGCCAGGAGAAGTCCACCTTGTCCGAATCCGGTTGTGTCGAGTACACATACTCGTTGTCCTTCACCACCACAACTTTGGCGAACTTCGACGTGCCCTCCAGCTTTACGTGCAGATTGGGCGCCTCCGCGCTCGCGAACGCATCCCCCATCAGGTTCGGCCCGCTCCGCACATCGGCCAGAATGTTGTCCGTCGAACCGTACACATGCCGCTTCTGGAAACCTTCCAGCACCGCTTCCCGCGTGAGGTCCTTCGCCAGAATATTGCAGTAGCTCATGTGCGTGGAGATATGATCGGAGCTGGCCTGGAAACCCAGCTTGTATCCCTTAGCCAGCGCCAGGCTCACGAATCCCTTGGGACGCCAGTTACCGATCGAATCCTTTTCGGAATTAGAGCGGGGCGCATCCGGCATCTCGTAGTTCTGGCGGTCGCCCTGGTAGATCTCGACCACCGGCTCGGCCGCCGGATCGTTGTCGCGCCAGTCCGTGCCCATTCCCGTGGCGCTGGTGTGCGACGCCGCGATGCCGTGGAAGTACTTCAGATACGAATACAGCATCAGGGTATCGGGAGCATGCACAGTCTCGTTCTCCTTGCTGATCGGCAACCGCGGCAGAGTCCGCACGCCGCGCTGCGCGAAGATCACATTGCGGTGGCCTTCCGGATAGTTCACGCTCCGCTCGTAGCTGAACATAGGAACGAACTTACCGGGAGAGTAGAAGATGTCCGTCAGTTTCTGGCTGATCCACCAGGTGTATTCGCGGCCCGCGCCGTTATCGTGGTCGCAGCAACCCACCCAGTCGAGCGCTCCCGCGTCCAGGATGTAGCGATATTGATCCAGAATCGTGCCGTCGTTGCCGCCATCCATCGAGATCTCGCTGTGCCGGTGAAACTCGCCGCGCACGATCTTCAAATCCGGCCCGTTCACCTTGTAGTCTCGAATCTGGCCCACCAGCCGCAGATCCGTGGCGTCCGCCACTTGCGGACCGGCAGCTTCCACCGCCTTGGCCTCGGTCAAAGCCGGAGGCTGCGACGCCGGTCCCAAATCGATCTCATTCGCATACAAATCGTTGTTATACGGATCGGTCTTCGAGCTGGCCACAATGCCCAGCGGCGAGCTGATATTCTCGCCCAGATAATACTGCCGCCTATTGTCTGACGATCCCAGCACCAGCAGTTGCCCCGCGCTCGTCGAAACCAGCGCCGGGCGATTGTCGAGCAGGTTATCCGAGTGGTTGAGAAAGATCGGGCTGCTCCAGGCCTTGCCGTCGAAAGACACCACGTGCTCGGTCCAAACCGTACCCAGCGCACTCCACCAGATGGGATGCGCGCTGCGGAAAGCCAGCCAGATGCGGCCCGATCCGTCGACAGCCAGGCGCGGCAGCGTGTTCCGGGCGTTCTGCATGTTGCGCGCGGTCCGGTCCGGCTCCCGCGTCTGCGCGTTCTTCACATCCGGATCGAGCTTCTGAAAATCGTTTTGTGCGCCCGCCTTCTCGATTTGTATGTTCGGCATGCCGGGCAGTACCGCGCCCAAATCGCCCGCCGGTTCCACCGCGCGCCCGTCCGGCTCAAAGCCGCGCAAACGAATGACGCGCCCCTGATACACCGCCACGCCGCTGCTGTTGTAGGCTCCAAAGTCCTTGCCCCAGCCCTTGCCGCCTTCCTCGTAAGCCACCCACAATCGCCCGCCGCCGTCATAGGCGACGGACGGATACGCCTCATACCGCGCACTCGCCGCGACAGCCGTCTCCGGCCCCCAGGACCCGCCCGACGCCGTGCGCACATAAACGTCGTAGTTCTGGTTGCGATAGGAATCCCACGCCACCGTGACCCGCCCGCTCTTATCCGCGGCAATCGCCGGATTCCACTCGTTCCCGGTAGATTGCGAAACCGCGGCCGGCGCGCTGTACTTGCCGCCGTTCTGCGAGGCCGCGAATATCGCCGCCTTTCCGTTGCGCCAGCCCTGCCACGCGACCCACACATTGCCGCCCGCATCGGTAGCCGCCACCGGATCGATATCCGAGCCGGCATCGCTGGAGATCTGCACCGGGGCGCCCGGCGCATCGTTCTGAATCGCGCGCGCGAAAATTTCGAAATTCGCCCGCCCGCCGGCCGGCTTCACGTTCTGCGCCCAAAAGACCCACGCCCGCCCCTGGCCGTCAACCGCAATGGCCGTGCGATACAGATCTCCGCCGCCTGCGGTGATGGCGATGGGCTTGCCCCACACGCCGCCGCTCAATTTGCGCGCGAATATCTGGTCGCCGCCGGTGGGGCTCTTCCATTTCGAAAAATCCTTCGGCGTGGTTTCCAGCGCGGCCCGCAGGCTGTTGTGGTCGGGGTTGTGATGGAACGTCACGTAAGCCAGCCACACATCGCCATTCTTGCCCGCCGCGGCCGCAGGATAATCCTCCTCGTCCGCCGTATTCGTAAGCTGCACGCTCGCCGGTATGCGATCCACCACCACCCGCCCATTCAACTTAGGTACCGGCTTCCCGTATGCCAGTTCGTCCAATGCCACCGTGAAATCGCCCTGCGCCGTCGTCACCTTCAACGCGGCGCCCCCCGCGGCGTCCGTCAGATTCACAATCAGGCCGTTCGCCACCACGTTACTCACGCCCCGCGACGACACCTGTGTTCCCCCATTGAACAGCCGGATCGGATGCGTGTTCAAATGCCAGGTCGAGCCGGAAATCGCGTCGGCGCCTTCGAAACGCCAGGGCGTGAGCGAGGTGATCGTTCCGCGTTGTGCCGCGATGGTGCCATCCCATCGCACGGACTCGGCGTCTCCAACCCCTAACAGAATTCGTACGCTAACCTGCGCGTTGGCCGCGCAAACCGCGGTAAGCGTCAAAATCAAAGCCACGCATTGAATTGGTTTCATGATTTCACTCCGTCCGTGTATGAGTGCCGGCAACGTGAGGCAGACCCCCGGTCTGCGCGGGTCCCCCGGACCCGCTCGTAGACTAACCGGCCTTCTCATTAAAGCTGCCGTTGGTAATTCCCCAGCCGGAAGCGATGTACTGCTCCAGCTTGGTCTGCAACTCCTTGACGACCGCGGGATGCTGGTCCGCCACGCTGTGTAATTCCTCGGGGTCTTTCTTGCGATCGTAAAGTTGGGGCGCATACCGGCCTTCGTACTTCTCCTTGTTCCAGATGGCCGAATAGTTCCACTCCGGCGTGCGCACCGCGGCAATCCAGCCGTACGCCTGTACCACGTGATCGCGCGGGTTGGAACCCTGGCCCGTAACGTAAGGCCAAAGGTCATGACCAGTCACGCGCGCTGGCGCCTTCAAATCCAGCCGGCCCAGAATCGTGGGCATAACGTCCGGAATCTGCACGAAACCGGGCACCCTTTTGCCCGCGTACTGTCCTCCTGGAACCCGCACCAGCAGCGGGATGTGCGTCACTTGCTTTCGCAATCGCTCCGGCCCCTTTACGAACTGGCCTTGTTCGCCCAGCAACGCCCCGTGGTCCGCCATGAAAATGACCACGGTGTTCTCCAGCAGCCCCAGTTCCCCCGCCGTATCCAGGATCTTGCCGAACCAGAAATCCACGTTCGAAGCTTCACCCGCGTAGTTGGCGCGCAGGCGCCGCACCCCTTCCGGCGGCACCTGCACATACCCGTAAGGCGGCTCCGGCCAGCTATACGGGCTCGCCTCTTTGAAATACTTCTCCAGAAACTGCTGCGGCGGATCCCACGGCTCGTGCGGATCGAAGGCTTCCACGTGCAGGAAAAAAGGAGACTCCTGGCGATTCTCTTTCAGCCACGCCACCGCCTTGCGCCCGGTCTGTTCCGCCAGTGAGTCACCGTCCTTCAGCCAGCGTTTGCGATTCGCGGTGTACTGATTCAGAAACGCGCGAAACTGCTGGCCGGCGGCGAACTGCTTGTTCAGTTGCGGCTGGTTCAGATACTCTGCCGGATATAAATCCGCAAACTCTGGTACCTTTCGCGGAGCCTGCCCGTAATAGTCGATTTCCTGACCGCGCACCCAGTCGTAGTAATGATATCCGCGGTGGAAATTGCGCCCCGGCCTTTGCAGATGCGGCAGATCGGCGATCAGCGCCGTAGCATAACCCGCCTCGGTCAACACCTCGCTCAAAGTCACATCTTCGTTGTAGAGCTGATGCCATCCGGGCAATTGAACGGGTTCGTGCTGGTAATACGAATAAGTCGGAACAATCCGGCGGCCGGTGTACAACTGCCGCCGGATCGGAATCGTGGGCATGCCCTCCGGATAGGCATCTTCGAAAACAATCGCCTGCTCCGCAAGACGATTCAGGTTCGGGCATTCCACCCACTGGCTTCCGTATGCCGCCAGGTTATCCGCGCGAAATGTGTCCGAAACCAGCAGGATCACATTCAGGTTGTTTCCCTGTTGCTTGGGCGGGCGCTCCCAATGAGATCCGCCTCCACCTGCGGTCTGAGGAGCCGCACCGGCTCCCGCCGGAAGCCCGGCCAAACCGGCCAGGGCTCCCGCGCTCTTGAACAAAGTACGTCGCGTGGTCTTACTCATTCGAGTTGCCATTTTGATAAATGCTCAGAACTGCAGATGCAGGCCAAGCTGCAACTGCCGCTCGGGAGTCGCTACCGTGGTGATTACCCCAGTCGTGGACACGCCGATAGTATTGTTCGGCAGCCCGAACTGCGGAGTGTTGAACACATTAAACGCCTGCGCGCTAAACTGCAGCGTGAATCTTTCCTTGAAAGTCGCCGACCGCAGGAGTCCCACGTCGCTATTGAATGTGTTCGGGCCGCGCAGGATGTTGCGTCCCGCGTTGCCGTAAGTGTAGGCCGCCGGAGCGACAAACGCCGCGCCATTAAACCAACTGGTCCGGCTGGGAGTCGGATAGAACGCCACGCCGGGCACCACATTGGGGTGCGCGGTGGTGCCGGTATTGGTCGGATCGAAACTCAGAATGGGCGTGAACGGCAGCCCCGTCTGATACGCCGTGACGCCGGAGAGCTGCCACCCACCCAGAACCGCCCGCGCGATGCCCGGCTGGCTGACCCACGGCTTCCCGCGGCCGAATGGCAATTCGTATATGTAACTCATCGACAAACGGCTGCGCACGTCGAAGTTGGAGCTGCCATAGTTCGACGTCCAGTTATAAGGGTTCTGCGGCCCATAATCCAGCGCGTCCGACACCTGGCCACCGTAGTCGTTCGAGTGGCTCCAGGTATAGGCGCCCAGGAAACTGAACCCGCTGCGGAAACGCCGCTCCATCTGCACGATCAGCGAATTGTAGTTCGATCGATCCAGCGGCAGAAAGGCCAGGATCTGGCTGTACTGCGGAAAAGGCTCCCGCGATGCGATAGAGCCGGGGCCGGGTTGCGGCTGGTTGAAATTCGGGTCGACGTACAAATTGTGCGAAGCGGAGCCCACATAGCCGGCTTGGAACGTAAATCCGCCTGCCAACTGTTGCTGCAGGTTCAGATTCCACTCGTACGTGTAGGGCAGGGGCATATAGGTCGGCCATGAGTTCACGTTCGAGTTAATCACATCGTTCGGATTCAGAAGATTCGGCGGTATGCCTCCCTCCAGCGTCATCAGCGTGTGAACCTGGTCGCTGGTGTCGATCGAGCGCAGGAAATACGGCGGATTGTTGGTGGGCCGGCTGGAGATGCCCAGGTTCTCATCCGTGCGTCCGTAGAATACGCCGAATCCGCTGCGCAGCACCGTCTTAGGCGTCAGTTGATAAGCCAGTCCGGCGCGCGGCGCGAAGTTCTTGGTGTCCGGTGTGGCAAACGAGTTTCTTAAGCCGTACTGACTGGCGTCCGGCGCCGTCACCAGCAAGCCATAGGCAGGGCCAGGCTGGAGAATGAAATCGGAATAGTCGTTATGGATTTCATACCAGGGCATGGCCAGCTCGTAACGCAGGCCCAGGTTCACTGTCAGCTTGGGACTGACTTTCCAGTCGTCTTGAACATAGCCCTCCGCGGTGTGTTGCTTTTCCCAGTTCCTGGGTCGAGTGTTAACGGTAAGCTGATTCACCTCCCCAAGCAGGAAGTCGGCGAACGCCGATCCCGTCCCGGAGCGGCTCTGTGGATTCTGGGTAAAGACACCTGTGAAAGTCAAAGCGGGGCGGGCGGAAAGAGTGACATACCCATACAGCATCACTTGTTCGATGTCTACTCCGAACTTCAGGGTGTGGCGCCCTTTAACCCATGAGAGGTTATCGAAAAGCTGCTGGTTCTTGCCCTGCTTGTTGAGCGGCAGGTTACCCGACCCGGTGGCGCCCAGCGGCAGCGTGCCGGGACCAGTCGTGCCCAGCGTGTTCAAGCCGCTGATGGCGAAAGTCGGCAAACCGTGAATTTCCAGATAATCGGGAGCGCCGGTGATACCGAATTGCGCGTCTTCATTGACGCCGGGCACCTGCTGGATTTCGCGTGTCTCCATGTAACCGAACCGCAATTCGTTGATCAGGTTGGCGCGGAAGATGTGTGTCTCGCTGGCCGCCACCGAGCGCGCATCCGGCCACACATCGCTGGGATTGCTCGCCGGCGGGGGCAGCGGCGCCGGCAGAATGTTCTCGCCCTCGGTCCGCGAATAGCGCGCGAAGAAGGTGTCTTTGTCGTTGAACCGGTGATCCAGCCGGAGGTTGTATTGGTCGTTTGACAGCCGCTCCGACTGGTCGGAGAAATAGTTGCTCCCGCCCGTAAGGTTTGGCAGCGGATACAACGGCAGCAACTGCGCTGCCACCGTGTCCCAGTCGCTGGTGGGAATCGTGTTGTGGGGGAAAGGCGTGCGCACGTATCCCGATCCGTTGGGATTCTTCACGGTGGAGTTGGGATCGTATATCGCGGTCGTGAATACGCCGCCACGTTGCGCCAGCGTCGGAACGGTCGCCAATTGCGGCACTTCGTCCACGGCGCGGAAGCTTTGCCAGCTTCCGAAGAAGAACGTGCGGTTTTTAATGATCGGGCCGCCGAAGGTGGCGCCGAATTGATTCAGGTTGTAGTCGGGCTTCTGCCCCAGCACCTGGAAGTACGGCTTCGCGTCAAAAAATGAATTCCGGATGTACTCCCACATGCTGCCGTGGAACTCGTTGGTGCCGGATTTTAGCGTTACGTTGACCACCGCGCCCGCGGCTTGGCCGTACTCCGCCGAGAACGTGCTGGTCTCCACCTTGAACTCCTGCACACCGTCGATCACCGGCTCGATGGCTTGCGCCGCGGAACTGTCGAATCCCACGATCTTGTTCTTGTTGTCGACGCCGTCCAGCAGGTATGTATTTTGTAACTCGCGCGCGCCGTTCGCGATGAAAGTATCGCGTTCAGCCCCGCGCCGCGATGGCGATGTCCCGGCCCCCAGCGTCGCCAGCTGGATGTAGTTTCGCCCATTCAGCGGCAGGTTCTCCATGGTGGCATCATCCACCACTTGCCCCATCGACGTGTCTTCAGTTTGGAGCAACTGCACACCTCCTTCCACGTTGACAACCGTACTGGTCTGGCCGGGCGCCAGCGTGAAGTCTAGATTCAGCCGGTCCTGCACCCGGAGATCGATACCCTTTTGCGTCTCCGTAGTGAAGCCCGCCGCGGACGCCGAAATGGTGTACTTCCCGATATGCAGCGCGGGCGCCGAGTAGAATCCGTCGCCATTCGATAGCAACGAAACCGCGATGCCGGTCTCCGTCTCGATAATCGTCACCTTTGCGGACTGCAGGACGGCGCCTGATGAGTCCTTGACGGTGCCAGAGATGGCTCCCGTGTCCAATTGGGCGTGAAGAGCTGGAATTGTTGTAAACACCAGAAGTGCTGCGATTCGAATCGTGTCGCGGTAACGCATGTTTCCCCTTGATAGTATAGTGACTCTATGTACTAAATAGATTTACAAGTCTAATCTGGGTGTGCGGGCATGTAAAGACCCACTATCGAGTGGTGGATAAAATATTTTGAGTCAGAACCCCCTATTGATATCTGATTGTTATCGGGATACGATACTTTGTGGCAGGCTGGCAGCCTGCGCGCCGATTGCCAATCGGCGCTGCCCCGGCCCCTACGTTTCATCCTTGCTCTCCCCCGAAATAGGTCGCGGCTTAGGCCGCAGTCGCGGATCGAGCTCGTAAATGGCGGTCTTCGGCACGGCCGCAATCTCTTTCAGCAGGCGGATGAATCTGGCGTGCTTGTCCGGATTCGGCTCTTCCGGCTTCGTCTGTTTCGGCTTGATCATCGCGCCTGGACGGCCGCCACCGCCCCACTCCCCTCGCTCGCCCCGCTTCGGACTGCGATCGCCAGCCGGATGCGCCGCAGCATAAACGTCGTGGTCGTTTGTGTCACTCCCAGCATGCGGTGCAGTTTGTAGGTGCTGACGCATTGCTCGCTGTTGGCCACCATCCAGATGGCAATCAGCCAGCGGTCCAAACTGATCGGCGAGTCCTCGAAGATCGTGCCCGCCTTGGGCGAAAATTGCTTCCGGCAAGCACGGCACTTCCAGATACGGCGCGTCGAAATGTAGAAATGCCGGTCCCTCGAGTGGCAATGCAGGCATTCATTGGCATCTCCCCAACGGGCCGCCGCCAGCGTCCGTGTGGCCGCATCCGGATCGCCGTAGAAGCGCATCGCCTCCACCAGCGTCATCGGAATCCGCTCAGTGTCCGCCGCTGTGATTTGGCTGTGTGTGTCAACTGCAGTTGGCTGCATTCGCGAGAGCTCCTGGCCCTCAATCCTGTCGAGTTTAGGATATGCTCGGGCCGATGTCAACCATCCAGAAGTTTGGAGCTAGACATACAATACTAAGCAAATAACTGATTATACATAAGTTAGAATATATAAGTGGATGCAAACTTATAAGCTATCAAACTACTTGACTGTATGCTGGAACGCTGGCCCTGCCCCGCTTCCTCAAATAGTCTATTATTTCTATTGACAAACTGTATCTGCTGTCTTAGGCTGAGAGAACCCAAAGCCAAACGCGGGCTCCGAACGAAGTTCCTCGGGTGAAACTTCACGCGCGGCCCCGGCCTTTGGGCATTTCGCAACGGAGGATTTTTCAATGAGAACGTCAGCCTTACTGAACGTGTTTCTTCTGGCCTTAGCTCTGTTTTTGATAAGCTTACCTGCCACCGCCCAGACCGCCCAATTGGAAGGCCGCGTCACCAACGCGAGCCAGGCCATCGTAGCCCAGGCGGCCATAACCGTGACCCGTACGGACTCCGGTTTGAAACGTGAAGTCCTGTCGAACGACCAGGGGCTCTATGCCATACCGCTACTTCCGCCCGGTCAATACCAGATCGACGTCACCAAGGTCGGCTTCAAACCCCTCACCCGCACCGGCGTCGTTCTCGAAACGGGCACTACCTCGACCGTCGACTTGGAACTGGTGGTCGGCGGCATCAATGAGACCGTCACCGTAGAAGCGGCCGCGCCTCTGTTACAGCCCGAAACGTCGTCGGTAGCTCACGTGGTGGATGGCCAATCCATCCAGGATCTCCCACTCGTAGACCGGCGCGCCTCGCAGCTCATCGGGCTGAACGGGTTCGTGGTGCAGAATGGCGCCGGACTCGGGGCCACCTTCGGCATAGCCGGGGGACGCGCCAACAACGCCATGTACACCCTCGATGGAGAAAGCACCCAGAATCTGCCGAACATCGGCGTGGCCACTCTGGTATACGACCCGCCCGTGGAATCGCTGCAGGAATTCAACGTGGAGATGAGTAACTATGCCGCGGAGCTGGGCCGGACCGGCGGCGGTGTCATCCAGATGACTACTAAGTCGGGCACCAACGACTGGCATGGGTCGGCCTATGAGTTCTTTCGCAACAACGTTTTGGACGCACGTACCTTCTTCGCCGCCACGAATCCGATTCTCCGCTACAATCTGTTCGGCGCCTCGCTCGGCGGCCCCATCAAGAAGAACAAAACGTTCTTCTTTTATAACTACGAAGGGTTGCGCGAAATAACTTACATCGCCACCATCCTGGGTGTGCCCACCCTGGCGGAGGACGCGGGCAATTTCTCCGCCGACAAGCCCGTCAAGGATCCGAAAACCGGCGTGCCCTTGCCTGGAAACATCATTCCCGCGAACCTGCTCGATCCGGTGGGCGCCAGGCTGGCCGCCCTTTTCCCAGCACCCAACGTTCCCGGCCAGCTTTCCGGACACAACAACTTCCTGGCCAACCAGGCGAACGGGGTAATCGGCAACAATCACATCGCCCGCATCGACCATATGTTTCGAGAGAAGGACCGCATCGTCGGCCGGTTCGTCGGTTACACCACCCCCACGTATACGGGCGCGATATTTAGCGTGGCCGCGGCCGACCCCGCCGCCGTGAAAGCTCACACCAGCTACTACAACACCACCGGAACCTGGTACCACGACTTCAGCCCCACGGTACTGAACGAATTTCGCACGGGCTTCGATCTCCGCTCGTCCCACACCTACTCCTCGGGCGCCGGATCGGATCTCAACCAGACCATCGGGCTCACCGGCGCGGATTCCGCCTTTGCCCCGAACGTCGTAGTGCCCGGTTATACGCAGCAGGGAACCACCACCCAGCAAAGATTCCAGGTCCCCACGCTGGCCATCCCCGTGATCGAGCACCTCAGCGTGATTCGGGGTCGCCACCAGCTCAAGTTCGGAGCCGAATACCGGTACGCCAGCGACGTAGACGATTGGTGGGGAATCGCCGGCGGACAAGTCACTTTCAACACCACGGCTGCCGGCAACTCTCTCGCCGCCCTGGAAATGGGATGGGTGAACACCGCCCAAATCGTCAACGCGCTTCCGCTGAAGCCGCGCGGAGACAATTACAGCGCCTACGCCCAGGACGATTGGAAAGTGACTCCGAATCTGACCCTGAACCTCGGCCTGCGCTGGGATCTCGATCAACCCCGCTGGGAAGAATACGGCAACCGCCAGAACGGGTTCAACCCCACCGCCATCAACCCCGTCTCAGGAACGCCCGGCATCGTCACCTTCTCCGGATTGAACGGCGTGCCGCAGTATGCCACTAACTGGAACTATCACAATCTGGGACCGCGCTTCGGCTTCGCCTGGCGCCTGCCCAAGGACTTCGTCATTCGCGGCGGCTCCGCGCTGCTCTACGTAGGCCCTTACGATATGGCCACGCCCATCACCGCCAACCTGGGCTTCAGCGACTCCGCCTCGTTCGTCTCGCCCAACAATGGAGTGACTCCGGCATTTCTGCTAGCCGGCGGATTCCCGGCAAATGGCGTGCCGGCCGCCAGCCAGCTCACTCCCGGTTACGGCGCGGTGCCGGTGGGTACCAAGCCCACTACCGCTGTCACTTTCTACCAACAGACTGGCCTCAAGACCGGATACCTCGAGCAATACAATCTCAATATCCAGAAACAGCTTTCGAATTCGTGGTTGGTGGAAGTGGGCGGACTCGGGACCATGGGTCACGATCTGCCGGTTCCGAATCAAGGCGGAGTCACTATCAACCAGGTTCCGACAGACGAGCTAGGACCCGGCAACGCCCAGATATTGCGGCCGTTTCCTCAGTTCAGCGACGTGCGCGCCCTGGCCGACGACATTGGCAGCTCCAAGTATTACGGCATCAGCCTGCACGTGGAGAAGCGCGCTTCCAAAGGGCTCACCATCCAGGGCAACTATACGTTCTCGCGGTTCGAAGATAATATTCCCGGCCGCAATGAATTGGGTGATCCGGGCGGAGCTCTCACGTACTACAATACCTACCTGAATATGAACGACCGCGCGCAGGACTGGGGTCTGTCCGGCAACGATATCAAGAATCGGCTGGTCGTCGAGGCCATCTACGAGGTACCCTACGGCAAAGGCAAAGCGCACGCGCCCAGGAACGCATTCCTGGACAGCGTGGCGGGAGGATGGTCGCTGGCCTATACGGGCGAGTTGCATTCAGGGTCGCCTTACGGGGTGATGGAAGCAGTCAATCTGACCAATTCATTTTCGGATGGCAACCGCGCGAACGTGGTGGGCGATCCCGCTCTCAGCAGCAGCCGGCCCACCGCCCAGAAAATCGCCGAGTGGTTCAACACCAGCGCCTTCGCGGCGCCTGCTCCTTATACCTTCGGCAATGCCGGCCGCACCGCCGGCTACGGTCCGGGAGCCATCGGGCTGAATCTTTCCATGCTGAAGGACTTCCACATCCGCGAGCGGCACGACATCCAGTTCCGGGCCGAAGCGCTGAATTTCATCAACCATGCGAACTTTGCCTTACCCAACGTGCAGCAGGGCAGCGCGGCATTTGGCACCATCACCAGCTTGATTCCCGGCAACCAGTCGCGCATCATTCAGTTGGGGCTGCACTACAAGTTCTAAATGAAAAACAAATTTGTAATTGACATGTTCTGTCTACTCCTCGGCGCTGCGGCGCTCGCGGGAGCGGAAGGCGTCCGCCCCGCGCCGGATATGGTCCGCATTCCCGGCGGCGATTTTTGGATGGGATCCGATCATGCCGGTATGGACGACTCGCAACCCGTTCATCGCGTGCACGTTGACGCTTTCTGGATCGACCGCACCGAAGTGACTAACGACCAGTTCGCCGCGTTTGTGGCTGCCACCGGATACATCACCGTCGCCGAGCGCCGGCCCGATCCTAAAGACTTTCCCGGCGCGAAGCCCGCAGACCTCGTCCCGGGTTCGGTGGTCTTCACTCCGCCCCAGCATGCCGTCGAACTGACTGACGCCTACGTCTGGTGGCGCTACGTAAAGGGCGCGAATTGGAAGCACCCCGAGGGTCCGTCGAGCGATCTCAAAGGCCGCGGCAAACATCCCGTAGTTCACGTGGCCTGGGAAGACGCGGCCGCCTATGCGAAGTGGGCCGGCCGGCGCCTGCCCACCGAAGCCGAGTTCGAATTCGCCGCGCGCGGCGGCCTCGATCGCCAGCCGTTTGTTTGGGGCAAGGAATTCCGGCCGGGTGGCAGGTTCCAGGCGAACACATTCCAGGGTCACTTCCCGGATACCAACACCGCCGAGGACGGCTATACAGGCACAGCGCCGGTAGGTTCGTTTCCGGCGAACGGATACGGCCTGTACGACATGGCGGGCAATGTGTGGAGTGGTGCGCCGACTGGTACCGCGCCGACTATCACAAGCAGATCGCGCAACCGGGCGTTGTCGTTCGCAACCCGCAAGGCCCGGCGGATAGCTTCGACCCGGACGAACCCGGCGTCCCGAAACGCGTGCAGCGGGGCGGATCGTTCCTCTGCACCGATCAATACTGTACACGCTACATGCCCGGCAGCCGCGGCAAAGGCGAAGCCGGCACCGGGACCAATCATGTAGGTTTCCGCTGCGCAAGGTAGGACAGGCCACTGGCCAAGGAGCTCAATGAAAATGAAAAGCGTATTGAAAGCGTTGTCGTCGGCGTTACTATTTGCGATGAGTGCGAGCCTCTCCCTGCATGCGCAAGCAACCCAGCCGTATCAGGGAGTCGTTGGCAGAACCCTCGCCCAGTCAAAAGAATGGTGGCCGGAACCTGTGAAAGCGCCCGCCGGAGCCCCAAACGTCGTGTGGATCCTATTGGACGATGTGGGCTTTGGCGCTCCCAGCACATTCGGCGGGCTGATCCGGACTCCTACCTTCGACAATCTCGCCGGCAATGGCCTGCGCTATACCAACTTTCATACGGCCGCGATCTGCGCCCCCACCCGCGCCGCGCTGCTGACTGGCCGTAACAGCGCATCCGTGCATGTTTCCGGATTCTCACACACCGTGATGTCCGCCGGATTCCCCGGCTGGGACGGCCGGGTTCCTTCCTCGGCCGGAACCATCGCCGAAATCCTTCGTGAGAATGGCTACAACACATTCGCGGTAGGCAAATATGGTGTCACCCCTGATGAAGATGCCACCGACGCCGGCCCATTCGAGCGCTGGCCGACAGGTAAAGGCTTCGACCACTTCTTCGGATTCCTTGGTTCGCAGACCGACCAATACAAGCCGGACCTGGTGGAAGATCAGGCTCACGTCCGTCCGGATGGCCGTCACTTCAGCGATCAGATCACCGATAAAGCCATCAGCTACATCGATCGCCAGAAGAAGGCGGCGCCTAACAAGCCCTTCTTTCTCTATTATGCGCCAGCGGCCACGCATGCTCCGCACCAGGTAGACAAATACTGGAGCGATCAATATAAAGGCCAATTCGACAAGGGCTGGGACGCGTACCGGGAGGACGTTTTCGAGCGCCAGAAGAAACTCGGCGTGATCCCCGCCGAGGCGAAGCTTCCCGATCGCAACCCGAACATTAAGGCCTGGGATCAATTGTCGGAGGACGAGAAAAAGCTCTATGCACGCTTCATGGAAGTCTATGCGGGTTACCTGACCTATACGGATTTTGAAGTTGGCCGCTTGATCAATCACCTGAAAGACATCAACCAATTGGACAATACGCTCGTATTCATTATGATCGGTGACAATGGCGCCAGCAAAGAAGGTACTTTGAACGGGGATATTGATCGCCCGCTGCTGGGTAAGACTCTAACGGAAAAAGAGAACATTGCTTATAACCTGAATAAGGTTGGAGAGATCGGTACGTCCGCTGCCACCGAGGGTAATTATCCGCTGGGCTGGGCGCAGGCCGCCAACACGCCTTTCAAGTATTGGAAGCAGGATGCCAACAGTGAAGGTGGCACTCACAATCCGCTTATTGTTTTTTACCCGAAAGGCATTAAGGACAAAGGCGGAATTCGTACCCAGTACAGTCATGTCATTGACATTCTTCCGACCACGCTCGATCTGACGGGCGTCAAGGTACCTGACCAGATCAAGGGAATCAAGCAGGATTCGATTGAGGGGACCTCACTCGCATACTCGATTGACGATGCTAAAGCGGCTACCCGTCACACCCTACAGTATTACTACATCTTTGGCTCGAGATCGATTTATCACGACGGCTGGAAAGCCGAATTGGCATACCCCAGCAGCTTTATCACTGGAAACGCGCAAAGCCAGCAGCCGTTTGACGAAAACGCCTGGGAGCTGTACAACCTGAATGAGGACTACACCGAGCGAATTGACTTAGCCAAGAAGTACCCCGAGAAACTGGCGGAGCTGAAAGCTCTCTTCGAAGATCAGGCCCAATCGCACCATCTCTACCCCTACATCACATGGGACGACGTGCTGAAGGGACGCATTCACCGGACCAAAGACTCTAAGTCGTTTGCCGAAGCCATAAAAGATGTAACCAAAGGCAGCGAAAGCCAATGAGAAATATCCGAAACTTCACAATATTAGTAACTGGAATACTGGCGGCGTCCGCACCCGCCATCTGGGCGGCCGATACCCTGCCCAAGCCCGACCCTGCCTTCAAAGGGAAAATCGACCCCAGCCGCGACAAATCGTCCCCGGACTGGCCCCAGCGCACCGGCGCCCGCAAAGGCGCGCCCAACGTTGTCCTGATTCTCCTCGATGACGTGGGCTTCGGCGCCACCGCAACCTTCGGCGGACCCGTGCCCACGCCCTACCTGGACCAGTTGGCTGCCAGCGGCCTGCGCTACAACCGCTTCCATGTGAACTCGCTGTGTTCACCGACGCGCGCCGCGCTGCTCTCCGGGCGCAACGATCACGAAATCGGCTTCGGCACGGTCGTCGAGGGCGCCTCCGGCTACCCCGGCTACAATTCCGTCTGGCCCAAGAGCGCCGTCTCCATCGCCGAAGTGTTGAAGCAGAATGGCTACAGCACGGCGGCCTTCGGCAAGTGGCACAACACGCCCGTTTGGGAGACCAATCCGGCGGGTCCCTTCGACCACTGGCCCACCAGCCTGGGGTTCGAGTATTACTACGGATTCATGGGCGGCGCGGACAGTCAATGGCATCCGCGCCTGTATCGGAACACCGTCGCGGTCGAACCGCCTGCGACCCCGGCCCAGGCTTACCATCTCACCACCGACCTGGTTAACGACGCCACCCGCTGGGTCGAACAACACGACGCCGTCTCTCCCCAGAAGCCCTTCTTCCTCTACTTCGCGACCGGCGCCACGCATACGCCCCATCACGTAGCGAAAGAGTGGATCGAAAAGTTTGCGGGCAAGTTCGACCAGGGTTGGGATAGCCTGCGCGAGCAGACCTATGCCCGCCAGAAGGAGTTTGGAATCATTCCGGCCAATGCCGAGCTGACGCCGCGGCCGAAAGAACTGCCGGCGTGGGATTCGCTGAACGCGAACCAGAAAAGACTGTTAGCACGCGAAATGGAAGTCTACGCCGCCTTTCTCGCGCAGACCGACTATGAAATTGGCCGGCTGCTCGCCAATATCAAGTCCGAAGGGCATTCCGGCGACACCATCGTCTTCTACATCGCCGGCGATAATGGCGCCAGCGCCGAAGGCGGGCCGGAGGGAATCGACGCCTACACGGTCGACGGCAAGAAGCAGACCACCGAAGAGCGGCTGCGCCACATCGACGATCTGGGCGGCGAGCTTTTCATTAATCACTATGCGGCCTCCTGGGCTTGGGCCACCAATACGCCATTTCAATGGAGCAAGCAGGTGGCTTCCCACCTGGGCGGCACGCGCGATCCGTTAGTCGTCTCCTGGCCGGGACACATCAAAGACGCCGGCGGACTCCGCACGCAATTCCATCATGTCACCGATATCGCGCCCACGCTGTTTGAGCTGGCCGGAGTCGAACTTCCCGACGTGGTCAACGGCGTAAAACAGTTGCCGCTCGAAGGCGTCAGCATGGTCTATAGCTTCGATCATCCCGACCAGCCCAGCGCTCACAAGATTCAGTACTTCGAGATGCTAGGCAATCGCGGCATATACAACGACGGATGGTGGGCCGGATCGCGTCACCTGCTGCCGTGGCAGAGCAGCCAGCTCGCCAATTGGGAGCAGCACAGTCCCGAACAGAATCCGTGGGAACTCTATAATTTGAACGAAGACTACAGCCAGGCGCACAACCTGGCCGAGCAGAATCCGGAAAAGCTGAAAGAAATGCAGCAGCTCTTCGATAGCGAAGCGCGGCGCAACAACGTGTATCCCCTGGTTCCCCACAGATCTCTGCCGCCCGCGCCCGGAGGCGAGCAGACTTCCTTCGTTTACCACGCGGGCGTGCAACGGATCCCGACCAGCTCCGCGCCGCGCGTGTCGGGCCATGCCCATCGCATCACCGCGGACCTGGACGTTCCCGCCGGCGGCGCCGAGGGCGTCATCGTAGCCCAGGGCGGCCGCTACGGCGGCTATGCTCTCTACGTCAAGGATGGCCGCGTGACTTACGAGGTCAACGCCTTCGGCAACCGCAGCGGCATCATCGTCTCCTCCAAGCCGCTCGCAGCGGGCAAGGCTCACATCGTTGTCGATTTCGTCCCGGACGAATCCAAGGCCAGCACGCAGCCCATAACCGGAGGAGTTGGCCAAGGCGCCCAGGTGCGTCCCGTAGGTCCCGGCTTCGCGCACCTCTCCATCAATGGCGAGCCCGCCGGCGAAACGCCCATCCCGATCTTTGGCGGCTATTACTACGAGACCTTCGACATCGGCTCCGATCTCGGCACGCCCGTCAGCTCCACCTACGCCAGCCCGTTCGCCTTTACGGGCAAAATCGAGACCGTGAAAGTGGACATCCAGTGACCAGGACAAATCGGCCTCCGCGTTGTTGACTTTCGATCTTGCGCGATATATATATCAATTGATATAGATATCGATGGCCACCTCTTCCGCGGATTTTCTCCCGCTTAAGCCGCACTGGTTCCACGTCCTGCTCTCGCTCGACGGCCAGGATCAGCACGGCTACGGCATCATGCAAGCGGTCCTGGAGCGCACCGGCGGCAAGGTGCGGCTCTGGCCCGCGACGCTGTACGGCACGCTCAAGCGGTTGATGGATGAGGATCTCATCGAAAAGTCCACCGCGCGGCCGGCAGCCGAAGAAGACGATGCGCGCCGCCGCTATTATCGGCTCACCCGCCTGGGGCGTCGTGTGCTGGCGGCCGAAATCGAAAGGTTGGAGGACCTGGTCCGCACTATCCACGCCAGGCGCGGAGCGCGCCCAAGGAGGGCGGAATCGTGAAGCCTGGATCAAACCGCCCGGTTGAGATCGGGCTGCGTCTGTACCGCGCGCTCGCCGGAGCCTTTCCGCACGAATTCAAGAGCGCGTACGAAGACGAACTGGTGCAGGTCACCGAAGAGGCGATCGACGAAATCTGGCGGCGTCACGGCGTGCTCGGCCTCGCGCGCCTGCTGCTGGATATCGCGCTGCGCGTGCCGGCCGAACATCTGGCCGAACTGCGGCAGGATGTCCGCTACGGCTTGCGCATGCTGGCCGCCTCCCCGGGCTTCACCGCCGTCGCGTTGATTTCGCTCAGCCTCGGCATTACCATCGCCACCTGCGCCTACAGTGAGATGAGCGGGCTGCTGCGCGATCTGCCAGGCGTCGCCGACCCCGGCCAGTTGGTCGCGCTCGAAGCGCCGTCGTCCTACCCCGCCTACCAGCGCTACCGCACGCTCGCTGATCTGTTCTCGTCTGCATTCGCTTACGTCGCGCCGGTGCCGTTCGGCATCTCGAGCGGCGGGCGCACCCAGCGAATCTGGGGGCAACTGGTCACGCCCACGTATTTCTCCACCTTGGGCGTGCATGCCGCCATGGGCCGCTTCTTCGACCAGTCGTACGAGCAGCCGGGCCGCGCACCGGCCGTCGTGGTCAGCGACCGGTTCTGGCGCGAACACCTGGGCTCCGATCCCGCCATCGTCGGCAAATCCCTGCGCATTAACGGATACCCGTCCGTCATCATCGGCGTCGGGCCCAAGGAATTTCTAGGTGCATCGCCGGCGCTATTCGCCGCCGATGTATGGCTCCCGGTGTCGGCCGATGCGCGCATGGCGCCGGAGCTTGCGGGCAACGCGCTGGAACGCCGCGACCTGACTATGTTCCAGATCGTCGGACGTCTGCGGCCGGGCGTCACCGAGGCTGCCGCGGAAGCCGAACTGGACGCCGTGGCGCAGCAGATGCAGCAATCCTACGGCGAGCCGGCCAGAGACCAGAAGGGCCGCCGCGTGCTTCTTTTGGGTGCCGGCAAGGTCATTCCCATCCGCAAACAGGACCTGCCGTTCTTCCGTGAGTTCTTCCTCGTGATGGGCGGCATGGTGCTGCTGATCGCCTGCGCCAATGTGGCCAACATGATGCTGGCGCGCGCGGCGGACCGGCGCAAGGAAATCGCGGTGCGCCTGGCGCTGGGCGCAGGCCGCGCCCGCCTCGTCCGCCAGTTGCTGACCGAGAGCATGCTGCTAGCCGTCGGTGCCGCTTTGCCGGCATTCTTGTTGTGTGTGTGGGCGATGCGCCTGCTCTCGCAATTGAGAATGCCGCTGCCGATTCCCGTAACCTTCGACCTGGCTCCCGACTGGCGGGCGCTATTGTTCACGGCCGGTCTCACTTTGGCGACCGGCGTGGCTTTTGGACTGCTCCCGGCATTGCAGGCGACGCGCACCGACCTCACACCGGCGCTGAAGGAAGGCGGCGATGTCCAACTGCGCAAGCACCGGCGCTGGAGCCTGCGCAATGCCCTGGTGCTCTGCCAGATGGCGGGGTCGCTTACGTTGCTGTTGCTCACCGGCTATATGGGCCTCGGCATTCAGAGCACCGTGGGGGTTCAGGAAGGCTTCAATCCTCGAAACATGTATCTGCTCTCGCTCGATCCTGTGCGCGATGGATATTCCGCCGCGCGCGCGGCTGGCTTTTTCGAGAAGCTGCTGGATCGCGTCGGCAGGCTTCCCTCGGTCGCCGCCGCATGCCTCACCGACACATTACCCGTCGCGCTGGATGGCAACGCCGGCGTGACTTTTTCGACAGCCGGTTCCACAGGCCAGGTGCTGGAGTGGGCGCGCAAACACATCGTCGGCCGTGGCTATTTCGAAACGGCTGAGATTCCGATACTCGCCGGGCGCGCGTTCCGCAAGCAGGATGAGGAGAACTCCGCGAAGACCGTAATCGTCAGCCAGGAACTCGTGCGTGTTGTCTGGAAGGGGCAGGATCCGCTGGGGCGGAAAATTGATCTCGCCAACGGCCGCGCCGTAGGAGGCATCGGAGCCTGGCCCGGCACCATCGATTATCGCGCCACCGTCGGCGGCGATGGCCGCCAGACGTATGAAGTAGTGGGAGTGGCCCAGGATGTGACCGAGGATCTGGTGGTCAACAAGAAGCACCCGGCCATTTACTTTCCGCTGCACCCATCCGATTACGCCCAGCCATCGCTGCGCGGCGTGACTCTGATGCTGCGTGCCGCGCCCGGTGTGGACGCCATCACCGCCGTGCGCCGCGAAATTTCGGCCATGGACTCCACCATCACTCCGTTCAACGCGCGCAGTATGACGGAACAGATCGCCCAGTTCATGTCCGCGCTGAAGGGCGCCTCCTGGACCTACGGCCTGATCGGCGCGTTCGGCCTGGTCCTGGCCTCGGTCGGGCTGGCGGGCGTGACCGCTTACACCGTAGCCCAGCGCGGACATGAGATCGCCATTCGGTTGGCGCTCGGCGCGCAGAAGCGCGACGTGCTGGGGCTGGTGATGGGGGAAGGCGCGGTGCTGGTGGCGGCGGGTGCGCTCATCGGGCTGGCCTTCGCCTGGGCCGGAATGCGCGCGCTCAAGGGGATGTTCTTTTCCGTTGCGAGTGTTCAGGGCGCCGACCCGGTGCTGCTGGTGGGCGCGCCGCTGCTGCTGGCCGGCCTGGCGCTGGCCGCGTGCTACGCGCCCGCGCGCCGCTCCACCCACATCGACCCGGCGGTGGCGCTGCGCCAGGGGTAACTTCCCGTCGGCCCCCCAGGCTAAAATGACACCAATCATGAAACTCGCATTCATCGGCGCTGGAAACATGGGTTCGCCTATGGCGCGCAACCTTCTGCGCGCCCGCCATCAAGTCACTGTGTACAATCGCACGCGCGCAAACGCGGAACCGCTGCGGGAGGACGGCGCCGCGCTCGCGGACTCGCCGGCGGATGCCGCGCGCGGCGCGGACGCCCTTGTCACCATGCTGGCTGACGACCACGCCGTGGAGCAGGCCGTCGAGGGTTTTCTCGATGCCCTCGCTCCCGGCGCGATCCACATCGGCAGCAGCACCATCGGTGTAGCATGCTCCAGACGCCTGGCTGAAAAGCATGCCGCGCGCGGCCAGATCTATGTGGCCGCGCCCGTGTTCGGACGGCCCGTAGCGGCTGCCGCGGCCAAGCTCTGGATTGTAGCCGCCGGTCCGCCTGAATCGCTGGCGCGCTGCCAGCCGGTTTTCGACGCGTTGGGGCGCGGCACTTCGATCGTCGGCACGGATCCGTGGGTCGCCAATGCGGTCAAGCTCTCCGGCAACTTTCTGATCGCCGCCGCGCTCGAATCGATGGGCGAAGCCTTCGCCCTGGTGCGCAAATCCGGTGTTGATGCCGGGCAGTTCCTGGAAATCGTCAACAACGCGCTGTTCAATTCGCCGCTCTACGCCGGTTATGGCGGCGCCATCGCCAAAGAGCAATTCGAGCCGGCGGGCTTCAAGCTACGGCTGGGCTTCAAAGATCTGCGCCTGGCGCAGGAAGCCGCGGAGGCGGCGGCCGTCCCGATGCCGCTCGCCGGCGTGCTGCGCGACCGCTATCTGGCCGCCCTGGCCCGCGGCGAAGGCCATCTGGATTGGGCCGCCCTGGCGCGCATCGCCGCCGTCCAAGCCGGATTGTAACGCTTCTCCAAATTGTGGGGCGGGCTCTCAGCCTGCGGCGGCCTCTCAGGCCGCCCTCTGCTGCCGAAAGCTATTTCGGCTTGTCTTTATCCTCGTCCTTCTTGGGCTTTTGCGTGCCCTTCGCGGGCGCCTTTTGCGTGGCCTTCGCGGGCTGCGCGGACGGCCTTGGCTCTGCTTGTGCCGGCGGCTTTGGCTGCGCCTGCGGCGGTGGCTGCACCGGACGCGGATTGCTCTGCGGAGCGGGCTGCGCCGGCGGCCGGTTTGCGGGCGTCGGAGCAGGGTTCAGTTGCGCCGGCGGCCGGTTTGCCGGCGTCGGAGCCGGGTTCGATTGCGCTGGCGGCCGGTTCGCAGGCGCCGGGGGAGCATTCGGCTGCGTCGGACGCGGAAGGTCTCGGGGCGCGGGTGTCGTCGGCGGCGCGGCTTGCGTAGCGCGGACCGGAGGCACCACTTGCCGCGCAGGCGGTGCGACGCGCACGGTCGGCGCAGCGGCCGCGGCGCGCGCGGCCGGCAGGGTCTGCCGAATCGCCGGCATGTTCAGTGGCTTGCCCGCGTTCTGCTGCAACGCGGCTTGCTTGGCCGCGAAAGGAACCGGCGGCGGCGGCGGCGCCACCTTGGCTACCACCTGCGCGCTGGTCGCACGTGCCGGCGGACGCGCCGCGGGCGCGCTCCCGGCCGTGGGCGCGAGGGCCTGCTTCACCGGCGCCACCGAAGGCGCCACCGTCATGGAAGTGTTTCGGATCTGCGACGCTTGATTCGCGGGCACCGACACGCCCATCTGTTTCACCGGCCGTCCGCTGGCGAAGGCATTCTGCGGCATGGCAGTGACTGCGTTGGGCGCGGCCATATTCGCGAACCGTTGATTCACCGTGACATTAGTGACGGTCTTATTCACATACACGTTGTTATAGACATTAGTAATGTTCACCGTATTCACGATCGTCGTCGACGACACATTCACGGTGCGGAAGTAATTCTGACTGACCTGGTAAGTGGGCGCGTAGATTTCACCCGGTCCCAGCGGGACCCAGCCCACCGCGGCGCCGCCGAAGGAAAGCGATGCGCCCCACCCTCCGCCGCCGATGAACGCGACCAGCGCCGGTGCGTAGAACGGGCTCGCCACCGCGACTCCGCCACCGCCGATAGCCAGCGGTCCAGGTATCCAGCCCCAGCCTCCCCCGACGTAGGCCCAGCGGCCGTAATGCGCGGGCGCGAAGCCCCAGGCGGCATCGTCCACCCAAGTCCAGCCCCAAGGCTCGATCCAGGCCCAATGGCCGAAGTGGTAGGGCGCCCAACCCGCATCCACCGTGGGGTACCAGACCGGGCCGTAACCGGGCGTGTCGCGCCAGTTGCCGTAGCTGTCCAGTTCCTCGTAGCCGATCACGCCAGGCGGCAGGTAGTGGGCGGACTGCAAACGTGCCTCGTGCGCGTCGCGGTCCGCGGCCCAAGCCTCGAACCAGTCGGGCTGCGGCACACTCTGCACGTCGAAAGCGAGCTGGTCGGTGCCCGAAAGCTGCGCGCTATTCCCCGCGTTCAGAGCAAAGCTCTGGCCGCCTCCGGTGACGTCCGCTTCGCCGCGGCGGACCACCACCCAGGTAGTCGCGGAATCCGGGTCGGCATTGAAGCGATATTCGCCCCCGCGCGAAATGGTGATAGCGGCGTTGGGAGTGTCCACCTCGAATGTGTCCCCGTCCGCCAGGTGCCGCGCGTGCACCACCAATTCGCCTTGCGTGAAGCGGATTTGCGCGAAGTGATCGTCCAGGTTCAGAAAGCCCATGCTCGATTGCGGGCCCAGGCGAAGCACGGCGTTATTCAAATGCAGCTCGGCGCGCGCGTCTGTATCGGCCCACAGGTTGTCGCCCGTAGTGACAGGCCGGTTCACGTCGGCGGGTGCCCAATCGTCGGCGCCTGCCGGCTGGATGGAAACGTTCCCCGTTACATAGTTCAAGTCCGCGACTCTGGAAGGCGGATCCTGCGCGCTCGCGTGTAACACGAACAGGCTGGAGAAAGTTGCGGTGAGTAGAAGATATTTAGCTTGGTTCATAGCCATGGTTGTAGTGTCCCCTGCGTCCACTGACGTGAGTGTAACAGATGCAGTTGCGCGCGGAGAATCGGATAAAGCAACTTTAATGGGCTAGGGCGCAATCGAAGTTGGTGGAATCGTTGGTGTCGCCCGTTCCTTTATACACCGCAATGTGCGGATAGGAACAAAGCGGGCGCGTCATGCGAACTCCCTTGGCGGAGTTGTCGTCGATATACTTGGTGGCGATGATGGCTTCCGGCGCTGCGCCCTTTTCCACCCACTGTTCGAGTGCATCGTAGACGCCGTGTTCCGGTCCCTTGGCCGTAGTGGTGCCCAGTTGCCCAAAAGAGCTCGGGCCGGGGCCGCCAATGCAATGCTGCATTCCGGGAACCATATAGAGGCGCACAAAGCTTTCCGCGGCCGCCGCGCCCATGGCGTGCAGCACGCCGTTGTAGTAGTTGATCGTGTTAGTGGGCGAGATCGCCGGATCGTTCCAGCCGTGATAGAGGATGAGCTTGCCCCCGCGCGCCTGAAAGCCGTGCAGATCGGTTTCGGTGGCATTCAAGGCGTGCGCGGTTTTCTCGTCGGCGGTCTGTATGGCCGTGTCCACCTTGGCGGTCAGGGGATTCCAGGTGGGATCGTCGAAGACCATGTAGCGAAAGTAATTCTCCATATACACGGAGCTGCTGCTGCCGCCCGGTCCATTGCCGATCAGCCAGGGAACCCAGCCGCCCCGGCCTTCTTCGGCGCCCGGCGCGTAGCCCGGAAAAATTGGATCGCCGCGTGAGTTGCGTCCGCCCGCATAGAGCTTCTTGAGAGACGCGACTTGCGGCGCGGTGAGGCAGGCGCGCGAATCCACGTCCTTGCATAGCAGGGTCGAAGGGTCGAAGTGGCAGCGCGTGGGATCGTTGAGGATGCCGTCCTTCACGCCGTCGAGCGCGTCGCACGCGGCGGCCACCGCGGCGGCGATTGCCGGAAACTTGATGCTCGAGATATAAGCCGCGGGATCGGTGTAGATGGCCTTGCTGATATCGACGCCGGCGGCCAGCATGTGGGTCCAGAAGTTGGCGGGCGCGCCGGCCAGGATGCCGTCGTAATCGGCGGGGAAGCGCTGCGCTTCCATGAGCGCTTCGCGCCCCCCATCGGAGCAGCTTTCGAAATAGGCGTGCTGCGCCGGTTGGCTGTAGAAAGTCTGCACCAGGCTCTTGGCGTTGACCGTGGCCAGATGTAGCGCGCGATAGCCGAAGTCGTTGACTTTTTCGGGATGATGGTAAGCCCAACTGGCGTCTTCACCGTCGGCTTCGTGTCCGGTATCGGTGCTGGCAGTAGCGTAGCCGCGTTTAACGTTGGCGCCCATCGAGCCGAACCCGATAGCGCCGGCGAATCCGCCGTTACCCACGCCCAGGAATTTACCGTTCCAATTGGAGGCGGGCATCCATACCTCGAAACGGATGTAGGAATCGGCGGTCGGTTTGAGCACTCCAGCCACGCGGCAGAAGGCGGGGAGTTTGTCGATGGCGCCGCCATAAGGTGGCGCGAAAGTTCCCGCGGACACCGACTCGGCGGTGGTGATGGTGGTATCCGGAAGCGTCGCGCCGGCGAGACTTTCACAGGTGGCGGCAAACCCTGGAGACGCCGCGGGCAGGGCGGCCAGGAAGGCGAGTGCGGCAACAGTGCGCATCCTGGGATCATAGCAAGCGGGCCGCTGGTTTGGGGCAAGCGCAACCTCACCGCCAGGACGAAAGCGCCTGATCGAGCGCGCGCAATTGCTGCTCCATTTCCAGGCAGACCGCCGGCGCGGGGTCGAAATCGGCGCTGCTGCCCAGATCTTCCAGACGCAGCGCGGTGTGCCGGGCCGGCCCCGCCGCCAGCGTGCCGAGGGTCCCTTTAAGATGATGCGAGGCTCGTCGCAGCGCCTCGGAATCCCGCCGTCCGATGGCCTCCCGGATGGCCTTCAGCTCCGCCGCGTAACTGCCGCGGAACAGGTGCACCAGTTCCTGAAACAAGTCCCGGTCGCCGTCCACGATGGAAAGGGCCTCGGCGGCGTCGAAAACCGGAGGCGTACCGGCCTTTTCTTCGTTCATCAGATTCTTCATCGGCGGAAGGCGGCCGGTACCTTAGGGCAGCACACTGGAGCGAAAATCACGGGACAGCCGTCGGTCCCCCGCACTCGCCCACGCGCCGCGCACCCAGCCGCGCTAAGATAAATGAGCACCCAGACCCGCTATGCAACAATACGACCTGATCGTCATCGGCTCCGGACCCGCCGGACAACGCGCGGCCATACAGGGCGCGAAATCCGGAAAGCGCGTCGCCTTGATCGAAAAGCGCGAAGTGGTCGGCGGCACCTGCATCAACTCCGGCACCATCCCCAGCAAGACCATGCGCGAAGCCGTGCTGCATCTCTCCGGATTCGAGTATCAGGGCATCTACGGCGTCAACTACCGAGTCAAAGAAAAGATCACCATGGGAGACCTGGGGTTCCGCGTGCAGCACGTGATCAAGACCGAAACCGATATCACCCAGGCGCAGCTTTCGCGCAACGGCATCGAGGTCATCTACGGTACCGCCCGCTTCACCGATCCTACCCACCTCCGCGTGGAAAACAGCCGGGGCGTCTCCGACTACGAAGCCGGCGCCATCGTCATCGGCACCGGAACCAAGCCATCCGTCTCGCCCAAAGTGCCCTTGAATGGCCGCACCATCATCAACAGCGACCAGATTTTGCAGATGTCCGAAATCCCCCGCATCCTCATCGTGGTGGGCGGCGGCGTCATCGGCGTGGAATACACTTGCATGTTCGCCGCCCTGGGAGTGCGCGTCATCCTGGTGGAAAAAAGGCCCCGCCTGCTGGAGTTCGCCGACGCCGAAATCGTCGAGGCGCTCTCTTACCATCTGCGCGATAACCGCGTCACCATGCGCCTCAACGAAGAAGTCGACAGCGTGGAAGATACCCCCACCGGCGTGGTCGCCAACCTGATGAGCAAGAAAAAAATTTCGGGCGATGCCTTGCTCTATGCCGTCGGCCGCCAGGGCAACGTGGAAGAACTGGACCTGCCCGCGGCCGGTCTCGAAGCCGATAGCCGCGGCCGCATTCCCGTAAGCCCCTGCTACCAGACCAAACAGCCGCATATCTTCGCCGCCGGCGATGTGATCGGCTTCCCCAGCCTGGCATCGGTCTCCATGGAGCAGGGCCGCATCGCCGCCGCCACCGCCTTCGGCATTCCGGTGCACTCCAACCCCGCCACTTATCCCTACGGTATCTACACCATTCCCGAAATATCCTTCATCGGCAAGACCGAGGAGCAGTTGACCGACGAGGACGTTCCCTACGAAGTGGGCGTAGCCTATTATCGCGAGATCGCCCGCGGGCAGATCCGCGGCGACACCACCGGCCGTCTGAAGCTCGTTTTCAATCGCGAAACCAAGGAAATATTGGGGGTGCATATCATCGGCGAAGGGGCATCTGAGTTGCTGCACATTGGCCAAGCCGTCATGATCCTGAAAGGGACCATCGAGTATTTCGTCGATACGGTGTTCAATTATCCGACGCTGGCCGAATGTTACAAGGCCGCCGCGTTTAACGGCCTGAACAAACTGACCCGTCTGTAAGTGGAGAGAACTGAAAATGGGACAAACAATTGGCGTCCTGGCGACCAGGCAAGTCGCGGTGGGAGTGGTGGGAGACAATGCGCTCGTCGGCCCGATCCGGATCTATCCGGAAGGAGTCGATAATCCCGACGCGCTTCGCACCATGACCGGCGACGAGATCGCCGAACTGATCGGAAAACAAGTCTTGATCGCCGCCGGCGAGGGACAAATCGACAGTGTCGGCGTAGGTTTCCCGGGCGTGATTCGCAATGGCATCGTCGAGGAATCCCCGAACCTGCAACAGATCAAAGGCTTCCCGTTCGCCGCGGCTTTGTGCGGCGTGCTCGCGCGCGGCGGATTGAAGGCCTCCGTGCTGATCCTGAACGACGCCGACGCCATCGCCGCCGGCGTGGCCGCCACCCGCGGCCACCTGGAAAAGCTGATTCGCATCTGGTACCTGGGAGATGGCGTGGGCTTCGGACGCTACCCCCAGGCCGAGGGCGTCTGGGAAGGCGGCCATATGGTCGTCACCCTCGACCCCAAAGAGCGTTATTGCGGCTGCGGCGGCACCGGGCACCTGGAAGGTATCGTGGGGCACCGCGCCATGCGCCTGCGCTTTCTGGATATGGAGCCGGACGAGGTCTTCGCCGCCGCGCGCGAGGGCGATGCCCGCTGCGGCGCCTTCGTGAAGCAATGGCACCGCGCGCTGGCGGCCGCATCGGCTACCGGCATTCACCTGGATGGACCGGGGAAATTCTTCATCATGGGACCCAACTCGAAGTACGTGGACCTGGGCTTGATCGGGCAATACATTAACGAGATGGTCAAGATGACGCCCCTGCAAGGGAGCCTGTTTGAAACCATTTCAAGCAGCCACGACCTGGCCATCGTCGGGGCCGCGGTGAATGCCCGCCGCGCGTCCACGCCTGAGTAGGAACGGGTGGGACCATTTGTAGTAATCCTGGTCTCATGCGCCCTCGCGGCCGTCGCCGCCGAGGCAGCCACCTTCGACGAGCTGGCTGCCCAAGCCGCCGCGGCGCGCCTCGATAATCGCCTCCCCGACGCCATCGAACTCTACCGCCAGGCCGTGCAACTGAATCCGTCGTGGGCCGAAGGCTGGTGGTTTGTGGGCGCGCTTTCCCATGCGACGCGCCAGTTTGCGGGCTGTGCGGCCGGCTTCGACGAGTTTGTCCGGCTGGATGACAAACGGCCCACCGCATGGTCTCTGCTGGGCCTGTGCGAGTTCGAGACCGGCGCGTACGACCAGGCCTTCGACCACCTCCGGCGCGGAATCGCCGGCGCCGATCTGCCGCCGGAAGTGGAAGCCGACGCCCGGTTTCATTACGCGCTGCTGCTATCCCGGGCAGGGTTCTTCGATCGCGCCCGCCGGGAGTTGCAACGGTTTGCGCGCGCCGGCGGGGACCAGCCCATGCTGCTGGCGGCCCTTGGGCTGAACGCCCTGCGCCAGCCCTTGCTCCCCGATGAGGTGCCGGCGCCGCGGATGGACGCCGTGCTGAAGGCGGGAACCGCGGCCCGCTTCTGGATTCTCGGCGAAGCTGATAAGGCGGACGCTGGATTTCGGGAGTTAGTTGCGCGGTACCCAACTCTGCCTGGCGTGCACTACTTATACGCCACTTACTTGAGTGACACGAGCCGGGAAGAAGCCGCCGCCGAATTCCGGCGCGAGTTGGAAGTGAATCCTGAAAACGCGGATGCCGGCGCCCTGCTGGCGCTGCTGCTCATAGCCGCCAAGGATCCGTCCGGCGCGTTGCCGTTCGCCCGCAAAGCAGCCACCCAAAAGCCTTCGGACCCGCTGGCCGAGTATGCGTTCGGCGAGGCCCTCATGGGCACGGGGGATCTCCCGCAGGCTATCGCCAGTCTGGAGGCTGCGGCGCGGCTGGACCCGGCTTCCCTCGATTACCACATGGCCCTGGCGACCGTGTACTCCCGCGCGGGCCGCTACCAGGATGCCCGCCGCGAGCGCCGCGTGTCACTGGATATGGCAGCCAAATGACTGGGTGGCTTGCCGCCGCGTGCCTGGCCCTGGCGGGCGCCGCGCAGAGCGCCAAGCCACCCGCCAAAGCGGCCTGCGCCGCCTGCCATCCCGCGCAAGCGCAATCCCAGCCGCACACCTCCATGGGTATCGGCATCCAACTGCCTCCCCAGCAACAAGCCTTGGCCGCGCACCCCAAACTGACGCTCGAACTGAATGGATACCACTACACCGTCGAGCGCACCAATGGCATGAGCACTTACACGGTCAGTGACGCCTCCGGCGCCCTCACCTTGCCGATTCAATATGCCTTCGGCACCCGCAATCTGACCTTCGTACTGGAATACCAGGGCCGCTTCTACGAGAGCCTGGTGTCATATTATGGAGACACCCAAGCCCTGGCTATCACCATGGGCGACCGCCAGATCCAGCCCCATAATCTGACCGAAGCCATGGGGCGGCAAACGTCGGACCAGGAGATCGTCGAATGCTTCGGGTGTCACTCGACGGGCGGAGTAAGCCAGGGTAAGTTGAACCTCGCTACCATGCAGCCGGGAGTGAACTGCGAGCACTGTCACACGGGCGCCGAGGCTCACCGGCAAGCGCTATCCGGCGGTGCGCCCGCGCCGCTCCCCCGGAAATTGGGTGAGATGGCCGCCGAAGAAATGTCCGCCTTCTGCGGAGAGTGTCATCACACTTGGGAAACCGTGGTCCGGCAGCGTCTGTTGGGTGAAAAAAATGTCCGCTTTCAGCCTTACCGCCTGGCCCTCAGCCAGTGCTTCCTGGGAGACGACAAACGCATACGCTGCACCGCCTGCCACGATCCGCACCGGGAAGTCGTCCGCGACGACGCGCATTACGACCGGGCTTGCTTGGCGTGTCACGGCGTGAAAGGCGCAAAAGTCTGTCCCCAGGCCACTAAGGACTGTGTCAGTTGCCACATACCCAAAGTGCCGGTGCCTGGAGTGCCCATGGTGTTCCACGATCACAACATCCGCATAGCCCACGCCGGCGCCCCATACCCACACTAAGTTCTCCATGACTCCGGCGCTCAATTCATTCATCCGCGCGGGCTGAAGCCTTGGGGGGGCGGACTTCAGTCCGCGCGGGGCTTGAGCCCCGCCTGCAGCCCCTCACCACCCCATATTCCGCATCTTCTCCAAAATGTCCGCGCTCAGTTCATTCATCCGCGCGGGCTTGCGCCGCAGTGGCGACGGGATCACAGCCACCAGCCGCGCGGACTCTTCCCGCCCCAACCGCGCCGCCGGAATGTTGTAGTAGTAGCTCGCCGCGGCCTCCGCGCCATAAACCCCCGGCCCCCACTCGATCGTGTTCAGATACAGCTCCAGAACGCGCCGCTTCCCCAGAATCAAGTCCGCCGCCGGCGCAATCGTGAATTCAATCGCCTTGCGTACCACCGACCGGCTGGTCGTCAGAAACAGATTCTTCGCCAATTGTTGCGTGATCGTGGATGCGCCTCGTCCGAGTTTGCCGCGGTCCAGGTCGCCGTCCACCACCTTGTGAAGCTCGATCCAGTCGATGCCATGGTGCTGATAGAATCGCTCGTCTTCCGCGGCGATGGCGGCGTATTGCAACTCTTTCGATATGCGCCCGAGCGGCACGAATTCATAGCGCTTGCGATACGGCCGCCGGTGGATCGCGGCCTCCATGCGCCGCTGCATCTGCACCATGGTCGTGGGCGGGTCGATCCACTTCAGTCCCACCAGCGCGGCCCCGCATAAAACGTAGCAGCCCACCACCACGGCGGCCACCCAGAACAAGATGCGCCGCCACAGGCTGCGCTTACGCACGCGCGACCCTATACACTACCCCCGCTTTGGTCTCAATCGAAACAACCCCACCAGAGGCTTCCACGGTCGCCGGATTGCCGGACGGAACGGTCACCGCCACCCGATCGGGATGCCACGGGTTGGCCATGCGCGCCACGCCGCCCTTCTCGCTCCGGATCTCAACCGGCGAAACCTGCTTGCCGTCCCAAGTCGCGCTCACCAGAAACGCTCCCCGCGCGCGCAGGTTTTGGAACCGCGCCGGCCCCAGGTTCGTGGTGTTCGGGAACACGCGCAGAATTCCTGAATAGCTCTGCAGCATGCACTCGTTTAACACCGCCGGCAGCGACAGATTCTCCGTCCACACGCCCATGCGCATCATAAAATCGAAATTGGTGCTCTCCGCGTAGCGCCCGCCGGTCTGCCGCACGCGGTCCTGCACGATTCCGTTGGGCACCTGGCAATACTTCACTTCGTCCTTGAACCACGCCAGATCCAGCATGCCCAGCCGCGCGCGAATCAGCGGCTGATACACGATATCGTTGCCGCCCTCCAGCCGCACCGTGGCCGCCGTCCGCCGCGCGATTTCCAGATCTCGCGGATCGCCGCCCAGCCCCACCTGCTCGCCCGGAAAAACCGGCGCCAGCGTCACCGGCACGTTATAGATCCACCCTGCGGGTGCGTTCCGCACGTCCACCCAAACCTCGCCATCGGGTCCCTCCACCTTCGGATACGGTGCCAGTCCCGCTCCCACCTCCGTCCATCGCCGCCGCTCGTCCGCATCCACGCCCAGCTTTTCCGATGCCTCCACCACCGCGCTCAACAGGAACCGCGCCAGCGCCAGGTCCATGATGCCGTCCTGGTTCAAGCGCTGGTCCACCGTGAAGCCCCAATTCTCTGGCGACACCGTCGGATTTAGATGAAACTTGCCGTCCTCCCCGCGCTTGGCATAAGCCGTGATGAACTGCGCCGCTTCCTTCAACGGCCGGTAAATTCGTCCCAGCACCGCGTCGTCCTGCGTGTAGAGGTAGTGCCACCAGAGGCTCTGCACGGTCCACGGCGTCTCGCAGATCTCGTAGGCCCACGGCGGCGCGGGATACGGCACCGCCTGGCTGGGCGCCGGATACGCCGAGTGCGGGAAGTATGCGCCCGGCAGTCCGAACTGCTCCCTCGCGGTCGATTCCGCCATCGGCAGCAGCTTCTCCACAATCTCGATGTACGGCAGGTGCTGGTCCGCGTGGTTGCTCGAAAACACGCCCCAGAAAACTTGTTGCGTGTTGTAGTTCATGTGGTAATCGCCGTGCCACGCCGTGCCGATCTTGCCGCTGGTCCAGTTGCCGAACAGTCCCGGCGCAACTTTCCCCTCGCGCAGGCAGCAACCCAGCCAGTATAGGTTGTGATACCAGTGCTCCTCCAGCTTCTTGTCCGCCAGCAGCACCGCCGATCGCGACCAATACTCTCTCCAGAACGCCTCGGATTCCCGCTGGATCTCGCGCGCCGGCCGCCCGGCCATCCCGCGGACCACCCGCGCCGCCTCGGCCGCCGGATCGGCATGATCGCGCGGTGTGTACAACGCGATATCCAGCCTGAGGGCTTGCGAGCGCGCGCTGCGGAACGACGCACCGGCCGTACCCTCCCGCACCCAGTCGCCCTTCAGCGCCCCGCGCAAAGCGAAGCTTCGGTCCGCGGGCGATGGCCTGGGCGCAGGCGTCTCCGCCGTGGGCGACGTAGCCGGGAAGCGTTGCACACAGGTGAACTCCGCCGATCCTCCCACGCG
Source organism: Bryobacterales bacterium (assembly GCA_963707465.1). Classification (GTDB taxonomy): domain Bacteria; phylum Acidobacteriota; class Terriglobia; order Bryobacterales; family Bryobacteraceae; genus Bog-159. The sequence goes on from CAVPQK010000015.1 coordinate 337,771, forward strand.
CGCCACGCTCGTCTGCGGCTCGGGAAGCTGCGCCTGCGCGTCGACATTCGGATAATACGCCACCGACCGGAATGCCGCGGCCTCGTCGGACCACAAACAAACATGTCCAGCCGCCGTGTTCACGAAGCAGTACAGATGCACGGCTTCCCCGCCCCGCGCCAGTTCCAGCGAAAAGAGCCCGCTCGAAGGGTCCAATTCCTGCCGCACCACCCGAAACTGCGGCACATCCCAATGCAACCAGACGATGCCGCACGGCCACGGCCGCGGCCAGCTTTTCCGGTATGACGACGAGGCCTTTTCCGCATACTCGCGCAAAGCCGGGTCGCTGTCTTCCAGATAAGTCGCTTCCGGTTTGCCCTGCTTCTTGCTCTCCTCGCTGGCGCGCTCCCACAGTTTCAGAACCTCCGCGAACGGCAGCACGTGCCGCGCGTGGTCCTCGCTCACCCGGATGTCCCACGCATCGGATTTCCCGATATGCAGCCCTAGCGCATCCGGCCGCACCGTGACGCACACACCGATGTCCCCGTTCCCCAGCAGCATGCCTTCGAAAAAATCCGGCGTGGGCACGGTGCGCACGATCTTGTGCCGCGTCGCGATCGCGAATCCATCCAGGGTGCGATACCTTTCGACGCCCATCGCAGCTGCGGGCAGGCACGCGGCGCCCAACACGAAATTCCTACGGGTGGTTGGCATTGATCCTATAATAAGTCCTGCATGTCCGCCCGGAACCTTCGCACACTGCTTGTCTGCGCGGCGGTGTCCGCGCTCTCCCTTTGCCCCGCGCCCGCGCCGCCGGAAAGCGCCATGGCGTTCACCGTCTCCATGCCCCAGGCCGCCGGCCACAGACTCCACATCGCCTTGCGCTGCGATGGTTTGAGCGGCGCCACCGAGGACTTCCAGATGCCTGTCTGGACGCCCGGGTTCTACCGCGTTCTCGATTATGCGCAATACGTGCGCGACTTTCACGCCACCGATGACACCGGACGGCTCCTGCCCTGGGAAAAGGTCTCGAAAAACACCTGGCGCGTCGCTGCCGGTCACACAGCGGCGATCCTTCTGGACTACGATGTCGAGGCGTCTGTCTCGTTCGTCGCCCGCAGCTATATCGACCAGCAGCGCGCTTTCCTCGCCCCTGCCAGTCTGTTCGTCTACCTCCGCGGAAACATCCGGCACCCCGCGACCGTAACCTTTCAACTGCCGCCCGGCTGGACGCGCATCTCCACTGGCCTCGACCCGGTCGCGAGCCTGTCCAACACATTCTCCGCGACGGATTTCGATGCGCTCTACGACAGCCCCTTCCTTTTGGGCAATCAGGAAATCGTACAGTTCCAGGTCCACGGCCGCCCGCACACCATGGCCATCGAGAACGTGCCGCCCAGCGTGAATCGCGAGAAGATGGCGTCCGACCTGCAGCGTATGGTCGAAGCCGCCACCCAGCTAATCGGCGACATCCCCTACCGGCACTACACGTTTCTCCTGTTGGGCAAGGGCAACGGCGGCATCGAGCACTCGAATTCCGCGGCCATCTCCTTCAACGGCGAAAGCCTCGCCAAACCGGAAGGCTACCTGCGCTGGCTCAGCTATGTGACCCACGAGTACTTCCACAACTTCAACGTGAAGCGCATCCGGCCGCTGGCGCTGGGACCGTTCGATTACACCCAGGAGAACCTCACCAGCATGCTGTGGGTCTCCGAAGGTCTCTCGGTCTATTACGAAGACCTGCTGCTGGTGCGCGCCGGCCTGATGACACGCGGCCAGTACCTCGAAAAGATGGCGGCCGCCATCGCCAAGTTCGAGAACGCGCCCGGCCATCTCTACCAGTCGGCCGTAGAAGCCAGCCTGACCACCTGGACCGCGCCGTTCACCGGCCGCGGCGCGGCTATTTCCTACTACGATAATGGCGCGATGCTGGGCGCGCTGCTGGACCTGAGCATCCGCAACCTCAGCCATAACCGCAAGTCCCTCGACGATGTCATGCGCAGCTTGTACCGCGAGTATTACCAGGGGCGCACGCGCGGCTTCACCGATGCCGAGTTCCGGGCCGAGTGCGAAAAGGGTGCCGGCGGGCCGCTGGCTGAAGTCTTCGAATACGCCGCCACCAGCCAGGAAATGGATTACGCGAAGTACTTCGCGTACGCCGGCCTCGGTGTGGAAACCACCGCGGAGGACGCCCCAGGCGCTTACCTCGGCGTCAACACCAGAACGCTCGACGACGGACTCTCGATCGTCACCGTGGCGCCGGATTCGCCCGCCCAAAGCGCCAGGCTGGCCGTCACGGACTGCATCGTCACCCTGGATGGCGCGCCAGCCACGGCCAAGGGACTGAACGATCTGTTAGCCGCCAAAAAGCCCGGCGATAGAATCAAGGTGCAACTCCGCCGAGGCGACGCAAGGCGGGACGTAGAGATCGTGTTAGGCAAAAACAAGAAGTACACCTATCGCATCCAGCCAATAGATAATCCGGATCCCCAGCGATCGCAAATCTCACAGGATTGGCTCCGGGACCGCCAGTAGTCGGGCAATCTTGCCCAATGTCACCGCGACATCAATTGTGGGGCAGGCCCCCGGCCTGCGGCGGCCTCTCAGGCCGCCTTCTTCCGGTGCAACAGTTGGACGTTCCGGAGAAAGCGGTCCACGGGCCCGCAGCCCGCTTTCGGCCGGCCTTACCACTCCACCGTCCGCCCCGCCTCCAAAGTCCAAACCGCCGTCCCCGCCAAATCCCCAATCAAAGCCGCCAACTCCTCCGGCCGCCCCGTCAGCGGCGGGAAAGTCCCAAAATGCATGGGCACGACCTTCTTCGGTCGCAGCATCCGGCACGCCGCCGCAGCTTCCCGCGGGCTCATAGTGTACAAATCCCCAATCGGCAAAAACGCCAGCTCCGGACAATACAAGTCCGCAATCAACTGCATATCGGTGAACACACTCGTATCGCCCGCGAAGTACAGCGCGCGCCCGTCGTCAAACCGCAGCACGTAACCCGCCGCCTCCCCGCCGTAAATGATCTTGCCGTCGTCCAGGATGCCGCAGCTATGCACCGCGTGGGTCATGGTGAAGGTGACCGCGCCGGCCTTCTGCGACCCGCCCTTGTTCATCGGGCGCGTATTCCCCACGCCCTTCGATTCGAGCCAGTGACAAGTCTCGAAGATCCCCACCACGGCCGGTGAGAACTCCTTGGCCAGCGGCACCGCATCGTGGATATGGTCGAAATGCCCGTGCGTGATGGCGATAGTATCGACACGCTCGATCTTATATCCCTGCGGGTAGGCGGGGTTGCCCTCGGTCCACGGATCCATCAGGATCGTTTCCCCCGAAGGCAGGCGGAATTGAAACGTTCCGTGTCCAAGCCAGGTGATTTCCATGTTTACTTTATCCCACTGGTTGCGCGTTTTCGAGTCGAAAATTGTGTGAGTGAAGATCGACAAGCCCCTGCGGAATATTGTCGCCCGGGTGGTCCAAGACATAGGTGCACAAAAGGGGAACTGAGTGAGCGTTAATTATCTCATTCCATAGTTCCTCAATCCGCGTAGTCGCTGCCAGGCTCGTAGAGCGTAATTGGCTGACCATTTCGCCAAATAAGCGTACCTTGACCCCATCCGTGACTAACTGCGCCAATAGGTCTTCCGTGTTCAGACAGACAAGGCGGCCCATGCGCTCATATTCATCAGGGTCGAGACCCTCGGCGCGCAGACGGCGCCGGATCGGCTCGCGGTGATCCGCCGTCATAATGAGAATGACACTCTCTCCATCCCTAAGACCAGCGCCGGCGTATAGGCAAACCGCTTGCCCGACAAGGTTCAAGTATAGCAAAGCGTCAAGCTTCATCGATTGTGTCCTGCAACACAGGTTTTGTGGGGCAGGCTCGTAGCGCTCGTAGCCTGCGGCGGCCTCTCAGGCCGCCCTCCTGCATTGTAGCGCCATCAAATAATTCCGCCCAAAACGCTAACCTTTCCTCGCGCCGCCAGTAATCTATCTATAAGGCCACATGGGAACCCTTCTTCAAGACCTGCGTTACGGATTGCGGAACCTGGCGCGAAATCCGGGCTTCACGCTCGTGGCCATGCTCACGCTGGCGCTGGGCATCGGCGCTAACACCACCATCTTCAGCGCCATCGACAAAACACTCCTGAAGCCCTTGGCCTTCCCGCAAGCGGACCGCCTGGTGCTGATCTGGGAAACCTTCGGCAAAGGCCCCGATAATTGGAACATCGTCTCCGCCCCTAACTTCTGGGATTTTGAGCGGCAGAGCCACTCCTTCGAAACCATGGCCATCTTCGATTCGGGCGGCAGAGGTTACAATCTCTCGGCCAACGGCAATCGCCAGGAGGCCGAACAGGTGTCGGGCCTGCGCGTGTCCGCGGGCTTCTTTTCCGTGCTGGGCGCGAAACCCCTTCTCGGCCGCACGTTCCTGCCCGAGGAAGAAACCCTCGGCCGGGATCGCGAAGTCGTCCTCAGCTACGGATTGTGGCAGAGACGCTACGGCGGCAACCCCTTCCTGGTGGGCAAAACCATCCGCATCGATAGCGCCGCTTTCACCGTAGTCGGTATCATGCCGCGCGAATTCGCCTGGCAATTCTGGAGCGGACCACGCCAGCTTTGGGTGCCCGTAGGCTATACCAAGACCGACTTCGGCCGCGGCGACAATAGCTTTCTCGCCATCGCCCGCCTGAAGCCCGGCGTCAGTGTGGCGCAGGCGCGGTCTGAGATGGAAACCGTAGGCGCCAACGTGCGCCGGCAATACCCCGAGGAAGACGCGGAGATGGGCGCCACCGTATCGCCCCTGGCCGATTACGGGCTGGAGGGTCTGCGCACCACCATGATCACATTGTTCGCCGCCGTGGCTTTCATTCTGCTGATCGCCTGCGTCAACGTCGCCAACCTGCTCCTGGCGCGCGGCGCGGCCCGCCAGAAAGAGTTCGCCATCCGCCGCGCGTTGGGGGCTGCCGGATCCCGCATTGCGCGCCAGTTGCTGACCGAGAGTATTCTGCTGGCGCTCGCCGGCGGTGCGGCCGGCCTGCTGCTGGCTGCCGGGGGAATGCGCCTGTTGTTTAATGTTTTCAGACTGCAGACTCTATACCTGCCCATGCGTCCCGTCGCCTCGATCCCGCTGGACGGCCGCGTGTTTGCATTTGCCTTGCTGGTCTCCTGCCTGACCGGTGTGCTGTTCGGCATCGCGCCCGCGGCGAGCGTATTGCGCACCGGCGTCAACGAGCCCCTCAAGGAAGGTGGCCGCGGCGCCTCCACCGACGGACGCAACCGCCTGCGCCACGTGCTGGTCGCCTCCGAAGTGGCCCTAGCCATGATGGTGCTCTCCGGCGCCGGCCTGATGATCAAAAGCATGACGCTGCTTTTGGGTGTCCATCCTGGCCTGAATCCGAAAAACTTGCTGACCCTGGGCATGTCGGTCCCCCAGGACGAAATCTACGTTGGTCCGCCGGGACTGCCGCGCTTCTGTCAGGACCTCGACGAGCACGTCGGCGCAATCCCCGGCGTCCTGTCCGTCGGCGCGGCCGGGCATCTGCCATTTGAAGGAAACGCGGGCCGCAGCTTCCAGATCGAGGGACAGCCGCCCGCGGCCCCCGGTCAACAGCCCGGCGCCAGCTACTCCGTCGCTTGCCCCAACTATTTTCGCACCATGGGCATTCCCATCCTGCAGGGCCGTGAGTTCACCTCGCGCGATACCGTCGGCGCGCCCGCGGTCATCGTCATCAATGAAACCATGGCGCGCGCCTTTTGGCCCAAGCAGGATCCGGTCGGCCGCGCGATCCGGCTGGGCGGGTCCAGCGGGCCGCGCCTCACTGTGGTGGGAGTCGTCGGAAACGTGCATTTCCAGGGCTTGGACGCCCGCGTCGACCGGCAGTTCTTCCGGCCGTACATGCAGGCCGGCTGGCCCGTCATGGGCGTCGTAGTCCGCACCACTCACGCCCCCGCCACCTTCGCCGGGCCGGTCAAGAAGGCCATAGCCGACGTCCTGCCCGACTGGCCGGTGACCGGCTTCCAAACCATGGACGAGGTGGTTCACGATTCGACCGGCTCCCGCCGCTTCCCCATGCTCCTGCTCAGCGTGTTTTCGATCCTGGCACTGGTGCTGGCGGCCGTTGGCATCGTCGGCGTCGTGGGCCATTCGGTGACCCAGCGCACGCATGAGATCGGCCTGCGCATGGCGCTGGGCGCGGGAACCCTCGATGTGCTGCGTTTGGTGGTCTCCGGCAACATGCTCTGGGTGCTGGCCGGACTCGCGGTCGGCGCCGTGGGCTCTCTTGGCGTCGCCGGGCTCCTCACCGGACTGCTTTACGGCGTACGCCCCCTCGATCCCGTCGTGTTCGGCACGGTATCGGCGCTGCTGGCCTCGGTGGCCCTGTTCGCCAGCTACTTGCCCGCCCGCCGCGCCGCGCGCATCGACCCCATGGCCGCCCTTCGCTGCGAATAACCGTGGCGCAGACTCTTAGTCTGCCGCGCCGGCACTCCTGCCGGCGCTCTTTGCTTGAAAAGCCTGCCCCGCGGCCATTCTGACTTCTGACTTCTGTCTTCTGACTCCCATATCCCGCAGGGATATCAAGGGCGCAGCCCTTGTCTAGTTAGTCGCCCTCGTACCAGTTGTATCTCACCACCTTGCCATCCAGCCGCCAACCCTCCGGAGTCATGCTATCCTCCCAGCCCAAAGCCGCGGCCGCCGCATGCACCCGTGCGCCCTCCGCCAAAGCCGCCCGGATCGCCGGCTTATCCTCCGCCCGGATCGTCGCCGGATCCACGGACACAAACAGCGCCGTGCCGCTCCTAGCCACCAGATCCAGCCACTGCCGTGTCAGGCTCCACGAAACATCGCCGGTCACCGGAGCGCAATCCGCATCCGCCGCGAAGAATGTGTTGTGTTGCGCCATGCGGAACGCTAGCGTATTCACGCCCATCTTGCGCGTGCGGCCCCACTCGCGCCCGCTGGTATCGTCGCCAATCCGCTGCGCCTCCACCAGCCCGGCCCCCAGGTGCCCAATCGTGTTGCAGCCCAGTAGCACCGCATCGCCCGCGCTGCGCCGGATCGCGCGGTACAAATCCAGTACGATCTCGGCCGTGGTCTTGCCGCGATCGTGGAAGTGCCAGCCGCCATCGGTCAGGTTCGGGCCCATCTGAAAGCCCCAACGGCCGGTGAGGTCGAAGGTGGAGTAATCGTGCTTGATCATCTCGTAGCCCCAGCCGCGGATGGTCGCGATGCTTGCGCCGATATATGCCAGCGCCTCCGGAATGCTGGGGTCCATCACGATCAGCTCGCCCTTGGGCCGCCCACCGGCGGCGGGCAATCGCCAGCTTTCGGCCTGCCGCTCCGTGGTCAGTGTCGGCCTCACCCAGATGCCCGGCCGCACTCCCACGCCCTTCATCTGCGCGGCCAATCCCGCCATGTCCGGATAGCTGGCCGTGGTCTGGCTCACCGGACCGGCGCCCTCCGGCGCGGCGCCCCATCCCATATCGATCACCGCAAACGGGCGGTTTCGCGAGTTCCCCGGCGCCAACTCCGCCAGCAGCGCGGCGTCCTTCAGGCTGGCGGCCGCCGAAGTGTTCTCCCCGTATGCGTAATACCAGTTGTTGCTGCCATAGATCGGCTGCGCCGGCAGCGTCGGCTTTGCGCACATCATCCGGCAAAACGCGCGCGCCGCGTCCAGCGCTCCTTCGCCGGCGTGCCCTTTGCGGAAGACAATCGTGGCGGCTTCCAGGCGACGCGAGCCCAATTCCACCCCGCCGCCGCCGTTGCCGATATCCAGCCATAGCGTGATCCCGCCCGCATCCGCCTGCCAGCAGCTCACCGACGCCGCGCCGGTCTTCACCCCGTAGCCGTTCGTCGCCGCGCGATTCGACGCGAGAAAATACCACGGCATCAACCGGTCGCCCGCCAGTCCGCGCCACTCCAAATCCCCATAGGAGCGTTCCCAGTGGTCGCCCAGAAATCGGCAGTCGCCTGAAAACGTCCCGTGCCAGCGCAAGCGCAGACGGGATAACCGGGTCCGGGGCGCGGTCACCAGAATCGCCGCCTCCATCCCGCCGGCGCGCGATTCCATCTCAACTTCGATATCGTCCCGCTGCCACTTGTGGCCCGCGCGCGTCAACTCCATGCCGCCCGTCGTGCCCTCGGCAAACGCCATCACCTTGTCGGGCGGGCGCAGAGGATCGGGCCACGCCGATGCCAGCTCCGCCCCGCGCGCGGTTGCGCCGGCAGCCGCGGCGCCTATGCCCATCAGGAACGACCGCCGTCCGGACCCTTGATCGGTGTTCATCAGAATGAATGGTAACCCGCTTACAATCAAACCTAATGGACCAATCCGAACGATTGCGCGCCTTTCGCACCAGCTATCCCAACAAATCGCTGACGGTGGCGGGCACAGCCTGGAAATACAGGATCTGCGGCGCGGGCGAGCGGGCCCTGCTGATGCTTCCCGGCGGCGAACTGGTCAACGACATGGGCTTCGATCTGGTCGCCGCCCTCGCGCCCCGCTTCCGCATCGTCTATCCCGCTTATCCGCGCGTCGAGTCGCTCGACGACCTCGCCGATGGCATCGCCGCCATTCTGGACGCCGAAAACATCGCGCGCACCACGGTACTGGGCGCGTCATTCGGCGGAGCCGTGGCGCAGTGCCTCGTCCGCCGTCACCCCCAGAAGATCGAGCGCCTCATTCTCTCCAACACCGGTGTACCGATGGCCCACCTTTCTCGCGGCCGCAAGATCGCCAACGCCCTCCTTTCGTCGATTCCCTGGCCGGTGCTGCGCGGCTTGCTCGCCAAAAGCATCATCAAGCTGCTGGGCGCGCCGGCTGAAGAGCTTCCCTTCTGGCGAGACTACACGCAGGATCTATTTGCGGCGCAACTCACCAAGGCGGATGTCATGGCCAACCTGCGCGTTCAGCTAGACTACCACCGCCTCTACAGCTTTCGGCCAACGGATCTCGCATCGTGGCCGGGCAAAATCTTTGTCATCAAATCCGACAACGACATTTTCAACGCCGAGCGCCGCAAAGCCCTGCGCGATACCTACCCCCAAGCGCCGGTATATACATTTCACGGCGCAGGCCACGCCCCCGCCTTCAGCCGCGCCGCCGAGTACCTGAAAGTATTGAACAGCGACTTGGAGGGCGGGCAATCTTGCCCGCAGCCGCCTTTTTAGGCGGCCGCCCCTCTTCCTTGCAGCCGCCCCGCCAACAGCCGATACACCGCCGGATTGAACACCAGCCCCACGTGCGTCCCAGTCACTTCGCAATCGATCCTGGCTTCCCCCGTGATGCAATACCGCCAGTCCACAATGCCGTCGCTCTTGGTGTAGATAGCGGTTTGCGCCACCTCGTCGGGAAATTCGGCCTTCAGCGAGGAAACGAACTCGCAGGTGCAGTTCTCGGTATAGCAGTCCGGCAGAATGTGGCCCGCATGCTCGCGAAGGATGCCGTTGCGAATCGCGGCGCTGGCCCGCAGCACGTTGGGGTGCGCCGCCGTCCCGCGGAACGGAGACCCCAACGTGGTCACCGACGCGATCTGGTCGGGCCGCTGCGCCGCCACCGATCGCGCGATGATCCCGCCCAGGCTGTGCCCCACCAGGTGAACCCGCCGGCCAGTCGCCTTAAAGGCAGTCCTCACGGTGTCGTTCAGGCGTCGGCGAATCAGCAGGTTGGGACATTCCGCGTTCCACCCGATGCCCGAGAAATAGGACCGGTAGCCGATCGTTCGCAACCAGGAGAACAGTTGGCCCAGGTAGGCGTCCGTCCCCAGGAAACCCGGAATCAGGATCACGGCCTCGCCATGGCCGTGCGGAACTCCCAGCCCGTAGAAGACGGCTGTCAGCCTCAACTGAACCAACTCGAAGCCGACCAGGAGTTCCTGCCACATGGGAACATCGGCTTCCTGACGCTCGTGGACGGAGTACTTTTGACCCGTCATGCGTCTCTTAGTGTAACCGATCCGGTCTTGTTTTATCGGCGTGAATCGGCGTTCATCGGCGGCCAACAAATGCTTTTGAACGCCAGCCACTGCCTACTGGTGCGCGCGCCCAGCCGGTCGTCCATCTCCACCGCCCGCGTGGTGAGCTTCTGACTCCTGACTTCTGTCTTTCTGTCTTTCTGTCTTCTGGCCGCCCCCCTACCCGTGGAACCCCGCCACGTCGTATGACATCAAAACCAGGTCCTGGGTGTGCCCTTCCCGGTCGATCACCCAATCGGCCAGTAGCGCCTCCAGTTCGAATCCGAGGCCCTCGAACAACCGGCGCGCGCTCCACTGCGCCGATGCCACCCGCACCACGATTCGCTGCAATGCCAGCCCGTGCGCGATGGAAAAGATTTCGTGGCCCAGCAGTCGGCCCACCCCACGGCCGCGCTGGCCCGGCGCCACCAGCAGGCGGATTTCGCCCAGATGGCGCGTCCAGCGCGCTTGGCCGTGGTGCAGGCTGCTATAGCCCGCGATCTTGCCGCCCTCTTCGGCGAGCACCGTGATGTTGCGCCCGTCCGCCAGGTCGCCCATCCAGTGATCGAAACCCTCCCGCGTGGTTACATCCACCAGAAGGAAGAAGAGGTCGTCTTCCCGTTGCGCGCGCATAAAGGCCAGGAACGCCTCGCGATCCTCCGGCGTCATCAGGCGGAGGGTCACGCGGGCGTCCCCGACCTGCGCGGTATAGGGAAAGTGCCGCGGCGCGATAGCAGAATCCGGCATGGCGACTCCTATCGGCGTTTATTTCTTCCGTCCGGCGTGGGCGTGCGCGGGTGTGTGCGTGTGCGCGGGTGGCGGCAGGAATGGCTTCATCGCCACGTCCAGCAGCGATTTCTGTGCGTTGATGAAATTCTCAACGCCCTTGCGCGCAAACTCGCCCAGGCTAGTCGATGGCTCGGGCGATGGCCGCACCATTTCCTGTGCGGTCTTCATGGCCCCTTCAATCTCGTGCGTGGCCAAATCCAGCAGCTTCTTCTGCGAATCTACGAACTTGTCCATGCCTTCCTTGGCCAGTTCCGTGATCTTCACGCGTGCCGCCGGCTTTACCCCCTTGGTGGCCTTGCCGTTGGTTTCCGGACGCGCTAAATCCGACACCAGGTCCAGGAATTTCTTTTGGGTATGCACGAAATTGTCCACGCCTTCGCGTGTGATTTCGGCCAGATCCTTGCCTTCAAAGGCCTTGCCTTCCTTGATCGCCTCCACTACCGCGTGGCTCTGTTGGTTCACCATGTCCAGGTACTTCTTCTGCATGGCCACAAACGCGTTGACGCCCTCGCGGAGCGCGTCGGTCATGGCGGCCGGCTTCCCGGAAAGGCTCAGGCCCTCTTTCACGCCGGTCTGCATCAGGGCGTTTTCCTCGGCCGCCAGGTCCAGCAGGATTTTTTGCGCCGCGACAAAATTGGCCAGGGTCTGGCCCGCGATTTCCACCATCCCGGTCAAAGGCCGGAGGGGCGAGAAGTTCACCCGCTCTCGCACGAAACCTAGCGTGAGGGAATTCTGCTGTGCGGCCAAATCCAACAGAATCTTTTGCGTAGCGACGAAACTTTCCATCCCTTGGCGCGCCCAGTTAGCCAGCGTAGTAGCCGGCTCGAACGCCGCCGCGGCGGTAGACTTTGTGTCGTTCTCCATGATACACTCCTTGTAATGCTGCATTGCAGCATCCAGCATGAGTATAACCCCGCCCCTCCCCCTTGTCAAGGATTTTAAGAGTATATTATCTTGTTATGCCTGAACGCATCGTGGTCGTCAAGAAATACGAAAACCGGCGTCTCTACGACACCGCCGCCAGCCGCTACGTCAACCTCGACGATATCGCCCGCATGGTCCGCGAAGGCCTGGAAGTGCAGGTGGTGGACGCCCGTTCCGGCGAGGATCTCACGCGCGTCATCCTCACCCAGGTGATCATGGAAGACGCCAAGGGCCGCGAGTCCGGCCTGCCCCTCGAACTGCTCCGCAAGTTGATCGTGACTTCCGACCGCGCCACGCACGAATTCCTGACGTGGTATCTCTCCACCGTCACCGACATGTATCAGAAGGCTCAGACCGCTTTCGAGAAGCGCCCTCTGGATATCGTGCGAAACCTCTTCGCCTCTTCGCCTCCTGCGGCCGAAGTCGAAGCCCTGCGCCTGCGGGTCCAGGAATTGGAAGATCGCCTGCACAAGCAAGAGCCGAAAGCCAGGAAACGGGCCCCAAAGCACATATAAGAGTTGACAGGCCGCCCGCAGTCTGAAAGATTAAACGGACAAGGGGAACGCCATGGAAACCGTCCGTTCGATGCTGCAGCATAAAGGTTCCGACGTCTTTTGGCTGTCGCCGGAAGCTACCGTTTACGAAGCTGTCGCCATGATGGCCGACAAGGGCGTGGGTGCCCTATTGGTGCTTTCCGGCGGCAAATTGTCTGGGATCGTCTCCGAGCGGGACTACGCCCGCAAGGTCATCCTGAAGGGAAAACATTCCCACGAAATGCAAGTCCAGGAAATCACGACCAGCCCGGTTTTCACCGTGTCGCCGGAACACTCGGTGGAGGATTGCATGCGTGTCGTCACTGCGCACCGCATCCGTCACTTACCAGTGATGGACGGCGATGCCTTGGTAGGCATCATCTCGATCGGCGACGTCGTGCGCTCCATCATCTCCACGCAAGCCCACGCCATCGACCAGTTGAGCGGCTACATCGAAGGCCGCTACCCGGCTTAGTAAGCACAAAATGTGGGGCAGGCTCTCAGCCTGCAGCGGCCTCTCAGGCCGCCAGAGTATCCTCGCCGCGCCTTCACCACCAGGCCTATAAGAGCCGGAAGTTGACTTCGATCGTCGCCGCCACCGGCACGGGCTGCCCGTCCTTAGTTGCCGGTTTGAATTGCCATTGGCCGACGGCCTCAATAGCGTTCTCGTCCAGCCCAAGCCCCACGCCCCGTATGACATGTGAATCGTGTGGCACGCCGTCGGTGCCGATCACCACCCGCAGAACCACGGTACCCCATAGCCGCGCCAGCCGCGCTTCTTCGGTGTACTCGGGTTCCGGGCGCAGTATGGGTACCGGCACGGTCACGCCTTTGCCTACGTGAAACACGCCCGCGGCGAGCGTTGGCGCGGGCTTCGCGTTGCCCTTCTCGATGGCGGTGGCACGCTCCTGGAACTCGGCCGCCTGGTCCGATTTCGCCTGCACCCGCAGGAACTCGGCGTATACCCGCAGGATCACCGCTGCTTCGTTTGATCTGGGATCCGCCGCGGCCATCGCGCTCTGATACAGGGTTTCGGCTTCCTCCATGTTCTTCTCGTGCTGCCGGCCCACCGCCATCCACATCAGCGCGCTACCCGCATGCGCGGGATCGGCGAGTTTGGCGCCCTGGAAATAGTCGAAGGCCTGGGCGTAAAGTTTTTTCGTCAAAGCGTCCTGCCCCAGTCTCGTCAATGCCAGCGCCGCTTCCGAGTGCCCTCCCAGGAGCTGCACGGCCTTGCCATATAGCTCCCGCGCGGCCTCGGGATCGCTCTTGCGCTTCACGTCCGCCAGCTTTACCAGGCCGGCGCCGTACTCGGCGCTTTGCTCGCCCGCCGTCTCCGCGCGGATCGCCACGGCCGCTTCCAGCAGCTTCTCCGCGGCATCGTATTTCTTCGATTGGACGGCGGCCTGCGCGGCGGATTCCAGCGTTTGGTAGTTCTCTTGCGACTTGGCCACACTGATGGCGGCGTCGATATCGGCTGGGACGGCCTGCGTGCTATTGTCCTGCGCGCGCATCGCCGCCAGCGGCACGATGGTGGCCGCCGCCAGCAGCGCTGTTGCCCATACCGTGGCGCGGCCCGGCGCCGTGCGGTCGACGCCGGAATCGAGGATAGCCCGCAGCCGGGCTTCGAGCTGTGAAGGGCGCGCCATGGCGGCCGCCGCCCACCCAATGGCCCCCGGCGTTTGCAGACCGCGCGCGGCATCCAGCAGGTGGCTGGCATAATCCGACGCGCGCGCGCCGGCGTGCAGCACCAGGTCGTCAGTAGCACGCTCCCGCTCCTTCAGGAATTCGCGCCACGCAACCCACGCCAGCGGATTCCACCAATCGACAGCCATGGCCACGCGTGCCAACAGGTGCGTGGCGGCATCGCGGCGCCGCACGTGCGCCAGTTCGTGCAGCAGCACGGACCGGCGGCGCTCTTCGCCCCAGCCCGCGGCGTCCGCCGGCAGCAGGATCGTAGCGCGTGTCAGGCCAAACGTCATCGGCATCGAACGCGGTCCGGCTTCGAGCAACTCCACCGGTTCGCGGACACCCAGGGTCTGCGCCAGCATACCGGCGAGACTGCCATCCTGGAACGGCCTGGCGGATCGCTGTATGCGCCATGCCGCTGCATATCCCACTGTCAGGCGCACGCCTGCCATCGCCGCGCCGGCGGCCCACAGCAGCATCAGCCACAGCTTCCAATCCGGACGCCGTGGCGCAGCATGCGCGGCTATGCGCACACTGCCTGCCGAGGCGGAATGCGCGCCTGCTCCGTCCGCGGAAGCCGCGGCCGTATCTTGAAACACCACGGTCGCCGATGGCATCGCCGCGCCGGCCAATCGGATGCGCCACGCCGGCAGGGCAGCCGAAAGAAAGGGAAGTAACAGAATCGCGGCGAAGGCCGCCGTCCACACCAGGTGCCTCGCGGCGGCCGATTGCTTGCGCAGCCACGCCGCCACTAACCCGGCCGCCGCAAAGACGGCGGTGCCTTTGAAAGCCACGCCGCACAAAAAGGAAAAACAGGCTGCTTCGTTCCATCCGGACATTTATTGGCCGTCCTTTCTTGCTTTCTCGATCATCTCCGACATGCGATCCAGGTCCGCCGGCGTCAGCCGCGTGGATGAGACATCCAGCAGCGCGGCCACCACCTGCTCCGGCGATTCTTTGAAAAACGTGTCCACCAGGTGCTTGACGGCGGATCGCTTGGCCTTATCGGGCGCCACCGTGGGGACGTAGACATACTTGAGCCCCTCGGCCAGGTGCCGCACGTGGCCCTTCTCCTCCAGCACCCGCAGCATGGCGCGCACCGCCGAGTAGCCGGGTGCGCTGGGCATGGCCTCGCGCACTTCGGCGGCGGATGACTTACCCTGCCGGTAAAGGATATCCATGATCTGCCGTTCCCGACGGCTGAGCCCGTGCTTCTGCTGGCTTTTTAGCAGCATGCTAGAAATTTAGCATGTACCCGGGATCTTGTCAAGCCCCGTGGGGCAGGCTCTCAGCCTGCGGCGGCCTCTCAGGCCGCTCTCTTTCTTGTCCCGCCCGGATCCGCCCCCAAAATCCACCCCATAGTACATTGTAAGAATCACCGTGCAATGCACCACCTGCAAATCCGAGCTCTCCAACGGCGCGCCTTCCTGCCCCGCATGTGGGTCCCCCGTCCGCCCGCCCTCCAACAATTCGGCCACGGTAGCCATGGAACCCCCTCCCGCGTCGCCCGCCGGCCAATCGAAAGCGCCCAGCCGTACCTCACTGCCGCGCCTTTCCGAGATCTCCACGCCGGATGACGGCCGCTTCCTGCCGGGAACTCTGGTCAACGGCCGCTATCGCATCGTCGGACTCCTCGGCCGCGGCGGAATGGGCGAGGTCTACCGCGCCACCGACCTCACCCTGGCCCAGCCCGTGGCTCTGAAATTCCTGCCCGAAGCCGGAGTCACCGAGCGCATCCTCGAACGATTCCACGCCGAAGTGCGCATCGCCCGCCAGATCTCGCATCCCAATGTCTGCCGCGTCTACGACATCGGCGAAGTGGATGGCCAGCCTTTCATCTCCATGGAGTACGTCGACGGCGAGGATCTCGCGGACCTGCTGCAGCGCATCGGCCGGCTCCCCGCCGACAAGGCGCTCGAAACCGCCCGCAAAATCTGCGCCGGTCTCGCCGCCGCGCATGACAAGGGCGTGATCCACCGCGATCTGAAGCCGCAGAACATCATGCTCAACAAGCGCGGCGAGCCGGTCATCATGGACTTCGGCCTCGCGGCGGTCGCCGACCAGTTGACCGGAGCCGAAGCCCGCAACGGCACGCCCGCCTACATGTCGCCCGAACAACTCCGCGGCGATGAAGTGACCGCCAGAAGCGACATCTACGCGCTCGGTCTGGTGCTCTACGAAATCTTCAGCGGCAAGCGCGCCTACGAAGCCCGGACCGCGGGCGATTTATTGAAGCTGCAGGAAGGCGTGCAACTCACCAGCATCACCACGCTCGCCTCCGACGTCGATCCGCTGGTCGAGAAGACCATCAAACGCTGCTTGAGCCCGGATCCCGCCCAACGTCCCGCCACCCCGCTGGCCGTGGCCGCCGCCTTGCCGGGAGGCGATCCGCTGGCGGCCGCGCTGGCCGCCGGTGAAACCCCATCGCCCGAAATGGTGGCCGCATCCGGCGCGACCGAAGGAATGGATCTGCGCTATTCCATGCCGATTCTGCTCTTCGTGCTGGCCGTTATCTTCGTGGTTCCGTTCGCTATGATTCCGGCATCCACACTGCAGCGTACGCCCGTATCCTATCCGCCCGTGATAGCCGGATACCAGGCGCGCAAGATCGCCGCGTCTTTCGGCTACACCCAGGCGCCGGTTGACACCTTTGTCGATTTCGCCAACGGTGGGCCTGCCGTGGACTATTGGAAGACGCACAACCGCAAGGGCAAGTCGTGGGAAGATTTGCTGGGCGCCGAGCCCGCCTATCGGTATTTCTATCGCGAAAGCCCGTCGCCCCTGATTGCCTGGCCGCGCGGCGATGTCGACGCCGATACGCCCGCGCCGGTCACCGCCGGAATGCTCGACATGCGCCTGAACTTCGCCGGCCACTTGCGCGAATTCCAGGCCATCCCGCCCGAAAAACCCGCCGCCGCTCCGCCCGGGACGCCCTTCAATGAAGCCGTGCTTTTCAAGGCCCTCGGCTACGACCCCGCCGGCTTCACCGAGACGCCGCCGCAAGTCGTTCCCATGGTTGCCTACGATCTCCGTAAGGCCTGGAAGGGGCCCGCTCCCGGATTGCCGGATGTGGAAGTGCGCATCGAGGCGGCCAGTCTGGCGGGCCGGATCACGGCCGTGAAGGTCGTCCTTCCGTGGACCAATGCCCAGCGCGAACCGGACAAGCCGGCCGCCGGTGCCGCCCTGTTTGGTCCGCTGGTCGCCATGGGAATGACCCTCACGGCCATGCTGTTCGGACTGATTTTCGCCGTGCGCAACTTGCGCCTCAATCGCGCGGATAAAAAGGGGGCCCTTCGGCTGGCCTTGGTAGTGGGTTTCCTGGCCCTGATCGCCTGGGTCGGCTCCGCCCATCATGTGGCGGCTCCCGACGAATGGGAATTGTTGTCGAACGAGGTCGCCGACGCCGGCTTCACCGGACTCGCCCTCTGGGTTCTCTATGTCGCCCTCGAGCCCATGGTGCGGTCGCACTGGCCGCAAGCCATGGTCACCTGGAACCGCCTGCTCTCCGGAAGATTTGGCGACGCGCAGCTCGGCGCGCACATTCTCACCGGCGCGGCCATAGGCTTGGCGCTCCGCATCGCCCTTACCGCTCCACATTGGATCGATTACCGGCACGATGGCGTGCCCTTTGGCGACGCCCTGGGGGGCAGCCAAAGCGCCTTGGCCTGGATCGGCTCCAATGCCCAGCAACTGCAATCCGATCTGCAAAGCGGCTTCATCGTTTTTTTTGCCATCTTCGGATTCCGTGCATTATGGAAGAACGATTACGCGGCGGCCTTCACCACCGCGGCCCTTTTCGCCGCCGTCAGCAACAACGGGATCTGGAGCGACTCGAATCCCCACCTGATCCTCGAACGATCGGTGCTGCTGGGAATCTTCGCGGTCCTGGCCTTCATTTTGATACGCATGGGCATGGTCTCGAGCGTCGCCGCGCTTTTCTTCATCAATACTCCCGACCGCATAAACCTGGGACCCGGCCTCAGCGGCTGGTATACGCCCTACGGTCTGGCCACCATGGCTCTGCTGACCGCGGTCGCTATCTATGCGTTCTGGAGATCCATCGGAGCCCGAACCCTGGGCGACAAAGAAATCCACTGACGTCCAACTCGACCACGCATCCGCCGTGTCGCCCCCTCGCCCCTTCGCCCCCTCTCCCCCCTCGCCCTGTCGCCACACCCGCTCACTGTAGCCGCCACCGCCCAGCTTGACGGTGTTAAAATGAAGCCGTACAATTGATTCACAAGAAGCCCTGTTCCTGGAAGAGGCGCGTTATGGTCCTAAAATGTACCGTTTGGTCCTGTGTTTCCATCGGTCTGATGCTGGCCGGGAATGCGGTTTGCCAGAGTCCGGCACCAGCTCCAACTGACGATCAGAAGAAGGCGGACGCCGCTCCGGCGCGCGAAACCATCGCCAAGCCGCTGACCGAAAAAGAGAAGAAAAAGCGCGCCGAAAAGCTGCGCAAAGAGCTGGAAACCCCGTATAAGAAGTGGCTGAACGAAGATGTGGTCTATATCATCACCGATGAAGAAAAGACCACCTTTCATCGTCTGAACACCGACGAAGAGCGTGAACAGTTCATCGAGCAGTTCTGGCTCCGCCGCGACCCTACCCCGGATACCGAAGAGAACGAGTTCAAAGAGGAGCACTACCGGCGCATCGCCTACGCCAACGACCATTACGCCTCCGGCATCCCCGGCTGGAAAACGGACCGCGGCCGTATCTACATCATTTACGGTCCGCCTGACGAAATCGAGTCCCATCCCTCCGGCGGCACCTACGAGCGGCCCATGGAAGAGGGCGGCGGTGAAACTTCCACCTACCCGTTCGAACAATGGCGCTACCGCTATCTGGAAGGCATCGGCACCAATATCGTCATCGAGTTCGTCGACCCCAGCATGTCCGGCGAATACCACATGACTATGGACCCGTCTGAAAAGGACGCCCTCACCTATGTTCCCGGCGCCGGTCTCACCCTCATGGAACAGATGGGCATGGCCACCAAGACCCAGCGCTTCCAGAATACCGACGGTACCCACCTCGGCCAAGCCTTCGGCGGTTCGTCCGAGAGCATGATGGAGTTCAACCGTCTGGAGCAGTACGCCAAACTGCAAAAGCCGCCTGCCGTGAAGTTCAAGGATCTGGAGGAAGCCGTCACCAGCAAGATCACCTTCAATATCCTCCCCATGAAGGTTCGCGCCGATTTCTTCCCGCTCACCGAGGCCTCCGTTCTCACTTACGTTACCCTGCAGTTCGAAAACAAGGACATGCAGTTCCAGGCCAAAGAGGGCGTGCAGAAGGCGTCAGTCAATATCTTCGGGCGCATCACCACCATGACCCGGCGCATCGTGCAAACCTTCGAGGACACCGTCACCGTCGATTGCCCCAACGAGATGCTGCAGGCCTACGCGCAGCGTTCTTCGATTTACCAGAAATCGATCCCCCTTCCCCCTGGCACCTACCGCCTCAACGTCGTGGTGAAGGACATCGTCGGCGGGAACATGAACAATTACGAGACGGCCCTGAACGTGCCACATGTCGACAACGAAAAGCTCTCGTCCAGCACCATCGTGCTGGCTGATCTGATCGAGAAGGTTCCCACGCGCAGCATCGGCACCGGCCAGTTCGTCATCGGCACCACCAAGGTGCGGCCCCGCGTTAACGAGAGCTTCAAGCACGACGAGAAGATGGGCATCTTCCTGAAGCTGTACAATTTCGGACCCGACGAGAAGACCCAGAAGCCCAACGGCCAGATCGAATACGAGGTACTGAAGAACGGCAGCAACGAAAAGATCTTCGAGTTTACCGAAGACATCGCCAGCCTGCCGGGTGCTTCGGCCTCCCAGGTAACCATTGAGAAGCTGCTGCCGTTGCAGAATCTCCAGCCTGGGCAATATACGCTCAAGCTGAAAATCACCGACAGGAACCGGAACCAGACGCTGACGCCCAGCGCCCAGTTCACCGTAACTTAAATGGCAACCTAAACGGCTCGGGGCGCGTCCTAAACCGGGACAGTCCCGTGATATGCTAAACGGCACGACATGACGACGAGGACGCACATCTCGCTATCGAGCGTGGTTCTCGGGTTGGTGTGCTTTGCGCCGGCGCGCCCGGCTTCCGCGGCTGTTTCCCTCTCTCTGTCCGGAGCCATTTCCGGCTCGGTCACCAATACCGATGGCGTGCCCCAAATGGGCGCCGTGGTCATGCTGTTTAACCATCAGGAGGGACTTTCCCAAAAGGCGCTCACCGACGAGAACGGCAGCTTCGTGTTTGCGAGTTTGCTGCCCGATGTCTACTCCATCCGCGTGACGCTGGCCAGTTTCGTGCCGGCCATCAAGAATAACATTCTGGTCCAGCCGGGTATGCGCAGCGTGCTGAACGTGAGCATGGCGGCCTTGTTCAGTTCCATCCACCTGGTCTATCCGGCCCAGCCGGCTTTCATGCGCGACGATTGGAAATGGGTCTTGCGCACCGCCGGTTCCACGCGCCCCATTATGCGGCTGCTGCCCGGCCCTTCGAAAATTGCCCACGTTGACGATAGCAACGACGAAAAGCCGCACCGCGCGGTCTTCTCCGATACCCGCGGCCTGGTCATGTTTTCCGCTGGCGATGGCACGCCGGTGGCCGGCTTCGGCAGCAGCGCCGATATGGGCACGGCGTTCGCCCTGGCTACCTCGTTGTTCGGTAGTAACCAGTTTCAGTTTGCCGGGAACGTAGGCTCCGGCCAGCAGTCGGGTATTCCCACAGCCGCATTCCGCACTACGTATAGCCGCACCGTGGGTCCCGACAGTCCCCAGGTTTCGGTCACCATGCGCGAATTGTTCCTGCCGGACCAGATGGGCGTCGCCATCTTCGGCACCCAGGGCGATGTTCCCATGCTGCGCAGCATCTCGGCCAACTTCGACGACCATGCCCGGATCTCGGACGTCCTCTCTTTACAATACGGGACGGCCCTCGATTCCGTCTCTTTCAACGATCATCTGACGTACTTCAGCCCCTACGTCCGGATGACCTATTCGCTGGGCGATGCCGGCGATCTCGAGTTCGCCTTCACTTCCGGCAACGCCCACCCGGATCTCACGGCGATCGGCAGTCCGGACGATCCGCTCCAACGCGACATCGGTGCCTTGGCGCTGTTTCCGCTGGTGTCCTTGCGTGCCGGGCGGTCCGGCGTGCAGCAGGGCGAGGATCTTGAGGCCGGATACTCGCGCACCATGGGTTCCCGTAAGTTTGGCGTTACTGTTTATCATGAGGCCATCAGGAATCTGGCCCTCACCGTTTCCGAGCCGGAAGGTTTCCTGCCGATCGGGGATGTTCTTCCGGACTTCCTCTCGGGCACCGCGATGTTTGACGCCGGCAACTTTGCCGGCATGGGATACATCGCATCGGCCACGCAGGACCTCGGCGACCATCTCAGCGCCACGGTCATGTACGGTTCGACCGGCGCGCTCACCGCCGAGCGCAACGACCCCGTAACGGGCGACCCCGACGAATTGCGGGCCATGATTCACTCCGGGCGCCAGCAATCGCTGACCATGCGCGTGGTGGCGGCCAGTCCGCACACCGGTACCCACATCGCCGCCAGCTATCAGGTAGCGGACAGCCGCTACGGCGTGCCCGAGCCGATATACTCCACCGGTAGCTTGCGGCCCCAGCCGGGTTTCAATGTCTACGTGCGCCAGGCCATCCCCATCCTTTCCAGCCTTCCGTGGCGCATGGAACTGACCGCCGACCTCCGCAACCTCCTGCAACAAGGTTATCTGCCGCTGCCGACGATGGATGGCTCCCGCCTGGTGCTGATGGAAACTCCGCGCATGTTCCGCGGCGGCCTGAGCTTCATATTTTAGCTCTTCCTCCTCATTTTCTAGCTCTTTAGGAACCGTTCTCACACCCCGTTCGTAGTAATCCAAGAACGTGCATATCCAAATCCAAAACTTATCGAAGACATACCCCAACGGCGTCAAAGCCCTGGACAATGTCTCGCTCACCATACCCGGCGGCATGTACGGATTGCTCGGTCCCAACGGAGCCGGCAAGTCCACCCTCATGCGTACGCTGGCTACCCTCCAGGATGCCGACTCCGGCAGCGCCGTGTTCGGCGCGATCGACATGCTGCGGCAGAAGGATGAGGTGCGCCAGTGCCTCGGATACCTACCCCAGGATTTCGGCGTCTACCCCCGCATTTCGGCGCAGGATATGCTCGATCACATCGCCCTGCTGAAGCGCATGGCCAACTCCGGCGAGCGTAAACAGCGCGTGGCCGCCATGCTCCAGCGCTGCAATCTTTACGACGTGCGCAAGAAGTCCCTCGCCGGTTTCTCGGGCGGCATGCGCCAGCGCTTCGGCATCGCCCAGGCCCTCATCGGCAATCCCCAATTGCTGATCGTGGACGAGCCCACCGCCGGCCTCGACCCGGGCGAGCGCAACCGCTTCTACAACCTCCTGGCCGAAGTCGGCGAACAGGTCATCGTGATTCTCTCCACCCACATCGTGGAGGATGTCACCGATCTTTGCACCAACATGGCCATCATCCACGAGGGCCGCGTCTTGTATGAAGGCACGCCCGACGACGCCATCGCGCGGCTCGGCGGACGCGTCTGGCAGCGCTCCATCGCCAAGTCCGATCTGGCCGAATATGAGAGCCGCTGCCGCGTGATTTCGAACCGGCTGGTGGGCGGCCGTCCCTTCCTGCACGTGCTCAGCGACGAGCCGCCCGGCGATGGCTTCGCCGCCGGCGTGCCCGATCTGGAAGATGTATTCTTCACCCGCATCCGGGGTTGGAACTAGGCGCCATGCTGCGGCATATCATCGCATTTGAAATCCGCTACTGGCTGCGCTCCTGGATGCTTTGGATCTTCCTGCTCATCATCGCCGCCATGATCTTCGCCGCGACCAGCACGGACAACCTCACCATCGGCGGCTCGCTGCAGAACACCTATCGCAACGCCCCCTTCGTCATCGAGAATTTCTATTCCTTCATCGGCCTGCTGACCCTGCTGATGACCACCGCTTTCGTCAATTCGGCGGCGGCCCGCGATTTCAGTTATCGCACCCACGAAATCATCTTCTCCACTCCGTTGCGCCGCCGCGATTATCTGCTGGGCCGCTTCATCGGCGCCACGCTGGTCTCGATCGTGCCGATGCTGGGCGTTTCCATCGGTATTTTGTTGGCCAAGTATATGCCGTGGGTGGATCCCGAGCGCTGGGGTCCCGTCAATTGGATGGCGCATCTCGATGGCATTCTGGTCTTCGCCATCCCCAATGCGATCTTCATGGCGGCCGTGCTGTTCGCCATCGCGGTGCTGGCGCGCAACGAAATCGTATCGTTCATCGGTGCGTTGCTCATGCTGACCGGGTACGGCGTGGCGGACGCCCTGACTCAGAACCTGGAGAAGGAGCGGCTCGCGGCGCTGCTCGATCCCTTTGCCATTCGCGCCTTCACCGTGGCCACCAAGTATTGGACCGTGGCGGAGAAGAATACGCTGGCCATCGGCTTTGACGGGATGCTCCTGTGGAACCGCCTGCTGTGGCTGGCGGTGGGCGCGCTGATCTTCGCGTTCGCTTACAAGCGCTTCCGCTTCGCAGAGAAGCGCAAAAAGGTCAAGCTCGCCCCCGTGCCGGAACTGGATCCTCTTACCACCCTACAGCCAGCCCTGCCCTTTCCGAGCCGCGACCGTAAGCGAGCGGTCGCCCTCGCCCAATTCCTAGCCTCCGTCCGCGTGCAGCTCCTGGGTGTGGTGAAAAGCACCTCCTTCATCGTGATCCTGCTGGCCGGACTGCTTAACTCGATTCCCTCCCTGGCCCTAAGCGCCAAGGAAGCATTCGACGGCACCAGTTTCCCCGTTACCTATTGGGTCCTCGAAATTATTGCCGGTACGTTGTACATGTTCCTGGTGGCCATGATCACCTTCTATGCCGGCGTGCTGGTGTGGAAAGACCGCGACACGCGCATGGACGAGATCCACGACGCGCTGCCCATTCCCGAATGGCTCTCCTTTACCTCCCGCCTTGTTGCGCTGGTCGCCACTGTCATGCTGGTGCAAGCCGTGGCGATGATCAGCGGCATCGTAGTGCAGACCTGCTTGGGATATCACCGCTATCAGATCGGTTTGTATCTCAAGGAACTGTTCCTGCGCGATGCCTCGTTCTTTCTGTTCGCGGCGGTGCTGGCCTTCTTCATCCATGCCATCGCGCCCAATAAGTACGTCGGCTATTTCGCCTTTATCGCCTTCCTGATCTTGAACGCCTTCATCTGGCGTCCCCTCAATGTGGCGACCTATTTAGTCCGCTTCGGTATGCGGCCATCCGTAACCAATTCCGACTTCTTCGGTGACTTGCCCTTCCGCACCGCGTGGAACTGGTTCACGCTCTACTGGCTGCTGTTTTGCGGGCTGCTTTCGATAGCGGCCGTGCTGTTCTGGCCGCGCGGCAAGCAGAGCCGTTGGGGGGAGCGTTTGCGCGAGGCCCGCCTGCGCTTTCACGGCGCTCTGCGGCCGATGGCTCTGGTCTGCCTGGTCCTGTTCGCCGCCACCGGCGGGTGGATCGCGTATAACACCGAGGTCCTGCATACGCTGCTCGGTCCCAAGGATCAGAAGCGCGAACAGGCCGACTACGAAAAGACCTACAAACCGCTGGACAAATTGCTCCAGCCGCGCGCGCGCAGCGTGAAGTACGCCATCGATATTTATCCGGAATCGCGGAATTTCACCATGCGCGGCGAGGGAGTCATTGACAATCCCTATCCGCAGCCGCTCCACGAAATACATTTCTCCGTGCATCGCGATTACTCGACCGAGATCGAGATACCCGGCGCAATTCTGGCGAAAGACGACCAACGCCTGGACTATCGCATCTACCGCTTCACCGCGCCTCTCCAGCCGGGTGAACACCGTACCATTCGCTTCACCGTCCGCAGCCGCACGCGCGGATTCGAGAACTCCGTCAGCGACACCGAACTGGTCGAAAACGGAACGTTTTTCAATAACTCCGTCGCCCCCATCATCGGATACGTGCGCGATCGCGAGCTCGACGACGCCAACGACCGGCGCAAATACGGACTGAAGGAAATCGACCTGATGCCCGCCCTGGAACGGAATTGCTCCGCCGATTGCTCGGAGAACTACATCGGCGGCCACGCCGACTGGGTCGATGCGGATACCATAATCAGCACGTCGCCCGATCAAATCGCCATAGCGCCCGGTTCGCTCGTGCGCGAGTGGCGCGGCGCAGGCGGACGGCGCTATTTCGAATACAAGCTCGACCACCCCTCGCTCGGATTCTACTCGTTCATTTCCGCCAACTACCAGGTGGCGCGTGAGGAGTGGAATGGCATCAACCTGGAGGTCTATTACCTCAAAGAGCATCCCTGGAATGTGCCGCGCATGCTGAACTCCATGCGCAAGTCCCTCGACTACTACAACCGCAACTTCGGCCCCTACGCCCAAAAGGAAGCGCGCATCATCGAGTTTCCGCGCGTGGCGCGATTCGCGCAGGCGTTCGCCGGAACCATGCCGTACTCGGAAGCCATCGGCTTCATCGCAGATCTGAGTAATCCAGACGATATCGACTCCGTCTTCTACGTCGTGGCCCATGAAATGGGGCACCAGTGGTGGGCCCACCAGGTTATCGGCGCGAACATGGAAGGCGCCACGTTGTTGTCGGAAACCTTGGCCCAGTATTCTGCGCTCATGGTGATGGAGAAGGAATATGGCCGCGACATCGAGCGCAAGTTCCTGAAACACGAAATGGACGCGTATCTGAGTTCCCGCGGCCGCGAGCGCTTGAAGGAACGCCCTCTCCTCACTGTCGAATCCAACCAGGGCTACGTCCATTACCGCAAAGGCAGTGTGGCGATGTACTACCTGAAGGAAATGATCGGAGAAGAGGCCGTAAATCGGGCGCTGCGCAAACTGATTCAGCGGTATGCCTATGCGCCGGCCCCCTATCCGACTTCGTGGGCGTTGGTGGATGCGCTGCGCGAGGAGACTCCGCCCCAATACCAATATCTGCTGAAAGACTTGTTCGAAGACATGACCCTGTTCTCGAACCGCACCCTGTCGGCCGCCGCCCACAAGCGCCCGGACGGCAAATACGATGTGACCATCGACATCGAAACGCGCAAGTTCACCGCCGATGCCAAGGGCAACGAGACCGAAGTACCGGTCGACGACTGGATCGATATCGGCGCGTTCGCCAAGCCGGAAAAGGGCCGGAAATACGGGCGCACCCTGTACCGCGAGCGCCTGCATCTGGCCGGCACGCGCTCGGCGCATACGTTCACCGTGGATGAGTTGCCGGACAAAGCCGGAGTCGATCCATTCCTGTTGCTGGTGGATCGCGTGCCGGACGACAATATGAAGAGCGTCTCGCAGTAAGCAGACAACTTACCTCACCAGCCAGAGCAGGGGAGTGACGCCGGCCAGCGCCAGGGCCGCCAGCAGGCACAGGATGCGGATGCCGGTCGATCGATCCGCCAGAAAAAAGGCGTAGATGCCTTTGACCAGATTGTTGCTGGAGGCGGCGATCAGAATAGCCGCGGCGGCCACATCAAGTGCCGTGGCGGACCCAGCCGATTGTGTCATGCCCATGATAAATGGGTCCACGTCCGTGCATCCCATGAGGAGCGCCAGCGAATAGACACCCGCCTGGCCCAGGTAAGTCACCACCAGGTGCGTCGCGATCAGCATGCCCAGAAACAGCGCGGCGAACAGGAAGGCCGCCCGCAGTTCGAGCGGGTTGTTCGGCTCGAACTTGCGCTCGACGGTTCCCTCCTTACCGTCGGAAAGCCGTGTCCACAACCAGCCCACACCCATGCCGGCGCCCGCCAGCACCAGAAACGGCAGCCACAGCCTGGCGATCAAACCGCGATTGAACAGCGTCACCAGCGCGGCCAGCCGCAGGTACATCACGCCGGAAGCGATCAGCGCGGCGCCGGAGAAAAGGTGGGGCCGCCGCTCCAGCTTCGCCCGCCGGGATAAGACAATGGTGGTTACGGTGGAAGAGTATGCGCCGCCGAGCAGCGCGGCCAGGATCACGCCTCCCTTCCCCCGCGTGGCCTTCTGAATCACGTAGCTGCCGTAGGATACGGCGCTCACCGCCACCACCACCAGCCAGGTCTTGAACGGACTGATCTGGAACGGGCCGAACTCTCTTTGCGGCAGCACCGGCAGGATCACGGCGCTGAGCAGCAGGAACTTGGTAAAGGTGAAGATCTCGACCGCCGCAATGCGCTTAGTCAGGCCTTCCAGCACCGACTTCAATTCCAGCAGCAGCATGCTGGCCACGCTGATGGTGGTGGCTATCCAGAATTGCTCGCGGAATACCAGCGCTCCCGCCAGGTAAGTGGTCAGCGCCGCCATCTCCGAAGTGAAGCCGGCTAGTCCCGAAACCGCGACCTTATGCTGGTAGGCCAGCATCAAAAAGCCCGCGACCACCGCGAAGCCCACGGCCAACGCCAGATACTGACCGCCCGACAGGAACGCCATGGCATAGCCGATGAGGCCGATCAACGGAAAGGTACGCACGCCCCCGAACGCGTAGTGCTCGCCGCCGGCCTGGTGCTCCTCCCGCTCCAGGCCCGTCAGAAAAGACAGGAACAGCACTAACAGGATCTTGGCGCCCTCGGGCGGGAGCGCGCGATAGAATTCGGAGAATTCCGACATAGCCGGTGACTAGAACCTAATTATATAGCCCGTGGGGAACCGGCAGTATGTTATACTCAAGTTGCATTTGATCTCCCGCCTATCGTCCGGGTTCCATCTCCTCCGATTCGCAGCCGTCAAATCCCAAAAGGAAAACGAATGAAAAACATTTTTGTAGGTAACCTCAGTTTTGGGGCCACGGAAGATACTGTCCGTACGCTCTTTGCCAGTCACGGAGTTGTCGAGCGTGTGAGTATCGTGACCGACCGCGACACGGGACGAGCCAGAGGGTTCGGCTTTGTCGAAATGACCAACGACGCCGAGGGCGATAAGGCCATCGCTGCCCTCAATGGTAAGGACCTTGACGGCAGAATGCTCAACGTCAACGAAGCTCGTTCCAAACCCGCCGGCGGCGGCTATCGCGGCCGCTAGTCAGAACGAACACCCGTGGACCAGACTTCAGTTTCGAACGGCCGGCGAGTCATCGAGCGCCTGAAAGGCACCGGCCTTGTCACTACCGAACGCGGCAAAGAGATCTCCGTGAAGTATCATCTCTCCCTGGTCCAGGAGGAGATCGATTCCGGATCCGTGGAAGAGTCCCATCTTGGCCCGAAAACCTTCGCGGGCCAGATCTGGTGCCCGCACGACGGATCGTTCGTCGCTGTCCATCAAGGGCAGCTCATGACTTTGCGCATGGAAGACGGCCGGCAGCTCCGCTTTACCCACCGCAATCGCGACGGCGGGATTACAGTAGAGAAGTGGATCGGGTAAGCATACGCGCCCGTAATACGGCCCCCGCCTCCGAGAATCGCATTCACGACGACCGCACGGCTGCCCTCTACGGCTTCCGCGCCGGCCTCGTGCCGGGCGTAACCGTCTACGGCTATCTCACCCTACCTGTGATCGACCGCTTCGGGGAGGATTGGCTGGCCCGGGGCGGCATGCGCGCGCGCTTCCTGCAACCTGTTTACGATGGCGAGGAAGTGGTCGTCACATTATCCGAAAACCAGGTCGCCGCCAGCCGGACCGATGGAACGGTGTGCGCCACCGGTGAGATTTTTTGGCCGGAGACCGCTCCGCCATCGCTCGCACTCTACCCGGAGCAATCGTTGCCGGCCACGCGCCCCATGGCGTCGGCCGAGTCCCTGGCCCCCGGCCTGACCCTCGGTACGCTGTACGCCCAACTCCCGTCTCCCGGCGAGGAGGCCCTGCTCACCCTCTCCAATCACTTGCTGATGCAGAACGTACAACTCGGACCCTGGATTCACGCCGCTAGTGAGATCCGCCATTTCAGCCTCGCTCACCACGGGGATCGTCTATCGGTCCGCGGCCGCGTGGCCCAGCGTTTCGAGCGCAAAGGCCATCAGTTCGTGGTGCTGGACATCGTGGTTGCCGCGGGCGCCGACCGGATTATCCAACACGTGCGCCACACGGCGATTTACGAGCTTCGCCCCCGCGCCGCAGCGTAAAATCGAAAGATACGCATGAAACTGGCGGTGACTATCATGGCGCTGCTCGCAACTTTACCAGTCGAGGCGCGCACCGTGCGCGTGGCCGTCTGCCAGATTCTTTCGATCGATGGCGATCGCGAAGGCAACTTCCGGCGCGTCGAATACGCGCTGGAGGATGCGCGCGCGGCGCACGCCGACATCGCCGCGTTTCCCGAATCGACGATCCTGGGCTGGGAGAATCCGGAGGCCCACCGCATGGCCCACCCGATCCCCGGCGCCGACAGCGACCGCATTGCGGCGCTAGCCCAAAAATACGGCCTGATGATCTCCATCGGCCTCGATGAAAAAGACGGCGGCAAGCTTTACGACTCCGCCATCCTGGTGGCTAAGACCGGCAAGCTCCTGTGGAAGCATCGCAAGCTGAACGTGCTGGCCTGGTTGATGGATCCGCCCTATTCCGAGGGACGGCCGGAAGGCGCCGGAGTGATCGAAACAGAGTTCGGGCGGATCGGCCTGGTGATCTGCGCGGACACGTTCGAGGATCGTATCGCCAAACGCATCGAACAACTGGCGCCCGATCTGATGTTGGTGCCCTACGGCTGGGCCGCTCCTGTGGACAAGTGGCCGGAACATGCCAAGGAGCTGGAACATCTGGTCTCGAAGCGCGCGGCCCAGTGGAAATGCCCCGTAGTGGGGGCCGACGTGATCGGCGAGATGACCCACGGCCCCTGGAAAGGGCAGACCTATGGCGGCTCGAGCGTCGTGGTCGACGCCTCGGGCAAGGTGCTGCACGTGCTCCGCGATCGCGATGTGGAAGTGCGCACGGTAACCTTGGAAATCGGCTGCCAGCGCGAGGCCGGCGCAACCTGTGGGCAGGTTCCGCACAGCCCGTAAATTCGCAGCGCAGGCTTGTATGCCGGGCTCGCAGTGGTTACCGTCGAGGTGGGCACGTATACCTTCCCGTTCGCAATACTGGCGGATGGAATCCGCCTATGGCGGATGGAATCCGCCTTCCCCAGCAAAGCCAACGATGGGGCGCGCGGATAGCCTGGCAGTTCTGGTACTTGACGTTTTACTGGAGCCGCCGGCACTTCTAGCCGATGAATACTGGGGATGTCACTTTCGACGCGGATCGGCTGCCTCGCCTGCTGGTGGTGGTTGCTCTGTCCCGCTCCGGGGGAAGCGCAACACTGGTCATTCCAAATGTATGGAACCGATCAGGGACTAACGAACCCCACTATCCTCGCTTTGCACCAGGATCGCCAAGGTTTTCTTTGGGTTAGCACGGAAGGCGGCCTTTTCCGGTACGATGGCGACCGCTTCCGGCTCTTCACCGCGGATTCCGCGACCAGGAAGGGCAACAGCAGTTCCATGTACACCTCGGGCGATGGCCAGCTCTGGATCAGCTCGTACGCTGGTTTGTTCCGGTGGAACGGCGCTGCCTTCGTGGCCGTCCCCGGGTTTGAAGATGTCGAGTTGGCCAGCGGGCAGGCGATTGGCAGCGACGCGACTAACCTGTATGTGGCGACGCCTTTGGGCCTTCGCTCGATGCCGCTCCATAGCCGCGGGCAACCGCGCCTGGTTTCTCCGAAGCCTTCCAATAGCGTGTTTGTGGCCGCCGATCGAACGGTCTGGTTCAATTGCGGGTTCGCGCTCTGCTCACTCGCCAACGGCGATCAACACGAGTGGGACGCCAGCCGGGGCGTAACTGCGGGGCCCTGGCAAAGCATCGTGGAAGATGCCGCCGGGCGCCTGTGGATACGCTCCGCCGAAAAAGTGTTGGTGCGCGACCCGCGAGCGTCGGCTTTTCATGAGGTGCCCAATCTTCCGAAGTTGGACTCCATACACGGCGCGCCGCTGGTGGCGAACCACCTCGGGCAGGTACTGATTCCGCACAATGCGGGCCTGACGATATGCGATGGCGAACTCTGCCGGAATTACGGCGCGGAAAGCGGCTTGCGGCGCGCGGAAGTGGTCACGGCATTGCAAGATCGCGAAGGGTCGATTTGGCTCGGTTACAGCGGCCATGGGCTGGCTCGCTGGCTGGGACGCGAGCGGTGGCAGAGCTTCGCCGAAGAAGAGGGGCTGGCCAATCCGGGAATATGGCGCATCGCCCGCGACGCCGGGGGCGCCTTATGGATCGGCACCACTCGCGGTCTGTTTCGCGGCTCCCAGCAGGGCGGGCGCTGGCGGTTTCGGCCATCGGACGCGGTGGGCGAACTAACGGTGCATGGCCTGGCTACGGATCCCGATGGCTCGTTCTGGCTGGGAACTTTTCAGCGCGGGGCAAACGGACTCGTGCGG
Source organism: Bryobacterales bacterium (assembly GCA_963707465.1). GTDB lineage: Bacteria > Acidobacteriota > Terriglobia > Bryobacterales > Bryobacteraceae > Bog-159. The sequence continues at coordinate 369,025 of CAVPQK010000015.1, forward strand.
TACAATCCGCGGACCCGGCGGCGGGTTGTTTATTCACCGTCCCCACCCGTCGCGAACTTCTCGGTCAGCCGGATCGACCGCGATGACGCGGGCACCATCTGGGTGGCGACGCCGGGTGGGCTCATGCGGCTCGCGCCGGGCGCCAGGCAGCTTGAGCTTGTGCCTCTGCCCGCCGCCGGCGTTTCCGTCTCGGACGTAAGATCCACGAAGCAAGGCCTGTTTGTAGCCAGCAAGAAGGGTCTCTACATTCAGCGCGGGCAGGAGCACCGTTGGCTTACCGTCGCCGATGGGCTCAAGGACGATTTCGTTGAGTCCGTCGCCATCGCCCCGGACGGGGCGCTCTGGATTACGTACTTCTCGCCCGTCGGAATCACGCGCGTCGACCTCGCTGGCGGAAAGCCGCGGCTCCGGCACTTTACCAAAGACGACGGCCTCCCCAGCGACGTCGTCTACTCCCAGTTCTTCGACGCCCGCGGCCGGCACTGGCTGAGCACCGACAGCGGCGTGGCCGTCGAGGAAGGCGGTCGATGGATACCCTACGACACATCCGACGGGTTGGTCTGGAACGACTGCAACACCTTCGCATACCTGCCTGAAGCTGACGGCGCCGTGTGGGTGGGAACCAGCGGTGGGCTTGCCCGGTTTTACCCGGTGCCTCCGCCAAAGACGGTTCTGCCCGAAACCCTGATCACCTTGGTGCTTCGCAATGAACACCCCGTCCAGGGCGCTGATTTCGATTCCGCGACCCATTCGTTGGCGCTGCGCTTCACCATGCTCTCCTACAAGAGGCAGGCGAAATTCCGTTACCGCATCGGAGCCGGTGTGCGTCCCTGGGAGCCAACCGAGACCCGTGAGGTCCGTTTCGCGGAGCTCACCGCCGGCACACACCGGTTTGAGGTGCAGGGCGAAGCCCAGCCCGGAGTCTGGACCCGCTCCGCAGTCCTGGAGTTTCGGATTCGTCCGCCATGGTTTCGCGCGTGGCAGGTTCAAGCCATCCTGCTTATGTGGCTTGCCGGCCTCGGCTGGTGGTGGTGGCGCCGGCGCGAGACTCGGCAGCACGCCGAGCGGGCGGCGCTCGAAGCGGCCGTAGCGGCCCGAACTCGGGATCTCGCCGAAGCGACCCGGCTCGCCGAGCAGGCCAACCACGCGAAGGGAGAGTTTTTGGCCAATATGAGTCACGAGATCCGCACCCCGATGAACGGAGTGGCCGGCATGATCAGCCTGGTGCTGGAGCGCACCCAGGATCCCGAAGACCGCGAGCAGTTGCTGGTGGCGCAAGGCGCCGCGCAAACGCTGATTTTTCTCCTGAACGATATCCTGGACCTTTCCAAGATGGAAGCGCGCAAGCTCACCATCGAGCCCGTTGCCATCGATCTGCCGGCCATGGTTCGGGATTGCCTCCGCATGTTCGACTTCGCCGTACGCGAAAAGCATCTCGATCTGCGCTTCGATGTTGCCGCGGATTGCCCGCTTTGGGTGCAGGCCGATCCCGTCCGGTTGCGCCAGATTCTCGTAAATCTGGTGGGAAACGCGATCAAGTTCACGCTGTCCGGCTCGGTCACGGTAACCCTCGCCGCGGGGACTGGCGACATGGTCCGCATCGAGGTGAGGGACACTGGAATCGGCATCGCGCAGGCCAAGCTGGACCTGATCTTCGATGCCTTCACGCAGGCCGATGGGTCGCACACCCGGCGCTTCGGCGGCACAGGCCTGGGCCTGACAATTACGCAACGCCTGGTGGCCCTCATGGGGGGCCGCGTTTGGGCCGAGAGCCAACCCGGCTCCGGTAGTTGTTTCTTTGTCGAAGTGCCGCTGGTCCGCGCGAGCCCGCCGCGGGCGGAAGATCAGACCGTCCCTGCGCCGGCCCTAACGCCAGGCCCAGGGCTGCGCGTCCTCGTCGCGGAGGACAACATGATCAACCAAAAAGTCATCGACGCCCTGCTGCGCCGTCAGGGTTGGAGCGTCACCCTGGCCGTCAACGGAGTGGAGGCTTGCCGCTCCTTCCTGGAGAACCGTTTTGACCTGGTGTTGATGGATGTGCAAATGCCGGAAATGGATGGTCTGGAGGCCACCCGGCGGATCCGGGCGGAGGAGGCGTGCCGCAGCCTGGCCCGTACTCCCATCCTCGCGCTGACCGCCCACGCATCCCAAACGCATCGCGAACAGTGCCTCGCGGTGGGGATGGACGCCGTACTCACCAAGCCGATCAAGCTGCCGAGTTTACTGCGGGAGATCGCCGCCGCGGTGGAGTTTACGCCACCATAGCGGTCTCAGGCCGCCATTCCCCGCTTTAAGAACTTCACGCCTTCAAACGCAATCGACTCCGGCGACGGCGCGATATCCCGCCAGATGGATGCGGCCGCCGATAACTCGCCCAGAGCGAAGCCGAAGCTCTCGATGGTCAGCCAGCCATCGTAGTGTATATCTTGCAGCGCCTGGAACACGCCGGGCCAATCCACATGGCCGGTGCCGGGAATGCCGCGGTCGTTCTCGCAGGTATGCACGTGTTTCAGGTGGCGCGCCACTCTACGGTACCCCGCGGCCACATCTTTCTCCTCGATGTTGGCGTGAAACGTATCGAAAAGGATGCCCACGTTGGGGTGGCCGATCGCATCGCACAACGCCACGGCATCGGCCGCGGTGTTCAAGAAGTAAGTCTCGAAGCGGTTCAAGGGCTCGATCGCGATCGTCACGCCGTACTCACTAAGCGTGGGACCGATCGCCTGATAGCAATCCACCGCGCGCTTCCACTCCTCATCGGTGCGCCGCCGTCCGGTCATCAGGCCGACAGGAGAGTACAACGGACCGGCGATGATCTTGGCGCCCACTTCCGCGGCGGCCTTGGCGCAATCCTGCATGTGGACGCGCGTCTTCTCCCGCACCGCCTGATCGCCGGAGATCATGTTCAAGCCGCCGGTCAGGATCGAGCAGATCGTGCACTCGAGACCATTGTCCGCGAGGCCCCGCCGGATGTCCGCGGCCGCGAACTGCGAGGGATTGAAGAGCGGCACTTCCACGCCATCGAAGCCGGCCGCCTTGATGGCCGGCAACAGGGGCAGATTGGAACGGTCGAAGTTCGCCGTCCAGATAAAGGTGTTCACGCCGAATTTCATTTTGTGAGTCCCTCGGCGTCCGGATTCCCCGGACCGAAATGCTTCAGCATCACCAGGTTCTCTTCGTCGCTGCGGTTGGTCACCCGCAAACCTTGCTGCGCCGCCGCCGCGCTCACGAACAGTTCGTCCTTGGTCATGGCGCCGTAGCGGATCAGCGACGGCGTCTCCACCTCCAACTTGCCCACCGATCCCCACCCCTGCACCACAATCAGTCCGTACGCCGCCGCATCCTGAATCACCGCCGAGCGGCCGGGAAGCACGGTCAACTCCTTCGCGGAATAATGCGGCGTCGAGTAGGTCACCCACTTTTCCGCGTAGCCGCCGGCGGCCATCTCCTCCTCCGCCCGCACCGGCTTCGGATGGAACAGCCTGTGTTTGGCGAATTCCGGATCGACGTTGGCGTCCCAATCCAGCATGCCGATAATGTAATCCAGGTCGTGATGATGCTCCGGCGGCACGTCCTTCACCAGCAGGTCCCACGGCACGGCCCGGCCTTCCACCAGCGACTGGAACATACCGAAGACATCCGAATTCACCTGCGGCTCGTAGGTGACCAGCGATCCGGGCGCGTGCAAAATGCCGGCGTCGATCTGCCATCCTGTGCCCGGCTGCAGGCGATACGCTTTGGAATGGTAAAGGATGCCGTTGTCGCCCTGGTTCCAGCGCTCCAGGCAGCGCCGCACGTCGTCCCGTGTGGTGCCCGGCTCCAGGCCCATGAAGGTGTAGGGGAAATTGTTGTCCTTGAAATTGTATTGCGGCGGGAAATAGTAGGCCTCCGGCTTGCCCTTCTGCCCGACGTTTTTCGCATGCTCCTCCATCTGGTGCATGTGGTGCGGGATGGGCCCCAGATTGTCGAAGAACTTGCAGAGCACGTTCCAGCCGCCGTACCGGGCCATGACCTCGGCGCCCAGAATCTCGCCGCCCAATTCCGCCACGGCGTCGCGCAGCAGCACGCGCTGGCTGCCGATCGCGATATAGCTGAGGCCCTCGTCCGCCGGAGTGCCGGGGCCATTGGCGGCCTGGGTGGTGGACGAAAACCAGCGTTCGTCGATCCCGCCGCGATGCGCGCCTAACGCGTACAGATCGCGCGGATCCAGTTTCAAGCGCCCCCCCGGCATCAGGAAGGAGCGCGGCACCCAACAGGGCGCAAGTCTGAGGATGCCCTCGCCGGCCGCAAGAGCTTCTTTGACTAACGAGATTTTGGACATGTTATTTCTTGGCGGGCACCTTCAGCACGATCGGCTGGGAAGCGTATTCGTTCTGCTGGTCGGCTCGCGTCTCGATATTACCAGATAGCACGATGGGCTGGTCGATGGCCTCCGCGTTGGCCAGCGCCTGCAAGGTGAAGGTGACGTGGTTGTCGCCCTCGTGGATCAACACGCCGTTCAGTCCGACGTTCGCCACGATCACGGTGGATGGCAAATTGTAGACCTCCACCGGCACGCGGCCGCCGAAATTGTTGTTGCGGTGGATCTCCACTTCCACCGTGGCGGTCTTGCCCGGCTCCAGCACCACCTCGCGCGTTTTCGCCTCCATGGTGATGTCCGGCTTGGGCATCAGCGCGATCAACTTCAGCTTGTCTTCGGGGTTGGCCCAATGCGCGAGTTGCCGCGCGCCGTCTTTCGCCTTGCCGCTGACGCGCAGCGGGATGGCCTGGTCGAGATGCGCATTTTCATCCGCGCTGAGCAATAGCGTGGTCGATACCTGACCCGGTTCGATCACTCCGTTCGTAGCGGAAAGCCCCGCCGGAAGATCGTCGATGGCCACATGGATCGGTCCGTCAAAATCGTCGAGCCGCAGCGCCGTGACTGTTACCGGAACGCGTCCACCCACGGGCACATTCGGATGGCGTGGGTCCACGCTGAGCCTGAAATCGGGAGCCGGCGCGCGCACGGTCAGGCGATATGCATAATCCTCGCCGTGCAGGCCGCGCACATCGCGCAGCCGCACCACGTATTCGCCATCCGCGGGCGCGGTGAAGCGCAAGCGGGAATCCTTGCCGTAACCGGGACCGCCGTCGTCGTTGCGATACGGCAAATGTACCAGCGGCAGGCCGTTGCTCACGAATGCTTTTCCCGGCGGATAGACATGGACCTTATAGACCGGCGTATCGATCGAGTGGGCTTCGGGCGTCGAATCGAGCAGGCCCAGCCGTTGCCCTTCGAAGGACTCGAACCGGATGTCGTCGTCCGGCCCGCGCGGCATGGCGCTCACCTTGAGCAGTTCGCTGCCGACCATCAACGTATCGCCCACCGCCATGCCGGTCCACGACAGGATGCGGATTCCGGATCCCGCCGAACTGGGATCGTTGAGCGTAACCGAGGTCGCCAATTCGCAGCGCACGGTAGCGCGTTCTACCGGGCTGCCCTTCCCATCGAGAATCTCGAGCACCGAATCGAGCGGCGAGCCCAGCCGGTTCGCATTCACCTCCAGCACCAGCTTCTCGCCTTTGCGCGCTTTGAAGTGGAAATCCTGTTGCGCTGCCAAAAGCTTGCCGTTCACCGTCACCGGAGCTTGAATGGACTGCGCGGCGGTGGCTTCGACTTCCGGCTCCTCACCCAACGCCAATCTGACCCTGTTGAACGTCTTGCCGGCCGCGACTTTGGGCCGCAGGATTACCTCCGATTCGTCTTCCGGCGACGGCTCGCCCGCCACTGCGATCTTGCCCGCGCCGAGGTTGTAGCCGGTGAGCGCGATCTGCTCCGTGTGCCCTTTCCGCACGCCTAGCGGATACGCCGCCAGCGCCAGCGGAAACTTGCCGACCTTGATGCGATAGAAGTGCCGCGCGCTGCCGCCTTCTTCGTAGTCCGCGATTTTGATGTAGTACGCGCCGGCCTTATCGAAGCGATGCGCGAAATACTGCGCCGTCTTGCCGCCGTCCAGGCCATACTCCTTCACCAGCGCCTGGTCCGCATCGTAAATGCTCACCACCGGCTGCAACGCGGAGCCCAGCATGGCCGCGCCATTCTCGAAGACGAGTTGCTCGCCGGCCCTGACCGTGACCTTGTAGTAGTCCACGTCGCCCGGCTTCGAAATTGCGCCCACCAGAATCGCCGGCGTGAAAACTTCGACGGCTTCTTCAGGCGTATCGTTCGGCTCGCGGTCGGCGCTCTCGCCGTAGTACGGCTCAATCAGGAAGCGTCCGCCGGGACTGGTGCCCAGCGGCGTTTGCAGTCGAAAATCCACCGGGCCAATGTCCGCATCCGGACTGATATCGAGCTCCAGAGTCACTTCGTTGCGCGGCGGCAACGGGCCCAGATCCACGGTGGAGATGCCGCCGTTGGAGCCCAGCCGGACATCGGACCCATCGGGCAGTTCCTTGATCCGCAGGATGCGCGCCTGGATGCCCGGCTCGCTGAAGAAAACCGCGCTGGCCTTGGCCAGGTTTAGTCCTTCGATGGTCAGCTCCGTGGTGGCGCCGCGGGGCACACCGCGGGGGGAGACGGAGTTGATCGTGGGCGGCGTGGTGCGATTACCGGTGGGCGAGTCGGTGGTGGTGGAGCTGGCGGCAAAGGCCGCCGAGGCACAGGCGAAGACAAGCAGAGATTTCATCGGTCGATCCCCAGTCAGCGATAAATTTCGTAGGTGCCGTCGAACCGGCCCACGGCGAAGCTCTTTCCATCGGGCGCGTATTCCAGAGACAGCGCCCAGTCCGGCTGGCGCAACGTCTTCACCAGGGTGAGGTCATCCGCCTGAAATACCTTCACTTCCTTATCCGCCGCGGACGAGACCAGATACTTGCCGTCGGGCGACCAGGCCAGTTGCAGAATCGCGTCTTCGTGCGCGATCAGCGAATTCAGCAGCGTGCCGCTCTTCTCGCCCAGTGACCAGATGCGGATGGTGCGGTCGAGCCCGCCCGCTGCCACGCGCTTACCCGCCGGATCGACCGCCAGGGTGTTCAACCCGTCGGTCGATTCCGAGAGCGTGTACAGCCGCTCGCCCGACGCCACATCCCAAACCTTCACGCCGCGATCCGCCGAGGCGGAAACCAGTCGCTTGCCATCGGGAGTAAAGGCCAGCGCATACACCGCGTCGATGTGATCTTTCAGCGTGCGGATTTCCTTTCCGGATTCGACATCCCACAACTTGATCAGCTTGTCGTAGCTGGCGGTGGCCACGGACTTGCAATCCGGGGCGAACTCCACCGCATAGACGCAATCCGCATGGCCCGTGATGGTGCGCAAGCGCGCGCGCTTCTCCACGTCCCAGATGATGACTTCGCCGCTACGCGCGGGCAGTCCTCCGGCGGCGGCCAGCAGTTTGCCATCCGGTGAAAATGCCACGGCGCGCACGTCTTCGGCCTCGCCGGGGAGCGTGCCGAGCACCTTACCCGTTTCGGGTTCCACCAGCCGGACTTCCTTGAAGGCGCCCAGCGCAAGCAGTTTGCCATCGGGACGGTAAGCCAGCGCGCCGATCAGGGACTTTACCGCGGCGCGCGGCTTGATATCCGGAATCGCCGGCGCGTGCTGCGCGACCACCTCGCCCGCCGCCGGAGGCTTGGCCCCGGCATCGATCCACTGGCGGATGATTTCGATTTCGCCGTCTGCGAGCTTTTTGCCGCTCAGGGGCATGGCGGGTTTGACTGCCCCCGTAATCCGCAGATACAGGAGGCTCTCGCCGCTCTTGCCGGGGGCGATCACCGGTCCGCTGTGGCCGCCCTTCTGAATTCCCGCGAAGGTATCCAGATCGAGCGTCCCCATGGCGACGTTGCCGGCGTGGCAGCCCGCGCAGTTGGCGGCCAGGATGGGCGCCACGTCTTTGGCGAAAGACGGCGCATCGGCCGCGCGGAGGGGGGCGAGGATAGCGACCAGACCTGCCAACAACAATTGGGTTACCTTATTGGGGTTTGGCGTGTCGGTCATTTGGTGATGATGATCGGCGCGGCCGATGGCTCCCGTCGCCGCGGATCGCAACTGGACCCAGTATACACCCGCCGCAGCCTATAGCCCGGCTAGTATGGCCGCCATTTCGGACAGCCCGATGGCTTCGATTCCGGCTGCGACCGGCGGCGATCATCCTTGTAAATTGTCCACGACGTGGATGATTTGCACGGTTCGCAACCGCGGAACAGGCCAGGCGCACCGCGTTAGGAGGCCGATGTGTCACGTCTCCCTTCCCAGGCCGGCCCGCTGGCGTGATCCTGCTAAAATGCGATCGATGGGCAAAACTCTAACAGCCGACGACATTCTTCCGCTTGTCGCGTCATTGACGCCTCAGGAACGCGTACGTCTGCTGCGGTTGATCGCCTCGCCGAGGGGCGCGGACGCACCCGTTTACCGGTCCGTACCTCCCTCACGCGACGAGTTTTCGGCGGACGACGAGCCACTTGCGTGGGACGCGGACGGCTGGGAGGACGTTGGTGGAACGCGGTGAGATCCGCTGGTATACATTTCGGCTTCCCGACAAGCGGCGGCCGGTTTTACTTCTCACGCGGCACAATGTCATCGATCGCCTGAACGAGATCATCGTAGCGCCGGCGACGCGAACGATTCGAGGATTGACAACTGAGGTGCTCTTGACCGTTGACGACGGAAATGCCGGCCGCGTGCGCTCTTAATTTCGATCACGTGTCGCTGGCGCAACGGAGTCGCATTGGTCCGGTCCTGTGCCATCTACCGGAAACGCGATGGGCTGAAGTGGAGGATGCGCTGCTCATCGCGTGCGGCTTCGGAAGACCAAGCGATTGAGGCTGCTGCGCGGGCGCGGGAAGGCTGGTTGAACTGCGAGATCGCCTGAGAGCCTGCCCCACCAAATTCAGTAGTTAAACAAAAACTCTTTGCTGGTCAGCATGGCCCACATCATGTCTTCGAGCGCCTGGCGGTGAGCTTCGCGCTGCACCTCCGGCGATCCGGTCGCCGTGCGCGCCTTGCGCAAGGCGTCCACTAACGGCTGCTTCTCGGCTTCCGTGGGATAGCGGCTGAATGCGGACAGGAACAGGTGGTCCAGAATGCGCGCGTCCGAGAGCCCCAGCTTCACCGCCAGAGCGGCGTAGCCGTTCGCGTCGCTCAACTTCTTGTTCAGCGTATCGCCGTTGATCACGTGCAGCGCCTGCGCGATATTCGGCTCGCTGGACCGTTCCCCCGCATCGCAGATAATCCGCTTCGGCCGCCCGAACGCGCTCAGGAATTGCGACTGCACCTGCACGTCCGGCAACTGCTGCGCGCGAGTGCCCACCGGATATCCGCCGAACTTCGTGGGCACGCCGGTCACCTGCGACATGGCATCCAGCAGCACTTCCGCGGGCAGGCGCTTCACGAAGTAGCGCGAATAGTATTTCGTATCCATCTGGTTGGCGGCATTGGAGTCGGCGGAGAGCTGGTAGACTTCGGAATTCATGATCGTCCGGATCAGCCGCTTCACGTCGTAGCCGCTCTTCACAAAATCGTCGCTGAGCGCGGCGAACAGCTCTTCATTTGAAGCCGGATTCGTGGCGCGCACATCGTCCACCGATTCCACCAATCCGCGGCCCATGAAGTTGGCCCAGACGCGATTCACCAGCGAGCGCGCGAAATAGGTATTCTGCGGGCTGATCAGCCAGTCGGCGAAATGCACGCGCCGGTCGTCGGTCGCATCGAGCGACATGGGCGTACCATCCAGCGGCGTGGGCGGCAGCGGTTTCAGCAGCTTGGGATGCAGCACGTCGCCGGTGGCCTTGGCGTACACCACGATGTCGCCCGGTTCGTTGCCGTTCTTCAGCCCCACGCGCGCGAACAGGTTCACCAGCTCGTAATACTGCTTCTGCGTCCACTTCTCGAGCGGATGATTGTGGCAGCGCGCGCAGGTCACGCGATTGCCCATGAAGGCTTCCGTGGCGGTCTCGGTCAGGTCGATCGGATCCTTGTGCAGCACGTAATAATTCAGCGCGCCGTTCTGCCGCGTATCACCCGAAGAGGTGAAGATTTCATACGCAAACTTGTTCCACGGCTTGTTGTCCTTCACGCCGTCGCGAATCCAGTTGTAGAACGACCACATCGCGTTGGCGCGCAGCTTGCGGCTCGAAATCAGCATCAGGTCCGACCACTTGTAGGCCCAATAATCCACGAACTCGTCGCGCTCCAGCAGTCGGTCGATCAGCTTGGCGCGCTTGTCCGCCGACTGGTCGGCCAGAAAATCCTCTACCTCTTCGGAAGTGGGCAGGGTGCCGGCCGCATCCAGGTACGCGCGCCGGATGAAGGTGGCGTCCGAAGCCGGTCCCGAAGGCGCGATATTCAGAGCCTTCAGCTTGGCCAGCACCAGATCGTCGATGTAATTATGCCGCTGGAATTTGGTGTAGACAGACGGGTCGACCTTGTTGTCGTATGGCACGCCCATGCGCGCGTAGAGCACCCGGCTCGCGTACCAGAGGGTAATAGCCGCTTCCCCGCTGCCGTTCATCTTGACGTGCCCAAAGTCGTCCACCGAGGCCACGCCTTCATCGGAAGATCCGTAGCGCACCCAGCGCGTCACGTCGCGCAGGCGGCCGTCGGAGTATTTCGCGCGCACCACAATCTGCTGTTCCGCGCCGGTTTTCAGGGTAGCGGAAGCAGGAAAGACTTCGAGTCCGGTTACGGTGGGGTCGCTATCGGAGGGGCGCGGCGCGCCGGCCGCGATCCATTCCGCGATCACGCGGTATTCGAGCGAATCGGTGGAGAAGCGCTTCCCGCCGCCGTGCGGAACGGCGAACGTGGGCTTGAGCAGCATCAGGCTGTGCGAGGGCTCGGAAAGCGAAATGCGGCGGCCAATGGATTGGCGCGTCAGCGTGTCGTAATCCTCTTCCGGATCGTAGCCGCGCAGCGTGAGCTTGAATCCGTTCTTGCCCGCCGCCGCGCCATGGCACGCTCCCGAGTTACAGCCGACTTTGCTCATCACGGGGATGACGTCGTTGCGAAACGTCCAGGTGTGCGGAGCATGCGCGTTCTTTACATGCACGGTAACCGAGGCGGTGCGGCCCTGGGCAGTGGCGGTAATGTTGGCTTCGCCATCCGATACGGGGCGGACGAGGCCGGTCCGGTCTACGCTGGCGACCGCCGGGCTTGAGGAAGTCCAGTGCGCGGTGCGAGTCCAGTCTTCCTGGCGGCTATCGAGCGAGGCTTCGGCCAGCAGTTGGTGGTAAGATTCGGGGCCGTCGAGCGTGACGGGGCCGGGCAGGATGGCCAGGTCGGCGGCGAAGGCGCCGTAGGCCACACACAGCCATAGCAGGCAACCGCTTGCTAGCGCGCGCGGCTCACCTCCGAGCCGCGACCGTAAGGGAGTGGTCAGTCTGCCCATTTATACAAACAATTCCTTTATGGGTTCGACCCCACGTTCCACCAGCGGAATCGGACGGCCCTGCGCTCCGGGCAACTCGAGCTCCAGGTCGATCCCCAAACCCTGGTAGATTGTCGCGGCCACTTGGGCGGGGCTGGTGGGACGGTCCTTCGGCGTCGCGCCGATTTCGTCCGAGGCCCCGATCACCTGGCCGCCCTTCACTCCGCCGCCGGCCATGACGATGCTCCAGCACTGCGGCCAATGGTCGCGGCCGCCCGCCGGATTCACTTTCGGCGTGCGCCCGAATTCGCCCATCGCCAGCACCATCGTGTTGGTCAGCAGCCTGCGGTCTTGCAAATCCTGCAACAGCGAACTGTAGGCCATATCGAACATCGGGCCGACCAGGTCGCGATAGCAACTGATGGGGCTGAAGGGCTTAGATCCATGAATATCCCAGGTGATTTCATCGAAGACCGTTTCGAACATATTGACAGTGACGAAGCGGACGCCCGCCTCGATCAGCCGCCGCGCCAGCAGGCAGCTCTGGCCAAACCGGTTCAGCCCGTATTGCTGGCGGACCTGCTCCGGCTCGCGCGCCAGCTCAAACGCTTCGCGCGCCTTCTGCGACGACATCAGCGTGTAAGCCTGGTGGAAGGTGGCATCGAACAAGCGCGCATCCTGCGAAGTTTCAAACTTGCTGACGGTGTGGTCGACCATCTCCCGCCAGTTCTTCCGCCGGTCCACGCGCAGCGCGGATAGATAATCGGGCGGCAGCATGTCGGGCACTTTGAAATTGGGGTCCGAAGGGTCGGCGTTCAGCACAAACGGATCGTAGGTCTTGCCCAGGAAGCCGGCGTTCTGCCCGTGCGGCATGTTGCCGCCGGTGTTGCCGATGGGCCGCGGCAGCAGCACGTGCGGCGGCACGTCGCCGTTGGGCCCTTTCAGTTTCGACAGCACGCAACCGATGTGCGGATACTCCACGCCGCCCTGGAACAGCCGGCCGGTCTGCATCATCTGGTGCCCCGTGTCGTGCACCGCGGCGGCGGTGTGATAGACGCTGCGGATCAGCGCGTATTTGTCGGCGTGCTTCGCCATGCGCGGAAAATTCTCGGAGATCTCGATGCCGGGAACATTCGTCTTGATGGGCTTGTACGGCCCGCGAATTTCGATCGGCGCGTTGGGCTTCATGTCCCAGGTGTCGAGTTGCGAAGGCCCGCCCACCAGGAACAGCATGATGCAGTTCGTGTCCTTCTTGGCATCCACGGCGCCCAACGCCTTCATGGCGAACAGGTCGTTAAGGCCCAAGCCGAGCATGGACAGAGCGCCGGCATGCAGGAAATCGCGCCGGCGCAAGCCATCGCAGAACTCTACCGGTTTATCGGAATCCAGCCGTAGCATCCGGACCCTCCTCTCAGGGAAGTCTGGTTGTTATTCTAGCTCTTTTTGCGGAAGCAATGGCGGAGCCTGCGCAAATCGTGGGGCAGGCTCTCAGCCTGCGGCGGCCTCTCAGGCCGCCTTCTTCCGAGCACCTGCCCCACTATAGCAAGTGAAAGTTCACCTCGATGGCGGCCGCCGACACGATCGGTTTTCCGTTGCGGGTGCCGGGCCGGAAGCGCCACTGCTTCACCGCCTCGATGGCCTTCTCTTCCAGGCCCAGTCCCAGCCCCCGTGTCACCCGGATGTTGCGCAGCCGGCCGTTAGTGTCCACTTCGCCATAAAGCATCACCACGCCTTGCAGCTTGGCCTTGCGCGCTTCTTCGGAGAATTCCGGCTCCACCTGGAAAAGCACGACGGGCGCTGTCGCGGCGCCCCCAATCCCGCGGGGTCCGCCGCCGGTATCGCCGCCTTCCCCCGGCCCTGCACCAGGACCCTTCCCATCGCCGACACCCGTACCGTCACCGCCTCCGATCCCGCCGCCCTTGCCCGGGCCGTTCGACGGTGGACCGGACTTTCCGAACGGGTCGCCCAGGACCAAAAGATCCGCTGGAGGCAGTTTCATGCTGTCCGAAACGACGATGGTCGGCTCCATGGGAAGCAGGGGATCCATGTTGTGAAGCACCGCTGCCGGAGGCGTGAACTGGCGGGGCGCGGCCTTCGGCAGGGCGCCTTTGCTGGCAGGAAGGGGAGAACGGTCGCCCCCGCCGCCTCCGCCGTGGCCGGCAGGCGGAACATAGGGTTCGACGATCGAGATCCGGTCCATCGCGGATCGGACCGTTTGCCGCACATCGGGATTGGCGCCGGCCAGAAACAGCAGCGCCACGGCGGCACAATGGATTGTCAGGGACAGCGCGGGAGCTTTCGCGGATTGCGCGGATTCGAACATGGCGGTGTAGATATGGCACGCGGAATGCCGTGGACCAAGAATTTCTATCTGATTGTTATATAGTGACTTACCCAGGCAGGGTCGACGTTTGAAGTGTCGCCATGGCGGACACAGGTGTGGAGCATCCCGCGCGCCTAGCTACACGTACCATTACCCCGCGGCTTTCGAGAAATTTCTCCATTCCGTAATTTTTATGTTGCATTCATGGTGTGCCGCATATTACACTGCGACTGTTTAAAGGTCTATATCCGGCATTCAACGGAGTATGCTGGATCGGGGTGTATTTGGGAGTAGCGCTATCGCTTTGGGGGCAAGGCGCGCATAGTTTTTTCCTCGGCCACCAGCCGCTGCTGCGATCGTCTACTCACTACCGAGTTTTGGTGTAGGAGCCAGCCCATGTCGGTCGGCTGCAGTCATTTCCATTTAAAGGGGATACAAAAATGCAGAGCAAGCTTACGTGTTGGCTAGTAGGTGTTTTGCTGTCGGCGGCCATGCTTTTCGGGCAGACCGGTGCGTCCAGCGTCACCGGGCGCGTTACGGACGCCACCGGCGCCGTAATTGGCGGAGCGACCGTGACGTTGACGGACGTGACCACCAACATTTCCAAAACCACGAAGAGCAATCCTGCCGGAATTTACTACTTCAACGAAGTGAACCCCGGCACATATGACCTCACCGTGGTCAATGCCGGCTTCCGCAAGGCCGTGGTCCGGCATCAGCAGGTGCTGACCGCCACCGCCATGACTGTGGATATTGCGCTCGAAGTGGGCGGCACCACGGAAGTGGTCGAAGTCAAGTCCGAGGCGGGCGCCGAGTTGCAGACCTTGAACGCCACCATGGGCTCGACGATATCCAGCGAAGGGCTGCTGGAACTGCCATCCATCAACCGCGATGTCTCCGGCCTGCTGTTCCTGCAGCCAATGACTTCGCCGACAAACGGAGGCATGAACAACAACATCACCAGCGGACAGGTGGCGGGGAACATGTCCGACCAAAACACCTATTATTTGGACGGCGGGAACGCCACCAGCGATTTCGATGGCGACAACGGAACCTATGTCGGCAGCCGCTCCGCGGTCGTGCCCACGCCAATGGAAAGCATTGAGGAGTTCCGCGTCAATACCAACAACATGACTGCCGACTTCGGTTTCTCCGGCGGCGGCCAGATGCTGCTCACCACCAAGCGCGGCACCAACCAATTTCACGGCTCCGGGTACGACTACTTCCAATCGGATGTGCTGTCTTCCAACGACTGGTACAACAATTTCCACGGTATCGACAAACCGAAATCGCATTACAACCGCTTCGGCGGTTCAATAGGCGGTCCGGTGGGACCCGAGTTTCTGGGCGGGAAGACGTACTTCTATACGAATTATGAGGGCGAGCGCTATCCGCGTACCGGCCCGTTCGAAAAACTGGTGCCGTCCGACACCCTGAAAGAGGGCATCCTGTCGTTTCGCGATGCCAACGGCGTCATCCAACAGTACAACTTGGGAAGTTCCACGGCGTGCGGCGCCAGCGGCGGACAGCCCTGCGATCCCCGCGGGATAGGGCTCAACGGGGATGTTAACGCGATCTGGTCCAAGTTCGAACCGCCCTGCAACGACCTGACCGATGGCGACCACGGCCTGAATACCTGCGGGTTTATCTCTAACCTCTCCTACCCGCTGTCCACCAACTTCGGGGTGGTCCGCCTGGACCACGATTTCGGCGCGAAATGGCGCTGGTTCAGCACCTACCGCTACTTCCGTGAGATCAATCCCACCACCAATCAGGTCGATATCGGCGGCTTGCTGCCCGGCGATACGCTGGGCCAGGCGGCTTCCGCTTCGGCCTTCCCGGTCAGCCCGCGCTACTTTACCACCGGCCTCACCGGAACCCTGACTCCCAACCTGACTAACGAACTGAGTCTGAGTTATACCCGCAACCAGTGGCAGTACCTGCGCGCGGGCGCGACGCCGCAACTCCCTGGCCTCGAAGGAGCCTTGGGCATCGGCGGCGAAAGCAGCAGCGGTTTGATCCCGGTCAACGTCGACACCCAGGACGCCCGCAACCGGCTGTGGCAGGGCCACGACTATGGCCTCCGCGACAGCCTGAGTTGGTTGAAAGGAACGCATCTGTTCCAGTTCGGCGGTGAGTACGCTTACGACAAATGGAAGTTCGACCGATATGACAACGTAGTTGGCGGGCTGACGCAGTTGGTGGAAGAGGTGAATAATACCGGCGTCGACATCAACCAAAACTTCCGGCCGCCGGCGTGCAGTTCTACACTGAGCGGCAACTGCCTCCCGTCCGCGCAAAATGGCTCATGGGAGAGCCTCTATGCCCAAGTGCTGGGAATTGTGGATTCCACCAGTATTGTAGTTTCGCGCACCGGCGCGAACCTGACGGCGAATCCCCTCGGCACGCCGGTGAAGTCTCTTCTCACCGACCCAAGCTACAGCCTGTTCTTCAACGATTCTTGGAAGATCAGGCCTAACCTGACGTTGAGCTACGGGTTGAACTGGAGCATTCAGATGCCGCCGGTCGACGTCAACGGGGCGCAGGACGTCCTGACCACGGCGACGGGCCAGGTAATCACGGCCAACAACTACTTCGCGCAGGAACAGGCTCTGGCCAACAACGGACAGGTCTACAACCCTGTATTGGGCTTTACGCCGGTTGGTGATTTGGGCGCTGGCCACAACAAGTATCCGTATAACCCGTTCTATGGCGGTTTCGGACCGCGCGCGGCGCTGGCGTGGAACCCGGAGGCCCATGGCGGCTTCCTGGAGAAGTTGCTGGGCAATAAAGCCACCGTCATCCGCGTGGGCTATGGCCGCTTCTATTCGCGCAGCTTGGCGGCGGGCTTGGTTTCTACGTCGGTGCTGGGTGATGGATTCCTGCAACCCGTGGGCTGCCAGAATCCCAACATGGGCGGTCAATGCACGGGAACAGGCCAAGTGAATCCAACCAACGCATTTCGTATCGGCACCGACGGCACCAATGCTCCGGTGGGCGCCATCACCCCGACCCTGCAGTCCCCGGTCACTCCCGGATACAACGCACCCTACTCCACGCTGGTTGAGTCGTTGGACCAGAACTGGAAACCCGCGGCCTCCAACTCGGTCGACTTCAGCATTCAGCGCCAGTTTAAGGGCAACGTGATCCTGGAAGTGGGTTACGTCGGGGTTTACGCCAACAACCTGTATCAGGGCATGGATTTCGGCAGCGTTCCGTTCATGATGAAGCTGAGCGGACAAACTTTCGCGCAAGCCTATGACAACATATACTCCGCGCTGGCTGCCGGCAAGACGCCTGCAGCTCAACCGTTCTTCGAGAAGGCCCTTTCCGGCAGCCCTTACTGTACTGGCTTTTCCAATTGCACGCAGGCAGTAGCGAACAATGAAGCAGGTAACGTGCTGACGCAGTGCGTAACCTGCCTGTGGAGCGACCTCGATACGAATTATACGGCCTTCAGTGGTCCGGCGCTCACATCGAGCACGCAGTGCTTCTACTGCTACGCTTATACCTCAAATGGCTTCTCCAACTACAACGCCATGGTGGTTACGGCGACGAAGCGTTATTCCAACGGCTTGACGGTGAACGGCAACTTCACCTGGAGCAAAGCGTTGGGCGTGGGCAGCACCGGGCAGTCCTATACGCTGGACAACGCCAGCAACGTTTTCAACGTCGGAGCCGACTACGGGCCGCAGTTCTTCGACCACAAGTTCGTGTTCAACCTGTTGAGCAGCTATCAGTTGCCGTTCGGCAAGGGACATAAACTCGGATCCAGCGCCATTATGAGCAGGATTGTGGGAGGCTGGACGCTTTCACCCATCTTCTCCTTCTCGACCGGACTTCCCGTGTGCGTCATCACCGGTTCGGGCGCGGAATGGGGCCAGGCTTGGGACGGCAACCTCAGTTCCTGCGCCATACCTAGCGTCGCAGCCAGTTCGTTCAGCAATTCGCCGCATTACGGAATTACCAGCAACGGAACCATCGGTGTTAACGGCGACCCGGTCAACGGCGGCAGCGGCGTTAATATGTTCGCCAACCCGGCGGCGGTCTACAACGACTTCCGGCCGTTCCTGCTCGGCATTGACGGGCGGTCGGGCGGCGGAGGCAACATGCGCGGCCAAGATCGTTGGAACCTGGATCTGGGCCTCACCAAGGATACCCAGTTCACGGAGCGGGTGGGCGCGCAGATCTTCGTGCAGGCCTTCAACGTCCTGAATCACATGGAATGGTCCGATCCCAGCCTGAACCTGCAGGATCCGGCCGACTTCGGCGCTCTCAATGGGCAGTACAACCCGCAGACGTTGGGCGGTTCCGGCGCTTCGGCGAACTACACCCGCATCATCCAACTCGGCTTGCGGCTTCACTTCTAGTCGAGTAGTTAACCGTTCCAGGGGCGAGGCATCCGTCTCGCCCTTGGGACAGTCCTTCCCACTTCCGAACAACCCCTCCCTCCTTTCCCCCGAAATCCTGTATTCTCGTACGGAATTCCACTTGCTTAAGGTCGCGCGAGGAGGTGGTGTCCGATGTCCAAGTTGCAACGGGTGCGCGAGGTTCCGTCCGCTCCGCTCACCCAGGATTACGTTAGCCAGAAATCCAAGGAAGGCTGGAAGTTGACCGCCGTCGAGTGGGAGCGGGAGGTCGAGGATTCCCCGGCCCAGCCGGGCCCCTTAACCGAAGAAGTGCCCTACGGACTGCGGGTCGCGGCGGATTGCAGCCACCTGGAAGAGAACACCATCGAGAAGCAGGCGCTGGTACTGATGATGGATCTGATCGTGCAAGACGCGCCCTTGTCGCTGGTGGCTGAGGAGTTGAACCGCAAAGGATTCCGCACCCGGGCCGGCGCCAACTGGACTCCCGGATCGGTCTTCGATATGCTGCCGCGCCTGATTCAGGTGGGCCCGCGCATCTTTTCCAGCACTGAGTGGACGGCGCGGACGCGGCATTTGTTCCGCATGGCCTAGGCTGCTACGGCCTGCAACCCATGGCGATGCGCACCTTGGCAGCCAGCTCGCATACTCGGCTGTCGCTCAGTTGCCGGAGCTTGGCATGTGGCTCGACAAGGCCCTCTTTGTGCACCGTCACGATGTCTTCCGCGCGCGCCGCCGAATCCGACTGTAAGCCGGTCTCACCCGCCGAGAGGAAAACGTGTGTGGCGGCATCCTTGTGAACGCTAGTAGTCAAGGGCACGACGAGCACCGTGCTGGCGCGTTCGTGGCGGTTGCGTGTGTCGAGCGAGACGATCACAACCGGACGTCGTCCCTTCGCGGCTGGATCGGCGGGCAAATGGGCAAACCAGATCTCGCCGCGGCACGGATACTTCGGGACCGGTGGCACTCAGTCATCGTCCTTTATAACGAGTTGGCTAAGCCCGAACTTGCCCCATTCGCTTAGCTCTTCCGCTTCCTCGTCGGTGAGCGAGTCGTAATAGTCTGAGACGGATTGATTGATTCTGGCCAGTTCAGCCTCGCGGCGAGCGGCCTGTAGGATCTCCTCCAGAACGAAGGAGATCGAACGAGCGCGGCGCTTTTTGCGCAGCGTTTCGAGGAAATTCACCGACTCGGGTGAAAGCGTATAGCTCTTCTTGGCCTTGCGGGCCGGGTTCCGATGTGTGGTACGAGTTATTATCCTACCGTTAATCCTACCATGGTCGGGCAAGCCCCCCGGCCTGCTGCGGCCTCTCAGGCCCGCCTTCTTCTACAGCGCTGTCTTTACCACGCTCTCCAGCGCATCCGCCGGAGTGTAGCCTTCGAAGCGCTGCAGCGACTTTCCATGACGGTCGAAGACCACCGTGGTAGGCAACTGGTTGACGTGGAACAGGTCCGTCATCTTGTCCGATCCCAGCGCCACGCGGTACTTCATGGGGTGCTTCTTCAGGAACGATTCCACCAGCGGCGCGCCGCCGTCTACGTCCATGGAGACGCCCAGCACCACCACGCCGCGATCCGCCAGTTGTTCGTGGAGGCGGTTGAAGGTGGGGATCTCCTTCAGGCAGGGCACGCAGTAAGTGGCCCAGAAATCGACCACCACAACCTTGCCTTCGAGTGCCGCGGGGTCTACCGGCGATCCGTCCAGGCCGGTTACCTGCAGCCCCGCCAGGTCGCTGCTGGCCGGCTTGCCGGGTCCATTTGTCTGCAGGAACGCCAGGTACGCAGCCGCGTCTCGGGTGGCACCCGGATAGGTAGCAATAGTGTTCCCATCGGCATCCAGAATCACGTAGAACGGGATGGCGATGGTCTTGAATCTGGACTCCTCCAATTGCTGGTTTTGCTCGGAAGCCGCGTCCGTGCCGTCGGTGTAAAGGTCCACCAGCACGAAATTCTTGAGCGCGCTCGCGATCTCCGGGCGGGTAAACATGTTGGCTTTCATCCAGTGGCAATTGGTGCAGGCATAGCCAGTGAAGGTGACGAACACCAGCTTGCCTTCGCGGCGGGCCTGGTCGAGCGCCTCGCGATACTGGTTCTTCATAAAGACCAGCGCGCGCGCGCCTCCCGCCCCACCCCCGCCCGACGCCACGGGAATGTACGCGTCCAACTCCCCCAGCTTGCCGCCGGACATTCCGGGCGCGAGGCTGATGGCGAAGATCAGGAATACCATGCCCACCAGCAGGCGCCCTAACCCGGTGGGCTCGTCTTTGGCGATGCCTTCCAGGCGCAGGAAGCCCAACAGGTACAGGCCGGCCATGGCGAACAGCACGATCCACGCGGCCAGGAACCGCTCGCGGGTGATGACGTTCGCTTGCAGCACCTGGTCCACGCTGGACAGGTACTTCAGCATGGCGGCCAGCACGATGAATCCCATCACCACTTTCACGCGCGCCAGCCAGCCGCCGCTCTTAGGCAGGCGCTTCAGGTACGAAGGAAACAGCGCCAGCAGGAAGAACGGCAGGGCCAGGCCGGTGGCGAACGCGAGCATGCCCAGCAGCGGGCGCGCGCCTCCGCTGCCCACCGAGGCGGCCAGCAGCGATCCCATAAACGGCCCGACGCACGCGAACGACGATAGCGCAAAGGTCAAGCCCATCAGTAGCGTCCCGGCGATGCCGCCTTTCTGGGCACCCCGATCGAGCCGCGTCAGCACCGCCGACGGGATAGTGATCTCAAACGCCCCCAGCAGGCTCAGCCCGAACGCCAAAAAAACCACCGCAATGAAGCCGTTCACCCAGGGATTCGATCCGAGCTGCACTACACCGAACGGGCCCAGAATGGCCGTGGTCGCCAGGCCCAGCCCGGAGAAGAGCACCACGATCCCCAGGCAAAAGAGCGTGGCGTGAAAGAGTCCCTCCCGCCGCGTACCCTGCCGGTTCAGAAAGAACGACATGGTGATGGGGATCATGGGAAAAACGCAGGGGGTGAAGATGGCCGCCAGGCCGATCCCGAAAGCCACCAGCAGGAAGGCTCCCAGGCTCTGGCTATCCGGGCCGGCCGGCGCGGATGTTGGCGCGGCTGCGTTCGTTTTGGGCGGCGCGGTCACTTCGGCGTATCCGGCTGGAATGGCGGAGGCCGCGGCGCGCGCGGCGGGGTCGATGGTCAGGGTCGCGCTGGCCGTGCGGCGCCGCGGCGGTATGCACACCTTGTCGTTGCAGGTCTGGAAGCGCACTTCCGCGGAAATCTCCGACGCGCCCGGCGGGGCATCCGGCTTCAATTGCAACTCGAGCAGAAAAACCGCCGAGCCTTCGTAAGTCTCGGTCTCAAGCTGGAAGTTGGGGTCGAAGGCCTTCTTGGGCGGCGACTGAAACACGCGCACCTTTTCGACGGCGGGATTCGCGGCCAGCTTGATGGTAGTAGGGATCGCTCCCGCGCTGGTCATCGAATAAACGTGCCAGCCGGGATCGAGCTGCGCTTCCAGGCGCGCCAGGACTTTCGATCCGGCAGCGGCGGCCGCGGGTTCGAGCGCGAGCGACCACTTTACATTGTTGGGACCCTGCGCTAGCGCCGGCCAGGCCAGCAGCAGCGGCAGAAGCAGGGATCTACATCGCCTTCCGGCCATTGGCTAACTCACCCTCAATGCGTTGATTCACGTTGCCGGCGGAGAACTCGGCCGCCACGCGGATGGCATTCTTAATGGCGTTGGCGTTGGAACGGCCATGGGTAATGATGGTAATGCCGCGCACGCCCAGCAGCGGAGCGCCACCGTACTCGGAGTAGTCCACGCGCTTCTTGAAATCGGTGAAGGCCGCCCGCGCCAGCAGGGATCCGATCTGGCGGGTGATGGTGGCCCGCAGGGATTCCTGCAACATCTGCTTGACCATGTCCACCAGCCCTTCGCTAACCTTGAGCGCCACGTTGCCGATGAACCCATCGCAGACGATCACGTCAGTCTTGCCCGTGTAAATATCGCGGCCCTCCACATTGCCCACGAAATCGAGGGGCAGGTTCTTGAGCAGGGGCGTAGCGCAGCGCGTGGTGTCGTTGCCTTTATGCTCTTCCTCGCCGATCGAGAGCAGCCCCACTCTGGGCCGCGCCTGGTGCAGCACCACCCGCGAATAAGTCTCGCCCATCACCGCGAACTGGGCCAGCATGCGCGGGGAACAATCCACGTTCGCGCCCACGTCGATCACCACCACCGGCTTGCCGGCAAGCGTCGGGAAAATGCCCGCCAGCGCGGGACGGTCCACACCGGCTATCACCCCCTGTACCATCTTGGCGGTGGCCATGACGGCGCCGGTGTTGCCGGCCGAGACGAATCCCTGGGCGATGCCATCGCGCACCAGGCGGGAGGCGACACGCAGCGAACTGTCGCGCTTGGAGCGGAAGGCGCGCGCCGCGCTGTCCTCCATGGTCACCTGCTGGGTGGCGTTGACCACGTCGATCGGCAGGCCGCGGTAGTCGTCGAATTGCTCCAACTCCCGCCGCAGAATCTCCTGCCGCCCGACCAGGATGACCCGGATCCCCAAACTTCTGGCCGCCTTGACGGCCCCTTCAACTTCCGCTTTCGGGGCGTTGTCTCCGCCCATTGCGTCGACGGCAATGGTGACCATGTGGGGAGGGGCTACTCCTGCTCGACTTCCACTACTTCGCGGCCCTTGTATTGGCCGCAGTGTGGGCACACGCGATGCGGCAGCTTGGGCTCATGACAGTTGGGGCATTCGGACATCCCGGGAGTCTTCAGCGAATCGTGCGCGCGGCGATTTTGGGTGCGCCGCGCGGAGTGGCGTCGTTTCGGATTCGGCATTTCAGTACCTCAAAGAGTTTACCCCGGAACCGCGGGGTTTTCAAAATGTTTTCAGGTCTTTCAGACCCTGGAGAGCGCTCCACCGGCTACCGTCGCCATGTTCGGCGCAGTCGCACGGCGTTTCATTGCGGTTCGCGCCGCACACCGGACAGATTCCCTTGCAATCCTCTTGGCAGATCCGCTGCATCGGCATGGCCAGCAGAATT
Organism: Bryobacterales bacterium; assembly: GCA_963707465.1. Taxonomy (GTDB): domain Bacteria; phylum Acidobacteriota; class Terriglobia; order Bryobacterales; family Bryobacteraceae; genus Bog-159. Next base: position 392,061 of record CAVPQK010000015.1, read on the forward strand.
TGCTCGCGTAAAATATCTTCCAGCTCCATCCCGCCGCCCTGGTAGAAGGCCAATTCGGCTTCCCCTTCGTCGATTTCCACCTCTTCCTCCCGCGCGATGAAAGACATCGGCCGGTAGAAGAGATCGAAACGGGTATCCAGCGGAAACCGGGCGCGCCCCAGGCAGCGGTCGCATTCCGCCTCGATCTGCGCCTGAAACCGGCCCTGGATGCGGACTTCGCCCTCGGTATTGGCCAGCAATTCGGCCGTCCCTTCCGCGTGCAGCGGGCCCGCCAGCCAGATTCGATCCTGCTCGAAATCCAAATCCCGGGGAGCGAAAGTTTCGTCGAAACGAATCTTCCGCAATTCCATCTCTTGGATGCTAAGGAACATAGGAATACCCGGGTGCGGGAAGGCGCAACAGCCATTATAGCGCATGTTGTGGGGCAGGCTCTCAGCCTGCGGCGGCCTCTCAGGCCGCCCTCTCGGCTAATTTAAGACGTTGTACGCTTAAATAGGTGCCTTATGGATAGACGCATCGCACAGTTGCTCACCCTGGCTCCTTTCTCGGTTATCGTCGCATTGGCCCAGCCTGTCATTGGCTCCCTCGGCGCGTTCAATGCCGCCAGCTACCGCACGCCCGGATTACCGGGGTCGGGAATCGCACAAGGTTCGATATTCACCGTTTTCGGAACCGGTCTCGGTCCCGCTACCTCGCTCGAAGCCAGTTCGTTCCCGCTCCCGATTTCCCTGGGCGGAACTTCCCTGGCAATCAGTTGAACGCCATCCTGCCGTCTTCGACGCCGGCCGGCGCGGGGAATATGACCGTTACGCATAACAATCAGGTCAGCGCCGCGGCTCCCATCCAGGTGGTGGCCAGCGCATTCGGCATCTTTGCCTATAACTCCGAGGGTTCCGGACAAGCCATCGCCACCGACACCAACTATCAACTGAACACCATCATCCATTCGTTTCATGCCGGCGATTATGTGTTTCTCTGGGGCACCGGGCTGGGACCGATCGGCGCCAGCGATGCGGAGCCTCCGCCGGCCGGCAATCTGCCCGGCACGGTCACCATGCACGTGGGCAATACCACCGCGCCAGTCGCCTACCAGGGGCGCGCGCCTTGCTGCGCGGGCCTCGATCAAATCGTTTTTCAGGTTCCGGCGGGCGTGGCAGGATGCTACGTGCCGGTCGGGGTGGAGACGGCCGGCGGGGTGGGCAATATCGGGACCATCGCCGTATCGGCCAGCGGCCAGACCTGCTCGGATTCCATTCTGGGGCAGAATCTGGTGAACAAGCTGGCCGCCGGGCAGAAGGTGGATTTCGGCTATTTACGCCTGCAAAGCAGTCTCTTACAGGGGGAGGGCCAGTCAGGGCCGGAGGACTACGGGATGGCGACCGTCAGCGAGATCGACCCAGGGGCGGCCGGTCTGGCAGAGTATGGCGTATCGAACGGCTACTGCTACGCGGTGGACTGTTCCAATGGATGCGCGGCAAACGGCGGAGGGTTTGCAAGCCTCTCGGATTCCAGCCCGGCCCAACTCGATGCCGGGGCGCTCTCGATCGCCTCCGGATCCTCTATGGCGCTGACACAATACGGCGGGTTTTATTGGGCCGATCTGTCCCCCAATGGAGTGCGGTATCTTTGGAGCAACCTTCCTTATGCGCTAAGCGCCACAGGCGGCAAGGATGTGGACGCATTCTCCGTAACCGACACAACCAGCGAGTTGAAATTGAAGTTCACGAACATATCCAGTCTGGACGCCCTGCCTCGCTCCAGCGACCTTCAAGTCCAATGGTCAGGCGCCAACCCCGCGATGCAGAATGGAGAGGTAACCATCAACGCCTTTTCGATGCCCACCGGTTTTACGCAGTTCGAGGTTCTACAGTGCACTGCACCGGCGTCCGCCGGGCAATTCACGATTCCCGCCTGGGTGCTCTCCACTCTACCGCCTAGCGGCGTTTACGCCGGGAGCACTTATCCGATAGGCTTCATCTCGATCGGACAATACGACAATCCAACTGTTTTCAGCGCGACCGGTCTGGACCAGGGAATCATAACCGACATCTTCTACTACCAGTTGGAGGTCAATTTTCAGTAAGCGGCAGGTATCGGCGCACGCCCCAATCATACGCGGCCGCGCCGAGGATGCCTCCCAGGATCGGCCCCACGATCGGCACCCAGAAGACCATGCTGCCGTCCGTAAGGCCGTTGTTCTTGAATCCCGCGACGGCGGTGAACAGCCGCGGGCCGAAATCGCGCGCCGGGTTGATGGCATAGCCGTGCATCCCGCCGAACGACATGCCGATGGCCACCACCACCGCGCCCACCAGCACCGGCGTCAAATTGGCCCCGGGCGGCTGATTGCGCGCGTCGCTGAGCGCCATCACCATGAACAGCAGAATGGCGGTCCCGATGGTCTGATCGAGCAGTCCCGCGCTGGGAACTTCGGGAAACGCCGGGAACGTGGTGAACACGCCGGCGGTGTGATCCAGGTGGGGATCGGCGGCGCGGAAAGCGGGCAGGTAATTCCAAAACACCAGCGCGGCGGCCAGGAATGCGGCCGCCACCTGCACCAGGATATACGGGGCCACCTTGCGCCAGGGGAAACCGCGGAAGATGGCGAAGGCGATGGTCACCGCCGGATTCAGGTGTGCGCCGGAGATGCGCCCCGCGGTGTAGCAGCCCATGGTCACCGCCAGTCCCCAGGCGATGGTGATGTTGGTGAACCCGCCGTGCACGATTTCCCCCGCCATGCCATTGCCGAACAACACCACCATGGCGACCACGCCGTTGCCCAGCAGGATCAGGATCAATGTGCCCAGGAATTCGGCGGCCAGTTCCGCGCGGAGAGAGTATTTGTGCACGACGGGGCATTCTAGCATGGATGCTGTGGGGCAGGCTCCCAGCCTGCGGCGGACCCTCAGCCCGCCTGCCCCGCCGTGGGAAAACTAAATGCCACCGGCCGAATCGGTAAGCTTTGGGGAAAGCGCGCGCCACGCGTCCACGCCGCCCGAGAGCGGGCGCACCCGCACGATTCCCTGCCTTTTCAAAAGCAGCGCCGCCCGGGCGCTGGAGGCTTCGTTTGGTCAACTGCAGAACAGAATGATATCGCGATCCCGCGGAATGTCGAAATGGCGCGTCTCCAGGTCCTCGAGAGGAATGCGCAAGGCTCCCGGCACGGAGTCTGTTTCGCTTTCTAGAGCGGTCCGCACATCCACGACCACGACATCTTCGCCCGCTTCGAGTTTCCGCTTCAGTTCCTCGGGAGCGATGCGCGCGATCGCCAGCTTCCTCAGGAAGCGCCGGCGCTGCGCGAACTTCCAGCCGATCCAGGCGGCCAGCAGACCCACGGCCAGCACGCCCACCCAGGAACCCATCCGCGCCGCGTAATCTCCCACCTTGTCGAGTTCGCCGCTGAAAATGTAACCCAAACCAGTGTAGGCGCCGATCCAGATCAGCGCGCCCAGGGTGTCGAACACGAGGAAGCGCGCATGGCCGACGCCGGATATGGCCGCCAGCGGCGCGGAGACGGCATTCAGCCCAGGCACGAACTTGGCCACCAGCAAGGACCGGATGCCGTAGCGCAGAAAGACGGTCTCGGTCCGGCGCACGCACGAGTCCGGCTCGAGCGACACCCGGCAGACGAATCGCAGCACCTTCGCGCCCCGGCGGCGCCCCAGCATGAACCAGACGTTATCGGGGATCAGGCAAGCCGCCAGGCCCGTGAGGACGATCCAGTGAGCGGCCAGCCGGCCGTCTTTGGCCAGCGCGCCGCAGGCCAGCAGCAAGGGCACGGAAGGGATCGGAAGAGCGCCTTGTTCAGCCAGAATCCAGAAAAACAGCAGCGCGTAACCGTGGCGCACCACGAAGTCGATGGTGTGAGTCATGGGATCGGCGCCATGCCGCGCATACGCCTATAAGCTATCCTAACGCTCTTCGCCCATACCGCCGAATACTTAAGCGGAGGTTGTTGTGCGATGTTTCGCGGCATTTGTGCTTTTGTTCATGGTTCTGCCGGCTTCCGCCTTCGCCGGCGACAAGCCGGCGCACTGGCGCACCGTTTTGCGCGTAAGCCAGGGATTGCTGGCAGGGGCCGGCGCGGCCGATACCGCCAGCTCCTGGGGAAAGTCTGAAGCCAACCCGCTGCTGCGGACAGGACCGCGCTTCAGTTACGGCTCGCTGGCGATCAAGATGGGAGCGCTGACCGGCGGCGTGATCGCGCAGCACCTGATCCTGCGAAAGGCTCCCTATGAAGCGCCCTTGTTCGCCTCCGCGAACCTCGCCGGCGCCGCCTTGTTGGGTGTGGCCGCCGCGCACAACCTGAACGTGCCCGCGGTGAAATGACGGTCAGGGCGCCTACTGGATCGGCAGCAGTTGAATCCCGTTCTGTATCGGGCTGGGCTTCTCGCGCGGAGCATTGGGCAGGGTAGCCGGGGCCGGCGGCGGGGGCGGAGATTCCTGCCGGTAGGGGGACAGCTTCGGCGGGCGCGCGTCCGGCTCCAATAACCAAACCGTGCGATCCGGGTAGTAATGCCGCAGCTTCTCGTTCTCCACGGCATCGCGGTCGAGCGCCCAAACCACCGGCGCCCGATCGATATCGGCGGCGTTGTGCACCCACTCCTGGAAGCGGTGCCGCGGCCAGTAGCGCACGAAAACCAGTTGTTTGCCGGCGGCCTGCGTGAGCCGGTCGCGCACCGCGATGCGCCCTTCCGGATCGCCATGATTCACATCGTCCCAGGCGTCGTATTCGAGCATGGCGGCCGAGGCGTTGGTATTGGCGAACGCGTGGAAGCCGTACCAGAACAGAAACTGCGCGGCGCACAGTAACACCAGCAGCAGCGCGGCTTCCCGGCCCGCTGGAAATCGGCGGATCGTCACCCGGCTGATCCTTTCCAGCCCGATCACACTGATGAGCACAAACAGGCAGGTGGCCGCGGCGATGTAATGCGGATAGAAGTAAGGATAGAAATTCGTGCCCAGGCCGAACAGCCCGAGAGCCAGCGCGACCCAGGCAAATCGCCATTGCCGCAGCGACGGCAGGAAGAACGGCAGTGCCAGATAGAGCGGAGGCAGAAAGAAGAACCGGTAGAAACGCGCGCGCGCCGCCAGCCGCTCCACATAGCCGCGGATAGTGTCCGTGCCGTTGCCGTGCGTGGCGGCTTGCTCTTCGTAATTGAGCTGCTGGCTGGCAGTCAGTTCCCTATGCGGCGACGGATTCGGCTGTACCGTAAAGGTGGTGGGCACGCCATACTGATAGCGGCTGAGCACATAAGGCAGTGTCGTCCAACTGCCAGTGACTTGTTTGTTCTGGAGCAGAGTCATTCCCGCGGCGGGCAGGATAGTCAGAAACAAGACCGCCGTCACGCGCCCGAGTTTGCCCCATTCTTTCGGCCCCCGCAGCGCCGGCAGAAAATACAGAACCACGGCCAGCGCCAGCAGAATGCATTCGAACGGCCGCGTCAGTAACTGGAGGCCAATCCCCAGGCCTAGCCAGACCGCATCCCGGGCGCGATAGCTCGCCCGCAATCTGGGCAGCGATCCGAAGACCAGGCAGCCCGCCACGGCCGAAACCGCGCCGCCCCAATAAGTGTTTAACCAATATCTGAGCGGTCCGAATTGCATCACGGCCAGCAATCCGCCAACCAGCGCCCATCCGGGCGTGGTCCAGGCGCGCAGCATCCAGTAGCTCAGCGCACCGAGCGCCGCCACCGAAAGCGCCACCCCAGCCCACGGATGGCCGAACAGCAGGCGGCCCAGCGCCAGCGCCATGGCCTGCCCGATCGGGAATATCGAGCTGTAGGTGGGCTCCTGCAACACGAAAGTGGTTTCGAAAAACTGGTCGAGCGGATGCGGCGGATTCGCCAGGCGGAAGTGGCGCAAGGTGTCGGCCGCCAGCAAATGTGAAAAATCGTCAGAGCCGTTCGGCGTCGGCACCGGACTTTCCGCCAGCAGCGCCAGCCGCAGCGCGATCGGCAGAATGGCGAGCGCCAGCATGCACCATCCGGTGCGGGCTGCCATCTTCCGTACCCAGGCGCCCAGCCCCGCATGCGCCGCGATCAGCAAGACCAGTAGCGCGGCGATCTCCAACTCGATGAAGTCGCTCGCGCCGAAACCAATCGGGTTTTGCAGAGGCAGAAAGGAGCGGAACAGATGAAACATTCGAACGCTTCCATTCTAGTACAGGGCATTAACCCAAAATTAATTGGCAGAGAGCCTTCGTCAGGCTCCCTCCAGTCACCTCTAACTTCCCCGCTTAGAACCGCTTCCTGACGGTCGCGGCTCGGTAGATAAGTCCCGTAACACACAATCCTGGAGGAATTATGCTGACTTTAGTCGGAGGGCAGTCCTCCGCAAACAAACTGACACCCGCGCAAAGGGTGGCTGCCGAGCGCCTGCTCGCTGCAGTAAGCGCCGGCGATATCGTGTTGCTGAAAGCGTTGCACGGCGAGGGAAGGAGCACCGTCCTGCGCGCCGTCCAAGCGGCCACCGGAGGCGCCTTGATCGGCGCCAGGGAGTTCATGAGCGTTCTGGCCGGACACCAGGCCGCCGCCATCGAAGAGGCCTTCGTCTCACTCATGGAGCGGACCTTGGACCGCCATGACTTCGTGATTCTGGACGACCTCCACCTGATCACCGCCGTCGTGAACGACTGCGACTACCCGCGCTCCGGCCTGCTGGATGTCGCCGTGACCGCAATTCTCGACCGGGCCGTCGCGCGCCGCAAACGGGTGCTGTTCGGCACGAACTATGGCAGGTTGCCGCAACCGATCGCCAGCCGGGCTTTCTGGGTCGAGACCCAGGACTTCGCGCCGGCCGACTATGAATGCATCTGCGAGGCGTATCTGGGCCGCGCGGCCGCGAGCCGGTTGGATTTCGAGGAAATCCTTCGCTTCGCTCCCGGATTGAACGCGCACCAGCTCATCAAAGCCTGCATCTGGTTGCGCGCCGCGAGCGAGCTGGACACTGCGCGCTTCACCGAATACCTGCTGGCGCAAAACATGGTTAGCAGCGTCGAACCGGAACCAGTCGAGCCCCTGGACTGGAAAGACCTGAAGGGCTTCGACGACGTCATCGAGGCGCTCGAGGCCAAGATCACGCTGCCCATCGAGAACCACGCGCTGGCCGCCGAGCCGCAACTGAGACCCAAGCGCGGCGTGTTGCTGGCCGGACCGCCGGGCACCGGCAAGACCACCATTGGCCGCACGCTGGCAGCCCGGCTGAAGAGCAAATTCTTTCTGATCGACGGCGCCGTCATCGCGGGATGCGACAACTTCGACAGCCGCGTCCGCAAAATCTTCGACGCCGCCAGGAAGAATGCGCCCTCCGTGGTTTTCATCGACGATAGCGACCTGATCTTCGAGAACTCGGACGGAGCCGGATTCTGCCGCTACCTGCTGACCATACTCGACGGATTGGAGAGCGCCGGCGCGGAGCGTGTATGCGTGATCATCACGGCCACGGACGCGCACAGCCTGCCGGCCCCCGTGCTCCGCTCCGGGCGCATCGAGCTGTGGCTCGAGACCCGTTTGCCGGATGCCGCGGCGCGCGCCGCGATCCTCAGCGAAAGACTCGCCCAGGCGCCGCCGCCCCTGGCCGCCGCGAACAGCGGCTCGATCGCGCACGCCAGCCATGGGCTCACCGGCGCCGATCTCAGGGCCGTGGTGGAAGATGGCAAGCTGCTCTTCGCCCGCGACAAAGCCCGCCGAACCGCCGCCCGCCCGGTGGAAGAATATTTTCTGGAAGCTGTCGCCACGGTTCGCTCCAACCGGCAAAACTACACCCGGCGGCGCCCGGCGCGATCCGTGGGAGCGCGGGAATACGGCTTTGTCGTGAAGTAAAGTCAGCTCCGCTTATTGAATTTCGACGGCCGTGTTGTCGGACGCCATCATCTGGCCTTCGCTGTCTCGCACCACCACGCGCACCACGTAGCTGCCTACTTTGACGTTGAAGCTGGTCTTGACTTTGATCCCGGAATCCAGTCACTTTTCCAGGGTTTCGTCTCTCAGCTTCATAATCAGCGTCCTCTGTTCGCCGGTAATGTAGTTGCCGTTCAGGTCGAAAAGAGCGGACACCAGGGTCAGCGTATCCTGGTTTCTGCCTTCCTCTTTGCGATAGTGCAGGCTCTTGATATCCAGTTGCGCGACTACCGAGAGGTTCGCATCGTCGGCGCCGGAGCGGAAGAACTGCGTGTGCACGGCCAGCGGAATATCTTTTATGACCTCGCGGGAGAAGACCGCGTCTTCGATATCCTGCTTGGCCTGGTCTCCCGCGACGGCGTCGCGCCGCGGCGCGTAGTAGCCCTTGCGCACCTGCAACGTCAAGCCTTTCGAATCGCGCAAGCTGACTTGCAGTTTATGATATTTGCCATCCGACTTGAGATTCTCGGGCGTGAAGGCCAGCACATAGATGAATTCGGGCGCAGCCGCCAGACGGCGGAATCCGTCGCCGAGGTCGTTATTGGCGTGGAAAAACGCGCCGCCCGTGGCATTCGCCAGATCGTCCAGAACGAATTCCCCGGCCTGCGCCTCCTCCTGCATGTACTGATTCATCATGGTGAGCACCTGGGAGCCCCCCGCTGGCGACGGCCTGGAGGCGTCGAATCCCGGCGGCGTCCAAAGCCCGCGCACATCCAAAGCGCTGACCACCACATTGGCGCGGATCGCCCGATTGATGGCATCGGTGATGTCGGTCTGGTCGGCGAAAGGCACAAAGAATCCCGGCGAGGCCAGCACGATGTTGCGCTGGCCCGGCATGCCCGCAATCCGGCGGATCACCCGCACCAGGACGGTGGTTGCCAGGCGGGTCTCGTGTTCTCCGGAGCTCAGCGCCATCTCCGCAAACCCCATGACCATGTTCGCCGTGGCATAAGGATTCCCACTGCACGCCTGATAATTGATCAGAGCCACCTGGGTCGCCTGCGGATCGTTCAGGTTTACGATGCGGTCCGCCATGTAGAAGCTGATGTCCGGGCAATCCAACCCGTGCCCAATCGCGCCCGCGACCGGGGCGGGCCGCAGACGTGCCAGCGTCTCCTGCAATTTGGCCTTGTCGTCGGTGAACTCCTGCACGACCTGGCCGGAGGTGGTGTAGATTGCCGCCCGGTCCGCCGGCTGCATCGCGCTGGCGATCACCCGCGCGGCGGCGTCGCGCGCCCGCATAATGTCTTCGGCCTTCACGTGTACGTCGTCGAACAGGTAGGCCACGAAGTGATCGGCCAGGACCGCTGGCGCAGGCGCGGCGCCCGCTTCCGCCGGTTTGACCTCCGGCTGCGGCTCCAGATCTCCCGCTTCTTTTTGGAGCACGACCGGAGTGCCGGGCTTTTCCAGGGAGAATCTGGAAATCACCTGCGCCTTTCCATTGTCCAGAAGCCGGAAGTCGTCCTTGGTCAGGTTGCCCACGGCGAGGCCCTCGTGGTCGCGCACCACCACCGTCACGGGCACCAGATTCACCCGCGACGTAAACTTCGCGGGCGCTTCTTTGGTCTCCATCTCGGCGGCAGGCTGAGTTTGGGAGGCAGCCTGCTGCGCCAAGGCGAGCAAGACCAGGACGAGAGAAAACCAGCGACGGTACTTCATGGCTTGTCATACATTCTAATCCCTGGCAAGCCGCTGCTAAGATGGCTCAGAACCGTGCTGACCGCCATCGTCATTTTCCTCGCGACCTACCTGGTGCTGGCCATCGGCCGGCTACCCGGCTTCCGTGTGGACCGCACTGGCGCCGCAATCATCGGCGCGACCCTCATGATCGCGACGAACTCGCTCTCCATCCGGCAGGCCTATGACGCCATCGATTACAACACCATCATTCTCTTGTTCGGCATGATGATCGTGGTCGCCAACTTGCGTTTGTCGGGGTTCTTCACTTTGGTCAGCGCGTGGGTGGTGGAGCATGCGCACCGCCCCATCCTGTTGCTGGCCGCCATCGCCTTCGTCTCCGGCTTCTTCTCGGCGTTCTTTGTGAACGACACCATGTGCCTGGTGCTCACGCCGCTGGTGCTCGAGATTACCCGGCGGCTGCGCCGCAATCCGATCCCCTACCTGCTGGCGGTAGCGATGGCGGCCAACATCGGGAGCGTTGCCACCATCACCGGTAATCCACAGAATATGATGATCGGAAGCTTCTCCGGAATCGGCTATCGCGCATTTGCGGCGGTGCTCGCGCCCATCGCCGCGGCCGGCCTGTTGGCGCTGATCGCGCTCCTGTCCTTCATCTACCGCCGCGAATTCCGCCAGGAGACCCCTATGGCGGTCGCTCACGACCCGGTGACGGTGGATCGGGTGCTGCTCTGGAAATCCCTGCTGGTTTCGGCGGCCATGATTGCCCTCTTCTTCGCGGGCTGGCCGGTGGCCATAGTGGCGCTGGCCGCTGGCGCGCTGCTGTTAGCCACCCGCCGCGTAGGGCCGGAGACCGTCTATGGTCAAATCGATTGGTCCCTGCTGGTCATGTTTATCGGCCTGTTTGTGGTGGTAGCCGGAGTGGAGCGCACGGCGCTTTCGGCGGATCTGCTGGCAGTCGCCCAGCGCTTCCGGCTGGAGCGTACCACGGTGCTGACCGTCTGGGCCGCGGCGCTGTCCAACGTCGTCAGCAACGTGCCGGCCGTACTGGTTTTCAAGCCCATCGTGGCGCATCTGCCCGATCCGCGCCACGCCTGGCTGGTGCTGGCCATGTCCTCCACGCTGGCCGGCAATCTGACGGTGCTGGGCTCGGTGGCGAATCTGATTGTAGTCGAGCGCGCCCGGCGGGAAGCAGCCATTTCGTTTTGGGAGTATGCGAAAGTGGGAATACCGGTGACCGTAGTTACGCTGGCCATCGGGGTGGCGTTGCTATAGGCCCTTGGCCGCCGCGGTTTGCCGTGCCAGGGCGAGGTTGGAAACAATGAGCACGCAAGCCAGACCACCGATTGACGACAGGCAACCGCGACCGATTCGCAACGACAGCGAACTGGAGCACGCCGTCGCCCGGCTTGACGATTTGGACCGCCGCGACGCCGATCTCACCCCGGAGGAGCGCGAACTTGCCGAATTGTACCACCCTCATCGAGGCCTACGAGGATCGGCACTATCCGGTGCCGCATGCGCCTCCGCATGAGTTCCTACGTGCGCTCCTGGTTCAGCGCGGCTTGGCCCAGGCCGACATCGCGCATCTGCTCGGAGGCAGCGGGCACACTTCGGAGATTCTCAACGCCAAACGCTCCATCAGCAAAGCCCAAGCGAAAAAGCTGGGCGGGTTTTTCAAGTTGCCGGTCGAGTTGTTCATTTAACGTCGCGTCCGCCACTCGCGTTTGACACTCCCTAGGGGCAGGTGATATGTGTAGTGATCTTCGCAGGAAATCAAATGGCAGACGAGCAAAAGCCCGAGGGCTCAGCCGCGCCCCCTCCCTCCGGGGGCGAGGCCGCAATTCCGGCTGAAAAGCCGGCCCCTCCGGCGCCGAAACCTGCTGCTGCCAAGCCGGCCGCGGCAGCCCATGCGGCGCCTCCCAAACCCCCTGCCACCATGGCCGCCACGCCATGGGAAAGCGATATCACCGCAACTCCTGAAGGAGCATTTCGGCGCGGAGATCACCGAGTTTTCCACCTACCTGGGGCAGAACTTCCTGGTGGCCAAGCCGGATGCCGTGATCGCCATCCTGGACACGCTCAAGCTGGAGCTGGATTTCGATTACCTGGTGGATGTCACCGCGGTCGATTACCCCAAGCGCACCGACCGCTTCGACCTGGTCTACATTTTATATAGCTTCGCGCGCAACGAGCGCATCCGGGTGAAGACCATGATCGCGGATGGCTACACGCCGGCCACCGCCGTTACCGTGCATCTGGCCGCCAATTGGTTGGAGCGCGAAGTGTTCGACATGTTCGGCATCCAGTTCGTCGGCCATCCCGACATGCGCCGCATCCTGCTGCCCGAGGAATGGCAGGGCTACCCGTTGCGCAAGGAGTACGGCATCCTGCAGCAGGACGACGGCTGGGTGCGGGAAAACCTGGGCATCGAAAGCGGGCAGTAACACTCTATGCCGGAAGCCACCTTTCTAGACGCGACCGAGTTAGTCATCAACATGGGTCCGCAGCACCCGTCCACGCACGGCGTGCTGCGCGTCATCCTCAAACTTGATGGCGAGAAGGTCAACGGCACCGATTGCGTCATCGGCTATCTGCACCGCGGCGTGGAGAAGATCGGCGAAAACCGCACCTACCAGCAGTTCGCGCCTTACGTGGACCGCATGGATTACGTGGCCGCGGTCTCCAACGGCCTGGGCTACTGCCTGGCCGTCGAAAAGCTGCTCAACGTCGAAGCGCCGCCGCGCGCGCAGGCCGTGCGCGTGATCCTCACCGAACTGAACCGCATCGCCAGCCATCTGCTGTGGCTGGGCACGCATGCCCTCGATATCGGCGCGATCACGCCGGTGTTCTACTGCCTGCGCGAGCGCGAAGAAGTGCTGAAGATTTTCGAGAACTACTGCGGCGCCCGCCTGACCACGCACGCCTTCCGCATCGGCGGGCTGCTGTACGAAACCTACGACGGTTTCGAGGAGGAGGTCAGGGAATTCTGCGACTGGTTCATCCCCAAAGTCGACGAGTACGAGGAGTTGCTGACCAACAACCGGATCTGGGTGGGCAGGCTGAAGGGCGTGGGCGATTCTCTCCGCCGACGAGTGCAAGGAATATGGCGTCACGGGGCCGGTGTTGCGCGCCGCCGGCGTTGAATGGGACCTGCGCAAGGCGCAGCCCTATTCCGGCTACGAGCAGTACGAATTCGATATTCCCACCGGCGAGAATGGCGATACCTACGACCGGTACACGGTGCGCATGGAGGAGATGCGGCAGTCCACGCGCATCGTCCGGCAGGCCGTGGAGCGCATCCCCACCGGACCCATCATGGGCAAGGTGCCCAAGGTGATGAAGCCGCCGGTAGGCGAGGCTTATGTGTCGATCGAAGCGCCCAAAGGCGAGCTCGGCTATTTCATCGTGAGCGACAATTCCACCCAGCCGTATCGCTTGCGCGTGCGGCCGCCCTCGTTCGTGAATTTGCAGGCGCTCGACTGCATGGTTCGCGGCGGACTGGTGGCCGACGTCGTGGCGATTATTGGTACGCTGGATATCGTATTGGGCGAGGTGGACCGATGAGCGCTAGGGGGCGATCGTGATTGCGAATCTTTTTCGGAAAGTTTTTCTGGTAGACCTCTTTCAGGGCCTCTGGGTGACCTTCCGCAACCAGGACCCCAAGCGCATCTACACGGAGCAGTATCCCGCCGAGCGGCCCAAAGTCGGCGAGCGCTATCGCGGCGCGCCGCGGCTCAACATCAACCCGGATAACGGCGAGACGCTGTGCATCTCCTGCAATCTGTGCGCGCTGGCCTGCCCGGAAAACCTCATCGTGGTCACCAGCCAGCGCAACGAGCAAACTAAGCGCAAGGATCTGACCACCTTCACCTACGACACATCCCGCTGCATGTTCTGCGGGCTGTGCGAAGACGCTTGCCCGGTGGACGCGCTCGAACTGACGCAGGATTTCGAGCTGGCCAGCTACACTCGCGAAGGCGCCATCTGGGATCGCCAGATGCTCGAAGAAGGTCCCAAGCCGACCCAATACAAATGCTGACCCCAGAGTTCACCCAGGCTATCTTCTTTTACATCTTCGCCGCCATGGTTCTGGCCGGCGCCATTCTTACCATTACTCGCCGGAACGCAGTGCACAGCGCCATGTTCCTGATTGTTTCGCTGATGGGCGTGGCCGGCTTATACCTGTTGCAGCAGGCGGAATTCCTGTTCGCCGTGCAGATCGTGCTGTACATTGGCGGCATCATGGTGCTGTTCCTGTTCGTGATCATGCTGGTGAACCTGGATCAGGCCGCCAAGGAAAAGCAGTTCAACGGGCAATGGGTCGTCGCGCTGGTCTGCGGTGGCGCTGGTGGGCGTGCAGGTTTTCTGGTTCCTGGGGAAGGGCAGCGGCGCGTTCAAATCGCGCAGCCCGGCATTCTGCCTCCGGCGTCCGCCCTGGGAAATACCGAGCAGTTGGCCGACGTCTTGTTCAAAGAGTATCTGCTGCCGTTCGAGATGGCTTCGATCCTGCTGCTGGTGGCGGTGGTGGGATCGGTGGTGATGGCCAAAAAGAGGATTTGAACGTGTACCCGATTACCACCGCGCACTATCTCGCCTTGAGCGCCGCTCTCCTGCTGATCGGGACCGTGGGCGTGCTAACCCGGCGGAACATCGTCATCATTCTGATGTCCATCGAGCTGATCCTGAACGCCGTGAACATCAACCTGGTGGCCTTCTCGCAGGCGCTGCACAATCTGAACGGGCAGGTGTTCGCCATCTTCGTGATCACCGACGCGGTGGCCGAGGCGGCGGTGGGGCTGGGCATCCTGATCGCCCTATTCCGCAATAAAGAGACGGTGCTGGCCGACGAGATGGACTTACTGAAATGGTAAACCGGGCTTGTGGGGCAGGCTCTCAGCCTGCGGCGGCCTCTCAGGCCGCCCCTTTCGATGCTGGCAGCCCCATATGAATTTCCTCGACCTGATTTGGCTCATCCCGCTGTTCCCGCTGTGCGGCGCGCTGCTCATGCTGCTGTTCGGGCGGCGGCTCGATCCGCAGCCGGTATCGGAAGTTGCGGTGGCGCCCGGCGTAGAGCACACCCACGACGACCACGGCCATCATCATGACCACGATCACCCGCACACCCATGCGCACGAACATGAACACGGCCACGATCACCATCACGGGTCGCCGCTGAAGATACTGGTCAGCTTGATCTGCCCCGGCATGGTGCTGCTCTCGTTTCTGCTTTCGGCGGGCGCGGTCTGGCAACTGGCCGAGCAAACGGTGCGGGTGCATGAGGTCATCCAGTTCACCTGGATCGCGGGGCTGCCGTTCCACATGATGGACGGCCGCCTGGCCACGTTCAGCGCGGATTGGGGCTTTCTGCTCGACCCGCTCAGCGCGGTGATGATCCTGGTGGTCACCGGCATCGGCTTCCTGATCCACGTCTATTCCACCGGCTACATGGCCCACGACAACGGCTATTACCGGTTCTTCGGCTATCTGAACCTGTTCATCTTCTTCATGCTGATGCTGGTGCTGGCGAACAATTACACGCTGCTGTTCGTGGGCTGGGAAGGCGTGGGGTTGTGCAGCTACCTGCTGATCGGGTTCTACTTCCAGAAGAAATCGGCGGGCGATGCGGGCAAGAAGGCGTTCATCGTGAACCGCGTGGGCGACGCCGGATTCATCCTGGGCATGCTGCTGATGTTCAGCGTGCTGGGCACGGTGCGCTTCACTGGACGTGAACGCGGCCTTGCGCGGCGGACACTTCCACGCGGAGACCGCCGGCTTCGGCGTGCTCAGCGCTATCGCGCTGCTGTTCTTCATCGGCGCCACCGGCAAATCCGCGCAGTTTCCGCTGTATGTCTGGCTGCCGGACGCCATGGAAGGTCCCACGCCAGTGTCCGCCTTGATCCACGCCGCCACCATGGTGACCGCGGGCGTGTACATGGTGGCGCGCTCGGCGGCGCTGTTCCAACTGACGCCGCAGACTTTGAATATTGTCGCGGGCATCGGCGCGTTCACCGCCATCTTCGCGGCCACCATCGCGCTGGTGCAGAACGACATCAAGCGCGTGCTGGCGTATTCGACCGTGAGCCAGCTCGGCTACATGTTTCTGGCGCTGGGCGTGGGCGCTTATTGGGTAGCCATCTTCCACTTGTTCACGCACGCGTTTTTCAAAGCCCTGCTCTTCTTATGTTCCGGCTCGGTGATTCACGCCATGGGCGGCGAGCAGGACATGCGCCACATGGGCGGCCTGAAAGACAAGATTCCGATCACCCACTGGACCATGTGGATCGGCTCGGTGGCCATCGCCGGCATCCCCGGCTTCGCGGGCTTCTTCTCGAAGGACGAAATCCTTTGGCAGACGTATAGCTCTCCGGCTGGATCGCAAGGCTCTGTGGGCCGTCGGCCTGGTGACCGCCGGTCTGACCGCTTTCTATATGTGGCGCCTGATGAACATGACGTTCTACGGCAAGTCGCACGTACGGCCCGAAGTGGCCGCCCACATCCATGAATCGCCCCCCGCCATGACGATGCCCCTTGATGGCGCTGGCCGTCGGCGGTGTGTTCGCCGGCTGGCTGGGCGTGCCCGGTGCATGGGGCCTGAACGAGCGCTTCCATGGGTTCGAACACTGGCTGGAGCCGGCTTTCGCCTCGGCAGCCACGGAAGCGGCCAAAGGAGGCGCGCACGACGCTTCGATCGAATGGATCCTCATGGGCATCTCGGTCGCGGTGGCCATCATCGGTATCGTGGTGGCGCGCTACTTCTATCACCACAAGCCGCACATTCCGGATTCGCTCGAAAAATCGCTCAAGCCGCTGCACGGGCTGCTCTACCACAAGTGGTACGTGGACGAGATTTACGATTTCCTCTTCGTCAACGGCCTGAGCAAAGGCGGCGGCGACGTCTTGGGCGCCTTCGATCGCAACGTGGTGGATGGCGCGGTGAACGGCGCGGGATGGTTGACGCGATTTTCCTCACGTGTTTCGATGTGGTGGGATACCTGGATCGTGGATGGCGCGGTGCGTCTGGGGTCCTTTACCGTGAAGCTGCTCTCTTATCCGGTGTGCATCCTGCAGACCGGACGCGTGCAGGCCTACGCCTTGTTCGTCGTGGTCGGCGTGCTGGTCTTCTTCGGTTACTATCTGGCGGGTAAATAATGAACGACCACTTACTCAGTCTGGTGCTGTTCACGCCGCTCGCGGGACTGTTGGTCCTGCTGTTCATTCCGTCGCGCCAGAAAGAACTGATCAAGGTCTGGGCAAACTTGGCCAGCTTCGCCGGTTTTCTGATTTCTCTGCCGCTGGTTTCGCGCTTCGACAAAGGCGTGTCCGGCTTTCAGTTCGTGGAACGCGCCAATTGGATACCCAGCCTGGGCGCGCAGTATCTGATCGGCATCGACGGCATCAGCCTGCTGCTGATCATGCTGACCACCGTGATCGGATTCATCGCCATTCTCTCTTCGTGGAATGCCGTCCAGGACCGCCTCAAAGAATACTACTGCATGTTTCTGCTGCTGCAAGTGGGCATGCTGGGCGTATTCATGTCGCTCGATTTCTTCCTGTTCTATGTGTTCTGGGAACTGGTGCTGGTGCCCATGTACTTCATCATCGCGGTGTGGGGCGGACCCCGCAAGCTATATGCGGCCATCAAGTTTTTCCTCTACACGCTGGCCGGCTCGGTGCTGATGCTGCTGGGCATCCTGACGCTGTACTTCCAATACGCCGGCCAGTTCGGCAGATACACATTTGAAATCTCCGAGCTCATGAAGCTCAGCCTGCCGCTCGGTTTGCAGGAATGGGTCTTCTGGGCGTTCTTCCTGGGCTTTGCCATCAAGGTGCCCATGTTCCCGTTCCATACCTGGCTGCCCGACGCGCATGTGGAAGCGCCCACCGCCGGCTCGGTCATCCTGGCCAGTGTACTGCTGAAGATGGGAACTTACGGCTTCATCCGCTTCTCGCTGCCCTTGCTGCCGAAGGCCTCCGTGGATCAGACCATCGTGCAAATCCTGGCGGTGCTCTCAATTATCGGAATCGTCTACGGCGCGCTGGTGAGCCTGATGCAGAAGGATTGGAAGAAACTGGTGGCTTACTCTTCGGTGAGTCACCTGGGCTTCTGCACCTTGGGTATCTTCGCCATGAATCCTAATGGCTTGGCCGGCAGCGTGATGCAGCAGATCAATCACGGCATCTCCACCGGCATGCTCTTCCTGATCATCGGCGTGATCTACGAGCGTCGGCATACGCGCGAGATTTCGGAATACGGCGGCCTGGCGCACGTGATGCCGAAGTACGCGGTGATCTTCGCCATTGCCATGTTAAGCTCCGCTGGACTGCCGTTGCTGAACGGATTCGTGGGCGAATTTACGATTCTGCAGGGCGCGTTCGAAGCGAATCGCGCTTGGGCGGCCTTCGCGGTCTCGGGCGTGATCTTCGGCGCGGCGTATCTGCTGTGGCTTTACCAGCGGACCATGCTGGGCCAGATCACCAACGGAAAGAATCTGCACCTGCCCGACCTGAGCCTGCGCGAAATCGTGGTGTTTCTGCCGCTGATTGCCTGGGCCATCTGGATCGGCGTCTATCCCAAACCGTACTTCGACATTCTGGAGAAGCCCGTGCAGCAGATTGTGGAGCGCGTGCGGCCGGGATATTATCAGGGCGGCGCTCAAGCCCACCAGCGCTTTACCGAGCCGCGACTGTCAGGAAGCGGTCCCCAGGTGAACGGCCAATGAATCAGTTCTACACCGGCGCAGACCATTTTGTCCTCGTTCCAGCGGTGATGCTAGCCCTGTTCGGATGCGCCATCCTGCTATTCGATTTCGTGGTTTTCCCCGATCCACGCCAGCGCAAGTACCTGCTGTTTTTCCTGCTCCTCGGCGAGGGTTTTGCCGGCTTCGGCCTGTGGAACCAGCAAGCGGCCCTCGCCAACGGCGTACTCGAAGCTTTCCATGGCTCGCTCATCATGGATGGCTTCTCCATCTTCTTCAATTGGATTTTCATCGCCGCCACGGTGATTGTCGCCATTGTCTCGTACAAGTATCTCGAAATTGAAGGCGAGCACCACGCCGAATATTACTCGCTAATGATGTTCGCCCAATGCGGCATGTTTTTCCTGGCTGCCGGCACGGACTTAGTCACACTCTTTATCGGCCTGGAACTGATGGCGCTCTCCTTCTATGTGATGGTGGGCTTCCTGCGCACCAGCAAGCGCTCCAACGAAGCCGCCATGAAGTATCTGCTGCTGGGCGCCTTTTCGAGCGGTTTCCTGGCTTACGGCTTCTCGGTGATGTACGGTATCTCCGGGTCGACCAAGCTGGCGGATATCGCCGCCGCCATCGGCGCGCGCGGCCCGTTCGATCCGCTGGTGTTGCTGGCGCTGGCGACCACATCGGTCGGCCTGCTCTTTAAGATCTCGGCAGTCCCGTTTCACATGTGGGCCCCGGATGCGTACGAAGGCGCGCCGACTACCGTCACAGCCTATCTTTCGGTGGCCTCGAAGGCCGCGTCTATCGCGTTCCTGCTACGCATTTTTCTCGGTCCTTTCGCCTCCGCGCGAGACACCTGGGAGCCCATCCTGATCTTCGTCGCCGTCGCCACCATGACGGTCGGCAACCTGGCCGCTATTACGCAGAGCAACATCAAGCGCCTCCTGGCTTATAGCTCCATCTCACACGCCGGTTACATGCTGCTCGGCCTGATAGCCGGAAATGCCACCGGCATCAAGGGTATCGCCGTCTACATAATGGTCTACACGTTCATGAACCTGGGCGCGTTCCTGGTGCTGGTGGCACTGCGCCGCAAAGGTATCATCGGGGAAGATATGGACGATATCGCCGGCCTGGTGCACAAGAGTCCGGGCTACGCGCTGCTCATGCTGCTCTTTTTGCTGTCGCTGGCCGGGATTCCGCCGACGGCCGGCTTCCTCGGCAAGTATTACATTTTTCTGTCGCTGATAGAGACTCGCCACTACGCGCTGGCGGTGATTGCCACGCTCTATGTCGCGGTGGCGATTTACTATTACTTCCGCATCGTGCGCAGCATGTTCACCCGCGATCTCAGCGAGCAGGAGCCCCTCACCACCAGCTTCGGATTGCGCGTGGCGCTGGCCGCGACTGGCGTTTTGACCTTGGGCATCGGTCTCTATCCCGAGCCCTTTCTGCGGCTGGCGGAAACCTCATTGCAGCATTAGGAATATATGGACGCGATCATCCATCATCCGCTATTCACGCCGCTGGTTGTGACGCTGGTGGTCATCGCGCTGTTCCCGCTGGTGGCCGGGTACATCGTGCTGATCGAACGAAAAGTACTGGCGGATTTTCAGGTGCGCCTCGGCCCCATGCGCGTGGGCCCGCACGGCCTGTTGCAGCCCATCGCCGATGCCCTGAAGCTGCTGATCAAGGAAGATATCATTCCCACGGACGCGGACCAGTCCATCTTCTGGCTGGCGCCGGTGATATCGACCTTCACCGGGTTGACCGCGTTTGCCGTCATTCCATTTAGTAAGTACTTGTATGTGGCGGACGTGAATGTAGGCCTGCTGATCATCTCGGCCATGTCCGCCGTTGGCATTCTGGGAATTATTCTGGGCGGCTGGGCCTCCAACAGTCACTATCCATTGCTCGGCGCGCTGCGTAGCGCGGCGCAGCTTGTCAGTTACGAAGTCGCCCTCTCATTCGCGCTCCTCTCCGGCGTGATGGTGGCGGGCACGCTCAGCATGCAGGGTATCATTCAGGCGCAGCAAGCCCGCGGCATCTGGTTCGTCTTTTCTAATTACGGCTTCATGATCGTGCCGTTTGTGGTGTATGTCATCGCCGCCACGGCGGAAACCAACCGTGCGCCGTTCGACTTACCGGAGGCGGAGTCCGAGTTAGTCGCCGGATTCCACACCGAGTACAGCGGTTTTCGCTGGGCGCTCTACTTTCTGGCGGAATATGCCAATATCTTCGTGATCTCTTCGGTGGCCGTCACGCTGTTCTGGGGTGGATGGCTGCGCCCCTTCCCCAGCGTCTCCTGGCTTGCGGCGCTCAACTATATCGTGCCGCTGGTGGTGTTCGCCGGCTCCGGCTTGGCCAGTCTGACTCTGGTGCGGAAGTTGAAGGATACTCTGCAGCAGAAAGTGCTGATCGGGGCATCTCTGCTGCTGATACTCATCGGTGCCATTTACATGATACCGGCCGCCAACGCCGCCTCCATTGGCATCTTCTGGTTCCTGTTCAAGGTGTCGGCGATCATCTATCTGATGATCTGGTTCCGCGGCACCTTCCCGCGCTTCCGCTACGACCAGCTCATGAACATCGGGTGGAAAGTCATGATCCCGGTGGGCATGGCCGCCATCGTGATCAACGCGCTGCTGGGGATGGTCTAACAGCTCGCGCATAGCAGAGACTTTCCCCTCCGCGCCGCACTATCTAAATTGGAATTTCCGCTAAATGTGGTGGCTGGGGCGTTTTTGGCGTCCCAAATGCCGACCGGCCCGGGTAGCTCCGGGCCGGCCAACCTGCATTTGGGCGGAAAGGAGGCAGCGTATGCTTATTATCACGCTGACCGTTACGATCGCCCTAGCTGTGGCGATTACGGTTACCATCCGCATCAAGCGGAAGTAATCGAAATAACGATAAACCCGCGGATCGGAAAACCGGCCCGCGAACCCTCTCGTAGAATACACCAAAACGCCGATGCTACCATAGTAGTCGGCTCATGTCGTCGCCCGTAATTCCGCCGCCGCTTGAAGCGCTACGCAACCGCCCGTTTTCCTTCTACCCGGCCGTCCTGAACATCGAGCACAACAAGTGGCAGTACCGCAAAGCCACCTGGTCCGACGTCCTCGTGGTGAACGCGCGCACGGGCCAGGAGATCTGGATTCCGCGCCGCTTTCTGGGCGAGATCTCGCGCATCGAAGATCCGGTGGTGATTGTCGGCCTGCTGAAGGAACTGGAGTACAAACAGGGCGCCATTTGGCCCCATCGGCGCCGGGTGATCGAGATGCCCATCGCGGTGGGTGCGCCTGCCCTGCCCCTGTCCCCAACGCAGCGAGCCGGGCCTGCCCCGGTGGTGGGTATTCGCCTGGAATCCAACACCGAGTCGCACTTCCTCCGCACAGTCGGTGGCGCGTTGGTGCTCGGCATCGTCGCGGCGTACGTCGCGGTGAACTTCTACCGTGACAGCGTGCCGCGCCCCCGCAGCGCGCACATGGCCAAGGGCGGAACCTATCTGTCCCTAACGGCCCAGGACGATTACAATGCCGTAGTGCGCAAACTCGGCGCGCCCGCGCGCGACCGTTGGCTGCGTCCGGCCGGCGGCACGCGATGCCGCGCTCTCTGGTATCCGGACCACGCGTTCACCATCGTCCTGATGGCCGCCAACGGCCACGACGCCACTTACATCGGCACGCTGGACGCAAACTGGAATCCGCTCTACTCGGTGGGGATCGCCAGGGCCGATTCCGGCGCCCTGCTGCGCGCTGTGCCGCGCTTCTAACGGTTCTGGTTCAGCAGCCAGTTGGCATATTCGGGCACGCCTACCAGCCGCACCGGCATATCTTCCAAAGTGGCGCGCATGTCGATCGCGTCGCCGTGCGCGTAACCCAGCGAGAGCGCCGCGAAGGCTTCATCGAGCGCCCGCCGCGCGGACTTCTTGCCGGCGTGCAAGACCGCTTCCAACACGTGTTCGACGGTGAAGGGCGCGCCGCCCAATTCCTCGAAGATGCGCACGACCTGCAGCGGCGTGATCGCCTCCGGGCCGCCCAACGCGAAAGTGGCGTTGCGCGCGGCCGGCGCATCCAGCGACCGCACGGCAAACTCGGCCACGTTGGGGAACGAAATCCAACTGATAGGATTCTCGCCCGTGCCATAGATGCGGGCGCGGCGCGCGGCCACATCGAAGCCCAGCACCGGGCTGAGCCAGATTTCCATGAAGAACGTGGGACGCAGGATGGTGTACGTCATGCCGCTCGCGATCAGCGCCTGCTCTACCTCGCGTTTGGCGCGCTGCAGGGCGAAATCCTCTGTCATCGGCGGAAACGAAACATACACGAAATGTTTTACCCCGGCGGACGCGGCCGCCGCGACCAGTTGCAACTGGCCGATGCGGTCCACGCCGTCGATGGTGTCGCCCGGCTGGCGCGACAGCACGGACGATGCCGTCGACAAGACCGCCGTCGCCCCCGCGCAAGCGGCTTGAATCGAAGCCGGATCTTTCAGGTCGCCCATCGCCAGTTCGGCGCCCGCGGCGCGAAGCTCTTCGATGCGGGACTTGTCCCCGGTTTGCCGCACCAGCGCGCGGACCGGTTTGCGGTTGGCGGCCAGCCGGCGGCAGATCTCGCCGCCCACTAGGCCCGTGGCTCCTACAATCAGATTCATAGCGTCAATCGATTTTCTCCGGGATGCAAATCCCGGGTCTGGCCGTGCCATTCGAACTGGCCCGTCACACCGGCCGGCAGCGTAACCCCGGCTTCCAGTCTGCCGCCGTCGAGCTTCAGCGTCACGGCAATCTCGCCCTTCGGATGCGGAATCGCGCCGGATACGCGGGTCAGCTTGCCCAGCGATGGCCGAATCACGACGCGCGCAAAACCGGGCGCCGCGGAATCGATGCCCAGCACGGTGCGGAACAACTCGTAATTTGGACTGGCTCCCCAGGCGTGGCAATCCGAGCGCGTGGGATCAGCCGTTTCCGCCCACGTGGTCAGGCCGCGGTCGAGCATCGTGCGCCAGGGGCCCAGCATGTCGAGGTACCGGTCGCCCGCGCCCGCTTTATGCATCGCGGAGTGCAGGTAGTGTCGAAAATAAATCGAGCATTCGACCAGGCTCTGATCGCCGGCGACGCGGCCGATCAGGTCGCGGGCTTCGGCGCCTTCCGTCACCCCTGCCAGCACCGCCAGCGCATTGGCCTGCTGCGAGAACTCGCGCTTGTCCGGAGAGTCCGCGAACAGACGCCGGCCGGTGTCCCAGTAAAGCAGGCGCGCGGAATCCCGCAGTCGGGTAGCGACCTGGCGATCCTCTTCCGCCAGAGCTTTGTTTCCCAAGGCAGCTTCCATCTCCGCGGCCCACTGATAGGCCAGCAGCAATTGTAAATCGACCGGAGCGGAATTGGCGCCATTGAGGGCAGGTGGGACGCCGCCAGCCCACTGCTTGGTCCAATCGATGAAATTCCACCACGGCAGATGGCCGAGCGACCCGCCGGATGCGCCGGGCTGCATATGCGCGGCGAAGAACCAGAGCACCGCGCGCACTCCCGGCAACATGTGCGCCACAAACGCGGGGTCGTCCTGGTACATCCAGTAATCGTGCAGCATGCCGATCCACCAGAGTGAGAACGGCGGAATGTATTGCTGCAGGCGGGAAGGCGCGCCGCTGTAGGTGGCGCCTTCCGCGCCGCGCGAGGAATCCAGCAGCTCGATCGCGTTGCGCATCAGGCGGCCGTCGCCCGTCGTATAAAGCGAGACCAGGGCCTGCACGCGCGTGTCGCCCACATACTGCAGTTGCTCGTAATAGGGGCAA
This sequence comes from Bryobacterales bacterium, assembly GCA_963707465.1. Lineage (GTDB taxonomy): Bacteria > Acidobacteriota > Terriglobia > Bryobacterales > Bryobacteraceae > Bog-159. The sequence goes on from CAVPQK010000015.1 coordinate 416,086, forward strand.
TCCATGTAGGTTTCGTGGGCGCAGAGGCGCGCGGTGCGCCACCCGGTGTCGAGGATCTTCTGAAGCTCCGCGGACCCCGCGTCAAACCGCGCCTTGCGTTCGAAAGGGTAGCCCGTGTACACGCCGTGCAGATCGTCGATCGTGAGGGCCTGATCCCCTGTTTCGATCGAGAGCCGCAGATATCGCCAGGTACGCCACCAAAGCGTTTCAAAGTGCCGCCGCGCGCCGCCATCGGCGATGAAGGTGTCGTGCGCGCCGATGAATTGCTTGCCTTCGATTTCGTTGCGGTTGCCTTTATCACGCAAGCCCGGCAGGAACAGCGACTCCGCATAGCCCACATCGATCCGGGCGTCCTTGCCACCGCTCACCGTCAGTTGCGGATAACCGGTAGTCAGAAAGGTCTGGTCGTAGAGCAGGGTGGCCTTGGTGTGGGCCGGGATCTCGTGGGCAGGGCCGCCGGACCGCAGCACCGTAATCGGTTGCGGCGTTAGTTCCATGGGCGGGATGGAGCGCGGCACGAGCATCCAGCGATTCGGACCGTCCTGCGCATCGCGCGGCGCGCCGGCGCTGCCAACCGCGGCGGCCGGCCACGCGGAATCGTCGAAGCCCGGCTGTTCCCAGCCCCACGGATAGAGCTTCGCATCCACCTGGTCGCCGGGGCCGGTCACATAGTAGAAGCGCATCATTTCGCGGTCGCGCGGCACTGGGGAGTAGGCCGCGTCGCGGACGCCTTTCCACAGTTTGCCGGTATCCACGATGTGTTCGCCCGCTCCGTCGCCCTCGACCAGCAGGCCGGTCCGGTTGGTGGTCTGCGCCTCGGGCGCCAGCTCCCCGAAATTCCAGACGACCGCGGCCAGCACATTCTTGCCAGTCTTCAAGTGACTGGCGATATCCACCGACTCATAGCGCCAATGATGCAGATCGCCGCGCGCCGGTCCCAGGCTGACGAACTCGCCGTTGACGTACAGCTTGTAGCGGTTGTCGGCGGTCACATGGATGAGGAACGACGTCGGCGCGCCCGCCAGGTCGAATGTGCGCCGGAAGTGGTAGACACCGTAGTCATAGGGCGATTCTCCAGGCACCGAGATCCAATGCGCGCTCCAAGCGCGAGTGAGCAACTCCGGGCTGGCCGCGCTCAAAGAAAAACTCGTCCACGGATAAACACAGATAAACACGGATAAGAGCCGTTTTATCTGTGTCCATCCGTGTCCATCTGTGGTTCCGTTCTTACGCATAGCTGGTGACCGCGGCGGCGTTCTTCGCGCCCCGTTCCCGCGCGGCGCGCTCCTGGTAGCCGCTTTCCCGGAAAGCCTTCAGCGGTTCGGCGGGGATGCCGTTGGCCTTGCGCCATTCGCGGATGGCCGGACGCACGTCCGTGGCGAAAGCATCCTTCAAGCACTCTTCGGCATCCACCAGCGCGGACTGGCTCTGATGCCTCGCCAGCGCCGCATGGTCCACCAGCGCGGCCTTGGCGTACAGTTCCTGCGCGGTGACCGCGGTCTGGATCATTTCTTCAATCTTGTCTTTCAGGTTGTGGCTCTGATCGACCATGTACGCGATCTCGGCGCGCCGCCCCGTCTCCCATTCGAACAGCGCAATCTCGTGGAAGATGCGGAAAATCTGGTAAGGGTCGATCGATCCCAGCGTCAGGTCGTCGTCCGCGTAGCGGCGGTCGTTGAAATGGAACCCGCCCAGCATGCTTTCCGAAAGCAGCCACGCCACAATCTGCTCGATGTTCTGCGCCTGGTAATGATGCCCCGTGTCCACCAGCACCTTGGCTTGCGGGCCCGCGTTGCGTGCCATCAGCAGCGACATGCCCCAGTCCGCGATATCGGTATGATAGAAGGCCGGCTCGAACGGCTTGTATTCGACCAGCAGGCGCTGGTTCGGCTCCAGATTGCGATGCGCTTCCACCAGGCCTTCCTCGAACCAGCGGCGCCGATGCCGGATATTGGCCGTGCCCGGATAGCTGGAGCCATCCGCGAACCACAGCGAGATGTCGCGGCTGCCCGTGGCGCTGGCGATTTCGATGCAGTCCAGAATGTGCTGCAGCGCGGCGCGGCGGATGGCCGGGTCTGGGTTGCCCAGCGAGCCGTGTTTGTAGATCTGGTCCTGAAAAACATTCGGGTTGATGGCGCCGATCTTCACCCCATGGCGCTCGGCCATGAGCATGACTTCCGGCACGCTGAACTTGCCATCCGGAAAGTCCCACAGGACGTGCACCGCCACCGTCGGGCAGCAGCCGGTGAAGCGGTGCACCTGGCCGGCGTCGCTCAATTTCTCGGCCGTCGTGGTGGCGGCGGCGGATTGTTGGAACTTGCCAAAACGGGTACCGGTGTTGGCAAAGCCCCAGGAAGGCAATTCGATGCGGAAGCCATCGAGCGCCTTCCAGACCTTCTGTTCCACAGCGTCTGCGGGCATGGTGTTCCTCCCAAAGGATTGCAAAGTCTGATTATATATCGCGGTGGAGCTACAATATGTTCGTCGTGGCGAGGCTGCGGTGGTGGATTTTGCTGTTGAGTGTCGCGCCGGTTTTGTTCGGTCAGCAGACTGAACTGGACCGCCTCGTAGCCGAGTCCGCGCGCCTGCGCGAACGAGCCCACGCCGCCCCAATTACGCGCCCCGATTGGTCCAACCTCCAGCACTTGCTCCGCAACTGGATTGAATCCCGCCTTCCCGCCAACCTCCCGGCGCTCGACCGCGAGTACCAAGGCCTCGAAGCCCAACTGACGGCTGAACTCTGGAAAGTCGGCGTGCTCGCACGGAATTGGCCTGGGGCGGATGCCGGCTACGTTTCGGCCGTGAAACTCTCACGCCCTGCGGACTCGGACGTGCTCGCGGTGCAGGCCGGCGTTACGGTGGGCTGTGGCCCCGACGAGTCGATATTCCTTTACCGTTTTAAGGGCGGATCCTGGAGCCGTCTACTGGAAGCCAACGGGACACACGAATGGGGCAGCAGCGTGGCCGAAACGCTCTTCTCTGGATTGGACAGACTTGGCGGGCGCCTCTTTTTCGCCGCCTGGTACGCCGTCCAGTGCGCGTCGGCTTGGAACGTGCTCGATTACCGGGTCTTCCGCATCGACGCCAATGGCGATCAAGCGGAGCCGGTTCTCTCGGAGAGTCACGGCTATACCCTATTCGATGAGCACGCAAAGCTGATGCCGGAAGAACTGTTGCTTGAACTGACGGCTCGGGCGATGGAAATCGGCTGGAGACGTACCTACGTTATGCACTATAGCCTGGGTTCCGACAGCGTGCAACGCATTGACCCGGTCGCTCTGCAACCGCAGGACTTTGTCCACGAGTGGATGATCCGCCCCTGGGACGAGATGCGGTCGCGCTCCGCCGATAGCCTCGAGAAATGGCACAAGTTCCTGGACCCCGTATCCGGCGAATACGAGTTTGTGCAGCCCTGCGCCGAACGTCCCGCCGTCACGCAAATCGGCGTGGCCCTCGACAGTATCGGCGAACGTGAAATGCCCGAGCCGCTAAGCGTCTACTTCCTCGTCGAGGATCACGGCGGCTACAGCTACAAGATGTCCGAAATCAGTTTCGACCGTCAGGAAGGCTGTCCCGGCGAAACAGAGCCGTCCTACGACAACCTGCCGTCTCTATTCCCGAAAAAATAGGTGATAGGCGCAGATGCATCAGGAGCGCAATATTTTCTCGACGATGGCCCAGACTTCCGCGTGCTCCACGAACTCGCCGCGCTCGGCGGCGTCGATGCCGCGTTGCACGCCTTCAAGAAAGCGGGCGTCGTCGCGAAGCAAGCGCAAGGCTGGTTCCATACGCCTTCAGGGTAGTGGTTGCGGCGCCCTGTGTCAAACGGGGCATTGGCTTCCAACGGTATTAACCTTAGATAGAATTGATAGCCAGCCGAACGGGGCTTACGATTAAAGTCAACTGTCATGAATGAACTGCGTCATTATCTGGAAGCGCTGCTGGAGCACCAATGCGCCAACAGCGAGGGCGATTGCCCGGAGTGCCAGGGTCTCGAGCGAATCTACCAGTTCATGCGGTCCAGGTTGTTCTCCACCGTGATCTACACCGATACGCACCTGGAGCCGCACCGGCCGGCACAGTCGCAATCCCAGCCCGTCAATCGCGCGGCAGCGGAACCTCGCCGTCCGCAGGCAGCCTGAAGGCCTGGGCCCTCCCGCGGGAGGCGATGCGCGTCTCGGTTTGGCGGATCAAGCTTTGCCACAGGTCGTCCGGGTCGGATTCGAAGACCGCTTTGGCGCTGCCCTGGAAAATATACCAGGCGCCCAGATCCAATTCCTGCTGCAACTGCGGCTCCGTCCAGCCGGAGTACCCCAGATAAACATGCACCGTATCGGGGTCCGGCGCGGACGCGAAGGTCTTGGCGAAGCCCTCCTTGGTCGAAACCAGAAAGACGTCCCCGACCACACGCTGCGCGTCGGCGGGCGGTCGGCGCGAACGCACCAGCGCCAGCACGTCGGTTCTCCCCACCGGGCCTCCCGCATAAACGGGGTCGGTGCGATCCTTCGCGCCGGCCAACTCCTCCAATAGCCGCGAAATCGGAACCTTCGAGCGGCGATTCAGGATCAGTCCCACCACGCCGTCCGGATCGTATTGAACCAGCAAAACAACCGTCTTGGCGAAATTAGGATCGGGCAGGTCCGGGCTGGCCACGAGCAACTTCCCGGCAGCCAGATCCGCGGGACGCAGGGTTTGCGCGCCCGCCAAACCGACGCCGGCTGCGAGGCATAACGCCATTGCCCGAATCCGCAGGCACCGCACCATGACTTCCATTCTACGCCGTTTTGGGGCCGCTCCCTCACCAACCGCCGCTGTATATACCATCGTCACCTTCAGGCCAACCTGTGTATTGCTCCGTTTTATCTGCGTTCATCGGCGTTCATCTGCGGCCGATATCGGGTCTTGGCTCAAGTCGCGCCGCTGCCACCTTATAATGAAGCTATGTCCCGCTCCCAGGCCACCGGCGCGGCTGCCGTAGAGCGATTCTTCCAGTTCGCCTTGTGGGGCCTGGTGGTCAGCGGCTATCTGGCGGTGGCGGGATCCGGCTACCTGGATGCGCCAACCGTGATCCTGACAGGCGCCGGACTGCTCACGCGTGCGCTGCTGATCTCCGGCGCGCTGCGCTTCGAGATTTCGCCCAGGCTGGTGGTCGCGCTCACCCTCGGCTACGTCGGCTTTTTCCCGCTCGATTACCTTTTCCTTTCGCGGGCCTTCATCCAGGCCACCGTCCACCTAGTGTTCTTTCTGGCGGTGGTCCAGATCCTGACCTCGCGCACCAATCGCGATTACTTCTTCATGGCCACCATCGCGTTTCTGGAGCTGCTGGCCGCCGCTATCCTGTCCGCCAACTCGAACTTCTTTCTGTTCCTGGCGTTGTATCTGCTGTTCGCCATGGCCGCCTTCACCAGCGCCGAAATCCGCCGCTCCATGCAGAAGCGCCTGACCGTGGCGCGCAGCGGATTGCGCCGGTTCCACCCGCGTCTGGCGGCGCTGACGGCCGTAGTCACGTTAGGCATTCTGGGGCTTACGGCTGGGCTCTTCTTCATGCTGCCGCGCACCGCCGACGCGGCCCTGCGGCGCCTGGTGTCCCGGCGCTTCTACCTGCCGGGATTCTCAAATCAGGTCACGCTGGGCGAAATCGGAGAGATCAAGGCCACTTCCCGCCCCGTGATGCACGTGCGCTTCTCCGACGCCCAACCTGTGCGGAACTTGAAATGGCGGGGCGCCACGCTGAGCGACTTCGACGGCCGCACCTGGTTCGAACCCTCCGGCGAACCGCGCTGGATTGCGGCCGCCCCCAGGGGCGTCTATCAATTGGCCGATAATCAGCAGCGGCGGCGCCTGCCCCGCAGCGTCAACTACCGGGTCAGCCTCAACGGCATCGATTCCGACGTTTTGTTTTTCGCCGGCCGGCCGGAGTTCGTCTACTTGCGGCAGCCCATGCTCATGGCTCGCGACGACGGCAGCCTCCGGCTGGGCCGCCCGCCGGCGGAAGGCTTCTTTTACGAGGTCTACGGCTGGCTGGGCGATACGGGAACCGCTGACGACTTTCTGAGCATACGCGAAAGGAAGAAATATCTAAGCCTCCCCCGGCTCGATCCGCGCATTCCGGAATTGGCGCGCAACACCGTGCGCGGCCTGGATAACGATACCGACCGCACCGAAACGATGGCCCGCTACCTGCGCCGCGCCTACGGCTACACCTTGGAATTGCCCTCCCGCCAGGTCGCCGACCCGCTCGCCCACTTTCTGTTCGTGCGCAAGAAAGGGCACTGCGAGTACTTCGCCTCCGCCATGGCCGTGATGCTGCGTACGCTGGGCATTCCGTCGCGGCTGGCCACCGGCTTCCAGGGCGGCATTTTCAATCCGCTCACGGAACTGTATGTAGTCCGCGCGTCGGACGCGCACAGTTGGGTGGAGGCGTGGCTCCCCGGCCGCGGCTGGGTGACATTCGATCCAACGCCGCCCGACCCCTCGCCGGGCGCCAACGCCTTGGCCATCAAACTGGCGCTCTATGCGGATGCCGTAGAGACGTTCTGGCAGGAGTGGGTGGTGAGCTACGATCTGGGGCATCAAGCCACGCTCGCCGATCGCATGGAACAGGCCGGCCGGCGCGTCAGCCTGCGCTGGCTCGACCGCCTGTTCGATGCCGGGAACAACTGGCAATCGGCGCGATCGTGGGTGGCCAGTGCGGGCGCGTGGTGGCTGCTGGCGCTGGTTGCGGCGGCGGCCGGCGTGTGGCTGTCGCCCAAGCTGTGGAAGGCGTGGCGCGTGCGGCTGGGAGTACGGCGGCTGCGGCGCGGGCAGGCCAGCGTGGCGGATGCCACTCTGCTCTATGGACGCATGCAGAAGCTGTTGCGCAGACGCGGCTACGACAAGCCCGCCTGGTTCACCCCCAACGAATTCGCCCGCTCGCTGCCCGCGGAAATGGGGGCTCTGGTGCTGCCATTCACTTCCGCCTACAATGCGCTCCGCTTCGGCGGAGAGGCGGATGCCGCGCCGCGGCTTTCAGCCCTGCTGGACGATCTGGAAAAGAGCCCGCGCTAACGCCGCGCGCAGCAGACGCACCCAAAGGTGGTGCTGTAACTGTATTGGAGTATACTTTCGCAAACAGGGATGCCCGCATCCAGTACTGAATACGTTCCGGCGGAAAGCAGTTGATGTTACACTGGCGAGGGTCTGGGTTCCAATAAAATTGGGTGATCGCCACAAATGCGATTCGGGGATGCCGGACAAATCGAGGTGAAAGGGAGAACTATGATCCGAAGATTACGTGCATTTTTGCCGGCAATAGCCGCGTTTGTGCCGCTCGTTAGTACCGTCTGCCAGGCCCAATCGCTACCCCCCGTGACGCGTCATGTGCGCGATGTAGTCACCAGTGGGCAAGCGAAGCCTATCGGCCAGCTACCGTCCAACCAGATGATGACCCTGGATGTCGTTCTGCAGCTAAGCGACAGGCCGGGACTGCAGTCTTTTCTAAAGGAAATCTACAATCCGGCCAGCCCCTCCTACCGACATTTCCTCACCGTGCCCGAGTTCACCGCCCGGTTTGGACCCACCCAGGAAGACTATGACGCCGTGGTTCGATTCGCGCAGGCCAACGGATTCGCCGTGGTCGGCGGCACGCGCGATGGCATGGAAGTGCAGATCAAGGGCCCCGTTTCGGCCGTCGAGAGCGCCTTCCATGTGACCATGAGCACTTACCAGCACCCCACCGAGAACCGCACCTTTTACGCCATCGACCGCGAGCCCACCGCCGACCTGCCGTTCGCGCTGTGGCACATCTCCGGCCTGGACAACTACTCCAACCCGCATCCCATGTTCGTCAAGAAGAGCGACTACGCCAAGGCCCATGGCATCGCCGAGGACGAAGTCGTTTCCCATGCCACCACCGGCTCCGGTCCTTCGGCTTCGTTCCTGGGCAGCGACATGCGCGCGGCCTACTACGGCGGCACGGCCCTCACCGGCGCCGGCCAGAACCTCGGATTGTTCGAGTATCTACGGCACCGACCTGGCCGACTTGACCACCTATTTCAAGAACGTCGGTCAAACCAACAATCGTGCCCGATCACCCTGCTCTCCACCGACGGGACCAGCACATCCTGCGTGTATTCCAGAGCCGGCGGCGACTGCGACGATACCGAACAGACGCTCGACATGACCCAGGCCATCGGCATGGCGCCCGGACTGGCCAGCCTGGTGATGTACATCGGATCCACCGATACCGCCATCATCAGCGCCATGACCACGCACAGCCCGCTGCCCACCACCATCGGCTGTTCCTGGGGCTGGACGCCGGCCGATCCCACGCACGCTGGACCCCTACTTCGAGAAGATGGCGGCTCAGGGCCAGAACTTCTTCGCGGCCTCCGGCGACAGTTCCACCTGGTCGGCGAGCAATGAGGCCTGGCCGGCGGACGATGCGAATGTCGTTTCCGTCGGCGGCACAGACCTGGTAACCGCCAGCGCGGCCGGTCCCTGGAAATCGGAAACCGCCTGGTCCGACAGCGGCGGCGGCATCTCGCCCGACAGAATCGCCGATCCCCGCGTGGCAGCAGCTCGCGGGCGTGATCAACTCCAGCAACAAGGGTTCCACCACCCTGCGCAACGGCCCGGACGTCTCGGCCAACGCGAACTTCACCTTTTATGTCTGCGCCGACCAAACCACCTGCACGGCCAATGATTACGGCGGCACCAGCTTCGCCGCGCCCATGTGGGCCGGCTACATTGCCCTGGTCAACCAGCAGTTGGTTTCCGACGAGCAAGCCGACCATCGGCTTCATCAACCCCACCATCTACGCGCAGAATGTGACCTCCGCCTACGCCACGGACTTCCACGACATCACCAGCGGCACATCCGGCAGCTATTCGGCCGTCACCGGTTACGATCTGGTCACCGGATGGGGCAGCCCCAACGGCAACGGCCTGATCAACGCTCTGGCCGGTTCCTCGACTCCTGGCTTCAGCCTGTCCGCCTCGCCCACGTCGGTCTCCGTAGTGCAGGGCAGTTCGGGAACATCCACCATCACCACCTCTGTGACGGGCGGCTTCGATTCCGCGATTACCTTATCCGCCAGCGGCCAGCCCACCGGCGTAACCGTCTCGTTCGGTACCAACCCGGTCACCGGCGCAGGCAGCTCGGTCATGACCATGACGGTATCCTCGTCGACCGTCACCGGCACGTATCCCATTACCGTGACGGGCACCTCCGGCAGCACCACCGAAACCACGTCGGTCTCGCTCACGGTGACCTCTACGCCGACTCCCGCCTTCACCATCTCCGCTTCCCCCACTTCGGTCTCCGTAGTGCAGGGTTCGAGCGGCGGCTCTACCATCACCACGGCCGTCTCTGGCGGCTTTGACTCGGCGATTACCTTGTCCGCCAGCGGCCAGCCAACCGGCGTGACCGTCAGCTTCGGCACCAACCCCATCGCCGCACCGGGCTCCGGCAGCTCAACTATGACCATGGCAGTCGCCGCGTCCACCGTAACCGGAACCTATACGATCACCGTGATGGGCACCGGCGGCGGGCTCACGCACTCCGCGACCGTTTCGCTCACCGTCACCGCGGCCACCAGCGGCACCTTCGCCATCTCGGTCTCGCCCACTTCGGGCTACCTCGATCGCGGCCAAAGCGGCTATGCGGTCGTCTCCACGACTGTCTCCGGCGGCTTTGACTCGGCGATCGCCTTGTCCGCGACTGGCGTGCCGACGGGCGTAGCGTATGAATTCAGCCCGGCATCCATCGCCGCGCCAGGTTCCGGCTCGTCCGAATTCATCCTGTCCGTGTCGCGAACAGCTCCCCTCGGCACCTACAAGATCACCATCACCGGTACCGGCGGAGGCGTTACCAAGACCACCGTCCTCACTTTCGAGATACTCTGACGTAAATCGTGGGGCAGGCTCTCAGCCTGCGGCGGCCTCTCAGGCCGCCTGCTTCAGCCGATGGCCTGCCCCGCGTGAACCCTTGCTCTTACTCCTCCCGTAGCGCCGCCGTCGGATCCAGCCCCGCGGCCCGCCGCGCCGGGATCCACGAAGCAATCCCCGCAATGGCGAAGAACAGCGCCGCCATCGCGCCAAACGTCGCCGGATCGGTCGGCTTCACACCCACCAGCATGCTGGTCATGGCCCGCGTCAGTTCGAACGCCGCCGCTACACCCAGCGCAATGCCCACCGCGCTGAGCCGCAACCCTTGTCCCACCACCAGGCTGAAGATCCGCGCCGGCGCCGCGCCCAGAGCCATGCGGACCCCGATCTCCGGCGTGCGCTGCCGCACCACCGTCGAGAGCACGCCATAGAGCCCCACCCCCGTCAGCAGCGCGGCTACGCTCGCGAATACGCCAATCAGCAGCAGCGAGAAACGTGTGGAAGCCTGCGCATGTCTCACCAGCGCATCCATCGGCTGCATCTCGGTCACCAGCAGTTGCTTGTCCAGCTTAGTCATCGCCGCCCGCACCGCGGAGGCGTATTTGGCCGGATCGCCGGCCGTTTGGACCGCCCAAAAGCTTACCGCGCCATGCCCCAAAAAGCCGTCCGTGAAATAGATCTGCTCGCGGCCCGCCACCGCCAGTGACGTCTGGCGCTGGTGCGCCACCACCCCGATCACTTCCACCCACTCGGGCTCGGGCGTCTGGATCCGGGTCAGCAACCGCTTGCCCACCGCGCTTTCGCCGGGGAACGCTTTCGCCGCCAGTACCTGGTCGATGACCACCAGCCTCCGCTCCGGCGCATTGTCGGCCTCGGTGAACGTGCGGCCGGCAATCAGCGGCGTATGCAGCACTTCGAAGTAGCCCGGCAGCACAATCTGGAAATCGGTGGCTTGGAATTTGCTCGGGTCCGTGAGGGCCGCCTCCAGCCCCCAGCGGATGGGACTGAATCCGCCCGCCAGCGGCAGCGGAAACGACGCGGTGACGGCCTTCACCCCGGGCAGAGTCTGCAAGGTGTGTTGAATTTCCCGTACGCGCGCGGCCCGCTCCTGTGGTTGCGGACCGCCCCGGCCGCCCAGCAGGAGGAACGTCAGCAGACCATGCGGGTTGAAGCCGGGGTCGATGCGTTGCAGTTCCAAAAAGCTGCGGAACATCAGGCCCGATCCGATCAGCAGCACGAACGAGAGAGCCACTTCGGCGACCACCACAAAATTGCGCAGCAGCCCGACGCCGCCGAGTCCGGCATTGCGGCCGCCGGCGCGCAGCAACACCGCCACGCTGGGCCGCGCGGCCCGCACCGCCGGCGCCAGGCCAAACAATGTGGCAGCCGCCAGTGCCGCCAGCGCCGTGAACCCCAGCACCGCGGGATCGATTCCAATCGCATCCAGGCGCGGCAGACTAGCGGGCGCCATCGCCCGCAGTTCGTGGATGCCCACCCACGCCAGGCCCAGGCCGAGTAGCGCGCCACTGAATGCCAGCAGCGCCGCCTCCGCCAGCGTGTGGCTCACCAGCCGCCACCAGCTTCCGCCCAGCGCCGTCCGGACCGCCAACTCGCGCTCGCGCAGCGACGCGCGCACCAGCAGCAGATTGGCCACGTTGGCGCACGCGATCAGCAAAAGAAAAATCACCGCGCCCATCAGCGCCAACAGCGCCGGCCGGACCTCCTCCACCACATGCTGGTGCATCGGCTCCAGGCGGACGAAGAACCCCGCCGTTCGCTCGATGGTGAAATTCTTGCGCAGTTCCTCGGCGACCCGGTCCACGGCGCCTTGCGCGCGCTCGCGGCTCACGCCATCCTTCAGCCGGCCAATGGCGCGCAGCGACACATTATTGCGATTGGCGGTGTCGTAGTTCAGCCGCGTGGCGAACCACACGTCCGGATACTGCTCGATGTTGGCGTCCGGCGAGAAGAGCAGCTCGAAGCCGGGCTTCAGCACGCCCACGATTTGCGAGCCTCCCTGCCGCCCCGGCATGGCTCGGCCCACGATGTCGGCCCGCCCGCCGAAACGCCGCTGCCAATAGGCGTAGCTCAGGATCGCCATCTGCGGCAGTCGCGGCGGACCCTGCGCGGCGGTCGCGCCCGCAGCCGGTGGAGGCGGGGCCGGCTGTGGTTGCCCGTCCGCCTCGTTGAAGTCGCGCCCCAGCGCGATTTGGGCGCCCATCAGATGGAAGAAGTTCGGCGTGACCGCCGCCACCCGGATCTGCTCGGGCGAATTGTCCTCGCGCGGCACCGTGATGCGCCCGGTCAGCACCGCGCCCATCTCTTGAAACACCTCCGCGGTGCCGTTCCGCAGGTCCATGAAGGTGGCGTTCGAGAGCGGGAAGTCTTTCACGTTGCGCTTCCGCATGTCCGAAATGGCGAAGAACAGCCGATCCGGATCTTTGTAAGGCAGCGGCCGCAGCAGCACCGCGTTGGTCACGCTGAAGATGGCTGTGCTGGCGCCGATTCCCAGCGCGATGGTGACAATGGCCGTCGCCGCGAACACCGGGCTCCTCGCCAGCGTCCGGGCCGCGTAAGTGAAGTCTCCGAGCAGCATCCCAATACCTCTGGCTATCAGCATACCAGCGCAAATTGTGGGGCAGGCCCGTGGCCTGCGGCGGGCTCTCAGGCCGCCTTCTTCCGGCGCCCCATTTCTCGGTGTATCTTGGGTTGCCCCAAAGCGGTTAATCACTCCGTAACAGCGTGACCAGCGGGCGCCGGCGCATCGTCGTATAATGTATTAGAAGCGCAGTGAACAGGGTCACCACCCCATACAAGGATTCCTATAGATGTCAACGCTAGAGGTGTCGCCGGCGGAGCCGCGCGTTAGCGATCCCCGCCATGCCGTAGTCAACGATTTTTCCATTCAAGTCGCCACAGTCAACGGATCCGGCAGTCAAACCGCGAACACCGTCCTGATGCGGTCTATCTTCCAGATGGGCGTGCCGGTCTCCGGCAAGAATATGTTCCCGTCGAATATCGCCGGGCTGCCCACTTGGTTCACCATTCGCGCCAGCAAGCACGGCTACATCGGCCGCAAGAAGGAAATCGACCTCCTGGTCGCCATGAATCCGGAAACCGCGCGCGAAGACGTCATGAAGCTGGATTCCGGCGCCGCCGTGGTTTACGACGAGCCGCTCAAGCTCGACGCGCTGCGCTCGGATCTGCATTTCTACCCGGCGCCCTTCGATAAGCTGGTCGCGCCGGTTTGCCCCGACGCCAAGCTGCGCAAGCTGGTGCGCAACATGCTCTACGACGGCATCGTCGCCTGGCTGCTCTCCATCGACATGGAGGAAATCCACCAGGCGCTGGTGAAGCAATTCGGCAAGCGCAAGGCCAAGGCCGCCGATCTGAACTGGGGCGCCGCCAAGGCGGGCTACGAATACGCCGCCAGGACCTATCACCAAGACCGACGCTTTCGTGATCCAGCGCATGCACGCCAACACCGGCAAAATCATCATCGAAGGCAACGCCGCCTGCGCGCTGGGCGCCATGTTCGCCGGTGTCACGGTGGTCACCTGGTATCCCATCACGCCGTCTTCGTCGCTGGTCGAAACCCTCATCGGCTATCTGAAGCGCTTCCGCATCGACCCGGAAACCGGCAGCGCCACCTTCGCCGTGGTGCAGGCCGAAGACGAGCTGGCTTCCATCGGCATGGCGCTCGGCGCGGGATGGGCCGGCGCCCGATCCATGACCGCTACCGCCGGCCCCGGCATTTCGCTCATGTCCGAATTCGTGGGCCTCGGTTACTACGCCGAAACTCCCACGGTCATCTACGACGTGCAGCGCGTGGGTCCTTCCACCGGGCTGCCCACCCGCACCATGCAAGGCGATCTGCTCTCCACCGCCCTGCTCTCGCACGGCGACACCCAGCACCCCATGTTCTTCCCCTGCTCCCCGGAAGAGTGCTTCAGCATGTCCGATCGAGGCCTTCGATTTCGCGGAGCGGTTTCAGACCCCCGTGTTTGTCATGACCGACCTGGACCTGGGCATGAATAACTGGATGTCCGACCCGTTCCCCTATCCCGACAAGCCGCATCGATCGCGGCAAAGTGCTGACCGCCGAGGATCTCGACAGGCTGGGCGGCTTCGCGCGCTATAAAGATGTGGATGGCGACGGCGTCGGCTATCGCACCCTGCCCGGCACCAACCACGCCGCCGGCGGCCTACTTCACGCGCGGCAGCGGCCACAACGAACGCGCCCAGTATACCGAGCGCGAGGACGATTACATCAACAACATGGACCGGCTGGCGCACAAGTTCGAGACCATGCGCCAGCACGTTCCGGCGCCTGAGGTCCGTTATCGCGAAGGACGCCGAAATCGGCTTCGTGGCCTGCGGCACATCGCACTACGCCGTGGGCGAAAGCTGCGATCAATTGCTCGCCGAATACGATATAACGGCCAGCTATCTGCGCCTGAAGGCCTATCCGTTCAGCCCGGAGTTGGCCGATTTCATCGCCCGCCACGAGCGCGTTTACGTCGTGGATCAGAACCGCGACGCGCAGTTGCTCGCGTTAATGCGCCTGGAAATGACGCCCGAACAGATCTCCAAACTCAGAAGCATACAATATTACGGCGGGCTGCCGCTCGACGCCCGCACCATTACCGACGAAATCGTCCGCCAGGAGGGCAAATGAGCACCGTCGCCACACCGCCACCACCGCCCAAGAAGGTGAATCGCATCGGCTTGGAAGTCCTGAACTACAAGGGCGCCAAGACCACTCTGTGCGCCGGCTGCGGCCACAATTCCATCTCCGAGCGCGTCATCGAGTGCTTCTACGAGATGGGCGTCGAGCCTTGGCGCGTCGGCAAGTTCTCCGGCATCGGCTGTTCCTCGAAATCCCCGGCGTACTTCCTGAACCTGTCGCACGGATTCAATGGCGTGCATGGCCGCATGCCGTCCCTCGCCACCGGCGCTATCATGGCCAACCGCAACATGATCGGCCTGGGCGTCACCGGAGACGGCGATACCGCTTCCATCGGCATCGGCCAGTTCATGCACCTGGTGCGCCGCAATCTGCCCATGATCTACATCATCGAAGACAACGGCGTGTACGGTCTCACCAAGGGCCAGTTCTCGGCCACCGCCGATGTGGGCTCCAAGCTGAAGACCGGCGTCATCAACGATCTGCCGCCCTTCGATTGCTGCGCGCTGGCGCTGCGTTGGGGCGCCACGTTCGTGGCCCGCTCCTTCTCGGGCGACAAGAAGCAGTTGCAGGCGCTCATCAAGACCGCTATCGCGCACAACGGCCTGTCCGTCATCGATGTGGTTTCGCCCTGCGTCACCTTCAACGATCACGATGGCTCCACCAAGAGCTACAGCTACATGAAGGAACACGAAGAGATGCTCCAGGATGTGTCCTTCGTGCCCTCGTTCGAGGAGATTACCGTGGAGATCGGTGAAGGCGAAGTGCGCGATGTGGAGCTGCACGATGGATCGCACCTGCGCATCCGCAAACTGCACCGCGACTACGATTTCACCAGCCGCCTGGCCGCGCTAACAGCCCTGGAAGAAGCCGAGAAGAATCACGAGGTGCTCACCGGGGTGTTCTACGTGAACACCGAAAAGCCGAATTTCCTGGAGATGCTGCACTTGGCCGAAGAGCCTCTGGCCACGCTGCCGCAATCCAAGGTGCGGCCGCCCAAGGCGGCTCTCGACGAGGTAATGGAAGAGTTGCGGTAGGGAGACGTTTTCGTGGGGCGGACGCCTGGTCCGCGCGGGTCCCCCTGGACCCGCTCTTTTTCGGCGGTTGCGATATAATCCCCGCATGTCCCTGGCGCCGCACGCAGGCCTGCTGGCACTGAGCCTCTGCTGCGCCGCCTGCGGGCACGTCGACCCCGCCGCTCTGCTAAACGCATATGTTCCGCCCGCGGACCATAAGCTCTCCTACGGGCCGGGATCGCTGCAATTCGGCGAGTTGCGCCTGCCCCAGACCGGCGCGCCTCACGCCGCCGTCGTGCTGGTCCACGGCGGGTGCTGGGCGGACCACTTGCCCGGCCTGGACCCGCGCGCCACTACCTTCGAACTGCTCCGTCCGCTCGCCGCGGCTTTGACGCGCGCGGGCTTCGCTACCTGGAATGTCGAATATCGCCGCGCGGGCAGCCCCGGCGGCGGCTGGCCGGGCACTTTTCAGGATCTGGGTTCCGCCACCGATTTTCTGCGGAGCGTCGCAGCGCCTTACCATCTCAATCTGGATCGGATCATTGTGGTCGGCCATTCCTCCGGAGGACAACTCGCCCTGTGGATCGCCGCCCGCCCGAAACTGCCGGAGTCCAGTCCCCTCTACACCAAAAACCCGCTTCGCGTGACAGCCGTTGTCGACGTCGATGGCCCCTTTGATTTGGCCGCCGCCCAACCGCTGGAGCGGGACATCTGCGGGATTCCGGCCATCTCCGAATTCCTCGGCGGCACTCCCGCGGAACAGCCGGAGCGCTACCGCGACGGCTCCGCGCTATCGTTTCTTCCTCTGCGCCTCCCGCAGCATGTCTTTTCGAGCGCCCTGTTGAAGCTTGCGCCCGATCTGATCGCCAGTTATCAGGCCCAGGCGAAAGCCAAGGGCGATCGCATAACCGTCCATAACATGGTAGGATCCCGCCATTTCGATATGCTATCGCCCGCTAGCGTCTACGGCCAAGCCCTCATCCAGGTAATCGCGTCCCTCCGAAACTGAACTGTGGGGCAGGCCCTTAGCCTGCGGCGGCCTCTCAGGCCGCCTGCTTCCGGTGCAGGCGTCGCGATTTCTTGGCGAAAGCGGTCGGCCAGCAGGTTGACAACGCTGACAACCTACCCCACAAAGTAAACTGACCCACTACTGGAACTTGATCTGGGAAGAAGCCTCAAACTTGCGGTAATCGCGGAACTGGGTTTCGTTGCGCACCACCTGCTTGCCCTGCCTCACCTGCAGAACCGAGCGTAGGGGGAGCAGGTGATCTTCTTCCCCGATGCGCACCATCCCGTATTCGAGGGAGAACGTGGGCGACTGCAGTCCGAAGTCCTTCGGCAGGCCGCCGCCCTGCAACACGATGCGGCGCACCAGGCCGCTTTCTTCGTCTAAAAACACACGGCCGTGGAAACCGGCGATCTCCTGCCGCAGGTTGAAAGTCAGAATAAAGTTCGAACGCTCCACGGGCACATCCGCATCGAAGACATCGCATAGAACGCCGCCGGTCATAGCGCGGCCGGACCACTTGTACTTGGCCGCCGCTTCGGGGCGAAAGATGGACTTCAGCATGGAACCGAATTCGCCGCGCGAGTGCACCCCCTTGAGCGCGTCGCGATGCATGCTCGACTTCACGCCGTTCACCTCCAACATGCGGTAGGTTTCCTTGGGGCTCTCGTAGGTCAGTTCCTCGATAAAGGTGTCGGTCTGGCTAAAACGTTCGGCATTCTTCACCGGAGCCGTCAAGCGGTGCGTCTCACGATTGCACCGGAAATTGGGCAGGCGCATGGAATAAGACAGGGCGCTGGCGGTGGCCTCCTCCCAAAGCTTCTGCTGTTCGGGTGCCGCGGGCGCGCTGGCGTCCGTGGTCAGATGCACGGGGTCCACCTCGGGCAGCGTCACTTCGGCGTCATCGGCATCGTCATGACTGGTGTGCAGCGCCCCGGCGTTCGGGCCGGCGGACGCCAGCACGGCAGTGCGCTCGTTGCCGAGAACGCGAAAGCTCACCGGGCGGGTCAGCGCATTCTTGCCCTGCCGTACGGTTATGCGCGCCTCATATTCGCCGGGGCTGAGTTCGACGCCGCGCAAGGTCGCCAGATAAGGGAACTCGTGCTTCTGCTCGCTCGCCACACCCATGCTGCCGCCATCGCCGGCTTCGTTCCGGACCTTGTCGGTGAAGGGCAGCGCGCTGCGTCCGACCACCTTTCCCTGCCGCAGGATCTCCAGGCTCATCTGCGGTTGTGGGCCATAGCTGTCCGGGTAAACCAGCAGGTAGATTTGCAGTGTAAACGGCTGGCCGGCGTGAAAGACCGGATCGAGCAAGGGCGAGATAGCATTGCCATCGTACTGGAGCAACTGATCGGCCTCGAACTTGTCGCTGGCTCCGTTGAACGGCCGTACCATCAGGGCATCGCTGACGGTGAAGCCGGGCACTCCCATGCCGGTGCGCAATGGCTCGCGCACGCCGCCCGTTTTTCCGGCGATCAGATCTTCGACGGTGGCTTCCAGGGTGTAGCGGCCCGCCGGCAAAGCCACTTCGCGCATGTAATAGATGTTGCCCACCCGCCGCGCGGCCAGCTTATTCAGCGGGCCGTGCAAAGTGACCGGCTTGCTCGCGCGCCAGACGATTTTGCCCGTAGCGTTTCGCGCGATCTGGGTGACTTTGGCGCGCGCCGTATAGGTGCCCGCATTGTCGTCGATATCGAAATGCAGGGCATTCACCGGCGATTCGACCAGGAACAGGCCGCGCATCGGCCCGGTGGTGTCTTCAATATTGGGGCCCCCGTCGACTTCGGTGATGCCGCCCTGGCCTGCCGACACGCTCATCTGCACGCCGAACGACTGCGAACTGCGGGGCGAAATGCGCATGAAGCGCGTGTGTACCGGTAAGTCTGTGGGCAAATCGGGCAGGGCCGCGGTACTGACGGGTCCAGCCGCGACAGGCGCCGCATAGGCCGATTCCGCGGTCTTCGATCCGGCGGAGGCAATCAGCACGGTGGCGTCCAGCGCTTTGGGCTCGCGGATCAGCGCGCCGCCAGTCGATTGTCCGAGTGACTGAAACGAACGGCTGGCATACTTGGAGGGAACTGCAGCGGGATCCAGCACCACCACGCGGATTGAATTGGCTTTGCAAAAGTCGATGGTTTGCTTGAGCTGTGTCTCGGCGTCGGCCGAGAGCGGCGGCGTCTCGACCACCGTCACCAGAATGCGGAGCCCGGGGCGGCCCGCGAGCGCTTGCGCGGCGCGGTCGAGAGAATTCAGGAATGTGTCCGGATCCGTATCGCGCGCTTCGCGAGCGGCGGTGAGGAAGGCGGGTTCGATCGTCTTGGCGGGGATCTTGGCGTCAAGCGTCAAAGCATCCACGCTGCCGCTGCGGCGAAGTTCGGCCGTGGAACCGGGCTCGCTCAACCAATGCCGGGAGGCGGCCATCACCGTCCGGGCGGCCTGGCGGCCGGCTTCCGCGCCCGCGGGTCCGAACAGGAAAATCGCGGAGCGGGCGGGTGGGGCGGGGTCGGCGGCTCGGAGACTCACGCACAGCGGCGTGATGAGCAGCCCGACAAGGGCGAAGGGGCGCATACCCATGATGATAACGTTATGCAGGCGTCATGGCAGCTTCCGCTTCACGCCGAAATCGAAAGCATGGCGGGCCATGTCCACGCGGCTGCCCCGAAAGGCGACGCCCTCGGCCTGCAAGCGCGTGCGCTGCTCCAGTCCCGCCGCGCCCGGCAGCCGGATGTGTCCCCCGGCTCCCAGCACGCGGTGCCACGGAATCCCGCCGGAGGCATTGTGCAGCGCCCAGGCGACTTGCCGGGCCGCGCCGGGGAAGCCCGCGGCGCGGGCCACATCGCCGTATGCCGCCACTCGGCCTTTGGGAATCCTGCGGATTGTGCGGCGGATCTGCTCCAGCATCGCTCGTATTAGTTTACGACGTAGCTTGGTCGGGGGGCAGGCCCTCGGCCTGCGGCGGCCTCTCAGGCCGCCCAACTCTTTTTTTGTCCGATTGGAAGAGGCTTTCGATGCTGCCGCGACCGTACTCCTGCCTGCGCGCGCCAGGCCCTTGCAATCGTGCATGCGTAATGCATAATTGCAATAGAGGCGTATACGGTTCAACACCGCGTTCAGCGCATATATGAACTTTATTGGCTCGTTTAACGGCGGCGGGACATCCCGTCCAATTGATGCAGGTCCTCCGGATACGATACCCTGGCCCTGGGAGGAGCGACGCGTTCCCTATCACCGCGGGGAGGGGGCTGCTGTTGTTGTGGCCCGCTTGGTTTCGGGAGGACCGCCAGCCCTGAAGTGAGACTTCTTACCGCAAGTCGGGTTCATAGTTCGAAAGGAACAATGATGACGAACTACGCGAAAGCATCATCTCCGAGCTGGGCCGCTTGTCGGCGGCCTTGGCTTTTACGCGTTTCCGTCCTCGCCGCGCTCGCGATGTTCATGCCGCACCCCGTCGCCGCCCAGACCACAGCCTACCAAACCCTCTATAGCTTCCAGGGCAGCCCTGACGGCGCCGATCCCACTGCGGCCGTAATCATTGGTAAGAATGGCGCGCTTTATGGCACCACTTACGAGGGTGGCGCGTCCAAGGTCGGCACGGCCTTTGTGTTGGCCAAACCGACGGGAGAGCCTTGGAAGGAAACGGTGCTCTATAGTTTTGGGTCCGATGGAAGTTACCCCCGGGCGCCGTTGGTCTTTGGCCGCACGGGAGCGCTTTACGGCACCCTGATTGGGGGTAGCGTGATCTTCGAATTGACGCCACCGTCAACGGCGGGGAGCGCGTGGACGCAAACCACCTTGTACACAGTCAGTTATTTGGAAGCGATGCCCAACGGGCCGTTGCTTTTCGGTCCTGGTGGAACGATCTACGCCACGACTGAAGGAGCGCCAGCGTCCGAGACCGGCCAGATAATCGCGCTGGCTCCGCCCACGACGCCGGGGGGGGCTTGGACGGAGTCTGTGCTATATGCTTTTGGAGGTGCGCCAGACGGGTCAAACCCCACAGCCGGCGTGGTGTCCGAGGGCGGATCGCTATTCGGGACCACGCTCTATGGAGGTGATGAGTTTTGTTTTGGCCCGTACGGTTGCGGAGTGGCCTACAAGCTCACGCCGCCAACAGCACCCGGTGGCGCCTGGACGGAGACGATCCTACATACGTTCGGCGAGGTGTCTGACGACGGTATAGAACCCATGGCCCCCCTTACGGTGGGCCCGGGGGGAGTGCTATATGGGACCACTGAGTTTGGCGGTCCTGGCACGTGCCTGAGTTTGGGCGGCCCTTATCAAGGGTGCGGCACTGTTTTCCAGTTGACACCGCCAGCGGTGCCGGGAGGAACCTGGACCGAGTCGATCCTCCACAACTTTGGAGTTACCAGCGGCGACGGGGTTGCCCCGGTCGCCGGTGTTGTGATGGGTAAGAACGGAGACCTCTATGGTACGACCCAGTGGGGCGGCAGCGCCGCCTCGGCATCGGCTTGCCCGGAGGGTTCTGCAGTCGCCGGCTGCGGCATCGTATTTGAATTGACGCCACCCTCTACGCCGGGCGGCGCTTGGACGGAAACGGTGCTGCACAGCTTCTCGGGCCAGGATGGGGATGGCGCAATTTCACAGGCAGCTCTGACTCTGAGTTCGAGCGGGGTGCTCTACGGTACCACCTCTGCGGGCGGAACCGCCGGAAAAGGCACGGTATTTTCCCTGGTGCCCTGAGCCATTCGAGCTCCAGTCATGCCCTACTTCGTAAATGGAGAACTGATTACGGACGCCCGGATTCGCGCCGAAGAAGCGCGGATCCGCCAGCACTTGAAGTGGCGGGACATACCCGACGAGGGCGCGCGCGCGAAGAGCATTCGGGCGGAGGCGGAATTCGCCGCCATTGACGCCCTGCTCCTGGAGCAGATGGCGGCCTGCGATTCCCGGCCCGTCGATCCGGCGCTAGTGGAGCAGCAGCTACGGGCGCTGAGGGTTGTAGCCAACGGCCGCAATATCCCCGGGGACGGGGCGGTGCGGGCTCGGATCGGGCAGCATCTGCGTTTGCAGCGCACCGCCGCCGAGATGTCTGCCGCGGCCGCCAAACCAACGCCGGCCGCCATAGAAGCTTTTTATCAGGCGCACCGCGACAACTTCCGCGGCTGCGCGGCCTTCCAGGCGTCGCACATTGTGAAGCACGTCAACGCGCAGCAGAGCCAGGAGCAGGCGCGCGCGGGCATCGAAGCGGCCCTCACGGATTTGGAAGGCGGCGCCAGCTTCGCGGAAGTTGCGGATCGCCACTCCGACTGCCAGGAGAAGAGCAGCGATCCGGGCGAGTTTCTGGCCGGAACCATGGTGCAGGAGTTTGAAAATGCAGCGCAATCACGGCATTTTTTGAGTCCCGCGTGCAGGCTACTCGTGCGTCGCCATTATATCCCGTTCCTTGAGCCTCGATCCGGCCCGGTGCGGTAACGAATGGTGTATTCTCAGAGAAGGAGCGCATAATGGCAAGCCTCGATTGGTCACAATGCCCCGCCGTGGAGAGCATCCCCGGCAAGCGTAGCGGAGCGTGGGTTTTCAGGGACACCCGCACGCCGGTTTCGGTGGTGTTTGAGAATCTGGAAGCGGGGGCGACCATCGTCGAGGTGATGGACTGGTTTCACGTCACGCGGGAACAGGTGGCTGCAGTGCTTGAATTTGCGGCCCGCAGTCTTGACGTGCCTGCGCCACCGCTCCCCACCCAGACGGTCGATGCTCATACTCTTTGACAACGGAACCCCTGCCCCGTTGCGCTTTGCCCTTAAAGGTCATGTTGTCGTCGAGGCGATCGAACGTGGATGGGATAGGCTTGTCAACGGCTACGTCGAAAGGGTTGTTGCCGCCGTGGACGCAGCCAGGCCGGGCAGTTACGCCGAAGTCGGCATTCCCTTCGCTTAAGCTCGCAGCCGTCCCCTCTAGGTAGCATACCCAAGCCCGCAAAAATCCCATGAGAATCTTTTCATCATTTTTTTGTTGACACCATTGGGACATAAGCGTTACTTTGAAATTGGTAGTTGTATTGCATGGATCCTCGGTAGGCGAGGCGTCCGCGCGGCAAACAAGCCACTGCCCTAAAGCGTCCAAAGATGCTGGCAGTCAGGGTAGACCAGGAACTCCCGGGTTAAGGGTTTTCCTAATGTGGCTGAGGTCTTCGGATCTCTCACGGCGCGCGGTGCTGAAGCTTGGACCCGTTGGGGAATCCGTCAGCGATCGTTCTGCGATAGTTGGCCATTTCTCTGCGCCGGGGGAAATGGCTTTTTCATTTCCCGCCTGCTTCTCTCGCCTCCAGAAAGGTATATGGAACCTAAAGACGATCGCCCTCCTAGTACGGACGGGCAAATCGTGGAAGAGACGGTTGTGATCCGGTAGCGGTACCCTCCTCTATCGCCTCGCCCGCGCTTCTTCCACACGCTTGAATCGGTGGTGAACGCGGGGGTCGGGGCGCCAGTTTTCCCTCACCCTCAAAATCGATCGGTCTGGTAGCTCGCCGTTGTATTTTGCGTTCCGGCATCGCCGGCGCGCACCGTACCAACACGCGCCAGCCGGGACGTGTCCGCGCGAGCGGCGCACAAACAGGAAAGGGGGTAAGCGATGATCGACAAAGCGCTCAGCATGACCGCGGCTACCGTGGAAGCCGAAGTGATGCCGGTGCGCGGCCGCGTGGTGAAATCCAAATGGACGCGCGATCTGCTCACCTTCCTCATGGTCTTCGGCCCCGGCCTGATCGTCATGGTTGCGGACAACGACGCGGGCGCCGTGTCCACCTACAGCCAGGCCGGCGCGCAATACGGCACGCATCTGCTCTGGATCGTTCTGCTCTTATTGCCGGTCTGTTACTTCATACAGGAAATGGTCGTGCGCCTGGGCATCGCCACGGGCAAGGGCCACGCCGCCATGATCTACCAGCGGTTTGGCAAGTGGTGGGGGCTGTTCTCCCTGGTCGACTTGCAATTGGTCAACTTCCTGACCCTGGTCACCGAGTTTGCGGCCATCAACCTGGCGCTGAGTAAGATGGGCGTCGATCCCCGCTACGGCGTGCCGCTGGCGGCCGTAGGCCTGGTGTTCCTGGTGATGACGGGCAGTTACCGCCGCTGGGAGCGCACGGTCGTGTTTCTGTGCCTGCTGGATTTCGCCTGGTTTGCGATCGCCTTCCGCCTCGGTCCGCCAGTCAGTCAGGTCGTGCGGCATGCCCTGGTCCCGTCCATGCCGGCGGGCGGGATCACGCCGGAGCTCATGTTCCTGGTGATCGCGATCGTGGGCACCACTATTGCGCCCTGGCAGCTTTTCTTCCAGCAAAGCTGCATCGCCGACAAGCGGTTGCGCTTTGCCGACCTGAAATGGGCGCGCCTGGACACCTTCCTGGGCGCTTGCGTGACCATCACGGCGGCCGTGTGCATGATGATCGCCGGAGCGGCCTCCCACACGCACGGCTTCCGCTTCACCGATCCGGCGCAGATGGCGGCCGATATCGGCACGTTCGCGGGCCCGGTGATGCGCAACTTGATCCTGCTGATGATGATCAACGCGGCCGTGTTGGGCACCACGGCGATCTCGCTGTCCAGCGCCTGGGCCTACGGTGAAGTCCGCGGCTGGCCGCACAGCCTGCAATTACCGTGGCGCGAGGCGCGCGGCTTCTATTCGCTTTACCTGCTTTCCGTAGCCGCCGCCGCGGGCATCGTGCTCATCCCGCGTGCGCCGCTGCAACTGATTATTCTCGGCGTGCAGGTGCTGGCCGGCGTCATTCTGCCGTCCGCGATTATTTTCCTGCAGCTTCTGCTGAACGATAAAGAACTCCTGGGCGAGTACGCCAACAAGCCTTGGAACAACTGGGTGAACTGGACCATTATCGCCGTCCTGTTCATTTTGTCCCTGATTCTGGCGGCGCAGGTGGCCGCTCCGAACCTTTTCCCGTCCGCCGTAGGCGGGCCAGCCACTTGATGGAGGAAACGAAAATGGCAACGATGGTAAATCCGATTGACATGGAAACAAGAAAGAACCATTTCGTAGTGGTTCATCCGCTGGATGACGTGCTCGAAACCAAGGTGGATATGGACGCGCTCGGCCCCATGCCCATGACCCGCAGCGTGCGGCTCTCCCTGCTGAGTCTGCGCGCGTACCTGATTCTGATGGTTCTGCTGGTCGTCTATCACGTGGTGATGCTGGCGCGGTAGGACAGGCCTCCCGGCCTGTCCGCACACTGATGAAAAGGAGGCAAGCCCAATGCGGACAAAAACAAAACGGGTGGTGCGCTGCGCCAGCCGCTGGCTTCAGCGGTTTCTGGACGTGCGTTTTCCCGTCGATGTGCCTTGTGGGCGCCGCACCCAATGAAGGCGTCTAGCTAAGCCATGATGCGCGCGCGTTATGCCGGCGAACTGGAATCCGTCCGCCAGAATCTGATCGCCATGGGCGAAACCACCGTAGCACTTTTGGCCGAAGCGCTCCGCGCCGTGGTGGATCCAAACCCCGGCTGCGCGGCCAGAGCCAGCGAACTCGAGGCCCAAACCGATCATCAACACCGGCTCATTCACGACCAGTGCCTGAGCGTGATCACGCTGCAAGCGCCGGTTGCGCGCGACGCGCGGTTGATCACCGGAGCTTTGGACGCCATCGTCGACCTGGAACTGATCGGCGACTACGCGTACGAAATGGTGGGACTGGTTTCGGCGAAGCAGGGCCGGCCGCCATCTCAGATCCTGAACCAGATATCCGAGATCGGCGCCCGCATCAGGGAGGTTCTGACAGCCGCCATCGAAAGTTGGCGCAATGAGGATCGCGGCCTCGGGCTTTCGGCGCGGCCTCGGGAGGCAGCCATCCGCGCCGAATGCCAGGCCCTGGCTGATAAGGTGTCTCTGTTGACGTCCGCCCCCGGAGACGTGACCGCTTACGTGAATCTTCTGCTGATTTGCCGCCACCTGGAGCGCATTACCCGCCACGCGGTGTGCGTGGCGGAACAAGCCGCCGAGGCCGCTCGACCGGCCCCGGCGGCATAAATCGCCTCATTGAACGGTGATAGTGTTCACCGGAATCGCGGACATCTGCGGATAGTAAACGAACACGGTCGGGGACGGAGCCGCTACACACTCTAAGGTAATCGTGGTGGTGGTGGTTAAGGTGGCGTAGGTCATCATAGTAAGCGTCTGGGACCAAATCCCCACGCTACTAGTGTCGGGATTAAGGTCCGCAAGTGCGTACGCTAAACCGCCGGAACCACCGACGAGTTCGCACGCCACCTCGACGTCGGAAGCCGTGTTGTCGTTCGCGGCCACGGCAGTCGCCTGAACCAGATAGCTTCCGGCGGGCAGACTGAGTGTCCCAATGGTGTAGAACTCGTTGCTGACCGTGATCTCGATAGGCGTCCCGCTCGGGTTTATAGCATTGTAGTAAAGGTTCACCACGCCTGCAGGGCCTTGGGGTCCGGTAGCGCCCGTCGAGCCAGTGGCTCCGGTCGCGCCCGTGGTACCCGCCGGACCCTGCGGCCCGGTGGGGCCTGCCGGCCCTGCCGCGCCTGTCGCGCCTGTCGCGCCCGTCGTTCCCGTAGCGCCGGTCGCGCCCTGGGGACCTTGGGGTCCCGCCGGCCCTTGCGCACCAGTCGCCCCCGTGGCGCCCGCCGTACCCGCCACTCCCGCCGCGCCCACGCTCGCAACTATGCTCCAGTCGGCCGTAGCACTGTCAGGCTCGTTGTTGGTATTGTTGGCGATCAGGCTGATGTAGCTCGATCCGTTGTAGCCCACCGCATCGTTCAGGTTATAAGTCGCGGAGCTGTTCCACGCGCCTTGCCACGTCAGTCCTTGCGGTCCGGTAGCGCCGGCAGGTCCGGCGGCGCCTTGTGGCCCTTGCGGCCCTGCCGGACCGGAAGGTCCCATTAAGCCCATTGCGCCGGTTGCGCCCGTCGCCCCCGCTGGCCCCATCGGCCCCGTCGCTCCCGTCGGCCCCGCCGCTCCCGTAGCGCCGGTAGGTCCGGCGACGCCTTGCGGCCCTTGCGGCCCGGCCGGTCCCTGAGATCCGGTAGGGCCGGCAGGACCCGTAGCTCCGGTCGGTCCCTCTGCTCCCGCGGGTCCCTCAGGCCCAACCGTGCCGATCGTGACATCGAAAACGCCTGTCGTCTCGGTCGTCGTATCGGTCAGCGCTAGTCGATACGATCCCGCTTTGAGATTGGTGGGAAGCAGCGCGGTGACAGCGGTTGACGTGTAGGTTACTACCGAGATGGCAACGCCATCCAGAGTGACAGTAGGGGTGCCGCTCCCGAAGTTCGAGCCCTTTATGGTAATCGTCGGTTCGCTGATGGAGAGATCGGCGGTCGCCGAGGCGATGGTCGGAGTCGTGGCAGCCCGGGCCGGCAGGGGCCAGAACATGTACAGGTATAGGCTGCTTAGTACCATCAGCCACGTTGAGACTCTGTTGTCACGTAACCAGCCGATCCATTTGAGCAGATGGTACGCGATTGAAGTGGCGTGCGTAGGTTGATCTAACATTTGTTCCCCTTTTCGTTTTGCTGACATACTCACATTCCGGCGCCAATGCCGTGAAGCGTTACAACCCTTCAAAGCATGGAAGCGTAATCTCGGGAAAAAAAGGGACACGCTTCGGCCGTCACGCCCGCGTTATAGTTCTAAGTAATGGCGGAAACCCTGGGGCGACCGTGACCATGACCAAATCATGCTCGGCCGGCATTATCCTGCTCGCCGTTTTGTGCGCCTTCGAGCGGCCCTTCCGCGTCTACCCCAGCCTGGAACCGTACGACAACGTCGCGCTGCCCGTTGATTGGCAACAAAAGGCCGAATGGATCTTCGGCCGGCTGATGTATCCGCCGCATCCGAATGCGCTTTTCGGGCGCTGGGCGCGCCGCTTCGGCGGTGTCTCCGATTGGCACCAGGGCGGCACAAGTTGGTCGCAGGACTATCCGCGGGCCGACCGCCATTTCGCCCAGGCTATCCGGCGGCTGACCCGCATTTCGGCCGGCTGGGTGGAACAGCCCGTCAATCTCGACGACGAAAACGACGTGTACAATTGGCCCTGGTTATGCGCCGGCGAGATGGGCGATTGGAAGCTGACCGATGCCCAGGCCGCGAAACTGCGCGAGTTTCTGCTGCGCGGCGGGTTCCTCATGCTCGACGATTTCTGGGGTACGGAGGAATGGAACCGCTTCAACGAAAGTATGCAACGCGTGTTTCCCGATCGGCCCATCGTGGAAATCGATAGCCGCGATCCCATCTTCCATACCATTTACAACCTGGACGACCGCTACCAGATACCGGGTGAGTGGGCCCTCGCGCGCGGTGCCACCTATCGGAGTGACGGACAGATTCCTCACTGGCAGGGGATCTACGACGATAGCAACCGCCTGATGGTAGCCATCGCCTTCAACTCCGATATCGGAGACTCGTGGGAGTGGGCCGACGATCCGAAGTATCCGGAAAAGTACTCCGCCCTGGGCATTCGCATCGGCGTGAACTACGTGGTCTATTCCATGACCCACTAGTTCCTGGAGGGCGGCCAATCCTGGCCGCAGCCGCCTTTCAGGCGGCCAGAGCCGGCAACCACAGGCGGACCGCCCCGCGTGCCGGCTGGCTCACAGATGTGACTCGCGCGCACGGGTTCCCATCGCAAGCGCCCCAGCCGGCTTGATTTCCGCGAATGGCCACCGGTTTGCTGCCGCCGTGCCATGCCCAGACTCATTCCCGGATTCGCGGCCATCCTGCTTGCCCTGCTGGCCTCTCTGTCCCTTACGGCGCAAGATACCGATGCCCAAAAGAAGTTCGCGGGCACCTGGGAGGCGAAGTTCAAGGATCAGGTGATTTGTACGCTCAGGGTCAAGGCCGGCGACCCGATCTCCGGAGAAACGGCCGCCTGTCGCATTAACGTGGACCAGAACGGGGACCTCAAGGAGCCGGACTCCGCCGATGGCCCGGATGAGCCTTCACCCATGCTCAACGCGAAGATTCAAGGCGATTCGCTGACCTTCGAGGAAAAAGAGGACGACGATGTCCTCAAGTTCGAGATGAAAGTCGTTAGCGACGGACAGTCCGAGTTGAGAATTTTGAACAGTCCCGTCCCCCTCAAGCCGATTCACTTCGCCAGGAAGTCCGCAGCGAAAGGTTAACCGCCCAACATCGCCGCCACCTTCGCCGACCGCGTCACATCGTGCGGCGTGCGGCCTTCCCTATCGCGCCGCTCCGGATCCCCCCCGCCGTCCAGCACGGCGCGCAGCATGCGCGCATTACCCCGCGATGCCGCCTGATGCACGGCGGTCCAACCCCGTTCGTCGGGGGTATTCGGGCTGGCCTTATGTTCCAGCAGCCAGCTCATCTGTGGAATCTGTCCCCAGCGGATCACGTCGTTGAGTAGCGGCTTCCCGTCAGCGGTGGCGCTATCGATCGCCGCGCCGTGTTCGAGCGCGGACTCCGCGAGTTCAAAAGCTCCGCGCCACACCGCGTGGCCGAACGCGTCGGTGGCATCGGCGCCGCTCGCCAGCAGCAGATCGAACATCGCCTTGTCCTTCCGGCCGGCCGCGAAGTAGGCGGCATTCACATCCTGCGCCCACGACCGCGTGAGCGCGCCCACCTCGGCGCCTGCGCCAATCAGCAGCCGCGCGATCCCCAACGTGTCCGCCTTGGGCATGCGTGAACCGGCGGCGCATTGGAGCGCCGTCAAGCCGCCATGATCGCGGTCGCGCGCGAAATCCGGCCGCCCGCGCAACGCCTTCTCCACCAGCTTGCGATCAGCCAGCGCGGCTCCGGCGAAGCCATCGATTTTCGCGCCGCCGGCGCGCAGCACCTTCACGTACTCCGGCGAGCCCACGAAAGCCGCCACGATAATCGCGCGCGCCGAAGGCCACGCGCCCAGCAGTTCGGGATCGGCGCCGTTATCCAACAACCACTCCAGGCACGCGAGGCGCGCGGGATCGGGCTTCCCACCCGCCGCATGCGGTTCCGTCTGCAACAGGTTGTGCAGCGGACGGTAATTGCGCCAGACCGCGTTCAGGTCCGCGCCGGCTTTCTTCAGCAACACCAGCGCGGGCTGCAGAGCCCGGCCCGCCGCCGCGCCAACCACGCGGGCACCGCGCGCCGCTTTGGGGTCGGCCTTGATCGCGGCCCGCACCGCATCCAGATCTCCGTCTCGCAACGCTTGTAACAGGTCTCTCATTTCCCACCCAGCAGCGGTCGCAGATAACGCATCACCGTCGCCGCCACCAGACGGTTTCCGTCCGCCGTCGGATGCAGCCCGTCGCGCTGCATGCGGCTGGTCCCCGCGACCCCCTCCGCCGGGTTCAGCGCCGTCACCACAGTCTTTAGACGCTCGAGGGTGCTCCGCGTTATCACGTTCGGGTTGACGTAAAGCAAGTAATAATGTACGCTTTAAATGAGTACGTGAGTGAAAGCGAGATCGCCATGCCCAGAATTGCCATCGACCACAACAAGCGGATGAATCTTCGGGTGTTACCGGAACAAAAGGCCAGGCTCATGCGTGCGGCGGCGCTGAAAAACACGGACCTTACGGATTTCGTGCTGCAGCTGGCCTTGCGCGAAGCCAAGGCAGTGATCGAGGATGCCGAGCGGGTGACGCTCTCCGAACGCGACACGCGGCTTTGGCTTGATCTGCTGGATAACCCGCCGAAGCCGAATGCGCGACTGATCGCCGCGGTGAAGGCCCTGCCGAAGTCATGACAGCGGCGGCATGGCACGAAGAGCCCATCGCCAAAAAGCACGACCGCAAAGCGTTCGACTGCGGCCAGGAGGATCTGAACCGTTTCTTACAGCAATTCGCACGGCAGGCGCATGAACACGGGGCGTCTAAGACATATGTGGCTGTCGACGATGCAGATGGCAAGACCATTTTTGGATACTACACCCTGAGCCCGGCCCAGGTGGATTTCTACCGCGTTCCCGAAGTGGCGCGTCTCAGCCTTGGCCGTCATGATGTCGGCGGGTTCCGCCTGGCGCGTCTCGCGGTGAGCAAACCTTTTCAAAGCCGGGGGATCGGTGGCCAGCTTCTAGTAGCCGCCGCCCGCCGGTGCCTGCGGGCATCGCAAGAGGTCGGCGGTACAGCCCTGATGATCGACGCGAAGGACGAAAGGGTAGCACGCTGGTACGCTTCCTATGGGGCGGTTCGTTTGAATGACGCGCCGCTCTCGTTGCTGCTGCCTTATGGATTGCTGGTGGCGGCGCTCCGGAAGGCCGGAAAGGAAGAAGAGTGGTTCGGGAAGTAGCTCATTTCCCACCGAGCAGCGGCCGCAAGTATCGCATCACCGTGGCCGCCACCAGCCGATTCCCGTCCGCCGTCGGATGCAGCCCGTCGCGCTGCATGCGGTTGGTCCCCGCCACCCCCTCCAGCAGGAACGGGATCAGCGCCACTTTGTCCTTCGCCGCCAGATCGGTAAAGACGCGCTGGAAGGCGGCAATGTAATCCGGACCGTAATTGGGAGGCAGCGTCATGCCCGCCAGCAGTACCTGCGCGCCGGAACCCTTCAGCCCCACCACGATCTGGTCCAGATTCGACCGCGTGGTGGCCACCGGCAGGCCGCGCAGCCCATCGTTGCCCCCGAATTCCACGATCACCACCGCCGGGTTCAGCGCCGTCACGGTCTTCAAGCGCTCCAGCGCATCCGTGGTGGTTTCTCCGCTGATCCCCGCGTTCACCACCCGGTACCGCAGGCCGCCACGATCCAGTTCCTGCTGCAGGAAATCCGGGTAGCTCTTGCCGGTATCGGCGCCGAACCCCGCCGTGAGGCTGTCGCCAAACGCCACGATCGTGGGCCGGTCGTCGCGCGCGGGCGCGGCGGCTTCTGACGCGGCATCCGGTGCAGCCTCCGGTGCGGGGCGCGGCGGGCTGCCGCAGCCGCCCAGTACCAGCAATCCCGCGAACAAAATGGCGATACGCATCTGAATGCCATAATAAAACGAAGCCCCCACCTATGATTGAGGCACACGGCGTCACCAAGACCATCGACACGGGCACGCACCGCGTGGACATCCTGAAAGGCATCGATCTGGAGATCCCCCGCGGGCAATTCGCCGCCATCATGGGTCCTTCCGGCAGCGGCAAGAGCACGCTGCTGGGGCTGCTGGCCGGCCTGGACACGCCGACGGCGGGCACCATTTCGCTCGACGGCCAGGAGATCACCGGCCTGAAGGAAGACGATCTGGCCCTGGTGCGTGGCCGCAAAATCGGCTTCGTGTTCCAGTCCTATAACTTGATCCCTACGCTCACCGCCGAGGAAAACGTGCTCCTGCCCATGGAGCTTGCCGGCAACGGAACCGGCGATGGCCCGGCTCGCGCGCGCGAGCTTCTGGATCGTGTCGGCCTCGCGGACCGCCGCGATCATTACCCCGTGCAGCTTTCCGGCGGCGAGCAGCAGCGTGTGGCGCTGGCCCGCGCCTTCATGGTGCGCCCCCCCATCCTGTTGGCCGACGAGCCGACCGGCAACCTGGATTCCGAAAATGGCCGCCTGGTGCTCGACTTGCTCCTTTCCCTGAACCGCCAGGAAGGCACCACCCTGGTGCTGGTGACGCACGATCAGGAACTGGCCAACGTTGCCGACCGCCGCATCCACTTGCGAGATGGCCGCATTGTATGACTAACCCCCCTAGCCCCCAGCCCCCAGTTCCCAGCTCTCGGCCCCCAGCCCCTAGCCCCCAGCCCCCAGCCCCCGGCTTTCAGCCCCCAGCCCCTCTCAAGATCGCCTGGCGCGACATCCGCTCCGCCCCCGCCAAATTCCTCTTCGTCATCCTGGCCGTCGCTGTAGGCGTCGGCGCTCTCACCGGCGTGCGCTCCTTCAGTCGCGCCTTCCACAATTTGCTGTTGCTCCAGGCCCGCACCCTGATGGCCGCCGACCTCTCCTTGCGCGTCTTCGGCGAGCCCACCCCGGAGCAGACCGCCGCCATGGCCGGCCTGGAACAACGCGGTGTGCGCCGCACGTCCGTCACCGAAACCCTTACCATGGCCAATACGGCCGAGGTTCCGGAGCCCTTGCTGGTTTCCGTGAAGGCCATCGATCCGGCCGTATACCCTTTTTATGGCGAGGTCACCCTCAACCCGCCCGGCCGCTTGCGCGCCATCCTCGACAGCCGCTCGGCCGCCGTTTCCGAAGATCTGCTCTTCCGTCTCAAGACGCGCGTAGGCGGCAGCCTGCGGCTGGGCGGCCAGGAGTTTCGCATCGCCGCGCTGCTGGTCTCCGAGCCCGACCGACTCACCGGCAGCATCAACATCGGGCCGCGCGTCATGATCAGCCGCGCCGGTCTCGACCGCACCGGCTTGATCAGCCTCGGCAGCCGCGCCGCCGAGCACTTCCTGTTTCTTCTTCCACCCGGCAGCCCGGACGTGCAGCAGGTGCGCAACGTCCTGAAACAAGCCTTCCCCGAGGGCCTGATCGCCGATTACCGTGAGACGCACCCCATCGTCACCCGCGGCCTGGAGCGCTCCACCACCTTCCTCAGCCTCATCAGCCTGATCGCGCTCATCGTGGGCGCGCTGGGCGTGGCCACGGCCATGCACGCCCACCTGCAGCAGAAGATGGATACCATCGCCGTTCTGAAGTGCCTCGGCGCGCGCTCCGGGCAGGTGCTCGAAATCTACCTGGCGCAGACGCTGGCGCTGGGCCTTGCCGGCGGACTGCTGGGCATCGGCTTCGGCACGCTCGTGCAGCGCGCGTTCCCGGCTCTGATCGGCCGCTATTTTCCCGTGCCCCCGCACATGGGCTTGGATCTGGTTCCCGCCGCGCAGGGTCTGGCGATCGGCATCCTGACCACCCTCCTGTTCACCTTGCCCACCCTGCTGGGCATTCGCGAAATACGGCCGGCGGTCATCTTCCGCCGCGAGATGACCGAATCGCGCCCGGACTGGCTGCGCCGCTGGAGCCGCTCGCGCCAGGCTTTGGCCACCGCCGCCGCCATCCTGGTGGGCATCGGATTAATCGCCGCCTGGCTGGCCGGGACCACCCTGCGCGATTCCCTGCGCATCGGTGCATACTTCGCCGGCGGACTGCTGGTCAGCCTGCTGGCCATCGCTGCCATCGCCTGGCTCCTGTTGCGCGGTCTGCGCCTCCTGATGCGCGGCTCCGGACGGGCTCTGCCGGCGGCCCTGCGGCACGGCATCGCGAATCTCTACCGCCCCGGGAATCATGCGCAAACCGTGCTGGTCACCCTCGGCACCGGCGTCATGTTCACGCTCACCGTTTACCTGGTTCAGCACGCCGTGCTCACGGACATGGCGCAGAACGCGCCGCCCGGTATGCCCAATGTCTTTATGCTCGATATTCCGGACGCCCAGCGGCAGGCGCTCACGGATCTCCTGAAGCGGCAGAAAGGCATCGAAACCGCGCCGGAAATCGTGTCCTCGGTGGCCGTGCGGCTGACCTCGGTCAATGGCGTGCCCGTCGCTAACATGCACCTGCAGGAATGGGGACGCCGGTTCCTGCGCACCCGTTCGGTGACCACCGAGCCGGTCCGCCCGCGCGGCACCGAAATTCTCAGCGGCGCATGGTGGAGTGGACATTCGGCCATGCCGCAGGTGTGCGCTTCCGAAGAGGCCGCCCGCATCCTGCATCTCAAGGCCGGTATGTCGCTCGAGTGGGCCATCTGGGGGCGGACCCTCCAGTCGCGCCTCGCCTGCATCCAGCGCACCGATTCCGTACGCATGAGTGCGCGCTTCGAATTCGTCTTCAGCCCCGGCAGCCTCGATGGTTTTCCGGCCATCTACTATGGCAGCCTCCGCGTGAAGCCGCGCGACGTGGCGGCCTTGCAGCGCGCCGTGTATGAAAAAATGCCAACTATCACCGTCATCAACATGGCCGACGTGCTCGAAATCGTGCAGCAGGTGGTGGACCAGATCGCGCTGGTGGTGCATTTCGTTTCGGCATTTACCATCGTGGCCGGCGCCATCATTCTGGCCTCCAGCGTGGCGGGCACGCGCTTCGGCAGGGTGCGCGAAGTGGTCATCCTCAGGACCCTCGGCGCCACACGTCGCCGCGTGGCCGGAATCTTCTCCATGGAGTTTCTCATGCTCGGCGCGGCCGCGGGATTGCTCGGCAGCGCGCTCGCCACCGGCTTCACCGCGCTGGTGGTCAAGCGTCTATTAAAGGCGGACTTTCACTTCGACCCGGTGGCCGGCCTGTTCTCGATCGCCTTGACCGCATTGGTGGCGGTCGCGGCCGGATGGCTGGCCAGCTATCGCATATTGGGCCAAAAGCCGCTGGAGGTGCTGCGCGATGAGTGACGGCGCGCCGGCGGGCCCGCTCCACCAATATCTGCTGTCGCTGCCCGAGCGCGCGCTGCGCTCCATGAGCGCGTTGAGCGCCGGCCTGCTGCGCGAGCTGAGCGAAGTGGTGTTGCCGCGCGCCGTGCGCCGCACCCGCCTTTACACCGAACTGGTCGAAAACACGCTGCGCTTCCTGATCGAGAACGTCGGCCAGGTGGAAGGCGCTTATCCGCCGCAGGGCACGCTGGCGGATAACTTCGCCATGCGCCGCTTCGCCGGCAATGGCATCGAGCTGATCGGTCTGCTCACCATCAGCGCCTCGCCCGTCTGGGTGCTGGCCGCGCTGGCCGACCTGTCCGGTACCGGCCGCCAACTGATCCGCGAGATCGCCCAGAGCTTGAAGGAAGAAGGGCTGCTGGCCGCGGGCGCCGATTACGAAACCATCGACCAGTTGTTGGATGGCCTGGAGGGCACCGCGGGCCGCCTGGCGCAAACCGCCAACACGCCGCCGCTGGACGTGCCGGGCCTGCGCCGCGAGTGGTCCGATCTGCGCCGCGAGGCCGCCAAGATCCCTACGCCGCATCTGCCATCCGGCGACGCGCTGCGGCGAAGCTGGGAAGAATTGAAGGCTACCGCCGCCGCCGAGGGCCGTCCTGTCTTCCAGGTCTCGACGCTGATGGCCGTCTCAGCGGTGAGCCGGATTCCGGCCAACCTGCTTTGGCTCTCGCGCTGCGCCAAAGGAGCCGCCCGCCGCACCGGGCAGATCCTGGCCGGAGTCCTGCTGGATCATTACAGCGCCACCCTGAAAGAAATCCGGACCACGGGATATCTGGCGTATTGGGTGATCGAGTTCCGGCCGTATTTGAAAGCCGCCGCGTCGCAGTTCTCACCGCGCCGCGTGACTCTTACCGAACGCATGTTGGGGCGCGGGTAGAAATTGTGGGGCAGGCCCTCGGCCTGCAGCGGCCTCTCAGGCCGCCCTCTTCCGGTGCAAGGCCTATCTCAGATCGTCTTCAGATACTCCATCAGCCCCGCCTTCTGATCCTCGGTCAGGTTGGTGCCGTACTTATCGCCGGCGTGCCCAGCATTGCCGTTTCCCGGTTGAGAGGTGTCAAAGATCCATCCGTTTCCGCCGGTTGAGTAACCAACCTTCGCCGGATCGTATTCCCGATTTCCCACAACGAATTGCGCAGGCCGCTGAGCGGGGTGCAGCAGATGCCAAAGTGTCGGCACCGACCCATTGTGCAAGTATGGCGCCGTCGCCCAAACGCCGGTCAAAGGTCGCGCCAGGTATTGACCGGTGGCGCGCCAGATCACCGGGTTGGCATCCATCGTCGCCTGCGCAGCCACGGAGATCCCGTCGTCCACAAAGGCGCGCGCCTTCAGCCCGTCCAGGATCGGCTTGATCGCGGTGGGAAACGGTACACCCCCGGCGACGGGCTGGCCGAAGCTGTTGGCCCGTTGCGGGTCCGTCCCGACCTCCGCCAGCGTGTAGAGATGGTTCTGGTGGCAGTCGCGGCACCTGTCGTTGAAAATCTTCTCGCCCGCCGTGGCCTTCGCCTGGTCGATGGGTCCGAGAATATCGGCGGGCCATTTCGGCGCCTGCAGCTTGTGGGTCAGCACTTCGAGCCGGTGCAGATTCGCAATCCGTAGCGTAGACTCGTAGGTCTTTTGATCGAACACCGCGCCCATTCCAAGGGCCTGTCCGATGTTCCGCTCCAGGATCGAGTTCGTGTTGCCGTCATAGTGTATCCAAACGGAATCCGTAACGGAGCGCTGTTGCGTCGTGTCGGGAACGTCCCAGATAAACGGGAAGCTCACCGGCGACTGCATCTTCATGTGGTACGCCGGGAACAGAAGTGTGCGGGCCGCGCCAAAAGCATCGATGCGGCCCGGCCCCGGCACGGTACTGTCTGACAGCAATGCTCCGTGCTTGAGGTAGGCTAATCTCGCCTTCGCTAACGCGATGGCGCGCTGCCAGCTTGCCGCGAAGCTCTGGCCGCGAAGAGCGGCCGAGGCGTCCGCGCCGTCCGCAGTCTGCGACGACACGCTGTGAAAGTTCTTGTCATTCGTTGGGGCGGCGGCAACTTCGCCCCCTGTCTTCGCGGCGGGATCGGATGCGTAACTGGAAGCGTCCCCGGTTGGCTCGCCCGCATGCAGATCGCGGACCATGGCGATAGCCAGCTCAGCCAACTTCTTCGGATCGCGCACTGTGGCATCCAGTGAGTCCTTAAATTCCAACTGATAGCTCTGCAGGTCAATGAGCGACGGCGCGCCGTCGATCAGAAGGCTTTTTCCTTGATACGTCAGCTCGCCCACATGGCAGGCGGCGCAGTTGAACCCGACCATTTCCAGGCCGGCGTGGCTCTTGTCGCGCGAATGGACCGTTGTGACGCCGATGGGCAATCCGTGAGGGTTGGTTTTCGCGTCGCTGCCGGGATCGGGAATGAATCCGAAGCGCTCCATATTCTCAAGAAATGGCTTGCCGGTCTTCACGCTCACCACGTTTGCCAGCAGCACGTACGGCACAAGCTCGCTGCCCTCGGCGAGATGGTGGTACTCGGCGCGCTCGGCATCCGACCATCCATTTTGGCTCCAAATCACGGTTTCCGTGGTAGCGGAAGACGGCCGCTGCGGGGCAGATGGCTTGGACGCGCATCCAGCCAGGATTAAGGATCCGGCCATGGCGGTCAGAATCGGTAGCAGGCTCGGTCGCATTGGTCAATTATACTCAGAACACCGGCGACCCTTTGTAGGGGGCGAGCCCCCCGCCCCGCTCTCGCCTACCGAACCTCGTGCGCCAGCCCCTGCCGCCGCGCGGAATCGAAAACCGCTTGCAGCGCTTTGTCGATCTCGGCCGACGCGCGGTCCTGTGCCTGGTTCACCGTGTCCTGCTCGCGGTTGACCACGTCCTGCGCCCGGTTCACTTTATCCTGCTCGGCATTCACGCCGCCCTGCTTCCGGTTCACGTCCGACTGTAGCTCGTTCACCCGCGACTGTGCCCCGCTTCCCTCGTTCACCAGGCCCTGTTGCCGGTTGACTTCAGCCTGCGCCCGATTCACGTCCCCTTGATGCCCGTTGACTTCCCCTTGCATTCGATTCACGTCCGCCTGATGGCCATTCACCACGCCTTGACGGCGGTTGACCTCGCGTTGCGGCCCCATGGCGTCCTCGAATTGAGCCAGCGTAGCGCTGTCGGTCACGATATAATCGCGGCCATCCTGCCGGAACCAGGCATAGTGCGATCCGTACTTCGCGCGCCAGTCTTTGAAGCGCCGTTCGTCCCGGCTGTCCC
This sequence comes from Bryobacterales bacterium, assembly GCA_963707465.1. Classification (GTDB taxonomy): domain Bacteria; phylum Acidobacteriota; class Terriglobia; order Bryobacterales; family Bryobacteraceae; genus Bog-159. The sequence goes on from CAVPQK010000015.1 coordinate 454,149, forward strand.
ACGAGCCGCTCATACTGTCGCCTGAAACGATCAGGTATCGAGTGACCTTGGATCCGTCGCGGGCGCCCGCTGCGGGAGCCTGCGCTTGCCCCGGGATGGCTGCGGCGGCCAGGAAAACTACTGCCGCCCCGAGCGCCAGAATAGTTGCCAGGCCGAATCGCGTCACCCCGCGCGAGAGGACGGTTCCGTCCAGAATGCGATCAATGCGGTCGTCTGCTTTTCCGTATCGAGCCATAGCTACTCCCTCCCAGTGCGTTGCCTGCATGCCACGCTCGATGAACTGCAGCAGCGTCTCGGCATAGGAAACGCGATCCTTGGTTGCCGCCAAAGCGGCGTCGTCACTGGCTTCCTCGGCCAGGCGCACCATCCTGTTGTGTATCCACCAGCTCAGCGGGCTGAACCAAAGCACGGCCCGGTGGAATGCCGAAAGCAATTGCACGGCGGGATCGTGCCGCCGAACATGCGATTGCTCGTGCGCCAGGATGGCCTCCAATTTCGCCGCGTCCCATTCGCGCCAATCCCGCGGCAGCACCACCAGCGGTCGGAACGGGCCGAGCGCTGCCGGCACGGTCAGATCGGAGGAGTCGTGGATCGGCAATCCTCCTTCGAGCCGCCGGCCCGTGGGTCGGCTCCGGCGCATCAGACGCCGGCTCAGGAGCAGTCCCGTAACCAGGCGCAATAAGAGGAAGCCCGCTCCCAGCGAGTACACGGCCAAAAGCAGCACCGGCCAGCGGGCAGGTTGGCGCCATTCGCCTATTTTCGGCAGTGGCGTGGCTGGCACGTGCATCGCAAAGCTGCTGGAGACCAGGCTGCGCGCGGCGGCCGAGGGCGCGCCGTGACCCGGCACTTCCGGCAGACTCACCGCGGGCAGGATCATATTCAGCACCGGGATCAGTAGCGAGCCGAACAGGACTGCGGTCCATGCGGCCAGCCTGACAGATGGATCCTTGACGCGGAAGAGCCGCAACAGCACGGCCGCGGCGATCGCCACCACCGCCGAACGCAGTGCCCACGTCGCCAGAGATGCCAGAAAGAGCGTGATGGTCATACCTTCTTCTCCTTACGCGCGGCGATCTTCGCCGCCAGTTGCCGCAGTTCTTGCGGTTTCAGCACCTGCCGATCCACCAGGCCGACCATCAATTCCTCGACCGACCCGCCGCAGAACCGATCCACCAACTGCGCCACCACATCGGCGGCCACGTTGCGTGGGGTCTCCGATGCACGGTAAACGAAGGTGCGTCCCTCCACGGTGTGGGTCAGGTAGCCCTTCTCTTCCAGATGACGGAGAATAGTGCGGATGGTGGAGTCCTTCAGAGGGCGCTGGCTCGCCAGACCTTCGCGGCAGACTTCGGCGGTCGCATCGGGGTGCGTCCAGACAAAATCCATGACCAGTTGTTCGAGCTGGGTGAGGGCGGCGCGGCTTTTGGCAATGTTAAACATTATAACGTTATCAACTATAACAGTTGAAGGGGCCGCTGTCAAGAGTATACGTGTACTTCAGGCAACTTCCGTTTTGCTTGTTTTATCCGCGTTCATCTGCGGCCAATATCCTGTTTTGATTTTCCCGCCGGCCCGGATGGATCGCCAATCAGGTAGCATGACTTAAGTGGAGGAAGAATGCGCCCCAGCCGCGTTGTCCTATCGTGGGCCTTTTGTTTGATCGCCGCAGCGATCCTGGCCCGAGCTGTTCCCTTTGACGAAATCTCCGAGCGGGCGCGTGCCCTGCACTTCTCCTCCATCGTGCTCGACACGCATGACGACACCACGCAGCGTTTCTTCTCGACGGACTTTGATCTCGGCCGACGCAATCCGGGCGGTCACGTCGACATCCCTCGCATGCACGAAGGCGGCATGAACGCCATCTTCTTCTCCATCTGGATCGACGGCAGCATTATGGGCCCGCCCGCCGTGCAAGAAGCCCTCGACCAGATAGACGCCGTCCGCGAATATGCCCGGAAATATTCGAACGACATGGCGCTCTCGCGCACCGCCGATGACGTTCGCCGCGCCCACGCGCAAGGCAAAATCGCCGCGCTCATGGGCGTGGAAGGCGGCCATATGATCGGCAACGACATCCGTATCGTGCGGATCTTTGCCGATCTCGGCGTGCGCTACATGACCCTCACTCACTTTCTCAATGACGAGTGGGCGGACTCCTCTACGGACAAGCCGGCTCACAACGGGCTAACCGATTTCGGCAAGGATATCGTCCGCGAAATGAACCGTCAGGGCATTCTGGTGGACATTTCGCATGTTAGCGATAAGACTTTTTACGACGCGCTCGAGGTCAGCAAAGCGCCGCTCATCGCTTCTCACTCCTCCTGCCGCGCCCTTTGCAATCACGTGCGCAACATGAGCGACGACATGATCAAGGCGTTGGCCGCCAAAGGCGGCGTCATCCAGATTAACTACGAAAAGAGCTTCATCGACCAGGCTTATAAAGATGCCTACGACAAAGAAACCGGCGGGGTCGCCGCGCACTTAACCGATCTCACCAAGGGCTGCCATGACGATGAAGCTTGCATCTCACGCGAAATGGCCAAACTGCAAGAGAGGTTGACCGCGGAGGGAAAGCTTCCGCACGTCAGTTGGGAGAGAATCATCGACCACATCGATCACGCCGTAAAACTCGTTGGCGCAGATCACGTCGGCCTCGGCTCGGATTTTGATGGCGCCGATATGCCGGAGGGAATGGAAGATTGCTCCAAGCTGCCCAAGATCACCGAGGCCCTGCTGCGGAGGGGCTATTCCGAGGACGACATTCGAAAAATCCTCGCCGGGAATACGCTGCGTGTCATGGAACAGGCCGAGCGCGTGAGCCGGGAACTGCAATCGCAGCAATAAGACCCCAGTCAGCCGGATCGCAACTCTATTTGAAATCGCGTAGAGACCCGAAATGCGGCGCCTTGGGCACACACGTATCGACATGCCGCAGGACGATGTTGTCTCCCTCGCCCACTGCTTCGCCGTCCAGAACGTACGGCCGGTATTGCTCCTTGGGTGTGTGGTTGGTCAGATACCTCTGGATCAATTGCGCGCAACGGAATCGCCCCGCCTTGTCGTCGGTCCACCACACCACGCGGACGCGAAACGGCCGCCCCAGCGTGGTGACGCCGGTAATCACGGACCACGATTCATCCTTGCTGGTCGTGATGCTCTTGAATTCCTCCACCTTGAAAGTCAGTGCCCGGCCTTTCTCGCCTTTCGCCAGAAACTGGCAAGCCTCGGCATCGCAGGTCCGTTGCAAGCGATAAATGTTCAGGCTCACCGGATCGGTCCCCACGTTCTTGAATTCCACCGAGACCTTCCTGGCAACCGGTGTATACCGGCCCAGCCCGCTCTGCGCCGCCGCAAACACCAGGTTCGTGGGCAGATAGGTGAACTGGACGCAATCGATCGCGCAGCGCTTCGGCTGCACCGCCTCCCAGCCGATTTCCACCTGGCCGGACGCGTCCATGTCGAGCACCCAAGCCTCGCCGGCCTTTAACTCCACGCCGTTCTTGATGGGGACATGCGCCACCGCACCGTAAGCCTCCCAAGCCATCCAGCCGGCCACTATCAAAACGCGCATACGGGCCGATTATAGCGCCCGCCTTAGAAAAACTCCCGAACGCTGCTACCGCGACACAGCGGTCTGGGGCGCTCCGCCCGGCATAATGGCTGCCGCCAGTAGCACGGTGCCGCCAAAGAGCAATGTGTCGGCGACATAGTTGATGCCCTCCAGCAGCGCAGGCTCCGCCGCCATCAGGAAGATGGGCAAATAAAGGAATAGAACCAGCAGGGTGATCAGTGCGCCGAGTAACGTAGTGGCTAGGCGCGCGTGTCGGCTGTTCACTAGCATCGCCGCCCCGGAGACGAGTAGACCAGCCCCCGTCAGGTATCCCCAAAAAACGCGGATCGGGACCCAGTCCGGTGTCACCTTGGGGAGGGGAACGCCCGGCGCGAATTGCGGATGCAGGAAGTGCTCCACCGCGAAGAAAAGGAGCGGCGCGCCAATTAGCACTCTCGCCACCATGCGTAGGGGCTTCGTCGAAGTGGCCGCCAGCGCAAACCCGCCGCCGGCGAACGAGAGGTCCCTCAGAACCACTGCCCAGATGAATCGGCCATTCGGGTTCGCTATGGCGTTCGGAATGTGGATCATCAGCACGAAGCAGGTAAACATAACCCCCAGGAGCATCCCCACGATGCGTGTGTCAATCACCCGCAGCGCGATGCTGAAGCCCGCGGAAAGGAGCGCCAAACCGATAAAATACGCCCAGAACATGTGCGCCGGCATCCACGCCGGAACGCCCTGGGAAATCGCCCGGGAATTTGTGAGGTGCTCGGCTCCGAATACCGCGAGCGGCACGGCAAAGAAGATAGGTCCCAACACGATCACCTTCTCCAGCCCTTTGGCTGCCAGGAAGGACTTTCTGGCGGCATACAGCCCGCTCACCAGAGTCACCAGGCCAGCGAACCATAGCCAAAAAATCAAGCGTGATAACACCGGCACACCTCGATTCGGAGCTAGCGATTAAGACTACCATTGTACGAAGAAACCGGCGATGTGTTCGCCCTTTACCCAACCCTGCTAAACTACCAACAGTGTCGAGCCAGACGGCTACCCGGGTCTCTTCCATCAGCAAGTCGAGCGCCACCGCGTTCGGGGTCTTGGCTGCCATCAGCTTCTGCCACTTCCTGAACGATCTGCTGCAGTCGGTCATACCGGCCGTCTATCCGATTCTGAAGGATGCGTACCACCTGGATTTCAGGCAGATCGGCCTGATCACGCTCAGCGTGCAGCTCACCGCCTCTCTGCTGCAGCCCTTTGTGGGCATGTACACCGACCATCGGCCGACCCCTTATTCGCTGCCTGTGGGGATGGGGTTCACCCTCTCCGGGCTGCTGCTGTTGGCCTTCGCGCCGCGGTTCGGGGTGATTCTTGTGGCCGTAGCGCTGGTCGGTGTGGGATCGTCCGTCTTCCACCCGGAATCGTCGCGGGTGGCGCGCATGGCGTCCGGCGGGCAGCATGGCCTGGCGCAGTCGGTGTTTCAGGTGGGCGGCAATGCCGGGTCGGCGCTCGGCCCGTTGCTGGCCGCGCTGATCGTGCTTCCAGACGGACAACAGAGCATCGCCTGGTTTTCCGCGGCGGCGCTCATCGCCATCGTCGTATTGACGCGCATCGGAGCCTGGTACAAGGGCCACGGCGCAGTCAGGGCGAAAGCCGCGGCCGCCCTCGACGACCGCCACGGGCCACTCTCGCGGCGTAAAACCGGCGTGGCGCTGGCCGTGCTGATGGCGCTGGTCTTCTCGAAATATTTCTACCTGGCCAGCCTCACCAGCTACTATACTTTTTTCCTGATGAGCCGGTTCCACCTGCCGATTCGATCGGCGCAGATCCATCTCTTCGTGTTTCTGGGCGCCGTGGCGGCGGGCACTTTCATTGGCGGGCCGGTGGGCGATCGGATTGGACGAAAGTATGTGATCTGGTGCTCGATCCTCGGCATCCTGCCATTCACCCTCGTGCTGCCTTACGCGAATCTGTTCTGGACCACTGTCCTCAGCGTGGCGATAGGGCTAGTTCTGGCGTCGGCATTTTCCGCCATCATTGTCTATGCCCACGACCTGGTGCCCGGCAAGATCGGCATGATCTCGGGGTTATTCTTCGGCCTGGCGTTCGGCATGGCGGGCGTGGGAGCGGCGTTCCTCGGCTGGCTGGCCGACGCAACCAGCATCTTCTATGTTTACCGGGTGTGCTCGTTCCTGCCCGCGATCGGATTGCTGACCGCCTTCCTGCCCAACCTGGAAACCGGCTATAAACGAAGCCGCGCATAAAATGGAACCGATTCGCATCTTCATCACCGGCGGCACCTTCGACAAAGCTTATAACGAGCTTACCGGTGAGCTATTCTTCCGGGACTCGCACCTGCCGGAAATGTTGAAACTCGGCCGGTGCAATCTGGATCTGCAGGTGCGCACCTTGATGATGATCGATAGCCTGCAGATGACGGACCAGGACCGCCAGATTATCCTGCAGCAATGCCTTGCCGCGCCCGAGAGCCGCATCGCGATCACGCACGGGACCGATACCATGGTGGAAACCGCGGGCGTCCTGGCGCGCGGTATCGCCGATAAAACCATCGTCCTGACCGGCGCCATGATTCCCTACAAGTTTGGCAGCTCGGATGGTTTGTTCAACCTGGGCAGCGCGCTGGCGTTCGCGCAGACCCTTCCGCCGGGCGTGTATGTGGCGATGAATGGCCGCTATTTCGCCTGGAACCGCGTGCGCAAGAATCGCCAGACGGGCATGTTCGAAGAGGCCGAAGGGCCATCCTGACTCCTGACTCCTGTCTTCTGTCTTCTGTCTTCCAGGGCGCAGCCCTTGGCTAGCCGACTTCAAAGCCGCGGTCCGCGATTTGGGTGTGCAAGATCTCCGCCGCGTGTCCATGCAACTGGAAGATTTGCCGCACCAGGTCGCAAACAGCATCGTATCCGCGCTCGTAGAACACCAGGATGGAAGGTCCCGCGCCGCTCAGCGCGCAGCCCAACAAGCCCGGCGCGCGCAGCTTCAGAATATCCGCCAGGCCAGGCACCAGCGGCGCGCGATAGGGCTGATGGAAGCGGTCTTCGAGCGCGGCCGGGAACGCCGACGTGGCTCCCGCCGCCAGCGCCGCAATCAGCAGCGCGGCGCGCTGGACGTTGAACACCGCATCCTCTTTGCTATAGCAGGAAGGCAGCACGGCGCGCGCCTGCGCCGTCGGCAGCACGAAATCCGGCACTACCAGCGCCATGCCGAAGCGCGACGGCAGCTCCAGGCGCACGGCCCGCACGGCGCCGCCGGAATCGATGGCGCTGGCCACGATCGATCCCAGGACGCACGCGGCCACATTATCGGGATGGCCTTCCAGTCGCGCAGCCTCATCCAGAATGCGCGGCGGACGCCAGCCCAGACCCAGCAGCCGGTCGGCGATCACCACGCCAGCCGTGAGCGCGGCCGCGCTCGATCCCAAACCTTTGCCCAGCGGGATCTGATTGTCGATTTCGAGTTCGATGGGCGGCAACGGCATGCGCACATCGGCCGCGACCGAAAGCGCCGTCTGCCAGATGAGATTGTCCGGTCCGGTGGAGATGGATGCGGCGTCGCGTCCCGTCACCGCGATGGAGAGATGATCGCTGGCCCGGAAGCGGCAGTCCAGATAGACGCACAGCGCCAGGCCGAGAGCATCGAAGCCCGGCCCGAGGTTGGCGCTGGATGCGGGCACCCGGACGGTTGACCAGGACATTAGAGTTCATTGTAGCGGGACCCGTGCGTTATACTGCAACCAGAGAGACCGAGTATGCGGAAGCCCATCCGAATCACAACGCCATTTCCGACCACTGAAGAGGTCGCCCGGATGATGGGTGTCTCCCCCGCGCGAACCAAGGAGATACAGGAGACCGTTGCCGCGATTTTCGAACGCCGTCGGAAAAAAGCGCCTTTGGCCGCGAAGAAGGCAGCCAGGAACGGCGGCGCGGCAACGCGCAAACGTCCGGCATCGAAGACCCGTGTATCGTAAGCCAAATCCGCAAGCCGTCTTTCTGAACTTCCCCTACGACCCTAAATTCCGCAGGACCTGGCCTACATTGCCGGCGTCTGTTCATTTGGTCTGGCGCCGAGGGCGGCTCTTGAGATACCCGGCGGAGATCGCCGCTTAAACCGGATTGTAGATTTGATACGAAGCTGCCGCTATTCGTTTCACGATCTTTCGCGCGTCGAGTTGGATCTGCGCCGGCCCCGCGCCCCGCGATTCAATATGCCTTTCGATCTCGGTTTGACCGTGATGGCCGCGATGAACCACCCAGCGAGCCACACTTGGTGCGTCTTTGAATCGAACGCCCACCGCATCCAAAAATCATTGAGCGATTTGAGCGGCACGGATGTGTACGTTCACGACGGAACGATTCAGGGGTTGTTCCGTGAGTTGTGCAATGCGCTGGTGCGGGTGAAGCGGCGGCCCACAGTCAGACAAATGAAGGCAGTCTACCAGACGCTGGAGGAGGCTTGTCCCGGGGTTATGGCCAAAGCGGGAACCCGCTCTCCTTGGAGCGCGAGTCTTCGCGGACCTGGTTGTCTACGCCAATGAGGCGGTAAAGCTGGAAGCATAGAGCCGTTGACCCACCCCCCTCAAAGCGGTAAGCTCTACCACAGTGAAGACCTGTAAAATCTGCGCCGCCAGCTACGGATGTGTATCGACGCGGACGTGACAATGCTCAAGGATCTGAGGAGCCCATGACCGCGCGCATCGGAATATTCGGCATCGGGCTGGCAGCCTACTGGCCCCAGTTTCCCGGTATGAAGGAGCGGCTGGAAGGATACCAGCGCATCGTGGAAGATCGCGTCCGCGGGTTCGGCGGTGAGGTGGTGTCCGCCGGGCTGGTGGACACGCCCGAAGCCGCCCGCGCGGCCCGGCAACTCTTCCTCCGCGAGGACGTGGACCTCATGCTTTGCCACGTGGCCACCTATGCCACCTCCTCGCAGGTGCTGCCGGTGGTGCAGAAGTCGCAGGCTCCCGTGCTGGTGCTCAATCTGCAACCTTCCGTGGCGCTCGATTATGAAACCGCCGACACCGCGGAATGGCTGGCGAACTGTTCGGTCTGCTGCGTTCCGGAGATTGCCAACGCTTTCGCGCGCGCCCGCATCGATTTCCAGGTGGTCTCTGGACAACTTCACGAAGACGCCGCGGCCTGGCGCGAAATCGAGGACTGGTGCCGTGCGGCGGGCGTGGCGCGCGCTGTGCGCCAGTCGCGCATTGGCTTCCTGGGCCACACCTATCCGGGCATGCTGGACATGTATTCCGACTTCACCGCGATGCACGCGCAGCTTGGCGCGCACATCGAAGTGCTCGAGATGGACGACTTGGCGAAGCGCGTCACGGCCGCGGGCGAGGATGAAGTCGCCGCAAAGCTGGCTACCGCGCGCGAGGTATTCGCCATCGACGCCGACGTGCCGCCGGGCGATCTGGATTGGGCCGCGCGCGTGGCCGTGGGGCTCGACCGCCTCGTGGCGGATTTCGCGCTCGACGGCCTGACATACTACTACCGGGGCCTCGACGGCAACGAGTTCGAGCGCCTGGGCGCGGCGCTGATCCTGGGCAATACGCTGCTCACCGCGCGTGGCATTCCGGCCAGCGGCGAGGGCGACCTCAAGACCTGCCTGGCGATGCTGATGATGGATCGCTTCGGCGCGGGCGGCTCCTATACCGAGTTCTACGCGATGGACTTTCGCGACGGTTTCGTGCTGATGGGGCACGACGGTCCCGGGCACATCGCCATCAGCGACGCGCGTCCGGTGTTGCGCGGGCTGGGCTTGTATCACGGCAAGCGCGGCGCGGGCGTTTCCGTCGAGTTCAAAGTGAAGACCGGACCGGTGACCCTCCTGGGCCTGACGCAAACTGCCGACGGCCGGTTGAAACTGGTCGGCGCGGAAGGCGAATCCCTGCCGGGCCCAATTCTGCGCATCGGCAATACCAATTCGCGGGTGCGCTTTGGGCTGGGGCCGGCGGAGTTCATCAAGCGCTGGTCGATGGAAGGCCCCACGCATCATTGCGCGCTGGGCGTGGGGCACAACCTGGCGCGCATCGGCAAGCTGGCGTCGCTGTTGAAGATCCCGCTGGCGGAGGTGAAGTGATGCAAAGGGTGTGCTTTTTGCTGAAAGTGCGGCCGGAGCGGCTGGCGGAATATAAGGAGCGCCACAAAACGGTGTGGCCGGAGATGCTGGCCGCGCTGCGCGAGACCGGATGGCGGAACTACTCGCTGTTTCTCCGCGACGACGGCCTGTTGGTCGGCTATCTGGAGACGCCCGATTTCGCGGCCGCGCTGCGCGGGATGGCGGCGCGCGAGATCAACGAGCGATGGCAGCGGGAGATGGCGCCCTTCTTCGAGGCGCTGGATGGGCGGCGTCCGGACGAGGGCATGCTGGCGCTGGAACAAGTGTTCCATTTGGAGTAACCTTGGTGGCTATGAAGTTGAATATCAGGGTCGATCAGGATGAGGACGGAATGTTCATTGCGGAGTGTCCATCCATACCTGGGTGTGTGAGTCAAGGCGCGTCGGACGCGGAGGCGGAAGCAAATGTTATGGACGCGATCCGGCAATGCCTCGCGGTAAGGGCGGAGATGGGGCTGCCAGCGACCGTGGCGACCCGTGAAATTGAAGTCGCTATCTGATGCCTACCGTGCCACTGAGTGGCTCGACCTATACGTGAAGGACCCATACTATGACCACCGGCTATGCTCCGGTAAACGGACTTCAACTCTATTACGAAATCCACGGTGCGGGGCGGCCCCTGATCCTGCTGCACGGGGGTTTGGGGGCAACCGAAATGTTCGCCGGCGTGTTGCCGTTGCTCGCCGCCGGGCGCCAACTGATCGCCGCCGATTTGCAGGCTCACGGGCGGACCGCCGATATCGCCCGTCCCATGACGTACGAGGCCATGGCTGACGATATCGCCGCGCTGATGCAGCATCTGGGGATCGCGCAGGCCGACGCGCTCGGTTACTCGCTGGGCGCCGGCGTCGCTTTGCGCACGGCTATCCAGCATCCCCGCTTGATCGGAAAGCTGGTAGTCGTCTCCACTGCGTTCAGGCGCGACGGATGGTACCCCGAGGTCGTCGCCGCGATGGCGCAGATGGGAGCCAGGTTGGCCGAAATGATGAAGCCCAGTCGCATATACCAGATGTACGCGCGCATTGCGCCGCGGCCGGCAGATTGGCCGCGCCTGCTCGACAAGATCGGCGATTTGCTGCGGCAGGATTATGACTGGTCCGCGGAAGTGGCGGCGATCAAGGCGCCCGCCATGCTGGTCTTTGGCGATGCCGACGCCATCCGGCCCGAACACATGGTGCAGTTCTTCCAACTTCTCGGTGGCGGCAAGAAGGACGCCGGATGGGATGGATCGGGAATGTCCAACGCCCGGCTGGCTATCCTCCCCGGCCTGACGCACTACAACATCTTGTCCTCGCCGGCACTGCCGCCGGCTGTGCTGCCGTTCCTGGAGAGCGGGTCTTAGGCGGCGCGGGGATTACGGCTCGTAGCGCCCCGTCGTAAAATCTTCCGTGCTCTCCGAGATCGCCTTCACGATCCGGCGCTCGCCCAACGGGGCGAGGGATGCAAACGGATCAAGCTCGGCCAGGCGGTCGCGCTTCCGTTTCCGCGGGTGGCTTTCGAGGCGCCCGCGTTTGGCGGCGCGCGATGCTCCGGTCTTCGGTGCTTTGTTTGCCATGACGCTGAAGCATAGTGGCTGCCGCCGGCGAAGCTTCTTCCGCTTTTTGGCTCTTCGCGCACGCCGCCCGACGCCTCAGTACCATCAATTTCGAGGCCCCGCTCCACCCTTTGCCCAGTCGATGCCGAAGTAGTTGTGGACGACTACTTTATGCAGTCCCTTGATGTCGGTCCAGGGGATCCCAGGGTTTTGGTCCCTCAGCGCCGGTGAAAGCCGTGCGACTGCCTCGCCGATCACGGTCAACTGGTGCACAATCGCGGTGCGGACCAGTAGAATCAGAAGCCTGTCACGCCTCATAGAGCAGCCGGGCTTGCGGAATGACTTCCGCCCTGAACGGCTCCCGCAAAGCGCGTTTCGCAACCAAATCCACCTTGCGGCTCAGAAGCTCGCTCAGTTCCCGCTCCGCGGCGAAAGGGCGTAACAGGCTGACATTTGCTCCTGGCAGAAACTCGAACAATAGGTCGATATCGCTCGCCGGCCCCATCTCGCCCCTGGCCGCCGATCCGAAAAGCGACGACCCCTTTATTCGATATTCTTACCGCGCGGTTGAAGCCTACAGCACTTCCTCCGACCAGCCCTCCAGCACCTGCTTCACCTTCGCGGTGAACTGATCGGCCAGCGCGCCGTCGATCAGCCGGTGATCGAAGCTGAGCGACAGATACATCACGGACCGAATGGCGATGGCGTCGTCGATCACCACCGGCGTCTTCTCCACCGCGCCCACACCCAGGATGGCCACTTGCGGCTGGTTGATAATCGGCGTCGCGATCACGCTGCCGAAGCCGCCGAAGTTGGTGATCGAAAAAGTCCCGCCCTGCACCTCGTCGGGCTTGAGCTGCCGAGAGCGGGCGCGCGTCGCCAGATCCACGATGGAGCGCTGCAGCCCCAGCACGTTCTTTTCGTCCGCCTGTCGGATCACCGGCACGATCAGTCCGTTTTCGAGCGCCACCGCGATCCCGATGTTGATTTCGTTGTGGTGGATAATGTTGTTGCCCTCGATCGCCGCATTCAGCAGCGGATACGTGCGCAGGCCCACCACCGTGGCGCGCACCACGAACGGCAGGTAGGTGAGCGACATGCCGTAGCTCGACTGGAAACCGGCTTTGTGACGGTCACGCATGCGCGCCACTTTGGTCATGTCCACCTTATGTATCGTGGTGACGTGCGCCGAGGTGCGGCGGCTGGCGACCATGTGCTCGGCGATGCGGATGCGCATTGTGCTCATCGGCTCGATGCGCGTCTTGGCTTGTCCGCCCGCGGGTAGCGGCGGCAGCGCCGCGGCCGAAGGCGGCGCGGCTTGGACCGGCGGCGCGGCTTCGACCGGCGCTGCCTGGACGGGCGGAGGAGGCGGAGGCGCCGCGGGCTGCGCAGGCTCCTGGCGGGCGATGTGGCCTTCCAGGTCTTGCTTCGTGATCCGGCCGCCTGCCCCGGTGCCCTTCACCTTGGTCAGGTCGATCGAATATTCGCGCGCCATGCGCCGTACCAGCGGAGAGAGCGGACCCGTAGGTTCGGCGGGCTCTTCGGCGGGCGGGGGCGGAGGCGGAGGCGGTGGCGCGGCGGCCTGGACTTCAGGCGCCGGACTGACGGCCTGCTTCACAGGCTCGGCCGCAGGTTGGGCCGCTTGGCCATCCTCGATGCGCGCCACCACAGTGGCGATTCCCACCGTCTTGCCCTCTTCCACCAGAACCTCGGAGAGCGTCCCCGCCGCCGGCGACGGGATCTCGGTGTCGACCTTGTCGGTCGAAATCTCAAACAGCGGCTCGTCCCGCTCCACATGGTCGCCAGCCTTCTTCAGCCACTTGGTCAGCGTCCCTTCCACGATGCTCTCGCCCATCTGGGGCATCACTACGTCTGTCATGTCGAATCCTCTCTATCTCCCGTTCAAATACGCGGCCAAAGTGCGCGGCCAGGCTCTCGGCAACCGTCTCCCACTGTGCCGCGCATCCCAATTGCGCCATGGAAGTGACCGGCTTGGTCAGTCCGCAAGGAACAATGTACTCAAAATAGCGCAGGTCCGTGGAAACGTTGAGCGCGAAACCGTGCGAAGTCACCCACCGGCTGATGTGCACGCCGATCGCGCCGATCTTGCGCTCGCCCACCCACACGCCCGTCAGCTTGGGAATGCGGCCCGCCTGGATCCCGAAATCCGCCAGCGTATCGATCAGCGTCTGCTCGATGGCCCGCACGTACGCGCCCACATCGCGTTTCCACTCGCGCAGGTCCAGGATCGGATAGCCGACAATTTGGCCCGGCCCGTGATAGGTAACATCGCCGCCGCGGTCGGTGGGATGGAAAGCCACACCCGCGCGGGCCAGCATTTCCTCGCCCGCCAGCAGATTCTCCATATGGCCGTTGCGCCCCATGGTGATGGTGTGGGGGTGCTCCAGCAGCAGCAGTTGATCCGGAATCGCCCCCGCCTGCCGCTCAGCCACCAGCCGCTGCTGCCAGGCGAACGCGCTCGCGTACTCCATGCGGCCCGGTTCCCGCCACTCGCACTTAAGCATTGATGGCCAGGCCGTAGACGGCGTTGAAGCCCTCGCCCATCATCTCCGAAAGCGTGGGATGCGGGTGGATGGTGTGCATCATGGTCTCGACCGTGGATTCCGCCTCCATCGCCGCTACCGCTTCCGCGATCAGCTCGAAGGCCTCCGGGCCGATGATGTGCACCCCCAGGATCTCGCCGAACTTCTCGTCGGCCACCACCTTGATGAATCCGCCGTGGCTGTCGAGGATGCTGGCGCGGCTATTGCCCGCGAATGGAAACTTGCCGATCTTCACCTGGTAGCCTTGCGCGCGCGCCTGCGCTTCCGTCATGCCCACGCTGCCGATGCCCGGCTCGGTGTACGTGCAGGCCGGGATGCGGTTGCGATTGATGGGCGTGGCCGGTTTGCCCGCGGCGTGCGCCACCGCCACCATGCCCTCCATGGTTGCCACATGCGCCAGTTGCGGCGTACCCGCCACCACGTCGCCGATGGCGTACACGCCTGGCTCGCCAGTCTGCTGGTAGGGATTCACTTTGATAAAGCCGCGGTCGAGTTCCACGCGCGTGTTCTCCAGGCCGATGTTTTCGGTGATTGGCTTGCGGCCCACCGCCACCAGCAGTTTCTCGGCTTCCACCTCTTCCGCTTTTCCATTGGCCAGCGTGACCGTCATTTGTACGCCTTGGCCGCCCTTGCGCACGTTTTCCACCTTGGCGCCGGTTTCCACTCGAATGCCGGCCTTGCGGAACGAGCGGTCCAGCTCTTTGGAAATCTCCTCATCCTCCACCGGCACCACGCGCGGCAGCATTTCGAAGACCGTGACGTCGGTCCCGAAGCGAAAGAATATCGAGGCGAACTCCACGCCCACCGCGCCCGCGCCGATAACCGCCAGCGACTTGGGCACCGCGGTCAGGTTCAGGATCTCGATGTTGGTGAGGATCAGCTCCGGGTCGGGCTTCAGTCCGGGCAGCATGCGCGCTTCCGAACCCGTGGCGATAATAATGTTGCGCGCTTCCAACGTCCGCGGACCTTCGGCGCTCTCCACCTCGACGCGCCCGCCGCCCTTCAGCCGGGCGTAGCCTTTGATCCATTCCACCTTGTTCTTGCGCAGCAGGCCTTCCACGCCCTTGGAGTGCTTGTTGACGATGCGGTTCTTCTTGTCGATGACCTTCGGGTAATCCAGCACCGGGTTCTGGCAATGGATGCCGTCGGCTTCCGGATTCAGGAAATGGTCCCAGACGTCGGCCGTATGCAGCAGGGCCTTGGTTGGAACGCAGCCCACCAGCAGGCAGGTGCCACCCAGCCGGGGGTCTTTTTCAATGAGCGCGGTCTTGAGGCCGTATTGGCCGGCGCGAATGGCGGCCGAATATCCACCGGGGCCGCTGCCGATAACGATCAGATCGTAGGACACTTGTACCATTTTACATCGGGGCCGAGCCTCTCCTCTTGGCCCCGCGTGGCGCAGACCTGGAGGGCGGGCTTTAGCCCGCGCGGGGCTTCAGCCCCGCTAGGCCACATATCCATAATGTGAAAAGCAGGAACCGGATTTCGAGGGAATCGGTGCGGACCGTAATCAATCCGTGGGAAGCAACATAACACGGGTACCTGTGCATTCACCTGGTAAAGCCTGATCGCTGCGGAACCATGCAACTACGATCTGTGGTAGTAGCGGCGCGCGTGCGTTAGCCTGTTTCTACCCTACACGATGCGCCGAATTCTCTTCCCCATCCTCGCCCTCGTCCCATTGATTTTTCAGGCCCAGGATTTCCGCGGCAGCCTGGCCGGCACCGTCGCCGATGCGAGCGGCGGCCGCGTCCAGTCCGCCGATATTTCCCTGCGAGCCGCCGAGTCTCCCCTTGAACGCCTGGCCAAAACCGATAGCCGCGGCGAATTCCGCTTCGATAATCTGCCGCCTGGCAACTACCGGCTAACCGTTCGCGCCGCGGGTTTCGCGGAGGCCAGTTCCGAGGTAACCGTCGCGGTCAGTTCCGTGCGTGAAGTCGGCGTCACGCTGAACCTTAGCGCGGAGCGGCAGACGGTGAATGTGCAGGCGCAGGCTTCTTCCATCGTCACGCAGCCCATCGATACCACCAGCGCCGTGCATGGCGGCGCCGTTACCGCCAAGGATCTGGCCACCATTCCTCTGGCCGCCCGCACCTTCGCCAATATCGCCTACCTGGTCCCCGGGACCGAGCCGGTCGAGCCGTCCGATCCCACCAAGGCGCGCACCACGGCGGTTTCGTTCGGAGGCAGCTCCGGACTCAACGATGTCACTTCTGTCGATGGCGGCGACAATTCGGACGATTATATCGGCGGCTTCCTGCAGAACTTCTCGCCCGACGCGGTGCAGGAGTTTGCCGTGCAAACGTCCCAGCAGAACGCGGATATCGGCCGTACCGTGGGCGGCTCGGTCGAGATCACCACCAAAAGCGGCACTAACTTGTGGCATGGAGAGGCGGCCTTTTACGAGCGCGCCGCGGACCTCAATGCGCGCTACACCATCGAGGATCCGCCGCCCCTGCCGAAACAGCCGTTCTCCCGGCAAAACTACATCGGCACGCTGGGCGGCCCGATCGTGAAGGACAAACTTTTCTTCTTCGCCGGCATTGAGGCCGTCCACGAAGACGCCAGCATCGCCTACAGCCCCGCCAGCCTCACCCAGTTCAACGCTCTCGCCGCGCTGGCCACCGATGGCCTCATCCCCGGCATCCATTCGATATCGGTGCCCGACAATGTGCCGATCCCATTCCGGGATTACCTGGGCGACCTGCGCTTCGACTGGACGCAGTCGCCCCGCTCACAGTGGTACCTGCGCGCCGCCATCGATACCTACACCACCGACAACGCCTTCGTGGAGCAGGCCACGCTTCCCTCTACCGGCGCCACCTGGCATTCCAACTACGTGAACGTCGTGCTGGGCCAGCAATTCATTTTCAGTCCCACTTGGCTCGGAACCTTCACCCTGGCGGGCAGCGGATTGCGTTTGAACGAATATCGCAATTCTCAACTCGGCTTCGCGCTGGCTTTCCCTTTCAGCTCCACCTCCCAGACGATTTCCGGTTTCGAAACCTTCGGCGACAACCAGTTCGTAACGCCGATCACCGCCTTTCCCGTCGCGCGCGATCAGGAGAAATACCAGATCCGTTACGCTGTGACGCACTCCACCGGCCGCCACTCGCCCCGTTTCGGCGTCGACCTCATTCACGAGCCGGTGATGAGCGGCGCGCTGCCCGGTAATCCGGAAAACCTTACTGTGTTTGCGCAGAATCCCGCGGACTACGCGAGCAACCCGCAGCAATTCGCCGTGGACCTGACCTGCACGCCCACCGCGACCCTGGCCGTCACGCCCGGCACCACCTGCACCAGCACGCCGGCGGGCAACGGCAGTTTCTCGCAGAACGTGCAGCGCCTGGGCCTGTACGCCGAGGATTCCTGGCGGGCCACCCCGAACCTCACTCTGAACTATGGCTTGCGTTACGACACCACCTTTGGTCTCTTCACCGCTTCCGGCAGGTCCCAGTTGGACAATCCCGCGCTTCTCACCCTCGCGGCTTTGCAGGTGCCGCTGTTCGAGCATCCGGGCGCGCCGCATGATTACCGGAAGCAGTTCGGGCCTCGCATCGGTCTCGCCTGGTCGCCGGGCCAATCCAGGAACACGGTGTTCCGCGCCGGCTTCGGCCTGTTTTACAACGACCTGGCCCAGAATGGCTGGGTGACCGCGTTCCAGGCCGTGAACGAACCGCCCGTCGCTTGTGTCAACCCGGGTGACGCCGGCTGCCTGCCCGGCGCGGCCAATGGCGGCGCGGGCGCGCTGATCGATCCGGCCTACAAGACGCCCTATGCCCTGCACGCCAGCGCCGGTGTGCAGCACGCGTTTAATTCGCATTGGACGCTGGGCGCGGACTGGACCCATGAGGAGGGCAACCACGGCTACCGCCGCTACATTTATCAGGCGGGCTACACGCTTTTCTCGCCGCTCTTCGCCGCCGACCTGACGGACCAGCAACAGAACGTCCCCGACGTTTCCGTTTTCCGCTCCGACAACCGGTCCCGCTACGACGGGCTTTCCGTGCATCTCCAAGCCAACCTGTCCCGCTTCAGCCTGATCGTGAACTACACGCTGTCGAGCGCCGAAACCTGGGGCTGCGTGCTGGGCGAACTCTTCGACTACGTGAATGGGGTCTGCAACCCTCTCCATGCGTTTGCAAAAGGTGATTACGGGCCATCGGGTGAGAACGTCACCGACCGCCTGGTGATCGCCGGCACCGTTCATCTTCCGGCCGGCTTCGAATTCTCTCTTTTGAGCCAGGCGGAGAGCGCCCGGCCTTTCACCCTCACCACGCCTGTGGACGTCAACGGATTTGGCGATCCGCTGGACGATCGCGCCATAGTGAACGGCGTCCAGACCGGCATGGATCAATTCCGCGGCACGCCCTACATCCAGACCGATGTGCGCATCAGCCGCCCATTCCATTTTCACGATCGTTGGCGGGTGACGCCATTTATCGAAATCTTCAATCTGTTCAACCGCAACAATCCCGGCGCCAACTATGTCACCAACCTCGCGGCGCTGCCGGTTCCGGTCAACAGTCTATACAATGCCACGGCGTTCTGCCTGAACGCGGCTTGCACCTCGACCCAGCCCATTACCAGCCTGAATCAGTTGCGCGTGGCCGCCGGCGCGTTGGGCGATTTCTTCGGTCCCGGCACCACGGTCGGCATCCCGTTTGCGGCCCAGTTGGGAATCCGGCTAAGCTTCTGACGGAGGGACGAAATATCGACGCCTCGGTAGGTTTGTGCGCCGTTTGCGCACACGCCACGCGGATCCGCTCCGATCGTGGCGCCGTGTTTTATTTGTGCAAGCTCTCAGCCGGCGATCCGCGCTATCCCAAGTATCCGCGCCTTCCCGTGCTCTCCTGCGCTGGATTCGAGGAGTGTGGCGGAATTGAGGGAAGCGTTACTGAACCGCGATAGTGACCGTGTTCGATGCGATGCCGTTCATCGAGATCACTACCGGTACCACACTGCTGGCGGCGATCCCGGCCGGCACCTGCGCATTCACCTGATACAGCCCCACGAAGCCCGGCGCCAGGCCCGAGAACGATACACTGGCCGCCACACTGCCCACGGTCACCGTCGGCGTGGCGTTCGTGGGCGAGAGCTGGGTGAGCGAAGCGGGCGAGCCCGTCGGCGGCGGGTCACTGACCGCCCCCAGCCCCGTACAGAAGATCTGCAGCACCGTCGCGCCGGGCTTGGCCGGGTTGGAGGCGTCCACCAACTGGTAGGACTGATCGAGAATGGCGCCTTGGCCCGTGCCGGCCGCGTTGGTCGTGAAGATAGCCGGTGCGTAGGGCGCAAGCTGTACTGTTTGCGGAGCCCCCGCCAGGCCGTTCAACGTGGCGGTGAGGGTCGCCTGTGACTCCCCCGCCAACTCCCAGGGCACCTGGAGATTCACCTGCGCGGCGTCGACGAAGAACAGAGGCGCGTTGGCGAGGGAATCGAACTGGAAAGAAAGCCCGGAGAGACTGGTGGGTAGCGGCGACTGCGTGGCGTCGAGCGGCGCGGGCACGAAGAATTCGCCGAACACGGAAGCGAGGCTGCCGGGCGCGACCGGCGCTGTGTAACTCGCGGCGGTCACCAGCCCGCCGGCGTTGATGGCCGGCTGCGGGGCCACCATCTTAAGGGAGAAGGCGGTACTGCTCCCTTGCGCCTGACTGCCTGGCGGCGAAGGGAGATGGACATTCCCGTATACAGTCCCGCCGGAAACCGTGGCCATGCCTCCCTCGGGGAGGCCGGGGTTCGAGTTAGTAAACGTGTAGACCCCCGCCTTAGTCCAGGCTCCCCCGGGCGCGGACGGTGGAGTTAGCGCGAATACCGTGGCGCATCCATCGGTGTTGCAAGGCGGGGGCTCATTCGTCGTGGAGAAGCCGAACAGCACCCCGCCCGTGCCGGCTACCAGGCCGTTCGGGTTAAACCCATCGCTCCCGCCCTTGAAGTCATGGAGAGTTGCCGCGCTCCATGCGCCGCCGGCCTGGGCGGGCGGCGTCAGTGAGAACGCGCTGCCGTAAGGGGGCGTGCTGCCGCCGGACACCGTCCCATAGACGACCCCGGCACTGTCCACGGCTGTCACAGTCGGAAACGCATCGCCGGCTTGGGGAGTGTAAATCACAGTCTTGGTCCATGCGCCGCCCGACACCTGTGGAGGGGCGAGCGAGAAAACCTCGCCACTATTGGGAATAATAGATATGCCCACGGTGGAGAAGGATTCCCCGAATAACACACTGCCGCTAACCACCAGCCCTCCTCGGAGATTCTCTCCCAAAGCGGCGGTGTAAATAGCATTCAGGTTCCACTTGCCGCTGGGTGCGGTGGGGGGAACGAGAGAGAATATTCCCATACCCGCCGTTACGTAGAGCGCGCCGTTGGCATCGATGTCGATACTGTGGGGCGGTGTCTGGTCCGCTGTAAAATTGTAGATTATGGCTTCGGCCCACTTGCCGCCGGCAGTGGCCGGCGGCGTCAAGGAAAATGCAGTGCCGCAGCCTGACAGAGCGGGAGGCTCGGGAATGTAGCTTGGCTGGCATTGATTGGCGCCCCCAAGGCTGGTGATGCCGTACAGCACGCCCCCATTCCCGCTGACCACAGAGATTGGATCCGCTCCGTCGGCAACAGAGCCAGCGGAGCCAGAGAAGTTGTAGAGTGTCGCAACGGTCCACGCCCCCCCGGCCGCCGCCGGCGGCGTCAGCGAAAGGACCGTGCCCAATGCGTGTTCTCCTCCGCTGCCTACACCATAGAGCACTCCGCTGCCGCCCTCCACTACGCTCGCATTAGCGCCCGTGACCGGACAGGACTGGGCCGCGCCGCAAGTTCCGAACGTATAAATAGGAGTGAGCAGGGGCACCAGTGTCTGCCCCCAAAGGGAGAGGCCGGAACCGAACGACAACAGCAGTGTGCAGCGTGCCAATGTGCGAAACGACATGGATCTTCTCAGGTTTCTTGTCAAGGTGTTTCTTTATACTATGTCACAGAATGAGCGGGATCGCCCGTGCTTTTGCGGCGCTTTTCTGCGCGGGATTCGACGATCGTGCGATGTTAGAAACATCCATGCCCGATCTGATCGAAAAACCAACCATCATCGCTGCCGCCGGCACGCTCCCCAAGCGCATCGCCGAATATGTGGGCCGCGTCAACTCCGCGACCGAAGCCGTGAGCGTCGCGCGCATGGAGAGTCCGGCGGGGTGGATCGAACCCGGCCAAACCCCGGAATTTGAAGAATATACGGTGGTCTTGCGGGGTCTGCTCCGCGTGGAGACCAGGTCGGGGACCATCGATGTGAAAGCCGGCCAGGCGATCGTCGCCCATCGCGGCGAGTGGGTGCGCTACAGCACGCCCGAACCCGGCGGCGCGGAATACATCGCCGTGTGCCTGCCGGCCTTTTCGCCCGATCTGGTTCATCGCGAGCCGTCTTGAGCCGCCGCGCTACGATTTAGCATGGCCTTCAAGCTGACCATCCCCGCTTTTGGCGATCGCGGCCGGGACGGCGAACCCGCCGCGCCCAGATCTACGCGGCGATGGGTGGCCATATCCTGGCGGAGGCGCAATACAGGGGGCGCTATGAGCGCATATAGGGGATAGCGCGCCAAGCGTGCGGTGCCTTGCGGTGAGCGTAACAATATGTTAAATATATCTTCAAGTCGGACAAAACTTGATCCAACTGAACTCGCCCCGTTCTCGTCGTGAACGGACCCGCGGGTCAACGTCCTAATCTGCCAATAAGGAAGGCTGCCAGTGGAATCTGCGAACCGTAAACTCATCCGTCCCTCGTTGAACGAGATCAAGGAGCAGATCGTCCCGCCGCGCCGGCCACCGCAGAAAAAACCTGTTCCGCCCGATCAAACCAATGCCGAAAACTTCTATTACGTAAAACAGATGCAGACGAAGACCCCCATGGTCTTTGTGCTTAAGGACGGCGAGACCCTGCACGGCGTGATCGAGTGGTACGACAAATGTTGCTTGAAGGTGAACCGCACCGGGGAGCCCAACGTGCTGCTCTACAAGCCCAACATCAAGTACATGTATAAGGAGTAGCCGCGGCAGCGCTGGCCCGCGCGCCGTTCAACCCGCGCGTTTCCGCATCGCCAGCCGGTATTCCCGCCTTTCGCCGGCTTCCCGGTAGCGGCGCTGCTGTTCTTCGGTTTCCGGGATGGCGGGCGGAATCGCCGTGGGCTTTCCGTGCGCATCCAGGGCCACGAAAGTCAGGTAGGCCGAACAGGTGTGCCGCTTGAGACCGGTCATCATGTCCTCCACCATCACTTTCACGCCGATTTCCATGGAAGTGTGAAAGACCCGGTTCACCTGGGAATGCAGCACAATCAACTGTCCGATGTGAATGGGGTGAAGGAAATTCATGTGGTCGAACGAGGCGGTCACCACCGGCTTGCGCGCGTGGCGCATGGCGGCCATGGCGCCGGCCAGATCCACCAGGTGCATCACCTTGCCGCCCAGCACGTTTCCCAGGCCGTTGGCGTCGGTGGGCAGCGCCAGCTCCGAATACTCGGAGATGGAGTCGCGCACCGGCTTTCCCCGGCTGTAATCGAAGCTGTGATCGAAGCTGTGATCGACGCTCGAATCGAACTCGGAATCGGTCGCGCTCATGGGCGGGCCATGTCCCCTTTCCGGCGCAAATAGCTGCCGGCATAGGCGTGCGCCTGCTGCGTGACGCAGGCATCCGGATGCCCGGTCCGCAGGGACCCCTCGGCGCGCGAATATTCCAGCGGTCCGTGCGCGAACGGCAAATGATCTTTCTCCATTACCCAATAGATGCCGATCATGCCGTCGCGGTCGTTTGAAATCGTGAAGCGCACCGCATCGGGCGCGCCGGCCGGAACGCGCGCGCACTTCTGGCGGGCATAACCAAAGTTACAAAGCTGCTGCAGAGTGTTCGCATCCGGCAGCCAGTCGGCTTCCGGAGTGGCGCGGCAAACGCCCGACCACGAATCGCCCAGCGGCATGGGCGGCGACTTCTTCCCGTTGGACTGTCGAATCCGCTCGATCGGGAAGAAACAAGGACACGCCACTGGCAGGTATGGTAACACAGGAGGTATGGGTAACCGGCTGGAAGTGCTGACGAACATGGTGGCGCAGAATCCCAACGACAGTTTCGCGCGCTATGGTCTGGCGATGGAGTATGCCAATTCCGGGGACCTGGAGGCAGCCGTCCGGGAGTACCAGGCGCTGCTGGCCGTGAATGCGAACTATTCGGCCGCTTATTATCACGGCGGCCAGGCCCTGGAGAAGTTGGGCCGCCCGCAGGAGGCCCGCGCGCTCTACCGGCAGGGGATCGACGCCACCACCCGCATCGGAGATCTGCACACCCGCAGCGAGATTCAGGCCGCGTTGGATTCGTTGGGATAAACCAGTGGTAAAAATCACTCAATTGTCCTAGTATGGTTACAAGGTGTAGCGGGGCCGAGGGAGTTGGATCACAATGCGGGACGAGCACAATGGCCGTGTGCTTCAGTTTGGCGCGTTCGAGCTAGAAACCGGTACCGGCGAAATACGGAAACACGGAACCAGAATACGGCTCCAGGGCAAGCCTTATCATGTGCTCGAGGCTTTGTTGGAGCGCCCCGGCGGTGTGGTGACGCGCGAGGAGTTGCGCGACCGGCTCTGGGCCGCCGATACTTTCGTGGATTTCGAGAGCGGACTGAACACCGCCGTGAATCGGCTGCGTTTGGCTCTGGGCGACTCCGCCGACCGGCCTCGATACGTGGAAACCCTGGCCCGCAGCGGCTACCGGTTCGTGGCCCAGGTCAACGAAAGCCATGCGCCGCGCGCGGAAGAGATTGAGGCGCTTGCCCCGCTCGTCGACCCGCCGCCCGCAGTGGCTGGGCGATCCTCTCGCGGATGGCTGTTAGCGGCTGCTGCTGCCGCCGGCTTGGCGGTCGGCGCCGGCGCGTTGCTCGTCGCCCGTCACAAACCTGCCCCGCAGCCCGCGTTTCATCAAGTCACTTTTCGGCGAACGACCATCCCGGGCGCGCGCTTCGGGCCGGATGGCCAGAGCGTTATTTACGAAGCGGGGGAAACGCCCGGCAACCGCGAGTTGTACCTGGCAAGTACGGTCAGTCCCGAATCGCGGCCACTCGGTTTCCCGAGCGCCATCCTGCAGGGTGTGTCGCGGTCCGGAGAACTGGCGCTGATCGTTCCCAACGGACCGATGGGGATTCGGAGCCTGGTTAGAGTGCCCATGAATGGCGGCGCGCCTCTGGCTCTCGACCGGCGTATTTGGGCCGCGGACTGGGCGCCGGACACTTCGAAAATGGCCGTCATTCGTTACGGGCCGCTCCCCGAGGCCGTTGAGTATCCGCGCGGCAAGACCGTGTACGAGGCTTCCGGATGGCTCACGGATGTGCGTGTTTCGCCGACGGGCAACGACGTCGCGTTCATCGAACACCCCGTCATGGGCGACGATGGCGGCAACATCCTGGCCATCGACGGACAGGGCGCGCGCCGCACGCTATCGGCAGGCTGGGCAAGCGCGCGCGGTCTGGCTTGGGCGCCGTCGGGCCGCGAAGTCTGGTTCACCGCCGCGCGTTCGGGAACGACCCGTGCGCTCTACGCGGTCGATCTGGCAGGCAAACTGCGCACGGTCGCAGCCTTTCCGGGCGTTCTGACGCTGTGCGACATCTCCGCTTCCGGACGCGTCCTGATTTCGCGCGATCAATTGCAAGCCACCATGACCGGTCTGGTGGAGGGCGCCAGGGAACGGGACCTTTCCTGGTTCGACTATACGACCGTCGAAGGTATGTCGGCGGACGGCCGCGTGGTCCTCTTCGATGAGACGGGAGAAGGCGGCGGCGCCCATCATGCGGTTTACATCCGCCGCGCCAATGCGCCCAGCGCAACTCGCGTGGGAGAAGGTTATGGTTTGGCCATCTCGCCGGATGGAAACTGGGTCGTCACCAAGCCGGACCAGGATCAGACTACCTTGAATCTGGTGCCCCTCACGCCGGGTGAGCCCCGTACCCTCTCCGGTCACGGACTGAAGTATGATTTCGCACGCTTCTTTCCTGCTGGCGACCGGCTCTTGGTCGGCGGCAGCATGGCGGGCCGTCCGCCGCACTTGTTTGTGCAAGCCCTCGATGGGAGCCCGCCGGCGCCCATTGGCACCAGCGCTTACTTCATGCGTCCCGCGATCTCGGAAGACGGCAAACAGATCGCCGGCGTGGATGGCGGACAGCGGCTGCTGGTTTTGCCGGTGGCTGGAGGCGAGCCGAAAGCGATCGCCAGCGATTTCGTGCCGATAGTGTTGCGCTGGAGCCACTCGGGTAAATCCCTCCTCGTCCAATCCGATTCGGTCCCAGCCCGGCTCGTTCGCGTGGATGTGCAAACGGGAAAATACCAACCATGGAAGGAGATTGCTCCGCTCGATCTGGCTGGCGTCAGCGAAATCTGGCCTGTGGCGGTATCCCAGGACGAACGTACTATCGTCTACTCTTCCCTTCGCCGCCTATCCGAGCTATTCGTGGTCGATGGCTGGCGATAAGTGGCTCGGAGCCGCTTATATGCGCTTTAGACGCATTTGCAACTTCTTTCGCCACAATCGCTTGGCGGTATAGAAACAAGTTATCAGCCATCCATTGCTATTTACCCGCCTAAGACCGAGAATCGTCAGTAATTGGTGAGGAGTTTTCCGGTAGTAGTTTTATTTCCAGAGCTCGTCCGTCTACGTTGACGGGGACCATTGTCACACTTGTGACAGGACTCTCCTCGCTGATTTGCGTCTAAATCTTCTTGCGAGGTTGAACTATGGAAATGCGACTCAATAGCTTGCTCTCTCGCTCTGTATTGCTCATCGCATCGGTCAGCTTGCTGAGCGTCCTTCTTTTTGGTCAGGCGGAAACGGGCCAGATTACCGGAACCGTATACGATGCCACCGGCGCCGCCGTTCCCAACGTGCCGATTAGCATCAAGTCGGTCGACACCGGAGCGGTTCGCGAAGTAACCTCATCGGCCAGTGGCACATATATTGTGACCAATCTTCTCCCGGGCGACTTCCTGGTAAGCGCCACCGCACCGGGCTTCTCCCGCATCGAGGAACGCATTACGCTCACCGTAGGCGCGACGCTCGGCGTCGATTTGCACCTGCAAGTGGGCCAAACCAGTACCGTGCTCGAGATCAGCGGCGCGGCGGCGCAGGTGAATACAGAGACGCAGACGCTTTCGAGCACCATAAGCGAAACGCAGCTCCGCGAACTGCCTACCTTAACTCGCAATCCGTATGATCTGGTGGCCACTTCCGGCAACGTCTCCGACGGCGGCGCCATGACCCGCGGCGTCGGTTACGCCATCAACGGGCAGCGTGAGGATTCCACCGACGTCTTGCTCGATGGAGCAGCCAACAATGACGAATTCGGCGGCGCCGTGGGCCAATCCGTGCCCCTCGACTCGATTTCGGAGTTCAGCATCCTCACCAGCAATTTCACCGCCGAATATGGACGCGCGTCCGGCGGCGTGGTGAACGTCGCCACCAAGTCGGGAACCAACGAGTTCCATGGTACGGCGTATGAGTTCAATCGGGTTTCCGCTCTTTCGTCAAACAGTTTCAACAACGACGCCTACGGCATCCCGAAGTCGCCCTTCACCCGCAACCAGTTCGGCTACTCCGCCGGCGGGCCGATCAAGAAAGATAAACTGTTCATCTTCAGCAGTACGGAATGGGTCCGCATCCGCAGCACGGCCGTGAGCGATGTCGTTCTTCCCGATCCGCAACTTATCGCGGCCTCGGCGGCTAACACGCAACAGTTCTTCAGCACTTATGGGAAGCTGACGCCGGGCGCCTCCGTGGTTCAAACTTATAGCCTCAACCAGATCAACGCTGCCACCGGCACCAATCTATGCAGCAGCAACACCGTCTGCGCCGGGCTCAATCCCAACATGCCGCTGTTCGACCTGGCGACATACAGCGCCCCGGGAGACGCCGGCGGCGGAACACCGGAAAATGGATATCAGAACGTAGAACGCGTTGACTATAATCTGAGCGATCGAACTCAGATCTACGGGCGATACGCTCTGCAAAGTGACAACCTGTTCGCCGGAACGATTTCCTCCAGCCCGTACGCCGGGTTCAATTCCCCGGAAACGGACTTCAATAACAATATTCTGTTCTCTGTGATCCATACCTTCAGCCCCACATGGGTCTTACAGTCGAAAGCCGTGTTCAACCGTTTGAACCTCGAGGAGCCATTCGGCCAGTATGGTCCCACGCCCACCCTCTATGTCAGCGCTCAGGGCGCCGGCTCGGTGCTGGGCAACAGCATCATCTTCCCGGGTTACGACCCGTTCACGCCTGGCGCCGGCATTCCTTTTGGCGGACCCCAGAACTTTGCCGAACTGTACGAAGACGTAAACCACACGCACGGCAAGCACAACATCCGCTTCGGCGGCTCCTTCACGTACCTGCGCGACAACCGCACGTTTGGCGCCTATGAAACGGCGGGCGCTTATCTGAGCGAAGGCAACGTCGGCGACGCCATCGGGAACTTGGTTTCCGGTCAATTGGCGGCCTTCGCGGTCGCGGTCAACCCCCAGGGCCAGTACCCCGGCAGCACCGTCAGCCTGCCTCTCGGCCCTCCCAACTTCAGCCGCAGCAATCGCTATAACGAACCCGCGCTCTATGTGCAGGATGCCTGGAAGGTGACCAATCGGTTCACCCTCAATCTAGGCCTGCGCTGGGAGTACTATGGCGTGCAGCACAACGTGAATCCAGCCTTGGATTCGAACTATTACTACGCGAACGGTCAGGACACTCCGCAAGGCTTCGCGAACGGAGAGGTCGAACTCGCCAATCAGAGCCCCGTCGGAGGCTTGTGGAAGAAGGACTACAAGGACTTCGCGCCGCGCCTCGGTTTCGCCTGGGATATCTTCGGCGACGGCAAGACGTCGTTTCGCGGCGGCTACGGCATCGGTTACGAGCGCAACTTCGGCAACGTGACCTTTAACATCATCCAGAATCCGCCGAACTATGCAACCATCGACGTAACCTCCGCGTTACTGCCGCTTCCCATTTCAACTTCCAATTACGGACCCTTTTCGGGTTCCAGCGGTACCCTCACTCTTCCGCCTGCTGAATTGCGCAACGTCAACCCTAACATCACCACCGCGTACGCGCACACCTGGAGCGCATCGTTGGAGCGCCAGATCACCAGGACCCTGCTGGTGGCCGCGGATTACTCCGGATCCAAGGGCGTAAACCTTTATGACATCGCCGACCAGAACTACCCTGGTTATGGCAATGTCTTCCTGGGTCAGCCATGTACTTATGCCGCCTCGCAGGCGTACTATACGGGGCAGGCCGGTCCCGCCGGAGCTTGCCTCAACTATTTGAACCCGCAGTACACCGCCATCAACGTGCGCGGCGGCGGCGGTTTCTCTCTGTACAACGGCCTGACCTTGCGCACGTCGATCAATAATTTCGCCAATAGCGGGCTGCAGTTGAACGTGAACTACACCTGGTCTCACTCGACCGACAACTTAAGCAGCTCGTTCAGCGAGACCAATGCCTCCACCGCCAATCAGGGCGATTACATCCTCGGCTACCTTGATTCCTTCGATCCCGGGTTGGACAAGGGCAACTCCGATTTTGATATCCGCCAGCGCATTGTCGTGAGCGGCGTGTGGCAGGTGCCCATCTACAAGACCGGCCACGGATTTGCCGCTCAGGCTCTGGGTGGTTGGAGCCTGGCGCCGATTTTCACCGCCCGCACCGGCGCGCCCTATTCCATCTTCGATTGCACTTACAACATCAATTTCTGCCCTTACGCGGCCTTTACGTCTCCCGTGCCCGTGGGCGGCAGCGCGACACCTCCGGCCATCACCAGCACTCCGAACACCTTCAACTTCCTGCAATTACCGGTGGCGGCCGAGGATCACTGGACCAACCCGAATTACTACTTCTCCGATCTGCCGCCCTATCCGAACGATATGACCGGCCGTAACACTTTCCGGGGTCCGGGTAACTGGAACCTCAACTTCGGCGCGTACAAGACTTTCCGGTTCTCGGAGAGAGTCAAGTTACAGCTCCGCGGGGAAGCGTACAACCTCTTCAATCACGCGAATCTGTACGTGCAGGGAGCGGCGGCCGACACCTTGACCACCGGGTTCATCCCGGCATGTTACGGCTGCTCGGGATCCGAGAACGACCGGCGCAACCTGCAACTCGCCGCCAAAGTCATCTTCTGACGGCGAACCGACGTGGAGGGCGGGCAATTCTGCCCGCAGCCGGCTTTCAGCCGGCTCCTGAGTCTGCAGTATTATCCGGGACCCGCCAGTCCCAGTCCCAGTATGGCGGGTTCCGGCTCCTCTTCGAAGCTCAGCGCGGGGATATGGGCACGCGCCCAACGTCCCCGCAACGCTGCGGCCAGCCAGGCCAGCAGCGTGATCCCCATCAGCCACTCGTAGCCCGCGGCATGGTTCAGCGCCCGCTGTTCGATGCCGGTCGCTACCTCCGACGCGATGATCAACACACCCCAATACACCCCGAACATGATCTTGAGGTTCGCCTTGCCCGGCAGATAGGAGCAGGTGAAGGGCACCTTAGCGAAGCCCGTGAGGGCCAGTTCGATAATCAGCAGACCGAAGGCCGCCAGAAACATCACATGCCCCAAGGCTCGCGGCCACGGCCAGACAGCCAGGTAAACCGGCGCCGCGACCGCCACCACCGGCGCCAGCGCCAACAGCAGCAGCGTGGTGCGCGCGGCGCTCAGGTATGCGCCGCCGGCGATGGGATCGGTTAAACGGAAAAGCCAGTTGGCCCGGACCTCCATCGGAATCGAGAATGAAACGCGCAGGCCCACGACCAGGAAGAAGAGCAGGATCAGCGGGATGCCCAGCGCCGTCTGCGCGCGGCCTTCGAGCGCGCCGTAGTCGGTCGCCCTGGAACGATACAGCACGTAGGCCGCCTGGCTGAAAACGTAGGCCATCCCCATGCCCGCATAGACCGCCAGCAGCAGGCGATGCTGCCGGCTGCGCGCCAGCGTGCGTCCGATGAATATCAGGATGGCGCGCTCCGGCGGCCGGCGGGCGAGGATCCGCGCAAGAGCGTCCCACGGCGCGAAAGACCGGCGCGATGGCGCGATGCCGGCCTGCTCCACTGTGCGGCGCATCTGGCGTCTGAAGGCCAGCAGGTAGGTGGCGGCCGACAGTAGCGCAACCAATGCAAAGCCATCCAAAGCCCTCCGCGCCAGGGCGCCCATTGCCGCATTCGTGGAGCCGGTCAGCACCTGAAACAGGCCGAAGAACCAATAGGACGGAACCAGCGCATACCAAATCCGGTTTTCGGGCGCCGCCAGCGCCCGCGGATTGGCCAGCGGGGGAGTCAGGAAATACAACGTCAGTACCGCGAAGAACGCGGCCGTCTGGATGAGGCTCGACCACCGCAGGTATCGCGCGTGGGGCAACAGATTGAGCGCCACCCCCTGCACCCCGATCAGCAGCAGGAAAACAAAGCCCGCAGCCAGCGGAATCACCAGCCAGAAGGCGCCGAAATTTCGCGCCGCGTCCAGCGCTCCCGTAGCGCCGCGCACGATCAGAAACGGGCATACCATTCCCGTGAAGGCGTTCACCGCCACCACCGCCAGCGCCACTGCCGCACCCAACGCGGCCAGTTTCGCGCCAAATACCATCGGAACGCGCACCGGCATAGCGCCCAGGATCATGCAATCGCGCCGGTCCGGAAACAGCGCATCCCAAAGCAGCAGCGTGAAGACGCCGATGATCGCCATGGAAGTCGAGATGAGGAACTCCTGGTCGGCCCACGCGGCGATATCAAGCTGTTTGGGCGTCAGGTGCTGGTACAAGCCCGCGTACTTGGGCCCCGTGACCAGCACCAACACCAGGCTGAGAGCCGCCAGCAGCGCCGCGAACTGCGAGAGCAGCGCGGACAGATCGCCGCGCACGGAAACAATGTCGGTATCGAAGAAGCGATAGGCGAACAGGCGCACCAGCGCGCGAAACTGGCGCCGCTCGCGGCCCGGCGCAGCGGTCATCGGCGAACTACCTCGGCGATCTGCCGAGCGGTGGCGTCGGGATCGCTCTGCGTGACGAGTTGCGCGAAGATATCCTCCAGCGTAGGCAAGGCCATCAGGTCGCGCAGCCGGTCGATGGAGTCGTTGGCCACTACGCGCCCTTTGCGCAGGATCACCACGCGGTGGCAGACCTTTTCCACAATCTCCAGCACGTGTGAGCTGAACAATACGGTCTTGCCCGAAGCGGCCAGCGACCGGATCAGGCTGCGCGGCGCGTGCCGGTCGCCGGCCAGCGAGAACAACTCCATCAGCGCGTCGATTTTGCCGGGTAGCGTGCCGGCCGGCAGGTCGCGCAGCTCGCCGGCCAGTTCCAGGTACTCCGCGCCGGTCAGATGGGGGTAGAGGTACGGCTCTTCGGGCACATATCCGAGAATGCGCTTGAACTCGACCAGGTTGTCGCGAATGCGTCGTCCGCGATAAAGGATGTCGCCCGCGGTAGGATCGAGCAGCCCCGTGATCATCTTCACGGTGGTGGATTTGCCGGAGCCGTTGGGCCCCAGGTACCCGGTCACCTCGCCGGGCAGCGCGGTGAACGAGACGCCGTCGACCGCCAGGGTGCCGGAATACCGCTTGGTGAGCGCGCGCAGTTCTAGCATAGGAGGCTTAGACAGGCGCGGCGCGGCGAAAGTTCCTGGGCGCATGATACCTTGTGAACGTGTTCCAGCTCTCACGTCCTTCGGACGACCAGGTACGGTCCATCCTGGAACAACAGAAAGACGCGCCCTTCTCCTATGCGGAAGTGGGTGCCTCGGGGCATCCTGACCTTCCCATCGGATACAACATCGACAGGTACCGGACCCAATTGGGCACGGGAAGTTCCGGCTTCGCCGCTGCCAGGGCCGCACTCGAAAGCTGGGAAATGTTCAACATGAAGTGGCTGCGGGTTTTCCCCGCGCGCGCGGAGATCCGCCAGGGACAGGCGGTCGCCGTCATTGTGGCGCATCTTGGTTTCTATTCGATCAATCTGTCCCGAATCATCTATGTGTGCGATTCCCAAGGTCCCACCCGCACGGTCGGATTTGCTTACGGCACACTGTTGGAACACGCCGAAACCGGCGAGGAGCGATTCACCGTTTCATGGGATCGGAGCGACGATTCGGTCTGGTATGAGATAGTGGCCTTCTCGAAACCGCGGGCGATTCTCGCCAGGCTAGGTTACCCCTTCAGCCGGGCGATGCAGAAGAAGTTTGGCCGGGCATCTTTGGCGGCGATAGTGAAGGCGGCGAGGCTGTGCGAGGCGCATTAAAGGCAAGCCGCACTATCGACAGCACCCTCCTGTACAAGCTTATCTGGGCTTCGTTTCGTCCATCCAGGCTTTCTGTTGATCCCGCGCCGCGTGGAACACGTGCAGGATCTCGACCGCCATGGGCGACCGGAGACGATAATAGATCATGTAACTTCCCAGTGGCGAACTTCCGTACGTCGTCGCCGAACCCGCTGGCCGAACTGGACCTCACTGGGCCGTCGAACGGCCAGCGGATTTCCTGGCGGACGCCGCAACCAGGTCCTTCGCAAGATTTCTCAGGCCATCGGCATCGTACTCTTGATAATGGCCATCTTCGATATCCTTCATCCCTTGCTGCACGCCGCGCCGGACGCCTTCGCGCCCGGCTTTCGTCAAGCCAGCTTCGAGGTTCGCGACCCGCGTGCGGGCGCCCTTCGTAGCCTCGTCCTCCTGCAATCGCCGGATCGCGTCGCGCACGACTTCGCTCATGTTAGCGTACTCGCCGCTCCTCACCTTGCCGCGGATGAACCGCGCCATCTGCGGCGACAGCGAGATGTTCATCTGCTCGATAGCCATCCCCGTTCCTCCTGCCGATATTATCGCCGTTCTGTTCGCGCCTAACCAACAACAGTCAACAAACTACTATGGAATGCAGCCGGCCCTTCCACACCGAGCGGGTCCGGTCCTTCCTTTGCGTCCTAATCTTGAGTATTGGTCGAGTGAAAACTGGTGCGGATGAGAGGACTTGAACCTCCACTCCCTTGCGAGAACTAGAACCTGAATCTAGCGCGTCTGCCAATTCCGCCACATCCGCACAATTTGGTTGGGCTTCTCTCATTTTTTCAGGCGCGCCTCCAGAAGTCAAATCGACTCCAATGCGGCCAAGACGCGCTCGACGGGAAACGGAGCGACCTTTATGTCGTGGAAGCCGCCCCTACGCGTCGCTATAATGATTTATGGGATTGCGTCACGGCAATGAAAGTCCGAGATGGCCTAAGGGCGTTGGCCAGGGACGAGTGGACACTTAGGAATCAGGAGGGGAGCCATAGACAGTTCGTCCACCCCTGTGAAGCCCGGCAAAGTCACTGTGGTCGGCCATCCGTCTGAGGAATTGGATCCGAAGACCAAGAAATCTGTGATGAAGCAGGCAGGTCTCCAATGAGCAAATACGCGGCTTTGATAGCACCCACACGCACCGGCTATAGCGCGCACGTGCCAGATCTCCCCGGCTGCATCGCCACCGGGCGGACCCTGGAGGAGACGCGCAGACGAATGCAGAAGGCCATCGAAATGCACCTCGGGGCTATGCGCCAAGACGGCGACGAGATTCCAGACCCGTCCATCGTGGAAACGCTGGAAGTCGCGTGAGGCCCGCGCCGACCCTACCCAAGCCCTCCCCGCATTGACATCCGCTTTAGGATAAACTGAGTGAAGGCTGCCCGCCCCGAAAACCCCCTGGTTTTCCGGCGGCGCGGCCGCGAGCCGCAAACCGACAATCAAGCTGCTGCGCCAGTTGCGCGGCGGCTGACGCGATTGCCACCCGGCAACTCCGGAGTCGGGCGCCTCAGAAGGAAGTTAAATGGAAGACAAACTCAAACTGGCCGTGTTCATCGACTTCGATAACATCGAGATCGGCGTCAAGTCCACGTTACACCGTGAATTTGACGTGGCCGCCGTGCTGGATGCGCTGAAGGAACGCGGTGAAATCGTCACCTGCGTCGCCTACGCCAACTGGGGAAGGCAGGAAGCCGCCACCCGCGCCATGACGGAGCACGCCGTGCAAATGGTGCAGCGCGACCCGTCGCCCCGCGGCGACAAGAACGGCGCGGACATCAACCTGGCGCTGGATGCGCTGGAGATGGCCTTCACCCACGATCACATCAACGCATTCGCCATCGTCAGCGGGGACAGCGATTTCATGGCCCTGCTCAACAAATTGAAACAATACGATAAGCGCGTTTTCGTGCTCGGCGGAAAAGCCTTCACCAGCACGATTCTGCAAAAGAATTGTCACGAATTCATCAGCTACGAATCCCTCCTGGATGAGCTGAAACAGGCGCCGCCGCCCCAGCCGCGCGCCACCCATCAACCCGGCGGCCAGCCCCCGCCCCAACAACAGCAGCCGCGTGGACCGCAGGCCCACAGGCGTCCGGCGCTGGATCTGGCCCAGGCCATGCCCCTCGTGGAGCGCGCCCTGCAAGCCCTTGAGCGGCGCAGTGTGCGCCCGCAGCTTGGGCTCCTGAAATCTACCATGCTGCAGCTCGATTCCGCCTTCAGTGAGAAAGCGTACGGTTCGGGCTCTTTCACGGATTTCGTCGAGAAACTGCAAAAAGCCAATTACGTCAACGTCACTGGCGGTGAAGGCCGTTACATGATCAAGCGCATTGGCGCCGTGGGTCCCGAGAAGGCCACCGTGCGGCCGGAAGCGGCTTTGCCCGTTCTGCGCGACGTGCTCGAGACGCACCGCATGGAAGTCGACGAAGGCGTGTCGTCCGAAGCGCTCTCCGAGTGGGTGAAGCAGGAGCACCCCGATTACGATTGGAAGCAATACGGCTTCCAGGAATTCAGCGAACTCCTGAACTACGCGCAGGACAAGATGGTGGTCCGCATTAATCCGGATGAGGAGAAAGGTCTCATGGTGTACCTGGGGCCGGAGTTCCATCCGCCCGCGCCACCCGAGCCTCCGCCGGAGCCGATTGTCGAAGAGGAAATCGAGGAGCCGCAGCCCATCGTGGCCGGTCAGCCCACCGCGGCCGGGATCATTCCAGACGTGGAAC
The DNA here is from genome assembly GCA_963707465.1 of Bryobacterales bacterium. GTDB lineage: Bacteria > Acidobacteriota > Terriglobia > Bryobacterales > Bryobacteraceae > Bog-159. Next base: position 488,954 of record CAVPQK010000015.1, read on the forward strand.
CCCCACCCACGCGCGGCCGCTCCCCGCGCAAGAGCTCTGGACCGAGATCCACTGGAATGCGATCCGCGGGACCGCCGAAGAAGCGCGCGCCGCGGCGCAAGAAAACCGACGACGTGCAACCCCAATAGCTTGGAGGGCGGGCTTCAGCCCGCGCGGAGCTTCAGCTCCGCAGGGAGGTCATTATGGAACGACGTGATTTCCTGGCCGCCACGGCGTGGACGGCCACGGCGTGGACGGCTCTTTCCGCCAGCAGAGTGCTGGGCGCCAACGACCGTGTCGTCGTGGCGCTGATCGGTTGCGGCGGGCGCGGCCGCCTGGTCATGCGCGGCCTGTTGCAGGCGCCCAATACCGAACTCGCGGCGGCCTGCGACGTCTACGATCCCAACGCCGCGCGCGCGTCCAAAGATCTGGCCGGAGGCCGCGCGCAAACGCTCCGCGACTTTCGGCGCGTGCTTGAAATCCGCGAAGTGGACGCCGTGATGGTGTCCACTCCGGATCATTGGCACTCTATACCCACGGTGCTGGGTCTTGAAGCCGGCAAGCACGTTTACGTGGAGAAGCCTTTCGCCCGCACCATTCGCGAAGGGCGCGCCATGGTAGAAGCCGCCCTCCGCACGAATCGCATTCTCTACCCGGGCACCCAGCATCGCTCCGCGCCGCATATCGCCGAAGCGGCGCGCATTGTACAAAGCGGCGAGATTGGCGATGTCTCCTTCGTGCGCGTGTGGAACAGCGGAAACATCGCCCCCAACGTCCAGCAGAAGGTTCCGGATACCCATCCGCCGCCCGGTCTCGACTGGGATTTCTACCTCGGGCCATCGCCCCAGGCGCCCTTCAACCGGATGCGCTTTCTCACCAATTACCGCGTCTTTTCCGATTACGCCGGCGGCTATATTACGGATTACGGCAACCACCGCGTCGACAGCGTCCACCAGATCATGGGCGTGTCCAGTCCCCACACCGTCTCCGCCGTCGGCCGCCGCCTGTGTCCCGCTAATGCCGGCGATATCTTCGATCTGCACGTGGCCACCTATCAATATCCGGGCTTCATCATGGAGTACGCGGCGTCGTGGGTAAACAGCAATGGCATCGGCGGCCGTTCGCCGGGCATGCGCTACTACGGCATGCGCGGTCTTTACAACCGTCCGCACGGATTCGCTTTCTACGGCACCAAGGCCGCGCTCTACGTGGACCGCATCGGTTACGAAATCTTCCCCGAGCCGGAGCCTGGAGCGCCCTACGCTGCCGCGCCGGCCGACGAAGCCGGGCTCAAGTATCGCGCGGAACGGAAAGCGGTTCAAGGCGCGGACGCCACCGCCGAGCACGCGCAGAACTTCGTCAAGCAGGTGCGCATCGGGACGAAAGGCGCGGTCGACGAGATGGTGGGTCACACCGCCACCGCCACCTGTCACCTGGGCACCATCGCCGCCAAAGTAGGCAGAACCCTGCACTGGAACGCGGAGAAGGAAGATTTCGAAAACGACCCGGAAGCCTCTAAGCTGCTCACCCGCGAACTGCGCAAGCCATACGATCTGATCCGGATTTAGTGACTCGTGGGGCAGCGCCTCGCGCTGCGGCGGCCTCCCAGGCCGCCTCTTACGGGGCCGCGCGGAGGCCGTTTGTCACTTAATTCAGCGAGACTCAGTAGAACCGGCGCGAACCTACCGCGTCCTGCGAAAAATCCGGAACTCCCAGGCATCCAGCCCGAGCGACGGCAGCGCCGACGGCCGCGCCTTCTCCACTCCCGGCGTGACTTCCGTGAAGCCCGCTGTGGCGGTGTCCAGCAATCCCAGGAACGGCTGGTTCGAGAAGTTGATCGCTACCAGGAATTCCTCGCCTCCGCCTTTGCGCAGGTACGTCACCACGCGCGCATCGTCGGAGTTGCGCAGCCACTCCGTCGCGCCCTGCTCCAGAGCAGGGTGCGCGCGGCGCAGCGCAATCATGCCGGCATAGAACCGCGGAAACTCCGGGCGGCGCTCGGCGATCTTCCAGAATACCGGCAGCTTCTCGAACAGCGCGGGGGAGCCGGATTCGGCCGTATCGCCCGCTTCCATGCCCTCGTACAGCAGTGGCACGCCATCCAGCGTGAACATGAATGCCGAAGCCGCCAGCGCGCCGCCCTTGCCCAAGCGCACAATGGCGCGCTCTTCGTCATGATCGTCGGAGATGCGCATGTGCAGCGCACCCTTCGGATATTGCGCGCGCTCCGCCTCCCACGCGGCGCGCAGATCGCGGGCCGGCTCGCCTTTGCTGAAGATCGCGGCCAGCGTGCTGTGCAGCGGCCACGCATAATCCAGGTCGAAAGCTTTGGACATCAGCGGCGGATCGTGCGCTTCCGCCAGCCACAGCGTGCCGGGTTTGATCTTGTCCACCTCGGCGCGCGCGCTTTCCCAGAAACTCACCGGCACCATACTGGCCGCGTCGCAGCGGAAGCCGTCCACATCGAAGTCGCGGATCCAGTAGCGCAGCATGTCGATCATGTAGGCGCGCAGCTTCGGGTTGGAGTAGTCGAGCCCCGCCACATCGTCCCAATCCGGAACGGGCGAGATGATCTGGCCCGCGGCGTTATGCTTGTAAAATTCGGGGGCCTTCATCATCACGCTATCCCAGGCCGTGTGGTTGGCCACGATGTCCAGAATCACCCGCATGCCGCGCCGATGCGCTTCGGCCACCAGCCGCTTCAGGTCGTCTTTAGTGCCGTAGGCTGGATCGATGGCGTAATAGTCGCGCACCGAGTAGGGGCTGCCCAAGGTGCCCTTGCGTTTCACCTGACCGATAGGATGGATGGGCATGAGCCAGACCACGTCCACGCCGAGCCGATGCAAGCGGTCCAGACCCGCGGTCACTCCGTTCAGGTCGCCCGCCGGTGAAAAGTCGCGCGGGAAGACTTCGTAGATTACGGCGCCCGGCAGCCAGTCGGGAGGCGCCGCCATCAACGGAATGGCCAGCGCGGCAAGCAGTGCCCATGACGATCTTGTCATCAGCCACCATCGTAGCGCCATAGTGGGACAGGCCTCCCGGCCTGTCCGCGCCATGATCTACGATACTCTTGGAGGCATACATTGGTTCGAACCGCATTCTTATCGTTAATTCTTGGCGTGGCGGCGGCCGCGCAGGACGGCGGGCTCGCCGATCGCGTCGGCAACACCGGCTTCGTGCAACTGACCGCCGAGAGCTTCCACACCCTCACGCCGCGCGAGCAGTCGCTGGCTTACTGGTTGAGCCAGGCTTCCATCGCCACCGATCCCATCATCTACGACCAGATGTCGCGCTTCGGCTTGCGCCAGAAGCGCCTGCTGGAGACCCTGGTCACGCATCCGCAGGGCGTGAAGCCCGAATTGATGAAAAAGATCGTCGACTTCACCAAGCTGTTCTGGGCGAATAAAGGCAATCACAACGAAATGACGTCCCAGAAATTCCTGCCGGATCTCACCTTCGAAGAACTCAAAGCCGCCGCGGGGCCCAAGCTGGCCGCCGAAGTGGACGCCTTGAAGCCGTCCCTGTTCGACCCGGATTTCGAGCCCATGACCACCGCCAAGAGCCCCCGCGGCAAGCTCGACATCCTGCAAGCCAGCTCCAACAATTACTATTCGCCGGGGCTTAGCCTGATCGATATTCAGGGATTCCAGGAGCGCTATCCATTGAATTCCCGCCTCGCCAAAGGGCCCGACGGCAAACTCGTCGAACAGGTTTATCGCGCCGGCGCGCCGGATGGTAAGATCCCGCCGGGCTTGAACGCGCAATACCTTCGGCGGGCCAACAGCGCACTCGAAAAGGCGCGGGCGTTTGCCGACCCGGCGCAGGCGGCCGCGATTGCCGCCCTGATTCGCTTCTTTCAGACCGGAGATCCGCACGATTGGGTGCAATTCGGCATCGCCTGGGTGCAGGATAACCCGGTGGTGGATTTCGACAACGGCTTCATCGAGGTGTATCGCGACGCGCGCGGGGCCAAGGGCAGCTCGCAAAGTTTTGTCACCATCACCGACGCGGCCCTGGCCAGCCGCATGCGCAAGCTCTCCGACAACGCCCAGTACTTCGAAGACCACGCGCCCTGGCTCGCGCAGTACAAAATGCAGGGCGTGAAGCCGCCGGTGGCCAAGGCCGTCGAAGCCCTGATCGAAACGGGCGATTTCCACGTCTCCACCATCGGCGACAACCTGCCGAACGAAAACGAAGTGCACGAGAAGTACGGATCCAAGAGCTTCATGTTTACCGGCAGCAGCCACGCGCTGGAGCACGCCACCGGCCCCGGACCGCTGGAAGAATTCGCCTCCTCGCCGGAGGAGATCGCCCTGGGCAAGAAATACGGCGACGAAGCGGAAGACTTGATGACCGCGCTGCACGAAGTGATCGGACACGGGTCGGGCAAGCTGAGTCCGAAATTGACCCACGAGCCCGCTTACTACCTGAAGGAATATTTCTCCACCATGGAGGAGGGCCGCGCCGACCTGATGGCCCTGTGGAATGCCTTCGACCCCAAATTGCGGGAGCTAGGGTTGATCTCCAGCCCGGACGTCGCCAAGGCCATGTATAACGCGGCCGCGCGCGTGGCCTTGATGCAACTGCGGCGCATTCTCAAGGGCGATACCATCGAAGAGGACCATCAGCGCGACCGCCAGTTGATCGTGCGCTACATCATGGACAAGACCGGCGCCATCGAGCAGATCGAGCGCGGCGGCAAGACCTACATGGTGGTGCGCAATTACGAAAAAATGCGCGCGGGCGTAGGCATGCTGCTGGCCGAGTTGATGCGTATCAAGGCGGAAGGCGACTACCCGGCGATCAAAGCGCTGGTCGACCGCTATGGCGTGCATTTCGATCCCAAGCTGCGCGACCAGGTTTTGAGCCGTTATGCGAAGCTGAACCTGCCCACCTACTGGGCCGGCATCAATCCGCAACTTTTCTCGAAAGACGGCAAGATCACCATGTCGTATCCGCGCGATTATATGCGGCAGCAACTGTCGTACGCGGCGGAAAATAGCGGCCGATGAGAACTCGCCGGGCTAAGGTGCTTCGATGAGTCCCGGAATGGGTACGCGAATAAAGCTGGGCTTATAGTCGTTCGCGCACACCAGGTCGGCCGAATCGTTAGCGTTCACATTGTAGGAAACCAGTATCCCGTCGCTCGATGGGAATTCGGGATGCGCTTTCGGATCGTATGTATATAAGGTCCCTACCGAGCAGCCTGGCGCGCCGCTTTCGGGCGTGGTGTAGACCACCGTACGAGTCGTCCACGGACCTTGCGGAGTGCATGCGTAGTAGGTCGTTACGTACTTCCACCCCGGGTACGGCGGGTTTTGCGTGTCCATCCCGGTCATCAGAAAGAACGGGCCGGTGGCCGCATCCAGCAGGTTCACGCTGTATTCGTTGGTGATGGCGGGCACGCCGGCCATGGGCGTGGCGTTGGATTGCCCGGACACCCAGGTATGGCTGGTCGCATTCCAGTATTGCCACTGGCTGGGATCGGTGAGCGCGGTCAAGCTCGAAAAGCGCGCCACATAGGGCAGTTTGTCCGCCGTGCCGGGGTCCATGATTCCGTAGAGGTAGAAGTACGCGCCCGCCTTGAAAATGCGGGTGCCCCACTCGAGGGTAAGATCCGGCAGCGCGATGGGCTGAATGGATTCCACCTTCATGCTGGGATAGGCAACCGTAGCCACCGAAGTGCCCAGGTACTCAAACACGCCGGTCCATTCCAGCAGCAGAACCCTGAGCGAGTAGACGCCGGGCGATGTTTGGATCACCATGCCGTCTCCGGGCCAGAACCAGTCGGCTGAATCGGACGGCGCAAAATACGAACTGGTGCTGGGCGGATAGCCGACTGTCGTCAGAGTATCGGTGGTCTGGTTCTGAATGGTAAGCGAGTTGTGCGCCTGGAACAGCGCGCCCGATCGCAGACGGGTTTCCGGATTCACCGTGCCGATGTAGGAATCCGACCAGATCCAAAGATTCAGTCCGCCCGGCAGAAGCACCGAGTATGTGCCGTCTGCGCCGGTCCAGCCGGGACCGTTTTGAGTAAAGAAGGTGTCGAACGTTGTGTCGGGAGTACCGGCGCCGGGCGCCGGCGGCAGCGTGCACTGGGCCCACAGCGTAGCGAGCGCAAAGAAGAAGATCAGGATGAATCGAGGAAATAGGCCGGGCATCTGGGACCAGTATACGACGGCCACCAAAGGTGATAGACGACCTTGGGGGGCGGGCAATCTTGCCCGCGGACCGGCGTCCTCGCCGGTCCACCGGCCGCAGGCCGGCAGGCTTGCAGTGCGCCTTCACCGGAGAGCGGGCTTGACGCACTAGAGGGCTTAAGTTTTTGGTACACTAAATACTTCAGCGGTGCTGCGCAAGTCGAGGTGCGTCGCCGCAGGTCTGGACGGGTGGCCGAGCGGCTAATGGCAACAGACTGTAAATCTGTCGCTCCTTGCGAGCTACGGAGGTTCGAATCCTCCCCCGTCCACCAGAACAGTTTTAACGGGCCGTTGTAGCTCAGTTGGTAGAGCGCGTCCTTGGTAAGGACGAGGTCACCAGTTCAATCCTGGTCAACGGCTCCAGGGTTTTGGAAGCACTTTGTACACCAGTTAATCCTGGTCAACGGCTCCCAGCAATTCCTGTAGCGAATCCGTACAGAAGGCTAATCTAAAATGGCAAAGGAAAAATTCGATCGCAGCAAGCCGCACGTCAACATCGGCACGATCGGGCACATCGATCACGGCAAGACCACGCTGACGGCGGCCATCACCAAAGTGCTGGGGAAGAACAACCCTAAGGTGAAGTTCCGCAGTTTCGACTCCATCGACAACGCGCCGGAAGAGAAGGCCCGCGGTATCACCATCGCGGTGGCGCACGTGGAGTACGAAACCCCCAACCGGCACTACGCGCACGTGGATTGCCCGGGCCACGCCGACTATATCAAGAACATGATCACCGGCGCGGCGCAGATGGATGGCGCCATCCTGGTCGTCGCGGCTACCGACGGACCCATGCCGCAGACCCGCGAGCACTTGCTGCTGGCGCGGCAGGTGGGCGTGCCTTACATCGTTGTCGCGCTGAACAAAGTGGACATGGTGGACGACGCCGAACTCCTGGACCTGGTGGAGCTGGAAATGCGCGAACTGCTCACCACCTACGAGTTCCCCGGCGATCAGGTGCCGGTGATCCGGGTATCGGCGCTGGGCGCGTTGAACGGCGAGCCGGAGTGGGAAAAGACGGTCCTGGATCTGATGGCCGCGGTAGACAGCTACGTGCCGCTGCCGCAGCGCGAGATCGACAAGCCATTCATCATGCCGATCGAGGATATTTTCTCGATTCAAGGGCGCGGAACAGTGGTCACGGGCCGTATCGAGCGGGGCATCGTGAAAGTGGGCGAGGGCGTGGAGATCGTGGGCTTCCGGGACACGCGCAACACGGTGGTCACGGGCGTGGAAATGTTCAAGAAGCTGCTGGACGAAGGGCGCGCCGGAGACAATGTGGGCTTGCTGCTGCGCGGCATTGAAAAGGACGACGTGGAGCGCGGGCAGGTGGTGGCGAAGCCGAAGTCGATCACGCCGCACAAGAAGTTCAAGGGCAGCGTGGTGGTGTTGAGCAAGGAAGAGGGCGGGCGGCACACGCCGTTTTTCAAGGGCTACCGGCCGCAGTTCTACTTCCGGACCACGGACGTGACGGGGGTGGCGGAGTTGCCGGAGGGCACCGAAATGGTGATGCCGGGCGACCACGTGAACCTGGTGATCGATCTGATCACGCCCATCGCCATGGACAAAGGGTTGCGGTTCGCCATCCGCGAAGGCGGGCGCACGGTGGGCGCCGGAACCGTCACCGACATTATCGAATAACGAGGAACACCGAACATGGCACGCGAGATCATCACTTTTCAATGCACCGAATGCAAGAACCGGAACTATTCCGGCACCAAGAACAAGAAGACCACCACCGAGCGGCTGGAAATGAAGAAATTCTGTCCGTATTGCCGGAAACACCAGCCGCACAAGGAAATCAAGTAGAATTAGGATGGACAGGTATAGGGGCGTAGGTTTAACGGCAGACCAGCGGTCTCCAAAACCGCGAGTGGGGGTTCGAATCCCTCCGCCCCTGCCAAGAAGCTGAGGGCAGAGCTGGGGAGCGAGGCAGAATGGAAGGCAGCAATTTTCTTGAAAGCGTAACAAGTTGGCCCGTGCGCACACGCGATTATTACAACGAGCTGAAGCTCGAAATGAAGCGCGTGACCTGGCCCAACCGCAAGCAGGTGGAGGGTACCACAGTTGTGGTGATCTTCACGGTCTTCCTCTTCGCGGCCTTCTTTGCGGTGGTCGATACGGTGCTGACAGACACCGTCACGCGTATGTACCACGCCTTGTCGCGGTAACCGTATGGATGACGAGAAGGTGTACCCCGTGGATCAGCAGGATCAAGAGGTGTCGGAAAACGGCGCGGTAGCCGAAGAACCGGCGGAAGCCGAAGCCGCGGCCCCGGAAGCGGCCGCCGCCGGGCCGGAGGAAGCGCCCGCCGCTCCCGGCTACGATGAGTCCTCTCCCAAGAAGTGGTTCATCATTCACACTTATTCCGGTTTCGAGCAGAAGGTGGCCGAGTCGCTGCGCAGCCGCTCGGAGGCATTCGGCTTCGCCGACAAGATCGGGCAAGTGCTCATTCCCACTGAAGAAGTGGTGGAGTTGCGCGGCGGCAAGAAGGTCACCAGCAAACGCCTGGTTTATCCCGGCTACGTGCTGGTGGAAATGGAAATGAACGACGACCTCTGGCACAAGGTCAAAGAAACGCCGCGTGTGACCGGATTCGTGGGCGGAGGCACCCAGCCGGTGCCGCTCAGCGCCGACGAAGTCAACTCGATCCTCTACCGCGAAGCCTCCGCCAGCGAGCGGCCGCGCCCCAAAACGACTTACGAGAGGAACGACGGCGTGCGCATCGTCGATGGTCCGTTCGCCAACTTCCGCGGCAAGGTGGACGAGGTCAATGCCGACCGCGGCACGCTGCGCGTGATGGTCATGATTTTCGGCCGCGCCACGCCGGTGGAACTCGAGTTCCTCCAAGTAGAAAAAGAATAGAATAACGATCTCAAGGATTTCAGATGGCAAAGAAAGTTACCGGTTCCGTGAAGTTGCAGATCCCCGCGGGGAAGGCTACGCCCGCGCCCCCCGTGGGCACCGCGCTGGGCCCGCAAGGCGTCAACATCATGGATTTCTGCAAGGCGTTCAACGCCAAGACGTCCAGCAAGGACCAGGAAGGGCTGATCATCCCGGTGGTGATCACCATCTTTTCGGACCGCTCGTTCACCTTCATCACCAAGACGCCCCCGGTGCCGGTGCTCATCAAGCGCGCCGTGAACCTGGCGAAGGGATCGCCCGAGCCGCATAAGACCAAGGTCGGCGTGATCACCGAGAAGCAGGTGGAAGAGATCGCGAAGATCAAGATGCCGGACCTCAACTGCTTCACCGTGGAAGCTGCCATGAATTCGGTCCGCGGCACTGCCCGCAGCATGGGCGTCGACGTCGTAGCCTAGTGGGGCAGGCCCGTGGCCTGCGGCGGCCTCGCCGGCCGCCCTTCCGCGCAGCAATTCGAAGAACACCGGCATGGCGTCTCTGACCGCTTCGCAGTTAAGGGGCACATGCATGGACTTCCGGATATAAACCTGCCCGTTGCGATAACCGGCAAGGTCCGCGGGCTTCACCAGACCGGCCGTGACGCGCGGCGCAAACAGTTCCCTGTACCACGTGCCGTGATCTTCGTCCGCGACCAGACCGGGATTCTCTTGCCGCAGAACCCTGCGGACGCTTTCCTCGACGGCCTGATAGGCCAGCCAGTAACCGCGCGCCGCCATGGCGTTCCGCCGCTCCGGACGCGTTCGATGAGCTCACGCGTGACGCGGTAGCCCTCGATCGACAGCGAATGGTACGCATCCGTGACATAGGCGTCATCCACGCGCTTCATGTATGCCTTGATGTTCCGCGCGAGCCCCGGCGCTTTCGGGAAGCGGTCGATAACCGGCTCCCGCATCTTCTGCCACAGCAACCGTATCCTGTTCACATAAGGAGATGTTTCGCGTGCCGCGAAGACCAAAGACGGCGAATCGGCAAAGGGGTCGCGTTCCACGCACGTCGTACCCGGCGGCTGACATCGTCTTCACCATATCGTCCGCTATGCGGTCGCGCCTGATGTTGCGGAAAGCGCCGGCCAGACGACCGGCAATCACCGTGTGACCGCCCTCAAGGAGCCGGGCAAGGAGGCCGGAGGCGTCCAGGATCATTGCCAGTACGGCACGCACATCCGTCGAATTCCTGGAAAAGTAGCTGGGCGAGCACGCGATCAGCGCGGATTCCGCCGAGAACATGCGCAGGCCTTCGTTTTCCACCCGGTCTCCGGCGGCAGGCAAGGCGGCGCGAAGATCCAGCAAGGATGTGCCATGCGGAAGTGCGGTAACTCGGTTGCGGGCCCCCGGTGATCTCACGACGAGCTGCTTTGGCACTGTCCAGTTACCGGCATCGAGGGACAGGGACTGCTCGGGCGAAAGGCACCATTCCGCGGCAAAACGCTCTCCCAGATAGGCTGCGCAAAATCGCCAGAAAGACGCATACCAGGCAGCACTCTCGCCCTTGATCTCGTTCGGGCGGCTCGGCACATACCACCCTTTTATGACGTCCCGCAGAAATCCATTGGCCAGCAAACGTTCGCGGTGCGTGCGCGAGAGGTCCCGGGCCCGGATCGCAGCCGCGCCCTCTGCATGCTGCACAACAATTAGCTTATTGCGTCGTACAGATATTAGCTTTTGACGTCAATCGCAGGCCCCGCCGCTCTTATTTACCCCCTTTTTACAAGAACCCGACCAGCATCCTGGTGGCTGTGCGCGATAGTGTCGTTATGACACTACGCATGATTCCGTTCTTGACGCTCCTGCTGGCAGCCGCCGCCTGGCCGCAAACACCATTCGAGATTCAGCCCACCCCGAATCCGCTGACGACAAACAACGGGTTGTACGCCGCGGCGGCCATATCCGCCACCAACGCATGGGCCGTAGGCCAGGTGGCGCTGCACTGGAATGGTTCTCAGTGGAGCGGCGTGCCGGTCGCGATACAAGGCGCAGCCCTCAATGGCGTCGCCGCGGTGGCCGCCAACGACGTTTGGGCGGCAGGTTCATTCGAAAGCCTCACCACCGGATTTTCCAGCGCCATCATCGAACACTGGGATGGCACTGCCTGGACCAACGCGGCGATCCCACGGCCGGGCGTCTCCTCGGTATTCACTTCCATCGTGGCCTTCGGGTCAAACGATGTGTGGGCCGCCGGCTGGTTCCTGAACAGCAGCGAAACCGGCATCCAACCCCTGTTCGAACAATGGAACGGGACAGCTTGGACGGTCATTCCCGCGTCGGCAGATACGGATACCGTTTTCATTACCGGGATCGCCGGCTCGTCTTCGAGCGATATCTGGGCAGTCGGCTACACCGAGCCCGGGTCGGTGGACCACCCCTTCGCCATGCACTGGAATGGCACCGCGTGGACCGTCACCAAGACGCCCGCGCGGGGCAAAGGCACCAACATTTTGTACGGCGTGGTGGCGCCCGCGCCGAACGAAGCTTGGGCCGTGGGACTGTCGACGCCCGATGCGCCTCCCGCCGAATCCGTCACGCTCACCTTAATCGAGCACTGGGACGGTACCGCCTGGCAGATCGTGCCCAGCCCCAATGTCGGGCCAACCAGCGTCTACCAATCCAACCGGCTGTTCGCCATCACCACCCTGAGCCCAACCGATATCTGGACGGGCGGATCCTCCTTCGCGGCGGATGGCTCCGGCGACCAGTCCACGCTGGTCCAGCATTGGGACGGCACAACCTGGGCGATCACCCCGACCCCGAACCTGGGATTCAGCGACACGCTGTCCGGAGCCGCCGCCATTGACGGAACCGTGTGGATGGTGGGCACCTACTTTGGCGGGTCGGCGATTTCGTCCACGCTGGTGCTATCGGGTACGGGGCTGTAGCGCCCTTTATTGCAACCCGCGACACCCTTTCGCCAAAGATCTGGGCGGCTTCCAGCGAATCGACCCGTATCACCGCCGTCTCGGAGGCTTGCGGACCGGACGGTTCTCACGGATCCTTGACCGGTCGCCCTCCCAAATGTTGGATCCGAAAAAATCCGCCAGCCCATCCACCCGCCGGATGCGCAAGAGCTCCCTCAACGCGTAATTCACCGTGGCGGAATAGGTCTTGAGGCCGAACTCCCGCGTGGCATCCTCCAGGACCTGCTCATCCAGCACAAGGCTCGCGCGTTTCATGTGAAGAGTCTAGCAGACCTGCACCAGCTTCTGTTTCATGGCGGACATCTTCTCCGCCGCCAGCGCCATCACCGTGCGCACGCTCGCCAGCTTGATATTCTCGTACCCGCGGATCTGTCCGGGCAACGCCACGATCTCCTGCGCGAGGCCCATATTCTCGGGCGTCGCGCGATCCATGCACTCGCGCACCAGTTGCTCGTACCAGCCGATCAGCGCGCGCTCCTCACGCCGCACCCCGGCATAACCGAACGGATCGAACGGCGTGCCGCGCAGCCCTTTGAGCGCCGCCAGCACCCGCAGCGGCCCGCGGAACCACCCGCCCAGCTTCAGCTTCTTCTTCATTCCCATCGCGCGCAGCAGCGGCGGATGAATGTTGTAGCCGATCGAATCCACCTGCTCCCACATGCCGCGAATCTGCCCCTCCCGCTCCGGATCGGTCAGCAGTCGCGCCACTTCGTACTCGTCCTTATACGCCATCAGCTTGTACAGATTGCGCGCCACGGCTTCCGCCAGCTCGGGCCGCCGCGTTTCCACCTCGTGCACGAACACCGCGTAGCGCGCCGCGTATCGGGCATCCTGGTAGCGCGCCAGATCGGCGATGCGCCGCTCCACCAGCGACCGATTGGCTTCGCGTGGCGCGGGCGGCGAAATCAGCGACTCCACGGACCGCGCATCGTGATAGTATTTCCGGCCCCACAGAAACGCCTGCACATTGCGCTCGGCATCCACTTTGTTCAGCCGGATCGCCTCCTCGATAGCCGCCTCCGAAATCGGAATCAGGCCGCCCTGCCACGCCGCGCCCAGCAGGAAAATGTTCACCGCCATGTGGCTGGCGAACAGTCCCTCGGCCAGCCGCGAAGCGTCCAGGAACAGGTTGCGGTCTCTGCGCGTGTAAGTATTGATCAGATCGACCACCGCCCCCGGACCGGCCAGCCTCGTCCCCCCGCGGATGGCGTCGCCCGTGGGCACTTCCGCCGTATTCACCACCGCCACCGTGCGCGACGGGTGCGCGCGCTTCAAATTGTCCGCGCTGCCCGCGCCCAGCAGATCGAAGCCTAGCAACAGGTCCGCATTGCCGTAGCCGATCTTGGCCGACGCGTCGATAGGCCGCGCGCTCAGCACGATGCTCGATACCACAGCCCCGCCCTTCTGCGCCAGGCCCGTCTGATCCAGCGTGATCACCGAAAGCCCGTTGATCCAAGCCGCCGTAGCCAGCAGCGCATTCACCGTAACCACGCCCGTGCCACCGATCCCCGGCATCAGAATCGAATAGCGCTCGCCGATGGCGGCCCGCTCGCGCGGCGGCGGTACTGCGACTTCCGGCAGCGCCGCAATCGGCCGCCGCCGCTGCCCCGTCCCCGGCTTCAGATTCACGGTCACGAACGAAGGGCAATCGCCCATCACGCACGAATAATCCTTGTTGCACGAAGATTGATGAATGCGCGCCTTGGGTCCGTATTCCGTTTCCACCGGATGCAGGCTCAGGCAATTCGACTGCGTCACGCAATCGCCGCACCCCTCGCAAACTTCTTCGTTTATCACCAGGCGCATCGTCGGCTCGGCCAGCTTGCCGCGCGAGCGCAGCCGGCGCTTCTCCGCCGCGCACTGCTGGTCGTAAATGATCGCGGTCACCCCCGGCAGCTTTTCGAACTCGCGCAGCACCTCCGGCAAATCGTCGCGATCCCGCAATCGCGTGTTGGCCGCCAGCTTCACGCCCCGGTATTTTTCCAGATCCTCGGTCAGCACCGCAATCTGGCGTACGCCATCCGCCGCCAGCTTGTGCGTCAGCTCGGGCACGGGCACCGCGCCCGCCGCCTGCTGGCCGCCCGTCATGGCCACCGCGCTGTTATACAGGATCTTGTACGTGATGTTAACGCCCGCCGCGATGCAAGCTTCCACGGCCAGCGACGCGGAATGAAAATAGGTGCCGTCGCCCACGTTCTGAAAAATGTGCGGCCGGTCCACGAACGGCGCCATCCCGATCCACGGCGCGCCCTCGCCGCCCATGTGCGTCAGGAACGTGTAAGCATGGTGCGAGTGCTGAAGCTGCGCGGCCATGGCGTGGCAGCCGATCCCGCCGCCCGCCATCTGGCCCTCCAGCAGCAGCGTGGAGCGATTATGCGGGCAGCCGGAGCAGAAGTTCGGAGAGCGTATGGGCACCATGCGCCGCTCGCGCGCCTCGATCTCGCCGAGCAGTGCCAGGCGCGAACTGCGCGGCTGGATCAACTGCGCCAGCACCCGCGCGATCGTCTCCGGATCCAATTCCCCGGCCGCGGAGAACAGCGGCGCGGCGGTCTGGTCGCCCTTTCCCAGAATCGCGGGGCGATCGGGCGAGTTGTACAGTGCCTCGCGCAATTGCAGTTCCAGGAAGCTGCGCTTCTCCTCCACCACCAGGATGGTCCGCAGCCCGCGCGCGAATTCGGCCGTGAAGCGTGGCTCCAGCGGATAGGTCATGCCAAACTTGGCGATGCGCACACCGGCGCTCGCCAGATCGCCCGCGCCGCGCAGCCCCAGATCGGCGAGGGCTTGCATCAGGTCGTAATACGCCTTGCCCGCCGAAGCGATGCCCAGCCACGCGCCGGCGTCCCCGGGTGGCGCGCCGAAGCTGTGGTTTACCGGATTGATCCGGGCGAATTCGCGCGCCGCATCCAACCGCCGGTACAGCACCTCCGGCTCCAGGATCAGCGTCATGGGGATCAGCAGCCGCGCGTCGATCTTCTTCTGGTAGCCCTCCGGAATCTGAATCGTGAGCCGCGCGGCATCCACGTCCACCGTGCCGCCCGCATCGCACACATTGGTCACCATCTTCATGGCCACCCACGCGCCTGAGAAGCGCGAAAGCGCGATGGCCAGCAGCCCGTAATCCAGCGTCTCCTGCGTATTGCCCGGATAGAAAATGGGCATCGCATGGTTGTAGAAGCTGAGGTCGCTCTGGTGCGGGATGGTCGAGCTTTTCGAAACATGATCGTCGCCGCCCAGCACCAGCGCCGCGCAATTCGCCCCGGTCCCCGCGATGTTGGCGTGCCGGAAAATATCGCCGGAGCGGTCCACCCCCGGCCCTTTTCCGTACCAGATGCCCACCACCCCGTCATATCGCGACTGCCCCAGCGAGTGATGAATCTGGCTGCCGAAAACGGAGGTGGCCGCCAGGTCCTCGTTCACCCCCGGCACGAAATGGATGCGGTGCTCGTCCAGCAGCCCCTTCACCCGCGCCAGCGCCATGTCGTAGCCGCCCAGCGGCGAGCCTTCGTATCCGGAGATGAAAGCGGCCGTGTTCAAGCCTGCCCGGCGGTCCCGGCGCATCTGCTCCATGGGCAGACGCACCAGCGCCTGGATGCCCGTCAGATAGACTTCGCCGTGCTCCTGCTCGTACTTGGATTCCAGCTTCATTTGACAGCGGAGAGTGCTACCGCATTATATAATGCTTGACAGCGCGGGCGGGCCGCACGGACCACTTACTGCGTTGTCTTATCTGCGTTCATCGGCGTTTATCTGCGGCCGATAATGGCTTTTAATGTTCCCCGTAACGAGGAGAGCGCCTAAAACGATGCACAAACCCAAACCGGGAAAATCAATGAGACTCGCGGCCGCCGATGAGATCGCGGATATGGCTGCGCGGGGCGAGGACATCTCGGCCCATTTCACCAACCGGTTCACCGTCGTGCGGCCCGCGCGCCGGGTTAGCACCAGCGGCGGACGAGCGGTCATCGGTTCGCAGGAGAGGAATGCCAGTTAGCGGCTAGCCCTTCACCGTCACACTCACCATGTCACACTATCTGGCTTTCGACCTCGGCGCGGAAAGCGGACGCGCCATGCTGGGCACCCTCGAAAACGGCCGCCTGGCTATCGAAGAACTTCACCGCTTCGCCAACACGCCGGTGCGCGTGTTCGACGCGCTCCATTGGGACACGCTGCGGCTCTGGCACGAGATCCAGCGCGGCCTCGCCATCGCCGGGCGGGAACGCCATCTCCGACTCGACGGCATCGGCATCGATACCTGGGGCGTGGATTTCGCCCTCCTCGGCGCGGACGGCGCGCTGGCCGACAATCCGCGGCACTATCGCGATCCGCGCACCAACGGCGTCATGGAGCAGGTCTTCCGCATAGTGCCCCGCGCCGAGGTGTTCGCCCAGACCGGCATCCAGTTCATGCAGCTCAATTCGCTCTACCAGTTCTACGCGCTGAAGCTGGCCGGTTCGCCCGCGCTGGCCGCCGCCCGCACGCTGCTGTTCATGCCGGACCTGCTGAACTACTGGCTCACCGGTGTAGCGCGCGCCGAGTTGACCATCGCCAGCACGTCGCAGTTTTACGATCCGCGCGCCAAGACCTGGGCCCGCGATCTGCTCGAGCGGCTGGGCCTGCCCACCGGCATCCTGCCCGAAATTGTCCCGCCGGGGACGCACCTCGGTCCGCTGCTCGATACGGTGGCCGGTGCGGCGGGCCTTGGCGCCGTGCCAGTCTACACCACCGGATGCCACGACACCGCGTCCGCTGTAGCCGCCGTGCCGGCCGAGGGCTCGAACTGGTGCTACATCAGCTCCGGCACCTGGTCGTTGATGGGCGCCGAACTCGACGAGCCGGTGATCGACGAGCGCGCGCTGGCCCAGAATCTGACCAACGAAATCGGCGCGGCGGGGAAAGTGCGCTTTCTGAAAAACATCGCGGGCCTATGGCTTCTGCAGGAGTGCCGGCGAGCGTGGGCGCTCGAAGGCGTGGAGTACACATACGAGGAACTGGTGCGCCTGGCCGGAGACGCGCAACCCGCGCGCGCAACCATCGACGTCGACGCGTTCCTCGATCCGGGCGACATGCCGCGCAAGATCGCGGACCATTGCCGGGCGCGCGGTCAGACCCCGCCCGAGACGCCCGGCGAATTTACGCGCACGATTCTGGAGAGCCTGGCGGTGCGTTACCGGCAGGTGCTCGAGAGCCTGGAACTGGCGGCCGGCCGGCGGTTCGACGTGATCCATATCGTCGGCGGCGGCTCGCGCAACACGCTCCTGAACCAATTGGTGGCCGATGCCACGGGCCGCACCGTGATCGCGGGCCCCAGCGAAGCCACCGCGATAGGGAATGTGCTGATCCAGGCGATCGGCGCTGGGGAACTGGCTGGACTGGACGAAGCGCGCAGCGTCGTACGCCGGTCATTCGGCGTGGTCATTCTGACTCCTGACCCTGTCTCCTGACTCCTGTCTCCTGTCTCCTGTCTCCTGCCTTCATCTGAGCGACCCCATATCGATCGAGAAGCGGTACTTCACATCCGACTTGAGCACTCTCTCGTACGCCTCATTCACTCTCTGAATCGGGATCACTTCCACGTCGGCCGTGATGTGATTAGCGCCGCAAAAGTCCAGCATCTCCTGCGTCTCCGCCACACCGCCGATGGCCGAACCGGACAAACTGCGGCGGGCCATGATCAACCCAAAGGCGGAGACCGCCAGCGGCTTAGCCGGCGCGCCTACCAGGGTCAGGTTGCCGTCCCGGCCAAGCAGCCCGATAAGCGAATCGATGTCGTGGTCCGCCGAAACCGCGTCCAGGATGAAATCGAAACTGCCGGCGTGCTTCTTCATCTCGCCGGCATTGCGCGAAATCACGACTTCATCCGCGCCCAGCCGCAGCGCATCCTCTTTCTTGTTCGGCGATGTGCTGAACACCACGACGTGCGCTCCCAGCGCATGCGCGAATTTCACGCCCATGTGACCCAGGCCGCCCAGACCAACCACGCCAACCTTCTTGCCCTTGGAAACGCCCCAGTGCCGCATCGGCGAGTATGTCGTAATGCCCGCGCACAGCAGCGGCGCGGCCCCGGCCAGATTCAGATTCGCCGGCACGCTCAGCACGAATCGTTCGTCCACCACCACGCTATCGGAGTAGCCGCCGTACGTCACACCACCCAGGTGCTTGTCCGGGGAGTTGAAGGTCAATGTCATGTTCGGGCAGAACTGCTCAAACCCCGCTTTGCATTGCGGGCACGTCCCGTCCGAGTCGACCATGCAGCCCACTGCGGCCAGGTCTCCCGCCTTGTACCTGGTCACGGCCGAGCCGGTCTTGGTCACGCGCCCCACGATCTCGTGTCCGGGCACGATCGGATAAACAGTGGGCATCACGCTGCTCCACTCATTGCGCACGGAATGCAGATCGGAGTGACAGATTCCGCAGAATAGGATTTCGATCTGCACGTCGTGTTCGGTCGGGTCCCGGCGCGCGATCGTTGTGCCGGCCATCCGCGACTCTGCGCTGGCGGCCGAATAAGCTTTAGCGTTGTACATTATTATGCTCCTTCATTCAACTAAACACGCACTGCCTAGAGTCCCGTCATCTGCTCGATATGTTCCGGGTACCTGGCCCCCTGCACCGTGATCTTCGCCGCGGCCCTCTCGATCTCGCCCAGGTCGTCCGCCGTCAACTCGACCGCTGCCGCCCCGATGTTCTCCTCCAGGCGCGCCAGTTTTGTCGTGCCCGGAATCGGAACGATCCACGGCTTCTGCGCCAGCAGCCACGCCAGCGCGATCTGCGCGGGAGTCGCACCCTTCCGCCTTCCCACCTCACCCAGCAAATCCACCAAAGCCATGTTCGCCTTCCGGGCCTCGGGCGTAAAGCGGGGCAGAGTGCTGCGAAAATCCGAGCTGCCGATCTGGGTTGTTTCATCCATCTTCCCGGTCAGGAATCCTTTTCCCAGCGGGCTGTACGGAACGAAGCCAATGCCCAGTTCCTCGAGCGTCGGCAGCACTTCCTTTTCAGGTCCTCGGGTCCACAGCGAGTACTCGCTCTGCACCGCCGTCACCGGCTGCACGGCGTGCGCCCGCCGAATCGTGCGCGCGGCGGCCTCGGACATGCCGAAGTGCTTCACCTTGCCTTCCCCAATCAGGTCTTTCACCGCTCCCGCCACGTCTTCGATCGGCACCTTCGGGTCCACGCGGTGTTGGTAGAACAGATCGATACGATCGATCCTCAGCCGCTTGAGCGAAGCTTCGGCGACCTCTTTAATGCGCTCCGGCCGGCTATCCGGGCCCACGAAGCCGGGCTCTAAGTTGGGCTTCAGTTGGAACCCGAACTTCGTGGCGATCGCCACTTGCCCCCGGTAGGGAGCCAGCGCCTCGCCCACCAGTTCTTCATTGGTGAACGGGCCGTACACTTCGGCCGTATCGAAGAATGTGACGCCGCGTTCGACCGCCGCTCGCAGAAGTGCGGTCATCTCCTGTTTGTCTTTGGCCGGACCGTAAGAGAAGCTCATGCCCATGCAGCCCAGCCCGATCGACGAAACCTCAAACCTGCCATTTCCCAGTTTGCGCTTTTGCATTTTTCCTCTCCTCTCCAGGTTAATTCCTGCAGCGTGGAAGCGGTATCCCGATCCTTCCGATTTATTGCCTATTTCTCTTGCAGCCAGGAAAAATTGTTGATGGCCGCACGCGCGCAAGCTATCCTGTTTACAGAGCCGCGACCGTCAGGGAGCGGTTTCCGTCAATCAAGATTGGAGCGAAACATGACCAAAGCCGGCGAATGCCGCGCCGAACTGGCCCGCAAGATTGCCCGGCAAATGGGATCGGCGGAGAATCGGGCAACCGCCATCCCCGGCGTGACGCTGCACCGGCGGACCGCTCCTACCGCTCCATGCTCCGTCACCTACGAGCCGGGCGTGACCGTGATCGCCCAAGGGCGCAAACGGGTCGACCTCGGCCAAACCACGTTCATCTACGGTGAGTCGCGCTACCTGCTTACATCGGTCGATTTGCCCATTGTCAGCCAGATCGTCGAAGCCAGCGTCGCCAAGCCCTGTCTTGCCATGTCGCTCAAACTCGAAATGCCCGTGATCCGCGAACTCCTCAGCCGGGAGGACATTCAGATGGCCGAAGCGGCCTCGGACACCCCCGCCATGGCGACCGGCGAAGCCACCGCGGAATTCCTCAGTGCCTGCAGCCGGCTCCTTGACCTGCTGGATACGCCGCGCGACATCCCCTTTCTGCATGGCCTCATTCAACGCGATATCGTTTACCGCATCCTGCGCGGGCCTGAGGGGGCGCGCCTGCGCGCGATCGCCACGCTGGGAGATCAGAGCAACCGCACCGCCAAGGCCATCGCCTGGGTCCGCACCAACTACGCCAAGCCGCTGCGCGTGGAAGATCTCGCGCAAGTCGCGGGCATGGGCGTATCCACGCTGCACCACCACTTCCGCGCGCTCACCGCCATGAGTCCCGTTCAGTATCAGAAGCAGCTTCGCTTGCAGGCCGCCCGCGGGCGCATGCTCATCGACGGCCTGGACGCCGCCAGTGCCGCCTTTGAGGTTGGATACGAAAGCGCCAGCCAATTCAGTCGCGAATACAGCCGCTTCTTCGGCCAGCCGCCCAGGCGCGATATCCAAACCCTTCGCGCGCCCGGCGCTCCGCTGCTGGACTAGTGGGGCAGCCTCTCAGGCTGCGGACCCGCTCTCAGCGGGTCCAGTAGATTGGACCACTCTGTTTTATCGAAATGGATCATCCCATTGATACCCCGGACGATTTGGGTAGGATTCAAATAGGAGACCAAAATGCATCACGTGCGACAAGACGACCTGCCCTTCCTGGGTAGCTCGCATGAGTTTATCGGAGCCGAACAGGGAGATACCAGTGCTTCCGTGTTCCTATTCCACGGCAAACCCGGCGCAGGACCGGGGCCGCATCGGCACCCCTATGATGAGATCCAATTTATCCGTGAAGGTCGTGGAGTCTCGACGGTCAATGGCAAGACGTTCGAGGGAGGAGCCGGCGACGTCTTTGTCATCAAGGCGGGCGAGATCCACAGCTTCAAGGTAGTTGGCGACTCGCCCCTGATACAAGTCGATGTGCATCTCAGTCCCCGATTCGTCCAGGAGAACCTGTAGTCGCACCCTACTTCGTTCGTGCGCGCTCGGCACGCGCCAGGAAGTCCGCCATATTCGTGTCGTTGGCGGCATGCCGCGCCCACCCCTCCGCGGTCGCGTTCCAGCGATAATCGTGAATCGTCATGTCGATGCCGCGGTCAATCAAAAACTGCGCGGCTTCGTGGTTCGCGTGGACGGCGCACTCATGCAAGATGCTGGCCGGCTCGTGCGTGCTCCAGTCCGTGTTGATGTTGGCTCCGTGCGCCAACAGAAAATCCGCAATCTCAAACTGGCCATTCACGCACGCCCATGCCAACGCGACGTCCAGCACGTGCTGGGCGTTCGGGGGCACCCAATGAAGATTCCGGAGCCATGCAGGATGGTTGGCCGGGTGATGCTGGCTGAGGCTCCCCAACCTCGGACTGCCGGCCTCATCAAACCACCCCCTGACGCGCGCGAAGTCCCCTACGCCGGCCGCGTGAGCGAGATCGTCCGGCAGCGGCCAAATCGGAGTCAGTAGAGGGATGAGATGCGCGTTCCCATACTCCAGTGCGAATTCCAGCGCGGACGAAGGTGGGCGCTCCACCCTCAGCGCGGGACTGAGATCGATCAGGCGGGCGATGAAAGGTCCCCGATCGTTGCACGACGCATGCTCAATTAAATCCACCTGTAGCCCGGCATTGGATTCGCCGAGCAGATCGGGTTCCCGCTGTAGCCAGCGGTTGAATTCTTCCAGGTCGTTTCCATGTATCGCCGCTTCGAGTTCGTTCATCGCGACGGTCTGCCAGGGGCTTCCGTAGACTGGATGTTCGGCTAGGTAGTCGATGAACCCGCTTCGTCCACGCCATTTCTCCACTCGCTCGCCGAGCGCGGCGTCGAGCTCGATCGAACGGCTGAGAAGCAGAGCGGCGGCCGCCTTATGCTGAAAACCGCAGGCACAGAGGAATGCATGCGTGACGGTGGCGGCATCTCGACCGGGGCCTGTTGACTCCAGACCTTCACGTAAGCCGTCCATGTCGCCCAGCGCCGCGAGAACATCCAGCGTGCGCGGCAGAACACCCTTGCGCCAAAGAAGCTGCAACACTCCCTTCGCGCGCGCGCGAATGGCGCTTTCCCATATCGCCGGCTCTACTGTAGACCCTGCATCCAGTAGAAACCCGGCGCAGTCGATGCGCGTGAACATCTTCTCCCGGTAAGGATCGCCGCTGTCACCGAACGAGCCGGCGGCAAACCCAAGTAATGATTCTCCGGAATCATCGCGCCACGATAGCAGCGCAGGATACTCCTGCACGAGTTGGCCTAATCGTTCGACCTTGTTGTCATGGATGGCGCGCTTCGCCTCCGCGGCGGCCCAGTCCAAGCCCTTGCCTCCCAGGCCGAGGACTGCGGCGCGCAGATCCTGCCAGCCGGCGAAACCGTATTCCCGGGCGAGCACCAACTGCGCGTCGCGTAACGATAGAGGAAGCGCGGGCGCCGGCAATTGCGCATAAACACGCGCGAGTGCATCCGCGTCGGCGGCGGCGAACTGGCGCGCCAGTTTCTTGGCTTGCTTCCGGATGGATTCAAAAGACGAGTGCAGGGGTAATAATTTCGACGGGGTCACAAGGCCTCCTTTCATACTTGCCGGTGTCCCGCTGATACCAGGCTGAAAGAAGGTAACAGATGCTTCAAAACGAAAGCAGGTGGGATGTTTCCCTTGCCGCGGGTAGGAGGCGCCCTGTTAGCGCACTGCCTCAACTCTATCCGGTTCCGCTGGGATTGTCAATTTCAAGTCTTGTCTTGTCTCACGCAGGATGAGCTTGAAGGAGGGGGTCTCTGCCCGTGCGGGCATCCATGCTATTTTGGGACTGGAGCATGGATGAGCATAGTGATCCAACCCGAGTTGGAGTCCAGGCTTCGCGCCAGGGCCGAAGCGGAGGGCGTTACGGTCCAGGCCTACATCGAACGGCTCGCCCGCGACGACGAAGCCGCGGAGGAGGAGCTTGAGGCCTTAGCGCTCGAAGGTCTCAATTCCGGCCAATCGATCGCGGCGTCTGATAGTTATTGGGCTGAGAAGCGCCGCCGAGTCAGTGATCGCTACCGGAACACCGGCGCTCGGTGAGAAGCCACCACACGATTAAAACCCTGAGCCGACTCTGACATCGAGGATTATGCCGGCTATCTCGCACGCCATGCGAGCCTCGATGTGGCGCTAAGCTTCCTGGCTGCTGTGAACGAGACGTTCTCCCTCCTCGCTACCCAGCCGAACATGGTTTGGCATGCGCGGCTCACGACCCCGGCGCTTGCCACGCTGCGCATGTTCCGTGTCGCAGGGTTTGAACGCATGCTCATTCTCTACCCGCCGTTGGAAGACGGGGTCGATATACTCCGCCTCGTCCACGGCTCCGCGAGTCGGGAGCGATGCGTCCAAGCGAAAAGTCGTATCATGAGTCGTGGCAGTCAAGGTTCGCGACTTGATCAGGACCCTGGAAGACGCGGGCTGGCGCCACATCCGGACATCCGGCGACCACCGCGTGTTTAAGAACCCGGAAGGCCGCATCACCGTCGTGTCGGGAAAACCCGGCGACGACGTTCGGCCCGGCACCTATCGGGCCGTTTTGCGGCAAACCGGTATCAAGGAGGCTGCGTAATGATCCGAAAGTACACCCTGATCATCGAAGGGGACAGCGCCGGGTACAGCGGCTACGTGCCAGAACTGCCCACCATTCTGGTCACCGGGAACTCCATAGAAGATTTGACCGCCCGCGCCAAAGAAGCCATCGGCCTCTACTGGGAAACTTTGCACGCCGACTGGTCCCCAGCCTCCACGATTCGCGAAATAGAGGTCGAACTGCCGGTGTAGGCGATCCTCACTACAGCCGGCCGCCCGTTCTCCCTTAGGCGACGCTTAAGTTCGCTAGAATTGGATTGGAGCGTACCGTGCCGAAGCAACGAACAAGACGGCCCAGCAAAGATGGCCTGGATCGAAGGGGCGGACCCCTCGGCCCCGACAATCGCCAACGCGACAACGGCGCGCAGGTCCGTGAGAAGAGAGGCGACACCCGCATCGACACGCTTCGCCAGACCTACGGCGACAACTTCGCTCCCGGCATTCGAGGTGACGCACACTTGAAGACCTTGCTCGATCGAACAGGTAGCGCCTCGTTGTCCGACTACTTGAAATCCGCCGGGCGCTCGCCGGTTAGCGGAAACGACGCAGAAGACCGCGCAATCGAGAAACCATCCAATATACTTTACGCTTCCCCTGAACAGTTTAGAGAAGCCCATCGCAAGACGAGTGCACTGCACGCCCGTCTCTATCGCCGTCTCGCCGAATAGGCCGCCTTACGACAGCTGTTTCCTTGGAAGCGGGACCGGTTCGGGCGACTACGGTCAATCGTCCCAATCCTCCGTTTCCAAATCCTCAATGTCCTGAAAGTGGCGATCGCGGGTTACCAGGATCATGCCGTGACGTTTCGCGGTAGCTGCAATCCAAATGTCATTCTCGGGAATTGGCCGCCCCTTCTCCTTCAGGCGCTGTTTCAGGAGTCCGTATTCACGTGCGACGTCGAGATCGCACGGGACGATGGATCTGCCAGCCGCGAATCGCTCCACTCTCGCCGTGTTCTCAGACGGCCGTCCGGATTTCGCAGCCCCGAAAAACAACTCACCGGCCGCGACCGCTGGAATGAACACCTCCGGCGCCTGGTCCAGATGGGACAATACCGTCTCATCCCCCTCCCAGCAGGGCGATGACGATATTGGTGTCGAGCAGAAACTTACCACTCGCCGGCATCGACCCGCTCGCAGCCATCTTCAATCGCCCGCTTCATCTCCCGGGCCGAAGCAGCGTCTAGAGAGGACCCGAACTGGCGCAGCGCCGCGCCCCGCTCGCCCTTCGGCGCCGACCCGGCCAAAGAAGCCACGAACCGGAGTACCCGCTCCTGCATCTCCGGAGGCAATGCGTCGACCTGCTTTGCGATTTCGTGTCTGACGTCCATCTACCAAGTCCCTCTACATCCCAGGATACACTCTTGAGGTTCGTCACACTCCACTGGCAACAAAACGCCCAGCCCGTCGCCTCGACGCGGTATTGGTGCCATCTGGAGGTCCTGTTCTATCCCCGGGTGCAGGCACGTTTACCTGGCCTTCTGCCGTATAGATGGTGCTAGGCTTTCAGGCAGAGCTTTCTACCGAAAGTGCTCTGGGTGCTCGGCCACAAAGCGCCGAATTCAGGACAGGCATGGCGCCTCGGCACCCTGCGGGCGAATGGCGCGGGCCCGTACCGGGCCGATGGGCTTGAGCTTCACGGTGATGTCTTCGCCGATCGGTGCCGTCTGAAAGAACCGGCAGACCTCGTCCGGGCCCTCGAATCGTGCGCGAGGTATGTGATATGCAACCGGGCCGGTAAAAACCTGAACTCCGAAAAGCACGGGTCTCACGAAGTACTCCGGCAGCGTTAGTAAGTAGCTACCCTCGCCGCGAAAGCTCTCGGCCTGAGCCTCGCCGATGTCGGCCGTCTTGGTCATTGTGAACGTCATGTCGTTGACCTCCACGCGGAGGTCCCCGTCAATTAGGTGCACCAGCAGCGAGATCGACTCAAGATCTCCCCGCGTCGGCTGCTCCGGCATGCGCAGATCGAGCTTGTAGAAGTCCGCGACGCGGACGGCATCATTGATAAATTCGTCGTATCCTGAGAACCAGGCGGGCAATTCACCTGTCAAGCGCGGCTTCAGCAATGTCACTGCCCTTTCGAGGTCGTACAATTCAAGCACGCCCGAGCCGTACGCGGCCTTGAGCGCATTCGTAAATTTCTGGGCGGTGTGGACGTCTACGCCTGCCCAACGCCTCTCAAAGTGCACACAACCCGTTCCGGAAATGCGGACAATTAGCGACATGCGGAACGGCAAGGTATTTGAGCTCTCAAATTCCGCCTCCTCCCGACCGACGCGGGTGGCTTTGAAAGTGATGCATTCATA
Source organism: Bryobacterales bacterium (assembly GCA_963707465.1). Taxonomy (GTDB): domain Bacteria; phylum Acidobacteriota; class Terriglobia; order Bryobacterales; family Bryobacteraceae; genus Bog-159. The sequence continues at coordinate 515,015 of CAVPQK010000015.1, forward strand.
AACGACCGCATCCCGGCCAGAACCGAACGTAACCCGCGTGAGCAGCGAAGGCAGCGCTGCGGTCGCGGGACCGATGAACAGCGTCGTGCCCTCGACCTGATCCTCGGAAGGCAGGAGGAATGCGAAATCGGTGGCGTAGTCCTGCAGTTCGCCCGGACCGATCACCTGCGCCGTCCCGCTGCGCAGGAGTTCTTTCATCTTGTCCACACCCTGGCCGATCACCGTAAACCGCGCCTTCGGCGGATTCAACTTTAGGGCTTCAACATCGCGCGTAAACACATCAATGGTCTTCGTCCCGTCGGAGATCGACGCAATTTGGCCAGGCTGTGGCTGGTCCGCGACGGGAGGAAAGTTCCGCCGATACCTGACCTCGTAAGAGAAGCGGGCATCCTCGTCCTCGAGGCGTTTCAGATATTGGTCGAGGTTCCCCGCATTCAGCGTGGAGAGCTCCTTCGTCGATAATCGTTTGGTCTTCGTGACCATTTCCAGGAATGCGCTTAGATCAGGGACGGCGTGCGGAAAGAACATCTCCCGGATCGTGCTCCGGCAGAAAAGCTCCTGAACGATGTCGCAAGCCTGCATAAGGCGGACATCGAGGCGGCCAGCATATGAGCGCTGTAGGCGCTCGAACCAGCGATGCGCACCGGCGTCAATGTCCACGGAGAGGCAGAGCACCCAGCGCCGCGGCCGATGATCGAGAGCTCGCTTCAGGGATGCGCGGATCTGGTCCTTCTGGTGCTTTCCTACGCCGCCCGGGAAGCTCTTGCATTGCCAGATCGTGGGTCCGGCATCCAGTTGCCCCGAGAAAAGATCCAACCCCCCGTCCCCAGCCGCCCCGTTCACGTGGCGGATCTCGGCTCCAGGAAAACGTGCCTTTACAAGGTGGAAACAGAGCCTTTCGAATGTATCGGAATCGAGCTCCTTCAGACGCTGGTATAGGGGATGCACCGCGCGGAACAGAAATATTTTGGCAACTTTCCGAGCTATGGAGGTGCATGGATTTGACTCCCCGCGACGAAAATGCGCAGTCCCGATACCGTAAAGTTGGCATACTCCCTCGGGATACACCCAGAAATCGAGGATGCCCCCGGCGTAACAGCGCATAAATCGAATCACCGGCACTCCGAAAATGGGACCGGACCAGGAACGACAAATTCGCAGCGGTAAACGGGTCAAGTCGCTGCCAGTTCCTCCGGATCGTCCCCGGCTGCGTACCCGGCTTTACGCCCGCCCGACCCGGGCGCGTCAGCCGCCCATTCTGCCGCTGACTAGCCGGTACATACGGCGTGGGGCCCTATCCAGAACCACACCACCACGTCTTCGTGTTCCACCGCGAGCGCCCTGTAATGCAAGCCGACCCTCGCCGGCCAAAAGCGCCCTATCCTCTTGAAATGCAGAGACGGGTGCTTCGGGTCTCGTCGCAGCAGTCGGTAAGATTCGTCAGCCGAGCGCCGCATTTCGTCAGGAAGCTGCCGATAACAAACCCAAAACCTCGGATTGGCCCGGTGCCTCACCGATCGGTGCAGCGGCCAGCCCGCAGATCCTCGACGGCTTCGTTCGCGAACGCGTCCAGACGTCCCGCCGCGACGTCATCTTCCATTTGGCGGTCCCAGGCCGCGGCGTCGAACTCGGCGAACCATGTTCTGAATGCGTCGAGTTCGGCAGGTGTGAGCCGCAGAACGGCCGCCTCGATCTCATTCACACCGCTCATGACCTTCAGCTTACTGCACACCGACGGCCTCGCACAACTCGCCAGCCCCCAGCCACGGCAATCCCCGAACCTGTGAGGTCCGCCCTACCGAGCCCCCCGCCCCAACCACCCAAACCTCCGCCCACACCCGGTCACAGCCTCACCAAAAATCCCCTGCCCCAACGCCCGCCTATCGTTACAGCCCGCCCAGCCCAAACCCCCATCGGCCCCGACCCCTCCCCGTGCTATCGTAGAAGCGGGACGAGCCGGCCCGCTCGCGCAAGCGGATCGCGATATCTCCCCTTTTATCAATCCAAACCAGCCGCGCAGCCGAAATTTTCGCTTATGACCCTTGCGCCGCGTCAACCAAGCCGCAAAGCCGGCGAGCAGCCCCCAACCGCCGCCATCGCCCGGCCAACTGACCGGCAAATATCTGATTCAAAATCCCTTTCAAGAAATTGGCATTGCTCGGCCGATGCCGGCCGCCCCCACGGCGCTCATCGGCCGATGCAACAAATGCAACGTACTGCAACACGCCACCGAAAAAACGGGGCACGTAACAGTCACGCCAATAGTCCGGACACCTGGCGGCAGGCATGCTGCGAAGCGAACCCAATTCTACGTGCTCCAAGTGATGTAACTATAAGTAAATGCCAAACGTTAAGCCATCGACTTCCGCGAAATTTGGGATTGTTCGACCAGCGTTCCGCACGCACAAAGATGCACAAAAATGCACAGTGCGCCTTCGCCGCAAGCCCTCAGCTTTCAGCCATCAGGCCCCAGCCCGGCAATGCAGCTGGCGAGCCGATGCAACAAACGCAACGTACTGCAACACGCCACCGAAGAAACGGGGCACGTAACAGTCGGGCGAAGAATCCGGACGCCTGGCGGCAGCACATGCTGCGAAGCGAACCCAATCCTACGTGCTCCACCGGCCCTCGGTCCCGAGACCGGCGTCCCATCGGCGTTTATCGGCGTTCATCTGCGGCCCCATGGTTTTTCCGGAATGAGCGAACGCAGAGTAACACAACCCTATGAAAATCGGCATCGATCTCGGCACCACAAATTCCGCCCTCGCCTACATCGACGAACGCGAAGCCGAAGATCGCGACTTCCCCCCCATCCACATCTTCGAAACGCCCCAGTTGGTCGCCCCCGGCCGCACCGAGCCCCGCCGCACCCTGCCTTCTTTCCTCTACCTCGAAGACGGCCAGCCCGTCGGCGTCTATGCCCGCGAGCAGGGCGCCCTGGTCCCCACCAAGCTGGTCCATTCCGCCAAATCCTGGCTCTCCAACCCCGGCGTCGACCGCACCGCCAAAATCCTCCCCTGGGATTCCCCCGAAACCGGCCGCGTGCTCTCCCCCGTCGAGGTCTCTGCGCGCTACCTCGCCGCCTTCCGCGAAGCCTGGGATGCCGGAATCGGCAAAGCCAGGCAGCTCCCCCTCGCCGATCAGGATATCGTCCTCACCGTCCCCGCCTCCTTCGACGAGGAAGCCCGCGAGCTCACCGTCATGGCCGCCGTTGAAGCCGGCCTGCCCAAGCTCACCCTCCTCGAAGAGCCCGCCGCGGCGTTCTATTCCTGGATCGCCAACAACCTCGCCCAGTCCCGCAAGCTGCTTTTCGATGGCCAGATCGTGCTGGTCTGCGACGTCGGCGGCGGCACCAGCGATTTCAGCCTCATCCGCGTCGCGCGCCAGGGCGATCTGGTCGATTTCACCCGCACTGCCGTCGGCAAGCATCTCCTGCTCGGTGGCGATAATCTCGATCTCACCATCGGCTGGCTGGTCGAAACCAAGCTCGGCGTGCCGCTCTCCATCCGCCAGCGCAGCGGACTCCGCCGCCAGTCGACCAACGCCAAGGAGCGCCTGCTCTCCGATCCCAATCTGAAGAGCGTCGAAATCACCGTGCTCGGCTCGGGCTCCGCCCTCATCGGCAAAGCCCTCAAGGCCGAAGTGCTGCGCGAAGAGGCGCTGGAGCTGGCCCTCGATGGCTTCCTCCCCATCACCGAGCGCGGCGACCTGCCCACCGACGAGAAGCGCAGTCTCTTCCGCGAGTTGGGCCTGCCCTATGTCTCCGATCCCGCCGTCACCAAGCATCTCAACGCCTTCCTCGAAAGCGCCGGCCAGGCTCCCGACGCCATCCTCTTTAATGGCGGCTTCTTCATCCCCGAAATCCTGCGCCAGCGCGTGGCCGATGCCGTGGGCCACTGGTATGGCAAGCGGCCCGAGGTCTTCGAGAATCGCGATCTCGATCTCGCCGTAGCCACCGGTGCGGCCTATTATTCCTATGTCCGCTCCACCGGCAGCGGCGTGCTGGTGCGCGGCGGCCTGCCTCGGACTTACTTCATCGGCATCGGCGACGCCTCCGCCGTCTGCCTGGTGCCGCGCGGCGCGGAAGAGGGCGCAACTCTTGAAATTGATAACGAAGCGCTGCAGCTCGTCGCCAACAAGCCGGTATCCTTCCGGCTCTATAGCTCGCTCACGCGCAGCGAAGACAAGCTGGGCGACGTGGTCGATCTCCCCGCGCTCAGTCCCGATCTCCACACCCACGCGCCGCTCAACGCCGTCATCCGATTCGGCAAGAAGGCCGGCGAGCGGCTCATCCCCGTGAAGCTCGGCGCGCGCCTCACCGAAGTCGGCACCCTCGAAACCTGGTGCGAATCGAAGATCAGCGAGAACCGCTGGCGCTTGCAATTCGAGCTGCGCAAAGCCGCCGCCGAGATTACCGCGCGCCAGCCCGCCGCCGTCATCGCCGACCAGGCGCTGAAGGATGCGCTGGCCCTCATTCCGGCGGTCTTTTCCCCGTCCGCGAAATCGCCCATTGCGCCCGAAGAGTTGCCCGCCAAACTGGAACAAATCCTCGGCTTGGGCAAAAATTCCTGGCCCCTGTCCGCGATCCGCCAACTGGCCGACGCGTTCCTAACGGCGGCCGACGGACGCAAGAAAAGCCCCGCCTACGAAGCGCGCTGGCTGAACCTGGGCGGCTTCTGCCTGCGCCCCGGCTTCGGTTTTCCCGGCGACGATTTCCGCATCGAGCAGGCTCGCCGCCTCTACTCCGCCGGCGTCCAATACGCGAACCAGGTGCAGTGTGAAATCGATTGGTGGATCTTCTGGGGACGCCTGGCGGGCGGCATGAATCGCAACCAGCAGAACGATATCTACCAGCGCCTGTCGTCGTTCCTGCTGCCGCGCGGCGGCAAGAAGCAGCGCCTCAACTCCAGCCTCCTGCGCGAGATGTGGCGCACCGCCGCCAGTCTGGAGCTGTTGCCCATCGGTACGAAAGTCGAGCTGGGCGATGCCCTGGTGCGTCGCATCAAAACCGGCGATTTCCGCGAGAGCGAGCTCTGGTGCCTCTCGCGCCTGGGTGCCCGCGAGCTGTTCTATGGGCCAATGAACCAGGTGGTTCCCCCGGTCGCCGCCGGCCGCTGGGCCGAAGCGATGTTGCCTGTGAATTTCTCCGGAGTCGGCGACACCCTGGCCGCCATAGCGCGTCGCACCGAAGACCCCACGCGAGACCTCGCCCCAGCCACCCTCGCCGCCGTGCGCCGCAAGCTCGAAACCCTCCCCCACGCCGACCGCTATCTGGCCATCCTGCATGGCGACGAAGAGCGCGACGACCGAGCCCTCGGCCGCATCTTCGGCGAAGAACTCCCCTCCGGCTTAGTCCTGTCCCTTACTTCAACCTCCCCACCAGATCCTTCAAATTAACCGTAACCACCCGCCCCGAAGCCCGTCCCCCGCGCCAGGCAATCGCCTTCACCACCGCAGCATCCCCCGGAATCGCAACCGGCTCCCCGCCGTACTTCGCCGTGAACGCATCCGGGTTCGTCCCATCGAAGGTATAGTAAACGTCGCACCCGCTCAGCTCCGTCGTCAGCCGCACGGCCGCCTTCCCCGCCGCGTCCCGCACCCCCGCCACCGCCACGTCATACATGGTGCGTGCATAGTTCACCTGCGCCGCATCCAGCCGCTGGAATTGCGTCTCCACCCGTCCCGCAAAGTCGTCCCAATTCCGGCTCGCCTTGGGCGACCAGAAAACCTCCGCCAGCGCCAGTGCCCGCGGCCAGGTCATGTACTCCGCATGCCGCGGCGTAGGCACCAACTCGGTCCACAGGTTGCCCTGCCCGCCCAGGATCAACTTCGGATCCACGCCCTCCGGCGTCGGCTCAAAGCGGTAGCAGGTGCTCAGCAGCAGCCGCCCGAAAGTGCTGGGCTCGAGCGAGGGGTCGCCCTGATAGTAATCCAGGTAGACGAAATTCGTCGGCGTCATCACCACCTGGTGGTTCATCTTCGCGGCCGCGATGCCTCCCTCCATTCCACGCCACGACATCACCGCCGCGTTCGGCGCCAGGCCGCCTTCCAGGATCTCGTCCCACCCGATCAGCTTCTTGCCCTTCGATTCCAGAATCTTCTCCGCCCGCCGCACCAGGTAGCTCTGCAGCTCTTCCGCGCTCGACAGGTGTTCCTCCGCCATGCGCCGCTGGCACTTCGCGCAAGTCTTCCAGAAGCCCTTGAAGCATTCATCGCCGCCGATATGCACATATTCCGAGGGGAACAGCGGCGCCACCTCGCTGAACACTTTATCGATGAACTCGAAAGTCTTCTCGTTGCCCGGACAGAAGGCGTTGTCCACCTTCTCGTAGAAATTCGAACCGGGATCAACGTGGAACGGACCGCCCGTGCACGACAGCTCCGGATACGCCGCCAGCGCCGCCAACGAATGCCCCGGCATCTCGATCTCCGGAACCACCGTGACGAACCGCTGCTTCGCGTACGCCACCACCTCGCGGATGTCATCCTGCGTATAGAACCCGCCGTCGGTCGCGGCCTCGCCCTCGCGCGGCGCATCCCGGGTGCCCCACTTTGCCAGCCGCGGAACCCGCCACGCGCCCACTTGGGTCAGTTGCGGCAGGCTCTTGATCTCGATGCGCCAGCCGTTGTCGTCGGTCAGGTGCCAGTGGAACACGTTCATCTTGTACCGCGCCATGCGGTCGATGTACTGCTTCACGAATTCCTTGCTGAAGAAGTGGCGGCTGACGTCCAGCATCATGCCCCGCCACGCGTATCGCGGGTAGTCGATGATGTGCACGCATGGCACTACCCAGGCCGCATCCCGGCGCGTGCCGCCTTCGATTTCCGGAGGCAGCAGTTGGAGCAGCGTCTCGACGCCATAGAACAATCCCGCCGGCGTCGGCGACTGGATGCGCACGCCACGCGGCGTGACCACCAGTTCGTAGCCCTCGGGATGGTCGCCCGCGGCAATGCCCAGCACGATGCTGTTCCGGCGCAGCAGCGGATATGTGGATTCGGAGACCTTCAACTGCCAGCCGGTCGGCGCGGCCAGAGCGCTGGCCAGATAACCGGCCACCTGCCGCCCTTCGGGCGTTCCCGGAGGCGCCACGATAGCAGTCCCGGCCTGCAGTCGAAATACGCCCGGCTGCGTCTCAACCGAAACAGGCTGTGGGATCACGCCGGAACCGGCGGCCAACGGCGCGAGCCAGGCAGTCAGACAAACAATGGCGGTCTTCATATGCGCCGCCATTATATCGCCCTGCACAAGCGGCGGAGCATGCCGCGCGTCGCCCGCGCGCCTTAATCCGCCGCGGGGGCGATCCGGCGCATCACTTCTTTCACCCTGCGGCCATATCCGACGCTGCCGTTGTAGGTCTTCAGAATGCCGTCGACATCCTTGTTCCGGTAGAGCGCGGAGTGCGCCAGCGAGGATGCCACCGCGAGGATGCCCGCGGCGGCGGATGAAAACGCCGCGCGGCCCGAATCCCACCCGAAAAGATTGTTGTTTCTGGCGGCTTTCCCACCGGAGGTTTCCACAAAGGAGAGGCTGGGCAGCAGTCGCCAATCCAGAGCGTACATGTCGGCCGCGGTCAGGAAAACAGAGGAGAGTTGGGCGGCGGGGCAATTGCCCTGTTCGAAGAAAGTGCGCAGGAAGGCGAGTCGGGGATCTTTGGCAGGTTCGTTGCGATGTTCGGCGGTGGCTGGTTTCGCGGACTCCGCACGGGTTCCGGCTACCGGCAGGGAAACCACACCGGCAAAAACGGCCAAACCGTTCGAAAGCAGTTTTCGCATATCGAAGTTACCTCGTTTCTGAAAAATTGGTTTTCTAAGAACCGGCCCAAAATGCGACCGAAGAAATACAGGGTGCGGGCGCCAGGACCCGGATCAGCGGTGTGATTCAAGCATAAGCTGCAATTATAGCATTACGGGGTGAGACGGTGCTTTTAGCCATCCGCCGGCGTCGACTGCGCCTCGAAGCGCCCGCCGCAAGGTATACACTGTGGCGTATGCCGCCTGTTGTCGCCTTCTCATGGCCTTACGGCCTTTTCTTCCTGGCCGTCCTGTACTGGGCGTTCGCGCCGGAGTTTCGCATCACCGCGAGGTCGACTGAACCTTCGATGAGTCCACAGGATGCCGGTTCGAAGTGGCTGATTGCGGTCGGCCAGGGGCTGGCGATGTTGGCTGCGTTCCTGATCGCGGCCAGCGTGCCGTCGGCGCGTCTCCCGCATCGCTTCGCGCTGTTCTGGGTGGGCCTCGTCGCCATCATCGGGGGCAGCCTGCTGCGCCGCCATTGTTGGCGGATGCTCGGCGCGAGCTTCACTGGCGCCGTGATCGTCCGGCCGGATCAAGTGGTGGTTGACCGCGGCGCCTACCACTACGTGCGCCATCCATCGTACACGGCGGGCGCGATCCTCTTCCTCGGCGTAGGACTCGCCCTCGCCAACTGGATCGGCCTAATTGTATTGATGGGCACCCTCTCGGTCGTCTACGGCTATCGCGTCGGCATCGAGGAGCGCGCGCTCCTGGCGACGCTGGGCGATTCGTACCGGCGCTACCTACGCCGCACCAAGCGGTTTGTGCCCTTCCTGTTCTAACAACCTGAGCGCTTCAACGCTTCCAACATTCCAGCGATGAATTCGTCCGGGGCCCCTTCCGGAAGTTGCGCGTCCGCCGGTAAATCGGAAAGCTTGACCTGAGTCCCATAGGGAGGCGCATGATAGGCAAGATCGGCGCGCACCCTCCGCTCCGGGAAATGTCGGGTATGGCAAGACTCGCAAATGCGCTACCTTGAGGGAAGTCCGGGAAGGAAAGCTATGGCCGCATCCGTCCGACTCGCGTCGGTGCTGAGTTTGATCCTCGGCTTTGCCAATCTTGCCCTTGCACAGGATGCGCTGATCGTGCGCGCTCCCGCCGGCGCCGTCAAAGGCGAGGCAGCGGCGGGCCTGCACATCTTCCGCGGCTTGCCCTACGCTGCACCTCCCATGGGGCCCCTGCGCTGGAAGCCACCCATCCCGCCGCCTGCGTGGCCGGGTGTCCGCGACGCCACCAGGTTCGGGCCCGCATGCTTCCAGCCGAAGCCCAGAGCCGGCAGTATCTATGCGGATCCCCCAGCCGAAATGAGCGAGGATTGTTTGTCGCTCAACATTTGGACGCCCGCCGGCGCGCACAACGCTCCCGTCATGGTCTGGATTCACGGCGGATCGTTGACCAGCGGCGCAGGCAGCGAGACAATCTACGACGGCTCGGCTCTTGCCAGGCGCGGCCTTGTAATCGTAACCATCAATTACCGCTTGGGCGCACTCGGCTACCTGGCGCATCCCGCACTTAGCGCCGAATCCCCCGACCACATTTCCGGGAATTATGGCCTGCTCGATCAGATCGAGGCCCTCCGATGGGTGCAGCGCAACATCGCGGCATTCGGTGGCAATTCTGAGAGCGTCACCATCGCGGGCGAGTCCGCGGGAGCACTCAGCGTGATGTACCTCATGGCTTCGCCAGCGGCGCGCGGCCTCTTTCATAAGGCCATCCTCGAAAGCGCGTATATGATCTCCACGCCGGAACTCCGCGAGAAGCATTTCGGCGAGGAGCCGGCCGAGACGCTTGGAGTTCGGCTCGCCACCAGGCTGGGGGTGGACGGCATCGCGGGTCTGCGCGGCATGACCCCCGCCACCATCGCGGAGCGGGCGCCGTTAGCCGGGTACCTGCCGTTCGGAACAATCGATGGACACGTGCTGCCGCGCCAGTTGGTTGATGTGTTCGATCGAGGTGAGCAGGCGCATGTGCCGGTGCTCGTTGGATTCAATAGCGGTGAAATCCGCTCGTTGCGCTTTCTCGCGCCGCCTGCTCCCGCCACCGAGGCGGCTTATGTCGCCGCCATCCGGGATCGCTACGGCTCGCTCGCCGATGCCTTTCTGCGGCTCTACCCATCGTCTGACATTCCGGGGAGCATACTCGCCGAGCCGCGTGACGCGCTCTATGGTTGGACCGCCGAACGCGTCGCCGCCAAACAGGCCGCCATCGGCGAGCCCGCCTTTCTCTACTTTTTCGATCACGGCTATCCCGCCGCTGAAGCCGCCGGACTGCACGCCTTCCACGCCAGCGAACTGCCCTACGTTTTCGGCACGGCCGATCGCACCCCGCCCGCCTGGCCCAAGCCCCCGGCAACGCCCGGGGAACAACGTTTCACCGAGGCCATCGCCGGCTATTGGGCGTCCTTCATTCGCACCGGATCCCCGGCCGCCTCGGGCGAAGCCGCCTGGCCGCCCTTCGCTCCCGGAAAGGCATTTATGCAACTGGCGGATACCCCTCGCCCGGGCGTCAATCCGTTGCCGGGGATGTATGAGCTTCACGAAGAAGTAATGTGCCGGCGCCGTGCTCAGGGCCAGACGCCATGGAATTGGAACGTCGGTATTATTGCCCCGCCTTTACCCCCGGAATCGCCGGCGTGTCGCTGATCGATGGGCGTAAGGGATGGGTCGGTAAACGGCCCTCACGATTTCGAGAACGCATGCGCCCCGTGGGTAATGGCTGCCCCCGCACGAAGTGCCGCGGCGACCGTCACCGCTTCCGCGACCTCCGCATCGGTTGCGCCTGCTGTTCGAGCTTTACCGGAGTGAATCTCGATGCAGTAAGGACATTGCGTAGTGAACGCCACCGCGAGCGCCATCAATTCCTTATACTTCGAAGGGATGGCGCCTTCCGCCATGGCGGCTTTGTCAAAGGCCCAGAAAGCTTGCATTGCGGCTGAAGCGTTCGCATCTAGGATCTTAAGTTTTTCGAGATGATTCATGTTGTACATAGCGTCACCTGATATTTTCAGTACGGCCACAAGCCAGGCGAGCCGTTCCCCAACTAGTCCGCCTGGCCCGCCGGTTAATGGATAAATGAAAAGACTGCACCCGCGGAATTGACTCCCCACACCCCGGCTCCGTACCCGACCGCGATCTGTGCAAGGGAGCCCGGTACGTCGACCACGATCCCGAGGTCGGGGTCGAGGCGGACGATATCTGGATTTGGGTAAGAGATAACGACGCCCCAGACCCCATTCCCCCCAGCCACGATTTGCGTGAACGAAGCTCCGAAGGAAGTCTCGACAAAGCCGGCGGAGCCTCCGTACCGGTATGCCGTACCCGCACTGTTGATTCCCCACACGTCATTCACTCCTACCGTGATGTGTTGCAGCGTGCCGGCAACCTGCACCCACGTTTGTGAGGTGAAGTTGTACCGGTAGATTGCACCGGCTGCATTGAGGCCCCAAACATCGCCTCCGCCGGTGCTTATTTGCGTGAGAAAACCCGGAGTACTATCGAACGCGAGAGTGCAATAGTTATATCTGAAGATCTCCTGATCCACGTTGACTCCCCAAACTTCATAGGGATGGCAACTGTCCATGTCGCCTTCGCCGACCGTAATTTGGGTAAGCTCGCCTACCACTTCAACCAGCTTGTTGGTGGTGTGGTTGAACTGAAAAACCTCGCTCCCGGCGTTGAGTCCCCAGATCTCGTCATTCTGCTGCAGGTTGCCGCCGCCCACGGCAATCTGGGTAAGCTTTCCCGCCACCTGTGCGAAGCTGGATTTGGAGGCGTTGAAACGAAAGACCTGTTGGGAACTGTTGATACCCCAGACCTCGGCTCGGCCGGCAGCGACATTTGTGAGGGTGCCGGTGACCTGGTTGAACTGCTGTGCCGATGCAGGGGCGATGACGGCGGCTCCGTAAGACACGGAAGCAGCCAATATCAAGATTCGACGATTCATATTTTCCTTTTCTCCTTTTTAGTTAGGAAGGCGGGCCCAAAGACGATCTAAGATGTCGCGTTCGGACCCGCATCCGGATTCGATTGTCAGGTTTATCCGCCGCCTTGTAAATGTGTAGCGGCTATTCTCTCGATATCCTGTGAGTAGACATCGATAACACTGAAAATACACAGCTTGCCTGTCTGCGACGGGGTCATGGTATACTCACTGCGCCTGCTGATTCATGCCTAATTCCACTCGCCTGGGGGTGCGCCTCTACCGCTTCGGACCGTTCGAGCTCGACGTTCGCTCGGGAGAACTGCGCAAGCACGGTATCCGGCTCCCGTTGCGCGAACAGCCAGTGCGGATTCTGCTCCTGCTGCTCGATCATCCCGGCGAACTGGTGGAGCGGACCGAGATGCGCGATAAACTCTGGCCGAACGAGACCGTCGTCGAATTCGACCCGGCCATCAACAACGCCGTCCGACGGCTGCGCGACGCGCTGGGTGAATCGGCCGAAAAACCGCGCTACATCGAGACGGTGGCGCGCCGCGGTTACCGCTTTCTCGGGGAAGTGGAGGCGGTCGAGAGGCGCGCCGCGGAACTCCCGGCTGCCCAACCGCCGGAAGCCGACGCCGACGATCTGGAGGGCAAAACCATATCCCACTACCTCGTGCTCGACAGACTGGGCCGGGGCGGCATGGGCATCGTTTTCCGTGCTAAAGACCTCAAGCTGAAGCGAAACGTGGCGCTGAAGTTCCTGCCTGGAGACTACAGCAAGGATGCGCAGCCATTGGAGCGCTTCCAGCAGGAAGCCCGCGCTGCCGCGGCACTGAACCATCCCAACATTTGCACCATCTTTGAGATCGGCGAGCATCAAAGCCGGCCCTTCATCGCCATGGAACTGCTGGAGGGGCAGACGCTCAAAGACGTTCTAGCCGAAGGGCGGTTGGAGCCTGAGGAGTGGCTGCGATTGGCGGCGCAAATCGCCGGCGCGCTGGAAGCGGCCCACCGGAGAGGCATCGTACACCGCGACATCAAGCCGGCCAATCTCTTCGTGACCCGCCAGGGGCAGGCCAAGATCCTGGACTTCGGCCTGGCAAAGCTGCTGTCCGGACATTCCTTAAACACCGTCCACCAGACGCCTGTGGAAGAGGTCGCGGTCATGGCCTCCCCGCCGCAGACATTCGCCAGCTCCCCCGTAGGCACGGTGGCCTACATGTCGCCCGAGCAGACGCGGGGCGAGGACGTGGACGCGCGTTCCGACATTTTCAGCCTCGGTGTAGTCCTTTATGAAATGGCCGGCGGAAAGCGGGCTTTCGGCGGTGCGTCGGCGGCGGCGATTATGGACGCCATTTTGAAAGACGATCCGCCCGTATTGCCAGCCCTGCCGGAGGCTCTGGATCGGGTCATACGCCATTGCCTGGAGAAGGATCCGGATGGCCGGTTTCAATCCGCCGCCGATCTCGGACTGGCATTGGTGTCATTGTCGGCGCCGCCCATAACCGCCGCCCAGCCCAAACCCGGTGGGCCTATGGCGCGGGCGCGAACGGCACTGCTGGTGGGGGGATTGGCGCTGACAGTGGCCGCCGGTGCGGCCCTGGGTGTGTGGTGGCAGCGCTCCCGAGAGCCCGGCATGTTGCAGACCAGCGCCGTTCGCTACCTCACCTACTCGAATTGCGATCATTCCCCGGCTGCCTCACCCGACGGCCGCCTGATTGCGTTTAGTTCCGACCGGGACGGCCAGCGACGCATCTGGCTGAAGGAAATCGCCAGTGGCAGCGAAGTTCCGCTGACCACCGGAGGTCCCGACGATTTCCCAAGATTCTCGAGCGACGGATCGGTGGTCCTGTTCACGCGGGGCTACGGGCTATACCGCATATCCACCGTGGGTGGCGAGGCGAAGAAACTGGTCGACGATGCGGTATCCGGCGACTGGTCGCCCGATGGGACCAAGATCGCCTTCGTGCGCTGGAGTTTCGAGGAAGGCGTTACCAGCACGGAGATCCGTACCGTTAGTGCCGGCGGAGGGGACCCGCAAGAGATCGCGCACGTGCCCAACTATACGCTGAACTTCCCGCGCTGGTCCCCGGATGGCAGGCTCATCGCGGCGGTGGATTTGACGGCGCCGCTCGCCGCGGCCTACCGTTATGTGGACGCCACGAAAACCGAAAAAGCCGCCCTGATAGGGCGATCCGGAATTCCATCCTCCATCTTTCTGGCCGGGCCCGGCCCAAACCAGGTGCGCTCGGTCGCTCCACCGCCCGGGGGAACCGCCATCTCGTCGCTTGCCTGGCTCGATCCCGATGTGGTGGTTTATTCCCAGGCGGATTCTGTTAGCGGCAGTGCCGGCCGCATCGTGCGCCACAACCTCCGTTCGGGAGCCTGGCAAACGCTGTTGTTGAGCCCCCAGTCGAGCGCCGTGCTGGACATCTCGGGCCCCGGCCGCATCGTTTTCGACGTGGACCCCACATCGGCGCCTGAGAGCCTACGGGAATTCTCACGGAAAGACAAGGCCGGCTTCACCCCCACGCGTTGGTTGACGCGCGGCAACAGCCGGGACCGCCAGCCGGTCTATTCTCCGGACGGAGAATGGGTATTGTTCTCTTCCAATCGCAGCGGCAACCAGGATCTCTGGGAAGTCTCTACCAAAGCCGGGGCCTTGCGCCGCATCACAGACGATCCGGGGGATGACTGGGATCCGGCGTTTACGCCGGACGGCAGGAAAATCCTGTGGGCATCCAGCCGTGCAGGGCATTTGGAGATCTGGATGGCGGAAGTGGATGGCAGCAATGCCCGGCAGGTCACGCATGATGGACTGGATGCGGAAAATCCGACTATGACGCCCGACGGCAATTGGATTGTGTATTCCACGGCGAATCCTGAAAAAAAGGGCATCTGGAAGATTCATCCGGATGGCGCCGGGGCCACCCGGCTGGTGATGGCGGACGACGTGATTCCCGACGTGTCTCCCGATGGAAAATATGCGGCGCATATCGGCGTGTCCGTCAGCCCGTTGAAAGTGGTGCGAATCGACGACGGGGCGGTGGTGCCTTTTAGCATCGGGAACGCCTTTCGGCCGCGCTGGATGCCGGACGGGCAGGCCATCGCGTTCGTAGGTCTCGACGAGAAAGGCGGGACGGGAGTTTTCGTGCAGGATTTCATTCCAGGCCAAAACACCAACCGCACCCGCCGCGTCCTCGTAGGTTCGGACCCGGAGACGCCCACCGAATCTTTCGGCATTTCGCCGGACGGCTCGCGGATCACTGTGGGCAGCCAGGAGTCCCGCTACAGCCTCATGCTGGCCGAGCGGGTGCCTGGCATCGCGGCGCCGGCTCGGCGCGTACCATGAGAACGGTGCGTTGGAGCCCAAATCCGTCCTCCCCCTTGAGTCCACCAGGAACGGCTGAAGACAGTTATTCATGGCCTGCGCATCAGCGGAGAGCTCAAGCCGCAGCGCGTTCGTCCGCACCGCAATCCAGCGCGAATTGGCCGGTTGCGAACGCAATGCCGATGCAGCCGAGCAGAGAATCGCCGCGATTCTGGACAAAGCCCACAGAAATTCACAATTTGCGGATCGGCCAGCAGGCGTTATGCGCGTTCGCGGACGTGCTCGCGAAGACGTTTCTGACTTGTGTGCCTGTGCATGCACGCTACCTTCTTGTAGTCGTGGCTCGGTTCTCAAGGGGGCGACGGGCCTTTTTCTTGGCGATTGTCCGCGGGCGATGCGACTCGCGAAGTTCAGCCAGAAAATCTGCCCTTAGCTTCGGTCCTCCTTCTTTCAGCAACTGAGGCAGACCCCTCAGCCCAGATCCCGGCACGTGCTTTTGCCCCCATGCGCTCATCTCCATCAGGAGAGGAAGCAAGTCGATGCCTTTCTCCGTAAGACTGTAAATAGCTTTCTGCTTATGGCTGGGATCAGGAGACTTGACGACGACCCCTAGCTTGACGAGCTTTTGCAGACGATCGGCCAAAATATTCGACGCAATCCCTTCCTGAGAGTCGGTAAGGAGCTCGCGAAAATGCCTTCGATTCATGAACATGATGTCGCGGATGACGAGTAGACTCCATTGATCGCCAAACATTTCGACCATTCGGTTCATAACGCACTCTGACCTGTGACCTTTGCGCACGCTGCCTCCACTGCGGCGGGGTGTTACTTCCAAGGACGATTGTACAACTGTTTGCGACTGAGAACCAGTTGCGTTTGCGACTGCTTCTTTCTGATTGGCAGTCTTCCAGCCGAGACAGACATCCAGGAACAATCAAACTGATTGCTACATACAACCAGTTGCATAAAACAACCAGAATATTCTTTCTCATAGAATCGGCGCTGCTAACAGTCCGGTTTTTTGTAGATGTGCAGGCGGATTTCCGCAGTCAAGTTTGTGGAACAAATGTGATTGCGGATCACGCTTTTGCGGAATTGCGTTGCGCGCCAGTGTGTTATCCCTGCGTTCCCTGGCGCCGTAACCGGGGCCGAGGATCGGCGATCGACGACGCAGTTGATGGCACCTCAAATGCTCTTGAATACTTCGTACGCGCAATAGCACGCGCGCTCAAACACCAACCACCGAATCAAAACCCAGGAGGAGATATGAATCGACGGCAGGTTTTTAAAGCAGCAAGTGTACTTCTTGCATGTGGTTTAGCAAGCGCTCAAACCATTACCACATTTAGTATTCCGGGCGCGGGCACAGGCGCCGGACAGGGCACGGGGGGCTTTGGCATCAACCCGCAGGGGACTGTCGTGGGATCCTACCTTGACGACAACAACGTTTTTCACGGCTTCCAGTGCGTTTCAGGCTGCGGTTCGCTCAGCACCATCACCAAGTATGACGCTCCGGGCGCGGGAACAGGGGCAAACCAGGGCACTATCAGTTTCAGCATCAACCCGTTCGGAGTGGTTGTGGGTTACTACATTGATGCAAATAGCGTGGCGCATGGCTTCGCGACTGCTCCTCCGTTCAAGGAATTCGCCACTTTGAACGAGCCGGACGCCGGGCAAGGCGCTGGCCAGGGCACTTTCGCGGGCAACGTCAACCTGGGCGGGGAGATCGCTGGATACTACGTTGACGCAAACGGTGTGGCCCACGGCTTCGTCACGGCTCCGCCTTACGACACCTTCACCTCATACGATCCCAAAGGCTCCGTAAACACGTTTTCCGCAATCGCCAGCGCTCTCAACACAGAAGGGGCGGTGACGGGAACCTACGTTGATGCGACCGGCGCGCTCCACGCGTACGTGCGCGCTGCGGACGGCAAGATTGACGAATACAACGTGATGGGCGCAGGCACAGGTTCCGGCCAAGGCACGTCACCGTCAAGCATCGACGACCTGGAAGGGACTGCCGGAAACTACATTGATGCAAGCGGCGTGAATCACGGGTTCCTGCGCCGCCGGTTCGGCGACATCACTACCTTCAACGTTTCGGACGCGGGAACAAGTTCCGGCCAGGGTACCATACCTGAGGGCATCGACCTGATGGGGGAGATCACAGGACAATACATTGACTCGAACGGCGTGAATCACGGCTTCGTGCGGAGTCCGTCCGGCGACATCACCACCTTCGACGCTCCGGGAGCGGGGACGGGCGCTGGCCAGGGCACCCTTCCTGAGACCCCTAACGTGTTTGGGGTGATCACCGGACAGTATATTGACTCAAATAATGTACATTTCGGCTTCCTGCGCACCCCGTAACCCCGCGCTGGGTAAACCGGCGTCAACAGTGTAGGTTGATTGAACCTTCAGCCGCCGGGCTCAACCCGGCGGCTTTTCTTGATTCATAAGCATCACGAAGGATCTGTTGCAAACGGTCGCACTCCACGGTCCCGTCGCTGCGGGCGAGCACGGGTACCTTGTAGTCAAACTCACGGAGGGATGAGCACATCCGATCTACGGCGGGGAAACGGGCGAACCAATCGGGCACGCGAATTCTGAGTATTGTGAGGATTGTAAGAAGCCTGGTGCGGTTCGCGCGCTCCTGGCACTCAGGTTTTTCTTGAAGGAGAGAGCTGCCACCAATGGAGCAGTATTTTTTTGGTGGGCGCCGTCAGCCATACACCGGCGTCCACGTTTGGACTCCAGTTGGACTCCAAACCGGAGGTCCGAGGAGGGTTGGTGTCTGTAACTCTTTGAAGAATTTGGTCGGGCCGCCGAGATTTGAACTCGGGACCTCTTGCACCCCAAGCAGGGAACGGCCCTCCATCGGCTCCAGGAGCTTGCCGTGATTTCAACGGCTTACATTAAATCGGGGCATCTGCTTCCGCTCACCGCAGATGGCCAAAACACCACATTTTCGCACAGTTTCTCGCACGGTTTGAAGGCGCTAAAGGGACACTTGCTTGGCACTTGCTTTTTTTTCGCGCGTCGCAGGCGTCATCACCTACAAAGACCTACCGCCCTAGGAAACTCCCAGCTTCTGGTCCCAGGCTACCGTCTGGAAACCGTCGCCGCGGCAATGGCGGAATGGGACGAATACCGAGTTTCTCGTGCCACCTGATCCAGGCATCTTGCGTAAATATTCCCGCGGGCGCATTCGCCAGCGCCTTTCGAAACTCTTCGCGCGGCATGTACTTCTCCACCACCTTCACATCAGCGGGCGATCCGTAAACCATGAGGTGCGCCACGAACGTCGGGACGTCGTCGAGCGTTCGCTCCGCCGCGTCATACCAAACCACCTTGCGGGCTACCCGCAGCAATTCTGGTGGGTGTGGACGGGCGACTTTCATCGCTCCAATCCTTCTGGGCTGAGCCCGCGCCGCGGTTGCATACTGGGCAGACGAGTTAAGTCCACCGCTCGCGCCCAATGCGTCAGATCACGCTGCGTGGCGGCCGGGACTCGGTCCAACGTACCATCTCCGTAGAACTGCAGCGCCCGGATACTCGTAGCTGGATCGAAGGTCCGATCAATCGCTTTGGCCGCTCCCAAAGCCATTGGCAGGTCGATTCCGTGGGATACCAGCGCATGAATGTCCACATAGTCCTTCCAGCTTCCTCGCATTTGGATTACACGCATTTTCATGCCGGCCAGATCGAGCAACGAGGCAACTCGCACGCGGGAGTCCACTGCGCGCCGTGGGTCCTGTACCCTCCGCAGAGTGTCCAAACCGCCAAAGAACGCCACCTTAACCGGGCCGCTCCGATCTATGAAGGCTTCCGGGTTGTCACTCTTGCGATGTACCCAGAGGTTCGTATCCGCCGCGTCCAGATCTCCGAAAAAGGGCAACCGCGCTTGCAACCGATCTGGGTCGAAACCCGCCGAAGAGAAGAAGTCGAAGTCTTCCGACACCGATGGCCGAGTTGTAGGGCAAGCCCAGTTCCGCCATAAAGTACAAAATCGGATGGAACGGCATCCAGTTCCGGCCAGAATAACCTTTGGGATACGGTCAGGATATCCAGGCGCGGGGCGAAGGTTGTTGGCATGTCAGGGGTGTTTTTCCGGGGGCCATCTAGATCATTTCGACGCCGATGGCGCACCCCACCTTTCTATAAACTGCGCGAGATCAACCGCGCGCACCGGCGACGGTTCAGCGTCTCGCTTGGTCGGCTTGCGCCCGCCGGCGGGAACCAGATAATTATCCGGCCGACACGTAAATACAATTATTTGAATGTTGTTGGCGATCTCCTTCAACAGGTCACGCAGCCACGACATTCGGCTGCCGTCGGTCTGCGTAAGTTGATCATCGAGAATTACCGCAGTTTTCAGTTGTTCAGCGAGAGTCAGCCTGAATATGGTCGAAAGCTGATCTCGCGTACCAACCGACAACAACTCGACAAGACGATTCTCGCCGGCGATCGAAATACCCTCTGTCTCCAGGTTTGGGCCAAGAGCAAGCTTGCCATAGCGGCCCGTAGTGAGGGCAGCGAAGCGCTTTGCGACTGGTTCGGCAAGGGCGTGTCCGAGGTGCGTGCCTTCCTCTTGTTCGGCCTCACGCAGCGTTTTTCTTAGCAATTCCCATGCCTCGTACTCAAGCTCCACTTGGTGAGCCTGTTCCTTGGCAGATTCCAGATCGCTCGCCGCATCCTCGGCTCTTTGCTTGGCCACCTCGCCACCCACCAGTTGCAGCGCGCCCTGCTTCTCCCGGATTTTCCCGTCGATGTTCTCGAGCTGAGAACCGGCCTCCTCGAATTGCCTCCGCGCCTCGGCAAGCATCTCATCGCTGATTGCACGAGCCGGGGCAGGAGCCTGCCGAAGCTGCGCCTCAATCTCTTCCAACGCTTCACGGGCTCCCTTCTCGCCGAGTTTGGCCGCCGCCTCGCGCCGCGCCTTGAGAGCGCCCTCATCGATCAATTGCAACCGATTCGCCTCGTCTAAACGTTCCTCCGCTAGCCTATACGCGGCCTCCGAATCAGCCAATGCCTCAAGCGCGATGTTCACCGTGTTCTGGGCTTCTGCGATGCTCTCGTCGCCTTCCGCGGCAAAGCGTTTTAGAGTACCCTCGATGCTATCGATCTCTTTCTGAACATCGATTTGTTGACTGAGGACCTGGCGCAGAGCTTCTTGCCAGTCTCCCAGAACATAGGACTGCGCCCGATCGCGGTCCGCCCTAGCCTCATCCACTCCTTTCTGTTTCTCCACCACCAGGGCTTTTGCTGCGGAAAGATCGCTTTCCTTCTGCGTCTCGTCCTTAGCGAGGGTATCGAGCTCTCTACGAAGTGCGTCGAGCCGCGTCTCGATGTCGGCTGCATCCTTGGCCCGGAGTTTGCGGGCGGCCTTCTCCAGCTTTGAGTGATCCGCGCCGGGCAGTTCCTTTTCGGCGGCGGTGAGTTGCTGTTGACGTTCCGCCAGCAGACTTCCCCAGTCGGGCTGATCGGCGATCCGCTGTTCGAGTTGCGCGGCCTCGCGAAGCGCGGTTTCGATTTCGGTGCGACGCTGGTCCGTATCATTTACAAGACGCGACAGCTCTTCAATGGAGGCAACGTCCGCTTCCTGCAGTGCGGGCTCCGCTTCGGCCGCCCAACGCTCGTCGAACCTCGTCACTTCCTCGCGTGCATCCGCGGCGCCTCCCATGACAGCAATTTCGGCCACCCCTTCGATATCGAATTGCAGGTTTCGGCGAGCGCTGGCTTCTAATGTCGAACTGCTAACATCGTGCAAAGTCGCCTCTTCGCCATCGCGCTGGACCGTGACGCTGAGGGGCCGTTTCGGGCGTAGCGTGACCGAGAGACCGACATCCAGCTTTGCGGCCGCAATCCGCATATCGCCTTCCAACCGCCGCAATTCGTCAAGCCGGTCACGCGATGGTAGCGCAAAGCGTGGCTGGGCAGATTCGAGCGCAGCCCCCGCGGCACGTTTGTCCCTGGCCTGCTTCCGCCAATCGTTGAGTTGCGCGAGGCCTTTCTCGGCCTGATGGTAGCCGTCTCGCGCGGCTTGCCAGCGGAACAGCGATCGAACTGCGCGGAGGTCGCGCTCCTGCTCTTCCACTTCCAGGCGCCGACCTTCCGCAGCCTCGCGTTTCTTCTGCAAGTCCGCGACGGAATTCGCAAGCGCGCCTAACTCGTTGTCGAGAGTAGCGACCTTGGCGACCGCCGTCTCGATTGCGCGAATATTCTCGATGGCCCCCTCGTGCCGTAACTGTTCCGAGCGCAAAACGGCCAGCCGCGCCTCAAGCTTGCTTTGTTCGAGCTGTCGTTCCCGGACGCGATCTTCGCTTTGCAAACGCGCCAGTTCCCCGTTTGCCTTTTGCGCCTGCTCCGCGGTCATATTCCACGCAACTTGCGCCTCGTCCCGCGTCTTGGTCAGCGCCACGAGCATCTGGATACCATCCGCATGTAGGCGCTCCGCCTGTGACAATTCATGAAGTTCGTTGGTGATCACCTCTAGACGCGCCTGGTGCTCCTCCAGGCGCTTCGAAATTTCTTGCCGGCGCTGATCTTTCTCGAAGTCGCTCTGCAGGGTCTCCACCCACTCTTGCGCCTTGGTTGCGGCCTCCTTCAGTTCGAGCCGGCGAGCGCGCAGTTGCTGGATTTCGATCTCGACAGCAGTTGTCTTTTGAAGCTCCTGCTCCCAATCGTGGCTGCATTGTTGTTTCCGCTGAATCTCCTCATTCAGCTTTACCCAAGGCGAATTTCTTCCCCTCTTTTTCTTGGCCTCCCCTTCCGAAATATTGAACGCTTCATCGACCCTTTCCTGAACGCAGGCCAGCACGGTTTTGAACAGCGGATTTTCGGCCATTGCCTGGAGGGCCGACATCAGTTGCTTCTTCCCCGATTCATCCGAGTCCGCGCCCAGAGCCTGATCGAAGATGGCGGCTACACGGTCCTGTTCCGCCAGCAGCGCCGTCGTGAGAAAGGTCATCGGCATGCCCTTAGGGCGCCCCTTCCCTCCCGGCGGAGCTACGCCCCAGCGCAAGATCTCACTCAACCGCTCGTCCACCTGACGTCCACGAACCTCAGGCGCAAAGTCGACCCCATCGCGGGACCACTCGAGAGACGAGCTCGTGGTGCCGAACGTCTTCCGCACCCGCCAGATCTGCTGCGGTTCGCTTTCAAAGACAAGCTCGACGAAAGGTCCCTCCGAGTCGTACCAACTGACGAAGTCCCTGTGCTCCGTCGCCGTGCTTTGCAGCAGAAGCGCCGCGCGAACCGCGTGGGCCAGGCTCGATTTGCCCAGATCGTTTGGGCCGTGCAAGACATTCAAACCGCCGCCAAACTCGATTTTCGCAGTGCGGATACAACGAAAGTGTTCCACGCGAACAGAGACCAACTTCATTGCTCCGCCCCTCCGCGCGGTGCGCTCGCGCCCCCTGCCTGGTCGGGCAGACTGCGAAGAGTCTTATGAAGCAGAACGATAGCCTGGCGGGCGACTTTGCCGTCCGGTTCATTCGCCTGCGCCTGAAGACGGGCCACGACCGAGCTCAGCACGTCGGGCAGTGTGTCATCGAAATCGCTTGCATCGTAGACATTGACCTCCAGCCCCGCGGTGTCCTCTTGCAGCACCCCGACCTTGCCGCATACCGCCTCATCGCCCTTCAACTCCTGCAGAATTTCGTCCACACGTGCGCGCTCGGAAATAGTGACTTCCATTTGGAGCGTCAAACGAAGCACGCATTCCTTGAGATCCTCGTGTCGAAAAGCTTCCAGTTGCTGCATGCTGGTGCAGCGTTCGTCTCGCCATCGCCAGCGGCTAACCGGTTGCTTCTGGATGATCGGAGGCCGGCCCTGGCGCGGAAAAAGGACAATGGCCACGAACCCAGCCTCGGACTCTCCGAACTTGGTCGCCTCGGGAGCGCCAGGATAAACGGCGGGCGCTGCTTTTGGGGGTAATTCCCGAAACCCGTGCGTATCGCCGATCGCCAGATAATTGAGTCCCCGTTTCTGCGCTGCATCCGCGCCAATCGGGAAGTTCATTTCATGTCCAGCGATATCGAAAGTCTGGCCATGCACCAGGCCGATGCGAATCCGTTGGTCGCCCAGTTTTCGCATTGGAATGTGCGAAGTTGGATCGTCGGCGCCGGCTTGGCTCCGGCAGGGCACCGCATAAAGGACCGCTTCCTCCGATAGCGCAAATTCGTAGTCCTCGCGGTCCACCACGTGCACCCAATCCGGCAGGCCGCGTCGGAATGGATGATCGTCCGCCCAAACCGAATTTGGCCACAATGGATCGTGATTGCCGGGCAGCAGAAATACGGGACGGTCTTTCCACTTCCGGCGCTCGAATAACCGCAGCAGTTCCCGCCACCACGTGTCCGCCGGTGTTGGCTCATGGAACAGATCGCCTGCGCACAAAACCGCGTTAACCGCGTAGCTCTCCGCCAGCCCGAGCAGTTTGTCGACCGCTTCTATGCGAGCACGTGTCAACTTCGGCTGATCCTCTTCCCGAAAGGACGGAAAGCTCCGGCCGAGGTGCCAGTCAGCCGTATGCAGGATCTTCAATGCCACGTCCTGTTCCTCCATCGGTCTCATTCAAGAACAAACTCCACGTCGAGAATCCTGGCAACCTCCGGCGGCCGGTATCGGCGGTGATGTGCGCGGTCCCGCCACTGGCCATAGTCCGCATCGTCGCGCTTTTCGAGTCGCTGGATCTCCTGATTTCGCTACTCTGAATTGGCCCCTTTCGATGCTTTGATTTGGCCCCACCTGTAGATCAGAAACCATGTATCTTGTTTCGGGCATGAATGCCCGGAAGGAAAACACGGTTTTGGAAAACAGGAGAGCCAAGGTGGAACTATACGAGCAGATCCGGCGAGAGTACGAGCATGGTGCCGGAACGATACGGGCGGTGGCGCGGAAGTTGGGCGTACACCGTCGAGAAGTGCGGAAGGCGCTGGCCAGGGCTATGCCGGCGGACCGCAAGATTCCGGAACGGGAGAGGCCGAAACTGGCGGCGGCGATTCCCTTTATCGACGGGGTTCTGGAGTCGGACCGCAAGGCCCCTAGAAAGCAGCGGCACACGGCGCACCGGATTTGGGCACGCCTGCGACGCGAGATGCCGGAATTGGACGTGGCGGAATCGACGGTGCGGCAATATGTGCGCGCAAGAAAAGCGGCCATGGGTTTACTGGGGATGGAAACCTTCGTGCCGCAGTCGTATACGTGGGGTGACGAAGGACAGGTGGACTGGTATGAAGGCTGGGCGGAGTTCGACGGTGAATCGCGCAAAACATGCCTGTTTTGCTTGCGCAGCATGGCGAGCGGAGGAGCATTTCATCGGGCCTATCCGCACGCCAACCAGCAGGCGTTCCTGGAAGCGCACGAGTTGGCATTCGCTTATTTTGGCGGGGTGTTCCGCGTGCTGCGTTACGACAACCTGAAGAGTGCCGTAAAGAAAATCTTGCGGGGGCATCAACGGGAGGAGACCGCACGGTTCATTGCCTTCCGTTCGCACTGGGGGTTTGAGTCGGAGTTCTGCACGCCGGGCGAGGGACACGAGAAAGGTGGCGTGGAAGGCGAAGGAGGGCAGTTCCGGCGGAATCATCTGGTGCCAGTGCCGAAGGTCCGTGATCTGGAAGAGCTGAACCTGCTGCTGGCCGCGGGTTCGAAGGAAGACGAGGGCCGGGTGATCGAGGGGCGTGGGCAGCCTGTCGGCACGGCGATGCTCACGGAGCGGGAGCATTTATTACCGCTGGCCACGGATGGTTTTGATTTGGCATCACTACACTTTCCGACGGTCAACGGCAGCGGCTGCGCGAAGGCGCTGACCAACTTCTACTCGGTCCCTTTGCCGGTGGGCACCGCGGTGGAAGTGAAAGTCTACTCGGCTTACGTGGAGGTCTGGCATCAGGCCAGGTGCGTGGCGCGGCATGAGCGCTGCTATGCGCGGCACAAGAAGGTACTCGAGTTGGAGCATTACCTGGATGTGCTGGTGAAAAAGCCCGGAGCTTTGGCCGGTTCGACGGCGCTGGAGCAATGCCGGGCGCAAGGGCGATGGCCCGCCAGCTACGACCAGTTCTGGGATGTGCTGCGTCAACGACAAGGCAAGCAGGAAGGCACGCGCGCCATGATCGACGTACTGCTGCTGGCACGGGAGCATGGGCCGGCACCGGTGCGCGAAGCTGTGGAAGAAGCACTGCAGTTGGGGTGTTCGGATGTAGGGGCGGTTCGTTATCTGCTGAGCATCCGCGGCCAGGCACAGCAGCCGGTAGCCGCCCCGGCACAGATCGGTGCACTGAATCGGTATGACCGGCCGCAGCCCAGCCTGGAGGATTACGACCAACTGCGGCCGACTTGGAGAGCGACGGAGGTGATCCAATGAGCGCCGCCGTCCAACCCATACAGGAGGCCGCGATCCGGCAATACGCCAAGCAGCTACACTTGCCGACATTGGGCGGGCAGTTTGTGCGGCTGGCCGAGCAGGCGGTGAAGCAGCAGCAATCGCATCTGAGTTATTTGGAAGCGCTGATGGAAGGAGAAGTAGAGGAGCGCGGACGGAAGGCGATGGCGCGGCGGATTCAGGAGGCCCGCTTCCCTGCGGTGAAAACGCTGGAGGAGTTCGACTTCCAGTGTGCGCCGCACCTTCCGGTACCGCTACTGCGCGATCTGAGTGACGGCGGATACCTGGAACGGAAGGAGCCAGTCATTTTTCTGGGCGACACGGGCACGGGGAAAACTCACTTGGCCACCGGATTGGCGGTAGCGGCTTGCCGCCAGCGGAAGCGGGTGCGGTTCACGACGGCGGCGGAAATGGTGACCGAACTGATCGAAGCCCAGAACCATGCCGAACTGACCCGGGTGAGGAATCGTTGGACCCGTTACGACTTGATTGTGATCGACGAGCTGGGTTACGTGGTGATGCCGGATTCAGCGGCGGAGTTGCTGTTTCAAGTGATCGCCGGACGAGCCGAGCGGGCGGCGGTGATCGTTACGACGAACTTGCCATTTTCAGAATGGACCACGAAATTCCCCAATGCGCGATTGTGCAAGGCCATGCTCGACCGGCTGACGGACCAAGCCCACATTATAGATACCGGAAAGGACTCGTACCGGTTCCTGCGGACGCTGAAGAAGCTGGGCAAAGGAGCGAAAGCATGAAGGCGCGGCAATGGTATCGAGCGCGAATTCGCTGGGCGGAGATGGTGGAAGGGCGCGGGATCCGTAACTGGGAAGAGGGGCTTTATTTGTTCCGCAGCGAAGACCGCGAGGCGGCGTTCGTTCGCGCCTTGGAGATCGGCGAAGGTGGACAAAGCGGCGGGGAAGAACAGGGGCGCCGTACGCGCTGGGTCGAGACGCGGCTCGCCGAGGTGGTGGCGCTGGAGTGCCTGGGCGATGAGTTGGAAGAGGAGCCTTTGGAGGTGCACTGGATACGGCTGCCGGCGACGGAGAAGATCGCCTTCGGCCACAAATTCGAGCCAGGTAAGAAGGCACCTCGGGAGTCGCGGTGACCGGCCCGAACGGCGGATTTTTTGGAGGACCCCGCCCTTCGCTTCGCCCTAACCGCTCGGCCTCCGGCCTCGCAGGGCTACGCTGCGGCCGGGGCCCTCCAAAAAATGGGAGAGGCGACACTTGGGAAAGACCCGGCCAGCAACTAATAAAAGGAGCGGATCAACAAGAAGCGTCTGCGCGGGCAGGCGGAACAATAACCAGGTGGGGCCAAATGAGAGCATCAAAAGGGGCCAAATCAAGTTGACAAACGCATCTCCGCTTCCAGCTCGTCGATCTGCCCCTGGATGGCACGAATGCGCTTTTCTGCTGCGTCCCTAGCGTCAGACCCGAGCGCCGCATCCCGACGGTCCTCCGCGCTGCGCAGCGATTTAGTTTGGGCGGCCAGGCGTCTGCGCAAAACCAGGAGCTGATCCTCAACATAGCGCTCGATCTGCTCCAGGCTGCGCTCGAAAAGTTGCTGCTCCCGTGCCGACACCTCCGCCTGATCCAGGAAGATCATCTCTTCAATCGCGTCATCCAATTCGCTTCCAATATCGATCGGGGACCCAGAGTGCGGAATGTCGCGTGGCGGCTGATCCAGTAACCATCGGGCACACTCGGGTTCCAACGGCGTGGGGTCGCCTTCCAAAAGCGCGGTCGGAATCAGGCGGTCTACGCGCTCAAAACCCTCGTAGCGAACCCGGCTAACCACCAGCCGTCCGCGCTTTCCCCTCGCGGAGGCGAGCGGCGGCGGTGCGCCCTCGCCCGGATACCAGGCCACGAGAAAACGTTTCTGAGTGGCTTCTCGCGCTTCCTCCACAGCGGCCTGTACTAGCGGATGTCCGGGATGCAGCGGATCGGCGTCTTCCAGATCCCGTGCGCGGCCCACCACCACGACGCCGCCCGTTTCGAATCCGGCGGGCAACACCGGAGAGCCAGCGAACTCGAACCGAACGTGGCCATCATCGGATAAGCGCTGGTAGTGAATGCCGCGAGCGCTCAGAAAACCCGCAATAAGCCGCTCCAGTTCCCCATCGAGCCGGGCGAGCCCCTTGGGCAACTCCGCCTGGAGCAGACGGAATGCCTGTTTCACGCGTTGATCGAAACGTGTTTCGATCAGGCCCGCGGTGCGCGTCCAGGTCTCCTCAAACTTCTTCCGCTCATCATCCATCTGCTCTCGCAAGCGGCGTAGCTCAACGGCGATTTCATCGATTGTCCGGGCCCGTTCATAAATCCGCCGCAGCCTGGTCTCGAAATCACTGCCTAGCACGCCCGTCAGCTTTTCTGGAGCGTCGGTGGACGGCTCGTGCAACACCACGTCGGAAGCGTCCAGAACTCTGCCGAACAAGTCGAGCTTGCTGCTCAGGATCTCGAAAGTCAATTGTTGGGCTTCATTGTCGGAAGCCAGGAAGTTGATTACGGTGACGTCGTGTTGCTGGCCGTAACGATGACAGCGCCCGATGCGCTGCTCGATGCGCTGCGGATTCCAAGGTAAGTCGTAATTGATGATCGTGTCGCAAAATTGCAGGTTGAGACCTTTGGCGCCGGCTTCCGTTGAGATAAAGATCTGGGAACGGCTCTTGAACTCGTGGACCAGAGCCAGCCGGACCGCAACCGCGCGGCTGGGACGTTGGTATGCAGGCAGATTCTCGCCTACCTCGCTCCGCCAGCGCTCCAGGGCCTGATTCGCACGCGCCGAGTCATTCGTCCCCCGAAACAGCGTGATGGATTCGGGAGCGTATCCTCCTCGCGTCGTTAGCAGGTCTTGAAGATAATCCTGCGTCTTCAAAGATTCGGTAAAGATCACTACCCGGCGACGCTCTGCCGGACGCTCGCCGATGATTCGCATCACGTCGATAAGTTTCTCGGCCTTGCTATCCCGCGGCAGAGTCTCGGCCCGCTGGATAAAGTCGCGAACGTGCTGTAGTTCCTTTGCTACCTTGGCCGGATCGGGTGCGGCGCGCTCTTCTTCATTGCCTTCCGCCTCTTCCACAAGGGAGCGGAGGTCCTCGTCGTCCAGGTCCTGCAGAAAGCTAAGATCGCGTTCTGGTATGCCGCCGTGCAACAAGCGGTCGAGGCGTTGCGCAACCTTCCGTAGACTCTCCGCGAGTGCCGCAACCGAAGACGCCATCAGGCGGTGAAAACCGATCAACAAAAGCTGGCGCTGATTTCCCCGGAACGCGAACAGTTGCGGCTCCAGTAAATACGCGGTGACGTCGTCGTAAAGTGACTTCTCCTTGGGAGCCATCGTGTAATCGTAGATTTGGGCGCATCGTCCAACAAAAGGCCGTTCGAGAAACTCCTGGGCCTGACGCCGCAGAGTCCGCTGTACCACGGTTTCGATGCGCCGGCGCAACTCCTGGTCCTGGCCGGGCACGAGCTTCCTGTCGTCGCCCTCGCAGAACACATCCCGGAACGTGCGCAGACTTCCCAGCAATGTTCCCGTGGGTTCCACGTACTGCACGAGCCCCCAGAGCTCCGTGAGATTATTCTGGATGGGCGTCGCGGTGAGCAGCAGCACCGGGCTGTGCCGCAGGAAACTGCGGACCCGATCGGCCGTGCGCGCCTCGTCGGAATCCGAACGATAAACACCGTCCTTGTCATATCTGCGGTAGATATTGGCGAACACTTCATGCGCTTCGTCGATGACGCACAGATCGAACGGTTCGCTGTCGCGAAGGATCCCCGCTCCGCGTTCACTCCCGGCCGCCTCTCTGCCCACGATGTAAACCCCGTGTCCCGAGAATGCACCTGGCTCCATGCGTCCTTCCACCGCTTGAATGCTGAAGAGCCGGTACAATTCGTCCTGCCATTGACCAACCAGGGGCTTCGGCACGACAAGCAGAACGCGCGAAGCCGCCCCTTCCGCACGCAATTGTGCCAGGACAAGACCGGCTTCGATGGTCTTGCCCAGCCCTACCTCATCAGCCAGAATGCAGCCCCCTTCTGGGATGCGCTTCAGCGCAAAAATCACGGCGTCGATCTGGTGCGGATTCGGATCGATCCGGCCTTGCCGTTGCGAGGATGCATAACGCTCCTCCTCGTCGGCACGCCGTAAGCGCACGATCTGTTCCGCCAGATAGCGGCGTTGGATTGGATGGGGTGCGGTCATTCTTGCCGGGTGATTTCGCCCTTCTTTATTATGGTATACAGTTGCCGGGTACATCACGAATTGACGGTTGAGTGAGGCGCTATTTGGACCCCACGGGGTAAACCGAGTTAGGCTCCTCCGAGGCGCTATCAGCGCAAGCGTGGCCAGGTGAATTCAGCAATCCACAAACGACAACAGAAGCACCCCATTCGGCCATCGGTCCGCCATTGGAGCGCCGTTCATGCGGACACGGGTGGCCGATTCATAGAGCGGGTGGTGCATCGCCGGTAACTGCGCGTCCTGCGAATCCGCGGGAGGAACATTCAGTCCTCAAGTTCGCCTCTGCCTTCAATCCAGTGAAAAGCTCGCCCCCCAGCTCGTCCTCGGGCGGTAATGGACGCAGGAAATCCGCGGCTAGCCGCTGTTTTCTTTCCATTAACAGATCGAGTCGCTCATCGAAAGTCGGCGCAACTCGCCCTGATGGATCGTGCAAGATAGGCAGATAAACGGATACCTCACCCTTGCGGCCTTGACACGAGGGCGGCCTTGCGTATAGTGCTAATTTAATTGTAGGATTGTGTTGTATGCCGCGACATCATCGTGCTGCGCAACGGAAGCTCTTCGAGGTCGCTCACGACCAGCAGGGCTTCTTTACCGCAAAGCAGGCAAAGGCGGCCGGTTTTGCTGAGAACACCCATCCTTACCATGTGGGGGTAGGAAACTGGATTCGCGAACGCCGCGGGATCTACCGGCTCGCCCTTTTCCCGGCGGCGGAGCATCCCGACCTCGTCAAGTGGTCCCTGTGGTCAAAGAATCGGAACGAAGTTACGGAGGGAGCCTACAGCCATCAGACCGCTCTGAGTCTGTATGAGCTGTCGGACCTGAATCCAGCCAAGCTGCAAATGACCGTCCCGACCCACTTCCGGCGGAACAGCGATATCCCCGCTATTCTGGTGCTGCATTATGCAGATCTGGCCCTCGAGGACGTCCAGGTGGCGCAGGGTTTCAGGTATACGCGACCCCTCCGGACGATCCTGGATCTGATCGAGGCCGATAGCGTTGAGCACACTTTTCTGCGTCAAGCCCTCAGACAAGCTTTCCATCGCGGGTTGATTACGCGATCGCAGGTCAACAGGGTAAGACTGAGCGCTCGGGCCCAAAAAGTGTTCGAAAGTCTTCTACGGCAAGTCGCGTGACCGATATGTCACGAGACTATGCAACGGCCAAGGCATTCCGCAGAGCCCTCGAAGACCGCCTGAGCAGGATTGCCGAAGCCGAGCACGTCCAAGTGAATCGCCTTCGTCGCCAAGTAGCATTTGATCGCCTGCTGATGCGGCTTTTTCGAACCGAGACCGCCCCATGGGTCCTAAAGGGAGGCTACGCTCTGGAACTTCGCTTCAGGACAGCCCGCAGTACGCTTGACATTGACCTGACAGTGCAACGAGTCATGGCCGCTACCGAAGAGGAGGCCACGCGAGTCCTCCGCGAAATGCTTCAGGAAGCCGCGGGCTTCCCCGTCGCAGACTGGTTTGAGTTCACTATCGGTCCGCCCGCAATGGACTTGGATGCGGCACCGTATGGGGGAGCCAGATATCCCGTCGAAGCATGGATGGATGGTAGGATTTTCGCCCGTTTTCATCTGGATGCCGGGATTGGCGACGTCGTGATCCAACCCGTGGACATCATCGAGTGTCGGGACTGGCTCGGATTCGCCGGGATCGCGACTCCCGGAGTGCGGACGATTTCTCGCGAACAGCAGTTCGCTGAAAAGCTGCACGCCTATACGCTACCGAGGAGTTCAACCAACAGCCGGGTGAAGGACATCATCGACCTCGCGCTGTTGATCAGATCTGGCGGGCTCGCCATGAAGCGGACCGCTGACGCGGTGCATCTGACATTCGACAGAAGGCGGACCCACGAGTTGCAACCGTCCCTGCCGAAACCGCCGCGGGATTGGCAGGGACGCTTCGAAGTTTTGGCCGGGGAATGTCAACTCCCAGGAGACATGGGCGCGTTATTCAGTGAGGTCGAAGACTTCTTCGAGCGCATGATGAAGAGGGGAGCACAAAGCTGAGCCTGCTGTATGGACGACCGTGATCTCAAAACCCATCAGTTGGAGACGGTGGTCGCCGATAATCTGCGCTTGAAAGAGGAGAACGCCAGGCTTCGCCAACTCCTGGCCGAAAAAGGGATCACGATCCCGGCGCCGCCGAAGAAAGACTTGTCACTGGCAACCGGGCGAGATGCGCACGACGCCGGTGTAAACGAGCACTCTACCAAGGACGTCAAGGTCGGCCTATTCCGCGGTTTGTTCCGAGGCAGAGAGGATGTCTACGCGGTGCGCATGCGATTCAAGAGCGGAGATTGGGGCTATGTTCCAGCCTCGATCCGCGATTGGAAGGCAGTTCTGTCCGCGGATGCCGCCGTCCGGAAAAAGGTGGACCAGAAGACCAGGAAGCTACTGTCTCTGACCGATGATGTGCTCCGACAGCACCTGGAAGGCAAGCAGACCATTGGCGTGTACCCACTGCTGCTAGACGAAACCTGTTGGTTTCTGGCAGTCGACTTTGACAAGAAAAGCTGGCAGGAGAACGCCGCGGCATTCCTGGAAACGTGCCACGGATTGGGCGTACCGGCGGCGCTGGAACGGTCGCGCTCCGGAAACGGAGGCCACGTTTGGATTTTCTTCGCGCGCTCAATTCCTGCGGCAACCGCGCGGAAGCTCGGGAGCCTGATTCTCACGAGAACCATGGATCGCCGCCATCAGCTCGGCATGGACTCATACGACCGGTTCTTCCCGAATCAGGACACGATGCCAAAGGGCGGTTTCGGCAATCTGATCGCACTGCCATTACAGTGGATGCCGCGGCAGAACAATAATAGCGTGTTCGTGGACGCGGATTTCCGGCCTTACCCGATCAATGGAAGTTTCTCTCGGGCATTCAGCGCATGAATGCCGAGCCCGTAGAAACTCTCGTGCGCGAGGCCATGCGCACGGGCAGTGTGGTTGGAGTGCGGATCAGCCTGACGGATGAGGACGAGGAGACGGAGCCTTGGACCATGCCGCCATCGAAGAGGCGGCCCCTCAAAGCCATCGAAGGACGTCTTCCTGAGCGCGTGGAGATTGTGCGATCGAATCTTCTGTACATCGAGAAGGGAAACCTGCCTTCTGCGATGCTCAATCGGCTTTTACGGCTGGCCGCTTTCCAGAATCCCGAGTTTTACAAGGCGCAGGCGATGCGCCTCTCCACCTTCGGCAAGCCCCGGATTATCTCCTGCGGTCAGGAGTTCGCACAGCATGTTGCGCTCCCGCGGGGCTGCCTGGTGGAAGCCATGGCCTTACTGGCAGAACATAAGATCAAAGTCGACTTGCGGGACGAACGCTGCGAGGGTACCCCGATTGAGGCGAACTTTGAGGGTCAACTCCGCACGTACCAAGAAGACGCCGTGGCGAGTATTGCGGCCCATGATGATGGCCTCCTGTGTGCGCCCACAGCATTCGGAAAAACGGCGGTTGCCGCCTGGCTGATCGGGAAACGTAAGGTGAGCACGCTGGTCTTGGTGCATCGGCAACAGTTGCTCGATCAATGGCAAGAACGGCTGGCCATGTTTCTGGGCGCGCCATTGAATTCAATTGGCCAGATCGGCGGAGGGAAGTCGGAGCGAACCCGATCCATAGACGTAGCGGTGATTCAAAGCCTCTACCGGAAGAACGAAGTAAAGGACTTCGTAGCGGAATACGGGCAGGTGATTGTAGATGAATGCCACCATATTTCAGCTTTCACGTTCGAGCAGGTGATGAAACAGGTGAAGGCGAGGTTTGTGGTGGGCCTGACCGCTACCCCGACGCGCAAGGACGGTCACCACCCAATCATCTACATGCAATGCGGCCCGATCAGATTCAGCATGAGCGCCCGAACGATGACGGAATCGACCCCCTTCGAGCACCAGGTCATCCCGCGTAATACTGATTTTCGGATGCCGGCCGAGATGGTAGATTTGGCCATTCAGGATGTCTACGCGGCGCTGATCAACGATTCGGCGCGCAACGCGATGATCGCGGCGGATCTCAGACAGGCATTGACGGCCGGACGTTCGCCGCTCTTGCTTACGGGGCGTAAGGAACATCTCCAGTTTTTTGCGACCGAAGTTGAAGGATTCGCCAAGCACATTTTCGTGCTCAAGGGAGGAATGGGCAAGAAGCAGCGCCGAACGACGGCGGAGGCGCTCGCATCGGTTCCGGAAAATGACTCGCGCGTGATCATCGCGACTGGAAGCTACATCGGTGAAGGGTTCGACGACGCACGGCTCGACACACTGTTCCTCGCAATGCCCATCTCCTGGAAGGGCACCCTTCAGCAGTATGTCGGACGCCTGCATAGGCTGCACGATGGCAAGCGTGTCGTGCAGGTGTACGACTACGTTGACCCGAACGTGCCGATGCTGGCCAGGATGTACGAGCGGCGGCTGAAAGGCTACGACGCAATCGGCTACACAGTCGAACGTTCCGGGGTCGAAGCGTCTACAACCAACACGGCACAGGCTTAAGTTGTCCAAACATTTGCCCTGCCTGCGTGGATGTGTGCCCCTCGGAATTATCGCGTGGGACTTCACACACACAAAACGGACAAAGCAAAAGCACGCTGCAGTGAGGCCGGCGACGGTGGTGGGCGGGTGTGGCAGCCTTCAATGAGGCCTTCTGTTGGGCATAAGAGCCCCACTGCTTCAATGAGGCCGCGAGCGCGCGCTCGCGGAATTGTCGAGATCGCATGGGCCACCCTGCCAAACCCTTTTGCTTCAATGAGGCCGCGAGCGCGCGCTCGCGGAATTGCTGCAAGGCTTCCCGGATGACTGGACATTTACCGGGCTTCAATGAGGCCGCGAGCGCGCGCTCGCGGAATTGAGCGGCACTGACATTGGTGCTCGACGCCCGCGCTGCGAGCCCTGGCGCGTCCGCGCTGCTTCAATGAGGCCGCGAGCGCGCGCTCGCGGAATTCGCGCACAGCGTGACGGTCTGACGCTGGTACTGGCTTCAATGAGGCCGCGAGCGCGCGCTCGCGGAATTCGTCGAGCCGCGTGGCCTGCAGTGTCGCTGAGTGCAGCTGGCTTCAATGAGGCCGCGAGCGCGCGCTCGCGGAATTCCGCAAGTAGTCTGAGCGCAGCCCGTCGCGGATCGAGCATGCTGCGGTCGCTTCAATGAGGCCGCGAGCGCGCGCTCGCGGAATTGCACGAGCCGACCGTGCACGCTGGCGCTACGGCGCTTCAATGAGGCCGCGAGCGCGCGCTCGCGGAATTGCGGCGCCGGCCGATGCGGCATCGCCTGCAGTCGCGGCTTCAATGAGGCCGCGAGCGCGCGCTCGCGGAATTTGCGGCACGGCCGGACAGTCGTCCGGCAGCGCGGGCTTCAATGAGGCCGCGAGCGCGCGCTCGCGGAATTGCAGCGTGACAGCTGATGCCTGCACGGCTGCGCTTCAATGAGGCCGCGAGCGCGCGCTCGCGGAATTCGAATGGCAGGCCGCGAGCGCGCGCTCGCGGCTTCAATGAGGCCGCGAGCGCGCGCTCGCGGAATTCGCCGGACTGGCGCAAGCTCGGATCGACCGCGGCTTCAATGAGGCCGCGAGCGCGCGCTCGCGGAATTCGTCGGCTGCGGTCCGTCGACTGGCGCGCGTCGGTACGCATCGGCTTCAATGAGGCCGCGAGCGCGCGCTCGCGGAATTGACAGCTGGCGTACGCTCGGCCGCAGCGGCCGCAGTCCGCAGCGGCTTCAATGAGGCCGCGAGCGCGCGCTCGCGGAATTATGCGTCGCTCGGCGATCTTCGCACACGGCCGATCTGCGCTTCAATGAGGCCGCGAGCGCGCGCTCGCGGAATTGGCTCGCTGCGCATGCGGACGCAGCGCGGATGCTGCGCTTCAATGAGGCCGCGAGCGCGCGCTCGCGGAATTGCGCCGCGCATCGCCGATGCGCGCGGCATCGAGCTGCTTCAATGAGGCCGCGAGCGCGCGCTCGCGGAATTGCGCCAGCGCCGAGCACGCGCGCAGACCTGGCTGCGCGCTTCAATGAGGCCGCGAGCGCGCGCTCGCGGAATTAGTCTCAGTCTAACTCTTCCGTTGTCAAAGAGCTACGGCCGCGTTTGCGAGTGACCACCCTGTCAGGGGCCCAGCCGAGCCACGCGTCATACTGTCCCGATCAGCAAACTCATTCCCCACAACACTTTATCTGCTCGCGAGCGGTACCCGGCCTTTCGGCATCACTCCACCGCTCGCGCGCACTAACGCGTTACAAAAACCGGGTACTCGGCAATCTCGCCTTCCAAAACCCGCGCCAGAAGCCGCGCCTGGATCTCCAGCAGACGCCGGTAGCTTACCCGATACTCGAACAACGGATGCGTCACCAGCGTATCCATCCGTAGTTCGTATGCCCGGAAAAAAGACTTCCTGCCGTTCGCCGTTAGCGCCACTCCCGGCCCCGCCTGCACAAAATCTCTGGGCGTTACCATCCGCGTATTGATCGCGCTCAGCACCGCCGAATCCGCGATCAGCGCCCGGAAAGGCTCCATCAAATCCAGCGCCAGCGCCGGCCGCCCGAAGCGCGGTTGATGGTAGAAGCCCAGGTACGGATCGAAGCCCACCGCGTAACACGCAATCGTCAGGTCCTTGCTCAACAGGCTATACGCCAGCGATAATAGCGCATTCACCGCGTCCCGCGGTGGCCGGCGGTTCCGGCCCACAAAGTCAAACCGGAATTGCTCCGCCGCGGCTGTATCGTCATCCTCGGTCTTAATCATCCCGGAGAAATCCCCAAAATAGATCCGTGCCGCGTTGCCCTCGATGCCCAGCAATTCCTCCAGCGATTGGGCGCGTTCCGCCTGTTCCGCCATCTGCCGCATTCCCAATAGCGACTCGCCCCGCGGTTCCACATGGTTCCGCTGCAACATGACCCGCTGGTTCCGGATCTTCCCCGCCACCAGGCGGCGCGCCAGCGATCGCGCGAACCACTCCTGATCCGCCAGCCGGAACTGCGTCCGCCGCAAGAAGATGTTCTTCGAATTCAGCCCCGTCGTAATTCCATAGAACCAGCCGCCCTGCGAGAAGTAACAGATGGGAATCGCGGCTTCGCACAGCGTCTGCACGGCCTGCGTCGAAACCTGCACGTTGCCCATGAGGTTGACCTGACAAATCTCCCCGAGCCGCACTTCCTGCTTCAACTGTTCCTTGTCCTTGACCTGCAGCACTTCGCCCGACTTGCCCACCTTGTAGCCCTGCGAATTCAGATACAACGGCCGCAGGTCGTCGCGCGGTGTGACTAATTGCCTGACCTCACGCGTGACCGGCTTTCTGGGCAAGCCAGCGTCTTCGTCAAACAAAGAAAGCTGGACTGCGCCATTGGGTATCTCGCCAGCCAGCGAATTGGTTTCATCGGGGAGGCAGATGCCGACCAACGAACAGCCGGGACATTTCGGCGAATCTTCGAGCGGCGGCGGTATGCTTCCCGTCGTGGCCAGAGTCCAGGCGTCGCGTATGGTGCGCTCGATTTCCTCGACGACAGCCGCGTCGAATGGCACGCGCACGCGCTGTCTCGTCTTGGCGTAATACGCGATGCCTTCCTCGCACTGATAGCCGGCTTCGCGCAGCACCAGGCCCTGGATGGCCAACTGTGCGCGGTCTGCGGGCCAGAGTTCCAGGCCGTCGGGACCTTCGCGCGGGCGCCCATGCTTGTAGTCGACCGGAGTGACGACGCCTTCGGAACCTTCCACTAGGTCGATTTTGGCGATGACGCGCAGGCGGTCGCTCGATAGCGTGACGGAGCGCGAGTGGATCTGCTCGGTGGCCGCTTCCGGCGCCGGCATTTCCGTCGCCCGCTTGTCCACGCGTTGGTGCTGGATCTTGCCTTCGACGGTGTCCACGCTCTCGCGGAAGACGCCGTCCACCCACTCGTAGTAGAAAAGCCGGGGACAGTAGACGAACTCGTTGACCATGCGCGCCGGCATGTAATCCGGGAGTTCGCGTCCGGTGGGTTCGGCGATGATAGGAAGGGCGCCCATATCACACTACGATAAACGGCGCGTCGATGGCTGTATAGGGCTTGCCCAGCGCGGTGATGACGCGGTCGCCGCGGCCCTCGGCCGGCCCGAGGCTGACGAAGAGCACCTGGTCCTCGTCGTGGTGGATGATGGCGGCGAGGTCGCTCCGGCAGCGCGCCAGGTCCGTGGCGGTCAACTGGCACTCGAAGACGGAGTATTGCAAGTGATCGCCGTAGTTCCGCATGGTCTGGAAGACTTTGCGCAGGCGCTTGTCGTCGCAGATGTCGTAGCAGATGAGGTAACTTGTACGCATCGGTGAACCCGTCAATCCGGAAAGAATAGGCCGTAACCGAAGTAACGCCGGTCGCCCACGAGCAATGGACCGCGGACCGACTGAGCAAACTCGATCCGTGCGTGCGTGAATACCGCGGACTCCCCCGGCGGCCGATAGCTCTCCGCGCGCTGCGTGTGAGGCAGGAGCGGTGATGCGGTCAATGTGATGGCGCAGTTGGCGGCCAGTTCGTCCGGGAGACAGATATGACGTAGGCTGGCCCGCAACAGCGCGGTCCATTCAGCGAGTCTGCGCAGGTGCCTCTCGTTGCTGGTCAGCCTCCGCAATCCGTCCGGCGTGAGCGTGGGAACCTTGAAACCGCGGGCTAGAGCCACTGGCGTGACCGAGTGCCAGACCCGTGCCGAGCGGACAAACTGGAACCATACCTTGTCGTTCTGAGGCCGTCCATCAAGCAGTTGAAGCCGATAATGCGACCCTCCAGCCTCCACAATCTCCCCATCGAGAGCCGCGCTCAGCACGCGGTAGACCTCGGCCGCCGCGGCGTCCGCGCCCGTTCGCGCGTAACCCAGGAGGGCGAACCGTCGCACACGCCCGTCAGCCTTACCGTGCGCACCGATCGAAGGCAAAGGCACAAACGCCAAGTGCGGCTGCTCGCTCCTGCCGGGATCGCCTGGGGGATGTCCGGTCACCAATTCGACAGCGAGATCGGGGTCGTCCCAACGCTCGCGGTCGCGGGCAAGATCGACCGCCCCCTGCCTGATCGTCGCCCGCCAGATTCCCGCATTCTCGGCGTCGCAGGAAAGCGGCAGTTCGTCCGGATCCCCGGAATCGGCGAAAAGCTGAAATATCGCTACGTGAACGGGCAACAAGCCGGCCGTCGCTTCTCGGCTATACCCTTGCTCCCGAAGGAATCGGCTGGCGGGCGGCCTCCGAGTTCGCTCTGGCACCGGCTCGGCGTGGTTCTGAATCAGCTCATCGGTCGAGTTCGGCCTCGCAACCCACAGCTCGGCGTCTGTGAACCTGTCGCTTGGCTTCCACGTCTCACTCGCCTCTGGCACTGCATCCCCACAATCGTCGCCCCGCAACTCAAGCCGCATCTCGACTTGGTCTTCGGAGCGACCCAGGTAACGCACTTGGGCAACCAGGTCAGCTAGGTCGGAAAGGCGCCGCTCAGCGGCGTCCAGTGCAGCCGGCTCCCCTAAGCGCCATACGTAGTCGACACGGAGCGGTTCGCCCGACCGCCCTACCGCGCGAAGCATCGGCGTCGGCTTAAGGAGGACCGACGTCTTCGTCAAATCGCTCCTAGCAGGATTGTTCTGCGGAATAGCTACGCGAAAGTGCGTAGAGGAATCCGCATTCTCGCAGATGGCCGACGCCACGATTTCGGGAGGAGGCTGACCCTCCAGCCAGCGCAGGGCCTCGAGGGCGTCGGCAGCCCCGACTCCGTCGGCCACGGGCAAACCTCTCAGCGCGACGGAAATCAGCGATTGGTGGATTCGTCCCGGCGCTGGCGGCCAATCCAGCTCCTCGTCCCGGTCTCGACCTTGCCGCACGCCCTGATAGCTGTGAGCGACAAAATCTGCACTGCAGAACAAGGTCCGCCATTACTATCCCCTTCGGCGCTGGCCCCGCCTCGCTCCACCGCCGGTCGGCGGCTCATCCGGCTGGCCGCCGCCCGTGCCCTCGAAGTCCGCCCTGAGCGACGCGGCTGTGACGTCGAAATTGTCGAGCTTAGCTATCCCAAGTATTCCTTTCGCCTCTGCCGCAACGGCCATAAGCTCATCGCGGTTCATGAAGAACGCGAGCAATCCAGAACCTGCATAGCTGCCATCGCCACCTCGCAACTCGACCTTAAGGCCATCCTGCCTAGCCACCAGTTCGCAGCCAGAGCGCAGCCTATGGCTACCAGTGGCGCGAGGGTGCCCCTCCGCCAAGGCGGCCAGCGCGAATACGTACCGCCGCGCAGCGTTGGTCAACGCTTTCTGCGTCTCGGCGTCCTTATCAAGGCAGCGCAGCCGTGCAATGTCCGTGAGCGATATGAGCGACAGCCGCTCGATCGTTCCCTGAACCAGCACGCCGCCTAACCCGGCGCTCGGCGCGGCGGTATAGCCCTGTTCCGCCATCTTCTTGGAGGCCTTCTTGAAGGCCGCGGACTTCGTTTCTTCCGTTTCCTTCTCCACCTCTTCCTGAGCCGCGGCGGCTAGCTCGCTACTCGCCAGCACAACCTGGGCAAACTCGTCTTTCGAATACGGCCCGCTATAGAGAGCGTGTTTCCTGCAGGGAACGACGTCGAAAGCGTCGATCCGGGACATCAGAATCCGGGCATGCTTAGGTTGAGTTCCTTTGCCTCGGCTGTCCCAAAAACCGAAAACAACGCTGGTCGGCATCAGCCGAAGAAGCTTCAGGGAGTCTCCATCGGCAAAATCGTTTATGGCGGCTTCCACATCAGACCGCTTGTCCGAAAGGCGCACGCGGAAATCGGCAACCCGGTGCGGCAAACAGAGCACGTTCTCGCTCGCCTTCTTCCCCTCCGCCCTCGGAATCTTTACGGACGCCTGCGGAACCAAAGACTGCAATTCCTCGTCCTCAAGAAACGCGAGCTCCGTTCGGTTAGCCTGGGACTGCGGCGAGTCCATAGTGCACTGCCGCGCTCTCACAATGTCGCGGCGCGTCCGATCCCGATCCTTTCCGCGTATCACCTCCATCTCGGGGCCATACTCAACGCCGTTCAGGTCATACACAGGCGGAGCGTTCTGCCCATCACCCGCGTAGGAAGGCGGAAACACCGGGAACTGCATTCCGCCGGCTGGTTCCAGCGACTCGACAACGCGAATCACGGCGGGCAGCCGAGCGGCCATACCGCGGCTTCCGCACATCCACGCCGAGCAAGCCGTCGAGCAAGCTTAGTCGCCTCTTTCAGCCTGCTTTCGCTTACTTCTGCCATTGTCGATCTCCTTTCTGATCTTGAAGAGTCGCCTCAGGAAAGAACCGATACGCGGCCCCCTTTCCATAAGCGCCGCCGCGACTCCTGGCGCGGTACGTCCGCGCAGGAAGTCCGCCAACCCGACTGGCGACTGCGTATCGCACTAGGGTCACCGGGATAGGATCGGTCCAGATGGAGTAGCCTACGCTATCCTCGTCCAACTGCCAGCCTTGAATCGCCGTAAGGAACGACACGCCCGCGATGCTCAGCATTTCGACGGCTGGGTAAACTCGGATCTCGATCCCCCGTGTCCTCATCATTCGAACTAAATCCTAGGTCGTAAGCATGCGACCCGACCCGACAGTCGAAGCCCCAACTCGCGATGCCACGCCCCTTCTGCGCAAGCCACCCGTCTCCAACGGTCGCACCGACAAGGGACTGCTTCTGCGCCTCCAGCAGGTCCGCCTGGACCCTGCTGCCCCGAGAACGTCTTGAAGGGTGAGCTTTTCCTGCCCACCTTTCGCGAGGCTTATGAACGGGTTCGACCCGATCTCGCTACCAGCCGCGAAGGTACCCGGAACCGCTGCCCCCCAACCTGGAATCCAGCGCACGCTTCGGAGAAACCTGTCAGCCATGTCGAACAAGGCGGCATGGGTAATCGCGGTCCTAACCATGAAGTTCCGTTCTCTCCAACAACACGTCGACTCGTCGGGCCTGGCGTCTGGATTCCGGGATATAAGTCCCGCCAGTGCCACAGCCGAGAGCACATGGGCGAGGTTTCGCTCGTCCAGTTGCAGCCGCAACTCATTAAGGGCGTCACTGCTCATCGCTTTCCTCCGCTTCCTCGGTCTGGCTGGCGGCAACATCCACCGCCTTGAGCAACCCCTCCAAGTAGGCCAGCCGCCACGGCCCTAGCAGACCTTGCAGACGTGCGAAACACTCGGCCGATTCAAGCCTCAAGCTCGACTGCTTCTGCTTGCCGAGCGCGTGCGCCTCTAACACGCGCTCTGCCAGCCAGGGCCTCAGGTGACCGTGATGTGATACTACCAAAT
Source organism: Bryobacterales bacterium (assembly GCA_963707465.1). Taxonomy (GTDB): domain Bacteria; phylum Acidobacteriota; class Terriglobia; order Bryobacterales; family Bryobacteraceae; genus Bog-159. The sequence goes on from CAVPQK010000015.1 coordinate 556,912, forward strand.
GCCGCCAGAGGTCCACCCGTTCCGGTCCTTCTAAGCCATCGAACGACTTCGGCGTGCAATCCCGAACCTCCAGCAGCGATTCCCACTCGTGGCGAAAACCCCTCATCGAGAGCGGCCTTTCAACGCACGGCTTCGCGACCGGACGGCTCATGTCGCTGTTACCCATCGCCCGTTGCCACTTAGGATTGTTTTTGCCCAGATCGTGCACCTTGGCAGCCTCGACGAGCAACGACCGCAAGCCCTCGCTACCGGGCGATAGGGCACCGGCAATCCTACGGGCGTACTCCTCCGCAGCCTGGAGATGGTCAGCCAGGAACTGCTGCTGCACAACCCTCATCGGCTTCAGGTATTCAAACCGAAACTCGGCCGTGCCAATGCTCAGGGTGTACCGTAACCGACCGGCCCATGTGGAGCCGGACGGGGCATCTGGCTGATCCCCGCCAACGACAACACAATCCCACACCGCAGCCGATTCCTGCGACGATGCGGTCAGCTCAAACCGAGCGGCGCCGTCCTCGGATACTAGCCCGTAGTCGCCCGCCGTGACCCGTTTGACAAGGCGCCAGTACCGCGGACGCTTAGTCGATACCCCTTCGAGGACATCCCGCGAGGCTTTCTCCCCAGGATCGCTTGCGCTTTCGAGAAGCTGGCCCAAATGATCGCGCGCCAGAGTGGGCAGAACCAGCGTTGTTCCAGGCCTCAACGTGGGCCTGTCGTCGCCATCCCGGCTCACGGACCATTGCTGCCCATCAAAGACAGCAACCGGAACCCTAAAGGCTGCGCGTGAGGCCAGCCATTCCCTCGCCACGTTTAACGCAACGAAATGGAATTCAGCCCGCTGAGGAGGAAACCGGCGGAAGATCTCCGAGATCTGTTCGCAGGCTTGTCCCTCTTCTTCGTCATCCTCTTCGTCTCCAGGGGACCGATCAGTTGCCAACACATCCATCTCCAGCCGGAAGGCCACCGACACCAACGGCGTTCCCTCGAGGTCGGGCAAAATTCCATAAAGGAACGGGTGAACCGGTAGAAAATCATTCCCCGGCTCCGTTGTGCCGCACCACTGCTCGATGAGCGCAGTCGTGAGAGCAGGCACGCCCACGGGCCCCCCAGTGACGCACGCAACCGGGCATTTAAGCCACGTGGAGGGCGGGCTAGCAATGTTTTTGTCCACCCCAGCGCCGGGCCTTTTGCCAAGCAGCACGGCCCGAGTCGCCGCGCCCACTATCTCCGCCGGGTCGATCTCCTTCGCCTTTTTCTCTCCAGCCTCCTTAGCAGTCGCCTCAATCCAGTGCCGTCCGATCAATATGGAGGGCGAAACGTAGCCGCGATCGGCCCGCAAATCCCGCGCCAGCCTCAGAAACCGCTTTCGAATCTTCTTTCCAGCTTCGCCCGGCGCCGCAAAGACCGTCATCGTCGGTGCCTCACCTTCGCCCTCAGAGAACCTGCGGCTCATCGATCCCCGCCGGTCTAAGCGGCCAAGCCTCTGCAACAGCGTCGGCAGCGAAGCGAAATCGCACACAATCGCACCGGCATCCGCGTCTAGGCCAACCTCTGCGGCCGCGGTCCCCACGAGGAACGCCGTTTCCTTCGCTAAGTTGCCCTCATTCCGCTCCTCGGGCGGGCCGAAGCGCTTAAGGACGGGTTCCCGCTCGAGGCGGTCACGCTCGTATCCGCGAAGCCGGCCCGTGATCTTGAGGACCCTCTCGGCACCGAACTTCTTGCCGAGCCCGGCGGCTATCGTATCAGCATCCTTCGGTGTATGCACAAACACCGCAACAGCGCCAATCTTTCCGTCCAGATCGGATGCAGCCTTCAATATCGCATCGCTGGGCTTGTCAGTCGCCGTGAGCCACCCTACATTGACCTGGCGGGTCCGCGCCGCGAGCAGGCGATCCTTGAGCGGGGGGTCCTCCTCGTCCTCCGGTTCCTGGAGCAGCCGAAAGATCGAGTCCGCACTCGGGGGTGGGAGGGCCGGAGTAGCTGAAAGTTCACTCAACCAAAAGGGCAACCGCTCGAACACGCCGGAAAGCAACGTCGGGGCAGCATTGCCTTCAGCCTCGATCAACTGCCGTGCTTGGCGGAGCGTAAGAACGAAGGCCTGAACCAGATGGGCCTCATCGACGCAAAGCCACGCGTCTACCGCCAGCAGGGATGCCTGCAACGGCACGCTCCATTTGCCGAGACCGTACCCCTGGAACAGCAACCTGCTCCCAATTTGGTCCACCGTGCCGACGATAAGCTGCGGCACCGCCGGAGCGACCGACCAATCCCGGTCGTCGACGAGTTGGCCACGTAGCTCGACGATACGAAAGAAGTCCTCTCGATCCCCGCTCAACAGCGCAAGGCCGTTCCGCACCGTCGCAAGTGGACCGGGGTCGCCCGCCGCCAGCAGCTTCTCAGTGAGTTGCCTCGCGAGCCGGAAAACCTGTTGAACCAAAACGCGGCGGTTGATGACCCAAACCAGTCGCCGTGGCACCGGCTTTCTCGCCAGGGTGTCTAACCCGTACCATGACAGCGCCAGAATCCAGATGACAACAACATCGGTTTTCCCGGCTCCCGTCGGAAGATCGACAAGCCTCGGGCACCATCCGTCAGTCAGGCGCAGGAACAGCCGACGCATCCAATTCATCGGCTTCATCTGGTCGCGCAGTTGCGGATAATTCGAGTCGAAGAACAGGACCCTGTCTCCGGCCGCCGCTCTCACGGGCAATGTGTCGTTGGCCATTTTGCTCGTAGCGCTGCGCGCATCCACGAACTGTGCGCCTCGCGTCCTGCAACACCGTTTTAGTTCAACTATACGCGTTATTTTGTTGTGAGCGCAAGATAACTTAAGGTTTCCTTCACGAGCAAAACGGAGCTTATCACGCCGCGAAAAGGACACTAGCGCGACCCAAGGCCAATGCGGGTGGCAGGCGACATTGATAGCCGCCGCTCCGAACTTTCACAACCCGCTTGTTGGTGTCAGGTGATCACGGCTTCGCTTTCCAAGTACACCTGCCCACGCCTCAATGCGGGGTCCCCTCATGTCCGTCGCTAACAGCATCGACCGCGCCTTGCTGATAGTTCATTCGTGGCCACGGCCTAACAACTCCGCCATAGCCGCCTGGGAATCGCCCATCATTGCCATGCCCACGTTCTTGAGAAACCGATCATACCGAATTTTGCCCCGGGCGACGGCTTGGTCGTGCACATCCCTCGGCGGTTCTGGAACACAGGTCAAGAAGGTCTTCGCCAGGACGTCCACGAATGCGAACAACGCCTGCTGTCCTATCCGCAGGTTGCGAATTTCGCGGGCCATTCGATCCAGACTGGCCGCGATCCGCTGTTCCGCCGCGTCCACGCCGCTTTCCCGGCCCGCCAATTCACGTTCGACTGCACCGCGGATGAAGGCACTGCGACTTGAGAATCCGCCCTTCTGCGTAGCTACCGCGATCCGATTCCCGAGCTCTGGATTGATTCGCAGGCCGTGGATAACTATCGATTTTTGTTTCTGTACCATACGTCTCCTCTAACCTGTAGGTGTCGGAATGACCAGCGCATGACACCGAAATCGCCGTTGCGCAATGCGCAACAAAACCGGTTAGAGTGCGCGACGTGGAACCGCATTGATAATGAAACTCCTACAAGCCAGGGAGGACACAACTGCGCAACGTTTCCTTTATGTTCCACTACCGGTGTTTGGCTGCCTTCTGCTGCCCTGCTGGGTTTCAATCTGTTGCAGCCCGTTGCTGGACCCAGAGAACCCGCGCGGTTGTTGCAAAGCGTGACGAATGGGTTGCGGAAGGTTACAACCAAAAATATTCCGTAGTTTCTGTCTCGAAACCCCCCTGCCAAGACCTACAGATTGAGGGCGCAATTCGACCATGACACCGAGTTCCGTTTCGCCATCCAGAAAGAGAACCAAGTCCGATCTCCTCCATCTGCGCACACTCCCGAGTGCTGAGCCGGCAACCAGCACCGGCCGGGTGGCGTGGATCTGGCCCGAGATCGAGGCCGCGCTGGGTACCGGAAAGAAGCTGAGGGAAGTCTGGGATGCTGCCCGCGCCGACGGTTTCGACATTCCATACCCTCAGTTTCGGGTCTACGTGTCCCGCCTTCGGAACAGGTTACTGAATCATCCGTCAGAACCCGCATTGCAGCCGTGCGCGGAAGACAAGCCAGCCGCCACGTCGGCTTCCGCATCCCCGGCGGCATGCGATCCGTTCCGAAACCTCCGCGAGCAGCGGGAGAAAAAACAGTCAACCGGATTCGACTATGATCCCTTCTCAATTCAAAAGCAGCTCATCGACTAGGAGAACACCATGGCAACAACAGAAAACGGAAAGCCGAGATCAAATCAGGTTCATTTGATCCTCCAGGGAAAAGGAGGCGTCGGAAAAAGTCTTGTTTCCGCCATTCTCGGCCAGTACTTCCATGCCCGGAAAGCCACTCTACATTGTTTTGATACCGATCCGGTCAACGCGACCTTCGCCCAATATCAGGCTCTCGCCGCCGAACACATCAACGTTTTACGTCGTGGTGCAATCTACGATAAGCGATTTGACGAGTTGATTGAGAAGATTTGCCAGGTCGACGGAATCTGTATCGTGGATACTGGGGCCACAACGTTTGTCCCTCTGTGGAACTATATCCTCGAAAACGAGATCCTGTGCTTCCTCGCTGCCCGGTCACGCCGGGTCTTCGTCCATTCGGTTGTGGCCGGCGGACAGGCAATGAGCGATACGTTGAACGGTCTGGAGCGGCTGGCCGAAACGACGACCGAGAAGAACGTTGATCGTATGGCTGAACGAGTTTTTCGGTGAAGTATCGAAAGATGGGAAGCCATTTGAACAGTTCCGCGTAGCCGAAGAGCAGGCTCACAAACTTCTCGGAACAGTCGTCATTCGAGAGCGCAACCCCAACACCTACGGTGACGACATGCGCCTGATGCTGGCCCGGCGGCTGACGTTCCAAGAGGCCATCCGGCTCGGCGAGTTTTCGCTCGTATCGAAACAGCGTCTTGAGATCATCCAGCGCGAGCTGTTCGAGCAGCTAGATCGGATTGAGATGGAGTGAGCCATGGCGGCGACGAAACCGATTGCCTTCGACGTGCGACGCCTCATTGACGAGGTTGCAGCCCGGCATCGCCTGCTTCTCAAGCCAGATGACGCAGCCTTCGCCATCGTGACCATGAATCGCCTGGTGCTGGAGGAGTCGCTCGAAGCCATCCATTCCCACATTGTTGAGGACCTCGCTTTGTTTGAGGCCGCTGCGAAGAAGGTACAGACCCGTGCGGGAACCGTTCTTGCAGCGGAGGTCCGGGAGTCCGCAGCCGGAATTCGGCAGGAGCTTGAGCGAGATATCCAGGACGCCCGGTTGCAAGCATCAAGAATCGTTCGACAGGTCGAGGCGGCATACCAGCAACGTATGTCCGCACAAAAGCTCACAATCGCGGTCCTTGCCGCCGCGCTGTTGTTCTCTTGCGGTGTATGGGCTGGACGGATCAGCGCGCTGTGGTGACCCTACCAGCCGCTTCCTGAATTCGATGACTCCGGTCACGCAGGCTCGCTCCCGCGCCGTACAGGTTAGAACAACGAGAATGCCTATGAGTCCGAAAAGCCTCCCCCTTGAGTCCACCAGGAACGGCTCACCCGCCGGCTTTGCCGTTACCGAGATTCCGCTGACCGTTCGGCAGGCAGCGGTCTATCTCGGAGTCAGCCCGCAGACAGTGTATCTCTGGGTCGAACGACGGCAGATCCCCCACCTCCGAATGATGGGACGCAACATCAGGTTTCTTAAATCCGACCTCGAATCCTTCCGCTCAACTTGCCGACAGGACGTAATGGATGCCACGGCTCCGTCCACATCGTAACGACTCGTCCACAGGTGGCTCTCCGTGGGCTATGCTCATATTGAGCGGAAGCAGATTCCCCTGTTCAGCAACCAGGGCGCGATATGACCGGTTCTCGTTGAGCGCCGGCTCGTCGGCCCATTTCCAACTGAATGGAGGACCAGAAAGGAGAAATACAACGAGAATCGACAGGCACCACCGATCGGCAGGAAGCCGAGCGCTTTCTGCGCGATCGCCTGGACGCACGAGACGAGGGCCGTCTCTCAACTGTCTTGGACAGCAAACATTTGACGTTCAAGCAGTGGGCGGGCTGGTTCTTGGAGCGGCGTTCCAAGCCTCCGTTCCGAAGCGAAGGAAATCACCAGCAAAATCTGAATGCTATGAAATTCCTGGGCCCGGTATTCGGAGAGGTTGCCCTGTCGGATATTACGGCCGAGGCCATCGAAGACTACCTTGCCGAGCGGCTTCGGTCCGGCCGCAGGGTTCACACGAAGTTTGGCTTACAGCTTCGGGGAACCGTGAAGCCGGCCACCGTTCATCAGGAGTTCCGAATTCTCTCGCACATGCTGAATGTCGCGGTAAAGCAGAAGAGATTATCGGACAACCCTTGCCGGGCGGTCGAGTTTCCGGTGTCGGTGGCGAAATCGACTCGCAAGCCGCACTACATGGCGGCGAGCGAGCAGGCGAAGATCGAATTCGCGGCTCCAAATTACCTGAGCAACATCGTCGTGATTCTGTCGGAGATGGGGCTTCGCTACAAGAAGGAGCTTCTTCCGATGAAGAAAGTGCAGGTGGATTTGGAGAATGGCGTCGTGCATGTCGCCGATTCCAAAACGGTGAATGGCATCGGCGATATGCCGATGACCGCTGTCGCGCGGGAGGCGTTTCAGCGCCAGATCGCGGAGACGCCGGGAAGCGAGTACCTGTTCCCGAGTCCGGTCTCAACCGGCAGCAAGCCGCACATTACGAATCTGCGAAAGACGTGGTCGGCAACGTTGAAGAAGGCTGGCGTTCCATACTTCGCACTCTACGAATTGCGCCATACCTTTGCAACGCGGCTGAGTGCGGGTGGCGTGGCCGATCACATGGTGACGCAGATGCTTCGGCAGAGCGATGCCGAGGTGTTCAAGCTGTACAGCCAAGCCAAGCTCGGCATGATGCGCGAGGCGCTCGGCAAACTGGATCGTCAGGCGAACGAGCGTCCGGGGAATTGGTTCACGGAGCGGCCCGCTTGACGTATTTCATTCACAGTTTTGCCACAATCGTGCCGAAATTCGTGTCGGGCGGGAAGGAGGAAACGTTGTAATCAAAGGAGTTTTTGGTCGGGCCGCCGAGATTTGAACTCGGGACCTCTTGCACCCCAAGCAAGCGCGCTAGCCAGGCTGCGCCACGGCCCGAATGTCCTATTGTACGCCAAACCGCATCCAACATGCTGTACTTGCGCCTTCCGTCATACAATGGACCTTATGCGTTTGCGTACCGCAATTCTCGCAATCACGTGCGCCATGGCCTGCTCCGCCGATACTCTCACCCTGCGTGACGGCCAGGTCGTCCATGGGATCTATATGGGCGGCACCGCCCGCACCATCAAAATCCAGGTGGACGACACCGTGAAAACCTACGACGTGACAGACGTCTCCACGCTCCAATTCACGTCTCCCGCGCCCAACGCATCGGCGCCTGTTCCGCCGCGGCGCGGGCAATCCGGCGCCTCCGCCCCGAAAGACTCCGAGGACTCGCGAGACCGCAAATGACGCCGGCGCGATTGCTTTCGCCCTTGGTTTTAGCCATGGCTCTCCTCGCTCAAAAACCCATCGTCGAGGGGCACCCGGACAGCCCTGTGCGCGCGGTGATTTACGAAGATTTGCAGTGCCCGGATTGCGCCGCCTTCCGCCGCATGCTGGACGAAAAGCTGCTCCCGCTGTATGGCGCGAAAGTGGCCTTCGTCCATCGCGATTTTCCCCTGGCGAAGCACGCCTGGGCACGGCGCGCAGCGATCGCCGCGCGTTTCTTCACCGAGCGCAGCCCGGAGCTAGGGTTGGCCTACCGGCGCTCCGCTATGGCTGGCCAGCCAGCCACCGACGACGGAAACTTCAACGCGCGTCTCGCCGAATTCGCCAAAGCGCACGATATCGAGCCCGACGCCGCCATCGCCGCCCTCTCCAATGCGCGATACGCCGAACTGGTCGAGCAGGATTATCAGGACGGCGTCTCCCGCGGCGTCGTGCACACGCCCACGGTATTCGTGAACGGAGCGCCGTTCGTCGAGACCTTCACTTTCGAGGAAATCTCGAAAGGCATCGACCAGGCCCTTGCCGCGGCCTCAGCCCAAAGCCGCTAGCATCGTCGGCAATTCCACATCGCTCTCCTTATGACTCTTGCGTGCCCCCCGAAGAGGGACGAAGCCATAACCTGAATTTGCCCCGCGAAGTTATGCCGCCAGCGCGGCAATCGACATCGCGCCGGACTCCGACAACGCCAGGACGACCCTCGCGCCCGTCCCCGCGGGCAAGCGTGTGGTGCTCGACTCGATCAGCTTCTGTATCGAGCCCATGGCGCCGGGTGGTCTGGCGTTTGGAATCGTGCAAGTAGTCTCTGCTGGCACACCCGCCTCGTTCTACGTCGCCCTGAACAAATTGGTGGATGCGACCAATAACACCGAGACCTGGATCGGGAATTTCGCCCCGAAGCTGTATGCCGATCGGCACTTCAGTGTCACTATTGGTCTATCGTGGCCCGGCACAAGAACAGCCTAAGACAGCCCAAATCGTAGGCAATGTGATGGAGAGCCGTCTCCCCGGGAGGCGCGGCTCTCCAGCACCAAAGCCGTCATGCAAAGTTACTTGTGCGCGTTGAACCGCGCTTCCACCGCCGGCCAGTTCACCACGTTCCACCACGCGCCCAGGTAATCGGCGCGCCGGTTCTGATACTTCAAGTAATACGCGTGCTCCCACACATCCACGCCCAGAATCGCATGCTTGCCCTCCATCACCGGGCTGTCCTGGTTTGCGGTGGAAGAAATCTCCAGCTTGCCGCCGTGGGAAATCAGCCAGGCCCAACCGGAACCGAACCGGCCCATTCCAGCCGTCTGCAGCTTGGTCTTGAAGTCGTCGAAGCTGCCGAAGGTCCCGGTAATAGCCTGGGCCACGTGCCCGACCGGCGCGCCGCCCGCGCCCGGTCCCATAATGGTCCAGAACATCGAGTGGTTGATGTGGCCGCCGCCATTGTTGCGCACCGCCGTGCGAATACCCTCCGGCACGATGGCGCAGTTATTCGCCAGCAGCTCTTCGATGCTCTTGCCGGCCAGTTCCGGCGCCGATTCCAGCGCCTTATTCAAGTTGGTCACGTAAGCGGCATGGTGTTTGCCGTGATGGATCTCCATCGTCGTTTTGTCGATGGAAACCTCCAGGGCATCCGTCGCGTAGGGCAGTGCGGGAAGCGTAAAAGACATATCGATCTCCATTCCTCTCAGTTTGTGTTAATTTGCTCTGGCGCGCTCGAAAGCGTCAGCCAGGCGGAACATAGTCGGTTCGTCAAAATGCTTGGCCAGAATCTGCATCCCCACCGGCAGGCCTTCCGCCGTCTTGCCGCAGGGCACGCTCATGCAGGGGATGCCGGCCAGCGAGCCGGTAATCGTGTAGATATCCGATAAGTACATCGCCAGCGGATCGTCGATCTTCTCGCCCAGCTTGAACGCCGGGAAAGGCGATACCGGCGCTACGATCGCGTCCACTTCCGAAAACGCCTGCGCAAAATCCCGCGCAATCAGCGTGCGCACCTTCTGCGCCTTCAAATAATAAGCGTCGTAATAGCCCGCGCTCAGCACATAAGTCCCCAGCATGATGCGCCGCTTGCATTCCGCGCCGAAGCCCTCACCGCGCGTTCGCCGGTACATCTCGCTCAACGTGCCGGAAGCCTCCGCCCGAAAAGTGTACCGCACGCCATCATAGCGCGCCAGGTTCGAGCTGGCTTCCGCCGTGGCGATGATGTAATAGCAGCCAATGGCATAATCGGTCGCCGGCAGACTGATCTCGCGCACTTCGCAGCCCAGTTCCCGCAGCGTCTCCACGCCTGCCGCAATCAAATCCCCGGTCTCGCTCGTCAAATTATTTAGATACTCGCGCGGCAACCCAAGCTTCAGACCTTTCACGTCTCCGTCCATCGATTGTGTATAGTCCGGCACGGGCGCTTCGGCCGATGTGGCGTCCATCGGATCGTGGCCGGCGATCACTTGCAGCAGCACGGCGGCATCCCGCACGGTGCGTGCCAGCGGCCCAATGTGGTCGAGCGAGCTGGCGAACGTCGTCAGGCCGTACCGCGAGACCCGCCCGTAGGTAGGCGTCACCCCTACCACCCCGCAAAACGAAGCAGGCTGCCGGATGGACCCGCCGGTATCCGACCCCAACGCGAGCGCCGCCGTCCCCTGCGCCACCGCCGCCGCCGATCCCCCGCTCGATCCGCCCGGAACGCGGTCCGGCGCCAGCGGATTGCGCACCGGCCCGAATGCCGAATTCTCGTTCGACGATCCCATGGCGAACTCGTCGCAGTTGGTCTTGCCCAGGATCACGCCGCCGGCTTGCTCCAGCCGCACGATCGCCGTGGCATCGTAAGGCGGCACGTACTCCGCCAGCAGCTTCGAGCCGCACGTGGTGCGCAGGCCCTTGGTCAGGATCACGTCCTTCACCGCCACCGGCACTCCGGCCAGCGGACCGGGATCCTCGCCGCGCGCAATCTTCTCGTCCACGCGCGCCGCCGCACTAAGCGCCCGTTCCGGCGAGAATCGCAGATAGGCGTCCGTCGCGGGATTTTGCGCTTCGGCGAAGGCCAGCGCTTCCTGCGCCAGTTCCACCGCGCTAAAGCGGCGCGCGAACAAACCATCCCTGACCTGCCCAATGCTGAGCGATCGAATGTCCATCAACGTTGGATCACCTTCGGCACTTTGAAATATCCGTCTCCCGCCTGCGGCGCATTCGCCAGGGCCACGTCCGTCCCCAGCGTCGTGCGTTCCATGTCCGCGCGCCAGCTCGAATTGTCGCCGGCCGCATACAGCACCTGCGTCATCGGCTCCAGGCCTTCGGTATCCACCTCGTTCAGCCGCTCCACGTGGTCCAGGATCTCATCCAGGTCGGCTTGGAATTTGTGAACTTCGGCGTCGCTCAGGTCCAGGTTGGCCAGTTCCGCGACGTAGCGGACTTCTTTTTCCGTGATCTTCACGCCAGGGCCTTCCTGCGCGCCACCTTGTACATGTTGCGCATCACCGGGTCCGCGATGCTGTCGGCATCGTCGTCGGCCGCCGCGGCCGGATCGGCCACATCCGCGCGTTGAGCGTCGCGCCGGTGCGGCATCACCCGGAACTCCAGATCCTCCACGATCCCTTGCCCCAGGTGCCGCTCCATGTTCGTCAGGATCTGCCGGGAGAGCCCGAACAGTTGTTTTTTCCAGACCAGATCGTCCACTTCGACGATCAGCCGGGTCCGCACCATGCGCGCGGGCCGCGTGCGCGCCGCGATCTTCTTGCCCACCGCCAGCGGCCACGCCGCGCGGGCCAGACCGTCCACATCGATCGGACCACCGCCGCCCGTAAGTTTACCGAAGAGTCTGCTGGCGCGTTCCATGGCGAGGCGGCGTTGCGGGGGAGACTCGATTATTGTAGCGCATGCGCGCGGCGGGCTTACCACCCCTTGAAGACGACGGGTGCTTAACCGTTTTGGGGATGGCGGGTTATGACCGTCGGGGCCTGGTCGAGTCCTTGGGTAGGCGAACTCCGCCGGACCTGAGCCGATTTCTTTGAAACATTTGTCATAGGGCTTGTTTCCGAATGTTTCTGCTGGTATTATTACCAACAGATGACGGACGTAGAGATTCCTTCCCCCAGCGGCCCGGACGCTGCCGAACTGCGCCGCCGTGCGCGCCGGCTTTTAGCCCGCTTCCGCCTCCCGGACGACGCGCTTCCAGGATCGCTGGCGCTCTCCCGTCGCCGCTGCGGAAAACCTTCCTGTCATTGCGCCAAAGGGGAGGGCCATCCGCTCTGGACCCTCACGTTCATGACCGGTGGCAAGAAGCGTGTCGAAACCATTCCTGGGGATTGGATCGGCACGGTTCGTCCGCGAGTGGAAGCTGGCCGACGCTTCAAGGAAGCCGCCGCCGAAATGCTGCGGATCAACGCCCAGCTTTTGGTGCTCGCCCGGAATCAGCGCACCCGCCCCCCGCGCCGTTCCATTTCATCGCCGCCGTAGAGAGAGAAAGCCATGCCGCCACAGCCGTTGGCACGCCCGGAACCCACGATACCGCCCACGCGGCCTGTCTTGGCCGATGATCCCCCGCGCTTCGTATTGCTGGAGCGGGAAGTGGAGATCGAGTACCGTCCGCAGATGTTGGCTGCGCTGCAAAGCAAGGTGGATGCCTGCGCCGCCAAGATGCGTGGTACGACGCCCGTATGTCCGCAATGCGGCCAGCCGATGCGCTGCCAAGAGACACGGGAGGTCTCCTGGCTGGCGCGTTGCGGACGCTTGCATGCCCGCGTGTCGCGTTACCGCTGTCCGCCTTGCCACTATGAGTGCCGGCCCTTGCTGGATCTGTTAGGGGTAGAGCCCGGCCGCATCAGTGGCGCGCTGGCCCGCTTGCTAGCTTTGCTGGCCACCGTGGCGCCGTATCCTCTAGCGGCACGTCTGGCTTGGCTACTGTTGGGTGTCACCATCAGTCCCATGGGCATCTGGCGGGTGGCGCAGCGGTTGGGCGAAGCGGCGGCGCAGCATACGGATGCCTTGAGCCGCTATCATGCCGACAGCCGCAGTATCGGCGCACCCACCCAAACGGCTCCCGCGGCCGTAGTGTTGGGAGTGGATGGCTGCAGCTTGGGAATGCAGGTACGTGCCACTCGGCGGCGCCGCAAGGCCGGCGAAATACTGCCGCCGTTACCACCGGTCGAGGACGGTCATTTCCGGGAAGTCAAGACGGGCGTCTTGCTGCTGCCTGGCGAGCGTGTGGAAACTTCTCCCGGCAGGCGTGCGGTGGTGCGCCGGTTTCTGGTGACCTGCTTGGGGGACGCCGACGCCATTTTCGCGCGCCTGTATGCGCAACTTCGGGAGTTAGGGTGGGTGGGCGCGCACACCGTGGTAGTCATTGTCGGCGATGGCGCGGAGTGGATCTGGAATCGCGCCAGCATGTTTGTGCGCCGTTGTGAAATCCTGGATTTCTGGCACGCTCTGGAACACGCTTGGGGATTTGCCCAACTCCGCTACGGGGAAGGCTCGGCGCAGGCCGACCGTTGGGTGCACCAGATCGCCGAGGATCTGCGGGCCGGAAAGGTGCAAGAAGTCATCGCCAGACTAAAACGGGTGCGGCCGAAAACACCGGAGTTGCGCGAGAGCCTGCTGGCGCTCATCCGCTACTACAGTGAAAACGCCGGACGCATGCGCTATGACGAGTATCTGCGACTGGGCTATGGGATCGGCAGCGGCGCCGTGGAGAGCGCCCATAAACAGGTCGTGCATGCGCGCTTTCGCCAGGCTGGCATGCGCTGGAGTGAAGCGGGAGCCCGTCGTCTGCTCGCATTGCGTCTACTGTTGCTGAATGAGGACTGGGCCCTATTGGACCGCCTGCGCATGGTTTCCATCGCTTAATCATCTATTGCAGATCGCCCGCCATTTTGCAGACCGTCCGCCGTTGACCTCCGTCTCGTGATGCGCCATGCTCGGGTCATGCCCCATCGCTCTGCGGTAGAAATTCCCGCCGACCTTCGCGCCCGTCTGGAAGCGGCGCGGCTCGATTTGCTGGCGCTGTTTCGTGCGCTGGATCGAATGGATCTGGCACCCTCTGAGATCCCGCAGCGATCGATTCGACAGCTCTTTGAGCTGGATGCCGACTATGCGGAGGGCCTCTGGGCCCTGGAGCAAGCTCCCGGAACCCTGGATGTCAAGGCCATGCTCCGCGATGCCCTGGCCGCTCTGGCACAATTACCGGCTGCCTCCACGCGATTCAGAAAAAACCTTCCTCCGCGTGCCCATCCCCGCTTAGCCCAACTAGAAGTCACCGTTCGTCGGAGCTTACTCCCAGCCGAAGCCTACAGCATGATCCCAGGCCGCGATCCCCAAAACCGTTAAGCACCCGAAGACGACCTCGAAATCCATCTCCTGGTTGGCGGGCTCATAGACGCACATCGCGGGGTGGAAGCTCCAATTGGAAACCACGCGCAACGCCTCTTCCCCGAGGTCCGGACGCGGCGCGTCCAGCACCTTCAACGCAGTTGGCTTGCCGTCCTTGCCCACCCTGCCGTGCACCCTCACCGCGATGGCCTCGTTCGACTGCGTCTTCGGCTCCGGCTGCGGCGTCCGGTCGGCGAAAGCGCGGTGAAACTCACGGCAGCCGTTGTCGATCTTCGCGTCCGCCGGATAGTCGAAGTACTCCGCCGGGTGTTGATCGCCCTTGAGCGTGTCGAAGTCGATGCAGCGCGCCGCCCGGTCGTCCACCGTGGAATCTGCAATGCCCCGCACCATGTCGGCCGAATCGAACCGCCCGTGGAATGCCGGGACCAGCTTGCGAACGGTGGTCAACGCCGCCGGGTCGGCGCTGTCTGAACGATACGTGGCGGATTCGCTCCCATCCTGCACGCGGATGAATTTGTAAGTGCCGTAAGTGTACTCCCAGCGCTTGTTCACCCGGGTCTTGACGCCGATCTTCATCGCGCCCTCCGCGGCCTCCCCCGGGGCGGGGTGCAGCACTCGGAAGTTGAAGAATTCCTCGTTGGCCGGCCACACGGGTGTGCTCAGTATGGACCGCCCGCTCCATCAGCCGCACCGCCTCAGCGCGCAACTGCGGATCTTCCGCCGGCGCCGCATCGGGTCGCAAAGTGGTGGTCTGTGCCGGGCAGGCCGGGACGAGCAGCCATAAACCGGAAAACGCGAATCGCACCATGGATCGAGGATAGAACAACGCGTGGCTTGCTAGAATCGGCAACGGAGGCAGCCATGTTTTCCCTTGCCAAGATTCTCCTGCCGATCGATTTTTCCGAACGCTCCAACCAGGCCGCCCGCTTTGCCGTTCCCGTCGCGGAACGATTCAATTCTGAAATCATCCTGCTGCACGTCCTGCCGCCCTACCGCGAGTTCGGCGTCATCGAACTGGCCAGCGCCGTGACCGACATACTGGCCGCCCGCCGCGACGACGCCCAACGGCGCATCGCCGGGTTCCTGCGCGAGGAACTCGCTCCGCATCGCGTGCGGCGCCTGTTGCTCGATGGCGATCCGGCGCGCGAGATCGTGGATTGCGCCCACCGCGAACAAGCCGGGCTGATCGCCATGCCCACCCACGGCTACGGCCCGTTCCGCCGCATGCTGCTCGGATCGGTCACGGCCAAAGTGCTGCACGATGCCGATTGCCCTGTCTGGACCACCGCGCACGCCGAAGCGCCGGCAACGGGCGAGGCCACGCTGAAGCGCATTCTGTGCGCTGTCGATTTCTCGCCCTCCGCGGCCCGCGCCCTGCACTGGTCCGGGCAACTCGCCGCCGAATACGGCGCCCAGCTCACGCTGGTGCACGCCCTGGCCGAGCTCGATCCGCATACCGAAGCATTCTCTTTTTCGCCGGAGTGGCGCAAATACCTAGTGGATAACGCCGAGACCCGGATCGCCGCTCTCCAGCAAGATGCCGGCACGCAGGCCGAAGTGATGCTGGCCATGGGGCCGGCCGTCGATATGATTTGCGCAGAAGCCGGCAAGGCGCAGGCGGACCTGCTGGTGATCGGCCGCGGAGCGGATGCCGGCATCCTGGGCCGTCTCACCAGCCACGCCTATTCAGTCATCCGGCAATCGCCCTGTCCCGTCGTGAGTATCTAGCGTGCACGCCGCGCCCGCGACTCAACGAGCCGCGACCGGGTAGTGTGCTATTTTTGGAACGAAAGAATCCCAAGGACCTGCATGGACGGCGATTCCTAGCGACATTGCTGTTCAGCCATCCTATCCGTTGTTCGTTAGCGGGTCTACACGCAATCCCTAGTGTTTTCGACGAGTCCGAACCACAACCCGTTGCGTTTAAAACATTTAATACATTTTACGTTTCAATTAAAAAGTCTGAACTTGAATTCAGTAGAGCGCGGCTTCGCCCGCCATGCAAATCCCCTACCTCTACGCACATTGTAAACCGGAGGCCCAAACCAAAAGCGATGCTGCCTCGATGTAATAGTGAATCTAAAGGGCTTTTCGTTACACCGACTTCCGTGACCGCAAAAAGCGCACCGCTCCGCTAAGCACACACAAATAGCGCACTACCCGCGACCGTAAGGAAGCGGTTTCCTGTATACTAAACGGGAAATCCACTTCTCACATCTCAGGAGCCCACCTATGCGAACCCCCGCGGCGATCGCCGTTCTATTCTGCTGCGCCGTGGCGGCGGCCCAGGATCAGAAACCCGATCCCCAGCCCATCTACATCCGTGCGCATTACACCAAGTACGATTTCCACATCCCCATGCGGGATGGCGTGAAGCTGTTCACCTCCGTCTACATTCCGAAAGACCGCAGCACCGCCTACCCCATCCTGATGATCCGCACCCCCTACTCGATCGGGCCGTACGGCGTCGACAACTACCCGCGCAGGCTGGGACCCGCGGAGTCCTTCGCCCAGGATGGTTTTATCTTTGCCTACCAAGATGTGCGCGGACGCTATCTCTCCGAAGGCACGTTCGTCGATGTGCCGCGCCACAAGCCGCAGCTCAACGGGCCCCGGGACACCGACGAGAGCACCGACACCTACGACACCATCGACTGGCTGGTCAAAAACGTTCCCGATAACAACAGCAAGGTGGGGATGTGGGGCGTGTCTTACCCCGGCTTCTTCGCCGCGTTCAGCCTCATCGGCTCCCACCCCGCGCTGGCCGCTGTTTCCCCGCAGGCACCCATGGCGGACATCGGCAACGGCGACGACGCGTATCACAATGGCGCCTTCTTTCTGGCCGCGAACTTCGGCTTCTACACTTCGTTCAAGCCGCGCGGCGATGAGCCGGCGCGCCCCCAGCGAGGCGAAGAGTTCGATTACGGCACGCCCGATCAGTACGACTTCTATCTGCGCATGGGCCCGCTGACCAACGGGAGCCGCTATCTGGCGCACCCCAATCCTTATTGGCAACAACTGTTGGAGCACACGCGCTACGACGAATTCTGGCGCTCGCAGGCTCTTTTGCCATCCATGCACAACGTCGCCCCGGCCACCCTGATAGTCGGCGGCTGGTTCGATGCCGAGGATCTGGGCGGCACGCCCCGGCTGTTTCAGACCATCGACCACAACAACCCGCGCGCGCCGGCTACGCTCGTCATGGGACCGTGGAATCACGGCGGATGGTCCTATGGCGATGGCGACAAGCTCGGAAATCTCCGCTTCGGATCAAAGACCGGCGAGTATTTCAGGGACCAGGTCGAACTCCCGTTTTTCGTCCACAACCTGAAAGGTAAGGGTGACGGTTTGGCCGGCAAGGATGCCGGCGGCCGCGTGCCCAAAGCCGTGGTCTTCGAGACGGGCGCCGACCAGTGGCGGCGTTTCGACGCGTGGCCGCCGCCGAATGCCAGGACGCGCGAGCTTTACCTGGATGCCCGCGGCAAGCTCTCTTTCGATCGGCCGGCCGAAGCCGCTTACGACGAGTACGTGAGCGATCCGTCGAAGCCTGTGCCCGTCACCGCCGAGATCGGACCCGGTATGCCCGGCGACTATATGACCCACGACCAGCGCTTCGCCTCCCAGCGGCCGGACGTGCTGGTTTACCAGACCGAACCCTTGGATCGCGACATCACCGTGGCCGGACCGCCCGTGGCTCGCCTGCGCGTAAGCACCAGCGGCACGGACTCCGACTTCGTGGTGAAGCTGATCGACGTGTACCCCAGCGATTATCCCAACCTGGACCCGAACCCGGCCAACATCAAGATGGGCGGCTATCAGCAGCTCGTGCGCGGCGAGCCGTTCCGCGGCAAATTCCGCAACAGCATGGAAAAGCCCGAGGCGTTCACACCCGATCAGCCGGCGCAAATCGAATTCGCCATGCCGGATGTGATGCATACCTTCCGGCCGGGCCACCGCATCATGGTGCAGATCCAGAGTTCCTGGTTCCCTTTGACGGACCGGAATCCGCAGCGCTTCGAGGAAATACCGGTCGCGAAACCGGAGGATTTCCAAAAGGCTGTGGAACGCGTCTATCGGGGCGGCCCGGACGGCTCCCTGCTGCGGGTCACCACCATTGAGTGAAGTTCAGTGGGGCAGGCGCCCCGCCTGCGGACCGGCGCCCGCGCCGGTCCTTTTCTTCCCGCCTTGGCGCAACTTTTTCGTCGCGCTGCCCGAGGGCGCTTCGCTGGCCCCCGGCGCCAACTTAGTCGTGGGGCTGGCTTTCATCGATCCCTCCGGAGCGGGGATTTCATACACTGCGCTGGTAGCCGGAAGCCTCGGTGGCGCACCGTAGTACCGCGCGCGGCGATCCTGGCTTGACAATTGCTGGGGGGGGGGTATAATTGGCACCAGCACAGCACGTCGAAACGTGCGACTCACACTTCGGAGGATTTGTAACATGAAAGTTAACAGCCGTCTCGCAGGTTCGATCATAGCCGTCGCGTTTGCCGCAGTCTCGGCGAGCGCTGGTGAAATTCCTATTGACATCAGCAGCCTTGTGAACGAGCCCTGGACATTTTCGCACGACCCGGTGGGTTTCGCGATCTTCAACGGAAACACCTTCCCGACCGGCCTCCAAAATTTCGGGGGCGTTCCCTTCGCGATTCCGACCGGCCCCAACAATTACTGGGCCGGCGGCGCAGCGGCAGATTTCGGAGCGGGTACCGTCAGGCTCACAATTCCGATTGGCCAGTCCGGCGTCACTTCTGTTTTTACGCTGATCAACACCATGTGGGGCGAACCAGGCCCGGACGCCTACCTGTATGTCACTTTCACTTGGAGCAACGGCGCGGCTGCGACCCAGCCGCTGGTTGGCGACGTGAATGTCCGCAATTACACCCCCCCCGGATATACAGGCACCATCAATAACACCAGCACCATCCCGGTCTGGGATAATGGATTGGGCGAAGTCCTGGACCGCCAGGAGTACATTCTGCCAGCCGCCCTCGCCAGCCAAGTGCTGACGAGCATGACTATCACGGACACGGGCAATGAGTACTCCAGCCGCGCGGTCTTCTCCGCTCTCACTGTCAGCACGTGCGCAGCCTATGTCGCGGAAGGCATCACCACCTCCAGCAGCAAGATCGTTTACGATCCGAGCAAGAGCATCTATTTGCAGGAGGTCACCCTGACCAACGCAGGCACGACGGCGGTGAGCGGTCCACTCTTCTTTATTCTGCAAGACCTCACGTCCGGCGTGACGCTCGTGAACGAGTCCGCCGCCACGGCATGCTTTTCGCCGGTTGGCAGCCGGTTTGTCGAAGCACTTCCCGAAGGATCTTCGCTGGCGCCCAACACCACCGTCGTCGTGAAGCTCGGATTCAGCGACCCCTCCGGAGCCGCGATTTCATACACGCCCCTCGTAGCCGGCAGCCTCGGTGGCACGCCGTAATACTGCCGGCGGCTCCGGTCTCTTTCGCCACCTCGCGCGCCAAGTCGAGGCAGGTGCACTGCTGCTCCCTTCGGGAGAGGAAACCGAGCCGCCTGGCGGGATAGGACCCGGAGGCGACATGAACCCTCCGGCAGGTGGCTTTCCTCCCATATGCCGTAACCAACCAGCGTTTCGCCTGCCCGTGCATAGTCCAGTTCGAACGCCCCTGGTCGCCGATTCTCTCCTCGTCAATTATCGTGAGCAGCAGCGGATCCCGGCCTCGGTCCGTGCGCGCCGCTGATTGATCAGGGCGTCGTATTCAGCGTCGCCGACGTCCGGCTCGTTGCGGCGAATCCAGTAATAACATGCCGGCCGCCCTGACGGGTATAATTGCAGCCAGTTGCGCGATGCGATCATCAAGGGCAGTATCCCTCTCATCTGCGGGCGGGTCGTCCTCGCGCTCTTCGATGGTTCGCACCTCGCGCAGGCACGTGCCGCACCATTTGCACTGCTTCCAGCGTTAGCTCCAGATGGAACTGGCGCGTCGTGGCCCCGGCGCTTGCAGACTTCCAACTCCCCGCGATTGATCATTTCTGCCCCATCATGTCGTAGACCTTGCCGGTGAGCAGCTTCACGTCTGAGCGGATCTCGCGGATGTCTTCGCGGATCTCGTGGATGTCTTCGTGCAGCCCTTTGATCTCCTGCCCCGCGCCGTCGAATCTGACCCGCATTTCCCGCTCCAACCCGCTGAACTTTGCGTTCATGTAGGCAAGGAGTAAGCCCACAAGCGTGGCGTTGAAGAGCATCGGAACGCCGATGGAAAGGTAAAGCTGGGTGTCGTTCATGGTTGAATCGTACCTTCCTACCGCTAGGAATCACTTTTTTCCGGGCCTGTCTCCCCACCTCGCGCGGTTCATCGCCACCGCCGCTCGATCCTTCGCCATACCGGGATCATACTCCTTCCGCTAGGAAACTGCAAACACGGCACATTTTGTGTCCCGAACCGGGAATCGGCGCAAGGTGGCCGGGCCCAGAGGGCACCCCCAATCGGGTGCTCACATTATCGCCTTGCGCACCCCGGCCAACGGCGCGCTGTCGTCGAATACAATCTTGCCGTCGACCCGCGCCACGCCCAGTTGCTTCCATAAATCCGGCAAGTCCACCATGGCCGGCTGCGCGCGCATCTTCTTGTACAATTCCATCAAGGTCTTGCCGTCCGTCGCTTTATCGCCCGTCTCCAGCGCGCGCTCCAGTGGCCAATCCACTTCAATATTGCCGCCCGCGCGGTTGATAGCCCGCAAAGCGTCCTCCAGCCCCTTGGCGAGGGCCGTATTCTTGCGGATTCCGATATCCGCCAGCAGGCAAAAGAGCGCGCCGCCCCAGTAGGTCCTGCCCCAGGTGTGCGTGTTGTCCAAACCGTGATCGCCCTCCTCTGGCAGGCCCTGGTGCATGTCCCGCAGCAGGTCGCTCCACACTTCGGCCGCGGTCAGGTTGCCGATCTGCACCCGCGCGATCGGCTCCACGTAGGTGGCCGTGCCCTCTTCGATCCAGTGATGGCGGCGCGGCACCGATGGGAATGCGAAGTGCACCATTTCGTGCGTCAGCATCCAGTCGCCACCCAGGTCCGCAACCGTGGTGCGGCGGCCTACCGAGATGCGGCACCAGGCGCCGTCGTCGCCGAAGCTGGTGCCATGCGAAACACCCCCGCCGCCTTCGGCGAAGATTCGCACGCGCGCGTGCGGCACCGGAAACCGTCCGAAATACGAGGTCACCGCCCGCGCCGCCTGGCTCACCCAGCCGATCAGCGCCGCTCGCGGCAATTCGAAATGTTCCGATTCAAACGAAACGTCGATATCCGCCCCGCCCTCCTTCACCTTCGCTCCAGCATCCGCTCCAGCATCGGCCCCCTGCGCCGCGACCACCAGCGCCGAAGCCGACGTCACGCCCATCAAACACCGCACCGCCGATCGGCGGCTCATCTGCTTCATTCTCAGATTGACGCCAACGCGCGGTTATTGTTACAGACTGGTAATCCAGGCAGCACCTTGCTGTCGTATACTCTAAGGAACCCGCGCAGGCTGCGAGTGCCGCTTGCGGCGGGCTTCCGAAAATCTTGAGGGATTCGGGAATAACCGACAAACGAAGGGGTATACAGGATCATGAAAGTTTCCAAAGGTTCTTTAGTACTGACCGCGGCGTTCACCGGCCTGCTGGGTGGCACGATGACACGCCTAAACGCAAGCACCGTCTCCTCTGGCTCTGTGGGCCAGAGGCTTTCTTCCTCCAGTTCGCTGGCCGGACAGTCCTCCTCGACCATCTGGCAGGCGAAGAAGGAAAAGCATGCCTGCAAGGGGCAGAACTCCTGCAAGGGCAAGGGCGGCTGCAAGACCTCCGACGCCGGCTGCAAGGGCAAGAACACCTGCAAGGGCAAGGGCGGCTGCGCCACCGACGGTTCCAACAAGACCGACACCAAGAAGTCCTAGTTTTTCGTTGCGGCTGTGGCGCGGGTCTCCTGCCCGGGTACGCGCGTCACCGCCGCAACATTTTCCAAACCAGTGCCTGCAAATCGATTCAACGGCTTCACCGATTACGGCATCGGTGTGGGTCTCCGCATCCCCCATCTCCAGCACATCCTGGAGAAAAAGCCAGTGGTGAGCTGGTTCGAAATCATCTCCGAGAACTACATGGTGGATGGCGGCCGCCCGCTGGCCACCCTGGATCGCATCCTGGAACAATACCGCGTCGTGCAACATGGCGTGTCCATGTATTTCGGTTCGGCCGAGCCGCTCAATCGCGATCACCTGCGCCGCTTGAAGGCCCTGGTCAAGCGCAGCAAAACGCCCTGGGTCACCGACCATCTTTGCTGGGGCAGCGTGGACGGCCGGTATACGCACGACCTGCTCCCAATGCCCTACACCTTCGAGGCCGCCAAAGTCACCGCGCGCAAAGTCCGCGAAGCCCGCTCCTTTCTTGAAGTGCCCATCGCCGTCGAGAACGTCAGCAGCTATGCCGAGTTCCACGAATCGGAAATGACCGAATGGGAGTTCCTCAACGAAGTGGTGGAGCGCGCCGACTGCGGCATTCTTTTGGACGTGAACAACATATACGTCTCGTCCCGCAACCACAGCTTCGATCCTTACGACTACCTGAACAGCGTGCCTCCGGAACGCGTGGCGCAGATCCACATTGCCGGCCACTCCAAGTTCGCCAAATACATTTTGGACACGCACGACCACCCGGTGATCGATCCCGTGTGGAAGCTCTACGAGCATGCCATTCGCCGCGTCGGCCCCACGGCCACGCTGCTCGAATGGGACGATCGCATTCCGTCGTTCGACGAAGTACACGCCGAGGCGCGCAAAGCCGAAAAGTACATCGCCGCGCCCGTGCCGGTGGCGTCGTGAGCCTGCTCGCGCTCCAGAAGCGGATGGCCGCGGCCCTGATGCTGCCGCTGGCGCCCGGCGACCACATCGATCCCGCGGCGCCGGCGGACTACATCAAGCCCAACGATCGCCTGACATCGCTCGAGCGCCTGGAAATCTATAGCCGCAGCTATTGGTACCGTCTGCTCGATTCGCTCTACGAGGATTTCCCCGGCCTGCGCGCCGTGCTCGGCCAGCGCGCCTTCGCACGGCTGGCGAAAGCCTACCTGACAGACCGCCCTTCCGCATCCTGGACCATGCGCGATCTGGGTTCGCGCCTGGAAGAATGGCTGCGCCGGAATGCGGCGTTCGCGGGCGACCGGCTGGACCTGGCGCTCGACATGATTCGCCTGGAGTGGGCGCATATCGAAGCCTTCGACGCCCAAGACAAAAAGGTCCTCGGCCCGGAGGATCTGCTGGAGCTGGGGCCCGGCCTGCGCATCGGTCTCCAGCCCTATATCCGGCTGATTGAACTGCGCTACCCGGTGGACGATTTGCGCGTGAAGGTGAATGCCGCGTCCGAACAACACGGCACGGCCAGCAACGCGGTCCTCAAGCGCAAAGCCGGGGGGCTTGCGCGCCGCATCCACCGCTTGCCCGCCGAGCACATCTTTCTGGCTGTGCATCGCCAGGATTTCATTGTCTACTATCGCCGCCTGGATGCCGAAGAATTCCGCCTGCTCGCCGCCCTGGGAACAGGTCTGCCGGCCGGCCAAGCCATGGAAGCCGCCCTGGAAGACAGCCCCGTTCCAGTCGAAGAATTGCGCCGCCGCGTGGAGACCTGGTTTGCGGCATGGGCCGAAATGGGCTGGCTGATTCCAAGAACCAAATGAAACTTTTGACCAAACTCTACACCCTGCTGATCGCCGCGGCCTCCAGTCTCCAATCCCCATTCCTGCTGCTGGTCCGCCTCTACTGGGGATTTCAGATGATGCAAACCGGTTGGGGCAAGCTGCACAACCTGGCGAAAGTGACCGATTTCTTCACCAGTCTGGGCGTCCCGCTACCCGCCCTGAATGCGCCTTTCATCGTCGGCCTGGAGTTTCTGGGCGGCATCCTGATCATGCTGGGACTGGGTTCCCGCCTGGTCGCGCTGCTGCTCACCTGTGACATGGCGGTGGCGTTCGTCGCGGCGGACAAGGAAGCGCTGTTTTCGATCTTCTCCGACCCGGACAAGTTTTACGCCGCAGCCCCCTACACGTTCCTGGTAGCGTTCCTGATCGTGCTGATCTTCGGTCCCGGCCGCATCTCCCTGGATACGCTCATCGCCAAGCGCATGTCCAGCCGGGCTTGAGCCCCGCTTATTCCAGTAAGTGCGCGTACTCGGCCGGGTCCAGCCCAAACCGCTCCATCTGCCGCGGCAGGTCCGCGCGCACAGCCTCCGGCGTATCGGCCACCCAGGCCGCGATCACCGTCTCCACGCCCACCCGGCTCTTGCCGTCGTCCTCGGCCAGGCTCTCGGCCCGCCCGCGAAGCTGGGCCTCGGCTGCCTCTCTCACCGGGCGCGGCGTTTGCGCCAGGATTTGCTGCATCAGGTCTTCAGCGGCATCGTTCCAGTTCATTTCCGCTATAGTAACAGTCATGCTGCGCGACCCCAACCTGATCCCCCTTTCGCACCAGCATCACAACGTCCTCGCCATGTGCGTTCTCACGCGCCGTTCGCTCTCTGGCGACGCCTCGCCGACTAACGTGGCCAATCTCGCGCGGCGCGCAGTGGATCGCTACGAGCTGGAGATGGCCAACCACTTTGAAATCGAGGAGCAAATCCTGTTCCCGGCCATTGAAAATGCCTTGGGTAAACTGCCCCTCGTCGCGGACCTGGTTGCCCAGCATCGCCAGGCCGAAGAACTCATCGCGCAATTGCGCTCCGCGCCCACCGCGGCGCTACTGGACCGGCTGTGCGGCTTGCTCGCCGGGCACATCCGGCGCGAGGAGAACGATCTGTTCCAAATGGCGCAATCGCGGCTGCCGGAACCCATTCTCCTGGAGTTGGGAGCGGCCATTGAGCGAAAGGTCGTTCGGGTCTGTCTTTGAGAAGGAATACGGTACCAGTACCTAGGTGACGACTTTCGTTGGCGGCAGGGTATGTGAATGCACAATCCGCCAGCGGCCGTGGTAATCTTAACAGAACCAAGCAATTTTAAGAAATGATGAGGCCACAGCCATAATGTCTAACTATCGCTGCGTCATGGAAGCGCTGAGCGCCATTTTGGTAGTCGCGGTTCACTCCTTCGCGCAACCACCCAGCGGATGGCCTTCCGCCGGCTATGATCTGAATAATAACCGCTGGGCAGCCGCAGAGACCACCTTGAACACCGCAAACGTGAGCGGCCTTACCGTCCTGTGGCAGTTCACCACCCAAAACGACGTTTCCGCGACCCCGTCGGTGGATTCCACGGCGAGTTACGTCTACTTTCCAGACTGGTCCGGGAACCTATATAAGTTGAGTACGGCCACCGGAGCCGTCGTCTGGCAGCACAAAATGACGGATTATGGCTTAAGCTCGGGAAGCATGTCGCGCACCACGCCGACGCTCTCAGGCAGCATGGTAATCATCGGGGCCAGTTCGTCGCTGGCGAATCCACAGCCCTATGGCTCGTATCTTTTGGGCCTGAACGCGAGCGATGGCAGTCTGATATGGATGACGCCGCTCGACCCCAACCTCAATTCTCTCGCGACCAGTTCCCCCGCTATTTACAATGGCATCGCCTATATGGGAGTGTCCTCCACCGAGGAAAAACTGACCAACCCGACGTTCCGCGGAAGCCTGGTCGCGATTTCGCTGACCAACGGGCAGATCCTCTGGCAGACCTACTTTACGCCGGAAGGCTACAGCGGCACTCCGGTATGGTCCAGCACACCGGTAATCGACGTCACGCACAGCCAGATTTACGTGACCACGGGCAATAATTATGAGGTTCCGATGTCCGTCCAGGTCTGCGAACAAGCCGCGGCCGGCGTCCCGAGATTGATTCTCGCCTGCCAGGCGACTAATAATTATGAGGATTCGATTGTCGCGCTGGACCTCTCGACCGGCGCCGTGAAGTGGGGCGTGCGATGCTCGCCTGACGACGCCTGGGTTACCGCCTGCGCCGCCGACGGAAGCGCCTGCCCCGATCCCGCGGGACTCGATTACGATTTCGGCGCCGGTGCGAACCTCTTCACTACCATGATAGGCGGCGTCACCACCCCGCTGGTCGGAGCTGGCCAAAAGAGCGGTACCTATTGGGCGGTCTCGCCGCGAGGCGGAGCCACCGTGTGGCACACCGCCGTGGGGCCGGGCGGAAAAGTCGGCGGAATCCAATGGGGTACGGCATCCGACAGCCAGCACATCTACGTCGCGCTGAGCAATACTACCGAGCGAACCTACACGCTGGTGCCGTCGGGCACCTCCTGGAACGGAGCTTCCTGGGCCGCGCTGAACTCTGCCACGGGAGCGGTTGTCTGGCAGGTAGCGGATCCCGGCATGAGCACCGTTCACGCGGGCCAACACGCGTTGGCCCTGGCGCCCGTCACGGTGGCCAACGGAGTAGTCTACGTCGCCTCCATGTCGGGCTACATGTACGCGTTGAACGCCGCCACCGGCGCGACCCTATGGTCGTTCCTGGCGCCCGGTTCGGTCAACGCCGCGCCAGCCATCGTAAATGGCGTTTTGTACTGGGGTACCGGATACCATAATTTTCCCGCTCTGGACCCGCTCGGAACCGCCAGCAACACTTTCTACGCGTTTTCGCTGCCCGCCGGTAGCACAAAGCGTTAGGGCGGGTCCAGGGGGACCCGCGCGGACCGGGGGGTCCGCCCCACTAGGGTTCGACTGGGGCCAGGATTTCGTCTTCGTCTGGCTGTTCGGCCGGAAGATCCTTCTTTATGCGCCGCGGTATGGGCTCTGCCGTGATGCCTTTCACCATATCAAGCAAATCTAGGTAAGTCTGATGCTCGTTGCGGGCTTTGAGGACGTCGGCGGGCACGGGGCAGGAGTGCAGGCCCGACTGGCGGGTGGGAGCGGGTGCAACGTCGTCAGAATTCCCGGAATCGTGTTGCATGGTGTTGCATGCGGTTGCGGCGGGGTCGGGCGGAGGTTCAGAAGTAGCTGATTCGGATTGGGTTGGGGCGGACTCGTCGGGATAGGGGTCGGGATACCTGTCGATGCCGTGGACGCCGGGCAGGCTGTCGTAGTCCTTTTCGATGATGGCGGAGTCGAGCAGCTTTTCGCCATCGGGATCGGGGGCCGGCTCGGGCATCGACCAGCCGGTCTTGGGGAGTTGCGGACGTTGCAAAATGAACATGGACGCGCGCAGCAGCACGGCGGGGGACGACTCGGGATTGTCGAGGATGGCGAGGAGGGTTTCGAGAGCGCGGTTGCTGAGGTGGTGGAGATCGTCACGGCGGGCGAGGACGAATTCGGCGCGGGCGCGGTGGAGGGCCTCGGCGAAGGGTTTGAGTGTCTTCATCCAGCGGTAAACGGTAACACGATGGACGCCGTAGGTCTCGGCGGCATTGGTGAGGGTGGAACCGGCGGCCAAGGCGTCAACGACGCACTGTTGGATGCTGGTGAGGGGAGGAGTATCGGTCGAGTGTTCCATATTCGACGATGAGCGTAGCATGGGCGGATGCGGGGGAACGGGGATGTGGGAGGCAGTTTTGTTTGTTTTCAGGGGGATACGGGGGAATGTCGACGTGTGACCGATAGAGGTTTCTTCAGCTTGCGGCCTGCGTTGTTGCACAGGCGAACGTGTGTTCGGGCCGCAAGCTGATGAAACCGATCGGTGAACTAAACCGCAGTCCAGTGCTGGTTCTTTATTGGGTTTTGTTTGGCGGAGGCGGGAATTTGGGCAGGACGGGGGGCTGGTCTTGGGTCGCTGCAGGTCGGTTGGGCGCAGTGGTGGATTGCTGGAAGACACGAAGATGCGATGCTTGGGCGCGCCCAGGGGGTCGGTCGGCAAGCGGCCAGAGGCGTGGGTACGGAGTGCACGCACACTGCCGGGAACACTGCCTGAAAGGCAGCGCGGGTGCCATGGTCACGGCTTCGGTGAAGGTCATGAGCTATCCATCCGTAGGCCGGCGACGCTGTGGCAGGGCGGCAGAATCTCGATGCGCACCATTGTTCCGATCCCGCACTCGGGGCAAAGGCGCAGGCTCTTGCCGGTCAGGGCCGCATAAAAATCCCGGTAGTCCTTGGGGACGGGAAGCAGGTCCGCCGTGGGGGCTGCCAATTCTCGCCGGCAGATCTGCAGTTTACCCGCGCGGTGCAGTTGGCCAGCAAGCCAAAGTAGCGGATGCGTTGAAAACCGGGAGGCAGTGCATGCAGCAGGAAACGGCGAATGAACTCCTCGGCCGAGACCGTGGTCACCTGCTGTTTGTCGGCGTGCCGGTAGTCTTTCCAGCGAAACGAAACATGGCCGTCTTCCAGCGCTACCAGACGCTGGTTGGAGATCGCCACGCGATGGGTGTAGCGGCCCAGATACTCGATCACCTGGGGCGGTCCGCCGAAAGGCGGCTTGGCGTAAACCACCCATTCGGCTTGGCGCAGAGGCGCCAGGTATTGAGCGAAGGCAGAGGCGTCATGCAACGGTTCCAGATCGGAGAAGAACCGGAGTTCGCCGTCGGCATAAGCTTTTTCGAGAGCCTCCAGAAAGAGGCGGCGGAACAAGCGGCTCAGTACACGCACGGGGAGAAAGAACCCCGGCAGGCTAGCCTTCCACCGGCCGTCGGGTGAGAGGCCGCCGCCGGGGACCACGCAGTGCAGGTGGGGATGCAGATGCAGGTTCTGCCCCCAGGTGTGCAGCACGGCAAAGAAACCGATCTCCGCGCCCAGGTGCTGGGGGTCGCGGGCGATGGTGAGCAGCGTGGCGGACACGGCGCGGAACAGGATCGGGTAGACGGCTTCTTTGTTATACAAAGCGATGGCGGCAATCTGTTCCGGCACGGTGAAGACCACGTGGAAGTACTCGACCGGCAGCAATTCGTCGAGGCGCTGCTGGATCCAGCGCTCCCGCGCCAGGCCCTGGCACTTGGGACAGTGCCGGTTGCGGCAGGAGCGACACACGATGCGCGTATTTTGGCAGTGGTCGCACCATTCGACGGCGCCACCTAGCGCGGCCGTGCGGCAGTTCACGATGGCCTGCATCAGGCGGTGCTGATACAGGGGCAGGGCGTGCGTCTGCCGGTAGGCCGCGCCGTGTTGTCGAAAGATGTCGGCCAACTCGGGAGTCGGCCCGGTCATAGCGCGTGGCTAGGATGCGGTACAGGCCCTGGTTCTGGGCCGGCGGCCGAGTTTCTTACGCGCCTCCAGGAGGTCCAGTGGGCTTTCGGTGCCGCTGATGACGCGCGTGGATACCTGGGTGTAGTGGGCGGTAGTGCCGATGCAACGATGCCCGAGCAGCACCTGGATGACGCGGATGTCGGTGCCGTTGTCTAACAGATGAGTGGCGAAGCTATGCCGGGTTCCGGACTATTCCGGGTGAGAAAAGCTTGGGCGGATCTGGCGGGAGCTTGACGAATGTTTTCCCGGCATAGTCCGGCGGTGCTTTCCTGACAATCTGGTCTGGAAGGAGAACACCGATGAAGCAGGTTTTCAGTGCACACCAACTCTGCGAGCAGGACGGCCCCCTCGGTCCGTATATCCAGTCCTACGAGGCCGAGATGTCTGGTGAGGGCTACGCCCGGCAGACGAGAGAGGTGCAAATCCGTTTGGTCGCCGATTTCGGCTGCTGGTTGGCCAAGCGAGGAATCCAGACGCAGAATATTACAGCCGAGTTGTTCCGGCCGTACCTTCGCGCGCGAGCACGACGTCGACGTCCGACAAGAAACGATCTATCCGCTTTGCAGCGACTGCTGGAGTTATTGAGGCGGCAAAGCGTGGTTGCGGCAGCGCCGTTGCCGGTGGCGACGCCAGCACAGCGATTGGAGAGCGAGTTTCGTCTCTACTTGGGACAGGAACGTGCGCTCGCATCTACAACGCAATCGGCTTATTCGGCGTTCGTCAGCGAGTTTCTGACCGAGCGCTATAGCGCTGGACCGGTCGATCTATCGCGGCTATGTGCCGCGGACGTAACGCGATTTGTGCGGCGGCGTGCCAACGACATCCAGAGCAAGCGGGTCCAGTTGATGACGACCGCGCTGAGATCGTTTCTACGATTCGCGCGTTATCGGGGAGACATCGATAAGGATTTGGCTGCTTGTATACCAGCGGTGGCCAACTGGAAACAGTCGACCCTGCCTCGCGCCCTTCCGCCCGACCAGATAGAGCAGGTATTGAACTCGGTGGACAGGAAAACCGCCACGGGCCGACGCGATTACGCGATTCTCCTGATCCTGGCACGTCTGGGCTTGCGCGCGGGTGAGGTCAGAGCACTCAAGTTGGAGGATTTGGATTGGAAGGAAGGATTGATCACGGTGCGTGGAAAGGCCGGCCGCTTTTCCCAGCTACCATTGCCAAAAGACGTCGGGGCGGCGATCGCCGACTATTTGCGACACGGGCGGCGGGCGGCGAATAGCAGATGCGTTTTCCTCCGCGCAAAAGCACCCGCGGGAGGTTTCCAGGGGCAATCTGGAGTGGGCTCCATGGTCCGCCACGCGCTGGAGCGGGCCGGAATCGATTCTCCTCGCAAAGGCGCCCACCAGTTCCGGCACGCACTCGCTTGTCAGATGCTCAAACAGGGAGCGTCCTTGCCCGAGATCGGCGAACTCCTCCGTCATCGCAGCCCGCAGACCACAGCGATTTACGCGAAGGTGGACCTGGATTCACTCGCAGAATTAGCTCCGTCGTGGCCGGGAGGAACTCGATGACCCGTTGGCGAAAAAAGGTTGACGAGTATGTCGAACTGCGCCGCAGTTTGGGATTCAAGCTGCTGGACGCCAAAAAGGGTTTGAACCAGTTCGCTTCGTTTCTCGAACAGAGTCGTGCGACCCACATTACGACCGCGCTGGCGATGAAATGGGCGCAGCAGGACGAGGATGCGCGCCCCGCCGAATGGGCCAAGCGTCTCAGTTTCGTTCGTGGTTTTGCACGCCACTGGAGTGCCCACGACTCCCGAACCGAGGTACCGCCTGCGGGGTTGCTGCCTTACCGGCCAGCGCGGGCTCGCCCATACCTATACAGCAACGATGAGGTCCAGAAATTGCTCCAAGCCGCGCGGCGGCTACCGTCTGCTCATGGTTTGCGGGGTTCGACCTATTACAGCCTGCTGGGGCTGTTGGCAGTGGCGGGCCTCCGCATCAGTGAGGCGCGCAACTTACAAACAGAAGATGTGGATCTGAAGAAAGGCATTCTCACCATTCGGGGAGCCAAGTTTGGTAAATCCCGTCTCGTACCCGTTCATCCCTCAACACGTAAGGTGCTCTCCGACTATGCGTCTAAACGGGATCGTCTTCTGGGGCGACAACCAGCGAACTTTTTCGTATCGGGGGGGACGCGACTGGACGGCGCCGAGATCAGGAGAACGTTTTACTCTTTGTCCCGGCAGGTTGGGTTGCGTGGCCCTTCAGATAGTCATGGGCCGCGTCTTCACGATTTTCGGCACCGGTTTGCTGTGGAAACTCTGGTCCAGTGGTATCGGTCTGGCAAAAATGTGGAGCGCCGCCTGCCAGTCTTGTCGACCTACCTGGGGCATGTTCATGTGGCCGACACCTACTGGTACCTAAGTGCCTGTCCGGAGCTAATGGGCTTGGCGGTCAAGCGGTTCGAGGATTACTGGGAGAAGCAATCATGAAATCTTCAAGTACGCTGGCTGCGCTGCTGGAGAGCTTCTTCATT
Source organism: Bryobacterales bacterium (assembly GCA_963707465.1). Taxonomy (GTDB): domain Bacteria; phylum Acidobacteriota; class Terriglobia; order Bryobacterales; family Bryobacteraceae; genus Bog-159. The sequence goes on from CAVPQK010000015.1 coordinate 588,434, forward strand.
CAGCGTCTCATGAATCAGCGGCAGGCGAGCCCTCACACCATCAGTTCCTATCGGGATACGTTTCGGCTGCTTCTGCAGTTCGCCCAGCAAAAGCTGCATAAGGCGCCTGCCAAGCTGGCCTTTGAAGAAATGGATGCGCCATTGATTGCAGCCTTTCTGGATGACCTGGAGAAGAACCGCGGGATCACCGTCCGAAGCCGTAATTTGCGGTTGACGGCCATCCGCTCTTTCTTCCACTATGCCGCTTACGAAGAACCATCCCGCGCCGCTCAAATCCAACGCGTACTGGCTATACCGGGGAAACGTCACACACGCACACTGGTGCACTTCCTGGACCGCACCGAAATTGACGCCTTACTTGCGGCTCCTGACCAGAAGACTTGGTTGGGCCGCCGCGATCACGCCTTTCTGCTGGTGGCCGTCCAAACCGGATTGCGCTTGTCGGAGTTGACCGGCTTGCAACGAGCCGACGTGGCTTTGGGCAGGGGCGCACACGTCCGCTGCGTAGGCAAAGGTCGCAAAGAACGATGTACGCCCCTTGCCAAGACCGCCGTGGCGGTTCTGAAGGGATGGCTACGGGAACCGCCCAAGCACCGCAGTGAAGTGCTTTTCCCCACTGGGCGTGGCGGCCGCCTCAGCCCAGACAGTGTCTCGGACATGCTGGCGAAGCACGTCGCCGTCGCTTGCAAGTCGTGCTCGTCACTGCGAAAAAAGCATGTCACTCCGCACGTGCTCAGACATTCGATGGCCATGGGGCTGTTGCAGGCGGGCGTGGATCGAGCGGTCATTGCTCTTTGGCTGGGCCACGAATCTGTGGAGACCACGCAGATCTACCTTGAAGCCAACCTCGCAATGAAGGAGGAGATTCTGGCAAAGGCCACGCCGCCCGGCGGCAAGCCCGGTCGATACAGGCCCGGTGACGGACTGCTCGCGTTCCTCCAAAATCTATGACCAAGACTATGCCGGATCATTCCACGAGTGGGCGCGCTCCGCCCCAGCATTGACAGGCCTTTGGCCCACACAGACCTCATTCACCCGGAATAGTCCGGAACCCGGCATAGTGCCGGAGCGTGTGGACGGTGATGCGTTTGCGCACACCGGCCTGTTGGGCGGCGTCGTGGCAGGCCTGCTGCAAGGAAGCCGGAGTGAGATGCGCATTGACCCGCCAGCCGGGAAACAGCCAGTCGGTGGGACGCGCGGCGCGCCACCACGCGCGCAAGACTTCCAGCAGGCGCGGGGACAGCATGGCATAACGATCGCGCTGACCCTTACCCTTTTGGACCCGCAGGAGCATGCGTTGCGAGTCGATGTCGGCAACCTTGAGGGCCACCACTTCGGAAACGCGCAGGCCGGCGCCATAGGCCACCATGAGCGCGGCGCGGTAGCGGATGCTGGGGACGTGGTCGAAGAAACAGGCCACTTCCTGTTGGCCGAGAATGATGGGGGCGTTTTGGGGCACCCGGGCGCGCAGCAGGCCGGCGGTGTCGAAGGGCGCCTCCAGGGTTATGCTATAGAGGAACTTGACAGCGGAAACAAACTGGTTCACCGACTGCGCCGAGTACCGGCATTCGTTGGCCAGGTAGACTTGATACTGGGCGGATGTCTTCCAAGTTCAGATGTTCCGGGCTGGTCTGATAGAATTGGGCCAGACCGGCGACGTGGTGCAGATAGCCTCTCTGGGTTTCGGGGGCCAGATTGCGTAGTTGCATGTCCTCGATCATGCGTTTGCGTAATGATGTCATGCGATTGCTCCTGACTGAAAAATTGGATTGGTCTATTGGGAATAAACCTGGTTCAGTTTGCCTCAGGAGCATCGCGCCACGCAAACTACCGGTGACGTGCGCACGGCGGTGGAACAGGGCCTACCGCGAAGCGGTTTAGTTCAACGAAAACCGGCCCATCGGGAGCGGGGCTAAGAGCCCCGCGCAGGCTGAGAGCCTGCCCCACTAAGGAACCCTAGCGGTCTGACTTTTTCGGGAAGGTCAGCTCGCCCGAGGGATCCTTTTGCTTCATGCCGGTCACGCGTCCCTCCTGCACCACAAACTCCAGCGTCGAGTCGGAGAACTGCGGGGTCCGGAATACCAAGCCCTTCACCTGTATCAACGGAATCACCGGTTGGCCGGGTAAGACCAGCGACAGCTTGCCGTCCGGCGCCAACGCGACCTGAATCTTCACGCCTCCGGGTGTTTCGTAAGAGCCCGCGAGCTGCGGCATCAGCTTGGCGTCGATGGTATCGGGCTTACGCACGAACACGGCTTCGGCTTCATCCAGCGACATCACCGCTTGATCGATATCCCCCTGCGGATTCGCGCGGAAATTCACCGACGACTTGCCGTCCTGCTCGTCATCCGGCGTGTCGAAGCGGTCGTAGTGGAAGCGGGTCATGGGCAAGCGGACCTTGTGAAAGTCGAATTGAAGCTGGCCGTCCTTCAGTCCGATGCGCATCTCCCCGTAAGCCGGGTGCTCGTAGACGCCGGTGTAATCCGCCAGCGCGTGGGACGCCTTGGTGTCCGGAACGCGGCCTTCGTCGGCTTTTGTCCGCGATTCGGTGTCCGCCTTCTTGTTCTTCAGCCGGATGGCGAGCTGGCGTTCGCTCCAGGGCGTCTGGTCCATCCCCAGCAGTCTCTCGTACACGTTGTAGCTGACGATGTTATAAAGCGGCTGGCTATGATTCCCAATTTCAAAAACGATCACGCCGATGTGGTCCTGCGGCATGAACGAAACCTGGGTGTGGAAACCGGGCAAATCGCCGCCGTGCATGGTGATCAGGTGACCCCGGTAGGAAGCGGTCTGGCGACCCATGCCGTAAGCCGCGTTCAGCATTTCGGACCATCCCCTGGTTTCGAGCGTGGTGTTGGGCAGCGCGATGGCGGGCTGTAAAGTGGCCTTCAATACTTCGGCCGACAGCACCTGTTTGCCTTTGTATTTCCCCTCGTTCATCAGGGCGATCAGCCAATGCGACATGTTTTCAATATTGGAAACGATGGCGCCGCAAGGGGCCACGCCGGTGATGTCCTCGTAGTAGGGAATCCGGTAGATCTCAAAGGAATCGCGCCTTTCGGTGAACCCGACGCCGAATTCCGGGCGTTTCACCATATCCGCGATGCTATAGCTGGTGGAATTCATCTCCAACGGTTCGAAGATCCGCTCTTTCACGAACTGCTCCCACGTCTTGCCCGACTGCAGTTCAATCAGGTATCCCACCGCGGCGAACATCAGGTTGTTGTACAGGAAGGTGGTGCGCATGGGTTCCTGCGGCTCCAGGTACACAAGCTTCTCGAACAGTTCCTTGCGCGTGAAGTCGGATTTGTACCAGATGGTGTCGTGCCGCGTGATTCCGGTGCGGTGCGACAGCATATCGCGCAGGGTCACGGCATTGTTGAGCTGATCGCTGTAAAAACGGATGGAGGGGACGGATTCGCGCACCGGCTTGTCCCAAGTCAACTTTCCCTCCTCGACCAGCATGCCCGCGGCCACCGCGGTGAACAGCTTCGTGTTCGACGCGATCGGGCTCATAGTGCCGGGGGTGTACGGGAGTTTTTTCTCATAATCCCGGAATCCGTAGCCCTTGGCGAAGACCAGCTTGTCGCCGGCCACGATGCCCACCCCGACGCCCGGCGCGTTCCAATCTTTCAGGGTTTTGGCCATGTAGGCATCGAAGCCATCCAGCTTCTGGGTTACGTCGATAGACTGCGCGGCCGCGCTCCAGGCGAGCGCGAAGAAGAGCAAAACTGTTTTCATCGGTGTGTCCTTTCCTGGTTCGCTTCCCTGACATACGATGATATACGATTGTCTTAGGCGGGAGGCATTATGGAACGACGAACCTTTCTCATGGGCGCAGGTCTGGTTGGGATGGGCGCGCGCGCGGCCAACGATACGGTCGGCATCGGCGTGATCGGCCTCGGCGGACGCGGGCGCGATCACCTGAAGTATTACAGCAAGCTGCCGGAAGCGCGCGTGGTGGCCATCTGCGATGTGAATCAGGCGCAGACCGAGCGCGCCGGGCAGATCGCCGCAAAGCTGCAAGGAGGCCAGCCGCACGTTTACCAGGACCTGCGCAAGCTCTTCGAGGACAAAGACGTGGACGCGGTGTCCATCGCCACGCCGAATCATTGGCACGCGCTAGCCACCATCTGGGGTTGCCAGGCCGGCAAAGACGTTTATTGCGAGAAGCCGGCCTGTTACAACATCTTCGAGGGTCGCGCGATGGAGGCGGAGGCGCGCAAATCCAAGCGCATCGTGCAGATCGGGATGCAGGGCCGCACCATCGCACACAAGCAGCGCGCCGTGGACCTGCTGCGCGCGGGCGCCATCGGGCAGGTGTATATGGCGCGCGGCATCTGTTTCAAGCGGCGGCCGTCGATCGGCCATACTCCCACCGAGCCGACGCCGGCAGGGATCGATTGGGACCTTTTCCTGGGTCCGGCGCCCATGCGCGAATACACCAAGAATCGCTATCAATACAACTGGCACTGGTTCTGGGACACCGGGAATGGCGACATCGGCAACCAGGGGATCCATGAAATGGACCTGGCGCGGCGAGGCCTGGGCCGCGACCTGCCTAAAGGCGCGGTCTCGACGGGCGGGAAGTACGTTTACGAGGACGACCAGGAAACGCCCAACACGCAGATCGCCTCGTTGGACTACGGCGACGCCGAGATTGTCTTCGAGGTGCGCGGGCTGAACACCGGCGGGGAGCCGGGCATCCCCTCTTCGGGTCCGAATTTCGTGGGCGTGACCTTTTTTGGCAGCGAGGGCTTTATGCCGGTGGACGAGCACGGCTTTCAGATTTTCCTGGGCGACAAGCGGGAGCCGGGCGAGTCGATGAAGCACGTGGAGGCGGAGATCGACGACACCACCCAGCACATGGCTAACTTTCTGAAGGCGGTGAAGAGCAGGAACCCCGCGGACCTGAACGCCGATGTTTCTGTTGGAGTCGCGTCCGCCGCCCTGGTGCACATGGCGAACATCAGCTACCGGTTGGGGCGCAAGGTGAATTACGACGCCGCGACGGGCAGTTTCGTGGACGATGCACAAGCCAATGCCATGATGACGCGGCCGGTGTATCGCAGCCCATATATCGTGGCGTAGCCGCGAGACAACGGGAGGATCCGGGCGCATCATGGCTCGTTATGGCGCGTCGGAAACCAGATAGTAGCGGCGATGGGGATCTTGTGGCCCGCTGCCTATTTCCGCCACCAGGCCGCGCTCTACCAGCGACGCCAGGCGCGTTCGGGCAGCGCGTGGGGACAGCTTTATCCGCCGGGCTATTTGGGACGTCGAGAGTCCGCCACCGGAAGTGGCCGCGAGTACGCGGAGGATAATCTGGTCCCGTTTGTCCTTTGCCGGCGCGCGCCGGCGCGTGGCAGACAAGGTGACTCGAAAGTGCGTTCCGATTTCTTCAAACCGGGGAGCGTCCAACCCACTTTCATGGCACGCAGCCGTCATTCGTTGGATCCCGCTACCCCAGTGCTCGATCAGCCCCAGTTCCTGAAATACCCGGCCGATGACGCGGTTGCGGAGTTTGGAAATGCCTTTCTGGATGTCTTCAATCGTGAGGCCGAAAGGGAGCAGGCCGGGGTTGTCGACCTCCAGGCGATCGTCAAACAGGGCGATGCGGATGGGCGCGCCTTGTTGCGCATAGTCGGCATGCACGATCGCGTTCATGATCGCTTCGCGCACTGCCACCACCGGAAACGTCCACAGGTCGGAGCGCTTCACCGGTCCGATAACCGCCTCGCGAGTCATGTGTTTCTGCAGGAACGCAATCGCCTCCTCCGCGGCTGCGGGAAGATATGACCGGACCTCGGCGGAATCCAGTATGCGGCGGCGGTCGCGGCCCGCGAACCGTCCGGCTTGGATCCAGGCATCCGGGAAATGCTGGAGCCGCGCGGCGCCGAATAGAAGGACTCCGCCGATGGTCGGCACCATGCGGCCCTGGTAGCCGGCCGTTAACTTGAGACTCTGCAGGCCGTGGGGAGTCAGCTTCCGGATGGGCTTGAAGTACTCGGAAGCAACTCGGAAGTCGATGGCTTCCGAGTTCAAATCCGGCATCGGTTGTTCGTCGAACGAGGAAACCTGGTTGTAGCGCCGCATCTCTTCGATCAAGAAAGGGTCTGCCCGCCGGTTGGTGGAACCCACGCGAACCAGGACGCCCGCCTCCGGGCCCAATCGATTGAGGTAATGCGGGCGATTGGGGCTGGGATAGATCTCAACTCCAAGGACCTGAGTCTTCCGCCAAGGCAGCACCTCCATGGAGGGAACCAGCCGGGGGGAGATCGAATCCGCAATCAAGTTGGCGAGACGCTCTTCTTCCGCCAGCACGTCGCCGATGCCTTTGACTTTCCTGGTGCGGTCCTCGACTCCCAGAACAACGACGCCACCAGCAGGTATTGGCGAAGGCCACAATTGCTTTTAGAACGCCTTCAGGGGAGGACAGATCGCGCTTGAACTCCAGCGTCTTGCCTTCGTGCCGGCTGAGGAGGGCGACGAGATCCACAACTCTGCATTTTACTCGGAAGTGGAGCGGGGCGCAAAGCTTCCGAGTAGCGCGGGGCGAATGCAAGCGCCGACGACCGCGCCAGCGCCTATGCCGGCACCAGCATGGGCTGCTTGTGCTTGCAATCCGCGTTGGGACACTGCAGCACCGGTCCGGCCTTCAGCCACTTCTCCACCATGTAGGGGCCGCCGCACTCCGGGCATTTCTCCTGCACCGGCTTGCCCCAGGTGACGAAGTTGCAGTCCGGCCAGCGGTGGCAGCCGTAGAACGTCTTGCCGCGCTTGGAGCGCCGCTCCACTACTTCGCCTTCGTTACACTCCGGGCACTTCATGCCGATGGTCTTCTGCTTGACGTGCTTGCACGTGGGGTAATTGCCGCACGCGGTGAACTCGCCGAAACGGCCGGTCTTCAGCACCATGTTGCTGCCGCACACCGGGCACTTCTCGTCGAGTTGCACGTCGGGCTTCTTCTGCGTACCACCGATGGGCTTGGTGGTTTTGCAGTCGGGATATCCGGTGCAGGCGAAGAAGGTACCGAAGCGGCCCTTCTTCAGCACCATGGGACGGCCGCAGTTCTCGCAGTACTCCTCGTCGCCCTGCTCGGCCAAGTCGACTTTGTCGACATCCGGCAGATCCACGGTCAACTCGCGCGTGTAGGTGCAATCGGGATAGCCGGTGCAGGCGATGAAGCTGCCGTGGCGTGCCCCATTTGATCACCAGGGTCCTTGCCGCACTTCTCGCAGCTCAAGCCGGTGGGGCGCTCCATCCGCTTGATGTCGGTCATGTGCTCTTCGGCGTGCTTCAGGTCCTTGTCGAAGCGTTCGTAGAACTCGCCGATGGCCTCGCGCCACGTCACCTGCCCGGCTTCGATTTCATCCAGCTCTTCTTCCATGCGCGCGGTGTACTGGATGTCGAAGATATCGTCGAAGTTCTCCAGCAGCAGGCCGGTAACCACCTTGCCCAATTCGGTTGGGGTGAACCGGCCGCCTTCCTTCTTCACGTACTCGCGTTCCTGAATGGTGGAGAGGATGGAGGCGTAGGTGGAGGGACGGCCCACGCCGTCGGCTTCCAGTTTCTTCACCAGCGTGGCTTCGTTGTAGCGCGGCGGCGGCTCGGTGAAGTGCTGCTCCGGCAGCAGGCTCCGCAGCTTGAGCTGTTCGCCCTCGGTCACCGCGGGGAGCTTGTGTTTCGTCTCTTCGTCTTCCTCGTCGGACTGGTCCTTGCCTTCTTCGTAGACCTTCAGGAAGCCGCGGAACTTTTCCACCGATCCGGTGGCGCGGAACAGATACTCGCTCGAGTCCTTGCCGCGCGCCGAGATGTCGATGGTGGTCTGGTCGAAGACGCGCGGGCGTCATCTGGGAGGCGACGAAGCGGTTCCAGATCAGGCGGTAGAGCTTGAGCTCGTCCTCGGCCAGGTGTTTGGCCACATCGTCCGGGCTGTATTCCATGGAAGTGGGACGAATGGCTTCGTGCGCATCCTGCGCTTCCTTCTTGGACTTGTATATGTTGGCGGAATCGGGCAGGAACTCGGGACCGAACTTAACCGCGATGTGGGCGCGCGCTTCCTGCAAAGCGTCCTCGGACACGCGCGTGGAATCCGTGCGCATGTAGGTGATGAGGCCGACCGCGCCCTCTTTGCCGAGTTCGATACCTTCGTAGAGCCTTTGCGCCAGGATCATGGTGCGCTTGACGCTGAAGCGCAGCTTGCGCGAGGATTCCTGCTGCAGCGTGGAAGTGATGAAGGGGGCTACCGGATTGCGGCGCTTTTCGCGGGTGCCGACGGATTTGACGATGTACTCCGCGCCATCGAGCTGCGCGAGCGTGTAATCGGCGGCGGCCTGGCTCGCGAGCTCCGGCGTCTGGTCGTCCTTCTTGATCAAGTGCGCGTTCAGCGGCGGCGGTTTGCGGGCTGTCAGGGCGGCGTCGATGGTCCAGTACTCGTCCTTGACGAACGCGACGATTTCGCTTTCGCGCTCCACGATGACGCGCAGGGCCACGGTCTGGACCCGGCCGGCGGAGAGGCCCCGGCGGACTTTGTCCCACAGCAGGGGCGAAATCTTGTAACCCACCAGACGATCGAGAACGCGGCGGGCCTGTTGCGCGTCCACCAGCTTTTCGTCGACCATGCCGGGGTTTTGAAATGCTTTTTGAATGGCGTTCTTGGTGATCTCGTTGAACATCACCCGGTAGATGTGCGGCCCGCCATTCTTCTTGCCTTGCAATTCCTCTTGCAGATGAAAACAGATGGCTTCGCCTTCGCGGTCGGGGTCGGCGGCCAGGTAAATGGATTCGACGCCCTTGGCGGCTTGTTTCAACTCGCCGATGAGTTTACGTTTGCCCTCGATGATTTCATAGCGCGGCTCGAAACCGTGCTCCACATCCACGGCCAGATCTTTCTTGGGGAGATCCTTAATATGACCCAACGAAGCTTTGACAATGTATTGCTTGCCCAGATATTTATTGATGGTTTTCGCCTTGACTGGCGATTCCACGATTACAAGAGCTTTCGGCATAATAAGACTTCAACAACCTCGATCAGATACCCCAGAGGCTACCACACTTTCACGAAGTTCTTTCCGGGAAGCTGCTTGACGAGGCCCAGCATCTCCAACTCGAAGAGCGCGGCGATCAGTTCGGAAGCCGAGCTATCTTCCACAATTTGAAGTAGATCGTCCAAATGTATGGCGGTGTCCACTTGCAAGACGGCGAGCAACCTACGGCCAACCTCGGGCAAAGATCCCTCTAACTGGGATGTCTGAGCGGCGTCCTGGGATGCACCGGCGTTCCCCAGCAGACGGGTCCGGCCACGCTCGATTAACTGACGGCGGACCTCGGCAGGAAGTTCCACGATTACGTCGTTCCAGTCCTGCACGAGCTTGGCACCCTGTTTTATCAATAGGTTAGGCCCCCAGCTCGCCTTGGACGTAATGTTCCCGGGTACGGCAAAGCACTCCCGGCCCTGATCCAGCGCGAGCTTGGCGGTGATGGCCGAGCCGCTATATTGGGCACCCTCGACCACCAGGACGCCCGAGCTCAACCCGCTAATGATGCGGTTGCGGATGGGGAAGTTCTGGGGAAACGCGGTGGATCCCATGGCGAACTCCGACAGCAGCAAACCCTTGGCGGCGAGGTCGGAGGCCAGCTTGCGGTTCTCGGAAGGGTAGACCACGTCCACGCCGCAACCCAACACCGCCACCGTGTCGCCGGCGGCGGAAAGCGCGCCTTTGTGGGCGGAGGTGTCGATGCCGCGCGCCATCCCGCTGACGATGGTGAGTCCGGCGCGCGCCAGGTCGGCGGACAGCCTTTCGGCAACGGCCAGACCATAAGGGGTGGGCCGCCGGGTGCCCACCACGGCGAAATGAAAAGGCTGCAGGAGTTCCAGGCGGCCGCGGGCGAACAGCAGAATGGGCGGATCGAAAATCTCGCGCAGCAGGGCCGGATAGCGGGCGTCGGCGCGCACGATGGCGACTGCGCCGCGCTCCGCCATCTTACGCTGCTGGTCGAGGGCGTCCTCGAACGAGCAGCCGCTAGCGATGCTCTGCGCCACCGCGCCGCTTACGCCGGCCGCCTCCAGTTCGGTGCGCGAGGCGCGGAACACGGCTTGCGGCGAGCGGAATCGATCGAGCAGTTTTCCGGCCAGGCGGGTGCCCAGGCCGGGGACCAGGGTCAGCGCCAGCCAGTGCAGTTCCTCTTCCCTGCCAATCGAAAGTACTGCGGTGTCTGCCATTGATCCTTCCCTCCAAATATCTCCTAAGATGGTAAAGATGGCGGCGCCCGCCGCTTCTCTCAAGGAAAACATGCGCCAGGAAGCGTCGTTTTTTGAAGGCAAGGATTCGGTGCTGGTTTATATCGCCAAAAAACTGAGCGAGGCGCTGCGGCTGGAAGTTATCCTAAGCACAGCCAGTATCGATTACGGGGTGGAAGCCGATGAGTATCGGGGCGGGTTCATCTTCCAGCGGGTGCGCACGGGCGCGTTCTTTTATGTGCTGCCGGATGCGGCGGAGACGGCGCGGCGGGTGCTGCTCGAAAACGGCTACCGGCCGGCCGAGCCGGAGGCGAGTTGAGCGATCGGCGAACTTGTCCGGCGGACCTCCGCCAGCCAAGCCCGGTACTGCTGGCGAAGAACTTTCCGGTACGCCGCGGGCGCCACTCCCGCCATGGCTGCCCGGCGCGCGAAATCCTGTTGGCCCAGTGCGACACCGTCGGCCATGCGGCTCCCGCTCCCTGCCAACCAGTCCGGCTCGCAATCGAAGCCGAAGGCCCACAGCGATGGCAGGGGTAGCTGGTAATTGTCCGGCAAGCCTAGCTCCGCGAAGGGGAAACCCGCCGCCCAGTCCTGGTGGTAGCCCACCAGCATGTTAGAGGGGTTCACGGAGACTTGCGCGTGCGTGACGCAGTTTCCGGCTGGAATCCGGTAACGGCTGCGCAACATTTCGGTTAGCATGGCGGCGCTGCGCACCTGGGCCGGGCTCACCACCCCCTCCGTCCGGCCGGGATGCGATTGGGCCTCAAAGGAAATGCCCAGAAAGCTGTCATTGAGATTCAGATAGAACCATTCGTCGTCGGCCCAGATCGAATAGCCGGCGTGGTTGGCGGAATCGGACTCGGCCACCACCCGGTACACGCGGCCGAAGCGATCGATCAGGTAGTGGTAGGCGTGTTTCCGGCGGACGTATTCCAGCAGCGATTCCCCTAAGCGCTTGAGCACCTGGGTATCCTCCGCGTCAAATGGCGCCTGGCAGCTTTCCGTGGTGTGGTAGACAATGCCGGCCGGCTCGGTGCGCCGGACGCGATTGATCGAGGCGGCCTTCCGCTGGAAGGCGGTGTAGAGCCTGGGCCGGTTGGCAACCGTCAGGCTGGTATCAACACGCAGACCGTTGCTGTAGAACTCCGCATCGCGGGTCTGTTCGACTTGCCAGACTATCACGGTTTTGGGCGGGCCGGCGGCCGCGGCGAGGCGGCGGAGAGCGATCGGCGCGGAGTGCGGCGTTCCCGGCTTTCCGGCTGCCAGCTTCATCAAAAAGGGGGTTAGCAGCAGCAGGACGATGGCCGCGCCCAATATCCAGTGGCGCAGACGCAGTTTGGACGGCGGCTGCGAAACCAGGGCCCGCGGCGCCATCGCCCTCAGGAATCTCAGCCGCAGAACCGGATCCCAGATGCAAGCTGCGATGCGGTCCACGCCGGCCTCATGCGCTTGGCGCGTCAACCGCCATCCTACCCACGGCATATTCAGGCTTCCGTCTTAGATATGTCGTCGGTCAGGGCAAAAAATCTTAGGTGTTTCGTCTTTTTTCGGGAAGATAGCGTTCGCGGGCAGCTGTTTCCTCGCGGAACTCGCGCGTCCTATCAAAAGACGTGAGAGAAATTCTCCAAAAGAGTACTTCTAAGGAGATACCGGAAATAAGCAGAACAGCGACGTCCGTCGCGGAAGCGGAATCTTTTCCGCTAGAGCGGCGGGGCCGCGTCTGCCAGAGAGGTGCGTATGTGGAAGCGAATGCTACAGCTAACGAATGGAAGCTCCGCGGAGTTGTCCGCCAGCGGCAACGGGAATGGGTCGAACGGCCGCGTACCGGCGGTAATGGAGCCACTAGGGCCGGACGCTGGGCTGGCCGGGTTGGGCGCGGAGCACGCCCCCGCTTTGCTCACCGACTTCGAACAGATCTACCAGGGCGGATCGGTGAAGCCGGCGCGTATTTCGTACGGCGTGCTGAAGGTGGCGGAGATGCTGAATAGCGCGCACCTTTGCGGTATGCCCGCGGAATCCAAGCGCGCCGCCTTGCTGATGGCCCTGGAAGCGGGGGGCGCGAAGGTGGAGGACATCCTGCAGGACGCCATCGTCCGGCAGAGAGTGCTCAACGAGTACGAAGAGGCACGCCAGCGGGACCTACACAACTTTGAGGCGGCGATCCAGGAACAGAACCGCGCGATTCAGGCGGAGATGGACCGGGTGACCAGCCAGTACATGGCGCGGATGCAAAGCAATGTGGATGAAGTGGCCCGCATGCAGGACAATTTCCGGCTTTGGCAGAAGCGCAAGCTGCAAGAGGCGCAGCGCATTGCCGACGCGGCGGACTGCTGCGTGCCGGAATCCACGCCGGGATCGGCCGGGCTGACGGTGGTGCTGGAACGCGCATCGAGCGCGGCGGCGCGGTGAAAGGGGATTGCCGTTGTTGTGGCTTGGCATTTGCGGAGTGGCGTTGGTTGCCTGGTGGTGGTGGGCCGAGCGCGAGCCGCGACCCCTAGGAGGCGGTGAGTTGCAAAGATTACAACGCACCGCGGAAGCCATGCACCGGGAACAAGTCCAGCCTTTCGACTAAGTATGAAACGGGAGAGAGCTATGAACAACCTCGAACAGGAGTACACGCAACCGCTAGGGCTGGATGTGGGCACCAGCCGCGTGGTGGTGGCGCGCGCGAAGGACAAGAAACAAGAGTACGAATCCCAGCTCAACGCGTTCATGACCATGCCGTACTCCAAACTTGCGGAAAGCCTTCTGCAACGGGAGAACGTTTTTCATGAGGTTCACGGCGCGGACATCATAGTGGCGGGCGACGACGCGGAAAAATTCGCCGAAGTCTTTCACGTCGAAACGCGGCGGCCGATGGCTCGGGGAGTGCTTAATCCCGATGAGCCGCACAGTCTTGCGGTGGTGCGCCGGCTCATCACCAAATTGGTTGGACGGGCGGCGGCGGAAGGACAGAAGGTCTTCTTCAGTGTGCCCGCGCAAGGCGAAACCCTGAATGGCTCGATTCGATACCATGAAGCGTCGATCCGGCAGATTCTGGCGGATCTGGGCTACGAGGCCATCCCCATCGAAGAGGGGCTGGCGGTGGTGTATGGCGAGTTAGCCGCATCGAATTACAGCGGCGTCGCCATTTCGTGCGGCAGCGGGTTGTGCAATGTGTGCCTGGCGGTCCTGTCGGTGCCGGTAATCAGCTTCAGCGTCCCGAAGGCCGGCGATTTCATCGATGCCAACGCCGCGCAGGTGACCGGCGATCGCGCCAACCGGTTGCGCATCTCCAAGGAGAAGAATTTCCAATTGAACGGCTTCACTGGGGATCGGGTCCACAACGCGCTGACGGTTTACTACCAGGAAGTGATCGGCAGCCTGATCGGCTCACTGCGTTCTCACATCGCCTCGGCGCAGAAACTGCCCAAGCTGGAACAATCGGTGCCGCTGGTGCTGAGCGGCGGCACCACCATGCCCAAAGGTTTTCTGGATCACTTCATGAGAATCCTGCAAGCGGAGGAGTTTCCCTTGCGGCTGTCGGAAGTCCGGGTATCCGGCGACCCCTTGCATTCGACGGCGCGCGGGGCGCTGATGGCCGCACAGTGCTAATCGTTGGGGTCCAGCGAGGTTAGCCGGCCACTCGCGACTGACTCGCGCGGGCAGCGACATCCTCGAGATAGCGCAGCGCTTCGCGGGCCACCTCGCCCACCACCGGATCCGGGTGCCGCAGCAGCGCGAGCACCAGGCGCAGCCATTGGACTTCCTGCGGATCGAGCCCGATCATGCAAACATTTTGCATAACGTCTCGTTCGGGGGGGTGGGAACCGCTTCGGCGAGCAACGCCGGGCCGGGCTGGCTCCAGACGGGCGGGAGGCGGCAGGCCAGCAGATGGCGCGCGGTAGCGGCGGGCGACTCGCTCCGGAGCAAGCATGTCTGGGATCCGCGCCGCCCTTCCAGACTCACGCGGTCGCCCTCGCGGGTGACCCGATAGCCGGTTTCGGACCCATACTGGGCCAACAAACCGGGCAGCGCCCAGCCGGAGGCGTCCAGCATACGGATGTCGCCATGCGGGCCGATCAGGATGGCCCAATCGCAATCCGGCGATCCGGACTGGGAGGCTTGGCGGGCAGTTTCAAAGAGGTTTTCCGCATCCGCCCAAAAAGGTCCCATGCCGATCTTATCGGGCGGATGCGCCCGAATGTGCGACCGGGTCGGGCTTAGGGCACGGGGAGCTTGCTCAGAATCTGCTGCACGTAGCGGATGGTCTCCGGAATCTGCGGCACCCCGCCGCTTTCCTCCACCCGGCCGGGTCCGGCATTGTAAGCGCCCAGAGCCAGCGCCGTGTCGCCGCCAAAACGCACCAGCAGTTGCTTGAGGAGCCGGGCGCCGGATGACAGGCTCTCGGCCGGATCGAAGGGATCGTGTACCCCCAATTCCTGGGCCGTGGCGGGCATCAGTTGCATCAGTCCCATGGCGCCCTTCTGCGAGACGGCGCAGGAACGGAAGCCGGACTCCTGGCTGGCAACCGCCCGCAGCAGATTGGCGTCCAATCCTTCATGCTGCGCCGCCTGTTGGATCAGCGGGGTCAGCTCGATCTCGGGCAGCGGATCGCATTCCGCCCCCATGGCGGGCCAGGAGAGGGTGAAGAAGGGCTGCGCGGGAGCCTGCGCGGCCGCGCCGCCGTGGCCGGCGTCTGAGCGGGCCGCCGCGATCGCCGCGCGCTGCTTCTCGATGGGAATTTGCATGGCCGCCACTGCCTGCCTTTGGCGGGCTACGGAGGATTCCATGGCTTGGCGCGCCGCCTCCTGCGGAGTCTGGGCCGCCGCTGGGAATATCCCGTGCCCCAACCATAATGCCAGCCAGACAAATTCTTGCCGCGCGCTCATTTTTCGCCGCCGGCGGGACCCTCGATCAGCCGGTCTAACAGGTTGCGCAGCACGGCTACCGAACGCAGTTGAGCCGCAGCCAGATTCTCCTGTCCCACCAGCTTGACTTCTTTCATGCTGACGGGCACCGACCTGGGCGCGGTAATCCCAATCTTGATGCGGGACTCTCCAATATGAATGATCTGGATTTCTATATCTTCGCCAATCAGAATGGACTCCCCGGCGCGCCGCCGCATTACAAGCATGCAGCCCCGCGCAGCGGCAACACCTCCCGATGGGAGTAGGGAGAGTCGGTTTGGATCGCCTGACGCCCGCTCAGCGTGTGAAGATTCACCACGATGGGCGCCAGCAAATTGGCCGTGGGGGGCGCATTCTCTTCAAGAGAAAGGATTATCAGACACAGCACGTCGCGGCCGATGGCCGGTTGCCCGCCTTCGAGGCCCAGGGCATGCAGATCCTCCGGCGCCATGTTGAGTTGGTAACCCGGACAGGCCGACAGGGCCGGCAGCGTCGCGAAACAGAGGTTCGGGTTCGCCAGGCTCTGCAGGAAAACCAGCGGTTCGTTGATGGGCTGGCGCAGTGCCAAGAAGCGCCGCTCCTGCTCGAAGGCAGGGATACCATCGGGGAATACCATTACGGATTCCTCGTTATATTCGACCGGCCCGAAATACCGGGTGTCGCAGCGTTGTGGGGGAGTTTGAGTCGTAGCCATATACGTCGGCCGTAAGAGCAATGTGAGTTCCAAACCGCGTCAGCCTGTGTATTCCCAGGTGTGGCGTTGCGGAGAAGGTTCCCGGTAGAGGGGGCGAACCTGGGACAACCGGCCCAGGCGCGCCGCGGCATGCGCGCGCCCCGCCAGGAGGCGGCGGCGGGTATCGTCCCGCAGGCGCTGCCATTCGGCCTCCAGGCGCCGCACGCCGGGATCGCCGGACGGCAGGCCGGCCACCGTATGGCGCAGGACCCGGCAGTATTCCTGCAACGCGCGCTGCGCCTCTCCGTAGCGCCTTTCGGCAAGCCGCGCCCGCAGACCAGCCGCCAGGGCGTCCAGTTCCGATTCACCGGCTGTCATGCGTTGGCGCTCTCGATCTCGCTGTCCTGCTCGGCCGTGAAAAGCCCCTGCATCTGGGTGGTCTGCTGCTGCAGTTCGTAGATCGCGGCGTCCGCCGACGCCATCTGCTGCGTCAGATCGGTCTGTAGCTGGCTCACCTGGGCCTGCTCGCTGGCGATCTGGGTATTGGTGCTGGTGATGCTCGCGCCGACGGTGCTGATTTCGTTGGTGAGCACACCGCTGGTGGGATCCACCAGGCCGGTCATGGCATTGGTTGCCGTCTCCAGAAACCCACCGCTGGTGGGCGACCCCAGAAACTGCGCGAGCGCGTCGGTTTGGCCGTTGGTGGCGGAATCGAAGGCAGTCTGATCGAAAGACAATTGTCCGGTGTTGTCGTTAAAGGTCACTCCGAGCGTAGCCAGCGAGTTAACGGCGCCGTCGCCGCTGGAGTAATTGGCGAGGCCTTGTAAGACATCGGTGATCTCGTAAACGACGCTCTGTCCGTCCAGCGCGCCGGTGCCTTGCCCGGTGTTGTTGCCGAGTTCGGTGAGGGCGGCGTTATATGCGGTGACGAAGGACTGCAAGGCATTGCCGATACCGGAAGCGTTCGCCGCCACCGTAACCGTGGTCGTGGCCCCCGTGTTGGTGCCCGTCAACTGAACTGTCAGGCCAGGCGCCAGCGTGACCGTGTCGGAATCGCTCTCGACGGGCTGCCCGTTGACGGTGTATTGTGCCAGCGCGCCGGCGGCGCCGCTGGCCGTCAGCAGATTCTGGCTGCCATCGTACAGTTGCATGGTGACCGGGCCGAGGGAATTGCTTTGCAGCGAGAGGACGTAGTCGGGCGCGGAATTGCTGCCCACGTCGACTACCGTGGCCTGCACCCCGGCATTGGCGTCGTTGATGGCCTGCGCCAGTCCATTCAGGTTGCCTCCCGAGTAAGCGATGGTAGTGGTAGCGTCGCCCACCGTGAGCGTGTAGCTGCCGCTGCTGCTGATGTTCTGCGAAGTTGGATCCGTCACCGTGGGCAAGTCCGTGTCGCTGAGGGCGTCGCTGTAAGATCCCAGATTGGTGACCCCCAGCGTATAGCTGCCCGCGGTGGCTCCGCTGCCTACCGTGGCGGTCGCCACCGATCCGTTCGACACGCTGGCCGCCAGCATGCTGCCGACCGCCGACGACAGCCCCGCAACCGCGGTCTGCACGGCCCCCACGTCGTTATCCAGCGTTTCCAGCTCGTTGGACTGGCTGCTCAGCGTAGTGACGTTGTTTTGGAGCAGTTCGTAGGGCAGCGAAGCCAATCCCACCTCCTGCGAGATTTCCGCGTTCAGAGACGAGGAGAATGTGCTCATCCCCGTGAAATAATCACTGGCGGCGGTACTGGCGCCCAGCGTAGAAGCGACGCTACCCATAGCATTCCTGTCCTTTCCAACGAGGCTTGGGCCAAGCGGGATCGCCAGGGCCAAGACCTTCGGGTTGATCCTGTTATCTTATCGGCCTCAGGGCCATTAACTTTAGCGGGCCCGCGCGCCTTGCGGAACTCAGGTTTTGCGGCTGCGCCCCTAAGTAAGAATCGCCATTCCGCCGATAGAAAACCGGCGGCAGCGCAAGCCGCCGCCCCGGCAAGACGCCGGGAAATTTCAGCATAAGGATTATCCAATGATTTCGATTCAAACAAATATCGATTCTTTAGTCGCGCAGCAGAACCTGAACGTCAACAACATGTTTCAGAGCAATACCATTCAGCAGTTGACGTCCGGCTACCGCATCAATTCCTCAGCTGACGACGCGGCCGGGTTGTCGGTGGCCAACGGCTACCGTAACCAGATCGCCGAGCTGAACCAGGGCGTGCTGAACGCCAACCAGGGCGTCAGCCAGTTGCAGATCATCGATGGCGGCCTGAGCAACATCTCCGAGATGCTGGACCGCCTGCAGACCCTGGCCACCGAGTCGGCCTCGGACACTTTCACCGGCAACCGGGCCACGCTGAACAACGAATACCAGTCGTTATTGACCGAAATCGACCGGCAGGCAAACAATGTCGGCCTGGGAGACGGCAATGACGACAACGCCACGGACCTGCAAGTTTTTATCGGTGGCGGCCAGAGCGCCGACGCGAACTCTTCGGTAGGCGTGGACCTGGCCAACCAGTCGGTCAGCGCGACCGGCCTGGGCCTGGCGGGCACCAACGTGCTCACCACCGGCGCGGTGACTGTAGGCGGCGCCAACGCCACAGCCGCCACGGCCATTCAGGCCGGGCAGACCGATACTTTTACGGTGAATACCGCCGAAGGGCCGCACACTATCAGCGTTGAGGGCGAAGTCGGCGATACCGTCGCCGGACAGGTGAATGAGTTGAATGCCCAGCTCAACGTGCTGGGCGTCTCCGCCAGCCTCAACCAGAGCGGGGAGCTTCAATTGCAGTCGAGCGACGCTTTCAGCGTGAATGCCGTCGGCAGCGGCTCGGCGCCGGACCTGGTCAGCAATGTGGCCAATACCAGCGTGGCGAACAACGCCGGCCTGGACACCCAGGGCATCAACACGATAACCAACGGCGACGTCCTGACCATTACGGTGGGCTCGGCCACCGCCAGCTACGCCTTCACCGGTTTCGGAGACCAGGCTGACGTCACGGGCATCAACCAGGCTCTCGAATCGCAGGGAATCACGGGCGTGACCGCGGTCCTGGACGCCACCAACGGCGCACTGCCCGAGACGGCCGTCGATCAGATCAGTCTGCAAGGCGCCACGTCGTTCACGGCCAGCGTCGCGGGCGCGGGTGCAACTCCCGCCACCACGGTACTCGACGCCTACCAGGTGGCGTCCGGCGCGACAGGGTCCCCCAACGCGGCCATCAACGCCATCACCCAGGCGGTACAAAATCTGGGCAAGGTGCAAGGCATCGTCGGCGCGGGCGAGAATACCCTGAACTACGCCATCAACCTGGCGCAATCCCAGATCACCAGCTTTTCCTCGGCCCAGTCGCAGATCCGCGACGCCAACGTGGCTGCCGAGGCCGCCGACCTGAGTCAGGCGCAAGTGTTGGAGCAGGCCTCCATCGCCGCCATGGCACAGGCCAACCAGGAACCGCAAGCCGTACTGGCGCTGTTGAAGCAATAGACGCGGCGTCCCCGAACTTGTGAGTGCGTCCGCTTTGGGCGGCCATGCTCGCGCAGCCGGTCCGCAAGTTCGGTGGGTGGTCGATCGAGACTGGCGTGCGGTTATGCGGTGGGTAGCCGCCAAGGTTACTCCCGCGTGCGATAGCGGGTCCAGTTTTCAATTTTTCAGATGCGAGGTCTCAGTTGCGAGATCGTTGCAAGGTCAAGGAATATACAGCCGGGCCGAGGCGCTCCCGATTCCATGCCGCTTCACAATGGCCCAGGCCGCGCCGGAACGAACCGGTTTGGCCTGGGCGCTGGCGCTTTTCGCGCCTACTGCTTGAGCAGCGCCAGGATGGCTTGCGGTTCCTGGTTGGCTTGCGCCATGGCGGCGATGGAAGCTTGTTCCAAAACCTGCGCCTGGCTCAGGTCGGCGGCTTCGGCGGCCACGTTGGCGTCGCGGATCTGCGACTGGGCCGAGGAAAAGCTGGTGATCTGGGATTGCGCCAGGTTGATGGCGTAGTTCAGGGTGTTCTCACCCGCGCCGACGATACCTTGCACTTGACCCAGATTCTGCACTGCCTGGGTGATGGCGTTAATGGCCGCGTTGGGAGATCCCGTGGCGGCGGAGGCCGCTTGCTGGGTGTCGAGTACGGTGGTGGCGCCGCCTCCACCGGTGGCCGCGACGCTGGCCGTGAACGCAGTAGCTCCTTGCAGGCTAATCTGATCGGCGGCCGTCTCCGGTGAGGCGCCGTTGGTGGCGTCGAGGACCGCGGTGACGCCGGTGATGCCCTGCGATTCGAGAGCCTGGTTGATGCCAGTCACGTCGGCCTGGTCCCCGGAACCGGTAAAGGCGTAGTGGGCGACTGCCGAGCCCACCGTGATGGTCAGGACGTCGGTATTGGTGATCGTGTTGATGCCCTGGGTAATCAAACCGGCGTTGTTGGCGACACTCGTGTTGGCTACGTTGCTGACCAGGTCGGCGGCCGAGCCGCTGCTGACGCCACTGACGCTGAAAGCGTTGCTCGACTGGAATTGCAGTTCTCCACTTTGGTTGAGGCTGGCGGAGATACCCAGCACGTTGAGCTGGGAATTCAACTCATTCACCTGACCCTGGACTGTATCGCCCACTTCGCCCTCGATGCTGATGGTATGCGGGCCTTCGGCGGTATTCACCGTAAAGGTATCGGTCTGCCCGGCCTGAATGGCCGTGGCGGCCACGGCGTTGGCGCCGCCTACAGTCACCGCGCCGGTGGTAAGCACGTTGGTGCCCGCCAGGCCCAGGCCCGTAGCACTTACGGACTGTTTGGCCAGGCCCACGTCCACCGTGGAGTTCGAGTCGGAGCTCTGGCCGCCGCCGATATACACCCCCAGGGTGATAGCGTTGTCGGTGTTCTGATCGCCCAGACCGACGTTGTTTGCCTGCCGGTCGATTTCGGTCAACAGCCCCTGATATTCGTTGTTCAGCGTGGCGCGGTTGCCGGTGAAAGTTTGCGAGGCCGACTCGGTGGCCAGGGTTTGCAGGCGGTCCAGCATCTCGGAGATGTTGCTCAGACCGCCATCGATGATCTGCAACTGGCTAACGCCCTGGTTGGCGTTCAGCACGCCCTGGTTCAGCTCGGCGATCTGGTTGCGGTAGCCGTTGGCCACCGACAGGCCGGCCGCGTCGTTGGCCGACGAGTTGATGCGGTAGCCGGACGTCAACTGCTGAATCGTGTTGCTTTGGAACATATTGTTGACGCTCAGATTCTGCTGCGCGACTAAAGAGTCGATATTCGTTTGAATGGAAATCATTGGATAATCCTTATGTTGAAGTTTCCCGGCATCTTGTCGGGGCGGCGGCTTCCGCTGCCTACGCTCTTCATATCGAGCGGAACAGCGGAAGCCTGCGCGACAATCTCCAGTCGCTAAAGGTTTCAGGAGGGTGGGCCGATAAGGTTAACAAGGAGAAGGAGCAAATCTCCGGGCTATGCGAGTCGACGACAACAGTCTCACCAATCAGGTTTCTTCCGGCACCACGCGCGCGGCGGAATCGCAGCGCATCCAGGTAGACACAGCCTCCACCTCGGGCGCCGGTGGCTCGGCCTCGGATCGCGTGGATCTTTCCGGCCTCGCCGCGCGGATATCGCAAACCATGCAGACCCTATCCAGCCAGTCGGCCCAGCGGGTCGGCCAATTGCAAAAGGCATTCCGCGCAGGCAGCTACCAGCCTGACACGCAGCGGCTGGCGAGCGCCTTGGCGAAGGCCTGAAACCATGCGCGAGCACGATCTACCAGAGCTGCTGGCGGCGGCGCAAGCGCGCGTTCGCGCCGCGTGCGCTTTGCTGGCGCGACCGCGCGCCTGTAATCTGGACGAATGCGTCACGCTGTTTCGCGAGGCGCAGGGCTATTTGGAGTGGCTGCGCGACAGCCTTTCCCATGCGGGACCGGCCGGCCGGGGCTTGCGCCACCAGGCCACGACGCTGGCTGGCGAAACGCGCCAGGCTGGCATCCTGCTCGACCAGGCGGCGCGCTTCGGCCGCCGCTGGCTGGAGCGCCTGCGGTCCATTTCCCCGGAATATACCGCTTCCGGCGGCCGCATCCCGCTGCAGATCCGCGGGCGCATTTCATTCCTAGGATAAACGCGATGAGTAGTTCCCTGAGCGCCACTTTGCTGGGAGCGTCCAGCGCACTGGACGCGTTCCAATACGCCTTGAGCGTCACCCAGAACAATATCGACAACGCTTCCACTCCGGATTACGCCACGCAAAAGGTAGATCTGCAGGCCGCTCCCGACAACCCGGAGGCGGGCCTTTTCGGCGGCGTCTTAGACGGGCCTATGGTCGACACGCGCGATCTGCTGGCCGAGAGCGACGTGTGGCAGCAGGCCGGCCTGCAGGGCGACGCCAGCGCCCAGAGCACCGCTCTGACCGACGTCCAGAATGCCGTGCCGGTAGGGGCGGGAGCGGGTATTCCGGCCGCCCTGAATACCTTCTTCAGCGACGTGTCGGCGTGGAGTGCCTCTCCCACCAGCGGCAGCGCCGAGCAGCAGGTGATGGTGGACGCCAGCGCCCTGGCGCAGAGTTTCCAGACCACGGCGGCTGCCGTCGCCGACGCTTCGACATCCGTCACCCAGAACATCGGCGATACGGTCGGCCAGATCAATCAATTGACCACCCAGATAGCCGCGGTGAACGCGGAAATCCAGGACGGCGGCGCCGGGGACCAGGGGATGCAATCCCAGTTGTACAACTCGCTCGAGACCCTTTCCGGGCTGGTCGACATCAATGTCCTCCAGCAGCCGGGCGGCAGTGTCGACGTCACTCTCTCGGGCGGCGCGGCGCTAGTCATGGGGAGTCAGTCATACGCCCTGACCGCCGGGAACGCTCCCCCGCCGCAGGCATCCACCGATCCCCTAGCCCCGCCCGACATCGACATCCAGGCGGCGGACGGCTCGGTGGTGAATGGGCAGATCACATCCGGCACCCTGGCCGGATTGCTGCAGGTCCGCAACGTGACCATACCCAGCTTGATCGGCGATCCCAGCCAGCCCGGCGCCCTCAACACGCTGGCCTCGACGCTGGCCGACGCCGTGAACTCGATTGTCAGTTCGGGCTTTATCTCGCAGGGTCCGCCGCCGGTGGAGGCGCCCACCGGACTGTTCACCTACGATCCAAGCAGCGCCTCGGCGGCGGCCGCCACTCTGGCGGTCGATCCAGGCATGAGCGCCAGTCAATTGCCGGCCATCGACGCGGCCGGCGTCGCCAATGGCGTGCCCCTGGATCTGGCGGCCCTGGCCGAATCCACCTCCGATGAGGCCGGCGGGCTCACCTATACCACTTACTATGGGAGCGCCGCGGCGGCGGTGGGGACGCAACTGAACACGGCCCAAAGCGATCAGACACTGACCGCGCAAACCCTGGCCCAGGCGCAAAGCATGCGCCAGAGCGTGTCGGGCGTCTCGCTCGACGCCGAGGCCACCAATGTCCTGGAATTTCAGGCGGGCTACCAGGCGGTGGCCAAAATGGTAAGCACCATCCAGACGCTGACCCAATCGCTGATCGACATGATACCCGACGCAAGCTGAGCGCCCCCATGATGATCCCCAGCATCAATCCAAAATCGGAAATTTTCCTCAGCAACTTGCAGCAGATCGAAAATCGCATGAGCACCGCCGAGCAGCAACTTTCCTCCGGGCTGCGGGTTTCGGTGGCCTCCGACGATCCTGACGAGATCTCGAGCATTCTGCAATTGCGCGCCCAAATAGCCGGCGTCGAACAGACGCAGCAAAACCTTTCCAATGTCACGCCCCAGGTGGAAAGCGGCGAGAACGCCATCCAGCAGGCCATCCAGGTGCTGGATACGGCTACCTCGCTGGCCACCGAGGCTTCCGGAAGCACCTCCAGCGCCAGCCAGATGGCGGACGAAGTGCCGCAGGTGCAAGGTATTCTACAGCAACTGGTCAGCCTGAGCCAGACCTCCCTTAACGGCCAATACATCTTCAGCGGCGACGCCGCGGACCAGCCGCAGTACACCATGGCAGCCGGCGGCATTTCGGTCGAGCAGATATTCCAGGCCAACGCTCCCATTCAAATAACGGACCCCAACGGCGTCATGCTCTCGACCGGATTGACCGCGCAGCAGATCTTCGACGATCAGGTGGGGGGCGGCCCCGGGACCGGCAACCCCGCGCCCGATAACGTTTTCGCCGCGGTGAGCGGGCTGCTGACCGCGCTGCAGGCCGGCAGCACCGCGGGCGTACAGTCGGCCTTATCGAACATCCAGGCCGCCTCGGCGCATCTCAACGATGAAAGCAGTTTCTACGGAGCGGTGCAGAACAACCTCACCGCCGCGGGCAACTCGGCCAGCCAGACGCTCATCCAATTGCAACAGCAACTCAGCAACGAACAGGACGCGGACGCCGCCCAAGCCTCCATGGATTTGACCCAGGCTTCCACCGATGAGCAGGCCGCCATGTCCGCGCAAGCTTTGCTCAAGCCCCAAAGCCTGTTCGACTATCTGGGGTAGGCGCGGCGATTCACCGGGCTAAAGGCCCACCCGCTTCGCGATTCTTGCCGGCGATGAGCTGCAGGAAAGATTCGGCTTCGGCGTATCCCGGCCGGAGCCGCAGCGCCCGCTTGAAATCGGCGCGCGCGCGGTCCGGATCGGCCTTGCATAAAAGATGATAAACGCCCACAAACAACTGGGCGCGCGCGTCGGCCGGCCGCGCCCGGGCGATACGTTCGGCGATTTCGGTGGCCTGGTCGAACATTTCAAGCTGGTGATATTCCGCGGCCAGAAAATCGAGCCGCGCGTGGTCGCTCGGGTCGGCGGCAATCTCCTCGTTCAGGATCCCGATGTACCAAAGGTTCTTGCGCCGCCGCGCTTCCCGATCCACCGAAAAGCTGTGGTCGAGACCGATGCCGCTTTGGTACAGCCGTCCGCCTCCGGACAGAATCGCGGCGTCGATCGTTTCATGCACGCGGCCGCGGTACCGATGGTGCGCCTGGTTGGAAAACAGCCGGACCACATAATCCGTGGTGGGGGATGAAGCATCCGGCCATCGATTGTGCCGCTCCAGAAAATACCCCGCGTTTTCGCCGCCGGCCACCAGGCTCTGGATCAGCGGCGCGCCGGCCCGCTCCAGGCTCTCATCCGCGTCGAGCATCAGGACCCACCGGCCGCTGGCGCGCTCCAGGGCGTGATTGCGGGCGGCCGCGAAATCGACCACGGTGAAATCGAAGGGGAACACCTGCGCCCCGTAACGCGCCGCGATGCCCGGCGTGCCGTCCGTCGAACCGGTGTCGACGACAATCAACTCGCCGGCCAGATCCCGTACGGAATCGAGACAGCGCGCCAGGTTAGCCTCTTCGTTCTTTACAATCATGCAAACGCTAAGCGCGCAGGGAGTATGCGGCATGGCTGTTTTGGATTACGGCGCCGTAGGTCCGGGCCACCCCGTGCCGCCGCGGAACTCGATGCCGATCAGATATTTTCCCTTGACGAAGGTGCAGTAGCGGACGGTGCCTTGGCCGGAGATGCGCATCTTGAGACCGTGGCAAGTGACGCAGGCGCGAACCGGGATGGCCCCGGATGCCTGTACCTGCAAACCTTCCGCGGAGGCGTTCATAACCGTCGCTGGGACGACCCTTTCGCGGCCATCGTGCGCCTGCCAGCGGAGGCGCAGCTCGCCTGATGCGGCGTAGCGCACGTGCCGCCGCACGTTGGTCTTTCGAGAAGTGGCGTGCAGCGCCTGCTGGGCCCAAAAGGCGGACTCCGCGTAAACTTCGGCCAGTTGGAAAGCCTGGATCCCGGACGCCGCAGCCAGCGCCCTGGCCGCGTCCCAATCGCCCGCCTCGTAACGGCGCGCGATCTGATAGACGTCCCAGTAGCGGTCGCCGGGGGGCGCGGTCTCGGTTAGAGCGCCCGTAATGGCGGGATCGGCGTGGACTTTGGCCAGGGCTTCCCGGAGGGGCAGGTCTATGAGCCCGTCCAGTAGGGAAAACAAGCCCATCAGGAACGCGCGATCGGGAAAGGGGACGCCAACCAGGCCGGCGATGCGTTCGCAGAAGCGCGCGCGCACCAGCGATAGGGTGACCAGCTCTCCCGGCTTGTCTTTGGCCATCATGGGCAGGGCGGCCAACACGGCCCAGTGCCGGATGCCATCCTGGCCCAATACCGCAATGGCTTGCCGGATGGAGCGGATTTCAACCGCGCGCGAAAACAGCGCCGAATTCACGTAGAGCAGCAGGCTGTAGGAGAGCGACACGTCGCTCGAGACCAGCTTCTCGAAACGCGCGAAATCCGGATCAGCCTGCTGGGCCTCCGCGAGCAGGCGCAGGCAGGTCAGTTTCGACGCCGGTATACGCCGCCCGCGCACGATCTCCGGGCGCGCGAAGAAGTAGCCTTGAAAATAATCGTACCCGGCGCCGAGCGCCCACTGGAACTCTTCCTGGGTCTCGACTTTTTCGGCGAGCAACTCGATTCCCAGGGGCCGGTACTTCCGCAGAATGCGAACCTGGTCCGGCCGCGTCGTGGCGAGCAGGTCCACCTTGATCAGGCGGGCCAGACGGGCCAGCGGCTCAAACCGGTCATCGGGCACAAAGTCGTCCATAGCCAAGGCATAACCTTGTGCGCAAAGCTTCTGGCAGGCGGCCAGGACCTCGCTATCCGGCTCTACGGTTTCGAGAACCTCGATCACCAGGATCTCGGGCGGGAGAACGGAGTGCAATCCGCCCAGCAGAAGACTGCGATCAAAGTTGATGAAGGCCCTCTTGCCGCAGAGCAAACCTTCCAGCCCGGTCGCCAGGAGGGCATTGGCAATCAGCCGGGTGGTGGCCGACGCGCCGTCGGCGCCATCGAAGGCGTTCTGGCCGGCGTCGGCGCGAAAGAGCAGTTCATAGGCGCAGAGCTGGCGCTGACGGTCGAGGATCGGCTGGCGCGCGATGAAAACGTCCATGGGCTTACCAGTTCGCCCGCGCGGCGCTCCCTTTCGTTCTGGTATGAAGCCGGCGGACGCCGCGGTTATGCCGCACCGCGATCTCCTAGCGACCCCGACTGTGGCTCTGCGTCAGCAGGGGACGCCGCGCGGATCTGCCGCAGGGAGCGGAAGGCGCTGCGCCGCACCAGGGGATCCGGGTCGCGAGCCATATGGCGCAACACATCGGCGTAGCGCTGTTCGCCGGTTTGGCCGATGACCCAAACCGCCGCGGCCCGAAACAGCGCTTCCGGGTGGCGGACCATTTTGCTTAAGTGCCGCATGACTTCGCGGCTCTCTCCGGCGCGATGCAAACCGACCAGCGCATTGCCCACCACGCGGTGGTTGGAATCGTCCAACGCCTGGCGGAACAGCGCGCGGCAATGACTGGCTGGGCAGTTCCAGAGGCCCTCCACAAAATTGGCGCGCACGCGCGCGTCGACATCCCCCATGAGCCGCTCCACGATGCCGCGCGGGGGCAGGGTTTGGCCGAACATCAGGGCCGCCTTGGACCGAATGTGGCCGTCCGGATCCCGCAGGAACTGTATCAGTATAGGGATCAGCCGGCCACCGCCGCCCAGCTTCTGCATAACCGCCAAGCCTCGCTGGCGGGCCGCCTCGGTCATATGGTCGTCGTCCAGAAGGCTGCGGGCGAAGCGCGCATCGAAGTGTGGTTCATATCGCATTAGGGCCTTGGCGATGCAGATTGAGCTTTCCAGCGAGGCGGCCGGATCGCACAGTTTCGCAGCCGTGGGGCCGAGGGTGCTGAGCAGACGCGCCAGAAGAGCCGCAGCATCGCCCCAGCCGCCTTGCTGACACAGCGGCAGCAGGGCGTCCACAAATCGTTCCGGAGCCTTGGCAGCCAATTCGCGGAGGTTGCGCGCGGCCCACAAGGGGTTTGCGCCGTAGTGGGTCATCCAGAAGACAGCGGCTTCCCCTGCATCTTCCGGCACAGTGGCCGGAACCGCCGCGGCCTCCGCCGCTACGGCGATTTGGCCAAGTTCCGAGTCCGACTCCGCGAGCTGCTGGATGGCTTCGTCAAGCGCGGCGATCGGGTCCGCCGGGCACTTGAGATCTTCCGGCTCGGAGCGCTCGTCCGCGGGCGCGGACCCGCCCCCAGGTTCGGGTTCCGGTGGCTCGACGGGCGCGGGAGCCTGTTCGTCCGGCGACCGGAAATCTTCCGACACAAAGGGTTTCGCGGCGTCAGTCTCTTCGTTGAGTCCTAGTCGGAGAAGCACGGTTCTGGGATCCTGTCCTTGCCGTTCCAATCGGGATGGCGTGGCCATCCTTCCGACTACTCTATCGGCGGCAGGGCCTGGCGAGTGTAGGGTAATTCCAGCGGAACCTCGGGTGAAGCGAGGCGCACAAAGCTATATCGCGACTAGCCGGCCGGCCCTTATCCCTGCACCCGCTTGGCCCGGCCGGCCCAGAACATCTCACGCAACTCGCGCTTAACGATCTTGCCGGTACCGGTCTTGGGCAGCGGCGTCTCCAGGAATTCGAACGTGCGCGGAATCTTGAACCTGGCGATGCGCCCGGCCAGGAATTCGCACAATTGCTCCGCCGTCAGCGCCTGCCCCGGTTTGAGCACCACGAAAGCCGCCGGGATTTCGCCCCATTTGCTGTCCGGCGCAGCCACCACCGCGCATTCCAGAACCGCCGGATGCGCGAAAATGGCTTTCTCGACCTCCAGCGAAGAGATATTCTCTCCGCCGCTGATGATGATGTCTTTCTTCCGGTCCACGATGTGAATGTAGTTCTGGTCGTCCCACACTGCCATATCGCCGCTGTGGAACCAGCCGTCGGTCATCACGGCTGCGGTGCCTTGGGGGTCCTTATAGTAGCCGTCCATGACGCCATCGCCGCGAATCACGACCTCGCCGACGGTTTGCATGTCCCGCGGCACATCCTTCATGTCCAGGTCCACGACCCGGATCTCGACGCCGGGTATCGGCCACCCGGCCATAGCCTGATGCCCCAAACGGTCGGCTTCATCCGCGTAGGCGACGGTTCCTTTGTGCCGCGCCGAAGTGGCGACCGGACAGGTCTCCGTCAGTCCGTAGCCGCCCATAGCCGCGCAGTGGAAGGCTTGTTCGAGGCGCCCGATGAGTTCCGGCGACGCCGCCGCGCCGCCCACATGAATCTCCTTCAGGCTGGAGAGATCGAACTGGCCCAGATCCGGCGCATTCAGCAGCGCGTTCGCCATAGTGGGCACGAGCGACATGGCGGTAGCCTTTTCCTCCTGAATCAGGCGGAAGACCAGCGTGGGCTCGAACCGCCGCACCATCACCTGTTTGATCCCCATCATGGTGGAAGCTTGGGGCCGGCCCCACCCGTTGGCATGAAACAGCGGGATGGTATGCAGTTCCACGGCCGTATCGTCGTGGTTGAACGTGCCGGCCACCGCCAGGGCGTGCAGGTACAGCGTGCGATGCGACAGCATCACTCCTTTGGGCGTGCCGGTGCTGCCACTGGTATAAAACAACTCCGCGATGGCGTTCTCGTCGAACGAGAAGATGTCGGGGCGCTCCATCCGTCCGCGCGCCAGCAACTCCGCGTACGTGAAATCCGCCAGCCGGCCCGGCTCGGTGATGCCCACGTACCGGGCGATGGCCGGGCACGCCTTGCGAATGTGCTCTACCAGGGGCGCAAAATCGTCTTCAAAGATCAGCATTCTGGCTTCGGAATGGTTCAAGATGGCTACCAGCTCCGCCGGCGTGAGCCGTACGTTGAGCGGCATGACCACCGCGCGCGCCAGGACCACGCCATAGTAGCCTTCCAGCAGAGCGTTATTATTGAAGCTCAAATAGGCCACCCGATCGCCCGGCTGGATGCCTTCGGCGACGATGCCCGCCGCTAGCCGTTCCGCCCGCTCGCCAAACTGCGCGTAGGTGAATCGGTCGGCGCCCGACACAATGCCCACTTTCTCCCGATAGAGATCGACACCCCGGTACAAGCACCGCACCGGTGTGAGGGGAACTATCATAAATGCCTCCTGTTAAGACACTGATATTGTACGAGGAAACAGTCGCCGAGGGGCGGGTTGGCCTCCACTCAGACTTGGAGCTGGCGAAGGAAGGGGACGCTGGCCCGCATCAGGTCCAAGTTCATCTCGACGAAGTAATTCTTGAGGCCTCCGGTTCGCGCCGCGGTGAAGATCTTCTTCCAGTCGAGAGTGCCCTGCCCGACCGCCATCGTCTTTCGGGTCGCGGCCGACCAGTCCTGCACGTGCATCGACACGAAACGGCCAGGGTACTTGGTGAAGTATTCGGCTGCGTCGTAGCCCCGGCTGATCGTGGAGACCTGGAACTGAAACTGGACCGCCTTGGGGTCGAGCAACTCCAGCAGCAAATCGTAGGTCCGCTTGCCACCCACCATGGTTAGCTCGAAGTCTTCATTGTGTAGGCCCTGCTGGATGCCGGCGGTGGCCGACTGTTCACCCATTTTGTTGTACTCTTCCGCCGCGCGCTTCACATCGTCGAGCGTTGGGTTGCGCGGCCCGTCCAGGCTGGGCACCATCATTTGCGTCAGGCCAAGATCGTGCGCCCAGGCAATTCTGCCCGGCAGATTCTCGCGCAGTTCCTTGATGTCGAAATGCGAGCTCACGCACTTGACTCCGGCATCGCCCAGGATCCGGCGCAACTCAGCCGGCTTATATTTGGCCAAGCCCCCAAAGCCGGCATCGGCATAACCGACCGGCGAGCACAGTTCGATGTTTTCAAACCCGGCCCCGGCAAGCTGCTTGATGGTGCCGGGAAAGTCCTTGGCGATCATGTTCCTGACCGGATAAGTCTGGCATCCGATCGGCATGCCCAGCGGATTGGCGCGCAGCTCCCGTGCGGCCCAAGCGGCGCCGGTCGCCGCACCCTGCAAGAACTGTCTTCGCGAAACTACGGGCATTCCTGGCTCCTTATGATGCGTTCGGCATCCAACGTAGGGCATTGTCTCACGATTCGCCGGGCAAGGAAATCTTGCCGTGATTGAAGCGGAATATCAATCCCATGGCGCGATTTGTTTAATGCTGTTGACGACATAATGTCGCGCATGACATAATTAACCTTGGCGTGGGAGGTCGAATTCTCCGATGAGTTCGAGCGGTGGTGGGACGGCCTCACCGCCGCCGAGCAGAAGAGCGTTGACTTCACGGTAAGCCTGTTGCAGGAGGTTGGTCTCGCGTTGAGGATGCCGCATTCGTCCGGAGTCGAGACCTCGCGTCATAAGCACATGCGCGAGTTGAGAATCCAGCATCAGGGACGGCCGTATCGCGTCCTTTGTGCCTTCGACGGCGGCCATGCTGCTGATTGGCGGGGACAAGGCTGGCAATAATCGCTGGTACGAGGAATGGCACGAAATTACAAGGAGCTTCAAGCAAAGATGGACCCCGCGAGCCGCGCGGACAACGAGCGCCACGTGCGCGAGGAGTTGCAGCGCATGGCTCTGGACGAACTGCGGAATGCAAGGAAGCTCACGCAAGCAGATCTGGCCGGGATGTTGGACGTTCCGCAGAGTTCGATCTCCCGAATCGAGCAGCGCGCGGACATGTATCTCAGCACGCTTAGGAACTACATTCACGCCATGGGGGGCGTACTCCAGATTCAAGCTATCTTTCCCGACGGCGGCGCGGTCGCCATCAAGCGTTTCGGAGATTACGAGGACCGGATGTACGTGGTCAAGGCGAAGGCGATGAATGGCGGCGTCTACCGGCTACTCGCCTATGCGATCCGACAACCGGGGGCGGTACTCTCCACGAGGGCTTTCAAAGCTTCGGGATTCGTGAGGACCATGAAAGCCCTGCATCTCGACGAACCGCATATTTCCAATGTTCGCAGGACCTTGGAGAACGGCGGCGAAGTTGAGATCGGAGGCCGGCGGGCACAGCGCCTTTTCGGAGTTCCACAGCTAGTGGCGGCCGGTTTTGAAGCGGTAGAGGCGTAGGGTTGAAAGAGCTTTCCGTGCGTGACGTTCGCGCATTCGACAGCGGGGGGGCCTCACCGTAAGCTATCCAGCTCGGGTCATCCGAATCCCTTTGCACAGACGTTCGGAATCCGGGCACGGGAACTCGCCCTCTTCGAAGAATCCGGTGGAAAGGAGCGGGAGGATCACATCGTTCTCCGCCTGCTTCGTATCGGCGTTCTTCGCAAAATTCTCGCGTAGCCAGAAGTCGAGAGACTGAGGCTTGCGATGGGCGCTGAACCGACACTGCATCTGGCCCTGTATGATATAGGCGTGCCCGGATCTACTCACCTGCTGAACGAGCGCGCCAACCTGAAACCCCGCTCCAGGCCCGCCATAAGGAAGGCTGATCCAAACGTGGCCGCTTGAATCCGTGGAACCAGCAGGTGCAAGAGGAAGCTGATTGTGATGTACCGATGTGGCCCTCCGACGGCGGCGTCAAGCCGGTGAAACACCTCGACCGTTGAACCGAGGATAACCGGCAACAGATCTGGCCACCGCGATTGAATACGGGAGATCAGCGCTTCATGATGGGATGGAGTCCGCTGTTTCCCAAGGTGACCGAACTTCCAAAGGAACGCGGTGCGGATGTCCTAGCCGGTTACCTTGTCAGGCGCGCCGAAAACACGCACCAAGCGTTCGTAGACCTGAGGTGGATACTTACGCTCGTCATACCTTGTTACGTACTCGTCGAAGCGCGGACGGATGAGCTCGACCACGCGGCATGCAGTCGGAACGCACTCCACGCCCCCTACTTCCCCCGGCTGATCCCCAGCGCCCGAATGCGCTTATGCAGATTCGTCCGCTCCATCCCCAGCGCCCGCGCCGCGCCTGACACGTTCCAACTGGCCTCCTCCAGCGCGCGCAGGATGTGATCGCGCTCCGCCGATTCCCGCGCCTCCTGCACGCTCGACCGCGGGCCAGACTCCCGCTGAACCCGAATCTCCACCGGAATCGCCTCGCGCGTCAGCCGCTCGCCCGCCGTCAGGATGGCCATGCGCTCGATGGCGTTGCGCAACTCGCGCGCATTGCCGGGCCAGGGGTAGCTCTCCAGAATCGGATAGACTGCATCGTCGAGCTTCTTCTGCTTGAAATTGTTGCGCGCGCAGAAATCGTCCAGAAAATACTCGGCCAGCAGTTTGATGTCCTGCGGCCGCTCGCGCAGCGAAGGCACCCTTATGGGCACTACGCTGAGCCGGTAGTACAGATCCTCGCGAAACTTGGCCTGCTGCACCAGCGCGCTCAGATCGCGATTGGTCGCCGAGATCACGCGCACCGCGACGCGAATGGTCTGCTCGCCGCCCACCCTGTGGAACTCGCCTTCCTGCAACACGCGCAGCAATTTGGCCTGCGACGCGCCGTGCAAGTCGCCCACTTCGTCCAGGAAGATGGTGCCGCTATCGGCCAGTTCAAACTTGCCGCGGCGCGCCCCGGACGCGCCGGTGAACGCGCCCTTCTCGTGGCCGAACAGTTCGGTTTCGATCAACTCGGTCGGAATCGCGGCGCAGTTCACCTTCACGAACGGTCCCGCGGCGAAGGGGCTGTTCTGATGGATGTGCGCCGCGAGCAGTTCCTTCCCCGAGCCGGATTCGCCGATTAACAGCACACGCGCATCCGAGCGCGCCGCCATGCTGGCCTGCTCGACGGCACGCTGGAATGCCGGACTCGAGCCGATCATCTTCGGGCTGATGCCCACCAATTCGCGCAGCCGCTCGTTCTCCGCGCGCAGGCTGGAGTGCTCCAGCGCATTCTTCACGGCCAGCAGCACCTTGTCGCGGCTGAGGGGCTTCTCCAGAAAATCGAAGGCGCCCGCGCGCGTGGCCTCCACCGCATCCGCGATGGTTCCGTGCCCGGAGATCATCACCGCGGGCGCGGGATTGCCGTTCTGCCGCACCGACCGCAGCAGGTCGATGCCGCTGCCATCCGGCAGGCGCACGTCGAACAGGAACGCGTCGGCGCGCTCCGCGTCCGGGTGCGCGCGAAACTCGCGGATCGAGCGGCATACCGCGATGCCATAGCCTTCGCGCTCCAGAATCATGCGCAGCGAGCGGCCGATATTCTCTTCGTCATCCACGATCAGAATGCGCTTGGTTGCCATTGGACTCCACGGGCAGCAGCACGCGGAATGCGGCGCCGCCCAGTTCTCCTTTCACCAGCACGATGTCGCCGCCCGTCAGCAGGGCGCCCTTGCGCGAAATGGAAAGCCCCAGGCCCATGCCGCCCTTCTTGAAGGAAATGGAGGGCTCAAACAGGGATTGCCGGATCTGTTCGCTCAGGCCGGGCCCCGAATCGTGCACTTCCACCAGCGCATGCCCGTTGTGCACCGCGGTAATGCCCAGAACCCGCCCGCCCGCGCCGGCGGCTTCCGCGGCGTTTTCCAGCAGGTTGGTGAGGATGCCTTTCACCAGATCCTGATCGGCCAGCGCCGTGGGATGGCCGGCATCCAGGCGCAGATCGTAGGTCAGCTCGGGGTGGCCGTTCCTCAAGAACGCGATGCGCTCTTCCAGCAGATCGTTGAGATCCAGCGGCACGGGAAGCACCGGAGGCTCAGCGGCGAATTGGGAGAACGCGCGCACGCGCCGCTCCAGGCTCTCCACCTCTTCCACCACGATCTGGGCGGCCTGTTCCATGAACGCGCGGTCGCTGGCGCTGGAGCGCGCCAGCATCTCTTCCACCGTCAGCCGGATGGGCGTGAGCGAATTCTTCACTTCGTGCGCCATTTTGCGCGCCAGCGTTCGCCAGCTTGCCAGTTGGGTCAGGTAGACCAAGCGCTCGGTGGAGCGCTGCAGGCGCTCCGCCATGTCGTTGAAAGCGCGCATGGCGCGGCCCACCTCGTCGTCGCGCCGCGCTTCCACGCGCGTGGCCAGGTCCCCCGCCGCCAGTTGCGCCAAGCCCGCCGTCAGTTGCTGGATGGGCTGACTGATACGATGCGCGAGGTACACCAGCAACACCAGGGATGCGATCCAAACCGATGCTGCCAGCAGCAGCCAGGTGTAGGTGAACCCGCGCAGCAGATCGCGCGATTGCCGCTTTTCGACCACTTCCCGCGCCGTGCGGATCTCGCGCGCAAGCCCGTCCAGGCTCACTTCGCCCAAGCTGGTGGACCATTGCCATACTTCATCGCCGCGCCGCGCCAGGTATTCGATGCGGTCGCCGCCGCTGCCGGAGATCACGAAGCGCTCGTTATCGCCGCTATCGAAGAAGCTCTTCACCGGCGCGGGCCACTGGGGCTGCCCGGCCGCGCCGTAGCGCAGCGGCTCCAGGCGGCCGCCCAGCGCATCGTTCTTTAGAGAATCGCAGGCGCGCTGGTACAGTTCCTTGCCGGTCTTTTGGAGGGAGCGCGACAGCCGGTCCAGTTCTCCGGTGGAAGCATAGCTGAGACTGCGATCGAGGAGGGTAGTTGTAATCCAGAGGGTGGCAGCCAGCGGAACTAGAGTGGCCGCCAGAAAGATCGCGATCAGCCTGTTGCGTAGCCGGTTCACAGCGTTCGCGCGGCGCGGCCCACCAGCCGTTTGAGATCGCCCAAGCGCAGGGGGCCGGCGTCCGCGGTCCACTGCGGCTGTTCGTCGCGCGGGCGGCGGCTGAAGATCTCGATGAGCCGGGTCAGGTTCAGGCCGCTCTCGCCGATCACCGCGGCTTCGTCCTTCGGCTCGGCCGCGCGCAGATCGAAGCGGAGCCAGAACGGACGGTCCTGTGGCAGCCCCATGGCGCTGATGGCCACATTGTCCAAGCACCAAGCCTCCGCCGCGGTAGCCGACAGGTGCGAAACCGTCCGCTGCCCTTCGCCCAGCTTCGTGACTGAGAACTTCTCTTCCCACAGGTCGTAGCTGACGACGAAGCGTTCGGGCGTCCGCCGCAGGCTGGTCGTAAAATTGTCGGTAGTCAGGGTCAACTGCGTCAGGAACACCACCGCCGCGCCGTCTTTCAGGCGGCCGAGCGGCTTGCCCGCCAGGAAATGCAGTTGGGGCGCGGCCACATGCAGGTCGTCGCCATCCCAGGTGACGCTCAGGCGCTCCGTGGCGCCGACGCAAGACAGAGGTATAGCCACGCCGGCCAAAAGCCAGCGCCTACGGCTGATCGTTACCGCTCCGTTACCGTCGCGGCTCAGTCCGTCGCGGCTCGGTTTCTCGCGTTTGGCTCGCGCCATTCAATAGTTCATGCCCACCATGAAAACCGGTTCGATATGGCCTTCCTTGATCGGGAATGCCAAAGCCGCGTACATGCCGTTCTGCCGCACACCCACGCCGACCGAATGCCGCAGCACCGCCGTCTGGCCCTGGTCCCATACTGCCCCACAATCGTAAAAAGCGTCCAACAGCCGGTACCGGTACTCCGCCGAGTTGGCCACCATGCGGTCCCCGCCCAGCGGATCCAGTTCAAATCGGTTCCACCCGCGGAGCAAGGTGCTGTTCCCCAGGATAAAGCGTTCGAAAAGCGGCGCCCGCCCGGTGATCGCCCCGCCCGTCAGGTCGTCCACAAACTGGCTATGTCCCCACGAATAGACGTAATGCGCGTCTCCCAGGTGACGGGCGTAGGCGAAATCGCTGCCTAAGATATTGGTGGCCGCCCGCAGGCTGTAACCTGCGTCCCATTCCTGCTGGTTGGCGTCGGAACCTTCCACGCGGCGATGATAGCGCAGAGTAGTCACCATCGCGTTAGCGGACTCCGTTCGCGCGGCCGGAAACTGCGATTGAAAGCGTTCAAAACTGGTGCCTACGGAGAGATTGACCAGGCCGGCGCCGCCGCTGGAAAGCACGAAAGTCACCAGCGGTTCGATATTTTGCCGGGTCCGGTAGATTCCGGAGGTGTCGGTTTCCGCGCCGGGCTGCTCCAGGGCAGTCGCGGTAGCCTGGTCCCACTGCTCGTGATAGCTCTCGAAATCCACGCGGAAGCGCACCCGATCGCCTGCCAGGTGTTTGTCTTCGTAGCGGGCGACGATCCCGGTATAGCGTTCCGCCAGGTTATCGCCATCGCTCACCCCGCCAAACGTGAACGCCTGCGACCCTACCGTGGCGGTGCCTTCGGCCAGTCCGGAAAAGCCCCCTTCGCTACGGTAAACCAGCTTCGGCACGGACGCCTCGAATTTCGCGGGCGTCCCGCGGACCACGAACACTACCCGCACATGTTCCGGCGTCTGCCCCCGAAAAAGACGATGAGTGACCGCCCGAACGTGCAGTTCGCGCCGGATGCGCGTGGCCAGATCGTCGAGGGCGGCCGGATTCAGCTTGGCGCCCACCAGGCGGGTCAACTCCCCGCGCAGGCCAGTACTGATGCCGGACGGATTGTCGCCGGCCAGTTCCACGCTCTCCACCGTGTAGCGCGTGTTCACGTTCATATCCTCGACCGGAGTGCCGGCCAGGAGCAGGCTGCTCCATAAGAATGAGGCGAGCCAGACGAATCTCATGGGCGGGAGCTTTGCAGGTAGTTGGCCAAAAGGAAGTTGCTGCAATACAGCAACTTAAGGGAATGATAACTGTGATTGTGCTTCACAGGTGTGGGAGGACCCGTGTCCGGTGGGCGGGCATAATGCCTGCCCGATTCATGACGTTTATAACGCTTTGGCCAACTCGGCGCCAAAAGCGGTCTTGGGTGCTGCGTCCTTACCGCGCCGCGGCTTGCGGCCGTTGCGCTGCTGCAGGGGACGCTCCATGGTAGTCGCCGTGGTCGGCTTGCTGTCTTTGCCCTTGGAAGGCTGCGCCGGATTGGCCCGCAACAGCCGGTCTTCCAGAGGCGCCCGATCAAAGCGGCGGATGATCGCCTGCATTTCGTCGGCGGTAGGCGCTTCCACAAATGCGAAGCCCTTGGATTCTTGTGTTTCGTGGTTGCGGATTACTTTAACCGAATCCGCCACCAGATTCTCGGCGGTCAGCCACGCTTTAATATCATCGGCAGTGACCCACGTGGGCAGGTTGCCTAGAAATACGGTGAAATTCATTCAGTGATTCGTTTACTCCGTTGGTTGGATTGGCACTTCAAGGGAAGGATTCCGCTCTGCCATATAGATAGTATCAGACCCGACCCGTGGAGCGCAAACCAATTTCGGAGGCGCGTTAACCTGCGGCGCGCTTTTTATATGGCAGGGGCCACATCGTTACCGAGCTGTGACAGGTTAGCGCGCCGGGACCGCTACCGAGCCGCGACCGCGAGGAAGCGATTCCCCTCCCCAGTCCCGAAATCACCACTCGCTCTTCTCTAACATACGGCGGGCCACCACGGAAGTGAACTCATCCGTCGTGCATCGGAGTTGGGCGCAAACGCGATTCATGGCCTCCGTGACCTCTTCGGGAGCTGGCCGTTCCGCGCCCGTGGATACATCGTCCGGGATGGAAATCGCCGTTTTCATACCTTCAGTATAGATGACGGCGCGACGTTTGGCACGGGCGGAGACCGCTTCCTGACGGTCGCGGCTCGGCAGGCGTGGGCGCCGGCGGTCGGCGTAGAATGGAAAGAATGGCTGAAGATTCCGAAGAGTTTTACCGCATTCAAAAACTACCTCCTTACGTTTTCGCCGTCATCAACGACATGCGCGCCCGCGCTCGCGCCGACCAGCAGGACGTCATCGATCTCGGCATGGGGAACCCCGATGGCGCTACACCGCGAGTGGTGGTGAGCAAGATGGTGGAAGCGGCCCGCAATGCGCGCAACCACCGCTATTCGGCTTCGCGCGGCATCCCCCGCCTGCGCGAGGAAATCACCCGCCGCTACCAGACCAACTACGGCGTCGATCTCGATCCAGACAAAGAGGCCATCGTCACCATCGGCGCCAAGGACGCCCTCGCGCACCTGCTCTTCGCCGTGGTCGGGCCGGGCGACGCGGTGGTTTCGCCGAATCCGGCATACCCCATTCATCAATATGGCGTGATCATGGCCGAAGGCCACGCCTGCCTGCTTCCGATGCCGAGCCCGGCGGAATTCCTGAATCGCCTGGAAGACCTGTACCGCACCTCCACGCGCCAGCCCAAACTGATCCTGATCTCGTTCCCGCACAACCCCACCACTATGTGCGTCGAGCTCGATTTCTTTCGCGAGATCGTCGCCCTGGCCGCGCGCCACGGCACTCTGGTGGTCCACGATTTCGCCTATGCCGACCTGGGCTTCGACGGCTACACGCCGCCGAGCATCCTGCAGGTGGAAGGCGCCAAGGAAGTGGCCGTGGAGATCTTCTCCATGTCCAAGAGTTACAACATGGCCGGCTGGCGCGTGGGCTACTGCCTGGGCAATCCGCGCATGATCGGAGCGTTGGCGCGCATCAAGAGCTACCTGGATTACGGCGTCTTCCAGCCGATCCAGATCGCTTCGATCATCGCGCTGCGCGAGTGCCAGGAGGATACGCGGAAGATCTGCGCCGTTTACCAGAAGCGGCGCGATGTGCTGGTCGGCGGCCTGGAGCGCGCGGGTTGGCCCGTGGAGAAGCCGCGCGGCACCATGTTCGTGTGGGCGCCGCTGCCCGAGCGCTATCGCGCGGAAGGTTCGCTGGAGTTCGCCAAGCTGCTGATGAAGGAGGCGCTGGTAGCGGTCTCGCCGGGCATCGGGTTTGGCCCGATGGGCGAGGGGTACGTGCGCTTCGCGCTGGTGGAAAACGAGCACCGCATCCGCCAGGCGACGCGGTCGATCGGGAAGTTCTTGAAGTCCTGAGGATTTGTGTCGCTCGGGGGAAATCAATGAAGCGGAAGATTCTCGGGACGATCGCATTAACCAGCTTCGCGCTGGTTGTCATGCTGGCCGCGCCGTATCCGAGCATGGCCCCGCTTGACCAATACCTGATGGAGCGAACGGCGGAGATAACGCTGGCGCGGAGCGCTGCTCCGGAATCCATCTCACAGGATGCTGAAGTGTTGGTCCTCGGACGGCATGGCTACGAAACCGCGGCCAAAGGCAAGAACGGCTTTGTATGCCTGGTGCAACGATCGTGGACCGCTGGAACCGACGATCCCGATTTCTGGAATCCCAAGCTGCGCGCCCCGATCTGCTTCAACCCAGCGGCCGTGCGGTCCTATCTTCCCCAAACGATCAGGAAAACCGAGTTGATTTTGGCTGGACGATCCAAAGCTGAGATGTCCGAGAACGTCAAAGCTGCTCTGGCGAGGAAGGAATTGCCGGCGCCGGAACCCGGCGCGATGTGCTACATGATGTCGAAGCAAGGGTACCTGAATGACCGTGACGGGCACTGGCACCCGCACCTTATGTTTTTCCTTCCACTCACAGACCTTGCCACTTGGGGCGCGGGCCTGCCGGGCTCCCCGATTTTTGGATCTAAGGACACCCTGGGCGGGCTCACCGTGTTTCTGATTCCGGTCGGTCACTGGTCAGACGGGACGGCTGCGCCGATGGATGTGCACTGAAGGACCTCGCTGATCTCGGCGTCCGAGGCTCAATTCGGTAACCTGAATGTCGTAGCTTCATCCTGCGCCCCGCATCACCTTCTCCCACTGGCCGTTCCGCGCCGAACGCAAAACCGCATCCGTGACATATTCGGTGGCCAGGGCGTCGCGGAAAGAAGGACCGGGCATCCGCCCTTCGTCCAAGCCCGTCAGGAAATCCGCCACCTGGTGGATGAAGGTGTGCTCGTAGCCGATCTGCAATCCCGGCACCCACCAGTTCTTCATATAGGGATGATCGCCATCGGTGACGTGAATCGAGCGCCAGCCGCGCAGCCGGCTTTCGTCGCCATGATCGAAATACTCCAGGCGATGCAGATCGTGCAGGTCCCAGAAAATGGAAGCGTGCTCGCCGTTGATCTCCAGGGTGTAGAGGGCCTTGTGCCCGCGCGCGTAACGCGTGGCTTCAAAGGTGGCTAGGGACCCGTTTTCAAAGCGCGCCAGAAAAGCGCTGGCGTCGTCGATGCCGACCGGCTCCACGCGCCCCGTGA
Source organism: Bryobacterales bacterium (assembly GCA_963707465.1). GTDB lineage: Bacteria > Acidobacteriota > Terriglobia > Bryobacterales > Bryobacteraceae > Bog-159. Next base: position 628,966 of record CAVPQK010000015.1, read on the forward strand.
GCGCGTGCGGCCGCTCTTTCACGAAGGTTTCGGTCATGGCGGTCACCTGGTCGATTCCGCCATTCAGCCACATGGCCGTGTCGATGCAGTGCGCCAGCAAATCGCCGGTGACGCCGCTGCCGGCCACGTTTACGTCCAGCCGCCACAGGCCCGCGCCGCCCTGTGGCAGATCGGCCGAAATGGTCCAATCCTGCAGAAACTTGGCACGGTAATGGAAGACCTTGCCCAGCCGGCCTTCATCGATCAACTGCTTGGCCAGCGTCACGGCAGGCACGCGCCGGTAGTTGTACCAGACCATGTTCGGCACACCCGCCTTCTCCACCGCCGCCACCATGCGTTCGGATTCGGCGGCATTTCGGCCCAGCGGCTTCTCCGAGAGCACCATTTTTCCCGCTCCCGCCGCGGCAACGGCGATCTCCGCATGCGTATCATTCGGGCTGGCGATGTCGATCAGGTCGATATCGGGCCGCTCCACCAGCTTGCGCCAGTCGGTTTCGGTCGATGCGTAGCCCCACTGCTCCGCAAACGCGGCCAGCTTCGCGGCGTCCCGCGCGCAGACAGCCTGCAACACCGGACGGTACGGAAGGTCGAAGAACTGGTTCACTTTCGAGAAGGCGTTGGAGTGAGTGCGGCCCATGAAGCCGTAGCCCACCAGCCCCACGCGCAGTGGTTTCAAGGCCATAAATTACTCCTGCCACCCGTGCGCGTCGCGCACTGCGATCATCGCCGCCAGGATGCCGTTCCAGGTGCCCTGCTCCATCATCACCGCGTTGGGGAACATGCATCCATCCCAGCAGATGTGGCGGATCGATTTGGTCAACCGCCCGCTGTCGTCGCGCAGCCAATGGCCGGCATCGCGCACGATGTCGAGCTTGCCGTTTGGGTCGCCGGGCAGGCAATGGTGGCCGGTTTTGTCGTGCGATCCCGATCCGTGGACCGTGGCATCGTTTTGCGCCACATGGAAATCGATGGTCCACGGGCGCAGCGCCGCAGTCAGTTCGCGCAGCGCGGCCTGGAAGCGCTCGGTCTGCGTCCAATCGAAATCCTCGGGCAGAATGCGATCTTCCGGCGCGTTGTAACCCAGCGTGAACAGCAGGGTGTGCGCCATGTCCGCCTGGAAGCCCAGCGTCCGCGGACGGTCGACCAGTTCCAGAAGCTGCACCATGCGCCGCCAGCTATGCATGCCGCCCCAGCAGATCTCGCCTTCGGCGGCCAAGCGCTCGCCGAAGCCCTCGGCCACTTCGCAGGCCTCGCGAAACGTCTGCGCGATCAGACGGGTATTGCCGTCCGGATCCTTGGCCCACTCCGCGGGGCTGGCGGCGGAATCGATGCGCACGATACCGTACGGCCGCGCACCCAGTTCGCGCAGTTTGCGCGCGATCCGGCAGCCCTTGCGCACTTGCCCGACGAAGCTGCGCCGCTCCTCCGCGTTGCCCATGGCGGAGCCGCCGCCGGTAGGAGGCCACACCGGCGCGACCACCGACCCTACCTCCAGGCCCAATGCGCGGACCTGCTCCGCGAGGCGCGACAGGTCGTCGTCGCTGGCGTCGATCGAGACGTGCGGGTCGAAAAGGAAAAGGTCGATGCCGTCGAACCGCGCGGCGTTGCCGTCAAGACGGGCGGCGGCGGTGAGGCGGAGCATGGTATCGAGGTCAATGGGCGGCTCGGAATCCGGGCCCTTTCCCACCAGGCCGGGCCACATGGCGTTGTGGACGCGGGGGAAGTTGTGGTGCGAACTTGGCACATTCATGATGCGCCATATTAGCACGCGCGGCTCAGGCGCTTCGCAGCAGGTCGTCCCAGGTCACTTCGCGCTTTGTCTCGTAGGCCATGCGTCCCAGCAGGCTGGTGAAGGTGGCCTCCGCGGCGATAGCCGCCATGCTGTAAGGCTTGCGCTCCACGATGCTCGAGAAGAACGATTCCACGGCGTCGATGGTGATCTCACGCTTCGATTCGGCCTGTTCGATCAGGCTGCGGTCCCGCAGGTCGTCCGCATTCTTCAACGGCGAACTAGCCACCGGCCCGTGCCAGCGGTAATATGTGCGGGCCGTTTCGAGCGATCCTTCCGGGCCGAAGAACTGCTCCTTCACGTCGCGGTACCCTGCCGTGTTCTTGACGCTCAGCAGCCAGCCCTCGTTGCCGTTGGGATACGTATAAACGATGTCGTGATGGTCCGAATTCCAGTCGCCATAAACCACTTTGTACCGGATGCCGCCGCTCCCCACGGCCTTGACCGGATGCGCGGCGGCGAACCAGTTCAACACATCCACGCCATGGCAGTCCTGCTCCACGATGCAGCCGCCCGAATATTCCATCCAGTAATTCCAGAGGCGCAGTTTCGAGTCCTCCGGCGGATACGGCGATTGGAAACCGGTCATGGGCCGGTCGCCCAGGATCCAATAGCTCATCATCTGGGTCAGTTGACCGATCTTGCCCGTGCGCAGGATTTTCTCCGCGCGCAGATATTCGGGGCTGAAGCGCTGCTGGAAGCCAAACTGGATGGTCTTGGCCGGATCGGCCTTTTCGGCGGCGCGCTGCAGGCGCTTGACGCCCGCCACATCCGCGCCCGCCGGCTTCTCGCAGTAGATGTGCTTGTGGGCGCTCACGGCCGCCTCGAAGTGCACCGGATGCAGGAACACGGGCGTCGCGATCAGCACCGCGTCCAGCCCCGGCTGGGCCAGCAGTTCTTCGAACCGGTGGTACGTACGTGCGGACGCGGCGCCCGGAATCTCGGTCTTGGCCTTGTCGATGCGGTCCGGGAAAAGGTCGCACACCGCCGTCAGCCGCGCCCGCGGGTCGCGCGCCATGTGCCCGCCCACGTACCGTCCGCGCCCGCCGGCGCCGATGATGCCGAATGACACGGCCGAATTGGCCTGGGAGCCGAATGCGATCCCAGGCTTGAGGATCATTAGATTGGCAGCGGCTCCCGCGAGAGCCTGCCGCCTGGTTAGTGTTGCCAAGAAGTCCTCCTGATTCAGATCGGAAGACTCACTGTATGTCGCTTCGCCGCCGAACTCAATCCCGTCCGATGGCCAGCACGAAATAGTGCGCGCGCGTGGCGCCCGCGTTATGCCAGCCATGTTCCTCGTTGGACGCCACGTACGCCACCGAACCCGGTCCCAGCCTGGCGCTGCGGCCCGAGATCATTACTTCCATGGTTCCTTCGCGAATGAGAATCATCTCTTCGTTGACATGGTGATGCGGCGGATGCGGCGCGCCGCCCGGCGGCAATTCCGTCTCATGCAGTTCGATCCGCACTCCGGCGTGCGTTTCACCGTCGAGCACTGGCCTGGTCTGGTTCTCGCCGCTGGTGTGTACCGGGATCTGGTCGAAGTTATACGTCTTGGAGGGCAATGCGGCGGCTTGGGCACCGGCCCTGGCGGCTGCGAGAAGCGGAAGAAGCAGGCTCAGATCTCTACGAGAATATTCGGGCATGCAGGCATTGTATCGGAGTTTCTCTTTGTCACGGCACCGGCACTAACAGGGCCTTGCCGATTACAGTCGTGAAGCCGTCCAATACATCGATAAAGCTTGCGGCGAGCAATGGAGTGGTCCGGAGTTGCCAAAGATGATCGGCGTTTTGCCACGCCGATTCCCGGGCGGCGCTTACGTTCCAGGCCGCTAGCGTATCTTCCAGGTGAGAGATGGGCGGAAGGGCATCGCCGGGGAGGCGGACATTCAGCGTTTGCTTAGCGGATTCCACGAGGTTGTCGAGTGTGGAATTGAGCGCGGTGTAGTCGTTATAGTTTGTTCCACCGTGATCCGGCGTTGTGCCGGTGACCTGACAGGTGCTGACGATGGCTTGGGGCAAGTCGTGGTTGATATGCGCGTTAATGCCCGCCAGGGCGAACTGGATTCGCGCTACCGCCTCCTGGTTGCGGCGGGCGAATAGAACCTGCCAGCAAACGGGAGTTGCCTGACCCGACAGGGAGGATTGGAGCGCGGAGAAGTAGAGACCGGCAAATTGCACGTCGAGCTGCGCCAACCACAGCGGATCGGCGAATCCACCGCCGGCGACCCGTGCTTCGACGGCCGCGGTCACCTGCAGATACAGCCAGTTGAACCATTTCAGGCCATCTTCGTCGAGACAAGTGGCGTCGATGGTGCGGAGGGTTTGGATGACGTCTGTTATGGAATGGGGAGCGGCCTGAACGGTGGCGAGGAGGGTCGGGTCGTAGGGAAACACGGCTCATTGTAACCCCGAGCCAAGTGTCAGTTCCAATAATTGCGATCCAAACTGCGATACTGTACCGCTTCGGCCACGTGCTTGGCGGAGATGGTTTTGGATTCGCCCAGGTCAGCGATGGTGCGCGCCAGCTTCAGGATGCGGTCGTGCGCGCGCGCCGAGAGTCCCATGCGCCGCACCGCCATTTCGAGGGTGCGCTCGCCGGCTTCGTCCAGCGTGCACAGTTTGCGAATGTGGCGCGCGGGCATCTGGGCGTTATAGAAACCGCGGTTTCGCTGGATGACGCGGGTGCGCTCCACCACGGCGCGAATCTCCGCGGATGACTCGCTATCGCCATTGGCGCGCATCTCCTTATACGGCACCGCGGGAACTTCGAGGTGGATATCGATGCGGTCGAGCAGCGGACCGCTGATCTTGCCGAGGTAGCGCTGGATCATGCCGGGCGTGCAGCGGCACTCGCGCGCGGTGTCGCCGTAGAACCCGCATTGGCACGGATTCATGGCCGCGACCAGCATGAAACTGGCGGGGAAGCACAGGGTCATATTGGAGCGGGCGATGGTCACCGAGCCGTCTTCGAGCGGCTGCCGGAGTATCTCCAGCACGTCGCGCGGAAACTCGGGGAATTCATCGAGAAACAGCAAGCCATTGTGCGCCAGGCTGACTTCGCCAGGACGCGCCATGCCCGAACCGCCGCCGATCAGGCCCGCATCCGAGATGGTGTGGTGCGGCGTGCGGAAGGGCCGTTCGCGCAACAGGCTCGCGCCACCGGGCAACATCCCGGCGACGCTATGGATCTTGGTTGTCTCGATGGATTCGGCAAAGGTGAGCGGCGGCAGGATGCCCGCCAGCCGCTTGGCCAGCATGGTCTTACCGGAGCCGGGAGGGCCGATCATGAGCACGTTGTGACCGCCCGCGGCCGCGACTTCGAGCGCGCGTTTGGCGCTGGCCTGTCCGCGCACGTCGCGGAAATCCGGGGCGCCTGACTCCGGGCCGGACGCCTGCAAAGCGGCGGATGTGGGCGGGAACTCTTCCGGCTTCGAAATCAGCTTCACGACCTCGGCCAGATGGCGCACGCCATATACCCGCACACCTTCCACCACCGCCGCCTCGGCCGCATTCGCCAGCGGCAACACCAGGTTGGCGATGCCCTGGGCGCGCGCGCAAACGGCCACCGACAGAGCGCCGCGCACGGGCCGTATGCCGCCATCGAGCGACAATTCGCCCAACAGAATGTGATGGTCGAGCGGGGACACCGTACCCATCGCGCCCAGGATGCCCATGGCCATCGGCAGATCGAAACCTGCGCCCTCCTTGCGCACGTTGGCCGGCGCGAGGTTGATGGTCACGGCCTTGTTCGGGTAGCCGAAGCCGGAGTTAATGAGCGCGCTCTTGATCCGCTCGCGGCTCTCGCGCACCGCGGTGTCCGGCATACCGACCATGACGAAGTCGCGCGCCGAGCCGGACGCGTACATGTCGACTTCGACGTCGATCAGGTGTGCGTCAATGCCATAGACGGCAGCGCTCCGGGTCTTGAATAGTGCCATCGAATTAGCCTTTCTTCAGGCGCGCTCCAACCGCGTTATACTGTTAAAAGTTCCTCGCAATTGGCCGGAGTGGCGGAACTGGCAGACGCACGGGACTCAAAAACCAAATGAGCGGCAACTGAGGGCAAGGAGCGTTGCGCTGACGGCCCGCGATGTAACGCCAGGAGAACGCCCACTTACCCTGGAACCACTACAGTCGATGCATGGACACCTCGATATCAATCTAGTAAGGGCCGGGCGATTTCTTCTCGCTTAATCTCTTCTGAACCGTCATTCGCCTGTCTTCGCCCCCCAAGAAGTCCTAACATTTACCTTTGTTGCGTGCCCACAGACTAACATGGTCAAGCCGACCTGATGCGCCGAGCGCTGGTCTTCCCTGGTGGCGATGGCCTGTATTATCGCCAGCGCGCTTGGGCAGGAACTGGCGTGTGGATGCAGGCCTCCGCGAACCGCCTTTTTGAAGAAGTTGGACCAGCAGGGAGATATCGTCCGGTGTCAGGTGTTCGGGCATGTTTCCGTTGGCCGAAGTGCTCCATGACGATCTGGCGATGGTTTGAATGGGACGAACGCCCTGGCCCCGAGCCAGTCTCAAACGCTACCAGGCCCCGAACTCGTCATCCAGATTCACTACGTGGAGGGGAAACCGAAGGGCTGAATCCGCACACACACGGCCCCGACCGCTACCGCCCGTTTCCGCGCACTTGGAACATGGACATTGCCCGTCCCCAGAGCCAGTTCCTGATTAACGAGAAAATGACGATGCCGGCGGATGCCGTTGCGATCACTGGAGGTTCCATTTCGGTCTGCTCCTTGACGGCACAGCTGAATTCCGATGCGCCTTCAAGCCTCATCGGCAGTTTTCCCCCAAGTATGCGAAAAAAACGCGACCGCCTTCGGTGCCCGCAGCAAGTCCTGACGAGATGAATCCGTTGTGACCTGCTGGGTAGCCTAACGGCTGCACAAGGTCGACAGGACGACGCGGTTTGGCTCCGCGGTACCGCACCTGATAAGCTGTTGGGCATGGCTTACGCGGTGGGCGACCATGTGGGCGATTACCAGGTTGTCGGGCACCTCGGCTCCGGCGGCATGGGCACCGTATACAAGGTTCGCAATATTTTGACCGAACGCGTTGAGGCCATGAAAGTGCTCCTCCCGAATCTGGAGGGCGCGCCGGACTTAGCGGAGCGTTTCAGCCGGGAGATTAAGGTCCACGCCAGCCTTTCGCATCCCAATATCGCGGCCCTGCACACCGCCATCCGCTTCAACCACCAGCTCATCATGATTATGGAACTGGTGGAAGGCCAAAGCATCCGCGAGCGCCTTAAGCAGGGACCCATGGAAGTCCGCGAATGCGTGAATGTCGCCTGCCAGGTGCTTGCCGCGCTGGGCTACGCGCACGAGCGGAGGGTCGTGCATCGGGACGTGAAACCGGCCAACATCATGCTTACCCCAGACCGCCGCGTCAAGGTGATGGACTTCGGTATCGCCGCCGTGAAGGGCCCCGGACGCCGGCTGACGATGACCGGGATGGCGGTCGGTTCCCTGCACTATATGTCACCCGAGCAGGTAAAGTCCGCTCCGCCTGACGGCCGGTCGGATATTTACTCGACCGGAGCTACGCTCTATGAGATGGTCACCGGGCACTGCCCGATCGAGGGTGACAGTGAATTCGATATCATGAATGGCCATCTCAGCGTGGTCCCGCCTTCGCCTGCGAGTCTGAATCCGTTCTTGCCTCCGGCCCTTTCGGCGATCATCCTGCGCGCGCTCGAAAAGCTCCCTGAGGACCGTTTTCAGAGCGCCGACGAGTTCCGTCTGGCGTTGGAGGCGGTGGCAGGACAGCGAGCCGGCGCTACGGTCTTGTCTCCCCCCCCCGAACGCCCGGTGCCCGCGACTGCTCGTCCCGCGGCGACGGTCACCTTGCCCGGCGTCGGAGCCACCCCTTCGGCCTTGGATGATCCCGCTGTACTCTCAAAAGCCGCAAAGGACCTGGCTGTCTTCATTGGACCGCTGGCCAAGGTACTCGTGAACCGTGCCGCCAAGCGCTCCCAGAACGTGCGGCAGTTGTACGAAACCGTCGCCGGGGAGATTCCCACGGCAGCCGATCGCGAAAGATTCCTGCGCAAGGTTCCGTGACGGAGCGCGTTCTTATTCCGATTCCAGCAGTTTAAGCGCCTTCGCCAAGCTTACCCGCATGCGGTTGAACGACCCCGCCAGAACGGAGATCTCATCGCCGCCGCCGGCCGGCAGATCCGGTACATCCGTATCGCCCTGGCTGATCCGGTTCGCCATCTGCGATAATTTCGAGACTGGTCGTACCACGATCAGAGCCAGCGCCAGGTCCAGCGCAATCAACGTCAGCAGAGCCGCGCTGCCCACGTAAATCAGCATGGCCCGGAACGCCTTGTCCGCCATCGCCAGCGGCACGGACGCGGGCACCGATATGATCTGCGCACCCACAATCTCATTTGGCTTCCAACCGAATCCGTTGTCCTTCCCGTACACCGCGATCATCGGCGCCGGGGCGGCCGAGGGCGTGGAATGGCACTCCAGACACGGCGGCGCCGCCACGATCGGCCGCGCCAGGAACCACGATGTTCCGGTGGGAGTCTCCCGATGGCCCGCAATGCGCTGGTTGGAAGGATTATCGCGGAACGTGCGGATAATGTCCGCCTCCCAGTCGAGCGGGCGGTCCCGCAAATTTGTGGGATTGAGGGTCGCCTCTTTGTAGCTGTACTCCGGGAACTTCACACGCAGGTAATTGAAGCTCTCGGTGGCGGCGTAGGCCGGCACGGTCTGCGGGAAGAAAATCCTGTTGCGCAACTCCTCCCGTGTCAATCGTGGCACGATTTGCTTCTGCGTGTATGTCCGCATCGCGAGCGCTGTTTCCATCATCAGTTCCGCGTTTCCGAGCACCTGATCGGTGGCGGCCTGCCGCAGAAACCCGCGCGCCATCCACGCGGCTGTGGCGAATCCGGAGCCAAACACCAGGATGAAAACCAGGCTGAATTTAACTAGTAGCTTCATAATTCCTCTTGGTGCTCCCTGGGGCGCGATGCGAGGTTCTTGATCACCGGGGGCGGCCCTGGCCTAGCTCCCACCTGGCGCACCCGAAACAAAAGCCATATCATAGCCGATACCCGAATCGCTGCCGCCATTACCGGATTCTGTCCAATCGGCTGAAAACTCCCGGTTCCAAGGGACGTTCGTCCACACGAGAGCCTCCGAACAGGAAGCCGCCGATTGCGCAGGCTCCACCCAACAGGCAAGCTGGCAGCGGCGACGCTGTGCGGGAAACAATGGTCCCTCCGTATGCGGCAAATGAACCAGACCTGATCATATAGTCTGAACATTGTAAACCGAATACAGCCCGGTATGGCTACTACCGCCGGGCAGGGGAAACCGAAGGCCCGAATCTATACGCCTCGCCGGATCACGTGCGGGTGTCAATTCATCAAGCCGGGCACATGAAGTACATCGGAAGCTCAAAGCAGCGCCGGGGACGCGGCCAATACTGAAGTCTGCCAACTCTTGCTGAAGGAATACGATCTTTTGCGTGACTTGCAGTCCGGCCTGACAAAGACCCAGGAGACGCGCATCAGCGTTTACCTGGCGTTGCTGGGCGCAGGCGTGGCGGTGCCGGGCCTCTCGGGAGCTGGCTTGGGGCTGTCAGAAGGCTCTAACTCTAACCCATTGCTTCACCGCCCTTTCGTGGGCGCTCTCGTTGCGTTGTGCATTCTATCGATGGGAGTCATCATCTTCGTGCGGATGGCGGAGAGAGTCATCGAGGCAGTCATAGCAGTTAGGGGAATCCGGCTTTTTCCTCGCTGTGGTCGTCCGCATCGTGGGACAAGAACTCAGCAAGCCGCATCCGCCCGCCAACATTGACTTACAGGTCTGGCTGCGTTCAGTCGGTGTCATAGCCATCCTCGCCTTTGTTTTGTCGTTGTCGCTTCAAAACTTTGGTTCTGGAGACGCCCGCAGAAGATGCAGAATGATTATGGCATTCGGGCGGACGCCAACGGTCAGGGCGGCGGATCGTTGGCCGCGGCCGCTGGTCGATGGCGGCGGTAGGGTCGGGCCGACCAGAAGCTAGTCGGCGCAACGCCGGGCGTTAAGGCCGCTGTCCGGCCGAAGATGGCTGAGCGAACGCGGCCCCGGCGCATTCCGTTTCTTGCGTCTCACGCGGCACCGCGGATGGACTTATGCGCTAGACTAGCTCATCGTGACAATCGAATCCTTTTCGCCTTTACGCCGGCTAAAGGGAGGGTACAAGCGGGGCCCGAAGAAGAGACTCGCTTTTGGACGGCGGCAGGAGGACGTGGTCGAGTCAACTCCGGCCGGGATCTCAGGGTCGCCGTGGAGCCTAAGTCCGGTCAGGTAATCGTGGCCCATCCGTGTGACCCGGGGGCTGCGTCAATGCGTCGTTGTACCCGCAGCGGCCATCTTCTGTTACATCGACGGCGCAAGCTTGCGCTTGGTGAAACGGCCCGCACTGTTAATAACGGGGTGGATACAAGATCCCTTCGCAACGGGTTTGCAGTGCCGATCCGCATCGTGCAGACGTCGGGGATATTACGCCTCAAGTATGCCAGTTGAAACCTCAGCCAATTGGATCAACTATACTCGGTAGAGCAGATCGCGAATGGACGATTTTACCGTTTCCATGTCGAGTTCCGACTCACGCGGAGAAGGTCCCTCCGCGCGCGGGCCGCTTGGAAGTTGGGGGCCATTCCGGCTGCTGCAGCGCGTGGGGCAAGGCGCGTTCGGCGAAGTGTATCGCGCCTGGGACCCGACGCTGGAGCGGGAAGTGGCACTGAAGCTTCTTTTGCCGGACGTGGCGAACGACGATGCGGCGTACAGGGCGGTGCTCAAAGAGGCTCGGGCGATGGCGCGCGTCAAGCATCCCAACGTGGTCTCGGTTCACGGAGTCGACCGGCACGAGGGAAGGGTGGGGTTCTGGAGCGATTTCGTCGCCGGCAAGACTCTCTCGGCTCTGCTGCGGGTGCAGGGTCGGTTCAGCGCGCGGGAAGCGGCGCACGTGGGCATTGAACTGTGCCGCGCGCTCAGCGCGGTGCATGCGGCGGGCCTGCTGCATCGCGACATCAAGGCCGGCAACGCGATGAGGGAAGAGGGCGGCAGGATCCTGCTGATGGACTTCGGCCTCACCGGCGAAGGCCGGAGCCTGGCGGGAACGCCGCCTTATATGGCTCCAGAACTGCTCGCGGGAGCGCCCGCGAGCGTGGCGAGCGATATCTATGCGCTCGGTGTGCTGCTATTTCATTTGATGACGGCCAAGTATCCGGTGGAGGGCGCGACCCTTAAGGATTACCAGCAGGCGCATCAGAGCGGATCGCGGCGCAACCTGATGGACGAGCGGCCGGATCTGCCGGAGCAGTTGGTGCGGGTCATCGAAACGGCGACGGACGCGAATCCCTCGAAGCGCTATGCATCGACCGGGCACATGCTATCGGCGTTGTCAGACGCGCTGGGCATGGGGTCGACGTCGCGCGAGGTCCCGACCCTGACACCGCTTCGGAAGACAGGCTGGTTCAGGTCATGGATGCTGGCGCCGTTGGTGATCGCGGCGGGCCTAGCTGCATCATATTTTGCGCCGTCGATGAAAACCGGCCTGCCGGCGCTCTCGACCTCGCACCGGGACTACGAGCAGGCGAAGAATCTGCTGGATCGCTATTACCAGCCGCACAACCTCGACAACTCGATTCCCTTATTCGAGAAGACCGTTGCCGAGGATCCTAAATTTGCCATGGCGCAGGCCGGATTGGGACGGGCGTATTGGCGGAAATATCTCGACACCAGGGATGCGAGTCTGATTCAAAAGTCGAAAGACGCCTGCGACAGGGCTTTGGCGCTGGACGAGAATCTGGCGTGGGTTCACGTCACGCTGGGGATGATGTATACCGAGACGGGGCGCAATGATCTTGCGGCGCAGGAACTGGATCAGGCGATGCATCTGGACGCCAACAACGCGGAAGCATACGCGGCGCAAGCCGAGCTTTTCCGAAAGCAGGGCCGGGACGCGGAGGTCGAACCGGCGTACCAACATGCGATGGATCTCGACCCTGGGGATTGGCGGTGGCCAAATCAGTTGGGGAATTCTTATTTGCTGACCGGGAAGCTCGATGCGGCAGTCGAGCAATATACAAAGACCATCAAGCTGGTCCCAGACAACGCACGGGTGTATAGCAATCTCGGCCTTGCGTATCGCGATCTGGAGCGCTTTCCGGAAGCGGAAGAAGCAAACCGGAAGGCGGTCAAGATCGAGCCGAATTACGCGAACCTGTCGAGCCTGGGGGTTCTCCTCCTCCTGGAAGGCAAGTTTCCCGAGGCAGCCGTGGTCTTCCAGCAGGCGGCCGATCTGGACCCGGAACAGTACCTCGGATGGGCCAATCTCGCTTCGGCCGTCATCTGGAGCAACAATGGGGGGAGGCCGAAAGCGCGGGACCTGTATCTTAAAGCGGTGGCGCTGGCCGAACAGGCCCTGAAGCAAAGCCCGAAGGACGCGAGAATTCTGGCCTATCTTGGCTCTTATTATGCGGAGCTCGGCGAGCCGGAGAAAAGCCTCCCGTTGCTGCGGCAGGCTGCCGCGCTGGATCAAGGCCCGCAGACACTCTATCGCGTAGGAGAGGGTTACGAACTTTTGCACCGGAGAGACGATGCGCTCCTGTGGATCTGCAAAGCCATCAAAGCCGGATACTCGATGGAATACATCAGGCGCAATCCGGAGCTGGCGGAGCTGAGAGCCGATCCGCGATTTGCGCGCGATACCAAAAAGAAATAGCCAATTCGTGGTAAACTTTCGACGCAGTTGAGGAGAATTCTAAGATGGCAAATACAGAAGTGCACTTTGAGTCTGTTGACGGGGCGTTGGAACCCGATGTTTCGTCGGTGAATGTGGTGGCGGGAGACAGCGTTACTTTTTTCGCGGACCCGGATGCAGGGGTGCTCTTGTGCATGTCGCCGGCAACAGCGGCATTCCTCACTCCGTCACCCAACGGTTCCGTTTCGATCGCCGCCGGTCAATCCGCAACGTTCCAATTCTCAGCCGCCGAACCGGGGGTTTATTCAGTCGTGGTGATGCCGGACGGCTCCTCGTGTCCACCGATCGACGATCAGCCAGGCGGTACTTCCGCCAGCTTGTCGATTCAAGAAGCATTACTGCCCGTCTCCTCAGGCCCAGGCGACGGCGGTCCGCAAACCTAGCCGCCCGAAGCGAACGCTGCGTGCCAGATGGCGTGCGCCACTTCGGGTCCCGCAATATCGCTATGGGCTCCTGATAATCCGCTGCCCTGGCAAATGAACTGGCTGGCTTCGAGATTATAGATCTTTGCGGGAAGGAAGCCATACTCGCCGTTGGCAGCCAGCATGGCCGTTTCGCGCCGGATTGCGCCGTCCAATCCTTGCAGGCCGAACGCGGCCACTGCGCCGTACTTTGGGAAGGTCCGCGATCTCGTATGCCACGTCACCCGACAGGCGCGAGGCCCATTTGTACCATAGGGAGACGGCCGAGTCGTCGCGGGATTGAGTAGTGACCAGCGGCCCGCGAATCTTCCCTTTCCTGACGATGTTGTGAAAATACCCGGTCCCGCATGGTCGAATGGGATCGCCCACGCATACGACCATAATGACAACGCGCCTTGCACCAGGACCACCGAATCGAGCGGATAATCCAGCGGGCCGCCGGCGATTGAAGAGGTGACGATGCAGCCGAAGCTGTGCCTCATCAAGTGGATCCGCGTTCCACAGGAAGCGCAAACAGGAACGGGCGGCGAAGCTGAGGCGGGTTAAGTAGAAGACGCGCACCGGGTTGCGAAACCCGTGCGAAACCCTGGAAATGAAGCGGAGAACCACTACAAGAACCACTACAGTGCGCCTGGAGCAATTTTGGGGTAAACTCAAAGGAGTCACTACTTTGCCGGAGTGGCGGAACTGGCAGACGCACGGGACTCAAAATCCCGCATCCTTCACTGGGTATGAGGGTTCGACCCCCTCCTCCGGCACCAAACCGCACAAACCTGTCGCTGGATTAATAGAGGTGGCAAAGCCCCGGACGGTTTTCTCTCCGATAATTTTGGCGCCGGACGCCGCGCGCTACTCCGCCCGCAACGTGATGGAGGGATCCACGCGCGCGGCGCGCCAGGCGGGCACTCCGCAGGCGATGGCCGACACCGCTGCCGCCAAGGCGATCACGCCGAGATAGGTGACGGGGTCGAGCGGCGAGACACCGAACAGCAATGTCATCAGGGCACGGCTGGCGGCCACCGCTCCAATCAGCCCGAGCGCGACACCAAGCCCGGTCAGCGTCATTCCCTGGCGAACCACCAGCGACAGGAGGTCGCCGCGGGAGGCGCCCAGCGCCGCGCGCACCCCGATCTCGCGTATGCGCTCGGTCACGCCACCGGCGAGCACGCCGTAGATGCCGGTAGCGGCCAGCGCCAACGCGACGAGAGCAAATGCCTCGAACACGATCATGGCAAAGCGCCGCTGCGACTCCGAAGCGGCCAGCAAAGCGTCCATGTTGGCGACGCGCACGATGGGCTGATCCTTGTCCACCGACCAGATGGCGCTCTTGATGGCGGGGGCCAGCGCCGTCAAGTCATCGTGGGTACGAATTACAAGGGACATGGCGTCATCGGCGAACCACGAGTGGGCCGGCGTGATATAGACGGCGGTCGCCTGGGCGTCGGCGAGCGAACCCTGCTTCACGTCGGCCACCACGCCCACGATTGTGTACCAGCGTCCGTACCCGCCGCCGATGTGCATGCGCTTCCCAACGGGGTCTTGACCGGGGAACTGGCTCCTGGCCAGCGATTCGCTGATTAGGGCGACCGGCGGCGCACCGGCTCCATCGTGCTCGTCCAGCATACGTCCGCGACGAAGGGCGATCCCCATCGTCTGGCAGTAGCCCGGCGTCACTACATAGCGGAAAGCGTCGTAACTGTTTCCGTCCTCGAACCTGACACCATATGTTTCATTTCGGTCGCCACTCAGCGGCAACAGGCTGGTGAACGCGGCCGAGGCGACCCCGGGTACGCGGCGCACCGCTTGCAGGGCCTGCGCCAGGAACCGATGCCTGGCGCTATCGGCGTCGTACTGGTGACCGTTATACTGCACCTGCATGCTGAGCAGGTGCGCGGCATCGAATCCCGGAGGGACGGCGAACAGACGCTCGAGGCTGCGGAACAGCAATCCCGCGCTCACCAACAGCACGATGGCCAGCGCGACCTCCGAGACGGCCAGGGTGCGGCGGGTCAATTGGCGTCCACCGGCGGTACGCCGCGATCCTTGCTGGATTCCGGCAACCAGGTCGACGCGGGAGGCGTGCAGCGCAGGGACTAGGCCGACGAGGAGCCCGACGAGCGTGGTGATGCCAAATGCGAAGGCGAAAACAGCGCCATCGACCTGGATGGCACCTACGCGCGGCAGTCCGGCGGGACTGAGCGCCACCAACGCCTCGGTGCCGAACTCCGCCACCACGATTCCGAGAGCGCCACCCAGCGCGGCCAGCATCAGGCTTTCGGTGAGCAGTTGCCGGATCAGCCGCGGGCGCGCGGCGCCCAGCGCGGCGCGCATGGCGAATTCACCGCGCCGCTGCGCGCCGCCTGCCAGCAGGAGGTTGGTCACATTTACGGAAGCGATCAGGAGGACCAACATCACCGCACCCAGGACGGCTAGCAGCACAGGCTTCACGCCGCGGGTGACTTCAGCTTGGAGGGAATTGACGAGCAGCCCATGTCGCAGGGTCGCCCAACGCGGCCTGGGGAATTCCGGCGCGGGAGCCATGGCGATCGCGTTTAGTTCCCGCCGGGCCCGATCGATGCCGATTCCGGGCTGGAGACGTCCCACCATGTGCAGGTGATGGCCCCACTCACTGCTGTCGTAGTCGGTGATGTGCGCGGCGTCATATTGCAGGGGCGCCCAGATGTCGGCTGCGGGCGCCAGGACGTTGTCGAAACCCTTGGGCATCACGCCAAGGACGGTATACAGATCGCCGTCCAGGGTAATCTGACGACCCACGATGGCGTTGTCGCCGCCAAAGCGCCGCCGCCACAACGCGTCGCTGAGGATCGCTACGTGGGGGCCTTTGAAGCGGTCGTCAGCCGCCTGGAAGTCCCTGCCCAGCGCCGGGGCGACGCCCAGCGCGCGGAAGTAATCGGCGCTGACGCTCTGCCCATCGAAGCGCTCGGGCTGGGCCGCGCCGGTCATACCCGGATGCCAGGCGTCCATCACGGCGAGCGCCTCGAAGGAGCGGCTGCGGGCCGCCAGCTCGCGATAGGTATGAAATGTGACGTCGGAGCGCGCGCCCTGGAATGTATCCCAGATCATCATGATCCGGCGGGCCTGCGGGTACGGCAGCGGCTCAAACAAAATGGGGTTCACGGCGCTGAAGATGGCGGTCGCGGCGCCAATGCCCAGCGCCAGCGTGAGGGCGCCGACGGCCGTAAATCCCGGCCGCTGGCGCAAGGTGCGGGCCGCATAGTGAACGTCCTTCCAGAGGTCTTCGCGCCAGCGTGTGCCGCGGGCATCGCGACAATCTTCCTTCACCTGTTCCGCGCCGCCGATAGCCAGGCGGGCCTGCCGGCGGGCTTCGGCGGGACTGTGACCCCGCGCGATCAAATCGGCGGTGTGCTGGTCCAGATGGAAGCGCACTTCCTTGTCGAGCTGCTCCTCCGCCTTGTTGCGACGCCATAAACTTTGCCACCAGGTCATTGGGCGCCTCCTTCAGAGAGCTTGAGGATCAGGCCGACGGCTTCGGTCAAACGCTGCCAGCTCGCGGCTTCGGTTTCGAGCTGCGCGCGCCCCTTGCGCGTGAGGCGATAGAACTTGGCTTCCCGCCCGGTTTCGGTATCCTTCCAGTCCGCCGCCAGAAAGCCGCGGTTTTCCAGCCGGTGCAAGGCCGGGTAGAGCGAGCCTTGGGGCGCCTGGACTACATCGCGCGAGACCTGCTGGAGGCGCTGTGCGATGGCATACCCATGGACCGGGCCCAGCGCCACGATTTTCAAGATCAACAGGTCGAGGGTGCCTTGGGGGAGATCCGATTTGGCCGTCATGACGATACCTCTCTCCTCTACACATTAGAACATGACGTGTAGAAGCTCAAGACGTTTGGCTCCGGTGAAAAATCTTACGAAGGCGACGGCTCCACAAAGACGGCGGTACCGTAGGCCAGCACTTCGGTGACGCCGCTCATAATCTCGGTGGCGTCATAGCGCGCGCCGACCACGGCGTTGGCGCCCATTTCGGCGGCGTGGTTCAACATCAGCTCAAAGGCGTGCTGGCGGGTCTTTTCGCAAAGGCTCGAAAGGAGCGTGATGTTACCTCCGACGAGCGTCTGCAGGCCGGCGCCGATGGTGCCGAACAGTGAGCGCGAACGGACCACGATACCGCGCACGACACCGAGATTGCGCACGATTTTGTAGCCATCCAGGGTGAAGGCGGTGGTCACCATGTATTCGGGAACGAACGTGGATTCTGCCATGAGTCTATCTTACCCTCACGCCAGCGGGGGAACGGCGAACGGACCGCGCACGTTTTCAAGCCGCACCGCCAGATCCAGAATCAGCTCCTCTTCATAAGGCCGGCCCACGAGTTGGACGCCGATCGGCAGCCCCTCGACTGACGTTTCGAACGGGATAACCACGGCTGGCAGGCCCAACAGATTAAAAGGCGTGGCGGGCATCATGGCCTGGAACAAGCCGATTTCTTCGCCATCCACCTGCCAGCGGCGGGAGCGATGGGGAAACGCGGTCACTCCGCAGGGCGGCATCAGCAGGACGGGATACTCCTCCATCTGGCGGAGCAGGGAGGCGCGCATGCGGTCGCGCTTGGCCAGGTTCAGCAAGAGCTGCTCGACGGTTGGGGCGGGCTGCTCGCGCGCGCTGGAGAGGAATTCAGTCCCGGTCCAGTGTGCGTCGGATTCGCGGCCTTGGATGGTTTGCCTGGTCAGGGGAGCAGGCAACTGGCCGAAGAAAAACCACCACAGATTCGGCGCGCGCTCCAGACCTTGCGGCTCGAAAGGTTCCGTGGGGACGGCGAGATCGGCGAGGGCCTGGGCCGCCCGGCGCACGGTCTGGCGGATCTCCGGATCGACCGGCACACGATAGAACTGCTCGACCAAGCCGACGCGCAAGCCGGCAATGCTGGGCGGCCGCAACGGCACCGGCGCGGAGAAGGCATCCTGGCTGTCGTATCCGGCCAGCACCGCGAAAAGGAGGCGGAGGTCTTCGGCGGATCGCGCCAGCGGGCCGACGACCGACAACATGCCGCCGGGATTGGCCATGGCCGGGAAATGGCCGTTGGCCGAGATGCGGCCGGGAGTGGGCTTCAGTCCCGCGATGCCGCAGAAGTGCGCTGGGATACGTATGGAGCCGCCGCCATCGCTGCCGATGCCGCCCCCCGAGCAGAACGAGGCAATGGCCGCAGCCTCGCCGCCGCTGGATCCGCCGGGCGTGCGCTCCAGGTTCCAGGGATTGTTGGTTCGGCCAGTAATGAAATTATCCGTCTCGTAATTGGAGAGGAACTCGGGGGTGTTAGTCTTACCCAGGACGATCGCGCCGGCGGCGCGCAGGCGGGCGACCGCGGTGGCGTCCTGAGCGGCTTTGTGCCCGAGGCGGAAACGGCTGCCGCACAGCGTGGGCAATCCGGCTACGTCGAAGCTGTCTTTGACGGTGACCGGAACGCCGTGCAATAGGCCCAGCGACTCGCCACGCATGAGGGAGTTTTCTGCGTGCCGGGCGGCGGCGCGGGCGTCGTGCTCAAACACGGAGACGAAAGCGTTAATGCGGGGATTCTGCACGGCGATCTGGGCGAGGTGGGACTCGATCAGTTCCACGGGCGAAATGGCGCGATCGCGCACCATGCCGGCCATGAGGCACAGGGAACTGTGTACAGGCATACCAGGATAGTGTAATCGGGTACGCCCGACAAGTTATAATGCTTGCGGAGGCTGTTAGCATGCGGATGCAAGGCGCCGGGATCGCTCTGGGGCTGCTCTGGTCAGCATCGCAAGGGGTCGCCCGCAGCCACGACAGCAACAAGCCGGCCGAAACCCGCGGCGAAAACGAATCGGTGGTAATCACCGCGACGCTGTATGCCAAGCCCGATGCCGTTAAGGAATTGCTGGGTTCGGATCTGGGCGGACACTATATCGTAGTCGCGGTTGAAGTGACGCCGCGCTTCGGCAAACAGGTGGCGGTGAACCGCGACGACTTCATCCTGAAGACCGACAAAGACGGCGAGCGGAGCGGGCCTTTCGCGCCCAGCCAGATCGCGGGACGCGGGGCTATGGTCGTCCGGCAGACCGGCGGCGCGGGCGCCAGCGGCATGCACGATAACGACGGGCCGATCGTGGGCGGCTATCCCGGTTCGATGGGGCCGCCGCGCAGGCTGGGAGGCGATGGCGTAGGCGACGCCGGCGCTCCCGCGGGCGCCGAAGCCAAGACGCGCACTGGCTCCAGCGAGAAGGAAGATCCGATGCTGGGGGTACTGAAGAAAAAAGAGCTGCCTGAAACAAAAACCGATAAACCTGTCTCAGGGCTGCTGTATTTCCCGATGGAAAAGCAAAAAGTGAAGGATCTGGAACTGCGCTACGACGTCTCCGGGGACAAGATCGCGATGCGCTTCCGCCAAGAGAAATGACGCGAGCCAGCGACATCGATACGCCCGCCCTGCTGGTGGATCTGGCGGTGATGGAGAGCAATCTCCAGCGCGTGGCAGACTACAGCGCCAGCCACGGATTGCGGCTGCGCCCGCACACCAAGACCCACAAATCGCCGCGTATCGGCCGGCGGCAACTCGACATGGGAGCGGCGGGCCTGACGGTCGCGAAAGTGGGCGAGGCGGAGGCGATGTTGGGCGCCGAGCCGGCGGATATGCTGGTTGCCTACCCGGTGATCGGTCGGTCGAAGCTGGAACGTCTGATGGCTGTCGCACGGCGGGCGCGGGTCACCGTGGCGCTCGACAGCCTGACCGCCGCGGAGCAGCTTTCCGAAGCCGCGCGAGTCGCGGGCACGACGGTGGGCGTGCTGGCCGAAACCGATGTAGGGCTGGGGCGCGTGGGGGTTTCGCCTGGCGCCGAACTGCTCGACCTGGCGCGCGGCATCGAACGGCTGCCGAGCCTATCGTTCGAAGGCATCGCTTTTTATCCGGGCCACATCAAGGACAACGGCGCCACGAGCCGGGAAGCGCTGGTGGTGCTGGGCGCCCTCATCCAATCGATCCTCGGCGATTTCCGGCGCGAAGGCATCCAGGTGCGCATTGTCAGCGGCGGCTCGACGCCATCGCTGTATCATTCGCATGAACTGCCGGGGTTGAACGAGATCCGGCCGGGAACCTATGTCTATAACGACTGGAACACGGTGGCCAGCGGCGCCTGCACGCCACAGGAGTGCGCGGCCACGATGCTGGTGACAGTGGTTTCGACGGCGCGGCCAGGCCAGATCATCGTGGATGGCGGCTCGAAGACGTTTTCGTCGGACCGACTGACGGGGAGCGGAGCCGAATCCACCTTCGGCCATGTGGTGGAAGCGCCGGAGGCGGTGTTCCATAAGATGAACGAAGAGCACGGTTATGTGGACGTGAGACAGTGCGGCCGGAAGTTCGAAATCGGAGAGGGTCTGCGGATTATTCCAAACCACGTTTGCGTGGCCGTGAACCTGCACGAGCGAGTTTACGGAATACGGGACGGGGAAGTGGAGGAAGTTTGGGAAGTGGCCGGGAGGGGCAAACTGCAATAGCCTGCCCCTTCCCTTTGGCCGAGTTTATTTCACTTCGCTGACGGTGAGGTTATCGCCATCGGCTTTGGCAACCAATGTCACCTTTTCGCCGGCGTGTGCGACGACTTTATCCTGATTCGCGATGGCGTAGACTTTGCCTTCCGGGGTGACCAGGACGGCCTTGTCGCCGCGCTTGAGGCAGCCCTTCGCACAGCCCGCATGGCTGTCGGCGGCGGCTTTCGCGCCCTGCTTCGCGGCGCAGCCGGCGTCGGAAATATAACCGCTGAATTCGGCCGCCATGGCAGTCATGGCCAGCGCCGAGACAAATGTGAAACCCAGTACAAACTTTCGCATGCAACCCTCCTTGGGATGGTGCCAGTCACTTCGACTATACTCCACTCGGGGAGTGGGGGCAAGTGTTTTGGGGTGTCTTAACAGGACCGGTCAGCCCGCGGTCCAGCCGCCGTCGATGGTGAGCACGGAGCCGGTGACGAATTCGGCTTCAGGCGAGCAGAGGTACAACACCATATTGGCGATTTCCTCCGGCCGTCCGAGGCGTCCTGCGGGTTGTCGCTGGTTCAGCTCGGCGCGCACTTTCTCTTTTTCGTGGCGGTGGTGTTTTTCGAGGTAAGCCTCGACAAAAGGCGTATCCACGGTGCCGGGACAAACGCAGTTGGCGCGAAGTTCGGTGGGATAATCGACGGCCAGTTGCCGGGTCATGGCGATGACCGCTCCCTTGGTGGCGCAGTAGGCGAAGCGCTTCTTCACACCCACCAGGCCTGCCACCGATCCGATGTTCACGATTGCGCCGCGGGATGCCAGCAACAACGGCATGGCCGCGCGGGTGACCAGGAACATTCCCTGCACGTTGACCCGGAACAGCCGCTCGAAATCGGCTAAGCCGGTCTGTTCCACACCACCCACGAGACCGATGCCGGCGTTGTTCACCAGAATATCGAGCGCGGGCAGGCGCCCGAAGGCGGACGCGACGGCCGCTTCATCGGTAATATCAAGTATGACGACAGGGGCGCCGGACAATTCCCGCGAGAGGGCTTCGGCCCCAGGCTGGTCGATATCGGCAATGACGACCTGCGCGCCGGCCGCGTGGAGCGCGCGGCAGGTGGCCGCGCCGATGCCGCTGGCGCCGCCGGTGACCAGGGCTTTGCGCCCATCGAGACGAAAAGGAAGATGCATCGCTTGAATTCTAACGCCCTGCAGGTGCTTCAGGAGGAAGTCGTCCAGTGCGGGCGCTGCCCGCGGCTGATCGCGCATTGTACGGAGGTGGCGCGCGTGAAGCGGCGCGCTTACCGCGACTGGGAATACTGGGGCAAGCCGGTGCCCTCGTTCGGCAACGCGCGCGCGGAGTTATTGATTATCGGCCTGGCGCCGGGGGCGCACGGGTCCAATCGCACGGGGCGCATGTTCACGGGCGACGGTTCCGGCAACGCGCTGTATCGCGTGCTCCACAAGACCGGCTTTGCCAGCCAACCCGGGAGCTTGTCGCGGGACGACGGGCAACGCCTGATGGGCGCGTACATCACCGCGGTGGCGCGCTGCGCTCCACCCGGCAACAAGCCCACCCGCGAGGAGATCGCCAACTGCCGGCCTTACCTGGAGCGCGAGTTGGATCTATTGCGA
The DNA here is from genome assembly GCA_963707465.1 of Bryobacterales bacterium. Lineage (GTDB taxonomy): Bacteria > Acidobacteriota > Terriglobia > Bryobacterales > Bryobacteraceae > Bog-159. The sequence continues at coordinate 651,069 of CAVPQK010000015.1, forward strand.
AACGTCAAGGTAGTGGTGGCACTGGGGCGCGTGGCGTTCGACAACTATCTGGGGATTTTGCAGAGCCGCGGCCTGATCCGGAGCCGCGCGGCCTTCGCCTTCGGACACGATCGCGTTTTTGAGACGGCGCCCGGCCAGCCGGTGCTGATCAGTTCCTATCACCCCAGCCAGCAGAATACGTCTACGGGCAAGCTGACGGAGGCGATGCTTATAGCGGTGTTCCAGCGCGCGCGGAACATACTGACCCGAGCGCGCCGGTGATCCTATTGCGAATCGCGCGACGCCGGAGCTTTTTGCGCCGCGGCGCTCTTTACCGGACGAGGCTTCGGCTTTGACTCGGAGGCGGAACCGTTCGCCGGCTTGGCGCCGTTTTCGCGCCCCTCGTCGATGCGGAGCTGCCGGTCGGCAGCCGCTTGCTTGGCTTTTTCGAAACGGATGGCCTCGGCTACGGCGGCAGCGTCGGGATCCTGCTGCGCGGCGGCCAGGCACGGCAGCCCCACCATGGCGCCGGCCAATCCCAGAATCAACGCGAGCTTGCTGGGTTTAAACATAGGTGTTCCTCCTCAAAGGAGAAACAGGAGCAACTTTTCTTCCAATTGTTCATCCGTTTGAAAGCAAAGCAGCGCCGCTCATTCTAAGACGTGGAAGAACAAGGGCCACGCAAATTATGCATACCCATAACGTGTTCAATATTACAGGCCGCTTATACGCTAACCCAGCTTGGCCTGGATCTTGGCGGCGAACCGCGCGATATCAACCACCGCGCGCTGGTGCGTGCCTTCGCCGCACTTCTCCTTTTCGTCCCAAGCTTCCACTCTGAAATTGACGCGGCGCCCTTCTACGCCGATGACCTCAGCTTTGAACGTGACGGTCATGCCCATCGGCGTGGCCGCCAGATGGTAGACATCCACATGCGTGCCCACCGTATCTTGGCCCGCGTCCAGCAATGGCAGGACGGCGTCGCGGCAGGTGCGCTCCATCCAGCCGATCATCCAGGGAGTGGCGAGCACGCGCGCGCCCTCCATGCCCAGGAAGTTGATGGCCACCTGGTCATCCACGAGCAGCTTCTTTTCGAGCTTCGTTCCGATAGGTATCTCCGCCATGAATTAGCCCGCGCCTTCAGCCCTTCAGACCCGCCAGCACACCGCGCATGTAACTGAACGAGTTTCGCATGCCCGGCAAAGGATTGTCCCCGTTGATCTCGTACTCCAGATTCACACAACCTCGATAACCGATTTTCTGGAGCTGCTTGAAGATGCCCACGATGGGCATGATGCCCTCGCCCACATCGCACTGAGTAGCGTGCGGCTCGAACGTGAGCAGATCCTTGATGTGCATGTCGAACAGGCGGGGACCGGCCTCGGCGATGGACTCCACCACATTTGCGCCCGCACGCGCGGAGTGGCCCACATCCATGCACAGCCCGCAGCGCGGGTCCATGTTCCGCACCACCTGGAGCACGGATTGGGGAGTCGGAAACTGCTTGTCTTCCGGGCCGTGATTGTGAATGGCGATGCGAATATCGTACTGCTTGACGAACTTCTCGATGATCCCCAGGTTGCTGTGCAACGGCGCGCAGACCATCATGGGCATGCCGCACATCCTGGCATATTCGAAGTAGCGGCGGATATCGTCCGGGTCGTCCTTTGAGAGCGAGATGTTCCCACCGCTGACTATCATGAGGCCGGCGCGCTCAAATTCCTTCCGTCCGCTTTCGAGTTCTTCCGGGCTGCTGCGATAGGGCAGGTGAAACTCCTTGACGCTGACATACGGTGTGCGCAGTTCTTTGATACACCGGATAGCCAGCGCGCGGCTGTACTCTCGCAGGGAGTAGCTGGCCACGCCCAGCCTGAACGCGGGGGAAGTGTCTTCTGCGGCGGCGCCGCGCCCTGGCGCACCCAAGCCCGCCAGACCGGCTGCCGCCAGGAAACCGCGGCGGTTGAATTCAAGGCTCATACTGCAAATATTCTACACTGGTTGCGCCAGCGTCGCGCCAGCAGGAAGCGGACTACAATCGGATCGTGAGCAAATTACGAATTCTGGTCACCGGCGGGGCGGGTTATATCGGGTCGCATACGGCGCGGATGCTGCTGCGGCGGGGTTATGAAGTGACGGTGGTGGACGATCTTTCGCGCGGGTACCGGCACAACGTGGAGGCACGCGACTTCCATCAATTGCGCGTGCAGCAGACCGATGAAATGGCCGAGGTATTGGCGGGGCATGATGCGGTGATCCACTTCGCGGCGTATATCGCGGTGGGTGAATCGATGCGCGCGCCGGAGGTGTACTTCGAAAATAATACGGGCGGGTCGCTATCGCTGGCGACGGCGATGGTGCGGGCCGGCGTGAAGCACCTGGTGTTCTCGTCGACGGCAGCGGTTTACGGGATACCACGCGCGTCGCCGATCCTGGAGAGTTTTCCGATTGCGCCGGTGAATCCGTATGGCGAGTCGAAAGTGATGGTGGAGACCATGCTGCGCTGGTTCGATGCGATCCACGGCCTGCGCAGTGTGTGCCTGCGTTATTTCAACGCCTGCGGAGCGGACCCTGAAGGTGGGCTGGGCGAGGAGCACGATCCGGAGACGCACCTAATTCCGCTGATGCTGCGTGCGGCGCAGAGCGGGCAGCCCTTCACCGTATTCGGGAACGATTACGCCACGCCAGACGGCACCTGCATCCGCGATTATATTCATGTTAACGATCTGGCGGAGGCGCACATCCTGGCGGTGGAGGCACTGGCGGCGGGTGGCCGATCGGATCAGTTCAACGTGGGCACGGGCAACGGGCATTCGGTGCTGGAGATGATTCGCGGCGTGGAGGAAGTGACGGGGCGGAGGGCGCCGTACGTGGTGGGCGCGCGGCGCGAGGGCGATCCGCCGGCGCTGGTAGCGAATGCGGACAAGCTACGGGGAGTGTTGGGGTGGACGCCCCGATATACGGGCGTACGGGATATCATTTCGACGGCGTGGAAGTTCGAGGCGGGACGGGAAGGAGGTAAACGATGAGATGGTTTGCGGCGTTTTTCCTGGTGAGCACATTCTTTTGCACATGGGTTTGCAGTATGCCGGCACAGACGTCTTATGACTTATTGCTGAAGGGCGGCCACGTTATCGACGGCAAGAATCATATCAGCGCGGCGATGGACGTGGCGATTGCGGGCGGCAGGATCGCTGCGGTGGCGGCGGATATTCCGGCCGCCAAAGCCCTCAAAGTGGTGGATGTATCGGGGGAGTATGTGGTTCCGGGCCTTATCGACATGCATGTGCATGTTTACGCCGGGACCGGAAAGCGCGGCGCGTACTGCGGCGACAACAGCGTCTACCCGGACGGCTTCACATTTCGCTCGGGAGTGACAACGGTGGCGGATGCGGGCAGCTCGGGCTGGCGGAACTTTCCGGATTTCAAGAACCGGGTGATCGACCGGTCCAAGACGCGGGTGTTGGCGTTCCTGAATATCGTGGGAAGCGGCATGGGCGGGGCCGTGGAACAGGACCTGACGGAAATGGACGCCAAGGCCGCGGGGGAGATGGCCCTGCGCTATAAAGACACGATCGTGGGCATCAAAACGGCGCACTACGCGGGCCCGGAGTGGACGCCGGTGGAGCGCGCGGTGGAAGCGGGGACGCTAGCGAACATCCCGGTGATGGTGGACTTCGGGACCTTCCGACCGGAGCGCCCGTTCCAGGAACTCGTGTTAAAGAAACTGCGCCCCGGGGATATCTACACGCACACTTATCTGAGCTGGGTGCCGATGTTGGACGGCGACGGGCGGATCCTGCCGTATCTTTTCGAAGCGCGGCGACGCGGAGTGATCTTCGATGTGGGGCATGGGGGCGGTAGCTTTTTGTTCCGGCAGGCGGCGCCGGCGATGCGGCAGGGGTTCGGGCCGGATTCCATTTCGACCGATTTGCACATCGGAAGCATGAACGCGGGAATGAAGGACATATTGAATGTGATGTCGAAGTTCCTGAACATGGGCATGCCGCTGGACGAAGTGATTCTGCGATCGACCTGGACGCCGGCGCGCGAGATCAAGCACGAGGAGTTAGGGAGTCTGTCGGTGGGGTCCGGAGCGGATGTGGCGGTGCTGCGTTTGGAGGAAGGGCATTTCGGATTTGTGGATACATATGGGGCGCGAATGAAGGGCACGCGGCGGCTGGAGTGCGAGTTGACGGTGCGTAACGGGCGCGTGGTGTGGGACCTGAACGGGATTACGCGGGAGGATTGGGAGGGGCTGGGCAACTATCTGGCGCAAGGGGACGCCAGATGGGACGGGACGCTCGCGGGCGAGGTGCGGAAGAGGCAGTGAGGCGAACTCAGCCTGCCAACGCGGGCAGCAGCCGTCCTTGCCAGGAAGCGACGCTACGGCTATACCGGCTGGTATAGCTTTTCCGAAGATACCACACGAACTACAATGGCGACGCGGGACCGAGCAGGTTAGGCGAGAGCCTCGCCCTAACCGGGGCCGCACAGCAGTCACACGCCGACAAACATAATCTGCACGTTAATAATCTGCAACTTAGCGAAAGCTGCGATCCGGCCGCGAGACTTCCAATGTTAGCCTCAAATCGGGATCGGGATTGCGGATGACAGAACAGCAGCGTCACAGAGCGCGGATCGTCAGGAAAGCGATCGAAAGCATTGAGGAAAAGCTGGGAACGGAGGTCATGAAACCAGCATTGTCGGACCTGGTGCGGCTATTGCAAATCGAGAAAGAGTTGAACGCAGACGAACCGCGCGAAGTCAGGGTGCGATGGATAGAACCGAATACGACGCAAGCCGGGAACAGAAAATAATCTACCATGCGCTTCCTTCACAAAAGGCATTTCACGAATGCAGATCGCGGTTCAAGGGTTTCTCCGGGCCGATCGCTTCGGGAAAGAGCCAGGCACTCTGCCACGAAGCAATCCGGCTGACCTATGACAACAAGGGCAGGTTGGGCCTGATCGGCGCACCGACCTATCCGATGTTACGCGACGCTACGCAAACGACCTTGTTCGCGATCATGGACAGCGAGGAGCTTCCGTACGAATACAACAAGGCGGAGAACATGGTGACGATGAAGCATACGGGATCGCGCATCATATTCCGCCCTGTCGACGATTTCGAGCGGCTGCGAGGGACCAACCTGGCCTGGTTCGGACTCGACGAGCTGACTTACTCGCCAGAGGGATGCTGGTTACGTTTGGAGGGAAGGCTGCGCGACCCGAAAGCTGACAGGCTTTGCGGCTTCGCCGCCTGGACACCCAAGGGCTACGACTGGGTCTATCAGAGATTCATTGCGGATCGGGTCGCGGGATACGACGCGATCATCGCGCAACCTAAGGAGAATCGGTATCTCCTGGAAAAAGTCCCGGACTTCTACGAGCGACTAAAGAGCAGTTACGACGAGGGCTTTTATCAACAGGAAGCGCTGGGGCAGTACCTAAGCCTGCAAGGCGGACTTGTGTACAGTGCTTTCGACCGCCGAGATCACGTCACCAGCCTGCGGGTTAACCCGAATTATCCGTTGCTGTGGACGCTCGATTTCAACGTGGACCCGATGTCTTCGGTGGTAGCGCAAATCGAAGGCAGGACGGTATTCGTGCTGGACGAACTGGCGCTGCGGCACGCCAGCACGCAAGAGGCCTGCGAAGAGTTTGAGAGGCGTTTTCCCAACCACAGGGGCGGCATTGTGATTTATGGCGACGCGTCGGGGAACAGCCAGCACACGACGGGCGCTTCGGATTACCAAATCGTCCGGCAGTATTTCCGAACGACCTACGGCGCGCCAGTAACTTATAAGGTACCGAAGGCCAACCCCAGCGTGCGGGAACGTATCATGCTGACCAATGCGAAGCTGCGGACGGCGAGCGGAGAGATTCGGCTGATGGTGGACTCCAAGTGCAAGGAACTGATCAAGGATTTCGAGCAGGTGTCGTACCTGGCGGACAGCAACGCAATCGACAAGGAAAAGGACCGCCGGAGAACGCATCTATCGGACGCGCTAGGTTACCTGTTGTGGCAGGAATGCAGGCCGCAACCGGCGATCGGCGAACACCAGGAACGGCTGATTTGAGGACCAGATGGTAAACATCGACCGAGAGCATCCCGAATACGCCGCCAAGAAGGCGATGTGGAAGAAGTACAGGGACCTTTACGCGGGCGGCGAGCCGATGCGGGAGAATGCCTTCGAGTATCTGATCCGGCGGCACAAGGAGCCCAACGATATCTATGCCGAGCGGCTCAGTCGGGTGTTCTACGAAAACTATATCGGCTCGATCATCGACTGGTACGCGGCCACGTTGATGCGGCGCGAGGCGGCGTTGATCCTCGACGGCAGCGACGAAGCCGCAAAAAGCTTCTACAACCTCTTTGCGGAGGATTGCGACCTAAAAGGCACAACCATTGCGGAGTTCTTCCGCCAGGCGATCGTGCAGACGCTGGTGCAGGGACGAAGTTACATCGTCGTCGATTTCCCGCGATCTCGCATTGCGGTCAGTAACCGGGCAGAAGAAGATGCCGTTGGGCGCTCGCGAGCGTATCTGGTGGATTACTCGCCAGAGGAACTTATCAACTGGAGCTACGACGACCGGGGAGGGCTAGACTGGGCCGTTATCCGTACCTCGTCGCTGCGCAAGTCCAAGGTTACCGAAACCGATTGGGCGCGGGAGACCCGCTGGATCTACTACGACCGGCAGAATTATCAAGTCTACGAGCAATTGAAGGACAAGGAAGTGCGGCTGGTGGACGAGGGACCGCATGGGTTGGCCGGTCAGAACCGGGTGCCGATTTTTCCATTGCGGGTGACCGATGGGCTCTGGTTAATGAACAAAGCGGCCCTGTTGCAACTCGAGCATTTCAATAAGTCGAACGCACTCTCCTGGGCGCTAACGATGGGGCTATTCGCTTCGCCGGTGATTTACTCGGAGCGCGAGTGGAACCAAATCGTGGGGGACTCCTATTTTATCCAACTAGCCCCAGGAGACCGGTTCGGGTGGACCGAGCCGGAAGGCAAAGTGTACCAAATCGCCGCAGACAATCTGATCCAGCTTAAAGACGAGATTTACCGGGTGTGCTATCTGATCGCCCACGCCGCCGGACCGGACTCATCGAGCCAGCACCAATCTGGCGCGAGCAAGCAGCGGGACTTCAACATCACGCAAGAGGTGCTGCGGGCATACGGCGACGCGGTGAAGGATACGATGCGGCAAATCCTGCGGGCGATCGCGGCGGCGCGACAGGACAACATTTCGATCGACGTTTCCGGGTTAGACGAATTCGACATCGCCGATTTCAGCACTGAGCTAGACGACGCACGGAAGCTACTTACCTTAGGAATCGAATCGGAGACGCTGAAAAAGCAGGTTTTCAAGAAACTGGCGTTTAAGTTTCTTTCGGATGTGCGGCAGGAGATCAAGACTCAGATTGCGCAGGAGATTGAGGCACAGAGCTGAACTCGTTTTTTCGGAGCGCGGCTCGGGAAGAGAGGCGGTATGGAAGACACAGACGTACAAGCGATCGTAAAACAAGCCGTGCAGGAGTTCCTGGAAGAGCAGCAGGCCAAGAGCGAACCGGCCTATAAGACGGAACTTCTGGAGGAACGTAAGCGTCGCGAGCAACTGGAACGGCGGCTGAATGAAGTAGAAGAAGAGAACAAGCGCAGCCGCCAGGCGGCGGAGCAGGCGGAGAGGGGCTCGGCCATACGGGCGGAGCTACAACGGCTGGGGGTGGCGAAGGTCGACCTGGCATACCGGGCGGTGCACGATGGCGTGTTCCGCACGGACGACGGACGGCTATTAGCCCACAGCGACGAAGGGGAGGTGCCACTCAAAGAATATCTGAGCAACTTCGTGAGTGAGAATCCGGAGTTTCTGCCCGCCAGGATACCCGGCGGAACGGGGATCACCGGCGCGCACAAGGCGCCGCGGGAAAGCACCGAGAGCGTGGATATCGACGGCATCCGGCCGGGAATGAGCTCCGAACAGATGGAGAAGGTGCGGAAAGAGATTCTGCGCGTTGCTTCGCAGAACCTGCGCGGCTTTTAGGCACGACAGGCAGGAATGCCTGCAACTCAACCAACAGGCATACAAGCCTGCTTACTTAGGAGAATGAATGGCGATAATTACATCAGCTAATGTGGCCAGCGCGATAGTGAAGCTGGTGGCGGCAGACGCTCTGCCCGCCTTGGTCGGGAACCTGGTGATGGGTAACCTGGTCAACCGCGATTACGAACCTGTTTTGGCGCAGGCTGGGGATACTGTGAATATTCCGATTCCTCCGGTTCTGGTAGCCAACAACATAGCCGAAGGCGGACAAGTTCAGCCGCAGAACCCGAATCTGGGGAATGCGCAGATCGTTCTGAATACACACGCCGAGGCCACTTTCCAGATTCCGGATGTGACAAAAGTGCTGGCGGTGCCGGACTTACTGCAAGTCTACATGCAACCGGCGGTGGTGGCGATCGCGGAGAGCATCGAGACAAGCCTGCTGAACCTGTTTGCCGGGTTTACGGCGAACACGCCGGTGGGCACGCCGGGGACGCCGCTAGTAGAAGCGGTGATCGATCAGGCGGAGAGCGCTCTGTTCACGGCCAAGGTTCCGCCATCGGAACCGAAATTCCTGGTGGTGGACGCCGCGACATACTCGGCATTGCGGCAGATCGAACGTTTCAGCGAGTTCCAGACGGCCGGCGAGGCAGGACTGCGGGCATTGATCGACGGTGCGGTGGGCAAGATCAAGGACTTTTTCGTGATGCGGTCGCAGTACATCGCATACACCGGGAGTTCGCCCATGACGACCCACAACATCGCGTTCACGAAGCCGGCGATTGGCCTGGTCATCCGGAGACTGCCGCAGCCGCTATATGGCACGGGAGCGGTCGCGCATTACGCGGAGATGGGGAACTTCGGTATGCGCGTGGTGATGAGCTACCAGCCGAATACATTGGCCCAGCAGTTCACGGTGGACGTATTGTACGGTTGCGCAGTGATCCGCAACAACTTCGGCGTCCAGGTGAATGCGTAGCAAAAGAAGGGGCCGGGCACGGACCGGCCCCACAAGAGACGACTATGGACCTACAAGTTTATTACAAGAAGATTCGGGCGATGGAGGAAAGCCTAAAAGATCCTTCGGTAGTATTGGTGAGCCTGGAGACTCCGGATGGCGGACGTGAGGGAGTTCGCACCGAGGTCCCCAGACGAATCGCGGCGCGGATGATCGTGGAGGGCAGCGCGCGCCTGGCGACACCGGAGGAGACGCGCGAGTTTCAAGAGCACAAGGTGGAGGCGAAGCGGCAAGCGGATCAAGTGGCGGCGGCGTCGCGGATGCAATTCACGGTCATTTCGCCCAATGAGCTACGCAAATTGAAGGGCGGCGCACTGCCCGCCAAAGAGTAAAGGGGACGATGGCGCTATTCACGGACGGAATATCGACGATTCAGGACCTGATGGCCCAGGACTCCTCCGTGCTGGCCACGGCGCAGACGGAGAACATCGATCTCAGCCAGAAACTAACGCTGGCACAACAAGGGCTGGGGATCGAAATTACGACCCTGCTGCAGCGCAGCAGCACGTACGACTGGCAGTTCTGGCTGCAACCGGACCCGCAGTTGAATAATATCGTGGTCACTCCGCCGCTGCAATTGTGGCACGTGTTCCAGACCCTGACACTAGTGTACCAGGACGCCTACTTCAATCAACTGAACGACCGCTATGGCGGCAAAAGGGATCAGTTTCAGCAGCTCGCGAAGTGGGCCATGGACAAACTAATCCAAACCGGGATTGGCATTGCGGCCGACCCGATCCCGCAGGCCGTGCCGCCGCAACTGACGTCCATTCCCGGCGATCAACCGGCAGCGACGTACTGCGCCAGCGTGTCGTGGCTCAACGCAGAGGGCCAGGAGGGGCAGGCCAGTAATCCGAACACTCTTAGTGTCGCGGCCGGGAATGCGCTGGCGGTCCAGCCGGTGGCTCAACCCACCATCGCAACTGGCTGGAATGCATATGTAGGGCTGTCGCCTACGGCGATGACGCTACAGAACACATCGCCGCTGGCACTGGATCAAGTCTGGATCCTGGGGGGGCCGATATCGACCTTGGGACAAGCCCCGGGAAGCGGGCAGGCGCCAGACTACCTTCGGGCGCTGCCACGACTTATTCAAAGGGGGTAGAGCATGGCATGGGTAGGCAGCACGGTTACCGCGCAAGTACTCACGCTGCTTAGCGCACCGCAGGGGCTGAACGCCTGCGTGACAACGCTTGGCCAGGCCGAGAGCTTAACTGCGCGACCGTTGGGGCAGAACCAGATACTGGCGCAAAACGTATCGGTTGAACTGGCGGAGCGCAGCACCGACGTGCAATATCCTTCGGTGAGCGTGTACTGCGAGAAGATCGTCAACCAGCTCAAGGAGAAGTTCCGGAAGTTTTCCGGCAAAACCATCATGGCTATTGAAGTGCGCGTTTCACAAGACAGGCTGGGCGGGATCGAGGAGCAACTTCAAATGTATGTCGATGCGGCAACGCAGGTACTGGATCAGAACCGGGGGGACTGGGGCGAGGGTATGTTCTTCGCCGGGGCCTATGAGGCGGCCTTAGGGCCCGTGAAGCATGGCGGGCAGAATTTTATCCAGGTGGGCAAAATCAGTTTCGAAGTGGGGGTGAGCGACTAAGGCTATGTCTTCGTATATTTCATCCAATGCTAATCGGTTCTATGCGGGGCTGGAAAGCAGCTACGGACAGACGCCAGCGATCTCAGCGCAGAACCGCTTCCCGGCCGTAAAGCTGACCGCTAAGAATCAGTTGGAGACAACCGATCGTCGGGACAAGACGGGCAGCCGGACATTCGTAGGAGTTCCTTTAGGACTACGGCGCACGACGACTTTCGACGTGACAACCTACATGACAAGCTGGGGAGGGCAGAGCACGGGTCCGTCTTATGGGCCGCTATTTCAGGCCAGTATGGGCGCTGCTCCGATGATGTATTCGGGAGGGGCAACAGCGGCGGGTTCAAGCGGCACGTCGCTGGTGTTCGCGGCGCCACACGGGCTGGTAGCGGGCCAGGGTGTATCCTGCAACGGCGAAATCCGATTTGTGACAGCCATCGTAAGCGCCACTGCCGTACAGGTGAACGCGCCTTTCTCAAGCACTCCGGCCGCGGGGACGGAGATTGCGCCGAGCATCTCTTATTTTCCGGCGACCGAGTTACCCAGCGTCAGCATTTTCGATTATTGGGATCCGAGCACCGCGCTGCAACGGCTACTTTGCGGGGCGGCGGTAAATCGGATGACGGTAAAGGCGAACGGCGATTTTCACCAGTTTGAGTTTGAGGGAATGGCACAAGACCTGATCGACAGTTCCAGTTTCACGCCGGGAATGGGAGAACTGAGCAGCTTTCCCATTGAGCCGGTGCTGAACGGCTTCGATTACTCGATCGTGCCGGGAAATATGGGTGAGGCATGGCTGGGCAGCACGCCTAGCCAGTTCTACACCATCACCAGCGGGACATTCCAGTTGGACAATGGCCTGGATATGCGGTCGAAGGAGTTCGGGACCAACCTGCCGCAAGCCATCGCACCCGGACCGCGGTCCGTGACGGCTGCCTTCAGCCTGTATGAAATGGACGATGCGGCCACACAAGGGCTATACCAGGCAGCACGCCAGCAATCGCCAGTGAGCGTAATGTTTCAGCTTGGGCAACAAGCCGGCCAAGTAGTGGGCGTTTACATGATGAGCGTGGTGCCGGTGGTGCCCGAGTTCGATGACAGCGATAACAGACTGCAATGGAAATTCCAAGGGTCGAAGGCGCAAGGGACGGCAGACAACGAGATTGTAGTGGCGTTTGGATAGGGTCACGCACCTTGAGCGGCCTGAGCGGCCACCGGAGGGCGCGGGCCTGCCCGCAAGAATAGTTAGTTGGGGGCCAGATGGAATATACGAGTACTGAAACGATAAACTCTAGCGTGGCGCCCGGGGTAACTTATACGGTCGTCAAGATGTCATTCGGGCGCCGGGTGGAATTGACGCGCCGCATTCGCGAGTTGGCGGCGCGGAAAGAGTTCGTGGAGGCGGGCGACACTCCCGACGAAAAGATGGAAGCCGCGCTCCTGGCTTCGGAGATCGACCGGATCTATCTGCTTTGGGGCCTGAAAGAAGTAACGGGCCTGGAGTTGGACGGACAGCCTGCTACTCCGGAGTCACTAGCCGCGAACGGGCCCGAAGGACTGTTCCGAGAAGTCCTTTGCGCTGTGAAGCAACAGTGCGGCCTGGCGGAAGCCGAAAGAAAAAACTGATTGCCGCACTCCATTTTCAATTCTCCAACCAGTCCGGCTGGGAGTGCGCACCTTGCCGTAAGGCCGGCCTGGAAACGAAGCGCAGGTGCGGATGGATACCGCGGGCGCTGGAGACATCCGAGCGCGTAGTGTGGGCGAGAAACGGCGCAGCGACCACAATCTGTCCAAAATCGTTCATCACGGCACAAAGCATGGCATGGGTCGAGGAGTATTTAGTGCGGCGTAAGTTAGGGCACAGAGGAATCGAAGGGCTGGGGGCGCGCGACGTGGAAGCTTTTCTGATTTTGGAGCACGAGCTGAACGAAGTGAACCACGGCGCTGGCGCGGGACGCCAGAACAGCGGTTCCAGGGCACGGGTGAGAAATGGCTAGCACGTCACAGCAGACAATACTTACAGCGTTCAACCAGGCATCGGGCAGCCAGGCCGGCAGCCAAGGGGCAACCAGCCAACAGGACCTGATCGATGCTTTGGGGCAAACCACGCAAGGAATCGATGCCCAGACGCAGGCCACCGCCGCGAATACCGACGCCCTGGCACAAAGCAGCCAAGGGCAGGGTTCCAGCGCCGGCAAAGACGTGTCCGATGCGCTGGGCGCGGCGAGCAGCATTCTAGGAGGCGGGCTCAGCCTCATGCCCCTGGTCTCGTTATTCTCCAGCCTGTTTGGCGGGGGGCAATCTCAACCCGCGCCCCTGGTGCCTTTTTCGCTGCCCCCCGCGCTGAACCTAGAGTCCACCACGAACGACCAAAGCGTCGTATGGGGCGAGAACGGCCTGCCGCGTTCCACGGGAGGTAGCGGGGCGAACCAGGGGCAGCAGATCACCGTGCAGGTGCAAGCCATGGACAGCCAGTCGTTTCTCGACCACAGCGATGATATCGCTCAGGCGGTCCGCCAAGCCATGCTGAACATGAATCCCATCAATGATGTCATAACGAGCCTCTAAGAGCCATGTTTCCGACGCTAAAGACCGGCGCAGTGATGCAGTATCCGGCGAGCAGAACCCTGCAATTCAACACTGACGCCATCCGTTATCTGGACGGCGCGGAGCAGCGGTTTCGAGACGACGCCGCGGTGCTGCATCAGTGGACGATTCCGCTCGATTTGCTCGACGAAGCCGAGCTTGCCGCATTCGATGCGTTCTTCTTATCGAACCAAGGCAGGTTCGGGAGTTTTTCGTTCACCGATCCATGGGATGGAACAGTCTATCCCAACTGCAGCCTGGCCGCTGACACATTCGCATTTCAACTGAGAGGCGAGATGCGGGGCAAGACCACGCTCACCGTCTACGAAAATCCGACATAAGATGATTTACTTTCCCCAGCTTTCGTCCGGCGCAACCGGCCAGTTTCCGATCACAAGGCAACGCTCCGCGCGGACGGTGGTCAATCAGAGCTGGCAAGGCTACCAGGTCAAGCTGGCGGATGCGGGCGCGGCTATCACGGCCTGGCACCTCTCCTTCGTCAACCTGAACGATCAGGAACTGGCCGCGCTGGAGGCGCTCTTTCAGGCAGTGGAAGGCCGCCTGACGCCGTTTACTTTCCTGGATCCCGTTGATAATTTGCTGGCATGGAGCGAACAGCAGAATCAGTCTGTCTGGCGGGCGGACCCGCTACTAATACTGACTGCCGGCGTGGCCGATCCGTTGGGCGGAACGAAGGCCTACCAAGTGAGTAACCCGACCGCCGCCACGCTGATGCTTTTGCAATCCATCAACGCACCCGCATCCCTGGATTACTGTCTCAGCCTCTACGCATCGAGCGATCAGAGCACGCAGGTGTGGATGGTGCGCGGATCAGTGACGGAGGCGCAGGCAATCAGCCCGCAGTGGATTCGTTTGACTTCGGCCGGCCAGTTACAAGACACCGCCTATTCCATCAGCTTCGGCATTGCGCTCGATCCGGGCGCCACAGTGAACGTGTTCGGGGTTCAGGTGGAGGCGCAAACCACCGCTTCGCTCTACAAACAAACAACTGAGACGGGCGGCGTGTACCCGAACGCGCGGTTTCGGGACGACACGCTCACGATTTCGACAGAAGGCCCGGGCCGCTATTCCTGCGAGTTGGATATCGTCAATGTTGAGTATCTATGATTTGAAGGAGATGGCAGTGACGGACACGCCGCTGCTGCTGTTTCAATGCGTACTGGCAAACGGACAAACGGAATATTGGAGTACGCACCAGGTGACTTATAGCGGCAACAACTACGCGCCGCGGGTGATTAAGCACAACGTGTTTTCGGTGCAGACTTCCTCGGACCAGGGCGTGGACGCAATTCCCCGAGTGTCGCTGTCGATGGCCAACGCCGATTCCTATTTTTCGGAACTGGAACGATCGGTCGGTTGGAAGGGCGCTACGCTGACGGTGACGTTCCTGTTTTACAACCTGCTGGAAGGCGCTGCGACTTCGGATGCAGCGGTGTTGTTTCAAGGCATCGTCAACCCGCCCGACCAGAGCACCCAATCGCTGTTTCAACTCTCGGCCGTGAACTGGATGAATATGCAGAGCGTGCTGCTGCCTCCCGTCCGGATCCAACGGCGCTGTCCCTGGCTATTTCCGTCGACCCCCGAACAGAGGCAGGAGGCGGTGGGCGGGGGAAGCAGCGGGCCGTACTCGTTGTTCTACCCTTGCGGGTATTCGCCAGATCAAACCGGCGGCGTGGGCACCATGATAGGTGGCGTGCCCTATACTTCATGCGCGTATACGCGCCTCGATTGCGAGGCGCGAGGGATGTTCTCCGGCCCGATGCGATTCGGTGGGCTTGAATTCGTGCCCTCGTCGATTCAGGTGCGGAGCTACGGCAGCGGGTGGCAGTACGCGGCGGTGAACGATAATACGGCAGTCTACAACGATTTTGTGCCGCTGCTATACGGAACCGCCTGGTATTACCCGCCCATCGTCTTTACCCGGAACGACGGAAACCTGACGTACATGGAAGTTCTGCTTGGAATGGGCCCGATCCAGGACGTGCAGATGGTGCTGGTAAACCAGATCCAGATTCCCATCGGGCAAACCGGCCAGAACATGACATCGACGGGCTGGTACAACGCGACCAGTCTGGGCAGCCGGAACGGGGCCTTCGATCCCAATTTTACAGACGCAGCGGGAAATCCGGCCGGCGACCCCTACGGCAGCATGGCCTATCTCTCCATTGCCGTGCCGAATCAGATCAGCAATGGCCTGTCGCTGCCCACCGTGCAAGTGCTGGCGGATGGGCTGCAACTCCCGATTTATGCATCCGACGGCACTTACCAAAGCACGGAGTTCACCGCCAACCCCGCGTGGATCCTGCTGGACATCCTGCAACGCAGCGGGTGGGGCACGGAGAATATGGATCTCACGACATTCGCCGCTGCCGCGGCCTATTGCGACCAACAGATCCAGACTCAGGATCTGAGCGGCAACACTATCATGATCCCGCGATTTCAGTGCAACCTGTGCCTGCAATGGCGGCGCAACGCCGCCGACACGATTCGCGGAATCCGGAACGCCGCCCGGCTGCTGTTCACTTACAGCGTGGGCGGACTACTGCAGCTAACGGTGGAGAATTCCATTGCGCTGCAACAACCCACGCTATCGCCGTGGAGCAACAGCACGGAGCCGCTAAATGGCGGATGGCCCGCGTATGAGTTCAACGACGGATCGACGGGCACCGCGAACATTTTGCGCAAGGCCAGCGGAGAACCGACCGTCCAAGTGTCTTCCCGGAGCATCGCGGACACGCCGAACCAAGTGACCGTGGAGTTCCAAGACGCGTTCAACGGATATCAGCAGGACAGTCTGCTCACAGTCGATACAACCGATACCGCGCTTACCGGACAGGTAATCACCACCAGCCTCATGGCGCTAGGTATTCCGAATTACGACCAGGCCGCCCGGATCTCTCAGTTCACGTTGGATAAAGCCATCAGCGGGAACACTTATATTACATTTGCGACCAGCATACAGGCGCTGGGCCTGCGGCCGGGCGATATTATCACGGTCACCTACCTGAAGGAAGGCTTCGAGCGGCAGCCATTCCGCATAACCAAAATCGCCCCGGGCGCGAATTATCGAATCACTACTATTACGGCACAAATTGAACAGGACGAATGGTACCTGGACACCAACGGCCAAATACCGGGAGACACCGGCGCGACCATGCAGCCCAATGGCGGCGTAGGCGTGCCACGCCCGCTGCTCGGGAACGTAGTCGATTCGAGCGGCAACCCCGAATACCAGATTACAGAGAGTTCAGACAATACCAGCGACGGCGGCGTCAGCGAAGAACTGACGGTAGGCTTTGAAGTGCCGTCCACAATCGCAGCCGGCGGGCCGGCTATACCGCAAGTGAGCCTGGCGGCCACGATTGGCGCCGGGGGAACGTTGGCGGGCAATCAGACTTTATACTATGCGGTGAGCGCGCTAGATTCGGCTGGGAACGAGAGCGCGCTATCGTTCACGGTACTGGCCAGTATCCCACCGGGATCTAATACGAACAGCGTGACACTGACGGGGCTCAGCTTCGACATTAACACCGTCAGTTTCAACGTATACAGGGGGCCGAGCCCGCAACAATTGGGCCGGATCGCCACCAGCCAGGCATTGAGCGCCAGCTTTACCGACACGGGGCTACCGGCCCAGGTTTGGGTGCCGCCGGACCCAAATTTCGATCACGCGAACTTTTACTGGCGGACGGAGCTGCAGCCTCCTTACGCCGCTACGATTGTCACCGCCAATACGGTGGGCAACGACACCTGTGAGATGGCTGGCGCCACTTATGCAGGCATGATCGTCCGGATTCTGAGTGGGACCGGCACGAACCAGGAGTACGCGATTCTGTCGAACACCGCGACGGCTCTGACACTGACGCAACCGTGGGCGGTGCAACCGGATGCCACCAGCCTCTTCGTGGTTGCGGAGGCGGCGTGGCACTTCGCGGCCAGCGGCAAAACCAGCCCGGTGCAATTCGAAATTCCGAACGAGACAGGTGTCGCGCTGCACATACAAGGGCGAGGGGCTAACGTGAACAACCTGGAGGGGCCGCCCTTGCTATCGACACTGACGCGGTGGCAGATCGGCGGCGGAGGGCTAGGGGATATGGCCGCCCCGCCCCAGCCGGTCTTTGGGTTGGGGGCTTCGTCGCTCGCAGCCGGAACTTTGCAATTGAGCGGCGTCTCCTTCCCGACGCTGATCGATACGACCAGCGTAACGGCGGGCACCCTCACTGTTTATTACTGGGACGAACTGGCCGGGAGCACTCCATACGCGCTTTCGACGGCGATGGCGGCAACAGACACCGTGCTGAACCTAACGCCCGCCGGCACCGCGGAGGCGGGTTCGTTCGTGCAAGTCGAAGCCGAAGTCATGCAAGTGGTGACGGTCACCGGCGGCGGCCTCCAATATCAAGTGACGCGCGGCATGCATGGCACAAGTGCGGCGTCATATGCCGCGCAAACCCCGGTCTATCAATTGGCGAGCAGTGTCACGGTCGTTCCCTTCCCCCTAGACTTCTTTGGCAGCCCGCTCAGCGGCAACTGGAGCTATCCGATGCCGCTGCCGAATACGAAGGTGGCCAGCGCGGAATTGTTCGTCACCAATTCGAGAGGCAACAGCCCCACGGGATTTATTAACCTGACCCAGTCGACGGATTACGGATTGCGAACCCTTTCCGGCGGTCAGTACTCGTTCCAGGTGCAGGGATTCCTGGCGGTGGACAGCGACCCGGCGCCGAACGTCATCGTAGAAGCCGCGCATGCTGTGCAAGACGTGTATGCGATCGTGAAACAGGCGCCCGCCGGAAGCCCCATCACAATTACCCTGAGCCAGAATGGATCGCCCTACTGCACTCTTTCAATTCCCGATGGCGCCACAGTCTCTCCCAGTGTCGACGGTTTCGGAATGCCCTTGCTGGCGCAAGCGCAGCTAAGCATCACGGTTACCGCGGTGGGAAGCACCATTCCCGGCTCGGACCTGACGGTGATCCTGCGGCTGTGACCGGAGGGCCAAACGCATGACCGCGCTTCAAATACTCACTCCCAACCAGGACTTGCAATGCTACTTCTATGAGCCGTCCGCCGTGGCAGCCCTGAGCGCCACGAGTCCGAATGGCTTCACCGTTTCGGGTTCCTGGCGCTCGCAGTCCGACTGGGTTGTGATCGAATGGAACCGTGACAACGTATTCGAACACCCGGTATTCCGCTACCTGCCAGTCAGTGATTTGAGCGGACTGCAGCTTTCTTACCAGGAGACCCGCACTAACTGCATTGCGATGGACTCGGCGTTGTACCCGACCGTGGAATGGCCTTGGCTTCGCGTGTGGGCCGATCCAGGAACCGGCGAGCAGATATACAGAATTCCATTGTTTGGAGCCGCGACACCGGTGGCTGGAAGCTACACGGCAGCGGCGGCGACTTTTCAGTTGCAAGGCACCGCGACTGGCGGTGACTATATCGAGTTGGCGTGGGACGAAGAACACTACACTTATCAACTCTATGGCGCCGACACGCTGGAGTCAGCCGCGGCGGCGCTGGCCAACAGCATCAACACGTTTTCCCACACCATGACCGCGTCGGCGAACGGTGCCGCCATCACGCTGACCCTCGCCGATAGCAGCACGGGAGAGAATGGCAACCGGATCGGTGTATATGGGAACGCTTATAGCGCGCCGCCCGGAGCCGCGACGGAGGTCTGGCAGCCGGTATCGCGGCTTCTCAGCGGCGGCGTGTCGCCGAGCCAGTGGCAGGTCAACCTGGACTTTGGTTCGATCAGCGGACTGGATCAAACCGGCGCCACGGTTCCCGTACCGATGAATGCGGTGCGAAAAATGCGCTGGACGTTTGCCTCCGACCTGCAGGCCGGCGATTTCGTGCGCAGCGAGTTTGCGGTAGTGGTGTCGAACTGGACTGTCAGCGGCGCGTACCGCAATTATCAGGTTGCCGGGGTGGGAAGCTGGCGGGTGGAAGACGACGACGTTTCCATCGGCTACACGGGCCAGTGGACGCCGGAGATCGGCAACTATTCAGGCGGATCGATCAGCTACGCCACCGAGCCAGGCGCGAGCGTAAGCTATTCCTACCAGGCGCCGCAAAGCCATATGTTGAACCTGGGCACGCAGAGAATCCCCACCGCCGCGCAGTTGACGGTGGTTGTGGACCAGAATCCGGCGCAGGTCTTGGACGTGGCGCTGGCGGGTGAAGACGTACTGGTGCGCTGGGACCTGGGAACCCTGGCCGCCGGAACTCACGCGGTTACGATCACACATACGGGGACCGCCGGCGAAGTGTTCTATTTCGACTTTCTGGAAATCGCGATTCCAACCGAAGATATTCCCGTCTTCTCGCCGAACCCGCAAACGACACTGGCTACCGACTGGGACACGCTAAACTCTCAGGCACTGGCGCCGGAACGGACTGCGTGGCAGATCCCGTCATTGGGATTCACGGGCAGGGCCAATCACTATGCGGGCGCGCTATGGTTCTACGAACTGGTTTGCGCGGGCCAACGGTACGCCACCGGGACGATCACATTTTCCGGCGTGTCCCAGTTCGGAAAGACAACTCAGGTATCCTTGGGGCCGACCGTCTTCACGCACCTGAATCTTATCGGCGACACACCGGCAAGCTTGGCGCAGGCGTTCGCGCTACTGGTCAACGAAGGCGCCACTGGCGTCTGGGCGCAGGCCGCCGGTGGGGTGCTCACGATCACGGCGCGCCTCATGGGCAGCGCGGGCAATGGACTCACGCTCTCCGTCGATGTGGGCGGCAGTACCACGCTGGTGGCCCAGACCAGCGGAGCGCTGACAGGCGGCATCGATGGCACCTGGCTTACCGACTTGACTGCCATGCCGCGAATCAACCGCGCGGCGCGCGACTGGAGCCAGAGTTTCTACACGGCGCTCAATAACTACGGCATCGAGCCGACGGTTTCCTTCAGCACGGAACTGGGAAATGGCGATCCGTCGACGGCCGCGGGCATCGCGCAGTGTTACCCGGACGGCAGCCCCTGTTTCGTCAATACGCCGGCTTTGCAAACGAATTTCTCGCCCGCGAGCCTGGCTTACTGGCAGCAGGTTTATCTCGACATGGCCAATGTAATGGCCGCAGCCGGCGTGCAACCGTATCTGCAATTCGGCGAAGTACAGTGGTGGTATTTCTGCCCGCCAACGGATCCGGCCGAGAGCGATTGGACGCCGATTCCCAACGGCGGCATGCCCTTTTATGACGCCTATACAACCGCCACGTTTCAATCTCAGTATGGTCGGCCCATGCACGTGTTTACGGATCCCAGCAACGACCCCACTCCGTACCCGCAGGAATCCGCTTTCCTGCGTGGACTGATCGGCCAGTTCACCGCCGCGATCATGGCTTTCGTGCGGCAGACTTACCCGAGCGCGCAGTTCGAAGTACTCTATCCGCCGGACACAAACGCCGCTCCGCTAACCCGTGTGATCAACTTGCCGTCGCAGTGGTCTCCAGTGAACCTGGACTGCTTCAAGACCGAGAACTTCACCTACACCGGCAACTTCGACATGAACGCGGTAGTTACCTCGATCGACCTGCCGATGCAGCTTGGCTTTGCGCCGGCAAATAGCGCGCACCTGGTGGGCATCGCAAACTACATGTCACCGTGGCCGAAGGAGGCCCGGATGGCTGAAGGGATGCAATTGGGGTCCGTCGTGCTATTCGCACTGGACCAGTGCTGCCTGATCGGCTACAGGCTGCCCCTTGCGCCCTCGCCCGGGCTCGGCTTGTTCATGGGTAGTTGAGCGCCGCCGTTAGATGCTACCCTTCAAACCCAGGGCATCAGCCCGCTCCTGCATGGCTGCCACGCAGAAGGCGATGTGCTCGTCTAGATCCACGCCCAGTTCGCGCGCTCCATTGACTATGTCCTCGCGGCTCACGGAGCGTGCGAACGCCTTGTCCTTCATCTTCTTTCGCACCGATGTCGGATCCACCTCGAAAACGCTGCGATGCGGTTTGACGTAAGAGACCGCGGTGATGAAGCCCGCCAGTTCGTCGCAAGCGAAGAGCGTCTTTTCCAAAGGAGACTCGCGCGGCACGCCGGTAAAATCGGCATGCGAGAGGATGGCGCGCCGGATTTCGTCGCTCACCCCTCGCTCGGCCAAAATCGGCGATCCTTTGGTGGGGTGATCCGGAAGTACGGGATGAATCTCCCAGTCGAAATCGTGCAGTACCGCGGTCACAGACCATTTCTCTTCGTCCTCACCGAGTTTGCGGGCATACGCAACGACGCAGGCTTCCACCGCGAACGCATGCTTGCGCAGGCTTTCCGACTTCGTGAATTCGTGCAGAATCTCCAGGGCTTCTTGCCGGTTCATTCCAACTATAATAATTCAGCACTGGCCTTCCATGCCGCAAGGCGGCGCTGCATCGTCGGCGCACTTGCCGCCCGGAACAAAAGCGAATTGCGCCTCCTCAGTCGAGCCCTTCAGCGCCGTGGTAGAAGATTTTCCGCCAGAGATGGTCTGCGCAACCTCGTCGAAGTAACCCGTGCCCACGAAGGTCTGATGCTTGATCGCGGAATACCCGCCTTCCATCGCGCTCGCAAACTCCAGTTCCTGCAGCTTGGAGTAAGCCGACATACCAGTGGCGGCGTAGTCTCTCGCCAACTGGAACATACTCAGGTTCAAGGCATGGAAGCCGGCCAGGGTGACAAACTGGAACTTATAGCCCATGGCCGCCAGCTCCCTCTGGAACTTCGCGATGGTGGACTCGTCCAGTTTATTCCTCCAATGGAAAGAAGGAGAGCAGTTGTAGGCAAGCAGCTTGCCCGGGTACCGGGCGTGGATGGATTCGGCGAAGCAGCGGGCCTCGGCCAGGTTAGGCTCCGAAGTCTCACACCAGATCATATCGGCGTGGGGGGCATAGGCCAGGCCGCGAGCTATCGCCGCCTCCATGCCGCCGCGAAAACCGAAGAAGCCCTCAGCGGTCCGCGTGCCGGTCAGGAA
This sequence comes from Bryobacterales bacterium, assembly GCA_963707465.1. Taxonomy (GTDB): domain Bacteria; phylum Acidobacteriota; class Terriglobia; order Bryobacterales; family Bryobacteraceae; genus Bog-159. The sequence continues at coordinate 673,281 of CAVPQK010000015.1, forward strand.
CGGCTTGTCGCGCTGGTCGATGTCGTTCAGCAGCAGGCCCGCGCTGTTAGCATCAGTGCGCGCGATCAGAAGCGTCGAAACCCCCATGACGTCGGCGGCGAAACGCGCGGCCACCAGTTTCTGCACGAACTCGCAGGTCGGCACCACAACTTTGCCGCCCATATGCCCGCACTTCTTCGCGGAAGCGAGCTGATCTTCGAAGTGCACCGCCGCCGCGCCGGCCTCGATCATGGACTTCATCAACTCGAAGGCGTTCAGCGGTCCGCCAAAGCCGGCTTCGGCGTCCGCCACGATCGGCGCAAACCAGTAAGTCCCGCTGCGCCCCGTGGAGTGATGGATCTGGTCGGCCCGCATGAATGCATTATTGATCGCGCGCACCAGCGTGGGCACGCTGTTCACCGGATACAAGCTTTGATCCGGATACATCTGGCCCGACACATTCGCATCTCCGGCGACTTGCCAGCCGCTGACATAGGTCGCCTTGAGCCCGGCCTGCACCTGTTGCACGGCCTGGTTGCCGGTGAGTGCGCCGAGCGCGGGTATGTACGGCTCGACATGGAGCAGCTTCCACAGCCTCTCCGCTCCCCTGCGCGCCAGCGTGTATTCGATAGGCATCGACCCGCTCAAGCGCGCCACGTCCTCTGGCGTGTAGATCCGCGTGATCCCTTCCCAGCGCGCGGAAGTGTTCCAATTGCGCAGTGTATCGTGGTGTCCGTTTTCGTGTGTGCCGTTGCTGAACATGAAGTGTTTCGCCTCCACTTGCAGTAGATCGCGATTTACCAAAAAAGTTAAGTGGCGCGGGGCGGAACGGACCAGTGGTCCGAGTTGGCCTACTCGCTTGGCGCGGCCGCCACGATAGAGCTAACCTGATACTAAGAGAAGTTATGCCCAAAGCCCAACTGGAACATATTCAGATCGCCGCACCTGTCACCGAAGCCGATCGCACTATCCTGACTCCCGAAGCCGTGAGCTTTATCAAGGAGCTTTCGCGGAATTTCGAGGAGCGCCGGCAACAACTGCTCGCGCGCCGTAGCGAGCGGCAGCAGGAAATCGATGGCGGCGCCATGCCGCAATTCCTGCCCGAAACCGCCTGGATCCGGAATTCCGATTGGGTGGCGGCGCCCGTGGCCGCCGACCTCCAAGACCGCCGCGTGGAAATCACCGGGCCGGTAGACCGCAAGATGATCATCAACGCCCTGAACTCCGGCGCCAGCGTGTTCATGGCGGATTTCGAAGATTCCAATTCACCCACATGGCGCAACAATCTCGACGGGCAGTTCAATCTGCGCGATGCCGTGAATGGGGTCATTAGCTACATCAGTCCCGAAGGCAAACGCTACCAATTAGGTGAGCGTACCGCGGTGCTAATGGTGCGGCCGCGCGGCTGGCATCTCACTGAGAAGCACTTCCTGGTGGACGGCCAGCCGATTTCGGGCAGCCTGTTCGATTTCGGGCTTTACTTCTTTCATAACGCGAAGGCCCTGATGGCCAAGGGCACCGGGCCCTATTTCTATTTGCCGAAGATGGAGAGCCACCTGGAGGCCCGTCTGTGGAACGATGTCTTCCATTTCGCGCAGCGCGAACTCGGAATCCCGCGCGGGACCATTCGCGCCACGGTGCTGATCGAAACCATCCTGGCCGCCTTCGAGATGGACGAGATCATCTACGAGTTGCGGGAACATTCCGCCGGGCTCAACTGCGGCCGGTGGGACTACATCTTCAGCTTCATCAAGAAATTCCGCAACCGGCCCGACTTCGTGCTGCCCAACCGCGCGCAGGTTACCATGGAGCGGCATTTCCTGAGTTCTTACGTCCAGCTTCTGATCGAGACCTGCCATCGCCGCGGCGTGCATGCCATGGGTGGGATGGCGGCGCAGATTCCGATCAAGAACGATCCGGCGGCTAACGAACAGGCCCTCGAGAAAGTGCGGCAAGACAAGCTGCGCGAGGTGCGCGCCGGGCACGATGGCACGTGGGTCGCGCATCCTGGCCTGGTGCCCGTGGCGAAGGAAATATTCGACGCGCACATGCCGGGTCCGAACCAATTGCAGCACAGGCCGGGCACGCAGGTGGCCGCCGCGGACCTGTTGGCGGTGCCCGATGGCGCCATCACCGAAGCCGGCCTGCGCTGGAACATCGACGTCGGCATCCAGTATCTGGAAGCGTGGATGCGCGGCAACGGCTGCGTCCCGATCTATAACCTGATGGAAGATGCCGCCACCGCCGAAATCTGCCGCGCGCAGGTGTGGCAATGGGTCAGGCACGGCGCGAAGCTCGACGACGGCCGCCCGGTAACCGCCGACCTGGTGAAGTGCACGATTGCGGACGTGGCCGAGGGCTTGCGCGGCTCCATCGGCGGCGAGGCGCTGGCCCGGGCCGCGCGCATTTACGAGCAGATGATGACCACCGCGGATTTCCCTGAGTTTCTGACGCTGGTCGCGTACGAATACATCGATTAACGCCGGTTCGCGCTAAACTGTGAAGACGTGCCCACGGCTCAGCGCATCACACCCAAAAAGACCAGGACCGCCGCGGCAGCGGCGAAAGCTGCGCCGCCAGCCGAAGTTCCGCCTCTGAATTCGCCGCAGCTCTATATCAACCGTGAGCTGAGCCTGCTTGCCTTCCAGTTCCGCGTATTGGAAGAGGCGCAGGACGAACGCAATCCGCTGCTCGAACGTGTCAAATTCCTTTCCATTGTCGGCTCCAACATGGACGAGTTTTTCATGGTGCGGGTAGCCGGCTTGATCGACCAGGTGGACGCGGGCATCCTCGATGTGGGCCCCGACGGCATGCATCCGACGGCTCAGTTGGTGGCCGTCCGCCGCGAAAGCAAGAAGCTGCTGGCCGATGCGCACAAATGCCTGCACGACCAACTTCTGCCGGCGCTGGCGGAAGCCGGCATCCAAGTCCTGGATTACGCCGCGCTCAACGAAAAGCAACTGGCCATCGCCGATGAGTACTTCCGCGCGACGGCCTTTCCAGTCCTCACGCCGCTGGCCTTCGACCCCGGCCGCCCGTTTCCGCACATCTCCAACCTCAGCCTGAACCTCGCCGTGCTGATCCGCGATAAGGACGGCGTGGAACACTTCGCGCGCGTGAAGGTGCCCGATTCGCTGCCGCAATTCGTTCCGCTGAAGCGGCCGCGCAAGAAGAGCCGTAAGCGCCCGCCGCGCGAGGAGACCTTCGTCTGGCTGGAGCAGGTGGTTTCGGCCAACCTGCCCGCTCTATTTCGCGGCATGGACGTGATCGAGGCGCATCCCTTCCACGTCACGCGCGACGCCGACATCGCCATCAAGGAACTGGAAGCCGAGGACCTGCTCGAGACCATCGAGGAGGGCGTGCGCGCACGGCGCTTCGGCAGCGTGGTGCGGCTGATGGTCTCCGACGACATGCCCGCGCATATCCTCGATATCCTGGTGAACAACCTGGAAATCGACGCCAGCCAGGTGTATCGGGTGCGCGGTCCGCTGTCGCTCAGCCGCCTCATGCACCTGTATGCGCTGGACCGGCCGGACCTGAAAGACGCGCCTTTCATGCCCGCCGTGCCCAAGACGCTGGCGGCAGCTACCGCCGAGGAAGACGTCTTCGCGCTGATCCGCCGGCAGAATATCCTGCTGCACCATCCCTTCGATTCCTTCCAGCCGGTGGTCGACTTCTTGAAGAAGTCGGCCCGAGACCCCAACGTGCTGGCCATCAAGATGGTGTTGTACCGCATCGGCCGGAATTCGCCGGTGGTGGAAGCGCTGCTGGAGGCCAACGAAGAGGGCAAGCAAGTGGCAGTGCTTGTCGAGCTGAAAGCGCGCTTCGACGAGGAGAGCAACATCGAGTGGGCGCGCGCGCTGGAAAAAGAAGGCGTGCACGTGGTGTATGGCCTGCTGGGGCTGAAGACGCACTGCAAGCTGCTGATGGTGGTGCGGCGGGAAGCCGGCGCGATCCGCCGTTACATTCACCTGGCCACCGGCAACTACAACGTGGTGACCGCGCATCTGTATACTGACATCGGCATGCTCACGTGCGACGAGGAAATCGGCTCGGACGCGACCGACCTGTTCAACTATCTGACCGGGTACTCGGCGAAGACGGATTACAAGAAACTGCTGGTTTCACCGGTGAACCTGCGCGAGCGCTTCGAAGCCATGATCAAGCGCGAGATCGCGCTGCATGCCAAGGGCGAAAAGGGACACCTGATTTTCAAGATGAATGCCCTGGTGGACCCGCAGGTGATCCGCCTGCTGTATATGGCATCGCAAGCCGGGGTCAAAGTGGAGCTGGTGGTGCGCGGGATCTGCTGCCTGCGGCCGGGGATTCCGGGAGTGAGCGACAACATACAAGTGACCAGCGTCGTGGGGCGCTTCCTGGAGCACAGCCGCATTTATTACTTCCGCAACGGCGGGAAAGAAGAGATCTATCTGGGCAGCGCGGATCTGATGCCGCGTAACCTCGATCGCCGGGTGGAGGTTTTGTTTCCGCTGGAGGGTCCGGATTTAGTGAAGCACGTGCGGGATGACATACTGGCTGTTTATTTGTCGGACACCGTCAAATGCCGCCAGATGCAGGGCGATGGGACCTATGTGCCGCGTACGACGCCAAATGGCAAGCGCGCAATGAGTAGCCAGGAGTTGCTCTTAAGACGCGCGGTGGCGGGCAAGTAAGAAAAGCAGGAGACAGAAGTCAGGAGTCAGGAGTCAGAATGTCTTGGGCTGCTGCTGGGTCATGCAATGCAGTGTGCCCAGCCCCCAGACTAACTCTACTGCGTTGATACCGACGACCTCGCGATCCGGAAAGAGGCGCGCCAGCGTGTTCAACGCGATGCGGTCATGCGGATCGTTGAACGTCGGCACCAGCAGCACCTTGTTCGCTATATAGAAATTGGCGTAGCTTGCTGGCAAGCGGCGGCCGTTGAATACCAAAGGCGCGGGCATGGGCAACTTTATCACGCGCAGCGGCAACTGACGCAGGATGGCCAGGTTCTCGCGCAGCGGCTCGTAGTTCGGATCGGTGCGATCCGGCTCGGAGGCGATAACCACCGTGTTAGCGTTGACGAAACGGGCTAAGTCATCGACGTGACCGTGGGTATCGTCGCCAGTTATTCCGTTGTGCAGCCATATAATCTGGCGCGCGCCAAGATAGTCTCGCAGCGCTGTCTCTATCTCGCGCCGAGTCAGTTGCGGATTTCGCGCCTGCACCGGACTTAACAGACACTCCTCGGTAGTGAGTAACAGTCCGCGGCCATTGACGTCGATGCTGCCGCCTTCCAGCACCAGGCCCGGCTCCCAGGCGCGCAGCTTCAACGCGGCCGCCAGCGCGGCGGGAATGGCGGCGTCGCGCTGCCAATCGTCATACTTGGCCCAGGCGTTGAAGCGCCAGTTAGTCAGTGCCACCTCACCCGCGCGGCTTTTCACGAACAGCGGGCAGTAATCGCGCGTCCAGCTTCGGTCCGTCGGCGCATGGAAGAATTCGACGGCGTCCAGGTTGACGCCGGCCTTGCGCAAGATACGGCGCGCGGCATCTTCGGCGGGCCGATCCTTTACCAGAATGCGCACGCGCTCCACGCGCGCTAGCTTGCGCACGATCTCGGCATAGACCCACGGAATGGGCGCGAAACGCCCCGGCCAATCGTCGCGATTGTGCGGCCAGGCGATCCAGGTGGCCTCGTGCGGCTCCCATTCGGCCGGCATGCGGAAGCCCGATGCGCGCGGAGTTCCCCTCATCAGTCGATCACGCGCCGGGTAATGTCGCCGTACGCGTCGATGCGCCGGTCGCGCAGGAAGGGCCAGTTGCGGCGCACGTCTTCGATGCGGCGCGGGTCGCACTCCGCGATCAGGATTTCCTCGCGCTCGTGCGGGGCTTCGGCGACCACCTGCCCGAAGGGATCGGCCACGAACGAGCCGCCCCAGAACTCCAGGCCCCGATCCGGCGGGCCTTCGAAGCCCACGCGATTCACGGCGGCCACGTAGATGCCGTTGGCGATGGCGTGCGCGCGCTGGATGGTGCGCCAGGCGTCGTGCTGGGCCGGGCCGAATTCCGCCTTTTCCGCGGGATGCCAGCCGATGGCTGTGGGGTAGAACAGCACCTGCGCGCCGGTGAGCGCGGCCAGGCGGGCGGCTTCCGGATACCACTGGTCCCAGCACACCAGCACGGCCACGCGGCCGAAGCGCGTGTCGAAACTGCGGAATCCCAGGTCGCCGGGCGTGAAGTAGAACTTTTCAAGATAGAGCGGGTCGTCGGGGATGTGCATCTTGCGATAGATGCCGAGCAGCGCGCCGTCGGCGTCGATGATGGCGGCGGTGTTGTGATACACGCCCGCGGCGCGCCGCTCGAACAGCGAGGCGACCACGACTACGCCCAGTTCGGCGGCCAGGCGGCTCAGCGACGCGGTGGACGGGCCAGGGATGGATTCGGCCAGATCGAACAGCGCGGCGTTTTCCTCGCGGCAGAAATACTGGGAGCGGAACAATTCCTGGAGGCACACGATCTGGGCGCCGCGGGCGGCCGCTTCGCGGATACGCCACTCGGCTTTGGCGAGGTTCTCGTTCGGGTCGACGGAGCAGGCCATCTGGACGAGGCCGATGCGGAATTTGGCGGCGTGCACCTTTCTATTTTGGCAGAGTGGCTCTTGTTTCATTTCGCCCGCAATTTACCCGAGGTCAATGCGGTCCGGCGATGTACCATGGGTTTGCCCCGCTCAATGCCGCAGTCCCGTTCGGGATCGTGCCTTGTGCTCCGGTGTAATAGTACGCGGTAGCCGCGCCAGTCACCGGATCCTGGAACACCACGTCGGGGTGGCCGTCCAGGTTGAAGTCCGCGATGGCTACCACCTTTGTAGTCATCGGACCGGTGAGATTAACCGCTGACTGCAACTGGCTGCCTTGCGCTCCAGGCGTAGTTCCCCCCATATACCAGATCTGCACGGTGCCGCTCACCGGGTCCTGCCACAACACATCGGGAACCCCATCGCCGTTGAAGTCTCCCGTACCCACGATACTCCACGGGTTAGCCTGGTCCAGGTCGACCGCTCCCAGCAGCGTTGTGCCTTGCGGCCCACCCAGGTACCAGATCTGGGCAAACCCCGTGGTGGGATCCTGCCAGAGCAGATCCGGATGTCCATCCTGGTTGAAATCCGCCACGGATACAACCCGCCATGGGTTCTCGGTGGTGATATCCGATGCCCCAAGCAGTTGGTTACCCGAGGGACCTCCCATATACCAGACCTGCACGGCTCCACGCACAGGATCCTGCCACACCACGTCCGGATTGCCGTCGCCATTGAAATCCGCGATGCCCACAATTTGCCACGGGTTAGCCTGGGTCAGGTCCGCCGCGTTGATAATGGAAGCGCCTTGGGCGCCGCCGAGATACCAGATCTGCGCCCATCCAACGGTCGGCTCCTCCCAAATCACGTCGGGATGGCCGTCGTGGTTAAAGTCACTGGGGACCGCGGCTTGAAAGTTAGCCGCTTGATTGCCGCTCAGACTGCTGAAGGTCGAACTCGGCGGATAGGGATAAAAATAGTAGTCTGGGCCCGCGCCCGCCGTTACCGTGTAGCTGCCGCCGGCCGTCACGGTGAAGCTATAATTCCCCGACCCGCTTGTGGTGAGGGAGCCGCTCTCTGATCCGCTGAGCATCACGGTGGCCCCGTTTAGCGCATTGCCGTAGAGCGTCGTCAGTCCCGAGATGGTGTACGTAGCGCCCGTCAAGTTGGCGGCGAAATTCGCCGTCTGATTGCCCGTCAGGTCATCGTAGGTCTGGCTTGGTGGCGTGAAGATGTAGCCCGCTAGCGAAGGCGTGATGATGTAGTTGCCATTGGGCGGAAGCAATAAGGTGTAGTGCCCGAAGGCATCCGTCGTTGTCGAACCGTCGCTGGTGCCGCTGAAAGCTATCGTAACGCCGCCCACGGTCGCGCCCCCTGGCCCGAGTACCTGCCCGGAAACCGTGTAGTTCGGAGGATACGCGGTAAAGTTTGCAACGTTGTTGACGCCCAAATTGGTGAAGGAGTAGCTGGTCGGGCTGAATGTGAACCCGGTCTTGAAGGGAGTGACCGTATAGTTTCCGCTGGCGGAAGATGGGAAGCAATAGTTCCCGCCGGTGTCGGTGGTGGCCGAGCCGCCTGCTGTCCCGCTAAGCGTCACGGTAACGCCGCTCAGTGCCGCACCTTGCAGAGTAACCTGACCGCAGATGGTGTATGACGCAAAACCGAGCTTGTATACCATGCCGGTGTAATTCGTCCCGCCAGTGCTGCTGGTTCCGTAGAGGTTGCCTGAGGAATCGCGGACTACTCCATAGGATGGTCCGCTCCAGAACGGGAAGTTATATAGCTCAGTATAATTGCCCGCTGCATCCAGCTTGAACACCCCGCCGCCGCTCCCCGTCAGAGCGCTGCCGCCAAACGTCCCATAAAGGCTGCCGGCGGCGTCCATGATCACGCCTCCGGTCGACAGCCCGCCCAGGAGGGAAGACAGCACGGTTACACTGCCGGCCGGACTTACCTTGTATACCGCGCCCATAAAGCTCGTGCCATAAGCGAGCGTCGTGCCGTAGAGGTTGCCTTGCGCATCCATGATTACGCCGTAATCCGGGCTACCCGTGCCGGCTCCGAAACTGCCCAGGAGGGTCATCTGGCCGGCCGTATTCAACTCGTACACTCCGTCTGCCGATGTTCCATAGAGGTTACCCGACGAATCCAGGATCAGGCCCGAATTGGGGGAGTCTGGCCCCACGAAGTTATACAGCACAGTCTCGTGGCCAGTTGGGTCCAGCTTGTATACCAGGCCCCACCCGTTTTGGGTAGTTCCGTAAAGGTCGCCAAGCGCGTCGATCGCCACGCCTGCCTGCGGATACCCGCCATCGGTACCATTTTGAAAACTATACAACACCGTTTCGTTCCCGGCCGGGTCCAGTTTGTAGACAGTCCCCGAGTTGGCGGCGCCGCCCTTCGAGGTTGTCCCGTACAGGTTCCCGGCCGAATCAAGCGTCACAGGCGTACTCGGCATCCCCCCATCGGGTGTGCCTTTGAACGCGTACAGCACCGTCTCGTTGCCCGCGGGGTCGATCTTGTATACGATTCCCTGGTTGGCCGCTCCGCCAGTGCTGGCGGTCCCGTAGAGATTGCCTTCCGCGTCAATGGCCAGACCTCCATAGATATCGGCCCCGTCTCCTTCAAATGGGAAGCTGTACTCGATCGTCTCGAGCCCGCTGGCATTCAGCAGGAACACCACTCCGATATTCCCGATGCCGCCGTATGCGGTGGTCCCGTAGAGACTACCGGCCGGGCCCAGAAGCAGGCTCGCATTGGGATTCGCTCCGCCGGTTCCACCAGGGAAGTTGTACAGGGTCGTCTTATTTCCGCCCGTGTCGATCTTGTAAACCAGCCCCGCGTTCGCCGTTCCGCCATAGTAAGCGGTCCCATAAAGATTACCCGCCGGATCCACGATCACCGGGCCGGGGTCCGACCCGTCAGCCCCTCCGGCGAAACTGTGCAGGACGCTGAAAGCTCCTGCCGCGCCGATCTTGAATATCACGCCATCGCTGATCCCGGTGCCGCCGGTCGCCCCGTAAATGTTCCCCGCGGCATCCAGGACAACACTAGCGTAGGGTTGAGAACCGTCGGCCCCGGATTGAAAGGTATACAGCACCGTCTCGTTACCGCTGGCATCCAATTTGAAGACCACGCCACCGTTGTCAAGGCCTCCATCGCGGGTGGTCCCATACAGGTTGCCGGCTGCGTCCAGGTATAGCCCTGCGAGAGGCCCCCCGCCGTCCGCTCCATTCGTGAAGCTGTGCAGCAACGTCTCCTCACCGGTGGGATCCACCTTGAATACCACGCCCGCGTAAGCTTCCCCGCCCCCCGACCAGGTCGTGCCGTATATATTGCCGCCCGAATCCATCACCACACCGCCATTAGGCGATATCCCATCGGGTCCCGTGAAGCTGTAGAGCACGGTTTCATTGCCGGCTGGATCGACCTTGAACACCACACCGCAGCCGGTAACACCGCCGCATACGCCCGTGATGACACCGCCTGCAACCGCGGTCCCATAAACATTGCCCGCCGAATCCAGGACGATGCCCGGGTTTGGGTTTTTCCCGTCCGCGCCTCCTGTGAAGTTATACAGTACCGTCTCGTTTCCACTCGCAGCCAGCTTAAACACAACACCTGCGAACGAGGCGCCCCCGCCCGCCGCAGTCCCATAGAGGTTGCCCGCCGAATCCGAGACCAAACCACCGGGGTCGGCGCCAGTGAGCGCTTGCACGGGTGCAAAATTGTGCAATACGGTTTCCACCGTCTGTGCCTGCGCCGGTGCAATAACAAACGCCGCCAGAGCGCATATCAGCCACCCTGAGGCCATATTCAGAGTCTTTTTCAAGGCGCCAATTCTCCCAAACATTGCCGAGTCCGAAAAACGATCATACGTCCCGTCCCACCCGTCCACCCAATCCGCGCGCTTTGCGCGCCACCTGGGGCTCGGGAGGAAACCAAAAGGATAAGTATCAGTACTAAACGCCTGTGTGCCATGCACATCTTGGGTTATACTCAGTGAGAAGCCCGGAAACACTCTGCAAGTGCCCTTCCGCCACCATACCATTGAGGAGTGAGAAATTGGAAATGAATCGAAGGCAGCGCTACGCCCACTGTGGCGTCGCGATTTTCCTAACGTCGTTGCCGGTGTTGCTTGTAATGGCGACTTCGCCGTGCGCGGCGTGGGCGCAGAGCACCGCGGTGCTGACGGGGCAATATAACGTGAATCGGACCGGCGCCAATCTGGCCGAGACCACCCTGACGCCGTCCAACGTCTCGCCCGCCACGTTTGGGTTGCTGTTCAGTCAGCCCGTGGACGGAAATATTTTCGCGCAGCCCCTTTACGTTCCCAGCTTGACCATCGACGGCCAGGTGCATAATGTCGCGTTTGTGGTGACCATGAACAACTCGGTCTACGCTTTCGACGCGGACACCTCCCAGCCGGCATTGTGGCACACATCGCTCGGCACTCCGGTCGCCATTAGGAGCACCACGGAGCCTACCGACGGGATTATGAGCACACCGGTGATCGACATCGGCTTGAAGGTGATTTTCGTGGTAACGTTCACCAGCGAAAGTGGTACGACGGTGTACCGGTTGCACGCGCTCAATCTTCTGACGGGGGTCGAGATTACGAATGTCGTGGTGCAGGGAGCCGTGGCGGGGACGGGCGACGATTCTCAGGCCACCGCCTGCACTTCAGGGAACGGCGGGACGGTCCCGCCTCCGTGTATCCCCTTCAAGGCCTCCGAACAGTTCCAGCGCACTGCTCTATTGGAAGGCGCTCTCAGTCCAACGATCTACCTGGGCTTTGGCAACCTCAACGGACAGGAAACCACCAAACCCTACCACGGCTGGATGATCGGCTACGAATACTCGGCCGGCGCTTTCACCCAGATGATGATCTTCTGCACCACACAAAACGCGACGCAGACGGGCCCGGCCTGTACCGGCGACAATCCCGCCTCGAACCAATGCGGCCATGGGGCGGGAATCTGGATGTCAGGGCGCGGGCCGGCATTGGATTCGACGGGAGTCTATACGGCGACGGCCAACGGCGGATACGGGGGCGCCGGCACCGGCAATTGGGGTGAATCGGTATTGCGGCTTAACGGCAGCGGGACCGTCGAAGATTCGTTTACCTCGTCCAACTACGGCGTGCTGAACCGTGACGACCTGGATCTCTGCGAAGGCGGTGTAATTCTGTTCACCAGCACCAACGAAACGGTTCCGAACCTGGCGCTGGTGGGCGGCAAGTCCGGACTGGTAATCGTCATGAACCGGGCGAGCCTCGGCGGTCTCAGCTCGGGGAACATGGGCGCGCTGCAGACCTTCACTGGCACCACTTTGGGTTGTGGAACCGGCCCCGGCTTGGCCGGCTGTTATGAGATCCACAGTCAGGCTATGTGGAACCGCACAAGCGGCGACTCAGCGTATTATATTTGGGCATGGGGCGATGTTCTACGGGAGTGGGACTTCCATCCCCAAAGCAACCGTTTCCAGGCGGACGCCAACCAGGGCACGCTGGCCGCGGTGAATTATCCTGGAGGCGGTATCTCGCTTTCCGCCAACGGGAACAACGACGGAATCGTATGGGCCATCGTGCCCACGACCGCTCCGAACTCGCAGGTCCAGGGGACCTTGTTCGCCTTTAGCGCCGCCAATGTCGGCACGCAGTTGTGGGCGAGCACGGACTATTGGTTTCCGACCAAGTTCTCGCTTCCGACGATTGTGAACGGCAAAGTATACGTGCCTACATCGACGTTAGCTACAGCTAGTCCCGCATACCGGCCCGCGTTGCGGGTTTACGGACTCTGCGGAACCTGCGGGCAGGCCGCGCCGGTTCGCGACCGGTGAAGCCGTAGCTGGGGATCGTTGGACCGGAGACGGCTCCCAGCCGGCGCCCCCGAGTCACGTGACGGGGGGCACCCACAATCGCCTGAAAACAAAAGCGAAGTACACCCGATCCCCGTCCCTGCCGCGAAATCCCGTGCTACCCTGATGTCGGGCAAGCTCCCCGCATTCGCCGAAAGGCGTTCTGCCGCCAGCGCGCAACATGTGCAACGTAATGCAACACTCCACCGAAAAAACGAGGCACGTAACAGCCGCGCCAAGAGCCGGGAAGCCGACGCCGGACCTAAACGCGGTAACTATAACAAAATACTAACGCTAAGCCAGCCCTCCGCGAAATTGGGTTTGTTCGGCCATCGAACAACTGACGCACAAATGCGCACAAAAGTGCACAGTCTTCAGCCATCGCCCTGAGCCGAAGGCTGGCTGTCCCATCGGCGTTGATCGGCGTTCATCGGCGGCCCTATGGTTTTTCCGTGCGATATTTCGGCCGCGGTGGCACTACGTAGATACCACCATGCGGCTAGGGATACTCATCCTTGCACCCGCGCTCGCGTTTGCCCAGGCGCCCGACCCTGCCTACGAGACGCTGAGCAAAGCGTATGAGGCCGTGCGCGGGCGCAGCAACGACGAGGCCATCGTCTTGTTCCTAAAGGCCATCGAAGCCGCGCCCGCGCGCGCCGCGATGCGTAAGGATCTGGCTTATACCTACCTCAAAGTGGGAGAGAATACGGCCGCCCGCGATCAGTTCCGCGAAGCCATGCGGCTCGATCCCAAAGACTTCCACGTCGCCCTGGAATACGCGTTTCTTTGTAACGAAACCAAGGAGCAAGCCCAGGCGCGCCGCGTCTTCGACCGCGTCCGGCGGTCCGGCGACCCCGAATCCCGCGCCACCGCTGAGCGCGCCTTCCAGAATATCGACCGCCCCTTGGCCGACGGCATCGCGCGCTGGACCAAGGCCCTCGAACTGGGGTCCGATACCTTCAGCGTCCACTTTGAACTCGCCACCCTGGCGGACCAGCGCGACGAGCTGGAACTGGCCGCCCAACATTATGAAAAGGCCTGGCGGCTGATCCCCGACCGGCGTTCGGTGCTGGTGGATCTCGGCCGCGTTTTGAAGTCGCTGAACCGCATCGAGGAAGCCAATGCGGCGCTGCTGGCAGCTTCCCGCGGAGGCGAACCGCGTGCCGCCGAGGCTGCCCGCGAACTGCTGCCCACCCGCTATCCGTATGTCTCCGAGTTCCAGAGCGCCCTGCATCTCGACCCCAAGAACCTGGACCTGCGCCGGGAGCTGGCCTATCTGCTGCTGCGCATGAACCGCCAGGCCGAGGCCGAGGAGGAATTCCGGCAGCTCACCACGCTTTCGGAAACCGACTATCTCTCGTGCGCGCAGCTCGGCTTCCTGCTGCTGGCGCGGGGCGAGACCACCGCCGCGATGCCGCTGCTCGAACGGGTGATGAAAGGCGCGGACGAAGAGCTGGCCAATCGCGTGCGCGCCGTGCTGCGCTTGCCCCAGACTTTGCGTACGCGCCCGGCGCAGCCCGCCCCGCCTTCGATCGACGCGAAGGTGATGGCCGAGCGCAGCCTCAAAGCCGGCTTCGTGCGCGACGCGCTGAAGTACCTGCAGCTTGCCCAGGAAGACGATCCGGCCGATTTCGCAGTCATGCTGAAGCTGGGCTGGACGTACAACCTACTTCACAACGACCGCCAGGCCATCCGCTGGTTCGACCTGGCGCGCAAAAGCTCCGACCCCAAAATCGCCAAAGAAGCGAACACAGCCTACAAAAACCTGCTGCCGGCTTTTGAAACGTTTCGCACCACGGTCTGGGTGTACCCGCTCTACTCCACGCGCTGGCACGACTTCTTCTCGTACGCGCAGATCAAGACCGAGCGGAACATGAAGTTCCCGATTCATCCTTATGTGAGCCTGCGGTTCGTGGGCGACACGCGCGGGAGCATCAGCCCGGAAAATGGCGGCATTGCGCCACAGTATCTTTCGCAGAGCGCCTTCATTCCGGCGCTGGGCGTGGCCACCAACGTCTGGCGCGGGCTGATGGGCTGGGGCGAAGCCGGCGTGGCGGCCGGATACCTGACCGCGCACATCATGCAGGACTACCGCGGCGGCGCTTCGTTCACCAAGGGCTTCGGGCGCCTGATGAAATCGGAAACCGGCGGCCCATTTTTCGAGACCAGTGAAGACGCCATTTTCGTGAGCCGCTTCGATAACGATTTCCTGGTTTACTCGCAGAATCGCGCCGGATACACACCCAATCTGGGCGCGCTGCAGACGCAGTTCTACTGGAACGTGAACCTGACCATGGATCAGAAACGGCAGGCTTGGGCCAACTTCTTCGAAACCGGCCCTGGCGTGCGCTTCCGGCTGGCCAGCATGCCCGCCTCGCTCTACCTGACGGTGAATTATCTGCGCGGCATCTACACCGTGGCGGGCGATCCGTATGGGCCCACATTCAACGATTTCCGCGCCGGATTCTGGTATGCCATCACGCACTAAGTCCATCATCAGGGCGATCGTTACGCTGGCCGTCTCCGCGCTGTTCACGCAAGCGGCGCGCGCCGCGACGATCCCGACCTTCGCCGTGCTTTCCGACGATCAGGGCGGATGGCCGCTGCTGCTTCAGTCCGTCGGATTCATGCCGCAACCCGCCGCTTCGGCGAGTATCTTCGTGCTGCGCGCCGGTTCCGCCGGTTCCCCGGAGTGGGCTGCGCGCGTGGAGAGCGGCGCGTATCTGATCCTCGAAGGCGAATCCTCCACCGCCGAATCGTTCGGCTTCCGCGCCACCAAGGAAAACGTGCGCGTCACCAGCCTGGAAGACGTGCATCTGCCGAAGCTGCCCATCGTGTGGGAGAAGGGCCTGGAACTGCCCCGCTACGAAGTGCCCGCCGAGGCCAAGGTGTTCGCTAAAGACCGCTGGGCGGGTGCGCCCATGCTGGCCGGATTCCGCCGTGGCGCGGGCGCGGTCCTTTGGCTGGCCGTGTCCCCCGGTGAGCGCGGCTACGAGCGCTTCCCGTACCTGCCGCACGCGCTCGCGGATCTGGGCCTGGACCCTCCTTTCCGCTCCACGCGGCTGTGGGCCTTCTTCGATTCGTCTTACCGCCTGCGGGTGGACCTGGATTACTTCGCGGCGCGCTGGCGCCACGCCGGCATCGCCGCGCTGCACGTGGCCGCCTGGCATTTCTACGATCCCGACCCCGAGCGGGACGCCTATCTCAAGCGGCTGATCGCCGCCTGCCATGCCAACGGCATCCTGGTTTACGCCTGGCTGGAACTGCCGCACGTCAGCGAAAAGTTCTGGGACGATCATCCCCAGTGGCGGGAAAAGACCGGCGTGCTGCAGGATGCCCAACTGGATTGGCGCAAGCTGATGAACCTCTCCAACCCCGATTGCTACCACGCCGTCGCCGCGGGAGTAAAGGACCTGATCGGGCGGTTCGATTGGGATGGCGTGAACCTCGCCGAGCTATACTTCGAGTCTCTCGAAGGCCTGCAAAACGCGTCCCGCTTCACCCCGATGAACGACAACGTGCGCGCGCAATTTCGCGCCATCGGCGGCTTCGACCCCATCGAACTGTTCCAGACGCGCAAAGACGCGCCGTCGCAGCGGGCATTCCTGGACTATCGCGCCGGCCTCGCGCGCGACATGCAGCAGCAGTGGCTGGCGGAAATCGAGGCGCTGCGCCGCACCCGCAATTATCTGGACGTGGTGCTCACGCACGTCGACGACCGCCTGGATACTTCCATGCGGGACGCCATCGGCGCGGATTCGGCGCAGCTTCTGCCGCTGCTCGAACATCACAACTTCACCTTCCTGGTGGAGGACCCGGCCACTGTTTGGAACGAAGCCCCGCAGCGTTACGAAGAGATCGCGCGACGCTACCGCCCGCTGACGGCGCGGCAGGACCGGCTGGCCATCGACCTGAACATCGTGGACCGTTACCAGAACGTCTACCCCACCAAACAACAGACGGGCGCGGAGTTGTTCGAGGTGGTGCACTCGGCGGCCGGGGCCTTCGCGCAGGTCGCGTTGTACTTCGAAAACTCCATCCTTTCTCCGGACCTGGCTCTGCTGCCGGCCTCGGCCGCGGTGGTGAGCCGTGCGGAAACGGTCGGGGGAAAGCTGATGGTGGATTCTCCGCACGGGGTTGCCCTACGCTGGCCGGGATCCGCGATGGTGGATGGGCTGCCCTGGCCGGTAGAGAACGGCGCGCTGATTTTCCTTCCGGCCGGCGCGCATTCGGTGGAAGCAGGTGCGGCATCCGGCGGTCTGCAAGTGACGTACTTCAATGGAGAGCTGACTTCCGCGCAAGCGGTGGGGCCCGGTTTGGTTGAATTGTCTTACCGAAGTTCGGCGCGCGCGTTTGCCATGCTGAACCGGAAGCCCGCGCGAGTGGAGATCGACGGCGCCGACACGGCGCCTGATCTGGCCGGTGCCAATACTCTGATGCTGCCTCGCGGGCAACATTTGGTTACCATCCGGAGTGAGTGAGGAGCGGAGGTATTAGGGCCGCTCCATCAACCCGATGACGCCCAGCAGCGCGCCCCAATGATAATAGGCGTCGCTGCTGGTGACGTCGTTGCCCGCGCCGGTGATGGAGTTGTAGTTCTCGTAGATGGCGCGATCGCTCTGCCACGACTTCATCAGCAGCTTGTGGGAGCGCTCGGCGAGATCCGCGCGCGCGGGCGCCAGATCGTAGTTGCGCAGGCCCAGGTAGACCAGGAAATTCATAGGTCCCCAGATGCGGCCACGCCAGTAGTTCTGATCCGCGAAACCCGGCACGTCGCGGGCGATGGAGGGCATCACCCATTCGCCCATAAACTCGCGCGGGTTGAAATAATGCTCGCGCACCATGCGCGCGGCCTGCTCCGAGGTGGGCACCTTGGCGATCAGTGGATAGAAATTAGTGGGCGAGAGGCGCGGCGAGCTCTCGCCGGTATCGGTGCGTTTGTTTTTGTAGATGCCCGCCGTCTCATCCCACAGTGTGCCCAGGGCCGCGGCATACTTATCGCCGCGGGCGAGTAATTCGCGTTGGTCCGCGGTCTTGCCCAGCAGGGCGGCGATTTCAGCCAGGGCGCGGCAATCGGCCACGTACAATCCGTTCAGCCCGACGTCGGCCATCTCCAGCCGGTTGGTGCGCGGATTGAACGGCACTCCGTCGTACATGGGCGAGTTGTCCAGCCCCGATTCAAACAAGGCCGCTTGAAAATTGTGGAAGGTGCCGTCGACAAGCTGCGGCACATCGTCCGAACCCCAGGCCAGCAGCCCGTTGGTGTCGCGCGCGCCGGGCCACCAGCGATTCCAACGCAGCAGTTCGTCGTAGACCTCCGCGAGGAACCACTTCTCCGGGTGGCGCTTGTAGATCTCCAGCACCATCAGACTGCCCACGGGCGGCTGCGAGCGGTCGTCGCTTTGAATGCCGTAGGCGGACGCGCAATTCGGAATGAAGCCGCGGCGGGTGATGCCTTTGGTTACTTCGACAGCGTTGGCGAAAGCCAGATCCGGGTTGTAGAGGCCGTACATGAACGAGGCGAAGTAAGTGTCCCAGTCGAAGAGCACGTAGCCGCCCCAATTCGCGCTCCACTGGCGGCTCACCGGCGAGATGGCGCGATCGTTTTCCGGGTCGTAGGTCAAGTTCCACGCGAGGATGGTCTGCATGGCGGTGAAGACTTCGCGCGCTTCGCCATAATTCGCGAGCTTCTGCAGATGCGCCGCGCGATGCGCCGCGACGATCGCGGCCACCTGTTCCAGCGTCTTCGTCGGTCCGGTGTAGACCGCGATGCGCCCGTCGAGCGCCACGGAAAGATACGGCGCGCCGGCGGTGACGAACGGGTCGTTCACGTCGGGCGCCGTGGTTCGCACTTCGAAAGCGCGTCCCCCCGCGCGCGCCGATTGCGCTTTCAGAGCCGAGCCATCGCGCCGCACCGTGCCCGGCCGGTTCCAATAGTAGCCGGTCTCGACGATCAGGTGCTCGGCCCGCAGCGCGGCGCGCTTCTCCACGTCGATCAGGATGTATTCCTCGCCGTTGTCGGTAGCGCTCTCGATGTGCGCCACGTTTTTGGAGGATACGCCGCCGGTGTTCCATTCGATGGTGAGATCGGTGTAGGAACCGTCGTCGGCATGCGGGCCGAGGCGAATCTTTTCGAGGCGCCGGGCGGTCGCGTTGGCCTCGAAGAACGTGTTCTGGTAGGCGTGACCCATGCCCGCGCTTTTGAAACCGAGGTTTAGCGCGAAGCCGTCGGGCAGGTAGACGTGCGCCAGGACGCTCGATGCGCTCCAGGTGTTCCAGCCGCGGCACAGCTTCTGCTGGAGCGCGCGATATTCGGGGGTGCGCAGTGTGCGCGTCATGTTTTGCGCGGCGGCGGGAAGGGCGCCTGCGGCCGAGAGCGCGGCCGTGGCGACGAGGTACGTCAGCAGCTTGGGCATTGGCGACAAACCTTCTTGTAGCATCCTTATGTCGGGGCTTGGTATAAGAGTACGTTGAGTATATCTTCTCTCGCTCCCGAACTGGCCGAACTAGACCGTCAATTCGCCGCCCTGAAGGTGGACGCGTCCGAATTGGTGAGCGGGTTGAAAGGGCCGCAATTCAATTGGCGTCCCGGCCCGGGACGTTGGTCGATTGCGGAGTGCATGCTGCATCTGAACATCGCGGGCGACCGTTATGTGCACGTGCTCGAGAAGACGCTGGAAGAGGCGCGGGCGCGGGGGGTGGTGGGGCAAGGGCCCTTCGGTTACGGCTGGCTGGGGAAGTGGATCCTGGCCAATACGGAGCCGCCACCGAAGCGCAAGTTCAAGGCGCCGCGTTCATTCATGCCGACCGAAGACCAGCCCATCACCGCGGTGCTGCCGACCTTCCTGCACTTGCAGGAGCAACTGGCGCTGCGGCTGGAACAGGCCAACGGATTGGATCTGGCGCGAGTGAAAGTTCCGGTGGTCGGATATGGACCCGTGAAGCTGAACCTGCACGCCACCTTCGCCTGGATCGCCGCGCATGAACGGCGGCATTTATGGCAGGCGCGGCAGGTGCGGAATCACGCAAGTTTTCCGGCAGCCGCGTAGGATAGTGCGGCGGCCTCTCAGGCCGCCCTTTAGCCCAACCCGGCCAAGGCCGGCCTCGCGCTACCATAAACGCATGGCCCCAGTCATCCGCGCGCCCCGCGGCAAATCCTTGCGCTGCCGGGGATGGAAACAGGAAGCCGCCCTGCGCATGCTCATGAACAACCTCGACCCCGAGGTCGCCGAGCGTCCGGCCGACCTGGTGGTCTATGGCGGGGCAGGCAAAGCGGCCCGAGACTGGCCTTCCTACCACGCCATCGTGCGCGAACTCGAATCTCTTGCTAACGATGAAACCCTGCTGGTGCAGTCCGGCCGTCCGGTAGGCGTTTTCCGCACGCACGAGGAAGCGCCCCGCGTGCTGATCGCCAACGCCAACCTGGTGGGCCATTGGTCCAATTGGGAGCAGTTCCGCGCCCTGGAAAAGCTGGGCCTCACCATGTACGGCCAGATGACCGCCGGAAGCTGGATCTACATCGGCTCGCAAGGCATCCTGCAAGGCACTTACGAAACGTTCGCCGCCGCCGCGCGCAAGCACTTCGGCGGATCGCTCTCGGGACGCCTGGTGGTCACTGGTGGACTCGGCGGTATGGGCGGCGCGCAGCCCCTTTCCGCCACCATGAACGGCGCGGCCTTCCTGGGCATCGAAGTGGACGCGGCGCGCATCCGCAAGCGCATCGAAACCGGCTATTGCGACGCGATGACCGGTTCGCTCGATGAAGCGCTGGCCATCCTGCGCGAAGCCATGGCTGCCGGCGAACCCAAGTCCGTGGGGCTGGTGGGCAACTGCGCCGAGGTGCTGCCCGAGATGGCGCGCCGTGGCGTGGTTCCCGATCTGCTCACCGACCAGACCAGCGCCCACGATCCCTTGAACGGCTACATCCCCGCAGGGTACACCGTCGAAGAAGCGGCCGAACTTCGCGCGCGCGATCCGAACGGCTATCTCGACCGCGCGCTCGATTCCATCGCCACGCATGTGCGCGCCATGCTGGACCTGCAGCGCGCGGGCGCGGTCACTTTCGATTACGGCAACAACATCCGCCGCTTCGCCGCCGACCGCGGCGTCGCCGACGCCTTCCGCATTCCCGGCTTCGTCCCCGAGTACATCCGGCCGCTATTCTGCGAAGGCCGCGGTCCGTTTCGCTGGGTGGCGCTCTCGGGTGAGCCATCCGATATTGCCGCGACCGACCGCCTCATCTGCCGCCTCTTCCCGTCCAGCCCGGCGCTGACGCGCTGGATTTCGCTGGCGCAACAGAAAGTCCATTTCCAGGGCCTGCCCGCGCGCATCTGCTGGCTGGGCTACGGTGAGCGCGCCCAATTCGCGCTGGAGATGAACCGCATGGTGGCCACCGGCAAGCTGCAAGCGCCCATCGTGATCGGCCGCGACCACCTGGATTGCGGCTCGGTCGCGTCGCCCTATCGCGAAACCGAAGACATGCTGGATTCGAGCGACGCCATCGCCGACTGGCCCATCCTGAACGCGCTGCTGAACACCGCTTCCGGCGCAAGCTGGGTTTCGGTGCACAACGGCGGCGGCGTCGGCATCGGCTACTCGCAACACGCGGGACAAGTCACCGTGGCCGATGGCACGGATCAATCCGCGCGCTGCCTCGAACGCGTCATGACCTGCGACCCAGGCATCGGCGTGCTGCGTCACGTGGATGCCGGATACCAGGCGGCCATCGACTTCGCCGGCTCCGCTGGACTGCGCGCCCCCATGCGGAGTGCTGAGTAACGCCCGATGACCACGGTCGTTCGCGGCACCAGCCAATTACTGACCCTGCGCGGGGACAGTTTGCCGCGGCGCGGCGCTGCGCTGAGCGACTTAGGCATCGTCCCCAACGGTGCAGTACTCATAAAGGATGGTGCCATCCTCGATGCCGGCCCCGCGCGCCGCATCGAAAAGCTGCCGGCCGCCCGCCGCGCCCGCGAGATCGATGCCGCGGGCTGCGTAGTCATGCCGGGATTCGTGGACAGCCATACGCACCTCATCTTCGGGCGGCCGCGCCTGGTCGATTACGAAATGCGCCTGGCGGGCGCCAGCTACGCGGAAATCGCGGCTGCAGGCGGCGGCATCCAGTCGAGTGTGGAAGCCGTGCGAGGCATGTCCGCCGCGCAGCTTGAAACGCAGGCGCGCGCATCGCTCGACAAGATGGCGCTTCACGGCACCACCACGCTGGAAGCCAAATCCGGCTACGCGCTGGATGCAGCGGGCGAACTCAAAACTCTGCGCGTGCTGGCGAAACTGAATGGCGACCCGCTGGACATCGTGCCGACTTACCTGGGCGCGCACATCCCGCCGCCGGAATTCAGCGGCCGCGCGGATGCTTACATCGATTGGATGGCCGCGGAAATGCTGCCGAAAATTCGCCGCCGCAGGCTGGCGCGATTCGTGGACATCTACTGCGACGACGGCGCGTTCACGCTCGAGCAGTCGCGGCGCCATTTGGCTAATGCCTGGCGATTGGGCTTTGAGCTGAAGATCCACGCCGAGCAATTCTCGCGCACCGGCGCCGCGCGCCTGGCAGCGGAAATGTACGCAACGAGTGCGGATCATCTGGAGCAGGCCGGCGGGGACGACATTATCGCGCTGGTGGATTCCCACACTATCGCCACGCTGCTGCCGGGCTCCGTCTTTCATCTGGGCCTGCATAATTACGCCCCGGCCCGTGCGCTGATCGAAGCCGGCGCGGCGGTAGCCCTGGCCACCGATTTCAATCCCGGCACCAGCCCGACTTTCAGTATGCAGATGATCCTTTCGCTCGCCTGCACCGAAATGCGCATGTCGCCAGCCGAAGCTATAGCCGCCGCCACCATCAACGGGGCGCACGCGCTGGGCCTGGCGGATCGCGTCGGCTCACTCGAACCCGGCAAACAAGCCGACCTACTTATACTCAACGTATCCGACTACCGCGAACTACCCTATTACTTCGGAGCAAATAACGTGAACGTAACGATAAAACGAGGAACGCCGCTACCATGAACCCCAGCCCCCAGCCCCCAGCCCCCAGCCCCCAGCTTGTCGAGTGTGTTCCCAATTTTTCGGAAGGGCGCGACGCCGCCAAAGTAGACGCGATCATCGAAGCCATCCGTTCGGTGCGCGGCATCGCCATCCTGGACCGTGAGTTGGATGCCGATCATAATCGCTCTGTGGTTACCTTCGCAGGTCCCGCAACAGCCGTAGTGGAAGCCGCCTTCCGCGGTGTGGAACGTGCCATCGCCCTAATAGACCTGCGGGAGCACAAGGGCGTCCATCCCCGCATCGGCGCGTGCGACGTGGTGCCGTTCGTGCCTGTGGAAGGTGTCACGCTCGACGATTGCGTGCGCCTCGCGAATGAACTGGCGCAGCGGCTTTGGGAACGTCTGCATGTGCCGGTTTATCTCTACGAAGCCGCCGCCCGCCGCCCCGACCGCGTCAATCTGGAAAACATCCGGCGCGGCCAGTTCGAAGGCCTCCGCGACGAAGTCCGCACGAATCCCGACCGCCGGCCCGATTTCGGGGAAGCCGAGTTGCACCCCAGCGCGGGCGCCACGGTGGTGGGTGCGCGCAAATTCCTGATCGCCTACAACATCAACCTGAACACCGCCGACGTGGAGATCGCCAAGCGCATCGCCAAAGCCATCCGATTCTCCTCGGGCGGCTTCCGTTACGTGAAGTCGATGGGCGTGCCGCTGGCCTCGCGCAACCTGGCGCAGGTCTCCATGAACCTCACCGATTTCGAGCAAACCCCCATGCATCGCGTCTTTGAAGCCGTGCGCTCCGAAGCGGCCCGCTACGGTGCGGCGATCGTAGGCAGCGAAATTGTGGGACTGATTCCCAAGCGCGCCCTCGAATTGACCGCCGAATGGTATTTGCAGGTGGAGAATTTCCATCCTAGTCTGGTATTAGAGAACCGTCTCGCCGAAGCCACCACCGTGAACGGATTGAACGAATTCCTCGACGAACTCGCCGCCCCCACCGCCACGCCCGGCGGAGGCAGCGCGGCGGCGGCGGCCGCAGCCATGGCGGCGGCGCTCGGAGCCATGGTCTCCGGACTGGCCAAGCTGCCCGCCGATGCCTTCGAAGCGGATCGCAAATTCTTCGCCGAAGCCGTGAAGCGCGACGCGGCGTCTTACGATGGCGTGCGCGCAGCTTACAAGCGGCCCAAAGACGAGCGCACCCCGTTCGTCGAGCAGGCCTTGCATGCTGCCGCCGCCGTTCCGCTCGAAGTGGCCGAAGCCGCCACGCTGCTGAAGGGCCGGCTGCGCGACCTGGCCGCTACCGCGCCCGCCAAGTTCGGCTCGGACATCGAAACTGCGCAGGGACTGGCGCAGGCGGGCATCGATGGCGCGCTGGCCAATGTGCGCATCAATATCGCCTCGATGAAGGACGAATCGCTGGTTGCGCCCCTGCGCGAGCGGCTGGCCAAGGTGTCATGAGCTCAACGCTGGTTTCCATCACGCCCACGTCGCCGCCCCGTCCCGCCTGGCTGCGAGCCCCCGCGCCCGTCGGCCAGAACTATCGCGACCTGAAAAGCCTCATCGACGGCCTGGGCCTGCATACGGTTTGCGAAAGCGCCGCGTGCCCCAACGTGGGTGAATGCTGGAACCATCGCACCGCAACTTTCATGATTCTGGGCAACGTATGTACGCGGCGCTGCGGATTCTGCGCCGTGCAGAAGGGCGCGCCCCTCGCGGTCGATTACGACGAGCCGCGCCGCGTGGCGGAAGCGGTGGCGGCCATGGGCCTGCGCTTCGCCGTGATCACCAGCGTGAACCGCGACGATCGCGCCGACGGCGGCGCCGAGCTATTCGCTCTCACGATTCGCGCCATCCGCGAACGCATTTCCGGCTGCGGCGTGGAAGTGTTGGTGCCCGATTTTCAGGGCAGCCACGCCGCCATGGACACGGTAATGGCCGCCGCGCCCGACGTACTCAATCACAACACCGAGACCGTGCCGCGCCTCTACCGGCAGGTGCGCCTGGGCGCGCGCTACGAGCGTTCGCTCGATATGCTGGCTTACGCCAAAAGCGCGTCGCCGCAAACGCCGGTCAAATCGGGCCTGATGCTGGGCCTCGGCGAAACCATCGACGAAGTGTTGGCCGTCATGCGCGATTTGCGCGCCCACCGCGTCGATATCCTGACGCTAGGTCAGTATCTGCGCCCCTCCCCGCGGCACCTGCCCATTGCGCGCTACGTGCCTCCCGCCGAATTCGAAGATCTGCGCCGCGCCGGTTACGAAATGGGTTTCGCCCACGTGGAATCCGGTCCGCTGGTGCGCAGTTCCTACCACGCCGCCGATTCCGTCGCGGGTGGGGCAGGCCCCTGGCCTGCGGCGGCCTCTCAGGCCGCCTTAGGGGATTGTGATACACTGCCCTCCAGCTATGTTCGCGAATAGTTTCTTGGTTTTGATACTGGCTTGCGGCTCCGCCTTCGCCGTCGAGCGTGGTGAGGAAGTCCGCCTTTGGCCGAATGGCGCGCCGGGGTCGCAGGGGGAAACGGCCTCCGAGGTGTTCGAATCGGCCCCCAATTCCAAACTCCCCAAACGATTCACGGTGGTGCATTACCCGTCGATCTACGTTTTCCTCCCGCCGCCGGAGAAAGCCAACGGGATGGCGGTAGTGGTTGCGCCGGGTGGCGGCCATTCCCAATTGGTCATCGATAAAGAGGGCTGGGAGATCGCCGATTGGCTGAACCATAACGGCATCGCGGCGTTCGTTTTGAAGTACCGGCTGGCCCGCGCGCCGGGATCGCACTACACCGTGGATCGCGATGCCCTGGCCGACGCCGCCCGCGCCGTGCGCACCGTCCGCAGCCGCGCCGCGGAGTGGGGCGTGGATCCGGCGCGCATCGGCTTCATGGGCTTTTCGGCGGGCGGGGAAGTCACCGCCCTGATCGAGACGCGCTTCGATGCGGGCGATGCGAACGCGGCCGATCCGGTGGAGCGGGCTAGTTCCCGCCCCGATTTTGCCGCGGCCATCTATCCCGGATTTAAGCCGGGAAGCATCACCGTGCCGAAAGACGCGCCGCCGACTTTCCTGATGTGTACCGACGAGGACCGCTCGCACGTAGTCACTACCGTCAACTTGTATCTGGATCTGGAGAAACAAGGCGTGCCGTCGGAGATGCACATCTATGCCAGCGGCCCGCACGGCGTGGGCATGCGGCCCTCGCACCTGCCGGTCGCCACTTGGCCCGACCGCCTGCGGGATTGGATGGTGGATCGGAAGCTGCTGAAGGAGTGAGGCGCCGCCTAACGGATCTCTACCGGCGTGGTGGAAGCCCAAATGTGATCCTCGACCACCTCGCGGACCACCTCGCGCACGCGGTAGGAACCCCCTCGCGTTACAGAGAACGACGTGGCCGCCCGGATGCCTTTCTTCTGCATTTCGGCCAGGCTCGCCGGCGTCAGCGCCAGGTCCATGACGGACTGCTTCCCGGCGACGAAGTTGCCTTCCGCGTCTTCGAGCACCGTGAGAAAGGTCAGCTCCTGGACGCGGCGGCCCTCTCTTTCGGGAAACTGCAAGTCGGCGGCGGGCACTGCGACCGTCACGTGAAGAGTCGCTTGCCCCCCATTGGCCACGTCCCCCAGCGCCTGCACGGTAGCCGCGAAATCTTCGACAACGGCGCCGGAAATTGCGATCCGGTCGATGCGCTCCTGCGCGGTTTCGCGCTTACCTGTAGCCGCCACGGCATAGTAACCCGGCCGCGATTCCACGCTGTATCCACGATTGCCGCGAATCCGCGTCTTCAACAAATGGTACTTGCCATCGGGGTCTTCGGGCGGCGAGAACCCCAGCACGTACGACACTTCCGGGGCCGCCAGCACGGTCCGCAGGCTGCCGGCCCAGTCGTTGGTGTCATGCAGGTATTGCCCGCCAGTGGATTTCGAGGCCGCGCCCAGAAATTCATCCAGCACGAACAGTTTGCGCGACTCCGTGCGGCCCGTGACGAGGCCTTCGGAATTCACGGCGCTGATCCTGATATTCGCGCGCAACGCGGCATCGGTCAGTGCGCTGGTGCGGTCCTCAAATCCACCGGCCGGAAAACCGGGAGAGAACAGCACCAGAATGCGCTGGCCCGGCGCCACAGCCAGGTGGCGGGTCACGATCAGCAGCACATCCAGCGTGTTGGTGGATTGGTATTGGTATTGCTGCCACGCGCTCTGCGCCACACTCTGCACCACTCCGCGCTGCGCCCCAATACAACCCGAATCGGGCGGATCCTGGTGACAATT
Source organism: Bryobacterales bacterium (assembly GCA_963707465.1). Lineage (GTDB taxonomy): Bacteria > Acidobacteriota > Terriglobia > Bryobacterales > Bryobacteraceae > Bog-159. The sequence continues at coordinate 699,932 of CAVPQK010000015.1, forward strand.
GCAGGCAACGGCTTGGCCGACGGCCGCCTCTTCGATGGCGAAGTCCAGATGCCTCGTGATGATGTATGCCTCCGACGGCCCCAGCGTGGGGCACATGGTGGCGGCGTGGACGCCTTCCGGCGGATGGGGCCGCACGCGTCGGAGGGCTGCCAGGAGGCGGTCGCGGTCGGAGGTGAAGTCTTCGGAAACGGTCCCCGAGGACGTGAAAATCCCGATCAGGTCGCCCGGTGGTAGCGCGCTGGCCATCAGTTTTTCAGCCGCCTCCGCCGACTTCCGCACACCCAACAGGGAAGCGTGCGCGTCGTCGAAAAACAGCGCTATCGAGCGGGACTCGGCGGGCGGACCCTGGGGCGCGGTCGCGGCGGACGGTTTGGCTTCGGCTGCGGACACAGCGGCCGCCGGATGCGCGATTTGTTCCGAGAAAAACGTGATCTCGCGCTGGCGATTGTTATCCAGAATTTCGAAATCGGTTGCGCGCAGGCCGCCCGTCAGATGACCGCGCCGGTCGCGCACCGTGGCGACCAGTTCCACCAGGTTGGCATTCGCCGAGATCACCGGGCTTGGCGGGAACCAGGGTCCTCCGCGGATGCGCACTTCTTCGGGAGCTTGCGCGCGCGCAGCCAACAACACGCACCAGATGGAGATGAGCAGCTTGATGCCTTCCTCCCACGGGACTCAGTATACACCAACTGGAACTTTCAGCCGCCGTTTCCGTACTGTTTAACCTGGAGGGTGAGTGAACCACGCGGATCGCAAGGATGGGCTGCTCTATGCGCTGGCCGTCATCGTTACAACCACCGCCGTTGTGGCCTGTTTCCCGCTGCTTCATATAACCAACAACTGGGCGGCGAATGCGTTGATGTTCATCCCGGGGCTGATGGCGGCGGCATTTCGCCTGCGGCGCCGCGAGGGATTCCGTTCGGCCGGGTGGGGCATTGGCCCGCCAATCTATTGGCTGTGGGCAGTGCTTCTCCCTATCATTGCTCTGCTGATGTCGTTGCCGCTATCGATCCGGCTGGGCTATGCCGCTCTGGCGCCGGCTTCGACCGCCGCCGGTCGACTGGCGGCAAACCCCACGCGGATCCTCGAGAATTTACTGCTCTACACGGCGATCTCGATCCCTCTGGCCTTCGGAGAGGAGTTCGGGTGGCGGGGCTACGCGCAGCGGAAACTGGTGCGCGGGTTCGGCCTGGTTAACGGCCTGCTGCTGCTCGGCTTGATCTGGGGTTTCTGGCACACGCCCATTTACTACTTCATGGGCACATATCCGAACCACCCAATCTTGGGCCCGTTCGTGATGACGCCGATCGACAACATTCTGGCCGTCATTCCCATGGGATGGCTGTACATCCGGTCACGGAACATTTGGGCGCCCACGTTGATGCACGCATTTGCCGACGTGTTGTGGGGCTTTTCCGGGCTGATTTTTCCCGCGACACAGGAGGTGCGGAGTTGGGCCCTGCTGCAAGCGGTACAGTTGATCCTGTCCATCGTCCTGCTCATCGACTTGAAGTCAAGACCGGCCTAAATTGTGGGGCGGTCCCCATGGACCGCGGGCCGACGCCCTCGTCGGCCCTCACTCAGCGCCGCACATAAATTCCGGCCGTTCGCCCCGGCAGCAGTGCATCAACCCGCCCCCCGGTCACGCGCAGTTCCGGCGCCCCTCCCAGGCGATCCGTCAGGGTCGCACCTTCGGATAATCCCAGCGGCGAGAGGTCGCACTTCACTTCGGCCGCGCTCGCGGCGTTATTCATCAACACCACCACCGGCCCCGCCGCGCCCGTGCGCGCATACCCGTAGGCCTGATCGCTCACGCACAAATTGACCATAGGCCCGCGCCGCAGCGGTTCCAGTTCGCCGCGCAGGTGCGTCAGACGCCGCACGCGATCCCATATAGCATTCTCCTCCGCCGTGCGGCCCGCCGCCGTAAAGGCGTTGCGCGGATCCTCCCGCCAGCCGCCCGGAAAATCGCGCCGGTTGTCCGGATCGCCTCCGCCCCGCATCCCGATCTCGTCGCCGTAATAGATCATGGGAATGCCGCGCGCGGTCATCAGGAAGGTGTACGCCAGTTCCAACCCCTGCGCGGTGGCGCCCGTATCGCTCATGAAGCGCCCCACATCGTGCAGTCCCAAAAAGGTCACCAGCAGGCTGGCGTTCGGATACAAGTAGTCGTGCCCGGTCATGACGGCCACATCGCGCACCGGCTTGCCCTCGGCGAAGGCGTGCCGCATGGTGAAGTAGGTGGGGAAATCGAAGACCGTGTCCACGCCCGAATCCACGCCGTCGAAGCGCGCCTGCCCGCCCTGGAAGAACGACACCAGTGCCGGATCGCCGTCGAACATTTCGCCCACTACCCGCAGATCGGGATACTCGCGTTTGATCGCCGCCATCCAATCTCGCCAGAAGCGCCGCGGCACGTAGGGCAGCGTATCCTGCCGGATGCCGTCCAGACCGGCGGTCCCCACCCACCAAAGGGTGTTCTGAATGAGGTAGCGCGCCACCTCTTCATCGTCCTGGTTCAGATCCGGAAGGATGTTGATAAACCATCCGTCGAGGGTGGGCGCCCGCATTTCCGCGGTGGCATGCGGGTCGATCAGCGTCCAGGTCTGCCACGTATTGGCTACGTGATGCGATTCGCTACCGTGAAACCAGGTCGGCGTCGGCGAATCCTTCACCCATGGATGATACGGTCCGGTGTGATTGGCCACCTGATCCTGAATCACCTTGAGGCCCTGCCGGTGCGCGGCGTCCACCAGTTCGCGGAACTGGGCCAGGGTGCCGAAGTGCTCCTCGACGCCGTAGAAATCCACCGCGCCGTAGCCATGATAATCGGTAATGCCATCCCCGTTGTATCGCTCGCGTTGGTTCAAGCGATTGACATTGTCGTACACCGGATTGATCCAGAGGGCGGTTACGCCGAGTTCCTTGAGGTACGGCAAGTGATCGATGATGCCCTGAAAGTCGCCGCCATGGTAATAGCGCGGCTTCCGCCGGTCGAACAAACCGCGCGATACCGCCGGGTCGTCATTGGACGGATCGCCGTTGGCAAAGCGGTCCGGCATGATCAGGTAGATGACGTCGTCGGGCGAGAAGCCCTGAAAGCGCCCCGCGCGCGGCAGCGGTTGGAGCACCTCGAACGCTGCCGTAGCCTCGCCGCCGGTCGTGACCAGGCGCAAGGGATGCAGGCCGGGCGTGGCGTTGGGCGCTATCGAAACATCCACGAAGGCATACGTTCCGGCCGCGTTCACCCGCGTCAGGCCGATGGTCAGATTGGCGCCATTGCCCACCGCGCGCGCGCCTTCCAGGTTGCGGCCCCGAATCAGCAGCCGGACGGGATTGATGGAATGGCCGATCCACCAGTTAGGCGGCTCGACTTTGGAAACTTCGGGCGGGGCCGCGATCAGCGGGGCCGCGAGGCAAAAGACCAATGCCGCGATTCCAGGTCTTGGCACAAGGCGATTGTAACCGGCGGCGGCGTGGCGCAGGCACTCGTGCCTGTCTCCATGGGCCCCAACGGCCCACCAAAATCGCATGAAAGCCTGGTCGTGGGGCGGGCCCTCGGCCTGCGGCGGCCTCTCAGGCCGCCCTTCTGCATTTTCGTTCCACCGGAGGAGGCTTTCGATGCTGCCGCGACCGCACTCCTGCGGTCGCCTGGCGCTGGTCTCCGGCGCCACGGAGGTTCAAACGCCGAGAAGAGAAAATCCGCCTCGATGATAACCAGAGGAAGATTGAGTAAGACCCTATCCGCACGCCCGGCCCCATCCCGCGGCACGCAGAACCTACTTCTTGCGCGAGGCGGGCGGTACCATCCCGTTGGCCCGGTAATACGCCACCAGCAGGCCATAATGCTCGGCGGAGTGCTCGATCACGTCAACCCAGGGCTCCACGGATTTCTGAAAGCTCTCCGCCGGCCGCGCTTTCAACGTCGCGGTGGCATCCGCGATGGATTTCTCAAGCAGGGCGACGGCCTGTTCCTTGGTCTTGTAGGCCGCGGGATTGAGTTCGTCCCACTTGACCTTTTCCCCGCGGCCCGCCTTGGCCGCATAAACGTTGCCCGAGGCGATATGCACGATCACCGCGCCGAAGGTCCGCATCTCCGGGCGCAGCTTGTAATCGTACCGCTCGGCCGGGAAATCCTTGGCCATATCCAGCACCTGGCGATTGACATACGCCCAGACTCCGGAGATCTCCGCGGCCGGTGTTTTGGGCTGCTGCGCCCAGGCGCCCGCGGCCAGGGCCAGCACCGCGGGCATCGTTACGTAACCTGCTATTCTATGCATAGTGGTTACAGAGTATCACGCTGCCGGTAACCTGTCAAAGCATATTGAACGGTTACCTGTAAAATTCATCGGCGGGCGGCTGTGCCTCGATTTCGTGAACACGGTGGGCGGACGCGATCCCGCCGGCGCCGTGATCCGGGACAAAATCGCGGCCTACGAAGATCTGCTGGCTTGGAGCGTGCTGGCTGGAACCACCGGTCGCCGGCGCGCCGGTGCCCTGGCCCTCCTGGCAGCGCGCGAGGCCCCGGAGGCGGCCCGCGTGCTGGCGCGCGCCATCGGGCTGCGGGAAGCCCTGTATCGCATCTTCCAGCGCGCGGCGCAAAAACGGCAGCCCGCGGCAGGCGATGCGGATGTCCTGCGCCAGGAACTCTCCATCGCCAGATCGCACCAGGAGTTGACCGCGCGCGCCGGCCGTTTTCTGTGGACCTTGCCGGATCGCCCCCTAACGCTCGAGAGTATCCTCTGGCCCGTGCCGCTTTCGGCCGCCGAATTGCTTACCTCCAGCGATTTGGCCAAACTGGGGCAGTGCGGCGGCGCGGACTGCCGCTGGATGTTCCTGGACACCAGCCGCAATCACCGCCGCCACTGGTGCGATATGCGGGATTGCGGCAATCGGGCGAAAGTGCAACGGTTTCGCCGGAAGCGCCCGGCCCCGCCCGCGATTTGAATAGCGCTGCCCGAGTGTTGTACACTAATATCTTAGTCCACAAGCTCCGACACGCTCAGTGTGTCCAGGCGCGAAATTCAGAGGTTATCCATGCACGCAATTGTTGAGACCGGCGGAAAGCAGTACCGCGTCGCCCCCGGCGACGTCGTCCGCGTGGAGAAGTTGGAAGGCGAAGTTGGCTCCGAAATCGAGTTGCCCCTGCGGGCGATATTCAAGGACGAGGGCGAACTGGTGGCCGGCGCGGACCTGGCCCAGGCCACAATTAAAGGCACCATCGTCGGCAATGGCCGGGGAAAGAAAGTATTGGTCTTCAAGTTCAAGCGCAAAAAGCAGTACAAGCGCACGATTGGGCATCGCCAGGACTTCACGGAAGTGAAGGTGGGCGACATTCTGGTTTAGGTGAAGTATGGCGCATAAAAAAGGATTAGGCAGTTCCAAGAACGGGCGCGATTCCAACGCGCAGCGGTTGGGCGTGAAGGTCTTCGGCGGGCAATTGGTGCCGGGCGGGTCCATCATCGTTCGCCAGCGGGGCACCAAAATCAAGCCCGGCGAGAACGTAGGCTGGGGCAAGGACGACACGCTCTTCGCCAAGGTCACCGGCGTAGTGGAATACCGCGACCGCGGCCGCCAGGGCAAATTCGTCAGCATCAAGGCCGTCGCCTAGGCGACCCGCCCGTACCGAGCCGCGACCATACCGAGCCGCGACCGTCAGGGAGCGGTCCCCCCAATGTTCATCGATGAAGCTCGCATCCTGGTAAAAGCCGGGGATGGCGGCAACGGTTGCCTGGCCTTTCGCCGCGAGAAGTATGTTCCGCGCGGTGGCCCCAGCGGCGGCGACGGCGGCCGCGGCGGCGATATCTTCCTCGTATCCACGGAGCACCAGAACACCCTCATCCAATTCCGTTTTAATCCGGAGCACAAAGCGCAGCGCGGCCGCCATGGAGAAGGCAGCGATTGCACCGGGGCCGAAGGCTACTCGATCGACCTCAAGGTGCCCGTCGGCACCGTGGTTTACGACGAGGCCACCGGCGAGCGCCTGCACGATTTCACGACTGCCGGCGAGCGGTTCCTCGTCGCGCGCGGCGGGCGCGGCGGCAAGGGCAACGCCCGATTTGCCACTTCCACCCATCAGGCGCCCACCGAACACGAGCCCGGCAAGCCCGGCCAGGAGCGCCGCCTGCGCCTGGAACTGAAGCTGTTGGCGGATGTGGGGCTGGTCGGATTTCCCAATGCGGGCAAGTCCACGCTGATCTCCCGCATTTCCGCGGCGCGTCCCAAGATCGCGGCCTATCCCTTCACCACGCTGGAGCCGCAATTGGGCGTCGTTTCCTTGGACGATTACCGCAGTTTCGTGGTGGCCGACATTCCGGGATTGATCGAAGGCGCGCACCTGGGGCACGGGCTGGGCGTCCAGTTCCTTCGCCACATCGAGCGCACCCGTCTGCTCGCCCACCTGGTGGACGTTTCGGAAACCAGCGGCCGCGAGCCCGCCGAAGACTTCGAGACCGTGATGGCGGAACTGGCCAGCTTCAGCGAAGACCTGGCCGCCAAGCCCATGATCGTGGTGGCCACCAAGATGGACGCCGCCCAGGATCCCGCGCGTGTGGAGTCGCTGCGCCAGATCGCAGCCGCGCGCAGGCTGGCGTTCTTCGAAATCTCCAGCGTTACGGGGCAGGGGCTAGATGCACTCCGCTATGCGATGGCGGAGCGGGTGCTGCCGCCGAAGAGTGCCGAGTAGCCGCCTTGCAGATCCGCCTTGCTGATCTAACGTTTGCTGTTCCGCCTTGAGATTTCCGCCCTTGGGCCGCAGTCCGTCATCATGTAGACTATAAGTCAGGCGGGCTACAACCGACAGTGGCGCAGAGAGACCCATTTCTCCGATATGCGGTCACGTCTTTCTACCACTTCACGGATCGCCGGAACCTGCCGATGATTAAGGAGCGCGGTGGGCTTTACTCGCTGGCGATGCTACGCAGGATGAAGATCGAGATTCCGGCCCCCGGTGGCAACGAGTGGAGTCACGATGCGGACGGGAGGATAGGATTGGATCGCTACGTGCACCTGTGTTTCCGCCCCACTCACCCGATGGAGTACGTCGCCAGACAGGATGGGCGGATCGTGGATTCGGTGTACCTCCAGATTCATCCCGACGTGCTCAAAATAAGCGGGGTAATGTATACGGCGGGGGTGTCCAACAAGTCGGGGATGAGGGTATATACGCTCGATCAGGCGCGCGATCTGATCGATTTTGAGGTACTGTATACGGGGACGGATTGGCGCGATCCCGAGATCCAGTTGCGGCTTCAGAACGCCGAGAAATGCGAACTTCTGATCCCCGACCACATTCCGGTGGAGCTTATAAGGAACTTTCCAAATGGCTGAAAGACCTATCTTCATCCCGACGCCGGACTCCCCTGAGTTGGTCAAAGAGCTGTCGATGCACCTGGTTTGGAACCCCGGCTTCGCTCCCGTGCAAAAAAAGAAGAACGTCATCGCTTTGCACGCCGCCGCAGCCAAGGCGGGGTACGCGCCGTTACTAGAAGTTTCAACAAAATCGGAGGATAGGATCGGACAGCGGCTGAGCGCGTTCAACCTGAGGGTTAACAGTAACCGGCTTGGGAAAATGCCGCTTGAGGCGGCATTTCAGGGCAGCAAGGTGTTCGAGCGCGGCGGCCCCTACACAGACCTGTATACTGTGACAGACGCGCGCGATGCCAGACGCGACCCTCGCCTAAGAGAATCCGGCCCCCTCACGGGTTTCAAGTTCGAGGATCTCTGGTTTCCGCCAGAGCCGAGGACTGCGTTCTACGACTGGCTTTACATTACGACCCTTTACGAGCATCGGGACTGGCTCCGAAACCACATCTTTCACTACGCAGGCTTTACCGACATAGAATTCAACCCCGAGCGGTCGATAAACTGCCAGGCGCGCTCGTGCGCGTTGCTGGTGACACTCATTAAGAATGAGTGGCTGGACGATGCAATCAGCTCGCCTGGGGCGTTCATTAGGGTGTTATCCACTCGACAGTATCGTCCCGACCACGCACGCAACGTACGCCAGGAAGCGATGTTTCGGTCGTAAGCGCCGATAAGCTGCAGCAGCCAACAAGCCGTCTTTTGATGCCTGCCCGTTCTCACGCGTCGCGCAGCAACCAGAGCAGCACACCCATCAACACGGCCAGCACGGCGTCGGTGATTTCGGGCGTGCGGCCTGGCAGATACACTTGCACCCATTCCAGGAGCACGAGAGCCGCGGCAGTCACTGCTGTTGTCCAAGCCAGGCTCCGGCCGGCGCCGCGCCATAGCCACAGAACCGAGCCATACCAGAAGCTCTTGCGGAACAGCACCACAAAACCATCCTGCCAGTCGGTGCGGAAAAATCCACGGAACGGCACCCAGTTGAAGGCGCTCGCATGCTGGAAGTGAAAGGGCGCAAACTCGGCCAGGATGAGTGCGCCCGCCAGCAGCGCCGGCGTGGCCCGCCGTACCCAGAGCCGCGGCAGGCACAACCAGGCCGCATACGCGGCCACCGCTCCCACAATATCGGCCCATGCCAGCGTCCGGCTGGCAATGATCAGGCGCAGCGGCACCAGCAACAATAGCAGCGCCAGTAGTACGGCGGTCTTTGCCTTGGGAATGGCTTTGCGCAGGCTCTCCAGCAGGCAGGCTACCGTCAGCCATTCCGCAAAAACCACCAGCGCGTCGACGGGCGAGAAGGCGCCGGTCGCCAGCAGCGCCGTCAGCCTGTGCACCACGTTCGTCCGGCCCCACACGGGGAACAGCGGAAACAGCTGATATCCGAGCCAGCAGGCGAGCAGCAGCAGGGCCCCGGATGGACGTAGCAGGGAAGCCGCATCCTGCGCCGCCAGGAAGCGCTGCAGCTTTACGCGGTAGAGCGCACCGAGCGCGATGCCCACCGCCGCGCCCGCCACGTTCGAAGCCACATCCGAAAGGCTGCACATCCGCGAATCGTCGAAAAGCTGAATCATCTCGATCGAAGCGGAAAGCGCCAGCCCCAGCCCCAGCGGCGCCAGAATCCGCGCCATCCGCGAGGCGCGCGCGCTCACCGCCAGATAACCAAAAATGCCGAGGGGAAGATACAGCGTGACGTTGACCACGAGATCCCAAACCAGATAGCGGCTGAAGGCCGCGGCGGGCCATGCGTGGAGCAGAATCCAGAGCGGGTTGTGGCCATAATTCCGCGCATGGAATTCCCAAGGGTACAGCGACCCGTACAGGATCAGCGCGACTACGATGGCCAGGATCGGGCGGTGTGGAGCGGCTTCCGCGTCCACCGCCGCGCGGTTCACGCCAGCCCCGATTCGCGCAGGAAACGCGCCGACTCCTCGGGCGGCGTGGGATTGATGTAGAAGCCCGTGCCCCATTCGAATCCCGCCACCTTGGTCAGCTTCGGAATCACTTCGATGTGCCAGTGATAGTGCGCCAGGTGATTCTCCTGCAGGGGCGCGGTGTGCACGATGAAGTTGAAGGGCGGATGCTCCAGCACCTTGTCGATCTTGCGCAGCGTGGAGCGCATGACCCAGGCCAGATTCTGCAAGGTAGCGCTATCGATCAACTCGAAGTGCGATTCGTGCCGCTTAGGCAGGATCCAGGTTTCGAACGGGAAACGCGGCGCCCACGGCTGCAAAACCAGCAGCCGGTCCGTTTCGGCGACCACGCGCACGCCGGCCGCGGTTTCCTGCCGCAGAATGTCGCAGTAGACGCAGCGCTCCTTGAAATCGAAGTACACCTTGGCCCCGTCCAACTCCTCCTTCACGCGCTTGGGAACCACCGGCAGCGCGATCAGTTGCGAGTGGGGATGCTCCAGCGTGGCGCCGGCCGCTTCCCCATAATTCTTGAACAGGACGATGTAGCGGAAACGGATGTCTTTCTTGAGGTCGTTGACGCGATCGCGGAACGCCCCCAGCACTTCTTCGATCTGGCGCTCGGTCATCTCCGCCATGGTCAGGCTGTGATCGGGGCTCTCGATCACCACCTCGTGCGCGCCGATGCCGTTCATCTTGTCGTACATGCCCTCGCCCTGGCGGTTCAATTCGCCCTCGATGCCCAGTGCCGGAAACTTATTCGGCACCACGCGCACGCTCCATCCCGGTTGGTTCGCGCCGCCGCCCGGCCGGTAAGCCAGCACTTCGGGTGGCGTCTTCTGCTCGTTGCCGTAACAGAAGGGGCAAAGCCGCGCGGCCGAAGGCGGCACGGGCTGGCGCACGAAATCGGAGGGGCGTTGCGCCCGGTCGGTCGAGATCACTACCCAGCGGCCCGTAATGGGGTCCTTACGTAATTCCGGCAAAGTTGAGGTGCCTCCGCAAAAAGAGATTATGGCGGACTGCCTGAGGCGGAGAAAGTATTATAGCGTCCGGCTGATGGGAAAGGCATCCTTGATCCATTCGATCTCCGGCGGGTCGGTCAGGACGATGTTCACCAGGTCGAAGCGCCTGTTTTCCGTGGCCGCGCCACTGCGGCGGAGATACTCTCCGGCCGCCCGCCGCAGATCCTTTTCCTTATCCGCTCCAACCGCCCGGCCGGGGTTACCGAACTCCGCGCTGGCGCGGGTTTTCACTTCCACGAATACCAGGGTCTCCCGGTCCCAGGCGACGATGTCCAGTTCGCCCCTGCCCGCGCGCTGGTGAAAGTTGCGCGACACGATGGTCAGACCCTGCCGGCGCAGGAAGCGGTGCGCCAGATCCTCGCCGCGGCGCCCATGCGCCTGCTCCGTCGTGGAGTGGCGGCGTCGATACCTGTCGCGCGCGGCGTCCGCCAGGCGGTACAGCAAATTAACCATAGATAAACACAGATGAACACGGATAATAAACCGGGCGTCGTTGTTCTTATCCGTGTTCATCTGTGTTCATCTGTGGTTTCATAACTTCAAATTCGAAGTTCATGACTTTGCCGCGCACCACGAAGCACAAGTAGTGCTCCCAGAAACGCCGGTAGCGCGGAAAGTGGTTCACCAGGAATTCGAAGCCCAGCCACTTCCAGAACGAGAGTAGCTTCACCCGGACCGAAATCTCGCGGAACTTCGCCTTGGTGTAATAGCCGAAGCCGCCGTGGTCTTCGCCGAAATAACGGAACGAGAAGCTGTTCAAATGGCTGCGGTGGGTCGGATCGCAAAACGAGCTGAAGTCGGTGTAGTGCGGGGTTTCGATGCGCACCGTGCCGCCCGGCCGCGCCAGGCGGTGAAATTCTTCCATAGTGGCCATCACGTCCGCCACGTGCTCGATCACGTGGATGGCCAGCACGCGGTCGAAGGAATTGTCGGCGAATGGGTAGGGCAAGCGGTCCAGATCGCAGAGCACATCCGCGCGGCTGGCCGGATTCCGGTCGATCCCGATGGCTCCGGGCTGCTTATGAATCCCGCAGCCGACGTCCAGCATTCTCGGTGTTGGAGGATCGGCTGGGCCAGGCACTCTTCCAGAGTATACTGTGGAAGGAAGTCCACAGGTGGAAACAATACAGGACCACGCTCTCCAGGCGCACCTGAAGCGCTTACGCGAACTGGAGTTGGACGAGAAGGACCGGCTCGGGTACGCGGCTCAGCCGCAACGGGAGGAGGAGCTTCGCGTATGGGAGGATGCCGCCGCATGGCCGGAAGACTAGGCCCCGCAGCGACGCGCGAGAGTGCAATCGGCCATTTGTCGATGAATGCGGAAGATTTTCGGCGGATCGCCCTAAGCCTGCCCGGCGCCGAAGAAAGCTCGCACATGGGCGCGCCCGATTTTCGGGTGGGCGGCCGCATCTTCGCCACGCTCGCCTCCCAAAGCCAGGGATACGGGAACCTCATGCTGACGCCGGAACACCAGGCCGCCTTCGTCGCGGAACTGCCGGAAGTGTTCCTGCCCATTGCCGGCGGCTGGGGAAGGATGGGCGCGACTCACATCCGTCTCGCCGCGGCGGATGAGGATGTGTTGGCGGGGGCGCTGCGCACGGCCTGGAAACTCCGCGTGGAGAAGAACGCGGCGCCGGGCCGGCAGAAGCGGGAGAAGACGCGCGGCAAACGATGACTGGCGGGCCACGGGCCGCGCCGCTGCTGGAATCTTGAACTTCCGCCGATAGTCTAGATGTGACCGTGTGTCGGGCCAAAGCGGTATTGCGCGGCGCGGCCCTCCTGATCTGGATGGCCGGCGCCGCGGCCGTCGAAGGGCAACAATACCGGTTTCACTATTACGGAACCGAGGATGGCCTGACCAACCTGGCGGTGAAGGTTCTGTTTCAGGATCGGACGGGCTTCCTGTGGGCGGCCACCGAGAACGGCCTGTTTCGCTACGATGGGCAGCGATTCCGGCACTACGGCTCCGTCGAGGGACTCCCGCGAGACGTCATCCTGAGCCTGGGAGAGGCGCCGGGCGGCAGCCTGTTAGTGGGATGCCGGGCGGGTCTTTACCAGCAAAAAGGCGAAGGCTTCGAGAAGCTGGCCTTGCCTGGCGCGGGCGTAGTGGATGGCTACAGCGGAATCCAATGCGACGGCAAGGGCAGGACCTACATCGCCACGGACAAAGGACTGCTGATGGCGCGCGAACCCGTAGGCGACTCGCATCTGACGTTTCAGCCGATGGCCGCCCCGGTCGCCGCGGGAGGCGGCGACGCGCATGGATTGCTTCTGGAACCGGGCGTAGTGTGGTACGGCTGCGGCTTCGGCTTGTGCCGGATAGGGTCGGAAGGCACGGCTGTGTTCGGCGAAGTCAGCGGGCTGCCGCGCGCGAAATGGACATGCATCCGCCGCGACGGCAGCGGCGATCTCTGGCTGAGCGACAAGCGGCGCTTCGCAGTGATGCGCCGCGGAAGGAACCGTTTCGACACCTCGGTTCCCACATTGCCGGCGACTGCCGGATCGGGGCAGTTCACCGTGGATGCCGGAGGTCGGCTGCTGGTGCCCACCGTCGATGGACTAGCGATTCAGAAAGGGAGCCGATTCTCGGCAGTGGGACCGCGCGAAGGCCTGCGGGGCGCGGTCTATGCAGTATTGCAGGATTGGCAGGGAGCGATCTGGGTGGGGTTGGCTGGCCGGGGTCTGGCCAGGTGGCAAGGCTACGGCGAATGGGACGGCTTCGCCCCGGCTACAGGTTTGGATAGCGAGCTGATCTACGAGATTCTGCCGCTCGGCGATGGCAGCGTGTGGGTGGGCACTGAGAACGGGCTGTTCCGCGGCCGTAAGATGGGACAACGGTGGATCTGGCGGCGGCACGCCGGCGCTGGAAGAATCCCAGTGCACGCGTTACGCATGGACCGCGATGGCAACCTCTGGCTGGGCACGGAGGGCCATGGGGTCGGTCGGATCGATTCAAGAACCGGCGCAATCGAGTGGTTCAAGAATGGTCGCGGGCTCGCCGCGGAATACGCATCCTCGTTGACCGTGGATTCATCGCAGCGGCTCTGGGCGGCTACCGAGGCAGGGTTATTCGTAGCGCAGCTTCCCACGAAACGTTTTCGGCGCATTGAAGAAGTCCCGCCCGTGCGGTGCTGGGTGGTCACCGCAGGGCCCGGCGGGCAAATCCTGGCAGGCGGGGCAGCCGGCTTGTTCCGGTTGTGGGATGGGCAATGGCGCCGCATCTCGAAGGCCGACGGCTTGGATCACGATATGATTCTAGCGGTCGCCGCAAGCAGGCCGGACGAAGTCTGGGTAGGTTATTGGTTCTCCGGCCGGGTCACCCGCATTCGCTGGAATGGCTCTCAACTCTCAATGACCCACTACGGACGCGAATTGGGCCTGCTCGGAGAAATGACTTACTTCCTCGGTTTCGACGCGGCAGGCCGGCTTTGGTCCGGGTCGGATCAGGGCGTGCGCGTGCGAAATGGAGAGCGCTGGACCCAATACGACCAGGGCGACGGCCTGATTTGGAACGACTGCGATCTGGGCGCTTTCGCGGCGGAACCCGACGGCACAGTCTGGATCGGCACCAGCGGCGGCCTGGCCCGTTTTTGCCCTAGCCGGACTCGGCTGGCGGCGCGGCTGCCTTCGATCGTTTTTACAAAACTCGTTCTGGGAAACAGCACGGTCGAGGCCAGCCGCTACGTCTCCATCGATCACCGGTCGAACTCCCTGACGGCTCAATACTCGGCGCTGGCTTTCGCCCACGAAGCTTCCATTTTGTTCCGGTACCGCCTGGCGCCGCTGTTTGGCGATTGGCGGGAGACGCCCCTACACGAGATGCAGTTTGCCGGTTTGCCGCCGGACGATTACCGGCTGGAAGTGGCGGCGCGCGACGTGGGAGGCCAATGGAGTAAACAGCCGGCTGTATTCGCATTTGAAATCCAGCCACCCTGGTGGCACTCGTGGTGGTTCGGCATCGTGATGGTTGCCGCCGTCGTGGCCCTGGTGCGAGTGATCTGGAACTGGCGCATGGTCCGCGTCACGCACCATCAGAAGGAACTCGAGCGAGTGGTGGCGGAACGCACGCAGGAACTCCAGCGGGAGAAACAGGACCTGCTGGCGGCCCGCGAAGAGCTTCGCGAACGAGCCATTCGGGATGGATTGACCGGATTGTTCAACCACCGCGCGTTTTTCGACCTCCTGCAACGGGAATTCTCCCGAAGCGAGCGCCAGGGCGGCACACTGGCGCTGATCATGGCCGATCTGGACCTCTTCAAAAAGATCAACGACACCTACGGGCACATGGCAGGCGATGCGGTTCTGAAGGAATGCGCGCGCCGCATTGTGGCTGCGGTGCGGCCCTACGACGGCGTGGGACGGTACGGAGGCGAGGAATTCGCCATTCTGATGCCGGAGTGCCGTCCTGAGGAGGCCGCCGAACGGGCCGAACAGGTGCGGCAAACTATTGCGCAAAACCCAGTTTCCACGCTTGCGGGAGAAATATCGGTAACTTGCAGCTTCGGGGTGGCTGCGGCCACCGGCCGGATATCCAAGCCAGAGGAACTGGTGGAGTCGGCCGATCTTGCACTCTACCGCGCCAAAGCGCGTGGCCGCAACTGCATAGAAGCAATGTGGGGCGGGCCCTCGGCCGGGGCGCCCTCCGGGCCCGGCCTCTCAGGCCGCCTGACCCCGCATTAATCTTCCCGCATCGCCAGCGTCAGGCACTCTTCGAGAGTATCCAGCGCAAAGTCGCATTGGTCGCGCCTGATCACCAGCGCCGGGCTGAGCCGCAGCGTATTATCACCCGCGCCCAGAATAAGCAAGCCGCGCTCGAACGCCAGGTCCACCACCCGATCGCGCAATTCCGGCGCCTTGGTCTTGGACTGCTGGTCGCGCACCAGTTCGATGCCTAGCATGAGCCCCAGCCCTCGCACATCGCCCACCACCGGGAAACGCGCCGGCCATCCCCGCAGGCGCGCCATCAGGTGCGCGCCCATGCGCGTGGCGTTGTCGAGCAACTCCCGCTCCAGCAACTCGATGGTCACCAGCGCCGCGGCGCACGCCACCGGATTCCCGCCGAAAGTCGAGGCGTGCGCGCCGGGAACCCAGCGCATCAGGTCCGCGCGCGCTACTGTGGCTCCCAGCGGCAGCCCGCTGGCAATGCCCTTGGCCACCGTCATGATGTCGGGCGTCAGGTTGAAATGCTCCGAAGCCCACATCTTTCCGGTCCGGCCCATGCCCGACTGCACTTCGTCGCACACCAGCAAAATGCCGTGCTTGTCCGCGATGCGCATCAGCTCGTCGTAGAATTTTTGCGGCGGCACGATGTATCCGCCTTCGCCCTGCACCGGCTCGATGACGATGGCGGCCACTTCTTCGGCCGGTGCAATGGTCGCGAGCAGCGTGTCTTCGATAAACTTCGCGCACTCCACCGCGCAGTTCGCGGGCGTCTGGCCGAACGGGCAGCGATAACAGTTGGGATAAGGCGCATGCACCACGCCCGGCACCAGCGGTCCAAATCCGCGGCGCTGCACCGCCTTGCGCGCGGTCAGCGAGAGCGCGCCCATGGTGCGGCCGTGGAAGGCGCCCAGAAAGGCGATGAACTTGTCGCGGCCGGTCGCATAGCGCGCCAGCTTCATGGCCCCTTCCACGGCTTCCGCGCCCGAATTGCAGAACGAAACCCGCCGCTCCACGCCGCCCGGCGCCAGCGCGCCGAGCTTCTCCGCCAGATCCACCAGGCCCTCGTAATAGAAATCGGTCCCCGACATGTGGATCAGGTTCCCCGCCTGCTCCCGGATAGCCTCCACTACGCGCGGATGGCAGTGGCCGGTGGCCACTACGGCGATGCCTGCATTGAAATCCAGAAAACGGTTGCCGTCCACGTCCTCGATCATGGCGGCTTCCCCGCGCTTGGCTACCAGCGGATAGCCGCGCGTGTACGACGGCGAGACGGAACGATGGTCGCGCGCGATCACCTCTTGCGCGCGGGGTCCTGGCAAGGGTCCGATAAGGTGCGGCAGATCGTGCCGCAGCGCGCTCATCGCCCCCATTTCCGGATCGGCGGTCTTGGTCATACGCAAACCTCTTTACAACTGAACTCACTCAGGCCAACGGGTGCGGGCAGAGGTAGCGCGGATCCTAATCGGAGCCAAATAGACCAGGGCGGCAAATGGAGGGCCGGGACAACACACCTTATTGTATAACGGAAGTGCAGGGCTTGTGCCGCAAAAGCGCCTCAGCCATCCGGTGCTCCGCGTCTTTGCGGCTTTTCGCGCTGAGTCGCAGGAGGCGAGCGCAGCTCGATAAATCGCCCGAAAGCCGGCTCTCATAACGCGACAGCTTCTCCAGCAGTTTGGGGCCTTCGAAATCGCGTTGGCATGCGCGCGCGAGCGCCATATCCGATGGGACGTCCGGAGCGGCACTGGCTTCCATGCCCTGCGTCAGGAGTTCGGTGTCCAGGTATAAGCATCCCCGCAGGCGGCACGAGAGCTCGGCCATCACCTCGACGAGCCGGACCTCCGCGCCCACTGGATTCCACTCGGCGCGGAGTTCCTCCACCAGATTGGCGTACATCTCGGGTTCGTGGCGGGCGAGTACATCCGTCACCATGTCGTGAATCGGTCCATAGCGTGCGGTCGTCTTTTTATCTTTGATCCAGTTGAAAGGGACGCCATGCAGGGTTTTCTTCATCTTCTGCCTCTCGACTCGATTGTAAACACCGGGCGCTACAACTTTCACCGCCAGGCGGCCGTTTTTTCGCCGGAAGCCGCTGAAACGAAAGCCTACTCGCCTTTTTTCCTCGCGTGTGACCGGCGGCGCGCAGTTATGCGATATCCTCGTACTGATGGCCGATCGTCGTTTCAGCGATGTGGGCGGGACCTCCGGCGGACTCGGAGACTTCCTGCTGGGTTTCGCCCTGACCTGCGTAGGCGGATACCTGTTGGCCAATCAGGTGATCGTGGCCGGCGCCTACTGGAGTTTCTGGGGCGGCAACACCTTCGGCATTACGCTGATCCCCATGCTCATCGGCGTCGGCTTGCTGTTCTGGAACGGCCGCAGCGTGATCGGGTGGCTGTTGACGGGTGCCGGCGCGCTCTTCATCGTGGCGGGTGTGCTCGCCAACCTGCGCGTCTATTTTCAGCCGACCAGTCTGTTCAATACCATCGTGATGCTGGTGTTGCTCGTGGGCGGCCTGGGACTCATTGCGCGCGCCATGCGTCCGCATTCGGCAGATTGATCGCTGCTGCTATAACCACAACAATTGAAAGGCTTTATAAACTCCAAGAAAACAACCCTACCCTCCTGGCGGCGACGCACCGTATAATGGAGGTATGGCAAGAGGTTGGGAAAGTAAATCGGTCGAATCGCAGATTGAGACGGCCGAGACTCAGGTCCGTCCCTCTTTCGACGAGCAGATTCCACCGGCAGAGATGGCAGTGCTCCGAAAAAGGGAAGGTTTAAATCTTTCTCGCACCCGGGTCCTTCGGGAACTGGAAACGAGCCAAAATCCACGATACCGGAACCTGATGGAAAAGGCGCTGGCGGATTTGGACGCCGAGTTGAGACGTCTGGAACGCGGCGCTGTGCGCGCGGCAACCGCTTAAGATCGCTACTCCACCAGTTTCAAGATCATTCCCGTGTCGGTGGCCACCCACAACGAGCCATCGCCTGCCGCCCGCAACAGGGCTCGTACGCCCGTCGCGCGGTAATCTACATCCATTTCTTCCCAATCGGTCAAATCGCCGCTCTTCAGGATTTTCAACCTGCGTGGGATGGGCGTGTGTTGCAGCTTGCCCACCACTTCCACGCCCGCCAGGTATCCCGTCCCGGACGGCAGCAGCAGCACATCCGTAATGGCCCTGTCTGTGGCGTTGTAGACGATACTGCTCTTGCCCGTGGTCCCGTCGATCAGGTGCACTTCCGACGGCCATCTGAAGGTGTCGGTGAATTCGATCAGTCCGAGTCCCCGGCCATCGGGCAAAAAGGACCCGCGGGTGATCCGGCCGAACATGGACGCAGTGGATGGCTTCCACGTTTTGCCGCCGTCCCGCGTATCCAACATGATGGAGAGGTGCGGCCACTCCCGGCGCGTGCCCGTATCCTGCCCCTCCAGCCAATCGGGCTTGCCGGAGTCGCCGGGACGCGGCGGCGCGGTGAAGCCCTCGATGATGCCGGTCTTGGCGGTCACAAATGTGATGTTGTTGTAGACGGTGTACTCGGGATCGGTAGCCGGCTCTGCGGCCGCCGCGATCGGCTCCCAAGTCTTGCCCCCGTCCTCGGTCTGATACGCCAGTTTATGCGCGCCGACCGCGAAGCCGCGCGCCTCGTCGAGGAAATACACTTTCATTAACAGCTTCGGCGATTTGGGCAGTTCGTGCCACTCGCGTCCGGCGTCAATCGTCCGCCAGATGCCTTCCGGTGTGACCATCCAGCCCAGCTTGTCGTTCAGGAAAAACAGCGAAATCGGGACGTCCTTCACTTTGGAGGTCGTCCAATGCGCGCCGCTGTCGTCCGTAGTCAGGGTCACCGGCTTTGAATTGCCTTTGTCGTCCAGATACCCGCCCGCCACACCGCGCGTGGCGGAAGGGAATTGCAGGTCGTTGATCACCAGCGAGGATTTGTCTTTATCGTAGAAATAAGCGAGCTTCCATTGCGCGGCGGGCAGGGGGAGAAAAGAAGTCAGGAGACAGAGGACGGGAGTCAGGAGACAGGAGACAGGAGTCAGAATGCCCGATCTTGAGCCGTTGGGATAGCGTTTCGCTTCGGTCTTCATAGCCTGTTTCGGGTGCCGGCTCCTGACTCCTGACTCCTGACGCCTGTCTCCTGCCTCCTGTCTCCCGCCTTCGGCCTTATCGGCCCCGACGCCAACACCAGCTCGACATGATTCGCCGATTCCACCGCCGTCGGCGCCATGCGCGCCAGCACCAGCACGCAACCCACCTGC
The DNA here is from genome assembly GCA_963707465.1 of Bryobacterales bacterium. Classification (GTDB taxonomy): domain Bacteria; phylum Acidobacteriota; class Terriglobia; order Bryobacterales; family Bryobacteraceae; genus Bog-159. The sequence continues at coordinate 719,152 of CAVPQK010000015.1, forward strand.
TCGCCTAGCGTGTTCAGCACCTCCATCTCGCTGCCCGTGTGCTGGTGCGGCATGCGGTGCTGTACGTTGATCACTCCCACCACGCGGTTGCGGGCGATCACCGGCGCGGACAGGAACGCATCGAACGAATCTTCCGGCAATTCACCGAAAGTCTTGAAACGCGGATCCTTGTAAGCCTCCCGCGAAATCGACAGCAGCCGCCGTTCGCGCGCCACCCAGCCCGTCAGCCCTTCATTCAGTTTCAGCCGGACTTTGCCGATAGTCGAAGGGTGAGGCGTGTTCGAAGCGCACAGCACCAGTTCCTCGTTGTCCAGCAGATAAACCAGGCACGAGTCGCACTGCGTGAATTCCACGGTCAGCGAAACGATGCCTTGCAGCACTTCCTGCAGGTTCAGGTCGCGGACCATCAAGCGGCTGACCTTTTGAAAGATCTGCAACTGCTGCTCGGTACGTTGCAAGCGCGACTCGAGTTCCTTGGTCTTCGGCACGCTCCCATTATAGCTTTGGCGGCAAAATGCCCAAAATGAAACTTTCCCTGGAGACTTGGCAAGTGCCGGAGTGCGCGTTCCGGATCGAGTGGTCCCCGGCCGCATTGGAGGAGATCCGCGCGGCCGCCACGGACGCATTCTTCTCCCTTCCGCACGGCGGCGCGGAGATTGGAGGAGCCCTGTGGGGCACGCGCGCGGGCGGCGCGGTGCGCATCCTGGCGGCGCGGCCCCTCGAGTGCGAGCACGCCCTGGGCCCCACATTCACGCTTTCCGCCAAAGACCATGCGCGGCTGGCGGCCTTATTGGAAGATACGCTCGAAGAGCGTTCGCACGGTTGGGAGCCGGTCGGGTGGTACCATTCCCACACGCGCAGCGAGATTCTGTTGTCCGAACGCGATGTCGAAATTCACAATCGGTACTTCCCCGATCCCTGGCACGTGGCGCTGGTGGTGCGCCCGCACGCCATGCAGCCGATGCGTGCCGGATTCTTCTTTCGCGGGGCCGATGGCTCCATCCGCGCCGAGTCGAGTTATAAGGAATTCCTGTTGCAACCCGCCACGGCAAAGCCCGAACCGGTCGGCGAACCAATCCCGGCGGAGACGGGTCCGGTAGTCGAGGCCCCGCGCAAGCGTAGCCGGAGTTGGCTCTGGTGGCCTGCGATCGCGCTGGCCCTGGCGGCGCTTCTGTTGGCGTTCAAAAACGATTGGACGCGCGTCTTCGCCGCCGAGAAATCCCCCTCCGTTTCGTTGATGGCCTACGATCTCAATGGCCAATTGCAGATCCACTGGGATTGGGCGTCGGACCCCATCCGGGCCGCGGAAGCCGGGACGCTCGAGATCGTGGACGGCACCACCCGCACGGTGGTCGCGCTTGAAAAACAGCGGCTGCGGAGCGGTACGGTCAGCTATGCGCGCGCCGGTGCCCGCGTGGACGTCCGCCTGGCGCTGCGCGAACCGGGGGGAAAGATCCACGAAGAGTTCACCAGCTTTCTAGGCCAAGCCGGCGCGCTGGAGCCCGATGCCTTGACGCTCAAGCTTCGACAGGACGTCGAGGACCAGGCCGTCCGCACGCAAGAGCTCGAGCGCACCGTAGCCGGGTTGCGGGAGACCATCCGGCGCGAGTCGGAGAGGAGCGCGCAGGATACCCCGCGCTAGGATTCGGCCCTTGGTAGGATTCACGTAAAACTAACCCTGCTAGGATGTAAGAAGGAAACCGCCCAATGACGTTCACGCTCGACATTTCTCCGGATAAGGAAGCGACGTTCAAGGCCCAGGCTCAGGCGTTGGGGTTGACGGTCGAGCAGTGGCTGTTACGGCTAGCCGACCAGGAAGCCGGCTCGAACACGGTTGCCCAGGAGGAACGGCGCCCCATTTCGGAGGTCATGCGAGAAATTTGGGCTGAGATGCCTGCCGACGTTCGGGCCAAACTTCCCCGCGATGGCGCCAGTCAGATTGACCATTACGTTTATGGCTTGCCCAAGAGATAGTAGTGGCGAAAGTCTTCGCTGATACATTTTACTGGGTTGCCCTAGCGAGCCCGGATGACTCCAGTCATGAGGCTGCGATCGCCATGGATGCTGGCCTCACCGATGTTCTGATCTATACGACCGACGAAGTTCTGGTGGAATTCATGACTTTCTATTCCGCCGACCCATGGCAGCGCGGCCGTGCGGCTACGACCGTGCGCCGTCTTATGATCAACCCGAGAATTCGCGTCATCCGCAAAGTCGGGAGTCCTTTCTTGCCGGGCTTGATCTGTACCAGGCGCGGCCCGACAAGGGCTACAGCCTCACGGACTGTATTGCCATGCAAACAATGCGCCGGGAAGGTATCACCACTGCCCTCACCAATGACCGGCACTTCGAGCAGGAAGGATACCGCGCGTTGTTTCGGGATTCTTAAGCCCGGTTATCCCACCCCTCCCGCCACCTGCTAAAATTCAGCCAAATGCACTCGTCGCGACGCGTGTTCCTGGGAGCGGTCACCGCCGCCTCCTACCACCGCCTGCTGGGAGCCAACGATCGCATCCAGGTGGGCTTCATCGGCTACGGCTTGATCGGCCGCCAGCACGTTCACGATTTCAAGAACCAGAGGGACGCCGACCTCGCCGCTATGTGCGAAGTCTGCCAGCCGCGCCTGGAAGAAGGGCTCGCCGCCTGCGGCCCTGGCGCCAAAAGCTACACCGATTTCCGCAAACTGCTCGACGACAAAGATATCCAGGCGATCGTCGTCTGCACACCCGACCATTGGCACGCGCTCCTCACCATCATGGCCTGCGCCGCCGGCAAAGACGTCTACGTGGAGAAGCCCCTGACGCTCTTCGTCAAGGAAGGCCGCTGGATGACCACGGCCGCGCGCCGCTACCAGCGCGTCGTGCAGGTGGGCACGCAGCAGCGCTCCGGCCTGCATTACCAGAAGGCGCGCGAACTGGTGCAAGCGGGCTATTTCGGCAAAGTCCTTAGCGCGCGCATGGGCGCTTATCGCAACGTCATGCCCGGCTTCGGCAATCCGCCCGACGGGCCGCCGCCGCGTGACCTGGACTACGACATGTGGCTCGGACCCGCGCCCCTGCGGCCCTATAATCCGCATCGCGCACTGTATCATTTCCGCTGGTTTTGGGACTATTCCGGCGGCCAGATGACCAACCTCGGCGCCCACGATATCGACATCGTGCAATGGGCGATGGGGGTGAAGGGTCCGTCGGCGGTTTCATCGAGCGGCGGGCGCTTCGCCCTTCAGGACAATGGCGAAACTCCCGATACGCAGGACACCCTATTCGAATATCCGGGCTTTACCGCCGTGCACTCGCTGCGCGAGGCCAGCGCCGGCCGGCGCGCCGGATATGGCCTCGAATTCTTCGGCACCAAGGGCAGCATGACCGTTTCGCGCGGGGGATACGAAGTGTTTCCCGATATGAAGATCGACCCGTCCAACGCCATCCCGGTTTTTGAAGGCCAGCCCACCGGAGGTCCGCAGCACTCGGCGGCCAAGCCCGAGCCGTGGATCGAAGCGCGCAAGGAGCCGGGATCGTCGCCGCAACAGTTCGATCTGCACGCGCGCAATTTTCTGGATTGCATCAAGAGCCGCGAGCGCCCCATCTCGGACGTCGAGGATGGCCATCGCACGGCGGTCGCCTGTCACCTCGCGAACATCTCTCTGCGTCTCGGCCGCAAGATCCATTGGGACGCGGAGAAAGAGGAAATCGCCGGCGACCGGGAGGCTTCCGCACTGCTGGAGCGGCCCTACCGCAAACCGTGGGACGATGTGCTGCGGAGTTTCCATTTATGAATCGCAGAACATTCTTGACCACTGCCGCCGCGGCCGGCGCTTGGGCCGCCTCGGGTGCCGAGCCGCGCTCCAAGATGGGTATCGCGGTCACCTGCTACATGACCTTCGGCCGGCCCAAGGATACTCTCGAATTCCTGGAACACGCCAATGCGTTGGGCGCCGGCGGCATTCAGATGCAGTTGACCTCGCGCGAGCCGGACTACATCCGCAAACTCCGCGCCCGCGCCGAAGAACTCGGCATGTATTACGAGATGATCGCCGGCCTGCCCGGCGCCGGCGGCGCAGCCGCGTTCGAGAGCACCGTGGCCGCCGCCAAAGAGGCGGGCGCCCTGGTAATCCGCGTCAACTGCCTGCCCGGCCGGCGCTATGAAAACTTCACCAATCTGGCGGATTGGGAAAAAGCGGTCGCGGAAAGCCACGAGAAGATCGACATCGCGCTACGCATCGTGGAAAAGCACCAGGCTGTGCTGGCCATCGAGAATCACAAGGACTGGACCGCGGAGGAGATGGCGGCGCTGATGAAGGCCAAATCCAGCCGCTGGCTGGGTGTCTGCCTCGATACCGGCAACAACATCTCCCTGCTCGACGATCCCATGGCCGCCGTGGAGGCTTTAGCGCCCTACGCCGTCACTTCCCACATAAAGGATATGGGGCTCGCGCCATATCCGGACGGCTTCCTGCTCTCGGAGATGCCGCTAGGCGAAGGCACGCTGGACATGCGCCGGATCGTGGATACCATTCGCCGCGCCCGGCCGGAAGCGCGGCTGACGCTGGAGATGATCACACGCGATCCGCTGAAGGTGCCCTGCCTGACCGACCAGTATTGGGCCACGTTCCCGCATCGCAACGGACTTTACCTGGCGCGCACCTTGCGCATGGCGGGCCTGCCGCGCGAACGGCCGCTGCCGGTAGTTTCCGGGCTGCCGCGCGAAGCCCAGTTGCGCATCGAAGAGGACAACGTCAAGAAATGCCTCGCCTACGCCCGTGATCGCCTCGGCTTGTGATCCGAGCAGTGGGGCGGGCCCTCGGCCTGCAGCGGCCTCTAAGGCCGCCTTCCTCCGGGACCCCTACGCCACCATACTGAGCGCGCTCTCCTGCATCTCGTCCGCCACCTTGACGCTATCCGCATTCGCCTCGAAGCCGGTCTTAGCTTCGAGCAGCGAAACTGCCGTATCGCTCAGCGAAACCTCGTCTCGCGGGGGCCCAGTCGAAAACGGCGAGCGCGCCACCAGCGACGCCGCGCGATTCACTTGCTCGTCGGCCACCTGCAGTCCGCCCAGAGCCGTGTATGTGACTTGCATGGCTGCTGTTCCTTTATCCCCTTATCGGCCGTGCGCAGACTTTCTTGCGCCCCATCCAACGTGCTGTGAACGAGCCGAATCCCTTGGGCCCGGTACAATCCACCTAATTTGATCCGCCGGGAAGCGAGTTGTGTTTTAGCGGGCCGGTTCCCGCGCTGGCAGTTTACACTGCCGGACTATCGCGGTTCAGCTTCTACCGCAGCGCCCGTGGGAACAGCCGACACCGTCCCGCTAAGCGACAGTCCCGTGGGCGTGAAGGCACCCTCGCACATCCACACCACTGTGCCGTCGGTGGTGGTCCCACCAACGGTGTCGTTCCACACCGGAGCCGTGGCCCCGCTGGTCCCGGCAACGTCAACCCTTTGTAGGTTGCCGGACGGATCCACGATATCCATCCCACTGGCATACGGGGTGGAGGCCTGCCACGACGGGTACGACATTGTAAACCACGATTTGGCTGCGATGACTGAGACTTCCGGAAACGGAGCAAGGCTCAAAGAGGTCAGGGTGCCGTGCGGCAATGAGACAGCGGCGAGGACCGACACCAGTTCGCCAAATACCGTCGTCATGCCTTTCATCAGGATCACGTCGTCCCCCGTGGCGGGCCGCACCAAAGTAAGATTCACTGGGGTGGGCATGATTTCGTAGGGTTCCGTTATGAGCGCGCTGCTGACACTACCAGTCAACTGAACCCCAGAATAGTTGGCGTAACCGGATCCTGACTGTGTCGGCTGTTTTGACTCGCAGGAAATGATCGTGATGGTGAATGGCTCACCCGCCAGATCGAAGCCGTCCTTGCCCTGGATCACGTTGGGCCCAAAAGTCCCCGAAGCCGTGTAGGTTATCACCGAACTCGAACACGTCGATGCGCCCAGGTTTCCCGAGGCGGCAACGCCGCATATTGCCACCGCCGCCAGCGCGACGGCGCGGATTCTCGCAATCATCGAATTACCCTCCGTTTCATTCGCCCGACCCGAACGGAGTAGCCGCGGGCTTGCAGCCAGTATAACGCCTGATTTGGCCCTTTATCGCCTCTTTTGGAACCGTTTAAATCAAGTTTATTTCCGTGCGGAAATCCCGCCCTCCCCTACTTCTCCTTCAAGTCCGCCTTCATGTGCTTCAACCCCGCCTTCAAATCGTCCGTCGCTTCCGCCAGTGCCGTCGTATCGAAAATAACGTGCGGCGTAAAAAAGGCGATCAGCTCCGTCCGGCTGGTCTGTTTCGACTTCGAGCCGAAAGCCGCGCCCACCACCGGAAGCCGTTGCAGAAAGGGAATTCCGGACGACGCCTCCGTGGAGCTCTCCTGGATGATCCCGCCAATGGCGATAGTGTCGCCGTCCTGCACCGTGATCTGCGTCTGAAAGCTGCGATTCGAGAACGAGTCCGACTGAATGCCTGTATTCCCCGGCGGAACCGCGTTGCTCACCTGCTGGTTGATCAGCATGGTCACGATACCGCTGGAATTGACGCGCGCATTGATCACCAGCGTCACGCCCGTGCTCACATTCGAGATATTGTTCGCAAACAGAGTGCTGCCGCCCGACTGGACGCCCGAAGCTACCGAGGAACTCAAGGTGGGCACGCTGGTCCCCACGTTCATCACGGCGGGGATGCTGTCCGTGGCGATCAGCGACGGCTCGTTGATGGTCTTGGCCTTGCCGCTAGTCTCCAGCGCCGTCAGCGCCGCCAGCAATTCCCGGCTGTGCCCTACCAGAAGGCCGCCCGTCAAATTCAGCCCGGCGGTCAGGGCCGACCCCAGAAAACCGCCGGCTTGTCCCGGCCCGGTGAAGCCGCCGGGGACCGCCGTCCCTTTGGATTGCAAATAGGATTCCACGCCGTACTGTAGGTTGCCTGTCAAATCCACTTCGATAATCTTCGCCTCCACCAGAATCTGCCGCGGAGGTACGTCCAACTGCAACAGCAGGCGCGAAATCTGCTCCCACTCCTCCGGCGTCGACTGCACCAGCAGCGTGTTGTCGAACGGATTCGGGATGATCCGCGGGCCCTTCGCAATGAGAGCTCCCGTGCCCGAAGCGCCGCCCAGATACGTGCCGGTCTGGTCCGTCGAGGTTCCCGCGGCGCCGGCCTGGGCGCTCGTTTGCAACCCGGAGGCCGTCCCCATCATGCTGGCAAAAGGATTCATCGAGCTCTGGATGGTGCCATAGCCCCCCGCGCCGCCATAAGCACCGCCGTATGCACCGCCGCCGTATGCGCCGCCGCCGTAACCGCCGCCGCCGTACCCCCCCATGCCGCCATAACCGCCGCCATAACCGCCCGCGCCGCCGTAACCGCCGCCATAACCACCGCCACCACCCATGCCCATGCCGCCCACGCCTGGCGCAATATTGCCCATCATGTTGCCCATCATGCTGTTGCTCATCTGGCTCAGCGCCATCAGGGCGGCCGGATTGCCGCTATACAACGCCATGATGGCCATCGCCACCGTTTCAGCGCGGCCGTACTTCAGCCGGTAAACGTAATTATCGATGGCGCCCGCCGGCGACTTCACCGGCACATCCAGCTTTTTCAGCCATCGCCCCACCTCGTCGAAAACCCCCGGATTGGGCGCCACCGCCACGATCATGTTGATGCGATCGATGGGCACGAACTTCACCGCCGTGGCCTTTTCGGAAAGCGAGACCGCTTTGAAAACCGACTCCAGTTGCTTCACCAGGTCCGTCGGCCTGCCGCTGACCACATCGAAAAGATGCACCCGCTGGCTGACGAAGGAATCGCTATCGAACAGCGCCAGCAGATCCATCGTGCGCTTCATGTTCCGGTTGTTGTCCTGCAGGATCAGCAGATTGGCCGGGTCGTACGTGGACGCCGCGGCGCCTTCGCCCAGGAACGGCTGGATCAGCTTCAGAATCTCGCCGGCGGTGGCATACTTCAGGAAAACCAGGTTCAGCGACATGCGCTCGTCGTCCGGAAAGTCCTTGCCGTTGACGGCGGGCGGGAGTGGCACCTGCGCCACGTTCGCCACCGGCACCACCCGGTACAGGTCGCCCACTCGAACCATCGCCGCGCCGTTCACGCGCAGAATGGTTTCGAGCAAAGGCATCAGGTCGGCGGCCTTCACTTCGCCGTACGTGTGGATGGTGACGCTGCCTCCCTTGAAGCGTGGATCCAGCAGGTAATTGATTTTCAACCGGCGCGCCACGATGTCGATCAGTTCCGCCAGTGACACGTTCTCCAGCATGAAGCCGCCCGAATCGCCCGCGCTGGTTCGCCGCGCGCCGGTTTGCGGCGTAGTGGAACTCGTGGCGGGCACCGCCGCCGGGGGTTGCGGCCGCGCCGGAACGAATGGCGGCTGCGCCCCTTGCTGCGCCGAGGCCGCCCCCATCCCACACCAGGCCGCCAGTATCGCCGCCGCTATGACTCTGCCGGATTTCACCGCTTACTCCTTTTCCGCAACACGGCTGGCCGTGCTGTTCTTCTGCTGCCGATCCCAGATCTTCTGTTCCGCTTCATTCATCTCGCTCTTCTTGCGCACCCAGGTGTGCTTCCCAAAGGGAGTGAACTGCTCGAAGCGGATGGAGTCGCCTTCTTCCACCGCGGTCGTCCGCTCTTCGGCCGAGATGCGTTTTTCAGCCGTTTTGCGCTCGGCCTCCACGGAATCCGCGGGCCACCGTTTCACCCCGAAGGGTGTCTGGCGATACGCCCAGACCTTGCCGTTTTTGTCCGTCCAACGGTATACCCCAGGCTCTGATTGGACGGCATCTTTCGGAATAGTCAGAGCCGCCGGCGCCCTCTGCGTCTTACTGGCCGCCGCGGGCGGCGTGGTCTTGGATGCATCCTGCGCCGCCAGGCCGCCTGAAAGAATAAACATATATAATAGAATTCTCATTTGCTATTACTCCTGACTTCTGACTTCTGACTTCTGACTTCTGACTTCTGTCTCCTGACTTCTGTCTTCTGACTCCTGTCTCCTGTCTCCTGTCTCCTGTCTCCTGTCTCCTGTCTCCTGTCTCCTGTCTCCTGTCTCCCCCCCTCACTTGTCACTCTCCCAATAACACTTCGAACCGAACGGGGTGGGCATGATCACCTTTTTCATGCCATCCGCTACGGTCCCGGCCGGCGACGAATCGCCCGGCTGGCAGGACTTGACGCCGGCACTGAGATCCCCGCCTGGCACGGGCGGCGCGGGCGCCACTACCCGCGGCGGTGTGGGAGTTGCAGCGGACGCCGCCGCAGGACCCGGCGCGGGCGGCGCGGCTGTCGACCGATCCAGTATCTCGTCCACTTTCTTCGTGATGGTCTGACCCTTCCAATCCAGCACCAGTTCCTCGTTGTCCACCGCCACCAGCGTGAAGTCCCCCACTTGGTCGCCGGGCTGGTAATCGTGATGCTGCCCCTTCGGCCCCAAGCTCATGATCGCCAGCGGACCGTCGCCCAGGTTCACCACGCCGTGAAATAACGGCAGCGGTGGCATCGGAACTACCTTCGGCGCGGGCGCGGGTTCCACCACCACCACCGGATTGCGGTCCTTCGAGAACAGCATCTTTTGCGCGATGTCGTTATAACCCGCCGCCTTCACCGGCTCGATGGCGGGCGGCGCAGGCATGCGCGGCGGTGGCGCGGGCTGGATGCGTTTGTCCAGCTCGGCCTGCTCTCTCGCGCGCGCTGCGGTCCATTCGCGCCGCAGATGCACCGCGCCCGCTATCGCCAGCGCCAGCAGCGCTACGTTCGCCAATAGCAATTTGCGCTTCACAGCGAGGCCGGCCCTTTCTTCTCCGGCGCCAGCTTGCGCGGCACCACGCCCGACAACCCCAGCCTCACGGTCACCGTCTTCTCCTTGGGGTTGGCCAGCGCCACGCGAATGTCGCTGGTCGCGATCAACTCCGGCCGGTTGGCTAAGTCCGTCATGAAATTCACGAATTGCTCGATGCGGCAAGTGAACGAAACCGCCACCACCACCTCGCCGTAATCGTCGGCCAGCGCATGCACTTTCATCTCCTCCGCGCCGCGCACGTCGATGCCTTCGTCCTTGCCGGTTCGGCGGATGATTTCGAGCAACTGCGCTTGCGCCTGCGCCGCCGTATCGGCCAGGATCATGCCTTTCTCCCGCGCGGCCAGTTCGACGGCAGCCCGCTTGGCGATGGCTTCTTTTCCCGGCACGGTGGCCACCGTCTCGCGCAACTTCGCCAAACGATTCTCGGCCAGCGGCACCGAATCCGACGCCGCCACCACCTCCGGCCGTTTATCGGTCAGCACCCCAAAGCGCAGCACCAGGACCAACAACACTCCAGCCGCCAGCATCAGCAGCGTGCGGCGGTCTAGCGTGCCGGTCGTCACTTGCCCGGCCTCCGCTGCGTGCGCAGCCGGAAGATTTCCGCGCCTTGCGCTTTGCTGATGCCGTTGAATTCGGAATTGCGAAACCACGGCGAGGCGTCCAGCATTTTCACCAGCGGCGCGGCTTGGTCGGCTTCGCCGATAATCAGGGCCCCGTCGCGCGATAGCTCCAGTGAGCTGGCCCACGCGGGCATCGGAAAAAGCCGGCTCAGTTCCGTGATCGCATCCAGATCCAAACGCGTGCGGGAACGGAATTCGTCCATCAGCCGCATGCGCGCGCGAGTGTGGTCGATCTGCCGGCCCAGAGCGGCGGCCCGCGCCGCTTGCGGCCGCAATTGCGCGATTTCGGCGTTCAGCTCCTTCAGGTATTGGCGTTGGTCGTAACCCGGCCAAGCCAGCGTCGCGCCCGCCACGATCAGCAGCGCGGCCGCCGCCGCGGCGGTGGGAATGAAGATGCCGCGCGAGGCCGACTCGCGCCGCTCGGGAGGCAACAGATTAGCGGTCGGCGCCAGCCGCGGGCAGGCGCTGGCCAACGCGGCGGCGTAAGGCAGCGGATTGCGCGCCAGATCGTTTTCCACCGGGTTCACCCGCGGCGCGGGCAGCAGGCTCTCGATAGCGAGAGGCTCCGTTTCGGGCGCCAGTCGCAATTCGGCAGCGGCCACTGCTGCCGCTTTCTCGAACGGCAGGTCGAACTCCGCCGAAAAAACCGGACGCGCCTGGCTTTCGCCATAAACCTCCACGCCCGGCCCTGCGCCCTGGCCCAGCGCCACGAAATCGCGCGGCGGACCGGCGCTCAGCCGGATCGCGCCGTGAATCGCGGCCGCCACGAAAGTAAAGCAGCCCGTGGCGATGCCGGCTTCCGTGAACAGCTCCAGATAGCGGTCAACGATCTCGCGCCGCACGATGCCCACCAGCACGCTGCCTTCGCCCAGCGGCGTCCAGCCGAACAGCACTTCCTGGTCGCCGTACGGGTTGATGCCATCCAACTGGAAGGCAATCGCCGCCTCCAGATCCTTGTTCTCCACGCCGCGCATGGCGATCTGCCGCACCACCACTTCCGGCCGTGGCAGCACCACCGTGGCGCTCAGATGCGGCGTGCCCAACTTTCCCAGTAGCGCGCCGTACTCCGCGCCCCACTGCGCCGCGGGACGCTCCCGAAAGCGTGGAATGCTGGTGCGGGCCAGCACCTCCACGCCGGTGGGGCGGACGCGGGCCACAGCAATCTCCAGGTCCGGTCCGGCGATTTGGATCCCGGCGCCGGTACCGAATGCCACCAGTTGCCGCAGTTGAGGGCGAAGTTGAAAGCGATTCCCCAAACCGTTCAGACGCTCCCAGGCAAGGAAAAGTCTGGAGGGCGGCCAATCCTGGCCGCAGCCGGCTTTCAGCCGGGTCCGGGGGTTAAACTTATCTGATCCCCAATGCGCAAGTGCATCCTGCTTCTAACCCTGATGACGCCGCCCTGCTTGTCTCAGCCCGTATTCACCGACGTATTTCCGCCCAATGAATATGCGGCGCGGCGCGCGCGCGTGTTCGAAAAAATCGGCGATGCCGTGGCCATCCTGCAGGGCACCACCGAGCGCCCCGGCGAACAGCCCCTGCGCCAGAGCAACCAGTTCTTCTACCTCTGCGGTGTCGTGGAACCGCGCGCGATCCTGGCCATCGACGGCAAAACGCGGCGCTCCACGCTCTTCCTGAATCCGCGGGACCCGCGCCGCGAGCAATCCATGTTCGGTCCCGGCCTCGTTCCCGGCGAAGAAGCCGCCAAAGCCACCGGCATCGAATCCGTTCTCTCGCGCGATCAGTTCGCCTCGCTGCTCCAACAAATCGGCGCCGACGGGCGAACCGTCTACACGCCCTTCCGCCCCGAGGTGTTGGGCAGCGCCTCCTCCTACGATCCCGCCGCCTTGGCCCGCGCCACAAAGAACGATCCGTGGGACGGCCGGCCCTCCCGCGAAGAAGCCTTTATCGCCCACCTGGAAACGGCCGCGCCGCATTCCCAAATCCTGGATCTCGACCCCCTCCTCGACGATCTCCGCGCCGTCAAAGACGCCCGCGAGATCGCCATCATGAACGAGGCCACCCGCATAGCCGGCCTCGGCATCATGGAAGCCATGCGGGACGCCAGGCCGGGAATGTTTGAATACGAATTACAAGCCGATTCCGAATTCGTCTTCAAGAAGTATGGCGCATACGGTCCAGCCTATTTCGCGCTCATCGCCACCGGCCGCAACACCTACTACACGCACTACCACAAGGACACCGCCGTGCTGCGCGATGGCGACCTGGTGCAATTCGACTACGCGCCCGATTTCAAAAACTACGCCTCCGATGTGACGCGCGTCTTTCCGGCGAACGGAAAGTTTACGCCCTGGCAGCGCGAGTATTACACCATCTATCTGCGGCTCTACCAGGCGTTGATGACGTCCATCAAGGCGCACGCCGCTCCCCGCGACATCATGAAGGACGCAGTCGTCAACATGGATGCCATCGTGGCGTCCTACAAATTCACCGATCCGAAAATCAAGGAAGCGGCTTTGAAATTCGTCGAAGCCTACCGCCACAGTCGCTCGAACAGCCTGGGCCACACCGTCGGCATGGAAGTGCACGATGTGCGCCCGCGCGGCGAAACGCTGCAGCCTGGCACGCTATTCACCATCGAGCCTGAGATGCGCATTGAAGAGGATCATCTCGGCCTTCGTCTCGAAGACATGATCTTGATCACCGAAAACGGCTATCGGAACCTTTCCGCTTTCGTGCCCATCGAAATTGCGGATATCGAAAAGCTGATGGCCGAAGGCTCCGGGCTAAGCCAGGCCCACGCTACGTTGAAGGCCAGAGTGCCCTGACGGCCGCTATTGCGCTTCGGCGGCCAGTTCGTCCAGCAGGCTTGCGGCTTTGGTCAGACGGTCCACTCCGAACACCACCAGCGCCCGCGGCGATCCTGGCTCCAGCCCGCAGTAAGAGTAGTCGATATTGATCAGTCCTTCGCCCAACCGCGCGGCCGCGCGCCCCAACTCACCCGGACGGTGCGCCAGCCTGACGATCGCGACTTCGGTCTCCTCGAAAATCATCCGCAGGCCGCCCAGCACCGCATTGGCGCTGGCCGGATCGTCCACTACGAATCGGGCCAGGCTCTCGCCCTCCTCCACGTACGATTGAAAGGCCAGGATGTTCACGCCGCGTTCCGCCAGAGCCAGCAGGCACTTCCCCAGCGCGCCCGGTTTGTCTTCAATCGTTACCGTGAACTCCTTCGCCTTCGGCATGCGGTTTCTTTATCATAACCTCACAGTGCCCTGACTTCCTCGGCGTCGCCATAAACCTCTTCCCGGATGATCCGGTCGGTGGCCTGGTTCAGGTACCGGTTCAGCGCCTCCCGCAGCTGTTGATATTCCGGCCACAGCGTGCGGTCCACAAACGTCTTGGGAGCCCGCACCACCACCGTCGTGTACCGCTGCCGCTTGTAGCGATACGGCTTCAGGCCATACCGGCGGCAGAGCGCGGAGAACAATCGCCGCTGCCAAAGATCGGGCAGCGTGAACTGGAATTCGATGGGCTGCTCGGTCTGCGCGATGCCCGCGATGGCCCTCTTCACCCGCTCGATGGCCGCCGCCGCGGCGCTGCGTTCCCCCGGGGTGGTCGCGCCCTCGTATAGCGCGGCGATCTTTCGCAACTGCTCCCGCAGTTGTTGTTCGTTCATCGCCGCTTATGCGGTGCCTGCCTGCGCCGCGGCGGCTTTGCGCGCCTGCACATCGTCGTAGCTTTCACCGTAAATCGACGGCACCTTGGCGCCCATCGGCCGCAAGTAAACCGACAACTGGCCGCGATGATGGATCGAATGGTTCAGCGCAAACTGCAGATACGTGACCGCGGGATATTGAAACATGCCGCGGAAATCGACAATCTTCACCAGTTGCTCGCCCGATAACTGCGCGAGGCGGTCGAAATTGGCCTGGAACGCCGTGCCGTACCACGCCGCCACATCAGCCGCGTTGCGGATGGAATCCGGCCGCGCGCCGCCCTGAGGGTTAAAGGCGGCGGAGGCCACCCCGTCCATAAAGAAGTTCTCCGCCGAAGCGATGTGCCAGGCCAGATCCACAGCGCTCATCGAGACCGGGTCGGGCCGGTAATCGCCCCGGTCGGCGGGCACGGCTTCGATGATCTTGAGCGTGACCCGGTGCTCGTTCTTGAGCGACGGCAAGGTCATTTGCAGCAGAAATGTGGCTTGATCGGGTTGTAGGGGTTGCATGCTTGAAGCGCCTCCAGCGCTCGTTCAAGTATAAGCCAGCAGCTTGGCCGCCGGCTTGGCGAAATACGTCAAAATGATCTGCGCGCCCGCCCGCCGGATCGAAGTCAGGCTTTCCATCATGGCGCGGTCGTGATCGATCCAGCCGTTGCGCGCCGCGGCTTCGATCATGGAAAACTCGCCGCTCACCTGGTAGGCGGCGATGGGCACATCGAAGCGCCGGCGGGCCTCGTGGATCAGGTCGAGGTACGGCATGGCCGGCTTGATCATGATCATATCGGCCCCCTCCTCCAGATCCAGCTCGATTTCCCGCATGGCTTCGCGTCCGTTGGCGGGGTCCATCTGGTAGCTGCGCCGGTCGCCGAACTGCGGCGCCGATTCGGCCGCCTCGCGGAACGGCCCGTAAAACACCGAGGCGAACTTGGCGGCGTACGACAGAATCGGGATGTTGGCGAAGCCGTTCGCGTCCAACGCCTGGCGGATAGCCGCCACGCGCCCGTCCATCATGTCCGAAGGCGCCACAATATCGGCCCCCGCCCGCGCGTGCGACACCGCCGCCGCCGCCAGCCAGGCCAGCGTCTGGTCGTTATCCACTTCGCCGTTCACGATCTTGCCGCAATGCCCGTGGCTGGTGTATTCGCAATTACAGACGTCGGTAACGATCGGCAGTCCCGGTACCTCCCGCCGGATGGCGCGAATGGCCCGCTGCACGATGCCATCGTCCGCGTAGGCCCCGGAGGCCGTTTCGTCCTTGCTTTCCGGCAGCCCGAACAGGATCACGCCCCCGATACCCAGCGCCTTTACCTCCGTGCACTCCCGCACGATTTCGTCCACGGAAAGCTGGAAATTGCCCGGCATGGCCCCGATTTCGCGGCGCACGCCCTCCCCGGGGCAGGCAAATAGGGGCAGGATGAACTCGGCCGGATCCAGGCGGGTCTCCCGCACCAGGCTGCGGATCGGTTCGCTCGATCGCAGCCGGCGCATCCGGTGTATGGGGAATGGCATCCCCTAAATTGTAGCTCAGCACACCCCAAAACCCCTCCCAACCCGTTAACCGCGTTAAGATTCCAAAAAATAAACGCGAATACCCTTGACAAGGCCGTCTGCTTCATTAGAATAAATCCTAAGTCTTGCTTTATGCAGCCGCATGCTTGCGAGCACAACCGTACTGAGATCATCGCCAGGCGCGATGGCGTGGAATACCTGGAATGTCTGGATTGCCGCCAGATCTTCGAAGCCGAGGACCTCGAACCCGTAACTGTTGAAGACGAGGACGAGTAGGCCCCCCCAGCCTCCTCAGACCTTGACACGCGGTTGTGCGTGTGAGACACTGGCATAGTTTAACTATGCCAGAAAATCCCCGCCGCGACGAAATTCCCCCCGGCACCCTTTACATGCTCATCCTGAAGATGTTGGCCCGTCACGGCCAGCTTCACGGCTACGAAATCGCCGGCGCAATTCAGGCGGTGTCGGACGAGGTGCTGCAGGTAGAAGAAGGCTCGCTGTATCCCGCGCTGCAGCGCATGTTGTTGAAGGGATGGGTCACCGCGGAATGGGGCGTGACGGCGGGCAACCGGCGCGCGCGCTACTACCGGCTCACCCCGGCCGGCCGCAAACAGCTCCTGGCCGAAGTCGAGCAATACCAGCGCGTAAACGGCGCGATTCACAAAATCTTACAGACGGTCTGAGGTGACGGCAATGACGTGGATTGGCGAACTGTGGCGGCGTTTGCGCCACCAGCTTTCAGGCGCGCGTTTTGACCAGGATCTCGCGGAAGAAATGCGGCTGCATGTGGATCTGCGCGCCGCGGACAAGCTTGCGCACGGCTTGCCGCCGGAAGCGGCGCAGGCGGCCGCGCGTCGGCAGTTCGGCAATGCGACCCGCCTGCGGGAGTCCAGCCGCGACGCCTGGGGCTGGACGCGGCTCGAATCCTGGCGGCAAGACATCCGGTACGGACTGCGCTCGCTGGCGGCGCATCCCGGCTTCACCGCTACGGCGGTGCTGTCTCTGGCGCTGGGTATCGGCGCGAATACGGCGATCTTCAGCATTCTGAATGCCGTGCTGCTGCGGTCGCTGCCGGTGGAAGATCCGCAACGGCTGGTACAAGTCAGGCCGGGCGCCGAAGGCGACGACGAATTCACGAATCCGATCTGGGAGCAGGTGCGCGACCGCCAGCAGGCGTTCTCGGGTATGCTGGCCTACGCGCCGGGCCGCTTCGATCTCGCCGATGGCGGCGAGAGCCATTACGCAGCGGGCCTGTGGGTGAGCGGCGATTTCTTTCGCGTCCTGGGCGTACCGGCCCTCCAAGGGCGCGTCTTCACTAGCGACGAAGATCGGCGTGGCACACCGCCGCTGGCCGTGATCAGCTACAACTTCTGGAAGCGTAGCTTGGCCGGTGAAGCGGACGTGATCGGAAAGACGGTGCGGCTGGACCGGCACACCTTTCAAATCGTAGGTGTCACGCCGCCCTGGTTTCGCGGGCTCGACACCGATTCGGGTTTCGACATCGCCGTACCGATCGCTTGCGATCCCATCTTCCGCCCTACCCACAGTGCGCTCGATGAGCGGTCCCAATGGTGGCTGCGCATCATTGGCCGCCTGCTTCCGGGAGAAACCATCGAACAGGCGCGCGATCGCATGCGAGCCATCGCGCCGGAAATCTTCCGCGCCACGGTGCCGCAGGATTTCCCGGTCGACGCGCAGCAGGACTATCTGAAGAATTCCCTCTTCCTGAAACCGGCCGCCACCGGCTTCTCCGAAATGGGAGCCCAGTATCGCACCGCGCTACTCACCCTGATGGCCATCGTTGGCTTGGTCCTGCTGATCGCTTGCGCCAACATCGCCAACCTGCTGCTGGCCCGCGCGGCTGCGCGGCAAAAGGAGTTCTCCGTGCGCATGGCGATCGGCGCCGGTCGCGCGCGCATCGTCCGTCAGTTGATGACCGAGAGCCTGCTGCTTTCTGCGATGGGCGCCGGAGCGGGACTGTTGCTGGCATCTTGGGGTGGCCGCCTGCTGGTTCACATGCTTTCCACCTCCAGCCATCCGCTGGATATCGATCTGTCGCTCGATTCCCGCGTGCTGGCATTTACCATTGGCGTGGCCATCCTGACGGCGGTTCTGTTCGGCCTCGCGCCGGCCCTCCGCGCCACGCGCGTCGAACTCCACCAGGTAATGAAAGAGAATGCGCGTGGCGCCTTGCGCGCTTCCGCGCGGCTCAATCCCGGCAAAGCTTTGGTGGCCGGCCAGGTGGCACTGTCCTTCGTGCTGCTGGTGGCCACCGGACTCTTCCTGGGGACTCTGCGCAACCTCTGGGCCGTGGACCCCGGATTTACGCGGCACAACGTTGTCATCATTACGGCGAATGTGGAGCAAGCGGCCATCCCCGCCGCGACGCGCGTCGCTACCTACCGCGAGATCCTTGTCCGGCTGCGCGCGCTGCCCGGTGTCGCTGCCGCCGCCAGTTCCGTTCTCACGCCCATCGGCCCCGAAGGCTGGGCGCAAATGGTCCAGCCCGAGGGGCTTACGCCGAAATCGGGGAAAGACACGCTGCTTTTCCTGAATCGTGTGTCCCCCGGATACTTCGCCACCTTGCGCACGCCCCTGGTGCTGGGCCGTGACTTCAACGAGCGTGACGGCCCGAGCGCGACGAAGGCGATGATCGTGAATGAGTTGGCGGCCCGCCAGTTCTTTGGCGCCGCGAACCCGATCGGCAAGACCATCGGGATAGGCAAGGACGGTATCTACCAGATCGTCGGTGTAGCCAAAGATACCAAGTACAACCGGATTAACGAACTGGACCGCAGAATAGGCTACCTCGCTGCTGGCCAGGATGCGGCGCCGGGGCCGGGCATTCGATTCACCCTGCGGTCGGACGTGCCGGCCGCCGCGCTGATTCCGGCCGCGCGCGCCGCGATTGCGGGAGTGAACCGTGGCATCTCGCTGGAGTTCCGCAACCTCGAAACGCAGGTAAGCGAATCGCTGTTACTGCCCCGAACGGTGGCGCTGTTGTCGTCCGTCTTCGGATCTCTGGCGCTGCTGCTGGCCATGGTGGGCCTATATGGGGTCACGTCGTATGCAGTCACGCGGCGCAAAGGCGAAATTGCCATCCGTATGGCGCTGGGCGCGCCGCGCGGCGCCGTCGTGCGGCTGATGCTGCGCGACGTAGTGCTGCTGCTGGCGATCGGAATAGCGGCGGGCCTCGCCGCTTCGCTGGCTGCCGGCCGCCTGGTGACCAGCCTGCTATTCGGCGTGCGGCCGCGCGACCCCGTGCAACTCGCCGGCGCAGTGCTGATTCTGGCGGCGGCAACTACGGTAGCGGCATATCTGCCCGCACGGCGGGCTGCCCGGCTGGATCCAATGGCAGCTTTGCGCGAAGAGTAGCCCAGTGGGGCAGGCCCTCGGCCTGCGGCGGCCTCTCAGGCCGCCCCCTTACAGCACCAATTCAAGCGCGCGTGTGAGGCGCGGCCCAACGCGGATTGCGCTAAAATCGCGCCGATCCGTGGTTAGGACCCATCGGCCAGCCCCAAACCGAGGTTCTCGAATCTGGCGTCAAGCTCCAGGGCGCGAACGATGTCCCGAGGGGCAGGCAACTCATACTCATAGCGCGTCCCCGGGTCGAAAATCTCGGCCACCAGCTTTCGCATGGCGTCCCGATTCTCTCGAAGAAAGTAGTCAACCTCCGCGAGGACAAGGCCCGGTACGATCACGAGCCTGGCGGAGGTCAAGGCCGTCTCATAATCGGGAAAGCTCGGCTCGCCCCCGCAAGATCCCGGAAGAGCTCGGACTCGTCTCCCAGTTTCGTGTCCGTGGACTCAAACAGACGCGTTGTGGGCGGACGTCTGCCCGAATAGTACCGGGAGGCTGCGACGCGTAGACCCTTCCGAATCAGTTCGGAGGCCGAATGCCCCGCCGCGCGCGCGCGCTTCAATGCCCGCACGTCTTCTTCGCCTAGCCGAACCGTGGTGGAGATGAGCCGCGCCATACATTCACCATACACTGAACTGCGGAGGATGGCAATAATGCATGACGACGACACCCTTTTTGCGGGGGCGCCGATATGCCCGATAACAACCCGCTTATGATGTATCCATGGTGATCGATGACATCGGCGAAGTCATTGCCGAAAGAGTCCTGAAGAGATCGGTCAACGGGGGCGACCCCGGCACCGTGGTTGTTCGGCTCGGCAAACCTCAACCATTTTTGGATGCTTCGGGCTTCTACAGCCCATTCGAAGTGGTCGGACTCGGAGAACGCAAAATCCGGTATGCCGCCGGAGTCGACGCCCTCCAGGCCCTCCAGTTGGTGATGCGAATGATTTCGGCGCTGCTGCATCATTACCGTCACGAGCCGTCCGTCGAGTTGTTCTTTTTGGAACCTGGTGATGACCTCGGATTCCCAGAGGAGCAATTCTAGCCGCTGGTTGCGCCACGCCGAAGCGCATGGCCGCGGGTAGTCATGATTTCAGGGCGCCACGGATGTCCTTAAGCAGGCGAAAGAGATGGTAGGGATCGCTCGGCGAAGGGGCAAAGTCGAAGTGCTCATAGAAGGACTTGGCCTCGGTATCCTTCGCGTGAACCGCGAAGGCCCGAATGCCGGCGATTTCGGCAGCCTGCACTGTGCGCAGCATGGCATCCTTAAGGAGTCCGCTTCCCAAACCCTTGCCTTGCCACGAGACCGCAACGGCCAGGCGAGCCAGCAGCATGATCGGCACGGGATGGCGGGCGAGCCCTTTGGTCAGGCGCTCGGGGGCGTCGTTGTACTCCACCTGCCCGACCACCAGCGTGTAGTAACCCACGACCTCCTCATCCGCCAGCGCGACGTACGTCTGCGAGGCCTCGGCCTGCTGGTTTTGCAGGGCGTACCGGATGAGGAAGCGGTTCAGAGCCTCCCGGCCGCAGTCGAACGTGTCGATGCCGTGGCGGCGTTGCAGCTTTTCAATGCGCAGCGCGGCCACTTATATCTTGCCGCGGTCGAACACACTCGGCTGCCTGAGTAGCTTGGCCATCCGCGGAGCGCGCCGGGGAGGAGCCGAGAGCGCCGCCTGGAAAGCTTCCCACTGCTCGACGGTCAACCCGAAGCGCCGGCGATCGGGCAGGCTTTCCTCGGCCCGCGCAAGGGCGCTCTCCAAAACGAATTCGCTGACGGAGCGGTGCGCCGCGATCGCGGCGGCCTGGAGCGCCCGCTTCGCCGACGGCGTCAGCCGAAGGTCGAGCTTCTGGTTGCGGGATTCGGTGATTGGCATGGCGGCGCCTCCAAAGAGCCAGCATAGCACGAATGCCAGACAATGTCATGACGGGCTTGTGGGGCGGGCGTCCACGCCTGCAGCGGGTCTCCAGACCCGCTCGCTCCGGACAGCGTGCTGGAAAATGACGGCGGGGTACAGTAGAAGTAGGTGAGCACACCATGAAGACCTACTCTCTCAAAGTGGTGGTTGAGCCCGATGACGATCGCTGGCATGCCTATTGTCGCGCGCTGAAAAGCTATGGAGCTTCCACCTGGGGTACCACGGAGGAAGAGGCATTCAAGCACATTAACGAGGTCGTGCGGATGATCATTGGCGAACTCACCGAGGATGGCATCGCCCTACCCAAAGCACCCGCGAACGCACGCCCAAGGTAAAGTAGAAGAATGATGTGCCGCACGGCCCCCTGCCTGGCGCTCCTCTCCGCGATGCCCCTGCTGGCCTCCCTGGCGCCCCCATCCGCCTGGGTGCCCGCGCGCTGGTCCGGCGCCGACCCCAAATCGCTCGACCTGCTCTCCGGCACGCCCATCAATTGCCTGCTCGTCACCTCGTACTCGCCCGCATTCATAACCAACGCCGCCGCGCGCGGCATCGCTACCCTGGCAGTCCTCAAGCCGGGCGCCGATCCCGCCGATCCAGCGCGCCAGGCCATTCGCGCGGGCTTGCAGGGCATCGTGCTGGAGGGCGATTTCCCCACCGGCACGGCCGCGCGCGTGCGCGACATGCTGGCCGATGCGCACGCCGTCGTGGTTGAGCTCACCTCCCGCGCCCGCATGCCATTGGGCGGCCCCGACCCCATCGTCGCCACGTATCAAGGCGTGTGGCCCGGCATCCAGGTGCTCGACAACGGCGCGGCCAAAGCGGCGCCCTCGGGCTCGCCCTGGATCGACACCAACACCGGATTCATCCGCTCCGTGCGCGCCTGGGGTCCCGCCAGCTTGTGGCTCGGATATCTGCCCCCGGCGCACACCGTCGTCACCGGTGAGCGCTATCAGGCAGCCATCGCCGACGCGGAGATGGCCGGCGCCCGCTGGATCGTGGCGCTCGATGCCGATTTTTCCGCCCGCCTGGAACGCGGCGACGCCCCCGCCCTCAAGAATTGGCGCGGCATGGCCCAGGTGCTCCAGTTTTTTGAAAGCCACCCCGAATGGCGCGCCCTCCACCCCTACGGCAAACTGGCCGTGGTCCAGGATCGCGACGATGCCCTGCTTTCGGGCGGCATCCTGGACATGATCGCGGCCAAGCATACGCCCATGCGCGCCATCCCCGGCCAGCGCCTCACCCCCGATGCGCTCGAAGGCACATCCATGGCTGTCGATGTCGACGCCGCCTCGCTCACGCCCGACCAGCGCGAGATGCTCAAAAACTTCGCGCGCGCGGGCGGCACCGTGCTCACCGCGCCCCCCGGATGGAAGGGGCAGTCCGCTCTGCAGCCCGGACAGATCACCCTGGATAAAGCCGAGCTCGACCGTCTGAACGACATCTGGCACGACGTGCAGTCGATGACCGGCCGCAAGAATCTGGGCGCGCGCTTGTTCAACGTCTCTTCGATGCTCTCGAACCTGCTGTCCACCGCCGACGGCAAGCAGGTGGTGGTGGAATTGGTGAACTACTCGGCGTACCCCATCGAGAACGTCTCCGTGCAGGTGCTGGGCACATTCAAGCACGCGCATCTCATCACTCCCGATGGCATCCAAAAGGATCTGGAGGTTTACGTCACCGACGAAGGCGGCACTGGCGTCGATATCGAGCGGGTTTCCGCCTGTGCCACGGTGCGTTTAGACTAGAAGAATGACTCGGAGAGAATGGATTGCCCTAATCAGCGCTGCCCCGCTGCTTAAAGCCGCACCTGGCCCGCAAAGCGCCGCGCCCGTCGCCATCGCCAAGTGCGCTTCGTACGACGAGGATGTAACCGCCCGCCTGGCCACCCTGTTCGACCAGCTCGGCGGACTCGATGGCATAGTGCGCGGCAAAACCGTAACCATCAAGCTGAACATGACCGGCAGCCCCGCGCTGCGTGTCGACGGCCGCCCGCCGGGAGTCACGCACTACGTGCACCCGAAGCTGGTCGGCGCCACCGCGCACCTGATGGGTCGCGCCGGCGCGCGGCGCATCCGCTTCGTCGAGAGCGCCTGGGCCACCAGCGGCCCGCTCGAAGACTACCTGCTCGATTCCGGCTGGAACGTGCGCCAGTTGCTGGCCGCCGCGCCCGGCGTGGAGTTCGAAAATACCAACGCGCTGGGCAAGGGCAAGAAATACGCGCGATTCAAAGTGCCCGGCGGCGGCTATCTGTTCCCGGCTTACGATCTGAATCATGCCTACGAAGACACGGACGTCTTCGTCAGCATGGCCAAGCTGAAAAACCACGAGACCTGCGGCGTGACCCTGTCCATGAAGAACTGCTTCGGCATGTTGCCCGCATCCATCTATGGCGACGATGCCGGCGTGGACGAGCCCAACGAAAACCCGACCTCCGGCCGGGCCAAGACCATGCACGCGGGCCGCCGGCAGCCTTCCAAATCGGCGCCATCGGAACTGGATCCGTCATCCAGCCGCGAGCCGGGATATCGTGTGCCGCATATCGTCGCCGATCTGGTGAAGTCGCGGCCCATCGATTTGCAGATCGTCGATGGCATCGAGTCCATCGCGGGCGGCGAAGGGCCGTGGATCAAGGGCATCCGGCGGGTGCAACCAGGAGTGCTGCTGGCAGGCCTGAATCCGGTATCGACTGACGCGGTCGCCACCGCCGTGATGGGTTACGATCCGCGCGCCCCGCGCGGCACTGCGCCGTTCCGCACCTGTGAGAATACGCTGCTCCTCGCCGAGCGGCATGGTGTCGGCTCGGCGGACCTCCGCAGAATCGAAGTGCGCGGCGTGCCGATCGCGGGAGCGATGTACCGTTATGAAAGCTAGGCTCGCCCGTCTTGTGGGGCGGGCAATCTTGCCCGCAGCCGCCTTTCAGGCGGCTCTTGTTTTCTTGCTCCCCGCTCAATCGAAGCTCACCATGTTCCCCCCCGTGCGCGGCCTGCACGAAATGGTGGGATCCTGCAACAACTTCGAAGTCGATGCGGGCATGCGCATCCTGGCCGAAGGCGGCAACGCGGTGGATGCGGGAGTCGCCACCACCCTGGCAGCCGGCGTCACCGAGCTCGATCACTTCGGCCTGGGCGGCGAAATCCCCATCGTGATCAAGATGGCCGGCCAGCCCGTCGTCGTCATCAGCGGCATCGGCACGGCCCCCAAGCGCGCCACCGTCGCCTTCTATGAGTCCCGCCGGCGGGAGCTTTGGGAACAGCCGGGACACGTGCCGGCCATGCCCGCGCAGGGAATTCTGGCCTCTCCCGTGCCCGGCGCGATGGATGGGCTGATCCTGGCGCTCGCACGCTACGGCACCCTGTCGTTCGCCCAAGTCGCCGCGCCCGCCATCGAATACGCCACCGAAGGATTCCCGCTCACCGAAGTCATGGCCGATTGGATCCGCGGCTCGCAGCCCCTGCTGGAGCTCTGGCCCACTTCCCGCGAATTCTTCCTTCCCAATGGCGCGCCACCCCGGCGCGGCGATGTCTTCCGCGAGCCGGCTCTGGCCAAGACCCTGCGCGCCATGGCCGGCGCCGAAGCCAAAGCCAAGGGCGATCGCGCCGAGCGTTTGCGCGCCGTGCGCGATTATTTTTACAAAGGTCCCATCGCGCATGAATACGACCAGTTTTGCGCGCGTAACGGCGGCCTGATCGCTTATGACGATATGGCCGGCTTCCATGCCGAGACCGACACGCCGCGCACCGGAACGTATCGCGGCTATGAAATTTTCAAGCCCGGCTTCTGGTCGCAAGGTCCGGTGATGATAGAGACCCTCAACCTGCTGGAAGGCTACGACCTGCGCGCCATGGGCCACAACTCCCCGGCGTACATTCACACGCTGGTGGAAGCCATCAAGCTGGCCTTTGCCGATCGCGACCGCTATTATGGCGACCCGAAGTTTTCCAAAATCCCCGAGGAGACGCTGCTTTCCAAAGACTACGCCGCCGAGCGGCGCAAGCTGATCGACCCCGACCACGCGTCGCTCGAGCATCGTCCCGGCGCATTCGGCGGACCGCTGCCCATGCCCGCATCCACCGAATCGACCATCGCGGCGCGCGACACCACCTGCGTCAACGTAGTGGACCGCGAACGCAACATGTTCTCCGCCACGCCCAGCGGCGGCTGGCTGCCTTCGGTGATCGCCGGCGATACCGGCCTGGCCATGAGCGAGCGCATGCAGACGTTCGTGCTCACCCCCGGCCATCCCAACGAGCTGGCGCCCGGCAAGCGCCCGCGCGTGACCCTCAGCCCCATGCTCGTGCTTAGGGATGGTAAGCCCTTCCTGGCCATGTCCACCCCCGGCGGCGATTTGCAGGACCAGACGCTGCTCCAGGTGTTCCTGAACATGGTGGAGTTCAACATGTCGCCGCAGGAAGCTATCGAAGCGCCGCGCTTCGATAGCGCGCACCTGTACACGTCATTCGATTTCCACGAATTCCTGCCCGGCAAGCTGAACATGGAACGCCGCTTCCCACAAGCGACCATAGACAAACTGGCGGCCATGGGCCACAAGGTCTCGGTGATCGGCGATTGGGGCAATCTCTCCGCCCCCACGGCGATTCGTATCAACATGTCCGACGGCGTGCTCACCGGCGGCGCCGACCCCCGCCGCAGCCGCTTCATCTACGGAAGGTGATTTGGAGGGCGGGCAATCCTGCCCGCAGCCGGCTTTCAGCCGGCTTCCTGGCGCCTTAAAATGCGTTCCCTCGCGCGTGGGGACGATTTGACAACGATCTCCACGTCCCGTCCGAGCGCGTTGAGCCAGCCAACAAGCCGGTCGATGGTGACGCTCTCCATGCGGCCGCGGAACACCTTGGAAAGCCTCGGCGGATCCGTGCCGCAGATCCGCGCCGCTTCCTGCTGCGTTAGGTTGCGCCGCACGACGGTGTCCTTCATGCGGATCAAGCTCCGGCTGGTTCGCCGGGCTCCAGCAGCGCGACCCGCTGACCCGATTTCTGGCATGCGGATGCCAGACCCCGGTCGAACGTCACGAGCGTGGCATTCGCGACCCGGCTGGCTGCCAGCAGGTAGCAATCGCCAAGCGCCTTCGGCGACGACAGCCGAAAAACTGGACGGGTTGCCGCACGGAAGGCCGCGTCAAGTTCACCCGTCTCCTGCCGGATTCCGACTCGCGAGTCCTCAAGCCACCGCTCGTACACCTTCCAGGCTTCGCCGATGGTCCTTACATCCTTGCCCATCACCGCGGACGTCGCCAGCAGCCGCAACAGCCCGATTTGCGTGAACCGGCAAAAGAAGAAACGGTTGTCCCCCTGCCGCGAAAACCACGTCCAAGCGGCATCGGAGTGCATGTGGTTGGCCCAGCTTAAGGCCAGCCACACGTTCAGATCAAGCAAATAGGACGTCGTACGGATTCTCCCTGTCGGGGCTGCCAGGGGCCGGCTTGCCTTTCTTCCCCACCAATGGACCCGTCACGCGCCGCGATGGCTGCTGTCGGAATGTGTTCTCGATGGCACAGGTAATCAACGAACGGATCGATGTTTGCTCCGCGGCGGCACGCCGCCTGAGCGCGGCATGCAGATCGTCCGGGATGTCGATCGTGGTTCGAACGCTCATGCCATAATTATGTCACATCCCGTTCTTTGGTGCCGGCCGCGGGCATCGCAAAGAACCAATCAGCCCTCCTCGCGAAGCGCCGTCACGGGATCCACTCCCGCCGCCCGCCTCGCCGGAATCAAAGCCGCCACGATGCCGATCAGCGTCATCAGGACGCATGCAACGGCCAGTGCGGCCGGATCCAGCGCCGACACCCCGAACAGCAGACTCTTCAGTGCCCGGGTCAGCGCAAAAGCCCCAGCCAGTCCGGCAGCCAGCCCCACGACGAGCATCGACAAAGCGCCGCGCAAAGTGTGCGAGACGACGTCGCCCGGCCGCGCGCCCAGGGCCATACGAATCCCGATCTCGCGGCGCTGCTCGGTGACCGCATGCGCCAGCACGCCGTAAAGTCCCAGTGCGGCCATCAGTGCGGCCACGCCGGCGAACGCTCCCACCACCCACGTGGGCTGCTTCGCCCACAGCATGCTCTGCTGCTTCACCTGTTCCATCGTCCTGATTTCCCCCAGGGGCAGGTAGGGATCCACCCGCCGCACGGCTTCCCGAATTCCGGACATGGCCGCCGCCGGCTCGCTCCGTGTGCGAACCACCAGGCTGATGTCCTGTCGCGGGAACTGCGCCAAAGGCACATAGATCACCGGTTCCGGTGGCGCCTGCAATCCACTGGTGCGCTCGTTGCAAATCACGCCTACGATCTGCAGGTTCACCGGGGACTCGGGGATTGGGCCGTAGCCGGGCAAATCGGTGCCCACCGCTCGTCCAACGGGATTCGCCATACCAAACCTGCCTGACGCAAGCCGGGCCGCCTCTTGGCTCATCACCATCACTGGCGGCGCGCCCGCGCGATCGCGGTCTTCAATTCCGCGCCCGGCTACTACCGGAATTTCGAGCGTCGCGAAATACCAGGGATCCACCATCTTCACTCGCACCAGCAGGTAGTCCTTCACTCCCGGCGAACTGATAAACTCGCCCCACCGCACACCTTCCAGAGGCAAGCCGACAGAGACAGATGCTTGCTCGATTCCGGGCGCGGATCGCACCCGTTCGACCACGGCTCTAAAAAATGCCGTGGCGCTTTCCGCAGTCGCGTATGCGGTCGACGGAAGATCCGTCGACATCGTAATCACGTGGTCGATTCTGACCCCTGCATCCACTTGCTGAAGTTTCGCCAGGCTCTTGAACAGGAGCGCCGCGCCGCAGATCAGCACCACCGAAGCCGCAACTTCTCCCATGACGATGGTGCGGCGCACGGCTGCCCTCGAACTCGACGACCCGCGCGCCGCCTCATTCAGTGAGCTTGACAGCTTGCCGAAAGGCGTCTGCACGGAAGGAAGCAGACCCGTCAATATTAAAACCGCCATCACGGCTGCTGCAGCGAAGCCGAGGACGCGCGGATCCAGGGTTAGATCCGCCGTGAACGGCAGCGACGCCGCCACCATCGGTCCCGCGGCACTGAGCAGCAGGTAGGCCACCGCGATACCTGCCATGCCTCCGAGAAGACACAGCACCAGGCTCTCGGTGAGCAACTGCCCGATCAAACGGCTGCGGCCGGCCCCCAAGGCGGCCCTCAGAGCCATCTCCTTCCGCCGGGCTGCTCCTTTGGCCAGCACTAGGTTCGCCACATTCGCGCAAGCGATCAGCAGCACCAGCAGAACCGCTCCAAATGCCATGTAGATGGAGCGGCGCAGGGTATCCCCAACCAGCATCTGCGCGAATGGATCCACGGTGAAGCCCCAGTCCTTCTGGAAGATCACCCCGTTCAGACTGGCTCTCAACGCGGTCATCCTGGCGCACGCCTGCTCGATGCTCACACCGGGGCGCAGGCGCCCGATCACGCGCAGCCAGTGCTCCGCGCGATTCATTTGTTCCGGCGCGAAGATCATCGGTTTCCAGAATCGCGCATCGTCCCGGTCGAAGCTGCCTTTGGGCAAAACGCCGATGATCCTGTGCGGCACGCCATCCAGCACCAAATTGCGTTTCAGCACGCCGGGATCGCCGCCGAATTGCGTCTGCCACAACACGTAGCTCAACACCACCACCGGACTGGCGCCCGGCTGGTCCTCTCCCGGCGCGAAGGTGCGGCCGAGTCGAGCCTTCACGCCGAATACCTCGAAATAGCAGGCCGAAACCAGTCCGCCCGGAAGGCGTACCGGGTCGCCCGCAGTCGTCACCGCGGCTCGAAACAACTCTTCCGCGGACAACGCCTCGAAGAGGTCGTGCTGCCTCTTCCAGTCGAGAAAAGTCAAAGTGGTGGTAGGGTTTTGCTCCATCGCGGGTGGAGTTTCCCACACTCTAACCATGCGCTCCGGCTCAGGGAACGGAAGCGGTCTCAACAGCACCGCATCCACGATACTGAACATGGCCGTGTTGGCGCCGATGCCCAGAGCCAGCAATCCGATCGTAACCGCGGCGAATCCGGGATCCCGCGCCAGCAAAGCCGCCCCGTACCGAAAGTCTCGCACCAGGTTCTCCATCCACTGGACGCTGCGTTGATCGCGATGCTCTTCCTTCATCTGTTCGATTCCTCCAAAACCGCTGCGGGCCTTGCGGCGGGCCTCTTCCAGCGGCAACCCGCTGGCCATGGCATCGCGCTCGGCCATCTCCAGGTGGGCCAGGATTTCACCCTCCAGTTCCCCATCGAGACGCCGCTTGCGAACCAGCGCCAGCAGACGGTTCGCCGCGAGTCGAAGCGTCACGACTCCGCCTCCAGGAACCGCGCCACCAGCGCCGTCGCCCTCTCCCAGTTCGCCACCGCGACACGCAGTTGCTTGGCTCCAGCCCTGGTCAGCGAATAAACCTTAACTTTGCGGCTTGTCTCCGAAATCCCCCATTGCGTGCGAATCCAGCCTTGCTCTTCCAGGCGCATGAGCGCCGGATAAATCGACCCTTGGTTCAATCGCAAAAGGTTCTCCGCGACCTGCTCAATCCTCCTGGCGATGCGGTAGCCGTGCATCGGCCCCATCGTGTCGAGTGTTTTTAGGATCAGCAGATCCAGCGTTCCGTAAGGGATTTCCGTTTTTTGTTCAGACATGTTGGCTGCCAACAGCTATATACTATATCTGACAACCGGTAGGCTGTCAACACCTCTGTCCTCCGGATCCTCCCGGCGCGCCGCCGCCAATGATGGGAAAATGATTGGAGCATGACGCCCGCCAACCCCACCATCTACAAGCAGCACCGGCTGAAATCGTGGGACGAGTTCCTGAAAATCATCACCGGCTCGCCGTATTCCAACTGGGCCTTCCGCGGACATCGCAAAGAGGATTGGCCCCTGGCCAGCGCGCTCTCGCGTTACTTCCGGAACTTCCACATCGACCCGCGCGCCTGGCCGCAGCAGGAGGGCCGCATCCTGCGCGTCTTCAAGCGCAAGGCGCACCAGTTTCTGGCGCAGCCTCCCGACCCGGACGACGACTTTCAGTGGCTGGCCCTGATGCAGCACCATGGCGCCCCCACGCGCTTGCTGGATTTCACCTGGTCGCCTTACGTGGCGGCCTTCTTCGCGCTCCAGCGCGCCACCAGCGATGCGGCCGTTTGGGCGCTCAATCCCGCCGACATCAGCGCGGGCGGCATTCGCCGTTCCGCGAAATCGCGCAAGCCCGCCGTGCCCACGCGCGGCATGGATCCGCGCCGCAAGGGCAATTTCGCGCGCTATTTCCTCAAGGGCGACCGCGAGTTCATCTGGCTCGGCGAGCCGGACACCATGAACCGCCGCTTGATCGCGCAATCCGGTACCTTCGCGCTGCCCAGCGTGGTGGATAAGCCCATGGAAGAGATCGTGCGCAAATCCCGCGATCCCATGAACATGATGGCGAAGTTCATCCTGCCGGCCGGCAAAGTGCGCGAAACCGGCCTGCGCGAGCTGTACCGCATGAACATCACCAGCGCAACGTTATTTCCCGACCTGGATGGCCTGGCGCGTTCGCTGGCCTACGAGCTGGAATTCCACTGGGCCTACAACCCACGCACCATGGAATCCTTCCATACGGAGGATTGACGGTGCCGCGCCTGCTGTTGTTTGCGTCGACCACCGGCTACCAGATCCGCGTCTTCGCCGATGCCGCCGAACGCCTCGGTGTGGATCTCACGCTGGCCACCGATCGCTGCCATGTGCTCGAAGATCCCTGGGGCGACCGCGCCGTCCCCGTGCGTTTCGGCGACCTGCCCGCGTCCCTAGACGCCCTTCGCGGCCAGCGCTTCGATGCGGTAGCCGCGGTGGGTGACGCACCCGCCGTACTGGCGGCCGAGGTTGCGCACGCGCTCGGAATTCCGTTCCATCCGCCGGCTGCCGCGCGCGCCTGCCATGATAAGTACCTCGCGCGCCAGCTCTTTCAGGCCGCGGGTCTGCCGGTGCCGCAATTCTTCCGGGCCGCGCTGTCCGACGGGCCGGATGCCGCCGCCAGCCGCGCCCCGTACCCGTGCGTGCTCAAGCCGCTGGGCCTTTCCGCCAGCCGCGGCGTCATCCGCGCCAACCATCCGGACGAATTTCGGGCGGCATTTGCGCGCATTAAGACGTTGCTGGGGCGCGAGCCCCAGAGCCAATATTTGCAGGTGGAAGCGTACATTCCGGGCCGTGAATTCGCCGTGGAAGGCATCGTCACCCACGGCGCGCCCCGCATCCTCGCCATATTCGACAAGCCCGATCCGCTCGAAGGCCCCTTCTTTGAAGAGACGATCTACGTGACGCCCTCCCGGGAGACCACCGCGGCGCAGCAGCAGATTGGCGCAGCCGTCGAGCGTGCCGTGCGCGCGCTGGGCCTGTATCACGGGCCGTTTCACGCCGAGCTGCGCCTGAATGAAGACGGCGTTTGGATGCTGGAGGTAGCGGCGCGCCCCATCGGCGGCCTCTGCTCGAAAGTGCTGCGCTTTGGCGCGGACGTCCCGCTCGAGGAACTGCTGCTGCGTCATGCCATCGGACAAGACGTCGCCGAGCTGAAGCTGGTCGACGCCGCGTCGGGCGTCATGATGATTCCGATTCCGCGCGCCGGAATCTATGAGGACGTCGCCGGACTCGCGGAAGCCCGCGCCGTCGCGGACGTGGACGACGTGATCGTCACGGCGAAAGTAGGCCAGGCCCTGGTCCCCTTGCCGGAGGGATCGTCGTACCTGGGCTTCATTTTCGCGCACGCAGGTGATCCGGCCGAAGTGGAGCGCGCCCTGCGCCGCGCGCACGCCCATCTGCATTTCCAAATCGCCACCGCCCTCCCCACCTTCCGCGCCTAGTGGGGCAGGCCCCCGGCCTGCAGCGGCCTCTAAGGCCGCCTTTTTCTACCAGCCGCGGAGTGTATTATCATTGGCGATAGTCTGCTTGAAAAAGTCCAACCCGCCGCCCAACCGTGGAGCCCTGCCTCTCGCGTCGGCTTCCGCTTTGCCTTCGTCTACTTCGTATTGTTTTGCCTCACGAATCAAATCTTCGGCAGTCTCTTGCCTCTTCCCAACGTCGATATACCGGACCCAGCCAGCCTCTGGCCCATCCGGCCCATCGTCTTCTGGACCGCCGCGCATGTTTTTCATGTGACGCAACCGTTGGTTTATACCGGCAGCGGCAGCGGCGACAAAACGTTCGATTGGGTTCTGTCATTTTGCCTGCTCGTCATCGCCGCGCTCTCCACCGCCGTCTGGTCCGCTCTCGACCGGCGGCGCGAAAACTACACCGCACTCTACAAATGGTTTCGCGTCTTCATGCGTTTTGCCCTTGCGTCGCAAATGTTGGTCTACGGACTGTCCAAAGTGGTTCCCCTGCAGATGCCTTTCCCGTACTTGACGAGACTGCTCCAACCGTATGGCAGTTTCTCGCCGATGGGCGTTCTCTGGTCTTCGATCGGAGCCTCCCCGGCCTATGAGATCTTCGTCGGCTCCGCGGAAACCCTCGGCGGCATTCTGCTCATCTTCCCGCGCACCACCATGCTCGGCGCGCTGATTTCTCTGGCGGACATGATCGAAGTCTTCATGCTCAACATGACCTACGATGTCCCGGTGAAGCTGTTCTCCTTTCATCTGATTCTGATGTGCCTCTTCCTGCTCGGGCCCGATCTTTCGCGTCTGGCGGCCTTCTTTTTCAACCGCGCTGTCGCGCCCTCCTCCGAACCATGCCTCTTCGTCACGCGGCGCTCGAACCGCATCGCCCTGGCCGCGCAAGTCGTCTTTGGCGTCGCGCTGCTCGCCATGAATGTCTATGCCGCTCGGACCTCGTGGTACAAATACGGCGGAGCGCGCCCGAAGTCGGCGTTGTACGGCATCTGGGAAGTGGTCGAGCTCTCGGTCGACGCGCAACCCCGCCCGCCGCTGTTCACCGATCGCGACCGCTGGCGTCGCGCCATCTTCGACTTCCCCACCAGGGTCACCTTCGAGCGCCCGGACGACACCTTCTCCGGATACGGCGTTTCGATCGATGCGAATAAGAAAACGCTGGCCCTCACCAAGGATACCGACAAGAAGTGGAAAGCCAGCTTCACATACGATCGCCCCGCCCAGGACCAACTAACCCTCGATGGCGAAATGGACAGCCACAAGATCCACATGCAGCTCCAACTGAAGCCCACCGGCAAATTTTCGATCGCCAACCGCGGCTTCCACTGGATCAGCGAATACCCCTTCAATCGCTAGTATGTATTGAGTATTGACCCTTCCGGTCCCGCATGTAATAATCCGGAAGTCCCGTGCCCAACCCAACCATGAAGCCGATGTTTCTCCCCGGCGTGGAGCATAATCCTCAGCCCGGGCCGTTTGCCGACTTGATCCGCGTGGCGCAGGACAGTGGGTCCGAGTATCCACAGATCTGGCACATGTTCGCCTATCTGCCCAAGGCCACCGAGCATCTGGGCCGCTTCACGCAGGAGATCCTGCGCGGTCCCGGCGCCTTCAGCCCCGGAATCCGCGAGTTGATCGCCGCCTACACATCGAGCCGTAACCAGTGCCCGTTTTGACTGAAGGCGCACGCCGCGGTCGCGGCGGAATTGTTGGGAGACGAGGACCTGGTCTGGGGCGTGCTACGTGACTTGGAAAATTCGAAGCTGGATGAAAAGCACAAGGCCCTGTTCCGTTTCGTCGACAAGGTGAATCACGATTCTCCCCGCATCACGCCCGAAGATATGAAGCCGCTCTACGCCGCAGGCTGGGAGGACGACGCCATCTATCTCGCCATCACCGTGTGCGCGCTGTTCAACTTCTACAACCGGTGGATCGACGCGAGCGGCGTGCATGCGCTGTCCGACGAAGCCCACCGCGTGGGAGGCAAGCGCACCGCCCTCCACGGCTATGCCCGAAGCTAGCCGTTTTCCCGGATGGCGGGTGGTCCTGGCGGCCTACTTCGGCGCCATGGTCGGCTTCGGCTCCCTGCTGGTCTTCACCTTCAGCATCTTCCTGAAGCCGCTTACCGGCGCATTCGGATGGAGCCGCGAATCGGTCTCGGCGGCCTTCGGATTCGCGGCCCTCACCGTAGCGGTGTGCTCGCCGCCGCTCGGCCATCTGCTCGACCGCTTCGGCCCGCGTCGCGTGATTCTCCCTTGCATGGCCGTCTTCGGCGTGGCGTTCGCCTCCCTCGGCTTCCTCACCCCGCGCCTCGCGCACCTCTACGCGACTTTTGTATTGTTGGGCGCGGTCGGCAATGGCACGACCCAGATGGGCTACTCGCGCGCCGTCTCCACTTGGTTCGACCGCCGCCGCGGCTTGGCCCTCGCATTGGTGATGGCCGGCGTCGGCACCGGCGCCATGGTGTTCCCTCCCATCGCGCAAATGTTGATTGCCTCCTACGGATGGCGCGCCGCGTACTTTTGCCTGGGCGCTCTCGTCCTGATCCTGGGACTCCCGCTGACCGCCCTCTTCGTCCGCGAGCGCCCTCACGCCGGCGTCCGCTCGAATCCAACCCTGAGTGGCGCCACGTTATCCGAAGGCCTGCGTTCCCCCGCTTTCTGGATTCTGATCGGCACATTGTTTCTCAGCTCGATAAGCATGAACGGCGCCATCACTCACCTCTCCCCGCTGCTCACGGACCGCGGCGTGCCCGCGCGAAATGCCGCCTTGGCCGCCTCCCTGTTGGGTTTGGCCAGCTTCGTCGGCAGGCTGCTCACCGGCTTCCTCCTCGACCGTTTCTTCGGACCTCGCGTAGGCTTCTGCTTGTGCGCGATTGCCGCCGGCGGCATTTTCCTGCTCGCGCGCGCCGGTTCCAGCCTCCCCGGAATGGCCGCGGCCATGCTGATCGGACTGGGCGTAGGCGCCGAAGCCGACTTGACGCCCTACCTCCTCACCCGCTACTTCGGTCTGCGCGCCTTCTCGACTCTCTATGGATTCACCTGGACCGCCTACGCCATCGCGGGCGCCATCGGCCCGGTCTGGATGGGCAAAGCCTTCGACGCCACCGGCTCCTATGCGTCGCTTCTGGTCCTCTTGTCGGCCGCCACGTTAGCCGCGGCCGCGCTCCTGCTCTGCCTCCCCAGGTACCCGCGCGCCTGGTCTACTCAATAGCGGGGCGGCCTCTCAGGCCGGCCCATCTCGAGCGTCATCACCACCAGAGCCACCCACAATAAATCCGCCACCAGCAGATGCACGATCTGCATCCAAATCGGCGCCAGCAGAACGATGTTCACGCCCCCGGCAACAAGCTGGACAAACACCAGCCCCGCCACAACCCCACCCATCCGCGCCGCGCCCGCCCGCGCGGATCGCATCGCACCCGCGGCCGCCGCCAGCAGGAAGACCGCGCCAGCCACCGCTACCACCGGATGCAAGGCCCGCAGCCGCAGCAGCGCGCTGGCCGATTGAGAGAATTCCTGCCGCATCCCGGCGCCCACGGAAACGGCCGGATACAGCGTATCGCCCAGCGCCGCGATCGCCCCGCTCACCGCCACCACGATCGCCACCGCCAGCGCGGCCATCACCATCTTCGGTGCCCGCGGCCAGGGCCGCGATACCGGGTCCGAGCCGAACCACGCCGTGAAGGTCAGCATGGCCAGCAGGATCTGCGTGTTCACCAGGTGCGCGGAAAGATAGGCCGCGCGCCCGGCCGAGGCATTGTGCTCCACGTATTGAAACAGGACCAGGCCCGCGCCCAGCAGCGCCTCGGTAAACAGGAACACCACCGAGAGCACCGCGCATGTGCGCGCGCGGTGGCCCCGTGGGAACAGGCGGAAGGCCCACAGGCAAAGCGCCGCCACGCCCGCTATTGCCACGCCGCTCGTCGCGCGGTGCGTGAACTCGATGATGGTTTCGATGCGCGGCGCCCGCGGCACCATCACGCCATTGCACAGCGGCCAACGGTCGCCGCAGCCGGCTCCCGAGCCTGTAGCGCGCACGAACGCGCCCCACAGCACCACCAGCATGTTGTAAGCGAGCACGCCCCACCCCACTCGGCTGAATCGCACCATTCACCTCAATGTAGCAAGTGCTGCCGAGGGCGGGCTTCAGCCCGCGCGGGGCTTCAGCCCCGCTACTCCAGGCTTACCGGCGCTATCGGAAAAATCGATATGGTGGCCAACACCGGCACCTATGTCGACTCGCCGTTTCACCGCTACGCCGATGGCCAGGATCTCTCCCAACTGCCGCTGGAGTCGCTCGCGCACCTCGACGGCGTCTTGATCCGCCACGCTGGACGCGCCATCGGCCGCTCCGCATTCGGCGATCTGGATCTGCGCGGCAGGGCCGTGCTCGTGCACACCGGCTGGGACCGGCATTGGGCCACGGACCGATATTTCGAAGGTCATCCGTACCTGACGGCGGACGCCGCGCGCCACATCGCCGGCTCCGGAGCCGCGCTGGCAGGTATCGACTCGCTCAACATCGACGATACCGCCGACCTGTCGCGCCCCGCGCATTCCATCCTGCTGCGCGCCGGCATTCCCATCGCCGAGCATCTCTGCAACCTGGAATCGCTGCCTGCGCAAGGCTTCCGGTTCTTCGCACTACCCGTAAAGGTGAAGCGCTTCGGCGCCTTCCCCGTGCGGGCCTTTGCCATGGTGTAGGCTATTCTAAACAGCGCCATGATTGCGGATGAACGCATTGTACCCAGCCTCGAACCGGGTCTTGTGCCAAGCCTGCTTGCCGCCGGAGATCCGGACGCCCCTGCTCTGCTTCAGCTTGCCGGGAGAACGTTCTCGTTCGCTTCCCTCCGGGAGAGGGTCGATTGGTATGCCGCGCGACTGCGCGAACTCGGCATCGCCGGCCATGATCTGATCGCGATCGAGACGCCGGATCCCGCCGAATCGCTCTGCGCTTTTCTGGGTGTTGCGGCAGTTTGCGCCGCTGCGCCTCTCGACACCACACTGACCGAATCGGAATATCACGCGCTGCTCGCGCGTCTGGGAGTTCGCGCCCTGCTCACGAACGCCGGACCGGAATCGTGCGCGGAGGCAGCGGCGCGGGCGCTCGGCGTGCCCGTCATAGCACTCGGCTACGGTACGGACCGGCCCACATGGAGATCCGCCTCAGCCGGTATCCCGCTGCGCCAGCCGCGGCAGTTGCCCCAAGGAGTGGTGCTGGTGCTCGAAACTTCCGCCACAACGGGCGTCCCGAAGCTCGTTCCGTTGACTTCCGGGAACTTGATGGCAATTGCCGCTTGCATGCAGCGCGCGCTCGATTTGAACGCGCGGGACCGCTTCCTCGCCATCATGCCGCTCACCCACCTGTTGGGTCTGGCATGCCCCCTGGCGCAGTTACTGCGGGGCGGTAGCGTGATCTGCGCCGGGGGATTCAGCCCGGATCGGTTCGCAGCCTCGCTGCGGGAGTTTCGTCCCACCTGGTATAGCGCCAGCCCAACCTTGCATCGCGCTATTCTCGACCTTGCCCGGCGGCTACCGCCGGTGCTCAATACCGCATCGCTGCGCTTCATCCGCTCCGGCAGCGCGGCGCTCGACCCCGGCCTGCGGGAATCTCTCGAGCAAGTGCTCCGCGTGCCGGTCATGGATGGCTACGGCCTGACCGAGGCCGGGCAAGTGACCAGCAACCCGCCGGCCCGCCGCAAGCCGGGATCGGTCGGTGGCCCTCTCGGCACATCGGTGGGAATCATGGACGATACCGGCAACCTGCTGCCGGCGGGAAGCGCGGGCGAGATTGTTCTTCGTGGTCCCGCGGTATTCCACGGCTATCTGGACGATGCGGAGGCGAACCACGCAGCCTTCCGGAGTGGTTGGTTTCGCACGGGAGACCTGGGCCGGGTCGACGGCGACGGCGATCTCTTCATCGCGGGCCGCATCAAGGAAGCCATCAACCGTGGCGGAGAAACCATTGCGCCACGGGAAATTGACGACGCTTTGGCCGGGCATCCCGCGGTCGCGGAAGCGGTGGCGTTTGCCGTCCGCCACCCTACACTCGGCGAAGATGTCGCGGCGGCCGTGGTATTGCGCGCCGGCGCCAATGCGTCCGAGCCGGAGTTGCGTCGGTTCTTGGCAGGCAGGCTCTCGTTCTCCCGGCTTCCCAACCGCATCGTATTTCTCGACCACATCCCCACCGGCCGGAATGGCAAGCCCCGCCGCGGTGTACTCTCAGAGCAATTCCGGGAATTGCCGGTAGTGCCGGACGACTCTCTTCCGGACCCCACCGAGCAGCGCATCGCTTACATCTGGATGCGCGTTCTGGGAATCGCGCAGCCCGGTCCCTCGGATAATTTCTTCGCCCTCGGTGGAGACTCCCTATCCGCGGCGGTAATGTTAAACGCGGTCAGGACCGAACTGTGTGCCGCGGAACCGCAGCTGGAAATGGCGGACTTCTTCGAATCGCCGACCGTGGAGCGCCTGGCATCGATCGTTGGCCTCCGCGGTGTGGGGCGCCCAGCTCCGTCTGGGGACAACGCCAGACTTGTCTGGCAGAGCCGCGCCCAGGGCGTGCCGTTTTTCTGCCTGCCCGGCGCATCGCAGGATGGCTGCTACCTGCGGCATGTGGCGCAACTCGTGCGCGCGGAGCGATCGTTTATTGTGCTCACTCATCCGATCGTCGATGGGCGCCCCTGGCCCTCGGTTGACGATCTGGCTACCCGCTTTCTCGCTCAGATTCGCGCCACGCGCCCGGCCGGACCTTATATGCTCGGCGGGCACTGCTACGGCGGAATCCTGGCCTTCGAATGCGCCCTCCGGCTGGTGGCGCTCGGAGAATCCGTCCCGCTGCTGGTGCTGTTCGACACGCCCACACCCGGATATCCGAAGCCGGCGCGGCACTGGAAGCAGTACGCGCGCCACGCTGTACGCCTCATTTCGGGCGCGGAGCGGGGCAACCCATATCGCGCCACCGAGATCGCCGCGCACATCCGGTTCGTGGTCCGAAACTTCAGGCCGAACAGTGCCGGTCACGTACCCCATCAGCCTGTCGCCGCCGGCCCGCAAGCGCCGCCTCAACCGCACCATCCTAGCGGCGCGGCCGCGATTGTCCACGGCTATCGCCCCAAACCATTCGCGGGCAAGATCGTGCACTTCATCGCGGAAGGCGCGCCCGTGAGCAGCCGCATCCTCGAAGATTCCCGCCTCGGATGGCGCGACTTTGCTCTCGGCGGATTCGAAGTGCAATCCGTGAGCGGGCTTCACGATTCCATGTTCATCGGCGAGCATGCCCCGGATCTGGCTACCCGTCTGCTAAGCGTGTTTCGCGGCTGAATTCCGCCTCCCGCGTCAGTGCAAAATTTCCAGCGCCTTCAGAATCTGCGGGTCGCGCTGCGCTTCCACTTCGTCGCCCTTCTCCACGCCCAGCGTCAGGTTGAAGATCTCCTGCTTTAGCCGGTTGGTGATGAAGTCGCGCTCGATCGACCACTCGTTCAGCCCCGGCTGGATGTCTCGCTGTGAAAGAAACACCCGAAAATCGTCGAGCACATCGGGAGTCACTTCGAAGCTGTCCGTGATCTTGTGATCGGCCACATACCCCGTGGCGAACGTGGTGAAGGAGCCGCTGCCATCGAGCACGGCCCGCAGGCGCGTAACGCCGGCCGGCCCCACCACGTAGTCGGGCACGATGCCGCCGCCTCCCGTCACCCTCCTGCCACCATCGGTATGAAACTCGGCGGTGCCGTTCGGGTGCGCCGTCGCGGCCGCCAGCGCGAACTGCGAAGAGTCCAGCGGTTTCTGTATGGAGCGTCCACTGGGCGTATAGTAAAGCGCGGTGGTCAGCGCCAGCCCCGTGCCCGCCGAAAGTGAGTACACGCTCTGCACCAATCCTTTGCCATAGCTCGCCGTGCCGATGATGGTTGCCCGGTCATGGTCCTGCAGCGCGCCCGACACGATCTCAGAGGCGCTGGCCGTCCTTTCGTCCACCAGCACGGCCAGCGGGAATTCGTAAGGCGTCGCCCCGGCGGCGACATCTTCGGATTTCTCCGCCACGTTGCGCCCGCGCACCGTCACAATTCGGGAGCCGGGCTTCAGAAACAACGCCGCCGTTTCCAGCGCCGATGTCACCAGGCCTCCGGGATTCTTGCGCAGATCCAGCACCAGCCCCTTCAGATTATGGCCGCCCAGCGTTTCGATCGCGTCCCTGATCAGCCTGCCGGTCTTCTCATCGAAGCTTGTCACACGCAGATAGCCGATGCCCGGCTTCAGCATAAAGGCGCGCTCCACGCTGGGAGTCTGCATCTCCTCCGGGATCAGCACGAAGTTCAGGAAGCGCGCATTGCCCGGCCGCCGCACCACAAGCTGGGCCTGCTGCTGGCGCGATTGGCTGAGCAGCGACACCAGCTGCTCCATATCCAGGCGGCTAAGCTGGTACCCGTTCACCGCCACGATCTCGTCGCCCGGCGCCATCCCCGATTTCGCCGACGGCGTCCCCGGCAGCGTTTGCAGCACGATCACGCGCCCCGGAAGCACCGACACCACGCTGCCGAAGCCTTTGTCCGTCGAAGTCTGCAGTTTCTTGAGCTGCTCGAACTGCCCCGGATCGAAGAACACCGAATGCGGATCGAGGCGTCGCAGCATGCCCGGAATCGCGCCTTGAAAGAAGGCTTGCTCGGCGGAAATCGGCTCCGCCTCGTTGTCTTCCACGATGGCGTAGGCTGCGGTGATGCTCTTGACGCTGGACTCCAGCCCGTCGTCCGCCGCTATCGACGACAGGCATAGCAGGAGTGCGAGAAAAGCGGCCCCGCGGAGATGATTGCGCATGAACTTATGCTATTCCGAGTTACGTATTTCGCCCGATCATTCCTGCTTTGAAACATCGTGCGAGGACATTGCCTTTTCAGTATATCTGGTGGGGCAAGCCCAAGCTGTGGCCTTGACGATGCGGTCAGATGTCGGGCCGTCCACACGAAAGAGAATTCTACGTCTTACCCCGCTGGTGCTCCGCCAACGCCGCCGCCATGACATCATCAAGCTGCGGGTCCAACATGGATTCCAACGCAACCATGCAATCCTTCACTTGTTCGTTGCAGGCTTCGAGCCAACGAAACGGTTCCGCGGTATCTGGATCGTCGAAGTACCCCCGCTGCCGGGCAACGTTGAGCCTCCTCGTCAGCCATGCGCTCAAGTGGAAGCAGCTTGGAGTGGAGCGTCTGAACCAGGTCTGAGTCGAATGTGGTGGATTCGAGCACCCGCTCCGCAAAGAATTTCGCTGCCGAATATGGCCCAATCATCGCCAGCACGGCGCGCGCAAGCAACTGCCTTGCGTTCGCGCTGGCCCCATCGCCAGGGATGTCTTGGAGAGCATCGCCGGCCAGCGCGGCCTGCTTGTCGATCTCTTCGCCGACGATTTCGGCAGATGTGGACATTTGTACTTGCCTTCCCCAAGGCATTAATTGGGGGTGCCCTCCGGGCCCGGCGCAAAGTGGCCGACCGCCAGTCATTCCTGTTTCGCCGCCACCACCGGGGCCAGACTCCCGCCTTCGAAAGCGCGATTCAATGCCGGCAGATCGTCCTTCAAAATCTTCCGATACTCTGCGTCCACTCCCGCCATTTCCGTTTCGAACGTCTTGAGTAATTCCAGTTGCGTCTGTGTGGGTGCGAAGTCGGCGCTCCCTGCCACGTCGCCGCCTCCTGTACCCACCTCCGCGTTCAGCCAGATCAGATTCAGATATGCGCCGTACGGCTCCACGAAATACTTATCGTCGCTATTCATCAGCGATTGCGAAACCAGCCGGTGCTCGATCGTTTGCAGCTTCTTGTCCAGATCCCCCGCCGCTTTCTCGCGTTGCGCTGTTTGTTTTTTCTGCGCCTGGTCCGCTGCCTGCGGCGAGGCGGCCGCGGGCTCCGGGTCGTCTTCGTCGTTTTCCTCGGCCTGCGCCGCCTTCTCCTTCGCCGATTCCTTCGGCGGCCGGAGCATAGCTTCCACCACCTCAAGCTGTTTGCGCAGCCACTCGACCTGGTTCACCGTATCGGCCGCGCGGCTGATGTTATCGCGGATTCGGAGCAGTGTCTCCACCGACGCCTGGATGTCCGCATCCGACCCCGGCGCGCGCGGATCGCGCAACACCGTAAGTGACTGGTTATAGGTCTTTCCCTCGGCCTTCAGCCGCACGGTATATTTTCCCGGCGCCACGATCGGACCAACCTCGGCGGGTCTCGTTCCCCAGTGCGTGATCGGCCGCGACGCGGAATCGCGGAAGCGCGGTTCATCCCAAATGTGCGGGTTGTCGGGCGCCGCCGTCCGCAACGCCACCACCCGCGGCGACTCGTACCGCAGGTCCCACCTCACTCGGTTGATCCCGGCGTGGCTCTTTGTCTCAAGCTTGCGCACCACTTTCCCTCGCGCATCCAAAATCTCCATCTCCACCGCGCTCTTCACTTCGGTCTTCAGTGAGAAGTTGATCATCGCCTGCGGCGCGCGCACGAAGCGGTACGCCGGTCGCGGCTCAAACAGCACCACCGGCGCCGCCGCGTGATTCTTGGCCGTCTGTTCCAGCGGCGTAATATCGTCGAGTATATACAGTCCCCGCCCGTAGGTCGAAACCACCAGGTCGTGAAAATCTTTCTGCACCACGGCCCACGTTACCGGCGCATGCGGCAACCCTTCCGGTATCTCTGTCCAATGCTCTCCGTCGTCCAGCGAGTAAAATAGGCCGTTCCCTGTGCCGGCAAATAAAAGCCCCGCGCAGTTAGGATCTTCCGCGATCGTGCGCACGTAAGCCAGGGCATGTTTGGGCAAGTTAGCGCCGATTTGCTTCCAGGTCTTCCCCCAATCTGTAGTCTTATAAATGAAAGGGTCGCGATTATCCACCAGGTGGAAATCGATGCTGACGTAGGCCGTCCCGGCATCGAAGCTCGATGGCGCGATGCTCGTCACCGTACCCCAGGCAGGAAGTCCCGCGATGTTACTTGTGACATTGGTCCAGTTCGCCGCGCCGTCTTTCGTGTACCACACCTGGCCGTCGTTGGTTCCGGCCCAGATCAGTCCCTTCTGAATCGTGGATGGCGCGATGGCGAAAACCACTTCCCCGTAGAATTGCCCTAAATTATCCCCCACGATCCCGCCCGAGGGAATAAGATGCGCCGGATCCTGCGTCGAAAGATCCGGACTGATCACCGACCAGTTCTGGCCGGCATTCGAAGTCTTGAAAATCACCTGGCAGCCGTAATAGACCGTGTTATGGTCGAACGGATCGATCGCCAGCGGTGGCGTCCAGTGGCACCGGTATTTAAGAGCGTTCGGAGGCGAGTCCAAGGTATGCATCCACGGGCTCACCGAGTGGGCTTCCTTGTTCCGCGCGTCCCAGCGGGTAACGGAGTTCCCATAGCAGGTGGCCCACACCACGTTCGCATCGGCCGGATCGGGAACCGTGAAGCCCGATTCGCACCCGCCCATCTCGTGGTCCCAGCCAGTCTCCTGGTAATCCGCGGGCAAACTCGGTCCGCGCAGGTTCCCGTCGTCCTGCATGTTGCTGTACACGTAGTAAGGAACTTGATTGTCTACCGCCACGTGGTACATCTGGCCGATAGGCAAAGTAACCCGGTGAAAGCCGCGCCCGTGCACTGTCGTAATAATCATGCCCGCATCATCGGTAATGACAAAACGATCCGGATTAGTGGGATCGATCCAGATATCGTGTGTGTCTCCGCCCCAGCGCACTTCCTGGAAATTCTGACCTCCATCGAGTGACTCGTGGAAGGAACTGTTCGCCACATATACTTCGTTGTCGTTAGCCGGTGACACGGCGATCCGTATGTAGTAACCCGCCCGTCCGATCAAGGCTCGCTGATAATTGACTGCCTTCCACCCTTCGCCCGCATCGTCTGACCTCCACAGCGAGCCCTGGTCTTTGGTCTGGATCAGGGCATACACCCTATTAGAATTCGTCGGAGCCACGGCCACATCGATCTTCCCAATTGGCCCGCCCGGCAGGCCGTGTTTCTCGATGCGCATCCATTTCGTTCCGCCGTCGCGCGAAACATAAACTCCGCTGTCCGGGCCGCCGCTCGTTTCGCCCCAGGTATGCAACTCCACCTGCCACATGCCCGCAAACAGAGTGTGTGGATTGTGCGGATCCATCCCCAGCCCGGAGCAGCCCACATTCTCTCCCGCAAACAGGACCCGTTCCCAATGTTGGCCGCCATCGGTCGTGCGGTAGACGCCGCGCTCCTGTTGCGGACCCGTAGCCCGCCCCAGCGCGCAAGCAAACACAATGTCGGGATTCGTCGGATGGATGACGATCCGCCCGATCCGCCCGGACTCCGGCAAGCCCATGTTGGTCCAGGTCTTGCCCGCATCGGTCGACTTATAGATTCCATTGCCCATCACGTCGCTGTCGCGGATCACCCAAGCCTCGCCCGTTCCCGCCCACACCGTGCTCGGATCCGACGGCGCCACCGCGAGCGCGCCGATGGCGGCGACGGGTTGCTTGTCGAAGATCGGCGCCCATCGATTTCCGCCGTCGGTCGATTTCCAGATCCCTCCCGACGCGGCACCGGCGTAATACGTGCTTGCGTCTCCCGGCACGCCGGCCACCGCGGCAATCCGATTCCCAACCCTGGGACCGACGAAGCGGAAGCGAAGCCGGCCCTCCTCCTGGTCGGAGCCGGGCCGTTGCGCAGTCATGCTGCCCAAAATCGCGATCGAAGCAAGAAACAATCTGATTTTTCTCATGACCCTTCCGCGAGGATGTTACCTCATTCAGTATATCCAGTTTAGCCCTGGACCCCGTCACAGCAAGGTGAAGAAAAGGGTCTTTGGGGGGCGGGCAATCTTGCCCGCGGACCGGCGTCCCCGCTTCGCTTCAGGATTTGGTCCACAACAAAGAGGCAGCCAGCCGCGACACGGACCGCCTTCATTCGGATCGCCTGAGAAAATACGGGGAAGAGTAAGCCCGGTCCCATCGATCACACGCTCCGCCAGAAAATCTACCCCGCCCCATCCCCTATCCCCCTCAATAACCTACCGCCGATCCGCCCCGACGCAACGCCCCCCGCG
Organism: Bryobacterales bacterium; assembly: GCA_963707465.1. GTDB lineage: Bacteria > Acidobacteriota > Terriglobia > Bryobacterales > Bryobacteraceae > Bog-159. The sequence goes on from CAVPQK010000015.1 coordinate 763,950, forward strand.
CGGTCCCCCCTCAAACTCCCGTGCTAAAGTGAGATCGAGAAATCGGGGATCAGGAACCAAGCCCTAGCTGCGCCCATCCGCGCCGAACGTGGCGGATTCCTCGCGCTGCCGGTCGAAGTCGTTCTTCCTCTTATTGCCTTCGTTTGTCACAAAAGTAGTTATGCCTGGCCGACGCAACGCATGCAACGTTATGCAACACGCCACCGAGAAAACGGGCACGTAACACCCGCGCGAAGAAGCCGGAAGCCGGCGGCAGGGCATTCTGCGAAGCGAACCCAATTTCCCGTGACCCGGACGCCGCAACTATGAACAAATGCCAGGGTTAAGCCAACCACTTCCGCGAAATTGGGGTTGTTCGGCCAGGAGACCCCCACGCACAATCAAGCACAAATCGGCACAAGAATGCCCAGTGAGCCTTCGCAAGCTCTCAGCTCTTGGCCATCAGCCTTCAGCCCGGACACCAGCGTCCTATCGGCGTCTAGTCGCGGTAGGGACGTCCGTTACCGAACGCCCCCCGCACAGATCCGTACGGGCGCACTTTAGCGCATACGGCTCCTACCTTGAGTGTCTGGCGTCAAACCGCACCCCAGGTTCCGGATGCAGAATCCGCGGCAGGGGTAGATAGCGATCCACAATCGAGCCGAAGCGCTCCCAAGGAAGGCGATGTCGTTGGCTGCGTCGCCGCAGCGCCGCCAGCCACGCGCGCGCCACCTCCCGTCGAAACGTCCGCAGCGCCACGAAGTTCCCCGGTACCGCGTGATAGTTGAAGTAGCCCTGCACCACCGACCGCAGCCAGTCCCCCGTCTCGGCGATCCGCGCATGCCAGCGCCTGCGAAGCTCCTGCCGTACCGCTTGCAGTTTGCTCCGCAATCGCTTCTTGACCGTCCGCCGCTGGACCGTGAACCAACCGCCCTTCCGGGTCTTCCCGCAAATATGCGTAAATCCCAGAAAATCGAAGGTCTCGGGTTTGCCCTCGCCTCTCCGCTTCCGGTGCTCCTCCGCAAATCGCCCAAACTCGATCAACCGCGTTTTCTCCGCGTGCAGTTCCAGGCCGAATTTTCGCATCCGCTCCCCCAACTGCTCCAGGAATGCTTCCGCGTCCTCCCGGCGCTCGAACCCCAGCACCGCAGCATCGGCGTAGCGGACCACCATCATGTCCCCATGCGCCCATTTCCGCCGCCACTGGTTTACCCACAGATCGAAGACATAGTGCAGGTAGATGTTCGCCAGCAGGGGTGAAATTACGGCTCCCTGTGGCGTCCCTACCTTCGTCTCCTTCCACTCCCCTTCTTCCGACACGCCCGCCTTCAGCCATTTCTGGATCAGGCGGATGATGCGCCGGTCCGCGACCCGATGCTCGATGAACTTCACCAGCCATTCGTGCGAAACGTTATCGAAAAATCCACGAACGTCCAGATCGAGCACCCAGTTCACCTTCTTCCGCCGCAGGCCCACCGCCAGGGCGTCCAACGCATTATGCTGGCTTCGCCCCGGCCGGAACCCATAGGAGAATCCCAGAAAGTCCTCTTCGTATATCTGGTCGAGAACCGTCACCACGGCCTGTTGAACGATCTTGTCCTCCAGCGCGGCGATCCCTAATGGCCGCTGTCGGCCATCGGCTTTGGGTATGTATGTTCTCCGCGACGCTTGGGCACGATATGCGCCCCGATGGATGCGCTCGTGGAGGTCCTGCAACCGCTCCTCCACTCCCGCTCCGTACTGCCGCCACGTCACTCCGTCCACTCCTGGTGCAGCTTGCCTCTTGAGCGTGTAATAGCTGTCCCGAAGCAGGCCGGCCGTCACATGGTGCAGCAAGGCGGTGAACTGCTGCCTCTTATCCCTGCGGGCTGCTTCCCGCACACCTCCGAGTCCCTGGGACACGCGTTCCCGGCCCTGTGTCCGGCACGTGTGAGCCTCTTCGGCGTTCCCCTTGGTCGAACGGCTTCCCTCCACCCTCTCCGCCGGGAACCCTTCCCCGTTGTTCGAGCGCTTCGTTGGTACTACCCGTTCGTCCGACTCCCCGCTGGCGTGCGTGCTGGCCTTATAGCTCGTCGCCTTCTCCAGCCGATCCGGCGTACTGCTGCCGGACGCCCGCGGGGTCTCCCGGTTCTCGCGCATGGAATTTCCAGGCATGCCTGGGGTCTGTGACTGCGCGGGGCTCATGTGTGGCTCGCGTCTGTCGTCACTCATGATGTGGCCTTCCGCTTCGCCGAACGGCGTCGGCGCCCCGTACGAGATGGATTTCGCAGCTCAATACCCTGCCTGCCTGTGCCCCTGCCAACGCTTCACGTACAGCCTTGCGGCCGCCCGCGCATGACTCGGGGTCAGGATGGTTCGCTATTCCTTTCCTGTAGGACTCTTTCATTCCCTATTCCATGCCGGTTTATCCCGGCGCACTCGGCGTTCATCGGCGGCCCATATGGTTTCTCGCGAATGACCGAACGCAGAATCAGCCCCGCTCCGACGCAGCACCCTGCAACGCAATGTTACATGTTGCAGCCAGCCGCCTGCCCCACCGGTAGGTTTGCTAAACTGATACCTCGCTGCCCCATGCCGGCTCCCATGGACACCAACGGAATCCTGCTCGCCAGCCAGGAATACCTGTTCCCGGCCGTCTTCCATTACTACCGCGAGCCGCTGGTCATCGCCCGCGCCAAGGACCAGTTCGTCTACGATGCCGCCGGCCGCGCCTACCTCGATTTCTTCGGAGGCATCCTCACCATCAGCGTCGGCCATTGCAACGATCGCGTGAATCGCGCCATCCACGCCCAGGTCGACACCCTGCAGCACGTCTCCACCGTCTTCGTCACCGAACCGCAGGCCGCCCTGGCCAAGAAAATCGCATCGCTCACCCCCGGCGGCCGCCTCACCAAGTCGTTCTTCACCAACAGCGGCACCGAAGCCAATGAAACCGCCATCCTGGCCGCGCGCTGTTACACCGGCAGCTCCGAAATCATCGCCCTCCGGCACTCCTATCATGGCCGCTCCGCCATGGCCATGGCCCTTACCGGCCAGTCCGCCTGGCGCGTGGGCGGAGCCATCCAGCCGGGCATCGTACACGCGCATAACGCCTATTGTTATCGCTGCCCTTTCGGACTGACTTACCCCTCCTGCGATGTCCGCTGCGCGCGCGACGTCGAGGATCTGATCCGCACTTCCACCTCGGGCCGCGTGGCGGGCTTCATCGCCGAGCCCATACAGGGCGTCGGCGGATTCATCACGCCCCCCAAGGAGTACTTCGCCATCGTCGCCGGTATCGTGCGCCAGTCGGGCGGCATCTTCATCAGCGACGAGGTGCAAACCGCCTGGGGCCGCACCGGTAATAAGTGGTTCGGCATCGAACACTACGGAGTCACTCCCGATGTAATCACCAGCGCTAAGGGTTTAGGCAACGGTTGCCCCATTGGAGTGACAGTCGCCACGCCCGAAGTGGCCGCGGGAGTCACTGGACTCACTATCTCCACTTTCGGCGGCAATCCTGTGACTACTACGGCCGCCAAAGCCGTACTCGATCTCATCGAGGAAGAGAACCTGCTGGCTAACTGTGCGGAGACCGGCGCCTATCTGCGCGGTAAGTTGGAAGAACTCCGCGACAAACACGCCGTTATCGGCGATGTCCGTGGCATGGGACTCATGCAGGCGCTGGAACTGGTGGAGGATCGCCAGACCAAAGCGCCGGCCGCCCGCGCCACAGCCGAACTGATGGAGGCCGCGCGCCGCAATGGCCTTCTGATCGGCAAGGGAGGCGCGTACGGCAACTGCATCCGCATTTCACCGCCGCTGAATATCGCTAAGTCCGATGTGGACGAGTTCGCGCGGCTTTTGGATAAGTCGCTGGAGGAATCGACCAATGGGAAAGGAAGCTAATTGCGAAGTCCGCTTCGACGGCAAGGTTTCAGCCGGCAAAGCACTGCTCGAAACCGACGACCTCATATTCCGCGGCGATTTCCGGTTGTCGATCCCGCTCCGCAGCATCCAGTCGTTGGATGTCGCCGGCGGCGTCTTGAGCGTCACATCGCCTGCTGGTACGGCACTGTTCACACTGGGTGCGGATGCCGGTAAGTGGGCGCACAAGATCCGCAATCCGCGCACCCTCGCCGACAAGCTGGACGTGAAACCCGGCATGCGCGTCTCACTAATTGGCGTTGCGAATCCATTGGAGCGCCGCACCAGCGATGTCACGGAAGGCACCGCAGCCAAAGGATCGGATCTGATTTTCTTCGGAGCGGAGGCTGACAAGGACCTCGCGAAGCTGCGCTCACTGCAGAAGGCGCTCAAACCCGGTGGAGCAATCTGGGTAGTCTACCCAAAAGGCCAGAAGCAAATCACCGGGGTGGGTGTCATCCAGGCAGGCCGTCAGGCCGGAATGGTAGACATAAAGGTCGCCCGCTTCTCGGAAACCCACACCGCCCTGAAGTTCGTAATCCGGCATTAGCTACTGCTTCTCCAGCCCCTCCAACTCTCTCTTACACTGTTGCGCCTCGGGAGCCACCTTACAAGCCGCCTGTAAGTGTTCCAAAGCCTCCTTCGTAAGACCTAATTTCTTACAAGCGATACCCAATTCAAACTGAGCCATGTAATCGTCCGGCGCGGCAGTCACAACCAACTCAAAACACCCCCGAGCTTTACTGTATAACTTCTGCTCCACATAAGTCCCGCCCAAATCGCGCCGCGCCAATGTGTTCTTAGGGTCCCGCGCCAGTATCAGGCGCAGCGTGACCGCAGCTTCTTCCAGCCGCCTGTCGTAAAGCAGCGTCTGGGCTCGTTCATACATCCGGTATTCGGCCAGCCGCGCCTTTGGATCGGGCAAAGCGCCGCCGGCCGTCGCGCGCGAGCGGCCTGACAAATAGCCCAGCGAAGCCAGCAGGGCGCGCGTGCGCGGCGAGATGGTCGCGGGCGAGGCCGGCTGTTTGGGGGCATGGCTCGCCACCAGACTCCTGAGTTCGCTCTTCAGCGCCCGTGCGCGCGCCGGGTCTTTGCTATACAGATTCGTCTGCTCATGCGGGTCGGTAGCCAGGTTATAGAGTTCCGGCGTGGGCGCATCGATATACTTATAAGCGCCCTCCCGCAGGCTACGCAGCGGACTCCAGCCGAAACCGTCGAATGCGTACAGGGTCTCGCTATAGACGCCGCGCTGCCCGCCCGCATCCAGCAGGCTGCGCCCTTCAAACGACGGCGGCGCGGCGATGTGCAGAAAGTCCAGCACCGTCGGCGCGACATCGATCAAGCCGCCCGGCCGGTCATCGCGCGCGCGCCGGCTTGGCGCGCCGTCCGGCCAGTGGACTATCAGCGGCACCCGCAGCGTGCTCTCGTAGATGAAGTAGCCGTGGCTGTCTTCGCCGTGCTCGCCCAGACTTTCGCCATGGTCCGATAGCAGCACCACCAGCGACCGTTGCCACCACCCGCTCTGGATAAGTGCCTGCTTGAACGCGCCCAGTATCCGATCGGTGTAAGCCAGCTCCTCATCGTATCCGTCGCGTATGTAAGGCTTATGTAGATCGAACAGGTGCGCAAATACGAACACTCCCGCGCCCCGCTGCGCCGTGTTGGCCCCCAGCCAGCGTCGCGCCGCCCCCAGCACTAAAGCCCCATCGCGCCGGTCTCTCACTCCGTACTGATTGCGGTTCGCTCCGCCAAGAAACATGGAACCGGATATGGGCGAGAATGCCTCGAAATGGAACGGGCTGTCGTAGAAGTCGAACCCCTGGTCCAGGCCCATCTCGCTTTCCAGGAACACGCTGCCGATGAACGCCGCCGTCTTGTACCCGTGCGACCGCAGCACCGATGCCAGGGTAACCACTCCCGCCGGCACGCGCTCTGCGTTCTCTTCGATCTGGCTCTCAAACGGATAAGTGGACGTGAATAGCGAAGTGTGCGAAGGAAGCGTGAGAGGAACTTGCGATTCGATGTTACTAAATAGCGTTCCCGCTTCAGTGAACGAATCGATATTGGGAGTGCGAATGCGCCGGTATCCGTACGAGCTCAGATGATCCGCCCGCAGAGTATCAATCGAAATAACAATGACGGAAGCGGGATCGGCGCCGGCGCACAGCCCCACGCTGACAGCGAAGAACCAACACCAACGGCGCAAAGTGCGCATCCTAAGATTTCGGAATCGTCTTGCTGGGATCCACAAACGGCATCGGCGCGACCACCGCGCTTGCTCTGCCGGAAGGTGTTTCAACTTCAAACTCCGTGCCCAGTGCCGCGTGCGCCACCGGGACCATCGCGTATCCAATGTTCTTCCCCAAACGCGGCGAATAGATGGCCGATGTGACCTGCCCGATACTCTCGCCGTCTTTGCGCACCGGCCAGCGGGTCATATTGAACTCAATCGGTGCGCCCTCGATTTCGATCCCCGCCAGGCGCCGCTTCACACCCTCCGCGCGCACCCGCCGAAGCGCGTCCCGTCCCAGGAACTCAGCCTCTTTATCCAGATCCACCAACCGGTCGAGACCCACCTCGTACGGATTCGTCTCCACCGTCAGGTCCGTGCCATGATTCAGAATGCCGCCTTCAATGCGCCGAATGTCGCTCGGGCCAGTGGGCCGGATATTGAAAGGACGCCCCGCTTCCAGGATGCGTTCCCACAACTCGTCGCCGCGGCTGCCGTCCCGCAGATAAACTTCGTAGCCCACCTCGCTGGTCCATCCGGTGCGGGTTACCACCAGCGGAATGCCGTCCAGATCCGTTTCCAGGAAATAGTAATAGCGCAACGCCAGCACCTTGTCGCCGAACAGCGCCTGCATTACCTGCTTCGATTTGGGTCCCTGCACTTGCAGCGGAGAAACATCCGGCTCACGGATGGTCACCTGCATGCCCGAGTGCATGGCCAGGCCTTTGGCATACAGCAGCAGGTCGCTATCGGCGCCCGCCAGCCAGAAATGCTGTTCGCCCAGGCGCAGCAGCACCGGATCGTTCACGATGCCGCCTTCTTCAGTGGTGATCAATACATACTTGCCTTGCCCCACGGCGCACTTGCTCAGATCCCGCGGTGTCAATAGGCTGGTAAAGCGGAAAGCGTCCGGGCCGGTGATTTCGGTGTTCCGCTCCACCGACACGTCCCACAAAGTCACTTCGTTCAGCAGGTGCCAGTACTCGTTGACCGGATCGTCATAGTAGCTGGGCAGGAACATGTGATTGTACACGGTGTAGGCGCGGCAGCCATGTCTGAGCGTGGCTTCGAAAAAGGGCGATCGACGCAGCCGCGCGCCCCGCTGGATCAGGCGCATGTCGAAAAGTTCTGGCATAAGTGGGTCAAGCCAGTATACTACGGCCCAGTGCTAGACTATGGGGACATGCTGCCTATCGCGCTGACAATCGCCGGTTCCGACCCCAGCGGCGGGGCCGGTATTCAGGCCGACCTGAAGACCTTCCATCAGTTTGGTGTGTACGGCGAAGCCGTGATCGCGCTGCTGACGGTGCAGAACTCGGTGCGCATGACGCGCGTGGATTGCATTCCCGCCGAGCTGGTGTTGGCGCAGTTGGCGGCGGTTCTGGAGGACATTCCGCCCCACGCCGCCAAGACCGGCGCGCTGGGCAACCGCGAGATTGTGGAAGCCATTGCCGCCGCCGCCGCCGGATTTCGTTTCCCGCTGGTGGTCGATCCGGTGATGATCGGCAAGCACGGCCAGCCGCTGATCTCGGACGACGCCATTGCCGCGGTCCGCGACCTGCTCCTGCCCCGCGCCGCCCTGATCTGCCCGAATCTGCACGAAGCCGAGGAACTGACCGGCATCCCCGTGCTCACATTGGACGACATGCGCTCCGCCGCCAAGCGCCTTTGCGAGATGGGCGCCAAGGCAGCCCTGGTGAAGGGTGGCCATTTGCAGGAGAGCGCTGTAGACGTGCTGTTCGATGGCCAGGATTTCCGTGAATTCACCGCTCCGCATTTCGATACGCCGCACACGCACGGCACTGGCTGCACGCTCTCCGCCGGCATTACCGCGGAACTGGCGCGCGGCGCAGCGATCGGTGCGGCCGTCGCGCGCGCCAAGAGCTACGTCACCCAGGCCATTCGCTCCAATCCCAGCCTGGGGCACGGCGCCGGACCGTTGAATCATCACGCCGCCACAGGACTGAAAGCGAGTGCCATATGAAATTCGCCGATTTGCTCACCGCAGCCATCCAGCGCTCCGAGATCCCTTTGCGCTTCGAGCCGGGGGCCGAAGAATCTGTCGCCAAACCGGTCATGGAACTGTTGCAAGGCTGGCTCGAAGCACACCGCACCACTGCGCCGCGCTCCGATTTTGACAGGGGCCGTGCGGCTGTGATCGAGGAACTGGTCGACGAGTTGACTGGCGCCAGGGACGTGCCGCCCGCCTAAGTCAGCGGATCTGCACCAGGCGGTCGCTGGTTTCGGGCATGGCGGCCGAGCCGAGCGTCTGCGGCGCGCGCCAGAAATCGATGTACGAAATCTGGTGCACGCAGGCCACCGTGCAGCGTGGCGCGCAGGATTTTTCGGTCAGGAACTCGCGCTTGATGTCGGCAACGGTGTATTCGGCCAGCGGCTTCGCCGGATATCCGCGCTGCTGCGAACAGTAGTGCACCAGGCCGTCTTCGCAGATGTACAGATAGCGCGCGCCGGCCCGGCAGCGCCACTCATTCTCCTTGCCGTGCGCGATGTTGTCCTGAAAATAGTTGATCTGCGCGTAGCTGCTCTTACCCATGCGGCGCATGGCCGCGTACACCTCGCGCTCGGCGGGGGATAGCGGCTGCAACTGCCCGGTCCCGTCATGGATGATGCCCACCGTTGAAGTGAAACCCAGTTCCACCGCGCGTTTGCCCACCACCAGCGCATCCTGCGGATTGCGAATCCCGCCGCCCACCACGGAATTGATATTCACGTGAAAATCCGCGTGCTCGGCCAGAAGCTGGAGCTTCTTGTCCAGCACCTTCAGGCTCTTCTTCGAGACGTCGTCGGGCGTCACATTGTCGATGCTGATCTGCAGATGGTCCAGCCCCGCGCGGTTCAACCGCTTGATTCGCTCGGCGGTGAGCAGATAGCCGTTGGTGATCATGCCCGCAATCGCGTGCCGGCGCCGGATGTGCGCCACGATCTCGTCCAGGTCCGGATGCAGCAGCGGTTCGCCGCCGCTGATGGTGACGATGGTGGTGCCCAGGCCGGCCAGCAGGTCCAGGCGTTGGCGCACCGTTCCGAGCGGCACCGGCTTAGAGTGATCGTCGTATTCGTTGCAGTAGGTGCAGGCCAGATTGCACCGCCGCATCGGGATGATGTGCGCCAAAACGGGATGGTCCGTCGAAACCAAACCCTTGCCGATCATGCCCCACTCGCGGGTCCGCAGGCGGGCCGCCCGCCAGGCTCTGCGCCACGATTTGACCATGCTCGGCATCTCGGAATTTCCTATTAAACCACACAAATGGGAGGAGTTCCGATCCGCGCGGAGCGACTGGCCGCTTTTGCGGCTCCAACGGCAAAATCGGGGCGCCGAGTGACGCCCGGAATGGGCGGTAGGCTCTCGCCCGCCACCCGCACCCAATTCTCAAAACACGTACTCGATCTGCATGTACGGATAGTTGTAAGCGACGCCCTGGGTCGTCTTTTTCAGGAAGTAGCCCGGAATCACGTGGCCGAAACCGAAATCGACCTGGGTCTGCCGCGTGGGCGTGTATATCGCCTGAATATCCAGTTCCTCGCCCACGTGCGTGCCGTCCGCCCCTGTGGCGCTGTCCGCGATCACCGATCCGCGTGAGGGATACAAGGCGTCGTGGGCATTCGCCAGCCAGAAATCGTGGAAGCTGGTGGCCGCTGTCCATTTGCGCGCGATGTGCCAGTCTTGCCCGAATCGTAGATCCTGAATGTTCCGCCAGCCGAACTGGTCCGCCAAGCCCAGCTTATCGTGCGAACTGGGATAGATGGGGTCGAAGGTGTTGTCGTAGCCTTTCTTGTCGTTGGGGCTGCCCGAGCCGTAGTCGAATTCGACGAACAGGCGCGGCTTGATGCGTGTTTCCTTGATGGTGTAGCCGAGCACCCAGTGGCCCATCCAGGCGCGGATCTTGTCCACCGATAGCGTGCCGAGTTGGTACGCCATCTCCGTGCGGTAGTCGAAACTGTCCGGCAGCGCGCCTACCCAGCGGAACCCCGTGGTCCACTCATCCAGGTGGCCGGCCTTCAGGCCTTCCAGCGCGAAGGTGGGCCGCAGATTCCAGAATTCGTAAACGTCAAACGTGGCGTGCGGTATCACGTCCCGCGCCGTCGCATACACGCCGTACAAGTTGTTGCCCGCGAGCTGATGGTCGATCACGCCCTGCCGCATGATGACCACGGACGTGCCAAAAGCGTCGATCCGGAATCGGCCCTGCTTGTACGCGGCGCGAACGCCGTCGAAGCTGCGCGAGACGTTGGTCCACCAGGAATCGCCGATCAGGCGGTTGTTGCCGTAGGTCATGTCGAAGCGGCCGCCCTGCAAGCTGAAGCCGTTTCCTTCTGTCGGGCCAAACTGGATGTAGGCCTGCCGCGGTTGCAAGGTGGCCTCGTACGGCGGTATCGCCGGGGTGATGCCAAACACCCGCGCGTCCTGCATTTCGACATAGAATTTCACCCAGTTGGTGGGCTTGATCTCCATGCCCAGCCGGATGCGCTGCAAGTCGTAATCGTTGGTGGAATCGTGCTTAAAGCTCCCACCGCTGTAGCCCTCGAACCGCTCCCGGAACTCACCCGAGAACTGCAGCCACTTGGGCAGCAACCGGTTGAACTGCTCGGAGATCGAGGGCGACGGCGATGTCCCGGCCCAGGTTCCCGTCAGCTTGGGGTACAATAAGGGGACGGTGCTAACGGGACTGGGCGGCTCGCCAGTTTGGTTCACCGCGTAGCCGCCGCCGGCGGACTGGACGTCGGGCTTGGTGGTCGCGGGATTGCCAGTCGCCGCCGCCTGTTGGGCGTAAGCACCCGCCGCCGTTATACCAAGCGCCACTAGGGCGGTCAGCGCGTTGGTCCCGAACTTAACTAACTTCGTCATCGCAATGCCTCCGTGAATCTGTGGAAAATCTGTTCAAAACCTGCGGGCAAGCTTCCGCCCCAACCTTAAAATGGCTCACTTTCAATCTCTTGGAACGATTTCAGTCTCCAAGCCTAATTCAGATAGAATTACTCAACTAGACACGCCTTGTCAAGTAATACCCAGCGATTCGATAGAAATTTTTCCAGTACAAGCCGAGGCATTTGTACTGGGCGTCTGGTACCAAAATGAGATTTTGTGCTAACCGCTTTCGATTGAATTGCTTGGGATTTGGTTTTCAAGCTTCCGGCAGGACTACCGTGAATCTCGACCCCTTGTTCAACTGGCTCTCGACCGAAACCGTGCCCTGCATCTGTTCGATCACGTGCTTGACGATCGAAAGGCCAAGCCCCGTGCCGCCCACTTCCCGCGACCGAGCCTTATCCACCCGATAGAAGCGTTCAAAGATGCGCGGCACTTCTTCGGAAGGAATTCCGATGCCGCTGTCGGCGATGCTGATCGCGACTTTCCCCCCAGGCAGACGGCTCGCCTCCACCCAGACCTCCCCGCCGCCACGGTTGAATTTGACGGCATTATCGAGCAGGTTGACGAAAGCCTGCTCCAGCTTAATCTTGTTGCCCATAACCAGCAGATCCTCGACGGTGCCCCAACCCAATTGAACCTTCCGCATGGCCGCCTCGGATTCGACCGTTCGCATGGCGGCTTCCAGCGTAGCCAACACCGATAGTTTGCCCGGCGCGAGCGGCGGCCGGCCGGACTCCAGTTCCGAAAGCGTGAGCAGGTCGGAAGCGATGTTGTTCAGCCTGATGGCATGCGATTGAATGATCTCGACGAACCGAAGGCGGTTGTCGGGGTCGTCCAGCGCGCCGTCCAAAAGCGTTTCCGCGTAACCCCGAATGGCCGTCAGCGGCGTGCGCAGCTCGTGCGAAACATTGGCCACGAAGTCTTTGCGCACTCGTTCCAGCCGCTCCAGGTCCGTGATGTCGTGCAGAATCGCCATGGCGCCGCTGCTCGAACTCCCTGCCAGTGGGGCTGCCTGCACTTCGAAGGATCGGCTGTCGGCGCCCGCCAGATGCATGCGCCGCTTCACCGATTCCCCCGAGTTGACCACGATGCGCAGCATCTCCAGAAAATCCGGATCGCGGACCAGCCGCAGCACCGGCAGGCCCGCGGGCGCCGGACCGTCTACGCCGAATGCGGTCGCAAACGCCGCATTGCAGAAGGTTACGCGCAGTTCTTTGTCCACAGCGAGCACGCCTTCGACCATGCCGGTCAGGATGGCATCGCGGCGCGCGCCCTCCAGCCGCACTTTGTCCACCAGTTCGTTGACTTGCGCGGCCACCCGGCCCAGCGATTCGGCCAGCGCGCCCAATTCGTCCGGGGAGTCGGGCCGCGGGAGTTGCGCCGGTCCGGTGACCAGGCTCTCGACAAATACCCGCAGACGTACGATGCGCCGCCGGAGCCGTCGTGAAAAGAGGAACGCGCCGGCCACTCCCGCCAGCGCCATCGCCAGGGTCGCTAACGCCATACGCCAGCGCAGCTCCGCCACTGCGCCGTCCGCCAAGCCGGCAAACGACACCACCGAAACGTTTAGCAGCGCCAACTCGATCGAGGCCAGCGCCAGCACGCCCCAAAATAGTTTTTGAAATAGCGAGGTGCGCATGCGAAACCGATACAATCGTAGCAGTGCATTCGGCCGAAACCCAAGACCCGTACGAAATTCTTCGCGAGCGGATCGCACCGCACCTGACCGAGTTGGCCGCGTGCCGGAACAGCGCCGAACTGTGGGGGCTCGATCTGTACCGCAAGCTGGAGCCGGATATTCGCCGGGTGCTGGACACACCCGAAATCGGCAATTTCAGGCAATCCCAGGACGCCGCGCCCGCGTGCCGGCAATACCGCTTCGTGGCGTGGAATGTGGAGCGCGGCGCCCAGTTCGAAGGGCAAGTCGAAGCGCTGCGGACGCACCCATTCCTGCGCGAAGCCGACGTCCTGCTGCTGACCGAGACCGACTCCGGGATGGTCCGTTCCGGCAACCGCAACGTGGCGCGGGCTCTGGCGGGCGCTTTGGGGATGCAGTATGCTTTTGTGCCCTGCTATCTGAACCTCACCAACGGGTCTGGGATCGAGCAGGATCTGCCCGGCACGAACGATCTGGGCCTGCACGGCAACGCGCTGCTGAGCCGCTATCCCATGGGAAATATCAGGCCCATCTTTCTCGAAAACGGCGTGGACATAATGGCTTCGCGCGAGAAGCGCATCGGCCGGCAAGCGGCGGTAGCGGCCGACATCCGTTTTCCCAACGCCACGGTCACCGCGGTCTCTGTGCATCTGGATGCGCAATCCACGCAACGCCACCGTTACCTGCAACTGCGCGATGTGCTCGATTCGATCGGCGACGCGCAGTCCGTGGTGGTGGGCGGCGACTGGAATACCAGCACCTACAATTCATCGCGCGCTCTGCATGCCATCCTCGGATTCTGGCTGCGCGTCATGATGGGCGTGGACAACGTCATCCGCAATCACTACCTGCACCCTTACCGGCACTTCGAGCGCGACCTCTTCCGGTTGCTGGAGGAGCGCGGCTTCGACTATCGGGAGTGCAACCGTCTGGGCGAGCATACGGTTTCCTACGATGTGGAAGACCTGCGCGCGACCAAAGCCCTGCGCGACTGGGTGCCCGGCTGGTGTTTCCACTTCATCCGCTGGGCGCTGCGCAACCACGGCGGGCGATGCCCTGTGAAGCTGGATTGGTTCGCCACGCGCGGGGTGCGCTGCCGGAACCCGGTGGTTGTTCACGACGTGCGGGAAGGGCGCGCGGTACCGCTATCGGACCACGATGCGATTGCGGTGGACGTGTTGGCGTGACGCCCGCACTGCTATACTACAGCCTTGATTCAGGAAGGATGGTGAGGATGCGGAGTGCAACGATTTCGGGAGTGCTTGTTCTCGGCATGGCCGTTGTCGGAGGCTATGCGCAACAGACAGCGAAGCCGGAGCCGGCCAAGGACGAGAAAGTGGTGGTCGAGGGGAAGCCCGCGGAGGCCGCGCTGCGGCGCCCGCCGCCTGATTCCACGACGGAGAGCACGGTCACGGCCGGCGGACAAGCCATTACCTATCGGGCGGTCGCCGGGACAATCACGGTAGGCGGCACCGACTCCTTTGATGCCATGCTGAGTCTCGATGGGTTGTTGTTGCCGGACGCAGGCATCAACCCGCCCGATCCGGCCAAGCCCGAAGACGCCCCCGCCACCGCGCGGATTTTCTATACGGCGTACTTCAAGAACAAACCGGAGGCGGCGCGGCCAGTGATGTTCCTCTATAACGGTGGGCCCGGATCGTCGACGATGTGGCTGCATATGGGATCGTTCGGTCCCCGCCGCGTGGTGACGCCCGATCCCGAGCACCAGAGCGCTGCCCCGTACAAGTTTGGGGAAAATCCAAACACGCTGCTCGACGCCACGGATCTGGTCTTCATCGATGCGCCGGGCACGGGCTTCAGCCGCGTGTTCGGTAAAGACAAAGAGAAAGCTTTCTGGGGCGTGGACCAGGATGCGCATGCCTTCGAGCGCTTCATCCGTCGCTTTCTGACCAAATACGACCGCTGGAATTCGCCCAAGTATCTCCTCGGCGAATCCTACGGGACGCCGCGATCAGCCGTGCTGAGCGCGATGCTGCAAGGCGTGGACCTCAACGGCATCGTGCTGCTTTCAACCATTCTCGACTTCGACAATTCACCCGATGGCCCAAGCAGGAATCCTGGCATTGACCAACCCTACGTGCTGGCATTGCCGACCTATGCGGCGACGGCCTTCTATCATCGCAAACTGCCCACGCAGCCGCCGGCGCTCGAGCCTTTTCTGCACGAGGTGGAGGACTTTGCGCTGGGCGAGTATCAGACCGCGCTCATGCAGGGAGCGCTGCTCCCAGAAGACCGCCAGCGTGCCATCGCGGAAAAGCTGCACAAATACACCGGGCTTACCGTGGAATATCTGATGAAGTCGAACCTGCGCGTGAGCGGGGGCGCGTTCTCGAAGACTTTGCAGGATCCTGAGGGGATCACCACGGGCCGCGTGGACACAAGGTACGTCGGCCCGGATCTCGACCGGCTCTCCGAAGAAGCGGAGTACGATCCGCTGATGAATGGGATCTCCGCCGCTTACACCTCGGCCATAAACCAGTATCTGCGCACGGACCTGAAGTACGGCAAGGACCAGACCTATTTCCCTACTGCTTGGGCGAATGCCGGCTTCACCTGGGATCTTCGCCATGGGTATCAGTCCGCCGGGCCTTTGAACACCATGCCGGATCTGGGAACCGCCATGAAGTTGAACCCGAAAATGCACGTGCTGGTGACGGGCGGATACTTCGATCTGGCGACACCGTTTTTCGAAGGGTACTACGAGATGCGCCATCTACAAATCCCGAAGCGTCTGCAGCAGAACTTCAGCTTCAAGTATTACGAGTCGGGTCACATGGTGTACCTCAAGGAGAGCGTGCTGAAACAATTCCATGACGATGTAGCCAGCTTCGTACGCGACACGCAGTCCGGCAAATAGCCCCGCAGAAGACGCGTGCTAAACTCGTGGTAATTTGGGTCGCAAAGGCGACGGGAACAGGAGGGAAGATGAAAAAGTCTTCGAGATTCGCAACGTTCGAACAGTTGTCCGCCTCCCTATTGGCGGGCGCGATTTTTCTGGCCGCTCCGGCCATGGCGCAACGTTTGACCATGACTGCGCACGTCCCGCCGGCAGTGGTCAACGGGCAGGCCGTGCGGGTTGGCGCGATGGAGGGCACGGCGCATATCAGTCTGGCGGTCTCGCTCCCGCTCCGCAATGAGGCCGATCTCGACGATCTGCTGCAGCAAATCTACGATCCCCAGAGCCCCAACTATCGCCGCTATCTCAGCGTGGAAGAGTTTACGCAACGGTTCAGCCCGAGCCTGGATGATCGCGACGCCATGGTTCATTTCGCGGAGGCGCATGGACTGAGGGTCACCGAGGCCCCGGTGAATCGCCTGGTGGTGGATATCGACGGACCGGTCGAGAACATCGAAAAGGCGTTTCACGTCACCATGGGCGTCTATCGGCACCCAACTGAAAATCGCACATTCTACGCACCCGACCGGGAGCCCACGCTGGATCTGGATGTTCCAGTGTTGCATATCTCCGGATTGGACAACTTCACGTTGCCGTTTGCCAAGAACGTCAAGCCTTCGCAAAAGCTGGACGCCGTTCGCAAAGCCACCGGTTCGGGTCCCGGCGGCCAATTCGTCGGCAGTGACATGCGCTCGGCGTACTACGGGTCCGGCCCGCTGACAGGGGTCGGCCAATCGGTCGGGTTATTTGAATTTGGCGGATATGAAATCAGCGATGTCCAGACATACTTCAAGAACCTGGACCAGCCGCTGAACGTGCCCGTGGTCGGCGTGCGGCTGAATGGGGTGCCGCTGCAGTGTCCGCCCAGCGAGTGCGACGACAGCGAACAGGTTTTGGACATTGAGATGTCCATTTCGATGGCCCCCGCCTTGAGTCAGGTCACCGTTTACGTGGGTAGCAGCGATGTGTCGATCTTCAACCAGATGGCGGCGGACAACACCTCCAAGCAGTTAAGCTGTTCCTGGGGCTGGTCCGACAACGAAAGCAGCCTGGACCCGATCTTTAGGGAGATGGCCGCGCAGGGGCAGACTGTGTTCGTGGCCTCTGGCGACAACGGTTCCGGCACACCTGGCGACACCGTCTGGCCGGCGGACGACCCGTGGGTTATCTCGGTCGGCGGCACGGACTTGACCACCAATGGACCGGGCGGCTCCTGGGAATCGGAAACTGGCTGGAGCGGCAGCGCGGGCGGGCCCTCCAAGAACGGGGTTCCAATTCCCGCTTATCAATTGCTGCCGGGCGTGATCGACTCGGGGAATCAGGCGTCGACGACTTTGCGCAACTATCCGGATGTTGCCGCGGAAGCCAACACTAACCAATATAGCTGCTATGACGGCTACTGCAGCGGGGGGAATGGCGGGACCAGCTATGCCGCGCCTCAGTGGGCCGGCTTCACCGCGCTGATGAACCAAAAGGCTGTGGCCAACGGCAAAGCCACGGTTGGCTTTCTCAATCCATATCTCTATCGTATTGGCGTCTCGGCAAACTACGGCATCGATTTTCACGACATCGTGCTCGGCAGCAACGGCAAGTACACAGCCGTCGTCGGCTACGATCTGGTCACGGGCTGGGGCAGTTTCGTCGGCCCGGACCTGATTGCCATGCTAATCGCATTCGAGTAACGATCAGGGCTGCTCAGCGAGCGTGACCACACGGTCGGCCGCTACATCCCGCAAAACCGTCTTCTGGCCGGAGGGCCAGCGCACCGTGATCGCATCGGCGCGCGTAGCGCTGCCCAAGCCGAAATGTAGCCGCAAATCGTTTTGTGACAGATAGCTGCCGCCGCTGCGCACTTCGTCAACTTGCGTGTGCCCCCCGGCCGATACCGTCACACGCGCCCCGATCGCGCTGCGGTTTGAACGCGTACCGGTGAGCTTGAGGAGTAGCCAGTGTCCCGGCGCGGGCCGGCTTTGCTTCCACAGCGACGGCGGCTCGTTCTGGTTGTTCGCCAGGATTTCGAGCGTGCCATCGTTGTCGATGTCACCGATGGCCAGGCCGCGCGCCGAGTGCCGCGCCAGAATCGCCGGTCCGGCGCGTTCCGATATGTCCTCGAACGTGCCCTTACCTGTGTTGCGATACAGGATGGCGCGGTCGCGAAAGTGTATGTCGATGTTCTGGCGGTCCACTTCCGGGTATACGTGGCCGGTCACGACGACCAAACCCTTCCACCCGCTGTTCTCGAAGTCGAGGAACGCGCATCCCCAGTTGACGAAGCGCGTGTTGTGGCCCAATCCGGCAGCCATGGTCACGTCGTCGAACTGGCCGGCGCCGTCGTTGCGATAGAGCAGTGAGCGCTCGTCCGAAAAATCGGAGCGGAAGATGCCCAGCCGCCCGTCCCCGTTATAATCCGCCGAGGTGAGTCCCATGCCCGACAGCTCACGGCCGTTCTCGTCGAAAGCCACGCCGCGCATGACCGCCTCTTCCGAGAAGGTCCCGTCGCCCTGGTTGATAAAGAGCGACGCAGGCGTCTGATCGCCGACCACGTAGATGTCCGGGCGCCCGTCGCCGTTGACGTCCCCGGCCAGAACTGCGAGCGAGTAGTGGCCGTTCGCTTTCGCGATCCCGGACCGCTCGGAAACGTCCTCGAAAGTTCCATCGCCCTTGTTGTGGTAGAGCAGGTTGGTATCGAACGGCAGCCCGCGCGGTCCGCAGTTGACGGCCATGCCGCGGTAGAAGCAGTAGGGATTCGAGCCCGCCTTCGGCGTGGTGGCGAAGTCGAATTTCAGGTAATTGGCCACGAACAAGTCCAGGTGTCCATCGCCGTCGTAATCCAGAAACGCGCAGCCGGTATTGTACCGGACGCGGTCCTGAGTCAGATGAGCTTTGGCCGTGACGTCCTCGAACCGTTTGCCGTTCACGTTGCGGTAGAGCCGGTTCTGTCCCCAGTAGGTGACGAACAGGTCGGTGTAGCCGTCGTTATCGTAATCGCCCGCGCAGACGCCTTCCGCCCAGCCGGATGAGGTCAGGCCGAGTTCGGCGGTGACGTCGGTGAAGTGGCCATTGCGGTCGTTGTGATACATGCGGTTGGTGCCGCCGTCGCCGGAAAGGACGAAGATGTCCAGATAGCCATCGTTGTCGTAATCGATGAAGGCGACTCCGCTGCCCGTAGTCTCGATAATGTAGGCCTTGGTCTTGTCGCCGCCATTCGGAAACGATGCGGTGAGCCCGGCCTGCTTCCCGATGTCGCGGAAGTCGGGCCCCGGCTGCGTGGCCGCGAAAAGAGCCACGGCAAGCCCGGCCCAGAGTGCTCTCACTGCTGGGGCGCCTTCTCGCCGAGGCGCTTCAAGAAATCGGTGAACTCGCCCTCGGGCGGATGCTGCAGCTTGCGCAGTTCCTCCTGTTCCAGTCGCGCCTTCTCCATCTGGCCGGAATTACGATAGGCCATCATCAGGCTGTAGTGCGCGGTTTCGTTGCGCGGCTCGCGCGCAACCACGCGTTCCAGCAGTGGTATCGCCTCCGCATACTGCTTGGCCTGCACTTCAATCCGGCCCACGGCCAAGGCCGCTTCGGGAAAGTCGGGGCTCAGCGCGAGGGCCTTCCGGAAGTGCCCCAGAGCCTCATCGCGCCGGCCGCCGGCGTCCAGGATCTGCCCTATTTGAAACTCGGCCGCGGCGTCTTCGGCGTTCAGCGCCAGTTCGGCTTCGAATTCCTTTTGTGCCTTGGCCAGGGCTTCCGGGCTATGCGATTCGAGCAAAATCGCGCGGCCCAGGCGGAAGTGGAGATTGAGCGCGCGCGGGTTCTTCTCGATCGCTTTGCGATATTCGGCAGCCGCCTCGGCGAACTTATTCTGTGTTTCGAAGATCTCGCCCGAAAGCTGGTTCACGCGGTAAGAAGCGGGCGTCTTGTCGAACATCCGCCACGTCGCGTCGTTGAAGGCGCGCATGTGAACGCGGGCAGCCTCGTAGAGGACATCGGCGTCGTCGGGATACCTGGCTTCGAGCTGACCGGCGATCGCCACCGCCTGCGCCGTGTCGCTCTGCGCGCCTAGACACTGAACCAAGGCTAAACCGGCAAGGCGTGCCAAGTCCCGGTTGCCGGACCTTTGGAAACGGTCGGTAAGATCCGGCATCGCTTCGGGGCAATGGCCGGTGGCCGCGCGCGTCAAAGCCAGGAACGTCCGGGCATGCTCGTCGCGCGGATCGCTGCGGACCGCATCCGCTAACAGGCGGCCCGCCTCGATGTAACGCCCCTGTTGAAACGCGATCACGCCTTGTTCAGTGAGCGATGCGGCGCCGAGCAGCATTGGCAGGGCCACCAGGGTGGCAATGGCTCTAATGTCCCGCATCATCCAGCATCAACTCCGCGTTGGAAAAACGATGCCGCTGCTGCCCTTCGTAATAGCGGAACGAAAGCAGCGGAGGCGGCCCCGGCGCAATCAGCGGCGGCGGGGCGACGCGCTCCGACGGGGGCGTGGCCAGTTCGACGGCCTGCCCGGAAGCGGCAATCTCTTTGGTCAGCCGGTCGAGGTTGCCGCCGTTTGCGGCCAGCATGAAACAGATCAGGACAATCATGGTGCCTCCAACTCCCGCAGCGCCTTTTCGGCCAGGGCGTAGCCCGGCTTGCGCGCCAGCAGCCCGCGCATCACTTCGCGCGCTTTCTCGCGCTCGCCCAGGCGCACCCACGCTCGCGACAGGTTCAAGTACAGTATATCCACGTCCGGCGCCACCTGGATGCCGTACTGGAATGCGGCGATGGCGTCGTTGGCCTGGCCGAGATTCGCATAGAGTACGCCCAGGTTGTTGATGGCCGAGGCATCGTCGCGTTGCAGGGCGATGGCCTGTTCGAACAGCCGGCGCGCTTCGTCGGTCCGCCCCGCCTTGGCGAGCAGCAGCCCCAGTTTGTTGGCGGCGTCGCCGGTGCGCGGGTCGGCGGACAGCGCATGCCGGTACAGCTTTTCGGCTTGGGTTGGGTTGCCCATCTTCTCCTGCTCCTGAGCGGCATTCACCAGCGCATAGGGCAAGTCGGGGTTGATGGCCAGCGCCCGCTCGAACATACGCATGGCTGCCTGCGAATTGCCCGCGGCCGATTCCACTCCGCCTAGATCGTTCCAGGCCTCCGGCATCGCGGGATCCAATCGCGTAGCGCGCTCCAGCGCCTCCCGCGCCGGACCCAACCGGTTGGCCTCAAGCTGGATGCGGCCGATCGCGTCCAGAATCTTGGGATTGTCCGGCGACCGGCTCAATGCCTCTTCCAGGTACGGCAGAGCCTGCTCGCCGTAACCGGCCATCCACATGGCGCCGCCGATCTTGAAGTAGTCCCGTGTCGGCTGGCCGAGGTACACACCATCGAATGGCAGCGCGCGTGCATCCGGTATGGGCGCGTCGGCGGTATGCAAATCTGCCTCCGCGACGGCCGCGGGTGGCGCTTCAGCATAGATCTTCCGCACTCTGCCCGCCGAATCGATCAGCATCCACAGCGGCGTTTCCAGATCCACGCGATGGTCGAACAGATACCGCCGGAAAATGGCATAAGCCGCGGCCATATCGGCGGGGATGCTGCGCAGATCCACAGTCTCGACCGGCACGGAATAGCGCGGCAGCGGCTCGCCGGCGTGTAGCACCAGCAGCGCTGGGCCGCGGCGCCTCTCCGGCAGCGGTATGGGCTCGCGAAACCAGGTGGTTTCGACGCGCGCGCCGTTGTCGATAGGGAACGCGACATCCGCCGGCCATTCCTTCCGTGGCGCGAGAGGCTTCGCGCGCAACTCCGGGCTGCCTTCGGCAACTTCATAGAGAAAGCCGGCGGCCAGAGGGGGCAATTCCTGCACTTTTCCCGAAGGCCAGTCTATGCGCACCTTCTCCGCGCGCTCGCGGTCGCCCAATCCGAAGTGCATCCGCTTGGTGTGCTGCGAGAGATACGCGGAACCCGCCGCCAGCCATTTCACCTGTCCATCTATTTCGACGCGCGCGCCGATCGCATCGCTATTCGACTCGGTTCCGCGCAGTGCCAGGGCGATGGTTTTACGGCCCGCTCCGCAATCGTTTTGGAAGATGCGAATTTGCGGCCCCAAGCGGCTTTTGAGAACGATATCCAGGTTGCCGTCGCCATCGATATCGGTAAATGCGAAGGCGCGGCTGTCTTCGGCCCGGTCCAGTCCGCTCACGCCGGCGAAATTGTAGTAGCGTCCGGCCCTGCGCGCGAAGAAGAGATTCGGCTCGGGCGCCGCCCAGTTGTAATCCTGGCGGATGAGTTGGTTGATGGCATTCCAGCCGTTCTCGTATTCCGGCGCGGGCGTGTAGCTCACCGGCGACTTGGACACGACCTGGCGGTAGAAATAGCTCATCAGGTCCGTCGCGCCCCCGTTATTCAGCATGCCGCAGGCGATGTAGATTTCGGGACTGCCGTCGTTGTCGAAATCGAAACCGTCGCAGGACCATGACCACGGGCAGATCTCGATGCCTTCCGCATCGCCGGTGTAGGTGAACGTGCCGTCACCATTGTTGCGATAGAGTGAATTCCCCTTCACATGGCTGCGATAGGCGGCCCTCAGCGCTGGATCTTTCTTGGCGGGGCCGAACGCGGGGTCGTTCACGATGCGCTGTCCGCTCGCGCTCCACATGTTGGAGACCAGCAGGTCGGGCTGGCCGTCGCCATCGTAATCCAGCCACGCCGCGCTCATGCCAGGGCCCAGATCCACTACGCCGGCCTCCTCGGCCACGTCCCGGAAATGGCCGCGATCGTTGCGATACAGGTTCTTGCGGCCGAAATCGTTGGTGACGTACAAATCAGGCCAGCCGTCTCCGTTGTAATCGCACCAGGTGGCGGCGAAGCTGAAGCGGTTGTTATTGTGGTCCATGCCGCTCCCGGCGGTGATGTCTTCGAAATACGGGGGATCGTGGTCCAGCCGGTTGCGAAACAGGAAGTTGGGCGGCCCGTTCCGCGCGTCGTGATAAGGCACCGGATAGCGGTATTGCGCCTCGGTTTGGAAGAAGATGTAGCAGCAGAGGTAGAGATCCAGGCGGCCATCGCGATCGTAGTCGGCCGCGGCCAAGCTGGTCAGCGCGCCTTGCGGCGGCGACGCAAATCGAAAAGCGTCGGGAACGTGGGTGAAGCGGCCCGTGCCGTCGTTGAGGAACAGCTCCGGCTGGGTGTTCCGCAGCAGCACCAAATCCTGGTGCCCGGAGTTACGCAGATCCGCGAAAAGCGCGCTGGGGGTGTTATCCAGGATATCCAGGCCGGCTTGGTGCGTGATGTCGCGCAGACGGCCGTTCCCATCGTTCTTGTATAAGCGGTTGGGAAGCCCGCCCGGTTGCATTAGATAAATCTCGTCCCAGCCATCGCCGTCGATGTCCGCTACCGCAATGCCGAGCTCGCCATATAGATCGATGCCGCCGGACGGATCAAGGCGCGAGCGCCAGTAGGGGATGCCGCGCGCGAGTTGCTCCGCAAAGGAAGGCTCGCCCGCAAAGGCGGAGCCCGTGACGTCGCGGAACCAGGGCTTAGCGGCGTAGGTCAGGATTTCTTCGACGGGCTCCAGGCGTGTGACAGCGCCATTATCCCAGGCCAGTTTCCAATAGCCCACGCGATACTCGAGGCGCCCGGCGGTGCGCCCGCGGATCTCATAGCGCACCAGATCGCCTGGCAACGAATAGAAGCGCGCCCGGTCGATATTGCCCAGCGATTCGCGCCACTTCCGCCAGCCGGATGCGACCGGCGTTTCGCCGCCGAAGACCGCGTTGGAAACACCGGGTGCGACGTCGCGATATTCGCGCGCGGCCGGAGACGTACCGCCGCACCCGGAGTACAAAGCTGGATTGCCGCTGAGGAGGCTCTCGCGCAGGCGCACCTCGATCTCCATGGCTATCTTTTCGCCTGGAAACTCGTCGCGGCCCGGCTCGATAAAGGTGAGCGCGGAGGCATAGGGTGGTGGCTGGCGGAACTTTACTGGAAATGGCGCGCTGGCATGACCCTTCGAAGCCCAGACCCCGCTGGCGGCCAACGCGGCCAAAAACTCACGACGCTTCAACAAGTCTCATCATACCCGATAACGGAAAAAGGCCCGGCCGAATGATCGACCGGGCCCACTCGTTTCGATTGTTATTGCGCCGTCAGAACAGAAGTTTCAACGAGAATTGAACGTGCCGTTCGGTTCCGGAAAGCGTGCTGGTGATCTTGCCGAAGTTCGAGTCGCCAAACCCGCTGTCCGGAAAATTGAACTGCGGCGTGTTGAAGAGGTTGAAAAACTCCGACCGGAACTGCATCTTGAACCGTTCCGTGAACGGGAACTCCTTGAACACGGAGAAGTCTATGTTCCGGAGCGGAGGCCCGTAGTTCTGGTTGTCGCCGACGGTGCCTTCCGTCAGTGAAGCCGGGGCGCTAAAGGCGGCCGTATTAAACCACTCCGAGGGTGTGCGGCCCCCCGCGGGCGCGGCGTTGGGGTTGCCGCTAATATCGGGGAAGCAGCCCGCCCATACTCCCTGGCAGCCGCCGGCGCTGACCGTGTACGGCTGGCCGCTGTGCAGCGTGACGATGGTGTTGACCTGCCAGTTGCCCAGTACGAAATCCGCGGCTCTGTTCAGGCTACCGCCAAACTGTTTGCCCCGGCCGAAGGGGAGATCCCAGGTTAAGCCGGTGGTGAAGTTGTTGCGAATGTCCCACGCCGCGGGGGAATAATCCAGGTTGTAGTTGATGTTGCTGATGGTCTGGAAATTATTCGAACCGCTGAGCGTGGTGCCGGTGTCGGCCATGGCCTTGCCCAAGGTGTACGAACTGATGAATTGCAGCCCACTGGACAAGTGCTTCTCCAGCTTCGCGGTAAAGGCTCTATAGTTGCCGTAGCCGAACGAGGCCGTTCCCGAAATGGAGCCGATATCGGGATACGCGCGCAGGTCTTGACAACTGATGCTTGAATTCAGTGTCGGGTAGTTGGGGCACGGGTTGTCGTCGGGCTGGAAAAGCTGGTGCGACGAGTGGTTGCCCTGGTAGCCGAGTTCGAGGGCCATCTGGTGCCCTAATTCCTGCTGAACCGCGACGTTCCATTTCTGCACCATGGGGTTGCGGAAGTCTTGTGACACTTCCCGGAACTGCAGCGAACTGACTGGATAGGTGCTGAACACGGTTTGGGGATAACCATAGGAAATCCCGCCGGTGGCATTTCCGTTGGCGAAGTATGGATCGGGCTGGAACTGGCCGACGCCCTCGGGCCGGTTCAGTTGCGGAGACTCGTTGAACGGGGCCGACTCGCCGCGGTTGGGATTGCCGCCCTGTTGTTCCTCGCCGCCGTAGAAGATGCCATACGCGGCCCGGATCACGGTCTTCGGCCGCATGTTATACGCGAAGCCCAAGCGTGGCCCAAAATCGGTTTTGTCCCACGGGATGAGGTACTTCGAAACACAGCCACGGCACACCGTGACGTTCGGAAAATCGGCCGGGAAGGTGATGCCGTTAAGCGTATACGGCGTGTTGAAATTCGGAGGCAGCGCCGCATTCCCGCTCGGCCCATTCGGAATTTGCAGGGTCAGCGTGTTGACGTCGAAGTTAGACTGGCGTCCGAACACTTCGCCGATCGGCGACCACAATTCGTAGCGCAGGCCATAATTAACGGTCAGTTTGGGTGTCACCTTCCAATCGTCCTGGGCGTAGAAGTCGTAAGACTGGCGATTCGAAGAGATGAAGTTGGTGGTTGAGATTTGGCCGTTATCGACCGCGCCCAGCAGGAAGGAAGCAAACGAGTCACCGGTGTCGGTATTGATGAACCCGGTCTTTCCGCCGGTGTCGGCCAAGGTCGACGGGAACGCGGTTTCTGTCCGGGAGAAGTTCATTTCGCCGTGCGGGAAGGGCACCTGGAAGAAGGGGAACCCGATGGGCTTGACTTCAGCGCCGAACTTGAATGCATGACTTCCCTTGGTGATGGCCACGTTCTGGATGAAGTCGTAGACGTTGCTGTATTCTTTCGTGGGCAACCAGTCGTTCGCGCCAACCTGGCTGTATTGCCCCATGCCAAACTGCGGCAGGCCGCCGTTCAGAGTGGTAGTAGGATCCAGGCCGCCGATGCCGTATGCCTTAAATTCGTCGGTCTCGGCGTTGGCCTGCGTGCGCGCGGTAACCAGGCGGCTGTAAGCGATGCGCGTCTCCGAAATGAACGACGGGGACCAGATACGCGTATAGCCGATCTGCGCATTGCGGCCGAGGTCGCTTTCGCTGCTGCCGTAGAAATTGCCGCCATCGAGCGCGCCTTGGAATGGCGGAGTGAGGTTCTTGGCGGTGTCGGACCAACTGATACTGCCAAAGAGGCTGTTCTTGTCGTTGATCTTATAGTCCACGCGACCGTCGCCCTGATCCGTCCTCAAGCCCCCCGCGGTGACCGCGTAATAGTCGTTCTGGGGATAGTTTCCGTTGATGATAGCCTGGTTCGGGGCGGGATAAAGGGCCGCAATTTTTGCCGCCGAGGGGTCCATCGCGCTGCCGGGAATGGTGTTATTGGGGTAGGGAGTGCGACTGCAGTTGCCTGCGGCGTTACAGGTTGTGGTGCCGGGATCGAAGAGTTCGTTCTGCAGAATGGGATTGCCGGTAATCGGGTCCGTGCCGATCTGCCCTCCGAGCAACCCGGAGAAGTTCCCCGCTACCTCCGCCTGCGTGGGAATCGTGTAGAACCCGCCATATCCGAGGTTCTGCACTACACCGCCGGCCGTCGCTATCTTGGTACCTTGATAGTCGCCGAAGATGAACAGCTTGTTCTTGATGATCGGTCCACCGGCCGTAACGCCGAACTGGTTCTGCTGGAGGGGGGGACGCCCTACTCCGGCCAAGTTGTTCTCCCAGCGGTTGGCATCCAGGTCGGTGTTCTGCAAGTACTCGAATAGCGAGCCGTGCAACGAATTAGTGCCCGACTTCAGGGAAACATCGATCACGCCGCCCGCCGCCCGGCCGTACTCGGCGTTGTAGCCGTTGGTCAGGATGCGCATTTCGCCGATGGCGTCTAGCGAGGGCCCGATCACGTACGAGGTCTGGTTGATGAAGTCGATGTCGTTGACGTTGTTGTCGACACCGTTCAGCAGGAAGTTGTTTTCGCCGGTGGACCGTACACCGTTGGCGGAAAAGCCGCCGTTCTGCGCGTCGCGCGCGCCCGGCTCGGCCACCAGCACGCCCGGCGACAACCGCGCCAGGTAGGCAAACACGCGCTGGCCGCCCATCGGCAACTGGTTCACTTCCGACGCGTTCAGATCCGCGCCCTGAGAAGTATTCTCAGTCTGCAATACTGGCGCATTGGCCGAGACTTCAATCGACTCACTCAGATTGCCAACCGGCAGCGTCAGCGGCACGCCGATGCGGTCTCCGGCAGTGAGCACCACGTTCTCCTGGGCTACCCGGCGAAACCCTTGGGCCTCCGCCGCCACGGTGTAGATGCCCGGTTTCAGCGCTGGGCGAACATATTCGCCGGCTGCGCTGGACGTCAACGTGTACGTGAGATTGGTGGCAACCTCGGTAATGGTGATTTTGGCGTTTGGTATGGCCGCACCCGTCGGATCGGTGACGGTGCCGGCAATCGTACCCAGATCTCTTTGTGCAAAAACGGCAACTACGAGGAGCAGGCCCAAAAGCACTGCTCGCATGCCCGCAACTTGGCGCATAATTTTCCTCCCTAGTGTCCTAAATAGCAGCTAATAAGCCTATATGAGACAGCGAAACTGCATTAAACAAAAATAAACCCCACCGGCTCCGCCGACATTAAACTGGGTCGCTCGAAGCCGACGCAAATGACAACGTTTGCATTCGATTTTATTCGAGGTCGCAGGCGGTGTCAAGGGGTTTTAGTATTTTTCTACTAAAACTTCACTTCTCCCCTTGATTGTGGGCCGCAGCAGAGGTATAAACGAGCCTTGAGACCCGTTCCACCGCCTTCCAACCGGCGTTCGCCCAGGCGCACCATCCACGAGGTCGCGCGACGCGCGCAGGTGTCTACCTCCACGGTTTCGCGCACCATTAACAGCCCTTCTCTAGTTGATGCGGAGACCGCCCAGCGAGTCCGGAAAGCTATCGAGGAGTTGAAGTATTATCCCAACTCGCAAGCCCGCTCCCTAGTGTCGGGACGCAGCCGCATCGTGGGCATGATTGTATCGGATATCACCAATCCCTTCTTTCCCGAACTGGTGAAGAGTTTCGAAGACGTGGCCGCGCAGCACGGCTACGACATCCTGGTGAGCTCCACTAATTACGATTCGGCGCGCATGGCCGATTGCGTCAGGCGCATGCTGGAGCGCAAAGTCGACGGGGTTGCCATCATGACTTCGGAGATGGACACGCATCTTATCGACCAACTGGCACACGGAAAGGTGCCCATGGTCTTCCTGGACACAGGGCCCCAGGGAGAGCACATCAGCAACATTGTCGTGGATTACACAATGGGTGTGAACGAGGCCATCGAACACCTGGTGGCGCTGGGCCACCGCCGCATCGGTTTCATCAGCGGCCCGCTGGGATTAAAGTCGGCGGAGGTCCGGCGGTCCGCATTTTTGCGGGCGTTGGAGCGTTACGGCATACGGGAGGACGCGGCCCTGGTGCAGGAGGGCAACCACAAAGTCGATGGCGGCCTCGAGGCCATGGCCCGCATGCTGGAGCAGGCCCAAGCTCCCACAGCGGTAATGGCGTCGAACGATCTCACCGCGATCGGCATGTTGAGCGCCCTGCGCCGCGCCGGCTTGGATGTACCGCGCGACGTTTCGGTTGTGGGATTCGACGATATCTGGCTGGCTCAATTCACGGAGCCGCCCCTGACGACAGTGCGGCTATCGCAGAACGAGATCGCCGAAAAAGCCTTCCGCGCGCTGCTGGCGCATTTCGGCGCGTCGCCGGGCGGAGCGAAGCCGGATTGCAATCTGGAGACCCACCTGGTGGTCCGGCAGACCACGTGCCAGGCGGATCCGGCGCGGATTTTTTCGAGGGTGCTAAGCTCTCAATAGGAAGAAGCTTTTGCTGCCTGTATTCCTGCTCCTATTGTGGGCCGGCCAACCGTCGTTCGAAACCTTGTTCCGGTCGGGGTTGGCCGCGCTGCAGCAGAACCAACTAGCCGCCGCCCAGGCACAACTGGAATCCGCCGCCAAGCTGAAGCCGGACAGCCCGCAGGTCTGGCTGGCGCTGGCCCATACATACCACAAACTGGACCAGGCGGCCGCGGCGGAATCGGCGGTCGGGAAAGCGGTGTCGCTGGCAAGCAACGATCCGGCCGCGCTGCAAGGGCTGGCGTTGTACTACAGCGAGACCGGCAGTTTCGAGCGGGCGGCGGATTTTGCCGCGCAAGTGGCGCGGCTTCGACCCCACGACGCCGGCGCGGCCGCGAGCGCGGCCGAGCTATATCTGAAGGCCCGCAAGCCGGAGCCCGCCATCGACCTGGCGAGCCGGGCGATCCAGGTCGAAGATCGCGCCGAACTGCGGAGCCTGCTGGCGGCCGCTTATGAAACTGCGCAGCGGCCCAACGAAGCGGCCAGGGAACTGGAACATGCCATTCTCCTGAACCGCTACGAAGAGGATTATTACTCCCGGGCGGCGCGCGACTACCTCATCGCCGGGAAAGCGCCGGCGGCCGTGCGGACGGTCGAGGCCGGCAAACAGATTTTTGCCCGCAGCGCGCAATTGGAACTGATTCTGGGCATCGCTTACTACGCCCTGGAACGATACACGGAAGCGCTCGACGCATTTCTGAATGCGATCGGGATGGACCCGACTGTGGAGCAGCCCTATATTTTCATCGCGCGCACCATGGATCATACGCCCAGCCGGCTGCCGCGAATCCTGTCTGCGTTCCAGGCGCTGGCCGCCAACGACCCGGACAACTACTTGAGCAATTATCTGTACGGCAAGGCATTGCTTATGAGCGCCGACGACGATACTAAGGCCGAAGCGCTGCTGCGCAAATCAATTTCGTTGAAGGCGGACTATTGGGAATCCCACTTGGAAATGGCAAAAGCGTTGGAGCAGAAGGGCGACGTGGATGGCGCCCGGCCGGAATTGCAGCGTGCCATCGAGCTGAACCCCAAGAGCGCGGAAGCGCACTTCCGCCTGGGCCGGGTGTACGACCGCATGGGCAAGCCCGAAGAGGCCGCCAAGGAATACGCCATCCAGACGCAGCTCATTGACGCGGAGGAATCCGGGCCCCGCCATTCGGGCAGGCTGAAGCAGGACGAAGGCCTGCCCGCGAAGCCTTAAGCCAGCCACTCGACAGTGCTGGCGCACAGGTCTGCGGCGGACAGGCGAGTGCTCGGCGCGATGAACTCCGGTGGCGCCAGGATCAGCAGCCGGTCCAACTCCGGCGCGCCGAAAATCGCGGCGGCGTGCGCGGGCTGGCGGTTGGCTTTCAGGTACACGTATTCCGCCAGCGGAAGAATATCCATCAAGGATCCCGCGGCATCGGGTTGGTCCGGAGTCGGATTCGCGCGGTTCTGGTCCTCGAAAAGCACCACGCTGCTGAAGGGCTTCAGTTTGGGGCGGATGCCGAAACAACAGAACAGCGCCGCCGGTTGGACGCGCCGCAGCGCTTCGGAGGCTCCCCACTCGACGAACGAGTTTCCGAACAGCAGGGCGCCGTTGCCGCTCAGGAACAGGGTGCGGACGAATTCGCGAATGCGCGGCGCTCCTAGCGGCGCCGCGGCTTTGAATTCGAGGTGCCGCAGATCGTTGTATGTGGCATCCATGTCGCGCAGGTCCTTGTGGATCGCGTTCAGGCGCTTGAGGAACTCCCGGCGCACCGGTCCGAGCGCGTCGAATGACAGCGCCACCAGGTGCGCGGCGGCCGGCATTTGGGTGATGCGGCTTCCGCATTCCAAGGCCCATGTGCGCTCCAAGGGGTCGGCTTCCGGGCGTGGCTTGCGGGTAGCCACGGCTCCCACCAGCGGTTCCAGCATGGTGCCGAACGGCGCTTCGAGCGGAATCCACCGCCCCTGCTTTTCCAGGCGCGGCCAGATGGGGCCCGACGGCAGCGGTAGTCCCGCGGGCAGCACACAGGCCAGCAGCCGATTGGGCAGTGCTTCGGTGCGCCCGTCATGGATGCCTCGATCGACCTGCTCGAAGACTTTCTCGACCGCGGCGCGCCACTGCGGATAGTATGGCGAACGCACCAGGATGCTGGTGTCGTCGATGCTCAGGCGCTCGCTCAAGAGGTTCCAGGCAGGCAGATCCATGCGGGCTTCGAGTTGCTTCACCGGCTCGAAGAGCTTGTCGAATGGCGCGCTGGGCAGGCGCGCCAGCCAGTCGAGCTGGGTGCGAATGGTACGCTGCTCGGCTGGGAACAACAGGTCCCAACCGCGCATCTGCTCGTTCAACGCGGGCACGAAAGTGCGCGGCAAACGCGCTAGTAATTCCCTGTCGGTCTGCATGTCACACCGCGAATTCCCGGAGGCGGGCGCCGGCGGCCACGCCGCAGTGTACACCCAGCAAAGCGCCGAGCGAAGGCGCCAGGTCGATCTGCCGGATCTCCCGCTCGATCACCGCGGGCTCCCGCGCCGCTTGCCCCAGCACCATCATCCAAGTGAGCCGGCACATTTCGGTGTTGCTGCGATGATTGAAAAAACCGTTGGTGCTGGAGCCGTCCGGGTCCCGCCCGAATTCGGGCATCACCACCATGGTGGTGCGGTCCCGATATTCTGGCAAAGACTGCAGGAACTGCCACAGTTTGTGGACCAGCAGGTCATCGCGCCGGATGCCGCCCACGTGCAGCGAATAGGTTCCGGAATGGGCTACTTCAACATCCGAGAAGCCCACCTGCAGGACGCTGGGTGCCACGCGGCGCAGCACCTCCGTGGCCACGAAGTAGGTCAGCTCGTCACCGCTGACCGGGCTATCCGGGCCGTGAATGAAATCGGCTAGCGCGGTCAGAAAAGCCTTCTTAACCTCTGGATCCAGGATGGCGGACGACGACGGCACGCTCCACCCGATGCGCTCGTAGTCGTCCTGCATGACGGCCGTCAATTCTTCCAGCAGCAGGTCCCGGTCCAGGCTCTTGCGCTTGCTGTACCCCATAACGATGCGCTCCACCGCTTCCACCAGCAGTTGCTTCGAAAGGATCACGTTGGCGCCCACGCCAATGTTGCTGGTCATGGCCTTGTTGCTGGTGACCGCCCAGGTTTCGGCGGGGCTGACGCCGAGTTGGTCCTGCACATAGCGGAATATCGTGGGATGCGCGGGCGGCTCCCGGCCCCAATCGTCAACATGCTGCCAAACGCCGGTCAGGATACTGGAGACGGTGTTGAAGTGCGAAGTGACGCCCTCGTTCCAGACGTGCGTGTAAAAGAGTGACTGAGGTAGCAGGTCGCCCGAGATGTGCGGGATGTTATCGAGGCCATCCGGCGAGTAACTCTCCTGCCGCCGGATGCCGCCGATGGTGACCAGAACGACCTTCTGCGGCAGGCTCGGACCCCGCTCCGGCCGGGCCGTCGCGACGCGCCGCGCAACGGCCAGTGCCGCCATTTTCAGGAGCGCTCTGCGGCCAATTGCAGACATTTAAACCTTAATAGCCAGATTATAGCGCGTCCGCGCCAGTTCGCCTATTGCGGCTCTTCCACCTTCAAGATCCGGCCACCGGCGACATTCTTAAACGTCTGCACGGCGCCGCTCGGCCAGCGAATCTCAATCGTCGCGGCGGAAGTCTCCGCGCCCAGCCCGAAGTGCACACGCCGGTCACTCGACGACATGAAACCGGCGCTCACGTTGGGGCGATTGTAAAGCGTGCGGCCCGATGGCATGGTCACTTTCACCGTCGCGCCGATCGCATCGCGGTTGCTCAAATGGCCGCGCAGATCGAGGATCAGCCAGTGATTTCCATTGTCCGCCGAGTTCATCAGGATGCGCGGCCGCTCGTTAAGCGAAGTGACCACGATGTCCGGAAATCCGTCGTTGTTCAGGTCAGCGAAGGCGGAGCCGCGCTGGAATCCGGGGACCAGGAAGTCTTTCCCCATATCCTGGGAGACGTCGCGGAATTCCTTGCCATCCACATTTTCGAACAGAGTATCGTGCTGGCGCGCGTTCGCGATCACGTCGTCGATGTCTCCGTTGGCCGAATAGAGGTCCTTCCATCCATCGTTGTTGTAGTCGATGAAACCGGTGCTCCAGCCCGACATGGACTCGCTGAGCTGCGCCACCCGCGAGCGTTGCGAGATGTAGCGGAACGAGCGGCCCTGCTGGTTGCGGAACAGAGCCCATATCTGGCCCACCAGGTTGTTGTAGAAGATATCCACCCAGCCGTCATTGTCGTAATCGTTGGCGTCCGAGCCCATGGCCGAGACCGTGGACCCCTCGTCGTTATACGCCACGCCATATTGCAAGCCGGCTTCTTTGAATGTGCCGTCGCCCTGATTGAGAAACAGGAAATTCCGCTCCGTGTCGTTGGCCACGAAGATGTCCGGTCGGCCATCTTGATTAAAATCCGCGATGCTGATGCCCATGCCCTTGCCCAGCACTTTGCCGATTCCGGATCGCTCGGTGACGTCCTCGAATTTGCCGTGCCCCAGGTTGTGATAGAGCCGGTGCGGCACGCTGACGTAGCGCCGCGGATTGCAATAGCGCTCGCCGTCTTCCGCGGCGCAGCGAATGTCGGTTTCCGGGCTCCAGATGGTGTAATTGGAGACAATCAGGTCGAGCAGGCCGTCGTTGTCGTAGTCGAACCAGGCGGCCGCCACGCTCAATGTGTTGGGGGGCTTGCCGCCGATCCCCGAGCTCTCGGTTACATCGGTAAACGTGCCGTTGCCGTTGTTATGGTAAAGCGCATTGCGCCCGGCATTGCAGACGAACAGGTCGGGATAGCCGTCGTTGTCGTAGTCTCCGACGGCCACGCCAAAACTGTACCCCAGGTTCTCGCCGGCCAGGCCCGCCTGCCGCGTGACATCCTCGAAGGTTCCGTCGCCGCGGTTGCGCAGCAGGCAGTTGTAATAAGAGGCATCGGCCTTTTTCATCTCCGGAAACTTCGCGCCATTGGTGAAGAAAATGTCCATATTGCCATCCTGGTCGTAATCCAGAATGCCCACGCCGCCGCACATCGGCTGCGGGAAGTACTTCCGGCCCTTGTAATCGTTATTGCTGCGATAGACGAAGCGCGACTTCGGCGCGATATCGGTAAAATGGGGGCGCGGCGCAGTGGCGCGGGCGGATTGCGGGAGGCCGGCCAGATGCAGCAGCAACAGGGCCGCCGCGAGGGTGAGCACGAAACATGCGTAACGCGCGAGCCTCCGATGAGATCGGGATCGCGAACGGTTTGGGGCTAGCATGCCACTTGTGGGCTTTAGGTGGACAGAAACCAGTATATCTTTGATCGCCGTTGCCCGGAGGCCTCTTCATGCGGATGCCGTATGGCCTGCGCGGCCAGCCCAGGTGAGCTCCGCTCCGGTGCCAGACTGCTACTGCGATAATTCCTCGCGGTTGGTCGAGTTCGGCTGAGACTGGAGTTGTCTGGAGGAGATTACGACTGCGGGATCGCCGCCACTGCGAGGCCATATACCACAGCACCGGCATGCCGGTCCGCGTAAGTACTGTGGAGGCGTCCGCGAAGCTCTTGAATCGCAAGCTCTATGACGAACAGATCGGTGAGGGCAACGGCGTCAATATAACCTTGTCCGCATAGTATCGGCTCGTTTCGGAGTTCGCTGTGAAGTGCCCGGGAGGGCGAGAGAACGCGGGAATCCAGAAATCAGGCAAAGATCTATCCGAAGCTTAAGTTGAGGCTACCCACGCTGGATATAGGCGAGAGCGCCATCATGTTCCTTGACCAGCCCTATTTTGTCAACCTGGGTTCGCGAGAGGGCCGGCAGAGGCTTCGTGTGCTCGACCCCGCCAGGAGGGTTTACGATGACGTCAATCTGGTATTCATTCCGTATAAGGGGCAGAGCATATTTTTTTCGAAGGGGAGTCCACGATCGCACTGGACCAACCGGAGGACAGGCATTGAAAGGCCGCACTTCGTGATTCAATAGCTTTCCGGTCACCGCAGTGATCGGCGGCCCGAGCGGGTATCTGGGTGGTGCAGCGATGCGGGTATGTTGTGAGCCGTAGGACGACCTCAAGGGGACGTGGCCAAATTGTGGCACATCACATCAACGAAGAAAGTCACTCAGCCCGTAAGGCCTCGACCGGGTTCAGTGACGCTGCGCGGCGCGCCGGGACGTAGCTAGCCAGCAGGGCCGAGGATCCCAGTAGGGCGACGACGCCGATCAGCGTTGGCAGGTCCCATGCACTCACGCCGAACAAGAGGCTTCGAAGCAGCCTCGCGCCAGCCAGCGATCCCGCCAGTCCGAGAGCAATTCCCAGAGCAGTGAGCCGTCCCGCTTCACTCAAAATCAACCTCTGCACAGCCGGCTGCTCTGCCCCTAGCGCCATTCGCAAGCTAATTTCGTGCGTTCTTTGACTGACCGAATAGGCAACCACGCCATACAGCCCGACCACGGTCAGCAGCAACGCCGCCGCCGCGAAGCCGCCGACCACATAGGCGGCCGAACGGTGCAGATAGGCCGTAGCCGAGCGGCGGATACGCTCCGTCATGCTCTCTTCACCGGAAACCGCGATGAAAGGATCGATGTGATGAATCGCCTCTGCAACGCGCGGCAGCACTGCATTCTCCGATTCGCGTGTACGGACCAGGATAGTCGGCCAACTGGTCGGCTGTTGATAGATGGGCCGATAGACGGCGGGGGAGTTGGTCCCTTGCAGCGGTCCTTCTTTGATGTCCGCGACCACTCCAACAATTTCCATGGGATGCTTCGGATCCCAATCGTAGTAGATACTCTGGCCGAGCGCTTGCCCACCCCCGAAGTATCGCCGGACAAGCGCCTGATTGACGATCGCCACCGATGGCTTGGAGCCATCTTCGTCGTCCCGAAACAGCCGGCCCCGCAGGAGACGGGCCTGAAGCGTGCCAAAGAAACCGGCGCTGACCGGCCGTTGATAGACCTCATTGGTTTCGCCATGATTCGGTTGTCCCGCGATATGAATCGAGCCGGTAAACCAATCGGAATCGACAGGGGGCGGAACGCACAGTCCTACCGATTGCACGCCGGGGACCGCGGCGATCTGACGGTCCAATTCGCGTAGCAGCACAACCTGCTTGGCTTCACCGGTGTAGTCTTCGGGCCTCCACATCGTTCCCGCCAACGCCAGATGATCGGGATTGAAACCGAGATCGAGATGGAGCAACCGGTACAGGCTCTGGCCCAGGAGCGCCGCTCCAACCATCAGCACCATCGCGATAGCCACTTCCAATACGACGAGCCGGGAGCCGCGCCTGCGCCAGGACGTTACAGTGCTGCCGCGCGTGCCGATGTCCGAAGTCGCATCGCTGGAGATGGGGATGAGAGCGAACACGGCCGCGGCCAAAGTTGACGCGCTTAGCGCAGCTGCTACCGTCAAGGGACTGACCGCCAGCCGCTGGAGGAATGGTAGGTTGGCGATCTGCTCTGGCGTTGCCAGCGCGATCAACCCGCGAATTCCCCAATGCGCTATCAGGAGTCCCAGACCGCAGCCGGATGCGGCCAGCAGGACACCCTCGAGAAGGAACTGCCGGAACAGCCGCGATCGGGAAGCGCCCAAAGCGCGCCGCATGGCGAGCTCCCGGCCCCGTCGATCGAAACGCGCCAGCAGCAGCGCGCTGACGTTTACGCAAGCGATCAGCAGGAGCGAGGCCGCTCCAGCCAGCACCACCAGCAGAATAGGACGCACGTCGCCCACGATCAGCTCTCGTAGGGGAATCAAGCGAACATTATCAACATCGCTGTTTTCGGCGGGAAACCGCCGTTTGAGCTGCATCACGATGGCGCGCATGTGAACCGTAGCCTGATCGAGCGAGACGCCGTCTTTCAAACGGCCGATCGGCAACAGATTGCGGCAGCCGCGCTGGTTCTCGCAGCCGCCGGTGCTTCGCAGGTTCCCATAGAGCTCACCGGGATAGAGCGCAAACTGGAAGTCCGGCGGGAGCACCCCGACGATAGTGGTGGGCGAGCCGTTCAGGTTTATGACTTGGCCGAGCACATCGCGTCTGCCGCCGAACCGCTTCTGCCAAGCCGGATAGCTGATCATTACCGTCGGCGCGGCGGAGTTGGTGTCTTCCGAGGCCAGGAAATCTCGCCCGAGTATCGGAGCCACGCCCAGGGTGCGAAAGAATCCGGAGCTGACTCGGGTCCCGGACACTTGCTCCAGACCCGTACGGGTCGTAAGAGTGAAGTTGCCGTTAAGGGCGTAGGCATCGAGCGAACTGAAAACGGAGTTCAGTCGCTGCCAGTCCTTAAAATCGAAGTACGAAATGATGGAGCGTGGATATGCCTGAGCCGATTCGTAAATGCCGATCAAGCGCGACTGATCGCGATAGGGCAAAGGCCGGATGAGCGCCGCATCCACGAAGGCGAGCACAGTTGCCGCCGCTGCAATGCCCAGCGTGAGAACGAAGACCGCGGTGAAAGCGAATGCGGGATTCTTGCGAAGCTGGCGCAAGCCGTAACGCAAGTCCTGCAGAGTGGCGTCAAGCAGCGAGAGCCCGCGGGCGTCCCGGCATTCTTCTTTACGCTGCGCAATGCCGGCTGTGACGAGGAAGCCTTGCTGCTCGGCCTCACGCTCCAGGTGGTAACGCAACTCCTGGTCGAGTTCCTCTTCTACCTGGCTACGATGGAGGAGCGAACGCCAGCGGAGCCGGACGATATTAATTATTCGCATGATCTAGCCTTCAGCGGAACGCACTACGATCGAAATCGCCGCGGAGAGACGCTCCCAGTGGGCTTTTTCCTGTTCCAAGCCCTTGCGGCCGGCCTTGGTCAGGCTATAGTATTTGGCCCGGCGGCCGTTTTCGCTGGTGTCCCATTCAGAAGAGATCCAGCCGTTTTGTTCCAGCTTGTGCAGTGCCGGGTAGAGGGCGCTCTGGCCGACCTGCAGAACTTCGCCTGAGATCTGGTGGATGCGTTGCGCGATCGCCCATCCGTGCATGGGCTGGAGAGCCAGGTTCTTCAGGATTAGGAGATTCAGTGTGCCTTGGACGAGGTCGTTAGGTCTGCTCACGCTTACCCTCAGTAACTGACACCATGATAATTCGGTTTTCTTTGATGTGCAAGCGGAAACTACGTCCGTGCGGTTCCGCCCGTGTTTTGGACGCGGGCAGGCCAAAGCTGGCAGAAAAACTGGTACGCCCGAGTGGATTCGAACCACCAACCTTTTGCTCCGGAGGCAAACGCTCTATCCAGCTGAGCTACGGGCGCACAGGCAACGCTGTTCTTCATTGTATCCAAATTCCGCGGCACCGCCGAAGGCGAGAGGTAGGTGCTATCGCGCTATCCGGGCAAACGTCTGTGCGGCTGGATCGAAACGAAGCTGGAACAGTGGTTGAAGCTGGCGATCAATCGGGACAAGACGCGAGTGATCAATCTGAGCGAGGAGAAGGCGAGTCTGGACTTTCTGGGTTACACATTCCGCTGGCATCGCGACCGGTATGGCCGCGGCAGCAGATATTTGCATGTGGGGCCGTCGAAGAAGGCGCTCCAACGGGAGCTGGACAGGCTGACGGAGATGACGGACAGTCATCAATGCCATAAGCCGATACCGGACCTGGTGGCGGGGCTCAATCGGCACTTGAAAGGCGGGGGCAACTACTTCAAGCCGGGATATCCGCGGGATACGTTTCGAGAGATCAACTGGCATGTGGGCCACCGTCTGTTCAGGCACCTGAACCGGCGCAGTCAGCGGGCCTTTCGTCTGCAAGAAGGCACTACCTATTACCAGCACTTCCGGCGACTTGGGCTCCAGCCCTTGGAGATCTAATGCGAGACCAAGGTTTTCAGGAGAGCCGGATGCGGGAAATCCGCACGTCCGGTTCGACGAGGGGACGGTGAGCTGCGGATTTCCTCCGTTGCTC
The DNA here is from genome assembly GCA_963707465.1 of Bryobacterales bacterium. Taxonomy (GTDB): domain Bacteria; phylum Acidobacteriota; class Terriglobia; order Bryobacterales; family Bryobacteraceae; genus Bog-159. The sequence goes on from CAVPQK010000015.1 coordinate 802,391, forward strand.
TCCGTCCTACTCTACCGGCCGGATGTGCTTTTCTGCCGGCCGGAACAGGGCGCAAGCCCCGCCCTCCGTCTGTTACAATCGGTTTTCCCGTGATGGCGAAGACGGAACAGGAATACCGGCAGGATATTGTCGATATCGGGCGGTTGGTCTATCAGAAGGGTTGGGTGGCTGCCAACGACGGCAACATCACGCTGCGGCTGGATGCGCAGCGCATTTTGGCCACGCCCACCGGCGTGAGCAAAGGCATGATGCACGTCGACGATCTCATCATCATCGATATGCAGGGCAAGAAACTGAGCGGCCGGAAAGAGTGCACCTCCGAAGTCGCCATGCACATGAAGATTTACGAGATGCGCTCGGATATTCAGTCGGTATTGCATGCGCATCCACCGGTGGCTACGGGGTTCGCAGCGGCGGGCCGCCCGTTGAACCTGGCGCTGCTGCCAGAGGTGATCATCGGACTAGGCTGCGTGCCGCTGGCGGACTACGGGCTGCCCGGCACCCCCGCGCTCACCGAGCCGCTCATGCCCTACATCCCCAAGTACGATGCCATCATGATGGGGAATCACGGCGTGGTGAGCTACGGCGAAGATGTCTACAAGGCTTTTTTCCGCATGGAAACCGTGGAGCATTTCGCGCGCATTTCGCTGGTAGCGGAACTGCTGGGAGGTCCCACCGTCCTGCCCAAAGCGGAAGTGGAGAAGCTGTTCGATTCCAGAACCCGGTATGGCGTGAAAACGCGCGCGGCCATGGAGCCGGGCTGTCCGGTGTATGCTGAACAAATGCCGCAAGGCGAAAAATTCTACGTCACGCGCGAAGAACTGATCGGCATGGTGGATGAGGCGCTGCGCGCGCGCGGCGTCAGTTGAATCGGAAATTAGAGCCGCTCGCCGTGAGGGAGCGGTTTGGGGGAGTCTAGATGGGTGAAGCGTTAGGATTGATCGAGACACGCGGACTGGTGGCCATGATCGAGGCTTGCGACGCCATGGTCAAAGCCGCCAAGGTATCGCTGGTGGGCTGGGAGAAAATCGGCTCCGGGTACGTCACCGCGATGGTCCGCGGCGATGTGGCAGCCGTGAAAGCGGCCACCGACGCGGGAGCGGCCGCCGCGCGCCGCGTGGGCGAATTGATCGCCGTGCACGTCATCGCCCGCCCGCACCAGAGCCTGGAAGACATTCTGCCGATCGGAAAAACACAGAATGCCGCGGCGGGCAAGTAGCTGTCCGATAGGGTCACGATGATTTTGGCCCGCGTAGTGGGCACCGTGGTGGCGACACGGAAGGACCCCCGGCTCGAAGGCATGAAGCTCATCGTGGTGAAGCCGGTGTCGCCCGAAGGTAAGGACGAAGCCGGCTACCTGGTGGCTGTCGACACCGTCAGCGCCGGATTCAAGGAACGCGTCCTGGTGGTTTCCGGCAGTTCCGCGCGCATGGCGGAAGGCTGCAAGGAACTGCCCGTGGACACCGCCATTGTCGGCATCGTCGACGAAGTGAGCCTGGATTGACATGCTGCTGGGGCGGGTCATCGGGTGCGTCTGGTCGACCGTGAAGGATCCCCATCTGGAAGGCCAGCGCCTGCTGCTCGTCCAGCCCATGACACCCGAACTCAAACCTACCGGCAAGCGCCTGGTGTGCGCCGACTGGACCGGCGCGGGCGCCGGCGAGTTGGTCTATTGGGCGCGGAGCAAGGAAGCCAGCTACGCGTTTCTGCCCGACGAAGTGCCGGTCGATAGCGCCATTGTGGGCATCGTCGACTCCATCCATCTGAAGAGGGGCTGAGGCATGTTGATCGCGCGCGTCGTGGGCGAAATGGTCGCCACCCGGAAGCACCCCAGCCACGAGGGCCGCAATCTGCTGCTGGTGCAGCCGCTCGAACTGGACGGTTCTAACCGCGGCGATGCGGTGATCGCCATGGACGCCATCGGCGCGGGCGTCGGCGACAAAGTCCTGCTCACCACCGACGGCTATGCGGCTATGAGCTGCCTCGGCCTCAAGCAATCGCCCATCGATATGGCGGTCATAGGCTTCATCGACCGGGTGGATTTAGACGGCTTGGCCTAGCGCCGCGGAGCGCGGCTACGATTCCATGCTATCCGCTTCACTGCTCCGTCTTTTGCTGCGAAAGAGCAGCCTGGCGGTCAGCAGTAAGCCCAGCGCGCAATTGAGAAGTTCCAGGCCGACAAAGGCGTTGTGCAGCATCCAGAAACGCGCGCGCTCGGACGACGGCTCGTCCACCGGAATCCAGTCGATGATTCGTCCCAGGAACACTATCTGCGGCGTCAACGCAAACCGTTGCACGATGACGATGAGTAGCATCAGCAAGGCGAACAGCAGGGATAGATTCCGCTCGGTGCTTCCGAAAATCAGGACCAGCAGCAGCGCCGCGCCGAGCGAGACTTCGGCCAATCCCCACGTTTCGAAATACCAGCGGTTCTGCTCGGAAACCTGATGGCGCAATAAGACTCGGGCATCGGCGTGCCCCAATTTGGCGAACTGCTGCGCGGCGCCCGGCGCGGGCTTGGCCAGCAGCCGGTCCACTGACCGGAAATTTTGGGTGGCCACCATGTCCATGAAAAAGCCACCCGCCAGCCATGCCCCCAGGAGGAAACAAGCGAGTCTGCGGAAGTGCACGAAGGCAATTTTAACGCGAATCGCACATCTTAATTTCCGATGGCGAAAAGAATCGCATCGTTGATGGCGTAAACGGTGCCGTCCACGCCGATCACGGTGGGTGTATAAGCTTCTCCGATGCCTGCCGTAAGAGCTATCTTCTGACTGAAAGTATTGGTAGTAAGGTCCCAGCGGTACAGGTTGCCGTCCTCGCTATTCGCCATAATGGACTTGCCCGGAATGTCCACGGCGGCGGAGTTGATGCACCATTCCTTCACCCCTGGCAAGGGAGGGTCGGGAGTGACGCCCAATATGGTTAGCACTTCGTTCATCACCATAACACCGGTGATCGGGTCCGTTTCCGTGGCGTTCGGATCGAGGATCGCGATCTTGTTCTCTCCGTTCCCGGTGCCGATGTCCGCATAGTTGTTGTACTTCGTCATCAGCAGGTAGCTGGACGAACCGGTGTACGACGATACCATCAACGCCGGAACCACGGAAGCGGTCTCGTCCCACCCAAAGGCGCCGGGTGTCTTGGTTTGCGCCAGGCCCGCGCTGAAATGCAGCATCCAGCCGCGGTCGTTGTTTTCCGGAAACGGAGTCTCCAGCACCCCGTAATAAACATCTCCGTCCGGCCCAACGGTGGGAGACGCCGAGGAATCGTCGTATACCCAGGAGTACTCGCCGGACTTCGGATCGATGAGTTGCACATGCGCCATCGGCGCCAGCGTGGTGCTGTTCAGCGCCACCAGATAACCGGCGCTGCCGTTGCTCACGGCGATATACAGGATGGAACTGTCCGGACTGAGGGCGGGTGCGCAGTTGTAGGGCACCTCAGTCATTCCGGGGTCGTCGGCCGCCGTAGTCACTGGGATCCAGGTCCCCGTCCCGTCAGCGCCGATTCGCGCGATCCCACTTACCAGGCCGGGTAAGGGGCTGGTGCCGCTGACCAGGAAGCCGAAATAGATATTCCCCTTGGAATCGGTCGTGAGAGGTGTATTGATGTAAACAGTGTCGCTGAAACCGGTAGGATTTGCCTGGTACGCCGCCAACCCGTAGAAAACGAGGAGACCCTCAGCCCCAGTGGCCGAATCGGGGCTCTCGCGAAAAACCACCGTGCCACCGGCCCCTGGAAAGTAAAGGCGTTCCGACGTTAGGGCTGGACCGAATACCGGCGTCCATCCATGCGACGGGGGCAGCAGATAGTCTGTCGGCGTGCTCCACACCAGGACCCCAGTGCTGGCCGTGCGTGCGGTCACCTTGAAGCCACCGGTGAGCCCGGTCTTCACCGGGACGATAACTGTATTGGCAGCCGTGATGAGTGGCGTGCCGTAGTGAATCAAAAGTTCTCCCGTGCCGCCCTGAAAAACTCCCCCGCGCCGGCCGAGATAATCCGGGTCCAGGTCTACGGGCGTCTGCCAGTGAATGCTCTCCAACGGTTGGGCCGCGGTGATAGAGCTCGCATTGTGGTGCGCGTTTTTCGCAAAGGTGGTCCAAGGGGTCTGCCCGAAGGCTGCGAATGAAAGACTGAACGCTAACAGGGCGAAAGCTGTGGTGGTGCGCATGGACTGTATCTTACCATCGACAGTCATGGCACAGCTGTAAACCCAGCGGCGCGCGTTACCGTGAGTACTGGACCAGCCATCTCGATCTTTGCCCTGTGCCCATGCGCGGCGCGTCAAGCTTACGCCAACTCCCGCAAGTCCGACACCCAGTAATCCGGCAACCACCGCGTCAACTCCTCCGTCTTGCCGTAGCCATACCGCACCGCGCAGGTGCGCACACCAGCGCGGCGGCCGGCTTCCATATCGGCCGGGGAATCGCCTACGAACAGGCAGTCCTCGGGCTGCGCGCCAAGCGCGGCCAGCGCGACGAGCACCACATCGGGCGCGGGTTTGCAGGGGAAGCCATCGGTGCCTTGCACATGGTCGAAGTATTGGATCAGGCCGAATTGCTCCAGCACCGCTCGCGTGGTCGGCGATCCCTTGGTGGTGGCCGTGCCTTTGCGTCCGCCCAACGCGGCCAGCCCTTCGGCGACTCCCGGATACACCCGGGTTTGCAGATGGCCGCGCGCCAGATACGTCGCCCGGTATTGCTGGATCAGGCCATCGATCTGCGCCGTGGAATAATCCGGGTACACATCGGCGAACAGATCGATCAGGTGCAGGCCGATGAAGCTCTTCAGGTACTCGAAAGGAAGGTGCCTCGGGCTGGGCGCGGAAGCCAGCACGTGCTCGACGGCGCCGCAGATATCCTCGGCGCTATCGAGCAACGTGCCGTCGATATCGAACAAATAAACGGGGAAGCGGGGAATCACGCCGGCTGCGGGCGCTCGCCTTCGGAGAGCCCCGGCAAACGGCGGCTGGGTTCGGGACGCAGCACCTGCTGCGTGCCATCGCCAGTATCCTTGGGCGGCTTGGCCGCCATCTGCGGCAGCGTGTCGCCCCGGATGATCTGCATCACTTCGTTGCCATCCAGAATTTCGCGTTCCAGCAGCGCTTCGGCGATACGCACCAGCGCGTCGGAATGTTGTTCGATGATTCTCAGCGCGGTATCGTAGCCGGCCTGCACCAGCTTCTTCACCTGCTCGTCGATGCGGATGGCGGTCTCTTCGCTGTAGTCGCGGTGCTGCGCGATCTCCCGGCCCAGGAAGATCTGCTCTTCCTTTTTGCCGAAGCTCAGCGGGCCGAGCTCGCTCATGCCCCACTCGCACACCATTTTGCGCGCCATGTCGGTGGCGCGTTCGATGTCGTTGCCCGCACCCGTGGTCATGTGGTGCATATAGCGCTCTTCGGCGATGCGTCCGGCCATCAGGATGGCGAGGCGCGCTTCCAGGTATTCCTTGTTGTAGGAATGCTTGTCGTCGATGGGCAACTGCATGGTCACGCCAAGCGCCATGCCGCGCGGAATGATGGTGACCTTGTGCAATGGATCGGCATCCGGTATAGTAGCCGCCACCAGCGCGTGACCTGCCTCGTGGTACGCGGTATTGCGCTTCTCGGCGTCGCTCAAGATCATGGACTTGCGTTCCGCGCCCATCAGGATCTTGTCCTTGGCCAACTCAAAGTCGATCATCATGACCACTTTGCGGTTTTGGCGGGCGGCGTTCAAGGCCGCTTCGTTCACCAGGTTGGCGAGATCCGCGCCGGCCAGCCCCGGTGTGCCGCGGCCCAGCACGGAAAGGTCGACGTTATCGCCCAGCGGGATCTTCTTGGTGTGCACGCGCAGGATCGCTTCGCGCCCACCCACGTCGGGAAGGCCCACAACCACACGGCGATCGAAGCGGCCGGGACGGAGCAGAGCGGGATCGAGCACATCGGGACGGTTCGTGGCGGCTACCAGGATCACGCCTTCGTTGGATTCAAAGCCGTCCATTTCGACCAGCAACTGGTTCAGGGTCTGCTCGCGCTCGTCGTGTCCGCCGCCCAGGCCCGCGCCGCGATGGCGGCCGACGGCGTCGATTTCGTCGATGAAGATAATGCAGGGGGCGTTCTTCTTGCCTTGCTCGAACAGATCGCGCACGCGGCTGGCGCCCACGCCCACGAACATCTCCACGAAGTCCGAACCGGAGATAGAGAAGAACGGCACGCTGGCCTCGCCCGCGATAGCCCGCGCTAGTAGGGTCTTGCCGGTGCCGGGAGGGCCGATCAGCAGAACACCCTTGGGGATGCGGCCGCCCAGCTTCTGGAACTTCTGCGGCTCGCGCAGGAACTCGATGATTTCCTGCAGCTCCTCCTTGGCCTCTTCCACGCCCGCCACGTCCTTGAAGGTGACCTTCTTCTGCTGCGTGGAATGCAGGCGCGCGCGGCTCTTCCCGAAGCTGAGCGCTTTGTTGCCTCCGCTTTGCATCTGCCGCATCATGAATATCCAGAACGCCAGCAGCAGGATGAAGGGCGATGCCTGAACCAGCAGCGAGAACCACGGATTGGAGTTGGTGTCCTTGATCTCTACCTTGACGCCGTTCTGCTGCAGCAGGTCGTAAATGGCCGGATAGTTCGTCGGGATGAGCGTGCGGAGGGCTCTGTCGCCGCCGCCCACGTAGGTGCCGTGGACTTCGTTGCCGGCGATATTAACGTCCTTAATCTTCTTGTCTTTGACCTGGTCGACAAAGTCGGTGAAGGCGATCTGCTCCTCCGCAGGGTGCTTGCCCTGGCGAACAATCGTGTACAAAAGCACGATTAAGCAAATCACAACTACCCAAAAGATTGCTGTCTTGATGTTAGAATTCACGAAAACCTCCCACCGCACACGCCCATGGGACAACCGTCACTAGCATAGACGTTCGAAACATCGCAGTCGATTCCAAATACGTTACGCCCCGGTTTCCCGGATACCCAAGACCGGCCCGGAAGCCGGGCTGGCGGCGAAACCGGCCGCCGGACCAAAGCGGCGTGCCCACAGGATCACGTCACCCACCGTGACAACAGGCCAATGCCGGCGCTCCCACAACGGAACCCGGGCCTCATGGAACAGGATTTTAATCTTCTCCGGCTCCGAATGTCCGACTGGTTGATACCGGTCACCAGGCCGCCAGTTCCGAACTTCGAGCGAACCGGAGATCCGATTCCAGTCCAAACACCCCACCCAACCATTATATACGCCATCAGGCGTTTCCGTTACGTTCGTATTTTCAAACAGTTCCGTTAGTAGTACAGTTTGCTGGCCGGGCAAGGGGACGGCTCCGGGAACCGGCAGAGGCAGGCGATAGTTGCGGTTGTCCAGATTATCGCCCCCCGGAGGGGCAATTCGCAGCCAGTTGAACGAACGAAAAACGTCGAGTCCCGGGATCTGGAGGCGGCCGTGGCCTTCGGCTGAAGCGGCCAATTCCAGGACGCCCGCCAGGTGTTCGAAGCCGATACCGCGCAGGTCCCCTTTAGCCCATTCGAGGGCGCGGCGGACGAGGCGACGCCCAACGGCCACAGGGAGCGTGGCCAGGGAATCGACCCGCAGCAGGACGGCGGGAGGCGCGAAGGTCAGATGGGCCGGCACGAGGCGGGCCAGTTCCTGCTCCCAATACGCTTCCTCGGCTTGAGCCCAGTCGGCGGTGTGCTGCAGGGTTTCAGCCATGGCGGGATTCCAATCGCGAGTTAATTGCGGCAGCAACTTGTGCCGGATGCGATTGCGGGCGAAAACGGTCGAAGCGTTCGTGGAATCGGTGCGCCAGGCGATGCCATGCTCGGTCAGATACCGCTCGATCTCCGGGCGATCGACGCCGAGCAGCGGCCGGACGATGCCATCGCGGGTGACCGGCCGGATGCCGGCCAGCCCGGCGGTCGCCGCGCCGCGCAGGAAACGGAAGAGCACGGTTTCGGCTTGATCGGCGCGGGTGTGGCCGGTGGCCACCCGGTCGACGGCGCCGGCTTGGATGAGCCGCTGGAAGAAATCCAGGCGCGCGGCGCGCGCCGCCTGCTCCAGATTCTCGCCCGTTTCGCGGCAGTGCGCCGCCACGTCGGTCTCCTGCAATTCGAAGGGCAGATCCAGCGAGGCGGCCAGGGCGCGCACGAATGCGGCATCCTGGCGCGACTCTTCGCCGCGGAGCTGGTGATCCAGATGCAGCACGGCGAGACGCAGATTCCAGCGCGGGGCTAGCTCGCGCAAGACATACAGCAGACAGACGGAATCCGCGCCGCCGGAGACCGCCACGCCCACGCGTTGGTCCGGCTGAAACATGCTATAACGGGCTATCGTTTCCGCGACTTCCTCGAGCATTGCCGGCCGATACTTCTATCTTAGGCCTCAACGAAAGGGATCTGGCGAAGTGACAACTCAAGCGATCCAATTAGCTGCCAAGGTCCGTCTGTTATTGATGGATGTGGATGGCGTGCTGACCGACGGCAAGTTGATTAACGTGCCGGATGCGTCGGGCAACATGGTGGAGACCAAGGGCTTCGATTCGCAGGATGGCATCGCCCTGCAGTGGATGAGTTGGAAGGGAATAGCCACCGGGTTGATCAGCGGGCGCGTCTCGCCAGCCACCGCGGAGCGCGCGAAACAATGCAAGTTCCGCTACGTCTACCAGGGGCACATCGAGAAGATCCCGATCCTGGAGGAAATCCTGGCGGATGCGGGCGTGGCCAAGGAGCAGGTGGCGTACATCGGCGACGATTTGACGGACGTGGTGGTGATGCACCGCGTGGGGCTGGCCATCGCCACCGCCAATGCAAGGCCGGAGGTGAAGGCGCAGGCGCATTACGTGACCGCGGCGCCGGGCGGCAGCGGAGCGGTGCGCGAGGTGATTGAGCTGATCCTGAAGGCCCAGGGACATTGGGAAGAGATTCTGCGAAAGTACGAGGTGTGATCCGGCGCTACGGGCTGGCGCAGGCCAGTGGGTATGGCATGTTGTCCGCCCTCCTCATGATCGCGGTGATCGCGGAGGGCGTGCCGATGCACCTGCTTCTCCAGCGTTGGAGTCATGCGGGCGCTTGGATCTTTACCGGCGTCGGGATTTACAGCTTCGGGTGGTTGGTGGCGCTCTACCGATCCTTGGCCCTGCAGCCGGTTCTGATCGGCAGCGAAATCGTACTCCTGCAGGTTGGCTTCTTGTGGCGCGCGGAGTTCCGCCGCGACCAGATACGCAGTGTCCGCCGATTCTCGGTCGGGGATTCAGCAGACCTGTCTCTGGTGGTGATCAACGATCCGCAATGGATCATCGAGCTGACTGAACCGGTCGTCGTTTACGGGCCGTTCGGGCGGCGAAAGGATGCTACGCGGATTGCAGTGGCGGTGGACGATGGCGATGCGTTTGGCGCGGCGCTTTCAAGCTAGCTCGCCAGTCCCGTCCGCTGCGTCAGTCCGCGCCGGCTAGAGTTTCCACCGGGCACGCAGTGGCGCCGCGCGCGTCCAGGCAGCAATCGCCTTCGGGAATCGGGCTGCCATGTGGACACGTCCGGGGATGGCCGAGAAACGTACAGATACGGTCGGTGACTTCCGGGCTCAGGATGTGCTCGAAGGTGCAGGCGTTCTTCTCGATGGAGCCCTCGTCGCGGATAGCCAGCACGTCCGTGAACAGGCGCTCCGCCAGGCGATGACGGCGGATCACGCTGCGGGCCCGCGCCTCGCCGCGCGGCGTGAAGGCGACATCTCCGGCGCGCAACTCCACCAGGCCGATGCGCGCCATCATGGCGACCACCTTGCGTTGCTGGGCAGCGGTGAAGTGCTCCGGTTCCTCGTGGAACGTGCTTTCGCGGGCCGCCCATAGCTGCTCCAGCACTTCGTCGAAATCCTGGTTCACCTCCATGCTGAAGTGAGTGGTTTCGACGATGCGTCCGTGTTCCAGGTCCAGGCGGATATCGGCGCAGCGGCCCACCTGCTCGTCGTGAGTCACCATCAGGATCGTGCGGCCCTGCTGGTGCAGATCGGCCAGTAGGTCCAGCACGATTTGCTCGTTGGTGGCATCCAGGTTACCGGTGGGTTCGTCGGCCAGGATGATCTTGGGATCGTTCACCAGCGCGCGGGCGATGGCCACGCGCTGCTGCTCTCCGCCGGAAAGCTGGGAGGGCAGATGGCGCGCGCGATCGGTCAAGCCCACACGATCGAGCGCGCGGCGGGCTTCGCCTTCGTCGGTCATGCTGTGGAAGTATTGCGCCAGCATGACGTTTTCGAGCGCGTTCAGGTGCGGGATCAGGTGGAACTGTTGGAAGACGAAGCCCACGGTTTCGGCGCGAAAGCGAGCCAATTCGGCGCGAGTCAAAGTGGATGTATCCACCGAGTCGATGCGCACCGCGCCCTCGGTGGCCTGATCGAGGCAGCCCAGGATATTCAGCAGGGTGGTTTTGCCCGACCCCGAAGGACCCATGATGGCGATCCACTGTCCCGCCTCGGCGATGAGACTCACACGGTCGAGCGCCTTCACCGGCGCGGACCAGCCGCCATCGTATGCCTTCGTGACGTTCTCCAGTTCGACGAATGCCATGCTTCTATTCTCCGCGCAAAATCACGGCCGGCCGGATGCGCCAGATGCGCGCCGCCGCGGCCAGCGTGGCGGCCGCCGCCATCGCCAGCGTGACACCGGTTACGGGCAGGAACACGCCATAGTTTACACCAACGCCGGCGGCCGCGGATTCGGGGAAGATCTGGCGGCCGATCCACCAGGCTAACAGCAGTCCCACAACATAGCCCGCGGCGCTGGAAGCGACGCCTAAGATCAGCGACTCGGACAGGAACAGCGCGGCGATCTTTTTCTCGGCCGCGCCGATGGCTTTCATTATCCCGATTTCCTTGCTGCGCTCCAGCACCAGCGCGCTGAAGTTGGTGCTCACGCACAACGTGGTGATGGCCAAGATGAGGGCCGTCAACAGGAACAGGGTCGAGCGGATCTTGAGCACCACGTTGGCTTCGGTTTCGGCCACGGCGTGGAGCAGGCGCACGTCCGCGCCGGGGAGTTGGCCGGCCAGTGCGGCCTGGATGGACGCCAGCCGCTCGCCATCGGCGCGCACCTGCACCAGGCTGGCGGCATTTTGTACACCGGCCAGCTGCGCCGCGATATCGAACGGCAGGATCACCTGGGCATCTTCCGCGCCGCCGCTCGATACGATGCCGCGGATGACGCAAGGCGCACCTTCGACTTCCAGCGTCTGCGCCAGCTTGAGGCGGAAGTGCGCGGCCACGTTGTTGCCCACCAGGCATTCGCCAGTTGCCGCGGCACGCGAACCGTCGACGCGCCAGTAATTCGTGAGCGGACCGGCGCGGCGGAAATCGACGCCGGCCACGACTACGGGTTCGCCCTCGACGCGGCCCACGGTGTAGATGAAGGGCGCAGCCACCGCGCCTTGTTTTTCGGCCAGCGCAACGGCTGCCAGCGGGACAGTCTGCGCGCCGCCCGACGGAGCGATGACGATGTTTGCGCCGAAGCCGCGGAACTGGACGCGCATTTTGCGTTCGATATCTGAGTAGACGGAAAATAGCGCCGTGGCCAGGGTGGCGGAGACGGCCAGGGCAGCGAAGGCCAGGGCCAGGCGGCGCTTACGGAATTGGACGGCGCGGAGGACAAATTCCCAAAACATCATTCGCCTCCCCGCAGGGTGACGGCCGGCTCCAGCATCAGCGCGCGACGCAAGGGCTGCGCCGCGCCCGCGATGGACGCCAGCACAGCCGCGCCCACCACTACCGGGCCGAGCATGACGGGGGTCTCGAGCGAGGTCTGAAATACGGAGCGGCCCACCCAATCGGCCATCAGCAGCCCCACCCACGATCCGATCAGGCCGCCGGCCGCGCCTTCCAGCGCCACTTCGGTCGAGAACAGCGCCGCCACCAATCCATTGGCCGCGCCGGTCGCCTGCATGATAGCGATTTCTCCGCCGCGCTCAAGCACGGTGGTAGCCATCACGCTCCAGACCGTGAGACCGGCCGAGGCCAGCGCCGCCAGCGTGATCAGCAGCATCAGGCCACGAATCTTACCTAGCACTTTGCCTTCGTTGTCGGCCACGCGCCAGATGGGCTTGGCGACCGCCATGGGCAGCACTTCCTCGATCTGGTGCGCGATGGAGCTGATATACGGCGTGCAATACCAGCGGTCGTACTCCTTGGGCGTCATCTTGGCGGGGTCTTTGCGCGCGAATTCGTCCTCTGGCTTGGTGAGCGCGCCGACCTGCACCGCATCCACTTGTCCGGGACGATTCACCAGGCGCTGCAAGACTTCCAGGCGCACGAAGATGCGGTCCTCTTCCTCCCCGCCGGTGGAGACGATGCCCGCGACGGTGAATGGCTGGCCGAAGAGTTGCAGTGAGTCGCCCGGTTTCGCACCGATGCGCCGAGCCACCGCGCCACCAAGCATGGCCTCAAACGGGGCTTCCCGCAGGGCCGCGCTGCTATCGCGGTCGTCGATCCAGCGGCCGTCCACCTTCCATTCGCCGTTTACGGTGCGGAGGCCGGCTTCGAGTGGCGCGCCGTCCGCCCCGCGAAATCTGCGCCGGAACCACACACCTTCCACCGGCACGTTGCGGCCGTCCAGCGAGGCCGAAGCTTTAAGCGAGGGCGCGAACCCGGTGATATTCAGTTGCCAGAACGTGGACTTGATTTTCTGTACTTGATCTTCGGGGATGTAGTCCTGGACGGAGACGGGACGGTAGCTGATGCCGCCGATCTCGACAGGCAGCGAGCGCGCTTTGGGGGTCACCATGAGGTTGGCGCCCAGGCTGCGCAATTCGCGATTCACGCGGTCGCCAATATCCAGCATGACCCCTAGCATGGCCGTGGCGACCGCCGTGCCCATGGCCACCGCCGCCACGGTCATGGCTTTCCGGCGCGGCGACCGGCGGATGGATTGGCTGACGAAACGGAGGAACATGCGGCTAGCTGGGATTGCGGAAGATTTTCTCGCCGGGAATGAGCTTGTCGCCGGAGATGACCAATTGGTCGCCTTCCACTTGCGAGGGGATGGGGATGGGATTGCATCCGCCATGCACGCCGATGCTGGGAATGAAGATGGCGGAAGCGCAATTCTTGCAGATCACGTTGGGCCCTTTCTGATAGTAGCCCTGATTGCCGCAAATGTTGCAGGCATCGAAGGCGGCTACCAGCGACTGGTCGGGGCGGCGGATGACAATGAAGCGCACGTGGACGCCGGACTCTTCAATGGCGAAGCGGTGCAGGTTGCCGTCATTGACCGTTGCGACAGGGATACGGATCTGTCCGTCAACGAGCGAGACCGGAGTGGCGGCGGACAGCTCTGTGGTGGATTTGGCGTAAATGAATTCGGCCGTGATGCTGAGGATGAAGAGGCCAGTGGCCAGGCAGGAAGCGATCATCCAGGCGCGCTCGCGCTGCACGGTCCAGCGGGCTTTGCGCAGGGCAGCACCTTCGAGGCCATCGAGCGCGGGAGCCCGGCGCTTGCGGTATTCCATCAGCAACATGGCGCCGGCCAACGCCAGGATGGCCACGAAAAAGAACACTTCGTTGCTAACGATGGGACCAATCAGGGCCATTTCCTGACGGCTGCTGGGCAGCACCTGGCTTTCCGAGAGCTCATGCAGTCCGGTGATAGCCAGTTGCACCACGATGACCATAAGGATGACGGTGGTCATGCGGAAGAAGCTGCGCAAATCGATGCGGATAGTGCCGCGCACGAAGCTGACGCCGAACAGGACGGCCAGGCCCAAACCGAGCACAACACCCGCAATATCGAGGACTCCGGAGGTATCGAACTTGACGGCGGTGAGCAGCAGGACGGTCTCGACGCCCTCGCGGAAGACCATCAGGAACACGAACAAAAAGACGCCCCAGCGGCTGCCTGCGCCGCTTCGTTGTTGCAACTGAGTTTCAATTTCGCCCTTCATGCCGCGCGCGTGACGGTTCATCCAGAGCACCATGGAGAGCACGAAAACGGCGCTGACGAGCAGCGTCCAACCCTCGTAGGCGTCCTCGCCGAGGCCCAGGCGGGAGAGCAGCCAGGCGAAGCCAAAGCTAGCAATGACGGCGCTTCCAAAGGCACGGTGGACGGCGGGCAGAAGGTCGCGGCGGCCGATTTTGCGCAGGTAAGCGATGGCGATGGCGACCACCAGGGCGGCCTCAACGCCTTCGCGGAGGGTGATGATCAGTGTCTGCAACATAGTTGCAAGTGGCCTACGAATGTATTGTAATGCATTTCCCGGCATTTTGCGGGCGGCGAACCGGCGCCTGCATGGGGAGTGAACTTGCCTAAAGTAGTGGCAATTGCGACAATGGATCGCAAACGGTGAAGAACTTCGATCGAATAACGGTTGATCCTGCCCAGATGGGCGGGGTTCCGTGTGTGCGACACTTGCGAATTCCAGTGGCCACAGTCCTAAGATTGCTTGCCGGGGCCTCGCGGAGCGGGAGATCCTCTCCGAATACCCGGACCTCCAAACTGAAGATATCCGCGAGTGTCTGCGCTTCGCAGCCGCCACGGCGATGGAGCGGGAATTGCTTCCTCCGCATTCAGCTTGAGATTTCTGGTTGACAACGCATTGCCGCCACTGCTGGCGGACCTGCTTGTGGCCGCCGGGCACGATGCAGTTCACGTGCGAGCGTACGCCATGCAGGCTGCCACCGATGAGCAAATCCTCGCGAGGGCGCTCACTGAGGACCGCATCGTTGTCTCGGCGGATTCCGATTTCAGCGCGCTCCTGGCCGCCCAGGAGGCGAACCGCCCGTCGTTTGTTGTTCCGGGATCCGAACGTATTGGTTGCGCGCGACTACTTGGACATGCTGTTGCCCGCTGCCATTGCTCGAGCCGGAACTGGCGGGCGGATGCGGCGCGGTATTTCGAAACAAGCGGCTGCGAGTCCGCAGGCTGCCTATCGAGTGACAGGCCAGGAGGCCTGTCCTACCCGAACAGCGCCAGCACACGCGCGTACAACTCTTCCACTTCAGCTTCCGAGCGAGCCTCGGCCGCGATGCGCAGCAGCGGCTCGGTGTTGGATGCGCGCACATGGATCCAGGCGTTGGGCAAGATCAGCTTGAGGCCGTCCGAGCGGTCGGTCTCGACGCCGGGGAAGCTCTCTTCGAGCGCCTGCATCAGCGACCCGAGACGCCCGTGCTCGTACGCCACTTTGCCGAGTTTGCGGTAGAAGCGCGGCAGGCGGCTGGCCAGCGCGGAGATGGTCTCGCCGGTTTCGGCCATGCGCTCCAACAGGAAGGCCATACCCGTGTAGCTGTCGCGGCAAAGGTGCACGGCGGGGAAAATGATGCCGCCATTGGACCCTTCGCCGCCGATCACGGCCTTGACGGCCTGCATCATCTCGACCACGTTGGCCTCGCCGACCGGCGTGCGGTAAACGCGGCGGCCATGCGCGGCGGCCACTTCGTCGATCACCGAGGAGGTGGTCAGGTTCACTACCACGTCGCCGGGCAGGCGGCGCAGCGCGGCGTCTACGGCGAGGGCCAGCACGTCGTCGTTATCGAGCACGTGGCCGGTTTCGTCGGCGACGGCCAGGCGGTCGCCATCGGGATCCTGCGCGAACCCGATCTCGGCGCCGGAGGAACGCACCAGGTTCGACAGATCGCCGAGCGTGTCGGGCCGGGGTTCGGCGACGCGCGGGAAGGGCTTGGTGGGATCGGTGGAAATGGCGTGCAGGTCGCAACCCAGCGTGTCGCGCAGGAAGCCGACGGTCATCACGGAACCCGCGCCGTTCACCGCGTCGAGTGCCACGCGGAAGCGGCGTCGTCGGATGCGATCGGCATCCACGTGTTCGAGCACGCGCGCGATGTGCAGGCGCGGGGGAGAGGCGTAGTCGCTGGTGGCGCCGCGGATCTCTTCGTTGGTGGCGCGGCGGAACTCGCTCTGGTGATAGAGATCCAGCAACTCGCCGCGCTCATAACTGTTGAAGAACAGGCCTTCGGAGTTGAACAACTTCAGGGCGTTGTATTCGGGTGGATTGTGCGAGGCGGTGATGGCGATGCCGCCGCGTGCGCGGGTCGCGCCCACGTAAATCTGGAGGGTCGGGGTGGGCAGGATGCCGATGTCCACCACTTCGCATCCGGCCGCCAGCAAGCCACAGGCGACGGCATGGTGCAGCATCTCGCCGCTCGATCGGGTGTCGCGGCCAACGACCACGCGACCCGCGCCCACGTAGGTTCCGAAAGCTTGGGCGAACGCGCACGCCAGGCCGGGCGTGAGGAAATCGCCGACGACACCGCGGATGCCGGAGACGCCGATTTTCAGCAGGTGTTCGCGCGCCATCAGGCGATGCTCCTTACTTCGGCTGTCGGCCCCGTGGCGCAGGCACTCGTGCCTGCCGCGTCGAGACTCTTCTCGACCCTTGTTTTGGCGTGCCCGCCAAGCGCCGGCAGGAGTGCCGGCGCGGCAGACTGAGAGTCTGCGCCACGCACGGCCAATCGGTGCGAGCGTGTGCTCATCAGGCGAAGCTCCGGACTTCTTCCAGAAGCGACTCGAAAAGCGCCTTCGGCGGATCGCCCTGCTGCTCGCAGATTACGCGCACGATCGGCTCGGTCTGGCTGACGCGCACATGGAACCAGCGGCCTGGCCAATCGACGCGCAGGCCGTCTAGCACGTTCACGCGGCCATCGCTATACCGCGCGCGCAGTTCCATCAGCAGCGCCGGGATGCGCTGGGTGACTAGCGGCACTTGCCCTTTCAGCAGCGAATATTTGGGATAAGATTCCAGCACCTGGCTCAGCGAGCGGCCGCTTTCGTGAAGCATGGAGAGCACGGCCAGCATGGAGGCGATGCCATCGTAAACGAAACGGAACTGCGGCATCATCACCGCGCCGGTGCCCTCGCCGGCCAGCGCGATCTGCTCCGGACGATACGTGGAGAGCGCGTCGATAGCGGCCTGGCGGCCCACGGGCACGCGCACCACTCTGCCCCCGTGGCGCGCGGTGATCTCTTCGAGCAGCGCGGTGCTGGATATGTTGGTGACGACCAGTTTGCCCGCCGCGCGCGGCAGCAGGTAGTCGGCGAGCAGGGGCAGCACCATCTCTTCGGAAACGGGCGTGCCGTCTTCGGCGGCCAGCGCCACGCGGTCGGAATCCACATCGAAAAGAAAGCCGGCATCCGCGCGCAGGGGTCGCATCAAAGGCGCAAGCTGGAGTGCTACAGCATCGCGCGTGGTGGATGGCTCGTGCGCGAAGCTAACGCCTTCGATCTGCTCGTTGATCAGAATGAAATCAGTCCCGAAGCGCTGATTGGCGCGGCGCAGGATCAGCGAGGAGGTGCCGTTGCAGCAATCCACCAGGACGCGGAACTTGCGCAGGGCGGCGAAGTCGTAATTGGCGGCCAGGTCGTCGAGATAGCGGTCGATGGCGCGGGTTTCGGACGTGACGGCGCCCATCCGAGTCCAATCGACGAAGGCAAATTTCTTCAGATGGTAGATGTCCAGCAATTCGCCGGCTTCGGCGGTGGAAAGGTAGGTGCCTTCGCGGCCGAAGAATTTGAGCGCGTTCCACTCGGCGCTGTTATGGCTGGCGCCGATGGAGACGCCGCCGGCGGCGTCGCGGCGGCGGATGGAGTGCTGGATCACGGGCGTGGGCGCAATGCCCAGATCGATCACGTCATGGCCGCAGGCGAGCAATCCGGCCAGCAGGCCTTCACGGATCATGACTCCCGACGCACGTGGGTCGCGGCCAATCACCACGGCTCCACCCGGTTCGAGGAAAGTGCCGAACGCGGCGGCGAAATCCAGGACGTGGGAGGCGGTGAGCCCGGAGCCGACCACCCCTCGCAAGCCGACGTGGGAGATACGCAGCGATTTGGCGGCTTGGGAGATCATGGGACGAGTTTCAGCAGGCCGAAAGCTTGCGGCACATGAAAGTTGGCTTCGCCGGTGGGCTGCCAGGCGATGAACTTGCGCCCGGGCTCGCGGCCCTGGCAGCGGTAGAAATTGATTCGCATTTGGAGGCCGCCGGCGGGCGGGCGGCTATCGCTGCGATCAATCGAACGGAACGGGATGCGCATTTCGCCGTACCAGATCTTCTTCCGCGCGTCGATGCGGGCCTTCACCGCAAATCCGGAATTCCAGAGCCAGCCGCCTTCGGGAAGCGGGTGCACGCGGTCGATATCCAAATCCACCCATTCGCCTTGCGGAGAGACCTCGAACTCTTTATAGCGGGTGATGCGATCGAAATCGCTGCCCACGAAAACTTCGGCTACATCCCAGTTCCAGAGTTCGTTGGTCTCGGTGGCGGTGGACGGGTTCGGCTTCAGATGCAGTTCCCGGTAAGGGCAGATGAACAGGAAGTAGATATTATCGTGCGTCCAGCGGGATCGGATCTCGGTGCGGTGACCGGGGACAGGCTCTCCGCGCGGGCCATTTTCGGCAAAGACGGCGGGCGCGCCTTTCCACTGGGCGGCCAGCGGGTCCGCGGTCAGCGGGAAATCGGACACGGCATAGCGGCTAGTAGCCGTATCGGGCTGGCGCGTCGCAAAACACAAAGAACCACAGATGAACACAGATAAACACAGATAAGACAAAACCCTGCTTTTATCTGTGTGCATCGGTGTCCATCTGTGGTTCCAATGGCTTTGGCTCAGTGGATGGTCTCCAGATATCCGCCGGTCGAGGCGTCCACGTAAATGGAGAAGTTGCTGGTACCCGGAGACTCCCCCCAAATCACCCGCCAACTGACGTCGGGAAATTTGTTGTTGGCTTCCAGCAAAAAGACGATGGGCTTGCCGGGGTTCTTCTTTTCGTAATCGGCAGCCTTCTTCAGCGCAGTCTGATAAGCCTGGTCGGAATCGACTTTGATCGCGGCCATGGGGAAGGGCTTCTGCGCCCCGGAAGTGGAATAGGTTTGATCCAGCCCGGCAAACACACCCTTATGCAGATTGCCCTCGGACTCCACCACCGAATAAGTGTAACTGCGGGCCTTGCCCTGGCTGGGGGAGACGAAGAGGGCCTGCCACGCGGCGGCCTTTCCGGGCTCGATTTTGACCTCGGGCAGCAGGATGCAGGTGACTTTGATGGGCTGGATATCGGGGGCCCACCCGCGGGCGGCAATATACATCTGCTGCAGCGCCACTCGGCCGGTAACAGGCTCCGCGGGTTTTTCTTCCACCTTTTTCGGCGGTGCCGCGGGTTCGCTCGAACATCCGGCCAGCGCCAGGAGCAGAGCAACAGAGAAGACGAGTGTGAGTATTTTCATTTTGGGGCCATTTCGAGAAGCCATATTCTATCAAGTTCACAAGGTGCCGCCCGACCCCCGGTGTATAATGTGACTAACGAAAGGGGGGTGCTGCCGTGCGGATGAGCATCCGGGTGCGAAGTTTAGCGGGGCTGTCGATGGGAATCGCCCTCTCCAGCCAGGCAATTTGGGCGCAAAAGCCCGGACCAATTTCTTCAACGGGTGGAATTACAGGACCGGGGCCAAGCCTCATTCCCTCTAATGTGCCCGGGCGACCGGACGGGCCGGCACTCCCTACGCTCAACGGGGGCACTTACCTAACCGGCAACGTCATGCTGGACGACGGCACTCCGCCTCCGGACCCGGTCACCATTGAGCGGGTATGCAACGGCGCGCCGCGGGCGCAGGCCTACACCGACAGCAAAGGGCGCTTCAGTTTTCAGATCGGCCAAACCGGCGGGGTGACGCAGGACGCCAGCGAAGACGGCGCCGGTCTTCCGGGCGCGAGCCATTCGGCCGGCATGGCCACAGTTATCGGAACGCAGCAACGGCAGATGTCCAGCCAGCCGGACACGCAGCTTGCCAATTGCGATCTGCGCGCGGTGTTGGCGGGTTTTCGCTCGGACAGGGTCGGCCTGGGGACGCGGCGTTTGCTGGACGATCCGAACGTGGGCACGATCGTGTTGCACCGGATAGCCAATGTGGAAGGCTCGGCGGTGAGCATGACCAGCCTACAGGCTCCTCGTGACGCGCGGCGGGCTTACGAGCGGGCGCTTCAAGATCTGAGGAACCACAGACCGGCGGATGCCGAAAAGGGCTTCCGGAAAGCCGTGGAAATCTATCCGCGCTATGCAACGGCATGGTATGAGCTGGGGCGAATTCAGCAGAGCGACGATACCGGCCAGGCGCGCAAGTCCTTTACCAATGCGATAGCGGCGGACGCCAAATTCATCAGCCCGTATCTGGGCCTGGCCGAACTGGAAGCGATGGCGGAAAACTGGGCCGAACTAGCCGAGACGACCAGCAAGCTGCTGAAGCTGGACGCCGTGGACTACCCGATGGCGTACTTTTACAACGCTACCGCGAACCTGAACCTGGGGGAACTCGATGCGGCGGAGAAAAGCGCGCGCACCGGGGAAAAGCTGGATACCCCGCACCGGTACCCGAGGCTGGAACAGGTACTGGCGAAGATTCTGGCGCTGAAGAAGGATTACACGGGCGCCATCGCACACCTTCGAAACTACATGGCGCTCGCACCGGACGCGCAGGACGCCGCGCGGATAAAAAAGGAGCTTGCCGATCTGGAACGGCTCTCAGGAGCCGGCGAGCAGGCCAAGGCCGCGACGGGTGGTTCTTGACTTTCAGCACTCCGGTAATTTATTCTAGCCATTCGTTTTGACCATGCGCCGTGGCGCCTTCATTATGGGAAAAAACTCGCGCGGCGATACCGAGACCGTGGAACGGCTCTTGGACTCGACCCTGGAAAGCGTGGACGACGCTGAAGAACTGGCGTTGCTGGAAGCCGAGAAGGCCGGGGTGCCGGAAGACGACTTACATAAGATCGCCATGGCCGTGCGGGAATCCATGGTGAATGCCGTGGTGCATGGAAACCGGTATAACGCCCACAAGAAAGTCCATCTGTCGGTTTCTAAAACCGCCGGGGAGTTTGTGGTGAGGATCGCGGACCAGGGCGATGGCTTCGATTACGATCATCTGCCGGATCCGCTGGCGCAGGAGAACCTGTTGCGGCACTCCGGCCGGGGCATCTTTCTAATCAAGGCGTTCATGGACGATTTTCAGGTGCGCCGCCTGGAACCGGCGGGCACCGAAGTAACTTTGGTGAAGCACCTGGTGTCGAAGTAAGAGACGATAGGGATAGGCTCGGTTGCGAGCCAGGAGGCATATTTCAGTGAGTATAAAGCTAAGCACGAGACAAGTCGGCGATGTGAGCGTGGTGGATGTGGCCGGAAGGATCACATTGGGAGAAGGGTCCAGCGCGCTACGCGACCTGCTCCGCGAGATGGTCGGCAAGAACGAGAAGAAGATCCTGCTGAACCTCGGAGACGTCTCCTACATCGACAGTTCGGGGATCGGCGAACTGGTGTCCGGTTTCACTACGGTCACGAACCAGGGCGGCCAGCTTAAGCTGCTCAATCTGACTAAGCGGGTTAAGGACCTGCTGCAAATTACCAAGCTATACACGGTCTTCGACGTGCATGACGACGAAGCCGGCGCCGTGCGCAGCTTCGCCTAAAACAGGAGTTGGAACCACAGATGAACACAGATAAACACAGATGAGACGGAACCGCGATGCGGCGGCTTCTTATCTGTGTCCATCTGTGTTTATCTGTGGTTCCTATTGGTAGGGCGCTATCTGTTCCTCGATCTCGGCCTTGTCGCCTACTACCACGATAGTCATTTTTGACGGATCCAGGTAGGTTTCAGCCGTTCTCTGGACGTCGACGGGCGTCACGTCCATGACCTTTCGCACGTAGGTGGACAGGTACGAGCGATCCAGTCCCTGCGCATCCACGAAATGCAATTGCCCGATGATGGCGTCCGGGCTGATGGTGTTTCGTAGAACGAAGATCCCCGCCAGGTAGTTTTGGATGCCTTGCAACTCCTCGGCGGATGGCGGATCCTTGCGCAACCTCTCGATTTCGTAGAAAATTTCGTGGAGCGACGACCCCGTAACTCCGGTGGTCACATCGGCCGATTGCACCCAGTAGGCAAGATGGCGGCGGGTGCCGATCTGGCTGAACGGCGAATAGGTGTAGCCCTTCTGTTCGCGAATGTTGCTGGTAATGCGGGAGGCGAAAGAGCCGCCCAGCAACGAATCCATGACCTCCAGCCTGATGTAATCCGGGCTGGACGGGGCTGCGACGGGCAGGCCGATCAGGAGGTTCGACTGCTCGGCGCCAGGCCGATCGATAATCTGCAGCGAGCGCGCTTCCGCCGGATGCGCCCGCAGATTGGGCGCCGGCGATCCTTTGGCCCAGCCGCCGAAAGCACCTTCCACCGCGCGCCGCAAATCGCCTTCAAGTTTGCCCGCGATATACAGATGCGTGCGCGCTGCGCCGAAGTTCTTGCGGTAGAACGTCTGCGCGTCCTCCTCGGTGTAGCCTTGCAGGTCGATCTCTTCCGGAAACGCGCGCCCGTAGGGATGATCGGGAAAAAGAGTTCCGAGGAACCGCTCCTGGGTCAGCGACTCGGGCTGGGATTTTTCGATGGAGAGTTCGCGGATCAGGTCCGCCTGCAGCCTGGGCAGCTCCGCGGCAGGGAGCAGAGGAGCAGTCAGCACGTCCGCCAACAGCGCCACGAATTGCGGTCCAAAATCGGCAAGGACGACGCCGCCCACGGAGGTGTGGTCGGAACCGGAATCGATTTCGATTTGGCCGCCCATTTCGGCGGCTTCGCGCGCGACCTGCTCCGCCGGCCGCGTGCGCGTGCCTTCCTTCATGAGCGCGGCATTGAGCTTTGCCAACCACACCTGCCCGGCGGATTCGTCGATAGCGCCTGCCGCGACAACTGCGCGCACCGCGACTTTCGGCACGATTCCGTATGGGACAATAGTCACCCGCATGCCGTTCGGCAAGCTGAAATCCGTGGTGGCCGGCAGATGGAACGGCTTCGGCGGCGGTCCCTGCGGCGGGGTCTCCTTGGGGGGGCTCATTCGGATTCCTCGGGCGACGCGGCGCCGGGTTCGATCAGCAGCACGGTCCGGTTGGTTCGGCGCAGGTACTCGCGCGCGGTGCGCTCAACCAGTTCCGGCGTCACTTTGCGGAATTCCGATTCGAGCGAATCGATGCGGGAGGGATCGTCGTCGAACAGCGCGTAACAGGCCATCAGGTCGGCGCGCCCGAAGCCCCCGAACTGGGTCAAGGTGTCGTACAAGCTGGATCGCATCTTGGTGATGCCGCGGTCTACGAGGCTTTGTTCCACCGGCTTGGACCGCAGGTTCTCGATAACGCCGTCGATAGCCGCCAGGATCTGCGCGGGCTGGACGGTGGCGTCATGGAAGAGCGATGCCGTCCACAGCATGGGGCCGTCGTAGTTGAACATATTGCCCAATTCGTTGATGGCGCCGGCCACTTCGCCCGCGAACCCGCGCCGGGTGACCAGTTCCCGGTAGAGCAGGCTGTCGTCGCCTTGCACGAGCATCTGGTCGAGCAGCCCCATGGCGAAGTATTCCGGCGAGTTTCGCGGCGGCATGTGATAGGAAAAGGCCAGGGCCGGACGGTTCGCCAAAGGGTCCGGGCGCGTCGCGGTTTTCTCCCCTTCCTGGCGCGGCTCGCTGAGGTCCGGCGGCTGCGGCAGTTCGGCCGGCGCAATGGAGGCAAAATACTTCGCGATCATCGCCGTAGCTTCGCCGGGATCGAAATCGCCCACGATTGCCAGGGCCGCGTTGTTGGGCGCGTAATAGGTTTTGAAGAACGTTTGCACGTCGGCCAGCGTGGCGGCTTCGATGTCTTTCAACTCGCCGTAGAAATTGTGGGAGTTATACCAGTTCGAATTGGCGTGCTGGGGCATCCACAGCCAGGGGAAGCCGCCGTATGGCTGGTTGAGGATGGCCGTCTTCACCTCGTTCGAGACGACGTCTTGCTGATTTTTCAGATTCTCATCGGTGATGGCCAGCCCCTTCATGCGGTCTGCCTCGGCCCACAGCGCGGTTTCGAGTTTGTGGGAGGGGAGCAGTTCGAAGTAGTTGGTGAAATCGAACCGCGTGGATCCGTTGAGCACGCCTCCGTTCTGCTGCACCAGGCGGATGAATTCCATTTTGCCGAGGTTTTGGGACCCTTGAAACATCATGTGCTCGAACAGATGCGCGAAGCCGGTGCGATCCCTGGGCTCGACGCGGAATCCGATGCGGTAATAGACCGCGGTGACCACAGTGGGCGCAGTGGAATCTGGCGAAAGGATCACGCGCAGGCCGTTGGGCAATTTGTAGTAAGTGATGGGCAAGGTGAGACCTTTTATCCGCCGCCGACGAATTGGACGATCTCGAGGCGTGCGCCGCCCGCGACCGGGGTGACAGCCCAGTCGCGCGGCTTGACGATGCGGCGATCGAGTTCCACGGCTACGCGGGCCGGGTCGAGCTGCAGCGATTCCAGCAATTCCAGAATGGTTTGGCCATCCGGAATGGACCGAATCTCTCCGTTGATGGACACTTCGATCGGCGCGTTGGTTGACACTGTTCTTTGGCAACCATTATAGTCAAATTTAAGCGAATGCCCCAGACGTACGCGGAAACCTACTGGCCCGTGCTTCTCCAGGTGCTGATCGCCATGGCCGTGGCCACCGGTATGATCGGCATTTCATACATTCTGGGCAAGAAAGTCCGGAATCGCGTGAAGGACATGCCCTATGAATGCGGCATCACGCCCACGGGCAGCGCGCGCGAGCGATTCAGCGTTAAATTCTACCTCGTGGGCATGCTGTTCATCCTGTTCGATATTGAAGCCATCTTTCTGTATCCATGGGCGGTGGTCTACCGGGAATTGAAGATGTTCGCGTTTTTTGAGATGTTGGTTTTCATCGTCCTGGTCCTGGCGGGTTTTTTCTACATTTGGAAGAAAGGCGCTTTGGAGTGGTCCGGCGCCGG
The DNA here is from genome assembly GCA_963707465.1 of Bryobacterales bacterium. GTDB lineage: Bacteria > Acidobacteriota > Terriglobia > Bryobacterales > Bryobacteraceae > Bog-159. The sequence continues at coordinate 827,141 of CAVPQK010000015.1, forward strand.
CCAGCCGCCGAAACGGTAACCGAATCGCATGCTTCCTGAAAATCTGAAAGAACACGCCACCGCGGCGGCTGTAGAAGCGTTCGACGCGAGCGCAATGGTCACCGGCAAGTTCGACCGAGGCGAGCTGACGATCGAGATCGCGCCCGAAAAGATCGTAAGTGTGTGCGGTTTCTTGAAGTACGATCTGGGGTTTGTACGCTTGAGCACGGTCACGGGCGTGGACTGGTATCCGGACGAGCCTCGTTTCGAGGTGGTTTATCATCTACACTCTTTGGAACGGAACGAGCGGCTGCGTTTGAAGTGCCGCTTGCCGGGCGCCGACGCGGAGATCGATTCGGTGACGGAAGTGTGGCATGGCGCGAATTGGTTCGAACGGGAGACTTTCGATCTGTTCGGCGTGCGGTTCCGTAACCATCCCGATTTGCGGCGTATCATGCTACCCGACGATTGGGATGGGCATCCGTTGCGCAAGGACTACAACGTAACGGGCGACCGGGTTTGAGACAGGAAAGAACGTGAGCGATACCATTGCTACACCTATTCCCGAGTCGGCGGCGGTAGAGGCGAGCGGCTCAAAGCCGCGCAGCCTGTCCCTGAACATGGGTCCGCAGCACCCGTCCACGCACGGCGTGCTGCGCCTGGAGCTGGAGTTGGATGGCGAAACCATCCTGAAGTGCCGGCCCGATATCGGGTATCTGCACACAGGCATCGAAAAGGAATTCGAAGTCAAGACCTATCAGCAGGGCGTCACGTTAACCGACCGCATCGACTACCTGGCGCCGCTTTCCAATAACTTGTGCTACTGCCTGGCCGTAGAGAAACTGCTGGGGTTGGAGATTCCGCCCCTGGCGCAATGGACGCGCGTGATGCTGACCGAGTTGACGCGCCTGAACAGCCACCTGGTCTGGCTGGGTACGCACGCCATCGACATCGGGGCGATGAGCGTCTTCCTGTATTGTTTCCGCGAGCGAGAAGACATCCTGCGGATTTTCGAGATGTATTCGGGCCAGCGTATGATGACCAGCTATTTCCGCATAGGCGGGCTGGCGCTGGAACCGCCGCGGGGATGGCAGCAGCGCGTGCGGACGTTCATCGACGCGTTCCCGAGCAAGGTGGACGAATACGAGGAACTGCTGACGAACAATCGCATCTGGATCGGGCGCACGCGCGGCGTGGGGCGGATGACGATCGAAGACATGCTGGACCTGAGCGTGACCGGACCGATGCTGCGGGCCGCCGGTCTGAAGTGCGATGCGCGCAAGGACCAGCCGTATTCCAGCTACGACAAGTTCGATTTCGAAGTTCCGACGCAAACCGAAGGCGATGTGTACGCGCGCTACCAGGTGCGCATCGAAGAGATGCGGCAGAGCGCGCGGATCGTGAAGCAGGCGCTCGAGGGCATGCCGGACGGGCGCTGGACGGCGGATGCGCCGCACGTGGTTTTGCCGGACCGGGAAAAGATGAAGACCCAGATGGAGGCGCTCATCTATCATTTCAAGATTGTGACCGAGGGCTTCCGCGTGCCGGCGGGCGAGGTTTACCAGGCGATCGAATCGCCGCGCGGCGAAGTGGGCTATTACGTGGTGAGCGACGGCACCACGCATCCATACCGGGTGCACGTGCGGGGCCCGAGTTTCGGCAATCTGCAGGGAGTGCCGCGGATGGTGGAAGGCACGCTGATCGCGGACGTGATTGCCTCGATTGGGAGTATGGACTTTGTGTTGGGGGATTGTGACAGGTAAAAGCAACCACGGATGAACACAGATAAACACAGATAAGAGTTTTTTGGTTTTATCCGTGTTCATCTGTGTCCATCTGTGGCTCCATGGGTTTTGATGACTTTTTCTCCTGAGTTGGAAAGCAGGTTCGCCAAGCTGTTGAACAGCTACCCGCCGGGCCGGCAGCGGTCGGCGGTGATTCCCATGCTGCTTTACGCGCAGGATGAGATCGGCTCGGTGACGCCCGAGTTGATCGAAGAAGTGGCGCGGCGCACGGGAGTGACTCCCCTGCAGGTGGATGAGGTGGTGGGCTACTACTCGATGCTGCACAAGAAGCCGCTGGGCAAGTACCACGTGCAGATCTGCACCAACATCAGTTGCCTGCTACGCGGAGGCATGGAGCTTTGGGAGCATGCTTGCAAGAAGGTCGGCGTCGGTCACAAGGAAGTGACCGCCGACGGACAGATCTCGCTTGAAGAGGTGGAATGCATCGGGGCGTGTTCATGGGCGCCGGCAGTGCAGGTTAATTACGATTTCCACCATCATTTGACTCCCGAAAAACTCGACCGGCTGCTCGACAGCCTGAGGAAGATTCACTAATCCCGTGCTTGATCATGCTATATAACGAACCGAGTCCGCTCGAAACCAAGGTACTGACTCGCCGCTTCGGCCTGGAGAACTCGGCGTCCATCGATACCTATCTGGCGACCGAAGGCTACCAGGCCTTCGAGAAAGCCGCGGGCATGAAGCCCGAGCAGATCATCGAGGAAATGAAAATCTCGAACCTGCGCGGACGCGGCGGCGCGGGATTCCCGGCGGGCATGAAGTGGAGCTTCGTGCCGCGCACTTCGCCCAAGCCGAAGTACATCGTGGTGAACGCGGATGAGAGCGAGCCGGGCACTTGCAAAGACCGGCTGCTGATGGAGAACGATCCGCACCAGTTGATCGAAGGCGTGCTGATCGCAGGTTTGGCGGTGGATGCGCACGCAGGCTACATTTACATCCGCGGCGAGTATCGCTACCTGATCGAGATCCTGGACAAGGCTATCGCCGAGGCCTACGCGCGCGGCTATCTGGGCAAGAACATCCGCGGCACGGGCTTCGATTTCGAGTTATACACGCATACCGGCGCGGGCGCTTATGAGTGCGGCGAGGAGTCGGCGCTGCTGGAATCGCTCGAAGGCAAACGCGGCATTCCGCGTATCCGGCCGCCATTTCCGGCGGTTTCGGGAGCTTTTCAGTGTCCCACGATTCTGAATAATGTGGAGACGTATTGCGCGGTGCCGGCCATCATTCGCGATGGCGGCGCGGCTTTCGCGGCACTGGGAATCCCGAAGGCGGGCGGCACGAAGCTGACTTGCTTGACCGGTCACCTGAACCGTCCGGGCGTTTACGAATTGAAGCTGGGCTTCCCGGTGAAGACCATGATCGAGGAAGTCGGCGGCGGCATTGTGGGCGGTAAGAAACTGAAGGCGTTTATTCCGGGCGGCTCGTCGTGTCCGGTGCTCACGGCGGCGGAATGCGAAGGCCTGACCATGGATTACGATTCCATGGCCAAGGCCAAGAGCATGCTCGGATCAGGCGGCGTGGTGGTGATGGACGAAGATACCTGCATGGTGAAAGCGGCGCTGCGCATCATGCGTTTTTATGCGCACGAAAGCTGCGGCTGGTGCATCCCGTGCCGCGAAGGCACCTCGTGGATTCGCAAACTGCTGCAGCGCTTTCACGATGGGATGGGACAGCGCAGCGATATCGCTCTGATCGGGGATTTAGCGAAGAACATGCTGGGCAAGACATTCTGCCCGCTGGGAGATGCGGCGGCACTGCCGACTATATCGATCGTGGAGAAGTTCTATCACGAGTTCGAAGATCATTTGAATGGAAGGCCGTGTCCATATGAGAATCGTGGCGCAGGCACTCTGCCTGCCGCGTCGGCACTCTTGCCGACGCATTCCTGAGTAAAGATGCCTGACTTAGTAAATCTCACGATCGACGGCAGGGCCATCCAGGCCGCGCCCGGAACGCTGCTCATCGACGCCGCCAAACGCTCAGGCATCGAAGTGCCTTCTTTCTGCTATTACGAAGGCCTGACGCTGGCGGCCGCTTGCCGCATGTGCCTGGTGGAAGTGGAGAAAATGCCGAAGCTAATGACAGCATGCACGCTGCCGGTAGCCGAGGGCATGGTGGTGCGTACGGAAACTCCGCCGGTGGCCGCCGCGCGCAAGTCCATGCTGGAGTTCCTGCTGTCGAACCATCCGCTGGATTGCCCGGTCTGCGACAAAGGCGGCGAATGCGAACTGCAGGACATGACCTTCCGCTATGGCGCGGGCGAAAGCCGCTTCACGGAGACCAAGGTCCACGTGGATGAGAAGCAGTTCTCGCCGGTGGTGTTCTTCGATAATCCGCGCTGCATTCTGTGCTATCGCTGCGTACGCGTCTGCAACGAGGGCATGGGGGTGGGGGCGCTGGGCGTGATCAACCGCGGCATGGTTTCCGAGATCGCGCCGAACCAAGGCGATCACCTGGAGTGCGACGAATGCGGCATGTGCATCGATATCTGCCCGGTGGGCGCGCTCACCAGCGGCACATATCGCTATCACACGCGGCCTTGGGAGATGGAGCACGTAGGCACCATCTGCACGCATTGTTCAAACGGCTGCAAAACGACGCTGGGCGTGCGAAACGACGAGATCATCCGCGGCAACAATCGCGACCGTTCCGGGATCAACGGCGAGTTCCTGTGCATTAAAGGGCGCTACGCCTTCGATTTCTACAATCATCCTGAGCGGCTGCTGGCGCCGCTGGTTCGTGTAAACGGGAAGCTGGAAGAAGCCTCGTGGTCCAAAGCTATCGAGACCGTGGCAGCAAAATTCAACGAGGTCCGCGGACGCGGCGGCAAGTTCGGCGTGATCGGCTCCAATCACACCACCAACGAAGAGAATTTCTATCTGCAGAAATTCGCGCGGAAGGTGCTGGGGACGGGCAATATCGATCACCGGCGCACGGGCGACGTGCCCGCATTGCTGGATGCGTTGAGCGGCAGGAACGGCAAGCTGGCTACCACCGGCGATCTGTACGAGAAAAAGGCGGTGCTGGTGGTTGGCGCGGATCTGGCAATCGAACAGCCGTTCTTGTCGTTCCAGATCCGCGCCAATTACCGGCATCATCAGGCGCGCGTTTATGGGGTGACTGCGGCGCCGGTGCGCGAGGATAAATACTCCGCTGCAAGTCTGCGGGTTGGCGCGGGCGGCGAGCTGGATGCCGTGGAATCGCTGCGCGACCGCCTGAAGGCCGAGGCGGAACTGGTGGTTGTTTTCGGTGACGCCGTCAAAGGCGAGGGTGTGCGGCGGCTGGTGGATTTTGGCGAGTCGCTGGGGATTCCGGTTGCGTACGTTTGCCTGGTGGATTATTCGAATTCGCGCGGCGCGGTGGATATGGGGCTGCTTCCCGACCCCGCTGGAATGGCCCTGCCGGAGATGGTGGCGGCGGAAGATTTGGACGTGTTGTGGGTGGTGGGGGAGAATCCGCTTCCCGACAGCCGCGGCACGGTGACCCGTTTTGCGGGTCGGTTCGTGGTGGTCCAGGACCTCTTTATCACTGAAACGGCCCAAATCGCGGATGTCGTATTCCCGGCCGCATCGGCCTATGAAAAGAACGGCACCGTGACGAACGTGTGCGGCGAAGTGCAGAGGTTGCGCAAAGCGGTAGGCGCGATGGGCGCCAAACCCGACCTGGAAATCATGGGCCTGCTGGCCCGCGAAATGGGTGTGGCCGCGGAGTTGGGCCCGTGGATTCCGGATACCGTTTTCGCCGAGATTCGCAAGACCGTGCGCGGATACGATGTCTCATTGCCCGCGCTCGAAATGGGCGGCGCGGCGCAGACCGCGGCCTTGAACGGGCGCGTTCCGCTGGATGGCCGTCCGGAATTAATTCGATCCGCCCACGAAAATCTATTCACCTCGGGCACGCTGGGGCGCTATTCTAAAATACTGCACTCCGTGGTCGAGAGTCACGGCAATCGATAAATGAACTTCTTCCTGCTGAGCCTGATCAAGGCTGTGGTGGTAGCGGCCGTGCTCCTTACCACGCTGGCTTACCTGCAATGGGTGGAGCGCAAGGTCATCGCACATATCCAGGTGCGCTTGGGGCCTTCCCGCGTAGGCCCGCACGGTCTATTGCAGCCGCTGGCGGACGTGATCAAGCTCATCACCAAGGAAGATCTGATTCCGCCCTATGTCAACAAGTTTCTGTACTTGGCGGCGCCGTTCTTCGCCGTTACCATGGCGCTGCTTTCGATTTCGGTCATTCCATTTGGGTCCGAAATCCACCTGTTCGGCGGCAGCACCTGGATGCAGTTGGCGGATCTGAACATCGGCATCCTTTTCGTGCTGGCGGTTTCGTCGGTGAGCGTGTATGGGATTGCTCTGGCGGGGTGGGCGTCGAATAATAAGTACTCCCTGATGGGCGGGCTGCGCAGCTCGGCGCAGATGATCAGCTACGAATTGCCGCTGAGCATGGCCGTGGCCGCGCCGCTGCTGTTGGCCAACACCCTGAGCCTGCGCCACATCGTGGAGGGGCAGGCCGGATACTACCTGGGTTTCATTCCGCGCTGGAGCGTCTTCCAAACGCCCATGCCGCAGATCTTCAGCTTCTTCATCTTCCTGACCGCGGCCTTCGCGGAGACCAACCGCATACCCTTCGATCTGCCGGAAGCGGAAAACGAATTGGTGGCCGGATATCACACCGAATACAGCAGCATGAAGTTCGCGGCGTTCTTCATGGCCGAGTATTCCAACATGGTCACGGTTTGCGCCATGACCACTACCTTGTTCCTGGGCGGATGGCTGCCGCTGTGGCCGGCGTCGGCGGGATCGAATTACGTGCCGGCGATCGTCTTCCTGCTGGCCGGCGCCATCGCCCTATATCACGGGCTGAACCCTGCGCGCAGGCGCGACCGCCTGACGCTGCCGGTGGTGGCGCTGGTGTTCTTCCTGTTGGCCGTTGCGTTTCTGGTTCCCGCCCTGAAGGAGGCGCTGCTGCCACTGTTCTGGTTCGCGGCCAAGACCGGGACGCTGCTGTTTCTCTTTATCTGGATTCGCGGGACACTGCCGCGCTTCCGCTACGATCAACTGATGGCCTTCGCATGGAAATTCATGTTCCCGGTGGCCGTCCTGAACCTGCTGGTTACGGGCCTGATGGTGGCGCTTTTTGGCTGAGCGTTTTTGAAAATGGACGTCTTCCTCTTTCTCATCTTCGCGGCGATTGCGGTGGTATGCGGCTTCAATGTGGTGGTGCAGTCGCACCCGATTTCGAGCGCCATCTCGCTAATCGGAGTGATGGCATCGCTAGCGGTGCTGTACCTGCTGCTGGGCGCGGAATTCCTGGCGGCCGCACAGGTGATCGTGTATGCGGGCGCCATCATGGTGCTCTTCGTTTTCGTCATCATGCTGCTGAATGCGGGCGCGGAGGTCCGCAAAGGCCGGGCGCTGCTGGCGCAGGTGCTGGGGATTCCGCTGCTATTCACTTTTCTCGGGCTAATGGCGTATTTCGCGAAGAACATGCTGCCCGGTGCGGCGGATGTGCGCTTCGGCGCCTTTCAGCACGGCACGGCGCTGGATGTTGGTCGCGCGCTATTCACACAGTTTCTGCTGCCCTTCGAAGTGGTCTCGGTGCTGATCCTGATCGCCATTCTGGGCGCCGTAGTGCTGGCGCAGAAGGAGATGGAGTAACATGTCAGCCGGAGTGCCGCTTTCCTGGTACCTGATCCTGGGCGCGGCGTTATTTACGCTAGGCATCGCCGGGTTCATTCTGCGCCGCAACGTGATCACGGTTTTCATGTCGATCGAGCTGATGCTGAATGCCGTAAACCTGACCTTCATCACTTTTTCGTACCAATTGAAACAGGTCAATGGGCATATTTTCAGCTTTTTCGTGATGGTGGTAGCGGCGGCCGAAGCAGCCGTCGGGCTGGCGATTATTCTGACGGTGTTCAAGAATCGCTCGACGCTGAATATCGATGACGTGAGTTCGATGAAAAACTGATGCAACTCTGGCTCATTCCCGTCCTTCCTCTTGCTGGGTTCCTGCTGAACGGGATCTTCGGGCGGCGCTTTTCCAAGGCCGCCGTCAACGCCATCGCCATCGGCTCGGTGTTGCTGTCGTTCGCGTGGGTGCTGAAGACCCTGGCCGGCCTCGGCGATCTGAACGCCGCGCACACCGAACAGTACTTCACCTGGATACAGAGCGGCAGCCTCAACGTGGGCTTCGATTTCACCGTCGATCGCCTCACCGCCGTGATGCTGCTGGTGGTGACCGGCATCGGCTCCCTGATTCACATCTACGCGATCGGCTACATGGCGCACGAAGGCGGTTATTACCGCTTCTTCGCCTACATGAACCTGTTCATGTTTTTCATGCTCACGCTGGTGCTGGCGGCCAATTACCTGGTGATGTTCGTGGGTTGGGAAGGCGTGGGTTTGTGCAGCTACCTGCTGATCGGTTTCTACTTCGACAAGCAGTTCGCCACCACCGCGGGCAATAAGGCGTTCATCGTGAACCGCATCGGCGATTTCGGCTTCTCGCTGGCGATGTTTCTGATCGTGGTGAACTTCGGATCGCTGGATTTCGGGACTGTATTTACCTCCGTGGCGGGAAAATCGGAAGCCACCCTTACCGCCATCGCGTTCCTGCTGCTGGTGGGCGCTTGCGGCAAGTCCGCGCAGATTCCGTTGTATGTGTGGCTGCCTGACGCCATGGCCGGTCCGACCCCCGTTTCGGCGTTGATCCACGCGGCGACCATGGTGACGGCGGGCGTCTATATGGTGGCGCGCTCCGCCGCGATTTACACGCACGCGCCGGCGGCCATGGAGGCCGTGGCTATCATCGGCGTGGCGACGGCGTTCTTCGCGGCTACCATCGGACTGGCGCAGAATGACATCAAGAAGGTATTCGCTTACTCCACCGTTTCGCAGCTTGGTTACATGTTCCTGGGCGCGGGAGTGGGGGCCTTTTCTGCGGGCATCTACCACCTGGTGACGCATGCGTTCTTCAAAGCCCTGCTGTTCCTGGGAGCGGGCAGCGTGATTCATGCGCTGGGCGGCGAGCAGGATGTGCGCAACATGGGCGGATTGCGCAAGAAGATTCCGTGGACATTCTGGACCATGTTGTGCGCTTCGGTGGCCATTGCCGGCGTGCCGCCATTCGCTGGGTTCTATAGCAAGGACGCGATTCTGGCGGCCGCGGACCGGCACGCGCCGTGGATGTATTGGGTGGGCGTGATCACGGCGGGCATGACGGCGTTTTACGTTTTCCGTGCCATCTTCCTGGCATTCTTCGGCAATTATCGGGGCAAGGCGCATCCGCATGAATCGCCGATGGTGATGATCGCCCCCTTGGCTGTTCTCGCCGTGCTCTCCCTGGGAGGCGGCTTCTTTTTCAAGATTCCCGAATTTTTGGCGCCCCTGTTTCCTCTGGCCAAGGATGCCGACGACATCGGCCCGATGCTCGTCTCCGTGGCGTTCGGCTTGGCCGGCATCGCGCTTGCCTGGCTGTTCTACGTCGCCAAGCCGGAGTTGCCGGATCGAGTCGCGGCCACCTTCACCGGCCTCTATAAGCTGATCTACAACAAGTATTTCGTGGATGAGATCTATGCGGCGGTAGTGGTGAACCCGGTTGTCGCGGGGTCCCGCGAAGTGCTGTGGAAGGGCGTGGATGTGGCGGTGATCGATGGCGCGGTGAACGGCGTCGCCAGCCAAGCGCGGGGAATCGGTGGTGTGTTGAAACGGCTGCAATCCGGCAATATTCGCAGTTACGCCGCGTGGGTATTGCTGGGCAGCGTCGTGCTGCTGTTTGTGATGGGAGTTATGGGAGGGCTGCGATGAACCTGCTCGCCATCGTGTTGGCCATCCCGCTGGTGGGCTTTCTCGTCCTGCTCCTGGTGCCGCGCGCGGCGGAAGGCGCTATTCGTGCGATCGCGCTGGGGTTTTCGCTGGTGGTATTCGCCGCTTCGCTGGGGCTGGCCCTTCAATACGAAACCATCCGGCCCGGCGCGCAGTTTGTCACCGACATCGTGTGGATCACCTCGCCCAATATCCACTACCACGTATCGCTCGATGGGCTGAGCCTGTGGCTGTTGATCCTGTCTACCCTCCTCACGCCAGTCTGCATTCTGATCTCCTGGAAATCGATTCAAAGCCGCGTCAAAGAGTTCTTCGCGTTCATGCTGCTGCTCGAGTTCGGCCTCACCGGCGTATTCGCCGCGCAAGACCTGTTCCTGTTCTATGTGTTTTGGGAAGTCTCGCTGGTGCCCATGTATTTCCTGATCGGCATCTGGGGCCACGACCGGCGCATTTATGCAGCGTTGAAGTTCTTCCTTTACACCTTCGCCGCTTCGGTGTTGATGCTGACCGCCATTATCTACATCTACAATCACACCGGTACTTTCAACTATGCGGACATCCTGGCGCAGATCGCGAGCGGCAAGCTGTCGTTCAGTCCCTCGCAGGAGATGCTGCTGTTCCTGGCGTTCTTCCTGGCCTTCGCGGTCAAGGTGCCGATCTTCCCGCTGCACACCTGGCTGCCTGACGCGCACGTGGAAGCGCCCACGGCCGGATCGGTGATGCTAGCGTCGGTCATGCTGAAGATGGGCACGTACGGCCTCGCGAGATTCTGCCTGCCGATGTTTCCCAGCGCCGCGCGCGCCTGCGCGCCATGGATCGTGGTGCTGGCCATCATCGGCATCGTGTACGGCGCGCTGGTCGCCATGGTGCAGCCCAATATGAAGAAGCTGGTGGCGTATTCATCGGTGAGCCACCTGGGTTTCGTCGTGCTGGGCATCTTCTCATTCACGCAAAATGGCATGGATGGCGCGGTCTACCAGATGCTGAATCATGGCATCTCGACCGGAGCGCTGTTCGTGCTGGTCGGCTTCCTTTACGAGCGGCGGCACTCGCTCGAGATCGCGGATTACGGCGGCGTGGCCACGCCCGCGCCGTGGCTCTCCGTGGCATTCATGATTACGATGCTCGCCAGCATCGGACTGCCGACGTTGAACAATTTCGTAGGCGAGTTTCTGGTGCTGCAAGGCTCCGCGCGGGCCAATTTCTACTGGGCTGTCTACGCCTCGATCGGCGTGATTCTGTCGGCGTGCTACATGCTCTGGCTCTATCAACGCGTGTTCTACGGCGAGACTCCCGCTGAGGTGCGGCATCATGTCTTCGATCTGAAGCCGCGCGAATGGGCCGCTATCGTGCCCCTGATCGTGATGATGGTTTGGATGGGCATGTATTCGCAAACTTTCCTGCCCGCCGTACGGAAGACCACGGCGCGAATTCTGGAACAAACGCAGGTGAACGTGCAGATCCGCGTGCAGGCGCCTGCGGCCGCGACACAAGTGGTGGCCCATGCCCGTTAGCTTCTCACCCGCCGGCGTGGAGTACATCCGCTTCCTGCCTGAGATCGTCCTGATCGTGGCCGGCACGCTGCTGATGGTGCTGGACGTGATTCTGCGCAAGCAGGCGCGCGGGATCTACGGGCACATCTCGATTCTGGCGCTCGCCGCAGCCATGGCGGCTTCCGTATTCGCCAACGGCTCGCCCGGCGCCGCTTTCTCCGACATGCTGATCGTGGATGGATTCGCCACTTTCTTCCGCGTGCTGGTGATCGGCGTCGGCATCCTGACGGTGCTCTCGTCCTACCGCTTCCTCGAGCGCGAGGGCGCGGAAAGCGGCGAATTTCACGCGCTGCTACTGTTTTCGATCGCCGGCCAGTGCGTGATGGTTTCAGCCAACGAGCTGATCATGATCTTCATCGGCCTGGAGATTTCGTCCATCGCGAGCTACGTGCTGGCCGGTTATCTGCGCGACGACAAACGCGCCAACGAAGCGGCGCTGAAGTATTTCCTCCTGGGATCGTTCGCCACGGCGTTCTTCCTTTACGGCGTGGCGGTGGTCTACGGCATGACCGGATCGACCCACCTGACCGCTATCCGCACGGTGCTCTCGGGCGGTCCCACGGCGCCCGCGCCCATCTTCATCGGCGTCGCGGTGGCGCTGATGTTCGTGGGTTTGGCCTTCAAGGTCTCCGGCGCTCCGTTCCAGATCTGGGCGCCCGACGTGTACCAGGGCGCGCCCACCCCCGTCTCCGCGTTTCTAACCACCGGTCCGAAGGCCGCGGCCTTCGCCATATTCCTGCGCATTTTCATGACGGCCTTCGCGCCCATCGCGCGCGACTGGTATCCGCTGGTTTGGGGGTCGGCGCTGCTGTCGATGACCATCGGCAATTTCGGCGCGCTCGCGCAGTCGAACGTCAAACGGCTGTTGGGCTATAGCTCGATCGCGCACGCTGGATACGTGCTGGTGGCGTTGGCCGCGCACTCGCAAACGGGTACCTCGGCGGCGATGTTCTACCTGGTAGTGTATGCGTTCATGAACATCGGTGCGTTCGCAGTGGTCTCGCACCTTTCGGGCAAGGGCGAGCGCTTCCTGAGCGTGGACGATTTCGCGGGCCTGGGAGTCCGGCAGCCAGGCACGGCCGCGCTTCTCGCGATCTTCCTGATGTCGCTGATCGGCGTGCCGCTCACCGGCGGCTTTTTCGGCAAGTTCTACATCTTCAAAGCCGCGCTGAGTTCGCACCTGGTGTGGCTGACGGTGCTCGGACTGTTGAACAGCGCGGTGGCCGCTTACTACTACCTGCGCATCCTGGTGGCGATGTACATGCGCGAGCCTGGTGAAGCGGCCGCGGAGTTAGAGCCGCTACCCATCGGGCTTCGCGCCGCATTGGTCATCCCGGCGTTTGGCACCCTATTCCTGGGCGTCTTCCCCACTTGGGTTCTGGACTTCGCGGTGAAGTCGGCCGCCTTTGTGAGATAGAAAGGCCGATTCAATGTGCGGCATCGTCGGATACATTGGAAACCGCAAAGCGGTTCCTATCATTCTGGAAGGCCTTAAGCGGCTGGAATATCGCGGCTACGATTCGGCGGGCATTGCGGTCTATGGCGACGACGGCCAACTCGCCGTGCGGCGCGCGTCCGGCAAGCTGCGCAATCTGGAAGAAGCCATCCGGCTGAGCCCCATTGACGGGGCGTTCGGCATCGGGCATACCCGCTGGGCCACGCACGGGCGCCCCACCGAGGAAAACGCGCACCCGCATCGGGATTGCACCGGCGACATTGTGGTGGTGCACAACGGCATCGTTGAGAATTACCTGGCCTTGAAACGCCAGTTGCAGGCGGAAGGCCACCAGTTCAAGACCCAGACCGACACCGAAATCATCGCGCACCTGGTGGAGAAACATTTCAATGGGAACCTGGAAGAAGCGGTGCGCGCGGCGGTCAAGGAGCTCTCCGGGGTCTTCGCGCTGGTGGTCATTGCGCGCACCGATCCAAACAAAATCGTGGCCGCGCGTTTCGGGCCTCCGGTGGTGATCGGGTTGGGCGACAACGAATATTTCGTGGCGTCGGATGTGCCGGCCATCCTGCCGCACACGCGCGACATGTTCTTCCTGGCGGATGGAGATTTGGCCGTGCTGACGCCGGACGGCGTGCGGCTCAGCGATTTCGACGGCCGCCCGGTGAACCGGCAGGTGTCCCACATCCTGTGGGATCCCATCATGGCGGAAAAAGGCGGCTACAAGCACTTCATGCTCAAGGAGATTTTTGAGCAGCCGCGAGCCGTGCGGGACACCACGCTGGGGCGCGTGAGCCAGGAAACCGGCCAGATTTTCCTGGACGAAATGGACATCACGCCAGGCGAGTTTCGCGAATTCCGTCAGTTGAAGATCATCGCCTGCGGCACGAGCTGGCACGCGGCGCTGTGCGGCAAATTCATGATCGAGAAGCTGGCGCGCATGCCGGTGGAGGTGGATTACGGCAGCGAGTTTCGCTATCGCGATCCGCTGGTGGATGCGGGCACGCTGACGGTGGTGATTTCGCAGTCCGGCGAAACCGCCGATACGCTGGCGGCGCAGCGCGAGGCCAAGCAGAAGGGATCGAAGACGCTGGCCATCTGCAACGTGATCGGCTCGATGATCACACGCGAAGCAGCAGGCGCCATCCTGACGCACGCGGGACCGGAGATCGGCGTGGCGTCCACCAAGGCATTCACCTGCCAGTTGACGGCGCTCTTCATCCTGGCGATGTATCTGGGGCAAGCGCGCGGCGAGCTGGACGCGGCCCAATCGCGCGCGCTGGTGGAGGAGTTGTGCCGCATTCCGGGCAAGCTGGAGGCGGTGCTGGCGCACGATGCAGTCTACGAAGAGCTGGCGCGTAAGCTGTTCCGGGCCGGCGACTTTCTGTTCCTGGGGCGCGGCGTGCATTTCCCCATCGCGCTGGAAGGCGCGCTGAAGCTGAAGGAGATTTCCTACATTCACGCGGAAGGCTATCCGGCGGGCGAGATGAAGCATGGGCCCAATGCGTTAATCGACGAGAATCTGCCGGTGGTGGTGTTGGCCACGCGCGATCCTTCGAGTGAGGAGAGCCGCGTGCTGTATGAGAAAACCCTTTCGAATATCCAGGAAGTGAAGGCGCGCGAAGGCACGGTGGTGGCGATCTCGACGGAAGGGGACGAAGACGCGCGCAAGACCGCCGACCATACCATCGAGATTCCGGCTGCGAGCGAACTGCTGTCGCCGATTCTGGAAATCGTGCCGCTGCAGCTTCTGGCGTATCACATCGCGGTGCGGCGCGGCTGCGACGTGGATCAGCCGCGGAACCTGGCCAAGAGCGTGACTGTGGAATGAACGGCGGCCTGTTGATGCTCGCCGGGCACGCCATTTATCAGGGCGGCCGCTGGCATGGGGGGCATCAGAACGAAGACCGGCTCTATGAAACGCACGTGCGCGACGCATTTCGCGTCTTCGCGGACGAAGGCTACCAGGCGTTGGCGCTAAGCGGCGGACGGTCGCGCCCGCAACTTGCGGAGACAGTCCCCAACTCCGAGGCGGAGGGCATGCTCGAGTATGCGCGCGCGGCTGGACTGGCTTGTGATGGAGTGCTGCTAGAGCGCTTCGGGCGCGACAGCTTCGAGAACCTGTTCTTCTCGATGTTATGCTTCCACCGGCAATTCGGCGAGTGGCCAGCGCGTGTGGGAGCGGTGAGCTGGAAGTTCAAGGCGCTGCGATTTTACCTGATCGCGTGCGGGCTGCGGCTCGCCGAAGGGCGTTTCCGCTTCTTCGGCAGCGGCGATCCTTCCGGCTTCGAAGACTTCGCCATAGCGAGAGTGCAGTATGACGCGATGATCGTGCGCGGCGGCGAGATCGTGGATCCGTTGCATCGCGATGCGCAGTGGTTCGCCCCGAAGCGTCTGGGACGCACGCCGCGCGAATTCGCCGGTAATGCGGAGTACCTGCGCCGGGTGAAGCAGGAATACGGCCACGAGGATCTCTTCGACCTAGTCGAATCGCTCGAGCCAGGGCCGGGATGGCGCGATATCAGTTGGCCTTGGTAGAAACGCTCACTCGCGTGGCTTGCCATAGATAGCATCGCCTACGCGGTGCATCCACACCAGTTCCTCTTCCCCCATCGGCCCGCGGCGCAGTGCTTCCAGCGCCTGGTCGAATTGCTGGGCGTTCGCCGGCCCGGTCATGCAGATGTTCACCGCGGGCTGGGTCAGCACGAAGCGATAGCAATCGGCCGCGGTGGGAATCTTCTCCCCGGGCGGGATACGCTTGTGGCCCAGCAACTGACGCCAGCTTGTGGCCGTGAAAGAGACCAATCCCGGCGGGTGCTCGAACAGCATCTGCGGAAAGACTTCACGCTCCGCGCCGCGATGCACGGCGTTATAGCGCACGTGGAAGATATCGTACTGGGGATCCGGCGCGAGGCGCGCGATCAGCGGGCGGTTGTGCGTGGAGACGGCCAGGTAGCGCACCAGTCCGCGCTCGTGCAGCTTGCTGCACGCGTCCAGGATGCGCGGCGGCGGCGCACCGTTCCACAACCCCAGCAGCAGCGCGTTGGTGTAATCGAAGCGCAGCGCACGCAGGGCGCGCTCGAGGCTGGGGCCGATGAGCGATGCCACTCGCGAATAGGATTGCGTCACCAGCAGGAAGCGGTCGCGATGAGGCGCCAGCGCGCGCAAGCCGTCGCCAAATGGATTGCGGCGGATGCTGCCCCAGTAGAAATAGTTCACGCCATGGTCGAAGGCTTGTTCCACGGCGCTCGAGGGCGCACCATAGCTGGACGCCAGTCCGAGGCGGCCGACTTCGATGCCCGTGCGGCCGAGGATGGCGCGGTCAAATGACATAGATTGATTCTACCCGACCGGCCGGCCCATTCCGCTTAAGATGTAGCAAGGGTGTCCCTCGGATGGATCTCCATCAGCTTCGTGTATTCCAGGCGGCGGTCAAGAGCGGCGGCTTCACCCGCGCCAGCGAACAACTGCACCTCTCCCAATCCACAGTGAGCCAGCATATCAAGCTGCTGGAGGAGGAACTGGGCTGCCCGCTCTTTCTGCGCGTCGGCAAACAGGTGCTGGTCACCGAAGCGGGCAGGGTGCTGCTGCAATATGCCGAGACCATCTTCCGCGAACTGAAAAACGCCGAGATGGCCGTGCGGGAAATGAATGCGCTGAAGCGCGGCACCGTGCGCCTGGGTGTGGGACCCACCACGCTCACTTATCGCCTCCCGCACGTCCTGGGAGACTACTCACGCCGGTTTCCGGATATCGAGCTGATGGTACTGGCCGGCACCACGGAGTTCCTGCTGGACTCCCTCCGATCGCAACATCTGGATCTGGCGGTAGTCATGCGGACCGGCCCGCAACCGGGCCTGACCGTTACTCCACTGGGGCACGAGGAGATGATCATCGTGGTGAACCGGGAGCACCCGCTGGCCCGGCAGAAGACGGTCGAACCGGCGGACTTGGCGTCACTGCGGTTCATCCTCTATGAGAAGCACACCGCTATGCAGAACGTCATCGACCGCTACTTCGAGTCCCTGGAAGTGACGCCGCGCATCGCCATGGAGGTAGAGAACAATGAGGCCATCAAGAGCCTGGTGCGGGTGGGCTTGGGCGCATCGATTATGCCTTTGTGCGCAGTGGCCCAGGAGCCGCCGGACAGCCCGCTCTGCGTGCTTCGCGTAAGGGGCAAGCCATTGACCAGGGAACTGCGGCTGGTTTCGGCCGGCGCCGAGATTCTGCCCAAGGCGATCCGGGAACTGGCCGCATCCCTGGTCACTGCGCTGGGCGGCCGGCGCGGCCGCCCTTCGCCGCCAAAACCAATCGTTACAGACGATTGATCGCAGCGAATTAATCTATTGGACAGAAGGGAGCGATTTTGAGTATCTTAACTCCCAGACACTCACCGGGCTCTGGGGGGTATTCTGCCCGGCAAACCAAGTGGCTTTGAGAGGGAGGCAACGGGATGTCTAAGTCGACTCTGGCAGTTTCGTCTCTATCGATACTCTTCCTGCTGTGGGCGCCGGCGGCCCGCACGCAAACCGTGTCGGTCGCTGAAGTCAGCGGCACCGTGACCGATTCCAGCGGCGCCGCGATTACCGGCGCAGCCGTCTCCATGACGCAAACCGACAAACGGATAGTCCGGTCAACCGTCACGAATTCCCTGGGTAATTATACGTTGCCCGAACTGCCGGTGGGACCTTACCGGTTGGAGGTGCGGGCCAGCGGCTTCAAGGACCACGTCGAGTCCGGGCTGGTGTTGGAAGTGGGCAACAACATCCAGGTCAACGTGGCCATGCAAGTCGGCTCGGTGAACGAAACCGTCGAGGTGGCGGCCAATGCCAGTTTGGTCGAAACCAAGGAGAATTCAGTCTCGTCGGTGGTCGACCAGCAGCGTATTAACGATTTGCCCCTCGACGGCAGGCAGGCGACGCAGTTGATTCTCACCCTGGGTGCGGCGTCGTACGGCGACGCCGGCGACACAGGCAGCAAAACCTTCTGGAGTTCCACCCGGATTTCGGTGGCCGGCGGCCAAGGGAACGGCACGGCGTACCTGCTGGACGGGGGCGACAACACCGATGCGATGTCGAATGTGAACATGCCCTTCCCCTTCCCCGATGCGTTGCAGGAGTTCAGCGTGGAAACCAGCGCGGTGTCCTCGCGTTTCGGCACGCACCCGGGGGCCACCGTCAATGCGGTCACCAAGTCCGGATCGAACGCCTTCCATGGAGATCTATTCGAGTATCTGCGCAACGGCGACATGGACGCGCGCAACTTCTTCGCGCCGGTGCACGACACCCTGAAACGAAACCAATTCGGCGGGACCGCGGGCGGCAAGGTGGTGACCGACAAGCTGTTCTTCTTCGGCGGATACCAAGGGACGCGCAACCGCTCGAATCCGCCGCAGTCGATCGCGTATATCCCGACGGCGGCGTCTCTGGATGGGGATTTCAGCACGCTGGCCGGGGCGTCGTGCCAATCGAGCGGCAAGGCGTTGACCCTAAAGGACCCCACTACCAAGTTGGCGTACCCGAACAACATGATTCCACAAACGGATCTGAACCCGGTAGCGGAGGCGATCGCGTCGAAGTATCTGCCGGTGAGATCGGCCACCGATTGCGGCAAGGTGACATACGGCATTCCGGTCACCGGTGACGAAGACCAGATCGTCGGACGCGTCGATTGGGTGCAGAACTCGAAGCATACACTGTATGGAAGATACCTTTTCGACGACTACAGCAACCCCCCGACATTCAACGGAACCAATCTGCTGACCACCACGGCGCCGGGCAACTTTGAGCGGGCGCAATCGGCTACCATCGGCGACACCTACACATTCGGCCCCACCACCTTGAATTCGTTCCATGTCAGCTTCAACCGGGTGCGCGACAATCGCGGGCCGACGGATATCCCGATCAATCCGACGATGCTGGGCTCGGACATGTACAGTGCCGTGCCGAACTTCCTGTTGATGTCCATCAGCAACGCGTTCAGCACCTATTGCGGCACCTGCGCGCCGGGACATTTCGACGTGAACAGCTACCAGGCGGCCGACGACGTGGACCTGATCCGGGGGCGGCATCAAATCGCCGTGGGATTCAATTTGATCCGCATCCAAAACAACACCATTTCCGGCTTCGACGAGAACGGGACATTTACCTTCAATGGGTCTTTCACCGGCAGCCCGCTGGCGGATTTTATGATCGGAACGGTGAGCGACTTCCAGCAGACCAACCCGACTCCCGACGACCTTCGGCAGTGGGTAATGAGCTTCTACGCGCAGGACAGTTTTAAAATTTCTCCGCGCTTCACATTTAACTATGGCCTGCGCTGGGAGCCCACGTTTGCCGATCCGGATAAATACGGGCGCGGTGACTCGTTCAACGAGTCGGCCTTCTTTGCGGATCAAGTCAGCACGGTGCATCCGACGGCGCCGCCCGGACTGTTCTTCAAGGGCGACCCGGGCATTCCCGCCGCGATGTGGAACGGACACCTGGCCAACTTCGCGCCGCGCGTGGGCCTGGTATGGAGCCCGCACGCCGACGGCCGCGACACGCTGCGCATCGGCGGAGCGCTCCTTTACGATTCCACCGAGACCTGGTTCAATGAGCGCGAGACGACCAATCCGCCGTTCGGCAACGATATCGACGTCGGTTCGACGGGAACTCTCTCTAATCCCTGGGCGGGTTACGCGGGCGGCAATCCATTCCCGCAGGCCCCCGGGAACCTCTTTTTTCCAAAAGAAGGCGTCTATGTGAACATGCCGATCAATCCGAAGCCGACCAACGTGGCGCAGTGGAACGTCACCTATCAGCGGCAGTTGAAAGGCGGGTGGCTGGCATCGGCCAGCTATCTGGGGAACAGGACCGCGCACCTCTGGATCACCGAGGAAATCGACCCGGCAGTGTACATGGGTCCAAGCTCGACTACGGGCAACACCAACCAGCGCCGGTTATTGTATCTGTCGAACCCTGCTCTGGGCCAATACTATTCGAGCATCGACACCATGGACGACGGCGCGGTGTCCCACTACGAGGGATTGCTGCTGTCGATCCAGCATCGTATGGCGCACAACTTCACGTTCCTGGCCAACTACACGGATTCGTATTGCGTGTCGGACTATGACTTCGGCGCGGCGCTGGCCACCCCGGCCAACTCGCAGCCGTTCAACCGGCACGCCGACTGGGGCCCATGCATTTTCGATACGCGCAGCAACTTTAATTCTTCCCTGGTGGCGCTGAGTTCGTGGCACAGCGGCAACCCGTGGGTGACCCGCTTGTTGAGCAACTGGCAAATAGCGCCGCTATTTCACGCCTCCAGCGGCCAGCCCCTAACCGTGACGACTGGCCATGACGATTCGCTCACCGATCTCAACAACGACCGGCCCAATCAAATACTGCCGGATGTGTACTCCGCCACGCACGGCTGCAAGTCGGCGCCATGCGTGCAGTGGATCACCCCCTCGGCTTTCACCGCAAATCCCACCGGGACGTTTGGCGATGTGGGCCGCAACGAACTGCGCGGACCGGGCACGGTGAACGTGGATGTGGCGCTGAGTCGGGTCTTCGCAATCACGGAGCGCTTCAGGGTCGAGGGGCGGGCCGAGGCGTTTAACGTGATCAATCACGCCAATTTCGTGGGCGGGATTTCGCCGGCTGGGACCGTACAGAGCTACACAACCATGAACACGAACCTCAGCTCGTCATCGTTCGGACAGGTGCAATCGGCCTTCGATCCGCGCATTTTGCAGTTCGCCTTGAAGGTCTATTTCTGAGCCGAGTTTCGCTCGGCCGTGGCGGCTTCCAGGTAGATGTTGCGCGCCACGCCGTTGGTTGCCTGGGCGGCGAGACGCTCCAGCACTTCTGCGCGGAAGCGATGCGCGGCAGCCGTGTCGCCGGCCACTTCTGCCAGTTCCAGCGCCAGTTGCAGTTGGCCCGCGTCAGCTGCGGTGCGCGCGCGACCGAGGATCGCGTCCGGCCCGCCCGCCGCTTCTGCCAGGGCGCGCGTTAGGGGCGCTGGGTCGCCGCCATTCAGATGCGCCGGATCGAAATCGTACCAGCCGGTGTATTGGTGAAACACGCCGTTTACGGCCCACTCCACCGTTCCGTAAACCGGCTGCAGATACGGCTGCGCGGCGAGGTCCGGTGGCAAGTGCACCTCCTGGCGGATCTGGTAGAGCGGCTCGCCGCTGTTGATGCGCTTGACGGTTTCGTCATGCACGTAGCGAATGGCGCGCGCATAGTTGCCGAGCGCCTGGTCGATGGCTTCGCGCCCCGCCACCGGCCGGCTGTGCGATCCCACGAGGTAAGCTGGATGCAACTGCCGCATGCGATCGAGCGAGGCGGCCCACTCCAGCACCGGACGGTCCGGTTTGCCAGGACTGGCCAGCATCGGAAAGCTCCAGTAGAATAGATCCCCGGGCAGCAGCGTCTCAAGATCGGGCAGCCACACCATCAGGTGGTCCACGGTCTCGCCCTGGGTGTGATATAGCTCGAAGCGCACGCCGCCTTCGGTGAACTTGTACTCTTCGTCGAACAGGATCTGCGGGGGGATGTATCCGCTCTCGGGCGGATGCAGCAGGTCGACCCCCAGGGTTGTGCCGCGCGCTTCCCGCGGCACATCGGCAGCCCACTGCGCCACATTCAGCTTGCGGTTATACCCCGCCATCAGGCGATACTTGCGCATCTCCTCGATGTGGTTCTTCTGCGCCACGATCTTCGTCTCGGGCCCGGCAAAGACCTTCGCGCCATTCACGTGATCGCCATGGAAGTGGGTGTAGACGATGTAGCTGACGGGCAGCCCGGATACCTTGCGAAAATCGTTGAGGGCGGCCCGCGCCGGCGCCTGGCCTTCCGTGGTATCGACCACCACCACGCTGCGGTCCGTCAGTATGAAGATGACGTTGCCCAAGGCATAGCCCGTGGCGCAATAGACGCGTGGGTTAACGCGGATGAGCTCGGGCGTGTTTTGCGAAAGCTGGGCAGCGACCGGGAGGGTGACGAGCAGAGAAAACAGGACGGCGGCGTGTCGCATCTAGACCACCGCAAGCTGGTGGTCGGGACAGTCCACGTTCAGGCACTCATACAAATCGTCAATCAGGCCCATGCCGTGCTTGGCGACGAATGGCAGGATGGAATACAGGCGCTCCTGCAGATGGCGCTGCGGATAGACCAATCCAGAAAGATAAGAGGCATCGCGAGCCACACGGGTATCCCGGGCCATGGTCTCGCGGCCGATTTTGCGCTCCATCTTTGCGAGTTGATAAAGCACCTTCTGGCGGTTCTTGCCAAGGGCGGCGGCGAGCGAGGCATCGAAGCCGGCCAGATCGCGGGTGAGGCGGTCGACGGCCTGCTCGACCGCGGTTTTGGTCTGCGCCAGGGTACCGGAGAGAGCGGGAGGGATCAGCCGTGCCGCGATGCGATCGCGGACCGCCTCGTCGCCATGCGTGCAATCGGCGAGCGACAGCGCGTAGCGCGTCATTAGTTTGTGGCTGCGCTGATCGAGCAGCGTGAAACCCGCGCGGTGCAGCGCCGCAGGCATGCGTCCCAGAATCGCGCGATAGATGACTTCGGATTGCGCCAGATAGGCCAACTCGGCCGGACCGCCGATATAGGCCACCGTCGGCAGCATGGAATCCTGCACTACCGGGCGCAGCAGCGCGTTGGGTGAAAGCTGGCCGGCGCGGTCCATCAACTCCTCCGTCGAGAAGCGGCGGCCATTCTGCAGATAGTCGCGGCCGTAGCGGCGCAAGGTATAGCGGCGGCCGTTTTCGAGCAGAAATACGAAGGAGGTCTGATCCTCCACATGGACCTGCGCATGGTAGCCCGCGGCTTCGAGGGCGCGGTTGCGCTCAAGCACGGCGGCGGTCAGATCCGGGGCGGCGGCTAGCGCGGAGCGAATGGCTGGCGCGGCCAACTCCCGCATGGCGGGCGCCATGGGATCGACATGCAGTAGCCCGTACTGCGCCAGCAGGTGCTTCAGCAGCGCGCTGAACGCCTCGCCCATAGTGCGGCCCGGCTGGTACGTCTCCTCCACTAGCGCCGACACCTCATCGCCAAACGGGAAACCAGCGAGCGCCGCGCGCAATTCGGCCACTGGCGGCGCGCTCAGGACAAACTGCCCGACGGGCTGGCTGGTGGGGGGCGAGTGAGGCTTCTCCAGCTTGATGGGATGGTGCTCCGCGTCGAATACCCAGCAGTGATTGACTTCCGCGAAGTCATGGTCCTCTGTCGCTAGCCAGAACACGGGCACGGCGGGGATGCCTCGCTCAGCCAGGTTGCGCGCCAGTTTCACCGCCGTGAGAGCTTTGTAAATTGTGTAAGCCGGACCGGAAAACAGACCGACCTGCTGGCCCGTAACCACCGCGACCGTGCCCTCGCGCGCGAGCAAGTCCAACTGGGGACTGTCGCCAGTTTGCTGCCGCAGGGCTGCCACCAGGGTGGCGCGTCGATCGGGCGGGAAGCGCATTTCACGGGCGATCGATTCGAAATCGCCATCGATCTGGGGATAAAAGGCCCGGACGCGCTCGGGATGGTAGGTGAAGTCCGCGAAGAGATTGCTCGTGTGCGGCAAATCCGTGTAGCGGACGCAGGTACAGTTCATGGCCGAAGCTAAGAGATGATTTCCTGGGCCGGAAAGATGCTATCCGGCGGGCAGAATCTTGGTTATGTCGTTGTACAGCACGAAGGCCACCAGCATCATGATGAACACGAAGCCGACCTTGAAAACCGCCTCTTTCACGGACATGCTCATGTCGCGGCGCATGACCATCTCGATAACCAGCATCACCACGCTGCCGCCATCCAGGATGGGAAGGGGCATCAGGTTGATGACCGCCAGGTTCAGGCTGACCATGGACATAAGCATGATGAAGGCCGCCGGGCCCTGCTTAGCGGCCTGACCGGACATTTTCGCGATGCCCACCGGTCCGGCGAGAGATTTCGCGGAAATACGGCGTTCCACGATGCCCTCCAGGAAGCGGAAAATCAGTCCCGTGCTGCGCGCGTTTTCCTGCACGGATTCGCGCAAGGCATCGGGCAGCGAGAGGCGCGAGGTGACAATGTTCAACTTGGGTTCAACGTAGGCGCCGATCACCCAGCGAGGCTGTCCATCGGCGGCGCTCCATACCGGCTGTACGGTTATCTGCATGGGCTTGCCATTGCGCTGGAACTCGATTACCACCGGCTTGCCGCCGCTGCCGCGGACGATCTCGTGGAACCGCTGGGTAGCATGGATCGGATGGCCGGCGGCGGTGAGGATCAGATCGCCTTGCTGGAGGCCCACTTTCTGGGCGGGCATGCCAGCGGTGATAGGACCGAGTTGCACTTCGCCTTTCTCGGACCACCCCGCCGACCCCACGCCGCTCCGTTCGTCGAGCACGGGCGTAACGGTGGTATCGAACTCCTTGCCGTTGCGCGCAATGGTCAACTGCATGGGGCGGGATGCGCTCTCGACCTCCTTGAGGATGATATCGTCCCAGGTGGGATTGCGCTGGTTGCCTAACTTGACGATGCGATCGCCTTCCTGTATGCCGGCCTTGGCGGCCGGCGTCCCTGCAGTCACCGCGCCGATCACCGCTCCGCTGTCGGCGTCCACCACCTTTTGATACTTGACCATGTACAGGCCGGTGAGCAGGGCCACGGCCAGCACCACGTTCATGGCAGGACCGGCCAGCACGATGATCAGCCGCTGCCAGCGGGGCTTGGCCAGGAAGCCGCGCGGATCGTTGGCGCTTTCTTCGCCAGGCATATCGCCGGCCATTTTCACGAAGCCGCCGAGGAAGAAGACCGCCGAGATGCGGTAATCCGTCTCGCCCTTGCGGAAGCCGAACAGGCGCGGCCCGAAGCCGAAGCTGAAGGTATCCACGCGGACATCGAAAAAGCGCGCCGCCCAGAAATGTCCCAACTCGTGGATCAGGATCATCACGCCGATCAGGATCAGGAACCAGAAAGCGCTTTGAAAAAATACCATACGATTCAAACCCTTGCCGGAACCGGTTGCGCGGTCCGTAACGGAACGAGCGCGCGCGCGATGGTGCGAGCCGTGGAACGCGATTCCTTGTCAATTTCGAGAATGTCGCCTACTGTGCGGGGCTGCCGGTTCGGAATGCGGCTCAAAGTGTCTTCCACCACGGCGGCTATGCCGGGAAATGGGATTTCACCCTTCAAGAAAGCATCGACGGCAATCTCGTCCGCCGCGTTCAAGGTGCAAGTTGCGGAGCCGCCGGCTTCCTGGCACTGGTAGGCCAGTTTCAGTAGAGGGAACCGGTCGAAATCCGGAGGTTCGAAATCCCAATGCCGGGCCCGGCTCCAGTCGATCTTGGGTACCGGCGCATGCGACCGCTCGGGCCAGGTAAGGGCATACTGTATGGGCATGCGCATGTCAGTCGTGGATATCTGAGCAAGCACGCTGCCATCGGAATACTCGATCATGGCATGTACGGTGGATTGGGGGTGTATGACAACTTCCACCTGGGAGGGTGCGAAGTTGAAGAGCCAGCAGGCTTCTATGACCTCGAAGCCCTTGTTCATCAAGGTGGCCGAATCGATGGTGATGCGCTGACCCATCCTCCATGTTGGATGATTTAGGGCTTGCGTGGGAGTCACCGAATCCAGCGCTGGTTTGGAGGTATTGCGGAACGGGCCGCCCGAGGCGGTCAGGATCAGCTTGGAGACCTGGTTGCGGTTGCCGGCGCGCAGGCACTGGTGAACGCCGTTATGCTCGCTATCGATCGGCAACAGTTCGGCGCCACTGGCCTTTACCGCTTCCATGACCAGCCGTCCGCCTGACACCAATACTTCCTTGTTCGCTAAACCCACCCGTTTGCCTAAACGCACTGCTTCGTAGGTCGCTTCCAGTCCGGCGACGCCCACAATGGCCGAAATAACCATATCGACCGAAGGAGCGGTAGCCGTTTCGACCAGCGCGGCGGCTCCAAAAGCCAGCTCAGGCCAATTAGGACGCGGCAGACCGGAATCGGTTAGCGCGGCGGCCAGGCGGGCGATTGCTTCGGATGTGGCGAGGACCGCGACCTCGGGACGGAACTCTATGATTTGCTGGAGGATAGCGTCTACATTTCGGCCGGCGGCGAGGGCATGAATGCGATAGAGATCCCGATTGCGCCGGACTACGTCCAGGGTGTTGGCGCCGATGGAGCCGGTCGAACCGAGCAGGGTGAGGCTTTTCATTTCAAGCAGATGCGACTGATGACATCATAGCATGTCGCTTTCGGCTATCAGCGATCAGTGCGCGGCCCATCTGCCATGCAATACGGCCTGCTGCGCCGCCAGCAGCACGAAGAAGACGCAATTGTACGTGGCGTGCATCAGCGCGGCGGCCTTGGTCGATCCAGTGCGCTGGCGCATCCAGCCGAAGGCCGCGCCCGCGAGAGCGATCAGCAACCCGTGCCTCCAGGAGTAACCGTACTCCTGGAGGTGCATCAGCCCGAAGGCCAGGGCGGTCAGCAGGATGCCCGGTGCGGCGCCCAGGGACCGAACCAGCAGCGGCTGCAGAAACCCGCGAAACACGATTTCCTCGCACACCGGCGCCAGCGTGGTGCCGATGACCGCGATCATCACGACGGAGGCCGGGTCAGAGAGCAGCGACTTCATGGGGCTGTCGATGTCCGGAGTGCGCATCAACACGCTGGATACCATGACGCCGAATGCCACCATCACGCCGGCGATGACTACAAACGGGGTGTTCAACTCCACCGGCACCCATCGCAGCGAGTGCCAGAAGGGCCGGCCGTAGTAGCGGCGAAAAATCAGGGCCAGCGTCCCCAGCAGGAATGCGTAGAGCAGAACCTGCGCGGGCATGAGCACATAGATCTGCTTGAGGTGGGTAACCGAGATCAACGCGGCCGAGAGCACCGACTCGACCACTAAGCCCAGCAACGCGATCAGGACGAAGCCCAGCAGATCCAGGTAGCCCCAGAAAGGATAGCTCTCCGGCGCGGGGGCGGTGTACGCCGTATCCGGGCTCACGGTTCCATCTCGATCAGGCAGGCAGCCAGCAACGGCACGAGCAGCTCATGGTGTCCGGTCAGCGCGTAGCCCGCCCCGCCCGAGCCGGCGTGCGGCCGTTCGACCACGTTCACCCTGGGGCGGTAATGCTGCACGAAGTCCAGGTTCACGGTGGTGAAGCCCGCCAGCGGATGCCCCAGGTTACGAACCGCGGAGACTGCCTTCAGGAAGACCTCCGGCAGCACCACCGCGGAGCCCACGTTCAGATATACCCCGCCATCGTCGAGAGCCGCCACCAGCGAGCAGAACAAACGGAAATCGCGATGGGTGGCGCTGCCGATGGCTGCCGCGTCCGCCGCCGGATGCATGTGCGGCGTGTCGGTGCCAATGGCCACATGTACCGTGACAGGCGTCGCCGTCCGCCACGCCTGCAGCACCAGGCTGGCGGACGCATAGGCCGGATCGGCGATCTCATCGAGCCGCCGCCCGAGCGCTTCGCCCATGCCGAGCGCGTCGCGGTCGCCCGCTGTAATGGCCGCGTTCATCTCCCGCCCGGTTTCCTCGGCCGCGCCGAAACGCCCGTCAGGCAAGACCGCTTCCACATCCTCGCTGGTGTGGCCCGCCAGCGCGATCTCGAAATCGTGAATCGCCGCCGCGCCATTCATGGCGAACGCGGTGGCATAGCCGCGCTCCATCAAATCGATCAGGACAGGCGCCAGGCCGCATTTGATCACATGCCCGCCCAATCCCCAAATAATGGCGCGCCGCCGGGCGCGCGCCGCGGCGACCGCTGCCACCACGGCGCGCAGAGAGTTTCCCGCCAGGATATGCGGCAGTGAGTCCAGCCACGCCGCGATGCCCGCGCCTTTGCGGTAGACCGCCGCGAAATCTGCTACCCGGACTTTTCCGCCGCGCGCTTGCAGCGGCACCGTTTTCAAACCGGCCAGATCGATGGGATCGACGGAGTACTTGCTCATATCACCTTGCGCAGAGCTTCGGCCGTGTAACTCTTTTTCGACTTCGCCACCTGCTCCGGCGTCCCGGCTGCCACCAGCCGCCCGCCATATTCGCCGCCATCCGGTCCCAGATCGATAATCCAATCCGCCGTCTTGATCACGTCCAGGTTGTGTTCGATCACCACCACGGTATTGCCCAGGTCCACCAGCCGCTGCAGCACATCCAGCAGTTTGCGCACGTCGTCGAAATGCAATCCGGTAGTGGGCTCGTCGAGCACATAGAACGTGCGGCCGGTCTGCCGGCGGCTCAACTCCTTGGCCAGCTTGATGCGCTGCGCTTCGCCGCCGGAAAGTGTGGTTGACGACTGGCCCAGATGGATATAGCCCAACCCCACATCGTTCAGCGTTTGCAGCTTCGGCCGGATCATGGGAATGTTCTCCATCAACGGCAGCGCTTCCTCCACCGTAGCGTCCAAAAGGTCCGCCACGGAATGGCCTTTATACTTCACTTGCAGCGTTTCGTGATTGTACCTCCGCCCGCGGCAGACGTCGCAGGTAACGTACACGTCGGGCAGGAAATTCATTTCGATGCGCTTCAGTCCGTCACCCTGGCACGCCTCGCAGCGGCCGCCTTTCACGTTGAAGCTGAAACGACCCGGCTTGTACCCGCGCTCGCGCGACTCCGGCAGCATGGCGTAAAGGTCCCGAATCGGCGTGAACAGACCGGTATAAGTGGCGGGGTTAGAGCGCGGCGTGCGGCCGATCGGCGATTGATCGATGCGGATCACCTTGTCCACATGTTGCATGCCCCTGATCGCCGTAAATTTGCCGGGATTTTCGCGCGACCGGTAAATCTGCTGGGCCAGCGCTCGATACAAGATCTCGTTTACCAATGTGGATTTTCCGCTGCCGGATACGCCCGTCACGACCGTGAGCACGCCCAGCGGGATCTCGACGTCAATATCTTTCAGGTTGTGCTCGGACGCGCCGAGGATCGCCAGTTTCTTCCCGTTCGAAGCGCGGCGCGCCGGCGGCACAGGGATCTCCAGCGCGCCCGAGAGGTAGCGCCCCGTCAATGACGCGGGATTCTCCGCGATCCCGTGCGGTGTGCCCGCCGCCACCAGTTCGCCGCCCAGCCGACCGGCGCCCGGCCCCAGGTCGATCACGTAATCGGCGCGCTCGATGGTCTCGGCATCGTGCTCCACCACCAGCACGGTGTTACCCATGTCGCGCAAATGTGTGAGCGTATCCAGCAGCCGCCCGTTATCGCGCGGGTGCAGCCCGATGGAAGGCTCGTCCAACACGTAGAGCACGCCGCGCAGCTTCGACCCGATCTGGGTGGCGAGGCGAATGCGCTGCGATTCGCCGCCGGATAAAGTGGCCGCGGAGCGCTCCAGGCTGAGGTAATCGAGCCCCACCGCCGAAAGGAATTCGAGACGCCGCCGGATTTCGTCCACGATACGTCCGGCGATCTGCGTCTCGCGCTCGCCGAATTCCCAATTGCGCACCGTCAGCAGCGCGCGCGCAATAGGCAGTTCCGTGAACTCGGCGATGGAGAAGTTCTTCACCCGCACCGCCAGGCTGGCCGGCCGCAAGCGCTTCCCGTGGCACGCGGGACACTCCGCCGGCGACATATACTCGGTGAGCCAGTCGCGATAACCCTCCGACGATTCTTCGTAAGTCTGCGCCAAAATTTTGAGGATACCGGGAAATCCGCCGTTGCCCGCAATGCCGCCATCCAACAGCGCCGTTTGCACCTTCTTGGGGAACTGCTCGAACGGAGTGCCCAGGTCGATGCGCAGGGCCTTGGCCGCTTCCGCCAGCCGCTGCCGCATGTAAGCCGATCCCGCGCCGGGCCCCAGCCCGCCCTCCAACAACGGACGTGAAAAATCCACGATGGCTTTGCCCGGATCGAACGCCCACTTGCTGCCCAGGCCCGTGCATTCCTCGCAGGCTCCGTAGGGACTGTTAAACGAAAACGAGCGCGGCTCAAGCTGCGGCACGCTGGTGCCGCACTCGGTGCACGCCAGCTTCTGCGAGTAGAGGCGCTCCTCGCCGTTCACCACCGCTATTAGCACCAGGCCGTTGGCCAGCTTGGTGGCGGTATCGATGGAAGCCTCCAGGCGCTTCTCGATGCCTGGTTTCACCAGCAGCCGGTCCACGACCACCTCGATGGTGTGGTTACGGCGCTTGTCGAGCGGGATATCGTCTTCGAGCGAGCGCAACACGCCATCGATCCGCGCACGCACGAATCCCTGGCGCGCCAGCTTCTCCAGATCCTTCTTGTATTCGCCCTTGCGTCCACGCACCACAGGCGCCAGCACCATGATGCGGTCGTCCGGCCGCAGCGCCAGCACGTGCTGCAGGATCTGTTCGGTAGTCTGGCGCGAGATCGGGTTGCCGCACAAGGGGCAGTGCGGTGTGCCGATGGACGAGTACAGTAGCCGCAGGTAGTCGTAGATCTCCGTGATGGTTCCCACCGTGGAGCGGGGGCTGCGGCTGGTGGTCTTCTGCTCGATGGAGATGGCGGGGCTGAGCCCCTCGATGGAATCCACATCCGGCCGCTCCATCTGGTCCAGGAATTGGCGCGCATAGGTGGAGAGCGTCTCGACATAACGCCGCTGGCCTTCCGCGTAGATGGTGTCGAACGCCAGCGACGATTTGCCGGAACCGCTCAGCCCCGTGATCACGGTCAGGCTGTGGCGCGGGATCTCCACGTCGATGTTCTTCAGATTGTGCTGGCGCGCACCGTGCACCGAGATCCGTTCGAGCAT
Organism: Bryobacterales bacterium; assembly: GCA_963707465.1. GTDB lineage: Bacteria > Acidobacteriota > Terriglobia > Bryobacterales > Bryobacteraceae > Bog-159. The sequence goes on from CAVPQK010000015.1 coordinate 857,445, forward strand.
AGTACTTGTTTGGGAGAAGAGACGATATTCCATTGTTGCGCGGTTGAGCTGTTCACGCAAATGTAGTATAAAATAAGACGAAGTGCTTCACTGCCCGACTTGCCAGGGAAGGTTACGGCGCGTCCATCGGAACTTCGCCGAAAAAATGTTGTACGTGGCGATGTATGAGTGCGGGACGTGCCACACGCGCAAGCCAGATCCGCGATGGTACGCCTTGTACCTTGGCGATTACCCACGCTGCCCGCGCTGCGGAACGTATCGCCTGACGCGGCTGGCCACGCGCGACAAGATCGATCAGATGCAAAAGGGCCTGGTGAATTGGGCGCAGTTTCTGTGGGGCGCGGACCTCTATCACTGCCGGTACTGCCGCGTGCAGTTCTACGATGTGCGCAAACCGGTGGCTCCGGAAATGCGGGGAAAAGCCAGCGCCGCTGTATCAGTAGGCGCTGCCGCGCAGGGCAGCGAAGCGGAATAACTTTAACCTGACGCGCTTAGTGATGGAACTGCGACCCTTCCACTTTGGGCCGCAATCCTGGTTGGGTCGCGAACCAGTCCAGATGGCGGCGGATGTCTTTCACCAGCATATCCGCGAGATCGCAAGTAAAGCCGTTGCGCACCACCACACGCTGCACCACCATCTCCTGCCGATTGGCGGGCATGCGGTAGGCGGGCACCTGCCAGCCGCGGTCGCGTAAGCGGTCCGCCAGATCGTACAGGGACCAGTGAGTGCCCGCCTTCAAAGTCCAGCCAAATACGGGTAGGTCGGTGCCACGGCTCACGAGTTCGAACGGCCCGAGATCGGCGATCTGCCCCGCCAGCCGCACCGCGACATCCTGGCAAGCCTGATGAATCGCGCGATAGCCGGATTTTCCCAGCCGGATTAAATTGTAGTATTGGGCTACGATCTGGCTGGCGGGGCGCGAGAAGTTGATCGCCAGCGTGGGCATCGTTCCGCCCAGATAGTCGACGCTGAAGACCAGGTCCGGATGGAGGTCCGCGGCCTCGCGCCAGATCACCCAGCCGACGCCGGGATACACCAAACCATATTTGTGTCCGGATGTATTGATCGACTTCACGCGCGGCAATTGGAAATCCCAGAGCAGTCCCGGTTGCAAGAACGGCGCTACGAAAGCGCCGCTCGCCCCGTCCACATGGATCGGAATATCCAGGCCGGTGGTCTCCTGCAGCCTGTCGAGGGCGGCGCTCAACACCGCGACGTTCTCGTAGTCGCCGGTGAAGGTGCTCCCGAGCACGGAAATGACGCCGATGGTGTTCTCGTCGCACGCTTGGGCGGCGCGCTCCGGATTGGTCACGAACTCATCGCCCTCTAACGCAACCGAGCGCTCTTCGATATCCCAATAGCGGCAGAACTTGTGCCAGCAGACCTGTGTGTTCGTGCCCAAAACCAGGTTGGGGCGATCCGCCGGCTTGCCCGCTTTGCGCATCTTCTCGCGCCACCGCCATTTCAGGGCAAGTCCGCCCAGCATGCAGGCCTCGCTGGAGCCGATGGTGGAGGTGCCCGCCGTGCTTCCGGGATCGGGCGAGTGCCAAAGTTTGGCGAGCATGTGGACGCAGCGCAGCTCGAGCTCCGCGGTCTGCGGGTACTCATCTTTGTCGATCATGTTCTTGTCGAACGTCTCGGCCATCAGCTTGGTGGCTTCCGGCTCCATCCACGTGCCGCAGAAGGTGGCCAGGTTGAAGCGCGAGCTGCCGTCCATGATCAACTCGTCGTGGATGAGATGGTAGGCCGTGGATGGCGGCATGCCCTCGTCGGGAACGTCATGCCGGGGAGCGGGTCCCAGCAGCCAATGGCGCGCGTACATGGGCCGCATGACGCGCAGGATTTCATGTTTGGGGTGGTCGTGGTCGTCCATTGGATTGGTTATCACTGTACCAGATCAACAGGCTACAATAATTACAGCGAAATGACTTTTTGTTTGGGAATCACTGTTGAGGACGGCCTGGTTGGCATCGCCGACACCCGCGTGCTCACGGGCAGCGAGTCAATGGTGGCAAAAAAGGTGGCCAGCTACGAGGGGCCCGGCTTCTCTTTTTTCATCATGACCTCGGGCTTGCGCTCGCTGCGTGATAAGGCCCTTCTCTATTTCGAAGAAGCTTACACAAAGCAGATCGGCGCGCGCGACCGCCTCTTCAAGGTGGTCAACCTGTACGCGGGCCAGATCCGGCGGCTCGCGGAGGAAGAGGGGCCGTCGCTGCGCCAAGCCGATTTTCAGTTCAATATTTGCTCGCTGGTGGGCGGCCAGATGTCGGCCGATTCGGCGCACCAGTTGTTTATGGTTTATCCGGAGGGCAACTGGGTGGAGATCGGTCCGGACACGCCGTACCAGATCATCGGCAATTCCGGATTCGGCAAGCCCATCCTGGAACGCTCGCTGACTCACAGAGATTCCATTCTGTATGCATTCAAGCTGGGAATACTGGCTTTCGACGCCACGCGGCTGTGCGCGGCCAACGTGGATTTCCCGATCGATCTGCTGCTTTATAAAAAGCAGAGCTTCGAACTGATCGAGCACCGGTTCGAGCGCAAGGATCTCGCGCAAATCTCGGACTGGTGGCAGGAGCGCATGCGCTGCGCGGTGAATGAACTGCCGTCGGAGTGGGTCGAGAGGGCTTTCTCACGGCTGGCGGGGAGAAAGCAGCAAGAGTAACAGTTACTCCGGCGCCACATCCACTTCTACTTTCAACTCGTGCCGGGCGCCGCCGAGGAGGACGCCGTAGATGGGACTGACGTCGCTATAATCGCGTCCCCACGCCACGGTGATATGGCCGTCCGAAGGCAGGCAATTGTTGGTGGGATCGAAATCCACCCAACCATTCACGGGGCACCATGCCGAGCACCAGGCGTGGGAGGCGTCCGCACCCACCAAACGCGGGCGGCCCGGCGGCGGCAGCGTTCTCAGATAGCCGCTCACGTACCGCGCCGGAAGGCCGAGAGATCGCAGGCAGCCGATCTGGAGATGGGCAAAATCCTGGCACACGCCGCGGCGCTTTTCAAAGAAAGTCTGCACGGGAGTGGCGACTTCCGTGGCCTGCTTGTCAAAGCGAAAATCCTGGTGGATTCTGCGCATCAGATCGAGGACCGCCGCCAGCAGCGGACGCCGCGGCGCGAACGACTCGCGCGCATAAGCGGCGAGTTCCGGACTGGAGCGCACGCGCCGGGTATCGAAAACGAACTGCCACGCCTCCAGGACTTCGGCGGTGGGTTCGGCAGCGCCGCCGGCCAACGATTCGCGCACGGTCTCCCAGGGAGGGGACGCGGAGAAATCGGGCGATCCGATCGGATTGACTTCCAGTCTGGTGTTGGCCTCCACGACGAGCGACTCGTGAGGCTCGTGCAGGGTGAAGAAGGTCAGGGTGTTGCCGAAGTAGTCGGAATGGGCGGAGGTGACCGCCGGCGCGGGCAGGATGGCCACATAGCTTTCCCAGCACGATTGTTTCGGAAGATTGCGCGGAGTCAGACGCAGCACGTGGTGCGATACCGAGACGGGGTCCTGGTAATGGTACGTGGTGCGGTGCTGGACGCGATAGATCAAGTGGCCCGCTCCCTCTCCGCATGACTGAAATAGACATGGGTGATGGCATCCGACAGAGCGGGCAGCGCCGCGCCGGTGGCCGCGAGCAGCTGGTCCAGATGTTCGCGGACGCCGTTCGCGCCGGGCTGGCAGAGCCTGCGGACGTCAGCCCGAAACAGCCTTGCCGCGGCCACTTCCACCGCACGTCTCTGCTTTGAAACCGGCCATGCAGCGCCCGAGGGCCTGCCAGACAGGTACCGGCAATACTTCAAGAGATCGCGTATCTGGAAGGCGAGCGACCGCGGGTTGGTCTGGTCGTTCATCAGCAGATCGAGCACCGGCGCAGGCTGCAGCACGGTGAAGTAGCGGGAACGGTAGGTCATGGAACTATCGGCGACCTCCAGCAGCATTTCCAACGTGGACCACGTGCCCGCGCTCAGCGGCACAATGATGGCGCGGAAAAGATTGACCAGTTGGATGGAGCGCTCGATGTGTCTTCCGGCGCCTAGAAAATGCCATCCGGGGCCGCGGGTGATGTTCCCCACTTCGATGCCGCGGAGAGCGGCGAGTATCCCGATACAACGATCCAGCAAGGCCAACGCTTCGCCCGTGGAGGCGTAGCCCCAGGCCGAAGTATGTGTGGTACTTAACTGGCTCACGACACGCAGCATGTCGCTCGAAAGGCTAGCCCGGACCTGCGCGGCAGCGCGCGCGGAGCGGTTCAAAACCGCGTTCAGGCTATCGCTGCGCTGCTCCTCGAAAATCAAAGAAAGGATTTCCTGTTCCAGATCCCGCCATTGGTCCAGATGCCCTTGCGGGTCGTCCTCGGACAGGCGCGAATGGGGGGAGGCCAGGCAATCGTACAACGTCATCAGGGAATCCCACTCGGAGGCGCCCGACGTTCCGAACTCGCCGGTGAGCCGGATGAGCATGCAGCGAAGCACACGGGCCAGGTGCTCGGAGCGCTCGGCGTAGCGGCCGAGCCAGAAGAGGTGGTCGGCCGCGCGGCTGGGCAAGTCGCTTCCGCCGCCGCGATTCAGTTCCAAGGGCTGGTCACGGGGATGTGGCGGCGTGAAGGCGTCGGCCGATTGGCTCGAAAACACCCAGGTATCCTTACTGCCGCCGCCGCGCTGCATGGACACGACCTGGGTGTCGAGCGAAGGAGAGACGCGGGCGAGTCCGCCGGGCATAACCAACCAGGAGTCTCCCGACGCCGCCAGGAAGACGCGCAGAACGACACGGCGGGGAGTCAGGCTGTTCTGCGACCAGACCGGGACCGTGGAGAGGTCCACCAGTTCCTGCCCGGCGAATTCGTAAGGACGCTCCCGCAAGCGGGCAATCAGCCGCGACCGTTCATCCCCGGTCAGTTTCCCCCCAAAAACCGGTTCCATCCCATGCCCGGGAAAGGCCGGCTTGACGACCAGGTAATCCAGGTTCTCGAGCACATATTGAAGGGGCTTAGGCTGGCCGCACCACCAAGTAGCGACCGAGGGGAGCCGCAGCCGCTCTCCGAACAACAGCCGGCTCAGCCGAGGGAGGAAGGGCATGAAGGCCGACGATTCAATCAGACCGCTCCCCAACGCATTGGCGACCACCACGTTGCCCGCGCGCACGGCCTCGACCAGGCCTGCCACGCCCAGGAAAGAGTCCGAGCGTAATTCGATGGGGTCGCAGAAGCCGTCGTCCACACGCCGCAGGATCACGTCGACCGGCTTGAGGCCGTCGAGTGTCTGGAGGAAGACGCGGCTGTCGCGCACCGTGAGATCTTCCCCCTGAACCAGCGTGAAGCCGAGATAGCGGGCCAGGTAAGAATGCTCGAAGTAAGTCTCGTTGAATGGCCCGGGCGTGAGCAACACTACCCGTGGATTGTCGCAGCGGGAGGGCGACAAATGCAGCAGGTTGTCGCGAAACGAGTGGAAAAACGAGACGAGGCGTTCGACGCTGAACTCGCGGAAGAAGTCGGGAAAGGTCTCGGCCAGGACGGTGCGGTTCTCGAGGGCGTATCCCGCGCCGGAAGGCGCCTGAGTGCGGTCGGCGATGACCCACCATTGGCCGTCGGGCGAGCGGGCGAGGTCGACGGCGAGCAAGTGGAGGCAGGGATGAACCGGCGCGGGCATGCCGTGACACGGGCGCCAGAAGCCGGGGTTGGCGAATACCAGTGCCGGAGGGAGATGGCCGCCGCGGAGCAGTTTTTGCGGGCCGTAGATGTCCGCCAGGATGTAGTTCAGGAGGTGCGCGCGCTGGATCAAGCCGGCTTCGAGCGCACTCCACTCCGCGGGCGGTATGAGGAGAGGGATGGAATCCAGATTCCACGGGCGGTCCATGCCGAGCGGATCGCCGTAGACGTTGTAGGTTACGCCGTTTTCGCGGATTCGCTGGCGGGCGATCTTCCAGCGACGCGCCAGTTCTTCAGCGCCGAGCGCGGACATGGAACCGATGAACCTATCCCAGTGGGGACGCAGCACGCCGGGCGCGGTGGACATCTCGTCGTAGACGCCGTTGGTCGGGCGATAACCGGCGGACAAGAGGGGCGCATCGAGCGTGTCTCCGGAGATGCTCATCGGGGGTCTGCGTGTATTCTCATGGTACGTCAATTAGTGAGGACGATCACAAAGGACTGGCGACGGAGGTCTGCCGGGCTTGGGGGGCTCTGCTTTGTTAGTTGCCGTGTTGGGGCAAAGTTCTCCGCCACCGGCATGTCGATGCCCATTTTCATCTCCATGGGCGCCCAGCATCCGACAGGCGGTTTCGTCCGGATTCTGTGGGTTGCTCATAAGCGCCGATAGGACGTCGCCCTCCAGGCTGGGCTGATGGGCATTGTTGTGCGCTTTTGTGCGGATTTGTGCGTGGGTATGCCGTGGCCGAACAATCCCAATTTGGCGGAAGTGACTGGCTTAACATTGGCATTTACTTATAGTTACATCGCTTGGAGCGCTGTGGAATTGGGTTCGCTTCGCAAAAGGCATATTGGCCGCCGATGAACGCCGATGGGAGACAGGCCTTCGGGCTGTTACGCGCATCGCTTTTTCGTTGACGTGTTGCGTTTGGTTGCATTTGTTGCGCGGTCTCTGGAATTGGGTTCGTTTCGCAAAGGGCAGATTGACCCACCGATGAACGCCGATGGGAGACAGGCCTTCGGGCTGTTACGCGCATCGTTTTTTCGTTGACGTGTTGCGTTTGGTTGCATTTGTTGCGCGGACGACTAAACGCCGATAGGCGGTCCAAATCCGACCAGGTCCTTTCGCTTCGTAGAATGCCCTGCCGCGGGGGCGTCCGGATTCTTCGCGCGACTGTTACGTGCCCCGTTTTCCGGTGGCGTGTTGCAGTACGTTGCATTTGTTGCGCCGGCTGCGGTCGCCGGCAGTATTGCTGAACCCCAAGTTCTTGGTGCGGCGCAACGATTCTGTGTTCGCTCATTCGCGAACCATCTGGGCGCCGATGAGCGCCGAGAGGACGCCAGTCTCCCTGGTGGGGCTGATGGTGGATCGATGGCTGGGAGCTTGCGGCGAGGGCGCGCTATGCAAGCTTAAGCGGAGTTTTGCATCAACCCCGACGAGTGCCGGCTGCGCCCGGAATGGCGGGCTCGACCGTTGTTTCTTGGTTTCATGTAACATTCCGTAACATCAGGCCGCAAGCCAAATGGGTAGTTCGTTTCGTCATTTGGCGTTGGGGTCGTCCACGACCTGCGGACCCGGCTGGGAGGGCGGTGGGAAGTTCAACCGAGCCGCCTTTTTTCGATTTGTCTAAGATTCCGTGACATCAGGGCTGTTGCAGCCTGTCAGACAGCGTATGGGAGCAGTGCCCACTCCCGGAGGATAGCATGGAGGCGACGGGAACTTGGCCGACGGATTGGCGTTCGGCGTTTGTTTTCAGATCACAGGGGGCATGGCGGGGCGCGTGACCGATAGAGGTTTCTTCTCTCTTGGCCGATATAAGCTTCTTCAGCTATTGGCCGGACCAGTTCATGGAAACCGGGCCCACGCGCTTAAGCCTCAGCATCAGGTCAGTGGCGGCCCTTGTGGGTCTGCCTAGGGCGGCGCCAGCGCGCGAAGGACAGCTGCTTTGAGCGGCGGCAAGTCATCCGTGATCGTTCCCCACACGGTTTCGAGATCAATCCGCTCATACGCATGCCGCAGCCAGTTGCCAGTTGCGCGAATCTTGTGCCATGGCGGATTGGGGCAAAGGGCCGCAGCGTGTTCCCCGAGCCTTGCGGCGGCTTCGCTAATAATTGCTTCCGAGATGTCGCGCAGCGAAAGGCTGGGTTCCCTAAAAGGCAAGGACCGCTTCCCGTTCTGCGCGAAGCCGTACCGGCTCTTTCAGCATGTGCCTGTCTGACAGATCGACGCGAGTTTCCAGGATTTCGGCGAGGCGCACTTCCAGCCCAGCCATGTCGAATAGGGTAAGGCCTCGTTCACGGTCGAATTCGCCCATCAGGTCGACGTCCGATTGCGCCGTAGCCTCCCCGCGGGGGATCGAGCCGAATAGCGACAGCCGCACGATACCGGCAGCTTTAAGCTCCGGTTCATGTTCGCGAAGTTTGGCTATGGCTGTGGATGCGAGATGAGTCCCGCCGGGGAGGACAAATACCTGAATTGACTCGCCATGCCCTACTGGCCAGGCGGGGTCGCGAACGTGCGCCGCAAATCCAGCGTTAGCGGAAATTCGAGATTGCGCTCTTCCGGCGGCACTGCCATGGGACCGGGAGTGTGGCCGGTCGCCCGGAAGCGGGCCAGACGGCGACTCTCCGCCTCGTTGGCGTTGACGGGGAACTGCTCATTGGCGCGTCCGCCCGGATGCGTAACATGGTACGTGCAGCCGCCCACCGAGCGTCCCGACCAGGTGTCCACGATGTCGAACACCAAGGGCGTATGCACGGGGATGTTGGGATGGAGGCACGAGGGCGGCTGCCACGCGCGATAACGCACGCCCGCGACAAATTCGCCCCTTTCGCCGGTAGGGTAAAGCGGCACGCGGCGGCCGTTGCAGGCGACCACAAAGCGCTCGCCGGTCATGCCGGACACCTTCACCTGCAGCCTTTCGAGTGAGGAGTCCACGTTGCGGACTGTGCCGCTGCCGGCGGCTTCTTCTCCCAGCACGTGCCAGGGTTCCAGCGCATGCCGCAGCTCCAGCCGCACGCCACTCGCGCTGACCGAACCGATCAGCGGAAACCGAAACTCGAAGTGGGGAGCAAACCATTCCGAGCGAAAGTCGTAGCCGGCGTCGCGCAAGTCGGCCATAACGTCATCCCAGTCGAGTTGTACAAAGTGAGGCAGCATGAAGCGGTCGTGCAGCGCAGTTCCCCACCACACGAGTTTGCGGCGATAGGGAGTTTCCCAAAAGTGCGCGGTCAGGGCGCGCACAAGCAATTGCTGGGTGAGACTCATCTGCGCATGCGGGGGCATCTCGAAGGCGCGGAGCTCCACCAGGCCGAGCCGCGATCCAGCGGCGTCGGGCGAGTAGAGTTTGTCGATGCAGAACTCGGCGCGATGCGTGTTGCCCGCGAGATCGGTGAGCAGGTGCCGGAAGACGCGATCGGCCAGCCATAGGGGACCCGCGGGAGTATCTTTGTCCGGAATCTGGTCGAAGGCGATCTCCAACTCGTAGATGGAATCGGTGCGCGCCTCGTCCACGCGCGGATGCTGGCTGGTGGGACCAATGAACAATCCAGAGAGCAGATACGACAGAGAGGGGTGATTGTGCCAGTAACCGATCAGGCTGCGCAACAGATCGGGACGACGCAGGAAGGGACTGTCCTCCGAGGTGGGTCCGCCGATGACTACGTGGTTGCCGCCGCCGGTGCCGGAGTGCTGTCCGTCCAACATGAATTTCTCCGTGCCCAAACGGCTTTGGTGCGCGAGATCGTAGAGCACGGTGGTGTTTGTGGAAAGCTCGTCCCAGGATGCCGCCGGCTGGATGTTGACTTCGATCACGCCGGGGTCGGGAGTCACTTTCAGGACGGCGATGCGCGGATCGGATGGCGGCGCGTAGCCTTCCAGCATCACCGGCATTTTGAGATAAGCGGCGGTATCTTCGATGGCGGCCACAAGATCGAGATAATCCGCGAGATACTCGACCGGGGGCATGAAGACGAACAGCTTCCCCTGGCGCGGCTCGACGCACAAAGCGGGACGGGAGATCCAGGCGGCAGATTCGCCTTTCTTGGGAACCGCTTCCTCACGGTCGCGGCTCGGTAGCGCGCGGGAGGCGCTCGGCGGATCGTCGAAAAGATGGGGTTTGCGTTCCGGTCTTAATGGAAGGCGCGCGCGTTTCTCAAAAGGATCCGCGTCGTAGGAATACATGGCGTCTTCCGGCTTGGTCCACGGCAGAGACTCGAGCGGCAGACGGTATCCCATGGACGAATCGCCGGGGACCAGGAACATTTGTTTGGCAGCGAGGAACCAGGGCTGGCTGGTCCAACTCGGCGCGCCGGTATGAGCCGGGATGCGGCGCAACGGCAGGACATAACCGACAGGCTGGTCCAGGCCCTGTTCGAAAAGGCGCGCCACGCGGGCGCGCTCGATCGGATCGGCGAGCTTGGAATCGAGCGGATCGACGTTGACCGGCAGCTTGCGTTCTTTCCACAGATAATAGAAGACGTCTTCGTATGCGGCGATGGTGAAAGCGGCGTCCACTTGAAGACGGCGCGTGAGAGCCTCCAGGAATTGGCGCGCGTGCGCGGCGGTATAGCCGTAATCCTTGGCGTGCTCGGCGATGAGGCCGGCATTTTCCCAGACGGGGACGCCATCCTTGCGCCAGTGGCAAGCGAACGCCCAGCGCGGCAACGGCTCGCCGGGATACCACTTGCCCTGTCCGAAATGCAGCAGGCCGCCAGGAGCAAAGCGCTGGCGCAGCCGGCCCAACAGTTCCACGGCGCGCTGGCGTTTCGCCGGCCCCAACGCAGCGGTGGTCCATTCCGCGCCGTCGTGGTCGTCGATCGAAACGAAAGTCGGCTCGCCGCCCATGGTGAGGCGCACGTCGCCGGAGCGCAGATCGGCATCCACCTGGTGACCCAGCTTTTCGATAGCCTGCCACTGTTGGGCGGTGTAGGGCTTAGTGACGCGAGGGGATTCGTAAATCCGCTCCACGGTCATCTCGTGCGTGAACTCGGTCTGACAAGGATCGAGCAGGCCGGAGATAGGCGCGGCGCTCGAAGCATCGGGCGTGCAGGCGAGCGGGATGTGGCCTTCGCCGGCCAGCAACCCGGAAGTGGGATCGAATCCGATCCAGCCGGCGCCCGGCAGATACACTTCGGTCCAGGCATGCAGGTCGGTGAAATCGGCAGTGGGACCGGAGGGTCCTTCGAGCGGCTTCACGTCCGCCACGAGTTGAATCAGGTAGCCGGAAACAAAGCGCGCCGCCAGTCCCAGATGGCGCATAATCTGGACCAGCAGCCAGGCCGAATCGCGGCAGGAGCCGCTGCGCAGCGTGAGGGTTTCCTCGCAGGTCTGCACGCCGGGCTGCATGCGGATGACATAGCCGATTTCGCTTTGTACGAGTTGGTTGAGGCCGACCAGAAAATCCATGGTGCGGGCACTCGCGCGAGGCACTCGGGCAAGAATGGCGGAGAGCCTGGGACCGGCAGGCTCGGTTTCGAGGAACGGGCGCAAATCACGGGCAGACGAGGAATCGTAGGTAAACGGGTACTGCTCCGCGTAAGGCTCCAGGAAGAAGTCAAACGGATTGAACACGGCCATTTCGGCAACCAGATCGACTTCCACGAATAGCTCCGTGGTGGGTTCCGGGAAGACCAGCCGCGCGAGATAGTTGCTTTGCGGGTCCTGCTGCCAATTGATGAAGTGGTTAGCGGGAAGAACATTCAACGAATAAGCCAGGATGGGCGTGCGGCAGTGCGGGGCGGGGCGCAGCCGGACGATGTGCGGCGAGAGCGACACCCGCCGGTCGTACCGGTAGCGGGTGCGATGGTGAAGCGCAACTTGAATGGCCATGTAGTCTATTGTTGCTGTTGCTGTTGCGCGTGCAGTTTCTCTTCCTGCTGGTCGTTCTCGAGGAAACGGGACCATTCTTCGTCCGCGGCAAACTCCTGGTCGGGAGGCAGCACGGCGTCGGAAGGAGTCACGCGGACGCGCACCTGCAATTCGGTTTCGGCGGATCCTTTCATGGTGCCTACGGTGGGGGAAACGTCGGCGTAATCGCGCCCGATCGCCGTGCGAATGTGCCGGCCGCCCACGATCAAGTTGTTGGTCGGGTCAAACCCCACCCAGCCGACGCGCGGAATGAGCGCTTCCACCCAGGCATGCGTGGCGCCATCATCGGAGCGGTCCGCATGACTCGGGATCGCGATGCAGGTAGCCGCTTACATACCGGCAGGGAACCCGCAAATTCCGAACCATGGCGATCATGATGTGCGCAAAATCCTGACAAACGCCCTGCCGGGACTGGATGGCCTCTTCGATGGGCGTGTCGACGTGGGTGCTGCGCTTCACATAAGAAAAATGGTGGTAGAGCTTGCGGTTCATGGCGGTGAGCAGTTCCAGGGGTTCGCGGTCGCCGCGCCGCTCGACCCCAAATTCGGCGGCCAGGCCTTCGAGTTCAGGAGAAGTGCGCCCGAACCGGCTGGGCATCAGCATGTCCCAGTAGTCGTCGCGATCGATCATGCCATCCAGTTCGTCCCATGCGCCGGGGCCGAGCGACTCGGGCAGGGGAGCGGGCGTCTCCACGTCCACCAGCGCGTCGGCGATGATGGTCAATTGCCGATGCTGGCCGGGGACATCGAAATGGTGGATGAAATTGCCCAGGTGATCCTGATACGAGAACATCCGGGCCTGCGGACTGACGGACAGTTGAAACGTGAAGCACCGCTGAGTGTGCTCGCTGCGTGGATGCATGCGCAATTCCATGACGCTTTGCCAAACGGGACGGCTGTAACGGTAACGGGTGAAATGGCGGATCGCGTAAAACATCAGGCCTCCAGAGCCGACTGGATGGGATAGTCGACGTACACTTCGTGAACCGCCGCATGCAGGCTCTTGCACTGCTCGACGACGCTGACGAGGTAGCGGTGCAACCCGCCCGTCATGATTTCGGTAATCTGAGCGTAAGCCAGAGAGGCGCGCAGACGTCCGGAAATGCGCTCGATGCGGCCGGCCGCGCGGGTGAGAGACCTCTCCGAGATGGCGGCAATCGCCGCACCAATCCTCTCGGCCGCATAGCGCACGGAATAGGGGAACTCGGGATTCAGCAACAGAAATTCGGCCATGGAATCGGGCTTCAGATCGGCCGTGTATACTTTGCAGTACGATTCAAACGCGGTGCAACTTGCCAGCAAGCCGACCCAGTCCAGGTCGTCGGCCTGCCCGGCCGTCGAAAAATAGGCGTCCAGCAGCACCGGCAGCGCGCAAGAGCGTTCCATGTACTTGCCCAATTGAATGAAGTGCCAGCCTTCACCATGGCTCATGGTGGCGGCGGTCACCCCTTGAAACTGGTAGGAGCCTTCGCGCACGGCGGCCACCAGCCGCAGGGGATGGGCGTCGACCTCCGGCCTCGAATTGGCCTGCGTGACATGGTGATACAGGCGGTTCAGGCATTCCCACATCTCCGAACTGATCTGCTCGCGAACCTGGCCGGCATTCTCGCGGCACGCCGCGATGCAGGATACGATCGAGGAATCGTCGCCAGGGTCGCTGGTAAGCTTGATCATGGCCATTTGCGGGTCAATGCCGTCGGCGGCGTCGGGGATGCCCAGGGACGCCATGATGCGATGCCATCTCTCCTCGGCGGAAAGCTTGGAGGGATTCAGCATGAGGTTGTAGTTGGCCTCCAGAACGCGCGCGCAGTGATCGGCGCGCTCGAAATAGCGGCTCATCCAGTAGAGACTGTCGGCTACGCGGGAAAGCATAGGACTATCCTGGTGTTCAGTTCTGCAATACCCATGTGTCTTTGGAACCTCCGCCCTGCGAGGAGTTTACTACCAGAGATCCCTTGCGCAGAGCGACGCGCGTAAGCCCTCCCGGCACGATGGTGACCTTTTCGCCGAACAGCACGTAGGGCCGCAGATCCACATGCCGCGGTTCAATGCGGCCATTCATGAAACAGGGCGCGGCGGAGAGCGTGAGCGTAGGCTGCGCGATGTAGTTTCGCGGATCGGCCATGATCTTCTCGCGGAATTCGTCGCGCTGCTCGCGGGTGCTATGCGGACCGATCAGCATGCCGTAACCGCCCGACTCGCCGACGGCCTTCACGACGTATTTTTCCAGGTTGGCGCAGACATGCTCGCGCTCGGCGCGGTCGGTCATCAGGAAGGTTTCGACGTTATCCACGATGGGGTCCTCGCCGAGATAGTAGCGGATGATCTTCGGCACATAGGAATAGATCGCCTTATCGTCGGCCACGCCGGTGCCGAGCGCGTTCGCCAGCACCACGTTCCCGGCGCGGTAGGCGTTGAAGAGCCCCGCCACGCCCAGCGAAGAGTCGGCGCGGAAAGCCAGCGGATCGACGAAATCGTCATCCACGCGGCGGTATATCACGTCAACGCGCTGCAGGCCGGACGTGGTGCGCATGTAGACCTTGTTGTCGTGCACCACCAGGTCGCGGCCCTCGACCAGTTCGATGCCCATCTGCCGGGCGAGGAAGGCGTGCTCGAAATACGCGGAGTTGTAAATGCCCGGCGTGAGCAGAACGATAGTGGAGCGGCCCTCCGGCGCGAGCGATCGAAGAGTGGAGAAGAGCGCCTGGCTATATTGCTCGATGGGCCGCACGCCGCACTTCCGAAACAGCGCCGGAAAGATCTGCTTCATCACCTTCCGGCTGGTCAGCATGTAGGAAACGCCGCTGGGCACGCGCAGATTATCCTCGAGAACCACGAAGCGGCCGTCCGGCAGGCGGATCAGGTCGGTACCAACCACGCTGACGTAGACGTCGCGCGGGACTTTGACGCCGTTCATCTGGCGGCGGAAGTGCTTGCAGGTATAAATGATCTCGCCGGGGATAATGCGGTCCTTCAGGATGCGGCGCTCGTGATAAATGTCGGCGAGGAACAGGTTGAGGGCCGTGATGCGCTGCGTGAGACCGCGCTCGATGGTGGCCCATTCCGAGCTGGTGATAATGCGCGGCAGCAAGTCATGCGGGAAAATCTGCTCGGTGCCTTCGGCGCGGCCATACACCGTGAAGGTGATGCCCTGGTTGAAGAACGCGAGATCGGCTTCCTTTTTCGAGCGCTGCAGTTCTTCGGCTGGAAGATTCAGAAGCTGTGTATAGAGGTGCTTGTAATGCGGCCGCGGGCGACCCGCGCTGCGGAACATCTCGTCATAGGCGGCGTCAATCTCATATTCCGAGAAGGGCGCCGGCATCGGGCGTTCGGCGGATTGTGCGGGCATGGACATATTCCACGGCGTAGTAGTCTCAAGCCGGAAACCGTTCGACGTGGAATAGGACCGGAGATGTGAATTGTAACACGAGGGTAATGGTCGCTGACGGGCATCCGGGGCGTGTTTCGCTTAAACTGGAAAGGCGGCCGAGAGAATAGCGGCGGAGGGTTGACAAGAGAGATGCGGATTCGCCTGGGATACGACATTCAGTTCGATCTACCCGCTGCGACGCCGGTGGTGGCCATGCTGAACGTGCACCCGTCGCGCGCGGGTGACCTCCTGGAACCGGACTGCCTGCGCATCGAGCCGGATGTGAAACAGGAGCAATACATCGACGCGTTCGGGAATATATGCAGCCGGTTTACGGCTCCCGCGGGACGCCTTCGGCTGTGGAATTCGACGCTCATCGCAGACTCCGGGAAGGTGGACCCGAGCGACGTTTCCGCGCGCGAAATTCCGGTGGCGGACCTGCCGCCGGAACTGCTTCAGTTTCTGTTAAGCAGCCGCTATTGCGAGGTGGACCTGTTGTCATACACCGCGGGGCAGTTGTTCGGCGGCATGGCGCCGGGCTGGCAGAGGGTGCAGGCGATCTGCGACTGGGTGCACCAGAATGTCACGTTCGGTTATGCTTTTGCGAGCGCGACAAAAACGGCGCTTCAGGTTTACAACGAGCGGACAGGCGTGTGCCGGGACTTTCAGCACCTCGCGATTACCTTGTGCCGGTCCTTGCATATTCCGGCGCGCTATGCGGCTGGATATCTGGGAGACATCCAGGTTTCGCTTACCGACGCTCCCATGGACTTCAGCGCCTGGTTCGAGGCGTACCTGGAAGGCCGCTGGTGGGCGTTCGATGCGCGGAACAATGTGCCCCGCGTCGGGCGCATACCGATGGCCAGGGGCCGGGATGCCACGGACGTGGCGATCACCACATCGTTCGGCGAGGCGCGCCTGGTGCACTTCGAGGTGACTAGCGATGAAGTGGTGGAGAGCTAGCGGCATGCACGATTCTCTCTAGCGACAGGCCGCGCAAGTCTTCCAAGAGCAGATCCGGCGCATAGGCGAGCAGTTCGCCGTGCGAGGATATGCCGGTATGGACGGCGATAGAGCGGATGCCATTGCGCTGGGCGGCGACGATATCGCTGGGCGCGTCGCCAACCAGCGCGACCGGCGCGCCTTTCGCGATCCAGCCTTGCGCGCGCGCGTGGCGAATGGCGAGGCGGACGAGGCCAGCACGGTCCCGGGCCATTTCCGCGAACGCTCCGAAGCGGAAATACGGCTTCAGACCGGCGCGCTCCAGCTTTTTCCACCCGATGCGGGTCAGGTTGCCAGTGACCAATCCGAGCACCACGCCCTGCCGTTGCAGCCGGCGCAGGAGCGAGCGCACACCGGGGCAAGTCTTGCGCGTAAGGTTCGGGACGCCGCGCACGTAGATCTGCTGCGTACGGCGGACGATCTCGGGCATGGCGCGGCGGATAAAGGCCTGCGACGCGCCCGCGTCGCGCAGCATGCGGGTGAGGATGTCGGGATCGAGCATGCCGTGGACGGGGATGTGATCCGTGGTGGTCTCGAAGCCGGTGACGCGGCGGACGGCATCGACGAGCGCCTGACGGTGATGCGGGCCGGCGCGGCGGACGAGGGTGCCGTCGATGTCAAATAGGACCAGGGCGGGCGCGGGATCCATGGGAGGATTTGGTGGACGACGGGGGGATCGAACCCCCGACCTCTGCATTGCGAACGCAGCGCTCTCCCAGCTGAGCTAGTCGCCCACGCGGATCGGTGTGACAACTACAATATATCATGATGGCGGAACAGGATCTCAGCGCCCAGTTGGAGAAAATGCAGCGGGAGTGGGACGAGCGTGCCCGCGAGAACGCGCGCTACTACGTGGACACCGCGCGGCAGGATTGGACTGACGCGGAATTCTTCAAATCCGGGGAGGGGACGGTATCCGAAGAGATCCTCACCGACATGATCAACATTTGCCAGGGCAAGGACCCCAAGCGGATGCGGGTGCTCGAAATCGGGTGCGGGGCAGGGCGCGTGACGCGGGCGTTAGCGCAGGTATTCGGCGAGGTGTATGGCGTGGATATCTCAGGCGAAATGGTGCGCCAGGCGCGCGCGGCGGTGGCCGATCTGCCGCATGTCCGCATTTTTCAGAACAACGGCAAAGATCTAGACGTACTAGGACGCACTCGCTTTGATTTCGCGTTTTCGTCGATTGTCTTCCAGCACATTCCGAGCCGCGAAGTTATCGAGAGTTACGTCCGGGCGGTGCGCCACAGGCTAAGGCGAGGACGGCTGTTCAAGTTCCAGATACAAGGCGCCGAGACACCAGATACTCCCCCGGACGATACTTGGCTGGGAGTAACCTTTACCGCGCAGGCGGCGCGAGAGATGGCGCTGCGGTGCGACTTTGAGATGCGGTATAGCTTTGGTGAGGGTACTCAGTACTTCTGGTTATGGTACTTCCGGCCGAAGCTTATGTCGCCGGCCTGGCGGCAGCACCGGGAGTACAAGTTGCGAGTGACTTACAGGCGATGGCGGGGAAGGCTAACCAGGGTATTTAAGAAAACGCTGCGTTAGCCGCTGGCGCTGTTCTTTTTTCGGCGGGCGGCCCAGTATGTGCGCATCCGTTCGGCCACCAGCTTGCGCTCGTGTTCATCCATGGATTTGCGGCCACGGCGCGGCCGCTCCGGCACCGTGCCGGTACTCTGGAACTGTTCAAGGGATACGATGACCTCGTTCAGCTTCCTCAGCTCCTCGTGTAACTCCCGAATTGCCTTGTTAAGATCCATTGCGAGCGCGCGACTTCAGGGTCGCCTGGCCCGATAGTTAGCGCCTGAGGAAAGGCCAGTGCGGCACTGGATGCAACTTATAGTGTAGCGCAGCAAAATAGAATAGTGCACCGAAAACCACCAGCACAATGCCCACAATTGTTAATACCTTCCCCCAGGGGAACCGGCGGCCTTCGCGTTTTAGTACTAATAGATAGCCGGCGAAAACACCCACATAGAACAGCAGGCACATGGGTAGGGCGAACAACAGCATGTTAAACGCGTCGGGTGTGGGGGTGACGATGGCGGCGATGATAAAGATTCCCAGGATGGCGTATCGGCTGTGCTTGACCAGGAAGGCCGGGCTGACGATGCGCAATAACGTGAGGAAGAAGATGAGGATCGGCATCTCGAAGACCAGCGCCACGCCCAGCGTCACGTTGACGAACAGGTCGAAGTATTCGTCGATGGAAATCATCGGATCGACGGAATTCCCGACGCCTATGCCTAACAGGAATGTGAGGGCGAAACGGAAAGCCACGAAATAAGCGAATGCGCCGCCACCGATGAACAAACCGGCGGAGCAAAGGATGAAGGGCGCCGCATAGCGGCGCTCGCGCTTATAAAGCCCCGGAGAGATGAAAGCCCAGACCTGGTAGAGAATCCAGGGCGCGGCGATAAAGAGGGCGCAGAGGAAAGGCAGCTTGAACCAGATGACGTTGAACTGCTCCATCGGGGTAATGGCTTTGAGGGTGGGCGGCTTGATGCCGAGCGTGGTCAAAGCCTCGATGGCGGGCGCGGCGATCACGCGCCAAAGCTGGTTGCAGAAGGTCAGGCTGACGGCGACGGCGACGAGCACGCCCACCAGCATCTTGATGATGCGGGAGCGCAACTCCTGGAGATGCTCGAGGAAAGACATGCGGAGCATGCCTTCGTCGCCGTCGTCGGCGGGGTCCGGAGGGTCGGGCGGAGGCGGCGTGCGTCCCCCTCCGCCACGGGTCACGGTCACGGCGTTGACCGCTCCGGACGTAGGCGTTACTTTCCCCGTTGGAGTCTTCGCTCCATTGTCGTCGTCGCGTGAAGCCATTTATTGAGAACTAGGCGTTAGGCTCAGTAGCCGATGAACCGTTGGCCGCATGCTGGGCTGCGAGATCCTTCTCCAAGCTCCAAGGCTGCGGCTCGCCGTCCGCCTGCGGCGCGGCGCCATTCTGACGGACGGCGATTTCGGTGCCGATTTCCATCTCATGAGCGATAGCGCCCGGCGGCGTAACGGGTGACAAAGACTCAGCGCCCTCAGTTGCGGATGCGCCGACAGTGGAAGTGTTGGTTACGGTAGTTTCGTCCGGCTCCGCAGCGGATAAACCTTGCGGCTGGCCGTATGTAGACACGTCGCCCGAAGAATAATCGTAGTTGTAGTTATCGTACTGATAACCGCCCCCGATTTCTTTGGGCTCCGCGGTTTCCCGTTCCAGGTTTTGCAATTCGCGATCGAAGGTGGCTTTCAGTTCGCTCTGAGCGCGGCGGAACTCGGTAATCGCCTTCCCCAAGGTGCGGCCCAACTCGGGCAGTTTCTTGGGGCCGAAGAGCACCAGCGCGACCAGAAAGATGACCACCATCTCCGGCATACCTACGGGACCCATCTGGCTGCTTCCTCCATTCGAACTTCATCATCATGATATCACGGGGGTGGGCGGGGCGCACTGCGCGGCCCCACTTTGATAAGCTCTCAGCTTGACCATGCGACTTGTCTTCCTATTCGTAGCCGCGCTTCTGCAGGCCCAGACCGTGGTTCCCGTGGAACCGGCTTTGGCGGAGATCGCGCACACGCACCGCTTCCGCGAAGCCGCCATCTCGCCCGACGGCGCACACCTGGCTTACGTGGAGGCGAAGGCCGCGCCCAATCAATCGGCTATCTATATCGCACCGCGCATTCGCGTCACGGCGGGAGATGGCAGAGTGGCGTGCGACGAGCGCGGTGTCTCGTGGTCCGCCGATGGAAAGCATCTCGCCTTCCTTTCCGATTGCGGGAAGAAAGAACAGCTCCAGCTTTACGTGGCGCCCGCGGAAGGCGGCGCGGCACGGCAGTTGACGCATTTGAAGGGACTGCTCGCCGATCCCAAATGGTCGCCCGACGGCAAGCGGATTGCGATCCTATTTACCGAGAACCTGCCGCACGCAGCCGGTCCGCTGGACCCCGTGCCGCCCGAATCCGGCGTGCTGGAATCGCAGATCTTCGAACAGCGCCTGGCGCTGGTCGACGCGGCGACCGGCGCGGCGCGCCAACTCACGCCCAAGGACATGTACATCTACGAATACGACTGGGCGCCGGACAGCCACGGCTTTGCTGTCACGGCCGCTCCGGGCGATGGCGATGCCAACTGGTGGGTCGCGCAGCTTTATCTGGTGGCAGGCGATTCTGGCGCCATGAAATCGATTTACAAGCCGCCGGTGGAGTTGCAGATCGCTACACCGCGTTTTGCGCCGGATGGACAATCCATGGTGTTCATCGGAGGCTTGATGAGCGATGAGGGATCCACCGGCGGCGACATTTTCCAAGTATCGACCGCCGGCGGCGCGCCGCGGAACTTGACGCCTGGCATGGCAGCTTCAGCCAGCAACATCACCTGGCCGAGGAAGTCGCCCCGGCTTTTCTTCACCGAACACCACGACGGCGGCAGCGCAGTCTCGCAACTCGACCCCGCCACCGGCCAGACCGAACGCCTCTGGCAGGGCGATGAGAGCATCAATCCGCCGTTCGACGATTCCGGCATTTCCATGACCGCGGATGGAAAAACGAGCGTAGTGATTCGCCACTCCTGGCGGCAGCCGCCCGAAATCTGGAGCGGTCCCATCGGCGAATGGAAGCAGGCGACGCACGAGAACCGCGCGCGCAAGCCGCTGTGGGGCGAGGCCAAAAGCCTGCACTGGGACAACGACGGCTTCCACATCCAGGGCTGGCTAATCTATCCGGCCAACTTCGATGCCGGCAAGAAGTACCCGATGGTGGTGGCGGTACACGGCGGGCCGGCCTCATCGGTGAAGCCATATTGGCCGGCGCCCGGATACAATCCCGCGCTGCTCTCGCAACAAGGATACTTCGTGCTGATGCCGAATCCGCGCGGCAGCTACGGACAAGGCGAGAAGTTCGCCGCCGCCAACATGCGGGATTTCGGAGGCGGCGATCTGCGCGACATCCTGGCCGGGGTGGACGAGGCCATCCGTTCGGCTCCGGTCGACCCGCAACGAATCGGCATCACCGGCTGGAGCTATGGCGGCTTCATGACCATGTTCGCGGTTACGCAGACCAACCGCTTCAAGGCCGCTGTGGCGGGCGCGGGCATCTCCAACTGGCAAAGTTATTACGGCGAGAACGCCATCGACACCTGGATGATCCCCTACTTCGGGGCGTCGGTTTACGACGATCCGGCGGTCTACGCGAAGATGTCCGCGATCGACTTCATCAAACAGGTGAGGACGCCGACCCTGATCGTGGTCGGCGACCGCGACGGCGAATGCCCCGCGCCGCAATCATACGAATTCTGGCGCGCGCTCAAGACACTGGGCGTGAAAACGCAGATGGTGGTTTATCCGAACGAGGGGCATATGTTTCACAAGCCCGAGCATCAGAAAGACGCGCTGCTGCGCATGATCGGGTGGTTCAACGAGAATCTGAATTAGCCAGATCGACGACGAGAGCGGATTCCTACGGCGCAGGCAAGCCCGCACTCAGGCTGAATACCGTGCCTAGAGCGAATTGCCCTGTAGCGGCTGCTCCGTAATCGTAGGTCGCACCCCATAAGATCCCATCTTTCGCCTGGATGAGCGCTTTCGGATAGGCGCCAACCGGGGACGCGGGCGAGAAGGGCGAGAGTGTTTTGAGCAGCGCACCGTTGGCGGGCGAAAGCTGCATAATGTTTCCGTAGCTGTCGCTGCCGTAGTATTCGGCCATCCAGAAGTTGCCATCGCTGGCCAGCATCAACCCGTCGGGGGAACCGCCGCCTTCAGTCGTCTCGAAGAAGGGGAAACACTGCAGATTGCCGCCGTGCGTTTCCATTTCAAACAACCCCAGGCCACCCACCGCGTAAATCGCATATAAGCCATAGAGGTTGCCGTTCGGACCAAAGGTCAACCCGGATGTCGGCCCGGACGGCGAGAAGGTGTCAAACACGGGGAAATTGATCGACACCGTGGTCAAGTCTCCGGTGGCCGGCGTGTAGTGGAACAGAAGCGCGGGGAGCGCTCCCAGAGCGAGCGCATAGAAAGTGCCGTCGGGGGCCGCAGTGAGGCCGGAGGGTATTCCCTCGCCCGTGGAGAAATTGAAATTGAGAACAATGCCATAGGCTCCGGTGGACGTGGTGATTCTAAAGATAGACCCGTAGGGCGAACCCCCATCGCCGGCAATCGTGCCATACAGATTGCCGTCGGTTCCCGTCACCATGGCGGTGGCCGTCGGACGAAGGTCGCCGCAGTCCCCGGCGGAACAGAATTCGTGGACGACCTGAAAAGCCGATCCATTCCGATTCATCCGGTAAATCACGCCGTAGCCGCACTCGTCATCGCACCCATCGAGCCCGCCAAAAGTGGTGTAGCCATACAGCATTCCGTCCGGGCCTTCGGTAAGCAGCGTGGGAAAGTTGCCGTTAGCGTAGTTGTGGCCCGGGCCGGGAACGAAGGTGTGCACCACAGTGTACGTCCCGGTGGGCGTGAGGGAGAAAACGACTCCGCCGTTGGCCGCTGAACTTCCTTCCATCGATATCTGGGCGGCGCCGTAGAAATTGCCGTCGGACCCTTGGATCAGGGAAGCGGGCCCGGCGCCGCTGGGACAGGGTCCGGTCCGGGAAGATCCAACAGCATTGCAGGTGAAGGTATGAACAGTGGCTGGCTGCGGGCTGGCGGCGAAGGCTCCGCCTGCGAGCAACGCGAAAAACACGACTAATGGAAGCTTTCGTTTTATCCGCATCCTGAATGTCCCCTTTTCCCTTATAAGCGGGCTCGGGAGCCTAATTGTCGCAGAGATGTAAAAACGCTGTAAAACTGCGGGCGTGCGCCGCACCAGCGCCGTGACGCGCTACGTGCCATGCTAGTTCTGTGGGGAAGCCGCCAGCATTCGCAATGATTTTGATCGCAGTTGTGGCTGCTGCGAGCGACGCCAGGACACTATCGGCCGGCGGGGTTGGGCGGCAGCCCGAGTTCACTTTGGACATCTCAGCGGCGGGCGGGGTGGGATCCATCGTGGTGAAGGACCACGCCGGAGCCAAGCTACAAACCCTCACGTGCGCGCTATCGATCCACAGCGTCGCCGATCCGGCCACGCTTCCAAAACAGATCGAATTCCAGGATGGGACGTTCGTCGACAGCGTGAAGGCCATGGATCTGAACTTCGATGGACTGGCGGACATACTGGGAGTGCGGGATTTTGGCGGGAAGTGGGCTCGGCAATGCGTCTGGCTGTTCGATCCGAATCGGGGCCAGTTTATCCAGGACGCGCTGAGCCGTCAGATGGAGGACTTAGTGAACCTGGGGGTGGACGCCGAGCGCCGCCTGGTTTTTGCATACACCATTGGTCCAACGCTTCCCACGCGGGCCGAATACCGGATCGTCTCCGAGGTCCGCGCCGAGCGGCGATTGTTGCCCGTGCGTTCGTGCGAACTGGACACGGGCGCGACGGAGGGAGCGGACCGGACGGTCAGCGTGGTGAAGTACGTGAATGGTCAGAAGGCCGTTGAGCGCCGGACCGTATCCGCGGATTGCAACGATCCGTGCGGCGACCGTTGCCCTAGCGTGCCGGGGAAAAAAGCCGCGCACTAGCAAAGAGCGGTCCAGGGGGACCCGCGCGGACCAGGGGGTCCGCCCCACTACAGCGTTTTCAGAAAGGCGATGAGCGACTGGCGGTCTTCCGGGGAAACCTTCAGCCCGAATTCGTGGCCTTGGATCGGGCCGGGGCCAAGGTGGAAGCCTTTGGGCACATAGTCCTTCGACAGGCGCGCGGGATCGAACCATTCTTCCAGCGAGGCGGCCTGGCCGCTGTGGCTGAACGCACTGCGATACCAAACTCCGCGCAGCGAAGGCACTTTGTAGAATCCCGTGCCACGGCGGGTTTGGGTGGCTAGGCCCGGATCCGTACCCACGGAGATATCCATGATGTCGTCGGTGGCGCGGAGGGCTTCGGGAACCTTGAAACCCAGAGCGGGAGTGAGCTTGTTGTTGGTGTAGAGAGGCGGCGTGTGACATCCGCCGCAACCCTGCTGCTGGAAGATGCGCTGCCCGCGGCGGGCCTTCTCGTCGAAGGGGTTTGGATTCGGCGGAGGGCGCAGGGAGTAGATATAGAGGGCGAGCGCGTAGAGCTGTTCATCGCTGAAGCGAGCGCCGTCCACACCGAACGGAGCTACGGTTGGCGAGGGCTGAAAATCGCCGAAGTGGGCGGTAAGGTCCAGGCCGGTATTCAGGATGTCGTAGCGCATCAAGTCGCCGACGGAGCGGTGGCGAACCATGCCGGTGGAATCCAGATATTTGATGTCGGCGATACCGATCAAGGAGGGTACTCTCACCGGATGATCCGAACCGGTGCCCTGGCGCTCCAGAACGCCGGGCGGCATGGCTTGATAGCGTCGCGCCAGCTCAGCATCGGTGAGCTGGTCGAACTCGGCGCGCGGCGTGATCCAGGGAGCGCCGGTGGAGACCCAGTCAAACTCGCGCGCGCGGCGGGCGCTTTGGGAGTGCCTGAAGCGCGCGGCGAAGGCCGGATAGACGGCGAAATCGATCTGGGCGCCTTTTAGCGCGGTGCCGTCCGGGAGAACGCGAGTGTGGCAGGCGGCGCAAGAAAGGCCACTGCTTTGTTCCACGACGCCGCGCTTGCGGATGACGTACTTGTCGACCGGTATGATGCCATCACTAGTGACCGGAAGACTTATTCCAGGAGGAGCTTGAAACCCCTCGGGGCCTATGGGGAAAGGGTAGGCAGAGTCGTCAAAGACTGCCTCGCCGGCACGAATCCAATCCTCTTTGGTGCGCAGGTTTGAGGCATCGAAGAAGATGACTTCGGGCTCCTTTTGTTTGAGTGAGGCGAGGTATCCGGCGGGCGCGCGGCCGGGGGCGTAAACAGGGTAGGTGCGATAAATCGTGCGCACTTTGAGGGCGTAGTACTGTTCGGCGTTAGGATAGTGAGGCGAACGGTCCGGCTGCGCCAGCGGCACCTCAAGGCGCGCCATCTCTTTGTCGTCCCACGCACGCGGAATGTCGGGATGGAAGTTTTGGGCGGCGGCGAGGCCGGCGATGGCCAGGGCAGCGCAAAGATGTTTCGCGTGGAACATGTGGGTAAGTATAACTCTGCCAGTTCACGTTCCGTGACTCAACCGGATTTCACGCAAAGGCGCAAAGGGACGCAGCCAAGTGCGCCAAGATGCGCCGGGATATTAACTCACGCGTTCGCGGACGTTGAATTCGAGTTTCCAGCGGCGGGCGTCGCGGGCCACGCACCACAACTGGAGCATGCCGGTCTCGGTGACGACGGTCTCGAACGAAACGGGGACCACACCGCCGGCGTTCTGCTCGGCGGGGAGGTGGACTTCCATGGGGGCGAGCTCTTCGAGGTCGTCGCCGAAGTCTTCGATGAGGTCGCCGGGCTGGTCGTTTTTGCGGACGGCGGAGGTGAAGAAGCGGAACTCGGCGGGCTCGCCGACCACCAGTCCGAATTCGCGGTTGGGAATACGCAGGTCGGTGCCCTCTTCCATGCCCCAGGGGACCACCGTGAGGGCTTTGAGCGGGGCTGGAAAACCGGGCACCGAGGGCATGGCGCTTTCTATGGCTACGTAATAAGTGCGGGGGACGCCGCCGCGGATGCGCACGCCGCGGCCGGAGCGGGCGAGACCATAATAAGCGGCACCGCGGGAGACGGCGTGCATCAGGTCTTCGCCGCTGAGCGGCTGGATGGGCGGGAGACTCTCCGCGGCCAGCCAGGAATTCAGCACGCTCAGAATGCGCTCGCGGATGAGGCCGGCGTTCAGCACGCCGCCGTTGAACAGGATGTGTGTGGGGCAAGCCAGTCCGCTGGGGCCGCGACGCACGCCGCCCTGCTCGGCGGTGGACGCCTGCTGGCGCAGAAAACGCGCCATGTGGCGGGTGATGGCGGCATCGGCTGCGTAGGGCAGGCCGAGCTCCTGCAAGCCGGCGCGGCTCTGGCGGGCGGGCATATCGCTGCTCGATACGGCGGGCAGGAAGCCATCGGTGAGAAGGCGCTCGAGATCGGCGCGCTGCAGCTTGGCCTTGATGGCGCCGCCTACCACGCCGGTGCCCTTGCCGAGGATGGTGACGGGCGCCTCATCCTTCTTGTTGCCGGGTTCGAGCAGCTTCTCCTTGGCGGCGCGGCAATTGTTCCAGAGCGCCTGAAGCTGGAAGTTGTCGATTTTGGTGCCCTGGCGCGCGAGCTGATCGGCGACCAGGCGGGCAAGGGCCAAGTCGATGTTGTCGCCGCCGAGCAGGATGTGCTCGCCGACGGCCACGCGTTCGAGCGACAGCTCGCCCGATTGCTCGGTGACGGCGATGAGGGTGAAATCGGTGGTGCCGCCGCCGATATCGACGACCAGGATCAGATCGCCGACCTGGACGCGCTGGCGCCAGTCGGGATGGCGCTCGATCCAGGCGTAGAAGGCGGCTTGCGGCTCTTCGAGCAGGGTGACGTTGCGATATCCGGCCTGCTCGGCGGCTTTGAGGGTCAACTCGCGGGCAACGGCGTCGAAGGAAGCGGGCACCGTCACCAGCACTTGTTGCTGGACGAAGGGCGCTTCGGGCATCTTGCTATCCCAGGCGTGGCGGAGGTGATCGAGATAGCGGCGGCTGGCTTCGACGGGGGAATACTTGGGCACGCCTTCGGGAGCGCGGAAAGGTAGGATGGGAGCGGTACGATCCACACCGCCATGCGAGAGCCACGATTTGGCGGAAGAGACCAGGCGGCCGGCATTCTCGACGCCGCGCTTTTGGGCCAGGCGGCCAGCGATGGTTTCGGGCTGCGGATCCCAGGGTAGGGCCGTTGAGCCAGCGGGGAAATCGGTGGCGCCGGGAACGTACAGGAAGGAGGGCAGCAGGTCTTCGTCGCGCACCTCGGACGGGTTCACGAGCTGGGGGATGCCAAGCCGTTCGACTTTGGGAAGGGCGAAGGGGTCGGCATCGGGGCGATTCTCGACGTAAGAGAGCGCCGAGTTGGTGGTGCCGAGATCAATTCCGATGACGTAGCGAGGTTCGGGGCGGGGTGGCATCGTGCTTGTGGGCGGACGGCTATTCGATCTCGATTTCGGCGGGCGCGATGATGGAGGCGTCCTGGCCGGGAGTGAGCGCGGGAAGGTCCATTTTGGCGGCGCGCCAGCCCTTGTGACGCAGGGTTCCGCCTTCGGGCTTGGCGGCAGGCACGTTGCCGATGAATTTGACGGCGGCGGGATCGGCGGTTGCGGGACGGGTATATGCGCCTTCGACGCCATCGATGACGGGCTGGAGACTCAGATAGCGGGCGAGCGAATCGCGGGCCTGATCGTGGAGGCTGCGGACGGCGGCGCCGATCTGGTCGTCTTCGAAGGCGGCGATGTCTTCCATGAGGAAGTCGAGGATGCGCGAATCGCGCTGGAGGATGGCGAGGAGTTGGAGGGCGTGGGCGGGGTTCGGCTTCGCTGGGGCTGGGGGTTGGGGTCTGGGGGCTGGGGCCGGTTTGATCTCCTTAGGCAGGGGACGGCCGAACAGGATGGCGAAGAAGGCTCGAAAGGCTAACAGGATACGGCTCAAGTGTTGTGCTCCAAGTACTTAGGATAACATTGGCGGGCATGCCGGCAGACTGATGCCAGCGACGCTTCGGCGTACGCCGACAACACGGACGCCGCGGTTATTATTTCTTGCCCTCCTTCTTCAGTGCCTTAGCTTCGCGCTGCAGTTCGATTATGGGGGTCTTCCAGCGAGCGATCAAATCGGTGATGGCGGGAACTCTGATTGGGATCGCACCCATTTGTTTGTTGTGCGATTTGTAAGTGCCGCTCTTGATTACCTTGAGGTAACCTTCGTTGGTGCAAGGATAGCCGTGAACCTCACAGGAATCGCTAAAGACGCTGATTTGGAGGATGACATAACATTCCTTTTCGCTAAACTTGGGCTTCTGATCGTCCATCCTCTCGCACAGGTAGAGCGTGTCGATGCCGGTGAGCAGAACGACGCAGTTGAGGTTGCGGACGTCATCCCTGGGTTCAAAGAGCGGGATCTTGTTCAATTTCTCGTAGGCTTGGAACACGCCCAGGACGCAACCTTGCAAGAGGATGAGGGACTGGGGTTCATCGAGAACGAAGACGCCGGGACCGTGGCCGCCTTTATTGTGCTTCTCCACCTGGTGATGGTCGAGCCTGGTGTTCTTGGCGCATTGCACGAGCGAAAGGATGCTTGGGGTGGAGATGAGGTGCGTGGGATTGGCGTCCTCAAATTCCAAGCCGGTGACGAACTGATAAACGGTTTCGAGCTCCCCCAAAACTCTTTCGATGGGGCCATTGCCTTTGATGATTTGGATGGCCGCGGCAATGTAGGCGGGGATCGTCCCCTGTTTCTTAAGGAGTTTGGGGCCAAGGAATTCGTTGAAATACTTGCACGCATTCTCGATCTTCATGCAATCGACGTCGAGCTTCGCGCAGAAGGTGTAATAGTCGACGATCCCGATGAATTCTGACGCGCCGGTCGAAGCGAAGAGGCTGTTGTTATTCGATGGTTCCATAGTGTCTTGAACTCCAGTGGTGCAGGCGCCCTTACGGCTCAAGTGTTGTAGTCCAAGTACTTAGGATAACATCGGCGCGGGGGTGGGGGTGGGAACGGCCGGACGCTAAGTTGCTGAAGGGCGCGCTGATGAACATTGCGGAGGAACAGGGCGAATCGACCGACGCGGCCATCGTATTCCGCGAGTCCGGCCTGACCCCTGAAGAGATAGCAGAGCGGGGCGTGAATATCAAAGGCCGCATCGCGCGCGAAGGTTGGGGACTCTCGCGGCTCTCGGATAAGATTTTCGCGGATGTCCTCGACGGTTCGCTCACCCCCGCGCGCGGCGCCGTGATCGGCGAGGGAGTCGCGGGACACGCGGACCAGGACGCGCTCTACAGGCTGATGCAGGACCGCGAGCGCGGTGGCAAGCGCCTGACCAACGACCAGGTGGAGGAGCTGATCCGGCTCGCCAACCGCACCTCCACGGTGACCAAGCGCTCCGACGCCGGCGGGCAGGGCGGATTGTTCGGCGAAGAGGAAATGACCGTCTCGCTGCTGCCCGAGAAAGCCATCGTCTCGGACTACGTGCGCGACGAGCTGCGGAAGGAGAAGAAGCTGTTCGGCGCGGTGTCGGGACAAGGCGCGGCGGACCGTCTGGCGGCCACCGGCAACGTCATCAAAGCCGACGCCAACGCTGCGGTAGCGCAGGAGGCCAACCAGGGCATCGCGCTATACGATAAGCTGAGTTCCGTCCGCAGGGCCGATAGATGGCATGCTCGACCGCGCCGCGCAGCAGTTAGCCAATGGAGAGAATGCCAATGACACCAAACAGCAAGCCTACCGAGCCATCCGCGAAGTACCTCACCGAACAAGTCCATCAACTCACCGGAGTTCCGAAGATCGATGATCCGGAGATCTCAAGGAATGGGTGAAGGACGGCCACACGAAGCTGGCGCCGGGCAACACGATTCTCTGGAAGCCCGAGGAACTGGCAAAGATGACGCCGGAGCAGCGGGAGCGCTGCGCGCCGAAGTAGCGCCTGCTCAGAAGCCCGCCGCCTTCCGAGCCGCTTCCGAGGCGCGCAATACGCGCGCGACCTACGCGGCCCTTCCCCGCCACGCCACGCTGGAGCAAGTATACACTCTGGCGGAGTGGGAAGAAATGCCCGCGCGCAGAGGCACCGCCCGAATCGACTGCGCATCAACGCCGCCGGTATGCGGGCGATTTCGGACGCGATCCGCGTTCGGTTCGAGGGAGTCGCCTTGACATCCCCGGAGGCACTGTAATGGACCCCAAAAGTTGGACACGAAAAAGGCCTTTCCTTAGATGGTCGGCGGCATTGAAAATGAAGGAGAGACAATGCCCCGAACACGCAAGAATCACCCGCCCAGCCTGAAGGCCAAAGTTGCTGTGGAAGCCATCAAGGCGCAGAAGACTACCGCTCAGATCGCACAGGTCTTCGGCGTCCACCCGACGCAGGTCGGTGGGTGGAAGAAGCAGGCGCTGGCCGGCCTGCCGGACATCTTCGGCAACGGCCGCGAGCAGGTGCGCCAACAGGCCGACGCCGAGAAGGACGAACTCTACAAACAGATCGGCCAACTGAAAGTGGAGTTGGACTTTTTAAAAAAAAGAGCTGGCCTTATCGATTGAGGACCGTCGCCTATGGATCGATCCGCAACATGCGCGCCTGACCATCCAACAGCAGTGCGAACTGCTGGGACTGCCGCGCTCGACCTACTACTACCAGCCGCGACCGGAGAGCGCCGAGAACCTGCGGCTGCTGCGACGACTCGACGAGCTGTATATGAAATGTCCCTTCTTCGGCAGCCGCCGCATGGCCGTCACGTTGGAGGTGAACCGCAAACGCGCGCAGCGACTAATGGGTATTCTGGGAATAGAAGCCCTTTATCCGAAACCGAACTTGAGCCGCCCGGCGCCGGGGCACGAGGTCTACCCGTACCTGCTGCGCGGCCTGGCGATCGAGCGGCCCAATCAGGTCTGGAGCACCGATATTACGTATATTCCGATGCGCGGCGGGTTCCTTTACCTGGTCGCGGTCATGGATTGGTTCAGCCGTTACGTGCTCAGTTGGGAACTGTCCAACACCATGGAGACCGGCTTCTGTCTGGCGGCGCTGGAAGCCGCCTTCCGCTTCGGCCAACCCGAGATCTGGAACTCCGATCAGGGGTCCCAATTCACGGCCGCGGATTTTCTGGCGCCCCTGAAAAAACGCGGCGTCCGGATCAGCATGGATGGGCGCGGCCGCGCCCTGGACAATGTCTTCATCGAGCGACTGTGGCGCAGTTTGAAGTACGAGCTCATCTATCCCGGCGACTTCGCCAGTGGGGCCGAGTTGTATCCGGCGCTGGATCGCTACTTCCGTTTCTACAATTATCGGCGCCCGCATCAGGCGCTCGGTTATCGCATGCCGGCAGATCTGTACCCGCGGGGGGCGCAGGGGAAAAGGGCGTCCCTGTGATGGGGGGCTTTGCCCCCCAATCCCCCCAGGATTTATCGCTTTTTCTGCCAGAATGGATGATTTTTCCTTTGCCCGTTTTGCGAAGGTGTCTTATAATAGGAGAGCTTGATAGGAGGATAGGGCAACGCAGGGATGCGACCCGAGCGCCGACTCAAGTCCGGAATGGATGGCGGCCTTCGGGCCGCCTCTTGGTCACCCCGCCGCACCATCTAAGCGACGGCCAAAATTTGTCCAATCTTTGGGGTCCACCTCACACTGACTCTGGGGGCGAGACTGACGCGGCACGCCGAAACCACATGGCAGAGGGTCCGGGGACAGTCGACAGCAAAAGGAGCGCATATGCTGGGCCTCGCGGATGCCATCGATAAGCCCAGCGCCAGCCGGTTCGTAATTTACCGTTCCGATGCAAGTTGCCTCTGCGCGATCGCGCGAAAGTAATGCGGGAGGAGTTGACGCACTGGAAGCAGCAGGTGTTCGGCGATCGCGCGATGCCGGTGGCCACGGCGCCGGATCTTGAACCACCTCCTCCGCGCGACGGCCTGCAAAGCGATCTGGGGTACTCGGCGACAACCCGGTTGAGATCGCGAACGAAATCGGCGCTAAGCTTGCATCGGGCCAGTACAATCAATTGAATCTGTCCAGGGAGCTAGCGCTGGACCTGCTGGACCATTATGCTCGAACCTGACGCAGACACGGCCCGGAGGGTGCTAGAGATATATTCCGATTTGTTGACCTAGCGGGCGGGTTCGGGTGTATCGAGCGATTGCCAAGGCCGCGCTTCGTGCTGGAGATAGTCCCGGAGGACCTGGAGGACCGCCGCCAGTGGGACGAATGGATGACGGGGGGAATGGAGGGATGGGCGAGGGAATTCCTGGAGCGATGCTGAAGGAAACCAGCAGGCGGTACGGAGGTTCTCATGCCGAACATAGCGCCAGAACGAACGAACGAGCAGGGGCCGGCGGAGAATCTGTACGAGGCATGGCTTCACGGGGGGCGCAAGGGCCTCGAGGCGGAGTACGACCGGATGTATCCCCCGGACTCTTCGGAGACGACGCCGAACGCACCGCCCGCGAAGACGCCGAGCGCGATCGCGCCCAGCTCCTCCACGACCAGCTAACTGCCCAGATCGCCTCGGGCGGAGCCGCGCGCCCCGCCAAACTCAAGCCCGCCGAGAATCGCGGCTTATTCGAAGAAGCGCAGCCGGAGAGCGGGAACCTCTTCGGCGGCGAGAAGGGCGCTGCGCGCCTCAACGTCGTCTCCCTCGGCCTGGCGAAGCTGGTGGAGCGCGACATCGCTCCCTGGAAAGAAGGCGCGCTCTGCGCGCCGTGGGCGGTTGAGGCTGCGCGGCCGGCTGGGACTGCGATTTAGATTGCGCCTTGCGCTCCTTTTGGAGCTGCTGCAATTCGTGCATGGCGGTGGTGAACGAACGCTCCAGGCGGGCGACGCGGCGGTCGATGCGGTCCAGCAGATCGAACTCGCTCGGTCTGGGT
This sequence comes from Bryobacterales bacterium, assembly GCA_963707465.1. Lineage (GTDB taxonomy): Bacteria > Acidobacteriota > Terriglobia > Bryobacterales > Bryobacteraceae > Bog-159. Next base: position 889,761 of record CAVPQK010000015.1, read on the forward strand.
TTCGGGTTGCCACTCACCTTCGAGGTTGTCCCAGAGGCGCCAGTAGTCGGCGATGTTTTCGCCCTGGATGAGGAGGCTGCGGGTGCGCAAGCCATAGGTGACGGCGTTGAGGCTGGCGGCCTTCTTTCCTTCTGGGGTGGTCGGGCCGGTAGAATGCTGCGCGTTCCGGCGATTGGCTTCCTGCTGCTTCTCTGAAATGATCATGGTGATTTGCTCCTTCGATTCGAGGATAGAACTGGGGGATGGGGGGAAACGGCTATCAGGGAGGGTGGTGGTTTCGTAAGTGGCTTGATTGGCTTGGGGTACGGGCGCGGGTTTATTTTTTCGGCGTGTGATCGAGAGCGTAAGCTGCCGGTGGACCGGCAAGAGTGCCGGTCCGGCAGGCGAGGGCGCCTGCGCCACGGGTGCTTTTGGCGCGGTGTGATAGGTTGAAGCTATGAAACGTTACTATCTGGTGGCTATCGGGATGGCGGCGCTGGCGCTGGCGGAAGCACCGTACAAGCTGACGAAGACGGTCAAGGTGGGCGGCGCGGGCGGTTTCGACTATGTCTACGCGGATGTTGAGGGGCGGCGACTGTACATCCCGCGGCCCGGCGCGGCCGACGTAGCGCGGATCTCGGTTTTCGATCTGGATACGCTGGCGCCGGTGGGCGAGATCCCGAAGGCCAATGCGCGAGGCGTGGCGGTGGATCCGAAATCGCATCACGGGTTCGGGAGCAGCAAGCCGGTGGTGATGTGGGATACCAAGACTCTCGCCACGATCAAAACGATTGACGTGGAGGGCAGGCCGGACGGGATTATGTTCGATCCGTTCAACGAGCGCGTGTGGATCTTCAGCCACAGCGCGCCGAACGCGACGGTGATCAATGCGAAGGACGGGTCGATTGCGGGCACAGTGGATCTGGGCGGCGCGCCCGAGCAGGCGGTCAGCGACGGCAAGGGTCATGTGTGGGTGGACATTGAAGACAAGGACAGCATCGCGGCCGTGGATGCCAAGACGCTGAAGGTGACGGGGCACTACGACGTGGCGGGCAAATGCGGCGGGCCGGGCGGGCTGGCGCTGGACGAGAAGCACCACATTCTGTTCGCGGCATGCCACGAGCCGGCCAATATGGCAATCGTGAATGCCGAGGATGGCAAGATTATCACGACGCTGCCGATCGGCAAGGGGGTGGACGGCGCCGGGTTCAATCCGAAGACGATGGAGGCGTTCAGCTCGCAGGGCGATGGGACGCTGACGGTGATCAAAGAGAACAGTCCGACCAGCTTCGAGGTGGCGCAGACGGTGGCGACCAAGGCGGGCGCGCGGACGATGACGGTGGATACCAAGACGGGGCAGATCTTTTCGATCACGGGGGAGTTTGCGCCACCCGCGCCGGGGCAACGGCGGGGGCAGATGGTGGCGGATTCGTTTTCGATTGTGGTGGTGGGGAAGTAGGGGCCGGCTGTGCCGATCGCGGGAAAGACGTGGGCGCGTGTCGGAGTGCGGAGCCCTCGGCGCAGGATTTGCGGCTGGTGGTGGAGATAGCCGATACCAGCCCGATGCGCGGTTGGGCTTGCCCTAATACTCGGTTCTCGACGTGAGCGGCCGCAGGTTGCTGGTACACCGTATGCGGATGTAGCAGCCTATCGGGAGGATGAGAGCGTGTCGGCGCTGGCTGCGCAGGAAGCGCAGTTCCGCGTGGGGGACGCTTTTGCGGCATAGGGAGAGCCGCCTGAAAGGCGGCTGCGGGCAAGATTGCCCGCCCTCCAAGAGCGCACTAGAAACCGCCGCGGGGGCGGTAGCCGGGGCGCGAGCGCACGCGGTACTTCTTTCCGACGTCGGTTACGATTTCAACGGAGATTTTACGGAAGCCCTCGTTGGGATTGGGCTGCGGATAGTAAGTGACGGTGTAAGAGTTGCCCAGGTCCTCGCGGATGGATTCGAACGCCTCCACTTGTTTCTGCCAGGTTTTGGCCCAATAGGCTTTACCGCCGGTGCGGGTGGCGATGCGACGGAATACGCTGCTCGAAATGGGGTCCTTGTTGACCTCGTTGGTGGAGATCACGTAGATGGGAATGCCTTCATCCTCAGCGACGGCGCGCACGTCGTCGGGGGCCACCATGCTGGCGTTGTCGGGGCCATTGGAGAAGACGATCACCACTTTACGGCCGGGGACTTTGGCGGCGTCGCGCAGGGTCAGCAGCAGGGCGTTGTAGAGCGCGGTATCGTCTCCGGCCACGGATTTGCGGAGTCCGCCGATGGCATCGCCGCGATCGCGGGTGAGCGAGGCGGCGCGGGAGAGATTGCGGCTGAAGGTGTAGACCGCTACGGAGTCGGCGCGGTCCAGGCCGCGCACGAAATCGGCGATGGCGTCTTCGGCGTAAACGAAGCCGCGGTACATGAAATTGCTGGTATCGAACAGCACGAAGACGTTGGTGCCGACGAAGGCGTCGCTATGCAGATCGATGCCGGGGTTGCCGGGCGCTTCGGCGGGCTCGCCGGCCACCAGTGGACGCGTGGTGCCATCGGCCAGCACCTGCATGGGAGACTTGGCGCCCTCCGCGAAGGTGGCCATTTTTTGGGTGATGCCGTCTTCCAGGATTTTGAAATCCGTATTCTTGAGGCCGTTGATGTAGCGGTTGTGGCTATCGGTGACGGTGAAGCTGAGCACCACCATGTCCACTTTCACGCGGAACACGGGGCGCTGCGGTTCCTGCGCCTTGAGCAACGCGGCGCCAGCGGCCGCTCCTAGAAAACCACGCCGGGATATGAAGTCCATGAGTCCCCCCTAGTTACCTGCGCCAGTCAACTGTTGCGGCAACAACTGGGCCGCGGCCTGTTGGCGCGATTTGCTGCGCACCTCGCCGCCAACCGCGCGCAAAGAGCGGAGCACGGCCGGCCAATCCTCCAGGTGCGAGGCAAAGATATGCTCGACCAGCTTTTCGGTCCATTCCGGAATGCGCAGGTTGAGCTGCGAGGGCTGGACGTTGGTCTCGTCGGCCAGTTGCGCCCAGTACAGCCCGTTGGACTCCCAACTTTCGGCGAGGATGCGGCTGGAATAACCCATCAGGGTCGGGAAGGTGCGCAGGTTGAGCAGCTCCGGCCGGTAAGAGTTGGCGAGCGTGGGCTTGGGCGTTCCGAAAGCGGCGGAAATGGCCGGATAGTTGATCTCGCGAGGCGACTGCGCGGCGAGACGGCGGATTTCCGCGAGCAGCGGCGAAGGCTCGCGTTGCGTATGGGCAGCCATGCCGGAAGCCAAAACGAACAACTCGGAAGGCGTCACCTTGTTCAGCGCGGCCGGCACGTCGCCGTTTTCGAGCAGCAAGCCCACCTGCCGCACGCGCGCGGGCCCCGCCTGCGCGCTCAAGACAGCCAGGGCTTCGCGGCGCAGGGCCGGGTCCAGCGCGGATTCGGCCAGCACCGACTCGGCGTAGCGCATGTGCAGCGCCACCCAATGCAACTGCGAGGGCGTGACGCGCCACCAGCGCGGGAGGATGGCACTGACGATCATCTGCGGCACCAGATCGCCCCAGATGAGCGCCTGGGTCTGGTCGGGCACCAGGAAATTCTGTTCGGCCTCAGCCAGCGCGTAGGGGAGCCCGGCGAGCGAACCGACGAGGCGGCCGCCGCCATTGGAAGGCCAGCCCGAGCCGAACACTTCCGTCGAGCGCCACATGTGGTTGGTGCCCTGGACGCCCAGAAAATCGTGGCTGCGAACGAACAGCGGATTAGTGTAAAGGACCTCCGCTCCGGGCGGCGCGTAGTGCACGTAATTGTAGGCCACCAGCGCGTCGCGCAGGAAGGGCGTGAGCAGACCGCGCACATCCCGCTGTTTTTCACCGGAGGTTTTCTCGATGGCGGCGCGCAGATTCAGCTTACGCTCGGATTCGACGTGCTTGTCGGTCCAATAGCCGAAGGAGAGGGCGTTTTTCTCGATAGGGCCCAGCGACGCGCGCGCCAGCGGTAGCTCGGAGATGCGGGACGAAAGGCGGTTTACCAGCGCGGTGTTCAACTTCTCGCCGTGCGCGAGCGAATCCAGGTTATCCGCCAGCCCAAAAAGGTCGTCGATGGCTACGATGTGCTGAGCCTCCAGGATGCGCATCATATCCTGCACCATCCGGGTATGGGACTCGACGTCGGTGGGGTCGGCGGCGCCCGCCAGCAGGTCGAGGAGGCGGGCTTGCGGGGCGCCGCCAGGCTTCGAACCGGCGGCGGAAAGCAGGAGCGTCACGCCGCTGCGTCCGGCGTCGAACAGCATGCGATCGTCATGCACGGCGGGGATGGGGCTGAGCAGCGCCGCGAAAGTCTCGTCGGCCTTCGCCGCGGGGAGGCTTCCGGAACGGGCAAGAATCTGCCACAGACCCACGAGCGACTGCATGACGCCCATGGTGTCGGCGCGCAAACCAGGATCCTTGATGCGGGTCAAGTCATCGGCCATAGCGATGAATTGCGCGATGGATTTGTCGCTGACCGCAGCCGCTTCGTTGAAGATGGCATACTGGCTGCCGTACACGTGGTAGTTGCGCGCCAGCAGGTCCACCGTTTCGGGCGCGAGGGGCTTGGAGCGGTAGCGATCCAGGTCGCTGAGCGCCATGAAGATTTTCAGCGGCTCGTTCTCCACGGACTTGCGGCTGAGGCCGAACAGGGCTTCGAGCACGTCGTCGGCTTCCTTCCATGCGCCGGCGGCGCGCGTCAGCTTGGCGTCGTACTTGCCTTGCGGGTGATTGGAAAACAGGTCCTTCCAGACCTGCAGATTGCCGGGGACGTGCGGGCGGCCATCCGGGTCCATCCATAAGCGGGTGGTGAGGAGCATCATATCGGCATTGGCGCGGAAGACGGGGCGCGCCGGTCCGGGGCTGGTGACCTTGCCGCGGATGGCCGTGTAGAAGCGCTGCATCCGCGCGGGTTCGGTGAGATACTCGCGGACCGGGCCGTTGATGCGGGCCAGGGCATCGAAGTAGCTGGCGAGCCAGCCATCGTCTTTGGCCAACAGCTTCTCGAAAAACGCCGCGCCCTGGTCCGGCGATGCGCCCGCCAGCTCAGTCCAGGCGGCCACGGTGCGAGGCGCGCCGGGAACCACGGCCTTGCCGTTGCGCACCTCGAACATGCCGCCGAAGAAGTCCAGCACGTGCGCGTAGGCCTTCAGGCGGGGCATGGCAATGTTTTTGCGGAACTCGTCGGCGGTTTCGCGATCCAGTTTGGAGACGCCGAGGTACAAGCGGCAGACGGAAGGATCCGATAGCAGCACGTCGAGGAAACCGCTCGACTCCTTTTCCTTCGGCGAGAGCCAATAGTCGGAGCCGAACAGGATGGGAACGCGCGCCGGATGATAGTCGTAGGTGAAAGGACGATTGGTGCGGAGGGCCTGCTCCAGTTCGGGGACGGGGAAGCCGGAATCAGTGGTGAGGAAGGCGCGGGTGGCGTTGACGGTCTCGAGCACGACTTCGCTGCCGCATCCACCGCGCATGCGGAAGCCCAGAATGCGCAGCAGCTCGCCGGCATTGGGCGCATCGCAAGTCTCGATCTTGAGAATCTTATCGGGTCCGGTGAGCTTTTCGATTTCCCGCGCCTGGGAAAGATAGCGATGAACGAGTTTGAGGTATTCGGTCTGTTCCAAAGCTTCGTTGCTGTGCACGGCCTGGAAGCCATTGGTGACCACATTGCGCGCCAGCGCGGGCAGCAGATCGTCGGCCTGCGAGTCGCCGGAAATGGCCGCCATGCGGCCGAAGGAGCGCAGGGGTCCGGGTATTTCGACGTACTGCGCCGGATTGTCCGGCGAAGCGGCGGCCGGGGCGGGCAGCTCGGATGGCGCGCCACCGGCGCCGCGGTAGATCTCAAGGGAGCGCGAGGCGGCCGCCCGGTCGCCCTGCACGAAGGACAGCTCGGCCATGCGGCGGGCGACGGCGGCGCGCTCGCGGCTGTGGGCGGGAGCGTCCAGCGCGGCCAGCAGCTTGGCGTAGGCTTCGAGGGCAGCCGGATCGCCGTGGAAATCGAGGAACTCGGCGTATTCGGTCAACGCTGGGATATCGTGGGGGGCGTTCTGCGCGGCACGCGCTAACAGCGTGCGGGCCTGCGCACCATCCCCCGATGCTTCCAGTTGGTGGGCACGCTCCAGGTTCTCACTCCCCTGAAGAGCTACAGCAAAGACGAGTAGAAATACGACTGAAAGGGCCTTCATCGTGGTTCCCCTATCTGTGGAGCTACTTTACCATGTCCGGGGGGATATTGCGACGGGCGTTTCGGAAACAGCGGCCTGAGAGGCCGCTGCAGGCTGAGAGCCTGGCCCACCTGTTAACTATGATTTAGAATAAAAATTAAACTGCGTGTTAGATTTTGTTGTAAACTTGGGCATGAGTCGTTTTTGCCTTGGACAGATCGCGATTACGGCGATTGTCCTGCTTCTCCCGCGTCCCGCCCGCGCGCAGGGCGAAACCACCAGCGCTATCGCGGGGCAAGTTGCCGACCCTAGCGGCGCGGCATTGCCTGGCGCAACCGTACATCTCAGGGGCGTGGGGACCGGCATTGAGCGCACCGTGCGCACGGGCGATTCCGGGCGCTTCAGCTTCTCCCAATTGAAGCCCGGCGCCTACGCAGTGGAAGCGTCCGCTCCCGGATTCGAATCGCGGCGAAAGGCGCCGATCGACGCCGCGGTCGGCCAGACCCAAACCATCGAATTCGTTCTGCCGCTGGCCGCTGCCGCGCGTCAGGATCTGGTGGTGACCACCGAAGCACCGCTGCTCAATACGGAAAATGCCAACACCGCGACCACGCTGGGCGCGGCGGCCATCGCGAACCTTCCGAATCCCGGCGGGGATCTCACGTATCCGGCGCAATTCGCTCCGGGCGCGCTGATTAACACGGCGGGCAGCAGCAACGACTTCGTGGGCGCACAAAATGGCTACGGCAATGTGGAGTTCAACGGTCTGCCGGCGCTATCGAATGCGTTCGTGGTGGACGGACTGGAGAGCAACGATCCGCTGACCAACTTGAACAGCGGCCTGGCGACGAACCTGGTGCTGGGCTTGAACTCCATTTCCGAAGTGACCGTGAACACGACTTCCTACGCGGTGGACCAGGGCCGCTACGGCGCTTCGCAAATCACTTATGTGACTAAGTCGGGTACTAATGCCTTTCACGGCAATCTTTATGAGTTATGGAACGGCTCAAAGCTGAACGCGGCGGACTTCTTCACCAACGCCACGAATGGCAATCAGAAGCCACGGTCCACGGTGAATCATTTCGGCGGCAGCCTGGGCGGGCCGGTGCGGCGCGACCGGCTGTTCTTCTTCAGCGACTTCGAGCAGTTGCGCATCGCGCTTCCGATCGTGACGCCGGTTACGGTGCCCAGCGCGGGGTTCGAAGGCTACGTGCTGGAGCAGCTTCCGCGCGGCGGCGTGGACAGCGTGACGGGCGCGGCTTATCCGGCCCAGCCGCAACTGGTTCCGTTCTATCGCAACATGTTTTCGCTATACAGCGGCGCGGGCGGCACGCCGCTGCCCGTGCTGGGCTGCCCCTTGGACGGGGGCGATGGCTGCGCGCTGCGCCGCAGCGTCTCGCAATCGAGCGGCGATCACGAGCAGGTGGCGACCGAGAGGCTGGACTACAACATCAACACCGCAAACACGGCGTGGTTCCGCTTCCAGTCGGACACTGGGTTGCAAGCCGCCTTCACCGACCCGATCAATCCGCTGTTCGACGCGATTTCCTCGCAGCCGCTCTACTCATTCGCGACGGGCTACACGCACATCTTCAGTCCCCAACTGGTGAATTACTTCAATCCGGCGTTCTCGTGGTATGCGAGCCTGTTCGGTCCGGCGGATTTTGCCAAGACGCTGGCTGCGTTTCCGATCGTGCTGGAAGGCGTGGGGTCCAACGCGCCGTTCACCCCGCTGGGCGGGCTGGACGATAACTGGGTGCAAGGCCGCCGCGCCACACGCTTTCACGTGAACGACAGTCTCTCCTACGCCACGGGCCGGCATGACTTCCGGTTCGGAATCAGCTCGCGGCGGCTGCGCATCAACGATTTCGATTTCGGCACTGACACCACGCCGCTGGTCACTTACACGACGCTTCCGCAATTTATCTACGGGGTAGCGTCCACGGCCACCGAGAGCTTTCCCCTGGCGGCGTCGCAGCCCTTCAACTATCTCAACGTCGACCTATACGCGCAGGATTCCATTAAGTTGACTCCGAAACTGACTTGGACGATTGGGGTGCGCATGGCGCACAATTCCAATCCGGAGAATCCGCACGCGGTGATCGCGCGGCTGCCGGGATCGTTCGGGTCGCTGCCGCATGACGTGGATCAGCCGCTCAACGCCGCGATCGATACCGGGCTGACGCACCTTTTTCCGGCTACGTCCTGGGCATTGTGGCAGCCGCGCACGGCGATCGCGTGGCAGTTCGCGCCGGGATTCGTGCTGCGCACCGGCGGCGGCGTATTCTCCGACATTCTGCCGGGAAGCGTGGCGGACCTGGTGGGCTCCAACCCGCCGTACGTGAATACATTTCAGGGCGGCCTGCTGGGATCGGCCGGCGGACTGGCGATCGCTCCGGGCGTTCCGGGCAGCGCCATCGACGCGACGGTGGCCGCGAACCAGGCGTTTCTGCACGGATTCCAGCAGGGGGAGCTTTCGTGCGCATCGGCGCAGGCGAATGCGGCCGAATGCCTGCCGCCGGTTGGGCTGAATGCCGTGCCGGGCGGCCGGCTACGCGCTCCATACTTCCTGCAGTGGAGCTTCGGCATGGAGCATCAGATTGGAAACTCCGGCAGCGTGCGCGCGCAATATGTGGGCACGCGGGCCCTCGACCTGCCTTACGAGACAGAGGTGAATGGCTACCAGACGGTGTGCGCGGGATGCTTCGCGCCGTTCCCTTATGGCCAGGCGACCGACCCGCGGTTCGCGGCGGTGAATCAGCTTTCGACGGGCGCGAACAGCCACTACAACGGATTGCAGCTTACCGCCGAAAAACGCCTGGCGCGCGGTTTGGAACTGCACGCGAACTACACCTGGAGTCACTGCCTGGACACGGTTTCAAACGGCGGCTTCCTTTCGTTTTCGTCGGCGGGCATTCTATCGCCTCTGCCGGGCGAGTTGTGGCGGCAGTACGGCGACTGCGATTACGATGTGCGGCACAACTTCAACGCGTCGTATGTCTACGAGTTGCCTTTCCGGACGGGCCGGCCGCGGTTGAAGGCCCTGGTGGAAGGATGGCAGATCTCGGGCACGGTGTTCGTCCACAGCGGTCTTCCATTCAGCGTGCTGAGCGCGCCATACAGCGCCGATGGCCACGGCATCCTGCAAGGCAGCGGGCCGGAGTTTGCGAGCGTGGTTCCGGGCGTGCCGCTGTATGCGAGCGGCCCGGTGGCAGGGGTGACGCCGGAGGGCAGCATTCAGTGGCTCAACCCGAATGCGTTCGTCTCCGCGGTGGACCCTAGTACGGGCGCGTGTTACGGCGGCGACAGCCCGGCGCACTGCCAGTTCGGCGATCTGGGGCGGAACAGCTTGCGCGGCCCGGATTTTGTGTGGAGCGATCTGTATGTGACTCGCCGGTTTCACCTGCGGGAAGGGCTGACGTTGCGCATGGATGGGCAATTTTTCAATGTGCTGAACCATCCCAATTTCGCGCTGCCGTCGGTGGTGGCGGGCATCCCGGGCCAGGGCGCGACGCAGACGGGATTTGGGGCGATTACGTCGACCACGTCGCCTCCCACGGGGCTGTTGGGGGTGGGGTTGGGGGGCGACAATTCGCCGCGGATGATCGCGGTGCAGGCGAAGCTGGAGTTCTGAGCGGCCAGCCCCACGGTCAACCAGAAAGCGCGGACTCTTATGGGACACGAAAGGCGACATTGCTCGAAAGCGTGCCGGTGGGTGTTACCACCTCGACTTTTCCAGTGGTTGCCCCGGCGAGTACAGCAGTCGTGATTAAGTAACTCGATACCACAGTGAACGTCGCGGCTGTGCCGTTAAAACTGACGCTGGTCGCGCCAGTCAGATCGCTTCCCAGAAAATTGACGGCGGATCCGACCGCACCAGAGGCAGTCTGCGTTTCTACAAATGGGCCGAGACCTACAGAAAGACTGAAGACCGTGCCACAGTAGCCGTAGCAACTGCCACCGGTCCCGCCAGCGTACGTTGTCCCGTAGAGAACCCCATTGGTAGCCTGCATCAGCCCGGCCTGGGGATAGGCGCCGTCCGCGCAGTCGCTTTGGTAGCAGAAGCTGTATAGCGTAGCGAGCTCGCCCCCGGGGGTAATTGAAGATGGTGCCCTCGCCATGGGCTCCGCCGTACTGGGTCGTTCCCATAAAGATCCCCATTGGTGGCTTGAACCCACACCACCTTGGGCCAGCTACCATCTGTGCAGCCGCTTTGGGAGCAGAAGCTCTAAAGCGTCGTCAAACGCGCCAGTGGGGGTAACGTTGAAGACCGTACCACCCTGGTTAGGATTGATCGTGTTACAAGTCGTGGGACTGATACCGGCCCCGCCGCACGAGGTCGTACCGTTAGAGATCTCCGTTGGTAGCCTGGACGAGCCCCGCCTGGGGATTTTTGGCCGTCCGCGCACGCGCTTTGGGACCAGAAGGTGTAAAGCGTCGTCAGTGCGCCACTCGGGGTGATTTTGAAGACGGTTCCGTAACCGTTGGTCATGCCACTCAATGGGCTAATTGCGCTGGTTGTCCCGTACAAATCCCCATTGGTGGCCTGGTCCAGCCCCGCCTGGGGATAGGCGCCGTCCGGGCAATCGCTTTCAGAGCAGAAGCTGTGCATCGTTGTCAGCGTGCCGCCCGGGGTTATCTGAAGGAAAGACAGACCCACAGCCAAGCGTGCAGCTAGCGTAATAGCTCCCGCCGTGCGTGGTCGTTCCTTGGTTGTCCCCGCTGGTAGCCTGGACGAGCCCCGCTCGGGATCCAAGCCGTCGACGCATCCCGTGAGGGAGCAAGAGCTGTATATCGTCGTCAGAGTGCCGCCCGGGCTCATTTTGAGGACCGTCCCATAGCCATTAGCTCCGCCGCCGTCCGTTGTCCCGTAGAGGTCCTCATTGGCGGCCTGGACCGGCCCGGCATACGGGCTGTCGCCGTCGGTGCAGGTGCTGCCGCCCTGCGAGCAAAAGCTATGAAGCGTCGTCAGTTGTACCAGTTGGGGTGATTTTAAAGACGGCCCCCCGCTGTGGGCTCAGTAAAAGAGCGCCGTCCCGTACAAGTCTCCATTGGTGGTCTGGACCAGCCCCGCGACGGGCCCTGCCCCGTCCGTACCATTGAAGCTGTGCAGTGTCTTGAAAGTCTGCTCAGGGATGGTGATCGCTGTGGTTGCGCTCAGCACAAAGACCGCGTGGACCCCCTTGCCCGAAGTAAGTTTGTTCAATGGGCTAACCATTCGCTTCATCGCCAAGCTCCTAATACCAAAGCGTGCAGTATAGCATCCGCATAGTAAAGGTCGCTTGCTTGCCCCGGTGCTGGTGAGCAGTTCGCCGGACTGCCGGCAGCGGAGTTAGAGCACAAAATCACAGGGTAGTAGCGCGTGGCGGCCTGCAGCTCGCGGGTTAGTGCGGGATCATTGAATCGCTACCGTAATCCCCGCTTGGCCGTTCGCGCCGCCAACGTTTAGCGTAACCGGCACCGCACCGCCTGTCACGCCAGGGGGCAGTTGCAGGTTTACCTGGATCACGCCAGCGACTCCGCCGACATAGCCACCGGCATAGAGAACCTCGGCGCTCACCCCGCCAACCGTGGCCGTGACGGACTGAGCCGGGGCGGGAAGAGGAACGGTACCCAGCTTGCCATCTACGCCCGGAGGGTTGGTCTGGCCTTCGCCCGTGGCATAAAGCACGATTATTGAGCCAGCGGCCGCCGGATTGCCAGCTGAATTGATGGTACTGTCCTGATTCAGAATCGCGCCGGCGCCGGACCCCGAGGCATCGAGGGAGAATATTCCTGGAGCAGATGCCGTTACAGGCACCAGCACCGTGCCGGAGCCCTGGCCCTGATAGACGACCTGCACCTCAGTAAGAAGCTCTGCGCCCACCTCGTACGGAACCACGGCGCTGATCTGAGTAGATTGCGCGTAAACAAGTGGAGCCGGCGTCCCGTCGAACAGAACCTGGACGCCGCCGAGTGTGGTTGCCACGGCTCCACTGGAGGTCAACTGCAGGCTGGCCAGCGTATTCGGACCAATTCCCGAACCGAAGATAGTCACGATTTCTCCGGGCGCGACGCCGCCGCCCGCATAGCTCGCTGCGTTGACAATGCCGATCGCAGCAATCGAAGGGGTCCCAGCCGGATTGATGGTGAGGCTGAATTGTTTGCTCGCCACCGCGCTCACACTGTCGGCCACCTGCACGGTAAACGTGTAGACGCCCGGGATCGTAGGAGTTCCACTTAGCAGGGCGGCCGCACGGCTGCTGTTGGAGGTAAGCGAGGTCCCGGGAGGTAAAGCTCCGGCACTTATGGACCAACTCCGGTATGGAGCGGTCCCGCTTGTGGCGGCGAACGACCCTGTATAAGAAACGCCAACCGTTCCCGGCGCCAAGGGCGATGCAGTAACGACTGTCAGAGCGGATGGCCGGCTTACTGCTATTGACAAGTTTTGGGGCGCCGACGCGGTCCCAGCGGCGTCCATAACGATCACACTGAAATTGAGAGGGCTGCCGGCGGCGGCCGTGGGGACTCCGCTGATAGTGCCGTTGGACGCGTTCAGCGTGAGGCCCGCAGGCATCGCGCCCGAGCTAAGAACCCAATTGTTGAACGGTGGAACGCCTCCAGTTGCCGTCAAGGTCTGCGAATAGGGTGTACCGACCGTGCCATTGGCTAACGATGAAGTCGTAATTGTCACCGTTGCGACCGACTGGCTGCAGTTCAGTACCGCTGTTGAGGCGGAGCAGATATTTCCGCCTCCGTCCGTGAAGGCCTGCACGGGAAGCAGTAGAGGGGGCCGCGTGGTAAGACCGAAGTTGTTCCCTTGGATCAGGTTGTTCTCGACGCCGGGCACTGCCGCACTGCCGGTGCCGCCTATGCCCGAGCAGGTAGTGAAGGTGAAGTCGGCGCAGGCCGCGAAGTCGAAGGCGGCGGGCGTGAAGGGCACCGCATCGGCGAAGGTATTGTTCACGAATCGATTTCCACTGAATGTAGTTGGTCCGGTCTTCACGTAGGAGTCCAGGACGAACATCTGCGTTGCGTTGCGAACGAAATTATTGCTGACGACAACGCCGCTCCATTGCGGATTGTCACCCGAGTCGCCGGAATAGACAAGAATACCGTTGGCTACCGTATTCCCGTCTATCACAGCGTTGGTTAAGGGTCCAGTCACTGAGATGTCGCCGTTCTGAATGAGGTTCTCCTGGATCAGGTCGTTGTTGGCCTCCCCGACGGAAGCGGAACCACCGAGGTCTTCGTTATCGAGCCAAATGCCCGCGCCATTGATGAAGTTACCCGTAAAAGCATTGGTGTTGCCCCCTCCAAGTACCCATATACCCACCCCCTGGAAGGGGCCGGCGCTATGGACGGTATTTCCTTGCAACTTCATACCGGAACACCCACTGATCTGAAAGCCGCCCTTGAGCACATTGTTCGTCAGGGTAGCCCCCTGGGCTTGGTAAAGAAACACGTTTTCAAGCGAACAGCTGGACGCCTCGAAGTTGGGAGCGCCAACCTCCAACGAGAAATAGGGAAAGGGCCCAGGACCGGTGGCGCCCCCGCTGTCGACAGCGCAGTGGGCCAGCGTGAAGTTGGAGGCTGCTGGCTCTACATGGACACTCGCCGGATAGCTTACGCGGATGGCGAAACCGCCGCAGTCCAGGCTAACGTTCGGGGCGTCGACGAGCAGAGTATTGGCGCCGCAGGAGAGGTCGGCGGCGAGAGTATAATTGCCGGCCGCGGAGATGGCGGCACATGTCGTGAGGACGGTCGATCCCGTCGTCTGGGCATTTGCGTAGGCCGCGAACAAGCAAGCGATCGCCGGGTGCCAGGCGCGTGAGTTGAGCAGCATGCGAGATGTTCCTTCAATCCCCACAATATCAATCACACACCCCAGCAGTAGTCTTCGACGGCTTTCTCGATGGAATCGTCCTTCTCGGTGAGGCGCATCAGCTCGAGGCGGATGGCGTCCACCAGGGCGTTCCAACTGGCCACGATGACGTTGTCCGAGACGCCGACGGTGGACCAGCTCTTGCGATGATCGGACCACTCGATGAGCACGCGCACTTTGGCGGCGGTGCCTTTGCGCGGCTCGAGCACGCGCACCTTATAGTCGGTCAGGCGCACATCCGCCATTTGCGGATAGACCGACGACAGGCACTTGCGCAGGCAGACGTGCAAAGCATGGAAAGGGCCGCTGCCGGCGGCGGTGGCGGAGTGTACGCCATCCTGGGTGCGCACGGTGATATCGGCGGTGGAGCGGGAATCGCCCGTGGCGCCGGCTTTGGTCGAGACCTCGTAACCTTCCACTTCGAAGAAATGCGTGCCGGGATTGAGGGCCTCGCGCACCAGCAGCTCGAAGGTGCCTTCGGCGGCTTCCAGCTCGCAACCTTCGTATTCCATCTGCTTGATCCGCTCGAGCAGCTCGCGGCGGGCGTCTTCGTCGAGCCGGTCGGCCAAGCCGTGCTGCTTCAACTTGTATAAGATGTTGCCGCGGCCGGACAGATCGCTGATCAGGACGCGCTGGCGATTGCCCACGGCTCCGGGCGTGACGTGCTCGTAGGTGGTGGATTCCTTTAAGACGGCAGAGACGTGGACCCCGCCTTTGTGCGCAAAAGCACTGTGTCCGACAAAGGGTTGGTTGTTGGGGAGCGGCAGATTGGCCAATTCGGCGACGAAGCGGGCCACGTTCGACAGGCTGATGAGCTTGTCCTGGCCGATGGCGGTGTGACCCAGCTTCAGCTCCAGATTGGCGATCACGGAACAGAGATTGGCGTTGCCGCAGCGCTCGCCGTATCCGTTGATGCAGCCTTGCACATGGGTGGCGCCGGCTTCGACGGCGGCCAGCGTGTTGGCCACGGCCACGTCGGAATCGTTGTGGGTGTGGATGCCCAGAATGCCGTCGAAACGCTTGCGCACTTCGGCGAAGATCTCCACCAGGCGGCCGGTGAGCGTGCCGCCGTTGGTATCGCAGAGGCAGAGCACGCTCGCGCCAGATTGCTGCGCGGCTTCGAGCGTACGCAGGGCGAAGGCGGGATTGGAGGTGTAGCCGTCGAAGAAGTGCTCGGCGTCGTACACCACTTCCTTGCCGTGCGCGACGAGATAGGCGACCGTTTCGCTAATCAGCTTCAGGTTCTCTTCTTCGGTGATGCCGAGCGCGCGCGCGGTATGCAAGTCCCAGCTCTTGCCGAAAATGGAGACCACGGGCGTGCCCGCGGCGACCAGCGATTGCACGCTACGGTCCTCTTCCACGGTATGGCGGGCGAAGCGCGTAGCGCCGAAGGCGGTGAGCCGGGCGTGCTTCAGGTTCAACTCGGTTTGCGCGCGGGCGAAGAAATCCTTATCCTTCGGGTTGGATCCGGGCCAGCCGCCCTCGATATAGTCGATGCCTAACTCATCGAGCTTTTGCGCGATGAGCAGTTTGTCGTCGACGGAAAACGAGACGGATTCGCCTTGCGTGCCGTCGCGGAGAGTGGTGTCGAAAGTGAAGATTTTCATAAATCAACCCACGGGTACGCCGGCCTCTTTCTTCTTCTTGAGGAAGGTCATCATTTCGCGCAGCTCGCGGCCCACGGTTTCGACGGGCTGATTGCGGGCGGCTTCGCGCATGGCCAGGAATTTGTGGCGGCCGGTCTTGTTTTCGTCGATCCACTGGCGGGCGAACTCGCCGGATTGGACTTCACTGAGGATTTTTTTCATCTCCGCGCGCACGTGGGCATCGACGATACGCGGGCCGCGGGTGTAATCGCCATATTCGGCGGTGTCGGAGACCGAGTAGCGCATGTAGCCGAGGCCGCCCTCCTGGATGAGATCGACGATCAGCTTCAGTTCGTGGAGGCATTCGAAGTAGGCGATCTCGGGCGCGTATCCGGCTTCGACCAACGTTTCAAAGCCGGCGCGGATCAACTCGGAGGCGCCACCGCACAGCACGGCTTGCTCGCCGAATAGATCGCTCTCGGTTTCCTCCTTGAAGGTGGTGCCGATCACGCCGGCTTTCAGGCTTCCCAGCGCGCCCGCGTATGCCAGGGCTGTTTCGAGCGCGTGGCCGGAGGCATCCTGATGGATGGCTACGAGCGATGGGACGCCGACGCCTTCGGTGAACAATTCGCGCACTCGGTGACCGGGAGCTTTGGGCGCGACCATGGAGACATCGGCATGGGCGGGCGGTTTGATCTGGCCGAAGTGGATGTTGAATCCGTGAGCGAACATCAGCGTCTTGCCGGCGGTGAGATGCGGCGCGATGTCCTGGTTATACAGATCGCCCTGGATATGATCGGCGACCAGGATCATGATCACGTCGGCGGCTTTGGCGGCATCCGCGGTATCCATGACCTTGAGACCGGCGGCTTCGGCCTTCGAGCGCGACTTACTGCCGGGATACAGGCCGACCACCACGTTGACGCCGGAATCGCGCAAGTTGAGGGCGTGCGCGTGACCCTGGCTGCCATAGCCTATGATTGCGACGGTGCGGCCCTGAAGGGCGGGATTGTTGTCTTTTTCGTAATATCGGGTTGCCATGGATAAGTCCTTTTTGTTTAGGGGAGAGGCGGCCTGAGAGGCCGCTGCAGGCTGAGAGCCTGCCCCACTATCTTGCCTCCGTCAGGACGGGGGGTTGTAACTTTAGCTTTTTGGCTTCTAGGGAGACGGCCACCACTCCCGAGCGGGTGGTTTCGATCTCGCCATAACTGCGCATTACATCGATGAACTCGTCCAGCTTTTCGGGGTCGCCGGTGGCTTCGAGGGCGAAGCCTTCGGTGGAGGAATCGACCACGCGCGCGCCGAAGATCTCGGCTTCCTTGAGCACGGCGGTGCGCATTTCCTGCGCGGTGCGGACGCGCACCAGCACCATTTCGCGGCGCACGGCGGGCGAGTCGGTGAGGTCCACGGCCTGCAGCACATTCACCAGCTTGTTCATTTGCTTGATGACCTGCTGGCGGAGCGTGGAATCCACATCGACCACAATGGTCATGCGGGAGAGCTCGGGATCGAGCGTGCGAGCGACCGTGAGACTCTCGATGTTATAGCCCCGCTGGCTGAGTAAGCCGGTGATGCGCATGAGAGCACCCGGCTTGTTTTCGACTAAGAGAGAGATGATCTGCAACATAGGAGACCTTGTGTGAGATTCTATTTGGGAACTGCGACTGGCTGCGGCGGCGCGAGCACCATCTCGTTAATGGCGCCGCCGGCGGGCACCATCGGGTAAACGTTCTCGAATGGCGTGACCTTGACGTTGAGCAGGTACGGGCCAGGTTCGCGGACCGCCTCTTCCAGGGCCGAAGCGAGTTCCCAGGGCTTGTCGATGGTGCGGCCCTTGAAACCGTAGGCGCCGGCCAGCTTCTCGACATCGGGGAAACAATCGAGCTCCACCGAACTCAGGCGATTATTGTAGAACAGCTCCTGCCATTGGCGGACCATGCCGAGGTAGCCGTTGTTCATGACCACGATCTTGATGGGCAGGCCGTGCGCTGGCGATAGTGGAGAGTTCCGGGATGGACATCTGGAATCCGCCATCGCCCACCAGGGCGAAGACCAGCTTGTCGGGACGGGCGAACTGCGCGCCGATGGCCGAGGGGAGGCCGAAGCCCATGGCGCCGAGGCCGCCGGAATTGATCCACAGGCGGGGAGCGTTGAAGCGGATCAACTGCGCGGCCCACATCTGGTGCTGGCCGACGTCGGAGCACACGATGGCCTCGCCGGCGGAGAGGCGGTCGATTTCCATCATCAGGTGCTGCGGCTTGATTTCGGAATCGGAGGTGACCGGGGCGAGGGGATGCTCGGCCTTCCAGGCGCGGATCTGGGACCACCAGGACGGTGCGCGCGGCGGCCAGGCGGTCCTTCCGTTCGGGACGGGTTTCGGCGAGCACCGTGTTGATGCGGCCGAGCACGCGCTTCACATCGCCCACGATGGGCACGTCGGCGGCGCGGTTCTTTCCGATTTCCGCGGGATCGATATCCACGTGGATCACCTTGGCGTGCGGCGCGAAGGCAGCCAGGCGTCCGGTGACGCGATCGTCGAAGCGTACGCCCAGGGCAATCAGGACATCGCAGTGAGTCATGCCCATGTTGGCGGCATAGCCGCCGTGCATGCCGGGCATGCTGACGAAATTGGGATGGTTGGATGGCAGCGCGCCGAGACCCATAAGAGTCAAGACCGCGGGCACGTCGAGGAGTTCGACCAACTCGCGCAACTCGGCGGAGGCGTTAGCCGCCACGATGCCGCCGCCCGCGTAGACGAAGGGGCGCTCGGCCTCCCACATCAATTGCGCGGCGCGGCGAATCTGGCCGGTGTGACCTTCGGTGAATACTTTGTAGCCGGGCAGGTGGATGGAAGTGACCGGCGTGTAGTGGCCCTGCGCCTGGAAAACATCCTTGGGAATATCGACCAGCACGGGACCGGGACGGCCGCTGGCGGCGATATAGAACGCCTCGTGGACCACCTGCGGCAGATCTTCCAGCTTCTTCACCAGGTAGTTGTGCTTGGTGCAGGAGCGGGTGATGCCGAAGGTGTCGGCTTCCTGAAAAGCGTCGCTGCCGATGAGCTTGCTGGTGACCTGGCCGGTGAGGGCGACGATGGGGATGGAATCCATCATGGCGTCGACCAGGCCGGTGACCAGGTTGGTTGCGCCCGGGCCGGAGGTGGCGCAGCAGACGCCCACTTTGCCGGTGGCGCGCGCGTAGCCTTCGGCGGCGAAGCAGGCATTTTCCTCGTGGCGGACCAGCACATGGCGGATGTGGTGGTCGTAGATGGCATCGTAGAAGGGCAGGGTGACGCCGCCGGGATACCCGAAGAAGCAATCGACGCCTTCCCGCGCCAGGCATTCCAGCAGCATTTTCGCGCCATTCATCAGAGTCGACATATATTCCTCAACAAAACGCTCTCCAAAAACAAAAAAGGCCACCAGCCGGCTTGGTTCGCCCCGCTGATGGCCTCGGAAGTTTTCCGATGCGGCCTCAAGCGGGGCCGGCTACGATGACCAGTACGTTAATAATGACTACCGGTATAGACAGAGGGGACGGAGTAAGTACGCGGGGGAACCGGTTTGTGGAACCGCTTGACATGAGTAACTTTTCTGAGTGTACCCTACAAGTTCCGGAAATGCAAGATGGGGATGGCATAAGAAAAGTTAATGCTGGCATTTGCGAGGGCGGCGCGCTGGCGATTTGTTTCGTGGCATCGGGGCTGCCTTGCAGTAAACCAGTGGACCGGGCTAAACTTTTCGCATGCCCGATTGCCCGTTCCATGCTCAAATAGGGCCGTATTGGCTCAGCCTGCCGGAGGGCGCGCAGCTTTCGTCCGACGTGGATACACCTCCTACTATTGGTAGCTATCGAATCGTGCATACCCACTGGCTTGCGCGGCTCGGTCGTTTTCGCCTTAGCATCCGTCTGGACCCACTCAATGATTTAGACGACCTGAAGAGGTTCATTGACCTTTCAACAAAGGGCGACGTGACCACTTTGCCGATCAGCGTACACGGCATACCTGGGGTTACGTACGGCGGTTACAGTTCACCAGTGACGTGGATCGATTGGTGGTTGAGGAAGGGCGACACCATGATCTGCCTGAATCTTCAGGGGACACCTTTTCCTTTCAAAGAAGAGCCGACTAAAGCAGAGGTCGCTGAGCACCAAGCGATTGTCGGGTCCCTCACGTACTGTCGTGACGCGCCGTCGGGGCCTTCGATTTGACCACACTTCAGTTAAGTTGCAAAATAGCCTTTTGAAACGGACCGCGAACCTTACCGTCTCAGTGAAAGCTCGAACTGGACGCCTTCCGTTTTTTGTAGCGCGGTGAGGATGCTGGAAAGATTCGCAGCGGAGGGGCTGCCCTTTGGCCCCAGCATGCGCATCAGGCTCTTGGCGGGGATGTGTGTGCGTTTCTCAAGGTCCTGGAATCCGACTGTCGCGTTGACATAGTCGCGCAGGACAGCCGTGCCTGTCGCCAGATCGCCGTTGATGACGCACTCGACTGCCTCAAGTAGTAGCGCTTGACGGAAATCGGGGTCGCGTTGGGCCCGGGCGGATGGTTTCCTTGAAGTCGTAGGTCAGGGGTATTTTATTAGATCTCTTGTTTCTTTCTTTGTACGGTTCCCGCGCCGGTTCCGCGTTCGAGGTCGTTCCGTAAAACACTCCGGTGCCGCCGAAAGTCAGGCTCGCGGTAGCGGCCGGATGCGCCTCCGGTATAAGTGGTGCCGTAGAGAGCGTCATCCTTGCCGATCACGAGGGCCGCCAGGGGATCGCCACCGTCCGGGCTGCCCTGGAAGCTGTAGAGCGTCTCGTAGGCCGTGGCCTGTGCGGCGGCGATACGGAAGAGATGCAGGCGGGACGTCATCATGTTTCTCCTCGGGTGCCACCTAAGCGGGGCTGAAGCCCGCCCCCCAGGCGCGTTTAGATGGCATCGAACTTATCCGCGTGATGCGCGATACGGGCGAAGGCGAGGGCGGGGTCGTGGGCAAAGGCGCAAATCCACTCGCCGCGGGCGGCCTCGGCGAGCCAGTGGAGCTTGCTGTCTATGGATTGGACCGGATCCAGATCGAAGGCCGCGACCCAGGTGGGGGTGACATGGACGGCGGTGGGGACCAAGTCCGTCAGGAAGCAGAAGGTGCGGCCCTGGGATGAGGCGGTGACGATCATCATGTCGGGCGTGTGGCCGGGAGCGAGGCGCAGCCAGACTCCAGGCGCCACTTCAGTGTCCTGATCGATCAGGCGCATGCGCCCAGCATCCACGAGCGGATCGTAATTCGCATCGATGTAGGCCACGCTATCGCGCGGATGGCGGCGGTGGGCGTGCTCCCACTCGCCGCGCCGCGTGTAATAGGTGGCGCGGGGGAAGGCGGGACGCGCGACGCCTTGGGTGAGGATGGTGTTCCAGCCGCAATGGTCCCAATGGAGATGGCTGTTGACCACGATATCGATGCGCTCGGGATCGATGCCCGCGGCGGCGATGGTTTCGGGCAGCGGCACAGGCGTGGGAGGCAGCTTCATGCGCTCGCGCCGGCGCGCATCCAGCTTGTCACCGCCGCCGGTATCGAGCAGGATGGTGTGCTCGCCGGTTTCCACGATGTAGCAGTTGAAGCCCAGCGGCAGGCGGTTCAGATCGTCCGGCGGCGAGTGACGGCTCCAGAGCGTCTTGGGAACGACGCCGAACATGGCGCCGCCATCCCACCAATAAATATCTTCGCGGACGAGGGTGATGCGAAAGCCGCCGAGTTCGATGGCAGGCGGGGCGGACATGTGCTAGAGGCCGCGGACCAGTTTGCGGCCGCGGTCGAAAAGGTCGGCGGCGTCCTCCACCAGTTGGCGGCCCTTGTCGATCATTTCCTTGCTGCGGTCGTAAACTTCCTTGCTTGTATCGGTGACGGCTTCCTTGCCCTGTTGGGTCTTGTCGGAAATGATTTTGCGGGTTTTCTTGCCGCTCTGGGGAGCGAGCAATATGGCCGCGGTCATGCCCACGACGGCACCGGCGACGAACCAGCCGATATTGTTCGCGAGATTATCTTGCGCGTCTTCCTGATCGAACATGCGAACCTCCCTGATGATCCAAGTTCTATTTTAAGCCATCGGAGTTATGCTGGAGGCATGCAAACCAAACCGGATGCTTCGCACGAGATGGACATGGTTACGCTTTTCAGCTCTTCCAGTCACGATGCGGAGATGGAGGCGATGCAGATCCACGGCGTGATGGAGGCGAACGGCATCTCATCCATCGTGGTGGGGACGAGCACGCTGCCGGTGCTGGAATTCGAGGTGCAGGTGCCGCGGGAGAATCTGGAAGAGGCGCAGCGGATTTTGGCTGAGGCGCAGGCTGCCGGGCCAGAGGGAGCGGCGGAGGCGGAGGCGGCTGGAGAAGAGGGCGCGTAGCCGGAGGCCGGGTATTTGCCGATGGGGGCGCCCTGCCAGAAATCCGGCGGCCAGGCGCCGATTTCGCCGGAAAATCGCAACTCTTCGACCGGCAAGAAGGCGGCCTGAGAGGCCGCCGCAGGCCGAGAGCTAGCCGAGAGCCTGCCCCACCTTGCTGGAGAAGTAAGCCGCGCCGGATGCGCTCTCTTAGAACGCCCAAGTGACGCTGGTGTATCCGGTGTTGGCGTGATAGCCCTGGTAAAACGATTCGAGGCCGAACTCCTCGTGATAGTTGTAATACTGCCAGCCCGCGTTCCAGCGCAGCTTCTCGCGCAGCCGGATGGAGACGCGCGCCAGCGGCGCCTGGTAGCTCAATGGGAACGTTTGCACCGGGGCAAAGATCAGCGTGGTGGGATCGGTGGCGCCGGCCGGAGCGGCCGAGGCGCGGCCATCGCCTGTATCCATGGTGATGGTATAGCCCAGGTAGAGATCGACACGCTTGGCCACCAGGAAGCGCGCCACGAGGTTGGCCGCATGGATGTTGCTGATGTAAATCTGATTGCTGGCGAGCGCCGAGGCCGCGTCGATCCCAGCGAAAAACATGACGCCGGAGAGCGAATCCAGGTGCAGCTTCGAATAACTCGCGTCCAGCGTGAGCCAGTCGCGCGGCGCCCAGGCGGCATTCGCACTGTAGTTTCGCGCGTGCGAGCTATAACTGGTCAAAGTCACTGAGTTGTTATTGTAGTTCTCCTTGTAAGCCGCGCCCAGAGTCAGCTTCTTGACGCGGTACTCGAAGCGTCCGCCCAGGGCGATGTAGTTACGATCGCTTACCGGAGTGAAGGGATGGTTCGCGTGGCCGGCCTCGCTCTCGAAGTTGATGGTCATGGCCTTCAACGGCTTGATCCGGACGCCCAACAAGCCGGTCTGCTGGGTATTCGATTGCTCGTACGTCGCGCCGCTGAGCGGCCCGGGAATCGCGTAGTCTTCGATATCCTCGATGCGCCGCTCGGAGTAATGATAGCCGCCATAGAATGACAGCCAGCGCTTCACGCGATAATGCAGATCCGTGGCGTTGGCGATGCTGCGCAGCCCCAGGTACCGGAAGGAGATGAAATCGGTTGTCTCGGCCGCCAGGTTGAACTGGGCGTAGTCGGAGGTGCCGTCGATGCGCGTGCTGTTTACCGAGGTGTTGTTCACCAGCGTCAGGCTGGAACTGGGGAATACGCTGACGGAGAGATCGCCGGTCAACTGCGGACGCGACGCATCGCCGCCCACCTGGACCTGCTGGTTCTGCGCGCCCAGGGGCGTTCCGCCGAAGGCGTTCTCATTGAGGATAAAGTTGCCCTTTCCATCCAGGTAGGTCAGGCGCCCGTTTACGGCAAACGTTTTGGCGCTGCGGTTAAGATTTCCCAGCCAGTAGGGACTCGTGCCGCGATACGGCGCCGAGCGCTGAAACTGATTCAGAGTCACTCCGGTGGACGGATTGTCTCCCGATTCGGTCCCGTCTTCCTGATAGCCGGTGTCGTCTTTGAAGAACGACCACGTATGCAGCAGAGTGAGCTTGAAGCCGGCCAGGTCCACGTCCGCGCCGAGGCGGAATTCGTTCTGCTGGGTGCGCACGTTTTCGAAGACCGGGAATTCGTTACCCGCCGTGCCGCAATAAAGGCTGCCATTCAAACACAATTGTACGGTGGAAAGCGCCGGGCCATCCTGCGTGTTGCGGCTGTAGCCCATGTGAAACTGGATCTTGGACTGCGGCAGCAGGGTCAGATTGTGGTCCTGCATATGGCGGCTGGTGTCCATCAGGTGCAGGCCTCCGGCGACGGGGAGGCCGGGATTGAAGTAGTCGTCCAGCCGCCACAGCATGTCATAGCGATATAGCTTGTTTTTTTCCACGCGCAGAGTGACGGACTGATACGGATCGTTACCCAGGCCAATGGTGGTGAGCACGATCTGGTCGAACCAACGCCCATGGCCATCGCGCGAGTTCACGCTGAGATCGCCGCTGAGCAGGCGTATGCCGTCGCCGTAGTTTACATCGCTGCGATAGGTTCCCACGCTGCCATTGACTAGCGCGAAGCGGTAGCCGGTTTCGAACGAGTCAGTCACGTTGTAGTCGCCGGTGTTCTCGCCGCGCGGAGAGCCAGCCTGGTCCGGGGTGGGCGCCATCGGCTGCTGTGCCAGCGCCGCGCCCGCCAGCAGAATCAATCCGGTTAGAAGCGCCTTATAAGTTATCGGCGTGATTCCCATGGCCGTCTCTTAGCGGAAGAAGTAACCATCGCTGTTCGACCCATGAATGCGCACGTGGCAGAGCGTGCAGCGCTGATAGCGCGGGTCGAGCATGTTATGCGTGTTCGACAGCGCGGGGATGCCGTTGTTGCGCGTGCCGAAGCCATTCGCGCCGTTATGGCAGCGCAGGCACAGGGTGAAGACCACCGGCCGCACAAGCAGCTTGGCGTTGGTCGATCCATGCGGCATGTGGCACACGCCGCATCCCTCCACCCGGACCGGCGGATGCTCGTAGGCGAATGGCCCGCGCTTATCCGCGTGACATTTCAGACAGGGCTCCTGGTTGCCCTCCGCGCGCTCGACCATGTTTTGCCCGTCAGCCATACCCCAGGTGGGGGCGGACGCGCCGTGCGGA
The DNA here is from genome assembly GCA_963707465.1 of Bryobacterales bacterium. GTDB lineage: Bacteria > Acidobacteriota > Terriglobia > Bryobacterales > Bryobacteraceae > Bog-159. The sequence goes on from CAVPQK010000015.1 coordinate 914,358, forward strand.
TTGTGACAGTCCGTGCAGGCCATGAAGCCCTCGTTCACGCGATGTTTGAAAGGCATGGAAAACTGCGCGCGGACATCGGCGTGGCAGCCGTAGCACAGCTCAGTCTGTTTTTTCGCCAGAAGGAATTTGGCAGCCGGGGATTTGTGAATGGAGTGACAATTGGTACACACGACGTCGGCGAGGGAATGCTGCGAGCGCCGCATATTGGCCTTTGAAAAATCGCGCGCGTGGCAATTCAGGCAGGTGTCCAGCACTTCTTTGGGACCCATGAGGGAGAACGCGCGCGGAATCGTGGTTTTGCCGCCGCGCGCTTCCACATGCGCCTTCCCGGGCCCGTGACAGCCTTCACATCCGGTGCGCTCGGGCGGCTGATCGCCGCTCGCGATGCTTTTGTAGTGTGGATTCTTGTAGAAGTTGAACCAGACGTCGGCGTGACAAGTCTTACATACGGCGCTGCCGGTGTAGTTGTCCGCCGCTATCGCGGGCAAGCAGAGAACGCAGGCGGAGAACAGGAGCAGCCATCTGGACACACTCCCAATATAGGCGAAAAATCGCTAAACACCTGCAAATTCTGAGACCCGCCTAATTGCCCAGGCGGATGATCTTCTTCTGGATGGCGTATTGCACCAGTTGCGCCTTATTGTGAATGTCGAGCTTGCGCATCAGGTTGAATTTGTGCGCCTCAATGGTCTTGACACTCAGGTCCAGCGTGCCGGCGATCTCTTTAACGGAATTACCCTCCGCCAGGAATTTGAGGACCTCCAATTCCCGCCGCGTCAAGGTGTTAAACCGCGGGCTGGTGGCCGAGCGAACCCGGCTGCGGAAATCGTCAACCACATGCGAGAGCATGCGCGGGCTCAGATAACTCCCTCCGCGGTGTACTTCGCCTATGGCCGAAACCAGTTGCTCCGCCGGACTGTCCTTCAGCAGGTAGCCGCTGGCGCCCGCCTCCATGCTCTCGGCCAGGTAGTCGTCATCGTCGTACATGGTCAGGAACAGCACTTTGGTCTCAGGCCGGCCTTTGCGGATCTGGCGCGTGGCTTCGAAGCTGCTCAAGCCGGGCATGCTGACGTCCATCAGCACCACGTCCGGCCGGAGTTCGGCGGCCTGCGTGACGGCATCGGCCGCGTTGGCAGCCTCGCCCACGACCTCCAGATCCGGTATAGCGGAAAGCAGGGTCTTAATTCCCTGCCGAAAAAGGGTGTGATCGTCGGTTAGTAGCGTTCGAATTGCCATAGTCGCCTCATGCAGTCCTGGCGGACTGGAGCCGAGGATGGCTAATGGCGTGGGATCGGTAGCCGCATCGCAATCGTGGCTCCATGTCCGGGGCTGCTGCGGATCTCCAGGCAGCCTCCCATCAGGGCGACGCGTTCGCGCATGCCATTCAACCCAAAGGACTTTGATTGAGCCACCGCGCACTCTACATCGAATCCGACGCCATCATCCTCGACGTTCAGTTCCAATAATGTATCGGTGGAACGGAGGAAAAGGTTTACATGCGTAGCCCCGGAGTATTTGGCGATATTCTGGAAGCATTCCTGGACTACCCGGTAAATGGCGGTTTCGGTTTCGCGCGGCAGCGGCGCGGCATTCGGACACATCCGGACATGCAGCTTAATAGGATAGAGCCTGCGGAAACGGGCGGCCAGATGGCGGATGGCTGCCGACAGGCCCAATTCCTCGACCGTCAACGGATGGAGTGCCGCGATAATGCGCCGGAGCTCAGCGATGATCCGCTCGGCGACCTGGCGCGCCTCGGCCAGTTTCGGCTGCAGATCGGGCGGCGCCGTCTTCTGCAGCATTTCCAGGTGCAAACGCAGGAACAACAAGGATTGGCCAGCCTCGTCGTGCAGATCGCGGCTGATCCGCCGGCGTTCTTCCTCTTCGGCCTGCAGAAGATGGGCCGCCAGGGCGCGTACCTGCTGGTCGCGCGCCGCGAGATCCCGGATCAGCCGGGCGCGCTCCGCGGCGCGGAGACAGCGCTCCGCGAAGGCGTGCAGCAGATCCAACTCGCGCGGCAGCCACTGGTAGAGCGTGGCAAACCCGAATTGGACGACTCCGGCCAGGCGCCCGTCCGAAAAAAACGGAATGGACCAGTAGGACTTAAAGATGCCGCGCATCGCCGGATCCAAAACCAGATCCTCATCCTCGGTGCCGGCTGCGATGAAGGACGGCCGTGCCAGCCGCTTCAGCACGCGCGCGGTTATCGGAGGATGGTCCGTGAGCGGGATCATGCGGCCGGCCTGCGCGCGAAACGTGCGGGTCAGGATCTGGATGAAACGGTGCAACAGATCGTCCAGGCCGGTGGCCTCCGTCTCGGCGCGCAGCAGGCCATAGAAGGCTTGTGTTTCTGCCTCGCGCACCTGGTAGTACGCCTGGTTGACGGCCAATAGGGTTCCGAAGTGCAGTTGCTGCCGGACGGTTTGGAGCGCGGCATGCTCCCGCGGGCACCACTTGGCTAGCAGGCTATCGAGTTCGCATTCGTAGTCGCGCAGGGCGTCCACCACCCCCAGCGGCGGCACGTTAAACTTGGCCAGGCGGCGGCCGTTGTAGGCCACCTGCTCGAAGAAATCGGCGACGGGGCGGCCGGCAGACGCCAGGCGCGCTGCCGCGCCCGAGGTGATCAGCAAGAGCGCCTTGAGTTGGCGCCGATCGCACGGCTGGGCCCGGGCCGCGGCTTTCAGCCGGCGCCGCAGTGCGGCATCGAGGCGCGGCAGGTATGCTTCAACCAGCCGGGAGAACTGCCCCATCTGTTCCGCCAGCGGCTGGTGGAACATGCCGGCGGCATCGGCTGGACGAGTTGTTGCCAATAGTACAGGTGGCGGGAGAGGCGGAATGTTCTCGGCCGGGATAGAATTGGTATCGGGCTTTCACAGGCATTCCGGTGATGCAACGAATAATTGGCTGGCGGATGGGAGCGGTTGGCGCGATTCGATTTCTGTCGATCTGCGGCCTTTGCTTTCTGCCTTTGGCGGGTTCGGGACAGGGAACCGGTCCGAACCTGACCGGTGCTTCGAACTGCACGGCGGCTGACTTTGATGTCAGCGTCCAATTCCTGAACGGGCCGGGCGATTCCTTCGCGGTCGAAATCGAAAAGCGGAACATTTCGAGCCATTCGTGCGTTTTCGATGGTCCCGAGTACGGCCCCAGCTTTGTTCCCGACCGGGTTCCCAATCATCCGCCATTCGGTCTGTGCTATGACTGCGAAAACGGCGCGCCGAAGGGCGAATCCCCTCGGCATGCTCCGCTGACTCTCATTTCGGGCCAGGTCGCGCGACAGGTGTTTCGCTGGAGAACCACACCACCGAACGAAACCGTGCAGTGTCTTCAGCCACATTGGATGAGCGGACCCGTATTGGTCGTGGCACCTTCCTTGTTGAAGCAGGTTTGCTCGGACATCGACGTCGGTCGATTCAGTCTGACCGCGCCTGGGGACGAGCGAGTCACCCGATTCCAACTAATCTCGGATAGAAGCAAGTATTACGAAGGAGAGCGTTTCTCCGTGCGGGTGTCTCTCGCCCGACCTGGTCCTGAGGCGGCTTCAACTGAGGAGAGTTGCCCCACCCTTTACCTAAGGCAAAGATCCCCGGACGGCGAGACCCGGATCGACGAAGTTCAGCCTCTTGCATTTAAAGGCTGCCGAACCGCCGTTTTGGGACATCATCCAGGTGACTGGCATTCCGGTTTCGATCTGGACTCCGGTGCAGGCGGCAAGTGGGCGGGGATTGGAGAACACGCGATGGAGGTTTGGCAGCTGGTGGGTACTCCGGACGATGGTCCCATCCGTTTTGCTTCGTCGAATGTTTTGCGGATCGAGCTTGCCGACCCATCCGCCATACCGCGCAAATGGGGGCCGCGCCAAAAGGGTGTCGCCGCGGACATTACCCTGGATAAGGAGAAGTTTCAGATCGGGGAAGACGTCCCACTGCATATGGCGGTTGAGAATTTTGGTGCTGAGGTTCCGGTCTATAGCGGGGACCCTTTGTGGGATCCCTGCTCGGTCGTGAGCCTGGAAGTTCGCGACGCTTCGGGGCATTCGCTGCCTGTGAGCGAACGGTTCCCGAGTTTTTCCATTTGCACCGGCCATGGGTTCGGGCCGAGGCCTTATGCGAAAGGCAAGGTGGTTCCGCTGGAGCGCACGCTGGGGGGAGAAGGATGGCTGCCAAGCCACGCCGGCACTTATACCGTCGTGGTCACCTGGGCGCCGTGCGCCGGCGCAAAAGCGGATCTGAAGCCCTACGCGGTGGTGCAGGCCGTCGCGACCATAGACGTGCTTCCCAAATGAGGTGGTGCAGGGCGCCAGTATCAATTTTTGTTTGGAGGGCCTTGTTATCCTGGCATAATATGAACAAGTTCGGCCCTTGCCGAAAAAGCAGTGCTGTGATGTTGCTCTACACCGCTGGTCTAACCACGTCGTTTGCACAGACACTCACCAGTTTGGCAAGCTTCAATGGCGGCGATGGCGTTGAGCCTCGGGCTTCCGTGGTACAGGGCTTCGATGGAAACCTATACGGGACAACTCCGTCGGGTGGCGCCAGCAATTCCGGCACAGTCTTCAAGATCAGCCCGGAAGGGGTGCTGACTACGCTTTGGGAATTCTGTTCGTTGACGGGGTGCCCTGACGGTCAGTGGCCTAGCCAACTTGTGCCAGGTCTTAATGCTGCACACGTTCTGTGCCGACGGGGATTGCGTCGACGGGATAACCCCAGCGACAGGGCTTGTGCTGGCGAATAACGGAAGCTTCTATGGAGCGACCGCCGAATTTGGCGCCAACAATGGTGGCACCCTATTCCGCATTACTCCAAATGGCGCCTTCACGACCCTCTACAACTTCTGTGAGTCCGCGGGCTGCAGTGATGGCGCCTCGCCCTGCGCCCCGTTGATCCAGGGCATGAATGGGAGCTTGTATGGCACGACGCAGGCCGGCGGCACGGACAACTTCGGCACAATTTTCAAAATGACTCCTGCCGGTAGCTTGACGGTGCTTTACAGCACCTCCAATTTCGGGCCCAGTTCCTGCCCGGCCCCAGGCCTGGCACAGGGCAGGAACGGAGACCTCTATGGGACCACGGAGTTTGGCGGGACAAGCGACGCCGGCACACTCTACAGGGTCTCGCTACAGGGGGCCTTCACGCCGTTGTACAGTTTCAGCGGGTATGCGGACGGTGCATGGCCATTCAGCAGCCTGGCACCGGCCACCAATGGCGACCTGTATGGGACGACCTCAGGGTCCTTCTCAGGACCCGCGGGGACCATTTTTGGAATCACTCCCGGCGGTGCGTTCACGACGTTGTAATCGTTCCCTTTCTCGGGCACGGAAGGAGCCGACCCATACGGTGGACTGGTTCAGGCAACAAACGGGCTTCTTTACGGGAGCACGGCGTGGGGCGGCGCGTCAAACGACGGCACAGTCTTCAGCCTGCCGGTAGGCTTGGGCCCGTTTGTCGAAACGATGCCGGCATCCGGCGCGGCAGGAACACTGATCAAGATACTGGGAACGCATCTGACAGGCGCGACCAGCGTCGCCTTTAACGGCACGGCCGCCACGTTCACGGTCGTCAGGCCGTCCCTGATCACAACCACCGTTCCGCCTGGGGCGGCCAGCGGCACGGTGGAGGTCGTGACGCCCAGCGGCACGCTTTCAAGCAATGTCTCCTTTCGGGTGCTGCCGTAACGCCGGCCGACCGGACGGCGCAATGAAATTTTTATCTACTTCGCCGCGCGGGCGCGCAACAGCGCGGCGATATCTTCGAACCCATTGGCAACGGCCCCGTCGAGCGCGCTCGCGCCCGCTTTAGTCCGCAGGCCGGCATCCGCACCGCGTGCCAGCAGCAACTCGACCACGTCGCGCCGGCCCCACGATGCCGCGTTATAGAGCGGCGTGGCGCCGGAGTCGTCGCGGGCGTCGATGGCCGCGCCGTGGTCGAGCAGCAACGTCGCCAGATCGCGATGCCCGGCCAGGGCCGCGTCATGCAGGGGAGTCCCGCCCGCGGAGTTCTTCTCGTTGACGCGCGCCCCGTGATCGAGCAGGATCCGGGCGATTTCCGCGTAGCCCTTGAGGGCGGCATCCGCCAGCGCCGTGGAGCCCTCCTTGTTGTGCGCGTTGACGTCCGCGCCCTTGCCCGCCAGCAGTTCCACCATGTCCGCCTGGCCCTTGAGCACAGCTTCATCGAGCAGGGTAAAGCCGGGTTGATCCTTCTTGGCGAGGGTCGCGCCATGGGCCATGAGCAGATCGACGACGCCCGAGTGACGGAAGCGCGACGCGTTTTCAAGCGCCGATGCGCCCGAATTGTCGCGCGCGTTGACGTCGGCGCCGCGCGCCAGCAGCAGTTCGACGACCTCTGCGTGGCCCTTCTCCGCCGCCTCGATGAGCGGCGTGGCGCCGGTTTCCGGGTTGCGCGCGTCGATTGCCGCGCCTTTGTCGAGCAGCAGCGCGGCGATCGCGCGATAGCCCTTCCAGCAGGCTTCGTCGAGCGGCGTAGCGCCGGGTTTGTCGCGCGCGTTCACGTTGGCGCCGTGCGCCAGCAGAAGCGCCGCCATGTCCTGGTGGCCGCGCGTGGCGGCGAGGTGCAGCGCGGTCGCGCCCGAGCGATCCGCGGCGTCCACGGCCGCCCCATGCGCCAGCAGCAGCTCGGCGACCTCCCGGTTATCTTTGATCACCGCGTAATCGAGCGGCGTGGAGCCGGCCTCCCGATGCGGCGCATTCACGTCGGCGCCGTGCGCGATCAGCAGGGCGGCGATCTCGCGATTGCCGGTCCAGGCGGCGTCGTGCAGGGGCGTGGCACCCAGGGCGTCACGGGTATTCGCATTTGCACCGGCGGCCAGCAGGGCGCGCACTTGTTCCACATTCCCAGAGATGACCGCGTCGTGCAAGTTGACGGCGCAAAACAGCAGCGGGGCTAAGAGCCCCGCGCAGGCCGGGGGCCTGCCCCACTTAGAACCCGACGTATTGCACTTCCTCCTCCAACTTGACGCCGAACTGGCGGCGCACCCGCACCTTCAGTTCTTCGATCAGCGCGCGGAGATCCGCGGCTGTCCCGCCGCCCGCGTTGTAGATCAAGTTGGCGTGATAGCTGGCCACGTGGATATCCCCCCACGACATTCCCTTGGCGCCCACTTGTTCCAGGAAGTATGCGGCCGGCACTTTACCTTCGCGGACCACCTTCTCGGGCACCGCGGCGGACACGGCGGGCGGCAATTCGGCCAGCAGGAAATTCTTGAAGATGCTGCCCGCGCACTTCATCGTCACGGGAAACTTTTCGTTCCGCACCTTCACGATATCGTCCGCCGTCTGGCGCAGGGCGGCGGCATCGGCGGGCGCGAGGCGCAGCTCGGTCGAGAAGATAATCCAGTCTTTGTGGCGCTTGAAGGCGCTCTCGCGATAGTGGAATTCGCAGGCGGCGTTATCGAACAGGCGCACGCACTCGCCATCGAAGAAGCGCACCTGGCGCACGCGCTCGGAGATGGAGTGGCCGTACGCGCCGGCGTTGCCATAGACGGCCGCGCCCACCGAGCCGGGAATACCGGCCAGGGTTTCGAGCCCCTGCAATCCGCGATCGATGGAGAAATCCACGAGGTCCTGCAACACCGCGCCGGCATCGCACGCGACGCGCTCGCCCGCCGCGAGTATGCGCCGCGCCACGAAGCGCAGCATGATGCCGCGGAAACCCAGGTCGGACACGATCAGGTTGGTGCCCCCGCCCATCACCATATAGTCGCGGCCGCTCTCGCGCGCTACGGCCAGCGCCTGGATAAACGATTCCACGCTTTCGGTTTCGGCGTAGATGTCGGCGGGGCCGCCGATGGCAAAGCGGGTGTATGCGGAAAGCGGCGCGTCGCGGGAAACGGTTAAATTAGGTATTTCGGACAGGCGCGCCAGCGGGGAGTCCACGATTCAATTATAGGAGGCAGCTATGCGATCCGGGTTTCCAGGCTTTCCACGCGAGGCGATGACGTTTTACCGGGGCCTCGCGGGCCACAACACGCGCGAATGGTTCCAACCGCGCAAGACCATCTACGACGAAAAGGTGAAGGCTCCCATGGTGGAGCTGGTGACGGCGCTGAACGGCGCCATGATGGATTTCGCGCCGGACTACGTCACCAACGCGCCGAAGGCCATCTTCCGCATCTATCGCGACACGCGCTTCAGTCACGACAAGACGCCCTACAAGACGCAGATCGCGGCATCTTTCGCGCGGCGCGGTATGGAAAAGCACGGCGCGGCGGGTTACTATCTCGCCGTCTCGCACAAGGGCGTGGACCTGGGCGGCGGCATCTACATGCCGACACCGGAAACGCTGCTGGCGGTGCGCACGCACATCGCTGAACGTCACACGGAGTTCCGCAAGCTGGCGGCTTCGAGCGCGATCAAGCGGCTGTTCGGCGCGATGCAGGGCGAGCAGCTTTCGCGCGTGCCCAAGGGTTTTTGCGCCGATCATCCGGCGGCGGATCTGCTGCGCTTCAAGCAATTCCTGTTGTTCACCACGCTGGATGCGGCGATCGTAACTACGCCGAAGCTGTTTACGGAATTGGAAAAGCGATTCCGCGCGCTAGCGCCGTTCCTAGATTTCCTGAATGCGCCGCTGGTGGGAAAGCGGCGGGTGAAAGAGGAAGTGTTCTTCTGACGAGTGGCGGCGGTCGCCTCCGCGTCATCGCGGAGGGCTTCCGCGGTATCCCTGCGCGCCCTCGCCTGCTCTTCCCGGAACGCTTGAAAACAGCGGGTTGGCTAGACCTGCTAAACTGACCAGGGTGGCGGACAAAGTCCGGCCGATCTCACGATGAGGTAGAGAAATGAAAAACCTGATGTTCTGGGCGTTGTGGCTTTGTTCTCTGGTAGTCGTGGCACGCAGCGAAGAGGAGCCTCACCAGGCCATCATTGTTAGACGGGAGGATTTCACTAATCAATCTCAAGCTATTCCGCCGACCGCTGTGTATACACCTCAGGAAGACGGCGTATTTCGCGTAAGCGTAGTCGAAATAACCACCGGGACAAACCCTGGAAACGAAGGATCGACGTCGGAATTCTGCGGGGATGTTACGTTTACGGACAGCTCTGGTTCACAACAAGACGGTAACGGGGGAATCTTCGCTTGTATGCGGGTATCGGGTTCTCTAACAAACACTTCGGCCTCGCAGATCTTTATCGTTCAGGCGAAGGCGAATACACCAATTAATTTCACCACATACATCGTCGGAAATGCACCGAGTCTTCCTTATAGCTACGCAGCGTATGTGATTGTCGAGCGCTTGGCTTGAATAATCGACGCGCTTCAAGTGCCGGTTAGCGCCGTTTCTCCGATGCGGCCAAAGTGAATAGGTCTGGCTCAGTGACTGTGCGCGCGTTGCGGCTCGAAAGGTCCTTCTGACGCGAGGCTTTTGCGGCGCGCCATCACAATGTACCCCGGTGCGGTATGGCGACAGGATACGTTGAGCAGCGCGACGGCGGATATTACATTGCCGGGAGCCGGGCTGCGGGGAGAGTCGCCGGAAGGCATCGTCGAATCGTTCCCCGCTCTCAGCTTGGAGCAGGCGTTCGGGGCTATCGCTTTTTGCCTAGCGAACTATTTAGCGCGCGGACCCGCTATACCAGCGGGTCCAGCCGCCTCAAAAGGCGGCTGCGGCCAAGATTGGCCGCCCTCCAGGCCGTCACTCACACCCGGCCGAAATCGATGAACCCGCGCGCCGGGTCGGTATTCAGCAGCTTCACCCGGATCTGGTCGCCGACATCCAGCCCGTGCTCGCCGCGCATCAGGCGGCCTTCCACCGCAGGCGATAAGGCCCGCACGAACACGCCCTTCGGCGTGACGCCGGTGACCACGGCGGGAAAGACTTCGCCGATGCGGTCGTGCATGGCCACCGCGGCGATACGTTTGTTCATGGCGCGCTCCACCTTGCGCTCCGCGTCTTCCCGCTGTGTGCAGTTGCGCGCCACCCGATCTAACTCCGCGTCCCCGTAGGGCGAAGTCTCCTTGGCGAGCACCGCCTTCACCAAGCGCTGCGACACCAGATCGGCGAAGCGCCGGTTGGGGGCGGTGGAGTGCGTGTAATCGTGAACGGCCAGAGCAAAGTGCCCCACCGGCGTTTCGCCGGGACGCTCCAGCACATACTCGCCGGGCCCCATCAGCTTCACGACAGCCAGCGAGAGATCGGCGTAATGCACGGGGTCCTCGGCCCGGCGCTTGATCAGGTACTGGTTGAGCGCGGCGGAATCCGGATCGGCGGGCAGGGCGTCGCCGGTGCGCGCGGCCAGTTCCACGATGCGGTCCCAGCGCTCCGGAGTTTTCACTACACGGCGCAGCGACGAGATGTGATTGTCGCGCAGCATTCGCGCGATTACGCCATTGGCCGCCACCATGAAATCCTCGATCAACTGCGAAGCCCGGTTGCGAAACCGCGGCTTGATGCCGGTCACGCGCCCGTCGGTCAGCACCACTTCGGACTCGTTGCGGTCCAGGTCGAGCGCGCCCAGGCGGTGGCGCTGCGCGCGCAAGCTCTGCGCGGCTTCGTCCTGCAAACGGAGCTGCGCCTGCAGATCTGGCGAGGCGGCCAGCTTTGCGGGGGCGGTTCCCTGCCCCTCAAGCTTTTCTTCAAGCCACGGCCCGACGGAACTGTAGGCCAACTGGGCAGCATTGCGCGTGACCGCGCGGTAGGCCGTGCCATCCTGCACGGTGCCATCGGCGGCGACGGTCAGTTCCACCACCACCGAGAGCCGGTCGGCATGCTCGTTCAGCGATGTGAGGTCCGTTGACAGGTCATCGGGCAGCATCGGAAAGTTCTTGACGCCGGTGTAAACCGTGGTGCAATTCGCGGCCGCGTGGGTATCGATCGGCGATCCCTTGGGCACGTCGCTATCCACGTCGGCGATGCCGATCCGGATGCGGATCGCGCCGTCCGCCAGCCGCTCGGCCATTTCGATCTGATCGAGGTCGCGCGAAGTGTCGTTATCGATGGAAGACCAGAGGAGGCTGCGCAGATCGCGCACCGCGCCGTTCGAAGCCGGCTGGGCAGGATGCGCGCGCAAGGCCGCCACCTGCCGCAGCGCTTCCGGCGGAAAGTCGGGCGTGAAACCTTCGGCGAGCATCTCCTGGCGCGCCAGCGCGGGAAGGTCGTAGTGGTTACCGTGGGAATTGGGCATGGGCTGGCTCACACGTCGTGGCGGCGGGTGCGCGAGAGCAACTGCCGCGCGCGGTCCAGCGCCTTATCCTCGGCCTCTTCGCGCGTTGCGCCGGTGGTACGCGCCAAAGCTGCGCCGGGGGAAACATTATCGGCCTTGCAGTGATAGACGGCACCTAGCTTGTAAGAGGTGAGCTTCACCTGCCAGGGGTCCACCTCCACCTGGCGCTCGCTGTAGTCTTCAGCTTTCATTCTTACGTTTCCTCCGGAACCATTATCTTACTCACAATGCGCGCCTCGTTATACGATGGCTGCATGCTGATCGCACACATTAACGTCCACGTAAAGCCGGAGTCGGTTGACGGATTCCTGCAAGCTACCCTCGCCAACGCGCGCGAGAGCGTGAAGGAGCCGGGCATCGCGCGCTTCGATGTGTTGCAGCAGGCGGGCGACCCCACGCGTTTCATCTTCCTGGAAGTCTACCGGACCGCCGAAGCGACCGCCCGGCACAAGGAGACCGCGCATTACCAGACTTGGCGCGATGCGGTGGAGGGGATGATGGCCGAACCGCGCGCCAGGGCGACATACACCAACATCTTTCCGGGCGACGAAGGCTGGTAGGGCGGATGCGCTTCGAATTTGCGACGGCGGGGCGCATCGTGTTCGGCCGCGGAACTGCGCGGGAGGTTCCCGCGGCGGTTGCGGAAATGGGGCGGCGGGCATTGCTGGTCACGCGGGCCTCCGCGGATATTTCGCGCATGGGCCTTACGGGCGAGCGGTTCCCCATCCACGGCGAGCCCACCGTGGAAATGATCCGCCAGGGCACGGAACTGGCGCGCGAAGCGGGCTGCGATATGGTGGTCGCGCTGGGCGGTGGGAGCGCCATCGACGCAGGCAAGGCCATCGCGGCGCTGTTGGCGAACGGCGGCGACCCACTCGATTATCTGGAGGTGGTGGGACACGGGCGGCCGCTGACCCGCCCCTCGGCGCCATTCATCGCCATCCCAACCACGGCGGGCACCGGCTCGGAAGTCACCCGCAATGCGGTGCTGGCTTCGCCCGAACACAAGGTCAAGGCCAGCCTGCGCAGCCCGCACATGCTGCCGGCGCTGGCGGTGGTCGACCCCGAGTTGGCGCTGGACCTGCGTCCCGCGCTTACAGCCAGCACGGGGCTGGACGCGCTAACGCAGCTGATCGAGCCGTACGTCTCCATTCGCGCCAATGCCATGACCGATCTGTACTGCGTCGAAGGCCTGCGCCTGGCCTGCGCGCTGCGGCGGGCGTGGCGCGACGGCCACGATATCGCCGCGCGTGCGGACATGGCGTTCGCCAGCTTGTTGGGCGGCCTGGCGCTGGCCAACGCCGGCCTAGGCGCGGTACACGGATTCGCCGCGCCGCTGGGCGGGATGTTCGATGCGCCGCACGGCGCCATTTGCGCGGCGCTGCTGCCGCACGCCATGGAAGTGAACATCGCGGCGCTGCGGGGCGCGGCGAGCCAGGAGGGGCTGGTACGTTATGCCATGGTCGCGCGCATCCTCAGCGGCCGATCGGACGCCACGCCGGAAGATGGGGCCGCGTGGGTCGCGTGCTTGTGCCGCGATCTCGAAATTCGGCCGCTGGGCGCATACGGAGTCCGCCCATCCGATATCCCCGCACTGGCGGAGAAAGCTGCCCGCGCCAGCAGCATGAAAGCGAATCCCATCGTGCTGACGCCGGCCCAATTGGAGGAGTTGCTCGCCCGTGCCATCTAAACAGCGCCCGCTCATCGAAATGGAGCGCGTCTCAGTGATGCGCGGCGAGAAGATCGTGCTGCACGATGTCAGCCTGCGTATCGGCGTGGGTGAGCACGTCGCCGTCCTGGGCCCCAACGGATGCGGCAAATCCACGCTGATCAAAACCATTTCGCGGGAATGCTACCCGCTGGCGCGCGAGGGATCGCGCATGGCCATTTTCGGCCAGGAACGCTGGAATATTTTCGACCTGCGCCCGCTGCTGGGCGTCGTGTCCAACGACTGGATGACGCTATGCACGCGCGAGATAACCGGGCGCGAAGCGGTGCTCTCCGGCTTCTTCGGCAGCGTCGGCGTCCAGCCCTACCATTGCATCACGCCGGAAATCGAGCGCCAGACGGCCGCGATCCTGGCGCTGCTCGAAATTCCGCATCTGGCGGAACGGACCGTGACGGAAATGTCTTCCGGAGAAGCGCGGCGCGTGTTGCTGGCGCGCGCGCTGGTGCACGATCCGCGCGCGCTGGTGCTGGACGAGCCGAGCAACAGCCTGGATGTTTTCGCCCAGCATGAACTCCGCGAGACCATGCGCAAGCTGGCGCGCGCGGAGATCGGGATCATCCTGGTGACGCATCACCTGGCCGATATCATTCCCGAAATCGAGCGCGTGATTCTGATGCGCGGCGGCCGCATAGTGGCGGACGGACGCAAACAGGATGTGCTCACCGCCGCGGCGCTGGCGAAGCTGTTCGGGCTGCCGGTCGATCTGACCCAGCGGGACGGATGCTACCACCTGTGGTAGCGCCGCGTTACTTATCCGTCAAAGCCGCTACGCCGGGCAGTTCAATCCCCGCCAGGAATTCCAGCGACGCGCCGCCGCCGGTGGAGATGTGCGAGATCTGGTCCGCCACTCCCGCGGACTTCACCGCCTTTTCCGAATCGCCGCCGCCGACTATGGATGTCGCGCCCGACACGGCCACTGCCTTGGCCAGCGCCACCGTGCCCCGGTCGAACGGCTTCTTCTCGAAGACACCCATCGGGCCATTCCAGATTATTGTTTTGGCGGTGCGGATGATGTGCGAATAGTGATCGACGGTCAGGGGGCCGATGTCCACGCCGATTTTGTCTTCGGGAATCGTTTCGACCACCTGGCTGTCGGCATTTTCTTTGAGCTCGGAGACCACCACATGGTCGACGGGCAGCACCAGCTTGTCTTTCAGCGACAGCATCAGGTTGCGCGCGAGATCCAGCTTGTCGTCTTCCACCAGCGACTTGCCCACCGGCTCGCCTTGCGACTTCATGAACGTGTACGCCATGGCTCCGCCGATCAACAGCTTGTCCACGACTTTGCCCAGGTTCGCGATCACTTCGATCTTGTCGGACACTTTCGCGCCGCCCAGAATCGCCACGCAGGGCCGCGGCGGGTTCCTGGTCGCCATGGTCAGGTATTTCAACTCCTGGTCCATGAGCTGTCCGGCGGCCGCCTGCGGCACGTAGGCGATCATGCCCACGGTGGAGGCGTGCGCGCGATGCGCGGAGCCGAAGGCATCGTTCACGTAGACGTCGCAGAGCGCCGCCAGCTTTTTCGAAAACTCCGGATCGTTCTTCTCTTCTTCCGCGTGGTAGCGCAGATTCTCCAGCAGCAGAATTTCGCCGGGCGCGGGCAGCATGGCTTCCACTTCGGGACCGATGCAATCGGGCGCCATCTTGACGGGACGGCCCAGCAATTCTTCCAGGCGCTTCGACACCGGCTTCAGGCTCATCTCCGGATTGGGTTTGCCTTTCGGACGGCCCAGGTGCGACGCCAGAATGAGGGCGGCACCTTGCTCCAACGCGTAACGGATGGTCGGGAGCGACGCCTTGATGCGCTTGTCGCTCGAGATTTCCTGACCACCGGGAGCCAAGGGAACGTTGAAATCGACGCGGATAAAGACGCGTTTATTCTTCAGATCGAGGTCGCGGACGGATAATTTAGGCATAAGAAGCTCTCAAATGGGATTTAACACTTGAGATTAGCAGAATGCGCCGAGCTTCAGGCCGCTCGGTACACCATCGCCATCAAGACCGGATATTGGCCGCCGATGAACGCGGATGAACGCCGATGGGGAAGAACAAAAAACAGCGTGATAGGCTCGTGCTTTTGTGGCTTAGAATCGTCTTGTGGCGCGCAAAGTATCTTCTCTCGAAGAGCAACTCGACCAATTGGCGGAACTGCGCGGCCAGGCATCCTCGCCAGAGGGATGCGCCGAAGTCGCCAGGTGCCTCGGCAGCAAGATGAATCTGGTAGCGGCCAAAGCCGCGCGGATCGCCGGGGAGTGGCTGGCGGCCGATTTGACGCCGGGACTGGTGGCGGCATTCGACCGGTTCATGGTGAAGCCGGAGACCACCGATAAACGCTGTGCGGCCAAGATTGAAATTCTCAAGGCCCTCTGCAAACTGGAATATCCTTCTCCGCCTGTTTTTCGGCGCGCATTGCAGCACGTCCAGATGGAACCGACCTGGGGCGGATCGGTGGATACCGCGGCCGAGGTGCGCGCGCTGGGCGCCATGGGCCTGGCACAGACGGACTATGCGGAAGCGCTGGAGGAAATTGTCCCGGTGCTGCTCGACCCCGAACGCGACGCGCGCATCGGCGCCGTGCGGGCGGTCGCGGCCTCGGGTCTTCCGGGCGGAGCGCTGTTGTTGCGGCTGAAAGCGCTGAGCCGCGACGAGCCGGAAGTGCTGGGGGAGTGCTTCGCGGCGCTGCTGCGCGCCGAGCCTGTTAAATCGCTGGAGTTCGTGGCGAAGTTCCTCGACCATCATGACGAGGCGGTCGCGGAAGCCGCCGCCCTGGCGCTGGGCGACTCGCGGCTGGAGAGCGCATTTACGCCGCTGCGCGAGGCATCCCAGCGTTTGCGCACGCGTCCGCTGCGGCGCACGTTGCTGCTGGCCATCGCCTTGTTGCGCCGCGAGAACGCTATCGACTTTCTGTTGGACCTGGTCGAGACCGGCGAAAGCCAGATCTCGGCCGATGCGGTGGCCGCGCTCGCCATGTACGAAAACGATCCGAACCTGCAGGCCAGGCTGGAGGGGGCGCGCAAGGCCCGGACGTGATAGTCATGCCCCCTTCAGATACATGAAGCGGGCGATAAACAGCAGCGTCAGCAAATAGACCAGCCAGTTCACCTCGCGAAACTTGCCGCGCGCGATCTTCAGTGCCGTGTACGCGATGAATCCGAATGCCAGGCCATTGGCGATGCTGAAGGTGAGCGGGATCGCCAGCATGGTGAGGAAACCCGGAATGGAGACCTCCGGATCCTTCCAATCCACTTCGCCGATCGCCGTCATCATCAGGCTGCCCACCACGATCAGGGCCGGCGCGGTGGCCGCCGCCGGAATGGCGCCCACCACCGGCGCGACGAACAGGGCCACGATAAACATGGCGCCGGCCACAATGGCCGTCACACCGCTGCGGCCTCCCGCGGCCACGCCCGCCGCGCTTTCGATATAGCTCACCACCGTGGAAGTGCCGGTGAGCGAGCCGACGATGGTCGCGGAGGCGTCCGCGTACAGGATGCGATCCACACGCGGGATGACGTTGGCGTGGTTGAACAGGCCGGCGCGCTGGCCCACCGCCACCAGCGTTCCGATGTTATCGAACATGTCGATGAACAGGAACACGAAAACGATTTCGAAGAAGCCCAGCCGCAGCGTGGCCCCCACGTCCAGCTTCAGCGCGGTGGCCGAAAGATCGCGGAAGCTGTAATCGAGCGGATGCCATGCCACCTGACCGGTAGCGATCCCGACAACCGTGGTGAGCAGAATCCCGATCAGCATGGCGGCCGGCACGCGCCGGGCGAGCAGCGCGGAGGTTGCGAGCAACCCAAATACAGCCAGCAGCGTGTGCGGGTCGTGCAGGTTGCCCAAGGTCACCAGCGTAGCGGGATGCGGCACAATCAAGCCGGCGTTGCGGAATCCGATGAACGCGATAAACAGGCCCACGCCCGCGGCCACTGCCGCAAACAGTTCGAATGGAATGGCCGCCACGATCAACTGCCGGATGCCGATAGCGGTCAGGATGAGGAAAGCCACGCCAGAGATGAACACCGCGCCCAGGGCCGCTTGCCAGGGAATCCCCATGCCCTTGACGACCGTGTAAGTGAAATAGGCGTTGAGCCCCATCCCTGGGGCGAGCGCAATGGGATAGCGCGCCAGGATGCCCATCATGAAGCTGCCAAATGCCGCCGAGAGGCAGGTGGCCGCCGTCACGGCCGCCAGAGGCATGCCTGCTTCGTGCAGGATCTGGGGGTTCACCAGCACGATGTACGCCATGGTGATGAAGGTAGTCAGGCCCGCCAGGATTTCCGTTTTCCAATTCGTGCCGAGGCGCGCAAACTCGAAGTACGCTTCCAGGCGGGCGACCATGGGCATCTCGGGAGAATATAACACGCGTGGGTTGTCAGGGTCACGAATTGGCCGCCACGCGGTAGCATGGGGTAGAGGGATTGCATGTTCACATGGATCTGCCCGAAGTGCGGGCGCGAGGTGCCCCCATCGTACGACGCCTGCCCGGATTGCGCGGCCAGGGAGAAATCCGGCGCGCAACCCGCTCCAACCGCCGCCCCGCCGGGACCGGAAGTCCCCGCGCCTGGTCCTGCCGCGCAGCCCGTCTACACCCCTCCAGCCGTAGCGACGCTCGCCCCCCCGCAGGATGCCCTACCGCCCGCGCACGCCGGCCTTCCCACATGGCTGCTGACCATTCTGTTCGCATTTGCTTTCGTGGGCGTGGGCGCCGGA
The DNA here is from genome assembly GCA_963707465.1 of Bryobacterales bacterium. Classification (GTDB taxonomy): domain Bacteria; phylum Acidobacteriota; class Terriglobia; order Bryobacterales; family Bryobacteraceae; genus Bog-159. The sequence goes on from CAVPQK010000015.1 coordinate 931,973, forward strand.
GTGTATTTCGCGGTGCACTATTTCCGCGGCGGGACTGAGGCGGCTTCCGCGCCGGCAGTGACTGTCCCGGAGACCAGTCCGGCCAAGACGAGTCCCATGCAAAAGTACGTCGAGGTTGCCGGTTTACGCTTCGTGGAGAATCCCAAGCACGAGACCGAAGCGCGTTTCGTGGTGATCAACCATTCCGGCGCGGATATAACCGATCTGGCCGGTACGGTCAATATCCTGGGACACACAGCCAAGTTTCAAGAGGAAGCCGGCACGTTCAGCTTCAGGATGGAATCGCTGAAGCCTTTCGAATCCAAGGAAGGCGTGGCGCCACTGACGACCAAGCTCAAAGTCTACGAGCTGCCGGATTGGCAAAATATCTCCGCCGAGGTGCAGATTACTTCACCGCAGTAGCACCTACTCGATACCATGATCTCGAAAGCGAAACGTCCGAAGACCGCCGCTGAGCGGCGCGCGCGGGTGGACCAAATCCTGCGGGGGCTGGACGAGATGTACCCCAATGTGACCTGCGCGCTCCATCACAACAGCCCATGGGAGTTGTTGGTGGCGACCATCCTTTCCGCGCAGTGTACCGACAAGCGGGTCAACGAAGTCACGCCCGGCCTGTTCGCCAAATACCCGACCCCGCGCGACTTCGCGGCGGTGCGCGTGGAAGTTCTGGCGCAGGATATTCGCAGCACCGGCTTTTTCAATAACAAGGCGAAGTCCATTGTGGGGGCCGCGCAGAAGATCCTGCGCGATTTCGGCGGCCAGGTTCCGCAGACGATGGACGAGATGCTATCCATTCCGGGCGCCGCCCGCAAGACCGCCAATGTCGTTTTGGGGACCGCCTATCGAATCGCCGTGGGTGTGGTGGTAGACACACATGTGCAACGCGTCTCCCGGCGCCTGGATTTAACCAAACAACAGGATCCGGTCAAAATCGAGAAAGACCTGATGAAGATCGTGCCACAAGACCGCTGGATCCTGTTCTCGCACCAGATCATCCACCACGGGCGGGCGCTCTGCCAGGCACGCAAGCCGCGCTGCGGCGAGTGTCTGCTCGATCCGGTCTGTTACTCCAAAGACAAGACCGCCTGAGCGCACGCCACGTTAACATTTACTAACTCTTTACATTTCTCCGTTACACCAACCGCGCTGCGGCTACGTAGATATAAGTGTGAGGGTAGAACACATGAGGCACACGATTGTTGGAAAACTTCTGGTCGCAGCGGCGGCGCTGGGTTTGGGTATCGCCGCGGCAGCCACGGGCGACACCGCCAGCGCATTGGACGCCGCTATCGCCAAAAAGCTGACGCACGAGATTCGGATGTATCCGCCCTATAGCATGTTCGACAATATCAGTTTCTTCGTGGACGAAGGCCGCGTGCAGCTACTCGGCGAAGTGAGCGAGCCTTTTAAGAAGTCCGATCTGGAGCAGATTGCGCTGCACGTGCCCGGGGTTACCAGCCTGAGCAACGAACTGAAAGTTCTGCCGCTGTCTCCCATGGACAACCGGCTGCGGCTCCAAGTAGCCCGCGCCATTTACCGCGATCCAGTGCTCTCCCGCTATGGCATGCAGCCGGTGCCGCCTATCCACATTATTGTGGACAACGGACACGTGACTCTGGAAGGCGTCGTCTCGACCGGCATGGAGAAGAACGTAGCCGGCCTGCGCGCCAACGCCGCGGGACTAAGTTTCGGTCAGGTTACTAACAACTTAAAGGTAGAAAACCCGAGCCACAAGAGCTAGCGCGGGACGGTCACCCGCGCATCAGAAGCTGGCCCACGATGTCGTCGCAATGCGCCACGTAGCGGGCCACAAGTTCCCGCAGCGGAATGGGCTGGGCAATGCCGATGCGGCAGGGGACGTCCAGTTTGTCTTCCGGAATGCGGAAGACCACGTGGAGGATCAGGCGGTTCAGCCAGCTCCATACCTCCAACAACCCACGCCAGGACAAATCGTTGTAATGCTGCGCGGATAACCAGGAATCTTCGGGATATCCGTTGGCGGTGAGATTCGGGTCGGCGAGCGCGCGCGCGAACCACTGCTGATGCGTGCTCGCCCAGTCGATCAAATGCCCCAGGGCTTCCTTGCGGGTCCATCCCGTGCGCTTCAAAGCTCCGCCTTTCTCGGTGAGCTCCGGGCCGAGCCGCAAGAGCCGTTGCAAATCCGCGGCGGCGGCGCCCAGCGGTCCGGCGGCGACGGCGTCGAAGGTAACAATGCTCTCGGGCTCGGTGGGAGCCGGCGCCGGCTCAGCCACCACCTCGCGATAGCTGGCGTAGTCGATCCCGAATTCGCGCAGAAGGACTGCGGCCGTCGATGTCTCTATCCGCAACAACCCGAGCAGCACATGGCTACAATCGATCGAAGAGTGCAGCAGCGCCTTGCTCTCCTCGTCGGCGAGAACTAACGCTGCCTTCGAATCCGCGCTGAGCGGTAAGTCCACCGATGTGGCAATGCGCTCGGCGGGGCAGCCCGCGCGCCTCGATTCGTTTGCGAGTTTGGTCGGCGGCGTCGGCCGGCAGCCTGTCGCGAAGGGGCCGATGCTCCCGCAACAGGCCCAGCCAGAGATGCTCGGTCTCGATGTAACGGGAACCCAGCATGCTGGCCTCATAACGGGCGAAAAAGATGGTGCGGCGAGCCTTTTCGGAATAGCGTTCAAACATGCGGAAGCCTTATTCCAGTATGCTCCCGAGGACGAGGATTGGTATAGTCGCTAGGAGAGCATGCGACATTTCCTGGGAGTGGATGGAGGCCAATCCGGCACCACCGCGCTGATCGGCGATGAATCCGGGCGGGCGCTCGGCAGAGGCAGCGGCGGCCCATGCAACCACGCGGGAGCCGCGGAGGGCCGCCAAAAGCTGGTGCGCGCCGTGTCCGACTCGGTGGCCGCAGCCTGCGCGCAAGCCGGGCTGGACGCGGCCGGCATACGCTTCGCGGCCGCCTGCTTCGGCATGAGCGGCGGCCCGGAAGACAAACAAGCGATCCTGCGCGAAATCCTTCCCGCCGATGCGGTGGTGGTGACCGATGACGCCGCGATCGCGCTGGCGGGGGCCACGGCGAGTGAGCCGGGCATCGTCACCATCGCCGGAACCGGCTCCATCGCTTTCGGACGCGATGCGGCGGGGCGCACCGCCCGCAGCGGCGGCTGGGGCTACATCTTTGGCGACGAGGGCGGCGGGTTCGACATCGCGCGCCAGGCTCTGCGCGCCGCCCTGCGCGCTGAACAGGGATGGGGACCGCCGACCGCGCTCGGGCCCGTGCTGCTCGAAGCCACCGGAAGCGCGGACGCCAACGGCGCCTTGCATCGTTTCTACACTCCGGACTGGCCGCGCTCGCGGGTGGCCGCGCTGGCTCCGCTGGTGGACGAAGCCGCGATGGCCGGAGATGCGGTGGCGTGCGAGATTCTGCAGAACGCGGCGCAGCAACTGGCCGTGCTGACTGCCGCGGTCCGCCAGCAGCTTTGGAAGCCGGGCGAGCACGCACGCATAGCCTGGACAGGGGGCGTCTTCCGCAGCGGGATACTGCTGGAGCGCTATCGATGCCTGGTGGAATTGGAAGACGGCAACCACGCGGGTCCACCGGAGTACGAACCCGCGGCGGGCGCGCTGCTCGAGGCTTATCGCGCGGCGGGGTTGCGGCCACCGCTGAGCGGCATGACGGCATGCTAACATCGGGTCGAATGCGGCGAAGGTGGAACTCTCTGAACTGGGCGGGATTCGGGTTCACGCTGGTGGCGGCGATCAGCTATGTGCCGATCTTCGCGCGCTTCCCTTCTACGCGCGACTTTCCGTGGGCGAACCTACTCCTGTTCCTTCTGGGCGCGTGGACGCTCGGCGCCGGAATCAAGAGAGCTTATGGCCAGCCGGAACGGTTCAGCGGAAAAGTCAGCGGCGCGGTGCTGGGCCTACTTTCGCTGGCCCTGTTCGGGCTTTTCTGCTGGGGCAACTTCATCTTCGCGCGGCAGGTTCCTTCCGCCGCGGGCGCGCCTCAAGTGGGCCGGATGGCTCCCGATTTCACTCTGCCGGATGCCACGGGCAGCCCAGTGACTCTCTCGGAACTGCGCAAGAACAGCCGGGCCGTGCTTTTGATTTTCTACCGCGGTTACTGGTGACCCTTCTGTAACTCCGAGTTACGGGGCTTTGAGAAGCACTTAGACGAATTTCGCGCGCGCGGCGTCCGGATCGTCGCTATCAGCGTGGACTCCAACGCCGAGTCGCGCAAGCTCTGCCAGGATCAGGGTTACACCTTCCCGTTTCTGTCCGATCCGAAGGCGGAAGTGATTCGCCGCTACGGAGTATTGCATCCGGGCGCAGGCGAAAACGGCCGGGACATCGCGCGGCCCGCGGAATTCCTGGTGGACGCCGCGGGCGCCATCCGATGGATCAACCTGACGGAAGACATTCGCGTGCGGGCGCGACCCGAGGCGGTGTTGCGGCAGGTCGACTTAGCGGGACTTTAAGAATCCCGCGGACGCCTGACCATCCTCCACCAACTCGTATTCACCGGTCTTCCAAGCGTTCGTGGACGTAGCCAGTTTCACGGTGCGCAGAGCGTCATTGCCGGCCAAGACCAGGACCATGTGGCTCGGATCCAGGGGGTTTTTCCCGGCCAATAAGAGCGCATCGCGTTCGGATGCGTGCGCTTCGCCGTCGAGCCGGAATACGTCGTCGCTGTAGTCAAGACCCAGGCGAACGGTCCATTGGGCCAGCGCCGAATTTCCTTCCGGACGGCCGACGAAAATAACGTCGCGCTGGCGCAGTTCCTCGTCTGTCACTTCGAAATCCTTGCGGATGGGAACGGCGCTTTCATAACGGTTCAGGAACCGCCGCTGCAGTTGCTCGGCGGCATAGCGATTAGCGCCCGCTTCCCGCACGGTGCCGTAAACCAATATCGCCGAGCGAAGCCGGCCCATGATATCGGTGGTCACATAGGCGGGCCCGTCTCCCGCGTCTACGGCGAAAGTCGCGTGCGCGCGATCGAGGAACGACTGCGCAGTTACCGTCTTGGTGGTGTTCTCGGCGAAGTAATCGCGCATCAGCTTCAGGAAGGCGTCGTCACCCATGCGCAGGCGCAAGGCGTCCAGGAACAACACGCCTTTGGTGGCCTCGAGCGCATGCCGTTGTTCGGGCGCGGTTGCGATCCGCAGGCCCCGGTACGCGGCGCGCCGCACATTCATCTCCAAATCCGGGTCGTGGGCCGTCAGGTCGCTGTAATATTCGGCCGAGCCCGCCACGAACCAGATATCGGCGTCGCTCGCGGGCAGAATCCAGCCCTTCCAGAGACGATCCTCATCGAACCTCTTCGCGTGAGCGGAGTTGTCCGCCTTGGGCTGGGCGGCCGCGGGCGCAAGGCGGGACTTTTCGTTTGCCTGAATGGCGGCGCGCAAACCTACGGAAGCTTCGCCGCGGAAAAGACGATAGCCGGATGGGAACAGCCCATCATTGCCCGCGTAGCCGTGGTGTTCGCGCGCCCCGGCTTCCCACTCGCGCTGATTGGGTTTGCCGATGGCCGCCCAAACCATCATGTCTTGGGCCATGTCCGCGGTGGCGATCTTGGCATCCATGGTGGAGGCGCTCACCAGCGGCGCGATGCGGAACGCCAGGAAGCCAAACTGTTCGTCGATCTGCCCGGTATACTTGTGATAAAGATCCTGCCAGGCTTGATCGCGCAGGTGCGGCGCATAGGGGATAAATTCGGGCGCGCCGTGCGGGTCTGGAACATACTCCAGCCGGACTTGCAGATCCTTGGCGTTATTGTCGCCCCAATAGAAGCCTTCGGTTCCGCCGAACCATTCGTTTTTCGAACTGCGCCACAGCTTGGTATGGCTGGTGCCCAGTTCGTACATGGCGATCTCGTTGTTCTTGCCGTCGCCGATCAGCCACTCGTTGGTATAAAGGCCATTGTTGCGCGTCCCGAGCCGCTCGACCACTTCATCCACGTTGCCGCCATATTGAATCGCCTGGCGCGCGCGGAAGGCCACCGGAGTGCCCTCGATATTGAACGGCGATTGCCGGATAGTGGTCTCGGTGAGCACCATGCCCACATCGTTTTGATACCAGTCGGTGCCGCTCTCGATGCCGCCGGGATAGCTTTGCATGATGATGCGGTGGCCCTGGGCCGGCTGGATATCCAGCATCACGTTGGTCTGCTCGGCGAGCGTGAGCGGCCACCAGGTGACATGGCCGATCACCATTTTGCCGTCGCGCGTGGCCGGACCAGTGGCGGCGAAGGCGCTGCAATGGTCCATCGGCGAGTCGCGCTTGCGGTCGAAGTACGATGGCGCATCCAGGCGCAGGCCTTCGAGGCCAGTGGGCGTCATCGGCATGGCCTCGTCCAATTCACCCAATTCCACCGTCGTATTGGCGACCGCGATATCCACCAAGTCGATTCTGCGGTCCAGCCACTTGGCGCCCGCATCGGACGCGCCGTCGGCGATGCCTTTCATTTCCTCCAGAATTTCGCGATCGAAGCCGCGCAGGAAAAGAGCGTTCACGGAAGTGCGGAGTTGGGCCCAACTCCGTTCGTCGGCCTTGCCGCCGAGATCGGCGGCGCAACGCGCCAGATACTCCGGAATCTCGCGCGCCATCAGATGGCCGTGCTGATAGCCGCGCTCGTAAGGCTGGCCTTCGATATGCAGATAAATCCAACCGGCCGAGGGATAGCGATAGGCCGGGCCGAAGGTGCGGACGGTGGCGGCGGGCGGGTCGCCGGCGGCGGAGGTTTCGTCGAGCGTGACTTCCGAGAACCAGGCCTTGCCGGTGAAAGCGCCGCCATTGCCGACGGTCATCAGGATGCGGTCCTGGGTGCGGCTGGCCACAAAGCGCAGCGCCAGATGGGTCCACTGCCGCGTGCCGCCCAGCGCGGCCGAATGCACATCGAACGGCATGGAAGCCATGGTCAGCGCGGCGCCGATGGCGATCGGCGAGCGATCCAGGTCGCGCACCTGCACGTCGTCGGTACGCACCCAGCCGCTCAGCTCGTAGCTGGCGCCGATGCGCAGGGAAACGGGCGCGGAGCGGATGCAGGCGTCCGGCGAATTGCCAGGTTCGACGCGCAGGGACTTGCCGCTAGAGTGCGAGACGGACGCGTCCATCGCGAGCGTGCCGCGCTCGGCAGTCCAGCCGGACGGACCGGGTTCGATGGTGGGGCGAAATGGTGGCGCTCCGGCTTCGAGCAGCGTGGCAGACAGCAGAAAGGTTAGTAGGCGGATCATTGTCACATGATCGCATAGGCGGGGAGGAGCCGGCTGAAAGCCGGCTGCGGGCAAGATTGCCCGCCCTCCAAGATGCTAGTTCGCCGAAACCGCGCCGAATACGCCAGTGGTCAGGTTGGGGCCCCCGGCATTGAAATAGAGCACGTCGGTGGGACCGGATTGGGTGTTCCCGTTTCCAAATTCCATTCCCCAGAGTCCGGGGATGGTAACATCCGCGCCAGTGGAAGTCTCCAGGAAGCCCTGGAAGTCTCCGGTCGAAGGACTATACGCGCCAATCCAGCCGCTGCCCGTATTTCCCACCAGTATCATGCTGCTGAACGCGCCAAAAGTGGCCGGCGCCAACGCGACTCCCCAGGGTTGGTTGAACCATCCCTGCGCCAGCCGCAACTTGAGGTTGCCATTGGTATCGTAAGCGTCCACGTAGCCAGTCCCGCCGCCGGCGATGGCGTTATAGGTTACGTAGATTTTCGATCCGATGGCCTGAATGCCGGCGGGTGAATAAGTCTTTGGTATTTTGGGATCCGTGAAGGTCCCCGTCAGTGTCACCGGACTGAACGATGTCGCATCATAAGCCTCGATGCCGCCGTTGGCGTTCGCGGCGTAGTACGTATACGCGCCGCTGGTGGCGTTCTTGGCGATGGTGAGACCTTGATAAGAGGCGCCCTTAGCTGAGTTGTTCACCATAATGGTGGGGCTGGTGACATGGCACTCGTAGCACCCCTTGCCCGGCGTGACTGGCAGGCTGGTTATGCTCCAGATCGATATGGTTCCATCCAGAGTCGAAAACGCAAAATCATAGTTTGTGGGGTTCAAGGCAGCTCCCGAGGGGCTGCCCGTGCCCGTGCCACTGGCTGGTGGAATCGTCAGCGCAAAGCTGACGATCGCGCCGTTGGCATTGTACAAAGTGGAAAGGCCGGTAACCTGGTCGTTGACCCACCACGAATTCTCCTTCTGGCCGGCACTGGTCGGACGCGTCAGTCCCCACGGATTCACCATGCGCGCATCCTGAACGTTGGTCACGATATTCGACACGGTGTAGCTGTTCGTTTGAGCACCGGCGCTCAAGCAAAACAGCAAGGCAGTGCCAAGCGAAAAGATGGTTTTCATATGGTGGTTCCCTCTCAGTGTTCCGTCTCAGAATTATAAGACTAAAGGGGAACCAAGTCAATTCGCCGAAATCGCGCCGAAAACGCCGGTGGTCAGGTTGGGTCCTCCGGCATTGAAATAGAGCACGTCGGTGGGGCCGGACTCGGTACTGCCGTTGCCGAATTCCATCCCCCAGAGTCCCGGAATCGTGAGATCCGATCCGCCGCTTTCGAGGAAGCCTTGAAACGCTCCGGTCGAAGGACTGTACGCCCCAATCCAGCCGCTGCGCGTGTTTCCCACCAGGATCATGTTGCTGAACGCGCCAAAACTGGCGGGCGCGAGTGCCACTCCCCAGGGTTGATTGAACCACCCCTGGGCCAGGCGCAACTCGAGTTTGCCGTTGGTATTGTAGGCGTCCACGTACCCAGTCCCGCCGCCGGCGATAGCGTTATACGTCACGAAGATCTTGGAGCCGATGGCCTGAATTCCGGCGGGCGAGTAAGTCTTCGGTACCTTAGGATCAGTAAAGGTCCCAGTGAGTGTCACCGGACTGAACGACGTCGCATCATAAGCCTCTATCCCGCCGTTGGCGTTGGCCGCGTAGTATGTATACGCGCCGCTGGTGGCGTTCTTGGCGATAGTTAGACCTTGATAAGAGGCACCGGTGGTGGAGTGATTCACCATAATGGTCGCGGTGGTGATATGGCACCTGGCGCACGCCGCGCCCACCGTGATTGCCGGGGTGGTGGGGCTCCAAACCGAGATAGTTCCATCCAGGGTGGCGAACGCGAAGTTATTGTTAGTCGGGTTCAAGGCAGTTCCCGTAGGGCTGCCCGTGCCGGTGGCACCGGCCGGTGGAATCGCTACCGCCAAACCGGCGATGGTCCCGTTGGCATCGTACAAAGTGGAAAGTCCGGTGACCTGGTCGTTGACCCACCACTCATTTTCCGCCAAAGTAGATTTCGCCGGACGTGACAGGCCCCACGGATTTATCATGCGGGAATCCTGCACGTTAGTCACGATGTTCGACGCGGTGTAGCTGTTCGTTTGAGCGCCGGCCCCGGCGCAATACAGCAGGGCAGAGCCCAGCACGTACACGTGTAACAAGTTTTTCATACTTTCCCCTCTCGTTGCTCCGCTCCAGAAGTATAGAACCCGCCGTGCATCAAGTCAAGGCGCTATTAGTTTGCGCTATTAGTTTGCCGTGATCGTGCCAAACAGCCCATGCAGATAGTTGTCGATGCCGGCGGCGAAATAAAGCGAACTGGTCGGGCCGGAATCGGTGTCGCCCGCGCCGAAGTAGAGCGCCCAGAGCCCGGAAATCTTAATTGGCTTGGCGGAGGAATTCTCCAGAAAGCCCAGGAACGCACCAGTGGTTGGGTTATATGCGCCAATCTCCCCACTACCGACGTTGCCCACCAGAATGGCCTTTTGGAACTTGCCGAAGCCGGCCGGCGCCTGTGCGATTCCCCAAGGCTCATTGAAATGCCCCTGTGCCAGACTCAGTAGCAGCGTACCCGCGGGGTTGAACACATCCACGTAGCCGCCTGCGCCTGGTGCCGCGGAGAAGGTCACGTAAATCTTTGTCCCAACGGCCTGGATACCATACGGCGTATAGCCAGCCGGAATGCTGGGATCCTCAAAAGCTCCCGCGGCCAGGGTGATGCGGCTGAACGCGGTGCTGTAGGCCTCGATGCCACCGGCGCTGTTGGCTGCGTAAATCTCCTCGACAGTGCCGTTCTTCGCCACCGTGACACCGGTGTAAGCCGCGCCGCTGGACGAGTTGTTAACTTTAATGACAGCCTTGGCGCCGGAGGTCCAAGCCGAGATAGTTCCGTCCAATGTAACAAATATGAATTCCGATCCCAGCGCGACGGTGCCCGTCGGAGTACCGGCGCCCGTGCCCTTAGCCGGCGGGACCGTAACCACCAGAGATTGAATCGCGCCGGCGCCGTTATACAGCGTTGAAACGCCGGTGGCCTCATCGGCGGCCCACCAGAATGAGGTCGCGCTGCGGGAGAGTCCCCAGGGATTAACCAGGTGCGAGTCCGTGAAGGTCGCCATTCCCGCGATATCGGAAACCAGGTTGGTCTGAGTGTAACTATTAGTGGTCGTTTCCTGGGCGCTGGCGGCCATCGATGCCAGTAACACAATCGTCAATTTGTAGGTATTTTTCATTAGTAGTCTCCGGCGTATGTGTTGAGCTTACGCGGTGCGGTCAGCCGAGTCAATCGAAAACAAGCGGCACAGAGCGAATTTAACAGCTTATAATCGGAAACAAGTGCAAACTAACTTTGCCAAATCACTGACCTTCTTTCTGGTGACAGCGGTGGCCGCGCCTCAGAGCTATTCCTCCACGGCGGAGGAGGCGCGCGTGGTGGCTTCCATCTCCGCGGATTCTCTGCGCGGCAACTTATCCTTCATCGCTTCGGATCTATTGGAAGGGCGCGATACGCCCTCGCGCGGGCTGGACATCGCGGCGCTCTATATCGCGGCGCAGTTCCGGCGCGCGGGTCTCGCACCAGCCGGCGGCGCCGCCGGCGAGGGATATTTCCAGACCGCGAAAATGCTGCGCGTCGAGCCGCCCGGCGAGTCCTTCGATTTACGCCTGAGAAGCGGCGCCCGGGCCCTGGACGTGGCGCGAGATCGGACGCGGGTCGTCAGCCTGGCGGCCTTGCAGCTTTCCGATGCGCCGGTCTACAAGATCGCGGAACACATGGATCTGCGCCTTTCCACCGTGAAAGGAAAAGTCGTGGATTTGGGCCGGGCCCGTGAAGGGATCCGCGCGGTGGCCGAGGCGGCTGCCCTATTAGAGCCGGCGGCGTTTCTCGAAACGGCGGATGAGGATGGCGGCGCCGCGCCCGCTCGCTTGATCGACACCGACGTTGAGCCCACCCTGTTCGGCGACGTTCCGCTGCTCGTCGTGCGCGACGCCGAAGCCGTGAAACTGCTGGAGGACGCGAAGCCGGGCGCGACCGGAATAACCGTTTCGCTCAAGCTGGCCGCGCCCACCGCGACGCACGTTACCGTCCGCAACGTGGCTGCGGTGTTGCGCGGATCGGACTCCGCACTGCGCGGCCAATACATTCTGCTGACGGCGCATTACGATCACCTCGGCCGCAGCAACGCGGGCGAGGTCTTCCCCGGGGCGAATGACGATGGCAGCGGAACCGTGTCGGTAATCGAGATTGCGCAAGCCCTGGCGAGGCTGCCGATACATCCCAAAAGAAGCATCGTGTTCATGGCTTTTTTTGGCGAGGAGGAGGGTGGGCTGGGATCCCGCTACTACACGCGGCATCCGCTGTTTCCACTGGCGCAGACGGTGGCCGATTTGAATCTGGAACAGGTAGGGCGCGTGGATGCGAACGCCGGCGCTGAGATTTCAAATGCCACGCTGACGGGTTTCCAATACTCCACGATCGCGCGCACACTGCAGCAGGCAGGCGAGCGGACCGGCGTCAAGGTGTATGAGACGCCGAACGGCGACGACTTCTTCGACCGCAGCGACAACCTGACATTCGCGGAGCACGGCATCCCGGCGCACACGCTCGCAGTGGCGTTCGAGTTTCCCGACTATCACGGAACGGGCGATGTGTGGCAGAAGATCGATTACGCCAATATGGCGAAGGTGGACCGCATGATCGCGCTGGGAATTTTGATGCTGGCCGATAGCGCGGAGCCGCCGCGGTGGAACGCGGAGAATCCGAAAGTGAAGCGGTATCTGAAGCGGAAGTAGCTAGAACAGGATGCCGCGGGGCTTGGGCGTGTAGCCTGGGAAGACTTGGCTCAAATCGCGATTGCCCATGTGGCCTTGTACGAGTTCTCCCAACACATCGCGGAAATCGGTGGTGAGGGCGAGATCGCGCGCCTCATAGAGCTGCTCGGGCTGGAGGCCAGGCCATTTGCCGTAGACCTTGCCGCCGCGCACGCCGCCGCCCATTACGAACATGCAGTTGGCGTGGCCGTGATCGGTACCGCGGTCGCCGTTCTCACGCGCCGTGCGGCCAAACTCCGACATGGTGACGACGGCGGTGTCCTGCCGGCGGTCGCCCAAGTCCAGCCAGAAGGCGGCCAGCGACTGGCCGAAGTCGGCGAGGCGCGCGGCCAGTTGGCCCTCGGAGGCGCGCGCGCCCACTTCGTTCACGTGATGATCCCAGCCGCCCACATCGGCGAAGGCCATCTCCACGCCCACATCGGCCTTGATGAGTTGCGCGATCTGGCGCAGGCAGTCGCCAAAGCGGCCCTTGGGATAATTGGCGCCGGCGGCTGGTTCGTGATGCCGCTTTTGAATGGACTGGATGAGCGACACCGCTTCGAATGTTTCGCGCCCGGCGGCGTGCAGCATGGGGTCCTGGCTATCGGCATAGAGCGCCTGAAACGCGCCGGAAGCCGCCGCGTTGCGCACCTGGAAGTCGCTGAGGTTCTGGACGGCGACCGCGGGCTTCGAGCCGCGCAGGGCGCGGGGCAAAACGGAGCCCATGGCCACGGCCCGCACCGGAGAAATTGGCGCGGCAGGCGCGGTGGACGGCAAAGCCCGGTTCATCCATCCATCGGCGGTGGCTTTCAGGCCGGGTGTGCCGGCTTCCATGAAGTCCTGCGCATCGAAGTGCGAGCGGGTCGGATCGGGAGACCCGGCGGCGTGCACAATGGCCAGGCGCCCGTCATCCCAGATGGGTTTGAGCGGCGCGAGGGCGGGGTGCAGGCCGAAGAAGCCATCCAGGTCGATGGCGGCGTCTGGCGCGCGGCTCGTTGCCTGCGACGGCTGCGGCACGGCAATGGTGGGCCGCATTTCGTAATACCGTCTTTCGGCGTGCGGCACGACGATGTTGAGGCCGTCGGCCGCACCGCGCTGGAAGATGGCGACCAGGACTTTCTTGCGCGGCGATGGCGCATCGGCGGCGTACAGCGCGCGCTCGAGCCACAACGGCGCAGTGCCGGCTCCTACCATGGCCAACGCCGAGTTACGAAGGAAAAATCTGCGGGTGTTCATAAAGTTACCCACTCACTTCTTCTGAAAGTCAGGCGAGCCCAGGGCGACGCCGCCGGCGGTCTGGGCGCTGTCCACGGTCACTCCGGGAACCTTATTGTTAGCCAGCGCCACGCTGAAGTTCATGCGCGCCAGCAGGCCGGCCGAGTTCAACCACTCCTGGCCGGAGTTCGAGTAGCCGGTGGGCTCGGCCTTGCGGTAGAGCGGCTCGCCGAGCTGGTTCAACTGGTTATTGAGGGCGAAAGTGAAATCCAGTTGGGCGTTGATGACGCGCAGCGAACTAGCGACCATTTCGAGCGGCGACTTCATCTTGGAACGGTAAGCGCCGCGCGACCAGAACTCCGGCGAATCGAACATGGTTTTCAGCACGGCGCGCAGGTCACCATCTTTTTTCAAGAACGTGGCGGCCATGCGGTTCACCAGCGTCTCGGGCGGATCATCGGCCACAAAACGCACGGCCAGCTTGCGCGAGATGAAGCGCGCAGTGGAGGGATGATGGGCCAGAAGGTGCAGCACCTGGTACCCATCGTCGATGCCGCCGCCGGCCGGGATCCGCACGCCCAGGACGGTCTTTTCACCTTCATCGTGCATTCTCGGATTGAACTCGAACTCGGCCGCGCGCTGGGGCTGCTTGATGGTCCAGCCAGTGAAGCACCGGGCGACCTCGGTCACGTCTTTTTGGGTATACCCGCCATCCACGCCCAGGGTGTGCAGTTCCAACAGTTCGCGTCCATAGTTCTCGTTCAGCCCACGCTTGCGCCGCACCCCGGCGGGCGATTGCGCGCCGACGGATTCCCAGTTGTCGAGATAGAACAGCATGGCGGGACTGCGGGCGGTCGAGCGCAACAGATCCTCGAACCTGCCGAGCACGCGCGGACGAATCTCATCGCGTTCATAGGCCGTGACCAGATAGCGGTCTGCGCCTTTCTCGATGAAAACGTTGAAGTGGTTATACCAAAAATCCGCGAGCACTTCTTCCAATTGACGGTCGCTGTACACGGCGCGAAACAGTTTGGCCGCCATGAGGTCTTGCGCCACAACGGCCTGGGGTCCATTGGCGCTTTGGATGCGGCGGCGCAAGGCGGGCGGCGCGGCGGCGAAGAGTTGCATACGCATGCCCTGGCCCATGCTTTCCAATAGCTGGTCCTGACGGTCCGGGGAGAACGAGGCGAACAGATCGAGCTTCTGTTGCGGGGCGCCGGAGCGCAGGACGCGAAGCTGCTCGGGCGGGAGGAGCGCGGCCAGCTCGGGCGCCGGGGAGCTGCCGGAATCCGTCTTGTTTTGGATGCGCGCCGCCAGGCGGTCGACCATCATGCGCTTATCGGGATCCGCGGGAAACGGGAGCTTGCCCTCCACCATTTCCTTGACGAGCGCGGGCGGCGGGTAGCTTTCGAGCATCTTGGCCGTGCTCATGCCCAGCGTGTCGAGCGGTCGCAGCCTGGCTTCGAGGTCCGGGTTTTCAGGGATGCGTTCCGGGTGGAGCTGCAAGTCGATCCACTTTTTGATCCCGAGCGATTGAACGCGCTGCACATCGCCTGGCCGCGGGCCAAAGGCGAGGCGATTGAGGGCGTGTTCGGCTTTTTGTTCGTTAGGAATGGGCTGGCGAAATGCAGTGGATGGTTCAGTACCTTTGCGGGCGTAAACGGAAATGCTGGTTAAAAGGCAAATATTCAGGCCGATAAGAGCAGCCGACGCTGATTTTGTAAATGCCACTGTACATATGTAAACGCGGTAGGAGGTGGATAAGTTGCGGTGGGCCCGGGCACCGCCGAATCGGTGCGAAGGATTACATCCCAGCACCCTGCACCGCTTTTCAGTCTGCCGCGGGCGCGATATCCGGCGCTTGGTGCTGCGCCTTCTTCATCAGATCCACATCCAGGCGCAACGACTGCAACTCACGGATGAGCAAGTTGAACGAATCCGGCACACCCGGTTTGCCGGCTTCGCCCTTGACGATAGCCTCGTAGATCTTGGCCCGGCCATACGCGTCGTCCGATGTTGCCGTAAGCAGCTTCTGCAGAATCTGGGCGGCCGCGCCGGCTTCCGTTGCCCACGCTTCGATTTCGTCGACACGATGCCCGCCAGACTGCGCCGACAGCCCTGCGCCGGCTTCGATGGCGCTGGTAACGGCCGTGGTGAGTTCCGTCGCTGTGTTTGATGCCGGGTAGCCCGTGGCTCCGGCCGCGGCCACCTGGCCGTCCTGTTCGGGATTGGCCGTTCGAACAAGGATCGTGCATGCCGGCGAAGCCGCGCGGCGCATCCGTTCGATAAGACCCAAGCCTCTCATGCGCGGCATCTGGAAATCGCAAATTACGACGTCGGGATAGGTCCGGCGGATCGTCCGGATAGCCTCCTCTGGCGTATGGGGCGTCTCGATTTCCAGCTTTTCGCCGAGCATCCCCGTGAGGACCTGCCGATACTCCTCGTCTTCGACGAAAACAACGGCGCGTTTACGCGTTTGTGCCTGCTGGTTCGCCAGCAGTTCTCGGGCGGCGGCCAGTGTTTCTGGCGCCCGTGAGAGGGCGGATTCCAGCTTGCTGGTAGTACGCTCCAGCGTCGCCTCGTCCATCGCGGCCACCCCGCGCTCGTAGATCGCACGCTGCCTCGTCGAAAGCGGAAGCGCGTTCAATATGTTCCGCGCACGTGTCTTCGCGTCAGCCATCTCTACTCAACAATTGTCCCACTTCCCTCGATCAGGCGGCAATCGTTCGTCGGGCATCCTGGATGAAGGCACTCAGGGCCAAGGCTATTTCCGCGGCCCACACGTCGGCGGCGGCCTGGATCGCGGGTTGCGCTCCGGCCGGGGACCCCAAGGCCTTTTCGAACTCCTCTAGCGTGCCCTCGAGCGAGCGGCGCAGCGCCTCGCACGTTTGTGCGCGAGGCGAGTCGGCTTCAGTCGCGCCACTCAGCGTCTGCAGGAGCTGGGATCGGGCATTTATCGCCGCAGTGAGCCCTGCCCGGGGATCGTGCAGGTACTCGATCAAATCGTCGTCCCACTGTGGAAGCATGAGAATACGCGCGAGCGATAATGCGCGTTTTAGCGCCTTTACTGGATTGGCGTCCGCATAGTGCTGGACTTGCTCGATCAGAAAATTGATGTAGCGCCCGAGCTGCAGCGGCTCGCAGAGCGGCCTGGGGAGCACGGATCCCAGGATGGGCACCTCCTGCGCGGCGAAACTCGCCCTCACGACCTCGTCTTCTTTTCCGGTGGCCAGCAGCAGGGCCATATTCGTGGCTTCGACAGTGCCCACGGCCTGCGTGTTGGTGATGAAGTCGAGCTTCAGCTGGTACGCGCCGTCCTCGTCAATGAGCCGCGCCAGCTCGACGGGAGTTGTCGAGTCCCAAGCGGCGCAACTCTGCGACCACTTCGGATTGATGACCTTGACGCGCTCGCAGAGTGGGCACGCAACTCGAATAGCGTGCGCGCTCGCCGACGCTACTATGCCCGTGGTTGAGTATGAACCCGGTGGCGCGTATTCGCAATAGTCAATGTCGCCGACAAACATCAGAGTTCCGAGGAGCGCCGTGCTACCCGACAGGCAGATCACTCCGTGGTCCGTAAGGCGAAGAGAGAGTCCCAGGGCCGCGATCTCCGCGAGTTCGGCCGTTCCCGGCAAGTCCTGGAGAAGATAGAAGGGAACGAGAACAGTATCTCGGACGAGGTAGCCCGGATGCGCGCTGTCGACGGTCGCGCCCTGAAACAGGGTTGCTGCGTTTGTGGCGAGCCAAGCCCAAAGGTCTTCGATGGCGCTACGCATGGCGTCGAGAACGCGTCTTGCGCCGTCGCGTGGCTCGCTCTTGTCGAAAGCCGGCGCCAGCTTCGCGCACATGCCAAGCAACTGCAAGACCTCGCCAACGTGCTGATTGACGTCGTTCACCTGCCTCCTGACGTTTCACGCGAACAGGCGTCGCTGTCCGCATGGATATCCATTTTTTTCATTGTAAATGGCGACAACGGGTTGCGCCGGGCCCGGAGGGCACCCCCAATCGGCGCGCAGGATCACACTCTACCCCACATGCACAGGAAGAACCAAGCCAGGCCGATCGCCAGCAGAACAGAGGCCCAGACCGTGCGTTTTCCGACGTAGGAGAAGAGCAGGGCGCAGACTGCGATCAGGGCTATCTCGGCGCACACCGCGCCAGTCAGCACGTAGAAGGCGCTGTAACCGGTGGTGCGCAGGAATAGCGCGAAGTAAAGGCCGTGAAATGCGCCTAACACCGCGACAATCGACCAACGCATGCCAGCGGTGGGCAAAACCAGGGTCTCCAGCGCGAGGTAGGCGACGGTCAGCGCGGCGGCGGCTTCCACGAAACGCGCGGGCGGCTGCCACGCCGTGCGCGGCACCGCGAGCGCGGCGGCTGTAAGGCCGGCCAGGAACATGACGGCCAGCAGGATCAACTCGCGGCGGCTGCGCGCGGCCACTACCAGGCTCGCCAGAAACAGGATTTGCGCGACGCCCAGGGATCGCAGGACGCCGCCGGCGGCCTGGGTGAATGCGGTTTCGAGAGGGGTGGGCGGCCGGAAGCGAAGTGTGGCGCGGGGGAACGCGATATCGAAGAGAGCTTGATCGCGCTTGCCGCCATTTTCGACGCGCAGCAGGTGAACGTGGTTGGGCACGGTCACCGCGGGGAACGTACACTCGACATCCAGGGTATCGACGGGCGCGGCGAATTGGTAATCGGCCGCACAGACATAGGAACCCTGAGCGAGATCCTGGTGACATGCGGAGTTCAGCAATTGGGCCTGCCGCCCGCCGCTGGAGAACACGATGTGCGCGAAAAGCGACTGTGAAGGATTCGCGACATGGGGCATTTCGTACAGAGGCAGGCGGAATTCGTAGTGCGCCAGAGATCCGCGGATGGCCAGATCGCCGGAACTCATGCTCATGACGTGCGCGAAGGCGGGGCAGGCAAGGAGAAGATATCCGGCGAGGACTCTCATGCGGAGGGAGCGAGAGCGTGGATCTGTCCCGCGGCCAGGCGCTGCTGGCGGATGCGCCAGTAAATGACACGGACCAGAGCGAGTACCGGCACGGACAGGAACGCACCCGGAATCCCGGCGAGTTCCGCGCCGGCGAAAATGCCGAATAGAACGAGCAGGGGAGGCAATTGCACGCCGCGGCGCATCAATACCGGAGACAGGACGTAGTCCTGAAAGAAACGATAGAGAATCAGGAAGGCAATCGCGCCCAGAACCGGGCCACCGCTGACAGCGGTCACGATCACGATGATCGCGCAGGCCGTGAAGGGTCCGATGGTGGGGATGAATTCAAGCATGGCCGCCAGGGCCGCGAGCAGAATGCTGTAGGGTACTCCGAGAATGCTGAAGAAGATGGAATAAGAGGTGAATGCGGCCAGCGAGAGTATCAGGAGGGCGCGCATATAGTGAGCCAACAGGAGGTTTATATCGACAAGCAGGTCATCGATCAGGGCGCGCCGCCGCGGATCGTCGATCAGTTCGAGGAAACGCAGGCGCATCTCGTGGCCCTCCTTCAGGAAGAAGAATCCGAGAATGGGAACAATGACCAGATACACCAGGTTACTCGCCACGCTGAGTATTTTGGCGCCCGCGCGCGGCAGCGAAGAGATGATGTCGCCAGAGCTCTTGGAGAGTTGATCTTCCGCTTTCTGCAGGATTTGCGCTTTGAAAGCGTTCACACTGGCGGGCAGGGATGCGTTGGGCTGCTCAAACATGGCGAGCTTCGCGGGCATGGACTTGGCCAGTGAGTTGGCCTCCTCGACCGCGCGGGAACCGATCTGCGTGATGGCGACGAAAAGCGCGGCGACGAAAATGGCGTAGGCGATGGCCAGCGCGGGAGTGCGCGTACGTTTGCCGGGCAGGAAGCGGTCGATGACGTCGACCAGCGGCGAGAGCAGGTATCCGAACAGGAGCGCCACAACGAACACAAACAGGGTGGTGCGCATCAGGTACACCACGCAGAGGAGGATTAATACAAGAGCGGCGGTCCAGGTGTAGCGCGCGGCGCGCGCGTCAATGCCGAGCATGGTGGCCTGTAGGCATTCTAACCGAAGAGCGAGGGTGGGGCTGAAGCCCGCGCGGGCTAAAGCCCGCCCTCCAGGCGTTCGGTGCGCACGCGGGCGATGCGATTGCGCTCCATCTCGAGGACGGTGTAACGCCGCCCGCCATAATCCACATGTTCTCCCGCATGCGGGATGTATCCGAGGCGGTAGAGCAGGAATCCGGCGAGTGTCTCGAATCCGGCTTCGGCGGGGATGTCGATGCCGTACTCGGTTTCGAGGTCGCGAATGCGGGTGGCGCCGTCGAGCTCCACCTCCGTCGCCTCCGCGCCGGCGGCCCCAACGGCATGCGCTTCCACTTTCTCGTCGTATTCATCCTGAATGGGCCCCACGATCTGCTCCAGCACGTCTTCCACGGTGAGAAGCCCGGCGATGGTGCCGAACTCGTCGACCACCATGGCCATGTGGGAACGGCCCTGTTGGAACTCGGCCAGCATCTGCCCGATGGGCTTGGTTTCGGGGACCACTAAATGCTTGCGCAGCAGGCGGTGGATGCGGAAGGCGCGGCTGGGACGGCCCACGCGGATGGCTTCGCGGCGCTCCTCCCAGACCGGGAGCAAATCTTTGTAGTGCAGCAGGCCGACGATCTGCTCGGGCTTCTCCTGGTAAACGGGAAGGCGGGAGTGCCGATGCTCGATCATGGCTTGGAGCACCTCATCCAGCGTGGCTTCGACGGGAACGGAGACGATATCGTTGCGCGGCACCATGATTTCGCGCACGGAGAGTTCGCTCAGATCCAGCACGCGATGGATCATGTCCTCCTGCGCCTCGGGCAGGTAGCCGAGGCCGCGGCTGGAGGTGACGATCAGTTTCAACTCCTCCGCCGAATGGCCGCCGGAGCGATGATGGCCGCCAATGCGCAATATCCTCGTCACCGCGCCGCTGGATCTTTCGATCACCAGCACGAAGGCGATGGAGATCCGGTAGAAGATCAGCAGCGCGGGCGCGACGGCGACGGCCAGGCGGTCGGCGGTAGCGATAGCCAGATTCTTGGGTACAACTTCGCCGAGCACCACGTGGAAGTAGCTGATAGCGAGAAACGCCAGCAGGAGGCTGGCGCCATGGACCACACTGGATGCCGTGGGTCCCCAATTGGGGTGGAAGAACGACTGGACGATGCGGAACACGGTTTCTTCGCCGGCCCATCCGAGTCCGAGGCTGCTGAGGGTGACGCCTACCTGGGTGACGGAAAGCAGCCGCGCCGGATTGGCCAGCAGGCTGAGGGCGGCGTGCGCGCCGGACTGGCCCTCTTCGGCAAGCTGCCGCAAGCGGGAGCTGCGGACGGTCAGTAAGGCTACCTCGGCGGCGGCGAAGAAGCCGTTCAGGGCGATGAGCAGCGCCACCAGAATGAGGCGAAATCCCAGGTACGATTGGGTCATGGACGTGGCCAGGGCCAGAATCTCATTTTAGGACTGCGCGGGTGTGCTACGTTTCACATTTCGCCGCTAACCATTCCAGTGAGCGGCGCGTCTGTATAGGTAACTCCGTTACACCTGGCGGGCGCAATCACCCGTATCCCCAAATTGCGCCCGCACTCGAACCAGGCAAGTCAGCAGCCGGCGCTTACGCCGTTCCGCCAGCCGGGGCACACCATCGGATCAGGAAGAAGTGGTGACCGCAAAGGGCGCAACGATAGGGCAGGAGAATCCAGCGAAGAGCGTGTTCGAAGGCGTTGCGGACGCCTACCCCTCTGAATTCCACGGACCGGCAATACGGGCATTGCGGAGAGAACATAAGCCACCTGAATCGCGCGAGCGCGGCGGAGCGTCCGGGCTAAGGTTGGGGAACCCGCCAAGCGGCTCCCAATCCTTCCGGGGAGGGCCGGCGGGGCGGCCTGCGCTTGTGCGCCGCCTCGTCTTTCGCCGCGGCACGCGCCGTGGCCCAGGAGCGCATTTCCTCTTCGGTGAAAGTGAAAGCCTGCGCCTCGCTGGCTTCGTCGCGCCGCTCCAGCACGCTCCGGCACAACAGCGGGAGTTCCTGTATCTGAATGCCGTATCTGCGTGTCAGAGCGAGATCGGCACGGACGGTAAATGGCGTCCGGATGCGATCCACCGCGATGCCTTCGAAGGCGAACACCCGGCATCCCAGGTCCTGCGTGAAGCCCGTCAGAACGAACTGCATCCTTGCGCTCCTTCCCGAAATTACCTTAGGCTCCTTCGCCGCGCTGGTGGCGGGCGTCATGCGCGCCTCCGCGAAGGGTGGTTACAGGTGGGCCCGTATTCGTGCACCAGGCGATCCTGGCGGACCGTGCGCCGCGACCGATCGCAAACTTCAAATACAAAGCCGGCGGGCTTGCTCATCATCAGCGGCGATGCGTCATCGCCGAAATGGGTCAGGAGCGCGCCGTGGATGTCGTCGGTCTCGCCGATGTAGAGCCACTTGCGAGCATTCGAGATTCCGTAGACGCCGGATGCGATGGGCGCATACGTGTCAATCGCACTGGGAGCAAACGGCCGCGGAAACAGATGCTCAAATGGCATCCGGAGTCCTTAGTGCCGCGGCGGGCGCGGCTTGGGGACCCACACGCAGGCCGCGGGTCATGCAGTGGCCCCGTTTCTTTTTGAAACCGGCGTGCCCTTGGCCCGATCCGACATCTGACGCAGGCGTTCCACCAACTCCTTCCCGGCCCTCACCTCGGCGGGGTTGGATTTGTACCCGGGTAACCGGGGATCGATATACTGCCGGCGGAATAACTGATCGGATGCCAGGGCAGTTAATAGATCAAGCTCTTCTGGGGTAAGTTTCACGGTGATGACTGTCATTCGGCTGTGCCTATTGTCTGCGGCGATCGCGAGTGTGAGGAGGCCAAGAAAGTTGCCGTGGCGTGGCTGACTCCCGCGGACTTCCGGCGCGCAACAAACATGGCAACCTCCCCGGTTGTCGAGTAGCCTAAGAAGCCGGAATCAGATCACCCGACTTAGTTCAGATAATCCGCGAGCGGTCAGAAGCGCTCAGACGCCCACTATTGTATACTAGCCAGCTTTTACTTGTCAAGGCAGCGTCTGTGCCGGAATGAGACCCACGGGAAGTGTCACAAAAGAGCTTAGTATGTCAATTTCCGGTAAGTGCGATATGTTATCGGCGACACACTGTCAGTTCGAAACCGAGCGGGCGAAAGAGGGACGGCGCGCAGGCCGCCCCTCGGAGTGAGTGGAAATCGGTCAGTACCGGCTGTTGCCGCGGCCGCGGCCCCGGCCGCCGCCACCACCGCCGCCGCCGGCAAATCCACGATCCGTCTTGGGACGGGCTTCGTTGACGTTCAGCGCTCTGCCGTCGAGTTCCCGGCCGTTGAGTTCCGCGATGGCGCGATCCGCTTCCGTGTTGCTGGTCATCTCGACAAATCCGAACCCTCTGGCCTGGCCGGTATCCCGGTCGGTCACGATGTTGACGCGCTCGACGGCGCCATACGCTTCAAAGAGAGCTCTAACCGCAGCTTCGGTAGCCCCGAAATTGAGGTTGCCTACGAAAATATTCTTCATTTCTTTTTCCTTTGTTTACTTACGTTGGAGTCGGGCAGGATCGGACGAGGGCGGCGGACCGGACTAATGCGAAGATGCCAAAATCACTCGGACGACCTTAGTGTACCACCTTTTAGCGGGAAAAGATTCATCGATTACTCGAGAGGGCAGGGTCCATCCGGGGAATGCGCCGCGGACCGGCCCCCCTCCCGAAAACAATTCTTCGACCGCTGCGAAAAAAACGACCCTCGTTTTCCGCATATCGAGGTGTGGGGAAGCAAACTGAGAGAGGGAACAAAACGATGATGTCAAAAACGACTGAAAAACTGAGCCGGGGGCTGATCGGCGTGGCGGCGGCCGCTACACTGTTTGGGCAATCTCCGGTAGCGACGATCACTACGCTTTCCGAGGGTTATGCCAACGGGTGCACGCACGGGCAGGGCGGAGTACTCTACTGCACTGACGGCAGTGGCGTGTTCTCGCTGACTCCGCCAGCATCGCCGGGCGGGCCTTGGACCAACAACAGGCTTTTTACTTTCAATCCCCCGGTCGCTGGCGGCGCCAATGGGGTGGTCATCGGCAGCGGTGGAGTGCTTTATAGCAGCACCTCATTCGGCGGGCCCGAGGGTGTCGGCGTGGTGTTCTCGTTGACGCCCCCGGCCTCGCCGGGCGGTTCCTGGACCGAAAACGTGCTGTGCAATTCCGGGTTTGGCGGGTTGGTCATCGGCCACGGTGGGGTAATCTACGGCGTCTCGCCTGGGCTGGATGGCGTCGGTGGGCTAAATGGCGCCGTGCTCTCGCTTACGCCGCCGGCCTCTCCTGGGGACCTCTGGACCGAGAATGTGCTCTATACCTTTGAGGGCGGCAGCGACGGAATCGGTCCCAGCATGCTGGTCATGAGCGCCGGCGACGTGCTGTATGGCATCACCACCTACGGCGGAAGCAACGGTTTGGGTACGGTGTTCTCCGTGACACCGCCGGAATCCGCCGGGGGCGCTTGGACTGAAAAGGTGATCTACACCATGCCCGCCTCTTCCCACGACGACGGCAATCCCACAGGGATCGCACTGGGCAGCGGCGGAGTAATCTACGGCGTGACCTCCACTGGCGGAGCTTCTAACTTTGGCACCGCATTCTCCTTGACACCGCCGGCCACCCCAGGCGATCCCTGGACCCCGAGCATGATCTACCAATTCCCATCTGGCACCGGGGAAGATGTTTATTCTCCCTACGATGTGGTAGTGGCCCCCAACGGCACGCTCATCGGCGCTGCCGGGAGCGGCGGCGACGGCGCGGGTGGCGTGTTCCTGATGACGCCTCCAGCGTCTCCCGGCGGCGCTTGGAGCGAAGTGGCTGCTCATTTTCCCCACAACGGCAGCGAGGGAAGGATTCCATCGTTCGTAGTGCTCGGCCAGGATGTGATCTACGGCAGCACCGTATCGGGTGGCAGTACGGACGGCGGCACGGTATTTTCTCTGGTGCCCTAATCTTCACCAAGCGGTGGGACAGGCCGGGATGCCTGTCCTACTGCTTTACTCGTGCCGCAACGCGTCGATCGGATCGATGCGCGCCGCCCGGCTGCTGGGGATCCAACCCGAGAGCGCTGCGACCAGCACCAGGGCTAGCGATGCGCCCGCGTAGATCGCCGGATCGGCGGACTTGATGCCGAAAAGCTGCGACTCGACCAGGCGGCCGAGCGCCAGCGCCACGGGCAGTCCGAGGACCAGGCCAAGCACAGCCAGCGTGCCGACATCCTTCATCACCAGCCAGAGCACATCGCGCGGCACCGCGCCCAGCGCCACGCGGATGCCGATCTCGGCCGTGCGGCGGGCCACGGTGTACGCCACCACGCCGTACAACCCGATGCCCGCCAGCAGAGTGGCCAGCAAGCCGAACGCGCAGGAGAGAATGGCGATCAGCCGCTCGATTTGGACCGAATCGGTGACCTGGATCTCGACCGGCTGCATGTCGAACACCGGCAGGCCGGCATCCATTTGCTGGACCAGGCGGCGGATTTGGGCGGTGAGGCCGGCGGTATCGCCATCGCCGCGAACGTAGAATTCCATGCGGTCGAGGCTTTCCTCGTTGGTGTAGGTGGAGAAGACGGCGGGTTTAGGGGTTTCGCGCAGGTTTTCGTGCTTGAAGTCGCGCACCACGCCGACGATCTCGCGGTCCGGGACGCGTTTGTTGCTGGCGCCGAACATCATGTGGCGGCCAAGGGGATTGGCGTCGCCGAAGTAACGCCGGGCAAACGCCTCGTTGACCACTACGACTTTGTCCGGCGAGCGAAGGTCGCTCTCGGCTATTTCGCGCCCGCGCACCAGCGGGATGCCCAGGGCGTGGAAATAACCGGGGCTCACGGCGTGAAGTGAAGCACCCACATCTTCGTCCTCGCGGGCATGATAGCCTTCCACCGTAATATTGCCGCCGCGACTGCTGTGCGAAAGGGGACCGGGGCTGGCGGCGCCGACGGCGACCACTCCGGGCAGCCGGGCCAGCCGCTCCTGCAGATCCTGGAACAAGGCGAAGCCGCGCTCCTTGGAGTAGCCATTCAAGGCCGGATCGATGCCGAAGGTCAGCAGCCGCTCGGCGTGGAAACCGGGATCGACGCGCAGAAGGTTGAAGAGGCTGCGGGCGAACAGGCCGGCGCCTACCAGCAGCAGCAGCGAGAGCGCCAGTTGCGCGACCACCAGAATGCGGCGGAAGCGGGCCGTGCCGGTGGATCCCATGGAGGCGCGCTGCTCGCGGAGCGCGGAAGCCACCACGGCGCCGCTGGCTTGCAGGGCCGGCGCCAGTCCGAACAGCAGGCCCGTCAGAACGGACAGGGCCAGCGCGAACAGAAGCACGGGCAGATCCAGGGTGGGCGAGATCCATCCGCCGGTAGCATCTGCGGGCAGGACGTGCAGCAGCGCGCTGGTGGTCCACACGGAGACCAGCAGTCCGGCCAGACCACCAGCCAGGGCAATCACCAGGCTCTCGATCATGAGTTGGCGCGCGAGCGACACGCGTCCGGCGCCCAGGGCCAGGCGAATGGCCATTTCGCGGCGGCGCCCGGCGGCGCGCGCCAGCAGCAGATTGGCCACGTTGGCGCAGGCAATCAGCAGCACCAGGCCGACCAGCGCCATCAAGGCGACCAGCGGCTTTTGCCACTGGTCCTGCAACAGGTTGATGCCCTGCGCGGCGGGCAGCAATTCCAGCTTCTGGCCCAGAACGAGTTGGTTGGCGCGCCGGCTGGACTCGGGGAACTGCTTGACCTGGGCTTCCAGGACGGGCCGGTAGACGGTCTGGATAGCGGCTTGCGCGCGCGCCAGGGAAACTCCCGGCTGGAGGCGGGCCAGGATATTCAGCCAGCGAACCTTACGATCGGCAAGGCCGTCCCACATGGGGGTCAGCTCGCGCTTCATGGCGATGGGCGCGTAGATTTCGGGACTCGCGCCTGAAAGCACGCCACGGAATCCCGCGGGCAGGATGCCGATGACGATCATGGGATGGCCGTTGACGGCGACCTTGCGGTTGAGCACGCCGGGATCGGCGGCGAAGCGGTGCACCCAGTAAGCGTGGCTGAGCATGATCACGGGATGAGCGCCGGGCGCGCCGTCGTCCTCCGGGGTGAACGTGCGGCCGATGGCCGCGGAGACGCCCAGCACTTCGAACAGATTGCCGGAGACGACTTCGGCGCCGGCGCGCTCGGTCTGTCCGTTCCAGGAGATGCTGACGGGGACGCCGGCGCGGGCCACGACTCCGCTAAACCCAGCGGCACGATCGCGCGCGCCATCCCGCAGGTCGCGGTACATGGGATAGGAAAGGACGCTCTGATAGTTATCCGCGGTGGAACTGCCGGAGCTGTGGTCGTCGACATGGAAAACGACCAGAGCTTTGGGATCGCGCACCGGCAGCGAGCGGTAGAGCACCTGGTCGAGAAGCGAAAAGATGGATGTATTGGCGCCGATGCCGAGCGCCAGAGACAATACTGCGACGGCAGTGAACAATGGACTGCGCGCCAGGGTGCGGAGGGCAAAACGGAGATCGTGTCCCATCTTGTATAAGGGTCGTATGAAGCCGAGGATAACATTACAGACGCCAGACGGTTAACTTTGGTTATGGTTAACTCGGCTTCCGCCGATATGTATACTAGAGCGTGTTATGAGTCTCTCTCGCCCCCCCGTGGGTATCGAATTCGCATTGGTGCTGGCCGTGCTGATAGCAACGGTTACGGATCTGCGGTCGCGCCGCATCCCCAATTGGCTGACCGTTAGTACCCTGGTACTCGGCTTCGTATTGAACGCGCTCATCGCTTACCCATCGCCGGTGGCAGGGTTGTGGCTGGCGGCCAAGGGCTTCGCCTTAGCATTTGGGCTGAATCTGGTTATGTACATGCTGCACATGACCGGCGCCGGAGACGTCAAACTGTTGGCCGCTGTGGGGGCCATGGTGGGAGTTTCCGACTTCGTGGGGATCTTCGTGCTGACCGCCCTGATTGGCGGCGTGCTGGCCATGGTGCTGATCCTGGTGAAGGGGCGGGTGCGGCAGACGCTGTGGAACGTGGCCTACATGGTGGGCGAACTGATGAAGTGGCACGCTCCGCACCTGACGCGCGAGCAACTTGACGTGGATAGCGCCAAAGCGCTCCGGCTGCCGGGCGCGGTGCGGATCTGCCTGGGGGTCGTCGCATTCCTGGTAATGGCGCGCGTTTGGGCGCCCGCCTAGTCCGCTGCTAGTACGCGCATTACCGGCATTTTCGTGAATGCGCGGTGGATCTGCTTCTATAATTCGATCTTTAGGGATGTGAACTCCCCCGGCAAGGCGAGACCAGGCTAACGGACACCAGAATGCTCTATACGCAGATGTTCCTGTACCTGCAGGTGCTGGACTTTTTTACCACCCTTATCGGGTTCAAGCTGGGTTTGGCCGAGGCGAGTCCTTTTATCCGGGCGCTGCTGCAGTTCGGGCCGGTGGTGGCGCTGTTGCTGTCGAAGGCGGTAGCCCTGGTGCTGGCCGGCACCTGCATCTCGATGCATAAGCAACACCTGGTACGGTGGATCACTTATTGGTATGCAGGGCTGGTCACCTGGAATCTTTGCACGATTCTGGCCAACGCTCACTGCCATTAAAGCACCAGCCAAACGCACCAGCCGCCCGAGTCCCGCTATGCTTAAGGCAGGAGGGGTGCATGCATCCGCTTAAGAAAGGCAAAGCTGCCTCGCAAGCCCACGTCGGGCTGCCGGAAGGGACCTTCGAAGAGGAACATGGGCGCAAAGGCTTTTACGGCAAGAGCGCACATCTCTATCACACTCACCCGCCGACCGGATGGGTGCGGTTCGAAGGCAAGCTGCGGCCCCACTGTTTTGATTTGAACCGGTTGGAACCGCCCGACTTGGGCGACGCACAAGGGATGCCGGTGGCCTTTCTGGGGAACCGCGACGTGAAGCTGTATGTGTCGCGCCGCGCGGCGCCCATGCCGTTCTACTATCGCAACGCGGATGGCGACGAACTGATTTTCGTCCATCGCGGCGAGGGAACCATCGAAACGGATTTCGGACCGATGCGGTTCGAGCGCGGCGACTACATCGTGATGCCGCGCGCCGTGACTTACCGGATCGTTCCGGAGACCGCGGACAACTTCTTTCTGATCGTGGAATCCAGCGGCGAATTCGATCAGCCGGATAAGGGACTGCTGGGCCAGCACGCGCTGTACGATCCGGCGGCGACCACCACACCCGACCCCGCGCCAATTCTGGACGACAACCGCGAGTGGGAGATCCGCATTAAGGTGGGCGACGAAATCTCCAAGGTGTTCTATCCGTTCAACCCGATGGACGTGGTGGGCTGGAAGGGCGACCTGACCGCGTGGAAGATCAACATGCGGGACATCCGGCCGATCATGAGCCATCGGGCGCACCTGCCGCCCAGCGCGCACACGACTTTCGTCACCGAGGGCGCGGTGATCTGCAGCTTTCTGCCACGGCCGCTGGAACAGGACGCGGACGCGTTGAAGGTGCCGTTCTTCCACCGCAACACGGACTACGACGAATTCATTTTCTATCACGACGGCGATTTCTTCAGCCGCGACAACATCCGGGCGGGGATGGCCACGCTGCATCCGCGCGGCATCCACCACGGCCCGCACCCCAAGGCGCTGGCTAATCAGGGGAAGAAGGCGTTCACCGACGAGAGCGCCGTGATGCTGGACGGGCTGAATCCAATCGATGTGCTGCCGGCCGGGGAGGGGGTGGAGTGGAAGGAGTATTGGATGAGCTGGATGGAGAAGAAGGGCGCCCCTCCCGTTCCCTGAAGCAGGCGTCAGGTGAGCGGCTCGCCGCGAGACTGAAGGAAGCGGCAAAAGACCTCGATTTCCTGCTTGGTTTGGCGGTAGACTTGGTCGACTCGTGCAATGAGGGGAGCGAGTTTATCCCAGCGCATGAGTGCGATCGAGACTAGAATGGAGGATTGCGCATACGGTGACAGTCTCAGTGACTCCTACCTTCGAATCCAGTGGCGATGCAATCAGCGGTGACATCTGGTCGCGTACTGTCGCGAGATCGTCGAGCCCCAATTTCACTTTGACCGCAAGATCACCCGACACGGATTAGCTCTCGACTCCTCAGAAGATAGCGAACCAGGGCAGTGTCGTCGTCCAAGTCCACGAGATCGACGGGCCGTCCGAGAATGTCGGAGGCACTGCTGACCGCAGAAAAATAGAGCTTGGGCGGCAGGCCCGATACGGCCATATCGACGTCGGAATCGGGCCGCAATTCTCCCCTTACTAATGAGCCAAAGACGAAGACTTGCGAGGCACCCAGGCCGCGCAGCATTTTCGCCGCTTCGAAAACGGCCTGGCTCTCGTGGAGGACTGTTGGCATTGGGAAATCCCGCGCACTTGAATATACCATCATCGCTCGAATCCGTCACCGGGCTACCTCCGGAGCGATCCCCGGTGCGGGGAGTCGGGCAAGGACAGGTCGCTAATGAGAGCGGTTACGTTCCACCGGTGAACAAGCCAGTCCCAAAAGCGGACACTCGATCCGGATATCTCCGCCTTTCTCAATACCTTAGGAGTGGTAGAGCAATTGCCGCTTAAATGCGACAATGTTGTTAACCGCTCCATGAAACTCACCGATACTTACGTGCCGCGGATCCTGATGGCCGACGACCAGCCGGACGTGCTGGAAGCGTTGCGCTTTCTGATCAAGGGCGAGGGATATCAGGCCGAGGCGGTCAATTCGCCGGCCGGCGTTCTGGAAGCCGTGGAATCGCGCGATTTCGACGCAGTGGTCATGGATCTGAACTATACCCGGGATACGACCTCGGGTCAGGAGGGGCTGGATCTACTGAACCGGCTGCAAGCCTTGGACAGCACGCTGCCGGTAATCGTGATGACGGCGTGGGGCAGCGTAGACTTGGCGGTGGAGGCCATGCGCCGCGGCGCCCGCGACTTCATCCAGAAGCCGTGGGACAACGCGCGGCTTTCCGCCATCCTGGGCACGCAAATCGAGTTGGGGCGCGCGCTGCGCAAAGGACAGATTCTGGAAGCCGAGAATCGCCTGCTGCGCGCGGAGCAGTTTCCCAGCCTGATCGCGCAGTCGGCCGCCATGCAGCCCGTGCTGGACATGATCTCCCGGGTGGGGCCGTCGGACGCCAACGTACTAATCACCGGCGAAAACGGCACGGGCAAAGGACTGGTGGCGCAATCGCTGCATTCGGTTTCCTCGCGGGCCATCAAGCCGATGCTCACGGTGAACACCGGCGGCCTTTCCGAAGGGGTTTTCGAAAGCGAACTGTTCGGTCACGTAAAGGGGGCCTTCACCGACGCCAAGACGGACCGCGTGGGCCGCTTTGAAATGGCGGAAGGCGGCACGCTGTTCCTGGACGAGATCGCCAACATCTCGGCCAACCTGCAAGCCAAGCTGCTGCGCGTGCTGGAGACCGGCGAATTCGAGCGCGTGGGATCGTCCAAAACGCGACAGGTGGATGTGCGGGTGCTCTCGGCGACCAATTCGGACCTCAGCGCCGAAGTGGCGGGCGGGCGCTTCCGGCAGGACCTGCTGTTCCGGCTGAACACCATCGAGATCCGGCTGCCGGCGCTGCGGGAGCGGCGCGAGGACATCCCGCTGCTGGCGGCGCACTTCCTGCGGCAGCACGCCGAGCATTACCGCAAGGATCTGAACGGATTCGAGGATGCGGCCATGAAGGCGCTGCTGGCGCACCCGTGGCCGGGCAACATCCGCGAGCTGGATCATGCGGTGGAGCGGGCGGTGCTGATGACTCAGAGCGCCTGCGTGAAGGCCAACGATCTGGGGCTGCGGCCGGCGCGCGATGGCGCCCCGCGGCTGGAGGACATGAGCCTGGAAGAAGTGGAAAGCCTGCTGATCAAGAAAGCCTTGCAGCGCTTCAACGGCAACGTCAGCCACGCGGCGAACGCGCTGGGACTGAGCCGCAGCGCGCTCTACCGGCGCTTGCAGCGCTACGGGCTCTGAGGCCTGGGCCGCCGGGATCCCGCGGAAATGACGCCATCCAGACACCGCCGCCGCCGGCGCATGAAATACGAAGGCCGAATCGTGATCATGGCCATCCTGGCGGGCCTGCCGGGATCGCTGGTGGCGCTCATCTTTCTGTGGCTGCGCGATCCCGCACCGGATTCCAAGACGCAGTGGACGTTGACGGTCCTGATCGTATTGCTGTGGCTGGGCTTCGCGATGGCGCTGCGCGACCGCGTGGTGTTTCCTCTGCAGACGCTCTCGAACCTGCTGTCGGCGCTGCGGGAAGGCGACTTCTCGGTGCGGGGGCGCGCGGGCGCTGACGACGACGCTTTGGGCGAGGTGATGCGGGAGGTGAACTCGCTGGGCGGTACGCTGCGCGAACAGCGGCTGGGCGCGCAGGAGGCGACCACGCTGCTGCGCACGGTGATGTCGGAGATCGACGTGGCGGTTTTCGCTTTCGACCATGAGCGGAAGCTGCGCCTGGTGAACCGCGCGGGCGAGCGGCTGCTGGCGGCGCCCGCCGAGCGCGTGCTGGGAGCCAGCGCGGCGGAATTGCATCTGGAAAGCTCACTCGAGGGAGAGCCGCAGCAAACCTTCCAAATGACCTTTCCGGGCGGCGCGGGGCGCTGGGGAATCCGGCGGAGCACGGTGCGCGAGCACGGGCTGCCGTTGCAACTGCTGGTGATGGCGGATCTCACGCTGCCTTTGCGCCAGCAGGAACTGCAGGCCTGGCAGCGGCTGGTACGCGTGCTGGGGCACGAGCTGAACAACTCGCTGACGCCCATCAAATCCATCGCGGGGAGCTTGGGCAGCCTGCTGTCGCGGCGGCCGCTTCCGGCGGATTGGGAGGACGACATGCGGCGCGGGCTGGGGGTGATCTCCACGCGCTCGGAGGCCCTCAGCCGTTTCATCGGCGCTTATGCCCGGCTGGCTAAGCTGCCGCGCCCGCAACTGGAACCGATGGAGATCCGGCCGTGGGTCGAGCGCGTCGTGGGATTGGAAACGCGGATCAACGTGGCGGTTCTGGCCGGACCGGACACCTTCATCCAAGGCGACCCGGACCAACTCGAACAGGTGCTGATCAACCTGCTGCGCAACGCCGCGGACGCGTCGCTGATCACGGGCGGCGGTGTGCAAGTCGGCTGGGCGCGCAACGGGTCGCACGTAGAAGTCGCGATTGAAGACGAAGGGCCGGGAATTTCAAACACGGCGAACCTGTTCGTTCCGTTCTTCACCACCAAGCCCGGCGGATCGGGGATCGGGCTGGTGCTCAGCCGGCAGATCGCGGAGGCGCACGGGGGAACTCTGGTGCTGGAGAACCGCCCGGATCGCGGCGGGTGCGTGGCGCGGTTGCGGCTACCGGCCTGAGACAGAACCCGGAAGAATGTGAATCGTATGGAGCCAGGTTTCCACGCTCTGCGGCCACGTGGTGACCGGGAGAGCCGTGCGGCGCAGTCCGTAACCGTGTCCGCCCTCAGCATAAACGTGCAGTTCGGCGGGGACCTTCGCCTTCTTCAAGGCGAGGAAATAGACCACGGCGTTTTCCACATGGACCGGATCGTCCTCCGCCTGAACGATAAAGGAAGGCGGGGTTTGAGCTGTGATTTGAATGTCGGGATTGGCAGCGAAGTTCTGGTCCGTGAGCGCCAGGTAACCCGGATAGACGATCACCGCGAAGTCGGGACGGCAACTTAGCCCGTCGGCGGCGTCAATCGGATCGTAGAGCCGCTTCTCGAAGTGCGTGCTGAGGGCGGCCGCCAGATGCCCGCCGGCAGAAAAGCCAAGGACGCCGATGCGGCGCGGATCGATGTGCCACTCGGCGGCGCGAGAACGCACGATCCCCAGGGCGCGCTGGGCATCCTGCAATGCGGCGGGAGACTTGGGGTAAGGCCCGGAGCCGGGCACACGGTATTTCACCAGGATGCAGGCGATTCCGGCGGAATTGAGCCAGTCGCACACCTCGGTGCCTTCGAGGTCGATGGCCAGGATGTGATAGCCGCCTCCCGGAAAGACGACCACCGCGGCGCCGGTATTGTTGTGATGGGGCAGGTAGAGAGTGAGGGTCGGGCTCGAAACATTGCCCAGGCGGACGAGCGGCTTGCCCGCAATGAGGTTGTCCTTCGCTGTGGTGGTATCGACCTCCGGCGCGGGATTCGAGGGAGTGCCGGGAGCCCCATTCGGCCAGAGGGGCAAGGTCAGATGCCCGGGAGCAGGCTGCCAGGCAGGCGCCTGGCCGAACATAATGGCGGAACAGCCAATAACGGTGGCGAAAATCAGGAGACGTTTGCGCATCATGACTCTAGGATTGTAGCGTTTGGCATGGTCGGCCGGTCATCGGCTAAACCATTTCTTGGCCAGAGCTTTCAGGCGGGCGTAAAGCGAGGCTTTTGCCCCCGCGGGGCTGGGGGCTTGCCGCGAGGGGCCCGGCGCCGCCACGCCCGCGCCGGGCAGCAGGTTCACAGGCGCTTCGCAGGGCTGCTCGCCCGCCAAACGCACAGTGGTGACGATGAACGAGTAACTACGCCGCACGCGCGCGCCGGCGCGATTCTCCACGCAAACCGAGAAACCCGCCGGCTGCATCATTACGGGGAAATAACCCTGCACGTTGCGCTGGATGTAGGCCGTCTCATAACGGTGGCGGCGCAGGCTCCAGGTGAATACGCGGAAGCTGTCGAAATCGTACGAAGACGCGCCGCTGGCGCTATGCGAGATGGTGGTCCACAGCCAGTTGTGCTTCACGGCATCGCCATCCCGCACGTCCGAAAGCGCAAAATACGAGGTGATGCGATGGCCTTCGGCATACTGCGCCACATCGTCGGGGATGGCCATGTAGAGCCGGCGGGTCAATACCCATCCGCTTTCGCCCTTGGCATTGCGCACCAGGCTCCAGTCTTCGGGCGGAGGCGCGTTGGCGGCATGGCTGGCGGCGGCCGTTTGCGGCAACTCCCGCGGCGCCTGCGAGAGTTCCTTCCAGTTCGAAGGCGGCGGAGGAGGAGGCGGCATGGGCGGGAGCGGGTATTTGGATTCCGGGCGCTTACGCGCGGGCGGGAGGGTCTTGGGCTTGGGCGGAATCATCGGCTTGCGCTGCGGGGGCGCGCGCAGCCCGCTGGCATGCGCGACCACGTCCACCTTTTCGCCCTCTTTGATTTGCAGGAAGCTGGGCGACTGGCGATCGGGCTCCGTGTGCATATTGAGCTGCTCGTAGGTGCTGGCCACGCCTTGCGACGGCAGGGCCAAGGCGCGCCGCTCGACCTCCTTCAAGGCGGCAATTTCTTCGGAGCTCAGCAGCAAGTGGTCTTCAATCCAGCCTTCGGCGCCACCGGCCGTACGGACCTTTAAAAAGCGGCGGTGGCGCTGGACGATCTCGAGCCGATCGCCATGCCGGACGGTGGCCACCACCGGCGACTGCGATGGGATATCGCGGCGCAAGGCCAGCGTGGATGGTCCGGCATAGGCTTCGCCGATAGCCGCTGCGCGGGGTTCGCCGCTGCGGCAGGCCGGCATGGCCAGCAGCAGGAAAAAGAGGAGCAGGTAAGGGATGATGGGTGATGGGTGATGGATTCTGCCAATCCCCCAGCCCTTAACCCACAGCCCACAACCCATCACCCATCACCGCCTTTCTGTCACCACCGGCCGGTTGTACACCTGACGGAACGCGTCGGCTGCGCGGGCGGCGGCCCATTGCTCCAGGCTGATATCGGCCGTGGAGGAAAGCTGCAGCACGACTTGCCCGTCGCGTATGTGACAGCTCAAGGATTGAATGCGCTCCTCGTGGCTGACATCCAGGTTGTCGGCCAGGCGCAACAAAGGAATCAGCAGCAGCACCACGCGCTTGTCGTCGGCATTCAGCGCCTGCCAGTTGGAGTGCATCGGGGTGGGCATGCTCTTGCGGTGATAGCGGCACAGATTGGCAATAAGCTCGCGCTCGCGATTGGTGAAGCCGGGCATGTCCGAATTGTTCACCAGGTAATAGGAGTGCTTATGATGGTTGGAATCAGCCACAAAATGGCCGGCGTCGTGCAAATAGGCGGCGGCCTCCAGCAACTTGCCGAAATGCGGCGGCAACTGGTGCAGAGGGTGCAGGTCGGTGAACAGGGTATGGGACAGCACGGCCACCTGACGGGCGTGCGGCAACGCCACACCATAGCGGCGGCTCATCTGTTCCACCTCTTTGCGCTGGTCGCGGCCCAACTGCGCCAACTCGCGGCCTACGCCCCGCGCGTGCAGATCCGCGATGATGCCGTCACGCACCCCGGCCGCCGAATAATAGAGGCACGGCAGCCGGAAATCCTCCAGCACGCGCAGCAGCACGCTCACGCCCGGCACGATAATTTCGGCGCGCTTGGGCCCGATGCCGACAGCCTTGCGGCGCTCCGCCAGATCCAGCACGCTGAGCTTCTTGTAGAGGCGGCGCACCTCGCGGGCAGACGCGCGCATGCGGTCGGCCTGGTCGCGTTTGGTGCGGGGGATGCGGTTCACCGCGCACACCACCGCCGAAGCCGTGGCCGAGGTGGCGATCACGCGATCCCAACGCGTGTTGGCGAAGCGCTTCCCGATACCCGCCAGTTTCTCTTCGATATACTCGTGCATCTGGTGCAACTCGCCGGGCTGCGGCGGATCGTTGCGCAGAAAAATCTCGCGCAGGCGCACCGCGCCCAGGGGCTTCGAGAAAGAGTCGCGCAGCTTGCCATGCTCGCTATCGATCAGCTCCGCGCTGCCGCCGCCGATATCCACAATCAGCAGCCGGCGGCTGGGGTGGGGCCAGCGGGCCTCCACTCCAAGGTGAATCAGCCGCGACTCCTCGCGGCCGGAGACGATCTCGACCGGCGCGCCGATGGCGTTGGACGCGCGTTCGACGAACTCGGCTGAATTGCGCGCGTCACGCACGGCGCTGGTAGCCACCGCCCGCACTCCGACGACATCGAATTTTTGATACTGCTGGGCCATGCGCGCCAGCACCGTGCAGGTCAGCTCCATCGGCTCTTGCGCCAGGATGCCCTGGCGAAAAACGCTTTCCCCAAGGCGGGTGACCACGCGTTCGGAGGCCAGCACGCGCATGCCGGAGCCCGGCAGAACTTCGGCCGCGGCCATGCGGATGGAGTTGCTGCCGATGTCGATCGCGGCGTAGCGGGGCATATATTTTCTATATCCCAGTCTAGTTCAGGTACAGTTGGGTGCATATCGGGGCCAGGGCGTGGCTGGAACTACGTGCCCTGGCCACGAACTGGGTCGCTGAAATTCTTAGGGCGCGAGCGCGATGGTGACTTGGTCGGTCGTCGTCACGCCGCCAATCTGTATCTGTACGGGCACCGCGTCACCCGTGGGCGTGCTGGGGTCCGGTATGACACCGATCTGATACTCGCTCACGAATTGCGGTGAGAGCACGGAATAGACGGGCATCGCCACGACGCCGCCGATTAACACGGTCGGCGTCAGCAAGGTGTACCGGAAGGTGCCGTCCGATGCGGCTACGTAATCGCCGATAGACGGAGTCACCGAGCCAAGTCCGGTACACGCGACGATCAAGGCGTGTTGCGAACTGACAGAGATGGGGGCTGTCGTAAGACCTCCAATGGGCGTGCCGGCCGGCGCGGCGACTGCCCCCGTGGTGTTGTCGTATGCAAACGCCTGGCCGAGCCCGTTTGCCGTGGTGGTGAAAATACCGGGCGAGGCCGGCGCCACGCTCACACTCTGAGGCACGGATGTGCCCGTGCTGCGTGTAACTACGATGTTCACCGTGCCGCTACCCGACGACAGCACGTCAAACGGCAACTGGGCATTGATCTGGTTCTGACTGACAAAGTACAGCCCCGCGGGAATATCGTTAAAGGTCACTGAGATCACATCGCTTAAGGCGGTCGGAAGCGGGATGGCGCTCGCGTTAGCCGTTGAGGCAGCCAGGTTGGCGCCAAAGACGGACACGATGGAACCGGGCGCGACGCCTTCGGCAGAGTAGCTGCCGGCATTCACGACACCGCCGGCGTTGACCGCCGGGGCTGGCGGGCCGGCCACAGCCGGATTTGTGGCGGGCCAGAGGGGGAGCTGGGAACTGCCGCTCAAATACGAATCCTGGTAGCTGTTGATGGCGAAGCCGCCAAAAGCCTGGCCCGCGGCATTGAATTGAAGGGCGACGGATGCCGCCACGGCGTTCATCGCCGCTTGACCCATACTGTAAAACGTTTCCTCCGGGTCACTCGTGTTATTGTCCGTATCCAAACCGACCTGGATTGCTTGGGCCTGGGAGACGCTGTTGGCGTAAGCAACCACGCTCTCGTCCACACAGAGCGCGCCGTTCCCAGTGCAAGCCAAAGTGCTTGGATCCAGGGTGCCCGCGGTGTTCCGGTAGCCCATGGCCACCACACCGTTCAGATGCAGATCGACAATCTGCTGGTAGGGCGCCTCGGTCTGGCCGCTAACCGGCGGCGTGTTGAGAACGGTAACGCTCAGGGCGACTGAAAGACCCATTCCGGCCTCCCC
The DNA here is from genome assembly GCA_963707465.1 of Bryobacterales bacterium. Classification (GTDB taxonomy): domain Bacteria; phylum Acidobacteriota; class Terriglobia; order Bryobacterales; family Bryobacteraceae; genus Bog-159. The sequence goes on from CAVPQK010000015.1 coordinate 969,705, forward strand.
GAGTTGACTCTGCATGCATTGATACAGCGCCAGAAGCGCTGGCGCATCCACCGGCTCGGGTTCGACATCGAGAATGACACCGTCGAACGTAGCGCTGGGGTAGAGGTTGTTATACGCGATCAGGTCGCTCATGCGGGTCATCGGAGTCGCCGTTGTCGCGCAGCCGTCCGCCGGCCATGCGGGGGTTCCGGAAGCCGCATACACTTCGATGCCTTGTGCGTGGGCCATGTTAATCAGGTTCTCGATGGCGCTGCCCGGGTACAGCAAGAGGCCATCGCTGTTAGGCGTGGAACTATAAACGCTGATGTACAACAGGTTGACGCCGCTGGTGAAAGCGTTATTGACGAGGGTAGCGCTCGCGGCGCCGGTTGGGTCCGAAAGGGGATTCGGCACCTGAGACGCGTTAACCCACACGGCGTTCAGAGCCGGGCTCGTGGGAGGTTGCGCCCGCATCAGCGAAATGGGGAGCGCGGCCAGCGTTAACGCCACTTTGGCGGCGAACCCGAGATGATAACCGCCTCCGTAACTGCGTGTTCTCGGCATGTGCGAGTTCCTTTCTACCAGGCGCCCAGGAAATTATACACCCGATTGGCAAACAGAGCTCACGGGGCTACCATCGAGTTATGGAGATCTACATCCTGCGCCACGGCATCGCGGAGGAAGGCAAGGCAGGCGCGGCCGACGCGGAGCGCGCCCTGACCGATACCGGCCGGGAGAAGCTGCGCGCCGTACTGGAGCAGGCGCGCGAATCGGGCGTCAAGCCTTCGCTGATCCTGAGCAGCCCCTACAAACGGGCGCTACAGACGGCGCACATGGCCGGGCAGGTGCTGGGGTGCCACAAGATCGTGGAGACCGAGATCCTGGTGCCTGGATCCGCGCCGAAGGCTGTCTGGGAAGCCATTTGCGCGCGCCGCCGCGAGCCCGCCTTGCTGCTGGCCGGACACGAGCCGCTGCTGGGCATGACGGTGGGGTACCTGCTAGGCGCGCCCGCGCTGCAGGTCGATCTGAAGAAGGCCGCTCTGGTGCGCATCGATCAGGAAACCTTTAGCGGCGCCCCGCGCGGCGTCCTGAAGTGGATGCTGACGCCGCGCTTGGTATAATGCCATTTGAAAATTGAAAAATCCACCAGCCGCTACGAAGAGTGGCTGGCCAGCCAACTGACCATCGTCCCCGCCGATTTAGAGCACAAACACGCGCAGATGTCGGCGGCCCGGTTCCCATTCATGCGCGCGACCTACTACCGTTGGGCGCAGATCTGGCCGGAGATTTGCGGCGACCTGGCGGCCGCGCCGGTGGTGTTGGGCGTGGGCGATCTGCACGTGGAAAACTTCGGGACGTGGCGCGATTCCGAAGGCCGCCTGATCTGGGGCATCAACGATTTCGACGAGGCGTGGCGGCTGCCCTACACGCACGATCTGGTCCGGCTGGCAGCCAGCGCGCACATTGCCATTTCGGAGAATCACCTGGCTCTGAACTTGAAGGAGGCGGCCGGCGCCATCCTGGAAGGCTATGCGGCGTCGCTCGCGACGGGCGGGCGTCCCTTCGTGCTGGCCGAGCACCACGGGCTGCTGCGCGACATGGCGGTACACCGGCTGAAAGAGGTCTGCAGTTTTTGGGAAAAGCTGGAAAAATGCCAGACAGTCAAAGGCAAACTCCCGGATGGGGCGGCCAAGGGCATCGCGCGCATGCTGCCGGAAATGCAGCTTCCGCGGCGAAACGTGCATCGCGTGGCCGGCCTGGGCAGCCTGGGGCGCCAGCGATTCGTGGCCCTGGCCCAGTGGAACGCCGGTAGCATCGCGCGCGAAGCCAAGGCCATGGCGCCTTCGGCGTGCTGGTGGGCCTACGATCGCAAGGGGTCCTCCCGCATCCTCTACCAGGAGATCCTGGATACCGCGGTGCGATGCTGCGACCCATACGTGAAGCTGAAGGGCAAGTGGATCGTGCGGCGCCTGGCCCCCGATTGTTCGCGCATCGAGCTGTCGGAACTGCCCCAGCAACGCTCCGAGAAAGTGCTGCTGCACGCCATGGGATTTGAAACCGCGAACGTGCATCTGGGCAGCAAGAAAGCCCGCGCCATCCAGGCCGATCTCAAGAAGCGCGCGAGCGACTGGCTGTCGAAGGCCGCCGAAGCGATGTTGAAGGCCGTGAGCCAGGATTGGGACGAGTGGCGCAAGGCACATCCGGTGAAGAAGCCCGCCAAGTAGAACACCGATAAGCCGGGGGCTTACTTCTTCGCCGCCTTCTGATCGTGCCCGCCCTGATGCAACACCAGTTGCGTCACGGCGCCGCTCGAATCCTTTAGAAACTCGATCTGCGCATCCACCACTTTCAGGAAGAAGCTGGTCTCCGACTCCGGAAAGATCGGAAACGCCGGCTGGTTTCCCAGCTTCTCGGAGAGCTGGCGGCCTTCCATCGTGATCACGATATTCACGCCGGGCGCCAATTCGTATGTCCCGACGTACGGCGCCATCACTTTCGGATCGAGCCCGATTTCCTTGTGTTCTCCCGCCAGTTTCACCGTTTCGCCATGCGCCACGGCCGACAACTTGGCGGCAATCTCCCCGGGCGCGCTGCCGTTGACGTTACCCAGCACCACAATCGTCAGCTTGTCTTCGGGAAAGTAGGTCAGTTGCGTGTTGAAGCCTTCGATGCCTCCGCCGTGCTCGATCACCGTGCGCCCGTCCTTCGTTACCACACCCAGCCCGCAAGCGTAATCGTGTTTAAACGGCGTGGTCATGGTTTTGAGCGACGCCGGAGAAAGCAGCTTCCCTCCGAAAAGGCCTTGCTCCCACTTCAGCAGGTCTTCGGTTGTGGAATAGAGCGCGCCGGCCCCGTGCGGAATGGTCATATTGATGTACCCCGCATTCTCCAGCCCGTTCTTGCCATGCACATACCCGGCCGCGCGGCGGGCAATCACCGCCGAGTTCGAGTCATACCCCGAATCCCGCATGCCGAGCGGCGTGAAGATGTTTTCGCGCACGAATTTTTCGTAGCTGCCGCCCGTGATTTTCTCGATCAGATACCCCAGCAGCAAATACCCGGAATTGCTGTAGCTCCATTTCTCGCCGGGCGCGAAGTCCAGGGGCTTGTCGCGAAAGCGCGCCACCGCTTCCGCGGTCGTGGTGGCGAAAGGCTCCCACTTCGGGTATTCCGGAAAGCCGGTGAAGCTCGGAATTCCCGAAGTGTGCGTGAGCAGATTATAAATGGTGATTTTGTCCCATGCCGCCGGAGCGTCGGCCATGTATTTGCTTACAGGGTCGTTCACGTTGAGTTTCCCGCGCTCCTGCAGCAGCAGAATGGATGCCGCCGTAAACTGCTTGGTGATGGATCCCAGGCGAAACTTGGTAGACGGCGAATTGGGCACGTCCCATTCCAGGTTCGCCGACCCGTACCCCTTGCTGAACAGCACTTCGCCGCCCTTCGCCACCAGCACGGAGCCCATGAATTGCCGGTTCGCGGCGTAGGACTGAACTACCTGCTCCATGCGCGCGAGGTCTTGAGCCGCGGCGCCGAAGGCTACAAAAAGGACGATTGCAAATCGAAGCATCATGCTTCGTAGGTTAAGCCTTGTGGTGCGCCGCCGTCCACTACCGGCCTGCGGCGCCTGCCCCACTGGCGCGCGACTGGCGGATCAGATCGGCCAGGGCTTTCGGCTCCACCGGCGGGGAGAAGTAGTAGCCTTGACCGTAGTCGCAGTGGAGCGACTGCAGTTCCAGAAGCTGCTCCTTCCTCTCGATACCTTCGGCGACTACCTCCATGCCCAGTTTCTCGGCCAGCAGCAGAATGGTGCGGATGGTATCGCCGGTGCCGCCAACGCCGGACATGTTGACCACAAAGGAGCGGTCGATTTTAAGAACGTCGAATGGAAGACTGCTCAGGCACTTGAGCGAAGCATAACCGGTCCCGAAGTCGTCGATCTTCAGGCCCACGCCCAACGTCTTCAATCTGCGTAACAAGCCGGCTACGGCATCCAGATCGTCAATCAGGACGCTCTCGGTGATCTCCAGTTGCAGCGACGCGGGATCCAACTGAGTCTCGGCCAGGATGGCGGCGATCTGCGACTGCAGATCCGGATCGCGGAACTGCCGGACGGACACGTTGGCGCTCACTTCGAGAGGCGGCACCGTGGGAAACTCGGCGTGCCAGCGGCGCATCGCGGTGCACGCCTCGCGCAGCACCCAGAGGCCGATGGGCACGATCAAGCCGGTCTCCTCCGCCAGCGGAATGAAGTAGTCCGGTGGAAGGATGCCGCGCACTGGGTGGCGCCAGCGAATCAACGCTTCCACGCCCATAATCTTGTTGGTCTTGAGACTCACCTTCGGCTGGTAGTAGAGCACGAACTCCTGGTTATCCACCGCGCGCCGCAGATCGCTTTCCAGTTCGAGGCGGGCCACAGCCTGGGTGCGCATCTGCGCGTCGAAGACTTCGAAGCGGGATCGGCCGAGCCCCTTGGCCTTGTACATGGCCGTGTCGGCATCCCGCAGCACCTCGGTGGGCGTCCGATAGCCTGAGTTGCCGGGAACGATACCGATGCTGGCGGTGGTGAACACTTCCGTGGTTTCCAGCTTAAAGGCCGCGTGGATCGACTCGCGGATGCGCTCGGCAATGCGGATGGCGCCGTCTTCATTCACGTTTTCCAACAGGATGGCGAACTCGTCGCCGCCCAGCCGGGCGATCAGATCCTGCGCGGGTCCGCAGCGGGCGGGAGGCGCGGCGCGCACGGCCGACCGCAGACGCTGCGCCACGTGGATCAACAGCTCATCGCCGGCCGTATGACCCAGGCTATCGTTAACCACATTGAACCGGTCGAGATCCATCAAGAGCACCGCGAACGGGTAGTCCGGTTCCTGCGCCGCGCGTTCCAGACAAGCCGCCAGCTTCTCGTGGAAGAGCGTCTGATTGGGCAGGCCGGTGAGCGGATCGACCGCTTTGCCGCTGGTGATGTCGGTCTGCGAGCCGGCCATGCGGGTGGCTTTCCCGCGCGCGTCGCGCTCGACCACGCCGCGGCTGAGCATCCAGTGGTAGGATCCGTCCTTGTGCAGCAGGCGATGTTCGATGGCGCATTCGCCGCTGGCGGTGGCGCCCCAGTGCGCCGCTAATTCGGCCTGCAACGCAGCGCGGTCGTCCTTGTGCACGCGCGAGAGCCACTCCTCTGGATCGGCGCCGATTTCGGCATCCTCGTATCCCAGCATGGATTTCCAGCGCGGGGAAAAGTACACGCGCCCCGCTTGCAGATCCCAATCCCAAAGGCCGTCATTGGCGCCGCGCGCGGCCAGCGCGTAACGCTCTTCACTCTCGCGCAGGGCGTCATCGGCGCGCTTGCGCTCGAGCTGCGCTTTAATGCGGGCCAGCGCCACGGGAAAGTCCACGGGCTTGGAGATGTAATCGTTGGCGCCCAGGCTGAGCGCTTCCACCACGCGTTCGCTTTCGCCCAGGGCGGTGACCATGATGATGGGAAGGCGCGCGGGGGAGAAGCGCTGGCGGAGCTGGCGCAGCAGATCGATGCCGCTCAGGCCGGGCATCATGCTGTCCAGCAGGACCAAATCGACTTCGCGGCGGGCAAGCACGTCCAGGGCCTCGTACCCGCTCCCTGCCATTTCGGTGGCGTAGCCGGCCCGTTTCAAGCGCCGCGACAACAGGTCCTGGTTGGTGGGGTCGTCGTCCACCAGCAATAGGGGTTTGGCATTTGTTAACATTGCGGATCTCCCAATCCGGCCGGGTCGCGGCCCAGGTTTCGAGGAACGGCGGGCGGCACGATGACGGATGGTGCGAGGCTGTTCCGAGCTTCCAGGAAACCTTCGAGCGCGCGCAGCAGGCTCTCGAAATCCACCGGTTTGGTATGGTAGTCGTCGCAACCGGCGTCCATGGCTTTTTTCCGGTCGCTGGCCATGGCATGGGCGGTGAGCGCAACGATGGGGATGGCCCGGGTGGCGGGGTCCGCTTTCAAGTAGCGCACGGCTTCCCAGCCGTCGATCTCGGGCAGGCTCATATCCATCACGATCAGATCCGGGGACTGCTCGTGCGCCATGGCAATCCCGCGCCTGCCATCGGGCGCGCAGAGTACCTGGTATCCCCGCCGTGAAAGGCGCCGGAGGAGCATGTCACGGCTCCATTCGTTGTCTTCCACGATTAGAATTCTAGGCATGCACGGGCTGCCTTTCGGAGACGCCGCCGGCGGCGGCCAGGCGCAACTCCGGCACGGGCGCTGCGGCGGGGAACCGGACGGTGAACGCCGACCCTTTGCTCAATTCGCTGGTGGCGCTCAAAGAACCGCCCATCAGCTGGCAAAACTCGCGGCTGATGGCCAATCCCAAGCCGGTCCCACCGTATTTTCGCGTGGTGGACGCGTCGGCCTGCATGAACGGGCGATAGAGCCTTTCCAACTGCTCGGCGTTCATGCCGATACCGGTGTCGGTGACCCGGAACTCAACCCAGTCGGTGCCTTTCGACCGGGTGCGCTGCGCCTGCAGACGGATGAGGCCGCTTTCGGTGAACTTGCAAGCGTTGCTCAGAAGGTTGAAGAGCACTTGCCGCACGCGGGTCCGGTCGCCCAGCATGAAGCCCAGAGGCTCGGCGCAAGCCACTTCCAGCCGATTGCCATTTTTCTCCACCAGCGGGCGGACGGTCGAGACGGCGTCGCCAATGAGCGGCAGCACGTCGAGGCTCTCGATGGACAGCTCGACCTTTCCCGCCTCGATTTTGGAAAGATCGAGGACATCGTTAATCAAGCCGAGCAGATGCTTGCCGGCCCACAGGATTCTACCGAGATCCGGCAGCAGGTCAACCTGGCCGCGGTCTTCCACTACCTCCTGTAGCATCTCGCTATAGCCGATCACCGCATTGAGGGGCGTGCGGAGCTCGTGGCTCATGTTCGCCAGGAAGGCGCTCTTGGCGCGGTTGGCTTCCTCGGCGGCTTCTTTGGCCCGGACCAGTTCGCGCTGCACGCGCTTCAGCTCGGTCATATCCTGGGCCAACCAGACGTAGCCTTCCAGTACACCCGCACCGTTGCGCATTTCCGCGGAAGAGAACAGCACGGGGATGAGTTGGCCGGTTTTGGTGCGATAGGTACGCTCTACGGCGCTGCGCCGCGCGGGGACTTCGCGCTCCAGAATCACTTGTCCGGCGGGCCGGCCGATCAGTTCCTCATCGGTATAGCCGAGCAATCGCAGAGTACTGGGGTTCACGCGGCGGATCTGCAGTTCGGTATCCGCGACCAGCAAGGATTCCTCCATGGAGCGCAGGATGTTATCCACGTACTCCTGGGCCGTTTGGCGTGTCATGGAGGCGCCGAGCATACGGGCGGCCGAACGGAAGCCATCCCGCTCGGCATCGGTCCATTCACGCTCGCGACGGTAATCTTCAAATCCGAGGAAGCCGAACCAGTTTCCGGCCACGTCGATGGGCACAAGAATGGTTGATCTGGGCGCATGTTCACCAGGGAGGGGTGCGCCGCGGGAATGGAACGCTACTACTTCTCCGCGATGCAGACTAGCGGCGCGGGCGTTCCCTTCCCGGCCGGCCCATGCCAGGCTGGTTTGCCGGGAGGCCGGGAGGCGGAGCGAAGGATCGATCCATTCATGCAGCACGACGCCCACCAGGCCGGGTTCCGCGGGCCGGACCCGCGCCACGTAGGCGTGGCTGACGCCCGCGGCGACGCCAATCTTGGACAGCGCTTCGGGGATGACCGTCTCCCAGCCATCGGCGCTCAGAATCCGGCGCGCGGCAAAACTCACGGACGCCATCAAGATGCCTTTGGCTTCATTGGCGGCTTGGGCGGTCTCTTCGGCGCGCTTGCGCACGGAGATTTCGACTTGCAGGATTTCGGTCTGATTCTCGAACAGCGTGACGATCATGCCGAATGCCACAAAATACTTGGGGAGGTCCCACACCACGTGATCGCCGGGAATATTGACGTGCAGCGCCGCGCAGATTTCAGCCACCGGGAAGACCAGGCCCCAGGCCAGAAAAGATAGCGCGGTGAGCGCGACGCCCGGGGTCAAGCGGCGGAAGTATCTCCAATAGCGCCAGCCAGTGATGGCAAAGCCTTCAAACAGGAGGAAATCCATGCCGATTCCGACATTGGCGGAGAGGCGCCAGGCGGCCCACAGCCCGGGCGCGACGATCAACGCAAACCAGGCTGCCAGCCCGGCCGCCCTCTTTTGGGGCTGCCGCAGCGCTAACCAGATTCCCGCGCCCAGCACTACCGCCAGCAGCGCGCGATAGACGCTTGGTCTCTGCATATCGAAGACCATGCAGGTCCAATAAACGACTGCCGGCGCAACGATGGCGCCCCAAAAAAGCGCGCGATCCCGGGGCGTGCGGCGGGTCTGGCACACCGAAAGAAAGAACGCGGAGGCGGCGGCGATAAGGGAGGAGTAGGCCGACCAATCCGCCAACCGCGATGGGATCAGGCCGAAACTGAACAGCAGCATGCCGGCGAAGTGCGCGACAATCGACGCCCAGCCGATCATCCACAGGCGGGCCCGCGGTTGGCGATCGCGTACGTAAATCCAGGCGAATAAGCCAACCAGTATGCTCATCACCGAAAGAGTTACGACGCGTTGAAATTGCGGAAACATTTAGTTCTTCGTCCTTAACCTGCGAGCGCATCCACGAGCGCCGTGTTTACCTGGCCCGGCGGCGGCCCGCCGGATCTTTCCACCGACCCCTCCAGAGCGGCGAAATCACCGGGCAGGCGGACCGTGAATACCGATCCCTTGCCCAACTGGCTCTCCACACTCAAGGAACCGCCCATCATCTGGCAAAGGCGGCGGCTGATAGCCAATCCCAAGCCGGTACCGCCGTATTTCCGGGTGGTGGACGCATCGGCTTGCATGAACGGCCGGTACAGCCTGTCGACCTGTTCCCGGCTCATGCCAATGCCGTTATCCACCACTTTGAATTCCACCCAATGGCCCCCTTCGGTCCGTCTGGCCTCCAGGCGGACGATCCCGTGATCGGTGAACTTGCAGGCGTTACTCAGAAGATTGAAGAGTACCTGCCGCGTGCGGGTCTGATCGGCCACCATCTGGCCCAAGCCTTCCGCGCACACCACGTCGAGAAGGTTGGCGTTCTTCCGTACCAGGGGCTGCAGGGTGACGGCCACGTCGTGGATCACGGGGGTGACGGCGAATGCCTCGGTCGACAACTGCACCCGTCCGGCTTCGATTTTCGAGAGGTCCAGGACGTCGTTAATGAGGCCGAGCAGGTGTTTGCCGGCGGATTGGATTCTGCGCAAGTCGGGAAGCATGCCCTGTTCGCCGTGCTCCTCGGCGATCTCCTGCAGCATCTCGCTGTAGCCGATCACGGCGTTGAGAGGCGTGCGCAGCTCGTGGCTCATGTTGGCCACGAACTCGCTCTTGGCGCGGTTAGCGGCTTCGGCGGCTTCCTTGGCTTGCAGCATCTCGTCTTCGGCGCGCTTGCGTTCCGAGATGTCGCGCGCGATGCCGAGCAATCCCACGGGACGCCCTCCTTGACGGATGGCCTGCAGGCTGACCTCGACCGGCGTGCGCCGGCCGTCTTTGGCGGCGAGTTCCCATTCGCGATTCGGATAGGGCTCGCCGAGCGATACGCGCCGGGCAGCCTCGGCAATCCTTTCCCGCCACACGGGTGGGAGCAAATGGGCGAGCGGCAGGCCGCCGGCGTCCTTGCGGGTGTAGCCTAGAATCCGCTCGCCGGCCTTGTTCAACGAGGTGAGATTCTGTTTCGAATCCAGGGTGAAGATGATGTCGTTGGCATGCTCGACCAGGTTCTGGTAGCGCTGTTCCAACGCGGCCTGACGCTGCAGGACGACCACCCAAGCGAGCCCGCCCAGAATCGCCAGCGCCAGAATCCCAAGCGCTCCCAAAGCTTTTGAGGCACTCCACCAGGGTGGCTGCCGAACGATCGCCACATCGTCGGCAGACTGCAAAAGCACGCGCAACGCCAGGCTGTGGTCCTCATCATCCTTATCAGCCACGCAGATTCCGGACACACGGACTCGGCTGTCAATACGAGGCCCAACCGGGCTGGTGGCGCTCTGCGGCTGGCGGATCAGGGCACTGAAGACCGCGCGTCCATTTTTCAATACCAGAGTCTGGCTGCCGGCGAGAACCGACCTTCCCAAAAGACGACCCTCAATCGAGACCGGCAGAGAATCGTAATCGCCGCTGAGGATCTGCGCGACGGTGACCGGAATGGGCGTAATAGGCGCCTGGTTCCCGATGCGCCGGCAGACGGCGTCCTCGATGGTAAGAGTGTAATCGGACGCGCGCGGAAAACCGGCCACATCCAGGCGGTCGCCGCGCTTGAATCCGGCCTCCGCCGCGGATTCGATGCGCAACCCGGTCCTTCCGTCGGAGATGTAAATGGTCTTGGCGGAATCTTGCAGGGTGACGACTCCCTGGACGCGGATGCGGTGCCCCAGGGAGCGCCCCGGAGAAAACCGCGCCACCGTCTCGATGGGCTGAACACTTTTGGCGAAGGGATCCTCAGACGGCTTCAATATCTCGATATGCTTCAAATCGGGCACGTAAAGTAAGATCCCGACCATTTGGAGCTTTTTGTTAAAGGCCGCGCCGCAGGCCCCGCGGATCCGCACCTCGGCATCTACGAATTGCGCCGGAATGGCGTCGTTTATGCCAGGATGGATGCCGGCAACGGTGGCTTTCAATCGCCCGCCGTCGACCGCCACGCTAAGCACGAGCGTCCCATCTACGAGTTTGGCCTGCCGTACGATGCCCTGCGTCTCCACCCATTGGCTATCTTCGGCCGTCGAGAGCATCCTTTCGAGTGAAACCCGCTTAGCCGGCGGGAGGGGAGCACGGCCGATCACGCGATATCGTGGTTTGCCGATCTGGGGTGCGAAGTCCGGAGCTTCCGTGACGCCTTCCATCTCCAGGAGCTGTCCCGACTCGAGCGGCGGCGAATCCTTCGGCATGTCCACCCATATACCAGCCGTGGAGTCCTGCACGAACAGGTCGGGAGTATCGGAACTCATGAACGTTTCCCGCCCGAGGAAGTCAGGACCCGTACGGCTGTAATACGTTACGACTCCGCTAATCCGGACGGGGTAACCGCGGGCGGCTTGATCCGGCGTGAGTTGGCGGATCTGGGAGATCCGGGTCAGGAGCGGCAGGTTCGCGGCGGCTTGCGCAGGCTGGCCGCAGGCGGCTACTAGGGCGTAAAGGGCCGCCATCAGCAGCGGCGCAGCACCTGTTGGCGCCGCACGATGCACGCGAAAATCCGGGAGTGGTGACCCAGCCATCATTACTTGTCTTGCCTTGTGCGGACCTCGCCGTGGCCGGAACTGGCGGCCGGAAGCTGGTTTTGAACTGGCTTTGATCTATCGAGGCCGCATATCGCCTTGCGACTATCTTGGCTTGCTGGGGGCTACGGGGGCAATACTATCGGAAGTTGCCTTCTATCGGGCCGATGTTCCGCGGCGGCTCTGCCACGAGGCGTTCAGCAGTGTGGCGGAGAGAATCAGCACTCCGCCCAGGATCGAGTTGGCCGCCGGGCGCTCGCCCTCGACCAGCCACACCCAAACGGGGTTCAGCGCGGGCTCCAGCAGCAGGACGGTGGTGGCCTCGAAGGCCGGCACATGACGGATGGCGCGGGTCACGAGCAGGTAAGCCAGGCCAATCTGGAATACGCCTAGATAGAGCAGCACGACGAGGTTCGGCAGGCCTGCGTGCGGCAGGGGAAGGGCTTTGGGCAGGGTCACCAGGAATGCCAGAAGGTTCCCCAGCACCACGGTCGCGGTAGCGGCATTACCCGCGCCCTCGCGCCTGCCCAGCCAGCGCAAGCCGGAGACGGTCAGCGCCCAGCTCAAGCCCGAAACCGCGCCCAACAGGTTGCCCGCGCGCGGGCTGGGAGCCGTGGCTACGGCCGGCTGTGCGGAACCAACGCAGAGCAGCAGCCCCGCGGCCACCGCCGCCAGAAACAGCAGATCGGAGCGGCTGAGAGGCTCTTTCAGCAGCAGCGGACCAATCAGCAGCAGGTAGAGCGGCGCGGTGGATTGCAGAAAGATGGCGTTCGCGGAGGTGGTCAGCTTCGTGGCTACGGTGAACGCAACCAGCGTGACGGCGTAGGCGGCGGCCACGGGCAGCAACGCCCAGCTCCAGTTGCGCCGCCCGTCCGGGACGAAGACGGCCAGGGCGAGCGCGGCGATCGCCGAACGGAAGCTGGCGATCTGCCAGGGAGTCATCGAAATGGCCTTGATGGCCGCGCCACCGGTGGAAAACAAGACGGCGGCGGCCATCAGCAGCAGCCAGTTGGCGGCGCGGGAGCGTGGCACGGTGAGTAACCAGGGTATCAATTCGATAAGCCAGCCCCCTGTACAAAAGTACTAATTCCGACGTATCCTAAAAATATCGAGGACCATCATTGCGCACTATCTCCAAGAAGACGAAGTATGCTCTGCAAGCCCTGTATTCGCTGAGCCGGCGTTACGGCGAGGGTCCGATTCTGGTCCACTTAGTCGCCACCGAAGAATCCATCCCGTTGAAGTTCCTGCAAGCCATTCTGTTAGAGCTGCGGAACCGCGGCGTGGTCATGAGCAAGAAAGGCCGCGCGGGCGGATATGAACTGAGCCGGCCGCCGGAGGAGATCACGGTGGGGTCCGTGATCCGCATGATCGAAGGCCCGCTGGCGCCTTTGCCGTGCGCGCGCGAGACCAACTACCGGCGTTGCGACGAGTGCAAGGACGAGAGCTCGTGTGGCACGCGCATTGTGATGCGGCGGGTGCGCGACGCGGTGGCCCACATTCTGGATAGCACCACGCTGGCCGACGTGATTCGGGAAGTAGATAAGGCCAAGGAAATCGAGGCCCAGGTTCCGGCGGTAAGCTTCAACATCTAGCGAGCGGGTACAGGCCAGGAGTCCTGTCCTACAGCAACTTCTCCACGATCACCACGTCGCACCAAACGCCGTCCAGTTGGCCGTGCTTTTCGTAGATCCCGACCTCCCGAAAGCCGAGCGCGGCTACCAGCCGGCGGCTGGCTGCGTTTTCCGCGAAGATGCGCGAGACCAGCTTCCAGAAGCCGGCGGCCGCGGCGGCGGCGATCAGGGATTCCAGCGCCATGCGTCCCGCGCCATGCCGGCGGAAAGCGCGATCCACGTAGACGGAGACCTCGGCGATGCCGGCGTAGCAGGCCCGCGGCCGATACGGGAAGGTGGCGGCGAAGGCCACCACCGCGCCCTCCGCCTCAACCACCAGCACCGGGTGCGCGCCGTCGAACCAGGCCTGGATGTCGGCGGTGGCGCGCGGCCGAGTCTCGAAGGTGGCGGTGCGATCCGCGATGCCCTGGTTATAGATGCGCGCGATATCCGCGGCGTCCTCCGGCCTGGCATGCCGTGCGTGCATCGCTACCTAGCATCGCACAGGGCATCGCACCGGCGACGCAGGGCGTTATAATCCACACTTACGAGCACTACCGGCACCATCGCGCAGACGGAACTGACGGCTATCCTGGCCGCGCAGCGCACGGCGTTTGCGCATCAGTCGCCCGATGCGGCGCGCCGGATTCGGGCCCTACGCGCCCTGCTGAAAGCCGTACGCGGGCGGCGCGAGGAATTCGTCCAGGCCATATCCGATGATTTCGGCGGGCGGGCCCGCCAGGAGACCCTCCTGCTGGAAGTGTTTCCTCTGGTGGACACCATCCACCACGCCATACGCCATCTGCGGCAGTGGATGCGGCCGCGTCCGGCGGCGGCGGGATGGCAATTCATGCCGGGGCGGGCGCGCGTGATTTATCAGCCGCTGGGCGTAGTGGGCATCATCGGCGCCTGGAACTACCCGGTGCTGCTGAGCCTGTCACCTCTGGTGAGTGCGTTGGCGGCCGGCAATCACGCGATGCTGAAGCCTTCGGAACTGGCGCCGCGGACGGCGGACCTGCTTGCGCGGCTGGTATCCGAATTGTTCCCGGCGGACTATGTGACCGTAGTGACCGGCGGATCGGAGACCGGCGCGGCTTTCGCGGCCTTGCCCTTCGACCACTTGCTGTTCACCGGTTCGACGCGGGTGGGCAAGCTGATCATGCGCGCGGCGAGCGATCACTTGACGCCCGTGACCCTGGAACTGGGCGGCAAGTCGCCCGCACTGGTGCATTCCGATTTTCCGGCGCAGACCGCGGCCGCGCGCATCATGGCGGGCAAGCTGTTCAACGCCGGGCAGACGTGCATCGCGCCGGATTATGTACTGGTAGAAGCGGACGCGCGCGAGGAATTCGTACGCCTGGCGGCGCGTGCGGCGGCGGCGATGTACCCGCGGCTGGTGGACAATCCGGACTACACGCGCATCGTCAACCGCGAGCACTACCGGCGGCTGCGGAGCCTGGTGGAAGATGCCGCGGTCAAGGGTGCCGGGATGCAGGAGGTGAATCCGGCGCGGGAAACCGCGGACGAACAAAACCGGGTATTTCCCCCCACCTTCTTGTGGAACGTGACGGACGCGATGGCGGTCATGCGCGAAGAGATCTTCGGTCCCGTGCTGCCGGTGGTCGCTTACCGGTCGCTCGACGAAGCTATCGAATATGTGAACGCCAGGCCGCGACCGCTGGCGCTATATTATTTCGATCGCAATTCAAGGCGCGTGGAATCGGTGCTGGCGCGGACGACATCGGGCGGCGTCACGGTGAACGACACGTTGTTCCACATCGCGCAGAACGATTTGCCTTTCGGCGGCGTGGGGCCCAGCGGCATGGGATCGTATCATGGATTCGACGGCTTTCTGACGTTCTCGAAGAAGAAAGGCATCTTCCTCCAGAGCCGCTTCACCACGCTGGGAATGTTGCGCCCGCCGTACGGCGCACTGGCGCGGCGCATGGCAGATTTCCTGATCGGCCGGTAAAGACGTGCACGGGCCCAAGCTACTGCTGTGCCTAATCCGCGGGGCACTGCTGTTACTCGTGATTCCTCTCGGCGCTACCGAGGTGCCGGCTGCCGATCTGGACACTCACGCCAAAAAAATACGCGAACTTGAGGCCTACCTTTCACGCGCGACGCCCGATGGCAGGCGCCAGTTTGCCAGGCAACTCGCCAGGATTCCGGCCTTGAGGGCGCGCGTTAATGCCCGCGAAAACGCCGGCCACGAAACCCTATGCTCCCATCAGATTCTTTCTGAGGTAAGCTGGCTGGCCGGCTCCGTGATGGACGTGGCTAGGCTCAAGAAGCGGCTGGACGATCTGGAGAGTGTTCTGGCCCACCCTGAGGACGAATCCAAGGCCGCACAGCAGGATTCCTCGGACGGCGGGTGGGGGACTTGCCACGATGAGTGGTTCTTCAAGGTGAACGCCACCTTCGATCACTTGGCCAAGCCCTCCAACGCCGCCGAGACGTCGCGCTACCCGCTCCACCTCTTCGATCGCGTGAACTCCCCGGAGAAGCTGCAACAGTACTTCGCAAACGTGGCGGTCTCCGATCTCGCGCTCACGGGTGTCGATCATCGCCGGGAGCTGAATGAGTCGTTATCCAACCTGACGCGCCTGGTCGTGCGCGGCATACCGGCATATTACGCCTGGCATCCGAAGCTGAAGGAAGCTCTTGTCGAGCGGATCATTCCCAGCTTGCGGAACGCGCGGACCGGCTGGTGGGGCGAGAGCTACGTGAGGAACGGCCGGACGGAGTTTGTCGACGATTTGAGCGCCACCTTTCACGTAATCTCCTACCTACGGGGCGACGTCCCCAACCTGCCGGCGGTGATGGATCACCTGCTGGCGGTGAAAGATCTGGACTATCCTATCGGATGGCTCGAGGACGGCCGTCGTTCGAACCATAACCAAATGGATGTAGTCACTCTTTTCCGTCTTGCCTGGCCATCCGCGAACGATGCGCAAAAGCAGGCCGCGGCGGCGGAGATTCAGCACATGCTGGACTGGTGTTTGCGCGAATCGCTGCAAGCGGATGGGTCCTTCCAGCCGGACGCGGGAAGCAACGAGTCCATGGAGGAAAGCACCAGTTGGGGAGTTTCGTTCCTGGCGCGCATCGGGTTCTTTGACCCCGCCAGGCGTTTTTGGACCGATGCCAGCTTTCCCGATGCGGAGCCGATCCGGCAAAAGATGATCGATTATATCGAGAAGCATAAAGCTGCCGGCGGAGCGGGCGGCGTGTACTACGAGCACGACCTCCAGGAACTCGGGGAGCCCCGGCCCAAAGGGCGCCCCGGTCGGGAACCTGCCCCACTATGACGCGACGCGAACTCCTCGCCCTGATGCCGGCCGCGGCGTTCGGGCAAATGGCCAGCCGCGGCGTGAAACCGCAACCCCGGGGAAAGCCTTCCGGACTGCCCTTCCACGCGCGATTTACCGACGTGGCCGCGCACGCGGGGCTGCGGGAGCCGGTGATTTACGGCGCAGCCGACCGCAATCTGTACATCATCGAGCCGATGGGCAGCGGCATCGCCTTTTTCGATTACGATAACGACGGCTGGCTGGATATCTTCACGCTCAGCGGCTCGCGCCTGGAAGGGCCGCCGCGGGGCGCCACTAACCGGCTTTACAAGAACAACCGGGATGGCACCTTCACGGATGTCACCGCGCATTCCGGACTCACGCGCACGGGTTGGGCCTATGGCGTCACCATCGCGGATTACAATAACGATGGCTTCGACGACATCTTCATCACCTACTGGGGGCAGAACGTTCTCTACCGCAACAATGGAAACGGCACCTTTACGGACGTGACCAAAGAAGCCGGCCTGTTTGTGCCGGGAGTGCGCTGGGGCTCCGGCTGCACCTTTGTGGATTACGACCGGGACGGCCACCTGGACCTGTTCGTCTCCAATTACCTGAAGTTCGATCTGAAGACCGTGCCGCCGGCGGGCCAGCTCGCCAGTTGCAACTGGAAAGGCATTCCGGTGAACTGCGGACCGCGCGGCCTGCCGCCGGAAACGCACCTGCTCTACCACAACAATGGCAATGGGACGTTCACCGACGTCTCGCAACGCTCCGGCATCGCCGCCGCGAAAGGCAGCTATGGACTGACGGCAGTGGCCGCGGACTTCGATAACGACGGATGGCCCGACATTTACGTGGCGTGCGATTCCACGCCCAGCCTGCTGTTCCGCAACAACCACAACGGCACCTTCAGCGAAGAGGGCCTGGAACGCGGCGCGGCATTAAACGAAGACGGACTGGAGCAGGCCGGCATGGGGCTGGGAATCGGCGATTTCGCCTGCGAAGGCAATCTGGACGTTTTCAAGACGCACTTCACCGAAGATACGCCGGCGCTCTACCGCAACGACGGCAAGGGCAATTTCACGGATGTGACCCTGCGCGCGGGCCTGGGTGTCGAGACTCGCTTCATCAGTTGGGGCGCGGGCATCGTGGATCTGGATAACGACGGCCTGCCGGACCTGTTCTGGGTGACCGGAAGCGTATATCCGGAAGTGGAGAAGAAGTATCCGGAGTACCCGCACCGCACGCCGCGGGTGATCTTCCGCAATCTGGGCGGGGGCAAGTTCGAGGAACTGATCGGCGAAGGCGGCCCGGGGATCGAGGAAGCCCACGCCAGCCGCGGCGTGGCCTTTGGAGACTTCGATAACGACGGCGATATCGATATCCTGATCATGAACCAGAACGAGCCGCCATCGCTGCTGCGCAACGATGTCAGCGGCGATTACCACTGGCTGAAGGTAAAGCTGGCGGGCACGAAATCGAACCGCAGCGCGATCGGCGCCACGGTGATTGCGAGTTATGGCGGCAAGAAGCAGGCCCAGGCGGTGATGGCGCAGTCGTCGTACCTTTCGGTGAACGACCGTCGCTTGCATTTCGGCCTGGGCGCGGCGGTGGAGGCGGATCTGGAAATCCGGTGGCCGAATGGCGCGCGGGAGACGATTCCGAGGGTGGCCGCGGACCAATTCGTGACCGTTCAGGAAGGCGCGGGAGTGGTAAAGCGGGAGCGATTGAGAAGCGCGGGTAGTTGAGTTCGCGCCCGTTAGCCGCCAGCCGCTCAGCGGTAAGCCTCAGAGCGACGGCGGACGCCGAAGATCCGCATGACATTTTATTCGAGCATGAACAGGACGCGGTAGCCGCCTACGCGGAGACGAAAGGCGCCGGCCAATTCACCGTGGAGCGTGGCCACCTTGCCGGAGCCCGTACAAGCACGTCGGCCATCGGTACGCGGTTGCCGCCGTGTTGCTCGCGCTATCTGCGTTCATCTGCGTTGATCTGCGGCCAACATCGGGTTTTCGATTTCTCCCGCCGGGCCGGCAGAAAAGCACATCCGGCCGGTAGGAACCGCCACTTCTATTGTCGCGCACCCGGTGCTTGAAGCTGGAGCGATTTAAGTAGGGTTTTACCGGCCTGAAACTCGCCGCACAGGGAGCAATTCCCGATTTTCGCCCCTTGTATCCAAGTGTAAGCGGGGGCCGGAACGCCGCTCAAAAATATCGATAAATAACTGAAATACAAAGATTTACAAGGATTTCAGTAGGGTTACAGCTATACTCCGTGGCGCACCGTGTGCGATACTGATTATAGATCATTTTCACGGTTGCGAATGTCCCAGTTAGACGACGCCATATCCCGGTATAACAGGCTCCTCGAAAACGGCCCTTGCCGCGACCTCGCCTGGGTGGACGATCTCCACAAGCGCATGGAGGAGGAACACCTTTCGGCTGGCGGGCGCCTGATCTGCCCGTTTCTGCGGCCCAATTTCATTACCCGGCGCCAGTACGACGGCCTGGTGAAAACGGGCGAGGCCCTGATCAGCGCCATCGACCGCATGCAGCGCATGGTGCTCGACAGCCCCAGCCTGCTGGCCCGCATGCAACTACTGCCGGCCGAGAAGATGCTGGCCGCCATCGATCCCGGTTACCAGGTGCCGGAAGTCGCCTCGCGCCTGGATTCGCACCTCACCAACGGCACGCTGCATGTGGTGCAGTACAATGCCGACTCGCCCAGCGGCTCGGCATACACCGAGGTGCTGGCCGATCTGTTCTACGATTCGCCGCCCGTAAAGGAATTCCGCAAGCGCTACCATCTGAGCCGCGTGGGCGGCAAGAAAAACCTGCTAGGTGCCCTACTCAAGGCCTACAAGCAGTTCGGCGGCCACAAGAAGCCAAACATCGCCATTCTGGAATTCCGGCCGGCGTACCACTCCGGACAAAGCGAGTTCCAGTTGTTTCGCGATTTCTTCCGCGAGGAAGGCTACGCGGTGGAGATTGTTTCGCCGGATCAGTTGGAATACCGCAACAAGGTATTGCGCAAGGGCCCGTTCGAGATTGACCTGATCTACCGCCGCATCAGTATTCAGGAGTTTCTGATGCGGTTCGATCTAACGCATCCGTTGGTGCGGGCGTACCGCGAACACACCGTCTGCGTCGTGAACAGTTTCCGTTCCGAGCTGGCCCACAAGAAAGCCATGTTCGGACTGCTGACGGATGACTCGCTGACCGCTAAATTCCCGAACGACGAACGCAAGGCGATTCACGATCACGTACCCTGGACGCGGCTGGTGGCGGTCGGCAAGACCACCTACCACGAGGAAACCATCGATCTGCCGGAGTTCATCACCCAGAACCGCGACAAGCTGGTGCTGAAGCCGAACGACGATTACAGCGACCAACACAGCTTTTTCGGCTGGGAGATGGACGATGCCGCGTGGGACCGCGCGTTGAAGCAGGCCATGCGGTCGCCCTACGTGGTGCAGGAGAAGGTAAACCCGGTGCGCTCCGTCTTCCCCATGGTGACCTACGGCAACCTGGAGTTCAAGGAGATGCAGGTGGACGTGCACCCGCTCGCCTACCTGGGCAAGGTGTTGAGCTGCTCCAGTTGGCTCTCTACCGGCAATGGCGGCTTCTCTTCGGTGGGCGGCCTCGTGCCCACTTTCATCCTGGACAACAAGTCCTAGCGGCACAGTCCTCACTTGGCATGGAACCAAACGAGGAGAGCGTCGCACTCTACTACGACACGGCCATATTCGAAGCCGAACTGACGCGCCTGACCGACGACTCTCCCGTGGAACGCGCCATCACCCTGCGCTGGCTGGATCGGCTGGCGCCGGCCGATGCGGACGTGGCGGAGATCGGCGTGGGCGGCGGGGTTTATTCGGAGCATCTGGCGCGAAGGGGCTGCCGCCTGTGGCTGGTGGATGTATCGGCGCGCCTGCTGGATACGGCCGAAGCACGCTTGCGCGCGGCGGGCTTGGGCGAATTCATCGCCGGCGTGAGCCGGAACTCCGCGACGCACCTCGATAGTCTGGCGACGGGCGCGTGCCAAGCCGTACTGATGCTAGGGCCGCTCTACCACCTTTGCGCGCCGGAGGCGCGGCGTCAGGCCGTAGCCGAAGCGGCCCGCATTCTGAAGCCGGGCGGCGTGCTGTTCGCCGCGGGGATCAACCGCCTGTCTTACCTGCGCGATTTCTTTCGCCTCTTTCCGCACGTGGTCCTGGAGCGCAAGGCTTTCCACGAACAATACCTGCGCGACGGCAACCTGGATCCGGAGCACGCGCCGCCCATCGGGTTCGCGCATCTGTCACCATACGCCGAGTTTCGCGCCCTGTTTGCCGCCGATTTCGAAGAATTGGCGCTGACGGGCGTGGAGTCCTTCAGCACGTCGTGCCAGTCCTCCCTGAACGATCTGCCGCCCGCGGAGGCCGAGGCCTGGCTGGACCTGATCGAGCGCACCGGGCAGACCGCGGAGGGGCTGGGGGTCTCCGATCATTTCCTCTATGTGGGACGGAAACGGCCGCCCCAGGCTTAGTCTGAATTAAGCCGCGGTCAGGATGCGGCGCACCAGTTCGGTGTTTTCGCCCACTTCGTCTTTGAAGCGCGGATACATGCCGACTATGACCGCGTCCGTCGGCTTGATGCCGTCCAGGGCGAAGCGGAAGGCGTGCTCGACCGCTTCGGGGGAGCCGCTGGCGCGTCCGGCGCCGAATAGTTTGAAGGCCAGGCAAGGCTTCCTGGTCTGGCGGATCATGCGGCACATGCGCTCCGGGTCCTTCTCCATGAACGTCTCGCCGATGGGCGACTCGCCAAACTCCGCGCGCGCTTCTTCGGGAGTCCGCGAGACGCGATACAGGCAGCACTGGTAATAATCGACGTCCCAGCCTTCGCCTTCGGCCGTATCGATCACGGCCGGATTATGCGTGGACAGGCCCACCATGACGCCGGTGTCGCGCACGGCCTTGAGGAAGTCCTTGATTTTCCCCTTCTCGCCATTGCGGAAGCGTTCATCGGTGCGGTTGCCGTGGTGCCCTATGGCGAGCGGCCCGAGCTTGGCGACTTCCGGCAGGAGTTTGGGGTCCTTCATCAGGGCGAAGTCGGCCAGCATGATGAGCTGCATCTTGCCGCCCTCGGCGCGATAGCGTTTGAAATCCTCGACGGGCTGGTCGTTGTAGTGCAGTTGCCAGGTGTTGATGCCGTGCCGTTCGCAGGCGTGCAGCACTTCCATCTTGCGATCCTGGGTGTACCATTCGCGCATCAGCTGGTCGAGGGTGCGGTTGAAGTGCGAATAGCCGTAGAGCGGGTTGGAGCCGACGATCAGCCGCGAGATCTGGACCTTGCCGAACTTGACCGTGGGGAGCGGCGGAGCGGCAGGCTCGACGGCGGCTTTGGCGGTGGCTGGCGCCAGCGCACCCAGGGCGGTAGCCAGTTGGAGGAAGGAACGGCGGGAACCGGATTCCATATATAGGCCTTTCAGGTCTTATTCTAGTTAGGATTGAGGGGGAACGCAAGCTGGGCCGACTTGACGAGTTGCGTACTCGGAGACGTTTTACAATCACCCTTATGCGCATTGCCCTGATGCTGACCTTCTGCGCGGTGGCGCTGACCGCCGCCGAATTGAAAATCGACCACGTCACCGTCGCCGGGAGCAGCTTGAAACAGCTCCAGGCCAATCTCTCCGCCGTCGGAATCGAGACGGTCTACGGAGGTCCGCACAGCAACGGGGCCACCGAGATGGCGCTGGTCAGCTTTCCGGACGGATCCTATCTGGAACTGATGGCGCCGCGGGAGAAGGCCGATCCGGAAGCGCTAGCCCGACAGCCGTGGGCGAAGTTCATGCAGGCGTCCAGCGGTCCCTGCGCGTGGGCGGTGCGGGAGGGTGATGTGGCCGCGGAAGTTGCGCGGCTGCGCGCGGCGGGCATCGAAGTTTCGGCTCCGGTACGGAATGGGCGGCAGCGGCCCGACGGAGTGCGGCTCGATTGGGAAATCGCGCAAGTGGGCCCCGCGCCTTACGGCACGTTTTTTCCGTTCCTGATTCACGACCTCACGCCACGGGAGCAGCGCGCCTTTCCGCAGGGCAAGCCGCTCAACAAGGATTTCGGCGGCGTGACCAAGGTGGTGATCGCCGTACGCGATTTGGAGGCTTCGGTAAAGCGCTACAGCCAGGCTTACGGGACACCACCGCCGATCAAGCAGGTGGACCCAGTGTTCGGAGCGCACCTGGCGCTGCTGGGTGGCGCGCCGGTGGTGCTGGCGCAGCCGCTGACCGCCGATTCATGGCTGGCCGCGCGCCTGGCGCAGTTTGGCGAAGCGCCGTGCGCCTTCGTGCTCGATAGGCGGCGCGGCCGCTATCAGGCGGCTTCCGAGACGCGCTGGTTCGGCGTAAGAGTTTCGTGGTTCGATTCCCAGAAGCTCGGCTGGCGTCTGGGATACGAGTCCGACGATCGATAAGTTCCGCTCCCTGACGTCGCGGCTCCGTACAAGTCGGAGCCGCGCACGTCGGTAAGCGGTCTGTTCGAACTCAGCCGTTGCGCTGCCGCATCTGCCGCATGTGGGCCGGCAGCTGATCGGCCTTGGCCCGCTGTTCCGGGGTCAGGGTGCTATACATTTTGGCGAAAGCCTCATGGCGCATCGCCGCGATCTGCCCATGCAGTCCGGCTTCCTGTGCGCTGAGCTGGTCGATTTTGGCGGTGTCGTTCGCCTGGATCGCCTGGAACATCGCCACGCGAACCTGTTTCAACTGCTGGCGGATGGGTTGCGCGGATTGGCGCACCGCCTGAAATTCGGCTTTGGCCTCGGCCGCCTGCGCCGGGGTCAGATTCAGGTACTGTGCCAGGCGCGCGCCGCGCCGGTGCTGGCGCGCAACCGGTTGCGCCGGCTGGCTGCTCACTTCTTGCGCGGCCACGACCATGCCTCCCGCGATCACCGCTGCTGCTGCAAAACGTAACCAAGTGTTCTTCATGTGTTTCTGGTCTCCTCAGTTCCCAGATTAGAAGGCGATTGTAAAGCGCGTTTGTGCGGCGTGTAAGGAATTGTAACTGCACACAAGCGCCCGGCCGAGGCGCGGAACCCAGGGGCGCGGGACATAGTTTTGTCCATGTTTTATCTGCGTTCATCTGCGTTCATCTGCGGCCGGGTGTGCTTTTCTGCCGGCCCAGCCCCTCGATACTCGGTTCTGCCACAATGGGCAGCATGGCTTTGATCGTTTTCTTCCGGGGTATCAACGTCGGAGGCCACAGGGCTTTTCGTCCGAGCGTGCTCGCCAAAGAACTGGCCATTTACGAGGCCGTGAACGTGGGCGCCGCAGGCACGCTGGTCGTTCGTAAGCCTGGGTCGCGCGCAAAGTTCCTCGCCGAATTGCGCCGGAAGCTGCCGTTTGAAGCCACCATCGCGTTCTGCGACGGCAGCGATCTGATTCGACTGGAGATGGACAATCCGTTTGGAACCGAGCCAAAGTCCGCGGACGTTGTTCAATTTGTAAGCATCCTCGCGGAGACTGGCCACCGCGGAGTTTCTCTTCCGCTCGCTCTTCCCGAAGGTCGCGAGTGGCTGGTGCGAATCATGGGCTCGAAGAATCGTCTCGTGTATGGGGTGTACCGACGCCATATGAAAACGATCGGGTGTCTCGGCCAGATCGACAGGCTCTTTGGGGCCCCGGCGACAACGCGCAGTTGGAGCACCATACTCTCCGTGCTACGGATCCTGAAATCCCACAACCCTGGCCAGTAGGCCGCTTGATCGGCGAACGCGGATAAACGATGGTGGCAGATATACAATTCGGCTATGCGAAAATAGAACCATGTCCGGAATTCAGTTTGTGACCGATGAGAAGGGCCGCAGGGACGGCGTTTTGATCAACCTAAAAACACATGGGGCCGTGTGGGAGGACTTCGCGGACGGGTTGATTTCGGAATCGCGCCGCAAGGAAAAGGGCATTCCTTACGAACAATACCGCGCCAACCGCACCGCCGCGAGGTCTACGCGTAGCAGCATTTCATGCTCCCCAGATTGCGGTAGATATTGCCGCACCTAAACGCCATGCATTTGCACGGCGCGACATCACCTCCAGAGCTTCTCGAGCCGGCCCGGAATCCCCAAAACGACGGCACGGGCACCGAACCGGAGAATACGGCGGCGCACACCAACGCCCGCGAGCGATAGGCCGTCCATCCAAGCGGCTGCACGCGGCTATTCCATGTTGATGCGCATTGGCGAACTGAGCTATCATCCGCATCGGGAGGTTCACGGGTGGCTTCGCGCAGGCGCCCAGCCACAGGAGAAAAATCACTTACCGGCGCTGTCGCGGTTGTTGCCGGTGCCACACGCGGCGCAGGTCGTGGCATCGCCCGGGCACTCGGAGAAGCCGGCGCGACGGTCTATTGCACCGGACGAAGCGTGCGCGCGAACCGCTCCACGTACAATCGTCCTGAAACGGTTGAAGAGACGGCCGAAATGATCGGCGCGACCGGCGGCTCCGCCATCGCCCTTCGCGTCGACCGCACCGTGGAGCAAGAGGTGGAAGCCCTCTTCCAACGAGTGGACCGCGAGCGTGGCCGCCTCGATGTACTGGTGAACAGCATCGCCGGCGAAGACCCCTTGATGGCCCAGTGGTGCTTTTTTTGGCAGACGGATCTCAAGAATGCGGAGGCCGCCCTCCGGCAGTCGCTCCTATCTCACATCATCACCGCCAAGCATGCGGCTCCCTACATGATTCGCAACCGCCGCGGGCTTATCGTGGAGGTGACGGAAAACGACGTGCTCAGCGCCGGGGGCAATCCGGTGACCCAGACAGTGAAGCTCGCGCTCAAAGGGTTGGCTCTCAACATGGCGGCAGAACTACGTCCGCACGGTGTAGCTGCGGTGGCAGTGACTCCCGGCTTTCTCAGGTCAGAAGCGATGCTGGAGCGATTCGGCGTGACAGAGGCGACCTGGCGCGAAGGCGGGAAGAAAGACCGGAACTTCCTGGAATCAGAGTCGCGGGCGCCAGTAAAATCGACTTCTCAGAGCATCCGGAACCGTTGCTCCAGGTACTGAGGACCGGCTCGGAGATCCAGCTTCAGTGGTCGCGCGAACTGCGACAGAGGACGAAGCACTTTCTCGCCCAGCTACCCCATACGAAGACCAAGTCTGTCCGCGGCTGACGAGGCGGAATTGTAAGGCCTGTCACAAATGCCAGTACAGTACTCGATGCGAAAGAATTGTGGCGCGCACGAGGGCCCGGCGTTTTACAATTGCAGCGGAGGAGGAGATATATGCGCAACCAAACGTTGCTTGCGTCCCTTATTTGCGGGTTGATTGCTCTTGCGATTCAGCCCACGCCCGCGGCAGCCGCCACGCCGTCCCTGGCCGGATCGTGGCAATTCACTTTGACGCCGACTACCACCACGACGCCACCCACCGTGGAGATTCCCGGCCTTGTGACATTCACTACAGATGGCTCGGCGATCGAGACAGACGGTTCGGAGTTCGTTCCCAGTCCCCAGACCGCCGGGATAAGTACCCGCACCCCGGGTCATGGCATCTGGCAAATCGGCGCCACGCCCAGTTCGCTTTATGTCGAATATATCAGTCTGGCGCTGAACCTGGATGGATCGCTGTATGCCAAGGTCATTACAACGATGTTACTGGCGCTGAACAGCAAGGGGACCCAGTTCGCCGGCAGCTACACCACCGTCCAGGAGGTTGGCACAGTCACAACCACGTTGTCCAGTGGCACGGTCGGCGGGCAACTGATTCCGCACGTCCCGCTGCCTTAGAAGCAGCAGACACAATCAGCCTTGGCGGGAGCGCGAAAATTCTTGTAACCTGAATCATGCGCTTCCGCCTGACCGCTTGCCTCGCTGTTCTGCTCGCCGTCGCCGGGGCCGAAGATTGGCCGCAGTGGCGCGGTCCGCATCGCGACGGGGTCGCCATCGGCTTCCCCGAGCCCAAGGCGTGGCCGGAAAAGCTAACACTCAAGTGGAAAATCGTAGTCGGCGAGGGCCACGCATCACCCGTGGTAGCGGATGGCAGGATTTACGTTCATACGCGGCAGGGCGATCGCGAACTGGTCACCGCCCTGCGGCCCGAGAGCGGACAGACCGTCTGGCAGGAAAGCTACGACGCGCCTTACAAAATGAATCCGGCGGCGACCGGCCATGGGAAAGGCGTGAAATCGACGCCGGTGGTCGAGGATGGCCGGATTTTCACCTTTGGCATCAACGGCACGCTGTCCTGCTTCGACGCCAAGACCGGCAAGCCGCAATGGCGCAAAGAATTCGGTTCGCCCGATTTCGGCGTGGCCACCTCGCCGGTGGTCGACCGTGGCTTGGCGATCGTGTACGTGGGCGGCAACGACCAGGGCGCGCTAACCGCCTTCGACGCCGCCACGGGTGCTGAAAAATGGAGCTGGAAAGGCGACGGACCCGCATATGCATCGCCGATCGTGGTGGATCTGGCCGGCGCGCGGCAGGTGGTTACACAGAGCCGCAACAACATTGTGGGAGTCGCGGCGGCCACGGGCAAGATGCTCTGGCAGATTCCTTTCAAGACGGTGTACGCGCAGAATATCGTGACGCCGGCGCTCTACCATGACACGCTGATCTTCTCGGGGATCGGCAATCCGGTGATGGGCGTCAAAGTGCTGAAGCGCGGCGCGGAATGGACCACCGAAACTGTCTGGGAGAACAAGGATTTTTCCATGTACATGAGTTCCCCGGTAGTGAGCGGCGATCTGCTGTTCGGCTTTACGGACCGCAAGCGCGGTCAGTTCTTCTGCCTGAAAGCGGGCGATGGCGCCACGCTCTGGTCGTCCCAGGGCCGGCAGGCGGACAACGCCGCGGTGGTCGCAGCCGGTTCCGTCTGGCTGATTCTCACGCCGGACGGCAACCTGACCGTCGCCCGCCAAAACGACAAGGCCTTCGAGCCGCTGCGCAAATATAGCGTGGCCGATAGCGCCACTTGGGCGCACCCGGTGGTCATGGGTCATGGCATCTTGATAAAAGACGTGAACCACCTGGCGCTTTGGGATCCGTCATGAGACACCGGGCCCGCTTGTTCGCCGGACTGTTGGCCTGCGCGATAGCCGCGGGCGCTTCGCTCGATTGGCGGCAGTTCGCCGGCCCGCACCGCAATTTCACCTCCGAGGCCAAAGGACTGGCCAACTCCTGGCCGGCCTCGGGACCGAAGAAGCTGTGGAGCCGCGATCTCTACACCATGTATCGCCGCGGCTCCGACGAAGTCACTCTGGCCGCCGCCACCGGCACGGGCAAGACCCTCTGGGAACATACCGAGAACGCCTCCTTCCCCGGCGGCATGGCCATAGAGAATGGCCCTGGCCCGCATGCGACTCCGCTGGTCACGGCGGACGCCGTTTATGCCGTGGGCATCCTGGCGCATCTTGTCTGTCTCGATAAGAAGACCGGCAAGGTGGTCTGGTCGCACGATCTCTGGCGCGAATTCAACGGCACTCCCATGGATCGCGGATATTCGGTCAGTCCCATCGCCTGGAAGAACACGGTCATCATGAAGGTGGGCGGCGCTGGTCACGCGCTGATGGCCTTCAACCAGAAAGACGGCAAAGCCGTCTGGCAGAAACAGGATTTCGCGAACTCGCCTTCCTCGCCCGTAATCATCAGAGTGGATGGCCAGGACCAGCTTGCGGCGGTGATGGGCGATGAAGTCGTCGGCATTAATCCGGACTCGGGCGACCTGCTGTGGAAGTATCCGCACACAACCAGTTGGCATCTCAACATCGCCCTGCCACTGTGGACTGACGACAACACGCTATTCGTCTCCTCGGCTTATAACGGCGGCTGCGTTGCGCTCGAACTGCACGTAGCGAATGGCAAGACGCAGGTGAAGGAAGTCTGGGCCAACAACCGCATGCGGGTGCACATCGGGAACCTGCTGCGCATCGGCGACGTGCTCTACGGGTCGAGCGGCGATTTCGGACCAGCCCCGCTAACGGCGCTCGATGCGAAGACCGGGAAGGTGCTTTGGCAGGATCGCGCTTTTCCGAAGGCCACGTTCCTCTACGCGGACGGCAAACTGATCGCGGTCGATGAAGACGGCAATCTCTCGTTGGCTACTGTCTCGCCCGCCGGTTTGAAGTTGTTATCGCGAGTCACGTTGCTGCGGAGCAATGCCTGGACCGCGCCCGCGCTGGCGGGGACTGTGTTGTATGTGCGCGACCGGCATAGCTTGATGGCGCTGGATCTGCGGTAGGTTGCGCTTCATTCTGACGCAGCTCTTGCCTGTTTGACGGCAGAAATTGCAGACACCAACGTCCTTAGCCAGCGTGTTCGCATTCATTCGGCCATGGCCACAAACCTGCTTGGGTGAAGGTCTAAAGGAGATATCGCAATGAACAAACTGATGAGCCTCATGCTGGGCGTATCGATCGCGCTGGGTTCTTTTGCCGCGCTCGCGCAGGATCCCACCAGCAGCACCGAGCAGAAGAAAGTGAAGATCAAGAAAAACGGCAGGAAGACCGTCAAGAAGGAAACCACCAAAACGGAAACGAAGGGGAACTAGCTTCGTTTCCGGAGATCCTCCCGTCGGGAAGGGCGCCGCACTCGGACCAGCAGCCAGCGATCCCGCAGTGCGGCAATCTCTTTCCCGCCCCGGCTAATGTTTGGCCGGAGCTACGTGGCCCCTTCCATCCCGCGCTTCGTTGCCCTGGAAGTGCGCACTATCGATACGCTTTGACGGCTCGGCTTTCTCGCCACGTTTCGGCGCTGGGCCCTTATAGCCGTGCTCCGGATGGAGACGATTATTCACGTTGCCCTGGAAGCCGCTGGCGCCATGAAACCACGGGCCGGCGCCAATGAAGCCATCCCCGTTAAACCACTCCGGACCGTAGTAGCCAGTGGGGGCACAGGCATAGGGAGCGGCGTCGTAATAACCATAGGGACAGTCGGGGGCCACGCCGATGTCGACGTTGACCTGAGCCTGTGCTCTGGGAGCGGTAGCCGTCAAGCCGATTGCTGCCACACCAGCTAACACTAGAAATGTAAATCCACGCATTCAATTCACCTCGCACTCGTAAGAGCACGTGCCCGGCCACAACGCGATTCGTGCGGGGGATTCAACCAAGCAACGCGGAGATAGGCTTCCCCAACACGCCGGGATAGCTGGCGGCGTCGATGCCCAGCAACTCCAGCGCAGTAGGCGCGATGTCGCGCTGGCGATAGGCATCCGTGTTTGCAGCTTCTCCCTTATGCGGCGTGTCTGGTCCGATCGCGGCGATCCAGATCTGATCGGCGCCTGCAACGTTCTTGCCGTGATCGTGCCAGTCGTCCACAGTGCTCCCGCGTCCGTGGTCGCAAGTCACAATCAGGGTAGTGGAATCGCGGTATGCGTGAGACTCTTGCACCCACGTCCAGAGCTCCTGGAGCGCGCCGTCCAGGAATTGAATGGAGGAGAGCACGCGGTCGTAGCGGCGGTTGTGCGCCCAGTCGTCCGTCTCGTCGAAGGCGATGAAGAGCACGCGCGGCTGCACGCTCTTCAGATATTCCATCGCCAGGCCGAACGTAAAGGCGTCATGCCGCGCGCTGTCGTCCAGATATCTCGCCTGCATCTGCAGCTTGTTCAATTCGGCCACACGCGGATTGCCCGCCGGCAGCGCGGACGGCTCGTAGCCGGCGTTGATGAAGATCTCGCCGCGGCGGCTCTCCGCGATGTAATGAAACATGTCCCAGGATCCGAACACCGCCACCTTTTCCTTGGGCAGCTTCCACCGCTCCTTCACAATCTGCAGGAAGCTGGGCGTGGGATTCTGCACCGGATCGTTGCCGCGAATCGCGTCGTCCTGCGCGCGGCCGGTGAGCATCTCGGAATAGCCGGGATACGACACCCGATAGCGATTGGTCACCTGCACGGAGCTGCCCTTGGCGGCGTTGCCGAGCACCACTCCGGACGGCGCCAGGGCGCCCCAAAAATACGGCAGCAGCGCCAGGCGCCGATCCTCCGGCTGCGCCTTCCACAAACGGCCGCGCAGCTCCGGCGCGCCAGGTTCGGTCATGCCGGCATCCTTCCGGTTCATTAGGAGCGGGTCGATGCCAGTGAAAAGGTCTTGCCACCGCAAGCCATCGGCCGTGACCAGGATCAGATTTTTCGTTTTACGTTGGAGCCCGGCGATTGGGGAGGCCAATGCGCCCGCCGCGGCGGAGGACAGGAAAAATCGCCGGCGCGTCACAGGTCCGATCATACCGCGATCGCCCCGCGCGAATGGATGTTTGGGATGGCGAGCGCCTTGAGCTACGGCTCCATGGATGGGCCGCGCCCCGCCGCCTCCCGACGCGCACGCGAGATTATCTCCCGCAGCTCCGCCGCATTCCCGACGCCCGGCGCCCGGTTACCGTTGACGAATACGGTCGGCGTTCCATCGACATGGGCGGCCGCGGCGAGGTTCATGTCCTGCAGCACCAGACCGAGCGACATTCCGCCGTCCACGCACTGCTGAAACGCCTTCGTGTCCAGACCGCGGGCGTTCTTGGCAAATTCTCCGAGCTTGTCTTTCAGGTCAGCGCGAGTTAGGCTTTCCTGATTGCGGAAGATCTGGTCGTGCATCGCCCAGAACGCCGCACTGCTCTGTTGCTGCGCGCATGCGGAGCCCACAGCGGCCGCACGCGCCCAGGGATGCATGCCGAGGGGCATATGGTGAAAGACGACGCGCACGTCCTCCCCGCCGTCGGCCAGGACCTCGTCGAGATATTGGGCGAAGCGGCGGCAATACGGGCACTGGAAGTCGGAGAAGACTGCGATGGTAACCGGGGATTTGTCCGGGCCCCGGACGGCCGCGCCGGGCGACACCCCGCTGAGCAGAGCCGCGTCCTTGCCGCGCTGTTCAGCCGCTGGGTCGACCGAGCTGTCCAAAATATCGCTGCTCCGGAAGCGAAGGTCAGGGGAAAGGTAGAGAGTCAGGTCCCACGACCGAGCCTGGCTCTTCCCTCGAAAGGTGAGTTCACGGTAACAGGTGTCCTTAACCGCTCCTGCGAGAGCGGCTGCGCACAGCTGGCGCCTTGCCCTTGCAGGCAGGAACCTGCGGCCGAGAAGAGAATCGCGGTACGGAAGCCCCAGGAGCGGAAGGCACGGATATTCATCGACGATCCTTGCCTCTACTTGGGCGCGTGCGTTAAGAACACGTCATAGGACGCCTGGCGGCCGTTGCCCGCGTCGTCCCACTCTGTCCCGCGGTACCGGAACTGGTTGCCATACCGGTCAACGAAGGGTGAGTCGTGGTACCGGAGGTCGATCCTGAAGATGCCCACCTCCTGCAACGTCTTCAGCTCGTTGGGTTGGCTGATGCCGTCGTGGTTTTCGTCGATCCAGACCAGCAAATAGGGATAGACAGCGTCTCCGGGGCCGATGAAGCCGTTGCCGTTGCCACCATTAGCGGGGTCGTCGAAAACCGCTAGCGCAAGGAATCCGTTCGGAGTGGCGCTCGGCGGCTGGGGCGTGATGTTGCCGAAGAGTTCGGTCCCGTTGTTGATCAGGCCGTTCCCATCGCGGTCCAGGGCGAGCCAGCGTTTGCATAGTTGGCGTCGGTCCAAGCCAACTGTATCTCGGACTGGCCGGGGAAGAAGCCGAAAGTGACGCCGTGCTGCCAGTCGGTCAGGTGGAATCCCTGGTCCTGTGTGTCGATAAGGATGGGACAGGTGCCGCAGTTCGGATTGCAGTTGCAGGTCCAATTCCCGCCGATCGCCTGCCCGTCCCCGCCGCAGGTGAGAGTCTGGCCGGCTGGGCACCCCCCGCTTGGAGGCGGCAGCGAGCACTGCGTGGCGCTACTTGGGCACACGAACTGGCCGTCCTGGCACGTTGGGCTAGCGTACCCGATACCGCCGGAAGTCGAGCACATGAACGTTGGACTGCCGGTGCAAGGGCAGTTGCATGTGTAGGACCAGAAGATCTTGCGGGCCGTGCCGGCCGTGCACGCTAGATTCTCGCCTTGGAGACTGTTGTTCGGACAGCCGTGAACGCCGCCCACGAATTCGGCCACACCGTCGTTTTCGATCTCTTGCCAGTAGCCCGAGCTAGCCGTCGGCCCGTTGAAATACGGCCAGCAGTTCACGGTATCCAAATAGTTACAGTCCTCGTTCCCGAGGCACTCGCCCACCCCGGCGCCTGTCTTGGTCCCCGAGGTCCCGTCGGGCCAGGATATGGTGTAGGGCTGTTGCTTTCCGAGGCTATCCCCATAGGGTTGGTTGCAGCCGTTTTGCAACGCAGGTGTCCCGAGGGTCCAGGTGGGCACGCAGTCGCTGCAGGTCTGCCCAAACACTCCGAAGCACGCGATCAACGCGCATAAGAGCGGCTGCAAGGGTATTCTTCGTGCGCTGGTCATGCAGTTTCCTCCTGATTATCGAGCTATTTCTTGGGATCCGCGCCGTCGGCCGATAGGCCCTTGACGCGCGACAGAAAATCGCCGGCGGTGCGCCACCGCGAGACCATGTCGGCGAGGTGCTCCCGTGCCGCCGTCATCCCCGCGGGATCCACGCTTAATCGCTGCAGTGAATCCAAGGTCATTTTGGCAGCTAGGTTTGCCTCCTCCATTCCCCCCTCGAAGCTCCCCGCCGCCTGCGTGCCGTCGTCCAGCTTGTCGCCGCCGTCGGCGATCCACCGGGCGGCGCCGGCCAGCGCGGCACTCCACTCCGCGTCAGCGCAGTGCTGGATCTGCTCGAACTTTGGGAGCAGTCGCTTCCATTCGAAGGCGGTACCGGCCTGGCCCTGCAGCAGCAGGGCCACATGACCGGGGCGGCCCTCGACCGAGCCGTCCTCCCACTGCACGCATGTCACGGCGAATGAGCGCACCTCGGCGTCCAGGTCGTCGGCGGGCACTGGTTGGGTTCTTAGCGTGACGACCTTCACCCCCCCGGCCGCCACGAGCGGCGGGCGAGGCGGTAGATCCTCCGCTGTCTCCACCGGACCGCTCCGCGAAGTCATGCAGAACGCACGGACCGCCAATGCGCCGTCGTTCACCAGCGTCACCCGCAAGGAGCCTTGGCTGGCCTCGACTCCGGCGGGGCGAAGCCGCAGCGGGGGGTCAGCCGCCGGTGTAGCCGGCGCCGAACACAGAAGCATTGAGCATAGCAGGCCCGGCGCCGCGAGGGTGCCGCGCTGCAGCGATGATGGCTTCCCGTATCTATCCATATCCGCTTGTCCTTCTCAACGCTGAGTATGCGCCTTTCTTGCCGTCAACTGGCTAGTTATGCCCATTTTCTGTTTTTTTGTCCATAATTATTTTCTGAACGCAAATAAATTGCGCATATTTCTTCAAACAAGCGCGGGGCATTTGGATCTGCCCTTGGGCCGCCTGTCCCCGGACCGGCCCCCGCCGTCTCTCCGCCCGGCATGTGGAACGGCTGCCGGCTTGGTCGTGCAGGCCCGGCGCGTGGTGCAGTTACTCCGCCGCTAACTCGTACCGATGATCCTTGGGCTGCGCGGCGGCCCGTTGCTGTGCGACGACATCCGCCTCCAGCGTGTCCAGCGCATCCGCCGCAGCCTGCAAATGCGCGCGCGGCAGAGCCAGGCTGTCGAGATTCACTCCCACCATCCGCCAGCGCGCGAAGTGCACCACATTGTGCCGCAGGGTGAGATCATGTACCGCGGCGGCCTGCTTTGCCATGGGCGTTGGGAGCATCGCCAGGTTCACTCCCTTGGCCCACTCTTCTTTGGTGAAAGTGCCCACCGCTTCGCCGTCGATCTTCAAGGTATAGCGGGCAGCGGCGAGGCCCGTGACTTTCAGCGGCTCCTGGTCCATCGCTTCCACGAAATCCGAAGAGCGCAGGGCCAGCGCGACTACCGCATCGTTCGTATCGACCGGCATAGGCAGGCCTTCATCCGCCTGCGTCCAGGAGACGCCGCCGGCGGCTGTCAGTTCCGTCACCTTCGTATTGGTGGCGCTGGCGACGGTGGCCGTGGGGGCATCGATCTCCACAGCCGTGACAATGGCCGGCGCCTGCCACGCCTTCAGCAGCGCCTCGGCCATCAGCAGGTGGCCGGCCGGCGCGGGATGCACGCGGTCGGGCACCAGCTTCTTGGCGTTCTCGGCATCCAGTTTGTTGGCTTTTTCGAGCGCCGCCACCACCGGTCCATTCAAGTCGGCCACCGCGAGGTTTTCCTGGCGGGCCAACTCCTTCACGAACTCGCCGTAGCGCACCATTACCTTGTTGTAGCCGCCTTCAAAATTGGGCGCGCGGGTCACGTCATCGAAGGGCGAGGGCTCAATCACGGTAATGCGAATGCCGGGCAGCGCGTCTTTCACGCTCTGTACGATGTGCCGGTACCCGGCGGCATAGGTATCGAAGATTTTCTGATCGAAGGCGCGGTAGCTGCCGTCGTTCATGCCCAGCATGATGGTCATCACCGCCGGTTTGTAGGCCACCACATCGCGCGGCAGGCGCACGTCGATCGCGCCCGCCCCGCCCCCGGTTACGCGATCGCCGCCCACGCCGGAGTGCACAAAACTAACCTTCAGTTGGGGGAAGCGCGTGACGATGTAAGTTTCGACGAACGTAGTGTACAAGCGCTGGTCCGTGATGCTATCGCCGTAGAACACCACGCGGTCGCCATCGTGCAAATAGAAGTTGGCCGGCGGCGCGGCAAGCGCGGGTCGAAGCCATGGGCACAATGCCAGGAGAAGGCCGAATAGAGCGGTACGGCGGAGAATTTTCATGATGCCCACAGTATAAGTACAAAACAGCTAGTCTGGTAATGATGCCGAAAGCTTCGATTCTTCTGGTGGCCCCGCTGACGCTGTTTGCCCATGACCTGATGCCCGTGCCCGCGAAGCTCCAACCGGGCGCGGGACGCATGCGTATCGACCGCAATTTCGCATTCGTGCAGTTGAACGGATATCGCGAAGCGCGCCTGGAAGCGGCGGCCGCGCGCCTAGTGGAAGATGTGGCCGTAAAGACCGGCATTCCGATGGCGCCGGGCAGCGGCGTACATGCGCCTGCCGCGCCGCTGGTGGTCTATTGCGATCATGCCAGCGCTCCCGTCCAATCCGCGCAAGAAGACGAATCCTACCGGCTGACCGTCACGTCCGTGGGCGCCCGCCTGGACGCGCCCAATCCGCTGGGCGTGCTGCGCGGCATGGAGACCTTCCTGCAACTGGTCGACCTGGATTCGAGCGGCTTCGGCGTGCCGGCGGTGACCATTGAAGACCATCCCCGCTTCCCGTGGCGCGGCCTGATGCTGGATGTCGCGCGGCACTGGATTCCGCTGGCGGACGTGAAGCGCACCCTCGACGGCATGGCCGCCGTGAAGCTGAATGTGTTCCATTGGCACCTCTCCGAAAACCAGGGCTTCCGCATCGAAAGCAAGCTTTTTCCAAAGCTGCAGGAAATGGGTTCCGATGGCGACTACTATACGCAGGATCAGGTGCGCGACGCGATAGCTTACGCCCGCGAGCGGGGCATCCGCGTGATTCCGGAATTCGACATGCCCGGCCACGCGACCGCGTGGTTCGTGGGGTATCCGGAGCTGGCCAGCGCGCCGCCGCCCGGGCCCGGGCCCTACCCCATCGAGCGGCAGTGGGGCATCTTCGATCCGGCCATGGACCCCACGCGCGAGGAAACCTACCAGTTCCTGGACGCGTTCATCGGCGAAATGGCCGCGCTGTTCCCCGACGAGTACTTCCACATCGGCGGCGACGAAGTGAACGGCAAGCAGTGGGATGCGAATCCGCGCATCCAGAAATTCATGCGTGCGCACGGGATTAAAGGCAACCTGGAGCTGCAGGCGTATTTCACGCGGCGCGTCGAGCGCCTGGTGGAAAAGCACGGGAAGAAGATGATCGGCTGGGATGAGATTCTGACCAAGGACAT
This sequence comes from Bryobacterales bacterium, assembly GCA_963707465.1. Taxonomy (GTDB): domain Bacteria; phylum Acidobacteriota; class Terriglobia; order Bryobacterales; family Bryobacteraceae; genus Bog-159. The sequence goes on from CAVPQK010000015.1 coordinate 1,005,657, forward strand.
GCCGCGCAACGTCCTGGTGCAATCGTGGCGCGGGCCGAAAGCGCTGGCGGATGCGGCGCGGCAGGGCGTGAGCGGCATCCTGTCGAGCGGATATTACCTGGATCTGGGTTACTCGGCGGCGCATCACTACGCCGTCGATCCGCTGGGCGAGGGCGCCGCGGATTTGAACGCCGAGGAGAAGCAGCGCGTGCTCGGCGGCGAGGCCTGCATGTGGTCGGAATTCGTAACGCCGGAGTTGCTGGATACGCGCGTCTGGCCGCGCATGGCGGCCATCGCGGAGCGCTTCTGGTCGCCCCAAAATGTGACGGATGTGGCGGATATGTATCGCAGGCTGGGCGCGGTGAGCCGCGATCTGGCATGGCTGGGCCTCACGCACGTCTCGGAATACGAAAAGATGCTGGCGCGGATGGCGGACGGCGGCCCGGTGGCGCCCGTGCGCACGCTGGCCGAGGTGGTCGAGCCGGTGAAGGACTATGCGCGCGAGGAGGCGCATCCTTACGACAGATTCACGCCGTTTAACCGGCTGATCGACGCGGCGCGGCCCGATAGCGAAACCGTTCGGCGGTTTGCGGTGCTGGTGAACCGGATGGGAGCCGACGACCTGCCGCGGATCCGCGAGTGCCTGACCCTGTGGCGCGATAATCACGCGCGCCTGGCGCCGGTGATGTCCAATTCCGCGCTGCTGGCTGAAGACGCGGAGATTTCCAAGGATCTGGCGGCCATCGCGGAGGCCGGTCTGCAGGCGCTCGATCGCTTAGCGGGCGCCGCGCCGCGAAGCCCGGACTGGATTGCGGAGAAGAGGGCGTTGCTGGACCACGCCAAACAGCCCAAAGCGGAACTGCTGCTGAGTGTCGAACCGTCCATTCGCAAATTGGTCGAAGCCGCGCGGTAGGGCTCTGCGGAGCCAAATTAAAGCGGGCGCGTTTGGGTGAAAGGGGTGAGTGCGCCCGCTTATCGTAACGGGGATTTGCACGAGAAGGCGGCGGTTTTTCAAAGATGGTTACAGGGGAAATTCAGAATTGTAATCTTTCGCACTGACAAGAGGCGATACAATCGAAAAACATGATGATGAGGCACTGGATCGCATTGGGAGCGGCTATCCTGTGCGTCGCCGGTGTCGCGGCGGCGCAGGCTGAAAAGTCCGCGGAACAGCCCGCGGAAGCCCCGCCTCTGCAGAATACCGGCAAGCCCATGGTTGTGGATTACCGCTGCGGAGAGGAAGACATCCGATTGGCCGGTTTAGGCTGCACGATAGAAGACCCCTGTCCCGTATTTCTGGAGCTGGCGTCGGTGGAAGCGGTCGGGAATCGGATCTTTGCGGCCGGTAACATACATTCGTCCACGACGACGCTCTCTTCGGTGCTCCTTTCCAGCGGCGATGGCGGCAAGACGTGGCGCGAGCCTTACGAGCGCGTGCACCTGGCGGGACTCGACCGGATCCAGTTTATCGATTTCGAGAACGGCTGGGTGGCCGGCGAAGTGCAGCATCCCCTGCCGCGCGATCCGTTCCTGCTGGCGACCGCGGACGGCGGCAAGACCTGGCAGGCGCGCCCTGTCTTCGCGGAGCCGCAATTCGGCTCCATCCTGCAATTCTGGTTCGGCTCGCACTCGAGCGGCAGCATGGTGATCGATCGCGGGCGGACGGGCGAATCCGGCCGCTACGAGATGTATGAAACTCCCAATGCGGGCGAGACCTGGATGCTGCGCCAGACCAACGAGCAGCCCATCCAACTAAAGCGGGCGGGCGGGACCGCGAATGCGGACTGGCGCTTGCGCGCGGATGCCGCCAGCAAGTCGTACCACATCGAGCGGCGGACCGGCAACGCGTGGCACGGCATTGCGGCGTTTTCGGTGTCAATTGGGGTTTGCAGGCCGCCGGAGCAGCCCGTCCCGCAAGCGCCGGAAGTGCCTATAGCCCCTCAAAGATAGCGCTGACGGGAGTACTGAAGCCGGGCAAGGCATCCTGCCCTTCCAGCAGGCCGTCTTGCTCGATCACGATGCCGTGACCGCTAGGGAAGTCGATCTGAACAGTGCGCGCTTCCAGAAAGATCGACCAGACAGCCTTGCTTCCGTGTTTCAAATACAGCCGGATCTTGGTTTGCAGCCGATTAGCCGTTTCCGACGATACAACTTCGATCGCAAGGTCCGGCGCACCGGGAAATAGGCCATCGCTCCATTGACTGAACCGCTCGTTGCTCAGCAGGCTGAGATCGGGCACCACTACGGTCTGTTCGTCCATCCGGCACGCCGATTCGACAAATATCTTGCCCACCCTGTGCTGCTTGAGCCACGGGGCCAGGATTTCAATAAGGTTCGATTTCGCGATTTCATGAGCGCGTCCGCCACTCGGCATGTCAACGACCTCTCCGTCGAACAGCTCGACCCGCTGCTCCTCGATATCCGGCAGAGTCAGGAACTCTTCGACCGTCATCGGCGCCGTGGTGGTGCTCATATTTGAAATTATACGCCGTTCCTACAGGCCTTCAAAGATGGCGCCGATGGGCGTGCTGAAACCGAACAGCGCGTCGGGGTCTTCGAGGATCTCGTCCTGCTTGAAGATCCTGACTTGGCCGTTCGCACCGTGAGTTTCCACCAGCCGCGCTTCCGGGTAGACCACCCAAACAGCCTTGCGGCCATGCTCCAGATAGAGTCCGATCTTAGTTCTCAGACGGGCGGCCGTCTCGGAGAAGACCACCTCGATGGCAAGGTCGGGCGCTCCCAGCGGAAGATCCTTAGTGACCGGCGTGAGGCGTTCGTTGCGCAGCACACTCAAGTCAGGCGCCAAGGCATCGCCCCCCAGGCGATACGTAGTTTCGGCGAATACCTGCCCAAACGGATGTCGACCGAGCCAAGCCGACAAGATCTTAATCAGGTTGGACTTGACGCGCTCGTGCCCGAATCCGGCATATGCCATCGAAACCACCTCTCCGTGGATCAACTCCTTCTTCTCGCCCTCGACCTCGGGCAGCTTCAGGAATTCCTCGACGGTGATCCGCGCCGTGGTGGTGCTCATATCTGAAATTGTACGCTAAACTCCGGCGAACTGTCGCGCGAATGGTGGGCTCGGGCGAACTGGCTGGCAATCGCCGTCTCAAGCCCGGCTATCTGCTTGACCGGATTATGCGGATGGAGTAGGGTGATAGAGCATGGAACTCACCGTTCAGATTCCGATGAGCTCGCCAACCGCATGAGCGCATCCGGCGGCAACCTCTCGCGCCGCGCCTTGGAAGCCCTGGCGCTCGAAGAATTCAAAAGCGGCCGCATCAACAAGCCTGAGCTGCGGCGGTTGCTCGGCTTTGGAACCAGGTACCGGCTCGATGGGTTCTTAAAATCCCACGACGATGCGCCCCCGCTTCTCACCGATCGGTAGTGGGTCAGTTAGAGTTCAAACTGACCCACTACCCACCGATCAGTAACGAATTGAGGACCTCGGCGGACCAGAAGGCTGGTACCAGAGCCGTATCGTCCGCGTTGAGGCGATCCAGCACTTGTAGCGACATAGGCGTCTGCTCGTCCGGGAAGCACCAGGCCAGGGTCACCGAAGCGTCGACCACAATTGCGCTCACGGACGCGCCTGGTCACGCAATTCGCGAATGGTCATTCCCCCGAGCGAGAGACCGTGGGTTTTGCCAAAGTTCTTGAGCCGCTCTATCGCCTCGCGCCGCTCCCGCCCGATTTCCGGAGCATGGGTCCCCGGCGCCTGAAGCGCGTGCAAGATGACATCCTCGGCATCCTTAAAATCACCGCTCTGAAGGCGCTCGTTGATGAGCGCCTCGATTTCTGGTCTGGTGATCTGAATAGTCATGCAGGAGCTTCCCTCTTCATTATGGTCGTTAACTAAACTCCCTGCACTGTCGCCCGCCGCTCCAGCTTGCCCCACCCCACCACGCGCCCGCGCACTGCATAGATCAGCGACTTGGCCACTATGTAGTACATCAGCTCGCGGTAATAGATTCGCTGAAATAGCAACAGCGCCAGGTCCCAGGGCTTCTCGCCTTCGAGCCAATAAGCCATCAGGCCGGTGAGCAGCTCCAGCACGAAAAAGGCGAGATAGAACGCCAGCACGATGCGCCAGTTCCCCGCGAACAGCGCCACGATCATGGCCACTTCGGCGAATGGCGAGAGCGCCGAAAGCAGCACCTGAAAGATCCAGATGCTGGGCAGCGCCACGAAACCGAGCGTTCCATATTTGGGTACGAACAGCGCGTCGCGGTGCTTCCAGGCGGCCTGCAAGGTGCCAAAGGCCCATCGGAAGCGCTGTTTGGCGAGGCCGCGCGTGTCCTCGGGCGCTTCGGTGAAGGCCACGCCTTCCTCTTCGTACCGGATCTGGTAGCCCGCGCGCCGAATCTTCAGCGTCAGGTCGGTGTCTTCGGCCAGCGTGTCGTCGCCGAATCCGCCCAGTTTCACGATCAGGGGCTTGCGCCACCCGCCCACCGCGCCGGGCACCACCGTGATGGCGTTCAGCAGGTCCAGCGCGCGGCGATCCAGATTGAAACCGTAGATGTACTCGATCGACTGGAAGCGCGTGATCCAACCGTTGCGGTTGCCCACGCGCGCGTTGCCGGAGACCGCGCCCACCGCGGGATCGGCGAAGTGCCGCACCAGCTTGCCAATAGTGCCCGCGCGGAAGATCGTGTCCGCGTCCAGCGCGATCAGGATATCGTGCCGGGCGTGCGCGATGGCGTTGTTCAGGGCCACCGATTTGCCGCCGTTAGGCTGCGAAAGAATCTGCACGTTGGCCCGATCGCCGAAGTTCCGCCGCAGGACTTCCAGCGTAGCGTCGGCAGAGCCATCGTCGACGATCACCAGTTCGAGATCCTCATAGCCGTTGCGCAGGATCGATTCGACCGTGCGCACGATCACCTTCTCTTCGTTGTAAGCGGCGATAATCACCGAGACCGGCGGGCGGAACGAGGCATCGAAGCGGGCCCGCCGCGCGCGCCACTTTTGCGCCAGCGCCAGGACTCCGTAGAACAGCGAGCGGCCCAGCGTCAGGTAAATGGCCCACAGGAACAACATGCCCACGATTTTCTTGAATGTTCCCTGAGAGTCGAAAGCCCCGCCCTCGATGCGCGCCCAGCGCATCTCCACGCCAGAAGCCGCGGGCATGATCTGCGCGCGGGTTTGCCCCAGCAGTTCGCTCAGGGGCACGAACCGGTACCCCTGCGCCTGCAAGCCGTCGAGGATACGCGGCAGGGCCGCGACGGTGGCGGAGCGATCGCCGCCCGCATCGTGCAGCAGGATCACATGGCCGGGGTCCTCGGCGGACCGCAGCTCGCTCTCGATCTCCGACACGATCTCATTGGCGGAAACGCCTTTCACCCAATCGCGCGGGTCGATGCGTTCCCCCACCGTCACGTAGCCGGCCTTTTGCGCGCGCAGCACCGGCAGGATTTCCTCGGGCGTTTGCGGCTGGCTGTCGGCGTTGTAGGGCGGGCGGAACAGCACCGTGGAAACACCCAGCGCGTTTTCGATAATGCGCTGGGTGGTGCGACAACTCCAGCGCGGCGCGTTGCTCGGACACCAGCGCGATGTTGGGATGCGTGTAAGTATGGTTGCCGATGTCGTGGCCTTCGGCATACTCGCGTTTAACCAGTCCGATGTTCTGGTCGGCATTGGCGCCGATGATGAAGAATGTGGCGCGCGCGTCGTGTTGGCGCAGGATGTCGAGAATCGCGGAGGTGTAGCGCGGATCGGGGCCATCGTCGAAGGTGAGCGACAGGACCTTGCCGGCCGGCCCTTTGGCATGCACGCCGCCGCTCGATTCGATCACGTAGTAGGACGGCAACTGTCCGTACTGTTCGGCAAAGCGGCCGCCGTCATCGCGCCAGACGCGGCGGGCGCCATCGTGCGGTGTCTCGACAATTCGTAGGACATCGCCATCACCGTACGGAATCACGGATTTTTGTGCGGACAGCACGGACAACTGCTGAGGATCGTAATCCGCGGCGGGCCAGGCATCGGGTTTGAGCACCTGCCACAGGTCCGGATCTTCGGCGCCCAATCGCCATAGCGCGACGCCGCGGAAGCCGCCGCCGGCCACGGCGCGCGCCTCGTTCAAAGCGGTGACCGCATCCAGGAACCAGACTTCGTGCCGCTGCCCGCCGGCCTGATAACGGTACACCGGATTGGCTGTACCGGCATTCCACTCGACGGACGATTTAATGGACGCCGCCTGGGACATCACCTCGCCAAACGTGGTCTCGGCGGACCCTGTGCCGCCGATGGTCCAGTCGTAACCATAATTCCCTACGCCGATCACCATCTTCTGGGGCGGCGCGATCCGGCCCAGGCTGTCGATTTGCTTCCGGAACCAGGCTTCCGACGCAATGGGCCCCGGTTCGCCCGACTGATAGTGCTCGTCGTAGACCATGGGCACGATGTAGTCGTTTACCTCGGCCAGTTGCTTCAAGTCGTAGGCCGGGTCTTCGATCGGGACACTTTCAGTGAGCAGCAGGCCGGCGGGCTGCAGCCTGGCCCGGAGTTGACGCATGAAGGCCTCGAGCGGCTGGCGGTCCCGCGGGGTGAGTTCCTCAAAATCGATATTGACGCCGGCGAAGTGGTGCTCCGCGAGGTTGTTGTAGATGTTGTCGACGAGGTCGGCGCGGGCGTCCGCGTCGCGCAGGATTTTGCGGACATCGCCGGGCTGCCAGCCATCGCGATAGTTGGTGACCAGGGCCACGATGGGCAGCTTGGCTTGCGCCGCGATGGCGATCACGGTGGGATCGCTCTCGTCGTCCAGATCGCCCTTGGCATTGCGCAGGATCAGCCATTCCGGAACCAGGTGGGTGAGGTGCGCGAGGTGCATGCGCAGCGAAACCATGCTGCCCGGGTCCCAGTTCACATAGAAGCCGAACACGATGGGGCTGTTGGTCTCGACGCGCGCGGCATTCTTGGGGTGCAGCACGGGCGAGGCCGACCGCACATACTTGATGTTGCCCGCCGCCTTTCGCAGCTTGAAGGGGACATTGGGCACGGGCCGCTCGCCGCGGATGATCGCGGGGACTTCACCCAGGTCGGGTATGTGCTCGACCGGCGGCAGGCCCAGGGCGGGGATCTGCGGGTTAATGGCCATACTCAGCGTGAACAGGACCAGCAGGAGGCCGAAGAAGATCGCGCCGGTCTGGAGGCCGCGGCGGAAGCGCTGCCAACGTTTGCCGGTGGGATCGTGAAAGACGAAAGAGCGATGGGTGTCGGGCACGTAGGTGGCTGGGTTCTCCATCCTATTGTAGTGGCCGACCGGAAAGCCCGCCTGGAGCCGGCTTTTAGCCGGCTTCTGCGATCAGATCCCCGTGTATGTAGTTGGCCCGCGGAATTGCCGATCTATTGCATGAAATGGCGCTGCTGATTGTGGATGACGAGGGAGGCGACCGGGAACTGCTATGTCATCGGTTCGAACGCCACGGATTCGAGGTGGTGGTGGCCGAAGACGGGGTCCAGGCCCTGGCCTCTATCCGCAACCAAACGCCGGAGATAGTGCTACTGGATGTGCGCCTGCCGGGTATGGGCGGCCTCGAAGTGCTGCAAGAAATACGCCGGCGGTACTCCCCCTCGGAGCTTCCGGTGATCATGGTGACCGCGGCGGGCGAAAGCGCCAACATCGTAGAAGCCCTGCAAATGGGTGCCAACGATTACATCACCAAGCCGGTGGACATGCCGGTGGCCCTGGCCCGCATTCGTACGCTTCAATCCCAAAAAGCGTTGACGGCAGCCCTGCGCGAAAGCGAGGAACGCTACGCCCGCGCGGCGCGAGGCGCCAACGACGGCTTGTGGGACTGGGACCTGGAGAAGGGTGAGATCTATCTCTCGCCCCGCTGGAAAGAGATGCTGGGTTACCAGGACGGCGAAATCGGCCGCCGGCCCGACGAATGGCTGTGCCGCGTCCATCCGGACGACTTTCCACGCTGGCAGGCGGCCGTGGCGGCGCACTGCCGGCGCGAGACGCCCCAATTGGAATGCGAACAGCGCGTCCACTGCAAGGACGGCACCTACCGCTTTATGTTGAGCCGCGGGTTGGCGGTCTGGAATGAAAACGGCGAGGCGATCCGCATCGCCGGCTCGCAGACCGATATTACGGCGGCGAAGGTTGCGGACCCGCTCACCGGGCTGCCGAACCGGCTGCTCTTCATGGACCGCCTGGAGCGCCGGATCGAGCTCGCCGGACGCCGTCCGGCGGACGAATTCGCCATCCTGCTGCTGGGTGTGGACCGCTTCAAGAATGTCAACGACAGTCTGGGACACCTGGCTGGGGACCAGTTGCTCAAGGCCCTTGGCGGACGGCTGCGGGAGGGCTTGCGCGCGGCCGACACCGTGGCGCGCCTGCAGGAAGACTGCGCCATCGCGCGATTGGGCGGCGATGAATTCGCCGTGCTGCTCAATGAAATCCGGCAAGCCGGCGATGCCGTTTCGGTGGCCGAGCGAATCGGCGCGGCGATCCGCGCGCCGTTCCTGCTGGAGGGGCACGAGGTTTTCGCCACGACTAGTATTGGCATCGCCGGGAGCGCCAACGGCTACGAGCGCGCAGAGGATTTAATGCGCGACGCCGACACGGCATTGCACAGCGCCAAGGCGGCAGGGAGAGCCCGGTACGCGATCTTCGACTCGAACATGCGCCGCCGCGCCATCGTCCGCCTGCAAGTGGAGACGGACCTGCGCCGGGCATTGGAACGCGACGAACTGCGGTTGCATTACCAGCCGATCGTGGACCTTCGCACCGGCGCCATTGCCGGATTTGAGGCGCTGGTGCGGTGGCTGCATCCATTGCGCGGATTGATCCCGCCTCTGGAATTCATTCCTTTAGCCGAGGAGACCGGGCTGATCGTTCCGGTGGGCCATTGGGTGCTGGAGCAAGCCTGCCGGGACACCCAACGCTGGCTTGGGACAACGCCGGGCGCGAAGCCAGCGTCCGCGCTTTTGCCCTCCGGCGGCGCTCTCACTCTGCACCTGAATTTCTCGGCCGTGCAATTGGCGGAATTGAGCCTTATCGACGAAATCGAGCGTATCGTGCGGCGGAGCTGGCCGGGCAGCCGCGGATTCGGACTGAGCTTCGAGATCACCGAAAGCACCATGATGCGGAACTCCGGCACGGTCTCGACGCTGTTGGCGCGCCTGGGAGACATCCACGTCGGCTTGGATATCGACGATTTCGGCACGGGGTATTCCTCGCTGAGCCAGTTGCAACACTTGCCGGTCCAGACCCTCAAGATCGACCGCGCCTTTGTCAGCCGGATCGGCCTGGACGCGGATAGCCTGGAGATCATCCGCACGATCGTGTCGCTGGCCCACAATCTGGGAATGAACATCATCGCGGAGGGCGTGGAGACGGCGCACCAACTCGCCCACCTGAAAGCCCTTGGCTGCGAGTACGCACAAGGCTACTATTTCGGCAAGGCCACGGACTGGGAAACCGCACGGTCCCTGATCCCGGTACCGGGTGGTCTGCCAAACACGTCGCCGGGCCTGGTGACGGCGTCCTCGGGAACCGAAGTTGGCGGCTCGCCGAATCTGTAATTCCCGTATCCCTGCGCGGCGAGCGAGCATCCAAGAATTTGGTCCAGGAGGATCCTAATGAAACGAAACGCATCGGCCGTCTGGCAAGGCGACCTCAAGCAAGGGAAGGGAGCTATTTCCAGCTCGAGCGGCGTGCTTTCCAATACCCAATACTCATTTGCCACACGCTTTGAAAACGGCGTTGGAACGAACCCGGAGGAACTGCTGGCGGCCGCGCACGCAGGCTGCTTCGCGATGGCGCTGTCCGGGCAACTGGGCGCGGCCGGCTTGACCGCTGAGCGCCTCGACGTCACCGCGACTATCTCGCTGGAAAAGACCGAAAGCGGCTTCGCCATCACCGAAAGCCACCTCGAATTGAAGGCTAAGGTCCCTGGCGCGAGTCAAGCGGCTTTCGACACGGCGACCGGCAACGCGAAGGCGGGCTGCCCCGTTTCCAAGCTCTTCAACACGAAAATCACGCTGAACGCCGTCCTGGAATCGTAAGCGCCCTCAGCGCCCCGCCGGCTTTGGATCGCTGAGCAGAGGCTGATCGGGCTCGTGCCGGTGGAACAAGAAGTGTTTTACATCCGGCCAGAATTCCTTCATCTCTTGCGAGAAAGCGTCCGTTGCGCAAGCGATCACCAGCCTTTGGACGTTGTCGGACACGGTGCGGGTGTCGGGATAGTAAGCGTTCGATATGGCGACGGCCGCCCCATTCCCGAGCCACTCCGAAAAATTGAACTGCCGGCCGCCGCTATCGGTGCGGCTGACGAAGATGCGCGATGCCGCGTATCCCATCCGGTACAGCTTGCCGCCACCGCGCTTGCCAATCCGGAAATAACGCGGATCCTGGTGCAGCAGGCTCGGCATAAAACTCTCGGTCATCATGTTGCCGATGATCTGGTCGCCCAGAGCCGTGCCGTATCGCCGCGCGTAACCCTTCATACCCTGCCCGAACGACGGATTTTGATTCTCTAGCTGATACAAGGCGGCGAAGGCCCCACCTACCGGATAGACCGGCCAATCGAACGAGTCCTTCAACCCGATGAGGAGTTTCTGACGGCTGGTAATCTCCTGAAACGGCGCGTTGCCGTCGGTAGTCCGGTAGTTGGGAAACACTCCGAAAACGCGCTTATCCTGTTTTTCCGGTTGCGCGCCGTTTGTGGCGTCCGGCGGATTCTGCGCGGGGATCACGGCAGGAGCAACACCATCGGAACTGGCTGGCTGACTGGCTGGCTTTGCGGAAGTGGTGTCGTCCTGAGATTGCGCCCATACGGGCATGAGGGAGGCCAGAGCTAGCACAAAGAAGGCGGATAATAGGCGCCGTGGTCGGCGGAAAAGTATTGGCATGAAAGAGGATTCCTGGTCAAATCCGGCACACTGCGTTTAAGTACTAATCATCTGATGCGATATACACCCCGATGGTTACCGCTACTCTCGACGCGGCGAATACAAGGCGAACAAAATCCACCTAATCGCGCGCCTTAGTTGCCAGGACGGCATCCAGGGGCGCGCCGGTGCGGCGGTCCTCCACCGAGGCGAAACCGGCGTCGCCGAGCAGCGCTCGATATTCGGCCACCGTCCGCTCCCGGCCCTCCGTACAGACCAGCATATTGAGCGATTGCATCTGCGCGGGCGTGGGTCCCGATTTGTCTTCGTCCAGCAGCTTCTCGGCGACCAACAGCGCCCCTCCCGGCGGCAGCGCCTCGTAAATCTTCGACAATAAAAGTCGAATCCGCTCCTCCGGCCAGTCGTGGAGGATGCGGCCGAGAGCATATAAATCGGCCTCCGGCAGGCAGTCGCGAAAGAAATCTCCGGCGATCGGCTCAATCCGGTCCCGCGCGGCCGAGGCAGCCGCGTAATCCCGCGCCATTCCGATCACGATCGGAAGGTCGAAGACCGCGGCGCGCAGTTGCGGGTACCGTTCACAGGCGGCGATGGCCAGGTGTCCCGACGCGCCGCCCAGGTCCGCCAGCCGCCGGAAGCGGGAGAGATCGAAAGCCGCCACCACCGCCGGTGAACTCAATTGTCCAAAGCCGTGCATGCCGCGCACAAAGCTGCGGCGGCGCGCGTCGGTCTTGAAGAAGTGGTCGAACAGAGGCCCCTGCCAGCCGAAGGTTTGGGTCCAGCGGGGCGTGCCTTCGCGCACGGCATCCTCCAGGTGCGCCCACATGGGGAAAAGCGCCTCATTGGAATAGAGCACGTAGCCGGTCAGCGAGAGCGGGCTGCGGTCACAGAGGTAGGTTTCGGTCACCGGCTGGTTGGCGTAAACGCCGTCCCGCTTGAACAGCAGCCTCAGTCCCACGCAGGCGTCCAGCAGGCGCTCGAGCCCGCCGTCGGCGGCTCCAGCCGGCAGCAGGCGCGCAGCTAGAGTGGAGAGGCCGGCGGGGCCTTCATCGAGAGCCTCGAACACGCCCAGCGAGACGGCCGCGAACATCGTCTTCGAGCGGCGGAAGGCGTCGATCAATTCCAGTATGGGAGCCGCCTCGGGAACACTCATCGGGAACCTCGGAAGTGGTCGTAGCCCTGCGCGGGCAACAGTTTACCGGACAGGTAGACGGCGCCGGCCAATCCCCGGCGCATGACGCCGATACGGGTCAGCGGAACGCCTTCAAACCGCGGCGGGACGTTGACGCGGGGATCGACGGTGAACAGGAGTTCGTAATCTTCGCCGCCGTTGAGAGCCTGCTCCAGAGTCGCGCCCGGAAATCGGGGCGGCGGCTCGATGGCCGCCTCCAGGCCGGCAGCCAAAGCCATTCGGCGCAGGTCCAGCGAAATCCCGTCGCTCAAATCCATGGCGGCGGAGGCGCCGACCCGCTCCCGCAGAAACACGCCCAGCGCTAGCCTGGGCTGTGGGCGCAGATGTCGCATCCAGGCCTTGCCGGTCTTACGTTCCAGGCCCAGAGCGGACCCGCCCAGCCGCCCCGAGACGTAAATCGCATGACCGGCGCGGGCGCCATCGCGCCGCAGCGCCTTGCCTCGCGGGACCGTCCCGCAGACCACAATATCGCAAGCCGTCTGGGCCGCGTGCGCCAGGTCGCCGCCCGCCAGTGGCGTGCCGCTTGCGCGCGCCATGCGCAACAATCCGTTATAGAAGCGATCAATCCAACGCCGGTCGGCACGCTCGCCCGCGGCCAGCGAAAGCAGGCAAAAGCGCGGCACGCCCCCCATGGCGGCAATGTCGCTCAATCCGCGCGCCAGCGCTTTGTGACCCAGCGCCTCGGGAGGATGCGTCCGGTGGTGGAAATGCACGTCTTCCACTAGCATATCGGTGGTGAAAAGGAGATCCTCCCGGGATCCCCGCGGACGGTAAATCGCGCAATCGTCGCCGATACCCAGCGCCAGGCCGCTTCCCGGTGGCAGGTGCGCGCGGCGGCGGACGGCGTCCAGGATTGCTGCTTCGCCGCCGCTCAGGAGCCTACCCCCCATTCGCGCATCTGGTTCCTCCGCAAGATTTTATACCACAATGGACTTGACCGCGGGATTGCCATCTGAGATAATCCAGTTGCAAGTTTTTGAAATGGTTGTTCTGTCCCGCGCCATCGGAAGTCCAAAGAGCTACGAGCCTCGGCTCGTAGCTTTTTCGTTTTTGGGTCCGATCCCGACGCAAGGGCGAACAATGAATCAGGAGAAGAGTAGTGAGAGAAAAAGGCACAGTAAAATGGTTTAACGCCGCCAAGGGCTATGGTTTCATCCAAAGAAGCAGCGGCGATGACGTGTTCGTACACTTTTCGGCCATTCAGGCCAACGGCTACCGTTCCCTGGATGAAGGCGCGGAGGTAGAGTTCGAGGTGAAGCAGGGGCCCAAGGGACTGCAGGCCGAGAACGTGGCCAGGGTCTAAAATTCAGATTTGCCCAAATTTATGTGGAGCAAGGGCCCCCGATTGTGGGGCCCTTTTTCATTTTGGGAACCGTTACGGCTCCAAAACCACCTGTACCCGATTGCTTTCCTGCCCGTCCGCCGCGATGTACAGCTCCGCCTCGCCTGCATTGACCAGCGCGGGCAATTGCACCTCGATCAAATAGAACCCGACGTAACCCGGGGCCAGCGCGGCGTGGGTAACTTGCACCGGGACGCGGTCCAGGTAGGCTTTAACCGTGGCCACCACCTCCGGCGGATTCTCCAGCGGCGCGGCCATGCCTGTGGGCCAGTCGGGCCGCACCTTGCCCAGTCCGGTGGCCAATATCTGCAGGCGAGACCCGGAATGCGCCGTGTTCCGTGCATCCAGCATGAGCCCGCTATCCCCATCCACGACCATCGGCGAACCGTCGTGATTCACGAAAATGGCGGGCGACACGGCTTGCACCGGTAATCCCAGCGTGAAGCTTCCCGTACCGGTCGCCAGCGCCAGAGAGAAGTTGGATGCCGAGGCTTCAAATGGCACCTGAATCTGCGACTCCGTCTCGGAAGCGGCCAGCACCGGAAAACTGAGTGTGCCGGCAGTGGCGGTGCTGACCCGCCCCCCGACCACACTGATCAAAGATCCGGGTGCGGCGGCGCGGGTGCTGAAGTCCGCGGCGTTCACCAGGCGCAGAGTGCGCCAGCGGTGCGGGGCGGCCGTGGCATATACTCCGTAGCCATCCAGCGCGGCATAGACCTGATAGCCGTTGGCATCCAGCTTCACGTCGGTCGCCGGAGCCGCCGGAAGTCCTTTCGAAATCGGCGTCCAGGCCACCGCGGCCGGGCCGGCATTCTCCAGGTCGGCGGCGGCAAAGAAGACGCCTTTATCGGTGGCGACGTAAACCACGCCGGCGCTTCGGTCGGCGGTGATACCGTGGGCCGGAGCGTCCGGCAGGTTGGAAGTCAGATCGTCCCAGAATCCACCGCCGTTGGTGGTACGCAGCACATGCGCGCCAGTGCCGCCCACTGCCGCGAGGGCCGCGCGCGGCTCGCCCGGATCGACAAAAAACCGCACGACGGGCCCGTTCGCGCCAGGGCGCGGCGAAGCAGTCCAGCTTGCGCCCGCGTCGAGCGAAACCCATATCCGGCCATCCGCCGCGCCGGCGTAAAGCGTCTGCCCAGCCAAACCCACGGCGGTGATGCGTGTTCCAAGCGCCTGAGATGCGCGGCGCAAGGCATTTCCTTCGGCCCCCTCCTGGGCCTGAACCTGCGCATCCGAGATTGGCTGCCAGGCTTCCGCGCCAGGAGACAACTCCATGGCGCCCAGTCCGCTCACGAGAATACGCGTACCATGCGTACCCCCGGGGGTGGCCAAAATACGGCTCGACGGCAGGCCGGGCAAACGCAGATTCAACCCCGACCACGACAGGCCTCCATCCATCGAGCGCCAGACGCCGAAGTCGTTGGCCACTGCCAATTCGTCCGCGTCGCCGGGAGAAACCGCCACACTGTGCTGGGCTGGGCCGATTATCGATTGATTGTGGAAAGCGGTCAGGTTCACCCAGGAGCGGCCGCCATCGTCGGAGCGATAGAGCTGCGTCCCGAGGGCGTAGATGCGCCCCGGAGCAGCGGCGGCGAGGGCCAAAGTCGCGCCGGGCTCAGGCATGCGGTCCACCGCGGGCGCCGGCGGATCAGCCGCCTCGGAAGCGCCCTGGGAAGGTGTCCAGCTTTCGTAATCAATGGTTTCGAAAACTCGTCCCGCGCCGGTCCGGGCAAAAAGTTTGCCGCCATCCGCCGAATACCAGACGGCATCGACACGTCCGGTAGCGGGCGATGCCAGCCCCAGCTCGATTGCCGGGTTGCCTACCCTGCGCCACTCTACCGGAGCGGTCTGCGCCGCCAGAATGCCGGCTGAACCCACAGACAATACCGCTCCCAAAAGATAGCGCCACTGCGAAACTGTTCCCTTGTGACACACAGCCGAGTCCTATTCTAACCTATCCGGAGCTACATGCCTATCCCAAAGAGTTGAATCGGCGGAATTTGCTAAATACTTCATTCGGCGCGCCAGTTGCCGTGCATCTTTGTTGCTGGACTGATGCTAGACTAAGGCTTCAAACGCACCATCCGGTAAGATGGTGCGAATGGAACAAAGGTTGTTTCATGTTTTCGCGTAGGACGTATAGGACGGCGCACTGGCTGCTGTGGGCGGCGGCGTGCATCTGTCTTGTCCCGCTCCACGCGGAAAGCGGCGAAGCCAAGGTCATCACGCTCACCGGGCAGGTGTCCCTGCTGCGCGACGATACCCCCTGGGTGCTAAATGTCGGCGATGCGGTCCAGCCCCGCCAGATTGTCATAACTGGACCAGACGGCTACGCTGTTTTTCAGGTTTCCGACGGCAGTACCTTCGAGGTATTTCCCAATGCACGCGTGGTTTTCCGCGAAAACATGGGCTCCTGGAGGGACTTGCTGGATGTCCTGCTGGGCCGTGTGAAGGTCCACATTCAGAAACTGGGCGGGCAGCCCAATTACAACCGGGTACGCACGCCGACGGCGGTGATTTCGGTGCGCGGCACGATCTTCGATGTGGCCGTGGAAGACGAAGACGACACTACGCTGGTGACCGTCGAAGAAGGGCAAGTCGGCGTGCAACACCTGCTCCGGCCCGGCCCGGAGCGCATCTTGAACAAGGGCGAATCGATCCGCGTCTTCCGGAACCAACCGCTGGCCCAAGCCACGGTCGATAAGGATTCGATATTCCGCGAGATTCTGCGCAGGGCCGAGCAAGCCGCGTATGAAATTGTGTACCGCGGGCAGTTGCCGGGCGGCGGCGTAGGCGCCCCGACCGGTTGCCCTAGTCCGGCGAGCTGCGATAAGAATAATCCCACGCCGCCAGGAACTACGCCGCCTCCCACGGCCCCGACCCCGCCGCACTAGTGGGGCAGCCTCTCAGGCTGCGGACCCGCTCTCAGCGGGTCTAGCTGCGCCAGCGCAAAGTGCAGCGCGCCCGCCGCCAGAAATCCAGCGAACCAGGCGTAGTCGTACAGCCATCGCATTCCGGGCACCACCAGGCCCGCGAGCGCCGCCGCAATCCCGCCGGCCAGAGCCAATAACGCGCGATAGTTGAATCCGCCCGAATATTCGTAGCGGCGGCCGCGCAGATACAGATCTTCGACCACCAGCGTTCGTCGGCGCACCGCGAAGTAATCCACGATCATTATGCCCGCAATCGGTCCCAGCAGCGCCGAATAGCCCACCAGCCAGCCGAAGATGTAGGCGCTGTAATCGCCCAGCAGTTTCCAGGGCATCATCACCAGGCCCAGGCAGCCCGTGATCAGCCCCCCGGTGCGAAACGAGAGGCGCCGCGGGTTGAGGTTCGAAAAATCGTTGGAAGGCGACACCACGTTGGCCGCCACGTTGGTGTTGAGCGTGGCCAGCAGCAAAGCGATCAGCGCCACGAAGGCCACGGCGGGCTGGTGGAAGCGGCCCAGCAGCACCACAGGGTCCCAAATGGCCTCGCCGAAGATCACCACCGAAGCGGAGGTCACCTCCACGCCGATGAAGGAATAGAGCGTCATGGCCGTGGGCAGTCCCAGCGCCTGCCCCAGCATCTGCGCTCGCTGCGAACGGGCATAGCGCGAGAAATCGGGAATGTTCAGCGCCACTGTCGCCCAGAAACCCACCATGCCGGTGAGCGCCGGGACGAAGAAGCGCCACAACGCGGCGGTGTCGCGGAAGCGGCTGGGCGCGCTCAGCACCGGGCCGAAGCCGCCCGCCTTGCGCGTCACCCACCACAGCAGGAGCACTCCGATCGCCAGCATGAAAGGCGCGCCGATCCCTTCCAGAAATTTGATGGTTTGGATGCCGCGCCAGATCACCGCCATATTCAACAGCCAGAAGAAGACGAAGCAGACCGCCGATCCGGCTTCGAAGCGGGCCCAGGCCGGCCACAGGATGCGGAGCATGGCATTGATGGCCTGGCCGCCGATCCAGGTCTGGATGCCGAACCAGCCGCAAGCTACCAGCGCGCGCAGTATCGCGGGCACGTTGGCGCCCAGGACGCCGAACGGCGCGCGCACCAGCACCGGAAACGGAATGCCATACTTGGCGCCCGCATGCGCGTTCAACAGCATGGGGACGAGCACGATGAGGTTGCCCAACAGAATGGTGCCGACCGCCTGCCACCAGTTCATCCCGCCGGCGATCAGGCCCGAAGCCAGCATGTAGGTGGGAATGCAAACGCTCATCCCGACCCACAACGAAGCGTAGTTGTAGGCGCCCCAATCGCGGCGGGATTGCGGGACAGGCGCGAGATCGTCGTTGTAGAGCGAACTCTCGCGGATATCGGTCACTTAAACGCTCCGCCACGCGCGGCACGCTTCAGGAATTGCCCCCGGCCCGCGCGGCCCAGGTGCCGCTCGCCATCCACGATCACCTCGCCGCGCGACAGCACCATGCGCGCATTCCCTTTCACGCGGAAGCCTTCGAACATGGAATAATCCACGCGCATGTGATGGGTGGCGGCGCCTATAGTGTGCTCCTGTTGCGGGTCCCATATCACGATATCGGCGTCGCTGCCGGGGGCCAGTTCGCCCTTGCGGGGATAAAGCCCGAACAACCGGGCCGGAGTGGTCGAAACCAGTTCCACGAACCGGTTCAAGCTCAGGCGGCCCTCGTTGACGCCGTAATGATACAGAAGCTGTAGCCGATTCTCGATACCCGGACCGCCATTGGGAATCTTGGTGAAGTCGTCTTTGCCCAGCGCCTTCTGGTCTTCGAAACAGAATGGGCAATGGTCGGTCGAGACAACCTGCAGGTGATCGTCCTTAAGCCCGTCCCACAGCTTCGGCTGATGGCGTTTCTCGCGCAGCGGAGGAGTGAATACGTACTTGGCGCCTTCGAATCCGGGGCGCGCGAGTTCATCGACCGAAAGCAGCAGGTACTGCGGACAGGTTTCGGCAAACGCGGGCAGGCCGCGGTCGCGGGCCTCGCGCACCTGGTTTAAGGCGTCCTCGCTCGAAAGGTGCACGATGTAGACCGGCGCGCCTGCCATCTCGGCCAGGGCGATGGCGCGGTGCACGGCTTCGGCCTCCGCCGTGGCTGGCCGGGTGAGCGCGTGATAGATGGGCGCAGTCTTGCCCTCCGCCAGCGCGCGCCGCACGATGACGTCGATCACGCCGCCGTTTTCGGCGTGCATGCAGATGAGCGCGCCATTCCGGGCCGACTGCGAAAGCGCTTTGAAGATGGTCGCGTCATCCACCATCAGCACGCCCGGATAGGCCATGAAGAGCTTGAAGCTGGCCACGCCCTCGTCCACCATGGCGTCCATATCTTCCAGGCCGGCTTCGTAGAGATCGGTCACGATCATGTGCAGGCCGTAATCGATGGACGCGCGGTTTTCGGCCTTCTTCCACCAGATATCTAGCGCGTCGCGCATCTTCATGCCGCGCGCCTGGATGGCGAAATCGATCAATGTCGTGGTGCCGCCGAAGGCCGCCGCGCGCGTGCCGGTCTCGAAATCGTCGCTGGAGGTGGTGCCGCCGAAGGGCATGTCGAGGTGCGTGTGCACGTCGATGCCGCCCGGCAGCAGCAGCATACCGGACGCGTCGATTACGCGGTCCGCCGTGTCGACCGGGATGCCGGCGGCGATCTCGCGAATTCGCTCGCCGTCGATCAGGATATCGGCCGGGAACGTCTGCTCGGATGTCACCACGGTCCCGTTTCGAATGAGTGTGGTCAAGTAAAGACTCCTCATCAAAGGCTATCATGGCCGTATGAAGCTTCTGCTCTGCGCCGTATTGGGTGTCTCGGCCGCATGCGCGCAAACGTTCTCCGCATCACCCTCGCTGGATCAGGCAGTCGAGCAGGCGATCCAGGAAGGGCGTATTCCGGGCGCGGTGCTGCTGATCGGACACAAGGGGCAAATCGTGCACCGCAAGGCGTACGGCAAGCGCGCGCTGGAGCCGGCTCCCGAGGCGATGACCGTCGACACGATCTTCGATCTGGCTTCACTGACCAAAGTAGTGGCGACCACTCCCTCGCTGATGAAGCTCTTCGACGAGGGCAAGTTCCGGCTGAACGATCGCGTAACCCAATATCTGCCCGAGTTCCAGGATGGCAAAAGCGAGATCACCATCCGCAACCTGATGACGCACTTTTCGGGGATGCCCGAAGACCTGGTCCTGACCCCGCCGTGGAGCGGTTACCAGACCGGCATCGCGAAGGCCATGGTCGAGAAGCCCAAAGGCCCGCCCGGCGCGCACTTCGTGTATAGCGATATCAACTTCATCCTGCTGGGCGAGTTGGTGCACCGGCTGAGCGGGCAGACGCTCTCCGAATACGCGCGCGACCACGTCTTCCTCCCGCTGGGCATGCGCGAAACCATGTTTCAGCCGCCAGCCTCGCTGATTCCGCGCATCGCGCCCACCGAGCGGGACGGCCCGCGCGGCGCGCCCCTGCGGGGCGTGGTCCACGACCCCACCTCGCGCTACATGGGCGGCGTGGCGGGACACGCGGGCCTGTTCTCTACCGCCGACGATCTGGCGCGCTTCTGTGAAATGATGCTGCATCAAGGCGAACTCGGCGTCGCGCGCCTGGTCAGCGCGCTCACGGTGGAGAAGTTCACCACGCCTCAGAGTCCGGCGGATCAGCCCATCCTGCGCGGCCTCGGCTGGGATATCGATTCGCCGTTCTCCGGCAATCGCGGCGATCTGTTCCCGATCGGTTCCTATGGCCACACCGGGTTCACCGGCACTTCTATCTGGATCGATCCCGTCAGCGATACGTACGTGATCCTGCTGGCGAACAGCGTGCATCCGCACCTTCGGCCGGCAATTACCAGCCTGCGCGGGCGGGTGGCGACCATCACCGCAGCGGCCCTCGGCATAGATGCGCCGGGCGTGGCCCTCACCGGCTACAACGAAACGATCAACGGAGCGGGGCTGGCGCGGGAAGTCGAGCGCAATACTCTGACGCTGACAGGGCTTGACGTGCTCGCCGCCGAGGGCTTTCAGCCGCTGCGCGGAAAGCGCATCGGCTTGATCACGAACCAGACCGGAGTGGACCACATGGGACGCCGCAATATCGATGTGATGCGGGCTGCCGGTGTGAACCTCGTGGCGCTGTTCTCTCCCGAGCATGGATTCGCCGGAACCCAGGACCGTCCGGACGTGGGCAACTCCACCGACGCGGCCACCGGCATCAAGGTCTTCAGCCTCTTCGGAAAAACCGAGCGGCCGACGCCCGAAATGCTGCGGCCGCTCGACGCGCTGGTGTTCGACATCCAGGATGTGGGCGTACACTTCTACACTTACGAAACCACCATGGCGTACGCCATGGAAGCCGCCGCCAAAGCGGGCATTGCGTATTATGTTTTGGACCGGCCGAACCCCATCACGGGCGTGCACGTGGAAGGGCCTTTGCTCGATCGCGACGCGCTTTCGTTTGTAGGCTACTTCCCGCTGCCGCTACGCCACGGCATGACCATGGGAGAGTTGGCGAAGCTATTCAACGCCGAAAACCACATCGGCGCGAATCTGACGGTGATTCCGATGAAGGATTGGCAGCGCGGCGACTGGTTCGACGCGGGCGATCTGCCCTGGATCAATCCGTCGCCCAACATGCGCAGCTTGAACGCGGCGCTGCTTTATCCCGGCGTGGCCATGCTCGAATACAGCAAGAATTATTCGGTGGGCCGCGGCACGGACGCGCCTTTCGAGCAGATCGGCGCCGACTTCGTTCGGGGGCCGGAACTGGCGGCATATTTGAACCGGCGGCGGATCCCAGGCGTGCGCATGTACGCCACGCGGTTCCAGTCCGTCGAAGGCGTGCGCTTCGTGATTACCAACCGGGACGAATTCGATTCCACGCGGCTGGGGCTCGAGATTGGCGCGGCCTTGCAGAAGCTGTATCCGGGCAAGATCGACTTCGCCGCGGATATCAAGCTGATCGGCAGCGCGGAGGTGGTCCGCGCGCTGGCGGCGGGAGACGATCCGCGGGATATTCAGCAGAAGATGGCGGACGGCGTGTCGGCGTTTCTCAAGGTGCGGGACAAGTATCTGCTATACCGCTGAGAGGGCAGGATGAATTGTGGGGCAGGCCCTCGGCCTGCTGCGGCCTCTCAGGCCGCCCTTCCTGCTTTGCGAGAGTTGCGATTTTCGGGCGAAAGCGGGCCACGGGCCCAAAGTTCCTACGCTACGATCTCCACCTTGTACTCCTCGATCACCGGATTCGCCAGCACCTCGTGCGCGATGCTTTCCACATCCTTCTGCGCCTGCTCCGCGGTCATTCCGTCCGCGATGGTGATGTCGAAAAACTTGCCCTGCCGCACCTCGGCGATGGCAGTGTGCCCCAACCCCGCCAGCGCAGCGCGAACAGCCTGGCCTTGCGGATCGAGAACGGTGGTTTTCAGCGAGACGTAAACGCGAGCCTTCATGTGAATACGATTATACGCGGAAGCGCGCGACGGCGTCCCAGTCCACGTCGATGCCCAGTCCCGGCTCCTGCGGGATTTCCAGGTAACCGTCAACGGCGCGCAGCTTCTGCCGCGTGACGGACTCGCGCAGGTTGGTCTCCTCTTCGGCCACGAACTCGCAGATCAGTGCATTGGGGATGGAGTTGAGCCAGTGCAGCGCCGCGGTGACGTTGATATAAGTCGTAAAGCCGTGATTGGCGATGGGCAGGCCGCGATCCCACGCCAGCGCCGCGATCTTCATGGCCTCGGTGAAGCCGCCGCAGCGCGTCAGATCCACCTGCACCACGTCGATGCGCCCGCGATCCATCAGCTCGATGAACGACAGCCGGCTGCTTTCTTCCTCGCCCGCGGCGATGCGCACGTCGGTGGCTTCGGCGAGCCTGCGGTAGCCGTCGTAATCGTCGGGGCGCAGCGGTTCTTCCAGCCAGTAGATGCCGTAATCGGAAAACGCGCGCGCCCGCTGCAACGCCGTCTTCGAGTCCCACACCAGGCCGGCGTCGATCAGCAGGTCCGCGTCGTCGTCCAGGCCTTTGCGCGCCTCGCGCACCAGGGCGATGTCCGTCTTCTCGTCCTGGCCCATGGGGTCCCAGCCGAACTTCACCGCGGTGAATCCCTGGTCGCGATACCGCCGCGCCAGTTCGCCGGTCTTCTCCGGCGTGTCGCCAAACAACGAGCTGGCGTAGCAGCGAATCCTGGAATGGAACCCGCCGCCCAGTAACTTCCAGACGGGCAGGCCCAGCGCCTTGCCTTTGATATCCCACAGCGCCATGTCGATGCCGCTCATGGCATGCAGACCCACGCCGCGGCGCCCGCCGTAGATGTTGGCGCGGTACATTTTGTGCCAGAGCCGCTCGGTTTCGAAGGGATCTTCGCCGACGACCACCTGGGCCAGGCCGCACGCGGTAGTGTGCGAAAACGGGCCTTCGATCGCGCCTTTAGCGGCCATCGGGTTGGAATCCACCTCGCCGATTCCGATGATGCCGGCGTCGGTCTCCACGCGCACGATCAGAGCATCCTGGCCGCTATCGCATAGGAACCGTACGTCCGGCTGGCGAAGGTAGATGGCCTCCACTCTCGTGATCTTCATGCGGCCGCCTTTTCGTGCAGATGCGCTTGCCGCCGCGAAAGCCACAGCAGGATGCCGGCCGCCAGCCCTTCGGCGAGGAACAGCGCCGCGCCCAGGGCCAGCGCCACGTTACTCAATCGTTTGGCTGCCATATCGGATTCCGTCATCCATTATAGACCGGCCGGTTACGCGCGCATGGCATTGAAAAGCGCGGCGTTTTCGCGCAGGATACGATCCGTCGTCGCGGGGTCTATCTGCGTATCCCACACGCCGCTGTCGTGGCTGCCGCCCAGCAGCACGCCGTCGCGGCGCGGAAACATGTAGATATCGCCTGGACCGATGGTCATGTAGTCGATCTCCGGCTGCGGCAGCAGGAAGGACAATTGGCCGCGCACGGGGATCAGATCGTCGTCATGGAAGAGCTCTCGCGCGCCCAGCCCGGTGCAGTTGAAGAGCAGCGGTTCGCCGAGCAATGCGAGCTCGCGCGCGTCATGGAACTCCCGTACCACCAGACCGCCGCCAGCCGTCAGGAAATCGCGGAGTAGCGCGTTCAGGTAAATGGCCGGCTCGATCAGCATCGAGTAGCGCCGGTAGACGTACGGCACATCGAAGGGGTGCTCGTTCCGCGCAAGCTGGCGGGCATCCGGATACAGCGGCTCGATTTCGCTGTTCGCGCTTTCGGGTGGGGCCGGCCGGTACGGTGTGTCCCGCGAAAGCGCATAGACCGGCAGCCAGCGCACGCCGTAGTCTTCACCCACCAGCGATTGATAGCGGCGGAAGGCAAAGCGGCCAGCCTCGCCGAACTGGCGCCGAAACTCGGGCGTGACCCGCTCATGGTCGTACACGGTCACGGGGGCCCACAGGCCGCCGGCCATATTGGATGTCGTATCCGGCGGCATAGCCTTCGCGTAGATCGTGACCGCATAACCGCGCTGCTGCAGGAGGCGGGCCGTCGCGAGGCCCACCACTCCGCATCCAATCACGGCTGCCTGGCGCGTTTCAATCTGCGCCGCCTCCGCAACGGCAAGCTGCGCCGTTCCCCACGAAAGTGTGATGCCCGCGCCGCCGTGGCCATAGTTGTGGACGACGACCTTCTCACCCATTTTCTCGCCGCGGACCACGAAACCCGAAGGCCGGAACGGTCGCAGACCCACAGTCGTCCGGATGACCCGCTCCGGCGCGACGCGCACTCTGGCCAGTGGAGGGCGGAAAAACGGCGTCACCGTACTGCGGCGCATCGCGCAGCCCGCCATCCACAGGGGCGCAGACGCCAATAGGTGGCGGCGAGAAAGCTGCATTACGCTATGGTATCGCGGCAGGTGAACGCGTCGTCGTTGCCTGCGTCCGATGCGATCCACGAGGCGATGTATAATGTACATCATGAAGCGCACCCAGCTTTACCTGGACGAAGACCTTTGGAAGACGCTGCATATTCGCGCCAGCCAGTCCGGGCGATCGATTTCCGAATTGGTGCGGCTAGCCTTGCGCGAAAAATACCTGGGTACAGGGAGCCGCCAGGACGCCATGCAGGCGTTTGTGGGAATCCGGAAAGGCCGGCGCGACCTTCCCGTTACGGAAACGTATATTCGAGAGCTACGGAAGGGCGGCAGGCTTGAGAGGCTCAGCGGTTGAAGGCCATTCTCATCGACTCCGACATACTGATCGAGGTCTCGCGCGGCCGCGATGCGGGCATCCTCGCCGACTGGAGCGGTTTAGCCGGCGGCGATGTGTTGCTGCTGTGTTCTCCAGTGACCGTGGCGGAGATCTGGCATGGCGCGCGGGAGCGCGAGCATGCTGCCTTAAGTGCGCTATTCGGCGCGCTTACCTGCGTCCCGATCGACGCTGAAATTGGCCGCCGGGCTGGTGACTACCTTCGCCTGTACGCAAAGAGCCACAGCGTGGAACTGGGCGACGCGCTGATTGCAGCTTCTGCGTCAATCCACGAGCTCGCACTGTGGACGCGGAACAGGAAGCACTATCCGATGAGAGATGTCTCTTTCTATTGAGACCGGCGGCCGTCCGCGCCAGCCAGCGCCTTCACCACGATCCAGCACTTCTCGGCCACCGGCAGCGAGATGCGGCGCGTGAATACGTCGTAGTTGCTGCGCTCGATGCGATCCAGCAGACGCGAATAAATCGATATGAGCGCGGCCAGAGACGCCCGGCTGCGGCGATCGATCAGGCCCAGGAGCGGCTGCGATTCCTGGTAGTATTGGCGTGCGCGCGCGGCTTCGAAATCCATCAGTGCGATGAATTCGGGAGTGCGCCGCCCGCCGCGAATGTCGTCTTCAGTCACGTGGAAGCGGGCCAGGTCTTCGGCGGGCAGGTAGATGCGGCCGCGCTCCGCGTCCTCGCGGATATCGCGCAGGATGTTGGTCAGTTGAAACGCGACCCCGCACTTCTCGGCCAGCGGCAGCGCTTCGTCCGATTCGAAGCCGAATATATGGATCGTGGTCAACCCGGCCGTCGAAGCCACCTGGTAACAATAACGGTACAGTTGGTCGAAAGTCTCGAAGCGGCGGGGTTCCAGGTCGGAGGCCACGCCGTCGATCATCTCGTGGAAATAGCGCGCCGGAATCCGGTAGCGCGTCACCGTATCGTGAAAGGCGGGCAGCACCGGATGGGCGTCCGAGCGGCCCTCCAGGGCATCGTCGAGCGCCTTGCGCCACCCCTCGATGGCGGCCCGATTCGCGCCCGGCTCGTCGCTCAAATCGTCGCAATAGCGCATGAACGCATACACGGCGCACATGGCATCGCGTTGCTCGCGCGAGAGCAGTACGAACGAATAATAGAAGTTTTTCGCGCGCCGCCGCGTGACGTGGCGGCACCACTGGTAGGACCAGTCCAGCGGCACCGTCATCACGCCGCCCGCGACAAGGTGGCCACGCGCGCCAGCGAACCGAGCAGCAGCCAGACCCGCTCCACCTTCGATATGGCGGGCCGCCGCGAGAGCACGTCGTAATGCTGCTCCGCGATCTTGTCCAGCACGCGCAGGCCGCCGCGGCTGAACAGATCGATATCCAGCGCCAGGCGCCGGTCTACCATCGCCGGAAGCGGAAGCCCTTCGTGGAACAGTTCCCTTGCGCGCGCCACGATCTCCCGCATCGCCTCGCGGAAAGCCGGCGTCATGCGCCGCGCATACAGATCCTCCAGCGCATAACCGTGCCGCGCCAGCACTTCGAGCGGGATATACACGCGGTCTTTCTCCAGATCGACAGCCACGTCCTGCCAGAAGTTGGCAAGCTGCAGCGCGGTGCAGGTGGCGTCGGAGAGCCGCTGGCGTTCGGCGTCGGAGTAGCCGCACAGGTAGAGCACCAGGCGGCCCACCGGGTTGGCGGAATAGCGGCAATACGCGTAGACGTCTTCCCAAGCGGCGTACCGGGTGACCGTCTGATCCTGTTCGAAGGCCCGGATCAGATCGGCGAACGGCTCTTGCGGGATTGAATGTCGCTCGACGGTGCCGCGCAAGGCCACGAACACGGGGTGCGCGGCATCGCCCGCATACATGGCTTCCAGTTGTTCGCGCCACCAGGCCAGCAGCCGCAGGCTCTCGGCGGGCGAGCCCATCTCGTCGCCCAGATCGTCGGCCCAGCGGCAATAGGCATAAACATTGTAGAAATCCTGATGCAGGCGCTTCGGCAGCAGGAAGCTCACCACCTGGAAGTTTTCGTAGTGATGTGTCGCCAGCCAGCGGGTGTAAGCTTCGGCTTCGGCCGTGGTGTAGCGCGCAACGGCCGCCTCGGGCGACAGGACGTACTCCCTGGGCGGCAGCAGGATCACGGAATAATGGCCGTCTTCAGATGACCGTTGTGGCTCATCAGGTGGCGCATCACTTCCAGCAGATTAGCCAGCGGCTCTTCGCTGTTGACGAAGTCGCGGGAGGTGATATCGCCGCGCGTCACCAGATCGAGCGCCTTGCGGATATGCGCGGGCGTATGGTGGAAGCTGGCCTTGCAGGTGATTTCGGAGTAGTGCAGCAGGTTGGTGTCGAACATCACGCGGCTCTCGTTGGGGCAGCCGCCGAAGAAGTTGAGCGTGCCCCCGCGCCGCACCATATCCAGCACCCAATGCCAGGTTTCCGGCTTGCCCACGGCTTCCACGGCGATGTCGGCTCCGCGTCCGCCGGTGAGCGCGCGCACAGCCTCCACGGTATTCACATGCTGTTCGGCGCGCACCAGCTCGTGCGCACCCATGGCCTCGGCGCGATCCAGTTGCGTGCGACGCCGGCCGATGGCAATCACGCGGCACCCATACAGGCTGGCCAGCTTCACGAACATCAGCCCGATGGGACCCAGGCCCAAAATCGCGATGGTGTCGCCCGGACGCGGTGAGGTCTCTTCAAAGCCCTTCAGCACGCAGGCCAGCGGCTCGATCAATGCCGCGTCGTGATAGCTCACGCCCTCCGGAATCCGGTAGGTGTTGCGCTCCACGATACGCGCGGGAATGCGGATGTACTCGGCGTACGCGCCGTTGTTGAACAGCAGGTCCTCACACAGGTTCTGCAAGCCGCGGCGGCAGAAAAAACACTCCTCGCAAGGAGCGGAATTGGCGGCGACCACGCGTTCGCCAATCTTGAAGGCCCTGACATCCCGCCCAACAGCCACGACATCCCCCGCCAATTCGTGCCCGAACACGGCGGGGGGCACGATCATCCGCGCGTGATACCCGCGGCGGAATACCTTGACGTCGGTGCCGCATGTCAGCGCAACGCGAACCTGAACCAGGATGTCGCCATCGTCGATCTTGGGAACGGACACCGGCTCTACCTGCAAGTGCTCCTTGCCATACAGCACGGCAGCCATCATGTGCGTTTTCACTGTGTCCACCTCTGTGGCTGAACGATAATTTTCAACGATTCAGGACCGGGATGCAACGCTAAATCGAATCCTGAACGGATTTTAACGAGGGGCACCCGGTGGGAGATGAGCTCTTCCACCGGCAACGCCCCGCTGAAGACCAGTTCCGCCGAGTCCCTCTGCAAATCCACGGACGCGCTGTAGCACCCGAACAGCGTACGCTCGCCGACACAAATCGCCGCGCCGGAAACCTCCACGCGCTCGGTTTCGGATGTTTGCGCAAACAACAGAATGCGGGCCCCCGGCCGGGACAGCCGGATAGCCTCGACCACGATGCCGGGTACGGAAGCCGCCACAATCACCAGATCGGCGCCGCGTTGGTCCGTCAGCCGGCGAACCTCCGCTTCGACGTCCGTCTGGCGCGGATCCCAGGCTTCCAGTGCGCCGCAGCGGCGGGAAAGCTCGCGACGCGCCGCTATGGTATCGGTTGCCACCAGCGTGACGCCGGTTCGCCGCAGCAGCATGGTGAACAGCAGACCAATGGGTCCCTGGCCGATCACCACCGCTACTTCACCGGCCTGCGGCGCGCACTGAACGACGGCCTTCAGGCAAGTGTTAACCGGCTCGACGAAACTGGCGCGTTCGAATGAAACACCTTCTGGGATTTTTTCCACGCCGCGCTCGACGATCCAGTCCATAACTCGTACGTACTGCGAGAAACCGCCGCCGGCCGGCTCGAATCCGGCGGTGACACCAACCTTCTTGTAGACCGGACACTGCGCATAGAGCTTCCGCTGGCAATAGAAGCAGTTCTTGCAAGGAATGTGGTGAAAAACCACCACGCGATCGCCGGGCGCAAATCGACGAACGTCCCGCCCTACGCGGACCACCACACCCGCTGTCTCATGTCCATAGATGCGCGGAGGGGCCAGAAGGTTGTATTCGATTTTCTTCAGATCGGTATGGCAGATCCCGCACGCTTCCACGCGCACCAGCATCTCGCCGGGTCCGATTTCCGGAATGGGCACCTGTTCTACGGAGACCACACTCTCGCCTTTGTACACAGCCGCGTGCATGGTCGGCGGGATACTCCAGTCAGAATCGGCAACCGGCAATGAATTCTCCTAATGTTCGTGTAGCGATGCGGCAGAAACGGCGTAACCGGAACAACTCCGGCAATGCCTTTCCGGGATTTCTTAATGCAGACGTTAAAAGCTTTATTGTACCGAAATGGCCGTCGAAAAGCAGAGCTTTGTTGAAATCTGTAACAAAGCTCTGGTTGGCGGTATCTGTGACCGATCGTACACAAAACAAGGGGATGCCGCGCGTGGCGGCGAATCCGGCGACCCCACCGGCCTCCATTTCCACGGCGGAAGCCCCGGCCGCCCGCAGCAGCGCCTTTTCGGCGGCGGTTTGGGCCACATGATCGATGGAGGCCAGCACCCCGGTAGCGTGAGGGGCATCGGAATGCGGCAGGCGGGCGTCGAAACGCCGGCCCGCGGCATCCACTGCCGTGGCCACGAATATGTCGCCAATTCCTAGCGCCGGATCCAGCGCTCCACAAAATCCCATACTCACGATCGCTTCCGGCTGGCACGCCGGGAAGGCTGCCTCAACCGCCGCGCCGGCATGCACCGCACCCGCGCCATTGGCCACCATCCAAATCTGCCGGCCGGCGCACTGGCAGCGGCGCGCCCAATAGACCGGCCACGCCAGCTTCCGCGCGCAACAACAAAATGGCAGCAACCCGTCGAACTCGCGCGGTTCGGCGGCGACTAACAGTAGCCGTTGGCCCGAAACCATTCCACCGCCCGCCAGAGAGCGCCTTCCGCGGGGCCAGGCGCGAACCCCAGCTCGCGCGCAGCCTTCGCGTGCGAAACGAACATCTTCTTACGCGCCATGCGGACGGCGTCGAGCGGGGCCCGCGGCGGCTTTCCGGTCACTCGCGCCCACGCGGTAGTGACCACCCCCGCGGCATAAGCGACCGCGTAGGGCAACTTCACGGTGGGCGCCGCACGGCCCGAGATGGCGGCCAGCTTGCCCAGAATCTGCGCCAGCGTCAGATTTTCCGATCCCAAAATATAGCGTTCTCCGATGCGGCCGCGTTCGCCAGCCAAAATGTGGCCCAGCGCGACATCGCGCGCATCCACTATGTTCAAGCCCGTATCGATGAAGGCCGGCATGTCTCCCTTCAAAAAATCCAGCACGATCCTGCCGGTAGGCGTCGGCTTACTATCGTGATCCCCGACGGGCGCCGTAGGATTCACAATAATCACCGGCAGTCCGGAAGCCGCAAACTCCAGCGCGGCCCGCTCGGCCAGGAACTTAGAGCGCTTGTACGCGCCCTTCATTTCGTCGAGGGAAACGGGGCAATCTTCATTGCCTTCTCCGCCCGCTGGCACTCCGATGCAGCCTACCGTGCTGGTATAGACCACGCGATCCACGCCCGCATGGCGGGCCGCCTCCAACACGTGACGCGTGCCATCCAGGTTCGAGCTGTACAGTTCCCTCTCATCGGCCGCCCAGAGCCGGTAATCGGCGGCCACGTGAAAGACCAAGCCACACCCCGCGGTGGCGTGCTCAACGGAGCCGGCGTCGCGCAGGTCACCCACTACAGGCTCCGCGTCCAATTCTCGAATCTTGCTGGAGGGCCGGACCAGCGCCCTCACTCGATGCCCTCGCTCTACCAGGAGCCGGGCTACGTGCCAGCCCAGGAAGCCCGATGCACCCGTGACCAGGGTGGGCTTCATGCGTCGTGGGGCAGGCTCCCAGCCTGCGGCGGCCTCTCAGGCCGCCTGCCCGCCCTCCACATTATTTCAGGGCCCAGGTTAACATCTTGAAGCTGTCGGCCAGGCTGGCGGTAAGGCCCAGCGCGGCGGACGGCTCGAAGCCGCAGTGCATCATGCAGTGCTCGCAGCGCGGGTCGTTCCCCGGACCGTAGTTTTCCCAGGGCGTCTCGGTCATCAGCCCCTCAAAGGTCTTGTAGTGGCCGTCGGTGATCAGGTAGCACGGCCCTTTCCAGCCCTTGATGTTGTAGGTCGGCGTGCCCCAGGCGGTACAGGGAAGCTCGCGCGCACCCCTCAGATAATCCAGATACAGGGGAGTCTGCTTGATGTAGTACCGCTGCGCGATCCGGTCGATGTCGTGAAATTTCTCGCGAATGTCGTCGCGCGTCATGAAAATTTCACGATCGTCGACCGCCGAATAGCCATACGCCGGCGCCATCTGATGGCCGTCCAGGTGGAACTGTTCCAGGTACTCGAACAGCGCCTCAATCTCTTTCATGTCGGTTTCTTTGTAAACGGTGGTATTGGTACACACCATGAAACCGGCAGCCTTGGCCGCTTTGATGCCTTCGATCGCCTCGCGAAAAACACCCTCGCGCTCCACGCAGATGTCGTGCGTCTTCTCCAGCCCGTCCAAATGCACGTTAAAGAAAAAACGCTTGTCCGGCGTGAATTCGCGCAGGCGCTTGACGATAAACATGCCGTTGGTGCACAGGTAAATGTTCTTGTTGCGCTCCAGGATGCCGGCCACCAGCTCGCCGATTTGCGGATACATCATGGGCTCGCCGCCGCAGATCGAAACCATGGGCGCGCCGCACTCATCCACCGCGGCCAGGCATTCTTCCAGCGGCACGCGCTCGGTAATGGTGGACTCGTACTCGCGAATGCGGCCGCAACCCGTACACGTCAGGTTGCAGGCGTGCAGCGGCTCCAGCATCATCACCAGGGGGAAGCGCTTGCGGATCATGGGATGCGGCTGCCGATTGGCCCGGGCCACAGGATCGCCGTGAAGTATCCGGAACGGGTTCGCTTGGTCCGGTGCGGGGGCCACGTCTTTCTGCCACTCCGGGCGCGGACGCATTCTGTTCTTGAAAATGTATCCGGCCATGCCGGCGGTCATGGAAAGGGGAAATCTCATAGGTTAGTCCGAGAGGCGGCCCCGCAATAATCGGAGAGCGCGATCAGCGGGAAGTACAGGCGGTAGTAATTGTAGTTGAGATAGAAAACTTTGGGGAAGCCGGTGCCAGTGGCCAGTTCTTCGTCCCAGCCGCCATCCGGTCGCTGGGTATCCAGCAGGTATTCGATGCCGTGTTGCACGCTGATGCTGGACGTGTCGCCGCCGGCGATCAGGCCCATCAACGCCCATGCCGTTTGAGACGGCGTGCTTTCGGCCGGCACGAACCCATCCTGGTCGTAGCTTGAGCACGACTCGCCCCAGCCGCCATCGGCGTTCTGAATCGAACGCAGCCATTCGCCGGCGCGCAGGACCGGTGCCTCGCGGTCGTCGTATTGCGCGGCGCGCAATCCCCGCAGGGCGAAGCAGGTGCCGTAGAT
The DNA here is from genome assembly GCA_963707465.1 of Bryobacterales bacterium. GTDB lineage: Bacteria > Acidobacteriota > Terriglobia > Bryobacterales > Bryobacteraceae > Bog-159. Next base: position 1,037,662 of record CAVPQK010000015.1, read on the forward strand.
GTAGGCCACGCCCCAGCGGCCGAACCAACTGCCGTCGGGCTCCTGGTTGCGCAGCAGAAAATCGACGCCGCGCTTCACCGAAGGATGCGAAGCGGGCAACGCGTGCGCGCCCAGAGCCTCTAGCACCCGGCCGGTGATATCGGGGCACGCCGGATCCAGCATGGCGTTGTGATCCGCGAACGGGACGGCGTTGAGGAATTTCCAGTTATTGTCCACGTCGAACGCCGCCCAACCACCGTCGCTGCCCTGCATGTCCACAATCCAGTTGAGCGCGCGCCGATGGCAAGCTTCCTGGGCCTGCCGGTCCGACGCATTGGCGCGGCTCAGCGCCAGCAGGATCATCGCCGTATCGTCGATATCGGGATAGTGATCGTTGCGGAAGAAGAAACCCCAGCCGGAAGGCTCGGTTTTGGGGCGCTTCACCGACCAGTCGCCGGGCACCCGCACTTCCTTCGACAAAATCCAGTCCGCCGCGCGCGACAGCGCCGCCGCCGTCTTGCCGTTCTCCAGGGCGCCCACGGCGAAGCCGGCGATGCCGGTGTCCCAAATGGGGGAGAAGCAGGGCTGGAACACGAAACGCTGGCCGTCGTCGATCATCAGCCGGTCGAACTGGTAGCGGGCTTCCTGGCTGGCCGGGTGATCGGCCGGATAGCCCAGCGCATCGAGCGCCATGATGGCGTACATCATGGGCGGATAAATGGCGCCCAAGCCGTCGGAGTTCTCGCAGCGCGCGAGCATCCATTGCTCCGCCGCGCGCAGAGCCTTCTGGCGCAGGGCGCGGGAGCCGTGTTTTTCCCAAAACTTCAAAAAACGATCCACACCCAGGAAGAAGTTGCGCCACGAGAAGTAGCTATCGCTGGGCTGGAAGGCGAGGCTGACGCCGGGCTTGTGAAGTTCATCCAGATTGAATCCGGCGGGCACCGGGCGCCGCGGGTTGCTGGAGTGTACGATAGCCAGCGAGACTACGATGGCGCGCGTCCAGGCCGACATCTGGTAGATGAAATTGCCCGGCAGAAACATGACCTCCGGCGGGATGGAGGGGCAGTATTGCCGCGGATACATGTCGAACAGGCTGAGGTTGATTTTGACGTAGCTGTTGGCCGCCTGAAGGCCGCCGAGTTCCAGAATGCGCTCTCGGGCGCGCGCCAGGCGCGGATCGTCGAGATCCAAACCCGCCACCTTCAGCGCGAAGTAGGCTTTGACCGTGGCGCTGATCTCCGACGGTCCCTTGGCATAGATGTTGAAGCCGCCATCCGGCAGTTGCCGCGCCAGAATCGATTCGACGGCTTTGTCGACCAGGGCGCGCGTGGGCGGATTCCAGACACCCGCTTCCGGCGGATGCAGCCAGAGCTGCACCAGGATGTAATCGGACTCGAGCGTGGTATCGGCCGTGAGATCGGCGCACCAATAGCCTTCCGAATCCTGCAGGGCCAGAAGGCGACCGGCCGCCAGGGTAGCGGCGTGCGCAGCCGTCGAGGCCAGAGTGTCTTGTGCGTATGCGGTTGATGTGCTCATCGTGCGGAAATCGTCGTCAAACCAGGAGCCGAGCGAGTCAACTCCGGTGGCAGGGAGAAGCGCACGTCTTCGTCGATTAACTCCACTTCTTCCAGCCGGTGAAAGCCTTGGTCCCGCAGAAATGCCACTAATTCCCCCACCAGATGTTCCGGCGCGGAGGCACCCGCGGTAACCGCCACATTACGAACGCCGTTCAGCCATGCGATATCAACTTCATCGAAATCGTTCACCAGGTATGCCCGCACCCCGGCGTTGTCGCTCACCTCCACCAGGCGCTTTGAATTGGAGCTGTTCTGCGACCCAACCACCAGCATCAGGTCGCAGTATTCGGCCATGCCTTTCACCGCCATCTGGCGATTTTCGGTGGCGTAGCAGATGTCCTGAGCCGGCGGCCCTTCGATCAATGGATAACGCTGCTTCAGGCGCACGATGATGTCGCGCGTTTCGTCCAGGCTGAGCGTGGTTTGGGTGAGATATCGCACGCGCGCCGGATCGGGCAGTTCCAACCGGTCAACATCCTCAACGGTTTCAACCAGATAGCTGGATTCAGGCGCCTCTCCGAGCGTCCCGATGACTTCGTCGTGATGGCTGTGCCCGATCAGCACGATGCTGTAGCCTGCACGCGCGAAGCGCACCGCTTCGAGATGAACTTTGGTCACCAGCGGACAAGTGGCGTCGATAATCTCCAAACGGCGGGCGGCGGCTTCGCGGCGCACTTCCGGAGCCACGCCGTGCGCGCTGAAAATGGCGCGCGCGCCGGCCGGCACCTCGCCGATCTCCTCCACGAAGATAGCGCCTGAACGGCGCAATTCGTCCACAACGTGCTTATTATGAACGATTTCCTTGCGCACGTAGACCGGCGGACCGTAGAGATCGAGCGCGATCTTGACCACGTCGATGGCCCGTACCACGCCCGCGCAGAAGCCGCGCGGCTTCAGCAGATACACTTTCTTCTCCGAGCCGGGATTGGCGGCTATAGGTTTTAATGGCATGTCACGTCTGGGCGCTTAGAATCCCTGATTATAACAGGAGCGGTCTGAACGCAAACGGGCACGTCCAGCCGAAATTCCGGCGCCGGCTTTGGCTACTCTTACCATAGATTCAGCGGACCGCCGCAACGTTGCATCCGCGAGGGCTAAAATGGACACATGCTGGAATGGCTCCGTTTTGAAGCTGCCGGCCAATTCGCCTTCGGAGTGGTAGCGTCGGAAGCAGGCATTCGCGCGATCGAGTTGAATGCCGCGACCGCACTGCCCGGACGCGAAGGCGAGTCCAATCCGCTGCTGCGCGGCGCCGTGGCGCAACTGCAGGCGTACTTCGGCGGCGAATTGCGGGATTTCGACCTGACCCTGGATATGCAGGGCACCGAGTTTCAGAAGCGCGTTTGGGGCGAATTGCGGACCATTCCATATGGGGAGACGCGCAGCTACAGTTTTGTGGCAAACACCATCGGCGCGCCCAAAGCGGTGCGCGCGGTCGGGGCGGCCAACGGGCGGAATCCCATCCCGATCGTGGTTCCGTGCCATCGCGTGATCGGCGCGGGCGGGTCGCTGGTGGGCTATGGCGGCGGATTGCCCCTCAAACGCTTCCTGCTGGATCTGGAGGCGCGACACTCCCACTTGTTTGAGTGAACTCCCCAAACCGTGGGGCGGACCCCCTGGTCCGCGCGGGTCCCCCCGGACCCGCTCTTTTTCGGAACACTCTCCCGCATTTCCGACGCGTGTCCCACTACTCGATGCGGACCGAACCCGAGCCCGTGCGCACGTCCACCAGCGCGCCACCGCCTTTGACCTTGCCCTGAATTTCATGGCCGCCCAGGGTGCCCTGCACGCTAATTGGGTGATCCACATAAACATGGCCCGATCCGGTATGCGCGTACAAATCGAAGGCGGCGTCCGCGGGCAGCCGCACGTTCACGCCGCCTGAACCGGTATGGGCTTCGAGCGGCCCGGCTGCCGTCTGCTCCAGACGCAGGTTGCCGCTCCCGGTGTGCGCGTTAATCGGGCCGCGGATGCCGGATCCCTCGATCGAACCGCTGCCCGTGTGGGCATCCACCTTGCCATTCACCGCGTCCAGTTGAATGCGCCCGGAGCCGGTCTGGATGCGCACTTCGTCGTCCACCCGGGCCACCGTCACGGATCCCGACCCGGTCTCCAGTTCCGCTGGGCCATGGATGCCTTCCACGCTCTCGCCGCCCGATCCGGTGTGCGCGCGCAGGCGGGTCTCGCGCGGCACCACCAGCTCGTAGCTGATGGAAACGTGGCGGCGCAGCCAGTCGTCATGCGGCACGCTGATGCGGATGCTGTTTCCGGTCTGGGATATCGGGGGATTGGTCTCGATCTCGTGGATACGGCTTCCATCGCCGCCGAAGAAATCGTTTTGCGCGCGGATCACGCCGTGGATGCGCACGGTGGAGGTGTCGCCGGGACGCACCTCGATGCGGCCGGAGCCGGTCTCGACATTCAGATCCACCGCGCCGGTCACCGTGAGCGTGCGGTCAAAGGAACCTTCCCGCTCGGACGCAACCAATTGCAGGGCGAGCCCGGCGCAGGCTACAGCGGCAAGGGCATGCCTAAATCTCATAAAACCTCCTGGGAGAGAAAGAGATAGACGGCGGGGGCCGGTGAACGTTAGCTTTTTGCGATAGAGTGAATATCATGCGGCACGCGATTCCTTTGGCCTTCGTTTGCACTACGATGGCATGCCTCAGCGCCAGCCCGGCGGACAAACCGTCGGGATGGGGGCCGATCGAGCACCTGGTGGGCGATTGGATTGGCGAGGGAGGCGGCGGGCCCGGCCTGGGCAGCGGATCGTTTTCCTTCAAGCCCGACCTGCAAGGCAAGATCCTGGTGCGCAAGAATCGCGCCGAATATCCCGCCTCGAAGGAGCGCGCCGCTTTCGTACACGACGATCTGATGGTGATTTACCGAGACCCGCCGGAAGCGGCTCCGCGGGCGATCTACTTCGATAGCGAAGGGCACACCATTCGCTATGAAGTGCAGACATCGTCCGACAGCGGCGAGGTTGTCTTCGTGAGCGGGGCGGAGCCATCCGCGCCGCGTTATCGCCTGACTTATTCGCGGGCCGGGGATGACCGGGTGAAGATCAAATTCGAAATCGCGCCGCCTGGGCATCCCGAACAGTTTGCGACTTACATCGAGGCCGCCGCACACCGTGCGGGGAAATAAGGGCGCCGCAGGCGCCGGTCGGGCTGGGGCGAGCGGAACGATCCCGCGCGTCGGTTTCCGCGGATTGGCCTTGCACTCTGTTGTACTATGAGGTTTACCGCATGAAGGCCTTACTGGACTCCCTCCGCCCCGGGGACAAGGATTGGGACCTGGCCCGGGCGATCGATCCCGGCAGACTGCCCGCACACATCGCCATCATCATGGACGGCAACGGGCGCTGGGCCGCGCGCCGCCGCCTGCCGCGTGTGGCGGGCCACAGAGCCGGTGTTGGACCGGTGCGCAGCACCGTCGAAACCTGTGCGCGCGCCGGAATCCAGGTCCTGACGCTCTACGCCTTCTCGGTGGAGAATTGGAAGCGCCCGCGCGCCGAGGTCGAAACCCTGTGGCGCCTCCTGCGCTTCTACCTGCGCAAAGAACTGCCCGAGCTGCAGAAAAACGATATAAGGTTGCAGGCCATCGGCCGGCTCGACGCCCTGCCCCCCGATGTGCGGCGCGAGTTGGACGCGGTAGTGGACGCCACCGCGGCCAATCGCGGCCTTCTCGTCAACCTGGCGATTAACTACGGCGGCCGCACGGAGATTGTGGACGCGGTCAACTCCATCATCGACCTGGCGCGCATGGAAGGCCGTCTTTCCTCGCTGCAGGTGAACGAGGATCTCCTCTCCGCGCACCTGTACACCGGCGCCTCTCCCCATCCCGATCTGCTGATCCGAACCTCCGGCGAGATGCGCCTCAGCAATTTCCTGCTCTGGCAGATCGCCTACGCGGAATTGTACGTCACCGAAACGTTGTGGCCGGATTTCAGCCGCGGCCATCTGCTCACGGCCATTCTCGAATACCAGAAGCGCGACCGCCGCTATGGCGGTTTGAGCGGCACGCCGCTCATCGGCGATCGGTCAGCCGATTCCGAGGAAATGATCGCCGCCCTACCGGCCAGATGAAGCGGGTCCTCACGGCGCTGGTCCTGTTTCCCCTGGTCACCTGGGTGGTGCTTTGGTCCCCCGCCTGGACCGTGCTCGCGGTCACCACCGTGGTGGCGCTGCTCTGCTTTTACGAATACTCCGCCATCGCAGCCGCGTATCTGGGAACTGCGCTCGGCCCCCTGGGCTACGGGGCGGGTTTGCTCATCTTGGTCTCGTCCGGCGATGCCTACGTTGAGCTAACCGTCGTCGCCGTGGCCCTGATCGCGCTGAGTCTGGCGTTGCGCGCCGACGACCTGCGCGCCGGCATTCTGCGCGCCGCATTCCTGCTGCTGGGCGTAGTGTATGTATTCGGCTGCTGGCGCTTCGCGCCGTTGCTCGCCGCGCAAAACCGCTATTGGCTCCTGTACGCGCTGGTTCTGAACTGGATTGGAGACATCGGCGCGTACTACGTCGGCCGCGCGCTGGGCCGCCACAAGCTGGCGCCCATTGTCAGCCCCGGCAAGTCATGGGAAGGTTCCGCGGCATCGCTCGCCGCATCGCTGATCTTCGGCTTCTTCTTCCTGCGCTGGGCGATTCCGGCCGTTCCGCCGGCGATGGCCCTGGCGCTCACCGCCGTGGCCAACGTCGCCGGGCAGTTCGGCGATCTCTGCGAATCCGCCCTGAAGCGCGGCGCCGGCGTAAAGGATAGCGGCACCCTGCTGCCCGGCCACGGCGGCTGGCTCGACCGCGTGGACAGCACCCTGTTCACCCTGCCCGTGGTGTACCTCTACGTCGCCACCTTAAGATGAAGCAACGTGGCGCAGGCACTCGTGCCTGTCTCCATGGGCCCCAACGGCCCACCAAATCGCATGAAAGCCTGGTTGTGGGGCAGGCCCTCGGCCTGCGGCGGCCTCTCAGGCCGCCCTTCTGCAGTTTCGTCCGATTGGAGGAGGCTTTCGATGCTGCCGCGACCGCACTCTTGCGGTCGCCTGGCGCCGGTCTCTGGCGCCAGAGACGGTCCCGAAGCGCTGGACGAACCTGATTGACATCGCGTCTGTCCTGACATGCGACCCGCTCACGACAAAGCGCGGCGCCATCATGGAGGCATCATGGGAGGAAGGAACCCTGAGCCAGTTTCTGGCGTCAATCGCCAATACGAAAGAAAAAAGCGAATCGAGGTTCAAGAGAATTGTGGACGTCAACACAACCACCGGAAAAACCAGCGAAACCGCGGCCCGGATCGCGGACGAGGCCCTAAACGCATTGCATGGCCTCCTCGATGAGTCCATTTGTGTCGTGCCTGGCGCGAACTTTACAGGCTTGCCTTGACGCCGGATTGCTGTCCGATCCCGCACTGGTGGCAAGTTTCGTGAGTACGGTAAACTCCGCGAAGCAGTTCGTTCCGAGATCCGTCGCCGAACGCGACCCTGCGTTCTTGCAGCCAATCCCGTGCGCAATTCTTCGTTACGGCGACAAAATCCTCTTCTTGAGGCGGAAACAGGTTGGGCATCCCCTGCACGGCACATATGCTGTCTGGGCCGGAGGGCACGTTAGCCAGGCGGATGACGGGCCGGAGATTCGAATAAGGCCCTCGAGCGCGAACTATCCGAGGAGGTCCTTATAAAGGAGTCCTTCGATCTGCCAAGGGCTCCGATTGCCCTTCTCCGCACAAACGAAGACGCCCGCGCCTCCCGCCATATAGGCGTTTTATACGAAGTAATTTTGAAGAGCGAAAATGTGGCGCTCGCGCTAAACCAAAAGGAGTTTCGCGAGACGCGCGGCAGCACCATGAGTGGCAGACTGGTCGAGATCGGCCGCATTGCGGAGTTTTACGACGAAATGGGCGATTGGTCAAAGTTCATCGTGGACCACTTCTGGCCCGGACAGAAGCCCGCCGCCAATAGGGACCCCAGCCTGTTCGGTGAACCTGAGTAAGCGCGTAACCAAACCGCCCCTCGCGAGTAGGGCATACCGCTGCCGTTAACGGGCAGTCATGGCTGGATACTGAACACCGTGCCGCTTTGCGTGTCGCCCCCGCTAGTGGTGGTGAAGTAGAGGCCCCCGGAGGTGGTACCGTAGAGCACTCCGCCGGGTCCCGGCGTTAGCCCCGCTATCGGTGCCGCGCCATCGGGGGCACCGCCCGAGAAGCTGTGGAGAATCTTCTCGCTCCAGGCCCCACCCGGCGTTGCAGGAGGTGTGAGCGAAAATACGACGCCGGAGCCCGGAGCTGAAGTGACCCGGCACGGGTACGTCGCAGTGGCACCGCTTCCGCCGCACGATGTGGTGCCATAGAGCACGCCCCCCTCGCCCACCAGCAGGGCGTCCTCGGGTTGCGCTCCGTCGCCATCGGCTCCGGTGAAGTTCCAGATCACGCTGTACCCCCATGTTCCGCCGGGTGCGGAGGGCGGTGTCAACTGGAATACCGTTCCGTAGTCGTCACCCGCCCCGCCGAACCTGGTTGTCCCGTAAAGCACGTGACCTGGGCCCACGACGAGGGGCGCTTCTGGGTTGCACCCGTCTGGGCTCACGCCAAAGCCGTGAAGAACCGTGCTTGTCCACCTCCCGCCGCTGGCAACGGGTGGCGAAGCCTCAAAGACTGCACCGCACCCGAAAGCGGTCGTCCCGTACAGGGAACCGTTGTCGAACACGACCCCTGCGACGGGGTTATATCCCACGTTGGGCACGGTCAATAGATTAGAGACCGTGTCCTGCGTCCAGCTTCCGCCTGGCGAGGAGGGTGGTATTAACGCGAAAACCGTGCCGCCGGTTTCCTCGGGATTGTCGCCGCTGCATTGCCCGCACGCATTGGTGTACGTGGTCCCGAACAGCGTGCCGCTCGGCCCTAAGGTTACTCCCCCGTAGGGCGAGTGGGGCTCGTTATACACGCCGTTGAAGCTGTAGACTACTGACTCGGTCCAGGTCCCTCCCGCCACGCTCGGCGGCGTCATCGCGAAGACGGTGCCGCCATTGTTGTCGGTCCCTCCGTCCTGCGTGGTGCCGTACAGCGTGCCACTACTATCGAAAACCAAGGTCGCGTCCGGGTTCGCTCCGTCAGGACCTGAGAAATCGTGCAATATGGTCTTGGTCCAGGTCCCTCTGCTGGCCGGCGACAGCTCAAAGACCGTACCGTAGCCGGCTCCGCCTGCATAGGTCGCGCCATGCAGCTTTCCGCTCTTGCTGAGGGTCACACCGGTGGGCATCGCCCCGTAGAAGCCGCCTTGCATGGATCCGTCCGCCCCGCCCAGAAAGGTGTACAGCGTAGTGAAAACCGGACGTTTGAGCTTGGACCGATACTCCCATACCAAGCCCGCACAGGAAAACGAAAATCTTCCGCACCGTCTTATCCTCCCTGGCCCCGCTTACGGCGTCGGCAAGATGTTCGGGCCGGACGCGGGAACCGTGCAGCCCGAAAGGTTCTCGTAACCGGACGCCACCCGGGATTGTACCACTGCCGTAGCTCGAGCGGATGAGAAGATGCGATACAAGTGGCACTAGGATGAGGAGCGTCGTGCGGCCCTCGACGAGCTGGCCGCGTATGATCGAGAACTCGGGATCTGGAAACAGCGTGTCCGGCTTCACTGCTTTTTTCGATGCGGGTGTGCTGTACGGTTCGACGCCGCAGAATTTGCTATGCATATGGCGATGACAGGGCTGTTCCGCGCCAAATGGTCGGACAGCTTGCATGAGGAATCGATGACCCAGTTGCTTGAAAAAACGGACGTTTTGGGAAACTCAAGCGCTTATCGCGATATCGTGGATGTGAAGGAATCTGCAGTACCACATGACCGTCACGATCGACCTGCCCGCTGACATCGAAGCCGATCTGGTCGCACAAGCCCGGTCTCAGGGCCTCGAACTGCCCCAGTACCTGGAGCGTCTGCTCCGCGAACAGCTTCCGCTGCGGGGCGCCCCGCCCCTTTCGCCAGCCGAGCGCGCCGCCGCATGGCGTGAATCAACCCGCGGTCTTCCGCACACCTCGCCACTTTCCGATGACGCCATCAGCCGGGAAAATATCTACGGCGATCGTGGAAGATGAGCATTCTGGTTGATACGAACATCCTGCTCCGGCGGACTCAGCCCGATCATCCAAGCCATCCTCTCGCGGTCGAGAGCGTCGCAGGACTTCTCAACGCTGGGGAGCCCGTGTATTTCACGCTGCAGAACATGGCAGAGTTCTGGAGCGTGGCAACCCGCCCAACCGCCAACAATGGCCTCGGCTTATCCGTGGCGTTTGTCGTAACCAGTCGCCCAGTCACCACCGCAGCAAGAAATACGACCACCCGCCTTCCCAAGAAGAATCAGCCACCTACAGCGCTCACTCACCTTCGTACCGCCCGGCCGCCCAACTCCGTCATGTTAGTGTGAAAATCGAAGGCCGGCCGGGCCAACCGCGCCGCACCAAGTGCCATTACACGCAAGCTGCGTCCACCTGGTTTCATGCGACACCGTGCAACGATATGCAACACTCCAGGCGTATGTGTTTCGCGCGCCACTCCAAGAAACCCGCTGATGCCGGCCAAAATCCCGGCTGCGGCTGGAAACCCCCTCTATCCACCTCAAACCAAATCACATCCGCGAAATTGGCATTGCTCGGCCAGAGAAATAACCCCCACGCGCCCATGCCCAAATCCGCACAATTCCGCACAATTCCGCACAATTTCGAACAACCGAGTCGCCGCGTCGCCGTGTCGCCGCGTCGCCCCCAACCCCGTAACCAAACCGCCCCTCGCGAGTATTAGCCATATGCGCGCACTCTGGAAAGACTCCCGCTACGCTGTCCGTACCCTCCGCAAGACTCCCGGCTACACCGCCGTCGCCTTGGCCACCCTGGCCCTGGGAATCGGCGCGAACACCGCCATCTTCAGCGTGGTCAACCAGGTTCTGCTGAATCCGGCCGGCGTCGCCCACCCCGAGCGCGTCGTGTCGCTCCGTGTGCGTTACGACAAGCTCGCCCTGCGCAACATCGGCGTCTCCATCCCCGATTTCGCCGACGTCCTCCACAGCTCGCGGCAATTCGATTCCGCCGCACTCATCGATCGGAACGATTTCAACTACACCGGCTCCGGCGCTCCCGAACGGCTGGTCGGCGGCAGCGTCTCCTGGCGCTGGTTCGAGGTCTTCGGTGCGCAGGCCAAACTCGGCCGCGTCTTCCAGCCCGAAGAGGACCGCCCCCACGCCAACCAGGAGGTAGTGCTCTCCTACGCCGCCTGGAAGCGGCTCTTCGGCCAGGATGCCGGCGTGATCGGCCGCTCCATCGAGCTGAACCAACTTTCTTACCGCATCGTCGGCGTGATGGGTCCGGAATTCCGCTGGCCGGTGGATGTGGACCTCTGGGTCCCGCTCGGCCTGGCCGACAGCCAATATACGGAAGGCAACCGTTTCAACGAGACCTATAACGCCATGGCGCGGCTAAAGCCGGGGCTCTCGTTCCCGTCCGCCAATGCGTTCGTGGAAGTGCTCTCCAGCCGCGTGCGGCACAACGGCACGCAGGGCGGCGCCTATGCCACCGACTCCGCCTGGGGCATGTTTCTGCTGCCCTTCACGGACTTCATCGCCGGCGATACCAAGACGCCCATGCTGGTGCTGCTTTTCGCGGTCGGTTTTGTGCTGCTCATCGCCTGCTCCAATATCGCCGGCTTAATGCTGGCGCGCGCCTCCGGGCGTAGCCGCGAAATCGCCGTCCGCGCCGCGCTGGGGGCGGGCCGCTGGGATCTCATTCGCCAGTCGTTGGCGGAGAGCCTGGTATTGGCCTTCGGAGGTGCGCTGGTTGGCCTGGGGGTGGCCTTCGCCGGCCTGAAGGGGTTGCTGGCTCTGGCGCCGGAAGGACTCCCGGTGGCCGTCGGCCTGCGCATGGATGCTTCCGTGCTCGCGTTCACGGCCCTGGCCGCCATCGCCGCCGGCATTCTCTTCGGAGTCGCCCCGGCCTGGCAAATCTCGCGCCTCGACCGCTATCAGCTCCTGAAGGAAGGCGGCCGTGCCAACACCGGGGGCTTGGGACGCCAGCATCTGCGGGCCTCGCTGGTGATCGGTGAAGTCGCGCTGGCGCTGGTGCTGCTGGTCGGCGCTGGATTGTTTCTGCGCAGTTTGGCCGCGCTCGAAGACGTCAATCCCGGATTTCAACCCAGCGGTGTAATCGCCGCCGGTCTCTCGCTGCCGCCCGCGCGTTATGCCGACGACGGCAAGCGCATCGCATTCTATCGTGCCGTGCTGGGCAACCTGACCGCCCTGCCCGGCGTGACTTCGGCTGCCGCCGCCCTGTCCGTGCCGTTCAGCGGCGACGGCGGTTCGGCATCTTTCGCCATCGAAGGGCGCCCCTCGCCGCCCGGCGATCCGGGGCCGCACGGCGATATCGGTTTCGTCAGCCCGGACTACTTCGCCGCGTTGAAGATCCCCACCCGTAAAGGCCGCATCTTCACCGATCAGGACCGGCAGAACACCGAACTGGTGGCCCTCATCGACGAGACCCTGGCCCGCCAGTACTGGCCGAATGAAGACCCCATCGGCAAGCACATCCGTTGGGGCCGCGCGTGGCGCGCCGTCGTCGGCGTGGTGGGCCACGTCAAGAATGCGGATCTGGGCGGCGAAGACGTGAAAGGCAAGTATTATTTCCCGCTATTTCAGGTTGCGCCGCCGATGGCGCGGTTTGTGGTGCGCACGCCGTCGCGCCTGGCGGCCGGCATTCGCGGCGCCGTCCGCTCGGTCGATCCCACGCAGCCGGTTTCGCAGGTACGGCTGATGTCGGGAATGGTCAACGCTTCCCTCGCGCCGCGCCGCTTTGTGGTCACGGTGCTCGGCGTCTTCGCCGGCATGGCGCTGCTGATGGCCGTGATCGGCCTGTACGGCGTCATCTCCTACGCCGTGACCCAGCGCACGCAGGAATTGGGCGTGCGCGTGGCGTTGGGCGCGCAACCGGGCGAAATCCTGCGGTTGGTGCTGGGCCAGGGTATGCGGCTGGCGGGCGCCGGCGCGGGAATCGGACTTCTGGTGTCGCTCGCTGCCAGCCGTTTGCTGCGGAATGAGCTGTTCCATGTCAGCTCCTTCGATCCGCTGACATTCGCCCTGATGGCCTCGATCCTGATCGGCGCGGCTTTGCTTGCCAGCTACATCCCCGCGCGGCGCGCCACCCGCGTGGACCCCAGCGTGGCGTTACGTTATGAATAGCTCCTCACTTTGGCGTTGGGAATCGGGGTGAATACCGCCATCTTCAGCGTGGTGAACGCCGTGCTGCTGAAGAACTGCGCGAAGGGCTGCTGCTGGGAGGGCTGGGAGTAGCTGTAGCCCTGGCCGCCACGCTGTGGCCGGCGCGCCGCGCCGCGATAGTTGACCCGATGGTGGCCCTGCGCTACGAATAGTTCCTCTACTTCCCTAGAACGCGTGCGCCACAGGAGTTCCTTCGGACTTTGTTAGAATTGGGCCGTGCTCAAGATCGCTATCGCGGGGGCGACGTTGACGGCTCTATTGACGGCGCAGAACTTTGTCGACATGCGGCCCAGCCCGCAGCAGGTGGCCTGGCAGGATCTCGAAATCGGCGCGCTCATCCACTTTGGCCCGAACAGTTTTATGGACCGGGAATGGGGCAACGGCGCGGCCGATCCGCAGGTCTTCAACCCCACGCAATTGGATGCCGGCCAATGGGTGGCCGCGGCGAAGTCGGCGGGCGCACGCTACGTGGTCCTGGTGGCCAAGCATCACGACGGCTTCTGTCTGTGGCCTACCGCGCAGACTCCCTACAGCGTGAAAGCCAGCCCCTGGCGCAACGGCCATGGCGACTTGGTTCGCGAAGTGGCCGATGCCGCCCACCGCCAGGGAATGCGCTTCGGCGTCTACCTTTCGCCGTGGGACCGTCACGAGCCGCGCTATGCGAGCAACGCGCAGTACGACGACTATTACCGCAAGGAGTTGACCGAGCTGGTCACCCGCTACGGCGAGATCGTCGAGTTCTGGCTGGATGGCGCCGGCAGCGAAGGGCACGTCTACGATTTCGATAGCTACGTGAAGACTCTGCGTACCTATCAGCCCAACGCGTTGATCTTCGCCGACGTGGGCTTCCTGCAATACGGAGACATCCGCTGGGCGGGCAACGAAAGCGGATTCGCCGCGGAGGAAAACTGGAACGTGGTAGACCGCCTGGGTTACCTGCGCTGGCGGCCGGCGGAGGCCGATACGCCCCTGCGCACCGATCATTGGTTCTGGCATCCCAACGACGAGAAGAGCCTCAAGCCCCTGGCGGAACTGGTGGAGACATACCACAAGACGGTAGGGCGGGGCGCGCAGCTTATGCTGGGCCTGGCGCCGGACAATCGCGGACGGCTGCCGGAATCCGACGTGGCGCGCCTGAAGGAGTTTGGCGGGGAGATCCGCCGTATTTATGGTTCAGATGGCGGCTCAGATGGCGATGGGCCGGACGAGTCCTGGTCCGCGAGCGCGCCGCTGGAAATCGCGGCGGCGCAGCCGATGACCTTCGACCGAGCCGTGCTGATGGAGCGGCTCAGCGGCGGCCAGCGCGTCAGCCGCTACGCCATCGAAGCCTGGGACGGCGCGCGGTGGCAGCCCCTGGCGGCGGGCTCCACGATCGGCCACAAGAAAATCGACATCTTCCCCCGCACTACATCCCGCCGCGTCCGTCTGCGCGTCATCGATGCCTCCGCCGCGCCGCAAATCCACAAATTCCGCCTCTACGACGGCAGTTGATCGTGGGGCCGAAGCCTGGAAGCGTGCTTTATTTACCACGAGCCGGTTTGCCGATTCGCTCCTCCAACCGTACGCTCACGGTATCGCCGGCCTCTTTCCCGATGGCTTGGCGAATGCCGGTTTTCACCGGCAGTTTATGCGTCCCGTCGCCCATAGCCATAAACGAGCTTTGGAACGGATGACCATCGATCTTGCCCCGGATTTTAACCAGACCACGCGTTCCGAAAAACGCGACAGACTGAGGCCACACCAAGTAAGTCCAGCCTCCTTTTGCCGTGCTTTTCTGCAGCGTAGCCGTGAACATCTCATTCAGCGCTAACGGGGGTGCGCTCTTTTGACTGTCTGGCATAAATCATCCAATGGTTCAATTCGAGGCGGTGCCGATTTTCGTTCCGATCGCCTCGCCCGAAAGGATCAACTCCACGCGCCGGTTCTGCTGCCGTCCCGCGACCGTCTTGTTCGAAGCGATTGGCATTGTATCGCCGAGTCCCGAAGAACTGAGGCTGTCGGTCGCCAACCCTTGCCCGCCCAGGTACTCCACCACCGCCTCCGCGCGCTTCACCGAGAGCTTCTGGTTGAATTCGGGTGTCCCCGTGCTGTCGGTGTGACCCTCCGCCGCCAGCTTCAGGCCTGGATGGGCGATCACGATACCCGCCAGTTTCGCCAACTTTTCCCGCGCGGCGGGCCGCAACGTGTACTTGCCGGTATCGAACAACACGTCGGCCATGGTCACCACCAGCCCGCGATCCGTATCTTTGGTCTCCAGCACCGCGTTGAGCTGTTCGAGGAGCTGCTGCCGCAATTGCTGCTTCTCCATCTCGGCCTGTTGCCGCAAGCGGTCCGATTCAGCCGCTTGGCGCCGGGCTGTCTCCGCGGCCGCCTGCGCGGACTGGGCTGCCGCGGCAGCCTGTGCTTGCGCCGCCTCCGCTTTGGCCTGCTCGGCCGCCGCCTTGGCCGCGGCCAACTCCGCTTCCAGCCGATGCCGGTCCGCCGCCGCTTTCTCCGCTTCGGCGGTGGCCTGCGCGGCTCGGGCTTGCGCGCGGCTCATCTCCGCCGCCTTGCGGTCGGCTTCGGCCTGTTCGCGCCGTTTTTGCTCCTCGTCGGCCTGGCGTTTCGCTTCGGCCTCGCGCGCCGCGGCCGCCTCCCGTTCCTTTTGCAGCGCCTCTTCCTCCTGGCGTTTCACGGCGATCACCCGCGCGTCCTCCGCCGTCTGCGCCGTCTCCCGCGCGATCATGATGGCCGGCTTCCGTTGCTTGCGCTTCAGGTAGCTCTCCGCCTGCCCGAGCGTCGTCTGGGCTTTCTGGAAGGTATCGGCCGCATACTTATCCGCCCCAGACGACTGCGCGATCTGCACCGCGTTCCGCGCCTCGTAAATCTCGACGGGTATCTTCGGGTCCGGCTGCAATTGCAGCGTGTTGGCCAGCTTCTGATACTGGCCGCGCTGCAGAAGCTCATACTTCGCATCGATGAATTCGATCTTGCCCAGCGTCTCCGGCCGGACATCGTTCTCCATTACGATCACGTCGCTTGGTTGCGTCACCGAAAAATAAGGCTCGGCCGTCACGATCAGGCCGAATACCTGCAGGTCCGTAGTTACCTTGAGGCTGCTCTTGCCTCCGTCGAGCAAAACCTCGCCCAGGTTCTTGGGCCGCCCCTCCGGCGAAACAGCCCACAGAACATAGGTCAGATACTCGGTGCCGAACTGGTTGGGCGGCCCTACGTCCCGGAACGAGGCGTCGATGCTGATGGCGCCCTGCCGGCTATCCACCTTCGCGTGGCCCGTCGCTTTGGGCATCGCCGCCGTGCCCACGAAGTTGATCTCCGTGGACCCGCTCCGATGCCGGTAATTAATCGCCTTGGTGGAATGGGCGACCACATTCACCCGGAAAACCGGCGGCTGGGTGTCCTGCTGGGGTGCTTGCGCAAATATCGGCGCGCCCACAATCAGCGCGAATATGAATGATTTACTCATTGCTTCGACCTGCCTTCTATTCGTCCATCCTACTAAAGGGCATGCGGGACGATCAACACACTGTCGAGATCGAGAACCGGGGACATGCTTTAGGGAAGTGGCGGACGGCAGACCTGTTACGGTGGAGTGATGTTGGTGTTAGCGTCCCGTTCCCCGCGCCGGCGTGAGATCCTGAGGCAGGCCGGCATTCCATTCGTGGTCCGGCCGATGGAAGTGGACGAAACGCCGCTGCCCGGCGAGGCCGCGCGCGACTACGTGACGCGCATCGCGCGGGAGAAGGCGGGGGCGGCCGCGGCGCCGGATGCCGACGGCGAGATCGTTCTGGGCGCCGATACCACGGTCTCGATCGGCAACGAAATACTGGCCAAACCTCTGGACGCCGCGGATGCGCGCCGCATGCTGGCCCTGCTTTCCGGCCAGCGGCACGCCGTGCTCACGGGCATCTGCCTACGCTCCGGCAGGCGGATCATCGAAGACTGCGCGGAAACGAGCGTGTGGTTTGGGCCGCTGTCAGAGCAGGAGATCGAGGAGTACGCCGCCAGCGGAGAGCCCATGGATAAGGCCGGCGGCTACGCCATCCAGGGTCTGGCTTCCAAGTTCGTCCAACGCATCGAGGGCTGTTATTTCAACGTGATGGGACTGCCAGTCGCGCTGGTCTACCGGCATTTGCGCGAGATGTAACGAAACCGTTCCGCCAGTGGAACAAATCGCAGCTTCCTGCGTTTGTCGTATCATAAGGCGTCGCTATGCAGTTCTTCTGGCAAGATCTTCGCTATGGTTTCCGGACCCTGCTCCGGAATCCGGGCTTTTGCGCGGTCGCGATCCTGGCGCTGGCCTTGGGAATCGGCCCCAACACCGCCATTTTCACGATGGTGAATGCGGCGCTTCTGAAGCCGCTGCCCGTTCCCGAACCGAACCGGGTGGTGATGATCTGGGGTGCGCTGCCGAAGTCCGGCTTCGACCAAATGCCGGTGAGCGCGGCGGATTACCTGGAGTGGAAGAAGCAGGCCCGGTCGTTCGACGCGATGTCGGCCGCCTTCGCCATTCCCGAATTTGGGCTGAATGTGAGCGGGGCAGGCGATCCGGAACGCGTTTCGGCGGCGCTGGCATCCAAGGAGTTTCTGCCGGCACTGGGCATCCAGCCGATCGCGGGCCGCAATTTCCTGCCGGGGGAAGACCTGCCCGGCGGACCGCCCGCCGTGCTGATCAGCCACGCGTTTTGGCAACGCCGCTTTCATTCCGATCCGGCGGCCGTGGGGCGCGCCCTCACCGTGGATGGCATCCCGCGCACGGTGGTGGGCGTGGTCCCGCATGAAGTTGGCGAAATGGTGGCCGCGGATCTGTGGCTGCCCACCGCCATCAATCCAAACGACACCGAACGGCGGCATCATCAATTCGGCGTGGTGGCGCGGCTGAAGCCCGGCGTGACAGTGGCGCAGGCGCGCGCCGAGATGACCTTGATCGCGCGGCGTCTGGAGAGCGCGTATCCGGCTACGAATACAGGTTGGGGCATCACGCTGTTTCCCATGGCGGAGATGTATACGGGACGCATCCGGCCGGTGCTGCTGATCCTGCTGGGGGCGGTGGGTCTGCTGCTCCTGATTGCCTGCGCGAACCTCGCCAACCTGCTGCTGGCGCGTGCCGCCACGCGGGAGAAGGAGATTGCCATTCGCGGGGCGCTGGGCGCGAGGCGCCGGCGCATTATCCGCCAACTGTTGACCGAGAGCCTGGTGCTGGCGATGGCCGGAGGCGCGCTAGGGCTGGTGCTGGCAGCCTGGGGCGTGCGCCTGCTGCGCAGCGTAGTTCCCGACATGTTCCCCATGCTGCAACACATGCGCGTGGACATCCCGGTACTGGCGTTCACCTTCGGCATCTCGATTCTCACTGGCTTGCTCTTCGGATTAGTGCCCGCATGGAGATCATCGCGCACCGACCTGAACACCACGCTCAAGGAAGCGGCCGGGAGATCGGAAAGCGCCGGCGGATCGCATCGCATCCGGAGCTTCCTGCTGGCGGGAGAAGTGGCGCTGGCGGTGTTGCTGACGGTCAGCGCGGGGCTGCTGCTGCGTAGTTTCGCGCGTGTCACGGCGGTCGATCCGGGGGTGCGCACGGCAAACATCCTGACCATGAATGTGAGCCTGCCGGAAGTGAAATACGATACGCCGCTGAAACGCGCGAACTTTTATAAAGACCTGATGGAACGCCTGGAGTCCCTGCCCGGCGTGCGTTCCGCGGGCGCGGTGATGTTTCTGCCGCTGCGTGTTTCGATTCTCTCATTCCGCATCGGCGTGAACAGCTTTACGATCGAAGGCCGGCCGCCCGTTTCGCAGGATCAGCAGCCGCTGGCCGACTACCGCACGGCCACGCCCGGTTACTTCGCAACCATGGGGATTGCGCTGCGGCAGGGCCGCCTGTTCGATCAGCACGACGATCAGGACGCCAAACGCGTGGTGCTGATCAATGAAGCCATGGTGCGGAAACACTTTGCGCACGAGAATCCGCTGGGACGGCACATCCTGATGGGCACGCGCTTGGAGATCGTAGGCGTGGTGGCGGACGCCAAACTTTACGGGCTGGATGCGCCGGTGGAACCCGCCGTCTACGTGCCCCACGCGCAGCGTCCTGGCGAGTCGGCGATGGCCGTCGTGCTGCGGACCGAGGGGGACCCCGCAGCCATGGCTGCCACGGTGCGCCGCGAGATCCTGAAGCTGGATCCCGAACAGCCTATTTCGAACGTCCGCACCATGGAAACCGTGCTGTCGGATTCGCTGATGCTGCGCCGAGTTTCGATGCTGTTGCTCGCCGTATTCGCAGCGCTGGCGCTCACGCTGGCTACCGTGGGAATTTACGGGCTGACGGCTTACGCGGTGAGCCGGCGCACGCACGAGATCGGACTGCGGGTGGCGCTGGGGGCCAGCCAGTCGCAGATCCTACGACTGGTGGTGGGGCGCGGATTGATCACGTCACTGATCGGCGCGGGAATCGGGATAGCCGCCGCATTCGCGCTGACGCGCGGCCTGTCGAGCATGCTGTACGGGGTCGCCGCTACGGATCCGCTGGTGTTCGCCGGCGTGCCGGTGCTGCTTATCGCCGTGTCGGCGCTGGCCAGCTATTTGCCGGCGCGCAAGGCGACCCGCATCGATCCGCTCACGGCGCTGAGATATGAATAGTTTGAAACAATTTATCCTTATTGTTCACTATTAAGGTAGTGACTGGCTGGACAAATCAACGTGCCTGTATCTGCCTGTTTCTTCTGAGTCTGCCTGCCGGAGCGGCAATCAACGCTTCGAATTTGGGCGCACGCTACGACTCGACACAGAGCAATGTCATCTTCCGCGTGTATTCGTCGCGCGCGACACAGATCGCAGTCGATCTCTATGCGGCGCCGATGGGAGCGCCAGAGGTGCTGAACTACGTTCTGAACCCCAATGCGACGACCAACGTGTTCTCCATTTCGGTGCCGGTGGCGGCGCTGAAGG
Organism: Bryobacterales bacterium; assembly: GCA_963707465.1. Taxonomy (GTDB): domain Bacteria; phylum Acidobacteriota; class Terriglobia; order Bryobacterales; family Bryobacteraceae; genus Bog-159. Next base: position 1,057,409 of record CAVPQK010000015.1, read on the forward strand.
CAGCCGGCATCACCGGGGCGGTGTACTACGGCTATCGCGCGTGGGGACCAAACTGGCCTGTTTCGAGCGCCTGGTCCAAGGGTTCCGGGGCCGGCTTCGTCGCCGACGTGGACGGCAGCGGCAATCGCTTCAATCCCAACAAGCTGCTGATCGATCCCTATGCGCTGGAGATCAGCCAGGACCCGGAGAACGCGACCTTTACCGACGGCACGGTGTACGCTTCGGGCGCATTGTACCGCAACCTCGATAGCGGGAACATGGCGTCCAAGAGCATCTTGTGGTTGCCCACCAGCCAGAGCACCGGCGCAAAGCCCACTCGCGCGCAGAAAGACGATGTGATTTACGAAGTGAACGTGCGTGGGCTGACCAAGAACGACAGCAGTGTTCCCGCGACCGTGCAAGGCACCTACGCGGGCGCCGCTTTGAAGGCGCCTTATCTGGCGCGCTTGGGCATAACCGCGGTGGAATTCGAGCCCGTGCAGGAAACCCAGAACGACGCGAACGACAATACGCCAAACTCGACGGCCGGGCAGAACTACTGGGGCTATGCAACGTTGAACTTTTTCGCGCCGGACCGGCGGTACGCGTCGAACAAGACTCCGGGCGGTCCCACGGCGGAATTCCAGGCCATGGTGAAAGCGTTTCACGATCTGGGAATCAAGGTCTACATCGACGTGGTGTACAACCATACCGGCGAGGGCTATGCGTGGAATGCCAACGACCCAACAACTTATAACATCGAATCCTGGCGCGGACTCGATAACCCGACTTATTACGAACTCACCGGCGACATGCAGTCCTCCTACGACAACACGGGCACGGGCGGCAACTACAACACTTATAACCCCGTGGCCCAGAACTTGATCGTCGACTCACTGGCATACTGGAGCAACACCATGGGGGTGGACGGATTCCGCTTCGACCTGGCTCCCGTGCTGGGCAATACGTGTACGGCAGGCTGTTTCACTTTCAGCGCTACGGACACCAATACGGCGATCCAACGCATCCTGCAAGAGTTGCCCCAGCGCCCCGCCGCGGGCGGCAGCGGTATCGACCTCTTCGCCGAGCCTTGGGCTGCTAACGGTACCGGATACTATCAATTGGGAAACTTTCCGGCAGGTTGGTCGGAGTGGAACGGCAGCTATCGGGACACGTTGCGCCGAGCACAGAACGACCTGGGAGTGATTGCCATTACCACCGGAAGCCTGGCGACGCGTTTCGCCGGATCGTCCGACCTGTTTGGGAGCCGCAGCCCATGGAACTCAGTCAACCTGATGGTGGTGCACGACGGCTTCACGCTTAAAGACCTGTATAGCTGCAACGGGACCAATAATAATCAGAGCTGGCCCTATGGACCGTCGGATGGCGGCAACCAAACGAATTACAGTTGGGACCAGGGCGGCGCGGCCGCCGACCAGCGCGCCGCCGCGCGGGTGGGTTTCGCATTCCTGATGCTGAGCGCGGGCACACCGTTAATGACGGGCGGGGACGAATATCTGCGGAGCCTGCAATGCAATAACAATCCTTATGATGTGGACTCTATCGCTAACTGGCTCAATTATACTTGGACCACCGACCAGAGTAACTTCAACGCCTTTGCGCAGGGACTGATCGCCTTCCGCAAGGCACATGCGGCGCTCCGTCCGTCGAGCTTTTATTCGAGCGCACAGTTAGCGTGGTGGACGCCGGCCGGCGCGGCGGCGGATTGGACTTACTTCACTAACGGCACTAATCACGCGATTGCCTATCAGTTCAATGGCGGTCTGCTGAGCGATAGCTCTCCGTCGATTTATGTAGCTTACAACGGTTGGACCGGCGATGTGAACTTCACGCTGCCCTCGCCGGGCGCCGGTGTGAACTGGTACCGCGTGACGGATACTTGCGGCTGGGCGGAAGGGGCGAACCAGGTGCGTGCGCCCGGGGCGGAGGATTTTATCGGTGCGCAAGGCGTTGTGTATTCGGTGTGCAGCCGCGGTCTGCTGCTGCTGATTGCGAAGTAGCTTACTCACCCAGCAGGAGACGGTGATAGCGGCCCATCCAGTAGGGCAGCAGGAACGCGGCGCCGTCGTCTTCGCCACGGCCATCCGAGCCGCCATCGATATCGAATGGATTGGAATTCCATTTCATCACCGGACGCTCGTCGGGAGGCAGCAGGACCTTGGCTTGCCACCGTTGAAACCGGTCGGTTGCGGAATCCATTATTATTCCGTCACGATCGGAGTTTTTGACTGTCCATTCAATGGTGTCGACAGGCATGCGGTAGAGCGTCCGGACCGCGCTCACCATATCCACCGGCGCTTTGGGTTGGGCAGTTGCGTAAATGAGACTCCAAAGCGGGCTCTCTTCGCGCACCATGTTTTCCCACCACGCATCCAACGCCCGCCGGTAATAGTGGCCTAGTAGCTTTTCGTCCGTTTCGTACCGGAACAGGTTATAGAAAGAGAGCATGGCCAACTCTTCATCGGAGTAGTTGAGTTCTTCGCGCAGCTCCTTGTAACGCGTGGCACGCTGGGCGTATCCCGAATTCGCCAGCTTCTTATAGTAGGTCTGATATCTCGCGTTGCCGGTGATGTGCGCGGTGGTCTTCAGAAAGCTGAGCAATTCCATGCTGTTCAGCGCGCTGTCGCCAGGTTCCTGGAGAAAATATGCCGGCGACCATCGGCCCCAAGTGGTCGGCTTTCCGTCCGCATCCACCAGGCAATAGCCGTGGCCAAGGATGTGATCCATGATTCGCGCCGCGGTTTCCGCGATCCGTTTCTTCAACACGCCGTCAGGAAGCAGATCGGTAGCCACGCCATACAGAAAGAAGTGGCCCACGATTTCATCCGAACTGGTGTCGCCCTTCCAGTAGTATTGGCCATCCGGGGTCCAGTGCCACTCACCCGAGTCCGGCATGGGTTCGCCTTTGCGGATGTAGGAGCGCGCCGGGAACCCGCGTTTACCGGCAACCTCCTCCAGGAAAAGCACCGCCTCGATGGACCTGGTGGCATTGGCCAGCGCCTCGGGGGAATGCGTGACCGCGTAGCGGAAGCACTCCGCCGCGGCATACATAGAGGTCCACAGGCCGTCGTTGTCGTCGTCGCGCGTCTGGCTGGTGGAAGGGTCGCCCGGCACACGCAGATTCGATGGCGACACCAGACCGTGACGGTCATGCCGGGCACGCACACGTTCTTCGAACAGGGCCGCTTTCGCGGCCAGCGTCATGGTCCGCAGTTCGATGTGCGATACGCCGGTCCGGGTGCGCACCCACATTCCGGCGGCCTGATCGGCGACGAGTTGGCGCACTTCGTCGTCCGGCAGGTAGCGCTTTCCGGCGAAATATTGCGTGCGATCGCGCGCGGCGGCGTGGGGGTCGACGCGGGTGACGCCGTGGGGGCTGGCGTACCACTCGGCGCCGTCTGATGCCACGGCGCGGGGGATGGGGGACGATTGTCTGAATGCGGCGGGAATAGCTTGGTCAGTTACGGCGTAGAAGGTTCGGAATTTTTGCGGCTGCGGGGTCAGTTGGACCGGTCCGGCGGCGTGACAGATCGCCGCGACAGCCGCCAGACCCAGCAACCAGGGTAGCGCCATCTTCACGGCTTCTTCAAATATTTGTCGAACCAGGTTAGTTCTTCCCACAACATGTGCTCGATCGATTCGCGCCCGCCGTAACCATGTGATTCAAGGGGAAGCATCACCAGCCGCACCGTTCCGCCGTTGCCGCGAATCGCCTGATACATCCGCTCGGATTGAATCGGAAACGTGCCGGTATTGTTATCCGCCTCGCCGTGAATAAGAAGGATAGGTGTCTTGATCTTGTCGGCCAGCATGAATGGCGACATCCGCAGATAGATGTCCTGCGCTTCCCAAAGCGTGCGGCGTTCGGTTTGAAACCCAAAGGGCGTCAGGGTGCGGTTGTAGGCGCCGCTTTCGGCAACGCCTGCGTGGAATAAATCAGAATGCGCCAGCAGGTTGGCGGTCATAAAAGCGCCATAGCTGTGTCCTCCCACACCCACGCGGTCGCGGTCGGTGACGCCTAACTCGACGGCCTTGTCGATAGCCGCTTTGGCGTCCATGACGATTTGCTGGACGTAGGTATTGTTCACGGTTTCGGGGTCGCCGATCACCGGCATGGCCGCGTTATCCAGCACGGCGTATCCGCGGAGGAGGAATAGCAAGTGAAGTCCCGCGCCGCCGAACTGAGTGTAACGGTCCGTCGAACCGCTGACTTGCCCGGCTGTGTCGGCGTCATTGTATTCCAGCGGATAGGCCCACAGCAAAGTGGGGAGCCGCGTGCCATCGTGGTAGTCGGGCGGTAAGTACAGGGTAAACGACAGAGGCACTCCGTCTTCACGCTTATAACTGACTATCTGCTTCCGGATGCCGCGCACCTGCGGGGTGGGGTCAGCCAACTTAGTGAGAGGCGTCAACGATTCGCCCGAACGGATGTAATAATTTGGAAACTGCGACGGGCCTTCGCGCCTGGTCAACAGCCGGGTGCCCGCTTCGTCCAGCACGGCCACGACGGTTTCGTAGTGGCCCTTGCCGGACTGAAACAGGCGCTCCGATATTTGGGTCGCCAGATTGTAGCGATCTAGAAACGGATGGTCGCCCGAGGGACTGGCGCCTTCCGCGGTCAAATAGATGTCGTCCCCGTGTTGCAGGATGGCCTGTTGGCCGTTCGGCAGGTGCGCCACCAGCGGCCGGCCGGGATCGTGATAGCGGTCCTGCTGGTTGCGGCTGAAGAGCACGCGGCCTTCCGCATTGGGCGTGTTCCAGCCGGCCTCAATGGTGCGCGTCCAGCGCTTGTTGCGATCATAATCGGTCACCAGGAAATTGCCGCCTTTGGCCAGGGGTTCCAGGCGGGTGAAACGCTGGACCGTTTCGAAGATCTCGTGAGGCTGCGATTGGAAAGGCGCGGCCAGCGTCAGAATGCGGTCGCGATGCGGCACTTTCTCCTTCGGATTGCCTCCGTCCATAGCTTCCACCCAGACCAGCGAGGCGGGTTCGTCCGGCCGCCACTCATAGGCGCGCGGGCCGGTGCGCACGCCCTCGACGGGAATCCGGTCGGCCAGCGGAAGGTCGGCGAGTTGGTGGAGCTTCGCTCCGCCCTTGTCCCACACTTCGACGGTCTGCGGAAAGCGAAACACGGGATGCAGATAGGAGTACGGCCGGTGGACGCGCGCGACCAACAGAAGCCGCCCGTCCGGCGATGGCTCCGCGGTTTCGAAGATGCCCGGTTGGCCCACCGGCGCAGTCTTCCCGGTGGACGCGTCAAGATACACGAGCTGGGCAGTCGCGTAATAGTCGAATAGATCTTCGTCGCGCGGCGTACTGAGCATGTCTTCGTAAGTGACCACGGGGCCGGAGCGGCCGGAACTCTCCTGCACGTGCGGACCCGTGGGAGCGGCTGGAGCGGCCGGAGGCTCGCCGCGAGGCTCGGGGACGGTGCGGAGTAATAGCGTGCGGCCGTCCGCGAGCCAGACAATCGGTTGACCGATCACGGCATTCAGGCGAATACCGGGGATGCGGCGCGTCACCCCGGTGACTGTGGTTCCGACCCACAGTTCAATGGCGTTGGCGGCGGTGTTGGTGAAGGCGAACTGCCGGCCATCAGGGCTCCAGACGGGCGCCCCCAGCTTCGCGCCGGCCGGGAGGGCTGCCACCGGAATATCGGAGGCGTCCGAGAGCCGCTTGATGGTGTAGCTGGTGTCGTATGGCGGCAGATGCGGGCCGTTGGTATGGATGTCGATGCGGAGCCCAGCCAGGCGCAACATGGGTTGCGCCACCTCGGTGATGGGCGGGTAGCGCAGCGGCTGCATGATAATGGCATAATCGCGAGTTGGATTGACCGAGATCGCGAGCGGCGGCGGCGCGTTCAGAACATCGAGGATCTCGTGCGGCGGTTTTTGGTAGGTCAGCTCAGCCGGCCATGCCAGCGCGGCGGCCAGCAGGAGGATTGCGGCGATGCGAGGCGGCATATCCTGCTATTCTACGTTACTCGCAACCACCCGCCGGCTCGCGCCATCTATGTACTGAGAGTTACAACTTGAGCGAAGGATTCACCAAGCCGCCTGAAAGGCGGCTGCGGGCAAGATTGCCCGCCCTCCAATTCGCCCTTCTGGCAGTGTGGCCGCTGCTGGCGGCCTCTCCGGCAGGACTCGACCAAGCCCGGCAACTCTATCAAGTCACCAATTACGACGCCTCGCTTAAGGTCCTGCAAGCGATTGAGCCGAAGGACGGGCCGGTGTATGCGATGATCGGCCGGAACCACTACATGCAAGGCGAGTACAAGAAGGCCACGGAGATTCTGGAGAAGGCGGCGGCGGCCGAACCCGCCAATTCCGATTACGAACTATGGTTGGGCCGGGCATTCGGGCGGCGGGCGGAAACCGCCAGTCCGTTCGCGGCGCCGGCTAATGCCAACAAGGCGCGCCAGCACTTCGAGAAGGCCGTACAACTGAACCCGCGCAACCTGGAGGCGCTCAGCGATTTGTTTGAGTATTACCTGCAGGCGCCCGGATTCCTGGGCGGCGGGTTGGACAAGGCCGCGGGCGCGGCCGGTCGCATGGCGGCACTCGACGGCGCACAAGGGCATTGGGCGCAGGCCCGCATGGCCGAACACAACAAGGAATTCGCCGGCGCGGAGGAGCATTTGCGGCAGGCGGCGGAGATGGCGCCCCAGCAAGCCGGACGCTGGATCGATCTGGCCCGCTTCCTGGCGAAACGCGGCCGGCCCACGGAAAGCGACCGGAGTTTCGGCAAGGCGGAGAAGATCGCGCCCAACAGCCCGCAACTGCTCTACGCCCGCGCGGATACTTACATTGAGCAGGGCCGCGATTTGGCCGCTGCGCGCAAGTTGCTGAAGCGCTATCTGGAGGCCCAATTGACGCCCGACGATCCGCCCCGCGCCACGGCCGAAAAACTTCTGAAGAAGGCGTACGGCGGATAGCCCATGTTCCTGGGCGAAGCTCTCGATTTCAGCGTCAAGGCCCTGAAGGCGAATCCGGTGCGTTCGTTCCTGACCGGGCTGGGCATGGTCATCGGGACCGCATCGGTGATCCTGGTGGTTACGATTTCGCTCACCAGCCGCGATTACATCCTGGAACAGATCGAAGGCGTGGGATCGAACATGATCTTCGCCTATTACGAAGCGGGAAATCAGAGCGCCACGCAGGCCGATGCCGACTTCGTAAAAATGGCGGACGTGGACGCGGTGCGCGAACGGCTGGCGAGCCGCATCGTCGCCGCCACGGGCATCTCGACCAACTTCGACCGCATGCTGATCGGCGGCACGGAGCGCGACGTGCGCGTGAACGGCTCCGATCCGGATTACAAGACGGTGCGGAACCTGATGGTGACATCAGGGCGATTCCTGGATGCCAGCGATGTGGCGCTGCGCCAGAAGGTCGCCATGCTGACCGATAAGTTGGCCGAGCGTCTGTACGGCGCTCGCAGCGGGGCGCTGGGGCAGATCGTGAAAGTACACGGATTGCAGTTCACCGTAATCGGCACGTTTAAGGAGCGCGTGGAGAGCTTCGGCCAATCGGAATTGTCGCAGGACACCATTCTGATTCCGTTCACCGTGCTGCGTTATTTCACGCCGGTGGAGCGTATCGATCCGATGTACGTGCAGGTTCGCGCGCCCGAGGATGTGGAGGCGGTGACCGAATCGGTGAAGCAGATTCTGGAGGCGCGGCACAGGCCCGGTGCGAATTATCATGTCGAGAACCTGACGGCCATCCTGAACGCGGCCAAGAGCATCGCGCTGATTCTGAGCCTGGTGCTGGTGCTGGTTTCGGCGATCGCGCTGGCGATTTCGGGAATCGGGATCATGAACATCATGCTGGTCACGGTGACCGAGCGCACGCGGGAGATCGGTCTGCGCATGGCAGTGGGGGCCTCGCGCCGCGAGATTCTGATCCAGTTTCTTACCGAGGCCGTGCTGGTGAGCCTGGCGGGCGGAAGCATTGGGATTCTGGCCGGTGTTTCCATTCCGCTGAGCGTGCAGTTTTTTGTGGACAATGTGCGGATCCCGATTTCGATGGCGGCCATTGCGATCGCGTTTGGCGTGTCGATGATGGTAGGGCTGATTTTCGGGATTCTGCCGGCTAACCGCGCGGCCAGGCTGAACCCCACGGAAGCTCTGCGTTATGAATAAAGCGGCAACGGGGACCGTGTTAATATGGACGGTATCCGTTCCGGGACGCGATCGGTTTGGGCTGCTGCGACGAACAGATCCCTCCACCAATAGATAGGAGCAGAAGCACAAACATGAAGATTGCAGTTTTGGGAGGCGACGGTTATTGTGGTTGGGCCACGGCGTTGTATTTGTCGGCCAAAGGGCATGAGGTTGCGATAATCGACAACTTCTCGCGCCGCACCTGGGACCATGAACTCGGGGTGGAGACCCTGACTCCCATTCGCCCGCTGGCCGAAAGGTTAAAGGTCTGGCACCAGCACACCGGGCGGACCATCGAAACGTTTGTCGGAGACGTTACCGACTACGAGTTCCTCTCCGCCACGATTCAGACCGTAGAACCCGAAGCCGTGATCCACTTCGCGGAACAGCGGGCGGCGCCCTATTCCATGATCGACCGCAAACACGCGGTCTTCACGCAGGTGAACAACGTGGTGGGCACATTGAACCTGCTCTTCGCCATCCGCGAGTATCGGCCCGAGTGTCACTTAGTGAAGCTGGGGACCATGGGCGAATACGGCACGCCCAACATCGATATCGAGGAAGGCTACATCCAGATCGAGCACAACGGGCGGCGCGACGTGCTGCCCTTCCCCAAACAGCCCGGCTCCTTCTATCATCTCTCCAAGGTGCACGACAGCCACAACATCATGTTCTGCTGCCGGATCTGGGGGCTGCGTGCCACGGACCTGAACCAGGGAGTGGTCTACGGGACGCTGACCGACGAGGTGGCGATCGACGAGGCGCTGATCAATCGCTTCGATTACGACGAAGTTTTTGGCACGGTGCTGAACCGGTTTTGCGTGCAGGCTGCCGTGGGATATCCGCTGACCGTGTACGGCAAGGGCGGACAGACGCGCGGCTATCTGGACCTGCGGGATACGGTGCGTTGCGTGGAACTGGCTTGCCTGACGCCGGCCAAGCCGGGCGAGTGCCGCGTGTTCAATCAATTCACCGAGCAGTTCAAGGTGATGGAACTGGCGCGCATGGTGCAGGTGGCGGGCAAGAAGATGGGACTGACGGTGGAGATTGATCACTTGCCCGCGCCGCGGGTGGAAGCCGAAGAACACTATTACAACGCAAAGCATTCCAAGCTGATCGATCTGGGATTGCAGCCGCACCTTTTGTCGGAGTCGCTGCTCGATTCGCTGATGAATATCGCGGTGAAATATCGCGACCGGATCGACGAGACGCTGTTCCCGCCGCAGGTGAATTGGCGGAATGTGCGCAACGACCGTAAGCGGGGACGCTCGCTCACAGTAGTGGCGCGATAACTCCGCGGCGCCTTAGTAGAATAGAAATAGCGGGAGGAAATAAAGCCGCTGAGGATTCCAGGCGATGATCGACACGCGTCAACATGTACACGATTTGATCGACCGTCTCCCGCCCATACAGCTCACCGCGGTGGCCGGTCTTCTGGAATCTATGTTGGATCCCGTTTCGCACGCCCTGGCTATGGCGCCCTTGGAAGATGAGGAAATAAGCGAAGAGGAGCATCGCGCCGTCGAGCGCTCCAAGGAATGGTTTAAGAGCCACGAGGGCACCCCTTTTGAGGATGTTGTCGCCGAAATGGGCTTCTCCATGGACGAGATCCGAAACTACAAGGAACCAGATTGAGGCGCATCGTCTTCTCCGACGACGCCAAGACAGACATCCGCGCTATTCCCCAACAGACTGCCATGAGCATTCTCGGCGCGATTCATCGTTTGGCCGAAACCGGCGTAGGACGGGTCAAAACTCTTCAGGGATTTGCCGGTGAGAAGCGTCTCCGCGTTGGCGATTTCCGAGTGCGCTTCTCAGAGGAAGGTGGCGATACTCTGCGCATTCATGCCGTGAAGAACCGCAAGGACGCCTATCGCTGACGGCTGGGGCACGACAAAATTGTGGCAGACCTCCAGGTCTGCGACCGAGGTCCACGTCGGCGTGTGCGTAGTCGAGTGCGGCCGGGGCGGGTCCTGGAGGACCCGCGCAGACCTGGAGGTCTGCCCCACCAGCCACCGTGTGACAATAAAACCTAGTGGTTCTGGCTCAGAACGTATCCAAACTCTACAAGCTGTACCGCCGTCCCGCCGACCGCTTGCGCGAGGCCCTGCCATTCGTTAAGCGCAAGTACCACACCGATTTTTGGGCGCTGCGGGACATCGGCTTCCAGGTAGAAAAAGGCGAGACGCTGGCGCTGGTAGGGCCCAACGGGTCCGGCAAGAGCACGCTGCTGCAAATCGTGGCCGGCATCCTGCAGCCCACCCGCGGACGGGTGGTGACCCGCGGGCGCATTGCAGCATTGCTGGAACTGGGCGCCGGCTTCAACCCCGAATTCAGCGGCCGGGAGAACGTCTTCCTGAACGGCGAAATCATGGGGCTGAGCCGCGCCGAAATCGAGCGCGCCATGCCCTCGATCGAGGCCTTCGCAGAGATCGGCGAGTTCATCGCGCGGCCGGTGAAGGAGTATTCGAGCGGCATGTATGTGCGGCTAGCGTTCGCCACCGCGATCCATGTTGACCCCGAAATCCTAATCGTGGACGAAGCGTTGGCCGTGGGCGACGCGGTCTTCGCCAACCGCTGCGTGCGCAAGTTCGAGGAACTGCGCGAACGCAAGATCACGGTGTTGTTCGTCTCGCACGACCTGGGCCTGGTGAAGCAGCTTTCCAACCGCGCCATTCTGCTGCTGAACGGCCGGATAGAGGCGCAAGGCGCGCCATCCGACGTAATCAACCGGTACATCGGGCTGGTGCTGGAAAAACAGGAAGCACGCCGAGAGAAGCGGCAGCGGTTCGAGTCCAGCTTCCGGCACGGCGATGGGGTGAGCGAGATACTCAGCGTCGAGTTGCTGAATGCCGCGGGCCAGCCGGCGACGTCGGTGGCAGGCGGAGAGAGCGTCACCGTGCGCGTACACAGCCGCTTTCATCATCCGGCGAGCGATCCCATGGTAGGGATCCTGATCCGCAACCGCATCGGCATGGATGTCTACGGGACCAACACGCGCATCGAGAAGCGAGACTTGGGCAGCTACCTTCCGGGCGACGAACTGGAAGTGGATTTTCATTTCGATTGCTGGCTCACGCCGCAGCCGTACACGCTGACCGTGGCTACGCAAAGCACGGATGGGTCCAGCCACGACTGGCTGGACGACGTGATCCCGTTCGATGTGGTGGATACGCGGGTGGCGGCGGGGGTGGCGAATCTGCGGGCGGAGATCGAATGGCGCGTATCACGGTGAAGGTACATCCGCGCGCCAGGCAGACGCGCGTGGCTGGCCGGATAGGCGAGGCGTGGAAGCTGGACTTGGCCGCGCCGCCGGTGGACGGCAAGGCCAACCAGGCGTGCGTCCGATTCTTCGCGGACCTGGCCGGCGTGCCCCAATCGCGCGTGCGGATTGTGCTAGGCTCGTCAAGCCGGACCAAAGTAATTGAGATTGAAGGAGCTTCGCAAGAAGCGCTGGACAGCTTGATAGAGGGCAAGGCGGGCTGAAACCGGGCGATTTGTGGCGGCGCTGGTGCGGTGGTACACTTCGCCCAGGGATGCCAAAAGGCACCAGACAAATTTCTCGGAGGAAACAACAGTTATGCTTTCAACAGATCGGAAGAAGATGCACAATCGCAAGACTATCGAGCTCGTTTGTTCGGCGCTGCTGCTGTCGTCTGCGGCTGTCGCACAGACTTCTATACCGGCAGCCGGACTTTGCAATACGGGTCTAACGCCTGCCAGCCCTTTGCCAACCGGCTGCACGACTAGTACGCTGGTGACGCCTGTGAATCCGCAGTCTGGCGGTACAAGCGTGGATGGCAACTGGCAACTGGCTACGCCCTATCCTTCGGCATCTTACACTCACCAGGCGCCAAATCCGTGTAGCCTGACTAGATTCGGCCCCGCTTGGGTCGACACTACTTATTCTGGTTGGTTTAATCCGAACGACGGGCTGTCGCAGTGGATCACGCCGGAGGTCGATGAGCCTTCGGCGGCCGGTTGGTTCATTTACCGGACAGCCTTCCCGATTCCACCAATCTCATCCCCTAGCACCTACTACGTTTTGACAGTCACCGGGCAAGTAATGGGCGATAATGCGACCGTGGCGATCTACCTGGAGAATCCATCTACTGAACGACTCAGTTGTAAGACTGTAGCACTGCCCGCTCCCGAAGCGGGTTCTGGCGGATCTGGATGGGCCGCATGGAACCCCTTCAGCTTCGCTTCCAAGGCTGTACCTAATACGTCAGCTTACGTGTACGTTCTGGTCTATAACGCAGAAGGGTCTTCCGGGAACGCAACGGGCCTTCGGCTGGAGTTCACTTCTGCAAACTTGACTCCTGAGTGATTCTTCGCGGATATGGCCGGCGCGCTCCAATCACGCGGGCGGATCGTGTTAGGCTTGTCAAGCCGGACCAAAGTGAAAGAGACGGTAGATCGTCTGATGTGGAGGCGGGCTGGGAGCCCGCCGCAGGCTACGGGCCTGCCCCACTGAGTGATGGAGGGCAAGGCAGGCTGAATAAATGATTTACGCGGTGGTGCTGTCAATAATCGTCGTGGTGCTGTTGGGCACCGCCGTGGTGCGCTCGTTCACCGTTAAGAACCAGGCCGACTTCCTGGTGGCGGGCCGCAAGCTCGCCTGGCCGGTGCTGGTGTTCACGCTGCTATCCTCATGGATCGGCGCAGGCAGCCTCTTTGCGGGCGCCGAGAACGCTTACAAAAACGGCTTCTCGGCGCTGTGGCAGCCGGCCGGCGGCTGGGTCGGGCTTGTCCTGATCGCCCTCATCGCCGGGCGCGCGCGGCGCTTCGCGCAGTTCACCGTGCCCGATCTGCTGGAGACGCGCTACAACACCGGCGCACGCGTGCTGGCCACCATAGCCATCGTGATTTCATACACCGTCATCACCAGCTACCAGTTCAAAGGCGGCGGCGACATCCTGCACCTGATCTTCCCATCGGTCGATCACACCACCGGCATGAACATCATGGCAGCTTTCGTAATCACGTTTACGGCGCTGGCGGGCATGGCTTCGGTCGCGTATCTCGACCTGATAATCGGCCTGCTGGTGACCATCATCGCGCTCATCTCGCTGCCGCTGCTGCTGACACGTACCGGCGGCTGGTCGGCCGTCCACGCGGCATTGCCCGCCGATCACTTCACCGTGTTCGGACCACTGGGTTGGGTGCACTGCCTCGGATATCTGCTGCCCACGCTGCTGCTGCTGATCGGCAATCAGGGCATGTATCAGAAGTTCTTTTCCGCCCGCTCGGAACGCGACGCGCGGCTGGCGGTGTACGGATGGATTGCGGGCACGGTGGTGCTGGAAACGGTGATCATCACTATAGCGGTGCTGGGCAGCGCCACGCTGAAGACGGACCATCCGCGCGAGATCATCCCGCTGACCGCGCGCATGCGATTGCCGGAATTGGTGGGCGCCATCCTGCTCGGCGGCGTGTTCGCCAAGGTGATCTCCACCGCCAACAATTACCTGTTTTCGCCGGCCAGCAACCTGATTCACGACGTCTATAAGCGCTTCATTGACCCGCGGGCCAGCGAGCGGCGCACGCTCATCGTGTCGCGCGTGCTGGTGATCGCGCTGGGCGCATTCGCGCTGTTGCAGGCCGCCTACTTCGAATCGGTGCTGAAAGCCGCGCTCTATGCGTATACGGTTTACGGCGCGGCCGTCACGCCCTCGGTGATGGCGGTATTCTTTTGGAAGCGGGCCAATAAGGCGGGGGCCATCAGCTCCATTATTTTGGGGACCGTGATCACCGTGGCCTGGCAGATTCTGGACATACAATGGCTGGACGCCGTCTATCCGGCGCTGGGCGTTTCCGTGCTCGCCCTGGTGGTGGTCAGCCTGGCGACGGCGCCGCCCACCCGCGCCAATCTGGAGCCTTTTGAAAAATGAACCTCGCGGCAATTCAGGAAGAACTGCAAAAACAAAAGCTGGACGGGTGGTTGTTCTTCGACCATCATAAGCGCGATCCGCTGGCGTATCGCGTGTTGGGCTTTCAGCCGGCGTCGCACGTCACGCGGCGCTGGTATTACTGGATTCCGGCCACGGGCGAGCCGCGCGGCCTGGTGCATCGCATCGAGTCGGGCCGGCTGGATTCGCTGCCCGGCGAGAAGGTCCGCTATTCGAGCTGGAACGAGCAGACCGGCGGGCTGCGCGCGCTGGTGGGCGGCGCACGGCGCGTGGCCATGCAATATTCGCCCCTGTGCGCCATCCCTTACGTGGCCATGGTGGACGCGGGGACCGTGGAGCTGGTGCGCAGCCTGGGCGTGGAGGTGGTGAGCTCGGCGGAGCTGATCCAGCACTTCGAGGCGCGCTGGTCGGCGGAGGCGCTCGAATCGCACCTGGAAGCGGGACGCCGCGTGGACCGGGTGCGGGCCGAGGCATTCCAGATGATTCGCGAAATCACGCGCGGCGGCGGCGCGGTGCAGGAGTTCGCGGTCGCGCAATTTGTGCGCGACGGGTTCGCCAACGCGGGCCTCTACGCGGAGGATGGGCCCATCGTGGGCGTCAACGCGAACGCCGCCAATCCGCATTACGAGCCTTCGCCCGAGATCACGTCCGAAATTCGCGCGGGCGATCTGGTGCTGCTGGATATGTGGGCCAAGCTCAACCAGCCCGGCACGGTCTACTACGACATCACGTGGACGGGCTTCTGCGGCGACCGTCCCAGCGACGAGATGCTGAAGGTGTACGGGGTAGTGAGCGGCGCGCGCGATGCGGCCATTGCGCGGGTGCGCGACACGGTGGCGGCGGGCCGGGAGTTGCGCGGCTTCGAAGTGGACGATGCGGCGCGCGGATACATTTCGAGCCGCGGCTACGGCGAATATTTCGTGCATCGCACCGGCCATTCGATCGGCGAGGAAGTGCACGGTAATGGCGCCAATATGGACAATCTGGAGACGCATGACGAGCGCCGCGTGGTGCCCTGGACCTGCTTTTCGATCGAGCCGGGCGTGTATCTGAAGGACTTCGGGATACGCTCGGAGGTGAATATGTTCGTGGGCGAGACGGAGGCGCGGGTTACGGGGGAGATGCAGGGGGAGTTGGTTATTTTGTAAGGCCCGCTGAAAGCCGGCTGCGGGCACGATTGCCCGCCCTCCAGTGCGACGTATCGGCGGCGATCATAAGCTGCGTGTTCGCTGTAAGCTACCATGAGCTTTGGCGCATCAACCGCGACTTTTCCTGATCGACTCGTTCGGATTCATTTTCCGCGCGTACCACGCGCGCGCGCGTAGCGCCGCGCCTCCCATGCGCACCAGCGCGGGGCTTTCCACCGAGGCCGTGTACATCTTCAACAACATGCTGCGCAAGCTGGCCAAGAGCTACGCGCCGGAGTACATCGCTGCCGTGTTCGAGAGCGGCGCGCCGGTGGCGCGGATGGCCGAGTTCGCCGAGTACAAGGCGAATCGCACGGAGATGCCCCCGGACCTGGGCGAACAAATCCCGCACATCCGGCGCGTGCTGGACGCCATGCGGATTCCGATTCTGGAGTATGCGGGATTCGAAGCCGACGACGTCATTGGCGCGATCGCGCGGCGCGCGGAGAAGGCCGGCATCGAGGTGGTGATCGTCTCGAGCGACAAAGACATGATGCAGATCGTCAGCGAGCGGGTCTCCATGCTGAATCCCGCCAAGGACGACGAATGGTACGGGCCGGAGAAGGTCAAAGAGTTCCTGGGTGTGCTGCCGGCGCAGGTGCCGGACCTGTTCGCGCTGAAGGGCGACGCCATCGACAACATACCGGGCGCGCCGGGGATTGGCGACAAGGGCGCGCGCGACCTGATCGAGCGGTTCGGTTCGGTGGAAGCGGCCATCGAGCGCGCCGGCGAGGTGGAGCGCAAGATGTACCGCGAGAGCCTGCAGAACAACGTCGAGCGCATCCTGATGAGCAAGCGCCTCGCGACCATCGATACGGCGGTGCCCATCGAATTCGATCTGGAGACGGTGCGAGCGCACGAACCGGACCAGGAGGTGCTGAAGCAGGTTTATAAGGATCTGGAGTTTCATAGCCTGCTGAAGGAAATGGGCCCCAGCGAAGACACGCGCGTACGCGATTATCAGGCGCTGGATTCGGCTGCGGCGGTCGCGGAATGGCTGCGAACGATTCCCGCGGACGCGCCCGTGGCCGTGGCTATCGCCGAATCGAACAACGGCGAATTTACCCTCGACGTGACTCCCGCGACTATCGGCATGGCGTGGAAATCCGGCGAAGGGCGCTCGGCACCGCTCGCGCCAGGCTCGTCGATCGAGGCACTGAAACCGTGGCTCGAAGATGCGGCGCGGCCCAAAATCGCGTGCGACGTGAAGTCCACGCTGCTGGCGCTCGACAAAATGGGCATTCAGGGAGCCGGGTTCGAGCACGACATCATGTTGTACGCCTTCCTGCTGGACGCCGATCCCTCGGGCTGCCCGTTGGAGGAGCAGGCGCGCCGCCGGTTGGACCTTAAGCTGGGCGCGGCCCCCGAGCAGCACGCCGACATTGCCCTGGACACCTACAAGGTGCTGCGACCGGCGGTCGCCGAGCGCGGCATCGAGAAGCTGTACGCGGAAATCGAACTGCCGCTGGCGCGGGTGCTGGCGCGCATGGAGCGCGCGGGCGTGCGGATCGACGGGGCCGAACTGGGGCGGCTGTCGGAACTGATGGAGCGCGACATCGCGCGGCTGACCGGCGAGGTCCATGCGCTGGCGGGCAAGCCGTTCAACATCAGCTCGCCGCAACAATTAGGACGGATTCTGTTTGAGGATCTGAAGCTGCCCGCGCCCTTCAAATACGGCAAGGGCAAGACCATTTCGACGGCGGCGGACGTGCTGGAGGAGCTGGCGGCCGAGCACGAGATCGTGCGAAAGGTGCTCGAATACCGGCAGCTCACCAAGCTGAAGGGAACTTATGTCGACGCCCTGCCCGCGCTGATCGATGCGCAGACCGGGCGGCTGCACACCAGCTTCAACCAGGCCGGCGCGGCCACCGGCAGGCTGTCGTCCTCGAACCCGAACCTGCAGAACATCCCCATCCGCACCGAGTTGGGGCGCGAAATCCGCGCCGCGTTCGTGCCGCGCGCTGGCTGGAAACTGATCGTGGCGGATTACTCCCAGATCGAGTTGCGGCTGCTGGCGCACATGTCGCGCGACGCAGTGCTGGTGGAGGCGTTCCGCAACGGCGAAGACATCCACACGCGAACGGCCGCGGAAGTGATGGGCGTGCCACCGCTGATGGTGACGCCGGAGGCGCGGCGCAACGCCAAGGCGGTGAATTTCGGCATCGTGTACGGCATCAGCCCGTTTGGCTTGGCCGCGCAGTTGGGCATCACACAGCGCGAGGCGCAAGCGTACATCGAGAGCTATTTCGCGCGCTACGCGGGCGTGCGTAAATTCATCGAAGCCACTAAAGCGGAAGTGCGGCGCACGGGCGTGACGCGCACGCTGTTGGGCCGCGAGCGGCCCATCCCGGACATCAACAGCCGCAATCCGAACGCGCGCGGGTTCGCGGAACGCACGGCGGTAAATTCTCCGCTGCAAGGAACCGCGGCGGACCTGATCAAGCTGGCCATGGTGCGCATCGATCGCGAAATGGAACGGCGGGCCGGCCAGGCGGCGATGCTGCTACAGGTGCATGACGAATTGGTGTTCGAGGCGCCGGCGGAAGAGGCGGCAGAGGTGGCGGCGCTGGCGAAGCGGGAGATGGAGCAAGTCTACCGGCTGGAAGTACCGTTGCTGGTGGACGTGGGGATTGGGGACAACTGGCGCGACGCGAAGTAGGCGCGGCTCTTCCATTGCCGAAGAAAAAGAATATCCGCAAGAAGAAAGCCAGTGCGCAGAGGGGATCGAAGACCACCAAAAGCGGTCCGAAGTCGATACCGGGCGGCATCCCAGTAGACCGGAGGACTCACTGGGGGAGGAATGCCTGGGGGATCGTGGTCGCACTCAGTGCGGTCGCGTCGTTAACGGGTCTTCTGGTTCTGAAGCCCACCGTAGGGATTGGCATGCCCCGGTATCTTGATGAATCGGATCCTTTCTCCGCTCGCTTCGATGTGATCAATCATAGCGGTCTTTTCTCGATAAGGGATGTCCAGATCATATGTGGCCTAAATAATGTGGTGACTGACCGGAACATCGGATTTTACCGTTCGGCGGTAGACGACCGTAGAAATTATCGTTACGAATCGATCGCGCCGGGGGAGACGGTCACGGTGCCGTGCCCGCTGCGAACAACTGTTCGCCTCCCGGGAAGTATAAGGTCCGCTAACGTAACTCTGTGGGTGGAGTAGAAGGGGCCGTTTTGGCCGAAGGTACTCAGCGCGAGGCAAATGTTCGTTGGGGAGAGAGATGCTAAGGGCAATCTGCAATGGAGTGGCAGGCCCCTGAGCAGCCGGGCGGAGTGAGGCGACCAGAGCGAGGCCGCCGGAGATCAATTGGTCGCGTCGTCGAGTTTCGCGAACAACTCGCCGAAATCCACGCGGCCAGCCAATTCGGCCTCGACGATGAGATCGGGCCGGTGGAGACGGTCGCGGTCAGCCACCTGGAGGCGATGGCGGTACGGGCTGGGGACCCAAATGTGCTGGACGCCGAACTTCAGATAATCGGCGATCTTTTCCAGCATGTCGGCTGGCTCGTCGTCCGGGGATAGAATCTCGATAACGAGATGGGGCGGATGGCTCGCGGGGGCGAGAGCAAGTCCAATCAGGAAGTGCAGCCGGCTGTGCCGCCGTTCACCCACGTGGCGCTCCAGCAACGCCCATCCACGTACTCCACGTCCGGGTGGTAGCTGGTGCCCACGTTTTCTTCCACCGGCACGCTAGTCGTCGCTGCCATCGAACGCCCAATTTTAGCACCGCGATCCGGCCACGCGCGACGGCGCCAAACCAAGCTTCCTTTTCTTATCCATTTAATGCCCAATTTCTATTGCCAAAAAAGTCCCCTTGTAACTCCGGCCTCCGGCAATTCTGCTATCCACCCCGTCGATTCAGCCCAAACGAGGGTGTTGATCAAATAAAGTTGCCCTTGGTTAATAATAAGTATTGAACTTGAAATTCTTTCGGGATATCATAATCGAGTTGACGGTTAATTATCTGCTTGGCCAGGGGAGGTTCATAGTTCCAATGGTTAACGAATCGGTAACTCTTGAGTTAGCAAATTTCGAGTTGGCGAGCTTTGGCGAGGTGCTTTACGCCTTCAGCGCCCTGCGTTCGACGTCCGGACACCGGCGGGGGGCGCGCGCTACTACGGAGTTGCTCCCTTGGGAAGCCTTACCCGGCGTTGCGCCGGAGTGCGACGCTCCCCCGGAACCGCGACGAGCGGCACCCGCGCCACATGTGGATTCCGTTCCGCGGCCCCAAACGGCCAAATCCCGGCGCGCATCCGGAAGGTGCCATTGCGGCCAGTGCCGCAACTGCCAGGAAAACGCGCGCTGGGAACGGATCTTTCAGGAGAAGTTCGCCAATTCGGATTATTATCACCACGACATCCGCGTTCGTTACGCCTCCCCGTTGAGCAGCGTCTAAACGCAACCGCCGTGACCGCCGTGCCGCCTATACTGGGTACATGGCAACCGCAATCAAACTCGTCGAACCTGCGCAAGATGAATTCTTAGCTGACCTGGAGAAACGCTCCAACCGCCCCAATCATTTCTTTCGCACCATGGCTAACCGGCCCGAAGTCTTGAAAAACTTCGTGCCGTTCTATGGCTCCGTCGCGGGCCCAGGGTCCGTGGACCGGCGCACGAAGGAACTCGTTTACCTGACCGTGTCGTACACCAACCAATGCGCCTATTGCACGGCCGCGCACACCGCATCGGGGCGCAAGGCGGGCATTACGGAAGAGGAGATGCGCGCCCTCCAGGCCGGGCAGGATGGCGGCTTTAGCGCCTCCGAACAGGCCGCGATTCAGTATGCCCGCGAACTGACGCGCACGGCGGATGGCGCCCAGACCCGCGCGGCGCTCAACGAGCATTACAACGACGAGCAGATCGTCGAGATCACCCTGCTTGCCGCGTTGGCAAACTTCACCAACCGGTTCAATAACGGGCTGGACCTGTTGCCCGAGTGAGGCCCGATGGCCATCCTGAGCGGCATCAATCCCATACTGGAGAGCTTGAAAGCGGGCCGCCCGCTGGATCGAATTCTGATCGCCAAGGGCGCCGCCGGGCCGCGCTTGCAGGAGATCATCGACCTGGCGCGCCGAGGGTCCGTGTCCGTGCGGTTCGAGGAGCGTAGCGGGCTCGACCGGCTGGCGGGCACGCCCGCGCACCAGGGTGTGGTCGCCATGGGCGCGCCGCAACGCTATTCCGAACTGGACGATGTCGCGCCCGCGGCGCAATTGTTGGTAGTGCTGGATGGCGTGGAAGATCCGCACAACCTGGGCGCCATTGTCCGCACGGCGCACGCCGCGGGCGCGGGAGCCGTGGTGATTCCGGAACGGCGCGCGGTGGGGCTTACCGACGTAGTCGCGAAGGCCGCCGCCGGAGCGCTCGAGTACCTTCCGGTGGTGCGCGCCACCAACATCAATCGCACGCTTGAACAGTTGAAGGAGATGGGCTATTGGATCTACGGCCTGGACGAGCGGGGCGCCGAAGCGTACGATGCGGCCGGCTACAACGCACCCACCGTTCTGGTATTCGGCGGCGAAGGCAAAGGCCTGCACGAGCAGGTGCGCAAGCATTGCGACGTGCTGGTGCGCATACCGATGGAAGGGCACATTCCGTCATTGAACGTGTCCGTGGCTGCCGGCATCGTGCTGTTCGAGTGTAAACGGCGGTGCCGCGCCACATAGTAGAATCAAGTGTCTATGCGCAAACTGGTGTGGTTCGCTTGGCTGGCCCTGACTCTGCCCGGGTGGAGCGCACAGCCGGTCCATGCGCGGCACGCCATGGTGGTAACGGTGGAACAGCACGCCACCGATGCTGGAGCCGCGGTGCTGAAAGCGGGCGGCAACGCGGTAGACGCAGCCGTAGCGGTGGGCTTCGCGCTGGCGGTGACGCATCCCTCGGCGGGAAACATTGGCGGGGGCGGATTCATGCTGGTGCGTTTTGCGGATGGCCGCTCCACCTTCCTCGATTTTCGCGAGCGGGCGCCCGGCAAAGCCTCGCGCAATATGTATCTGGACGCCTCCGGCAAGGCCACCAAGGACAGCGTGAGCGGTTATCGCGCGGCCGGTGTTCCCGGTTCGGTACGCGGCTTCGAGTACGCCTCGAAAAAGTATGGCCGCAAGCCCTGGGCGGAAGTGCTGGCGCCTGCGGTGGCGCTGGCCGAAAAAGGCTTCCCGGTTTCCTACGGGCTGGCGAAATCGCTCGGCGGTTCGTCCCGTCTGGCGCAGTTCCCGGAATCGAAGCGCATCTTTCTACGCGACGGCAAGCCCTACGAAGCCGGCGAAACGTTCGTGCAACCGGAACTGGCGCGCACGCTGCAGCGGATCCGGGAGCAAGGCGCGCGCGATTTTTATGAGGGCGAGACGGCGCACCTGCTGGCCGCGGACATGGAGCGGCATGGCGGCGTCATCACGCTGGCCGACCTCAAGGAGTATGCCGTCGTGGAACGTACGCCGCTGACGGGAACTTATCGCGGGTATGACATTATTACCGCGCCCCCGCCAAGTTCCGGCGGACCCGGCATCCTGCAGATGCTGGGCGTGCTGGAAGGCTCCGGATATGAGAAATCGGGCGCGGGATCGGCGGCCGAACTGCACTATCTGGCGGAAACCATGCGGCGGTATTTCGCCGATCGCGCGGTGTCCATGGGGGACCCAGACTTCGTGAAGGTGCCGCTGGCCAGCCTGCTCGACCCGGCGTATATTGCGCAACTGCGAAAATCGATCGATCCGGAGCACGCCACGCCCAGCGCGCAGATTCACGCCGGCGTCAAGGCGCCGGGTTCCGAGAGCAGCGAAACCACGCATTACTCAATCGTGGACGCGGAGGGCAACGCGGTCGCGGTCACTTACACGCTCAACTTAGGATACGGCAATGGCGTGACGGTCCCGAGACTTGGTTTCCTGCTCAACGACGAGATGGACGATTTCGCCGCAAAGCCGGGCGAGGCCAACGCCTTCGGCCTGGTGCAGGGCGAAGCCAACGCTATTCAACCGCGCAAACGCCCGCTCTCATCGATGACTCCTACCATCGTGACGCGCGCCGGTAAGCTCGACCTGGTGCTGGGCACGCCCGGCGGACCCACCATTATTAACAGCGTTCTGGAAGTGCTCGTCAACGTAGTGGATTTCGGAATGAATGTGCAGGACGCTGTCGACTTTCCGCGCATTCACCACCAATGGCTGCCGGACCAGATCGTGATGGAGCGGGGCTTCTCGCCCGACACCATCGCGCTGCTGAAGGCCCGCGGACACCAGGTGCGTATGGTCGACGGCTTCGGCGAAGTGGCCGCGATTCAGGCGCGCGACGGATGGCTGCAAGGCGCGGCCGATCCGCGCACCGAGGGCACGGCCAAAGGATTTTAGGATGCAGCACGTTCTTTCCACGCACCTGTTCGTCGGTCACCGGCTGACGGTTGCGCAGCTCGACAAGATTCAGCACGCGGGGATCCCGGCCGTGGAGATCTTCTGCGCGCGGCAGCATCTGGATTACCGCGATCGCGCGCAGATCGCCGAATTGGGCCACTGGTTTCGCGACTCGGACTTGAAGCTCCATTCCATCCACGCGCCCATGTACAACGACGAATTTTGGGGCCGCTCCGGGCCGCAATCCGTGATCACGATCACCGAGCCGGTGAAGGGCAAGCGCCTGGAAATGGTGGATGAGATCAAACGCGCGCTGGAAATCGCCGAGACGATTCCCTTCAAATATATGGTTCAGCATATCGGCGTCTCCGGCCAGGAATTTTCCGAGCGGGCCGTGGACGCGGCCTTTTCGGCGCTGGAGCAGATCAGCCTTTTCGCGCGCCAGCGGGGCGTCGAAGTATTGCTGGAAAACATCCCCAACGCGCTTTCGAGCGCCGAACGCCTGATGATTTTCCTGGAGCTGACGCATCTGGATTTGAACTTCGTCTTCGACGTCGGACACGCGCACTTCGGTGAAGGCGTGGAGGCGGCCTTTGAGGTGATGAAAAACCGCATCCGCTCCACGCATATCCACGACAACGATGGCAAGGCGGACCTGCACCTGTTTCCGCTGGTGGCCGAAGGCGGGAGCATCGACTGGAAGACTACTATGGACCTGCTGCGGACGCGCGCGGACCAGTATCCGCTGCTGTTGGAGCTGAAAGAGGCGCCGGGATTTACGCTGGCCACCGCAGCGGAAGTTTTCGAACGATTGGAGGATTTGTGAAGGCTTTGTGGGGCGGCCAATCCTGGCCGCGGCCGGCTTTCAGCCGGCTAGAGCCGCCTGGAGAGGCGGCTGCGGGCAGGATTGCCCGCCCTCCAAGCTTGGCTGGTCCTTGTTAATTCTATGAGTGCACCTAGAATCACTATCGCCGACGCCGCGCAGCACGCCGGCGAGACCGTTCGCATCGCCGGGTGGCTTTATAATCTGCGCAAGTCCGGCAAAATCGTGTTCCCCATCCTGCGCGACGGCACGGGTCTGATCCAATGCGTGGCGGTGAAGAGCGCGCTGCCGGAAGCTCTGTTCGAGACCATCAAGGACCTGACGCAGGAATCTTCGATCATCGTCACCGGCAAGATCCGCGCCGAACAACGCGCCACCGGCGGCTACGAGATGGACGTGGAAGATCTGGAAGTGGTGCAGCGCGTGCCGGAGACCGACCCGTATCCGATCACACCGAAGGAGCACGGCGTCGAGTTCCTGATGGATCATCGGCACCTCTGGCTGCGCAGCCAGAGGCAGCACGCCATCATCCGCGTGCGGCACGAAGTGATCCGCGCGGTGCGCGACTATTTCGATTCGCATGGCTTCACCCTGGTGGATACGCCCATCTTCACGCCCGCGGCGTGCGAGGGCACCACCACGCTGTTCGAGGTGAATTACTTCGAAGACAGCAAAGCATACCTGACGCAATCCGGGCAGCTTTACAACGAAGCGACGGCGATGGCCTTCGGCAAGGTATACACGTTCGGTCCGACGTTCCGCGCGGAGAAATCGAAGACGCGGCGGCATCTGACCGAGTTCTGGATGGTGGAGCCGGAAATGGCTTACGCCACGCTGGAAGACGTGAAGCAACTTGCCGAAGATATGCTGGTATCGGTGGCCGGGCGGGTACTGGAAAACCGGCGTCCCGAACTGAAAGTGCTGGAGCGCGATGTTTCGAAGCTGGAAGCGATCAAAGCTCCCTTCCCGCGCATGAACTACGACGACGCGGTGATGGCGCTGCAGGCCAAGGGCAGCGAAATTCAGTGGGGCGGCGATTTCGGAGGCACCGACGAAACGCTGCTCAGCCAGGACTTCGACCGCCCGCTGATGGTGGATGGCTATCCGTCGGCGGTGAAGGCGTTCTATATGGCGCCGGATCCGGCACGGCCCGAAGTGGCGCTGGGCGTGGACGTGCTGGCTCCCGAAGGCTACGGCGAAATCATCGGCGGCGGCCAGCGCATACACGATGCGGAGCTGCTGCTGCGTCGCATCGCGGAGCAGAATCTGCCGCCGGAAGCCTTCGACTGGTACATCGACCTGCGCAAGTACGGGAGCGTGCCGCACGGCGGCTTCGGCATGGGCATCGAGCGGTGTGTGGCGTGGCTGTGCGGGCTGGAGCATATAAGGGAGACGATTGCGTTTCCGCGAATGCTGTATAGGTTGAAGCCGTGAGAGGTGCGCGCCCGCGAAATGCGGAGGGCTCGGGGTGTCCTGGACTCCCGTAAGCCATTTCTCCGATAGGCATCGCGGCGCCAAGTGAAGCACAGAGGGCGTTGGGGAGTTAGTTGCGTGCGACCCTAGGCTAGTCTGCTATGTAGTAGACGCTATCGAGCAGTGCTGCGCGTGCCTTCCAAATGCGCACGCCAAGCGCGCCCTTCGGACGCCCGGTTCGCCACCAAGGGCATTTCCAAATCCGCTGTAGCAGATCCCAGTAGCCACTGAACGTTTCCAGGGAAGCGGCGCTGACGGATAATGCGGCTGCAATCTGGGGCCGGTTCTTCGCGTCGATGCAGACGAAGAGGTCTGGACGTTTCATCGCGAGAAGTCGAGAGGCTGTGCCGACCCCGGATTTCTTCCACCGGTAGTTGGCCGCAAATGCGTCAAACTGGTCCTTCTTCAGGTCGCCTCTGATCGGAATGTGGTCAAGTGCGGCATCAATGCTTTGAGGATCGTCCTTCAAACGTTGACCAAAAAGGCCGCTGCCCCGCATGCTACCGAACCACCCTGCGACCATCGTCGTGCCTCCGACGTACCTCCGTTCAACGAGAGGCATGCCGCTGAGGCGGCCATACTTTGCGAATAGCTCCTGGCAGTGCTCCGCCGTTTCAAGGTAGCCAGGGTCGTCTTCCGTTCCTTGCAGGACCAAGCCCGGCCGCTTCTCCTGAGATAGGATCAGATCGACGTATTCCCCCCACGTCTTGTTGAGTTGCTCAGGCGGCTCCAGCCCTGTCGCCACTCTGGACTTCTCGGCCTTGGCCGCGATCTTAGCCTTGGGACTGAGCCGATACTTCGCGAGGCGCATTCGGGCGGCGGCGAGCCGATCATACTGGTCGCGGTAGTCCGCAACCTCGGATCGCGTGATCTCCACCGACCGTTCTTCCTGCGAGTTGATGAACGCTGCAACATGGCGAAAGAAAGGGTCATCGACATTTCCGATAACGCTGACGTTCAACTCGACGTTGTCGCCAAATCCACCCCCCGTGAAGTTCGAACTCCCGATGATACAACAATACGAGTCAGCGTCCTGGAACAGATATACCTTTGGGTGAAACGTCGCGCCTCCGGCGGCCTGTCCGATTCGGAGGGTCGAGCGAAACGATTGAAGAAATGAGGGTGCGGTTTGGAAAAAGTCCAGCCCGACCACAAGCGTGCTGATCGTGCCGCGGGCCGCGGCCAGTTCCTTACACGCTGGGCATTCCGAGGTAGCCCATGCTGTCACTACGCGAATGTCGGTGGCCTTTCGACGCCACTCCCGGAAGAGGGCGGCCAACTCGGCGGTTGTGGTCAGGAGTCTAATTTTCATCGCGCCAGACCGGCAGGCTCGCGCTCGCTTTCACGTCCGTCATTGTCGCACAAATTCCGACCTAAGGCGCGAAATTAAGCGATCCAAGACTGAAGGCTCCCTCCATGCCAAGGGCAGCGAGATCCAGTGGGGCGGCGATTTCGGCGGCACCGATGAAACGCTGCTCAGCCAGGATTTCGACCGCCCGCTGATGCTGGACGGCTACCCGTCGGCGGTGAAGGCGTTCTACATCGAGCCCGATTCCGCGCGGCCCGAAGTGGCGCTGGGTGTGGATGTGCTGGCGCCGGAAGGCTACGGCGAAATCATCGGCGGCGGCCAGCGCATCCACGATGCGGACCTGCTGCTGCGCCGCATCGCGGAGCAGAATCTGCCGCCGGAAGCCTTCGACTGGTATATCGACCTGCGCAAGTATGGCAGCGTGCCGCACGGCGGGTTCGGCATGGGCGTCGAGAGGCGCGTGGCGTGGCTGTGCGGCCTGGCGCATATCCGGGAGACGATTGCGTTTCCACGGATGCTGTATAGGTTGAAGCCGTAGAGATCGCTCTTGCTCTTGGGCGCGGGGGTTGGCAGGTAGCGTCCGAGAAGGAGTAAACTGAGGCGTGGGGTCTCTTGCATGATGCCAACCAATGAATATGTTGAGGTTCACAACGGCGGCTACTACGTCGCTGGGACGCGCATTGGCCTCGACGTAGTGACCCACGACTATCGGCGCGGACGTTCGGCGGAGGCGATTTTCGAAGCCTATCCATCGATTGGTTCGCTCGGGAAAGTTTACGGCGCCATCGCCTTCATGCTGGAGCACCCCGACGAGGTCGCCGCGTACCTGAAGGACCAGGAACGCATTTTCGGGGAGCTTAAGGCGCGTTATCCCATGCCTCCCGACATGATCGACCGTTTTGAACAGGTCAAGCGCGAAAGTCCCAAGTTCGCTTGCAGATCACATTTCAGGCTGACGCGGACATTGACCCAGACATCGAGAGAGGTTTGTGGCGGAGAGAACCGGCCATCGATTTCCGAGGAGCGGTCGACGTGATCCCGGATGGCACGCCCGATCCAACCGTTCTGCAAGTTGCCGCCGACGGTGGCCGGGTTCTCGTCACGGGGGACGTTCGGACGATGCAGGTTCACCTCGAGAATTTCGTCTTGCGCCGCGATTCTCCTGGCGTGCTGCTTATCCCTTCGACTCGCTCCATTGGTGCGGCGATCGAAGGGCTTCTGACCGTCTGGCTGACGTGGACGCCGGAAGATCTGCGCAACCAAGCCCGGTGGCTTCCTTAGGAGGACGATTATGGTCAAGCCGCCGCACCGCGGAGAAATCATCCAAGAAGACAACCTCGTTCCGCTTGGCATGAGCGTGAACCGCCTCGCGGAAGGGCTCGGCGTCGGAGCGACCCGGCTGAACGGAATCGTCCGCGGCAAACGGGGCATTTCCGCGGATACCGCGCTGCGTCTGGCTCGATATTTCGGAACGAGCGCGGAATTCTGGCTGAATCTCCAGTCCTTTTACGATTTGCGCATGGCGGAAAGCAAGGCCCGCACGAGGATCGAGCGCGAGGTAACGCCGCTGAAAGCAGGGCGGCGGGGCTAAATCCCCATGCGGACTGAAGTCCGCCCTCCATTCAGCCACGCTACAATAGTCACCGTGAAAGCATTGGCACTCATTCTGCCCCTGGCCGCCGCGCTAGCCCAACCCGCGCAACACAAGGTCGAACTCCTGTGGCCGGGGGGCGCTCCCGGTGCCGCCGGAACGGAAGACGCCGACAAGCCCAACCTGACGGTCTACCACGCCCCGGAAAAGTCAGCCATCCGGACCGCCGTGATCGTTTGTCCCGGCGGCGGATACGGCTTCCTGGCCAAGGACCACGAAGGCGACCAGATTGCGCGCTGGCTCAATTCGCTCGGCATCCAGGCCTTCCTGCTGCAATACCGCATCGCGCCGCGCTACCACCATCCGGCCCCGCTCCTCGATGCGCAGCGCGCCATTCGCTTCGTCCGCGCGCACGCCGCCGATTACCGGATCTCGCCCAGCCGGATCGGCATCTGGGGATTCTCAGCCGGCGGCCACCTGGCATCTACCACCGGCACCCACTTCGACGCGGGCAATGCCAGCGCAGCCGACCCCATCGACCGCGAGAGTTCGCGCCCGGATTTCATGATCCTGGCCTACCCGGTGATCTCCTTCACCACGCCGCACACCCACACCGGATCGATGCACAATTTATTGGGCGACCATCCCGACCCCGCGCTGGTGTCGAGCCTATCGAACGAATTGCAGGTGACCGCCCAGACGCCGCCCACGTTCCTTTTTCATACCGACGAAGACAACGCAGTGCCCGCCGAAAACAGCGTGCTGTTCTACCTGGCCTTGCGCAAGGCCGGCGTACCGGCCGAGATGCATATCTACGAGCGCGGCCCGCACGGCGTCGGATTGGCACCCACGGATGCCGTCCTAGCCAGTTGGGCCGGGCGGCTAAAGGATTGGCTTGAGATTCGCGGCCTACTCCAATAGCGCGCCGGCCCTGGTCTCGCTGCCCAGCCTGACGCCCGCCAGCGTCGTCGATATCCTGGTGGTCGCGTTCCTGATCTATCAGGCGCTGATGATTGTGAAGGGCACACGCGCGGGCCACATCCTGATCGGCATCCTGATCATGGTGGCGCTGTACGTGGTCGCGCTCTATACCGGCCTGGAAGCGCTGCGCTCGGTGCTTTCGTACATCGTGCCGTACCTCGCTCTGGCCGTGATCATACTATTCCAATCCGAGATCCGCCGCACGCTGGCGCGCTTGGGACGCAAGCGGTGGTTCGCGCACGGCTACCAGCGGCCGGAATTCACGGAAGATATCCTGATCGCGGTGCGCCGTATGGCCGCGGACAAGACCGGCGCGCTGATCGTGATCGAGCGGGACATCGGACTGCGCACGTTTATCGAGAGCGGCGTGCGGCTGGACGCGCAGCTCTCGAGCGATCTGCTGCTCGCCATCTTTTATCCGGGCGGCGCCCTGCACGATGGCGCGGTGATCGTGCAAAAGGACAAGATCACCGCCGCCGCCTGTTTTCTGCCCCTGGCCCTCAATCCAGCCGTGGCATCCAGCTTCGGCACCCGGCATCGCGCAGCCATCGGCATCACCGAGGAAACGGACTGCATCTCGCTGGTTGTTTCCGAAGAAACGGGCCGCATTTCAATGGCTGCCTTCGGGGAACTGGTCAGCGGCCTCAACCTGCGGGAGGTGGATGAACGGATCTGCGCCCATTTTGGCGTGCAGCGAAGCGCGCCGCACCTGATCGAGGAATTCGCCGCCGACATTCCCATGGAAAACCATGCCGCCGAAAGGGCCAAGCCGAAATGAAGGACTTCTTCACCGAAAACATCGGCTGGAAGCTGCTGTCGCTGGCGGCAGCCGTGCTCATTTGGATTTCGGTCGCCAGCGAACCGGAGCTGGCCACTTTTGTTTCGGCGCATGTGGAATACAAGAACCTGTCGCCGGCGTTGGAAATCAACTCGGACGTGGTGGAAAACGTCTATCTGGAAGTGCGCGGGCCATCCGAGGCGCTCCGCCTGCCCGAACTGCCGCGGCGCGCCGCGGTGATCCTGGATATGGCCGATGTCGAGCCCGGGGAACACACGTTCACCATCGACAGCGGCGATGTGCGGCTGCCACGCGACGTCGAGCTGGTGCGCGCCATGCCGGCCCAAATCCGGATGAATTTCGAACCCGGCGCCACCCGCAGCGTGCCTGTCGAGGTGCAGTTCGCGGAGGGTTTGCCCGCGGATCTGCGAGTGGTGGAGGCCACCGCGGAACCTTCGGCGCTGGCCATCCGGGGGCCGGCCAGCCACGTGGCGCGCGTGGTTTCGGTCCACACCGATCCTCTTACACCGAAACCGGAGGAGGGAACCAATCGCTATCGCGTGGAAGCATACGTGAACGATGCCAGGGTCCGCTTTCAAGACAGCCCGCAGGTTACAGTGAAAGTGACCGTCGGAAAAAAGTAGATGGGCAAAGAACTGTTCGGAACGGACGGCATTCGGGGCGTGGCGGGAGAATATCCGCTGGATCCGGCCACGGTGCACGCTTTCGGTGTGGCCCTCGGGAGCGATCTGCGCCGCGGGTCGCCGGATGCCGCCGTCCTCATCGGCATGGACACGCGCGAATCCGGGCCGTGGATCGCCGCTCAGGTGGCCGCCGGCCTCGCGCAGCAGGGTGTACGCGTGGTCTCCGCCGGCGTCATCACGACTCCCGGCGTGGCCTACCTCACGCGCTGCGATTCGTTCACCGCGGGAGTGATGATCTCCGCTTCGCACAATCCGTACCAGGATAACGGCATCAAGGTGTTCGGCCATTCCGGGTACAAACTTCCGGATGACGAAGAGCACTTGGTTGAACAGGAAATCTTCCGTCATGCGGGGGAGATCGCCGGCGCTCCGCTGTGGTTGGCGCCGGACCCCGCGCTGGCAGCGCGCTACCTGGATTACCTGGAATCCACCGTGGAAGGCGGGTTCGGGGGCATGCGAGTCGGGCTGGACTGTGGCCATGGCGCGGCTTTTCAACTCGCGCCGGAGCTTTTCCGGCGGCTGGACGCGGAGGTTGAAGCTATCTGCTGCGAGCCCAACGGACGCAACATCAACCTGGGTTGCGGCGCATTGCACGTGGAATCGCTGCGCGCGGCTGTGTTGGAAACCGGCGCGAACCTGGGCGTGGCATTCGACGGCGACGCCGATCGCGCCATCTTCGTGGCGGGCAACGGACGAATCGTGGATGGCGATGCGGTGTTGCTGATCGCCGCGCGCGCCCTGCAGGCTGCCGGCAAACTGGATGGCGGCCTGGTGGTGGCGACGGTGATGTCTAACCTCGGCCTCGAGCGCGCGCTCGACCGCGAAGGCATACGGCTGCTGCGAACGCCAGTGGGGGACAAGTACGTACTCGAGGAAATGGTGCGCTCGGGCGCCGTGCTGGGCGGCGAGCAATCCGGACACGTTATCTTCCGCCAGTTCGCCACTACCGGCGACGGCCTGCTGACCGCGCTGCGCGTTCTGGAGATTTCGCGCAACGCAGGCGCGGGCTTGGAGGAATTGACGGCACACCTGGAGATCTACCCGCAGCGCTTGCAGAACGTGCGCGTGCGGGAGCGGCGGGCGCTCCACGAGATGGAGATGGTGGCGCGCGAGATTGAAGCGTGCCAGCAGGAGTTCGGCTCCGCGGGGCGCGTGCTGGTGCGCTTTTCGGGCACCGAACCCCTGGCCCGTGTGATGGTGGAAGGACCCGACCTGGCGCGTGTGGACGAATTCACCGATCGCATCGCCACGGCAATTCGCAACGAGATTGGAGCATGAATATGCGCGGTTTGATTCTGACGGTGGCGCTGGCCACCGCTTTCGCGGGGCCCGGGGCCGCCCAGCAACCCCGCCTGAAAGAGGCGCAGGAAGGGTGGGTTTCGCTCTTCAACGGCAAGGACCTCACCGGCTGGGTGAAGGTGGGCGGAGAGCAATGGACCGTGGAGGGCGGCGCGATTCACGGTGTGGGCGTCACCAAGGGCTACGGCTACCTGATGACGGAGAAGCATTTCAAGGATTTCGAGCTGGCGATCCGGTTCCAGTGCGTCACCGGCGGCAATAGCGGAGTCTTCTACCGCACCAGCTTCAAGCCGGGCACAGCCGACGTAGCCGAGGGCTACCAGTTCGAAATCGACCGCAACCTCTACCATCACACCGGCGGGATCTATACCGCACGCCGCGGGTGGATTGTGTGGCCGTCACCCGAGAACGAGTTTGTGATCAAGCCCACGGAGTGGAACGATTATGTTTTGACGGTGGTGGGCAACCACCATCGCGCGCGGCTGGACGGGGTACAGGTGATCGATTTTACCGATCCCGTGAATGAGGTGGACGATGGGGCCATTGCGCTGCAGTTGCACGCCGGCGGCGAGGCGAATATGCGGTTCAGAGATATCTTCATTCGCGATCTTTCGGCGCGGTGATGGTGGGGCGGGTCGGCGAGCGGAGAGTTGGATTGATCACGCCTATCGAAGCGGCGACCGCCCCGCCCGTCAAGCTCGCGCCGCCTATCGATCCCAGTTCCCTGCGGAGCATCGAGCGCCAACTGCACCTGCGCTTGCAGAAGTGGGATACGCAGGTCGGTGACGTCAGCGTCCTATGCGAACACCCCCTGGTACTACCAGGCGGCGAATGGAGCCGCCTTTGCGCCGCGGCCGAGACTTTGTTTGCCGAGACGGAGCGCTTGGAATCGTTCGCCCTGGAAACGCCTCACAACTTAGAGGCCATTGGCATTCCTCGCGGCCTCCGCGAAATCCTGCGAAGCTTGGGAAAACCAACGGCGGCAAATCTGGCACGCGCCATGCGCTTCGACTTTCATCCCACCGCCTCTGGCTGGCGCGTCTCCGAAGCCAATACGGATGTGCCCGGCGGATGGCGTGAGGGCGCTTCGCTTCCGCAACTGTATCAGCCCTTCTACAGCAGCCTGGATTGCCCGGCGTCGCCGCTGGACGCTTGGGGCCGCTGTATCGAAACGCTGGCGGCCGCTGCGCAAGTCGCCTTGCTGAGCGCGCCGGGCTACCTCGAGGATCAACAGGTTCTGCGGACTTTCCGCACCGAACTCCAATCGCGCGGAATTACCTCGATATTGATCCAGACGCCCGCCGCACTCGATTGGACGCGTGCAGGGTGCTGCGGCCTGGCCGGCTCAGCCGCGCCCGTTGCCGCAGTTATTCGCTTCTATCAAATCGAGTGGGTCTGCGCGCTCCCAGCCAAGACCGGTTGGCGGCAGCTTCTCGCGAGTGAAGACATTCCGGTGCTCAATCCCACCATCTCGGCTATATCGGAAAGCAAGCGATTTCCGCTCTTGTTCCGAGAAGCCGGTACCTGCCCCGGCTGGCAGGCGTTGATGCCCGAATGCCGTGATCCTCGCGAGATCGCCTTCGCGGAGTTCGATAGCTGGGTTCTCAAGGCTTGTTACTCTAACACCGGAGATCGGGTGCTCATGGTGGGCGATTTGGGACGCAGCGATCGGCGGCAGGCAATTCGAGAAGCCAAACGTCAACCGGCAAGGTGGATCGCGCAGAGGCGTTTTGCCACGATACCTCTGGAGTCCTGCCGCGGCCCCTTGTTTCCCTGTGTCGGCGTGTTTGTCGTCGGTGGACACGCAGCAGGTGCTTACGTACGGCTTTCCCCGCACCAGGTAACCGACGGCGCCGCTCTTGAAGCGCCGCTCCTTATCGATCGGACGGATTGTTTATGACGAACGAAGAG
This sequence comes from Bryobacterales bacterium, assembly GCA_963707465.1. GTDB lineage: Bacteria > Acidobacteriota > Terriglobia > Bryobacterales > Bryobacteraceae > Bog-159. The sequence continues at coordinate 1,090,889 of CAVPQK010000015.1, forward strand.
TGCTACGCGATTTGGCGCCCAGAAAAATCGCCCTGGCAGCAATGGGTTAAGCCCGTCCTCTTCCCCTTTCTCACTGCGGTTCGCGGTGGTGACGAGTATTCGGTTCAAGACTGGCAAGTTCCGCTACACGCCGACACCGCCATCATCGCCGACTTGCCTGGCGCCGAGGGCGTATCAGCCGGGATCGCGATGGCGCGGTCCGGCTATCTGCCGGTGCTGGTATACAACGCCTGCCCTACCGCAACCCTCGACGCTCGGTCGACACTGTTCGCATCTATATGGAATCCCCAACCGGTCGACCCACCCGTGGTGGTCGACATGTCCTCGATCCTCACCGCGCTTCGCGCTACGACGCGCGAACTCGCCTCACTCAACCTTTCCAATCAGGCGCCGCCTGTGTTTGTGCTCGACAGTAACCGCCGCGGACTCGGAATTCCCTACGGCCCCGGGTGGTTCGACAACCGCTCCTTCGTTGGGCCATCTGACTTTCCCAGTGCAGACTATTTCCGCAGCCGCGGAATCTCGAAGGTGATTTTGCTTCAGCCCACCCCTGGCATCAATTCGGACCTCCTGCAGGTCCTCTTGCAGCTCCAGCGCGAAGGCATAGCTATGGCGACGCAATCTCCTTGGAAGTCATGGCAGCCCCGCCCGCTAATCGTCAAGCCGCCTATGTTTATTACCTTTGCTTGGGAATGGCTCCGCCGGAGATTCGGCTACCGCCGCGACACCTTTCAGGAATGCTTCGGAAGAGTGGTTCCTCACAGCAGCGGTTAGCCATCCGGCACGGGCAATTTGCGGGCCCGACCCAGCGGCTACTCCAGAGTGACGACCCGCAGGCCATCGATGTGTGCGAAATCGCTGTCCCGACTAACCAATATCGCGCCGAGAGCGAGCGCCGTAGCGGCCACCCAGAGGTCGTTTTCGTCCAGCGGGGGGCCGCGCTGTTGGCGAGCCAACTTTACGGCCGCGTAAATGTCGCCCGCCCGTTCTGGGACTGCCTCGCAGTGCACGGCATCCAAGAACTGGCGACCGGTCTCTTCCAACTCTGTGCGGCGCCTGCCTCGTGGAAGTCTTGCAATCCCAAACCGTATTTCGCCTCGAACGATCGCACAGGTAACCACGCGATCACCCCGGTCCAGCCCGGCCATCCAGTTCTCGATTTGTGGCGCGGCTCTCATCAAATCGCTAATCGCGTTTGTGTCGAGGAGGTAGGTCACTCCAGTGGCCCGCCGTCGAATGCCCTTGATCGCGCACTGGCAGCCGCGCGGCAGCAATCGCGGCCTCCAGATCATCGACCGCGGCGGGGGTTGGATGAGGTAGTCTCCCAACTGCTCGCAACACCACCTCAGGTGAAGTCGCTGGGCTGCAGAGCGAGCGCAGACCGTCCACTGCCACCTGCTCCACGCTTTTCTGCTGCGCAGCGGCTATTCCCTCCAAGCCACGTGCGAGGTCATCCGGGATTTGGATCGTCATCGTATCCCCGATACCATTCTCTCAACATCGGCCGCGCCTCGCATCGGGCTCATAGGGCGCCGGGGCGAGCCCAACGGGCGCAACATCAACCTGGGTTGCGGCGCGCTGCACGTGGAACCCCGGGAAGGCATACGGCTGCTGGATCTGTCCGCAGCGCTTGCAGAACGTGCGGGCGCGTGCTGGTGCGCTTTTCGGGTACCGAACCGCTGGCCCGGGTGATGGTGGAAGGACCCGACCTGGCGTTCGCGCGGTGAATGTGCATGAAGTGGACGGGACGTCACAGTACCTATCCCTGCCAACGTACTATCAAGAAGGCACTTTGGCATAATACTTGCCGGGAGTGTGATCATGAGACAAACCATCACGGCAGGTCTAATTATGGTGGCGCTGGCATTCAGCGCATTTGGGCAGGACTGGTATCACGAGCGCGAAGAGCGCTTCCAAGGCGATCAGTGGCGACCGCATGTCTTCATACAGGTCAGGACCGATCTGGAACATGTCTGGAGCGTCTTCCAGGCTAGCAGCAAAGAACAAAAACGTCTCGAGAGAACTAAGGAAGAGTTAACCAAAATGCAGGCGGATCTGGATGAGGGCCGTTTCGATAACGGCGTGCTGAACGATGTGATCGATTCCATGCGAAAATCGGCGAACGACCAGCGTTTAGCGCCGCGTGATCGAGAAGTGGTCGCTGACGACCTGATGCGGCTTAAGGATTATCAGGATCATCACGATCACTGGGTCCACTAGCCGAACCAAACGCATCAGGCGTTGTGGTACGGGCCTCGGCCTCTTCGCGCGAGGCTGTTTGGGGTGGCCGCGCCATTGGGCTACGGAATCTGCAGTAGACTTGGCATATGGTCCGTCAGATCGTGCCGGTGTTCTTCACCATGGACATTCCCGCCACGCTTGCCTGTTACAAAGAAAAGCTGGGCGTCGAATGTCTGGGGACGTGGCAGGATCCGCCGGTCTATGCAATCGTGGCGCGCGACCAGCAGGTGATTCACTTCCGCTGCGCCGAGCCGCCCACAGCCAGTCCCAACAAATACCGGGACGAACTGCTCGATGCGTACCTGGTCGTCGAAGATGCCGACGCACTTTATCTCGAGTACGCAGCCCAAGCCGTCGAATTCACGCGGGGAGTGGCCAACATGGCGTGGCGCTCGCGCGAGTTCGTGGTGAAGGATTGCGATGGGCGTCTGCTGGCTTTCGGCGCGAACCTGTAGTCTTCTCCGGTTGTCCCTCAGAAGACCGGGGTCTTTTCCGCGTGCCAGAGGTCATACTGGAGCTGTTGGTTCAGCCAACTCTCCGCGCTGGTGTCGAATGCGATTGAGAGACGGACTGCCATCTCCGGACTGATTCCCACGCGCCCGTTTACAACGTGCAGAGCCGGGCCGGGCACGTTCACCGATAGCGGCGGGTCCCGGAGTGCCCGCGCAGACTGAGGCCGGCTAAAAGCCGGCTGCAGCCAAGATTGGCTGCCCCACGAGCTCGTTCATCCGCTCCACCTGCTTTACCAGAAACGACATGTCCGAAAACGGATCGCCGCCGAAGCGCGCCCAGTACACCCTGCCCTTCTTATCGATAAGGATCGTGGAATGCAGCTCGATATCCTCGAAGTCATCGTACGAATGGAAGCGCCGGGCGTTGGCATGATCCCGGTCCGACAACAGCCGCGCGGGCAGATCGCCGAACTGCTTTAGCGCCTCGCTGTTCTTCTCCGGCGCCGCGCTCGAGACGGCCAGCACGACCGTATTCAGCCGGTCCCACTCGTCCTTGTTCTTCCCGATATCGTGTAACTGCCGCAAGCAGTGGGGGCATTCCGGGCCGAGATAGAACACCAGGAGGACGTTCTTGCCGCGATACTCCGCGAGCGAGACGGGCTTCCCGGCGGCGTCGTGGACATCCAGTGCCGGCGCTTCATACGGCTCCCAGCGCGGCGGTCCGAAATGGTCGAGGGGCACGCGCGCGTAGTTGCGCTGCGGCGCGGGCGAAGAGTCGCGCGGCGCGGCAGTGATGCCGGTGGCCTTGGCACGCTCCAAGACTTTTTGCCCGGCGTCTGCATTCGAGGCCACGTTTCGCGCGCACCAGTCCGGAGAGGGCGAAGATGTCGTTGCGCGTAAGCTCCAGCGCCTTCTCGAAGGCTTGCGCCGCCAGCACCGGACTTTTGGCGTCCAGGTAAGCCTCGCCCAAACTGTTGTAAAGCGACTGTGGATAGAACGGCGGGTCGGCATATCCCTTCTGCATGTCGTATTCGCGTGCGGCGGCGTCCGCAAGCAGGCCGAGGCCCACAATGGTGTCGCCGCGCGCATGGCCAGGCGTCCCTTTAGTTCCACCGACTCGATGGTATAAGCCTCCTCCGCGTCCTTGTTCTTGTCGAGATCCTTCTTCAGCGCGACATGCTCGGCGATGCTTTTGCCGGCTTTCTCCAGATCGCCTTTGCCCAGCCAGGCGCGCGCCTCGGAATAGGCCTTGTTCATCTTGTCTTCATACACGTCGCGCCAGGGGATGAACTTCGGATTCAGCAGATCGTCCCAGCGCTCGAACTTGATCAGCCCCAGCTGCATGGCCGCGATGCCGCGCGAGTGCGTGCTGAATTCGTTTTCCTTGTTATCCACCGGGTCAAGGGGCGCGTCGATGAGCTGGTGCGCACCGAAGATGGCCGCCTCGGCCATCCCGAGTTGTTCCTGGATATACGAAAGGTAGGTGCGGTTGTGGGCGTAGTTCCAGTTGTTGAACGGAAACGTGAGACTGGTCCGCATGTACTGCTTTTCCACGCGCGTGGCCGCATCCATGGAAAGCGCCGCTTCGTGCCACATGCCCACGATGGCGTAGATATGCCCCGGCATGTGCTGGGCGTGGCCGATGGCCGGCACCAGATCGGTATACGCGCGGCAGCTTACGAGCGCTTGCTCGGGTTCGTTGTAGTCCCAGTTATGGATGCGGTAGTGGTGCGCGCCGGGATGGTTGGGCTGGCGGGCCAGGATCTCGCGGATGATCAACTCGGCGCCATAACGCGAGTCGCCCATGGTCACTTCGGCCAGCAGCGCGCGGGCCTCCATATCGTCCGGATACTTCACACACAGCGTTTCGAGCTTCTTCATCTCGGCGCGGCGCAGTTCGCGGTAATCGGGCTTGGAGGCGGTGTCGCGCACGGGATCGGGCAGCAACACGGCCTCCTCAGCCTCGATATACAGGCGCTCGCGCTCGGTGACTTTGTCTTTGCGCTTGACCGCTTCGCGCAGGAAGTCCGCGGCGCGATCGCCCTCGGTAGCGCGTGCAAGTCCCCAATAGGCCATGGCATTGTCCGGCTCCAGCTTCAGGCACCAGCGGAAAGAGCGCTCGGCTTCGTAAAACCAGAAGGAGTGCAGCAGCGCATTGCCCTGGTTAAACCATTGCTGGACTTCCGGATTCCTGGTGGTGATGGGAAACGGCGCGATGCCGATGCCTTCCATGAGCCAGGGCTTTTGGCGCGGTCCGATGTCGAACGCGGCGCCGTGCGCAGAGTGGCCTTTGTCGATGGGATCGATTTGCGCGTAAATGGCGGAACAGGCGGTGAGTGCGGCCGCCAACAGCAGCGAAAACGGTTGTTTCAGGCACATGGCTGCCAGTATAGCGCGGGTGGTCCGGGAACACTTCGGCCGCGTTCCTCGTATTTATAGGCGAGCGAGGTGAAGCCAATGTTCTGCACAAGATGCGGCATCGAAGTCGACGAAAAAGCGCGTTATTGTTCCACGTGCGGGCACGCCACCAAACTGGCGGAAGCCACCGCCAACCCCTACGCGTCACCGCGACTGGCGCTGGATACGGAGCACAAGAAGATCGCGGGCGTCTGCGCAGGATTTGCGCGCTATTTGGGGGTGGATGCCTTGCTGATCCGCATCGTATGGCTGGCGCTGGCGCTAGGTGCGGGTTTCGGCTTCTTCGCGTATCTGATCGCCTGGATATTGATGCCCAAAGATGAGCCCCGCGCGGCGGCCGCCGCGGACTATGCGCGGCAGAATGGGTAGCGGACACCGCCCGGGCTGAAGCCCTCCCTCCAGCAGCCACCCAGTCGCGCTAGACTGGAAACACGCACGCTGAGGCCATGCCAGCCAGAAATCTGCGACAGCGCATCGAGGAACTGACGGTGGTGGCCGATATCGCCTCGGCCATGCTGTCCCCTCTGGAGTTGAGCGAGTTGCTGAATGTGGCGCTCGAGAAGGCCAGCCGTGCCATGGGGGCGCCCTTCGGCTCCATCACCCTGCTGTCAGCCGACAAGACCCGCCTGGACTTCGCCGCGGTATACGGGTTGTCCGCCGATTACGGCGAAAAATTCCGCGAGATCGGGCTGCTGCCGGCGGACGCATCGTCGCCTTCGGGCCGTGCGTTTTCAACCGGAAAGCCCTATTGGGTGGCGGACATCACCCGCAATCCCCTCTGCGCGAGTTGGAGACACATCAGCTTGGGCGAGGGCGTGCGCGCGCTCATCTGCGTGCCGCTGCTGGTGGGCGGCGAGCCCGCCGGCACGCTGAACCAGTACCTGGCCGAGCCGCACCGATTCCGGGCCCAGGAAGTCCGCCTGCTGCAAGTGGTGGCGCAGCACATTTCGCTGGCCATCGAGCGCGCGCGCCTGTACGACCGGCTCAAGCAGCAGCATGCGGCCGCGCTGGCCGCGAGCGAGCACAAGAGCCACTTCCTGGCCACCATGTCGCACGAGCTGCGTTCGCCCATGACCGCCATCGTGGGCTTCGCCGATCTGCTGCGCGAGCAGATACCGGGATCGCTGAACACCGAGCAGATGCGCCAGGTGCGCATGATTTCGGCCAGCGCCCAGCACATCATTGCCGTGCTAAACGACGCGCTGGATGTGGCGCGCATCGAGGCCGGCCAGCTCGAGTGCCTCATTGAGCCGGTGGATGCGACCGCGGTCATCGGCGAAGTGACCGATATGTTGGCGCCGCTGGCGCGCGCCAAACGCCTGAAGCTGGATGTTGCGCAGCCGTGCGAACCGCTGATGGTGCGCTGCGACCGCCAGCGCTCAAAACAGATCCTGGTCAACCTGGTTTCGAATGCGATCAAGTTTACCGCGCGCGGCCAGATTCAGGTGACCGGATCCCGCGATGTGGCCGCTCCCCAGCGTGCGCGCATCGCCGTATCGGACACCGGCATCGGCTTGCGCCCCGATCAGTTGCCGCTGCTCTTCCAGGAGTTCCAGCAATTGCCGAGCCCTTATCAGAGCCTGGGCACGGGGTTGGGACTGGCCATCAGCCGGAAACTGGCGCGCCTGATGGGGGGCGACATCGAAGTGGAAAGCGACTACGGCCGCGGCAGCACATTCACCCTGAACCTGGAGACCGCATGAGCGCGCATACTCTGCTGCTGGTGGACGACGATCCCGCCGTGCACGAGTTGCTGGCGGCCGTGCTGCACCGCCCGGATTGGCGGATCGAAAGCGCCTATGACGGGCTCGAGGGACTCGCGCGCGCGACGGCGCGCCCTTACGACCTGGTGCTGACCGACGTCCACATGCCCGGAATGGACGGACTGGATCTGCTGCATCGCATCCGGGAGATCCGGCCCGAGGCGAAGGTCATGGTGATGACCGCGGACAGCACGCCGGCCAACATCGTGCGCGCCATCCGCGACCAGGCGTTTTCCTATTTCAGCAAACCGTTCTCGCCCAGCGCGGTGGCCGAGATGATTGCGCAGGCGGTCAACACGGGTCACTGGCAGGACGATATCGAAGTGCTTTCGGCGACGCCGCAATGGATCAGCCTGCGCCTGCGCTGCAAGCTGGAAACGGCCGACCGCCTGATGCAGTTCGTGCGCGAGATGGAGATGGATTTTCCGCCGCACGAGCGCGAGAACATCGCCGCCGCGTTCCGCGAGCTGCTGATGAACGCCATCGAGCACGGCGGGGGATCCGACCCCGATAAGCGCGTGCAGGTGACCTACGTACGCACCACGCGCGCCATCGTCTACCTGATCCAGGATCCCGGCAAGGGGTTTTCGTTCGACGCGATCGCGCACGCCGCCATCGCCAACCCGCCCGGTGAGCCAACGAGGCACCTGGAAATCCGCGTGGAACAGGGCGTCCGGCCGGGGGGATTCGGCATCCTGCTCACGCGGAATCTGGTGGATGAGCTGATTTACAGCGAGAAGGGCAATGAGGTTTTGTTTATTAAGTATCTGAAGTGAGCCGAAACCGATGCCTGATGTCCGCTATCACGCTCACACGTTGATTGACTGCCTGCTGGAGATCCGCAGCTTTCCGCTCTGGTCGGATTGCAGGAAACCATGCTCGATCCGGTAGCCGCCGCCCTGCGCGACGTCCCCCTGGATGATGAACCCGAGACGGAGGAGGAGAAAGAGGCTGTAGGCGAAGCTCGCGACTGGCTCCGCCGGTGCGGCGGCAAGGGCATTGCCCACGCGGAGGCCATGCGGCGGCTGGGTCTGGAGTGAAGGAAGTAGAATGGACCGAGCCGGCGCTAGCGGACATGGCCGGGCTGGATAAACGCCTCGGGCGTCGCATCAAACAGGCGGTCGAGCGCTTCGCCGCAACGGGTGCCGGTAACATCAAGAGGCTCCAAGGTGTCGAGCCGCCCGAGTATCGAATGCGGGTCGGCGACTATCGAGCCCGGTTTCATCTGGAAGCATCACCCCGACCTTTGCCATTCGAGCATCGCAACCGGGCGGCACGGGAAGCTCAGGGGATGAAAGACGCTAGGAGCCGCTGCATATTGGCAATATCATCCCGCCTGAGTATGCTACTCATGGGCATCGGAGGACGGCCATCCTCGTCATACCACATTAACCAATAAAGCTCCTCAGCCGATCCTTTTTCAATAACGTGCTCCAACCATAGCGAGTAGCCGCCCTGTGGCGTTAGCGGTTCCGAAAAGACGCTGCCACGGGTGCGAGATCGGTCGCCGTGAGTTTGGCCCTTTGTAATATCGGTTAGGAAGCGGTAGTTCTCACAGGTATAAACCAGGGGTTGCCCGTCTTGGTCAATGATCCTATGTTCCTTCATGCAAGCATTATAGTCCAAATCGCCGACCCGGTGAACGGTTACGCATCTACAGTGGATCTTCACGTCGGTATCGGCCTACCCCGTGCTGCAGATCCGGCTCTATCCCGATCAGGTCAACGGGCGGGCGAACGACGCCGCTCAATGATGATCCCTTGACGTTGTATGTGATTTAATTCCAGTTTCCTTTGCTGAAGGGCACGTAGTCAGAAGTGCATTCTGTCGGTTCACCGACAATGTATGCATCATGAAATACAAAGAATGTATCAGTATTCCGCAGGCGACTCTGATAGCCCCCCACCACGTCTCGACCAAAGGATGGAACCAGACCATCGAGCAGGCGAGAGGATGTTTTGTCATCGCCGTGAAAGCCTAATAGTGTAAAACATGGTGCATTACCGCCTAGTTTTTCTATGCCTCTTTTAATAGATTTCCATGTTTGCTCGTCAATGAAAGCAATAATCGTGTGCTCAAAAGAGTTAGCATTCCGGACAAAAACGAGCCGAGGTGCCTGGGCATTCGCCACACAGTGATTATACCAGCCTGGCTCATGGACGTGAGCGCCAGACAGTTCGGCGCACCACTTGTATGTCCACGGTAGTATCGCAAGCAACTGACCAGAGAACGGTTGTATGGAGAGAGCCTCTGGGCTTTTCGCCAGCGGATGTGATGGCGGTGGCTCTGGCCGACAAGGCCGTGGAAGTAGTGCAGATCTCCAATCTACGATATCTCCGTTACTGAGCACGAGATTTCTATGACCGTCAAGACCAATTATCGTACCCTCAACGGCAACTTGGGGTTGAGAGTGACCGGGAACGACCGACTGATAAACAAACGACGATCTCTGAAGTTTCTGAAATTCAGATCGAGGCATATAGCAACGGACTAGCCCGTATCGGGAACCGATCATTAGAGTTCCTTCAAGGTCGAGGTAGTCACCAATGTCATCAGAATCGTGCCCTTCGAGAACACCCATGACAACGATTTTGGATCCTTTTGAGACGGGTTTGCCTCGAAACTTAACTGAATTCAAAAGTCCGTTGACGGCATAGTTGTGGAGAATGTCGGATGGGACCGATGATTCCCAACATGTGTCTTGAGCTGAGATAGTCGCTACTGTCGCACAAAATGGTACACCAATCAGCTTGAGGATCGACCTAGGCCTCATTTGGCACCTCCACGGGTCTAACGTCCCGTATCTCCAACACCAGTTTCAAACACGGGCGGACACCTTGGAAAAGATTGGGACAGAAGAACCCGAAACCAATTATATCCCCGTCGTGATCCGAGCTTCAATTCTAAGTGCTGGCCCGTTCGGGCTGTTCCTCAACTGGTTCTGTCTTGTCCCAGGCGTGTTTTCCGTCCATCTGCACATAAGCCTGGGCAATGTGCTCCGCCTCCTCTTCGAGTCCCAGCTTATCGTTAACCCACCGCCAGGTCGCTGCGATTATGGCGAAAGGTCCCTTTCCTACTCTCGTGTAGGGTGCCCCACGTTGATTCTTGAAATTGTTACGGTTCAAATGATCGACCAATTCCTGGGCTGACATGTGCTTCCCGTTTGAATGCAGGAAGGTAGCCAACCGCCAAATGTAGAGCATCTTTTCGTTCGTTGCATCATTCATCCGGCTTCTCCTTTTTGACGCCGCCATGGTTATATCATCTTAAGTGTCTGAAGTAGCAGGGTCAGGAAATTCGCTTGACTAAGTCCTGAAGATCCACGGGACTATTCGATTCAGTCGCACGGGCCAGGGCCGGGCCGATCGCCAGCGCCTCGTTATGGTTCTCGAACCAAACTAAGAACGCCGACGACGTCGCACCCGCCAGGCGCTGCTGATTCAGCCAGGTGTAATATGCGCCCATATCGGCATCCACCAGCGACCCCTGCGGGTCCAGTTCCGGCTTGCGCTGCGTTTCGACCAGCAACTCATTCATCGGCCGCGCCCGCTGGCGGGGCGCAAAACGCAGCAGCAGCGTCAGAGGCTGGGCGCGGCGGAACGCTTCGCGAGCGGCCCATTGCACAAACGTCGTGCTGAACACCTGCGTTCCGGAGCCTTCGGTGAGCACGCTGACCTGGAACCGGGTCAACACGGCGTCCGGGGCGCCGCCCATTCCCAACTCGTCCGGGCGCATGCGGGCCAGCATGGTGCGGAACGCCTCGGGTCCAATGCCGGATTGGAACGTCTTCTGCATTTTCTCTTGCAGAGCCGCGCGCGCCGTGGCCAGCGAGTCGTATGAGAAACGCACCAGCCCCTCGCCGGAGACAGGCTCCTGGCTGCCGCCATCGATGTACCAGTGGCCGTAAAGCGCAGGATGCGCCCGAGCCCTCGCCGCCGCTGCGTCCAGCAGGATACGGAGCCCGTTATCCGGCCGCACGCGGTTGAAATAAACTCCGTACGGGCGAAGCTTGCGAAAGAGCCTGTATTTGTTCTCCGCCACATCCTTGCCCAGGACCACCATACTCAGGCGCGGTATGGCCAGCGGCGCAGGCGGAGCGGAAGCGTTGACCGTGCGCACGTAATCGATGGCGGCCGTCCGGAAGGCGTCGATCTGGAGGGTCGCCCAAAGGTGCGTGGTCAGTTGCTCGGAGAACTGGCCCGGTTGGTTGACCCAGTCGAAGCTTTCCAACTCGTGCGGCAGGTGCAGCTTCTCGAAGCCTGCCACCAACTGTCCGCGATCGGCGGGAGAGCGGGACGCCAGATACGCCAACTGATGGTCCAGCTCCGCGCGTTCCGGGGGAAACTTCCAGTCGTAGACGATGATTTCGCGCAGAAGCAGCGGCAGAAAGGCGATGGGCAACTGTTGCAACAGCGCCACCCGGCTCTCAGCCAACTGCCTGGCTTGGGGAGGGTAACCGGCGAACTGGCTGGCGTTCAGATCGCGGGGCAGCACGTTACAGCACCTCCGGCAGCGGCTTCCCTTGCGACAGGCGGGCGTCGAAACCCAGAATCGCCCCCAAAGTGGGCACCAGGTCGGTTGGCTCGGTAGGCCTCTCCACCACGACGTTTTCGCGCACTCCCGGCCCCATCGCCATCATCCAGGTGGTGCGGGAAAGCGGATCGCCCGTGCGGTGATGCTGGAACCCGTTGCCGCCCGCGTCATCGTCGGAATCGCGGCCAAAATCGGGCAAAATGAACATGGTGGTCTTGCCCGCATATTCCGGTTCGCTCTGGATATTGTTCCAGATTTCCCCGCACAAGCGGTCGGTGCGTTGAATGGCCTCCAGGTACAGTGAGTAGGTGCCCGAGTGGGCGATATCGATGTCGTGTAGCGTGATCCAAAGCAAGCTGGGCGCGATCTGGCGCATGAGCTGCCGGGCGATATAAACGGACAATTCGTCAGGGCTCGCCAGCACCCGCGCGTGCCCGGCGAAATCGGCCACCGAGAGCCTGAGGACTTCGGCCATCTGGTGCAGCTCGACCTGGTGTCCGCCCAGTTCCGGGGCATAAAGAGGGGTCTCGTAGTTGTCCCGCAACAGATGCTCGTACGAGGGTCCGTCGTTCGCGGACAGGGCCGCCGCCAAAAGGCGTTTGGGCAGTATAACGCCGGCGCCCCAGCCGCGGCCGTAAGCGCGATTGCCGCTCTCGCCAATACGATTGAAGCCGTTGCTGGGCGCCACGACCCAGGCGTCCAGCGCGGGACGCTTCAAGTCCTTGCGGAAGTATTCGAAAACAGTGGGATGATCCGGGGGCACCGCCGCGAAGTTATTGAAGGTTTCGTAGGATCCGGTGGCCAGGCTGGCGGTCGCCACATAGTGGCCCAGAATTCCCCGATTGATCATTTGACTGAAGAAGGTCGCGCGCGGCATCAGGGCGGTGAGCAGGTGGGGAATGTTCTCCTGCCCGTCGGGCATAAAGGTTTCTTCGTCGCGCGCGCCGCCGCCGAACGTGACCACAATCGCCTTGCGCCCGTGCGGCGTGGCCAGCGCGCGCCGCGGGCCCATGCCCAGTAGAGCGCCGGCAGCGGCTGCGCCCGTGACTTCGCGCAGGAAGGTTCTGCGGCTGCACGAAACGGCCTGCGCAATGTCGCGCGAACTGCCCGGACTTGCGCTTAATATGGAGTAGCGGGAAATCGGTCCACCTCTCAAGTGCCTTGGCAGACATTCTATCACGCGCAACGAGGAGCGGGCAGGCGCTCTTCGAGCAGGCTGGCTGCAATTGCGCCGCTGTTGTTGTACGTGGCCGGGGCGCAGGCGCAAACCGGGCAGGTGATTTTCGACTCCTCCGACAAACGCCTGGCCGCGGGTTTCGAGTGGGCCAAGCGGCAAGCTCTCGCGTACGTCTTTCACGGCGACCCGGTCGGGGATTGGTACGAGGCGGCGCTACCGAATCGCCAGGCATTCTGCATGCGCGACGTCAGCCACCAGAGCGCCGGCGCCCGGGTGCTCGGGCTGGCCCCCATGACCGTGAACATGTTGCGCAAGTTCGCGATAAATATCGCGGACTCGCGCGACTGGTGCAGCTTCTGGGAAATCGACAGAAGGGACCGGCCCGCGCCGGTGGATTACGCGAGCGACTCGGACTTTTGGTATTGCTTGCCCGCGAACTTCGACGTGTTGAACTGCTGCTACCGGCAATACCTGGCGACGGGCGATCGCGTTTATCTGGAAGATCCCGGCTTTCTGAATTTCTACCAGCGCACGGTATCGGACTATGTCCGGCGCTGGGATAAGGACGGTGACGGAATTCTGAAAAGCTATCGCCGGTACGGCCGGCGCGGCATCGGATCGTACACCGAGGATCTGCAACTGCACGCGCTGGTCGGCGGCGACCTGGTGGCGGCGGAGTTTGCCGCGTTCCAGGCGTATGCGCGGATCGAGGAACTGCGCGGGAATCCGGACGCCGCGGCCGAGTACCAGCGCAAGGCCGGCGCACTAAGAGCGCTCTATAACGGAAAATGGTGGGACGCGAGGAATGACAGGTTCCATAGCTCGCTGCTGCAGGACGGCAGCTTTCACGAGCGCGATCCGGTCTCGCCTTTCGATTTGTGGTTCGGCATTCCGCAAGACGGTGTGCGGACGGAGCGCGCGCTCGACCGTTTACTCGGACAATCGGGGGCCGGCGTGGAGGAGTTATCGTATCTTCCGGAAATTGCGTATCGTTACGGAAGAGACGAGGCGGGATATGCGGCGCTCCTGCGGCTGACCGATCCCAAACTGGAACGCCGCGCATACCCGGAGGTCTCCTTCGCCGTAGTAGGCGCGATCGCCGCGGGGACCATGGGAATCCGAGCCGATGCCACCGGGCACGTGGTGGAAACTCTGCCTCGCCTGACTCGCGAGACGGCTTGGGCGGAGATGCGCCACCTGCCCGCGCTGGGCAACCGGATCGGCGTGAGACATTCGGGAACCTGCGGGACCGAGTTTACCAATGAAAGCGGGCCTCCGGTTCGATGGAAGGCTGCCTTTCCAGGGACCGCGGTGGCCCTGCTGGTAGATGGCAAACCCGCGGAGACATTGACGGGGCGTGGCCTGAACGGACAATCCGAGCGCTATGCGCTCCTCACCGTGGTCCAAGGCCAGACGCGCCGTGCAAGTTGTGCGCCCCTCCCGGTCAGGCGGATCGCGCCATGAGCTGCGATGGGGTGAAGGCCGGCACGCCCGCTTTGATGCGCCGCAGCGCTTCCCGGTCGAGAACCCGCTCCCAGCAAGCTGGGCACTGATGGAATTCAAGATCGGGAATCGTATAAGTCTTTCCCTGGATTTCGCCGGTCCAATTCCGGCGGACCTTCCGGATCTCATCGCTTCCGCATGTCGGACAAAATGTGATGTCTAGCATATATAATTGGACGCGGGCGCCACGCGCGCCGCTACCTCCAAAAAAGTTATCCAAAAAAAGTCACCGGCCAGCACTGTGCCGCCTACTCCGCCAGCGTATCGTCGCCGGAATTCTCGGTTAAGCCGCCGGCATATTGAATGCGAGCCTCTTCGTCGTAACCCGGGATGGATTCGAGCGACGGCTCCACCACCGGCTCTTCCACCACGTCTTCGCCGGCGATCTTGACGCGCCGGTAATATTCCATGCCGGTTCCCGCGGGAACCAGGCGGCCCATGATGACGTTCTCCTTCAGGCCGCGCAGGTAGTCCACCTTGCCATTGATAGCAGCTTCGGTAAGCACGCGAGTGGTCTCCTGGAAGGAGGCCGCCGAGATGAACGAATCGGTGGAAAGCGATGCCTTGGTGATGCCCAGGAGCACCGCCCGGCCCTTCGCCGGACGCCCACCGGACTCGATGGTAAGCTGGTTGATCGCGCGGAAGCGGAACTTATCGACCACCTCTTCCGGCAGAAATTCCGTATCGCCGATATCTTCGACCTTCACCCAGCGCATCATCTGCCGCACGACCACTTCCAGGTGCTTGTCGTTGATGTTCACGCCCTGCAACCGGTAGACTTCCTGGATCTCGTTCACCAGATACTTCTGCAATTCCTTCTCGCCGAGCACATCCAGGATGTCGTGCGGGTTGCGGGGACCGTCCATGAGAGGCTCGCCGGCTTTCACCTTCTCGCCTTCCTGGACGTTGATATGGACGCCGCGCGGCAACGAGTATTCGCGCTGCTCCCCGCCGTCGCCCACCACGTAGATCTTGCGCTGTCCCTTGGTCACTTCGCCGTACTTCACCGCGCCGTTGATTTCGGCCATGATGGCCGTTTCGCGCGGCTTGCGGGCTTCGAACAATTCCACGACGCGCGGCAGACCGCCGGTGATGTCCTTGGTCTTCGTGGTTTCGCGCGGGATCTTGGCCAGTACGTCGCCCGCGTGGACTTCTTCGCCGTCGCGCGCCATCAGGTGGGCGTGGGTCGGCATCAGGTACTTCTTGGCTTCCGATTTGGTGCCTTGCGCGGTATCGGGCCGCACAATCACCGTGGGCTGGCGCTTCTCGTCGGGAGAATCCACCACCACCAACTGGCTCATGCCGGTGACTTCATCCAACTGTTCCTGCATGGTCATGCCTTCCAGCAGATCTTTGAAGTGTACCGTGCCGCTGACTTCGGTCAGGATGGAGAACGTGTAGGGATCCCACTCCAGCAGGATCTGGTTCGCCTTGATCGGACCGCCGTCTTCCACCAGGATCTTGGCGCCGTACACCATCTGATAGCGCTCTTTTTCGCGGCCCTTGTCGTCGACCACGGCCATGATGCCATTGCGGTTCATGGCGATCAGTTCGCCGGTCTTGCTGCGCACCGCCTGCACGCCGATATAGCGGGCAAAGCCGTCGGATTTGGCGTCCTGCGTGGATTGCTCGGAAATACGGGAAGCCGTTCCGCCAATGTGGAACGTACGCATGGTGAGCTGCGTGCCAGGCTCGCCGATGGATTGCGCGGCGATGACGCCCACCGCTTCGCCCCGCTCGACCAACCTTCCGGATGCCAGGTTGCGGCCATAGCACATCACGCACACGCCGCGCTTCGATTCGCAAGTGAGCACCGAGCGGATCTTCACCCGCTCGATACCGGCGGCCTGAATGGCGGCGGCCAGATCTTCGGTGATCTCCTGGTTCACGGCCACGATGACGTTGCCTTCGTAGTCCTTCTGGTCCTCGAGCGCTACCCGGCCCACGATGCGGTCGCGGAGCGGCTCGATGATTTCGCCGGATTCGATGATGGGCTCCACGTAGATGCCTTCACTGGTGCCGCAATCGGTCTCAGCGATGATCACGTCCTGCGAGACATCCACCAGGCGGCGGGTGAGGTAGCCGGAATCGGCCGTCTTCAAAGCGGTGTCGGCCAAACCCTTGCGCGCGCCGTGCGTGGAGATGAAGTACTGCAGCACGTTGAGGCCTTCGCGGAAGTTGGCGGTGATGGGGGTCTCGATGATCTCGCCTGATGGCTTGGCCATCAAACCGCGCATACCGGAAAGCTGGCGGATCTGCTGTTTCGACCCGCGCGCGCCGGAGTCGGCCATGATGTAAATCGGATTGAGGTAACGGCCGGTGCGGTCGTCCTCTTCCATGGCCTGGAACATTTCGTCGGAAACCTTCTCGGTGACCTTCGACCAGATTTCGATGATCTTGTTGTAGCGCTCGCCGTGGGTGATGGCGCCGTCCTGATATTGGTTCTCGACCGCCACCACTTCCTTTTCCGCGTCGCGCACCAGGCCGGCCTTCTCCGCAGGCACCACCATGTCGTCGATGCCGATCGAAATGCCGGCGCGGGTCGCGTAGAGGAAGCCCAGCGATTTCACCTCGTCGAGCATCTGCACCGTCACCACCAGCCCAAACTTCAGGTAGCAATACTGCACCAGTTGGGCCAGGCCTTTTTTCTTCAGCAGGCCGTTGATGAATGGCATATCCACCGGCAGTTGATCGTTCAGGATCACGCGGCCGACGGTGGTTTCCATGTACTGCTTCACGAACTCGATCGGTTCGGTATGCAGCATGTTCTGGTTGTCGAACGCATGCACCAGGTCGATCACCTTGCCCGTGTAGCGCAGCTTGATGGGGGTGAGCGTTTCCACTTCGCCCATTTCGAGCGCGATCAGCACATCTTCGACGGACGCAAACGTGCGGCCCTCGCCCTTGGTGCCTGGACGCGCCTTGGTCAGGTAGTAGCAGCCCAGAACCATGTCCTGCGTCGGCACCGCGATGGGGCCGCCGTGGGCCGGCGAAAGAATATTGTTGGACGACAGCATCAGCGTGGAAGCTTCGATCTGCGCTTCCGGAGAAAGCGGAATGTGAACCGCCATCTGGTCGCCGTCGAAATCCGCGTTGAACGCCGTGCAAACCAACGGGTGAATCTTGATGGCCTTGCCTTCCACCAGCACCGGCTCGAAGGCCTGAATACCCAGGCGGTGCAGCGTAGGCGCGCGGTTCAGCAGAATGGGGTGGTCCTTGATCACTTCCTCGAGGATGTCCCAAACCACCGGATCCTGCTGCTCCACCAGTTCCTTGGCCTGCTTGATGGTGGTGCAGTGGCCGCGCTGTTCCAGGCGGTGATAGATGAAGGGTTTGAACAGCTCCAGCGCCATTTTCTTGGGCAGGCCGCACTGGTTCAGCTTCAGTTCGGGGCCCACTACGATCACGGAACGGCCGGAATAATCCACGCGCTTGCCGAGCAGATTCTGGCGGAACCGGCCCTGCTTGCCCTTCAGGGTATCGGAAAGCGACTTCAGCGGGCGGTTGTTGGCGCCGCGCAGCACGCGGCCACGGCGGCCGTTGTCGAACAGCGCATCCACGGCTTCCTGCAGCATGCGCTTTTCGTTGCGCACGATCACGTCGGGAGCGTGCAGCTCGATCAGCTTTTTCAGGCGGTTGTTGCGGTTGATGACACGGCGGTATAGATCGTTCAGATCGGAAGTGGCGAAGCGGCCGCCATCCAATGGCACCAGCGGGCGCAACTCCGGCGGAATCACCGGGATCACGTCGAGAATCATCCACTCGGGCTTGTTGCCGGATTTGCGAAACGATTCCACCACGCGCAGGCGCTTGGCGAACTTCAGCTTCTTCTGTTGAGAGGTTTCCGTCTTCATCTTCGCGCGAATGTCTTCGCTGAGGAATTCGACGTCCACCTTCTTCAACAGTTCCTTGATGCCTTCGGCGCCCATCATGGCGATGAACTTGCCAGGGTGCTCCTGGTCAAGCTGGCGCTTGCGCTCGTCGGTGATTACGTCACCTCTCTTCAGGTCCTCGATTCCTTCGCCGGGATCGACAACCACGAACGCTTCGAAATACAGCACGCGTTCCAGCTCGCGCAGAGTAATATCCAGGAGGTGGCCGATGCGGCTCGGCAGTCCTTTGAAGAACCAGACATGCGAGCAGGGGCTGGCCAGTTCGATGTGCCCCAGGCGCTCGCGGCGGACGCGGGCGAGCGTAACTTCCACGCCGCACTTGTCGCAGATCACGCCGCGGTGCTTCATGCGCTTGTACTTGCCGCACAAGCATTCCCAATCCTGGGTCGGGCCGAAGATGCGCGCGCAGAACAGACCGTCGCGCTCCGGCTTGAAGGTCCGGTAGTTGATGGTCTCCGGCTTGGTAACTTCCCCGTGGGACCAGCTCCGGATCTTTTCGGGAGATGCCAGACTGATCCGGATGGAATCGAAATCTGCGATCAGATTTGCGCGATCGTAAGGTGAAGATCTCATTAAGCCTCCAAAAAAGGAGTCAGGAGTCAGAAGTCAGGAGACAGAATAAAACCCTCCTGATCGTAACCCTTGCTCCAAGCCCAAAAACCGGGAGCCGGAGGACAGAAGCCGGAACGCGGAATTCTGACTCCTGTCTCCTGACTCCTGCTTTTCTCAGTCTGCAGCAGGCGCCATATCCAGCACTTCGTGCGGCGCCTTCTTCATCAACTCCACGTCCAGGCACAACGACTGCAACTCGCGGATGAGCACGTTGAACGACTCCGGCACACCCGGCTCAATAGCCGCTTCGCCCTTGACGATAGCCTCGTAGATCTTGGCGCGGCCGTACACATCGTCCGATTTGGCCGTAAGCAACTCCTGCAGGATGTATGCGGCACCGTAGGCTTCGAGCGCCCACACTTCCATTTCGCCGAAGCGCTGGCCGCCGAACTGCGCCTTGCCGCCCAGCGGCTGTTGCGTGATCAGCGAGTATGGCCCGATGGATCGCGCGTGAATCTTGTCGTCCACCAGGTGCGAGAGCTTCAGCATGTAGATGTAGCCCACCGTCACCGGCTGCTCGAAAGCCTGGCCGGTCAAGCCATCGTAGAGCGCCGTCTTACCGTCCTTCGGCAGGTGCGCGTCGGTGAGGGCTTTCTTGATTTCGCGCTCCGTGGCCCCGTCGAACACCGGCGTGGCGTAGTGCAGGCCCAGCGCCTTGGCGGCCCAGCCCAAGTGGGTTTCGAGAATCTGGCCCACGTTCATGCGGGAAGGCACGCCCAGCGGATTCAATACGATCTCGACCGGCGTTCCATCCGGGAGGTACGGCATGTCCTCGTCCGGAAGGATGCGCGCGATCACGCCCTTGTTTCCGTGGCGGCCGGCCATTTTATCGCCGACGGAAAGCTTGCGCTTCATGGCGATATAAACCTTGACCAGCTTGATCACGCCCGGCGGCAGTTCGTCGCCCTTGCGCAGCTTCGCGATTTTCTCGTCGGTGATCTTTTCCAGCACCGCGATCTGGCGCGAGGTCATCTCCTCGATTTCGTCGATCTGCTCGTTGATCCTTACATCCTTGTCCTTGAAGCGCATGCGCTTCAGGTCGCGCGATTTCATCTTCTCGATCAGCTCGCGCGTCAAATCCGTGTCTTTGGCCAGCAGCCGTTTATTAGTCTTCTCGTCGTGCAGGTCGGCCAGCAGGCGCTTGCCTTCCAGCAGATTGCCCAGACGCTTGGCGCGCTCGTCGGTGAGGATGCGGATTTCGTCCTGCAGGTTGCGCTGCAGGCGCGCGATCTGGGATTCTTCAATTGCCCGCGAGCGCTCGTCCTTCTCCTGCCCCTTGCGCGAAAAGATCTTGCAATCCACCACCGTGCCCTCGATTCCGGGCGGGCAGTAGAGCGAAGCGTCCTTCACATCGCCGGCTTTTTCACCGAAGATGGCGCGCAGCAGTTTCTCTTCGGGGGTGAGCTGGGTTTCTCCCTTCGGAGTGACCTTGCCTACCAGGATGTCGCCCGGTTTCACCGTGGCACCGATGCGGATCACGCCGCTCTCATCCAGGTTGCGCAGGAACGAATCCGCGATATTGGGGATGTCGCGCGTGATTTCCTCCGGCCCCAGCTTGGTGTCGCGGCCCTCGATCTCGAATTCCTCGATGTGGATCGAAGTGTAGTAGTCTTCCTTGACCAGCTTTTCGCTGACCAGGATGGCGTCTTCAAAGTTGCATCCGCGCCAGGGCATGAATGCCACCAGCACGTTGCGACCGAGTGCCAGTTCGCCCATGTCGGTGCACGGTCCGTCGGCCAGCACCTGGCCCTTGGCCACGCGCTGCCCCATGGCCACGATGGGTTTCTGGTTGATGCAGGTGTTCTGGTTCGAGCGCTTGAACTTGGTGAGCTGATAAATATCCGCGCCCACTTCGCGCGAGAGCTGGCCCTCGTGGGCAGCGCCGCCTTCCACGCGTACGATGATGCGTTCGGAATCCACCGAATCGACTACACCAGCGCGCTTGCAAAGCACCACGGCGCCCGAATCGCGGGCGGTCACGCGCTCCATGCCGGTACCCACATAGGGAGCGTCGGCGCGCAGCAGCGGCACAGCCTGGCGCTGCATGTTGGAACCCATCAGCGCGCGGTTGGCGTCGTCGTTCTCGAGGAACGGAATCAGGCTGGCGGCCACCGAGACGAGCTGCTTAGGACTGACGTCGATGTATTCGATCTCGTCGCGGTGCTTCAGCACGAAATTGCCAGCCTGGCGGGCGTTGCACAGATCCGCCACGATGCGGCCGGTCTCATCCAGCTCGATGTTGGCCTGGGCGACGGTCCACTTGTCTTCCTCCCACGCGGAGAGATACTCGCAGTGCGCTTCGAACTCTGCCGGCTGTTTCTTGGCGCCTAGCGCAGCGTTGGCCTTTTCCATATCGGCGCGACGCACAATGTCGCCCACCTTATATTGCGTGTCGCCCGGGTTCAGGATTTTGATCTCATCCACCACCACGCCCTTTTGCACTTTGCGGTAGGGGCTCTCGATGAAGCCGTACTCGTTGATGCAGGCGAAGCAGGAAAGCGACGAGATTAGCCCGATGTTGGGGCCTTCCGGCGTCTCGATGGGGCAAATGCGGCCGTAATGCGTGGGGTGCACGTCGCGCACTTCAAAACCGGCGCGCTCGCGGGACAGGCCGCCCGGACCCAGCGCCGAGAGACGCCGTTTGTGCGTAATCTCCGACAGCGGGTTGGTCTGATCCATGAACTGCGAGAGCTGGCTGGAGCCGAAAAACTCGCGGATGGCGGCCATCACCGGCTTGGCGTTCACCAGGTCGTGCGGCATGGCCGTGGACATTTCCTGGTACACCGACATCTTTTCCTTGATGGCGCGCTCCATGCGCACCAAGCCGATGCGGAACTGATTCTCCAGCAGCTCGCCCACGGCGCGCACGCGGCGGTTACCCAGGTGGTCGATATCGTCCACCGCGCCGATGCCTTTGCGCAGCTTCAGCAGGTACTTGATGGTGGCGCGGAAATCCTCGGGATCGAGCGTGCGCTTGTCGAGCGGCGTGGCCTCGGCCTTGTCGTGCAGCTTGATATTGAACTTCATGCGGCCCACGCGCGAAAAATCGTACTTGCGCGGGTCGAAGAACATGCCCTGGAACAATTGCGTAGCGGTGTCCAGCGTAGGCGGATCGCCGGGGCGCAGCTTGCGATAGATTTCGATGAGCGCTTCGTTCTGCGCTTTCACGCTGTCTTTGCGCAACGTGGCGGAAATCACCGTGCCCACTTCGTCGCGTTCGGGGAAGAAGACTTCGAATTCCTCGATGCCCGCTTCCATCAGCTTCTGCACACCGGTAGTGGTCAGCTCGTTGTTGGCGTCGATGAGCACCTCGCCGGTGGTCATATCCACCACATCCGCGGCGATGTAAGCGCCTTCCAAGTCGTTGGGTGCGATCTCGGTCTGCTGAATCTTGGAAGCCTGAATGTTCTTCTGCAGCGTAGACGTGATTTTCTTGCCCTGGCCGACGATGGTCTCGCCGCTCTTGGTCACGATGGCATGCGACAACTTCAGGTTGTTGAGACCAGTGGTGAACACCCCCTCTTTGTTGTAGAGGTTCCAGTAGAGCTTGTTGTCATTGATGGAAATGCGGTCCACTGTGTAGAATGCGTGCAGGACCTGCTCGTCGCTCTTGAAGCCCAGGGCGCGCAGGAAAACGGAACCGTAGAATTTGCGTTTGCGGTCGATACGTACATACAGCAGGTTTTTGGTGTCGTACTCGAATTCGACCCAGCTTCCGCGGTAAGGAATGATCTTGCCCAGGAAATATCCCTGTGCCGGCACGCGCTCGAAAAACACGCCGGGGGAACGATGCAACTGGGACACGATCACGCGCTCGGTGCCATTGATGATGAAGGTGCCGTTGTCCGTCATCAGCGGGATTTCGCCGAAGAAGACTTCCTGCTCCTTGATGTCGCGGACGCTCTTAGCGCCGGTGGTGGGATCTTTCGCGTAGACCGTGAGCCGGATGGTCACCTTCAGCGGAGCCGCGTAGGTCATACCGCGTTCCTGGCATTCGACCATGTCGTATTTCAGTTGCAGGCCGACCGGGTCGCCGCACTTGTTGCAGAACGTAACCACGTTCTTGTTGAAGGTGCCGCAATGATGGCAAAGCACGTCGCCGGAATGGAAGGGATCCGTGCGGATGGTGGCGCCGCAGTTCCGGCAGGTGGATCGCAAATGGTGCAATCCTTTCAGATTGCCGCACTTGCACTCCCAGTTGCCGATCGAGTAGTCAACGAACTCCAGTTCGCTGACGCCGCGGAAATCCGAAATCGGGAATACGGAGCTGAATACCGTCTGCAGGCCCGTGTCTTCCCGCTCGTTAGGAAGCAGGTCCATCTGCAGGAAGCGCTCATACGAATTCTTCTGAACCTCGATGAGGTTCGGAATCGGGATCGAAGTCTTGATTTTGGAAAAATCAACTCGCTCGGGGGCGGCGCCGCTGTTTTGAATATCCATGTCTTCTTTAAACTCCTGAGGGCCGAACAACCTAAGCAAACAAGGTTACGAACCGTAACAGCACCGGCCAATCCGGAAGAGCGTCGCTCCAGGGATAGGCCAAAATGTAATCGAGAAGCAGGAACCGGACGGGAACCGGGACGGCAGTGGCTGCGAGAGCCGGGTCGAAGTCGTCAGCGAGAATGGCTGAGAAAGGCGGGGGAGCAGACCCTTACAGGCACACGAATCCTGTACAGAATGTGCGGGCGCAAAACGGCACGCAAATCCACGCGTTGCAGT
This sequence comes from Bryobacterales bacterium, assembly GCA_963707465.1. GTDB lineage: Bacteria > Acidobacteriota > Terriglobia > Bryobacterales > Bryobacteraceae > Bog-159. Next base: position 1,114,200 of record CAVPQK010000015.1, read on the forward strand.
TGCGATCCAACTGCAATTTAACTGCCAGGATCCAAAATTCACAGTCACCAATGGGATCAAGTCCGGTTGAAAGAAGAAGATCCCAACCGTCAATCTTACCAGAGCCCCACCCCGGTCGTCAACAGCAACTCTGGAACCGGCACCAAGCCTCTTAGTTCCAGCAACTTGCAGGCACTTGAGCCCGCGCTCTACTTCACTTCAACAGTCGCGCCGGCGTCGGTGAACTTCTTTTTGATGGTTTCCGCCTCGTCCTTGCTGACGCCTTCTTTGATCGGCTTGGGGGCGCCATCCACCAGATCCTTGGCTTCTTTCAGGCCCAGGCTGGTGACTTCGCGCACCGCTTTGATGACGTTGATCTTGTTGGCGCCGACCACGGTGAGAACCACGGAGAATTCGGTCTTCTCCTCGGCTGCGGGCGCTGCCGCTGCCGCCGGACCGCCGCCGGCCACCATCACCGGAGCCGCCGCCGCAGCCGATACGCCCAGTTTTTCTTCGAGCAACTTGACGAGTTGGGACGCTTCGAGCAGCGTCAAGCCTTGAATCTGATCCGCAATTGTGTTGATTTCAGCCATTTGTCCTAAGTACTCCTATCTTTAAATCGTTTGTCGGTGGTGGGTGATAGGTGATGGGAATAGGCAGTCCGCCCACAACCCAACACCCATAACCCTTCACCCCTCTTTGAATTTGTTCTCTTTGCAACCCTGATCGATGGTCACCGCTAAGTTCCGGCCCACCGCACCCAATGCCGACACCAGCCGCTGCGCCGGTGAATTGATCAGGAACAGCAGCTTGGCAAAGATTTCTTCCTTCGGCGGCATGCTGGCCAGGTCGCCGATCTCCTTGATGTCGATCACCCGGCCTTCCACCAGGCCCGCCTTGAACGTGAACGCCGGATTGGTCTTGGCGTAGGCAGTGAGAGCTTTGGCCAGCGCCACCGGATCGGCCGTCGTGTAGGCCAAAGAAGTCATGCCGCGCAGGTTTTTCAATAATTCTTCGGCTGCGGTGCCTTCCGAGGCCTTTTCGGCGATATTATTCTTGATCACACGGTACTTGCCGCCCGCCGCCCGAATGGTCTTGCGCAACTCGAAATCCTGCGCCACGCGCAATTTTTCGTAACCGGTGACAAACAGGTTCCGGGACGCCTGCAGATCCTGGTGCAGGGCTTCAAGGTCCTTTTTCTTATCTTCTTTCTTCTTCATTTCGACACCCGCAAGGGAACTAGACCGCCGCCTTGGCGCTGAATATCGTCACATCCAGGGATACGCCCGGTCCCATGGTCGAGCACAGCGTGGCGCTCTTGACGTATTTGCCTTTGGCCGCGGCCGGCTTGGCTTTGACCACCGCGCTGATCAGGCTGGAAGCGTTCTCGACCAGCTTTTCCGACGTAAAGCTGATCTTGCCCACCGGCGCATGGATGATTCCGGTTTTGTCCACGCGGAACTCGACTTTACCAGCTTTGATCTCCTTCACCGCCTTGGCCACATCCTGCGTGACAGTGCCGGTCTTGGGATTGGGCATCAGCCCGCGCGGCCCGAGAATCTTGCCCAGTTTGCCGACCGAGCGCATCATGTCGGGCGTGGCGATCACGGCGTCGTAATCCGTCCAGCTTTCGGACTGGATCTTGTTGACCATGTTCTCGCCGCCCACGAAATCGGCGCCCGCTTCTTCGGCTTCTTTCTGCTTATCGCCGCCGGCGATCACCAGCACTTTCTTCGACTTGCCCAAGCCGTTGGGCATCACCACGGTGCCACGCACCATCTGGTCGGCATGCTTGGGGTCCACGCCCAGCCGCAAATGAACCTCTACGGTCTCATCGAACTTGGCGAACTTGATCTTCTGCAGCAGCGGCACGGCTTCCTCGAGCGGATAATCGCGCGCTTGGACCTGTTTGGCCGCGGCCTGGTATTGTTTTCCTGGTTGATGTGCCATAAACTCCCCACTGGTGCAAACGGCCCGGCCTAGAAGCGCGGACCTCCCATTGAGCGTCTTTGAGGGACATCTGAAGGTTACCACATTCCAAATGCGAATGTCCAACTGCGTTTTTTGGAAAGTTTTCCGGCGGACGGCCGCATGGGCTAGAATGAGAGAAGCGGTTTGAGTGTCGGGGCGTAGCGCAGCCCGGTAGCGCACCTGCCTTGGGCGCAGGGGGTCGTCAGTTCAAATCTGACCGCCCCGACCAATTTCCACGACGCGCTAGTTAACCAGCGCCTGGTACACCAGCGTACGCGTCTGCCGCCAATAGGGCACGTTGACCGCCTGTGGAACCTGCATCATCAGCACGGCAATCAGTTGCTCCTTTGGGTCCACCCAGAAGTAGGTGCCGGTGATTCCCGCCCACGAAAAGTCGCCCACGGAGCCGGGGACCGGAGTCCGGCCCACGTCCGTGCGGACCGCGAAACCCAGCCCGAAGCTGGTGCCCATTTCCGGCGTGGGACCGAACCCGTCCAGCAACATCGCCACGCTGGTGTGCCGTTCCGTCGCCGGCGGGAGTTGGTCCGAGGTCATCAGCGCGACGGTCTTCGGCGAAAGAATGCGCACGCCGTCGAGTTCGCCGCCGTTTAGCATCATCTGGCAGAATCGGGCGTAGTCGCTCGCCGTCGAGAGCATTCCGCCGCCGCCCGACAAAACCGCCGGCTTCTTGGTCGGGTCCGTGCCGCCCAGCGAAATGGCCGAATCCGCTCGCGCCAGGCGCGCTGCCTGCGATGCATTCAGATAGAAGCCGGTATCGGTCATCTTGAGCGGGCCGGTGATGTTCGCGGCCACGAAACGGTCCAGTTCCATGCCGCTCACGACTTCCACAATTCGGCCCAGCACGTCCGTGGCGACGCTGTACTCCCAGAATTCGCCCGGTTGGTGCGCGAGTGGGAGGCGCGCGATGGCGTCCACCATGTCGGCCAGCGATTTACTCGCAAAAATGCCGCTCTTCTTGTACATCTCGTCTACCGGCGCATTGCCGAAGATGCCGTAGGTCAGCCCGGATGTGTGGCGGAGCAGGTCTTGCACGGTCATCGGCCGCTTGGGCTCAGCCTTGTCTACCCCGACCTTCACGCCCTTGAACTCGGGAAGGTACTGCGCCACCGGCGCGCCGATGTCCAGCTTGCCTTCTTCCGCCAGAACCATGGCGGCCACCGACGTAATCGGCTTGGACATCGATGCAATGCGGAAGATGGAATCCTTCTTCATCGGCGTCGTGGACTTCCGCTCCTGGAACCCGATCGCGTCCAGCGATGCGATTTTTCCATGTCGCGCGATCAAAAGTACAGCGCCTGGAATCCGGCCGCTTTCGACGTCCGCCGTCATCTGCCCGCGGGCCCTTTCCAGGCGCTGGGAGGAGATGCCCAGCTCTTCCGGCCGGCGGGCCGTAGATAGGGATTGGGAAAGCGCCGTCGCCGGCAGCAGAATCGTCAGCAGTCCGATCGATAATCGCTGTGTAGTGCGCATGGGGTTTAGTGTATACCGCCCGCCGGAACTGTGGGGAGTATAACGCGGCACTAAAAGGACAGGCTCAGTTCGGCTTCCAACTGGTTTGCCGCCGACCGGTAACCCTGCCCCAGGAATGCGGGAGCTTCCCAGCGGATATACCGCGCCTCGGGCGCGATCCGGATGTGGAATTCATCGACAAATCTCATACCGAGCCCCGCCACGGCTCCCACGGTGTTGGCCTTATTCGGTTGGGCGGGGATTTCGTTGTAATCCGTCGACCCGCTCGGGTAGACAAAATCGTTTCCAGTCCGTATTTTGCCCACGTGGAGCCACTGTCCGCCGCCCGTAAAAAATATCCTGCGCTTCCAGCCCTTCGACCAAAAGCCGTAATAGTGCGCCAGCAGCGGAACCTCGTAAATGTTGGTCTGCGACGTTTGGACGGTAGTGGTAAGCGGGCGATTATCGCCGCCCGTCGTGCTGGTGTTATAGCCGCTCAGAATATTGTCGGTAACGGTGTAGTCCTCGTGATGAAAATGAATCTCTGCCGCCAGTGAGAGATGCTTCAAGAGGCGATATTCCGCCATCGCTCCGGGGCCCCACTTCGGTGAATCGGATGCGCCGTAGTAGTTGTATTGCCCGACCGGATTGTCGGAGATTACTACCTGGTAGCTGGTCTTAATGAGAGGCAGGGGAAAGTAATTCACGTGGATGCCGATCGTGAGCCGGCGGATCGGCGGCGCCGTCTCGTCCTGCCCAAACAACGGAAGCCCCGGCAGGAGGCAGGCCACCAGAGCGGCTTTCGAAAAATCTGCGAGAGTCATCGATTAACTTTCTCCACGTCGGAACAAGGTCAGAACGACAGGCGTAGCGCCAGTTCCATGGATCTTGGCCCGCCCGATCGGTACAGAGCATTGACACCGCCACCGAACGTCTGGTTAAACATCTGGGTCACCACGCCGAAGTCCGGGCTGGCCAAGTTGGCGCCTTCGAGCGGTGACGGATTGGCGAAATTCGGATGGTTGAGAGCGTTGAAGCCTTCCACGGCGATACTGAACCGGTAACGTTCGGTGATCGGAATCACGCGGCGCAGGGCCAGGTCCAGTTGCGCGAATGAGAAACCGCGCAACTCGTTCCGTCCCATATTCCCCTGCGCATAGCCGCACGGGGTAATGAAGGCGGCGCTGTTTAACTCGCGCCCCCCGGGCACTTCCGGATTGTCGATCCAGATGGGGCCGCCCACGTAACTGGGCCGGACATTAGCAAAAAGGCCGTTGTTCGTTCCGCCGTTGGTGGTGCTGTTGCAACTCGTTGCAACGCTGGTGGATTCGCTGACGGCCGACAGGTCGAACGGAAGGCCGGTGTGCGCCGAAGCCACAAAGTCCAGATACCAGTTGCGGATGGGCGCGTACATGGCCCCCTCGCGAGGCGCGGGTACCAGCCACGTACCCGAGAAGCTTACGCTGTGGCGAATGTCGTAGTCCGAGTCACCTCTTTCTCCGCCAAACAGGCTGGCAAAACCGCCGCCGAACGCGGCATCGCTGGAAGCGCTGTCGATGGAGTGGGACCAGGTATAGCTCAGTTGCGTCTGGAAATTCTTGCTGAGCCGCTTCCGGAATTGGATCTGCAAGCCGTTGTAGCTGGACGCCGCTCCGTTCTCCACTTCCTGGAGAATGTCGTATGCGGCGGTGTACGGAGCCGTGGTGTTGGTCCGCAGCAGGTTCTGCCCGCGGCTTCCCACTACGCTTACGCTCAGCGTCTGCCCTACGCCGAAATTCTTTTCCCAAGTGCCGTTCCACTGGTATATCCTCGGCGACAGCAAGCCCGGGTCGCCCGTCAGAATTTGCCCGTAGGGCCGTATCGGCGGTAGAACAGGGGGAGCCAGGTCGCCCGGCGCCAGGGGGAAGCCGATCTCCGAGGCCGTTCGCACGTCCGCGTAAGGCGCGCCGAAGAATGCCTGGCCCACCACGCCGTACCCCACGTCATAGAACATTCCAAATCCCGCGCGCAGCGTCATCTCGTGTCCCGGCGCATCGTCGGAAAGGTAGGCAATACCGACACGCGGCGCTACGTCCAGCCACTGCGTGCCATAAATAGGTTGATTCTGCGTAACCCCCGCGAGCAGATCGCCCGATATCGAGAAGGGCTGCGGCCCCTGCCGCGCCGTGGGAGCTGGATTCACATCCCATCGCGCGCCGTACGTAAGCGTGGTCCGCTCCGTGAGCCGAAAGGTGTCCTGGAAATACAGTGAAAAGTTCTTGTAAGTCGGGTACACTTCCGGCACGCTGGACGTTACCTGAACGTTCAATGCATCGCCCGTCAGAAGCGCATAATTGTTAGCCGCGGTGACTCCGTTGAAGGAGACGCCCACGGTGTAGGGATTCCGGTAAGTGGTTTGCAGAATGTCCCGCACGTCCACGCCCGCTTTCACGTTGTGCCTGCCGTAGACCTTCGACACACTGTCGACCACATTGATCTGCTGCTGGGTATTGTCCGAGCGTCCCCCAAAAGAGTAGCCCGCGAATCCCAGCACATTCAGGCTGAACGAACCGTTCGCAGTGGTCACGCCTGCCGGAAATATTTCGGAATCCGGCAGTGGGACCGCGCCGCCGAAGTCGTCCATTATGCTGGACCCGGTCGAGGTAGCTGTCGAATAGTTCACCCGCAGATCGTTGAGCGCGCCGTTGCTGAATACATGCGTCATTCCGACTGTGCCCTGTTGGGAGCGCGAAGACTGGTTCGTCAGGATATTGGGAGTGGAGAACTGCGTGCCGCGCTGCTCGGAATTCGCCGTTGTCAGGCTGTAACGCGCGAACAGCGTGGTGTTGGCGCTCAGAATCTGATCGACGCGGAGGCTGCCTGAAGTGCTGTCGGATGGATTAGAGGTCACGGAGTTGTACTGCGCGCCGCCATTGGTCAGTGCGATGCTGTTCGGAATCGGAAAGGCCTCCAGATAGGGCAGCAGGCTCGGGTGGGCCGAGGCGCGGGAGGCCATATCGGGCACATCCGCGATCAGCGACTCGGGGGACGTAAGCGACAACTTTTCGAGTGCAATGAAAAAGAATGTCTTGTTCTTGACCAGCGGTCCGCCCAGCACTCCGCCTGGACGCTCCTGGTGTTCGGCGCCCTTCCCGTACCCGCCGGCGTTGGCGAACCAGTCGTTCGCGTCGAAATAATCGCTGCGGATGTAATCGTATACCGTGCCGTGCAGGTCGTTCGTGCCGCTCCGGCTGGTCATCACCACCTGCGCTCCCGGTGAGCGTCCGAACTCCGGCGCGAAGGAGGACGTCTGCACCTTCATCTCCTGCATGGCGTCAATCGAGATCAAGTTGGTCGAGGCGTTCGCGCCGCTAAGCGCGCCGCCGCCGCCAAATCCGAACCCGCGGCCAAAACCGCCTGCGCCGCTGCCCGACCCCGGGGCGCCGCCGCCGGAGGGCGATTGGTTCAAGCTGACGCCGTCCAGCGTGTAGTAGTTCATGGTGGGGCGCAGCCCGTTGGCGTCGAAGTTGCCTGAGCCGTCCACCGCCGGCGTGATGCCGGGCGCCATGAAAATCAGCGATTCCGCATTGCGCCCATTGGTCGGAAGATCCTGAATATAATTCTGTTCCAACGAAACGCCTTCGGTTGCCTCGCTGGAAAGAGTTTGGGCGGTGCCGGTTACCTGCACGCTGCTCCCGGCCGCGGCCACCTTAAGTTCCACGCGAAACGTCTGCCGATCACGGACCTGCAGCGTCAACGTGTTTACCTGGTATTTGTCGAAACCGGGCTTTTCCACCGAGAGGGAATAATCACCCGGCTGCACCAGATCGAAGACGGCAAAGCCGTGATCTCCGGTTTCCGACTGGGCTACGGTGCCCCGGTGCAAATCCGTGAGCGTAACTTTGGCGCCAGGCACGATGGCGGCGCTGGGATCGAAAACGGTAACAGTCAGCGTTGCCGAGTCCTGCGCGAGAGCGGCAACACCGCCAACAAGAACGGCTAAAGCCGCGATATGTCTGAGCACAACTTAGGTACAACCCCCAATCTGCAAATTCCCACGCCCAAGGCAAGAGCGGCACGGAAGAATCAAGCCACGAGCTATTTCTGAAGTTCAGAGACGGAGCAGCGGTTCATCCGGGGTACGCCGACTTCACAAATCTTTGCAAATAACCACAATACCCCGTTCGGCCTCTGCGGGGCAAGTTCGGTGCACCCGGCTCCGGGGCGGCGCCGGCCCCCCGTTTTCCGAATTTCTGCCGGATCCCACCGTCGCCCTCAGGCCTCCAGCGGATCTCGCGGCCTGTTGACGCTCCAGTATAGGCCACTTGCACCCCGCGGAAGGCCACCCGCAACCCGGAGTTCCAACGCGTCGCGCACGCCGGCCGTAGGGCACTGGCTGCTACCGTTCCTATGAAGACGTTAATGCAGACCTTGGAGCTCAAGGTATCCGCCGGCAACGCGATCGCCCGGCGGCAAAGCTGGCTATTACCGCTGCCGCTGACACGATTGCCCGGCTTCTAATAGCCATTGATCCCCGCTTATTCTCAAGTTACATTCTGCCCCGCGTGGCGCTATCATTGAAGGAGTATGTCGGGCTCGCGCACGGAGCGTGAGTATGTTGCGCTGACTTACTGCGCGGCTAATGACGGCCCGCCCACCAGATTGGAAGGCGCCGAAAGGTTGCCGTTGTCATCTTCCGCGCGCACGAAATAGAGCACCTGCAGCGTTGAAGGAGAAGTCTCGGAGAATGACGCCGTCGCGCCGCTGGCGGTAACGCGTTCCACGAACACGACCGCTCCCGGATACCCATAGGGCGTTGCCGCGGTCGTCTGTTTTGCCGCTTTGGCAGACATGCACAGAGGCATCGCCGCCACTTTCGCGTTGCTGTTGCAGGCCTCTGCGAGGGGTCCCAAGATCGGCGGCGGCGTGACATCGTTAGGCGACATATTGATGCGATAGACCAGATAGTCAGCCGCGCCGGTAACGGTCGGCCAATCGAGCAAGACAGTGCCGGGCACGGTCCCGCCCACGACGCCCGGGGCCGAGTGGATCACCGGCGCCACCAGCGTGGTCTGCTTCGGCTGGACCGCCGGCACCGCGCATTTCGGATACGTGCATTGCGTCTTTAGCAATTCGACATCGGCGCTGGTGATCTTGCCATCCTGATTCAGGTCCATCGGGTCGTTCGCCTTGGCCTTGGTATTCACTCTGGCCATCATTAGGTTCACGTCCTTCTGATCGATGACACCATCCTTGTTTATGTCCAGTACGCTGTTGTCGATCATGTAGATCTGTGTTCCGCCGAGCGCCGGGCGTGCCGTGCCCCAGTAAAGCCCGAACGGGGTTTGCCCGAAGGACCGGCCGCCGGTGTTCATGCCGTCTCCCAGGCCGATCTTGCTCACCGCCGTCCAATGGATCCCATCGGGAGTTCGATACAGGTCCGTGCCGAATTCCTGCGCCCAATTTGCCGCGAATCCATTCGTGGTATAGTGCTCCGCGCTCCAATCGTAGGTGCTCATGTACAATCCCATGCCGCCTACTCCCATTCTCCAGAAGTGTCCGGTAAAACCGTTGTCGAAGTATTGCCCGATGCCACTAATCGGAGAGATTAATTGTCCGGCACACGGCTGCGCCACGGGCGGAGTGCCGCTGGTGGCGGGGCAGGTCCGCGGATTGCCTACCACCAAGTCCCAGCTATCTACCGTATCCAGCGACCCGTCGGGATTATCTACGGGTACTTGTCCCGCGGTGTCGGGGTGAATGCGAACCAATTCGCTGGGCACGTCGGTACCTACATACAAGCAGCCGCCCGCGCCGCCCGAGATTGTACCCGATGTTGCCGGGCACCCGGTTGGATCGGCGAATATCTGCATGCTCAGCGCATAATTGGGAACCAAGGGCTGCTGCTGCGAATAAGCTGCATTCGAGGCAATAACCGGCGTCCAGGTATAGGGGGCGGTAGTTTGTGCCGGATAACCGGTTGTCTTCCACACGCCGTACTGGGTGGGCGTTCCTGCGGCGTTGTAGGGATTGCCGGTGGCTGCATAAATGAATCCGTTGAAGCTCTGCAGAATCCACACGGGCAGCACTTCCGTCGGCGGGCTGACGAATTGGTAGTTGTTATCGCCGTCTTTCGGATTGGTCCCCGGCAGGGAAGCAATTACCCGACCCACCCCGGAAAAGTCTCCGACCTGCAGATACAAAATGCCGTTCAGTTGGCCACCCGAGCGGAAACCGAAATTCTGGAATTCCTGGTCGCTCTCCGCGGCAGTGGAGATATTGCCCAGGAAGGTTCCGGGATCCTCCGGAATGGGGTCCCAGGTCACGCCGTCAGTAGAACGCATGAGACGGGGCGGAGGCCAGTTCCCCACCGTGTGGCCAGATTCAAAAATCGCGCCGGAAGTCACTGTCCCCGCGTATAAGGCTGTCACGCTGGGTCCACCTGGGGTGGCCGGCGGCTCGGTAACTACCGTCAGGCTTCGGATGCCCATTTCCCGGGCAGTGGCCACCGTCGCGCCGGCATCGTCGATGGTAGTCAGTGAGTTCGGGGATTGGAACACCCGCAGCCAGGCATTGGTCGACGGCGTGTATTGCCAGATTTCGGCCTGCAATGGCAGAAGATGATAGTCGGCCGTGCAGTTGCCGATGGATGGCGGATAGAGCCCGGGCAACCCCGTTTCGATGGCCGCATCGGCGCTGGTGACACAATACACTTCCCGTCCCGTCCCCACGTACAACTGAGACACGCCTGCGGAGTTGGTGAACCAGGCCATTGACCACGCCTCGCTGTTGGCTTGATCGCCGAAACCATTCGTGGCTATCCGGGTGAGGCCGGGTTGCCCGTTCTGCTGGTTCTCCTGCGCCATCACGCGCGAGTAGATCGTAGTGAAAGAGTTATTGCCCAGGCGTAACTGATAGTGACCGTTTAGTTCAACGCCCAGCGCCATGGAATAGGTGGTGGGCAGATATGTTTCCGGCTCCGTAACCAGTTGGTCGTTGGGCGGAGCTTTGATGCCGCCGGTGATCGCCAGCAGAATGGGTCCGGTGACGGTGTTATTGCAGGCAGTGGTGGGTTTGGGCTCCCGGCACAGATCACCCGCCACGGTATAAAAGGGAATCTGGGCGTTCTCGAAGAGCGGATCCCACTGGCTGCGGAACTGCAACACATTCGCGGTTTCCATGGATTGTATGCCCGGTGTCAGCAGTCCCAAAGCCTGTCCGAGTGCCTGGCCGCTGGGAGTCAGGAAGAGCCAATTGGACAACGCGTCCCCTTGGTTTGGCGTTCCGAGAGTGTACACGCCGCTGGCGATGCCGATCCATTGCGGGGTAGCGAGGGCCGCCTGCAGATCCAAGCCTCCCTTGGAATGACAGACGAAATAAACCTTCGACACTCCATAGGTAGCCAGTATCCTAGGAAAAACGGTTTCGAGCACGGCCGCATTGGCCTGGATGCTGGCACTGTTGCTGAGATTGTCGGTACTCAGGCTCATGAAGGCCGTGCGGAATCCGGCTTGGTAGGCGTAGTCGTACATGTCGTTACCCGTTCCGGCACCAGGGCCGTTGGGCCCGCACGGAGTAGGGGCAGGTGGACAGTTGGCGGATTCCAGCCAGTCGGCATAACTGCCGGTCAAGCCGTGCACGAATACCAACACGGGGGCGTTCGTCGCGGTAGCACCGAACGGGGTCGATGGCGTGGCGCCGTAAAACAGGTTCGGCAAGATGCTGTCCACTGTGACGGGCGGAGCAGCGCAGGGGGGTTCACTGGCGCCGCCACAAGTCGTGGTTTTGGTGACGGACGCGGGATGGGCACCCGGAAATGCTCTAACTCCCAGTATAAACACCAGGGCCAAACCCAAAACTCCAAATTTAAACTTGCGGAAACCAACGGACAGTAACATGCTCACTCCCTTTCAAGCAGGGCGCGGTCCTTTGATCCGCTGCCCAATCAGTCGGTCTTTCGACCGCGGCACCCAATCATTACATTATGCGGCAGAAGACCTTGGCGGCCGCCAGTATCTTTCGGACAATCCAAATCATGTGCGGGGCGGGTGGAAACGCGTTGTGCCCGTTAACACTTAGCGCTACATTGAGAGCATGTGGGTAACGGCGCCAAACTGGTTTCGCAAGCCGTGGGTTACTCCACTCGAAATCTACATGGCTTCCGCGGAGGAACACCGCGGATGGGTAAATGCAACCGCCGCTACGCTGGTCTTAGTAATCGCGTACCTCGATTCGAGGGTGCCCGAGGACTCTATCGGGTACCTATACATCGTGCCGGTTCTCATGGCATCTGCGATCCTGCGCGGCTGGCAGATCGGAGCATTAGCAGCGGTATGCGGGATCCTGACTGAGGTGTTCAGTCCTTTCGAGTTCGCCAGCGCGGTCCATCCGGCGGCCGGCGCGGCCACCCGGGTGATTGTCGGCGGAATGGGATTCGCCCTCGCGGGTTACTTTGTGGCTGAGCTGAACCATAAGCGGCGCTTGATAGCGCTGAACGCGGAAGAGCGGGAACGCCAGGTCCAATTGCGGCTGGAGGCACAGCAGCAGCTCAAGGTACTGATCGAAACGAGCCCCCTGGCGATTCTCATTCTGGATAATCAGGGAAGCATTTCGCTGGCCAACGGGTCGGCGCAACACCTTTTGGGTTTGAGCGCCGAGCGCATACATGGCACTGGAATCCAGGCCCACCTCCCGATACTGAACCGTTTCTTGAGAATGCAACCGTCATCGGCGCACTTGCGGACCAGTGTAGAGAGCCATGGCCAGCGTGCGGATGGCGAAATGTTTCTCGCGCACGTCTGGTTGTCGACGTTCGAGACGCAGTCGGGCCGGCATCTCGCTGGCTTCATCTGGGACGCCTCCGAAAACCTGCGGGACAGGGAAGGCGCCGGCCTCGATTCCATGATGTCTACATCCCGGATCCTGGTCGGCGCAGTCAGTCACGAGATCCGCAACCTCGCCGCGGCCGCCCATTCGGCGTACCGTGGACTGGCAGGCGTGCCCGGAATCGCGGAAGCGGAAAGCTTCAGCGCGTTGGGAGCGATAATCGAGGGTCTGGAGAAGTTGGCGGATTCCGGGTTGGGTTTGGCGTCGGAGCGCGCCACCGCCATCACCGACCTCGGTTTGGTCTTGGACGAGGCCCGCGTGGTGGTGGACGCCGCCTTCCGCGACTCCGGATGTGCGGTTACGTGGAAGATTGCCAGTGGACTGCCCCGGGTTCAGGCCGATCACCACAGTTTGCTGCAGGTGTTCCTGAACTTGACGCGTAACAGCCAGCATGCCATGAGCGACAGCGCAGCTCAAATGCTCTCCATAGAGGTTGTCGAAGAAAACGATATGATTGCCGTGAAATTCCACGATAATGGTCCTGGCGTGGCCCGCCCGCAAGACTTATTCAAACCCTTTCAACCCGGCGCGCAATCGACGGGACTGGGCCTATACATCTCGCGCGCCGTGCTTCGATCGTATGGGGGAGATCTGCGGCACGAACCAACGGCTCAAGGGAGTTTGTTCGTGGTCGAACTTTGGCCGGTCGAGCAGAACAGGTGACCCCCTTGGATAGTGACATCGCCAAAATCAGAACATTGCTCGTGGACGATCATGCCCTATTCCGGGAGAGCGTCGCGTTGGCGCTCCGCGCAGAGAGCGACCTTGAGGTAAGTCACTGTGGAACTATCAAGGAGGCGCTCCAGGTGCTTCAACGGCAATCGGTCGATGTCGTGCTCTTGGACCACGATCTGGGCGCGGAGCGAGCCTCGCAGTTCTTGCCCCCCGCTCGCCAGTCCGGTTTCACCGGCCGCGTATTGGTCGTGACGGCGTGGGTCAGCGACACCGAGGCGCGCCGCCTGCTGCGCCAGGGCGTCGGCGGCATTTTCGTAAAAGAAAGTCCTTTAAGCACACTCGCCGAGAGCATCCGCAAGGTGCATGCGGGCGCCACGTGTCTCGATCAGCGTTATGGCAGCTTGGCCGGGGAGGAGAGCCAGCCGGATTCCGAGCCCCGATTCAACGAACGGCAGCGGAAAGTGCTGCGGTTCGTGCTCGAAGGATTATCCAACAAGGAGATCGCCTGGCACCTGCAGATTTCCGAGAGCTATGTCAAATCGATCCTGCAGGCCCTGTTCGAAAAGACCGGTGTCAGGACACGTGGCCAATTGACACGAGTGGCGCTCGAGCACTACGAAAACCAACTCTAGAAGTCCGATGACGCCGCGTTGCGGCACCGCAATTGTCCAAAAGATACTCTTGAGATCCCCATCCTTTAGTCCCATACTAAAGCGTTGTCTGGCGAAGCCACGCAGCCGCCGCTGACAAGGAAGAGAAAATGGCCGGTTTCCGAACACCGACGCTGAACGACTCAATACACGGGGATCCTGGGCTGCACGCGCCACGGCGCTCGTTTCCGATTCACCAGGACGTGCGTTACCAGTGCGTAAAGGGCAGCCGGATCTGCGACGTGGGCTTAGGCAAAACGCTCGAACTGAGTAGCGGCGAAGTGCGGTTCACTACACAACAATTTCTTAAGCGAGGCCAGAGGGTGAGGCTGGCAATCGACTGGCCGGCCATGCTGGACAATACCTGCCGTATGAAACTGGAGATCTGCGGCGGGATCGTCCATAGCCAGCCCGGCGAAGCCACCGTCAAGATCGAACGCCATGAATTCCGTACTCGCGGCACGCAACGGGCCATGATAGCTTCGTAGCCGGCCTAGGCGACCGGCACCCGCCGCAGCGCCTCAATCTCCCGCAACATTCCCTCCACCGTCGCCCGCGCCACCGCCTCTCCTTTCTCCCGCGTAGCCAGCGTCGCGTCGCCGTAAATCCCGCTGGCCGAATACGCGCCGGGCTTGCGCGGATCGCGGGTCAGGCCACCGCTCTCCGATGGGTGGTAATCCTTCACCGCCTTGGTCATATCGACCGAGGCCGGAGCAATGTAAAGCATCAGCGACGTCTCGATCTCATCGGCATGCGTCCCGCCCTCTTCTTTCTTGACCCCCTTCTCCGCCTCCGCGCCAATTTCGAGAATGTTGGTGTATCGCAGCACGATGCCATCGGCAGCCAGCATCTCCGCGGCGGGCTGCAGTGCGCGCAATGTGGAAACGCCGGTGTTGAGCGCATAGAATCGCTTCGGCCCGTAGCGCGCCAGAGAGCGGCAAATGTCCACCAGCATGTCGCGCGCGGTCTCCAGGCGCAAAGTCGTCGAGCCGGGATACTCCCCAAATGCGGGATAGAAACTGTAGTTGAGGGTCGGAGCCACCACCACATCGGCACGTTCGAGAATCTGCCGCTTGTAGTACTCCGCTTCAAGGTAATCGGTCTTCAGCTTCAAGTGCGGCCCGTGCTCTTTCGATTCGGCGCCGATGGGAATCACCACCACCGTTTCCGGCGTCAACACCTTCTCCGCCTCTACCCAGGTCAAATCCGCGAGCACGATGCCTCGCTGTTGGCCGAAACTCAGTTGGCCGAAACTCAAACCGGCTGCCATCACGGCAAGCCCCAAACTGCGCGGCATAGTCTTCCTCCTCGATTTTGTAAACGTAGCATGCCAGTGGGGCAGGCGTGGTACGCTGACAGAGAACCAAAAGGGGAGGGCTGTCCGTTATGCTGCGTCGCGTCCAACTGAAAACCAAAACCTGTGTCGTTTCCGTCCTGAGCCTGTCCTTGGCGTTTCTCGCCTCGACCATGGCTTACGCGCAGGCGCCCGCCGGCCCGAACCGCCCAGGGGGCGTGCCGGACGGGTATGTGATCACTCCATTCGGCTATTTCCATCCGTCCTGCATGCTGCAGCTAGCGGAAGGAGAGACGCTGCTGGCGAACGGGCTTGTCCAACATGCGGATGGAACTGTCGAAAACGTCGCGCCTTGCGATTATCCGCGTTACACGGCCAGTGGAGAGATTGTAATCGCCGGCGAAAAGCCACCGGCGATCGGCCATAGCTGGATCGAATCGGCGGATGCCACCACGACTACCTCATATGGCGCCCTGACGGCCACCTGGTCCGTGCCGCCCGCGCCGGCTTCCGACAATGGCCAGACCGTGTATTTCTTTCCCGGCATGGAGGACATCGACGACGTGGTGAGCATTATTCAACCGGTGCTCGGGTGGAATGCCGATTTTAGCGGCGCGTGGGGTATTGCCAGTTGGAACTGCTGTCCCAGCGGCATTACGGTGGAGAGCTCACCCCTGCATGTCAGCGTCGGCGATGAAATCAAAGGTGCTATAAAAGACACCTGCAGCGCGGGAACGATATCCTGTTCCACGTGGACGATCACAAGCGAGGATGTGACCACGGGGCACAGCACCATGCTGAGCAATTCGCCCAGCGAAGGGCAGACGTTCAATTGGGCGTTCGCCGGCGCATTGGAGGTTTACAGCGTCGCCCAATGCAGCGATTACCCGTCGAATGGCTCGCTCACTTTCTCAGACGTGACACTATATGACTACAACTTCCATCGGATCTCTAACCCGGGTTGGGCCATGACCATCTGGGCCTCGGGCCTCACGCCGCAATGCGGGTATGGTGGGCCAGTCGCACCGGTGCACGTGACGCTCGATTACTGACGCTTGGAGGGCTGGCTTTTAGCCCGCGCGGGGCTTCAGCCCCGCGTTGGCAAGGCGATTGCTATACCGAAGTGCGTGAAGAACAAAGAGCAGCCCCAGCGAGAAGCGATTGACTCCCCGTTTGGCTCCCTCCAACCAGTTACCTCACTAGAACCCTCTAACTCCCTCTAAATCCTCACAATCGCTCTCGCTGGGCTTGTTTTGCGGCCTGTGGGGCAGGATGTTATCCTACGCGCCGATTGGCAATCGGCCGAGCGTCCCCACCAACAGAACCTCCAGGTGAATCCAGTAACCAAAAGGTGAGTCCTGGGCGTATAATTCTGTATTCACCATGAATCCCCACCAATCGTTTTGTCGAAGAATTCCCATCCTGGCGGTCCTCGCCGCCGGCGCTCTACCCCTGGCTCACACCCAACCGCCGCCTGGACCGGCCCAACTCGCGGAAGCGCGCAAGACGTTGGAGGAGGAACTCGAGTCGGTGGCGATTCTGGAGCGCAAAGTGATGGTGCCGATGCGCGACGGCAAACGCATGGCGGCCGATATCTACCGCCCCACGGATGTCTCCAAGAAGTATGCGGCCATCTTCGTGCGCACGCCGTACAACTTCAACTATTGGGACGTCAAGAACGGCCTGCCCGGCGACATGAAGATGCCCTTGGAGGCCGTCAAACGCGGCTATGCATTCGTCGAGATGAATGAACGCGGGCACTTCTTCTCGGAGGGTAATTACGATATTCTGGGTCCGCCTCTGACGGATGGTGACGACGCGATTACCTGGATTTCGTCACAAACCTGGTCCAACGGCAAGGTGGGCACCATTGGATGCTCGTCGACCGCCGAATGGCAACTGGGGGTCGCGGCGCAAGGGAATCCAGCGTTTGCGGCCATGATCCCGCAAGGCTTCGGCGCGGGTGTGGGGCGCGTGGGGCCGTATTACGAGCAAGGCAATTGGTACCGCGGGGGCGCCGTGCAGATGCTGTTCATCGCCTGGCTGTACGGAGAGCAGAATCAGGTGCGCCCGATGTTTCCACCCGGCACCTCGCAGGAAGATCTGGCGCGCGCGTCGAAAGCGTTCGATCTGGCGCAGCAGTTGCCGCCGGTAGACTGGTCGAAGGCGCTGCAGCACCTGCCGGAGATGGATATTATCAAGGCGGTCGACGGGCCGCACGGCATCTTCGCCGACCATGAGGAAGTGTCCACGGGCGGCGCGATGATCAAGCGGACGCCAAACGATCCGGCATGGTATCGCGGGGGGCTGTGGCACGACGACAAAACCATCAACGTGCCGGGATTCTGGTTTATGTCGTGGTACGACGTATCGATAGGGCCGAACCTGGCCGCTTACAACTTCGTGCGTAAAACGGCGAAGCCGGGGATTGCCAATGAACAATATGCCGTGATCGCGCCGACGCTGCACTGTGCCTACAAGCGCGCCACCGAGCACACCGTGGTCGGCGAGCGGGACATGGGCGACGCGCGACTGGACTACGACGCCCTCACCTACGGGTGGTTCGACCATTTCCTGAAAGGGGAAGATAACCACATTCTGGAGAAGACACCGAAGGTGCGTTATTTCACGATGGGGCTGAACAAGTGGCAGACATCCGACACATGGCCTCCGGCGGGCGCGCAGCCCATGACCTTCTTTCTCGAGAGCCGCGGGAGAGCCAACAGCTTATATGGCGACGGCGCCCTGGCCGCCGCCGCGCCGGAAGCGGATACCGCCGACGGATTCGTATACGATCCCGCAAATCCGGTGTCATCATACGGCGGCAATGTCTGCTGTACAGGCAATGCGGTGTCGGGCGGCGCTTTCGACCAGCGCAAGATGGAGGCGCGGGCCGATATTCTGGTCTACACCACCGAACCGCTGAAAGAAGGACTCGAGGTGAGCGGCCCGATGGAAGCGACGCTCTATGTCTCGTCGGACGCCAAGGATACGGACTTCACCGTAAAGGTGATCGACGTTTATCCGGATGGAACGGCCTATAACCTGGACGAGACCATTCAGCGCGCCCGCTATCGCGAGGGATATGACAAGCCGCCGGTATGGATGGAGCCGGGCAAGGTGTACAAGGTGGCGCTGCAGCCGATGACCACGAGCAACTATTTTCCTGCGGGCCACCGGATTCGGCTGGAAGTATCCAGCAGCAATTTCCCGCGGTTCGACCGGAACTTCAACACGGGCGGCTCCACATATGACGAGGTGAAGGGCGTCGTGGCGCATAATGTGGTGCATCACTCCAAGGAGTACCCGTCGCAGATCAAGGTGACGGTGGTAAAGCGGCCTGCGGGAGGGGCGTAGCATGAGTCCGCCCTACCTCGGGCGTGCGATGCTAATTATCTCCGGGCTGGCCTCGGTCAGCGACTGCCGATCCCAATCCCCGAATTGCTCCTCGATCGCTAAACCGGCCTCCGCCACGAACATGGACAGCGAATCCGCGTCAAGGAATCGCAGAGTGCTTCGACTGAGCCGCGGCTGGGCCCAAGCGGGGCTGGTGAAGGTATGGGTGTAAGAAACGGTCCTCCCGTCAAAGGGCTTGTCAACCTGCGTCGTTATCCGCACGGTTGCGCCCTCCGCGCCGGTCACTTCGGCCGCGTTCTCCGGCGTCCAACCCTCCCACGCGCGCGCCAGCGGATTGCGGGTTTCGAAGGCAAAACGGCCATTATGTGTAAGGGCCAGCCGAATTGCAGCGAGGGAAGGTCGGATCTCGTCGTCCTCGATGAGCGCCTGAAAAGCATGGCCTGTCATCACCACGAGGTCGAACTCGTGCGCGAAGGCAACCGAGGTCAGATCGCCGAGGACCCACTCAATATCCTGCCACCTACGCGCCTGCGCCAACATGCCTATCGCCGGATCGAGCCCGCATAGACGGCCTTTATGACCGGAGAGGCGGGCCTCATGCAACAGCGCGCCCGTCCCGCAGCCCGCGTCGAGCACCGCTTCCGCCGACATCACCAGCGGCAAGTAAAAGTCGACGTCTTCTCTTTTGTCCCGCGGCCACCATGCATCGTACAGCGCGGCCAGATCAGTATCGGAGTACAGGCGGCCGGCCATATCGTCAGAGTAGCGGCAAATGGGTACAATCTGGAGATTGATGTCGCGCGCCTCGCAGGCCACGGATACTCCCGCACAGCAAGCCGAACTGCGCAAGCCACTGGGTCTGGGGGACCTGGTGCTCGCGCAAGTGTTGTGTGTGGTCGGCTCGCAATGGGTCGGGATCGCGGCGAAACTGGGGCGCGCCCACGTGGCCTTCTGGGTGGGCGCCATGGTGCTCTTCTATCTGCCGTTGGCGGCGGTGGTGATCTGGCTGAATCGCATGATGCCGCTCGAAGGCGGCCTCTATCAATGGGCCAAACTGGGTTTCGGCGATCTCGCCGGCTTCCTGACGGCGTGGAACCTGTGGGTGTACGCCGTGATCGTGGCCGGCTCCATTATTTTCGTGGTGCCGACGGATCTCGCCTACATGATCGGGCCCGCGGCGGCCTGGCTGCCGGCCAGCAAGCTGGGCACGTTGCTGCTGACCGGGACCGTGATGGCAGCCATCGCGCTGGTAGCCGTGCGCGGACTGGACCTCGGCAAGTGGCTGCACAATGCGGGCAGTGTGCTGATCATGCTGGCTTACGCCATCCTCCTGACATTGCCGCTGTGGTCGCCCGTGCGGCCCGCGGCGCGCTATGAAGCGATTCCATGGGCGCCGCCTAAGCCCAATTGGTTCAGTCTGGCGGTCTTCGGCCAGATGACCGTCGGCGCGCTGAGCGGCTTCGAATATGTCGCGATCCTGGCGGGCGAGTGCCGCGGCGCGGCGCGCACCATCGGCCAGTCTGTGATGATTTCGGCGCCGGTGATCTGCCTGATGTTCATCCTGGGCACCAGTTCCGTGCTGGCCTATGTGGACGGGCAGCCGATCAACGTGATCGGCCCCATTCCGCAGACCATGCGGGCGGCATTGGGCGCCACCGGCGTGGGCGCCTGGGCCGCGCCGTTCGCCATCGGATTGCTGGTGGCGCGCGCCATCGCCGCCGCCAGCCTGATCTTCACCGGTCTGACCCGCCTGCCGATGGCGGCGGGGTGGGACCACCTGGCGCCCCAGTGGTTCACGCGCCTGGACCCCCGCCGCGGAACACCGGTGAATTCGATCTTGTTTGTGGCGGCGCTGGTGATGGCGCTCATTCTGCTGAGCATGCTGGGCGTGCGCGAACAGGAAGCCAGCCAGTTGCTGTCGAACGCTTCCATCGCGCATTATGCGCTGGCTTATGTGGGCCTTTTTGCGTTGCCGTTGGTGGGCCGGGCGGCGTTGCGCGCCGGTCTGCCCATGTGGGTGAAGGTGGCCGCGCTGGCGGGATTGCTATCGAGCCTGGTTTCGCTCGCCATTGCGGTTTATCCGATTGTGGATGTCACGAGCCGCGTGGGGTATGCGGCAAAGATCTGCGCGGTGGTGTTGGCGGCCAATGGCGTTGGCGTGTTGATCTACCGCGCGCGGCCCGCTCCATAATGCGGAGTAGCGCTAAGATTGTTTCCACATGCATCGCCTGTGCTCGTTGCTGTCCGCCGCCCTGCTGTTGACCGGCTGCTCGCCGACTTCCCCGCCCGCGGCCGATCCCGGTCTGCTGGCTGAAATTCAACAAATCCGCGCTATCGATAATCACGCGCATCCGGTGCGGGTCACCGCCGCCGGCGAGCCACCGGATCGCGGGTTCGACGCCCTCCCGGTCGACAACATGGAGCCGCAGTCGGACCCCGTGAACCTGCGCCCGCAATCGCCCGCAATCGCTGCCGCCGCGCAAGCGCTCTTCGGAGGCCCCGGCGGGAGGCAGCGCATCCAGCACGAACAGGGCGACAACTATCCGGCGTGGGTGCTCGACCAGATAGGTGTGGACGTAATGCTGGCGAATCGCGTGGCCATGGGCACGAGCATCCAGCCGCCGCGCTTTCGCTGGGTACCCTACGCCGACGCGCTGCTGTTTCCGCTCGATAATTCAAAGCTGGCCCACCAGAACTCCGATCGAAAATCTTTCTTCGCGCTGGAGGACCAATTGCGGCAACGCTACCTCAAAGACGCGGGAATGGAAAAGCCGCCGGCCACGCTCTCCGAGTACCTCGCGCGCGTGGTGACTCCCACGCTGGACCGGCACCGGCAGGGCGGCGCGGTGGCCGAAAAGTTCGAAGCCGCCTATCTGCGCTCCCTGGCCTTCGACAAAGTGGACCAGGCCGAAGCCGGGCGGATCTACCAGCGCTTCGCCGGCAAGCCCGGCCCGGCGCAACCCGAATACAAGCCCCTGCAGGATTTCCTTTTCCGCTACATCGCCGCCGAATGCGGCCGCTTGGGGATGGCCGTGCACCTGCACACCATGGCGGGCGCCGGCAGTTACTTCGATATTGCCGGAGCCAACCCGCTCAATCTGGAATCCGTGCTGAACGATCCGGCCCTGCGCCAGACGAAGATCGTCATGCTGCACGGCGGATGGCCCTTCATCCACGAGATCGGCGCGCTGCTCACCAAGCCCACGGCGTACCTTGATTTTTCCGCGCAGGACCTGTCGCGGACCCCCGCCAGTCTGGCCGCCACTCTGCGCGAGTGGCTGGAGTTCGTGCCGGAAAAAGTCATGTTCGGCACGGATGCCTATCCGTACATTCCCGAAATGGGGTGGGAGGAATCCGGTTGGATCGCCGCGCGCACGGGCCGACTGGCACTGGCCATCGCGCTCACCGGGATGCTGCGCGATGGAGAGATCTCGCGCGGCCGCGCCTCCGAACTGGCGCGCATGGTGCTGCGCGAAAATGCCAAGGCGTTGTATCGGCTGTGAGACTATTCCTGCCGCAGCGCGGCAACGGGGTCGGTTCTGGTGGCTCGCCTGGCCGGAATCCAGCACGCGATTCCCGCCGTGAACGCAACCAGCGCAGCCGCAACCCAGATGGAGGCGGGATGACCGGAGTCAAGCCCCAGGAGAACGCTTCGCAGAGAGCGCAGGCAGGTCAATGCCGCGCCCAGCCCAACCGCGAGCCCGGCTGCGACCGTGACAAAGCTCTGCTTAAAGATCAGCGAAAGAACATTACGGGGCGTGGCGCCGACCGCCATACGAATACCGATTTCCTGCGTTCGTCGTGAAGTTGTATAGGAAATCACGCCGTAAACACCGGCCGCCGACATGAGCAGGGCGAGGCAGCCCGTGACGGCAAGCAGTATCATGATAAATCGCCGATCGGCCACCGAGTCCGCAATCAGGTCCCGCATCGGCGCGCTGAGAAAGACCGGCTGGTTGGGGTCGATCGCGGCGATTGTCCGGCGGATGGCCTTTTCCAGCTCGCCCGTGGGCTTCTTTGTCCGGACGGCCAGGAACGCCGATGTCTGCATGGCTCCCGCGGCCAGGTAAACATTGCCCTTCTCCGACTCGTCGAGGGCGGCATGGCTGGCATTGGAGACCACCCCGATCACCCGCTTCCAATTGCCCGGGTTTTCCGGAGTGCAAAAGACGCAGATCCGCCGCCCCACGGCGCTGGCTCCCGGCCACAAACGGCGCGCGACCAGCGTGCTCACGATCGCGGCGTCGTTGGATGCGCTCATCTCTTCTTCACGGAACCAGCGGCCCTCGACCAGACGAATCCCCATGGTCTGCAAGTACTCTCCGCCGGTCACATCAATCTCCGCCGTCAATGGCGATGCGGCCGGTGTCTCGCCGCCGCTCACGGAGCCGCCGTGATTCTCTCCGCTGAAGGGCAAGGCGTCAACCGTGCCGGCACGCTCCACTCCGGGAAGCGCGCGCACCGCATCGAGAATCCTTTTGTAAAACCGCCCCCGCTGTTCGGCCGTTGGGTACCGCTCCGGGGCCGGGAGCACCACGGAAGCTAGAACCCGGTCCGCCTCGAAACCGGGATCGCTGCTAACCAGCCGCACAAAGCTCCCCAACACTTGCCCTCCAATCACGACCAGCAGTACCGACACGGCCACCTCGGCGACTACCAATGAAGAGCGCACGCGATCCTGTCTGCCCGAGGCCGCGCCTCGGGACCCGAAGCCGCTGCCGACAACCGCGTTCTTCCGTCCTGCCAGGCGAAGCGCGGGTGCAATTCCGAAGAGGATGCCGTTGATCATCGCCAGGGCGACGGCGAATCCGAAGATGGTGGAATCGGCGCGGGCGGCGGCCAGTCTGGGAATGCTGACGGGCGCCACCGCGGGCAAAATCCTCCATGCCGCCGCGGTGAGGACGAACCCGCCAAGACCGCCGAGCAAGGCCAGCGTGCAGCTTTCCGTTAGAAGCTGACGGACGAGTCGGCCAGGTCCCGCGCCGATCGCGAGCCTCACCGCCATCTCCTGCCGGCGTGCGGACCCGCGTGCCAGCAGAAGGTTGGCGACGTTCGCACATCCGATCAGCATGAAGAGAACCACCGCTCCCATCAGGAGCAAGAGGGCCTTGCCGGCAGCCCCAACGGTGCGATCGCGCAGGAGGTTGATCTTCAGAATGCGGTCGCGATTCGTAGCGGGAAAATCGTGCGCCAAAGCCAGGCTGATGGACGCCAGATCCTGCCGTGCCTCTTCGAGCGGCACGCCCGGCCGGAGTCTGGCAACTGCGCCCAATCCGGCGTCGGGGTTCTCCGGCGCCATAAACGGCGCCGCCCAAAATTCCACGTACGGCGCCGGCGTGTGAGCTGCCACCCGGCGCAGCGGAAAGTTGAAATCCGGCGGCATCACCCCGATCACATGGCACCCGCGTCCGTTGACCGTGACGGTTCGGCCCACCACCGCCCGGTCCGAGTGAAACCGGCGCACCCAGAGGCCGTAGCTGAGAATCATCACATCCGAATGCCGCGGCTGGTGTTCTTCCGGAAGAATATTGCGTCCGAGCATGGGAGATACCCCCAGCACGGGGAACAGATCCGAATTCACGCGTACGCCGTAAAGCGCGTCCGGAACGGCGTTCGAGTCACCCGAAAGATCGAAAATAGCGTAACGGTAAGCGCCCACGGCGCCGAGCGTCCGCGTCCGCCGCGGCAGCTCGCGGATGTCGTTCCAAAACACCCAGTCCCCGTGGGACTGCTCTTCAATGCGGGGATATTCGCTGCGCAACTGCACCAGTTCCCCGGGGCGCGCGTATGGCAGCGGATCGATCAGCACTGACTTGACGGCCGCAAAAACCACCGCCGCCGCACCCACGCTCAACGCGATCGACAACCAGGCGATTCCGATGGCCACGGGATCCCGCCAAAAGAGTCGAAAGGCGAGCCGAATGTCGTAGAGGAGCGACACTGCCTCCTATTCTACCCGCCAGCCGCAGGTCCCGAATGATCGGTAAGATATATGATGATGCTCTATTGGCCCGACGTGCTGAACCTTGCCAAGAACGGAAATCCCGCCCCGGATCGCAAGGTCGTCAAGACGGATGCAGAATGGCGGCGGCAGCTCGCCCCGGAGGCATATCACGTAACCCGCCAGGCCGGCACCGAGCGTCCTTTTAGTTCGCCGATGTGCGAGCGGTTCGAGCCGGGAATCTATGCCTGCCTGTGCTGCGAGACCGTACTCTTCGACGCCTCGGAGAAATTCGATTCCGGCACAGGCTGGCCCTCATTCACGCAGCCGGTGGCGCCCAATGTCATTGCATATCGCTTTGACGGGCCCGCCTTCCTGAAACGGATCGAAACCGTCTGCAACACCTGCGACGCGCATCTGGGCCACGTATTTCCCGACGGTCCCGCGCCGAGCGGCCTGCGGTATTGCATGAATGCCGTTGCACTGAAGAAAACCTCTGCGTCCTGAACGCCGGAAGGAGAACAAAAGGGATGGACGAAAAGCTAACCCGGCGCGGCATCGGTTTGATGCTCGGTAGTCTGGGGCTCAACTCGGTGCACGCACAAACACAGAAGGGCGGGACCAGCATCCACCAGGAAGTCGATTTCAAAACGACTGCGCAGCGCATTTACCAGACGCTGCTGGATGCCAAACAGTTCAGCGCCTTCACTAAGGCTACGGCCGAGATTCAACCGCAGGCGGGCGGAGCATTCAAGTTGTTCGGCGGCGCCATCGAAGGCCGTATCGTGGAACTGGCGCCAAACCAAAGGATCGTCCAGGCATGGCGGCCGGCTTATTGGCCTCCCGGCGTCTATTCGCTGGTGAAGTTCGAGTTGGTGGCGCGCGGCGAAGGTACGCGTATCGTCCTGGATCATACGGGCTTCGCAGAAGACAAATGGGAAGGCTTCAATACTGGCTGGCCGGTCAGATACTGGGATCCGCTGCACAAATTCCTGAACGCCTGAGTTGCGCTTGGAAATCCACCTGATCGACGGCACATATGAGTTGTTCCGGCACTACTATGCCCTGCCCTCCGCGCGGGACCGGGAGGGCCGCGAGGTGGCCGCCGTGCGCGGCGTGCTCGCGTCGGTTCTGGGCATGATTCGCGGCGGCGCCACGCACGTTGCCGTGGCCACCGACCACGTCATCGAGTCCTTCCGGAACGGGCTCTGGCCGGGCTACAAAACCGGCGAAGGTGTCGACCCCGACTTGCTGGCGCAGTTCGAGTTGCTCGAAGAGGTGCTCTCGGCGGCCGGCGTCGTGGTCTGGCCCATGGTGGAGTTTGAGGCGGACGACGCGCTGGCGGCCGGCGCGGCCACTGCGGCTCGCGACGAGCGTGTCGAGCGCGTAACCATCTGTACGCCCGACAAGGATCTCGCCCAGTGCGTGCGCGGCACGCGGGTCGTCCAGTTGGATCGCAGGAAACGCGTTACGATCGACGAGGCCGGCGTGGTCCACAAGTTTGGCGTCTCGCCGGAGTCGATTCCAGACTACCTGGCGCTAGTCGGCGATGCGGCAGACGGCTACCCAGGGTTACCCGGCTGGGGGGCGAAGTCATCGGCCGCTGTCCTGGCCAAGTTCGTGCACCTGGAATCCATCCCGGTGGATTGGAGGGATTGGGGCGTGAACGCTTCCAACGCCGGTGGCTTGGCGCGCACGCTTGCCGAGCAGCGCGAACGCGTGCGGTTGTTCCGGACGTTGGCAACCTTGCGGACCGACGTCCAGCTGTTTGAAGACGTGGACGAACTGGAGTGGCACGGCCCCCAGCCTGGCTTCGAAACATTGGGGGCCCGACTCGACGCGGCGAAGCGGCCGCTTGGTTAGATTGGGATTGAAGCCGCAAGAGCAACAAGAACTGCTGTGCAAATGATTGATTCTGTGGTGCGCCCGAGGTGATTCGAACACCTGACCTTCTGGTTCGTAGCCAGTGATTCGCCTAAAATCATGAGGTTGCAGCCTTACGCATCATTTGCCCAGCACCGTGCATTTTCAATCGCTTAGGCCGACTGCCGAGCAGCCCTGCTTAGCGCTGCTATGCAGGGGATGGGCATACTTTTGGGCATACCTGGAGGCCACTGGTCCAACCGCACGGCACAGCCGGGAAAAGGCGGGCGCTCCCTTGCCTCGGGTTACAAGGCCGTAGAACGTGCGGATCACGCCCAGACAGTCTGGTGAGCTAAACTGGAATCGAGATGCCACAGCGAGCCTACAACACGGAAACTGGAGCGGATCAGGTGCGACTTCCAGCGGGCCTAGTCCTCAAACCGCCAGTCAGCCTGGAAGATCTGAAGACCGATACCGAATATGACCCGGAAGGGGCCGAGGAATTCGTGGCGCTGATCCGGGCGCTTCGCAAGGAAAGCTCTCGGCCAGTCGCGCTTTGATGAACTCCACAACCCCGGTAGTGGTGGATACCGATGTCGTTTCTTTTCTGTTTAAGGGTCATTCCCTTGCTCCCGCCTATCAAGCCATTCTTGCCGGCAGGTCGTTGGCCGTGTCGCTAATCACGCTGGCCGAAATCGAGTATGGCATGGAAGCAAAGAATTGGGGCGCCGGCCGGCGCGATCTCATGCGCCGCTTTCTCGCACGCTTTACGCCGTTGCTACCGGACACCGAAACGGCCCGCGCGTGGGCGCGGATCAAGTGCGGTTGTGAGAAGAAGGGCAGACCAATCTCATTTGCGGATTCCTGGATCGCAGCCGCAGCAGTACAGTTGAATATTCCCCTCGTCACTCACAACGCAAGCGATTACGCTGCAGTAGAGAGCCTGGTCCTTCTGACGGCCACGACGACCTCCTGACAGCCGCCTCAACACCCTTCGCCACATCGCCGATTCCTGGCGCCTACAGGCCACTTGGCGCACGAAGCACGCCGGGATAAGATAAAGAAGCGTAGGAAATGTTTTGGTAAAGCGGGAGACCATGAGCAACACCGCGCTTCTCGACAAATTGAAGGCTTACACGCGTACGTTCGTAGTTCATTCGAATACCAGCCCATACGCGGCAGCGGCGGCGATGGGTGGGGCAATGGCGCGCAGTCAGGCGCGCGGTCCCTACTTCCATCTCGCAGCAGAGCGTAAATCTGGCGTCCATTCTGAAGCTGGTACAGGTGGGGCTTGCGAATTGGCCCCAAGCAATCTGACGGTGGATGTCAGGGGCGATTGGGCAGAATTCCTTCGTCAACAGGGAATGGCGATTTGCGGGTTGAATTATGACCACTCGCGCACGTTGGAAGTGAACACGATGCGGTATCTCAATGCGCACCGCAGAAGAATTCCAACTACCGCACCGAGAGCCGTGCGTGAATCGCGGGAGCTTTCGGTTCCTCAAGAGTATGAGGCGGATTATGTGGCGTTGAAGTCGCTTATAAGCTCCGGTGGGGACTTGGAGCCGTATTTGAGCCGGGACATTCTCAGAAAGAAACGCCCGGACAAGAATGACGGGGTACTCAATGCGTGGGGGATACAACACCTGCACTTTCGGGTTGAAGGGACCGCATACATTCTGCTTTGCAGAATTACGGACACGGACTTGTTGTGTTGTGCAAGCGTTGCCGCACGATCATGACGTGTGGGTGGATACATCGCTGCTGCAAATTCTCCATGACAATTGGCCGGAGGAAATCGCCGATGGCAAACTGCATGGCGTCCCGGGCGAAGCTATTCCATCGGGTGAGAGACGTAACCTGCGCAATCAAAACGCGAATTTCGCCACCACCATGAGGGATGGTACGGTTTACCTGGCACCGGGCGGAGGGCTGATGGCGTCGGGGGATTGTTCGGAGGACAGAACCGACTGCGACAAGATATTTGCCGAGCTAGCGTATTGGCAAGAACTAGTGAGTAGCAACGCGGCCCACTTCCGCGCCGCTCTCAGTTGGCCCGCGTCCAAGGAGCTTTCGATAAAAATGTCCTTCGCGGATCGGGAATGTTGTCTTTACGAGCCGACGACTGGAACCAGGTTCTCGCTGACCATCCAGGAATAGGCGGCGGGGATCGAACGCATCCGTCGCGCGGTAATGAAGCACGGCCACTACTCCAAACAGGCCAAAGCGGAACGCGCGGCACACCGCAAGCTCTTGCGGGATTGCCGGGACCTGCTGGCCGGGCTTAGAGGACGGCAGGAGCGCGGCGGTTACGCATTGCAACCCACCTAGGCTATGGGTTATATTGCTGACGGCACCCTGTCTGGCAGGGGGGCTGAGGAGCACGAAATGCCGCCGGGAACGATGTCGACGCTGAAGGCGGTACTCGCGGTTCTCCTGACCACCGGTTGCCGCGCTCTCGCGGCTGATCCTTTCGTCCTGGTCGGCACTGTCACGAACACAACTGTTCCGAGACGGCCGATTACCGCTCCAGTGCGAATGGCGTTTCACGCAGATGGCGCCTGTGCTCTGACGATTTCGCCCCCACTCATCGGCTCGGGGACTTGCACGGTCGCCCAGTATGACGCAAAATCTGGACACATTGAGATCACTTCCAAAGGAGTTTTAGACATCTCGTGGAGCGGCACGGTGAACGGAGCGATGATCGCAGGGACGTACAAAGTGGAGCTCCAGTCCGGGTCTTTTCAGATGACGATGGTATCGCCGCCCGGAAGAAACCTAGACACGATACTTGCCAGTATTCAAGAGCACCCACAAATCCACTGCCCGGTCATGGGTGATACGGTTACGATAACCGGGCAGGTGTCTATCCGTTACGTGAACGGTCTGAATTTGCCAGAGCTTCGCGCGAAGACGTTTCCGAATCGCCTCCAGCCTATCTGCATACTAGTGGAGCCTTACATCGGAGCTGGCGTTGGCCGAGTTGACCGCGTTGCGGGCGTCGCACACATCTGGCTAGCCTCGCCTAAACAACGGGACGCCCACGGGAATATCGATTGGACACGCCCGGAGCCTATTGCAACTGGCATTTTTTTGGAACTCGCCGGAAAGCTAATTGCGCAAGGTGTAAACCGGCTTAGTGACTCTGGCGACCCTCTAGCCGGGGGAGTTCCCTATGAAGTAGTGCTCGAAGTGAGCAGCATGAGAAACGTTGATGCCGAGATTAACAATGCGGTCAATGCTTGGAAGGACGACTGCTTGAAGTGGCTGAATACCCAATTGCGTCCTGATGCTACCGCTGCATGGAAGAACCCTCCACGGGCCGGTCAGCGGCCAAACGTGCGCCAATATATCATCAATCCATTCGCCAGCACGAACGGTATACCCGAGCCGGAATGTGCTGCGCGAGTCGAATTTAATGGGGCTAAAGGGGGATACTTCGGCTTAAACCTTGCGCGCTGGCCATATGTCATAACCAATCTAGGCACCATCGCACCGGCGCAGTGATGATGCTGCGATTGTAGAATCGGAAACAGAATGGAACGCAAACATGGATGCGCCGGATGCTTGACGATCCTTGCGGTCGCGGCCGTCGTTGGGCTTGTGCTGGACCGTCCTTCGTCCAATAAGCCAAGTGTTGAACCCGCCCCCGCAGTTCCGGTGAAGGCTGAACTATTCGCGACATACTCAATCGGGCAAGAGATTTGGCTCGGCGACTGGTCATACAAGGTTATAGGTGCAGAGTGGTTGCCATCGACGCCGCTGAAAGACATACTGGGGCCGGAAATCCAGTCACCCTATAGGCCAGAAACGCCAGATGCTTTGTATCTAGGTCTTTGACCGCCTGAAATAGTTCTGAAAAACCATTTTTATGCAGAGTTGTTTTGGCGCATACTCAGGGTATGGGCCGTCCACCTCTGAACATCGATATTGCCAAGAAGGATCAACTGGAATTACGCAGCCTCCTGAAAGGCGGGATCCAACAAGTCCGCGTGGTTCTGCGCGCCTTGACCCTGTTGCAGTTGGCGGAGCATGTCAGTGCTCCACAGATTGCCAAGATGATTCCGCTCACCCCACAGGCCATTCGCCGGCTCGGCCACCGCTATCAGATGGCCGGACTGACGAGCGCTCTTTATGAAAAGCAGCGCCCCGGCGCCGCCGAAGTGCTGGACAACAACCAGAAGCAGCGGATCATCGCCATGGTGTGCGCCGACCCTCCCCGCGGCCGCGCCCGCTGGACGGTCCGCTTGGTGGCTGAAGAAACGATAAAGCGGAAATTGGTTCCCCGTGTGGGAAGAGAGACTATCCGGATCCTGCTGCTCCACCACGACCTCAAGCCGTGGCGGGAAAAAAATGTGGTGCGTGGCTGACCTCAATGAAGACTATATCGACAGGATGGAGGACGTGCTGGGAACCTATGAGCGGCCGTACGATGCTGCCCAACCGGTGGTCTGCTTGGACGAGAAACCGGTCACTTTGCATGCCGACGTCCGTCCGCCGGCGCTGGCCAGGCCAGGCCGCGAGGCGAGGCGAGACAACGAATACGAACGCTGCGGCACGGCCAATGTCTTCTGCGCTGTGGAACCCAAAGCCGGACGCCATTTCACCTTCCCGACCCCGGATCGATCGGGTTTCCAGTTCGCGCAAGTCCTATTCCATTTGGCCTTACAGTATCCAAAAGCTGAGACGATCCATTTAGTGATGGATAACCTCAGCAGCCACCGTCAGAAATCCTTAACCGACTTGTTTGGGAAGGAAATGGCCAGCGAAGTCTGGAACTGCTTTACCGTCCACCACACGCCCAAGCATGGAAGTTGGCTGAACCAGGCGGAAATCGAGATCGGGATGTTTGCGCGGCAATGCTTAGGAAAGCGGAGAATCCCAGATCTGAAGACGCTGAAACGAGAGGCGCGCGCCTGGAATCGGCAGACGAACCGGAATCGTACCAAGATCAACTGGCGGTTTGATCGCAAAGCGGCCCGCCGCAAGTTCGGTTATAAACAGAACTCTTTCAAGCGGTCAAAGACCTAGTATTGGATGTCACCGTTCGGAACAACAGCAACAGCGAAGGCACCAACAAAGCAAGTCTGGTACCGAGTTTTGAGTTGATTGATGGGACCGCGGAGTTGACCAAAGGACGCCTGAATCTTCCGGGACGCGGGGAGCCGGAGGTGCAGCGCTACAGCCAAAGCTTACGGCAATATCCTGCCTACCCGACGTTCCCCGATCTCCTGACAATGCTCAATCCCGGCATGACAATGCGCGGGTCTGTCATTTTCGACGTCCCCCAGAATCGCCAGTACGCTCTTTATTTTGAAGGCGGATACAAGTCCGACAAATCGGCCATCGTTCCGATATTTGGACAGCCAGCGGCGCCGTCAGTATCCGAGCCTCCGGCAATTAGCCAGGAGCCGGTTAATACGACCCCGCCCGGTCCATCGCCTTCCCAGCCATCCACCTCAGCAAGCCCGCCCGCGCCGCCCGTAGCGACCATGAAGCCAACGTCGGGGGTGCTGTGCAACGGTACAATCGACGTGCCACAGTACGGAGAGTTGGTGTTCAAGAATCTTCCCGGTGACCGACTTAAGTTCACGTTCGATCATGACGCCTGGCGACCGACTGTTCGCCGACAGCCGGATGGCATGCAAACGCTTGTCATGCAGTCCATTAGACCGGGCATCCAGACCAAGTGCGATATAACGTGGGAGACCATGCCGCCGCCAGCAGCGCCGCCAGCCTCCGGCGGGCCACAATCCAATGGAACCTCCGTCGTGGCCTCTCGGCCGATCCTGTTGAGCAAGGTCGAACCGGAATACTCCGAAGATGCGCGGAGAGCGAAGTTCAACGGTGCTGTTCGGGCGTCGATCACGATTGACGAACGCGGGAACGTTACAAGCGTAACCGTGCTCGACTCACCTGGCCTCGGCCTAGATGAAAAAATTATCGCGGCAGTGCGGAAGTGGAGGTTTAAGCCAGCAATGAAGGACGGGGTGCCAGTGGCGACCAACGGGGCGGTAACGCTGACGTTTCGTAACTTTTGACGCCCGCTGGTATCAACCCGCCCGGCGCGACAGTGGGGCCTGGCTCACACGGCGGTATCGACTGTGACGCCGCACTCGTAGTACTTTTGAGTCTTCACCTGTCGCCGTTCGCCGCGCGGTGTCGCTGGAATCATAGCCCTCTAACGGTAGGCCGTGGGCGACGCCCTCCGTGACAGCCGTTTTCGGCTTCGCGGAATGTTTCAGAATATTTCACCGATCCATTCGGCGGACTACGTCCTTTCAGACAGCGTCTATTATGGCGACTGCGATGCCGATAGATGAGTATGGCATCTGAAACGACCGGTAAGGAGGAAGCACTCCATGTCGAAGCTCCTGGCTGTCTCTGTAGCACTCGCGCTCATGGCTTGCGGGCCGGCGCTGCGGGCTCAGGACGATTCTTCCCCCCAGCCCTTCTCTCCCGATCAGCTCGATAACCTGCTGGCCTCCGTCGCTCTCTACCCGGATCCCCTCCTGGCTCAAATCCTGTTGGCCGCCGCTTTCCCCGATCAGGTCGATGCCGCCGCCCGCTTCTGCCGCGCCGGCGCCCCTCCCGCCGATATCGATGGCGAGCCCTGGGATGTCAGCGTCAAAGCCGTCGCGCACTACCCGACTGTTCTTTATATGATGGCCGACGGCCTGGATTGGACCACCGCCCTCGGGCAAGCCTATGCCAACCAGGCCGATGACGTAATGGCCTCCGTGCAGCGCCTCCGGCAGGAGGCCCGCAGCGCCGGAAACCTGGTCTCTACGCCGCAGCAGGACATCGAAGTTGACGATGGCAACATCGAAATCTGGCCGGCCCAGCCGCAATTCTGCTACCTGCCCATATACGATCCCGGGCTGGCATTCTTCGGTTCCGGCGGGGTCTTCGGCGGACCGGTCGTCACCTTCAGCGGCGGTTACCCCATAGGCGTCTGGCTGAACTCCGACTTCGACTGGCTGCATCGTCATATTTACTATCATGGCTGGTCGGTTGGGGGCGGCTGGATTTTCCGGTCCCGTCCCTACATCCACCTCAGCGCTGTTTATGTGAATGACAACCTGAAGAATGCCGTAGCCAAAAGGCCCGCGCCCGCCCGCCCGGTGAATTACGCCAATCTGACTCGCTATAACAGCGTCCATCCGACCGCTACTTACGGAAATGCGCGGACTAACTCCGCGGTAAGTGCGGCAAACAGCGTCCCGCCGGCCGACAACGTGAATAACAAGATTATCGAGCGCAATACCAACGTCGACGATCCGCGCATCGATCTGTTTCGCGGCCGCGCGCTCGTTGCCCCCCCGGTTTCCAGGGCTGAGCCGGAGCGCACCGCGCCGTCCGAGTCGTCGGGCGCGTTTGGCGGCCAGCGCAGTAAGATCGACGAGAAGGCCTCCAGCCAGCGCGGGAAGAGCAGCCGTGCGTCACGTCCGGCTCCCGCGCCCCGATCGTCGGGCGGAGGATCCCACGCCGGCGGAGGTGGAGGTTCCCACGGCGGTGGCGGCGGTGGGGGGTCGCACGGCGGCGGCGGAGGGAGGCACTGATGCATCCGCTGCAACGTTTCCGGACGAAAACCGGCGGCGTGTTGCTCGCCGCCGCTTTGGCGCTGCCTCTGGCCTTGTCCGGCCAGACCCGCTTCGCCACCCCCGAAGAGGCCGTCGCAGCTCTGGCCAGCGCGGCACAGGCCAAGGACCAAACGGCTCTCACCGCCATCTTCGGTCCGGACCGCGCGAAACTGTTGACTGGCGACCCGGTCGAGGATAATCGGGCTCTCGAGCGCTTCGCCGCCAGTCTCGAGAAATCGCACGCGCTCGAAAAGGTGAGCGAGGCCCGGTTCACCCTCCTGGTGGGCGAGGACCGTTGGCCGTCTCCCATTCCCATCGTTAAAGATGGCAACCAGTGGCGCTTCGATACCGCCGCCGGACTGGAAGAAATCCTCAACCGCCACATCGGCGAAGATGAATTGTCCGCCATCCTCACTTGCCGCGCTTACGTGCTGGCGCAGTGGGAGTATTTCACTCAGGCCCTTGGTACTTCTCACGATGGCCTGGCCGTCTACGCGCAGAAGTTCGTCAGCACGCCGGGCAAGCGCGATGGGCTCTATTGGGAGACCCCTCCCGGCGCTAAGCCCAGCCCGCTCGGAAGCCTGGTGGCGCAAGCTCGGGCCGAGGGCTATGTGGCAGGCCAACCCCGCCCGGCCAGCGCGCCTAAGCGCCCGTATCACGGATACTACTTCAAGATCCTTACCCATCAGGGCGTCCACGCCCCAGGCGGAAAGTTCGCCTATGTGATCAACGGCAACATGATCGCCGGTTATGCCCTCATCGCTTATCCAGATAAGTGGGGCAGTTCCGGAATCGTGACCTTCATCGTCAACCAGCAGGGCCGCGTCTATGAGAAGAACCTCGGTCCGAAAACCGCGCAATTAGCGGCTGCCATAGTGGAATACGACCCGGATGAAAGCTGGAAGCTGGTCCGCGAGTAATCCATCACCCATCACCCAGAACCTATCACCCATCACCCATCCCCTATAACCAATCACCCGCCTTTTGCCGGATCTCCAAACACCCCCGTCCCGTCGGCAGCACCTTGCCCGGGTTCAACCGATTATCCGGATCGAACAGGCGCTTGAACGCGCCCATCGTCTCCAGTGTTTCCGGTTTGAACTGCCGCGCCATCATTTCGTTCTTCTCCATCCCCACGCCGTGCTCCCCGGTGATCGACCCTCCCACGCTTAGGCAGTACTCCAGGATCTCCGCGCCCGCCGCCTGCGCTTTCTCCAGATCCCCGGGCTTGCGCGCATCGAACAGAATGATGGGGTGCATATTGCCATCGCCCGCGTGGAAAATATTGCTGATGGTCAAGCCGTACCTGCGGCTCACCTCGCCGATCGCGTGCAGTGTCGGCGCGATCTGCGTGCGCGGCACCACCCCATCCTGCACGTAATAGAACGGGCTCACCCGCCCCACCGCGCCAAAAGCGTTCTTGCGCCCCTTCCACAGCAGATCGCGTTCCTCGGCCGACTTGGCCACGCGCACCTCGCGCGCCCGGCATGCCATGCACACTTCGCGGATCTGCTCGGCCTGCTCCTCCACGGTCTCCCGCATGCCTTCCAGTTCGATCAGCAGCACCGCGGCCGCGTCCATCGGATAGCCGGCGTGCGTGGCCTCTTCCACCATGCGCAGCATCACCCCATCCAGCATTTCCACGGCCACCGGCACGATGGCGCGCGCGGTCATCTCGGCCACCGTCGCTCCGCAATCCTCCACCCCGCCCGAGGCCGCATCGTAGATCGCCAGGATGGTCTTCACCATCTCCGGCTTGCGCATCAGCCGCACCAGCACCTTGGTCACCAGCGCCATGGTGCCTTCCGACCCGGTCAGCAGGCCGGTGAGGTCGTAGCCCGGCAGTTCGGTTTCCTTTCCGCCGGTCGTCACCACGGTGCCGTCCGCCAGCACGAACTCCAGCCCCAGTACGTGATTGGTGGTCACCCCGTACGCCAGCGTGTGCGGCCCGCCGGCATTTTCCGCCACGTTGCCGCCCACCGTACAGGCGCGCTGGCTGGAAGGATCGGGGGCGTAAAAGTAGCCTTGCCCTTGCACCGCCAACGTGACATCCAGATTCACCACACCCGGCTCCACCAGGGCGCGTTCATTTTCCAGATCGATTTCCAGGATCCGGTTCATGCGGGCGAAGGCCACCACCACGCCGCCCTCGCGTGGGATGGCGCCGCCGCTCAACCCAGTCCCTGCGCCGCGGCCCACCAAAGGCACGCCGTGCTCGCCGGTGATCTTGACAATGGCGGCTACGTCTTCGGTGTTGCGCGGAAAGACTACCATCTCGGGGCGGCCCTTCTCGATGCTGCCGTCGTATTCGTATAGCGCCAGATCTTCAGGACGATCCAGATATCCGCGCGGGCCCAGAAGCTCGATCAGTTTCTGCTTAGCCTGGAGGGCGGGCTTTAGCCCGCGCGGGGCTTCAGCCCCGCTCATAGAAATGATTTGACCGCGTTGACCATATTCCCGTCGGTCCAATTCGTCGCGCCGATAATCTTCTGCACCACCTTACCCTTCGAATCGATAATGTACGATTCCGGGTACTTGTAGGTGCCGTAGTCGGCGCTGATCTTGGCCTCCGGATCGCGCGCGGTCATGAACGAAATGTGGCTGCGCGAAAGGAACTCCTGGTAAAGCTTGGGGTTCGTGTCCATGCTGACCCCCAGCACCACCACCCCCGATCCCGACATATCCTTCGCGAACTGATCGAGCGATGGCACCTCCTCCACGCAGGGCTGGCACCAGGTGGCCCAGAAATTCAACACCAGCAAACGCCCGCCAAAGTTCGCCGCCGTGATGGTGCGCCCATTATCGGCCGTGATCTTGAAATCCGGCGCGGAATCCCCCACGTCCACGATGCGCTCGTGCATCGAGGTGTACAGCACCACGCCCAGGACCACCAACAACACGGCGATCCCGGCTTTTAGGAATTGGTCGATTTTGACGCTATGCATAGCTGGAAACTATAATTTTAGTGTACTTTCGGCCCGTTTGCTGCATCCAATAACCGAGTCCCATGCTGATCACCCGCAAGGCGGAGTTCTCCGCGTCGCACATCTGCCGCAATCCAGGGCTCTCCGAGGCCGAAAACCGCGCCCTCTTCGGTGCGGCCGCCAACCCGCACGGCCACGGCCACAATTACGTGATCGAAGTCACCGTCGAAGGCGCGCCCGACCCCGTCACCGGCATGGTGCTCGATCTGAAGGCGCTCAAGGAAACCCTGAACCGCGAAGTGGTCGACGTCTACGATCACCGTTTCCTCAATCTCGAAGTGGCGCCCTTCGATCACGTCATTCCGACTCCGGAGAACATCGCCATCGACATCTGGAATCGCCTGCGTCCGCATTTGAGCGGGCCGCGCGGCGCCTTACACGGCGTTCGCGTCTACGAGACGCCGGACCTCTACGTGGACTATTTCGGAGACGGGGCATGATGCTGGTCACGCGCAAGTATCGCTTTTCGGCCTCGCACCGCTTGCACGCGCCGCAATTGGGCGACGCGGAGAACCGCGCGCTCTATGGCAAGTGCAACAATCCCTTCGGCCACGGCCACAACTATGAAATCGCCGTTACCGTGCGCGGCCCGGTGGAGGCGCATACCGGGCGCGCGGTGGATCTGGCATTATTGGACGCCCTGGTGCGCCGCCAGGTGCTCGAACCGTTCGAGCATCGCAACCTCAACCAGGAAATAGAAGCCTTCCGCGCCGCGGTCCCGACGTCCGAGAATCTTGGGCGCGAAGTGGTCCGGCGTTTGAAACAGAATTGGCCTGCGGTGTTTCCGGCGGATGGCCCGCGTCTGGAAAGCGTGGCCATCGCCGAGACCGCCCGTAACGCATTTGAAGTGTCCGCCCATGAAATCGAATAAAGCCAACGTCAAAGTGATTACTCCGAAAGCGGACGCGCCCATAGCGCCGCTGGTGAAACAGATCCTGGAGCGCCTGGGAGAAGACGCCGGGCGCGAAGGCCTGGCGCGCACCCCCGAGCGCGTCGAGCGTGCGCTGCACTTTCTCACCAGTGGCTACGCCATGGACGTGAAGAAAGTCGTCAACGGCGCGCTGTTCACGGTGAAGTACGACGAGATGGTCATCATGAAGGACATCGAGTTCTTCAGCATGTGCGAGCATCACATGCTGCCGTTTTTCGGCAAGGTCCACGTCGCGTATATCCCTCGCGACCGCGTCATCGGGCTGAGCAAACTGCCGCGCCTGGTGGACGTGTTCGCCCGCCGCCTCCAGATTCAGGAGCGCATGACCCAGGAGATCGCCCAGACCATCCAGGAGCTGATCGATCCGGTGGGAGTCGGAGTGATCTGTGAAGCGCGCCACTTCTGCATGATGATGCGCGGCGTGGAGAAGCAGCATTCCGGTGCCGTCACCAGCGCCATGCTGGGCGCCTTCCGCAACCACAAAGAAACCCGCGACGAATTCCTCTCCTTGGTGAAATAGCCGTGGCGCAGGCGCTCCGCCTGCCGGACCGGCGTCCTCGCCGGTCCACCGGCCGCAGGCCCGTAATAGTCCTACAATGCTAAATAGGAGACCGGGTTATGCAAGGAAAACTGGCCCTATGGT
Source organism: Bryobacterales bacterium (assembly GCA_963707465.1). Taxonomy (GTDB): domain Bacteria; phylum Acidobacteriota; class Terriglobia; order Bryobacterales; family Bryobacteraceae; genus Bog-159. The sequence continues at coordinate 1,152,406 of CAVPQK010000015.1, forward strand.
TCGCTCTGCTAAGCGCCACGACGGCAATGGCGGCGGCTCAAGACTTCCTGCTCGGTGTGAACTACTCCGAACTAATCCCAACTGACGCCTATGTGCCCATGCCGGTCTCGACCGGCGTCGACGCGCAGGGAGACATCTACCTCTTAGTGGTGGACGCCGAAGCTCAGCCGCTCACCCAGGTCGGCTACCTCATCAAGCTGTCACCCACGGGGGGCCGCGTCGTTTACCGGAACACGCTCGCCTTTCAGCCGTCAGCCATGGCGGTGGATCCGACCGGAAATGTCTATCTGGCCGGCAACAATGTGGTGCAGAAGCTTGCTGCCGACGGCGCGACCGTGCTGTACACCACCAGCATTGGGCAGAACCTGATCATGGCGGGTTTGGCCGTGGATGCCGCCGGACGCGCCTATGTAACCGGTTGGTCGAACGGCAGCGGTTTCCAGACCACGCCCGGCGCCCTGCAGCAAACGCCTCCCGGTCCGGACGCTTTTGTGGTTCGCCTGCAACCGTCTGGCGCCGTCGATTATGCTACGTATCTGGGCGGTGGCAGCCAGGCGACAACCGCTGGAATCGCCGTAGACGCCTCGGGGGCTGCATTTGTCACCGGCTTCGCCTATCAACCGGCGAGCTTCCCGATCACGCCCGGAGCTTACCTGTCTGCTTCCGGCATCTCCAATTCGAACGGCGCTTCGTTTCTGGCGCACTTATCGCCGGACGGCACGACGCTCGACTACTCCACGTTTACCGATGCGCAAGCCTATAACGCCCGCGCTGTTGCGCTGGATTCCGCCGGCAATGCGGCCGTGCTACTCTCCAATGCGGCGGCTACGCGCTCCGCGGTACTCCGCTTCAATGCGCTGGGCACTGCCCTGTTATTCTCAAAGTCGCTGCCCGCGTCGGGGGCGGGCGGGCTGGCGGTGGATACGGCGGGCAATACTTACCTCGCGTCTCCCGCACGGGCTAATTTCGGGGTGCGGAACAGCCTGGCGCCGTGCGACGCCAACGGTTCCTCCGCGCTCACGGTACTCGATGGCAGCGGCAACCTATTGCAGTCCACCTACATCCCGGGCTCGTTGGGCTTTATGGGTATGCCGCCGGTCGCGGGCCTTGGCGCAGGCTCGACGGTCTACGCCGTCGGCACCCACAGCGCCGCCTATTCGTCGACGCAGGGCTCCCTGTTCCTGACCAGCTTTTCGGCGGACGCGAACGCGCAGGTCGAGCATCTCGCGTGCCTTGGGAACGGGGGAAGCTATGACAGCTCCGGGATCGCCGCCGGTGAACTGATCAGCTTGTTCGGACAAGGTCTTGGGCCAGCCGCCGGCGCCCAGCCGCAGGTGAACGCCCAGATGGGTTTTCCGCGACAACTCGATGGCGTTCAAGTGACCTTCAACGGTACTCCCGGTCCGCTCCTGTATGTTCAGGACGGCCAGATCAATGCCATCGCGCCATGGTCGCTCCAGGGCGGCCAGACGGTCGATGTGTGCGTTCTCTACAACGGCGCCCAGACGAACTGTCTCGCGCCCCCGGTGGTGGCAGCGGACCCCGGCGTCTTCACGGTGGACGGCACTTATGCCGCGGCCCTGAATCAGGATGGAAGCTTCAACTCGGCCTCCAATCCCGCCCGGGTGGGTTCCATCGTGACGGTCTTCGCCACCGGACTTGGGGCCATCAACCCGCCGCAGGCCGATGGCGCAATCGTAGGTTTCCCGCTGCCGGTCGACGTTCTGCCGGTCACGCTCTTTGAGTACCAATCCGATTTTCTAATCGGCCAGATCGCCGTGCCAGTGCCCGTAAACTATGCCGGCCCGGCGCCGTACGAAGTGGCGGGGGTGACTCAAATCAACTTCACCGTCCAAGATTCCGGACCGGTCTACCTGGATGTGGGCGGCCAGGTCGTGGGCGCGTTGGTAAGCGGAGCAACCAGCGCCGGATTCCAGATCTACGTATCGCAGTAGCCTGCGGCTGCGCCGCACCTGGTCCGCGGTCACAACTTTCGCAAATAAACTCCCTCGCCCCAACTAACTGCGCCCAAATCACTTACTAACTCTCCGTCTCTAAAAACTCCCTTTCCCCCGCAACCCGCGCTCTAACATGAAGCTGGAGGGCGGGCTTTAGCCCGCGCGGGACTTCAGTCCCGCCACTCCCTCCGAAGAAAGGAAACATCCCGCATGCTGATCTCCGAAAGGCAACAAGAAGCAAACCGCAACAACGCACAGAAAAGTACCGGTCCAAAGACCCAGGAGGGAAAAGAAGCCATCCGCTTCAATGCCCTCACCTTCGGCCTCCGCACCAAGGCCACCATCCTCGAAAGCGAAAACGCCGCCGAGTACTCCCAGCTCTGGGACGAATTGGATGCCGAGTGGCAGCCCCAAACCCGCACCGAGCGGCTTTATCTGGAAACCATGGTCACTTCCCAATGGCTCCTCAAGCGCGTAGCCGAAAGCGAGCAGAAAATCTACCTCTTGATCAAATTCGGCGGGGAACAATTCAAAATGTTGGCCTCCGCGGCGAAACGCCGCGAGCAACTCGAGCGCTCCTTCCGCACCGCCGTAGCCGACATGAAGCAATCCCAAAAGGAACGCAAGGCGCAGCCCCATCCGCAACTGGCGCAAACTAGCCCCCAGCCCCCAGCCCCCAACCCCGGCGAGCGAAGCGCGCCCAGCCCCGGCGAGCGAAGCGCGCCCACCTATGTGATGGCTGGAGCCGCCGAACCTCAGCCGCTATCCTGCACCCCCGACACCCGTTAGCGCTTCCCCCTGGTCTTTGACAACCTCGCAAAAGCCGCCAAAGGGCAAGCGAGAACTGTCCCTAAACTGCCTCCCAAAAGCCCCAAACTCGACCCTTTCCCGGCTGCGTCCAGCCCCCAGCACCAAGCCCCCAGCCCCGGCGCGCATCGCGCGCCCCACCACCCATCACCCACAACCCACCACCTGCTTTAGCTTCACCAGCTTGGGCTTCGTTCGTCCCAAACCGCCGGAACAATCCCCCACCCCCCGGTGTCTCAATACTATGCTCGAAGTCCGCAACCTGACCAAGCTGTATACGCGCAGGCCCGCGGTCGACGACATCAGCTTCACCATCCGGCCCGGCGAAGTCCTCGGATACCTCGGTCCCAATGGCTCAGGAAAAAGCACCACCGTCAAGATGCTGACCGGTCTCCTCGAGCCGTCCCGCGGACTCATCCTGTACCAGGGTCGCAACATCCGCCAGGATCTGATCGGTTACAAAAAGTCACTCGGCTATGTGCCAGAGGAACCCAACTTGTATCCCTACTTGACCGGCCGTGAATACCTGCAGTTAGTCGGGCGTCTGCGCTGTCTCCCGTCCGCGTCGCTCGAATCCCGGATCGACCAACTGTTGAACCTGCTCGCCCTCCACGAACACCGTTACTCGCCCATCTCTTCCTATTCCAAGGGCATGAAACAGAAAATCCTCATCTCGGCGGCCTTGCTTCACAACCCCGACGTGCTGGTCTTCGACGAGCCGCTCTCCGGCCTGGACGTGACCACCAGCCTGGTGTTCAAGAACCTCATCAAAGCCCTGGCGCGCGCGGGCAAAGTCATCCTGCATAGCTCGCATGTGCTGGAGGTTGTCGAGAAGGTCTGCGATAGCGTCATTATTCTGCGCAAGGGATGCATGGTGGCCAATGACTCGGTGGCGCGCCTCCGCGATCTCATGGCCTTGCCTTCGCTCGAAGATATCTTCTCGCAGCTCGTGCAGCAGGAAGACACCGAGAAGATCGCCGCCGGCATCGTGGATGTCATGCACGCCTGACGAGGAGCCATGGCCCCCGCGCTCGAAAACGAAATCGCCCAGTTCCGCGAGTTGGTCCGCCATTTCTTCAACCGCTTCTTCGATAACGATCTGGTCGCCGTCAATTCGGACGATGCCGACATGCGCGCCACCGTCGTCAACATCCTCGCCATGCTGGCCGCGCCCGGCATGCTGCTGCCTTTCCTGTTCATGACCAAGTATTCCAACCTGCAACGGATGCCGCTCTATGTGCGCGACCTGGCGTCGCTGGGCGAAAAGGAATTCTTCATCTGCTTTTCAATGACTGTTATGGGGCTGGTGACGGTGATCGAGTGGGAGATGCTCTTTCCCGACCGCCGCGACTACGCCAACCTCACGCCGCTGCCCATCCGCCTGCGCACCATGTTCGGTGCGAAAATCGCGGCTCTGCTGGCCTTCCTGACGATCTTCTCATTGGTGATCAACGCTTTTTCGCCGATAATGTTTCCGGCCGTAGTGTTGCAGCAGCAATCCGTATTGATGCTGCCCGGCTTTGCCCGCTGTCACATAGTCAGCATCTTAGCCGCCAACACGTTCGTGTTCTTCCTCTGCGTGGCCGTACAAGGAATTCTGATGAATGTACTGGGATACCGCATGTTCCGGCGGGTCTCGCCTTATGTGCAGTTCGCGCTGGTGGCGCTGCTCATCCTGATGTTCCTGCTCTCCGGCCGCATCGTCTCCGAGTTGCATGCCCGCGCGGCCGTCAACCCAGCCTCCGTTTACGCCTTCCCGCCGCTGTGGTTTCTGGGCCTATATCAGACGCAACTGGGCTGGACCTCTCCCGTATTTCGCCAACTGGCCTCCTCCGCCCGCATGGCCGCCGGATGGACCACCGTCGCCGCGCTCGCCACTTACTTGCTCAGTTACAAGAGACACGTCACCCGGTCGCTTGAGAGCGCGGACGAGTTCTCTACCGTGCCGTCCGCCATGGATAAATTCGTGGGCCGCCTGCTCGACCGCTATATCGTGCGCGATCCGCTGCAGCAGGCGGCGTTCTATTTCATCTGGAAAACGCTCACTCGCAGCCGCCGCCACAAGCTGATCTTCGCGGCGTATGTTGCCGTGGGCTGTGCCGTGATCTTCGAAGGACTCGCGGTGCTGGTGGCGCGCGGTGGCAACTCCTGGATGTACCATCCCATTCCCGAACTGTTGCCCGCGCCCCTGATTCTGGCCTTCTTCATCCTGCTCGGCATGCGGCATGTCTTCGCGGTGCCCGCCGAACTACGCGCCAATTGGGTCTTCCAGGTCTCCGATCGCGGCGAGGCGCGCCGATGTCTCGCCGGCGTGAGGAAAGCCATGCTGGTCCTGGGCGTCATTCCGCTGTTTGCTCTGCTACTGCCGCTGCATGTGCTATTCTGGGGATGGCAGACCGCGTTGCTGCACATGTTCTTCGGCGCGGTTATATCCTGGCTGTTAGTCGAAGTGCTGTTAGCCGGCTTTGAAAAATTTCCCTTTACTTGCTCGTATCTTCCGGGCAAAGCTAACTTAAAGGTATCCTGGCCGATATATCTATTCGGCTTTACTACTTATGTCTCGGTGTTTCTAACTCTGGAATACTGGATGATACAGCGTCCCATTCGTTTTGCCTGGCTGGCGGCTGTAGTTGCTCTGGTGCAACTGGCCCTGGCCATCTACCGCTGGCGAGTGGTCGGCCGCGAGGTGTCGCTGGTCTACGACGAGCAGCCGGAGCCCCTGATCCGCACCCTGAACCTGTGGGCTTAGTCTCCCTCATAACCTGGCTCGGCCTCGCGGCTCTGCTCTATGGCGCGATCTATTACCTCGTCAGCCGCCAGATCTTTCGGCCCATGCGTTACCCCGCGGGCCCGTGGCACACCCAAGCCGAATTGGGAGCCGAAGACGTCTGGATCCACACAGCCGATGGGATCCGCCTCCACGCGTGGCTTGTGAAAGCCCTTGCAAAAGCGGAAACCCCCGCCCTTCCCCTGATCACCCTGTACTTCAAAGGCAACGGCACCAACCTGTCGAATCGCCCCGGCCACCTGCGCGAAATTGCCGCGGCAGGCTCTCCGGTTCTGATCGTAGACTATCGGGGCTACGGCAAGAGTGAGGGCCGCCCCACCGAGCGCGGCGTTTATCGCGACGCCGACGCGGCCTACGATCACCTCCTCGGCATGGGCTACAGGCCCGGCCAAATCGTGCTGCTCGGTGAGTCGCTCGGCGCGGCGGTGGCCGTGGATCTGGCCCGCCGCCGCCCATGCGCGGGCGTGATTCTGGAGTGCGCATTCACCTCCTTCTCCGCCATGGCGGGCACGTTCGTTCCGTGGGTCGGGCCCCTCTTCGCCATTGGCTTCAACACCCTCGCCAAGATCCGGGATGTCCACGCGCCCCTGCTCATCATCCACGGCGACCACGACAGTTTTGCGCCCTATGCCATGGGTCGCGCCTTGTTCGACGCCGCCAATGAACCCAAGTCTTTCTGGGCCGTCGAAGGCGCCGATCACATCGACATCCTCCAAGTGGCCGGCCCGCTCTATCGCGCGCGATTGCAGGCGTTCTACTCTGGCCTGATATGAGCGCTTCCTACAATCGCATCGCCGGCCAAAGCGTGGAGCGCCTGGCGGCCCTCAGCGACGGCGTATTCGCGGTCGCCATGATGCTGCTGGTGCTGGATCTGCGCGCCCCCGCCGTGGAAGCCGTGCGCAGCTAGCATGACCTCTGGCTGGCGCTCGGCGCGCTCGCCCCGCGTCTCGCCAGGTGCGCCATGCTGCTGGGCGGCACGCTCTACTTCACCTGGGTTTGCGCGGAGGGTCTCGGACTGGTGCACAATGACATTTCGCCGGCGGTGGCCGCCGCCATCAAACGGCGCATCGTCATCGGACAGTCGCTCTACGCATTCGGCGCGCTGTTCTGCCTGGTCAGCACCTATGTGAGCATTGCGTTCATCGTGTCCGGTGCAACTGAACTACGCGATCGCGCCCCGCCTTCCCGGTCGCGGCCGCGAGTAACCCCGTCGCTCTATCGCGCCGGCACGCGGCCCGGCGTCCATGGCGCGCCCGCCGCATCCAGCGCCTGTTCCAGCGCCTTCAGATCCACCTCCACCAGCACACGCAGCTTTTCCCGCTCGGCGGCGAACTCCTGGCTGGCGACGGCGTAGGTTTGCAGGTCGGTGGCCGGCGGCCGCTGCAGCCACGCGCCCTCGTTGCCCATGATCGTCTCCACCCGCTGCACGATGGACTCCGGCACATTCTCGCTCCGCCGCGCCAGGGTGACGTCGCCGCGCAGCGCGCGCAGGATCTCGTTGTTCTTCTTCTCCAGGGCGCGCGCCGCGTCCGCCCATTTCCGGTCCATCGCAGGCGTGGCGTCGATCGCCTCCTTGATCTTGCCCACGCGCGTGTTCAGCTCGTTGGCGGTATCGAGCGCGCTCAAAACCGCGCGCTCCAGCTTGCCGGCCTTCTGCTGGAAGTCGAGCAGCTCTCTGCGCCCGGCATCCTCGGTGCCCTCCGCTTTCTCCGCCGTCACCGTGAATTCGCGCGCGGAAACCAGCGGCGTCTCCACGCCATCCACGCGCTTCGCCAGCGTCAGCGTGTAGCGCCCTGGCGTCACCAGCAGCCCCGTCGCCTCCTCGTAGAACAGGTCGTCTTCCGCATCGGCCGGACGCGGGCCCGGCAACTCCGCAGCGGGTTCGCGCAGGTTCCAGCTCACCCGATGGATGCCCTTGCTAACCGGACCGGTCAGCGTGCGGATCGCGCGCCCGCTCGCATCCGCGATGGTCAGCAGCAATGTGGGCGCTTCCTCCTCGCCCTCCGCCCGCAACTCCGCCAGTGCGGGATAAGGCGCCGTGGTCTTCTTCTTTTCGGCTTCCTTTTCAGCGTCGCGCCGCTGCTGCATCTTGGTCTTGATCTCGTCCTTCAGGTAGTAAGTGAATGTCGCCCCGTACGGCGGATTGTCCGCGGTGAAGAACGATTCGCCCTGGAACGCCTTGCCGCGCAGCCCGTACTGTCGCGTCTCGATGTACATCAGCGCATCCTCAATCGGGAACAGCACCACGGGCTGTTCCAGCGTGTCCGGCTTCAGCTCGCGCAGCGGCGTGTAGTCGTCCAGCACGTAAATGCCGCGTCCAAAGGTCCCCGCCACCAGGTCGTTCATGCGCTTCTGGATGGCTAAATCGCGCACCGCGACGGTTGGCATCCCGCCCTTCAGTTGTACCCACTTCTTGCCCCCGTCGATGGTGCAGAACAGGCCGAACTCCGTGCCCGCGAACAGCAGTTGCGGATTCACGTGATCCTCCGCGATCGCCAGCACCGCGCCGTTGGCCGGCAGGTCGCTCTGAATCGCGGTCCAACTGCGCCCGGCGTCGGTGGTCTTCAGCAGATACGGCGCAAAGTCGGACGCCTTGTGATGGTCGAACGCGGCATACGCCGTCGACGCATCGTACTGCGAAGCCAGGATGCGGCTCACGTAAGTCCCCTCCGGCACGCCCGGAAATTTGTCGATTTTGCGCCACTCCGCGCCGCCATTTTCGGTCACCTGGATAAGTCCGTCGTCGGTGCCCACATAGATCAGCCCTTCCTTCTTGGGCGATTCCGAAAGCGCCACGATGTTGCCGTAGAACGAGGTCGAAACGTTCTTCGCCACCGCATCCGGGCCCCACACTTTGCCCATCACCGGCAGCGTATTGCGGTCGATCTGGCGCGTCAGGTCGCCGCTCACCGCTTTCCACGAATCGCCGCGGTCGTCGCTGCGGAATAACCTGTTGGCCGCGAAGTAGACGCGCGTGTGCGAATGCGGGCTGATCGCCAGCGGCGAATCCCAATTCCAGCGCAGCGGCGGCTCGCCCGCGCCCGGCTGCGGCTGGATGCCCACCGATTCCCACGTGCGCCGGTCGTAGCGCACCAGGCCCCCGTGCTGCGATTCCGAATACACGGTGTCGGGGTCCTGCGGATCCACGCGCGAATGAAAGCCGTCGCCGCCGGCCGTAACGTACCAATCCGCGTTGGTGATGCCGTGGACGCTGCGCGTACGCGCTGGTCCGCCCAGGGAGAAGTTGTCCTGCGTGCCGCCGTAGACGTGATAGAAAGGCGCGGCTTCATCCACCGCGATGTCGTAGAATTGCGTCACCGGCAGGTTGGCCTTGAAAGCCCAGGTGGCCGCGCGGTCGAAGCTCTCGTACACGCCGCCGTCGCAGCCCACCAGGTAGTGGCTGGTATTGTCCGGATCGATCCAGATTTCGTGATTGTCCACGTGCTTGAAGCGTTCGCCGAGATTGTGCAGCGTCTTGCCGCCATCGTCGGAAACCTGCAGGAACACCGACATGACGTAGATGCGGCCCACATCCTTGGGGTCGGCCACGACGTGCGCGTAATACATGGCGCCTTCGTCGTGCTCGCTGCGCCGCTCCCAGGTGACGCCCGAGTCGGTGGAACGGAAGACGCCGCCCTTCTTATCGATGGATTCGACCGTGGCGTAGACCACGTCGGGCTTGGCCGGCGAAATCGCCAGGCCGATGCGGCCCAGGTTTTCGGTGGGCAGGCCGGATTTCACTTTGTTCCAGGTGGCGCCCGCGTCGGTGGACCTGTAGATGGCGCTCTCCGGCCCGCCGTCGATCAGCGTCCACACGTGACGGCGGCGCTGGTAGGCGGCGGCCAGCAGCACGTCCGGATTGCGCGGGTCGATCACCACGTCCACTACGCCGGTGTTCTCGCTGATGGTCAGCACCGCCTTCCAGGTCTTGCCGCCATCGGTGGTCTTGTACAATCCGCGATCGCCGCCCGGCCCCCACAACGGACCTTCCGCGGCCACGTAGACGGTGTTGGAATCCTTCGGGTCGATGACGATGCGGCCGATGTGCTCGGACTTCTTCAGTCCCACGTTCTTCCACGACTTGCCGCCGTCGTCGGACCGGTACACGCCGTCGCCGTACGATACGCTGCGCTGGCTGTTGTTCTCGCCCGTGCCCACCCAGACGACATTGGGATTCTTCGCGTCGATCACCACCGTGCCGATGGAGTACGAGCCTTCGCCGTCGAATACGGGCGTGAACGAGGTGCCGGCATTGACCGTCTTCCACACGCCGCCCGATGCCGACCCGACGAAGTAAGTGCTTTTGTCCTTGGGGTGGACGGCGAACGACACCACGCGGCCGGAAGTCACCGCGGGGCCGATTGAGCGGAGCTTCAGCCCCGCGAGGGTGTCCGCCGGCGTAGGTCCGGAGGGCTTGTCAGCCTCCTGCGCCGGCAGCGTCGGCAGCGTGATCAGAAGTGAGAGGAAGAGGGCGGAGCGTAAGGGCAGCACGCGAGCAGTATAACAACCTTTAATCCCCCAAAAACTTGGGCAGCGCCTTATGTGGGGGCGTGACAGACCGTGTCAATTTTCGTTTGAAGAGCGGATAGGCCATTCCTAACAGACCAGCCACTACGAGGACGGCTCCAGAAATCTCCCTGCCGGCGATGGACAGGGATGCCCCGATGCTGAAAGATGCCACCGAAACGTTGAATCTGTTGCTCACGATTCTACTGTTCACTGGGGCCATGTAGCTTCAGCCCGTCGCCTTCGCTCACCTCGCGGCATATACGCCGGAATCACGACAGGCACGCCAGCATTGTCCGCGTTAACCGGTTCGTTCACGTTTAACATGATACCGAAATGACGGCCGCAACCCGGCGAGCGGTCCGCGCGCAGCGGCATCGCGGGCGCGGTGGAGCTAATCCCCCAAAAACTTGCCGATCTGCCGCAGTCCTTTCACGTTGTCGCACACCGCTTTGAATGCCGCCGTCATCGGAATCGCCAGCAGCAGCCCCGGCGCGTCCCACAGGAATCCCCAGATCATCAGCGAAAAGGTCACGGCTAACGGGTTCAAATGCACCCGCGACCCCACGAACTTGGGATAAAGCAGGTTTAGCGCCAGCAGATGGAAGACCGTCACGATCGCCACCACCAGCAGATATCCCGAAATCGTGTCGTAAGCCGTGAGCGCCACGAACAGCGGCGGCAGCGCCGCCAGCGGCAGGCCCACATACGGCACCAGGCTCAGTAAGCCGCTCATCGGCCCCACCAGGAACGCATACGGCAGATGCACGATCCAAAACACCAGCGAACTCGCTGCCGCCAGCAGCAGCCCCAGCACGGAATTCCCCACTACGAATGCGCGCACCATATCCGCGATACCCTGTAAGCTGCGCGCCGCCGCCGCCCGGTCTTCCCCTTGAAAGAATTGCAGAAAGCTGCGGTAGATATGATCGTGCCAGCTCAGCATGAAGTACACCAGGAAGGGCACGAAAGACGCCATCAGCATGATCTGGTAAAAGGATCCCAGCCGCACCGAAATGAACTGCTTGATCGGCGACGAATCTTCGTGTATGCGCACTTCCGGGATCACTCCCGGCATGACCGGCGGCGCGGCTTCCGCCGTCCGCCGCTTCTTTCGTGCCGGCTCCGGCGCGGGCGGCGGCTGCTTTGGGGCCGGCATCACCAACTGGTAGCTCCGCTGCTCCAGGCTTTCCACCCTCTGTGACACGTTCTCCACCAGTTCGCCGATTCGCTGGCTGTACTTAGGCAGTTCCTCGGCCAGTCCGGATAACTGCGTATAAGCGCCCAGCCCCATCAGGTAAAGCACCGAAAGCGCGGCCGCGCACACCACAAAGCTCGCTAGCGACCGCGGAAACCGGATGCGCACCAGCAGCGTAACGAAGGGTTCCAGGATGAACGCCAGCATCACCGCGGCCAACGAGGTGATGAAGAACACGCGTCCGAAATAGAGGATGGCGATCGTCACGCCCAGCGCAATCAGCGGACCCGCGATATTGCGCACCTCCTGCTCGGCGGCGCGCAGGGGCTTGGACAAAATGGCCACGAAGCGAAAAGATCCCTGTCTCCGAATCTACCATGCCCGCGTTTATAATGAAATCGGTCTTCCGCCGCATGCCATCTCCCAAACCCCGCATCCTGGCCCTCGATCTGGGGAAGAAGCGCATCGGCATGGCCATCAGCGATCCTCTCGGTCTCACCGCGCAAGGGCTGCCCAACCTGGTGCGCACTACCAAGCGCGCCGATTTGGCCGAACTCGCCCGCCAGGTCGAGGAGCGCGATGTGGCCCTGATCCTGGTTGGAAACCCTCTGCACATGAGCGGCGATGAAGGCCGCCAGTCGGCCTGGGCGCGCGAGTTCGCCGAGGCGCTGGCGGCACGCGCCGGCCGCCCCGTGCGCCTGTGGGACGAACGCCTCACCACGGTGGAAGCTTCCCGCGTCTTGCGCTCCAGCGGCATCAGCATCGAAAAGCGCGCCCGCGCCGTCGACCGGCTTTCCGCCGTCATCCTGCTGCAGAGCTACCTGGATTCCCTGTGAGGTTCTTTCGCCGTCTTGCGCCGGTCTTGCTGTGTGGCGCAGCCGTCGCCGGATACGTCGTGATCGATCTGAACTGGCCTTATGCCGGTTTCGACCGGGAGGCGTTCGTCGAGTTGCCCAAGGGCACCGGCGCGCCCCAGATGGCCGCCATGCTCGCCAGCGCCGGCGTCATCCGCCACTCCTGGACGTTCCTGATTGTCCGCGCCCTCCAGCGCGGCGCCACTCTCCAGGCCGGCGAATATCGCTTTGCCCAACCGGCGTCGGTGCTCGAAATCTTCGACCGCGTCCGTCGCGGCGACGTTTTTTATTACGAGCTGGTTGTGCCGGAAGGCAGGAACATGTTCGATATCGCCGCCGCGGCCGAGCGCCTCGGGGTGTTCCCGGCCGAGCGATTTCTGCAGGCGGCCCGCAACCCTGCTCTGGTCCGCGATCTCGACCCGCAAGCGCCCACTTTGGAGGGTTACCTGTTCCCGAATACCTACCGCCTGACCCGCGCCACCACGCCGGATCAATTGTGCCTGGCGATGACCGGCAAGTTCCGCGGAGTCTGGCGCAGCCTGAATGCCGATGCTGCCGTGCACCGCACCGTGACGCTGGCCTCGCTGGTGGAAAAGGAAGGCAAGCTCGCCGAAGAGCGGCCCATCATCGCTGCCGTTTTCGCGCACCGCCTAGCCATCGGGATGAAGCTCGATTGCGACCCGACCACCATCTACGCAGCGCTGCTCGCAGGCAACTATCGCGGCGCCATCCACAAGTCCGACCTGGCCAGCGACGACCCCTACAATACCTACCGGCACGCGGGTCTGCCGCCCGGACCGATCGCGAATCCGGGATTAGCGTCCATCGCCGCCGTTTTGCATCCCGCCGCAACGGACGATCTGTATTTCGTGGCGCGCGCGGATGGCTCCGGCGGCCACAACTTCTCCCCCACTCTCGCGGGCCAGCAAACCAACGTGGCGAAGTACCGCCGCGCCGTCTCCCCGCGCCCTAGCTCGCCCAGGTAATCAAACCCGGCACGAAACGCGCGGCGAGATCCGGGTGGTGCGGCAGCACGCGCAATGTGTAGCCCTGCAACCCGCTGCGGCAACAGGGAACTCCGGTGGCTTCGAAAACATGCGCGCCATCTCGGCTGCCGCTGTGGCGCATGGGGAAAGAGGCCGGCTCGCTGAGCTCGCCCGCCGCATCCAGCGCTCCCATATACAGCTCCACCGCCACATCCGCCGGGGCCAGCGCTCCCAGACGCAGGCGCGCCCGCACACCGACCAGGTCGCCCACTTTGGCCTCTCCCCCAGGGCCCTCTTCGAGCGCCTCCACCTGCACTTGTGGCCATTCGCGCCGCACCAGGCTCATCCAGGATGCCAGCGCGCGAGCAGCCGCGGCGGAGCCCGCCTCCATCCGGGCGAACCGCTCGTAGGCCGGCAGATAGAACCGTTCCGTATATTCCCGCACCATGCGGTGCGTGTTGAAGGTGTGACAGAGATTGGCGAGAGATCCCTTCATCTGCGCGATCCAGCGCCGCGGCAACCGGTCCGGCCCCAGCTCATAGAAGGCCGGGACTACATCGCGCTCCAGCAGATCGTAGAGTGCTTCCGCTTCCACCTGATCCTGTTGGGCGGCATCCTCGAACGGCTCGCCGTTGCCAATAGCCCACCCAATCGACTCGGCATCCGGGCGGGGGGTCCGCCAGGCTTCGTCCCACCAGCCGTCCAGCGTGCTCAGGTTGAGAGCGCCGTTGGCCGCGGCCTTCATGCCGCTGGTGCCGCTGGCTTCGAGCGGCCGCAAAGGCGTGTTCAGCCAGACGTCGCAGCCCTGCACCAGGTAGCGGCTGACGGCCATATCCTGGTCTTCCAGGAAGACCACATGGCGGCGGAACGCCGGATCCCGCGCCAACGCGATAATTCGTTGGATCAGCTCCTTGCCGCCCTCGTCGCGCGGATGCGCCTTGCCGGCATAGATGATCTGCACCGGCCGCTTGGCATCGCACAGGATCTGCTTCAGCCGCTCCGTATCCCGCAGCAACAGCGTGGCCCGCTTATAAGTGGCGAACCGGCGCGCAAAGCCGATGGTCAACGCCTCCGTGTCTAAGGCCTCTCCGGCGGCTACGATTTCCGATTGCGGAGCGCCGCGGCGCTTCAGTTGATCCCGGAGTTTCCGGCGGGCAAACGCCACCAGCCTCTCGCGCCGCCGCTCGTGCGACCGCCAGAGTTCTTCGGAGGGAATCGTCTCCACCCGCTTCCAGATCACTCCGTTAGCGGCTTCGCGCCACTGCGGACCCAGGTAACGGTCGTACAACTGGTTCATCTCGTTGGAAATCCAGGAGCGGAAATGTACGCCGTTGGTGACATGCCCGATGGGCACATCGTCTACCGGCACGCCTGGCCAGATGCCTTGCCACATGCGCCGCGTCACCTCGCCGTGCAGTTTGCTCACGCCATTCGAGGAGGCCGCCAGCCGCAGCGCCAGGACGGTCATGCAGAATCGCTCGTTCGGGTCGCCCGCGTTCCGCCTTCCCAACGCCAGAAAATCATGGCGGGTGAGCCCCAGGCCCTCGTGGTAGTCGGTGAAATAGTGGCCCATCAGGTCCGCCGCAAAGTAGTCGTGCCCCGCCTCCACGGGCGTGTGGCTGGTGAAGATAAGGCTAGGCGAAGCCAACTCGCGCGCCTCCCCGAAGGAAAGCCGGTAGCGCTCCATGAGCCGCCGCACGTGCTCCAGGGACAGGAACGCCGAGTGGCCCTCGTTCATGTGGTACACGGCCGGCTGGACTTGAGCCGCCTCCAGCGCCCGGTACCCCCCAATACCCAGCAGGATCTCCTGCTTGAGGCGCATCTCGTTATCGCCTCCGTAGAGCTCGCCGGTGATCTCCCGGTCCGCGGGGCCGTTGGTCGCGACATTGGTGTCCAACAGGTAGACTGGCACCCGGCCCGCCTGCGCCCGCCAGATGCGCGCCGTAACCGCGCGGCCGGGAAACTGCACTTCGATGGTCAATGGTTTGCCGTCGGGCCCGGCCAGCGGATGTAACGGCAGATTGTGAAAGTCGTTCGTGACGTATTCTTCCTGCTGCCATCCGGCCTGGCTCAAATACTGGCGGAAATAGCCCTGCTGATAGAGCAGGCCAACAGCCACCAGCGGCACGCCCAGGTCGCTGGCCGACTTGACGTGATCGCCCGCCAGCACGCCCAATCCGCCCGCGAAAATCGACAGGCATTCGGTCAGTCCGAACTCGGCGGAGAAATAGGCGACCAGCAGCTTGCCGGCCGGAGAATGCACGCGCCCGAACCAGGTATTCTGGCCCATGCGCGTCTGCAGTGCGCTCGAGACGCGCTCCAGATGCGCCAGGAAGGAGTCGTCCGCGGCGGCCGACACCAGCCGCATCTGGTCGATGCGGCCCAGCATCAAAACCGGATTGTGCCCGGTGGACTCCCAGAGATCGGTATCCAGCCGGCGGAATAATTCGATACTGTCGTGGTCCCACGCCCAATGCAGGTTATAGGCAAGCTCCCGCAACGGCTCCAACGGCTCGGGCAGGGACGGAATGACGTTAAAGACGCGAACTGGTTTCAAAGCAATGCACCCTAAGCATTCATCGGCTCACCAGAGCATAACCGTTAGAGGTGCTAATCGGGTTGTCAGACTCCTATATCCTGTAACCTCGCGGCCTGAGCGGAGTTTGGCCGGGTGCAACAGGGTGCAACAGGGCGCAACACCTCCATCGGCGTTTATCGGCGTTCAACGGCGGCCAATAATAATGATTTGAGAGGTATTGTTTTGTAACAGCACACATCTATGTTGGCCGCCGGTAAAAGCCGATGAACCGCCTTGGGTCAGTTTGCCACCGTAACCGCCCCTTACCAGACCGCGTCGAACAAGCCGTGCGGCGACAAACGCGTCTTTTACTCCTCCTCGCCCCTCTGCTCTTCGTGTTTCAGGCCATTGCGGGAAACCGCCAGGAAGAATATGCCTTGATCCTGCAGGATCCCCCGCTGGCGCGGCAACCGGCGACCCGCGCGCGCATTGAATCGGCGCAGCGGCAGCTCCGCGGCGAACTGGCGCGCCGCAAGATACGGGTCAGCGGCTCGGCTGAGACCCTGTTGAACGCCGTCTTCGTGCGCGCGCCTGGGGATCGGCTGGCGGAACTTGGCTCCCTCGCCGGGGTGAGACATGTGGTCCGCCTGCCACGCCTCAAGCGCAATCTCAACGTGGCCGTCAACCTGGTGTACGTGCCCACCGCGTGGAGCGCGCTCTCCGGCGGCATGGCGAATGCCGGCACTGGAGTCAAAATCGCCGTCATCGACAGCGGCATCGACAACACGCATCCGGCGTTTCAGGATGCGTCCCTGCAGGCGCCGGCCGGATATCCGCTAGGCGACACGGCTTACACGAACGGCAAGATCATCGTGGCACGCAGTTATGAGCCGATGTTTTTCCTGCCGGACGACACCACGCCGCGCGACCGTTCCGGCCATGGCACCGCGCTGGCGATGATTGCCGCGGGTGAGACCAACACTGGTCCGCTGGCCACCATCACCGGCGTAGCGCCCAAAGCCTGGATCGGCAACTACAAAATCTTCGGCACTCCCGGCGTGAACGACAGCGCCACCTTCGCCGCGGCGATTCAAGCGCTGGAAGATGCGGTGGCGGACCACATGGATATCGCGGTGGTGGCTTGGGGCAGCCTCCCGCTAAATCCGCCCCTGCTCACGGACCCATCCTGCGCCACCAGCGGCGTGCCCTCCGCCTTCGAGGACGATTGCGATATCCCCGCGCAAGCCGTGGAGAACGCCGTGGCGATGGGGATGACGGTGGTAGCGGCGGCGGGCAACGATGCGCTATCGAGCAATCAGGCGCCCGCCCTGAATTCCATCAATTCGCCGGGCACCGCGCCCTCGGCGATCACTGTAGGCGCATCGACGAATGCGCACATCCTTTACGCCGCCGTGACCGTCAACGGCTCGAATGTGCCCTCCGATCTGCAATCGCTCGATGCGCTGGTCGGGGATGGCGTCAAGCTGACCAGCCCGCGGACCGCCACGCTATTGACCGTTACCGCGGTGGATCCCGCGGGACTGGCCTGTTCCGTTTTGCCCGGCGGTTCGCTGGCGGGCGCCATGGTGCTCATCGAGCGGGGCAACTGCGACTTCTCTACTAAAATCAACTACGCGCAGCAAGCCGGCGCCATAGCGGTGGTCATTTATCAGGATCCGGGCCACCCGACGGATCCGCCTTTCGGCGATCTGGGCGCCCGGGACACCGGCATTCCCGCCATGATGATCGACCACGCGGATGGGGTGACGCTCCAGAGCTATCTGGCGGCCAACTCCAACGTACAGGCGACCCTGACCCCGGTCCTGCACGTGGAGAGCGCCGTCTCGAACCTGGTCACGGACTTCACCTCGCGCGGGCCTTCCATCGATTATGCAATTAAGCCGGAAATCGTGGCGGTGGGGCAAGGCATTTACACCGCCACCGAATCGCTCGATCCCACCGGCGATCTTTACGATCCGACCGGGTACACCACCGTGGAAGGATCCAGTTTCGCGGCCGCCATTGTGGCTGGGGCGGCGGCCCTGGTGAAGCAGGCAAATCCGGGCTTCTCAGCGGCGCAGATCAATTCGGCGCTGGTCAATACCGCCACCATCGATGCCAACGACATTGCGGACGACTCCGACTCGGGCGAACCCTTGATTACCGCTGTCGGCGCGGGAAAGCTGAACGCGGCGGCAGCCCTGGCGCCGGGCGCCACGGTGTCGCCCTCCACGGTGTCGTTTGGTTGGGTGGGGTCGAATTCGCCGGCCGAAACCGTGCCGATCACCATCACCAATACCGGCACGGCCGCAGCCACGTTCCAGATTTCGGTCGTTCCCGACCCCGCCACACCCGATCCGGATTCGAGCGATTCGATCAGCGTCTCCGAGGCCACCTTACAACTTGCCGCGGGCAGCCAGGCGGTGGTCGACGTCTCTCCGCACGGCGGTTTCACCGTGGCGGGCATCTACGATGGCTTGATCGCCATCACCGGCCCAGGCACTAACTTGCGTGTGCCCTATTGGTATCTGGAAAGCGACGGCATACCCTTCGACGTCCTGCCGGTGTACGATAGCAGTTTCTTCGGCACGGTGGGTGACACGTGCTGGTACCTGGCTTACAAAGTGGTGGACCAGTTCGGCATTGCCGTTCCCAATCAATCCGCTGCGTTCGGTGGGGCTACCGGAGGAGGAGCGCAATCCACGTCTTCGTCCTGTCCTTCGGCCACCGAGACCAACCTCTACGGCGTAGCCTGGACCAACGTGGATCTGGGGCCATCTCCGGGCGATGAAACATTTCAGATCCAGGCAGGGGGGCTTACCACCACCTTCTACGCCAACGTGCGTCCCGCGCCGTCGATTGGCGCGAACGGCGTGGTGGATGCCGCCAGTTTTCAGGTGGGCAAGGGTTTCGCGCCGGGCTCCTATATTTCGATCTTCGGAACGGCTCTGAGCGACGCCGCCCAAGACCTCACCACCAGCTTCCTGCCATTCTCTATGTCCGGGGTCAGCGTGAGCTTTACTTCGCCGGACGGCTCCCAGGGCTGGCCCGGCCGCCTGTGGTATGTCAGCCCCACGCAGATCAACCTGCAGATTCCGTGGGAACTGCAGGGGCTGACCTCCGCGCAACTGGCCGTTAACGTGGCCGATGTGAGCGTGCCGTACACGATTCCCATCGCGCCCTACTTGCCGGCCATGTTCACCTACGGCGGCAATCTGGCGGTCGCGCAAAATCAGAATTACCAACTGGTGACGGCCGGCAATCCGGCCCAACCGGGCCAATACATCATTCTCTACGCGAATGGACTGGGGGCCGTGAACTACCCGCCGCTCTCGGGCGAAGCGACTCCCGAGCCCACCGCTACGCAGTCGCTGGCCTCGACGCTGGTCCAGCCCACGGTGACCCTCGGCAGCGTTCCGGCGAAGGTGGTGTTCAGCGGCCTGACGCCGGGCAGCATCGGCCTGTATCAGATCGATGTGCAAGTTCCGCAAAATGCTCCATCGGGTTTGCAGTCCGTGGTCATTACGCAGAACGGAGTGAGCTCGCAGCCCGCCAACCTCCCGATACAGTAACGGGATGTTTCCGCCAAACCAGCGGGCTCAATAAGTCCTATAATTGTCCTGTGGGTGCGAACGAAGTAAAAAAGAAACTGCAAGACGAGATCACCTCGCTTGAATACGAGTTGCGCAACGAATTGCCGAAGGAGATCCTGAAGGCGCGGCTGCACGGCGACCTCAGCGAGAATGCGGAATATCACGCGGCCAAGGACAGGCAGGGGTTCGTCAACGCGCGCCTGAACCAGTTGAAGCATAGGTTGGCCGAGATGTCCATGGTGGACTTCTCCAAGATTCCGCACGGCAAAGTAGGGCTGGGTTCCACGGTGGTGGTGCTGGACACCAAGAAGGAAGAAGAGATAACCTACTTCCTGGTAACCACGGAGGAGGCGGACGCGGCGGCGGGCAAGATCTCGACCAGTTCCCCCATCGGGCGCGCCATGTTAGGCAAGGAAGAGGGCGATGTGGTACGGGTGCAGTTGCCGGGCGGATCGAAAGAGCTGGAAATCCTGAAGTTGACCACCATCCACGAGGCCGCGGACTGAACCATGACTTACACGCGCGCGATCGGCGTTGTCTTCGGGGCCGCCATCGACCGGATAGTGCGATGGCTGGCGCTTTCTCGCATTCACCCCAACGTGCTCACCTTCCTGGGGCTGGTGATCAATATCGTAGCGGCCTACCTGTTCGCGGCGGGCAGCTTTCGCTGGGCCGGAGCGGTGGTCATCGGCGCCGGGGTGTTCGACATGGTGGACGGGCGCGTGGCCCGCGAAACCAATCGCGTCACCCGCTTTGGCGGCTTCTTCGACTCGGTGCTCGACCGCTATTCGGACCTGGCGCTCCTGATGGGCCTGCTGGTCTATTATGCGTCCATCAATCGCTTCTTTTATGTGGTGCTGACGGCCATTGTGATGACCGGATCGGTGATGGTGAGCTATACCCGCGCACGCTCAGAGAACACCATTCCCAAATGCAAGGTTGGATTCCTGGAAAGGCCGGAGCGCGTGGTCCTGCTGATCATCGGCGCGCTGTTCGATAGAATGGCGCCGGTCTTATGGGTGATCGCGGTGCTCTCAAACCTAACGGTGATTCACCGCATGATCTACACCTGGCAAGAGACCCGGCGCCTGGAAGAGGCGCAACTGCGGTCCGTGCCTAGCTCTCCAAAATCACGTGAGCCATTCCCAGCTCCGCCGTATGCGTGAGCGATAGAGCAATGGATTTCACGCCTAAGGCTTCGGCGAAACGAGCGGCCTGCCCGTGGAACCGCAGCGTGGGTTTACCCGAAGGCAGATTCGCCACTTCGAAATCCTGCCAGCGCACCCCCCGCCGCCAGCCGGTGCCGATGGCTTTCATGCCCGCCTCTTTGGCTGCGAACCGCGCGGCAAAGCGCTCGTAACGGTTGGCTTTGCGCTCCACGTAGGCGATCTCGGCGGGCGTGTAAATCCGCTCGATAAAGCGCCTGCCATAGCGCTCGATGGCCTCCCGGATCCGCGGGACTTCGGCCAGATCCACTCCCGTGCCCACTATCAACAGGGTGTCCTCTAGGCCTTACCCGCGGCGGCTTTCTTGCGATGTTCGGCCCAGCGTTTCTTCTGCGCGGCCGCGATGCGTTTTCGCGCCGCGGCGCTGAGCACCCGCTTCTTAGGACCAACTTCGCTCTTAGCTGCTCCTCCGCCTCCTGGTCTTCCTGCGCTGAGTTGCGCTTGGACCTCGCGTATCTTGCCCGCGATGCGCTCTTTCTCAAGTTCATACCCTACCAGGGCCATTTGAAGGGTTGTGTTATCCGGTCTTGGATTTGGTTTGCCTCGTGGCATTGGTTTCTCCCCACGCACACTATATCATAGGTTGGCAAGAACACAGACTATCTAAAGCTATAATACTGTGCATGCGAGTGGTCATCCAACGGGTAAAAAAGGCGAGCGTCGAAGTGGACGGACAAGTAACCGGGACTATTGGACATGGCTTGCTCGTGCTACTGGGAATCGCCAAGACAGATTCCGGGAGAGACGCGGCGTACCTTGTCGAAAAGACGCTCGCATTGAGGATCTTTCCCGACAGCGCCGGCAAGATGAGCCGCAACGTCGCGGAGGCCGGGGGTAGTGTGCTGATAGTATCGCAGTTCACTTTGTACGGCGATTGCCGCAAAGGCCGCCGGCCTAGCTTTGACTTAGCCGCCAGCCCCGAACAAGCCGCCCGGCTGTACGAATACTTTGTCCACACGGCCCGCAAGAGCGCCGTTCCGGTCGAGACCGGCGTATTCCAGGCGTCGATGCAGGTGTGTCTCGTGAACGACGGTCCAGTGACTATTATCTGCGATTCGCCTAGCGCGTCAGATACTTCTCGTAGAGGCGGTGGTGCTTATTCTCCAAATCCACCGGCGCTCCCTTGATAAACATCTGCTTGATCTGGGTGCGCGTCTCCAGTGGGTCGCCGTCGGTCACAATCAAGTCGGCCCATTTGCCTTTTTCGATGGAGCCGAGTTCATCGCCCACACCCCAGATCTGGGCAGGATAGAGCGTGACGGCCTTCAGCGCTTCGTCGTATGGCAGCCCGAAGCCAACTGCCGCGGCCGCTTCATAAGGCAGGTTGCGGGGATTATCTTCCGATCCCGGTCCGAAACTGGCGAAGGCGAATTTCACACCCGCCTTCGATAACTCGCCCGGGATACTGAACGGCTTGTCATAGGGGTCGTCTTCTTCCTCCGGCAGCCGCAAGGTCGGTGGCAGCACGACCGGGATATTATGCGCCTTCAGCTCGGCGGTTACTTTCCAGGCTTCTTCGCCGCGCTCCAGAATCATACGCACCTTCTGTTTATCCGCGAAGGCGATGGCTTCCTTGATGGCTTTTACCTTCTCTGCGCGAATCAGCATGGGGACCTTGCCGTCCAAGACCGGGATCATGGCTTCCAGCTTCAGATCTTTCTCGAAGTCCGGACCGGCGACGGCTTTGGCCTGGCGGTAGCGCCGCGCGGATTCCATGAAGTCATTCAACTCGCGCATCTGCTGCTCGTATCTTTTCTTGGCGTCGGTATAAGCCGACGCCCGGCCGGGCGCCGCGCCACCGCCGCCAAAACGATTGGGCACCCGGATGTTTGGAAACTCCAGGCGCATGGCCGCCGGCGCGCGCACGGCCATGTCATCCATGGTCCAGCCGCTAAGATGCATAAGGACGCTCTGTCCCGCGATGATCCCGCCGCCGGGACTCGTAATAACGCTGGTGATGCCGTTGGCGCGGGTGACCGGAATATGCTCGCTGGCCGGATTGACCGCGGTGGCAGCGCGCAACTGCGGCTTGAACAGGCCGATGTCGGAGATGTCGCTCATCTCGCGGACCGCTTCGATCTCGGTCAGCCCGATTTCAGTGGCTGAGTCGATCATGCCCGGATAAACGTGCAGACCCTTCAGCTCGATGACACGCGCGCCCTTGGGCACAGCGACGTGTGCGCCGACTTCTGAAATCTTGCCGTCGCGCATCAGCACTTCGCCGCCGGTAATGTCGGGGCCAGACACGGGATGCACGGTCGCTCCGCGCAGGAGAATGGTATCGGGCTCCGCGGCGCGCAGAGAAACCAGAGTGAGAAAGACAGCCAGACAGGTTTTCATTGCTCGTCTCCCGGTTCTTCGCTCTTTTTGTCATCCGCCGGCTCCGGCCTCTTACGCTCCTTTTTCTCCTGCGCTTTCAATTTGTCGGCCAGGGCTTTCTTGCGCGCCTCCTTGCCGGGACGCTCTTCCAGATCTTTTTCGCGGTCGAAATAGAGTTCGCCGTCGATGAATACCTTGGTCACTTTGGCGTAATTGGAAAGAGGATGCTTGTCGAAAATCGCCAGGTCCGCGTCCTTGCCTGGCTCGATGGATCCGACGCGGCCTTCGATGCCCAGTTGCTTCGCCGGATTGATGGTAACCAGCGACAGCGCCTCCGTCTCGTTGAGACCGCCGTACTTCATGGCCTTAGCCGCTTCCGTGTTGAGATGCCGCATCAGCTCGGCGGAGTCGGAATTCAGCGAAACCAGCACTCCCTTGCGCACCATGATCGCGGCGTTGTAGGGGATGGCATCGAAAGCCTCGGCCTTGTAAGCCCACCAGTCGCTGAACGTGGAGGCGCCCGCGCCGTGCGCGGCAATTTCGTTGGCCACTTTATAACCTTCCAGCACATGCTGCAGCGTGCGGATCTTGAATCCGAAGTCGTCGGCCACGCGCAGCAGCATCAGGATTTCATCCGCGCGGTAGCAATGCGCGTGCACATAGCGCTTGCCTTCCAGCACCTCCACCAGCGGCTCCAGCTTCAGATCCCGGCGCGGCGGGATGGCCTGCTCGTGGCGATCCACTTTGGCCTGGTAATCGCGCCGCTCCTTTTGGTAGGCGCGCGCCTCGGTAAGGGCCTCCCGGATGACATCCTCGACGCCCATGCGGCTGGCCGGATAGCGCAAGCCGGGCGAAGCGCCGAAGCCGTTCCCGGGAGATCCCGAGCGCTTAACGTTTTCGCCCAGCGCGAACTTGATGCCAGGCATGGCGCCTTCGAATTTCAACCCTTCCGCGTCCTTGCCCCAGCGCATCTTCATCACCTGGCACTTGCCGCCGATGGGATTGGCGCTGCCGTGCAGTATGTTGGCCGTAGTCACTCCGCCGGCCAGCGCGCGATAGATATCGATGTCATCCGGGTTGATGACGTCCTCGATACCCACCATGGAGGACACCGCGACCGCGCCCTCATTGATGCTGTCCGCGGCGATGTGCGAGTGGCAGTCGATGATGCCGGGCATCACGAATTGTCCACCCGCTTCGATAACGCGCGCGCCGTCCGGCACCAGGACCTTTTCTCCGGCCTCCACGATCTTGCCGTCGCGAATCAGGACGGAGCCCTGAAAAGTTCCCTTGGTCACCGTGAGGACCGTGGCGTTGCGGATGACGGTGGTCTGGCCAGCCGCCAGCAGCGTTGCTGGAAGCAGTGCCGGAAGCAATGCCAGCAGGAAAAATTCGCAGCGTTTCATTCCACACCTCCCGGCGCAGGGCGCCCTTCTCTATCCCCCGCTGGTGTCTCCGGAACGGGCTCGTACTTCACGCCATCGATGAACACATATTGGATCTTGGCTTTTTCGTCGAACAAGCTGCCTTTCACCACCAGCAGATTGGCGATCTTGCCTGGCTCGATGGACCCCACGCGGTCGGCCACGCCGTAGATCTGAGCAGCGCTAAGCGTCAGGGCGCGCACGGCGGCGGCTTCGGTCAAACCCGCGTCAACCGCGCGTTTCAGCGCCTTCCGCACATCCTTGGCGGCCGTGCCGCCGGAATAGAAGGCGAAGCGCGCGCCCGCCTTTTCGAGCGCGGCAGGGGAGGAGGGCGCGCGGTCGCGCAATTCCAGCGTGCGGAGGCTATCTTCCTGGTCCGGGTCGGCATCTTTGGGTTTCTCGGGCCACTTCATGTTGACCAGCAGCGGGACTCCCGACTTGGCCACCAGATCCGCAATCTTATACGCCTGGTGGCCGCCATACAGCACGGCCGGGCGCTTCAGCTCGGCCGCGAACCGGATCATGCGATCCAACTGCTTGGCGTCGTCTGCGGGCAGCAGCAGGCGTGGCGATTCGAGCAAGCCTTCCACCGCGCGATCGTAATTCGGGCGCTTTTGGCCGGCGGGGTGGGCCTGGTAGGACTGCATCTCGAGCTTGTAGTGATCGGCGTCGAAGGACACCTGACGGATATAGGCGATCACGCCCATCAGCGAGCCGGGGTATGTGCCGAAACCGTGCGCGCTCAGGGTGACGTACTGTCCGGTGGGCGAAGCCACCACCATGCGGCCCTGCTTCTCGCCGGAGAGGTTGAGAAACGCGCCTTCGCCTGCAAAGATGCCGCTGGAGGGAAACGTGACCACGGAAGTGAAGCCCGCGCTGCGGGTCTCTTCAATATGCCTGTCGGCCGGATTCAGAAGATCGGCCGCGCGTACCCAGGTGGTGGTGAAGGGGCGGAACTGGGGACCTTGTTCCAGTGGCACCGGCAGGTCTTGACCACCGCGCGGCGCGGCAGCCGTCTCGGCGCGGGCCGCAGCGGGCTGAGCGGGAGTCTCGGGCAGGCCGACGGTCGAGAGCGCATCGATCAGGCCCGGATACACGGTAGCGCCCTGGGCATCCACGACCCAGGCGTCTTTCGGTAGATCTACATTTTCGCCGACGGCCTCGATGAGGCCATTGCGCAGCAGGACAGTGCCCTTTTCCAGCACCGGACCACTGACGGTAACGACGCGGGCGCCGCGAAGCGCGATGGGGCCTTGCGCTTGGGCATAGATTAGAGATGCCGCGGCCAGCAGCATCGTTGTTAGGCGTTTCATGGCTCTTGGGTTAAAGAGGCATGATAGTACATCTTGATGGCCTTTTGCCGCCGGGGCTAGGGGATGGGGACTAGAGCTTACAGCGTGGAAGGGTATCGCACCACGCTAAAATTGCGCAGCGTGACGGTATCGCTGGTGGTAGCGGCCATCTGTCCCTGGAAGGCCAGCACGATATTGAAGGACAGGGAGTCATAGGCATTCTCGACGCCGGCGGCGAAGCCCAACAGCGTACCCCAACTCTGGAACGACATCTGGCAAGCGGACGTGTTGGCTCCGGCTTGGGCCCACCCCGAAACGAAGGTCTCGCTTACGCTTCCGCTCCGCTGGACCAGCAACGTATTCCCCCATTTGACGGCGAACGTGAAACCAGTCAGCGAGCCTTCGTGCGAATAGTCGAAGCTGATCTTGACCCGATCCCCCGCCTGTACGGTGCCGGCCGGAATCGTACAAGTGCCCAGAGTGGAAAGGGTGGTCGACGAGGTGGCGGCGCCCATGCCGGCACACAGGATTTGAGGCGCGGGCGGACCCTGCGCCGTGCCTGTGGGGGTCACGCGATAAGACGCGAGCAACGTATCGCCAATCTGGGGAGCTGAAGCCGCCAAAAACTGAATCGCGTTGCCCGAGAGGGTGTAATCCAGGCCCGCCTTCTGCAGCACGCCGTTGCGGTAAAGCGACAGGCTGGAGGTGGGCGTGGGAACCGCGCTTAGCGTGAAGGCGGTGTTCACGCCATTCACCAGGCCGGCGGGCACTTCCTCATCTGTAAAACTCGGCCCGACCGCGCTGGCGCTGGCCGTGCCGCAAGGTCCGGAAGAGCCGTCCACGTGGACGCAGTCGGAGACGTTGCCCGTGACGGCCTCCAGCGCGCCAGTCGAATCGATCATGGCAACGCTATTGATTGTATACGCCGATCCTTCCAGCGGGCGTGCGGCGAGATCCGCCAGCAACCCGATGACACCCGACTCCGGTATGGGAGTGCTTCCGCTGGTCAGCGCTCCGGGCGGCGGCGCCGCTGTGCCCCCTGTCGCTTGCGACATGAGCACGGCTTGTACGCGCAACGCCGTGATACTCGGCGGAACTGCCCAGGTCTCGGTGAACTGGTCGTTGCCTGCGCTGGTGAAGGTGACCGTGTAGTATCCGGCGGGCGTGGCGTTGGTCGTGGGCACAAGCTGCACAAACAGATTGCCGCTGGTGATCATCACCGTGACCGACTGGGTGGCTATCTGGGACGTGTCCCCAGCTACGAAGGGCGTCCACGTAATAACCGCAAACCCGTTGTAAGGAGTTCCGTTGGCGTTATAGATCACATCCTGGATCGTAGTCAGGATCGGGCCGGAGTGCAGGGGAACTGCCAACCAGGCGGCCAGTGCGGCGATTACAAGTTTTCGGGCAGACATTTATTTACCGTCCTAAAAAAATCCCCGGGCCATGAAGAGCCCGGGGATTCACCGGAAAGGATAACTAACAATGCTAACGCCTCCAGTTTAACTGCCACTCCTCGCGCGGAAGCCCGGCCAAACGTCGACCCTGCGTGCTAAGTTATACTCAACGCTGATCTTGCGATTATCGCGAGACAATTTCTCGGCGTGTGACTGGAGGAATATGAGCAACTCAAACCGGCGCGCATTCATCCGCGGAGGCGCCCTGGCGGCGGCCGCGGGAGGAGCCGCCAAGGCACAAACCGGACCCCAGAAGACGGTCCACCACAAGGGCGAGAAGCCCGAAAAAACACCGCTGTTCAACTGCGCGGTTTCCTACGGCAATTTGTTGTTTATATGCGGAAAAGGCGCGCATTTCGCGGGTGACATCAAGGCCCACACCGACCACGTCCTGAATGAGATTCAGACGGAGTTGGAGAATGCCGGATCGTCCATGGACAAAGTGCTGAAGTGCAGCGTCTTCTTGAACGACCTGAAGGACTACAAGGGAATGAATGAGGTCTTCCAGGGCCGCTTCGGCAAGAACCCGCCAGTCCGCACCACCATCGCCGCGGCGGGCGGAATTCCGGGCGACTCGCTGGTCGAGATCGATGTGATCGCCTATATCTGAGAAGCCGCGCTGGAACCCCCATGCTGCCATATCGGCTTGTCTACCACGACGGCTACGACCTGAAGCTGGGAGACCATGTGTTCCCATCTCAGAAGTTTCGCTATATCCGCGAGCGGCTGTTGCGCGACAGATTCGCCACTCCGGAGGACTTCGTTCAACCGGAACCCGCCAGCGATGCAGACATTCTGGCCGTTCACGAACCGGGTTGGGTGCGCCGGCTGCAGACCGGAACGCTTAGCTACCACGAACTGATGCAACTGGAGGTACCGTACAGCCCCGAGTTGGTGAAGGCGTTCTGGCTCGCGGCGGGAGGCACGACGCTGGCTGCCCGCCTGGCCCTGAAGCAGGGGATCGGGTTCAACGTGGGCGGCGGATTCCATCACGCCTTTCGCGGACACGGCGAAGGTTTCTGCGCGATTAATGACATCGCCGTGGCTATCCGGAACCTGCAGCGCGGCAGTAGCGGCGATGCAGCCATCCAGCGCGCCATGGTGGTGGATTGCGATGTGCACCACGGAAACGGAACCGCAGGCATTTTCGCGGGCGACGCCTCAGTGTTCACGCTGTCCATTCACCAGTTCAATAACTACCCCTCGGAAAAGCCGCCTTCCAGCCTGGACATTCATTTGGCAGATGGCGTGGGCGACGAGGAGTACCTGCACCGGCTGGGCGATGGATATCGCACCGCGATAAACATGTTTCATCCGGAACTGCTCATCTATGTCGCGGGAGCGGACCCTTACTGCGAGGATCAACTCGGCGGGCTTTCGCTGAGCCTGGAAGGGCTGCGCGAGCGCGACCGGCTGGTCATCTGGACCGCGCTCCACAGCCACGTCCCGGTGGCGATCGTGCTGGCCGGCGGCTATGCCATGAATGTACAGGATACGGTGACCATTCACGCCAACACCGCGCACGTGGCTAAGGAAGTTTTGGAGAAGACCGGCTGGCATTCGGAGGCACCCTCCCCCACGGGGGGCCACTGACGAGACATCCGTTCGCGGCGCCTGGTATTTTGTAGACCCTTAGGCGGGCAGCCACACGTTCGGCAATTCGACTGCGAGTGGAGAAGTGCGTCTCGACTCGCTTGTTTGTGTTCGGCCCATCTCCCTCTCGACTTGTTGAATGCCAAACCCGGGCTAACTAAAGAAAGGAGCTCCGGTTGCCGATGGTCACCTATGATGAGGGTTTCTAAGTCTGGGGCCCCTCGCCCCGCACAACTTGTCTTCCTGCTCGCGATTCTGGCGGGTTCTCCCGCCCTATTGCCGGCGCAGCCGCAAGGCGCCTATCCGCGGGAGCCTGATTCGCCCGCCGCGGCAAATGGGGGCAAGGCGCTGAGCCTCGCCGAGTGTCTGGATACCGCCTTCAAGAATAACCATCGGCGCCCGCTGTCCCAGTTCGCCGTGGCCACGGCTGAGGCGCAACACCGCCAGGCCTTGGCCGGATACTGGCCCCAGGTGAACTTTAAGGGCGGCTACGAGCGAATGGATCAGCCGTTGAACTTCCTGTTTCCGGCGAGTTCGATGCCAATTCCCGCTCAAACCCTGACCATCCCTACCGGGACGATGGTGGTCAGCATTCCCGCGGGCGCCTTGGCCCCCGGTTTTCCACCCAGCCCTATACAGATGCCGGTCAATTTTCCTGCCCAGACCGTGAAAACACCGGCTGAGAACCTGGCGATTCCCGAACAGAACATCAAGGTGCTCGACAAAGACCTGGTGACTAGCTCGCTGGATCTTAAGTGGCTTTTATTCGACGGCGGGATGCGGAAGGGCTGGCGGGAGCAATCCGGTGCCTTTCTGGATATGATGCGCCAGGAAGTTCGCCGTACCGATCTCGAGATCGCCGACAGCGTAAAGAGGTTTTACTGGGGCGCTGTGCTAGCGCGTCAGCTTCATCAACTCGGCGAGGACACCCTGGCGCGCATGGAGGCCACCTTGGAACTAACCGAGACGATGTACAAGGCGGGCTCCGAGAAAGTCAACAAGACCGATTACCTGGACAACCAGGTGATGGTGGAGTCGGTCCGCGCGATGGTGGCTGGCTTGGAGAAGAACGAGAAAATGTCTCAAGCGGCGCTGGCCAATACCATGGGAATGCCGTGGACGGCCAGTGTCGAGCCATCCGCCGCCGAGATTCCGTTCGCCCCGTACACCGGGAACCTTGAAGAGCTGGCCGGCATGTCCTACCGGTTCAGTCCGGATTGGGGAAAGCTGGAAGCCGGGCTGCGGGCGGCAGAAGGGGCCGTCACAACAGCAAAGAGCGATTACTATCCCAAGCTCGCCCTGACGGGGGAATTGCATCGCTGGTGGAACGACGGGTACAACGCGGGCATGGCGACCGCCCAGAATCGGGCCGGGTGGGTGGCCGGTGTGGGAATCGAGGTCCCCATCTTTAACGGCTTTCTCACGCACAACAAAATAAGCGAAGCCCAGGCGCAAGTGAAGCGGCTCAAAGAAACTCAATTCCAGCTCCGGGAAGGGCTCGGCCTGCAAGTCAAGAACCTGGTTCTGGGGCTGGACGCGGCCCTGAAGGCGGACCGAGCCACCGCTAGCGCCATGAAAGCGGCCCAGGACAATCGAGACCTGAACACCCGCGCCTACGAGAACGGGCTCGTCGAAACCGAGAAAGTCATCCGTGCACAGCTCGTCGAGGCGCTCATGACGGCCCAGCATTACGTAGCCCGCTACCAGTACGCCGATTTGTTGTCCCAACTCGGCCTGGTCGTGGGTACCGAGGTGCAGCAAGAGCTCAACGCGGTGCGCTGACGAAAGAGGAGACGATGCCATGTTTTCCGGATTACGCAAAACCGGGGTGCCAACTGGGTTTTCATGCTTGGTAAGCGGACTGTGCTTTTGGGCCGCTGGCGCCGCTCAAATGGGGGCCGGTTCGGATGCAATCACCCGGATCGGCGCTCCGCCACCGCGCCTGGGCATCTCCGAAAAGGTGGTGTACGGGGTCAACCTCAGCGATGCCAGAGCGGCCATGCTGGTCTGGACCAGGGAAATCATGAAGACCATCGACATGAACGTCGTTGTCGCTCAAGAAGTCGTAAAACCGAGCGACCAGCTTTTGGCGGCCATCCGCGGCGGGACGGTGGACCTATTCTGTCTCACCGCCCAGGAATACCGGCAGGTCGCCGCGTACGTGGATACCAGCCGCATCATCGCGGACGATTTTGGCGGAGACGAGTTGCTGCTCGTGGTGCGCGAGGGCAGCGGCATCGTGAATCTGGCCGGTTTGCGCGGCCGGTCCGTCATTCTGCAGGAAAGCCCGAGTACCGGCTTGGCCGAACCGTGGCTGACAGTGTCTCTATGGCGCGAGGGTCTCGAGTCCCCCGCCCAGTCGCTCAGCCGCATGACCAGAAACACGAAACTTTCTCAAGTTGTTCTGCCTGTGTTCTTCGGGCAGGCCGACGCCTGTGTGGTGACTCGCCGGGGCCTGAACACCATGTTTGAACTCAACCCGCAACTCTCTCGGAAACTGAAGGTCCTGCTGGCATCGCCCAGGATGGTCAGCGCCTTCTTTGCGTGGCGCAAAGATTATCCTACCTCTCTCAAGAAGCCACTCTTCGACCGGCTGGTCGAGTTGAAGTCGAGCCCCGCGACCCGGCAGATCCTGACGTTATTTCAGTCTTCGGGCTTCACTGCCCGGGATGCCGACTGCTTGCGCCCGGCCAACTCCCTGCTGGAAGCCTACGAGCGGCGCCGGGAGACTCAGCCAGGCAGGAAGTAAAGACAATGCGGCCAGCGGTCAATCGCTTCATTTCGTCCCGGCGCGCTCGACCACGGCCGGTCGCTAAGCGGCGGCTGTTACTACTCGTGTTCTTACTCCTGGCGGCACTTTCAATGTGGGTAGTGCCGGCGGCGGTCGCGGGTCCGGTTGCGCCTCGAGCGTCGCGCCGCGTGCACATGGACGTGCTTTACAGCGCCAGCCTGCTTCATGCCGTCAGCAAGAACGATGCCGTTGCAGCCATACGGCTGTGGGTCGAGACCATCGCCCGCCAGCGGGGTTGGTTGATGGATTCCAGTATTTCGATAGCCGAGAACCTGCCCGAACTGAAAAAGCGCGTGCAGGAAGGTCCAGTGACTCTTGTGGCGTTGGATCCCGTGGAGTATCTCGAACTGGCTGATTTGGGGGTGTTGGAACCCGCCTTCACGGGCACCACGGACAAGTCCGACGGAACTCCGCAGTTCCTGTTGGTGGCCAACCAGGAATCGGGCGCGACGGCGATTTCCGGTCTTCGCGGCAAAACCCTCGCAATCCAGGCCAACTCTCGGGCGGACCTGGGCCGCATGTGGATCGAGATCCTGCTTCGCGACGGCGGTCTGGGACCCGCGGATCGTTTCTTCGGTTCGCTGAGTTCGGTGCCCACCTCTTCGGCGGCGGCGCTACCCATCTTCTTCGGAAAACTGGGGGCGGGCGTAGTCGATCGCGCCAGTTTCGAGGTCATGGAGGAGATGAACCCACAACTCGGATCGAAGCTGCTGGTTCTCGCCGCAAGTCCCCCTCTGCTGTCTGGGATTCTATGCGTGGACAAGCGGACCAAAGATAATCGCGAGGATTTGCTGAAAGGGTTGCGGGAACTCCATCGGACAGTGGAGGGCAAACAGATTCTTCTGGTTTTCAAGTCGAGCCGGCTGAAGCCGGTGTCCACCGAGGACCTGGAGCAAGCGAGATCCCTCTACGCGAAGTACCGGCTAATCTCCGGAAAAACGGCTGATCCCAAGCCGGGAGTGCCTGGCGGTTTGCACCTTGGGGCAAGGCCATGACGCATCACGCGGGTACCTCTTTGGCCTTGGGCCACGCACCTGCGTCGCAGCAAAGGAATGCCCCGAAACCGGGCCTCACGCCATCCCGAATTCTAAGGAGCATCAGCTTCCGCATCTCCACCACATGCTGGCTAGTGACGCTATTGGCACTGGCCCTTTACGTCACCGTGAATCTGCCGCAGCAGAAGAAGGACCTGCGCGATGCCTTGAAGTCCAAGGCGCAAGGCGTCTCTTCCTCCTTGCAGGACGTCACGGCGGGCGCGGCGATGTCGGAGGATTACAGCACCGTCGTGGACCACTGCGTCCAGGTACTGAAAGGCGATGAAGCCATCGAGTATCTGGTCATTACCAAAGCGGACGGGTTCTCGGTCGTGGTCGACCGAATCGGCTGGCGAACCGAGACCTTGGGCCGGTTCTGGCGCCCGGTGTCGCGTGAAGTAATCGGCGAGATCGCGTATGTCCCGCTTATCGGCAAAAGTGTCTTCCGCTATGCCAGGCCTCTCGACTATTCGGCGATCCAATGGGGCTGGGTGAATGTCGGG
Organism: Bryobacterales bacterium; assembly: GCA_963707465.1. Classification (GTDB taxonomy): domain Bacteria; phylum Acidobacteriota; class Terriglobia; order Bryobacterales; family Bryobacteraceae; genus Bog-159. Next base: position 1,185,253 of record CAVPQK010000015.1, read on the forward strand.
CTCTCCACGGCCGCTTACGACCGCAGCGTTGCCAGGGTGTACCAGCGTTCCGCATTGCTGGCCGTTCTGGGCGCCGGCCTCAGCTTAATGTTTTCGTTCGGCCAGGCCCGCAGATTGGTCAGGCCGATTATTACTCTGCAGGGCGTTGTCGGGCAGGTTGCGGGCGGTGATCTCTCGGCTCGGGCGGAATTGGGTAGCGGGGATGAAGTGGAGGACCTGGCCCGTTGCTTCAATAGCATGGCCGACACCATCCTGGATCGCAACCGCATCCTGGAGAGCGTCCGCTTCGCCGGCCAGCAACTGCTCAGCGCGGACGACTGGACCGGCATTGTGGACGAAGTTCTGGCCAAGATAGGGCAGGCGGCGGGAGTGAGCCGGGCGTACATCTTCGAAAATGGCCTCGCCCCCGATGACGCCCTTCTGAGTACAGAGCGCTACGAATGGCTGGCGCCCGGAATTCACTCCACCATCGCAAACTGGCAGAGCTTTGCGTGGACCGGAAGCTTGCTCGAAGAGTGGGCCCGTAGGCTTGGCTCCGGGCAGGTAGTGTCGGCCAGTTTCCCACAGTCTGGCGGACAGTACCGCGGAAAAATCGATCAGTCGCTTCGATCGGTTATTTCGACGCCTATTCGGGTAGGGGGCGCCTGGTGGGGCCTGCTGGGCTTCGACGAATGTGTCCGCGACCGCGAGTGGGGCGACGCCGAAAAAGACAGCTTCCAGGCCGTCGCCGATATGTTGGGCGCCGCCATCGCCCGTCAGCGTGCCAAACAGGCCCTGCAGGAGGTCAACGAGAGCTTGGAGCGCCGGGTCCTCGAACGCACCCGCGAACTGCAACAGCAGGTCGGGGCCAAGGAAGAGGCCTATGTTCAATTGGCCGAGGCGCAACAGCGCTTCATGGCGTTGTCTCGCCAGGCAGGAATGGCTGAAGTAGCCACTGGCGTCCTGCATAATGTGGGCAATGTGTTGAACAGCGTCAATGTCTCCGCCACCATCGTCGCCAACAAGATCCGGGACTCTCGCATTGCCAACGTGGCGGCACTATCGGGCATGCTGGAAGAGCATTCCGGCGAGTTGTCCGATTTCCTCAGCCGCGACCCGAAAGGGCAGCGTGTCGTGCCCTACCTGTCGAAACTGGGCAGCCACCTCGAACAAGAACGTCAGGTGATGCTGCAAGAGCTGGAATTGCTGACGGGACACATTGGGCACATCAAGCAGATCGTGGCGACACAGCAGAGTTACGCCAAGGTTTCCGGCTTGATCGAACGCGTCTCTCTTCCGGAACTGGTGGAGGATGCTATTGGTATTGTCGAGCCCGGACTGGGCCGGCACGGCATTCGTATGGAGCGGGACGAAACGCTGCCGCTTGTCGCCGTCGATAAGCACAGCGTCCTCCAGATCCTGTTAAACCTCCTGCGCAACGCGAAGGAGGCCATCAAGGATTCAGACCACCAGGAGAATAGCATTCTGGTCCGGATCCACAGCTGGGGTGAAGACCGCATGCGCATCTCGGTCCAGGACACCGGAATGGGACTGCCGCAGGAAAACCTCACACAGGTCTTCTCCCATGGATTCACCACCCGCCGCGACGGCCATGGCTTTGGCCTCCATTCCGGAGCTAACGCCGCGCGCCAAATGGGGGGCGCGCTCTGGGCCGAGAGTGACGGGCCCGGTCGGGGAGCCACCTTCACCCTCGAACTGCCGTTGAACGCCAGAACCGCAAAGGAAACACAACCCGTATGAGTTCACTAGAAATCGATGATCCAGCCTACCGGGTACTGATCGTAGACGACAATCAGGCCATCCACGAGGACCTGCGCAAGATCCTAACCGGTGAAGGCGCCGGAAGCGCCGAATTGATGGGAGACGAAGAACTGCTGTTCCGGAAGGTGGAGGTCCGTGGCGGACGCTTCGAGGTCGATTCTGCGTATCAGGGGCGGGATGGCCTGGCAATGGTGGACCGGGCAGTGGCCGAGGGCCGTCCCTATGCGCTGGCTTTCGTGGACGTCCGGATGCCGCCGGGCTGGGACGGCGTCGAGACTATTGTGCAACTCTGGAAAGCCTACTCGGACTTGCAGGTGGTCATTTGCACCGCATACTCGGACTATTCCTGGAACGATATTATCGGCAAGCTCGGCCAATCAGATAACCTCCTCATTCTCAAGAAGCCGTTCGACAACATCGAAGTCATACAGCTAGCGCACGCGCTGACCAGGAAATGGACGGTGAGCCGCGAAGCCCGGATCCGGCGGCAGGATTTGGAGCGCATGGTGCAGGAGGCCACCGTCGAGTTGACCCATCACGCAAACCACGACGCGCTCACCGGTCTTCCCAATCGCAGGCTGTTCGCCGACCGGTTGGCACAGGCCATCGCATTAGCCCGGCGCCGCGGGGAGAAACTCGCCCTGCTGTACATCGATCTAGACGGGTTTAAGCTCATCAACGACAGCTTGGGCCACGCCCTCGGCGACCTTCTTCTTTGCGAGGCGGTCAAGCGCATCAAGGACCGCTTGCGCCAGTGCGACACACTGGCACGCATGGGTGGCGATGAGTTCACCCTGATCGCGACGGATTTGACGGAACCGGATGCCGCGCAGGCCTTGGCAACGCGCCTCCGGGATGCGCTCCTGGCGCCGTTCCGGATCGACGGCAATCAACTGTTCATCACCGCCAGCGTGGGGGGCGCCATCTACCCAATGGACGGGCGGGACCCAACGGATTTGTTGCGGAACGCCGATGCGGCCATGTACGAGGCCAAGCGGAAGGGAAAAAACCGCGCCCTCTTCTTCACTCCCGAGATCGGCCAGGCAGCAAACGATCGCCTGGAGTTGGAAACGCACCTGCGCAATGCGCTGGAGAATGATGAGCTCATCCTGCACTACCAGCCTGAGTTCGAGCTCGCTACCCGCCGGCTGGTGCGCTTCGAGGCGCTGCTTCGATGGTCCCACCCCACCCGTGGCCTGGTACCACCGAGCACCTTCATTCCCATCGCGGAGGAGTCCGGCCTGATCTTGCCCATCGGCAACTGGGTCATTGCGGAGGCCTGCCGCACCGCGAAGAAGTGGTATGAGGCCGGCTGCCTCGGCGTCCCCGTGGCCGTAAACGTCTCAGCCCAGCAGTTCTGCCTGCCGGATTTCATCGACACGGTGGCCGGCATCCTGCATCGGACGGGTCTCGCCCCCGGATTGCTGGAACTCGAGCTTACCGAGACTGCCATCGTGCGCGATCTCGAAGACATAGCGCCGAAAATCGGAAGGTTACGCGAGCTGGGAATTCCCGTGTCGATCGACGACTTCGGCAGCGGATATTCGTCGTTCAGTTATCTTGAGAAACTCCCGGTTTCCTCCGTCAAGATCGATCGCTCCTTTGTGCACTGCTTGGAATCCGCTCCCAAAGCCCGATCGGTTTTAAAAGGGATGGTGGCGCTGGCCCACAGCATAGGGCTCAATGTCGTGGTGGAAGGCGTCGAAACCGCGGAACAGCTTGAGGCTTTGTTCGAATCCCAGGCCGACGACGTGCAGGGCTTTCTGCTTGGCCGTCCGGCCCCCGTGGAGAAGCATTTTCCGGAAGTTGCGGAACTCGCACCGGCCGAAGCCGTGGAAGCCGATGCGATACCGGTTCGATGATGGTGTCACACCACCAGCGGTTTCCGAGCTTTACGCCGCAGCGGCACACGCCCGAGCCTGCCCTGGCCCCGGCCCCGCCGCGATAGCTCGCACTCGCAACATGCCAGGCCGCTTAGAGTGGCCGGCACGCGTCTTACTCTAACGTCACCAGCACTTGAATGAAGCCGCTCCCCTCCGCGAGCGGTTCGAGGGTCTTGCCACCACCGCGCCCAGCATACGCCCGCTATCCTTGCCCTTCATGGCGGTTTGCGTGCCGCAATCGAAGTGGCCCTTGCGTGTGCCGTCCAACGCGGAATACATTGGCGCCGTCATTCTGCCCCACTAACACGTTGCCGCCCGCAGCGTTGTTGGAGATTCCGGCCGTGCCCGTCGCGCTGGCATTGTAAACGACGATGCCGATCGTATTGCCGGTGGTGGCAGTGGCCTCAAAATGCCCCGGCGGTACCGCTCGAACTCGAGTCATAGACCGCCAGGCCGATTGTCGAGCCGGTGGTGGCAGTCGCCTCAAAAACTCCACCGGCGCCGCTGGTACTGGTGTCATAAGCCGCCATGCCGGCCGTCTGGCCCGTCGTAGAAGTCGCAAAGGCAGCGACTCCAATATCGATGGGGCCGTTGCCAACTCCCTCCGGGGCCGTAGCTGAGATTGGTGGCGTTGCCGGTGGCATCTCCGCGCACCCCCACACCGCCTGGACCGTACGCGATACCCTGTACTCGGCGCTGGCCGCTGCTGGTGGTAGCTACGGCTTGGCCGAACACCCCAACGCCCGACGGATTGTGGTCGGTGCCCAGCACGCCCTGGGTATTGCCCAGGGTGTTGCCCTGGTCACCACCCCCAGCGTCGCGGCCGGAGCCGTCGTCCCGATGCCCACTTTGCCGGCAGTCTGGGATATCCCGGAATCGCCGAGTGCTGTGGTCGATGTCCATTTGGCGATGTAGTTCGCGTTTCCGCTGCCGGTGGTTGTATCGGGGTGGACCACCTCAGCGGTCTTCCCCTCCGATTTTTCCTCCTTGTCTGCCTTCGGGGCCGCGGCGGGGTGATGATCCTGCCGTCAAAGCGCATGCTGCGATCGCGGATATTGTGGCCAAGGCCACCACGGGCTCGCCGCTATCTGTTTCGTATCGCGAAAAGATGGCTCGTTCCCCGAATAAACAGCGTGTCGCCGGAAGCGCCGGGAGTCGCCATCACCGGCTCGTTCATTTGGTTCATAGACAGCTCCTTATACTTGGGCCCTACTTGAATCACATACACCTCGCCGTCTTCATTGATGGCATACACGTGGTCGCCTGAAGCAATCATCGATGCGCTCGCCCCCGTTCCTTGTCCGATGCGCTGCTGGTACACGGTGGCTCCGGTGAGTGCATTGTAAACGTTCAAAATACCCGACCCGCGATTGCCAAAAGCGAAGACGTAATCGCCGCTGACGACCGGCGTGGACAGGTATGGCGACTCCTCTCTCATCCATGCGATGGCGTCCTTCGAGTCCGTGATGTCCCCATGGGCCCCCAGCCGGATCGCATACGCCCGCCGTTGGTAGCGATAATATCCGCTGAACACATAAACCAACCCGTGCGCCGTGAACGGAGTAGGAACCGAAATCATGGACGTACCCTTGAGGCGCCATAATTCCTTGCCCGTTTCGGCGTCGTAGCCCACGATGTGTTCGACGCCGTTAGTGACCACTTCCGTGCGCTTCGGCCCCTGCACGATGGTCGGCGTCGACCAACTGGGCTTCGATTCGCGAGGTGTGCGCCACAGTTCTTTCCCCGACCCCGCGTCGAAAGCGGCGAGAAAGCTGCCCCGCTGCATATCCACCTGCAAGTAGACCTTCCCGCTCCAGAGAATGGGTGATGCCGCGCTGCCCCATTGGTAGTCGGGGACATCGAATGCGCCCTGGTCAATCACGCCCAGGTCCTTCTTCCATTGCAAATGACCCCTCAGGTCGTAGCAAAACAGGCCCTCCGAGCCGAAGAAGGCAACTACGTGCTTCCCATCCACCGCGGGCGTCGGCGAGGCGTAGGAATTGTGAGGGTGGCGCAGAACCCGCGGCTTCGACTTGGTCGCCACTTCGCTCCAGACGATGCGCCCGCTGCGCTTGTCGATCGCCAGAACCCGGAACTCTTGCTCTGCCGTATCCTGCCGATCGTCGCGTTCGCCCTTCAGCTTCGCCTCGAACACCATCTGCGGATTGGAGCTGATGGCGGTGGTAAGAAACACCAGGTCATCCCAGATCACCGGGCTTGAAAGGCCGAGCCCGGGGATGGCTGTCTTCCAGGCGACATTGGCGCCAGTCTCGACATTCCATGAAACGGGCAGATTGGCGCTCTCCGCGACGCCATCCGCGCCAGGCCCGCGAAAGCTCGGCCAATTCTCGGCGGCTAGCGGTATCTGGATCAAAAGAACGAGCAAGAGGCGCATGCGTTCAGTCTAGCTCACGCAAACCGCGATGGGATACAATCGGCCTTCGACACTATGTCCCTTCCCGCTGGAACCCGGCTGGGCCCCTATTCGATTGTGGCCCCCATCGGCGCCGGCGGCATGGGCGAAGTCTATCGCGCGCGCGATACGCGCCTGGGCCGCGAGGTTGCCATCAAGCTATTGTCGCGAGCCCTGGCCGTCGATCCTGCGCATCGCGCGCGATTCGAGCAGGAAGCCCGCGCCACCAGCGCGCTCAATCATCCCAACATTGTCGCGGTGTATGACGTAGGGCTGTTCGAAGAACGGCTCTACGTGGTGTCCGAACTGCTGGAAGGACAGACGCTCCGCGACCGCCTTAAGCAGGGACCGCTGCGGCAGCGCGCATCGATCGACTACGCGGTCAGTGTTTCCCGCGGCCTGAGCGCCGCCCACGCCAAAGGCATTATCCATCGCGACCTGAAACCGGAGAACATCTTCCTGACCCGCGACGGCGGCGTGAAGATCCTGGACTTCGGCCTGGCGAAACTGATTCGCCCCGCGGCTTCGGCGGGAAATGTCAGCAGCGTCCCTACCCAGGCTTTCGATACCAATCCCGGGCTGGTGCTCGGGACCGTGGGATACATGAGCCCGGAACAGGTGCGCGGGCATGAACTCGACCAGCGCTCCGACATCTTCAGCTTCGGCATCGTCTTATACGAAACTCTCGCGAGTGGACGGGCTTTCACCGGCGATTCGGCGGCCGACGCGATGTCGGCGATTCTCCACCAGGATCCGCCCGATCTTCCGGAGTCGGTGGGTCTGGGTGTACACCTGATCGTGCGCCGCTGCCTCGACAAGGATCCCGATCGCCGCTTCCAGACGATGCTCGACCTGACGTTCGCGTTGGAGGCAATCGGCGCGACATCCGTTGCATCCGGACCGGTCCCCCATGCCGCGGCTCCGCCTTCGCGGTGGCGCAGGTCGATTTGGCTGCCAATCGCTGCCGGGTTTGCCGCCGGGTTGCTCGGCGCGGCGCTCCTGTTCCAACTGGCTCCATCGCGCCATCCACGCGTCGGCGTGACTGGTATTAGTTTCGCGCAACTCACCGACGACTCGGGTGAGGAAGTCTTCCCTAGCCTTTCACCGGACGGCAAGACCCTGGCGTACTCGTCCAAATCCGACGGCCATTGGAACATCTTCGGGAGGAGCATCGGCGAGCGAGATGCCGTGGACCTGAGCGACAGGTCCCACAAAGTTCCCTACGACGACACGCAGCCAGCCTTTTCCCCGGATGGGCGGTCGATTGCGTTCCGGTCCGACCGCGAAGGCGGCGGCATCTTTGTGATGAATCACGACGGCAGCGGCATCCATCGCCTTGTCGATAGCGGATACAACCCGAGTTGGTCGCCCGATGGGAAGTCGATCGTGTACTCGGAGGAGAGCATCACGCGCCCCGAGGATCGCCAATTGGCGCTCAGCCGCCTTTGGGTAGTGGATGTCGCCTCCGGAAAGAAGAAGCTGCTACGCCAGACCGACGCCGTGCAGCCGCGCTGGTCGCCGCACGGGGACCGCATCGCGTATTGGGCGATCGACCGCAGCGGTCATCGGGACATCTGGACCATGACGGCCAACGGCGGCGACCCGGTCGCGGTCACCAAGGATACCTACGTGGATTGGAACCCCGTCTGGTCGCCCGACGGGAGGTATCTGTATTTCGCTAGCGATCGCGGGCGCGGAATGAATTTGTGGCGCGTACCGATTCATGAGAAGTCCGGGCGGGTGCTCGGCGCACCCGAACCGGTGACGACGCCCTCGCCTTATTCCGGACATCTGGATTTCTCGCGAGACGGCCGGCGGCTCGCGTATGTGCAGTACTCGGTGCGCGCTTCGGTGAAGAAAGTCCGTTTCGATCCCTTTACGCAGTCGGTCTTGTCCGAGCCAGCGGACGTTACCCCGGACGGCAAGCAGGCGACGCGCCCGAGCCTCTCGCCGGACGGGCAGTGGGTGGCATTCGGATCGTCGGGGCCGCGGGAGGACATCTTTATCGTGCGCGCGGATGGCAGCACCATGCGGCAGCTTACGGATGACGGCTTGAAGAACCGCGGTCCGCAATTTTCGCCGGACGGAAAATCGATCGCGTTCTTCAGCAAGCGCACCGGGACTCCCGAGATATGGACCGTCGGCACGGATGGAAGTGGCGCACGGCAGGTGACTTTTCTGGCGGGGCCGAACGTGGCCTGGCCCATCTGGTCGCCCGATGGAAAGCGACTGATCTACACCATTTTCGGCGTGAACTCGTTCCTGCTGGATATGACGAAGCCGTGGACCCGGCAGCAGCCCGAAGCGTTGCCGCAAGTGACTGGAGCGGGGCAGTTCTACGCATGGTCATGGTCGCCCGATGGCCGCAAGCTGGCCGGTTTCGAGCAGCGGGAAGACGGCAGTTCGGCGGGCGTCGTGGAATTCGATCTGGGGTCGCGCACGTTCACGAAGGTGAGCGATTTCGGCGCCGACCCGGTGTGGCTGAGCGACAGCCAGCGGCTCCTGATGAATCATCGAGGGCGGCTCTATCTGCTAGAGGGCCCAGGGAAAGCTCCACGGGAGATCCTGTCGCTGTCGCCGTACGATATCTCGCCGCGCGGGTTTTCCGTCAGCCGCGACGACCGCACGATTTACTTCAGCGTGGCGACAACGGAGGCTGATATCTGGATGGCGACGTTCGATGGCAAGTAGCGGTTCCCCTACTGTCCGCCTACAGCGGACCTTCCGCCGTATACCACCAGCCAGGATGATCCGCGCTCCAGTTGCACAGGGGCGCCGGCGCCAGCCAATCCATCCCCGAGTCGCCGCCGATGGGAGCGCCGGGAGGCGCGCCCGGAGCGGGCATGGGCCGCGCCGGATCGGCCGGGCGATCCAGGAACCGTTTGATATCGGCGGCCAGCAGCGCGCGCTGCGCCTGCTCGGCCTCGCTGGCGACGATTTCGCCCTTCATGCGCGCGGCCAACTTCGCCAGCTTCCACGCCGCGATCGCCCGCACCTGGCTGTTGGACGCGCCGGTGGCCAGCCACATCACGCGATCCACCAGCACGCGCTCCTCGGCGCGGCGAATCTCGGCTTCGTAAGGCGAAGCGGCGGGAGCTTCGAAGGTGGCTTTCGTCAGGCGATCGATAATTTCTTCCAGGCCGGGCAGAGCCGGATCGACGGCGTGCTGCGCCACCATGCGCGCCGCGCGGTCCAGTTGCAGCACAAAACCGATCGTGACATCCGCGGCCACTGTGGCGGGGCTGAGCGGATCGAAGCCGTCGCCCGTAGTACGTGGAAACAGCTCCCGGTGGCGTCCAAATCCCGGCGGCCGCGGCGGAATCGCATCCAACACGTGCTTCGGCACGGTCAGCTCGGCGGGCTTCAGTGTTCCGGCCAACGCCTCTAGCGCCTTGCGCTGATTGGCGGCCGATTCCCACTTCACCGGCGTTCGGCCATCGCCGCGCATGCCATAGATGTACTCCTGGCCGCCGATGCTGGATGCCGTAGATTCCACCGAATAGCGATGATACATGAAGATGGGCACCAGCGGCTCTTCGATCGTCGCCATGGGCGCGCCGGTGCGAATGGTGTGCTCGCCCAGGCGGTTCAACGCGGCGCGGCGAATCTTCATGATGCGATTCAGCTCGTCGGCCTGGTCCACCCCATTTGACCACTGGTCCACGCGCGGGCGGATGCCCAGGTCCTGATTCGTCAGGTAGATCAAATCCTTGGCCCAGGCATCGTTGAGGATGCGGGCAAGCGACGCGGCCTCGTCCCCTGGCGGAAGCTGGCTATAGCCGTATTGGATCGCTACCTTGTCCCATTCGCCGATGTGCGCCGGATAGGCCTGCGAGAGATCGATCCTGCCATCGGGCAGCAGCTTCTCCTGCGGATGTGGGTAATCCATCACGGAGATCCATCCCTGCGTGCTGTCGTAGTAATTGTGACCGAGGCCCAACGTGTGGCCGACTTCATGCGCGGCGAGTTGCCGTATGCGGGCCAGGGCCGTGCGATAAAGAATATCGGGCTTTTCGCCGCCAGTCGTGTACGGCGAAAGCAGGCCTTCGAAGATGAGGTAATCCTGACGGTCGCGCAGCGAGCCGAGCGTGACGGTGCCCTTGATGATCTCGCCGGTGCGCGGATCGCTGACCGTGCCGCCAAAGCTCCAGCCGCGCGTGGAGCGATGCACCCAGTTGATCATGTTGTAGCGGATGTCCATCGGGTCCGCGCCGTCGGGCAGCACGGCTACCTTAAAGGCATTCCGAAAACCGGCGGCTTCAAACGCCTGGTTCCACCAGCTCGCGCCCTCGATCAGGGCATTGCGCACATCCTCCGGCGCGCCTGGGTCCACCCAATACTCGATGGGCTTCACCGGGTCGCTCATGGCCGCGCTGGGATCCTTCTTCTCCAGGCGATGCCGTTGAATGTACCGCCGCACCATGGGTTCGCCGATCGGCGTGCTGTAGTCCACAAAGTTGGGACCGCCGTAGCCCGCGCGCGGATCGTCCAGGCGCGGCCGGTAGTTGTTGTCTGGCAATTCCACCAGCGAATAGTGTTCGCGAAGTGTCACAGCTTCGGCGGTGGGCGTAACGCTGCCCACGGTTCCGGAGAACAATCCGCCACCGAATCCGCGCCCGCCGCGAGCCGCCGCCGCGCCCGGCGCGGGAACCTGGATCGGAGGCGGTCCCTGCGTGGGTGTGAAACCTCCGCCGCGGCCCGATGGCTCGTTCGTGAAGGTCAGCGTCACTTCGATTTCGGTGTTCTTGGGGAAGGATTTGGTCCGCGGCAGGTAGACGGCGCTGCGCGTGCGATCGACCTTGTATGCCGCCGCGCCGGAGAGCGTGGCCGCCGCGCCCGATCCGTCCCGGACGAAGAAATCGGTGGCGTCCACCAGCACTCTGCCGCCGGTCTCTGCCCCCACGGTGAAACCCCACAGGATGGACTTGGCAAATGAATCCTCCACCGAGCGCCGCTCGGCGGCATTGGCGCTGGATGAGCGAAACGATTCGTTTCCCTGCACCAGCAGCACCTTGGGGCCGATGCGCTGAAACGAGACCACCTTGCCGCCATCCTCGGTTCCCCGGTCGAGCCCGATGTCGTTCGAGCCCAGTCCGGCTCCGATGCCGGTCGCCAGCAGGAAATCGCTGTCGAGGCGCGGAATCTCCAGCCACAGGCTGCCGGTGCGCTCGTCCCAATACACCGGGAAATAGCCGTCCAGCTTGCGCATGCCGGCGGTCCGCTCCTCGATTGTGGACGTCTTCTGCGCCGGCTGCGCCTGCGCGAACGGTGCGAGCAGGAGCGTGCATGAAACGAAGGTGGCAAACGAACGAAAAGCTGTGGGCATTCCGGAATCCTCCGGTCCATTGTAATAGCAGGGCGGCTGGCCGCGTTTTCAGCCCGCGGCAGTGAGCGGATCGTCCGCCGGCTGGTCGATCTCCAGCTTGTGCATCTTGTACAGCAGCGCTTTGTAGTCGATCCGGAGGATCTGGGCCGCCCGCTTGCGGTTCCAGCGGGAGGCGTCCAGCGCCCGCAGGATAGCTTCCGTTTCCGCCCTTCGTTTGGCCTCGTTGACCTTCTCCAGGCTCGGGAAGCCCACGCTTGAGACAACGCTCGATGTGGCGCCGGCCGGCTGGAATCGGATCGCACCACCGACTGCGATGGGCGCACGACGAATGTTCGCGGCGAGCAACTGGCGCGCGAGCTCGTCGGGGTCCTGCATCACCAGCAGCCGGCGCATCGTGTTTTCCAGCTCCCGCAAGTTGCCCGGCCATTCGTGCTCGAGCAGGGCGTGCCGCAGCGCGGGTGTGAGCAGCGAGTCGGAGGGCCCGCCACTACGATGCTTGCGCAAGAAATGCTCCGCGGCTGGGTGGATGTCCGCCTTGCGCTCCCGCAGCGGGGGCACGCGGATGTTGACCACATTGAGCCGGTAGTACAGATCGGCGCGGAACCGGCCGGCGTCGATGGCTTTCCGCAGGTCGCAGTGCGTGGTGGCCATTACACGCACGTCCGGGGCTAAACGGCCATTACTGCCTTCGAGGACGTGCGCCAGCTTGGCCTGCAGCCGAATATCCATGTCGCCGATCCAATCGAGCAGAATAGCGCCGCCCGGCGTGCAGCCGAAGAGTTCGCGCTCGGATAATTCGTCCGGTAGCACCGCGCAGTTCAGCTTCACGAACGGCAGGCGCGCGCGCGGCGAGTGCGCGTGAATCCGGCGGGCGAGCGCTTCCTTGCCGGCGCCGGTCTCACCTTCGATGAGCAGCGGCAGGTCCGAAGCGGCCACCCGCCGCCAAGGCGATTGAAGACCTTTCCCCATCCAGCTTTCCGTCCAGCAGGCTTCGATGTCGGCCGGGGCTTCTTTCAACGCAGCGTGGATAGCCAGAATGAGGTCTTCGTGGCTAATCGGCTTGGCCAGAAAATTTGTGGCGCCAGCTCTGATCGCCCGCACCACGTTCATGGTAGTGGCCGTCTCGGAAACCATGATTACCGGTTGGTTGCATCCGGCGGCACGCATCGCGCGCAGAGTTTCGAGACCGTCCAGGCGCGGCATCCGGAGATCCAGCAGGACCAGCGAAATGGCGCGATTGGCGTCGAGAGTGGCCAAGGCATCCGCGGCGTCTTCGGCGATTTCGGCGGCAAATCCGAGACAGTGGACCACCATTACAAAGACATTGCGCGTCGCCGCATCGTCATCGACGATCAGAATGGCCCTGTTGTCCGTCATGCTTTCGCTTCCCACCATATTGCGCCGCGTGTCACTCAATTAAACTCGGCTATTGGGCGGGTGTCAATTCCAGAGTTGGCGCAGGACTCCTAAGGGATTGCCGGTAACTTTCTAAGGATTTCCTGAGCGGAAGGGAATATAGATCCACCCTGATGGGACGACCTAGCGGCCGCGGCAGTGCCAGTGCAGGACTGAGGCGCCAGCTGTAGACGTTGAGCCGGCGCCCGATTTACTCATACCGCAGCGCCTCCACCGGATCCAGCCGCGCTGCCTTATACGCCGGCCAAATCCCGAAAAACAGCCCCACACTCACCGAAACCACGATGCCCAGCACTGCCGCCCACACCGGCACAGCCGCCGGCAGCGATGGGAACACCAGCCGGCTGATCAACGAAATAATCCAGCCGAAAAGAATCCCAGCAATCCCGCCCAGGCCGGTCAGCACCGATGCCTCCAGCAGAAACTGCAAGATGATGTCGTGCCGCCGCGCGCCGATGGCCTTGCGCACGCCGATCTCCTGCGTCCGCTCCGTCACCGACACCAGCATGATATTCATCACCCCAATGCCGCCCACCAGCAACCCGATCGAGCTCAACACCGCCATCACCAGGAACGTGATCGCGGTAATCTGGCGGAAATCGGCCACCATCTGGTCGGCGGTCGATAGCGCGAAGTTGTCCGGCTTATCGTAAGGCACCCGCCGGTCGATGCGCAGAATTGTGCGCACCTCGTCCAACGCCTTGGGAAGCAAGCCGTCCTTGGCGGTGACCACGATCGCATTCTCCCGTGCGTTCGGAAACATCTTCTGCATCATCCAGTATGGAATCAACACACGCGTGTCCTGGTCTCCGAAGAAAGATGCCGCCGGACGGATCATCGTGCCGATTACTTCCAACTCGCGGCCATCCACCGTGATGGTCTTTCCGATCGGATTCATATTCGCATACAGGCCCTTCTCGATGTCCGCCCCGATCACGGCCACAGGCGCCTTCCGCCGGTTCTCTTCTTCGGTGAAGAAGCGGCCCAGATGCATGTCCACCTGCCCGCCCCTGGCATAGGCTTCCTCGACCCCCATGAGGTTGATATCGTACATGTCGTTCGCTTTGTAGTGCGCGTTCAGGATCTCGTCCGGGCCAAACAGCATCGGCGAAACATCCTCGACCGACGGGCAGCGCGCGCCGATATCCACCGCATTCCGCCAGGTGAGATCCTTGCGCGTGCGCTCCTCCGCGCTCAAACGATGCGTCCGCGGACCCACGGGAAACTTGAACACAATAATCGAATTGGGCCCGAAACTGCGCAGAACCGCCGTGATGGACGTATCGAAACCGGTCATGATCGCGCCCACGCCGATGATCGTGCCCGTGCCGATGATGACTCCCAACACGGTCAGAAACGCGCGGAGTTTGTGCGACCGAATGGTCTGCAGGGCCAGCACGAAGCCGTTGAACAATGCGAGTCTGGTCATGGGCTACCTCTCCACTCGCAGCGCTTCAATCGGATCGAGGCGCGCCGCCCGCCGCGCCGGATAGATTCCGAAGAATAGCCCTACAACGCCCGACAGCCCCACTCCCAGAAAAACCGAAGACCAGGGCAATGCCATAGGCACCGCCGTCACATTCCGCACCAGCACGGCGAGCATCCAGGCGATCGCCACACCGGCCAGGCCGCCGGACGCCGCCAGGAACGAAGACTCCACCAGGAACTGGTTCAGAATGTCCCGCCGCCGCGCGCCTAGCGACTTGCGAATGCCGATCTCGTGCGTGCGTTCGGTCACCACCGCCAGCATGATGTTCATGATCACGATGCCGCCCACCAGCATGAACACCGAAACGATACCTACCGCCATGGCGGCAATCGTCGAGGTCAGCCGCTCCCAAAGGGATACAAAGGCCTCTGAGGCGAAGATCGAAAAATTGTCGTCCTGCCCCGGCCCCAGGTGCCGGTAGGCGCGCAACAGCGTGCGCGTCTCGTCCTGCGCCTCGGCCAGATGCTCCTGGTCGATCGCCTTGGCCACCAGCCGGATGCCAGTGTGCGCGCCGTAAGTCTTGAAGTAACTCTCCACCGGGATCATCACAAAGTTGTCCTGCGAGTTGCCGAACACGCTGCCCAATTCCTTGGCCACCCCCACTACCTGGTACGGAGTGCCTTCCACCTGAATCGTCTTATCGATCGGGTCCGCGCTCTCGAAAAAGCGTTTCCGGACGTCGTTGCCGATGAAAATCACCGGTGCGTGGCGGCGCGCCTCCTCCGGCGTGATCCCGCGCCCCAGCCCGACCTGCACGTTATTGATTGCCGGGATATTGTCGGTCACCCCCTCCACGTCCACATCCTCCATCGAGTCGCCCTTGTAGGTCACCCGCGTGCGCCGCGAAACCATCATGCCGACGCCCTTCAGCAGCGTGGCATGGCTCTCGACGAAGTCGTACTCGTCGCGCTTGATCTCCGGGTTCCGCTTCATCATCTCGTAGAATTTCTTGGGGTCCCAAGGGCCGAACCACGCCATGCGGACGATGCGAAAGCCGTCGGCTCCCATGTTCGACACCTTGTCGGAGATGTACAGGTTCATACCATGGATAAGCGCGGTGACGGCGATCAGCGTGGTAGTGGCCAGGATGATGCCGAGCAGCGTTAGGAAACTGCGCAGCTTGTTCTTGTGCAATGAATTGAAGGCGATGCGGGTCGCTTCCCAAAAGGACGCGCTGGGGCGGAATTTGCGGCTGTGGCTCACCTGGGCTCACTAAACAGACGGCGGATACGGTCTCATTGTTCCTGACGAAAAAACAGGCCGAACATAACGTCGCGATATGTTAAAATCAGGTTGTATCTCAATCGCGCGTTCAACCGATTGATCGTCAGGCTTTCCAACCGATGGGGGCGCAACGGATTCGACGGGATTGAATCGTGGTGGGGAGGCGTGCCGGGTTCCGAGCTCCCGTAAAACGATCGGAAAAACAGAACTGCCAACACACAGTTCGCATACGCTGCTTAATTAATTAAGTAGCCGCTCCAGCCGCTGAGCCCGCGCGGCGGTGAGTGAGCGTCATTTTGCGGGATAGGCTGAAGGCTTCGGTCCGGAGCATAAGGTCGAGATCAATCGGGCTAGGCGGCCGCCACTCTTGCCGATTCTGAGGCGGAAGCTGAAGTTGCCGAATCGCGCTACGCACGTAGTTCTCTTCATTGCGGGCTTTCTCGGACGCGGGTTCAACTCCCGCCGCCTCCACCACTCCATAGCTGCGCACACGCCGGTGTTATCCTGAGTGTACCTGGCTGAAGGATCACCAACGCAAATTAACAATCAGATGCTCGCCGTGCTCCGAACCACTTGGATCTGGACCGCCAGCGCCATCCTCATTCTGCTTTGGACTCCGCTACTCGGCGTGGTAAGGCTATTTGACCGGGAGCCGCGCCGGCTGCGCACCGGACGCTGGTTCCGCAGGCTTGGGCGCGTTCTGGCTGGCGTCAACCCTTGGAGAATCCACATTTCCGGCGGCGAAAATTTCAACGCGAACCAGGTGTACGTCGTCGTCAGCAACCATCAGTCCCTGGCCGATATCCCGCTGATTGCGCACCTCAAGCTCGATACGAAATGGCTTGCCAAGGCGGAATTGTTCCGGGTACCGCTGCTCGGTTGGATGCTCCGCATGGCCGGGGACGTGCCAGTCGAAAGATCCGACCGGCGCAAAAGCGCGAGGGCGTTGTTGCAGTGCGCCAGATACCTTCGCCAGCGCTGTTCGGTAGTGTTTTTCCCGGAAGGGACCCGCTCGCCGGACAGGCGCGTCCTCCCGTTCAATGAAGGTCCATTCCAGTTAGCGATCCGCGAACAAATCCCGATACTGCCGCTGGTGGTGGATGGTTCCGGAGCGGCTCTGCCGCGCAACCAGTGGCTCTTCGGAAAAACCCAGGATATCTACCTCCAGGTCCTGGAAGCGGTTTCCGTGGACGGCTGGAACATCACCCAAGTGTCCGCCCTGCGCGACGTGGTTCGCCAGAGAATCGTGGACGAGCTGGATCGGCTGCGGCCGGCGAATCCAGCAGCGTAACGCGGCTGGCGCTATCAGCGCCGCGAACCGTGCACGTGATACGGCACATAGTAGCGCGGGTCGTCGCGCATCGCTATCTCGAAGCCCGTCGCGGCCACGAACTCCTTCACGAAATCGAGCGTCCGGAATTCCTCGCCTTCGCCGCGGGCGGCCCGAAAGTCGTGGGCGGCGACGCACACGAACCGCGCGCGCGCGAGCGCCCTCGCGCAACCGGGGAGCGCCTGCCGCTCGGCGCCTTCGATGTTCATCTTCAGGAAGTCGATTCGCTCGATGCCATGCTCCGCGGCCAGGTCGTCGAATCGCACGCCCTTCACCGGGTAACTCGCCAGGCTCGGCGCGCCGTCCCGCACGTAGTTGGACTCCCATACCGGCAGCGTTTCGATCTGCAACTCGCCGGCCCGCTCCATGCACGCGTAGTTCAGCAGCGTGACATTCGACAGCCGGTTGAGTTCGCACAGCTTGCCCAGCGCTGCAAATGAGATCGGATGCGGCTCGATGGCCCAGACTCGCCCGGCCGGCCCCACGGCGCGAGAAAATGCGAATACGTCCTCGCCGCGCCCCGCGCCGATATCCACGATCACATGGCCCGCCCCGGGCTTGTACAGATAGAACCAGTAATCGTCCGCATCGCGCAGATGCTTCCCCGCCTGTCCCGCCCAGCGCTCCCAATTCGGCTCGGCATGGCCCGCTGCAGGGTGGAACATCTCGGGATCGGGAAAGTAATCGGGACCCACGCGCCGCACCCACATGCCATCCCAGAAGATCTCGACATCCACGCCGGGCATGGCGGCCCGCGCCAGGTCCGTGGCCCGGCGCGCCAACGATGCCCGCTCTCGGTAAGATGGGGACGACATCTCACTGACCCACATGCGTATTCGCTCGCTTCAGGCGCAGCGCCAGCAGCCGCCGGCGCTCGTCGGACAGTCGCGCTCTCCCACTCTGCCGGCGACCCTCCGGGCGCCTTCTTGGCGACTGCAAGACCTTTTCTAGGTAGGCTTCGAACGGAACGGCGTTCAGGTTGAGCGCGTATTCGAGGGCGGCACAGCGGGACTCGGCCGCCAGGTGCTGATAGTGCACGCGATCCGTCAATAGCCGCTCCAGCACCGCCGCCCACGGTCCCACGTCCTGTGCGGGGATTTCGACGGCGGGCACCATGAGTTCGTCCACCATGGGTCGATAACGCGCCACCGGGTTGACCGGCAGCAAGTAGTCCATGCCCAGCATGGCCTCCGCCAGGCCGCCGACATCGCTCGCCATCACCGGGATGCCGCGCGACATCGCTTCCAGGATCATGCGCGACCTCGCCTCGGCCCACAGCGATGGCGTCAGCATCACGCGTGTCTGGCGGAGCAAATCATCGATGTCGTCGACTGGCGGGAGAATCGAGATGTTAGCCAGCTTCCGCATGGCCGTGAAATCCGCTGGCGTGGTGCCCCAGGTGGGAACGGCCGCGAACTCCACGCCGGAAAAACGCTCCGCCAGCGCCAGAAAAATCGAGATGCCTTTCACCGCGCACGGATTCACCATGCTCACGAAGCGGTTGCCGAAGCCGCCCAGGTCCGCTGGGCTGCCGGGATCCAGCAGCGATATCGGCACGTGGACGGCTTCCACGTCTCCGTGTTGCCGCGTGTATTGCGCCACGTATTCGCTCACTGCCACCACCCCATCGGCTTGCCGCAGAGCTTCGGTCTGAAACTCGCTCGGTAACCCGCTGTCCGGGCCGAACGGCAGCGCGACAGTGGCGCGCACCAGATAGACCACCCGGACGCGCGGCGACCGCAACGCGATTTCCAGCATCAGATGCGCCGGATCGTCGGTCGAGGCGAGGATGATGTCTGGGGAGAACGCGCGCATCTGGGCGGCGAAGTAGAGCCGCAGGTTCGGGTCGCGAGTGAGAACGCCGATCTCCACGCCGTTCAACTGGAAATCGACGCTGGCAGGCTCGTCGCGCGGAGCGGCTCCGCGCTCGGCCAATTCGTTAACTAGCTCGGCGTGCGCTTCGCTGCCAAAATGTTCCACGCGAGCGACCACCCGCACCGCGTGTCCCCTGGCCGCCAGCGCTTCCATCAGCAGCCGGTTGGATTTGTCGCCGCCGCCGTAGGAGGGATAGTAAGGCGAGTTATGAGCCAGCAGGATGCGCAATTCCCATGTTGACATATGCCACCGTCATCGCGCCCGTGCCCGGCATTGGCTCAAAAACTGCTAGGCTTTGGCTAATGCGCGCGGCCGCCGCTATCGTTGTGTTCGTGTGCCTCGGGTCGGGACAGTTCAAAAGCACCGTTCCATTGGTGGTCGCGCCTGTCACTGTCACGGATTCCAAGGGACATTTCGTGGACGGGCTGACGCCTGACGACCTGATCCTTTATGACAACAATGTGCCCGAGGCGGTACACATGGATTGGATGGCCTATCCGATCGACCTGGTCGTCGCGGTCCAGACCAGCTCGAATTCCGGAGCCGTGATCGACAAGTTGGGCGGCAGCGGCATCCTGTTTACGCAATTGCTGGCGGCGGACGCGGGAGAAACGGCGGTGATTTCCTTCAGCGACGAAGTGAAACTCCACCAGGACTTCACCGGCGACCCGGATCCCGTCATCCACGCGCTGCGCATGCTGCGCAAGGAAGGCGGAGACGCGCGCATGCTCGATGCCATGCGCCAGGCGCTCCTGATGCTGGAACGCCGGCCGCCCGGACGGCGGCGCATCGTCCTCATGATCGCGGAGAAGCGCGATCGTGCGAGTGAAGCGAAACTGCCCGCGGTCATGGAACAAGTGGAGCGAATGAATGCCGCGGTTTACTGGCTCACCTATTCGCCCATGATGCAGCCCTTCACCGTGAAGCCCAAGACCGCCGAGGATCTGAAGCCGGAAGACGAGCGGATCAAGGCCCCGCAGTGCGCTGCTTGCCCGGCCCCGGACGACACTCCAGTGCCGCCCGATTTGGGGCCGGGCGGTTTCGAGTATTCGATTGGCGAATTGATACGGTTGCACAAGCCCGATCTTGCCACCCTGTTCACCAGGACCACCGGCGGGCAAACCCTCAATTTCCTAAAGAAGAACGCTTTGGAGCGGGCCATCCAACTGGTGGGCGAAGAGGTGCATCGCCAGTACATTCTTAGCTTCGAGCCGAAAGGAGGCGAGCCGGGGAAATTTCACGCGATCCGGGTAGCGGTGAAGGGCAGGCCCGATCTTCAGGCAAAGACGCGCGACGGATATTGGGCCCTGCAGTGATAGACCGAGCCGTCTTAGTTCCCCGTGGCTAATACCGCCCGGAACCGCGCCTTACCGCTCAGCATGCGCTCGTAACCCTCGGCGGCTTGCTGCAGTGGAAAAACTTCATTCATCGACCGGACGCCCGCCAGCACGCTGAACGAAAGGGTGTCCTCGGAATCGATCGAGGTGCCCGAATACCAACCTTTGATGCCCTGGCATCCGCCGATGAGGCTGGCCGGAGACACCTCCATCGACATCGCAGCGCCAATGACCATCAGCGTTCCGTGGACGCCGAGGCCACCCAGAACGGCCTGCATGGCATCGCCTGCCGTGACCGTGGCCAGGACGACCTTGGCGCCGCCCAACTTCCGCAGTTCCGCGGAAGGGTCCTGCTCCCGGCTGTCGATGTATCGCCACGCACCGAGGGACCTCGCCAGCGCTTCTTTGTCCTGCCCGCGCGCGATCGCGACGGTCCTGAAACCCATTTTCGATGCAAACTGGACACCCAGGTGTCCGAGTCCGCCCACGCCAAGCACCGCCACCAGGTCGCCCGGCCTCGCGCCGCTGTTTCGAAGACAGTTGAACGTAGTGATGCCGGCACACATCAGCGGCGCCGCCTCCACCGCGGACAGCTCTTCGGGCACGCGCGCCAGGGCTTCCGCGCGCGCGATCGTGTAATCGGCATAGCCTCCGTCGCTGGTGATGCCGGTGATGTATGTGGCGGTCTGGCAAGCGAAGAAGTGCCCCCGGCGGCAGTTATCGCAATATCCGCAGTATCCGCCGTTCCAGCCGAGGCCGGCGCGTTGGCCGGGCGTCCATCCGGTCACCCCGGCGCCGACCGCCTCCACCACCCCGACAACCTCATGTCCTGGAACCCGCGGGTACGCTATACCCGGAAAGTGTCCTTCCTTAGTTAACGAATCGCTGTGGCAGACTCCGCAAGCCTGCACTTTGAGCCGTACCGACCCCGCACCGGGATCCGGGATTTCGCGTTCCACGATCTCAAAGGGTCCTCCGGGGCGTGAAACCTGCACAGCGCGCATCTTTGCCATAATGGCCTCCAAATAACGATCTAACCATATGGGGTGTGCCATAGTCTAACTATGCTAGGATATCCAACATGGGCGAAATATGGCGCCGGATTCGTTACTTAATTAATCGGACGCGGCACGAACGGGATCTCGCCGAAGAGATGCGTCTGCACCGCGAGATGGTCGGGCAGTCCTCCAGCCGATCCTTCGGCAACCTAACCCAGATCCACGAAAGCAGTCGCGCAGTCTGGGTCTGGCCGTTCCTCGAAACGCTCGTCCAGGACGCCCGTTACGCCCTCCGGACGCTGCGCGCCAATCCCGGATTCGCCGTGACGGCGGTCCTGTCGCTGGCGCTGGGCATCGGCGCCAACACGGCCATTTTCAGCATCCTCAACGCCGTGATGCTGCGTTCGCTGCCCGTGGAAGATCCGCAGCGCCTCGTGCAGCTAGGCTCTCCCCGTTCGGACCCGACCCGTCCGTTGCGGTTCTCTTTCACCAATCCCATCTGGGAGCAGGTACGCGATCACCAGCAGGCTTTCTCGGGAAGCCTGGCCTTCGGCACGGACCGGTTCGACCTCGCCGCGGGCGGCGAGATCCAGTTCGCGGAAGGCCTATGGGTTAGCGGGGATTTCTTCCGCGTCTTGGGCGTGCCGGCAATGCGCGGCCGCGTATTCACGCCGGATGACGATTTGCACGGCGGCGGCCATGCGGGACCGGTCGCGGTGATCAGCCACGGCTTCTGGAAGCGCCACTATTCGGGCGATCCGCAAATTGTGGGCAAGACCATCCACCTGAATCGGCACCCGTTTACCATCGTCGGCGTGACGCCGCCCTGGTTCACGGGACTGGAAGTGGATACGGCCTACGACGTCGCCATCCCCATCGGATGCGAGCCGCTCCTGCACACCGACGCCAGCGCACTGGCCGACCGTGACTGGTGGTGGCTGCGCATTGTGGGCAGGCTCCTTCCGGGTGAGACTCTACAGCAAGCGGAAGCCAAAATGAAGGCACTGGCGCCGGAGGTGAACCGCGCCACGCTTTCCACGTATTACGGCGGGAAGCAATACCTGCAGCGATCATTCGCTTTGCGCCCAGCCGCCACGGGGTTCTCGGATGTCGGTAACCAGTACCGCGCGGCGCTCTTCACGCTGATGGCGGTAGTCGGCCTGGTGCTCCTCATCGCCTGCGCCAATATCGCCAATCTGCTGCTGGCCCGCACCGCTGCCCGCCAGCGGGAGGTTTCCATCCGCATGGCCATCGGCGCCGCGCGCCGTCGTGTCGTGCGCCAACTCATGTCGGAGAGCCTGCTGCTCTCCGTACTGGGCGGGGCGGCAGGCTTGCTTTTCGCCGTTGGGGGAAGCCGCCTGCTGGTCCGCTTCCTTTCCAAGACCGGAAGCGAACTGCAACTCGACACCGCCCCGGATCTGCGCGTGCTCGCCTTCACCATGGGCGTGGCCGTTCTAACGGGGCTGCTGTTTGGCTTGGCGCCGGCCCTGCGCGCGGCCAGCGTATCTCCGAACAACGCCCTGAAGAAAGATGCGCGCGGCATGGCGGCGGGCCGTTTCGGGCTGGGCCGAGTCCTGGTCGCCGGCCAGGTCGCGCTGTCGCTGATGTTGCTCGTGGGAGCCGGCCTCTTCCTGGGCACGCTACGCAACCTGTTGACCACCAACCTGGGCTTCAGCCTGCACCACGTTCTTCTGGTCCGGGCCGACATGATGCAGGCCAAAGTCCCCAAAGAACAGCGCCCGCTTGTGTATCGGGAGATTGTGGAGCGCTTGCGCGCCATTCCCGGCGTGCAATCGGCTTCCAGTTCCGTAATGACGCCCATCGGCCGAGGGCAATGGGACAGCACGGTGTCTCCCGAGGGCTACTCGCCAAACGGAGAAGACGATACGCTGGTGTACTTTAACCGCGTCTCGCCCGGATACTTCGCGACCATGCGCCAGCCGCTGTCATTGGGCCGTGATTTCTCAACGCACGACGATGCCGGCGCGCCCGAGGTGATGCTGATTACCGAATCGGTTGCCCACAAGTTCTTCGGGCCCGCGAATCCTCTTGGCAAGACCGTCCGCGCAGAGGGACCCGGCAAGGAGGGCGTCTACCAGGTCATCGGCGTGGTCAAGGATGCCAAGTATGCGGCCGTCGACGAAGGTCTGACGCTGACCGTATACGTCGCCTGTGCCCAGGACTCCGAGCCGTGGCCGTGGGTCAACTTCGAGGTCCGTGCGGCCGGGCCGGTGGAGACCTTCATTCCGGCTGTGCGTGCGGCCATCGGCGAAATAAACCGCGGCATCTCGCTTGAGTTCCGCAACTTCGAAACACAAGTGAACGAATCACTGCTGCAACCCCGCATGGTGGCCCTGCTATCCGCGTTTTTCGGCGGCCTTGCGCTGCTGCTGGCCATGATCGGGCTGTACGGCGTGACCGCTTACGGAGTGGCGCGGCGGCAGGCCGAGATCGGCATCCGCATGGCGCTCGGCGCC
Source organism: Bryobacterales bacterium (assembly GCA_963707465.1). GTDB lineage: Bacteria > Acidobacteriota > Terriglobia > Bryobacterales > Bryobacteraceae > Bog-159. The sequence continues at coordinate 1,208,782 of CAVPQK010000015.1, forward strand.
CAGCCTGGATCGCTGGTCTGGCTGGTATTGCGCGAAGTGGCCGCGGTGCTGGCGATCGGCACTGTGCTCGGCTTGGGCGCGTCGCTGGCCGCCGGGCGCCTGGTCGAAAGCCTGCTCTATGGCGTGAAGCCGCATGATGCGGCGCCGCTCGCCATCGCGGCTGTGGTACTGGGAATCGCGACCGGAATCGCGGCCTATCTCCCGGCGCAACGCGCCGCGCGCCTGGACCCGATGACCGCGCTGAGGGAGGAGTGATGATGGGCGAAATATGGCGTCGCCTGCGGTACCTCTTGAACCGCAAGCGGTATGAACAAGATTTGGCCGACGAGATGCTTCTGCACCGGGAGCTGATCTCAAAATCCCCCACCCGCTCCCTCGGCAACGTAACCCAGCTCCATGAGGCCAGCCGGGCGGTTTGGATCTGGCCGTTCCTCGAAACGCTCTTCCAGGACACGCGCTACGCGCTACGCTCGCTGCGTGCCAACCCCGGTTTCGCCGTCACGGCCATTCTGTCGCTGGCGCTTGGCATCGGCGCAAACACGGCCATTTTCAGCATCCTCAACGCCGTGATGCTGCGTTCGCTGCCGGTCGAAGATCCGCAGCGCCTGGTCCAGCTTGACTGTCCGAAGTCCGGCGACAATTTCACCAATCCGATTTGGGAGCAAGTGCGCGATCACCAGCAGGCATTCTCGGGAACTTTGGCCTTCAGCACGAATCGCTTCGATTTGTCCGCGGGCGGCGAAAGCCATTTCGCGCAAGGCCTGTGGGTCAGCGGCGATTTCTTCCGTGTTCTCGGCGTGCCCGCTATGCGCGGGCGCGTCTTTATGCCGGATGACGATCTCCACGGCGGCGGTCGCGCCGGTCCGGTGGCAGTGATCAGCTACGGCTTCTGGAAGCGGCATTTCTCCAGCGATCCCGGTATCGTCGGCAAGACCATCCGCCTGGACCGGCGCCCGTTCACCATCATCGGCGTCACGCCGCCCTGGTTCCACGGCCTCGATCTGGACACGCCCTACGACGTGGCCATCCCGATCGGATGCGAGCCAATCCTGCATACGGACCACAGCGCACTGGCAGCGCGGAGCTGGTGGTGGCTGCGCATATTGGGCAGGCTCTCCCCGGGCGAGACTCTCCAACGGGCAGAGGCCAGGATGATGGCGCTGGCGCCGGAACTCAATCGTGCCACGCTTCCCACGAGCTGGGATGCCGACGGCCAGCGGGAATATCTGCAGCGGTCGTTCGCGCTGCATCCCGCCGCTACGGGGTTCTCGGATACTGGCCGCCAATACCGCAAGGCGCTGTTTACACTGATGGCGGTGGTGGGATTGGTGCTCCTCATCGCTTGCGCTAATATCGCCAACTTGCTGCTGGCGCGTGCCGCCGCCCGCCAGCGGGAGATATCCATCCGCATGGCCATCGGCGCGGCGCGCCGGCGCATCATGCGGCAGCTCATGTCCGAAAGCCTGCTGCTCTCCGCCTTGGGCGCGGCGGGAGGACTGCTCTTCGCAGTCTGGGGAAGCCGCTTGCTGGTCAGTTTCCTATCGAAAGCCGGCAGTGAACTCCAACTCGACACCGCGCCCGATCTGCGCGTGCTGGCTTTTACGATCGGCGTGGCCATGCTAACTGGCCTGCTGTTTGGACTAGCGCCGGCCCTGCGCGCCACCAGCGTCTCGCCCAACAACATTCTGAAGGAGCATGCGCGCGGCATGGTTGCGGGCCGTTTCGGTCTGGGCCGGGCGCTGGTCGTCGGACAGATCGCGCTATCGTTGATGCTGCTCGTAGGTGCGGGCCTCTTTCTGGACACGCTCGGCAATCTATTGAATACCGACCTGGGTTTCAGTCGCCACAATGTTCTTCTGGCCCGGGCCGCCACAATGCAGTCCGATATTCCGAAGGCCCAGCGCTCCCGCGTCTACCGCGAGATCGTAGAGCGCCTGCGCGCCATCCCCGGCGTAGAATCTGCTTCCAGTTCCGTGGTGACCCCCATCAGCGGCGACACCTGGAACAACGTCGTGTTGCCCGAGGGCTATTCACCGAAAGGCAAGGACGACGCGCTGGTGTACTTCAACCGCGTTTCGCCCGGATATTTCGCGACCATGCGCACACCGATACTGCTGGGCCGGGATTTCTCCGAGCACGACGATATCGGTGCGCCCAAGGTGATGCTGATCGGCGAGTCGGCGGCCCGCCGCTTCTTTGGGCAAACGAATCCCATCGGCAAGACCATCCGCACGGAGTGGAGCGACACAAAGGATATCTACCAAGTGATCGGCGTGGTCAAAAATATCAAGTACGAGGAGGTCAACGAGGACCAACTCCTATCTGTGTTTCTCGCCTGCGCACAGGACGCGGAGCCTTGGTCCGAGGTCACCTTCGAAGTCCGCTCCGAACGTCCGGTCGAGACGTTCATTCCGGCAGTTCGCGCGGCCATCGGCGAAGTGAATCGCGGCATTTCGCTCGAGTTTCGCGACTTCGAAACGCAGGTGAGTGACTCGCTACTGCAACCCAGGATGGTTGCGCTACTTTCGGCCTTCTTCGGTGGCTTGGCGTTGCTCTTGGCCATGATCGGCCTTTACGGAGTGACCGCTTACGGAGTGGCGCAGCGGCAGGCCGAGATCGGTATCCGCATGGCGCTCGGCGCGCAGCCCGGATCGGTCGTCTGGCTGGTGCTGCGCGAAGTGGCCATCATGCTGGCCATCGGGACCGTGCTGGGCTCGGGCGCATCGCTGGCCGCCGGGCGGCTGGTGGCGGGCTTGCTCTATGGCGTAAAACCCCACGATACGGCGCCGCTCGTCATCGCGGCTGCGGTATTGGGAATCGCAACCGGTATCGCCGCTTATCTGCCCGCGCATCGCGCCGCGCGGCTCGATCCAATGATCGCCCTCCGCGAGGAATGAGCTAGTTAGCGTGCCTCGCGCGCCTGAGGCGTTCGGCCAGCATCAGCAGTCCATACAACACCGCGAATAGCGCTACCGCGCCGCCCGCGATATGCCAGGTGTGCGCGCGCAAATAGGATCCAGATCTTTCGCCGAGCACCACCCCCAGATACGCTTCGCCGCCGTAACGGATCGATCGGCCCAGCAGGATCACCAGCACAAATATGCGCAGCGGCGTTCCGATTGCCGCGGCCGAGATCACGAAAACCTTCAACGGAAGCGGGATCGGCAGCATGCACGGGATAAAGATGGTAAGCAAGCCGTAGCGCTGAAACCACTCGCGGAAGCGCTGTTTATCTCCCGGTTGCGGTGCGGCTTTTACGAAGCGCCGCGCCCCAGCGCGTGCGCCCAGGAATAGTGCGACGTTGCCGATCAGCGAACCCACCACACCCATGGATGCGGCCAGCAGCGCGCGCGATGGCGCTTTGGCGGCCACCAGGATCACCAGCGCGTCCATGCCCGAAGCCACTGGAATCCCGGCCGAATCGATGAATGCCAACACCAGGATGCCCAGGGGTCCGAACGCGACGAGAGCGGCGGTCAGCTTGGCCAGCATGGGTCGGCTTCAGATGATATCGGCGAACGACCGGCGCAGCTTGTAGAACCACGCGTGTCCCAGGACGAAGACGGCCGCCGCGGCGATCCACAGCTTCCACAGCGAGCCCCATACCGGCGCCTGGCCTTCCAGAAAGATGGCGCGATAGCCGCGCACCAGCACGAACATGGGGTTCTTCGCCAGCAGCGGCAGCGCGGCCGCGGGCAACGATGCTTCCGGATAGCAGATAGGAGTCAGGAAAAACCAGAGGGTCAGCAGGAAGCCGATGACCTGCCCCAGGTCGCGCACGAATACGCCAAGCGCCCCCAGAAACCAGCACACGCCCGCGGTGAACAACACCTGCGGCACGATCAGCGCCGGCAGCCAGACGACGGAAGCCGGCAGGGCGCCGCGCGCCAGGAATAGGCCGAGCATGAAGAGCACCAGCGCGAAGACCTCGCTCACCAGGCCGGAGACCACCAGGTTGACGGGCAGCGTTTCCACCGCGAAGACCAGCTTCTTGACGAAGTTGCGGTGCTCCAGCATCACGCTGGGGGCGCGTCCGGCCGCCTCGCTGAAAGCCAGCCATGGCAGCATTCCCGCGAGGAAATACAGCGCGAACCCGGACCGGCTCGGATCCGACCCGAAGCGCGTCCGCAGCACCACGCCGAATACGAAAAAGTAGGTCAGCATCAGCAGTAGCGGGTTCAGGATGGTCCAGAATACGCCGCCGAAAGAGCCGCGGTAGCGGCCCAGAATATCCCGGCGCACCATGGTGCGGATCAGGCTGCGGTTGCGCGCGATGGTCGAGATCGGCAATGTGAAAGCCCGGCCGGCGGCGCGCAACAGGTTCTCGCGGCGAATCGTGCGCTGCGTCACCACGCCCACGCGCTCCAGCCGCGCGCGCCCGTCTTCCACCACGGCCTCCACGCGCAGAAAGGGCCAGCCCAGCATATAGAACCAGCAAATGTTCTCGCGCATAGGCGAGATGAAAACGTCGTAGCGGCCTGATTCCGGTGGCAGCGCAAAGCGCAGCTTCACAGGCACTGAACCGCCTGGCGCGACCTCACTTGGCGGGGCCTGGCGTTCGCCATCCACCACCAAAGTTCCGGTTTCGGAATCGTAGATGTGGTAACCAGCCGCGAATCCTTCTTCCGGACGCCAGGGATCGCCGGATGTGTTCCGCAGGTTGAAGCGCGCTTCTACTTGCAGTTCGCCGGAGAGCCGAACATCGGCATCGTCATAGGCTGCACTCATGCGTACAACCAATCCGGATAACGCTCGCGGACCGCGCCGGTCTTGCGGCCTACCACGTAGATATCGTCGCCGCGTAAGTCCTTCGGCAGGCCGAACCGCTCCAGCAGATTCAGCACCCAACCCTCCTCCGGGCGCGGCGTTTGGCGAAAAGGCCCGGTCTCCAGCAGTGTGACCGCGAAACCGGAGTTCAGCAATAGCCGTTCAATCTCCTTGGGCGTGTACTCGCGGTTGTGCCGGGCTTCCACTTCGCCCACGGCGCGCGGCCGGATGTACGCCGTGAAAATGCCCGGATGATAGCCTCCCAGTATCCCGGCGATCCCACGCAGGCTTCCGATGTTCGGCGTGGTCAGCACTAGGTGTCCGCCGGGCTTGACGATGCGATTGATCTCGCTCATCAGGTGCATCGGATCCTCCGTCAGATGCTCGATCAATTCACAGCAGAGCACGGTCGCAAAGTGCCCGTCCGGATAAGGAAATGGGTCTTTTTCGGCGTTGAAAAGATCGATTTCGCAGTCGAACGATTCGCCTTCGGACGAAATCGCGCTGCGGCGATCGACCTTTCCCGCAGGTCCATAGTAGCAGCCGCGCACACAGCCATAGCCGAGCTTCGAGCGCAGCGCCGGTGTGATTTGAAGATACGCGCCCATTTCCAGGATACGGTCCTCGGCGCGGCCCGGCGGTGTGATCTCCAGCGTCTTCACCAGCCGCGTCACGTGCGTGTCTACATACCCCAGAGCTTCACTATTGGCGGCCCAACTGGAGACGTAGTCCGGAGTGACAAGTGCTGGGTGCTGGGAGATGGGTGCCGGCTTCTGACTTCTGACTTCTGCCTTCTGACTCCTGACTTCTGCTTCCGACCCCGTGCCCTCCACCACCGATTGCAGGAACGACGCATACATCCCCGCCACGCGGTCCCAACTGCATTCTTCTTTCACGTAGCGCGCGGCGCGCTCACCCAAGGCGCGGGCCACGTCCGGTCGTGAAGCCAGCAGGTTCAGATATTCGAAGATCAGATCTTCTTCGCCCGCGCCCACCGGCACTTTGAGGCACACCTCATCAGGGAGTTCCTGAAATGCGCCGACCTCGGAAACGAGCACGGCCTTGCCCAATCCGAGCGCGCGCAACAGGCTGCCGGAACTTTCACCCACGGTCGGATAGCGCAAATTCAGCACGATGTCGCAAGCGGCCATGTAGCCCGTGAACTCGGCAATGGGAGTGAATCCGATAACGCGCACCGCCGCCGACAGCCCCAAAGTCTGAATCAGCGACTGCAGCGGAAACTCCGGGTGCGGCTCGCCCACCAGAATCATCTTGGCTGCCGGCGCCACGCGCAGCAGCCGGCGAAAAGCCCTCAACGATTCAGCGATGCGCTTGTAAGGCTTTAGAAAACCGAAGATGCCGATCAGCGGCGTGGCTTCGTCAATCCCCAGGCGGTAGCGCCACGCATTGCGGTCCGCCTCCGGAATCCAGGCGCCATGCGGAATCCACGCGATGGGTCCGTCAAAACCGGCTGCCTGCATTTCGTTCACCATGTACTGGCTGTGTACAGCGACAGCGCGCGCGGATTCCAGGACGCGGCGGATCATGCGCAGGCCTTCGTAATCCGGCCCCACCTCGAGCGCCCGCACGCGGCGCGCATAGGCCAGCGCCTCCGGGCCGCCTTCGTATTCGCACGCGCGCAGGTAAGCGTCCCAGTCGTTGCGGTGGATGGTGAGAGCCGCCATCAGGTGATGCAAGTTCGACTCATGCATCACCACCACGCCGGGATGCCGCAGCGCGGCTTCGTAAACGAAACCGTGGTGCGGGTTATTCCCGAGATGATACAGCGCGACATCAAAGCGCGAGGGATCGAACGGACGGTCCCCATCCGCGAAGACCTCCAGATCCACCCGGTGTTTCAGATGTTCGACTAGGGTTTCGGAATAGTCGGCGATCCCGCTCCGGCACGGCGGCAGCGGGGAAAACAGCGCCACCCGCATTCAGCGCACAAGCTCCATCGACAAGGTACCGACCGGGAGCGGCGCTTTGATGATCAGGGGCGTACGGGCCGGATTGCGTTCGAAGAAAATCTCGAGCTTGGAGTCGGCGGCAGGTCCTCTTAAGTGCAGTATGACGTGATCGGCCTGCAAATGCTTGCCCGCCACCGTCACGTCCTGCACACCGGCGAATTCCATGCGGACCGAATAAGATGCGCCGAACAGCACGTCTTCCTCCTGCGGAACGCCGTGGCCCAGCCCCAACTCGCGGCGAGCATAGAAGACGTAGTCCAGGCCGTCGTGCGCGCAACTGCTAATTGAGATGTCGGTATGGCCGCCGCCCTCGACCAGGGTGGTGCGTGTGGCGCTGCCCTCGTGGTAGTCGAAGACCGTCTTCTCGTGTGTGTGGCGCTGGCCGTGAGTGCTTTCTTTTTCCAACTCCAGCGAGCAGAAGTCGGCATTGGCGCGCGAACGATAGTGGTCCGAGACGGCAAATCCGGGAACGGAGGCGTCGAGCGCAAAATCGAACCGCCATCCGTCATCAACCTTGCTGGCCCGCAGATGGGCCTCACCGAGGCTCGCTCCACCCGGCCAGGTTAGCGCGTAATTTAGGGATTCGCCGGTGTTCGGAAAACCGGTTGGCTTGGACGGCGCAGAGTCTTTAACGGAAGCGGTTTCCTTGGCGCTAGCAGGGGCGGGCTGTGCGGCCTTGGGGTCCGCGGGCGGGTCTGCCGGCTTCTGCCATGACGGGGCGGCCGCGGCTAGCAGCAACAATCCCAGCGAGACCCACAAGAAAACTGCCCGCTTGCTCATCGATGCACGAGTTCCCTGGCCCGCGCGCGCTGGTGCTCGGCCACTTCGCGGTACACCTCCAGAGTTCGCTGCGCGGTCGCGCGCCAACTGAAACGCGACGCCCGCTGGAGCCCCAGGCGCTCCATGCGCGCCCGCAGTTCCGCGTCGCGCAACAGATCCGCCATGGCGCGCACCATCTCGCGCGAGGAATAAGGGTCGAACATAATGCCGGCGCCGTCTGCCACTTCCGGGATGGAGGAGGTGCTCGAGCAAGCTACCGCCCGGCCGCACGCCATGGCCTCCAGCACAGGTAAGCCGAAACCCTCGTAGAAGGACGGAAAGACAAACAGGTCGCAGGCATTATACAGATGAAGCAAATCCTCGTCGGAAACGAAGCCCGCGAACTGGATGCGATCCGCCACGCCCGATTGGCGCGCTGCCTCCCGCACCTTCGGGCTGAACCACGTATCTTTGCCGGCAAAAATCAAGTGATGCGTCAACTGCGGGTACGCCCGCACCAACTCCGCGAATGCCGCGATCAGTCCGATGTGGTTCTTGCGCGGCTGCAAATCGCCCACCGAAAGGATAAACGGTTTTGCGATGTTGAACTTAGTCCCCACGGCGGCCGTCGCGCTTTCGCGCGAAATGGGGCGTAAACCGCTGGCCGCCGCATTGGGCACCACCACGATCTTGCCCGCGCTGCTCTCACCATAAGCGGCCACAATCGAGTCCCTGGAAAAGTCGCTCCCCGTGAGAATCCGTGTGGCGGAGCGGATGGTGCGCTCTACGGTCCAGCGCAGTTGCAACGCACGGGACCTCGGGAAATACTCGGGATGCACCAGAAAGCTGACGTCGTGTACGCTGACCACCACCGGTACGGGGCAGCCGAGCGGCGCGGTGTACTGGACATGCAAAAGGTCGGGACGATCCTGGCGGAGCTTCATTGCCAGCTCGACCCCTAGCCGAACGAACGGGTTCGGGGAGACTTGCCGGGCTTGAAACCGCTCGGCCGTCCACTGCCGGGCATCGTCGGCGGAAAAGTAAGTGATGAAGTCCGATTCGTGGTCCAGCGCCGCAAAGCTCCTCAGCAGGCTGCGGACATACACTTCGTTTCCAGTGAGATGGCGGCCGATGGCGTGAGCATCAATCGCGAAGCGCATCAGATTCTTCCATGGTAGCAGGATATAAGAATTGCAAGCACTTCCAGGCGGCCTCCCAAGTAAATTCGCGTTCGTACATGTACCGTCCGGCACGTCCGATACGGTCCCTAAGCACCGGATTAGCGAGCAGGCTGGAGATGGCGTCCCGAAAGCCCGGCGCGTCGTCCGCCAGCAATAAGTGCTCGCCCGTGCGTGCTGGAAGCCCTTCCGCTCCCAGTGGCGTCGAGACGACCGGCACTCCTGCGGCCCACGCCTCGATGATCTTGACGCGGGTACCACTTCCCGCCAGTACCGGTACTATAGCCACTTTGGCGCGCGCCAGTTCCGTAACCGCGTCCGCCACCGGGCCGACCAACTCAATACGCGAATCGCCGTTGGTATATTTGGAAACGCCCTGCGGGTTCTTGCCGATCACGCGCCACACCAATCCTGGCCATCGCTCGCGCAGTTGGGGCCAAATTTCATGGCGGAAGTAGCACACTGCGGAGATATTTGGATGGTACTCGAGATTTCCGGAAAAAACGATCACATCCTCCTCGCGCCGCGGAGGCTGGGGCACGAGCGGTATCGAATTCGGGTAAACCAATACGTTTGAGGCAGGTGAAATGGTATTCAATAGGTCCGCATCCGGTTTCGAAGACGTGAGTAAATAATTGAATCGAGGCAGCCATTCCCCTTCCAAATTGCGGCAAATACTTTGAAATGCTCGGTGCGCGAGGGCCTGCACGCCGTTTTCGGTCGCCGCGCAGCGAGCGTGCAGGACCGATTCGATGTTGTGCAAATCGAGTATGGTGGCGTCGCTCACCGCCGCGGCCTGTTCCCAATACGGCGCACACCAGAAGTGCTCGATGACCGCGATTTCGTAGCGCTCGCCGTGGGTAGCAGCGGCGATTTGGCCGCCGAAGCCGGCGAATCGGTCCATGAGCGGTGGAACGCGCCGCGCAAGGCGTCCGGTATTGCGCGCGGCGCGGGCCAGCGGGTGCCGCGCGTGCGGGGGCAGATTCACGACGTGCAGGCGGCGAACCAGGCCGTGGGGGAGCAGGGCGCGGGGATCCGCGGCTCGCGGTTCGCGAAACATTATCATATCCACCGCAAAATGGCGTGCCAGGAAGTTGAGGAGGGAGGCGCTGCGCATAGCGCCGCCTCCCGCTAGCGGGTAGGGGGCTTCGGCGGAAATGAACAAAGCGCTCACGTGGCGCAGGCACTCCTGCCTGCCGCGACGGCACTCCTGCCGTCGCAAAACTTGCCAAAGAGAACTTCCTCAATCGAAAACTTCCCAATATGTCCGAAACCCGTCGCCGCTTTCCGCACATCTACCCCGAAGCCAAATGGCTCTTCGTAACTTGGCATCTGAAAGGCAGCCTGCCACATGATCGATATCCGCCCCCCGGACTCCGAGCCGGAAAGGCTTTTGTCTGGATGGATCGCTACCTGGATACAACTCGGCTTGGCCCAATGTACCTGCGCAGGCAGGACGTTGCCCGCATTGTCGTAAACTCCCTGCAGCGTGGCGTCGAACTTGGCCACTACGACCTGCGCGCTTGGGCGGTTATGGCCAACCATGTCCACGCACTCTTGCTGCCCAAGGTTTCGCCGGCGCGTTTGCTTGGCGGTCTCAAAGGGTGCACCGCGCGTGAAGCCAACCTCGTGCTCGGTCACACCGGGGAACCCTTTTGGCAAGCCGAATCCTACGATCACTGGGTCAGAGACGCGCGCGAACTCGAAAAAATCGTGACCTACATAGAAAACAACCCCGTCAAGGCTGGATTCGTAACGCGTCCGGAAGACTACGCTTGGTCTAGCGCGGCAAAACCCGCCGCGCGCGATGGCAGGAGTCCCATCGCGGCAGGCACGAGTGCCTGCGCCACGCCTACCTCTGCAGAGCCTGTTCATACACCTCTCGTGTCAGTTGCGCAGTGCGGCGCCATGAAAACTCCGCCGCCCGCCGTAACCCCCGCTCGCGCCATAGCTCGGCCCGTTCGGGATTTGCCGCGATATCCAACATAGCCCGCACCAGTTCAGCGTGTGAGCCCGCTTCGAGGGCGGCGCCCGCCGCGACTTCCCGAATCGCCGGGTCTCGCGAGACAATCACGCAAGCCCCGCACTGCATGGCTTCCAGTACCGGCAGTCCGAACCCCTCGTAATGCGACGGATAGACGAACGCCAGCGTTCCGCCCAAGAGTTGCGCCAGCCGCTGGTCGGACACCTCCCCAATAAGCTGCAACCCCGGCTCGGGGGGAAGTTGGGTGAAATCGGATCTGCGCCGCCCGGCCAGTAGCAGATCCACCGGATGCACGCGGCGCACTTCGCGCCACGCAGCCACCAGGCCTGCAATGTTCTTGCGCGGCTCCAGGGTTCCGGCGTACAGAAAATACGGCGGACCGGGTGGCCCTGAGACACTTTCGCCGGCAGTCTGCGGGCGGAAACAGGCGGAAGCGGCCAGCGGGACCGCGCGGATGCGGTGCGGATGAATCCGAAATCTCTCGATAGCCTGCATTCGCACCGCCTCGCTATCGGTCACGACCATGGTCGCCAAACCTAGCCCGATTAGCAGGGGCGTACGTTGACGAACCCTGCCCGCGTCGGAATGCCATGCCGCATCCATCCACGGGGAGAGGTCGTGCAGAGTCAAAACGCTGGGACGCCGCGGCAGGTAAGGCACCGCGAAATCCGTGCCGTGGAACAGTCCCGCTTCCAGGCGCTGCAGTTCGCGGTCCAACCCCCATAGCCACCAGCGGCGCTCTGCCGCGTGGCGCGGTCCGCCGCCACGCTGCAGATTGACAGGCGCCAAGTGCGGCATTTCGAACGGCTGGTCGGAAACCAGAAAGTATTCATCCTGCGGAAAGCTCTCCGCCAGCGCCACGCTGAGTTCCTCCGTATAGCGCCGCAAGCCTCCGCTCGAAAGCGTCAGCGGGGTAGCATCAATGGCCACGCGCATCGAGCACCGTGCGCAACTCTTCCGGCCGGTTTTCGTAATTCCGCGCGTAGTAGCCCAGATACTCGCCGCTCCGCACGCGCGCCACCCAAGCCGTGTGGCGGCGGTACCAATCCACGGTGCGCGCCAACCCCTCGTCAAAAGCGACCTGCGGCGCCCAACCGGTTTCACGCATGAGTTTTTCGCTGGAAAGCGCATATCGGCGATCATGTCCGGGACGATCTGTGACGTACTGAATCAGGCTGTCCGGCTTTCCCGTGGCCCACAGGATGAGCCGCACGACTTCGAGGTTCGGCAACGAGCAATTGCCGCCGATATTGTAAATCTCCCCATCGCGGCCGTGTTCCAAAGCCGCGCGGATGCCGCGGCAGTGATCCTCCACATAGAGCCAGTCGCGCACCTGCAGGCCGTCGCCATAGACGGGCAGCGGCCGATCTTCCAGCGCATTGGAGATCATCAACGGGATGAGTTTCTCCGGAAAGTGATACGGCCCGTAATTGTTGGAGGCGCGCGTGATCACCACCGGCAGCTTATAAGTCAAAAAGTAAGACCGCGCCAGCAAATCCGCGCCGGCTTTGGATGCCGAGTATGGACTGCTGGGATTCAGCGGGGAATCTTCGCCGGCTTCGAGCGGCGGTTCCAGGCTACCGTAGACCTCGTCGGTCGAGACTTGCAGGTAGCGCGCGGTATGGCGGCGCCGGGCGGCCTCCAACAAGGTGAATGTGCCGCGGAGGTTGGTTTCGAACACCGGGCTGGGCGCGAAAATACTGCGGTCCACGTGGGATTCGGCGGCGAAATGCACGATGGCATCCGGCTGCTCTTCGCCCAGGACGGCATCCACCACCGCCTCATCGCAGACATCCCCGTGTACGAAGCGGTACCGCGGATCGTTCGCCACCGGCTCCAGATTCTCCAGGTTGCCCGCGTACGTAAGCTTATCGAGATTGACGATGCGGACGGAAGGATCGTCCGCCAGAGCAAGCCGGATGAAGGCCGACCCGATGAAACCCGCGCCTCCGGTAACGAGGAGTTTGCTCATGGCTGCACCGTCTACTTGTACTGTAATTCCCAATCGTACTGAATGCCCGGATGGTTGTAGGGAATGCGCCCTTCGTCGGCGGGGTTGTAGAATTTATCGGTCGTGTAGATGAGCATGGCCGGCGCCGCGCCGATCACTTTGTAGCCATGGCCGACTCCGGGCGGTATCAGAATCTGCCACGGTCGCAGGACGCCCGCATAAATGGTATTCCGCGCGCCGAAAGTGGGCGACGCCACACGCAAATCCACCAGCGCCACTTGCAACATTCCCATAGCTGGCGTCCAGCAATCGGTCTGGTGCAGATGATAGTGAAACGCTTTGATCGTGCCGGGATAATTGAAGGCGGTCGAAGTCTGCGTCGTTTCGGGAGGAAAGTGCGCCGCGAGGCCCAGTCCGATACGTTGCACCTCCAGGAAATAGCCCCGGTCATCCGGCCAGAGCGACAACGGATCGATGCGCACGCCCTCGATCAGACCCGCCGCGGTGGGCGCTGCAATCACCGAGCCGATGCCTTTGGGACACTCGGGATAACCCAGTTCCAGCGAACCCCAAGACGCTATCCGCTGCGGTTCGCGTGCCGCGGAACCGGTCATTGCATGGCTCCCTCGGCCGCGAGTTTCTCTGCTTCGGCCTGCCGGCGCGCGGTTACCGATTGCGCCACCAGGTTTGCCGCGCGCAGCAGCGACTCGAATGTGCCCGCATCGGTCCACCAGCCATCCAGAAAATCGCACGTCATGGAGCCTTCCTGAATGTACGCATTGTTCACGTCCGTGATCTCCAGTTCCCCGCGCCTGGACGGCACCAGCGTGCGGACCTTGTCGAATACCGTGGCATCGTACATGTAAATACCCGTGACAGCGTAGTTGGATTTTGGTTGTCGCGGCTTCTCCTCGATATTGACAATCCGATCGCCGGAGATCTCGGCCACCCCGAAACGTTCGGCGTCCGTGACTTGCTTGAGCAGGATCTTGGCTCCTTGCGCCTGCTGGCGGAAATCGTCGGCCGCCTTGCGAATGCTGCTTTCGACGATGTTATCTCCCAGAATGACGCACAGCTTCTGTCCGTCGGCGAAGTGCTCGGCCAAGGCCAGCGCATCGGCGATGCCGCCCTCGCCCTCCTGGTAGGTGTAGTCGATATGGCTCAGCCCGAACTGTTTGCCGTTGGCCAGCAGCCGCAGAAAGTCGCCCGCGTTCTTGCCGCCGGTGACGATCAGGATATCCCGGATCCCCGCATCAACCAACGTTTCGATGGGGTAATAGATCATCGGCTTCTCATAGATCGGCAACAGGTGCTTGTTGGTGATCTTGGTCAGCGGGAAGAGCCGGCTCCCCGTGCCGCCAGCCAGAACGACGCCCTTCATAAGGTCTAATGATACAACATGATAGAATACGCGCGATGCAGCATTACAATTGGAACCTCCTGGAGGAAGAGCCGCTCAATGCTTTACTGGGCCGCAAGATGATCCACGGGCAGCATGTGACCGTTGCCCGGATCCGGTTGCAAAGAGGCGCTGTGGTTCCGATGCATAGCCATCCCAACGAGCAAATCAGCATGATCGAGAGTGGCGCGCTGCGTTTTGTAATCTCGGGCGAGGAGCGGGTTCTGGGCGCGGGCGACGCGGTCGTCATCCCGCCCGATTCGCCGCACAGGGTGGAGGCGCTCGAAGACTCGCTCGCCGTGGATGTCTTCTCCCCGCCCCGCGAAGACTGGATTCGCGGCGACGACGCTTACTTGCGGGATGCCGCGAACCGATGACCCTTCCGCCATCCGGCGGATTCTGCAGACTGATCGCACTTGGGCCGTCTACGCCCTGGCGGACCTTGCGCCGGAATATAGCGCGTTTGCCCGGTGGCATATCGGCGCGGATGGCCGGCCCGCGCTGCTGCTCGTCTATAGCGGTTTCGAGCCGCCCGTGTTGTTCGCTCACGGATCCGCCGCGGACATTGTTCCGCTCCTGCCGGAAATCGCGGACCTGCTGGCCTTCTATCTTTCTGTACGAGCGGAAGTAGCCGATCTACTGCGCGCCGGCGGCTATGCGACTCCCGGCGAAAAGCGCATGTCGCGCATGCTGGTCGTTCCGGCGCGTTTCCTGCCGACGGCGCACACTGCCGACCGTCTGGGGCCGGCGGATTACGAGGCGCTGGTCGCCTTGCATCGGGACGGTGATGCGGTCGGCGAGGCTCCGCCATTCTTCAATGCAGGCATGCTGCGCCACGGGATTTACTACGGAATTCGCGAAGGCGAGGCCATCGTGTCCGCGGCCGGCACGCATGTCCTGGCAGAACGGGAAAGCGTGGCCGCCATCGGCAACGTCTACACGCGCAGAGACCGCCGAGGCCGCGGATTCGGCGCGCAGGTCTCGGGTGCAGTCACCGCCGAACTGCTGCGGTTAGGTTTGCGGACGGTGGTGTTGAACGCGGGCGAAAGCAACGACGCCGCAATGCGCATCTACGAGCGGCTCGGGTTCGAACGCTACTGCGAATATCGGGAAGGAATTGCGATCTATAAGGGAGCGTGAAGCTGGGCGAGACGAAGACGCACTCCGCCGCTCGGCCAGTCACGCCGCGCAAGGGGAACGAATGCCTTCGGCGGCAGCATGATCGGGCGCCACGCTAAGGCCATGTTAAATTGAAATTTGTCCCCCACCGCCGGTGAAAAATTTCAAAAACTGGTCGACCTCATGGCCCGGTTGCGCGCGCCCGGCGGCTGCCCATGGGACCGTGAGCAGACTTTCGACACCATCAAGCCCTTCCTGCTCGAAGAAACCTACGAGGTAATGGACGCCATCGACGCGCGCGACTGGCCCGAACTAACCGGCGAACTGGGCGACCTGCTTCTGCAATCCGTCTTCTTCTCTCAAATGGCCGCCGAGCAAAATCTGTTTTCGATTGCGGACGCGCTCGACGCCATCAACGCAAAGCTGATCCGCCGCCATCCGCACGTCTTCGGCGAGCAAACCGCCGAAACTGAGGGCGACGTGCGCCGCATCTGGGGCGAGGTGAAAGCCGCCGAAAAGAAACAGAAGGGCGAACACGATGCTGGGCTGCTGGCGTCGGTGCCACGCGCGCTGCCTGCCTTGGTGGAAGCGCAGCAGCTCACTTCCCGCGCCGCGCACGTGGGCTTCGATTGGGACAACGCGGATCAAGTGTTGGAAAAGCTGCACGAAGAACTGGGCGAATTCGAAGCCGCGCGCCGCGGCACTTCCCAAGAGCAATTGGAAGGCGAGTTGGGCGACATGCTGTTCGTGCTGGTGAACCTGGCGCGCTTCGTCAAGGTCGATCCCGAGCAAGCCCTGCGCAAGACCAACGCCAAGTTCCGCCGGCGTTTCGGCTATATCGAGCGCGAGCTTGGCGAACAGGGAAAATCCCCTGAACAAGCCACGCTGGCCGAAATGGACGCGCTCTGGGAGGAATCCAAGCGATGATCGAGCTCCGGACGCTAACCGAAACCCGCCAATATCAGGAAGCCGTCGAGTTGCAGAAGACGGTTTGGGGATTTAACGATATCGAATTGTTGCCGGTGCGCCTGTTCGTGGTGGCCACCAAGGTCGGCGGCCAGGCGTTTGGCGCATACGATGGAAACGGGATGGTCGGCTTCCTGCTATCGATCCCGGGATTGAAGCCCGGCGGCGGATCGTACCTGCACAGCCACATGCTGGGTGTACTGGCGGAATACCGGAATCGGGGCGTCGGCCGTATACTGAAACTCCGCCAACGCGAGGATGCCCTGCAACGTGGCATCGATCTGGTGGAGTGGACCTTCGATCCCCTGGAGTTGAAGAACGCCTTCTTCAACATGGAGAGGCTGGGCGCCATCGTGCGCCGCTATGTGGAGAATCAGTATGGCACCACCACCAGCCCGCTGCATGGTGGATTGCCCACGGACCGCTGCGTGGCCGAATGGTGGCTCCCCAGTCCGCACGCCGAGGCGGTCATCGCCGGACGTTCGCCGGTGCGCACCGTGGAGGAGCGCATCGAGCTACCCGCCGATATCGATGTCATCCGCCGCGCGGAACCAAGGCGCGCGCGGGAGATTCAGAAATCGCTGGGTGCGCGCCTGACGAGCGGCTTCGACCGTGGCCTGGCGGTCATCGGTTTTGAACGGTCCGATCGCGTAGGCACGTATCTGCTCGGGAGGTGGGAATGCGGATCGAGCGCGTAACCCTCCGGCAAATCCGCATGCCGCTGGTGCACTTCTTCGAAACCAGCTTCGGCCGCACCACCCAGCGCGACATCATCCTGGTGGAAGTGGCGGGCGAAGGCGCATCGGGATGGGGCGAGGTGACCGCCGGCGAGAGTCCTTTCTACAACGAAGAGTGGACCGATTCCGCCTGGCTGATCCTGCGCGATTATGCTATTCCGCGGGTGCTGGGCCGCGACCTCGCCGGCCCAGAAGACATCGCGCCGCTCACCGCGCATATCCGCGGCCACAAGATGGCGCGCGGCGGCCTGGAGGCGGCGGTATGGGATCTTGCGGGGCGGCTCGCGGGCCAGCCGCTATGGAAAGCGATTGGCGGCGGCGCGCGTCGCGAGATCCCCTGCGGCGTTTCCATCGGCATCCAGAACTCGGTCGATCAGCTTCTGGAAAAGATCGAGCGCGAACTCGCGGCCGGCTATCAACGTATCAAAATGAAAATCAAGCCGGGCTGGGATGTGGATGTGATCCGGCAGGTGCGCGCGCGCTTTCCCGCGATTAAGCTCATGGCCGATGCGAATTCGGCCTACACGCTGGATGACGCGGCGCGATTGAAACAGCTCGACGAATTTTACCTGATGATGATCGAGCAGCCGCTGGCGCACGACGACATCATCGATCATGCCGTGCTGCAAGCCAAGCTCGATACACCGATTTGCCTGGACGAGTGCATCCGTTCCGCGCATCATGCCGAGCAAGCCATCCGCCTGCGCGCCTGCGGGATCATTAATATTAAGCTGGGCCGCGTGGGCGGTTTCCACGAGGCCAAGCGGGTCCACGATGTGGCGCAGGCGGCGGGCGTGCCGGTGTGGTGCGGCGGGATGCTCGAGTCGGGCGTGGGCCGCGCGCACAACATCGCGCTTTCCACGCTTCCCAATTTTGTTCTGCCGGGCGATGTTTCGGCCAGCAAGCGCTATTGGGCGCGCGATATTATCGTTCCGCCGGTCGAGACCACGCCGCAGGGCACTATCCGCGTTTCAGACGAACCCGGCTTTGGCTACGCCCTCGACCGCGATTACATCCGGTCGATCGCCATCCGCGAGGAGTCCGCCGGTTGAGCGGACCCGCGGTACTTTACGCCCTCATCCTCCTGATGGTGGCGTTCTGGTCGGGCAATTACATTGCGGGCAAGATCGCGCTACGCGAGCTTTCGCCGCTGTTCCTGGCGGGATTGCGGATCGGTCTGGCGGGAGTGGCGATGCTGCCGTTATATGCGTGGGAGCGGCACACCACGCCGCCGCGAAAGCGTTCGCGTCGCGATATAGTGCAACTCCTCCTGCTAGGCCTTTTGGGTGTCACCCTGAATCAGTTCTTCTTCATCATCGGCCTGGACCGCACCAGCGTGGCCCACGCCGCGATTCTCATCGGACTCACACCGATACAAGTTCTGATCATCGCGGGGCTCCGCGGTCAGGAGCGGATCACAGCTCGCAAAGCGGCGGGAATGGCGATCGCGCTGGCGGGCGTGGCCGTTTTGAAAGCCTTCGAGCCGGCCGCGGGCACTGGCGCAACATGGCTGGGCGATTTCTTCATTCTCATCACCGGCCTGTGCTTCGCGCTCTTCACCGTATTTGGCAAGGAGGTGACCCGCCAGTACAGCACCATCACCATGAACACCTACGCCTATGTGGGTGGCGCTGTCGCGCTGCTGCCTCTCACGCTATGGGAGGCCGCCCGCCAGCCGCTGGCGCACGTCAGTGCGGGAGCATGGCTGGCGGCAATCTACATGGCGCTGTTTCCGTCGGTCGTCGCGTACCTGATTTATTACCACGCCCTGGCCCACATGGCGGCATCGCGTGTCTCGGCATTCTCTTACCTGCAGCCGGTGTTCGCCTCCATCATGGGAGTCACGATCCTGGGGGAAAGCCTCGGTACGCCGGTGATCGCCGGCGGGGTCGTAATCCTCGCGGGCGTCTATCTGGCGGAGCGCGGCTGATGACGTCGTTTATCGAATTGTTGCGCGATAACCGCAACTACCGCTACACCTGGATCGGGCAGGTGGTCAGCGAAATCGGCGATCACTTCAACAATATCGCCGTCTTCGCCCTGGCCCTCGCGAACACGCGTTCCGGGCTGGTGGTGAGCGGCGTGATGTTGTCACGCGCGGTCGCGGTAGTGCTGGCGGGACCTATCGCGGGCGTCGTGCTCGACCGCTTGAATCGCAAGCACGTCATGATCGCCAGCGACGTCATTCGCGCGGCGCTGGCGCTCGGTTTTATTCTGACCATCCACCGGCATGACACCTGGCTGCTATATGTCTTCAGCGCCCTGCTGATGTTCGCGTCGCCTTTCTTCACCAGCGGGCGATCCGCCATCCTGCCTAGCATCGCTACCCGCGACGAGTTGCACACAGCCAATTCGCTGACGCAGACTACCGGCTGGACCACCCTCGCCATCGGCACGTTTCTCGCGGGCGCCAGCGTGGCGAGCTTCGGTTATCAGTGGGCCTTCGTGGGCAACGCGCTATCCTTCGTGGTGTCCGCGATCTGCATCTCGCGCCTGTTTCTGCCCGGCGATGCCTTCCGCCCGAAGCGCCACGCGCTCACCGAAGCCGACGTGGTGCGGCCCTGGCATGAATACACCGAAGGCTTGCGCTACATGCAGGCGCATCCTTTGATCTTCGGCATCGCGCTGATCGGCGTCGGCTGGGCCACGGGCGGTGGCGCGGCGCAGATTCTGTTCAGCTTGTTCGGCGAGATCGTATTCAATCGCGGACCGGCGGGCATCGGCATCGTGTGGGGCTGCGCGGGCATTGGCCTGCTGATCGGCGGCGTGGTGGGGCATCGGATCGGCGAGCACCTCAGCTTCAATGGCTACAAGCGCGCCGTGGTGGTGTGCTACCTGATTCACGGCGGCGCATACGTCCTGTTCAGCCAGATGCGAGATTTCCATGCCGCGCTGTTCTTTATCGCGCTGTCGCGCGCCGCCGTGGCGGTCAGTTCGGTGCTGAATTATTCGCAGCTTCTGCGGCACGTCGCCAACGAATTCCGCGGACGCGTGTTCGCCACCATGGAGTCGATGGTGTGGTTTACCATGATGGTTTCCATGACGCTCGCGGGCCTCGCCTCGCAGTATTACGACGTGCGCGCGATCGGCGCCGTGGCGGGTGTGCTCAGCTCGACGACCGCGATTTTCTGGGGCTGGGCGCACTGGACCGGACGGCTGCCCGAACCCGCGCAAGAGGGCGTAGATCCGGAGGATGTGGAAGTGCATGGAGAACCCAACGTCTAATCTGCGGGACAAAGTCGTGTTGGTGACCGGCGCGGCCAAGCGCATCGGGCGCGGTATCGCGCTGCGCCTGACGCGGGAGGGCGCCCGCGTCGCGATTCACTATCATCGTTCGGAGACCGAAGCGCGCGCGACCGCGGCGGAGTGCGGCGGGGCCCCACTGTTTCGCGCAAATCTGGAAAGCGTCGCGGAGATCGAGCGCATGTTCGGCGAGATCGAGAACAGGCTCGGCCGACTGGACGGCCTGGTGAACAACGCCGCGCGTTTCACCCGCCGCGATCCGCTCGAGATCACGGAGGCCGACTGGGACTTCATCCATTCGGTGAATTTGAAGGCGGTCTTTTTTTGCTGCCAGAACGGCGCGCGACTGATGCGCAAGTCGGGCGGCGGGCGCATCGTGAATATCAGCTCGCTGGGCGGGCTGCGGCCCTGGGCGGACCACGCGCACTACTGCGCGTCGAAGGCCGGCGTCATCATGCTGACGCGTGCGCTGGCGAAGGCGTTCGCCCCGGAGATCACGGTGAATTCGGTCGCGCCGGGAGTAATTTCACTCGATGAACCGGACGCGGAAGCCGCAAGGATGATCCAGGCGACGCCCGCCGGGCGCGGCGGCACGGCCGACGAAGTGGCCGGCGCGGTCGTGTATTTCCTGGCGGCGAGTAACTTTGTAACAGGGCAGATTGTGGCGGTGGATGGCGGACTGAGCCAGCGGTAGTGATGCGTGAGTTAGTGAATGCTCAACCACTCTTCGACGCGGGAAAGGCGGTTATCAAGCTCCGCGAGCTTGCCTGCGACCAAATCCAGCCTTGTGTCCACTTTATTCTCTAGAGCCAGCAGCCGCGCGCTGAGTGAGTTGAACAACGATACGTTCATCAGGATGCCCACCAGGACGGCGAGGGTGGGCAGGCCAGCAGCGATAGACAGTTGTGTATCGGTCATGCCTGCTGTCTTTAGTTTCGCACAGATTCGCCGAATTCGCGTTGCATGACAATTGACCGCGCTTCACTGATTAACAGCTTAAGCTTCCAGCCTCCGGCGGCGACTAAATCAGTGTAGATTACGCCGTAAAGATCCGAGGGTACCTCAACACCCCCGATTTTTGCCATTAAACCGTGAAGCGATGGCGGGCCGCTACTCCGCCAGCGGGTATTGGATGCTGCGCAGCAGCCAATCGCGATTGGCGCGCACGTCCTCGCGCAGGGTTTCGCAGAGCGCTTCGCGCCGCTCATACAGCCGGTGGCTCTCGCGCTTGGCGTGATTGTCCAGCAGCGCTTTCACCAGAAAGGGCATCACCATCGAATAATCCGCCTGCATGCTTTCGGTGGTTTGCAAGTAGGTGTCCTTATCCACCTTGCCCCAAGTCACGGCTTCGGCGGGCGGACAGGAGGACAACGAGCCGTCGGTGACCGGAGCGGTCACGATCTGCACATCGAACTGGTAGCCGCGCACGTTCGCCAGTCCCAGCACCTGGCCCAGCGCGGGCTCCGGTTGCAGGTTGTAGTTCTTTGGCACGCCGCCGCCCAGGATCAGTGTGGCGAGCGCGCGTGCCGGGCTCTCGAACAATCCCCAGCGGTGATAGGCGCAGGCTTCGAACACCTCCGCGTGCAGGTCCAGGTCGAAGGCATATTCCGGCACGATGCCGGCGTTGCGCATGGCCCATAGCTTCATCGAATTCAGGAAGACGCTGCCATCCGCTGGCGCGCCCACCAGCACCGGGATCGCCAGCCGATGGCAGGTGGCCAGCAGTCCGGCGGGCACTCCGTTGCGCCGTTCCTGCGCGGCGTAATACGCGCCCAGGCGGTAACGCAGTTCCGTGCCGGTCATCTTTTTCTGAAACTCGGGGCGCGCCAGGCAGGCGCTCAGGAAGCGGTCCTGATCGAGCAGCACGGCTTCGTCGAACGCCATATCGGTGACGCGGATGGTGCCTTCGTCGCGCAGGGCCGCGTCGTCGCTCTGGATCGGCACTTCGTGAATGGGCTCGCCGGCATGCCCGTCCAGGCTGCGATGGCCGTCGTGATAGCAGACGGCATCGGTGGTGCTGATGTAGGCGACCCATCCGGTTTCGAGCAGCGGGATGAGCCAGGCGAGGTGCTGGCCCGAGACGGTGACCGGACCGGAGATGGCCAATGTCAGCGGGCAACCTTCGCCGATCGCGCGGTCGAGAATGGTGTAAATGCGCCGCAGATACGCCCCGCCGAAGGCCGGCAGGCAATGCCGGAAGATTTCGTCGAGGGTGGCGCATTCGTCGACACGGCGGACGCGGACCGGATGGCGATGGGGCATCGTTTCCGAAGGTAACATGAGGCGCGGGGGCGCCCGTCAGCGCGTGAGATTGTAGATCAGGCCGAAAGGATCCCGAACGTAGCATCGCGGAAAATCGGGCTCGTCTTTTACGATCTCGCAGCCGTGCTGAACGAGGCGGAGCTTGGCTTGTGCAACGTCGTCTACGGTGACTTCCAGCACCGGTCCGAGGGCCGGACCGCGCTCGATGAACAGGTTGATGCGCGGGCCGTGGAGGCTGATCATGTCCGTCGCTTCGCCGGTGATGGTGAACCCGAGGTGGTCGACATAGAAAGCGGCCGCGTGCGCTGGGTCTGGAGCTTGGATCAGAATATCGGCGCCGAAAGCGTTTGCCATTTGTTCCCTTTGCTCATTTCCCATCCACCGAAAATGCCAGCAGCACGTTGCCGGGCGTTTCGCCGAACATGCCATAGCCGGAATTCACGTAGAGTATCCCGCCCACGACCGTAGGACCGGGGCCGTCCAGCGAGCCTCCCTTGGCCTTCACTCCGTTCACGGACTGGTATTGCACGGCGGTGTCGATATCCCAGACGATGCGGCCATCGGCGGTCGAATACCCGCGGAGGTGGCCGTCGAGCGAGCCCGAGAAAGCCACTCCCGGGATGAGCGTCACGGCAGCCGACTGCGCCGGGCTGCATCCCGGCTTCGCGCATCCAGGTGACGGCGTGGACCAGACGCGCTCGCCGGTCGCCAGCTTCAGCGCGAACATACCGCCGGCCTCGCTGAGATTTTTCGTCGCGTAGTGGTCCGAGACCGCCACGTAGACGTTCTGGCCGTCCGACGCGTTGCCCCACTGCACGCCGCCAAGCGGGCCGCCCTTGCCCACTCGCACGCTCCACAACACTTCGCCCTGCTGATCCGGATCGACGGCGTGCACCATGCCGGACTTTTGTCCGGCCACCAGCGCGCGCTTGCCGTTTGGCAGATCCACCAGGTTCGGCGAGCAACCGAAATCGAAATCGGGGCCGTTGGCTTCCGGGCAATTGTCGCCAGCGGGACAACCGACGACGAAGGCGTCGCCGGCGGTCATCTGGCGCGACCAGAGCAGCTTCCCGGTGTCCATATCGAAGGCCATGAAGGCGTCGCTGGTGCGCGCGGGCGGGTCGGAATAGGCATCACCAGTAGTCACATAAATCGCGCGGTTCTTCGCATCGACGGTCGGCGACGACCACACGGAAGCGCCGGATGGTCCCCAAAGCTGGGTGCCCTGCTTGTTCTTGCGCACCGGATGGGGCGCCTCCGCGATGGTGTAGGTCTTCCAGATCACTTTGCCCGTGGCGGCATCGAGCGCGGTGACCGCGCCGCGGAATTTGCAACACTCGTACTTGGGCGACGCGCCGGTGACTTCCTCGTAGGAGGAATCCGGCACATAGAGCCGGCCGTCGTAGAGCGCCGGCGCGCCGGTGATCATGGCGGCGGGATGCTCCTCCACGCGCACCTTCCACAGCAGCGCGCCGGTCGAGGCATCCACCGCATAGGCCTGCGCCCGCTGATCGCCGAAATACGCCACCCACTTCGCGCCCACGGGACCGATGCTGATGGCGCTGCGCACCGGCCCATCGGCTTTGAACACCCAGTAGGTGCAGCCGGTGGCCGCGTCGAGCGAATAGACCTTGCCCGAGTCGCTGCCAGCGAAGATCCGTCCGCCTGCGACAGTGGGCTGGGCGAAGGCGCGGCCCGCGCCGGCGAAGCCGAAAGCCCACTTGAGCTTCAATTGCGGAACCTGATCCGCGCGCAGGCCCGCCATGGCCGCCGGCTGCATGCGGTGATTGGCGGAATCCACACCCCAGCCGTTCCAATAAGGGCCGGCGAACGGCTTATCGAAAGCCGGCGCGAGCTCGGCACAGACGCCTTGCTGGGACGTTTCCTCAGCGCCGAAAGCTTTACCGCCGGTGACGAACATGGCGACAGCGCGGGCCTCCACGGGCGTGAGCGCCTTGCCCTGTTCGGCCATCTTGCCGGTAGTCAGCGACGCCAGGACGCGCTCGGGAGTGAGCAGGCTCAGGGTGAGGAGTTGCGGCGCGCGCCCCACGCCTTTGTCGTGGCATTGGGCGCACTGCTTCTGGTAGACCGCCGCTCCGGCGCCGTCATTTTGGGCGATGGCCGCCGCGCAACTCGCTAATACAAGTATTGAAACTCGGGATGCAGCAATAAACTCCACAGAAGATCCTCCAAAGCCGCCGGCGCCAGCTTGCCACCCGCGAAATAATTCTTTACGATGCGCGCCTCCTGCGAGTTCGGCTTTCGCGCGAAAAATTGCAAATAAAGCCGCTGGCCCGCCTCGTCGACGCTCGCCAGGCGCGGCGGAGCGGGCACCGGAGGCGCTCCCGCGACACGCACCAGCCGCTCGCGGTCGGGCTCGGCGCCGAAGATGAAAAACCGGACGGCGCCCTCGATGTCGTCGGTGGTGGAACGGTCGTCAAGGGCCACCCGGCCGCGTATCCGCACATAGCCGGCCCCATCTATGGGGATCGCCAAACGGCTGCCGGGGGGCATGGTAATGGTTTCGCCGACCGGCTCCTTATTGGAAGTCAGCCACTGCCGCGCGAATCCGGCCGGCACGAAGTCCGCCAGATCCTTCACGCCTTGCGGACCGAACAACTCCGCGTGCACCCAGCCTGCTACAGTGCGCGTGGGATCGTAGGAGCCCGCATCCTGCTCCAGCAGCCACAATTTCTTCAGGCCGGTGATGTCGACATCAAAATCCACCACCCCGCGGCGCATTTTGCCGCTATCGAAAAGGTTTTCCGGGGCCGGCGGCAGTTCAGAGAGCAAGCCTAGCGCGCCGCGGCGCAGCATGTTTTCGAGGCTCGCGCCATTCGCCAGTTCCAGCGCCTGGAAGGTAGTCGGGCGATTGTCGCGCGTGGTGAAGGGCTGGTCGCGAATGGGCCGGCCCAACGCGAGGGCTAGCGGCGATGCCTTGAACTGCCAGTCGCGCGACGGAATGGCCGTCTTGTCTCCTACAAGCAAACGCCATTGTCCGGTCACTGCCGACACTGTATCGGCAAATTCTTCGGCGGAAAGGCGGCGCACCATCGGCCCGCGAAAGACGTAGGGCTTCTCAGGCTGCTCGGCGGTGACGGCCGCGGGCAGTTGATACGCCTTCGAAGTCATCAGCAGGCGCAGCAGATATTTCAGATCGTTCCCATGCGCCGTGAAATCGGAGGCCAGCCAGTCGAGCAGGTCCGCATTCCAGGGTTCGCTATCCATTTCGTCCACGGGTTCCACCAGCCCGCGCCCGAACAGTTTTTGCCAGTAACGATTTACGATGGTGCGCGCCACGCGGCCGTTCCGGGCATCAGTGAAGAAGCGCGCGGCGGCGGCGTGCCGATCGGCGAGCGGGGCGTCCTCGGGGACCGCGCCCAATTCCGGATAGAGCAGCTGCGGCCCGGTGAACGTGCCGGTCTTGACGTCGCAGCGCACCAGTTCCAGACGGCTTTGGGGCGCGAACAGCGCCGCCATACCATACGATTCGCGCAGCTTGTAGCGGTTGATGAAACTGTCGTGACAGGAAGCGCATTTCAGATTGATGCCCAGGAAAATCTGCGCAGTGTTCTGGGCCGCCTGCATGTATGGCGTCTGGCTGGCGTTGATGTCGCCGCGCCAGTTGACGCCGATCAGGAAACCGTCCGGGTCGGACTTTTCCACCGGATTCACCAGGGCGGCGATCATCTTGTCGTAAGGCAGGTTGCGTTCGAGCGCGGCGAGCAGCCAGCCGGTGATGGATTTGCGTTCGCCCGCGTATTCGCCGCCCTGGTCGTTGCGCAGGAGGTCGTTCCACCAACTGATCCAATGCTCGGCGTAGGGTTTGGAATCGGCCAGCAGCGTATCGATCAGGCGTTCGCGTTTGCCGGTAGCGCGATCGTTGAGGAAGGCTTCGAGTTGCGCCGGTGTGGGCGGAAGCCCAGACAGGTCGAAGTAGACGCGCCGGGCGAAGCGGGCATCGGACGTCACGGCCGGGAACGGGATGGCGTGCGCGGCCAAGTAAGCCGCGATGAAGCGATCAATTGGATGCGGTTCGTTGCCGGCGGGCAGGTCGGGCTGGCGTGGCGCGATGGGGGCGACCGGCGTAGGAGCGGCCGCGGCAACCTCCGGCCAGACCGCGCCGGCGTCGATCCAGGCGCGCAGCGTGGCAATCTGGGCCGACGTCAGCGGCTCGCCGGAA
This sequence comes from Bryobacterales bacterium, assembly GCA_963707465.1. Taxonomy (GTDB): domain Bacteria; phylum Acidobacteriota; class Terriglobia; order Bryobacterales; family Bryobacteraceae; genus Bog-159. The sequence continues at coordinate 1,235,300 of CAVPQK010000015.1, forward strand.
GCGGGCATGATGGCGCCGCGCTGGCCGGAAATCTTCTCGATCAGCAAACTGGCGCCGCTCGCTCCGGGCACGATGGCCGGACCGCTCGCGCCACCGGCGAGCACAAGCGCGCGGCTGGTGAGCGACAGCCCCGCGGCGGGCTTTGCGCCACGATGGCAGGGAGCGCATCGCGCCGCCAGGATAGGATGCACTTCGGTGGCAAAGTCCACCGCTTGAGCCATGACCGCCGGCAGGGCCAGTAAAGCCACTATGCGCGTAATGCAGGGAAGATGCATGCGATGAGCGCTGGTCAGATAATTATATAGCGATGCGGGGCTCGCCCACAGGAAAGCGCATGATGCTCTGTTGGTCGGCTCTGAGCGATTGCCACACTGGAAGAGGAATCGGATTGACTTCGCGGCTGTCGTCGGCATACCACCGGCGGACGTAACGAATGGTTACGAGCGCGCGTGGCGTGCCGGTCAGATTCGGTGTGCCGCGATGCAATGCCCATGGATGGCGGATTAGCACATCGCCTAAATCCAGAGCCACCGGCTGCGTCTTAATAGTTCCTTCCTCGACCGAGCGAGTCGCTTGGCTCCTCGGCATGTTGTGAGTGCCTGGTGCAATTTCCATGGGGCCGTCGGCGGACGCGATTTCCATGAGACCGAAGCTGACCACCAGCATGTAGGCGGGCAAGGGCATGTCGGGCGCTTCGGAGAATAACGGCCGCTGATAATCGGCGTGAAGCTCCTGGTACGTGGAGCCCTTAAGCGGCACATCGCAGCCCCATTGGTCGGCTACTATCCGGTCGTCCATGGCGCCGCGCACTACGTTGAGAACGCCCGCGTCGAAGAAGAACTCTGGCGCAAAGCAGGGCGGGTCAAAAGGCATCGGCAGAAAGTGACGATGGCTGCCGCGATTCGGCTTGTCCAGATTGGCTTCCACGTAGGCGAGTAGAACCGGCCAAAACGCCTCCCGGCAACTTTGGATCGCGGATTGAGCGAGGTGGGATTTGAGAACGCAAAAGCCCCGGTCTTTGAGCTCCGCGATTCTGTCCGCGGCTCCCGCCAAACCGTTCATCGGGAAATGGTCACCGCGGTTTCTTCCCCTGGTTCTGAGCGATCCGCGCCTGCACCAACTTCTTGACCAAGGCAGCGGGCAGGGGTTTGTCCACGGGGAATCGGATGGTGCCTTTCGATACTTCGACGCCCTTGACGTTCAGCAAGGCTTCCGTCAGGGCGCCATTCATCGGATACAAACTGCAATGTTTCGAAAACGCGGCGAACCACACCAGCGGACGGCCTTGGTAATTGAACGCCGGCATGCCATAGCTGATGGCCTCGGTGGCCTCCGTCGGCACAGCGGACCGAATCGCGACACGAACCTTGTTCAAGGTGCTCCGCGCAGGCTCCGGGACACGGGCGAGATATTCGTCAATCTCTTTCGCCGGCTGACTGCGATCGCCGGAATTCGCTTTTTTCATCACCATATTCACCCCCGGCTGCCGGCTAAAAGCCGGCTGCGGCCAGGATTGGCCGCCCTCCAAAATTCACGCCGACGCGATCTCCCGCACCTCTTCAGCACTGAGGCGGAAGTCCGCGGCGCCGATCACACCTTCCACCTGTTTGGCCGAGCGCATGCCGACGATGGCGGCGGTTACCGCGGGATGGCGGAGGGTCCAGGCGATGGCGACCTCGCCCGGCGTGCGGCCGTGGCGCTGGCCGATCGAGCGTAGAAGTTCCGCCAATCCCAGATTGCGGGTGAGCCGCGGCTCCTGGAAATGCGGCATGCGCCGGCGGTGGTCGTCAGCGGGCATGGCGGCGATGCGCTCGCGCGTCATGGCGCCCGAAAGCAGGCCCGATTTCATGGGCGAATACACGATCACGCCGATGCCATGCTGCTGGGTATAGGGCAAAACCGACTCTTCGATTTCCGGCGAGACGATGGAGTAGGGCGGCTGCAGCGAGGTGATGGGCGCAATGGCTTGCGCGCGACGCAGTTGGTCCGCATTGAAATTGGATACGCCGATCCAGCGCACTTTACCCTCGCGCTGAAGCTCCGCCATGGTGGTCCAGCCTTCCTCGACATCTTCATCCGGCTCAGGCCAGTGAATCTGATAGAGGTCGATCGAGTCCACCTGGAGACGGCGGAGGCTGGCTTCGACTTCGCGGCGGATGGAGTCCGCCTTCAGGCTCTTCGAAATCTCGCCGCGTTCGTTCCACACGCGCTCGCACTTGGTGAAGACGAACGGTTTGCTGGAGCGGCCTTTGAGCGCGCGCGCCACCACTTCTTCGGAATGGCCCAGGCCGTAGACGGCGGCCGTGTCGATCCAGTTCAGGCCCGCGTCCAACGCGGCGTGGATGGCCGCAACGGATTCGTCGTCGTCCTGGGGTCCCCAGGCGAACGCCCAACCGCCTCCACCCATGGCCCACGCGCCGATGCCGAGGGGCGTGATGTGCATGTCGCTGTTGCCTAATTGCTTGGTTTGCATGTCCGCTATTTATGATAGCGAAGGGCGCGGGAGACAGGCCAGGAGGCCTGTCTTACTGGACTGTGATCGAAACACCGGATTGAGATGTGACGCCGCCGATGGTGGCGACAACGGCAGCATCGCCGCTGGGCAGGCTGGACGGCACGGTCACGTTGAGCTGGTAGAGTCCGGATGCTGCGAGGCCGGCGAATTGCACGGACGCCGCGACACCGCCGATCGTGACCGTAACGGAATTCGCGGGCAGCGGCACAGCGGTGGTGACGAGTTGACCGGTGGGGGTCGCCGGACTTGTAGGGCCGAATCCGGTCCCGTACAACAGGACGACCTCGCCCGGCTGGGCAGGCGTGGTGGTTACGCCCGCGAAGAGACCGGGAGCGCCCAGCAGGCTGTAGTCGGAATGTTCGGCGGCCACATACTTGCCGCTGTCAAATGTGAAAAAGGCCGGCGCATACTGCTGCTTCTGCGCGGTGAAACTGTTGCTGGCCTCTCCGTTCACGGTCACCTGGATCTGCACATTGCCGGTCGAGGGAGGGTCCGGCGCCAGCACGTTGAGCTGCGTGGGGCTGACGTATTCCACGTATGCAGGGATATTGTCGATCATGACCGACACGCCATCGAGCGCGGTCGGCAGCGCGCCGTTGACGAAGTTGGCGGTGCCCCAGGTTTCGACGCCGGGAGACAGGTTCGTACCAAAGATGGAGACCCACGTGGCCGATGCGAAACCGGTCTGGAAAGTTGCGCCGTTCACCACGGCGGTGACGACGCCCGGCGTCTGTGCGCCCGCGACGACGAGCGTAATGGCGACGGACACCGGGCTGCCAGAGGCTCCGGCCGCGGAGATCTGGACATTGCCGGTATATGTTCCGGCAGCCAAACCGGCGGTGCCGACGGATACCGATAGCGTGGAGGGCGCGGTGCCGGATGCGGCTGATAGAGTGACCCAAGAGACACTGGAGGAGGCGATCCAGGATAGGGTGCCTGTGCCGCCGTTCGCAATGGATATCGTTTGCGCAGCCGGCGCCGTACCGCCCGACGAGTAATTGAAGGTGAGTGACTGCGGCGTTACGGTGAGCGCCGCTCCGGATGCCGCCGCCACCGTCAGAGTCACGTTGACGATCAGCGGGCTGTTGGTCGAGCCTGAGGGGGTGATCAGAATGGTACCGGTGTAAGTCCCGGCGGTCAGGGACGAGGGCGCGATTGACACGGAAAGAGTCGAAGGCAGCGTACCCGACGCCGACGACAATCCCAGCCAGGACTCGTTGGGGGTAGCGGTCCAGGTGACCGCAGTGGTGCTGCTGTTCGAAATCTGGATGGACTGCGCGGCGGGAACCGCACCACCCACTGTATAGGCAAATTGCAAGCTGTCCGGCGCCGCGGCTATGGGCGATGCCATGATGGTGATGGCATCAGTACCCGGCGTGGCAGTGACTTGGATGGTGACCAAGCCAGCCATCGAAGCGGGCAGCGTAGCGGCGATCGAAGTATTTGTCCACGACGAAACTACGAGGGGCGTCTGGGTGCTGGAACCCACCGGAATCGCCAACACCTCGCAACTGCCGCATTGATCTCCAAAGTCGTAGCCGCTGAGGGTGATGGTGGAACCCGAAGGAACGGTCCATCCGGGCGCGGCGTGGGGACTCACGTCGTAAATGGCGGTATCGAGCTTACATCGCGCCGCCGAAAAGTAACCCAGGTCCTCGGCGAGCGAGCCACAGTTGATGGTACCCAGCGATGAACTGGTGACCAAGTAGTCGCCGGTTCCAGCGACGAAGTCCGTGTAATAAATGATATCGGTATCGCCGCCCGGCGTGAGCGCAACGCTGCCCCATGAGACGGCGGTCAGGTCCGTCACGTAGCTGCCGGACTGGTCCTCCATGCCGAAGAACATCCCGCCGTCGATGGACAACCAGGGATCCTTGGCGGCGGTTACGCCGATGGACTGCCAGTCCGAATTACCCGCCAGAAAGGACAGTACGATCTCGCCGGTTTCCTGGGTTGTGCTGGTGACGTTGGCAATCCCGGCGGCATTGCAGTCGAAAGTTCCGAAAAGGGTATTGGTGAAAACAGATGGGTCGACATGACAGTAAGGGACCACCTGAGTGGGCGTGGAATCCTCCAGGGCGAAGCCCAGCGAGGCGCTGGTCTCCGACACCAGCCCATCGGTGGCGTTGTTGAGCTGGGTGGTGGCGGACAGGCTGGCCAGGTACGGGCCGGCATCGCCCACGATGGCCAGCGCGTTCACGCCGCGAAGATCGTCGCCGCGCTGGTTCCAGGTGGCCAGGTTCCACAGGAAAGAGCTGCCGGGGATCAACTCGGAATCCTGCGTGTCGGGGTAGGACAAAAGCGTGGTGGCGTAGTTGCCGGCCACGAACGACCCGAAGTTTGGCGTCGCGATGAGAATCAGGTCGCGCACCAAAGGCGTGACGGGCGGCGTGGCGGTACCGGTGGTTTGCAGACCGGCCAGATAGGCGCGGGCGATGAGGCCGCCCATACTGAACGCGACCAGGTCGATCTGGGGCACCTGAGTGCCATCGTCGTATTGGATGGAATTGAGGTATGTGCCCAGATCGTTGCCCAGGGTTTCGATGAGCTGGTTGGGATCTACCGCACAGTTATCGAAGAAATACACTATGGGCACACCGGCGGACACCAGGTATTGGGCAAGATTCCCAAAGGTATCCGCCGAACTGGTGGATACGGTACAGGTGCCGGTGAATCCGGTTTCCCATCCGTTTAGCAACACCACGGGAGGCTGCGTGGCGCCGGAGGGCACGCTTTGGCGGGGTTTCACGGAGATGGCCAGTTTGGTGGTGCGCTCTTCGTTGGCTGGGCTGGTGGCGGAGAGAGTGGCGGTGTATTCGCCGGGGGGGAGTCGGAGCGGGGCGGCCAGGAGGATGCGGTCGCGGGTTCGGTTCGGGGCCACTACCAGGGGGATTGATTCGGCGTCGAGAGACAGGCTGAGGGTTTTGGCTTTTAGCAGGAAGTCTAGCGAATCGGGAGGTACGGCGATCTGTACGGATTCGCCCGGTCGCACTTCGTAGCTGGTTTGTTGCATGGATAGGGGCTGCGCGCCTGGGCAGGCGGCTCGGCACAGGAACAGCAGGGCGACCCAACGGAGATTGGCGCTAGACATGGGCGTCCATAAAGATTAAGACGAGCGGGTGGCATGAATCGCGCAGACTAAAGGCAAGAGCGGGACTAAAGTCCCGCGCAGGCCGGGGGCCTGCCCCACTTATACTGGAGATTATGCTGCGAATCGCGTGCGGGTTTCTTTTTTTGGTGTCTTTTGCGGGGGCGCAGAGCGGTCACCTTTTGTTCCGGAAACCGGCGCTCAGCCGGACGCAGATCGTGTTTACGTATGCGGGTGATTTGTGGACCGTCCCGCGCGACGGCGGCGAGGCCAAACGGCTGACGACGGCTCCGGGCGTGGAGACCGATGCGGTGTTTTCGCCGGATGGATCGACCCTCGCGTTCACCGGTGAATATGACGGCAACACCGATGTCTTCGTCATGCCGGCAGCGGGCGGCGTGCCTCGGCGCCTGACCTATCATCCCAGGCAGGACGATGCCGTGGGCTGGACGCCGGACGGCAAGCGGGTGCTGTTCGTCTCGAACCGCGCGGTTACCAACGATGGCGCCAAGCTTTACACTTTGCCCGCGGAAGGCGGTGGGCTGCCCGAAGAATTGCCCCTGCCGATCGCGATCGAGGGATCGTATTCCCCCGACGGCACGCACCTGGCTTACGTGCCGCTGTTTCAATGGCAGGAGGCGTGGAAGCGCTATCGCGGCGGGCAGACGCGGAAGATCTGGATCGCCAACCTGGCGGATTCGAGCATCGTCAAGATTCCGCGGGAGAATTCCAACGACTTCAACCCTATGTGGGTCGGCAACCGGATTTACTTTCTCTCGGATCGGGAAGGGCCGGTGACGTTGTTTTATTACGACACGAAGACAACCAAGGTCACGCGCGCCATCGCCAACCAGGGGCTGGATTTCAAGTCGGCGGCCGCGGGGCCGGGAGCGATCGTATACGAGCAGTTCGGTGAATTGCACCTCTACGATCTGAAAACCGGGCAAACTAAGGCGGTGCCGGTAACGCTAGCGGGGGATCTGCCGGAGCTGCGGCCGCACTATGTGAACGTGGCCAAGCGGCTGCAAAACGCCGATATCTCGCCGAACGGGGCGCGGGCGGTGTTCGAGGCGCGCGGCGAGATCCTGACGGTTCCGGCGGAGAAGGGCGATGCGCGCAACCTGACCAACAGCACCAACGCGATGGAGCGCGAGCCGGTGTGGTCGCCCGATGGGCAGACGATCGCTTACTTCTCGGATGAATCGGGCGCGTATGCGCTTCACATCCGCAATCAGGACGGCGCCGGCGATGTGACAAAGATCCCGCTGGGGAACGCGTTCTATACCTCGCCGCGATGGTCGCCGGACAGCAAGAAGATCGCTTACCTGGACAACCATGATCATCTCTTCTACGTGGATCTGGCGGCGAAGAAGCCGGTGCTGGTGGCGACGGACTACCGCTTCGGCGGCGGTCTGTCTCCGGCGTGGTCGCCCGATAGCCAATGGCTGACCTACTCGAAGAGGCTGAAGAGCTACATGGGGGCGATCTATGTCTACTCGCTGGCGGACGCGAAGACTACGCAGGTGACCGACGGCATGAGCGACGCCGGGAGTCCGGTGTTCGATAAGAACGGCAAGTACCTGTACTTTACCGCCAGCACCAATTCAGGCGCGGCCATGCAGCCGGACGTGGAGAGCTTTGCGCGGCCGGTCGCGGCGAGTGTTTATCTGGTGGTACTGGCGGCCAGCGAAGCGTCTCCGCTGGCGCCAGAGAGCGACGACGAAAAGAAGAAGGACGAGACCAAGAAAGACGACGCCAAGAAGGGCGATAAAGACAAGGACAAAGACAAGAGCGCCGAGAAGGTAGAGGTCAGGATCGATGCGGCGAAGATCGGGCAGCGCATCCTGGCGCTTCCCATGCCGGCGGTGCGGTACGTGGGTCTGGCGGCGGGGAAGGAGGGAGTCGTTTATGCCTTTGAAGCGGGGCCGCGAGCGCCAGGGCCGCAGTTAGTCACGGTGCACCGGTTCGACCTTAGCAAGCGGAAGGCGGATGTGGTGGTGGGCGGCGTGAAATACTTCCAGGTGTCGTTCACGGGCGAGAAGATGCTGTACCAGCAGGACGACAAGTGGACGATCGCCGAACCGCCCCCCATGCCCGACAGCCCCGACGGGCCGCCCGGAAAGCCGGGGAACGAAAAGACGCTCAAGACGCAGGATCTGGAAGTGAAGGTGGACCCGCCCGCCGAGTGGAAGCAGATGTTCCATGAAGTCTGGCGCATCGAGCGGGAATTCTTTTACGATCCGCACTATCACGGCCTGGATCTGCAGGCGGAAGAAGAACGCTATGGCGTGTATCTGAGCGGCCTGGCATCGCGGGATGATTTGAACTACCTATTCACGGAGATGCTGGGCAACTTCACGGTGGGCCATATGTTCCTGGGCGGCGGGGACCGGCCGGAGGTGAAGAAGGTTCGGACAGGGCTGCTGGGAGCGGACTACAAGATCGAAAACGGACGCTACCGTTTCGCGCGTGTTTACGACGGCGAGAATTGGAACCCGGATCTGAAAGCGCCGCTGACGCAACCGGGCGTGAACGTGACGGTAGGCGAGTATTTGCTGGCGGTGAACGGGCGGGAAGTGCGCGCCACCGACAGCGTGTATAGTCTGTTCGAAGAGACCGCCGGAAAGACGACGCTGCTGAAAGTGGGGCCGGATCCGGCGGGGACGAATGCGCGCGAAGTGAAAGTAGTGCCGGTGGACGACGAAGGCGGCCTGCGGCACCTGGCGTGGATCGAGGACAACCGCCGGAAGGTGGATCAAATGACCGGAGGACGGGTAGCGTATATCCACATGCCGGATACAAACGTCGGCGGCTATACCAGCTTCATGCGGTACTTCTTCGCGCAGGTGGATAAGGATGCTGCGATCATCGACGAGCGGTTCAATCACGGCGGCTCGCTGGCCACCGACATCATCGAGTATCTGCAGCGTAAGCTGATGAGCGTGGGCACGGCGCGCGACGGCGCGGACTTCTTGCAGCCGCAGGGAGCTATTTTCGGCCCGAAGGTAATGATCATCAATGAATTCGCGGGGTCGGGCGGGGATGCCATGCCGTGGTATTTTCGCCGCGCGGGGGTGGGCAAACTGATCGGCGAGCGGACGTGGGGCGGCCTGGTGGGACTGTCGGGCTATCCGGAGTTGATGGACGGCGGGACGGTGATGGCGCCCAGCGCGGCGATCTGGAATCCGAACGGAACCATGGATGTGGAGAACCATGGCGTGGCGCCGGATATCGAAGTGGAACAGGATCCGGCGGCGGTGCGGCAGGGGCACGATCCGCAGTTGGAAAAAGCCATCGAGGTAGTGATGGAGCAGTTGCAGAAGAATCCGCCGGCCGTGCTGAAGCACCCGACGTATCCCGATTATCAGAAGAAGTAGCGGGGGAAGCTATGGCGGCTGCCACCGATCGACTCTCCGGCACGTTCTGGCTGCTGTTCCTGTACGACGTGTGCGAAGAGATCCGGCTGGAGGATTTGCGCGCCATCATGGGGGCGCAGCCTGCTGCGCGCGAGCCCAGTTTCCGGCGGCCTACGCCAGAGTACGTGCGGTTTGAAAAGCCGCCGGTGGTCGAGTGCCTGGAACCCTTGTTGCTGGAGAGCGGCGAGCGGCTACAGGCGCAGATGCACTACTACGAATACGGCGTAGTGTCGATCGAGCTGCAATTGCCCTTCGAGTTCAATTGGGGCGAATTGATGCGCCTGTCGAGCCGGTCGATCGCAGCGCCGGAGATCGAGAAGCAGGCGGCCGATCAAGTCCGGCGCAGCCTGGCGCGCGCCCGCCCGGCGCTGGTGAAACCGTACACCGACTGGCTGACGGAAGACTATTACATCATCCAGCTCCGCCCGATGATGAAGAGCGACGGCACCGCTGTGACCGCGGAGGAACTGATCGCGGAGCGCGGGGAAGAAATCGCGCAGGTGGTACGCGGCGAGGAGATGCGCCTGGCCGAGGACGAGCGGACGGAGATCCTGCAAACGCGCCGGTCCTATTATCCGGACGACCTGGTGGTGATCGGCTGGACCGCCGCGCTGGTCTATGACACGCCGGAAGATGCGCTGCCGGTGATGCAGCTTCTGGAGTACGCCAATTCACAATTGATCGAGTTCCGTTATTACGACGAGATGCTGACGAGGCTGTTGGCAGACGTCTACCGGTCGCTCGAAAGGGGCACGGGCGTACTGGCGCGGTGGCGCCTGGCGCGAGAGGCCGGGAAGCTGAACACGATCCGGCTGGATGTGCGCGAGCTGACCGAACGCATGGACAATTCGATCAAGTTCCTGAGCGACATGTATTCCGCGCGCGTCTACCGACTGGCCGCGGCCAAAGTGGGCGTGACGGATTACCGGCGGCTGGTGGACGAAAAACTGAACACGGCAGGCGATCTGTACCAGTTTATGATGGATCAGTTCCAGCAAGGCCGCGCCTTCGTGTTGGAGCTGATGGTGGTGGTTATCCTGGTAATCGAGCTCGTATTCCTGTTCAAGGGGAAGATGTGAGCGGAGCGGGATCGGAGGCCGGCATTCGGCGAACGGAGCGCAGTTGCGCTTCGTCGAAAAAGAGAAAGCCGGATGACAGGTCGGCACCCGTGTAAGAGGCTTTGGCGATACCGGTGGATGCGTGCCTGGTGGTGCGGGCCAGGAAGTGATACAGTTCATGAGCGAGCACACGGGCCATGGCGCGGCCCAGGAGTCGTTCGCGTTCCGGCGGGCCCGCGCAGGCCAGGGATGCGGTCATGAGCCGCCGAATGCTATCGCAATCCACATCGGCGAACGGGAGTATCTGGCCGTCCGCGATATGGGTCCAACCCAGGTTGCCGGCTGACGGATTCCAGTGAGGCAGCGTATCGGCCTGACACACGCCCTGGAAACTGACTACGACCAAATTTGCCACGACCTCATGACCGCTACCTTGCTCCAAGGATCGCCACTTGAGACGCAGGCTGAACGGACGCATGATCGCGTCGAGCTCGGTCCTCATATACGCAATAGATAGGGCAGAGGGAGGGTAACTGAATCGGGTGTAGATTGTCAGCGCGCCGGCCGGTTCATCGATCTGGCCGCAGGCTGGAATCGCTGAAAACATCAGCAGGACAAACGCCGTAGAGAACTTCATCGCGTCCTACTGAATAGAGGATATCAGGATCTAAAGTTCTCATCAAGGATCGCTGAGCCGGGGCGCCGGCCCGGGGCGTACCCTGGCTAACGCCGGTCCAGCGAGAGCACGCACTTCGGCTTCGGTGAGATGCCTCCATTTCCCGATCTGCAGATTGCCGATGCGCACAGGGCCAATGGCAACGCGCACCAGTTCGATCACCTTGCTGCCGACGGCTTCCAGCATGCGGCGCACCTGCCTGTTGCGGCCTTCCCGGATGACGATTTCGAGGTGCGTATATTTGGCGGAATCACGCAAGCGCTCAACCACCGCGGGGCGGGTGGGACCATCGCTCAACTCTACTCCCGCGCGCAGACGCGCGATCTGCTCGTCGGCCAATGGGCCGGCGCACTTGGCCTGGTAGGTTTTGGGAACCTTGTAAGCGGGGTTTGTGAGCCGCTCGGCAAATTCCGTGTCGTTGGTCATGATCAGCAGTCCGGTGGTATCCAGGTCCAGGCGGCCCACGGGAACCAACCACACACCCGCGTCCCGCACCAGATCGTAGACGGTGAGCCGGCCTTGGGGATCGGTATATGTGGTGATGTAGCGCTTGGGCTTGTAGAGCAGCAGGTAAACCTTTTTGGCCCCGCGGATAGGCTGCCCATCCAACGTGACGCGGTCGCGCTCGATGTCGACCCAGAAATCGGGCGTCTGGACTACTTTGCCGTTTACGCGCACGCGGCCGGCGCCGATCCAGCTGCGCGCTTCGGTGCGCGAACACAGTCCGGCTTTGGACAGCACTCTCTCGAGGGTCTTCAAGGGGCGCCGCGGAGGCATGTTGCTATATTAAAACAAGGCTCTCCGAATGTCGGGAATTCTTCTCGTGAGGGGGGCGCGGCAACTGCTTACCTTGCGCGGCTCCGCCGAGCCTAGACGCGGCTCCGCCCTGCAAGAGCTTGGTATCATCCGCGACGGCGCACTGCTGATCGAGGACGGGCGCGTGGTCGAAGTGGGTCTGAGCAGGCGCGTGGAGAATCTCGCGCTGGGGCGAAGGTCCCAGGAACTCGACGCCACGGGGCAGGTGGTGATGCCCGGATTCGTGGACTGCCATGCCCACCTGGTCCGCGGCGCGGTGTGGATGGACGATCGAGAGCCCGCGTGCGGGACTGAACTCACCGTGCAGGCGCTGCGGAACGCTTCCGGCAAGCGCCTGGAAGGGCGCGCGCGCCAATTCGTGGAGGCGATGGCGCGGCATGGGACGACGACTTTGGAGGCCAAGACCGGTCATGGCCTGGACGCCAGAGCCGAACTGAAGATCCTGCGGGTGCAGGGCAAGCTGGACGGCGCGCCGCTGGATATCGCGTCCACGTTCCTCACTCCGCGGTCCATTCCGGCGGATGGGGGCGACTCCGCCGGCTACCTCGCCTGGCTGTGCGACGAGTTGCTGCCCGCGATCCGGCGCAGGAAGCTAGCCCGGTTTGCCGGTTTTCGCTGCGGCGGGGTGTTCAGCGACGAGGACGGCCGCCGCTACCTGGCAACGGCGCGCGACCTGGGATTTCGCCTCAAGATCCACGCCAGCCAATGCCCGGCCGCCGATGCGGTGCGTCTGGCTGTGGAGGTGGAAGCTGCCAGCGTGGAGCACCTGCGCGATGCCGGCCCGGCGGAGTCCGATTTACTCGCGCGCTCGAACGCGATGGCCGTCCTGTTGCCCGGCGAAGCCTTTCACCCCAGCAACCGGTGCCCGCCCGCGCGGCAGCTCATCGACGGAGGCGCGGCCGTGGCGCTGGGCTCCAACTTCGATCCCGGCGCCGATTCGACTTACAGCATGGCGGCCATCGTGGCACTGGCGTGCGCGCGCCTGGGAATGAGTCCAGCGGAAGCTATCTGCGCGGCGACATTCAACGCGGCCTGCGCTATCGGGTCGGGGCACGCGGCCGGTTCGCTCGAAGTGGGCAAACCCGCCGATCTGATCGTGCTTAACGCGTCGGATTACCGCGAGATCCCGTATCATTTCGGAGTCAATCTGGTGAACCGGACGGTGAAGCGCGGGGTGACGATATACCAGGAAGGGAAGGTGGCCGGGCGGTAGGGCGGGACACGACTGCACTGGCACAATCGAAGCCCAAGCTGGTGAAGCGAAAGAGGGTGCTGGGGGCTGGGGGCTGGGGGCTAGGGGCTAGGGGCTAGGGGCTAGGGGCTGGGGGCTAGGGGCTGGGGGCTAGGGGCTGGATTCGGCGACGCGGCGAGGCGGGCAGCATGGGAAGGGTTGATTTTGGGGCTTTTGGGGGGCCGTTGCGATACAGTTTTCGCTTGCCCTTTGGCGTCGTTTGCCAGGTTGTCAAAGACCAAGGGGTAAAACGCTAACGGGTGTCGGGGGCGCAGGATAGCGGTTGGGGTCCGGCGGCCTCCGCCATCACGTAGCTGGGCTCGCTTCGCTCGCAGGGGCTGGGGGTCGGGGGCTGGGGACTAGTTTGTGCCGGCTGCGGATGGGGCTGCGCTTTGCGTTCCTTTTGGGATTGCTTCATGTCGGCTACAGCGGTGCGGAAGGAACGCTCCAGTTGCTCACGGCTTTTCGCCGCGTAGGCCAACATCTTGAATTGTTTCTCTCCGAATTCCATAAAGAAGTAGATCTTCTGCTCGCTGGCGGCCACGCGCTTGAGGAGCCATTGGGAAGTGACCATGGTTTCCAGATAAAGCCGCTCGGTGCGGGTTTGGGGCTGCCACTCGGCATCCAATTCGTCCCAGAGCTGGGAGTACTCGGCGGCGTTTTCGCTTTCGAGGATGGTGGCTTTGGTGCGCAAGCCGAAGGTGAGGGCATTGAAGCGGATGGCCGCTTTGCCTTCGGGGGTCTTTGGACCGGTACTTCTCTGTGCGTTGTTGCGGTTTGCTTCTTGTTGCTTAGTGGAGATTAACATGCGAAATATTTCCTTTCTTAGGAGGTAGTTGCGGGACTAACAGTCCCGCGCGGGCGATTTTTCAGCAAAGAGCGGGTCCAGGGGGACCCGCGCGGACCGGGACGCGGACCGGGGGTCCGCCCCACTCGCAGTTTGTGCGGTGCACTAGGGCTCGGCGGGGGCCGCCGGAAGATCCTTCTTTATTCGTTGCAACATCTCAAGCATATCGAGGTAATTCTGGTGGGGTGCAACGTCGTCAGAATTCCCGGATATCATGTTGCATCGTGTTGCATTCGGCTGCGGGATCGTAGGGGTCGGGATACCTATCGATGCCGTGGAGGCCGGGCATCGACCAGCCGGTCTTGGGCATTGTGCGGACGTTGCAATATAAAGATAGACGTGCGCAGCAGCACGGCGGGGGACGACTTGGGATTGTCGAGGATGGCGAGGAGGGCTTCCACGGCACGATTGCTGAGATGGTGCAGAGCATCGATGCTGGTGAGGGGAGGGGTATCTGTCGAGTGTTCCATATTCGACGTTGAGTGTAGCATGGGCGGATGGATGGGTTGGGGTACGTCGAGGGCAGTTTTGTTTGTTTTCAGGGGGATGCGGGGGAGTGCCAGGCTGTGACCGATCCGCGGAACTCGCTTCAGGGCGTTTCGGCTTGTTCGGATGAAATTTCCCAGACTCCCGTTGAGCGGACCAGAGTCATGCGCTCGTCTTCTTCGCCGACCGCCCGGCGATGTCCGGAGAACTGCCAATGCTTGCGGAAGGTGGCTACCGCGCGGTTATCGCTGACCGGTGTCAGTGCAAGGCCGGAGATGCGATAGACGTCCAGACGGCCGTAGCGCGCCATGCTCTGGCGCACGGCCGCGCGAGTCACATCGTGGCGCTTGAAATAGGTGCTCACGACCGGGGCGTAACATTGCGCGGCGGCGGCAATATCGCCGCTGCGCAGCGCGCCGGTCCAGCGGGCCAGGAGTTGGTGAATTCCCGCGGTATCCGGCTCAAGCTCGACCGGCGCGCCCTGGGCTACCGGCTGCGCGGCGGGCGGCGCGGGAACGGCCAGCGCGATCCGTTCTAATCCGGTTTCCGGGCGCCACCACAGATAGCCAAGCGCGCCGATCACCAAGCCCACCAGCAATGCCGCGGTATACCAGGGCCATCGCTTTCCCGCGCGGCGTTCAGGTTCGGGCTCCAAACGGGGACGCGGGAGTGGCCACGTCATCAACAGTGGGTGCGAGGCAGGCGACGGGTCCACTGCTGGCCGCGATTCCAGCAGCGGGGCCGGACGGCCACAGCGGCAAACGAAAAAATCAGTCTCGCTCGATTCCATCAAACTGGGCCTGACCAATAGCGCCAGGTCCTCGGCCGCGCCAAAGTACGCATGCATCAGCTCTTCGTCTTCCGGGCTGAGCTCGAACACCGGCAGCGTGTGACTGCGGTAAAAGCCCAACACCGACAGACCTGGCTGGGCGCCGCCGCGAAACCACTCCAAGGTCTCTTGCAGCAGCTCGCGGTCGGTATCCGAGAGGCGGTAGGAAGGTCCGAACCGATGTTCCGAGGGAACCGGCTCGAAGTCTTCCACGACGATGACGTTCTCCTCGCACCGGCCGAGCAGAATCCCGCCAGCCTCCGCGCCCCGGTGCGGCGCGGCGGCAAAAGCTTCGCTGACTTCCCGGTGGATGCCATCCATGGCAAGCCGGCGAATAACGATGGGCGGCGACTCCGGCGTGCGGCAAGTCACATATTCGAGTCGCATTTCCTGGCTGGAGGATAGTCCTGGCATGCTTTGACGGCTACTGGTTCAGACGGCGGGGCGCCGACGCGCGTTGCGAAAACTAAGCTCAACCCCTCCCGCCAAGCGCTAAAATCGACCCATGCGCGCATTCCGGATCTTTCTACTGGCCGTGGCGGGCGCCGCCGTGCTTCCCGCCGCCAAGAATCTCGAAATCTACTTCATCGATGTCGAAGGCGGGCAAGCCACATTGTTCGTGTCGCCGTCGGGCGAATCCATGCTGGTCGATACCGGCTGGTCCGGCAACAACAGCCGCGACGCCAACCGCATCGCCGCCGCCGCCAAGCACGCGGGGGTGAAAGCGATCGACTACCTGCTGATCACGCATTTCCATGAGGACCATGTGGGCGGCGTGCCGCAGCTTGCCGCCAAGCTGCCGATCCGCAACTTTATCGACCATGGGGAGAGCGTGGAGCACGACCAACGGGCCAAGGAGCTTTACGCGGCATACCTGGAATATCGCGCGAAGGGCAAACATATCCTGGCGAAACCCGGCGACACGATCCCGATCAAGGGTCTCGACGTGAAGGTGCTCACGGCGGACGGCGATGAGATCCAAAGCCCGTTGCCGGGCGCGGGACAAGCCAACCCATTGTGCGCGGCGGACAAACTGCGCGCTCCCGACGCCACGGAAAACGCCCGCTCGGTGGGCACCATGATCACGTTCGGGAACTTCCGCGCGCTGGATATGGGGGACCTGACCTGGAATAAAGAACACGAACTGGTCTGCCCCAACAATAAAATCGGAACGGTGGATCTGTACATCGTGTCACACCACGGGATGGACATGTCGGGATCACCCGCCTTCGTACACGCGCTCGATGCGCGGGTAGCCATCATGGACAACGGCGCGCGCAAGGGCGGCTCTGTGCCGGCGTGGCAAACCATCCACAGTTCGCCCGGCCTGGAGGACATCTGGCAGTTGCATTTTGCCGTCGGCGGCGGCAAGGACAACAACGCACCGGACACCTTCATCGCCAACACGGATGAGGTGGGCGACCAGGGGAATTGGATCCACGTAACCGTGCATCCGGATGGCAGCTTCATAGTAAATAACAGCCGCAATAAGTACTCGAAAACGTACGGACCCAGAGGATAGCGAAGCCATCATGAAGATTGCGGTCCTGGGCCTGGGATTCATGGGCAGCACGCACGCGAATGCCTGGCTGCAGATCCCGGGCGCGGAACTGGCTGCGGTGGCCAGCCCCGACCCGCGGCGCCTCGCGGGCGACTTCACCGGCATACAGGGCAATCTGGGCGGGCCGGGCTTGAAGCTGGATTTTGCGGCGGTGGCTAAATACGCGAGCGCGGAAGAGGCGGTGCGGGATCCGCGGGTGGAAGCGGTGGACATCTGCCTGCCCACGCATCTACACGAACGCATCGCGATACTGGCGCTGGGCGCTGGCAAACACGTGCTCGTGGAAAAGCCCATGGCGCTCGATGGGGCGGCGGCCGATCGCATGATTGACTCAGCGCGATGTCACGGCCGGGTCCTGATGGCGGCGCAGGTGGTGCGGTTCATTCCGCCGTATCGCACGGCGGCCGATATATTGCGGTTCGGGCGGCTGGGCGCGGTTCGGGCGGCTATTTTCCGGCGGCGGTGCGCCGCGCCGGCCTGGAGCGCCTGGCTGACCGATCCGGCACGAAGCGGCGGCGGGGTGTTCGACCTGCTAATCCACGACATCGACTATTGCCTGCAGGTATTCGGCCCGCCGGAGGCCGTGACCGCTTCCGGATTCCAGGATCTGCCGCACGGAGTGGATTGGATATTGGCGCAATTCTGGTATCCGTCGATTGGCGCGGTGGCGATCTCGGGCGGTTGGCATCACCCGAGGGCGTATCCTTTTTCCATGGAGTTCACCATCGTGGCCGATGGAGGCACACTGGAGTTCAATTCCGGCAACGCACCCCTGGCCGAATACGGCGCGGATGGCCGGCAACATCCGGTCGAAGTGCCCACCACCGATGGGTATCGCGCCGAACTCGAATACTTCCTGGACTGCGCCACGCGCGGCGCAGAGCCGGTCGCGTGTCCGCCCGAAGAATCCGCCGCGGCGGTGAAATTGGCGCATCTGATGCTCGAATCCCGCAGAAGAAACGGAGAAAAGATGTCATGCAACCTTTGAGCGACATGGAAGCGGGCGTCATGTTTTGGGCGGGGCGCGATCCGCTGGAAACTGTTCGCGAGCTGAAAACGTGGGGCGTGCGGTGCGGCCAGATGGGCATTCCGGGAGACATGCCGCTGGAAGGCGCGGCGGCGAGTTGGAAGCGGGCGCTGGCCGAAGAAGAATTCACCGTGGTTACCGTGTTCGCCGCGTACGCGGGCGAGAGCTATGCGGACATCCCCACGGTGCAGCGAACCGTGGGGTTCGTGCCGCCGGCGACGCGGGCGGTGCGGGAGGCGCGCACCTTGGCCGTGAGTGATTTCGCCGCCGAAATCGGCGTGAGTTCGATCGCCACGCACATCGGCTTCGTGCCGGAGGACCGGTCTTCGGAAGACTATTTGGCGGTGCGCGAAATGGTGCGGCGCGTGTGCGACCATGCGGCCCGATACGGGCAGACGTTCGCGCTGGAGACCGGGCAGGAACCGGCGGCCGCGCTGCTGGAGTTCCTGTTATCCGCGAATCGCTCCAATCTGAAAATCAACTTCGATCCGGCCAATATGATTCTTTATGGGACCGGGGATCCGATTGCGGCGCTGGATGTGTTGGCGCCTTACGTGGTCACGGTGCATTGCAAGGATGGCGACTGGCCGCCGCGCGATTCGCCTGGCGCGCTGGGGGAGGAACGGCCGCTGGGTCACGGGGCGGTGGGGATGGAGCGGTTTGTGGGCAAGCTGCGGGAGATCGGATATAACGGGCCGCTTACTATTGAGCGCGAGGAGGCGGACCCGGTTCGGCGGGCGCGCGATATCGCGATGGGCGCGGAGTTGCTGAGACGGATCGTCCGCTCCCTCACGGTCGCGGCTCGGTAACTACCTTGTCGACGGACTGGTTGTCGTAATCGTCTTCGACGCGCACGGCCAGGGTATGCTCGCCGGGCGCGATATGGTCGAGCGTCAGATCGTAGGCCAGTTCGTGCGAATCGGAAAGCGCGGTGACCGGCGCGGCCAGCGTCCAATCACCGCCATCGAGGGAATATTCGGCCTTCTTGATGTCGCTCAACGCGTCGGCGGCGCGCCAGGTGGCGTGCAGCATGCCGGAGGTTGCGCTGGCCGACAGACTGGCGATGCGCGGCGGCGTGTTGTCGATCAGAAACGGATCGCTCACCATCGACGTGGAAAGGGCGGCGGCGGGCGGATTGCCGGGCAGGTCCGACGCCGTGACACGGATGCGATACTCTCCATCCGGGAACGCTGTCGAGTCCCAGCACCAATACTTTTCGCGTACCTTGTCCTTGAGGAGTTTCCAGTTGGTCTCGTGCACGCCGCGGATCTCCACCGTAAAGACGAGGCCGTCGCCATTATCGTCCGCGGCGGCCCAGCGTGCGCCCGTGAAGCCCTTGGCGTACTGCATGGAGGGCGTGCTGGAATCGAGCGAGAGGGACGGCAAGGGCGGCTTGCCAATGGGCGGTAGCGTCAGCGTTTGCGATGGCGCCGGGAAGGACACCGGCGCGGGAAACTTGTAGTTGGGCGGCGTGCTCTCGATGGCTTCGATGCGCGGCGGCACGTTGCGCTGCAGATAGGCCACATCCACGGATTCCAGTTCGGGCGATTGCGGGCCCCGGGCGGTGAGCGTCGCTTTCCACTGAATGAAACGCGCCGCGGGCGCCACAATGCGATCGCCCTTGGGGTCGGTGATGGCCGCCGACCAGGGGCTCCAATTCTTCTGCGGCCGATCGAGGTTGCCGCTGCGCGCGACGATCGAGACGCCGCCGCCGTTCAGATTGGCCTCGTAGCTGAGCCGGCCCCATTGGGAGAAGAAGCCCGCGTCGAAAACTTCGCTTTCGAGGGAGCCTTCCTGCGCCAGACCCGGTCCCAGGCGATAGATCTTGCCCACGTTGCCCGTGGCCGCGTAAAGCGCTCCATCGGGTCCAGCCTGAAAAGCGGTGATCTGCGTGGAAGGCGCGGTGACGAGCGTGGTGCGCAGCACATCGGAGTCGATGCGGTAGATGTATCCCTTATTGCCGGAGCCGAGAAGAACCCGGCCTGGGGCGTCGAAGGCGATGGCGTAGATAATATCCTGGGCGTGGCTCCAGATTTTTTCCGGATTACCGCTGGGATCGATGCGGTACACGTCCGACCCGGTCACCGATACACTAGTGTTGGGCGCCATGGACGGCGGGGGCGCGGCGACATGAACTTGCTGCGACGCACCGGGAGCCGCGGGCACGGAGGGAGCCGGAACCGGGGCGAGCGGCGCACCGGACGGCCCCGGCTTGCTGCCCACGCCCGCAGCATAAATGGAGCCATCCTTGGCCACCGCCACGGCGGTAACTTCGCTCTTGCTCAGTTGGTAGAGGACGAAGCCAACGCCGGCGGGAGACACGCGGATGACCAAGCCACCCGGATCTGTACCCAGGATCACGTTGCCAGTGGCATCCATAGCCATCGACCGCACGTGCGTTTCGTCGGTCTGGTACAAGACACTGCCGCGGCCATCCGGGGCGACACGATGGAGCGCTCCCGGATCCCCGGTGGCCACCAGCAAGTTACCCGACTTGTCGAACGCCAGGGCCCAGATATACTTCGCTTTTGGATCGTAGAAGACTTCGGATTTGCCGTCGGGGGCGACCCGGTAGACCTTGCCGTCGGGCGCCGTGGCCACGTACACGCGGTCGCGCGCATCGATGGCGATGGCCGGGATCTGCAGGCCGTCCAACTCCGCCAGCATCTTCTTCTCGCCGGAGGCCGAAAGTCGATATAACTTGGCGCCGGGACCGCCGCCGGCATACAGGTTGCCCTTGGAGTCCCGCGCCAGCGCCCATAGATATGCCGACGAAGTGTCGTAGATCTCCTGGAATTGCGGCGCCAGAGTCACCAGGCCGTCGCTGCGCAGGGAGAGATTTTTGAGATTGCCTTTTTCGAAGTCGGAATAGTCGGCTTCGGTCCAGATGCGGGTCTGGGAAGCCCAGAGGAGAGGAGTCAGGAGACAGGAGACAGAAGTCAGAATAACACGCGGAAGTCGAGAGTTTCGGAGGGTTCGACTCGCGGGTGCGGAAACGTAGGATTTAAGCATAGTGTAGGCCGAGGGAATTCTGACTCCTGACTTCTGACTCCTGACTTCTGATTTATTTCACCGTGAGGTTCAGCGAATAACTGCCGGTAATGACATAGTCGAACGGCAGGGACATCTGCTCGGAGGCGCTATCGGGCGATGTAATCAGCGAGCGGTTGGAGCCGCGGCCGGACTGCATCACGTTCAACACCGAGGCAGGCAGGCTGGGCATGGTCTTATCGTCGTAATAGGCAGTGGGGCTGGCGTCGAGGAGCGAGACATAGAGTCTATTGTTGCTGCGCTCCTGGTTGATGAGCGAGATAGTCTGCGGCAGATCGATGTAATGATTCACCAGGCCGGCCACGGTTTGCATGCGATTGATGGTTTCCGCGTCGCTGAGCACGATTTTGTGTTCGCCCTTGGCCAGCCCGGCCGGTATCTTGAGCGTGAAATCGCGCTCCAGACTTTCGCCGCGGTAGGGACGCAGAAAGACCTTGATCGCCACATCGTCGCCGGGATGCGCTTCGGGGGCAGCCAGCCAGGCGTTTTCAATGCTGGCCACGCGCCGCTCGGGCAGCAGGTCGACGGTGACGGCGACACTCTTGACGCTGGGCGGATTGACGGCGTTCAGATACAGGCGATTGAATTTGTCACCCCACCAACCGGCCAGCAACATGGGCGCGGGCATGGGCATCTCGCCGGAGGCCTGCATGGTGGAAAGCGACAGGTTCTGGCCGCCATTCAGCTCCACGTTTCCGGTGAGGCGGTAAGTGGCCTCGTCCTTGAACTCGTTCAAATCCGAAAGCGAGTTGAACAGGGTGAGCATCATCAAATAAGGCGTCCACTTCTGCTGCACGAAGACGTTGAAGCGGAGATCTTTCTGGCTGCGCAACGCATTATTCTCGCCGAACGAGCGCACCGCTACGGTCACCGGGATCATGGCGGACTCTTCGCCCAGCACGCCCATGATGCCGCTGTGGCGATCCTGATGCAGCGCGCCGACGATTTCGGTGGCGTTGGCGAATTTGTTGGGCTGATACTGGGAAGCCAACGTCATGACGACCTCGCCCTGGCTCATCGGCATATTCACGGGGCCGAGGTTGAAGAAGGGATGGCCGAAGGCCAGCACGCGCTGGCCGTCGTTGTAGGTCACGGTGCCGAGACCGGTGATGCTCATATCGCCGGACACCAGCACGCCGGCGACGGGATCGCCGGGACGGAGTGAAGACTGCCAGCCGGCCGCGGGTTTGGCCGTGTAGGTGGCGCTGGTCGCGCCGCCGCCCTGCACTGCCGTGATGCCGAGTTGCTCGAAGACTGGGCCGAAATCGCGCAAGACGTTTTCGTGGAAACCGGAAAACATCAGCGGCGTTTCGATGGGCACCATCATGGGAGCGGTCCGCGGCGGATTGGGCATGGCGCCCGCGGCTACGGCCTGCGCCAGCAGATCGCCCGGTACGGCGACCTGGCTGCGCGCGGCCACTTTGTCGGGCGTGCGCGCATCGGCTGGCCGCGACTCGTCGAGATCCGCGATTTCCAGCATCAGTTCCGCGGGGGTGATGCCGCAGATCGCGTCCGGCGAAAAGACGCTGAGCCGCAGCGCTATGGCGCCTACCAGCTTGCCATCGATGTAGACGGGGCTGCCACTCATTCCGCCGGCGACATTGGTGCGCACGGCCTTGCCGCCCAGCTTGGCCAGGATGACGTCCTGGCGGGGGCCCCAGGCGTTCTTCCACAGACCCAGGATCTCGACGGGAACCGGCTCGGGGATTTTACCGGCGAATACGGTCCAGGCGGTGGCCTGCATACCAGGGCGTAGATCCGCAGTTTTGAATACATCCACCTTGCCGATGCGGGGACGCTCGGCGACGAGATCTGCCGCGGACAGGGGAAAAGCTAGCGCCGCAAGGGACAAGACGGTCGCGGCCGTGCGATGCTTCATGGGGTTGGGTAGCTCCGTTACAGCCATTGTACTATGGCCGCCGCCCGCTCTCCGAAGGGGGCGAGGGGGCGAGGGCGAGCGTGGCCGTTACGTGCCCCGTTTTCTTTGGTGGCGTGTTGCATTACGCTGCATTCGTCGCATCGGCCAGCCTCTTCACGGACGGGCGCCATAGAAACGGGAACGTATTGCTCGCGTTGCATAACGTTGCAGATGGTTGCCTTCGTAGTGTGGCGGGTGGGAGTTGGCGCGTTTTTCGGAGTTGCGCGCGGCGGACGCGGATTGGGTCTATCGAGCATCTGGTGCATCGCGGTTGGCCCAGCCGGGCCTTCGATTTCACGGTAACATGCCCGGATGGGGCAGTTGGGGCGGTTAGGCCGGGATAGCGCTGTATGTCGCTGATTCTTCTGGGGGAAGGGGCGGCCAAATTTCTCGCTGCAGCGGTGACCAGAAGCGCGTATTTGGGCGAACTTAACAGTCACGCCTTTCCGGTCCTGTCATCGCCAGTGGTGGCTAGGCGGCCTTTGGCAGCGGGGCCAAGATCTCCCGGACGTTGGGATGTTCCGGCTCGCCGAAGATTTCGAGCAGGATGGAGCGGACCCGAAGGTAGCGCCGGCACTCGGAGCAGCCGCACTGGACGTCGCTGGCGGCGTGCTCGATGAGGTAGTCCAGTTGTTCGTGCAGGACGTCGCTCTCATCCGCAGCTTCCGGAATTCGTAGTGGTTCAACTTGTGGGGCCATCGCATCACCTCCGTACTCAGTTTGATAGATGTAAGACGACCGCACCGGGGTCCGTTTGCTTGTGTAAATGATTGTCAGCATTAGGTTGCCAAAGTTTCATTAAAGCTTTATCGGCGATCAGCCGATGGCAACAATATGGAAGAACCGCCGGATCTGGAATTGATGGCCAATCGCTTCAACCGGTTGGTGAAGGAACTCCTGGACGGACGGGTGCGCCGCAACACGTTCCAGCCATGGGAAGTCCATCTGCTGTTGGACTTGCAAGAGTGCCGGCTGACACGGTCGCGCCGGGAGGAAGCGCTGCGCCGGTATCAGAAGATGGTGCAACGGCAGCTCGAGCGCGGCGAGGTGCCGCCGGTCGCATTTTCGGAATTCGTGGGGCGACGGGCGCGCAAACCGGTAATGGTTCCGCCCGCATCAGAGCCCGCCCAGGACCCGGCGTCCCTCAATCCGTAGCGTGCCGCTCAGCACCATGCGGATGGCCTCGCTGTAGATGCGATGCTCCTCGGTCAGAATGCGGGCGGACAGCGTTTCGACCGTATCGGCGTCGAGCACCGGGACCGCCGCCTGCACGATGATGGGGCCAGCATCCAGGTATTCGTCCACGAAGTGTACGGTGCAGCCCGTGACTTTGACGCCATGCTCCAACGCCTGGTGCTGCGCATCTAGTCCCGGGAACGAGGGCAACAGCGACGGATGGATGTTCAAGACGCGGCCGGGGAATTCGCGGATGAACCCGGCGCTGAGCAGCCGCATGTATCCGGCCAGGCAGACCAGATCGACGGCATGCTTTTTCAGTTCTTCCGCCAGCATGGCGTCATAGATGCTGCGGTCCAGGGCTTTGGACGGAAGGCACACCGCGGGCAAGCCGCGCCGCCGGGCGACCTCCAGCCCGCGCGCCTCGGGACGATTCGCGATCACGACGGCGATTTCCGCAGCGAGGGCTCCGGCGGCCACGTTATCGGCGATGGCTTCGAAATTGGAGCCGCGGCCTGAAAGGAGAATGCCGAGACGTTTCACCGGTACACCACGCGCGGCCCGCGGCGCTTTTGCGGCACGACCTCGCCGGCCACAAAGTATGGCTCACCCAACTTACGCAGCACCTTTTCGGCGCGGCGCGCCTGCTTGGACTCCGCGGGACCGGGAACGGCGAGAAGCATCCCGATGCCGAGATTGAACGTGCGGCGGTAATCGTCATCCGGGAGGTTGCCGAGGTGGCGGAGGAGCTCGAAGATGGGCGGGATGGTCCAGGCGCGGGTGTCGATGCGGGCGGCCAGCCCTTCGGGCAGCATGCGGGGGGTGTTGTCGGTGAGGCCGCCGCCGGTGATGTGAGCCGCGCCGCGGAGCAGGCCTTTGTCCGCCAGGGCGCGGATGGGCTTCAGATAGCTGCGATGGACCTGGAGCAGCGCATCGGCCACGGTGCCGCCGAGTTCCGGCACGACGGTGGAAGGCGCGTAGCCCGCCACTTCGAAGAGCAGTTTGCGCGCCAGTGAGTAGCCATTGGTGTGCAGACCGTTGGAGGGCAGGCCCAGGAGCAGATCGCCTGCGCGAATGCGGCGGCCGGCGATGAGTGCGCGCCGCTCGGCCGCGCCCACGATGAAGCCCGCCAGGTCGTATTCGCCGGGCGCGTAGAGGCCGGGCATTTCGGCGGTCTCGCCGCCGATCAGCGCACAGCCGTTGCGTCGGCAGCCGCGCGCGAGGCCCGCAACAACCTGGGCGGCCACGCCGGCCTCCAGTTTTCCGGTCGCGAAATAATCCAGGAAGAAGAGCGGCGTGGCGCCCTGGACCGCGATATCGTTGACGCAGTGATTGACCAGGTCCTCGCCCACGGTATCGTGACGGCCGGTGAGGAAGGCGACTTTGATCTTGGTGCCCACGCCATCGGCGGAGCTGATGAGCACGGGCTTCTTCCATCCGGCGAGCGAGTAGCATGCGCCGAACGATCCGATGTCGGTGAGCACGCCGCGGGTGAAGGTTTCGCGGGCCAGCTTGCGAATGGAAGAAACGGCGCGATCCGCCTCATCGATGTTGACGCCGGCATCCTGGTAGCGCATGGGGAATTCATAGTATAGCGGGAGGTGCGGGGCGAGCTTCGCTCGCCTAGGCCGCCTGAAAGGCGGCTGCGGGCAAGATTGCCCGCCCCCCAGCGGGTCTTCGGCGGTAAGATAGAGGCTGTCATGCATCGCGAGACGGAGATCTCCCGCCGCAGCTTCCTGCTGGCCGCCCTGGCGGCTTCCGAAGCGCGGCTGCTGGCGAGCCCGACAAAAATCGCGCCGCGGGCCGACAGCATGATCCTACTTTGGATGGCGGGCGGCATGGCGCAAACCGAGACATTCGATCCCAAACAGTACACGCCGTTCGAGCCGGGCTTGGAGTCGAAGCGCGTGCTCAGCACGTTTCCGGCGATCGACACGGCGGTCGACAATATCAAGATCTCCGCGGGGCTGGAGCGTATCGCCAAGATCATGGACCGGGGCACGCTCATCCGGTCGCACCGCGTGGGCGATCTGGGCTTCATCCTGCACGCGCGTCATCAGTTTCACTGGCACACGGGCTATGCGCCTCCGCAGTCGGTGGCGGCGCCACACATGGGCGCGGTGATCTCGCGCACGCTGGGGCCGCGGAATCCGGACATTCCCGCGTTTATCGACATCGGCCAGAACCTGGAAATCGGGGGCGAAAGCGACGCCGTGAAGGCGTTTCATACCGCCGGTTTCCTGGGCAGCGAGCACGCGCCTTTCCTGATCTCGGATCCGAAGGACGCGGTGTCGCGCGTGCGACCTTCCGAGCACGTCGGTCCGGCGCGCTTCGCCAGCCGCTACGAAGAATACAAGAGGCTGGTGGCGGCCAGTCCGGTGGGCGAATATGACAGCGACTTCCAACGTCAGAGCCTGCTGCGGTCGGTGGACAACGCGCACCGCCTGTTGAGCTCGCCCGCCGCCAAGGCGTTCGACCTGAGCCTGGAGCCGAAGGCCACTTACGACGT
This sequence comes from Bryobacterales bacterium, assembly GCA_963707465.1. Lineage (GTDB taxonomy): Bacteria > Acidobacteriota > Terriglobia > Bryobacterales > Bryobacteraceae > Bog-159. Next base: position 1,261,504 of record CAVPQK010000015.1, read on the forward strand.
CTACAATACCGGGCGGTTCGGCCTCGGCTGCCTGCTGGCACGGCGCCTCGCGGAAGCCGGCGCGCGGTTCATCGAGGTGACCACGGAATACATCCCCTTTCGCTATTGGGACACGCACGAAAACGGCCACAAGCGCGCCGTCGGCATGAAGGAAACCATCGACGCGCCGGTTTCCCAGTTGATCCTCGACCTGGAGGCGCGCGGACTGCTGGACCGCACACTGGTGGTGCTGGCCAGCGAATTCGGGCGCGACATGATGACGGAAGGCAAGCCGGGCGCACTGGTGAAGAACCAGGTGAATCAGCCGGATATCATGACCGAGCCGAAGCACTACGGGATGCACCGGCATTTCACGGAAGCCTGCTCGGTGCTGATGTTCGGCGGCGGCTCGCCCAAGGGCATGTTGTACGGACGGACGGCGGACGAGCGGCCTTGCCGCATCGTGGAGAACCCCGTGACGATCGAGGATCTGCACGCCACCATATATAGCGCGCTAGGCATCGCGCCGGACACCGCGTACGAAGTCGAAAAGCGGCCCTTCTATGTCACCAAGGATGGCAAGGGGAAGGCTGTGGCGGCGCTGCGGGCGTGACGGGGCGGGAAGATTTCGGGGTGTGCGATCGCGGCCAGAATCTCCAGCGATTCCACTAAGCGCGGCCCGGGCCGATTGAAGTATTGATTGCCGTCCGCCAGGTACACGCGCCGGTTGCGAACAGCTTGCAGCGCGGGCCAGCCTGCGCGCGCGGTGAGCCAGTGCATTTCACTCACGGCGCGTTCCAGGTCAAAGCCGCACGGCATCACCAGGATGATGTCCGGATCGGCCGCCGCGAGATCGTCCCAGGTTTGCCAGGCTACGTTCGCCGCGCCGGCCATCTCGACCAATTCCGGCATCCAGTTGGCGGCAGCCATCAGCGGCTCGATCCATTCGATCAGCGCCAGACGGGGGCGCGAAGGGGCGGCACGGGTGGCATCGGCGATGGCTTGCATGCGGTGTTGCAGGCGGGCGACCAGTTGCTCGCCGCGGGCTGCGATGTCGAGCGACCGGGCCACGCGGCGGATATCTTCCCACACCTCCGTCAGCGAACTCGGCTGCAGCGACACCACCACAGGGCGGCTGGCCAGACGCGCGGCCACGGAGCGCTCCACGTCGCGCAGGCTCACCGCGCAGACTTCGCAATGGATCTGGGTCAGGATATGGGTGGGCTGGAGGCGTTCGAGCACATCGTCGAAGACCTGGTAGACGGAGATGGATTCCGCCATGCTCTGCCGCACCAGGAGGTCGATTTCGCGGCTGTCGCCATCCACCGCGAAGCGCGGCGCGGTACAGGCGGGCAGGGCGCGCACTTCGCCGGGATAATCGCATTCATGGGAACGGCCCACCAGCCACGGCAGGGCGCCCAGGGCGTGCACGATTTCGGTGGCGCTCGAGATCATGGAGACGATGCGGGGCATCAGACTCCTTGGGCCAATGGTTCAATTGCAGCCGGCAGCAGGTCCGCGAAGAGGAAGCCATCCGCATCGCGCAATTCGCCCGCGGCGACCGGTATGGGATAGCGGAACATAGGACCGGCGTAAGCAAAGGTGTGGAACTCGCCATTCTCGCCGCAGGGATCGGCTGCGGGCGGCAGGTCCGCGAGCAGCGCCTCGTCGAACTCGCGGCCGGCGAAGCTGGCGTCGAGCTGCTTTTTATCCACGCAGGTGATTCTGGCGCGGAGTCCGGCGCGGATCATCTCCTGCGCCAGATCGCGCGTGGGGATCTCCCAGAGCGGAAATAGCGGCTCCAACCCGGTACAGGCCAACGCGCGTTCGCGGTAAGCGCGCACGTCGCGCAAGAACAGATCGCCAAACGCGATGGCTTCGATGCCATCCGCCACCGCGGCCCGGCATGCTTCGGCCATCAGGGACTCGTACTCGCGATTGGAACAGGGCCAGGGAAGCTCGACCGCGCGTAAGGGAAGACCCGCCGCGGCGGCCTGCGCCTCAACCAGCGTGCGGCGCACGGCGTGCATGGCCACGCGATCCGCAACATGGTTGAAGGTGGTGAGCAAGCCGACGATTTGCGCGTGCATCCGGGGGCCGGAGGTTCGCATCTGGTGCAAGGCCCAAGCGCTATCCTTGCCGCTCGACCAGGAAAGAAGCGCGCGCTTCAAGCTTAAGCCAGTGCGGGAACCCGCTCGGCGGTGCGCAGCGTGCGGCTCAACCATGCGTGCAGGCCGAACAGAATGCCGGAATAAACCAGATCGCCAGCCAGGGTGCGCCCGAAGAACGGAATGGCCTGGGTGAAGCACAGCATCAGGCCGGAAAACGTATGCGGGTAGAAGTGGCCCAGCCAGGTGCCGAAGTTGGAGATGACGAAGAACTGCGCACTGCAGATCACGCACGCCGCGCCGATGCGGAGCGGGCTCTCGGTCGATTGCAGGCTCCGGCCGATCCACACGCTGATCATGAAACTGAAATAGACGAACGGCGTGGCGATGGAGTAACCTCCCAGCAGCGGGTCGGTTACGGCCATCAACAACAGCGGAAGCGCGAAGGCCTGCCAGCCGCGCAGGCGGGCACCGGCGTAAAGGCTCATGCCGCCCACCGGAGCAAAGTTCGGCGGATGCGGCAGCAGACGGAGGATCGCTCCCGCTATCGTCAGACTCAGGGCCAAAGGCCGAACGTTATTTCCTCGATCCATGGTCTCTCCTTACTCTGATAGTGTACCGCCGGTTGGTTCGCCGCCGCTAGCGGCGCGATTGGGCTCCCACAGGGTCTCGGGAGCGCCGCTCAGGCGGCTGGCCCAGCGGCTCCAGACAAAAAAAGCGTCGCCCAGGCGGTTCAGATACTGCACAGCTTCCGCGGGGACCGGTTCTTCGCGCGCCAGCGCCGTGACCTGGCGCTCGGCGCGGCGGCACACGGTGCGGCAAACATGCAGTTCCGCATTGAGCCGCGAGCCGCCGGGCAGCACAAACGATCGCAGCGGCGGCAGGACTTCATTCGCCCGATCCATTTCCTCTTCCAGCCGGGCGATTTCCGCGGCGGTGATGCGCGCTTGACGCGGATGCACATCCTCGGGCAGCGTGGCGAGGATGGATCCCAGGTTGAACAGCTCGTGCTGCACGCGCAGCAGAATGCCCCTTAGGTCGCCAGCGGCGCTTTCGCGCGCCAATCCGACGAAGGCGTTCAACTCGTCGACGGTGCCGTAGGCTTCGATGCGCCGGGAATCCTTGGGCACGCGCTGGCCGCCCGCCAGGCTGGTGTCACCCGCGTCGCCCTGGCGGGTGTAGACGCGATTGATGGCCACGCGCGGTTGGTCGAATTTAGGTTCCATAGGCTCCATGTGCACGGGCGCCAATGCCACTTAGTTTTTCCGACAGCCGGAATTTCTGGGCGAATAGTGGGGCACGGGGCGGCCTGAGAGGCCGCCGCAGGCCGAGGGCCTGCCCCACAATCAGGATACATCGGGGACGGCCCTCGCTGCTATGATGGAATCAACTTCAGTCAGAATGGGTGAGCCATGAACATTGAGGAAAGCCTGGAAAAACTTGCCGAACGTCATGAAGCTTTGACGCAAGCCGTGGATCTACTGGCGGGGATGCTACAGGAAAACGAACGGCGCATGGCGCAGGTGCTGGATGCCATCAACCGACTGGCGAATATCGCGGAAGCGCACGACGTCAGGCTGGACGATCAGGAGCACCCTCCGGACGAATCCAGCGCGGCTTAAGGAGCAGTCAGATGCGAATCCGCGCGCTTTGCGCGTTATTGCTGGCTTGGCTGCCGCACCGACTGCCGGGCCAGGCGACGGACTGGTGCACACCATCGCCCGAGGTGCAGGCGGCTCTCGACCAGTTGCCCGGCACGCTGCCGGGGGAACTGGACTGGCAATACGAGCAGAAACACCTGGCCGCCATTCAAGCGTTACTGACCCGCTTTCCGGGCGATCTGTCGCTGCAACGGGCCTATATCCAGTCGGCTTACAGGAGGGCCGACAGAGATAAGGCGATGGCTAATTATAAGGCGCGGTACGAAAGCAATCCGGACGATCCGGTGGCCGCGTACTTATATGCCGCCACGATCGTGGGCCGCCAGTCCGGGCAGGCCATCAAGATCCTGGACGGGGCGCTCAAGAAGAATCCCCAGTTTCCCTGGCCGCATTATTCGCTCGCCTCGATTTACGCAACGCCGGTATTCCAGAACAAGGATGAGAAGCTGAAACATGTGAAGGCGTTCCTGGCGGCCTGCCCCGAGTCACTGGACGGCTACCAGGAACTTACCTCCATGGACGATAAGGAATTGCTGGCGCGCTATGCAACGAAGCTGCGCTCCCTGATCGAGGCACGCACGGACATGGAAGCCATCCGCGCGTATATGACGCTCTGGTCGATCGAGTTCAAGGCGCACCCCATGGGCGAATACGACGGCGTGCGAAGCAAGTCAGCGAGGACCTGAAGCGCATCCGGGCCCTGAATTGGAAGGATAAGCGCGGTTGGCTTTACACCCTCGAACGGGGCTACACGCTGGTGAATGACCAGGAGCAGGCCGACTGGGCCCGCGATGAGCGTTTCGGCCGTTGGGAGCCGTTTGTGCCCGGGTCTGCCGCGAAGTGGTCCAAGGACCATACGCGGCCGCAGAAGGACGACGCCGCGGGCAAGAAAACCGCATTCTATGCGGAGCTGTTGAAACAGACCGCAGGGTGGTTGGAGGAAAGCCCGAAGTCGGCCGACGTTTGGTGGTTGCGGCTGGAAGCCATGGAGCATCTCGACGACGCCGGTGCTGCCGATGTTGCCGCGGTATCGGACCGATATCTCTCGCTGCTCGAGAGCCAGGCGGGGCCGGACGGAGTGGATTCCGACCCGTATTTCAACGTCGCGCGCGTGCTTTCCGAGAAGCACCTGCAGCCTGAGCGCGTCCTGGAACTGGCCGGAAAGGGCCTGGCGCAAGCGAAGATTGAAGACTCGGAGCCCATGTACGACGGATACGCCACGAAGGACGGCCTTCTGGAGTCCAACTTTTATAATTCACTTCACCCGATGAAAGGCTCGGAGTTCGAGGTTGAGGCGTATATCCAACTGAAGCAGGCCGGCAAGGCCCGCCTGGCGTTGACGCGAATGGAAGACGAGCTACAGGCTACGAAGGCTCTGGTGGGAGATAAGGCGGAGTTCAAGAAGGAGTACACGGGCCGGCTGGCTACCTGGTGGGGGCTGATGGCGCGCACGGCCGAGCTGCAAAATCACGAGCAGGACGCCATGGCGTTCTACGAGCATGCCCTGATCGAGCGCCTGGAATCGCAGCAAATGCCGGAAACCGGGATGCCCGACGAAGTGGGGGAGAATGCGCGGCGGCTCTTCACCAAACTGGGCGGGTCGAACGACGCCTGGCAGATCTGGTACGGAAGCCGCGCCGACAATCTGGCCAGCCACGCCACGCTCACTTGGGAAGACGCCAACGAGCCGCTGCCTGCGTTCGCGCTTCCAGACCTGACAGGCAAGATATGGACCCAGGAGTCATTGAAGGGCAAAGTGACCTTCTTGAACTTCTGGGCGTCCTGGTGAGGTTATTGCCGCGAGGAGTTGCCTCGCCTGCAGAAATTGATGGAGAAGTGCAAGGACCGTCCCGACGTACAGTTCGTAACCCTAAACATGGATGAGAATCCCGGGTTGATCGCGCCGTTTCTGAGCGAAAAGAAGCTGGCGTTGACGGTGGTTCCGGCTTACGGCTTCGTGGAAGACACGCTCAAGGTGCGCGGGATACCTCAAAACTGGATCGTGGATTCGAGCGGTGTAGTGAAGCTTAAGGGAGTCGGCTACGATGCCACGGAGAAGTGGGAAACCGGGATGATGGATGCGATCGCGAAGGTGAAATAGGGGCGCGCCAGTTATCTTCCGATAGCAGTTACTTCGCCGCGAATTCATGACAGACTGGAGCGTGAAACTCTGTCACGCAGATGTCTCACACCGATTGTTTCCGGGCATTGGGCGTTGCCCCTGATGCCTCGTGGGAAGAGGTCCGGCAGGCCTATAAAGATCTTGTGCGCGTTTGGCATCCGGATCGATTTCAGTCCGATCCGAAGTTACGCGAGAGGGCCGAGCAGCGCCTACAGAAGATTAACGAAGCGTACGGGGCGCTGAAGAATTCGGCGGAATTCAGAGGGTACGCCGCGGAACCGGCGCCTCCGCCCGCATCTCCGAAGCCCGCTGTGGAATCTTGTCCGCCGCCGCGCCGCGGTCTGCAATTTCGTTGGCCGTTAGGGATCGCCTGGTTGGGTTTGTTGTGCCTGCCGCTGGTGCTGGGCAGCGTGGCGGTGCAGGCTCTGCGGGCTCCGGACCTGGATTCCGTTCTGGTTCGAGCCAGCCAGCCGAGACCGGTGATGCTGATGCCTTCGCGGTTCATCGACCCGCCGGACGGCAGGCGCGCCACGGCCGAGGAGTTGTCCGCATGGGCGCGCGGCGAGGCGGCGGACATGATGAGGGCGATCGCTAAGCCGTCGGCGGGCGCGCCGCGCGCTGTGGCAGCGCGACCAGACGATGTAGCTCCACGCGATCCGCCGCGCCATCGGGACGCCCAGGTTTCGCCGGTGTTGCCGGTGAATGGGACTGAAATGCTATGGACCCGGAGATCGGGCGCGGGCGAGTTTTGGGTCTCGAACGAGACCAGCCGCGATGCGCTCGCCACGCTGGTCGAATCGCACACGGCCGGGCCGCTGCGAGCCATCTATATCCAGGCGAAGAGCAAGGTATGCATGCGGAATATCGCGCCTGGAGTGTACGATCTGATGGCGGAGGTGGGGGAGGATTGGGACCCGAGCCATATGCGCTTTCGCGCCGGGCGCCAGGCGCTGAACAGGAGCGGGCCGTTTCAGTGCATCGACGTGAGTACGGCGCAGGGCACCTCCGGCTGCAGGTATGACGTGGTGCTGAGGGCCCGCTGAAAGTAAGTTTAACCAAGGAGCATCAGATGCAGGCCAAGACAATCGCTTTCCGTATGTTGGTGGCTGCCGTGCTGTGCGGCGCTATCGGCCAGGCGTCCGCGAAACCGAATTTCACGGGCGAATGGAAAATGAACTCCGCCAGGAGCAACTTCGCTCCGCTGCCGGCGCCGGACACGATGGTGCGCACCATCAGCCAACACGACTCTCAATTGAAGATCAAGACGACCCAGTTTGGCCAGCAGCGCGAAATCGTGACCGAGCTCGCGTACACCACGGATGGCGCGAAATGCAAGAATGTGATCCGCGGGCAGGAGTTCACCGCCACGGCTGTTTGGGACGGCGATACGCTGGTGATCGAAAGCAAGCGCGAGGTGCAGGGGATGGAAATCGTGCAGCGGGAGAGCTGGAGCCTTTCCGGGGACGGGCAAACCCTCACGATCGTCAATCATGTGGTGACGCCGCAGGGCGCGTTCGACGTTACCATCGTTTTGGAGAAGCAACAGGTTAGTTAGCGCGCTAACGTCCACTTCAATCCAGTGACGAAGTTCAGCTTTGGCGCAGGATATCCCAGAACTTCCTCGTAAGACTGATTCAGCGCATTGCGCAGGTTTCCATATGCGGTCAGTCCTTTCGCGAGGCGGATATTCAGGTTGATGCCGATGTCCACAAATCCGCGGTCGGGGTAGAGGCCCGCCGACGCGCCGTAGGTCGGATCTACATCGAGGTCGGAGCCGCGAAAGTAACCAGTCAGATTCGCCGAGACCCGCCCGCGGCTGAAAGTTGATACGAACGAGCCGGAATTCGCGGGCCGCCGGATGAGCTCCTGGCCCACCGAGAAAGGAATCGGCGCGAGGCCCGTCGAGCCATTCAGCGACAGCACCTCCGAATCGAGATAGGTGTAAGATCCTGTCACCGACATCCAGCGCGCCGGCCGGTAACGCGCCGATAGCTCCGCGCCCTGCGCCCGTGCGTTCGACAGGTTGTCGGTCTGGTAGGCGCTCAGCACGGCCAGGTTGCCGCCCAGCGAGACGATCAGATCGTAGAACCGGTTGTAGAAATAAGTCGCGTCCAGCAACAGCTTGCCGCCAAACACGCGCTGCTCCACGCCAAAGTCGAAGCTGGCGGTGCGCTCGGGTTTCAGCGCCGGATTATTGGTAAACGCGAGTTCCAACCCCGCGGGAGGGCGGATGCCCGTGCCGAACGAGCTGTGCAGCCGCGTGTCATGAAGCACATAGGTGGCCGCCAGCTTGGGATTGACTTTGGCGACGGTATTGGCCGGAAATGCCGGCCGTCCGTCGCTTAGATCCTCCGGGATGAACGGGGTGGCGATGATCTCGCCGCGCACGCCGGCGTTGATGAAGAGGTGGCTGCCAAACTGGAAACGATTCTCCCAGTAGATGCCCGCGTCATCCCGCTTAATGGGAAACGAGTTGTTGTTGTCGTCGGCGATGTAAGTGTTCTTGACTTCCTCGCGCGCCAGACTGACGCCGAATGCGGCCGTATACCAGGGCGCGATGCTGACGATGCTGCGCGTTTCGAACTGGCCGCGCAGGTCCTTTTCGTAGCTGAATCCGTAAGGGCTGGTATAGCCGCTGTTTTCGAGAAAGAAACTGCCGAACGTCTCCTGGCGGAAGCGCGAGGAGAAATCGATCTGGTGATGCAGGAAGTAGTCGGAAAAATCGTTCTTGTCGCGGCTGATGGTGTCGATTCCGGGGTAATCGTTGCCCGGATCGGAACCGTAGGGGCCGGGATCGCCCACATCATTGGCATTGTAATCGCCGCCGAAGGACAGGCTTTGCTTGGCGAACGAACGGGTGACGTGCAGCGCCACGTTGTCATTGCGATAGTCGCTGTTGGTGACCGGTCCGTTGTCTCCGAACTGCGAAGCGAATGCGGCGATGCCGAATCCCGCGAGCGTGCCGGAAGCGCCCAGGGCGAAACGGTGCTCCTGATACGTGCCCCCCTCGGCGAGCACCTCAAACTGCGGCGAATCGGCGGCTGTGCGCGTGACAAAATTCACTACGCCGCTATTGGCATAAGCGCCATAGACCGAGGATTGCGCCCCTTCGATCACCTCCACGCGATCCAGCCAATCGGTGGGAATGTGGGCGAAGTCGAAAGCGCCGCCGACCGAATTCACGGGGACGCCGTCGATCTGCACCAGATTGAAATTGTAATCGCCGCCGCGAATGAACATGTCGGCTACGCCGCCCGGGCTGCCGGTCTGGCCGATGGTGATGCCGGGCAGGTAACGAAGCAGATCCACGGCCAGGCCTTCGTTGCGTTCGGCAATCTCCTCGCGGGGCACGATGGTGATACTGCTGCCCTGTTCGGTGAGTGGAACGTCGATGGCCGACCCCGCCACCTTCACCGAATCCACTTGCGGCGCGAGATTCAAATGCACGGTGAGCGGCTCGGTGGCAGACGCGGCGGCCAGCGGGATGTTTTTCGTCTCGAAGCCCGGCGCGGTAACCGCGAGATGCACGCCGGCGGTTTCGGAAAGCCGCAGGTTGAAGCTGCCGGCCTGATCGGTGGTGGTTTGTTGGGCAACGCCCAAACGGTTGACGGCGGAAACCTGCGCGCCCGCGATGGCGGCGCCGGACGGGTCGAGTACGGTTCCGTGAATGGTGAACTGCGCGGCGAGGGCTGCGGGCAGGAGCCCCAGCCAGATGACCAGAAAGCGCATGGTAGGCTCCTCCCTCGAGAGCCGCAACTACGGAGTCTCGCCGGTCGGTCTCCTGACTTGCGCTTCCACGAACCGGTCAGCCTTCCCATCCGATCAGGACAGTGGCTTTCAATTCGACCGGTCCTCCACGCTTACAGTGGCGGGGCCGTGCTGGATTTGCACCAGCTTCCCAAAAAAACACCGGCAATCTTCGAACGAATACAGGGTAACCGCAAACGGGGCGGAAAGCAACTGTCTTCAGAGCGCCATCAAGCGCTGTAAGCCGCCGCGCACTTGCTGCTGGTCGGCGGCGCTCAAGCGCCCGGTGCGCCGTTGGACCAGGCGGTTGTCGATAGTGAAGAGCTTCATGCGCACGATGCATTGCTCCGGCAGACCCGCCTCGGCGTTTTGAATTGTGAAATCGCCGGGCCAACTGGATTGCTTCGCTTTGGTGATCTGGGCCATTAGGGAATGGCCAGAGGTCTCGTTGAATTCGCGCGAGCTGAGCACTAGGGCGGGCCGCCGTTTGCTGGCCGGAGAATCAGTAAAAGGAAACGGGACCACGACGACGTCCCACGGGTCACAGGTCATTGAAGGCTTCGGCGTCTTCCGGGGAGTTCCACTCGTCGGCTAACGTTGTGGAGAGCGCGCGATGCCAGCCGGCGTCAAACGGCTCCATCTTGCGGACCACCAACAATCCGTTCTCCTGGAATTCGTACACGAGCACGTCCCCCGCCCCCAGGCGCAGGCGCTCGCGAACTTCCTTGGGAATGGTGACCTGTCCCTTCGAGGTCACCTTACTGGCGGTCGGCATTTCTTCATTACCTCCTTACTTTCCTATGGTAAGGATAGCAAGAGGGGCAGGGGAAGTCAATAGGTTCAACTCTTAAAAAATTAGTTGACAGATTCCGTGGTTCGTTGTAAAAATGAAATAGAGCAATTCTTAATTCGTTAAGAGAATCGCCAATGGCACGGAAACAATCGCCCACACTCACCGAAGCCGAACTTCCCATCATGGATATCCTTTGGCAAAAGGGATCCGCGGTGGTGACCGACGTCGTTGCCGGTCTGGACAACTCGGCCGTCGCTTATAACACGGTCCTGACCACGCTGCGCATCCTGGAACGAAAGGGTTATGTTCGGCATACCAAAGAAGGGCGCGCGTTCGTCTATCATCCTGTAGTGGAACGAGGCGAGGCCAGCCGCAAGGCGGTTCGCAATCTGGTGAAACGGTTCTTCCAGGATTCTCCCGAACTTCTGATTCTGAATGTTTTGGAGGACGAAGGCCTGGAAGAGGGGGAACTGGCCAGACTGAAGCGGATGATCTCGGGCGAGAATCCAAATAATGGAGGGGATGCGCGGTGAGCGGGCTTGAATTAGCAAATGCGACGGCGGCTGTGATGGTTTCGACCGCCCTCAACAGCATCTGGCTGAGCTTGCTATCGGCCATTCTGGCCGCCGGCATAGCCCGTTTTCTGCCGCGCGCCAACGCTGCTACGCGTCACGCGATCTGGTTCACGACCCTGCTGCTGGCCGTGGCGACCCCCGCGATGTTACTGATCCCCAAGCCGGTGGCGGCGGCCGGCGCCGGGGCACCGGTGCTGCCTTCCGCGGCGTGGACGGTTCCTGTGACGGCGGAGTGGCCGCTCTACGCGGTGCTGGCCTGGCTGGCGATTAGCACGCTGCTGCTGGCGCGCGTCGTCTGGAGCTTGGGCCACATCCAAGGCCTAAAGCGCCGCGCCACCCTGGTCGGCCGGCGCGGCGATATCCGGGTGCTCGCCTCGGCGGAAGCCCGGGTACCGATGGCTGCCGGTTTTGTGCGCCGCGCCATTATCTTCCCGCAATCCGTACTGGACGAGCTTACCACCCAAGAATTCGAACAGGTGCTCTGTCACGAAATGGCGCATCTGAGGCGTTGGGACGACTGGGCACAACTGGTGCAGGCGGTCGCGCAAGCCCTGTTCTTCTTCAACCCCGCCGTGTATTGGATCGGACGCCGCCTGAAGATTGAGCGCGAAATGGCCTGCGATGATTGGGTGGTTTCGGCCACCGGCGAGGCGCGCCCCTACGCCGCCTGCCTGACGCATTTATATGAACTGACCCGCCGCGCACCTGCTCCCCAATTGGCGCCAGGCGCGACTACCAGGAAGCGGTGGCAGATCAGCACCCGCGTGGAAGCTCTGCTGCGGCCGGACCGCAACTCCACGGCGCGCTTCTCACGCTCCGGATGGATGGCCGCTTGCGCCCTGGCGAGCGCCGCCCTGATGGTGGCCACCCGGATTACGCCGCCGGTGGGCGTGCAGGAGATTCCCGTGGCCAGCATGGCGCTGGCGCAACTTAAAGCCCCGGCGGCGCCGGCCATCGCGCGGGTCACAGGGGCGCCGCGCAGAGCGGTTCCGGCCCGCACGCGCCTCGCCGCCGGCCCGCGTCCCCTGACCGATGCCCCGGTTGTGCTGGTACGCGCCTGGCAGGTGCAGGTGTCGCCAACTTACTTCGTCATTGCGGTGGTCTACTTCGAACCGCCGCCACCTCCAGCGATGCACGGTATTTAAGCAACAGATTCTCTCAAACAAAGGACAAACGCATGAAGCTCAATAGAAACAACGTCACCCTTGCGCTCCTACTCTTTTGCGCAGGGCTATTAGTCGCAAACCTGGTGGGCCACACTGGGATCGCCCGCGCGGCTGGGGCCACACCCTCCGCGCTGACCATTCCCAGCCCGGTCCAACTATCCAACTCGTTCACCAAGCTGGCCAAGGAATCCGAGCCATCGGTGGTGCAGATCGTCAGCACCATACAGGAAAAGCGCACCAACGCGCGCTGGTCCTTCAACGGGCAGCCTCAAAACGGCGAAAATCCATTTGGCGATATGAACCCGTTCGGCAACATGATGCCGAACATGCCGCAGCAGCAGCCACGGCGAGCCCAGGGCCTCGGCTCCGGCTTCGTCGTAGATCGCAACGGCTACATCCTGACCAACAACCACGTCGTCGAAAACGCCATTCGCATTGAAGTGACATTACCCGGCGACCACACCAAGTACCCCGCCAAGCTGATCGGCACCGATCCCGAACTCGACCTCGCGGTGCTGAAGATCGACGCCGGCAGGCAACTCACGCCCCTCCGCATGGGTAACTCCGACGCCATCGAAGTGGGCGACTGGGCCGTCGCCATCGGCTCCCCGTTCGGACTCGACCAGACCATGACCGCCGGCATCATCAGCGCCAAAGGCCGCGACCTGGGCGAGCGCGACCACCAACTGCAGCGCTTCCTCCAGACCGACGCGGCCATCAATCGCGGCAATAGCGGAGGCCCGCTGCTCAACATCAACGGCGAAGTGATCGGCATCAACACCATGATCGTGAGCGGCAGCGGCAACTTTGAAGGCATCGGCTTCGCGCTGCCCAGCAACCTGGCGGTCAACTCGTACAACCAGATCATCAAGACCGGCAAAGTCTCGCGTGGCGCAATCGGCATTCAGTTTGCTCGCGAAAACAATCCTTCGCTGCTAAAAGTGTACGGGGCATCGAGCGGCGTATTCGTATCCCAAGTGACGCCCGGTGGACCAGCCGCCAAGGCCGGCGTGCAGGTGTCCGACGTCATCACCGCGGTCAACGGCCAAACCTTAAAGGATGGCGACCAGCTCGTAGAGACGATTTCGGCGGCGCAACCGGGTTCAACGGTCGAGCTTAAGCTTTTGCGGGACGGCAAGCCCGTGAACGTATCCGTGAAGATTGGCGATCGCGCCGATATCGTGGCGGAGAACGGGGCCGGCAAAGAGTCTCCCGAAGGCGAGGAAGGCGAAGCCGGGGCCACGCATGCGCGCCTGGGAGTGTCGCTCCAAAACCTGACGGACGCCGACCGCGAGCAGGCTGGCCTGAAGACTGGCAGCGTGGTGATCGCGAGCGTCGAGCCCGGCTCATTTGCCGAAGACATCGGCCTGCAGAAGGGTGATGTGTTGGAAGAGATCAACCGCCACCACGTAGCCACGGCAGCCGACGTGCGCAACATCATGCAATCGGCCAAGCCAGGTGAAGCACTGGCCTTCAAGCTGATGCGGAATGATGGCGGGCGGTGGGATTCCCTGTTCGCCGCGGGCACGGTGCCCGCGAAGTAAACTGCAGTCTGGCGGGGCAGGCGCGAGATATTTCGGGCCTGCCCCACCGTTTCAGACAAGTAACATGCAATCGCCGTAGGAGTAAAACCGGTAGCGCTGGGCGACCGCGTGGCGATAGGCGGCCAGCGCCAGATCCTTGCCCCCGAAAGCGCACACCAGCAGAAGCAAACTGGTGCGCGGCAGATGAAAATTGGTGAGCATCGCGCCGGTGGCGCGAAACTCAAAACCGGGATAGATGAACAGGCCGGTTTCTCCGCCCACCTCCCGCAGACCCCCTTCGCGCATGGCGCTTTCGATCGTGCGCACGCTGGTGGTGCCCACCGCCACCAGGCGCCGCGCCGCCGACATGCGCGCGGCATTCTCCTCCGTAATTCTGTAACGCTCGCTGTGCAGCCGGTGTCCCTCCAATGGCTCGGCCTCCGGGAAATGCAGCGGCTGGAAAGTGCCGAGGCCGACATGCAGCGTCACGAAGGCGACTTCCGCGCCGCGCGCGCGGCATGCGTCCAGCACCTGGGGCGTAAAATGCAGACCGGCGGTGGGCGCGGCCGCCGAACCCTTCTCGCGCGCGAACACGGTCTGATACCGCTCCCGATCGGCCGCCTCATCCCGCCGCTTGATGTAGGGCGGCAGCGGGACATGCCCGATTCTTTCGAACTCTTCGTAAATATCTTTCAGGTTGGCGTGCGTCTGGAAGCGCAGCGTCCTTTCACCGAACCCGCGCCGCGCGATCACCTCCGCTTCCAGGCCTTCCGCAAAGAGCACTTTCTCGCCCACCCGCATCTTCTTGCCCGGATGCACCAGCGCTTCCCAATCCCTGGCGGCGCTGTCGATGGGCCGCAGCAGCAAGACCTCGACTTCGCCCGTGAGGTGTTCGCGATGGCCGAACAGGCGCGCTGGAAATACGCGCGAATCGTTCAGCACCAGGCAGTCGCCGGGGCCGAGGAAGCCGGGCAGGTCGCGAAACTGCCGGTCTTCCCAGGTTTGGCGCGCGCGATCGACCACCAGCATGCGCGACGCGGCGCGGTCGGCGAGGGGCTCCTGCGCGATGAGCTCCTCGGGCAGCACAAAATCGAACTCGGCGAGATCCATCTATGGGGCCAGACTTCACTGTAATTGAAACAGCGTGCCCTGCTCTTCGCCTTCCCACAGTTCGGGACGATACTCGATGGGCGCGGAAGCCAGGCCGTGCCGCTCACGAATGCGTGCCAGGCGTTCCCGCAACCGGGCCTTGTAATCGGGGCCCAGGTAGGCGCTCGCGCCATAAAGCTTCCGGTACGGGCCTGCCAGCTTGGGAAAGCGCTTCTCCAGGAACGGGAAGAAGATCTTCTGCGCGGAGGGCATCAGGAATAGCGGGCCGCCACCGAAATACTGCGCCCCCGCCCGGCGCGCGGCGGCGGCCAGGGCGTCGAGGCTTTCATCGGAGTCGGTGATCATGGGCAGAATGGGATTTGGAAAAACACCGGCGTTCACCCCGGCTTCGGCGAGCGCGTGCACGGCTGCCAGCCGCAGATCGGGCCGGGGCGCGCGAGGCTCCATCGGGCGCGCCAGGCGGCGGTCGAGCGTGGTGACTGTAATGTTGACGAACAGCACGTTGCCGCGCGCCACCTCGCGCAGCAGGTCCACGTCCCGCGCGACCAGGTCGGACTTGGTGGTGATGGACAAGTGGCGGCCTTTTTCTTCGGCGAAGACTTCCAGGATGGCGCGGGTGCGCCGGAAGCGCCGCTCGGCGGGCTGGTACGGATCGGTGGCGGTGCCGATGGTGATGCGGTCGGCGCGGTCGAGCTTGCGCAACTCGCGGCGCAGGATTTCCGGGGCAGCGGCTTTGGCGTAGATCTTAGACTCGAAGTCCCGGCCATCCTGCATCCCCATGAATTCGTGGGTGTAGCGCGCGAAGCAGTAGTGGCAGCCAAATTCACAGCCGCGGTAGGGGTTGATGGTCCACTGGAACGGCATGTTGGGCTTGGTGCGATTGAGGATGCTGCGCGCAGCGATCTCGAAGTATTCGACCGGCGCGGCTGCGGGGCCCCTGGCTTCGAGGAGGCTGCTTTGGGCCGCCATTTTGGCTATGCCAATCAGCTCAGGCATAGTTATAGTTTCGCTTTTTGTTCGCCTAAGCGCAAGGGGGAATACCGGCTGAAAGCCTGCTGCGGGCAGGATTGCCCGCCCTCCAAGAGCTCGTCAGTACTTCACGCCGGTGGCCCGTCCCTTCGATTCGCCGCGCAGCCACACGAAAACCGCCGCGTGCGGCGCGGGCGCCGGCCACGGCAGTTCGATGTTCAGTTGCTGCTGCTGCGGCTGGCCGGCCGCCGCGTCGGGAATGGACGCAACCGGCAACCCGTGCTGCGCATCCCAGCCGGTTTGTTCGATGGTGTCCAGATCCTCGCCCTTGAGCGTGCCCGCATACATCCCGTCGCCGAGTTTCTGGTCGGTCAGCGCGAATTGCTCGATACGCGGCACGCGCAGAATGCGGCCCAGCGGGTACGTGTCGCTGGTTCCTTCCGGCGACGTCACACTGGCTTCCAGCCGGCATCCTGACCGGCCCACCGCGCCCGCGTCGAGTGACAGGAACAGCTCGCCGTCGCCGGCCATATCGAGGCGCGATTCGCCATTCCGGTCGCCGGCCGCCAGATGCAGCTTTTGGCGCAGACGGCCCGCATCGCTGCAGGTCACATCCACCACCGGCGCATCGCCCGCGTGCGCCACCTCCAAGGCAAAGCTGGCGGTTACGGCCGCGGGGATCTCGTCGTCGTTCAGAGCCACGGCAAAATTCCGCGGATAGGACTTGCGTACCGATGTGATGCGCGGCCGCGGCGCGCGAATCTCGACCGCATCCGACACGGTGAGCGGCGCTTCGATTCCCTGCACCTTCATACGCAAGCTGAACTGCTGGCCCTTAACCGTCTTGGAACCCAACTTGATGGTGGCTTCGCGCGTGTCTTCGGCGTGGGAAGGCGGCCCCAGTTCGATTTCGCCGGCGTCGGTCGAGAGCTTCTCGATCCGGCCCAGCCCGTTGCCGTGTAACAGCAGCTTTTGTGCGGTCTCACCCAGATTGGGCCGCAGCGGCAGGTCATCGAGGGTGGGATTCGGGGGCAGTATCGTGACGGGAATCGGGTGGGAAACCTCGTCGGACTGCGCGAGGAGCAACTGGTAGGCGCCAGGCTTGAGGCCGTTGGTATTCAGTTCCGCGCCGGCGGACTCCTGGTCGCCTCCGCGCTTGCCATGCGGCAGGGTGAAAGATACCTTCAGCGGAGCGCTCTTGTGCGGACCCGCCTGTTCCAGTTCCGCCTTCTCAACGAACTCGAAATCGGCGCCTTCGAGCTTCAGCGGAACGGTGCCGCTGCCCTCCACCAGCCGGTCGCGCGAATCGGCAGCCAGCTTGGCCAGTTTCAGGTCGCCGTAGGGATGCAGGTAGACATCGCCGGCCACCGGCAAGCTGTCCCAGTCCCAGGAAGCCTTCAGCCGATACTCGCCTGGCGCGGCTTTGGTCTTGCTCAGGTCGAGTTGAATCTCGCCGTCTTTCTCCACCGTGGCCGGCACCTGGAACGACGCGCTGCCTTTCGCGGACGTCAGTTGCCAGTCGCGCAGGCGCGCGATGGCTTTGGGGCCCTCGTCCGCATGCACGGATACCACGGACTTCGCGCCCACCGGGAGGTGCGCGGCGGTAGAGAGCGAGAGCTTCGGTTCCTTCAGGTCGGGCAGCCGATGAGCCCAAAGGTAGGCGATGCGGGTATGCGCCTTGGCGGCCTGGCCCTTGGCGCACAGCGCGAGGCTGCCTGAGGCAGCGGTCTGGGCGATGATCGATTGGAATTCGGTTTCCGGAAACAGCATGGTGTGCATGTTCTGAAATAGCGAGGCGCCGCCCGCCACCAAGCCCACTCCGTTGCCGAAGAACAGGCCCGCCACGGCGGTGGCCAGTCCGGTGGATTGCTGCATCACCGTGGTGTTCGACGCGGTGAGCGGGTCCATCGCGCTCATGGACGGCAGCAACGCGTGCAGCAGAGTGGCGGCCTGCTGGCTGGTGGCGGTGTGGGTATCGACCTGGGGCATCGACACGCCGGATTTGGCCGAGAAGCCGGCCAGCGCCGCGGAAACCGGGGTTCCCTCGCTTTCCGAGGTCTGCAGTTCCTGGATCAGCGAACTCACCTGGGCGGTCTGGTCGGCGTAGTCCGCCAACTCCGAAAGCACCTCGTCGTTCTGTTGCAACAAGGCCTTCACCTTGCGCATGCTGAGCCCTTGCGGACCGTAAACCAGGGCTACGACCGAAGCGTCGCGCGGAAGGATCCAGGTCGCCGGCTTGGCCGCGGGCGCGGGGTTTAAGGCCTCCAGCGAGGCTTGGGAATTGGTGGGCGGCGCCAGCAGCAGCGCGATTTCCGCCTTGTTCGCCTCGGCCGGAGGAATATGGACGGGTTCATAGAACAGGTGCTGCCCTTTATGCAGCGCGTTCACCTGGCTGAGGGGCAGAATCGTGCCTCCCTTTGCCGGAGCCACGGTGAGCTTGAAAGTCCCGAGCGACTGGCTGCCTACGCACGCGCGCGGCGGAGCGGCGAGGCAGGGGAGAGCGATAACGAAGATAATTCCACTTAAGCGGCGCATCACATTTATGATGACGCGCCGCTGGGGAGAAAAGACGCAATAACGAAGGGCCTGGGATATTCCAGGCCGAAAAACCTTTGCTACTATTGATTTATGCAATTCCCCCGCCTTTTCCTCGTTCGCCAACATTTTCCCGACCGCCGCATCGCCGATGTGGCCGCCGAAGTCCAGCACCAGCTTCACGAATCCGGATTCGCCGCGCGCCTGAAACCTGGAGCGAGCGTGGCCATCGGGGTGGGCAGCCGCGGCATCGCCAACATCGCCACCATTACGCGCGCCGCCGCCCAATACTGGAAATCGCAGGGCATGCACCCGTTCGTCTTCCCCGCCATGGGCAGTCACGGCGCGGCCACGGCCGAGGGCCAGGCCGACGTGCTGGCGCATTACGGCATCATCGAGCAAACTGTCGGTTGCCCGGTGCGCAGTTCCCTGGACGTCGTGCCGCTGGGCAAGACGCCGCAAGGCATCCAGACCTACATGGACCGCAACGCCTACGAGAGCGACGGCGTGATGCTGGCCGGCCGGGTGAAGTGGCACACCGATTTCATGGGCAAGATCGAGAGCGGCCTCTTCAAAATGATAGCCATCGGGCTGGGCAAATTCGCCGGCGCCCGGCACTACCACACCTACGCTTACAAGCTGGGAATCGAAAACACCATCCGCGCCATCGGCCGCACGGTATTGGCCTCGGGCAAGATTCTGGGCGGCCTGGCCATCCTGGAAGACGCCAATCACAATACCGCCAAACTGGAAGCCGTGCCGGTGGCAGGCATGGAGCAGCGCGAAGAAGAACTACTGGCGCTGGCCAAATCCTGGATGGGGCGCATTCCCATGGACCTGGATCTGCTGATCCTCGATGAGATCGGCAAGAACATCAGCGGCGCGGGCATGGATACCAAAGTAGTGAACCGCAGCGTGCTGGGCGATTACAATCCCTGGCCGGACACGCCGCGCATCGAGCGCATCTTCGTGCGCGATCTGAGCGATCTCACGTACAACAACGCGGTGGGCATCGGCATGGCCGACGTTACCACGGACCGGCTGGTCGATCGTATCGACTGGGTACCGACGCGGGTGAATTCGCTGACCGCCTCCACGCCTTCCGCGATCCGCACGCCGATCCATTACCCGACCGATCGCGAGTGCCTGGAAGCCATTGCCCCCACGGTGGGCAAGTTCGATGCGCGCGAGGTGACCATCGGGTGGATTCGCAACAGCATGGAGCTTTCGCAGCTTGCCATGAGCGAAAACCTGCGCCCGCTGATCGAGCGCAACCCCATGCTCGAAATTGCTTCGGAGGCACGCGAAATCGAATTCGATGCCGCCGGCAACCTGGTACCCCTGGCGGGCGCGCCGGACCACGAGCACGCCGCGCCGGTCCTGGTGCCGTCGCACACGTAAAAATACACGCTCGCCGGTATAGTCCGCGGCGCGCGGGCGCTCTATCTTGGAATCAGTGGGATGCCTGGAAACCGCTGGACCAAGCCGCAAATAGAATCGCTCATCGATCAAATCGTGCACCTGGGTAAGCCGCTGCCGGAGATCGACGTCCCCGGCAAGACGCGCGCGGCCATCAACAACCAGCGCAAGAGACTGCAACGCGCGGGCGCTCTCAACGGCTCTTTCGCGGGCCGTAACGCGAAGCCGTGGACCGTCCCCGAGCTGAAAAGGCTCGCCGTTTTCACCGGGGAATACGGCTTCAGCGCGTCGTTCATCGCGCAAATGGGCCTGTTACCAGGGCGCACCAAGGATGCCGTGGGCAAGATGATGGGGCGGCACGGTCTGGGGAATCCGGAGATCAAAGAGCGCGCCCGCCAGGCCTGCCGTTTCGATGCGCCGCGCCGTACGGAATTCCGGCGGTTCCTGCTGGACGAAGGGCGCTTGCTCCCGAGCGTCGAGGTTGCGCGGCAGTGGGGACTGGCGCAGAAAACGGTGGCCGCCTATCGGCGCAGGCTTGGAATCCGGCTTTCGTGGCGCGAGGCGCGGTCCTCGGGCGAGTACCGGCGGCAGCAGCGCAGACGCGCCGCGGCCTTCGTGGCGCAAACCCGCGAGCGCTGGACCCAATGGCGAGAACGCAAGAGACTGTCCTGGGAACGGCTGCGGCGGCAGCTCTCCCTACGCGCCGACTGCCCGCCGACGCGCCTGTGCCAGGCCTGCGGCGAGCAATGGTACGCCACGCGCGAGTTCTTTCACGCGCGCACGCGGCGCTCGCCATCGGGCGTGAAAATCAGCTACTGCCGCGTCTGCCGCCTGTGCCGCGCCGAGCGGCGGCGCAACCCGGCCACTATCCCCGCGAATCGAGTGATCGCCGCATCTGCCGGAAAATCTTGCGGTGATTAGCGGCCGTATTCACCGCAGAATGTGCGGTGATTAGCTGGCGCCGCGCGGTGATTGTTTGCTATAATCACCGCATAGGGTGCGGCGAATGTATATCCACCAGCTCAAGGACTGGCCCCGCTTCAACTGGAACGAGGAGCGCCTCGCCCAGACTCTGGCCGCTGTCCGCTACCGGCAGGGCCGCATGATCGGCCACATGGAAGCGCTCGGCTTTGAACTCCGCCAGGAGGCCGTCCTTAGCACTCTCGCCGAAGACGTGGTCAAGAGCACCGAAATCGAGGGCGAAAAGCTGGATGCGGCGCAGGTCCGCTCGTCTATCGCGCGCCGCCTGGGCATCGACATCGGCGCGCTCAAACCCGCGGACCGGGCCGTCGAAGGCGTGGTGGAAATGATGCTGGACGCCACGCGCCACTACAGCCAGCCGCTTACGGCCGAAAGGCTGTTTGGCTGGCATGCATCCCTGTTTCCCACCGGCCGCAGCGGTTTGATCCGGATCGCGGCCGGCGCGTGGCGTGACGACCGCGGCGGTCCCATGCGGGTGGTCTCCGGCCCTATCGGCAGGGAGCACGCGCATTTCGAGGCGCCGCCGGCCACCCGGTTGCGGCGCGAAATGCGCGCGTTTCTCGACTGGTTCAACAAACCCGGCGCCTTCGACCCCGTGTTGAAGGCCGCGCAGGCGCACCTGTGGTTCGTGACTATCCACCCGTTTGACGACGGCAACGGCCGCCTGGCGCGGGCCATCGCCGATATGGCCCTGGCGCGGTCCGAGAGCAGCCCGCAACGGTTCTACAGCATGTCGGCCCAGATCCGGCAGGACCGCGCCGCCTATTACGAGATCCTGGAACGCACCCAGAAAGGCGCTCTGGACATCACCCCATGGATGGAGTGGTTTCTGGGCTGCCTGGGGCGCGCCATCGATGGCGCGCAGACCACGCTCGCCGCCATCCTCGCTAAAGCGCGCTTCTGGGACGCGGTCGCCGGCGTCGCTATCAACGAGCGCCAGCGCCTGGTCCTCAACCGCCTTCTGGATGGGTTTGAGGGCAAACTCACAACGTCGAAATACGCGAAGCTCGCGAAATGTTCCCCGGATACGGCCCTGCGCGACATCCTGGCGCTTGCCGCGCACGGCATTCTGCTGCGCGGTACCGAACGCGGGCGCAGCACTGCCTATGCGCTGGCGGCGGTTTCAGCAGCCTAGGATCTCCAGTTTCTTGCCCACCCGCGCAAACACTTCGAGCGCCCGGTCCAGATCGTCGCGCGTGTGCGTCGCGGCGACGATGGTGCGCACCCGCGCCTTGCCTTCCGGCACCGTCGGAAACCCGATGCCGGTCGCCAGCACGCCTTCCTCGAACAGCGCCGCCGAGAACGCGTGCGCCGTGCGCGCTTCCCCCACGATCACCGGCGTGATGGGCGTCTCGCTGACTCCCGTATTGAACCCCGCCGCTTTCAGACCCTGTTTGAAGTAGCGTGTGTTGTCCCACAGTTTTTCGATGCGTTCCGGCTCTTCTTCCAGCACATCGAACGCGGCCATACAGGAAGCCGCCACCGCCGGCGGATGCGAAGTTGAAAACAGGAACGGCCTCGCCCGGTGGTACAGAAACTCGATCAATGCGCGGCTGCCGCACACGTAGCCGCCAAGCACCCCGATGGCCTTCGAAAGCGTGCCCACCTGAATATGAACGCGTCCGTGCAAGCCGAAATGGTCGATCGTGCCGCGCCCGTTGCGCCCCAGCACGCCCGAGGAATGCGCGTCGTCCACCATCATGATGGCGCCGTGTTTCTCGGCGGCCTCCACCAGTCCGGGCAACGGGCCGATGTCGCCGTCCATTGAGAATACGCCGTCGGTGATCAGCAACTTGCGCCCCGGCTGGCCATCCAGATCCGCGAGTTTCCGTTCGGCCGCCGCTGTGTCCTTGTGCGGGAAGACGTGGATCTTGGCGCGCGAAAGGCGGCAGCCGTCAATGATGCTGGCGTGGTTCAACTCGTCGGAAACGATGTGGTCCTCCGGCGTCAGGACGGCCGCCACGGTGCCCGCATTGGCCGCGAACCCGGATTGAAACACCACGCAGGCTTCCACGTTCTTGAAGCGCGCGATGCGCTCTTCGAGCTGCATGTGCAGCGACATGGTTCCCGAGATGGTGCGTACGGCGCCCGACCCGACGCCGTACTTCCGCGTGGCTTCGAGCGCGGCTTCGCGCAGCTTGGGATGCGTGGTCAACCCCAGGTAGTTGTTGGACGCCAGGTTGATCACCTCCCGGCCGTCGAAGCGCGCTTCGGCGGCGCTCTCCGACTCCAAAACACGCAGCCGCTGATATGTTCCGCCCCGCTTCCAGGCTTCCAACTGCTCTCCCAAGTACGCCAGAGGATCGTTCATATCCCCCAGTCTAAGTCAAAACAGTGGAGCGGGCTGGCCTGTTACAATCCTTGTTCATGGCTCAGCGGGTCTCGATATTCGTCACCTGCATCGTGGATCAGCTCTTCCCGGCGGTTGGCATGGCGATGGCGGATGTCCTGGAGCGCCTCGGCTACCAGATCGACTTTCCGCGGGATCAGACGTGCTGCGGCCAACCGGCCTTCAACACCGGCTATCGCCAGGAAGCCTGCCAGGTGGCCCGGCACTTCCTGAATGTCTTCCGCGACGCCGAATACGTGGTGGTGCCGTCGGGCTCGTGCACTTCGATGATCGCGCATCATTTTCACGATCTGTTCCCGGATGACGCGGAAGCCCGCCGCGCTGTCGATGCGCTGGCGCCGCGCGTCTGGGAGTTCTCCAAGTTTGTGCTGGAGGTGGCCGGCGTGGAGGACGTGGGCGCACGCTTCGAAGATATAGTTACCTATCACGACAGTTGCCACGCGCTGCGCGAATTCGGCATCCGGGACGGCCCGCGCCGCCTGCTGGCCAGGGTGCGCGGACTGGAGCTGCGGGAGATGGACGCGGCGGAAGAATGCTGCGGTTTCGGCGGCACGTTCTCGGTGAAATTCCCCGAGATTTCCGGCGGCATGGCGGGCACCAAGATCGATTCCATCGTGCGCACCGGCGCCAAAACCGTGGTCAGCCTGGATTCCAGTTGCCTGATGCAGATCCAAGGAGCTTTGTCGCGCGCCGCCCTGCCGGTGCGCACCATGCACCTGGCCGAAGTCCTGGCGAGCCGCTGATTATGTCTGTCGCCTTCGACGAAAAAGTTCACGGCACCCTGGCGGATGCCAACCTGCAACTGGCCATCTACCGGGCCACCGGGCGCCTGATCGATCATCGCAAGCACGCCGTGACGGCCGCCGTGCTGCCGGATTACCAGGAACTCCGCACAGCCGCCAACGCCCTCAAGCGCCACACCATCGACCACCTGGACCACTACCTGGAACTGTTCGAAGCGAACGTCGCGGCGCACGGCGGCAAGGTCGTGTATTGCCAGGACGCCACCGAGGTTGCGGATTTCGTGCTCGCGCTGGCGAAGGAACGCGGTGCGCAGCTTATCGTGAAATCGAAATCCATGACCACCGAGGAAATCGATTTAAACGAGCGGCTGGAGCATCACCATCTGGAATCGGTGGAGACCGATCTGGGCGAATACATCCTGCAGCTCGCGCACCAGCGCCCGTATCATATTGTCGCCCCCGCGCTGCACCTGACCCGGTATGACGTGGGCGATCTGTTCGCGCGCACGCTCGGCGTGGCCAACGAAACGGTGGTGGAGAAGCAGGCGCAGATCGCGCGCGTAGTGCTGCGGCAGAAATTCCTGGCCGCCGATATCGGCATCAGCGGCGCGAATTTCCTGGTCGCCGATTCGGGCGCGGTGTTGCTGGTCGAAAACGAGGGCAACGCGCGCCTGACTACTTCCGCGCCGAAGATTCACATCGCGGTGGCGGGCATCGAGAAGCTGATTCCGCGCGCGCAGGATCTGGCCGTGTTCCTGAAGCTGCTGGGCCGCAGCGCCACCGGCCAGGCGCTTACGGTTTACACATCTTTTCTGTCGGGGCCCCGCCGCGCGGGCGAAATCGATGGCCCGGAAGAATTCTACGTGGTGCTGCTGGATAACGGCCGCACCAAACTGCTGGCGGACAGCGGGAAACGGGAATCGCTCTATTGCATTCGTTGCGGCGCGTGTCTGAATCATTGCCCGGTGTACCGCAAGATTGGCGGGCATAGCTTTCCGTGGGTCTATTCGGGACCGATCGGCGCCATCATTACGCCGCAATTTCTGGGCATCGAGCACGAGCCGAGCTTGCCGTTCGCGTCCAGCTTGTGCGGCGCGTGCGCGGAAGTCTGCCCGGTGAAGATCGACATACCCAAGGTGCTGCTGGACCTGCGCGCGGAAACCAAGCAGAACGAGGAACGGAAGGGCGTGAACCGCCTGGAGCGCCTGGCGTTCCGGATCTGGGCGTGGGTGATGTGCCATCCGCGCATCTATGAAATGGCGGCGATGGTGGCCGCGGGGGTCGCGCCGGCCGGGGACGGCAAGTGGCTGCGGAGCGCGCCGGCAGTGATGAATCTGCCGCCGGTGCGCGCCTGGCTGAGCCAACGGGACCTGCCGCCCTCGCCGGCGGCCAGCTTCCGCGAGCTGTGGAGGAGGCGCTAATGTCGCGCGAAGCCATCCTGCAAAAGGTGCGCACGGCGTTGGGGCGCACGGCCGGGCAAGCCATCGCGGAGCCGCCGCCGGTCCGCCTGCGCGTGGCCGAAACGGATACGGAGGCCCGCGCGGCGAGCATGCTGCGCGCGGTGGAGGCGCTGGCGGGCAAGACCCACCGCGCGGCCACGGCCGCGGATGCACGCGCCTACGTGAGCGCGGTGCTGAACGGAAAGACGGCGGTTGCCTCCAACGCTCCGTTCCTGCGGGAGTGCGGCATCACGGGCTTGGCGGGCGTGCAGTCGGGCTTCACGGATGCGGCGGCCTTGCGGGTGCTTTGCGCCACGGCGGACGTGGGCATCACGAGCGCGGACTACGCCCTGGCGGACACCGGCACGCTGGTGATGCTGTCGAGCCCGACGGAGGCCCGCCTCGTCTCGCTGCTTCCACCCGTGCACATTGCCGTTGTGCCCATCGGGCGCCTGCTCTCCGGCCTCGACGAACTGTTTACCATCCTCCCCAATCCGGCCGCGCAAACCAGTTCCATGGTGCTGATCACCGGCCCCAGCCGCACGGCGGACATCGAGCAGATCCTGGTGCGGGGCGTGCACGGACCGGGCGAAATTCACGTGGTTCTGGTGGGGTGATCGCGGATGGATAGCGTCACGGCCACGGAATGGAGGATGCTGCTACGGCTGGTGCTCGCGCAACGGCTGGAGATCAATGCGATCGAAAGCGCCTTGAAGCGGGCGAAGGCGCTTACGGACGCGGAGATTCAGGCGATCCGCTCCCAGGCAATGGAGACTGCCACAGCGTGGAGTTCCGGCGATGGCGACGATGTGTTGGCGCTCATTCGCATTCATGCAGCGCCCGCGGCCAGCATGCTGGTCCCGCCGACGAGTGGGGGTGAGTAAGTGAACCGCTCCCTGGCGGTCGCGGCTCGGTAACAGCCGCGCTGATTGCTGATATAATGTGCCTTCCATTACAACGACCGCGCTGGATTGCTCTATCTGAAACTTTCCCACTCACTCGTCGCGTGCCTGGCACTTACGGCGCTTCCGCCTCTGTACGCTGGGACAGCCGACGCGCCCGCTATCGCGAGCGCCACGGTGGACTATGCCGCCAACCAGGTAACCATCACCGGCTCCAACTTCAGCCCGGCCGGCGCGCCGCCAACGGTAGCGGTGGAAAGCGCCACGCTCACGCTGGTGTCCTATACCAACCAGATGGCGGCGGCGATTTTGCCCGCGGGTTGGACAACGGGATCGTACATGCTGGCGGTCACCAACAGCGACCAGCAAACCGGCGTATACCGCATGACGCTGGGCGCCGCGCCGCTTCCCTTTAATAAGCTGCGCTACCATGCGGACGGCCTGCTGGGGGTGTGGCCGCTGGCGGGCACGTTCGCTTATGCCGGACTCCTGCAGGAGTTGAACGCTCCCAAGGAATGGGGAGACGGCGTGGCCGCCTACGGCCGGCGCCTCGCCTCCACCGAGGGCTGCGGCGTGATCCATGGCGTGCTGGCGTTTGGCCTGGATACGGCGCTGCACCAGGATCCGCGGTATTTCCGATCCGAGCGCAAAGGCTTGTTCCGCAGAATGGCGCACGCGGCGCGGGACACCATCCTGACGCACACCGATTCCGGCGGCGAGACCTTCTCAACATGGCGCATGGGCAGCGCCTACGGCTCTGAATTCTTGTCCAACCTCTGGTATCCCGACCGCCTCGACACGGTGCGGTTGGGGTTCTTGCAGGGGTCGCTGCGCGTCGGGTTCGACCTGGTCAGCAACCTTTCGGCCGAGTTTTGGCCGGACATCCGGAAGAAACTGCGCCGCGGCAATTAACCTTCCCAACCGCCGTCGGTGTCGCGCGTCTAAGAAAACGGGAGCAAACCATGAACCGAATTCTGATATTGGCCCTGTGCCTGGCGCCCGCAGCGCTGCCACAGGAAAAGCAGATGAGCTGCGACGATAGCCGCGAGAGCGAACGCGGCCACTACTGCGAGATCCGCGAAGCGACCATGCCGGCGGGCGGACAACTGGACGTGGACGGCGGCGTGAACGGCGGGATTTCCATTAAGGGCGCTGATCGTAACGACATCCTGGTGCGCAGCAAAGTGCAGGCTTATCAGGATGACGAAGCAGATTCGCGCCGGGTGGCGGCCGAGATCCATGTGGAGGCTAACGGAGGCCGCGTGCGGGCGACCGGCCCGGTTTCCGAAAAGCACGGTTGGGGCGTCAGCTATGAAATCCTGGTGCCCCGGAAGATCGATCTGGTGCTGAATACCCACAATGGCGGCATCAGCATCGCGGGCGTCCAGGGCCACACGCAGTTCGAAGCGATGAATGGCGGCGTATCGTTGACGCATCTGGCGGGTTCCGTGGAAGGCCACACCACCAACGGCGGGTTGCACCTGGAACTGGCCTCGGACCACTGGGATGGCGACCGCTGCGATGTTTCGACCACCAACGGCGGCGTAACGATTCGCATTCCGTCCAACTATTCGGCGCACCTGGAGACCGGCACGGTCAACGGCGGCGTCCGCGTGGATTTTCCGGTGACCGTACAGGGCGAAGTCAGCCGGCATCTTGCCGTTGACCTGGGCTCCGGCGGGAACCTGGTACGCGCCACCACCACCAATGGCGGCGTGCGCGTCGAGCGCATTTAGATTGGGCTCGTCTCCTATATCTTAAGTAGCTAGACCAATAGCCAGGGCCCAACTGGAGTGCGCGACATAAAAGTGGCGATTCCAGCTAACGCGACTTGAGCAGACGGATCGTACCGCCCTTAGTTTTGTCCATGTTTCATCCGCGTTCATCTGCGTACATCTGCGGCCGGATGTGCTTTTCCGGGCCGGCGGGAAAAATCAAAACCCGATAGGGGCCGCAGATGAACGCGGATGAACGCAGATAAAACAAGCAATACACAAGTTGGCCCGAAGCTGACGGTGTACACAGTGGCGGTCGGACCGTCGGCCGGCCTGATATACACGTACGCTAGGATCTAGCGACTTTCTCTGGGTTTTTCACGGCCCTCCGCTTTTGCGTCGCACACTCGCCCAACTGTTGGTAGTGTCCTAAAGTTCTGTGGTGGGAGCGCGATGTTCTTTTGGCAACTCCGCCACCCAATTATCCGGTTCGCTTCGCCCGTTGTGAATAGCCTGCTGGGCTTCGCCCTGGGATTGGGCCTTCCTTGGCTGGGAGTGATAGCTGTCTTCCGCATCGGACGATGGTGGGCTAAAACCGTCGCGATTGCCGCTGTCCTTCCGCTCCTGCTTTACTCGCTTGTGTTCCTCCTTGGCTCTGCAATGGCTGGATTCGCTTACAGGGGCGGCCATGACCTTGGCTTCGATCGGTTCGCCGAGGTGCTATGGAAGGGGTCTGACGTCCGTTTCTATCGAACGGATGGGGGGGCGGCTACGGACTACGGGGTCGTCATCCGACAGGAGAGAACTTTGTTCCCCGGCGTCCTGCTGGTCCGAGAGGTTGACGATTTCTACCCTTGCCATTCACTGGATGCGACCTCTACGGACCACGGGATCGCGATTACAGATGGACGTTCCGACTGCAGGGATTTTCATCAGCAGCGCCGGGTGTACCGCCTAAAGCCCTTCGTTTATTTCTAATCGGTTGTTTCTGAACTCGGCCCGCGCAGCGCATCCAATCCATGCTGCTATACTCCGAGGGTGAAGTTCGCCAAAGTCGTGTTCTGTGGAGCAGGCGTGTTTGGCGTGCTGCTCGTCGCGCCGGTCTATTTCCTGTTCGACATGGCCGGACGCCTGGACCCGCCACCCATTACGCATCCGCAGTTCTACTACGGCTTCGTCGGCGTGGCGCGGGTCTTTCAGTTCGTCTATTTCGTGACCGGCACGGACCCGGTGCGGTACCGCCCGATGATGATTCTCTCCGTGCCGTGCTCATGATACTTTTCGTCGCGGCGTATTGCGTTACGCCGGGTTCACAATCGGCTCGGGCCCAACGGCAGGGTGAGCCGTCTCGTGAATCTGTTGGCTCAACTGGTTCTGCAGTTGATTGATGGCTTGCGCGTCGGTTTGGCTCAAGGTCCCGCCATTAGCCTGCTCATCGGCCGCCACCTGTTGTTGAATTGTACCCGCCTGCGCGCCTAACTGCTCGGCTTGCGCGCCGCTCAGGTTGCCGGCTTGGGCATTCAACGCGATGCGTCCGGCTTCGAGATTTTCGCGCTCGGTGGCCCGGGGCACGGCCGGATCGGTTGGCGGCGCGGCGCCGTTGTGGGCATCGCTGTAAATTGTCCCGCTCAACTGGTTTTGAGATTGTTGGATGGTCTGCTGATCCGCGGCGGTCAGAGTGCCGCCGTTGGCCTGGCGATCCGTGGCGATCTGCTGGTGGACGGTGGCTATCTGGCCGTAGAGCTGTTGGGCCTGATCGCTGGTGATATTACCGCCGGCGACGTTCTCGGCGACCCGGCCGGTGAACTCAACCTCGCGCAAGGCGGCCGGGCTGAGTTGCACGTGATCTGCTCCCTCCACGGGTGTCTGCGCGCTGCCGGCGGGCGCCGAGGCTCCCGTGGACCCCGGCTTCTGCGCCGCCGGCGCGTACGTTTCGGGTGTAGTCGTGTTTAGACTGATAGGCGTCAAGTGTGATCTCCTTGCCGTCTAATATCGACAGCCAGGAGCGGAACTTTAGGCGCTTACTTTCCCGGCCAACGCCGCGTGCTTCCGGCTCTTCGATATGTATGCTTCCGGAATCAACAGCGTGAGCGCATCCGGCACGATCTCCACGCTGGCCGGAATGTGTCCGGCATACTCGCCGTCCACTTGAATGTAAACGCGCCGGCCGGTGGTGCCCGGCATGCAGACGCGGCCGGTGCGGATCAGCGAAATCCCGGGCACGCCCGCCAGTTTGCGCACGGCCACACGCGCCAGGTAAGTCAGAAACCGGAACGAGCTGTGCCCCTCGAAAAGCACCGCTTCGAACTGGTCGTCGAGCAGGCTGGTCGATTGCGCTATTTCCAGATCGCCGCCATAGTTGCGCACTTTGCTGATCAGGGCGAACGAGCAATTCACCCGGCGGCCCTCCACCAGCACCTCGAACTCGTCCAGGTCGCGCCCCAATTGGCTGAAGCCGGCGAGCCAATAGGCCAGCTTCCCGAAGCGCGCTTTCAGCGGCATGCTCAGGTTGTACACGATCTTGGCGTCCAGGCCGATGCCCGCCATCAGCAGGAACAGGCGGGTCCTTTCGGAGCCGTTCACGCACACGAGGCGCCCCATCGAGATGCGCGTCGGCACGCATTCGCCCAGGCTGGCGGCCGTGCCTTCGATGCTGGAACCCAATCCCATTTCGTTGGCCAGCACGTTGGCCGTGCCCGCCGGCAGAATGCCCAGCGGCACGTCGGAGAAGGCCACGCCTTCCGCCACTTCGTTGATGG
This sequence comes from Bryobacterales bacterium, assembly GCA_963707465.1. Lineage (GTDB taxonomy): Bacteria > Acidobacteriota > Terriglobia > Bryobacterales > Bryobacteraceae > Bog-159. Next base: position 1,292,100 of record CAVPQK010000015.1, read on the forward strand.
TGCCGTCGCCCCCCGCCGCCAGGATCAGCTCCGCGCCGTCGGCGATGCTGTGGCGCGCGATGGCGCCCGCCGTGCCCGGCCCCTGCGTCGGCACCAGCCAGGTGTCGTGGCCGGCTTCGCGCAGGATCTCGGCGGCGGCCGACAGACGCTTCAGTCCCTTGGCGCCCATCTTGCCTGCAAAGGGATTGTAGATGATGATGGTCTTGCGTGCGGCGGCTATGGCTTCACCCCAGTCAACTAAGTTTAAACTAAAGAGAAGGTCTTCTTCTGAGGCAACTCACTGTCGCCACGAGCCGGGGTAGAATCATCCCCATGACAGGCCGCGTCGTCGTGGGAATCGTCGCGCTCGTGTTCCGCTGGGCTGGTATAGGTCTAAGACCCGCCGACTTCATCGCGAGTACCAACGTCTTTACCCGTTTGGGCGACTTTCCCTAAAAGTAAAAATAGTTTGGGGCGCGGGCTCCTCCTGCCTGGTGATTTGCGCCTGGAGCCTCGGCTTCTTTGGAAAATGACGGCAGTACCCTGTCCCACAAAACGACCCTTTGTGGCGAGCGCTCATAACGCCAGCTGCGCTGGGGTGCCCAGGCGGCGAACCTGAATCTTCCCCGTTTGCATCTGTACGTGCGCCAAGTCGTAGTTCAGTTGTAAGCGAAGCCAAAAACCCGCCGTGCTGCCTAGGGCCTTTTCCAGTCGCAGCGCCATTTCGGCGGACACGCCTGCCTTGCGATTAATGACCCGCGACAGCGCCGAGCGGGTCACGCCCAGCGCCTTGGCGGCGTCCGTCACGTTGACGCCCAACTCGTCGAGGCAATCCCGAATGATGTCGCCGGGATGATTAGGATTCTTCATCTGCATTATCGGTGCTCCTTTGGCCCACTTTCTAAGCTTTAGTGATAGTCTTCCAGATCCACATCATACGCGGCCCCCTCGTGAAAGCGGAAGGTAACCCGCCAATTGGCCCTGACCGTCACCGAGTACGTGCCGCGTCGGTCTCCGGTCAACGGGTGCAATCGAAACATGGGAAGCGACAAGTCCCCCGGGGCGTTCGCGGCTGCCAGCGCCGAGAGAATCTTCCGTGCCTTCTCCACGAGATCCGTGCGGAGACCGCTCGCGTCGTTTCGTTCATACAGCCGCCGCAAGCCCTTGTGCTTGATGGTCTCGATCACGCTGTGGCCTGCTTATAGTGTATAGCGACGCGCTACGCTATACAAGCCGGGCTCCCCTTGCCGGGCGCCATTCCGCACTAAACTAAAGAGAACGCCGATGCCGAAAGATGCCGCCGCGCGCGTCGAGACGCTGCGCCAAACCCTCCGCCACCACGAGCGCCTCTACTACGTGCTCGACCAGCCCGCCGTCACCGACGCCGAATACGACGCCCTGATGCGCGAGCTGCGCGATTTGGAGACCCGCCATCCCGAACTGCTCACATCCGATTCGCCCACCCAGCGCGTGGGCGGCAAGCCGCGCGAAGGTTTCGTCAAGGTGGCCCACAGCGCGCCGATGCTCAGCCTCGACAACGCGCTCGACGAAGGCGAACTGCGTGATTTCGACCGCCGGGTGCGCGAGCTGCTGCGCGGCGCCGAATTCCAATACGTGACCGAGCTGAAGCTCGACGGCCTTTCCATGGCCGCGCACTATCGCGATGGGCAATTCGTGCAGGCTATCACGCGCGGCGATGGCCTGGTGGGCGAGGACGTCACCGAAAATGCGCGCACCATTCGCTCTCTGCCGTTGCGCGTGCCCGCCACGTTTCCGCAATTCGAAGCGCGCGGCGAGACCGTGATGAACCGCCGCGCCTTCGAACGCCTGAATACGGAACGCGACGAGCGCGGCCTGTCGCGCTTCGCTAATCCGCGCAACGCCGCCGCGGGATCGCTGCGCGTGCTGGAGCCCTCCATCACCGCCTCGCGCCGTCTGGATTATTACACTTACTTTTTGCAAGTGGACGGCCAGCCCGCCTATCCGCGCCATTGGGAATCGCTCGAAGAACTGGTCCGCATGGGCTTCAAGGTCAACCCCAATCGCAAGCTCTGCCGGGATGTGGACGAGGTGCTGCGCTTCTGCGCGGAATGGGAGGCTCGCCGCGAGCAGTTGCCGTACGAAATCGACGGCGTGGTGGTCAAGGTGGATTCCATTGCGCAGCAGCAGCAGCTTGGCTGGACCGCCAAAGCCCCGCGCTGGGCCATCGCCTACAAATATCCGGCGCGCCAGGCGCAGACCGTGGTGGAGAATATCGAAGTGCAGGTGGGGCGCACCGGGGCGCTCACGCCGGTAGCGCACCTCAAGCCGGTCGAGGTGAGTGGCGTGACCGTTTCGCGCGCCACGCTGCACAACGAAGACGAAATCGAGCGCCTGGGCTTGCAGATCGGCGACACGGTGGTGATTGAGCGGAGCGGCGATGTGATTCCCAAGGTAGTGCGGGTCCAGTTGCAAGGCTCCCCCCGGCGGCCCTTCCACATGCCGGAAGCGTGCCCGGTGTGCGCGGGCAAGATCGTGCGCGAAGAAGGCGAGGCTGCCTCGCGTTGCATCAACGTCAACTGCCCGGCGCGGCTGAAGGAGTCCATCCTGCACTTCGCCGCGCGCGGCGTGATGAATATCGACGGGATGGGCGACGCGCTGGTGGATCAGTTGGTGGATCGCGGCCTGGTGCACAGCGTGGCCGATATCTACGGGCTCACCCTGGCGCAATTGGTGTCTCTCGAACGCATGGCGGCCAAATCCGCGGGCAACGTGATCGCCAACATCGAAAAATCCAAGCACAACCCGCTGCCGCGCATCCTCACCTCGCTCGGCATCCGTTTCGTAGGCGAGCGTACCGCCGTGTTTCTGGCGGAAGCTTTCGGCAGCCTCGATCGAATCGCGCAGGCCGGCGTGGACGAGCTGCAACGCGCCGAAGAGGTCGGTCCGAAAGTCGCCGAAAGCGTCTTCCAGTTCTTCCGCGAGCCACGCAACCAGGAACTGGTCGAGCGGCTGCGCGCGGCGGGATTGAAATTCGAATATGAAGTTAAACGCAAAAAAAGCGGGCCGTTCGACGGGTTGACCTTCGTGCTCACCGGAGCCCTTCCCAACCTGAGCCGCGAGGAAGCCACTCGCGTGATCGAAGCCGCGGGCGGCAAAGTCAGCGGGTCCGTCAGCCGCAAGACCAGCTACGTGGTGGCGGGCGAGGACGCCGGATCGAAGCTGGACAAGGCCCGCGGCTTGGGCGTCGAAGTGATCGACGAGCAGCGCCTGTTGGAACTTGCGGGCTAACGCGGGACTAAAGCCCGGCGCACGGCGGCCTCTCGGGCCGCCTGCTACTATATTGAGTCAATGAAAGCGCGGTCGGGCCGATCCGCGCATCCACCGAGGTTCGTAAATGAAACTGCACCCGATCGATGTCGCGATCATCGTCGTCTACGTCGCGACCTCCGTGCTGCTGGGCTACTGGGTCTCGCGCCGCGCCTCGCGCGACACCAAAGCGTATTTCCTGGGCGGCAACACCTTGCCGTGGTATTTTCTGGGCGTCTCCAATGCCTCCGGCATGTTCGACATCGCCGGCACCATGTGGCTGGTCTACCTGATGTTCATCTATGGACTGAAGAGCGTCTGGATTCCCTGGCTGTGGCCCGTCTTCAACCAGATCTTCCTGATGGTCTACCTGTCCACCTGGCTCCGCCGCTCCAATGTCACTACCGGCGCGGAGTGGATTCGCACCCGCTTCGGCACCGGCCGCGGCGCGCAGCTTTCGCACATGGTCGTGGTGATCTACGCGCTGGTCAGCGTCATCGGCTTTCTCACCTACGGTTTCAAAGGCATCGGCAAATTCGCCGTCGATTTTCTGCCCTGGCATCTCTCCGCCAACGTTTATGCGCTGATCCTGATGGGCATCACGACCTTTTATGTGGTCAAGGGCGGCATGTTCAGCGTCGTGATTACCGAGGTGCTGCAGTTCTGTATCCTATCGGTCGCCTCGCTGGCCATCGGCATCATCGCCATCGCCCGCGTGTCGCCCGAAGCCCTGCGCCGCGTGATTCCGGCAGGTTGGGAGCAGATCTTCTTCGGCTGGCATCTGAACCTGGATTGGTCCCACCTCATCGCGGCCGTCAACACCAAGATCGCCGAGGACGGCTACTCCATCTTCGGCGCATTCTTCATGATGATGCTCTTCAAAGGTATCCTCATCAGCATGGCCGGGCCTGCGCCCAATTACGACATGCAGCGCATCCTTTCCACCAAGAACCCGCGCGAAGCTTCCCTGATGAGCGCCATGGTGAACGTGGTGCTCAACGTGCCGCGCTACTTCATGATCACTGGACTCACCATCCTGGCCCTGGTCTTCTATAGCGACAAGATCCGCGCCATGGGCCAAGCCATGGACTTCGAGATGGTGTTGCCGGATGCCCTCAGCCAGTTCGTCCCCGCCGGTTTGCTCGGCCTGCTGGTAGCCGGCCTGCTGGCCGCCTTCATGTCCAACTTCGCCGCCACCGTGAACGCCGCGCCACCCTACATCGTCAACGATCTCTACCGCAAGTACATCAACCCGCACGCCAGTGAGCGCACCTATGTCCGCCTGAGTTATGTAGCCTCGTTCTCGGTAGTCATCCTGGGAATCTCGGTCGGCTGGTTCGTAGGCTCGATCAATACCGTCATCCAGTGGATCGTCTCGGCGCTATGGGGAGGCTACACCGCTTCCAACGTTTTGAAATGGTATTGGTGGCGCTTCAACGGCTACGGCTATTTCTGGGGCATGGTGACCGGCATCGCCGGTTCGCTGATTATCCCGTGGGCGCTGCCCAGCATCACGCCGCTCAATTCCTTCCCGATCATCGTCGGATTCTCGCTGGTAGGATGCATCGTCGGCACCTTGCGCACCAAGCCCGAGGAAGACGCCGTCCTGATGGACTTCTACAAGCGTGTGAATCCCTGGGGCTTCTGGGGCCCCATCCGCGAAAAAGTTATGCGCCAGGATCCGTCCTTCAAGCCCAACCCGGACTTCGCGCGCGACATGTTCAACATCGTGGTCGGCATCGCCTGGCAAACCAGCCTGATCGCCTTCCCAATCTACATCGTGATCCGCCGCTACGAGATCGCCGCCTACGCCATAGCGGTCGTAGTAATCACGTCACTCATCCTAAAATTCACCTGGTACGACCATCTGGAGGCTGTGGGGCAGGTTGCCAACCTGCAGGCCGATTGTTAATCGGCCTTGCGTGAAGCTTGCCGCCCGCACTTGCACAACCGAAGCGGTCGTGACAATCATGAATCATGAGCGCCGAGCCAGTCGAGACGAACGATTTCGCCACCCTATATCGCCGCGCCTACGCCGAATTTGGAGCGCGCGCGCTATGGAACAAGCGCTTCATCGATCCCCCCACTAAAGAAGATGCCCTCGTCGTAGCCCGCGCCCTGCGCATCGAAGGCAATCGCGCCGCCCGCGAGTTGGCCGAACAAATCGAGCGCGCATGTCATGCCACTGTCTAAACTGCAGACGGATATTCTCAAGGTCCTGGCGTCCCACCGCGATCCCGAGAGTTACGTCGCCGGAGCCGCACCGTTGAACCGAGATGCGCCGCGGTATTCAGACGATGTCGACTTCTTTCACGACCGCGAGGAACGGGTGGCCATCGCCGCCCTGGATGATGCGAAGTCGCTGGAGGCCGCAGGCTACGAAGTAATTTGGCTTCGCAAGATGCCGCTGATTTACACAGCGGAAGTAAGGCGGCGCGCTGAGACCACGCGGCTGGAATGGGTGGTAGACAGCGACTACCGGTTCTTTCCGACGGTGAAGGACGACACGTTTGGGTACGTCCTGCACCCGGTTGACCTGGCCATGAACAAGGCGATGGCGGCGGCCGGCCGCCGGGAAGTGCGCGACCTGGTCGACCTGGTAACAGTCCACGAGACGATTCTCCCGCTCGGCGCTTTGATTTGGGCCGCAGTTGAGAAATCGCCGGGCTTCACGCCCGAGGGGTTGATCGCAGAGATCCGCCGGAACGCTCACTACCCGGCGGCCGACTGGCGCGCATTGATTGCGAGCGGGCCGATCGATCCCGTAGACGTCTCGGCGCGGCTTCGCATGGCCCTCGACGACGCGGATGCCTTCGTCACGCGGATGCCAACCGCCAAAATCGGTTTGTTGTTTCTGTGGAACGGCGCGGTCACTCAGCCGGATCCCGATCGCCTTGAAGCTTACGAGACACACGCCGGTAGGCGGCGGGGGCACTGGCCGACCAACCCCGAAATTGCGGCCGCAATGTTCGAAAACCTCAAAAAGCGGTCGTGATCTCCTCAATCCGCCGCAGTTCGCCCCCGCCAAACTCGAGCCTGTCCAACGCCCCCACGCACTGCTCCACCTGCTCCACCCGGCTCGCCCCCACCAGCGCGCTCGCCATCACCCCATGCCGCAACACCCACGCCAGCGCCATCTGCGCCAGCGTCTGTCCGCGGCCCGCGGCGATCTCGTTCAGCGCCCGCACCTGCGCCAGCCGCGCCTCGCTCACGTCGGTCTTCTTCAGGAACGTGCCCGGCTTCGATGCGCGCGAGCCGTCCGGAATCCCCTTCACGTAGCGGTCCGTCAGCAGCCCCTGCGCCAGCGGCGAAAACGCAATGCCCCCGACGCCTTCCGCCGCCAACCGCTCGAAAAGTCCCTCCTCCGCCGTACGCACGAACATCGAATACTTCATCTGGTGGATCAGGCAAGGCGTACCCAGCCGCCGCAGTATCCCGACCGCCCGCTCAGTCTGCTCCGGATCGTAGTTCGAGATCCCGGCATACAGCGCCTTCCCCGCGCGCACGGCGCTATCCAGCGCCGACATGGTTTCTTCGAGCGGCGTATCCGGATCGGGACGGTGCGAGTAGAAGATATCCACATACTCGAGCCCCATCCGCTTCAAGCTTTGGTCCAGGCTGGACAGCAAATACTTGCGCGACCCCCATTCGCCGTAAGGCCCCGGCCACATCAGGTAACCGGCCTTGGTCGAGATGATCAGCTCGTCGCGCCACGCGCCCAGATCCGCGCGCAAAGCCCGGCCGAAATTCTCCTCGGCCGACCCCGGCGGCGGCCCGTAGTTGTTGGCCAGATCGAAATGCGTGATGCCCAGATCGAAAGCGCGCCGCAACATCGCGCGCATGTTCTCGAAGGTATCCACGCCGCCGAAATTGTGCCAAAGGCCCAGCGAGATGGCCGGCAGTCGCACCCCGCTGGCACCGCAGCGCCGGTAAGTCATCTTGTCGTAACGTTGTTCATCTGGCAGATACATAACCTCTCCTAGTCACTCTCGTGGGGCAGGCTCTCAGCCTGCGGCGGTCACTGCAGCGTGACCTCCACCTCCACCTCCGTCCGCCCATCCGTGGGCGCCGGAACCACGTCGCCCTCCACCGCCCGCCCGTCCACGGTAAGCTTTACCGCATTCCCCGGCCCCGCCCGCCGCACCGCAATCCGATACGTCACCCCGCGGAACCGCCGCACCGCCTGGAAACCTGCCCACCGCGCGGGAATCGCCGGCGCGATCTGCAACCCATCGTACGCGGGACGGATTCCCAGAATCCATTGCACGATGGCGTAGTAATTCCACGCCGCCGTGCCCGTCAGCCACGAATTCTTGGCCTCACCGTGCGTCGGCGCATCGCGCCCCGCGATCATCTGCGCGTAGACATACGGCTCGCACCGGTGCACGTCGCTGATCGCCTCGCGCGCCGAAGGATTGATGCGCGTATAGTAATCGTGCGCCCCGTCGCCGTTCCCCGCCATCGCCTCGGCGATAATCACCCACGGGTTGTTATGGCAGAAAATCCCGGCGTTCTCTTTGTACCCCGGCGGATACGACGAAATCTCCCCCAGGTGCAGATAGTAGCGCGAGTACGCGGGCTGTTGCAGCACGATGCCATGCGGCGTAGCTAGATATTTGCGTACCGATTCGAGCGCCCGCCGCGCCAACCCGTCCTCCAGGCCGATCCCTGCAAGGATGCAGAAGCCCTGTGGCTCGATGAAGATCTTCCCTTCCGCGCACTCCTTCGATCCAACCTTATTGCCGAAGTCGTCGTAGGCGCGCAGGAACCACTCGCCGTCCCAGCCGTGCCGCCGCACCGTCTCCTCCATGCGCGCGCCTTCCGCCAGGTACCCCGGCGCCTCGTCCGCATGGCCGCTGTGCCGCGCAATGGCGGCCAGTTCCTTCGCCGCCAGCACGAACAATCCGCCGATGAACACCGACTCGGCCACCTTGCCCTCTTTGTTGGTAGTGGTCTGGAACGATTGCCCGGGCGTGTCGGAGAAGCAGTTGAGGTTCAGGCAGTCGTTCCAATCGGCGCGGCCGATCAGCGGCAGACCGTGCGGTCCCAGCCGCTCCAGTGTGTAGCGGAAGCTGCGTTGTAAGTGCTCGTATAGCGGCTGCTCGGACCCGGGCTGATTATCATATTGTACCGGCTCGTCCAGAATACTCCAGTCGCCGGTCTCTTTCAGATAGGCCCCCACACCCACAATCAGCCAGTGCGGATCGTCATTGAAGTTGCCGCCGACGTCGTTGTTACCCTTCTTAGTCAGTGGCTGGTACTGGTGATAAGCGCCTCCGCTCGGAAGCTGTGTAGCCGCCAGGTCCAGGATGCGCTCGCGCGCCCGCTCCGGCACCATGTGGACGAAGCCCAGCAGATCCTGGTTCGAATCGCGGAAGCCGAGCCCGCGCCCGATGCCCGATTCATAGAACGATGCCGACCGCGACATATTAAAAGTCGCCATGCACTGATAAGCGTTCCACACATTCACCATGCGATCGGTGTGGATGTCGGGCGTCCTCACCTGGCAGATGCCCAGCAGTCCATCCCAGTAAGTACGCAGCTTTTGGAATGCCGCCTCCACGTTCGCCGGAATGAGATAACGGGTGATCGTGGGCTTGACGGTCTTCTTGTTGACGATTTGTGAATCGGGAGGATCGAACTTTTCGTCCTTGGCGTTCTCCTGGTAGCCCAAAACAAAGAGGATCTGTCGTGTTTCGCCCGGTTGCAGTACCAGCCGAACATGATGCGACCCGATAGGGGCCCATCCGTGCGCCACGGAGTTGCCGGATGCGCCGCGCTCCACCGCCGCCGGCCGGTCCCATCCGCGCGTGGGGCCGAGAAAAGCCTCGCGCTGAGTGTCGAACCCTGCCACTTCGGACGAGCAGGCAAACCAGGCGAAGTGATCGCGCCGCTCGCGGTATTCGGTCTTGTGATAGATCACGCCGTCTTCGATCTCCACCTCGCCGATGCTGAAGTTCCGCTGAAAATTGGTGGAATCGTCCTGCGCGTCCCACAGGCAGAACTCGATCGCCGAAAAGACCGACAATGCGGCCGGCGTCTGCCGCTGGTTCGAAACCGTGAACTGCCAGATTTCGAGGTTCTCGTCCAGCGGCACGAAATAGCGCGTGCTCGCGGAAATGCCGCGCCGCTTGGAGCCGATCGTGCTGTAGCCCATGCCGTGGCGGCAGCTATACTGCTCCACGTCGCTATGCGTAGGCTGCCAGGAGGGCGACCAGTAGTCGCCTGTCTCGTCGTCGCGCACATAGATGTAACGTCCGCCCAGGTCGAAAGGAACGTTATTATACCGATACCGTGTGATGCGCCGCAGGCGCGCGTCGCGATAGAAAGAGTAACCACCAGCGGTGTTGGAGATGATGCCGAAGTAAGCCTGGCATCCCAGATAGTTAATCCATGGCAGGGGAGTATCTGGCCGGGTAATGACATACTCGCGGTCTTTATCGTCAAAGTAACCGTATTGCATATGAATCTAGTTAGTCAGCCTTTCCATCATCTCCAAACAAACCCGTCCATTATGATACGGGCCCTTCCAAGCTCCCACCATGCAAGCGTCTGCATCTTCCTCTGCTTTCCACGGAGTGCCGTCCGGCTTCAATTTCGCGTGCCACTCGCCGTGAACCTTATCCACCACCTTGTCTTCGATGTACTCCCAGGCTCGCCAGGCGGCCGTGCGAAACTTTTCCTCGCCGCATAGCTGATAGGCATTATAGAAACCCACCACCGCTTCCGCCTGAGCCCACCAGTGCTTATTCGGATCGACCAATCTCCCCTGCGACGCCTCGTAAGAAATGCTGCCATCCGCGTCCAATCCCTGCTCGTAAACCGCCTCGGCCATACGCACTGCCAATTCGCGCACACGATCAAACACCGCGGAATCGCCCAATACCTCGGCCGCCTCCAGCATCAGCCAGCTGCCTTCAATATCGTGCCCGAACGAAACATGGTCCGTTAGCGAATTCCACTGATTGTCGAAGAACATCTTGAAGTGGCTCGTGCCGCCGTCCACGATGCGATCCATCGTCACTCCCAACAGCCGCGCCAAACTCGCGCGAAGCCCCGGATCGTCCCACACCCGCAGCAGGTTGGTATAAGCCTCCAGCACGTGTAAGTGCGTGTTCATCGACTTAGGACAATTCAAATCTTTCTCGCTCAGCCGCAGATCTTCCAGTGCGCTCCAGTCCCGCGCGCGTGCCTCCAGATATCCGCCGTACTCTGGCTCGCCGCTCTTCTCTTCAATCAGACGATAAAGCTGCTTGGCCGTTTCCAAACTCTCCGCGTTGCCCGTCGCCCGAAAATATTCAGCCATGCCATAAGCGGTAAAAGCCTGCGCATAGATCTGCTTGCGGTCGGAGATAGGTTGGCCCTGCCAATCGAGCATCCAGTAAACGCCGCCGAATTCCTTGTCCCAGAATTTATCGGCGATATACGCGTAAGCCCAATCGGCTGTCGCCCGGTAAGCGGAATCGCCCAGCACTCGCGCCGCCGCTGAAAGCGTCCACAAAATCCGTGCGTTGATCACCGCGGCCCGCGGCGCCCGCCCGTCCACCCGCAAGTCGCAATCGATCGCGCCATGAAATCCGCCGTTCTCGCGATCCACGGTGTGCCGCATCCAGAACGGCAGGATATTGCCGGTCAGCTCGTGCCGGCACCGCGCGGCCCACTCCGCGTTCGTGATCATCTGCCGGTCCGCTTGAAGTTCTTATCGATCAGGGCGATGCGCTGCTCCACGCACAACGCGCTGCGCTGCGGATCGGCCGGCGTGTTCAAGACATAATCAAGCAGGCGCTCCACCGTGGTCGTCGCCACATAGGTGCGCGTATCGGACGCGCCATAGTAAATGAAGACGTCGTTCCCGCGTGCCACCCAACCGTTTGAAAACGCCACGTTCGATACATCGCCTACGCGTTCCTCGCCGTCGGGCGCGAGGAAATACCCGCCCGGATGCGCGATCACTTTGTACGGCTCATCCAGGTCGCACAAGAAGCAGTACAAAACGTACCGCAGTCCGGCGGCCGTATTGCGCACGCCGTGCGCAAGCTGCAGCCATCCCTTCGCCGTCTTGATCGGCGCGGGCCCCAGCCCGTTCTTCACTTCATTGATGGTGTGGTATTCGCGCCGCTCGATAATGATTTCCTCATCGATATAGGCGTGCTCCATATTCGCCGCCAGGCCCCAACCGATGCCCCCGCCGCGGCCCGCCTCGATGAAACTGTCCTGTGGCCGCGTATAGAAAGCGTACTGGCCGTCGACGAACTCGGGATGCAGCACGCAGTTGCGCTGCTGCGCCGAAGGCGTACGCAGATCGTCCAACCGCTCCCACTTCACCAAGTCGCGTGTGCGCGCGATGCCACATTGCGCCACTGCCGACGAAAGGTCGCCCGGCAGCGCGTTCGGGTCTTTGCGCTCGGCGCAGAACACACCGTAGATCCACCCGTCCGCGTGCGCCGTCAGCCGCATGTCGTAAACGTTGGTCTCCGGATTCACGCCCTCCGGCATGACCACTGGATAGTCCCAGAACCGGAAACCGTCGATGCCGTTGGCGCTCTCCGCCACCGCGAAGAACGACTTCCGGTCGGCGCCTTCCACGCGCGCCATCAGCACGATCTTGCCGTTCCATTCCATCGCCCCCACATTGAACGCCGCATTCACCGCCTGGCGCTCCAGCAGAAACGGATTGGCCTCCGCATCGAAATCGTACCGCCAGTGGAGCGGCGCGTGGTCCGCCGTCAACACCGGGTCGCGGTAACGCTGGAACCATCCGCTCGTCTCCGGGAGCGGTTCGTTGCGGCGCGCAATAAGCTCTTCGTGCCCGCGAGTCAGTTCACTTAGCCGCTGCTGAAACTCATTAGTCATTTGGTTTTGCGAAATCGCCTTTATCATAGCAACGATGGGCAACGATGCGCGCCTCCCATTGACACACCTCCGGACTGGAGCCTATACTGATCCATGCCTGAATACGGGCAGAGCCCACTTCCGCACGATCTGCAGTTTGAGCACGCCGAGCCGCTCTCCCCCGCAACCGCGCCGGCCCTCTCGGGGAAAAGCTGCGTGGCCTGCAAGCAGCCTATCGCGAACACTTACTACCATGCGCAAGGGCAGGTGGTGTGCCCTTCGTGCGCGGAGCGGATCCAATCCGGCCAGCAGGCTGCGCCGGCCCTTTCCTTGGCGCGCGCCGCTCTATACGGGGCCGGAGCCGCGTTGGCCGGATGCCTTCTGTACGCCGCCGTGACGATCACAACCGGCCTGAATATTGGTTTGATCGCGATTGTCGTGGGATACATGGTCGGCAAGGCCATACGGCAAGGTTCGAACGGTTTGGGCGGCCGGCCGCAACAGATACTGGCGGTGACTCTGACTTATTTCGCGATCACTACCAGCTATATCCCGGCGTACATTTACCATATCGCGAAGCGTCCGCCGAGCGTGGCCCAGAGTGGCCAAACGCCAGGGCAGGGCGTGGCGGGAGCGGGCACGGCCCCGGCTGGCGCTGCGTCCGGAAATCCTCGTCCGACGTTGGGACGGGTCCTCTTAGGCCTGCTGCTGCTGGCGGCGGTGGCGCCGTTTCTATCGCTGGGATCGGGATTCTCCGGCATTATCTCGCTGTTCATCATCTTTATCGGTCTGCAGCAAGCCTGGAGGCTGACCGGCAGAACCGAGATTCTGATAATGGGCCCCTACGAATCGCCGGCGCCGGCCATTCCATGACCTGTTCCGCGTGCAACAGTGAGATCCCGGAGCCGGCGCTGAGCTGCCCACAATGCCGCCGCCTGACGCACGCCGTGAAATTGGAGGAACTGGCGCAGCGTGCGCGGGCCGCCTGGCGCGTCGGCAGATTCAACGAAGAGCGCGAACTGTGGGGTGAGTCGCTGGCGCTGCTGCCCGAGGATACGGTCCAATACCGCGCCATACGGACCCGCACCGAAGAACTCGACCGCCAGTCGCAAGGTGTGCGTGCGCCCGGCGGCGGCTGGAAAAAGGCTTCGATGGGCGTCGGCCCGGCCATACTTCTAATCCTGGCCAAGGGCAAGTTCCTGCTGCTTGGCTTGGCGAAGATGGGGACCCTGCTCACCATGCTGCTGTCGCTGGGCGTGTACTGGAGCATCTATGGCTGGGCATTGGCGCTGGGGGTGGTGGTTTCGGTTTACATCCACGAAATGGGGCACGTCGCGTGCATCCGGCGCTATGGATTGCCCGCCAGCGCGCCCATGTTCATCCCCGGGCTGGGCGCGTTCATCCAGCTTAGAGGAGTCCGCCTGCCGCCGATTCCGGATGCGCGCGTGGGGCTGGCCGGACCGGTGTACGGCTTGGGCGCCGCGCTGACCGCGCTGGCGATTTACACAGCCACGCACATCAGGATATGGGGCGTCATCGCGAATTTCGGCGCGGTCATCAACCTGTTCAACCTGATTCCGGTGTGGCAGTTGGATGGATCGCGCGGCGTGCATTCGCTGACCCGGTATCAGCGCGGGGTGGTACTGTTCGCGGCGGCTGCACTGTGGCTGATGACATCGAATCCCATGCTGATGCTGATCGCGTTGGCCTGCGTGTACCGGATGTTCACCAAGGACTGGCAAACGGAACCGGATAACCAGGGTCTGGCAACGTTTACCGGATTGCTGGCGGCGTTGGCCCTTGTAGTAGTCCTATCAGCGGGGGCTACGGTCGTTAGGCGATAATCCTACGGGGACGCGGCGCGTAACCGCACGCCCACTTCCACATCGTGCGGTACATCCAGCGCCAGGATGCCCCCCGCGTCAGTTTCTTCCTCGCAGAGTTCTTCGTCATCCACTTCGATAATGTAATTCTGGCGCGCCTTCAGCCCCACCACGAACACCGGGGCTTTGCCTTCCACCGTAACCTTGAATTTCTGCGTATGCGCGCCGAACAGAATCACGGCCCGCCCCAGATCCAAAGGCTCTGCCGCCGCGTTCGGATCGAGCACGGTGATGCCGCCATCGTGGAACACTTGCAGCTCGCCCGAGAAGAACCCCAGCCACGCAGCAGATTCCTCCCAACTGGACCGCACGAACAGCCGTCCGAAGAGGCTGTCGTGCTCCACCAGCGGCGCTTGGAAATAGCTGAGGCCGGGTTGGTAAGGATTGGCCCACAGAAACTCGTAGGGCGCGCCGAACGTGCCGCGCATCAGGAAATGGTCGTTCAGCAGCCAGCCCTGCAGCAACTGGCTGCCGGGCGCGTTGCTATCGAATGCCACCATGCTGAATTCGGCCGCGCGAGAGAGGGCTGCGCGGCGCAGATCCGGCTCGCCGTCGGTATGCTTCGCCGCCGGGATGCGGTAGTCGTTCTCGCCCGCCGGATACGTGGCGGGATAATAGCTGAGAAGCTGCACCATGGGCAGATCGATGAAGAAGTGCGGCGCGCCCTCGCGCAGATCCATGTTGAAGTTGTCCTCGACGGCGTGCAGAATCTCCATCAGCGCGTACGCGTCGTCGCGCGCCACCGCTTCGTGGCCGCTATTGATGGCCGGGAGGATCTCGCCTTCCCACCATTTATGCACCACCTGTCCGATCTCCCGTTCCGGAACGTCCGGCAGATGCCCGGATAGCGCGATCGCGGCCAGCAGGCGGGAACGCACAGTCGGCACAGACGCGTCGCGGCGGCTTTGCTGAATGCCCCGCGCGAGTTTGGCGGCCAATGCTTTCGATTGCGCCTCGCTGAGCATATCCTGGCACCAGTCGAAGACCAGCGCCAGTTGGCGGAGGTCGGCGCCCGCGCCCAGCGCCCAGGCGATGGCCTCCTTTCCGGCTTCCGCGCTGCCGGAGACCTGATAATACAAGGCCTGGGCGAACCCTGGTTCGGGCATGGGCGCTTTGCCCGCCATCAAAAGGTGGAACTGGTTCCAGCGCAGCGACTGGCGCTCCCGCTCCCGGCGCAACAGGCGCAGCCGCCGCGAGCCCAAAAAAATGCGCGGGTGGGGGCCGTCGGCCCGCAGGGGTTCTTCCTGGCCGGCGACCGGACCAACCAGGGCGGCCACAGCCAGCGCGAGAGCGGATACCCGGCGAATGTCCATTCACCCCGATTGTGTCATAGCGACACACTGCCCGCCCACACGGCCACAGCCGCGGGAACTGTGCAACTTGAGACGTTGCTCAATTTCAGCAGGATACAAAGGATTGACAGTTGGCGATCCGGTTGCTATTTTCGGTGATGAATTGGCGAAGTAACTTTTAACCTGCCCTCTGCTGCAACAGGCAGTGGAAGAGGAACGAGCGCAACAAGACAGCGTGCTTGCGGGAGCCGGTGTCCGTAATAGTTTTTGGGCTCGCCAGTCTTCCTTTGTTGGTTGCAACAGAGGGGTTTTTTTGTCATTATTCTTACGATCTCCCCGGGGGTCTGCGGTTGCGGTAATCATCTGGCATTCGTGGCGAGGAAAGTTTGGACGCGGACCTTACCAGGAATGCCGCTCGATCCAGATGGTCCGCCGCCAGATCCCAGCCCAACTTGGGCGAGCCGCATCGGCAGGAAGCTCTAGCCGGTCCCCAGAGCGACCCCGATGCGGTTTTTCTTTGGTGGCCTCCCTACAGCCACTCCAGTTCCGCGTAGCGCTCGCCGGTCAGATACAGGAACAGTTGCTCCAGCGTGCGGAATTCCGTCCCGTCGTGCGCGATCGTACCGTCGCGATCCAGCGCGCTGATGTCTCCCTGCCACACCAGCTTTCCGGGCTTCGTGATGATGGCCACCTGCGAGCAGAGTCGTTCCACGGTCTCGAGCACGTGTGTAGTGAGGAAAACCGTGCGCCCTTGCGCGGTGATCTTGTGCAGCCACTGCTTGATGGACGCCACCCCGGCCGGATCGATGCTCTCGAACGGCTCGTCCAGAAACAGCAGGTCCGGCCCATGAATCACGGCCGCCGCGAAAGCCACGCGCTTGCGCATGCCGGCGCTGAATTCCGATAGCCGTTTCTTGCCGGTGCCGCCGAGTTCCATGGCGTCCAGCAGCTCGCCTACGCGGCGGCGCGCCGTCTCTTCGTCCAGGCCGAACATGCGCGCTTGAAAAAACAGGAATTCGTGCGCGTACAGCGCATCGAACAAGCCCAGCGATTCCGGCATCACTCCCATGCGCCGCTTCAGCGCCACCGCCCCATCGCCGAAGGGCTCGCCCAGAATCCGGATGGAGCCCGCCGTGGGGTCGAGCAACCCGGTCAGGCAGCCGATGGTGGTGCTTTTCCCCGAGCCGTTAGGTCCCAGGAACCCGAACATGGTTCCAGCCGGGACAGTCAGCGAGAGGTTCTCCACCGCGACGGTCTCCCCATACTTCTTGGTCAAATTGGCAACTTCAATGGCAGGCGTCACTAGTTCCGTCCTTCGAGAGTGTCCAAGAGGCGCTCTCTGCGGCTGACAAACGTGGCCGCTCCCAGCCGCAGGGAGTAACGATAAAAAACGATGGCCAGCGCGGCCGCCGGAATCGACGCCCACCAGTAGCTGAGCACGGCGGCCGGACCGGCTATCTTGTCCAAGGCAACCACTCCGAAGACGCAC
Organism: Bryobacterales bacterium; assembly: GCA_963707465.1. Lineage (GTDB taxonomy): Bacteria > Acidobacteriota > Terriglobia > Bryobacterales > Bryobacteraceae > Bog-159. The sequence continues at coordinate 1,308,863 of CAVPQK010000015.1, forward strand.
ACCAACAACCCTCCAATGAGCAGCACATTGGCGCCGAAAGAAAGCTGATTGCCGAAGGTGGTCTCAAAGCTGGTGGCCCGCGGCGCGAGCAGCGAAGTCCAGATCGACAGCCCATTGAACAGACACAGCCCGCCTACCCCGGCCGCCAGCAGCATGGCCGCTATGCGCGCATCGAATGGGACTGGCGCGAAAACCAGCCACAGCACCAGCGCGAACGCCACCAGCGTGCTTCCCACGAACATGGCCGCGTAACTCGAAGCGCGCAGGATAGAGCCAGGCGCGATGGGCAGCAGGAAGTAGCGCCGGAAACCGGACGAGTCGAAGCCGAACTGGTTAGTGGACATCACCGCGGTGCCCAGGAATCCCAACACCGTGAAGGCCCCCAGCGCGCGCACGAAATAGTGCAACGGCCCGGCCGCGGTGGGGTTGTTGAAGGTGATAAACGCCAGGGCCGGAAGCGCGCCGATATAGTTGAAGCGCACCTTATTGGAGCGCACGTAATATCGCAGCGACCGGCCGACCAGCGGCGCCATCGTGGGTCCGAAAACGGACGCGATGCGTTCGTAGCGGTTGTCCCAAGTGGCCACAGCAGCCGCCGCGCTACGCGGACGCGCGGCCTGCTTTTCGATTGCCGCCAGCAGCACCAGCAGGACCGCGATCCACGCCGCCAGCAGGCCAAAATTGTGCAGCATCCCGGCGCCCGCATTCACCGTCAGCGCCGCGGCCGCGAACGGCGGCGTGTTGGCCAATACGGCCAGCATCGCCTCCTTGGCTCCGTGCGCTTTTGCCAGCCTGGGGATCATCGCGCTGGGCAGCATGCACGCGCCTATGAGCATCAGGAACAGGATCGCCGTTCCGCCCTTCACGTGCGACAGCCACTCGATCAGTGTGGCCAGCACCCGCGCCAGCAGGTAGTTCGCCATCAGCAGCAACAGCACCGCCGCCGCCCCCACCCAGAAGTTGCCCGCGCCAAACACATACAGGCCGGTCGAAAGTCCCAAATAGAGAGCCAGCACGAAAATCCACACCGGCTCCAGGATACCGGTCAGGTGCCGCGCCGCGAGGCGTTCTTGGGCGCTGAGCGCATACCGGCGCAACGCCGCGTCGGTGAACGCGGTGTTAATGCCGAAGCCGGTAACCACCGAGGCCACCAGCGCATTGACAAACAACCCTCCCAGCACCGCTTGCGCGACCGTATCGGCATGCCCCGACCGCACCGCGATCATGGCGGCGCCGTAGCCTCCGGCCGTCATCAGCACCACGATAAAGATGGCGAACAGGTACCCGGTCAGGAACAAGGCGATCCGCCCGTTGCGCGTGCGCGTCTGGGCCCACAGCAGTTTGTAGCGCAACCCTACCAGGTGGAAGATCAGTGGCGCGTTCATAAGCCGGACCTTCATTTTACTGTATGTTGGTGAGTGGATATGAAGGCGGGATCGCGGATAGCACCGGTCGCTGGAGAGAAGATTAAGGAGAGGCTTCGCTCTGGCCCGGCGTTCGGCATGTGGAAAGATCGGGCCGATATGAAGAATGTGCCGGCTTACGTCCGGCAGTTGCGGCGCGCGCGGGGCAGGGCTACGGTCCCGCGGCCCGTCGTGTAGAAAGGCCGCTTCGGCCTGCTTCCCGTTGATTCGCCGCGTTCAAGCGCGGGTCCTGGAGGACCGCGTACGGACGAAAACCCACGCAAGTGATTGAGATTGGAGGGCGGCCAATCTTGGCCGCAGCCGCCCTTCAAGGCGGCCGGAAGCCGGCTGAAAGCCGGCTGCGGGCAGGATTGCCCGCCCTCCAACCTGGTTTTCATCCCGCCCCATAGATCCGCCCCTGCTATATTGGTTCCGTATCATATGGGCCGCATTCGCGTTCTCCCCGATCAGGTAGCCAACAAGATCGCGGCGGGCGAAGTGGTGGAGCGGCCCGCTTCGGTAGTGAAAGAGCTGCTGGAAAACGCGCTGGACGCCGGCTCGACCGAGGTGCGCGTGGAGGTGGAGAGCGGCGGGCGGCGGCTCATCCGCATCTCCGACGATGGCTGCGGCATGCTGCGCGACGACGCCCTGCTGGCCTTCGAGCGCCACGCCACCAGCAAACTGCGCGACGTCAAGGATCTGCTTTCCATCTCGACGCTTGGCTTTCGCGGCGAGGCGCTGCCTTCCATCGCCTCGGTCTCGCGCCTGCTGCTCGACACCCGTTCGGCCGACGAGACCACTGGCACCCGCGTCGAGATCGCGGGCGGCAAAATGCTCCATTGCGATGAGGTGGCGCAGGCGCGGGGCACGGTCGTCACGGTGCGCGACCTGTTCTTCAACGTGCCCGCGCGCAAAAAGTTTCTGCGTTCCGAGCAAACGGAACTGGCGCACATCGCATCCCTGGTCACGCACTACAGCCTGGCGCATCCGGAGAAAACCTTCCGGCTATCGAGCGGCGCCGGCGAGTTGCTGGGCGTGACCCCGGTCGAGACGCTGCGCGAGCGCGTCTTCCAGGTGTTCGGGAGCCAAACGCTCGAGGAACTGGTGGACCTGGGCACGCGCGAACAGCGGCTGGAGCTACCGCCGCCGTACGTGCCGCCGTCTGAAGCCATCGCGGAGTTTCGCCGCGAATCGGAAGAGCCTTCCAGCAAAATGTTCCGCCTCACCGGCTTCGTCTCGCGCCCGCAGGTGCAGAAAGGCAATCGCAACTCGATCTTCATTTTCGTGAATCGCCGCCTGATTCGCGACCGCCTGCTGCTGCACGCCATTTCATCGGCGTACTACAACCTGATGCCGCACGCCGCCTTTCCGTTCGCGCTGCTGTTCCTGGAATGCGATTGCGATGAAGTGGATGTGAATGTGCATCCCTCGAAAACGGAAGTGCGTTTCCGGCACCAGTCGTTCGTGCACGATTTCGTGCGAGATACGATCCGCGAGCGGCTGATTGAGACCCGGCCCGCGCCGGCGTTTTCGCCCGCTGCCAGCGCCCAGCCGGGAGCGCGCATGCCGTACTCGGAATTTTCGCAGATGATTGAGAACGAAGACCCTCCGGCTGAGTCCGTGCCGCCAGAGGTAGGACAGGCTTCCCAGCCTGTCCAGTTGGATGTGGAAGGCGCCCTGCCCGATTTCGCCCTCCGCCCGGCGGCAGGACCCGCGCCGCGCCTCGATTTCAGCGGCCCCGCCATCGCGCTAGCGGACCCTCCGCTCCCGCCTGGCCGCCTGCGCGTGCCCGAGACGCACGGCGATTTCCCGATCGACGCGCTGCCGGTTTCCGATGCGTCGCTGGGCGCGCTGTCGGATTTGCGCCCGCTGGGACAACTGCACGAAAGCTTCATCATCGCGGCCGGACGCGGCGGCCTCTGGATCATCGACCAGCACGTGGCTCACGAGCGCATTCTGTTCGAGCGCGTGTTGAAGCAGCGCGCCGCGGGCAACGTCGAAACGCAGCGCCTGCTGATGCCGCTGATCGTGCAACTGACTCCGGGTCAACAGATCGAATACGCGCGCATCGCCGATGAATTGAACGCCATCGGGTTCGAGAGCGAGCCGTTCGGCAATCGCACCATCGCGGTGACGGCCGCGCCGGCCGCGGTGGGGCCGGCGGATCTGGAAAAGGTGCTGAACGAAATTCTGGAGACAGCCGAAGCGGAGTTGCGCGGCCTGTCGCTCGAGGATGTGCGGCGGTCGCTGGCGGCTTCCATCGCCTGCCATGCGGCGATCAAGATCAACACGCGGCTGGATCACGCCAAGATGGAATGGCTGCTGCGCGCTGTCGCAGCCACGGATTGCCCAATGAGTTGCCCGCACGGCCGGCCGATCGCACTACAGTATTCCATGCGCGAAATCCTGAAGGCCTTTCACCGGATCTGACGGTCTATTGCACCCCCACGATCCAATCAGCCGCGGCGCGCAGGCTATCGACGCGCGCATCGGGCGCCCGATCCGGTGCGCGTTCGTTGTAGCCGCGGTCGATCCACACTGTGCGGCAACCCGCGGTAGCGCCGGCGTCCACGTCGCGCCAGCGGTCGCCGATCATATAGCTTTGCGCCAGGTCGATACCGTGCGCGGCGGCCGCCCGCAGCAGCATGCCGGGCTGGGGCTTGCGGCAATCGCAGGCGTCCGCGTCATCGTGATAACAGACGAAGCAGGCGTCCAGCGGCAGGGCCGCGCGCAGCGTGGCGTGCATGCTCTCGACATCCTCGCGGCGGGTGATGCCGCGCCCCACATCCGGCTGATTCGTCACCATCACCAGCAGAAAGCCGGCGGCCTTCAATCGCGCCAAGGCCGCGGGCGCGTCGGCATCGATTTCCATTTCGGCGGGCGTGCGCGGCGCGTACGCCTGGCCATCGCGCACCAGCGCGCGGGTGAGCACGCCATCCCGATCCAGGAAGACCGCGCGCTTCATCGCAGCGATTCCCAACGGGTTTCGGCGGCTTTCAGCGCCGGATGCGAGACCAGCAGGTGCCAGACCACAGCCTGGAACGCCTCGGCGTGCGGCGTGACGTGCGAGAGGTTCACCGCCGGCACGATCACGCAGGCATCCGCCACCTGCGCCGTATAGCCATCGGCGCGGCCGACCACGCCGCCGATGGCCGCGCCTACGGATTTCGCGTACCGCAGGGCGGAAACCAGATTCGGGCTGACTTGTTTTACGAGATTGCCGCCGCCCACCGAAAACACGAGCACGCAGTCCTCCGCGCGCAGGCGGCTGACGCGCAGCCACGCTTCGAACACCGTCGCCCACCCTTCGTCGTTGGTGCGCGCCGTCAACTCGGAGACGTTGTCGGTGGGGCAGTACGCTTCTATGCCGCAGATCTTGCGAAAATCGTTCACCGCGTGCGAGGCGTTGGCGGCGCTGCCGCCCACGCCCAGAATGAACAGGCGGCCGCCGCGCGCGCGGGCCCCAGCCAGCAGTTGCGCCAGCTTCTCAATCACGCCCGCGTCCAGACGGCGCAGGACCTCGGCGGATTCGGCAATATACTCTTCAGCGAAGCTCATGGTTGTGATTCAGCAAGCCGCCGCGACAGTTCCGCGATCCCCTCGAACGACCCAATCTCGTAAAACCGCTCGTGTACCTCAAACGCAGCCAGTTGCCCGCGTCCCAACAGGTCCCGGTAGACGTCGGCCAGATCCGCATGCGGCGCCCCCGCGAAAGCCGCGCGGCGGAAAACGCCCAAGCCATAATCGATGTGCCGCATGCGCTCCGTCCTGTTCTTCTTATCGTAGGCGACAATGCTGCAAACGGGGCGGGCCGCATCGAACTCCACGTTACTGGTGTCCCAGCGGCCTTCGTTGCGATATACGGTCATCAACCCAGGCCGGCCCGCCGCGTGGAAAGCCTGCGCCACGTCGCCATACGAACAGGGCAGGTACGAATCGCCATAAACCACGAAGAACGCATCGCCCAATAGCGGCAGCGCCTGCCGCACCGCGCCGGCGGTTCCCAGCAGCGTGGGGCCGTCGGGCGAATAATCGATCTGGAGGCCGAAGCGCGCGCCATCGCCCGCATATTCGCGGATGCGCTCGCCATGCTGCCCGATGCACAGCACCACGCGCTCGATGCCGCGCGCGCGCAACAGCCGCAACTGGTGCGCCAGAAACGGCTCGCCATTGACTTCGATCAGCGCCTTGGGTAGCCGCTCGGTCAACGGATAGAGGCGCGTACCCAACCCGCCCGCCAGAATCGCAACCGGCAGCATCTCGCTCACGAATGGGCCAGCACGGTGGTGCCCTGAAAGTCGAAGCGCATCCGCACCTCGCGCAATCCGGCGCCGCGCATGGCATGCCGCAGGCGCGTCTTGTCTTCGCTGTAGAGCATCAGGAACCCGCCGCCACCCGCGCCGATCAGCTTGCCGCCCAGCGCGCCATTGCGCCGCGCCAGCGCATAGTATTCGTCGATCTGCGAATTGGTCATGGAGCGCGAGCGCGCCTTCTTGTGCTCCCAATGCACGTGCATCAGCTCCGCGAAGCGCCGCAGATCGCCGCCCTCCAGCGCCGCCTTGCTCTCGCAGCCAAGCTGCTTGACCACGTGCAACTGCGAGATCATGTCTGCGTCGTGCCGGCGCGTGCGCGTATCCTGCTCCTCCAGAATGGCCGATGCGGAACGCGTAAAACCCGTGAAGAACAGCAGCAAGTTGTCTTCCAGGTTGGCCAGCGTCTCGCTTTCGAGCTGCAACGGCGCCACCTCCACGCGGCCGTCGGGGAGGAATTGGAAGCAGGTAATGCCGCCGAACGAGGCGATGTACTGGTCCTGCTTGCCCACCGGCTCGTGCAGCAGGTCGATTTCGATGCGGCACGCCTGCTCCGCCAGTTCCTGCCGCGGAATCGGATTCTTCTTCCAGGCATGCAGCGCGCGCAGCAGCGCCACCGTGAAACTGCCCGACGAACCCAGCCCCGTGCCCGCCGGGATGTCGGACATGCTCACGATTTCGAGATAAGGCCGCGGGCCCACGTCCACCATGCGCAGGGCTTCCCGCACGATGGGATGCTTCACCTGGTCCACGGTCTCGACCGTTTCCATCTGCGAATACTTTACCAGCAACTCCTGGCTGAAGGTCTCGTGCAGCGTGATGTAGACGTATTTATCGATGGCCGCCGAGATGACGAATCCGCTATGCTCGCGGTAGTACGAGGGCAAGTCGGTGCCTCCGCCGCCAAGCGAGATGCGCAGCGGGCTGCGGGTGATAATCACGTGTTCTCCTCGTACACGCGCTCGATTACGCGCAGTGCGGCCTGCGCGTCGCCGATGCCTGGCCGCGGCTGCCGGCCCAGCCGGATATCTTCCAGGAATTCGGCGAATTCGGTCTCCCAGGAGTTGTCGGCCATCGGAAATTCCCAGGCGGTGGTCTCAGGCGGTCCCATCTCGGGCGTCATTTTGTATAACGTCAAACGCTCGGTTCCGTAGCTGCCTCCCAAGCCCGTGATCTCCAGCTTGCCGTCGCGCCCGCAGATTTCGAACGAGAACAGGTTCTTCCATTCGGTCCAGCCTGCGTGCAGAAACGCCATCTGGCCTGTGGCGGTTTCGAGCAGCAGGAACGCGTTATCCTCCACCGGCATTTTCCAGAAATAGCTGGGGGTGCGGCCGGTCACGCGCGTGAAGTCGCCCAGGAACCAGCGCGCCAGGTCGATCAGGTGGACGCCCTGGTCGAGCAGTTCACCGCCGCCCGATACAGCCGGATCGGCGCGCCACTCGCGCTCGTAACCGGGTCGTCCGCCATGGCCGTAGCGGCCGCGGATGAACAGCAGCGGGCCGGCCGCGGCGGATTCGAAGATCGCGCGCGCCTTCTGGAAGGCGCGGTGATAGCGATGACTGAAACCGACCCGCACCAACGCGCCCGTGCGGCGGGCGGCTTCGGCCACGGCATCCAGCTCACCGGCGCGGCGCGCGCCCGGCTTCTCGATCAGCACGTGCTTGCCGGCGCCGGCCGCCGCGGCGGCAATGGGCGCCAGCATATCGTGCGTGGTGGCCACGATCACGGCGTCGATATCCGGCGAAGCCGCGACGGCGCGCCAATCGGTGGCGGCCTCGGCGCCTGGATGCGCCGCCGCAAGCGCCTGCGCGCGCCCGCCATCGACGTCGCAGCAGATGGCCAACCGGGCGCCCGCCAGGGCTTGCGCGCGCTTTCGTCCGATCAGGCCGCATCCCGCGATGGCGATATTCAGAGGCATCGGCAGTCCACCTGTTAGAATAACTGACTTGTGCGATGTCTCTCTAATCCTGCCCGCCTATAATGAGGCATCGACCATAGCCTCCACCATTCGCGAGACCGGCGGCTATTTCCGGTCGCGCGGCTTAAGCTATGAGATCATCGTGGCGGCCGACGGGGACGATGGCACCCGCGAACTGGCCCTCGAAACCGCCGGGCAGGGCGAGCCGGTACGCGTGATCGGCAACCGGGAGCGCAGTGGAAAAGGCCGCGGCGTGCGCGAAGCCATGGCTCTGGCGCGCGGTAGCATCGCCGGCTACGCGGACGCCGATAACAAAGTACCTATCGAGGAATTCGACAAATTCCGGCCCTGGCTGGACCCATCGTCGAGCCAACCCTGCGACGTGGTGATCGGCTCGCGCGCCATGCACGACTCGCAAATCGAACGCCGCCAGCCGCTCTACCGGCAATTGGGCGGCAAGGGCTTCGGGTTCTTCATGCATGCCGTGGTCGGTCTGCGGGGCATCACCGACACGCAGTGCGGTTTCAAGTTCTTCACCCGCGCGGCCGCGCGCGAAATCTTCAGCCGGCAACAAATCGACGGCTATATGTTCGACGTGGAAATCCTGGTGCTGGCGCGCCGCCTGGGCTATGGCATTCAACAGATTCCCATCCGCTGGCGCGACGATGGCGACAGCCGCTTGGCATTGGTGAGCGGGAATCTGCGGAACGTGGCCGACATTTTCCGCATCCGCGCCGGCGCGCTTCGCACGCCGCCACCGGAGTTGCGATCAAACGATATGCGATAATACATCGCTGAGCTGCTGCGATATGCCATCGCATATCAAACGTGTCCGGCTCAATCGCCTGCCTGCCGCGATACGCCGGGAGTTGGTGGCGGCGCGGCGCAAACTCGGCTGGAGCCAGGCAGAACTGGGGAGGCGTGCTGGCCTGCCTCAAATGCAAGGTCCCGCCGCGCTCCGGCACGCTTGTGGACCTGGTTCGGGTGCTCGGCCGGGACCTCCCGATGATTTCCCCGCTCGCTGGTTCCGCCGCGCCGGCCGGGTGGCCCGCGGGCGACGGCGAATTAGATACCGATGAAGATTGATTCCGGGCACACGGCTCTGGCCGTCCGTTTGAAGGGCCGCCGCATCGGAGTGCTAAACCGCTTCGGGGGCGACCACCATCTTTTCTCATTCGAGCCAGACTACGTGGACGATCCCGACCGGCCGGCGCTGAGCCTCTCGTTCAAGGGACGGAGTGAGGGCGTGGTCGTGTCCGTGCGCCCCATCAGCCGCCGCTTGCCTCCGTTCTTCTCCAATCTCCTGCCGGAGGGGCACCTGCGAACGTATCTGGCGGAACAAGCCGGGGTGAAGCCGGCGCGGGAGTTCTTTCTGTTGGCGGCACTTGGCGCGGACCTTCCCGGCGCGGTTACGGTCACGCCGCTCGTGATGGATGAACCCGCCCCGGAAGTGCTGCGGTTTTCGTTGGCCGGCGTGCAACTGAAATTCTCGGCGGTCATGGAAGCCTCCGGCGGCCTGACGATTCCGGCTCATGGGATCGGCGGATTTGGATCGTGAAGCTGCCGTCCATGCAGTTCCCGGCGGTCGTCGAAAACGAGTATGTCATGCTGGAACTGGCGCGCGCAATTGGCATCGCAGTCCCGCAAACGCGGCTGGTTCCGGTAAGCGCGGTGCATGGACTACCCGCGGAGGCCGCACTCCTGCCGGGGCAGGCGTTGGCGGTGCGGCGTTTCGACCGCACTCCCGGCGGAGAGCACATACACATGGAGGATTTTGCCCAAGTCTTCGGCCTTTTCCCGGAAGATAAATATGGCCGGCGCAGCTACGCGAACATCGCCGCCGTGCTGCTGGCGGAGACCAGTGAGGAAGGCGCGCAGGAGTTTGTGCGCCGCCTGGCCTTCTCGGTCGCGATAGGCAACGGCGATATGCACTTGAAGAATGGGTCGTTGCTGTACCCCAATGGCCGCACGCCGGTGCTCAGTCCTGCATATGATTTCGTCGCGACCCTGCCATACATCGCGGGCGATCGGCTGGCCCTCACATTTGGCGGCGGCCGCAGTCTAGGCGGAATCACGACAGATCAGGTGCGGCGTTTCGCCGACAAGGCCGGCCTCCCGGCCAGCTCCGTATGGCAAACCATATGCGAAACTACGGAGCGGACGGCTGCCGCATGGAGCCATCTTCCCGAAAAGGAGATCTTGCCCCCGGAGATGCGAAAAGCCATTGATATGCAGATTCAAACGGTAGCCGCGAGCACCGGCGGCGGAAGGGAGAAGCCGTGAGAATCCTGGTAACCGGCGCGGCCGGCTTTATCGGCAGTAACCTGGTGGACCGCCTGCTCGCCGATGGTCATGAGGTCGCCGGTTTCGACAATTTCTCCACCGGGCACGCCGAGTTTCTGCGGGCCGCGTCGCGCTCGCCGCGCTTCCGCCTGGAACGCGGCGACCTGCTGGATACGGATGCGCTCGACCACGCCATGGCGGACGCTGAATTCGTATTTCATATGGCCGCCAATGCCGACGTGCGCTTCGGGACCCAGCACCCCCGCCGGGACCTGGAGCAAAACACCATCGCCACGGCGAACGTGCTGGAGGCCATGCGGGCGCGCGGCGTGCGGCGCATCGCGTTTCCCTCGACCGGCTCGGTCTATGGCGAGCCGTCCATCTTCCCCACCCCAGAGGACGCGCCTTTCCCTGTTCAGACCTCGCTCTACGCCGCGTCCAAACTGGCCGCCGAAGCCATGATCGAAGCCTACTGCGAGGGCTTCGGTATGGAAGCGCACATTTTCCGGTTTGTGTCGATTCTGGGCGAACGCTACACGCACGGCCACATTCTCGATTTCTACCAGCAACTTCGAGAGCACTCCGGGCATCTGGATGTATTGGGAGACGGGCGGCAGCGCAAGTCTTACCTATACGTGCAGGATTGCGTAGACGCCATGCTGCTGGCCATCGGGCGCGGTGCGGGCCGGCTGAATCTGTACAACCTGGGCACCGATGAATACTGCGCGGTGAACGATTCGATCGGCTGGATCGCGGAGCGGCTCGGATGCGCGCCGCGGCTGAACTATACGGGCGGCGAGCGCGGATGGGTGGGTGACAACCCGTTCATTTTCCTGGATTGCTCCCGCATTCGGGCGCTGGGATGGCGGCCGAAGCTTAGCATTCGCGAGGCCGTCGTACGAACGGTTGATTACTTGCTGGAGAACAAAGAGAGGATCTGAATGCCAACTACCGAAGAGAAACTTGGAACGCGCCGCCGGGCCGCCCTGGCGACACCCACTCAACTTGGCGCCGAAGCCATCAAGAACATCAGCGGCGCTCTCAACGCGTTGCTAGCCGACGTCTTCGCTCTTTATGTGAAGACCAAGAACTTTCATTGGCACGCCAGCGGACCGCACTTTCGCGACTATCACCTCCTGCTCGACGAGCAAGCCGGCCAGATTTTTGCGATGACTGACGATATCGCCGAACGCGTGCGCAAAGTCGGCGGCGTCACCATTCGATCCATCGGGCAGATTGCGCGCCTGAAGCGCATCGACGATAACGACGCGGACTATGTCGATCCGATGGATATGCTCGCCGAATTGCGCGAAGACAACCGGGGCATGCTGGCCAGCATGCGCGAAGCTCACGATCTGTGTAGCGAAGAGAACGACGTAGCCACCACCAGTCTGCTGGAGACCTGGATCGACCAGACGGAACGGCGGATCTGGTTCCTCTTCGAAACCGGGCGGGCGGGAAAGTAGAATCCGGTACTTCACCATGGGTTATCGAGCGGCGTTAGGACGGTGCCTGCTGCTGGCGGTCTGCGCGACAGCCGGGTTCGCGGAGGAGCACAAGCTGGAGGCGGTCGAGAGTTTCAGTTCCTCGCTGGAAGCGCTGGCGCAGCGGGTGAACCGCTCGGTAGTCAAGATCGTGACTAGCGGATACGGTCTCAGCGAGGACTCCGATTCGGGCAACACCAGTCTGCTCACCCGGCAGCGTGCTACCGGATCGGGCGTCGTCTTAACCACGGACGGCTTCATCGTGACCAACGCGCACGTGATCCAGGGCGCACGGCGAATTCGCGTGCAATTGCCTGTCTCGGAGCGCGCGGCGCGGCGCAGTAACTCGATCACCAAGCCGCCCGGGACCGTTCTGGAAGCCAGGGTTGTGGGGCTGGATCGCGAGACGGATCTCGCGGTGCTGAAAATCGAAGCGACGGATTTGCCGCACCTGACCTTGGGTAATTCGCGCGAGTTGCGGCAGGGCCAACTGGTAATGGCTTTCGGGAGCCCGCTGGGCCTGGAGAATTCGGTCAGCCTGGGCGTGGTCAGCGCGCCCGCGCGCCAGATTAAGCAGGACAGCCCCATGATTTATATCCAAACCGATGCATCCATCAATCCGGGCAATAGCGGCGGCCCGCTGGTGGATATGGCCGGACTGGTGGTGGGCCTGAACACCATGATCCTGTCGCAGTCGGGCGGCAGCGAAGGGATCGGCTTCGCCATACCCAGCGACACGCTGCGCAACGTCTACACCCAGATTCGCAAGGAAGGACACGTACACCGCGGCCAGATCGGCGCCAGCGTGGAAACTGTCACACCGTTACTGGCCGCGGGCCTGGGGCTGACTCAGGACTGGGGCGTGCTGGTGGCGGATGTGACTCCGGACGGGCCGGCCGACAAATCCGGCCTGAAGCCGGGGGATGTCGTGCTCAGCCTGGATAGCAAGTCCATGGAGAACGCGCGCCAGTTGGAGGTGAATCTGTGGCGCTTTCCCGTGGGCGATAAGGTGAACCTGGAGGTGCTCCGCGGCACGGACCGGCTGACCATGGAAGTGCCCGTGACGGCGCAGGACGACGATCCGCAGCGCTTCGCGGACCTGGTGAATCCCGAGAAAAACCTCATTCCGAAGCTGGGCATTTTGGGAGTTGAGATCGACCGCAAGCTGGCTCCCATGCTGCCGGATTTGCGCAAGAAATACGGTATCGTGGTGGCCGCGCGGGCGGCGGGCGCCGAGGGCCTGGACGTGGACCTGCGTCCGGGCGATGTGATCTACGCGATCAACAATGAGCCGACATCCACCGTCGCCGCGCTGACCACCGCGCTGGCGCAGATAAAGAGCGGCGATGCGGTGGTGCTGCAGTTGGAACGCGAGGGGCAGTTGATGTACGTAGCCTTCGAGATGGAGTAATAGAATCGGCGAACCGGTATTTCCGAAGCACTTCGACGGAAAGCGTTTCTACAATCCGGATGCTCCGCAGGCGCTTGGGTTTCTGGCGGTCCTCCGCTGGAAGCTGACCAGCCGGCCGGAACGGTCGCCCCGCTTCGTCCCGGACGTCGTCACATCGATCCCTCCCCGCCGCGTGGAAGGCAGCGAACTGCGCGTTACGCTGGTGAATCACGCGACGGTGCTGCTTCAGCAACTGGGGTCCAACATTTTGACGGACCCGATCTGGTCCCAACGCCCTAGCCCTGTGTCTTGGGCAGGTCCGCGGCGCAGGAGAAAACCCGGAGTAGCTTTTGAGGATCTGCCGCCCATCGATGTGGTGCTCCTCACCCACAACCATTACGACCACCTGGATCTGCCCACGCTACGGCGGCTGGCCGCGCGCGGAGGTTCCAAATTCATTGTGCCGGCTGGCGTGGCCCGCTTGCTTCGGTCTGAAAACATAGGCCCCGCGCATGAGTTGGATTGGGGCGAGTCCTTGCCGCTCGCTGGCTTCACGATTCACTGCGTCCCGGCTCTGCACTTCTCCAGCCGGGGAATTCACGACCTCAACCGAACCCTCTGGTGCGGGTATGTGATCGAATATCGGGAACGGCGCGTCTATTTCGCGGGCGATACGGCCTTTGGCCGCCATTTCGCGCAGATTCGGGAACAGTTCGGATCGCCGCATCTGGCGTTCCTGCCCATCGGAGCTTACCAACCCCGCTGGTTCATGTCGCCCGTCCACATGGGTCCCGATGAGGCCCTCAGGGCCCATCAAATCCTGGCCGCCAGGACCAGCATCGCCATCCACCATGGCACTTTCCAGTTAGCGGATGAGGGCCTCGACACGCCACAGAGGGAGCTCCTCGCCGCGTGTCCCGATGACTCGTTTCTCATCCTGAAGAACGGCCAGGCAGCCAGCATTCCATGACCATCGATCGCCATACGCTGGCGCTGGTCAGCATCCTCGGCAATTGCCTCGACGTGCTCGGCGCCATGTACCTGGCCTACGATCTGCTGGGCGGGGAACACGGACCGCTGCGGTCGCTCACCAGGGGAGTGACCTATGGTGCGCTGTTTGGAGGCGGGTACGGTCTCGCGCTCGGGCCGGTGTTTGGCCTCGCCAGCGGCGTGGCGCACGGCATTACCCTCGCCTGGGAGTTTTCCCGCGCTTCCAGGCATCGGCCCGAGCTGGGATGGTGGTTCGACTCGGCAATGAGCGCCATTCGCGGCGCCGGCTTCGCCCTGGGCGCCGCTTATCTGTACGGCGGCATATTTGGCGCCACGTTTGGCGTTCTGAGCGCCGTCGGACAGGCGGTTGCGTACCAAATCGGCATTCGGCCGACCCTCGATTACCGGCCCGCCACCCGCCCGCGCATGACCAAATATCAAGCTCTGGCCGCGGTGAATCGCGCGGTTGGCTATGCTGCCGCCGGATATCTTAGCGCCTTGGTGGCGCATCGGCGCACGCACGCGCTGAGCGTCGGGTTGAAAGCCGGACTGGCGATTGGACTCGTCACGGCCGTGGCTGGCTCGTGCACGCCTTTCGTCGAATGGTTTGCGGATCACGTACCCGAGAAGCGCATGGGCGTCTTCGGCGTTGGCTTGATCATCGCGGGCTTCGCGTTGCAATCCACCCAGTATTGGCTGGCGCTGCTCGACGTGAGTGTTCGTTAAACTGATAGGAATATGCGACATCGACTGTTAGGCAACAGCGGGCTGCGGGTTTCGGAGGCGGCGCTCGGCGCCATGACCTTCGGCGACGATTGGGGCTGGGGAGCCGCAAAGGACGAGGCACGCAAGCTGTACGACGCCTTCCGCGAGGCTGGGGGCAATTTCATCGACACCGCCAACTTGTACACCAACGGGACCAGCGAATCGTTCCTGGGCGAATTCACGCAGGGGCACCGGCAGAGCGTCGTCATGGCCACGAAATACACCAATGCCCCTCCGGGCACAGACCCGAACGCGGCCGGCAACCAGCGCAAGAATATGATGCAGGCCGTCGAAGCCAGCCTGAAGCGGCTGCGCACCGATTACATCGATCTTTATTGGGTCCACATCTGGGACCAGATTACGCCAGTCGAAGAGGTCATGCGCGGACTGGACGACCTGGTTCGCGCCGGCAAGGTGCTCTACGTTGGCATCTCCGACGCCCCGGCCTGGTGGGTCGCGCAGGCGAACACGCTCGCGTACCTGCGGGGGTGGTCGACATTCATCGGGCTGCAGATCGAATACAGCCTCATTGAGCGAACCGTGGAGCGCGAGCTCATCCCGATGGCCAAGGCGCTGAACGTAGGCGTGACCGCGTGGTCGCCGCTCGCCAACGGCGTGCTCACCGGAAAGTACCATGGCCACGGGTCGTCCGAGCCGGGCCGCATGAGCACGGATGCGATGAAGCAGTTCCTGCCCGAGCAACAACGGACCCGCCGCATCGTAGCGGCGGTCAAGACTGTGTCCGATGAGACCGGCGCCAGCATGGCGCAGGTCGCGCTGGCGTGGCTTCGCTACCGCCCCGTGCCGGTCATCCCCATCATTGGCGCGCGAAAGCTTTCTCAGTTGCAGGACAATCTTGCGAGCTTAGCCCTGACGCTGTCAGCCGGTCAATTAAAGACGCTGGATGATGCCAGCCACGTTGAACTCGGGTTCCCCTACGACCTTTATGAAAAGGAGATGCTTCGCGCATTTGTCTACGGCGGAATGCGGGACCAGTTGATTCTCGGAGGGAACTCCTAATAAATGAGATCACTCAGGCAATTCAACGGTCGCCCGACGAAAAGAGGCCGATTCCTTCGGATGTTGCCGATCATGCTGGCCAGCGCCGCGATGCTTGCGCACGGCCAAACGAACTCCACAGCAGGTGAAATCTACAAGCAAGCCGCTCCATCGGTTGTGTCAATCGAGGGTAAGGACGACAAGGGCACGGTCCGGTGGGCAGGCACCGGGTTCGTGGTCGCGCCTGACGGCAAGATCCTTACCAATTACCATGTCATTCGGAATTCAAAGCAGGCGACCGTCCGCCTTGCGAATGGCGACGCCTATGACAGCGTGGAGGTCATGGATGTTGATCGCCGGAAGGACATTGCGCTCCTGAAGATCAAGGCCGAGGAGTTGCTGCCACTTCGGATAGGGAACTCCCGTACTGTCCAGGTAGGCGACCCTGTGTATTCTCTGAGCAATGCTCTCGGGCTGGACAACACTCTTTCGGAAGGACTCATCAGCGGCATTCGGCAAATGGACGGATACCGGCTGTTGCAGGTCACCGCGCCAATCAGCCACGGGAGTTCCGGGGCGCCATTGTTTAACGCCAAAGGCGACGTGATCGGCATAACGACGTTGAGTTTGCAGGAGGGCCAAAGTCTCAACTTTGCAATCCCTATCGACTATGCTCGGGGAATCCTCGCCACGCCGTCTCAACCGGCAGCACTCGCGACCGTTTATGACCCCGAGCAGGAGCCAGGCAATGCCAAGCCTCCCGCTGAAACCTCTACCCCTGCAACGCAAACGAAACCTGTAACCACTGGCAATGTTCCGTCAAAGGCCTTTGCTGAAATGCTCCAGTCCGGCTTGGCGGAGTTTCTCGACGACCGTCTGTTGAAATGGATGGACAATGATGCTTCCAGTACAATGGGCGAACCGCTCTCCCATCGATACGGCTACGACAACGCTCATAACGTCACTCAGGACATCTTTTCCTACTCTGACCCAACGCTACAAATGCAGAAGGTAGAGCTTGGTTTTGATGTGAAAACGAGACGGCTCACCAACATCTATCTCTATCCCTTGCGAATGACGTGGGACGAATGCAAGAACCTCTATGGAACAAGATACCGGGTCCAATATCTCGAAGGCCGGAAGTTTTATCTTTACAAGGACCGGCGTCTGAACGTTCAGGTGGACAAGCACAACAACGTATTCAGCATGGGCCTGTACGCAGAATAGACGCACGCTTCCCGGCTATCTACGCAAAGGAAAGCCATTTATTGCTTATAGCTGAGGCGCGCCTCGTACGCCATATTACAACTCACAACCGTCGAACGAATGGCGAAAACAGACTAAAACCCTTCCAGCAAGTGCCCCATCTTCTCTTTCTTCGTGCGCAGGTACGCCACCGTCGAATCCATGGCCGGCACGATGCAGGGCACGCGCTCTTCCACCCGCACGCCCGCGGCTTCCACAGCGGCCACTTTCTCCGGATTGTTCGACAACAACCTGACGCTCTTCAACCCGAAATACCGCAGAATCTCCCCGGGCAACTCGTAATGGCGCAGATCGGATTCGAAGCCCAGCCGCTCGTTAGCCTCCACCGTGTCGGCGCCCTCATCCTGTAGTTCGTAGGCGCGCAGCTTGTTCAGCAACCCGATGCCCCGCCCCTCCTGATGCTCATAGATGATCAGACCGCGCCCCTCTTCGGCGATCATCTGCAATGCCAGCTCAAGCTGCGCGCGGCAATCGCAGCGCAGGCTGTGGAACACGTCGCCCGTCAGGCATTCGGAGTGAATACGCACCAGCGGCGCTACCTGCCCGTGCGCCAAATCGCCCATTTCCAGGACCACCGCTTCCTCCACGCGGTCGTCGAGCCGCCCTTCAAATCCGTAGATTCGAAAGTGGCCGAACCGGGTTGGAAAATCGGCTTCGGCAGCCTTGTGCAGCCGGAGCGCGGAAGGAGTGTGCATCAGATTTCTGCCGGCTGTCCCGATGCTTTTATTATAATGATCTCCGAGCTTACATGGCGGATTCTTCCCTGGTCACGCTGCTGGTGAAGCTGGGCGTGGTGGCCTCGCTGGCCAGCATCCTGGTGCGCTGGAGCGCCGTCAAGCGCATGCTGATGCGCGAGGGCCGCACCATGGGCCAGCGCGTCAAGCTGTCACTGTGGTTCTCCGGCGTGTTCGGCGCGAGCGTCGCCACGCGGGTCGTGAGCGCCGCATACCAGTCGGGCAGCTACCAGGCCGTCGACCTCGGCCTGGAGGGCAGCCTGCTGGCAGGCCTGCTGGGCGGTTACGTGACGGGGCTTATTTCGGGAATCCTGATCTCCATTCCCGCCATGATCAACCGCGAGTACCTGACCATGCCGCTGCTGGCCGGCCTGGGCGTGTTGGGCGGCCTGTTGCGCGATTGCGCCGCCGATCCGGAGGATATCTGGCGTTTCAGCCCGTTCTTCGACTTGAACCTCTGGCGCTTTTTTAAGCAGCGCCGCTTCGACCGGCGCAACGCTTTCAACCTGCTCTTCTTCGTCGTGATCCTGTTCGCCGAATTCCTGCGGCAGGCGCTTGGCCAGGCCTTCGGCGCCAAAGGCCGGATCTTCTACCTGCACCCGGCGCAGCCCAATTTTCTGATGTATGCGGCGATTTATGCCACCACGCTGTTCTCCGTCACGCTGCCGATCAAGATCTGGAACAATACCCGCAACGAAGGGAAGCTCGAGGAGCAGCAGCGTCTCCTGATTCAAGCCCGCCTGGAGGCGCTCACCAGCCAGATCAATCCGCACTTCCTGTTCAACACGTTGAACTCGGTGTCTTCGCTGATCCGCACCGATCCCAACCAGGCCCGTGTCATGGTGCTGAAGCTGTCGAACATCCTGCGGCGGCTGCTGCGCAAGCACGATAATTTCAGCGCGCTGCGCGAGGAAATCAGCTTCATCGACGACTACCTGGCCATCGAGGTGGTGCGCTTCGGCGACAAGCTGCGCTTTGAAAAAGACGTGGCCGCCGACACCTTGGATATGCTGGTGCCCAGCATGCTGCTGCAGCCGCTGATCGAGAATTGCGTGAAGCACGGGCTGAGCAGCAAGGTCGAAGGCGGTACCATCCGCCTGCGCAGCCGGCGCGCGGAATCGCGGCTGATGTTGTGGGTAGAGGACGATGGCGTCGGCATACCCGAATCCAAGCTGGCCACCTTACGGGAACAGGGCATCGGCGTGAGCAATGTGAGCGAGCGGTTAAACGTACTGTTCGGTAACGGCCACCAGATGCGCATCGAAAGCCAGTCCGGCCACGGGACGCGCATCGAGATCGAGATCCCGGAGTTGCAAACCAGCCTGATGGCTGCTTCATAAGGCAGCCCAACCACAGATGGACACAGATAAACACAGATAAGAGCAAAAAAGCAGGAACCGCGGAATGGTTTGGTTTGGTTTTGTCTTTATCCGTGTTTATCTGTGTCCATCTGTGGTTCCGTTTTTGTCCTGCGCTGGTAGATCGCCTTGCCGCCCAGGTAGGTCCGCTCCACCTGGATCTGCCGGACCTCGTCCAGCGGGCAGGTGAGGATGTCCCGGTCGAGCACGATCAGATCGGCCATTCCGCGCGGAGCCGCTGGCGAAATTTGATCGAAAATTGGAAAAATCATCACCCACCGCTTACCTGACGGCTGAAGCGGGTGATGGGCGGGATGGGTGGTTTGCCCCAGACTGGCTAGCGTGCGGGGCGAAACTACTCAAGCGCTCAACGGCAAAATGTGCACTTCCGAGGGCCCATCAGTGATTGGTATGTACGGGATGGCCACCTCGCTGAGAGCGAATAGCAGGCTCTCCTTACTGCATATGCAGGGCAATATATCGTTCGCGAAGAAACCCGGACAGGCGGTCGACTGACCGGCAAAGCAATAAACGCTGTGCATTTCTGTGCCTCGTCGTAATATCCTCCGTGCAATTCTATTGCCGTTCGTGGAAGGCTTCATTCGCCTTCTGGCTCTACTAGCGATTATGAAGGCCTACATTCGTTCTGTCAATCACAAACGGAGTCCGACGCGTTAATGTTGGACGGTGCGCGCTGTCAACCGCCTCTCTTGGAGGGCGGGTTTTAGCCCCGCTGGCGGCCTTCGGTGACAAGTTTCGCAAAATCAGCCTACGCCTTCATTTCAATAGGTTGAAGCGATTGACCTCCCGGCACTCAAAATTGACGTGCTTATCGTAAAGGTTGAAGGAGCACCAAATAACATGAGCACTACGCCGGTTCCACTTCCACCCGCCACTCCAACTACGGTTACAACGCCTGCCCCGGCGCTGATCGTGGCCGTTCCATCCGATCCCGCCAGCGCCGCCGCATTTGCGGCCGGCAATCTCTTCGTCTTCCTCTGCACGCCGACCGGGCAACAAATCGCCAGCGACGCCGTTGCCGTGGGCCAAGCCGTAGCCGACGTAGTGAAAGGCATGGCTCAGGACGTCATCGACATCTTCCGCGGTCTCCACCTCTAACCAGCTAGCCTCCGCCGGGCGATAATGAAAGCGCCAGGCATGCTCAAAGTCTTCCCCTGCTATTCCGCCCCGGATCGCGAACTCGCGCACCAGCTTGCGGCGTTTCTGGAACGCGGCGCGGGCGTGGAGGTCCTGCTGGAGGAAGGTGAGATGCCTCCCGGCGGCGACCTCATCGCCAAGGTCGAGGAAGGCCTCGCGGCCGATGTGGTGCTGGTGCTGATTTCCGATGGATCGGTCCCGCCGCGCTGGGTCCTGGAGCGCTGGAGACCGGTCTTTTGGGAGCAGGCAGCCCAGGCGGGCACCGCTTTGGCGACGCTACTCTGCCGCGACGCGAAGTTTCCCGATCTGCTGCGGCGGAAGAATTTCTTCGACCTGCGGCAGAATCGCCTGGCCGGGTTCCGCGCCATCAAGCGATGGTTGATGAGCCTCTCGCCCATGCCACAGAAGGCGTCTTTCGCGCCCGCGCGACAGCCATCGTTCAAGGGACGCGACACCGAACTGGAAACGCTCTGCCAACTGCTCGCGGACACGCCGGGCATGGCCGTGCTGGAGGCCGCTGCCGACGCGGGCAAGACCGCGCTGGCCCTGGAATTCGCCCGCCGCCATGGGGAGGATTTCGACGCGGTCTTCTGGCTGACTTGCGGCCCGCGCACCGCCGCCGCGCTAGCGGGCGACCTGGCCGCGCAGTTGGCGGTGCGCCTCGACCGCGACCTGGAATCCAACCTGAATGAGTTGCGGCGTCTGGCGGCCAGGCATCGCTGCCTGCTGATTCTGGACGACGCCGTGGCCGAAACCGCCGCCTTGCTTGCGCCGCGCGGGCGAACATCGGTCCTGATGACCACGCGGCGCGGCGATCTGGCGTCCGCGCTCTCCGCCACTGCCGTTCCGCTGGACGCCTCCTCCGGCCCCGACCCGTCTCAGTTAGCGGACACCATCCGTAATCTGGATGGACCCGCCGCGCGGCTGCTGTCGGCCGCGTGCGCCTGCGCGGCATCCGGCTTTGCGCTCGATATGGCTGCGCGCACCGCCGACGCCGAGCCCGACGAAGCGCGCGACATCGCGGCCGGGTTCGTGGGGCAAGATGTGCTTCGGCCGCTGGACGAAAACGGTCCGCGATTTCTGGTTCCGGCGCTAGTGCGCGAGCGGGTGGCCTTGCGCCGCGATGGCCAACGCTGGGCGCGTTATCACGCGCGTGCCGCCGCTGGCGTGTTCGACGAGCAAACTGTGGCGCAGGATCTGGGGGCGTACTGGCCGGATCTGCAGCACGCCTTTCGCTGGGCGCTGGAAGCGGATTGGCCACTGGCTTCGACGCTGGCGCGGCGCGCGCTGACGTGGGCGAAAGCGCAGGACCGGCTGGCCGAAGCTTTCGAAATCCTGCAGGAATGGATGCGCGTGGCCGAACAGCACGGCGACCGCCGCGTGCTCGAAGACTGTGCCTGGGAGCAGATCTGGATCCTGGAGCATTGGGGACGCTCGAGCGAAGCCCGCGAGCTCGATAGCATCCGCCGCGAACAATATAGCGATCAGTTGGCCTTTAATTTCGGTTCATCAGAAGAATTCGTGGGTCGATTCCGGCTCGGGCATCTTGCCAAGTGAGTGATAGAAGACAAGTTCGAGGCAGCGGAATGTGCGGAAACCGTAATCGCGCAACCGGAAGCGCTGTTCCGTCTTCAGATTCTCTTCGCGTTTGAGCAGCAGCCAGCGCGACTTCTTCAGCACGGGCACGCCGCCCTCGCTCGCTATACGGCGCGATTCTCCCGCTCGGATTTCGTCCAGTGCCTTGTTCATTTTCGCCACGATGTGAAAACGATCGAGGATGTAAAGCGCCTCGGAGCATTTCTCGCGAATGACCCCACAGGGGAATGAACTCAAAGCGCCGTTCGGCGAGTTGGTCGTAACCGGGCGCCGGCAAATGGCAGCGCGAGCCTTCGATACTCTTGCGAGCCGGGGGATCGATAAACGCTAGACTTCCCGCGACTTGCTCTTTGGAAGACCCTTGCCCTGAACGAGCCTGAGCGCGTCGGTCCCGTTGGCCTTCTCGGCGTCCTGAACACTGCGCCACGGCGTAGTCAACGCTTCTTTCCCCCGACGAAGGGGATGGTGGCGGCCTGCTTCATCCATGACACCAATTGGCGCTCGTCGAAATCGTCAACCGAAGCTAACTCGACTCCGCGGGTGGATTTGCCCATCCCGATCGGCGTCACAGGCGGTTCCGGCTTGATCTCCGTGCCGCGTATGAACATCAGTTTCACGTGGCCGACGAAGGCGCCGGATGAGAAGCACCAGCCCCCTTCGACCCCGTAGTACGCCATGCCCCACTTCACCGCTCGCTGGATGTCCGGCAAACTTTTGGCCGCCAGGGCATCGACGCGCTCGGCGATGCCGCGCTGCGGTTGCGGCAAGCTGGCGATGTACGCGAACACGGGTTCGGCGCCTGTGGCGGTCTTCGCGGCGCTTGCCTTGCCAGTCATGGCGACTAGCAGCTTCGCCGGGGTCTTGCCTTGGGCACTTTTCTTACTCTCGCGGCCGGCCACACGCTTCGTTGATCGATTGATCGACTGCGTCATTTTGTCTCCGTACTTGATCCCAGGCTGGCGAGAAGCTCGTCGAGTTGGTCGAGCGCCTCGGGCATCGCGCCCGTCGATCCGGAGTCAAGCGCTTCCTTCGAGGGATAGAGATCGTGCACCACCAACAGCGTCTTGCCGGCGGTTTCATCGAAGGTCACCGTGGTGACGGTTTTGCCGTCGTCACCCTCCTCGTTGGTCCAAACGAGGCGCGAGTGCGGTGTCACTTCGAGGTACGTGCCGAAGAACTCCATCGTCGAATCTTCGTGGCGAAACACCAAACGATACTGCCCCCCAACGCGAACATCCATTTCGCAGGAAAGCAGGGTCAGCCCATACGATTTTGGCACCCACCACCTCCTGAATAGTTCTGCCTTGGTCCACGCCTCGAACACGAGGCGCGCAGGCGCGTTGACGGTGCGCGTGACGACGAGTTCGCGCTCGGACTTCCGCTCCACCCCCGTGCGGTTCTTCGTGGGGGTGGCCTCACTTTCTCTTCTTACGTCCATTTGCTTTCTCCTTCCGTTTCAATTCCTCGACAACAATGTCCAACCCGTCGAAGCGCGCGGCCCAGAGCTGGCGGCACCTCTCGATCCATGCCGACTCTTCTTCCAGTCCGCGCAGCCCGAGCTTGCAGGTCCGCACGCGCCCAACCTTCTCTGTGCTGACGAGCCCCGCTTGCTCTAAGACGCCTACATGTTTCTTCATGCCCGTGAGGGTCATGTGGAACCTCTCGGCAAGGGCTGTGATCGAAGCGTCCGCACGCCCGAGTTGCTCCAGAACGCCGCGTCGGGTGGCGTCCGACAGCGCGCCGAACGAGGCATCGAAGTGGGTCTGGCAATACTGAACCATTCAGTTCAGTATACAACGTGGATTGACAGCATGCAATGGGAGGCTGAGCGCGCGCTGGGTTGCCGGCTATCCACCTAAGCCCACGATGGCTACGAACAGGAAAGGCTGAAGCCGCGTGATCCCACATCGGTTCGCGGGCCGCACGAGCCGAGCTTCCGGCGCCCATTGGAGCGTATCGGTGACCCACAAATTTCTCCGACGAGGCTTAATTTCTAACCCCGCGCCGCACAATATAATGTCCCCATGTGCAAGGCATCGCTTCTGCTGGGAATCCTGTTCTGCGCGCTGGGATCCGCCCAGACGCCCACCATCGATCAATCGCTGGGCATGCAATCAGTGCAGGGCGCCGAAATCTCACCGGATGGCCGTTACGTTGCGTACACGGTACAACAGACCAATTGGGAAGACGACGAGTTCGTGCAGCAGATCTGGATCGCCGTGCCCTCCACGGGCGAGCGGTACCAGCTTACCAGCGGCAAGAAATCCAGCCAAAGCCCCAAGTGGTCGCCCGATTCCAAACGCATCGCCTTCGCCTCGGAGCGCGACGGCAAGCGCCAGATCTACCTGATCTCGCCCACCGGCGGGGAAGCCGCGCAACTGACCAGCGAGGACAACGGCGTGGACGGGTTCGATTGGGCGCCGGACGGGC
Organism: Bryobacterales bacterium; assembly: GCA_963707465.1. Classification (GTDB taxonomy): domain Bacteria; phylum Acidobacteriota; class Terriglobia; order Bryobacterales; family Bryobacteraceae; genus Bog-159. The sequence goes on from CAVPQK010000015.1 coordinate 1,332,947, forward strand.
GCGCCATCGCGTTCACTTCCACGGGGCCGGAGTCGAAGGAAAAGAAGGATCGCAAAGAGAAGTACGGCGATTTCGAGATCGTGAACGGCGACTACTCGATGACGCATCTGTGGCTGATCCAGGCGCCCGCCGAGATTCCCGCCGATCCCAAACAGCGGCCCAAAACCGAGCCGCTCACCGCGGGCGATAAATTCAGCGTGCACGGCTTCTCGTGGTCTCCCGATTCCAAACGCATCGCTTTCAGCGCCACGCGCGATCCCGACCTGGGCTCATCCGGCACCGCACAGATCTATGTGGTGAATGTCTCGGACAAGTTTCTGAAGAAGCTGGTCGGAGCCAATGGCCCGCATAACGGGCCGGTATGGTCGCCGGATGGAAGGCAGATCGCCTTCACCACGGCCAACGGAGAGCAGTTCTTCTACTACGCCAATGTCCGCATCGCGGTAGCGCCCGTGGAGGTCGGGCAGATGCGCGTGCTGACAGACGCCTTCGACGAGGATGCGCGCCTCGAGGACTGGGGGCCCGACGGGATTTACTTTAGCGCCCAGCAGAAAACGAATTCGCACGTGTTCCGCCTGGACCCGGCCACGCTGGCGGTGACCAGGGTGAGCGGTCCGGAGCAGCTTTCGGTAGGCGGCGCGACCTTCACGCACGATCACCGCACCATGGCGGGAGTCGTTTCGGGGCGGGACCGGTTCGCCGAGGTTTTCGTCTCGCCGGTGAAGGATTTCGCTCCCAAATACCTGACCAGGATGGGCGAGCAGTGGAAGGATTTCCGGCTGGCGACGCGCGAAGTGATCCAGTGGAACTCGACGGACGGGACGCCGATTGAAGGCGTCCTCATCAAGCCGGCGGATTACGATGCCGCGCGCAAATATCCGCTGCTGGTGGTGATCCACGGCGGGCCGACCGGCGTGGACACGCCTGCGCGGCGCGCGGACCGATACTACCCCGTGGAGCGCTTTGCGGCCAAAGGAGCGCTGATCCTGGAGCCGAATTATCGCGGGTCAGCCGGATACGGCGCGAAGTTTCGCGCTTTGAATGTGCGCAACCTCGGGCTCGGCGATTATCAGGACGTGATTTCCGGCGTGGATTTCCTGATCGGCAAGGGCATGGTGGACAAGGATCGCGTGGGCTCCATGGGGTGGAGCGAGGGCGGTTATATTTCGGCGTTCATCACCACTTACAGCGACCGGTTCAAGGCGGTTTCGGTGGGCGCGGGGATTTCGGACTGGACCACTTACTACGTGAATACCGACATCCATCCCTTTACGCGGCAGTATTTGAAGGCGACACCTTGGGAGGATCCGGAGATTTATCGGAAGACGTCTCCGATAACATATGTGAACCAGGCGAAGACGCCGACGCTGATCCAGCACGGGGACCAGGACAAGCGCGTCCCGCCGCCCAATTCCTTCGAGTTATACCAGGCGCTGAAAGACCGCGGTGTTCCGGTGAAGCTGATCCTGTACAAAGGGTTCGGGCATCCCATCAACAAGCCGAAACAGCAACGGGCGGTGATGGAACACAATTACGAGTGGTTCAGCAAGTATATCTGGGGCGAGGAGCCGCCCGCGGCCGCTACGAACGGATCGATGCGAGTATATAATTAGAAGGACAATTATGCCTTGCGGATTGTGCGGAACAGACATCCAGCCCGGAGTTTTGACCTGTCCCAGATGTGAGGCGACTTACGGGCCAACGTTGACACGCTGGGGCCTGGCGATGTTTGTGCCTGCATTCCTGCTGCTGTTTGCCGGATTCATGCAAACCGGGCTAGGGCTGCTTGAGAAGCACAATCCCGGCCTGATCATCGGCGTTCTTTGCCTCGCTGCGGGGGCCTGGATTCTTTGGACGATCAAAAGGAAGACCCCTCGCGCCTGGAGGAAAACAGAATCCTTCTAATCACAGGCGGTTTCAGCCGCTGCGGTCGCAGGGAGGACTTCGCGTTACGCGGCTTCCGGACCATCATGGCCACTCCTTCGCCAGCATTGCGTCGGCAAAAAAAAAATGCGCGTGTAAGTGCACAGAGTGCTGATTTTCCGCCGAATTGACTCAATTCCTGGAGGTGGGCTGGCGGTGCCCATGGCGGATGCGGAGCTCGTCGAGAAAGTCAGCGGCGGGACGGGTGCGCCCCGCTTTCACGTCCTCGTAGCCCTGACGTATGGCTGCCACGGATTCCCCCTAGTCCTGCCGCTCCCATTCCACTTCCAGTTGGGCCTTGCGCTCCGGTTGGATGGGTATTGCGTCCATGCTCCAAGGGTACGAGCAGCAGTGGCTTGTGTCAAGCGGGCGATCACGCAACCGATATCCTGGCGCTTTCGACGGGCAGGATGGGCAATAGAGCCAGTTCCAGTTCCTCCAGCGAGCATCCAGGGCGCAGCACCACTTTGAACACGCCGTTCGTCTCGCTAACCTGCGCCACCCGCTCCAGCGCCGTTCTGTCCACCTGATCGATCAGATTCCGGCAGAGCCACATGTCCGGCGCCAGCATCCGCAATACATTGCTGCACCATTGAACAGACATCATTCGACGGTACAGGCCGCCGCCTCCTTCCACGCCCCTAAACCAACTGAGCGCGCTGTAATCCTCGTAAAGCGTCGGTCTAATATGCGCGGCTTGGTCGAACAGCGGCACCCATGTGCGTTGATTACTCCAGGCCTGCAAGGGAGCATTCCCGGCGGCGAACCCATCTAACCGTTGCGCGATGTCACTCACGGATGTCTTCAGGCAGTCATAGCACTCCGCATCATTAGTTACCCACTGGAACGCATGCAATGTCCCGCGATAAGTCTCACCGGCAAATGAGCGGCCGCGCATGACACTCAGGGTTCTGGCCATCTCAGCCGCATGGACGCTTCCCGGCCGCAAATAATCCGGGAAATAAGCTTCTTCTTGGCTATATTGCAAGCCGATACCCGCCACGGCCAATTCGCGATCTTTGGGAACGAAGGAAATCAGAACGCTTTGGTAGCTCTTTCCATAATCAAAAAGGGCTGCCCATGCCTTGTCTTCGAGAAATGCGCTTGCCGGCAGGCTCTTCCTCGTCTTACTTGGTTTGAAGACACCCGGCGGCAGTTTCTTTTCGGTGTGGATCCGTATTTCTCCCTGACCTTGCGCAGCCAAGGGACGCAGCCATGCCTCAAGCCAGATCTTGCAGGCATCCAGCGTGGCTTGCCCGTCATCCTTCAGTATGGCCACACTGGAAGTGACGGCCGGATGAATGAGCCGGCGGTCATCCCCGATCCGCGCTTGTTTATCCGCCAGCTCCCGCAGATCGTCTTGCTCGCGCCGAGGGTCTGCGCTGAAATTGGATCGATTATAAGTGGTCTTCGGGTTCAGTCCGGAAACCACCGGCAGCCACCCCTGCTCCAATGCCGCGAGGCGTACCGGCGGTAGATGGTAGTTATATTCGCGATCCGCCCCCAGTTGGAGCGACACATTGACTTCCCATTCGCCCGCTGTCTGGGGTTGCAGGTCATAGAGTACGAATAGGATGAGAATCTCTGTCGTCCGTTGGAGGGTCACCGGTGGGATGGCGAGGTTGTGAATCTGTGCCGTGTATATCTGCGATTCGGGCGCCGATTCGATGGGTATGACCTGGAATGCATAGTAATCCTTCACATGATCTTTATCCGTTGGACGCGTTTCCAGATCGCCGGCAATCTGGCCGTTATGGAATTTAAAGCCTCTCATCGCGCCCCTCGATAGCACCGGTCCGCCCGCCCCGGAAACGCGAATGGTTGCCGTCCCGCCATCGAATCCCGCGCCTTGGCTCAGGATCATCCATTTCACATTTGCAGGCTTGCCAACCGGAACAGGCCAGCTTGCCGGATAAACCAGAAGCATGCGCGTATCGTCGGGATCGTACCCATTGGCCAGGCGAATTTCGCCCGCTGGAACCTCGCACACCGCCGCCAGCTTTCTCTTGAAATAAAGCTGCGCCGTGGCCTCCTCCCCATCCAGGAAATCCTGATAATTGATCTGCGACTGGCCGCCGCGGAGGCCGATCAGCTCGGCTAACCCAGCGATGATGCCGTCGGCGAACGCGGTCTGGCGTGTGATCGTCTGCTGGATCTGGTCCGTGGTCAGCGTCCGCCCGAACAAACTGCCCCATTTGGCTGCCCGCGATTTGTCAGTCAGCCGCTTCATAGGCCCCTGATAGCTTTCGGCGCCGGTCAGCAACAGGTCCACCTGCCGGCCGTTGGCGAAAACGGCGAACTCATAGGTGTCGCTGTCATAGAGGCTGGTGAATACCGCGGCCGTTCTCATCGCCTTGGACGCCGCCAGCGCCAGATCCTTCAACTCGCCGCTATCGAGTCTGGCGTTGTCGCTGTCGTAAACGGAGATGAATGGCTGCCCGGCGCGAGCCAGGATAACCACACGCTTGCCGCCATCGGCCGGCACTTTTTTGATTCGCTCGTAGCCCAGTTTGCCATAACTCCGGCTGATGGCCCTGACGGCATCGTCTACGGTGCCTCTCCAGGCGATATGAATGCTGGCACAGGTATTTCCCATCGGCTAAGTCGAACTGGAGTCAGTCGTAGACGAAGTGCAGGACCTTCTTCAGGTCTTCCCACGCTTCGCGCTTCGGCACCACGTTATAAGCGCGCAGCAGGTAAGACGGGTGATAAGTGACCATCACCGGAATGTTATTCCACTTATACCAATTGCCGCGCATGCGGGTGACGCCTTCCTTGCTTTGAGTCAGGTATTTGGCCGCGGTCGAGCCCAGCGCGCAGATGGCTTTCGGCGCAATGGCCAGCAACTGGCGCGCCAGGAACTGGCCGCAGATCTCCATTTCGTCCGGCTGCGGCGTGCGGTTCTCCGGCGGGCGGCATTTCACCACGTTGCAGATGTAGACATCCTTGCGCAGCAGCGGAATACCTTCTTTTTTCGCGGTGCCTTCGATCATTTGCGTGAGCAACTGGCCGGCCCGGCCGACGAACGGGATGCCTTGCGCGTCTTCATCCGCGCCCGGACCTTCGCCCACGAAGACCAGCCGGGATTGCTCGTTGCCTACGCCGAACACGATCTTGTGGCGCTTTTCGTGCGAGGCGGCAGCGATGGCAATCGCCGATGTCTTCGAGAATTTGGAGCAGAGTATCGCTCCCTGACGGTCGCGGCTCGGTAAGCGGTCGCGGCTCGGTAGCTGCGGCAAGCGGTCCCCCCCCGCGACGATAGAGCGTCTTGATCCCCAAGTCTTGGTAATACTCCAGATACTGGCGCAGAGTGTCAGCGTCCATCGGCGGCGTATATGTGCAGGCGGAGTCTCAAAATCTCATCGAAAATGCGATCGGCCACTTCGCGTTTGGGGGCCCGCGGCACGGGAATGAATTCGCCGCCGCGCAGGGCCAGCAGCACCTCGTTCTGGTCGGATTCGAAGGCCCCATCTTCGCCGCCCACCAGGTTGCCCACCACCATGTCGCAGTTTTTGGCTTCCAGCTTGCGGCGGGTTTCCTGCTGCAGATTTTCGGTCTCGGCCGCGAAGCCCACCAGCAGCCGGTCGCCTTTCTTGCGGCCGAGTTCGGCCAGGATGTCCGGCGTCGGGTCGAGTTCGAGCGAAAGCCGCGCGGCGGTCTTCTTCATCTTCTGCGCGGGCACCTTCGAGAGATGGAAATCCGCCACCGCCGCCGCTTTGATGATGACGCTGGCCGGCTGCAGATTCTCGAAAACCTTCTCGCGCATCTCGCCCGCGGTATGCACCGGGATGAAGGTACAGCCGCGCGGCGGAGCCAGGCGCACCGGCCCGGAAATCAGCACCACCCGGGCGCCGCGCGCCGCCGCGGCTTCCGCCAGCGCGTAGCCCATCTTGCCGCTGGAGCGATTGGAAATGTAGCGCACCGGATCGAGCGGCTCCTCGGTGGGACCGGCGGTGATCAGCACGGTTTCGCCTTCCAGATCGCGGCCCCGGGCCGTCTCGGCATCCACCGCCATGGCGATCTGTTCGGGCGCCGCCAGACGCCCCGGACCCACCATGCCGCAGGCCAGTTCGCCTTCCTCCGGATCCACAATGCGGTGGCCGCGGAGGCGCAGCGTTCGCAGGTTGCTTTGCGTGGCCGCGTGCAACCACATGTTGCTGTTCATGGCGGGCGCCAGCACCACCGGCCCGGTGAATGCGAGGTACATGGTAGTCAGAAAATCGTCCGCCAGGCCGTGCGCAAATTTTGCCAGTAGATCGGCGGTGGCCGGCGCCACCAGCAGCAGGTCGTTTTCCTGCGCCACGCCGATATGCTCGATGGCGCTCGAAAGCGTCGCCTCGGAATTGCCGGAGGAGAACAGTCCGGTGACGACCTTGCGCCCGGTGAGCGCGGCGAAGGTCAAAGGCCGGACGAATTCCTGCGCGCTGGCCGTCATAGCCACCTGCACGGCGTGCCCCCGCTCCATCAGCAAGCGGGCCACTTCGGCGGCCTTGTACGCCGCGATGCCCCCGCCCACGCCCAGCACGATGTTCATGACAACGGCTTAGAGGACAGGTTCGGGCAGCGGCGCTTCTTCCACCGCCGGAAGACCCAGGATCTCGTACTTCACCAATCCGCGCCGCACTTCTTCCATGGCGATGATGGTGGACTTCTTGGAGGACGTGGGCAGCACCGGCCGCGCGCCGCCTTGCAACTGGCGGGCGCGCTTGGCGGCCACGATAATGAACCGGTAGGTGCTCTGTTCCTGGTCGTCCGGGATGGTGCAGTGCGCGTTGTTTTTCGGAATCTTGTCGCCCATGCTTGGATAAATCCTTATCTTAAACGTCGTTCTCGAAAGTTTCCAGAATCGGCCGGATCTGCCCTTCCATCCGGTTTCGCCGCACCCGTTCGGCTCCCACGATCGCCGCCAGCGTCCGGTCGGACTGGGCCAGCTCTTTGTTAATCAACACGTAATCGTAAACGCTGTAATTTCGAATCTCGATGGCTGCGTCGCGAAGCCGCCGTTCGATGACGGCGTCGGAATCTTCGCTGCGCGCGCGCAACCTTTGCTCGAGGATCTCGCGGGACGGGGCCAGGACAAAAACGCTCACCGCTTCCGGAATCTTACCTTTCAATTGTCGCGCACCTTGCACGTCGATGTCGAGTACCAGGTCGAGGCCCCGCTCCTGGGCCTGCGCCAGCACTTCGCGGTGGGTGCCATAATAGTTCCCGAAAACCTCGGCGTATTCCAGAAACTCGTCCAGCGCGATGCGCTCCTCAAACTCGCCGCGCGAGATGAAATGATAGTCTTCGCCCGCCACTTCATGCCCGCGAGGCGCCCGCGTGGTATAGGAGATCGAAAACGTCAGCCCCGGCACGCCGGCCAGCAGCCGCCGAACCAGGGTGGACTTGCCCGACCCGGACGGCGCGGAGATTATAAAAACGGTGGTCATAATGGAACCACAGATGGACACAGATGCACACCGATAAGACGCCGGATTCTTATCCGTGTCCATCTGTGTCCATCTGTGGTTGCTCTCGTCATTCCAGGTTTAGCGATTGCTCCCTCAGCTTGTCGATCTCGGCTTTGGCGGCCAGCGCCAGGTCCGTGATGGTCAGCCCCAGATCTCCCAGCCCGCCGGTTTTCGACAGGATAGTGTTGGCTTCCCGGTTCATCTCCTGCAGCAGGAAATCCAGCCTCTTGCCCACCTCGCCGCTGGCATCCAGCAGTTTCTCCAATTGGGCGGCGTGCGTCTTCAGCCGGATCAACTCCTCGCTGATATCGCTGCGCTCGGCCAGCATGGCCGCTTCCTGCGCCAGCCGCTGCGGCTCGATGCCCGCGCCCCGCAACAGCTCCCGCAGCCGTTCGTTCAGTCTCTTTTGGAACGCCTGCGTGGCGCGCGACCGGATCGTCTCCATTTGCGCCACCAGATCGCACACCGCCGCGCATCGCGCGCGCATCTCGGCCGCCATGGCCGCGCCCTCCCGCTCGCGAAACCGGTTCAAAGCATCCAGCGCTTCCGCCGTGGCTTCCAGCAGCGCCTGTTCCAGACCGGCGTCGAGCTCGCCGGGCACGCCCGCCTGCAGCATTCCGGGGACGCGCAATGCCGCGTTCAGGTCCGGCTGGCTGCCCGGGCCGAACTCGGCGGCAGCTTCCCGAAAGGCTTCGAGATAAGCCTGCAGCAAAGGCCGATTCAGGCTGGAGCCGTCCCCCGCCGCGGTCCGGGTGAACATCACGTGGATCTGCAGGTGCCCGCGCGCCACCCGCGCCTTCACCGCGTTGCGGATGACGCCTTCAAACGGGTCCAGTTCCGCGGCCATGTGGAAATGTATGTCCAGGCCGCGATGATTGACGCTCTTGATGCCCACCGCGATCTCGCCGTCAGGCGTCGCCTTGCGCACTCGCGCAAAGCCCGTCATGCTCAGCGCGCTCATAGGTCCATCACGCTTCCCGCCTCCACGAATTGCAGCTCGTGCAGCCGCTGGTAGACGCCGCCGCCCGACACCAGTTCTTCATGCGTGCCCACCTCAAAGATGCCCCCGCGCTCCAGCACCACGATCTTATCCGCCCGGCGGATGGTGGATAGCCGGTGCGCGATCACGATCACCGTGCGGCCTGTCATCAGATTGCCCAGCGCGCGCTGCACCAGCATTTCCGATTCGGTATCCAGGTGCGAGGTGGCTTCGTCCAGGATCAGGATGGGAGCATTTTTGAGCAGCGCGCGCGCGATGGCGATGCGCTGCCGCTGTCCGCCGCTCAGCTTGACGCCGCGCTCGCCGATGATGGTGTCATAGCCATCCGGCAGCCGGCTGAGGAATTCGTCCGCCAGCGCGGATTGCGCCGCGTCGCGGATTTCACTCATCGGCGTACCGGGCCGGCCATAGGCGATGTTGTGGGCCGCGGTGTCGTTGAACAGGAAGGTATCCTGCGCCACGATTCCCACCATCCGCCGCAGCGACGCCAGATCGAAGTCGCGTACATCCTGCCCGTCGATGCGCACCGCGCCGGAGGTGACGTCGTAAAATCGCGCGACCAGGTTGACCAGCGTGGTCTTGCCCGCGCCGCTCGGTCCCACCACCGCGACCACCTCGCCGGCGTTAACTTCCAGATTCAGGGCCTTCAACTGAAATCCGTTCGGCGATAGTGGATAGCGGAAACTGACGTCCTCGAAGCGGATGGAGTCGTTGAAACGCTCCAGCTTGACCGCGCCGGGCTTCTCCTGAATCTCTTCGGCGTGCGCCAGGTATTCGAAAACCTTCTGCGACGCGCCAATGGCCTGCTCGAAGATGTTATGGATGCCGGTGAGTCGCTTCACCGGCTCGTACATCATCAGCAAGGCGATCACGAAACTGGTAAATTCGCCGGCCGTCAGCGTATGGGCCTTGATCTGGGTGCGCGCGTACGTCAGCAACCCTACGATGGTCAGCGCCCCGAAAATCTCGATCAGCGGCGACGCCAGCGCCTGTTGCCGCACATAGCGCAGATTGGTCTTTAGCAGCCGCTGCGCGGTCTGGCGGAAGCGCCCCGATTCGTATTGCTCCATGCCGAACGCCTTCACTACCTGGTGGCCGCTGAGGGTTTCCTGCAGGATCTCGTTCAACTCCGCGGCGTGATCCTGGCTGCGACGGCTGGTGCGGCGGATGCGCCGGCCGATGCGCGCCGTGGGGATGAGCACGAAGGGCAGCACCGTGAGGCTGACCACGGCCAGCTTCCAATCCATATTCAGAATGACGAAAAGCAGGCCCAGCACCACGAAGGTCTGCCGCAGCAGGTCCGCCAGAATATGCGAAACGGCCACCTGGATCTTCTCGATATCGTTCATGATCGACGACATGAGCCGCCCCGTGGAATGCGCCTCGAAGAACTGCGCGCCCTGCCGGACGACTTTGTCGAAGACCGTATTGCGCAGGTCGGTGACCGCCGAGCACCCCACATAATTCACCAGGTAATTGGCCAGATAGTCGCACACGCCCTTGGTGAGGAATACGGCCAGGATGGCGAAGGCCACCATCGTCCAGATGCTGCGATTGTGGAAGGCGCCGGGCACGATGTGGCTGAGATAGACCGGATGATGGAACACCGGATCTTTGAATAACACGACCGGCGCGTCGATGGCCGCCGGATTCAGCACGCGATCGAAGATGGGACTGATCAGCAGCGCGGTCAGGCCGTGCGCCGCGCCCACGCAAGCCATCAGGAACACCGAAAGAACCAGGTAGGCCCAATACCGTTTGGCGAACGCCAGCAGGCGCAGCAGGTCTCTCATGCGTGCACCCGCATGCGCTCCAGCGCGTCGAACACCTGCTGTTCCGCAACCGCCCGGATGCCGCCGGCGCTTTCGACCACCACCGATTCGGCACGCCAGGGATGCCAGATCGCCGGATCCGAAGCGCCAAAGATTACGACGACCGGGAGCCCGAAGGCTGCGGCCATATGCGCCGGTCCGGAATCGTTGCCCAGAAAGAGCGTCGCCCCGCTCAACAGGGATTTGACTTCGTCCAGCGGCGCGCCGATCACCGTGCGGTAGGCGCTAAAGGCGTCCATGTCCTCACCCCGTCCTGCAATGAATACGGGCTCCAGATGCAGCAATTCCCGCAGGAACCGCGCGGCGGCGAGGAAGCGTGCGGCAGGCCAGGTCTTGTCCGGCTGCGAAGCGATAGGGTGGATTATGGCGTAAGGTGCGGCCGGACGGGCTAGGAGTCCCGCCCCACCGGCAAACAATTTCGCCCGCGGAATCTCCACGCGCGGCGCGCCCAAATAAAACATGGCCGATGCCAGATGTTCGGCTGTATGCACCGGGCGCTCTTCGCCCAGAATCTGTTGCGCGCGCGGAATCCGGACGTTGTACAGAGCCTGCCAGCGATAATGCGCGAATCCCGCACGCCGCGACGCGCCAGAAAGGGCGGTCAGACGCGCGCTGGCGCTGCCGCCGTGCAGGTTCAGACAAAACCCGGGCGACCACGCGCGCAGGTCGCGCCAGCTGGGAGCGAGCAGCGTGTCGATATGGGGATTGCCCTCGAACACCGCGCGGAAGCGGTCTTCGACGACCACGGCGATCTGCAGATCGGGCCGCGCGCGCTTCAGGATCTCGATCGCGGGCGTGGTAAGCACGCAGTCGCCCAGCGAGCGCAGCCGGATCACGGCCACGCGGCAGCCGATGGACAAGCCGGTCACTCTTCGATTTTCGCCTCGTCGACCAGCATCACCGGAATATCGTCTCGAATCGGGTACACGCGGTGGCACTGGACGCACTTCAGGCCGCTATTGTCCGGCTTCAGGTCCAGGTTCGCCTTGCATAGCGGGCAGACCAGGATCTCCAGCAAATCTTTGCTCAACGCCATAATTGATTTTACAGTTTAACAGGCTGACCCGGCTGCCTACTGCAAATGTTCTAGTCTTCGCGCGGCGTTTGGCGTACCCTAAGAGTAAGGAGCGCGGATCATGCCGAGTCTCGATTGGTCGCAATGCGCCGCGGTGGAGAGCGTCCCCGGCAAGGTCAGCGGCGCCTGGGTGTTTAAGGACACGCGGATGCCGGTGTCCATTGTGTTTGAAAACTTGGAAGCCGGCGCCACCATCGACGAAATCGCGGAGTGGTTTCACCTGACCAGGGAACGGATTGTGACCGTGTTGGACTTTGCCGCGCGCAGCTTGGACCCGTTCCCGGTCCCGCCGTGTGGCACGGCATCAACGGTAAATGCTCATCCTGCTTGATCACAACACGCCAGCCCCGCTGCGATAGGCATTGAAAGGCCACACGGTTGTTGAAGCGGTTGAACGGGGATGGAAGAGGCTGGCCAACGGCGCTCTGCCCGATGCCGCCGACAAGAACATCCGATATCAGCAAAACTTGACGGGCCGGAAAATCTCTATCGTCGTTCTCGGTAATCCCCGGTGGCCCGTGTTGCGCCGATACGTTGAGCGGGTGGTTGCCGCGGTGGACGCAGCAGCCACTCCCGGCAGCTACTCGGAAGTGGACATCCCTCTCAGGTAGGCCACGGCGGTGCTTCGCGAAGGGTAATTTTGCATAAAGTGGGGCATGAGTGTCGCTACTTCCCCCTCACCACCTCCAGGAAAGCCCGCGCCGCATGGCTCAGCACCCGCCGCGAGGGATAAATCAGCCGGATCTTCCGCTCCACGTGCAACTCCTTCACCTTCACCTCGCGCAACAGGCCCTGCTCGATCTCCTGTTCCACGCACATGCGCGGCAGAAAGGCTACCCCCTGATTGTTCTGCACCAGCTTGCGGATGGTCTCGATAGTGGGCATCTCCACCGGCATGTTCAGCGGCACGCGGCGCTCCAGGAACGCGCGGATCACCACCTCGCGATACGGTGAAATGACGTTGTGCGCGATGAAGGTCTCCGCCGCCAGATCGGTAATCGAGACCGCCTTGCGGCCCGCCAGCCGGTGCGTGGGGGAAACCACCAGGGCCAGCGAATCGGTGTAGATCACGGTGGAAGTCAGCCGCTCGTCGGGCGGATCGTAACTGATCACGCCCATCTCCAGGTTGCCATCCAGCAATTCGTTGGGAATCTTGCTCGACAGGCTGCGCCGCACCCGCACTTTCACCTTCGGGTGCAGCCGCCGGAAGTTCTCGATGTGCCGCAATAGGTAAAGGGACGTAGACTCGTTGGCGCCCACCGTAAGCGTGCCCGCCGAATGGTCCCGCAGCTCGGCGAGGGAATTCTCCATCTCCAGGCGCAGATTCTCGAAGCGGCGCGCGTAGTCGAGCACCGTGCGGCCGGCGTCGGTCGGCACCAGATCCTTGGCGGAGCGGTCTATCAATTTTTCGCCCAGCTCCGCCTCCAGGCGCTGCAGGGCCAGGGAGACGGCGGGTTGCGTACGCAGCAGCCGCTCGGCGGCGCGCGAGAAGCTCTTTTCAGTGGCTATCGCCAGAAAAACCTGAAGCGCGTGAAGTTCCATGCCGTCCCTAGCATAACAAAACCTTATTCCAGGGCGGCCCTATATAAATTATCCTAAGCCTCGACCTTTCGGCTGTTATATACCTTGACAAGCATATGCTCTGTAGAGTACAACAAAGGAGTGGAATCTGTATTCGAAATCATTGCGGAGCCGAACCGCCGCGCGATACTGAGCCTCCTGGTCTCGCCGCAACAGTCGGTGGGAGAGATCGAGCGTCAGCTTGGCATGCCGCAACCCAGCGTGTCAAAGCATCTGCGAGTGCTGCGCGAGGCCGGGTTCGTGGAATGCACAGTCGACGCACAGCGCCGCCTCTACCGGCTGAAGCCCGAACCATTTCAGGAGGTGGATGCCTGGCTGGCTCCGTTCCGCCGGTTCTGGTCCGCCCATGTGGATGCTCTCGAACGCCACCTCGACCGCATGGAACAATCGACGCCAAAGAAAGGCAAGACCACGAAAAGACGGGGCGGCCTAAACCGCGAACGTGACAAAGGAGAAACGAAATGAAAATCAAAGTAACCACCATATACGTGGACGATCAGGACAAGGCCCTGCGCTTCTATACGGAGGTGTTGGGCTTTGCCAAGAAGGTCGATTTCAGTCAGGGCCCCTATCGCTGGCTAACCGTGGCCTCGCCCGAGGAGCCGGAGGGCACTGAACTGCAACTGGCACTGAACGGCAACCCCGCCGCCAAGGCGTATCAGCAGGCGACCTTTCAACAGGGCCAGCCCGCGATCATGTTTTTCACCGACGACGTCAATGGCGACTACGAGCGGATCAAGGCCCGCGGCGCCGAGTTCACGATGCCGCCTACCGGCGTGACCGGCTCCACCATTGCCATGCTGAACGACACGTGCGGCAACCTCATTCAGATCACTCAACTGGCACGCTGGTAAGGCCGAAAGGAGAGGCAGGTGATCGATCGCGAGCACTATACACCGGGTCCGGCCGCCGGGGCGCAGATACGGAAGGACGGAGAGAAGTGGACGCTCGTTCTCGTCAGAGAACTGCGCCACGCGCCGGAAAAAGTCTGGCAGGCGCTAACCGACCCGGCGCATCTGCGCGAGTGGGCTCCCTTTGTAGCCGATGGGAGCCTGGCTACGGCTGGAGCCACGGTGAAGCTCACCACGGTGGGTGCGCCCATGCTGCACGTTACCGAAACCACGGTGACGCGGGCCGATCCCTCCCGAAGTGCTGGAGTACAACTGGGGCGAGCACGATATGCGGTGGGAACTCGAAGCCTCTGGTGCCGGCACGCGCCTGACGCTGTGGACCGACATCGGCCGCCCATTCATCGCCATGGGCGCCGCCGGGTGGCACATTTGTTTCGATGTCCTGGATCACCTTCTCGGCGGAACACCCATCGGACGGATGGTCGGCCCCGACGCCAGGAAGTTCGGCGGTTGGCAGCGCTTGACCGGCGAGTACGCCAAGCTGTTCAGCGTGGAGACCCCTGATTGGCCGAGCGCCCCGAAGAGTTGACTGGCGCCACATGCTGGCCTAATTTGCATCCGTACGGATAATTGCCGTACCATAGCTGAAGTGGGAGGCGAAAGCATGAACCAAATGGCGACACGCCCCAGGCGAACGCCCTTGCCGAAGACCTTTCGCTTCGATGCGCGCCTGAACGAGGAGCAAAAGGTCCTCATCCAGCGTGCGGCGGATCTGGAAGGCCGCACCATGACCGATTTCGTCATTCATAGCGCCGAGGCGGCCGCCGAGCAGACTATCGAGAGGCGCGGCGTGTTAATCCTGACCGCGCGCGAGTCGCAGGCGTTTGCCGAAGCCATCCTGAACCCGGCCGAACCTGGACCTCGATTGCGCAAAGCAGCCCGTGAATATCGCCGTAAGAAAAGCCGGCAGTGACCAGCCCGCCGCGCTACGAGCACCACGCGGAGCCGCTGAACGCGTCCCACCGGCGCGATGCGTTCCAATCGGGCGTGCCGGAGTTGGACAACTATCTCCACACCCAGGCCGGGCAGGATGCCAGACGAAAGGTTGCCGCTCCCTTCGTGGTGGCCGCACGGGATGGAAGCGTGTTTGGTTATTACACACTCTCGGCTTATAGCGTGAAGGCCGTGGAACTGCCAGAAGCCGTCGCCAGGCGGCTGCCGCGCTACCCACTCCTCCCGGCGACGCTGCTGGGCAGGCTAGCCGTAGACGCCTCCTGCCGCGGCCTGGGTCTCGGCAGGTTTCTCTTGATGGACGCCTTGCACAGAAGTTGGCGGAATACATCGGAAGTGGCGTCGGTTGGCGTGGTGGTCGACGCCCTGGACGAGCGCGCTCGAGAGTTCTATATTCACCATGAGTTTCAATCGTTGGCGGATCACCCGGACAAGCTTTTTATGGCGATGCTTACCATTGAGAAGGCCTTCAAGGGCTAGCGCCCTAGCGCCGTATCGCGCGCGTATAATTAAGGCTTATACACACCGCTAATATTATAAATTTGCTAAATTTGGAGCGTTCCCGCATAATGGCCCAATACGGCGGTTTCTATGAGCGATCGAGTCTACATTTTCGATACCACGCTGCGCGATGGCGAGCAGTCGCCGGGCTGCAGCATGAACGTGCCGGAAAAAATCCGGATGGCGCGCAAGCTGGTGGAGCTGGGCGTGGACATTCTGGAGGCGGGCTTCCCCATCGCCTCCGAGGGCGATTTTGACGCTGTGGACGCCATCAGCCGCGAGTTTCCCTGGGCGCAGGTGGCCGCGCTGGGCCGTGCCTGCACGCTGGATGTGGAACGCGCCGCGCAGTCTTTGAAGCACGCCCGGCGGCCGCGCATTCACACCTTCATCGCCACCAGCGATATCCATCTGAAGTACAAGCTGAAAAAGTCGCGGCAGCAGGTGCTGGAAGAAGCCGTGGCCGCGG
The DNA here is from genome assembly GCA_963707465.1 of Bryobacterales bacterium. Classification (GTDB taxonomy): domain Bacteria; phylum Acidobacteriota; class Terriglobia; order Bryobacterales; family Bryobacteraceae; genus Bog-159. Next base: position 1,348,640 of record CAVPQK010000015.1, read on the forward strand.
TGGAACTGGCGCGCCACTATGTGGACGACGTGGAGTTCTCGGCCGAGGATGGCGCCCGCACCGACCCCGACTTTCTTGAGTTGATTTCGCGCGCGGTGGTGGCCGCCGGCGCGCGCACCGTGAATATTCCGGACACGGTGGGATATTCGGTGCCCTACGAATACGCGGGCTTGATCAGCCGCATTGTGAACGCGTTGGGCGACTGCGCCATTGTCAGCGTGCACTGCCACGACGACCTGGGCTTGGCCACCGCCAATTCCATTGCGGCCGTGGAAGCCGGCGCGCGGCAGATCGAATGCACCATCAACGGTATCGGCGAACGCGCCGGCAATTGCGCGCTCGAAGAAGTGGTGATGCTGTTCAAGACCCGCCAGGACAAGCTGCCCTACGACACCGGCATCCGCACCGAGCATCTGTATTCCGCCAGCCAACTGCTGGCATCCATGATCAGCTTCGGCCCGCAACCGAACAAGGCCATTGTGGGGCGCAACGCCTTCGCGCACGAGGCTGGCATTCACCAGGATGGCTATTTGAAGGAAAAGACCACCTACGAGATAATGGATCCGCACTCGGTGGGCGTGCCGGAAAGCAAGCTGGTGCTGGGCAAGCACAGCGGCCGCCACGCGTTGAAGAAGCGCACCGAGGAACTGGGCTACGACCTGAGCAAGGAAGAATTGCAACTGTTGTACGAGCGGTTCACGTTCCTGGCCGATAACAAAAAAGGACTGCTGGACGAAGAGATCGTCGAATTGATTGAAGCTCGCCCCATGGTCATGAAAGTGGCGGCGGACTGATGCTGAGCACGGACCTAATGGAGGGCGGCCAAGATTGCCCGCCCTCCAATTTATGAACCTCAACGTCTTGGTTCTGCCCGGCGACGGCATCGGTACAGAGGTGACGCGCGAGGCGGTGCGCGTGCTGCGGCACGTAGCGGCCAGAGTGGAATCACGCGCTGCACATCGCCGAAGGGCTGCTGGGCGGCATCGCCATCCATCGCACCGGGAGCCCGTTTCCCGAGGAAACCGCGCGACTGGCGGCCGATGCCGACGCTACCCTGCTGGGCGCGGTGGGCCTGCCGGAGTTCGACAACTGCCCGCCGGAGCAGCGCCCGGAAAAAGGGCTGTTGGGCATCCGCAAAGCGCTGGGCGTTTTCGCCAACCTGCGGCCGGTGCGCACGTTCGCGGCGCTGCTGGATTCGTCGCCGCTGAAGAACGCGCTGGTGGAAGGCACGGACATGATCATCGTCCGCGAGCTGACCGGCGGCATCTACTACGGCACGCCGCGCGGCATTTCGGGCAGCGGCCCGGAAACGCGCGCCGTCAATACCATGACGTATACCCGCGCGGAGATCGAGCGCGTGTCGCGCATGGCTTTCCACCTGGCGCGCGGACGCCGCCGCAAGAAGTGACGTCGGTGGATAAGTCGAACGTGCTGGAGAATTCGCAGCTCTGGCGGCAGGTAGTGGTCGAAATCGCCGCCGGATATCCGGATGTGGCGCTCGATCATCTGCTGGTGGATAACTGCGCGATGCAGTTGATCCTGAATCCGCGCCGCTTCGACGTGGTGCTGACGGAGAACATGTTCGGCGATATTCTGAGCGACGAGGGCGCGGTGCTGGCCGGATCGATCGGCATGCTGCCGTCGGCGTCGATCGGCGACCGCAAGCCGTCCGGCGCATGGGTGGGGTTGTACGAGCCGGTGCACGGCTCGGCGCCGGATATCGCCGGCCAGAATAAGGCCAACCCGCTCGGCGCTATCGGCTCGGTGGCGGCCATGCTGGAATACAGTTTTGGTTTGAAGGAAGAAGCCGCCGCGCGTGAATGCCGCGATCGAAGCCGTGCTGAGTAGCGGACGCGTGACGGCGGACCTCAAACCATCCGGCGCGCCGGCCACCACCGAACAGGTTGGCGAGGCGGTGTGCGCCGCAATCGGATAGGTTCGGGAGCTTACCGGCTCCCGGACCATGTCCGCATCGGTTTAACCTCTATGCCACGCACTATTATCGAAAAACTCTGGGACGCGCACGTGGTCCACGAACAACCCGGCGCGCCCACCTTGCTCTACATCGATCTGCACCTGGTCCACGAAGTCACGTCGCCGCAGGCCTTTCAGGGCTTGCGCGAGCGCGGCATCAAAGTGCGCCGTCCCGATCTGACCGTGGCCACCACCGATCACAGCATGCCCACCACCGACCCGCTCGCTGCCCATCGTGGACGAGATCGCCGCGCGGCAAGTGGCGCAACTGGAAACCAACTGCCGCGATTTCGGGATCCGTTGTTATGGCAGGCGCAGCGACCGGCAGGGGATCGTCCACGTGATCGGACCCGAACTCGGCTTGACGCAGCCCGGCATGACCGTGGTCTGCGGCGATAGCCACACCGCCACGCACGGCGCATTCGGCGCGCTGGCCTTCGGCATCGGCACCAGCGAAGTGGAGCACGTGCTGGCCACCCAATGCCTGCTGCAGCGCAAATCGAAAACGTTCCAGGTGAGGGTGGATGGCGCGCTGCGCCCCGGCGTGACAGCCAAGGACATCATCCTGGCGCTGATCGCGCGCATCGGCGTCGGCGGCGGCACCGCTTCCATCTTCGAATTTGTCGGGCCGGCCATCCGCGCGCTCACCATGGAAGAGCGCATGACCGTGTGCAATATGTCGATCGAAGGCGGCGCGCGCGCCGGGCATGATCGCGCCCGACGACACCACTTTCGAATACCTGGCCGGCCGTCCGCATGCGCCGAAGGGCGCGGATTGGGATGCGGCCATCGCGCGCTGGAAGCAATTGCCCACCGACGACGGCGCGGCCTATGACCGGTCGGTCTCGATCGACGCCGATCGCGCTGGAGCCGATGATCACCTACGGCACCAATCCCGGCATGGGCATGCCGATTACCGCGCTCGCTGCCCGAGCCTTCGCGAAGTGGCCGACCCGCTGCAGCGCGATTCCATCTCGAAGGCCCTGCGCTACATGGATCTGGAAGGCGGCAAGCTGCTGCTGGGACATCCGGTGAACGTGGTGTTCATCGGAAGCTGCACCAATTCGCGCATCTCCGATCTGCGTTCGGCGGCCTCGCTGCTGAAGGGCCGCAAAGTGAACCCGCATGTGCGCGTGATGGTGGTGCCGGGATCGCAGCAAGTGAAGCGGCAGGCCGAAGCCGAGGGTCTGCCGGAGATTTTCCGCGCGGCGGGCTGCGATTGGCGCGAGCCCGGCTGCTCCATGTGCATCGCCATGAACGGCGATCAATTGCAGCCCGGCGAGTACAGCGTTTCCACCAGCAACCGCAATTTCGAAGGCCGCCAGGGCAAGGGCGGGCGCACTTTCCTGGCCAGCCCGCTGACCGCCGCGGCGGCCGCGCTGACCGGCGTGGTGACCGACGTGAGGACTCTTTTATGAACGGCGCAATGAATTTTCGACAGCCGTCTCGTGCCGCTGCCCATGAACAATGTGGACACCGACCAGATCATCCCGGCGCGCTTCCTGAAGACGATTTCGAAACAAGGGCTCGACAAGCAGCTTTTCAACGACTGGCGCTACGATGCGCAGGGCAATCCGAAGCCGGATTTCATTCTGAATCAGCCGCGCGTGACAGGGCGCGCAGATCCTGCTGGCAGGCGACAATTTCGGCTGCGGCAGTTCGCGCGAGCACGCCCCGTGGGCGCTCACGCAGTTCGGATTCCGCGCCGTGATCAGCACCTCGTTCGCGGATATCTTCAAGCAGAATTCGCTGAAGAATTCGCTGCTGCCCATCGTGCTGCCCGCCGATGTCCACGCCGCGTTGTTCGCGCTGGTGGACCGCGATCCGGACACCGAGGTCACCGTGGACCTGGCCACCCAGACCGTCGCCTTGCCGGACGGCCGCGCAGTGGAATTCCCCATCGACCCATTCTCGCGTCACTGCCTGCTGGAAGGCGTGGACGAACTGGGATACATCCTCAAAAACGAAGCCGCCATCGCGGCGTATGAAGCGGGTCGCGTGGGTTCGATCGATACGCTGGGATAGACTGACGATACGGTGGTCAGCTACCGAGCTCGCGGTGCAGCGCCTGCAACTCACGTATGAGTGGCGTCGCGACACGATCCACGACAGCGTCCATCGGAACTGCGGTGAGCCAGACGCGGAGCACCTTGTCGCGCACCTGTAGATCAGCTTTGTGAAAGAGCCGACCGCGGCCGAGCAAGGATTCCCAGGTCGATTGTGAACAAGGATATGCCAGGCAAGCGACTACATGTCCAGTGCTGGCTAGGTTTGCATAGGCCAGCACCTGCAGCAGGTCGTGGCGATGCTGCTCGCGAAGAGTCTCAGAGGCTGACGACCAAGTCCCTTGCTGCAATTCTTCCCAATGCCGCTTGTATTTTGCGTCAACAATCAACGTGCAAGTTTCCCACTCCAGCCAGAGGTCAGGAGCGAGCGACTTCTGGGAACCGAGATAAGGCGGTTCCCAAATTAGTGGCGCAGTGGTTTCGCGATTGCGGCCTACCTTCAAACGGCCACCGACACGCGTCGCCACGGCGCGCAATAGAGTCTCCACCCACGCTTCAAAGAACTGGTTCATCGACATCGCCCAGGGTATGCCTTCGAGGTCACTCACTCCGGCCAGCCCCCGTTCTTCCAGAGTCCATTCAATGGCCTGCAGTCCGTCGAGCCAAGCGGTGCCATAAAGTGGGCGGTGCAGCCAACGCTCCATCACCGGAGCAGGCGGTGCATAAGGCGGGACGGCGCGCACCTTCGAGAGCAACTGCTCACCCACCAATATCAGCCGGTGGACAAAGGCGCCCTGTTCGCGTTGCGTTTCGAGCGAGCGCATTTGACGCTCCAGGGTGAACCGGATAGCGCCCTTCATTTCCCGATCATCGCGGAGGTCCGGGTATCTGCAGGGCACGTCCAGTAGCCGGGCGTGTGGCACTTGGCGAGTCGCGTATTGCTCCCACTGTACGGACCCTCTGGGTGCGGCGCAAGTTTCCTGGACGAGCTCAAAACGGCGGTCGAGCCGTGCCAGCAGAGCCTGGAGACGCGCGAAGACCATACATGAGATCACCCAGGCCGGTACCCGCCGCTCAGAGCGCTTTAGCAGAGGAAGCCGTAAGGGCGCCGGAACAATGCGCCAGCCCATTTCCGCGAGCATGGGACCAATGCCGCCCCAGGGGAACCGCGGCTGCACGACTAACCCATAATCGGGCCGGGCCGAAGTCGGCGATAGCAGCGGCACAGCGCCCACCGAACCGCCGGTCGTAACGGAAAGGAAGACGTCCTTGCCGTCATAGTCCCGCGACATCGTAACATCTAGCAGCGAGAGAGGCACGCGGTTCTGCGCAACGAATTGCTCGGCAAGCCGCGCCGCCTGACTTTGCGGGTCTCTCGAGTTCCGGAGCTGGAAGAACTGGACTGCCGACCGGCGCACCACGGAGTGATCAGGCGCTTCCAAGCAGATCTCCTCCGGATTGCGCAGAGCGACCAGAGCTGTGCTCCTCGAAGCTGCGCGGCGCCTCACAGGCTGTTCAGCCATTGCGTGTAGTTCCGGACGGACTCCGCGAACCCGCTAACGTAGCCCTGCGCCAGATACTCGTCCAATAGCGGTGTAAGATTGACGCGCAAGCTTTCTGCCGCCCGCGTTTCGTCTGGCTCCAGGAAGTAGGAATTGCCCGGAACCAGCGGAAAGGCTTCGTCCGGAGCATGCTCGACAAAGATGGACATGAGCTCGCGGTAAGCCCTCTGCATGGTTGGCGCCCCGAACTGTTCGACGACTTGCATGCTCGGCCACAGTGAGACAAATGCGAATCGGCGCCGCACGGCGATATCCAGGATGGCAATATTGCGGTCGGCGCTGTTCATCGTGCCCAGTAGGTGTAAATTGTGCGGCAGGAAGAGCGTGCTGTGGAAAGGCTCGCCGAAATCATAAGGTAAGTCAATCTGCCGCTTGAACTCTGGCTCGGGTTCAAGCAGGTAAATCGCCTCACCAAGAATCTTGCCCAAGTCAGCCCGGTTAATCTCGTCGATGTGCAGCAGGAAGTTCTGCTCCGGTTGCCGCAGAGCTTCGGCTGCTGCCGCCATCAGAAAACCCGGCTTCGGAGCGAACCGGAACCCGAGTTCGCCGGCCGTTGAGACCGGGTTCAAGCCGCCCACGAAGCTCTCGTAAGTGGTATTGGGGTGAAACTGGATTGACCGGCCGAAACCTTCATAATCAGTCCCCAGGATTTCGCGCGCCATGCGGGTCTTCCCCGTCCCGGGCGGACCCTGAATGATCACGTAGCGGCGCCGCTGGAGAAGCGACCTTACCTGGTCGCGCGTCACTGTTGTCATGAGGTGTTCGAACCAGGAATTATGAATGAGATCTGCTTCGGATTTGAAGTTCATAAGCGGCGGATGCCCGCGCTCCTCGAACATCACATCCAGGAAGGCTTTCACCGCGGCTTCCGTAGCCGACGGCGCCCCGTTGGGCTTAAACAGGGCGTACAACACAGGGCCGTATCGCTCGAAAACGGCATGGTACGCAGGCCATGCCTGTCTCATCTCTCTGGGAATGCTCAGATCCACGCGCGTCGGGTCCTGTTTGGCCCACGCGACCTGCAACCCAGCGCCATATTCACGATTGAGCCACGCACAAATCGCGCGCATCTTTCGGGCATGGCCGGGGCGCCCGAGAATACCCTCATCCGGTGCTAGGCCTTGTGTACCGACGACCATGCCGATGAGGCACGGCTGCTCCGGAACAGGAAAGATGACGAAGGAAAGCCCGCTGTAGGGACCCGAGGGTGGGTTAGAGGGATGTATGTAGGCCGCAAATGGGACGCCACTGTCGGCCGCCATTTCGGGCGCGCGCAGAGTGACCTTATCCTGTGCAGGTTTGGGATAACGGCCTCCCGGTGAGCCGAACAATGATTGAAAGGCTGCCTTGTTGCGCTCCGTCCAACGGTCCGTTTTTCCGGTATTGATGATATCCAGCAGCGGCTGCAGGCTCATGCTGCTGATGATAGCTGATGTGCTCGACGCCTGACACAAACCCGGGCGAACGGCTTCAGCGGCCCCGCGGGCGATTCGGACTCGGCACGTCTTGCTCGCCGCCCACAAACTGAACGCGTATCGGGGAGAGCGCCTCAAGAATGCCATCGATGTGCACGAGCCATTTGCGGGCCATTCGGTCGCGACCATACATGCCGCGCTTGAGCGCTTCGCGCTAGTCTCCCACCAACAAATAGATCTGGATCATCCAGTCCGTTTCGGACAGGCGGCCCTGCATGGCTTCAGTGGTACCAAAGCCATCAACCGGCAGCTTATTCTGGATGCCCTCCTCGCAGCAGTTCCAGATCTCGTGCCAGTCCGCATCGGAGAGTGGGAAGGCACGCGGTAAAACTCGCTTACCCGACATCACAGCGCCCCCGCGGCGAACATTCGAGCGCCATCTTTTGCGGCGGGCAGCAGGCTATAGGCACCCGCCGATTTTCCGGGAGTATCTTACAAGAAGCGGTTCCCAGCGCCGCCACCCACGGTGCCCGCTGTCGCCCTCCCCGACGGCCGCCAGGCGGTCCCCAACCGATCCATTCCCCAGGCAATGCCTGCCAGATGGCGTGGACGAAGTGGGCTAATCCCGAATAACGAAGCTGCTATCGCGGCGTATGAAGCGGGGCGCGTAGGTTTGATCGATACGGCGGCGGAGCATCGCCTACGCGGCAGGACTAATCGTGATCGAGAGCGTCCTGTTCAGAGCCTGAAAGGCAGCTTCGATTTGGTCCAGACGCGACGCATGCCCGAGATCCAACAGCCGATCAACCTGCGGCGCGTGCCAACCCAGCCGGCGAGCAAGCTCGGTCTTTGCGATTCCTTCGGCGCGCATGGCCTCATAGAGTCGGATCTTCGCCTCCGCCAACGCTGGGAGTGCGACCACTCTCCCACGCCTTTTCGGGCGGGACGGGCTCGGAATATCACGACGGAAATCCATATACAGCGCGAGCGCGGTCTCCAGGGCGTCAGCGGCCCGCGCAAGAGCATCGCCCGCGTCCGATCCGCAGGTGTGGGCCTCCGGAATGTCAGGGAAGGAAACCAGGACGGTTCCGTTGGTGTCCTCTTCGAATCTCGCCGGATATTGCAGCATCTATTCTTCTCCCCTGAGATCCAAGTCTTTCTTGATCTGGTTCACGAGCCCCTTGCCAAGCTCTTTCTTCGACCCGTGCATGGGCAGCACCGAAAACCGGCCGCGCCGCATCACCTTCAGGTGGCCGCCCTTACCTGGCTCGAAGGTGCAGCCCTGTCCAGCGAGCCAGCGCCTGAATTGGGAGGCGGTCACTATATTATGCACCACATCTGCCCGTGCCCCAATAACGGTCTGATCTGCCATCCGCGCCATGCTGCAAAATCGCGCGTTTGAGCACAATCATTCGGCCCACCTGCAGATGCCCCCGCGGTCTTCCTTCCAGCCCCTAAGCCTTCTTCAAATTCTCCATCAGATACTCCGCGGTGCGCAGCGTAAACGCCAGGATCGAAATGGTAGTGGTTTTGTCCGTGCAATTCGGAAACGCGCTGGCATTGCAGACGTACAAATTAGGAACGTCATGCGCCTGCCCGAAGTGATTGGTCACGAACCGCTTCGCATCGTTCCCCAGCCGTAGCGTCCCGGTCTCGTGCAGGCTGGTTCCCGGCATGTCGGGTTTCGCACCGGACCCCAGGGATTCCGCGCCGCTGGCGCGCAGCAGTTGCTCGCACGAGTGCTTGCCATGCTCCCACATCAGCAGCGAATTCCGGTCCCATTCGAAGTGCAGCCGCGCCGCGGGGATGCCGTACGCGTCTTTCACCTGCGGATCGATATCCACGGAGTTCGCGTCGCTGCGCTGCGTCGGCGCCTGAATATAGAAACTGACTGGAGTGGGGTAGCGCCGCTTGATCTGCCGCTTGAACTCGCGCCCGAAGCCCTCGATTTGGCCATAGATGCTTATGATTTTCGATCAGGCAACGCCTTTGCCGATTCAGTCCTCTCGAAGGCAACATCGCTGCGGCTCCGGTCTCATATTCGAAGCGTCATCGATGCTGTTAACGCGGCCGCCCCGGGCAGCTTTGCCGAGGTGGAGATCCCCCGCGAGTAGAGCCCCCCATAGTGTTCCGCACCCGACGATAGCCAACGGCCGCCTTACCCCCGCATGTTAAAATCAACTTACCCCCATGCAACCCCCCGATTCGGACCCAATGTCCCGGCCCCTGGACGAGGTGGATCCCGACGTCTACCAGGCCATTCTCCACGAAGCCGAACGCCAGCACTCCCAACTCGAGCTGATCGCCAGCGAAAACTTCGTCTCCCAAGCCGTGCTCGAAGCCGCCGGCAGCGTCTTCACCAACAAATACGCCGAAGGCTATCCCGGCAAGCGCTACTACGGCGGATGTGAATTCACCGATGTGGTCGAGAACCTCGCCCGCGATCGCGCCAAAAAACTGTTCGGCGCGGAGCACGCCAACGTGCAGCCCCATTCCGGATCGCAGGCCAATCAAGCCGCTTACGCCGCGATTCTCCAACCCGGCGACACCATCCTCGGCATGAACCTCGCGCACGGCGGCCACCTCACCCACGGCCACAAGCTCAACTTTTCCGGCAAGACTTACAATATCGTTCCCTACGGCGTGCGCCAGGACGACGAGCGCATCGATTACGACGAGGTCGCCCGCCTCGCCCAGGAGCACAAGCCCAAGATGGTGCTGGCCGGCGCCAGCGCCTATCCGCGTCTGCTGGATTTCGCCCGCTTCCGCCAGATTGCCGATTCCGTGGGCGCGCTGTTCGTCGTCGACATGGCGCATATCGCCGGCCTGGTGGCCGCCGGTCTGCATCCCAATCCTTGCCAGTACGCCGACATCGTCACTTCCACCACGCACAAAACGTTGCGCGGCCCGCGCGGCGGGCTGATCCTCTGCAAAGAGAAGTTCGCCGCGGCCGTCGACAAAACCGTGTTCCCCGGACACCAGGGCGGCCCGCTGGTGCACATCATGGCCGCCAAAGGCGTGGCTTTCAAAGAAGCCATGGAACCCGGTTTCGTGGATTATCAGAAGCAAGTGGTGGCCAACGCGCAGGCTATGGCCGCCGCCCTCATGGAGGCGGGCTTCCACCTGGTGTCGCACGGCACCGACACGCACCTGATGCTGGTGGACGTCTTCTCCAAAGGCGTTCGCGGCAAAGAAGCCGAGGCCGCGCTCGACCGCGCCCGCATCACCGTGAACAAAAACGCCATCCCCTTCGACGTGAATCCGCCCCTCAATCCCAGCGGCATTCGTCTCGGCAGCCCCGCCGTCACCACGCGCGGCTTCCGCGAACCCGAGATGCGCGAAGTCGCGGCCCTGATCGCCGAAGTGCTGCAAAACATCGCGTCCGACGACGTCGCCGCCGCTGTGCGGCGTAGGGTCGAAGCGCTCACCGAGCGTTTCCCCCTGTATGCCTGGAGACGCCAGGCCGTCCTCGCGCCCGCTTGATAACGGGCCATGCCCACGCGCATTGTGGTCGATGTCCGCCGCGCGCTGGACTTCGGTATCGGCACCTACATTCGCAGTCTGCTCCACGCCCTCGCCGCCATCGATCGCTCCGATGAGTACGTCCTGGTCGCGCTGCCCAATCACAAGGGCGACCAGGCCGGCCAAACTGGCGAAGGTGCTTTCTCCGCCCTGCCGCCCAATTTCAAAACCGTCACCTACCGCCAGACCGACTCCTACGCGCTGAATCACGTGGCCTTCCCCTGGTTCCTCCATCGCCTCCGCCCCAGCCTGGTCCACATCCCTTTGAACCAGGTGCCGCTGTTCATGATGGAGCCCTATGTGGTCACCATTCACGATATGTCCCGCCTGCTGTTCGAGACCGGCTCCGGCCTACGCATCGAGACCCGCCGCTTCCTGCTCCGCCGTGGATTGTTGCGCGCCAAACGCATCCTGGCGGTCTCCGAAGCGACCCGCCGCGACGTGCACGACGCCCTGGGCATCCCCGCAGACCGCATCCGCGTCGTCTACAACGCGCCCAATCCGGGTTTCTTCCTCCCGGCCCAGGCCGGCCTCGCCCGGGCGCGCATCTTGGAACGCTACCAGATCGACTATCCCTTCCTGCTCTACGCCGGCAATATCCGCCCGCAAAAAAACATTCGTCGCGTGGTGGAAGCCTTCGCCGTGGTCCGCGAACAGCTTTCGCGCCACCCCCTCTACCGCGACCTGCACCTGATCGTCATCGGCGACGAAATCTCGCGCTATCCCTCCGTGCGCCGCGCCGTCATCCAAAGCCGCGTGGAAAAGGCCGTGCGCTTCCTCGGCTTCGTCCCCTTCGATGCCCTGCGCGTCTTTTTCGAGAGCGCCGCCCTGTTCGTGTTCCCTTCCCTCTATGAAGGCTTTGGCCTGCCGCCGCTGGAAGCCATGGCCGCCGGCACCCCCGTCGTGGCCTCGAACGTCAGCTCGCTGCCCGAAGTGCTCGGCGACGCCGCCCTGCTGGTCAATCCCGAGAACGTCTTCGAAATCGCCCACGCCATCCAGGACGCCCTGCTCGACGAAGACCTCCGCGCCGATCTCATCGCCAAAGGCAAGCTGCAGGCAGCGCGCTATAGCTGGGACCGCACCGCCCGCGACGTCCTGGAGGTCTACCGCGAAGTCGCCCTGGAGGGTGGGCTTTAGCCCTGCCCCGTTCCCCATCCTCCCGGCGCTACCGCTAAACTGATGGGGTACCCACACGTGGCGGAATCACTAAGCGTTGCGAATTACGCGGCCAGCTACCGGCAACTCGTCGGTGACTTGATCCACTCTACGGATGATGCTATGTCTCTCGCTGTCGGAGGAGACTACGAATCTTTCGGTTTGCTCATGCGGCGAATCCTGGTCGATGCCGGCCTTCGGGACTCCGGCTACCTCATCGATGTAGGCTGCGGATCCGGAAGATTGGCGCATGTCCTCACCGTGGAGAAATATCTTGGGACCGACGTCGTTCCCGAGTTGCTGGCGTACACCCGGTCGGTTTGCTCCAATCCGGCCTGGCGCTTCGAACTCGTGAACGATATCGTTATCCCGGAACAAGCCGGCGTGGCCGACATGGTCTGTTTCTTCAGTGTCTTGACGCACCTGCTGCACGAGGACGCCTACCGCTACCTGGCTGAGGCACACCGGGTTTTGAAACCCGGAGGAAAAGTGGTGCTTAGCTTTTTGGAATTCAAAATCTACTGCCACTGGGACGTGTTCCAGGAAATGGTCAACCACCGCGAACCAGGCCGTCCCCATAACCAGTTCATGAGCCGGGACGCGATCGCTTCCTGGGCCGCACATTTGGGATTCTCGGTCGAGGCGACCTACGATGGGGACACCCCGCACATCCCGTTCCAGGGCCGCCTGAAGCTCGACGACGGTCGAGTGGTGGAAGGCATGACCAGCCTCGGGCAATCGGTCTGTGTTCTGTCGAAGCCGTGCTGAACAATACTGCGAGGTAATTGACGCCATCATGCCGTACGAAAATATATCCTTACAACCCGAAGGCCCTTGCGCCGTCATCACCTTGAATCGTCCGCAGCGCCGCAATGCTCTCTCCTTGGAAATGATGCTGGAGCTGATCGATGCGCTCGACGCCATCGGCCGCGATCGCGCCGTTCGCGCCGTAATCCTGGCGGCCGCGGGCAAGGTCTTCTGTTCCGGCCACGACCTCTCCCAGATGGTGGGCCGCGATATCAACGAATACCGCCGCCTCTTCGACGTATGCAGCGAACTGATGATGAAGATCCAGTCCATTCCGCAACCGGTGATCGCCGAAGTGCAAGGCATCGCCACCGCCGCGGGTTGCCAGTTGGTCGCCACCTGCGACCTGGCCATCGCGTCCGATCAGGCGGCCTTCGCCACGCCAGGCGTGCGCATCGGCCTGTTCTGCACCACCCCCATGGTGGCCTTGAGCCGCGCCGTGGGGCGCAAGCGCGCGCTCGAAATGCTGATGACCGGCGAGATGGTCGACGCGGCCACCGCCGCCGGCTGGGGCCTGGTCAACCGCGTGGCGCCCGCGGCCGAACTGCAGGCCGAAACGCGAAAGCTGGCCGCGCGCATCGCCGAGGCCAGCAACCTCACGGTGTCGCTGGGCAAGCAGGCCTACTATACCCAGGTCGACCTGGATCAGCCCAAAGCCTACGCCTACGCCAAGGAAGTCATGTCCATGAATTCCCTGGCCGCCGACGCGCAAGAGGGCATCTCCGCCTTCCTGGAGAAGCGCGCCCCCTGTTGGACCGGCCGGTAGCCGATCCTGGGGTGGCGTATTCAGCGATCAAATCCCATACGATTGGACCCACAGGCGACAAGGATCAATCGAATGCCACCCGGCCGGACCGGCGCCGTGCTCGGCGCGAATGTATAATGAACTTACCGGCGATACAAAGGCGGAACCTGTATGAGCGCACAAGACGCAAAGGGCGGGGATGCGCTCCCGACATTAGAGTCAGCAAGAAGATTGTTCCGTTCGAGGAAGGCTCCCCGGACGAAGAGCCCCTCTTCGTAAATTGCCTCCAGGTAGCTCATGCCGGCGGCGTGGCTTACATCGACGTGGGTGTGATACCCCTTGACGAAATACTGATGCAACCGCAAACTTCAGCCACATTCCTGGTGCTCACGCGATTGGTCATGAGCATGGAGACCCTAGTCGGTTTGCGCGATCAAATCAATCAAGTGTTGGATCGTCAAGGTGAGCGCGGCTATGCCACAAATCGTTAGACCGAGAATTGCCCGGCACGGCAAGCGCTCCAGCAACTCGAAATTGGAAAGGTCGTTTCGACGGCCTCGGCAAACGGTGCATAGGTCCAGGAGCAGGGCTCCTGCGGCAGATCGCACTATGGAGTTCAATGCGCATGTGCAGAAATGGAAGATCGAGACGCGGCATACCTCGCCGGTAAAGGTTATGATTGCCCACCCGTCATACCGAAGGATTATGGGCATGGGAAAAGAGGGGCTTCCGTTATTATTTCGAGAGCTTGAACGGCAACCAGACCATTGGTTTGTAGCGTTGAGCGCAATGACGGGAATAGACCCAGTCCCGGCGGGAGCGACATTTATCGAGGGCGTGAGCGCTTGGCTGGAGTGGGGACGCGCAGAAGGTTATCTTCCGACATGGAACGATACTCCGATTTTGAAGAAGATTTTCCGCGATTACGCAACGGCGACTACATTCCCACCAGTAGCCCCGACCCTGCCTACAACTGCGTAGCGTGGGCGGTTGGAGACGTGAACAATTTCTGGGATGACGTAGGCGTCGCAGGATACTACTGGCCGGCGGAGGTGAGCTCCGATACCGTGAGCGGATGGGTCGAGGTCTTCCGGATGCACGGATATGCTGAGACCGAGCACTCCGGTTTTGAGCCGGAGTATGAGAAAGTTGCTATCTACGTATGCGACGACGGATCGCCGCAACACGTGACGCGGCAAAAGGCCTCCGGGCGATGGACGAGCAAGTTGGGCAAGGGCAGGGACATCGAGCACGGCCTGCATGCACTAGAAAGCGACCTTTACGGAAAAGTGGCTATTATCTTGCGCAGGCCATGTGCCGGAAGGCGAGTGCTTCCATGAAATCCAGACACCGGCGGTCTAGTGCGGCAAGCCCCCATTGACTGCAGCCACTTTGGCACCCGCCCCGGGGGCAATTATTGTACTAACTTTCGTTAGCCCGGAGTTAACAACATATAACACTATCCGTGACTCGCAGTACCTTCGCCAACTTGCCCGCTCGGCCCCGGCGGAGGTATCAAATAGAAAGAGTCATAGGAATGTCTGAAAAACGGAAAGAACAGCGGCGCTTCACCAACGCCATGTTTGCCGTCGTCTGGGAGGACGCCCGCGGCCAGAGTCGATCTCTCCGCGTTCGGGGCCTGAATGTCTCCAGGTCCGGCATGCGTATCGAGTCCAGCGAAGAGATGCACACGGGCGTCCCGGTCAGCCTGCAGGCCGAGCGCCACGAGCTCAGCGGTAGGGCGACCGTGCGCAACTGCACCAAGCGCGGCCAGGGGTTCCTGGTCGGGCTGGAGTTTTCCGAAGAAACCAAGCGCACCTTGCGCCTGCCCCTGGTGGATGCCGTCGATTTTTACGAGGTGCTGCAAGTCAGCCAGAACGCCGAGCCGGAGACCGTTCACCGCGTCTATCGCATCATGGCTGCGCGTTTCCACCCGGACAATCCCCAGACCGGCGATTCCGAGCGTTTCCTGCTGCTGAACGAAGCCTATGAGGTGCTCTCCGACCCGGAAAAGCGCGCCATCTACGATGCCGCCCGGCGCGTCGGCGAATGCCAGCCGCTGCCCGCCTTTGAGCTGAAGGAATTCGTGGACGGCATCGAAGGCGAGCAGAATCGCCGCCTGGGTATCTTGTGCCTGCTCTACAACCGCCGCCGCTCCGACATGGAACACCCCGGTCTGTCACTGCTGGAGCTGGAAAGGCTCATGTCGTTCCCGCGCGAGTACATCGCCTTCGCGGTCTGGTATCTGCGAGACAGAGGCTTCGTGCTTATGGGAGACAATTCGGATTACGTGCTCACCGCGGAGGGCGCGGACCACGTGGAGACCAACTCTCCCCGCAACGCCGTCTTCCACAAATTGCTGCGCGCCTGAAGCCAGTCCCTCACTGTAAAATCACCACCGCCATCTTCCCGTCCGTAGTCAAATTGTCGCCCGTGGCATTCTGCCCGTTCCGCGGCACATTCGGACGATCCACCATCATCAGCGACAGCACCTTGCCCGTCAGCAGCAAATCGTTCACCACCTTCGATCGCTCCATATCGATCTGCGAATCGATCTTGTGGATAAACGTGCGGTCCCTAGCCGAAAAGTCGATTCCCGTGTCGTGCGTCGCCGCGCAAACCCACACCGGCTGCCCCCGGTATGCATCGGGCCGCAGCCAGATGCGCAGGTGATGGCGTTTTGAAAACGTGTCGTTGGTTTTCTCGAACACCATATCCGGCGGACGCCCTTCCAGGTACAGAATCGAAACCGGTGCTTCGCTGTATCCCCGATCCTCCGCGATCGCCAGCATGGTTTCGTACTTGGATTTCTCGCCCAGCTTGGACGCCTGGTTCCAGCCCGCGCTGGCGAATGCCGCCTGCACCTGCTCTTGGCTGCCGATGAACATCAACGTCGTAATGTCCGATTCCTTGGGCGGCTTCTGCGCGCGGCTCTGGAACGGTTGCCGGTTCACCAGGGCGATCAGCGCTCCCGCATCGGCCACCGGTCGCAGTGAGGCGTCCGGCCCAGGCGGCAGCGGCCCGGTCACCGTCAGCGCGGCAGTAAGCTTCAGGTCCATCTCCACGCCCGCGTCGTAGCTGATATCGCCCGCAGGTTCCTTGAACACGGCTTTCTTGGCCGCGCTCAGCAAGCCGCTGAAGCCGGCATACCTGTCCGCCAGTTTGTCGATACCGGAATCCATTCGCGCGGAAAGCGTTTCACTCGCGAGTATCCCTTGGATCACGCCCTTATCGTCCACGGTCTCGCGCGCGTTCTCCACGGCGGTCAACAGCGTGTGCACCCGGATACGCCTCCCGCCCATCTCCAACTCCCGGAAATCCAGCGCCAGCGTCGCACGGACGGTCGGGTCGGTGGCCGCGCTGGCTCCCGTCACCACGCCCCACAGCGTCACGCCCGCCGGTACCACCAGTGTGCCATTCGCCGTCAGCGGCGCGAGGACCATGGTCTCCACCGGGTCGTCCGGCTTGGAAGTGTTGGACGCGATCTTGGTCTTCAGGCGAACTTGCAGTGGGGCGCCGGCGGGGGCCACCAATGGCTGCAGTGCCGGCGCCGGAAGCGCCAGCGCCCAGCCCGCCAGCATGCTATTTCTCAGCCATTTCGGATACTGGGCCATCTACGTCCTCAATGCGGATTTTCAGATTCCTGCGCGCGTCCAGCTTCGCGACCGGTATTTCAAAGCGCGCCACGATCATGCGGTCTTCCGGTTGCCGCCCTGGAATCTTGTCGCGGGTCAGCAGCGACACATTGAACTTCTGCCCCAGAATGGGGTAATACTCGAACACCCGCTTGGCATCCACTTCCGAAACCGGCGTGCTTGTGTAGCTCTCTCCACCGGCGCCCGTGGCGGATACATCCACGCTGCGCACCACAAACGGATAATTGGACGGGTTGACGAAACGGAAATCGACCACCGCCAGCGAGCTGTTGTCGTCCATCCCCATGGTGCGCACCTTCAGGATGGCGCCCTTCAACTCCACATGCGCGCCGCGCTGCAGAAACAGAATGCCCGCCACGGCGATCAGAATCACGGCTAGCCCGATGCCGAACGTCATCAGGAATTGTTTGCTCAGGATCGTGGGTCGATCGCCTGGTTCATACCCCGCCATAAGGAAGATAATAGCAGCAGGTCATGCGATGCAGTGGACCGCGCGCACTGGAAAAACGCTGAAGCTCACCTCTGGCGACATCACCCGCGTAGCGGCTGATGCCATCGTGAACGCCGCCAACTCCGCGCTGGCAGGAGGCGGCGGCGTGGACGGCGCCATCCATCGCGCGGGCGGTCCTTCCATCATGGCGGAGTTGGACCTCATCCGCGCGCGCATCAGGCGATGCCCCACCGGCAGCGCCGTGTCCACCGCCGCCGGAGCGCTTCCCGCCCGCTACGTCTTTCATGCGGTGGGCCCGGTTTACCGCGACGGCCAACACGGCGAGCCGGAATTGTTGGCCTCCTGCTACCGCAAGTGCTTCGAACTGGCCGCCGAACACCGCGTCCGCTCGATCGCTTTTCCCGCGATCTCCACGGGCGTCTACGGATACCCCCTGCGCGAGGCCGCCGCCATAGCCGTGAGCGAGGTGACGCGCCAACTGGAACGGGCGGACTGCGGCGTCGAAGAAGCCATCTTCGTGCTGTTCGACCGCGCGGCGTATAATTCCTTTGCCCAAGCCCTTGACTTAGCCAACCACCTTAGTCTATACTAAAAACGATGCCACTCAAAACACCCATGCCCCTCAAGATCAACATCCACGAAGCCAAGACCAATCTTTCGCGGTTGCTGGTGCGCGTGGAGTTGGGCGAAGAGATCATCCTCGCGCGGGCCGGAAAGCCGGTAGCCCGCCTGGCCCCCATGGAGCCCAAATCAGGGCGACGGCGCCTGGGTTCCGCCGCCGGCGAGTTCCAAACTCCGGACGACTTCAACGCGCCGCTGCCGCCCGAGATCGAGGAGACCTTCTGGCGGTAAAGCGGTGAAAGTCCTGCTGGATACGCACGCCTTCCTCTGGGCCATTACCGACGACCGCCGCCTCACGCCGCACGCCCGCAAAATCCTGCGCACCGCCGATCTGTTTCTGAGCGTGGCCAGCCTGTGGGAGATCGTCACCAAGGTGCAAATAGGCAAGCTGGCGCTGCCCGAAGCGCCCTCCCGCTATCTGCCCCGGCACATGGCCGCGCTCGGCGCCCAAACGCTCGCCATAGAGGCCGCACACGTCATGCGCCTGGAATCTCTGCCGCTTCATCATCGGGATCCCTTCGACCGCTTGCTCGTGGCCCAGAGCCTGGAAGAGAATCTGCCCCTGTTAAGCGCCGATGCGCTGCTCGAGCCTTACGGCGTCGACATCCGCTGGTGAACTCCGCATCGTGTCGCTCCCCACCCAAACGCCAAATCGCCCGGGTTCTTCCCGCCTGGTGGTAGCATCAGCCTGATGGCCCTCGGCGATCTCACCAAGCAACTGGCCTCGCAGGCCATCCGCAACGCGGTCAACCCGCCCCCACCCCCGCCGCGGCCCGAAAATCCCGGCACGGCCATGCTCGCGCAACTACAGGCCATGCAGAAAGCGCTCAAGGAAGACGAGGAACTGGCCGTCTCGGTTCACGCCGCCGGCGAGACCGTGCGCGTGTTGGAGGTCTACTTCCCGTCCTGGCAGATAGCCGTGCTCACCGGCTTCGACAAGGACAAGTCCGTCACGCGCGTCGTCGCGGCCGTCGAATCGCTGCAGTTGGTGTGCAAGGTATCGAAGCCCGCGCCGCCAACCGCGCCCGTGCGTCTCAAGTTCGTGACGCCACGGTAGCCGCGCGTGAGCCGGCCAGTAGCATTGATACACTGTCTTGGTGATCCCCGAACCCGTTTCCCCCCTGCGCCCGCCCGCGCGTCTGCTGCTCGGACCGGGACCCAGTATGGTCGCGCCGCGCGTCTACGAAGCCCTGCGCCAGCCCATCGTCGGCCACCTCGATCCCTATTTCTTCGAAGTCGTCGAAGACATCCGCCGCCTGCTCGGCTACGCCTTCTCCACCGCCAACGAATTCAATATCGCCATCTCCGGAACGGGCACCAGCGGCATGGAAACCGCCGTCGCCAACTTCATCGAGCCCGGCGAAAAATTTGCCGTCCTGGCCAACGGCTACTTCTGCGACCGCCTGTCCGATGTCGCCCGCCGCCACGGCGCTGTCGTCGTCCGCCTGGAGAAACCCTGGGGCGAAGTGTTCGACGGCCAGGAAGCCCGCGATTTCATCCGCCGCGAAACGCCGCGCATGGTTGCCTATGTGCAAGCGGAAACGTCCACCGGCGCCTTCCAGAGCGGCCACGCGATTTGCGAAGCGGCGCACGAAGTGGGCGCGCTGGTCATCGCCGATTGCGTCACCTCGCTCGGCGGCATGCCCGTGCGGGTCGACGAAACCGGCATCGACATCGCCTACAGTTGTACCCAAAAGGGCCTCGGCTGCCCGCCGGGCCTCGCGCCCCTCACCGTTTCCCCGCGTGCCTGGGAGCGCCTCCGCCAAAGGATCGCCCCGGTGGATTCTTTCTATATGGATCTGCGCCTCCTCGAAGGTTACTTCCGCGAGCGCAAATATCACCACACCGCCTCGGCGACCATGTTTTATGCGTTGCGCGAGGCCCTGGCGATCGTCCGCGAAGAGGGCCTCGAGAACCGTTGGGAGCGCCATCGCCGCAATCATGAGGCCTTCGTGGCGGGCATCGAAGCCATGGGATGGCGCATGCACGTCGCCCCCGAACACCGCCTCTGGACCCTCAACACGCCGCGCGTGCCCGACGGCGTCAACGATGCCCAGGTGCGCCAGCGGCTGCTCAGCGAATACGGCATCGAGATCGCCGGCGGCTTCGGACCCCTCGCCGGCAAAGTCTTCCGCATCGGTTTGATGGGCTACTCATCCACCGCCGAAAACGTAGCCACCATCCTGGACGCCCTGCGGAGGACCATGCCATGATAACCCCTGGAGGGCGGGCAATCTTGCCCGCAGCCGGCTTTCAGCCGGCTTGCAATAACTTTCTGCTTCCCCTCCTGCTGGCCGTAGCAGCCTGCGCCCAGACGCCCACCGCATGGACCCCCGAACTCTCCATGCAGGTCGAGCCCGTCGGCGACGTGACCCCTTCACCCGATGGCAAACTCGTAGCCTACACCCAAAGCCACGCCGTCATCGAACCTGAAAAGAGCGAAGTGAATACGCAAGTCTTCCTCGCTGCCGCCGACGGATCCCATCGCGCGCAATTGACCCGCGGCGACAAGAGCGCCACCGATCCCGAGTTTTCCCCCGACGGCCGCTACGTCTATTTCTCCTCCGAACGCGGCGGACACCCGAACCTCTGGCGCATCCCTGTAGATGGCGGCGAGGCCGAGATGCTCACCGATTGGAAAGGCGAAATCGGCGCATTTCACGTCTCGCCGGACGGTAAGTGGATAGCCTTCGCGGGCATGGAAGCGCGCGCCGCCGACGAGCAGGCCGCCAAAGAGAAGCGCGACTTCCGCGTCATCGACGAAAACCCCAGAAACCACAGCCTCTGGATGGTCGCGGCCGAACCCGATAGCCACGGAAAACGCCCCCCGCGCCGCCTGACCAACACGCCGGAGCACGTCACCGAATTCGACTGGTCCCGCGATGGTGCCGCCATCGCCTTCTCCCACACCCCCACTCCTGCCGTAAACGACTGGCCCAAATCCGACATATCCGAAGTCACCGTGTCCAGCGGCGCGGTGCGCCCCATCGCGGCCACCGGCGCAGCCGAGCACAGCCCCCTCTATTCGCCCGATGGAAAGTATCTGGCGTATCTGCGCTCCACCGATCCGGCGCGCTGGGCGGGCATCGATCGCATCGTGTTGCTTAATCGCCAGACCGGCGAAACGCGCGAAATGTCACCCACCTTCGACGAGCAGCCGGTCTTGCTCGGCTGGGCCGCCGATTCGGCCCGGCTCCTCTTCGCGGAGGCGCGTGGCGTGTCCACCGTCGTCTACGCCATGCCCCTCGATGGCCAGCCCAAGCCCGTCTATGAACCCCGCCGCGGCACCCTCGAACCAGGACACGTGAATGCCACCGGCACCGCATTCGGCTTCGCGGGCGAAACTTGGGATGAGCCGCCGGAAGCCTACATCCTAAAGATCGGCGACAGCCTTCCCCAGCGCGTCGGCGCCGCCAACCTGGACCTGCCCAAGCTCCCCCTGGGCGAAACTAAGAGCGTCTCCTGGAAAGCCGCCGATGGCCTGTATATCGAAGGACTCCTGACTTACCCGGTCGGCTACCAAGCCGGAAAGAATTATCCAATGGTGTTAGTCATCCACGGCGGACCTACCGGTGTCTTTCAGGACCGCTTCCTGGGAAATTACGGACTCTATCCTTACGCCGCCTTCGCCGCGCGAGGCTATGCCATACTGCGCGTCAATCCCCGCGGATCGAGCGGCTACGGCCGCACCTTCCGCTTCGCCAACCTGAACGACTGGGGCGGCAAGGATTACCTCGACCTGATGGTGGGCGTGGACCATGTCATCTCCATGGGCGTAGCCGATCCCGACCGCCTGGCAGTAATGGGTTGGAGTTACGGCGGCTTTATGACCAGCTGGGTAATCACTCACACTCACCGGTTCAAGGCTGCCGCCGTCGGCGCGGGAGTGACTAACTTGTGGAGTTTCACCGGCACGACCGACATATCCGGCTTTGTGCCCGATTACTTCTCGGGCGAGCCATGGAATAGCTTCGATGGTTACTTCAATCACTCGCCCATGGCCTTCGTGAAGGGTGTCACGACACCCACCCTGATCCTGCACGGCGAGGCCGACGCGCGCGTGCCCACCAGTCAAGGTTACGAACTCTACCACGCCCTTAAGCAACAGGGTGTCGTAACCAAAATGGTAATCTACCCCCGTACCCCGCACGTCCCCACAGAGCCGAAGTTCCTGCTGGACATCATGCAGCGCCACCTGGACTGGGTCGACAAGTACGATAAGCCGTGAACCTGCCCACCACCCTTATGCCCAGCCCTTTTATTGACCACTTCAGCTTCTGGAGCTAAAATCATATGTCCTTGGGTATGGTGATTCCGACTGGAAGCGCGCCGCCTTCCCCTCCAACGGCCACTGCCTCGTACCGGCGCCGTCCAGGTTGCCCGTTCCACTCTCGCTGTGTTGGCCATCTTGCTGATCGGGCTCGGGTGGGGAATCGGTTACGGGGTAACCTTACTGCTACATCAACTTCCAGTGTTCCTACCTCCCGAACTGAAGGCCGCGAATCCACCCGCCGATCCCGCCAATCCAAAAGGTCTTCCGCCGGAGTTGGAACTGCGTTATCAGTTGCTCAAGAACCAACTCGACAATGCCGCGGAAAACTCGAAGCAGCTCGACCGGCTGGTGACGCTTCTGCTGACTTTAACAAGCCTGTATGCTTTGGCTCTCGGGCTGAATTCCTATTTTGGGTTGAAGCAAATCCTCGATAGCGGCAAAGAGGACTTGGGCAAGCTGCGCGAATTCCTCGCAGAGTCACGGAGCGCGGTCCGGGATAAGCTGGGCGAAGTGGATACGAAGGTAGACGTCACGGTCGCCGGGACGACGTCCCTACTGGCCGATTTCCGGACGGAGTTGCGCGAAAAATATCCTGAAATGGCGGATCTCCGCGCAAATCTGCGCGGCATACTCGCCGAGATCCTTCTCATGTTCCCAACGGGGCGGGATTGGGTCAAACAGTACGGCGCGCTTTTGTCCGAGCAGCGGGAGAAGTTCGGAGTGGCGGAAATGCGCATCATAGGGTTGGAGGTCTTCGGCCTGGGCGAAGTAGATGCGCTCCGGCAGGATGCCCGGCAGGTGTACCAAGGTTTGGGCCGGTTCTATGGCTCCAGGTACAGGAATGAGAAGCTCCGGTCTTACTGGGAACGCGCGCTGCTTCACTTCGAAACAGCGGTGCAGCTCGACCCATCCAAGCCTTCGTCGGAGTTACTGAAAGACCTCGGAGTGCACCTGACCCTCATCGAACAAATTGTGGATGACCGCGTGGCTGCCGGCGGAACCGCCACCCCGGAGGCGCAAAGAGAAGTGGAGACGCTCCGTGCGCGCGCGGAAGGCGCCTTTAACAAGAGTCTTCGGGAGAATCCGTCCGAGGCAGGTGCGCGGTTCGGCCTCGCCTGGCTGCTGTTTAAGAGGCTTGACTATCGGGATGCCTTCGAACAATACGCTGCCGTCACCGCAATCACGGAATGGCCCATCGGCGACCGCCAGAAGTTCTTGGAAGATGCGTACCTGTGTCAGGCGTGCTGCTACTCCAAGATGACCACCGCCGATCCTGCCGACGCGACGTACCCAGCCGCGCTCGAGTGCTTGAAAGAATCGAAGAAAATCGCCACCGAGTATAACCGACTGTCAGAATGGAAGGTGAAAGTAAACAACGAAGCGGCATCCCAGGACCTACGCGAGCTCGCGGCAGCCCGCGCACAGGAACTCAATGCAATCCTGTAAAGCGGATCAGCCGATGGGAGGCGTGATGGACAGCATGGAATTGTACCTCACAACTTCATTCTATCAGCACGTTGAAAGCGTTACAAGGGCGCTGTCACGCCCTAGTGCTTTGATGAAACCCATGCCGCGGATCGCACTTCATCCCGTTTGTTTAGATTGGCTGCTTGCGCCCTGAAGCGACATCGTGCATCGGCATATCGGGAAATAACGCGCGGAAAGCTGTAAGCTGAAAGCTGAAATCCCATGCCCGATTGGCTGAGCATCCACGAGCCCGTCCTCGTCAACACCATCGGCCACTGCGCCGGCGCCGTCGTCTTCGGCATGCTGCTCTACTTCTTCCTGGTGGACCGCCGTCGCGCGGGCGAGGCGCGCGCCAGTCTGCCCGTCGTGGCCGCCGCCCTCGCCATGCTCTGGAATCTCGGATCGCTGGTCGCCCTCGCCGCCGGTCCCCGCGGCAGCCAGATCGCCGGCGCCATCGTCGCTCTCAGCTTTTCCGTCCTGAGCCTGCTGCCTGCCGTCCTCCTGCACATCTCTCTGCAGTCCCGCCGCCGCGCCCTGTGGATCGCCGGCTACATCGTCAGCGGCGCGGCCGTCGCCCTCCACCTGGCCGACTGGCTCAGCCATCGGCCCGGCTTGCACTACGCCGCCCTCTGGGTGGTCACCCTCGGATTCGCCGCCCTCACCATCCTCTCCGTAATCCTCGAGTGGCGTCGCGAGAACCGCGCCGCCGGATCCCGCCTGGCCGGCGCCATGGGCCTCTTTCTATTTGCGATTTCCTTCGCCCACTACGGCTCGTCCCACGCCCAGTTAGCCTGGTCCAAAGAGGCCGCCCTGCATCATGCCGGCCTGCCCCTCGCCCTCCTGGTCCTGCTGCAGGATTACCGCTTCCTGCTCATGGATGCCTTCCTGCGCTTCATCGTAAACGCCACTCTGGCCGCCGCCGCCCTGCTCGCCGCCATCCGCATTGTGCAATCCCGCGCCTTCGCCGGACACCTGCAGCACCCCTTCGACGCGGGCGTTATATTTGTATCCGCGGGCATCTTGTTGACCCTCTTCGTCTGGGTCCACAACCGCATCCAGCGCTTGCTCACCAGCGCCATTTTCCTGCGCTCCAATGTGGATGAAGCGCTCCACGAATTGCAGGATCTGTCGCTCGCCGCCACCGAAGCGGAATACCTGCGCCTTTCGGCTGAGGCCATCTCCCGCTTCCTGCATGCCGCCCGCCACTCGCTCACCGGCCAGAATCCCACCGCCGGCCGCCCGCTCGCCGCGCCGGTCGCGGTGCTCGGCGCCGCGCACTTCGCCCTGCCCCCATGGGTGCAGGCCGTGCTGCCCATGCGCTTCTCCCGCGGCGATGCCGCTTACCTCCTGCTCGGTCCGCGCGGCGGTGCACGCCGCTATCTCAGCGAAGACCTCACCGTGTTGGCGCGCCTGGGAGCCGTCGTCACCGAGCGCGTCGAACAGCTCCGGAACGTGCAAATGCAGAACCTCGTCTCACAGGCCGAGTTGAAGGCGCTGCAGGCCCAGATCAATCCGCACTTTCTATTCAATTCCCTCAACACGCTCTATGGCACCATCGATCGCGCCAACGCCGAAGCTCGCCGCCTGGTGCTCAACCTCGCCGACGTGTACCGCTACCTGTTGCGCTCCGAGCGCACCCTGGTGGAAGTCGCAGAGGAGCTGCATATCGTGCGCGCCTATCTGGAAATCGAGGAATTGCGCCTCGGCGCTAAGCTGCACACCGAGGTGGACGCCGACCCGTCCGCCCTGCGCGTCTCCATCCCGCTGCTCTCCATTCAGCCGCTGGTGGAAAATGCGGTGAAGCACGGCGTGGCCGCGCGTATGGGAGCCGGCTTCGTCCGTCTCAAAATCCGCGCCGCCGGCCCGTCCGTCTCCGTCGAAGTCTCCAACTCGGGAGTCTGGGATAGTCCCCCTGGACAGTCTTCCCCATCCGCCACCGGCATCGGCCTGACCAACGTCCGCCGCCGTCTCCAGTTGTGCTATGGCGCCGAAGCCAGCTTCGATATTCGCGCGGAGAATGGCGTCACCACCGTGGCCTTCGTGCTGCCCGCCAGGCCCGCCCCAGCCGCTCTGGTAGCCAACGAGGTGGTGGCACTCTAATGAAATTCACGGGATTGAGGACCCTCATCGTGGACGACGAACCGGTCGCCCGCAAAGTCCTGCGCGAGGATCTGCAATCGTTGGCCGGCGTCGATGTCATCGGCGAGGCGGACAACGGCGCAGAGGCACTCGAACAGATCTCCCGGAAACAACCCGACCTCGTCCTGCTCGATCTCCAGATGCCCGGCATGGGCGGCTTCGAAGTCATCCGCCAGATCCGCCACGGCACTCATATGCCCGTGATCGTGATCGTCACCGCTTACGACCAGTATGCGCTCGAAGCCTTCTCCGCCGGCGCCATCGATTACCTGCTCAAGCCTGTCGGGCAGCAGCGCCTGGTCGAAGCCATCGAGAAGGTCCGCCGCATCACCGGCCAGGAGGCCGTCGAGAGGCTCGCCCGCTTGCAGGAAATCCCGGACCCGCAGCTTCCTGCTCAGCGTCTGAAGAAGGTCGTAGGCAAAGCCGGCGCTGAATATTTCCTGCTCGACTCGAGCGAAATCTTCGCCTTCCACGCCGACTGCGATATTGTCTGGATCACCACCGGGCACAGGCGCTACCAGGCCACCCAGACGCTCAAGGTGCTGGCTGAGCGCCTCGCCGGCGCCGGCTTTCAGCGCATTCATCGCAACACCCTGGTCAACGTCGATCATGTTCGCAAGATGAGCGTCCTGAGCAGCCAGCGCTGGCTCATCACCCTCAGCAACGGACTGGAATTCATCGCCAGCAAACGCCAGGCCCGCGGCCTCCGCCGCCTGGTCAATTGGTAGTCGTGGCGCAGGCACTCCTGCCGGCGCGTGGCGGCCACGCCAACCAGAAACTACCTACCGCCCGCAGTCCCCAGCACCCGCCCGCACACCAGCCTCCAAAACCTCGTGCTGATGCCGCCGGGCAGCGAGATCTGCGATACGTTCCCATCGGCGCCCGCGGTAGTGCTCCCGATCACCGTCGCCCCTCGCACCGATCGGAAGGCCATCGTCGTACCAGGATCACGACTTTCCCGCCGTAGTGAGGCTCCTTTGGCTGCAGGCTTTCGGCGTCGCCCCACTGGAATGCGCCTGGTTGGACAGCCAGCCCCCAGCCCCCAGCCCCCAGCCCCCAGCCCCCAGAACCCAACACCCAGCACCCAGCAGCCGCAGCTATGATAATCACTTGGGGTCCCCACCAATCGAGCGCGCCCGCCCACCCGATCCCAGCGCCCCCTCCTGGCTGGCAAGATGGTTATCCCGCGTCTGGGCCGCGCGCCGCAAAGTGCCCCATTGGGTGCCCCAATGTCTGGGCTACGCGCTCTCCGCCGGCTGCCTGGTCTGGGTGTTTCACAGTTATAAGGTCGCCGATCTGCTCCCCCAACTCCGCCAGCTTGAGTGGAAATGGCTGGCGCTAGGAGTGGCTCTCGACCTGTCGGTTTACCTCTGTCACGCCTGGCGCTGGATCCTGCTCTTCCGCCCCGTCGACCGCCTCCCGTTCTGGCGCACCGTCCAAGCCATCTACATCGGCCTGTTCGCCAACGAAGTGCTGCCGCTGCGCGTCGGCGAGTTGATCCGCTGCTACCTCGTGGCTCACTGGAACAACCAGTTGCTTTCCGTGGTCTTCGCCTCGGCCGCTATCGAACGCCTCATCGATGGCTTCTGGATGGTCATGTCGTTCGTCATAGCCGCCCAGCACCTCAAAGGCATCCCCATCTTGCTCACCTACACGGTGCGCCTTCTGGAAGTTGTGGTCATTGCCGGAACCGCCGTGCTGGCTTACGTGATGATCCACAAGAGTCGTGCGCATGCCATGGTGCGGGAGAGCCGTTGGGCCGCCACTTTGCGCCACATCGTAGAGGGCCTGCACACCATGGGAAACTGGCGGACGCTGGCGCAGGTGATGCCCGCCAGTTTCCTGTACCTCGTCTTGCAGGTGTTCTCCTACTGGGCGCTGATGAAGGCCTTTCAGTTGGATTTCTCGCCCTGGGACGCGGCGGCGGTGCTGGCTATCGTGCGCCTCGGCACGGTCGTCCCCAACGCGCCCGGCAACATCGGTCTGATGAACATGGCCTGCCTGATCGCCTTGCATAATGTTCTCGGCGCCGAACGAAGAGACGCCAGCGACTTCTCCATCGTCCTGTTCCTGGCCCTCACCCTCCCGCTGCTGATCGGCGGAGCCATCGCTACCGCCCTCACCGGGCTGAACATCGGAGAGATCCACCACCACGCGCGCCAGCGCATGCGCGACCCCTCCTCTGGAAGTGGGGCAGGCTCTTAGCCTGCGGCGGCCTCTTAGGCCGCCTCTTGTGGTCACCAACCCAGCCAAATAAATCCCCTCGCGTTTTCATCGTCTTACCGAAAATCACCCCCGGATCTCCCAAATCCGCCGGCGTAACCTATACCCGGAGGCTATTATGCAAGAAACGAACACCCGCAACCACGCCACCGAGGCGCAAATCCGAGCCAACCGCGAGAACGCCAAAAAATCCACCGGCCCTCGCACCCCCGAAGGCAAAGCCGCATCCAGCCGCAACGGCCTGACCCACGGTCTCTGCGCCGAAAAATTCATTTTCCCTGGCGAGGACTCCGGAGAGTACCTGCTGCTCCTCCAGGACCTCTTCAATACCTTCCGTCCCGTCGGCCCGGCCGAAGAAAAACTAGTGACGCGCATCGCCGCCGCCCAATGGCGTCTCGACCGCGCCCCGAGCCTGGAAGCCGGCATCTACCGCGAACGGCTCCTGCAGGTCGCCGAAGCCGATGCCGCCGACCAACGAAGCTACGAGTGGAACAAAGAGAACGCCCAACTCAGAAACGAGCCGCCGCCCCCCGCGCCCGCCGTGCACGACCCGCGCGACCTCCTGGCCCGCGCCTTCGACAACGATGCCATCGCCCCCAACTCCCTGGCCAAGCTCGCCCGCTACGAAAGCGCGCTGGAGCGCTCCATCGAAAAATGTCTCCGCCTGTTGAAGACGTATCAGGCCGCGCGCCAGGCTAACGAAGCGAACCCAAATACGGTCGCAGACACCCCCGAAGATCCCGCAGAAGTCACTGATGTCAAAGAAGATGTGGGGCAGGCCCCCAGGCCTGCGGAGGGCCCCCAGGCCCGACCCTCCCAACCGCCAGACCCCGCCCCCCCACCAAATTGCCCAAACGAACAGACCCCAACGATGGAAAAACCAGCCAATTAAACCCTCCGTCCGGCATCGTAGGTCACTCCCGAAACCACACCTGCGCCTGCTTTTCAACTCACATCGCGCCCCCCGGTGCATTTGACAACGCTTCCCCGGCCTATTTAGAATGATGGTTCACGCTCATCCGCTCTGGTTGTGCGCGTCCTTCAATGGCAACCGTTTTTGTCTTGTCTGGAATCAAACTATGATCAAAGTACAGGGCTTGACCAAGCGATACGCCCGCACTGTCGCTGTCGACAACATTTCCTTCGAGGTTGAGAAGGGTCAGATCGTGGGTTTCCTGGGGCCGAACGGCGCAGGCAAAACCACGACCATGCGCGTCCTCACCTGCTTCCTTCCTCCCACTGCCGGCACCGCCACCGTGGCCGGTTTCGATGTCCTCGAGAATCCCCACGAAGTCAAGAAGCGCATCGGATATCTGCCTGAAACGCCGCCGCTTTACCCTGAAATGGAGGTCTCCGAATACCTCACCTTTGTCGGCAGGCTCAAAGGCATCTCCAGCGCCGATATCGCGCGCCGCGTGGGCGAAGTGACTGAGCGCTGCGCCATCGGCGACGTGCGCATGAAGCTGATCGGCAAGCTCTCCAAAGGCTATCGCCAGCGCGTGGGCTTGGCCCAAGCCATCATTCATAACCCCGACGTGCTCATCCTCGATGAACCCACCTCCGGCCTCGACCCCAAACAGATCATCGAGACCCGCGAGTTGATTAAGCACTTGTCCGGCGATCACACCATTATTCTCAGCACTCATATCCTGCCCGAAGTCGAACACTCCTGTCAGCGCGTTGTCATCATCAATCAAGGCAAGCTGGTGGCCACCGATTCGGTCGAAAACCTCACCAACCGCCTGCGCGGCGCCGAAGCCGTGGCGCTCGAAGTGGCCTCTTCCAACGGACCCCTCGATCCGGCCGCCGTCCAGCAGCGCCTCGAACAGGTGGCCGGTGTCAGCCGCGTGCTTCCGCGGGAAGCCCTGGGCGCCAATGCCGGCCGCCTCGCCTTCGAGGTGGAAAGCCTCCAGGGCCGCCACATTCGCGCCGACCTCGCCCGCGCCGTGGTCAATGCGGGCTGGGATCTGAACGAGATGCGCGCCGTCGGCCTCAGCCTGGAAGATATCTTCCTGCAACTGACCGGCACCCAAAACCCAGCTTCCGCCACCCAGCACCCAACACCCATAGAGACATAACCATGACCAACGTTTGGATTATCTGCCGAAAAGAACTCAAGAGTTACTTCGCCTCGCCCATCGCCTATCTCCTGATGGCCTTTTTCGCGCTGATCTTCGGGTTCGGCTTCTTCACCGCCACCCGCGATTTCGTGCGCTTTGGTTTCATGGCCCAGATGCAAGGCCGTAACATGCCCATGAACGTCAATGAGCAAGTCGTCCGGCCCTTGCTCGGCTTCGCCAGCACGGTCGCGCTTTTCCTCATCCCCATGATCACCATGCGCCTCTTCGCCGAAGAGAAGAAAACCGGAACCATCGAGTTATTGATGACATCGCCCGTCTACGATTGGGAAATCATCCTGGGTAAGTGGCTGGGCGCGCTCCTCCTTTACCTGTGCGTGCTCGGCATGTCCGCCCTGAACATTGCACTGCTCTTCGCCTTCGGCAAGCCCGACTGGAAGCCCATCCTGATCGGCTATCTCGGCTTGATCCTGCAAGGCGGTACGCTGCTCGCCATCGGCGCGTTCATTTCCACCACCACCAAGAACCAGATCATCGCCGGCGGCGTGACTTTCTTCGTCTGCCTCCTGCTTTGGCTATTAAGCTGGTTTACCGCTTACGACACCTCCGGCTATGGATCGGTGGTGAATTACTTGTCCATTGTTACGCACTTTGAAGGATTCGCGAAAGGCGTGCTCGATTCCAAGGACGTAGTCTTCTACCTTTCCATGATATTCTTCTCACTATTCATTACGGCTCGCTCCATGGAGTCGCTGCGCTGGAGAGCATAAATGAAAGCAGACTGGATTAAGACAAGGCAAACCAAGTACTCCGCCTATATCGCTGTTTACGTCCTGGTGGTCCTGGCGGTGCTCGGTGTGGCTAACTTCCTGGCCAACCGCTACGACAAATCGTACGATGCCACTGCCAACAAGCAGTTCAGCCTGTCCGATCAAACTGTCAAAGCGGTGAAAGGACTGAAAAAGGATGTGAAGGTCTCTTACTTCGGTGAGACCACTAATTTCCCGCAGGCCCGCGACCTGCTCGGACGCTATGCCGACCTGTCTCCCAAGCTGAAGGTCGATTACATCGATCCCGTGAAGAAGCCCCAATTGGCGCGCGCCGCGGGTGTCCGGCAGGAAGGCACCATCGTGGTCGATACCGGAGAGCGCAAGGAAGATGCCAAGAGCCTCACCGAAGAAGAAATCACCGGCGCGCTGATTCGTTCCGTCAAGGGCGGCGAGAGGAATGTCTGCTTCCTCTCCGGCTCGGGCGAGCATTCGCTCGACGATACCGCCGGCGGCGGCTATTCCTCCTTGAAAGAGTCGCTCGAGCACAACAATTATAAGACGCGCACCGTCAATCTGGGTCAGCCCGCTACGCCCTCGACCGCGGCTCCCGGCGCCGCGCCGGTCATTGGCCAGGTGCAGCAAGCCAAAGTCGAAATCCCCACCGATTGCACCGTGCTCGTCTCCGGTGGTCCTAAGTTCGCCTACTCTCCCGCGGAGGCGGCCGCGATCAAAGCCTATGTGGAGGGCGGCGGCAGTGCGCTGTTCCTCATGGATACGCCGCTGCGCATCGGCCCGCAGGAGGGTTCCGAGAACCCCGAAGTGGTGAAGATGTTGGCCGGCTGGGGTGTGACTATGAATAGCGATCTGGCGCTCGATACCAGCGGCGTTGGCCAGATCTTTGGCCTCGGTCCGGAAGTCGCCATGGTCACGAATTACGAGTCGCAACCCATCGTCCGCGATTTCAAGGAAGGTGTGCCCACCGCCATTCCCCTTTCCCGCACCATGAAGATCGAAGGCAACTCGAAGGTGACTGACGACAAACTGATGTCTACCACCGAGAATAGCTTCGCCGCGTCCAATGTCAACGGGCCCATCGATCCCAAGAAAGGTGTCAAGGGACCTTTGCTCCTGGCCGTCGCCGGAACTTACAACACCGGAAAGCCCGGCAGTTCCGGTCGCTTCGTGGTCTTCGGCTCGTCGCAATGGGCCGCGAATAACTTCCTCGGTTCCCGCCAGATCGCCAACCGCGACTTGGCCCTGAATACCTTCAACTGGCTCTCGGCCGACGAGGACTTGATCTCCATCCGTCCCAAAGAGACCGAAGACCGCCGCCTGGAAATCAGTGGCAACCGCATGAACCTGGTTTTCTGGTGGAGCGTGGTCCTGCTCCCGCTGACCGTAGTCGGCGCCGGTCTGGCGGTTTGGTGGCGCAGGAGATAGCGCATGAAACCACGCGGACTGCTTGCGGCGGTGATCGTGCTGGCGGCCTTGGGCGGCGTGCTCTGGTGGTCTAACCGGAAACAGAAGGCCGATGCCGCCAAGCCTGCTTCCGATACCGCCGCCACCACCAAAATCCTCAGCATTCCCGAGGATCAAATCAAGGAAGTCACACTCAAAAAGACCGGCGCGGAAACCACTGTGCTGCGTATGGGTGACGATGGCAAGTGGCAGCTCACCGCACCCAAGCCGCAGCGCGCCGACCAGGACATAGCCAAAGGGTTGGTCAGTTCGCTGGCTACGCTGAACGCCGATAAGGTCGTGGAAGACAAAGCCGCGGACCTCGCGCCTTACGGGCTGAACGCACCCACCCTCGACGTCACCGTTCTCAAGAAGGATGGCAAGTCCCAGGATTTCCTGGTAGGTGACGACACCCCCACCGGCGGCGGCGCTTATGCCAAACTGGCCGGCGATCCGCATGTCTACACCATCGCCAGCTATGTCAAGACCAGCGTCGACAAGACTCCCAACGATCTGCGCGATAAGCGTCTGCTCACTTTCGATCAGGATAAACTCACTCGCGTGGACCTGCAGCCCGCCAAGGGTGAGGCCATCGAATTCGGCAAAAACAATCAGAATGACTGGCAGATCCTGAAGCCCAAACCCATGCGCGCCGATGGCTCGCAGGTCGAGGAATTAATTCGCAAGCTGAAAGACGCCAAGATGGACGCCGCCGTCTCCGACGAGGACGCCAAGAAAGCCGCCGCCGCCTTCGCCTCCGGAACCAAAGTCGCCGTGGCGAGTGTCACCGATTCAAGCGGTACGGAAACACTCGATGTCCGCAAGGATGCCAAAGAGAAGGACAAGACCTACTACGCCAAGTCGAGCGCTGTCGACGGCATATATAAAGTGACAGCCGACCTGGGCGATGGTCTCGACAAAAAGATCGACGATTTCCGCAACAAGAAGCTATTCGATTTCGGCTGGACCGATCCCAACAAGGTGGAAGTCGGCAAGGCCACTTTCGAAAAGAACGGCGACAAGTGGATGAGCGGCGCCAAGCAGTTGGATGCGCCTTCGGTGCAGAGCGTGGTCGATAAGCTGCGCGACCTGTCGTCCACCAAGTTCCTCGACGCGGGTGGCGGCGCGCCCGTACTGGACATCACCGTAACTTCCAATAGCGGCAAACGCGTCGAAAAGGTGTCCATCACGAAACAGGGCGATACATATTTCGCGAAGCGTGAGAACGAGCCGAGCATCTACCAATTAGACGGCAAGGCGGTGGAAGATCTGCAAAAAGCCGCAAACGACGTCAAGGAATTCCAGCCGCCCAAGAAAAAGTAATTGGAGGGCGGGCAATCTTGCCCGCAGCCGGCTTTCAGCCGGCCCAAGAGTTTTCGCGTGAATGGCCTTCTAACCGACCTCTACGAACTAACCATGGCAGCCGGCTACTACGACGCCGGCAAGGTCGCCCAGAAGGCCACCTTCGAGCTAACCATCCGCCGTCTCCCCGCCAATCGCAATTACGTCATAGCCGCCGGCCTCGCCCAAGCCGTCGATTACCTGCTGAACCTTAGCTTCGCCCCCGAAGAAATCGACTACCTGCGCGGCCTGCCCGCCTTCGCCCACGCCTCCGCCGGCTTCTTCGATTATCTCCGCGGATTCCGTTTCACGGGCGATGTTTTCGCCGTTCCCGAAGGTACGCCGCTATTCGCCGGCGAACCGATGATGACCGTCCGCGCGCCTATCGTCGAAGCCCAGATTCCCGAAACCTACCTGCTCTCCACGCTGACCTTTCAAACCCTGATCGCGAGCAAAGCCGCGCGCATGGTGGATGCCGCTGCCGGCCGTGCCGTGGTGGAGTTTGGAACCCGCCGCGCCCACACTCCCGAAGCGGGCGTGCTGGCCGCCCGTGCCGCCTATCTCGGCGGTTGTGTGGGTACCAGCAACACGCTGACCGGATTCCGCTACGCCGTGCCCGTCTATGGCACGGCCGCGCACTCCTGGGTCCTGTCGTTTTGCGGCGAAAACGAAGCTTTTCGCAAGCTGCAAAAAACTCTGGGCCCTTCCACCGTGCAGCTCGTGGATACTTACGACACCATCGCGGGCGTCCGCAAAGTGGCGGCCATGGGCCAGCCCTTATGGGGCATCCGGCTGGACAGCGGCGACTTCCAGCAACTCTCCCGCGAGTCCCGCGCCATCCTCGATCAGGCCGGATTGCCCGACGCCAAGATCATGCTCTCTGGCGATCTCGACGAGTACGCCATCCGCGACCTGGTTTCATCCGGCGCGCCCGTTGACGCCTTCGGCGTCGGCACCCAACTGGCTACCTCCGCCGACGCGCCCGCCATGGGAACGATTTACAAGATAGTGGAGCTCGACGTCGGTTGCGGCATCAAGCGCTTCACCGCCAAACTCAGCCAGGACAAAACCACCCTCCCCGGCGCCAAGCAGCTCTTCCGTTTCGAGGCTCACGATATACTGGCGCGCTCCGGCGAATGCAGCAACGGCAAAGCCATGCTTCGTCCGGTGCTCCTCGGCGGAAAACTGGTTGAACCCCTGCCGGATCTGAATGCCGCCCGCGCCAATGCCGCCCAATCGCTCTCGAAGTTGCCCCCATCGCTGCACAGCCTCGATCCCGCCGAGCCGTGGCCCGTCCGGCACAGCAAGGATCTAGCCGCCCTCATCGAGCGCACCCGGAGCAACGTCGTATGAAGACCGTTTTCGTGGACGTCGACACCCAGATCGATTTTCTGTTTCCCGCCGGTGCATTGTATGTGCCGGGAGCCGAACGGCTGCTGCCCGCCATCGCCCGTCTGAATCATTTCGCCGCTGCCCAGGGCATCCCGCTCATTTCCACCGCCGATGCGCACAGCGAAGACGATCCCGAATTCCGCCAGTGGCCGCCGCATTGCGTCTCTGGCACCACCGGTCAACGCAAGCCCGCCGAAACACTGGTCGGCGCGGGTCAGATCATCGTCGAAAAACAAGCCCTGGATGTCTTCTCGAATCCGGACTTCCCTGCGCTGCTCCGCTCTCTCGCCGCGGATCGCTATGTGGTCTATGGCGTCGCCACCGAATACTGCGTGCGTTGCGCGGTCACCGGTCTGCTCTCGACCGGCAAGCCCGTCGCCCTGGTAACCGACGCCATCGCCGCCGTGAATCCCGAAGACGGCGCGCGAACTCTCGCCGAGTTCACCGCCCGCGGCGGCACACTCACTGCGGTAAGTCAACTTACGAACTCTGCGCGGTAACATGCTATACTTACTCAATCGAAATGAGTGATGACAGGCGGCAACGGAGACGGAATGGCTAAGTTCGATGGTCAGGTAGCTCTCATCACCGGCGCGTCCTCCGGCATCGGGGCGGCGCTGGCCCGCGCGTTCGCTCACGAAGGAGCGCACACTATCCTCATGGCTCGTCGCGCCGATCGCATCGAGGCTCTGGCCCGTGAACTAACGGATGGCAAGCGCCGGTCGATCGCGATGGCCGGAGACGTGACCCGCGATGGCGACCTGGAGCGCGCCGTCGATCGAGCCCGCGGCGAATTCGGCCGTCTGGATATAGCCGTGGCCAATGCCGGCTTCTCGGTAGCCGGCCGCCTGCTCGATCTCACGCTGGATGATTACCGGCGGCAGTTGGAAACCAATGTCTTCGGCGTCCTCCGCACGTTGTTCGCGGCGCTGCCCGAGATCCGCAAGACCAAGGGCCGCATCGTCCTGTTGGGTAGCCTGGCTGGGGCCATCTCGCTGCCCGGCGGCACGGCTTACTCCATGAGCAAGTTCGCCCTGGCGGGACTGGCCGATGGCCTCTCCCACGAACTGGCGTCCGACGGAGTGAGCGTCACGCACATCATGGCCGGATTCGTGGACACCGAGATCTACCAACTGGACAACCAGGGCGTCCCCAGGAAAGATCCCAACGCCCGCTGGCCGCCCAAGCGCATCACGCTCTCGCCGGATCGCGCGGCCCGCCAGATTCTCTCCGCCGCTTACCGCCGCAAGCGGCTGCAGATCGTCACCGGGCACGCCAAGGCCGGCATCTTTTTCCAGCGGCTGGTTCCGGGAATTGTCTACTTCACGATCTCCCGCGGGGTACGCAAGATCGGCTACGCGCGCCAGACCTGACTCAGCCGCGGCCGTCGGCAGCGCGTTCCACCAGTTCGGCCGCTCGGGGTGCTCCGCCGCACTGTGCGAGCGCGGCTGACAATCGTTGCGCCTGCCGCCGGAATTCCGGATTCCGCAAGACTTGCTCCACCGCGGCGCGCAGTTGCTCCGGCGTAGCCTTGTCCGTATCCAGGCGGAGACCGGCGCCCGACACATGCACGGCCCAAGCCATTTCCGTCT
This sequence comes from Bryobacterales bacterium, assembly GCA_963707465.1. Lineage (GTDB taxonomy): Bacteria > Acidobacteriota > Terriglobia > Bryobacterales > Bryobacteraceae > Bog-159. Next base: position 1,385,287 of record CAVPQK010000015.1, read on the forward strand.
GATCCCAGATACTGGGCAGTACGATCACCGGGATCCCCTTCTGCAGAGCGGCGATCACCGCATCCGAATTCCCGTTGCTTACCAGCAGACTGGCATGCGGCAGGACACCGCTGAGGGCAGCGTCGTAGTATAGCGACAGGTTGGAGGTCAGCTTTTCCAGGCGCACCGATCCCGGCTGGCGGCGTTGTCCGGCAATCAGGATTGCCGTAAGGGGCTGATTGGCGAGCGCTTCAGCCGCTAGCGCCAGCATGGGCGCGTCCTGCGTGTAAAGCGCGCCTTCGTCGACCACCACGCAAGGGCGGTCCCCCGGAATGCCGCCCAGCCAGGCGGGCGCTGCTTGGTCCACCGGTTTGTCCCAGAGGCAGGCGCCGATATAGTGTACCGAACCCGGAAGATCCTTGCGGCTATAGTCCAGTTCCGGCGCGCCTGGCATCAGATAGAGAGGCAGGCTGCCGGTATACTCCGTGACATTGATCGTGAGCGGCGGCAAACCATGCGCCACGCGCAAGTCGCTGGCCTCCTGCCGCACGCTGGCCGTTTTGCGCCCGACTACCGCTGTCAGGATCTTGGCCACTATCTTCTGCACCCCTTTAAAGGGCCGCGGCTTGGCGATGCCGGGGATCGCGCCTTCCGGTCCCGGCACCAGGCAGTTGGCTACGTGTGAAAACGCGATCACCGGAATGTGCCACTTCTCCGGCACAAACAGGATCGGTCCCCACATCGTGAGGCAGGTGACCAGCGCGTCGGGGGGCCACTCGGTCCTGATTCGCTCCAGGTCCTGCAACTGTCCCGGTACCGTTCCCACAAACAACTTGCTCCAGTAGGGCTTAAGCTTGTTGGGCTCGCGGCGCAGCTCGCGGAGACGTTCCGTGGCTTGTTCCGCTTCGGTCTCGCTCACGTCCTGGAAGGCGAAATTGCGGAAACCTTCCCGCGCCAAGATGGGAGACGCACTCGGCCCGGTATAAAACGCCACGTCATGGCCCCGATCGCGCAGCGCCTTCGCCAGGGCTATATTCAGATTCAGGTGATTCGCGAGGGGCCAGGTAGTGATCAGGATTCGGGACATAAGCAGTGGGTCGTTTGATGCGGGTAGCGTTTTAGAATGCCGGCGCGTGCATACCGGTTAGGGTAGCTAAGATCCCCGTGCGAAAGCAACCCCGGTATGATATCCTGCCACTAATGCACTCATCGGAGGGACCCCTGTCCCATTCCACGTTACTTGATCGTTTGGGCCTTGCCGGGCCGCGCATGCGGATTTGGATGATCTGCGCCGTCGTGTTTCTCTTGGTGTGGTTGTCGCTGGTCACCGTCTTCGGCCACGGCCACCAGGCGGCCACGCATTGGCCGATGGGACTGGTCATGGTTCTGGGATCGGTCGTCGCCGGATCCACGCCCCTGGGCGGCGGCACTGTGGCCTTCCCTTTCCTGGTGCTGGTCTTCCATAAGCCGGCGAGCATCGGCCGTAATTTCGGTTTCGCCATACAGTCGGTGGGCATGATCTCGGCGTTGATTTTCATGTTCTGCCGCCGCATCCCCATTCAAGTGAAATTACTCTTCTGGAATAGCTTGGGAGCGGCGGCCGGTCTGTTGCTGGGTACTCTCTGGTTGCAGCCCCTGATGCCTGATCGGGCCACCAAGCTGCTGTTCGCCTCGCTCTGGATGAGCTTCGGCGTGCTCACCATCATTAAGAACCGCGAGTTCTGCGCTCTCGATACGAAGCCCGTCCTGGACACGGCCACCTGCGTCCGCTTTGGACTGACGATCGGCCTGATCGGCGGCATGGCCGCCGCGCTGATCGGCAACGGCCTCGATATGCTCACCTACGTTGCCCTGGTCCTGGTGTTCCGTGCCGATGTGAAGGTCGCTATTCCCATGGCGGTTTCTTCCATGGCCGTCGGCTCGATTCTGGCGATTGGTCTGCACGCCGCCTTGGGCGACATCCAACCCGAGGTGTTTTATAGCTGGTTGGCCGCCGCGCCCGTGGTCCTGTTCGGCGCGCCTGCCGGCACTTTGCTGGTTACGGTGCTGCCGCGTATTCGCACCCTGTACTTCGTCGCCACTCTTTGCATTGTCCAGTTTGTCTGGGCGGTGTACCGATCTAGCCCTACCCGCGCAGAATGGATATTTGTGGCCGCAGCGCTGTCGGCTGCCTTCGGCCTGTTCATCGCGTTGTTTCAGGTGGGCAAGAGACAGAACCGTGCACCCGGGCTTGCTCCCCCAGCGGCGGCTGAAGCGGCTTCCATGGCCGGCGAGTCGTAAGGCCGAACGACCCGTACCGCCGATCGAATCGGCGGTACGGGTCCGGGTCAGGCGTGCGCTGGCGCCGCCTTCTTTTCCTCTACCGCCGCTTTCTTGCCGAAGAGACGCTTGGGATTCATGTCGGCGAGTATTCCGCCGCTCATGGATTTGATCTCGGGCGGCGCATCCTTGGCCAGCCACCACAACGATTTGACGATTGCCCCGAACGAACCTTGGTTCACCCATCGGCGTTCCGGATCGAACAGCCGGTTGGAAGGGGGGGAGAATTTGCAGTCCTCCACCAGCTTGAAGATTGCGCTGGAGGCTTCGTGCGCGGTCATCTGCCCGGCCTCATAGGCCAACATCTTGGCTTCGGCGGCTTCGAACATCGCCTTGTAGCCAAGATGGTTCGAGAAGAACAAGCCCATGGGCTCCTCGGCATCCGGCAAGACGGCCACGTCGTGGCTCGCCTTGAAGCGGCGGTATACAGCCGCCAGCCGTAAATCGCCCAATCCCACGCCGATCATCCAGATCCGGAACCAGGCGTTCCACAACTCGAAATCGTTGAACGAAATATAGGCGCAGTTGCAGATGCGGTCGTTGTAGTCAAGGTCGTTCTGATACATCCGCTCCAGGTACTCGAACCTTTCTTCGGCGAAATCGTCGTCCTTCAAGGCCTTCAGCAGGAGCGGGCAGAGCGCGTTAATGTGTTCCACGGCATTCGGCAGGCCGCGCGAGAAGTAGGCGTCGATGAACCCGGCGGCGTGCGCGCCCAAGCAGTACCGGTAGCCGATGGTCTTCCGAGACGAAAACTGCACCCGGTCGGTGGACACCCAGTCGCGGGTGGCCTTGGCGCCCTCAAACTGCGGGGCGATGCTCGGGAAGCGTTTCAGGAACAAGTTGAACTCTTCCTCGCCGCTCATGTCTTTCGGCTTGGGCCAGACCCGCGTGTCCAGGTTCAACCCGATGCTGGTAAGCGGGTTGGTGGATCCTTCGCGATTGTGGAACGGTATGATCCAAAACCAACCGCCTTTGAACAGATGGTGGCAGGTGCCCTCACCCCAGTTCATGGGCATGCCGTGGACTTTTCGAGCGTCGATGGCTTTGTCGAAAGGCGGCACGCCGATCATGTGGGTAAAGATTGAGCGGGAGTGAACGCGCGCCCGGGGCGGGTTGTCGCGCAGTTGGAATTTGCCCGCCAGCACCAACTTATAGCCCGACGAATCCACCACGTAGCGGACGCGGAAAGTCCCACTATCGCGCGTAGTGAGCGTGGCGCCCGCCTGGTCAATCTCCACATCCGTCACCATGCAACGGTACTTGACGGTCGCGCCATGGGTAATGGCGACGTTGGTGAGCCATTGGTCTATGTCCTGGCGATACAGGTGCGCCTCATAGCCTTCGCGGAATGGCGGGATGACGAGTTGGCAGGCCTCCTTGATATTGTGCGGCTGGCCCTCCCGATGATACACAAATCCGAAATTGCGCTTTTCGCCGCACGCGGAAGTGATGTTCTTGTGGATCTCCTGAGCGCTGGTGAAATCCTTGACCAGTTCGGGAACCTGATACCGCTCGCCGATGCACTTCATCAGCCGGAAGACGTGCCGTACGGTTGATTCTCCAATGGCGAAACGAGGGTGGCTCCCAGTCTCGACGATCAGAACCTTAACGCCTTGGCTCGCCAGGATGGCGCCAACCAAGCTCCCTTCAAATCCAGCGCCAATGATGGCGACGTCATAATTCTCTTGCATCTCTCGTCCTCCTATTGGTCAGGCCACCAAAAACAGAAACCCGCCGCGATATTCAAGAAAGTATACGGGAGTCCAGCCTGCTTGTAAACATACCATAAAGAAAAAATGGAATGGTACTAGACCGCGCACACAGCCCGAGGCAGGTTCAAGCGGCCGAGCGTGGACTCAACCCATTGATTCCGCTGGGCGAAATTTTTCCAGGGGACTGGTGTTCGTTCCGGCAAATAAAAGTACTACGGAGTACTGTTGAGTGAGAAGGTCGTTGCGGCGGTTCCTGGGCAGGGAACAGCCGCCCATGTCCCGTTCCAGGTGCGATGCTCCCTGCTAGACACTAACCACCGGGCAAGGCGACTGCCGGATAATCGCATAGGCGTTGGTCCGCAGCCGGCCAAACACTCCCGCCGCCGATCCGCGCCCGATCACCAGCAGTCCCGCGTTCAGTTTCTCCGCCATCCCGCAAACCACCTTCGGCGGATCCCCCGGCTCGATCGCCAGTTCCGCCGTCGTGCCGAAGCGTTGCTGTAGACGCGTCAGATCGTCGCGCACGGTCAACTCCATCTCGCGCGCGCGTTCGTCGTCCTGCCCGCCCGCCCCCGAGGCGGCCATCGCGTGCACCACCGTCAGCCGCGCGCCGAATTCCTTCTGCATAGCCGTGGCCCATTGCAACGCCTTGCAACTCTGCGGCCCCAGATCGATCGCGCACAGGATCTCCTGGAATGGCGTTGCCTCCGGCAGCGGCGCCTCTTCCAGGTGCACGCCCGTCCACACCGGACAATCCGCGTCGTGCAGCACTTTGGCGGTGATCGATCCCAAAATGAATTGCCGGAACGGCCCGTATCCGTGCGTCGGCATCACGATCAGGCCGACGTTCTCCTCGTGCGCGTAGTCTACGATCTGCCGCGCCGGATCGCCCTCCAGCACCACCCGCTTGGCTTCCATCCCCGCCAACTCGCCGGCCAGGAACGTTTCCAGTTCCTTCTCCACCTGCGCCGTCCGATTGGTGTACAACTCCGTCAACATCGACCCGCCGATTTCCAGCGCGCCGAACTCATAGTGCGGCGGAGTTAAGACATGCAACAAAGTCAGCTCGGAGTGAAACCGGTCCGCCAGCGTCTTGGCATACCGCGCCGCGCCCAGCGACCGCTCCGAAAAATCCACCGGCAATAGAATCTTGCTTAAAGACTTCATATCGTCCCCCTGCAATTCGCCGCGTCGCCGCGTCGGGGTACCCCCCGGGCCGGTCTCCGCGTCGGTTCTACTTCTGCCCCTTGCTCTCCACGACGCCCAAGTCCGTCAGTATCTTCGGCGCCGCCTCTTCCACCGCCAGCAGGTTATGACAGGCGCCGCAGTCCTGCGTCACCTTCCGCCCATCGGCGCTGGTATGGCTGTCATCGTGACATCGGAAGCATCCCGGAAAATCGGTGTGCCCGATGTTATTCGGATAAGTTCCCCAAGTGACCTTCATCGCCGGGAACACGTTCCGGTTGTAAATCGCGAGTACGTTGCGCGCCGTCTTGGTCACTTCTTGTTGGCGTTCCTTGTAAACGGCGGGATAAGTGTCGCGATAGTATGCCTCCACCGCCGCCGGGATCTGCACGGCAGCCGCTTCCCGGCTGGCATACGCTTTCTTCAGGATCTCCACGCTCTTCTTCCGCGCGAACGGCAGGCTGGCGGAAAGATCGCCCGCGAACATCGCATCGTCTACCGCCCGTTCCGGCAGCTTGTAGCTGTGCGACGGCCGGTTGTGGCAATCGATGCAATCCATCTCCCGCATGGTCAGTCCCTTGCCGTCCGCCGCCGTGCCCTCCGCCCGGTACACGGTCTTCCCGTTGGGACCGCTATATTCGATCCACGGAATGGTCTGGCGCTGCTCGTCGGAGTGCCCATAGCGGATGCGCACCCCAGGTCCCAGGTGCGTGCCGTGGATCCCAATGCCTTTGTTGCCACCGCCGATCTTGATCAGCAGCACCGTCTTCACCGCCGAATTGTTCTCGTCGTCGCCGAATCTGTTGATCACCCGCAGCCGGTCTTCGCCGTATTTCTGCGGCCAGTGGCACGCTTCGCACGTCTCCCGTGCCGGACGCAGATTATGCACCGGCGTCGGGATGGGCGTCTCGTAAGTGTGGAACATCACCGCGAATACCTGCCGGATTCCGGAGAGCTTGCTGCGCACGAACCACGACTCCCCCGGCCCGATGTGGCACTCGACGCATTGCACGCGCGAATGCGGCGAGCCCTGGTACGCCGTGAATTCCGGCTGCATCACCGTATGGCAGGTTTGACCGCAAAACGAAACCGTTTCCATGTACGACACGGCGCCGTACGCCAACTGGCTGGCGATCACGATGTTTGCGAACGTGGTCACCCCCACAAACGTGACCAGCCGCCGGAATTCCAGGTTTTTGAAGTTCAACGGCGGAAAGCTGGCCGGATACAACCCACGCCGCGTCTCCCCTCTTCTCTGCCGGTAAATCCCCAGCGGAATCAGCAGCAGTCCCAAAAAGAACAACACCGGAAGCAACAGAAACGCCAGGATCCCGTTATAAGGGTTGTGCACGCCCCCGCGCATCGTGGTGGGCAACAGGAACAGCCAGAACACGGTGGCCGTAGTTACGACCACCACTCCGATCAGGCTGATCCAATTGTTCGATAGATGGACTAACGGAGAAAGTTGGGCGGGTAGTCGGCTCGTGTTCGGTTCACTCATGTCAATAGGTTACCGCCGCCGGCTGCAACTTCGGCGGGCTGGTCCTCTTCCTGCGGCTCCGGCTCCGGTTCCGCTTCGTGTGGCTCCGGCTCTTTCACGCTCACGCCTGTCAGCCACGCCGTATCCATCGGGTAAACGTCCGGATCGAAGATTACCGTATAGAAGTGCCAGACGACGATCGCCAGCGTAGCCAGCAGCGCTTCGTAGAAGTGTACCGAGGTGGCCACGTCCAGCCATAGCTTGGGAAACAGGGAAAGCATCAGGTTGTTGCCCCACAGCATCAGCCCGGTCACGATCATCACCATCGCTCCCCAAACCACGGCCCAGTATTCCGCCTTCTCGATGTAGCTGTGCGCCGACCGTCCCGGCCGCGCCGATCGCAGTCCCACGTTATAGCTGAAGTTGGCCAGCGCTTCCCGCGCGTCCTCGATTTTGGGAAACAGTTCCATCCAGTGCCGCCGTAGCCGCCGGTTCGCCACCAACGAAATCACGTGCGTCAGCGTGACAGCCACGAAAACCAAAGCCGCTATCCGATGGACGACGCTGCGCAGGTTGCCCTCCCGCCACAGCAGCGGGCGCGCCCACCACTGGTCCGGGTATTTCAGCGCGAATCCCGTCCAGGCCAGAATGACGAAGGAAACCACCAGTAAGGCGTGTTCCACGCGCTCGAAGGACAGCATCCGGACATTGGGCCGGACCGGCCGTTCGCGGACGCCCCGCTCCGCGTCGACGCCGCCCCGCAGCCGCAGCAGCTTGCGTAGCCAATCGCCGCCGTTATGCAGCAGCATCAACCCGATCGTTACCGGGATAGCCAGCAGGTAAAACTGCCGCACCCACCGCATCGCCGACGCTTCCTGGCGGCCTTCCGCCACATGTACCTGGCTGATCGCAAAACGCTTCCCGGCGCCCTGGTGGCATTTGCCGCAGGTCTTCGCCAGGTTTTTCGCGTTGACCGTCGACCGCGGGTCGGCAGAGGGCAGAATATTGTGTACTCCGTGGCAGCTCGAGCAATTGGCTACGGTCTCGTTGCCCTCCTTCGCCGCTAATCCGTGGAAGGAAGCGTCGAAGCTCACCACCCGGTCGACGGGTAGCCCGAACCGGCGCGACAGCCGCACGTTCCCGTGGCAATTCCCGCAAGTTTCCCGGATGTTGCCGGCGTTCACCGGCGAAGCGGCGTTGTTGGGTGCCAGGATCGAGTGCTCGCCATGGCAGTCGGTGCAGATCGGCGCCTGCGTGATGCCCTTGGCCAGCGCCTGGCCGTGTACGCTCGCGCGGAACTGGTCGGCCACCTCGCTGTGGCACATGCCGCAAGTGTCCGGCGCCTTTTCGCGGAACTCCGCCGACTTGGGAGGCAGCAATTCGTGCGCGGCGCCGTGGCACATTCCGCAATCGGGCGCCGCCGCGTTACCGCTCTTGGTGGCCTGCCCGTGTACGCCGCTATCATAATCCGCCTGCTGCCCTTGGTGGCACTGGCTACACGCCGGCTTGGGCACGTTCGCCGGATGCGGGTATTCGTCATGTTTCACATGGCAGGAGGCGCAGGCTACGGCGGCGTGGGCGCTCTTCACCAGCTTGGCCCCTTGCTCGTCGTGGCAGGCCGTGCATACCGAGTTGTCAGTAGCGAGCGCCAGCCCCGTGGTCGCGGCCAGCCATACCATCAGGCCGGTCGCGGCCACGCCAATCCCCCACCCGTTTCCTCGTGCCCGATTCATATGTCTCTCTTGAAGACAGGAGTCAGGAGTCAGGAGTCAGGAGTCAGAAGACGGACCCGCTCTTATTCTGTCTCCTGACTCCTGTCTCCTGACTCCTGTCTTCTTCCTAATACGTTGGCACGTTGTTCCACACCTGGTACAGGTAGATCGCGGCCAGCGCCACGCCGTACAACGCTACCACGACCGTCAGCGTCTTGCCCCATCGATCGATCAATTCCACGCGGTGAGCCAGTATCGCCTGCTCCGCGGGCGCGCTCCCCTCCAGGTGGATCGAATCGTCTTCACGGCTGGTAACCGACTTCCTGTAGATGATCAGGGATACCACGACGATAGCCAGCACGCCCCAGAATATGGCGTATGGCAGTAAGTTGATGTTCATAATGACCTCCTCTTAGAGTTGGACTGAAATAGGTCTGTCGGCCGGCCGGCTCGGTAGCGGCCTCCCGAAATCCTTGCCTGTGGCTTCTTCGATGGCCTCCACCACCAGCAGCAGATAGGCGTCCAGCGCGCACTGCACCTCCTGGCGCAGATCGCAACTGCCGTCGCTATCCTGCGCCGTGCACACCGTGCACACCTTCCGCCGGATAGCACCGATGTAATCCTCGATGTCGTCACTGTGGGTCGTCTGAATGGCTTCCGCCACCTGCGGAAACAACCGGAACAACGCGCACTGAATGGGCTCCTCCATCCCGCATGTCCCGTCCATCTTGCGCTCCGAACACACTCCGCAAATGCGGTTGCGCACCAGTTCCTCAAGCTCGGCCAACGTGCGGTCCATTATCGAATCCTCCTGAAAACCTCTTTACTGCACGCCGGAGTCCAAGCTCTGAATACTGCAACTATCTTGTTTTGTGCCGTTTTACGTCGACTACGGGAAGCTCTGGGGATATTGGCGCAGCGGTGCCGGGCTGGCTGGGGGAAATACCACCCACAACCTCGCCTGCCTGCGGCTTGGGAACTCGCAGAGCGGCTGCCATAATCGCCAGCAGGACCGTGCCCGGGGGATCGTCGGGAGACACCAGCGATACGATCCCCGCTTCCCAGGCGTGCGACAGGTGCGCCGCGTCCTTGCGCGTCAGCAGCACTACCCGTTCTGGATACGGCAGCGGTAGCGATATCCGGCCGAGGCCCTCCTCGTCTATCACCAACACGCACCTTTCGCCCGGCCTCGGCGCCTCGACACTTTCCACGTGCCACGGGCCACTGCGCACCAGCGCCTTGCGCAAGGCCGTCTCAGTCGCCGAGTCCTGAATCGCGAGCTGAATCGTTTGCATGATGCTCGCTCCGCCTGGAGCCTTCCTACTTCTTTTCTGTGTAGCCTTCCAGGGTTTTGTGCTCCTGGTAGTACTTGCCGGCTTCGGTCAGATCCTTGGGCTTCGCCTTGGAATCCACGTGGCAATAGGCGCACGCTTTCTTGGTGGCCTTGACGTACTCCGGCTTGGCATAAGACAAAGTCGAGCTCACTATCATTCCCCCTAGCAGGATCGTGGCGGGCACCGCGTATTTAATCTTCAACATGAGACCTCCGATCCGCCATTCTGCAATTGGAGCGCCACCTACCGGACCGCCGATTTGCTTTGCAAGCTGGGGTTTCCGCGTTGTCCCATCTGCCTCTGCGGGTGAATTGCCCCCTCTATCTCTATGCTTCTTGGGCCAATTAACGCACAGGCGGTGGCCGGGTCGCTATAATGAGGTGTAACCCGAACGATGTCCAAACTGACGCCCGAGTGGCAGCAAACCCGCATCCTGGAAGCTGTCTTCGACCAATTATCGGATGCGCTGGTCCTTTATTCCCCGGATTTCACCATAACCGGAGTGAACCGCGCCGCCGAAAAACTCTTCGGTATGGCCTCCGAAGAAATGATCGGCCGGCACTGCCAGGACGTCTTCCGCTGTGGCGTCTGCGAACCCGGCTGTGGCGTGCTCGTCGGGCTGAATCAGTCGCCCTCCGCCCCGCATTCCACCATCCGCCTGCACACCGATAACGGTATGGAGCGCCTGGTGGTCATGCGCACCACCCAGATGTTCGATGGCGACGGCCGCTTGGAAGGCGTGGTCGCCACCATCAAGGACGTCACCGAAGAAGCCGCCCCCCAGAAACGCGAAGTCATCGCCGAATCGCCCCTCATGCGCGAAGTCCTCAATTTCGTGCGCCGCGTCGCCGCCAGCGAAGCCACCACCATCCTGCTCGAAGGCGAAAACGGCACCGGCAAGGACCTCATCGCCAAGACCCTGCATTACCAGAGCATCCGCCAGGCTGAGCCGTTCATCGCCGTCAACTGCGCCGCCATCCCCGAAACCCTGCTCGAAAGCGAGTTGTTCGGCTACGAAAAAGGCGCATTCACCGATGCCCGCCAGCAGAAGCGCGGCATCTTCGAACTGGCCGACAAAGGCACGCTGTTCCTCGACGAAGTCGGCGAGATCCCGCTTATGCTCCAGGCCAAGCTCCTGCGCGTGCTCGAAGATCAAAGCTTCCGCCGCCTCGGAGGTCTCAAGGATATCCAGCTTGACCTGCGCGTGGTGGCCGCCACCAACAAGAACCTGCGCGAGGCCGTCAAGGAAGGCGCTTTCCGCCAGGATCTCTACTTCCGCCTCAACGTCATCCAGATCGTGCTTCCGCCCATGCGGGACCGCGCCGAAGACATCCTTCCGCTGGCGCGCTTCTTCATCGAACACTACAACCGCAAGTTCCGCCGCGGCATCGAGGGTGTCTCGGCCGCCGCCGCCCAGTTGCTGCTTTCGCACGATTGGCCCGGCAACGTGCGCGAGCTGCGCAATGCCATCGAGCGTGCCATGATCCTGGAGGAGTCCACCTACATCACGCCCACCAGCCTGCCAATCGCCATTACCCGGCCGGATGGCTCATCGCCCGCCGCCGCCCCGCGCACGGACATTCCCACCGAGGGCCTCTCGCTCGAAGACAACGAGCGCATGCTCCTGGCCCGCGCGCTGGAAAAAACCGGCGGCAATCAGACCCAGGCCGCCCGCCTCCTGCGCATTACCCGCGATACGCTCCGGTACAAGATGAAGAAATTCACCCTGCATTAGTCACTGCGATTCTTAGTCCCAGTGCCTTCTCAGAGTGCCATCTTTCTTAGTCCAGCCGCGCCGGAATGTACTGGAAAATACCATCGCGTCGGGAATCCTCCCCTAAGTGCTTAACGAAGCCTGGCTGTCGGCGACACAGAACGTCTAGAACCAAAGTTTGGCTGTTGGAAAATGTAACAAGTTGTCCAGGCTCTCCACCCCTCCCAAGGCGCCCTCCGACAGGGATCCCGCCATAGCCATCTGACTGCGCGTCCAGATACATCCCCAAAAACAAAATCAAAAATAGAAGTTCCAAAATGCGCAGTCGGCTGTATAATCGTGAGAGTCCAGGAAACTCAGAGGGAAATCCTGGGTACAAAAATCCAAGAGGTGAAAGCGTATGAAGCGATACTTGAACGTTTGCGCTATGGTGTTCGTCGGAGCCATGGCAACTGTGACCTGTTTTGCGGATGGCCCGGCGGTTTGCTCGCCTATTATTGACATCGGCGCTTCCGGCTACCCCACACCAGGATGGCCATCAACCCAAGGCATACCGGCCGACTACCTGGCGGGAACGGGCTATTGCGACACGGGCGCGAGCGCATTTTCCTCGACCTCGCATTGCATGGACGATGCAGGCCAGGAGGCCGAGTTGTTCCCAGCGGAAACAGAAGTCGGCGTCCCGGGTGCCGGGTGGGAAACCTGGTCGGCGCCGCCGTATTCGGACTCCGCAACTCCGTGGGCTGTGGCTACCTATGAGTCGAGCAATCCTAGCGAGCTCAAAATCAATCTCGCGAAAGCAGCTATGGTCTTTGGCTTCGAACTCGAGCCAAACGCTTTTGCCACCAACCTGGTCACGGCGAACTTTTTTGGCGCCGCCGGCCCTGGCGCTCCATTGTTGACGATATCGCTGGACGTGGACGGCTCTTCCGGCGCTACGCTTTTTGCGGCCCAGTGCGATGTCTCGATCCTGGGTGTTCTCATTGAATCCGCTCCGGCCGCCGAAGGCTTTGCCGTCGCCAACCTGCGCAGCAACGCGATGGTGGGGAGCGCCAGCCCGAGAATGCCGGCGGGCGGCTCTCCTGCGCCCGTGCCGCCGGGCCTCACTAAGAACAGCCACTAGCCTCTCGTGTGATGCCGTCTTGGGCGCGGGGACCCTCCGGTTCCCGCGCCTTTTTGCAGCCCTCTGACTTCCTCAGCTACAATCCGAAGCACAGAATATTCGGACCCGCCGCGATCGCCACATACTGCTTGCCGCGCAAGCTGAACGTCATGGGCGAAGCCTTCATCCGCACATTTGTTGGAAAATGCCACAGCGTTTCGCCGGAGCGCCCCTCGACCGCGTCAAACCCGCCGTTCGGCTTGCCATAGAACACCAGCCCACCCGCCGTCGCCAGCACACCCGACCATGACTTCGCCTTCGCCGCGCCAGGCTGCGCAACCTCCCAAACAATTCGTCCTGTCTCGATATCGGCCGCCCGCAGATATCGCTGGCCGGTCTGATCCGGGTATCCCATCCCCCGTCCCACGCACTCCTCGAGCGCCAGGAAGTAATAGAGCCGCGTCGTCGGACTGTACGCCGTAGAACTCCAATTCGCCGCGTCGTCCGGGCACCCCGCCGGGTCTTTCACTTGCGGACGCCCATCTCCCCCGATCCCTGCCGCCCAATCCACGCGCCGCAGGAATGGCTTGGCCAGCAGTAACTCGCCCGTCACCCGGTCCAACACATACAGGAAACCGTTCCGGTCCGCATGCAGCAGTAACCGGCGCGGCTCTCCCAGGTACCGGGCATTTACTAACACGGGAGGCTCAGTGGCATCCCGGTCGCTCACATCGTGTGGCGTAAACTGATAGTGCCACTTCAAAGTGCCATCCGCCGCATTCATCGCCAGGATCGAATCCGTGTAGAGATTGTCCCCGCCGCGATGCTTGTCGTCCGAATCGGGGAACGGATTCCCCGTGGGCCAGTAGAGCGTGTCTGTCTCGGGATCGTATGAGCCGGTGAGCCATGTCGACCCGCCTCCCATCACCGGTTCACTGCCTTTCCAGGTCTCCGACCCGGGTTCGCCGCGTAACGGGACGGTCCAATGGCGCCAGAGCAGTTCTCCCGTAGCTGCCTTGTAGCAGCCCACGAATCCGCGAATGCCCTCGTCCGCGCCGGAAACCCCGACGATCACCGTGTCCTTCACCACCAGCGGCGCCAGCGTGCCTCCGTAATGCTGCTTATCGTCGGACATCGGGGCCATCGCCGTTTCCCAGACCAGGCTCCCCGTGGCCCGGTCGAGCGCGATCAAATGGGCGTTGTCCGTCACGAAGAAGACGTGGTCGTCCCGGATTCCCACGCCGCGGTTGGTCCCCAGGGACGCGTCGCCCACCAAGCCGCGCGTCTGCGGGCGCGCGTATTTCCAGATCTCCGCGCCCGTCAGCGCGTCGACGGCATACACCTGGTTCGGGCCCGTGACATACATCACCCCATCGGCTTCGAGCGGCGTGACCTCCAGTCCGAAATGCGGAATGGGAAAGAGCCACTTCAACTGCAAGCGGCCGACGTTGGTGGTGTCGATCTGTTTCAGCTCGCTATAGCGGTTTGCGCTAAGGTCGCCGTTGTAGGTCAGCCAGTCGCCGGGTTGCGGATCGCCCCAGGTCACTCGCCGGCTTTCAGCAGCGCCAGCCGGTTGGACTTCGGCGTTCAGGTCGTGAATATACCCGGCCACTGCATCCAGTTCCGGCGCGGGCAGATCGAAGGGCGGCATGCCCGCATCCGGAAAGCCGCGCTGGATCAGCGTCCGCAGCGCGGCTGCTGATTGGCCCGCCAATCGCGGACTAGCGGCCAACCCCGGTCCTTTGCCGCTTCCGCGCGCATCGCTGCCGTGACAACCGGCGCAGTGCTTCGCGAAAACTTCCGTACCGCCGGCGCCCGCCAGTAAAGGAGCAATCAGGAAACCGGCAAACAGCCTCACCATCAGACGAACTGATACTTCTGGCCTGGGTCGTCCCAGAGAATCTTCCGGTTGTGCTTGAACGAAAGCGTCGCCATGTGGCCCGAAATGGCCGCCTGTTGGCCCACTTCCGGCGAAGCGATCACCTGCTCGTTGCCGCGAATCGCTTCCACCCAGTTCCGGAAGTGATTGATGGCCCCATCCCGCTCCCCGAAGTCTTTGGGACCGTTCAAGTGCACCAGTTGGCGCGCCTTCACGCGGTCCGGCGCTTTGCCGCCCAGCAATTGCGGCGTAAAGTACAGGTCCATGCGGTTCAGTACTTCGAGGGTGCCCTCATTGCCGCACAACTGCTCGCCGTAGCCGTATTGATCGTTGCCGAAATAGCTGGAATAGTTGATTTGCAGTTTGTCGGGATATTCGTAGATGGCGCTAAATGTGTCCGGCGTGTCCCGGTCGTCGCCGTTCGTCCAGCGGTAGATGCCCCCGGATGCCATGCATGACAGCGGCACGGTGCGATCCAGCATGAAGTTGACGATATCGGTCTGGTGGACCAGCAGGTCCGTCGAGATGCCGCCTGAGTAATCCCAGTACAGCCGCCATTGATAATAGCGGTGCGGATCCCAGTCCCGCTTCGGCGCGGGTCCCAGGAACTTGGCCCAATCCGTGTTCTGCTCGTTGGCGTCCGGCGGAATCACATAGCGCCAAGCGGGATTGTCGTCCGTCGAATTGCGGTACCAGAACGCGCGCACGAAATGCACGTCGCCGATCATGCCCTGCTTCACCAGTTCCTTGGCCTTCTTGTAAAGCGTCGAGCTGCGGTTCTGCGTGCCCACCTGCACGATCTTGCCGGACTTCTTCCACTCCCGCACGATGTCGAAGCCCTCTTCGATGGTGTGCGCCAGAGGCTTTTCCAGGTAGACATGCTTGCCCGCGCGCAGCGCGGCAATAGCCATATCGTGATGCAGGTGCTCCGGCGTCATGATGAAGACCGCATCGATGGAACTGTTGGCCAGCAGGTCGTGGTAGTTGTTGTAGGTGGCCGGCGTATTGCCCCAGATGGTCTGCACGCGGTCCTTGCCGCGCGCGAGGTAGCCCTGGAACGTATCGCAGATGGCGGTGATGGTCACGGTGTCCGGCGCCGCCTTCTTCAGCCAGTCGATGCCCGCGTTGCCGCGCGTGCCGACGCCGATCCAGCCGATGTTGATCTTGTCGTTGGCGCCGCGTGCGCCAATGACGGCAGGCCCGGCCAGCACCGCAGCCGTAGCCGTAGTTTTCAGAAAATCCCGGCGATCCATTTGGCCCCATGATATCAGATGGCGCGATTTATCCCGCGCGAGGCTTCAACCCGCTGCTTGTCGCGCTACATTAATCAGCATGCACCCCAAGCTCATCCTGTTCTGTCTGGCTGCAGCCGTTTCTCCGGCTGCCATGCGCGACGTCGTGAAAGTGGAAACGGGCGCCGTAAAAGGGACTGTCGCCAATGGCCTGGCCGCCTTCAAAGGCATTCCATTCGCCGCGCCGCCAATTGGCGCGCTCCGCTGGAAAGCTCCCCAGCCCGCGCCGCACTGGAAAGGCGTCCGCGAAGCCTTGGAGTTTGGCCCGCGCTGCATGCAAGGAAATATCTACGACGACATGATTTTCCGCGACAAGGGTCCCCGTGAAGATTGCCTCTACCTCAACGTGTGGACACCCGCTGCGTCCCCGAAGGCCCATCTTCCTGTGATGGTGTGGGTCTACGGCGGCGGCTTCGCGGCGGGCGCGACTTCCGAGCCGCGGCAGGATGGCGAGAACCTGGCGCGCAAGGGCGTGGTGGTCGTCACCATGAACTACCGCCTGAATATATTTGGCTTCTTCTCGCATGCCGAACTGGCCCAGGAGTCCGGCCACGACTCCTCCGGCAACTACGGGCTCCTCGACCAGGTGGCCGCCCTCCATTGGGTCCGCAAGAACATCGCTGGCTTCGGCGGCGACCCCACCCAGGTGACCATCTTCGGCGAATCCGCCGGATCGTTCTCCGTCAGCGCCCTTATGGCGTCGCCGCTCGCCCAGGGCCTGTTCCAACGCGCCATCGGCGAAAGCGGCGCATTCTTCGGCGCCGTTCTCGCTCTGAAGCCGCTTCCCGCGAGCGAAGAAGCGGATGCCAAATTCGCGGAGTCCATCGGCGCGCACTCGCTTGCGGACTTGCGCGCCAAACCAGCTGCCGAACTGCTCGATGCGGCCGTTAAGCGCAGCGACGAGCGGTTCGCGCCCAACGTCGATGGCTATTTCCTGCCGCAGACCGTGCGCGAGATCTACGCCGCCGGCAAACAGAGCCACGTGCCGTTGCTGGCCGGATGGAACCGGGACGAGGGCGGCTATCGATCCATCTTCAAAGAAGACGCCCCCACCGCGGCGAACTTCGTGGCGTATGCGCAAAAGCAATTCGGCGACAAAGCCGGCGAGTTCCTGAAACTCTACCCGGCCGAAAGTGACGAACAGGCCAAACGGTCCGCACAGGATCTGGCGGGCGACCGGTTCATCGCCTTCTCCACTTGGAAGTGGCTCGAGATGCAGGGCTCGACAGGCGCCTCGACGCTTTATCGCTACGAGTTCGACGATGCGCCGCCCGCGCCCGCCAGTGCGGAGGCGGGTGGCGCATACCATTCGGCTGAAATCGAATTTGTGTTCGGCGCGCTAGCTTCGAAGAACCTCCCTTGGCGGCCGGAAGACAAAGCTCTGTCGGATCTGATGTCTTCCTACTGGGCGAACTTCGCCCGCACTGGCGATCCCAACGGAACGGGCCTGCCGGTCTGGCCCGCATACAACAGCCAGGGAGGCTACCCGGTGATGCGTCTGGACGCCAACTCGCACGCCGCGCCCGACGACCATCGCGCGCGCTACGAATTCCTGGACGCGCAGAAATAGGGGCTGACATGCGAGCCTCTCATTTGGCCTGCCTGCTTCTCGTGCCGACCGCCGCGCTGCCGCTCGGCCAGCCCCGCTACGTGGAAAACGCGGCGCGGCCGGGCAGCTTTCCCATCGCGCAAGCCAAAACATGCGCGGCAATATATGTCGATCCCGCCGATTTCCCCGGAGTGATCCGCGCCGCGGGCGATCTACAGGCGGATATCGCCCGTGTCACGAACTGTACACCGGCCATCGTAAACGACGCCGCCAAATTGGGTGCGCACGCCATCGTCATCGGATCGCTCGAAAGAAGCCCGCTGGTCAAGCGGCTCACCGATACGACGGCCATCGCGGGCAAGTGGGAATCGTTCCTGATCCAGGCAGTCTCGAAGAACGCTTTGGTGATCGCGGGCAGCGACAAACGCGGGACCATTTACGGCATCTACGATCTCTCCGAACAAATTGGCGTTTCCCCGTGGTATTGGTGGGCCGACGTTCCCGTCGCCCATCGGGACGCCCTCTTCGTGAAACCCGGCCGCTTCTCCGAAGGCGAACCCGCCGTCAAGTATCGCGGCATCTTTCTCAACGACGAAGCACCTTCTCTCTCCGGCTGGACCCGCGAGAAGTTCGGCGGCTATAACCATACCTTCTATGTGAAGGTCTTCGAGCTGATCCTTCGCCTGAAGGGGAACTACCTCTGGCCCGCCATGTGGGGCAGCGCCTTCAACGAAGACGATCCGCTCAATCCCTCGCTCGCCGACGAGTACGGCATCGTCATGGGGACGTCCCATCACGAGCCGATGCTGCGCGCCCAGCAGGAGTGGAAGCGGCATGGTAAGGGTCCGTGGAACTACGCCACGAACCCAGGTGTCCTGCGCACCTTCTGGGACGAGGGCATCGAGCGCAACAAGGCCTATGAGAGCATCATCACGCTGGGAATGCGCGGCGATGGCGACATGCCCATGGCCGCCACGGGCGGCATGGAGGCGAACAAAGCGCTGCTCGAACAGATCGTCGCCGACCAGCGGGCTATCATCGCCAAGCGCATTGGACCGGATCTGTCTCGCGTGCCGCAGGATTGGGCGCTCTATAAGGAAGTGCAGGAATACTACGATGCCGGAATGCGCGTCCCCGACGACGTGACGCTCCTCTGGTGCGACGATAACTGGGGTAACATCCGGCGCCTTCCCACTGCCGAAGAGCGGAAGAGAACCGGCGGCGCGGGCATCTATTACCACTTCGACTATGTGGGCGGACCGCGGAATTATAAGTGGCTGAATACCAACCCCATCGCCAAGGTTTGGGAACAAATGAATCTGGCGTATGAGTACGATGCCAAGCGCATCTGGATCGTCAATGTGGGCGATCTGAAGCCCATGGAGTTTCCGATCGAGTATTTCCTGAGCCTGGCGTGGAATCCGCAACGTTGGCCGCACGATAAGATCGGCGAATTCGGCAGGCTGTGGGCGGAGCGCGAGTTCGGCAACACCTACGCCGCCGAAATCACAGATATCGTCGCCAAATACACGAAATACAACGGCCGGCGCAAGCCCGAGCTGCTGGAACCTGGCACTTTCAGCCTGGAGAACTATGGGGAAGCGGACGCCGTGCTGGCCGAGTGGCAAACTCTCACGGCGCGTGCGGAGCAGGTTTACCGGCTATTGCCGGAAACCGCCAGAGATGCCTTCTTCGAGCTGGTTCTGTTTCCTACCAAAGCTTGCGCGCAGGTGAACGAGCTATATGTAGCGGCCGCCAAGAACCGGCTATACGCCGCGCAGGGACGAGCCAGCGCCAACGATTACGCCGCGCGCGTACGAGAGCTGTTTCAAGCCGACGCGGATCTGTCCGCCACGTACAATCACACTTTGGCCAGCGGCAAGTGGGATCATATGATGGATCAGACCCACATAGGTTATACCGGCTGGCAGGAACCGCGCGTTAACGCCATACCGGAAGTGACCCAGATCCAGCCACAAGAAGCGGCTCGGATGGGTGTCACGCCGCTAAAGTTGCAATTCGACGTTTTCAATCGGCCCCGCCGGTCTATCGAAGTATTCAACAAGGGCCGCGCGCCTTTCGACTTCTCGGCCACTGCCAGCGCCCCCTGGATCGTGCTGAACAGAGCCCACGGAGACGTTCAAAAAGACGAACGCCTGGAAGTCAGCATAGACTGGAGCAAAGCGCCCACAGGCAATACCGAGGGATCGGTGAAAATCACCGGGAAGGGCGTCGAACCGGTATCAGTCATGGTATCGGCGTTCCGCCCGCGGGAAATCACGCGCGACGCCTTGCGCGGTTTTGTCGAGGCGGATGGATTGGTCTCGATCGAAGCCGCGCACTATGCGAAAAAGACTGGCGCCGGCGCGGTTCAATGGAAAGAGATCGCGGACTACGGGCGGACCTTGTCCGGGATGACGATACTACCCTGTACCGCGGCCAGTGTCACTCCGCCGCGTGATTCTCCGTCGCTCGAATACCGCATGTATCTGTTCGACCCGGGCGCCGTGCAGGTCGACACCATAGTGGCGCCGTCGCTCAACTTCGTTCCCGGCCGCGGCCTCAGATTCGCCGTCGCTTTCGACGATCAGCCTCCCCTGATCGTCGATGCCCTCGCGCGCAATTCGCTGCAAGATTGGGAGGAATCGGTGAAAGACAGCGTCCGCACGATCATATCCACGCACAGGCTCACCGGCTCCGGCTACCATGTCCTGAAGTATTGGATGGTAGACCCCGGAATCGTGCTGGAGAAGATCGTGGTCGACTTAGGCGGCCTCAAGCCGAGTTACCTGGGGCCGCCCGAGAGCTTTCACAAGCCGGTGGATTAACTGTGCACCGGATGCGGCTTCTTTCCCATGTCGCCCAGCAAGCCTACTGAGAGTCTCTTGATCTCCGGCGGCGCGGAAGTCGCCAGCCAGGCCAGCGTGCTGATGGTGGCCCAAGGTGTGCCGATGTTGATGAAGTGGTGTTCCGGGTCGCCCAGGTGATTGGCGGGCGGCGCGAAATCGGCTTTGCGGATCAGATCGAAGATATACCTGGACGCCGTCTTGGGGTCCACGCTGCCCGCCTCCACCTGGCACATCTTGGCCTCCGCGGCGTTGTACAGTTCGCAGTATCCCTGGTGCTGGCTGTAAAACAGGCCCATGGGCTCCTCGGCGTCGGGCAGGATGGAATCGTCATGCGTCTTCTTGTAGCGCCGGTAAATGCTGGCGAGTTTCAGATCGCCCAGGCCGACGCCCAGCGCCCAGACCCGGAACCAGGCGTTCCAAAGGTCGAAATCGCGCCAGGAGGTGTAGGCTGCACTAGCCGTGCGGTCGTTATTGGTTCGGTCGATCTCGTGCACGCGCGCCACGTACTCGAAGCGGTCCGCGGTGAAGTCGTCGTCCTTCAAGGCCTTCAGCAGGCGCGAGGCCAGCGCGTTGGTCACTTCCATGGACGATGCCAGCCCGCGCGAAAAAATCGCATCCAGGAAGCCGCTCCCCGTGCCGCCGGCCATGATCGCCCAGCGCGCGCCGACGCTCTGCTTGACGGAAATTTGCAGCCTGTCAGACGAGATCCAGGGGCGCACCGGTTTGGCGTCCTTGAACTGCTCATAGATGCTGGGGAACCGCGACAGGAACTGGCTCCATTCCTGGTCCGGCGTGATATCGGTGGGCTTGGGGAATTTGCGAATGTCGAAGCTCAGCCCCACGCTGACGAGTTTGTTGGTGGACCCTGGACGATTGTCGAATGGGATCACCCACAACCAGCCGCCATCGAACAGGTGGTGGCAAGTGCCCTGATACCAGCGGCGCGGCGCTTGCGGCACACCGTTCGGCAGGTTCAGGTCGTCGTAAGGCTTCACGTCGATCATGTGCGTGAACAGGCAGCGCGTGTTGGTCTTGCAGCGGATGGGATCGTCGCGCAGGTCCCACATTCGCGACAGCACGTGCCCGCCGCCCGATGCGTCGGCGATGAATCGGGCGCGAATCATCTCGCCTTTGTCCGTCTCCATAGTGACACCCCGGATATCGGTTTCGACGTTCTTCACGCGGGTGAAATGCTTCACGGTGGCGCCGTGGTGAATGGCCGTGTGAGTCAGATAGGCGTCGGTATCCTGGCGGAACAAGTGTGCTTCATAGCCTTCCCGGTAAGGCGGGATGACCAACTGGGTGGACTCTTCCGGCCGCTGGTGCTGCCCTTCGTGGTGCAGCAGGAAACCGAAATTTTTCTTGATCCCGTGCCCCGACGACACAAACTTATGAATCGTTTCGCCGGAATTGAACTCGGTCTTGAATTCCGGGACTCCGAACCGCTCCGCCATGATCTTGATCATGCGGAAGGTGTGCCGCACGGTGGATTCGCCCAGCGCGAAACGCGGATGCGTACCGGCGTCGAGGATAACGACTTTGGCTCCATTGCAGGCCAGGATGGTTCCCAGCATGCCCCCTTCGAAACCCGCGCCGAGAATTGCAACATCGTATTGTTCGTTCATATAGGTGAGTGCTCGTTTTTGGAAAACAGTTGGATTCGGACGCCACACATTTCAGCGAACTTGGCCTCCGTCGCTTTGATGCGCCCCGCGGCAACTTGCAGCGCGCGAAGAAGCATCTCGACACCCAATTCGCCGTCGTCGCGGCATGCCCGGGTCAGATCCGGGCCGGCTATGCGCAGCACGGCCGTCCGTTCCCGCGCGCGCACCTGGAAAACGGTCTCTGAATGGTCCAGCAGGGCTGACCAGCCAAATGCCTGGCCGGGGCCCAGGGCCAGTACGGTTACGGTGAGGATGGTTGTGTGCAACTCTACATTGACGCTGCCCGCGGTGACCAGGTAGAAGTATCCGGACTGCTGGCGATTCGCCAGAATCACTTCGTCCTCCGCGAAGGTGACTTCCGCCGCCAGCGCGGCCAGTTTGGCGATGTGCCGCTCTGCCAGGCCGTGCATGAAAGCGTGGTTGCGGAGAGTCTCCTCTAGCGTCAAATGCCCCACCAGTGCGTAAGATGCCGCTAGCGACGCCGGATTTCAGTGCCTATTTCGCAGCGGTTCCGCTACTGGTGCAATTACTGTGCCACGGCGGGACGCGGCGCATACCGAAGCAGGACGCATCCGGAGGTGAACGAGCGCGCCTCCAGAAGGTTGAGCCGCAACCGGTTCAGGCCGCGCCCGAACAGCGGCTTGCCGCTGCCCAGCACGACCGGGACGACCGCTAGGCGATACTCGTCGAACAGGCCCTGTTCCATCAGCGTGGCGGACAGGCCACCGCTGCCAAACACAAAGATGTTTCCTTCGCCCTGGCGCTTGAGTTCCCGCACTTCGGAGGCGGCGTCGCCCTTGGCGAGCTTCGTGTTCCTCCAATCAGCCCGGTCCAGTGTACGCGAGCAGACCACCTTCGGCAAGCCGTTCATGAGTTCGGCGTCCTCGCCCTGCGCGGATTGCCAGTAGGCCGCCATGCCCTCGTAGGTGGTGCGGCCAAACAGGAGTGTGTCCGCGGTGCGTAGCTGCTCGATCGAGAAGCGCTTCAACTCATCGTCCCAGACATATTGGTGCCAATCCAGCGACCAATCCTCGGCGCCGTCGAAGAAGCAGTCGAGCGTAATCAGGTTCCACATGATCAGTTTGCGCATAGGCGAATCCCCCTTCAAAAGCTGTACCGCAACGCCAGCCTGGCGTTCGAATTGCGCCTGTACTGGCCCAGAAAGTCCGACTGGTCGCCGCGGATCAAGGTGAAGGCGGCCGTCGCCCGCCAGTGCGCTCCGAGCGCCTGCGAGTATTCGAGCTTAGCCCACATGCCTTGCCCGTTCTGCCGCAGCGCGGTCTCCAGCGCCACGCTGCGGTTGGTGTCGATGGTGTAACCCGCGCGGCCCAGAAACGCGCTGGTCAGTCCGCGGTCCGGCGCGAAATCGAACAGCGAGCGGTGCTCGGTCACCACCTGCCCCGCGTATCCGCCGATGAAGAACCATTCGCCTGCCTGCCGTTCCAGTTGCACCACGTACAGCGCGTATTCGTCTTCCGTTTTGGTGGTGGAGGTGAAGTAAGCCGCCTCGGCTTTCACCGTCACTCCCTTCAAAGGGACGGCCGCATCGGCGCCGTACATCCGCATCTCTGGGTAGTATAGCTCCACATCCACGGTCGACGGCTGCGGTTCCTGGAAGTTGAACAAGGGCAGGTTATCGTGCCCGTCGTAGAACGAGAGCGAATACTCCGCCACCGTGCCAATGTGGTTCCATCGCGCGCCGAACTGCGAGCCGCCCGGAAACGATGCCGGCAGCTCGGTGATCCCAATGCCCGCGGGCAGGTTGCTCCAGCGTTGGTCAAGCAGCGGCACGCGGCTGGGCGTAAACAGCGGCGCCCAAACCACGTCGATGCTGTTCGACTGCCCGCCATAGGTCGCGCGCACCGCCGTGATGGCCAGAAAGTCGCTGTCCACAACGGACAGGTAGTCTTGTGGCGCGAATCGGTCCGTGGGATTCAGGATATCGGCCTTGCCCCAGCGGATGAACTGCTTGCCTAGCACGACCGTCAGCTTCTTCTTCGAATAAGTGGCGTTGAGCTGCCGCACCTCGAACGACGGACGCCGCCGTTCGCGATCGTCCCAGGAAAGCTCCCAAGCGCGGTCCACTTGTTCGTGCGTATCCGCGCGCGCGTCGATGCCGCCGGCAACCTGCCAGTCCGAATTCACCTTATAGAAGGCTTCGTAGCGGAAGAGCGCGTCGCCGATCGCCTGCCCGCTATCGTCCGGCGCGGTTTGCGGATAGCCAATGAAATCCGCCTCCAGAAACCCGCGCTGGGTGAAGCTTTGCGCGAAGGCCCCGGCTGTCAGGCCCAGCACCCAGAACCCGGCACCCAGAACCCGCCCCTTCACATTTGCCGCCGTAGCGCCTGCACGGTGAAATCGTCGTCCTTCATGGGCACGTTGTAGCGCACGTTCTCGAGCTTCAGAATCGTCCGGCTTTTGCGGCCCAGGTCGGTCATTTCGAGCTGCCGAGCGGTCCAGATGCCCTGAATGTTCTGGAGGTCGGTCTCCACCAGGCGGCGCACCAGCTTGTCCTTCACGTAGTTCTCATACTGCACTGGGACGTAGTTGTCCTTGCGAATCCACACGCGCGACGAGGTGTATTGCGAGCTCTTGCCCTGCTTGGGTTTCGAGTCGATGCGCCAGCATGGCGCACCGTCGATCGGCTCCTCGCCCTGCAGGCTGTAATCGTATTGGTTGACGTCGCGCTCCTCCAGATCTTCAAAGCTGAAGTCGGTGCCGAAGAACCGCGTGGAGCGGTCCTGCTGCGCGATGCGTCGGTCGCGGCCGATGGCCGGCGTCCACATCCACTGATCCGACGATCGCTCCGGATGATTGACCACCAGCAGCGCCACGCCCTTCACCTCGGCGGGTTCCGTGAAGCGGATGATCGCCTTGCTCGCGCCATACGATCCCAGGCGGTCAGATTGCCAGTGCTTCTTCGATACCTTGTTATTGGCGGCGATCACTTCGAGCGAGCCTTCGTAGCGCTGGGAATCGGCGCGGCCGCGGCGCTGCGATTCCTCGACAATCTGGCGGGCGTCTTGAGCTGGTAGGACGCTGGGCAACAGCACCAGGCATGCAAATGTGGGGCAGGCTCTCAGCCTGCGCGGGACTCTCAGTCCCGCCTCGACACTCCCAAGGGCCGAGGGGATGCGGAGCTGAGAGCTCCGCGCAGGCTGAGAGCCTGCCCCACAAGTGTTATTCATACTCCAGAGCCTCCACCAGCGAACTACGTACCGCGCTCTCCGCGGGAAACAGCGCCGACCCGAAAGCCGCGCCGAGAATTACCGGCACCAGCACTGCCACGATCCCGAACGGAAAGGTGTAATCGAGCGCGATGCCGGCGAAATTCTCCCGCGAGACCGTCAGCATGTAATAAAGGTTCAGCGCGCCCGCGGCGATGCCCAGCACCAACCCGACGATCCCGATCGCCAGCGCTTCCATCCAGATAGTATGCCGGATCTGGTTCCGCAATCCGCCCACCGCGCGCAGCACGCCCAGCTCGCGACGCCGGTCGGTGATCGAAACCGTCAACGTATTCACGATGCCCAAAATGGCCACCAGCACCGCCACGAACAGTTGCAGGTAAGTCATGCCGAACCATTGGTCGGTCACTTTGAACACGTAACTGCGGACATCCTTATTCGATAGCACGAACAACCGCCGCTCGCGCGCGAAGCCGTCCAGAATGCGCGCCTTGACATCGCCCGCGTTCGCGCCCGGCGCCAGATAAATACGGAAAACATCTACCGAATCGTCCTTCCACCGCTTCCGGTAGAGTTCCCGATCGATGAAAATTGTGCCCAATTGGTTCGAGAAATCTTTCAGGATGCCAACGATCGGCAGCCGCAGCGCGCCCGTGGGCGTCGCGATCTCCAGCGTCTGGCCGAATTTCAGCTTCTCCAGCTGCGCCAGGTTATCGGCGATGATGAGGCCTTTCTGCTCGGCCGTCGCGCGATACATGCCGTCGAAATCGCCGGCCGTGATTCGCCGGTTGCGCGTGCGGCGCGCGATGCTCAGCGAATCGATGCCCACCACCATCACCGGCTTCCCGCGAAAATCGGTGCGCACGATCCGCACGGGCTGCACCTCCGCGACTCCGGGAATCTGCCGCAGCCCGCCCAGCATGCTCTCGGGGAAGTGGAAGGTGCGCTGCGAAATGTTCTGCGACGTGGTCACGAAGAAATCCGGATTCATGGTGCTATCCATCCATTCGGCGATTTCCGCGTAGCTGGCCCGCGCCATGCCGCCCAGGGCGATCACCAACGCCAGCGACAGCATCAGCGCCGCCACCGTGGCGGACGTGCGCCGGGGCGATTGAATCAGGCTATCGGCCGCCAGCGCGCCTTCCACCGGCCGCACCCACTTGAGCGGGCCGCGCAATAGCTTCGAAAGATAAAGCGATAAGGCCGGCGTGAGCAGCAGCATGGCCAACATCGCCAGGAAATAGCCGGTATAGAAAACCGCCGTGGATCGCCCGAAAAGGATGCATCCCGCCGCGATGGCGATGGCTGCCAGCGCCGCCGTGCGTCTTCGGCGATTCTCGCCCGCTGAAAGCACCTGGTATTGCCCCTTCTGCAAAGCCTTCACGGGGTCTACGCGCGCGGCGGCGCGGGCGGGCAGGAAAGCCGCGACCATGCTGGTGATCACGCCCACGGCGGCCGCGGTTATCAGCAGCCAGGGACGCACCAGCATGTGATCCGCATTCGCCGAAACGCCCATCACCCCTTCCATGAACGCGTTGGTGGTGGCCGTGAGCCCTTGCGCCATCAACAGGCCCAGGCCGATTCCCAGCGCCGAGCCGGCTATGCCCGCCACCGCGCTTTCGCCCAGGAACAGCGCCCGAATCTGTCCGCGCGTGGCGCCCAGCGCGCGCAGAATGCCAATCTCAGCCCGCCGCTGCGTGACCGCAATGGCGAACGAGTTATAGATGATGAACGTGCCGATGAACAGCGCGAACACGCTCGCCAGGTTCATGGTCATCGAATACACGCCCATCAGCGATTCAAATTGCTGCCCGCGCCCGGATGGCGGCTCTACTTCGAAGCCCGGCCCCAGCACCTTGCGCAGCGAGGCTTGCCCCGCCTCGAGCGAAACGCCGTCCCGCAGTCCGATATCGATGCGGTCGAAGCGCCGCCCCATGCCGAAGAACTTCTGCGCCGCGTAGATATCCATGATCGCCAGGTTGCCGCCGAACGCCGAGGTCATGCCGCCCGATCGCAGAATGCCGCGCACCGTGAACTGCTTGTCGCCCTCCATGGTCTTCATGGCCAGCTTGCTGCCGCTCGCCAGGCCGTTGCGCGCCGCAAAATCGCGCGTCAGGATCAGCGAATCCGGCTGCGCCAGAAACACCAGCGGATCGTCCATCACTTCCTGGTCGCCGCCTTCCAGGTCGTAATCGCGCAGGCTGCGGTCGCCGGTCATATCCACCGCCAGGATCAGCAGCTTGCCCTGGCCCTTGAAGCCGCTATCCACCACCTGCTCGATCACCGGCGCCGCCGCGCTGACGTCGGCATCGCTCTGGACGCGCTCCAGAATCTCTTCCGCAAAGCCGCCGTCGCCCGCCGAGACTTGAAGCTGGGTCTTGCCCGCGATGTGCTCGACGGTGCGGTTGAAGGCTTCGAGCACGCTCTGGTTGGCCGTGTACATGCCCACCAGCAACGCCACTCCCAGCACGATGCCGCCGATAGTCAGCACCCAGCGCACCAGGTGCTTGCGCGCATAAGGCCAACTGATCAGCCACAGCAGGATCATCGGCGCACGTCTCCCGCTACGCGCCCGTCGCGCAGGGTGACCGTGCGCGGGCAGCTCGCGGCCACGCCCGCATCGTGGGTGACGATCAACACCGTGGCGCCCAGACGCTCGTGCAGGTCCAGGATCAGCTTCAGGATTTCCGCGCCGGTGTGGCTGTCCAGATTTCCGGTGGGCTCATCGGCCAGCAGGATCGGCGGATGAAACGCCAGCGCCCGCGCGATGGCTACGCGCTGCCGCTCGCCGCCGGAAAGCTCGTCGGGCAGGTGGTCGAGACGATGGCCGAGCTGCACCAGTTCCAGCAGCTCGCGCGCGCGGGCGGTGGCTTCCCGCTTGGCAATGCCCTTCAGATGCAGCGGCAGCGCCACGTTTTCCATGCAACTGAGGCTGGGCAGCAGATTGAAGAACTGAAAGATGAACCCGATTTTGTCGCGGCGCAAACGTGTCAGGTCGTCGTCTGAGAGGCGCGCGATGTTCTGCCCATCGATGCGGATCTCGCCCGCGGTGGGCCGGTCGAGGCCGCCGAGCAGATTCAGCAGCGTGGATTTGCCCGACCCCGATGGTCCCACGATGGAAAGCATTTCGCCGCGCGCCACTTGCAGGTCGATCTGTTCCAAGGCAGTGACCTGGCGCTTGCCGTCGAAGCTCTTCGAAACAGCGTTAACTGAAATCACCCAACCCCCTGAACGCTTATCCCTACCAGCGTATCAAAGGTGTCATGTGGGGCTTACTGGATTACGCTGATCGGCGCAGGCGGTGAGACGGAGCCTGACACATTCACCACCACCGGGACAGCCGCCAGGTTCGTGCCGGCCGGCAAACTCGCCGGCAACAGCACGTTGATCTGCGTTCCACCAGCGATAAGGCCCGGCGCGGCGCCCGCCCACTCGACTTCCGCAAGCTGTCCTGCGATGAAGACTTCGGGTGGGTTCAAGAGCGCGAAGTAAGGCGGCGGCAGAGGCGTAATCTCGCCGTCTTCCAGCGGAGTGGCCAGCGTACCGGTGCCCGTTGCATAAATCGAAACGACGGTGCCCGATGCGGCGGGATTGGCAGGCGTGTTGACCGTTCCATCCTGATTCAACACGGCGGCTTGTCCCCTGAAAGTGAAGATCCCCGGATTGTACCCGGTGGGTGCATCGAGCGGCAGGGCGTTCTGCCCCAGATACTGCACTTCGGTAGTCGCTTCATAGGTGCCGAATGGCACCACCCCCTCAATCTCTCCGGCTTCGACCAGCAGCAATGGGGCAGCTATCCCCCCGATCGACACCTGCACTCCGGAAAGCGTCGTCGGGAATAGACCGGATTGGTCCGGCGCACCGGCGACAGCTTGCGCGGGCCCCAGGTTCGAACCGAAAAGCACGAAAATCTCCCCCGGAGCGACTCCCGGTCCGATCTGGCCGGATGCCAGGTTCTGCAGGCAGCCGAAGTTCATCGCGGGAACCGCGGTGAGGTCCACTGTTGCCAGACTCGTCTGCGTCTGTGTTACGGCCGAGTAAACCGAAAGCTGCCCGGGCGCCCCGATGATGGCCACGCCGGCGCCTCCCTGCCGCATATAGGTGGCGGCCGCCACGCTACCCGCGGCGTTGGTCTCGAGTACGAACTCCCCGCCCGCGGAGGAGCACGGAACATCCAGCAGCGGCGGCAATGGCGCCGGCGGAAGCGCGCCCGTGCCGTGGCCTAAAGCATAAGCGTTCCCCGCCCCATCCAGCAGCACCTGGTCGAACTGCGTGGCCGCAATGTCGGTTTCCGACACAATCGTCCCGCCACCGGCCGCCAGGGTCAGCAGGAAGGATGGTCCAAGCGGATAAATGGGAGGCGTCGGTATCAGGAATGGGCCTGTATCCGGCGCCGGACTCACACCCACCAAAGCTTCACCCGCGCCATTCACCGCGATCGCCGCGCCGGCGCCCGCGTACTTCGAATTCAGGTCCGGCAGAAACGTCGTGTATGCCACGCGCCCGTCCGACGTATCCACTTCCGTCACATACGGCCCCGCGCTGCCGCTGGCCGGTTGGGAGATTCCGGCCAGGAACGCGTCCCCTTCGCCGTCGATGTCGAACGACTGGATGGACGCATCGGAGTAAGTCGCATAGACCAGAGAAGCGGCTTGCGGGTCCAACCGGGCAAAGAAGTTCCCGCTCCCGGGTTGGTGACTCATGGCGTCTGGAGTTACGGGGAAATCGCTGGACGCGGTGGTGCCGGCCACGTAGGCGGAGCCGTCTGCATCCACTGCGATCAGGGAAGGAACATCCGAGCCCGAGCCCCCCAGCAGCGTGGAGTAAACTACCGTTCCGTCCGGCGCGAACTTAGTAACAAATGTGTCGCCGCCGGGAAGGGCCACCACCGGTCCGAATGGGTCGATAGAATCCAGGACCACATTCGGCGTGAGCGGGCCCGCATTCTTCTGCCCGGCCACGCCCGCCGTAACCGGGAAGTCCGCCGAATACGTGTACCCTGTGACATACGCATTGCCCTGTGGGTCCGTGGTAACGGCAATGCCGCCATCTTCGCTGCTTCCGCCCAAATATGTCGCGTACAGAACGTTGCCGCTGGGATCCTGTTTCATCACGAAGGCATGGGTGCAGTAGAGGGATGTAGGCGCCACAAACGGCGACAATTGCTGTGTGGCGCAAACCGTGGACACCTGCGTCTTCTGATAGGCATTGGTGGTAAGCGCCACCGGCAGCGCCTGGCCGGTCCACCAGATGTTACCCGAGCCGTCAACAGCAATATTGCTTCCGGTCGCCGCCCAGGCGCACCCCGCGAAAATTGCACACGCCAGCAAACGAAGCGTCTTCATCGATTTGTATTAACTCCCACTTAGAGCCCATGGACGCGCCGGGCGGCGAAACCGTTAGCGCGCCACGAGCGATAACGGTACTGGGCGGGACCAGCCACGTCCAGCGTACCAAAACGTGTGCTATAAATCGGGCCATGCCCGCCCTCGATCGCCGCCGTTTTCTGCAACTCTCCGCGCTGGCCGCCTCGCCGCTCGCCGCCGCCTTGCGCCGCAAAGTCAAGATCACGGACGTCAAGTGCATGATCGTGCGCGGCACCTGGGACTGGAACCTCGTCAAGGTCGAGACCGACTCCGGCCTCTACGGCATCGGCGAAGCCTATTGGGGGCCGGGCGTCAAGGACGTCATCGTCAAAATCCTCAAGCCGCTGCTGATCGGCGAAGATCCCCTGAACGTGGACAAGCTCTACACCAAAATCCTGATGCGCAACGGCGGTGCGGGCGCCATCGGCGGCGTGACCGTGGAGGCCGCCAGCGGTGTCGAGATCGCGCTCTGGGATCTGGCCGGGCGCATCCTCGAAACGCCCACCGTGAACCTGCTGGGCGGACGCTTCCGAGATCGCGTACGCTTCTATCGCACCATGCAGCTTCCCAAGCAGCACGTCGAAGACCCCGCCGCGTGGCGCGACCTGGTGCATCAGGCGCGCGCCGAGCGATGGGGCTGGACTGCGTTCAAGTTTCAGGGCGACGGCATCCCGCGCGCCTTGGACCCGCAATATCAGGAGCCCGGTCACGACCCCTATACCCGCCAACTGAAAGCCGGCGACATCCGCCAGATCGTGCGGCTGATGGAAGTGGTGCGCGAGGAGTTGGGGCCTGATGGCGAGTTTGCCATCGACGTTCACTGGCGTTTCGACACGCGCGACGCCATCGACCTGGCCAAGGCCTTGGAGAAGGTCAGGCCCATGTGGCTGGAAGACCCGGTGCCACCCGAGAACCCCGAAGCCATGGCATTCGTGCGCAGGCAATCGCCCGTGCCGATCTGCACCGGCGAGAACCTATACACCCGGCAGGGCTTCCTGAAGCTCATCGAACTGCAAGGCTGCGACGGCGTGCACATAGACGTGCCGAAGTCCGGCGGGCTGCTCGAATCCAAGCGCATCTCCGACCTGGCCGACAACTATTACATCTGGACCGCGGCCCACAATCCCGCGAGCCCGATTGGCACCATCGCGTCGGCGCATGCAGCAGCGTCCATGCGCAACTTCCGCATCCACGAGTTGGCGAACTACGTGGACTGGTGGCCCGACCTGGTAATCCACGAGGGGCCGATTTGGGAAAATGGCTACCTGACGATTCAGGACAAGCCCGGCTATGGGATCGAGCTGAATCCGGACGTGGCGCGCGCGCACTTGGCGCCGGGGGAGACCTGGTGGGGGTGACATTTTGTGAGGCAGGATGGCAGTTGCGCGGCGCGGCATCCCGTACATTGATCCCGATTCAGTGCTGGCGAGACTGTCCGGTCACTCCTCCAGTTCCTTTTGCAGCGCGCGCACGAAGGCTTGAAGTGACGTGCGGTCCGCCTGTTCCCACTTCATGACCGCGAAGTACCGGCCCTTGTCGAAGACTACCGTGTCCGGCGCCGCTCTCCAATGCTGCGTCATCTCGAAGGCCGTGCCGGAGACTTTCGCTTCGTACACGTCCACCGTCAGTTTACCGGCGCCCTCGTAAGTGGCCTCGAACGCGCGCTGAATGGTGGGCTTCGGTGGTATGGCGCGGAGCGACTTCCGCTGCCAACCGCCGGCCACGCCCGACGGCAGAAGAGTCTCGGCGCTGCGGGGAGGCGGGCTGCAAGCGCTGCCAGCGAGCGCCAGAACGATCCAATAGCGGCGGAGCATCTGCTAGACATTCTGGCACAAGCGGCACGAATCCGCCGAATGCTACCATCACGTAAGACGACCGCTTAGAATGGCGAAATTCAAAGCCGCAAAGGGCAAATCGAAGGGCCGCGCCGCGCCGCAGGGTGGCCTTCCGTGCGTGATCCTGCTAGGTTCGGGTTTCGTCCTGGTGCTCCTTTTTCTCTATTTCGTGATGAGATATGCGAATTGACAGCCGCGCGCCGGACCAGATGCGTCCGGTCGAAATCACGTCCGGATTCCTGCAGACCGCGGAAGGATCCGCGCTCATTACCGTGGGTAACACGCGCGTGCTATGCGCGGCCTCGGTAGAGGAGTCCGTGCCGCAATTCCTGCGCGGAAGCGGGAAGGGATGGGTGACCGCGGAGTACTCCATGCTGCCGCGCGCCACAATGAAGCGCACGCCGCGCGAAGTGAACAAGGGCCGGCCTTCCGGCCGCACGCACGAAATCCAGCGGCTGATCGGCCGCTCTCTGCGCGCCGTGGTGGACCAGGCGCTGCTGGGCGAACGGACAGTGACCCTCGATTGCGACGTGGTGCAGGCCGATGGCGGCACGCGCACCGCGTCCGTGACCGGCGCCTTCGTGGCCCTGGCGCTGGCTCTGCAGCAGTGCGTCAAGTACGGGATGGTCAAGCGCCTGCCGCTGACCGACTACGTGGCCGCCACCAGCGTGGGCATCCTCGCGGGCGAGCCGATGATGGACCTGTGCTACGAGGAAGACTCCCAGGCGGCGGTGGACATGAACGTGGTGATGACCGGAACGGGACGCTTCGTGGAAGTGCAGGCCACCGCCGAGCGCCATGCGTTCGACGACGAACAGATGACGCGCATGCTGGCGCTGGCGCGCCGCGGTATCGCCGAGTTGATCGAAATCCAGAAACGCGCGGTCCGCATCGGGTGATGGTTTACTGCGCCACGGGCAATCCGGGGAAGCTGCGCGAATTCCGGCTGGCTGCCGCGCAGGATGGCATTCAGGTGGAAAGCGTGCCTGGTCTCGCCGGTTTGCCGCCTTGCGAGGAGACCGGGACCACCTTCGAAGCCAACGCCATCCTGAAGGCTGAGTATTACGGCCGACTCACATCGGGCCTGCTGTTTGCCGACGATTCCGGCCTGGAGGTGGACGCGCTAGGCGGCGCGCCCGGGGTCTACTCGGCGCGGTTCGCCGGACCCGATGCCACCGACGACGCCAACAACCAACTGCTGCTGGAGAGAATGTGCGGCGCGCGCGACCGCATGGCGCGATTCGTGTGCGTGATTGCGCTGGCGGACGGCGGGCGCACGATCGAGACTTTCCGCGGCACGGTGGAAGGCGCGATCCTGGAGGAGCCGCGCGGCCCCCATGGATTCGGGTACGACCCGCTGTTCTACTACCCGCCTTTCGGCTGCTCGTTCGGCGAAGCCGCGCCGGAGCGGAAGCTCACGGTCAGCCATCGCGGCGCGGCGTTGAGCGCGCTGTTCCGGCGCCTGTCAATTGGCCGTGTCTGATAGAATTAAGGCACCGAGATAGTGTGCCCGTGGACACCTCCCCACTGATCGATTCATTCGGCCGCATCCATACCAATCTGCGGATCAGCGTTACGGACCGCTGCAACGTCCGCTGCTTTTACTGCATGCCGGAAGAGGGCGTCCAATTCGTTCCGCGCGACGAGATCCTGAGCTTCGAAGAGATCGAACGGTTTGCGCGTATCGCGGTCGGGCTCGGAATCGATAAGCTGCGCGTGACAGGCGGCGAACCGCTGGTGCGGCGGGATCTGCCGGTGCTGATCCGGCGGCTGGCCGCGATTCCGGGCGTCCGCGATCTGGCCCTGACTACTAACGGCGTCCAACTGGCGGAGCTTGCCGAACCGCTCTACAAGGCAGGCCTGCGGCGGCTCAATGTGCATCTGGATACGCTCGACCGTCAGCGCTTCCACCAGATCTCGCGCCGCGACGAATTAGACCAGGTACTCGAAGGCATCGCCGTAGCGAAGCGGCTGGGCTTTGGCCCCATCAAACTAAATGCCGTTGCGGTGAAGAATCTGGTCGAGGCCGACCTCGTTCCGCTGGCGCGCTTCGGCCGCGAGAACGGATTCGAAGTGCGCTTTATCGAGTTCATGCCGCTCGACGCGCAACAGCTCTGGGATCGCGGTAAAGTCCTGCTGGCCGGCGATGTCGTCGATCTGCTTTCACGGGAGATCGCGCCGCTGATTCCCATCCTGGACGCGGATCCGCGCGCGCCGGCTCTCGAATACCGGTTCGCCGACGGAATCGGCCGGGTGGGCTTCATCGCATCGGTGAGCCGGCCGTTCTGCCAGAACTGCAACCGCCTGCGGCTCACGGCGGATGGCAAGCTGCGGTACTGCCTGTTTGCGATCGAGGAAGACGATGTCAAGCGAATGCTGCGCGGCGGCGCGCCGGATGAAGAGATCGCGGCGCTGATTCGCCGCAACGTGGCCGCCAAATGGGAAGGCCACGAGATCAATACTTCGCGGTTCGTGGCGCCGCCGCGGCCCATGTATGCGATCGGGGGGTAGTTACACCCTCCCCCGAAGGCGGTCGATTTCGCGGCGATTGCGTTTCGATGGTTTGCCTCCGCGCGGTCCTTCGAACTGCGGCATAGCCTTGCGCTCTTCCGCCACCTTCGCGCGCAATTCCCGGCTGGCCTCTGTCTCACGGTAGAGCAGACGCGCGGCCGCCGCCGGGCCGCGCATCTCGCTGAGCGCCAGCACCTCCACCTGAAAGTCGCCGCTGTCGTTCTTCACTTGCAGCCGATCGCCCGCGCGGACCTCGCGCGCAGCCTTGGCGGCTTGTCCGTTGGATTCAATTCTGCCGAGTTCGCAGGCCCGCTGGGAGAGGGCGCGCGTTTTGAAGAAACGAGCGGCCCACAGCCACTTGTCCATTCTCACGCCGCCCATTATCCCACGGCGGTCCTGGCGTTCCGCCATTAGAACGTAGCCGTGACTACATTGGATACATTGCCGGCGACCGAGACAGTAATGTTGACTGTACCGGTGCCGGCCAGGCTCGAAGGCAGCATGACGTTCACCTGGTCGAGCCCGGTAAAGCCCGGGGCGGGCCCGGCGTAGGTGACGGGCAAAGTCTGGGTCCCGATGGTCACCGTCACATCGGACAGAGCGGCGCGATTCTGAATACCGGTTCCGAAAAGCACCAGCGCGCTTTGACCGGAATTTAATTCCAGGGGAATGGCCGTGCAGCTTCCGCCTCCGCAATTGAAGATATCGACCATAGTCTGCTTTCCATCCGTTCCGTTTGTGACGAGCTGGGCGGCCGCGACCCCCTTGCCGCTTTCATCCGCCGAGAACACGCTGGGAGCCACCTGGTTCAGCACCACGGGACTACTGAGAGGGCCGGCGGGCGTGTCGATGGTTATCACCGCCGGACCCAAACTGGCGGTGGCTGGGATCTGCGCATTGATCTGTGACTGACCCGCGTAGAACAATGGCAACTGGGTTTTAACGCCGGTTGCATCGGTAACGGTAGCGCTGGCCCCGGCCAACGTCATCGGCAGCGGCTGCTTGGCGGCCGCCTCCGAGGTTGCGGCCATGTTGGCGCCGTAGATACTCACGATCGAGCCGGGCGCCAGCCCACCGGCGCCGCTGTTCCACGCGGCTGAAAGCGTAGTTGCATTAACCGGCTTAATGGCGGCGGCGTACCACAGCCCAAGGGACGTATGTGTGCCGGCGCTCAATGCGGCGGTCTCGGCCATCAGCTCTTGGTCGGTCAGTTCAGCCCCAGTCAAAGTGGAAGTCTGGCTATAGTCCAGGTTTGCAAGGAAGAGTTCGCTTTCGAACGGAGACACGTATAAGAGGTGGTTCAAATACGCCAAATTGATCAGCTCACCAAGGAACTCGGCATCCTGCGCGTCCCAGAAGCTGTAATCGTTGTAGGGTTCGACTTTGGCAAACAAATTGATAATGCCGAACTCACTGAGCCCCTGCAGTTGGGCATCAGTCAGCTTGTGATCCCATGCCTCCGAGAAGGCGGCGCCTTTGCCCGCCGCGATTGCCATACTCAGGTACGTCTGCGCATCGTTCAGATAGCCCATATTGACGGAAAACGAGTGCAGGTCGAGATAGTCTATGCCGGTAGGCAGCAGGGCCTGGACATAGGCGGACCCGTCCTGTTGCCAGGCGCCGCAGCCGGCGCCAACCAGCGGTTTGCCGTTGATTCCGCCGCCGCGCAATGTGGTCATAATAGTGGAAATCTCTGTGGCCCACTGCTGCGGAGTGTATTCGGCGGTCAGGCCAAGCAGCTCGGATTCGGTATCCGGCTCGGAGCCCAGGTTCATCCAATCGGGCTGCAGCAACTGCGCGACGTTCAGCGCGTTCTGCCCGCGCCCGGCGTCGAACTGGGCCGTCGAAAGTGAGCTGTAATAAGCGCTCAGGGGCAGATCCGTAACCAAATCGGGGAACACGACGAACGACTCGATCAGCACTTTCATGCCATGCGCGCGGATCGCCGCCATCACGCCCTGGTAGAAGCTGAGAACGGAAGCATAGTCTTGCGGATCGTTGTTGTATGTATAGAAGGGTTGGTAAAGGATCGGAAACGACACGGCGACGGTGACGAATTGCACACCGAGTCCGGACAAACCGTCCAACTCAGTCTGGACCTTAGTCAGTGCGTCTGGCGCCAAAATGCCGGATAGGCCGATATTATCGTTGGCCGCCAAAAGTTCGGTGCCGAAAGCCGTCGATGCCTTCGCGCCGCTCCACTGAGAGCTGACCGTGTTATTGAAGGTGCTGATGTCACCCTGCATCTCCGCGCACGTTGCGGAGTAGCTGCCCGGCGCCGAGGTACACTGCGCCGCCGCACGGTTGGCGGCGAACAGCGAGAAAATGATCATGCAAAAACAAATGTGTCTCATAATAGCTTGAACACATCTGGACAGTCGAAGGTTGCTCCGATGTTGACGCTTACCTGAGCCTTTTGTGAAGCCGATTCGCGTACCGGCTGACAGTGGAAGTGTAAATTCGCGCATTTAACCAAACCTCGCGATTCGCCATTGCATTTCCTTGGCCAAACAGGTTATTCGTTCGATAAACAGCCGATTCTATGCAGTTCCAGCTCTTTTCCAGAGCGACCACTGAACGTCATAAGAGTAAGTATAGTCAGGTAAATGTTTCGCGGCATATGTGTCTGTCCAGATTGAAGAACGGCAACTTTGGCAATTCCAGAATGCAGGTTGTGTACATGCATCCGGCGCTCTGCGTATCAGCCTGATCAACCGCACGGACCGTACGAAAAAGCCCCCAACGACGCTGGTATAATCAAGCCTCCAGATGGACGGCCCGACCTTAACCTTGCTCCTGGTGCAGATCGGCCTGGTTGTGGCGATACCGCTGTGCATGGCCAAACTGCTCGAGCGGCTCGCGTTATCGCCCCTGGTGCTCGAACTGTTATGCGGGGTCCTGCTGGGACCCACCGTTTTCGGCATGATCGCGCCGAGTCTTTTCGCGCGGGTCTTCCCCGCTTCGGGCTTCGCCACCCAGGCCCGCGAAGCAGTTACCGAACTTGGATTGCTGCTTTTTGTATTCATGGCCGGGCTGGAGTTGCAGCCCAAGCGGCTGCGATCCCTGGGAGCGCCCATCCTGTGGTCCAGTTTCCTGGGCATCCTGGCGCCGCTCGCGCTGGGCGTCGGTTCGGTGCTGTTGTGGCCGGAATTCTGGCGTAACAAGGCGCAGAGCAATGTGCCCCTGCTGGCGCTGTTTGTGGGGACCATCCTGTCCATCTCCGCGCTGCCGGTGATTGCACGCATCCTGATGGATCTGAATTTGATGAAGACGGATCTGGGCGCGATTGTGATGTCCTCGGCGATGCTGAACGACTTGGCGGGTTGGGGTCTGTTTGCGGTCATCCTGAGCAACTTTGGCGGCGAAGGCCATTCCGGCCGGAACTGGTGGGGCAGCCTGGTGGCCGTGGTGCTGGTTTTTGGATTGATTCTGAACCTCTCCAACAAGAAGATACAGCAGGCCGTGGGCTGGTTGAATCTGCCGAAGGAAACCCTGCAACTGAAACTGACTTTCCTGGTGTTGACGACCGCTGCGATCCTGTCCCAGGTGGTAGGCACGCACGCCACGCTCGGCGCATTTCTGGCCGGTGTGGCGCTGGGACGCATCCCGGATGCGCGCCGGCTCGCGCACGAAAGCTTCTATCGGGCCACCGCCGGGATTCTTTCGACCTTCTATTTCGTTTCCATCGGGTTGAAAGCCAATTTCGTGGCCAACTTCGACCTGGCGCTGGTGGCCTTCGTGCTGGTGGTGGCGTGCGCGGGCAAGATCGGCGGCGTTTTCCTGGGCGCCAGGCTGGGCGGGAAGGACCCGCACGACGCCTTGATGGTGGCGTTGGGGATGAATGCCCGGGGCGCCATGGGAATCGTCCTGACTACAGTCGCGCTGGACTATGGGCTGATCGATCAGCGCATCTTCGTGGCGCTGGTGATTATGGCCCTGGCCACTTCGATGCTCAGCGCGGTGGGCATCAAGCACCTGCTCGGCCCAGGCTTCGTGCCACCCGGCCAGCAGTCGAAGGAATCCGAATTGCTGCCGTACAACTAGCCGGCGGCATGGTGCTACCTAGGTTGAGGAGCCTGTTAACCATCCGCAACCTTATCTTTCGCGATCTTTCGCGGATTAACCTAAGCCCACTTGCCCCATGCCCAACCGGCCGACTATGATTGCTGCAGAATGAAGACTCCACGCAATCTCTCAGGGCGCGAAGAGGGCCGGCCCCCCTTGGAAGCGTCGCCTCGCCGCCGTGCGAATCAACGGGGTCAATCGGCTATCGAGACAGCGCTGCTGCTGCCCTGGCTGGTTTATTGCGCCGTTGGCGCTTTTGATCTCGGGGTCTATTCGTACGCCATGATTTCGGCTGAAAGCGCGGCCCGGGTGGTTGGCATGTATGCATCCTCTTCGGCTTCCGTCGCGTCGAATCCGACCTTGGCCTGCTCGTACGCCCTGGCGGATCTCAAGGATTCTCCCGGCGTCGGCAGCACCAGTTCCTGCTCGTCGTCCGGCGCGGTGAACGTGACAACCGCGTACCTGACGAGCGGCGCAGATGGTTTACCGGCGGCGCAGGTCTCAGTCACCTACAAGCCGTCGCTGGTTATCAACCTGCCTGGCCTGATCAACGGCAGCCTGGCGATTACGCGCACCGTGGAGTTCCCCGTCAGGTAAGGGAGTCGTCATATGAAAGCAATCCGCAAACCCACAGCTGGCAGCTCCGTGCTGGAATTCACGTTAACTTCGATTCCACTCATGTTTGTCATGATTACCGTCGTGCAAATGGCGGCCGCCATGTGGAACTACCACACTCTCAACGAGGCCGTGAAAGTCACGGCGCGTACGGCCGCCGTAAGGGGAATCGATTGCGCTTCGACGGCCTGCGCCATGACGGTCGGCGAAATCACCCAGATGATCAACACCAAAGGGATTGGATTGCTCTCCAGTTCGCTGGACGTTACCTTGACCGATGGCAATGGCTCGCTCAATTGCAATCCAGTGAGTACTTGCACCAGCTCCAGTACGGTCTGGCCGCGAACCGGAGGAAATGGCCTGGGCCAGGTGATTTCGATTTCCGCGACTTATCCTTTGACCGGTCCGATGGCTATGTTTGTGCCCGGGGCGGGCCATTCTACATTCGCACCGCAGACATTTTCCGCAATCTCACAACAGGTGATCGCGTACTAATTATGACTACTTCTGTCGATCGCAGGCGCGGGCAGTCTCTACTTATGGTGACGCTCGCAGCAACCATGATTTTCGGATCCTTGGCGTTGGCCGTGGACGTGGGTTGGGCATATTTTCGCCGGGAAACCACGCAAGCCTCGGCCGACAGCGCGGCGCTGGCGGCGGTTCGTGCGGCCGTGTCGACTTCGCCCAGCGGTTTCACGTGCGGCTCCAGCGGCGTGTGGTGTTCCACGACAGCTACGGCCTGCCCGACCACGACCCCGACTTCGGCCAGCAACAGCTACAATAACGCCTGCATGATGGCCGCGGCGAACGGCTTATCCGGACAGACAGTCACCATCCAGGCCAACACGTCAAGCTCGGTGCCCACCGTCTCGGGGCCATCGGTCGCGTATTGGGTGACGGCCCGCGCCTATCACACCGCAACGTCGTGGTTCGGCGGTCTCATCGGCGGCAACTCACTGACAGCCAGCGTCCGGTCATCGGCGGCGGCCATCGCCAGTTCGGGCGGCGGCGGATGCATCTATGTGCTGGATCCGAGCGCGGACAACTCCTTCCTGGCCGGCAACGACTTTCAGGCCAAGTTTGGCTGCGGCGTTTATGTGAATTCGAGCGCCAATGGCACTACGGCGTCGACTGCGGCAATGGAAGTTACCGGGAGCGCGTATATCCAGACCCCGTCCATCAATGTGGTCGGTAGTTACCATCAGGATAACGCCGGCACCACCAGCGTGACTCCAAGCACCGGGACCAGCGCAGTTACCGATCCACTATCGGCTTTGCCATCTCCGACGCCGGCAGGGAGCTGCCAGTCCGGAAGCTTCACGTCTTGGCAATCGACCGAATATACTCCGGGGCCGGGCACTTATTGTGGCTTTACGCTCGGAAACGGCATGAATGCGCAACTGAGCAGCGGAACCTATATCATCAACGGCGGAACGTTTAGCATCCAGGGCGGGTCGACGCTCACGGCTACAGGTGGCGTTATGATTTACCTGACCGGTGGCGCCACCATGAATATCGCCAATGGATCCACCGTTACGCTGGCCGCGCAGACGTCCGGCGCCTATGAGGGAATACTCTTCTATCAGGACCGGTCGATGACTTCACCTGGTTCGAGCACCATAGCCGGCGGCGCCAATCTGAACCTGACCGGATCGTTATATTTCCCGCACGCCTTGTTGAATATCAACAACGGCACCAGCACCAGCATCAGCGCCGGGGGGACGACGACGGCCATCGTCGCCGACATGGTCGATTTTCAGGGCGGCGCCAGCGTGTTCACGGCGGCGACCAGCACCTCCCAAACCGGCATCACCGGCGTTTCATACACGGTGTATCTGATCGAGTAGCTTTACACGCGCCAGAACCAGCCGCGGCGGTACATGCCGTACGCGATCAGCCACAACAGCAAGGTGTAGGCGATGGCGTACAGCAGCGACGCGTTCACCGGCGAGGCCAGCGGCACAAATAGGGCGCGGTACAGCGGCTCGCGCCAGTGCAACGCCCCGAGCGCTTCATCGAGCAACTCCGAAATCATGTAGACCGTGATGGCGTTCATGCCCATGATTGCCAGCGGCTTCACAGCGCGCTTGAAGCCGAGCGAATCCACCAGCCAGAGGCAAATCGAGAAGACCGCGAAGTCCAATCCCGCCATGAGCAAAGCGTACGAGCTGGTCCAAAGCTTCTTGTTGATGGGCAGCCAGATGGACGCCACCAGTCCCAGCGCGATCAGAATACCGCCTATCAGGAACAGCCGCCGGGCACGCTCCCCGATCTGGCGGCGCGCGCGCAGAGTATGGCCCGCCACGATGCCGAACAACGCCGTCGCGATGGCCGGGATGGTGCTGACGATGCCTTCCGGGTCCCAGGTTTTGGTTTGCGCATAGTTGTGGCTGCCCAGCACGACCTTGTCGATGTAGTTCGCTAAGTTGTGCCCTACGGCGAGATCACCGGCGCCATAGCCGGGAACCGGCACCAGCTTCATCAGCAGCCAGTAACCTGCCAGCAGAGATATGATCCAGATGATTTGGCCGCGCAAGCCGGTGGTCAGGAAAATCGCGGAAGCGATCAAGTAGCAGACCGCAATACGCTGTAGGACGCCGGGCAATCGTTGGGTGGACAGGTTGAGTGGATAGGCGTAGACCAACAATCCGAGCGCATACAGAATCGCGGCCCGCCGCAATACCTGGGCGAACAAGGCGCCGCGCGCGACACCGGCCTCCAGGCGCTTGCCGAGCGACAGGGTGATGGCGACTCCCACAATCCACAGGAACGACGGGAAGACCGTGTCGGTGAGGGTCCAGCCGTTCCATTCGGCATGCTGCAGCGGCGCGTAGGCGTGCGCGCCGTCGCCCGGGTTATTGACAAGCACCATGAGCGCCATGGTGGCGCCGCGGAAGACGTCCAGCGAGACGAGTCGCGGGGCGGCGGGCTGTGCCGTCCGATCCATTTATGCAAGGTAGCAGGAATTCAAGGATGTCCGGCTGTCAGGCTGGACCGGAGAACAGAACCTCGCGCAGGGTATGCACCAGGATAAAGGTGTCCAGGCCGCGCGAGAAGTACTTGATGTAATAGAGATCGTATTCCAGGCGGCGGAGCGTATCCTGGGCAAGGTCCGGCGGGGTGTTGATCTGGGCCCAACCGGTAAGGCCTGGCTTCACCACCTGGCGTTGGCGGTAAAACGGAATACGCTCAGCCAGGACATTCGCGAATTCGACCGGATCGGCGCGCGGGCCCACGAAAAACATCTCCCCGCGCAGGATATTCCACAGGCGGGGCAGCGCGTCGAGGCGCCAACGCGCAACGAAGCGCTGCGCGCCGTTCCGGCTGCGCGCATCGCCGGCTGCCAGGCGGAAACTGTAAAGCGGGAATGTCCGACCGCCCAGCCCCGCGCATGTCTTCCGGTCGAGAAGCGGGCCGCGCGACGAGAGTTTGAGCAGCGCCGCCGCCACCAGCAGCAGCGGCGCGGAGAGGACGACCAGGATCAATGCCAGCACCCATTGGCCAAGCGTTTGGTAGACCAAACGCTGCGCGCGCGGGCGGAAGTCTCCGGAGAGGAGCATTTCCGAGGGATGCAACTCGCCGAGACGGATGCGTCCGGATAGCCGCTCGAAGGCGGTGGAAGCCTCGTCTATGGCCATCCCGCCGTAGCGCAGCTGGAGCAAATCCGCGATTGGCATTTGACTCCGGCGGTCGGCGAAACCCACTACCAGGCGGTCGGGAGCGGCCTCGACCACGAGTCGCTGCAGCGCGCCGATCGGTCCGAGCAACGGGCCTGCCTCCGGCGGCGCTGACTGGACGTCGCCGTCATCGACATAACCGACCACTTGCAGGCCCAGTCCCGGATGAGCGCCGATATAGCCGGCCATGTCCGACAGCAATGGGCACATGCCGACAAACAGGATACGCTGCGCGCCCACCACGCGCAGCACGAAAATGCTGTAGGCCACGCGCCAGGCGAACAGCACCAACACCAGCGCGGCACAGGCGGGGACCATCAGGCGGAGCGATAGCCGGAAGGCGTCGTTCACGTAGCCCAGCAGGCCCTGGGCCAGCAGCGCGATGCCCATCGCCAGGGAGAGTTGTTGCAGGAGCAGCACGCGCGACTTCACATAGAGGTCGACATACAGATCCTGGAGGTACAAGCCAAAAAGAATGCTGGCGCCCGCCAGCGCGATCCGGAGCAGCCCGTTATCGGTGAACAGAAACACTGTGGGATCCACGTTCAGGACCAGGAACGCCACCACCAGGAAGCAGGAAGCGACGAGCAGAATTTCAGAGAGGAAAAGGGCCAGCGCCCCAACGGGTACAAAGATTCGGGACAAACGACCTATTGTAGCTGCATTGGCAGTGACCGGCTGCGAACTGCGATAATTATAGTAGTCGCATGGATCGTTCCGTACAGCCGCGCTCCGTTTACCTGGACCACCACGCCACCACCCCGCTCGATCCGCGGGTGCTGGCGGCGATGATGCCGTATCTCACGGGCAAGTTCGGAAACGCGGCCAGCCGCAACCACAAGTTCGGATGGGAGGCGGAGCAGGCGGTGGAAGACGCGCGCAAGCAGGTCGCGTCGCTGATCGGCGCGTCGCCGCGGGAAATTGTTTTCACCAGCGGAGCGACCGAATCGGATAACCTGGCGATCAAAGGTGTCGCTGAGGCGTCCGCCGGCAAAGACGATCACCTGATCGTTTGCGCCATCGAGC
This sequence comes from Bryobacterales bacterium, assembly GCA_963707465.1. Taxonomy (GTDB): domain Bacteria; phylum Acidobacteriota; class Terriglobia; order Bryobacterales; family Bryobacteraceae; genus Bog-159. Next base: position 1,429,340 of record CAVPQK010000015.1, read on the forward strand.
ACAAGGCGGTGCTGGACGTTTGCCGGAGGCTGGAGCAGGGCGGCGCGCGCGTGACGCGGCTGCCTGTGGACCGCAATGGGCTGGTGGATCCCGGCGCGGTGGAAGCAGCCATTGGCGAGCGCACCGTACTGGTTTCGATCATGTACGCGAACAATGAAGTGGGCTCCATCCAACCGGTGGCGGAGATCGGCCGCATCTGCCGGGAGCGGGGCGTGCCGTTCCACAGCGACGCGGTGCAGGCCGTGGGCAAAGTGCCGGTCAATGTGGATGCGGACCACATCGACCTGCTCTCGATTTCGGCGCACAAGATGTACGGGCCCAAGGGCGCCGGCGCGCTCTACGTGCGGCGGGATCCGCGCGTGCGGTTGACGGCGCAGATGGATGGCGGTGGGCATGAGCGCGGGATAAGATCGGGCACGCTGAACGTGCCGGGTATCGTGGGCCTGGGCGAATCTTGCGCTATCTGCGGGCGGGAAATGCAGGAGGAAGGCGCGCGGCTGCGGCAGCTGCGCGACCGCTTGCGCGCGAGATTGGAAGCGGAACTGGATGAAGTATCGGTTAACGGCGGCATGGAACATCGCCTGCCGCACAACCTCAATATGAGCTTCGCCTATGTGGAAGCCGAATCGTTGATGATGGGGATGAGCGGCGTGGCGGTATCGAGCGGTTCGGCGTGTACGTCGGCCGTCATGGAACCGAGTTTTGTGCTCAAAGCCATGGGCGTGGCGGACGATACGGCGAACGGTTCGATCCGCTTCGGGCTGGGGCGGTTCAACACCGAAGACGAAGTGGACTATGCGGCGGAGAGCGTGATAGAAGCGGTCCAGAAACTGCGGGAGCTTTCGCCGCTGTACGAGATGACCAGGGAGGGAATATGGTTCAAGTGACGGAAAAGGCTTTGCAGCGGATACGGCAGATCATGGCCAAAGAGGGCGTGGACGGCGGCCTGCGGCTGGCGGTGCAGGGAGGCGGCTGTTCCGGGCTGTCGTATTTGTTCAAGCTCGAAACGAAGCAGCGGGCCGGAGACCATGTCTTCGGATCCGGCGACGCGAAGTTGCTGATCGATCCCAAGAGCTTCGTCTACATGGACGGCCTCACGCTGGATTATAAAGAATCGCTGATCCAATCCGGATTTGTCATCGACAATCCGAATGCGGCGAAGACGTGCAGTTGCGGCACGTCCTTCTCCACTGAGTAAGCCGGATTAGTGAACGGTCTCGCTGGCCTTCCGGGCGCTGCGCAATACCAATTCTTCCAAATCCAGGAGATGCTGTGGCTCGAAATGCTGCCGGGACCACTTGTTGGACGGCGCCAACTCGATCCCGACGAAATAGCCGATCTCCCGGTAGACACAGTAGCGGACAATGCCCGACAGATTCTCACCGGGACAGTGTACATCCACGGGCGTGCCCAGGGGCACGGGTATCTCGAATTGCAGACACATCCCGGATGGTGAGATGTCCTCCAGCAAAGCGGTCAGACTACATGTTCCTCCAGCCGGGTCCTTCCAACAGACCTCTACCATGTCGGCGCATAGCATCCGAATCTCAGCGCGTGGTCGCTGCATGTCCATTCTATCGGCGGGAATGGCGGCTGGGTTTAGCCCGGGCTCAGAGAGCGGTTTGCGAGGTGGGCGCGGTATCTTCCTGGTCTTCCTCGTCGGACGGCGGCTCGTTCAAGTGGTAATAATAGGTAACCGCGCCGCAGGCCAGCGAAAGGGCGATGACGATGGAGACCCATTTTAGGGTTCGGGCATTCCAGGCGCGCTGCCCCGCCGCCGCGGCCGCCGTGGCCTTCACCGCGGCAAACGCGATGCCCGCGCCCAGGCCCAGCTTCCAATACCACGCCATGATGTCGAGATGGTACTGCCCGCCAACCTGGCTCCAGACGGTGTATGTGGCGATGAGAGCGATCAGGAATTCGATCGCGTAGAGGAGGCGGAGCACCTTACTAGGGTATCCTGAAAACAGATGCCCGCGCCGCTACTCTCCGTGATGGGCGCCGGCAAGTCGTTCGGCGCAGCCCCGCTGTTTTCCAACATCTCCCTTCATATCCGCGAGGGCGAGCGGCTGGGATTGATCGGCCCCAATGGCTCAGGCAAGTCAACGCTGCTGAAGATCCTGGCCGGGATGCTGGAACCGGACGCTGGCACGCGCACGGTGCGCAAGCTGACGCGCATCGGATACGTCCCGCAGGAGCCGGAGTTCGCGGCCGGCATGACTGCGGGCAGGGTGCTGGAAGCGGCGCTCCCGGAGCATGGGATGGACGAGGCGGAGCGCGCGGCCGCGGTAAGCGTCACGCTGGGAAAGGCCGGCTTCGCCGACGGGAGCGCTACGGTAGAGTCGCTTTCCGGAGGGTGGAAGCGGCGGCTTTCGATCGCGCGCGAGCTGATTCGGAATCCCGACGTGCTGCTGCTCGACGAACCCACGAACCATCTGGATCTGGAAGGCATTCTGTGGCTGGAAGCACTGGTGGAAGCCGCGCCATTTGCCACGGTGATAGTCAGCCACGACCGCTATTTCCTGGAAAATGCGGCGACGGAGGTGGCGGAGATCAATCGCGCGTATCCCGACGGGATGTTCCGCGCGGAGGGAAATTATGCCGATTTCCTGGAGCTGCGCGAGGCTTTTCTGGAGGCGCAATCGGTCGAGCAAGCCGCGCTGGCCAACCGGGTGCGGCGGGAGGTGGAGTGGCTGCGGCGCGGTCCCAAGGCGCGCACGGGGAAGTCCAAGGCGCGCATCGATGCCGCGCATGAGCTGATGGGCGAGTTGGCGGAGGTTTCGGCGCGCAATGTGAAGTCGGCTACGCGCATCGACTTCACGGCTTCCGGGCGCAAGACCAAGAAGCTGATCCAGGCGGAGGGCATCTCGAAGGGGATGGGCGGCCGGGAATTGTTTCGCGATCTGACCTTCTCGCTTTCGCCGGGGATGCGTCTGGGCCTGGCGGGCCCGAACGGCAGCGGCAAGACCACGCTGTTGCGGGTGCTGAAAGGCGAATTGGATGCCGACGCGGGGACGATCGAGCGCGCCGACGGGCTGCGCATTGTCTATTTCGACCAGGGGCGGGAACAGCTCGATCCGGCCGCGCCACTGCGCGAGGGACTGGGCGCGCATGGCGATAGCGTGATCTATCGGGACCGCTCCATGCACATTGCGGGTTGGGCCAAGCGCTTCCTGTTCCGGGCGGACCAACTGGACACGCCGGTGGGCCGATTCTCGGGCGGCGAGCGGGCGCGCATCGTCATCGCGCGGCTGATGCTGCAGCCCGCGGACGTGCTGCTGCTGGACGAGCCGACCAACGATCTGGACATCCCAACGCTGGAGGTGCTGGAGGAAAGCCTGACGGACTTTGCCGGCGCGCTGGTGCTGGTGACGCACGACCGCTATATGCTGGACCGCGTGTCGACCGTGGTGCTGGGACTCAACGGCGAGGGTGGCGCGGAGGTCTACGCGGACTATTCGCAGTGGGAACGGGCGCGAGCGGTGAAGCCGGTGCGGGTTGCGAAGGAAAAGCCGGAAGCCGAGCCCGCCGCACGGCCGAAGAAGCTGGCGTATCTGGAGGCGCGCGAGTGGGAGCAGATGGAGCGGAGGATACTGGAGGCGGAGGGAGCGCTGGAAGCGGCGCGCGCAGCCTTGCACGCGCCTGAAGTGGTTTCCGATGGGGTGGCTTTGCAGCAGCGATACGCGGAGATGCAGGTAGCGGAGGCAGCCGTCGAGAAGTTGTATGCACGGTGGGCGGAACTAGAAGGGAAGAAGTCAGGAGACAGAAGTCAGGAGACAGAATGATGCGTAGCGTCATGCCGATTTTGTTCGGAGTGCTGATGGCGGCGGCCGCTTTTGGGCAGGAGTACGATGTGGTGCTGGCGCACGGGCGGGTGTTGGACCCGGCTTCGGGCCTGGATGCGGTGCGCTACGTGGGGATTCGCGGCGCGAAGATCGCGGCGATTTCCGAGACGCCCCTACATGGCCGCACGGTGCTGGACGTTGCCGGATTGGTGGTCGCGCCGGGCTTTATCGATCTGCACTCGCATGGGCAGACGCCGGAGAACTACCGCTTCAAAGCGCGGGACGGGGTGACCACGGCGCTCGAACTGGAAGTGGGTGTTTCGCCGGTGCCGGAGTGGTATCGCGCGCGCGAAGGCCAGGCGCTGATCAACTTCGGGGCTACATCCGGGCACATTCCGGCGCGCATGGCGGTGATGCACGATAGCGGCACGCTGCTGCCGCACGACACCGCGAAAGGCGCCGCCACACCCGAGCAGCGCCGCCAGGTCTTCGAACTGGTGCGCCGCGGCCTGGACGACGGCGCGCTGGGCATCGGCATGGGAATCGCTTATGTGCCGCTGGCGACTCGCGCCGAGATTCTGGAACTGTTCGGGCTGGCGGCAGAGCGGAAGACGACGGTCTACGTTCACATAAGGAACGGAGGGCCGGTTGAGCCAGGGGTGATCGATGCGCTGCAGGAGGTGATCGCCGACGCGGCAGCCACGGGCGCGTCGCTGCACGTGGTCCACATCACCAGCATGGGGCTGCGGGAGACGGCGCTGTGTTTGCAGATGATCGCGGGCGCGCGGCGCAGCGGATTGGACGTGACCACGGAGATGTATCCTTACACGGCGGGAATGACCGACATCGGCTCGGCAGTTTTCGACGAAGGCTGGCAGGCGAAACAAGGCGGCATCGGTTTTGGCGATTTGCAGTGGGCGCTGACGGGCGAGCGGCTGACCGCCGAGTCGTTCGCGCGCTACCGCCAGCAGGGCGGCATGGTGGCGATTCACTCCATCCCGGAGGAGGTGGTGCGGCAGGCGATCGCCAATCCCCTGACCATGATTGCGAGCGACGGGATTCTGGATCACGGCAAGGGGCATCCGCGGGCGGCCGGAACGTACGCGCGCGTGCTGGGCCGCTACGTGCGCGAGCAGCATGCGCTCACGCTGATGGAGGCGGTGCGCAAGATGACGCTGATGCCGGCGGAGCGACTGGGCATCCGGACGAGGGGGCGCATCGCGGTGGGGGCGGATGCGGACATCACGGTCTTCGATCCGGCGCGGGTTGTGGACCGGGCGACATTTGAGAATCCGGCGCAGTATTCGGAAGGGATTGATTACGTGCTGGTGAACGGGACTTTGGTGGTCAAGGGTGGGGAGTTGGTGGACGGCGTGGCACCGGGATTGGCGGTGCGCCGGTAGTCGAACAGGCCCTGCCACTTGCGGAGGATCAGTTCAGCCACGTTTAGCGCCAAGGCTAGGGCGAGAAGGAACGGCCAGAGCTCGAGCGTAGCCGGAATGGCGCGGCCGGTGGAATCGAAGATGGCATTCAGCGGCGGATTGTAGCGCCCGCCGGTAGATTCGGCCACCTGGTGGAGCAACTGGTCGTTCGCGCCGTACTCCAGCATCTCGTCTTCCTGGCGGTAGAAGCCCACCTCGGGAAAGGCGCGCGATTCCGCCAGCGGCCGCACGCGAAACAGCCCTTGCCGGTCGCCGATGGGCAGGCGCGCGCGATAGTGTCCGGCGGCGATTTTGGCCACCTTTAAAGGCGATTGGAAGCCGTTGGGTCCGAAGGCGTAGATATCCGGGATGGCGGCCGGCTCCGCCACATTGCGGCCCAGGTGGTAATCGACTACCAACTCGTTGGCGGCGCGGTCGAACTCGGCGGCGGCCTCGCTGGACTCGGCGTGCGGCAGGAGGTCGCGGAAGATGTTGGCCCACAGCTTGTCGAATCCGGGCCAGGCGACCCAGTTGGCGGCCCAACGGTTCTTGGCGTCGGAGGTGAACACAGCCGCACGGCCCAAGCCATACTGCCAGCGCACCAGCAGCGGATCTTCGGGGCCGGCTCGCAGAATCAGATCCGTGGTGGGCCGGGTCAGGAAGCGCACATAGCCGCGCAAAGGCGGCGCGGTCTCCATGCCCACGCCATCCAGAATCTCGGCGCGATGCACCACTTCGGGATGCACGTCTTTCTCCACGGCCGTGGAGCCGGTGTGCTCCTTCACGTCGCGCAGCACGATCTGCTCGAGGCCGGACGGGTCGTTCAGGAAATAAGACTTGCCATCGGCAAGTTGGGCCACTTTTTCGAGGAAGGCGCGGTTCACGTCCTGGCCCAGCCCCACCGTGGAGATAGTGACGTGGTTGGCTACGGCATCCTTCGACAGGGTCATGCTGTCGCCTTCTTCGGAGATGCCGTCGGTGAGCAGCACGATGTGTTTGTAGACGGCCTTCGACGTCAGGATCTTGCGATAGGCTTCGGTCAAGGCGGGCGCAATCTGCGTGCCGCCATCGGGGGTGATGCCGGAGATCAGGCGCTTGATGGAAGTGCGGTCGTCGGCGCGGCGCAGCGGCACGGACCATTGGAAAGAGTTGTCAAAAATCAACACCCCCACCTGGTCGACGGGGCGCAGATGTTCCACGACGCCGACGGCCGCCTGGCGCGCCAGATCGATCTTTTTGCCTTCCATGGACGAAGACTTGTCGATGATGAGCACGACGGCGGTGCCTTCGGGCGTGCGCGGCGGGGCTATTTTGGCCGGGAGGGTGCGCTCGAGCGCGTCTTCCTCCTTCTTCTCCACGTAGACGTTGCGGTCGCCGCCGATCCAGAGCAGGCCGCCGCCCTGCTTGACGAAGGCTTCGAGCGCAGCCTTGCGGGGCAATGAAACACTTTGCATGTCCCAGTTATTGAAGACGACCAATTGAAAATTATCGAGGGAATCGGGCGGACCGTTGGGCGCGCGCTGGATATCGAACTGATTGGCTTCGAGGGTGTGGATCAGGTGCTGCTCGGCATCGGGGGGGTCGTTCGAGATGAACAATACGCGCGGGCGGCGCAGGGTGAGGGCGCTATCGAAACGCGCTTCCCCCAAGCCGGGTGCGGCGATGCGGCCGGCCAACTCGATGGCCCCGGTCGCGCTGACGCTGGCGTGCGCGCGGAATTGGTTCGCGCCGGCGGCCAGGCTCACGCGGGTGGCGCCCAGCGGCTTGCCCTCGGCGGTCATCTCCACGGTGGCTTCGGCGGCGCGCGGCGAATCGAGGGTGATATCGACGGGAAAACGCTCGCCGCTGAAGACTTGCGCGGGCATACTGACGGATTCCAGCACCAGGCTGGGGCGCGGCTTGCCGGCGAGCGGAATGACGTCGATGGGCACGCCCCGTTGCTGGGCTTGCCAGACGGCGCGCGTAACGCTGCCCAGATTCTCGTTGCCATCGGAGATCAGGAGAACCCGCGGCACCAGGCCGGCCGGCAGAGTGGCCATCCCATCGCGAATGGCGGCCTCCAGATTCGTCCCGTGCGAGGTTTGGCCGGGGCTCAATCCCAGTTTCCAGGCCTGCCCAACGCGTTCCGCGGGCGCGGGATTGCGAGGGGTGCGCGCGAATGGCTGAACCTCGGTCCAGTTGCGGCCGCGGCCGCGCTCGACCGTGGTGGCCGCCGCGGAGGCCGCATCCAGATCCGGCTGGGAGACGCTGGCCGAGGTATCCACCAGGATCGCCAGGGCCACTTTCGATTCGTAGAACGTGACGCGCGGCTCGGCGAACGCCAGTAGAATGGCCACCAGAGACAGGGCTTTCACGGCCAGGCCGGCGCGCCGGGCGGAGTTGCGCCATTCCCAGGCCGCCCACAGGAGGGGCGCGAGGGCGAGGGGGAGGAGCCAGGGGTGGGCGAAAGTCATAGGGTCACGAAGCCTTCCGCAAGACCGCCGGCCGGGGCGAGACGCGTGCCGCGCGGCGGCGAAAACGGCCGTACAAAATCCATTCGGCCAGCAGTCCTGCGCCGCCCGCCAGCGCCAGCCACTGCCACAGGTCGGCCGCCTCACCCAGGGGCGCGGCGAACTTCGGAATACCGCGGCGGGTTTCGGGGGGAACGTCCCACTTGGATTCCCCAAGCTGCGGCAGGGTCAGCGAGTAGACATACTCGCGATCGGCCGCCAGCACGCGCACGGTGCCGGCCGCGCCGCTGAAGAATTCAAGCGATTGGCCGCGGAGGGTGAACGGCGCGGGATTGCCGTCCTCACGCAGCACGCGTACGCCGCCGGGGCGCACATCGGCGTCGAGCGGAACCTTCACAGCGCCCACGGTGCCGGCCGTCAGCTCCCAGCGCCGAAAGATCTCCGGCGCCATCCAGCGCAGCAGATTGGCATAGACCAGCGGCGTGGACAATTCATAGCGCATCGCCGAGAGGGCCGGATGAAAACCCAACACCACGATTTTGGGCTTGCCGGGACGCGCCACCATGACGGGTCCTTCGGCCACCTCGGCGATCTTCAGATCGTCCGGAGCGGCTTCGAAAACCGAAGCGGATTCGAGGCGCAGGTCCTTGGCGCGCAGGCCTGCGCCGAGGGGATGGTCGGAGAGCCAGTGGGTGAGGGGCGCATCCGACACGCGCGTGCGCACCGGGATGGGAGAGCCACCGGCCGGCGGATCGATCCAAATGGAATCCGCCCGCGGAGGGGCCGGGGGATGGAAGCGGTCCAGGATGACGAGCGATGCGGGGTCCTGGGCGTTGTATTCGGAAGGCGCGCGAAAGGTGGCCGCCACCTGCGGACTGGCGGCCAGTACGGGGCGCAGCAGGTCTGGCTCGGCGGTATAAACGGTCACGCGCAGCGCGGGCTGGGCGGGCAGTTGCAGGGTGGCGCTGTCGTCGGCGGGAAAAGCGTCGTGCGGCAGGAGTTGCGTCCGCAGAAATCCGGCGGAGCGGCTGCGAAACTGGAAGCTGGTTTCGCGATCCGCGCCGGGCGTGAGCGTGAGGTGCTGGGAGCCGACGGGCAGATTTCCGGGGCCATCGAGCGAGGGGCCGAAGGTGAGCGCGAGGGCGACGTTGCGCGGATGGGCGCCATAGTTGCGCAGCGAGACGTAGATCTCCCATACGTCGGGATCGGCTGTCGAACGGCGCACGCCGATGCGGCGCAGGCCGCAGTTTTCGAGGGCATCGGGCACGCTCAAGAAGCGCAGGTTTCGCAAGCCCAGCTTGCCCGGTTCCCGTTCGGCCAGTTCGCCCGTGCCGACGAAGACCACTTCCCCGGCGCGGCGTCCGCTCTGCGCCTGCATTTGCCGCGCGAAGGCGAGGGCCTGGTCGAGGTTGAGGGCGGTCGAGCCGGGTGCGGAACCGGCGATGGCTTCCTCCAGTTTCTTGCGGTCGGGTTCGAAGGCCGTGGCGGGGGTGGTGAGGGCGTCGGCGCGCACGAGCATGATGCGATCGCGCGCAGGCACGGCGCGGACGTAGGCGCGGGCGCGGTCGCGAGCGAGGTCCAGCAAGGTGCGTGTGGAGGTGCGGGCGGCCATCCAGGCGGAGGTATCCAGGATGAGGACATGATCGCGCGGCGCGGAGGCCGGCGCACCCAGGCGCAACTGGGCGATGGCCAGCAGCAGCAGGGCGATGGAGGCAAGCTGCAACAGCAGGGAGAACGGCTGCTGGATACGGCGGCGGCGGGCGACTACGGTGGGCTGCTCTGCCGACACCCAGAAACGCAGGGTGGAGACGACCTGCCGGCGGCGAGATCGGTCGAGGAGATAGAGCGCCAGCGTGACCGCGGACACGGCGCCGAATACGGCCAGGAACTGCCCGAGCGTGAGGTTCAGCAGGTGCATATTGGCTTCGCTTCGCTGGGCGGGGCTGGTTGTAATACTATGGGCCGGATTTTTTGCGCGGTGGGACGATTCTGCGCTGGCTCATTCCGGAAAAGAGCACAGTGCAATTTGGGTTCGCTTCGTAACTCTCGCATGCCGCGACGACCGGCCACCATGGTTGCGTTCCCCCCGCTTTGGCGTTGCATGTGGTTGCATCTTGCAGCGTGCTCATGCGGGGCGCCAGAGACTTCGGAGCATGCTGCATCATGTTGCATAGCGTTGCAGCCGGTTGCTTGGACTGCGCCGGCGCAACGATTCCGGGTTGGCTCGTTCCGGAAAAACCATGGGCCGCAGATGAACGCCGATAAACGCGGATATGACGCCAGTCTCCGGGCTGACCCAATTGTGCAATTTGGGTTCGCTTCGTAAACCATCGCATACCGCGAGGGCTGACCACTATGGTTGCGTTCCGTCGCTTTGGCGTTGCATGACGTTGCATAGAGCAGGGTCCGCGTGGCGGGCGCCGGAGAGTTCGGAGCATGCTGCATCGAGTTGCATAACGTTGCAGCCGGTTGCGCTCCAGCAGTACTGTTCGATGGCGTTTTCCAATGATCTGCGGCGAAGGCGCCCTGGGCATAATTGCGCGCGCAGGGATGAGTGGTGCATCTGCCAAACAATGCCAATTTCGCGGATGTGACTTGGTTTGAGGTGGATAGAGGGGGTTCCCAGGCGCGGCGTGGATTTTGGGTTGCACCGGCCGGCGGGCTTGTCAGGAGGGGCTGACCTTTCGGAGTGGCGCGATACATACACGTCCGGAGCGTTGCATAGTGTTGCATGAAACTCGGTGGACGCAACGTAGGTGTATCGGGCATTTGGTGCGGGGCGTTGGCCCGGCGTGGCCTTTGATTTCACAGTAGCATGCCGGAGCGGGGAGGCCGGGTGGTGGAAGCGGGGTGAGGGCTGTAGGTGGGTGATTCTTCTCGGGAAGTGTGTGGCCGGATTCCTGGCGAGGGTGGTGACTGGGCGGGCGCCGGGGCGTACGGTCCCGTATGCGGACCCGAAACCACTCGGACTCGCCCGCAAGTACCTGGCGACTTGCAAGGGGATTCCGCGCATTGGCTGGGGCTGGCTGGCGGATTTGCCGTGAGAGCTTGCGGCGAAGGCGCACTCAAACTTTGTGCCTTTGGCGCGGTGCCGAAATCGGGTCGAACTAGTTGCGCTCACTTTAATGGCTTAATGGCCAATCGGGACGAGGCTGGAGAGTCAGGCACAGCCAAAGAGCCAAGCTCCGGGCCCTTTGCGCTCGCGGGCGGAGGAAACCCTGGATTGGTGGAACCATATTGGCGACAAACTCATCGCCATGGCCAGGGATTTTCCAGAAGACAATTACGACTTCAAGTTGCAGAGCGACGAGCGCACCTTCGCGCAAAACCTGCTGCACGTCGCCGACTTGGACCTGGCCGGCAGGGTTTCCGGTTCACGAAAGACGACGTGGTGAAGCTTCTAGAGCAGGCGGTCGCGGAGGGCGCGGCCGTAATCAAACAGCAGGGCGATGCGGGGCTGGACAGAATGACACCATTTGGCTGGGAACAGGGCAGACACGTGTCCCGCAATTCGTACATCTGGATGAGCGGCATCGAGCACAGCAGCGAACACTTCGGCCAGTTGGTGGTGTACTATTGCGCCAACAACCTGATACCCCCGGAATCGCGGCGTTAAGGGCGGCGGGGCCGGGGGCCCCGCGCAGGCTGAGAGCCTGCCCCACATGGGGGAATGGGGGATTTCACCCACTTGGTGGAGGTGCGGCGGCCGCAAGGCCTTATGTTTCAATGGACGGATGATGGCCGCCGAATTGCTTTTCTTGGATCCGATTTGCAGGAGGAGGAGAGCCGATGGATTTCAACCAAGCACCCATGCTGGTCATTTGGGAGGTGACCCAGGCGTGCGACCTGGCATGCGTACACTGCCGCGCATCCGCCCAATCGAGCCGGCATCCGCAGGAACTGGACACCGCGCAAGGCTTCGAATTGCTGGAGCAGATCAAGTCGTTCGGGAATCCCTTAATGGTTTTCACGGGCGGGGATCCGCTGAAGCGCCCGGACCTTTATGAACTGATCCGGCACAGCGTGAAGATCGGGCTGCGCACGAACGTCACGCCCAGCGCCACGCCGCTGCTTACCGAGGAGGCCATAGACCGCTTCCAGGAGTGCGGCGTTTCGCGGATGGCGATCAGCCTGGATGGGCCGGACGCGCCGTCGCACGACGATTTCCGCGGCATTCCGGGAACCTTCGACCGGGCCATGCTGGCGCTCTATCACGCGAAGAAGATCGGCCTGGAAACGCAATACCAAACCACGGTGACGCGCCGCAACCTGGCGCGACTGCCGGAGATGGCCAAGATCGCGGAAGACGTGGGCACCAAGATGTGGAGCCTGTTTTTCCTGATCGTGACCGGGCGGGCGCTGGAGAACATGGACCTGGCCGCGGAAGAATACGAGCAGGTGTTCGATTTCATGTACGAGCTGTCGAAGACCGCGCCGTTCGCCATCAAGACCACGGAAGCCATGCACTACCGCCGCTATGTGGCGCAGCGCATGAAGGCGGAACACCGCTCGCATGCGGAGAGCGAGAAGACCGGAGCGGTGATGTGGCGCACGGCGGGCGTGAGCGACGGGAAGGGATTCGTCTTCGTTTCGCACACCGGCGAGATCTTCCCCAGCGGGTTCCTGCCGATTACGGCGGGCAATGTGCTGCGGGATTCACTGACCGACGTGTATCAGAATTCCAGCCTGTTCCGTTCGTTGCGGGACGTGGACCAGCGCGAGGGCAAGTGCGGCATCTGCGAGTATCAGAAGGTGTGCGGCGGGTCGCGGGCGCGGGCATACGCCCTGACGGGGAACTACCTGGCGGAAGATCCGCGGTGCACGTATCAGCCGCAGATGGCGGAAGCGCTGGCAGGGTAAATAGGCAAGGCTCCGCCTTGATCCGGAAATTCTGTTTCCCTTCGAACCGTTGCGGCCAGCATCCCGTCATGAAGCTGGGGCCGAATGAGGTACGGCCGCTTGCGGATTTGAGCTAAATCATTCAGGGCAGCGAACAGCGGCGGCGCAAGGATATTGCACACTGAAGGCGGCGGCCGCGTTGCTTCAGTGCCCGGAGCGCGCAGATCCTTGAGCGGGCTGAACGCACGCGAAGTTTTCGGCCGCGTTGGTATCGCCGCGGCCCTGGTATCGAGCCACTGCGGGATAAGCGCAGAGAGGACGGGTGATGGGGACTCGCGTGGATCCACTGTTGGAATCGGCGCCGGTGCTCCCCGACGCGATGATCACCTCAGGTGCGATCCCCTTAGTCACCCAGCGGTCGAGCGCCAACTGGATGTCGTTGCCGGGCGTCGCCTTCAGAAAGCCCTGACCATCATTCCCGAAACTGACCGCGCCCGGGCCTCCCCCGCAGTGCAGCATGCCGGGGACCATGTATAGCCGGTAGAAGGACTGAACGTCCGACGGATTGGTGGCGCGGGGGTCGGGATAGCGCGCCAGAAATTCCTTTACTTTTTCGTAGTAAGCGATGGAATCGCGCGGAGCGACGGCCGCATCGCCCCATCCGTGATATTGAATCAGTTTGCCGCCGTGATCGCGGAAGCTGCGAAGGTCGGGATTGTACGAGTTCAGAATCGACGCGGTTTTTTCGTCGGCCCGGCGCACATCGCGGTCGAAATCCATGGAGTGCCAGTCCCAGTGCGGGTCCTCGTAGACGGCTCCCGAGAAGAAGCTGTTTCCGAGGAAGGATTGAGCCGAGGAGCCAAGCATCCAAAGCGACCAGGATTTCGGTTCGGCTTCGGAGCCGGGCTCGTAGCCGGGGTAGATTTGCTGGCCGCTCCGCGGATTTACCGGGCCGGAGTAAATCTTCTTCAGAGCTTCGATCTGGGGCCGGCTCAGACACGCGGCGCTGGACGTGCCCTGACAAAGAAGGACGGAAGGATCGAAGTGGCACTGGCGAGGATCCTGGATCACTCCGTCCTTTACGCCGTCGAGCGCATCGCAGGCAGCCAGCGCGGCCTTTTCGATGGCGGGGAGTTGCGCGACCGTGATCCTGCTCTCAGGCGTGGCGCTAAGCGCCATTTCGTTCCAAACGAATCCCGTAAAGTGATGCGTCCAGTTGTTGGAAGGAGCGCCGGCGATGATGCCGTCAAAATCCTCCGGATAGCGTTGTGCCTCCATGAGCGCTTCGCGTCCGCCGTCCGAGCATCCGGAAAAATACTCGTGCGCCGCGGGCCTCCCGTAATGCGCATCCATGATGACCTTGGAGAGAACGGCGGTCTGGTGCAGCGCCCGATAGCCGAAGTCGATGAGTTTCTCCGGATGGCCGATCGCCCAACCTGAGCTTGCATCGGGCGTATTGCCGGCTGTTTGGTGACCGTCGTCGGTGGCCGCTACCGCATAGCCGCGCGCCAGCGGGCCAAGCAGGGACACGGGCTGTATGTAACCGCCCCATCCGCCGCTGCCGCTCTGCATATATTTCCCGTTCCAGCGTTCGCCCGGCGGGAGCCAGAGGGTGAAGTGAATTTCGGAGTCGGAGGTTGGCCGGGCGATGGCCATTACCTCGCAACGGCCGGGGACGGGGACATTGGGCAATTGCTTCAGTCGATCCCCTCCTCGCCAGGTGGCTGAGACCACCACCGCATGCTCCAGCTTGAGGTCTTTCAGCGATTCACAACTCTGCTGCGCAAGAATCGTACCCGAAAATCCGGGCATGAATGCGCACAGGGCGAACAGCAAAGCGATCCAACGCCGCCTGGGAAAAGTCAGGCGCACGCTTTCCTGCCGGGAGGCGATTGGCATTCGATAACCGATTTTAACTGATATCCCTTCGGGATATGGGAGTCAGAAGACAGAAGACAGAAGACAGAAGTCAGAAGACAGAAGACAGAAGACAGAAGTCAAAATGGCGGCGGACCGCAGCCGCGCGGTAACGGGAACAAGACTCCCTAGCGGGCAGGGCTTGATGCGTGAACTGGCGCGCGTGGGGGATCAAGTCGAAGTACATCCTTTCGGGCAGATTGGTGTGCCAGTAGCCGGCCCAGCGGGCGTAGCCGCAAATGCCGAGGAACAGCACCGCGGCGGCGGAGGCTAGGATCCAGGCGGGGATGGGCCGGCGGTGCGGCGCCGACATGCGCAACGCACCTTCGGCCGGGGAGGCAGCGACACACTCCAGACAGGCCGTGCATTCGGCCGAGCGGATGCTCACCAGGCGATCGACCGGCAGCAGTGCGGGACAGGCCTTCGCGCATTTTGCGCAATCAATGCAAAGCGCCGCTTCGCGGCGGATGCGCGAGGGGCTGGCTAATGCGGCGAAGCCCATGAGCGCGCCGTAGGGGCAGAGATAGCGGCACCAGAAGTTCCGCACGAAAATGGAAAGCACCACCAACAGGGCCAGCACTAGTACATCGTACAGATAGTTCTTTATATATCGACGCGCGGCCAAAATGACTCCTGTGGGGCGGGCAATTCTTGCCCGCAGCCGGCTTTGGCCGCCTAAAAGGCGGCTGCGGCCAAGATTGGCCGCCCTCCGTTGCAACTGAATCGAGAATATTCTGTAAGCAACTATCCGTACGATGTACTATGGCCCCCGAGGCGCCGATGAAGCGGAAGAAGTCGGGCATTTTGACGTCGGAGACCAGGCCGTAGTGCCCTTCGAGGAAAGATTGAATCGCGGGCACGGACATACTGGCCACGGCGTAAAAGAACAGCCCCAGCAGGGTGTACTTCAGGCTGCGCAGCGAGAGATCGAACCAGCGGGGCAAGCGCCAGTTACGGCGAAAGGTCCGCCGGCCGAGTTGCCACAGCCATTCGGAAAGCGTGCCCACCGGGCAAAGCCAGGCGCAGAAGCTCTTGCGCAGCAGCCAGGAGATGGCCAGGAAAGCGATCAGCAGAAACATACCGGCCGGTTGCGGAATCCGGTGCAGTGACTTCAGTCACCGGGCGGCTCGTTTCCGGTCACGGCCCGCTGCCAGGCTTCCAGGAGGCGTGCGCGGGCGGCCTGGCTGATGGGGCCCGGCATCTCGCCAGCCTGATACTCGTGGCACAGGGCCACGGTCTGGCGCAAGCTTTCGGCAAACTCGACGCAGGGAGGGCATCCGGCCAGGTGCGCTTCCATTTCGCGGCAGGCCTGCGGCGGCAGTTCCAGGTCCAGGTACTGCGACAAGGTGGCGAAGATCCGCCGGCAATCCTCAGTTGCGTGGGGCATGCGCCGGTCCCTCCCTGGTTTTGAGATAGCGGTCCAGTTCCTGGCGGATCGCGAGACGGGCGCGGTGCAGGCGGGTCTTGATTACGTCGACGCTGAGATCCAGCACGTGCGCGGTTTCATCGGTAGACAAGTCTTCCACGTCGCGCAGCAGCATCACGGAACGGTATGTATCGGGCAATGCGGCAATGGCCTGGTCGAGGACACTGCGCAACTCGGCGCGCAGCATGCGGTCCTCGGGCAAGCTGGACCAATCGGCGATCTGGAGCTTGACCTGTTCGCCGTCGCGGTCGAGCGCGGGCAGATAGGCATCGAGCGAGAGCTCCTGAGTGGGCGCGAACTGGCTGCGGCGGCGTTTCATCAGACAGAAATTCTTGGCGATGCGCAGCACCCACGAGCGCACGCGCTCAGGCTCGCGGAGCTGGTTGAAGCTCTCGAAGACTTTCAGCAGGGTCTCCTGCGAGACTTCCTCGGCGTCCTCGCGGTGGCGGCACATCAGCCAACTGTACTGGAAAATCCTGGCGCGGAAGTGCTCGACAAAGCGGTCGAACGCCTCCGGTTGGCCGGCGATCAAATCGCGCGCCAGTTGAATTTCCGCTTCCTTTTCCAAACGGTGCTCCCGCTACCCGATTGTAGCGGGAACACGGGTTTCGAGCGCAATCTCGATGGCCGGCGCATTGAGCAGCGTATTGTGAATCAGGCAGGCCTTTACCGCGCGCAGGATGCCGGCTTCGTAGCGGGAGTCGAGGTCCGGCACGGTCACGGCGATGTGGAACGCGGCCAGGCGCGCCGGCGCGGCGGCCTTTTCGGCGGTAACGCGCACTTCCAGACCTTCCATGGGCAAGCTGCGCGCACGCAGATACTCGGCGGCGTAATAGCCGGCGCATGTGCCGAGCGAGGCCAGCAGGAATTCGGGCGGCGTCATGCCGGCGTCCGTGCCGTGGTTCCCAGCGGGCTGGTCGCATATCACGCGATGCCCGCGCGCGGCGGCTTCGAACTTCACGCCGCCCAGATAATTCACGATAACTTCCATATCATTTCCCACTAATAGTGATGCAGCTTCTGGAAAGAGGTGACATGTCACGCAGCCAAGAATTCTGCATCCTTAGAAACAGGATATCGCTATTTCAGACCCCAATGTATAGAATTCCGATATGTGTGGCCATATTAGCCGCGCCGACGTGGGCGCAGGAGCAACTCTCGCTGGCGGACGCGGTGCGGCTAGCCGTGACGCACAACCAGGCGATCGCCGCCGCCGCGGCAGGTTCCAGCGCCGCGGAGGCGCGCTTGGGCGAGGCTCGCAGCGGCCGGCTGCCGAGGCTGAACTATTCCGAATCGTTCGCGCGCAGCGACAATCCGGTGTTTGTCTTCAGCTCGCTGCTGACCCAGCACCAATTCACGGCTGACAATTTCCAGCTTGGGCCGCTGAACCGGCCGGACGCGTTAAACGACTTCCAGTCGCGGCTTACGGTGGACGAAACGGTCTACGACGGAGGCCGCACCCGGCAGGTGGTGCGCGCGGCTGAATTGGGGCGCGAGATGAACGGCGAAGAGGGACGGCTGGCGCGCATGCAGGTGCTGGCTGGAGTAGCCCGCGCATACTATGGCGAACTGCTGTCGGAAGCGAGCCTGGCCGCCGCGCAAGAGGCGGTGCGCTCGGCGGACGCCGATCTGGAGCGGGCCGAAACAGTGCGCACGGCGGGCATGTCGACGGATGTGGACGTGCTGTCGATCCGCGTACACCGGGCGGATATTGAGGAACGGCGCATCCGCCGCGCGGCCGATCTGGAGGTGGCGCGGGCGGCGCTGAACGACGCGTTGGGGCTGCCGCTCGATACTCCGCACAGCCTGTCGACGAAGCTGGAGGCGCTCCCATTGCAGGATCTTCCGCTCCAGGAATACGAAAGCGGAGGGGTGGCCGCGAGGCCGGAGGCGCGTGAGGTGAAGCTGGCGGCGAGCCTGGCGCAAGCCCAGGTGGGAGCGGCGCGCGGCGCACTGTTGCCGCAAGTGGGCGTGCGGGCCGCTTTCGAAGCCGACCGCCAGCGCTTTGCGGACCGCGGGGGCGCCAACTGGCTGGCGGCGGTATCGCTCGAATGGAACCTATTCAATGGCTTCGGCGACCGGGCGCGCATCCAGGAGGCGACACAAGGGCTGCGGCGTGCGCAGGCCGAGCAGGAGCGGGCGCGATCCGGCATCCGGCTGGAGGTGCGGCGGGCGTATGCCGATCTGCGCGCAGCCGGACAGCGCATAGCGGTAGCGCAGGCGGCAGTCGCCGAGGCGGAAGAGAGCTTGCGCATCACCCAGAATCGTTATGCCGCCGGGCTGGCCAATGTGACCGATCTGCTGCGCACCGAGACGGCGGTGCTGGAGAGCCGCACGCGGCGGCTGGCCGCGGTACACGATCAACGCATTGCGGCGGTAGGACTGGAGCTGGCGGCGGGGAAGTTGACGGAAAGATCGGAGGCGCTGCGTGGGAACTAAGAGGGGGGCTGGGGGCTGGGGGCTGGGGGCTGGGGTTTTGTTCCTCGCCTTGGCCGGTTGCGGGGGCGAGGTCCGGAAGGGTGAAACGGCAGTCGCGGCGGTTCCCGTCGCGGTTCAGACTGTGGCGGCCGCGGCTGAGCAGTGGCCGGCCGGATACGAGGCGGTGGGCACGGTGCGGGCGCGAACGGCGGCGCTTATAGCGAGCAAGGTGATGGCTTCCGTGCTGGAGGTGCGCGCGCAGACCGGCGACCGGGTGCGCGAGGGCGATCTGCTGGTGACTCTCGACGCCCGCGATCTGGTGGCGAATTACCGGCGCGCGGAAGCCGGACGGGACGAGGCGCGCAGCGCGCTGGCCGAGGCGGATCAAGGGCTGGCTGCCTCGAAGGCGCAACTCGATCTGGCCAGGGCCACATTCGGACGGATGCAGGAATTGTTCGATAAGAAATCCATTTCGAACCAGGAATTCGACGAGGCCACCGCCCGGCGCAAGGCAGCCGAAGCGGCATACGAGATGGCCGCGGCCAAGGGAGCGCAGGTGCGGGCCAAGATCGCGCAGGCCGAGCAGGAGGTGCAGGGCGCGGCGATCATGCGCGGCTATGCGGAAATCCGCGCGCCCTTCGCGGGCATAGTGACGGCCAGGGCCGCGGAGCCCGGCAGCATGGCCACACCCGGCGCGCCGCTTATGACGATCGAACGCGAAGGCGCCTACAGGCTGGAGGCGGCCGTGGAGGAATCGCGGGCCAAATCGGTCCGCGCCGGGCAGCCGGTCACGGTGACACTGGAAGCGCTGGGCCGGACGCTGGAGGCGCGCGTTTCCGAAATCGTGCCGGCGGTGGACGCGGCCTCGCGCGCGTACACGGTGAAGATCGATTTGCCTACGATCGCGCAACTGCGCTCGGGCATGTTCGGACGCGCGGTGTTTTCGAGCGGCATCCGCAACGTGCTGGCCTTGCCGGCGGCGGCCGTGACGGAGCGCGGCCAATTGCAATCAGTAATGGTAGCCGATGGCGGATTCGCGCATACGCGCCTCCTTACGACTGGCCAGAAATCCGGGGATAAGGTGGAAGTGCTGGCGGGCCTGAGCGCGGGCGAGAAAGTAATTTGCCCGCTGCGACCGGGGTTGGCGGATGGGGCGCGCGTGGAGGTCCGCCCGTGAGCGGAAAAATGGGACCAGCCGGCCGCTTTGCGCGGGTGTGGATCGATTCCAAACTGACGCCGCTGGTGATGGCCGCCTCCTTGTTCATGGGCGCATTCGCGGTGTGGAAACTGCCGCGCGAGGAGGAGCCGCAGATCATCGTGCCGATGATCGACGTGTTCGTGCGCATGCCCGGCGCTTCGGCGCGCGAGGTCGAAGAGCGGGTCACCAAGCCCATGGAAAAGCTGCTGTGGGAGGTGCCCGGCGTGGAGTATATTTACTCGACTTCCAGCCCGGGCATATCCATGGCGGTGGTGCGATTTCTGGTGGGGCAGGATGAAGAGAAGAGCATCGTGCGGCTGAACCAGAAGCTGTCCGCCAACTTCGACCTGATTCCGCCGGGGGCTTCGCAGCCGCTGGTGAAACCGCGATCCATCGACGATGTGCCCATCCTGGCGCTTACCCTCACGAGCAAGCGCTACGGCGATTTCGAGTTGCGCCGGATCGCCGCGCAGGTGGACGACGCGATCAAACAGGTGCCGGATGTTTCGGCGGTGAGCCTTATTGGCGGGCAGCGCCGCGAGATTCGGGTGGAACTGGACGAGGCGCGGCTGGCGGCCTATTCGCTCACGCCCCTGCAGGCGATCGGCGCACTGGGAGCGTCGAACCAGCGCCTGGATGCGGGCGCATACGAGAGCGGCAATCGCGAATTGCGGCTGGAGGCGGGCGAGTTCCTGCGCAGCGCGGAGGATGTTGGCAGCGTGGTGGCCGGGGTGGCGAACGGCAAGCCGGTTTTCGTGCGCGACATCGCCACGGTCACCGATGGCGGGGAAGAACCCACCCAGTACGTGCGCTATTCCGCGGGCGGAAGCTTCGATCCGGCGGTGACCATCGCCGTATCGAAGCGCAAGGGAACCAACGCGGTGGAGGTGGCGGACAACGTGTTGCGCCGGATCGAACCGCTGAAGGGGGCCGTGATTCCCGCGGACGTAACGGTGGCCATCACCAGGAATTATGGCGATACGGCCGCCGAGAAATCCAACGAGCTGTTATGGCACATGCTGATCGCGGTGGTGTCGGTGAGCGTGCTGGTCGCCCTGACGCTGGGCCTGCGCGAGTCGCTCATCGTATTCATCGCCATTCCGGTGACCCTGGCGCTGACGCTGGCGGTCTTCTATTTCTACGGCTACACGCTCAACCGGATCACGCTTTTCGCGCTGATCTTTTCGATCGGCATCCTGGTGGACGACGCGATCGTGGTGGTGGAGAATATCGTGCGGCATTGGCGCATGCCCGCGAACGGCGCGCGTCCGCCGTTCGACGTGGCGGTGGAAGCGGTGAACGAGGTCGGCAATCCGACCATTTTGGCTACGCTGGCGGTAGTGGCGGCGATTCTGCCGATGGCTTTCGTGGGCGGCCTGATGGGGCCGTACATGCGTCCGATTCCGATTGGCGCGAGCGCGGCGATGATATTCTCGCTGATGGTGGCGTTGGTGGTGACGCCGTGGGCCGCGGTGCGGATCCTGAAGCCGGGCGCGGCGCATGCGCACGGCGAACGGGAGGCCGCGCTCACACGCTTGTATCGCCGGATGATGGGCGCGCTGCTCGATCGCGCGCCGCTGCGCTGGGGATTTCTGGCGATGGTGGTGGTGTTGCTGCTCGGATCGATGTCGCTGGTCTACATCGGATTCGTCAAGGTGAAGATGCTGCCGTTCGACAACAAGAGCGAATTCCAGGTGATCGTGGATATGCCCACCGGAACCACGCTGGAGCAGACCGCGCGCGTGACCGAAGCGCTGGCGCGCGAGGCACAGAAGCAGCCGGAGGCGATCGACCTGGAAACGTACGTGGGCACGGCGTCGCCCTACAACTTCAACGGCCTGGTGCGGCACTATTACCTGCGGCGCGGCGCCAACATGGCGGACATCCAGGTGAACCTGTTGCCGAAGAGCGAGCGGAAGCTGCAGAGCCACGAGATCGCCAAGCAGGTGCGGCAGCGGTTGCAACCGGTGGCGGATCGGTTTGGCGCGCGCATCAAAGTGGCGGAAGTGCCACCGGGTCCGCCGGTGCTGGAGACGCTGGTGGCGGAGGTTTACGGCCCGGATGCGGACGGCCGCATGCGGGTGGCGCGGGGGGTGCGCGATGTGCTGAAGCGCACGGACGGCGTGGTGGACGTGGACTGGTACGTGGACGACGATCAGACCGAGCAGCGGCTGGTGGTCGATCGGGAGAAGGCGGCGCTAAGCGGCATCTCCGAGGACGACATCGCGCGCACGGTCGCGGCGGCTTCGGCGGGATACCAGGCGGGGCTGCTGCACGTGGACTCGGAGAAGGAAGACATCCCCATTACGGTGCGGCTCGACCGGGCCACGCGGTCCGACCTCGACCGCATGTTGTCGCTCGAAGTGCGCGGGGTGGCCTTGAGCGAGCTGGTGCGCGCAGACGCGGCGATGACCGACAAGAGCATCTACCACAAGAATTTGATGCCGGTGATTTACGTGACGGCGGATGTGGCGGGGGCGATCGAGAGCCCGGTCTACGCGATCCTGAAGCTGTCGCGGCAGATCCAGGTGGAGCAATTGACCGCGCACCAGCCCACCGACGACAGCCGGTACGCCGTGAAATGGGATGGCGAGTGGCACATCACCTACGAGGTTTTCCGCGACCTGGGCCTGGCGTTCGCGGCGGTGCTGATCCTGATTTACGGGCTGGTGGTGGGCTGGTTTCAGTCGTTTTCGACGCCTCTGGTGATCATGGCGGCGATTCCGTTTTCGCTGGTCGGCATTCTGCCGGCGCACGGTCTGCTGCATGCTTTCTTCACCGCTACGTCGATGATCGGATTCATAGCCGGGGCGGGCATCGTGGTGCGGAATTCGATCATCCTGGTGGATTTCATCGAACTGCGCCTGGCGGAAGGCATGGCACTCCGCGAGGCGGTGATCGACGCGGGGGCGGTGCGCTTTCGCCCCATGGTGCTGACCGCAGCCGCGGTTGTGGTGGGCTGCGCGGTGATCCTTTTCGATCCCATTTTCCAGGGGCTGGCGATCGCCCTGATGGCGGGCGAAGTGGCTTCGCTGGCACTGTCGCGGATGACCGTACCGATCGTCTATTTCGTGGTGAATGGCACAAGAGCCGCATGACGAATTGCCGCTACGGCGTGCCCGCTCCCCGGCAGCGCGCGATGTTCCAGAAGAGCGGCAGGCGGTCCCTGGCGGCAACCTCTCTGGCGCCGGAAACCAGCGCCAGGCGACCGCAGGAGTGCGGCCGCGGCAGGCACGAGTGCCTGCGCCACGTCTGATCGACGACTTGCGCAAAGCGCAACCGAGCACCCTGGCCGAGTACATCGACGCTGTTCCGAAATAGCGACGAATTGCCGCGTCATGATTCCAACAGTCGGCGGATGCGGATGTTGCGGAGCCAGGTATCGCCGCAAATAGCCGCCTGTTCCCGCCGTCTTATTTGCCGGAATGTGGGCCAGCAGTCCATATGGAGGAAGCCATGCAATTGGACGCCACCCTGCAGCTGCCGGACGGAAAACAGATTCCCGTGGTGGTGGAGGTGGATGCCACCGAACTGGGAAACAGCCTGGCCGACACCGGCCTGGCGGATGTTGTGGCCCGGGCTGTCGAAGTGCTGGGATCACATCGGCCCGCTTTCCGCGTTGCGACGGCGAAGGCGCCAAGCTTTACGGCGGGCGCTGGGACAGCAAGGGGCAAGCGGTGGTCTACGCGGCCGCAACGCAATGGTTGGCCGCTCTGGAAATCCTGGCGCATACCGCGGCATTGGGCGATGACTACGCGGTACTGGCGATCGACATTCCCGCCGATCTCGCGGCCGAAGAAGTGCGCCGCGGTGATCTGGCACGTTGGGATCTGGCCGGCACGCGTGCGATGGGCGACCGCTGGTTGGAACTGGGCCGCACCGCGGTGCTGCAAGTTCCCTCGAAGGTCGTGCCGGCCGAAGCGATTTACGTTATCAATCCCGCGCACCCCGACTTCCCCAGGTTGCGCATCGCCCAACGGAACGCTCCCGTTTCGACGAGCGGCTGATCGAGCGCCGGATTGGAGTTCAGGCGGTGTTAGCAGAGCAAGTGGGGAGTGGGCGGGGCTGCCGCCGCGCGGGACGATACATGCGGCATTTAGGCGATTCTTGGGCCGCCGAACCCGGCGAAAATGTGAAAAAGTCGTCCGGACCGGGTCTCAAAAAGGGGACAATCTTGGCGTCCGCGGACCCGGTCGGTTCAGATGTTCCCGCAACAATTTCCCTAACTCTCCGGGAGCACAGACCGGAGGTGCTTGATCAGATTGCGCTCCACCTCGGGCTTACCGCCTATAGTGTCGTCGTAGAAGATCACGCGGTAGCTGCGAATGTCAAACGGCAGTTCCCGGCCACGGCGCGCCAAGAGGATGGTGGGCTTGTTGAGCGCATGCGCGTAGCCCAGTTCATAGAAGACATTCTGGTTAGGAGCCGTGATTTCGGCGATCACCACCTTGGACTCGGAGATCTCCCGCTTGATGTCTTCAAAAATGATTCCCGGTCCAGCCAGTTCGTCAACGCGAACAACGTCGAGGCCAAGCCGTTCTCCTTCAGGCAGAATGACCTCGCGGTACATGGTGTTGAACGGCTCCTCAAATGGCATCGCCACGAATGCTCGTGGACGCTCGCTCAATACTTGAAGTTTCTCAAACTTGATCTTGTGCGGACCCCAGGCGTAAAGCCCAACCTGATTCCCCGCCAGGGGTCTCGCCAAGACCTCTTCAAAAATCTGGACTCCATCCACTAGCATCACGATTCTTTGGCCTGCCTGCCGTATTTCCAACTCGTAGGCTCTACCGGCATGCAGGTTTTGGATTGATCCTGCCAGTCTGATTTGCCTCCAGCCTTCTCCAGGGACAAACTCGCTCATCGCGTACGCCGATCTCCATCCTCCGAGTTGTGGGTTCAGGTAGCTCGATGCCTCGGACTGGAAGCCAAGCACAATCCCGGCGGACATATTAACACCCGAATCGGCAAGATTTTCAAACGTGATGGTCACCCAGGCACGACCGTCCTGAAGCTGCAGTTCGCTCAATGCCAGACCGAATGGCTGCCTCTGATCCTCAAGAGGCCCCTCGTAGGCGGAAATGCCGGAATCAAAGGACCACCGACCTGCCAAAGCTGCCCAGTGGCGTGGGGTTTTCGGCTCCAAAGGAGCGGAGTGGCCATTGTCGTTCGTCTTATGGGAGTCTTTCATCTGGCTTTATGCTAGCACCTCTTTCTGCCAGTCGTTCCCGGTTCAAGCGATGATGCCGGGGCCCCTTCAACGCGCCACTTCCGAATCCTACGCGATGTGAGATCCAGGCTGCGCCGGTGCCTGGTTTGAGCTTCTTGGCCGCAAAATCGCCCGTGGAGGTGACCGGTCTCCCCTTGGGGGAGGTGCCGCTACTCCAGCCGGCGAATCCGGATGTTGCGGAACCAGGTATCGCCGCCGTGGTTCTGCAGCGAGATGGGGCAGTCCTTGCGCGGCTGTTTGGTTAGATCGATAGTCACCGGCGTGCCCGCTCCCCAACGGCGCGCCATGCTTTCCGCCGCCAGGGGCGAATCGAGATCGGTTTCGACCACCTTAACGCCGTTCAGCCAGTGCTCGACGTGGTTGCCCTTCACCACCAGGCGCGACTCATTGATTTCGCCCACCGGGCGGGTGACGTCGCGCGTCGGGCCCATGACGTCGTAAAGCGCGCCCGCCTGATGGCTGGTCCCGACCAGGGCGTCGGCGTTGCGCGTATTGTCGAGCATCTGGTATTCGAAGCCCACTACATATTCCTGCCCGTGATCCGGCCGTTGGGCCGGCCGGTTCTCGACCGAGAAATTGACCACATCCTCGAAGCGGTGCCCGGGGTGGGGCGCCAGGAAAACGCGGTCCTGGATACGATATTTGACTCCGCTATTGGCGCCGGACGCCACCTTCCACTCCCAGGCCAGCTCGAAATCGCGGAACACGTCCTTGGTGAACAGGTCTTCGGTAATGTGCGCGCCGTGGTTGGCTTTGAGGCAGCCATCGTCGATCGACCAGGCATCGCCGGGCGGCGTCTTTTGGCGGGGATCGTCCCATCCAGCCATGGTCTTGCCGTCGAACAGGGTGACCCATCCGGACTGTGCCTGGGAGGCCAGCGGCAGCGCCAGGGCGGCACACAGACAAAATGCGAGTTTCATGCGGGCGATCCTTTCTGTTTGGCGAAGATTTTGGCCAGGACCTTGACGGCCGTGTCCACATCCCGCTCGGTGATGATGTAGGGCGGCAGCATGCGCAGCACGGTGTCGTGCGTGCAGTTGATGAGCAGACCATCCGCCATGGCGTCCAGCACCATCTGCTTGCCGGGGATCTCGAGTTCGACGCCGAGCATCAGGCCGAAGCCGCGCACTTCCTTCACGAAGCTGTGCTTGCGCGCCAGCTCGTTCAGCATCAGGTGCAGATAGCCGCCCACCTGTTGGATGGAGGGCAGCAAACCCTCCAGAATGTCGAAGAATTCGAGCGCCACGCGGCAGGCCAACGCGCTGCCGCCGAAGGTGGAACCGTGCATGCCCGGGCCGATGGTAGCGGCGGCTTTCTCGTTGGCCACGATGGCGCCCAGCGGGAGGCCGCAGGCCAGCGGTTTTGCCGCCACGATGACATCCGGCATCACCACCGGCTTGCTGCGCTGATAGGCGAAATAGGTGCCCGGACGTCCCACGCCGCATTGGATCTCGTCGAAGACCAGCAGGGCGTTGTGGCGGTCGGCCAGTTCGCGCGCTTTCCGCTGGTATTCGGGCGAAACCGGATAGATGCCGCCTTCTCCCTGAATCAGTTCGAGCACCATGCCGGCCGTGGAATCGCTGAAAGCGGATTCCAGCGCTTCCGTATTGTTGGCGGCCACGAATCGCACGGCGGGCGGGAGCGGCTCGAAATCCTGGCGGTATTTGGCTTGGCCGGTGATGGAGAGCGCTCCCAGGGTGCGGCCGTGAAAGGAGTTGTCGAGGGAGATGATTTCGTGCTTGCCGGGCGCGGTCTTGTTGCCGTGCGACCGGATCATCTTGATGGCGCCTTCCATGGCCTCGGTACCGCTATTGGTGAAGAAGGTGCGCTGGAGGCCGCTGGTTTCGGCCAGTTTCTTGGCGAGCGGTCCCTGGTATTGGTGGTAGTACAGGTTGGAGGAGTGGATAAGCAGCGCGGACTGCTCGCGGATCACCTTGACGATGCGGGGATGCGCGTGGCCCAGCGCGTTGACGCCGATGCCGGCGATGAAGTCCAGGTAGCGGGCGCCATGCACGTCGTAAACGTGGCAGCCTTTGCCGCGGTGCAGCACCAACGGGTAGCGGCTGTAGTTCTGGAGCAGGTACTGGCGTTCCAGATCGAGGACGGCTTCGGCGGTGAGAGAGGGCAACGGGGCTGGCTCGCTGGTCATTTACTCATCATACAGCGGCGGCTCGGCGCGCTTTTGTTTAGGCGGCCAACTCCGGAACTGCGTCGGCCCGGCGACTCCATGGCACGGGGTGTATTTGATAGTTACGAAATGCATCCAGCACACCACCCGAAATCGGCTGCTCGAAGTCATTGAGGATGGCGTATGCCTTCGAGTCGCGAGGCCGGACCTCGCGCGTGTCGCTCCATCTATAAATGAACATTTCCGCGGTGTCCCGTGTCGGGCGATTGATCGCTTGCACGATACGTTCGGGATACTTGCCGGCTGATTTCGGGATGACGAAATTAAATAGGTGGTCGAACCCGCTGGTGCCGGTAAACTTCACATTTGGCGTGTAGCGGATCTTACTCGAATCGAGCCAAGCGACCACGTCCTCGAGGAACAGACTGGCCACAACCGGCTGTGCCAGGTGGAACAGATCGTTCACGGCGAGAATAGCCTGAACGAGATTGTGTTTTCGCGCCGGAAAGTTTTCGGGCGATGCGTGAACCTCGATGGCTTCGTTGTTCATCCGGACGCCGAAACCGTTGAGCGTCATCGCCAAAAGCTCCCGTCGCTTTTCCGACACGAGACTGCACCCAGAGGCTTCCAGATCGTGAATGGTATAGCTATCGTCGGTCAGAATGTAGCCGCCGTTTTCTGCGCGGGCGTAGATTTGTAACGCATCATTGTGCCGGTCAAGGTAGGGCGTCGTGATCTCAATCCAGGAGCCGGTGACTTCACGCAACGTGGTTTTGTCTTTGAGCCACGCGCGATAATCGTTCAGAAGCTTCTCGATCTCCTGCAGTGTGGTCATGAGAAAAGCCCCTTCTGGATGTTGGGTGGGTCGACGATGTTGCGCTGCTGCATGAACGCTTCAAATGTGGAAAACAGGTCCAGCGTATTCGGATATCTTGCAGGGGGCGCCGGGATAGCCCACTTGTCGCCATAGCCCTCGCGATAGATATGCAAGTGCGGGCAGGGGATTTCTTCACCGTCCGGATTCCGGTGTGGTGGACCATCGAGGTCCAGGCGCAAGAGGATAATCACGGCCCTCGCCCGGTTCTGGTAGGTGGCCTTCGTAAGCCTGATTTGCGCGCGGGTCACATCGAGCATGAAGGTTTCGCGTTTGTCGAGCGAAGTCAGCCGAATTGCAGCGCTTTGGCCGGGGGCTGGAAAAAGCTGCTGCTCTTCATCGGCGGCACGCTTTTCCATGGCGATCAACCGATTGGCTTCGTCCTGCGTGAGATTGATGTCTGCCATGAGATTATCAGGCCGTTGCCTGATTTTCCACAACCCTCCATTGTACGCGTCATCCACGAAGCTGGGCCTTTGGCGCAGCCTCCGCCAGCACTGCCTTGATACCATCGACTCTGAGATGACTCCCGAGGAAAGGGAACGTTACTCGCGGCAGATCCTGTTCGCGGGTCTGGGCGAAGAAGGCCAGGAGCGGCTGCTGCGGGCGCACGCGGCCATCGTGGGGTGCGGCGCATTGGGCAGTTTTCAGGCGGCAGCCCTGGCGCGCGCGGGGGTGGGCCGGCTGACCATCGTCGACCGGGACTATGTGGAGCCGAGCAATCTGCAGCGGCAGTGGCTATTCGAAGAATCCGACGCCGCCGAGGCTCTTCCGAAGGCGGTGGCGGCGGAGCGGCGGCTGGCGCGCATCAATTCGTCGGTCGAGGCGCGCGGCGTGGTGGCCGATCTGACGCCCGCGAATATCGGGGAGATGCTGGGCGAGGCGCAGGTGATCCTGGACGGCACCGACAACTTCGAAACTCGTTACCTGATCAACGACTTCGCGCTCGACCGCGCGATTCCCTGGATCTACGGCGCGGCGGTGGGCAGCTACGGGCTGACCATGCCGGTGATTCCGGGACGGACGGCGTGCCTGCGGTGCGTGTATCCCGATCCGCCGGCGGGCGCGCAGCCCACCTGCGAAACCGCCGGAGTGCTGAATTCCATTACGGCGGTGATTGCCGCGCTGCAAACGGCTGATGCGCTGAAGATCCTGGCGGGCCGGATCGACTCCGTGTACGCGCGCCTGACGACGGTGGACGTGTGGGACGGCGGCGTCCGGCAGATCGCGCAGCCCGCGCCGGACCCGGATTGCCCGGCCTGCGGGGCGCGCGATTTCAAGTACCTGGAAGGGCGGGGCCGCGCGCCGGTGAGCCTGTGCGGGCGCAATGCGGTGCAGATCCACGAGCGCGCGCGGCCGCTCGACCTGGCGCAGCTCAAGGCGGCGCTGCTGCCCCTGGGCGAGGTGCGCGCCAACGAGTTTGCGCTGCGGTTTTCGACCGGGGCTTATGAGATGACTATTTTTCCGGATGGGCGGGCTATCGTCAAGGGCACTACGGATATTGGGGTGGCGCGGAGCCTTTACGCGCGGTTTGTGGGGGCCTAGTTTTCGTTGAACAGGGAGCCGGCTGAAAGCCGGCTGCGGGCAGGATTGCCCGCCCTCCAAAGAGCTCTTGACTTACCAAATTACGTGTAATCATAATACGCGTATGGCCCCTTCTGCCGCACCCCAACTCACCATGCGCCAGGCGCTTGCCATCCCGGCTTTCCGCAAGCTGTGGCTGGCGACCCTGGTCAGCATCTTCGGTGATTTTCTGGCGCTTTACGCCATCTTCAGCGAGATGACGTTTCGCATGCACGCTTCGGCGCGCGCCATCACCCTGGTGACCGTATTCTTCCTGCTGCCGCTGGCGCTGGTCGGTCCCGTGGCCGGCGTCTTCGTGGACCGCTGGCATCCCCGCCGCACCATGGTGACGAGCGATATCGCGCGGGCCGTCCTGGTGCTCGGACTGGTCTTCGCGCGCGCGCCGTGGCACATTTACGCCGTGTTCCTGGCGCTCAGCACTTTCTCCAGCTTCTTCACCCCAGCGCGCTCGGTGACCCTGCCTCAGATCGTGCCTCTCAACGGACTGATGGGCGCCAATGCGCTGATCCAGCAAACGGTACAGATCCTGCAAATGGCCAGCCCCGTTCTGGCCGGCGCGCTGGCGGGTTGGGCCGGGCCCAGTTCCTGCTACTACCTGGATAGCGCCAGCTTTGTGTTCTCGGGACTGGTGATTGCCACCATCGCCATCCCGGCGCGGCCGGCGCACGCCAATCGGGAGGTCAAGCCGGTGGTGCGGGATCTGCTATCCGGCGTACGCTTCATTTTTGGCCACCCGGTGATCGGCTTTGTGATCCTGTCGATCGCAGCCGGAACCTTCGCCATCAGCGCCTTCGGCTCGCTGATCGCGGTGTACGTGCGGGACGTGCTGCACGCCAATACCTACCTTTTCGGCGCGCTGGGATCGATGATCGGCGCGGGCATGCTGGCGGGCGGCCTGGTGGTAACGCCGCTGGCCCGCCGGATCCAACAGAAGGCGCACCTGATCACCGTGGGAATCCTGTTGTGCGGAGCCGCGATCGCCGCCATCGCCTGGATGGCGAACAACGTGGCGGCGCTGGCCGGGTGCTTCGCTATCGGCATCGGCGCATCGCTGCTGACGATTGCCGCGATGACCCTGATGCAGGGGCAGGTTCCCGCCGAAATGCGCGGGCGGGTCAGCAGCAGCTCCATGTCGCTGATCTCGATATCGCAGGGCGTGGCGCTGTTGTTTGCGGGGGATTTGGCGTCGCGGCTGGGTATCGCGGCGGTTTTCTATGGCAGCGCGGCCATGCTGCTGGTTATTGCCATAGCCGGCACGTTCCGGCTCAGAAAGCCGCTGGCAGCGGCGAAAGCCCAGGCGGCTTGAGTGGAAAGGAGTGCAATCTCATGAAAAAGACGTTTGAATTCGGCGCCGGCCGGCTGAGGGGAAAAGGGGGCGTGATTGCCGTAGGCCCCAAAGGCAGAGAACTGAAGGACCTGCTCAGCCAATACACCAAGGGCGATGGCCGCGGCAACGTGGTGATGGCCCGGGTGGGTGACGATGCCTTGGCGCGCATGGACCAATTGGTGGAAGCGACCCTGTTCGGCAGCCGCTCGGAATGCGCTGCCTTTCTGATCGGCGCGGGCATCGCCAGCCAAAAGGAGTTGTTCGACCGCCTCGGCGCGCACACGGACGAGATCCGAAAACTCAAAGAGCAGCTTCGCCAGGTCGCGCTGGATGCCCTGAAGCCCAACGAACAGGCATGACGCGGGCCCGATTTGGCCCTTTATGTGCGTCGGGGAGACCGCTCCCTGACGGTCGCGGCTCGGTAACGGCCGCGGGTCTGTGATAGGCGTTGTGAGAGAAATATTTCAGTTTTTGTTTTTTTGCTATTGCCTCAGCGCGAAAAAAGGTTATTCTATGGGTGATTGTGCTCCGACAACAGGAGGCGTTAATAATGTTTGACGGTCAAGAGCTCTCTGCCAACGACGAAGAAGACATGGAAGACTTTCAAGACTACGACGACGAAGAACATCCGGACCTGACTTCGAAGCTCGACGAGTTCGACGACGAAGACGAGGACGAGGAGGAAGAAGAAATCACGGTGGTGATTGCCGCCGTGGAAGCGCCCGCGCCAGCGCCCGCTCCAGCCGCTCCGCCGCCAGCAGCCCCCGCCGCCGAAGCGCCCAAGAAGCCGGCTAAGAAGGCCACGCAGGCGGCTGCCAAGAAGGCGCCGGCGAAGAAAGCCGCGGCGGCCCCAGCCAAACCAGCGGCTAAAGCGGCTCCGGCGAAAAAGGCTCCGGCCAAGAAAGCCGCGGTGAAAGCCCCGGCCAAGAAAGCCGCGGTGAAAGCCCCGGCCAAGAAAGCCGCGGCGAAGGCGCCGGCCAAGAAGGCCCCGGCCAAGAAGGCCCCGGCGAAGAAGGCCGTCAAGAAAGCGCCGGCCAAGGCAACCCCCAAAAAGGGACCGGCCAAGAAGGCCGTTAAGAAGGCGCCAGCCAAGAAAGCCGCCAAGAAAAAGGGCGGAAAGAAGTAGCTGGGCCTACTTGTTCACCACTGTCCGGCAGCGTTCGAATAGTTCAAGTAACGCTTCGGCGTATTCTTCGGCAGACCGGCCAGCCGGTTTGCCGGAGAATCCCGTGGCGGTCGAACTCCCCTTTCCGTAGCCTGTCGTTACCGCAACAAACTTCATCAGTTCCAGTGCGATTTCGTCCTTGCTTCTGGCTGGAGGCGCAGTGGGCGCCGCCGCGGCTTCCTGGATTTCTTCAGGCATCTTGCTGGTTTTCCTCCGGGGTGTGATACAACTCTAGGGTACAGCATTTCCATGCCGCTCACCGCCTGCCGGCATGTCCGCAAAATGCGCGGCGGGGCGCAGTCCCACCTCCTAGAAGCGGACGACGGCAATTTCTATATCGTGAAGTTCCGCAACAACCCGCAGCACCGCCGCATCCTGGTTAACGAATGGGTGTCGTCGGTTTTCCTGAAGTACATGCAGGTTTCCGCCGCGCCCGCCGAAATCATTCGCCTCACGCCCGAATTCCTGGCCGCCAACCCGGAGATCTTCATCCATCTGGGAGCGCAGCGCATCCAGGTGGCCCCAGGCTGGCACTTCGGTTCGCGGCACCCCGGCAATCCGGACGCGCTGGCGGTGTACGATTTCGTTCCGGACGCCCTGCTGGGCGGCGTCAGCAACCTTACGGATTTCCTGGCGGTCCTGGTCTTCGACAAGTGGATGGCCAACGCCGACGGGCGGCAATCGGTCTTCTACCGTGCGGGCGTCAAGGATTGGCAGGGGGTGGTCACGAAGGCGTTCGTGGCGGTGATGATCGACCACGGCTTCGTCTTCAACGGCCCCAATTGGGACTTCAGCGACTCGCCGCTGCAGGGGATGTATCCGCGCAAGCTGGTCTACGAGAAGGTGCGCTCATTGGACGACTTCCAGCCTTGGCTGGACCAGGTGGTGCATTTTCCGGAAGCAGAAGTGGACCGGGCTTTTCGCCAGATTCCCCCGGAGTGGCTGGAAGGCGAAGAAGACGAATTCGAGCAATTGCTGGAGAAGCTGCTGCGGAGGCGGGCAAGGGTGCCGGATCTGATTTCGGATGTAAGGCGGGGGAGGGTGAATCCGTTTGCGAATTGGTGAAGGGAGTCAGGGGACAGGAGTCAGGAGACAGAATGGCCGCGTTGCCGCTATCTTGTGAATGCCGCAGTCGAGACCGCCCGCGCGGAGCTTTCGGGACTTGCTTGTGTGGCGCAAGGCACACGCGTTTGTGTTGGGCGTCTATCCATATACAGCAGCTTTCCCCAGACATGAAATGTACGGCTTAGGTCAACAGTTGCGCCGAGCCGCGGTGTCTGTTCCTGCGAATATCGCCGAAGGATTCCGCCGTCGCGGCAGGCTGGACAAGGTGCGCTACATGAACATTGCGGAGGGCTCGTTGGAGGAATGCCGTTACTACCTGATCCTGGCGCAAGATCTGGGCTACGGGGATACAAGGCACCTTGGTAACGCGGCGGAAGAAATCAGCCGTCTCCTCAGCGCCTACGCAGCGGGCATTCTGACTCCTGACTCCTGACTTCTGACTCCTGTCTCCTGTCTTCTTATTTGCCTCCAAGTTCCGCCTTCAGTTGCCTGTACGCGGTTTCTTCGTAGTTGGTCTTGAGGCGCTCGTGACCTTCGGCGCCGGGACGCGGAGATTCGCGACGCTCGGCGTGGGCGAGCAGGGCGGCAGCCTCGTCGTCATTGGGATTTCTTTCGAGGGCGGCGCGGAAGCTTTCCGCCGCGGCTGGAAACTGTCCGGCCTTCCACAGCGCGCACCCCAGGTTGAAGCGATAGTCCGGGTCCGCGGTGTCGCCTTCCAGCGCCTTGCGAAAGCTCTCGATAGCCGCCGTAAGGTTGGCCCGCGTCTGGGCGGCGCCCAGGTCGTTGTAGACTTCGTTCAACGGCACGGTGGCCGCCACGGTCTCGAAACATTTGGCGGCGGCCTGGTAGTCTCCGATCTGATAGTTCGAGAGGCCCAGGAAGAACTGCGCCTCCAGGTAGTGCGGATCGCCTGGATGGACGCGTCCCAGCCACGCGGCGGCCACGCGGTAATCCTTCTTGCCCCAAAAGGACTTGCCCAGTTGGAAGCAAGGCTGCGAATACGCCGCATCGAGGCGCGCGGCCTGGGTGAAGAACCGGTGCTGCTGCTCCGGGTTGGCGGCGAGCAGCCCGCGAATGTAGCTCTCCAAGGCATCCAGCCTGACGCGTGGCCGGGCACGGAGAAACTCTTCCTCGGCGGGCGCCGTTTTCGGCGAAAGCGCTTTGAGCACTTGCCAACTGAGCCGCGCTTCCAAAGACGCCAGATCTTCCACGGCCCCGGACTCTTCCAACTCCGGGCCTTGCCGGAGCCGCTTCAGGTTGAGGATACGCGCGCCGATGCGCAGGACCCCACGCGATCCGGGCGCGGCGCCCGGGCCGGGGGGCGCCAGATCGTAGTGGCCGTACACCGCCTCGGAGGCATCCAGCGCGACGGCGGTCTTGATGATGGAGGCGCGGGTCAACACCGCGTTCGGCCGCAGGGACAAGCGCCGGAATGCCTCCAGGCGATCCTCGCGCTCGAGCGCCAGGACCCCCCCGGACACCAACGATTCACGCACGGCTTCGGAAATACTTTCGCCGATCCAATCCACGTTTGTGGAATTGCTGGTGGCATTAGATTCGTTTGAAAAAGGAAGGACCAGGACCGTTTCCGCGCGAAGCACAAACACGCTGGAAGCAAACCAAAATAAAGCCGCGAACCGCCGCATCTGACTTCAGTGTAGCAACGTCCCGGGCGGCCCTGCCGTGGAGGGGTTTCCAACAGCCTCTGTGGAAAAAGCTGTGGAAACGAGCTTAGGATTCGAGACAACTTCAATATTCGTAAAGACTTCGTAACAAAGTGCACCCGGATACAGCACTACCCGCCTAAGACACATAAGTCTTTTTAAACTAGTATGTTAGATCCTGTTATCGAGAGTACATCCGGTCTGTAACACCCAATATGCAGCCAGATTTCGTGGTTTTACGGCAATGGCGGGACAAGGCTGTGAGTAACCGGGTGCGTCAGGCGGCATCGGTCAGCCCTTTGCGGGCCAGGAAATGGTTCAAGTGCTCCATGACGGCGAACGCGTCTGCCACGTAGAGCACGTCCGCTTTGCCCCGCGCCCAACCGCAATTTGGGTCCAGGTTGATGGCCCGCCGCTCGTTGACGAATCGCCAGCCGACCACATGCGGCTCTTCTCCGTGGCAGCAGGTGGACAGCCCTATGGGGTGCCGCGGCGTGGATCCGGTTTGTCCGACCTGGTTCAGATGGGTCATGAAGGGCAGCACGGCTTGTCCTTCGCCGCTCAACTCCACCAGCGACTTGGTGCCGCCGAGCGACGCTTGCGCCAGCCGCAGGAAGTCCAGGATCAGCCGCTCGGCATCGGCCGGATGGGTCTGGCCATCGGCCTGTTTCTTGGTCCATCCGGCGCCGGCCACAAAAAGCAGATCGGCCTCCGGACGGATGGTCTGCCGGTCGGTGCGGGGCGCGCGCCAGCCGACGAGTGCGGTGCGGCGCAACCTGTCGTCAACAGCAACGGGCACGCGCTCCAGCGCCGCTTGCGTGGGGGTGCCTGACCAAGGCTCGGCTACGCCGGGCTCCAGCAGGATGAACCAAGGGCGCTGCGCGCGCTGGGAGATGCCCTCGATCCTCTGGCGGTAATACCAGCGGGTCACGGTGGGTGCGCCGCCTTCCACGGCTAAGGCGGCGACATGCGTATCGGCGCGGCCGTGCAGGCGTTGGGCGACTCCCGCGAGGCAGCGCGCCCAACGGGATGTGCCTGGCACGACCACGATGGTGGCGCCCGCCGCTTCGGTCAACGCTTCGGCGGCGGCCGCGTCCGTCGCGTAACGGGCGGTGGCGAAGTCGCCGCCAGATACTGCCAGGAAGCGCTCCGCTCCGCAACTCCCGATCGAATCGGCCGCGGCCTGCGCATCGTCCGCGGCGGCGACCAGACCAACCGTAAGGCTGGCGCCGGGCAGTTCCCGGCCCAGGGCAATGGCCGCTCCGAGCGTCTCCCGAGCGGCTTTCGAAAGCGATCCGTTGGATTCGGTATGAGTGAGAAACAGGATGGTTTCCATAGTTAGTCTCGTGAGATCCAGGCCGCGATTTCGCGGGCGATTTCCGCAGGTGCGAGGTCCTTGACGACGCGCGTCTCGCGCTGCTGCCGGGGTGCGGCGGCGCGCAGGAAGCGGGCTCCATCCGCCGCGGGCCGGAACGGTTTGGCCCTTTGCAGCGCGGGCATGACGCCGCGAAGGTTGGCCATGCCGATCTGCGGGTTGTTGCGCGGCTCCGGCAGGTTGCCGGTGGCCCAACCCAGCACGGCCGGCGGACCCGCGCACACCGATAGCTGGTGCCGTCCGCCTTCCACGCGCTCCAGGATCTCGAGCGCGCCATCCGGCCGCACCCGAAGCTCGTCCACACCCTGGAACTGGTCCACGATCCCCAGTTGCTCGCCCAGCATCTGCAGGGTGGCGCCGGCGCCGCGCGAAGCGGATTCCCAGCCGCCGAACAACAACAGGCGCGTCATATCCAGACCAGCGATGGTCCGGATAGCATCGGCCAACGCCGCTGCTGCTTCGTGCGCCTCGGTGAATCCGCCGGCTGCGCCATCTACGGCCACCAACTCGAACGCGGCCTTCTGCGCCACCGTCATCATGACTTGCCGCAGCTTGGCCTTTGGCCCCAGGCTGACCAGCCAGACCTTGCTGCCGGGCGATGCCGACGCCAGGTGCGCCGCCTCGTACAGCGCGTGCGCGGCCCAGGGGTCCAGGATGGCGGGCAGCATGTTCTCGTTCTTCAGCGCCGGGCCGGACGGTCCACTTACCGGCTCGAGCGTCTGCAACGGATCGGGCACAATGCCGGCGCATACCATAATCTGATATCTGGAATTCATGATTATTAATAGTATAATCAGATCCGAAAGGATTCGCTGCGAGGGCAGCCGTTGCGTTCGGAGTAGCGTAAGATATAGAGCGAGACGCATGCTGATCAAACGCTTGACTCTGAAGAAGATCCTGTCGTTTAAGGAGACCACCGTCGATTTGCAGCAATTGAATGTTCTGATCGGCCCGAACGCTGTGGGGAAGAGCAATTTGATCGAGGCCATCAGCCTCTTGCAAGCCGCACCAACGGGGATCGAAGGCCAGATTTTGCGCGGTGGGGGAGTGCGGCAGTGGCTCTGGCTCGGCGACAGTGAGCCGGTCGAGCTTGCGGAGGTCGAATGCGAGCTGACGCTGCCGCCTTGGCGGCAACTGTTCTATCGGCTGGATTTCTGGGGAGGGCCACCCGGATTTGAGATCCTGCACGAACGCCTCATGGACGGGCCCTCGGGTCCGGACGCGCAGGCATATTTCATGCGCTCCGACAAGGGTGTGCGATTTGGCGCGCGAGCGCCCGAACTGGCGGAGGCCCAGCCGGCAGGCATAGCCATGTCTCCAAAGGAATCGGTGCTAGCGCGATTTAAGAGTCTCGCGGATACGACCCCAATCACGGATGTCGGAATGAGCTTGGAGCAGATCAAGATTTTCCGGGAATTCAAAACTGGCCCGACATCGCAAGCCAGGTCGGGGATATCGACTTCGGTCCCGAAGGATTATCTGTGGGAGGACGCCGGCAATCTGGCACTCGTGCTCCACGAACTCGACTTCTTGGGTGGGCATGATCGGGTAAGGGAGTATCTCCACAGGTTTTGTGATCGGTTTGAGGATGTGAAGGTGAGAGTAGGCGAGGGACTCGCGCGGCCCTTCCTGAGAGAAGCCGGGCTATCGGACATGCTTTCTGGAATTCGCATGTCCGACGGGACCTTGAAGTTTCTGTGCCTCCTCGCCGTCCTGTTTCATCCGAAGCCGGCGCCGCTGGTGTGCATTGAAGAGCCGGAGCTTGGGCTGCATCCGGACGCCCTGCGCCTCGTGGCTGAGGTACTCGTCGAAGCGTCAGAGCGCACGCAACTCATTATCACGACACATTCCGAGGCTCTGGTCGACGCACTGACGGACCGTCCCGAGTCCGTGTTGGTCTGCGAACGGGACTTCGAAAACGGCACGCAATTCAAGCGATACTCACGTGACGAACTGGATGAATGGCTGGAGCACTACACTCTCGGCGAACTCTGGCGAAAAGGCGAAATCGGCGGGGGCCGCTGGTAGATGCCCGGCGAAATCCGCATCTATTTTGAGGGCGACAAGAGTCTCAAGGCCGGATTCGACGTGTTTCTCCGGGAAATCAGGGAGCGGGCGAACGCAGCCCAGTGCAGGGTCTGGATCGTCGCCAGGGCGGCACTGCCCAGCGGGATTTCGGTATCGCGATGCGAAAGCATCCTACGGCATGGAACATCTTGCTCCGTGACAGCGAAGGCCCCTGGAAAGAGGATCTGCAGACTTCGGATTCAATCTTCTGGATGGTGGAAATGATGGAGGTCTGGTTCCACGCCGATAAAGATGCCCTGGAGGCGTATTACAAGGCGGGCTTCCGAAGGACGGCGTTAAAGCCCAATCCTAACGTCGAGGAGATTCCTAAGCAGGATTTGATCGATGGGCTGAAGGCTGCCACCAAGGACACCACCAAGGGCAAATATCACAAGACCAAACACGCGCCGGCGCTCCTTCAGTCAATCAAGCCGACGCTGGTGCGGAAGGCCGCTCCCAATTGCGAGAGGCTGTTCACTTTGGTCCTCGACAAGCTCGGGTAGGGACAGGCCGGGAGGCCTGTCCTACGACGTGAGCCGGTCTGGCGAAATCGGCCGCATTTCCCAGGCCTCGAACGACACCATGTTCGCCGTGCCGCCGCTCGAATGCAAGGCCACTCCGGTGCTCCGCGGACCCGCCGGATACACGCGCGCCGTCAAACAGAACCGGTCGTTGGCGAAGATCTCGATCACCGAGCCATCCAGGAAGACGTGCAGCCGCAGGGGTTCGCCGCGGCTAAGGAGGAACGGCCCCGACTGCATCCCACGGTCCGCGGCCGGATCCGTGGTCGATTGGCTGCGGTCCACGCAAATTAGCCGTTGGTCGCGATCGTAGTAAACCACGGTCTGCTCGCTGCGATCCGGCGCGATACGCACCCGCAGGCCGGCCCGCGGCGCATCGCCGGGATCGATCTCCGTGCGGATCTCCAGGCAGTCGCCGGCTACGTCGTCCCCGCCCAGGCGCTTGCCGCGCAGTGACTCGACCTCCGCCGCCGGGCGCATCTGCACCTGGGCACCTAGCAACTTCAACTCCCGAGGCAGCGACATGACGCCGCTCCAGCCGGCGGCGCGCTGCGCCGCCGCGCTACGGCCCTCGGTCAGCCAGCCCCACAAAATGCGCCGGTCGCCCGTATTCGCCATGGTACGCGCCGCGTAGTAGGAACCGTGGTCGATCCCGCCCGTGGTTTCCGGCCGGAAGCGGCGATCCGCGTATCCGCCGAGCAGATACTTCACCACCCGCTCGGTGGAGACGATCAGCAAATGTTGGCCGTCTATCGGAAAGAAGTCCGGGCACTCCCACATCTCGCCCGAATCCACGGGATCCTTGGCGCCGGCGCCTGGCCGCATGCTGCCCGTGACCAGGGGATGCAGGTAGTTCCAATGGCGCAGGTCCCTGGATTCGTACAGCAGCACCGCGCCGCCCTTTCCGCGAAAGCCCGAACCCACCGCCATCAGCCAGATATCGCCTTCCTTCCACACGGCGGGATCACGAAATCCGGTGGTCGCGAGGCCAGCAGGCGGGGCGGCGATCACGGGATTGCCGGCGAACTTTTTCCACTCCGTGAGGTTCCCGCCGCTGGTGGCGACGCACTGCGTTTCGGGATTCACGCCCGTGTAAATTACGGTGGGGATGCCGTTGTCAATTACCGCGCACCCGCTGAATACGCCGTCCTTATCGGGACCGCCCGGGCTGGGCGCCAGCGCCATCGGCAGATGCTTCCAGCGCACCATGTCCTGGCTGACGGCATGCGCCCAGTGCATGTCGCCCCAGAAGGCGCCGTTAGGATTGTACTGGTAGAACATGTGATACTGGCCCTGCCAGTAAATGGGCCCGTTGGGATCGTTCATCCAATTGGCGGCCGGAAGCAGGTGATACTGAGGCCGGTGCGGATCGGCCGCCATCCTGGAAGCCGGCACTGCGGCCAGGGGAACGGCTCCCGCCAGCGCCAGAAAATCTCGTCGTCGCATAGCAGCCCTTATATTATCTAATGGTAACCACGAGCCGACGGGCAGCGTTAACCAACAGTAGGTGGTGCTATGCGCTGTGCTTTTTGTTACACTCATAGTCGCCCAATTGGACGGATTTCCGAATGCGACGACGCCGTTTTCTGTTTGGACTGCTGGGAGCCATCGCTTGGGGTCAAGAGCCGGCCAAGCTCGCGCCATACTATCCGACTCCGGAAACAATCGTGGTGAAGATGTTGGAATTGGGCGGGCTGAAGACGGGCGAAAAAATGGTCGATCTGGGCAGCGGCGACGGACGCATCGTCATTGCCGCGGCGCAGAAGTTTCACGCGGACGCCGTCGGCGTGGAGTTGGACAAGGACCTTTGCCGGCAGAGCCTGGAGCGCATCCGCAAGCTCGGCCTGGAAAAGACCGCGAAGATCATCGAGGGAGACATTTTCAAACAAGATTATAGTTCAGCGGATTTAGTAACGGTATACCTATTGCCCAATTCAAACGACAAAGTGCAGCCGCTGCTCGAGCGGCAGTTGAAAAAAGGGGCGCGCGTGGTGGCGCACGATTTCGAATTCCGCGGCTGGACGCCGGCAAGGGTGGAAGACATCGAAGATGATGGCGAGGGCCGCAGTCACACTCTATTTCTGTACAAGCGTTAGCTTCTGTACGAGCGTAGGCGGCATGCTAACTGCAAGTGCCAGGTGATATGGATCGATTGCCGGCCGCTTGGAGGCGCGCTTCAGTTTGGGTTCGGCTGGTAATCGCAGCCGCCAGCCTGGCGTGTGGGCTGCTGCTTTCGCCTCGGGCGAGTCCGTGGGCCGTGGCGACAGTGGGCGGGTACCTGGTCTTCGGCCTGTTAGCGCCGTTCCGAAAGCGGAGCGGCGGGGCGTTCGCCTTGCTGGTGCTCTTTGCGGATGTCGTTTTTTTTCTGGTGCTGGTCAACGCCGGCATCGGATCTGTCATTTGGCTGCCCGCCCTAGTCTACCTCGGCGTGCTCACGGAGACGGTGTTCTTCTATCGCCCACCCGAAGTTCTGATTACGGTGGTGGTGTGCGCGATCTTCTGCATCGCGGTGGAAACGCCGAACACATTCCCGATCCGCCGTACCGCCGTGGTGGGCGGCGCGCTGGCGTACGCGTTTGCCATCCAAAAGAGGCGGATGGAATCGCGGATGGAAGAATTGGCGCAGGAAGCTCGCGAGACCCGGGAAGAGGCCCTGCGCGCGCGGGAGGCGGAACGGCAGCGGATCGCCTCCGATTTCCATGACGGTCCGCTGCAAAGCTTCATCAGTCTGCAGATGCGGCTGGAGATTCTGCGCAAGATCCTGGAGCGGGATTCCGGCGCGGGGATGGACGACCTGACCGACCTGCGCGACCTGGCACAGCAACAAGTGAAGGAACTGCGGGCGTTCGTCCGGAGCATGCGGCCGCCGGATGTGCAGGGCGCCAACCTGTACGCCTCGGCGCGGCGGGTTTGCGAGAGCTTTCAGAAGGAAAGCGGCATTCCGGTGTCCTTCGTGGGCGGTGAGGGGCCTCTGAAGTTCCCCGAGGAGATGGCTTCCGAGGTGATTCAGATGCTGCGGGAGGCGCTGCACAACGTGCTGAAACATGCGGGCGCTACGCGCGTGGCGGTCGCTTTGGAGCGGTCGGCCAAGATGCTGGAGTTGTCGGTGGACGACAATGGCGGCGGCTTCCACTTCAGCGGCGTTTATA
Organism: Bryobacterales bacterium; assembly: GCA_963707465.1. Lineage (GTDB taxonomy): Bacteria > Acidobacteriota > Terriglobia > Bryobacterales > Bryobacteraceae > Bog-159. The sequence goes on from CAVPQK010000015.1 coordinate 1,470,943, forward strand.
GCTTGGACGAATTGGAGCTGCTGCGCCTGGGGCCGGCCAGTTTCAAACGGCGCGCGCGCGCATTGAATGCCGAAATGACTTTGGAGTCGCGGCCCGGTCGCGGCGCCGGACTGAAGCTGCGCGTGCCGATGCCATGATCTCCAGGATGCCCCTGCGCGCCATGGGCGGCAGCGCGCTGTGCTTTCTCGCGTTCGCTTGCGGCGGATGCGGCTACTCCGATTTCCGGCTCCCGGAATTGCCGCCGGCCGAACCCCAGGTGCGGTATGAGTGGGAGCCGCGCGCCGCGCCAGTTTTGGCGCATGGCGGCCCGGGGGCGTGGGATTCGCAGGATGCCTTGAACCCGTCCGTGGTCCGCCGCGGCGCCGCCTATTACAACTTCTATTCGGGCTTCGACGGGACGACGTGGCGGACGATCCTGGCGACTTCCGCCGATGGCCTCGCGTGGCAGAAAGAAGGCGTGGTGTTAGCTCCCGAGCCGCGCGCCGGAGAAGCCGGTTACATCGCGGCCAACGGCTCCGCTCTTTTTGACGAAGGTGAGTTCCGCTATTGGTACCAGGCGGGGCCCAAGGAAGCACCGCGGCTGGGATTGGCGCGATCGAACGACGGCCGGCATTGGCGCAAAGCGTCCTTCCCGGTGATGGATTACGGTCCGCGGGGGAGTTGGGACGAGCGCGGTCTGGCCGATCCCTACGTCCTTAAGGTGCGCGGGTATTTCTACATGTTTTATTTGGGTGAGGATCGCGCGCGGCGGCAGCGGCTGGGCGTGGCCCGATCGAGGGACGGCCTCGATTGGCAGAAGCTGAGGTCCAACCCGATTTTGGAACTTGGAAAGTACGGCAGCTTCGACGAGATGGGCCTAGGCGAGCCGGCCGTGTGGATCGCGCACGGCTACTATTGGATACTGTACACCGGCCGCGACGCGCGGGAGTATCGCCGCTTGGGAATGGCACGATCCACCGATGGCGTTCACTGGGAAAAGCTGCCGGCGGTATTTGAGGGGCGCGAGGCCTGGGACAACCGCGTGATTTGCGACCCAACCGTCGAGTTGCTGGATGGCCGTTTAACGGTGTGGTTCGGCGGCGGGGATGCGGCTTCGCCGGACGAGAACCTGCATGGGCAGATCGGCGTGGCGGCTTTGCATGCCGTGGTTGCAGGCGGCGTGACCGCAAAATAGGGCCGGCTGAAAGCCGGCTGCGGGCAGAATTGCCCGCCCCCCAAAACCAAGAGGATCAGTGAGTCATGGCGTAGACGACGTAGTTCACTCCGATGCGGATGGCCAGCGCGGAGAAGTGCTCGGGATAATGGGCTTCGTCAGCCCACTCCCAGGCGTCGCCGAGGTCGGAGTTGTAGGAAATGGCTACCATGATGCGGCCCTGGTCGTCGTAGATGCCGCGCCAATGGGCGCCCCGCGCGCCGGCCCCGTTGTTGCTCTTGTAGCCCGCGCGCAGGTGTGCTTCGCCGGGAACCTGGTAGCGGTCGTTGAGATCGTAGACGGTGTGAAAGATGGCGTCGGCGTCGGCGATTTCGACGATGGGGCGGTCGGGGAAGACATTCTGGATCCGCTGCTGGAACATCTCCCACTCGTAGTTGCCGTGGAAGTCGTCGGCCATGAAGAAGCCGCCGCGCAGGAGGTATTCGCGCATCTCCTTGGCCTGCGAGCCGGTGAGGCCCCATTCGCCGACCTGGACGGCGTAGAGCCAGGGCCAATCGTAGGCGTCGCCTTCGTCGAGGTTGACGGGCTGCTCGACGGAGCGGACGTGAATGCGGGTCAGGCGGCGCAGGGCCTGGGAGAAATGGCGGTCGGCGCGGGGGTAATCCTGGGTCCAGAGGGAGAGACCCTCGCGCCAGTCGCCGTCGAAGCGGCCGGCGTAACCGTCGTTGGGGCCGGGCGGATACATCAGGCGGGCGAAGGCCCATTCGGCGGACTGGTTCCAATCCGGTGGAACTTCGAAGTTCTCGTATTCGACGCCGGGAAACTGACGGAATGGGCGCTGAAAAGCGCAGAGCGCGGCGAGGGAGGCGAGACCCAATCCCGCTCCGTACAGCGCTTTGCGGAAGCCCATAGTCGCCTTGCTTTGAGGATAGCATTGGGGAACCTGGGCTTGAGGAGGGCGAACTAACAGCCACCGGTCCCACGCAGCCGGTTTATGATCTGTTCGACGGTCGGCGACCTTTTGATTCTGAGTAGAGAGTGGATGAGCCAGCCGAAGCAGAGGATCGTTGCCAAGATGAAAAATGCCCTCCAGGTGTCCTTTGAGATCCCCAGGAAATCCTGGAATGTACTGACCGGGAAGACCGCGAGTATAGTGACGAGAATTCCAGCCGGTGCTTGCCAAGCCTTGCTGCGCTCCAGATTTTCCACGGTGTCGTACAGGCACAGGCGTGTTTTGTCAGCCGTGACGACAATAATCTCCTGCTTCAGGTTGTTATCAACCCGTGAGATCGTCGGGTTGAGGGCCGGGTCGACTGCAGACCGTCAAGGATCTGCCAGGTTTGTTCTGGTAGCCCCATGATTCAGTGATGGCGTGGTCATCGCGTCGGCTGGCTGGAGATGCATATTAAGTCGCATGGCTCTGTCAATGGATTCGACAAAACCAGGCCGCTCCTGATACGAGTCCAGCACAATCTAGGCGGAGGTGCAGAATCAATCGCTGTAAGTAGCAGAAAATGCAGCACGGAAAAAACTTTCAGCGTGTGACGCCGTTTGCGTCCGGCAAGCTAGAGAGCCGGGCGGCACATGGTCGCCGTGCAGGGCGAGATCGGCGGATCCGGAACGGTTCATTTCACCGTGAGTAAGGGACAGGCCAGGAGGCCTGTCCTACGCCATACTGCTCTATTGTGCCAGCAGAGCTTCGATGCGCTGCGTGAGTTCGGCCTCGGTCATGCGGGTGGGCCGGTACATGCGCACGATGCCCTCCCGATCGATCAAGGCCAAAGTCGGTGTGGAACTGACACCATACGCAAGCATGATCGCTTCGGCTACGGGATGGGCTACGCCGTCGAGCGCGGCGTAGGACGTCTGCCAAACACGCTCGATCTCGCGGTCCTCCTGCTCCGCGGTGGGGTGGTCGACGTTCGGCACATTGCCGTAACGGCGGGTGGGCGCGAGCACGAGCAAGCCGCGCGGCTCGTACTTCTGTCTGAGGCGCGCGATCACGGGGCCTTGCGCTTTGCAATCGCTGCACCAATGCGCCCAGAGGAATAGCAGGACCGGCTTCCCGCGATACGCGGCATCCAGGTCGGGCGCGGGCCGGCCTTCGAGCGTGAGCAAGTCCAGGTTCTTGTGGATGCGCGCCTCGATCCACCAGGTTTTCCAGCGGGGCAACTCGGACTCGAGGTAGGCGACAGCGCGATCCCGTTCGCCGCGCGCGGTCAGGATGAGGGCTTCTACTTCAATGGACGCGCCGACGGCGGTCTCCAGGAAGCTGTCGTCGTCCACCGCTTTGCTCTTCAGGAAAACGGCCAGTTGCTGTTTGGTATCGGCGAGATAGCGAGCGGCGGTATCGACACGGCCCAGGGTCAACGCGCCGCGCGCCAGCCAGGAGAGCGCGGCGGCATATTCCGAGTTGGCTCCATTGGCGCGATGGTAATCTTCGACCAGCGCCTCGGCGCTGGATAGGTCGCCGGCCGAAAGCTTGAACCGGACGTCGGAGACCACCGAGGCGGAGGCGGGCGCCAGAATCAGGAGCAGCGACAGATACCGTGATTTGAAGCACATGGCTATTGAGGATACCATCACATATTGCGCCAAAGCGCGCCCGGCCGCGCGATAATGACCGGAGGAGGATGTGGCATGAAGAAAGCGTTGGTGTTGATTGCGGCCCTGGGCTGTTCGCCGCTGGGGCTGCTGGCGGATACGGCGGCGGAGCGACTGGAAGAATCGGCTCGGATTATGCATGAGATCATGCAGTCGCCAGACCAGGGAATCCCGCAAGATTTGTTGAACAAGGCATATTGCGTGGTGATCGTGCCGTCGCTGAAGAAAGGCGCGTTCGTAGTGGGCGGACAGTACGGAAAGGGCTTTACGATTTGCCGGAGGGGTGCGGGCATGGGATGGGGAGCGCCGGGGGCGGTCCGCGTGGAGGGCGGCAGCTTCGGCTTTCAGATCGGCGGTTCTGCAACGGACGTGGTGATGCTGGTCATGAACGAGCACGGCATGAAGGATCTGGACAAGGACAAATTCACGCTGGGCGGGGACGCCAGCATCGCGGCGGGACCGGTGGGACGCACCGCGACGGCCAATACCGACGCCTACATGACCGCTGAAATTCTGTCCTGGTCGCGCACGAAGGGTCTTTTTGCGGGCGTCTCACTGAGCGGCGCTTCGCTGCGTCCGGACCGGGACAGCAACATGGAACTTTATGGCGCCAAGCTGGACAACAAGCAGATCCTGATGACGAAGACGCAGCCACCGGCGGCAGCCCATGCGTTGATCGCGGAGCTGGACAGGTATTCGATGCGGAAGGACGGCAAGTAGGAGGCGGGACTAAGAGTCCCGCGCAGGCTGAGAGCCTGCCCCACGGTAGTTCAGCAGTTCCACGCTTACGAACTGTAGCGCGGCGCGCGCCTCCGGAGCTACTAGCGCTTCCAACTCGCGCTCGCGGCTCTCTTTCAGGCGGGTGCGGGCGTGGCGCAGGTCGCCGGAATAGCCGGGATGGCACATGAATTCGGTCAGGCCATCGGGCAACTCGCGGATGAACTGCGCCAGTTCGACAGCGCTGAACCGTCCGGTCATCCGGAACCCCGCGAAGTGATCGGTGGTCCGGCAGCCGTGGCGCGCGAGCACTCGTTCGAAGCGGCGGCACAGCAATGGGATTTGAAACGGTCGGCGCACCCAGGGAATCTTGAACTCCTCGGCGATGCGCGCGACCGCATCCAACACGGGCGGCGCCAGGTGTGTGTGTTTATGCGTATCCAGGTGCGTGGGTGCGATGCCGGCTGCCTGGATCTTGCGCACCTGGGCCGCCAGTTCGTCGTACACGCGGATGCGCCGGGCCGCCAGCGCGAGCAGCAATTCCGGTACGGACGCGGGCAGCGGCGCACAGGGCGGCAGCAGCGAGCGCCCGGAGATCAGCGCGAGGTGGCAGCCGACGTCCAGAGACGGGGTCTCCCGCGCCAGCCGCACCGCATCGTCGAAGGCGTCGCCATTGGCCATCAACGTGGTCGCCGTGAGGATGCCGCCGCGATGCGCCGCGACGATACCGCGGTTCACGTCCGGAGTAAATCCGAAATCGTCGGCGTTAACGATCAATCGCTTGCGCGAGATCAAAAGATGGCCAGCTTGATGCGCAGGAATTTCTTGGGATTGGCGCGAATGTCCTTGCCCAGCGCCTGGAACTCGTGCATGGCGCCGTTGATGGCGTCGTACATCTGCGGGTTCACCAGCAACTGCCCCACGGTGCCCTGCCCGGAGTTGATGCGGTCGATGGTGGTGTCCAGCTTGGCGGTCAGTCCGGTGAACTGCTTGTAGAGTTGATCGTCCTTCAGCAGCTTGCCGGCGGTGCCCTTGCCGGCATTCAGATCCGCGGTCAGCTTGCGCATTTCGGCGAGGGTCTGCTGCGCCTCGTCGTAGACTTGCGGGTCCTTCATCAATTTGCCCGCGGTGCCGCGGCCTTGCTGCAGATCGTCCAGCATGGCGTCGATGCGCTTCAGCGGCGCGCGCACTTCCTGGTACAGGCTGTCGTCGTAGATCAGCTTGCTCAGCGTGCCCTTGCCGGTGCGCACGTCGGCCAGCAGTTGCTGCCCTTCGGCGGCGATCGCGTTCAGGCGCTTGTACAGCTCGTCGTCCCGCAGCAGCTTGCCCAGATTGCCTTTGCCCTGGTCGATATCCGTCAGCATGGAGTCGGCGCGCTTGGAAATGTCCTGCAGGGTCTGGATCAAATTGGCGCTTTGCGCCATCAGTTCGGGGATGTCCTGTGTCTGCAGACTGCGCAATTCGGCGCCCGGCTTGACGGGGGTGGCGCTCTGCCCTTTGGTGATGTCGATGAATTTGCTGCCCAGCAGATTGGCGGCGGTAACGGCGGCGGTGGAGTCTTCCGGGATGTCTTTCATATACTTGTCCTGGATCGCCAGCTCGAATTCAACGGCCCGTTTGGGGTCTTTCGATCCCGACAGCTTGATCCCCTGGACCGCGCCGACCAGGATGCCATTGAGCCGCACCGGAGTGCTCTCGGTCATGCCCGCGCCGTCCGCCATGTAGGTGCGAACGGTCTCGTTGCGTTGGAAGATGCCGCGGCTTCCAGTCAACAGGAAGATCAGCACCGCCAGGACCACCATGGCGGCGAACGCCACCACGCCCACCTTCAATTGCGACCACCGGACTTTGCTGCGCTCGTCCATGTCCTATACCCGCGGCTTCACAAACTTCGAAATATATGGGTCTTTGGACGCCTCGAGCTCAGCCTGCGGCCCTTCGAAGACCAGCCGGCCTTCGCGCAGAAGCATGAACACGGTGCGCGGCGCGGCGGCACCCTGGCTGCCTGTATGGTTGCCCGCGCGCTCCAAACCACCATTCTCCGGATTGTAACGGAAATTCGCCACCAGGTTGCCGTCCTGATAGCGGTAAGTCACAATCAGCGTGGTGGTCTTGTTCAAATCCCGTTCTTTCACGATCAGCGCCACGATGGTGTTGGCGGTGATGGGGTCGAGGCCCGCCGTGGGCGAATCGTAGAGCAGCAACGGCGGCTTGGTAACCACTGCGCGGGCGATGGCCGCGCGCCGCCGCATGCCGCCGGAAAGCTCGCTCGGAAATTTCTCGAGGGTGCTTTCCAATTCCACGAACTTCAAAGCCTCTTCCACGCGGGGCAGAACATCGGCGGGGGGGCAGTGAATCGACAACTGGTTGAGGAGCGGGTAGCTGACGTTCTCTTCGATGTTCAGCGAGTCGAACAGCGCGCTCTCCTGGAACAGCATGCCGATCTTGCTGCGGATGTCGAACAATTCCCGCTCCTTCATCCGGCTGATGTCTTTGCCGAAGACGTAGACGGTCCCCGAATCCGGCCGTTGCAAGCCCAGCGCCGTCTTGAGCAAGACCGTTTTGCCGCTGCCCGTGGCGCCCATGATCACGCGCGATTCGCCTTCGTAGGCCTGGAACGACACATCCGCCAAGGCGGGCACGGCGTCGAACGAGACGCTCACGCGATCGAATTGCAGGACCGGAATTGGCGTATCCGCAGGCATCACGACACGATTTGGCTGACGAAAATCTTGCCCAGGAAAAAGTCGAGTATCAGGATCAGTACGGAAGCGGCCACCATGGACTGCGTGGTCGCGCGGCCCACTCCTTGCGTGCCTCCCGACGCGCGCAAGCCGTAATAGCAACCCACCAGGGAAATGATGAACGCAAACACGAATGGTTTCAACAGGCCCTGGGTGATGTCATTCCATTCGAGGGCGCGCCATACGGTGGACCAATACTGCTGGCTGGGCAGATCCAGGAAAAACCTTGACACGAACCAGCCGCCAAACATGCCGATGAAATCCGCCAGGATGGTGAGCAGCGGCAACATCACGGCGGTGGCCACCATGCGCGGGGTGACCAGCTTCTGAATCGGATCGGTGCCCAAAGCGCGCATGGCGTCGATCTGCTCGGTCACTTTCATCGAACCGAGCTCGCTGGCGATGCCCGAAGAATTGCGGCCGGCCATCATGAGGGCGGTCAGCACCGGACCCAGCTCGCGCACCAGTGAAATCGAGACCAATGTTCCGGTTTGGTCCACCTGGCCGTATTGGGCTAGCGCGCGGGACATCTGCAGCGCCATGACTGCGCCGGCGAAAAGGCCCGTGAGGATCACGATGGGCAAGCTGCCCACGCCGATGAGATCCATCTGCGCGGCGATGTCGTCGCCATAATGCGGACGTGCGGCCACGTTCCGGAGCGCGCGTCCGGTCAGCAGATAAAACTCCTGGATGGCGATGAACGGTTCCTTTAGAAAGTCGAGCAAACCGGAGGGTCCCCGAAACTCGATGCTACCATATGGGGTTCTGGGTGCTGGGGGCTGGGGGCTGGATAAAAGCGTTTTGGTTGGAAGATTTGCCTTATGCAGGGACTTACGGCCATCTCGGGCATTCGCGTCGGGCACGCCTCGAATTTCGACGCGTTGACCGGTTGCACGGCGATCCTGTGCGAAGCCGGCGCCGTGGGCGGCGTGGATATTCGCGGCTCGGCCAGCGAGACGTCGTCGGTCGACACCTTGCAGCCGCGCCACATCACGGAAAAAGTGCACGGTATCGTCCTGACGGGCGGCAGCGCGTTCGGGCTGGAGACGGCTTCCGGAGTGCGGCATTACCTGGAGCAGCGCGGCGCGGGATTCCGGGTGGGCCGGAATGTAGTGCCGATTGTGCCCTGCGCGGTTTTGTTCGATCTGGATATCGGGAAAGCCGGTATCCGCCCCACGCGTGAAATGGGCGAGACCGCCGCGGCGGCGGCCTCGACCGACGCGGTGAAGGAGGGCGCCGTGGGCGCGGGCACGGGAGCCACGGTGGGCAAAATCTTCGGGCGGCGGCAGGCCATGAAATCGGGCGCCGGATCGGGACTCGTGGAACTGAAAGGCGGGGTGCTGGTGGCCGCGCTGGTGGTGGTGAACGCTTTTGGCGACGTGCGGGACCCCGCGACGGGCCAGTTGATCGCCGGCGCTCGCCGCGCGCCGGACAGCATGGAATTGGCGGATACCGAAGCCGTCATGAAGGCGGGCGGGCTGGGGGATGGCGGGCCGGCAGCCGGCGAACGGCGCAACACTACCCTGGCCGTGGTCGCCACCAACGCGCGACTGACGAAGGTGGAAGCGGCCAAACTGGCCGAACTCGCCGGTCTGGGGATGGCGCGCACGATTTACCCCGTGTACACCATGTTCGACGGCGACACCTTGTTCGCCCTCTCGCTGGGCGATGCCCGCGCGGACGTAAACACGCTGGGCGTGGCGGCGGCCGAGGCCGTGGCGCAGGCGGTGGTGCGCGCCGTGAAGAGCGCACCGACCATGGGCGGCGTGCCGGGTCTGGCGGGCGAGACCCACGGTTAAGATCAGCAGAAATTAACCCGGGTTACGGTTTACGCGTGTTATCCTATTGAGGACATTCAGCAAAGGCTACCGAGAGACGGAGCTCTCGTCGCCCCGTTGCGATCTTCAGGCCGTCGCCGACAGCCATTGCCCAGCAGGTCGAGACAAAAGACAAATGGGAACCGAAAAAACGAATACACCGGTCGAACGGCGAGCCAAAAAACGCTTCGTTATGGAGCGCGAGATCCGCTACCGAGTGTTGGAACAGGACCAAATCATCGCTGTCGGAAGCGGCAAAACCATCAATTTGAGCAGCAACGGCGTGGCATTCGTCACGGAGAACGAACTGCCTGTAGGCGCGTATATCGAGGTGTCGATCGCGTGGCCGGCGCTGCTCGAAAACCGTTGTCCTCTGCAATTGATTGGCTTTGGCCGGGTGCTGAGAAGCGCCGGCCGCACGGCCGCAGCCACCCTGGAGCAGTACGAATTCCGGACGCTGGCGAGGATTGTGCCGGAAAGCCCGTGGTCGGCGCGCAGCGACCAGAAACTGCGCCGCTGGGCGGAAGCCGTGGCGCGCGGCTAGAGCGGGGCCACGGGCCCCGCGCAGGCCGAGGGCCTGCCCCACTATCTACGCAGAAATTCCGGGAAAACAGCCACTAAGCGGATTTGGTGGTGCTGGGGGTCTCTTTCGCGGGTGCGGCAGCCGGTTTGGCTGTTTCGCTCGTTTCGGTCTTCTTGCCCTCCGCGGAATCGGCCTTCGACTTCTTCCTGCTATCCGATCCGCTGCGGCCGTAATCGTTCACGTACCACCCGGAGCCTTTGAATTGCAGGGCCGCGGCCGACAACAGCTTTTCGACGGCGCCGCCGCAACCCGGATGCTCGTGCAGGGGTTCGTCTGAAAACTTCTGGATCAACTCAAAAACATCACCGCACTTAGCGCACTTATACTCATACAACGGCATAGAAGTCCGATTGCCCAAGTACTGTATCTGAGTACCATTTTAGCAGGTTTGCGGGCGACGCGGCCAATCGCTAACCTGGGGGCCCTCTGGCGCGTCTTAGCTATATGCGGAAGCGGACAATCTTAATTACGGTATTGATAGCCACAGGGCTGGCGGTGACAGAAAGCCGCCACGTCTGTGCCGTGGCGGTGGTGCGCTCCGCGCAGGCCTTCGACCAGTATTTTCAGGCGTTACGCCAAGAGCCGCTGAATCCGGTGGAGCGCGTGATGTTCAGCCTGGTGCTGGCGAACGCGAAGTCGCGGCACGCGCCCAAGCCGCTGGTGCACTCGTAGGCGGGGCTGAAGCCCCGCGCGGGATAAATCCCGCCCCACATTAGGATCTCTTCTTGGCCGTGTGATGCACCGGCGCCGCGACCTTCTCCTCTTTCAGCGGACCGGAGCACACCACGGGATCTCCGCTACAAGACTCGATCTTGGATTTCTCCACATCGAACGTCACCATCAGGGCGGGATCTTTCGTGTAAGAGTCGCCAATGCCTTCAAACTCGATCAGCACCCCGACGTCCGGCTTGCCGGTTAACGGCGCCGCCGTGGTACCGTCGGAGCCCACCAGTTTGAGCGTCACGTTGGCGGGCTGATCCTTGCCCTCCATGCTCAGCGTCAGCTCTTTGGACTTCGCCGGTGGCTTGGCGGAAATGATCCAGCCCCGCAGCTTGGGCACAGCCGCGCCTTTCATCGAGCTGTCGAAGTAGGTCTGCCCGTCCGGCGAGAGCAATTGTCCTTTGAGGTTCTTCCAAAGAGCCAGTGTGGGGTTGGTTTTCTTCAGCTCTTCTTCCTGCTCGGCAGCCACTTCGGCCGCGGTCTTGATTTTGAAGTCGGCGGGCGGCGTGGGGTTGGCCTTGGCCATGGCCTTGAGTTCCGGCAATCCGGTACTATCCCCGTGCAGCGTGTTGTAAACCTTGGTCAGGTAGGCGTCGATCTTCTGGCGCCCGTCGGGGGTCAGGGCGCCCGGCCCATCGTAAGCCGCCGCCCGGGCGAAGTAATAAAGCGCTTCGGACTGCATCTCGGGCTTCTTCTCCGCAATCGAATGCGCCAGCAACGTCTGGCCGAGCGAGTACGCCACCTCCCCGCTCTTGGGATCGACCTGCAGGCTCTTCTTGTAATTTGCCTCGGCGTCAACGAAGTTCTTGGGCGTCGCCGTCATCGCGGCCCAGCCCAGGGTCTTATAGGCGATGGCATCAAAGTTCGCCTTCGCGGTTTTCCAAGCGTCGTCGGGTGTGGCAGCGGGCTTTTCCGCGGCCAGCAACCCATTCGCGGCTTTGACAGCAGTGGCCACCGCATCGGCGCTGGTATTGCCCCCCGAAGGGGCCAGGAACGTAATCCAATAGAGCGCGGTGATGTCCTTGGGATCGAGCTCCAGGATTTCCTTGGCGGTATCGACCATCTTGGCGCCCTGCCCCAGATCCTTATACGTATTCAGATACAGCACCAGGCGCTCGTACTTGAAGTCCGAGCCCGGGTATTTATCCTTCCACGTATTCAGCGTCCCTAATCTCTTGTTCGCGTCCTTCTCTTTGGTGGCGGAGTCGTAAAGCGTATATTCCTGCTGATCCTTGTATTGTTTCTTCTTCTCGGTCGGTGCCGGCTGGCTGGTCTGCGCCAAGCCTAGCGTGACGCCCGTCAGAGCGATAACCGTAATGCCCGTTAGCCTTCGTAAGAAATGCTGCACTTGCTGCCTCCTGCCGATGTCCCTGAAAAGTTCGATCTGTGGGCCTACTGAGCCGCTTTCTCTTGCCGTTGGGCGCCTTCCCGCCGTCAAGTCCGCAACAGCGGGTACTTGCGGAGTATAACTGAACGGGATTGGCGGCGCAACATATTCGACGCCGCCGTAAGCCGCCGAGTTCCGAATTCAGAATCATAACATGGAGGGCGGGGGCCATCCCGCTGTGGTAGATTGGCCATTCCATGCGCTTCCTGGATCTGGCGGTCATCCTCGCCTATCTGATCGCGATTACCTGGTTCGGGGCGCGCTTCCGCAAAGGCCAGTCGAACCTGGGCGATTATTTCCTGGGAGGGCGCAATGCGCCCTGGTGGGCCATCGCGCTGTCGATTGTTTCCGCGGAAACCAGCACGCTGACTATAGTTGGAACACCCGGCCTGTCCTTCGCGGGAAACCTCGGCTTCCTGCAGCTTGTCTTCGGATACCTGCTCGGGCGCGTGGCCGTCTCGGTCCTGTTTCTTCCGCTCTACTTTCGCGGCGAGATGTTCACTGCCTACGAATTGATGCGCCGTCGTTTTGGCGAGCGCATCCGGCGGCTGACCGCGGCGATCTTTCTGATCACTCGCGCGTTGGCGGAAGGCGTGCGCGTGTTCGCGGTTTCGCTGGTTGTCTCCATCGTGCTGGGGACCGGCGAGGCCGTGTCCATCGTGCTGATCGTCTGCCTGACCCTGTTTTATACGTTTGAAGGCGGCATGACCGCAGTGATCTGGACGGATGTGGCGCAGATGGGTCTGTACGTGTTCGGGGCCGCCGTCAGCCTCTTTGTGATTCTGGCTAAGATCCCAGGCGGCTGGGCGCACGCGATGGCCGTAGCCGGCGCGGCCGGCAAGCTGAGGGTTTTCGATTTCGGATTCTCGCCGACCCTGCTGTTCTTCTCCCACAAATATTCCTTCTGGGCGGGACTGGTGGGCGGCGGCTTTCTCACCATGGCCAGCCATGGCACCGATCAGCTCATGGTGCAGCGCCTGCTGAGCGCGCGCAACGAGACGCAGAGCCGCCGCGCGCTGCTCGCGAGCTGGGTGGTGATATTCTTGCAGTTCAGCCTGTTTCTGGCCATCGGCTTGTTGCTGTTCGTTTACTACCAGGATATGCATTTGGTAAAGCCGCTGACGTTGGACCGCATTTACCCGGAGTTTGTGTGGCGCCATCTGCCGGTGGGTGTGGCCGGCCTGGTGACGGCGGCGATTCTGGCCGCGGCGATGGCTAACCTGAGCGCGGCGCTGAATGCGCTGGCGTCCACGACGGTGATCGATTTTGCGCGCCGGCGGCCGGCGGGCGAGCGCCGGACCGAGGCCGCTTCGCTGAAACTCGCGCGGGCGATGACCGTAGTCTGGGGCATTGTGCTGGTCGCCATCGGGATGATTGCCCACCGCTGGGGATCCGTGCTGGAATCGGGACTCTCCATCGCATCAGTCACGCTGGGTCTGTTGCTGGGCGTGTTTCTGCTGGGGGCGCTCACGCGGCGCGTGCGCGAGTGGGCGGCCATTGCCGGGGTCCTGGCGGGGCTCGCGGCGGTTCTTTATGTATGTTTCGCGACGCCCATTGCTTGGACCTGGTGGGTGGCGATCGGTTCGACAGTCACTTTCGCCGCCGGGTATGGGGCATCGTTTCTGCAATCTGGTACTCCCGAGGTTCCCCAATGAGTGAATCAAAAGTAATAGAACTTCGGAGGGACCTAGGACTATGGGGCGCTATCTCCATCGTTGTGGGTACCGTGATCGGAAGTGGGATTTTCCTGGTACCGCGCGCCATGGTACTGCGGGTGGGAACGCCGTCCATGGTCTTTGTCGTCTGGGTGTTTGGCGGGCTGCTGTCACTCTGCGGCGCGCTAAGTTATGCCGAGTTGGCAGCCGCTATGCCGGAGGCCGGAGGAGAATATGTCTATCTTCGGGAAGCCTACGGCCCGCTCTGGGGTTTTTTGTATGGCTGGACACAGATGTGGGTGGCTAAGAGCGGGTCCATCGCCACTCTGGCTACGGCCTTCTTCTACTATCTGACGACTTTCTTTCCCGCTACTGGACGGCGTTTTCTACACGGTGCCGCTGCCGTTGGGAGCACACGGCGCACCGCTCGATCTGCGTTACGGACAACTGCTGGCCATGGCTCTGATTCTGTTTCTGGCCGGCGTCAACTATTTCGGAGTGAAGTTAGGCGGCGAGGTTCAGATTGTGGTCACAGTTGTAAAGGTCTTGTTAATTGCCTTTATCGTGGTGGCCGGTCTGGGCTTCGGACAGGCACACGCTCCGGCGCCCGCGCGCGCCGCGCAACCGCTCACCATAGCGGGCTTTTTCGCGGCGCTGGTGGCCGCATTGTGGGCTTACGATGGCTGGAACAATGTCAGCATGGTGGCGTCGGAAATCCGCCAGCCGCAGCGCAGCCTGCCGCTGGCGTTAATTGCCGGAACGTTGGCCGTGATTGCCATCTATCTGGCTGCGAATGCCGCCTACTTTCACGTGCTCACCGCCCAGCAGGTGGGCGCGAGCGAGCGTGTCGCGGCCGAAATGATGCGCGTAGTGGTGGGCGGTTGGGGAGCCAAGGCAGTCGCCCTAGCCGCCATGATCAGCATTTTCGCGGCGCTGAACGGCTCGATTCTCTCCGGTGCGCGCGTGCCTTACGCGATGGCGCGGGACCGGTTATTCTTCGCGCCCGTAGCCCGGGTGAACGCCGAGTATCGTACCCCCGGAGTCTCCATCCTGGCTCTTAGTGTATGGTCGGCGCTGCTGGTTCTATCCGGACGTTACGAACAACTCTTCACCTATGTCATCTTCGCCAGTTGGATCTTATATGGCATGACCACGGCGGCGGTTATCGTATTACGACGCAAGCGGCCCGATCTGCCGCGGCCCTACAAGACGCTAGCATATCCCGTACTTCCGGTACTGTTCGTGCTTGTGGCTATCTCGCTGGTGATCTCGACTCTATTCGACTCACCGCGGGAATCCCTACTTGGATTAGGTTTCATATTTCTGGGATTGCCGTTCTATTTCCACTGGAAACGGCGAACTAAGGCATCCGTTGGTCCTATTGGTCCTAAAACTATTATGTAGATCTTTTCACTCCAAAATAACCCGATGACTGCTTGATATTCTTCGCACATTACGTTAAAAAAAGAGAGTGCAGGCCGGTTTTGTGGAATGCGGTCACCGTGACCCAACCACGGATCCGAACACACGACCTGCCAAGCTCGGGGAGATACAGAATGGATGTTGCCAAGATTCTCGTGGAATTACGCCAGGAACGAGAGCAAATCGAAGAAGCAATTTTAAGCCTGGAGCGCCTTGCCAGAGGCCGTGGCAGGAGGCGGGGCCGGCCGCCGTCATGGATGGCCGAGATCACAGCGAAACGGCGCGGCCGTCCGCCGGGCAGCAAGAACAAATCCTCTCCGAAGTCCGCGGGCGCTACCACCATCGGCTAAGCGCCCAAGGTCGCCCAGAGGGAGGGCGGCCTGAAGAGGCCGCCGCAGGCTGAGAGCCTGCCCCACTAAAGCGTCTGGGGGGCCTCGCCCACTTTCACGCGCACACGCTGAGTGCGTCCGTTCCGGTAGATCGTGAGATCCAGCATATCTCCCACGCGCTTGCGGTTCAGAGCGCGCTGCAGCGCATCGGTGCTCTCCACCGGTTGGCCTTCCACTGCGATGGCGAAATCGCCGCCGATACCGATCTGGTACGAGCCTACGATGGCTCTGCGGGTAGCGCCGTGCAAACCAGCTTCGGCCGCCGGCGATCCGGGTTCGACGCGCTGGATCAGCAGACCGCCCTCGCTGGGTAAGCCCAATTCGTCCGCTATATTGCCCGAAATGTAGACGGTGTCGATCCCCAGGTACGGCCGGGTGACGCGTCCCTTGGCCTGAAACTCGTCGAGCATGGCTTTGGCGCGGTTAATGGGCAGGGCGAAGCCGATCCCGATGTTGCCCTGCGGTCCGTAAATCGCCGTGTTGACGCCGATAACGGCGCCGTGCGAATCGAGCAGGGGACCGCCGCTGTTGCCCGGATTGATGGCTGCGTCGGTTTGAATCATGTCGTCCAAGCGGCGCCCTTCCTGCGGTTGCAGGCTGCGCCCCAGCGCACTCACGACGCCGGTGGTTAACGTGCCTCCAAATCCGAATGGATTCCCGATGGCCAGCACTTTCTGTCCCACCTGCAGTCCGTCGGAGTCGCCCAGTTCTAGAAATGGCAAGGGGCGGTCGGCTTGGATCCGCACCAGCGCCAGGTCGTTGCGCGGGTCAGTTCCCAGCACCCGTGCCTTGTATTGCTTCTTGTCACCGGCCAGCGTCACGGTCAACTGCTGGCTACCCGTGACCACGTGATTATTAGTGAGAATCAATCCGTCCGGCTTGACGACAAACCCCGAACCCGTGCCTTCCTGCGGATAAACCTGGAAGAAAAAGTCCTCCCGGTACACGATGCTGGTGATGTTGGCCGTGGCCGGGCGAGCCAGCTTGTAAATCTCGATGTTGTTGTTCTCGTCGGTGCTAAAGCCCGCCGACTGGGCAGCGGCCGGAGCGCTCCAGAGCCGTTCGGTCTGGCGGATGGGCTGCCACAACCGGCCGGGGCTCCAGTGCGCCACCGAAGTCAGATACCAGAAGCCGCCGACCAGCGCGGCGGCCCAGATGAAAGGCCGGATTCTCATGATTGTTCTATTCCCCTCAACGATTCATAAACCCCGCGCGTCTGGCGCAAGGTTTCCTCTTTTGTGCCTGAAGTATCGATCGTAAAATCCGCAAATTTGCGCTTTTCCGCCACGGGCATCTGGCGGCTGAGACGCGCCAGCACTTCCTCGCGCGTAGCGCCGTCGCGCTTGATCGACCGCTGCACCTGCTGTTCCTCGTCACAGGTGACCAGCAGCAGCGTGTCGAAGCGCCGGTAGCTGCCCGTCTCAATCAGGATAGCCGCCTCCACGACGGCGATGCCGCGCGGATCCGCGGCGGCAACGCGCGCCAGCCATTCCTGTTCCCGGCGCGCGACCGGCGGATGCACAAAGCTGTTCAGCACCGCCAACCGCGCGGGATTGTCGAAGACCTGCGCGGCCAGCGCCCGCCGGTCGATTTCTCCCGATTCGTCGAGCACGCCGGCGCCGAATGCATCGACCACCGCGGCGTAGGCCTCGCCGCCCGTGCGCAGGACTTCGTGCCCCAATCGATCGGCTTGGAGCAGATGGCATCCCAATTCTTCCAGGGCTTCGCCCACGAAGGTCTTGCCGCATGCCAACCCGCCGGTGAGCCCCACTTTCAACACAATTCTAATGATAACGTCCGGCAGCGTTGGAGAGCGGGCAGGCTTCCGGCCGCCTTAAAAGGCGGCTGCGGCCAAGATTGGCCGCCCTCCAATCTCAATAGGCTGAACCGCTCAGGGCTGAGACTCGGCCGCAAACCGGTATCCCACACCGCGCACCGTCAACAGGTGCCGCGGATGGGTGGGATCGTCTTCGATATAGCGCCGCAGGCGCACGATGAAATTGTCGATGGCCCGGGTGTCGGTGTCCTCGTGCAAGCCCCACACCTCTTCCAGCATGGCCTTCCGGGACACCGGCTTGCCTTCGTGCCGGATCAGGTATCGGAGCACGTTCGCCTCCATCAAAGTCAGGGGGAACACCTGCTCGCGCACATGCAGCTCCAGCCGGTCGAAGTACATCGACTTGTCGCCGAACACGAAACTCTCGTCCGGCAGGGCCGGAGGCCCGGCGAGCGGCTCCGTCACCGGATTCATGGACGCGCGCAGCCACTCGCGGCGGCGCAGCAGACCGCTAATGCGGGCGATCAGAATCGCCAGTTCGAACGGTTTGGTCAGGTAGTCGTCCGCGCCCGCCGCGAAGCCCCGCAGCACGTCGTCCGGATGGCCGCGCGCCGTGAGCATCAGGGTGGGCACGAACTGCCCGCCATGCCGCATCTCCGACATCACCTCGAAGCCGTCCAAGCCGGGCAGCATGACGTCCAGAATCACCACGTCGAACGGCTGCGATTCGGGCCGCAATGCCTCCAGCGCCGCTTCGCCGGTGTCCACCACCTCCACCTGATAGCCTTCCGCCTCCAGGTTGAATCGCAGCCCTTCGGCCAGGTGCCGCTCGTCTTCCACTACCAGAATCCGGCTCATTTCACTATGGGAAGTTGCAGAACGAAAGTGGCACCGTGCCCCGGGCCTTCGCTTTCGGCCCAGGCGCGGCCGCCGTGGCGTTTGGCCACCGAGCGCACGATGTACAGGCCCAGGCCGGTGCCCTTCACGCGCGTGGCCACCGCTCCGGGAACCCGGTAAAAGCGCTTGAAGATCCGCTTCAGCTCGGTTTTTTCGATGCCCGGCCCGTGGTCGATCACGCGCAGCGCCACGTAATTCCCATCCACCTTCGCCGTTTCCACGGTTACCCGGACGTCGTTTCCCGAATACTTCACGGCATTGTCGATGAGGTTCGAAACGGCCGCCTGGACTTCCTCTGGATCGCCCACCACGGTGACCGGCGGGCCGGGATGGTAGGCCAGCGCCTCCGCCGAAACCTTATGCAGCGTCCGCACCCGCTCCACGCACCGCTCGATCACCCCGCCCAACTCGATGCGCGAGACGTTCAGGCGCCGGCTGGACACGCCAATCCGCCCGGTGCGCAGCACCTGCTCGATGGTCCCCAGCAGCCGTTCGCTATCGTCCACCATGATGCGATAGAATTCCGCGCGCTTGGCATCGTCCACAGCGCGTGTTTGCAGCGTCTCCAGATACAGCCGGATGGACGCGATGGGGGTCTTCAGTTCGTGCGTGACGGCGTTAATGAAGGCGTCATGCTGGGCGTTGCGCCGGATCTCGCGCACCAGGAAGATGGTGTTGAGCACCACGCCACTGACGATGGCGGCCATCAGCATGGCGCCTAAGACCAGCAGGATGCCGTGCCGCCAGTTCAACAGCACCCAGCCGACATACAACAGGATGATGACACAAATCAGGCCGGCGCCCAGCGCGATGAAGAAGGCGATCGACTTCTGCCGTCCGGCGACTACCACTCTTCCAGCTTAATATGCAGATGGGGGTGGGCAGTTTTGCCCGCAGCCGCCTTCTGAGGCGGCGCGCTTACGGCGTGAGCAGGAAGCCGTGCTTCACATGGCTCGCATCATCGTAAGAACCGACGATAATTCCGGCATCACTGATGCTCGCAGCGGAACTTCCCTCGTCGATCCCGGTGCCTGCGCCCGGGACCTCGAACGAGGTAATGGCGCCGCCGGCGGCGCGTGTGAAGGCGTGATACAAGCCGTTCGCATCAATGTAGTACCCCACGACGGTCCCCTCTTCGTCGATGGTCAAGGCAAAAGTGCCCTGAAACGCCCCGGTACCGGCGCCAGGCGGGTCGAAGATGGCTATGGCGCCGCTCGCGGCCCGCACGAAGCCATGATATATATTGTCCCCGTTATCGAAGTATCCCGCGATGGTTCCAGCGGCGTTGATGCTGAAAGCGTAGGTGCCCAAGCCGGGAGATGTGCCCGCGTCGGGAGCATCGAACGAGGTTATCGCGCCATTGGCGGCCCGCACGAAGCCATGAGCCACGCCGGTTGAGTCGGAATAATAGCCCGTGACCGCGTAGGAAGCGTTGATGGCTTGGGGCAGGGTGGACGTCGAGCCGGGAGGATCGAAGTTGGCAAAGGCGCCGCCCGCGGATCGCACGAAACCGTGAACCGTTCCGCTGGCCCCGCTGGAGAAATATCCCGTGACGCCTCCTCCCGCGTTGATGCCCAAAGCCTGGGTCCCCCGGCGGGACCCTGTGCCTGCGCCCGGAGCCTCGAAAGTGGTGAGGGTGCCGTCGGCGGCGCGGATGAAGCTGACCGACACTACGGCGCCGCCCGCGCCTTGGTTGCTCGCGTAATATCCGGTGATCATTCCGGTCGCGTTGATTCCCGAGGCATACGTGTCGGAAGCGCCCGGACCGTCGAAAGTGGTTATGGTGCCGTCGGCGGTCCGCACAAAGGCGTGCAGCACACTGCTGGCGTCGACGTAATTCCCAGCGATGGTCCCCGTCGCGTTGATGCTACGCGCCGTGGTGCCCTGATTCTCGCCCGTGCCCGCACCTGGAGCATCGAACGTGGTGAAGGTGGGCGGCTCGGCGGCACAAAGTGCCGAGGCGCAAATGACGGCCGTTACAATTGCTTTCTTCATTTCCATTGCCTCCTGAAACATACTCAAACCCGAAACCTTCGCACAAGTTGCGCATTTTTGTGGGGTTCTCGTGGCCAGGGCGCCCTGTGAGCCGGGCCTTTTCTCCAGCCCGCGAGACATTCACGCGTTCCGGGTTGCCCGCACCTCATGGAAATCACCCTCCGGTCCGCTCCGGCTGACCTGGCGGAATGTTTAGAGGGCCACTGCCGGGCGCCATGGAGAATACGGGCAACCTGGATGACTCTGCCAATGATTTCGTAGACCACAATGTACGGAAGCGGAGAAAGCACCAACTCGCGAGTATCGGACTTGCGACCGGGCCGGCCACGGTAAGGAAACGTCAACAGCGCGGATGGGGCGTCGTAGATCTCCCGCACTAGCTCGGCGGCGCGTCCTGGCGCGCTCTCAAACAAATAGTCTGTGATGCGCTCCAGGTCGTCAGCCGCTTCTTCAGTCCAGCGAAGCTGGTATGCGAGATGCTCTGCCATGACGCATCAACAATGCTGTTTTTACAGGGTTCTCGAAGGCCGCCACCGCAGTCAGGTTTAGAAACGCGTTTGCGTGGCTCCTAAACGCGAGTCTGTTTCTCGGCGAGCCGCTTTTCAACCCGTGCCCCGACCTCTTCGTGCGTGAGCACTTTGCCCTGCTCTACCTGGGCCAGGCCTTTGTCCACTTCGCGGATGAACCACTCGTCGTACTCCACCAGGCGCTCAATAGCTTCTCGCGCCAGCGCTTCCGCTTCTCGGCCCTGTTGCGCGGCAAGGTGAGTGAGCCTTGCTTGCAGGTCGGAATTGAGATTTACTTCCATGCTCCAGCCTAAAGCCGGGGGGGCCTCGTGTCAAGCTGCGGGACTTCGCTGCGGGGCTTCGCGGCGAGCGGACCACGGCCACAGCAGGGCAAATTTCGGATCGTACCGGCGCCTCAGCCCGGTCAGGTCAAAAGACCGGCGGCGCGCAGCACCCGGCGCACTTTCTTGGGCGAGATCGACAGGCGCGCCGCCACCCGCGAGACCTTGCGCTCTTCCCGCTCCCAGACCTTGGGAATGATGATGTGGGCGAAGTCTTCGGTGATCTGCTGGAAAGTCTTGTCGCCCACCAGCTCCTGCGACCATTCGCGCAGCACCGTCTCCACCGGCCCCCGCCGCAGAATGCGGGCTTTCAGCTCCTGCAGATCGTCCCAGATATAGTCCGGCCCCTGCGGCTTCAGCAGCGCGGCCGCCGCGTCGCAGCACTGGCGGGCGGCTTCCACGTTGTCGAAGAAATCGTTGGCGAAGATCATGCCCTGGCACACGTGCGCGCGCGCCAGCAGACGCCGGTTCTGCGTGTGCTTGGCGAAGTCCACGGCATCGCGGGCGAAATCGTGCGCGAGTTGCGCGTGCTGATTAGCGCCGGAAGCTTCTTCGATCTGCTCGTCGAATTTGGCATTCTCGACGATCGATTGGAGGATGCGCGCCCGCGCCATCAGGATGTAATCCGACTTCTGCTCTCCCAGCCGGAAGGCTTCGGCGGCCTCGGCGCCGGCGCTATCCAGCTCGCCCGAATCCAGGCACAGAAAGCCGCGCAGGATGTGGACCGCGCCCATGCCGCGGTGGTTGCCTTGCCCCTGGTAGATCGCGCCGGCCGCCTCCAGTTGCGCGAGCGCTTGCTCGCGCAAGCTCACAAACTGCCGGCGCGCGTCGGCCATCGCCTTGGCGCTGCCCGGCTCGCGACCGCCGGAAGCTTTGCGGCTGGCCGCGGCGGCGTCCATTTTCTTGCGCAGTTGGAGACGCATCAGGCGCTCGGCGGAAGCCATGTTCACCAGCGACCGCGCCAGGTTGGGATGCCGCGGATTGCGCTTGGCATACTCTTCCATGGCCTTCGCGAAGTACTCCAGCGCGCGCTCGTACCGCGCTTCGCGCCGCGCGATGCGGCCGTAGGCGGACTGGATATTGCCGCGGTTGACGTAGTCGTCCGTCTCGGCGAGAGCGGCCTCGGCCTCCTGCAGCGTGCGCGACGCCTCCTGCAGTTTTCCTTTCTGGAAAGCCAGCCAGCTCTCCAGCACTTGCATGACGGCGGCCACCTTCGCGTAGCCCAGCTCCTGCGCCAACTCGCGCGCCTTCACCGTGTAGCTGAGGGCATCGTCGTAGCGGCCCTGGCTGCGCAGGCACCGGCCGATCCAGAAATTGGAGACGGCCAGCATCTCGCGGTCGCGCACTTCCTCCTCAACCGACTCGACGAACGCAAAGTGACCGATGGCCTTCTCGAAATCTTCCTCCGCCATGGCCACCAGGCCTTCGGCCATGCGGAGATGCAAGTAGTCGAGCAAGGGCAGGGCGGCCCGGGAATCCTTGGGGAAGCGCGGTAGCAGGCACTTGATGAGTTGCGGGCCTTCAAACCCGATATCTACCCACTGCGCCAGGTATCCTAACAGGACGCCGGCGTTTTTTCGTGTAGGGGCGAGCGATCCGATCAGGCTCCGGTTGGCTTCCAGGCATCGCATCCCGCTATCTAGCCGGCGATAGACGATATCTTCCCGAAGCTGACGGAGTAGCTCGCCGTAGTCGGCGGCATCTGCCATCGATTAAAGTATACGTCGTGGGGCGGCGCCGTGCGCTGCCGCCGGATCTCGTCCGGCGATGAGTTAGCGTGTATCTTATGCCCATCGTCACACCCTTCGAAGACGCCCAGGCCGCCCCGGCGGTGCGCGGATTCCTGCACACGCCCGATACGCCCGCCAGTCACGCACTGGTGCTGACACACGGCGCGGGATCGAACGCCGGCGCGCCCTTACTCATTGCCGTAGCGGAAGCCTTCAGCGCGGCGGGCATCGCCGTGCTCCGCTGCGATCTGCCGTTCCGGCAGGCGCGCCCGCGCGGGTCGCCCTTCCCCGCCATAGCGGTCAAGGATCGCGCCGGCCTCAAGCGCGCGGTGCTCCTCCTGCGCGAACGCCTCCCCGGCAAGGTGTTTCTGGCCGGCCATTCCTACGGCGGCCGGCAATCCACCATGCTGGCGGCGGAAGAACCCGATCTCGCGGCGGGCCTGCTGCTATTCTCTTACCCGCTGCATCTCCCGGGCCGCCCCGCCGATCAGCGCACCGCACATTTCCCGAAACTATCGACGCCCGCGCTGTTCGTGCACGGCACGCGCGATCCCTTCGGCTCGATCGATGAGATGCGCGCCGCCCTCGCACGAATCGCCGGCCCGCACGAACTCGTCGCCATCGAAGGCGTGGGGCACGATCTTGGCGGCAAAGGCTCGCAGGCCGCGCGCACGGCGGCGACGGCGCTGGATGCGTTCCGGCAATTCGCTAAGCTGGTGCCATGACCCATTTGCGAATTGCCCTGCTGCTCTTATCGGCCCCCATCCTCACCATGGCGGCGACCGGCGTCGAGGGCGACTGGAGCGGCACGCTGGACCTTGGTGCGATTCAACTGCGCCTGGCGCTGCACCTGTCCCGCGCTGCCGATGGATCGCTCACCGGCGCGCTCGACAGCATCGATCAGGGCGCCATGGGTATCCCGATTTCCAAGGTCGTGGAAACCGGCCGCACACTGGCCATCGAGATTAAAGCCGTAGGCGCCACCTACGACGCCCAATGGAGCGCGGATGGCTCCGAAATCTCGGGTACGTTCCGCCAGCGCGGACAGGATCGGCCGCTGGCGTTTCATCGCGGGGCCGTACCCGAACTGGTGCGCCCGCAGAACCCCAAGAAGCCTTATCCCTACGATGAAGAGGATGTCATCTACGACAATCCGAAGTCCGGCAACAAACTGGCCGGCACGCTGACGCTGCCGCGGTCGCCCGGCCCGCATCCCGTGGTGCTGCTGATCACCGGCTCGGGACCGCAGGACCGCGACGAA
The DNA here is from genome assembly GCA_963707465.1 of Bryobacterales bacterium. Classification (GTDB taxonomy): domain Bacteria; phylum Acidobacteriota; class Terriglobia; order Bryobacterales; family Bryobacteraceae; genus Bog-159. Next base: position 1,494,641 of record CAVPQK010000015.1, read on the forward strand.
GCCCTGCTGGGGCACCGGCCGTTCCTGGTGATCGCCGATTATCTGACCCGCCGGGGCATTGCCGTTTTGCGCGTTGACGATCGCGGCATGGGCAAATCCACCGGCAAGTTCGAGGGCGCTACGACGGTGGATTTTGCGGGCGACGCGCGCGCGAGCGTCGATTTTTTGAAGACCCGCCAGGATATCGATCCGAAACAAATCGGGCTGGTGGGGCATAGCGAGGGCGGCATCATCGCTCCCATGCTGGCGTCGGAATCATCCGATATCGCTTTCATCGTGATGCTGGCCGGCCCCGGCGTCACTGGAGAGGAGATCCTGGTCGCGCAACAGTTTCTCATCGCCCGCGCCATGGGGATGCCCGAAGAAGAGGCGGAACAGAGCCGGGGTATCGAGCGCTTCATCCTCAGCGTGGTGAAGGAGGAGAATGACGATGCCGAGGTGAAGCGCAAGGTCCGCGAAGGCATCGAGAAGCTGTCGGCCGCGCTGCCCGAGGACCAGCGCAAGAAGCAGATCGGGAAGATCGCGGAGATCGAGAAACAGATTCCCACGCTCACTTCGGCCTGGTTCCGCGCATTCCTGGCTTACGACCCGCGTCCGGCTTTGGAGAAGGTGAAAGTGCCGGTGCTGGCCATGAACGGCGCGCTGGATTTGCAGGTTCCGCCGCACCAGAACCTGCCGGCCATTGCGGCGGCGCTGGAGGCGGGCGGCAACCCAGATTACCAGATTGTGAAGCTGGCGCATCTCAACCATTTGTTCCAGAGCGCGCAAACCGGCGCGCCCACGGAATACGCCAAGATCGAGGAAACGTTCGCGCCCGCGGCGCTCGAAACTATGGGCGAATGGATCAGGCGCCACACGCACGTAAAATAGAGGCAGCCATGCGCGCCATTTTGCTTTTGTATATTCCAGCTCTGCTGGCCGCCGCCACACCCTCGCCCTACGCGAAGCTGCACGGGGTGCCCATCCGCGCGGTGACCATGGGCGACGGCTTCTGGACCGCCCGCCGCGCCATCAACATCGAGAAGAGCATCCCTACGCTGCTCGAGGAACTGGAGCAGCACGGCGTGGTGGATAACTTCCTGCGCCTGGAAGGGAAGTCCGAAGCCGCCCGGCGCGGCCCGCTCTACACCGATTCCGATCTGTACAAATGGATGGAAGCCGTGGCATTCGTGCTGCAATCCGGTGAGCAATCGCCGGTCAATCGGGCGAAATTCCGCGCGGAGTTCGACCGCCTGGCCGCGATCGTCCTCGCCGCGCAGGAACCCAGCGGCTACCTGAACACCTACTGGACCGGGGAGCGCAGGGCGCAGCGCTTCACCGAAATGCATCGCTCCCACGAGCTGTATTGCATGGGCCATTTGATTCAGGCCGCCATCGCCTATTACCGCGCCACGGGCGATCGCAAGCTACTCGACGGCGGCATCCGTTTCGCCAACTACATGGTGGAGAACTTCGGCCCCCAGAAGCGGCCCGCGCTTACCGGGCATCCGGAATTTGAAATGGCGATGGTTGAGCTGTACCGCACCACCGGCGAGCGCCGCTATCTGGATTTCGCCGGCTATCTTCTCTCAGGCGTGGAACGCGAGCGCCTGCATCTCACCGACGACCAGACCCGGTACATGTTCAGCGGCACGCCGTTCACCTCGCGCACGGAGTTCGAGGGCCACGCGGTGCGCGCCATGTACGCTTCCTGCGGAGCCACGGATTACTACATGGAAACCGGCGACCCCGCCTATCTGAAAACGCTCGAAACACTGTGGCGCGACCTGGTGAATCGCAAGATGTACATCACGGGCGGCGTGGGCTCGCGCGAATCCGGTGAAGCGTTCGGCGAGGCCTACGAACTTCCCGACGCGCAGGCGTACGGCGAAAGCTGCGCGGCTATCGGCAACATGATGTGGAACTGGCGCATGCTGCTGGCGCTGGGCGAATCGCGCTTTGCCGACGTGATGGAGCGCGCGCTCTACAACGGGATCAATTCCGGCATGTCGCTCTCCGGCACGCTCTATTGCTACCGCAATCCGCTGGAATCCTCGGGCGAAAAGATACGCAACGAATGGTACGACACCACCTGTTGCCCGCCGAATCTGGAGCGCATCCTGGCGTCGATTCCAGGCTACATGTACAGCACTGGTCCGAAAGGCGTGTACGTGAATCTGTTCCACGCGTCTACGCTGGATTGGCAGCTTGAGGATGGCACCGGCATCCGCATCGAGCAGCAAACCGAATACCCTTGGCGCGGCATTGTGGATCTCACCGTGACTCCCGCCCGCACGGCAGAGTTCAGCGTGTTCGTGCGCATCCCGGCCTGGTCGGACGAAGCCAGTGTGGGGGCCGATAAACCCAAAGCCGGCGAATATTTTGAGATTCATCGCCGCTGGCAAGCCGGCGACAAGATCCACATCGACCTGGCCATGAAACCGCGGCTGGTCCGCGCCAACCCACTGGTGCGCGAAGACGCGGGCCGCGTGGCGCTGGAGCGCGGCCCGCTGGTCTATTGCCTGGAGCAGCCCGATCAGCCCGGATTCAATCTGCTGGACGCCACGCTGCTCGACGACGGGACGGGCTTCGTCACCGGTTTCCAGCCGGAATTGCTGGGCGGTATCATGACGATCAAGCATCGGGGCAGCGTGCTCGATAGGCCATTCTCCAGCGAGCCGCTTTACCGGCCGTTTCGGGATCAACCCGAACGCCCTGGGACGGTCGAGACGCTGACCTTCATTCCTTACTATGCATGGGCCAATCGCGAGCCCTCCCGCATGGAGGTCTGGGTGCCTTATGTAACGGTTGGGGCCGAGTGACCGCGCAGCCAGCGAAACGTGGACTCCAAATCCGCCGATTGGAACACGAGCGAGCCTGGTACGATGGCGTCCGCGCCGGCCGCGCACAGCTCGCTCACCGTGTGCGCGCGGATGCCGCCGTCAGCCACCAGGCGGACGTTGGGCTTGCCATGCTCGCGCAGCAGGACGCGCGCTTCGCGTAAACGGTCGCACGCCTGCGGCGCAAGCCCGCGTCCCTTCACCCCCAACTCCGTGCCTAACAGAATGACAACCTCGACCGCCTCGAGATACGGCAGCATGGTGCGCACCGGCGTTTCAAGCTTCAACGTCACGCCCGCCCCGCGTCCGCTCCGGAGCGCTTGTTCGATGGCCGCGCCGGCTTGGCGCTCGCCATTTTCAACGTGTACCGTCAGCAGGTCCGCGCCGGCTTCGAGAAACTCGCCGGCGAGATCGGAAGGATTCTCCGCCATCAGGTGTACATGAAAAGGAACTGCCGTGTGCGGACGGATCGCGCGCATGAGATCGGGGAAGAAGAGCAGGCTGGGAACAAAATGTCCGTCGGCCGCATCCAGATGGAAAGAATCGACCCAGGGCGAGAGGCGGCGTACGGCCGTTTCGAGGTTACCCAGGTCCGCAGACCATAGCGATACGTCGGCCAAAAGGCGATTGCGAGGTAACTGAGGCCAGCCGCGCACTGACTCAGCGTAACAGCTTCTTCCCGTGCGGATGGTGTGCAACAATCGGATAGGGACACCGCATGAAGCCGAAAATCTACCTCTCGCTTCCCGACCCTTCCATTGAGGAGGTCGCAAAAAGGGTCGGCGTATCCAAGCGCCGCTTGAAAGAATTGAAGGTTATCATTGCCGATCTGGTTGAGGCAGAGGCGGCGCGCCGGCCAAGGCGTGCCGGCAAACCGAGTGCCATTAAAGCATCGAAGCGAACCGCCAGCCGCTAAGGAATACGGTGTGTTCCTCAACATACCGTATGACCAGGCCTTCGTGCCTCTGTATTTGGCCTTCATCGCGGGCCTCTGCGCGTTTCGCCTGGAACCGAAAGCCACGCTCCAGATTCCGGGCGGCGAGCGTCGCCTTGACCGGATCCTCGATTTGATCCGAGATTGCCGGTACTCCTTCCACGACCTCTCTCGTGTCGAGCTGAATCTGAAGCGGCCCGCGACTCCTCGTTTCAACATGCCTTTCGAGCTGGGCCTCGCGGTCGCATGGCAGAAATTCAAAGAGCCGTCCCATACCTGGTGCGTCTTCGAATCGCGCAGTTGGCGGGCAGGCAAATCGCTTAGTGATCTGAGCGGTACCGATATCTACGTTCACGATGGCACGCCGGCCGGGGTCTTCCGCGAGCTGTGCAATGCCCTTGTTTCGGCGGACCACCAGCCGACGGTGGCGCAAATGGCTGCGATTTATCGTGGGCTGCGCCGAGGATTACCCGATGTCATATGGAACGCCGGAGCGAAATCCGTTTTCGAAGCGAGAGCATTTGCCGATTTAATCGTTGTCGCGAAAGGCCTGGCAGTCGCTAGCCGTCAATTGACTTAGTGCCCGTCTTCTTCCAGCGAGACTTTACCCGCGAAGCTGCGGTACGTATACACGAAGTAGCCCGTTGCCAGCAGCATGCCCGGAATGAACCACACGAGGCCGACCTTCAATCCGTAAGGCGCGGCCGCTGCGTTGTAGACCGTCAGCCCCAGATTGGGGTCCGTGCTCGATGGCAGCACAAAAGGATACAGCCCGAACGCGGCACTCGTCAGCATGCCTACAATGTAGAGCGACGAGCACAGGAACGGCGCGGCGTCCCGCCGGCTGGTGGCGCGCATCCCTATCAGCCCGGCTATTGCCAGCAGAGGAAACACGTAGCCCCAGGGCCGCGCGCCGAAGCTTTGGCTCAGCCGCGGTTGGATGCTGAAACTGCACCAGGTAAGCGCGACGGTAAGGGGCAGCAAACCCCACCAGCCTACCAGCGCCACCTGGCGCGCGCGCTTGGCCAGCTCGCCTTCGGTCTTCAGCGTCACCCAAAGCGCGCCATGCACCATTAGCGTCGCAAACGCGGCGACCGCGACCAGCACCGTATACCAGTCCAGAATGCCCACCTCGCGGCCGATCCCGAAGTTGGTCCACATCGGCAGGAAGAATTCGCCGGCCCCATCGAGCGGCACGCCGCGCACCACATTGCCCAGCGCCGCGCCGAAGAAGATGGCGAGCAGCGCGCTCGCGCCGCCGAATACCGCGTCCCAAAACGGCTTCCACACCAGGCTGTCGATGTGATTCCGAAACTCGATCGATATGCCGCGCAGGATCAGCAGCCACAGCACCATCATCAGCGGCAGATAGAAGCCGCTGAAGCTGGATGCGTAGAGCGCCGGAAACGCGAAGTACAGCGTGCCGCCGGCAGCCAACAGCCACACTTCGTTGCCATCCCACACTGGGCCGATTGAGCGCAGCACCCGCCGCTTCTCACCATCCGTGCGCGCCACCAGCAACTGGACGATGCCCGCGCCCAGGTCGAATCCGTCCAGCACGACGTACACGGCGATCATCACCGCCACCAGCATGAACCAGAGCGTTTCCACTATGCCGCCTCCGGTCCGCGCTCGATCTCCTGGTAAACGAGCAGCAGGAATAGAATGGCCAGCACGACGTACATGCCCATGAATCCGATCAGGGTGAAGAGCGCGTTTCCTGCCGAAACATGCGGCGACACGCCCTCAGGGGTGCGCATCAGGCCGTAGATCAGCCAGGGCTGCCGCCCGGTTTCCGCGGTGATCCAGCCCGCTGTGTTGGCGATGTAGGGGAATGGCGCGCAGAGCATCAGCAGCCATAACAGCTTGGGCTGCGCGAACAGGCGACCCCGCCACAACTCGAGCGCGGCCAGCACCATGACGGCGATGAAAATAGTTCCCAGCCCCACCATGATGTGATAGCTGAAGTAAAGCAGCGGGATATTATCCGGCCAGCGGTCCGCCGGAAATGCGCTGAGGCCTTTCACTTGCGCATGCCATCGCTGGTAAGTGAGAAAGCTCAGCGCGCGGGGCACAACCAGGGGATTGTCGAGCCGGCGTTTCTCCACGTCCGGTTGTCCGATCAGGGCCAGCGGCGCGCCCTCCTCGCTCTCGAAAAGGCCTTCCATAGCGGACAGAGTAGGCGGTTGATGGAGCGCGATGTTCTTGCCTTGGCCGTCGCCGGTGGGGAACAGCATCAACACGGATGCCGCCACGCCGGCGATCACCCCCACGCGCACGAAGGTTCGCCCGTACGGTTCCGCGCGCTTCACCAGCAGATAGAATGCGCCCACCGCCGCCATCGCGAATGCGGCCGTCACCACCGCGCCGATCATATTATGGAGATACTGCCAGAGCAGCCACGGGTTCAGCATGAGCGCCCAGAAACTCGACAAGAGGATCTCGCCGTGCGGCCCAAGTACGTAGCCCACGGGATGCTGCATCCACGCGTCGGTGGCCACGATGAAGAATCCGGAAAGCCACGATCCGAGGAAAACCAGGAAGCCTGCGAACCAGTGTGCCTTCGGCCCCAGCTTCTTTTCGCCGAACAGAAACAGCCCCAGGAAGCTCGATTCCAGGAAAAACGAAAACACGCCTTCCATGGCCAGCGTCTGCCCGATAACGCCGCCGGCCGATTTCGAGAAGCGCGCCCAGTTGGTGCCGAACTGGAACTCCATGGGGATGCCGGTGACGACGCCCATGGCGAAGTTGATGGCGAAGATGCGCGCCCAGAATCGCGCCGCGCGGTTGTAGTGCTCGTTACCCGTGCGTAGCGCCATGGTTTTGAGCACTACCAGCAGCAGCGCGAGGCCCATGGTCAATTGCGGAAAAATGTAGTGGAAGGTGACGGTGAAAGCGAAATGCAGCCGATGGACCGTTAGGGCATCCATAATCCAGAGATTAGCAGGTTTTTCTCATGATTGCCCCGGCGCCTGCCGCAGGATCTCGTCGGCCACATCCGCCACGGCGCGCATTTCGAGCACATCGTGTACCCGCACCAGGTGCGCTCCGCCCAGAATCGCCGCCGCCACCGCGCCGGCCGTGGCGAACAGCGTCTCCCGCTCGGTGGGGTGCGTCAGAAACGATTTGCGCGAAGGCCCTGTCAGAATCGGCAGGTCCAGGCCGGCCAGCTCATGCAAACGCGCCAGGATCGCCGAATTCTGCTCCTTGCGCTTGCCGAAGCCCAGCCCGGGGTCCACCACAATACGGGAACGGTCGATGCCGGTGTGGCGCGCGCGGCTGACCGTGGCTTCCAGGTCGCGCACGACGTGTCCCATGACGTCGGGAAGCGGCGCCAGTTTGGCCCACGTTTCGGGACGGCCGCGCATGTGGTTCAGGATCAGCCCGGCGTCGTGGTTGGAGACTACGCGCGCCAACTGCGCCTCGAAGGTCAGGCCGGTGGGATCGTTGATAATCTCGGCGCCATGCTCCAGGGCGCGCTCGGCCACCTCCGCCTTGTAAGTATCCACGGAGATCGGTATGGTCAGGCTGCCGCGCAGGCGCTTCAACACCGGAATGAGACGCCGAAGCTCCTCCGCCGCCGGGATGCGCGCCGACTCCGGCCGCGTGGACTCCGCCCCAATGTCGATGATGTCGGCGCCCTGCTCTTCCATTTGCAGGGCGCGCGCAAACGCCCGGTCCGGATCCATATATTTGCCGCCATCGGAGAAGGAATCCGGCGTCACGTTCAACACGCCGAGAATGGCCGTGCGTTCGCCCAGCTTGATTTCGCGGGCCTTGAGTTTCCAGTAGTACAGCTTTCGCATAAGAAACGGAACCACAGATGGACACAGATAAACACAGATCGGGAATCCGGCTGCCATCACCAATGTCGCACGTTTGCGCTATCCCAATTCAAAACCCGCAATCGCGAACACCTGGGAATCGTCGTGGTCGAACGGCTTTGCACCCGGAGCGCCGCGCCGCGCCATGCGCACCAGGCGGCGGATCGGCTGGAATCCGCACGCGCGCGCCAGCCGCAGGGCTTCGGTATTGTGCGGCAGCAGGTCCCAGTAAACAGGCTGCCCCGGATACAGGGCCAAAAACGAGGCCAGCAGCTCCGCGGCGGCCCCCGGCACACGGCTGACACAAGGACCGAAGTACGCGGCTTTCGAACCGGGACGCGCCATGGCATAGCCTTCGTCGGCAACCGCGGCAGCGCCCAGCGGCGCCAGCATGCCGAGCAACTGCGAGCGATCGGCTCCGAACGCCCGGAGGTCGAGGGCCGGCTGCCAGGCTTGCCCGCTCACGGCCGGCGAGCCGCGAACCTGCGCGGCGGCCGTTCCCCAGCGTTCGATTGCGCATTCGACCTCAAAACCCAGTTGACGATAGAGCGGCGCGCCTGCTTCGGTGGCGTCCAGCTTGATCCAATCCACGTGGCGCTGGGCCAGCACGTCGATCAAGTGTTCCATCAACTGGCGGGCGAAGCCGCGGTGGCGGTGCGCGGGATCGGTGAGCACCATGCCGATCCACGCCAGCCTGCGTTCATAACAGATCGCCGTGGCGGTCGCGGCCAGCGCGCCGCCGCACTCCAAGCCGAAACAGGTCTCCGGGCCCAGCCGCAACAGATTGTGCCAGTCGGTTTCAGTCTGGTTCCAGCCCGCGGCTTCGGTGAAGCGCATCGCCGCCGGAATATCCGCGCGCGTCAGCGCCCGCACCAAAGCGGTCACCGCCGCGCGGTCATCTGCGCGTTTTCTTCGCGGGCAATCTGGGCGGCGCAGGCGGCCAGATCGTTCGAATGCACGGTGACCAGGTCCTTCTCCAGATCCTCGCCGCTTTGCACCATGCGCTCGAGGTGCGCCGCGGCCAGGCGCGAGCACCACGCGTCGCTCATCTCGTGTCCCGTGCGGCGGCTCAATTCCAGCAGGTCCACGTGCGGCATGGCGATCTGCTTCTGCACTCGCGTCTGGTCGCTCTGGAGCGCGAATTTCACATCCACCGTGTCGCTGTGGCGCAGCGAAATGGCCGTCTGCAACCACTTGAACAGGACCTGCCACTTGCGCCCAAACGGATCCGGCCCCACTTCAAACTGGCGAAAATTCAGCATCAACGTTATCTTACTTCATTGGGGCCTTGCGCCCCAACCGATTATGCACGACTTTCAAACGGAACTCGAAACCGGCGGCGCCATCGCGCGGCAGGCCGGCGAAATGGCCTTGCGCTACTACCGTACGGGCATCGCTTTCGAAGCCAAGCCCGACGATTCGCCCGTGACGCGCGCCGACCGGGAATGCGAGCAGTTCATCGCGCGCGAGTTGGAGCGGGCCTTTCCGGACGACGGACTGCTGGGCGAGGAAGGCACCGAGAAGCCGTCGCGCAGCGGCCGCCGCTGGATTATCGACCCTATCGACGGCACGCGCGATTTCGTGCGCGGGAATCCGGTCTGGTCCAACCTGATCGGCCTGGAAGCCGGCGGCGAAGTGGTGGCCGGATTCGCCAACATGCCCGCGTTGGGCGAATTGTTTACCGCTTCGCGCGGCGGGGGCGCGTTCGTCAACGGCGAGCGCATGCATACTTCGAGCATCGCGAGCGTATCACAGGCGGTGCTGTGCTTCGATAGCTTGAACTCCGCCGCGCGCCAGCCCTTCGGCGGCCGACTGCTCGACTGGATGCAGCCTTTCTGGGCGGTGCGTAGCATGGGCGGATGCCTGGACGCGCTGATGGTGTCGCGCGGCCATGCCGAAATCTGGGTCGAAACCTCCGGCAAGCCCTGGGACTTCGCGCCGCTCAAGATCATCGCCGAAGAGGCCGGCGCGCGCTTCTTCGATTTCGACGGCAAATCCACCATCTACGGCGGGAATTGCGTGGTCTGCGCGCCGGGGATGGAGGAAACCGTGCGGCTGTTCCTTTCCCGATGACAACCAAGTATTTGACGCCGGGCCTGGCGATGGTGGTGGTGTGGATCGCCGCCATCAAGATGGCGATCCATTTCTATGCCGGCCATAACTACGGTTACTTCGTCGATGAGCTCTACTATCTGGCTTGCGGCCGGCATCTGGCCTGGGGCTATGTGGATCAGCCGCCGCTGATCGCGCTGGCTGCGGCGGCTACCCGCGTACTGGCCGGCGAATCGCTACGGGCCATCCGTTTCCTGCCTGCCGTGGCGGGCGGTGCAACGGTGCTGCTCACGGGCCTGATGGCGCGCGAACTCGGCGGGCGGCGCTTCGCGCAGGGGTTGGCGGCGCTGGCGGTACTGGCCGCGCCCGGCTTTCTGGCCATCGGCAGCTTCTTCTCGATGAACGCCTTCGAACCCCTCTTTTGGATGGGCTGCGCATATATCGTCATGCGCGTGGTCCGGACCGGCAATCAGAAGCTGTGGCTATGGTTCGGATTGCTGGCCGGCATGGGCCTGGAGAACAAGCACTCCATGCTGATCTTCGGATGCGGAATTGTGGTGGGCCTGCTGGCCACGCCGGAACGCCGCCAGTTGCGCTCGCCGTGGTTCTGGGTTGCCGGGGGAGTCGCGCTCCTGATCTTTCTGCCGAACCTGATGTGGAATGTGCAGCACCACTTCCCATTTCTGGAGTTGCAGGCAAACATCCGGCGGGCGCACCGCGATGTGGCGATGCCGCCGCTGGCGTTCCTGGGCCAGGAGATATTGACCATGCTCCCGCTCACGCTGCCCATCTGGGGCGCGGGGCTTTGGTATTACCTGTTCAGCGAGAAGGGCAAACCGTTTCGCGTCCTCGGTTGGGCCTGGCTGGTCAGCATAGCGGTGATCATGATTATGAGCCCGCGTGTCTACTATCCCTGGCCGGCCTTCCCGATGTTGTTCGCCGCGGGCGGAGTGATATGGGAATCCTGGCTCGTAACGCCCCGCCTGCAATGGATCAAGCCAGCCTGGGTTGGCCTTATCGTTCTCTTCGGCGCGATATTCGCGCCCTTCTGCGTGCCTGTGCTGCCGGTGGAGACTTACATCCGTTACGCGAAGGCGCTCGGTTTCCAGCCGCCTAAGATCGAGACCTGGAAGCTCGGGCCGCTGCCGCAGATTTATGCCGACCAATTCGGCTGGGAGGAGATGGCTGCCGCCGTGGCGAAGGTGTACAACGGCTTGCCTCCGGATGTGCGATCCAGGACGGCGATCTTCGGGCAGAACTACGGACAGGCCGGCGCGGTGGATCTGTTTGGTTCGAAATACGGATTGCCCCAGGCGATCTGCGGGCACCAGAGTTACTTTCTGTGGGGGCCGCGCGGCTACACGGGTGAAGGCATGATCGTAATGGATGGCGAACAAACGGATCTCGAAAGCAAATTCGCCAGCGTGGAGAAGGTGGGCCACGTCACGAATCCTTACTCCATGCCCTACGAGCACTTCGATATCTTCTACTGCCGCGGTTTGAAGTGGCCGCTCGCGGAAGTTTGGCCCACGGTGAAGAACTGGGACTGACGGGGATGGGCGCCGAACGATCGGGCCGGGGTGTACGGGCGGCCCGAGTCGGCCGAGCATTCTCCGATTGGTGCGTGATCCGTACATAGGCAGGTGGTCGGCGGGATATGACTTCGCGTATCGTTGAGCGTCCCGTCGACGCTGTTCCTTATGGCCTCCGGCATCAGCTCGCTTAGGCCATTAGTGGCCTTCAATGCTTTGGGATCCGCATGGTCACAAAACGAGAGATCTCACTCGCGGCCGGTGGATCGAGGTTCGAGAGCACGGCCACCACGCACCCCGCTTTCGGAAAGATTCGCAGATCTCCGTTCATTCCCGGCGCTCCCCCGCTGTGACCCACCCATCCTGCCCCGTCCTTCTCACGCGCGTCCTCAAATCCGTAGGCGTACATGGCTCCGTCTCCCGCCTCCACCTTGCCGGCGATGAGCAATGCGGTGTGCTCAGCGTCTAACAACTTGTGCGCAATCAGCGCCTGCGCAAATTTCAGCAAGTCGCCAACCGTCGAGTATCCGCCGCCTGCCGACGTGCCTCGATAGGGCAGCGTATCCGTATTGGGCGTCCATTTGGCTCCGCCTTGGGAGTGCATATAGCCGACAGCGCGGCCAGCCACGGTTTCATTTTCCGGCTGCGAGCCGGTCAAAGTCATTCCAGCCGGTTTATAAATATGTTCAGCGACGTAGTCGTAATAGCTCTGCCCGCTAACGCGCTCGATGACTACCCCAGCCAACAGCATTCCATAATTGCTATAAGCCCACCTGCTTCCGGGTTCGAACTCGGGGCCGCGCCTCCCGAACAGAGTCACATAATCGTTCAGGGATTTTAGTTCCAGCCGGTGAGCATCAAATTCAGGTCCGAAGAAGTCTCCTGTCCCACCGGTGTGAGTCAGTAATTGATGGATCGTCACTTTCGCGGCCACCTCGGGATTGGGATAATCCGTGATGTACTTGCCCAGCGGATCGTTCAGCCTGACTTTTCCAACCTGTACGAGTTGCAAGACGGCTATTGCCGTGAACATCTTATTCATCGAGCCGATTCGAAACTGAGTATCGAGCGTGTTAGGGGTTCGCTTTTCGCGGTTCGCGAATCCGTAGGCCCCGCTAAAGATCACCTTGCCGTCGTGCGCCACAAGCGCCGCACCCGCGAACGCATCCGCCGCGGCCTCCCTTTCGATCCATGCACGCAACGCGGACGCGAGCCCTTTATCGCTTAACGGCGCAACCGGAAACTCCGCGGGATCCGGAGGCGGCGGGATGTTCTGAATGCTCAGCCTCGCGATTTGATGCGGCTCGGCCGCTTCCACACCCATGGTCACCCTGGCGAATTGGCGGGGCGGGTTCCGCGTCTGAACCAGCACTACGATTTGCAAATCGCTCGACCGCTCCACTTCTTTTATGTCGAATCCTCCGGTCCGTTTGTGGATCGCCAGTTCCTGGTCCACCAGGCCGAAGGGCAAACTCGCGTCTAAGAACCGTTTGATTTTTTCCGGATCCCCGCTATCCTGAGCCGCGCGCCATGCCGTGAATTGCCGTCCGGCAGGCGTATCCGGAATCTGTGCGTTCGCCGCGCTCAAAAATAGGGCCGTCAGAAATGAGGCGCAATCGAATAGTCTCATGCCACGTTTGGACGAACCGGACCCTTATTTGTCTCATTGATTATCAAAAGGGTGTATTATCAGTTCGGTGAATATCAATAGCGTAAATCTGAATTTGATGCTCGCGTTCGAAGCGCTTCTCGACGAGAAAAACGTAAGCCGCGCGGCCGCGCGCACCGGCCTCAGCCAACCTGCGATGAGCAACGCGCTGGCGCGCCTGCGCGAACTCTTCGGCGATCCCCTGTTCTGCAGGACCTCGCGAGGTATGCGGGCCACGCCGCGCGCACTGGAGCTAGCCGGGCCCGTCCGCGCGGGGCTTTCCCAATTCCGAAGCGCCTTTGCGGAGCGTCCCGGGTTCGACGCCGCGGCGAGCAATCGCAGTTTCCGGATCGCCATGACCGACTATGCAGAATTGATGGCGCTCGGTCCCCTGTTGCGGCGCCTTTCCGGGATTGCGCCCTCCATCCAGATAGCCGTGCTGCGCGTAGATCACATTTTTGTCGCCCCCGAGGCCGAGTTGCGGGAAGGAGTTTTCGACGTCGCAATCGGCTTTTATCCCGATCCCAAATCGCTCGACCCACGCACAGGATGTCTTAATTTATCCGCGGAGCAAAACGTTTGCATCGCGCGTAAAGGCCACCCGCTGCTGCAGAAACGTTTTACGTTGAGAGAATTCGCCGCAGCCAGACATATCGGCGTCTTCTATCGGGATGAAACCGTCGGGCTGGTAGATAACATTCTGGCTGAGTACGGACTGCGTCGCCGGCTCGCTGCGACTACGCCTCATTTCCTTACGGCCGTCCATCTCGTGGCAAATTCCGATCTGATCGCCACTGTGCCGGCCGGTCTCGCCGCCCATTTCCGGCACGACGCGGGGTTAGCTATCCGGCGTTCCCCCCTCAGGTTGCCCACGTTCTATACGCGCCTTCTTTGGAGCCTGCACAGATCTGAAGATCCTGCCCTAATGTGGCTCCGCTCCGAAATAGCAGAATGCTTCGCCAAGACCCCGGGCCGCACTGGCTATTCTTCCGAGCGCGCACGATTAGTGAATGGGCCGAAGGCCACCAGAGAGAACAATCGCTAGCATGCTTGAAGGTCGTGATTCAAAGTGCGTCACCACTTTCGAGCCTGTTAAGTGCACTGCCGCTTCCTTATCGGGCTTTCGCGAGCGCCTTCATCAGGTCCGCGCTGGTCATTGTCGGGCACCAGTATTTCTCGATGTGCTCGACGACTAACTCGGTTCCCTGGTCGTGGCTCACGAGGGGACGGTCCTTGGGGTTATACATGCTGTCGGTAAGGTCCCGCACCAGCACGCAGCGAATGCCCCAGTTGGTCATCTTCTTGATGGCGAACGAGCGGTTCAGGACGCACATGTTGACGTGCACGCCCATCACCAGCAGGTTGCGTATGCCACGCTCGCGCAAGAAGGCGTAGATCTGCGGCCCATCGTCGGAAATGACGTCCGCGGCGCCCATGGGAAGCGTGGCGATCTCGCGCGTCCAGGCTTTGTAAAAGGAGTCGTTGGTGTCGCAGCCGCCGCCGCTATCGTCGATGGGCAATGGCGGATCGCTGAGTCCGAGCGGCGCCGGCGGCTCGATTTTCGCCATGCGCAGAATCCCCTGCCGCTGCGGCCAGTCCTTGTAGAACTCCATGGTCTCGGACGGCGCGTGGATGATCCGGATGCCGCGGGCGCGGGCTTCGTCGACGACCGGCGCCATCCTGACGGCCAGTTCCGCTACGCGCCGCGAGGCGCCGGAACACCAATGCCGGTCCCACATGTCGCAGATCACGATGGCGGTTTCGGCGGCGGGGACGGCTTCGTCGAGCCGCACTTCCTGCCACACGCCGCTGCCCTTGAAGGCCTCCACGCGCGACCGCAGCGGAAGCCGCAAGTCGGCCCCGAACGCCGTTCCCGCCATGGCCAGCGCGAGCGGCGGCAGATACAGCCACCAGGAATGCATTTGCACCATAATACCGCTAGAAAGCTCGACGCGGCCAAGTCGGCTTCCCGCACCGGTGCGAGGTTCTTAATGCGTCGCACAACCGCCCTGCAAGCGATTGTGGACGCGATCAACACACTGCGCTAAGTTGGTCGGGTGCCATGAAGCGTTCCGCCCTCCCGGTATACCTCTCGCTGCTCGCCGATGTGGTCGCCTTCTTTCACAAGCCGCTTTTCAGCACCGGGTACAGCTTTCCCTGGGACTTCCACGGCGTGCAACTGCCGCTGGTCACGTTCCTGGCCGAGCAACTCAAGCAAGGCCGGCTGGCGTTGTGGAACCCATTCAGCTATTGCGGATACCCGGTCTTTGAGAACATCGAGGCGGGCCTGTTTCATCCGCTGGTCTTCCTTAGCGCCCTGATCAGCAGCCGTACGTCGCTGGATATTCTTCCCATGCTGCTGGAATGGATCGTGGTATTGCAGATCTGGGTCGCGGGTGTGGCGGCGTATCATCTGTTCCGGGAGCTTGGGGCGGGGCGGCCAGCGGCCTGGGCCGGCGCGATCATCTTCCAAACCGGCGGCTACTTTGCTTCGCGCGCGGAACACATCGGCGCCATCATGGCAGTGGCGTGGATGCCCCTGGCGTGGCTGGCGATCCTGAAACTCCGCGACGGGCTCAGGCAGGCGGGTCCTGGATGGCTGGCTGCACTGGCGGCGGCACTGGGCATGTCCATTTTGGGCGGATTCCCGCAGCCAACCCTGGCGGTGTTCGTTTCCACGGTGGTGTTCGCCCTGGCTCTCGTCGCACTGCGCCTGGCACGCATCCAGCTCATCGCCTCGACTGCGGCAGGCTGCGTGCTGGGGATTGCGCTCGCCGCGGTGCAGTTCATTCCTACCGTGCAGTTGTCGCAGCACAGCGTCGCCAAGTACCGGGCGGGCTGGCTGGGCACAGGCGGCGGTTTGTATTGGGAAAGCCTGGTCTCACTGGTGCTGCCCAATCATTACGACCTCTTCGACATACAACACTTTCATGGGCCGGGGGACATAACCTTTCTGTATCTGTACTGTAGCATCGCAGGTCTCTCGCTGGCATTGATGGCGCCATTCCTGCGGCGCACCAGATATGTGGCGCTACTGGGAGTGATGTTGTTAGTTGGCATGTTATGGATGCTTGGCGATAAGACCTTATTATGGCGCTGGATCTATCCTCTGTTGCCCGAGACAGTGAGGATCGGCATTCATCCCGAGTACACTTACTGCATCTTTACCCTGGCGCTGGCGGGTTTGGCGGCGATGGGCCTGGACGCGCTCCGCATTTCCGATAGGATGCGGTGGATAGTTGGCGTGGGAATCGCGGTGGACCTGTTTCTGGTGGGGTCCGGCCGCCCGATGAATTGCTCCTCGTTGAAGGAGAATCCGGTGGTGACCCGGCAGTCGTTCGAGGGCAGCGCGGCTCTGCTTAGCGAGGTGCGGCGCGACGTGGACCAGAACGATCCACCGTGGCGGATTGACACAGTGGACGCCAGTATCAACTGGGCGACCGGGGCGCCAATTACGGGCGTGCCGGATGCAAATGGAGTCAGCCCTTTGGCGCTGGAGTATATTATCCAGCTCCGTCTATTCCTTCACGATGGACATCGCTGGGGATGGTATTACCCCGTTGAGAAAGTCGACTCCCCCGTGCTGGATTTGATGAACGTCAAGTACCTGATCACGCGTCCACAGGGCGCTGCGGGGCTATGGTCGAACCCCAGATACCGGCATCTGAGGAGTCTGGCAGGTTACGAGATATTTGAAAACCTGAGGGTGATGCCGAGGTTCTTCCTGGTGCGGGAGATCAAGCCCGCGGCGTCACTGGCCGAGGCACGCGGCTTCATAGACAACGGGATCGACTTCCGGCGCACCGCGATTACGGAACAGGCGGTAGTTTTGCCGGCCGGCAATGCGGGGCAGGCCATCGATACGGACGAAGTGAAGGTTTCGCGCTACCAGCCGGATTCGATCGCATGGTCGATACGCAGCGGCGCGCCGGCGCTGCTGGTGATGTCGGAGAGCTACTATCCCGGATGGAAGGCGTGGCTGGACGACACTCCGACGCCAATTTATCGGACCGATATCGCCTTCCGCGGCGTGGCCGTGCCGCCGGGAGAACATGTGGTGCGCATGGAGTTTCGACCGGTGATTCTGCCTATATCCGCGTGCATCTCGCTGGCCGCGGCCATGCTGCTTTTGGTCTTGGCATTTCGGCGATAATCGAAGCACAGGGGCCATGGACTTCAAGGAGCAGCTGAAATCCTCCGTCGACATCGTGAAGGTGATCGGGGAATACGTGCGCCTGCGGAAATCCGGCGTTTCCCGCTACACCGGTCTCTGCCCATTTCACAGCGAGAAAACGCCGTCGTTTTCGGTGCACGCGGGACATCAATTTTACAAGTGTTTCGGCTGCGGCGCGGCCGGTGACGTGCTGAAGTTCGTGATGGAATTCGAGCACGTCAGTTTTCCGGAAGCGCTGAAGCTGCTGGCGGAGCGCAACGGCATTCCCATGCCCAAGCGCGCCGAGTATGCCGACGAGGACACGCGCCTGCGGGCCGCCGTATTTCAGATCCAGGAGTTGGCCGAAACGGCGTTTCGCGAGCAACTGGCGGGGCCGGCGGGCGCGGAGGCGCGGCGCTATCTGGAGAAGCGCGGCGTGGCGCCGGAGTCGATCGCGCAATTCGGGCTGGGGTACGCCGAGCGATCGGGGCGATCGCTGCTGCGCATTTTGGAGAGACAGGGGTTCACGGCCGAGCAACTGGAGAACTCCGGTCTGCTGGGCCGGCGGGAGGACGGCAGCTTCTACGACAGATTCCGCAACCGGCTGATGTTTCCCATCCACAGCGAATCGGGGAAAACCATTGGATTCGGCGGGCGGGCGCTCGATCCGGCCGATGAAGCGAAGTACTTGAATTCAGCGGAATCGCCGATATATAAGAAGAGCGCCGTGCTCTACAACCTACACCGGGCCAAGGAAGGCATCCGGCGAGCCGACCGGTCGGTGTTGGTGGAAGGCTACATGGACGCGATTGGCGTCTCCGCGGCGGGGGTGCGCGAGGTGGTAGCCAGTTGCGGAACGGCGCTGACGGCGCAGCAGGTGCAGGCGTTGCGGCGGCATGCGGACAAGATTGTGGTGAATTTCGATCCGGATGCGGCGGGGGCCAATGCCGCGGAGCGGTCTATTAACCTGCTGCTGGACGAGAGCATGCATGTGCGGATCGTGGAGTTGGAAGGCGGTCTCGATCCGGACGAGTATTGCAAGGAACGCGGCGCGGAGGCGTATCGGGCCAAGCTGGAGAAGGCGCCGGCGTACTTTTACTGGCTGGCCGACCGGGCGCGGGCCAAGTTCGACCTGCGCACGGCCGAAGGACGGGTGGCGGGATTCCAGTTTCTGCTGCCGGCCATCCAGCGGCTACCGGATAAGATTGAGCGGGTGGCGGTGGTGAACGACGTAGCGGGATACCTGGGTGTGGATGCGGGGCTGGTGTTGGAAAACTTTCGCAAAGCCGCTATGGACCGGCGCGACAAGAAAGTTGCGCCCGTGCGGGAGCCGCTACGGGCCGACGAAAAGATTTTGCTGAACTTGCTGATTTCCGATGCCGAGGCGCGCCAGGAGTTGATTCCGGAGCTGGAGCAACTGCCGGCGGTGGAACAGTTCGCGACACGGCGCGTCTTCAAGGCGCTGTTCGCGCTCGACGCCAGCGGTACGGTGACTTACGAGGAGCTGCACGCGCGGCTGGAGGAAAGCGATCGCGAATTATTGGCATCCGCCGTGCTGCAGGATGAAACGAATGGCTCCGCCGTCTCACTATCCCTAGGGGTGGAATGCCTGCGCAGCCTGGAGCGCTCCAGCCTCAAAGCGCAGGTTTCGGCGTTGAAGGCGCGCGTGAAAGCGGCGGAGCGGAGTGGAGATTTGCGCGAGGCGCTGCGGCTGGCGGAGGAATTGCGCCATCTCGAAAAGGGCGGGTAAAGTGCGCCTCGCGGGAAACGCGCGGGTGTACAATGTGGAAAACAGTTTCGTAACGGGTAGGTCGCTTCAGTGGCAGCGGAAGATAAACTCGATCGTTTGCAGCAACTGGTGGATGAGGGCAAAGGCAACGGCTACGTCGCCTATGAAGACCTGAACGAAGCCGTGCCCGCCGGCCTCAGCAACGGCACCGAACTCGGCAACCTGCTGGCCGAGCTGGATGGGTCGGGCATCGAGATCCTGGAAGAACCCAAACTCGAATTCGACCAGAAGTTGGAAGATGCCGAAGACCTGCTGGATCTGGATCTGGTTCCGGCCGGCGGGGACAAGGTCGACGATCCGGTCCGCACCTATCTGCGCGAGATGGGCACGGTGCCGCTGCTGTCGCGGGAAGGTGAAACGGAAATCGCGCGGCGCATCGAACGCGGCCAGAATACGGTGATGAAGACGCTCTCGCGTTCGCCGCTGGTGATCCGGGAGATCCTGGACCGCGCGGAAGAGGTGCGGCGCGGCGCGATTCCCGCGCGCGAGGTGGTGCTGGTGGCCGACCCGCTGAGCATCGACGATGCCCCCGAAGAGAGCGGCGACAGCGGCCAGGAACTGATCGCCATGGCGGAAGAGGCCGCCCGGCATTTCAAGAAATTCCAGCAGTTGCGGCAGAAGCTGAACGCCATTCCGCGCGGGCTGAAGCCCAAACAGCATGCCCACCTGCTTTGGGAAACGCAGCGCGCGCGCGTGCGGGTTTCGCGGCGCATCCGCGCGGTCCGCTTCCAGGGAACCATGCTGCAACGCTTCGCCGCGCAGATCCGGGCGGCGGTGGAGGAACTGACGCCGGTGGAGCGGGAGATGACTCGCATCCAGCGCCGCATAGACACTTCGCCGGCGCGGGCGGAGGGCATCAAGGAATTGCGCCGGGAGCAGCGCGGCTACGCGCAACGGCTGCAGCAGATCGAAGAGCGCTGCGGCTGCCCGGCGGCGGAATTGCGGAGCGCGCTGGCCATCATTACCAAGGCCGGCCACGAAGCCGAGACCGCCAAACGCGAATTGATCGAGGCCAACCTGCGGCTGGTGGTGAGCATTGCCAAGCGCTACACCAATCGCGGCCTGCAATTTCTGGACCTGATCCAGGAGGGCAATATCGGCCTGATGCGGGCGGTGGACAAGTTCGAGTACCGCCGCGGATACAAATTCTCGACGTATGCCACCTGGTGGGTGCGGCAAGCCATCACGCGGGCGATCGCGGACCAGGCCCGCACCATCCGCATTCCGGTGCACATGATCGAGACGATCAACAAGCTGATCCGCGCGTCGCGGCAGTTGATTCAGGAATTGGGGCGTGAGCCGACCAGCGAGGAACTGGCCAAGCGCCTGGATTTGCCGGTTTCGAAAGTGCGCAAGGTGCTGCGTGTGGCGCAGGAGCCGATATCGCTGGAGACCCCCGTGGGCGAAGAGGACGAGTCGCACCTGGGGGATTTTCTGGTGGACCAGGCGGGCCTCTCGCCTTCCGATGCGGTGATCAATCTGAACCTGAGAGAGCAGACCGCCCAGGTGCTGAAGACCCTCACGCCGCGCGAGGAGAAGATCGTCAAGATGCGCTTTGGGCTGGAAGACGGCAGCGAGCACACGCTGGAAGAGGTCGGACAGAATTTCGCGGTGACGCGCGAGAGAATCCGGCAGATCGAGGCCAAGGCGCTGCGCAAGCTGCGGCATCCCAGCCGGAGCCATCGGCTGCGGGCGTTTTTGGAAGACAGCAACGGCAAAGGGTGAGTGGGATGGCGGCCTGAGAGGCCGCCGCAGGCTGAGAGCAGCTGAGAGCCTGCCCCACTATTTATGTCGCTGCTCGGTCACAAGCTCCAGCAACTTTTTTCCGCCCCGCAACCCAGACCAAACAAACTACTTCCCCATTTGCTGCCGACTCGGCCGGCCCGGTCCGCCAACCCGCCAAGCTACTCTTAAATCGCAGGAGAGCTAATCATGGCTATCATTAAACAGGTCCAAGCGAATAGGCGGAATGCCCAAAAGTCTACCGGCCCCGGCATTCGCGCCCAATCCGCCGTCATGCCCGGCGAGAATCAAGCCGAATTCGACGAAAACCTCGCGCGCCTCATGGCCGCCTGGATGCCCCAGGACGAGTTCGAAAAGTCCCTGGTCGAACAGATCGCCGTCCTGCAGTGGAAACTGGCCCGTATTGACCGCAGCGAGGCCCGCATCATCGATCCATCCATGTCCGCCATGGATTACACCGCAGCCCTCGAGACTCACTACCGCACCCCGGTGCTGCTGGAGCGTTCCATCTCCGAGACTATCGCCGATATGGAACGCTACCGCAAGCAACGCGGCGAACGCCAGAAGGACGGCATGGACCCCGAAAAAGAACATTGGTACGACGTAGGCCTGCTGTGGGACGATGGCAAGGGGCACGGCCACTATGCCGTGCTCCCCCGGATCCGCGGTCTGGACGGCGTGATGCGCGAAATCCCCGCCGAAATCATGGGCGACTTCCCGGACGACGAAACTCCAATCCAGTAGCTGAGATCGCCGCGTCCCCGCGCCGCCGCTAGGCGCCGTACTGCTCGAAGAAGTGCGCCACCGTCATGATGCCCTTGTAGTAATTCTCAAGCTTGTACTTCTCGTTAGGCGAGTGCAGGCCGTCGTCCGGCAGGCCGAAGCCCATCAGCACGGTAGGAATGCCGAGGTGCGTGGCGAAATCGCCCACAATCGGAATCGATCCGCCGGAGCGGATGAAGACGGTCTTCTTGCCTAGAATATCGCTGAAGGCTTTAGCGGCCACCTTGATGGCGGGATGGTCCGGATTCACCGACAGTCCCGGTCCGGAGCTCAAAACGCGCACCTCGAAATGAATGCCTTTGGGCGTGTGCTTCCCGACGAATTCGCGGAACGCCGCAATCACCTTATCGGGATCCTGCTTCGGCACCAGCCGGATGCTTACCTTCGCCGTGGCCTTCGCCGGGATCACGGTCTTGGCGCCCGCGGCGGTAAATCCGCCGGCGATGCCGTGGACTTCGAAGGTCGGCCGCGCCCAGACGCGCTCCAGCACGGAGGGCTTGCGCTCGCCGGTGAGTTCGCTGGACCCGACCTCTTTCAGCCGGAATTCCTCTTCGCTGAACGGCAGCCGTTTCCAGCTTCGCTTCTCGGCGGGATCGGGCGGCTGCACATCGTCGTAGATGCCCGGCACCTGGATCACGCCGTTGGCGTTCTTCACCTTGGAAAGCAGCTCCACCAGCCCGAAAATCGGATTCGGCGCGGCGCCGCCGTACAAGCCGGAGTGCAGATCGCGCGCGGGCCCGCTAGATTCCACCTCCATGTAGACCAATCCGCGCAGGCCGATGCACAGCGTCGGGATGCCTTCCGCGAAAAGCTCGGTATCGGACACCAGCGCCACATCCGCTTTCAGCTTTTCGGGATTCTCCGCCACGTATTTGGCGATGGATTCGCCGCCCACTTCCTCCTCGCCTTCCACCAGGAACTTTACGTTGATGGGCAGCGTTCCGGTGGCCGCGCGCAGCGCTTCGATGGCCTTCACGTGCATGTACATCTGGCCTTTGTCGTCCGCCGTGCCGCGGCCGTAGATGTTGCCGTCGCGCACGTCCGGCTCGAAGGGCGGGCTCTTCCATTCTTCCAGCGGATCGGCCGGCTGAACATCGTAGTGGCCGTAGCAGAGCACCGTGGGCTTATCGGGCGCGTGCATCCAATCCGCGTACACCAGCGGGTGCTTGGCGGTGGGGATGATCTCCACATTCTCCATGCCCACATGGCGCAGGCTGCCGGCCACGAATTCGGCGGCGCGGTCGATATCGCCGCGATGCTCGGGCAGCGTGCTAATGCTGGGAATGCGCAGGAACTCTTTCAACTCGTCGAGAAGACGTTCCCGATTCTGTTCGACAAACGTGTCTGTAGTTTTGGACATAGGTTTTTCCGGTATGAATAACTATTATGCCTCGTTCCCTTCAGCGGATGCGCAATGCGCCGTCCTCGCGGTAGTCGGCGAAATACTTGCCGCCCGCGCCGCCGGCATCGCGGCCGTACAGTTCGAGCAGCTCGCTGTCAGGCTTCATGATGACGCACGAAAGGGTGCGGTCGCGCCGCAGCAGTTTCAGATAATCGCAGGGGCCGGGGATCATCAGGCCGCAGCGCCCAACTCACACCCTCCAGCAGAGCAGCAGCGACGGCCAACCGGTCACGAGCTCTTTTCCGGCTTCATCACCGCCACGTAGCTCAAGTTGCGGTAGAGCTGGTTGTGGTCCAAGCCGAAGCCGATTACGAAGCGGTCGGGGATCTCGAAGCAGCGGAACTCCACAGGGATCTGGACCAGCCTGCGCGAATTGCGGTCCAGGAACGTGCACACCGCCAGCGAGTTGGGGCCGCGGCTGGAAAGGGTTTGCAGAAGATAGCGCAGCGTCAATCCGGTATCGACGATGTCTTCCACCAGCAGCACGTCTTCGTCTTCGATGGGCTCGTCAAGGTCCTTGGCGATGCGCACGATGCCCGGCGCGCTGGACTTGTTCGAGAAGCTGGAGATGGCCAGAAAATCGATCTTCACCGGAATCTGAATCTGGCGGGCCAGGGCCGTGAGAAAGAACACCGACCCCTTCAGCACGCCCACCAGCTTCAGCGGCTTGCCCCGGTAGCGCTCGGTGATTTCGGCGGCCACCTCCTGGATACGCTGCGCGATCTGCTCCTCGGTGAACAGGATGCGTTCGATGCCCGGCGGATCCTTGCTCGGGGCTTCGCGGCTCATACCTTCACGGACCGCTCCGCCAGGCCGTACTTGAAGATCAGGTTCTCGAAATCTTTCTGGTAGAACACCTGCACGTTCAGGTGCGGATACAGCTCCCGCAGCAGCCGGATCTTGCGGTTCTTGCGCGTCACCAGTGATTGTTTCATGGTGGTGAGTTCCACGTATAAGTCGAACTCCGGCAGATAGAAATCGGGCGTAAAGGATTCGGAAATACGGCCCTCCGCGTCCCACTGGACCGGGAAATTGCGCGGTTCGTACTCCCAGGCGATGCGGTAGAAATCCAGCAGGTTGGCGAACACCCGCTCGCTCGGGTGCGCGAAGGTTTTGTCCGGCAGGCGCACCGTGCCGGGAGGCACGATCCCATGCCGCGCCAGGCGCAACCGGATCTGAAACTGGATTTGCGCCTCGGCCGCCGCCGACAGAAAGCCGCGCTCCTTCAGGCCCAACGTGCGCGACGAACTCTGGATCATCTCCACCATCTGCTCGGAGTCCATGGATTCGGCGTTGAGGGTCAGATCGAACCAGTGCGGGAGCGCCGTGGCCCTGCCGGACATGCTCTTGTACTGCGCGTGCTGCGCCGCATCCAACTCGCGCATCAGTTGGCGGGCCGCGGGGCGCTCGAGCCGCCGGTCGAGCATGAGATTGCCGGTGCGCACCGAGTCCGGCGCGGCCACGTGCACGCGCAAGGTGCCGGGAAACTGGCGCGAAAGCATCTCGGCGCCCGCGGCGCAGTACACCATGTGGTGCTCGGTCGCGAGGCGCGCCAGGATGGACGCCACCAGGTCGGGACGGGCCTTCGGGGGCACCTCGGCGTCCGCGCCAAATTCGCGCTCGATGAGCGCGTGAATCCGCGATTCATTAACCAACTCGAACCCGAGGCGGTGCGCGGAGATGCGCGCCACTTCTTCGAAGCGGCAACCGGGCTGTCCGGAAACGGCGATCAACGCCATGTCATCTCGTTCATGATATCAAGGTGCGCAAAGCGCGCTGCGGCTGGTGCTAACATCGTGCGTTGACGTCCCGCAACAAATGGATTGGCCTGGCCTTGTTGCTCGCCATGGCGCTCGCGTTCTTCATCGCCAATCGCGGCGCGTACCGGGGTTACTTCACCGGCGATGAGCTGGACAGCCTGAGTTGGACGCCCCGTATCCCGCTGGCCGATTTCGCAACGGACCTGGTAAACCCGGTCTACAACGCCCGGAATTTCCGGCCCGTGGGCCATCTCTATTTCCGGATCATGAGCCGCGCGTACGGCCTCGATTTTCGGAAATATCTTCTGCCTCTGCACCTGCTCCACCTGCTGAATGTCTGGCTGCTGTGGATGGTTTTGCGCAACCTGGGGGCCTCGCCTTTCGCGGCCTCCGCCGGCGCCCTGTTCTTCGCGTTTCACATGGCCGTGTTCGACGTGTACTGGAAACCCATGTACGCGTTCGATCTGTTCTGCGCCGCCTTCTGCCTGCTCAGTTTCCTGTTCTGGGTCAAACGCCGCTGGGTGCTGTCGTTCCTGGCCTTTTGGTTGGCTTATAAATCGAAAGAGCTGGCCGTGATGCTGCCCGCCGTGCTGGCGTGCTACGAGCTTTGGTACGGCAAGCGCCAATGGCGGCCGCTGATCCCCTTCGTTCTGGTGTCGCTCTCGTTCGGACTGCAAGGCATCCTCCGGAATCCCCACCAGGATGATGACTACACCTTCCGCTTCACGCCCGCCGCGCTGGGCGCGGGCATCAAGTTCTACGCGACCGAGCTGTTTGGGATTCCTTTTGCAGGCTTCGCGCTGCTGGCGCTTCCCGCCTTGCGCCGCGATCGCCGGATGGGGCTCGGCGTGGCGGCCACCGTCCTGTTTCTGGTGCCGCTGGTCGTTTTACCCGGACGCCTGTTTAGCGCCTATTGGTACGTGCCGTTGATTGGCGTAGCGATGGCCTTGTCCTCACTGGCCGATGCCCGGTTTGGTTGGCTGGCCGCCGTTTTCCTGGCGGCATGGCTGCCTTGGAACTACATCGATCTGCGCGACTACCGCGCCGAAAAACGGGTCGAGGATAGAGACGCCCGCGATTATGTCGCGCAGTTGCAAGCCTCCGCCGCTTCGCTCCAGGGCATTTCCACGTTTCTGTATCACGGCCTGCCGCCCGCGTTTCCGCCCTGGGGCGCGGCCGGCGCATTGCGCTATCTGCTGCCGGGCATCGAGCCCAAACTGTATCCGATGGGCGATCGACCCGTGGCGCACTCGATCCTGAGCAGTCCCGCGATAGCCACGCTGGTATGGGTGGAGTCCAGCCGCAAGCTCTGGATCGCGGCCCATGACGCGAACTCTCCGGATGCGACCTACATCATGATGAACGAGCTGACTCCGGTCTGGCAGTTGACGGATGGCTGGTTCGGACTTGAAGAGGGCTTTCGCTGGACCGCGCCGCACGCTACAGGCCGTCTCTATCGCGCGCCGCGGGCCACCCAGTTCGAAGTGGTCTTGGACATCGGCCCACAACTGCTCGCCGCGCTTGGGCACTCCGATTTCAGCGCCCGGCTGAACGGCGTGCCGCTGGGGACCACGCGCCTGACCGAGTTGGGTGTCCACACTGTGCGCTGGCCGCTGCCGCCCGGCCCTCCTGGAACGGTCGAAGCTGAATTTCAGGCCGATCCGGCGTATCACGCGCCGGGCGACGACCCGCGCACGTTGGGCGCGGCCGTGGTGTCGTTCGGATTCCTGCCGTCGGGCCGGTAGCTGGGGGCTAGGGGCTGGGGGCTTGGGGGCTGCATGTTACAATTTGCCTGCATGGCACAGGACAAAGATGTCACCCGCCGCGATTTTGTAAAGGCGGCCGGCGCCGTTACGGCCGTCGCCGCCATTCAGAAGGCGCAAGCCGCCAACGACCAGGTGCAGTATGGATTTATCGGCACTGGAAGCCGCGGCACGTATCTGCTCAAGCATCTCCACGAAACCGACGCCGGCCGGTGCGTGGCAGTGTGCGACAACTGGGACGTCAACCTGAAGAAGGGCGTGGACACCGCCGGCAATAATCCGGCGGCCTACAAAGACTACCGCGAGCTGCTGGCGCGCAAGGATATCGACGCGGTGCTGATCGCGGTGCCGCTGTACGAGCACTTTCCCATCACCAAGGACAGCCTGCAGGCGGGCAAGCACGTCTTCTGTGAGAAGAGCCTGGTGCACAAGGCCGAAGAGGTACACGCCTTGCGCGCGCTGGTGGCCGAGCACCCCAAGCAAGTGTTGCAGGTGGGTCTGCAGCGGCGCTACAGCCAGTTCTACCAGACGGCCAAGCAGATGATCGACCAGGGCGTGCTGGGCAACGTCACGCACATCCGCGGCCAATGGCATCGCAACTCGAACCAGCGGCGTCCGGTGCCCGATCCATCGCTCGAGCGCAAGATCAACTGGCGCATGTATCGCGAATACGCGGGCGGAAATACCGCGGAGCTGGCGTCGCACCAGATCGACGTGGCCGACTGGATGTTCGGTTCGCCGCCCGAATACGTGATCGGGGTGGGCGGCATCGATACGTTCAAAGACGGCCGCGATGTCTACGACAACATCCAATTGATCTACGTTTATCCCAACGGGCGCAAGCTGATCTATACCTCCATCAGCACCAGCTCGCACCTGGACCTGTTGCAGGCTACGCGCCAGGAGTTCGGCGAAGTGATCATGGGCACGGCGGGCGCGATCGAGATCACGATCGGCGACGATAACCATCCGGCCACGGCCCTTTGGTATCGTGAACCCAAACCGGTGTCGGCTCCCGACGTCAAGAAGGCCACCGACAAGAAGGATACCTTCAAAGCGGGCGCGACCATGACCACGGCGGCGGCGTCCCGCGGGATTCCGCTGCTGCTGCCGAAGGATTCGGCGGACGCCAGCGATTCGTTCCTCTCCCGCGAAAGCAAGTTTGCGCGGCGCTGGCTGTATAGCAAGGGCATCATGGCGCCGGAGGAGGACCGCAATCCGGTGACGGTGGAGCTTGAGGACTTCTTCTTGTGCTGCAAGGATCCCATGAACCATAAGCCGAAGTCGAACCTGGAAATCGGATTGAACGATTCCACCGCGGTGATCCTGTCGAACCTGGCGATGGACGAGCATCGCCGCGTGGACTTCAGCGAGATGCAGACGTTAGGGACGGGCAACAAGAAGGCGTAGGAAGAGGGAGTCAGGAGACGGAAGTCAGGAGTCAGGAGTCAGAAGTCAGGAGACAGGAGGAGGAAGCCAAACGCGGGTTTTATTCTGTCTTCTGACTCCTGTCTTCTGTCTCCTTTTCGAACGTCATGTTTGTTACCGGCAGCCCGTGTTTGCTGCAGTAATCCGCATACAGACCGCCATAGCTCGCCGTGCTGTAATCCGACTCCGCAAATCCCAGCCGGCGTGCACTGCTGTCGATCCAGCGGGGGACGCCTTCCAATTCCAGATACACGCCGATGGGGGTTTCGTCGAGCATGGCTACGCCTGCTTCGCCAGGACGGTGGTATTCGGTGCGGAATTTCTCGTAGCGGAACGTGGGGATGAAATCCAGGCGGGTGAGCATCTCACGCAGCTTGCGCGGATCGGATACTTCGACTTCCAGCTCTTCGCGTTCCTTATATCTGCCGACGACGGCGGCGCCTTTGTAAGTCAGAATTCCAAGCGGGCCTGCCTCGCGAACGCGCAGCAGGCGACCGTAACGGCGGAGCGCGCCCCGCGCGGAGTCGAAGAGAGTGTTCGCCTCGAAGATCCTCGGTTTGGATATGCGGAACCCGGCGGCGCGCAGCAGACGGCGGCCCGCAGCGGCGTCCGCGAGCGCCAGCTTGATCTCGATCTCGCGCGGGTCACCCGGACGGCTTATAGCTTCCTCCCTATGATCGCGTAATCCAGGCCACCGAAGAATGCCTCGCGGAAATCTTCCGGCAGCGAGGCCAATGCGGGCATGGATTCAATTGCGGGCGACAAGCGATGCACCTCGATGCCGCCCAGCCCGTACTCCTCCATGTAGAACGCCAGCAGCGCGTGCGGCACCGGGCGGGTGTGCGTCGGGTCGAGATAGAAGTGGCTGGCGAAAATGGCGAGGCACTCCGGGTTGGGTGTTTCAATCGCCAGGATGCCGTCGCGCTGGAGCCGGGACGCCGCCAGGCGAACCATGTCCGGCAGACGATCGGGCGGCAGATGCTCGACCACCTGCGCGCTGAGAATGCCATCCAGCGACGATTCGGGCAGTTCCGCGAGGTAGGCGAACAGGTCGGCGACGTCGGCTTCGAGACCCTTTTTGCGGCACAGATCGACGGACTCGCGGCTCAAGTCGATGCCGCGCGCCGCGACGCCGGCTGCGCGCATCAACTCCAGGAACTCACCGCGCCCGCAGCCGATGTCCAGCACCTCGCGGCGTCCGGTGAAGTAGGGCAAGTAGAACTGCTGGCCTTTCCTGACGTAGTCTTCCGAACCGCGGAAGCGCTCGGCGAAACGGGCGTAATCGAATTCGGGCTGCGGCGGCGCGGGGGCGGGCGTCTGAAGCGGCGATGCGGCCGACGTGGCGACAGAGACAGGCGGAGCTGTGGCTGCGCGCTGCCGGATCAGCCGGAGTTCGGAATGAATCAGTTGATCGTAGTCCTTCCGGATCCGCTCCATGTCCGCCCATAGGCGCTTCTGGATATCCACTCCATAGCGGTCGAGCGCGGCTTCGTAATCGGCGTGCTGCAGCTTGATTTGATCCCGGAAGAAGCTCTCGTTTTGCCCGGTGCGATATTGGTACGCGGCATTGAGTTCGGCCAGGCCGCGCAGCAGCTTCGTTTCGTTCACCACCAGCTTGTGTTCCCACTCCTGGCGCCAGTCCACCCAGTGCAAGCGGATGTCCTTTAGCTCGCGGACGTCGTCCTGCGAGCGGCGAATCTCTTCGAGAGCCTCCAGAGTGGCCTGCACGCAAGCCATTACGTTGCGATTGAACTCCACCTGCTCCCGCACGTGCCAATCGAGCGCGCGGGCGATGGTCTTCTTCGCTTTCTGCGCCAGCCAGTTCAGCGGTCCGCCGGCGCGCGGATTTACCGTGCCTATGGCCGCCACCTTGGCTTCCGCGGCATCGCGCGCGTGCAGCAGCGGCATCAGGTCGGGCAAGGCGCCGCCGGAAGCCGGCGAATCCGGATGGCTCGCGCGCACGCGATCGCGCACTTCCTGCAGAATAGCCGTCAATTCATCGGTGTCCACGTGGCTTGCTCCCTGGCTTGCTCCAACTGGCGGTGACCTTGGCATGCAGTCCGCCGCGCGGCGTGAATTCGCCGGTGACCGTGGCGCTCACGGGTTTGGCGGCCGCGACCACGTCGCGCAGGAACCGGTTCACCACGTTTTCGTAAAAGATGCCCAGATTGCGATAGGCCAGCAAATACATCTTCAGCGATTTCAGCTCCAGGCATTTTTTGTCCGGCACGTAGCGCAGTGTCAGTTTGCCAAAATCCGGCAATCCGGTCTTGGGGCACACCGAGGTGAACTCCGGGATGGCGATCTCGATCTCGTAATCGGGAAACTGGTTGGGCCACGTCTCGATTTCGGGCAGGGCGGCATCGATTCCGGCCGTGGCGTGTTCGTCGGTATAAGCTCGCTTCATGACTGCACCATGTTCCGGGCCAGCAGATCGAGGAACATGCCCACGTCGGCCACCACGCCGACGGCTTGTCCCGTTCCGCGGTCGCTCACCTTGGTGGCCACGGCGGGATTGATATCCACGCACACGATCTTCACCCAGCTCGGCAGCATGTTGCCGGTGGCAATGGAATGCAGCATGGACCCCAGGCACAGTACCAGCCCGGCGCCCTTGAGCTGCCCGGCATAGGCGTCCTGGGCGGCGTTCATATCGGTGATGGTGTCGGGCAGCGGACCATCGTCGCGCAAGCTGCCGGCCAGCACGAAAGGCACATTGGCGCGCACGCATTCATAGAGAATGCCGCTGGGAAGGCGTCCGGCCTCCACGGCTTGGCGCACGCCGCCCGCATGATAAATGGCGTTGATGGCGCGCATGTGATTGCGATGGCCGTGCTCTTCCTGCCGTCCATCGGCCAGCCGCACGCCCAGCGAAGTGCCGAACAGCGCGGCCTCCGCGTCGTGGACGCCCAGCGCGTTGCCGCTGAGCAGCGCGTGGACGAAGCCGCCCCGGATCAAAGCCGCCAAGCCATGCACTCCCCCGGTGTGCACCACCACTGGACCAGCCACCACCACCACTTTGAGCTTCTGCTCCAGCGCCTGCCGGATCAGGGCCGCAGTCTGCCGGACGGCCGTCTCCACCTGTCGCTCCGACGAGATACCGTTGGACATGAAGGCGAACGACAGCCGGTCGCGTTCCTTCGATTCGGGCGCCACGCGAATGCCGCGCATGCCCACCACCACGCGGTCGCCCGCCCGGATGTCGCGCAGGCGGCGGCAGAAAGCATGGCCATCCGCGATGACGATGAGGGCGTCCATGCGCTGGTTCTCCACCTCGATCCACTGCTGTTCGTGGCGCACGAAGGTGCGGTGGTTGGTGGTGGAGTAGAAATCTTCCGGCGCGCAGCAATCGCGCTCGACGGGGCGCACGGCGGCATCGCCCGAATCCACCGCCGCGCAGCCCAGCGAAAGCAGGTCTTCGAGCAGATGCGCCATCAGCTCGCCGGAAGGCGCTTCCACCTTCAGGCGCAAGTAGGATGGCTCGCTGTTGGTGCGGCCGATGCGAAACTGTTCCACCTCGAAGCGGCCGTGATGCTCCACCACCTTATCGAAGATGTTCTCCATCACGTGGGAGTCGATCAGGTGGCCTTCCGCTTCAACGACTTCCTGTACATGCATAAAAGATTTATTGTAGACTGTGGGCCAAGTGTTCCGCTTCGCGGCCCCGGAGGTCCTCATGAGCGATAGGCGATGGGCGTCAGGCGACCGCAAGAGTGCGGTCGCGGCAGGCACGAGTGCCTGCGCCACGTACTGCTTACTGGCTATGGCCGCCGCGGCCCCGGCGTTCGGCCAAACGGGCGTCGACCAGATTCTGGCGAAGTACGCGCAGGCTCTGGGCGGACAAGCCGCCTACGAGAAGGTTACCACGCGCGCCATGAAGGGCACCGTCGAGATGCCGGACGACAACGCGACAGGCACCGCGCTGGTGGTGGCGAAGGCGCCCGGCAGCTTCCGCCTGACGATGGACATTCCAGGCTATGGCGTGGTGGAGACGGTGCTCGACGGCGGCAACGGCTGGGAGAAGAATCCCGATTCGGGCACGCATGCCATGAGCAAGGCGGACCTGGCGGTGGCCCAGCGCGACCACCATTTCTACCGCGAGATGCGGCTGAAGGAACTGTATCCAAAGATGGAATCGGCCGGCGCGGATAAGGTGAACGGACGCGCGGTTTACGTGGTGGAAGCAACGCCCGCTACCGGTCCCGCGGAGAAGCTCTACTTCGATGCGGAGAGCGGACTGCTGGTGAAGCGCGACTACGAGCGTGTCACGCTGGAGGACGGCATCGTACAATACGAAGTCCTGCTGCGCGATTACCGCGAGGTGGACGGACTGAAATTTCCGTTCACCATCGAACAGCGCGCGCCGGATAACACGATGATCTTCAAATTCGCGGAGATCCAAAACAACGCGCCGCTGGCGGAGACGGCCTTCGCCAAACCGGAAAAATAGAATCTATGACAAAATTTACGCACCGCGTGCGGGTAGCGTTTCCCGATACGGACGCTTCCGGACGAATCCATTTCACGGCGATGCTCCGCTATTTCGAATCCGCGGAAATCGAGTTTCTGCGCTGGCTCGGATACTGCTATCGCGACGCGCCGGAGGTAGGTTTTCCGCGCGTGCGCGTGGAATGCGAGTACCGGTCGGCGGTGGTCTTCGACGACCTGGTGGACATCGCCGTATCGGTGAAGCGGGTCGGAACATCGTCGTATACGCTGGAGTTTGCCGCGTTGAAGGACGGCGGCATCGCTGCCCATGGGTCGATCGTGGTGGTGTGCGTAGGACGGCCGGGGCGGGCGCAGGCGTTGCCGGAGGCACTGAAGGATGCGCTGAGGAAAGCGGCGGAATGAACGCGCTGGCGGCTATCCTCGGAACCCTGGTTCTGCTGATCATCCTGTGGGATGGCTTCGAAGTGATCATCCTGCCGCGGCGGGTGGCGCGGAAATTCCGCCTGAGCCGGCTCTTCTATTTGTCCACCTGGACGGTGTGGAGGTGGCTGGCGGGGCGGGTGCATTCCAACAAACGCCGCGAGCGGTATCTCAGCTTCTACGGGCCCCTCTCGCTGCTGTTTCTGATCATCGTTTGGGCCACCGGAATGATCCTGGCGTTTGCGCTGGTGCAGTGGTCGGTGGGGCCGCCCAGGATGAGCTACCTCGAAAGCATGTACTTGAGCGGCACCACGTTCATCACCCTGGGAATGGGGGTGCCGCATACGCGGGCGGCACGCGCGGTGCTGGTGCTCGAAGCCGGTATCGGCTTCGGTTTTCTGGCAATGGTGATCAGCTATCTGCCCGTGCTGTACCAGTCGTTTGCGCAGCGGGAGACCAGCATTCTGCTGCTGGACGCACGGGCCGGGTCGCCGCCCACCGCGGCGGAGCTTCTGCGGCGGTACGCGTCGGGCCACGGATTGGCGGCCCTCAACGAACTGCTGCGGGAGTGGGAGATCTGGTCTGCCAACCTGCTGGAAACTTACATTTCGTACCCGGTACTGGCGTACTTTCGCTCGCAGCACGATAACCAATCGTGGCTGGCGGCGCTGACCACCATCCTGGATGTCTGCGCCGTGATGATTGCGGGCATCGACGGCCTGGCGCCGTGGCAGGCGCGGCTGACCTTCGCCATGGCACGGCACACCGTGGTGGATCTGGCCCAGATCGTGAATGCGCCACCGCGTACTCCGGATCCGGACCGGCTGCCCGCAAAGGAGTTGGAGCAATTCAAAGCGCTACTGGCTGCGGCCGGGATCGCGCCCTGCAACTCCGCGGAGTTCGACACCAAACTGGCGCAGGCGCGGCGACTTTACGAACCTTACGTATTTGCCCTGGGGCAACGGTTCATATTGGGCCAGGCCACCTGGATGCGCGTTTCCAATACGCTCGACAACTGGCGCACCAGCGCGTGGGAGCGCAGTTCCAGCGGTTTGGCGCAGGAGTTGTTCGACGACGACGGCGACGTGCATACGTAATGGAGCTTCAGGTACAAGAAGGCGAAAAATCATGTTTGACAAATGGCGCAGGCGCGTTATTATTTGAGTTACTCCCCCGATAGGCGATCCCTGAAAACCTGTGATACTCGAAAGCGTCATCCTCAATACCGAACTGCCCGGAATCGAAAGGCATGCGCAAGGCAAAGTGCGCGACGTCTATCGCGTGGATGGACAATTGCTGATTGTCGCCACCGACCGCATCTCGGCGTTCGACTACATCCTGCCCACCGGCATACCGGACAAGGGCAAAGTGCTCACGCAACTTTCCATTTTCTGGTTCGACTTCCTGCGCGACGTGACGCCCACGCATTTCCTGACGGCGAATGTGGCCGAATACCCGGCGGCGCTGCGGCCATTTCGCAGCCAACTGGAAGGCCGGTCGATGCTGGTGAAACGCGCGCAAATGGTGGAGATCGAATGCGTAGCGCGCGGCTATCTGGCCGGCTCCGGCTGGAAGGAGTACAAAGCGCAGGGTACAGTCTGCGGCATTCCGCTGCCCGCGGGCCTGCGCGAAAGCGATCGCCTGCCCGCGCCGATCTTCACCCCGTCCACCAAAGCGACCACGGGCCACGACGAAAATATCTCGTACGAAACCATGTGTTCGCTGGTGGGCGCGGAGTTGGGCGCGCGCCTGCGGGACCTCACGCTGCGGATCTACTCGAGCGCGGCGGCCTACGCGGAGACCAAGGGCGTGATCATCGCCGATACGAAATTCGAGTTCGGCTTCGTGGACGGTGAGCTGGTGTTGGGCGACGAAGTGCTGACGCCGGATTCTTCGCGATTCTGGCCCGCGGAAAGCTACCATCCGGGGGGCCCGCAGTTTTCCTACGATAAACAATACGTGCGCGACTACCTGGAATCCATCCAATGGAACAAGAAGCCGCCCGCTCCGCCGCTGCCGGACGAAGTGGCGCTTAAGACCAGCGAGAAGTACCGGCAGGCCTACCAGGTTCTGACGGGCAACGAGCTATGAACTGGCTGGACATCGTGCTGCTGCTGGTGCTGGCGGGATCGGTGGTGACCAGTTTCTCCACGGGTCTGGCGCGTGAAGTGGTGGGGCTGGTTTCCATGATCGCGGGGCTGGTGCTGGCCATCTGGTTCTACGGCACGGCGGGTTCGTTTCTGCAACCGTACGTCAGTTCGCCGGGCGTGGCCAATTTTTGCGGTTTCCTGATGGTGTTTTGCGGCGTGCTGATTCTAGGCGCGATTGTGGGCCGGGTGCTGCGGCGGATGATGCGCGTGGCGGGGTTGTCGTTCGTGGACCGACTGCTGGGCGCCGGCTTCGGCGTGGTGCGGGGCGTGCTGATCGCCATCGCCGTGGTGCTGGCGCTGCTGGCGTTCACGCCGGGCAAGTCGCCGCCGGATTCCGTGGTGCGCTCGAGAGTGGCGCCGTATGTGATCGATGCGGCGCGGGTGTGCGCCACCGTCGCGCCGCACGAGTTGAAGGATGGATTCCGGAAAAGTTACGAGCAGGTGAAGAACATTTGGGGCAACGCCCTGAAAAAGGGCATTCGGGGATTGCCGGATGCGGGGAAGAAGGCATGAGATGAAAGAGACATTCGAAGCGCTGGTGGAGCATCTGGTAGGCAACGGCTTTTTCCTGGAAGAGGTAGTCGAACTGCTGGAAAAGACCCTGATCGAAAGGGCGCTGGAGCGCACGGGCGGGAACCGCTCGGCGGCCAGCAAGCTGCTGGGAATTCATCGCAACACGCTGCAGCGGAAGATGGTGGAGTACAAATTGGGCACGCGCAAGGTGCGGCGCAAACCGGTGCGTGGGGAGAGCCGCATGCGCAGCAAGGCCGCCACGGCGTGACCCGGGCGGATCTGCTCATTTTCGATCTGGACGGCACGCTGATCGATTCCAAGAAAGACCTGGCGAATGCCGCCAATGCCGCGCGCGCCCACATGGGCATGGCGCCCATCGCGGACGAGCGCGTGCACTCCTACGTGGGCAACGGCGCGCCGGTGCTGATCCGCCGCGTACTGGGAGCCGAGGCCACCGAAGCCCAGGTGCAGGAAGCGCTGGAGTTTTTTCTGGAGTATTATCGCGAGCACATGCTGGACTACACGGCCCTTTACGCCGGCGTGCGGGAAGCGCTCGACCGGCTGCGGGACGCGGGGGTGCGGATGGCGGTGCTGACCAACAAGCCGGTGAGGATCAGCCGGGCCATCGTGGACGGGCTCGGACTCGGCGGCCACTTCCGGCAGGTCTACGGCGGCAACAGTTTCGATTTCAAGAAACCGCACCCTATCGGGATCGAGACTCTGATCGCGGAATGCGGCGCTTCAAGGGAACGGACCATGATGGTGGGGGACAGCTCGGTGGACATGCAGACGGCGCGCAACGCAAACGTGAGTTCGTGCGGCGTGACGTACGGCTTCCAGCCCGAGTCGCTGGCAGCCGTACCGCCGGATCTGCTGGTGGACCGCATGGAGGAGCTGGCCGATTGGGTACTGGCGCCCTTGGGAAATTCGGGCGGCCCGAGTGTCACCTGAATTTGACCTGCTCTTCGCCGTGCGGTAGGATATGAGTGCGGGGTGGAGCAGTCTGGTAGCTCGTTGGGCTCATAACCCAAAGGTCGGTGGTTCAAATCCACCCCCCGCAACCAATCCTTTCAATTCTTACAGCCGGCTCCAGGTTCTTCGTCTGCCATTGCTAGCATCCGAGTCGACTTTCAGCCGTGCTTTCTCCGGCAGCATCAAACCAGCCAGCCCCGCTTTTCCTTCCATCGCCCCCGCGTAAAGTCCGGGAACTTGACCGGTGCGCTGCCCTGCGCGACGGATGCTTCGCTGAGCGGCCCCGGCGCGCTCCAGGAGGCCGCGTCGTACACATCCAGATCCGGCGGCAGGCCATTGCGCATGCACTCGACCAGCCGGTAGACCATAAGGAAGTCCATGCCGCCGTGCCCACCCAGCTTGCGCGCCAACTCACCCTCATGCTTCCACAACGGATGCTCATACTGCTCCTTGAATTTGTCGAGCGGCAGGTACTCTTCCGCGGCGGGGTCGTCGAAGTAAATGCGCGGCGGATAGTCGCGGAAGATACCCTTCACCCCCGCGATCAAATTGGTGCGGTCGTATGGATGAGGGTTCACCACATCGTGCTGCACGGTGATCACGAGGCCATTGGCCGTCTTGATGAGCGAAGTATTCAGGTCGCCGCAAATATACTTTTCCTTCCACTTCGGGCTGCCGGCGGGAACGTGGGCTTCGCGCCAGGCGTCGAGGCCGCGCTGCGGAGAACTCATCGACACCAGGTAGTCGAAGCGATCGCCGCGGTTGATACCCATGTAATTTGCCACTGGCCCGAGTCCGTGCGTGGGATACAGATTCCCGTTGCGGCGAGTGTGCGGAAGACGGCGCCACAAACCCTCGTCGCGGTCTTCGAACAACAGGCGGCGGAGATCGTGCAGGTAGGCGCCCTCGCCGTAGAGCAGATCGCCGAACAGCCCGGCGCGGATCATGTTGAGCACCATCAGCTCGTTATAGCCGTAGCAGCAGTTCTCCATCATCAGGCAATGGCGGCGAGTCTTCTCGGAGGTGTCGACCAACTTCCAGCAGTCTTCGATGGTGGGCGCAGCGGGCACCTCCACGAACGCATGTTTGCCGTTATGCATGGCGGCCAGCGCCATGGGGACATGCCACTCCCAGGGCGTGGGAATATAGGCGAAGTCCACGTCGTCGCGCCGCAGCAGGTTCTCAAAATCGCGCTCGCCGTTGGCGTAGACCGCCGGGGGGTGCTGACCGGCGCGCTCGACGGTGGCCTGGGCGCGCAACGCGGCGTCCTTCACCACGTCGCAGACGGGGGTTACGGTCAAGCCTTCCACGCCGAGGAACTCCTGCAGCATGCTGGAGCCACGCAGCCCACACCCGATCAGCCCCATGCGCACGTTCGGGCGGGGTTCAAAGGGCATGCCGATCACGGATTGAGCGCCGTCGCCGGGTGCCGCTATGGCGGACTGGCTGAGTAGAACGGCGCCTGTTCCGGCCACTGCGCCGCGAAGCAGGTCCCGCCGGGAGAATGCCGAGAGTCGATCAGTTTGCATTTTCCTATAGTAAAGCGATTCGTGCTTCAGGGAGAGAGCATCCGCGAAACGGTTATGGCGAGCGGCACCGCAGGTACGGCTTGGCGATAAGCAACCTCATGGTTGCATTTCGTTCCGGTCCATGATAATATGCAACCTGGAGGTTGCATGAGCACCGATCGCATCGAGAAGCAGGTTCTTCTACCCGTCCCGCGGGAACGTGTCTGGCAGGCGCTGGCGGACCCGGCCCAGTTTGCCGCCTGGTTCGGAGTAAAGTTCGATCGAGCATTCGCACCGGGAGCCCGCCTGAACGGCATTATCGTGGGCACCACCATGGATCCGGAAGTCGCCAAAGCGCAGCAACAACACGCCAACGTACCCTTCGAAATCACCGTCGAGAAGCTGGAACCCGAGCGGGTGCTCTCTTTCCGCTGGCATCCGCATGCCATCGAGCCCGGCATCGACCGTTCCGCCGAACCTACCACGCTGGTCGAGTTCCGGCTGGAGGAGGACGCGGAGGGCACTTTGCTGAAAGTCAGCGAATCGGGCTTCGATCAGATTCCGCTCGACCAGCGCGCCAAGGCTTTTGCCGGCAACGAGGCGGGATGGGAAATCCAAACCACGCTGATCGCAAAGTATCTAGCCCATGCCTAACCGCAAAGCGTCACAAGCCGGGCTCTTCGCGGCTTTAGGCGATGAGACACGTCTGCACATCGTCGCCCGCCTCTCGGATCGCGGACCGATGTCCATCGCCGGTCTGACCAAGGGATCACGCATCACCCGGCAAGCAGTATCGAAGCACCTGCGGGTGATGGAGCGATCGGGCTTGGTGCATCACACGCGAAACGGCCGCGAGAGCGCGTGGGAACTCGAGCATCGCTCGCTGGACGAGGCCCGCCGCTATCTGGATGCGATTTCGAAGCAGTGGGACGATCGATTACTCCGCCTGCGCCACCTGGTGGAGTAATCAGGTTTCCAAGACGCACAAGGAGGGCTCAATTGTTACGGTAAGCCGCGGCTTTACCTTCCCAAGGCCCGATGTAGACTACGACGCGTGGCTTGGCGGCGCGCAACATGTCCGCGCCTCTTTCCGTGACGGCTGTGCCTTTCAGGTCGACTACGCGGAGGGACGGCATGGCGATGAGGATCGGGATGGCTTCATCGTTGATCCGCGCGCAACCCTGCAGTTTCAGCCGCTCGAGGCTGGTCAGAGACTTCAATTGCTCCAACCATTCCTGAGTGACGCTGAGGGTGCTTACCTCTCCCATCTTCGCGCCTTCAATTCCTACCGACGTCGAAACGCAAGAGAAGCGCAGTTCGCGCAGGTTCTTGAGAGTGAGGACGGCCTGGAGCCCGGTGTTGGACATGGCGATACTCCAGATGTTCTTGTCGTTACCCTGGCGGCCGCTCAGATCCAGGTAAGTCAAGGTCGGCATCTGACGGAGCGCTTGCATGCCGGCGTCGCCCAGTTCGTTGCCGCCCATGGTCAACGCCCTAAGGTTCGTCAGGCTAGTGAGCCGTTCGAGGCCGACGTCGGTCATCAGGGTAGAGCCGACATCGAGCGATTCGAGCATGGTGAGTCCCGCAATATGCTCAAGAGCCGAGTCGCCGGCCTTGGTGCCGTGCAGGTTGAGGCGCTTCAGACGCTTCCACTCTTTGATGGCGGCGACACCTTCGTCGGTGACGTACTCGGCGAAATAGAGATCGAAATCGGTGATGCCGCGCAGATTCTTGATCTCTTGCATGCCGCCATCGGTGATATGGGTGAGGGAAAGATCGAGAACGCTCAAAGCGGGGTAGCGATTTAAGCGGCGGAGGTCTGTATCGGTGACCCAGGTACCGCGCAGGCTGATGGCGGTGACCAGGCCCTGAGAGTTGCGCGCCACGGTGCCGCCGAGGTCGCTGATCCATTGAGTGTCTTCGCTGGCTGGAGTTTCGCCACAGGCTGAAACTGCAGAGAGGAAGAGGGCGAAACAAACAGCTTTCATTGGCGGATTCTCCGGTTGGGCAAAGCCGAGTCACGATCGAATACGATCTGACATTCGGGCAGAGCGGTTTTCAGGGCATGCCAGGCGTTTTCCGTGACGAGCGTGTGATAGATGTTGAGGGCGCGCAACCCCGTCATGGAGCGCAAGGTTTGGGCGCCCTGATCGGTAATGCTGGTGGCATCGAGGCTTAACTCGCTGAGCCGGGGAAGATCCTTGAGAAACACGACGGCCCGATCGTCGAGCGTCATATAGTCGAGCCTGGCGACGCGTAAGTTCTGCAGGGCGGCCAGTGAAGCCATGCCCTCGTCGTTGGCATGGCTATGCATCAGTTCGAGGCGCTCGAGGCGCTGCAAAGGTTTCAAGGCCGCGAGGCCGGCGTTGCCGGTGTTGGTGTAGTTCAAATAAAGCTTGCGCAGGTTGGCGAGGGCGGCGATCTGTTGCAGGCCGGCGTCGGTGATTTCGGTGCTGCTGAGATCGAGGCTTTCGAGTTTGGCGAGTTTGGCGAGCCCGCCCAAGCCGCCGTCGGTGATGTCGAGAAAGCGAAGCCGCAGACTACGCAGGCCGGTGAGTAAAGCGATGCCTTCAAGGCCGCGATCGGAGACATACGAGCCGGACAGGTCCAGATCGCGCAATGCCGTTAGCCCTTTTAACTGGGCCAGTCCCGGCCCATCGACCAGGGTCCCGGCCAGCTTGAGGGCTTCCAGGTGGCTTAACCCCGCGAGCTTCGCGAGGCCCGTCGACGAGACGGTGGTGTTGCTCAGATCGAGCTCGCGAAGACCGCTGAGCCGCTGGACGGAGTCCAGGCCCAGGTCGGAGACTTGCGTCACCTGGAGATCGAGTTTTCGGAGGTCGGGGAGATTTTCGAGAAAGGCGAGCTGCGCATCGCTCAACGAGGTGGCGGCCAAGTTGATGGATATAAGGCGGCCGTTGATCAGGTCCGCGCTTCCGCCCAGCAGGCGGACCCATGTGGCAATGGCCTTGGGGGAAGCATCGGTGGGCTGGGCGGCTCCTGCGCGGGGCGTTTTGGAGAGAGCGGCGCCATCGAAACTGACCTTGACTTCGGGCAGGGGAGCGCGGAGCGCTTCGACACCATTGGCGGTGACGCGGCTGTAGCGGACGTCGACGTCGGTCAGGTTTTTCAGGGAGTGCAGGCGGGCGAGGCCGGCGTTCGTTACCAGCGTCCGGTAAAGGTTTAGAACCTCCAGCGATTTCATGCCGGCGAGGATGTCCATCGATTCGTCGGGCACTTGCGCGCCCAGCAGATTCAAGCGCCGGAGTGACTTCAAGTTACGGAGATGCTCCGTGCCGCGGCCCGTGATGCGAGTCCCGGACAGGTCGAGTTCTTCCAAGGCGGTTAAATCGGCCAGGTATTTGAGGCCATCGTCGGTGACCAGGGTGTTCCGCAAAATGAGATGTTTGAGGCGCTTTAGGCCGGCGAGCGAAGCCATGCCTTCGTCGGTGAAGGGATTGTCGCTGAGGTCCAGATCGCGCAGTTGCGGGAAGACCGATAACCGGGGTTTGGCGAGACTGCATTGCGAGCAGCGAAGTTGCTGGAGGCCGGACCAGGAAGCCAGCTTGCCGATGTCTTTGTCATCGACTTCGATATTCGAATTGAAATGCCAACTGAAGGCCAGGCGCTCGACGGACGTCAGCGAGGCGAGGGCTTCAAATACTCCGGTTTTGTCTTCGTTGCCTGCGCCCGGGTTCCAGATTCGGCCCGGCAAATAAAGCTGCCGCAGATGCGTGAGACCTTGCAGTTTGCGGAGCTCGACGGGGCGCATGACGGCGGCGCTGAGGTCGATCGAGGCAATGTGGAGGTCGCCGGGAGGCAGTTGGGAAAGATCGCGGATGGGCTGGCTTGACCCTTCCAGGATTAAACTGCCTTCCCAACGGAGCGCCCACTCCGCGACCTCGCGTTCGGTCGCCGCCTGCGCGGCGATCGGAAAAAAGAGGAAGGCGACCATGAGCCGGCGCATCTCCTGTTATTCTACAAGGATGAGGGTGCGGCTGAAGAAACCGCCGTGTTGGATGCGCAGTTTGGTTGGTAAACAGCCAATTCTGTTGGTTTTGGCGGGCGGCGCCCTGTGGGGGCAAAGCGGCGATTTCCGGACCACCCTTTTCCCGATTCTGGAGAAAGCGAACTGCCGGGCCTGTCACAACGCCAATGGCGTGGCGTCGGCGACACGGCTGCATTTTCCCGAGGCCGATGCGGATGCCGCCAAGATAGCCGCTTTTGGGAATTCGCTGGTTGTTTTGGTGGACCGGCAAGATCCGGACGGTTCGCTTTTACTGCGGAAACCGACAGCGCGGATACCGCACACCGGCGGCGAGCGGATTAAGCAGAACAGCCCGGAAGAAGCGGTATTGAAAGCGTGGATTGCGAAGCTGGCCCAATTGTCGGGCGCCGGGCTGGCAACGGCGCTGAAGTATCGGGAGCTGGAAAGCGAGGGCGGGGGCGCACCGCAGGACGCGCACCTGCGGCGCTTGACGCACAGCCAATACAATCACACGGTGCGCGATTTACTGGGCGACCAAACCGCACCGGCAATGCAATTTCCTCCGGAGGACTTCGTCAACGGATTCTTGAACCAGTCTAGCGGGCAGAGCCTTTCGCCGCTGCTGGTGGAGGCTTATAGCAACGCCGCGGAGAAGCTGGCCAGATCGGCCTTT
Source organism: Bryobacterales bacterium (assembly GCA_963707465.1). Lineage (GTDB taxonomy): Bacteria > Acidobacteriota > Terriglobia > Bryobacterales > Bryobacteraceae > Bog-159. The sequence goes on from CAVPQK010000015.1 coordinate 1,536,941, forward strand.
CGCGGTGGCGATACGCACGGACTGCTTGCCTGTAAACCTTCGCCTGAGTGTGGGCGGCGATTCGTGAGGGATTTCGGACGGAAGGCGTTCCGGCGGCCGCTCGAGCCCGCCGAGCAGCAGCGCTACGAATGGCTGCTGCGAAAAGAGCCGGACATCCTGAAGGGCGCGCAGCTAGTGGTGGAGGCGATGCTGCAATCGCCTAATTTCCTGTTTTGGATCAACACCACACAAGACCCGAAGTTGAAAGCGTGGGCGACGGCCAGCCGGCTTTCGTATTCGATGTGGGACACGATGCCCGATGCCGAGCTTTTCGCCGCTGCGGAGCATGGCGAACTGGCCACCCGGGCGGGCGTGGAGAAGCAGGTACGGCGCATGCTGTCGGACCCCCGGGCGCGCGAATCGTTGGATGAGTTTGTCAGCCAGTGGCTGCGATTCGACCGGTTGACGACGGCTAGCAAGGACCGGCGCAAGTTCCCGTATTTTACGCGCGAAACGGCCAACGCCATGGTCGCGGAGGCGCGCACGTTTGTCTCCGACCTGGTATGGAACGATGGCAACTTCATGGACCTTTTCACCGCCGATTACGGGTACGTCAGCCCGGAACTGGCGCGGATCTATGGCGTACCGGCGCCGGCCAGGGATTTCGAACGTGTGTCCTTTCCAGCGAACTCCGAACGGGCGGGGATTCTAGGGCAAGGTTTGTTTCTGGCCTTGACGGCGAAGCCGGATGAGTCGTCGCCTACGGCACGGGGCCTCTTTGTACGGGAACAATTCCTTTGCCAGCACGTACCGGATCCGCCGCCGGGCGTGAACACAAATCTGCCGCCAGTGACGGAGGCCAAGCCCCAGACCAATCGCGAGCGAATGTCGGAACATACAACCAGTGCCTCGTGCGCCACCTGCCACAAGCTGATGGATGCCGTGGGATTCGGACTTGAGAAGTTCGACGCGGTGGGCGCGCGCAGAGAACAAATGGTCCTTGAATTTCGCAAGAAGAAGGACGAGGACAATGACGAAGATGGAAAACATCCGATACCGAAGCGGGTCATCACGCTGCCGCTGAACACGAATGCCTACGTGGCCGGCATCCCGAATTCGGAGTTTTCGTCGCCGCAACAGTTGGGCGCGGTGCTGGCAAATAGCATGCAATGCCAGGAATGCATCGTGAAGCAGTATTTCCGGTTTCAGGCGGGAAGAAGCGAAGCGGCGGCGGACCAGCCCTTGATCCGGTTCGTCACCGGCGACTTTCGCCATTCAGGTTTTCGCTTTAAAGAGTTAATATCATCAATAGTCCTGTTTAGAGAATTTCCGCAGGAGGGGCAGAGGCTGGATGTCGCAAATAATCACCAACCGCACTAGAACGTCCCGCAGGGCGCTGCTGAAAGGACTCACGGCTGCCGGAGCGCGCATCGTCATTGGCCTTCCGCCGCTGGCGTCAATGTTCAATTCCGCGGGGACCGCTTATGCGGCCGCGCCGCCGGTGAAATCGGCCAATACAGCCCTGGTGGAGAAGCCCATTGAAACTCGTTTTGTTCTGTGGTTCAACGGGAACGGCATTCCGGAACGCTACTGGATTCCCACGGAAGAAGGAAGCGACTACGAACTGACTCCATGCCTCTCGCCGCTGGCCGCCTGGCGCAAGGATGTGCACGTGCTGAGCGGCGTGGACAATGCCGCCGCCAGCGGTAAAGGGAACGGCCATACGAACTCCATGAGCGGTTTGATGACCGGTCTGGATTTCACTGGCCGCGGACCGAGCGGGCCGTCGATCGACCAGATTATCGCGGGCAAGATCGGCGGGGATTCGCGCTTTCGCTCGCTGCAGATTGGAGTGGCACAGGAATCTTTCGGCGAGAGCATGCAGCGCAACATGAGTTGGGCGGGATACGAGCGGGCGCTGCCGCCCGAGATGATTCCCCACCGGCTGTTTGACCGCTTGTTTGGCGCGCGCGAAGAGGGCTGGGTGAACCGGAAGCGCAGCATTCTGGATGCGGTGGGAGCGGACGCCGCGGCACTTGAGAAGTCGCTGCCGGGAGACGACAAGGCTCGCGTGGACGAGCATTTGTCGAGTATCCGGGATTTGGAGCGCTCCATTGCCGGGTTGCCTCCGGAGTATGCACGGGTCGATCCGCCCGATTTCGACGGCGACATGAAGGATTGGCCGCGAATTGCGAGATTGCAGAGCGACCTGCTGGTGCAGGCGCTCGGAATGCGGCAGACACGCGTCGCTTCTTATATGTTGACGAAATGCCAGAGCCTGACGCGGTTCCCGTGGCTTGGCTATACCTCGGCGCGCCATCATGACTATACGCACTCGCCAGACAAGGCGTCCGGCGCGGACGGAATGGACGGCATACACGTGCTGCGCGACATCTGCCGGTGGCACGTGGAGGAGTTCGCCTATCTGGTGGCGAAGCTGGAATCGGTTCCGGAAGGCGATGGCACGCTATTCGACCACACCAGCCTGATTTTCGTCCACGAACATGCCGAGGCCAATCCGCATAAAAACAGCGGCCTGGCGATGCTGGTGGCCGGAGGGGACAAGAAGCTGGCCAAAGGGGCTCACACGCGCATTACCGGGACGGTCGCCGATGTGTACGTGACGGTGGCCGATGAAGTGGTTGGCGCGGGCATTGGCAAGTTCCCGACAGCGACTAAGAAGATTGGGGCGCTGCTTACGTAAAGCTTCATGATGAATCCCGATCCGTGCGCCATTTAATGCCCATAGCGACGCCGCGGCTAGTCTTGCGTCCGCCCAAGCTTGCCGATTTGGATTCTATCCAGGCCGCAAAGGAACTTGCCTGGGATGATCTGCAACGATGGATGGCCTGGGCGTTCGATAACCAACGATCGCGAGACGCGCTGGAACACTCCATTCGACGAACCATGGATTACCAGAGCCATGCAGGGATCGCATTGGCCGCATTCCATGGGATCAACGGGGATTTCGTTGTCCGAACCGCACTGGACCTCACCGATCAGGCAGATGTCTATGAGACCGGATTTGGGCGGCGCCTAAATACGCCGGACAGGGCATGGCGACGGAAGCGGCAAACGCCGCCATTCGATACGCTTTTGGCCACCTTGGCGCGAAGGCAATCAGCATTGGGCACTTCGACGGAAACGGCCCTAGCCGGCGCATCGTGGAGAAACTCGGATTCGAGAAGCTTAGGGTTGCCCATCAAGCGGCGACACGTTGCCTCGACGGCACTAAACTTGACCGTCACGAATATATCTTGACCAGCCCCCGTGCACTTCCCGACCTTGACGTTTCCTGGGGCTGAAGATACCAGGGGGTGTCACGATCCCAGTAGTATACTTCCCGTATGCTCTCGGGTGAAAACTGGACGCGCCGTTCATTCCTCGGGCGCGCGGCGGGCGCGGGTCTGGCATGGTCCTGGCCATCCCGCTCCCGTGCGGCACCCTCGGTTTTTCCGGCCCATTTCCGCAAGTCGAGTCCTTACGAGTTGCTTCGCCCCCAAGTTGACCCCGGTCATGACGAGTTTGCGGTCGAGCGGGAGGCAGTCGAGATCGAAGCTCGTTGGAGCCGGATTCTGGCCACCCGGACAGTCGCGTTGGCCGGCGATTTTCGCGGCGCATCGCCCATGCCCGCGCGCTACCGGCAAATCGCGAAAGGCGTTTTCGCTGGGGAGTTCGACAGCGGCGACCGCCGGTTTCAGGCGGGCCTGGAGAACTGGATTGCAAACCTGGGCGAGGTCCACGGCGCGCGGTTCTTCGCGCTGCCGGGCGATCGCCTGCGCTATGAAATCTCGAGCACCGCCGCCGGTGTGTTGAATTATCGGGTGGGGATCTGGAAACAGGCCTGGCGTGGCGCGCTACTCGCCTCGTTCGAGCCGGCGGAAGAGTCGCTGGCCACGTCACCGCGGCCGCTGTTCCAGGATGTAACGAGCCAGTCGTTTGGGCCAGCCGATTCGTTTCGAAACCAATTGCTGCGCGGTGTCCCTTACTGGCGCGGCCGGCTGGATTCCGCATCGGGCATCGACGTCTACGGCAATAACGGAATCGCCGTGGGCGATATCGACGGCGACGGCCGGGACGAGGTGTACATCTGCCAGCCAGGCGGGCTGCCGAATCGCCTGTACAAGCTCGATGCAGGCGGGCGGGTCGAGGATGTCACCCAGCACTGGGGCGCCGCCGTGCTGGATGACTCGACCGCTGCCTTGTTTGTGGACCTGCGCAACTCCGGCCGGCAGGACCTGGTGGTGCTCACCGCTGCCGGCCCGCTTCTTTTTCTGAACGATGGCGCGACGCTACGCCATAAGCCCGACGCCTTCCGCTTCGGATCCCAGCCCCAGGGAACATTCACCGGCATGTCCGCCGCCGACTATGACCGCGACGGCCGCCTCGATTTGTACCTGTGCACCTACGTGTACTTTCAGAGCGAGGATCAGTACCGCTATCCGGAACCGTATCACGACGCGCAAAACGGTCCGCCGAACTTTCTGTTCGCCAATCGGCTGGGGGCTGATGGAACCGGTTTTTTCGAAGATGTCACGTCGGCGGCCGGCCTCAACGAAAACAACAACCACTACAGCTTCGCCCCCGCCTGGTGCGATTACAACGGCGACGGCTGGCCCGACCTTTACGTCGCCAACGACTTCGGCCGCAACAATCTTTACAAGAACGAAGGCGGTCATTTTCATGATGTGGCCGCCTCCGCCGGCGTCGAGGATCTCGGTCCCGGCATGAGCGCGGCCTGGTTCGACTATGACGGCGACGGCCGGCCGGATCTCTATATCGGCAACATGTGGACGGCCTCGGGACAGCGCGTGGCCGCCGATGCGCATTTCGCGCCGGTCGCCAAAGACGGCCTGGTGGAAGCCTACCGCCGGCACACCAAGGGTAATTCGCTTTACCGCAATCGCGGCGATGGCACATTCGAAGAAACTGAATTCGACGAAAGAGTCGATATGGGCCGCTGGGCGTGGTCTTCCGGCGGCTTCGATTTCGATAACGACGGCGCACCGGAGATTTACATCGGTTGCGGTATGCTCACCAATCCATCGCCGGTCGACGCGATGAGCTTCTTCTGGCGGCAGGTCGTGGGATTCTCGCTCGCCACGCTGCAACCGGCACCCAAGTACGAAAACGGCTGGAACGCCATCAACCAGTTCATTCGTGAGGATACGAGTTGGAACGGACGCGAGCCAAACGTGCTCTACGCGCGACGAGGCGGCCGCTATTACGATTTCTCGGGCATATCCGGCGCCGATTTCACAGAGGATACGCGGGCCTTCGCGGTTCTCGATTTCGATGACGATGGCCGCCTCGATTTGATCCTCAAATGCCGCTTGGGACCCCAGGTCCGCCTCTTGCGCAACGAATGGGGTATCGGAACACAAGCGATTGCCATCCGGCTGACTGGCGCTCGATCGAATCGCGATGCGATAGGGGCGGCGGTTCACGTGGAGTGGGCCGGCCGGCGCACCGTGCGATTCCTCCAGGCCGGATCGGGTTATCTATCGCAGCACACCAAGACCCTGCATTTCGGATTGGGAGAAGTGTCGCGGGCAGATCGCATCATGATTCATTGGCCCTCCGGGCTGCGGCAGGAATTCCGCGACGTCGAGGGCGGGTTTCGCTACCACATCACGGAAGGCGATAACCAGCCACGCCGAGAGCCGTTCGCCCGCCGCCAACCGCTCCCGGCCGCCGCGCATCTCGAACCGGTCAACACGCCGGCTTTTGAAGAAACCTGGCTCCTCGATCCCGTTCCGATCCCCGACAGGCGGCGTGGACCGGGGTTCGTCCTGCTGACATCGGACGCCATGGCGAGTCTTCCCACCGGCATTCCGGGCCACGTGCTGGATCTCAGCCGGGAGCCGGCCGACGTGGCGGCGTCCTACGCCCTGTTTCGCCGCTACTTGTTCGATTACCGAACCGGCCTGCGCCTGCCGATGCTGATCCTGATCGATGAGCACGGCCGGGCGCATAAAGTGTACTCGCGCGTGCCCGCCGAAGCGCGTTTGCGCGAGGATCTACAGTTATTGCGGACACCGGACCGTATGCGGCTGGCCCTGCCTTTCGCCGGCACGTATTACGTCACGCCAAAGCGCAACTATTTCCGCCTGGGATCGGCGTTTTTCTGGGCCGGCTATCCCGAACAGGCCCTGGTCTACCTGGACGAGGTGATTCGCCTGCAGCCCGACAACGGAAAGGCGCACCTGGCAGTGGGATTCATGCATATGGAAGCCGGCCGCGAGACCGAGGCTCGCCGGCATCTGGAACGCGCCGTGGAGTTGCTGCCCAATTCGCCCGACGCCTGGACTTATCTGGGCCGCCTCGAAATGACTGCCAAGCGCTATCGCGATGCGCTTACCGACTTCGAGCGCGCGTTAGACATAAACCCAAAAGCATCGTATGCCCTGACGAGCGCGGGGCAGGCGCATGCCGATCTGGGCGACGATCGGTCCGCCGAATCCATGTTCCGCCGCGCATTGGCGGCCGACAGCCAGGATGCCGAGGCGGCCAACCAACTGGGGCTGCTGATGGTGCGCCACAACCGCACGGAAGAGGCCCGCCAGTGGTTCGAGCAGGCTATCGCCGCGCAACGCGACCACGTGTGGGCCGTCAACAACCTCGGGGTGCTGTACGTGGAACTCCATAAGCCGGCTGATGCAGTGGCCGCCTTCCGCTACGGCATCGAAGTAGCGCCGGATGAGGAAATATCCTATATGAACCTGGCCCGCTTCTACGCGCGCGCCGGTGAGCGGGCGAAGGCCCGCGAGACTCTCCATCAATTGCTCACCCGGCTTCCAGCCAGCAGCGCCGCGCAGAAAGCGTTGCTGGAACTGGCCGAATAGGCGCCATCAAAAAAATCTTTGGTTGCAAGGCTTCAAACTGGTATACAATAACCAAAATCGGAGGACAGGTATGCGAACGTCAGTAGCCGGGGTATTCGTGTTTTCTTTCGGGTCAATCTGTTTGGTCTTGTGTCTATTGGCTTCGTTGTCGCCGCTTCGAGCGCAAACGACGTCGGGCGCGATTGTTGGAACGGTAACCGACCCGAGCGGCGCGATCATTGCGGGCGCCAGTATCACGATCACCAACATGGGCACCAATATTGCAATTAAGACGGTGACGGACGCGTCCGGCGCGTATGTGGTGACGCCGCTCGAGGTCGGCAAGTATTCGGTAGCTGTCGAGGCCGCGGGATTCAAGCGTTCGCTCCGGCCGGATATTCAAGTGAATGTGCAGGACCGCGTGCGAGTGGATGCCCGGCTTGAAGTCGGCCAGGCTTCGGAAACGGTTGAGGTTCAGGCAGCGGCCCCGGTGCTCGAGACAGACACCTCTTACCTGGGCGAGGTGGTGGACAGCCAGCGGGTCATGGACCTGCCCCTGAACGGCCGGTTCTTCACGCGACTGGCGGTGCTGACGGCCGGAACGGCGCCGACACCGGCGGGCGCCCGCGATGAGAACACGGGCGGATTCAGCGCCAATGGGGTGCGGCCGTACCAGAACGACTACATATTGGACGGCGTCGACAACAACAGCCTCTCCGAGGACCTGAGCAGCCAGGCGAGTTTCGTGATCGGGCCGCCGCCGGACGCCATTCAGGAGTTTAAAGTCCAGACCAACTCGATGAGCGCGGAGTTCGGCCGGTCGGGCGGCGCGGTGCTGAATGTGACAATCAAGTCCGGCACCAACGATGTGCATGGGACGGTGTATGAATTCCTGCGCAACAGCGATATGGACGCCAACAATTTCTTCAACAATGCCAACGGCGCGCCAATCGCTCCGTTTAAACAGAACCAATTCGGGTTCAGCATTGGTGCGCCGATCCTGATCCCGAAGATTTACAACGGCAAGAACAGAACGTTTTTCTTCTTTGACTACCAGGGAACCCGCATCCGTACGGGCGACACATTTCTGGCTACTGTACCCACGGACGCCATGCGGCAGGGTAATTTTTCGCCCGTGAACGGTGTGGCATTCAACACGATCTACGACCCGACCACAGGGTCGATAAACTCTTCGGGAGACGCGGAGGGCCGTGTCCCCTACCCAAATAACACCATTCCCCAAGTGGATTGGAACCCGGTTGCCGCCAAGTTGTTGAGCATGTTCCCCGAGCCGAACACGGCTGGTCAGTTCAACAATTTCGGGCCGGCGAACAATTACCTGAGCAATCCGGTCGAGCCCAACAACACCAATCAAATCGATCTGCGCATCGATCACAGGATTTCCGATTCGGATTCCATCTTCGGACGGTTCAGTTGGGCGAACCAGACGGACATTCCGCCGGGAGACATTCCTCCTCCGCTCGATGCGGCATCGTTCTCGTCGGGTGTGTTCCTGCAGAAACCACGCAACGTCGTGGTGAGTGAGACGCACATCTTCACTCCGCGGATAGTCAACGATCTGCGCCTTGGGTATACGCAGAACGAGTCGGACCGGCTGCAGTTCAACTCCACGGTTAACGAGTCGGCCGCGGTTGGCATTCCAGGGATTCCATTCGCCTCTAATAACGGTGGTTTTCCGCAGTTCGGCGTTTCGGGGCTCAGCGGCTTTGGCAGCTCGGAGTATCAGCCGACGGTGGAAAAGCAGGCGATCGAACAGCTTATTGACAGCCTGACGTGGATCCATGGCCGGCATACCATCAAGTTCGGCGCCGAGCTGAAACCGCGGGTGGACTTTTCCATCCTGCAGCCGCCGGTTCCGCGCGGATATTTTGGCTTCAGCGGGACGTACACATCACAGAACATAGAGAACGGCTCAACGACGGGTTTGGGTACGGCCGACTTCCTGCTCGGGGCGATATCGGGGGGTGCGAACCTCTCCTCGTTCATCAACGACGAATTTCAACAACCCGGGTATTTTGGTTACGTCCAGGACGACATCAAATTAACCCAAAAGCTGACGCTGAATCTTGGGCTGCGTTACGAGTTCGTCGAGCACGCGAAAGAGCGGTACAGCGCCGAGGCGAATTTCAACGTCGACACCAATACGCTGCAGATCGCGGGTAACCGGCAGGATCCGTTGCCGCCGAACTTCTTCCCGGAAATCCCGGTGACCCGCGGTGCGCCCCCCAGCCTGGTACCGAACCAGAAGCACGACTTTGCTCCGCGGATCGGCCTGGCGTACAACTTATTCAGCAAGACGGTGCTGCGCGCGGGCTACGGGGTCTTCTATTCCTCGTATGAGGCGGGACCGCTGAGCATCCCGAACCCGGGGAACAACCCGCCATTCTTTGAGCAATCGAACTACAACGTTGTGACCCCGTTGACCCCGAATCCGATAGTCGGCAATCTTTCGCAGGGATTTCCGCTGAACGCGCTGGCCAATCCCTCGGCGCCGTCCCTATTTGCTCTCGACCCGAACTTCACCAATCCGAACGTGCAGCATTGGCAGGCGAGCGTACAGCAGAACTTGGGATGGAACACCATGCTGGAGGTGGCTTATACCGGGTCGAAGGGTACACACCTTTACGAGTTCCGCAACCTTAACCAAATCCCTGCGTCGACCAATCCGAGCGCGGACTATAACGCCGAGCGCCTGCGTCCTTATCTGGGCGGCGACCTCCCCTTCTGGTGCTCCTGCGACAGCTCGACCTACAATGCTTTCCAAACCAAGCTCGAGAAGCGCCTCTCGAACGGCCTGAGTTTCCTGACTGCCTTTACGTATGGAAAGTCCATCGACGAGCAGTCCCAGGCTTCGCTCGGTTTCCACAACGGCGGAAACTTCGTGGACAATAATAATCCGGAGTGGGACAAGGGGCCATCGGATTACGACCAAAAGTACCGGTTCGTGAACAGCCTGTCGTACACGTTGCCGATTGGCCAAGGCCGGGCCGTTTTGGGCACTTTGCATGGTATCGCGAACGCGCTGATCGGCGGCTGGGAGTTGCAGGGAATTCAATCGTGGTCGAGCGGGCTGCCATTTACAATCACGGAGGCTGTGGATCAAAACAACAACACCGGCGATACAGAAGAGCGGCCCGATAGAGTGCTGGGAGTGCCGCTGTATCCGTCGAATCAGAGCGCCAGTGAATGGTTCAACCCGGCGGCCTTTACGCTGCAACCGTTCGGCACGTACGGCAACGCGGGCCGCAACATCATCTGGACTGCCCCTCAATTGCAGATCGATACTTCACTGTTCAAGGACTTTGCCATAAGGGAACGCGCGAAGGTCCAGTTTCGGGCGGAGTTCTTCAACATGATCAACCATCCGAATTTCCGCGCCAACAGTCTGGTGAACAATTTCGATTCTCCTGGAGCGGGATCGTTCACGGCGGCGCAGCCGGGACGGGAGATCCAGTTTGCGCTGAAGTTTATCTACTAGAGAACCAAGCTGGAGGGCGGGCAATCGTGCCCGCAGCCGGTTTCCGGCCGCCTTGAAAGGCGGCTGCGGCCAAGATTGGCCGCCCTCCAATTTCGCTCCCGGGCGGCGCAACCCGGTGATCGGCTACCGCGTTTTTGGCAGGTCCAACGCCGGATTGCGGGCGAAGAAATCGAATGGCCGCAGCTCGAATTCATGCCACGCCGTCGGCATGATCGGCCAGTCTTCGGGCCGCGGCACATGGTGGAAGCCCACCGTGTACCAGACGACGATATCGGTGTTCTCAATCGGCCGGTTGGCCTTGGTCCAGGCCGGGAGCCCGTCCCCGCCGTGGCTCTGGGTCGGATAATCGCCTGCCGCGTACCGCTCATCGTCCCGGTAGGGTGTCACCCATAAGTTGTGATTGATGAAGCCGGCGCGCCGCTGCGGATAATCCTCGTTGTCGTTCAGCGAAATCGCATTGTGCCCTGGTGCGATCTCGTATCCTACCGGATATCCCAGCGGGCTTTTCACGTTTGGATTGATCACCCGCCACAGCGCCGGATGCTCCATCATCATCTGTAATTGCGCTTCTTCTTCCACTTTGGCGATCTTCGATTCCGTCACCCATACGCTCTTGCGCGGAGTCTCGCCGGTTACCGGTTGCGCCTTCAATTGTTCCTTTAGAAAGCTGTTTTCGACGCCGTCCACGTCCAGGTCCAACCGGAAGCAGAAATAATGGTCGTGATTCACGGCCACTGTGTTCTCGGCCACGAAATGTCCATAGCGCCGGTCCCTGCCATCCACGTCCTCGGCCGCCGTCCGGCTACGGACTGCCTTAACCTCAACGCTTCCGGTAGCGCCGACTCCCACCTTGATCGTCCCGTCCTGCATGAACGTCCAATCGACCGCGTAATCGTAATTGCCGAACGTGGTGATCATCCGCAGCACCAGGTCGCGCCGCCGCCGGCTGTCTGGCGATGTGCCTCCCGGGGCATGCCGCCATGCGAAATCGCCGGCCTCGCGCTCGAACAGGCAGGCCGAGCGCGGTACCTTATGCGGAATGGCGCGAGAATTGGCGACCGCCGCATCGAAGTACATCGCTTGGTCCGGGCAATCCGCGCCCGGCTCCAGGCTGCCGGCCACGTTGCCCCACACATTGCCTTCGCCCACATCCAGAAACGTCCAGTGATACCAACCCTCTGCCGGATCCTGGTACGGCACGAAGATCTCCGATAGCGAGCCTTCGTATAGGATCGACCGCAGCTTGCCGTTATCGTCGTAAGCCACGTTGGTCACCACCACGCCGACCTTGGGATCGATGCGAAAGTGGAAATGCCAATTCTGCCAGCTCACCTGGTGTCCATAGACCTGGAACCCCTTCACGGGCTGTTGCACCATGATCGGCCCGGGTATCTCCCGCGGAAGGATCGTGTCGCTATCCCAATCGGCATTTCCCGCTGGAACCGGCACCACGCCCGTATCGATCACCCTGATGATCTTCTGCTCTTCGGAATCCCACACGATTACCAGGCCTTCGATGGGGTGGCCGCCAGGATTCGCGGAGCCGCGCGCCACCGAGCAGATGACCCGCTGCAGACGGCGGCCTTGTTCCTCCGCGGTCCCAAAGTAACCCGGCGAGCTGCCGTCGCAGCCGACAGTTTCCAGGTCCGTAATCCCTCGCTTGCCCAGCGCCGCGATCACCCGCGGATCGGCCTTCACTTTTTCATCGATGCCGTCGCTTTCGTCGGAAATCAGAACCGGCTCGACGCCTCTCACTTCTTTCCAGGACACCAACTTCCGGTTGCGGACATCTACTGTGGCCTCGAAGGTCCGTCTGCCCTGCTTGATGACCGCCAGCGCTTCGCGCCCGATGGGCTCACCCGGCTTCCATCGCAGCACTTCCGCCTTGGGCGGCTCGTGCAGATTAACTCCGGCATACCGGCTGGCCGCATCCAGCTTGCCGGACGCCTTCATCGTTTCAAAAACCGCCCAGTATTCGTCCGCCGTGAGCGCATCCAGAGGATGGCCATTATCGGCGGCCGGCAGCCATAAAGAAGTGCACAACAGTCCCGCCGCCGCGAGGCGCAGCCGGGAAAGCGTCATTCCTGGTTGAACCCCGTGGTAATGCGAAACGCCTCCACGTAGTGCCCGTCTTTCTTGGTAATGTGGCCGCGCACTTCCGCCTTGGTCTTCTCCAGATCGGCCCGATCCCAATCCGGCCGGTAATGGTGGATGGAAGGCTCCCACTGGCTCACGTGCGCCATGGCCGCATCGATTTTCTTTTCCACGACGGCGTCGATATTCACCCAGTAGTTGGCGTCCTTCTCCGTCACGTAATAGTAGAATTCCTGGGGCACCAGGAAGGGCTGCAGGCCTTCGTGCAACAACTGGTTGGGGAAGTAGAGATGCCATTCGGCCGCGCGGACGGCGTCGATGGTATTGTTAGCCGCCATGCGATGGTCGGTCTTGTGCCATCTCACATACTCCGAGCCGGGGTCAATCGAAAGCACCACGTCCGGCCGCACTTTGCGAATAATACGCGTGACCTCCTCCACGAGGTCGCGCGTGTTGGCGTATTCCAGCATGCCGTCGTGATATTCGAGCCACGAAATATTCTCCTTCGGGATGCCGAGGATGCGGCAGGCGTCCTCTTCCTCGTGCATGCGGATGGCCGCCAGCCGCTCGCTGGTCATATCGGGATCATAGGACCCCTTGTCGTCATTGGTATAAATCACGATGCGGACATTATTGCCCGCCTTGGCCAACAGCGCGAGCGTCCCGGCACAACAGAAAGTGTCATCGTCGGGATGCGGCGTAAAAAGCAGGATCGTTTTACCGTGCAGGCTTTCGAGCCGTGGCTGCGATTGAGGCCACAGCGGAAGTGCCACGGCCAGCAGGAATATGGTGGATGGGAGGTTGCGAAGCATGGAACTGCAACTATACCCCTCTCGCGCCTCCCTCCGCAACCTGTCAGCGCCGCGCAAGATTTTGGCGCGTAAAACTTTGAACCAAGGTGTACTGGCAGTATACTGGTTCTAATCGTGAACGCATCCCTCAAGATTGTTCTGCTCGGGGTGGCTGCCGCCGCGCTCTTCGCGGGCGATGCCGGCCAGACAGACAAAGAGGCGAAGTTCATCGGTTCGCGCGGAAAGTATTGGGCCTTCCAACGAGTGGCCCGTCCGGCGCCTCCGGCAGCCGCCGGCACCTGGGTGCGAACGCCCATCGACGCATTTATCCTGAGTGCGCTGGAAGCTAAGAAACTGAGCCCATCCGAGCCTCTGGACCGCGTCCGGCTTATCCGCCGCGTGACTTTCGATCTCACTGGGCTGCCACCCACGCCCGCCGAAGTGGATGCGTTTCTGCGCGATCGCTCTCCGAACGCGTATGAAAATGTTGTGGACCGGCTGTTGGCCTCGCCGCATTATGGCGAACGCTGGGCTCTGAAGTGGCTGGACGTAGTGCGGTATGCCGATACCAACGGCTTCGAATTGGATGCCGATCGCACGCACGCCTGGCGCTATCGCGACTACGTCATCGACTCGTTCAACAGCGATAAGCCCTACGACCGGTTCATCAAGGAGCAGATCGCCGGCGACGAGATTTTTCCGGACAACAAAGAAGCACTCATCGCCACAGGCTACTTGCGCGCGGGACAGGAGCACCTGGTGGCCGGGAACATCGATCCCGAAGTGAGCCGTGAGGAAGTGCTCACCGAGATCGCGACGTCGGTCGGGCAAACGTTCCTGGGACTCACCGTGAATTGTGCGCGCTGTCACAATCACAAATTCGATCCGATACTGCAGGCCGATTACTACCGGCTGCAAGCGGTGTTCGCAGGCGCCTCGGGCAAGGAAATCGTGATTGCCACTCCGCAGGAGAAGACCGCGTGGGAAGCCGCTGACAAAGCTTACAAAGAACGCCTGAAGCCGGTGAAAGATGCGCTCGATCAACTCGCCAAACCCTACGAAGAACGCATCGAGGCCGAGCGGCTGGCGAAGCTCGACCCCAAGATGCAGGAAGCCTGGAAGACTGCGAAAGACAAGCGCACCCCCGAACAGAAGGTGCTCGCGGGAAACGCCAACGACCAGATCGAGCCGACCTGGGATGTAGTCGTCGCCGCCATGCCGCCCGACGTTCGCGAGAAGCGCGCGCAACTCCGCGTCCGCCTGCATGAAGTGGAGGCCACCGAGCCCGACCCCCTGCCCACGGCCTACGCATACGTGAACGATAAGGAAGCGGCGCCGCAGGCATACGTGCTGCGCATGGGCGATCCGAAGAATCGGCTCGAACCGGTGGACCCGTCCGTGCCGCGCGTGCTGAAGGCTTCTTACGAGATTCCGAAAGCCTCCTGGGGCCGCCGTACGGCCCTGGCGAACTGGCTGGCCACCCCTGAGAATCCTATGACGGCGCGCGTGATGGTGAATCGCATCTGGCAGTTCCGCATGGGCACCGGCATCGTGCGCACGCCGAACGATTTCGGCGTCATGGGCGACCGTCCTTCGAATCAGGCACTGCTGGATTGGCTGGCTTCCGAGTTCGTGGCGCAACGTTGGAGCGTAAAGAGTATCGACCGCATGATCGTGACCTCGAACGTGTACCTGCAGGGCGCCTTGCCCGATAAGGAACGCGAGACGGTCGATCCCGACGATCGTTTGTACTGGCGCATGAACCGCAAGCGCATGGAAGGCGAAACGCTGCGGGATTCGATTCTATCGGTCACCGGGAGTTTGAATCCCCAGTTGGGCGGGCGACCCGTGCGCATACCCATCGAGCCCGAGGTGTACAACCTCATTTTCACCGAGCACGAGCGGGACGGATTGTGGCCAGTGAACCCCGACAAGAACGTGCAGGACCGGCGCAGCATCTATCTCTACGACAAGCGCAGCGTCCGCCTTCCCCTGCTTACGGCATTCGACCAGCCGGATGCGATCACATCCTGTCCGGTGCGGCCCGTCAGCACGCATGCCCTGCAGGCGTTATCGCTGATGAACAGCGAGTTCATGCAAGAGCAATCGAACGCATTTGCCGCGCGCCTGGTCAAGGAATGCAGGAAAGACAATCGCGCGTGCGAAATCAAGACCGCGTGGAAGCTGGCTTTAGCGCGCACGCCTTCGCCCGCGGAGCGCAGCCTGGCGGCAAAATTCTTCTCGAGCGGCGGAAACCTGGCCGATATGTGTCTGGCGTTATTGAATCGCAACGAGTTCGTCTATGTCCCATAAACCGGTGTCCGATGAACCCCTGTCCCATGCATGCGCGCAATGCGGCGGCTCTCGTCCGGCGGTGACGCGGCGGGATGTGTTGGTGCGGTCCGCGCACGGATTCGGAGCGATCGCGCTGGCTTCGCTGCTCGGTCCGCCGGCGCGGGCCCACGAGCGCGTGAATGCCCTGGCCGCCAAGCCGCCGCACTTCAAGCCCAAGGCGAAGTCGGTGATTTTTCTTTTCATGGTGGGGGCTCCCAGCCACATCGATACATTCGATCCCAAGCCCGCGCTCGAAAAGTACGACGGGCAGTTGCTGCCGGCGAGTTATGGCACGGTAGTCAGCGAGTTCACCAAGGGCGACACGCCGCTGCTGAAGAGTCCCTGGAAATTCAACAAGTACGGGCAGTGCGGGCGCGACGTTTCGACGCTGTTCCCCCATCTGGCGCAACGCGTGGACGACTTATGCTTCGTGCGCTCGTTCTACACCGAGAGCACCGTACACGCGCCGGCCATGTACCAGGTGAACACGGGCCGAATCCTGATGGGATATCCGAGCATGGGTTCGTGGATCACCTATGGTCTGGGCAGCGAGAGCGAGAACCTTCCCGCATATGTGGTGATGCCGCAGCCGGAAGGAACGCCCGAAGGCGGCACGCCGTGCTGGGGAGCCGGGTTCCTGCCCGCCGTCTATCAGGGAACGGTGTTCCGCCCGGGACCCAATCCGATTATCAATCTGCGCCCGCCGGAGGGGGTCACACCCGAAAGGCAGCGCCGCACGCTCGACTTCCTGCAGAGCATGAATGAGATGGACACGCTCGATACGGATACCGAGATGGCCGCCCGCATCAGTTCGTATGAGCTGGCGTTCCGGATGCAGAGCCACGCCCCGGAGGCCGTGGACATCACCAAGGAAACTGACGCGACGCGCAAGCTATACGGGCTCGACCAGAAGCACACATCGGAATTCGGCACGCGCTGCCTGCTGGCCCGGCGGCTGGTCGAGCGCGGCGTGCGTTTCGTGCAGATCTATTCAGGCGGCGGACCCGTCTCCATGCAGTGGGACGCGCACAGCAACCTGGTGGAGAACCACGAAAAAATGTGCGGCATGACCGACCTGCCGATATCCGGCCTGCTCGTGGATTTGAAACAGCGCGGATTGCTCGACGACACCCTGGTGATTTGGGGCGCGGAATTCGGGCGTCTGCCCATGTCGCAAGGCGGCAACGGACGCGACCACAACCCGCACGGATTCACCATGTGGTTCGCCGGCGGCGGCGTGAAGCCGGGCATTTCGATCGGCCAGACGGACGAAATGGGTCTGCGCGGCGTGGGACAGCGATATCACATGCGCGACTTCCACGCCACCATCTTGCAGTTGCTCGGCCTCGACCAGAACCGTCTTTGGTTCCTGCACAACGGCAGGAATGAAAAATTGACGGATTTCGGCGGCAGCGTGATTCACGAGATGCTGGCCTAGCCGTATGCGGCCGGAAGCCGGCTGAAAGCCGGCTGCGGGCAGGATTGCCCGCCCTCCAAGGCCTATCCCCTTAATCCGGCGAGTACGCCGTGCATATACGCATAGGAGCGGGCCATCCCTAAAAACGGATCGTCCTCGTTGATTTCGTATTCCAGATTGACGCAGCCCGTATAGCGCAGTTTGTGCAGCTCACTGAAGATGGCGGGTATCGGCAGCACGCCGTCCCCGACGTCGCAGAGTGTGTGGACATCGCCGAATACGCGCATGTCTTTTATGTGGAGGTCGAGCAGACGAAATCGCGACGCCTGGATGGCGTCGAGAGGACTGACACCCGCCTCCGCCGTATGTCCCACGTCCACGCAAACGCCGCAGCGCGGATCCATGTCCTTGAGGATTTTCAAAGCATCCTGCGGGGCCGGAAAAATGTCCTTCGGACCGTGATTATGTACGGCAATCTTGATGTCGTACTCCCGCACGAACTTTTCCATCTTCTGCAGCGTGACCAGCGACGGAGCGCAGACGATTAGAGGCATGCCCGCAAGTTTCGCGTACTCGAATTTGCGCCCGATGTCGCCCTCGTCGTCTTTGCGGAATTCGATATTGCCGCCTCCCACAATCACCAGTCCGGCATCTTCAAACTCTTTGCGGGCCTCGCGGATCTGGTCCGGAGTGGAATCCAGCGGCAGATGGATCGACTTGATGTTCGCGTACCGCACTCCCAGGCGCTTGATCATCTGAATTGCTTGAGAGCGCGGGAACTTTCGCAACGAATAGGACGCCACGCCAATCTTGAACTCCGGACTCGCGCCTGGAGTCGAGGCATCGCCGTCAAGAGCGGAAAGCGCCAGCGCCGAGCCGGTGGCTCCGAGGGCGGCACGCAAAAGCTTACGCCGGGATGGTGGGTGCATAAGAGGATTGTGACGCATTGAAACCCGCGGTTGCTTGGCACAGATGCCGGCAAGGTGTATAACGATGAGATGGGTTTCGATTTCTCCGGCAAACTGGCCGTGGTTACCGGCGGCGCCAATGGCATCGGCGCAGCCACGGCTCGCGTGCTGGCGCGGGGTGGCGCGCGCGTCGCGATTTTCGACGTGGAGCGCGTGGATGCCACCGCCGGCGGCGCGCAGGCCGGTTGTGCCGGATATGCGGTGGATGTTACGGATCGCGTGTCGCTCGAGCGCGCCTTCGATGAGACCGGTCCACCCGATATTGTGATCGCCAATGCCGGCATTGGCGTGGAGGCAGATTTCAGCGCCACCAGCGAAGAGACCTGGCGACGCACCATCGCGGTGAACCTGACGGGTGTTTTTTGGACGCTGCAAACCGCTGCCGCGGTCATGAAGACACAGCGGCGCGGCGCCATGGTGATTACCGCATCCACCAACTCATACGATGGCGAAGCGCGGCTCAGCGCTTACAATGCAAGCAAAGCCGGGGTGCTGGGATTGCTGCACACCGCCGCAAACGAACTGGGTCCGTACGGAATTCGCATCAACGCGGTGTGCCCGGGTCTGATCCGTACGCGGCTCAACGAGCGGCAGTTTTCGCATCCGCAAGTATTGAAGGAGTATTTCCGGCACGTGCCCCTGGGCCGTGGTGGAGAAGCGGAAGAAGTCGCCAATGCGAGTGCGTTCCTGGCCTCCGACCTGGCGTCGTACATTACTGGTGCGACCCTATTCGTCGACGGCGGGCAGATGGCTGCCAAGTTCGGCACCTGGGACGAGGAACACGGCGAGTTCAGCGAAGGGCGCTGGCGGCTACGCTAATGCTTACCTGGACAAGATGGATTTGCGTGATGTGCATCGGCGCCTGTTCCGCGTTTCAGATAGCGAAAGATCCGCCACGGCAATTCAAACTCACAGCGCAATCGGCGGATTTTTGGAAGCTGATCGATCGCCGCGCCGCTCTCGAGCGAATCGCTGGAGACTTCGGGTTTACGGAAGGACCGGTGTGGGACCCCCGCGGGTTTCTTTACGTGAGTGACGAAGAGCAGAACAAGATTTTTCGTCTCTATCCGGACGGGCGCCGCGAGTCCATCTTTCAGACAGGCGATCCGGACGGAAGCACGCTGAACCGGGAGCACGAGTTAATTACGACTGCCAGCGTCCTGCGCGCGGTGGTCAAGGTTCGGCCGGACGGATCTTTCCGCGTGCTTGCCGACAAATACGATGGGAAGCGCTTCAATAGCCCGAACGATGTAGTGCTGGGCCCGGACGGCGCTCTCTATTTTACCGATCCCACCCTTGACCTACCCAAGGGGGAGCGCCAGGAGATCCCGTTTCAGGGAGTTTACCGGCTCGGGACGGACGGGGCGGTGCGGCTATTGACGCGTGAGTTGGCGCAACCCAACGGTCTTGCCTTTTCACCAGACGGGAAACACCTGTACGTCGACGATAGCGAGAGACGCGATATCCGTGTGTATGATGTTAGCTCAAGCGGCGACCTGATTAACGGGCGCCTCTTTGCGAGTGAGGCCGGTCCACCCGATTCCGGGGTTCCGGATGGCATGAAGGTCGATCGGGATGGGGATCTTTTTGTTACCGGGCCACTGGGAGTGTGGGTGTGGGATGTCAACGGGCGACACTTAGGCACCATCGTGATGCCGGAACAGCCGGCGAATCTCGCCTGGGGCGATGCCGACTTCCGCTCACTTTATATTACCGCGACCACTTCGGTATACCGGATCAAGACGACGACGCAGGGTTTTGTTCCGTATATGGACAAAACACAGTAGCGAAGGTAGCGCTGCAAAACAGTTGACCGCTGTCTTGCTGGGCCGGGCGTGCGGTCAATTGCTCACGACTTCCGCCGGAGGCGGGGCGCTGCCGGCGCCTGTCGCGACAGGCTGAAAAGTGCGGATAAAGTCCTGCCGCTTGAATTGTATCCGGCTCATACCATCGGCCATAGCCTCTTGCAAAGCGCGGGAATTGTCCCATTTCTGATGATCGATCCGGTATGCTGCGATCACGGCGCCCGTACGGTCCGCGCCCCGCTTGCAATGTACGAAAACAGGTCCCGCCGCCGGGTCCTCCAACATCGCCAATATCCGGCTTGTTTCGGCAGGTGTGGGCGGCGTCAAGCCCGTCATGGGGACGCTGACATATCGCATGCCGGCGGCGGTCACCAGTTGCTCCTCCTGCGCCGACCTTTCGTCGCGCTTGCGCAGATCGATCACGACTTTGACACCAAGCTGACCGAGATACTTGAAGCCTTCCGCGGTAGGTTGTGCGCCGCGGTACACTTCCAGATCAACCTGGTAGAAGTTATTGATTCCAGGGACGGATGACGCTGGCGCCAGCGCCGGGAAACCCAGGATGAGTATACCGATGGAACCGATAAAGGAATGAATTCGAAGGGACATTGGAATCTCAATTGCCAAAAGGGCCGATACCCACAATATTTGACGTGGCCCGCGATCGAATGGATACATAGCGCACGACAACCGGCAAACTTCCGGCGGTCCGACCCGGATGGCCGCCGCTCTCTCACCGCTTGCACAATCCGCGCTAAGTCCAACGCTAAGATGCCGGCATGAATCGCGACCCTACGCCCGCAACGTCCTGTGCCACCAGTCGGGCACCGTGTTTCGCCTCAGAAGTGCATCCGCCCATATTCCGTTTGCCCGGCACAGGCAGGATCACCACTTTGCAACGGGGCGCATTGGCCCAGGGAACGGTGTATATCCTCCAGCACTTCCCGCAGTAATACTTTCCGCGAATCGGCCAAGTTGGCTGGTCGTGCATCAGATCGCACCAGAAATCCCGAATCGTCCTGAGAAATCTAACCATTTTGCCCCTCCCCCGGAATATCGGACCTTTTCAGAAGGCCGCGACCGGTTCGAACCGTCCCATCCCAATGCCGCCCGCTGCGGCGCTTGCGAAGAGCGGAACGTCAGGCTGGGCCGACCGGGCCCGCCGCACGCGGCGCGCTTCGATTCCCAGTTTCCGCATTTTGTAGACCAAAGTCGCAACGTGTGAGTAACATCTCGACAGTAAGATGCAGAGGACGCGATCCGGTTTCCTGTTTTGCGCTTAAAAGGTATCGAAACTACCAGGGATACGGATATCCCTTGGCGAGCACCTTCTGCAGGGCCGCATCGTGACCGTAGATATCGTCGTAGAAGTGGACCAGCCCGTCTTCCAGCACAACAACCGTGGCGTAGACTATCAGGACTGGAATCGGATGCGGGAGATTGATCTGCTGGGCGTCCGGTCCGCTGGCCATCGCGGCGTGAATCTTCTCCGGCGTCCAGCCCGCCTTATCGCGCAACACCCAAGCAGCCATATCCGCCGGTCTCTCCAGCCGGATGCAGCCGTGGCTGAAATCCCGCCGCGACTGCGCAAATAATTGTGGCGCAGGGGTGTCGTGCATATAGATGGCGTAGCTATTCGGGAAGAGGAATACCACCAGGCCGAGTGAATTCTTGGGACCGGGCATCTGCCGGATGAAGAGCTTCCCGGCGCGCAGTTGTTCGATCATGTCGCTCGTCGCCGGTCCCGTGCTCACCGGGTTGCGGCGGCTATCCACGACCTGCAACCGATCTTTCGCGAGGTAATCCGGGTCCTTCTCGAGGTGGGGAACGATTTCCGCCCGGGTGATCGAATACGGCACGTTCCAGTACGGCCGGAAGATCAGATATTGCATGTTCTCGCTGAATACCGGCGTGCTATGTCCGTAGGCTCTCCCGACCACCACATTCATTGTCAACCCGACATTGAAATTCTCGTCGTATGCACGCACGCGGAATTCCGGGATATTCACCACGATGGGAGCTTTTCGGTTGATGTCCGGCAGCCAGCGCCAGCGCTCCAGGGTCCATTGCATCTGCTCGACGCGGCGGCTCAGGGGAACATTCAGGTCGGCCAGCGACTGGGCGCCAATTCGTCCGTCGATATCGCGCCCGTGGCGGCGTTGGAAGTTCTTCACGGCGTCGACTAGCGGACCGTCGTAAATCGGCCGGTCGGCGTCAACGTTGCCGTCCGGCGGAAGGTCGCCCACCAGGCGGAGGAGGCGCGCGAGTCGCGGTGCACCCGGCCAGGTGTCGCCCGGTGCAATAGTCTTCTTCGGCGCAACGGGCGGCGGTAGCTGCTCGCCGTCGTCCTTCTTCGCCAGTTCGACATAAGTCTGAAGAGCCTGCAGCGTACGCCGGTAACCGGGATATGGAGGCTCGACTTGCGCCAATGCTCCCGCGACGTCGCTCGCGCCGACCACATTGTCCCGCAGGAATTCCGGCAGATCGTACTTCTTGGACTCATCGTCGAGTTCGAATGCCAAGCGCTTCGGATTAACCTTGCCGATGTGCAGGTCGGAGATGTAGCGCATCGCCGAAATCGTGAGAGCCAGGTCAAATTTCACCGCGGCCTGTGAATCGGGCCGGCCCGCCGCCGCGCTCAGGCTGGCCAGGCGATCGTTCCAGCGCGGCCCATCGTAGTCGTCCGCCGAGAGCCCTTTCTGGGCGGCCTGCTGCAGCAGCGCGATCGCCTGCCGCGCCTGCGGTGTCGGCCCGGTTCCCGTCACCCACCACAGGGAATTGTTGCTGAAAGCATAAAACTTCTGGAGATGCTTGCGGTAATCGCTGAAGTTGGGCCAGCGCAGATCGGTGAGCGTCCCGCTGCCAATGGTGGTGTCTAGCCAGGCCGATCGTTCGTGTCGAGCGTCACCTGGGCATGGGCAGAGACGCAGAAAAACAGGATCCACGGCAGTTTCTTCATTCGATTAGCTCACCCTCCCGTCGCCATAAGAGTAGCTTACGGCGGCCGGATCTTGCCACTCAGCGATGGTCCAGGAATTGGCCGATTCCGTCCGCCGTTTCCTTCGCGACTGCGTGCAGATTCCGCTCGAGAGCAGCGACTACGTCCTGGATGGTCTTGCCGCGGACGGGCTCCTCGCGCTTCACCAGATCCCCCCAGACAACCTGCCTGGTCTTCTCATTCACCAGATCCACGCGGAGCGAGATGCGGGTCTGAATGGTCTCGCGATCGACCTCGTCGAACTCGTAGAGTTCGCCGCGCAATTGATAATCGCTGGCCACCGCGCCGCTGCTTTCCATCACACTGCGGAATTTGCCCGAAGCCCGCAGCGCCTGCACCAACGACTCGGAAACCATCGTTCCCGGGCGCTCGATCCAGCGTTTGAATTCGTAGGCTCCCACCTCGTTCGAACCGATGCGATAACAAATCCGGCCGTCCTGCAGTTCCGATGGCGCCCAGATATTGCCCACCATGAGGGCGGGGCCGGCCGGCGCGCCCGGAGTAACCGGCGTGGACGCCATGTCGATGGTGTAGTAGTGAACCGGTCTGGAATCGAGGCAACCCGCTTCGAACAGACCCAGAAGTACGATCGCACATATGGAAACGGCACACATTATTCCTTCTCCCTTCTACTTGCGAATCTCGCCCGGCTGGCGGACCGGCGCTCTCACGCCGCGGATCAGGCTCGCCGGCGAGCGCTCCACGGTTTCGGTCAAGGCCCGCAGGTTTTCGGCGGTCATGCGCATGTTCTCCAGCAGGTCGTCGATATTGTCGGAATTCTGGCTGAGTATCTGGTTGAACTGGTCGAGCAAAGCGGAGGACTTCGCCACCGTCTCGCGCAATCCCGTGATCGACGCGCGAATATCCGGGCGGTTCTCCAGCAGCGTCGCATCCACGTGGGCCAAAGTATCGTTGGCGCGCGTTGTCGTGGTTTTGAGATCGTCGATCACCGGTTCCACTTTGGCTGTAAGCTGTTGCACATTGGTCAGGCTGGCGGACACTTTCGGGCGCGCGTCTACCAGCATGCCGTTCAGGTTGTCGAGTGAGCCGGCGACTTTGGGCCGCGCTTCCGCTATGGTTTGCGCAATGCCGCTCAGCGAATTGGCGACGTTCGTGCGATTGCCGTCGCTCAGCAAATCGTTAGCGCGCGCGATGGTGACCTGGACGCCGTCCAGGTTCTGATTGAGCTCCTGTATCGCCTTTTGGAGTTCCGGCACCATGGTCTGTGCGGCATCGCTCAACTGCGGAAGACCGAATGCCTCCATCGATTGCAAGATCGACCCCGGCTGCGCCGGTGCTGCACTCTCGCTGCCCGTGAAAATCTCGATGTAGTTGTCGGTCAACGGACCGAGGGCAGTGATCTTGGCGACGCTATCGGTTTTTTAGCGGTGCATCTTTGTTTACGGCGATGTCGATTTCGATGCGCGTGGAGTTTGCGGGGTCCACGCGCACCCGCGTCACTCTACCCACCGCCAGTCCGCCGAAGCGCACCGGCGCGCCAGGCTGTACACCGCCGGCAAACTTGAAGTAGGCGCGATGCCGAACGGTCGGGTTTCCCACGCCGCCGGAAAGCGCCAGCAGCGTACCGAACAACAGGCCCCCGGCAATTAGAACAAACAAGCCTACGAGGGTCCGCTCGCGATTCGCTTCCATGGTTTTCACCTGATTCCTTCCGTGAACATGCGAAGATGGTCCACGTCATCGTCCTGGGTGGTGTCGGCGACGCGGTCCAGAAACTGGCGGACGCGCGGATGCCGGCTGTTCTTCACTTCTTCCGCCGGCCCCATGGCGGCGATGTTGCCGCGGTCGATCAGAATCATCCGGTCGGCGATCAAAAAGGCGCTCGCCAATTCATGCGTCACCACCACCATGCTGATTGCATATGCCTTCTTGAGGCTGAGAATGAGATCGTCGATGCCGGCCGCCGTGATGGGGTCGAGACCGGCCGAAGGCTCGTCGAAAAACAGGATCTCGGGGTCGAGCGCCATGGCGCGCGCGAACGCCGCGCGCTTCTTCATGCCTCCACTCAGTTCCGAGGGCTGGTAATGCTCGAACCCGCTCAGGCCCACCTGCTCGAGTTTGATCCGCACCATGACTTCGATGGTGTTGGGCGCGAGCGTGGTATGTTCCAGCAGCGGCAGCGCGATATTTTCGCCCACCGTCAAGGAGCCGATGAGCGCGCCGCCCTGGAATGCGAGACCGATTTTCTTGCGAATCTCATCCATGACGCGCGTGGGAGCAGTGGTGATGTCGGTACCTTTGATGTGGACGTGTCCGGAAGATGGCTGCTCGAGCCCCACCAGCGTACGCAGCAGCGTACTTTTCCCCGAGCCGGAACCGCCGATTACCACCATGGTTTCGTTTTGCCTGACCTCGAAAGTGAGCCCGTGCAGAATCTCCCGCTCGCCGAAGCTAACGCGAAGATCGCTGGCCGCAATGATGGGGTCGGGCATTTCGCTACCCCACCCCTCGCGCCGCGTAGAACAGGATCGTAAAGAGCAGGTCAATGAGCACTAGCAGGAGGAGCGAAATCACCACCGCCCGGGTAGTGGACCGGCCGACCTCCTCGGCGCCGGCGCCGGTCGAAAAGCCCTCATAGCAGCCCACCGCCGTGATCGCCATCCCAAAGACCACGCTCTTGATGCAGCCGCTGGTCAGATCGCGGAATAACAGCGCCTCGAACGTGGCATTCATATAGCTGCCGAAGGTGAACCCGCCGCCGATCACGCCAAACAAGCTGCCGCCCAAGACACCCATAAGGTCCGCCCAGATGGCCAGGCAAGGCATCATCACCGCCATGGCCAGAAACTTCGGCGCGACGAGAAATGCCACCGGGTCGAGCGCCATGGTTTCCAGCGCGTCCAGTTCTTCGGTGACCCGCATGGTGCCGATCTCGGCGGCGAACGCCGAGCCCGATCTTCCAATTACGACAATGGCGGCGATCAGCGGCCCGAGTTCGCGCGTGATGGAGATGGCCACCACCGAAGCCATCAACTGCATCGCCCCCAGGTGCTGCAGTTCGTAGGCCCCCTGCAGGGCGATGATGACTCCGACAAAGAATGTGATCAGGGACATGATGGGAAGTGCGCCCACGCCGGCGGCCATCGCCTGGTGGATTGCCCGATCGAACATGCGCCTGCGCTTCAGCGGCGATAGGACCAGCGTGCGGGTCGACCTGCCGAAGAGCATCGCCAGATCGCCGAGGTAGCCCACCTGCCTCTCGGCCGCTCCGCCAATCGCCGCGACCCACATCACACGCCTCCCACAGCTTCCCGCTCGCTCTGCACGATCCGGAAGATCCGGGTGACATCTGTGAGCCGGAAGACCTCTTCGACCGCGGTGCTCACGCCGAAGAGCACGAACTGCTTATTGAGGCGCCGCGAATCGTTCAGCACTTCGATCAGGGTGGCGATGCCGGAGCTGTCGATGTAGCGGATCGCCTCCAGATTGAGCGCCAGAATGGACGTCTGAGGGAGGGCCGCGAACAGGGCCCGCCGCAGACTGCCGGAGCTCCCCAGGTCGACGTCTCCGTCCACTTCCACGATCTTGGCGGGTCCCACATCTCGAATCGAAATCTTCATGTTGTTCTTCGCAGCCGCTTGACGGCCAGAAACCGGTTTCCGGATTCGGTCCGCTGATAACTGACCCAGTCCATCACGTCCCGGATGATGTGAGTCCCGAGGCCGCCGGGTTGGTCGCCGCCAACTTCGCGCGCGCAGATTCTCGACGCGTCCGGAGGCTCGCCGCTATCGAGCATGGAGACCTCCAGCCCGTCCGCGCTCTCGCGGCATTCTAATTCGATCAGACCGTCCGAACGGCCGTGATACGCGTGGCGGATAATATTCGCGATGGCCTCGTCAAGCGCTAAGACGATCGCGCGGCATTCGGCTTCGTCCCGACCGATCGTCGCGCTGAGCGCGCCCACGGCGCCGCGGACCACCGGCAGGTAGCGTGCGTCGCTCGCCATCGCGAAGCTCACCTCGAATCCCATCACGCCTCTCCTTCGCATCGAAGAGCCACGACGGTCGCGTCGTCTTTCGCGGGTGCGTCTCCCCGAAATCGCGTCACGGCCGCCGTGAGTACTTCGCCTGCAGCCGTGGCAGAATTGATGGGCAGACTGCGCACGATCGACAGCAGGCACTCCAACCCAAGTTGGTCGCCTGCTTCATTTTCGGCTTCGTTGATACCGTCCGTGTAGAGAATCAGCAGATCCCCGCGGGCCAGCTTGGCAGCGGCCTGGTGGTATTCGGTCCCGGGAATCAGCCCCAAAGGCAGATCGCTGAGCTCTTTCGGCGCGGGCACGAAATCCTGGAGGTAACTCCACTCTTGGGTCGCGGCGCGGTAGAAGAGGGGAAGCATGTGGCCGGCGTTGGTGAACAGCAGAGCTCCCGATTCGGACGCGAAACAGCCCAGAAAGGCGGTGGCGAACTTGACGCGGTGTTCGTCCCGAAAAAAGGACTCGTTCAGGTCGCGGATTAGCAGCGACTGATCCCACAGATCGATGTATCGACGCAGAGCGTTCTGCAAACGGGCCGCCGCGGCGCTTACTTTCTCGCCATGGCCCGAAACGTCCGCGATCACCACGCGGGCGATCGATCCGTGACTGCATGCCGACAGGTAATAAACATCGCCGCCGCGCCGGGACGGCTCTAATGGAGTACACGATACCCAGGCGGCCAACCCCGGCAGCCGGGCCGCGTACCTGGCCAACTGATTCCCTCCGCGCAGTTCCAGGCACGCGAGGCGGTCACCGTTGCCGGCGCTAGCGGTCACTGGCCGGCTCGCGCGCGCCGCTCCGTACTGCGAAGTGCACACGCCAGGCGCTGCCGCGCCCGAAAGTGCATGGACTTGACAGCAGATTCGGAGACTTCGAACACCTCCGCCGTCTCCCTGAGGCTCATTCCCTCGAGATCGCACAGGCGGATCGTCCCGCGGTCCCGATCCGAGAGTTCGTCCATACTGGCCTTCAGCCACTCGCGTCGCTCCATCTCTTCGACTCTTGCCAGCGGCGACGGCGCGGAATCGCGGAAGTCGATCTGCGGGAATTCCTGCAACGAGATGGTGGGCCGGCTGGTCCGAAAGAACATGCGCACTTCGTTTATCGCGATGGAACAGAGCCAACTCCTGAATTTGGAGCTGGCGCGTAACTGATCGCGGCGGACGAAGGCCCGTAACAAAGTCTGCTGGATCACGTCGTCCGCGTGATCGGGAGTCCTCATTCGCATTTGTACCAATCGCCGCAACGACGGTAGATTCGGCGCCAGCAAGGCCTCAAAAGTCTCTCCGGTCATGTTTTACCTGCCCTCCTCGGGCGTCCTCTGGGTGTGTATGCATCCGGCCTGCCAGTGCCTCTCTACCGTCATCCGCTTGAAAACATGGGTTGCCGAGGGTCCGCCAGTGGCGGTTGCCAGCCACCGGGTGTCGGCGTTTCGGCAGGCTGCCAGTCGACTGGCAGGCGCCTTAGGCCGGCGCGACGCGGGAAAGTGGCTCGTCCACAGGAAAGCCGAGCGCCGCCAACCCGGGAAGCCGATTTCCAACGCATGAAGGCGCGTGAAGCCATGCCGCTTCAGTTGAAGGGTGCCCGCAAATCCACCACCAAGGGCTCGCCCGCCTCCATGCGCCGCTTTGAGTTCGCCTGGGGTCGGCTGCAGGTCGTGCATGGCGTATTCTGGAATCAGACGTGCCAGTGAACGGCCGACTCGCACCTATGGCGCGGCTATTGTCAGTAAACGTCGGTCTCCCACGCGATATCGAGTGGAAGGGCCGCATCGTGCACACCGGCATCTGGAAAACTCCAGTGCATGGCCGGTGTCGCGTCCGCCGGCTGAATCTGGACGGCGACGGTCAAGGGGATCTGGAGGGACACGGAGGCGAACAGCGCGCCGTCTTTGTGTACCAGATCGAGTCATATCGTTATTGGCGGGAACGGCTCAACAGGCCCGAACTGGGCGATCCGAAGTCCTTCGGACAATTCGGCGAAAATTTCACAATCGAGGGATTGCCCGATGATGCGGTATCGATCGGCGACCGTTACCGGATCGGCAGCGCTCTCTTCGAAGTCACGCAACCCCGAGTCACCTGTTATCGCGTAGGCATTCGGATGAACGAGCCCCAGATGCCGGCGCTGCTCACTTCCAGTGGCCGCCCCGGATTCTACTTCCGTGTTCTCGAGGAAGGCGAAGTCGGCGCCGGAGACGAAATCGTGAAGGTGGGCGACTCTAAGGAGCGAATGACGGTCGCTGAGATCAACGCCCTTCTCTACTTCCCGAATCATCCGCACGAGTTGTTGGAACGCGCATTGCGAATCGAGGCGCTCTCGCCGGGGTGGCACTCGTCGTTCCAGGCATTACTGCAGAGCTCGACGAGTGGCAACGCAGGTCTCATGCCGAATGCGGCCGCGCATCCTGCCGCACCGGGATTCCGCCGGCTCGCGGTGACGTCCGTCGATCGGGAGTCTGCGGACGTCGTCTCTTTGACCATGCAGAGTCCGGACGGCCAGCCGCTGCCGGCGGCTCAGCCGGGCCAGTACATTGTCCTCCGGCTTCAGGTGGCCGCCACCGGCACGCCGATTTTTCGCAGTTACTCGCTCTCGGGTCCTCCGTCGGCCGAGCGCTATCGAATCAGCGTGAAGGTTGAGCCCGGCGGTGTGGCTGGAACGTGGCTGCGGGATCGTCTGCGAGCCGGCGATGCTCTCGACGTCAGTTCCCCCCGAGGCAGCTTCATTCTGCAAGAAGCAGAGCGCCCGCTGGTCCTCCTCAGCGCCGGGATCGGGGCGACGCCGGTGCTGGCGATGCTCCATGCGCTGGCGGCGGCGCGGTCGGCCAGGCAAGTCTTATGGCTCCACGCAGCTCGCGATCGCGAACATCATCCCTTTGCCGCCGAAGTGCGCCGTCTGATGCTCGCCTTGCCGCACGGCCGAATCTATGTCTGCTATAGCAAGCCGGCTTTGTCCGACAGGTTGGGCGTGGATTTCGATGCCGCCGGCCACTTGTCGCGATCGGTGCTCGAACAGGCCGCCGTCCCGCGAGAAGCGGAGGTTTACCTTTGTGGACCGGCTGCGTTTATGACGGATATGAAGGCGGAACTTGCGGGCTATGGAGTCCTGCCGGAACGGATTCACATCGAGATCTTCAACGGCGGTGAGTCGAGCAACCCTGGTGTGGTCGGCGCGCTAACCCGAAATCCGCATCCACCCGAGGGCGATACCCATAGCGGCCCCCTGGTTTCGTTTGCGCGAAGCGGCATCGCCGCCCACTGGAACGCATCGGTCTACCAGAGCATTCTGGAACTGGCCGAAGCGTGCGACGTTCCGGTCCGCTGGGCGTGCCGGAGCGGTGTATGTCACACCTGTGAGAGCGGTTTGGTTTCGGGAGCGGTGGCTTACGGACCGGAACCACTCGACCAACCCGCTGCGGGCAATATTCTCGTTTGCTGCTCACAGCCGATTCGTGATGCCGTCCTCGATCTCTGAAGCACGTCGTCGCCGGAATCCAAATGCAGATCGCCCTCCGACAGAATGTGGCGTCGGATATTCGCCAACTGCCCCGGTCCGCGACTGTCCTGAAACCGGCAAACGTTTTCCAGATGCTATAACGGTGGTAAGTTTGCGAGCCCGGAACCAGGCTGCGCGGAAGGCCCCGCACTTGCAACGAATGATCCACGTGGCCCGGGGTTGCGCCGCACCGGGTGTTCTTACGGCAATGGTCCCGCGATTGCAGTGGAGGTATGTATGAATCTGAAGCCGAGTAGACAGCTGGAAACGCTATGCATCAACACGATCCGAATGTTGTCGGCCGACGCTGTCCAGAACGCGAACGCCGGTCATCCCGGCATGCCGATGGGCGCCGCTGCCATGGCCTACACTCTTTGGACGCAGTTTCTCAAGCATAATCCCCGGAACCCGCAATGGTTCGACCGCGACCGCTTCGTTTTGTCTGCGGGACATGGGTCGATGCTGCTATACAGCCTGCTGTACCTTTCTGGTTACGACCTGCCCCTCGAAGAGATTAAACATTTCAGAAAATGGGGGAGTGAAGCGCCAGGTCACCCCGAGCGAGGCCTCACGCCCGGCGTCGAGGTCACCACGGGGCCACTTGGGCAGGGATTCGGCAACGGCGTGGGCTTGGCGATTGCCGAGGCATGGCTCGCGGCCCGCTATAACCGGCCCGGGCACAAGATCGTCGATCACTATACGTATGCCATCTGCGGCGATGGCGATCTGATGGAAGGCGTCAGTCAGGAAGCGGCCTCATTGGCCGGACATCTGTGTCTGGGGAAACTCATTTATCTCTACGACATGAACCACATTTCCCTCGCCGGCGCGACCGGAATCGATTTTACCGAGGACGTGGCTAAACGCTTCCAAGCGTGTGGCTGGCACACGCGCGTAGTTCCGGATGGCAATGACACCGAAGACGTGGCATCGGCAATTCGCGAAGCGCAGGCCGAGGATCAGAGGCCGTCGTTACTTCTGGCGCGGACTCACATCGGTTATGGCAGCCCTCATAAGCAAGATAACATCACCGCGCATGGCGACCCCTTGGGGGAAGAGGAATTACAAGACACCAAGAAAGCCTTAGGCTGGCCGACGATGGACAAGTTCTACCTGCCCCAGGACTCGGTGGAATTCTTCCGCCAGGCGGTTCCTCATGGCGCGCAAATGGAGGACGAGTGGCGCCAGAAGTTCGGCGTATACCAGCAGGCGTTTCCCGAGGAGGCCGCCGAGTTCGAAAGCATCTTCAGCGGCAAGCTCCCGCAAAACTGGGATGTCGATCTGCCCAAATGGAAGCCCACCGATAAACCGATGGCAACACGCGCCGCCGCCGGCGAGGCGATGAATGCTCTGGCCAAACACATCCCCAACCTGATCGGCGGATCGGCGGACTTGAACCCGTCGACCAGGACGTCCCTCAAGGGTCTGGGGGATTTCCAGTCGCCTGAAGTGTCGGGCCCGGGAACGATGGGTGCGGTCGGCGGCGAGTGGAGCTATGCCGGGCGGAACATCGCTTTCGGTGTTCGCGAGCACGGTATGGGAACCGCCGTGAATGGAATGGCCGCACATGGCGGTGTGCTTCCCTTCAGCGCCACGTTTTTCACCTTTTCCGATTACATGAAGCCTGCCATCCGCCTGGGGGCCTTGAGCCATCTCAAGGCGATCTACGTGTTTACGCACGATAGCATCGGGCTCGGGGAGGATGGTCCGACTCACCAACCAATCGAGCAGCTCGCCGGCTTGCGCGCGGTTCCGGGGCTGACTGTCATCCGTCCTGCCGATCCGAACGAAGCCGCGGAGGCGTGGGCTTTTGCGGTTCAACACGACGGCCCGACGCTGATCGTGCTGACGCGGCAGACGGTCCCACATCTCGACCGCGGCGGGGCGAAAAACCCCGGTGTCGCATGTGGCGCCTATGTGCTCGCGGACGTCGACGTCGGTTCTCCGGATGTGATCCTCATCGGCACCGGATCCGAAGTCAGTCTCCGTGTGTCGGCACGGGAGACGCTGAAGGGTTTCGGAGTAAAGGCGCGTGTAGTCAGCATGCCGAGTTGGAGTCTGTTCGAGGCCCAGGGGGACTCGTACCGTGAAAGCGTCCTTCCGCGAGGCATCAAGAAGCGCGTCACGGTGGAGGCCGCCTCACCGATAGGATGGCATCGCTGGGCTGGCGACGAGGGTTCGGTCATTGGCTTGGAGCGCTTTGGGGCGTCGGCGCCCGGCCAGGACGTTCTCACTCATCTGGGCTTCACGGCGGATCACGTCGCGTCTGCCGCTCTTCGCCTCCTGGGCAAAAACAGCGAAGCCGATCTGCTATATGGGTCTGAATTGACATTGGTGACGGCGTAGCGGCTGAGTCTGGGGATGAGCGATCTCGCGATGGATTTCACTGTCTGATCGACGGCCGGCTACCAGATGGTCAATTCCGTGCAACGGCTGAAGGAGGTCAAAGCTTTCGTCCGCATGTCGTCCGGCCTGGATTTGAAAGAGCACGGATGGAGCGGAGACGACACCGGCGGGCATACCACGCAGACCGAGCTACTGTCGGCAATACCGGGAATTGTGGAAAGGCCGGATGGCGAACTTCAGTTCGCGGAATGGAAGTGCCGCGCTGGCCAAAACAACGTAATTATCCGGACCGACGGCACTATGGCGCCGTGTTTCCCGATGTACGGCGCCACATACAATTGGGGAAACATCGACCATCCGCGATTCGACCAGGAACAGTTCCGCGACATGCAGAAGACCTGCCAGGGGCATTTTGGAAATTGGCGCTTGCCGCGGGGCTCGCGGGTTCGATGCGGGTCACTGTCCACGCGCCGGCCCTGGGCAGCGAAGACATCTTCGCCGAGCTGCGTTACCAGGTCGGGGGCGGGATCGGCGATCGTCCGGAAGCGGAATCGTGGCTGTAAAGCATGATGAAGACGATCATTCAGTTCTTGTTCTGTGTGCTGCTCGCGGCGTTGGGAAGCCAAGCTCAACCCCCCGAACCGGTTGCCGATAGCGCCGCGCAAGCCAAACCAGCCAGCGGTACATCGAATGACCGCATCTTCTATGCCTTGCCCAATTTTTTCTCACGCTGGAGAATGCGGACCACGCGCCTCCGCTGAGTGTCGGCGAGAAGTTCAAAGTCACCGCGCGGGCCTCGTTTGACCCCGTCACCTTCATCTGGCACGGCCTGCAAGCCGGTATCAGCCAGGCGAATAACAGCGAACCTGGTTATGGACAAGGCGCGGAGGGATACGCGAAACGGTTTGCACAGAATTTCGCCGATGGCACGATCGAGAACTTCACAACGCAAGCGATCTTCCCGTCTATCCTGCATCAAGACCCGCGTTACTTCCAGTCGGGCCAAGGCGGAGTCAAACGCCGAATTCTCTATGCAGTGGCACGTATCTTCGTGACACGCACCGATTCCGGGCAATCGCAAGTCAACTATTCCGAGTTTCTCGGCAGCTCTACCGCAGCCGTCATCTCGACTTATTCCTATCACCCGAAAGCCGATCGAGATCTGTCGACCGCGGCGAGCGTCTGGGCATCCGAGGTTGGGTTTGACACTTTGAATAATCTGATCAAGGAATTCTGGCCTGATATTCGGCGGGAGCTGCACCGGGCGAAACCCTACCCCGCGAACTAGAGACTATAGACCGAGATGTGCGGTCCGGAAATCGCGCCACTGTACTGATTTCGGCACCATGCCCAACTCGTCCTGCCGTCTGCGGAGGCGCCTTCAAGAACTAGTAATATCGCGGCGGCGGTGACGTTTCGAACATATTGAATATAGCCAGAATCTTTTCTGGTACAATCCGCACGCATTTAGCCTTGTGTTGGCATCTAAGGAGTGAGCGGCAGCAGGTAAATATTGCCGAACTCGACCGCCCGCGAAACGCGCCGAGATGTGGATTGCGAGTAGAACTACGGCTATCCTGCCTACGGACCGTATGTTTACGGTTACTGGGGACACGGATGGTACGGTCACTGTCGCCACTGGCGGTAAGTGACAAGTAAGTGAGCGGCGAGTAAGGAACACGCCCGGTCCGCAACAAGGGACCGGGCGTGCCTCTTTTCGGCGCGCCCTCTGATCAATCTGTAGGTTACGGCTTGCCGGTAAGTGTCTTCTCTCCCATGTGTTGTTGCATCGCGCCGAAATCCTCGTCCCGCAACGACTTCACCCACTCATCGGTTCTTTTCTGTGCTTCGGCCCGTGCGATCCCATAACGCTCTTGCACTTTGCCGATAAACTTGTCCCGGCTGCCGGCGATCACGTCGAGATCGTCGTCGGTCAACTTGCCCCATTGTTGCTTGAGTGAACCCTTAGCTTGTTTCCACTTTCCTTGTATTTGGTCCCAGTTCATAAATGTTCTCCACTAGATTTGAATGTCCACGTTCGATTATTCGAGCGCGGCGGCTTTGAATACGTGCACATGGCCTGCCAGAAGAGGCCGGCCGAAGTGATGAGCGGTACAGAGGGCCGGCGCGTGCTCACCATCCCCGCGGAGAGGTAGGTTAACGATTGTTCGGTGAAGGGAGAAACGATCATGGCAAGTAAGAACAGCTCTGTACTCGGCGTTTACCGGGACCGGCGCGCTGTCGAGGAAGCAATGGATACCCTGCGCGCCGCCGGGTTCCGTTGTGCGGATTTCTCCGTACTGTTTCAGGAAAACCAGGGCACCAAAGACTTTGCCCACCAAAAGAACACAAAGGTGCCCGAAGGAGCGGTCACCGGTGGCGCCATCGGCGGCATCGTGGGGGGCGTACTAGGCTGGCTCACCAGCGTAGGTGTACTGGCGATTCCGGACCTCGGCCCCCTGGTTGTGGCGGGGCCGATTGTGGCCGCGCTGGCGGGGGCTGGAGCAGTGGGAGCCGTCGGCGGCATCATCGGCGGCTTGGCGGGCATGGGCGTGCCCGAGTACGAGGCGAAACGCTTCGCGGGGCGGGTCAAGCGAGGCGGCGTGTTGATGTCCGTGCATTGCGACAACGGTGACTGGGTGACTCGCGCCCAGGATCTGCTGCGGCAGACCGGCGCCGAGGATATCGGTTTGGCCCGAGAGTCAGCGGCGGATTTCCAGGTGAGCGATAAACCGATGCTGCGCACCCGCAGAACCAGCATCGGCGATGCGCTGTCCCGATCGGACGGGGTGCTCGTGCCCGACGAGCACGAGACCACGCAGTTGCCGTAGGCTGCCCCGCAATGAGCTACCACCTCTGCGGTGGCACTAATGTATAGCGCTTGGCCCAGTAAGGCAGGTCGCCAATCGCGTTGCCGGAAACCACAATCTCAACGCGGCGGTTTTGCTCGCGGCCGGCGGCGCTGGCATTGGAAGCAAGAGGCCGGGTGCTGCCCAATCCGCGGGCAAGCACTTCGCCGGCGGGCAAGCCGTGGCTTAGCAAAACCTCGCGCACAGCTTCGGCGCGCTCGGACGAGAACCTTTCGTGGCCATCTACTTCAACTGTCAGATCGGAATGTGCTCTCAGCACGGTTGCGACGCGAGCCAGGCGCTCGTAGGCGGCTGGGCTCACGCGCGTCTCTTGGAAATCGGAATCCGGCAGGGTGAGCGTTAGACCACGCGGCGTGTCACGCGCGGATAACACCGCGTTGAACTGTTGGAGCAACTGCACCCGCAATTCCAACTTCCGCGGCTCGTTACGATCAGGATCCGGTCGAGGCTGAGCGGACATCTGGGGCGCTTGCTGGGCGGCCGCGGCAGCAGCGGCGGCAGCGGCAGCTTGCGCCTCGGCCTGTTGTTTTCCCGCGCGTTCCCGTTCGAATAAAGCCCGATCAGCGGCCGCCTGGCTTTGAGCTGCTTGCGCGGTTGCCTCCGCCTGCGCGCGTAGCGCATCGGCCCTGGCAGCCTGCTCCCTGGCCTTGGTCAATTCGCTGTCCTGTTTACGATGGATGGTAAACATGCGGGCGTCTTCCGCGGTTTGCGCGGCTTGGCGCGCGAGCGTGACGACGCTGGTCGCGCCGGCTTTCCGGTATTGCGCGTCTTGCGCCTGGTGTAGCAGGCTTTGGGCCTGGGCCAAGGTATCCGGCGCGTAGCGGTCAGCCTCCGCGGACTGGGCTATCTGGACCGCATTCTGCGCCTCATAAAGTTCCACCAGTGACTGGTATTCATCTAACGACACTCTGGGCGTATTTGCTTCGGCCGCCACCAGGCTGTCCGGCACGTTGTAGGTGTAGTGGCCGCGCGGCAGTAGCTCATACCTCACCTGGATGGGCTCGCTGGACCCGATGGTATCGGGGCGAAGCTGGTTTTCCAGGACGACGACGTCGCTCGGCTGGCTGACGGTCGAATAGGGCTCGGCCGTAACGATCAGTCCGAACGCCTGTAACTCGGTGGTGACGCGCAGCCTGGCCTTATCGGAGCTGCCCGCCAGGATTTCGCCCAGGTTCCTGGCATGCCCGTTGGGTGTGACCGCCCACAGCACGTATGTCAGATACTCACGGCCAAAACGTGTGGGAGCCAGGAGGTGGTCGAAGTGGGCATCGATTTCCGTGCGGCCCTCCTTGGACTCCACGGTCGCGCCCCCTTTCGACATGGGCAGCAGAACAGTGCCCCGGAAATCGATGGTAGTGGGTCCGCTGCGGTACTGGTAATCGACCGCGCTGACCGTACGACCAACCACAGTTACACGATAGATGGGGGCGGTCGCATCGTGTTCCGGCGGGTACTGGGCACTCATCACGAGTGTACAGAACACACCAAACGCGACCGTTGCAAACAGTTTAGCGATCATGACCGATTGCCTCCTTAACGAAAAAGAGAAGCAACTACCTGTCCGTTCGACTCCGTGCTACATCGGACAAATCTGCAGGCCGGGCAGTCGTTGCCGATTGGTATCAACCGTGCTCCCACGCTGCGTTACGGACCTTTCCGTCTTCCGCCATCGGTCCGCATTGCAACGTTTGGAGGAGAAATGTACTCTATGCTGGGTGACGTGGCCGTGGTATTGGCCGGGAGCCCCGTGGGAAGAGGTGCGGCGTGAGCCGTCCCCGCACCGTGATGGTCTGTCTCTTCCTTGGAGTGTGTGGCGCGCACGCAGCCGGCCAGGATCCGCTGAATCGCGATTCACCGCAGGGCACTGTCACCGCTTTCCTGGCCGCCTGTCAGGCGCGGGACTATCAGCGGGCTTGGAGGTATATCGATCTGCGCAAGCTCCCTGCCAATGAACGGCTCAAGGACGGTACGGAGCTTGCCCAGGAGTTGCAGCAGATTCTGGACCGCGACGTGCAATTCGACGTGGCTGCCCTCAGCAGGAATCCCGAGGGAACGCCGCCTGGAGCGGATCGCGAGCGCGTCGATCAGTTCTCCGTGGGTGGCAAGACACTCGAACTACAACTGGAACACGTGACCCTTCGCTCCGGGACTAAGGTCTGGCTGTTTTCCTCAGCCAGCCTCGATCTGATACCAAAGCTCGCCCGGTTCACCACCGATTCCCCGATCGAGAAATATTTGCCCGATCCGTTGGTGAAGTGGAAGGTAATGGATACCGCGTTGTGGCGTTGGGTGGCCCTGCTTTTATCGATAGCAGTGCTTGCGGCGCTCTCCAGGCTGGCTTCGCGGCTGGTGCTCTTATGGATGGAGCCGGCCCTGAAGCGCATCGCGCCGCGCGCCAATACGGGCCTGCTGGAAATAGTGGCGGGGCCCCTCGGCGTCCTGTTCGCCGTCGCGGGATTTCGCGCGGGATTGGAGTGGATCGACCCTTCGCCCACGGTACGGCTCTACCTGGAGCGCGGCGCCGGACTGCTGTTTTTCTGCGCGCTCGGCTGGCTGGCCATGTCTGTGGTGGACCTTCTGATCGCCCGCCTGCGCGCGGCTCTGGGGGTGAGACACCAGAGCTTTAGTTACTCGGTTCTGCCACTCGCCTCCCGCGTGCTAAAGATCACCATCGTAACGCTGATGGCGACTGCCCTTCTGAGTAACTGGGGATACAACACCGGCACCATACTGGCGGGCCTGGGTGTGGGCGGCGTGGCGCTGGCTCTGGCCGCGCAGAAAACCGTGGAGAACCTGTTCGGGGGCGTGGCAGTGATCACCGACAGGCCAGTAACAATCGGCGACTTCTGCCGTTTCGGCGACCAGGTGGGCACAGTGGAAGACATCGGCTTGCGTTCCACCCGCATTCGCACCCTCAATCGCACGCTGCTGACGGTGCCCAATGGGCTGTTTTCTTCCATGACGCTCGAGAATTTCTCGAAGCGCGACAAGATGTGGTTCCACCTCATGCTGAACCTGCGACGAGACACTACTTCGGCTCAGGTGCAGTCACTGCTCGAAGCCATCACGCAGGGTCTCAATCGTAACCCCAAGGTGGAGACGGGATCTCTCCCAGTGAGGTTTGTGGGAGTGGGGACGTACTCCCTCGATGTCGAAATCTTCGCCTATGTTTTGACCCGCGATGGCGACGAGTTTATGCGGATTCAGCAGGAACTGTTCTTGTGGATTCTGGACGCAGTGGAGGCGGCGGGTACGGCGCTGGCCGTACCGACGCAAGCCTATTACTCAATCGCGCGCGCTCCGCAACAAAATGGCGCGCCTGTGCCGCAAGAGACGCGCGCATAGGCCCTTCACTCAAAGTAGATCAATGGACCTGAATGGATTCAACCTTGATTTCGTCGCCTTTCAGAGTGCCCTCAATAGTAGCCATCACCGGGGCTCCCGCAATCGGGTCTTTCGCCCGATCGGCGCTATTGTCGTTCTCCCTTAAGGCCTCGGCAGCCTTCTTGTTTCCATCGGCATCCAGCTTCAGCATCTTCCCGGAAACTTGAATGGCAAACACCTCGGTGGTGGCGGTGGGACTGCAGGTGGTGTCCTTCTGCATCTGGGCGCAGCGGGCATCGACCAATATCCCGGTGTAGGTTTCCGCCAACGCCATGGCAGACACGAAGAGCAAGGCCGCGCCTATTGTGAGGATTCGTCGCATATTCTTCTCCCTGGTTAAGAAAATATTGAAGCGGCTGTTCGGAGTCGGAGCACCTTTAGCTCCGGTAGCGGGGACTAAACAGGTTGGCACGTGGAGGCGCGTTCGGCGCCGCGATGCAGGCGAAAAAACTACGGGGTAGGCCGGAAAAAAATACCGGCGTAGCCGCGGTACGTTAGAGCACAACTTCGGAGTGGAATCGGGTATTATAAAAGTAATGCACGGCCGGTTCTTGTCTGGGTTCTTTACTCCTTTCGTTCTGCTGGTTCTCTTTCTCAAGTTGGACCGCGGCCTCCGGGCCGAGCCGCCTTCTCTAAAATCCGATGCGCCTGGCTGCGCCGCGCAGACCGAGGGGTTCATTAACGCCCGGCTCGGGATTTGGCAGCAACGTCTCAACCTGGCGGATTGGAAGCTCTCGATTGCCATCACCCGGGCCCGCGATCTGAAGCCCAAGACGCTGGGCAACGTCCACTGGGACGCGGTCAAGAAGACCGCCGTCATTCGCGTGCTGGCCCCGTCCGATTATCAGCTTTCGTGCCGCGCGGCGCAAGCCGACATGCAGTTGACCATCGTTCACGAACTAGTCCACCTGGAGCTATCGTCTTTGCCGCGGTCAACGGCAACCCGGCACGAAGAGGAATTGGCCGTTAATCGAATCACAGACGCGCTGCTACGGCTGGATGGGGACGTCCCCGGCGCGGAGTCGGTGGGCACAAGTGCGTGCGCGCCGGTGGCTCCCGCACTGGCGCAGTAAGCGTTTGGTCTTTCATTTGCTGTCCCTCGGGCGAATCACTCGCGCCGATGAGAAAGCCCGGAAGCACCACAGATCCGCTCTGGTACAAAGATGCGCTCATCTACGAGTTGCAGGTGCGGGCCTTCTTCGACAGCAATAATGACGGCATCGGCGATTTCCCCGGGCTGATCCAGAAGCTTGACTATCTTCAGGATCTGGGTGTCACATGCCTGTGGCTGCTGCCTTTTTTCCCATCCCCCCTGAAAGACGATGGCTACGACATTTCCGACTATCTGAACGTGCATTCGATGTACGGAACCATGGAGGACTTTCGCGCTTTCCTGGCCGCCGCGCACGAGCGCGAGCTGCAGGTCATGATCGAGCTGGTGATGAATCATACCTCCGATCAGCATCCCTGGTTTCAGCGCGCCCGCCGGGCTCCCAAGGGATCGCCGGAACGCGACTACTACGTCTGGAGCGACACCGATCAGAAATACAACGAGGCCCGCATCATCTTCACGGATACCGAAAAATCGAACTGGACGTGGGATCCCGTGGCTCAAGCGTATTTCTGGCACCGGTTTTTTTCCCACCAGCCGGACCTGAACTACGATCATCCGAAAGTCGTCGAGGAGATGCTCAACGTGGTGCATTTCTGGCTGGATATGGGAGTAGACGCGCTGCGCGTCGACGCCATCCCGTACCTGGTGGAGCGCGAGGGAACCCATTGCGAGAATCTTCCCGAGACCCACCAGCTGATCCGGAAGCTGCGGCAGGAGATCGACGCCAACTTTGAGAACCGCATCATGCTGGCAGAAGCCAACCAGTGGCCTACCGACGTGCGTCCCTATTTCGGGGATGGAGATGAATGCCACATGGCGTTTCACTTTCCCCTGATGCCGCGCATCTACATGGCGCTGCGTCAGGAGGACCGTCTGCCGATCGTCGACATCATGGCGCAAACCCCCGAGATTCCAGAGACCTGCCAATGGGCGCTATTTCTTCGAAATCACGACGAGTTGACGCTGGAGATGGTAACCAGCGACGAGCGCGACTACATGGTGCTGGCCTACAGCGCCGATGCGCGCATGCGCATCAATCTGGGAATCCGGCGGCGGCTGGCTCCGTTGCTGGATAATAACCGGCGACGCATCGAACTTCTGAACAGCCTGCTCTTCTCATTTCCGGGGACGCCGGTCCTCTATTATGGCGACGAGATCGGGATGGGCGACAACATTTACCTCGGTGACCGGAACGGTGTGCGTACGCCCATGCAATGGAACGGGGACCGGAACGCCGGCTTCTCGCGGGCCACGCCCGCCAAGCTTTTCAGCCCGGTGATTATGGACCCGATCTGGGGTTATGAGGCGGTCAACGTGGAGGCGCAACAGGGCGATCCCTCCTCGCTGCTGAGTTGGGTGCGCAACATGATCGCACTGCGCAAACTGTTTCGCGTGTTCGGCCGCGGCACGCTGGAATTCCTGAGTCCATCCAATCGCAAAGTGTTGGCATATCTCCGGCGCTATGAGGATCAGCAAGTGCTGTGCGTCGCCAATCTGTCGCGATTTGCGCAGCCCGTAGACCTGGAATTGCCGGGGTTGGAAGACGCCACACCGGTGGAGATGCTGGGCTACGTGGACTTCCCGCCGATCGGTAAGCAGCCGTATCGCCTCACGCTGTCGCCGTACGGTTTCTTGTGGCTGGAATTGCATCGCCAGCCCAAGGATTCCGGAACCACGGTCAGCCAGTTCGCAGCGCCGGTGGCCGCCGAAGGCTGGGGAAGCTTGCTGGAACATGCCGGCCGATACCAACTCGAGGCCATGCTCCCGGACTATTTGCGGAAGCAGGAATGGTTTGGCGGCAAGGCGCGGCTCATCCGCATTGTCAGGATCGCAGACTGGGTGGCTCTCCCGGATTCCAACGCCGCGCTGGTCTTCGTCGAAGTTCAGTACGAAACAGGAGAGCCGCAGACTTACTTTCTCCCGTTAGGGCTGGCCTTCGGTAAAGAGGCGGATCGCGTACAGGAAATGGTTCCAGCCGCCGGCATACTCTCTCCCGCCATCTCGCACGACGGACCTGGGTTCTTGTATGACGCCGCCTTCGATGAGCGCACTGGCGTGGCCTTGCTTGCCCTGATCCGGAACGGCCAACAGGCGCCGGCGCGCAATGGATCAGTGCGGGGCGAGCCGGGCTTGGAGTTTGAGGCTGTTCGCGGCTCGCCCGAAAATTCC
The DNA here is from genome assembly GCA_963707465.1 of Bryobacterales bacterium. GTDB lineage: Bacteria > Acidobacteriota > Terriglobia > Bryobacterales > Bryobacteraceae > Bog-159. The sequence continues at coordinate 1,579,025 of CAVPQK010000015.1, forward strand.
TTGGCTGTCCGGCGCGGCTCGACAGAACATCGTAATACATCGCTGTTCTTCGGAGATCGGCTGGCCCTCAAGCTGTTTCGACTCCTCGAACCCGGTCCGAATCCGGATTGCGAAGTGCAAAGATACCTGACGGAGAAGATCCGTTTCCAGGGCACGCCGCCATTCGCCGGCGCCATTGAATATAAGTCCGCGGATGGAGAGCGAGCGGCGCTGGCCATGCTCGAAGGCTTCGTGCCGGCCCAGGGGGATGGCTGGACGCTGACTCTGGAAGAACTGGCACGCTACTACGAGAACTGCGCCACTGTGGCGTTTCCGGAAGGCGGGAGCGCGGTGCTCGCCGATGTGATCGACCTCGCGGAACAAGAACCGTCGCAGTTAGCGCACGACCACGTCGGCATTGCGCTCGAATCCGCAGCCCGGCTCGGCCGCTCCACGGCCGAGTTGCATCTCTCGCTCGCGTCCCCCGCCGGCGACCCGGCATTCACGCCCGAAACCTTATCCGCCAGCGATGTGCAGAGCCTGTTGACGGGTCTTCGCCACGAGGCGACCAGTGTCCTGGATCTGTTGAAGGACAGCATTGCCGGCCTGCCCGACGAACTGATCGAGCCTGCCGGATTGGTGCTCGGCCTGCGTAGACAGATTCTGCAAAGCTTCCGCCTGCCTTTGGGAAACACGGCGGGAGACCGGACCTTCGGTCAACGCATCCGGATTCACGGCGATTATCGCCTGGGTAAGGTGCTTCAGGTCAAAACGGACTATGTGATCGTAGATCTCGAAGCGGAGCCTGGGATCCCTATCGCGCGCCGTCGCGCGAAGCTCTCTCCGCTGAGAGATGTGGCTGGAATGCTCCGATCTCTGGGTTACGCCGCGTATGCCGGCCTCATTGGCCATACCGCGCGCCGGCCGGAGGATTGGGACAGCCTTGAACCCTGGGCGCGGTTGTGGGAACGATCCACGGGCGCGGAGTTCCTACGCGCTTATCGCGGCGCGGCACAGGGAGCTCCGTTTCTTCCGACGGCCGATAGTGACTTTCGAAGACTCCTCGCGATTCATTTGTTGGATAAAGCTCTGAACGAACTCTCTTACGAGCTGAATAACCGCCCCGATTGGGTGCGCATTCCGTTGATCGGTATCTTGTCGCTTCCCCTGGAAGCCGGAGGGCCTGAGTGGCGATGGATGCCGTCCCGCAGCAGGACCTAGAACGAATCCAACAAGCGGGCGGCGCGGATCTGGTGGTCGGTATTCTCGGCCCGGATCATAATGGCGAGGCCGGCGCCGCCGTCGCGATGGTGCGCGCAGCGTTGGGAGAATTATCCGCCCAATCGAATAAAGCCGTGCGGGCGGTGGTGCTCTCGAACAACGGCACGCCCAGCCCGGCTGCGACGGTTCCCGAGGGAGACGGCGGCAGCAAGTCTTCGACTGTCCTCTGGTTTAATCTGGCCGCGGCCGGCCCGGAGGAGACACCGCAATCCGGCATGGCGCACGCCTATCGGAGTGTCCTCGTAGTGGGTGGGAAACTCGGCGCGCGCGCTTGCGGCGTAATCGCTTCACACCTGCAGGCCGTGACACCCCGGTGGGTTTACCGCCTGGTCCAACCCGTGCTGGATCTGGGGTTCGACCTGGTGGCGCCGCAATATACCCGCCACAGGACCGAAGGCCTGCTCAACAGGAGCGTCCTCTCTCCGCTCCACCGGGCGCTCTACGGCTTGCAGCTTCAGAATCCGCTAGGCCCCGATTTCGGGCTCTCGGGAAAGTTTCTGCAGCAAGCCCTGGGGCGGGATCCCGGCGGCTCACACGGGAACGAACGCGATCCTTTGGCATCCATAGTTCCCACTGCCGCGGGTGGCAATTTTCGGGTTTGCGAATCGCATTTGGGCGTACGCGCCCAGCCTCCCACCGATTGGCTGAATCTCAGTTCTCTGCTGGCCGGCGTGCTGGGACCGGTCTTCCTCGAAATGGAACGCCAAGCGCCCTTATGGCAGGGCATTCGGCTATCCAACGCTTTGCCGGGATTCGGGTCTCCGGAACCTCTTTCCGAGGACACCGGAACGGTGGATGTGAACCGCATGGTCGAATCGTTCCGGCTGGGAGCTCAGAATCTCCAGGATGTCTGGGGACTGATCTTGCCTCCCACGACATTTTTGGAATTGAGAAAGTTGGCGCGGCTGCCCCCGGACCAGTTCCGGATGCCCGACGATTTGTGGGTCCGAGTCGTCTACGATTTCGCGCTCGGACACCGCCTGCGAACCATCAGCCGCGATCATCTGCTGCGATCGATTACGCCGCTCTACTTGGGATGGATCGCTTCTTACGTGCTCGAAATGGATACGGCCGGACCGGCGCAGATCGAGGCGCGCCTCGAGCGCCTGGCCAGGGCCTATGAGGCCGGCAAGCCGTATCTGGTTTCCCGGTGGAGGTGGCCCGACCGCTTCAACCCGTAACAGCCCGCCAATTGGGCAAGAGGAGAAATACCATGTGGAATCAAGTTGGACAAGCACTCAGTGAATCGATGAACAGAATGTTAAGTCAGATGGCCAGCCTCTTGCCGGGCGTCATCGCGCTGATCGCGGCACTGCTGGTTTCGGGCCTGGTGGCGTGGATTCTGGCCGCCATTCTGCAACGGTCGCTCACGGGTTTCGGCTTCGACCGAAGGGTTGTGCAGTGGGGTTTCCCGGTGGTGGCGGAGTGGTCGCCCGATAAGAGACCTACGCTCCTGGCCAGCCGGGCGGTCGCCTGGACGGTCATGCTGATTGGGTTTCTCATCGGTATTTCCGCGTTTGATGTGGCGCTGACTTCACAGTTTGTAATCCGCCTCTTAGGATATCTGCCGAACGTGCTCACGGCCATAGTGGTGGTAGCCGCCGGAAGTATTGTGGCCCGATTCCTCGCGCGCAGCGTCCTGATCGGGGCCGTCAACATGAATTTGCAATACGCGCGCCTTTTGAGTGCAGGCGTGAAATGGCTGGTGACCGTTCTCGCTGTGGCCATGGCCCTGGAGCATCTGAGCATTGGAGGCGGCATTATCCGTTTGGCATTCGGCATTCTGTTTGGCGGAATCGTGCTGGCATTGGCTCTGGCTGTGGGTCTCGGGTCCAAGGAACTCGTCAGCCGGTCTCTCGACCGCGAGGCCACCAAAACGTCCAACCAGAACATGCAGGAGCCTGTCGGACACTTGTAGGTGCTTACGTGGCGCAGGCACTTTTGCCTGCCGCGCCGGCACTCCTGCCGGCGCAGGCGAGCGAAGCCCGCCTCAACATTGCTTCGAGGTCGTCAATCGTTCTTCGGTAAAGTGAAGCAAAATGTCGCGCCCTTGCCAAGCTCGGACTCAACCCATATGCGGCCTTCGTGGCGGCTCACGATCTTCCGGCAAATCGCCAGGCCCATGCCGCTTCCGGCATTTCTATCCCGGGGCTGAAGACACTTGAAAACGCCGAAAACCTTCTCGGCATATTGCGGCTCGATGCCGATTCCGTTGTCCCGTACCGAAAAACGCCACTCGCGGTCCCCGCCCTGCGCGGCCACCTGGATGCGTGGGGCTTCCTCGCTTCGGTACTTGATCGCGTTGACCAGCAAATTCTGGAACAGGCGCGTCAACTGGATCGCATCTCCGGTGACCTGCGGCAGGCGCTCCCGGACGACCGTCGCACCGCTCTCTTCGATCAACGATCCCAGGTTGCGGATGGCGTCATCCAAGACCATATCGCAATCCACTTTGGTGAAGAAGTCGGCGCCGCGGGCTTCCACGCGCGAAAAGTCCAACAAGTCGTGGATCAGTCTCTCCATGCGCTCCGCGCTCTCCACGATGAAGCTGATGAACTGATCCGCGTCTCCCTGGAGCTGCCCCTTGTAGCGCGCCGCCAAAAGCTGGGCGTAGACCGATACCGTGCGCAACGGCTCCTGCAAGTCGTGGCTGGCAACATACGCGAACTGCTGCAGTTCCTCGTTGGACCGCATCAATGCATCCGTTCGCTCCAGAACGCGCTCTTCCAGACTCGCATTGAGTTGGCGAATCTGCTCCTCGATTTTCTTACGCTCGCTAATGTCTCGTATGGCGCTGGTAACAACCAACCCGTCCTCGGTGTGTAGTGGGCTGAAGGTGATCTCGACCGGAAACGGCGCGCGGCCTTCCGGGAAGGCGTGCAGTTCCACTCTTTGCTGCGCGGGATCGACCGCTGCCGGACCGGAGTCGTCGTCCCAGGCCTCCGGCACACGGAATCCCCAGCCTGGCACCAGGGTTCTGAAGTTCTTGGACATCAGCTTGTCCCTGCCGCAGTTGAAAAGGAGTTCGGTCCGCGAGTTGACCATCACCACTTCGCCATCCACCCGGCACATCACCATCGCGTCGGGCGCCGCTTCCAGTAATGACCGGAATCGCTGCTCCGCCTTTTGCAGCACGCGCGCCTGTTCCTTCAATTTGGCGTTGGAGCGGCTGAGTTCCACGAACACAGCCACTTTGGAACGCAGAACTTCGGGCACGATGGGCTTGAAAAGAAAATCGACCGCGCCGAGATCGTAACCGCGAAACAGGTGCTCTTCGTTTCTGTACCCGGTGAGAAATAGAATTGGGATCTCGCGCGATCGCGGGCGGCTGCGGATCATCTCGGCGGTCTCGAACCCGTCCATCTCGGGCATTCTTACGTCCAATAAAATCGCTGCGAAATCGTCGTTCAAAACGTGGCGGAGCGCCTCCCTTCCGGAATTCGCCAGCACTAATTCCTGACCCAAACCGCTGAGCGTGGCCTCCAGCGAGACCAAATTCTCCGGCGTATCGTCCACCAGAAGGATCTTCACCCTCCGTTCCGCGGCGGGTTCCCGCGCGACTTGAACTGCGTTGGATGCCATATCCTTCATCCAGCGACCGACAGGGCTGCCAGCGACGAGTCATGCCCTCGCACCAGCCACACGCGCAGCACGGAGAACAATTGTTCCAGATCGACGGGCTTGGTAATGTAGTCCGACGCGCCCGCGTCGATGCACTTGGCGCGATCGCCTTTCATGGCCTTGGCGGTTACCGCCACGATGGGGATCGCACGGAATTCGGCGATCTGGCGGATCGCCTTCATCGTTTCATAGCCGTCCATCTCGGGCATCATGATATCCATCAGCACGCCGTCGATGCCGGGCGTCTTGAGCAGCATCTCGATGCCTGCGCGGCCGTTCTCGGCGTGTACGACCTGCAGGCCATGCTGTTCGAGGACCGTGGAGAGCGCAAAGATATTGCGCACATCGTCGTCCACTACCAGAACCTTCTTGCCGGCGAGCACTGAGGCGCTCTGGCGCAACGCTTTTAGAATCTCGCGTTGCGATTCGGACAGATCGGCTTCAGGCCGGTGCAGTAGCAGCACGGTCTCCTCCAGCAGACGTTCCACCGATTCGGCATACCGGACTACACTCTGCCGGGCGAGAGACCTGATGGCCGACTCGGCCACCGCGTTGGGCCTCCGCGGACCGCACACCACCACCGGCGGCATGGGGCTGGTTTCGGCCTGCATCTCTTCCACCAATTGCGCGGCCGGAATATCGGCCACCCGAAGGTCCAGCGCGATAGCATCCAGATATTGCTGCCGCACCACAGCCAATGCTTCTCCGCCAGAGCCCACGGCAATGACCTCGACACCGATTCCGCCCAGGGCCTCCCGCCAGTTGGTCCGGCGCGGCTCCTCCGGAGCGACAATCAGCAACTTCTTGGTGCGCCGCACCAGGGAATGGTGAATGGTATCGAACGCGATGTTCAGATTGTCTTTAGTAACCGATTTCTCAAGATAGGTCATGGCCCCGAGGGCCAGCCCGCGCCGGCGGTTTTCATCGCCGCTGATGACGTGCACCGGTATGTGCCGCGTAGTGGGATCGTGCTTCAGCCGGTCGAGAATCGTCCAGCCGGCCACGTCGGGTAACGCGATGTCCAACGTTATGGCGCCCGGAACGAACTCGCGGGCGAGTGTCAGAGCGGTGCCTCCCCGGATAGCGACCAGAGCTTTGATGTTCCGCTCGTGCGCCAGGTCCACCAGAATCCGGGCAAAGGTGACATCGTCCTCCACGATCAACAGCACCGGATCTCCCGGGCGAATGAGGTTTCGGTCGTCATCGATCTCAATGTCATGCACCACGGCGATTGGCGCCGAAGACGGCGTCGCCAGAATAAGGTCCAGCGTTTCCGTATCGGCTCCCGTCGCGCCATCCGCGGAAGACGGTACCGGGCGGTTTTCCACCTGCATGGTCTGTTTCTCAACCTTAGCCGGGGATACTTGGGCCACATAGGTTTGCGGAAGGTAGAGAGTGAACGTGCTGCCCACGCCTGGCGTGCTTTGCAGCCGGATCTCACCCCCCAGCAGCCTGGTGAGTTCGCGGCTGATGGAGAGGCCCAGGCCGGTGCCGCCATACTTCCGGCTGGTGGTGCCATCCGCCTGCTGGAAGGCCTCGAATATGATTCGCTGCTTCTCCTGCGGAATGCCGATGCCCGTGTCCGTAACGGAAAATGCGATAACGGACTTCACCCGGTTCAGCACGGGGTGGGTCGCGCTCCAGCCGGAGCCTGCCCGTTCCACGCTCAAACGCACGGTCCCGTGTTCTGTGAACTTAAGCGCGTTCGATAAAAGGTTCTTGAGTACTTGCTGCAGCCGCTTGGCGTCGGTAATGATCGTTTCCGCCGGCAGGCTCTCTCCCAGTTCAATGGAAAAGTCCAGCCCCTTTCCGTCGGCGACATGGCGGAACGTCCGCAAACAGAAGTCGCGCACTTCGATGTACCGCACGCTGCTCACTTCGATGTCCATTTTTCCGGATTCGATCTTGCTCAGGTCCAGAATATCGTTGATCAGGGCCAACAAATCCGTGCCGGACGAGTGGATGGTTTCGGCATACTTAACCTGTTTCGAGGTCAACGTGCTGTCGGTATTTTCCGCCAACATTTGCGCCAAAATCAGAAGGTTGTTGAGGGGCGTGCGCAACTCGTGGCTCATGTTGGCCAGGAACTCGCTCTTGTATTTGGAAGTCAGCGACAACTGTTCGGCCTTCTCTTCCAGCGCCGCCTTGGCCTGTTCCACTTCGCGATTCTTGATTTCCACCTCGTTCTTTTGGTCGGCCAGAAGGCGCGCCTTGTCCTCCAGTTCGGCATTGGTCTTCTGCAGCTGTTCCGCCAGCGCCTGGCTCTTGTTCAGGAGTTGCTCGGTCCGCATAGTGGCCGCGATGGTATTGAGCACGATTCCGATCGACTGCGTGAGCTGATCCAGGAAGGCCAGGTTCACATCGGTGAAATGGCGGAAGGAAGCGAGTTCGATGACCGCCCGGGTATCGCCTTCAAACAGAACCGGCAGCACCACAATGCTAAGTGGTGTGGCTTCGCCCAGGCTGGAGCTGATTTTGATGTAGTCTTTTGGAATATCGGTAACTAAGATACGGCGCTTCTCCAAGGCGCACTGGCCGGCCAGCCCCTGCCCCATCCGGAACTGCTTGGGTACGTCGCCGTTGTCATTCGATGCGTAGGCGGCCAGGAGCTTCAACGACTCCTCCTCCTCGTCTGTGATGTAGAAGGTGCCCTGCTGCGCGCCCACCAGAGGAGTCAGCTCCGACAAGAGTAACCGCGAGACGGTTACCAGATCGCGCTGTCCCTGCATCATACCGGTAAATTTCGCGATATTCGTCTTGAGAAAGTCCTGATCCGTATTCTTGCGCGTAGTCTCGGCCAGGTTCACGATCATCTCATTGATGTTGTCCTTTAGGGCGGCAACTTCGCCCAGAGCTTCCACCGCGATCGATCGTGTCAGATCGCCCTTGGTGACCGCCGTGGCCACATCCGCGATGGCGCGCACTTGAGTAGTCAGATTCGCGGCAAGCTGGTTGACGTTATCCGTAAGGTCGCGCCAGAGCCCGGCCGCGCCAGGCACCAGCGCCTGGCCGCCCAGCTTCCCCTCGATGCCGACTTCGCGAGCGACGTTGCTCACCTGGTCGGCGAAGACGGCCAGCGTATCGATCATCTCGTTGATGGTGTCCGCCAGCGACGCAATCTCACCCTTGGTCTCCAGCACCAACTTGCGTTTCAGGTTCCCGTTGGCCACGTCGGTGACCACCTTGGCGATGGCACGGACCTGGGTGGTGAGGTTGGCGGCCATGGAGTTCACATTATCGGTTAAATCTTTCCAAGTGCCCGCGACCCCACGCACCTCGGCCTGTCCTCCGAGTTTTCCTTCGGTGCCCACCTCGCGCGCCACGCGGGTGACCTCCGAAGCGAAGCTGTTGAGCTGATCCACCATGGTGTTAATGGTGCTCTTCAGCTCGAAAATCTCGCCCTGCACATCCACCGTGATCTTGCGGCTGAGATCTCCGTTGGCCACCGCGGTGGTAACCTGCGCAATGTTGCGGACCTGAGCGGTCAGGTTGCCCGCCATGGAATTCACGCTATCCGTCAGATCTTTCCAGGTACCGGCCACACCGCGCACCACCGCCTGGCCGCCCAGTTTGCCCTCGGTGCCCACTTCCCGCGCGACGCGGGTCACTTCCGCCGCAAAGGAACTAAGCTGGTCCACCATGGTGTTCACGGTGTTCTTCACTTCCAGGATCTCGCCACGCACATCCACGGTGATTTTGCGCGAGAGGTCCCCTTTCGCGACAGCCGTCGTCACTTCCGCGATGTTGCGGACCTGGGTCGTCAGGTTCGTTGCCATGGAGTTGACGCTGTCCGTCAAATCCTTCCAGGTTCCAGCGACACCCCGCACATCGGCCTGCCCTCCCAGTTTGCCCTCGGTACCCACTTCGCGCGCCACGCGCGTCACTTCGGAGGCGAAAGAACTGAGCTGATCCACCATGGTGTTGATGGTGTTCTTCAGCTCCAGAATCTCACCGCGCGCATCCACCGTGATCTTGGTCGTTAGGTTGCCTTTCGCCACCGCCGTCGTGACGCCGGCGATGTTGCGCACCTGGTTGGTCAGGTTGCTGGCCATCGAGTTGACCGAGTCCGTCAGGTCTTTCCACGTGCCGGCCACACCGTGCACGCCGGCCTGGCCGCCGAGTTTGCCTTCCGTGCCCACCTCGCGCGCCACGCGCGTCACCTCACCGGCAAAGGCGTTAAGCTGATCCACCATGGTGTTGATGGTGTTCTTCAGTTCCAGAATTTCGCCGCGCACATCCACCGTGATCTTGCGGCTCAGGTCGCCCTTGGCCACGGCCGTGGTCACCTCGGCGATGTTGCGCACCTGGTTGGTCAGGTTGCTGGCCATCGAGTTGACCGAGTCCGTCAAGTCCTTCCACGTGCCCGCCACGCCCTTCACGTCCGCCTGACCGCCCAGTTTGCCTTCCGTGCCCACCTCACGCGCCACGCGGGTCACTTCGCCGGCGAAGGCGTTAAGCTGATCCACCATGGTGTTGATGGTGTTCTTCAGCTCCAAAATCTCGCCGCGCACATCCACCGTGATCTTGCGGCTCAGGTCGCCCTTGGCCACGGCGGTCGTCACCTCGGCGATATTGCGCACCTGGGCTGTCAGGTTGCCCGCCATCGAGTTTACGCTGTCGGTCAAATCCTTCCAGGTGCCACCCACGCCCTTCACATCGGCCTGACCGCCGAGCTTGCCTTCCGTGCCGACCTCGCGCGCTACGCGGGTGACTTCGCCGGCGAACGCGTTGAGCTGATCCACCATGGTGTTGATGGTGTTCTTCAGCTCCAGAATCTCTCCCCGCACATCCACCGTGATCTTGCGCGACAAGTCGCCGGTGGCCACGGCAGTGGTGACTTCCGCAATGTTGCGCACCTGGGCCGTTAGATTTCCGGCCATGGAGTTGACCGAATCCGTGAGATCCTTCCACGTTCCGGCCACGCCCTTCACTTCCGCCTGGCCGCCCAGTTTGCCTTCCGTGCCGACTTCGCGCGCCACGCGGGTCACTTCGCCGGCGAATGCGTTGAGCTGATCCACCATGGTGTTGATCGTGTTCTTCAGCTCCAGAATCTCGCCGCGCACGTCCACGGTGATCTTGCGGGATAAGTCGCCGTTGGCCACGGCGGTGGTCACTTCCGCGATATTGCGGACCTGGGCGGTAAGGTTGCCCGCCATGGAGTTCACGCTGTCGGTCAAGTCCTTCCAGACGCCGCCGACGCCCTTGACTTCGGCCTGGCCGCCCAGTTCACCTTCGGTACCCACCTCGCGCGCCACGCGCGTCACCTCGGACGCGAAGGCGTTCAACTGGTCCACCATGGTGTTTACGGTGTCCTTCACTTCCAGGATCTCGCCGCGCACATCCACGGTGATCTTACGGGAAAGGTCTCCCCTGGCGACGGCCGTGGTGACTTCCGCAATGTTGCGCACCTGGGTGGTCAGGTTCGCCGCCATGAAATTCACGCTGTCGGTCAAATCCTTCCACGTTCCACCCACGCCCTTCACATCGGCCTGGCCGCCCAGTTTGCCCTCCGTGCCCACTTCGCGCGCCACGCGCGTCACTTCGCCGGCGAAGGCGTTAAGCTGATCCACCATGGTATTGATGGTGTTCTTCAGCTCCAGAATCTCGCCGCGCACATCCACCGTAATCTTGCGGCTCAAGTCGCCCTTGGCCACCGCTGTAGTCACTTCGGCGATGTTGCGGACCTGCGCCGTCAGGTTGCCCGCCATGGAGTTCACGCTGTCGGTCAGATCCTTCCAAGTGCCGGCCACACCCCGCACATCGGCCTGACCGCCTAACTTACCTTCGGTGCCTACCTCGCGCGCCACGCGCGTCACTTCCGAGGCGAAGGAGCTGAGCTGATCCACCATGGTGTTCACGGTGTTCTTCACTTCCAGGATCTCGCCGCGTACGTCCACCGTGATCTTGCGCGACAGATCGCCCTTGGCAACCGCCGTGGTGACTTCCGCGATGTTGCGCACCTGGGTGGTCAGGTTCGCCGCCATGGAGTTGACCGAATCCGTGAGATCCTTCCATGTGCCGGCCACACCCTTCACTTCCGCCTGGCCGCCCAGCTTGCCTTCCGTACCGACCTCGCGGGCCACGCGCGTCACTTCCGAAGCGAACGCATTCAACTGGTCCACCATGGTGTTGATGGTATTCTTCAGTTCCAGAATCTCGCCCCGCACATCCACTGTGATCTTGCGCGACAGGTCCCCGTTGGCCACGGCCGTGGTCACTTCCGCGATATTACGGACCTGGGCCGTGAGGTTGCCCGCCATGGAGTTCACGCTGTCGGTCAAATCCTTCCAGACGCCGCCGACGCCTTTGACCTCGGCCTGGCCGCCCAGTTCACCCTCGGTACCCACCTCGCGCGCCACGCGCGTCACCTCGGAGGCAAACGCATTCAACTGGTCCACCATGGTGTTCATGGTGTTTTTCAGCTCCAGGATCTCGCCCTTGACGTCCACCGTGATCTTGCGGGAGAGGTCGCCATTGGCCACCGCGGTGGTCACTTCGGCGATGTTGCGGACTTGCGCCGTCAGGTTGCCGGCCATGGAGTTGACGTTGTCGGTCAGATCCTTCCAAACTCCGCCCACGCCCTGCACCACGGCTTGACCTCCGAGCTTGCCCTCCGTGCCCACCTCGCGCGCCACGCGCGTCACTTCGGAGGCGAAAGAATTCAACTGCGCCACCATGGTGTTCACCACGCGGGCGGTGTGCAGGAACTCGCCCTTGAGCGAGCGGCCGTCAACTTCCAGGGCCATGGTCTGCGAGAGATCGCCTTTGGCTACTGCGCCAATCACGCGGGCGACTTCCGTGGACGGCTGCACCAGGTCCCCAATCAGGCCATTGACCGAATCCAGGCACTCCGCCCATCCCCCGAAAGCGGATCCCAGGCTCGCGCGTTGGCTGATCTTGCCTTCCTTCCCAACCGCGCTGCTGATGCGGGCGAATTCGCTCGCCATCCGGTCGTTCAATTTGAAGATGTCGTTGAGTGTGTCGGCGATCTTGCCCGCCACGCCGGTCTGGTCGACCGGCAGGCGAACCGAGAAATCGCCATCCTTAAAGGCGATCAAGGTCTTCAACAGAATGCCTGTATCGAGTGCATCGGTTAGAAATTCAGCTTGCATCGCAGACTCCTTTTCCCCGGCAAAATGATTCTCGCGATCACGCAGCCGGTCTGGTTTCCTGACGTTCCAACAAATCCTTAAATACCGCTCCCAAGCTAAGAAACTGTTCCAAATTCGACGGCTTTCGCAGAAAGCACGCGGCGCCAAACTGGGTAGCAACCAACCGGTCGCGCGGCGAGTCCGAAGAAGTCAAGACCACCACCGGAACGTGGGCTAACTCCCCGGTCGCGCGGAGGCGCTGCAGAATCTCGCTGCCGTCATGGCGTGGGAGGTTCAGGTCCAGTATGATCAAGCCCAGGCGCCCAGCCTCGGCGAGGGCCTGCTCAGCCGAAATCATCCGTAACATCTCCGCGCCGTCCGCCGCGACCCGCAGCGTGCAATCGACGCCGTGCTCCCGGAGAGCCTCTCGCACCAGATACACATCCGCGGGGTTATCTTCCCCCAGCAGAATCTCTCGCCTGGTTCGCTCGCCAGCCGTCATGCCGCCTCCATGCTTCGCAGTTGCGACCTTGCAATTCTTGCATCCTGCGTAGTGCAGGTTTTGTCCAGGGAGTCTCCCATCCGCCGCTCCTTGTATCCGACGATTCTACATTGCTGCCCGGTCCTGGGACGTTTTTGTATGGTCCGAGACCAAGCCGTGAATAGCTGGAAGCCCCTGCACTGCATGTTTGTTTCCACACATGTTAGGCCCAAGAGTCGCTCTCCCTCGGCATTGAACCGGACGCCTCAATCGGTTAGAAAATTCACATTCGACGGATTTGGTTCATCGCCTGCTTTGTGCCCGAAACGATGCATATCGATCAGCCAATCCGCGTCCTGATCGTGGATGACGACAGCCTGGACCGGCGCTTGTGCCGGCAGTGCCTCCAGGAGTCGCCGGCCTGGAACTTTGAGTTCGCCGAGGCAGACTCGGCGTTAGCCGGCATAGTTCTGGCCAACTCCTGGCGGCCCGACTGTACCTTGCTGGATTTCAATTTGCCGGATCTGAATGGAATCGAAGTTCTGAGCCGTCTCGGGCGCCAGCGTGACGGGCTTCCCTGCGCCACCGTCATGCTGACCGCCCATGGTGGTGAAGAGCTGGCGGTTAGGGCGATGAAGGCTGGCGCATCGGACTATCTGCCGAAGGGCCGTCTCTCCGCCGGGACGCTCCCGCATGTGGTCGTCAATGCCGTCCAGCAGTTCCGCATGCATCGCCAGATCGAGCAGCAACGCTCCGCGCTGGCGGCCAGCGAGCGGCGTTACCAGACGCTGCTGGAGGCCATGCCGCAGATGGTCTGGAACGCCAACACGGAGGGCCAGGTAGAGTATGCCAACCGCCGTTGGTACGAGTACACCGGCCTGGCCCCGGAGTCAGGCGATGCCGCACACCTGGGATGGGACGATCTCCTCCATCCGGAGGACCGCGAGCGAACGTGGCGGGAGTGGCGCGAGGCCCGGAAGTCCGGCTCGGCATTCGAAATCGAACATCGCCTCCGGCGCGCGTCCGACGGGAGCTACCGGTGGCATCTGGTGCGGGCCGTACCTCTGCGGTCGAGCGCCGGAGAGACTTCGAACTGGCTGGGCACATGCACGGATATCGAGGACCAGAAGCAAGCTGGAAGCGCCGTTCTCGAAGAGGAGAAATCCAAAGGGATCGGCCGGCTGGCGGGCGGAGTCGCCCACGATTTTAACAATCTCCTGGTGTGCATTCTGGGCGGCGCGAGTTGCGCCATGGAAAGTTTGCCGGCCGAACATCCGGCCCGGGAGATGCTGCAGGATGTGATCCAGGCGGGAGAGCGGGTCGCCGAGCTCACTCGCAGGATGCTGGCTTACGCCGGCAAGGCTACCTTTCGTGTCGAGCCTGTCGACGTGAGCCAGCTTATCGAAGACGCTTGTCAAAGCATTCGACCGTCGATTCCCGAAACCATTCGCTTGGAAATCCGCAGCGGCCACGAATTACCGCCGGCAAGAACGGACCCGGAGCATTTGCGGCAGGCCCTTGAGGTTCTGGTATTGAACGCCGTAGAGGCCATCGGAGAAAGCTCCTCCGGTTGCATTTCGATACACGCCGAGGTGGCCGACGCCGGTGAAGCATCCGGCCGAAAGAACGGACTCGGGCCAGCCGCGGCTACCGGCAGGTATGTGGCACTGGAAGTGCGAGATACCGGATGCGGCATGGACGAGGAAACTCGAAACAAGATCTTCGACCCCTTCTTCAGCACGAAGTTCATGGGGCGCGGCCTGGGTTTGGCCGCCGTTCACGGTTTCATTCGCAGTACCGGCAGCGGCGTGGAAGTCGATAGTCAGCCGGGGCGAGGTAGTGCGTTCCGGATATTGCTGCCGGTGGTGACCGCGGAAGGGCTCCCAAATGACGCCTGGTCGTGATCGCTCTCCGATCACCTGCGACGACTGTTACGTCCGGCTCAATAACGACTCTTTGCACGACCTGATAAGTCCCGTGAACCAGATAGGTACGCTGGTCGACCTGGTGCTCCGGAAATACGGGGGCACGGTCGACCCGGAGGCGGAGAGCCTCTTCGGCTTTATCCAAAGTTCGGCGAACCGGCTGCAAAACCTGATTGGCGGTCTGAGCACTTACGTGCGGGTGGCCGGTGCACCCAACCTCCGCCTCTGCGACGCCGCCAACCTGCTGGCGGGCGCCCAGACCTCGATACAGCCTGCGATCGACCAAAGCGGCGCCGTGGTGACTCACGGTCCACTGCCGGAACTGTACTGCGATCCGAACCAGATCGGCTATGCATTCGCCAGCCTGCTCGAGAACTCCATCAAGTTCCGCCGGGAGCGCCGGCCCGAGATCCATGTCTCCGCGAACACCCAAGATAATATGTCGGTATTCGCCGTCCGGGACAACGGCATGGGAATCGATCCCGCGTACGGCGATCGCATCTTTGGATTGTTTAAGCGCATCCATAACGATGCGCAACCCGGCCCGGGCGTGGGCCTGGCTATCACGCGTCAGATCGTCGAACAGCATGGCGGCCGGATTTGGGTCGAGTCGCGGCCGGGTCCCGGCGCCACGTTCTACTTCAGCCTGCGGCAGCACGCATAACCGAGTCATTGTGGTCGTGGGGCGGGCCCTCGGCCTGCGGCGGCCTCTCAGGCCGCCCTTCTGCATTTTCGGCAATGCTGCCGCGCCTCAACAGTGCGGAATCGACCAGCCGCGAACCGCCGTCTTGCGGCCTTTGACGTGCTCGCCCTAAAATCATCCTGATCGTTCGGTTTGCCGGGACCGGAGGTCCGGCGGGAAAGTGCCGCGAATCGATGTCCGAGAAAAGAGCAACGATACTGGTGGTGGATGCCGATCCATCGCTCCGTCAATCGATACGGGTTGCCCTCCGGTTAGAGGGCTACCGCGTGCTGGAAGCCGGGGATTACCGGGCCGCCGAAAACGTCCGGCACCAACACAGAGGCCAGGTCGACCTGCTTTTGACCGCTATCTCACTGCCCGGAGGCAACGGATATGAGCTGGCTCGGGCATTGGTCCAAACTGAACCCGGTCTTAAAGTGCTTTTTGTCTCGGGAGAGGCCGGATCCAAGGCCGCTCAATACCAGGATTCTCCGTGGAAGGATTTTCAGACATTAACCCGGCCGTTCGACCGGGCTGATCTGTTACTCCGGGTCGAATCCATTTTGAAATCGGGCGGGCTCGCCGCCGAAGCCGGTTAACTTCCGCCCGGAAAAGTGACGCAATTGTCGCGGCGGAGTGCGCTCTGCGGCATTAGTATGAATTGGCGGCTCTCGATCCCGGCCAGATGCGATTTGCCCTGAAATGCGGCCCGGGCCACGCCGGTCTTCGCCGCAAACCCTGGGCCGTCCCAGGCCACCGGGTGTTGGCGCAGGCATTTCGCACAGGTGTAACGGCCATGGATCGGCCACATGGGCCGCGTGTGCGCTCTCTTGCACCAGAGTCTTGCAATCCATTCGAACATGTCACCCCCCCACGGAAAGTGTCGCGATAAATAGCTGGGGAATGGGGCCGTGGAACGCCGCGGCCAAACGCTCCTCCGAATGAGGTTTCCCGGCCGGCTCGGGGACCTCACCAAACTGTTGTGGCGATGCGATGCCAGGCCCCATCTCCAGACCCGATCGAATGAGCAATCTTGGGTCCAGATCACGCCGCTCAGCGTGTCAAGGCCGTGGGTCACGACGCGGAACAATCCCGAACGACCCGCATATGCCTGAGAACGATTCGTGGCCCAACGATTGCTATGTGTGCACTCCCGGGAGAAAAGGCGTAGCGGAATCCTTCTCGGGCGTGCAGGTATTGTGCCCTGCACCGGCTGCGGGCTGGGCCCGGCGTCCAATAGGAATCGGTTCCTCTTGGGCCGGCCATATCGCGTTAGAATAACGAAGAGCGGGGGGGATGGAAATGTCTGCGCGGGTCCTGGTGGTTGAAGACGATGTCCGCGAAAGGTCCGATTTGGCCGAGATGGTTGCGGCCTTTGGTTTCGAGGTTGCCACGGCGGCAGACGGCCGCGAGGCTCTGGAAAGGCTGGCATCCTTCCCGGCAAACGCTATTCTGACCGACTTGATGATGCCAGGTGTGGACGGCATCGAACTCCTCAAGGAAATGACCGCGCGGGGCGATCGCACCCCCACAATCGTGCTTACCGCCTTCGGGAGTATCGATCGGGCGATTTCGATTGTCCATGATCTGAAGGCTTTCTGGTTTGTCGAAAAACCCGTGCAGCCTGGAGTCATGCGGGCTCTTCTGGAACGTGCCATCCAACAGAGCCGCCTCGTCGAGGAAACCGATCGGCTGAACCGCCAACTCAGCTACCAGGGCATCTTGGGCGATATGGTAGGCGACTCTCCGCAAATAAAAGAAGTCTTCTCTTGGATCCGGCAAGTCGCGCCGACAACCGCCTCGGTTCTGATCACCGGCGAAAGTGGCACCGGCAAGGAACTGGTCGCCCGCGCGATTCATCGCTTGAGCCCGCGCAGTGGCGGCCCATTTGTGCCTATCAACTGCGCAGCCCTGCCGGAGAGCCTGGTGGAGAGCGAACTGTTCGGCCATGAAAAAGGCGCCTTCACCGGTGCCGCGGCGCGCAGCGCTGGATGTTTCGAACAAGCCCACAACGGGACTCTGTTGCTGGATGAAATCGGAGAGATGCCCATAGCCACGCAAGCCAAGTTGCTGCGCGTGATCGAGGAGTCGAAAGTCCGCCGGCTGGGGGGCAGCACTGACCTTCCAATCTCGGTGCGAGTTCTCGCGGCAACCAACCGCTCGCCCGAACAGGCCATCCAGGACAAACACCTGCGCGAGGATCTGTATTACCGTCTGAATGTGTTCCACATCTCCATCCCGCCTCTCCGCGAACGGAAGCAGGACATTCCGGAGATCGCGGCGGCTCTGATCGGCGATCTGAATCGAAAGCACGACTGCCGGGTGACCCATCTGAGTCCCGAGGCGCTCGCCCGTCTGAATGCCGGCTCCTGGCCGGGCAATGTGCGCGAGCTGCGAAATGTGATCGAGCGCGCGATCATCGTGGCGGGCCAGGGCGCCATCGAACTGCGGCATCTCCCCGGCGCTTCGGCCCCGGAGCCTCCGGCACCCGTATTGCCCCAGACTCTACCGGAAGACGGCATGTTTTCGGTTCGCGCCGGCGCCCCCATGCGCGAAGTGGAAGAGAGCTATATCCGGCTGGTCTTGGGACAGTCCAAGAACAATAAACGCAAGGCGGCGAAGGTTCTGGGCATCTGCCTGCGGACGCTGCACAGCCGGCTGCGTTCGTTTGAAACTCAGAATGCACGGAAAGCCGGCGCCGGTCTGTGAACCGGGAAGCCTCATTCGGCGGGAAGGGTAAAAAGAAACGCGGCGCCGGCCTCGGATTCCGCCCAGATCCTTCCACCGTGCCGTTCCACGATTACCCGGCAAATCGCCAGACCCAAGCCGGGGCCTTCGCGTAGCCGGCCATGCAAGCGCACAAATGGCTGGAAGATGCTTTCCAGATACGCGGCTTCCACACCTGGGCCATTGTCCCGAATGGCCAGGAGCCATTCGTCCGCCCGTCTTTCAACGGTGACCTGAATTTGAGGAGGTTCCAGGCCGCGATGCCGAAGCGCGTTATGCAGCAGGTTCTCGAACACCTCCATCAGCCGGTCCGGGTCACCGCTGACGCGCGGTAGCTTGTCGTTCGTTACGCGCGCATCGTTGGCCCGGATTTCCTTGTCCAGCTTGGCCAGGACAGCGCGAAAGAGCACATCCATGGGCGCGGGTTGGAACGACTCCTCCCGGATTTGAAGCGCGACCGCATAACTCGCGATGCCATCCGCGAGCAGATCCATTCTCTGCGCGCCGTCGACGATCAAGCCCAGGCCTTCTTCAAGGCCGGGCACCTGCGCCGCCTGCCCGCCCTTTAAGAGCAAGTCCGTGTGCACCCGGATCCCACGCAGAGCCGTCCTCAAATCGTGCGACGCATGCAGCAGGAATTCGCTGGCCTCATGCCCGTTTGTTCGTGTCTTCGGCGCCCCTGGTTGCATGATCAAAGCATAGCTCCTGCCGGTGAGAAGTGTCATGCCCGCGAGAGACGGTGCTTTGCGGGCAGAGAATCCATCTCGGGGCATGGTCGTTCCTGCCGCAGGGTGGAAACGTTTCCCCGGCCCGCACCTCGATCTGCGCGCCGCATTCCACGCAACGGTAACGTCCACTCGCGGGACTTGTTTGACCGACTTCACTCATACGAATCCACTATCTAACGGGCAGGTCAGTTGCCAGCGGATGGCATGTAACCAGAATGGAGTCAATGACTGCTTTCATTGCCGTGGAATATGTGGCGTGTGACATCCGGCAAGAACTCTCGAATAACGTTAACACCGGCATTAGTGGCCATTGAAATCCCGAAACTTACGGCGCCGTCGCCGGCTGAGTTGTTGGATGATGGCTGCCATAGGCGGGAGATGAACGCCGCCGCCGCTGTGCTGCCAATCTGCGAAACCGAAAGATGTTGCGTGCCGTCGTCGCTCCGGGCGAGCACGCTGCTTTTGACCGCATACCTCACTCGCTTCCAGACGCCATGCTCGCCGGAACCGTAGTAGAGGTTGTCCTCGTGTAAAATATCCTCACCAGCCATTTGCAGCATCGAGCTTGTTGTGGCATATGCGTAATAGTTTGCAAACCGGCGCGCATAACCCTCCGCGCCCTGCCCCCACTCCGGAGGAACATTCTGCAGTTGAGTGATTCCGGCAGAGGCTCCCGCCATCATGAAGTGGAATGGACTGAGGAGATCCTTGGCGTAGACTTTCAGGCGTTCCTTGGGTGTCAACGGCGTGAACTGACCTTGTGTCTTCCCGGCCATGAACAGCGAGTAAAAAAGAGAGGACTCGGCATTGCTGGGCGGAGCGTCAGTGGAGGGTGAAATCGCAGCCGGACCGGCGCCCGCGGTCGAGACTGAGGAATTCGAAGATGTAAATTGACCGGCAACCTGCGCCCGTGCAATATTTCCGAGGGAGACTAAACCTTGTATGAGTGCAATCATCGTACCAGCGATCACAAAGCCGCCATGTTTGGCCATTCATTTCCCTTTCGCCCGGCGTCAACAAAAAATCCGGCGTCGCTGGTGTTAGGTGCATGTTTCCGGCCAATGGACGGACGCATGGGAACCGATCCGCGCCGCGTGGGTTCAAACAGTACGCTGGTATCGCTGTTGCTAACACCCGCTTCGAGTGATAGCCTCTCCTGGGAAAACGTTCGGGTGCGGTCAGGCCGCTGTGCTGCCGGCTTTGTGGATGGCTCAGACCGCCGAACCGGTAACAGGCGCCAAACCGGCATATGTACCGCTGACGGAACCCGAGAGGCTGCGCCTGTACTTGAAAAGACTGGTGTTCGGCTCCTCCAGTTTGCTCCATGAAGACAACCGCCACTTTCGTTCCGGCGAGACCGGTTTCAGCAAGCGCTTGAGATATGCCCTGAAAAGCTCAGTCATGGCCCGTCATGATGACGGCACCGAGAACCTTTCGATTTCCGGAATAGGGTCTTTCGTGCGCGAGTTCCTGCCCGATCTGTTTCATCGAAAGCGTGGCCCGGATTGACGTGGAAGACTGTCCTCCGGCCGCATGCCAAGGCGCTGGCGTTGGGGCTATTGGCGGTGATCGGCGAGACCATCGCGGACCTGCTGCAGCCGTGGACCCTGAAGATTGTCTTCGATAACGTCCTGAAGTCCGGCTCCTTACGCGGTCACGGCTGGCTTAACCACTTGATTCTGGCAACCGTTGGAACCAATCGGCTGGCCATCCTGAGATTCGCCGCCGTTGCCGCGTTGGCCATCGCCGTGGCCGGGGCCATCTGTTCCTACTGGGAGAAATATTTGACCACCAGCGTCGGCCAGTGGGTGATGCACGACCTGCGCCGCACGCTGTATTCCCACGTACAGCGCCTTTCGCTCTCCTACCACGACCACAAACAGACCGGCGACCTGATCAGCCGCGTCACCACCGACATCGATGCCATTCAGAGTTTCATCGCGTCGGGAGTGTTGGGTGTCTTCATCGACACTTTGACATTGGCCGGGATGGTGGGAGTCATGTTCTATGTCAACTGGCGTTTCACTTTAATCGCCCTGTCCGTCGCGCCGGGTCTTTTCGCGGTGGTCTACAGCTACACCCGCCGCATCAAGAAAGCTTCGCGCGAAGTGCGCAAGAAGGAAGGAGAGATTGTTTCCACGATTCAGGAAGTTCTTACCTCGATTCGCGTCGTCAAGGCGTTTGCGCGGGAAGACTACGAACAACGGCGACTGGAGGAAGAGAGCCTGGAAAGCGTCGAAATCGCTCTGCGCGCGCGCGGATTAAAGGCCAAGCTGTCTCCCCTCGTGGAAATCATCGTCGCCATCGGCACAAGTTTGGTGCTGTGGTTCGGCGCCCGCATGGTCCTCGAAGGGAACCTCTCCGCCGGATCGCTGATCGTTTTTATCCTGTACCTGGGCAAGATGTATAAACCCATGCAGGATCTGTCCAAGATGACCGACGCCTACGCCAAAGCGGAGGTGGGCTTCGAGCGCATCCGGGAAGTGCTGGCTACCGAGCGGGAAGTGGCGGATTTGCCGGGCGCGCGCCCGGCGCGGCCGTTCCGGGGCCGGGTCGAATTCGAGAACGTCTACTTCCAGTACGAAGAGAACTCGCCGGTGCTTCGCGGCGTGACGTTGCGCATCGAGCCGGGGCAAACGGCAGCGCTGGTGGGGCCGACCGGTGCCGGGAAAACGACCATCGTCAGCATGATTCCCCGCTTCTACGATCCGGTTTCCGGCGTCGTGCGAATCGACGGGCAGGACGTCCGCCGTTTTACGCAGAAGTCCCTTCGCCAGCAGATCAGCTTCGTCTTGCAGGAGACGCTGCTGTTCCACGGTCCGATCTGGAACAATATCGCCTACGGAAAGCCGGGAGCCAGCCGCGCCGAGATTTACCGGGCGGCGGAACTGGCCAACGCGCATGAGTTCATCGAAAAGATGCCGCAAGGCTACGACACCCTGGTGGGAGAGCGCGGGGTCACACTTTCGGGAGGACAACGGCAGCGCATCGCTATCGCCCGCGCTGTGATCCGCGACAGCCCCATCCTGATCCTGGATGAGCCGAGTACCGGCCTGGACGCGGCATCCGAGAAACTGGTGTTCGAAGCGCTCGACCGCCTGATGGAGGGCAAAACCTCCATCGTCATCGCGCACAGGCTGTCCACGATTCGCCGCGCGGACGCCATTTTTGTGGTGGACGGCGGAACTATCCGCGAAAGCGGCACACACGAAGAACTCCTGCGGTCAGGCAGCCTCTATGCGGAACTATACGAACTGGGGTTCGGCAAGGAGGCGGAAGTCACCGGTGCGTAGTCACAAGTCTGTGAGCGCGGTGAGGCGATCCTCCAGCAGGCGGGTAAACGCCTGGATCTCCTCGGGTGAATAACCGGCGGCGCGGAATGCATCATGCAACTGGGTGGGTGACAGGCGGGCCAGAAGTTGGCCCAGCCATTTGGCATCGGCGCGCGGCACGTTCCGGCCGATATGCCCAAGATGGACGCGCATAAAGTACGCCTTCGGATCGACCAGGTACACGAATGTGGGGCGCGCGGGCACTTGGAAATCGACGGTGTCGGGTCCGATCCGGCGGATAAACTTAGAATGGCTGTAGGAGTTGAGGTTGTCTTTAGCGCGATCGCGCGGCCAGGTCCGGCTGGCGGAACCGAAGCTGGCGCCCAGATCGCTCACCATGTAAATGCGCTGTGATCCATCCTTGTAAACCGAGTTGTTCACGTCCTTGAGGTCCCAATTATTGACCAGGGCCATGAGCACCCGTAACCCATTCCACTCCCTGGAACCGGCGAACGCGACTTTGTCCCATTGCCAGATACCGATTTTCTTTTCGTCTTCCCTCTTTAGACGAACGTTGTGTACTTCGCCCCCTGGGCCAACCAACTTTTGACCCCGATGCAAATGCGCGGGCATGCCCGCGATGCGCATATCAGGGACGAAGTAGTCTTCGTTGACGTAATAGCCCGCCGCCCAGACCAGGCGTGTGACCACCGTCTCCGGCCGCGCTTCCAGGCCCAGTTTTACTTTCCACTTGACTCCGTCCGGATCGCGCACCACGAATTTGGGATTGGTTCCGTTCAGGTCTTCTTTCTCAAATGTAAATGGGCCGTGCGGCTCGTGCGCCTTACCCCCGGGACCATAATACAGATCACGTGTGGCCCAATCCGCCGGGTTGCTCCAGAATATGGCCGAACCGCCGGCGGCGTTCTGTACCACAGGCGCTTCCTTGGGCCCGGCGGCGGCTGCTGCATGGCATATGGCCAGCGCCAGAACCGCCGGCAAGAAAGCGGGTCGCCGCCTGGATGGACTCTTCTTCACATGTATGATCATGATGCCTTCTCCGTGTTTGCTAAAACGGCGTGAGAACTGCATGAGAAACAGCATGAAGCGTGCCAGAGTGCTACAAAAGGCCCTCGGAGGGAAGCGCCAGTGAGATTGTTGATACAACCCGAGGACGGGGTATTGCCGCTCGTCAAAGGAATTGCCGGTGCGAAGCAATGCATTGAAATCGTGATATTCCGGTTCGATCAGGCGGAGATCGAACGAGCTCTGGCCAACGCCGTCAGCCGCGGCGTTTCGGTGCACGCGCTGATTGCCTCCACCAACCGCGCCGGCGAAGAGAACCTGCGAGATCTGGAGTTACGGCTTTTGGCCGCGGGAGTCACCGTGGCTCGCACCGCCGACGATCTGGTTCGCTACCACGGCAAGCTGATGATCGTCGATCGGAAGGAGCTCTATCTGTTCGCGTTCAATCCAACGCACGCGGATATCGACCGCAGCCGCAGCTTTGGAGTCGTAACCAAAAGCCGGGATATCGTCCGCGAGGCGGTGCGGTTGTTCGAAGCCGATAGCAAGCGGGTTCCGTACGAAGCGGCGCTCGACCGGGTAGTGGTGAGCCCGGTAAACGCGCGCAAGCAACTTGCCGGATTCATCCAGGCAGCCAAGAAAGACTTGATCGTCTACGACCCGAGAGTCAGCGATCGGGCCATGATCCGACTGCTTGAGGAACGCGCGAAGGCGGGCGTGAACGTCCGCATGATCGGGCAGCTGGCGGGAACCGCCCCGAGCTTGGCGGTACGCAAGTTGGCGAATCTGCGGCTGCATACTCGCACCATGGTGCGCGACGGCGAAACCGCTTTCATCGGAAGCCAGAGCCTGCGCGAAGCGGAGCTGGACGCCCGCCGTGAAGTGGGGCTGATATTCCGCGATGCGCGTGCTGTGAGCCGCCTGCTCCGGGTCTTCGAAGACGACTGGGCCCAAGCGGTGACGGCAGGCGAGAAGATGGCGCCAGCCGGCGGCCCCGCTGGCAAGATCGCCAAGAAGGTGGCCAAGGCGGTGGCCAAAGAACTACCGCCGGTTGCCTTGATGGTGAACGGCGCCCTCCAGGAGGTAGTGGGAGAAACCGATGTGGACCTGGTCCAAGAGGAAGTGGAGACCGTAGTCAAGGGCGCTGTAAAGGAAGCGGTGGAGGAGGCGGTGCGAGACGCGGTGGAAGAGGCGGTAGAGAGAGCCACCGGAAAATAGGATGAGATGGGCGATGGCGATTCTGGCCGCGTGCTCCGCCATGGCGCAGACGGCGGGAACTCCGGCGACCATGAATCAGGGCGCCGTCATCCTCCAGGACTTCCAACAGCGCGTGGGAGATTACATGAAGCTGCACCAAACTGTGCAGTCGGAGGTCCATCGCCTGGCGCTGCATTCGCGCCGTGAACGGCACATATCCCGCGGCCACTCCGCTGCAGTCCTCACCGCCCACGTTGCTGGTGAATCTGCCCCCGCTGCCATAACGTAATCCTATGCGGCGCCTTATCGTAATTCTGCTGCTGTCGAGCGCTGCTCTCATAGAGCGGGCCGCGGATCTGGATCTGCCTCTGAAGCCAGATTCCGTGCGCCTGGCTGTAATCGGCGATAGCGGCACCGGCGACAAGGAGCAATTCGAAGTGGCCCGGCAGATGACCGGCTTCGACAGCGCGTTTCCATTCGATTTCGTCGTCATGCTGGGAGACAACATTTACGGCGGCCACGAACCCTCCGATTTCAAACGAAAGTTCGAAGTTCCCTACGCGGCATTGCTGGACGCCGGTGTGAAAGTTCTACGCGTCCCTCGGTAACCACGACGCGACCAACGAGCGTTTCTACAAGCCGTTTAACATGGACGGCAAGCGTTACTACAGCTTCAAACGGGGCAACGCTGAATTTTTCGCGCTCGATAGTAATTACATGGACCCGGATCAACTGGCGTGGCTGGAGAAGACACTGACGGAGTCGAATGCGCGCTGGAAGATCTGCTTCTTTCATCACCCGCTGTATTCCGATGGCAAGACCCACGGTCCGGATCTGGACTTGCGCAAGGAATTGGAGCCCATCTTTGTGTCGCACGGGGTCAATCTGGTGCTGGCGGGGCACGATCACTGTTACGAACGAATCCAGCCGCAAAAAATCGCCAAGGGGTTCGACACCGACCGTGTGTTCGCCCTGATGGAAATCGCTGGGGATGAATTGTATTTTCAAACTGTCTCGCGCGCCGGTGATACGGTGGATGCCGGGGTTCTGTCGGTTCAGATTCGCCCAGCCATTGTGGGGCAGCCTCTCAGGCTGCGGACCCGCTCGTAGCGGGTCCAGCCTGACTCACCGAGCTTTGCTTCCTGAGCTGCTACGGACGGCGTTCGGCCGATTCCCGGCGCAGGGCCCTCTCAAACCTCGCCGCGACCGCCGGAGTTCTGAAGTCGCCGCTGAGGATCTCACGATTCGTTACATCGCGTCCGTAGAGTTCCCTGTCGCTTTCCACATCCGGGCGAAGCGTCGCGCCTTCCAGCGAGATGCCCGCGAACAATCCCCGCGAACGGGAATACGATAGCATTTCCGCGTGCATCTCGGCGTCCGTCTGCGCGCTCGCGTCGCGGCCGACGGGCCCCGCCGCCGCGGTGGCATCTCCGCCGATTGTAAACTTATCGGACAACAGGTGCGTCATGCCGCGATCGTTCATCACCAGCAACACGACATCCGTCTCCGAAGCGCCGATCTGAAACCCGACACTTCCACCTTCAATCCGAACCGCGGCGGGGGCGCTCCAACCGTCGCCGCCATGCCGCCGGCATACCGCGAACCCGCGGCCAAACTTCGCCCCGATGATGAATCCGGCTTTTTTCATACCCGGCACGACCACCACGCAATGCGCCTTATCGATCAGATCCTGGGGGATGCCTCTGTCTGAGGCCCTCATCATATCGATTAACGTGTCGGCCGATGCGTTCAACCTGTCATCGACCTTGATTTCTCTGTCCGCCGCGAAAGCTGCGGTACTAATGGAACCGGCAACTGCCAGAATGGTTACAAGCGTCTTACGCATCCACAATTCTCCTTCGCTTTTACCAGGAGCACCGTGGCTTCCAAGGTGTTATGGATCACATCCACGAAGCAAGGTTCTAGTGATCATTCAACCGTTGGCCCTCGAACTGCATTTCGGGACGCCGACCCACGGATGAGGGGGAGGATATTTATGAAGAACTTTTGCTGGCTCGTACCCTGGCTTCTGTCGGCTCCCCTGTGGGGTCAGGATCAGGCGTCGGCCCAAGCCAACGATAAGGCGAAAGACGATGAACAAAGCAACAGCCAGACAAACACTTCCGGAACGTCGAAAGATCGGCTCTTCTTTGCGCTGCCGAACTTTCTAACCTTGGAGAACGCCAGCCATGTTCCGCCCCTCACCACGGCGGAAAAATTCAAGGTAACCGCCCGCGGTACGTTCGACCCCGTCGAATTCGCCTGGTACGGTGCGCTGGCCGGCATCGGCCAGGCTGAAAACAGCGACGCCAGCTTTGGACAAGGAGCCGAAGGGTACGCCAAGCGATATGGCGAGCAATTTGCCGACGGCACAATCGAGAACTTTGTGACCAAGGCCATCCTCCCGTCCCTTCTGCGCCAGGACCCTCGTTACTTTCAGTTGGGCAAAGGGGGATTCTGGCACCGGGTCCGCTACGCCGCGAGCCGTGTCCTGATTACCCGCTCCGATTCGGGCCACACCCAATTCAACTACTCCGAAATTTTCGGCGCCGGCGCCGCGGCCGGCATTTCCACCTTTAGCTACCACCCCGAGGACGACCGGAATCTGCGGAACGTTGCAGATGTCTGGGGCACACAAGTGGCATACGATACCTTGAGCTACGTGGTTAAAGAGTTCTGGCCCGACATTCGCCACAAACTGCGCAAGTCCGAGTCGGAGCGAGCCGGTCCCTAAGCCGCTATGCCGCCGCTCCGCCCAAATAGCTCCTCCCAAGTGAAGAAATTACTCTTTTCCCCGCTCCGATCCTCCCTGTTTATCTGGGCTGAAGCTCGCCGGATGAATCACTTAACCGGACGTGGCGACGGAGTTGCTCCAACTTCAGTCGGTCGGGTATCCTGCTGCCCGGAAGGTCATCGTGGAAACGATAGGTCGTTGAAAGGAGATAGGATCATGGCAAGTAAGAACAGGTCAGTATTTGGTATTTACCAGGATTGGCGCGCCGGCGAAGAAGCCATGGATGCCCTGCACACAGCCGGGTTTCGCCGTGCGGACATCTCTGTGCTGTTTCAGGCAAACCAGGGTACCAAGGACTTTGCCCACCAAAAAAGCACTAAGGGACCAGAAGGGGCGGCGATCGGCGGCGTCATCGGCGGCATCGTCGGTGGCGTTCTGGGCTGGCTCACCAGCTTAGGTTTGTTGGCAATTCCGGACCTATCCGCCCTGGCGGTCGCGGGACCGATTGTGTCCGCCCTCGCCGGTATGGGCGCCGTGGGCGCCATAGGAGGCCTCATCGGCGGCGTAGCCGGCTTGGGCGCGCCCGAATATGAGGCGAAGCGTTTCGAAGGGCGCATCAAGCAGGGCGACGTGCTGATGTCCGTCCATTGCGACAACGATGACTGGGTAAAGCGTGCCCGAAGTGTGCTCCTGCAGACCGGCGCCGAATGTATCGGAAGTGCCAGAGAGCCCAAAGCGGACTTGCAGGTGAGTGACAAACCGACGCCGCCGGTTCGCCGAGCCAGCTTCAGCGATCCGCTGTCAGGACCGGACCGGGCGCTCCTGCCCGAAGAGCACGAGACCACGCGGATGCCATAGGCGTCCGAGTCCACGTTGGCTTTTCCTGTTCTGGAATTCCGGCCGGGGTATTTCGGCCAACCTGGGCCAAATGCAACCCCCTTGACATCTTAGGAAGAGTTGGGTTACACCTGCCCCCATATGGAACACGGCAAGAGCCGCAGGGCATTTGGATTTCTGGTGGTCTGTGCCTGGTCGATGACGTGGTGGTTATTGAATCCGTTTCTGCCCACCCGCGAGGCCCGGCTGGCGGCGTCCCTTTGGGGAGCGGCCGTTAACGCCGCCGGCATCTTCCTCGCCATCTACTGCATCCGAAGCCGGAAAGAACTTTAGGATCTGTGGCGCGAAACCGCCGGGCAATCGCACTCGGCCGCTGGGCTCGAGGCGCAAGCCCAGATCGCTCAACTCCGTTACAATAGCTGCATGCCTTATCTTAATCGGCCTTTTAGTATCATCATTCTCTTAATTTTCTGCGCCGGCGTCTACGCCCAAGCGCCCACCTCATGCGCGGTATCCGCCGCGCCAACCATCGTACACTCCGAAGGGCTCGCGGAGCGCGTCGGCGATATCGTGCTGCAATGCACCGGTACGCCCGGCGCCGCCGTAACAGCAAGTCTGAGCGTCTCCCTTCCGATTGCGATCACCAATCGCATCAACGCCAGCGGGTACTCCACGGACGCAACCCTGAGTATCAACACCGGCACGGGAAGCACCCCGTCTGGGGTAGCCGGTATGGTCGCCAACCAGTCCATTTCGTTCAATGGCTTCCAATTTACGTTCCCGTCGAGCGGCGCCGCTTCCCTGGTGATCGACAATGTACGCGCCAATGTGAACCAACTCGGCCTCCAGCAACAATCCCTCATCTACGCCTTTCTGGGAGGATCGCTGGCGCTGCAGGGCAATCCGGTAGGCGTGGCCATCGGACAGCAGGGCCTGTTCGCGACCAGCATGGATTCCGGTGTCACCTGCGTCGGCTCGCCCACGCCTTCCACTGTTAGTTTGAGTAATCTGTTCGCCGCCGGCACGTCCGAAGAAACCACCCGCGTCACCGAGGGCTTCCCGGCGTCTTTCCAGCCGAAGGATCCCACCAGCGACACCGGCACGCGCTTCCTGCTCTCGTATGCGAATGTCCCCACCGGCGAGGCCATCTATGTTCCGGATGCGGTAGCTGGATCGAGCGCCCTCGTGCCTACGGCCGGAGGCGATCTCGGCACACGCGCGACCGTGGGCCAGTACACCGTCGGCAGCAATACGCTGCTGCTGGTGCGCGTGCTGAATTCGGATGCGACGGGCGCGGGCGGCACGTTAGCCACTCTTCCCGCGGCCAGCGGCGGAGTGCTGGTGCTGAATGGCGCGAACCCGGTGCCTCTGGCAGACGGCGCGGGCTACGCGGTGTATGAAGTAGTCGCGGCCAATCCGTCCGCGATCGAGGGCGCGCAAATCCCGAACTTCTTCGCCCTCCCTGCCAATAGCCCGCCGTCTATGTCGACCGGCGCCTTGTCGCTCGCTCCCGTCTCCACCGTGGCTTCGGCGTCCACCACCGCGCCCATCCCGCGCTTCGTGGCGATTACGCCGCCATCGGATTGTGGCATCGTCGGAGACTGCAACGCCTCCTACTATCCGGAGTTGCAAGTGACGGCCACGCCTTTGAAAGCGACGGCCGTTGCCGGAGGACAGAAGGTTGCGATGGGCAACCTCACGATTCGGGATAGCCGGGGCGGGGTGCTCGACTGGTCGGCCGGCGCTACGTATACCAACGGCTCCGGCTGGGTGTCGTTCACCGACCCATTCGGGATCGATAACGAGCTGATTCAAGTGCTGGTCGATCCGAGCGGGCTCGCGCCGGGTACTTACCAGGCCACCGTGGTGATCAATGCCGGACCCATCGCCGGCAGCCAGAGCTTTCCGCTCACCCTGGTCGTGACCGCGCCCGCGCCGGCCGTCGTGGTCAGCGCCATTACCGACGGGGCCGATTTCCATCCCGGACCCGTGGTGCCCGGCGAATTTGCCACCGTTTGGGGAAGCAACCTGGCGGGGCAGAACGTATCTGTCGCGTTCAATGGAATGCCTGCGGCATTGCTCTATACCAGCGCGCAACAGATCAACCTGCGCATCCCGCCGGCCCTGAGCGGCCTGTCGTCCGCGAAGATGGTGGTAACCGCCGACAGCGTCAGCAGCGCCCCATTCACCGTTCCGTTGACGGCCGTCTCGCCGGCTATCTTTACGCCCGGCGTGCTGAATCAGGACAACACGGTGAACTCGCCCGGAAACCCCGCGCCATTGGGCACGATTCTGCAAATCTTCCTCACCGGCATGCCCGACTCCGGCGCCGTCGCCAGCGTCACTATCCAGAATTCCGGCAACCTGGTTCCGCTCTACGCGGGCGCCGCGCCCGGATTCCTGGGCTTGCAGCAGGTCAACGTCGCCGTGCCGGCCGATCTGCAGCCCGTGACCTCAAACCTGACGATTTGCGTGATGGGATCCGGCAATCAGTCGTATTGCAGCCAGCCGGAATCGATCGCTTTGAAACCATGAGGCTCGATTTAGTGCTGCGCGCACTGGTGTGGCTCCCCGCACCCCTGCTGCTTTTGTGCGGCTGCGGGTACATCGGGGAGCCGCTCCCTCCGCTGATGAACATCCCTGGCCGCGGCGAGAACCTGGCCGCGGTCCAGCGCGGGTCGGACATCATTGCGCACGTCACCTTGCCGGTTTACACCACGGAAGGTGTGGTCCTCAAACAGAGCGTACGGCTGGATCTGCGCATTGCGCCGAAACCTCCCGGCCCGTTTAATGCCGTAGCATGGGCCGCCGGCGCCAAAGCCGTTGGCGGAGGGAAGATTGCGAACGGCATCGCCGAGTACCGCATCCCGGCCACCGAGTGGATCGGCAAGCAGGTTGCCATCGCGGTCAAGGTGATCGGCGCCAATGGCCGCGACGGAGGTTGGTCGCTCCCGGCGGAGATTACCGTGGTGGCCCCGCCGGAACAGCCGCGCAACTTGAGCGCCGAAGCCGTGCCACAGGGCGTGCGGCTTACCTGGCGGGGCGCCGGAACCTCTTTCCTGGTTCTGCGGCGCGGCCCGGATGAAAAGGAATACCGGTCGCTGGGCCGCTCTCCCACGCCCGAATACACCGATGCCACCGCCGAGTTCGGCAAGCCGTATAGCTACCTGGTGCAGTCTATGGTCAAGGTGGGAGAAGCCGAAGCGCAAAGCGACCTGTCGGCCGAGGCGGCCATCACTCCGCTGGATACTTTCGCGCCCGCCTCGCCCGCCGGCCTCACCGCCGTGCCTTCCACGGCCAGTATCGAACTGGTGTGGGAGCGCAACTCCGAGCCGAACGTGGTTGGGTACCGCGTCTACCGCGCCCTCGGCAGCGCGGCTTTCAAAATGCTGGCCGACGCGCAGGTGCTGCCCGCGTACAGCGACCATAAGATCGAATCCGGC
Organism: Bryobacterales bacterium; assembly: GCA_963707465.1. Lineage (GTDB taxonomy): Bacteria > Acidobacteriota > Terriglobia > Bryobacterales > Bryobacteraceae > Bog-159. The sequence goes on from CAVPQK010000015.1 coordinate 1,610,049, forward strand.
AAGACCTACCGCTACGCCGTCAGCGCGGTGAAGAGCAACAAGAAAGAGAGCAAGCTGTCGGAGCCGGTGGAAGTGGCCGCGCCGTAGCGATTGAAGCAGGCGTCCTATTCCTGGCGCAGGGTCTCCGCCGGATTGAGCCGCGTCACCCGCAGCGCCGGCAGGAAACTCGCGGCGGCGGCCACCACTAGTAAGCCGCACGCTACCGCGGCAAACGTGAGCGGATCGCCCGGCCGCACACCCCACACCACATGGCTCAAGATGCGCGATGCGAATCCGGCCAGCACGGAGCCCGCCGCAGCTCCCGCCAGCGCCAGCGCCACACCGGGCAGCGCCACGGCGCGCACGGCTTGCGGCACGGTCGCGCCCAGCGCCAGCCGGATGCCCAGTTCCCGCGTCCGTTCGGCCACGGAGTTGGCGATCAATCCGTAAATTCCGACCGCTGCGAGCAGCAGCGCCAGTCCCGCCAGCGCGCCCAATAGCGCCGCCTGGAAACGCTCCTGCGCGAGGGCGCGATAGCGGACATCCTCCATGCTGTGGAAGCCCGCGAACGGAAGCCGCGGGTCCACCGATCCGAGCGCGCGCTGCATCCCGGCAATGACGCCCTCCGGCTGTCCGGCCGTGCGCACGATCCAACTCGGCGAGAACCAGCCGTGCACCAGTTGCAGGAATTTGTCGTCGGTCTGCGCAGCCGGAACATAAACGGCCGGCACGGGAGCCACCGGACCGTATTCTTCGCCCCAACCGCTCTTCTGCTGGACGTCTCCGGCGACGCCCACAATCTCACCCCGTTCGCCGCCGCCGAAGTCCAGGTGCCGGCCGAGTGGCTGGTCATCGCGCAAGTACATCTTGGCGAACGCTTCGCTGACCATCACCACGGGTGTGGTGGCGCTGCTGTCGGCAGGGGTGAGCACGCGGCCGCGCAGCAGTGGAATACGCAGCACGCGGAAGTACTCCGGCGTGACGTACAAGAAGTTGGTGATCTGGTATTCTTTGGCGGCATCCGCGTGGACGCCGTCCAGACGCCGGAGCCCCGTATTCAGGAGTCCCGTGGGGCAGGCCCTTGGCCTGCGGCGGCCTCTTAGGCCGCCTCCTTCCGGTGCAAGAGTTGCGATTTTCAGCTACTGCCCGATTCGATGCGCCTCGCGCGCTGATAGGCGCCTCGCTACGGAGTCGCTACGAAGCCATGATCGTCCCCAGCGCAGTCCAGGTACGCCCCCACGATCTTACCGCTGTTGCTGACTTGACTCGGCACCGTTCCGCTGGCGCCGGGGACGTGGATGGTCGAGTATGTCCCACCACTCAACAGGAATCCCAGCCCGCCCACCAGGTCGGGAAGGCACGCGCTCGTCGTGCAGTAGAACCCAACCACGTCGCCCGCGTCGTTAATTCCGCTGGCGATCGTTTCGATCGCGCCAGGCACGTCGATCGATGTATAGGTTCCCCCGCTGAGCAGAAAGCCGTGCGTACCGGCCGTATCGTCGTAATAGCCAACTATGTCTCCGCTGTTGTTGATGCCGGATGCGAAAGTCGAGCTGGCGCCAGGGTAGTCGAGTTGCGTGAATACCCCTCCGGACAGTTGGAAACCGTGCGTAACCTCGTCGGCGAGGCCCCATGCCCCGGCGATAACCCCTGCGTCATTGATCCCAATAGCAAACGTGGCCGTAGCGCCGGAGAAGGGCACGTTGATCGTTGTGTACTTACCCCCGCTCAGTTCGTAACCGCTATTCACTAATTCGCCGTTTCCGTAAATTCCTACGATCTGGCCTGAATCGTTGACGCCATACGCGCTCTGATTCGACTCACCCGGGAAATTAACGGTCTGAAAGGTCTCGATAAAGGCTCCTTTGTCCTGCGCCACATCGAGAAGAAACCCGTTCAATCCGGCCTGAACCGGGTTCGGGCCGTACCCGCCGACAATCCTTTCCGGTGAACTCGTAGCGCCCGAGTTGATGCCCGAGGGGAACGTGTTCGGAGCGCCGGGAAAGTTGAGGAGGGTGAAGCTGTATGTGACCGAAGCCGGCGGGACATCGCCGGTCGCTCGAGTTGTTGTCTGGGCTCGGGTTGACGCCCGATGATGGAACCGGCGCAGACCCTCCAGTTTGCTCTGTGCCTGGCTCGGAGATGCGCTTAGCATCAGCCCGAGAAGCGTGAACGAGAATGCGTAGTGCGGCAAAGCTCCTTTTTTCATACGACGCTCCTTTTGGAAGTCCCTCATGGCTCCACGGCGGAAAGCCCATATGCCATGGCAGGATCAAGCATATCACGAGCATCCCGCTTCCCCGGTCTCCCCTTGCATTCCATCGCCCGCCGCGCCATAATTTGAGACGTGATCGAGCCCCTTCGGGCCCCCGCCACAGTTCCCTGGAGCGCGGCACTCACGGCAGTCGTTGCCATTGCCGTCCAATACAGTTTTGGCTCGTCTTACCTGATGGCCTGCGAGTGCGCCCCTCCCCCACCGCCATGCGAAGCTTATTGGCAAACGCCGATGGTTTTCCTCGGAACCGTCACAGAGGCTCTTGGGACCCAGGACGGCCGTCTCGTTCGCGCTCGCATGCGCATAGATCACGCTTATAAGGGCGTTTCCGAGAAGACCCTGGTACTGTTCGACAACGGGATGTGTGATGGTCCGGATCTCCAGTTAGGTGCGCAATACCTCATGTACACCCGCCGCCTCGGAAAAGGCGACGTGCTGTCGCGGGGCTGTACGCGGAGCAGGCGCGTCGAGGACGCCGAACAGGACATGATATTTCTGAACGGTCTCGGCCAGGCGCCTCCCACAGCGACGGTCTTCGGGAGGGTAGTCAATCGCACCGATGACTACTATGGCAAGGACAAGCCGATGCCGGGTGCGCTCGTGGAACTCCGAGGCGCCGCCGGCACTCACGCCACCACAACGGATAGCGACGGCCGTTACTCTTTCGCTAATCTCGAACCGGCGAAGTACACCGTTACCGCCGATCTGACCGGCTTCAACATGCTCTCTTTGGGAGGTGACGGCGAACCAACTGCCGTGGACGTACAGCCGCGTGGGTGTGCCGTCGTCAACGTGATCATGCGGCGGACATGGCGGGGATCGATTGCAGGCCGTGTCATTCGCTCGAATGGCGAGCCGGCGCCGGATGGAATCGACCTTACGCTAATCCAGCTCGAGAATCGTGATGGCAACGAGCGATCGAATTTTCTTTTCGGCGCGGACGTAAGTACCGGCGAGCGAGGCGAGTATTCCTTCCATGAGGTCGCGCCCGGGCGCTATAAGATCGTAATGAATATGTATCGATTCCCGAGCGAGAGGGTACCCTACCCGACGATCTATTGGCCGGGCGCCCGCACGGAGGCCGGCGCGCTTGCGATCGAAGTGACTGACGGGGCGCCGCAGCAGAGCTATGACTTCAGATTGCCGCCAGAGCCGAAAAAGGCCAAGGTGACAGGGATTGTGTTGACCGGCGATGGCAAGCCCGCGCAGGGCGTCCAGGTCTTGATCACCGTGTTGCCCGATAATGACATCGCTGGCGATGACGAGAATAGACCACAAACTGATGCAGACGGACATTTCTCCTTCACCGCATTGGAGGGATTCGAGTATCGACTCAACGCCATCCAAAGCGGTGCCCGCCCGTCGCACTCTGCGGAGGTTCACTTCGACTTCGACAGCGGGCAACGCTTCATCACGCTGGTGCTGGATCGTCCAGGGCGGTTCGATAACGACCCGTTCTAAGGTTGCAGCGCACGCCGCCCCTACTGCCTGATAACGATGCCCTCAGCTTGCGCCGAATAGGTACGTTCCGGAAAGTAGTTGACCCACGGGAAGTCCGCGCCGGAAGTGCCGAAAGTAGTTCCTAACGTGATAGTGATGCCCGCATCGCCAGTGGCCATCCAGTTATTGAGGGTCTTGGGGCCGCCCACACCGGCTCCGCCGTCTTCGGGGTAGTCCATTTCCACGGTGCCGGAGCTCATCAAGGCCTCTTGGCCCGCCTTGTTAATGATTGCGTTGACGTAGCCGAAGGTGTACGCAGAATTGGTAGTCACGGTATTGCCGTCCGCAATGGCAAACGGAATGGTCTGCGGGGACGAGCTTATGGAGATCGGGAAGCCGTGGCCTATCGATCGAACCACGTATATCGGATTGTCCGGGCCTGCCACGACTTCGAATAGAAGCGGCGTAATGTAGCCCGTCGTATTGCCGGCCGGTCCCGCAAATCCCCAAAGAAAGGTAAATGTCCTGGGAGCGGTCCCAGCCGGAAAGAATCCTCCCGTGTAGATGTACACCTGGCCGCTGTCGCCGTCGACATTCAACCGCGCCGTGGTTGTCGATCCCTCGGTAACCGGTGTGTATGTAGTGGTATCGTCGCCAGCCAGGGCGCGTGGCCCAAGGGCGGTAAGCAGCAGACCGACGGAACCAACCAGCACCAGAACCTCGCGATTCTGCCTTCCGCCTCGACCCGTAAAGAACGTCATAATTGTCTCCGCCATGAGAATTTGCCCTATCCGTGCGCCCGCCATGGTTCCGGGCACTAAACTAAAACCCGGCATCCCTCGGAAAGTTGCAACTTTGCCAGACTTTTTTCTCCTTCTCCATTTCAGGTTTATAATAACTGGAGTCACGCTGCGGAAGGAGGCTCATGCAACGCTCCACTTCGTTCCATCTACTCTTAGCGGCGGCTTTTTCTGTGGTGCTCATCCGTCCGGCGCTCCCGGGTCAGGGTACTGAGATGGCGCCCGACGCGAAGACGATGACCATCGAGGGCGCCGTCCGGGACCTCGCCTGTCCCATCCAAAATCTGGCAGGGACCGCCAAGAGCTTCAGTTTGAAATGCGTCCTGGATTGCGTGAAGCACGGCTCGCCCATCATCATCCTCACCAAGACCGGGCTGATATATTTCCCGATCTCCGCTTCCATGCCCGATTTCGACCAGCGCGAAAAGATGATGCCATTTGTAGGAAAGTATGTGCAGGCGACCGGCCCGGTGTTCACGCGAAACGGAACTCACGCGATCGCCATCACACAAATCAGGGAACTGAAGAGCGTTCGGGTGGACACCGACGCTCACTGAGCTGGAAGCGGGCCAGGACGTCCTGGAAATGGCAAAGGTCGTTAGCGCAAATTCGAAAAGCGCCACCCGAGTAGGGACCGCCCCAGGTCGCGTCCGGTCCGGTCACCATGAACCGGTCCCCATCCAGCTTCATTTCCACCAACTGCTCCCGCGAGAGGAAGACCGAACCAGCCGCCTTCGGAACACTCAATCCTCCGTCGTAAAACCGGATGTATCGAGGAGCTGTGACCATAGCGGCAAGACACCCAACCCAAAACAGGATTGCCAGGGAGTTGACGTTGCCATATAGGAGCCTTACCATGAAACCGAAGAGTACACCGGCGATGCCCAACACCCTGACGATGATCTTCCACGCCGCCATTGGCTCGCGAAAAGAGGCTATCCGGGAACCTTTGAGACCTTTCCTGCTGGATAAGGATATCTTCATCCGCTGTGCGTAACCCTACGAAATTCTGTGAGCCAGTCGCGAAACAACTGGGCTTGCTCCTTCGAGAGCCTCTCCACGGTGTTGCGAATCAGGGTTTCCGGCTCAGAACCACTCTTCCCATTCGTCTCTTTGGATGTCAGCAGTCCCGTTCCGTCGCTGGCCAACGAATACCAATGCGCGCGAAGCTGGTGCTCGCGCGGCGTCTCGCCGAGACTCCCGCTGGGAAAATACTCGACGCCGGCCGCATACATCGCGGCCATCGCAATCGCAAATCCGCAAACTGCCCGCATCGGAGCCGTCCTTACCCCAATCATAATGGCTGTCGTCGTGATCTCCAAAGTGCAGGGTGGCGTAATTTCAGCTTCCAATTGTTTGTCTTCTCCCCGTTCCCGCCTCGCAGCACCTGGAAATTGGAGCCCCGGGCTATGGCGGCGTGAGCGGCGCTATGCTGAAACCAGAGCCTCCCGAACCTAAAGCCAATGCAGCGCAAGATTTTTTTGGACCACTTTTATCGTCCTCGGGCTAATTGCCGATTTCGCGTTGCCGATCTGGTGGGCGCTAGGCGCAACCATTCCAATTTTCTGCATAAGCTGGTGGTTCGCCTATCGCAGCGAGTGGTTTTGATCCACCGGCCACAAGCGTAAGGTTCATAAGCCGGGGCGGCTCTACCTCCAACTCATTCGACGCTATCCCTCCTCGCCGGACTATAAAGAGTTGTCAACGTCCATGATTACGTTCCGCCCTCCACCACCAGTTTGAAGTGCCGGACCGTCGCCGGATGAGGAGTATCCTCCGTAACGTCGCGCACGCGCGGGCGGTCCTGAAGGAACAGCCCCGTCAGCCACTCCTCGGCCAGCGCATCGTTCCACGGAAGGTAATGGTCCAACTCCGCGAAGCACAACGCGGCATGCCAGTTGCCGGTTATGTCGCGTCTGAATGTTACCGTGACGCCGGAAGGGAGGTGCCGGGCCGACGTCCTCCGCAAGTAGTTCTCGCCGATTTCCCGCAGGCCGCCAGTGAGGGGCCCTGTGCGCACGAAGTCCTGGCCGGCGTTGAAACGCAGCAATTTCGCCACGTTTCCAATCGTCCAATCACTGCCGAATATCCGGCCCGGCGTCGGCTGCGGGCCAAGGGGAGCGCTCATGACTCCTCAATGATCCCACGGTTTTGCTCCCAATCTGACCGCTACCAACGCGGGCCAACGCCGAGATCGTGAGCCGGTAAATGCTACTTCGCAAGCAGGTGCACCTGGGTATCGGCCGCCTCGCGAATATTCCAGGTCGGAGGATCGTCGCTGCTCCTCGCCGCACCGCCCCGGATCTCGCGGGCCTGCGCCCTGTCTCTCCGGGCCGGCTTCTTCCTCTTCAATTTGTCGAGGATCAGCGCGTCGCTTTCGAGCAAATCGGCCAGCAGAGGGTGCGCGGGGCCATATGTCTTTACGGCCGACGCGAGCGCCCGCTCCATCGCAGTCTTGGCCTGTTGGGGCCGACCCATCATGTATTCGAGTGACGCCAGGCTGGCGTAAGCTCGAATCAGGTTAGGGTGGTCGGGGCTCAGGGTGCGTTCCCACACCCGTATAGCTTCCCTCTCGTGGCCCAGCGCTTCGGCATAACGGCCGGTGCGCATCTCCACGGCTGCCAGATTGTGCAAGACCGTCGGACGGAGGTCTCCCGCCTCCGGCGCTTGCGCCGCTATCTGCCACGCGTCCCGCAGTTCCCCTTCCGCCGTGGACAACTGTCCCTGTTTCAGATGCAAAGCACTCCATGCGTTCAAAAGCTCGGCACGCGCCAGGACGCCAGCGGGAAGTGTGTCGGATTTCCCGGCTTCCTGCAGAGCAGCCTCCGCTTGGCGATCCTGCCCCGCTTGCATGTATGCCGTCGCCAACCTGACGCGGAGGTTCAACATTTGCGGCCCCACCAGGCCACTACATAAGACCACTAACGCCATCGTCCAGATCATGCCATTCATACGCCGCCGCTCCCCACGACAGTAGGCGCCGAGTAATGCCTTCAATAACTTGCTGAATCTGGCGCGATTTGGCGCGGATTGGCGTGTCCACTTCCGCACAACTAACTTTCCGCGGGCGGAGTCGTCTTACTCGTTAAGTCCGATGCCGCGGGCGAAGGCTCACCCATGCCCATCACAGCTCCATCTGGCCCGGACGGTCGACTGGATTCTTGGAAGGAGATCGCCGCTCATCTGAAGCGGGGTGTGCGAACCGTGCAGCGCTGGGAACGTGTCAGCGGCTTGCCGGTTCACCGCTTGGACCCGCAGGGTTCGGTGTTCGCCTACAAATCCGAACTGGATGCCTGGTGGGCCGGCAGCCGGCAGACCAACGCGCCTGAAGAACAGGAGCGGAAAGCCCCCCGCCCGCATTTCCGCTGGATTGGAGCGGTCACCCTATCGCTGGTGCTCGTCGCCGTCGCAGGGGTTGCCGTGGCACGCTGGGTTGCCGTCCGGAGTTCGGACTTTAAGGTTCTGGACCCGGTTCCGTTGACCTCTGATTTGGGGTCCGAGAGCGATCCCACTTTTTCGCCCGACGGCAATCAGGTGGCTTACGCCTGGGACGGACCGTCGCAGAATCAATGGGACATCTATGTGAAAATGGTCGGCTCGGATTCTCCCGTACGCCTGACCAAAGGCCCGGCGCAGAATGTATCGCCGGCCTGGTCGCCCGACGGCCGGTTCATCGCTTTCCGCCGGTTCCCGGCGAAGGGAAAGACGCAGATCCTGTTGATCCCACCGGTCGGAGGGCATCAAAAAGTCATCTCCGAAGATCCGCGCACGATGGACTCCCTGTCCTGGTCGCCGGACAATCGCTGGATCGTGACGTCCGCATCCGGTAGCGAGCCGGGACCTGTTGGCCTCGTCGCCATCGATGTGAATACCGGCGAGATGCGCCGCCTGACCAAACCCCCTCGGGAAAACTGGGGTGATTTCGAACCGGCGGTTGCGCCCGATGGCGCCAGCGTCATATTCTCGCGCGACCTTGGCAGCACATCCGAACTCTACCGGCTCAAGCTGACCAACGGCCTGCAACCCGATGGCGAGCCCCAGCCGCTCACCGCGCATCATCGCTGGACCGGTATGCCCGCATTCGCGCCCAACGGAAAGGACGTCGTCTACTCCTCGGGGATAAAGGACGATGTTGCCAGTCTCTGGCTCCTGCCGCTGGCGGTCGCGGGGCAGCCGCGCCTTTTGTTTCGTTCCACCAGTTCGTGTTATCAACCCGCGCTCTCGCGCCGCCGGAACCGCCTGGCTTTTTCTGTCGGCAGGATTTTTCGTGTGGATACCTGGCGGCTGGATCTCACGCCTGACTTCAAACCTGCGGCGCCGCCCGTGCGTCTGATCTCCTCCACTCACACCGATTACAACGCTCAATACTCACCCGATGGCAAGTGGATCGTATTCCATTCCACTCGTTCGGGTGCATCCGAGATATGGGTGTCGGAAGCGGATGGCTCGAACGCCGTGCGCCTCACCAACTTCAATGCGCCCATCACCGGTAGCCCGCGCTGGTCGCCGGATGGGCGCTGGATCGTTTTCGATTCCAACAAAGAAGGCCAGTTCGAGGTATACCGCGTGCCCGCCGAAGGCGGTGTTCCCGAGCGTCTCACCCGCGATCCCGCTACCGATGGTGTTCCGAGTTACTCGCGCGACGGTCGGTCGATCTACTTTATGTCGAACCGCGGCGGAAACAACCAGGTTTGGAAGATGGATGCGAATGGCGGGCATGCCCGGCAGATTACCCGGCAAGGCGGCTACCTGGCGTTCGAATCGTATGACCGCCAATGGGTGTTCTATTCGCGCGAAGACGGCGATAGCCCGCTGTACCGCGTGCCGGCGGAGGGTGGAGCGGAAACGCGAGTGTTGCCGCGCGTCTACGAATTTGGCTTCTGCGTCACCCCCAGCGGCGTGTTGTTTGCGGGAGGTGAGAACTCAGCCGGACTCGAATTCCTGAATTTCCAGACCGGTAAGGTATCCGCATTCTTTCGGCCGGATCGGCAAATGACCGTTGGGCTAAGCCTGTCGCCCGATCGGCGGCACCTTCTCTACCCACAGCGGGAGTCCTCCGGGAGCGATCTGATGCTGGTGGAAAATTTCCCGGAAAGCCAATAAGCACCTGGAGGGCGGCCAATCTTGGCCGCAGCCGGCTTTCAGCCGGCCCACGCGTCTAAATTATGTCCAAGCCTGCCATGCTACGGTTCTTCTATATCCTCGCCACCCTGGGATGTGCATGCGTGATTTATGTAGGAATGTTTATCCACGGACACGTAACGATTCGAAACTGATCGCCGCAATGGAGCGCTATAAGTCAGACTGCGGGCGGTACCCTAGCTCGGCAGAAGGGCTCGACGCGTTGGTGCACAGTCCGAATGTGGCAGGCTGGAAGGGACCATACCTCGATGGCGCGATGCCGGCCGATCCCTGGGCCAGGGCGTTTCACTATCGCTCCGATGACCTGCAACCAGAAGTGATTTCATACGGAGCTGACGGAAAGCCTGGGGGTAACTTCTTTGACATGGACATCTCTAGTCGAAACCCATGGGCCGCTTCGCCGGAAAGTGCCGCGCCGCGGTTTTCGGTGACGACATCGTGCTATTCCACCACGCCGTGAATACGCAACTGCACCAACTGATCCGTGGAAAGGTTCTTGTAACCGGCGGCTTGCAGTTTCTGGATCATTGCTGTCGTCACGCCATGAATGCGCAGTTGGACCAGGTCTTCGAGAGGCACGTTCTTATAGCCCAGCGACTGCAGTTCCTTGACAAAGCCGGCACTAACTCCGTGAATCTGTAACTGCACCAGGTCGCGGACGCCGGCGCGCCCGTAACCCATCCCGCGCAGTTGATTCACAAAGTCGGTCGTAACTCCATGAATGCGTAGTTGCACCAGATCGTCTATCGGGATACGTGGGTAGCCCATATCCTGGAACCCTTTCATGTACTCCGAAGTTACTCCATGGATGCGCAACTGGACTAACTGATCGGCCGGGACCGTTCCGTAACCGGTCTGCTTCAGGGTAGCCGCGAATTCGGTGGTAACGCCATGAATCCGCATTTGGACTAGTTCATCCGGCTGCAGGTTGTAACCCAGGGCGCGGAGTTCGCGCACGTAGGCAGTGCTCACGCCGTGGATCCGAAGGTGGATCAGTTGGTCTAAAGCGAGGTGGTGGTAGCCGTTCTCATCGAGTTCCCGGATATAAGCGCGCGAAACGTTGTGAACAGCCAACTCGAACAGCCGGTCGGCGTCTAGATCGTTGTAGCCCAGCGAGTGGAGCGCCGAGACGTACTCCGGGCTGGGTGTGAAGAGGAAGGTTCCGCCCCCGCCGCTACCTCGGAAGGTTCCTTCGCAGGCCAGCGTGCCCGCGTCGCGCAGCATTTCGAATTTGGCCGGACCGCCCGCCTCTATGCGCGAACGGCTGAGCCCCCGAAAATCGTCGAAATCGTAGCTCGATGAGGAACTGTAGTTGTTAGAGCCCCAAGATCGGTGGATGGAGAATTGCACGCCCTGGGGATTGAGCTCCAGTGTCCATTCTCCGCCAACGGGGCCGGTTGCCGGGTTGGACTGGCCCATCAGGAAATAGAGCGGAATGACGAGGAGAACCAACAGCCAGACTTTCTTGTCGTTCATGCGTGACTCCTTTTTAAATAATCTAAAAGCCGGATCGCTTCAATCGAAGTAATTGTTCGACTGACAATTTCTTGATGCCACTTTGGTCTAGATGGCGAATGAAGGCAGCGTCCACGCCGTGGATCTGTAGCTGCACGTACTCATTCGCGGTAAGGTCCTGGTACCCCGCGCCTTTCAGCTCTGCGAGATAATCGGGCGTTACGCCGTGGATGCGCAGCCTGACCAGGTCTGCGACCGACAGATTGTTGAGTCCGTGCGCTTTCATGGCGCGCATGAAATCCACATCGACTCCGTGAATCGCCATTTCAACTAATTCGCGCGGTGTAACTTGCGTGTACCCCGCCTGCTTTACAGCTCGCGCGAACTCCGGCGTAACACCGTGGATCTTAAGATCGATTAACTCCTCCACGGTAAGATTACGGAACCCCGCGGCCGTGATTCCGGTAAGGAAGTCGTGACTCTGCTCTGGCTGGACGGCGGCCGGTTCCGGCGCATCCTGGCTGGCCCTTGCGACCAACACCGGCCTGCGCGGAGCCACCGTCACGGTTTCCGCGATCGGCGCCGGCACGGGCATCGGAGCGGAAATAGGCGGCGGCGTCCGCTCGGCGTGCATGGGTGCGTGAACGGCCACAACCAGGCACGCGACGATGGCCACGCCGGCCAGCGCCGGCAGCCAGGTGACGTCCCGTTTTTCCGGAGCGCCCGTGCCCAGCAGGCGTTGGATGCGGTCCATCAACGATCCGCCGCCGGCGGACATGGCGAATGCCGGTTGGGCGGCGCGGATCTGTTCCAGATCGACCAGCGCGCGCGCGTAGGTGAGGCGGTCGCCACAGATCTGCGCGGCCAGATCGTCGCAACAGTTTTCGCGCTCGATGCGGATCTGGCGGGATACCCACCACACCGCCGGATGATAGAAGAGCAGCGTGTCGACGGTGGTTTGTAAGAGATTGACGAAGTAGTCGTGACGACGAATGTGTGCCAGTTCGTGCGCCAGCAAGGCTTCCAGGGCGCGCCAGTCGAGCCCGGTGAGGGACGCGGCCGGCATGAGGATCAGCGGGCGCAGCCATCCGATCACGCAGGGCACCTGTGTCCCGCGATGGATTGCCAGGCGCACCGGCGCGGATATGGCCGCGCGGCGCATAAGGTCTTGAAACACGCGCTCCCATTCCGGCGGTACCGGCAAAGAGACGGCCCGCCGCAAACGACGCAGATAGGTCCAGGCGCCAATCCAGCGCATGGATAGCAGGAGGACCCCGCTGATCCAGAGGGCCACGATCCAAGGGAGGAGGGGCGTGATGGAGTCGTAGAGACTGGGCCGCGTAACGCCCTGGGCGGATGCTGCGGTTACGGGATGCATGGCTGCCGGCGTGCCAGGCGACCAACTCCCCGCAATGGGAGGCGCCGACGCTTGGGGCAGGGCCGCGGTAAAGGTCAGCACCGGAAGTGCCAGGAGCAGGATCAGGAACAGACAGCTCACCGCATAGCGGACGCGCGCCGGCGAATCGCGGAGCGCGTGGTTAAAGGCCGCCAGAACCAGCGCCGCCAGCGTTCCTTGCCACAAGAAGTGCAGCAAGGCCCAGCCCAGGGCCCGGCAGGCCGGTTGCAACAATAGATTTTGAATGTGTGTCATGGCTGCCGTTCCTTTCCTCGTTCAAATTCCGTGAGCATTTCGCGCATCTGGGCAATCTCTTCGCTGGAGGCGCGGCTGCCTGACAGTGCCTGCATCATGAGTCTGGCGGCCGAACCACCGAAGGCGCGGTCCAGCAGGTGGCCAACCAATTGCCGCTGCGTTTGCTCCTTGGCTACCTTTGGTTTATAGACGTGGGCCCGCGCGGTTTCATCCCGTTCAACGAGGCCTTTCGCGGCCATAATTTGCATGAATTTCAACACCGTGGTGTAGCCCACGTCACGCTGCCGTTCGAGTGTCGTATGGACGTCGCGAACGGTGCTGGGGCCCTGGTCCCACAGGACGCGGAGGATTTCCAGCTCGGCGTCGGTCGGACGGGGAAGATTGGTGCGGGGCATCTGGAAACAACGATACTACGAAGATATTCGTATTGTCAACGAAATTCTTCGTAGTGGGGCAGGCTCTCAGCCTGCGGCGGCCTCTCAGGCCGCCCGTTCAATGAGCGGCGACTTCCTGAACCACCCTGGCCGTAATTAATTCAGTGAATTCCTGAAACAGGCTCTTCACCCGGCCCAGTCCGTCCCCTGCTTTCCGCCAGCGCTGCCCCTTACAATCCTCCTCGACCATCGCGATCGCCTCCGCCAGATCGTGCAATCCGAGCGTCGCGAAGGATCCCTTCAGGCTGTGCGCGGCGAAGCACGCAGGCTGTTCTTCCTGCCGCTCGATCGATTCGGCCAGGCGCTGCAACATGGGTGGCGAGGTATTCAGCGATAGCAACAGCAGCGAGTCGATATCCTCGGGCTGCGTCTCCGCCTCTTTCAATTCCTCGACGAACGCTTCAAGCTGCTCAGCCAACCTGCTAACGGCCCTCTTGGCCGCCGGCTCCGGCGCCGGCGCCGGCCCTGCTCCTGCCCCGAGCCACTGCTGCAGCTTGTATACCAGGTCTGCCGGGCGCACCGGTTTGGCCAGGTAGTCGTCCATGCCCGCATCGAGACAGCGTTCCCGTTCGCCTTCCATGGCATTCGCGGTCAGCGCGACAATAGGCACGCGTCGCCCGCCTTGCATCCGGATCGCGCGCGTAGCCTGGAATCCATCCATCACCGGCATCTGGCAATCCATCAGGATCAGATCGTACGCGGTGGCGCTCGCCGCCTGCACCGCCTCCAGCCCGTCGTTGGCCACATCCACGGCGCAGCCGAGCCGCTCCAGCCGCATCACGATCACCTTCTGATTGGTGCGATTATCCTCCGCCACCAGCACCCGCCCGCCGAGCTTGGGCTGCTCCACCACGGGAGCGGATCTCTCGGCCTCGTGCCCGTGGCCGAACATCAGGGCGATGGCCTTGAGCAGGACTGCCTGCCGAACCGGCTTCACCAGAAAGCTGCCCACTCCCAATTTGCCCGCCTCCGCGGCCTCTTCGGGGTCCCGATCCGATGTCAGCATGACCAGGTGCATCCGGCCGAGCGACTCCCGGGACCGAATCTCCCGTGTCAGCATCAGGCCGTTCATCTGCGGCATGTGCAAATCAAGTACGCCCAGCTCGAACGGCGATCCGCGCCGGGCCGCGTTTTCGAGCAACGTGAGGGCTTCCGTGCCCGTGGCCGCTACCGTGACCATCATTCCAGCGTTGCCGATCTCCTTCATCAGAATGCTTCGGTTCGTCCGATTGTCGTCCACTACCAGCGCCCGTTTGCCGCGCAGGCTGTCCAGCGATGCGGGGCTCGGCACGTTCTCCGCCCTCTTCAAAACAACGGTGAACCAGAACGTGGACCCGGAGCCCATCACGCTGTCCACGCCGATCTCTCCACCCATCAGGTTCACCAGCCGCTTCGAAATCGCCAGACCCAGCCCCGTGCCGCCATATCGCCGCGTGGTCGAGCTGTCCGCCTGGCTGAAACTCTGGAACAGCCTGGCCTTGGTCTCTTCGGTAACGCCGATTCCCGTGTCCCGCACCTCGAACCGGAGCCGGCAGGTGTCGCCGCTCTGCTCTTCCAGCCGTGCGCTCAGAACCACTTCGCCTGCCTCGGTAAACTTAATGCCGTTGCTCAGCAGGTTGAGCAGAATCTGCCGCAGGCGCGGCGGATCTCCCACTAAGCACGAAGGCGCGCCGTCTTCGATCACGGCGCAGATCTCCAGCTTCTTCCGGTGGGCCATTTCCGCTACCAGCTCCAGCGATTCCTCGAGCAGCGCGCGCAGATCGAAAGGATGCGCTTCCAGGTCCAGCTTGCCCGCCTCGATCTTGGAGAAGTCCAGCACGTCGTTGATCACGCACAGTAACGCCTCACCGGAGCTGCGGATGGTTCCCGCCCAGTCTCTTTGCTCGGCCGATAACGGCGTTTCCAGCAGCAGGCTCGTCATGCCAATCACGCCGTTTATCGGTGTCCGGATCTCGTGGCTCATGGTGGCCAGGAATTCGGACTTGGCCTTCGCCGCGGCTTCCGCCTGGACCGCGGTGTGCGCCAGTCTTGCCGCGTACCGCGACAGTTTGAGCTCCGCCTCTTTCACTTGGGTGACATCCATAATCACGCCGTTCCAAACCAGATCCCCGGAATCCTGTGCCTGGGGCGCGGCCGTCGCCGAGAGCCACCGCAGTTGCCCGCCGTGCTGCACACGGTAGGTGCAGGCGAACGCGGTGTCCGTTTTCAGCGCGCGGCGAAGTTCGCTCTTCACCGCACGCGCGTCTTCCGCATACACCGACTTCAGAAGCAGATGGGAATTCTCCGTGACTTCCTGGGCGCTAACGCCGCACAGGTCCTCCAGCCCGTCGCTGACGAACAGGAATCTGCCGATCGACATACCCATCTTCCGGAATTGGAAAAGCGCGCCCGGCACGTTCGCGGTAAGGTCCAGGAGTTGCCTTCGGCTCCTGTGCGCCGCCTCCCGGCGCTGCCGGACGAAAAGCCAGGCGACCCCGCTCACTATCGAGAGGGCCAGCAAGCTGAATACAACCAAAGTTTTCGGGACTGTCCACCAGGGCGGCTGCTCTACTACTGTCACATCGCTGGACGACTGCAGAAGCACGCGGAAAGCGCGGTCGTGTTCATTGTCGTCTTTGTCTTGCACGCAGATTCCAGCCACTCGCAAGACGCTGTCGGCGGGAGTCTCCAGCTTCCGTACGCCGCCCGGTTTACGGATGAAGACGCTGAAAACCGCGCGCCCGCTTTTCAATACCAGCGTCTGGCTATCGGCGGTGACCGAGCTTCCCAACAAGCGGCCCTCAATCGAGACAGGCAGCGAATCGTAGTCGCCGCTGAGAATCTGCTCGACCGTCACCGGAATGGGTTTTGGCGGCGCCTGGCTCCCGATGCGCCGGCAGACCGCGTCCTCGAGCGTAAGCGTGTAGTCGGACGCGTGCGGGAAACCGGCCACATCCAGCCAATCCCCCCGCTTGAATGCGGCCGGCTCCGCCGATTCGATGCGTAGTCCAGCCTTTCCATCCGTCAGGTAAATTACCCTGCCGGTGTCTTGCAGCGTGACGGTGCCCTGCACCCGGATGCGGTGGCCCAAGGACCCTCCCGGGGCAAAACGCGCCACCGTTTCGATGGGCTGAACGTTTTGGGAAAAGGGATCCCCGGGCGGATTCAATACTACGATTTGCGTCAGGTCGGGCACATAGAGCAGGATGCCTACCAGTTGCAGCTTCTTGTTGAAGACGGCGCCGCAGGCCCCGCGAATGCGCACCTCCGCATCCACGAACTGGCGGGGAATGACGTCATGAATGCCGGGGACCGCCGCTTTCAATCGCCCGCCGGCGACCGCCACATCCAGCGTGAGTATCCCATCGATCAGCCTCACCCGCCGTACGATGCCCTGCGTCTCAACCCATTGGCTGTCTTCCGCCGTCGAGAGCATCCGTTCCAGTGAAGGCCGCTTCGCTGGCGGGAGCGCGGCCTGGCCGATCACTTTGTAGCGGGGTTTGCCGATCTGCGGTGCAAAGTCCGGAGCCTCCGTCACGCCTTCCATCTCGATGAGCTGGCCTGCCTCGAGCGGTGGCGCATCCTTCGGGACGTTCACCCATATCCCGGCCGTGAAATCCTGCACGAACAGGTCCGGGGTGTCGGAACTCATGTACATATCCCGCCCCAGGAAGTTGGGGCCGGTGCGGCTATAATACGTTACGACCGCTCGAATCCGGACGGGGTAGCCGAGCGCGGCTCGATCGCGCGTCAGTTCGCGGATTTGGGAAATCTGCGTCAGGACCGGCTGGCCATACGCGGCTAAGGCCGTGTAAAAGGTCGCCGCCAACAGGGTGGCAACTGTTGACGCGGTACGAGCAGTCCTCATTACTTGCATTTATGCGGGCGTCACAGCGGTACCTTAACCATCTTCAGCTACCGCGATGTATGGGGCAATACTATCGGAAGTTTAGTCCCGTCGCTTGGAGGGCGGCCAATCTTGGCCGCAGCCGCCTTTTGAGGCGGCTCGGAGCGAGCCATAATGAGAGGTAACGCCATGAAACGCAATCTGCTGTTGGTAGGGGCGCTTGGTTTCCAGCTCCTCTATGGCCAGGCCCTGCCCCCCGAGCAGAAGCAGAAAGTGGACGCCGCCCTTCCGTCCAAGGCGCCCGCCAAGCCGAAAAAGCCGCGCCGCTTGCTGGTGACTAACTTCGTGATGCGCGACGGCCATCCGTGGCGCGGCAGCTCCTACGACACCAATCCGGCATCCAACTACGCCATCGGAGAGATGGGCAAGCGTACCGGCGCTTACGAAGCGGTATTCAGCGACGATATCGAGATGTTCCGCCCCGACCGGATCAAACAGTTCGACGCCCTCTGCTTTCTGAATACGGGAGGCGTGTTATTTGACGACCCGGAGTTGCGGAAATCGCTGCTCGCCTTCGTCGCCGGTGGCAAGGGATTCGTGGGAATTCACGATGCCATCGCGACTTTCGTCCAGTGGCCCCAGTACCACCAGTGGCCGCCCTTCGGCCAGATGCTGGGCGCCACCGAGAACGGCGGTCATCCCTGGGACGGAGAGACCATGACGGTGAAAGTGGAGGACCCGGCGAGCCCGCTCAATGCTGTGTTTCACGGTGAAGAATTCCGGATTGCCGACCAGGCCTTCCAGTTTCAGGAGCCGCTCCTCCGCGACCACCTTCACGTGCTCCTGAGCATCGATGTGGAAAAGACCGGCTTCTTCCCCAAGCACCACATCCTGCCCGTGCGCATGGCTGACCAGGATTTTCCCGTGACGTGGATTCGCGCGTATGCCAAGGGCCGCGTATTCTACAGCTCGCTCGGGCATGGCGCGCCCGTCTTCTGGAACGCGCCCTTGCTCGAACATTTCCTGGCCGGTATACAGTACGCCTTAGGCGATCTGGAGGCGGACAGCACTCCGAACGCAAAACTACCCGCCGTGAAGAAGTGAGCCGGCTGAAAAATTAGCCATGGCTCAGTATGCTAGAATTCCCGAGGAGATTCAACGTGACAAAAAGACTTTGCTTAGTGGTTGCCGCCTTAGCCGCTCTTCCCATTGCCATACCCGCGCAAGAGTCGTCGCAGGCGCCGGCCAACCCCATCACGGCGAGTGAAAGGGGCTTCTATGGGCTGGTCAGCGGCTACGTTATCGCCGCCGCCGAGAAGATGCCCGAGGAAAACTATTCATTTAAGCCCACACCGGACATTCGCAGTTTCGGCCAATTGATCGGCCATGTGGCAGACGCGCAGTACATGTTTTGCGCGACGGCCGCCGGCGACACGCCGTCGCAAAAAGGGATCGAAAAGAGCAAGACCACTAAAACCGATCTTGTGGCTGCCTTGAAGGACGCGGTGGCTTACTGCAATAAAACCTATAGCAGCATGACCGACGCCACGGGCAGCGAGATGGTGAAGCTGATGCAATTCAACGTCGCGCGGCTTACCGTGCTCTCCATTAATACGGCGCACACGGATGAGCATTACGGGAACATCGTCACGTATTTACGGCTGAAGGGAATCGTCCCCCCCAGCAGCGAACCACGCCCCGCCGCCCAAGGAAAGAAATAGTGGGGCAGGCTCTCAGCCTGCGGCGGCCTCTCAGGCCGCCCTCTTTCCGCTACTTTCCGAACGTGATGCTGGATTCGCCCGCGTACCGGTGGTAGTTGCGGAAGTCGATCGCTTCGCGGTTGCAATTGCTGGTATCGCGCTGGCAGCCCAGCGATTCCGCGTGCACCGGCACCAGATATTGCCGCTCGCCAAAGCGGACGAATTCATAGTCGGTGGCCATCTCCACCTTGTCCACGGGAAAGGCGTCGGGCATGTGCGTCGCCTGCATCTCGATGCGCAGCACCCGGCTGGTCTCCTTGTCCACCCACACGGAACCTGTGTAAGGCGGCGTGACCAGTTGCGACGCCACCATAATCCGCCAGTGGGAATGCTCGCGCTCCACTGAAAAATCGTAAACCAGGGAGGCGCGCCCCGCCGATCGGGATTCTTTGCGGTACTCGAAATCGGCCGCCGTGGCGGGCGAGAAGACGTCGGCCAGCACGCTGCCGAACTCGCCTGTGGACCAGGACCCCGACAAATCCTCGATGTTCTTCTTGGTGGCCTTCCCGTTGATGGCCAGGTTGCGGTAGCTTTCCTTCCCGTTTTCAAAGACCAGCGCCATCGAAACGACGTCGGTCGGCTGCCAGTTCTTGGAGTTCGGTGCGCTCTGATAGCGCGTCATGAGTTCCTGGCAGTAATAGTTTGGCAGGCTTTCGAGGAAGGAGCCGGCGGCCTGCCGCGCCTTCTCGATGATGACTTCCTCGGGGCGCTGCGGACCGCGCACCGGCGGCTCGACGGTTGGCGGCTCATTCCGGGCCGCTAATTCGGACGCGGGCGTCTCCACCTCAGGGCCCTCTGGCGCAGCAGGCTCGGCTGTCTTGCGCGGGGCTTGGGCGCCGCGCTTCAGCACCGGCGGTCCCTCATCGTCCGGGTCGATTTGCACCGACCTAACCTGGTCCTTCGCGGGCGCGTTGAGATCGGCTGGATTCGGATCGTCGGCGGCCGGTGGGGCCGCGGCCGCCGTCTGGCTGTCGGGCTTGGCAGCCGCCTCTTCAGGCTCGGGCGCGGCGCTCTCCTCTTTCGCGTCTTTCGCGCCGCTTTTGGCATCCGTCTGATGGGAACTCTTCGCCAGCGAGGTTTCCACCGGCTCGGCGGCGTGCTTGCGGTCCCAGGTGCTGCCATCCTGCTGCCACATGACGTTGACCGCCGTCAGGAAGCCTTCGTCGTCCTGGCTGGCCTCCACCTCGATAAGGTCGCCTGGCTTCAAATCCGTCGGCTTGAGGGCGCTGCCCATCTTCAGGAAATGCGTGGCGTCCGTACGTTTGAAATTCAGAATCCGGTGGTCGTCCGCCTCCAGGATCACCTGGTCCTTCAGGACGCGGCGCAGCATTCCGGAAATGCTCTGCAGTTGGGCTTGCTCTTCCTTTTTGTGGCGGCGCGGGATAGGAATCCCTAAATTGCCGTTACCACCCGGATACTGGCATGGGGCTGGCAGGGGGGCTGCGGTCAGGATCAGAACCAGACCTAGCCAATTGGAACAAAGAATCCGCATGTGCGTCCGCTGGAAGATGGACGCGCCCGGCCGTCTGCCGGTTACCGCTCAGGCAGCCGTACGGTGGCTCCATTGGCGGCGCATGGCCGTCAGGATGCGGCGGAAGCCGCTATCCCAATCGGGAAACAGGTCGATGTACTGCGTTTCTCGCTCGATGCGCGGCGGGACCGGGCAGGCGTCCAGGCGCGCCGGAATCAGGAAAATCTCGTCCAGGGGAATGTTCTGCGTGCAATCCAGCGCGTACCGGATTTCCGCCTGAAACCCGCCCTTTTTCTTTACCGAGTGGCGCGAAAAGCAAGCCAGAAAGAAATCCGAGGTGCCGATCGCCTCCTCGATGGAGCGCGGCCAGTTCTGGCCCGGCAGCAGCTTGCGGCGGTCCAGCCACGGGTCGAAGCCGCTGGCTTCCAGATCCTCGAAGAGCCGCTCGGCGATGGCCGCGTCTTCCTGCACATAAGCCACGAAAACCTTGGGCCGCTGGCGCGACTGCAGGAACCGGAAGCCGCGCTGGACATCCGGCAGAAAAGTGCCCAGTCCATCGATCTCCACCGAGAAGCCTTCGGCCAGGCACTGCCGCACCAGCCGGGCCACCTGCGCGCTCGAGTGCCAGCTATTTTCGCCTTTTGCCACCCGGCTGCTCCTTTGTAAATCGAAAGGCGCCTTTGGGGCCCGGCGTGAATTGGCCCAAGCCGGGGAACGGCGCCGGCTTGCCTTTTCTGAGTTTGGAAAGGATCTCGTGGACCACCCGGTCCAATCGATCCGCGGCTTCCGCGTTCGAGACTCCCGATTGTTTCGCCAGCCGTTTGGCGATTTCCGGTTTCCTCATGCCGATTCCATACTACCAGGGTGAATTGTTCAAAATTCATCTTCTCGGCATCTAACATACTGAAACTAAACAACGCCCCTTTCCAATCAAGGCTTGTGACCGGGATCAGTCTATCGAAATGAAGCGATTTTAATAGTGGCTTAAGACCCGGTTCATCTGCCACGGGCTATGATACGTTGCAGACGAGCCAGAATCGTCCAATCAAAAGGAGAATCTTAATGAAGAAACTTACGAGCCTGATGTTGGGCCTGTCGATCGCGCTGGGATCTTTCGCCATGTTCGCCGCCGATGACACCTCCACCGCCACCACCAAGAGCACCAAGAAGGCCGCCAAGACGAAGAAGGCGAAGACCACCAAAGACACCACCAAAACGAGCTAACGTCGTTTTCCATAACTGGGAACGCCGCGTAGCGGCTCGGCCTTCAAAAGCTACGCGGCCCTCCAGTTTTGTTCTCTTTGCCTCTCTCCTGCACAACCCCTCCCCACAAGTTGACTCGCCGTGTGCTTTCTTCTAATCTCTAGTTGGATAGAGGAGATTGCTCACACCCAGCCCTGATGACCATTTCCGTGAGAGGTGAATATGCGCTGCAAGCCCTGTTCGACCTGGCGTCGCAGCCGCCTGGCATACCCGTCAAAATTGGCGACATCGCCAAGCGGCAGAAGATCCCCCAGAAGTTTCTGGAACTGATTCTGGCGGGCCTGAAACAGGGCGGCTTCGTGGAATCGCGGCGCGGCGCCGAAGGCGGTTACCTGCTGGTGCGCACGCCCGAAACCCTGACCGCCGGAGAAGTGCTGCGCTTTGTGGAAGGCCCCCAACCGGGCCGTTCCCGGTCGCGGCGCAAGGGCGAATCCCCTTTCGCGGAGATGTGGAGCCAGGTGGATGTGGCCGTCTCCGAGGTGCTGGACCACACCACCTTCGCCGACCTGCGCCGCTCCTGGTCCGAGCGCAAGGCCAGCTTCGTTCCAAATTGGGAGATATGAGCTTGTTCTACGCGGACAATTCCCTCAGCATCGGCCGCACGCCATTGGTGCGCGTCAACCGCATTACCGATGGAGCGCCGGTAACCATGCTGGCCAAAATCGAAGGCCGCAACCCCGCCTATTCGGTGAAAGACCGCATCGGCGCGGCCATGGTCTGGGACGCGGAGCAGCGCGGCATTTTGAAACCCGGCAAGGAGATCGTGGAGCCCACCAGCGGGAATACCGGGATCGCCCTGGCTTACGTGGCGGCCGCGCGCGGCTATGCCATCACCCTCACCATGCCGGATACCATGTCGATCGAGCGGCGCAAAGTGGTGCGTGCGCTGGGCGCCACGCTGCTCCTTTCAGACGGCGAACAGGGCATGGCTGGCTCCATCGCCAAAGCGCTGGAACTGGTGACCGCCGACCCGGATCATTACGTGCTCCTGCAACAATTCGAGAACCCGGCGAACCCGCGCATCCATTTCGAGACCACCGGGCCGGAAATCTGGAAAGACACCGCCGGCGCCATCGATGTGCTGGTGGCGGGCATCGGCACCGGCGGCACCATCACCGGCATTTCGCGATATATCAAGCAGTCGCAGAGGAAGAAGATCCTCTCGGTGGGCGTGGAGCCGGCCCGTTGCCCGGTGATCACCCAGACGTTGAAGAAGGAGCCCCTGGTGGCCAGCCCCTCCAAAATCCAAGGCCTGGGAGCGGGATTCATTCCGGACACGCTGGACCTCTCGGTGGTCGATCGCGTGGAGACCGTCAGTGATGAAGA
This sequence comes from Bryobacterales bacterium, assembly GCA_963707465.1. Lineage (GTDB taxonomy): Bacteria > Acidobacteriota > Terriglobia > Bryobacterales > Bryobacteraceae > Bog-159. The sequence continues at coordinate 1,632,871 of CAVPQK010000015.1, forward strand.
GGCGGTAGAGACGGCGCGCCGGCTGGCGCGCGAAGAGGGCATCCTGTGCGGTGTGTCCTGCGGCGCGGCCATGGCAGTGGCCCTGCGCCTGGCGCACGAGGAACAGTTCAAAGGCCAGACATTCGTAGTGATCCTGCCGGATCTGGCCGAGCGTTATCTAAGCACGCCTCTGTTTGAGGAGTAGAACCCTCACACGTCGTTGTCTTATCTGCGTTCATCTGCGTTAATCTGCGGCCACTAAAAGGTTTTGATTCCCATTGCAATCAAGAGAGCGGCATCTTATAATAGGTTCGTGGTAGCGATGCGGGCGGTCGTGGCATCTGCGATGGTTCTGGTCTTAGTGAGCGTCATCGCGCTCTGCCCCGCGGTTGCCTGTCCTCTCATGGCCGCCTCTCAAGCGCCATCCGGCTCCTGCTGCCACAAGCCTCAAACACATCCAGACCCTTGCCCCGCGAAGTCCGTTCCGGATTGCCCGTACTCGATTCTGCAAAAGAGTAAGACCAGCCCCACCGCCACGCAAGCCAAGTGGGTCGGCTCTATCGCCCGGATGGATCATAGCGTCACTCTGCCCGTCACGGTACTGACAGTCACTGCCTCCAGCCGGCTCGTCGATGTGTCCGGTCTGTTCCTGCGCAATCGCGTTCTCCTGATTTAGACCGCGCCCCTCAGCAGCGTGTCTCACTAAGTCAAAATTTACGAAAGGAGAACTACTATGAAAAAGATAGCTATAAGTGTGCTCAGCCTGGCGGCTTTGTTGTTACTCACTCTGTCGCCCGCGCTGGCGCTGGCTAACTGCGACTGCTGTCCGCAACAGTCCTGCTGCGGCCAGGCATGCTGCCACGCACACCACAAGTAACACCGGTGTAAACGGGGCTAAAGGGGCAGGCCACCGGTCTGCCCCGCCTGTTATCATCAAATTCAGGCCGCCGCCGTGAAGACCATCTTCCACGTGGACATGGACGCGTTCTTCGTGTCCGTCGAAGAGTTGTTCGATCCCTCGCTGAAAGGCAAGGCCGTCGTCGTGGGCGGCCGTCCGGACGAGCGCGGCGTGGTGTCCGCGGCGTCCTATGAAGCGCGCAAATTCGGCGTGCATTCCGCCATGCCGTTGCGCACCGCCGCGCGCATGTGCCCGCATGCCATCTTCGTCGACGGCCACCCCACCCGCTACCGCGACTGCTCCGCCCGCGTCCACGAAGTGTTGAACCGCTTCTCGCCGCTGGTCGAGATGGCTTCCATCGACGAAGCCTACCTGGATATGACCGGCACCGAACGCCTGCATGGCCCGCCCCTGGCCGCCGCCCACGCCCTGCACCAGACCATGAAGGCCGAGACCCGCCTGAACTGCTCCATCGGCATCTCCACCGCGCGCCTCGTGTCCAAGGTGGCCTCCGATCAGGCCAAGCCCAACGGCGTGCTGTGGATCGTGCCCGGCGCGGAAGCCGGGTTTCTGGCGCCGCTGGACGTGCGCAAGATTCCCGGCGTGGGCAAAGTCACCGAACAAAACCTGCACCGGCTGTCGATCCGCAAGGTCGGCGACCTGGCGCGCCTGGACGATCGGTACCTCGAAGAGCGCTTCGGCAAATGGGGACTGGCCCTGGCCGGCAAAGCGCGCGGCCTGGATGCGGGCGCCTGGTTCGATACCGAAGTCGGCGCGGACGCCGGCCCCAAATCCATCAGCCACGAGCACACTTACAACGAAGACACCGCCGATCTGGCGGCGCTCGAATCCACGCTGGCGCGGCTTTCCGAGATGGTCGGCCGCCGCCTGCGCGAGAACGGCCTACACGCGCGCACCCTACAGCTCAAGCTGCGCTATTCCGACTTTTCCACCATCACGCGCGCGCATTCGCTCGCCCGCCCCACGCAGCTCGATACCGAAATCTTCGACCAGGCGCGCGCGCTGTTCCTGAAGAATTGGAAGCGCGGCGCGCGCGTGCGGCTGTTGGGCGTGCACGCGTCTGGTTTCGAAGAGGTGCAGGATCAGTTGGAGCTCCTCGACGAAGGCAAGCACGAACGCTGGCAGCAGGCCACCGCCGCCGCCGACCGGCTGCGCGACAAGTATGGCGATTCCGCCGTGTCGCTAGCGGCGGGCTTGAAAGGCGGCTTCCGCGAGCGCACCCACGATGCCAGGCCGACGCAGCGTGGCGCCGGCCCTCGGCCTGCGGCAGCATCTAGAAAGTAGCCATGCCGGCCCCCATTCACATCATCGGCGGAGGACTCGCGGGCTCCGAGGCTGCCTGGCAGATTGCCGAAGCAGGGCTTCCGGCCGTGCTTCACGAAATGCGTCCGCTGCGCCCCACGCCGGCTCACCAGACCGATCGTCTCGCGGAGCTGGTGTGCAGCAATTCGCTCAAGTCCGAGCAGGAAGGTTCCGCGCCCTGGCTGCTCAAACAGGAATTGCGGCGCTTGGGATCGCTGGTGCTCGAAGCCGCCGCGCTTGCCCGCGTTCCCGGCGGACAGGCGCTCACCGTGGACCGCGATGTTTTCTCGGCGGAAGTCACCCGCGCCATCGCCGCGCATCCGCTTATCGAAATCCGCCGCGAGGAAGTGTGCGCCGTGCCCGATTCCGGCATCACCATCATCGCCACCGGCCCGCTCACCAGCGATGCGCTGGCCGACGAAATCGCGACGCATCACGGGCTCCGGCCGCTTGTTTTTCTACGACAGCATCAGTCCCATCGTGGAGGCGGAAACGGTCGACCAATCCATCGCATTCCGCGCTTCGCGCTACGGCAAATCGCTCGACGGCACGGCCGATTACCTCAACTGCCCCTTCGACCGGCCGCAATACGAAGCCTTCGTGGACGCGCTATTGGCCGCGCAGCCGGTCTCGTCGCATATTGAGAGCGATCTGCCCGATAAAGCCGTCCCCTATTTCGAAGCCTGCCTGCCCATCGAGGAATTGGCCCGCCGCGGCCGCGATACGCTGCGCTTCGGGCCCATGAAACCCATGGGCTTGCTCGATCCGCGCACCGGCCGCCGTCCCTGGGCCGTCGTGCAGCTTCGCCAGGAAAATCTGCGCGCCGACAGCTTCAACCTGGTGGGCTTCCAGAACCATCTGAAGTTCGGCGAACAGGCCCGCATCCTGCGCATGATTCCCGTCGCTCGAGCATGCCGAGTTCCTGCGCTTCGGCCAGATTCATCGCAACACGTACATCAACGCGCCGGCGCTGCTCGCTCCCACCTTGCAGTTGCGCGCGCGGCCCGAAATCCTGTTCGCCGGACAGATTTCCGGCGTGGAGGGCTACGTGGAAGCCATCGCTACCGGCCTCGCGGCAGGGCTGCACGCGGCGACGCTCGCCTCCGGCGGCCAGCCCCAACCGTTCCCGCGGGAGACCGCACTCGGTTCGCTGTGCCATTACATATCCGGCGCCGACCCGCGCAACTATCAGCCCGCGAATATCACCTTCGACCTGCTGCCGCAACTCGACGAAGCCACCCGGCAGAAACTGCGGCGCGATAAACCCGCCCGTCACGCGGAAGTCTGCCGGCGGGCCGCCGCGGCCATGGATGAGCATCTGCACGCGCATGTCTGAACTCGAACACGAAATCGGCCGCTACCTCGCCGAGCTGGCGCGCCGCCAAGCCTCGCCGCACACGCTCGAATCCTACGGTGGTGACCTGCGCCAATTCCTGGAATACTTCACCCCGCCCGATAGCCAGCCGCCGCCTCTGGCCGCCATCGGTGTGCTGGAAATTCGTGAGTGGCTGGCCGATCTGTACACCCGCCAGCTAATCTCCGTGTCCATCCGGCGCAAGCTCGCGGCCGTACGCTCCCTGTTCCGCTTTCTTTCGCGCGAAGGACTGATCCCCATGAACCCCGCCCGCCTGGTGCGCACGCCTAAAGCGCCCAAGACCCTGCCCGATATCATGACCGCCGAACAGGTGAACGGCCTCATCGACGCGGTAGCGGCGGACAAGTTCGAGCGCGCCCACCCGGCCCGCGACCGCGCCATTTTCGAGTTCCTGTATGGCTGCGGTCTGCGCGTGAGCGAGTTGGTGGGCATGAACCTGGAGGATATCGACAGCGCCGAGCGCTGGATCCGCGTGCGCGGCAAGGGCAAAAAGGAGCGCCAGGTGCCGTTCACCTCCCAGGCCGCCGTGGCCCTCGACCGCTACCTGCCGCAGCGGGGCGCGCCTCCCGCGCAGCGCGCCGTCTTTTTGAATCATCGCGGCGGGCGTCTCACCGCGCGCGGCGCGGGCGGCATCGTGAAGCTCTACGGCGTCCTGGTGAACGGCGATTCTTCCATTCACCCCCACAGCTTCCGCCACGCTTACGCCACGCACCTGCTCTCCGACGGCGCCGATCTGCGCGCCATACAGGAATTGCTGGGCCACGCGCGCCTCTCCACTACGCAGAAGTATACTCAGGTTTCGCTTACCGATCTGATGGAGGTTTATGACCGCGCCCACCCCAAAGCCTGACGAGAAACCGCCCTCGCGCGGATTCCGCATACCCCGTCCGGCCGCGCTGGGAGGCAGCGCCTGCCTGGCCTTCGTCATCTTTGCCCTGGCGCTGATCCGCGTGCTGCCCGCGCCCCACGGGCGCGCCGACTACTTGATCGTGGGCACGCTCGCCACGCTGGCCGCGCTGATCACCATCTTCGCGGGGCTGGTCTTGGGACGGCAGAAGCGGTAGGCGCACGTGGGGCGGGATGGCATCCTGCGCGCCGATTGGAATCGGCGCCGGTGCACACACAACGGACTGGTTGCAGTAGAGAGGCCGACTTGTCAGGAGTCATCTCGCAGAACCCGTATCTTGGACCATCGTTGCGGTGGCACATCAGCGGTTTGGCGACGATAGGGCCAAGTGGAAGATGTTCGGACTCGTGGCCCTCTTGGCTGGAGCGCTAATTCTTGAAGAGTCCGCCGGCTCTGCCGGGCGCCGGCCAGTCCCTCGCTGCCCTAGCTGGCCAAGCCTCGCTTGCAATCCGATTTCGTCCGGGATAAACTGTACTGCCGGCCAGCCGGATGTCCATGCAGAGCAACGCCCAAAGTTTGCAAACCCAGACCCAAGCCTTCACTCCAAGCGTTCCATCCCGCGCCGATGAACGTTTCCTCCCCGGGACGGTTCTCGCGCAGCGCTACCGCATCGTGAATCTATTGGGCCGCGGAGGCATGGGCGAGGTCTATCGCGCGACCGACCTTATGCTCGGTCAAACCGTCGCCCTTAAGTTCCTCCCGGCAGTCGCCTCTCACCAGATCCAGGCGCGCGAACGGCTTTTCAACGAGGTACGCGCCGCGCGCGAGATCACGCATCCGTATGTTTGCCGCGTTCACGATATCGGTGAAATCGATGGGCAGCTTTACATTTCGATGGAGTTTGTGGATGGCGAAGACATGGCCTCCCTGCTCGCGCGCATCGGACGCTTGCCTGGCGCCAAAGCCGCCGAGTTGGCCGCCGGAATCTGCGCAGGTCTCGCCGCCGCCCACCGCAAAGGGCTGGTCCATCGCGATCTCAAGCCCGCCAACATCATGGTCGATGGGCGCGGGCTGCCCCGCCTCATGGATTTCGGCCTCGCCGCCCACACTGCACAGATCAGCCAAGCCGAGGTCCGCCATGGCACGCCCCTCTACATGGCGCCGGAGCAGTTGGCCGGACAGGAGGTTACCCTGCGCAGCGACCTCTATGCGCTGGGCCTCATCCTGTACGAGGTCTTCACCGGTAAACGTGCGTTCGAAGCCGACTCCATCGAGGCCCTCCAGGCGGCGCGCAATCGCGGCGTCCCGCCGCCTCCCTCCAGTTATTGTCCCGAAATCGATCCCTCGATTGAAAACATCATCACGGCTTGTCTGGCGCCCGATCCCGCGCGCAGGCCGGCTTCTGCCAACGCCATCGCCGCCGCGCTTCCGCACCAAAGCGCGTTGGCGGCCGTAATTGCGGCGGGGGATACACCGTCGCCGGGGTTGATTGCAGCCTCCGGCGACAGCAAAGCCGTTCGTCCGGCCATCGCTTATTGCGAGGCCGCCGCGATTCTCGTCGCACTCCTGGGCGCCTGGTGGTTGAAGGCTCAAGTCGGGGTGGTCCCGGAACAGCCGCCCGATGTGCGCGCGAACTCCGCCCGAACCCTCGCTGCGCAACTCGGATACACAGCCAAACCGGCGGCCACCGATCGTGGGTTCGACTCCTCCCACGAGAATGAGATCCGCTTCTGGTATCGCGAAAGCGACGCTGCGCTCCAGACCACATCGCTTGGCAATTTATTGCAGCCTCCGGGACGCGTGACGTCCTCGGATCCGCCGCTTGCGCCGGGTATGCTCACCATCGAGATGGATTCGCGAGGCCGCGTGCGATATTTCGCCGCCATGCCGCGATTCCAGCCGGCGCCCTCGCATCCCGACTGGAAAACTCTTTTCGACCGTGCCGGCCTGGACCTGTCGCATTTCACCGAGACTCCCGCTGGCCGGCTCCCACCCGTGCCCGGCGACTCGCTTCTGCAGTGGACCGGCCGCGTTTCCCCCAACGATCCCGAGCAAATGGTTGCCGCTGCCTCTTGGAGGGGGCAGCCCGTCTATTTTGAGAGACTGGACCCACAGTCGCCGCTCAACCAGTTTCCACCTCGATTGCGGATCGTCCCTTCCGTGATTGTGGTCCTGTTGAGCGCCGTCGCGGTGCGCTTGGTCTTTCTGGCCTGGAGAAACCTCCAGCAGCAGCGCGGCGATCGTAGGGGAGCCTTTCGCGTTGGCGCGGCGGTGTTCTGGGTTTCTTTCGCGGAATGGCTGCTCGTCGCCAGACATTCGTTGAGTCCGCACGAAGTCATTCTTGCCGCCTACGCTTTGAGTTGGGCGCTGCTCTTGGGCGCACTTGCCTGGGTGGGTTATGTAGCTGTCGATCCGCTGGCGCGCCGGCTCTATCCGCACCTGCTGATTTCGCTTCAGCAAGTCCTCACCGGCGCCCCGCGTGATAATCTCCTCGGACGAGATGTCCTGTGGGGCCTCACCCTGGCCGCGTGGGGGAACTTCCTCTCGATGGCTTTGACCCTGGGCGTCAGTGAGAAGTTTGGTGAGAAAATTTATGTGTCCTCCGGTCTGAATCTGCGCGATCTCGCCGGCCTCTGGCTGAGCGACCTCAGGATCGGAATTTGGGTTGGTCTGCTGGTTTTGGCGTTCATCATCCCGCTCCGCGCCCGCTTCGAGCGCCGCCTGCGTGTCGGAGTGGTAGCGGCAATCGTGGCGGAAACCGGACTCTTCTGCTTGAAAGATCTCCCACCCGTGCCGGATGCCTCGGCGTGGTATGCGCAAGCGCCGCTGATCGGCTACGCCGCGCTCGCCGCGGCTGCCATCTACGCCGCGCGGCTCTCCGTTCGCCCCGCGTGATCGAATGCCGATCGCCATTCGGATCGCTCACCGTGAGTTTCTCGAATATATTGTTGAGTGATCCCCTCACGGAGAGAGCTGTGGGACACAACGCGATTTGGGAAGGGAGTGCCGGCTCCGGGGTGCCGGGTAGCCCGAATGTAAGAGCGGCATGGAGGCCAGGAACAGGCCAACCAGGGCGGGTGGGTAAAACGCTGCAGCGGCTGCAGGCAGGCGAGGACTACAACACCGCAACTCAACCATAAGAACCAAAATCTTTCCGGACAATGTGTCGAAATTCCGCTCTCGCCGTTCGACCTCATAATCAAGGCGGGGCAACGAACCCGGCTGAAGCCATTCTAAGGAGACGACATGCCGCAATATCTGGTTGCCATTCACCACCCCGACAACTATGACCCGTCCGCGGAGGACGAAGCGATGGTCCGCGATATCGATGTGCTCAACGAAGAGATGGAGGCCGCCGGTGCCGGTTCTTCGCCGGCGGCCTGCAATCGGCGCCCCACGCGAAATCACTGCGTAAGCAGTCCGGCGGAAAGGTGCTCATCACCGACGGACCCTACCTTGAGACCAAGGAACACATTGGCGGCTTTTGGATACTCAACGCAGCCAACATGGATGAACCCGTGGCGTGGGGACGCAAAGCCGTCGTCGCCTGCCGCGCATCGGTCGAGGTGCGCGAGTTCCTCGCCATGCCCACAGAATAGAAACTCCAACCCCAGGAGCAGGCTATTCAGCCCGAAGCTGCACAGATTGTGGGGCGGACCCCTGGTCCGCGCGGGTCCCCTGGACCCGCTCTTTGCCTGAGCGTGGCCGTGGTCCAGGACCACCCGGCTCAGAATCGCCCTTCTCACCAGCCAATTATCCACAAACCTTCATCGCATCGTAACCAAATCGCAGCATGAATAGCCTAAGAATAGATTATGGGCCCCAAAACAAAATTGCTGCCCCTTGTCGTGGCGCTGGCGTGCGCTCCCGCCGCCTTCGCCGAGCCACCGGGCGCCTGGCACGGCCCGCGCATCATCATCATCGGCGTGGACGGCTTGAGCGTCGACGGCGTGGCCACCGCGAATGTCCCCCGCCTGCGCCAACTCATGGACCGCTCGGCCTGGACCCTCGAAGCCCGCGGCGTCATGCCCACGCTGAGCAGTCCGAACTGGGCGTCGGCCATCAACGGCGCGTCGCCCGCGCAGCACGGCATCACCTCCAACGGCCACCTCCGCCGCATGGTCGAATTCCAGCCGGTCTGCCGCGGTGAAGACGGTAAGTTCCCCACCATCTTCGGCGTCCTGCGCGCCGATTACCCCACCAGCAAAATCGCCGTCTTTCACGATTGGGGCGGGTTCGCGGACCTCCTGGAGAAGCAGGCGCCCGACGTCATGCAACATGAACACGGGCCGGCCAAAACTACCGCCGCCGCCATCGCCTGGTGGCGCGAGAACCGGCCGGCGCTAACCTTCATCCACCTCGATAACGTCGACCACGAAGGTCACGCGCACGGCTGGTACAGTCCCGAATACTACCGGGCCGTTGAAGCCGCGGATGGCTATATCGGACAGGTGCTGGACATGCTGGCTGCGCTTTCGGCGCGCGATTCCACCTTCGTCCTCGTCACCTCGGATCACGGCGGCACCGCGCACGGCCATGGCAAGAACTCGCTCCCGGAGATTCAGATTCCGTGGATTCTGTCCGGGCCGGGCGTCGCGCCGGGACGCATCGCCGCGCCGGTGAACACCTTCGATACGGCGCTGACCGTGGCCTGGATCTTCGGCCTCGATCCGCCGCCATGCTGGATCGGCCGCCCCGTTCTGACGGCTTTCCGTCCGTCGCTGGTCGCCGCCCACGCCAGCGCCGCGACCCGCGCGCAGTTTCGCGATTGCGCGCCCGCCCGGCAGTTGACTGGCATAGCCGACCCTCTGGAGGTCCACCTTGCCGCGGCCAAAAATTGATCTCATCTACATCGACGCGGGTGGCGGACATCGCGCCGCCGTCACGGCACTGGAAGCGGTGGTCCGCGAACAGCAGCGGCCCTGGGAAACGCGGCCGCGCAACATTCAGGATCTCCTCTACTCCATCGACGTCATCCGCAAGCTGACCGGCATTCCGTTCCAGGAAGTCTACAACATCATGTTGCGCCGCGGCTGGACGCTGGGCACCGCGCAACTGATCCCGCCCATGCATCTGGCCATCCGCATTTTCCATGACGCCCAGGTGCGCGCGCTTGCCGGCCACTGGACCCAGGACCCGCCGGACATGGTGGTTTCGCTGATCCCGCACTACAACCGCGCCATCAAACAGGCTCTCGCGCAAGTGTGCCCTGCCGCGGCGCTGGTCACCATCCTCACCGACATTGCCGACTATCCGCCCCATTTCTGGATCGAGCGCCAGGACCAGTACGTCATCTGCGGTTCCAGCCGCGCCGTGGCGCAGGCGCGCGCGCTCGGCTACCCGGAAGGACGCATTCTGCGCACGTCCGGCATGATTCTGAATCCGAAGTTCTACGCGCCCCTCTCGCTCGATCGCGCCGCCGAGCGCGCCCGCCTCGGCCTCCGCCCGGACCTGCCCACCGCCCTGGTCTCGTTCGGCGGCCAAGGTTCCATGGATGCGGTGAAAGTCGCGCGCGCGATCAATCGCTGCCCGGCCAATGTCCAGATGATCGTGATCTGCGGGCGCCACGAAGGGGCTTTCCGAAAACTGCGCGCCATGCGCCATCGCGTGCCCGTGCACGTGCTCGGCTTCACCACCGACGTCCCGTTTTACATGCGGCTGGCCGACTTCTTCATCGGCAAGCCCGGCCCCGGCAGCATCAGCGAAGCCCTGGCCATGCGGCTGCCGGTCATCGTGGAGCGCAGCAAGTGGACCCTGGCCCACGAGCGCTACAACGCCGACTGGATCGTGGAACAGCAGGTCGGCATGGTAGTGAAAAATTTCTCCCATGCCGCCGAAGCCGTCGCCGAATTGTTGTCGCCCGAGCGGTACGATCGCTACCGGTCCAACGCCGCCGCGCTCAAGAACTCGGCGGTCTACGAGATTCCTGAGCTGCTCGCGCAGGTTCTGGCCGACACCACGCCTGGCCCTCCTTCGTGGCAAGATTGCCTTTTGGGGGGCGGGCAATCCTGCCCGCAGCCGGCTTTCAGCCGGCTCCTCCGCCCCTACTCATATCTCAAAGCCACACTGGGGTCCGCCTTCGTCGCCCGCCGTGCCGGAATGTAGCAGGCCATCAGCGCGACTCCGGTCAGGACCAAAGAGACCACCGCGAACGTCAGTGGGTCGTCAGGTTTCACACCATAGAGCAAGCTGGACAAGAAGCGGGTCAGAGCTAAGGCGCCTGCAACTCCGACGCCCACACCCATCACCGTCAAGCCCATGCCTCCATTCACCACAAGCTTAAGTACGTCGCGCTTCTGCGCTCCCAGGGCCATCCGGATCCCGATTTCGTGCGTGCGTTGGGAAACCGAGTAGGCGATCACGCCATACAGGCCCACGATGCCGAGTAACAACGCCATACCGCCCGCCAATCCCAGCATCGCCAATGTGAACGAAGTGCGCGCCATGGACTTGGCATAGTAATAGTCCATCGTGTGAACCTGGTATAGCGGAAGATCCGGGTCTACGGACCATACGGCTCGCCGGACCTCGTTCATCAGGCTCTCCGTCCCCGCGCGTGCGCTGCGAATGGCGAAGGCCGGGCTGCCCAGGAAAACATCGGCGTCCGTTATCGGCCAGTAAACCGTCGCCGGGGCTTGCTGGCTGGTCCCGTCATCGTGGACGTTCCCCACCACGCCCACAATCTCCCGCCAGTCCTTGGGGCTTCCGCCAATTTGTTTCCCAAGTGCATCCGCCGGATTATGCCAATACTCACGCGCGAGGTTCTCCGACACAATCGCCACGGGGCGCTTGTTCAATATGTCGTTCCAGGCTAAATCGCGGCCGGCAACGATAGGAATGCCCATGGTTCTGAAAAAGCTTGGCGAAACCCAAAAGCACCTGCGTGCCGGCGGGAGCTGACCCTCAACCATGTGATCCTTTACCAGCACAGGATCGCTCTCGGCCCCGGCATCCATCGGCACCGCCCCACTGAAATCGGCGGAAGAGACGCCCGGAATCGCCCCGATCTTGTCGAGAATCGCCCAATCCATACGGACCAGCCGCTCGGGAGTCTTCATCATTTCCGGAGGAAAATGGACATGGAACGTTTCCACTTCGGCTGGCGCCGTAAATCCGGGCTGAACGTGTGTCAAGGCTTGAAAGGTCCGGATCATGAGGCCCGAGCTCACGAGCAAAACAAGAGCCAGACCTACCTGGATGACCACCAGCGCGTTACGCGCCCGATGCCGCTCCCGGCTGGCGCTGGCAGAGCGGCCCGTATCGCGCAATCCAGTCCCCACGCGCACACCAACATACCGAAGAGCGGGCATCGAGCCGAACATCAGACCTGCCACGATCGTAACGCCTAGGGTGAAGAGCGAGACCGGCCCATCGATGCCGATGTCGTTAAGCCGGGGCAAATCGCTCGGCGCCAAAGCGACGAGGGCGCGCAGGCCGCCATAAGCAAACAGCAAGCCGAGCGCGCCGCCAATCGCCGCCAGAACGAGGCTTTCAAGCAACAAACCGCCCGCGATACGTCCGGGGCTGCCGCCCAACGCCGCTCGAATAGCCAACTCCGGTTGTCGCCCCTCGACTCTCACCAAAAGAAGACTGGCCACGTTTGCACAAGCGATCAGCAGCACCAGGCCGATCCCACCCATCAAAACCCACAGGATCTTGCCCGCGTCGCCTATGACGTATTGCTTCAGCGGCTGCAGATTCGGCACTATCCGCGCTTCTTTGAAGAACTGGGCCGCCTCGGGAAAACGCTCCAGTTGCAGGGGTATCATGCGCGCCACGTCTCGATTGGCTTCGGCCAGCGTCGCCCCCGGCTTCAGCCGGGCAACCGCAAAGTAGTTATAGCCTCGCTGCGTTCGAGGCCTGAGAGGCAACAGTATGCCCAGATTGGTCATGTCCAGGAAGCGAAAGCGTCGCGGTAACACGCCGATGATCGTGCTGGGCTTCCCATCGATGTCGATCGTTTTCCCGATCGCTGAACGGTCGCCGCCGAACTTGGTGCGCCAGTAACCATAGGTGATCATCAGTGTGTCCGAGCTGCCCGGCTGATCGTCCGCACGCGTGAAGGAGCGCCCCAATAGAGGTGCGACTTCCAGAATGGGGAGCACCCCATCGGTCACGCCCAGAGCCGGCACGTGTTCCGGTAGTCCGAGGCCGGTGACGTTGGCCGAGTAGATATTACCGCCGAACCCCGTATAGTAGAGACCGATGTCCTGGAAAGTGCGGGTTTGCTCGCGAAAGGTAAAGTATTCCGCCGGAGACAAAGGCCAGTTGAACTGGCTGATGCCAGGAAGGTCGAGCCCCACTTCTACCAGTCTCTCCGGATGCGAATAGGGCAGAGGTTCGAGCAGGACGCCGTTAACCACGCTGAAAATGGCTGTCGTCCCCCCGATGCCAAGCGCCAGCGTCAGGGCGGCTACGGCGGTGAAGCTCCGGTTGCGCTGCAACTGGCGCAGGGCAAAGCGGATGTCCCTGGCGAAGTCCTCCACCAGGCGCCCGGCCCGTACTGCGCGAACCTCCTCCTTTACCTGGTCGATACCGCCAATTTCCATGAGGGCTTCCCGCCGCGCCACCGATGGCGAAAGCCCTTGCTGCATCTTCTCCTGCGTCAGCACCTCCAGCGATGAACGGAGTTCATCGTCCAGCGCCTGCTCAATCGCCCGCCGGCGAAAGAGATTCCGGAATAAACTCAGAATTCGCTTCGGCATGCTGCCTCCCATCTGGATTCACTTGGACTCGACGGCCGCCGCCATGATCGTCACCAACTCGTTCCATTGCCGCTCTTCATCCTTGAGCTGAGCGCGCCCGGCGGAAGTCAACCGGTAATATTTTGCGCGGCGGTTGTTGTCGGACGCGCGCCACTCAGCTTCTACCCAGCCCCTTTCCTCCATGCGGTGTAGTGCTGGAAAAAGCGAACCGAAACTTACCTGAAAAGCTTCCTTGGTGATTTGCGTGATACGCCGGGAGATTCCAACTCCGTGCAGGGGCTCGATCGACAGGGCTTTCAACACCAGCAGGTCGAGAGTTCCACGTAGAAGATCGGTTCGTTTTTGCGCCATGCCATCCTCTTATCGGAATCCGATAAGTAATAATCTCATACTCTGGTGAGACTTGCAACGCCCCGTTCAGCTTTCTTTTGCGAACTTGGCTGTGACCCTTCGCGCCTTTGCGTGAAATCTTTCGGTCACAAATCGACATTCCGCCGCATCCCCCTGAAAACAAACAAAACTGCCCCCCAGATCCCCAAATCCCCGCGCACCCCCATGCTACCCTCATCGTCGAATATGAGAAACACGACCGATACACCTCCCCCTCCCCTCTCGAGCGTCCAGCAGTGCGTCGCCGACGCCCTGGCCGCCGGATCCACCCTTACCGATGCCGCCAAAACCTACGGCGTCCACCGCGTCACCATCTATCGCTGGATGAAGACGTGCAAACCCTTCACCGAGGCGCTCCACCACGCCCGCGGCGAGTTCGTCCTCGCTCAGCGCGACGCGCTCCACCACCTCAGCAACCGCGCCCTAGAAACCCTCCTCGCCATCCTCGACAATCCCAAGTCGTCCCCCGCCGTCCTGTTGCGCACGTCCATGTTCATTTTGCAACGTCCGCAACTGCCCAAGACCGGCTGGTCGATGCCCGAGCCGTCCCCCGATCCCGACGGCGAAAAGCTGCTCGATTCGGCCATTATCGAAAAGGACTACGACAGCCTGCCCGGCCTCCATGGCATCGATAGGTATCCCGATCCCTACGAGGCTACCCCAACTCCCGCCGAATCAGCAACTTCCGAGCCCGCGCCGGCCCCTGAACCGCCGCTCCCGCCCGTCCCCGTCGCAACGCCGTGCAACACCATGCAACACGATTTCGAGAATCGTGACAATGTTGCGCCCCCCGGCAACTACGAAGACTACCTGAAGATCCGCAACGTGTTCCAAACCACCCCACAAGGCATTGTGGAGCGTGGTGGAGCGCCCGCCCCACCGCCCGTGAAACAATGATCGGGAGATGAATCCCTTCGACCCCGAACTCCTCACCGTATGGATCGTCGCATTTGCGGAAGGTTTCTCCACGCTGGCCGTGGAGGTCATCGCCATCCGTCTGGCCATACCGGTGGCCGGATCGAGTATGACGCTGACCGGGGTGATGCTCGGCGTGGTCCTGTTCGCCCTGAGCGTCGGTTATTGGCATGGCGGGGCGCTGTCCGCCAGGTGGCGGAGTGCGCACACGCGCGCCGCGCTCACCCGTAACCTGCTGCTGAGCGGCGCCATTTACGTAGCGCTCGCGTTTCCCTTCGAAGCCATGCTACTGGGGAAGCTGCTGGATGCCGGCTTGAGCCTGGCGCTGGGCATCGGCGTGGCGGCGACGGTGCTGTTCGCCTTGCCCGTGTATCTGGTGGCGCAAACCGTGCCGCTGCTGGCCGAGCTCACCAACACCGAAGGCAAAGCCGGCAAGGCTTCCGGCAAGGTGCTGTTCTACTCCACCATCGGTTCGGTGGCCGGGGGCATCGTCACGCCCATCTTCCTTTTTCCGCATCTCGGTGTGCGCGGGTCCACCTACGTGGTCGGCGGCCTGCTGTTTGGCGCTTCCGCCCTGCTGGCCGCGCGCTCGGCCAGCCGCTGGAAGATCCTCGCCGCGAGCGCCCTCTTTCTCGCCGCGGTGCACTTCATCGGCGTGGCGGCCAAGCCCGCCAACGAGCAGTTTTCCTTCGATAGCGCGCATCAGAACATTCGCATCGTCGTCGAGCGGTCCGCCGCGGGCCGCGCCGAACGCGTGATGTATCTGAACGGCGGACGCGCTTCCGGAATCTTCTCGGACACCGGCCAAAGCTCATTTGAATATGTGCGCGAGGCGGACGTGGCACTGACCGCCGCCCACAGCGCCTACGTGCTGGCCGTGGGCGCGGCCGGGTTCACTTTCCCGCGCGATGCCGCAGCCCTGCCTTTCGTCCAGCAGGTGGATGCGGTGGATGTCGATCCGGTGGTGCGGGCGGTAGCGGAGCGGGAGTTTCTGCGCGAGCCTCTGCCCGCCAAAATCCGGTTCTTTCCGCTCTCTGCGCGCTACGCGCTCCGGCGATTCCGGCAACAGCGCGCGCAATACGGCTTCGCCCTACTGGACGCCTACAGCGGCATGGGCGTGCCGGCCGAACTCCTCACCGTCGATTTCTTTCGCGACGTGCACGCCGTGGCGGACCGCGTGGCGGTAAACTTGATCCTGGATCGCGCGGTCGAGTCGGATTTCGCCGCCAACGTTCTGGCATCTTTCCGAAAGGTGTTCGGAAGCGTGTGGCTCAAGGATGTCAAACCCGGTGATGTGGACATAACCAATTTCCTGGTGACCAACTACGAGAACCCGGGAGCCGCCGAATGGACCGGCACAGGCCGGATCTACACCGACGACCGGAATACCGCCGACCGCGACCACGTCGATATGATGTGGGGCAGGCTCTAAGCCTGCGGCGGCCTCTCAGGCCGCCTTCTTGAATTATGCCGCCAAATCAACTCATCAAAGTAGGTCCACTCAGAAAGAGTGAACTCGACGAAGCCCGTAGCATCGTCGGCCTGGCATTCGGAACCTTTCTGGGCCTTCCCAATCCGGACGACTTCATGGGCGACCGCCATTTCATCGCGCCGCGCTGGCGCGCTGCCAACGTCAAGGTGATCGCCGCGCGCGAAAATGGCCGCCTGATTGGATCGAATGTCGTCACCCGCTGGGGATCGTTCGGTTTCTTCGGGCCCCTGACAGTCCTGCCGGAGTATTGGGACCGCGGCGTGGCGCAGCGGCTGCTCGCAGCCACCATGAAGATTTTCGAGAGCTCGGGCGTGCGGCACACCGGGCTGTTCACCTTCGCGCAAAGTGCCAAGCACGTGGGCCTGTATCAGAAGTTTGGCTACTGGCCGCGCTATCTCACGGCCATCATGACGCGCGCCCCGGAGCCGGGCAAAGTCGCGCCGACGCGGTTATCGGCCTTCAACAAGAGCCAGCGCAAACAGGCCATCGAAGCCTGCGGAAAACTCACCGGCAAAATCGATCGCGGCCTCGATCTCTCCGATGAAATACAGGCCGTGCTCGCCGCGCACACCAGCGACGTCGTGCTGACCTACACGCGCGGCGTCCTCGACGCCTTCGCGGTATGCCTGAACGGGCCTGGATCCGAGGGCGGCGAGAAAACCTGTTACGTCAAGTTCGGCGCGGCGCGCGGCGGTGCGGGCGCTGGCGGCCGCTTCGACAAGTTGCTGGACGCCTGCGAAGCGTTTGCAGCCTCCCGTGGAGCCACCGTGGAGGCCGGCGTGAATCTGGCGCGCGAGGATGCCTACCGGCGCATGCGTGCCCGCGGATATCTCGTCAGAACGCAAGGTGTCGCCATGCAGCGCCCGCACGCCGATGGATTCAATCGCGCCGGCGTCTATGTGATCGACGACTGGCGTTAGCTGGAGGGCGGGCTTTAGCCCGCGCGGGGCTTCAGCCCCGCCGGCCCACCAGCGCGTCCACCTTCCCCAACGCCGGGAACCGCCACGCCCACAACGCCACGATCGCGATAGTCCCCAATCCCCCCAACACCACCGCGGGCACCGTGCCGAACCACTGCGCCGTAATACCCGATTCAAATTGCCCAATCTCGTTCGACGCGCCGATAAACAACACGTTCACCGCGCTCACCCGTCCGCGCATTTCATCCGGTGTGGAAAGCTGCACCAGCGTGTGGCGCACCACCACGCTCACCATGTCGCTCGCCCCAATCAGCACCAATGCCGCGAGCGACAGCGCCAAATTGCGCGACAGTCCGAAGACCACCGTGAACACCCCGAAGCCGCACACGCACCACATCATGATGGCGCCCGCGTGCCGCCGCAGCGGCCAGCGCGCAACCACCAGCGCCATGATCACGGCGCCCACCCCGGGCGCGCTCCGCAGCAGGCCCAGACCGGTTGCGCCGATCTTGAAAATCTCGCGCGCATAGACCGGCAGCAGCGCCGCCGCGCCGCCCAACAGCACCGCGAACAGGTCCAGCGAAATAGCGCCCAGGATTATTTTGTTGCGTCCGATGTATCGCAGGCCTTCGAGCGCCATCCGGTACGACGCCGCCGGCCGCGGCCCTTGCGCGGCGCGCACCCGGATCGCCGCCAACACCAGCACGGCCGCCAGGTACCCCAGCGCCGCACAGCCATAGACCAGTGCGGGGCTTCCGGCGAAGCCATACAGCAGCCCGCCCACCACCGGCGCCACAATCGTGGCGGCTTGAAAAATGGACGAGTTCCAGGCCACCGCCGTGGGGAAGAATTCCTCCGGCACCAACAGCGGCAGGAATGCCTGTCCCGCGGGACCGTTGAAAGCGCGCACCGTTCCGTTCAACAGCAGCACGCCATAGATCGGCCAGATGGAGGACGCGCCGCGCCACGTCAGCCCCAGCAGCAGCAGGGAGCACAACGCGAAGCCGGCGCAGCAGGCCACCAGGATTCGCTGCCGCGGAAAGCGGTCCGCCGCCTGGCCCGCGACCAGGAAAAGAAGGATGCCGGGCAGAAACTGCGCCAGCCCCACCAGTCCCAGGTCCAGCGGGCGATGCGTCAGCGCATACACCTGCCACGCCACGGCCACGGCCTGCATCTCCGTCGCGGCGGTCATCAGCACGCGAACCATCACGTAATAGTGGAAGTTGGAGCGGTGGAAAACCACGCGGGGCGGATCGGGCATGCGCAGTTCTCAGTCTCCCATACGCGGGGTATGGTACGCCTATTTCGAAGGATGTGAGAGCTTCGCCGCTCGCGGAGACTATGATCGTAGGATGACCATGCGAACTGCGGCCTTATTCTTCGTTTTGCCCGTGATTTCCCTGGCGCAGCATATCGCCATAGGCGGATACCCGGTGCCTACCGTGGGCAGCGGTCCCGAGGGGATTACGGCGGGTCCGGACGGCGCGTTGTGGTTCACCGAATCCGCTGCCAACAAGATCGGCCGCATCGCCACGTCCGGGACGATCACCGAGTATCCAGTGCCCACCGCGGCCAGCGACCCTTACGGGATTGCGGCAGGTCCGGACGGCGCCCTTTGGTTTACGGAATATATCGGCAACAACATCGGGCGGATCACCACGGCGGGCGTGATCACCGAGTATCCCGTGCCCACTGCCAATAGCGATCCTGACGGCATTACGGCTGGTCCGGACGGCGCATTGTGGTTTACGGAGTATTCCGGCTATAACATCGGGCGCATCACCACAACCGGATCCATCACCGAGTATCCCGCAACGGTTTCCGCTAGCGGTCCTCCTTTCCAGATCACGGCTGGCCCGGATGGGGCGCTGTGGTTTACGGAATATCAGGGCCATGACATCGGGCGCATCACCACAGCCGGCGTCATTACGGAGTTCGCCCTGCATTCGGGGAACACCCCTTATGACATCACGGCGGGCCCGGATGGCGCCTTATGGTTTACCGAGCCGGACGACAATGGGATCGGGCGCATCGCGACCAGCGGGAAAAACACGCATTACGCACTGCCCACGGACCTCAGTACCCCATCTGGGATTACGACGGGCCCAGATGGCGCGCTGTGGTTTACGGAGCTTTCCGGCGATAAAATCGGACGCATCACCATCGCTGGTGCGATCACAGAGTACCACTTGCCCCTCCTCAGCATCGATCCCGCCTTCATCACCGTTGGGGCAGATGGTGAACTGTGGTTTACCGAGGGTACCGGCCTGATCGGCGAGGTTGTCTTCAGGACTGCCGGCCTGAGCGCCACTCCAGACACCGGCGCCTACCAAACGGGCCTTACATTTGCGGGAAGCGGATTCGCCTCGGGTGAGAGCGTCGACGTGTACTATAGCGGTGTTGGCTCCGGGATTCTGGCCACGGGGATTGCGGACGCAAGTGGCTCGTTCACCGTCGACGCCAGCGAGCCCCAATCGCCCTATGGTCCCAGACTGTTTCTGGGTGTCGGCCAGAGTAGCGGCAACCTGGGCGCGGCCAGTTTCTCGGTCACGCCGCTGGTTGTCCTGCAGCCCGACTCGGGAAAACTACTAAGCACCGTCAGTGTTGAGGGTTATGGCTTCGGCGCCCTTGAGCAAGTGAGGATCCAGTGGGGTAGCCCTCCCACTTTGCTGGGTACAGTCACGGCCAGCGTCGACGGGAACGTGACGATGCGGTTCAAGGTTCCCGTGGGGGCGTTTGCCGGGCCGAATACGGTTCATGGGGTCGGCAAAGCGACCCGCGCCCAGGCTAAAGCCACCTTCACAGTCGAGTGACGGCGCCGCGCGCAACCTATCCGTACTACAATGGCGGTCGGCAGGCGCCAAATGAAAACCTTCGTTTTTTCTTATGTACTCCTCTTCGTCCCGGCCGCCACAGCCCTCGACCTCACCGGACTCGCCGCCATCGATCCCGTGGCCAGCTACACCGCCACCCGCGATACTGTCACGATCGCGTGCCGCGACCAGTCGCAAGTCCGCCTTTACATCCTGGCCCCGGATCTGATCCGCGTCAGAGCCTCCTTCCGCGCGCCGATACCGGCCCGCGATCACTCCTGGGCGATCGCCAAAACCGCGTGGGATCTGCCGAAATGGAGCGTCACAGAGACACCCGACACGCTGATCGTCGCGACCGAAGAACTGGAGGCGGTCGTCCACCGGTCGCCCCTGCTGGTCGAGTTCCGCGATGCCAAGACCCATCGCCCTATCAACGCCGATGCGCTGCCCATGATGTGGAACCCGCACGGGAAGGACGGCACAGTGGCGGCGGCGAAAAAGATCGGCTTCGACGAGCATTTCTACGGTCTCGGCGAGAAGGCCGCGCGTCTGGACAAACGCCGCGGTCAATTTACGATGTGGAATTCCGACACGCCCGCCTACAAGGAAGGTACCGATCCTATCTATCAGGACATACCCTTCTATCTGGGCTGGCAAAGGCGCGAGGCATATGGCATCTTCTTCGACAACAGTTACCGGACACATTTCGATTTCGCCGCCGAATCGCCGGAGTATGTGACGTTCGCCGCGGAAGGCGGAGAGATGAATTACTACTTCTTTTGGGGTCCGTCAATCAAGAAAATCCTGGGTCGCTACGCGGATCTTACCGGGCACTTACCCATGCCGCCTAAGTGGGCGCTCGGCAATCAGCAAAGCCGTTGGAGCTACTTTCCGGACACCGTCGCCGAAGAAGTCGTCCGCCGCTACCGGGCCGAAGACCTGCCCCTGGACGTCCTCCATCTGGATATCGACTACATGCAAGCATACCGGGTTTTCACCTGGAACCGCCGCGGGTATCCGGACCCCAGTGCCTTCACCGCGAACCTGCGCAAGCAGGGCGTGAAGGTAGTGGTGATCGTGGATCCCGGAGTCAAATATCAGCCGCCTGAACGCGGGGCCGCGGATAGCGCCACGAATCCGGAACTGGCTTCCCAAGTGCCGAGCTACTACGTCTTCAACCAGGGCCTGGCGAAGGGCTATTTCCTCAAACGAAACGACGGCAGGCTGTGGATCGGCGAGGTGTGGCCTGGAAAAGCCGTCTACACCGACTTCACACTCGACGCCGCCGCGCGCTGGTGGGGCGACCTGCACCGCGCCTACCTCGATCACGGCGTGGCCGGCATCTGGAATGACATGAACGAACCGTCGGACTTCGTGGATCAGACCGGCAAAACCCAGCTGGACGTGGTCACTTACGACGGCAGCGCCCATTCGCCCTACGCCGCGAATCGCAATGTTTTCGCCCTTAACGAAGCGCGCGCCACTTACGAAGGCCTCGAGCGCTTGCGGCCCAATGAGCGGCCTTACGTCATCACCCGCGCGGGCTACGCCGGCATCCAGCGTTATTCCACCATGTGGACCGGCGACAACACAGCCACCTGGGACGCCATGGCCCTGAGTATCCCCATGTTTCAGACGCTGGGTCTTTCCGGCGAGCCGTTTGTGGGCGCGGACGCGGGAGGCTTTATCGGCCGCACCGATGCCGAACTGCTCACGCGCTGGTACCAGATCGCGTTCCTCACGCCTTTCTGCCGGAATCACGCGCAGCGCGACGCTTACGATCACGAACCCTGGCGCTTCGGAACTTACTATGAAGGCATCATCCGAAAATACCTGAAGTTGCGTTATCGCTTCCTGCCGTTCCTCTACACCGCGCTCGAAGAAGCCCATCGCACGGGCGTGCCCGTCTTCCGGCCGCTGCTATTGAATTACCAGGACGACGCCAATACCCTCGACATAGATGACGAGTTCATGGTGGGCAGTGACTTGTTAGTCGCTCCCATACTCAGGCCCGGGGCGACCGGCAGGCTGGTCTACCTTCCCGCGGGAACCTGGTTCGACTATTGGACGGGGCGGCAACTCGCGGGCGGCCGCATGATTCACGCCGAAGCGCCGCTGGAGACGGTACCGCTGTACGTGCGCGGCGGAGCCATTATCCCGATGGGGCCGGAGATGAACTACGTGGGCGAGAAAGCCACCGACCCGCTGACCTTCCAGATTTACCCGGACGCCCAAGGCACCGCCCGCACCACGCTTTATGAAGACGACGGTGTAAGTCCCGCATACCGCAACGGCGTCGCGCGCCGCACGACCGTAACTTATCAGTCGTCTCAAATCGATGTGAGCGCCCCAACCGGAAGTTATCAACCTGGGCCCCGTCAGATGCGCTTCACGGTCCACCCCGACGACCGCCGCCCCCACAAGGTCACGATGCATTGACGTGGGCGCGCTATATTGAAAGTCATCGTGCAGACCCCAGCCGCAATCTTTATAGCCGCCGCTCTCCTCAGCGCCGCCCTCCCGGCCGCCGACCCGTATCGCGAGTGGACCGTCTATGGCGGCGGCCCCGACAGCATCCGCTATTCGGCCCTCGATCAGATCAATCGCGGCAACGTCGCCCGCCTCGCGGTGGCCTGGACCTACGACACCGGCGACGCATTCCAGGATTCGGAAATGGAATGCAATCCCATCGTGGTGAATGGGGTGTTCTACGCTACCACCCCCAAGCTCCGGCTGATTGCGCTCGATGCCGCCAGAGGCCGGCTGCGCTGGACCTTCGACCCAAGGCAGAACGAGCGGACCAACTTCGGCAAGGCCCGCAATCGCGGAGTCACCTACTGGGCCGATGGCGCGGACCAGCGCGTCTTCATCGCCGCCGGCCACTGGCTCTACACAGTGGACGCGCGCACCGGCTTGCCCATCGACAGCTTCGGCGAAAAAGGCCGCGTGGATCTGCGGCAAGGCCTGGGTCGCCCTCCCGAAGAGATGTCCATCTCCGCCACCAGCCCCGGCATCATATATAAGGACCTGCTGATCATGGGTAGCATCGTCAGCGAAACGCTGCCCGCTTCGCCCGGCGATATCCGCGCCTACGACGTCCGCACCGGCAAGATCCGCTGGACCTTCCACACCCTCCCGCACCCCGGCGAATTCGGCTATGCGACGTGGCCGAAGAATGCCTGGCAATACATCGGCGGCGTCAATAACTGGGCCGGCATGAGCCTCGACGAAAAGCGCGGCCTGGTGTTTGTGCCCACCGGCTCGGCATCATTCGATTTCTACGGCTCGAATCGCAAAGGCAACGACCTGTTCGCCAACACGCTGCTGGCGCTGAACGCCGCCTCGGGCGAACGCGTGTGGCATTTCCAGGCCGTCCACCACGACCTTTGGGACCGCGATTTCCCGGCGCCGCCCAACCTGGTCACCGTCCAGCACGATGGCCGCGCGGTCGATGCCGTCGCGCAGATCACCAAATCCGGCCATGTCTACCTGTTCGATCGCGAGACCGGCAAGCCTCTTTTTCCGATTGAGGAGCGCAGCGTGCCCGCATCGGAAGTAGAAGGTGAGGCGACGGCGGCCAGCCAACCGTTGCCGCTGAAGCCGCCGCCGTTCGCGCGGCAGATCTTCACTCCGGACATGGTCACCAACCGCACGCCCGAAGCGCACGCGGCAGTCCTGGCACGCTTGCAGCAGGTGCGCAGCGCGGGCCAGTTCGTGCCGCCCAGCCTGGAGGGCACAGTCATCTTTCCGGGCTTTGATGGAGGCGGCGAGTGGGGTGGCGCGGCCTTCGACCCGGCATCCGGGCTGCTGTATGTCAACGCCAACGAGATGCCGTGGATCCTGCGGCTGGTGGAATCGCCCGCCGCGCGCCAAACCACCGGCCGCGGCCTGTACAATGCGCGCTGCGCAAGCTGCCATCGTCAGGACCGCAAAGGCAGCCCTCCGGAATTTCCGTCGCTGGTCGATATCTCGACCCGCCGCACACGCCAGCAGATCGCCGCCATCGTGCATGATGGCAGCGGGCGCATGCCTGCGTTCGCCCAGTTGCCGCTCGGCGCCGTGTCCGCTATCGTCGCGTACTTAACCACCGGCGAGGATCTTCCCGTCGCCGATATTGCGCCCAGCCCCTGGCCCATCGCACAGAAATACCGGCACGACGGCTATAACAAGTTCCTGGACCCGGACGGCTATCCTGCCGTGGAGCCGCCTTGGGGAACGCTCAACGCCATCGACTTGAACAAGGGCGAGATCGCCTGGAAGATTCCATTCGGCGAGTTTCCCGAACTGGCCGCCAAAGGCCTGCGCCACACCGGCAGCGAGAATTACGGCGGTCCCGTGGTCACCGCCGGCGGATTGCTGTTCATCGCCGCCACCAACCACGACCGCAAATTCCACGCTTTCGACAAGGCCTCGGGCGAATTGCTTTGGGAAACCACCCTGCCCGCGGCGGGCAACGCCACCCCCGCGACTTATCAAGTAGACGGCCGCCAGTTCGTGGTGGTCGGCGCCGGTGGCGGAAAGTCCGGCGCGCCCTCCGGCGGAAGCTACGTCGCCTTCGCCCTGCCCAAGAACTGAACGCATGCTATAATCTTGGCGCGACCTTGTGCGCTCGCAATTAGGGTCGAGAGGGGGGACGGCGTCCCCGCGCTCTCTCGAATCGCCCGGGAAGGGGTGGTCTCATGCTCGACTTAACTATCGTTCGCATCATATTTGTGCTCGTGCTCACCGCGTCCGCCTTCTTGTTGCACCCGTTTCAAAATAGCTCCTCGATTTGGGCCGCATTGGCGGGATTTGTCATCGGCGTCTGCATCATATTCTTCGAGGTCCGGCTGGAAAAGGTGAGCCTGAAGCGTCTGATCGGCGCGGCCTTCGGATCCGTGCTCGGCATCATCGGGGCGTTCTTCATGTCGCTGGTCCTGCGATGGGCCCGCCCGGAAGGCGGAGATCCCTCGCATATGATTCCCTTCATCCAGGTCTGCCTGCTGCTCTGGATGACCTACGTCGGCCTGATCGTCGGCGCCAATAAGGGCGACATGCTGAACCTGTCCGCCTTGGGCGGCATTTTCGGCGGCGAGAAAGTATCCAAGAAATCATTCAAGATCCTCGACACCAGCGTGATCATCGACGGACGCATCGCCGACATCGCCGAAACAGGTTTTCTGGATGGCGTCCTGGTCATCCCCCAGTTCGTCCTGCGCGAATTGCAACTGGTGGCCGATTCCGCCGATTCCATGAAACGCAATCGCGGCCGGCGCGGACTGGATATCCTGCAGCGCATCCAGAAAATGGCGCACCTCAACATCCAGATCGTCGAAGACGATTTTCCGCACGTCCGCGAAGTGGACATGAAGCTGATCGAGCTGGCCAAGGTTTACGATTCGAAGATCGTCACCAACGATTTCAATCTGAACAAGGTCGCCCAACTGCACGGCGTGCAGGTGCTGAACATCAACGAGCTGGCCAATGCGCTGAAACCCATCGTGCTGCCGGGCGAGACCATGCGCGTGTTCATCCTGAAAGAAGGCAAAGAGTACAACCAGGGCGTGGCTTATCTGGACGACGGCACCATGGTGGTGGTGGACAACGCCCGCAAGATGATCTCCAAGACCATCGACATTTCCGTGACCAGCGTGCTGCAAACCACCGCCGGCAAGATGATCTTCGGCAAATTCGACGAGCGCATGCACGCCGTCGCCGCGGCCGGGGCCGCTGCCGGCGCCGAGAGGCACGACCGGACTCCGCGCAAGGCCGATCCGCTTCCGACGGAGAAAACCACGGTAGAATCGTAGTTTGCGCACATGAAAGTTGCCGTCATTCTGCCAGCCGCGGGACTGGGCACCCGCATGGGTCGCACCTCCGCCGAGAAAGCGGGCACCAGCCGGAAGCAGTTCATGCTGCTCGATGGCGCTCCCATCCTGCTGCATTCGGTGCGCAGGTTCGCCGCGTCCGCGCGCGTGGATGAAATCGTCGTCGCCGTCCGGCGCGAGGATCTCGACTGGGTCGCGGCGCTGCTCGAGCGCGAAGTCCACGGCAAGAAGGTGCGCGTGGTGGAAGGCGGAAACTCCCGCCAGCAATCCGTCGAACATGCCCTGGCCGTGCTCGATCCCGATACCACGCTGGTGGCCGTGCACGATGCCGTGCGGCCGTTCATCGATCTGGAAACCATCGACAAGGTGATCGACGAAGCCGCCGAAACCGGTGCCGCCATCGTGGGCATCGTGCCGGTGGACACCGTAAAGCAGGTGACTCGCGCGCAGACCAACAAGGCCAAGATCCGCGCCACTCTGCCGCGCGAGAAACTGGTGCTGGCGCAAACGCCGCAAGTCTTCCGTTACGATCTGCTGGTGCGGGCCTTCGCCTCCGCGCAGGCCGATGGCTTCACCGGCACCGACGAATCCAGCTTGGTGGAGCGCCTGGAAGTGGAAGTCAGCGTGGTGCTGGGCAGCGACCGCAACATCAAGATCACCAAGCCCAGCGATATGGACCTGGCGCGCCTGTTCCTCGAAGAGGAAACCGCGCCCCGCGAGCTGTGAGCGAATACCGCACAGGCCTCGGCTGGGATGTCCACCGGCTGGCGCGCAACCGACCGCTGATCCTGGGCGGCGTCGCCATCCCCGCGGAAGCCGGCCTGGAAGGCCATTCCGATGCCGATGTGCTATCGCACGCCATCACCGACGCCATCCTGGGCGCGGCCGCACTGGGCGATATCGGCATGCACTTCCCCGATACCGATCCCCGCTGGCACGGCGCCGGCAGCCTGCTGTTCCTGGCCCACGCGCGCGATCTGGCGCGCGCCCGCGGCTACCGCATCGTGAACGTGGATTCCACCGTCATCCTGGAGCGCCCCAAGCTGAAGGACTATCGCGACGCCATCCGCCGCCAACTGGCCGCCACTCTGGGACTCGATGCGGACCGCGTGTCGGTGAAGTTCAAGACCGCCGAGAAAGTGGGGCCGGTGGGCGAGGGCCGGTCCGCCGAAGCCCAGGCCATTGTCACGCTCGAGCGCGATTGACCGAAGGCGGGCAAGCCCCGCCCTAATACGCCTTGCGGAATTCGGTCTTGGCCCGGTGTATCAGCACTCGCAGATAATTCCCGTCCACGCCGAACATGCGGCAGACTTCGGCTTTTTCGATCTCATCCAGGTAGATGGCTTGCAGGATTCCGCGGTCTTTCTTCGGTATTTTGGCAAATACCCGCCCGATTTCCCGCTTGAAATCGGCGCTGACCAGTTCCGCATCCAGGTCCACCGTTGAATCGGCCGGATCGTCCATGTTCTCGTCCCAAGGCTCCTCGCGGCCATCGCTGCGGCAAAATTCGCGCACCACGTTCTTGCAGACGCCGTGGACGAATGCGCCGAAACGTTCCGGACAATGGACCCCCGAGCCCTCGCGCAGAATCTCGAGCACCCGCGTCAAGGTCTCCTGCTGGATGTCCTCGATCAACTGGACGGAGCGCACACGCATGCGTAGCTTCAGGCTTAGCAAGTTGCCAAAGTACGTGGCAAAGTGTTCGCCTGTGTCGGAATCCCCGTCCGCCAGACGCCGCACGTATTCCTCGTCAAATGTTTCAAATGTCAAAACCGATTGTGCGCCTTGTTAGGCCTTTATGTTATATTAGCGTTATCCCCTAAGAGAAGGGGACCAAGAAGTTATTAATACAGGGTCAAATATGTTCGACGCGACCCGGGCGGAGTCTCCGGACCCCGCCCGGCAAGCCCCTCCGGTACGCCCAGTACTCCGCATCTTTATTTCATCTACAGCTATGGATTTGACCGGGTAGCGCGATAAGGGTCGCGACGCGATTGGCCGCGGGTCGAGGAAAGCTGTGGGACTTGTTACGCGATCTCTAGGAGAATGATACGGCGAAGCCACTCGCGAACAAGCCGAGGGCGTCTCTTCTGACGAGCGTTATCTGCCGGGCGAAAGCTAATCCTTCGGTTGCGGCGGCGGGGTGTCGTCCGGATTATTCACGCTCTTCAAAGAATCTTTGAAGCTGCGAATACCTTGGGCCAGACCCTTCCCGAGCTCCGGCAGCTTTTGCGGGCCGAAGAACAGCAGGGCGATGGCCAGGATGATGAGCAAGTGCCTGGGTTGGAGCAGATCTTCAATCATGTTTACGCCTGCCCTGATAGTAGCACAATGGGGCGACGCGCGCCGGGGCCAGATTCGGCCGTCTGAAAACCGGCTGCCGGCAGGATACCCCGCTCTCCTGTTGCATAAGGTTATCAGGTTCGCTTAAAGAGCGTGAGATTTGCGCCGCCTGCGGCATACTATAAGCGGAGAGACCGGCGCATGGATCGATTTGGCCGCACCTGGCAATTGTTCAAGGAAAGCTTCGCGGTGCTCGCGGGAGATGCGGAGATCCTCGTCTTCCCGGTATGCAGCGGGATCTCGCTGTTGTTGCTCGGCGCCACTTTTCTCATCCCGCTCTATCGCGATGGCACCCTCCAGGCCGTGGCCCATCACAAGGGCAAGTGGGACGATTACGCGGTGCTCTTCTGCTGGTATTACCTGAATTTCTTCGTCGGCATTTTCTTCAACAGCGCGCTGATGGGCTGCGCGAACATCCGGCTCTCCGGCGGACAGCCCACCGTCAGCGCGGGCTTTCGCATGGCGGTCAGCCGGCTGGGACCCATCGCCCTGTGGGCGTTGGTCGCGGCTTCGGTCGGGCTGGTGCTCAGCACCATGCGCGACCGGCGCAACAAGCTGCTCAGCATCATGGCGGCCGGATTGAGCCTGGCCTGGTCGCTCATAACCTATATGATCGTGCCCGTGCTGCTGTTCGAGGATCGCGGGGTGTTCAGCTCCATGCATCGCTCCGAGCAGTTGTTCCGCAGCCACTGGGGCGAACAGGTGGCGGGCGGCTTCGGCTTCGGCCTGCTCACCACGCTGCTGTCGATTCCAGCCGTGCTCCTGGCGCTGGGCTGCTGGCGCATCGATCCCATCGCCGGCATCATCCTGGCCGGCGTTTACCTGCTCATCCTGGCCACGGTGACTTCCGCCGTCAGAGGAGTCTTCACCGTGGCTCTCTACCGCTACGCGACGGCGGGGTCGGCCCCCTCCGGCTTTTCTGCCGATATGATCGACGGCGCTCTGGGTGGCGGCCGCCGCGCCGCGGAACAGGCGCCTTGGGACACTTACTGACGGGCGCTAGCCAAGTGCTACATTGGAGCGGAACCCGATGGCACAGTTTCACGAAGAGCAGCGATTTGAGTGGTTCTTGACGGCGGCGTTTTGTGTTCCCGCCCTGATTGTCGGTTACGGGCTGTTCCGGCAATTGGTGCTGAACCTGCCCTCCATATCCGGATCTCTGTTGTGGCCAGCCTTCGCCGTGGCGTTAGTGGTAGCGGTCTGGTTCTTGCGATTGAAGCTCGTCACCGAAACGCACGACGACGGGATGTACATCGATTTTGTGTGGCTGTGGCCCGTGCGCACCATCCCCTGGGACCAGATCCGTAGCGTGGAGACGCGCACCTACCGTCCCATCAAGGATTTTGGCGGCTGGGGAGTGCGTTGGGCGGCGCGTGGCATCGTGTATCACGCGCGCGGCAACCGCGGCGTCCGCCTGGTGCTGGCCTCGGGCGAGCGCGTGATGATCGGTTCGCAGCGCCCCGACGACCTAGCGCGCGCCATTGCGGAGTGGGGCAGCCTCTCAGGCTGCGGACCCGCTCTCAGCGGGTCCCGCTAGCCGCCGGCACATCGATCGCGAAGACGAACTGCTGCCCGTCGCGGCTGATGTTCCCCAGGCTCCCATCGAGAGGGCCGGGCAGCTTGAACAACATCCTGGGCGTGCCCGCGTGGAACGCTGGACTCGCGCCAACCTCCGCCGCCATCACGTAAAGCTCGTTCGAATCCAGGTTCAGCCCGCGGAAGAAAACTTCCTTGCCATCGCCGCGCCAGTGCAGCATGGCCCCCGCGCCGTCCTTGGAAACCTGCCACTCCTGCTCGCCCACCTTTCCCGTGGAAGGATCGAACGGCCGCACGTACACCTCGTATCGTTCAGCCTGCTTCTCGTCCGACCGGTACAGCAGAAACCGGCCGTCCGGCGAAACCCTGCCCGTTTCGTCGTCGAACTCTTCGCGCAGCGTCTCGATGGAGGTGCGGCTCTTCGCATCGCTCCCCGTAAGCGGCACGGTCAGAATCACGCCGCCGGATTCGAAGATCAACGACTGGCCGTCCGGGGAAACATCGCTGGGGAACACACCGGCGCCGGGTGTGTATTGAGACAGGATCTCCTCGCTGCCGCTTCCATCCAACCCTTTGCGATAAATGGCGAAGTCCCCATTCCGCAGGGACGAATAAAAAATGTGCTGCCCATCGGGCCACCACATGGCGCCGAAGCGCAGGAAAGTATCGTTCGTGATTTGGGTGCTCTTCCCGGTGGCGAGATCGATGGTCCAGAGGTCTTGCTGGCCGGTCTTCAGATCGTTCTTCGTCACCAGCAAGCGGGTGGCGTCGGGCGAGAACGACGGCGCAGAATACCGGCCGGGCTCGCCCACCTTCTTCACCGCCTGCCCTTCCCGATTGAAGATAGTGATCTGCTGAAGCTGCGGCCCGCGCGGCCGCGGAAGCACGACGAATCGATCGCCATCCGCGCTGATGTACGAGATGCGGTCGGGCACCGGGCTCTGCTGGCGGTACAGCACCTCCGGCTTTTTGAACGTAAATTCCCCCGATGTGCTCACTTCGGCCGCCATCACCGATTGGTCCCGCGCCAGGTAATACAGCGCCTTGCCGTCGCGCCGCCAGAACGGCCCGCTGGAGGCGCCTTCGGAAATCTGCCATGGCTTCGTGCCCGCCGGAGCGTCGACCGGCCGCACGAAAACCTCGGCTTGGTTGGCCTGATCCAGTAGGACGTAAGCCAGGTAGCGGCCGTCCGGAGAGAATCGCGGCACGAACACCCGCAGGTCGCCGTGGAGGACTTGCACCGGCTTGTGCTCGCTATCGCCCAGCGGCAGGACGTACAGGTTTCCCTCCTTCATGTCGGACTTGGCAAAGGCCAGGAAACGGCCATCGGCCGACCAATCCGCGAGGTTCAGGAACGCGCCGGGGTTCTTGTACACCTGCTCCTCCGGTCCCTGGCCGTTCGCGGCGCGAATGTAGATCCCCTCCTGCCCGCTGCGAATGGTGGTGTAGGCGATCCGCTGGCTGTCGGGCGACCACACCGGCCCCATCACAAACTCCGTTTTGGCGCTGGTGGTCAGCCGGGTGGATGCTCCGGTCTCGACATCCAGGATAAACAGGTCCTCGCTCTCGTTGGCCTGGTCTTCCTTGATGGCCGCAATGTGCTTGCCGTCCGGAGAAAGGGCCGTGCCGTCGTAGAGCGCCTTCTCGCCGACCTTGCCGGTCAGCTTGCCGTAGCGGTCGACCAGCGTGATGATGGTGGCGTCGTTCTCGAACCTTTGCGCGTCTTTCTTAGCTTTGGCTTCGGCCACAGCCTTGGCTTTGTCGTTTCCAGCGGGAGTTGGGCTCTGCGCAACACACAGGGAGGCGACGGCGAAAACGATCGCGATCCGGCCGGTTTTCATACAGATCGGCTCAACAGTTTTGGGGGCACGCGGAAATCACTCTTCCGTCGGGCAATATAAAGGTTCGGATAAGCCCCGACCGGGATTTATCCCGCGCGCGGCTTAGTTCAACCTTTACCGTCTTCCCAAGTGCGCCTTCGAAATCGGCCTTGCCGAAATCGCGGATGCGGAAGAAGCTGGGAGCCGGACCCTCGGCGAGCCACGCCTCCGCGGCGCCGTTGGCGCCCTTCACTTCCACGGTCATGGACGTGTGCGGATTTCGCCAGTCGACCTTAGTCAGTGTGCCGGTCAAAGAGACGCGGTCGTTGAAGTCGAACGTCGCGGTCATGTTGTGATGCGCCACGGCCTGGCTGGCAAGCATAGCGAAAGCAAGGGCGGACAAGACTCTCGTCCTGGACATCGCAGGAACCCTCCTGGGAGTCGATAATACACGGTTCACGGAATAAAAGCAATGGCTCGTCCGGCCCATCCCACACTAAACCAGAGAGTAAGTGACACTAGCGCCACTATGACATTGATGCTCCTCGGGCGAGAATCCGGCTCCGATGCGATAAATCGGCGCAGCACCAGGAAATGGAAGAGGATCGCGCAGCATAGCAGCGACATCTTGACCTGAAACGGATGGCTGGCCAGGTATTTGTCCGGCGTGGCCAGAAAGATAAACATTCCCGAGAGAATGACCATGGCGGCCGCGCCGGCCATCCACGGCTTGAGCTGCCGCGCGAGACCGGCGAGAGACGACTCCCTATTTCCCACGCCGGCCAGCCGCAAATCGAGGATCAGCATGGTGGCCAGCAGCACGGTGAGTCCCGTGAGGTGTACCGACTGCACGGCGGGCATCCCGTACTTGCTGTCGCGGACGAAGACAATGGGCGCCCAGGTCGCGCACCAGTGAAAGAGAGAGACAAAGAACACGTTAGAACTCGTAAGCCATCGTGCGGCCGCAAACGATCACGCCGATCCAGACAACCAGTGACAGGGCGGCGCAGAACTTAGCGCCGGTGGGCGTCTTGCCGGATGAATTCCACTGCGCCATTTTCGGATAGAAGATCAATTGATACACTCCGGCGTTGATTCCCATCAACAGCAGAAGTAACATCTTGGTACGGAAGAAGCGATTGCCATAAGCCTTGTCCGCCTGGCTGATGAATAGGAAAATGCCGGTAATGAACATGACTGCGAAGCCGAGCTTCGACCAGCGTAAGAACTCGTTAGTAATCCTGCCACCACGAAATGCCAGCCCGAGCATACGTAAATCGAAGATCACGATCATGCCCACCGATAAGGGGAGGGCCAGAATGTGGCTGCCTTCAATGACCGGAAACAGCCAAAGGGATTCGTTGATCGTAGTCGCCAGAGAAGTATGCTGCAGCCACTGGCAGCACTCGAAGATAGAGATCGCGGGAAATACCACGGGATTGGACAGATTCTACACCCAATCCTGAGTGTTCGGCAAGGCATGTCTAGGAAGGCGGCGCGGAGACGCTCGCCGGGGCGCTCAAGGTGAAATCGATTTGCGATCCCGCCGCCACCTTCTTCTTGCGCAGGAAGCCGCTCTTAATCGGCAGCGGCGTGGACTTTACCGCATAGCTTTGCCCACCCGTGGCGATGGAGACTAACTCGAGCGCCGGATCCGTCTTCCCCGGATGCCCGTCGCGCGCGGCTTCCTCCAGCCGAAGGCGTGCTTCATCATCCGCGTGAAATACCTCCACGCCTTTCACCGTTACCGCGGCCGTCAGCTTCGCCAGGAATTCCTGACCGATGCGGCTGGCCTTGGAATCAATCGGATCGATGGTCCGGACGAAAATGCGAGCCCCCAGCGGTACGACAACCCTGACCGGCGCAGAGGCGGACTGCCCGGGTGGCGCTAAAGGCGTCTGGGCTGCGGCAGGCGCGGACGTGGCGCTCCGGGGCAGCGGCGCTGGCACAGTCGTTTGCGGCTGCGGCGCCGGACGCAAAACCACCCACGCCGCGAGCAGGCAGGCGAGCGCCCCGGCACTGCCCGCCAGCAGCATGCGCCGCCCAGTCCAAAACGCCGGTTTCGCCGCCAGGCCGGCCGTCCGATCCAGCGTCAGCGGCGCCGCGCTCACCATGGTTACGCCCTGGTAGAACTCCGCGGGGCGCTCGAGCGCCGCGCTGAACTGCTCCACGGTCTGAAAGCGCTGGTCTGGATCCTTGGCCAGCGCCTTCAGCACGGCGTTCTCAATACCCTGCGGGATCTGCGGATGCAGGCGTGTGGGCGGCGGGGGCGGGGTATTTACGTGATCGTTCAGGATCTGGAACTCGCTGTCCGCGTGAAAGGGCGCCTGGCCCGTCAGTATCTCGTAAAGGGTCGCGCCCAAAGAGTAGATGTCCGACCGGGCGTCCACCGGCTTCGCCAGGATCTGCTCGGGCGACATGTAGTAGGCCGTTCCCAGCCGCAGGCCGGTTCGCGTTATGCGGTGGTCGCTGGCGACCTTGACGAGCCCGAAGTCCATCACCTTTACCACGCACTCGCGGTTCAGCATGATGTTGCTGGGCTTGATGTCGCGATTCACGATCCCCTGGCGGTGCGCGTGGCCGATTCCCGCCAGCGCCTGCAGGAAGAGCGGGATGGCCTCGGCGGCGGGGATGGCGCCGCGGCGCGCCAGGATCTCACAAAACGTCTCCCCATCTACGAATTCCATCACCATGTAGGCGGCATTATCCTGCACCACGAATGCGTACAGCGTCGCCAGATTGGGATGATTCAGTTGCGCCTGGGCCCGCGCCTCGCGGCGAAAACGCTCCAGCAACTCGGGATTCCTGGAAAACTCCGGGCTGAGGGCCTTGATCGCCACCACGCGGCCCAATTGCGTGTCGATGGCCTTGTAGACCACCCCCATCCCGCCCTCGCCGATCTTCTCCACGATCCGGTAATTCCCGATCTCGGTGCCGATCATTGCTTCCAGGATAACTCCCCGGTAGAACCAATTCCGGAACAAAGCGCCGCCGGAAGCGTCCAATCGAAGGATGCGCTACTCGATGCTCGCTATAGTTGTGTCGCTGGCCACATTCGGGTTTTCCGCGGAGGCTGTGCACAAAAGCACGGCGACCAAAACCACTGCCGCTGTCAAAGCACCGGCCACCGGGGAAGATTGGCCGGTCTGGGGCGGCAAGAACCGCGACTTCATCGTCAATGCTTCCGGTTTGGCCGATTCCTGGCCGGCCGCTGGTCTGAGAAAAGTCTGGAGCCGCCCGCTGGGCGATGGCTATTCCGCGGTCGCGGAGGAGAGCGGCGTCCTCTACACCGCGTTCCGCCGGAACACGCACGACGTCATCACCGCGCTCGCCGCCGCCACCGGCAAGACCCTCTGGGAATACGAATACGACAACCCGTTTACCAACGCGTATGCAGAGGCGGTGGGAGGGGGTCCTTACGCGATGCCGGAAGTGGTGGGCGATCGGGTAGTCACGGCCAGCGGCACCGGCAAGATCCATTCGCTCGATAAGAAAACCGGCAAGCCGAAATGGTCGCATGACTTGTACAACGAGTTTCACGCCACGCACCTGCAATTCGGATTCTCGTGCCACGCGCTGCCCTATAAGGACATGTTGATCTACCAGGCCGGCGGCGCGGGCGACGGCGTCATCGCCTTCCGCCAAACCGACGGCGCGGTGGTTTGGAAGGCCCTGCAATTCACCAATTCGCATTCGTCGCCGCTGCTGATTAATGTGGATGGACAGCCGCAGGTCGTGGTGCTGGCGGCCAAGACGGTGTTCGGCTTCAATCCGGACAATGGCGCGCTGCTTTGGTCGCACGACCATGAGACCAACTATGGATTGGCTGTCAGCACTCCCGTCTGGGCGCCCGGCAATCTGCTGTTCGTGGCTTCCGCGTATGGCGAGGGCGCGCGCGTCCTGCATCTTCGCCAATCCGGCGGGAAAACCACGGTGGACCAGCTCTGGTATGACCCGCACCTCCAACTCCACATCGGCACCGCCATCCAGCGCGACGGTTACGTCTACATCTCGCGAGGTTACGACGGTCCGGTCCTGATGACGGCCGTCGAATTGAAGACCGGGAAGATCATGTGGCAGGAACGCGGGTTTGCCAAGGCGCAACTGCTTTGGGCGGATGGCAAGCTGATCCTCGCGGACCAGGATGGCACGCTGGCCCTGTGCCGCGCGACCCCCCAGAAGTTCGAGGTGCTTTCCAAGGTGTCGGTGTTGCAGAGCATCGCCTGGACGCCGCCCACGTTGGTGGGCACGCGGCTCTACCTGCGGGACCGCAAGACCATCGCGGCATACGACCTGGGAAAATAATCCTTTATGCGGGCGCTGCCGGCGCCGGGGACTTCTGCGCGGGTAGCTCTTTTTCGATGTCGGCGAACACTTCGCTTACATTGGTCTTGAAGTTCTTGGTCAGCACGCCCGCCAGATCCGACGGTACGTCCGTGCCTTCCTGTTTGAGAATCAAGACGCGGCTCGGACCGAATCGCCCGTAAAACCACCCCAGCTCAAACAGAACATTCGGTCGCGCCTGGAATACCTTATCCTTCCCCGCTTTCACCATGTCGTCGGGAGTAAACAACGCAATCGCATAGGAGCACTCGGCGGCGTACTTGATGCACTTGTCGATGAGCGTCGCTCCCGCATCCGTCATCTCTTCGATCACCATCGGTTCCCGGCCGCATCCCTTCAGGAGATCCTTTAACTCGCGCCACTTTCCCTCGTTCCGTCCATGGATAATCAGGATCTTGTCGCCCGAGGGAGCCATATAACGGACATTCCGCAGCATCGGTTCGAAGTTATGGCTCCGCGACTCCAGCCGGTCCGCCATGGCGCTGCACAGTTGCCTCAATTGCAGGAACCCGGCATTGGCGCTCGGCCGCAACGCCTGGACGGAGCGGTATTCGACCACCGCCTTGTCGAGCAGCTTGAGATACTCCTCGATGTTTCCCTGGTAGCCGGAGAGCTCCGCTTCGATCGAGGCTCGCGAACCCCGCAGGAGCGCCGGAAACGGCCGCAATGGCGGCTCAAACGATGTGACAATCTCCTTGCAATTCGGACGCTCACCCAGTTCAGCCAGCGACTGTTGAAGTTGGTCGCAGCGCTGGATCGCTTCATCGATCCGGGAAAGCGCTTCCGTATACCGCCCTTCCGTTTGCATCAGAAGTGCGCTGGCCATCGGTTCATCGAGACAAGTCAAACCACAGAGGAAACCGAGGACGGCAAGTTCATCCTCACCGTACTTGGCGCGGGCATCCTCAAAGATTCCTTGGGCCAGATAGGCGCACTCGCGAGCGGTGGGGACATCCTGCGTAATGACCGTCTGGGAAGCCCTCTGGACAAGTTGGGCCATCTGCTCGAATTCGTCCGGCGCTTCCGGAGCCGGCGCCGCTGTTGGAGTGGCTGGAATCGCTACGACATCACCCTGAACGGGTGCCGCTGCGTTTGGATCTTCGGCCATAAGACCTCCATTCGAAGTCACGGCCAATATATCACAGGCTTGGGAAAATGATAGGATCGGGGGCATGATCATCGGCGCTCACGTGGTTCTCTACACCAGCGATCCGGAGGCGGATCGCGCCTTCTTCCGCGACGTGCTGGGCTTCGCCTGGGTGGATGCCGGCCATGGCTGGCTGATCTTCAAATTGCCGCCCGCGGAAGCCGCGATGCATCCCAGCGACGGCGGCCCCGCGCCAGGCTATCCGGAGTTCTACCTGATGTGCGACGATTTGCAGGCCACGATCGAATCGCTGGCGGCCAGCAACGTGGTTTGCGCGGCGATCGACAGGGCGCGCTGGGGAATGAAAACCACCATTCGTTTGCCCAGCGGCACAACCATCGGACTCTATCAACCCACGCATCCAACCGCGTTAGCGCTTTGAAATAGTGGGGCAGGCCCTCGGCCTGCGGCGGCCTCTCAGGCCGCCTGCTTCCGCCGCCACATGCCCCGCCCCACGATGCCATTCCGCTAAAATGAAAGAAATGCGACTCGGAGCCTTCCTGCTGTCGGGCTGTCTGGCCGTTGCCTGCATGGCCCAGACTCCCAAGCCGGCCGCCATTCGCGGCACGCTGTTGCAGCGGCCCGGAAAGCCGCCCG
The DNA here is from genome assembly GCA_963707465.1 of Bryobacterales bacterium. Classification (GTDB taxonomy): domain Bacteria; phylum Acidobacteriota; class Terriglobia; order Bryobacterales; family Bryobacteraceae; genus Bog-159. Next base: position 1,670,122 of record CAVPQK010000015.1, read on the forward strand.
CCATTGAGACCGCCGATCACCACATCATTTCGCTCGACGGCGACGAACCCACCAAGGGTGTGCTGAACGACAAGCGCCTGGCCGGCTTCGACCTGGAAGCCCACGGCCACTTCACCGCGCCAGACCAGTTTGTGGTAGACCCCATCCACACCAAGGCCATGTTTGTCCACAAAGACGGTCACGTGAAAGTGATCACGTACTGGTGCGATGTATGTTCCATCCGCACCTACACGCCCGGACCATGCTGGTGCTGCCAGAAGGAAACGCTGCTGGACCTCCGCGATCCGGACGAACAGGATCGATAAATGCGCTCTATCGTAGCCTTACTTTTTCCGCTTATGTCCATCGCCGCCGATTATTCCGCGCAAAAAGCCGTCGTGGACGGCATCGAAGTGGTGCGCCTGGCCGATGCCGCGCGTCATATCGAGGTGGCCATCGTGCCCTCCCTCGGCAATCTGGCTTACGAATTCAAGGTGAACGGCAAGAATGTATTCTGGCTGCCGTATCAAACTTTGGGCGAAATGAAGGCCAAGCCCCAGTTTGGCGGCATACCGTTTCTGGCGCCTTGGGCCAACCGCTTGAGCGAGGACGCGTTCTTCGCCAACGGCAAGAAATACCGGCTGAATCCCGACCTGGGCAACATCCGCCGCGACCAGAACCAGCATCCCATTCACGGCTTGCTCACGGTCTCGCCGGACTGGCAGGTTATCGCGGTCGAAGCCGATTCCGAGTCAGCCCATGTGACCAGCCGCCTGGAATTCTGGAAACATCCCGATTTGATGGCCCAGTTTCCATTCGCGCACTCCATCGAGATGACCCACCTGTTGCACAACGGCATGCTGGAGGTTCGCACCACCATCGAAAATCTCTCCACCGATCCCATGCCGGTGGGCATTGGGTTTCATCCCTACTTCCAGCTTCACGACGCGCCTCGAGACCAGTGGAAGGTGCACCTGGCCGCGCGCGATCACCTGGCGCTTTCGAAGATGGTGATCCCCACCGGTGAGCGCAAGCCGCTGGAGTTTCCCAATATCTTCCCTCTGGCGGGCGTGGTGCTTGACGACGTGTTCGGCGGCCTGGTGCGGGATTCCAACGAACGCGCCACGTTCTCCGTGGAGGGTGCGCAGGAGAAGATTTCCGTCACTTATGGGCCGAAGTACACCGTGGCGGTGGTCTACGCCCCGCCCGGCCGCCAGTTCATCTGCTTCGAACCGATGTCCGCCGTCACCAACGGTTTCAACCTGGCGCATGCCGGCTTATATAGCGAGTTGCAGAGCATCCCGCCGGCGTCTACCTGGCGTGAGAGCTTATGGATCGCGCCTACCGGATTCTGACGATTATGCGGACGGCGGCGCCTCCTGCAGGCGCTCGTAGACATCCCGTGCGGCCCTTTGCGCGGCGCTCTTCTTGGTGTTGCCTTCCGCCTGCCCCACCCATTCGCGGCCCACGCGCGCTTCCACCGTGAAGGTCTTGGAGTGCTCGGGCCCGCGCTCCCGCACGATCACGTAACGCGGCGGCGGCAAGCGGCGCGCCTGCGCGAACTCCTGCAGCGCGCTCTTGTAATCGGTCAGATTCCGGGAGCCTTGCTCCCCGGCGAGCCCGGCTTCCGAGAGCCCCGGCGCCACCACGAAACGCTGGATGAATGCGCGCACCGGCTCCATGCCGCCATCCAGGTAAATAGCCGCGATGAGGGCTTCGAGCGCGTCTACCAGCAGCGTCTTCTTGGCGCGCCCGCCGCTCATCTCCTCGCCGCGGCCGAGTTCCAGATACTCCCCCAGGCACAGACGCTGGGCGGATTCGTGCAGCCAGGCGGCGCTCACCAGGTGCGCCTTCAATTTGGATAAGCGCCCTTCGGCGGCTTCCGGATGCCGCTGCACCAGATCCTCGCTGATGACGAAGCCCAATACGGAATCGCCCAGGAACTCGAGCTGTTCGTTGTCGCGCGCCGTGGCCTGCCCGTTCGCGATGGCTTGTTCGTGCACGTGCGAACTGTGCGTCAGCGCGCGGCACAGGATTTCCCGGTCTCGGAACCGGTGGCCTGCGGCGACCTCCAGGGCATCCAGATCCGCGCGCATGATGGCAACTATTGCTGCGGAGTTGGGGGTTTGGGCGGCGCCGGATTGGCGGGCGCTGCGTCGGCCGGTTTGGGCGGATTCTTCTTCTGGAACGTACGCACCCGCTCGGCCTGCGCGATCTGCCTGACCGTTACATTGACATCCTGCATGGCCATCACTTTGTCATACTGCGCAATGGCCTCGTCGTACTTCCCGTCGTCGCTGTAAGCCCTGCCCAGCCGTACCATGGTTGCCGCATCGGGCCTTTCCGCGCCTTCCAGGGCGGTCTTGAACTCGGTTTCCGCGACATCGTACTTCTTGCGCACCAAGGCGTCCATCCCCAGCGCGGTGTGCGCCTGGGCGGCAAAATCCTTCTTGGCCGCGGCCCACTGGTCGTCGGTGATCACCGGGTTTGGCTTGGCGGCGTCCTTCAGCAGATCGAGCGCGGTCTTGGCGTACTTTTCCACCTGGGCCAGCTTCTCTTCCTTATCCAAGTCGAATTCCTTGGTGTGCTGGGCGATCAGCCCAGCCAGCAACAACATCACCTGGTAGTGCTTGGGGTCCGCCTCGATGGTGCGCTCGCCGAAGACGATGGTGTGCTCATAGTCGTGCTTTTGATCGTAAGATGCGGCCTCGAAGTAGAGCGCCACGGGTTTGAACTCCGTGTCCGCGAACTTCGTCAATACATTCTCGCAGGCCGCGATGCGCGCATCCGGCGTATCCGCGTTGTACATGGCTTGCAGCGCGTCGTATTCAGCCTTGGATTTCGGTTTGGGTTGCGCCAGCAGACCCGGCACGGCGATGGCCAGCGCCAGGGCGCCGCGCAAGACGATTCTTTTCATAAAGACTCCTCTAATGATCTGACTTCTTCTCAAAACTTTGTTGCACGCCCTGCTCGGCGGCTTCATGCGCTGCCGGGGACGCACCTTCTACCGCCAGCGCTTCCCGATACCGGCGGGTGGCCTGCTCGCGCTCGCCGGCCGCGTCCGAGAGCCGCCCCAGATATACCAGCGACCAGGCCTTTTCCTGCGGCAATGGGTCGTTTTCGAGCGTTTTTTCGAAGAGACGCTCGGCCATCTCCGGGTTCTTTTCGCGCGCCGCAATGCGCGCCAGACCATAATAAGCCTTGGCGTGCAGCGGCCGGTCGCCGGTTTCCTCCAGCGCCTTCAGGAAAAGCTGACGGGCCGCCTCCAGGTCGCGGTCCGTGTACGCCTGTTCGGCCGCGGCCAGGGTCTTGTAGACACCCTTCGGCTCCGGGGGCCGGGGCGCTTCGACGACCTTTACCGCCCGCACCGGCGCTTGGGAAACGAACTCGATCGGGGAGAGGCGCGCGTCTTCGCGTTTCAGGTCGATGGCGTCGATCATCTGCGGATAATAGAACCGCATGGCCTGTTCCTGCTTCAGGTAAACCGGCAAATGTTCGGCGAAGTACGCGGTCAGGATGTAACCCTCCAGCATGGCTTGGTTCACCTCGGCGGGCTGCCGGTCGAGACGCGCTTCGATGGCCTTGATGAGCGACTCGGTCACCAGCAGCAGATAATCCGACTTGAACGATGCGTCGAGCGCGGGCGCGCGTTGCGCGTGGTCGGAGAGGCCGCGCTTGCGCATGATGATTTCCTCGTGCCGGGTGGCAAACGGATCGAGCAGATAGTGCAGATAGGCGTGCCGCACGTCGCGCACGCGCGGCTCCGGCGATGGCGTAATCACCACGTAGTAATTCCGGCCATAGCTGCGCGTCTGGATCTGATTGGGAGCGCCCAGCAAGTCGACATAGATCTGAAACGAGGCGCCCGACGTGCCGGAGGTTTCATTGCGCAGGAAACCGTTCACCTGCAGCACGGCCTCCGCCACCGGTTCGTGATAGCGTTCGATGGCCTGCTCGAAGGACGGTTGCGCGCGCTGCCAAAGGTCCTCGATATCTGCCTCGCGGTAGAACTCCGCGAGCAGCGGGCTGAGAGCGGCGAGCGGGACAGCATCCGGCGGCGTTTCGACCGCGCGGCCCTTTAGGGCGAACTTGGGAGGGCCATCCACCGAGAGGGCATACGAAATGTATTGACTGAGATCCGCCGTGGCGTCGTTCTTGTGGTGCTCGGCATAGAAATCCTTTAGCGCCGACACCACCGGGATTTGCTTGCCCGCCAGTTCCTTGCGCACGATTTCGCGCAGCGGACTGTTGTTGGGAGAAGCGGCGTCGGTATCGTAGCCCGCCGCATTGATGGCCGCCATCACCGCAAAAAGCGTAGGGCTGGCGTCGAGTTGACCTCGTTCGGGTGTGGCTGCTTGGACGACTTCGGCAAGCAGGGCCACCAGGACGATGCCCGGTAAAACGAATCGGCTCAGAATAAGACCAGTTTACCCTATGGCACGTCGGTGCGCCGCTCTCCCTTACGGTCGGGGTGCGCGGGCACGGTTTACCTCAGCAATGCTTCGATTGTGGCCGCATCCAGAACCCGCTCGCTCAAATCTTCCAGTTCGGACGACGGAAGCGACACGAGTTTTTCGCTGGCCCAACCCGGCAGAGCACCGAAACGCTTCTCAATCAACCGGCGCAGGATGGCCACCTCGCCCTCCTGGCGCCCCTTCATGAATAGGGGCCCCAAAACATCATGGTCTAAAATACTCGTCTGAATTGGCATATTTCCCGCCTCCTGCTCCACGCGCCAGGACCGCAATTATATTATCGCCGACTGCCTCGCTCTCGAGCAGGTGGCCGCCATCCAGCGTCCTCATATCGATCAGCCGATACTGGAACAATAAGTCGGGCCCGTGCAGCTTGCACTCCCTGTGCGGCCGCGGTTCGCCCACGTACAGGACCACCTGCTGAGGAAAGCGTCCGAGCAGACGGAAGATGCCCACGCAGTATTCTGCCATGCGCAACGGCATGGCCGGTCGTTGCCCCTTTGTAGTTCCACCTCCAGCCACTCGACGGGCACAGCCTTTTTCTCATGCGAGTGTTCCGTTGGAAGTTGGCGCCACCGCCAACCGCTACATCGTCAAAGTCACTTTGGTAATGGTGCGCGGCTTGTCCGGATCGAGGCCCTTCTGCTCCGCCAGGCAGGCGGTGAACAACTGCGCCGGAATGATGTACGGAATCGGCGTGTACAGCTCCGGTAGTTTGTGCGGCAGGCGGATGACGCGCGTGGCGCGCGCCGCCGCTTCGGTGTTGCTGGCGTCGGTAACGGCCACGGTCTCCGCCCGCAGTTCTTTGAGCTTGTCCAGCGTCTCGGCGATGGAGTTCCAGGTGGGTCCCGAGGGCGCGAACGCGAACACCGGAAAATCGGGATCCACCATGGCGATGGGGCCGTGCAGGAAATCCGCCGAGGAGAATCGTTCGGCCACCACATAGCAGGTCTCCATCATCTTCAACGCGAATTCGAAGGCGGTGGCATAGTTGAGGCCGCGGCCCACCACCACGGCATGATCCATGAAGCGATAGCGCCCCGTTAACTCCGCAATGGCGGGTTCCAGATCCAGGGCCATTTGGGCTCGTTCCGGCAGGCGCTGCAGATCGTCGATGCGGATGCGTCCGCCCAGCGCGTAGGCCAGCAGATAGATCATCAGCAACTGGCCGGTGTAGGTCTTGGTGGCGGCCACACTTTTCTCCCGGCCGGCGCGCACCAGGAAGACGTGTTCGGCCAGGCGCGCCAGAGCGCTGGCGGGCTCGTTGGTGATGCCAATGGTGAGCGCGCCCTGTTCGCGGGCGCGCGAAAGCACCAGGTTGGTGTCGGTGGATTCGCCGGACTGCGAGATGGCCACCACCAGGGCGTCGCGATAGTCGACGCGCGCGTTGTAGAGCGTGTGAATGGCGGGCGCGGCCAGCGACACGGGAATGCCGGTGGTCACCTCCAACAGATAGCGCCCGAACTGGGCCGCATTATCGGACGTGCCCCGCGCGGCCAGCACAATCAAGCGCGGGCGACGTTTGGTCAGGCGCTGTTTAAAGCGCTCGATGCGTTTCAATTCCGAGGTCAGCGTGCGCTCCAGGGCGTCCGGCTGTTGGCGGATTTCTTCCAGCATGCGCGACATGGCTAAAGCTCGGCCTCCGGCTCGGTGGGCTCGCTTCCCGCCCTGCTGCTCAAGACCATCACCGCCCCGATCGCCATAACCGTGAGCCCCACCGCGGCCGCAATTTTCGGCGCCGGATCCGGCGCTGGCGGCGGCACGAACGTGACTCCGGTCGAGTCCGCCCGCGCTGGCTCGATGGCGTAACGCCCGCGCGTCGGCCTCGGAAAATCGCGCGCCAGGTCCGCCAGTCCAACTGCCACCGCCCGGCCGAACATCGGCTCCCCGTGGCCCGCGCCGATCACCGTGGGGCGCAAATCGGCCAATAGTTCCACCGACCGCTGCGCCTGGTCCCAATCGTAGGTGAACGGCGCCGGCGGACGCGAAATTCGCGGCTCCTGCGCTACGATTCCCATAGTCGTATCCAGGTCCATGGTGATCGATGCGTCGCCCGCCAGCAGCACCGACTCGTCCCGCTGGAAGAACGCCACATGTCCAGGCGCATGCCCTGGCGTGAAGTGCCAGCGCCAACCCGCCAGGCCAGGCACTTCGCCGCCCTCCGGCAGATCGTGCAGGCGCGCTCCCAGGTCCACCGTCCTGCTTGGAAAGAGCCGGCAGAGGAACGAAAACGCGCCGCCGGCCATGGGGTCCTTGGGCGGGTAAGCCGACTTGCCGGTCAGGAATGGCCGCTCCAGCCTGTGTGCGTAGATTGGCACGTCCCAATATTCGGCCAGCTCCAACGCGGAGCCGGCGTGATCCCAATGCCCATGCGTCAGCAGAATCGCCGCGGGCCGCGCGTCCCGCCCGAAGCGCTGCTCGGCGGCATCCCGAATGCGCGGCGCATTGCCGGGAGTACCCGTATCCACCAGCACCCAAGGTCCGCCCGGGCTGCCCACTAAGTACATGTTCGCGATCAACGTGCGCAGCCGCGCCACGCCCGGCGTCATCTCTTCCACTGGCATATCTCTCAGGATACCCGACCTGCCTATTAACGCCGTAGTAGACTGAAGGCGAACTCGCGGCCTTGTCCATGAAACAGCGCGAGCGAAATCCAAAGCAGCGCCAGCGGCTCCAACAGGCGCGCCTGGGAGAGCGGCCCGGCATCGACCGATTCGAAACCGAGGTCGTCCACCAGCGGCTTCACCATCCCCTTAGCGCCGGCATCGTCGCCACAGTAGAACATCACGGGACGGCCGGGGCCAAATGCCGGATTCGCCATGACGTTGAAGCCCACCGTATTGAAAGCCTTGACTACCTTGGCGCCGTGCGCCCAATCCGCCACCTGCTCCGCGCCCGAAGTGGTAGCTCCATATTCCAGACCCGCCAGATTGGGCAAGAGTGGATTGGTGGCATCGATCAGCACCTTGCCGGTCAGATCGCCCAACCCCTCGACCGCGGCCTTGGTCGCGGGCCAGGGTGTGGCCAGCAACAGCACCTCGGATGCCTCCACCGCTTCGTTGAACGGCGCGGCGCGCGTCGTGGCGCCTGCCTCGGCGGTCAGTTGACGCATCGCGTCAGACCCGGGATTGCGCGACCCGAAAACAACGTGATGCCCCGCTTGCGCCCAGCGTGTACCCAGCGTGCCGCCAACATTGCCGGAGCCGATAATTCCGATCTTCATGCGACCTCCTGGGATGAGATGACGCGGGCGGCTGTCGCGGTTCAGCTGGCCCACGGGGCGTCGGCCGCGGACCGGGGGGTCCGCCCCACAATCAATGCCGGTGTTCATCTTCGACGGCGGCTACGATCAGCGTGGCGTCGTCCTGAAAATTGCCGCCGCTGAATTCGGCAATGGCGCCCATCACCCGCTTCTGCATGGCTTCCGCATCCAGCGCGCGATGGGCCCGCAGCAGTTCCATCAGCCGCTCTTCGCCGAACTCGTCGCCGTCGGCGTTCGCAATCTCGGTGATGCCGTCGGTGAACAACACCAGCCGGTCGCCCGGCTCCAGGTCTACGTGCTCTTCCCGATACTCCCAATCCGGAAAAACGCCGAGAACCACGCCGCCGTGATTCACGCGCACGCAATCGCCGTTTTGCCGCACCAGGATCGGCTCACAATGCCCGGCATTGGTGTAGCTGAACCGCCGCGCGCCATCCAGCACGCCGTAGAAAAACGTGATGAACTTGCCGCTGCCCACGTTGGCCGCAACGATCCGGTTAATGCGCGCGCAAAGCTCGCCGGTGGGCAGCATCTCGCCCGCCAGCGCGTGGACCGCCGCCTGCACGTTGGACATCAGCAGCGCCGCGGGCACTCCCTTGCCGATCACGTCCGCGACGCACAGCGCCAGGTGACTTGAATCCAGCCGCAGCAGATCCAGATAATCGCCGCTGACCGCGCCGGCCGGCCGCCACGCAGCCGAGATTCCGTAGCCCGGAAAGTCCGGGATCGATTGCGGGAGAAGACCGCGTTGCGTAGCGCTGGCGGCTTCGATTTCAACCGATTCGCGCGCGGCGCCGTTGCGCCGTTCGTGGCGCGCTTCGATCTGCGTGCGCAGGGTCGAAAGCAGCTTCGAATTGTCCCATGGCTTCTCCACGAAATCGGCCGCGCCGCGCTGCATCGCTTCCACCGCCAGCCGGATGCTGCCCCAAGCCGTCATCACCACCACGGGTAGTGTGCTGTCCAGCTTCTGCACGCGCGCCAGCAGGTCCAGGCCCTCCTGGCCGGAGGTCGTGTCGAGGGCGTAGTTTAGGTCCATCAGCAGCACGTCGTACTCGCGGTCGTGCAGCCGTTCCAACACCGCTTTCGGCGAATTCACCGCTTCGATCTGATAGCCTTCCCGCTTCAGCAGAAGGCGCAGCGCTTCCAGGACGTCCGGCTGGTCGTCGGCGATCAACGTGCGCGGTGCGCTCGATTCGGGCCGTAGCATGGCTTGCCTCTTTGAATATGACGGTATCCTGATAGAACAGTTAGCGTGCCAATCGCGGGACGGGACTAACTCCCGTGGGCTCAATCGGAAACAGATCCATGGAGGCCGCGGTTGTCCCGCCCGCGCGACAGGCCGTCCCATAACCAGACACTTGCCCCCAGCTATGATGGAAGATGCCCAGCGCGATCGTCATCGGCGGCGGATTGGCCGGGCTCTCGGCGGCGGCGGCGCTGGGGAGCGCCGGGTTCCGCGTCGAGGTGTTCGAAGCGCGCCCATTTCTGGGTGGCCGCGCGACTTCTTTCCCGCTGGCGCAGTCCGACGCCGGCCCGGTTCTGATCGACAACTGCCAGCACGTGCTGCTGCGTTGTTGCGTCAATCTGCTGGATTTCTACGGGCGGCTGGGCGTGCGGGACCGCATCCGCTTCTATCGCGAGTTCCACTTCATCGAGCCAGGCGGCCGGGTGTCGACGCTGCGCCGCGGCGCGCTGCCGGCTCCACTGCATTTCACCGGATCGTTCCTGCGGCTACGATTTCTCGACGCTGCCGACAAGCTGGCCATCGCGCGCGGCCTCCTGGCGCTGCGGCGCGACCGCACCCGGCGCGACGATCTGGACCGCATCACCATGCTCGACTGGCTGCGCGAAAAGCGGCAGACGCCGCGCGCCATCGAGCGCTTCTGGCGGCAGGTGCTGGTCAGCGCCATCAACGAAGATATCGACCGCATGGCCGCCCGCCACGGCTTTCAGGTTTTCTGGCTGGGGTTCCTGGCGCGGGCCGACGGATACGAGATGGGTGTTCCCGCGATTCCTTTGGGAGAACTGTATCGCGCGGAACTCTGGCAGGCGGCCGGGGATGTCTCGCTGCGTCTGCGGACGCCCGTGGATCGCATCGATCCGGATGGCATCACCGCCGGCGGTGAGCGGCACTCCGCCGATTACTATATCTGTGCGCTGCCCTTCGAGCGACTGCCGGCACTGGGCCTACCCGCGCCGGCTTTCGAACATTCCCCGATCACGGGCATTCACCTGTGGTTCGATCGCCCGGTCACCGGCCTGCCGCACGCTACGCTGCTCGACCGCACGGTGCAGTGGATGTTCAACAAATCCGAAGGCCGCTATCTGCAGCTCGTGGTGAGCGCGTCGCGCCAGTTGACCGCGGCCGGCCGCGGCGACATTATCGCGTTGGCAGTGGCCGAGTTGGGCGAATTCTTCCCCGCGGTGCGCGAAGCCCGCCTGGAAAAAGCGCACGTGATCAAGGAATTGCGCGCGACCTTTTCGCCCGCGCCCGGGACCGAAGCGCTGCGGCCGCCACCCGAGACCGGCCGTCCGAACCTGTTTCTGGCCGGGGATTGGACCGGCTGCGGCTGGCCCGCCACTATGGAAGCCGCCGTGCGCAGCGGATATCTGGCTGCCGAGAGTGTGGCGCGGGCGAGCGGCCGGCCAAAGCACTTTCTGCTGCCGGATATCGCGTAAAGCGGCGTGCGGCAGGCATGTGATAATCGAGGAATGCGTTCCCGTTTTGCGCTTTTGACAGCCGTGCTCCTCTGTGCGTCTGCGGTCGCAGCTAAATCGCCGACCACCAGGATCGATGTGCTGGTCACTTCGATGGAGGGCGTGCCCGTCGAGCATGCCGAGGTGGCGGTCAAGCTGGTGAAGGGCGAGAAACCCCACACCTACTGGCGGCTGCGTACCCACGAGGACGGCATCGCGAAAACGCCCGCCGACATGCAGATCCCTCAGGGCAAGATTCTGGTGGAGGTGGACGCCGCCGAGTTTGCGCCCTTCAGCCAGACCTTCGAGGTGAATGAAGAACGCAAGACCATCGAAGTGAAGCTGACCTCGGCCATGACCAAGCTCTTTGTGCATGTCACCACGCCGGGCGGCAAGCCCATCGACCATGCCGACGTTGTGGTGAAGTTTGTTTCGGGCCGTTCAATCGTCCAGCTCGGCAGGAAAATCACCACGAGCTGGGAGATGCGCACCAACCAGGAAGGCATCGCCAAAGTGCCCGAGCTCCCGCAGGGCACCATTTTGATCCAGGTAATCGCCACCGGGTATCAGACCTTCGGCCAGACCTACGAAGTGTATGCGCTCGAAAAGAACATCGACGTGAAGCTTAACCAGCCCCAGGAACAATACTCGGCGCATTAGCTGCGGTCGGTCCACTCACTCGTAGCGCAGCGCGATGGCCGGGTCCACCAGCGACGCCCGCCGCGCCGGCCAGTACGCCGCGAAGCCCGCGACCGCGGCCAGTATCGCGATGGCCGCTAGGATCGAGACTGCGTCCAGGCCGGGCAATCCGTAAAGCAAACCGGAAATCAGCCGTTCGCCGGCCAGCGCCGCCGGCACTCCGATCCCGAGGCCGATGGTTACCAGCAGCAGCACGTCGCGCATGACCAGCCATACCACGCTCGAGCGGGGAGCCCCCAAAGCCATGCGGAGGCCCACTTCGCTGGTTCGCCGGGCCACCGCGTATGACAAGACGCCATAGATGCCGATGGACGCCAGCAGCAGCGCCAGCAGGCCAAAGAAGCTGGACAGCCGGGCGGTCAGCCTGTCACTAACCAGACTGTCGTCCACTTCCCCGGCCAGTGTGTTCACTTCCGTGATAGGCAGGTTGCGGCTGACCTCGGCAACCGCCCGGCGGATCGCCGGCACGATAGCGCGCTGGTCGCCGGCATGACGAACCACAAGGCTGCCGAGAAACTGCACGCGCTGCGCGTCGGGATAAAACGCCATGGGCGTCGGCGTCTCGCGCAGGTTTTCGTATTTGGCGTCTTTCACTACGCCGACCACCTCAAACTCGCCGCTCTGCTCCGGCGACAAGCCGAACCGGAGACCGATCGGCGTTTCGCCGGGGAAAAAGATGCGGGCCATGGTCTCGTTGACGATCGCAACCTTGGGCGATTTCGCCGTGTCGTTGAGGTTGAACGTACGGCCAAGGGTCACCGGGATGCCCATAGCGGTGAAGAACGCCGGGCCAACCAGGTTGTTGTGGATCTCGCGCCGGCTCTCCGGCGGCGCGGGGCGGCCACTCGGATAGGCGCTATCGGTCCACTCGCCCCTCCGGAAGGTGAACATGGAGAAGGCGGCGGCGCGGACGCCGGGTATCTGGCTAACGCGCTGCTCGACCTGGCGATAAACCATCGTGAGCCGCGGGTCGTCATTTTTGTAGCCCAGTGCCGTCTTGTCTGTTTCCACCAGCAGTACATTCTCTTTGTCGAATCCGGTGCTCACATGCCGGAGGTTCACCAGGCTGCGAATGAACAGGCCCGCGCCGATCAACAGCACGGCCGAAAGAGCGACTTGCGAAACGATCAGCGCCTTTGCCAGCAGGCTTCGGGTGCGGGCAAGCCCGGCGGCGCGGCCCTCTTTCAATGGCGCGCTGAGGTCGACGCGCGTGGCGCGCAGGGCGGGCGCAAGGCCGAACAGGATTCCGGTGGCCAGCGAGAGCAGGGTGGTAAAGACCAGGACAGTTCCATCGAGGCCAGTTTGCAGGGGAAGGGCGGCGCTGCCGGTCGACACCATTCTGACCAGCAATCGGCCCGCCCATGCGGCGAAAGCCACGCCGGCGCCGCCACCCACCACGGCCAGCAGGACGCTTTCGGTGAGCATCTGCCGGATGAGCCGCATGCGGCCGGCGCCCAGAGTAAGGCGCACGGCGATTTCCCGTTGGCGGCCGGCGGCCCGCGCCAGCAGCAGGTTCGCGATGTTTGCGCAGGCGATGAGCAGAACTAAGCCCACCGCCCCCATGAGCAACCACAGCGACGTCGAGAACTGGCGTCGGATTCTAGACAGTCCGCGCCCGCCCGGAGTCAGTTCGATGGAAGCGCGCCGGATGGCGTTGAGATCCCTTGCGCTCGGAGACGATCCGGCGATCGAGCGCAGGTTCTGCTTGAACATCAGGTTCACGCGCGCGCCGGCCTGCGCTTCGGTGACGCCGGGTTTGAGCCGCGCCAGAATGTAGAGCGATTGAAATAGCGGACCCGTCCTGGCCTCCTCGCCGCCCCAGGCAGGCGGCAACTGGGCATTCATGGCCAGGGGAATCCACAAGTCCGGCGAATCGCCGACGGTGGTGCCGAAGAACTCCGGCGGCGCGGCGCCGATGATGGTGTAAACCGTCGCGCCGATCGCGATCGTCTTCCCCACGGCGGACGGGTCGCCCCCAAATCGCCGCTGCCACCAGGAATAGCTCATCACCGCGACCGGATTGGCGCCGGGTGTCTGATCCTCGGCATCCGTGAATGTGCGGCCCGCGGCAGGCTTCACGCCCAGCACGTCGAAGTAAGTGCCCGAGACCAGGCGCGTCGAGACTGCTTCGGAATCACGGCTCCCGCTTACGGCCGCGCGCGTATTGTTGGGCAGGCTCATCATGGCCGCCACGCCCGTAAAGGCGTCGCCAGAGCGCTCGACCTCGCGATAGAACGGGTAGGAGAACAGTTGCCAACTGCGGTCCGGCATGCCATCGGTGATGCCCCCCCAGTTTCCCTTGCCGAACAGCAGCAGACGGTCCGGCTCCTGGACCGGCAGCGAGCGCAACATCACCGCGTTCATGAGGCTGTAGATAGCTGTGTTACCGCCGATCCCCAGGGTCAGCGACAATAGGGCCACTAGCGTGAATCCGGGACTCTTGCGCATCATGCGGATCGCGTAGCGCAGATCCTGGCCCAGCCGTTCGAGTGAAGACCATCCCCACATTTCCCTTATTACCTCCCTGTATCGTGTTATGTTGCCGAAGGCCCGCCGTGCGGCGTAAGGCGCTTCGTCGCGCGCCGTCCCCGATTCGCGCTGTTCTTCCTCTTCGAGCGCCAGGTGCGCGCGGATTTCGCGCTCGAAGTCCTGCTCACGCTGCTTCCGCCGCCACATACCGACACCTTACGCCGGCCGCATCACTTGCGCGATGGCCCGCGCCAATTGTTTCCACTTGGATTCCTGAATGGTGAGCTGCGCCCTTCCGGCGGCGGTCAGCCGGTAAAACTTCATCTCGCGGCCCCGTTCGGTTGTCTCCCAGGCCGATGCGATCCAGCCCTGCCGCTCCAACCGGTGCAGGGCCGGGTAGAGCGATCCGTGCTCGACTTGCAGCACCTCGTCGGAAGTGCGCTGAATGTGTTTGGCGATGCCGTGGCCGTGCATCGGCGCGGCGAGCAGGGTGCGCAGGATGAGCATGTCCAGGGTGCCTTGCAGCAGTTCGGTCCGATTCGGTGCTTTCGCCATAGCGGATGGTAGACCGCCTACCAAATCGGTAGACGCTCTACCAGCGGCGCGGTTAGCAAGGAATCGCCGGGGCAGCCGATAAGGTAAACAGGAGGCGCATTATGGCCAGTTCCATAAGTCCCCTGAGTTATTTGGATGCGAGCGCTTACCAGAGCCTGCCGCCCACTTCGTCCGCCGCCAGCGCGGCTGGCGCGAGCGCCGGGGTTAGCGCGACCGCGGAGCTGCAGGCGATCGAGCAACAGGGAAATTTTCAGGCTTACTTAAGCGATTCGATGGCCACCGCGCTGTTGCAGCCGGCCGATGGCGCAAGTAGCGGCACGCCCGCCAACACATTGATCGACAACATGCTCCAACAGGTGCTGGGCGCTTATCAGACGCAAAGCACGCCAGGCAGCGCGAACGCCAGCGGGACGAGCGTAGTCGGGTGAGTGTGCTTTAAGCTTTCGCCAGCACCTCGCGCGCGGCGGCCACCACGGTAGCCGGCAGGAATCCGAACTTTTTCTGCACTTCCTTCAATGGCGCGGACGCGCCAAACGTGTGCATGCCGATCATGCGCCCGTGCGGACCCACATAACGGTCCCATCCCAGAACACAGGCCTGCTCCACGGAAACTCGCGCCGTGACCGCCGGCGGAAGCACCGCGTCGCGATATTCCTGCGGTTGCCGTTCGAATAATTCCCAGCTCGGCATGCTGACCACCCGCGCCTTCACGCCCTCGGCCTCGAGTTGCTCATAAGCCTCGACGCACAGGTACACCTCGCTGCCCGTGGCCAGCAGCAGCACGTCCGGCTTCCCGTCCGGAGCATCGGCCAGAATGTAAGCCCCTTTCTCCACTCCCGATGCCGGCGCGTATTTCGTCCGATCGAGCGTGGGAAGCGCCTGCCGCGTGAGGATCAGCGCCACCGGTTGATGCCGCTGCTTCATGGTGAATCTCCAGCACTCCACCACTTCGTTGGCGTCCGCGGGCCGCAGCGTCACCAAGCCCGGTACCGCGCGCAGCGAGGTGAGCTGCTCAATAGGCTGATGCGTGGGGCCGTCTTCGCCCACCCCGATCGAATCGTGCGTGAAGACATGGATCACCGGCAGATCCATGATGGCGGCCAGCCGGATGGGCGGCTTCATGTAATCGCTGAAAATCAGGAACGTAGAGCCGTAAGCCCGGATCTTCGAAAGCGACATCCCGTTCACGATGGCGCCCATGGCGTGCTCCCGGATGCCGAAATGCATGTTGCGACCGCTCCGGTCGTCGGCTTCGAAGTCGCCCGCGCCGTCGAAAGTAAGGCGCGTTTTCGTGGAAGGGAACAGGTCCGCCGCGCCGCCCATCAGCCACGGAATGTTCCAGGCGAGCTTATTCAATACCCGGCCGGACGAGTCGCGCGTGGCCAGGCCCTTGGCATCGGCGGGGAATACCGGCATGTCTTTGTCCCAGCCTTCCGGAAGCTGCCGGTGCAGCATGCGGTCGAGCTGATCCGCCAGGTCCGCGTATTCGGTCTTGTATTCCGCGAAGCGCGTCATCCAGGCGTCGCGCAACTGCTGGCCGCGGTCGCCCATCCCCGCCCGGAAGTGCTCGCGCACGCCGTCCGGCACCAGGAATTTGGCGTCTTCCGGCCAACCGTAAGCACGCTTGGCCAGGCGCACCTCTTCTTCGCCGAGCGGCTCACCGTGCGCGCCGCTGGTGTCCTGTTTGTGCGGCGCGCCGTAGGCGATGTGGCTGTCCACGATGATCAGGGTAGGCCGGTCGGTGGTGCTCTTAAACACATGCAGGGCGCGCTCCAGCAGTTCCAGATCGTTGGCGTCGCTGACGCGCGTCACATTCCAGCCGTAGCCGATGAAGCGGGTGGCCACATCCTCGCTGAACGCCAGCGCGGTATGGCCTTCGATGGTGATCTTGTTGTTGTCGTATATCCAGCACAAATTCGACAGCCGATGGTGGCCTGCCAGCGAAGCGGCTTCCCCGGTGACGCCCTCCATCATGTCGCCGTCGCCGCAGATCACGTAGACGTCGTAATCGAACATCTCGAAGCCCGGACGGTTGAAATGCTTGGCCAGCCACCAGCGCGCCATAGCCATCCCCACGCTATTGCCCACGCCCTGGCCCAGCGGACCGGTGGTGGTTTCCACGCCCGAGGTCCAGCGGTATTCCGGGTGCCCGGGGCAGCGGCTGTCGAGCTGTCGGAAGCGCTTAATATCTTCGAGTTTGACGGCCAACTCGCCCAGCGTTTCGTATTGCGGATTGACGGCCTTCACGCCGCAGAGATGCAGCAGCGAATAAAGCAGCATGGAGGCGTGGCCGTTGGAGAGCACGAAACGGTCGCGGTCGGGCCAGATGGGATCTTCGGGATCGAAGCGCAGGAAGTGCTGCCACACCGTATACGCCACCGGCGCCAGCGCCATGGGGGCGCCGGGATGTCCGGAATTGGCTTGCTGCACCGCGTCCATGGAGAGGGTGCGAATGGTATTGATCGAAAGCTGGTCGAGTTGCTCGTTGGTCATGTGGGTCGGTCCGAGGGCCGAAGTTTCATGATACCGTGGCGCTCTCCCTCGCGGCGATGCGCGGCGCGTCGGGTGACGATTCCTCTTGTATTCGATCGCTTTCCAGGGTACGATTTCCCACTGGAGGGGCAAACCATGGCTTCGGAGAAATCTTTAT
This sequence comes from Bryobacterales bacterium, assembly GCA_963707465.1. Taxonomy (GTDB): domain Bacteria; phylum Acidobacteriota; class Terriglobia; order Bryobacterales; family Bryobacteraceae; genus Bog-159. The sequence goes on from CAVPQK010000015.1 coordinate 1,686,908, forward strand.
TCGGCGGGTTCAACCAGGAAATCATTCCTAAGATCGCCTGCTTCAATCGCGCCACCGTCGATCTCGGAGTGGATCTGGACGCTCTCATCGATGCCATGCAGGAGTACGTCATGTCTTACGTGGCGCCGGTGTGGGGGACGCCCGCGCGGCTGGTTAAGACCACGGACTTTCAGCCCGGCGCTTGGGCCATGGTTTTCCTCGACAACGCCGACCAGAAAGGCGCGCTGGCCTATCACGACCTGACTCCGGATGGCTTGCCGATTGCCAAAGTCTTCGTAAAGACCACCCTGGCTGACAAGTCACTGGTGAGCGTTTCGGCCTCTCACGAATTGGTGGAGATGCTGGTCGACCCAGCCATCAATATGATGACGTCGGGTCCGGACCCCCATACGATATACGCCTACGAGAGCGCGGATCCGGTGGAGAACTTGGATTTCCCCGTCTGCGGGATTGCCATGAGCGACTTCGTGTACCCCGCCTATTTCGAGACGTTTCGCAAGCGCAATTCCGTGCAGTTCGACCAGATGAGCAAGGTCGCCAAGCCGTTCCAGATCCTCAGGGGCGGCTACCAGATGATCTTCAAGAAGGGAAGGTATACCCAGGTCTACGGGTCCAAGGCCAAGGCAAAGAGTTTCGCCAGGGAGGACCGCCGCGGCCACCGCAGCGAGACGCGCAAGGCGGGGAAACTGGTGAAGGCGGATATGAAAGAAATTGCGCGCCACTTTCCGGCATAATGCTGCGCCATCTGCCGTGATTTCGGGTACACTGATCCTTTAGCCCGCTAAAGAAAGGTGTCCATGCCCGACAATCAGGATTCCGTCAATCGCAGAGATTTCATGGTCAAGACCGCCGTGGTAACCGGCACGCTCGGGGCCGCCAAGGAATTGTTTGCCAAACCCGCCAAAGCGGCTGCCACGGGAAAGGTCATCGGCTCCAATGACCGTATCAACGTAGGCATTATCGGCGTCGGCGGACGCGGCTCTTATCTGGCCGGCCAATATGCCGCCATCGGCGAGCGCACCGGCGCCTGCAAGATCGTGGCCGTGGCCGACGTCTACGAAAAGCGCAAGAGACTGGCCGCCGAGAAGCACAAGTGCGACGGCTACCTGGACTACCGCGAGATCATCAACCGCGCCGATGTCGACGCCGTGGTGGTGGCGACTCCGGATCACTGGCACGCGCCTATCGCGCTGGAAGCGATGGACCACGGCAAGGATGTGTATCTGGAAAAGCCCATGTGCCACACCATCGAGGAGGCCCGGCACCTATCGCAAACCGTGAAGGAGACCAAGCGGGTGCTGCAGGTGGGGTCGCAGACGACTTCGGCTTTGCAGTGGCACCTGGCGAAGAAGTACATCGCCGACGGCGCTATCGGCAAGATGATCATGAGCCAGGGTTCCTATCACCGCAACTCGAAATTCGATGGGGCGAATCGCCGCGACAATGAAGGCGAGTGGAACTGGGAGATCGACAAGGACGCCGGCCCCGACGGAAAGGGCGACAACTTCATCGATTGGAAGATGTGGCTGGGCAAAGCGCCCAAACGCAACTTCGATGCCGATCGCTTCTTCCGTTTTCGCAAGTATTGGGATTATTCCGGCGGCATCGCCACGGACCTGTTCTTCCACGTGGTGGCGCCCTTGAACATCTGCTGGTCCGAACCGCAATTCCCCACGCGGGTGACGGCCAGCGGCGGCATCTACATATTCAAGGACGAGCGCGAGGTGCCCGACACCTTCCACCTGATGGCGGAGTTCCCGCAGGGGCATTCGCTGGTGCTCAGTTCCAGCATGGCGAACTCCAAGCACATTCCGGGGCTGATCCGCGGCCACGAGGGCACCATCATCATGGTGGACCACGGCATGTTCGAAGGCCACACCGACCACATCACGCTGCTCCCCGAGCGACGGGTGATCGACGCTGCCTACAAGGCCAAGTTCGGCGACGATGCGGAGACCAAAATCCCGGTCGAGCAGAAGAACGAGATGGTGGCGCACATCACCAATTTCCTGGATTGCATGCGCACACGCGAAAAACCCACGCTGGATGTGGACACCGGCTTCCACGCCCAGGTGACCATTTCCATGGCGGTGCAGTCGTACCGCGAAGGGCGGGTCCTGTACTGGGACGACAAGAATCAGAAAGTTGTTAACAAGCCGGTCAAGGCCTAGCCGCCGGCGCCGAAAATCTGCCAGTATGGAAGAATGAAATCGCTGATCTGTATTCTTCCGCTGGCCGTAGCCCTGGCGCCTGCATTTGCGGCGCCGCTCACGCAAGCCGAGCGCGACCGCGCCATCGCCGAACTGACCGCCAGCCGCCAGCAGTTCCTGGATTCGGTAGCCGGTCTCTCGGCGGCGCAGTGGAACTTCAAGCCCGACGAGAAAACCTGGTCGGCGGCGGAATGCGCCGAGCACATCGCGGTTAGCGAGGACTTCATCTTCGGGAGCATCGTCAAGGTCGCGCAAGGTCCCGCGGCTCCGGGCCAGAAATCGGCGGTGACGGACGAATTCATCCTCGCGGCCGTGGTGGATCGTTCGCACAAATTCCAGGCGCCCGAGGTGCTTCGGCCCACGCATCGCTTTGCCACCCCGCAGGAGATGGTCGATCACTTCAAGCAGAGCCGCGAGCACACCATCGCCTATGTGCGCGATACGCAGGACGATTTACGCGGCCACTTCTTCGATCATCCGGTGCTGAAGACTATGGACGGCTATCAGTGGATTTTGCTGCTCTCGGCCCACAGCCAGCGCCACACGGCGCAGCTAAACGAAGTGAAGGCCAACCCGAACTTTCCGAAGGAGTGAGTGGGACCGATTGCTGACGCGCGCGGCTCGGAACGGCGTTCGCCGGCGCGTCCTGCCCGGTAGATCCCAGAAGGGGTTATCGTAAATCTCCACCTCCTGGTCGTCGTACAGGGGCCAAAAACTGTTTGGGGGAGTCATAACTGTACCTCTTTTATTATAACGGACTGCCCCGATGTATTTGCGGTTGCAAAGCAACCAGTTTTATTATCAGCTAGTTGCGTGGATTCTACGATCACTCCGACCGCAGCGCATGGGCCGGATCGACCGCCGTCGCGCGGCGCGCGGGCAGGTAGCAGGCCAGCGCCGCGACCGCGATAGACAGAGCCGAAACCGATAACAGGGTCACCGGATCCGCCGCGCGTACCTCATAGAGCAGGCTCCACAACACGCGGCTTAGCGCCAGCGCGCCTACCAGTCCCAGGGCCACGCCCGCCAGCGCGAGCTTCACGCCCTGGCGCAGCACCAGCCGCCGCACATCCCCCGGCTGCGCGCCCAACGCCATGCGCAATCCGAATTCATGCGTGCGCTGGCTCACCGCATACGAGATTACGCCGTAAATGCCGATCGCCGCGAGCGTCAACGCCAGCCCGCCAAACAGCGCCACCAGGAACAGCGCGAAGCGGGGAGTGGAGACATTGGCGTCCGCTATGTTATCCATCGGCCGGATGTTCGCGACGGCCAGCGTGGGATCGATCTGGCGCACCGCCTGGCGCAGATCGTTCGCCAGCAGCGCGGGGTCCGCACGGCCGCGCACCGCCACTGCCATGCTATTGACGCTGACCGGTGTCTGCTCGATCGGCCACCAGAAGGCATTTTCCGCCGCCGGACTATCCGGTTTATCCTTCACATCTCCCACGATTCCAACAATGGCCATCCAATCCGTGGCCTTGGGATGATCGTCGAAAGTGATGCGTTTGCCCACCGCGTCCTCATTGGGCCAATAGCGCCGCGCCATGCTCCAATTGACGATCATCGCCACCGGCGCTTTCATGTTGTCGCTGTCGGTGAAAAACCGCCCCCGGACCAGCGGAATCCCCATCGCCTGGAAATAGCCGGGGCCGGCCACATGATAACGCCCGTGAAAATCCTGGTTGGCGGGCGGTTTTTTCCCCTCAATGGTGAAGCCGCTAATGTTGTCGTCGTAGCCGGTCCACGGCAGGTCGGTGCCCACGCCGGCGGCGCGGATGTCGGCGATCGAATCCAGGCTGGCGCGCAGCCGGCCCCAGAAATGCACCGTATCGATAGGCTTGTAAGTGGCATCCGGCAGGGATACGCGGGCGGTAAGGAGATGTTCGGGGCGGAAGCCGCGGTCGGCGCGCAGCAGGTTCACGAAGCTGCGTAGCATCAGGCCCGCGCCAATCAGAAGCAGGCAGGCCAGGCTCACTTCACCCACCACGAGCACGCTGCGCAAGCGCAGATGTCCGCGATGGCTGCCAGTGCCGCGTCCACCGGCGCGCAAGGCGTCCTGGAAATCGGTACGGGAAACCTGTAAGGCAGGCGCCAGACCGAACAGCATTCCGGTGGCCAGGGCGACGAGCAGCGTAAACGCGAACACCGCGGCGTTGATGTGAATGGTATCCGCGCGCGGGAAAGCCGCCGGCAACAGGGAGACCAGGACCCGGACGCCGGCCACTGCAATCGCCACCGCCAGGCCGCCGCTGATAAGCGCGATCAGCAGGCTCTCGGTCAGCATCTGCCGTACCAGGCGCAAGCGGCTGGCGCCCAAAGCGGTGCGCACGGCAATCTCGCAGTGGCGGGCAGTGGATCGCGCCAGCAGCAGGTTAGCCGCGTTGGCGCAAGCGATCAGCAGCACCAGGCCCACGGCGCCCAGCAAAACCAGGAGCAGGCGCTCGCTGGGACCCACGATCTCCTTGTACAGCGGAACTATCAGCACTTGCCAGCCCGCTAACGCACCCGGATGCTCGCGGTTGATCCGTGCGATCAGCGCGTTCATCTCCGCCTGCGCTTCGGCCGCGGTGACACCTTTCTTCAACCGTCCGATGACTTCCAGATAGTGGGAGCCGCGCTGGTTAGGATCGCCGCGGAAGGCAAAGGGCCACCACAGGTCCACCGTCTCGCCGTGGGCCACGCCGTTGTACGTGTTGCCGGGGTGCTCGGTGCCCGGCGGCATCACACCGGCTACCGTGAACGGCCGCGCATCGAGCGTGATCTTCCGCCCCACGATGTTGGGGTCGGCGGCGAAGCGGTTGCGCCACAGCCGGTCGCTCAGAATCACCTGCTGCTCGTTGCCGGGAATTTCGTCGTTGCTCGAGAACTCATGACCGCGCGCGGGGTGCAGGCCCAGCACGCGGAAGAAACCGGCCGTGACGGCGAAGCCCGTGAAGCGTTCCGGCTGGCCGCTGCCGGAAAGCTGCAGATCGGCACGTGTGAAGCCGGCCAGCGAATCGAACGACCCCAGCAGCCGGCGAAAATCCCGGAAGTCGAAAGGGTTCAGCGGAAACTTGGGAAAGGTTGCGCTGTGGAAGAAGACCCGCGCGATGCGATCCCCATCAGGGTAAGGAAGCGGCCGCAGCAGCACGCCGTCGATCACGCTGAAGATGGCGCTATTCGCGCCGATGGCCAGTGCCAGCGTCAGCACGATCACGACGGTGAAGCCGGGGTTCTTCGTTAGCATGCGCAGCGCGTATCGCAGGTCGCGCCACAAGGTTTCGATGGTATCGGTGCGGCGCATATCGCGGCATTCCTCCTGAATTTGCGTCCAGCCGCCCAGCTTGCGGATCGCGGCGCGGCGGGCTTCGGCGGGCGGCATGCCCGCGGCGAGATTCTCCTGCACCTGCTGTTCGAGATGGAAACGTAACTCCCGATCGAGATCTTCTTCGACGCGATCGCGGCGCGCGAGCGACCGAAACCGCATCCGGACGATGTCCCATCTGCGCCGCAGCCTGTCCGTCATTCGGCGTTACTCCTGGGCCGCGCGGATCACCAGTCCCACCGCGCCCGACAGGCGCTCCCACTGCGCCAGCTCTTTGTCGAGCTGCGCGCGACCGGCCCTGGTGAGCCCGTAAAACTTGGCTTCGCGCCCGGTTTCGGTCTTGCGCCACGCGGCGCGCACCCAACCCTGCTGCTCCAGGCGATGCAGGGCCGGATACAGCGCGCCCTGGGTCACCTGGAGCACCTCTTCGCTCACCTGCTCGATTCGCTTGGCGATGGCCCAGCCGTGCATCGGATCAAGCGAGATGGTCCGCAGAATCAGAAGGTCCAGCGTTCCCTGGATCAGATCGGATGGCCTGCTCATGGTGTCGGTTCGACGCCTAATTGAATTACATCAGATACCTAAACCGATTACAATACGCCAGGCCGGACGCAATGTCAAGCACGATACGCCTTGGATCATTCGACCGGGCCCGCCGATCTATTCCGGGCGCACATCAGCGCCGGCGTCCTCACCGATCGCAGCTATGGCTGTCGGATTTTCCGAATGTCTACGCGGATATGCGGGCGAGTTCTGGAAATAACGCGTTCTCGCGACCCGGAGTTTTCGCGCGAAATGGGTCGGGCATCCCGCGGGGCAATAATCCCGAGACCGTACGTTTGAACGGCTGGTGCGGAGCCGAGCCACTCTGGGACTACTGAAAAAGTCCGATTTCACCCGCATAACCCTTCTTTAGGGCAGTCTCCTTTGCTCCCCTTATCGAAATAAATTAAATTTCTTTAATGACAATATTGAGGTGATTGTTGGATGTAGAATACTTGATAATCATCGCCTGAGTCGAGAAGGAGGCCACGCCAATGCTTGCTTTCCGCTGTCCCGTTCGCTCCTTGCGCGTAGTGCAAACCGTAATTTGTATCCTCCTAACGTCAGCGAGCATGCTCGCCGCCGACGCAAACGAACAGAACCGCAGTGCGGGCCCGCGGAAGAGCGGACGAATCGCGACGGCACCGTACAGTGGCGCCCCCCTCGCGACCGAGACGCTTGACTACACGGTCCTCCCGCAAGTGCAGATATTCGTGGATGCTTGGGTCGAATATAACCCTACCACCTGCGCCGAGATCTCAGCCGGAAGCTGGGCCGTGGGCACCGCGCCGAAGCGGGGTGTTACGGCGACCGGAACCGTAACCGGAACTCTGGCTGACGGCGATTGCCCGGGCGATACGTTCACGTTCGCCGCCATCTATTACACCTGGACGAGTACGACCGCGAAGGGGACCAGCGACGCTTTCGCGGCCACTTGGACGAGCCCCGACTATTCGGAGACGGACAACGTCAAAATAACCGAATGTGGAGCGCCCACAATCATGTTCAATGGGGCGAATGTGGCCGGCCAGACAACGTCCGTGGTCGCGGGACAAGAAATTATGCTGACCGGGCAGGCTCCCAACGCGGCGTGCGTCGCGGCAACGGTGAGTCAGCAATGGTCGGTGCCGATGGAGAAGGGATCGGCGACGAAGAATGCAGTGGGTGGCTACACGCCAACCACGACGTCTTACGCCACAGCATCGGTCACGCCCCTGCCGACCGGCACTACGGCCACCAGTTATGGACCTTTCTATTTCACCGTCCCGGGAACTTATACGATGACTTATCAGTATACCGTCAACATCAATGGCTCCTTAGGGACGAGTCCGCTTTCGACGGCTACCTTCACGGCGGACGGACCCACCGGCACATCGGTCCTGGTCTGCGGCGGTGCCGTTGACGAGACGGGTGGTGGCGGTTGCACGGCGTCCGGAGCCTTGGGTAAAGTGGCGATACTGGGCAGTTCGCTTTATTTTGGGGGAACGAGCGGCACCAATGTCGGGATTGCAATGACTGCCTCAGCCACTGCACCTTCAGGCAATTTTACATGGGTTCAGTTGATTACGGGCGACGTGATAACAGAGACGCCCACCGGCGGTGGCGCGGCCCAGACGTGTAATCCTCCCGAAGTGCCGGCGGCGGGCGTTTTCCCCGGGCTCGACACCGCTTATACATATCCAATCATAAACCCGGCCCTAACAACGGTATATGACAACCCTCCCGTAGGGCTGGGCGCCGGCTACAATAAGGTGAGCCGGGCGTTTTCCGCAAAGATGAACCTGATGTGGACGCCCACGGCAGATGCTGCATGCACCGGCGCCGGCTGCACGATTCCAGTCCCGCTCGGCTCAGTGAATTGGAAGGTTAGTGCTACTGCCACGCTGAATGCGGGAGGTACATGGGTGCCGTCGGGCGGCGGCAGCGCCGGCGCGTTCGTCGCGAATACGGCTTACCCTACTTGGACCAACTGGGTTACCTATTCGGGGCCTCTAGTTTGCCACTAACCAACGTGTTTCAGGAGGAACTGTGAAGACTCTTAGGATGGTTGTTTATCTTGGGCCCGTTCTGCTTTTGCTGGCAACGGCACAAGCAGAGTCGGCGCCGCCGTTTTCACTTACGATCACGACGCCCAATGCGGAGGTAAAGGCGGGTGCCGGGGTAGGCGTGGATATCACGTTGACCAACAACTCCGACCGTGTTGCCACGTTCGAGTATACAGGTTCGCTTTGCGATTATGCCGCGGTGGAAGTGCGCGACAGCGCCGGCAATCTGGTGCCTGACACGGCGGCAAAATCCGGTTTCGATTGCGCACAAAGAGGTGCAACGGGCGCGAACGGAACCTACCGGCTAAAGCCGAATGAGTCCCGGAAGTCTACGATTGCGGTTAGCATGTTCAGCGACATGTCGCAACCCGGAGAATACTTCGTGCAAGTAACGTGGAGGGCACCGAAGGAGTTTGATAGCGTGCTGGTGAAATCGAACACCATCGGGGTGGCCGTAATACCTTAGCGCTGTCAGGAGCCGATTTGGAAAGTGCCGACGGCGATCAGGCTGCCGCCGCTCGAGGAGTTACCCAGGTACACGGTATAGACGCCGGGAGCCATCAGCCACGCGCCCGAATTAACGTCCCAATAGGACAGTGGATGCGACGAATCGTTGGCGTCCACTTCGATAGTCACCTGCTGGCTCGCGCCCGGCTGCACCGTCACCTTCTGCCATCCCACCAGGCGCTTGGGCGGCTCGCCGGTGGACGCGGGGAACGCCAGATACACCTGCGCGACCTCCGCGCCAGCCACCGATCCCGTGTTAGTCAGGTTGAAACTCACCTGAAAATTAGGATTGCCGGAGCTCAGATTGTTGACCACCGCCGCATTCGAAAACGAGAAGGTGGTATACGACAACCCGAAGCCAAACGGAAACAGTGGTGTGAGCCCCTGTGAGTCATACCACTTGTAGCCCACATTGAAGCCCTCGAAATAGCTCACCGGGAAAGGCGTGGTGCTATCCGGAGGCTGCGCGATCGCCGGGCGCGGCAGTTGGTCCACGCTGGCGGGAAACGTGATGGGCAGCTTGCCCGACGGATTTACCGCGCCGAACAGCAGATTGGCTATCGCCGCCCCGCCTTGCTGGCCCGGAAACCAGGCCTCCAGCACGGCGCTCACGCTTCCCAGCCACGGCATCACTTGCGCGCTGGCATTCTCCATCACCACGATGGTGTTCGGATTGGCCGCGGCCACCGCCGCCACCAGCGCATCCTGATCGATCGGCGGCGTGTGAATCACGTCCGTGAAATTCAGGCTCGGCATATCCATGCCCTCACTGGTCCATTGGCTGACGAACACCATGGCCACCTGCGAAGCCGCCGCCAGCGCGGCCGCCGTCGTCGCATTGGTTCCCGGATCGAATTGCACCGCGGCGTTGGGCGCCATCGCCTGAATGGCCTGCAACGGCGACGACGGATCCCAGATCACCTGGGCCCAACAGGGCGGGCAGGGATACCCTTCCGTGAGTGCCGGTCCGCCGGTGGGCGTGACCTGCGCCGAACCGCCGCCGGAGAGCACCGCCACATCCGCATGCGAGCCGATAATCGCGATGGATTTCACCGTCGCCGCATTCAGCGGCAACTGGCCGCCGGCGTTCTTCAACAGCACCGCGCCTTGCTCCTCCGCCTCTTGCGCGATGGCCTGGTCGGCCGCCGTATCGATCGGCCCCAGCGACTCGGGAAAATCGAAAAGCCCCGCCGCATACATCGCGCGCAGGATGCGATGCACCATGTCGTCCAAGCGCGATTGCGGCACCTGCCCGTTCGCGATGGCTTGCCCCAGGCTTCCGAAGTAGGCGTTATCCGGCTGCTCCTGGTCCAGGCCGTTCAGCGCCGCATTCACCGTCGAATGCGTCGCCCACCAGTCCGACATCACGAATCCCGGAAACTGCCAATCGCCCTTCAAAATGTCGTTCAGAAGGTGCGCGTTCTCGCACGCGTACACATCGTTCACCAGGTTGTAGGAGCACATCACGGACTGCACGCCGGAGTCCTTCGCGCCGATTTCGAAGGCCAGCAGATCGCTCTCGCGCATGCCACGTTCGTCGATCTCGGCATCGGCCGTGGTGCGACCGGTCTCCTGATCGTTCAATGCGTAGTGCTTGATGCCGCCGATCACGTGCTGGGCCTGGATCGCGCTGATGTGGGCGGCCGTGATCTTGCCTGCCAGAATGGGGTCTTCGCCTTTGGTCTCGAAGGTGCGGCCGTCGCGCGGCTCGCGTCCGATCAGGTTGATGTTGCCACCCAGGTTCACGTTCATGCCATAGGCGCGCAGCTCGGCGCCGATCACGGTGCCATATTTGGCAGCTTCGGTCACGTCCCAACTGGCGGCGCTGGCGAGCGAGGAAGGCAGCGCGGTCGCTTGGCCCACCGCGTTGCCCACGCCGACGCTGCCATCGGCCAGGTAAAGGTTCGGAATCCCGAGCTGAGGGATGCCTGGAACGAACCCCGCGGCGCCGCGGGGGAGCGGAAAATCGTTGGTGACCGGGCCGCCGGCCCCATACACAAGCTGGATTTCCTGATCTTGAGTCATCTGGGTGATCAACTGGTCGGCGCGCTGGTCGGGCGTGGGTGGTTGAACGGCGATTTCGACGGTGTTCGACGTGGCGCCGCCGATGGAAAGGATCACCGGGATCGCATTTCCTGTTGGCGCGTTGGATGGCACCTGCACGTTCACCTGGTACAGGCCGACGGATCCGGGCGCAAGCCCGGACCAAAGCACCTCCGCGGACACGCCGCCGATAGTGACCGTAGGTGTCGTCTTGGTAGCGGACAGAGGATTGCTCGGGGCGGCCGCGCCGCTGGGCGGCTGATTGGTCACCGCGCCCAATCCGGTGCAGTAAATCAGGATGGCGGTGACGCCCGCCGCCGCCGGATTCGCGGCCGTGATCAACTGGTAGGAAGAATCTTGAATCGCACCGGGACCGCTGCCCTGGCTGTTCAAGCTGAAAATGCCCGGCGCGAATGGCGCGAGATCCACCGTCAGAGGGGCACTGGTCTGGCCTGCCAATGCAGCGGTCAGGGTTGCCTGCGCCTGCCCGGCTAGCTCCCATGGTATTCGCAAGTTCACCTGGCCGCTGCCCGCGTAGAAAAGGCGTGCCTCGACGGCGCCGAAATTGAGCGACAGTCCCCCCAGGTCGGTAGGCAAGGGGAGGGTCGTCGCCAGGAATGGCGCGGTGAGCTGAAAGTCTCCGTAAGCCGATACGATGCTGCCGGGAGCGAGTGGCGCTCCCGCCGCGGAACTGGCCGCGTTGATGACGCCACCGGGGTTGATGGAAGGCGCGGGCTGGGCCCACGCGCCAGTAAAGCTGGCCATCAGGCAGGCCAAACCGGCTTCAAGAGCTTGCGATGAATGGGTCACAACCTAGATAACCTAACACCCAGCACCCAACATCCACCACCCACCGCGCCAGCGGATTACCGGCCTTCGTCCTCAACCTCAATGGCAAACATGGACGCGTAATTAACCACCGGCACGAAATCGAAGTTTAACTTGCCCTGCGCCGTCGGCCGCAGTCCGCGAAATCGCTTCACCAGCGCATGGTTGGTTCCGGCTTCCTTCATGATGTCCAGATTGCGGACCAGCGCCAACCCATTGCAGTAGATGTCGAAAACTCGCTGCCCGGGGCCGCCGCCACCCTCGTTTTCTTTGCCCCAGTAGGTTTCGGCGAGATACAGGTTGGCCGTGTAGGTCCCTGGCGCGACCGGAATGGCGTATGAAAAGTGGCCGTAGCGCTCGTTGGAGAACAAGTCCGCGTCAGGCGTCCCGGTGACCAATTTCCAATGGTTGGATGTTTGGCCTCCCGAATAATAATTGTCGGCTTCCCAGAGCTGCCCCCTCGAATCGGTCACGGAGCTGGGTTGTGCGACCACCCGAACCGGGTTGAGCTTGTGCGGCTCGGCGGGCTCGATCTCAATGGCGCTGATAACCGGTTGCTCGCGCTGGGCGTGGAAACCCAACCGTAGAATGCCGTCCGGCCCCGGCTGGACATCTTTAAATACCCGGATATCTGCGATCAGGGCGCCGCCGGCATCGGAAACGATGTCAAAACTGTTCGCCAGTGTTTTACCGTTCAACATGATGTCGAACACCCGGCTGTTCTCGCCGCCCCCGGTCTCCAATCCGGGGCCGTAGACCGCCTCGGCAAAATATAGTTTCAACTCGTACGTGCCCGGTTTGAGCGGAATGTTGTAGGCGGTAAGGCCGATCCGGCCATTCTGGTACAGAAGTTGGTCGGATGTGCGGGCGAAGAACTGACGAAAAGGCGCTCTCGGCTGACCCCCGCCTTCGAAGTAACGATCCGGTAACCAGATGTGGCCGTGACGGTCAATGTATCTGCGATCATAGCCCGCGATGATGCGCACCGCATTGTCCGCCGCGCCAATCACGGGTGGCGGAGGGAGTCTGGGCGGATCCACCATCTGGCGTTTGGCAATGCCCCGGAGGGCTGCTGCTGCGACAACGACCAACACCAATGCCAAAACGCCGGCAACCCACAACCGGATCCGGCGCCGGACTGGCACGGGCGTCGCGCGCGTAGCCGGTATAGCCGGCGGCAGTTCCGGTTCGTCCGGAACTCCGTCGCCCAGGGGCTCCGCGGCCGATTCCAGCAGCGCCTCCCCGTTGGTCTCCCCATTTGCCGGGACGGGTGCAGTAGAGTTGCCATCCTCCTGAAAAACGGGCGTATACATGCCCGGCGGAATGATGATCTTCAACGCCTGGTGCGCGCCTTCGGTGGCGTAGTAATCGCGCAGCTTCTTTCGCAGGCGATGGATCTCTACCCGGGCGATGGCGTCTTCGGCGGAATCGAAATCCGCGGGACGACCCAAGACCTCTGTGGCGATGCTGTACTCGCACACTTCTGCGTCATTACCCGCGAAGTGTTTTTCGCAAATGTATTCGAGAAGTCTGATCGACCGCTGGGCACGCGCAAAGGTGGAAGACGCCAGGACCGCCGCGAGTTCCAGACGTTCCGTTCCCGTCGCAACCCCGGTTGGGCGAGCCCCAACGTGATTGGCATCCCCCATTTGTGTTGATTATACACGTTTCTGCGGTGTCCTGGCGCAGATACGCAAATGTAAAATCCCGCTACCCGCGGGAGATAAATTTTGTAACAAGGCGTACACTACACAAAACAAATGCATTACATTCATATATGAGTTTGCGGAAGTCACGTTACAGCCGCTTAACTCCTTTGCTTCGAGACGCCATCCAAGGCTAGGCTCCCCGCCGTGTAACCAAAATGTACTAGCGCCCACCATCGTGCCGCGTTACACTCGCCGATCATAGCCACCGCCAAGACTGTAACTGGCCGGTTAGTGTGTGTGCCGGTGCTGGCAAGCGCCACGGGAGCGGAAAAATCAGGATCTGAAAGTCCTTGAGTTGGCAGTGTAGTAGGGGTTATTTTTGGTTTCCCGCCGCCGGGTCGCCTGAACGTTGGAGAGCCGGAAGCGGTCTTTAGGCTAGATCGAAAAAAATGAGGTTAGAAAAAAGGGGTCAAATGAATTTACCAGATCGGATGCCGATCTCCGTTATAGCTCGGCACAAAAGTCCTGGAAGATCTTTCTGGTTGTTGGGGCTGCTGATTGTGGCCTTGGCGGTTTCGCAACTACCGGTACTCGCGCAGTTTTCTAGCGGGTCGATAGGCGCCACCGTTACCGACGCCACGGGCGCAGTGGTTCCCAACGCGAAAGTCGTCCTGAAAAACGAGGCCACCAACGGTCTCCGCGACAGCGTCACGAACAGCTCCGGAAACTTCGATTTCCCGTCGATTCCGCCGGGCTCTTATACTGTCACGGTTACCGCAGCCGGTTTGCAGACCTTTGAGGAGACTGGCATCGTACTGACGCAGGGTTCGCCCGTGCGCCTGCCAACCATCATCCTCCAGGTCCAATCGTCCAAGCAGGAGGTCGAGGTTATCGCGGGCGCGGACGTCGTCGTCCCGGTAGATACCGGACAAGCCAGCCAGACGCTGAATAAGAGTATGGTCGAGAACCTTTCGATCGTAGGGCGCGATGCGGCTGAGCTGATCAAGATCATGCCCGGCATGGGATCCACCGGCGGACTCAGCCAAGGCCTGTGGAATAGCCAGACGACGCAAAGCAACAACGGGCCCATCGGCAACTTTTCCGCCCAAGGCACCCAGCCCAACGGCGCGATGACGATGACCTCGGATGGCGCGAATTTGCTGGACCCGGGCAACCAGGGTACCCAGACCGCCAACATCAATCAGAATCAGGTGCAGGAGGTTTCCATCCTGACGTCGGCCTATGGCGCGGAATTCGCGAAAGGCCCGATTACGTTCCAGGCCATCGGCAAGAGCGGCGGCGCGCAGTTCCACGGCGGCGCCTACTTCTACGCCCGCAATGGCGTATTCGATTCCAACGGCTCTTACAATAACTCCCAAGGTGCGGTGAAGCCCCAAAGCAGCTACTACTATCCAGGCGGCGACTTTGGCGGTCCGGTGATCGTCCCGGGAACGCACTTCAACAAGAACCACGACAAGTTGTTCTTTTACGCCGCGTATGAGTATATGAAGCAGAATCCGGCCGGGGCCCTGCAGCAATATTTTGTACCCACGGCGCAAATGCAGGCAGGCAACTTCACGCCCGCGTATCTGGCAACTCTTGGGCCAGCCTTCGCCAGCTCCGGACCGCGCAATTTAATCGGGTCGACCCCCAATACCTCGCTGGTGCCCGGCGGCCAGGTTCCGGGTACCTCGATCGATCCGAACTCGGCGGCAATCCTGAAATTAATGCCTGCGGGGAACGTCGATCCGGCAACCAATCCCACCGGCTCCAACTATGAGTGGTTCGATGGCCCGCCCGTGAATCGCTGGGAGCTCCGGCTGCGCGGCGACTACAACATCAACGACAAAACCAAGCTGTTCTTCTCCTGGAACCAGCAGCTGGAGCACGACCAGAATCCGATCGCGATCTGGTGGACGATCGGCGGGTCTTTGCCTTATCCCTCGCCGCAAAATGCCAACCAGCTTTCAAACGTTTACAGCGCGAACCTGGTGCACGTGTTCAGCCCCACGCTGACCAACGAATTCATCTTCGCCGAAGCTACTTTCCTCAATCCGATCATCCTGAGCAACCCCTCGGCAGTGAATCCCAGCGATATCGGGTTCCAAATGACGGGCCTGTTTAGCAACCCCTACACGCCGCAGATGCCTAACACCTACGGCTATAGCGGCCAGAGCGCGGCGGCGATCGGCTTCGCCACCTATCAGTTCGGTGAGCCGTTCACTCCCACGCCGCAAAACGGTTTCGGCAAGCTCTCGCAGACGCCGCAAATCAGCGATAACGTGACCAAGATCCAGGGCAGCCACACGCTCAAGGCCGGCTTCTACTGGGACTACGCCCGCAACTACCAAACCGGCGGCACGGAGTCCGGCGGAACCAACGGCGCGATGGAATTCGACCCTTGGCACGATACCAGCACCGGTAACCCCTTGGCCGATTGGGTCATGGGCCGTGGTGAAAACTTCTCCCAGGACAGCGGCGAAGCGGTGCAGGACATGAAGTACAAGCAGATCTCGTTCTTCTTCAACGACCAGTGGAAGGCCTCCCGCAGGCTCACGCTCACTGGCGGTCTGCGCTTCGAGCACATGGGTAACTGGGTGCCGAACAACAACTTCGGTGTTGCCGTTTGGGATCCCGCTACGTACAACAACACCGCCTCGGCGCCTGGCTATACCGGGCTCGAATGGCACTCCATCGATCCTTCGATTCCGTTGTCCGGCTTCCCCACCAAGACGCTCTTCATCGAGCCGCGCTTCGGCTTCGCTTACGACATCTTCGGGAACGGCAAAACCGTGCTGCGCGGCGGCGCCGGCTTGTTCCGGTATCAGATTGCCTACAACAGCGCCAGTTCGGGTTACAACCCGCCGCTGGGTCTGGTAACGGAAGGTGTCACTGCCCAATGTTGCGTGGGTTGGAATAACTTCCAGCAATACACAGCCGCGTTGGGGGCCCCCGGTCTGGGTGGATCTGTTTCTCCCCTGACCATGGGCGACTCATCCACACCGCATACCTGGACGTACAATATCACCATCTCGCAGCGCATACCGTGGCGCTCCGTGGCGGAATTCCAATATGCCGGCAACCGCTCGTATGACCTGCTTTCGAATGGCGGGAATGCAGGCGGTGGCTTAGGAAACCAGGACTTGATCCCGGTGGGCGCATTCTTCGGGACCGATCCGATAACCGGCCAGAACTATTGCGGCACTCGCGCTAACGGAGTCTGCTCCGTAAACCAGCCTGTGGGGTACACGATGGGCAACACTACGTATTCCGGCTTCCCCAACCTGAACGATTTCTACCCGTACCACAACTATACGGGGATCAATCTTCAGGGCCACCTCAGCTACGCCAATTACAACGCGTTCATCGCCACCTGGCAGAAGCAGTCCGGACGCGCGACCTTCACTACGAATTACACGTTCAGCAAGGTTTTGGGAATTCGCGATGGAGAGACCGCCAATGGCCCGGGTGACGGAGAAGGCTACGATCCATTTAACGTCAAAGACTCCTACGGCGTGCTGGCTTATGACCACACTCACATCTTCAACGCCGCCTACGTGATCAATCTGCCCAGTCCCGTGAAAGACAACAAACTCCTGGGCGGGGTAGTGAACGGGTGGGTTCTTTCAGGCATCACGCAGTTCCAGAGCGGGGCGCCCATTCAACCCAATTCAGGCTACGGGCTCAACATCGGCTGGCCAACCCAACTGCAACCTTCGGACTACTTTGGCACCAGCTCGATCCCGGAAACCATGCCCGTTCTGACTTGCGATCCGCGCAAGAATCTGAGCTCCGGGCAGTATTTCAATCCGAATTGTTTCGCGCCGCCATCGGGCGGAAACCAGGGCGACCTGATCTGGCCGTACATCAAGGGGCCCGCTTTCTTCAACAGCGACCTCGCGATTTACAAGGACTTCCTCTTCAAGGAGCACCAGAAGATCGAGTTCCGGTTCTCGGCGTTCAACTTCCTGAACCATCCGCTTCCGCAATTGGGCATATCCGGCAATGCTGACATCAGCTTGAACTTCTCCGGGCCCAATGGCACTCTGAGTCAGACCAACCTGAACGGGACCACCAACGGCAAGGCGTTGTACGATGACGAAGTGCCGCGCGTGATCGAGTTTGCGGTCAAGTATAACTTCTAAGCTTCGTTCGCGAGGCTGGAACCAATCGAAGGGGGCGGCGCAAGCCGCCCCCTTTTTTCGTGTTCAACGCCTCTCGCCGGTGGTCACTGCGGATACGCCTCGCCCGCATGCACCACCCGTATTTTATGGTCCGTAAATACCGCCGGGGTTTCCGACAACCGCACCTTCGGCATGTGGCAACGCGCGCAGTCCTTATTCGCCACTGGACAGGTCTTCCGGGTCACCACGGTGGCGGCCGCATCCGGCTTCACGCTATGACACGACAAACAAACCCCGTCGTAACTGGCGTCGTCGCGGACCACATCCTTGTGCGGATCGTGGCAGGCCGTGCAGCGTATCCGCTGGTCCTGTCCCAGGAAGCACCGGCTGTTGGCTAAGCGGTACGGCTGAAACCTGACATTCTTCTCACCGAACAAACGCAACCCGACCACCGATTCCCACGTGCGATGACACTCGCCGCAGAAGTTCGACATTTCTTCGGCCGCCATCTCTCCCAGTTTTCGCGGGAGCGGCGCCGGCTTACCCGCGGCGATCGCTTGCATGTGCGCATCGGCCCCTAGGTGGCAATGCTCGCAACTGACTCCCGGCTTGAGCGATCCCAGCGCCAACTTTCCCTGACTCACGACATTCGTGCCGTGACAAGTGAAACACCCGATGATCTCCTGGTCCGAGGTCAGCCGTCCCATGGCTTCCGTCAGGTTTCGAGGCCGAACCCGCTCGTCTCCGATGGTGATCCCGAGTCCCTGGATCGCCTGGTAGTAGCTCACCAGGCTCTCGTAGAAGCGGCCCTGGTATTCCAAGACGAATGTGAGATTATAGACTCCAAAGGCATACCGCACCGGGAGTGTCAACGCGCCCGAGCCATCGCTTACGGTATAGGTGCTGACCCCGTTCTTGCGCTCGATGTCGTAGTGGTATCCGTTCGCTTCCAGCGTCAGCTTGGGGTGCGCCTGCAGCGGTTCCTGGTTGGGGGGCAACTCGATGCCGATCCCCATGGCGGTCTTCGGCTGCGACTGCGCCTCAGCGCGGTGGCAGGTAGCGCAGGTCACCGGCCCGGGGCGCGCCGGCGCGGCTTCGACGGCGCCTGCCAGCGCCACACAGGCCGCCGCGGCAAGCCATCGACGCCCCGCCTTTCGATGTCCATCCGCCATCAGTTTTCTGGAGGACGGGCATCGCCGGCCTTAGCCATTTCGATGGACACCCGCCGCTCCCGGCGCGCATCCTCCGTCCGGCCCGCCCAGGAGTACGCGCTCGCCAGGGCCATGTGGTGCTCGAGCGCCGCCGGGTCCAGACGCTCCGCGGCCTCCAGCATCGCGATAGCCGGCCGCAGATCTCCCGTGCGCAACAGCACCTCGCCATAGGCATACGCCGTCAGCGCATCCGACGGCCGTTCGGCCGCGGCTTTCTTCGCGTAGGGCAGCGCTCCAGGCAGGTCGTCGGCGTGTACCAGCAGCAAGGCCAGCATGGCGGCCGCATCCGCGTCGGCCGGGTTCGATTCCAGCTCGCGCCGGAATTCCGCCATCGCCCGATCCGGAAGCGTGTAACTCAAGTAAGTGCCATATAAGTAGTGAACGCCGGCTACAGTTGGGTACTGCTTGACCAACTCCTCGAAACCGGCCTGCGCCTTTTCGGTCTCGCCGAGAATCCAGAAACGGGCCGCTGTGCCCGCCTTCACCACCGCATCCAGCCGCTCCGCGGGTACTTCCTTGGGCAGCCACGTCTGATGGAGAGCGTTTAATCCAAGGCCCGCGATCAGCATCGGTTCGTGCGCGCCTCCCTGTGCATATCCCTCCAGTTCCCGCTTCCCCTGGGCGAAGAGCCCCGCTCGCGACAGCAGCAGACCATAGTGAAACCGCACCCCGGCCTCTACTTCCGGCGCCAGATCCTTGCCCGCCGCGAGGCCGCGCTTCAGGTGCTCCAATGCCTGATCGTACTTGCCGGTCTCGAACTCGCAAAGACCTAACAACGACCACGCCGGCGCGCGTTTGTCATCCAGCTTGACGAACTCATCGAAGGCGGTCTCGCAGCCGGGGTACTGATAGGTTGCATAGGAAAGCGTTCCGAGAAACCACCAGCCCTCCACCCACCCGGCACGCAATGCGACCGCTTGCCGGTAGAACTCGATGGCTTCCGGGATGTTATTCGCCCGGCGCGCCGCCGCCGCTTGCGCCGCCAGTTCCTCGAAAGTGGCTGCGGTCGCGCCCACGGCCACGATCACAGATAACACGGCGGTCCGAGTGAAGGCGAGTATGGCTCGTTGCAGGAACCCCTCCAATAGAGCACCTTGGCGGCGTGCGGCCAATCTGATTACACCTCCGCCCTTGGTAATATCTTACCTGTTTTTTTCGGTAGTGGGTCAGTTTGCGGCCTGTATCGGGAGACGCCTGGTCGCCCGATGTATAATGGGACGGCGGAAAGGCGCCCTCTTCACCTGACTCGATTGTTATTCAACTGGAAAGCGCTCCTCCTCTGCTTCGCGCTCTCCGCCCTGGGGAGCACCGCTCTCGGGCCGATAACCTTCGAGGAAATCGCCGGCCGGGCCGGGATCCACTTCAAGAGCAACTCCTCGCCTACGCCCCAGAAGCACCAGCCGGAGCCGATGCTGGCCGGCGTGGCCGTATTGGATTACGACGGAGATGGATACCTTGACATCTATTTCGTCAACGGCGCCGGTATGCCTTCGCTCGTTAAGCAAGGCCCCCAATACCAGAACCGGCTGTATCGCAACAACGGCGATCTGACCTTCACCAACGTCACGGTGAAGGCCGGTCTGGGCGGCGCGGGATACGGCATGGGAGTCGCCGTTGGAGACTACGACAACGACGGCCGGCCGGACCTGTTCGTGGCCAACGTCAACGGGAACCAATTGTTCCACAACAACGGGAACGGCACGTTCACCGATGTGACGAAAAAAGCTGGTGTGGGGGGCGGCTTTTACCAAGGCAGGAAGATGTGGTCGGTAGCCGCCGCGTGGCTCGACTACAATAACGACGGCTTGCTTGACCTGTTCGTCTCGAATTACTGCCGCTGGGATCCCGACACCGAACCGCCCTGCTTCGCCAACGGCCAGAATGGCCCGCGCGTCACCTGCGATCCGCGTTACTGCCCGCCGCTGCCCAACACGCTCTACCGCAACAATGGCGATGGCACCTTCACCAACGTTTCAGCCGCCACGGGCATCGCGGCGCATATCGGGCGCGGCATGGGCGTGGCGGTCGCCGATTATGATGGCGATGGCTACCCTGACATCTTCGTGGCCAACGATAACGCCGCCAACCAGCTCTTCCACAATATCCATGGCGAGCGTTTCGAGGAGGTCGCCATGGAGGCCGGGGTTGCCTTGGGGGACGCCGGAAATGTGCTCTCCGGAATGGGCGTGGATTTCCGCGATGTGCGCAACGATGGGCTTCCCGACATCTGGATGACCGCCATCGAAAAGCAGGGTTTTCCGCTTTACATCAATCAGGGCGGCGGCCAGTTTGTCGAGAAGACGGCTCTGGCGGGGCTCGAGATGGATACTTTCGAGATGTCCGGATGGGCCAACGGTATCGCCGATCTGGACAACGATGGCTGGAAGGATTTATTCGTAGCGCGCTCGAACATTGACACCAACGTGCACGACTTTTCGCCGCGCACCTATGGAGAGCCGAATGCCATTTTTCGCAATCTTGGCAAGATGGGAAACGGCAAATTCGCAAACGTAAGCGCCACGGCTGGATCGGATTTTCAAATTCCGGGCGCGCACCGCGGGCTGGCGTTCGGCGATCTCGACAACGACGGCCGGATCGACGCGGTGGTGGCGGTGCTGAACGGCCAGGCCAAAATCTTTCACAACACCACCCGCAACGGCAACCACTGGATCCTGCTGAAGCTTTCCGGCACGAAGAGCAATCGCATGGGAATCGGCGCAAAAATCCGCCTGACCGCGGCGGACGGTTCGGTGCAGTATAACCACTGCTCCACCAGCATGGGATACGCGGGCTCCGGCGATTCGCGCGTGCATTTCGGTCTCGGCGCAAACGCCGTCGCCAAGGAGATTCAAATCGTCTGGCCGAGTGGGATCCGGCAGGTGCTGCGCGATGTCGCGGCGGACCGCGTGGTCCCGGTCACCGAGCCCCAGCGCTAGCTTGGAGGGCGGAAGCCGGCTGTGGCGAAGCTGATCGCGAAGGTAAAGCAGAACGGCTCCTTTGGCTACACCGCTGCCTTGCCGGAAAGCGCGGCGGCCCAAAATCCGACAGTGAAGATTACGCGTGTGCTGGCGCGGCCTGATCCATCCAAGGTGCGCGAGTTTGCCGATGACGTGCGTGATGGCAAGTTCGTTCTGCCGATTGGTCGCCGAATGCCGTTGTGTGAAGCGGCTGAAGCACATGTGCTAGGGGAGAAAGGCGGTATTGGGAAGATCCTCCTGCTGGCGCCGGATTCACAAGTGTCCGGCGTCAACTATTTCTTTGGGTCAGCGACAACTATTTCTCACGCCCAGAGATCTAATTGTCGCCGATCACCCATTTCCTCCCGAAAGGGCTTTTCCTGGGCCTCTGAGAACATTTCAGCGTCCTCGCGGGAAGGATTCGGCAAAATCCGCTGGCCCGTGGCGCTGGGTTCGCTTCCTGCATTATGATTGAGCGATTGGGGTTTGCTCCGAGTCGAGCAAAGCGAATCAGGTGGATCAGTCAATCTTCATCAGTTACGCGTCTGTGGACAAGGTGGTTGCGGAGCAGATCTGCACGGCGCTGGAAAGCTCCGGTATGGGCTGTTGGATGGCCCCCCGCGATATTGAACCAGGGGCGGATTATCCCGCCGCAATTTTGCAGGGCATCCAACGGGCTCGGGTAATCGTCTTTATTGTAAGTCCCGCAGCAGTCCAATCGCCGCACATCTTGAGCGAGCTGGGCCACGCTTTTTCGAAGAAGAAGCCCATCGTCCCCTTCCGTTTGGCGCCCACCGATTTGCCACCTGATTTCGACTATTTTCTGTCCCTCAGCCAGTGGCTCGACGCCCATAGCGGCTGTACTCCAGTGAACCTCGCCAAATTGCAGCACGCCGTGGCCGAAGCGAAGTTGGCTGATGTGAAGCCAGTCAGCATCCGGGAGGTGCATGGATGGAAGACGATTCTTGCAATCGCTGTATCGGTAGCCGTGCTCGCCGTTGCGGCTTACCGGCTACGACCGTTACGCAAGTCATCCGCCGGCAACATTCGCGACACGGCCGGAAAGGTCGCCGTCGTAGATGAAGCAAAGAACAGCACAGGACACGAAGAAAAACTGCAATCCTGGGTTAACGTCAAAGACGGGCAGACATATATGTGGATTCCAGCCGGGCGGTTCGTCATGGGGTGTTCCGAAGGCGACGGAGAATGCGGTGCAGACGAGTTCCCGCGGCATCAGGCCGAGATTCCCGCCGGCTTTTGGATGGGGCAAACGGAAGTGACCAACGCTGCCTATCAGCGTGTTGTGCCTTCCGCGAAGTTCCCGCAGGCCGAAGCCAATCTTCCGGTAGTAGATGTCTCCTGGCGCGAGGCGAAATCCTACTGTGCGGCTGCCGGAGGACGCCTACCGACTGAAGCCGAATGGGAATATGCGGCGCGTGCGGGCCAGCCGGCAACCTATTACGGGGTGCCTTCCAAAATCGCCTGGTTCGGGGACAACAGCAACGGAGTGCGGCACGCGGTGGCTACCAAAGACCCAAACGCGTTCGGACTATATGACATGCTCGGCAATGCATCGGAATGGGTGCAGGATCGTTACTTCGACAAATATGACCCTGAAGCAACGGCGACGGGAAAGGTTTTAGAGCCGGTTGCCGGCAACGCTTCCGCTTTGACGCGCGGCGGTTTCTGGGAATCCACCCCGCAGAATATTCGAGTTTCTCACCGGGCCGCCATGGATAATTCCGAACCTGCCCCAATGGCAGGAATTCGCTGTGTAATCGACAAACACTGATCGAACATCGACCCAATCACTTTTCAATCGTGCGCCCTCAGGACGCGTGGAGGTGGAGATGGTTGTGAACGCCGCGCGATATGCGGCCGTGGTTCTCGTCTTCGGCATCGGTATGTCGATCGTGATCGCAGCCGCCACGGTGGGATGGTGGCAGCCTGCCAGATATACCCTGTCCGGCCCGAATCCGCAGACTGTTGTAAGGCCTGTGGCCCAATGGGGGGTAGAAATTAGCACGCGTTTACTCTGCACGATCCACCGTCCCTGCGCGTCATCTACAGCGAAGGAGCTTCCGTGCGCATCCTAATCGCCGCCTTCGTCACTTCTCTCGCCTTTGGACAAACCACCAAGGTTTTCCAACTGACGCAAAACCAATCCCACCAGGACGTGCAGGAGATCGCCACCGTTTTGCACAGCATAGCCGGAATCGACCAACTATCGGTCGACAAGGAGGCCCGCATTCTGACCGCGAACGCGCCTGAAGCCAACATCGGCATGGGAATCTGGCCCGTCCAGCAGCTCGATATCCCCGTCAAGGGCCAATACTCCGGCGTGCACGAATACCGCTCGCCGGCCGACCCGGATAATGTTGCGCGGGTTTTCTACCTCCGCAACACTCCGGGGCCGCGGGAACTGCAGGAAATCGTAACCGCCATGCGGTCGAGTTTCGACATCCAACGCCTTTTCGTTTACAACTCGCTGCACGCGATCGCTGTCCGCGGACATCAGGGCCAGATCACCCTCAGCGCGTGGCTGGTCGATCAACTGGATCAACCCGAAGGCTCTCCCGCGCCCGAGCCGCACGAGTTACAAGTCGCAGGCGATAAGTTGGTGGCACGCGTCTTTGAGTTGACCAATGTACAAACGCAGGCACAGCTTCAGGAGATCTCCACGCTCATCCGCTCCACGGCTGACGTGATGCGCATGTTCATCATCAATAATCGCCGCGCCGTCGCCATGCGCGCGGAGCCCGAACGCGTGGCCCTGGCCGCCTGGCTGATCAAGCAGCTCGATCTGCCGGTGCCTCCGGCTGACTCCACGCCGCGCGCCTTCACTTTTACGGGCGATCAACGTGTAGACGATGTACAAGATCAGGTGCGGGTCTTCTATCTGCCGCAAGCACACTCCGATGAAGACCGCGCGAAGATCGTCACCGCGGTGCGCTCCAACACACGGATTCGCCGTCTATTCGTCTACAACTCAATAGGCGCCCTGGCCCTGCGTGGCAATGCGGAGGATGTCGCCACAGCGGAGAAGTTGATCAAACAAAGCCAGGAGGCGATGGCCAGAGCGCAACAAGCCTCCCGCTAGCGTGCCGTGGCGTGCGGCGCAGTAGGCTTTCAGGCGTGATCGAGGGGCCCGGCGACACTTATAGACTGCTCCGTGCAGTGGGAACGATAAGTGGGGTTACCCAAGCCTTTCCTCCGCGGCTGCGGCGTCCCCGCCTCATCACCTTCGCCCGTTCGCTGGTCGGCAAGGACATCGAGTTCTATTCCTGCTTCATCAGCTACTCCAGCAAAGACCAAGACTTCGCCGAGCGCCTGCTCTACAGGCCCAACACCTGCGTGTTTGGTTCGCGCCGGAAGACCTCAAGATCGGTGATCGCTTCCAGGAGCGCATCGAGAAATCCATTCGCCTCTATGACAAGGCTATGATCGTGCTATCGGAGGCTTCCGTCCAGAGCCGTTGCGTGAAGTAAATGCCGCGCGGGAGCGTGAGGAGCGCGGGAACCGCACCGTGCTATTCCCGATCCGCATCGACGACGCGGTGATGAGCGCGCCGAAGCCCTGGGCGGCGGACATCCGGCGCAGCCGGTACATCGGCGATTTCCGGGGATGGAAAGCCCACGACAGCTACCAGAAGGCGTTGCAGCGGTTACTGCGGGATCTTGCTCCGGGACCCACCGCCAAGCGTTAGGCCGGTGTACCGTTGGGGCTTCGGGCAGGGCTGGCCGCCCGCCGCGCCGGAACGCCAAGCTGGTACGACGAGCCGTCCGGCGGCGCGTGGGCGCAACGTGGGGACAACTGTGCGCGAAGTGCGGCCATTTCTGGTACAACGGAGCGGCTGGCTTCCGGTAATCAGCACCGCTGTCCCGGAGGCGCGTTACACCCCAGGGAGTGGCGACGCGCCCAGTCCTCCGCATCTTCATCTCCTCCACGGCCAACGACCTGGACGGCTACCGCGACAAAGTCCGCGACGCCGTGCTAGGTCTGGGGAGCCTGCCCATTGCCATGGAGACGTTCTCCGCACTCGGCGGCATCCCACGACGGAATGCATGCGGATGGCGGCCGAAGCGGATGCGGTGATCTGCATCGTGGCGCATCGCTACGGCTTCGTCCCACCAGTGGAACTGGGCGGCGACGGGGAGCGCCCCATCACCTGGCTTGAGGTGGATGCCGCGGAGCGGGCGGGCAAACTGGTATTTGCGTTCTTGGTCGATCCGAAGGCACCGTGGACTCAGGTCCGAGAAGAGAGCAGACTGGTCGGCGAGCCGGAGAAGACCGACGAGATCGTCAAGGCGGTTCGCAAGCTCGCCATCACCGTCGCCACCTTTGGTTCTACGTCTCCGTCGTCGGCGGTCGCCACCGCGCGAGTCTGGACGACTCTGTTTGGTCACGCGTTACAACCCGCGCAGCACTTCCGTGGCCGGGCACCGAAGCTGAAGGAGTTGAAGGACTGGCTGCAATCCCCGATTACACCGGACCGCGTCATCTCCGTGGTGGCGGCTGGCGGCACCGGCAAGACGGCCCTCGTCAACGAAGGTCTGCACGAAGCAACGCTGTCGGACCGCGCCGGCGTCTTCGTCTGGTCGTTCTACGAAGATCCCCATACCGACGCCTTTCTGCGCGCCGCCCACGCTTACTTCACGGACAAGGAGGATGCGCCCGCGGGCGGCATGCTTGGGCGCCTGCAACTGGCGCTTTCTGGCGACACTCCGCATGGGTTGGTGCTGGACGGGCTGGAACGGGTCCAGAGTGAAGGCGACCGTGGCCGCCGCGGCGAACTTGAAGATGTGCAGCTTAAGCGCTTGGTGCGCGCGCTGGCCGGCGGCGTTGGCAACGCCCGCGCCTTGGTGACTTCCCGGTTCCCACTGGTGGACCTTGAAGGCTGGACCGGCGCTGGGCATCGCGCCATCGCGCTTGACGATCTCGAACTCCCGGTAGCGATGGATGTGCTTCGGGCCTGGGGTGTCAACGGCGACGATGCCGCAGTGGCGCCTTCCGTCGAGCCGTTAAACATCGGCGGATCTTATCATGCAGTCTCTGTTTCCGCGCGGCGTGAAGGTTGAGCTGCTCGGCTGGATCGTGCAGGCCGGCGGCGAAGTGGCCGGCGCTCTCGTCGGACTCGTCGATTGCGAGGTGGTCAGGCTGTTGGATAGGCTCAAGGCGCTCGGACTGGTGTTCCGCTCCGAGACTGATCGGCAAAGCGCCTACTCCGCGCATCCCTTCCTCCGCGAATTCTTCCGGAATCTTTTGGGAACGAAGCCGGAATCCGTCCATGAGTCGGTGCGTTCCAAGCTGGCGCCGGGCCTGGAAGCGCAGCCGTACAACTCGCCCAGAAACCCGGCGATCCTCGATCAATATGAGCTACTAATCGAAGAGACATTTCTCGCCGGGCACGTCCAGGAGGCGTTTGATCTGTATTGGAACGGTTTGGGTGGCTACAGGAACCTTGGCTGGGCACTGGGAGACCACGCCCGCGGTCTCCGCGTCCTGGAGCGCTTCGCCCCCCGTGATAATTTTTCCCTTATCGAGCCTCACGTTCCTTGGTCCATGCTCACTAACGACCTCGGACTATTCGCCAAGGGCCTCGGTGACTCGGCTAGGGCGCGTGCAGCCTTAACGTACTGCCTGTCCTTGAACGCTGGCAACAACGGCGACCCGCGGCATGGGTCCTTTATCGCCGAGAACCTTGCGGAACTCGAACTCGTCGCCGGGCGCTTCCCGCGAGCAAGGGAACATTCGGAGAGTGCGTTTTCCCTTGCCACCGAGGCTAAGGACGAGAGCCAAATCCGGAGCTCTGTCGCCTGGCGGGCGGCGTCGCACTGCGCAGGGGGAGACATGTCCGCAGCTCTCGCCGACTTCGATCGCGCCACCCACCAGGGAAGGAGGATGCTGTACAGCGTGTGCGGCGTTTTGGAGGCCGAGTGCCGACTGCTCCGTGGCGACCGGATCGGCGCACTCAGCCGGATGCACGCTAACCGCGAGGCCTGCGTCCGGAACGATTGGAACGACGACCTCTGTCGCTGCAACGCCCTCCTCGCCCGGCTCGTCCTACCCGACGATTCCACTCAAGCCGCCGACCACCTGCAACGTACCCGCGCCTTCGCCGACCACTCCGGCGACATCGAACGCCGACTCCGCTGCTTCCAGGCCGCCTGCGAACTCCAGCGCCACCTCGGCGATTACCCGCAATCCATCGCGGAAGGCGAAGCTGGTATCCTGCTGGCGGATACCTGCGGCTTCGGAAAATACTCCATCGACCTGCGGCTAGCCCTCGCTGAAACGCACCTCGCTGCCGGCGACGCCCACAAAGCCCTCCAAACTGCTCGCGACGCCCTCGACCGCTCCGAACAGCCGGACTGCCAATATGCCTGGGGAAAGGCCGACGGGCTGCACTGGTGCGGCATGGCTCACCTCCGCCTCGGCGAGCGCGAATTGGCAATTCAGCGCCTCACCGCCGCGTTGGAGATTCGGGAGCGTCTTGGTCACGGGCGTATCGAAGAAACGCGCCACGCTCTTGATCTTTGTCGGCCGTAGGCGAACTAAGCCATAGCAAATCAGAGAACCTTCACGCGGTCCTTACCGCCATTGCGGCGTGACCGGCGCTATGCTGAAACAAGAACCACTTGAGCCTTAGCCAATGCAGCGCAAGATTTTCTGGGCCACTTTCATGGTCCTGGGGCTGATTGCCGATTTCGCGTTGCCGATTTGGTGGGCGCTCGGTGCCACCATTCCAATTTTCTGCATAAGCTGGTGGGTCGCTTATCGGAGCGAATGGTTTTGATCCATTCGCGAACCGAGCGCAAAGTGGCCAGGGCAAGCGTGCGGCTGCCGGCGCATCGAGCGCGCTGACCGCCACCATGGAAACCGCCTCCACGAACACCTCCGCTCACCTGGCCGCCGCCGCGATATGCCCCGCCACCACGATAACCGTAGCCTCCGCGGCCGTAACCGTCGTATCCCCAGCCGCCATAGCCGAAGCCCAGCCCAATTGTCGGACCAACGTACGGGTAACCGCAGCCACGGCGGGCAGACTCGAAGCTCCGGGGCCATTTTGCAGCATATCCCAGGGGAAAAATGCGGGTCCGGCTGTGATTTTTTCCGCGCCGGAGCGAATAACATGGTGACGGCACACGTTGCGGCAGCAGCGGACGCAACATAAGGGAGCGGATGACCACACCAGAACTCCAGGAAAGGTTCCAGACCGTGGTTGATCAGCACAAGAAAATCCTCTACAAGGTCTGCAACTCGTACTGCAGGAACCGCGACTACCGGGACGATCTGGCGCAGGAGATCATCATCCAGCTATGGCGATCTTTCGGCAAGTTCGACGAGCGTTACAGGTTTTCCACCTGGATGTACCGGATCGCCCTCAACGTTGCGATTTCGTTCTATCGCCGCGAGAATAGACGAACACGATATGTCGTTTCCGACGAGGAGCATCTTCTGGAAGCGATCGATGAGACGAAAAATCAGCCTGAAGAGATACGGCTCCTTTACGAATTCATAGAGGTACTTGACCCGCTGAACAAGGCGCTCGTCCTGCTCTATTTGGACGGGCACAACTACCAGGAAATCGGGGAAGTGCTAGGCATTAGTGAAACCAACGTGGCAACGAAGATAAGCAGATTGAAAAGCAAGATGAAGCAGGAATTTCGGGGAACTGGCCAGACTGAATCCCCGGCTAAATCGAGGACCGAGACATGATGGAACTGGATGAACTCAAGCAGAAGTGGGCGGCGCACGATCGTAAGCTCGAAGTGAACATCCGCCTGACCCGTCAGCTTCTAACCGCGACAAAAATGAACCGCGCGCGGTCCGCATTGCAGCGCCTGGCCGTTATCCTGGCATTGGAGTCCGTCGTTGCGCTTGCCGTCATCATCGTACTTGGCTCCTTCATCGGCGACCACATTGCGATGGTGCGGTTTGCGGTGCCCGCTGCCGCCCTGGACCTGTTCGAGATTGCAAGCTTGATTGTGCTGATACAGCAGATTCGGCGCGCACTTTACATTGACTATAGCAATCCGGTTGCCGCCATTCAGAAGCAGCTTGAATCTCTTCGGATGCTACAGATCCGTCACTTCCAGTGGACGCTTCTGCTAGCGCCTCTCCTTTGGACACCGCTCCTAATTGTCGCGCTAGAGGGATTTTTGCGGGTAGACGCTTACAAAACAGTCGGAGCCGCTTATCTGCTCGCCAATCTGTTATTCGGGCTGGCCATCATCCCGCTGGCGATATGGTTGTCGAAGAAATTCGGCGACCGTATGGACCGCTCCCCGAAGATTCAGAGGCTCATGAAGGAGCTCGCGGGGTACAACCTGAACGCCGCCTCCGGCTTTCTCGCCACACTATCCGAATTCGAGGAGGAGAAGCGGGATACGTGACGGTCGGTGAGCCGGCCGCGATAACTCCCGGTCGTCGGCCATCCGGAAGTACCCACTTGAGCGGCAGTTGGCATCCCGCCAAAAGTGGCCGCTTGCTGAACGCTCCTGGATTACGGGCGGGCTGTTAACCACAGGGCTAGGTTCCACTCGACGAACAAGAGCGGAGTAATATAACCGGTGGTGTCGCCAAGGGATACTCTGTGAAGGCGCCGGCGGTGGTGATGCGGCCGATTTTATCGCCGGCGTTTCGGTGAACCACACAGCCCCGTCCGGGCCGGCTGTTATAATGGCGGGAGCGTCTCGGTGACCGAGCCGGAGGTGGTGATCCGCCCGATGTAGTCGCCCTTATAATTGGTGAACCACAGAGCGCCGTCTGGCCCGCTCACGATCCAATGGGGGCCAAAGTTGTTGCCAAGCGCGGGCGCCACCGCTGATAGGAGTCGGCACGGGGTACTCGGTAACCACGCCGCTTGTGGTGATGTGCCCGATCTGGCTGGCGTTGGGCTGCACTTCGACGAACCATAGGGCTCCGTCTGGCCCCACTGTGATCCCGTAGGGCTCGGCATTCGCGGTTGGGAGGTCAAACTCGATGATGGTCCCGGCTGTGGTGATGCGCCCGATCTTGTTGCCGTCCCACTCGGTAAACCATAGCGCTCCGTCCGGACCGAGCGTTATTGCGCTGGGGTCGCTGCCGGGTGTCGGCACGGCGTACTCGGTGATCGCTCCGCTTCCACTAAAACGAGCGATCTTATTGGCGCTCGATTCCGTAAACCCTCGTTAGCAAAGTCTTCACCGCTGAAGACCCGCTGCAAATCGACGTGGCTTTCGGTGCCAGAGAAGATGAAAATGTCGCCGTCGCAATTAATTTCGCCGACGTTCAGTACAGGAAAACGATACTGCCATCGTATGCACGCTATCTTTATGTCGTCGCTTGGGCCGACGGCCTGGCATCATTCCGAGTCCGCGTCGAGTTGACCATGCGCCAATGACAAGGCACCTGGACCGCGCGCGCCTGGGATGCTCGAAATCTCCACGCCGCGGCCAAAAACTGCCCGCGCGGTCCAGATACGGCGTTCGCGGAAGTGAAGCACCGACCTCGGTCGGACCGTCGGCCACCCAGATCAGGTTCCGGGAAAGGCGCCGCTTTCGGAGGCGTTGTTCGTTCATATCGGTAGCGGTTGCGGGTCGGCATGTGCGCGGATTCAGGCCTTCGGTTTCGCCTCCGCGGTAGGACACCCGGACGACCAACTCGTCGCTGGGGCTGGCAGCGTTCGAGGGCGGCTGCGGTCCGGGGCGCTCCTCCCACTCGAACCATTATCCGAATGAGGACCTCTCAAAGAGGGCCGCGCGCCTACTTCTTAATGAACTCGACGCGGCGGTTGTTGGCCCTGCCGCCTGGTGTGTCATTGGTGTCAATGGGCTTGGCCGCGCCGAAGCCATTGGACGCAAGGCGGCCGGCGTCGATGGCGAACTGCGACACCAGGACGGACTGTACCGCCTGCGCGCGCCGCTTCGACAGGTCGAGGTTGTGCGCGTCGTTGCCGACCGAGTCGGTGTAGCCGTCAATCTCCAGCTTCAGATCTGGATTCTTGGTGAAGGCCGTGGCCACCAGCTTGAGGACCGCGGCGGATTCCGGCTTAAGCTTGGCGCTGTCGGTATCGAACAGGATGCCGTGGGTCACGTACTTGCCGGTGGAGGCGATGACGGATGAGAAGTCGGGAGCCGACTAGGCGATGCGCACCTTGCGAATGGCGGTGGGTCGGTACCGGCCATCGTCGAAGTTGACCGCGTCGATGACCGGAATCTGCACCTGATTTGCATCCAGCACGCGCTTGCCGTTAACATAAGCGCGGAAGCGGCCCTGCTGAACCCAGATGGCAAAGTCGACTGGCTTGGAGGTGTCGATCCCCTTCACTTCCGCATCGCCAATGTTCCCATCCTTCCCGCTCCAACTCAAGTTCACGGTTTGACCATCCCCTTCTCCGCGGACGATGCCGACGAGCGCATCGTCGCCATCGGCGCGGAACTTCCATTCCATTTCGCCGCTGCCTACAAACTGAAGTTCAAAAGTGAAGTTGGACGGGAGTATGGATTTTCGGAAGGGAAAGAGTGACGGTTTCGGCGGCATAAAGCTCCTGCGTGCTCCGCCGGTGCGCAACTCGACCTTGCCATCGCGCACCTTCCAGTGCGGCGGCGGGGTCTCGGCCTCCATGTCGGAAAAATCGTCGAAAAAGATGGTTTTCTCTCCGGGGACGAACTCGATCGCGGCGGACTTCATCTGCGGTTGATCGGTGGCTGCTGCTTGCGCGGACGATGGCGCCGCGCCTGCAAGTGCTATGAACGCCGCAAACGCGGCAGGTACGAACAAAGATGTGATTCTGCGGTCCGACATGGACTATCCTTTCACTGGATGGGTCGCTGAGGAGCGACCATCGCTACTGCGCGGGACTAGGTCTTTGACCGCTTGAAAGAGTTCTGTTTATAACCGAACTTGCGGCGGGCCGCTTTGCGATCAAACCGCCAGTTGATCTTGGTACGATTCCGGTTCGTCTGCCGATTCCAGGCGCGCGCCTCTCGTTTCAGCGTCTTCAGATCTGGGATTCTCCGCTTTCCTAAGCATTGCCGCGCAAACATCCCGATCTCAATTTCCGCCTGGTTCAGCCAACTTCCATGCTTGGGCGTGTGGTGGACGGTAAAGCAGTTCCAGACTTCGCTGGCCATTTCCTTCCCAAACAAGTCGGTTAAGGATTTCTGACGGTGGCTGCTGAGGTTATCCATCACTAAATGGATCGTCTCAGCTTTTGGATACTGTAAGGCCAAATGGAATAGGACTTGCGCGAACTGGAAACCCGATCGATCCGGGGTCGGGAAGGTGAAATGGCGTCCGGCTTTGGGTTCCACAGCGCAGAAGACATTGGCCGTGCCGCAGCGTTCGTATTCGTTGTCTCGCCTCGCCTCGCGGCCTGGCCTGGCCAGCGCCGGCGGACGGACGTCGGCATGCAAAGTGACCGGTTTCTCGTCCAAGCAGACCACCGGTTGGGCAGCATCGTACGGCCGCTCATAGGTTCCCAGCACGTCCTCCATCCTGTCGATATAGTCTTCATTGAGGTCAGCCACGCACCACATTTTTTTCCCGCCACGGCTTGAGGTCGTGGTGGAGCAGCAGGATCCGGATAGTCTCTCTTCCCACACGGGGAACCAATTTCCGCTTTATCGTTTCTTCAGCCACCAAGCGGACCGTCCAGCGGGCGCGGCCGCGGGGAGGGTCGGCGCACACCATGGCGATGATCCGCTGCTTCTGGTTGTTGTCCAGCACTTCGGCGGCGCCGGGGCGCTGCTTTTCATAAAGAGCGCTCGTCAGTCCGGCCATCTGATAGCGGTGGCCGAGCCGGCGAATGGCCTGTGGGGTGAGCGGAATCATCTTGGCAATCTGTGGAGCACTGACATGCTCCGCCAACTGCAACAGGGTCAAGGCGCGCAGAACCACGCGGACTTGTTGGATCCCGCCTTTCAGGAGGCTGCGTAATTCCAGTTGATCCTTCTTGGCAATATCGATGTTCAGAGGTGGACGGCCCATACCCTGAGTATGCGCCAAAACAACTCTGCATAAAAATGGTTTTTCAGAACTATTTCAGGCGGTCAAAGACCTAGATTTGCGATCCCGGCTTCCGGTAGCGTAATATACTCCGCCGCGACGGCGCTCTTAGCGGCTATGTTCGGCTTTTCCGCTAATATCGGCAGCCTAGACCGCACAGAGAAGCCGGTCTTCATCCACGCGATGGCGGATCTGGCGGCTTACGCGTGGCAGTCGTTCGGGCCGTCCTTCAGCAGGCGCACGCGCAGTACTGGTTTCGCCCCGTTTCCCGCTTACGGCAGCACTTGGAAATTGAAGTAGCTGCTAAGCGTGCCGCTGGGCGTCGTGACTTCCACCGGGCCGGTCGTAGCGCCGGTCGGTATGAGCGCCAAAATATGGGTAGGCGCGAAGATTGTGAAACTGGCGGGAGTACCGTTAAAGGTAATGCTAGTCGTGCCGGTCAGATCGTTTCCGATGATATCGATATATTCCTCCACTGGACTCGCGACGGGCGATGTTTTGATGAATGGGGCAAGTCCCATGGATAGGCGATAGACCGTGCCATTGTCGACCTGCCCGCCGGTGGTTGTCCCGTAGAGGTTGCCGTCCGTGGCCTGCGTCAGCGCGCTGCAGGGCGATGCACCGTCGGACGCGGAGAGGCTTTTCAGGCTCTTGCACACGCCGCGGGCGATCTGGAAGATCGTACCTAGGTCGTTCGCGCCGCCAAGTCTCGTTGTCCCATAATAGCTGCCGTCGGTCGCCTGCACCAGTCCTGCCTGGGGCTGTTCGCCGTCGGTATAAGCAAAGCTGTGCAGGGTCGTCAGCTTGCCCTGTGGCGTGACTTTGAAGACTGTGCCGCAGCCTTGCTCGCACTGGCTACTGGTTCCGCCCCAGGCTGTGGTCCCATAGAAATTGCCGTCGCTTCCTTGTATCAATCCGGCATAGGGCGCGGCGCCGTCCGTGCAGTTCTTGATGGAGCAGAAAGTGTAAAGCGTTGTAAAGACACCGCCGGACGTTATTCGGAAGACTGTACCGGGCTGGTTGGCTCCCAAACCGCCAGTTGTCCCGTAAAAGTTACCGTCGGTCCCTTGCACCAATCCGCCTCGGGGGTAGCCGCCGTCTGTGCATCCGGGATCGCCACAGAAGCTGTGGAGCGTAATCAGCGGGCCATCGTAATATGTGAACTGGAAGATGGTGCCACCTGCGCCGTTCGCCCCATATTCGGAGGTCGTCCCGTAGAACTTCGAGTCTATGGGGCTTTCTATCAGTCCGCCAACGGGCGTGCCGCCATCGGCGCAATTGGCTAAGGCGCAAAAGCTGTAGAGCGTACTCAGTGTGCCTTCCGGAGAAATCTGAAAGAGCGCGCCATTGGTGTTCATTCCGCCCGTCTCGGTGACGCCATAGAAGTCGTCCGAGAACCCTAGCAACAGTCCAGCCATGGGACCGTTGCCGTCGGGACAGCCGGTGGAGACGCAAAAGCTATAGAGCGGATCGATCCCGCCCCTTAGCGTGAATTTGAACACCGTGCCACCCAAATCCGCTCCACCTCCGTAGGTTGTTCCGTAGAGATTCGCGTCTACCCCTTCGACCAAGCTTCCAAAGGGGTAACTACCGTTCGTCCCATCAAAAACCTTGAGTACGGTAAAGGTTTGGGCAGGCGACGCGGCCACAGTCGCGACGCAGAGCGCGGAAGCAGGCTAAGGCCCTCTTCCAGCGGTTTCGTGTTTGCGTGCTAATCGTCTGTTTCATTTGTTTTCGCTTCCTTTTCGCTTTCTTGAATTTACGCGTCAGCAGCGATTTTGCCGCCACGCCTCAGTAGGCAGAATACGTTGTGCCGTCGCCGCTGTGAAGTTTCATCGCCCATTGAAACGGTCACTAGGTAACGTTACATCTTGTTTGCAATACCTTGCGATCTGCTGGATGAACGGAGCTAGAGGCCCGGATGAGCGCAGCCGCAACCAGCCCCGGTGGCCATCTGTAGCCAATTGGTTGCGCTGGAGGCCAGCAGTGCCTTTCCGAAAGCGCACGGCATCGCCGGTTTGGGGGCATTGAGAGGTTGGTTCTCATCTTCCTTCCCGCATCTCTGCCGGTGTGCCACGCGCCGTTTCCACGTATTTTCGGCTCCAGACTGGCTTGTGCCGAATCCAGGATTTGCTGCGGGCACCGAAGACGGTCGCGTTTTGTCGCATACTGGGGTGAAACTGGCGATAAGGCTTGAAGGCGCATCGGGAATTCCGCTGTGCCGTCAAGGAGCAGACCGAAATGGAACCTCCCGTGATCGCCACGGCATCCGCCGGCATCGTCATTTTCTCGTTAATCAGGAACTGGCTCTGGGGACGGGCATTGTCCATGTTCCAAGTGCGCGGAAACGGGCAGTAGCGGTCGGGGCCGTGACTGCGCGGATTCAGCCCATCGGTTTCCCCACCACGTAGTGCTGGATGACGAGTTCGTCGTCGGGGCCGATAGCGTTTGAGACTGGTTCAGGGCCGGGGCGATCCTCCCATTCAAACCAGTTGTCGTCGCGCTCGGGCGGCGCTATTTCCTCTGGCGGTATTTGCCTCACGGTAACGACGTGCCGTGGGCCGGTGTAATCCTCGGGCAGCGTCTTCAGATATCCTTTCCTTATGTCACTCAATTCGCCGTACCGCTCTCGCGCTGTGCGCGCCATGGTGCTCTTGCACGAGGAACACCTTCGCCGCTTCGTCCACACTTGGAGGCGGGCCTTGGCGGCCTCAGTGAGCCTGCCACCCACCGATGACCGCTCCTATGCCTCGCTAGCCGCTTTGGGACGGCACGTGCTGGGCTCGGCCGGTGGCTACATGGTCTGGATGTGTGAGGTGTTGACATTACCCGACCCCGGAATCCGCCCCGCCCCGGTCGTGGGTTCGATCGTCCGCGATGCGGACGACTACCTGGAGCACGTTCTGGAGCGGTGGCGGACCCCGCTTCGGGAAGTTCCCGGCGAACGATTGGAGACTCCCGAGTACCCATCGCGATGGCAGACGCGCTATTGTATCGACGCCATGTTGGAGCATGCGGTCATGCATCCCATCCGCCACGCCTTCCAGTTGGATGAGCTGATCAAGGATCGCTGATGTGACTCGCCTGGAGGGCGGCCAATCTTGCCCGCAGCCGCCTTTTGAGGCGGCCTGACCCCCTTTAGAGAGAGCGAAAACCCCCATTTCCCGCCCCGACAATCGCGCTATAGTGGTGTTGATATCGGCGGAATTCCATAACCACCACGGAGGCTACCTATGCACTGCACGCCCCTCGCCATCCTCGTCGTTTTCGCAACCGCAGCTAACGCCCAGACAGCCCGCGCCCCGCACGGGCAGGACGGCGGCGCGACTACCTACACCCGCGACGGCGGCGTATCCGAGGTTCTGCAAAGCATCTACATCCCGCCGCTGCTCAATGCGCCGTTCTCTGCGATCGTCCACACCGAGTGGACGCGCCCCATGCCCGGTGGCGGCAACTTTACCTTCGTCAACCAGCGCCAGGTGGCCCGCGACAGCCGCGGACGCATCTACGAAGAGCGCTGGATACTGGCGCCCAAAAGCAATCAGGACCAGTCGCGCATGAACGTCATCCAGATCGCCGACCCTAACGCGCACACGCTCTACAACTGCTTTACTCTGCAAACGCCCCATCGCTGCGTCCTCCAGGCGTTTGCCGAAGCCGCCGTAAAGGCCTACAAGCCGGCCGTGTTGCAGAGCGGTCCATTGCCCAACAACGCGGGCGAACGCGTGCATGAGGACCTCGGCGCCCGCACCATCTCCGGAATCGAAACCGTCGGCACGCGCGACACCAACAAACTGGATGCCGGCGTCATGGGCAGCGACCAGCCGTTCTCCACCTGGCGCGAGTTCTGGCAAGCCCCACAAATCGGCGTCAATCTCTACTCTGAGGTCGTGAACCCCTCGGTCGGCAAGCAGGTTTTCACGCTCACCGATGTCAACCTCGCCGAACCCGACCCCAAGCTCTTCGAGTTGCCCGAAGGCTTCGAAGTCGTCGATAGCCGCAAGCCGGCCGCGCAGCACCCGGAGTAAGCCGAGTTAGACGCGCCGTTCAAAAAGGGGACTCGTCCGAAGAAATCGTGGGTTGATTTCTCGCGGATGGTTTTCGGACTTTGCCGACCCATCCAATGAAACACAACACCACGTTAACCATCGCGTCTCTACTCTCGATCCTCTTGCTGACGCTTCACATTACGGACGACATCGTCCGTGGGATATCGAAGGCCGAGAGCTCCAACATTGCGCTGCTCGTCCTCGTGGTCTACTGTACGGGACGCTCGTGCTCCCCGAACGGCGATTGGGGCACGTCATCATGCTGCTCGAGGGATTGTTCGCGCTGGGGTCTGCGATGGGGCCAGCCCCGGTAGTTCAGGACGAGGGACGGTGGCATTCGAACGTGTCACTGCCCCGCAGCTTCCTCTCAGTGTAACGAGTCGTAGCTGACTCGAATTGCTTGGAACAATTGCTTACGGATCTCGATGTAACTGGCGTGAGCATTGTTTTCGCGGACGCGTTGCTCTATGATTTCGGAGAGGATCTGCAGCGATGCGGGTTCGGCCAGGCACTGGCCGAATAATCCGCACATTTTCCTGGCCTCGTGCACATATTGCTCCAGTGCTTCCAGACACCTCGCGTGCAATTCGCTAAACTGATTGGGGTCCATTTCCCTCCCTTGGAATGTTCCTTGGCGTGCGATGCTCAGGCCGTCGACACTACGTCGGGCTCAGGCGGCCCGCCCGAGTCGGGAAATGAAGGTAGTTAGTTCCGGGGCCCGTCTTAGCCGGGCCAGCGTGATTTCTTCGAGCAACCGAATGGCGTGGACGAGCAGAGTACGACGGTGTTTGAGCCTCGGCACCTTCACCTCCAGCGGCGGGCGGCAGCGGTGAAGTGATCGTGTTTTCAATGCAGTAGCTCCTTGATAGAGCTCTGCTTAGCGTAAACTTAGCTGCTCGTACTAATGTAAACCCGGGCGGTGACCGAAAGTCGCATCGAATTACTAAGTACTTCAGGGGATTGCCACGGGCAGCGACCGGCTTCTGTCTGGCACGACCTCACTGAATCGGCGCGCCTAGACTTTTCAAGACATTCCGGCCATTGTCATTCTGTGGATTCAACTTCACCGATTTGCGATAGCTTTCGATGGCCCGGCGCTGGTCCCCGGCCGCCAGCAAAGCCTCACCCAGGGAATCGTAGACGTTCCAATCGCGCGGGAACTGCTCCGCATTGAGTCTGAAAATCTCGACGGCGCCGCCCTTGTCTCCACGCCGCAGGATTGCGTAGCCCATGGAATTCAGTTCATTGACGGAAAAATCATATTGGTCCGGCTGGCCGCGGCGCAGCTCGCGATAGCGCTCCAGCACGGCGGTGGCCCCCTGGTGCATGTAGACTCCGTAGAGGGCCGCGCGGATCTCGATGGCGGGGCATGCGGCGGCTGCGTCGTGGGCGGCCCACCTCCGCCACGAGCACAGGACCGTGGAAATGACCGCGCTTCCGTTGGAGCTGTTGGTCATCAGGACAATGCCGTCGCCAGTCGCCGGGATAATTTGCAGCAGGCTTTCCCAGCCGCTGTTGCTGCCTCCATGTCCTACACCGATTTCGCCGGCGAACTGATCCGGCCGGACCGTATAGCCCAGGCCGTACTGTGGATTCGGCCCGTATGGATCGCGATCTGCCCAGCGAGTGTGGGGCTGCGGCGTCTGCATGAGTTCGACGCTCTGTGGCTTCAGAACACCGTGCCCGGGCGGAGCGCCGTGCGGGCCTTTTAATCCTGCCGCAGCCAGGGTAGCGAGATCCCGCAAGGTGGTGGTGAGTCCGGCCGCGGCCAGTTCGTTATAGCGCAAGCGCGGTAGCGGTTCGCCAAATGGCCCGTATGGCAGCGCCATGATCTGTGCGAAATCGGGCGGCAGACCAAACCCGGTATCCCGCATGCCGAGAGGCTTAAACACTTCGGCTTTCATGTAGTCCTGGAAACTCAGTCCGGAGACGCTTTCAATCAGGAGTTGCATGATGGCGTAGTCCGCGCTCGAATAGCTGTGGCCCGTTCCGGGCGCGGAGACCACCCGCACTTCGCCTGTCCCGGTTTTCCCGGAGAGCGAGTCGACGATGGGTGGCAGGGGAGATGCGGCGTCCCACCCGTGATAATCGTGGTTCGAGATTCCGGCGGTGTGGCTGAGTACGCGCCGGATCGTGACCTGCCTCGCATCAAATTGTGAAGGGGGCAAGTGCCAGCCTTTCAGGTAGGCATCCACGGGCTGGTCCAAGTCCACCTTGCCCCGCTCTACGAGACGCATCACTCCCCACGCAGTGGCGGTCTTCGATAACGATCCTACGTTGAAAGCGGTATCCGGGGTGATCGGCTTGGCGGATGCCACATCCGCAAAGCCATAGCCCTTCATCCAAACCACGGCGCCATTTCGGATGAGCGCAACGGCGAGGCCCGGAACATTGTAGTCATGGAGCGCGCCGGGAACCGACCTGTCGGCCGCCTCAATGAATGCCTGCGAAGGTTGGGCCTGCGCGCCGGCGGCCAGACATAGAAGGGCGGCCAGCGGTGCCAGTGCGAGATTCGGCATCTGATGTCCATACCGCCGTTCGCCGATAAGGTTACGCGGCTGTCTCAAGTAGGATCAGCACTCCCGGTGTTCGATTTGGGACAGTGTTATTCGATTGGGGACAAGACCAGGCGCGTGTCTTAGAGCGAATTCTCGAAATCCTGCCGGCGGTTTGCCTGGCGACGGGCATGGCATGGGCGGCGGAAAGCCCCTTCATCGGGGAGTGGAAGCTCGACTCATCCAAGAGTTAGCCCGCCCACGTGGCTTCAGTTATCCGCTAGCCGGGCGGCGATCACGCGCGGGATGCCGGCCAGGTCCGGCACAGTTTCGAGGTCCCGCCAACAACTCGAAAACATCCCCGCGACCCGGCTGCCAGTGTTGAATCCCAGTTCCATAACCAGCCAGCCGCTGGGGCGCAGGACGCGTTCGGCATCCCGCACCAGCCGTTCATAGATCTCCAATCCGGTAGGTCCGCCGAACAACGCCTGGTGCGGCTCCCAATCGCGCACCTCGCGCTGCAGGCCGGCCTGCTCGCCCAACGGGACATAGGGCGGATTGGAAACGATCAGGTCCATCGACCGGTCGGCCAAAGCGGACACCAGGTCGCACGCGGCAAACGAAATTGGCGCGTCGAGCCGCTGCGCGTTCCCCGCAGCCACGCGGATGGCCGCCGGCGAGATATCGGTGGCCCACACCGCCGCGCCTGTTTCCAACCGCAGGGTGACGGCCAGACATCCCGAACCGCAACCCACGTCCACAACGCGCGCCGGGCGCGGCGTCAGCCGCAGAACAGTCTCCACCACGTGTTCCGTCTCGGGGCGCGGGATCAGCACGTCCGGGGTCACGCGGAATTCGCGGCCGTAGAACTCTTGGCGGCCGGTGATGTACTGGGTCGGTTTGCCCTGCATGCGCTCGTGCAGGTAGCGGCCATAATGCAGCCATTCCAGCTCCGAGAGCTCGTGCTCGGGATGCCCGTACAGATATGCGCGGTCGCGGTGCAATGCGTGCGCCAGCAGCACTTCGGCGGTGAGCCTCGGCACGCCGACGGTAGCATCGTCCAGGAGCTTAGCGCCCTGGAGCAACGCGGTCCGGACGGTCATGCGGATTACGCCGCGACCCCGCCCGCGTCGCCTTCTTCCTTGAGTTTCTGCGCCTGGTAATAAGTGGTCAGCGCGTCGAGGATCGGATCCAGCCGGCCTTCCATCACCATATCCAACTGGTGCAGCGTGAGGCCGATACGGTGGTCGGTGACGCGGTTCTGCGGGAAGTTGTAAGTGCGGATCTTCTCGCTGCGGTCGCCGGTCCCCACCATGCTGCGGCGCTCCGCGCCCAGGGCCGCCTGCTGCTTTTCCAGCTCCATTTCGTAGAGCCGGGAGCGCAGCACGCGCTCCGCCTTGGCGCGATTCTTGATCTGCGATTTTTCGTCCTGGCAGGAAACGATCAATCCGGTCGGCAGGTGGGTGATGCGCACCGCCGAATACGTGGTGTTCACCGACTGCCCGCCCGGCCCGGATGAGCAGAACGTATCGATGCGGATGTCCTTGGGATCGAGCTTCACTTCCACTTCGTCGGCTTCCGGCAGCACCGCCACGGTAATGGCGGACGTATGCACCCGGCCCTGCTGCTCGGTGACCGGCACGCGCTGCACGCGGTGCACGCCGCTCTCGTATTTCAGCTTGCTAAACACGCGGTCGCCGCTGACCAGCGCGATGACTTCCTTCAAGCCGCCCGCCGACGAATCGCTGGCCGAGGTGACTTCAATGCGCCAGCGCTGCGTTTCGGCGTAGCGCGAGTACATCCGGAAAATCTCCGCGGCGAACAGCGTGGCTTCGTCGCCGCCGGTTCCGGCGCGGATTTCCAGCACCACGTTCTTCTCGTCGTTGGGGTCCTTGGGCAGCAGCAGGACCTTGATTTCCGCCTCGATGCGCGCCAGTTCCGGCTGCAGCCGTGCGGCTTCGTCGGCGGCCATCTGGCGCAGGTCCGGATCCTGGTCCTGCAGCATGCCGCGCGCCTGGTCGAACTCGCTGGCGGCCTTCTTCCATTCGCGATACTTGTCCACAACCTCAGCGATGTCGCTGCGCGCCTTGGCGGCTTTGCGATATTCGGTGGCGTCGGCGATCAGCGCGGGATCGGCCAGTTGGCGGGTGAGGTCTTCGAAGCGCACCTCGATCTGCTGCAGCTTGGGAACAAATTGCATGGAGGTTAAGCCATCTTAAGCGATGACCAGCTCGCCGCCCTGGGATTCCTCCAGGGCCATGGCGCCCTGGAGCGCGTGGATGGCCACGGCGGCCTGCTCATCGGACGGCGGCTTGGTGGTGATGCGCTGCAGCCACAGGCCCGGGGCGGTCAGGGTGGCCAGGAACGATCCGCGGCGCTTCGCGGCGAAGCGGATCAACTCGTAGCTGAAGCCCGCGACGAACGGCAGCAGAAGCACGCGGCTGAACAGTTTCATGCCGAAGCCGGAGAACGGAATCAGCGTGTAAACCACCATGGAAACGACCATCACCACCATCAGAAAGCTGGTGCCGCAGCGGGGATGGAACGTGGTGAACTCCTGCGCGTTTTCGACGTTGACCGGTTTGCCGGATTCAAAGTTGAACACCACCTTGTGCTCGGCGCCGTGATACTCGAACACGCGGTGAATGTCTTTCATGCGCGAAATCAGGAACAGAAACGCCAGGAAAATGGCGATGCGGATAATGCCGTCGGCGGCGTTGAAGGCGATGCGGCCTTTCAAAATCGGGTACCATTTCCCGAGCGTGGTGACGGCGTACAGCGGCACGAACTTATACAGAAAGATGAAGAACGCGAAGGACAGCAGCAGGTTCAGGCTGATAGCCCAGCTGGGGATCTCCTGGGGTGCGGCTTTTGGCGACTCGCCGGCCAGCACGGCGTTGGTCGAGAATTTCAGCGCCCGCAGACCCAGGGCCATGGCCTGATAGAGGGTTCCGACACCGCGCACAACCGGGTATTTGAAGATCGGGTATTTCTCGGACATGCGCGGCAGCGGCTGCTCCTCGGTCACGATTTCGCCCGACGGCTTCCGGACGGCGACACAATAGCTGTGCGGGGCGCGCATCATCACGCCCTCGATCACGGCCTGCCCTCCGACCAGGGTTTCCTCGCCGCTTTCGAGGATGGGCATCAATTGAATATGCGTGAAAAGACGAAAATAGGTGCGCAGCGACACAGTGCCTCTCAGAGTGGACTTTCTTATTATAACGAATAAGACTGCCGGGCCGCGCCTGCGCCGGTTAACGGAAGAGAGCGGTATTGTGTGTAATGAAGATATGCTCTGGCTTTTGATATTCCTGATCTGCGGATCGGGTGCGGGGATTCCTGCCGCCTTGGCGCAGTCGAGCCGCGCCAAGAAGACCGCCACGCAGCCCGACCAGCCCCATAAGTGGCCCATAGAAAGCCTGAAAGTGGAAGGGAGCCACAATTACACGCCAGCCCAAATCCTGGCCGTAGTGGGATTGAAGGTCGGGCAGCTTGCGGGCAAGTCTGACTTTGAAGCCGCGCGCGATCGCCTGGCAGCTACCGGCATGTTCGAAACGGTGGGCTACAAATTTGCCCCGGGAGGCGACCAGCACGGTTATGCGGCGTCTTTCCAGGTGGTGGAAGCGCAGCCGGCCTATCCCATTCGTTTTGAGGATTTGGGCGCCTCGGAAAAAGACCTCGCGGAGTACCTGCGGGGCAAGGATCCGCTTTTCGCTCCGAAGCTGGCCGCCACCAAAGCGGTGCTGGAGCGATACAGACAGTGGATCCAGGAATACATGACGGCGCACGACAGCAAGGACAAAGTCATCGCCAAGGTCACCCCGATCGCGCCCAACGAGTTCATCATCCTGTTCCGGCCGGCGCGGTTGGATCCGGCCGTAGCGACGGTGGCATTCGAAGGCAATAAGGTAATCCCCACCACCTCGCTGCAGAACGCTATTGCGGAGGTCGCGGTGGGTACACCATACAAAGAGGAATCCTTCCGCCAGTACCTGGACTCCAGCGTTCGCCCGTTATACGATGCGCGCGGCCGCTTGCGCGTGGCGTTCACCAAGGTGACGGTGGAAAAAGCTACGGATGTGCAGGGGCTGGCCGTGAAGGTGACGGTGGACGAAGGCGGCACCTACGATCTGGGCAACGTGCGCATCGCAGGCGCGCCCCATTTCGAGGCCGCGCGCTTAATGAAGACCGGGAAGTTCAAGACCGGCGATCTGGCGGATTTCGACCAGATCGGCCAGGGGGTGGACCGCATCAAGAAGGTGCTGGCGCACGAAGGCTACATGCGGAACGACGTGCAAATCGTGCGCAAGCTCGATGACGCCAGGAAGATCGTGAACGTGGTGCTGCATATCGACGAAGGCCCGCAGTACGTGTTTGGAGCGCTGCATATTGAAGGGTTGGACCTCAATGGCGAGTCCGCTGTCCGGAAGATGTGGACGCACAAGGAAGGCACCCCATTTAATCCCGAGTACCCGGACTATTTTCTGCGCCGCGTGCGCGAGGAGGGTATCTTCGACAACCTGGGCGAATCAAGGCCGGAGACGAAGATCGACGATAAGACCCACATTGTGGACGTGACGCTGAATTTCAAATACGCCCCGACGCCTGTTAACCGGAAGAAGCTGCAACCGTTTTAGCTAGCGAGGAGGACGTTATGAAAGATGTGCTATTGGCCTTTTTGGCCGTGTGGGTCACGATAGGTTGGGCGGTCTACCTGGCCGCCGACACGGCCAAACAGCAGCGGAGGATGAAGGCTCAAGCCGAACTGCACGGCCGGCTGCTGGATAAATTCGGTTCGGCGCAGGAAGTAGTCGCGTTCCTGCAGACTCCCAGCGGCGCGCATTTCGTGGACAGCCTGTCAGGTGACCGGGATGAACCGGCCAACGGGGTTCTGCGCTCGACGCATCGCGGGATCATTCTGGTGATCGTGGCGATCGGCTGCCTGGGTCTGA
The DNA here is from genome assembly GCA_963707465.1 of Bryobacterales bacterium. Lineage (GTDB taxonomy): Bacteria > Acidobacteriota > Terriglobia > Bryobacterales > Bryobacteraceae > Bog-159. The sequence continues at coordinate 1,731,822 of CAVPQK010000015.1, forward strand.
CCAGGGTCTATGGTTTCGATAACAACCCATTGCTCGTGGTGGGCGTGATTCTGTTGTGCCTGGGCATCGGCTTCCTGGTTTCGGCCGCGGTCTCGCACCGCCTGGCGCGGACATTGGACTCGGCGCAGCGCAGCGGCACCACCCACCAGTGAAACGCCCATGGACCCGATGGGCCAAGCCGAGTTCACGGCGTTCTATCACGAAACGGCCCCGGCGTTGCGCGGCTACATCCGGCGCGTCTCGGGCGACTGGCAGGCGGCGGACGATCTGCTGCAGGAGACGTATCTGCGCTTCCTTCGCGCCAAGCCGGCGGGCGAGGACCGCGCCGCAATGAAGGCCTATCTTTACAAGGCCGCCACGGCGGCGATCTACGACCGCTGGCGCAAGCACCGGCGCGAGCGGCTGTGGTCGCTCGGATTCCGCTTCCGCGAGGAGGCGCCGCCGGACCCTGGGACCGGCGATGTCACGCGCTGCTTCCAGAAATTGAAACCGCGGGAGCGCGCCTTGCTATGGCTGGCGTACGTGGAAGGATACGAGCATGACGAAATCGCCGGGACGCTGGATCTGAAGGCGAAGAGCGTGCGCGTGCTGCTATTCCGTGCGCGCCACAACCTGGAGCGCATTTTGAGGCAGAATGGTCTTAGCGAGGTGCAGCCGTGAACGAGCCTGAAGCGGCGGTCTGGATGGCACGCATGGTGGAGCTTTCCCGGAATGACGGCGCGCTGCCGGACCCCGCGCTCATTTGGTGGAGGGCGCGATTGCTGGAAAAGCAGGACGCGCAGGCGCGCGTTTGCCGCCCGATCGCGCTCGCGCAATGGCTTTCGCTGGTGGTGGCTGTGGCGACGGCTTTGATACTTTGCGCGCTGAACTGGCCGGGCATTCAGGGCATGCTGGAGCCATTCGGTTTCGCGCTGTGGGCGGCCGCCGGCGGAGCCGTCGTCGTGACGGGGCTGGCGCTGCGGTTCGTCTTTGGGGAGTGAGTGGGGCAGGCCCGTGGGGGTGCCCGCTGGGCCCGGCGGCCTCTCAGGCCGCCCCTGTTATCAATTTACGGCGTACCGCGGCGAAGATCCGCTCGACGGCCGGGCGGCGATAGGCCCAGCGTTCGCCAGGCTCGGGCGGATTCACCACCATCGTGGCATTGGCTTCGAAGAGCAAAAGATCCCCCGCTGGCGCTCAAGCCGAAGTCGATGCCGCGCATAGTCCAGGCCGAGCGTGGCTTGAATGCGCGCCAGCGCCTCCATGGCGCGCGCTCCGAGCACCTCCTGGCATATTCTCCAGAAACTCGGCGTCTTCGGCGCGATGGTCCGCGCTGTTCCGCCATCTCGGCGGTGAAATAGTGGATCTTCCAATGACTGGAAATCGCCACGTGCAGCGGATAGAGTTCGCCGCCGATCATCATCACGCGATACTTGCGCACCTTTCCATCGGCGCCGCGGGCGTCCAGGAATTCGATGACGGTCAATTCCTTGCCCGGCAGCTCCGCCACCGCGCCAGCCAGGGCTTCGGCGCTTTCCACCCGCAGAAAATGGCGCCCCGTGTGAAAGCCGGGCGTCCGCACCAGCAGCGGGAAGCGGAAGCCGTGGCGCGCCAGCGGTCGCCGCGGCCTCCGGAGACGAGAGCAGTTCGCGCGGTAAAGTGACGGTGACCGGCGTCACCACACCCGGCAGGCGCGAAAGCCGCGCATGGATCGGCGCGTCCGGTGGCCAGCACAGCCGAAGGCAGATTGATCACCGGCGCAGTGGTGAGCGCCACGCAGGGACTCGGCGGCGGCCAGCGCCGGCGCGGCCAGGTCGGCATCGCCGATGGCATTGAACACCACTTGATGCGGCGGCAGCGGTACTTTGAGATCGTAAAACTCGGGCACGCACCACGGAGGTCTGGAAGACGCGGTCGTCCAGCAAATTGCGAGTGGGGATGTTGCCGCCCCGCGACGAAACCAGCAACAGCAAAGACACCGGCGGCCGCTGCTCCGCGATACGGCAACTGCAAAGCGGGACGATCCTCGAAACCCTTGCGCCGGTGGCATTGAGCGCCCTCTTCGTCGCCGAATTCGGCCAGCACATACGCGAGCCCTTGATGCGCCTCCGCATGGCCAGGGTCCAGGCGCAGAGCAGCTTCATAGTGCTCGCGGGCGGACGGGAACTCGCCGCTTTCGTAGAGCACATTGCCCAGGTTTACGTGGCTCATGGGATCGCCGGGATGGCGCGCCACGGCTTGCGCGTAGGCGGTGCGCGCCGCGGTGCGATATCCGCTGGAGTGCAGCAGCGTGCCCAGATTGTTCAGCGCGAGCCGGTGCGAGGGCTCGCGCGCCAACACATCGAGATATGCGTTTCGCGCTTCCGGAGTCCGGCCCATTTCGTGCAGCAGACAGGCGCGCTCGAATCGCGCGGTCAACGCGCCGGGATCGGCGATCTGGCCGTGAGATCGCGCAGGCGATTCCCGCGCGCGTGCGGGGCAGATCCGCGCTCGCTACGGCTCGTTTCATGGCGCGTCCCAGGGCCACGGTCTTTTCCACCAGAAGGTCGATCTCGCGGCGGCCGGTGCGGTGATTCACGATGGCCGCGCGAATGGCCAGGCGCCCGTCCAGCCTGGTCGTGGACGGCGCAACAAGCCCGGACTCCTGGAGTTCAACGACGATCCGGGTGATTGATGCGCTGGGCATCCTCCGCGCGATACCGGAAGCAGACCACGTTGAGTTCCACCGGCGCCAGCAGCTCCAATTCCGGCGTTGCGGCGATGCGGCTTTCCAGATAACGGGCCAGCGCGCAGGTGCGCGAAATGACCGATCCCAGCGCGGCTGTGCCGTACACCTTGAGCGTGAACCAGGTCTTCAGCGCGCGAAAGCCGCGCGAAAGATCCGGCCCATAATCGCAGGGCCACGGCGCGCCCGCAGCCAGTCCGCGCAGCTCCTTTCTCAAATAAGGAGCCGAGGCCGCAAAGGCCTGCCGATGCAGCACGCCATCGCGCACCAGAATGAACCCGGCGTCATAAGGCACTTGGCCCCACTTGTGAAAATCGAACGCCAGCGAGTCCGCGCATTCGATGCCCTTGAGGCGCGGCGCCAGGTCCGGAGCCAGAATCGCCAGCGCGCCGCAAGCGCCATCCACGTGGAACCAGAGCCGTTCGCGACGGCAGATGCCGGCCAGGGCGTCCAGGTTGTCGATGGCCCCGGTATCGACAGTGCCGGCGGTTCCGACGACCAGGAAGGGCGTAAGGCCCGCGCCGCGGTCGGCCTCGATGGCCTCCTCCAGCGCGTTCAAATCGATCCGATAGCGTCCGTCTACTGGAATCAGGCGCAGCGCATCGCTGCCGAGGCCCGCAATGTCCATGGCCTTCGCGATGCAGCTGTGGGCCGCCACCGAGGTGTACGCGACCAGCCGTTTGGAACTCCCCGCGACGCCCGCGCACCGCACCTCGAATCCGAGTTCGGTATCGCGCGCAATCAGGACGCCGATGAGGTTGGCCATCGAGGTTCCCGTGACAAACAGGCCGGTAGCGCCTTGGGGAAATCCGAAAATGCGCTGCATCCAGCGGACAACCTGCCGTTCCACCTCGATGGGAACGTGGTCGCGTCCTCCGAGATTGGCGTTCAGGCCGGCCGCCAGCATTTCCGCCAACATGCCGACGGGTGTGCCGCCTCCATGCACCCAACCCATGAAGCCGGGATGCACGTTGCCCGTGGCGAACGGCAGGATATCGCGCATGAATTCCCCGTGCACGGCCGCCAGATCGGACGGCGCTTCGGGAAGATCGCCGCGGAACCGGGAGCGGACATCATCGGGAATTGGCTGCCAGACTGGACGGTCGCGAATGTTCTCGACATAGTCGAGAATGTCGTCCAGCATGCGGTGCGCCTGGCTGCGAAAGCCCGGCCAATCTTTGGGATCAAGCGTGTTCTGGTCCGGTAGCGGGTCCGCGCCCATACCGGGATAGTGATAGCGATGGGGGTAAGATCTCAGGCTGAAGGGCCGATCGACAATCTTATTAACAATCGCCCCGCAGCTTGGTGTATACAGTGCTCGTTTTATCTGCGTTCATCTGCGTTCATCTGCGGCCCATATCGGGTGGATGAACGCAGATAAAACATGGACAAAGCCAAGGGTGGTACGATCCGTTGGCTCAATCCAGCCCGCCCCATCAGGAACTATGCCGGAACCGGCGCGCCCAGCTTAGCGAACCACGGCGTGGCGGACTTGATGGCGTCGTTCACGGCGTTGATGTTCTTCACGCCTTCCTTCGACAGCCAGTCTTCCAGCGCCTTCACGCCGCTCTTGGCGTACACCGGGATGCCTTCCTTCCAGGTGGCGCGGCCGCAGAGCACGCCCGAGAAATCCGTGCCGGCCTCGGTAGCCATGCGCAGCGATTCCACGAACTGCGCGTTGCTCACGCCCGCGCTCAGATAGATGAAGGGCTTCCCGGCGAGTTCGGCGGCTTGCCGGAAGTGGGTCATCGCTTCCTTCTGCGTATAGGCCGTCTGGCCTTTATAAACGGCGCTGCCCTCCACAAACTCCGCGTTGATGGGCACTTCCACCTTCAGCACGTCCACGAAATACTGCGGCTTGGAGAACTCCTCCATGCTCTTCTTGACGATCTCGGGTTTTGCCTTGGCGTACTCGAAGCCCTTCTCGTCGCCGCCCTTCGGATCGTAGCCCACGAATTCCAGGAAGAACGGGATTTCGTGCGTCTCGCACTCCGCGCCGATGCGCTCGATGAAGGCATGCTTGATGTCGTTGATCTTGGCGTCCTCGAAAGGCGTGTAGTAGATCAGAATCTTGACGGCGTCCGCGCCCCAATCCACGATGCGTTTCACCGAAACGTGCGGCAACAGGTCGGGCAGGCGGCCGGGCTGGGTGTTGTCGTATCCGCTCAGCTCGTAAGCCAGCAGCAGACCGGCATTGCGGCTCCGCGCCAGGCGCGCTTCCAGGCCGAATTCGGGGTCCAGCAGAATGGCGCTGGCATGCGGCGTCAGCACCTTGGTGACGGCAGTCTTAAACTCGCCCATCATCTCGTGCGTGATCTCTTTCTTGTCCACGCCACGCGCCGAAGCCAGGGACTTCTGCAAGCTGCCGCGCTGATCCATGGCCGCCGCGGCGATGACGCCGGCATGGTTTGAGAGCGCCTTCAGGTGCTTTAACTTACCCTCGGACATTTTCATCTACGATCTCCTTCTATGGGGAATAAAGTGGTAACGCGATAGTTGCCGGACATGGGCAAATAATAGATCGTTACACCATATTATGACATATTGCGGCTGGAATCGAACGGAGAATCCGACAAGCGTGTCCATTTCTTCCGGCGCCGGAAGTAGGCCTGGGCTACGGCTACGTCGCGCAGAATCTGCTGCTTCAGCGCTTGCGCGTCCGGGAACTGACGCTCGTCCCGCACGCGCCAGAGGAATTCCACGCGGATATGGCGCGGCGATTCTCCGCCGACCGGCTCCAGCAGAAACGTTTCGATGGAAATCTCCTGGCTGTCGCCAAACGTGGGCCGGTAGCCCACATTTGTAACCGACGGCCACTCGTGGACACTTTCAACCTCGTGGGTGCGCGTCACGTAGACGCCGGTGCCCGGCAGCACTTCGGTATTCGGGGCGAGATTGAGCGTGGGCACGGTTTGCTTCGATCCTACGCCGCGGCCGGCCACCACATCACCCTCCAGCGCGTAAGGGCGCTCCAGCAGGCGCGCCGCCTGCGCGACCTGGCCCGCTTCGATCAACTTCCGCAGACCCGTACTGCTGACCAACCGGCCGCGCACCGTCACAGCTTTGACCTCTTCGGTGGTGAAGCCGTATTTGCGGCCCAGTTCCGTGAGCACGTCCACGTTACCCGACTTCTTGTAGCCGAAGCAAAAATCGTGGCCCAGCACCACCGCGCGCACGCCCAGCCTTCGCACCAGCACCTGCTCCACGAACTGCTCGGCGGTGAGATGGGCCACCTGCCGGTCAAACGGCATGATGAGGACCTGATCGATCCCTTCTTCCGCCATCAGCGCGGTGCGTTCGATGGGCGAGTTCATCAGGCGGGGGGCGCGCGCGGGAGCCAGCACTTTGCTCGGATGCGGGTGGAAGGTGAGCGCGGAGGCTTTGAGCCCCCGCTCCAGGGCGACCGCTTTCACCCGCCGCAGGATTCTGCGATGCCCGGCATGCACGCCGTCGAAATTGCCGATGGTCAGCGCCGACGGGCCGAAATCCGGCGGCACCTCGTCAAGACTGCGAAAGACGCGCAGTGGGCGGCCCATCTATACGGCCCTTCCGACTTCGATTTCGAGTCCGTCATAAGCCAGGCGGATGTGCGGCGGCAGCCGCGCCTCGGTGCGCGCGTGCGCCAGATCGTGGCATATGTGCGTGAAGAAGACGCGCTTGGCCGCCACCTGTCCGGCCGTCGCGATGGAACGGTCCACGGTGGAATGCGTGGGATGCGGCTTGTAACGCAAGGCGTCCAGGAACAGCACATCGAGGCCTTGCAACCGGTCGAGAGACGCCTCGGGAATCTCGCTATGGTCGGTGAGATAAGCGGCGTTGCCAAAACGGAAACCGTAGATCGGCGCCTTGCCGTGCACCAGCGGGATGGGGGTGAATTCGAGGCCGAACAAATCGAATGACGCGCCGTTGAGCGTGTGGGAATCCAGTTGCGGAATGGCCGTGCCCTTTTCGTCGCCGTCGAAGACGTAGTGGAACGCGCCATGGATGGCGGCCATGGTGCGCTCGGACGCGTAGATGGGGATGCGTTCCCGCTGGTGGAAATTGAAGGGCCGCACGTCGTCCAGGCCCATGATGTGGTCGGCATGCTCGTGCGTGAACAGGATAGCGTCCAGCCGCTCGAACCCCGTACGCAGCGCCTGCGCGCGGAAATCCGGCGTGGCGTCGATCAGCACATGGTGGCCGCCGTAACTCACTAGGATGGACGGGCGCAGCCGCTTGTCGCGCGCATCGGAAGAGGTGCACACGTCGCAATGGCAGCCTATGGTGGGCACGCCCGTGCTGGTGCCGGAGCCAAGTACGGTAATCTTGACGGCGCACTCCGCCATTCAGGCTGTCTTCTTTTTGGCTTCGTCGGCCGCCTGAACGTAGCGGAACCGCAATAGAGTGAGCGAATTCTCCAGCAGGCGTTGTTCTTCCAGGCTGAGGTTACCGCGCGTCTTTTCCTGGATCATGGCCATGAGATCGATGGTGTGGCGGGCCAGCCCCAGGTCGACGGGAGGTTGCTCCTCGGCGCCGAGACGCATCAAGCCTAGTTGCATTTCGGCCTGCAGCCGCAGGGATTCGCAAAGGAATTCGAAGGACGCCGGCGGAAGCGGAAAGGGCCGTCCTTCCTGCTGTCCGGGCGTGTCTGTATCGATGTCAGTCATCTTCTATACATTTTACAACGGGCGGGTACACCATCGTCAGCCTCAGACCAACTTCCGTATTGCGTGTGCTATCGGCGTCCATCGGCGTTTATCGGCGGCCCATATCGGTTCTGATTTTCCCGCTGGCGCCCTCCCTCATCGCCCTAGCTGCGCATTGCCGGTCAGGTGCGCATTCCCCTGCACAGATTCCGCGAACCATGCCCCCGTAGAAGAATATGTCGCCGCCGCATCGTTCGGCAACAGGTTGACTATGGCCACAATGCTCCCGCCCACTTCCGGGTTGTCGTACGCCGCGTTCGTCGTGTAAAAGAAAAGCGGGAGCGATCCGAACAACGACCACGACTGAATACCCTGGGCGCTGGCCCAGTGCATGATCGTCTGCACCCAGCGGTTGAAATATCCGCTCGAATCCCAGATCCAGTCCGTGGGCCCCAGGATGTCCAAGGGCTGTTGCGCGATCCCGCTCAGCGGACACCACATCGGCGCATCGGACTGCTCGATCCGGATGGGCTTGTACTTCGTCCCCCAGGTCGCCTTGGCCTGCGTGATGTAACCGTACTGGTCGGCCAGGGCCGTGCTCCCGCAATTCGACGTGCACGATGGCGATGCGCTGAACGCGCCCACCCAGCCCGCCAGCTCGCCCGCATAGTAAGGCTGACCGGGGAATTGCGGGTTTGACGTGCTCAGATCGCAGTCACCCGAGAACAGATCGATTCCGAAGAAATCCAGTGCCGCGTAAGTCGGGCTCGATGGGTTCGTCCAGTCTGCCCAGAAAGCGTTATCGAACTTCTGCGGCCAGCTCAGCCCCGTGCCCGCCGCCCCGATCTGCAGCGTGGTCGAAGGCGGCCACGGCAGTGTCAGGCTGGCCGCCTTCAGCGCCGCCGAATCGTCCTGGATGAACGCGGCCACCTCGGTCGAGGTGAAGTCGATGATCCGCGTCATGCCACCCGTAGGCTCCTCCAACACCTGAAACGCCGTGATGCAGCCGTATAACTGCGACCCTTGGCACCCCCATCGCTGGATCATAGCCTTGTGCAGCGGAATCAGGCAGTCCTCATAACCCGCTTCCGTCATGATCGAGCGGCCGGCGCCTAAGGGGAACCCCGAGAAGCCGCAACCAGTCAACTCGTCGGTGTTTTGCGGATCGCCCGCCCGCAGCACAATATTATTCGCTGCCATGTACGAGAATAGGTGGTCGTAGTAGTAGAGACCCCAGCAGCGTGGATTGGCCGCTGCCGTGCCGCCCGGCGTAGCCCCTTTCGCCAGCGTCCCGCCTCCCGCGCAGTCCGTAGCCAGCTCGTACGGCGCGCTGACCCCGAGCGCCTGGTACTCCGGAGACGACGCCATCGCATACTGCCAGATATTGACATCCTGGATAGTCACTCCCGCATAGGTCATCAGGTCGGCCGCGTACGTCTGGCAGTAAGGTCCGTACAGCGCGACGTCCTGATAGATCTCGGCGCCCGAGCATGCCCAATTCTGCGCCGTCAGGGCCATCTTCGGTTGCGGTGCGTTCGCCACCGATGCGTCGATCGCCTGGAAGTTCGTCAGTGCATTCGACAGGAAGGCGCCCAGCGTCGGGTTCGTAGTTGGGTTGTAGCTCGCACAGTTAGCCTGGTTCCACAGCGTGCATTGCGCGCAAACCGTGCAGGCGGCCAAAACAGCCAGTAACAGTTTCTTCATAATCCGATCGCCCCAGAAATGATGCTGCCGTTATAAAAGACCTGACCGTTTGGCGTGATAACCTGCCGGGATGTCCAATCGCTGCCTCCCGCGGCGCTAAAGCAAACAGAGCCAGGTTGGAAACAATCGCTGAAATAGGATGTCGCGTTGGTCACGTCGTAGAAGTACATCCGCCACCGGTCGGCAAGCCTGAAAGCATTCGGGGCTTCGATATTATCCAGTCCACTTCCAGCCCATCCGGCCCAATTCCCCGATGCTAGCTGTGTCCAGACGCCAGTCGACAGGCAGGCAGACGAACAGCCCCACAGTTCGATATCCTTGACGCCGGTCGTGTCGTTCTTTATCAACATCACATACGAGCCGCTCCCGCCTGAGCAGGTCGTCAGGCAGAGCATTTGAGCGTCGATGTAATCGGTGCCGGTACTCGGCCCGTTAATCGCGTTTGACGCGAACGACCAGCTAGAAGTGCTACCCGGGTTCGTGGTCGATGCGAGATAAATATTGTGAATATCGCTCTCGCTTGGATGCGCCGTAAGGTCCACAGTCAGTGGGATGTACCAGGTCGCACCCCCGCTTTCACAATTCGTCAAAAGGCTCGGGGCGGATCCGCAGGGAACGTACCAGCGTCCCATCCATACGTCAGTCAACCCCGGGATGGCCGGCGACACCTCACCACTGCCCACGGCGGACCATGAAACTCCATTACTGGAGGTGGCCAGCCCAAAAAACGTCTCCGGTGTATAAGACCACGCGCTCGATGCCGTATGCGCGACGTAGTAGGCGCTGTTGTAGACGGTCAGAGCCGGGTCCCGCACCACGCCGGCCGCGGGGGTATACACCGGCTCCGCGGTCGTTGTGGCAAACCAGCCGCCATTCGAGTTGCCGTCTCCGCCGTCATAACCGTAGAAGACATAGAGCTTTTCGTTTCCCGCGGAGTTTATGAAGGTGCTGAGCATCCAGGCGGGAGGCCGCGCAATGTGTTTGTATCCGCGCACCACCCGGTCGATTTCCGATGCCTCATAGGGCAACAGCGCCTTGGCCCACATCGCCCCGTAAGCGATGGTTCCTTGGTAACAATTCGGCGAAGCGGAGTTATCCACATTGCCCAGACTAAGTACGCCGGCGCTGGTCAGGGTCGCGCTTGGATTAGCTACGTCTTGGGGCTCCTTGGCGCCGTTCGCATACATGGCCATGTTATAAGTAGACCCTGACCAGGACGCTGTGCCGATCCAATCCGTAAACGCGCTCGTGCTGGCCGGTGTAGTGCCCTCCCAGTATCCCGAGTCTATTTGTAGATAGACGGACTTGTCGTCGCCTGGGTCCTGCAACAAGCCATATCCAGCGGATCCTCCGCTTGCTCTGCTTACCAGTGCCCGAGTGCCGGAAAGGGTCGCCGGCTTCGCATAGCCCAATAACGAAATGCTTGCACCGGTGGAAAAGGAGAGCCCCGTACCCGCCAGCGCGCAGCCGGTTACGCCGCCGAGGCCGCTCAAGGCGAGTCCCGTGGCGCCTGGCGTGAACGAACTGCTGCCTGCGGGAAAGGTCAGCATATTCCCAGCCTGCAGCGTTACACCAGTAGGACTGGAGATGTCCGGGTAGAGCATCGCGACATTGGACTTGCTCGTAAAGTCCCACGCCGCGGCGATACCGTTGCCGATAATTGCATTGTGGTTGTGCAGCCACGATATCTTGGAGCCTCCCGGCTGGAAATTCTGCGCGAAAGCCGGAATGCAGAGAACCAAAATCAAGATTTTCACGGCATAACCCCCGCGCACACGCTGGCATTCAGGCTTCCCGCCGATACCGCCGTCAGGTTAGCGCCCGTGGCGGTGAATGTTCCGGTCAACGTGTCCGCTGCGGTCGTCGTCGCCATCGCCCCTCCGTCTATCCAGAACGCCGTGGAACTTGCCGCCTGAAAAACATCGAATGCCGGCGAGAACGCGGTCGGATTGCTCGTGTCGCTCGATCCAAGGCTGAATGTCATGGCCGTGATGGAACTTCCGGCAAACGAGGTATTATGCTTGATTCTCACCGATGTGATAAAGTAGTTGGCGGGAACAGAGGCGATGGTAATGGTCTGAGACGCAGCCGCCGAGATAGCCTGTGAGCTTTGTCCTGTAACAGCCCAATTGCCGCCGGATGTCGTGATCGTGTAATCCGTGCAGACTGGGAGGTATGCAGCCGTTGCACAGGTTCCATTGGTCGTAATCGTGCCTCCCGTGAGCCCCGTACCGCATCCCACGCTGGTGACTGTGCCGGTAGTCGTTGAAAGCGTTCCGCCTCCGCTCGGGAATGTCCAGGTTGAACTCGATGGAATTGCGAACGTAGGGTTGAACGCTCCCGTGTATGTGACATTGCCGGAACGCGTCTCGGTGAATGATCCATTATTCACGCCGCTTCCGCCGTAAGCCGGCCCCACGATCGCACCGTTCCAAACGCTGCCGGACCCGGTAATCGTACCCATGGCCGACAGGGGCAGATAAGTGGACGTGAGCGATGTCCAGGACATATTGCCCGACCCATCCGCTGTCAAGAGCTGGCCCGCCGTGTCCAGCGCGGCCGGAAGCTTCCAGAGTCGGTTCACTCCGGATGATGGCGCGCACAGGCCTGTGGTATGCACCGGGCCGGAATCGCCAAACTGCAGGCATCCGGCAGTGGAGCTGCCGATATTGGCGTAAATGCTACCGCCCGAAGTGATGTTACTGGTGGTTGCGACAGTCGTCACACTGGCGGGCAGCGTGCCGCCGTTCAGCGTGCCAGGGGACACAAAGTCCGTACCATCGACGGCAATGGAAGGAGCGCCCGTGCTCGTGGTGTTTTTGAGTAGTCCGGTCGAAAGTCCGGCCAGCAGCACGCCGTTTAGCCCTGCCGCGGTCCCTGTCGTGCTCTCGTTTAGCTGGCCACTGCCATTCAACTGCACCAGGTTGCCCGCTCCCGACCCGACAGTGTATGAACTTCCCCATGTCGTACCGGTGGAAGTGGGTACGCCGGCGCCCGGATAGCTGGCCGGCGTAAATCCGAGAGTACTCGTCACGTCGGAAGATGTAGCGATGCTCGGCGCGCCGGTTCCATTCGTGTTCTTTAGAATACCCGTGCCCAAACCGGATAGAGCGACCCCATTGACATGCGTCACTGTAGGATTTGGATAACTTCCGCTCAAGTCTCCCGCTGCTGCACCACTTATAGGCAGGCTTACGGGCGCGCCGCTCAACTGGGTATAGGGGATTGTGGGTATGTTCGCTAGCGGTACCTGTGAGGAGCCGTTGAGCGGGGCATATCCGCCAGGGGCGCTCCGATTCGCCGAATTCTCGGGAATAAAGCCGAGCGTACTCGTCACATTGGACGCCGTGGCGGTGCCGGGCACGCCGGTCCCAGCGTTGATCTTCAGGAGGCCGGTGGAGAGGCTGGCCAGAGACACGCCACTCAATTGGTTCGCGTTGACCGTGCCGCCGCCGCTATAGCTCAAGCTCCCACTGACTAAGAGCGCATTGGCATTTGTACCGGCCCCTATTCCGTCGAAGGTAACGCTGCCGGCTACGCCGCCCGTATTTCCACATAGGAAACCATGCGTGACAGAACTGTAGTTCAGGTGGTTCCCGCCGGTATCCGGACACGCCGGAAGGGCCGCCCAAGCCCCCGCGGATGGCGCCGTAGTAACTATGGTTTGGTCGGATGCGGTGTTACTTGGAACGGTCGTGCCGTTGATCGCCGCGATAGCCGGCAGATTCGCCGCCGGCAGGAGTTTGTTCGCATCGAGGGGAGCGTATCCGCCCGCCGCGCCCTTGTTGCTTGAGTTCTCAGGAGTGAAGCCGAGCGTGCTTGTCACATCGGACGACACAGCGACACTCGGCGCGCCGGTTCCGCCCGTTATCTTTAGGAGGCCCGTCGCGAGGCTGGCTAAAGACACGCTACTTAGTTGATTCGCGTTAACCTGGCCGCCGCCGGTATAGCCCAGAGTCCCGCTGATCAAGAGGGCGTTGAAATTTGTTCCCGATCCTACTCCGTTAAAAGCGACACTGCCCACCGTGCCACCCGTGTTTCCGCACAAGAACCCGTGGGTGACCGGGCTATAGTTCAGGTGGTTTCCCCCGAAGTCCGGGCACGATGGAAGAGGCGCCCAGGCCCCTACCGATGGGGCCGTCGTAACGACGGTCTGGTCGGATGCGTTATTAGTTGGCACGGTCGTGCCGTTGATCGCCGCGATTGCCGGTAGATTAGCCGCCGGGATTAGCGCATTTCCGTCCAGCGGCGCGTAACCGTTTGGCATACCCTTGTTCCCGGTGTTCTCGGCAAGATAGCCAATTTGACGAACCGATGAAACGCAGGTAGGCGGCCAGACACCGGAAACCTTCGGACCATATAGGCAGTAGCTGCTGGTATTGAGATAGTAATCCCCGTCTCCACCGATTATGCTGAGGGGCGCGCCTGAGCCAGACCATATCGAAGCGCCGATGGGGATTCCGACGAAGCCTGTTCCGCCGCCGCCAACAGTGACTTGCGCGGGAGCCGTAATCGCGCTTAGCGCACACACGAATGCAGTCAAAACGATGCTTCTCATAGAGCTGAATCTTCCTGATTTTAGATGAGCCGGGTTACCGTTGGTAGAGCAAGCCCGTTACCACTGCGGCGCCCGAAACGCTGTCCACGGCAAGCGCAGTCGGATCCAGCACGTTGGAATCGCGCTCGTCTCCAACCACTATCGACTGGCCGGCTTGAAGCACGGCGATGACGCCCGCACCGGTAGTCTTGTTCAGGCCTGTCAGCCCGACAAAGACAGAATCTGCGGAGGTTGCGGTCTTGAACGCCTGCACCAGCACCTTATTGCAGCGCAGCGGATAGCCGGCCGGAGCCGGAACATTTGCCGTCAAAGCTGCATTGGTTGCCGTAACAAAACCGAGGGGAATAATCTGTGCCACTTGAAGCGCTCCTTTTTCACCCACAATATAGCAGTCGGTTTTTGTCAGTCAGGTGTACTGGAGTGACTTATAGGGACAGCTTCCCCATCGGCCGGAGCGCGAACTTTCGCCCTCCGGCCACGCGTCCTTCCTACCCTATGTGGGTGCTGCGTTGTTCCAGGATATACGAGTAACTCTTTATTGGAGTTCTAGTTAGTGAACGCCGGCCCGATGCCGGGAGCATGCCTCGTAGACGCACACCAAAGCTTCTCGAAGAGCGGCCGCAATGCGGCGGTGCCGCCCCGCCGAAATTATTGGCGAGACGTGTGACTGGCTTCCCCTACTGCACCGAATTCAGATACGCCACCAGGTCCGACATCTGCTGCGGATTGTTGAAGCGCGGCCAGCCCATCTTCGCCTGCCGCATGCGCGTGAACATCTGCGGGCCGTGCTTCCACAGCGCCGAAACGATCGTGATTTCCGAGTATCCGCGCCCTTGGCCCGGCAGCGGCGGCGCGCCGTGCTCCCCGCCGTTGTGGCATTCCGCGCAGTGTTTGGCGCCAAATACCTGCTTGCCTCGCGTCGCGTCCCCCTTTGCGTAGACGAACTGACGCATCCACAGATAACTGAGCAATTGGCGCATCTCGTCCTCGGACAGTTGTGGCACCGGCTGAATCATCCGGGGCGCGTGATTCCACATGTCCACCGCGATCTCGGTCAGGGCCAGATTGTGCAAGCGGTCCTCCAGGGCCAGCTTTCCCACATGGCATTTCACGCAGCCTTTCGATTCGAATATGGCTTGCCCGCCATCTCCCGAGGTAAACGAGAAACGCGCGTTCACTCCCCGCATCTCCGGTAGGTTTCGCAAGTAGGCCAGCATATCGCTCAAATCCTGGGCCGTCAGTTCCTGCCAGGCGATTTTCTTGCGCGCGAAGGCCTCGCGCATGCGGCTGCTGTGGTCCCACATCTGTTGCACCAGCACCATGGGCTGCCCCACCGATGCCCACTTCACCACCGGCGGCGCACCTTCCGCCCGCGAATCCGTGATCCCGTGGCACTCCGCGCAGTGCCTGTCGGTGAACGCCTGCTTGCCCCGCGCGGCATCGCCCGGCTTGTCGAAGAAACGCGTCGAATAGAGGTAGGCAAACAGATCGGCCGCGTCCGCCGGGCTCAACACGGGACGCTCGATTCCAGCCCCTTCCATGGCTGCCCACATGACCGGCGCATGGTTCCACATGGCGCTCGCGAGCAGCGCGGGCGTGAAGCCGCGGTCCACCCGCGCGCTCAGATCCATGCCCATCTTGCCACCCTTGCCATTCACGCTGTGGCACTCCACGCAGCGCTGATTTTCAAAAAGCCTGGCGCCTCGCTCGGAGTCGCCTGGAATCACGGGCGGCACCGCGGCCCCCGCGCTCCAAACCACCAAAACAGAAATTCCCAACTGCCGCATCATCGCCATTCGCCTCGCTATACTTCGTTTCTGTTGAATCGCACTCCTTCGGATCCGCGCCCATGGGAGTGCCCGCTTCATAAATCGCCCTGCCCGCCTCGGCGATTTCCGGCGGCATGTGCCTGGTAAATTCCTCGGACGAAATGTTGCGGCCCGCCGATTGCATCGTTAAAGGTATTATAGTTCCGCGGGGTGAACCGAAGGTATTTGTTTCGTCGAAGCCTTTCTGCTGCTCGGGCGTGAGATACGCAAATAGCACTCGCTTTCAGCACACCACGATGCGCTGCCCGTTGATGAAGCGCGCCTGGTGAGAGGCCAGGAAAACAATCAACTCGGCCACCTCATCGGGCTGTGCGATGCGGTAGGGGGGCACCGCTTGTGCCAGTTCCGCGGCGATTTGCGGCGAGATCCAGCCCGTATCGGTGGGCGGCGGAGAGAGCGCGTTAGCCGTGATGCCCAATGGCGCAAGTTCAGCTGAGGCGGCCACCGTGTAGCTCTCCACCGCGTTCTTACTGGCGCCGTAGGACGCCTCGCCTGCGAAGCCGGACGCGGCCCCCGTGGTCAGCGAAATGACCCGGCCCCAACTTGCTCCGCGGGCGGAATGGCGGCGCGCGAACTCCGCGATGGACAGCGCCGGAGCCCGTCCATTCACCGCGAAATGCCGGTCGCAGATCTCCGGCGAAACCGGCATCAGGCGCCGTCCGAAGCGTTCCGCGCGGTCCGGCACGAAGGTGTCGCCATGCCAAAAGCACGCGTTGTTTACCAGGATCTCGACGGGGCCGAAGGCCGCCTCAGCCCGGTCAAAAAGTTCGGGGATCACAGTCGGATCGGCCAGATCCGCCTCCCACGCATCCGCGCTGCCGCCCGCCTGGCGGATAGCTTCCACCACCGCCTTGGCCGACCGCGCCCGGGCTTCGTCGTAGGACTGCGGCAAACCAGGGTCGCCGTGGCCGGCCTTTTCCACCCGCAGATAAGTGAGGAAAACGCGCACACCCTCGGCCGCCAGCGCGCGCGCCGCCGCTGCGCCGATGCCGTGGTTGGCGCCGGTAATAAGGGCTACCCGTCCGCGAAGGCCCGGATCGATCATGCGCTACTCCACCAAATGTTCCAGCGCGAGATGCACGGAATAAAGCGCCGCGGGCTGCAGGATCGCCGCCAGAGAGCCGGCCATCAGCACGATCGCGCTCACCGCCAGGATCGGTCGCGGACCCGCCGGGGCCGGCGCCGGACGCAGCAGACGGTCCACGCGCGCCGCCAGCTCATCGGTGTCGCCCAGCAGGAGCGCCACCGGAGCCTGCGGCATGTCCGAGGTCATCCGCGCCACCCGCACCAATGCGGCGGCCAGCGCGACCGACCGGCGCGCGCTGCCGGCCACCGCGCGGTCGTCGGCCGCCCATTCGGTGAACTTCCGCCAGCCGCGCTCGAGCGTCCGGCTGCTGCCCGCGAACGGCAGGATGCCGGGTGTCAGCAGGATACACAGGCGCTTGAGATTGTCGCGCGCCGCCCAGTGGGCGCGCTCGTGCCGCAAGGCGGCCGCCAATTGCTCGGGCGACAGCGCATCCACCACGCCGCGCGAGACCACCAACCGCGGACGTACGATCCCGCCCAGCGCCAGCAGTGGCGCGGCGCCGTCCACGATCCAGGCACTCATGCCCGCGTGCGCCCGCCTTCCGGGTAACCGCGCCGGACGCCCCGCGCGCTGGCATTGCCGAAGAAAGCGGCGCGCGCCCGCGGCCGCGCGCAGTCCCCGGGCAAGCGAGATCCCCCACATCGCCACGCCCAGAGACGCCGCGGCCATGCACCCAAAGCCCACGCGCTCGGTGGGCGCCTCCGGCTCCAGCCACAGGTAGCTCGGCAAACAAACCACCACCACCATCAGCGTGGCGCCCAGAGCCGGCAGCAGGCGCAACACCAGCAGGCCGCGGGCCGCCAGGTGCGGGCGGATGCTTTCCCCCAGGCGGGCCGCCGGCCGGGCAATCAGCGAAACCGCCAGCCCCAGCGCCAGGTGGACCAGAAACAGCGTCGCCAGGCTGATGCACAATAGCCTCGGAATGTATGGGAGACTCATGCTTTCCCTCGCCGCGCAAGGTCTTTGCGCTTCCTGCGGATCTTCCTCTCCAGTTCATCCAGCAGGGCCGTGTCATATTGGCCGACCGCGTCCACCAGGCTGGAGATCAGCAGATCGCCGGAGGCCGCGGGCGATGCCAGAAAACCAGCCACAAAATCGCCCGCGCGTTTCTGTTCCCACTCTAATCGCGTCCAGCGCGGCGCATAGAAGAAAGCCCGCTCCCATTTGCGCCGCACTAACAGGTGTTTCTTGAAGAGCCGGTCGAGCGTAGTCATCACGGTGGTGTAAGCCAGCGGCCTTCCCAGCCGCTCCACGACATCGTGCACGTTGCTTTCGCCGTGCGCCCACAGCACCTCCATCACCTTCGTCTCCAGGTGGCCGAGGCCGGCTTGCATCACTTGGGTAACCCCGCGAATTCCAGCTCTTTCCGTGCCGTCACGTGCTTCTCCAGTTCCGCGCGATTCAGAAAGTAAGTCGATTTCGCGCGGCTTCGGCTGAACAGTTTTTCCGCTTGATCGTCGAAGTGCGGCGAGTCCGCGTGATCGCTTTCGCCCAGCGGTATCACCATGTACGATTGCGGCGGCTTGGTCAGAATCACAATCTGCGTCGAGGTCTGGCCGGTGTGCCCCACCATCTCCTGGCCTCTCTTCGCGAAGGTGATGGCGCGCGGCGTCGCCATGCCGGCGTCCCGCAACGAGCCGCCGCTCACCGGCCACGTACGCGCCGCGCCCTGCCGCCCCACGCGAAACAAAGTTCCAAAGACCGCGTCCGCTGTGAATTCGGACCTCAGCCGTTCTTCCGCTTTGGCCAGCGCCGCGCGGACCTGATCGTCCGTCAGATCGGCCGGCGGGTCCACCGCGCGCTTGGATGCGCCGTCGAGGGACGTCTTGAACAGGTAGAACCCCAGGGCCCCACGCGAATCAGCGTCGCTGCGACGGTTCCAGGCCGCCAACATTTTCGCGAACTCGCCGTCAGGCGCCGCCTTCGCGATGCGCTCCTGCCACAACTCCGCGTGCCAGACCTGCGGCGAAAATGCAATGCCGATGGCCTGTTCGGCCGTCACGTCGTGCGCCGCGTCCAGCAGATCCACCATCATGGCCGCGCGCTGATGCGCGGGAGTGCGTCCATCGTTGTAAAGGTAGGGATGCGTCGCATACTCCTCGGGCACCAACGGCGAATTCTTCATCATGGCGAACGGCGAGACATTGCAGTTCTGCATGTATCCCTGCGGCGGATTGGTCACCTGCACCAGATCATCAAATGGATGCAGCCCCTGCCATTCGCATGCCCCGGTCGCGCCCGGCATGGGCTTCGACGGGTCGCAGCCACTCGGCCGCACCGGTACGCGCCCGTTGCGCACGTAGTAGATGTCGCCATCCACCGTGCCCACCATGATGTTCTGCGCCATGAACTGTAGCATCGCCAGCGCCTTCTTCATCTCGCCCAGATTGCGGGCCGTCACCATGCCCCAGCTCTCGTCCATCAGCCGGACCTCATCGGCATAAGGGATCGCCACCGAGTACGATTTGCCGTTCTTGTGCGCCACGATGGGTCCGTGCACGGTGGAGTCGATGACCACGTCTTTCCAGTCGATCTTATCGCCCACCTTCACGCCGATCTTCTCGTGCCGTGTTTCGAGCGGACGCCATTCGCCGCGGAACTTGTACTTTCCGTCCTGCAGTTCCTCTTCGTAAACGTCGGAGGTGTCCGGACCACCCGTCGTCATGGCGATGGAGGCATAGCGGCTGTGCCCCAACACCGGAAACGGAAGGCCCAGGATCGAGGCACCGGAGAACGCCAGGTCGCCGCCGTAGATGCGCATTTCGTAGAAACGGAATGGGCCGTACCAGCTCAGGTGCGGGTCCACCACCGCGATGGGCGCATGCATGGCGGTACGCGATGGCGCCAGCAACATTTCGTTCGAGCCGTGATAAGCCACGGAATCGGGCTGGATGCCCACGTGCATCAGCTTCTCGGCGGCTTCGCCCTCCGGCCACCCCCAGATGATGTAACGCCCCAGCGCCACCAATTGCCAGGGCTCGAGCTTCGGCGCCCATGCCGGCACTTGATCCGGATGCTCCTGCATATATTGCCGCACGCCGGCCTGAAACGCCTCGATGATCTCGCGGCTGCGCGGGCTCAGTTCCTGGTAGTGCCGCTCGGCCACCAACCGGTGACGCCAGACGCGCTGCCGCCAATCGTCGCGGAAAAACTCCGCCCCGAAAGCCTCCGCCATGGTGCCTTCCGCGCGGCGATAGTTCTTCAGCAGCTCTTCCAGGCGATCCTCGGCCTGCGCGTAACCCGAACCGAAGGCCGCGCCCGCGGCGTCTTGCGCGAAGATGTGCGGCACCCCATATTCGTCCCGCAGGATGGTCACGTGCGCACCGGAGGCCAGCGGCAGGCCGCACAGCAGTAGCAGGCAGAGCTTTTTCATGTTTGTGGCGAATGGGCCGGTTCTCATTCTATCGCGACGTAGTACTCTATTCTGGAGGGCGGGCAATTCTGCCCGCAGCCGGCTTTCAGCCGGCTCCGCCGCCCTCCGGTGAGTTTTCGACGGTGCCATGGTGCTAAGCCTGATCCTCGTCGCGGCGGCCGCTCAGGCGCTGGCCGCCCAAACCTGGGTTGCGCAATCCAGCGGAACCACCGCCTCCTTGCGCGGCGTGCATGCCGTCAGCCCGACGGTGGTTTGGGCCAGTGGTGCGGGCGGCACGTGTCTGCGCACGCTGGATGGCGGCGCCACCTGGCACACCGTCGCGGTGCCGGGTGCCGGCGATCTGGACTTCCGCGGCGTCCACGCGTTGGATAGCCGCACCGCTTGGTTAATGAGCAGCGGGCCGGGCGCGAAGTCGCGTATATTCAGAACCGCCGACGGCGGCGCACATTGGTCGCCGCCTTACACCAATCCCGATGCCGGCGGCTTCTTCGACGCGTTGGCATTTTGGGATGCGCGCCGGGGCATCCTGCTCGGTGACCCTGTGGACGGGCAATTCGTCATCCTGACGACTGGGGATGGCGGCCAAACCTGGCAGCGGCGCAAGCTACCGCCGGCGCTTCCGAACGAGGGCGCATTTGCCGCCAGTAACTCCTGCCTGCTGGCGAGTGCCGCGCGCGGCAAAAGCGAAGTGTGGTTCGGCACGGGCGGACCGTCCGGCGCCCGCGTCTTTCATTCAAGCAACGGCGGTCAGGATTGGGGCGTCGCCGAAACGCCGCTACGCCACGACTCCGCCGGGTCGGGAATCTTCTCGCTCGCTTTCTTAGACCCGCTCCCCGGCATCGCGGTGGGCGGAGACTACGGCAAGCCTGGCGACGACTCCGGCAACGTGGCCGTTACCTCGGATGGCGGGCGCACCTGGTCCGAGCCTGCCGGCGCGCACCCCCACGGCTACCGTTCCGCGGTGGCATTTCTACCCCGGCGCAAGCTGTGCATCGCCGTCGGAACTTCCGGCTCCGATACCTCGCGCGACGGAGGCCGCAACTGGACGCGTTTCGACAGCGGAGCGTACAACGCCCTCAGCGTGGCCGGGGACGATGCCGTGTGGGCGGTCGGTCCCGGCGGCCGCATCGCCCGGCTGCAATGGCCCTGAAGCCTTACAAACAAGAGTTGGCGCCATCGCAGACTTGAGCCGCCGGATCGTACAGCCCTTATTTTTGTCCATGTTTTATCCGCGTTTATCTGTGTTCATCTGCGGCCGATGTGCTTTTCTGCCTAGCCGGCAATACCATGAAACCTGGATGAACGTCCCAGTCCAGGTCGCCATCGCCACCATCGCCGTCTTGCTTTCCGTCGCTGGACTTGCACAAACAGCGCCCGACAAACCCGCCGCATCCATTCGCATTCCCGCCATTCCACAAGCGGCGGGCACACAGCCTGAGCCAATCCGCACCCTGGCGACCGAGCGGATAGTCATCGAACCGCAAGAACTCATAAACGGCCCGTGGATAAGCACCGCCACCGAAGAAACTGGGACGAGCCACAAACTAGCTCCACAAGCGCCTTGGTCACCGCCATCGCTTGATAATCGGGCAGTATGGGAGTCATGGCCGATGGTAGAGTCTTTCCGCACCCTGTGAGCCTCGAGTCATTTGTGGGCGGCAAAATGAAATTGATCCGAGTCGTCCGTTACGATCCGAGCCTCACTCCCAGGCAAATCCGGGATGAAGTCCGCACAGTCTGGCTCGGATATGTCGGACTTGCCGCCAGCAGTATCATCTGGTCCGAGATGAATCGGTGGAATATAAAGGCGTGGGTTGAAGATGAAGACGGAAAACGAACCTCAATCGTGATGGATGGCTGGATTCACACTGAGGTGCAGGACCGCCAAGGCAAGTATTGGTACATTCGGACTGCCGCACAGTAGGTCGAAGGAGACTGGGACCGTCATTTCTTCTACCCCTTATACGCGATCAGGAAGATCCGCCGGAAGGGAAACAGCACTCCTCCGGCGGCGCGCGGCGGGTAGTGCGGCCGGAGCGAAGCGAGGTAATCGGCCGTAAAGCGCTCGCGGTCCGCGTCGGTCCCGAGAACCTCCAGGAACGGCCGCAGTCCGGTGCCCCGGTACCACTCCACGATAGCCTCGGCGTCAGGCAGGATGTGCAGATACTCGGTCGCCCAAAGGTCCAGGCGGATAGCCAGGGGAGCCAGCGTGTCGTAGTAAAACTCCATTTCGTGATGGTGCCATTCGCGTACTTTTTCCGATGGCAACAAGGGGCTCCAATCCGCGGACGCAGCCACTTCGCGCATCAGCCGATGCGGCAGCGCATCGATGTTCCCGGGAATTTGAATCGCCAGCGCGCCCCCCGCCGCGACGCGGGAGAGAAGCCGCGGATAGACGCCCGCGTGGTCGTCCACCCACTGCATCGCGGCATTGGAGAACACCACATCGAACTGCCCATCGTTGCCCGCCGCCCACGCGGAGATGTCCCCGGCCATCCAACGTTGGTCCGGATACTCACGCCGCGCGCGCTCGATCATCTCGGCCGAGCTGTCGAGCCCGGTAAACTCGGCATCCGGCCAGCGGTCGCGCAGCACCGCGGTGCTATTCCCCGGTCCGCACCCGAGATCGATCACCCGCCGCACGCTGGGTACCGCGATGCGCGCGGCCAGATCGCGGCATGGCTGCGTGCGCTCTTCCGCGAATTTCAGATACTGATTCGGATTCCAGCCGGACATGGCGTTTTCCGAGCCGCAACCGTCAGGGAGCGGACCTAGAACGACAGGTGCAGCGACAGTTGCAGAAAGCGCGAGCTGCCGATCGTGTGCTGGATGTAGCCCAAGCTGCCATTCGGCGGAACTTGGGGCGGCCCCTCGTAATAGGGGAAGAAAACGACATCGTTGTTCGGCGCGTCGAAATCCGGGTGATTGAAAAGATTGAACGCGTCGAAGTTGAAGCGCAAACGATAGCGATCCCTGAACAGGAACTCCTTGCCGAGAGTCATATCGAAACGCACCTGGAACGGCGCGCGGAACAGGTTGCGTCCCGAATTACCGTACAGCGATTCAAAATAATCGCATCCCGATGAATCGCACGCCGGGACGCCGTTCGTTCCCGGCGCCACAAACTGCGGCCCGAAATCGGCCGCGTTCAACACCGGATTGTTGGCGTTAACGCCGGTGGTGCCCTGAAGCTGCGCCTGCTTGGCGGTCACGCCGGGCAATAGCGGCACAATCGGGTTCGTGATGTAATCGCTGGAGCCGTAGTACAAACTGGCCACGGATCCCGAATAATCGTAGACGCTGTAAGGCTGGCCGCTCTGCGCCACCGTCTGCCCGCCGATGGTCCATCCGTTCACCAGGTAGCCTAACGACGCGTTCGACGTTACTTTAGGCAGCGTGTAACTGTAGTTGATTAGAAAGACATGTGTCTGATCGAAATCCGCGGACGCATAATTGGACTTAGGACTCAGCGGATTGTTGCCGGTAAAGAACAGACCCAGGCCGCTCTGCTCGTCGAGCGCGTGTGACCAGGTGTAAGAAGCGGTAAACTGCAAGCCGTTGGACAATCGCTTACGGGCCTGAAGCTGCAGCGCGTTGTAGTTGGAAATGCCCTCGGCCTCGTACAACACGGAGTTCATATCATAGCCGATATAAGGCACGCGGCCCGGCGCATTCCCGGCGTATTCGGGAGCCGGGTCGTACGGCTCCTGATTGAGATAGAGGGGCGTGACTCCGCCATAGGAAGACGTCTGCCCATTCACCGGATTCTGCGCGGTCGCGATCTGCGGCTGATTGAACGGAATCGGCAGTACCTCATGGATGCCATGATTGCCGACATAGCCCACGCTGAACAGCCAACTGTTCGACGCTTGATACTGGATGTCGAAGGTCCAATTGACCGTGTAAGGCAGCTTATTATTCGCATCGTAGCCGCCAACCAGGAAAGGTCCAAACAGGTTGCCCGCCGGATAATTGCCATTCAGCGTGTCGTTGAGGTTCGGCAGCAGAGCCTGGAACGCCGCGGCGCTTTGCGGCGGCGGCGCGGGCGCGGCGGTGCCAAATGGCGTCGCCAGAGTAGCGCCCTTGCCCGCGAATATAGCCGTGACGAAGGGCTGTTCCAGCGTGACTCCCAGCGGTCCGTTGAATCCGAAACCGGCGCTGGGCGAAAACTCGCTGAACAATTCCCCGCGGTCGTAATACATGCCGAAGCCCGTGCGCACGGTCAGCTTGGGCTTGGGAGTCCATGCCAGGCCGACCCGCGGTGCTAATCCCCATTGATGCTGATTCGTGAGTGAGTCGTTCGCGCCCATAGTGCCGAAGGCCGCATTGTTACCCGCGACTTCGAGCCCCGAATTCGTAATCGTGTCGGTGGAGGCATTATAGGCGTAGAGGCTGGGATCGAATGTCGCCAGCCTTCCGTATTTCTCCGTCAGAGGGCCATCAAAGTCCCAACGCAGCCCCAGGGTCAGCGAAAGGTTGCTCGCCACTTTATAATTGTCGTTCACATACACACCCGCGGTGTCCGAACGGTAGTAGCGGCTGGCGTTGGCGTTGGGGAATGCGGCGGAGTCACTGCCGGTGCGCACGGCGCCTTCCACGAAATTCAGGAAGCTCTTGAAGCCGAGAGTATCCGACTCGGTGTTGTTGTTGATGATATTAAGCTGCGTGTGCGCCCAACTGCCCCCTATGGAGATCGTGTGGCGGCCCTTGATCCAATTGATCGAAGAGCCGAGTTCCCACTGATTCTGATACATTCCGGCGTTGCCGAAACTCACACTCGGACCAAATTCCAAACCGCCGCTCCCTAACACGTCGGAGATCTCGAATTGGGGGAAAGCGGTGGCGCCCAGCAGGTTCATGCCGAACGTGCTCGGCGAGAACTGCTGTTCGGTCTGCGAATAGGCCTGCAGACGCGTGAATCCAGCGCGCTGCTGCCACGTCAGGGACGGGCTCAGGATCACGGTATTGTTGATCGCCCCCACCTGGCTGCCCGCAGAGAGTTGCTGCGGGAAACCCAGCAGTGCTCCCACCGCCCCAAACGGGTTGGTGGTGGGATCTGTCTGATAGTAATATTTCACGGTCAGGCGATCCATGTCACTCACGTTGTAATCCACGTTGGCAATGCCCTGATTCACGCTGGACTGGGCGTTTGCCCCTTGCACCACCGCGTCGTAACCCAAGGCGTTGGCCGTGGCTGAATTCGTGATCTGGGCGCTGGGGAACAGGTATTGCCCGTTGGGCAGCGTGGCCTGCAACATGGCGGCGGCCACGGGACTGACCTGCGAAGTGGTAATGGTCTTGCCGTAACTCGACTGGATCATGTTTACGATGCCCTGCAGGCTCCGGTCGCTGCCCAGCCCGATCGGCACACTCACGTCCTTGGTCGCATCCGCCGCATCCGCGATCCGCACACCCTGATACGCCACGAAATAAAATAGCTTGTTCTGCTTGATAGGTCCGCCGACGTTGGCGCCGAACTGGTTGCGGGCCAGGAAAGGATCCTTGGTGGTGATGGCTGGGGAGTTGTTGTAGAAGAATGGCGCGGCGTTCATCACGCTGTTCTGGAAATCCTCGTACAGCATGCCGTGCAACTGGTTGGTGCCGGATTTGGTCACCACGCTGATGTGCGCGCCGCTGTGCGCGCCCTGCGTGGCATCGTACATCGCCGAGTTCACCGAAACTTCCTGGATGGTTTCCGTGGGAGGTGTCGGCAGCGCCTGGCCGATCGCGCCGTACACCGAGGTGCTGGTCTGAATCGCGCCGCCCGCGCCGAAGTTTTCACCGATGTTCAGGACGAAACGGTTCTCGCCCACCTGGCTGGTGGAATTGCCATTGAAGAGATTGTTGGTATCCACGCCGTTCAGTGAGAAGCTGTTGCTCGTGTCCCGATTCCCGTTGGCGAAGATCGCCTGGTTGCCGAGTCCCGAGTTGCTGCCCGCGCCGCCCAACATGTCGGCGTGCACGCCCGGACTCAAGATGGCCAACTGCGTGAAGCTTCCGGTGCCCAGCGGCGTCTCTTGAATGGTCAATTGATCCACCACGTAGCCGGTGGTCGTGTCCACCTGGTTCATCAACGGCGTAGCGGTCACTTCCACCGTGGTCGCGACCGTCCCCACCTTCAAGTCGCCATCCACCGTGGTCGTGCGGTTCGCGTTCACCACCACCTGGGTGTGCGTTTCGGTCTCGAATCCGTCCTTGGTGAACGTGACCCGGTAATCGCCCGCCGGAACGTTCTGCACTGAATAAGATCCATTCCCCTGCGTGTGCTGGACCACCTCCAGGTTGGTGCCGATGTTCCGCGCCCGCACGGTCGCATCCGGAACCGCCGCTCCGGTAGCGTCTTTCACGGTACCCGTGATGCCGCCTAGAACATCCTGCGCCAGCATCGGCGCGCAAAACACAAAACTCGCGAAGAAAAGGGGAAAGATGATCTGCTTGAGATTCCGAATCGGTGAACTCATCCTTGCTGCTCCTCCATTTGGTAAACACGACGACGGCTACGCGTGACGGCGCGCCCTGAAAGCTTCATGGCCTGTTTAGCCTATGATAACCTCAAATCTGCGGAAATCAAGTTGAAGATTTCATTAATATCCGCGAACCCGGACCCTGCCCTTATGACCCTCGAAAACATCCGCCATTGCAGTTTCACCGCCCGGCTCGATTGCCGGTACCTGGTGCACGCGCCGGAGGCCGTCGACGACGGCGCCATGCTGGTGGCGGCCTTGCACGGCTTTAGCGCCACCCCCGAAGCGATGCTGCGCCTGACTGCGGCTATGATGGGCCCGCGGCACGTGATCGCGGCCGTCCAGGGACCCAACCAGTTCTACCTCGGCATGGGATCGAACGAGGTGGGCTACGGATGGGCCACGCACAAAAATCCGGATTCCTCCGTGCGCCTGCATCACGACATGGTGCGCCATGTGCTGAACGAAGCCGGACGCGAGTACGGCATTCCCGCCTCCCGCCGCATCCTGGCCGGCTTCTCGCAACCGGTAGGAATGAATTACCGGTTCGCCGCCACGCACCCCGCCGAAATCCGCGGCGTGATCGGAATCTGTGGCGGCATTCCGCGCAACTGGGAAGAGGGTCCGTATCTGCCGGTGACGGCGTCCGTGCTGCATATCGCCCGCCGCGAAGACGAATTTTACAAGCCTGAAATCACCGAGCGATACACGGATCGTCTGCGCCTGCGCGCCGCCGACGTCGAGTTCCACATGCTCGACGGGGGGCACCGTTTCCCGTCGAAAGCCCGGCCGATTGCCGATGCCTGGCTCGCGCGGATTACCGGAACTCGTGGCGCAGACTCTTAGTCTGCCGCGACGGCACCCCTGCCGGCGCTTGGCGGGCACGCCAACACAAGGGTCGAGAACAGCAACGGGTGCTCCCTTCGGTCCCCCCAGTAGTTTGTGGCCCAGTAACACCAGGTCTGCCGACGGCATCTGGCCGCGTCGAGTCATTTCCACTATTATCGAAATATATTTTCGAAGATTCGCAACTACCTGCGCGGATTCCCGCCGCAAGCCACTCGGAAGCCATAATCCGCATAGCAGAATTCGGGCGGAATGCTGCTGCGCGCCGCGCACCGCGCAATCTTGATCTGGTGCCGCCACGCCCCTCCGCGCGAAGCGCGTCGCGTGCCCGTAGCCGGCCCCTGCGGATTGTCTGCCGGCGAGACTGCATAGTATGCCGGGTCGTACCAGTCGGAGCACCATTCGTGCACGTTCTCGCACACGTCGTAAAGCCCGTACCCATTCGGCGCCGCGGTGCCCACCGGCTCGGGAGCGTGCGTCCAGCGCGCCTGATATCCGGGCCGTTCGTAGACCGGCGCATTGCCCCAAGGGTAAACGTGCTGCTCCAACCCGCCGCGCGCCGCGAATTCCCACTCCGCCTCGGTAGGCAGCCGGAACCCTGACAGCCATTCGCAATACGCCGCCGCATCGAACCAGCTCACGCCCACCACCGGCTGCGCCGGATCGGCGAACTCCGCCTGCATGCGGAACGGCGGCATGCTGCGGCCGGTCGCATGCCGGAACTCGTCGTACTCCGCGTTGGTCACCTGGCAGCGGCCCAGGCGAAATGGCGCCACCGACACGCGATGCACCGGCCGCTCCTCATCCCGCCCATCCGCCTGGCCCATCAGGAACTCGCCGCCCGGAATCAGCACCAGATCGGGCGTCATGTGCGCGCTCGCGGCTTCTTGGCCCGCCGCTTGGGCTCCGGCTCCACGATCGAGAACTGCAGCTTGCGCTCCGCGGCATCCACCCGATCGAGCGACACGCGCACCTTGTCGCCGATCGAAAACTCGCGCCGGGTGCGCTGGCCCACGATCTTGCGCACATTTTCGCGATAGGTGTAGCGGTCGCCAGGCAGCGTGTCCATCGGCACCAGTCCCTCGATGAACATCTCCTCCAGCTCGACAAAAAGGCCGTACTTGGTGGCGCTGATCGCCAGCGCGCCGAACTCGTCGCCCAGCCGCGATTCCATGAATTTGACTTTCTTCCACTCCACCAACTCGCGCTCGGAGTCCGCGGCCCGCCGCTCCGATTGCGAGCATTCCTCGGCGATGGCGCGCAGCTCCGGCTCCGGCAGCCCGGCCCTTTGTTGCAGGCTGGCCTTCAGCAGGCGATGCACGATCAGGTCGGGATAGCGCCGTATGGGAGAAGTGAAATGCGTGTAGGAATCCGCCGCCAGCGCGAAATGGCCGGCATTATCGGTGCTGTAGCGCGCCTGCTTCAGCGATCGCAGCATCAGGTAGCTCAGTATGCGTTCCTCCGGCTTGCCCTCGATTTTGGCCACCAGCCTCTGATAGTTCCGCGACGAAATACTCGAAGACCTCTCCGCCACCACCACGTCTTTGCGTACCTTGCGCCCGTCCCGCCGATGGTCCGCGTAGCTGAATTTCTTCACCGGAATCGCGCCCACGCCCAGCGAATAGCCAAAGTGCGCCGCCACTTCTTCGAACTCCATCACGCGCTTCGGATCCGGCAATTCGTGGATGCGGTAAATGGACGCCTCCAGCGTGGCTCCCAAGTGCGCGGCCACGGCTTCGTTGGCCGCCAGCATGAATTCTTCGATCAGTCGGTGGGCGATGTTGCGCGGCGCGCGAATCACGCCGGTCATTTCGCCGAACTCGTCGAACTCGATCAGCGGCTCGGGCAAATCGAAATCGATGGAGCCGCGCCGCACCCGCTTGCGGTTCAGAATGAGCGCCAGTTCGCGCATCAGCTCGAAGCGCCCGATCAGCGGCGCGTAGCGCGCGCGCAGTTCGGCGTCGCCTTCCAGCAGCAGGTGCACGTTGGTGTAAGTCATCCGCTCCGCGCTGCGAATAACGCCGCGCGTGAATTGCTGGCCAACGAGGTCGCCCTGGTGATCGAACTCCATCAGCGCCGAAAGCACCAGTCGGTCCACCTGCGGCTTGA
Source organism: Bryobacterales bacterium (assembly GCA_963707465.1). Taxonomy (GTDB): domain Bacteria; phylum Acidobacteriota; class Terriglobia; order Bryobacterales; family Bryobacteraceae; genus Bog-159. Next base: position 1,761,118 of record CAVPQK010000015.1, read on the forward strand.
GCGAGCAGATGTTGGTCGAAAGCTCGAAGGGCAGCATGGGCACGGCCCGGTCCGGAAAGTAGACGCTGGTGCCGCGCAGTCGAGCCTCCGCATCGATGGGCGAGCCGGGACGCACGTAATGGCTCACGTCGGCGATGTGCACGTGAAGCGCGTAGTTGCCGTTGGGCAGCCCGTCTACCCACACCGCATCGTCGAAATCGCGCGCGGTTTCGCCGTCGATGGTGACAATATCGAAAGCGCGGAAATCCTGTCGCCCTTCCAGTTCCCTGTCGGCAATGGCATCCGGAACCCGCTCGGCCTGCTCCACCACTTCGGGCGGAAACTGGTGAGGCAGGTGATGCTTGCGTATGACGATCTCGACATCGATGCCAAAGTCGTCCGGATGCCCCAGAATCTCGACCACCCGTCCCGCGGCGTGCCCGCCTTCCTCGGGGAACTCGAACAATTCCACGTCGACGATCAGACCGTCGAGATCGCCGGGCTCCGAAACCTGAATCGGCGCCGCGCCGATGCGGTCGATCTGCCGCACGCCGGCCGGAATCTCCATGCCTTCCGGAATATCGATCCATTGTTGAATGCGCCCGTCCTGCGGCACGACGTAGTTGCCGTGCCGGCCCACGCGGAATTCGCCGACGACGGTAGGATGCGCGCGTTTCAACACTTTCACGATCTCGCCATCGGCGCGCCCATCGGCTTCGATGCGCGCGATGCGCACCAGCACGCGGTCGCCGTGCATCGCCTTGCGTGCCGAATCCGAAGGGATGTAAACGTCCCCCTGTATGCCCTCCACAGGCCGCTCGGCGATCAGGAAACCGTAGCCGTCGCGGTGTACGTTCATGCGGCCGATGGCGTATTCGCGGCTCCGCGCGGTAACTACATAGTGGCCCGCCCGCGGTTCCACCAGATCGCCGCGAGCCAGCAGACGCGCCAGCGAAAGGTCCAACTCCGAGCGACTCGCGCCTTTGCCGCCCAGCTCGCGCACCAGCTGCTTGAAATTGGCTTTGGAGTGCGGCAGGCGCGTGATGTGGTCGAGCAGCGCCGCATCGGTCATAGCTTGATTGTATTCTGTGGGGCAGGCCCGCGGCCTGCGCGGGACTCCCACTCCCGCCCCTCAGCGGAATTCAATCATAATCTTCACCGACTCCTGTTCCACCGGCGACAGCACCAACAGAAACTCCACCTGAGCCGGCACGTCCGACTGCAGCCCTCCAGTTGTCGGCAGCACGTAGCCCTGGCCCTTCTCGACACTCTGGCTGGCAATCAGGTCCCATCCGCCGCCCGCATTGCGCCGGTACAAATAGATGTATCCGGCCGCTTGGGGCTCGACCTGCAACCGCACCGAATCTCCGGCGTGAAACACAGTGCCCAATGGCACGGGCAAGTATGCCCCATCGGCGCCCTTCAGCAGCAGCGTGTACCCGAGAGGCGTTGCCTTGGCCTTCTTCAGCGCGGCCCTAGGTGCGCCGTTCCGCGAAGTGAAGCCCATAATCGGCGGCTGCATCGGTTGATTCATTTGACGTGCATCTCCCGCAGCGCCCGCCAGTGCGCCGACGGCCATGGCTGGCCGAGTCGCGGGCAGTGGGGCTTGCGCGGTCAGTGCCGACTGCGCGGGCAATGCGGGCGGAGCGGGCAATGGCGCAGGCGGCCCCGTCGTACGCGCGGCCGGCAGGCGGAACAGCTTCCGCTGTAAGATGATGCGGGACTGATCGGAGCGCTCAGGGGCCGCCGCAGGCGGTGCGATTTGCGCGGGTTGCGGGACGATCGCATCCGCCACCAAAGCTTCGCGGCGCGCCGGAAGCTTGGCCCGCCACAGCGCGAGTCCGCCGACCAACAGCAGCGCCACCACCCCCAACGCCATGGCCAACCGAGTCGGCCGGCCCAGCCAGTGCCACGCCCGCCCTGCGATCGGCTCGCCCGCCGGACCCAGCGCCTCAATCAACTGCTCTCGCGCGGATGGATCCTGCAGCACATCGCGTAATGCCTGCTCCTTCGCCAGCGCATCGAACAATTCCTGGTCTTCGAGCGCGGCTTCGAACAGCGCGCTCCGCTCCTCTTCATTGAGAGTATCGGTGGCGTACCCGCCGAGCAGCTTTTGGATTTCCTCGGGGCTCATCTCTTATCCGCCTCCCAGTCTCCGCCCATCAGCTCGAGCAGTTGCTGGCGGCACCGATGGTCCCAGGTGTAGACGGTGTTGATCGACTGGGCGCCCATGCGCTTTTGAATCTCGCCGAAGCTCTTGCCCTGCAATTTCAGGCGCAGCAATTCGCGGCAGCGATCGCCCAACTGGGCCACGGCCTGCGTGAGGCGTTCCAGCATCAGCTTGCGCTCTACCAGCTCTGCCGGGTTGGCTTCCGGATCGGGCAACTGGATGTCGGTAACGGAAACCTGCGTGTACTCCCCGTGACGTTGCGACTTGCGGCGCAGGCTCATCATCTTGAACCTCGCGATTTGCAGAGCCAGCGGAACGAGTTCCTCCATCCGTTCCACGTGATGGTATTTCTCGTGCAGGAGGATCAACACCTCTTGCGCCAGGTCTTCGGCAATATCCCCCTGCACATGAGATGCCGCGAAGCTCACGATCCTTTCACGGAGCTTGCGAAGGATCTGCTCTCGTTCCACGCCTGGTCCACCGGATGCACCCATCATATCAGCGCGGTTCTGAGGGAGGGCGGCCAATCTTGGCCGCACCCGCCTTTAAGGCGGCCGGCTGCCCAGCCTTCCGTAATAAACTATTGATTGATGGGCTTGATCCGGTCCGGCCTTCTTCCGCTATTGCTGCCGGCCATAGCGGCTGCCGCATCCAGCGGCTTCGCCATCACGAACCTCGCGCCGCCCAGCAATCTGCTGCCGCCGGGAACCAATAACGTCGCCGTCTCCTTCAATACCAGCCAGGCGACCACCTGCGGTTGGTCGTTAGCATTCGGCACGCCATTAAGCTCCATGTCGCCTTTCGAAGACCAGCCCACAGCATCTCACCAGGGGCTGATCACGGGTCTCTCCACAGACACGCGCGTCGTCAACATCGTCTATATCCAATGCGCCGCGGATCCCACTGTTACAGCCTATCTCCAGTATCGCGATGCGCCCGCGCGCAACGGAAACTTCCCCCGGATCGGCAGCATCTGGTCCGGAGGCTATGTGTGGGACACCGTACCAACCCAGGCGGAGAAGATCCAATTATTCCTCGGGCCGTTCATCGATGCCGCCGATACCGCCACCATCCGCAACGCGGAACCCACCGTCATCATCATGCCGAGCTTCAACGCCACGTCCCAAACCGACCCCACGCAAGTTCTGCCCGACGACTATTATTTGTACGATGTAAACGGCAACAAGATTCAGAACTGGCCCACGCCGGGCAGCTACCTGTTAAACCTGACCAAACCCGAGGTCGCGACATTTCTTGCCAACGAGGGCTATCAATATCTGGTCACCAATAGTCTGGCCTACGATGGCATCTTTTGGGATAACGTGTACCTCTCGATCTCCTGGTACACCACCGACGTTTTCGGAAATCCCGTCGAGATCAGTTCCCAAAACAACGGCATCCCGGACGACCCCGCCACCCTGGATGCAGCCTGGCACGCGGGAGTCGAGCTCGAATTCCAGACCTTCCGCCAGCTAGCGCCGAACGCCTATATGTCCGGACACCTCGGCCAGATTCCGCCCGATCCCGGCGAACTGGCCGTTTTCAATGGCGATAGCCTGGTGTTCGACGCCGTGAATGTGCGCGAAGGCGTGCTGCCCTTCAGCTCGCTTTGGGACACTTACAACGATTGGTTCAGCGCCGGCCGTCAACCGGCCATCGCCATGGTGCAGTCCTCGCCCCCGAATCAGATCTCCTACGGCTACGGATTCAATCCCCAGCAGACCATGTTGCCCTCCACGCTGGCATTTGCGCAGGCCTGGTATCCCAACATGCGCTTCGGACTGGCCGTGGCCCTGATGAACGACGGCTTCTCCACATTCGACCTCGGCGACACCGGCGGAGCCGTGAACTGGTGGTACGACGAATACGACTTCCCGCTCGGCGTCCCCACCGGGCCTTCCACCCAACTGACCTCCGCCAGCGGTCCCAATCTCATTTCGAACGGCGGTTTCGAACAGGGCCTCACCGGCTGGTATCTGTTCGTCGAGCAGGATGGTCAGGCAGCCGCGACCGCCGCCATTGACTCTACCGTGGCGGCCATAGGCAACAACTCCGTGCTCGTCAGTGTCACTTCTCCGGATAGCGCCAACTGGAACGTTAATCTCTCGCAAGGTAACTTCTCCTTCACCGCCGGGACTAACTATCAACTTCAGTTCTGGGCACGTGCCAACGTACCGGTCGCTATTACAGTCAACACCCAAGGCGGCGCGCCCAATTACCCCGGCTATGGCCTCTATACGCAGGTGAATCTCGCCCCGACCTGGCAACTTTACACGCTCACATTCCAGGCGCCCATCACCGCGAATGACGGCAGTGTCCTGTTCAATCTCGGCCTCACCGTGGCCAACATCTGGATCGACGGCGTGCAACTGAACGCAGTCCCGCCGGGTGTCTATCGCCGCGATTACACTTTGGGCACAGTGCTCCTCAACGGATCGGACTCGCCGCAAACGATTGCGCCGGGCGCCGGCTTCCACCGGTTCACTGGTATGCAGGCGCCGCTCTATCAGTACATCGTGGATGATTCAAGCGCGAGCTTCACGTCCACCGGCGCCTGGTACAGTGTCACTTACAACTCCGGCGGCGGAACTGCCAGCGGCGAGACAGTCAACGGCCCTTACTACCATGCCTGGGGAACTACTTGCAACGAGCTGGACTCCGGCCCCGGCAGCGCGCTGTGGAATCTCGGGATAACTCAGGACGGCACTTATACCCTGGAAGTCTGGCTGCCCGCCGCTCCGCTCGCTTCTACTTGGACCAAGAGCGCCCTCTATGAGGTGCTGGCCAACGGCGTAGTCGTCTATTCAACCACGCTCGATCAGTCGAGCGCCAGCGCCGGCGACCAGTGGCACCTGACCGTGCCTGCAATGTACCTCACGGCCGCCAGCGCGCCGGCTCTGCGCGTCAGCAACGGCGGTTCCGGCCCGCTCATCGCCGACGCGGTCTATGTCTATTCCGCTGCGCTCTACAACGATGGCTCGGCAGTGCCCTCGGTCACTCTCGCGCCCATGGACGGAATCCTGCTGCAGCGCGCGCAACCTGTCGCCGCGCCCGCGTCGCGCGTGAATGCGGCGACGGACGCCGCCAGTTTCGGCGCTGCCATCGCGTCCGGCGAATGGGTCTCCATCTTCGGCACGGGTTTCAGTACCAGCTCGCAGATCTGGACAGCGGCCGATTTCGTGAATGGCCAGTTGCCCACCTCGCTCGGCGGTGTGTCGGTGGCCATCGATGGACAGCCAGCCTATGTCTCATATGTGGGTCCGAGCCAGATCAACGCCCTCATGCCGGCTGACGCGACCATCGGATCGGTATCTGTGCAAGTCACAACACCGCAGGGACAGAGCTATCCAGGTACGGTCATGTTTCAAAGGCTCGCGCCGGAACTGTTTACCTGGGCGCAAGGTAGCGTGACCTACGCTGCCGCCGAGCACGCCGATGGCTCACTGATTGGGCCGGCCGGCTCCCTGCAACCGGCCGCTGTCGGCGAAGTCGTCGAGTTATACGGTACGGGCTTCGGACCTACGTCGCCGCAGATACCCGCGTCACAGGCGGTGTTTCCTCCCGCGATTCTGGCGGCGCCAGTTAGCGCGACGATTGGCGGCATACCGGCGCAGGTCCAATGGGCCGGCCTGATCGCTCCCGGCTTGTATCAGATCAATGTGCAGGTTCCCACTTTGGCGGCAGGCAACCAGCCGGTGATCTTATCCGTCGCCGGTTTCCAGAGCGCCGCTGGAGTCAACCTACCGGTGGGAGCGAATTGATCCGCATGGCCGACCCCGTAGTGGAAGCGTTGATTCTCGATCTTCTGGAGTGGCTCGCAAAGGGCGAGCGCAGCTACGACGATGTGATGAATGCATGGCGCACCTCATGCCCCAGGCTTCCGGTTTGGGAGGATGCGAACGACCGGGGCCTGGTCATCAGCAACGGAGTGACCGTCGGGATTACGTCATCGGGTCTTGCCCTGTTGGAGCAGTGCAAGCGATGAAAGTCACGATCCTGGATGATTATCACGATACTCTGCGCACCCTCGCCTGTTTCCAAAAGCTGGGTGGCCACGACGTTACAATCTGGAACGACCACGTGCAGGGCCTCGACGCGCTCGCCGAGCGTCTGCAGGATACCGAAGCGCTGGTCCTGATCCGCGAACGCACCCGGATTGGCGCCCCACTGCTCGAGCAACTGCCCAAGCTACAGCTCATCAGCCAGCGCAGCGTATACCCGCACATCGATATACCCGCCTGCACCCGTCTGGGCGTGATGGTATGTTCCAGCCTGCACCCGGGCACACTGTCTTATGCCACGGCGGAGCTGACCTGGGGGCTGATTCTCGCCGCGATGCGCCAGATCCCGCAACAGGTGGCGGCGCTCAAGGCGGGCAAGTGGCAGATCGGTGTCGGCCACAGCCTGCGCGAGAAGACGCTGGGTATCTACGGCTATGGCCGCATCGGAAGCGTGGTCGCGAGTTGGGGAAAAGCATTCGGCATGCGGGTGCTGGTATGGGCGCGGCAGTCCTCTCTCGCCAAGGCGGAAGCGGATGGCTACACTGCGGCGCGCAGCAAGCAGGCGTTTTTCGAGGAGTGCGACATCGTCTCGCTGCACATGCGCCTGGTGGATGCCACCCGTGGCATCGTGACCGCCGCGGATCTCGCGCGGATGCAGCCCACGTCGCTCATCGTAAACACCAGCCGTGCGGGCCTCATCGAACCTGGCTCATTAGTCGCCGCCTTGCGCGCGGGACGCCCCGGTATGGCCGCCGTCGATGTCTTCGAAGAAGAGCCGGTCCTGTGCGCGGCCCATCCGCTGCTGGCAATGGAAAATGTTGTCTGTACGCCGCACATCGGATACGTCACGCGCGAAGAATACGAGCTTCAGTTCGCCGACATCTTCGACCAGATCAACGCCTATTGCGCCGGCCAGCCGATCAACGTCGTGAATCCCGAAGTGCTCCGCAAGAGCTAATAAGTGCCCAGCGTTACGCGCAACGCTTGCGGCGCGGAACTGAAGTTCAAACCCCAGTCCGTCTGGTCGCCATTCCAGACCCGGATGGACTTGCCTTCTTCCACGCGCAGGTACTCGCGTTGCTTGCCCGAAGCCGCGTCGCTCACCTGGAAATCGACGCGGCAAAAAAATCCCGCCACCAGAAATTGGTTGTCCGCGAGTTGCGCGACCAGCGCGCGGCCCACCGGTTCCGGATTGCCTTTCGGGTTATTGCCGAAGCCGAACTGCGGCACGCCATAGGAAACCACCGCCTTCCAGGGTCCGAACTCCAACGTTTGCGAATGTTCGTCCTTCTCTTCCACCGCGGTCTGCAGCTTGCCTTCGAAATTCAGCCGGGCGATCTCGCGCATCATCGGGCCGATCAGCTTGTAGTTCAGCGCGAACGGCGCGAGCGACTCTTCGTTCAATCGCGTCGCACCCAGCGGCGCGTTCGAAAAACCGGTGTAGTCGATGCCGAAGGGCGCATAGCCGATCGCCCCATGGCCCAGGGCGGAGAAGAAGAAGCGCGCGCCCGCCGGGAAGTTGCCGGTTTCCGGCACGAACAGCGCGTTGTCGCGCCGGCCATAAAGTTCCAGCACCTTCAGATAACGGGCCGGGTCGTTCTGGTAAATGTCGGGCGCCAGCACATCGAGCGCGGGGGCCGCGGCTTTCCAGATCGGAATCACGTTATCGGTAGGGCCGCCGCTTTCATAGCTGCCGGCCTTGCCGGGCGTCAATGGGTCGCGTAGCGCGGCGTTGGCGTAGAGCGGCAGCGCATACTCCGCCTTCCCCGCGGCCGCCACTTGTCCGACGAATCGCGCTACCGACCAGGCGTGAAAGAACTCGTCGGCATCCCCGCCGAAGACCTCCGACCAGTTCGCCGCCGGACTACTCGGATGTTTGTCGAGCGCCGCCAGCAGTTCCCCCGGCACCGGACCTTCGAAAGCCTTCTGCGCGGCGGGAGAATGGTCCCGCACGCTGCCCCACGTGCCCGGCTCATTTTCAACTTGGACCATAATGACCGTGCGTCGCGCATCGGCTTCCTTCAGATGCCGCATCAACGCGGCGAACGCATGTTTATCGGCGGCCAGCGTGGCCGGCGCGTGCGGCGATGGCGAATCCACCGCGTGGCCGTTCGCGCCAATCATGCGCGGGTAGCGCTCGGGATCGCGTTTCATCCACAGCGGCATGTAGTGCGAGCTGCCATTCTTCCAGGTGCCGAACCACAGCAGCACCAGCCGCACATGATGCTCGCGCGCCTGGCTCAGAAGCGTGTCTACAGTCGAATAGTCGAACCGGCCCGGCTCCGGCTCGAACTGCTCCCAATAAACCGGGATCTCCACCGTGTTGGCTCCCATGTACTCGATGGCGGGCCAGACCTTCGGCAGCATCGCCGGCCACGCGCTGGAGTTGTTGACCTGTGCGCCCAGGATCAGGTACGGTGCGCCGTCCACGAACAAGGCATAGCGGCCTTCTTTTTGAACGATGCGCGGCAGAGGTGCCGGAGCCGTCTGCGCCAACAGGCCCGTAGCCGCCGAGGTAAGGAGGAGGAAGAGCTTCATGAAGCCACATCATAGCGCCAGGTGGGACAGGCCTCCCGGCCTGTCCATGCCGCGCCGCGCGTACGATACACTGTGCCTTCCAGTGCTACTCGATCTGAGTTCCATCTACAAAAGTTTCGGCGGCGTGACGGCCTTGCGCGATGGCAACCTCGCCGTGGGGCCCAGCGAAGTGCACCTGCTGCTGGGCGAGAACGGCGCGGGAAAATCCACGCTGATGAAGATCGTGGCCGGCATGGAGCGTTGCGACGCCGGGCGTATGCTGTGGCAAGGCCACCCCGCCGCGTTCCGCACACCCGCGGAAGCCGCCGCCGCCGGCATCTCCATGGTGCACCAGGAATCCCTACTGGCGCCCCATCTTTCGGTCGCTGAAAACATCTTCCTGGGGCGTGAGCAACCGCTGCCGTTCGGTTGGGTGAACCGGCGGCGCATGGCCCAGCAAGCCGCCCGCCTCATCGCCGAGCACGAATTCCCGCTGCACGCGGATTGGCGCGTGGAACGGCTCAGCCCCGCGGGTAAGCAATTGGTGGGTATCTGCCGCGCTATCCAGCACGGTTCCAGTTTGCTGATTTTCGACGAGCCCACCTCGTCGCTCTCCGGCGCGGAGACCGAAGAAGTCTTCCGCATCGTGCGCACCCTCCGCGCGCGCGGCATGGGCGTGATCTACATCACCCACCGCCTCGAGGAACTGCGCGCCATCGGCGACCGGGTCACCATCCTGCGCGACGGCGCCACGGTTCACACCGGGCCGCTGGCGGAGGTATCGACGGACCGCATCATCCAGCACATGGTGGGCCGCGAAGTGGTGGCCGCCAGCCGGCGGCAGCCGCTCGCTCCGGGAGCGGAACGGCTCCGTGTCGAAGGCCTCACGCGCGGCGGCGCATTTCAAGATGTTACTTTCTCCCTGCGCGCGGGCGAGATCGTGGGCCTGGCCGGCTTGATCGGCGCGGGAAGAACCGAAACCTGCCTCGCCATTTTCGGAGTGGACCCCATCGATGCCGGCGCGATCCTCGTGGATGGCCACCCCGCCCGCATCCGCTCGCCGCGCGAAGCGGTGGCGGCGGGAATCGCGCTGGTCACCGAAGACCGGCAGAAAACAGGCCTCGCACTACGGCTTCCCATCGCCTGCAACATCACCATGGCCAACCTGCGGGAGATCAGCCGCCTTGGCCTGATCGACGGGCGCGCCGAGGGCCGCGTCTCGGCTGAATACATCGCGCGCCTGCGCATCCGCGCTTCGTCTGGCCGGCAGGCGGCGGGCCGCCTCAGCGGCGGCAATCAGCAAAAAGTGGCCATCGCCAAGTGGCTGTTCCGCCGCGCGCGCGTCTTTCTGTTCGACGAGCCCACCCGTGGCATCGACGTGGGCGCGAAGGCCGAGGTCTTCGAGCTGATGGACGAACTCGCCCGTTCCGGTGCCGCCATTCTGATGGTCAGTTCGGAGATGCAGGAACTGCTGCACGTAGCCGATCGCATCCTGGTCATGCGCCAGGGACGCATCACCGGCGAATTGCCGGGCCACACCACGCAGGAGGAAATCATGCGCCTCGCCGCGCTCGACCAGGAGTCCGCGGCATGATGCAGCGCCTGCTGCCGTTCTTGAGTCTGGTGGTTTTGTTCGTCGCCCTAGCCATCGCATCGCCGCACTTCCTCACCGAGACGAACCTCTCCAGCGTGGTTCGGCAGACGGCAGTGATCAATATCATGTCGCTCGGCATGACCCTGATCATCATCGCCGGCGGCATCGATCTTTCCGTGGGCGCCATGCTGGCCATGTGCGGCGTGCTGGGCGCCATGGCGATGGAGCACGGCGTGCCAGTGCCTGCCGGCATCCTCGTGGGCCTGGCCACCGGGTTGTTCTGGGGATCGGTGAATGGGCTCCTGACCACGCGCCTCCGCATCGCGCCCTTTATCGTGACGCTGGGCACGTTGGGCATAATCCGCGGCTTGACCCTGATCATCACCAACGGATTGCCCGTCCATCGCGTTCCGCAGAGCTTTGCGTTTCTGGGCGAAGGCAATCTGTTGGGAGTGCCGTTCGTCCTGTGGGTGGTCGTTGTCTGCGCGCTCGCGACGCACGTGATTCTGGAGCATACCCGCCTCGGCCGCCACGCCTTCGCCATCGGCAGCAATCCCGACGCGGCAATCTTCGCGGGAGTGCCGGTGGCTTTTACCACCACCGTGATCTACGCCCTGGGCGGCCTGCTCACTGGCCTGGCAGGCATGGTCGAAGCGTCGCGCCTGATGACCGGGCAGCCCTCAGCCGGCAACGGCTATGAACTCCAGGCCATCGCCGCGGTGGTGATCGGCGGCGGCAGCCTGCGTGGCGGCGAGGGCAGCGTGATCGGCACGCTCATGGGCGCGCTGATCATGGGTCTGCTTTCCAACGGCAGCGACCTCCTGGGTATCTCGCCGTACCTGCAACAAGCGATCATCGGCGCAGTCATCATCCTGGCAGTCGCGGTCGATGAACTGCGGAAGCGGCGCAGCCGGCCCGAGGCGTAAAATCGGGATGCTGCCCGACTTGCGGCGGGCGAGGCGTTGGCGCAGCTTTCGCCGGGCACTTGAGCGGCCGACTACGCACCCATGGGGAAGGCGGACCTCCAGGCGCAGGCGCGTCTCTCGGTCCTGACGCCGCGCGGCGGAGGCAGGCTACTCCACATGGTCCTTCTCAATCGGACCGGCCGAAGGGAGTTCACTTTCTCAGCGCAATCCACATAGAATATCAGTTCACGTCGCGTCACAGGCGGAAACGTTGAAATCAGAGGAATTCATCCGACAGGTCCAACTCTTTACTGGGTCCGAAGTGAAGGGTCACGACCAGATCGATCACGAGAGCTTGGCCACCATCCTTCATGATGACACCACGATCCTGGACCGCTCTTGTCTGAACGAGTTACTGCTGCTCGTCCACAAAGATCGCGTCGAGCGACCGCTCTTCGATCATTTTCTTGGTCCGGATTGCACTGTAGGCCGCATACCAGACCGTCGCCGGCTTTCAACAAGCGGCACTCCGGTTATACGGGAACTTTGTGTTTGCCTACCGGACGCTCTCACGGATCAAGGATGCAAATGAGTTCTCGGAAAAGGTAGCCTCCATATGCAAGGACCCGATAGCGGAGTTAGAGACGCTCCAGAACCGCCGGCGCAAGCTACTCGAAGTCGACCGCATTGACCGTGATCTTACGCCGTTCGTCGGGTATCTTTCGATGCGCAACGTCCCGGAAGACCTCCGCAGCTGCGAGTTCCTCTTGACAGCCGTAAGGGCGGTTGAACCGGCCGCGGACTGGGATCGCTACGTTGATGTCGTGCACGAGATGGCGAATCCAGACGATGGTGCACCGCTACTGGAGATCGTACGAAATTATCGCGGACTTGCAGCAGAAGCGAATCTCCGCGCATTTCGGGAGTTCCTAGAGGGAGCGTTCGACCTCTTGAGCCGCCGGAAAACGGAGGTCCAGCAGGTCCGAGCTCGAGCCGCTAAGAACCAGGACGTATATCTCACTTGGGACCACATGGACGTCTACTTCGCCACTTCCATGCGGAAGGCGTGGGAATACGTGGACCTTTACGATTTCATCGAGCAACTGATGGCGTCGGAGGAGTTTCGCGATCTGGACGTGCGTTACTTTGATCCGACTCAAGCATACACGGACAACCGAATCAACAAGGGTCTGGTTGAGGCCCTCATGTTGAAACGCGCTTGCTGTACGGTCTACTCCGTCCAGGACACAGACACGCTCGGCAAGGACTCAGAGTTGGCTTCGACGCTGGCTCAAGGTAAACCCGTAATAGCGTACGTTCCCGACATTAACGTGGACCGGCGTGCACGCCAACTTTTCGCTGAGGATCCCGTGACCGTGCTAGAACGCATGCGTTTCGTCCTTTACGCCGACGACCAACTCGCTGAGCGGTTGACGGATCGGGAATATGGGCTGGTTAGTCGCGTCCAGGATGATCTGGCCGAGTACTGCTCGAAGCGGATCTGGCTGTCGATCCCCGACGGCAGCGCTGCCGCGCGGCTAAGGGATAGCTTGGGCGATGAGTTCTTCGACTTTTGCCGAATCGTAGCGCGATCCGAGAAGGTCGTTTACGACAAACGGTCTGGGACTTTGAAGGATTCCCACCCGTTGGCGTTGCAGGTCAACCTCGCCACCGGCGTCGCGAATGGAGTTCTCGTCGTCCGTACCATCCCCGATTGTGCTGCTCTGCTTCGCCGCATCCTATTGTCAGATATGGACTTCACTCTGGAAGAGAAGGGCGGGATGTGGTTGCTTCGCGAGAAAATCAGCGGCTGTATCCACCGGGTTGTAACGAATGATCGGAAGCTAAATAATTGCTTCTGGAACTTTTGTTTGCGTTAAGCTGAAGGGGGTATACACATCATGTCTTCCGACGCTAAACTGATTCTGAAACGTGCCGTCCGCACGGAGCGCTGGGAACACCAGGAATGCGGCGACTATAACCTAGATCGTTTTGACCAGGAATTCCGCGAGCGCCTGTATTCGGATCGAGGCCGCGAGATTCTGCACGCTCAATCGCAGGCCATGGCTGGCGGGAACGACGAAGGCGGCCGCCGCTAGAGAGCAATAGCCGCTCGGCCTCCACATCCATTAGCGGAACTGTTTCACTTCCACGAAGGCGCGCCCACTGTATTGGGGGCCAATGCCCCCGTGCATAAGGGGACTTCAGCTTTTCTGCCGGGGACCGGCCTATCCTCTCCAACGCAGCCAGCACCCGCCTCGCTTTACTGGCGGGCCAATTGCTCATCTGGAATCCTAAAGGAAACGCAGAGGGCTGACGACGGCAGTTCTCCGTGAGCGATGCGGTCGGCAATGACTTCGATGGCCAGCCGCTCGGTGTTGCTGGTGGCCTCGTCGCGCGTCTTGCCATTACACATCACCCCCGGAATTTCGAGGGCCTCGGCGATCCAGCGACCGTCTTCCTTGCGGTCCAGGTCAATCGTCAGATTCACTTCTTCATCATACCCCCACAGGCGCCAAAACGATCATGGGGCTGCATTCCAACGGCAGCGACCTGTTGGGCGAAAAACGCGCACCCGGCCGGGAAGGCGTAAGATCGTTTCAGTGCCAAGCGAATTTCGTCACGCCGTACGCGGTCTCCGAAAGGCGCCTACCCTCGCCGCCGTCGCCATTGCCTCTCTGGCCCTAGGCATTGGCGCCAACGTGACTGTCTTCAGCGTCGTTCGCGAAATGATCCTCGATGACCTGAGCGCCTCGCGCCCGGATCGCCTGGCGCGCGTGGAAGGCATTGATGCGTCCTACACTCTGTACCGGGAATTGCGAAACGCGCGCGCCTTTGCAGACCTCGCATTTTATCGCGGCCTCCACGATCCGATCTGGCGCTCGGGCCCTCGCAACGAGATCGCGTGGCAACTGACCACCAGCGCGAACTTTTTCGACGTCCTGGGCATCCGCGCCTCCGTTGGCCGGCTCTATTCCCAGCAGGACGCGGGCCACGAATTGGCCGTCGCAAGCCACGGCTTCTGGCGCAAGCGGTTGCACGGCGACGCGAACGCGCTCGGACAGCCCATTCAGTTGAATGGCCGGCTCTATACCCTCGTCGGCGTTCTTCCGCCGGATTATCGCAGCATCTACGGCCACGGAGTGTCTCCCGAAATCTACCTCTCCGACCCTGGCAGCGCCGATCCGCATGACCATCTGTGGGGGCTGTTCGGGCGCCGGCCTGACGGCGCCTCTCTGGAGCAAACCCGTCAGGCATTGGCAGCCGCCATCGAGACGCTCCGCGGCCCGGACCCCGCCCGCCGAATCGTCGGACTGCGGCCCATGAGCGGGCTGCGCGCCAATGCCGCCAAACGCGGCGACGATCGCCTGTTTTTCCTGTTCTTTGTGATGCTCTTTGGCGTGGCGGGCATGCTGGTGCTCATCGGGTGCTCCAACGTGGCGGGGCTCCTGGTAGCGCGCGGCATCAGCCGCCGGCGTGAATTGGCGATTCGGAAGGCCCTCGGCGCCGGCCGCCTTCAGATCGCGCGGCCGCTTCTGGTGGAGGGGTTGGTGCTGGTCCTGTGTGGCGCCGGCTTCGGTCTGGCGCTCGACGCCTTCCTGCGCGACAAACTCAGGTATATACGCTGGCCTTCAGCCTATGGCATTCCTTTCGAATTCCATTTCCAGAACAACACCGGACTGTTTGTGTATGCCTCCATGACGGCATTTGCGGCCCTCCTGCTGTCCTCCTTGCTTCCTGCCATGCGGGGAACGGGCGCGGATCTCAGCCTCGCGATCAGGCAGCGCGAATCGGCATTTTCAGTGCGCCGTTGGAACATGCGCAACGCTTTCGTGATCCTGCAGGTAGTGCTGTCGATGGTGCTTCTCACGCTTTCCAGCCTCTTTACCAGAAGCCTCCTGCATCTCACCGCGGCCGGGCCTGGCTTCGATGTCACTCACACGCTAATCGCCGCCATCCACACGCCGCCTGGGAGATATACCGGAGATCGCGATTGGGATTTCCGTCAACAGGTGGTGCGCCGTGTGACGGCCATCCCTGGCGTCCTCAATGTGACCTCCGCCGGGATACTGCCCCTGATGGGCGAGATTCCGGATGCCATGCTGCGCCGGGAGGGCGAGCCGTTGTCCGCCCTGCGCCACGTCTATGTCATGGGCGCTGGCGAAAATTACTTCGCCACGCTCGGCATTCCCATCCTTCGCGGCCGCGATTTCGAAATCGCCGACCGCCTCCGCAGCCCGATTCCGGTAATCGTCAACCACACCCTGGCTCGCGACTTTTTCGCACAGGCCGACCCGATCGGCCAACACCTCGTGATGGGCCGGGAACCGGAACAGCTTTTGGAGATAGTGGGCGTCGCGGCGGACTCCAAGATGCGTACTCTCGGGGAAGCCGGCGTGCCGGCCTTTTTCCAGCCGGATTTCAACGGCCAACTGCTGGTTCGCGTCGCCGGAAACGCCTCGCAATGGATTGAACCGCTGCGCAGCGCACTGGGCGCGATGGATCGAACCGGCGCGCTCGATGTCCGGCCGCTGGAAGAAGCCGCCGCCGGGGCGCTGTTTCCCATGCGCGTAGCCACGGGATTTCTAGGCTCGTTCAGCACCCTCGGTCTGGCGTTATCCCTGATCGGGCTGTACGGATCGGTTTCCTATGCCGTAGCCCGGCGAACCCGCGAGCTGGGAATTCGCGCCGCGCTGGGCGCCTCTGGTCGCCGCATCGTCTGGAGTGCGTTACGCGATGGAGCCGCGGTGCTGGCCTGCGGCGCAGCCATCGCCCTGCCGCTGGCGCTCCTGGCAATTCGGTCGTTGGTCGACCTGCTTCCAGCCGGCGTGAATCCCTGGAACCCCGCTCCTTTCGGTGCGGTCGTTCTTGTCTTGCTTACGACCGGCGCCGCCGCAGCCTGGATTCCAGCCCGCCGCGCCGCTAAAATTGACCCGTCTACAGCCTTACGGCAGGAATGAGGCCCGTGGCGCAGGCACTTCTGCCTGCCGGCCGCACTCTTGCGGTCGCCTGGCGCTCTCTCGACTCTTCTAGAGGTACTCAACGCGGTTCGAGTTGAGCGACTTCAAGAACTCTACGCTCCTCGACCGGCTGGGTTGCCAAGGGTGACAAGGACCCTTTTTTGGGGGGCGGGCAATCTTGCCCGCGGACCGGCGTCCTCGCCGGTCCACCGGCCGCAGGCCGGCAGGCTTGAAGGTCACCCTAGCGCGGCGTGTGCGCGCGGCGCTTCCAATTGTAGAGGCCCCACGCCAAAATGGCGACCAATCCCACGGCGATCAGCATCTCCGGGATATCCAACGGGCGCATAAGTCCTCCCGATGCAATTATACTCCAGCCCAAAGATAAAATCTATCTAAAGATCTGATTATACCGATTCTTCGAATTCGGTCTCGGGCGTAGGCAGCACATCCTGATCGCCCGCCACCCACACGTACAACGTGGGCAGCAGGAAGATATTCATCATCATCGCCACCATCAGGCCGCCCACGATCACGATCGCGAAAGGCCGTTGCGAATCGGAACCAATGGCGCGCGACATGGCCGCCGGCAGCAATCCGAGCGTGGCCACCAGCGTCGTCATCATGATCGGCCGCAGCCTCAGCACGGCGCCCTCCACAGCGGCGTCCATCACCGAATGACCGCGCGCGCGCAGTTGATTGATGTACTCCAGCATAATCACGCCGGTCTGCACGCAAACGCCGAAAAGCGCCAGGAACCCCACCCCGGACGACACGCTGAAGTGCGTACCCGTGATCAGCAGCGCCAGCAGCCCGCCCAATGGCGCCATGGCGATGTTCGCCAGCATGAGCGTGGCCCACTTGAACGAATGGAACATCGTATACAGGATGATGAAAATCACCAGGATCGTAATAGGCAGCACGATCATCAGCCGCTTCTGCGAGCGCTGCTGGCTGGCATATTCACCCGCCCAGTTAATGGTATAGCCCTCCGGCAGCTTCACCTGCTTGTCCACATCCCGGATAGCCTCTTGCACGGTGCTGCCCAGGTCGCGGCCCCGCACGCTATACTTGATCGCCACATAGCGGGAATTCGCCTCGCGATAGATCTCCGAAGCGCCGTCCTTCACCTCGACTTTCGAAAGCTGCGCCAGTGAAACTCGCTCGCCCGTCGGCGCCAGCAAGCGGACGTTCTCGATAGCCTCCTTGGTGTCGCGATAGGGCGCCGTGTATCTCGGCACCAAATCGTAGCGCCGCTCCCCCTGCAACACCTGGCTGACCGCATTGCCCCCCACCGCCGTCTGGATCGCGTCCTGCACGTCGGACACGTTCAGCCCATAGCGCGCGGCCGCGTCCCGGTCTACGGTGAAGTTCAGATTGGGCTGGCCGATCACCCGGAACAGGCCCAGATCCTCGATGCCCTTGATGTTCCGCATCACGTTGACGATCTGATCGCCGGTCGCCTCCAACGTCGCCAGGTCGTCGCCGTAAATCTTGATGGCGAGTTCGCCCTTCACGCCGCTCACCGCTTCTTCCATGTTGTCCGCGATCGGCTGCGAGAAATTCCAGAGCACGCCAGGAATCTTCTCCAGTTCGCGGTCCATGGCGGCAATCAATTCGACTTTGTCTTCCCTGAACACCGTCCGCCACTGGTCCTTGGGCTTCAGATCCACAAAGTATTCGGTATTGAAGAAGCCCGTGGTATCCGTGCCATCGTCCGGACGCCCCACCTGCGAAACCACCTGCGTCACCTCCGGAAAAGAGGCCAGGATAATGCGCGCCTGCGTCATCAGCCGGTTGCCCTCGTCCGGGCCCGTGCTGGGGGCCAGTGTGCCGCGCGCCCAGATGGCGCCTTCATCCAAATGCGGCAGAAACTCGGAACCGATGAGGCCGCTCGAAGCCAGCCAGCCAGCCACCGCTAAACTGATCACAGCGATGCCTGCCGTGACCCAGCGTGCGCGGACCGCGTGGCGCAGCGTCACGCGATACCGCCCAATCAACCAGGCCAGCACCGGATTGCGCCACTCCCGCGTGTGCTGGCCGAACGCCAGGCTGGCCAGCACCGGCGCCAAAACCATCGAGAACAGCAGTGCGCCCGCCAGCGCGAAGGCCACGGTCCACGCCATCGGCTTGAACAGACGGCCTTCCACGCTCTGCAGCGTGAAGATCGGCAGATACGCCGTGATGATAATCCCGATGGCGTAAAACACCGGCCGCTGTACCTCGTGGGCCGCCTCGCGAATGCGTTCCACCACCGGACGCGGTGGGCCACCCTGGTGCCCCAGGTGCCGGACAATATTCTCCACCATCACCACCGCGCCATCCACCACCATGCCGAAATCCAGCGCCCCGAGCGACAGCAGGTTGGCCGGAATGTGCCTGAGATCCAGACAGATCGACGCGAATAAAAGAGAAAACGGAATCGTGATGGCCACGATCAGGGCGCCGCGCGCGTTCCCCAGAAACATGAACAGAATAATGGCCACCAGGATAATGCCCTCGGTCAGGTTGTGCAGAACCGTGTGCGTGGTAAAGTGCACCAGGTCGCTTCGATCGAGGAACGGAACGACCTGGACACCCTTGGGCAGAATGTGATGGTTCAGTTCGTCGACCTTCGCGTGGATGCCCTCCAGCGTGGCATCGGATTCGGCCCCTTTCCGCATGAGCACGATGCCTTCCACCACGTCATCGTCCTCCACAATCTTGCCATCTTTGCGGTGGATCGCCTGGCCGATGCGACCCAGCCGGATCTTCGGCCCCTGCATCACCGTTGCAATATCCCTGACGTGAATGGGCGTTCCGTTTTGCGTCTTCAGCACCGTCTTCCCGATATCCTGTACGTTATCGAAGAGTCCGATCGATCGTACGTTCACCTGTTGCAGGCCCTGCTGGATGAAACTGCCTCCGGCATTCACGTTGTTGTTGGTTAGTTGCTGCTCCACATCGCCGATGCTCAGGGCGTACTCCACCAGCTTGTTGGGATCGATCGCCACCTGGTATTCCCTGGTAATGCCCCCGAAACTGCTTACATCCACTACGTTTGGAACCGATTTGAACTGCTTCTCCAGAACCCAGTCTTCGAGCGCCTTCAACTCCATCAGGTCGTACTCAGGATTCGTACTGCGTAGCGAGTACCAGTAAATCTGGCCCACCGGGCTGTAGTCCGTCCCGATCTGCGGCTGCAGGTTCTCGGGCAAAGTGACCTCGGATAGCCGTTCCAGCGCTTTCGATCGGTTCCAGTCGTTGTCCGAGGCGTCGTCGAAAACCAGCATCACGCTCGATAGACCGAAAAGCGAGGTGGACCGCAGGTGCTCCAGGTGCGGCAGCCCGTTCATCACAATTTCAATTGGGATCGTGACTTGCTGCTCCACCTCCTCCGCCGCGCGGCCCGGCCATTGCGTGATGATCTGAACGTAGTTATTAGCTACGTCCGGATAAGCTTCGATGGGCAGATTCTTGAATGAAATGACGCCCCAGGCAAACAACAGAATAGCGAGCGCCACCACCAGCAGCCGGTTATTCAGTGAGAAATCAACGAGGCGGCGAATCATCGGTTATCTCTATCGGAACGTCACCACATTGGCCGACGGCGTATGCGTGCGCGCGTTCTTCACAATGCCCATGAACCGGTGCGCCAGTTCCAGAATCCATTCCTGTTTGCGCAGGCGAATCGCTTCTTGGGTGATCAATTCCCTGCCCACACCGATGGCGCTGGCTCCCGCGGAAATGTAATGGCCGGCCGTGTGCTGCTGCACGCCGCCTCCCGCGATCAGGCGAATCTGCGGCAAGGCTGTCTTCAGCGCCCGGATGTAGCTGTCCCCGCCCAGCGGCGCGCAGGGAAACACCTTGACAAAATCGGCGCCCGCCTTCCATGCATCGATGATCTCGGTCGGCGTCAGTGCGCCTGGCAGCACCAGCACGCCTTCCTCCACGGCCAGCCCCACCACGGCCGCGTCCATGCCGGTGCTGGTAAGGAATCGCGCCCCTGCGTCCAGCGCGCGCCGTGCCGTGTCCGCATCCAGCACCGTTCCGGCGCCCACCACCTTGTCCGGAAAGTCCCGCAGCAGCGCGGTAATCAACTCCAGTCCGCCGGGGACGGTCAAAGGGATCTCCACAATTGGCAACCCGGCGCGGAACACCGCTTCCACGGCAAAACGCGCATCTTCGATCGAAGAAAGCCTGATCGCGGGAATGATGCCGAACTCTTCAATGCGTGCGCGGACTTCCTCTTTCGTCATGATGGCTCCACTTATTGTTCCGCGGTGGCTTGCAAAACGAGAGCGTTCGAAACTACCTGTTGGCCCGGCTGGATGCCCACGACCTCCTGCAGATTGCCCGGCAGCATCTTTCCGCCGGTCACCTCCATGCGCCGGAACTGCCCCCCATCCGCCGGCACGTAGACCCAGTCGCGGTCATGCAGATGCAGGACTGCCGCCGCCGGCACCGTGGCGTGCGCCTCTTTCTTTAAGCCATGGAATGTCGCGGTGACAAACATGCCGACCCGCATCAATCCCGGATTCGCCAACTCCAGCCGGACCTTGGCCGTGCGCAGGTTGGGGTCTAGAACCGGGCTGATATTGCCGATGCGCCCCTTGAAAGCCTGCTTCGGATACGCGTTCAGCTTGACCTCCGCGTACTCGCCCAGGTGTACTTGCCCCAGGTCGTTCTCGTACACATCGCAGAGAATCCAGATATGCGAGAGATCCGAGATCGTGAATGGGTTGGGAGAGGCCAACCCCTGCACGCCGGCCGCGTTGGTCACTTGCTGGTCGGTGATCACCCCCGCCACCGGCGCCCGCACTTCCACAATGGCCGATGGGTGATCCGGATCGGCGCCCAGCACCCGCAAGTGATCGAGCGTGGTCTTGACGGTCACCTGAGCCTTCGTCTCGGTGTCCTGCGCCACTTCCAGATCCTTCTGCGCGATCGCCCCCTTCTCGAAGAGAATCTGGGAACGGTTCAGTTGCGCCTTGGCCAGCGTTTCGTCGGCCAGAGCCTGCTCGTAATCCGAGTACGCCCCGGCGATATCGGCGCTTTGCACCTTCATCAGGAGTTGGCCTTTGGTTACCGTATCGCCCAGGCGGGCCAGCACCTCGATCACCCGGCCTGATGCCAGCGTAATCACCGGAATCGTCCGCGAGACATCCGGGCTGACCACGCCAGTGACGTTTAATTCCGGCGCCGCATCGATGCGGCCCGCGGTGGCCAGCGGGAATTTTCCGGGGTCGTCCACTTTGAACAGACCCGCGCCTTGGACGTGCTCCACGTCGGCTGGCGGCGGCGCCTCGGCTTTGGGATCGGGCTTGCCTTGCGCGCTGCAGCCCGCCAGCGCTAAGACCACCGACGCCAGCGCCACACACCCGATTGGAAGACTCAGTTTCCGCCGTCTCATTGAATCACCTCACGCCCCACCGCGAGATTCAACTGACTCGCGGCGGATAAGTAAGTGCCCACCAGGTTCAGATAACTTACCTGCACCGCCCGGTAATCTCTCTGGGCATCTAAGTAGTCGACCAACGCGGCCTGTCCGTGCTGGTACGAAAATGCGATCGTGTCGCGTACTCTGGCCGCGGTTGCCAGAAATTTGGTTTTATACGGCCGCAGCAGTGTCACTGTGCTGACCAGGGTGGCGTACGCCGTATCCACGTCGCTGAAAACCTGTGCCTCGGCCGCGTCCCGCAGCCTTTCGTTGCGCGTAATGTCTACTCTCGTGCGCGCTTTTTCCCCTTGATTCTTATCGAAGATCCGCAACGGAATGCTCACGCTCGCGCCAATCGTGTTGTTGTCGTAAGGATTGTTGAACGAAGGGTTGTGCGTCACCCAAATGCTGAACGTCGGATCGGTCGAGCCGTTGGCCACCGCCAGCTTGTAATCGGTTTGCGCTTTCTCGACCGACTCCACGGCGGCTTTCAGATCCGGACGCTCTTCCATGGCCATCCGCCGCAGTTCTTCCGGCGGTGGAATCTTTCCCCGAAATCGAAGGGCCCCTGCACATCGAATTGCTCGATCGGCGTCCGGTCGTTCAGCAACTGCAGCAGTTGGATCTTCGCCGTCCGCAGGTTCACTTCGGCGGTTTGCAGATCGGACTGGTACGTGGGGAGTTGCAGCTCCAGGCGATCCAGATCCACGCGCGCGATATCGCCCGCTTTATAGCGCTCCTCGCTGATTGAGAGCGCATGCTCGTAGTAAGCCAGGTTCTCCTTCGCCAGGTCCCGCACAGCCTTGGCCTGCAGGGCCTGCACAAACGCTCCGCGCAAGGTGAAGACCAGATTCCGTTCCTGGTCGGCGAATTGCGATTGCACAATGGCGGTGCCCTTTTGCGCGCTTTCCAGACGCAGTTCCCGCTTGTGCTGGCGTTCGTGCAGGTAGCTGATGTTGGGTGAGAATTGCGTGCCGGCGAACGGCTGCCAGACTCCTTGATATCGCGAGATTTGAGTCCCATCCGTCGAGAAGGTGAAATCCGGGTTGGGACGCAGGAAAGCCGTTATCTCTTCGTCCCGCGATTCCTCGATGCCGATCCGGGCCGCTCGCAAGGTGGGATTCGATGTTTCAAATTCATCCCGCGCCTCCTGCCAGGTCATCGTCTTCGGCGCGGCCGTCTGTCCGGAGATCCCTCCGGCAAAGCAGCTCGCAAACAGATATCCCATCGACAGCCGCCGTAAAAGGCGCTGCATATCACCTCCCTAACGATTTGGCCGGGTGTCTTGTGTCCATGCGGAAGAATTTCATCTGCCGACGCGGAAGACTGGGGTGCCTCTTGGGCGAGCGAACACCTCAAGTCTCTTCATCCTATCATGACCGTGATCGGTTCGCCTATCTTTCGATTGCGCCAAGTCTATCCTTTAGGCCTGGCAATTCCAAAGCATCGCATCATAGCCATTTGGAATATGTAAAAAAGTTGTTAAAGGGATATTGGGGTAACGTACGTGTACTTCATGGCTGCCGGCTGTTCCAACCCGCCGCCGTGTCCACCATCGTCAGCTTCAGACCAACTTGTGTCTGGCTCGTTTTATCTGCGTTCATCCGCGTTCATCTGCGGCCCATCGGGAGAGATTAAGCCGCTAACTGTCCCGCGCGGTGCTAAAATCGGGCCAAATGCGAATCCGATATTTGCTGCCCTTGGCCCTGACCGCCTTAGCCGCTACCGTCCCCGTGATCAAGTGGAAGACTGGCGACCGCAGCCGGCCTTTGCCCGCCATGCTGACTCCCGGCGAACCCAGCACCCAGGAGCATGCCGGCACCGCGCCTTCCGACGCCGTGCATCTCTTCAACGGAAGGGATCTTTCCGCCTGGCAACAGCGCAATGGGAAGCCCATCGCCTGGAAGCTGCGCGACGGCTACTTCGAAGTCGCCCCCGGCACCGGCGACATTGTCACCAAACAGCCCTTCGGAGACTGCCAGTTGCACGTCGAGTGGGCCACCCCCAGCTCGCCCCACGGCACCGATCAGGAGCCGGGCAACAGCGGCGTGTATCTGCACTCCTTGTACGAAATCCAGGTGCTCGAATCCAACCGCAACAAGACCTACGCCGACGGCCAGGCCGGCGCAATCTACTGCCAGTATCCGCCGCTGGTGAACCCCGCCCGTCCCCCTGGCGAGTGGCAGACGTACGATATCGTCTTCCACGGCCCCCGGTTCGCGGCCGATTCGAAGCTCCTGCAGCCGGCCACGGTCACTTTACTCTTCAACGGCGTGTTGGCGCAAGATCACGCCATGCCCACCGGCCCCACGGATTACATGAAGCGCCCGCCCTACAAAGCGGGGCCGCCCAAGCTGCCGCTCCTTTTGCAGGACCACGGCCAGCCCGTGCGCTATCGCAACATCTGGATCCGGGAGCTGCCCGAGCCGGAATAAGTGGGGCAGGCCCCCGGCCTGCGCGGGGCTCCCAGCCCCGCAAGTGGCGGCCTGGGATGTAACAGGCGAACCTCAGTAACTCCGCCCGGCTCGCGC
The DNA here is from genome assembly GCA_963707465.1 of Bryobacterales bacterium. Taxonomy (GTDB): domain Bacteria; phylum Acidobacteriota; class Terriglobia; order Bryobacterales; family Bryobacteraceae; genus Bog-159. The sequence goes on from CAVPQK010000015.1 coordinate 1,785,192, forward strand.
CGGAGAGTCATGCGTGAGTTGGCTCCGCCGCAAATACTCCCGCAACAGAATCATCTTGTGTTCCCTGTCGCCGAAGCAGTCCGCAGACGCGCGATCGATCTGCGCGAACGCCGCAATGCAGTCGGAGTCCAGAATGCAAGCGCCCAGGAACTCGGCTATATATTGCAATTCATCTCTGGAGAGTCCCTGCAGGAATTTCCGCGCCTTCTTCTGAAATCGCTCCCCGGCGCACATCGTGATCGCGGATATCAAGACTGCTCTCAACCCCGAACTCCTGTCTCTAGGCGAATCATAACACCGGCGAATGTCAATTATGCCGAAAAGGAAGGCCGCATGCAAGGGCCGCACCGTCGCCACGCTACAATCGAATTAACCCTGGCATGTCCACCGATGTCAAAGCCGTCCCCAGCGTGCACCGCTTCTTCGCCCGCAACGGCGCGCTTTCCAAGTGGCATCCGAATTACGAATACCGTCCCGGACAGTTGGACATGGCTGCGGCGGTCGAATCCGCCCTCGCGGATCGCAAACATCTGATCGTGGAAGCCGGCACCGGAACCGGCAAGACGCTGGCCTACCTGGTGCCCGCGATCCTCTCCGGCAAGCGCGTCGTGGTCTCCACCGGCACCAAAAACCTGCAGGAACAGCTCTTCTTTAAGGACATCCCCTTCCTCCAGCAGCACTTCGCGCGCCCTCTGCGCGTCTGCTACATGAAGGGCCGTAACAATTACGCCTGCCGCCAGAAGATCTATGACGCCGACCGCGAGGCGGTCCTCACCGGCCTGGAGGAAGTCGCCGACTTCCAGGTCATCCAGGCCTGGGAACAGACCACCGAATTCGGCGACCGCGCCGAGATCAAGAAGCTGCCCGAATCCTCCACCGCCTGGGCCAAGGTGGACGCCCGCAGCGATCTTTGCACCGGCCAGAAGTGCAAGCAGTTCGAGCGCTGCTTCCTCACCCTGATGCACCAGCGCGCCCAGTCGAGCGATATCGTCATCGTCAACCATCACCTGTTCTTCGCCGACCTGGCCCTGAAGGAGGTTCTGGAAGACGGCGATACCGAAGGCGGCATTCTGCCCGAATATCATGCGGTGGTGTTCGACGAAGCCCACGAAATCGAGGACGTAGCCGGCCAGTATTTCGGCGTCTCCGTGAGCAATTACCGCTTCCAGGAGTTGCGCCGGGACGTCTCCGCCGTGGCCCGCGCCAAGCAATTCGGCTCGGCCGAGCTCGATCGCATTCTGGATCGCTTCGAAGAGCTGGGCACGCACTTGTTTTCCATGCTTCCGGCGCCGGAAGGCCGCGCCGCATTCACCGGGCGCTCGGCGTTTCTGGAACGTAACGAAGAGATCTACGGCAACCTGCACTCCGCGCTGGAATTGATCGGCTCTCATTTGAAGCTGATCAAGAACGCGCCCGTGGAGGTGGTGCCCCTGCAGCGCCGCGTGGTGGAACTGGGATTGGCGCTGCGCTTCGTGCTGGAAAGCGACGACCAGTCCTACGTCTACTGGGTGGAGCGCCGCGGCCGCGGCTTCTTTCTGCAAGCCACGCCCATCGATGTCGCCCCGCTGCTGGCCGAGCGCCTCTTCGATGCCGTGGATACAGTGGTGCTCACCTCGGCCACGCTAGCCGTGGCCGGCGGATTCGACTTCGTCAAGAAACGCCTCGGAATCCAGCAAACGCGCACCCTGGTGGTGCCCGGCCACTTCCAGTATCAAAAGCAGGCACTGTTATATGTGCCGCAGCACCTGCCCGAACCGCGCAGTCCCGCCTTTCCCAAGGAAGCCGCGAGCGAAGTCACCCAATTGCTGAAGCTCAGCCGCGGACGCGCCTTCGTGCTATTCACCAGCCATCAGCAAATGCGCCTGATGTACGACCGCGTCTCGCTGGATATCGATTACCCGACCCTCCTGCAAGGCACCGGACCGCGCAGCGCGCTGCTGGAAGAGTTCCGCGCCACGCCCAACTGCATCCTGTTTGCCACGGCGTCCTTCTGGCAGGGCGTAGACGTCCCCGGCGACCAGTTGAGTTGCGTAATCATCGACCGCCTGCCGTTCGCCGTGCCCAGCGACCCTATCGTGGAAGCGCGCGTGCGAAAGCTGCGCGACGAGGGCGGCAACCCGTTCTACGATTACCAGGTGCCCCAGGCGGCCATCGCCCTGAAACAAGGTTTCGGCCGCCTGATCCGCAGCCGCTCCGATCGCGGCGTCCTGGTCCTGCTCGATAACCGGGTCACCAAGCAGCGCTACGGCCAGGTCTTTTTCGATAGCCTGCCGGATTACGGCTTTACCACCAAAATCACAGACGTGGAGGAGTTTTTTGATGTTTGAAGTTTCCGTGGAAGAGACCTTCGCCGCCGGGCACGCGCTGCGGAATTACAAGGGCAAATGCGAAAATGTGCACGGCCACAACTATCGTGTGCAGGTGATGTTCTCCGGCCCGGAGCTGGATTCCATCGGCCTGCTGGTGGATTTCGTGACCGTGAAGAAGCTGATGCGAACGGTCGTAGACCGCCTCGATCACCAATTTCTAAACGATCTGGCGCCCTTCGATGTGCTCAACCCTTCCGCCGAAAACGTGGCCAAGTACTTCTACGACGAGATCAGCCGCGATCTCGGGCAGAGTACTCCCGTGAAACTGGGACAAGTGCGGGTCTGGGAGACCGACACCTCCAGTGCCACCTACCGGCCGTAGTAAGCGGCGTTCTTGGCGGTGAATTCCGACCACTTCTCCGGCAGGTCGTCGAGCGCGAAGATCGCCGATACCGGGCAAACCGGCACGCAGGCGCCGCAGTCGATGCACTCGACCGGGTCGATGTAGAGCAATTCCGCGTCCGCGTAGGCCGCTTCATCCTTTTTGGGATGGATGCAGTCCACCGGACAGGCGTCCACGCAGGCGGTGTCTTTGGTTCCGATACAGGGTTCTGCTATTACGTATGCCATGGATATATTTTCCGGTTAGAGATCGACCATAGCATAGGGCTGAGGGGAAAAACAAGGCGGGGTGTGCAATCCTGGCGTACGCGTACTTGTGTACACCATCGCCAGCATCAGGCCACTCCCGCATTGCTCGTTTTATCCGCGTTCATCTGCGTTCATCTGCGGCCCGTATCGGTTTTTGATTTTGACGCCCGGATTGTGCGCCAAAGGCTCCTGGCACATCAGCTCGCTGGATCCTGGCGTACGCGTACTTGTGTAAACCATCGTCAGCATCAGGCCACTCCCGCATTGCTCGTTTTATCCGCGTTCATCTGCGTTCATCTGCGGCCCGTATCGGTTTTTGATTTTGACGCCCGGATTGCGCGCCAAAGGCTCCTGGCACATCAGCTCGCTGGATCCTGGCGTACGCGTACTTGTGTACACCATCGTCAGCATCAGGCCACTCCCGCATTGCTCGTTTTATCCGCGTTCATCTGCGTTCATCTGCGGCCCGTATCGGTTTTTGATTTTGACGCCCGGATTGCGCGCCAAAGGCTCCTGGCACATCAGCTCGCTGGATCCTGGCGTACGCGTACTTGTGTACACCATCGTCAGCATCAGGCCACTCCCGCATTGCTCGTTTTATCCGCGTTCATCTGCGTTCATCTGCGGCCCGTATCGGTTTTTGATTTTGACGCCCGGATTGCGCGCCAAAGGCTCCTGACACATCAGCTCGCTGGATCCTGGCGTACGCGTACTTGTGTACACCATCGTCAGCATCAGGCCACTCCCGCATTGCTCGTTTTATCCGCGTTCATCTGCGTTCATCTGCGGCCCGTATCGGTTTTTGATTTTGACGCCCGGATTGCGCGCCAAAGGCTCCTGGCACATCAGCTCGCTGGATCCTGGCGTACGCGTACTTGTGTACACCATCGTCAGCATCAGGCCACTCCCGCATTGCTCGTTTTATCCGCGTTCATCTGCGTTCATCTGCGGCCCGTATCGGTTTTTGATTTTGACGCCCGGATTGTGCGCCAAAGGCTCCTGGCACATCAGCTCGCTGGATCCTGGCGTACGCGTACTTGTGTACACCATCGTCAGCATCAGGCCACTCCCGCATTGCTCGTTTTATCCGCGTTCATCTGCGTTCATCTGCGGCCCGTATCGGTTTTGATTTTAACGCACCCGTACGATCGCCGTCCCTACCCCACCGGCCCGCCCCAATCCACGCTCCTCCGCAACGGCGCCTTCAACACCTTCCCGCCCGGATTGCGCGCCAGCGGCTCCTGCCGCATCACCAAATATTGCGGAACTTTGAAATCCGCTAACCGCTCCCGCGCGAAAGCCAGAATATCGCTCACATCCGCCTTCGCGCCCGGCCGCACCACGATCACCGCCCCCACTTTCTCGCCCATCATCTCATCCGGCACGCCCACCACCGCCACCTCGTACACGGCGGGGTGCGCGGCCAGCGCGCTCTCCACCTCCACGCAATAAACGTTCTCGCCCCCGCGGTTGATCATGTCCTTCTTGCGGTCCACGATCTGGACGAAGCCCTCAGCATCGATCCGTGCCAGATCGCCCGTGTGCAGCCAGCCATCCACGAAGGTCTGCGCCGTGGCTTCCGGCTTGTTCCAATATCCCTTCACCACGTTCGGACCGCGCACCAGCAGTTCGCCCACGCCGCTCTGCGCGTCCTCCTCAAATAGCTTCAGGTCCACCACCGGCGCGGCGAATCCGACCGAATCGGGCCGCGTCCGCGCGTAGTCGTGTGGCAGAAAAGTGGCCACCGACGTGGTCTCTGTGAGGCCAAATCCATTGCCCACGCGCGCTTCCGGAAAAGCTTGCGTGATGCGGCCCACCAGCGCGGGCGCAATCGGCGCGCCGCCATACATCACCCACTTGACGCCCCGCACATCGATATCGCCGAAGTTCGGCTGGCTCAAAGCCAGCCAGTAAATGGCGGGCACCGACACCAGCAGATTGATTCGCTCGGCGCCGATCGCCGCCAGAAACCCCTGCACGTTGAACGTTGGCATAATGACCGTCGTCCCCCCCATTTCGCAGGTGGGCAAAAGCTGGCTGTTGCATCCCGTCACATGGAACAGCGGCACCGAGACGAGATTGCGGATGCTTCCATCGCCGGGCAGCGTCATGATGCGGCGGCAGGTCTCGGTGTTCGCCAGGAAGCCTTCCTGCGTGGTCATGGCGCCCTTGGGGAAGCCTGTGGTGCCGCTGGTGTAGAAGATGGCGGCCACGTCCCGCGGAGTCCAGTGCCCGGTGACGAACGGCGGGCCATCCGGCAGCGCTTGTCCAGGAAGGAAGGTGAACGCGGCGCCGGAATCGGAGATTACGTAGGCCACTTCCGGTTCGCTGAACCGCGTGTTGACGGGCACCACGATGCCGCCGGCCATTTGCGTGCCGAAGAAAGCGATGCACCAGGCTAGGCCGTTCGGCAGCCGAATCGCGACCCGGTCGCCCGAGCGAAGGCCTTGCCTGTGCAGCCCGCCGGCCACGCGCGCGGAGCGGTCCCAAAGTTGACGATAAGTGACGCGTCTGCCGCCCAGTTCGACAATGGCCTCGCCTTGCGGCGTCTTCTCCACGGAAACCCTGAGCATCTCGACCACCGAGGCTGGACGGCCGTCGTAGCGCGCGATGCCGTCGCTGCCGCGCGTGATGCCGTGCTCGCCGAACGGGCGAATCATCAGTACGCCCCCTGCCTTTCGAATATCCGCCGCGGATTCTCCACCAGCATCGTATCGATCTGCGCATCCGTCACGCCGCGCGCCCGCAAAGCGGGAAGCACCTCTTTATGAATATGCCGGTAATGCCAGTTCGGCAGCATCGGCGCGGCGCGCCCCGGAATCCAATCGTTGAAACACGCCGCATCGTGCGAAAGCACCATCTTATCCGCGTGGCCTCGTTCGCACATGCGCACCACCGTGTCCACGCGCTCCTCAAATGGCAGCACCATGTCGATGCCAAACCGGTCCATGCCAAGGTAAGATCCGGGCGCGATCAGCTCTTCCAGGTACCCAATATCGGTGGTGTCCCCGGAGTGGCCGATCACCACGCGCGATAAATCCACGCCCTCCTGCTCGAAGATCCGCTGCTGTTCCAGCCCGCGGCGTGTGGCCGCGTGCGTGTGCGTCGAAATCGGCACGCCGGTGCGGCGATGCGCCTGCGCCACCGCCCGCAACACGCGCTCCACTCCGGGCGTCACGCCGGGTTGATCGGTGGCGCACTTGAGCATGGCCGCGCGTACGCCGGTGCCCGCGATGCCCTCTTCGATGTCCCGCACGAACATCTCGACCATGGGCTCCGGACCGTCCAATATCGTCCCGGGGCCCTGGAAGTGAAAATGGAACGGCAGATCGTTGTAAGTATAGACGCCGGTCGCCACCACAATCCGCAGCGGCGTCAGCGCGGCCACCCGCTGGATGCGCGGGATGTACCGCCCCAGGCCGATCACGGTCAGGTCCACGATCGTCTGCACTCCCAACTGGTAAAGTTCGTTCAGCCGCGCAGCCGCATCCGCGATGCGCTGCTCTTCGTCGCCCCAGATATCCGGATAGTTCTGCAGGATCTCGGTGGAAAGCACGAAAACGTGTTCGTGCATCAGGGTGACCCCGAGTTCCGCCGTATCGAGGGGTCCCTGCACTGTGTGGATGCGGGCCATCCGCGTAGTATATCGCGGTAGCTCAGTGGGGCAGGCGCCCCGCCTGCGCCCGAAGCTGCGCCGCAGACATATGCACTTCCCCATCCACCGCAAACCACAGCCGCCCATCCTTGCCGCTCACGAACCGCGCGCTCCCCAGCGTGGCCACAGCCGCAGCCTCCGGCGGCAGCGCCGATTTCAGATCCAGCCCCTTTCGAATCGACCCCTCCACGCTGCTCGCGATCTTTTCCTTCACGGTCGTCCCCAGCGAACCGGATCGCAATAACTCCCCCAACGACCCATCGGCGTCTATTTTCTGCACCTCCGGCGCCATCGCGATCCCGCCCGCTCCGGCCGACGGCGTCAATTTCACCGCAATCACGGCGTTGCCGCCCACCAGCCTCTTCACCATCTCCCGCCCGAACGCCTTGGCGCAGGCGAAACGCTCGTAATGCACGTGGGCAGTCAGGATCGCCGCCGGAGAAGCCGGGGCGAGCGTGGCGCTCTCCACCGAGAGCCTCTCGCCGCAGCGGTCCGAGCGCTCCAGTTGGGACGCCAGCAGCGCGCCGATGTTGTCCTGCAGATCGCTTAGGTCCGCGGTCAATGCCAGCCTGAATGGTCCCTGAGCGCTGCTCGAAACGGCTCCCCACGCCGTGATCTTCACCGCCTGGCCCTTTACATCAAGCGAGGCCGTGGCCGGCGGAATCTTGAATTCGAGATCTTCCGCCCAGCCTTGCGCGGCCAAGATCGGCGCGAGACAACACATCAAGTGAAACCGCATCAAGTCCAGTGGACGCTGCGGCTGGCTGCCCAGTTACGATCTTGTCGCGCGCGCTCGCCGCTGCAGTTCCTCGTCGGATACGTCTTCCTTATGCGTAGCGAAGTACCAGCAGTGCCCGAATGGGTCTTCGAACCCGCCGCTCCGGTCCCCGTAGAACTGATCCGCCACCGGCCGCAGCACCTTCGCGCCCGCGGCCTCCGCCTGCGCCGCCAGCGCATCCACATCTTCCACGTAAAGATGGATGTGCACCGGCGTGCCGCCCAGCGTCCGCGGACCCAGGAAGTTGATCTCCGGATGCTCGTCCGCCATCATAATCTTGGCCTTGCCAATCACGATTTCCGCGTGGCTGATCCTGCCGTCCGGCCCGGGTATCCGCAGCGTCTCCGTCGCGCCGAATGCCTTCTTGTAGAACTCGATGGCGTCGGCCGCCCCCTTGATCGCCAGGTACGGAGTCGCGCCCTCGGAACCCTCTGGTATTGCTTTCACAGTATGTGCCATGCATCCATTGTCGGCGAACCCAACCCGGAGCGTATTGTACAAAATTGAAGGGCCGGCTTTCTTGTTTTTATCTGCGTTAATCTGCGTTAATCTGCGGCGAATAAGGGGTTTTGCAGTCACTCGATCAGCGGCACATGATTCAGATGTTCCGTCCGTCCCGCCATGTACGTCGACGGATTGATCCCCGAAAACGCCCGAAAGTCGCGAATGAAATGCGCCTGGTCGAAATAACCGCAATCCGCCGCCACTGCCGCCCACTCCACCGTCCGCCCCGTGCCGATCCGCCGCAGCACGCGTTGGAATCGCCGCACGCGGCAAAATAGCTTTGGCGTGAGCCCCACTTCATCGCTGAACACCTGTATGAACCGCTTGGCGCTCAGCCCGATCTGCCCGGTCACGTCCGCGATCATGCGTGAGTGCGGCGCGCCGCGAAACTCCTGCAGCGCGAACGCCACGGCCGGATGCCGCTCCAGCCGGTCGGCCGCCCGCTCCAGCAAAGCCTGTTCCAGCACCCGCAGCCTGGACTCTGCCGAGCCCGCCTCCAGCAACCGTTCCCGCAACTGGTTCGCCAGCCGGCCCCACAAATCCTCCAGCGACACCAGCATGTTGCGCAGCTCCCCCGCCGGCAAATCGAAAAACGGAAAAGCGCCTCCCGGTTTGAAGTGTACGCCGGCCACCGAATGCTGTTCCGCCGTATCGATCACGAAGAATTCCGAATGCGCCCCCACCATGATCGACCCGCGCAGCGTCCGGAATTCCTCGGGCTTGTGCGGATCGTACACCCGCGTCAGGTCCTCATTGAGGTTGATCACCAGTTCCATGGATCCGTCCGGCAGCAACCGCTCCTTCTTATGCGGCTGTTGGTACCCTTCGTACAACCAGAGCAATGCCACGAAATCCGATAGCGGCGGCGCGGGAACGTAGCGATAGGACGGCATCTGATCAGCGGGCGCAGGCGGTCGTTGCCCGCACGCGTCCGCGCGGCGCGTAATGCGGGATCAAGGCTAGCGGAACACGCGCCAGCGTCAGGTTCCACTGGCCGGTCGCCAAAGCGCTTTCATGCAGAATGCTGCCCGTGCGGGCATTGATATCGAGCAGGCGCGGGCTGCCCGGCGTCTTCGCGGCGCCGGCGTCGATCACGTACAAATCGCCGCTATCTGGACTCACCACCATTCGGTTCACATGCACCGACGGGGCCCTGTACTCGACGCCGCCCGTGGACGGGTGGATCACATACACGCCCCCGCGCGCCGCATCCGGACACGCGACCCGCCGGTCCACCTTGAAACCGAACGCTTCCGCCAGAAACAGTTCATCCGGCGCTCCCGCCAGCGCCAGCAAAACGGGTTCCCTGCATCCGCCGTGCAGATCCGGCAGTTCGATTGGCCGGGCCGCCGAAAGCTCGCCGTTCTCCGCCCTCACGCTCCACAGCCAGCCCGTTCCGCGGTTCCCATCGCCGCCGTAGTTGAATAGGTAGAACCGGTCTCCAGCCCAGGTGCCTGTGATCGGTCCCAGCGGCTGCGGAATCCGGCGAACCGTCCCTTCCGCCGCTATATCGAAAATAGCCAGAGAAGGCTGGGGAGAATTCGTGACGCCGAACAGCCACCGGCCATCAGGGGAAGGTTGCAGGCTGTAAGCGCCCGGCGCTTTCATGGTGGAAACTCGGGCCAGATTGGCTGTATCGAACACATCCACGCCGCCTTTGCCCTGCGTGAAAAGAAAACGGCCATCCGGTGAAGGTGCGCCAAACAGCGCGGGCGTGGCCAGCAGGCACATCCCCCGCGTGCCCAGATCCAGTGAGTACAGGCCGAAAGAGTCAGCCGTCTTTTCTTCGGCCTTGGCAATGTAAAGTCGGCGGCCATCCGGGCTGGCGGCCACGCTTTCAATGCGCTGGCCGGCGCCGATGCCAAGGGTGCCCAGTGGCGACAGTGCGGCATCGAAGAAGTCTATCCGCCCGGCGTGATCCGTGGCCAGCACCACCAGGGGATCTTCGGCGAAAGCGGCCGCAACCGCGAGCGTCAGCAGCGGGAATACGAAGAATCGGCGCATAGCTCCCCCTACTTCACCGGCTTATCCGGTTCCGGCGCTTTCGGCTTGGACGGAACTGGCGGCGGTGGCGAAACCGGCTTCGGCGGGTTCTTCGCCGTCGTCACAGGCGCCTTGGATCCCGGCGGGTACACCACGATGATCCCCGTGTAGACCGGCACGGGGACGTCCACTTCCACCGGAACCTCCTCCGTCGGCCCCTGCACCGTCTGCACGATGACCACCGGGGGCTCCGCGGGTGGTCCGTTCGAATAAGCCTCGTCGGGCGCTGGGCTCTGCGGCGCTTCAGCCGGCGAACCGTCTAACGCCGCGTCGGTTGCCACGGACACCTCGCGCGTCGCGCCGGCGCGCAACGGCGGGCGGAACGCATCCAGACGCGCCGCCGGGAATGGCGGTGACGCCAGCGCCTGCGCGAAGACCGCCGTGGCCAGCGGCTCCCGGGGCCGCGCCGCAAATCCCGTCGGGTCGATTTCGAGCGATTCCGGCGCGTAGCCGGCATAGGTCGTGTTGGCGTTCGAATACAGGTGCGGCGCATCCGGCGGCATCCAGTTCTCGCCCGGCGCCAGCGCTCCCCAGCCCACCAGTTTCGCGCTCTTCAGCCAGTACACATCGCCCGGCTTGAATACCGCGCTTGCGCCCGGAGCCCACATCCAGCCCGCGCCCTCCTGTTGCATCCAGCGGCCGTAATGATAGGGCAGCCAGCCCCACTGATCGTCGCTGATCCAGGTGTAGCCCAAACCGTCGTACCAGCGCCACTTGCCGTTGCGGAAAGGCGCCCAGCCCGTAGGCGCTTTGGGCTTCCAGACCGAGCCCAACTCCGCCGATTCGATCCACGCCCCGTAGGCATCCAGGTCGGCGATCCCATAGCCGAGCCCCGGCACGTGCGCCGCCGAGGCGGTCGAAGCCAGCACTTTGTCGCGCTCTTCCGACCAGCGGTCAGTCTCCAGCGGCGGAATCTCGCGGTTAATGAAGAAGCGCTCCGGATGCTGCGCGTCTACCTTCACCATCTGGCCCGCGGTCACATCGAACTCCGCGATGGTGGTCGAGAAGTGCGCCGTGCCTTCCGCCGTCGCGATCAGGCTCCAGGGATCGCGCGCTTCCACCCGCAGCCGGGCGGCTTGATGGATGGTTGCCTGCGCTCCCGGCACCGCCACGACCAGGGAATCCTTGCCCGCGGCTGCGCCCGTGAGATAGGCCAGTCCGTGGTCCAGGGAGATCAGCGTGATCCGCTGGCCGGTCGATAACCGCGTGTAATCGGAAAGCTCGGCCAGCGAATCGGGGCCCAGCCGTAAAACGCTGCCGTCGTCCAATTCCACTTCCGCACGCGCGCCGCCTTCCGTGCGCAGCCACGACAACTCCCGCAGAGGCAGATTGCGGCGCGCGGGCTGCCAATCGTCGGCGGCCTGCAGTTGCACCTGCACGGCGCCATCGAAGTCCCCCATCCGGGCGTAGCGCGCCTGCCCGCCGCACAGAGCGGCAGGCAGCAGCCACAGGGCCACACGTTTCATGAGTCCTCCGGGTTGTCCACAAACTTTGACGCGGTGGGAAGCGCCTGCGTTTAGGGTACCGCAAAAAAGATGCAAACCTGGAACCAGGCGGCCGATAAGGTCAACATGACTATCAGCGCCAGCAATCCATACGTACACCAAGCCGCATACCAACCGCCCCCGGCAGCCTTAGCCAGGCACGCGGACGCAAACAAAGCGAATCCCCCTGAGGACACCGTCGAACTGAGCAGCGCGGCGAAGGCCGCCGCAGGCGACCTGGACCACGACGGCGACAGCCATTGATCGTGCGCCACTCGACCTGCTTCTATCGGCGTGCATCGGCGGTTAATTGTCTTTGCCTTTTAGGGCGCTGGTACATCGTACAGATAGTTCTTTATATATCGACGCGCGGCCAAAATGACTCCTGTGGGGCGGGCAATTCTGCCCGCAGCCGGCTTTGGCCGCCTAAAAGGCGGCTGCGGCCAAGATTGGCCGCCCTCCGTTGCAACTGAATCGAGGATATTCCGTAAGGAACTATCCGTACGATGTACTAGGTCCAGTCATCAGCCCGACAAACGTGTCGTAGGCAGGCGACGTGGTCCATGATGGCGACCGCCATTGATCGTGGCTGCTTCACCTGCCTTTATCGGCGTGCATCGGCGTGCATCGGCGGTTAATTGTCTTTGCCTTTCAGTGCCCTAGGTCCAGTCATCAGCCCAATGAACATCTCGTAGAACCGCCCCGTGTCCAAGTCCATCTGAATCTCCACCGGCCCCCCCGCTAGCTTCGGCCTATCTTTCTCCAGCCACGTGATGGTGTTTCCGTATCCCGCCCCATGGTCGATATCCACGCTCATGTACCGGCTCTCGCGCCTGGTGATTAACGACGGATCGATCCACGCCGCCGCGGCCAGTTCGTCCCACATGAAATCGTTCCCTTGGCCTGACTGGTAGAAGCGTGCCACGTAACGCGCCAGGGGTGTCCCCGCGGCTTCGATGCGCTTCACCATACCCGGCGTCAATCGCGTCTTGATCGAAATGTCGGTGGGGGTGCAGACGATCTTCTTCCACGGCGCGCGCAGCACGATGTGTGCCGCCTCGGGATCGAACCAGAAATTGAATTCGTGGCGCGGATTTGTGGCGAACTCCGGGTAATCGGTCTGCGGGTTCAGGCTTCCGCCCATGAATACCAACTCTCGCGCCAGCCCCGCGAACTCCGGGTCGAGTGAAATGGCCAACGCCAGGTTAGTCATAGGTCCGCCTTCGTAAATAGTTACTTCGTGCGGATACCGATGCACCATGCGCAACAGGAAACCCACCGCATCTTCCGCCGCCGGCTTGGTCGTGGGTGCGCCCTCCGCCAGCGGCGGCACGACGGACGGCGCGTGCCACCACCGGTCGTCCCACGCCCCGGCGTAGGCCACTTTGCCATAGCGCTCCTGCCAGATTTGCGCTTCCTCGCGCGTGCGCACCAGCGGAAAGGCCGCGCCGCTGAATACCGGGATGTCCGTGCGGCCAATGATCTCGAGCAGCCGGAGTGTGTGCGCGACTTCTTCGTCGCGCCATTGGTCTCCGCTTACTACGGTGATCCCCAGCACCTCCACCTGCGGCGACTGGATCATCGTCAGCAGCGTCTGCAGGTTGCTGCCGCCCGGTCCGGAACAATCTTCGTTGACGATGACTTTGCGGCGCGCCTGCGGCCACACGGCGGTCGCCGCCAGCAGCGCGACTGCGATGCCCCTAGAACAACAGCTTAAGCGCAATCTGAACCAGCCGCGGGTTATTCACCGTGGAGTTGATCGACCCGAATCCCGGCGCGCCCAGCAGCGGACAGGCCGCGCAAATGCTGCTCCCCGGTGTCCCGAACTGCGGGTGGTTTAATAGGTTGAAAACCTCCGCGCGGAAATCCAGCTTCATCCCCTCGCGCGGCAGCATGAAATGCTTGATCGCCGAAAAATCCGTATTCACGAAGTCCGGACCGGAGAGCGGCGTCCGCGACGCGTTCCCCAGCTCCCCACTCGGCGAAGCGACGAAACAATTCGTGTTGAACCACTCGCTGATCGTCGGGTTGCTCATTACCGGATTGCAAACCTGGTTGGGGCGATTCAAGCTGTTTCCGTCGTTTTCAAAGTTGACGCCGGAATTATTGTTCGCCACCACGAAAACCGGGAATCCGGAAGTCACCTTCTGGATCGCCGTGAGTTCCCAGTTGCCCAGGATCGTATTTACCGCCCCATTCCAGTCGCTGCCGAATGCCTTCCCCTTTCCGAACGGCAGCTCATAGATCACGCTCGCGCTGAAGTCGTGATTCAGATTCACTTGAGACAGCCCCCAATCCAACTGTTGCCACCCCGGCAGCGGATAGTAAGGCGCGCCGATGTTGCTGCCTAGGCCGTCCGTGTAACCGGAATCGTAGTTTCTCGCATAGGTGTAGGCAATCAACGCATACAGACCATGCCGTGCGCTCTTCGTCTCAGCTTTAATCTGCAGGGAGTTGTAATGCGCCCTCCCGTCGTCGGTCATGTTATCGATGGTCGAGTAGGCGAAGTTTGTCTCTGGAACCCCGAAAGCCGATCCGCCGGGTCCGCAACCCAGGGTATATCCGGGGGTCGAGCCGCAGGCGCCGGGTGACCCCACATTCAAGTTATTGCCATACACCAGAATGTGCGATGCCCGTGATCCTGCGTATCCGGCCGTCAACACCACCTGACCCGGCAGTTGGTGTTCCACGTTCACGTTGAACTGTTGCACCATACCCTGCTTGAAGTTAGTGTTCATCACGTTGATCGTGCCCGTGAAGTCCCCGGGCGGCGGCGACGTGGTCTGAATCGGGAACCCGGACGACAAACTAATCCCCGTAGGCGTCAACGGATTAACAGGCACATTCGCGCAATACGAGTTGGCGAACGGACATCCGCCCCCAAAGGCAAATGAGTCCGATTCGTAGGAAAAGGGCGGGTTCTGCCATAAGCCCTGGGCGCCCATGTTCCACGACGAATCGTGATAGATCGCATAGCCTCCGCGCACCACCGTGGTCTGGCTGCCCCGGGGCTTCCAGGCCAAACCAATGCGCGGCTCGAGCGCCGTCCAGTCCATGTTGACGCCCGCATATTTGTTGGCGTTCTGTCCCGCGATCAGAAACGTCTCGCTGCTCAGCAGGAAGTTTGCCTGGCGGTTGAAGGCTTCGCTTTCAGGCGTCGTCATGGCCCAGGCCAAACCTAGATTCAATGTCAGATCCTTGCTCACCCGCCAGTCGTCCTGCACAAACGGACGGTACATCTTCCAGCGGCGCCCGGTAACATCGCCGTCGAACGCTTGATCGTGAATCGCCAGATCCGTGAGGCCCATCATCAACGAAGCGGCGGGGTCGCCGCCCCAATCGCCCACGATGTCCCAGAACCCGTCCTGGAAGCCCACGGCCAGCACATTCAACTCGTTGGCGCGGATGTTGCCGCCGATCCGGATGTCGTGTTTGCCCCGCACCATATCGAACGAGTCCGAGATCGAGAACACGTTGGTCCCGCCCAGAAACGGCGAATACCCGCGATCGCCCAGCGACCAGTAGCCGGCCAATTCCGTGGACGTCAACCCGCAACTGTTCGCGCCCTCCAATGGGTTGCCTGCGCTGGAGTTGGCGCCCGGAATTCCGAGCTTGCTGGCTTCACAGGTTCCGCTGCCGTAAGACGTGAAATAGTCCAGTATCCGGTTGAAACCTATGCTGAATTGATTCACGGTCCGTGGCGAAAAGATGTGCGTCTCCGACAGCGCCGCGTTGCGCCCATGGTTGTCGATGTTCTCCGTGCTGGCGAACGCGCTTTGTTCGGCGAAGCCCGGCGAACCGCCCGGAACGAACGACTTCGCCTGATCGTAGCTGAAGCGCGCGAACATGGAGTCTCTCGTGGAAAAATTGTGGTCCAGCCGGATGTCGAACTCACCTTCGTTCAGCGCCCTCACTGGCTCGTTCACATAGTTATAGCCGAGGGCCGGATTATTGGCGTTAGGCAGGGGATACAGGTTAATCATCGCCTGGCCGATCGGGTTGATCAGGCCCTGCGGAATCTTGTTGCACGGTGTGCCTGGAGACTGGCTGCCGTCGGCTGCCGCCGGAAGTGCGTTACCCGAGCTATCGCACATGAAGGGGTGGTTTACCACCGTCCCACTGGAAGTCTGAGTGGTCACGTAGGGGTTATTCAGGACTTCGGAATTCGGATTGCCGAACGCATCGTCCGTGAAATCGCCGTTGCGCATGGCCGCCGAAGGCACCAGGCCCACATACGGAATCCCGTGTCGCTGCATCTTCGCTTGATAATCGGCGAAGAAGAACGTCTTGTCCTTCTGGATCGGCCCGCCCAGTGAGCCGCCAAATTGATTTAAATTAAATTGTTCGGTGTTGCTGGCGAAGAAGCTGCGCGCGTCCAGATCCGTGTTGCGGAAGAACTCAAACAGCGAGCCGTGAAAGTCGTTGGTCCCGTTCTTAGTCGTAACTAACACCGTCGGTCCCGCGCGCGTCCCGTATTCCGCCGAATAGTTATAAGTCAGTACCTTGAATTCCTGGATCGCGTCGATCGAAGGCAGAATGGCAATGCCGCCCGCCGTCAGTTCGTTATTGTCGTTGCCGTCGTACAACCAGTCCGTCGAATTGGCGCGGGACCCGCCCACCGACAGCGAAAACGAACCGCGCGCCGAAACCTCGCTGCTCGGGCCGCCATTAAAAAAGCTCTGCGGGTTGGTTTCCGTAATCGTGCCTGGCGTGAGCGTCGCCAACTGCACAAAGTCGCGGCCGTTCAGCGGCAATTCGGCCACCTGTTGGGATGTGATCACCTGGCCCAGCGTTGGGTTGGCGGTCTCTACCGCCACCGCCGTCGCGGTTACCTCCACCGTCTCCTTCACCGACGCCGGGGCCAGTTTGAAATCCACCTCGCGGTGCTCGTCCACTTGCAGCCGGACTTCCTTTTGCTCTGCCGGCTGGAAACCGGTGAATTCCACGCGGACCGTGAAGCTCGCCACCGGCAGCAGCGGAACCAGATAATGCCCCGATTCGTCGGTCCGCGAGTCGCGCGTCAACCCCACGGCGGGGGCCGTTACAACTACCTTCGCGCCGGCAATCGCGGATCCCGAAGCATCGGAAACCGTGCCCGAAATAATGCCCGTGGCCTGCCCATAAAGCAGCGGACACACGCCAAACACTACGAGCAACATTCTTCCGATTTGCATAGCACTCCCCTTTGCCGGTAGTATTCTCCCCTTGTAACGCAACTTCTGAAGAGGGGGGAGTGAACCAGTATCACCCGATTGTTCCGGTCGTGTCAAGCTTGGTTGTGGGGCAGGCCCCCGGCCTGCGGCGGCCTCTCAGGCCGCCTTCTTAGCTCTGCCCCGCTACTGCACCGTGAAACGCGCCCGAGTCGAAGCGGTTCCCCCCGGAGTGGTAACCGTGATCGGCCCGCTGGCCGCCCCCGCCGGAACCGTTGCCACCACGTAGTTGGACCCGCTGTCGGAAACCGCCGTCGCGGCAACTCCGTTGAATCGCACCGCAGCCGACAGCAAGTGATACCCCCAGATCGACACCTTGGCGCCTACCGCGCCCGTCCGCGGATTGAAGCGGAGCGGCCGCGGCCGCGGCTTGGGTAGCCCCGCATCCAGGGCAAAGTAGACTCCGCCCCCGTGAATTCCGCCGCCTACGGCCGTCCCATAGATGATCCCGTCGCTGCCCAGAACCAGCGAACACTGGCACGCGCCGTCTTTACGCACGTCCTTCATGTCGTACACCGTTGCATATTGGCCGGTCTTGCCGATCCGGAACAACTGACTGTAGCCCTCGTGCCGGACAGCTCCCAATGTTGCGCCGTAAAGGTTCCCGTCGCTGCCCTCGATTAACGCCGCCGGACCGCCCAGATCCCCCTTCGGAAAGGAGTACAGCAGCGTATACTGCCCGCCCGGAGTGACTTTGTAGATAGCGCCAGTCCCGTTAGCGCCGCCGTTCGGAGTTGCGCCATAGAGATTGCCATCTCCGGCTTCCACGAGCGGCAAGGCGAAATACCCGGAGAAAGTCTTTTCCGGGAAGGTATACAGCTTGGTAAGAACACCCGCGGGAGTCACTCGGTAGACGTAACCCGTAGACGCGTCCGTCGCCTGGGCCACTCCGTAGTAATTACCGTCGCTCCCGTAAATGGCGGCGCCCGGACGCACAGCCGCGGGAAACTCATAGAAGGATGTTACATTGCCTCTTAAGTCAACCCTAGCCAGGGACCAAAGACTCTGCGTGGGAGCGACTGCCAGCGCTAACAGGTCACCATCCGGCAGGTTTTGAGTCAAGATGGGATGTAGGCGCTGACCTGAGTAGATCTGCTGGCTCCCGGGCTCGGCGGACACGGAAAAGACATGCGCGGGATGCGCGCCCTGCTCGATCGTGGAATAGAACCGCCCGTTAGCCGCGCTTACTAATAGCGATGGAATCTGGTCGGGGCTTTGTACCGTCGCCAGCGTCGTCTTCGTTCCCTCAGGCGTAATCGAAAGGACCACGTGCGGGCCCGATTGCCCCGCTTCCGAGTAGAAAACGCCCACATCCCCCTGCAGGATTCCCGCCGGCTGATCGAGTTCGTTCATATAGGCGATGACTCGATAAACCGGCTGCGCGGCAACCGCCGGCGCCCCCGCCGCGGCGATCGACAATGCCACTGACAACCCAGTCTGGAGACGCATGGACCTGTTGGTATTCATGTTCGTGAAGCAAATCTCAGCGCCGGGACCGTGGGCAGTCGGTGGGGGATTCTACCCCGGCTTTCTACGGGTTGTGTAAGTATACGACCACTCCGTTGCACGGAGCCGCCGATGTGCAGGCCGCGTTGCCGGCTTTGCTGATTCCGCCGAAGGTGGGAATATAGATATTCCCGTTCACAATCGTCGGCCGGTTGAAAGTCGCGGGGATGAAGTTCGCGCTGTTGTCGCAATAACTGAGCGAATTCGTGCACCACAGTAGATTCAGCGTAGTCGCGTCATAAGCAAATAACGTGCCCGCATAACTTGGGGCCGACGAAACTTCCACGTTGGCTACCGCCCATACCACCCCGCCGCTTCCGCTGTTCGAAGTAACTTCCAGGCTGCCGCCAGGGTACTGCACCAACCCAGGGCTCTTGGGATAGGTGCTCTGTACCGGATTTACGAAGTAGCCGTTGTATTTCCATCCCGTCACGCCGGCCTGCGCCGCCGTGAATCCTGGGGACAAGGTTACTTGCGTGCTCCCCATATTCACCGACGTGACGGTCTGGGTCGGCTGCCCGGTAATGTTCGTGATATGGTCCCCTACTACCACCTGATTGCCTACGCTCAGAGTCGCGCTCGTAAGGGTCGTGCCCGTCGTCAGCGTTCCGCCGCCCTGGATCGGCGAGTTATTGGATAGTTGAAAGCCTGTCAACAGCTCCTGGTAGGGCCAGAAGAACAGGCGTGGCGGCGAATCGCCCGGATAGTACGCCAGGCTGGTGATGCGGTGACAGTTGTCTGGGTCGGTCCTATCCCTGCATAGCGCGTAGCTCGCTCCGAACGGGAAAGTGTTTCCAGGGTCGCCCAATGCGCCTCCGGGTGACCCGCCGTTCGCGGAGGAGTAAGTCGGGAAACACTTGGAGGTGGCCGATCCGCATAGGTTGCCCTGCGTTAACAGATAACCGTAGCCGGCCTTGTCGCAGGTCACTGCGCGCGGCGTAGCGGGCGTCGTGTTCGGATCGTTGAACAGCAGAATTCCGCATATCGCCATGTCGAAATCGTTCTGGTTCATGCCTTCGAAAGTGTAAGGCACTCCCACCGCCGGCGCATGCACCGCAACCCCGCCGTATGGCGTGAAGTACTCCGATGGGCCGTTGGTGAACCCGCTCCCCGAAAACGTGAAGTCGAGAATGCTCTGGCCCGTGTTGCCCATCGTGCTCACCGATGTGATGCCATCGGACTGGAACTGCTGAAATGGGCCGTTCCCCGTGCCGAAATACGCGTGCGAGACGCCATTTAAACTATTGGCCGCCCCTCCCTCGCCGGACATCCACGATCCCCCGCCCTGCCCGCACCAGTTCGGAGAGGCTCCATAGCCCGATTGCACGCAAGTGGTGCTGCAACAACACGGCGGATTGGAGCCGGGAACGCAGGACGGGCTGGAGTTGCATGGGGTAGGGCTCTCCGGGCCCGTGACGCTGCACAGGAAGCAGTTCTTGCTGCAGGCCGGCAGGTTTAGGTTGTTCGATGAGGCCGAGGTGTTGAAGGCAAATTCTTGCGTCAACGCCGTCGGCGTGCCGTTGTAGCCGAAAACCCACCCGTGGTAGGGACTGTCCATCTCGCCCTGCCCGGATGCAAAAGCCATGTAGATCATGTTGCTGAGCCCGCCCGTGCCCGGATTGGGCACCTCCAGCAGAGCCATTCGCTGAAGCTCTTGCCAGGCCTGGAACGGCACCACGCCCCCACCTGTGGTGGGCGGGTAAATGATCTGGCTATGCAGTTCGGTCCCGGAACATACGCCGCCGGTCCAGGTGCCTCCTGCGCATACGTCCAACCCTGTCGTCAGGTCGATCTCGTGAAGCCACCACTGTGTGGCGCCCTGCCCCCCGGCCGCGGTCTGGCACAGGCTGGTCGCATACATCACCGGCTTCGCTCCGCTGGTATCGATCACCGGCGTCGAAAAGAGCCCCCCGAAAGGCAGCCCCCCTAACCCGTAATGCGTGGAGATGCTTCCCGTCGCACCGCAATCGTTGACCCACGGCGGACTATTGGTGCAATGCGTCCCCGAGCAGTCGCTCCACAGGGCCACTCCCGCATCCGCATTCCAGGCGTAAATGCTGCCGCTCAGCGTCACCGAAACCAGCATGTTGCACTTTCCGGTTCCCTGGTCGTTACAGTGCGCCACATCCGCGGGGCTGGCCAAGGAAATCCCCGGAACATACAGTGGTTGAGCCAGGCTCCCGTTCGCCACCCCGCCCGGCCCGGCTTCAATCAGCAGCGGGGACCACGTCGGTTGGCAAAGCGCTTCGGTGCCGCCGCTCAGCGCGGTGGAAGTAAGCACGGTCTCATTGGGGTTGTACCCGTCCCGCGCATTGTCGTACTGAGAGGTCAAGACGGGTGGCGGCGTGCCGGCCGGCGTCGTAGTTGGACACGTTGTCGTTGCACTGAGACTTGCCGGCGCACTCGCCAGGCCAACGCCCGCCGCAATCAGGCTGCACAGCAGGCGCGTGAAACGAGGTTGTATTCGATAAGAATGCATTTGGAGGTGGGGTCGATACCCCATCTATTGTAGCGAATTGCCGTTAAGCGTCAAGCGGCATTGGGTAATGGTACTCATGGTCCATTCCAATTCGGTTGGAGGGCGGGCAATCCTGCCCGCAGCCGGCTTTTAGCCGGCTTCCGCTACGGATTATGGATGTACACAACCACGCCGTTGCACGGCGCTTCCGATGTGCAGTTCGGATTGCCCGCCAACGTGATTCCCCCATGCGTGGGAACGTAGACATTACCGTTCACAATCGTGGGCCGTGCGAATGTTGCGGGTACGAATACCGCGCTGTTGTCGCAATAACCCAGCGAATTCGTACACCACAGTAAACTCAGCGTATCCGCGTCATAGGCGTACACCGTCCCGGAACAATTCGGGGGACACGGCTTGGCAATCGACACGTTCGCAACTGCCCAGACAATCCCGCCGCTTCCGCTATCCGAAGTAATCTCCACCGCCCCGCCCGGGTACTGAACGGAAGCGCCCGTTGGGGGAGAACTTCCTTGCAGCGGATTGATGAAGTAGCCGTTGTATTCCCATCCGGTCACCCCGCTCACCGCCGACGTGAAACCCGGAGATACCGTTATTTCCGTGCTCCCGATGTTGACCGACGTGACCGTCTGGGTCGGCTGGCCGGCGATGTTGCTGATCTGATCCCCCACCACCACCTGATTGGCCACACTCAGATCCACGCTGGCCAGAGACGCTTCTGTGGATAGTGTTCCGTTGCCGCTTTGCGGCGTGTTGTCGGACAGTTGGAAGGCGGTTAGCACCTCCTGCAAGGGCCAGAAGTACAAGCGTTGCGCTGCGCCGTCCGGATAGAATGCCAGGCTTGTAATGCGATGGCATGTGTCCGGCGCCGTCTTATCCTTACATAGCGTATAACTCGCTCCGAACGGAAAAGTGTTCCCCGGATCGCCCAATGCGCCTCCGGGTGACCCGCCCTTGGCGGCGGAAACGCTGGGAAAACACTGCGCGGTGGCTGATCCGCACAGGTTGCCCTGCGTCAGCAGATAGCCGTAGCCGGCTTTGTCGCACGTCACCCCGCGCGGCGTAGCCGGCGTCGTGTTCGGGTCGTTGAACAACAGAATGCCGCATACCGCCATATCGAAATCGTTCTGGTTCATGCCCTCGAAAGTGTACGGCACCCCCACCGTCGGCTCTTCGACCGGGAGCCCGCCGAAAGGCGTGAAGTACTCGGAGGGACCGGAACTGAATGTGCTCCCTGAAAACGTGAAATCCAGAATGCTTTGCCCTGCGCCAGTGAGTTGCGGTAACGACGTCGCTCCGTCGGATTTGTACTGCTGAAATGGCCCGTTCCCCGTGCCAAAATAAGCGTGCGAGACGCCATTTAATGTGTTCGCCGCCGGCCCCTCGCCGGACATCCACGATCCCCCGCCCTGGCCGCAAAAGTTCGCCGCCGCGCCATACCCCGTCGCCACGCAACTGGCGCTGCAACAACACGGCGGAATCGATCCCGGCGCACAGGTGGGACTGGAGTTGCATTGGCCCGGCTTCTTGGGGTTGGAGGCAACGCACAAGTAGCAGTCCTGGGTGCACGCTGGTAGATTTGAGTTGCTCGGTGACGCTGAAGTATTGAAGCCGAACGCTTGCGTCAGCGAGTTGGGCGTGCCGTTATACCCGAAAATCCATCCGTGGTAGGGACTGCTCATCTCCCCCTGTGCGGAGGCGAAGGCTAGGTAGATCAGGTTGCTCAGCCCCCCCGTGCCCGGATTGGGAACCTCCAGCAAAGCCGTCCGCTGCAGCTCCTGCCAGGCCTTGAAAGGGAACATCCCCGTGGGGCTGCCGGGCGGGTATGCGATTTGGGTGTGCAGTTCGGTTCCCGAACACACGCCGCTCGACCAGGTTCCTCCGGCGCACACGTCCAACCCCGTCGTCAGGTCGATCTCGTGAATCCACCACTGTGTGCCCGACATTCCCCCCGCGGCGGTCTGGCATAGGCTCGTCGCATACATCACCGGTGGCGCGCCGCTCATGTCGATCACGGGTGTCGAAACCATGCCCGCGAAAGGCAAGCCCCCGAGTCCGTACTTGGAGGAGATGCTTCCACTCGCGCCGCAGTCGTTCACCCACGGTGCATTGTTGGTGCAGCCCGCGCCCTGGCAATCGCTCCACAAAGTCGCTCCGGTGTCCGCATTCCACGCGTAAATACTCCCGCTCAGCGTCACCGAAACCAGCATGTTGCAGGTCCCGCTGCCGCCGTTGCACTGCGCCGCGCTCGCCGGGCTGACCACGGAAATGCCCGGCACATAAAGCGGCTGCGCCATGATCTCGTTGCTCGCATTCGCCGGTCCGGACTCAACCACCAGCGGAGACCACGCCGGCTGACACAGGGTCTCGGTGCCGCCGCTCAGCGCGATCGACGTGAGCACCGTCTCATTTCCGTTGTACCCGTCCCGCGCGTTGTCGTACTGAGACGTCAGCACCGCCGGCGGCGCGCCGGGCGGCGTGAAAGACGGGCAGGGGACCGTGGCGCTCGCCAGACCCAGGCCCATCGTCATCAGGCTAAACAACAGTCGTGCCGGAGCGATGCGTTTTCCAGGTAGGTCCATTTCGTTGGTTTCTAGACGACTTAGATTGAAACCAGTATAGCGAATCGCCAACTGGCGTCAAGTAATAATTCGCGCCAACTAGCCACTTTGTAAGTATGAGTGCTGGGCCCCCAGATCGCGTGCGATGTTAATTATAACGACGGTCTGGACGAGTGCCTGGCGATCGCTAGCGCTTCGCGTTGCCCGCTGCCACCGTGGCCCGCCTCTTGCCCTTTTGTGCCGCCTCCCGCGCGTCGCTGAACGGGTTGATTCGGACGGTCCCATCTGGAAACACGACCCGGATTTCGAGCTGGCCGCCCATGGCCTCGACAAACTTGGCAAGGGTGCTCACATAGACATCGGTGCGCCGCTCCATCCTGGATATGGCAGCTTGCTTCAAGCCCAACTTACGCCCCAGCTCCGCCTGGGTCATTGCGCGAGCGGCGCGCAATTCATCGAGGGCCATGTCTTTTAGCGTCGCCGCGGCCCTTGCCTCGCTTCTGGCGCGCGACGCCGGCGTCATCCTTCGCTGCAGCTCCATGAAGTTTCGTGTCATATCGTTTCTCCTGTGTTTGGGCCTGTATGCCTGCCGGCGTGCTGAATCCGTAACTCACGCATATGGGAATTGCGGCTCTGCGCCACACCGGAAGTGTGCGGGAAGCCCAACTTAGGGCCCAGTTTCTGAAGGAGAATTACCGAAGCGTTCACGCTCTCCTGCTCGTCCGCCGTGATCCCGTCCCACCATTCGCCGAACTCATCGGTGAACCGGACGCCCCATTCCATTTACCTGATATTACACAAAAGGAATGCGACCCGCAAAGAACAGATCTGGCTGCCCAGCAAGGTTTGTTACTCGTATCGCAGAACTTCCGCCGGCGCAATCCGCGTAGCATTGCGCGCCGGATAAATCGTCGCCAGGAAACTCACTAGGATCGCCGCCGCCGCAATCCACACCCCATCCACCCAGCGCGGCTCGAATGGCACGAAGCTCAGCGCGTACACCTGTTCGTCCAGCCGGATCCAGCGGTACCGGTCCGCCAAATAGCAAAGCGCATATCCCGCCGCCAGACCCATCGCCGTCCCCACCACGCCAATCAACACGCCCTGCAGCATGAAGATTCCGCGGATCTGTGCCCTCCGCGCTCCCATCGACATCAGCACCGCGATGTCTCGGTACTTTTCCATCACCATCATCACCAGTGTGATCAGAATGTTCAACGCCGCCACCAGTTCGATCAAGCCAATGGTCACCACCGTCACCGCTTTCTCCATCCTCAGCGCGTTTAGTAACTGTCGGTTGCGTTCCATCCAGGTCGTGGTGGCGTACTTCGGTCCGGCTATCCTCTCAATCGTCCGCGCCACTTCCGGCGCGCGGTTCAGATCGTCCAGCTTCACCTCGATCTGATTCACCACGTCCGTCAGAGAGTTCGCCTGCTGCGCGGCACCCAGCGACGTATAGGCCCATCGGTCGTCGATGTCGTAAAAGCCGGATTCGAAAATCCCCACCACGCGGAAGCGGCGAATGCTGGGACGCGGCCCGAATGGCGTCAGCTCACCCTGCGGGCTGGTCGCATTCACCATGCTGTTCAGCATCATCCCGATATCTTCGGCCAGCCGCGCCCCCAGAATAATGCCGGGCACTCCGCCGTCGGCCGGCGCCCGCAGCCGGTCCACCGAGCCGGACTTCAGATGCCGCAGCGTATCGCTGATCTGCAGTTCCGTGCCGATGTCCACGCCTTTCAAAATGCCGCCTTGCGACTGCACCGGGCCGGAGAAAAAAATGGGCGTGTAGAGCGCCGGCCCCGCCGCAATCACGTGCGGCACGCGGCGGATGCGAGCGACCAGCCCTTCCCAGTCCTCGATGCCGTTGCGCGGCTCCTTCTCCTGTACGTTGATGTGCGCCATGGCGCCCAGCAGATTGGTCTGCAGCGTATCCCGGAAGCCGTTGTTGATGGCCAGCGCCACCACCAGCGCCATCACCCCCGCCGCCACGCCCAAAATCGAGATGGCCGTAATCACCGAGATCACAGCCTCCTTGCGGCGCGCCTTCAGATAGCGCCGCGCCACGAAAAGTTCGAATGCGGTAACCACCGCTCAGCGCCCGTCCAATTCCCGCAAACGCGCCACCAGGTCGATCGCTCCCTCCGGACGCAGCAGCGGAAACAGAATCACGTCCCGGATCGACCGCGAGCCCGTCAGGATCATGGTCAGCCGGTCGATGCCGATGCCTTCGCCGCCCGCCGGCGGCATGCCGTAGCTCAGCGCCCGCACGTAATCCTCGTCCATCTGGTGCGCTTCTTCGTCGCCGCGCTCGCGCATGCCAAGCTGCGCGTCGAACCGCCGCCTCTGCTCCTGCGGATCGTTCAACTCCGTGTAGCCGTTCGCCACCTCCATGCCCGCCATGTAAATCTCGAAGCGCTCCACAAAGGCCGGATCGTCCGGCTTCTTCTTCGAAAGCGGCGAAGTCTCCACCGGATAGTCGTAGATAATGGTCGGCTGGATCAGTTGATCCTCCACCACCCGCTCGAAGATATCCGCCAGCGCCTCGCCGGGCGTGCTCTTCCCGGAGTGCGCCAGCAGCCATTCCGCATCACGCATCTGCTCCGCCGTGGGCCGCCCGTCGCCCCGCCAGAATTCCACGATCGCGTCCCGCATACTGAATCGCTGCAGGCAGCCGAAATTCAGCTTGTTCCCCAGATACTCCACTTCCACGCCGCCCGTCGCGTCCCGCGCCACCTGCGCGAACAACTCCGCCGAAAGGTCGATCATGCCCCGGTAATCCGTGTACGCCTGGTAAAACTCCAGCATGGTGAACTCCGGATTGTGATGCGTCGACAGTCCTTCATTGCGGAAGTTGCGGTTGATCTCGTACACCCGCTCCAGCCCGCCCACCAGCAGCCGCTTCAGATACAGCTCCGGCGCGATCCGCAGGTACAGATCGATGTCCAAAGTGTTGTGATGCGTCACAAACGGGCGCGCCGCCGCGCCGCCATAAAGCGGCTGCATCATCGGCGTTTCCACTTCCACGAAATCGTGGCTTTCCAGTTGCCTGCGCAGCGAAGCGATAATGCGGCTGCGCGTCAAAAACACCTTGCGCACTTCCGGGTTCGCGATCAGATCCAGGTAGCGCTGCCGGTAGCGCGTCTCCACGTCTTCCAGGCCGTGCCATTTCTCGGGCATCGAGAGCAGCGTCTTGGCCAGGTATTCCAGCTTCTCCACGTGCACGCTCAGCTCGCCCGTACGCGTGCGGAATAGATAGCCTTCCACACCGATGATATCGCCCAAATCGATCAACTGGTAGACAGCGAAATCGCGCTCCTCCAGCGCGTCTTTCTTGATGTAGATCTGCAGCCGCTCGCCCGCTTGCGTCAGGTGCGCGAACCCCGCCTTGCCCATCCGGCGCAAGGTCTGCACCCGACCGGCGATGCGCACCCGCACCGGCGTCGCCAGTTCCTCCGCGGTCTTTGCGCCGTATTCGGCCAGAATGGCGGGAATCGTGTGACTGAATTCGAACCGCCGCCCGTAAGGCTGGAAACCCAGCCCCTCGATCTCGCGAATCCGCTCCAGGCGTTGCTGCAATAACTCGTCTTCCAGGGACAAATCGTTCTCCTACGGGAATTTAGGTATTATAAGGCTTCCTTGACCCGATCAATCTCCATTATCATTCCAGCCTACAACGAAGAGAAGCGCCTGCCCGCCACGCTGCGCCTCATCATCGCCTATCTGCAGCGCGGCGGCTGGTCGTTCGCCGAGATCCTGGTCGTAGACGATGGCTCCGCCGACGGCACCATTCAAATCGCCGAGCAGGCCCGCGCCGAGTACCCCGGCCTGCGCGTGCTCCGCAACCCCGGCAACCGCGGCAAGGGCTACGCCGTGCGCCACGGCATGCTCGAGTGCCGCGGAGAATGGGCCATCTACACCGATGCCGACCTTTCCACCCCCATCGAAGAACTCGAGACGCTATGGCAGGCCATCGAGCGCGACAACGCCCGCGTGGCCGTCGGCTCGCGCGCCCTCGACCGTCGCCTGATCGGCATCCACCAGTCGTTTTTCCGCGAAAATATCGGGCGCGTCTTCAACCTCCTGATGCGCCTCTCCACCGGTCTCCCTTTCCACGACACGCAGTGCGGCTTCAAACTATTTGAAACCGCGGCCGCCCGCGAGATCTTCCGCCGCCAGTTGCTGGACGGCCTCGGCTTCGACGTCGAAGTACTCTTCATCGGACGCCGCCTGGGCTACCGCGCCGTCGAAGTGCCCGTAAAGTGGAACGACGTCCCCGGCACCAAGGTCAGCGCCTGGCGCGGCCTGCTCGGCTTCATCGATCCCTGGCGCGTCCGCTGGAACTCAATCCGTGGCCGCTACGCATGACAATGTTCCAGCAAACACAACTTGGTTCGATCTGCGCTAATCTGCGTTTACCTGAGGCCAAGTATGCCTTTCCTGAAGACACGATTCAGTCAGACCGAAAAGGTAGCGGCCGAATCCTGCCTTCTTCACTGCGCGTGCGCCGGAGGGTCACTACAATAATGGGGAGAAATGGTTTATATATAGATACTAGACCTCGCGGCATGGCCGTCCTGACGCACGACCAGTCAAAATGAGTCTCACGGCTGAACTTCAGCAGTACGGAATCGATAGCGGGAGCGTCCGGACCTTTGGCGGTTCGGCCACGCCCGAACTGCTCAATTACCTTGACCTGATTGAGCCGCGGAAGCCGGAGGCTTTGCATCCTGAAGGAGTTGCGGAAAGCCAGGGCCGCCCGCTGTTGTTTTTCGTTGATGAAAGCCACCCCGCCCTGAGAGCCGGAGACCAAACACCCAGGCTCAAGGAGCTGCGGCGCAACCTCGCTTGCCGAGGTGCGCGGTCATACCTTGCACGAATTCTGCCCGGCCAACTCAAAGTGGTGCCCGTTAGCCTAGACGAGCAGATGCCCGACTGGACAGAATATCGCGCCGGGACAGGTGAGGCGTTGACTTTTTTCTCTAGGCTCACCCTCGGGCAGTTCGATGGGCCCGGTGAGCCGTCGACGCCGGATCAGGTCTTCAAAGAGATGTTCGATCTGCTGGAGAAAGGTTCTGATCGGCTCGCGCATCGAATCGGCCGGAGCGACGTACTCTCATTGCTTGGTCGCGCGCTGTTCCTCCGCTTTCTCCAGGATCGCCAGGTTATCACGGAGCATAATACGAAGAAAATAGCTCCCAAGGCAAGCAGCCTCCAAGCCTGCTTCGAAACCGTTGAGAACGCGTCGGCGACGTGTGAGTGGCTCGACCGAACCTTCAACGGCGACTTCCTTCCCCTGTCTCGTTATAGCCGCCTGGAGTTCTTTGAAGATGCCGCAAGAAAGACAGAGGGGAATGTCCTCACAGTGCTTGGCTCTATCCTGGCGAACGATCGACCTGTCGGAGTCCGCGATTATCAGCGCCGATTTAACTGGGCCGATTTCGACTTTGCGCATATTCCCGTCGGTCTGCTAAGTCAAGTCTACGAGAAATTCATCTGGACATGGGCAGATCGGGAGGCGAAAGACACAAGCGTCTACTACACCCCCCGCAACATCGCGGCCACC
The DNA here is from genome assembly GCA_963707465.1 of Bryobacterales bacterium. Classification (GTDB taxonomy): domain Bacteria; phylum Acidobacteriota; class Terriglobia; order Bryobacterales; family Bryobacteraceae; genus Bog-159. The sequence goes on from CAVPQK010000015.1 coordinate 1,813,938, forward strand.
GTCGTCGAAGAGGCGTTTGAGAAGTTGCCCAACGCACACAAGGCCCGGGTGTTAGACCCAGCTTGCGGAGCGGGCGTATTTCTCGTCCTCGCCTTCCGTCGGCTTTATCGCGAGCGCTGGAAGGTGACGGGCCAAAGACCCGACACCAGGGCCATTCGCGAGATCCTTTTCACGCAGCTTAGCGGTTTCGATATCAGCGATTCCGCACTCAAGCTGTCTGCCCTCAGTCTATATCTAACCGCGATCGAATTGGATCCGGAGCCGATACCCCCGGAAAAATTGAAATTCGCAAACCCGCGAGACGTGGTCCTCTTCAACTGGCGACGAGCGGGCGATGCGGAAGAAGGCCCGACTATCGGGAGCCTAGGCCAACCTTGGCCGCACTTAGGGACTCCGTTCAACGCACAGTTCGATTTGGTAGTGAGTAATCCGCCATGGACCAGCTTGCCTAAAAGCAAGGCGGGGAAGCACATAGCAGAGCAGTTCACTGACATCAGCAGGGAAGTTATCCGACGAAGGGGCGGAGAAACTGCGGCGGAAGCCTACCGAAATCCCGACAGCGCACCCGACTTGCCGTTTGTCTGGAAATCCACAGAGTGGTGCAAGCCGGGTGGGCGCATCGCAATGGCCCTGCCCGCACGTGTCCTGCTCAAGCAGGAGGCAGTGCCCGTCCGCGCTCGTCGGACTTTGTTCGAGCTTCTAGAGGTAACTGGTATCATAAACTGCTCAAACCTATCGGACACGACTGTGTGGCCAGAGATGCAGCAGCCATTCATGCTGCTATTTGCTCGCAATCGCGTACCAGAACCGGGCCACACGATCCAGTTTGTCACTCCCCTTTATGATGAAGCCTTGAATGGACGCGGCGAGGTTCGGATTGATTCGAAGTCCGCTCAGCCAATCGAGGTCAGCGCGGTCAACGAGATGCCTTGGATCTGGAAGACCTTGGCCGTCGGAACGTCACTCGATTTCGATGTCATCTGTAAATTGAAAGCCCGAGATAGGCCCCCCCTAAAGAGGTACTGGAAGAGCCTGCGGCTGACGAGTGGCAACGGTTACCAGGTGAAGCCACAGCAGAAGCCGCAGCGTGATGCCAGATTTCTGCACGACCTTCCCGACTTGAACGATACAAGTAAGTTTGAATTCATCGTAGAACCCGACAAATTGCAGAAGTTCAAGCGCCCGACTGCCCTTTTTCCGCGGCAGCGGAAAATCTATCGCCACCCTCTGGTACTGGTAAAAGAATCGCCAGGCACCGACCGAACAAAGGGGTGGGCACTGGTCAGCGATGTCGATGTGGCATTTAATCAGAGCTTCTATGGATATTCGGCCGCCAGTCACTCCGAGGGCACACTCCTTATCCGATACCTTCATCTCCTTGTGCACAGCCTGCTCTGGATGCACTACGCTCTGCTCACAAGTCCAAAGCTTGGGGCCGAGAGGAGGACGGTCTACAAGAGTGACATCGACGACTTCCCGATTGTACCTTTCGGCGGACTCTCCGAAGATCAACGGAAAGACCTGCTTTTGCTTTCTGGGCGACTGGAGCGCGCAGATAAAACCGCCTTCCCAGAGATTGACACGTTTTTCGCCAAAATGTATGGGCTGGACGAACTGGACGTCGAGGTAATAAGGGACACTTTAAGCGTGTGCTTGCCGTATAAGGAATCCCGCGAGCGAGCCTGTCGGCCACCGGACGACGAGGAACGCCGGCGCTTCTGTGAACGGCTGGAATCCCTCCTCCTCCCATTCTTCAAAGCTATTGGCAAACCTGTGGAAGTCGTACCGGCGGTGTCGAGGGACGCTTCCGCGAACGCTCCGTTTGGTCTATTGTCCCTCGGCCGCCGTGGCCAGCGCGTCCTCGATCCGGGCGATTCCGTGGAGCTAAAAGTTCTGCAATTGGCGAATGACACTGGCGCTACGCAAATCATCCACGAAGCAGAGCGAGGTCTTTCTATTGGGATCCTAAACCAGTATCGTTACTGGACATGTAGCCGCGCGCGGCTGCTTGCTGCTGACGTTTTGCAGAATCACACCTGGTTATTTGAGAGGCCGTGAATCATGGCGGTCGGTTTCTATGGCGATCTGGGATGGCACATGCTGCCGCACCCGAGGATCAGCCTGCCCGTTTTGTTAGTGGTAGAAGACGCTCTCTGCGCCGCATGGGAGTTGCTTCGCACTGATGCCAGGGTTGGGTTTAACCTCCTGACGGCTTCCGAGGATGCCATCACTCTCGAACTGCATGAAGCACTCTTCGACCGGGTGTTCAACAGGGGAATTGTCGAAGGATTCGATTCAGGATTGTTCGCGACTGTCGAGCGGGAACCGAAAATCAGGAGTTATGATTACCGCCACCCGGACAAGATGCCAGACCTGCTGGTCCGGCTCGTAGGACGCCCGCCGGGTGTAAGGAATTCGCAGGACGCATTATTCATTGAATGTAAGCCCGTGGATTCGACGCATGCCGTTTTGGGACACTATTGCAACAAAGGACTGATTCGGTTCGTTCAGGGCGATTACGCATGGGCTATGCCCAACGCGATGATGGTGGGCTACACTAAACGGGGCTACACGCTTTTCGTGGAACTTACCCAGGCGCTCCAGGGCTGGCCGCTCGACGCCCAGTACAGCACTCTTCCGCGGCCTTGTGCCCACTCTAAGGCCACAGCCACCGGCGAAATGGTTCATTCGACCGAGCATGCTCGATCCTTCAAGTACATCGAGACCGACCAAGCCGCCCCCGCCATCACCATCCGCCACTTGTGGTTAAGGCGAGACTGATTGAGTCGACCAGTCACAGTTTTTCTTTGCACTCGCGGGTGCTGTCAGAAGCGCGACTGCGGTCGTCAGGCAACTGATGGGCATCGGGGACCCGCGCGCCGCTCATGGCCCCGAGCCGGCGTTCGAGGAGATCATGACGCGACCGGCACCCCCTGGTGGCGTTGTCCCCAAACACACCTCACCGCCAAACTACTTCACTCTAAAGCGCTTACCCAGGAAACCCCGGCTTAACGTAGGTAATCTAACCATACGCAAGTGGCCTGGACAGGCTACGCCCGACCAGCCGCTGACCTCTAGCCGCTTTCCGTCAGTTGTCATCAGATCTCCACCCACACCGGCGAGCGTACCGCCCGACCTGTTACCATAAAAACTCTTGGCGAATGCTGCGATTTGAAACCGCCGGGGAGTCGCATGGCGAGTGCCTGGTGGCCACGCTCACCGGTCTTCCCGCCGGAATACCCGTCTCCCTCGACACCGTAAATCACGAGCTTTGGCGCCGCCAGCAGGGCTATGGCCGCGGCGGACGCATGAAGATCGAAAACGATCGCGCCGAAATTGTCTCCGGCGTTCGCCACTCCCACACCATCGGCTCGCCCGTCGCCATCCTCATCCGCAACCGCGACTGGCAAAACTGGACCGAAGCCCTCCCGGTCGAAGATATGGATGGTGCCGAAGACAAGCGCAAACCCGTCACCCGCCCCCGCCCCGGACACGCCGATCTGGCCGGCGCCATCAAGTACAACTTCGCCGATGCCCGCTACATCCTGGAGCGCGCCAGCGCCCGCGAAACCACCGCGCGCGTAGCCCTCGGCGCCGTCGCCAAAGCCCTGCTCATCCAGTTCGGTATCGACATCGCCAGCCACGCCATTGCCGTCGGCAGCGTGCGCCTCGAAAGAATCGCCGCGTGGGACGAAGTCGCGGCCATGCGCGCCAAGCCCGAAGTCCTGCTCGGCTGCGTGGATGCCGAAACCGAACAGCGCATGAAGGAAGTCGTGGACCACGCCTATCGCACCGGCGACACCGTGGGCGGCGTCTTCGAAGTGATCGCCCATGGCCTGCCCACCGGCCTGGGATCGCACACCACCTGGGATTCCCGCCTCGACGGTCGCTTGGCGCAAGCCATCGTTTCCATTCAAGCCGTGAAAGGCGTCGAGCTGGGATTCGCGGCTGACAACGCCTCCAGCTTCGGTTCCGCCGTCCAGGACACCATCGGTTACGATCGCCAGGCGCGCCATTTCACCCGCGGAGCCAATCGCGCCGGCGGCCTCGAGGGCGGCATGACCAACGGCCAGGATCTCCTGGTGCGCGGATTCCTGAAGCCCATTTCCACCCTGCGCCGCCCGCTCGAATCGGTCGACCTGGTCACCCGCGAACCCGCGCTAGCCGCCTACGAGCGCTCGGATGTGTGCGTAGTGCCCGCCGCGGGCGTCATCGCCGAAGCCATGGTGGCGCTGGTGCTGGCCCAAGCTTTCCTGGAAAAGTTCGGCGGCGATTCGCTCGTCGAAACCAAGCGCAATTTTGAAGGTTATCTCACTCAGGTGCGGGATTTCTGAATATGGTTTATCCAATTGTGAAGTACGGCGATCCGGTGCTCGAGCGCGAGGCGGACGATGTCACCGATTTCGGCACGCCCGAACTCGACCAGTTCCTCGAAGACATGTTCGAGTCCATGTACGCAGCCAAAGGCGTCGGGCTGGCCGCGCCCCAGATCGGCTTCTCCCGCAAGATCGCCGTCATCGACATCTCCAACGCCGAAAACCCAGCCGACAAGCTCGTGCTGATCAATCCGACAATCGTGCGCGTGGAAGGCAAGCAGGAAGGTGAAGAAGGCTGCCTGAGCATTCCCACATTCCGCGAGCAGGTAAAGCGCGCCAAGCGTGTCACCGTCCGCGCGCAGGACGCCAAAGGCGAATTCTTCGAGAAAACCGGCGAAGACCTGCTGGCGCGCGCCTTCCTCCACGAGACCGATCACCTCCACGGCAAGCTCTACATCAGCCACATCAGCGCCCTCAAGCGCGATCTGATCCGTCGCAAAGTGCGCAAGCTGGTCAAAGCCGGAGAATGGGAGTGAGTGGGGCAGGCTCTCAGCCTGCTCTCAGCCTGCGGCGGCCTCTCAGGCCGCCCTCCAAGACGCGCATCGCCGTTCCCACCCCAAGCCCTGGCCGCCGGGCACTATACTGTGGATATGACATTCAGGGTCGTTTTGGAACATGATCCCGAGACCGGCGATTACTCTGCCGTCTGCCCGGAACTCCCTGGCTGCGCCTCCGCCGGCGAGACCGAGGCGGAAGCTAGAGTAAATATTCGGGAGGCCATAGAGCTCTACCTCATGCCAGGAGACATCGCTTTGCCTGAAGACGCCAAGCTTTTCGAGGTCACGGTTGGGTGAACGTGGGACGCCGAGGCTCTCTTCGGACCAGGTGATTCGGATTCTTCACCATCACGGCTTTCTGCGGATCGGCGCTTCTGGTAGCCACCAGAAGTGGCGGCATCCGCTCACGGGAAAGCAGGTCATCGTCGCGCATCACCGCGGCCGCGTGCTTCCGCTCGGAACCATGCGGGCGATCATCGAGGGTAGCGGCATCGAGCCTTCGGAATGGTTGAAATGAGCGTCGCGCAATCGCAGAATTCGGTTACTCCTGGCCCCGGCCTGCGCGGTGCCCTCGGATTCTAAGATGCGCGTAATATTTCTAGGCACGCCCCAATTCGCCGTCCCCACCCTCGAAGCCATAGTCGCCGCCGGCCACAACGTAATCCAAGTAGTCACCCAGCCCGACCGCCCCCGAGGAAGAGGCCGCCAACTAAGTCCGTCTCCCGTAAAAGAAACAGCCCTCCGCCACGCCCTCCCCGTCTACCAGCCCGAACGCATCCGCCGCCCCGAACCCATCGCCACCCTCGCCGCGCTAGCCCCCGACGTCATGGTCGTGGTCGGCTACGGCCAAATCATCCCGCAATCCGTAATCGACATCCCGCCCCACGGCATCATTAATGTACACGCCTCCCTCCTGCCCAAATACCGCGGCGCGGGCCCGGTCCAATGGGCCATAGCCAACGGCGAAACCCGCACCGGCGTCACCACCATGCGCATCGACGCCGGACTCGATACCGGCGACATGCTCCTGAAATCCGAAACCCAAATCGGTCCCGAAGAAACCGCCCTGGAATTGGGCCCGCGCCTGGCCGCCATGGGCGCCGCCCTCCTCATCGAAACCCTGGCCAACATCGCCGCCATCGCCCCCGAAAAGCAGGATCCCGCGCAAGCCACCCACGCCCCGCTGCTGAAGAAAGAGGATGGCCTCATCGACTGGCATCAGCCGGCCCAATCCATCCACAATCGCGTCCGTGGATTCCAGCCCTGGCCCGGCGCTTATACCCGCTTTCGCCACCAGCAACTTCACATCTGGAAATCGCGTGTAGCCGCGCCCGCCGCCGGTCAGCCAGGCCAATTGCTGCTCCATCCCCTTCGCGCCATCTGCCGCGACGCCACCCTGGAGCTGATCGAAGTGCAGCTCGAAGGCCGCAACCGCATCGCCGCCGCAGCCTTCGCCAACGGCCAGCGTATCGCCGCCGCCGACATTCTGGGAGAATCGTAGAGTGGATCTGCCGCTGGGCTATCGTTACGCCGCCACCTACGCGGGCCTTCGCAAGGTCGAAAAAGACGACCTCGGTCTGATCGTCTCCGGCCTTCCCGCCGCGGCCGCCGGCGTATTCACCCAGAATCGCGTGCAGGCCGCTCCCGTGAAGCTCTGCCGCCGCCACCTTGCCGCCTCCCGCGGCGCCGTGGGCGCCATCCTGGTGAATGCGGGAAATGCCAACTGCGCCACCCGCACGGGCGATTCCGTAGCGCTCGCCTGCTGCCGATCCGCCGCGCGCCTGCTGCGTCTGCCCGTCGCCCAGGTCCTGCCCGCCTCCACCGGCGTGATCGGCGTCGAACTCGATCCCAAGCTCATCGTCAACGCCCTGCCCCGCCTGGCCGCCGGCCTCTGCGAAGACGGCTTCGGCGCCGTCGCCCGCGCCATCATGACCACCGACCTGGTCCCCAAAGAGTCCTTCGCCGAAATCAAGCTGCGCCGCGGCGCCGTGCGCATCGCCGGCATGACCAAGGGTTCCGGCATGATCCAGCCGCGCATGGCCACCACCCTCGGCTTCCTGCTCACCGACGCCCACATTCCGGCCGCCATCCTGCGCCGCATGTTGCGCCGCGCCGTCGAACGCAGCTACAACCGCCTCTCCGTCGATGGCGACACTTCCACCAACGATACCCTGCTCCTGCTGGCCAACGGCGCTTCCGGCGTGCGCCCCGACCCCAAGGAAATGGCCGCGGTCGAAGAACGCATCACCCATGTCGCCGAAGATCTGGCGCGCAGCATCGCCCGCGATGGCGAAGGCGCGCGCAAGCTCATCACTATCCTGATTTCGGGCGCCGCCACCGATGCCGCCGCCGCCCTACTGGCCCGCTCCATCGCCAACTCGCCGCTGGTCAAAACCGCCGTCGCCGGCTCCGACCCCAACTGGGGCCGCATCCTCTCCGCCGCGGGCAATGCCGGCGTGGCCTTCGACCCGCGCCACGCCGATATCGAAATGCAGGGCGTGCCCGTCTGCCGCGCCGGTCTGGCCGCGCGCTTCTCCGAAGCCGACCTGAAGCGCAAGCTGGACGCCCCCGAGTGCGAAATCCGCCTCTCCCTCCGCGGCAAGGGCAAAGGCCAAGCCCGCTTCTGGACCTGCGACTTCACCGAAGGCTACATCCGCATCAACGCCAGTTACCGGACCTGACTATGAAACGGCGAGCTTTTCTCTTGACCATCGGAGGCGCGGCAGCCGCTGCCGGCACGGCGCTCGCGGCCGACGCGCAGCAGCAGGTCTTCGACCTCTTCAGCAAAATCGCCTCCGCCCTCAGCGATGACGACCCGGCCATGTTCGTCGAAGCCATCGATCCCGCCATGCCCCACTTCGACGATTTCCGCCGCGACGTCGTAGCCCTCACCGATGTCGCCACCCTCACCAATTCCATCGAAATACTGTCGGATACCGGCGACGATACCCATCGCGCCGAGGAACTGGACTGGTATCTGGAAATGATGAGCAAAGCCGATCCCCACCCCGTCGAGCGCCGCCGCGAAGTAGTGAAATTCCGCCTGGAACGTAAAGCCGACAAAGGCAAGAAGTGGAAGATCGTCTCCATCGACCCGCTACACTTCTTCGCCCCCCCCAAAATCGCCTAACCCCTAACTATTCAACAACCTGGAGGGCGGGCAATCCTGCCCGCAGCCGCCTTTTAGGCGGCCTGCCCTGGACGCTATGAGCCGGCTGACACGCCGCGCCAATAAATATCCCCTATCCCACCAATAACTTACCGTCCCTCCCCCACCAACCGAGCCCGCATCCATGATTATCTGAAGTAGGAAGATCCAAACCGCCCGTGCAACCATATGCAACACAAATCGGCACGAAGCTGCGTCCCCCGAGCCTCACTGCATCGCCATGCAACACTCTGGACCCATGTACGTTGCACCATCCGGACGAATCCGCCCAGAGTCACTCTATCCCCCTCAAACCAAATCACATCCGCGAAATTGGGATTGTTTGGCCAAAAAGCTGAACGTCACCCTCATGCACAATTCGGCACAATTCGGCACAATTTCGCACAATAGGAAATCATGACCATCCGTTGCGCCTGGGCCAAAAACGACCTCTCCATCCCCTACCACGACCAGGAGTGGGGCGTCCCCGTCCACGACGACCGCCTCCTGTTCGAATTCCTGATCCTCGAAGGCGCGCAAGCCGGCCTGAGTTGGGACACCATCCTGCGCAAGCGCGCCCGCTATCGCGAAGTCTTCGACAACTTCGACCCGGCCAAAGTCGCCCGCTACGGCCAGCGCAAAGTGAACGCCCTGCTCGCCGACCCCGGCATCGTCCGCAACCGCCTGAAGATCGCCGCCGCCATCGGCAACGCGCAGGCGTTCCTGAAAGTGGCCGGCGAGTTCGGCGCCTTCGATGCCTACATCTGGCAGTTCACCGGCGGCCGTCCCCGCGTGAATGCCTGGCGCGCGTCGCAGGAACTCCCCGCCCGCACCGCCGAATCCGACGCCATGAGCAAAGATCTGAAGCGCCGCGGCTTCCGCTTCGTAGGCTCGACCATCTGCTACGCCTTCATGCAAGCCGTGGGGATGGTGAACGACCACGCGACCGACTGCTTCCGGTATACTCAACTACTGCGGTGACCCATGCCTGAACAGAAACGGGTGATGATCAGCAGCACACAGCTCGATCTTCCGGAACACCGGGAAGAGGTAAGGGATGCGTGTCTGCGGCTGAGCCTGTTTCCCGACATGATGGAGTACTTGCCGGCAAGCGCGGATGAAGCCATCAATACCTCGCTCGGCATGGTGGACCGGTCCGACATCTACTTGGCCGTGATCGCACACCGCTACGGGTATGTTCCCAAGGGCCACGACATCTCGATCACAGAGATGGAGTACAACCGCGCAGTCAAGCGGGGCATTCCGCGGTCGGTATTTCTGATTGACAAGGCGCACAGCATTACCATCGACGACGTAGAGGTGGGCGAGGGTGCGACGAAGCTGCAAGCTTTCAAGGACCGCCTGCAAAAAGAGAACATAGTCAATTTCTTCAAATCCCCGGCGGACCTTCGGGCGCATGCCATCGGCAGCCTATCGCAGTCACGCGAGCCGAATCCATCGCCGTTTCACTACATAAGTGACATCCCCGCTCCGCCCGAAACCTACATCGCGCACCCGTACACCCTGTTGCAGACCGGTCGCCTGATCGGGCGGCAGCCGGAACTAAACGAGCTAACGGAGTGGATCACCAAGAGCGACAAATCGGTCTTCAGCGTAGTGGCCATCGGCGGAATGGGCAAGAGTGCGCTGACCTGGCAATGGTTTAACAAAGTCGCCCCGCTGGAGATGAAACCACTGGCCGGACGCATGTGGTGGAGCTTCTACGAAAGCGATGCAACGTTTGAGAACTTCATCATCCGAGCGCTGGCTTACGTGACGAAGCGGCCGCGCGAAGAAATGCAGAAGATTCCCGCGATTGATCGCGAAGAACAACTCCTGGCCACCCTGAGCCGTGATCCGCATCTGCTGGTGCTGGACGGGCTGGAGCGCATCCTGATCGCCTATGCGCGCATGGATGCGGCGCTGTTGCCGGATGAGGAAGCCGGACGCGACGATCCGCGATTGCGCAAAACTGCCGATCCGCACGCGGGCGCGTTCCTGCGCAAGCTCTCGGCTTGCCGAGCGTCGCGTGTGCTGATCAGCACGCGGCTGCATCCCGAGGAACTGGAAGATCGCGACACCCGCGACACCTTGCCCGGCTGCCAGAGACTTGACCTGTCTGGGTTGTGCGATGACGACGCGCTGAACCTCTGGCGCGCCTTCGGCATCAGCGGAACTCGCGACGCCCTGCTGCCGATCTTCCAAAGCTTCGACAAACATCCTCTGCTAATCAAGGCGCTCGCGGGCGAGATCAAGCGCGACCGGCACGCCCCGGGCGACTTCGAGCGCTGGCGGCGCGATCACCCGAATTTCGATCCGATGGCCCCGGCAAGCGTGAAAGAGGCCGGCGCCCACGTGCTCAAGTTCGCCCTACAGGGCCTCGTGGGGCCCGAAAGCAAGGCACTCGACACGGTCGCCGCATTCCGCATGCCAGCCTCCTACGACACCCTAGCTGCCGTACTCGTGGGTGAAGGTAGGCCCTTTCCAGACGAGCCCGCGCTCGACCTCGCCCTTGCGGACCTGGAAGACCGCGGGCTGCTGGGATGGGACAAGCGCGCCAACCGTTACGATCTGCATCCCGTGGTCCGTGGCGTCGTCTGGTGCGGACTGAGCGAGGTCAGTAGACGCCGCGTCTATGCGGTCCTTCGGCTGTACCTCGAGCCGCTGCCCGCAGTCGAGTGGCTGAAGGTCGACAGCCTCGACGACCTGACGCCGGCCATCGAGCTTTACAACACGCTGATCGGCTTGGGGCGATACGACGAGGCGCTGGTGGTGTTCCGGGACCGCCTCGACCTCGCAACGCTGTATCGCTTGGGCACGGAGCGGATACGCGTCGGACTGCTAGAAGCGCTTTTCCCCAACGGCCCAAGCCGGCCACCGCGGGTGGCGGAGCAGGCGCGTCTGGCGTACACGCTGCACGGTCTGGCGCAGGGTTACGGTCAGGTTGGGAGGCCGGGTGCGGCGGCACCCATGTACCGGCGCTCCAACGCCCCAGATGAGGCTACCGGCAATCTCCAAGGCGTCGCCGTCGGCTTGCAAAACCTGGCGAACGCCCTGTGTGTTGCCGGCGAGCTCCGCGAATCGGAAGCCGCGGCGCGCCGGGCCATCGGCATCGACCGCGAGCTGGGTAGCAGCATCCTGGAAGCCATCGGCCTGCATCGGCTCGGCATTACCCTGGCGGCTCGCGGCGCGGTACGCGATTCGGGCCGCGCCCTGGAAGGGCAGTTACCTGTCGTCCAAGGCCGAGGCGCTCAGGCCCGAGGCGTCACCAGCGCCTACATTGCACAGCGAGCCATGTGGCTGGGCGATGCGGCCGCCGCCCGGCAGAGCGCCGATCAAGCCTGGAACTTAGCCCACGATCTACGCGGGGAGGGCGACCTCATCTCGGCCGCGCGGCTGCAAGGCGAAGCGGCGCTGGCCTTGGGTGGAGTCGCCGATGCGGGCGAGCGCCTCCGCCACGCACTAACCCGCGCCCGTACGGTGGGCCTCGTCGAAGAAGAACTCCCGGCGCTAATCGCACTCGCCGAACTACGCCGCCGCCAATCGAACCCCACCGCCGCCCGCGAACTCCTCAGCGACGTCTGGGAGCCCGCCGAACGCGGCCCCTATCCCCTCTTCCACGCCGACGCCCTGAACGTCCTAGCCCAAATCGAGCGCGACGCCAACAACATCCCCGCCGCCATCAAGGCCGCCACCGAAGCCTACACCAAAGCCTGGTGTGACGGCCCGCCCTTCGCCTATCACTGGGGACTCGAAAAAGCCCGCGCCCACCTCGCCGCCCTCCACGCGCCCGAACCCGCGCTCCCGCCCTTCGATGAGTCCAAATATGAACCGATGCCCGAAATCGAAATCGACCCGCCTGAACCCTCGCCGGAGCCTACAGCTTGATCCGCTCCAGCTTCCGGTACAGCGTCTTGCGCTCAATCCCCAATATCTGCGCGGCGCGGCTCTTGTTCCCTCCGGTCGCGGCCAGCACGCGCCGGATCTGCTCCACCTCCGCCTCCGCCAGCGTCTCCACCGGCCCCTCGCGCGATTCCATGGAATTCAGCGCCTGCACCACGGCCTCCGCGTCGATGCGTCCGTTCGCCGCCAGAATCGTCAGCCGCTCCACCAGGTGCTGCAATTGACGCACATTGCCCGGCCACGTATGTTCCTGCAAAGCCTTCAGCCCCGATTCCATCAACCGCGCCGCGTGGTTGTACCGCGCATTGTACTTGTTCAGGAAAAACCGCGCCAGCAGCGGCACATCGCCGCGCCGCTCGCGCAGCGGCGGTATCACGATCCGCACCACGTTCAGCCGGAACCACAGGTCCTCGCGGAACTTGCCGTCGTCCACCAGCTTCTGCATGTCGCGGTTGGTTGCCGCCAGCACGCGCACGTCCACCTGCTTGCCGCGCGCCGCGCCCACCGGCCTGATCTCGCGCTCCTGCAGGAACCGCAGCAGCTTGAACTGGAAGTTCAGCTCGATATCGCCGATCTCGTCCAGCAGCACTGTGCCGCGATTGGCGGATTCGATCATGCCCGTGCGGTCGCGGTCCGCGCCCGTGTACGATCCCTTCAGCGAGCCGAACAGCTCGCTTTCGAGCAGCGTCGGCGCGATCGAAGCGCAATCCACCGGCACGAACGGCTGGTTCGCGCGCGCGCTGAAGCGGTGGATCATCCGCGCCACCAGTTCCTTGCCCGTTCCGGTCTCGCCCTCGATCATCACCGTGGCGTCGGTCGGCGCCACCAGCGATGCGGTCTTGTAAATCTCCACCATCGCCGCGGAGCTGCCGATCATTTCGCTCTCCGGCAAATCGTCCGGACCGGCTTCCTTCTCTTTGTCCTGCCGCGCGGCTTCGGCCCGCTTGATGGTCTCCAGCATGCGGTCGATTTCAAACGGCTTGGCCACGTAGTCGAAAGCGCCGCCGCGCGTGGCGGCCATCACCGTCTCCATCGTGCCGCGCGCCGTCATCAGGATCACGGAGCACTCCGGGTCTTTGCTGCGCGCCGCGTCCAGCACGTCCAGGCCGGTGCGGTCGTCGATGTAGATGTCCGAGATCACGATGGGGTAGCTGGTCTCCGCGAGCCGCTGCAAAGCTTCGCCGGTGGAAGCCACCGCGTCCACCGCATACCCCTCCAGCTCCAGGAACGTCACCACCGTCGTGCGCACCGCCGCATCGTCTTCGACAACCAGTAATCGCTGCATCAACTCTCTTTCGCCTCTTTCACCAGCGGCGCCGAAACCGGCGCGGGCAGAACCATGGTGAACCGCGATCCCTGTCCCGGGCGGCTCATCACTTCAATGGTACCGGAATGCTGAATGACAATCTGTTCCACGATGGAAAGTCCGATCCCCGTGCCCACCTCGCCCGATTGCTCCGCGCGCTTGGTGCGATAGAACTTCTGGAAGATTTTCTTGACCTCCTTCTGGTCCATGCCGATACCTTGATCCTCCACCGAGATGTAGGCCTGCTCGTGCCGCCGCACCGCCGCCAGCGTGACCTGCGTGCGCGGCGGCGAGTACTTGATCGCATTGGTCAGCAGGTTGTAGAAGGCATATTCCATCAGCTCGCGGTCGCCTGTGAGCTGTATGTCCTGCGGCGCGGCCTCCGTCAGGATGCGGATCTGCTTGCGCTCGGCCAGCGGCAGCGCCCGCGCCACGCATCCGGCCATGATATCGCCGGCGGAGAAGGCTTCCTTCTTCAGCTCCACCTGTCCGGCGGAAAGCCGCTCCACGCTCAGGAACATCTCGATCATGCGGCCCAGCCGCTTCGATTCCGTGTTGATCAGCTCGGCGATCTGTTTGCGCTTCTCCTCCGGCAGCGCGTAGCGGCCCATCAATTCGCTGGAGCCTTGAATAGCGGTCAGCGGCGTGCGCATTTCGTGCGTGACGAAGTGAATGGTCTGGCGGTAACGGTCGCGATCGGCTTCGGATTTGCGCAGGCTCCGCCGCACCACCAGCAGTTGGTAGCCGCCGGCCGTGATCAGCGAGAGCCACGCCGCGGAAACAGGTGTGCAGAACGAGAACTCGATGCGATCGGTGAACAGCCAGTAAGGCGTCACATGCGCGATAACCATAATGCCCGCCGCCAGCCCGATCGCCCGGCGTCCGGTGAAGCGGCTGCAAGCCAGGCCGATAGCCGCCACCAGCAGCATGCTGAACGCCACCACCGCCGATGGCGGCGCATCAGTCAGAAACAGCCCCTGCGCGATGGTCTCGAACGCGTTGGCGTGGATCTCCACACCAACCATCGGCGTGCGCGTGGAGTAAGGCGTAAACAGCCAGTCCTTGGCCGCGGTCTGCGAAGTCACGCCCGCGAACACAACCTTTCCGCCGAACTCGGAAGCCCGCCGCGGATCGTCGAGCAGCGCCCGCAGCGAGACGCGCGGAATGGGCATGGAAATTGGCCTGTAACGGATGCGCATGAGCCGGCCGCCCGCGCGCGACGACGGGATCAGCCGTCCGCCCACCTCAAGATCGCTGGGCGATTCGATTATCCGCGCACCGCCGCGGCTCAACCGGTAAGCTTCCAGCGACAGCGCCCAGCGCCGGTCCCGACCCGCCGCTTTTTCGAGCGGCAGGCTGCGCCCCACCGAATCCAGTTCGTCCGGCTCCGCATGTACGTGCCCCAGCGCGGCCGCCTGCGCGCGAAAGCGGGGCAGCGGATCTTCCCACGCGCCGCCATCGGGCAGCAACTGGCACGCCAGCACCAGATTGCGCGTGCCGTGCATGGCTTCTTCCAAGCGCGCGTCAATTGCCGGATCCGTGTTGTCGGCCAGGATCAAGTCCACCGCCACCGTCTTGGGCGAAACCGCGGAGATCAGCCGCAGCGCTTCGGCCAGCGGCTTGCGCAAACCCGGCACGCCGCCATACGCGTTCAAGGACGGCTCGTCGATAGCCAGCAGGATGCTCTCGGTGTCCCACAGGGGCGGCTGGTAGATACGGAACATCCAGTCGTAAGCGTCGTTGTCGATCTGCGCGCCGAAGCTGGTCCAACTGGCCGTCAGCGCCACCGCGAAGGATGCCGCCAGCAGTGCCCAATAGACCGCGCTCTGCCGGCTGGGGCGCTGCATCGTTTACCTGCCGAGCGCCTTTTCGATTTCGCCGGGATCGCGCTCGAGCGCCCCGCTCATCAGCTTCGCGCCATCCTTGGTCACCAGCACCATGTCCTCGATGCGGATGCCGATATTCTCTTCCGGAATATAGATGCCCGGCTCCACGGTGATGACGTTGCCTTCCGCCAGCGGCTGCGTGAAATCGGTGGCGTCGTGGACGTCCAGGCCCACATGATGGCTCACGCCGTGCGTGAAGTACTTGCCCAACGGCTCGCCGTGCAAGTCCTTGCCGTGCGTGTTGATGTACTCGCGCGCGATGGGCGTGAGCTCGCGCAACGGCAGACCGGGCTTGATCGCCGCGATCACGGCATTCTGCGCGCCCAGGACAATCTCGTAAATCTCTCGCTGCCGCTTGCTGAACGGCCCGCCCACCGGAATGGTGCGCGTGATATCGGCCGCATATCCGGCGCACTCCGCGCCCACGTCCATCAGCAGCAGCTCACCGCGATCCATGCGCCGCGAATTGCGCGAATAGTGCAGGATGGTGCTGTTCGGGCCGGACCCCACGATGGGCGCATACGCGTGCCGCTCGCATCCTTCGCTGAAGTACACCGCGGTCATGGCGGCGGCCACTTGGTATTCGTATTCCCCGGGAGCCGCCCGCTTCCACGCGGCGCGATGCGCTTCCAGTGTGACATCGATCGACCGCTGGATAAGCGCCAGCTCTTCGGGCGACTTATGCATGCGCAGCCGCGCGATCATCTGGCCTGCGTCTGAGATATCGCGCAGCGGAGCCAGCGCCTTCAGCTCAGTGGTGCTGCGCTCGCCAACCGTGTAGATGGTGGCATAGTGTTCCAGTTGTTTGTGCAATTCGCTCTCGAAGCTCTCCACCGGCCGCACCGTTTCGAAGCCGGTCAGTTGTCCGATGTTGGCGTCGTCCGGACCGGCTTTGCGGCCCGTCCATTTTTCCTGGTCCGGCTGGCGGCGCGGGAGAAACAAGAAATCGTGTGTCTTGCCGTCCTGTGCGGGCGTGACCAACAGCATCGCGCCGGGTTCCTGCCATCCCGTGAAGTAGTAGAAGTTAGGCTCCTGGAAGAAGCCCGTTCGAATGTTCTCCTCGCCTCTCTCCGTGCCGCCAAACAAAACCAGCACGCCGTTGTGCAGCTTCTGCGATAGTTCGGCGCGCCGCGCGCGATACTCCTCCGGGCCGGGCGCGGCGAAACCGGGCCGCGCGGCCAACAGGGCGCAAAAGAGGTAGAGGAGTCTCATTCCTATACAGTATAGCGGGCGCATCGGAAAAAAAGGCTTGTCATTTCGGACCAGGCGGTGGTATTCTGAAACTGCCGCGTCCGCGGAGATTCCATGCACTATTTTGTTGTAATGGGTCTGCTGGCGTGTGCCGTTGTGTCTCATGCCGCAAGTTACACCACTTACATAGGCGATACCAACCAATACCAGGTATCGGCCATCGCTACTGACGCGAATGGCGCCACTTACGTCACAGGCAGCCGTATCATCGTGCCTGCCTCGATTTCCCCTTACAGCCCGGCGCTCACGGATGTCTTTGTTAGCAAGCTGGACCCTTCCGGCAATCTCACCCTGATCGGCACCTTCAGCGGCAAGGCGACGGACCAGGCCAATGGTATCGCCGTCGACGCCTCGGGGAATATCTATGTCGTCGGCAACACGACCTCGATCGACTTTCCACTGCACAATCCACTGCAAAGCGTCCCGTACACTTCAGGCGAGGGTGTCTTCTCCGGGACCGGCTTTCTCATCAAGCTGAGCGCGGATGGCACGGTGCTTTATTCGACTTACCTGGGAGGCACGCTGGGCTATAGCTCGCTAGCCAGCGTAGCCGCCGATGCGAACGGAAACGCGTACGTTACCGGCGCCACTGCGGCCGCGGACTATCCGCACACGCCAGGTATGCCGGTCGGCACCGTGTCCACCGGTGGGATCTTCAACTTCTCCGGCGCATTCTTCGCCAAGATCGACGCCACGGGCAGCCAGATTCTGTATGCCGGCGCGCTCACCGGTCCGGTGCCAGGGTGCGAGACCGCCCTGGAAGGGAGCTCGTGCCTCTTAAGCTCGGCTCCCACCACGGGCGCGGCAATCGCCGTGGACCCCGCCGGCAACGCGTATATCGCGGGGAACGCGGGCATGGCGCTGCCCACCACACCCGGCGCGCTGCTGACGAATGGCATCGGCGCTTTCGTCGCCAAAGTAAACTCCGCCGGCACTGGTTTGGTTTATGTGACCTATCTGGGGGCCGGGGATCTCCAGCCGGCCGTCGGCACAATCGCTACGGACTTCCTCTCCGCGATCGCCGCGGACGGCGCGGGTAACGCTTACATCTCCGGGTACACGGCCGACCCCGCGTTTCCGGCAACGGCGGGCGCATTTCAAACCACGCTCGCGGCCGCGGCAACTCCGCCATCCGTGGGTCCCTTCGACGCATTCGTAGCCAAGCTCAACCCCACGGGAAGCGCCATGGTATGGGCGACATTCCTGGGCGGAACGGACGCGGACCAGGCCCAGACCATCGCCATCGATTCCGCGGACAATGTGTGGGTTTCGGGAACCACAAGGTCTGCTAATTTCCCAACCACGGTGTCTGTGATTCCAAACGGGAGCGAATTCCTCGCGGAGTTGAATTCCACCGGCTCGGCGCTCTCCTATTCCGCGCGCTTCCCCAGCGCTACCGTCGCACGGACGCTCGCGGTGGATTCGAGCGGCACGGTGCACGTCGGCGGAGCCGCCGGTCTCATCTCGGCCTTCCCGTCTGGCTCCGCTCCTGGCCAGACATCCGCCCCGTGGATATTCGGCATCGACAACGCCGCTGGCGGCTTGCTGTCGGGACGCCTCGCGCCTGGCGAGCTGATCTCCATATATGGTCTGCACGTCGGCCCGGCCGCGCCTGCACAAGGGACATTCGATGCCGCCGGCTTTCTGCCTGTGACGCTTGGCGGAGTTCAAGTCACGATCAACGGCACACCCGCGCCGCTGCTGTACGTCTCCGATACGCAGATCAACGCCATAGCGCCCGTGGAACTGACAGCCGGCTCGCCCGTGGCGCTGCAATTAGCGCCGAACAACACGTCTCACCTGGATTTTCGAGTCATGGTAGATATCGCCGCCCCGCAGGTATTCCTGAATCCCAACGGCAGCGCCGCGGCGATTAACCAGGATGGCACGGTGAACTCGCCGGCAAACCCGGCGCCGGTGGGCTCGTATGTTTCAATCTGGGCCACAGGCACGGGCTACTTCCCCGGGAGCGATGGACAATTGGCAACCAGCGCGGATCAGTTCTGCGGTCTCGCGGGAAACTGCAATCTCGTCAGCGTGTCCGATGGCAGCCCGGTCAACTTATACTACTGGGGCGCCGCGCCAGACACGGTGAATGGCGTCGTCCAAATCAACTTCCAGGTCACCGATCCCGCGTATGGCTATTACCTCAGCGTGGATGGAATCAACAGCGGCGTCTTTGGCATTTCCACGACGCCTTGAAACAACGGACAGACCATGTACAAACTCACTCTCCTGATTTTCACCGGGTATGCAGCAGCCCAAACCCTGACCACGATCGCCACCTTCACCAGCGCGCCCGCCGACGGGATCGGCCCCTCCGGCGTCGCGATCGGCAGCTCCGGAGTCCTCTACGGAACGACCGGGATAGGCGGAAGCACGAACTACGGCACGGTGTTCTCCATCGCCCCGCCCACGTCTCCTGGGGGCTCTTGGACCGAAGCGGTACTGTACAATTTCACCGGCGGCAGCGACGGCGGATATCCCATGGGCTTAGCGATCGGCGGCGGAGGCGTGCTCTACGGAGCTACGACCTCCGGCGGAACTGGAACCTGTGCCGGGGGATGTGGCACGGTGTTCGCCCTAACGCCACCGGCATCTCCCGGCGCGGCCTGGACTGAAAGTGTGCCGTACAGCTTCCAGGGTGGAAACGATGGGATCGCCCCCACATCAGGTGTAGTGATCAGCAGCGGCGGGGTCATTTACGGTACGACCTCTACCGGCGGAACCGGGAACAGTGGCACGGTATTCTCCTTGATCCCACCCAAAGGCGGTGGCGCTTGGGCCGAAGCGGTGCTCTACAGCTTCACCGCCGACCCCAACCCGCTCGTTCCCTCAGGTGTTGTGATCGGCCCTGGCGGAGTGCTGTACGGCGCCACGCGACAGGGTGGAATTTCAACCGGTTCTACGTGTTTTCCACTTGGCTGTGGCACGGCATTCTCGTTGACCCCGCCCAAAGCCGGCTCCGCTGGCGCTTGGACCGAGGCGCTGCTCTACAGTTTCACGGGCGGTGACGACGGCTACCAGCCTTCGGGCGTCGCGATTGGCGCCGGAAGTGTGCTCTACGTGACTGCCGAGAGTGGCGGCCATGTATTTGGTGGCACAGTAATCGCTCTGACGCCGCCCGTGTCGCCATCCAGTATCGGCAACTGGAATGCGACCGTGCTTTACAACTTCGGTGGCAGCGCTGAAGATGTGAGCGCTCCCAGTTCAGGCGTGGTGATCCGCGGTGGAGGCGTGCTTTACGGTACGGCATGCGCGGAGGCGCCTCGGGGTTGGGCGGCGTCTTCGCTCTAGCCCCGCCGACAGGGTCCGGCGGTCCCTGGACCGAGAGCGTGCTGCACAGCTTCGCAGGGGGCCCCGACGGGTCATACGCACTCGCTGGCGTGGTGATCGGCACTGGCGGGGTGCTCTATGGTGCCACCGCCGCCGGCGGCCCCGCGAACGCTGGGACTGTGTTCTCCCTCACGCCGCCCAAGTCCGCAGGCGGCGCCTGGATTGAGAGTGTACTCTACGCCTTCACTGGCGGGAGCCCCGGGGTCGGAAACCTGTCAGGATTGGCGGTTGGCGACGGCGGGGTGCTGTATGGCACGACAGAGGGCGGCGGAACGGGGCCGTGCCCAAGAGGTTGCGGGACCGTCTTCGCGTTGACCCCCCCGGCAGCCGGGCTCTTTGGGACGCAGACCTGGACCGCGAGCGTGCTCTACCCGTTCACTGGCGGAAGCGATGGGGCCAGCCCCGCCGGTGTCGCGATCGGCAGCAACGGCGTGCTCTATGGCACCGCGGGCGGCGGGTCCTGTACGCCGGGAGCGGGCCAACTTCCAGGCACGGGCTGCGGAGTCGTATTCTCTTTGACTCCGCCCAGTTCTCCGGGCGGCGCGTGGACTGAAACCGTCCTTCACACTTTCAGCAATGCCAACGGTACATGTAACCCGTTCATCGGCTGCTTCGGTTATACCGACGGGTTCTATCCCAGTGCGGGAGTTGCGATCGGCAAGGGCGGGATTCTCTACGGCACGACCCAGGGTGGGGGCCCAGCGAACGGCGGCACGCTGTACTCTGTGACTCCACCGGCAGACGCTTCCGGCGCTTGGACCGAGTCAGTGCTCTACAATTTCACGGGCTACAGTGCGTATTACTATCCCATCTCGGCTCAACCCAGTGTCCTGGTGATCGGCGCCGACGGGACGCTCTACGGCACGACCGCAATAGGCGGGAATGGTACAGGTGGACCATACTGCCCGGAAGGCTGCGGCACGGTGTTTTCATTAACGCCGCCGGCAGCGGGGCTGGGCGGGGCATGGACTGAGAGCACCATCTACAGCTTCATCCCCGGCTATCCCGACCTCCAGGCCCCCACGTCAGGCGTGGCGATCGGCAGCGGTGGAGTGCTGTACGGCGCTGCTCAAGGCGGAAGTTCATACCAGGGCGGGTTGTTCTCGTTGAGTCCGCCTTCCGCGCCGGGCGGCGATTGGGCCGAGGCCGTGCTCTACAACTTGACCGGCAACAACAACTGGGGATATCCAAGCGGTGTAGCGATTTGCGGCGGACCTGGCGTGCTCTACGGCGCGACCCCTTACGGTGGTTCCGGCCAATGTACTGCGGGCGGCTTCACAGGCTGTGGAACCGTATTTGCGCTGATCCCGCCACCCTCGCCCGACGGCGTGTGGTCGGAGGCTACGCTCTACAATTTCACCGGAGCCAGCGACGGCGCTTTTCCCCGCACCGGCGTGGTGATCGACAAAACTGGCGTGCTCTACGGCACCACCCAGCTCACCTCATATATGGGGACAGCGTTCGCCTTAAGCGTAGGCAACGGCCTCGCGCCGTCCGTCAACACCGGCGGAGTCGTCAACGCAGCCAGCTATACCGCGCCGGTGGCTCCCGGCGGCATCGCTTCCGTATTCGGCAACTTCCTGCTTTCGTCCCCACTCCTGGCCACGCAGTCGCCGCTGCCCGACGAGATCTCCGGGCTCTCCTTACAATTCGGTGGGACGGTCCCGGCTCCTCTCTTTTTCGCTTCCAGCGAGCAGGTAAATTTTCAGGTGCCATGGGAATTGTCCGGCCAATCGCAATCCGCGCTGGCCGCCACGCTGGATAACGCCGCCGGCGCCGCCCAAACGGTCAACATCGCGCCGGTCGCGCCCGCCATCTTCACCACCAACGCCTCAGGCTCGGGCCAGGGCGCGATCACGGATACCTCCTACCGGCTGGTGGATTCGACGAACCCCGCTGCCGCGGGCAGTTATGTCTCGATCTACTGTACCGGTCTCGGCGCGGTCAGCAATCAACCCGCGACCGGCGCGCCCGCTCCCAGCGATCCGCTGGCGTGGTCTGCCATTCCCACGGTGACGATCGGCGGAGTCGCGGCGAACGTGCAATTCTCCGGCCTTGCGCCCGGCTATGTGGGTCTCTACCAGGTGAACGCGCAGGTACCCGCCGGGCTAGCCACAGGCTCTAACGTCCCGGTCGTGATTTCGATGGGCGGCGCGACATCGAACACGGTGACTATGGCAGTGCAATGAACTGCGGACCAATCACTCGTGCCGCAAAGCCACCGCCGGATCGACCCGCGCGGCCCTGACGGATGGTATGAGGCTGGCCGCTAGGGCGATCAGCACGAGCACCCCGGCGGCGGCGCCCAGCGATACCGGGTCGTGGCCGGACAAGCCGTACAAGAGCGCGCCAATGGCCCGCGCGCCAGCCACGGCAATGGCCAACCCGATAGCCAGTCCGACCGCCAGCAGCGCCCCGACATCCCGCAGGATGAGCGAAACGATTCCGCCGCGCGATGCGCCCAGCGCCACGCGAATGCCGATCTCGCCCGTGCGCCGTGCCACGGTGTGCGACAGCAGGCCGTACAAGCCGATGGACGCCAGCAGCAGCCCCAGCCCTCCAAAGAAGCGGCTCAACATCGCAAGCACGCGCTCCGGCAGCAGCGCGCGGCCGACTTCCTCGCCGACGGTCTCGATGCGCAGCGGATACTCGCGACCCAGCCCCTCGACCCGCTGGCGCAGCGCGCGCGCCAACTGCACAGGATCGCCCGAAGCGCGCATGATCGCCGCACCCCAGCCCAGATAGTCGGGGCGCTGGAAACTGGCCGCGTAAACCGCCGGCGCATCCTGCGCGCGCGGATCGTCCAGCGTAGCGTCGCTCACGATCCCAATGATCTGAAGCTCAGTCCTTTTCTCGCCGGCTTTGATCCGCATGCCGATGGCATCGCCGGATGGACTGAGCAGCCGCGCCATCCGCGCGCTCACGATGGCGGCCAATGGCCGGCTCTCGTCGTCGTGCAGGTCGAAGTCGCGCCCCCGCACGATGCGCATGCCTAGCGTGTCGAAGAAGCCCGGCGCCACCAGATGATAGTTTGCGCTGATGCCCGCGGGCAGGATCGTTTGCTTCCACGCGAATCCCACCGGGCGGTCGTGCGCCAAGGTCGCGGCCGTCACACCGGGTATCGATCGCAGCGCGTCCAGAAGCTGCCGGAAATACGCCGGGTTGTCGAAGCCGCTATACGTGCTGCGCGGAAAAAGCTGCGCCACCAGCAGGCGATCGGCGCGGAACCCCGGATCGCGTCCGAGCACATTGCCCAAGCTTCGGCTGAACAGCAGCGCGCCCGCCAGGATCGCGAACGACAGCGCGATCTGCACCGCCACCAGCGCCCGGCCTGGCAGTCCCATTCCGCCTGCCACGCGCGCGCTCGCGCGCCCGATCACTGCGCGCGGATCTTGACCGCCTGCGCGCCACGCGGGGATCAGCCCGAATAGCACCCCGGCAGCCACGGCGGCGCCCATAGTGAACAGCACCACGCGTGCGTCGGGCCGGAGCGAGAGCGCCAGCGGCACGTAACCCTGCCACATGAAGCGCGCCACATATCCCGCGCCCCAATACGCGAAACCCAAACCGGGGACCGCGCCGCCGATGGCCAGCATCAGCGACTCCACCAGCGTGGCCCGCACCAGACGCCAGCGCGTAGCGCCCAGCGCGGCGCGTACGCTCAGCTCGGCCGCGCGGCTGTGCGCCCTCGCCAGCGCCACGCTCGCCAGGTTCACGCAGGCCAGCAGCAGCAGCAGCGCTACAATTCCAAACAGGATGTACAGCGGGCGCGTGAATCGCTTGCGCAAGTAAGAGATGCCTTGCGCGGCGGGCTCTACCTGGATGCGCCGCGCGAGAAACGCGTCGCGCTCCGGCGCGGCGGCCGGGGCCGTGGCCTGTCGAATCGCCGGCCACAGCGCTTTGATGCGCGCGCGGGCTTGCGCCTCATCCATGCCGTCGCGCAGCCGCGCGATGACGGTGTAATAAGTGTGCGTGCGGTCGTACAGGCGTTCGGCGATGGCGGCCGACGCCGTAATCGGAATCGTGGCATCCGCCGCCGCTTCGCGGATCAGCCCCGGAAACGATTGGGGATGCACGCCGACGATCGTGAAGGGTTTGCCGTTGATCCGGATGGTCTTGCCCAGCGCCGACGGATCGCCGTGGTAGTGCTGCTGCCAGGCCCGATAGCCGATCACGGCCACGCGCGCCGGAGTGAAGTGCTCGAGCCCGATGTCCTCGCGCGCGAGGAAGCGGCCCAGCGCCGGCCGGACGCCGAGCGCCGTATAGTAGTCGCCCGCCACTTCGTCGACGGACCCCGCGTAGAGCGCCCCGTTCATCTCCAGGTTCTCGATGCCTCCGCCCAGCCAGGCTAGCGCGTCGGCGAAGATGCCGGTATTTTGGATCGCCTGAAATGCGGGAATCGACAAGCCGCCCTTTTCGCCTTTCGGATCGATGGTCGAGATCTCCACCAGCCGGTCCGGGCGGGAGACCGGCATGCTGGCGAAGATCAGCGCATTAGCCAGCGTGAAGATGGCCGAATTCGCGCCGATGGCCAGCGCCAGCGTCAGCAGCGCCGTGAAGGCGAAGCCGGGATTCTTGCGTAGCGCGCGAAAGGCCTGCCGCAAATCGCTGGTCATGCCGGCCTCACATCCCGCAGCACGGCGCCCCACGGCGGCAGGCCGCGCGCGGCGGCGTACGAGTCGTCCTCCAGCGTAAACGCGATATCCACGCGCGCGCCCGCTTGCAACTCATCCACACGCCCGGCGAAGTTCCAGGCCTTCATGGTCAGCGTGCGCCCGTTTTGCCGGAATATCAGACGCAGATGCTTCTCCTTCATCACCACCGGCGGACCGGCCACCTCCGCCTTCAGCGCGGCGAACAGCGGTGCGGGGTTGCCGCAGCCGAAGGGCGCCAGGTCGAGCACTTCCGCCACGCTGCGCTCGTCGATCTCGCGGAATTCCAGCAGCGCGTCGATCTCCATCTCCGGCGCCAGATCCGCGAGCGTCAGCCGCGCGGCCGCATACTCGTTGAACCGTGCGCGAAACAGATCCACCTTATCGCACGGCAGCGTCACGCCCGCGGCCTGCCGGTGTCCGCCAAAGCGCTCGAACAATTCCGGCATGGCCTCCAGCGCGTCCAGCAGGTGGAACGGTCGGATGCTGCGTCCGGAACCTTGCGCGCGCCCGTCCTCCGGATCGCGGCTGAGCACGAAGACCGGCCGGTGAAAACGCTCCACCAAGCGCGAGGCCACAATCCCCAACACGCCGCGGTGCCAATTGTCCGCCGCGAAGACCAGCGCCAGCTGCGAATCTTCGATCGGCATGCGCGCGCACTCCTCCACAATTTGCTGGGTAACCTCCGCTTCCGCCAGTTGGCGTTCGCCATTCAGCGCGTGCAGTTGGCCAGCCAACTCGCGTGCGCGGGCGGGATCGCCGGTCAGGAACATCTCGATCACCGCGTTGGCCGTATCCATGCGCCCGGCGGCGTTGATGCGCGGCGCGATGCGGAAGGCCACGCTGGTAGCGGACGGTACGCGGCCGCCGCTAAAGCCCGCCACGTCCAGCAGCGCGCGCAGCCCCGGATTGCGCACGTTGCCCAAGCCGCTCAACCCGTGCTTTACCATGATGCGATTCTCGCCCATCAGCGGCACCACGTCGGCCACCGTGCCAATCGCTACCAGCTTCAGAAACGATTCGATCACGCGCCGCAGCTTTTCGGGCGGCCAATCGAGCGAGCCGAGCAGCGCCTGCACCAGCTTAAACGCCACGCCCACGCCGCACAGGTTCTTATCGGGATAGGCGCAGTCCGGCCGGTTGGGATTCAGCACGGCGAGTGCCGGCGGGAGCTCAGCCTCCGGCAGATGGTGGTCGGTGACGATCACGTCGATCGCCAGCTCATTGGCTCGCCGCACCACTTCCGCCGCGCGAATGCCCGTGTCCACGCTGACGATCAGCTTGACGCCCTCGGCGGCAGCCTTTTCCACCACGTCGGTGCGCATCCCGTAGCCGTCGCGCAGCCGGTGCGGGACGAAAAACGACGCCTTGCCGCCGGCCATTTCGATGGCTTTTTTCAGGATGACAACGGAGGTGGTGCCGTCCACGTCGTAATCGCCGTAGATCAGGATTTGTTCGCCGCCCGCAATCGCGCGCCGCAACCGCGCGACAGCTTCTTGCATGCCGCGCAATGCACCCGGCGGGTGCAGATCGGCGAGCGATGGATTTAAGAAGCGGCGCGCGGCTTCCGGATTGCCCAACTCACGCGCAATCAAAACGCGCGCAGCAGGCAGGCGGATGCCCAACGCCGCAGCCAATGCCTGGACCTCCTGCGGATTACCTTCGGGAATCAGCCAGCGAGCCTGCATAGGCATGCGGGCGTCAGTTATTCGAAAAATAGCCGAACGAGCCGTCGTCTTCCTGTTCCGTTTCGTCGGCCGGCAGATGCACCGCGATTTCGTCGCCGATGCTCAGGAATTCGTCGTACCAGTCGGGGCGGATTTCATACACGTACATGCGCGCGTGGTGATCGAAGGCCAGTTCCAGCGAGCAGGTCACGCCTTCGTGCACGCGCAGCTCGCGCAGCCGGGCTTCCAGGTCGTGACGTTCCTCGCGGCTCAAATCGCAGTCCGCAAGTTCCTCAACGGCCTCGTCGATTTCCGGGGATTCGAATTCGCGCGAGGCGAACAGAACCATCTTGGCGCCGGTCTTGCGCGCGGTATCCAGGAACATCTGGTAATCGGGGTAACGCTCCACGTCCCACGGTACGATAGGCAGACCTTCCAACCCGCCTGGAGCGCTGCGGAAGACGGCAAACTCCGAGTTTTCGAGGTAGCCCAGGATCTCCTGCTTCAACGTGTCCAGATTCAGGTCCATTAGTCCTCCTTTTTGCGCTTTTAGGCCAACACCAGAATATCAGAGGGCGAGGCCAAATCGCGGGCCGATGGAGTCACGATCGTTTTGGGAGAGATGTAAATTTTTCGGGAGTGCTTGATGGCGTTGCGCACATCTTCCTCGCAAACGAAGTCTACGGTCTGCGGCTTGGGAGGCGCAGGCGCGGGCGTTTGGCAGGCGCAAGAGGGAGTTGGCGCTGCCGCGACTTCCTGCGGAGCGGACGGGGCAACCGGCGCCGATGGCGATGCGCCCGCACCCCGGCGCGCCATAAAGCGATCGACGATATCCACCGCCAACCGTCCCTGCGCCGGCGCCGGAACAGCCGGAGCCGCCGCCGATGTCCCGAACGCCTCGGCCGGCGTGCGCACTGCGTAGGCCAGCCGTTTGATGTTGTACAGGTGCTGCGGACCCACGTTGTCGCTGGTGATATTGCCCGCCGCCGCGCCGCACCCCAGCGTCATCGAAGGGAACACATTCGTGGTGATGCCGGTGGAACCTTGCGGCGTGGGCGTATTCACCAGCACGCGATTGGCCGGCATGCGTTGCGCGTATTCGCGAATGCGCGCGTCGTCCGCCGAGTAGATCCCGCAAGTGTGGCCCAACCCGCCAAAACGCAGCAGGCTCTCGCAAATATTCATCCCGGCGGCGAAATCTTTCACCCAGTACACTGCCAACACCGGCGAAAGCTTCTCCATGGAGAGCGGATGCTGCTTGCCCACGCCATCCAATTCGACCACCAGAATGGAAGTCTCCGGCGGAATCGTGAAACCGGCCATGGTGGCGATCTTCGTGGGCGCCTGTCCCACGCAAGCGGGATTGATCGAAAAATTCGGCGTCACCAGCAGGTTCGCCAGCGCCTGCTTCTGCTCCGCGTTGCAAAAGTGCGCCTTGCCCGCCCGCAACTCGGCCAGCACGCGCTCCTTCAGCGCATCTTCCACCACGATGGCCTGCTCGCTCGAACAGACCGTGCCGTAGTCGAACGACTTGCCCTCGATAACTTTGGCGATCGCTTCCGCGACGTCGGCGGTGCGCTCGATCAGCACCGGCACGTTGCCTGGCCCCACACCGAAAGCGGGCTTGCCGCTGGAGTAGGCCGCGCGCACGATCCCGTGTCCGCCCGTGGAAAGAATCACGCCGGTGCGCTCGTGCCGCATCAGGGCATTGGTGCCATCCAGGCTGGCGTAGCCCAGGCACTGGACGATATCTTCGGGCGCGCCGGCTTCAAGGGCGGCGCGATAGAGTACGTCGGCAGTGGCGCACGTCGAGCGCACGGCGCGCGGGTGCGGGCTGAGCACGATGGCGTTGCCGGCTTTGAGCGAGATCAGGATCTTGAAAATGGCGGTGGAAGTGGGATTGGTGGTGGGCAGGATCGCCGCGACCACGCCCACCGGGACGGCATACTCGACAATGCGTTCTTCGGGAATCTCGCGCAACATGCCGATGGTGCGCATACCGCGCATTTTCCGCGGCAGCAGGTCCGCGTTCAGCAGGTTCTTGGCGATCTTGTCCTTGACATTGCCGTAGCCGGTTTCTTCGACCGCCATCGCGGCCAGACGTTCGGCGTTGGCGCGGCCCGCGGCGGCCATGCGTTCGACGATCGCATCCACCTGCGCCTGGCTGTACGGGCGGTACTTCTGCCAGGCGGCGTAGGCCTTTTCAACCTTGGTACGGACCTCTTGAATGGAGACGAGGTCTTTGTCTTCGAGCATCAGCCGAGAGATTTCTTGACCGGTCCGGCGCCCGGCAGCACCTTTTCGGTCTCTTCATGCGGGCGCGGGATCACGTGTACCGCCACCAGTTCGCCCACGCGACGCGCGGCGGCGGCGCCCGCATCCGTGGCGGCTTTAACCGCCCCCACATCGCCGCGCACGCTGACCACCACGTAGCCGGCGCCGATGAATTCCTTACCGGTGAGCACCACGTTGGCCGTTTTCACCATGGCGTCGGCCGCTTCGATCGCGCCGGTTAGTCCCTTTGTTTCAATCAGGCCAAGGGCCTCCAACGACATTTTTGCCTCCAGACGGAATGAAACTCTAACCTATCACAGAATGCACTGGGCCGCCGCACGCTGCCCGGCAAAACCCTTAGTACGGGAGTTCGGTACAAAGTTCCATTGAATGGTTTACGAGATTAAGGTATTCTTATCGCATGAAGAGCCGGATACATCACCAATCCGGCGAGGATCTGGAGAGTTACTCCTTGGGGAGACTCCCTCCCTCCCGGTCGGCCGCCTTTGAGCAGCACCTCTTAATCTGCGAGCGGTGCCGGGCGAAACTCACCGCCATCGAACCCTACAACTTCGTCCATTACACTGGCGACGGGCCTTTTTATTCCCGCATCACAAAACTTGGTACCGGGAATTTCCTTGCCCGCCATTGGGGCCGCAGCCTGGAAGGCGGCAAGGAGTTTCATACGCGCAAGGGCGCGAGAGGATACCTTGCGCGGACATGCTCCCAGTTGTTCCCGGACCATACTTGCACGGCGCGCTGCGGGCCCACCGAAGAAGCTTAGAGAATATCGGATGTTGACGTCTTATTGCCCGCGCAGCGGATGATATAATCATCTGTTCGGCAAGGCGAATCGGAGTCTGGGAAATGGACAAGGCGCTGGGCCTGGTCATGACCGGCGGAGGCGCCCGCGGCGCCTACCAGGCGGGTGTCCTCCAACGTATTGGAGAGATCAAGCGGATACGCGCGCAGGGCAACCCATTCGCCATCATCGGCGGCACTTCAGCCGGAGCGATCAATGGCGGGGCACTGGCCGCGGGCAGTGATAATTTCGCGTCGACCACGGAAACCCTGGCCCGGCTCTGGGCCGACCTTAAACCTTCAGACGTATTTCGCTGCGACGTCTTTACGCAGGCACAGAATTCTCTTACCTGGATACTCGACCTGTCGTTTGGAGGAATCGCGGGCGGCGGGAATGCTCACTCCTTGTTAGATGCCGCGCCCCTGAAGCGCTTTCTCAAAGCGCACCTCGATTGCGAGCGGATCGAGGCCAACATCAAGGGCGGCTACCTGTATGCCCTGGCCGTGGCCGCCACTAACTACAACTCGGGGAAAAGTTACCTGTTCATTCAAGGAAAAAAAGGGCATCCGATGTGGAACCGGAGCCGGCGGGTGACCCTTTCAACCAGGATTACGGTCGATCACATTTGCGCGTCGGCGGCGATCCCATTGGTCTTCCGCCCGGTGAAGTTGCAAACCGCGCAGGGGACCGCCTTCTTCGGTGACGGATGCATCCGCCTGCAACAGCCTCTCAGCCCGGTGGTGCGCCTGGGGGCGCAGAGGATCGTGGCTATCGGCGCGCGCGGCGAAAGCCTCGAGCATCAGGAAGAAGCCATCGATCACAGAGACCCTTCGCTGGCCCAGATCATGGGGGTGCTTTTCAATGTCATGTTTCTGGATCATCTGGCGACCGACATCGAACATCTGGAGCGGCTGAACCAGTTGCTCAACAACGGACACATCGGACAGCCGGGCATGCAAGTATGCGAAAAGATGCGCCCTCTCAAGGTGCTGCTCCTCACGCCTTCCGTCAATCTGTCCCATGTGGCGGAGGTGCACCAGAAGGACATGCCCTATCTGATCCAGTATTTCATCAATAGTCTGGGGCGCGACGCGGCTTCGTGCGCCGATCTGATGAGCTACTTACTGTTCACCTCAAAGTACACCAAGGAGCTGATCGAGGTCGGCTACCGCGACGCCGACAAGCGCATCGACGAGATCGAAAGTTTTCTCTATCCGGCATCGAGATAGGCTTGCCAACAAGCCCGCTAAACGCTTGCGTTTTGGCAAACTTGCGAATAGACTGACAGGATGCCGAGGACGGAAGTCGTATTCGCGTTGCTGTGGATAGCGGTTTGTGGAACGAAGCCCGCCGCGGCCCAAGCCCAGACAGAACCTCCGCCCCGCGAGCTATCCGCGGCCGATCTGGAAGCCTACCTCGACGGATTAGTTCCCGACCAGCTCGCGCGCGACAACATCGCCGGCGCTGCCATCTCCGTGGTGAAAGACGGTAAGGTGCTACTCGCCAAAGGCTATGGGTTTGCCGATGCAGAGAAGCGCACGCCAGTCTCACCCGGCGCGACCCTGTTCCGCCCCGGTTCCATCTCCAAATTGTTCACCTGGACTTCGGTGATGCAACTGGTTGAGCAAAACAAGCTGCACCTCGACAAAGACGTGAACGGCTATCTCGATTTCAAGATTCCGCCCGCCTTTGGCCAGCCCATCACGCTCAAAAACATCATGACGCATACGGCTGGTTTTGAAGAAACCGCGAAGGACCTGTTTGTCGCCGATGCGCAGCATATGTATCCCTTGGATTTGTATCTGAAGAACCACGTTCCGGAGCGCATCTTTCCGCCCGGAGTGGTGCCGGCCTATTCGAACTATGCGACTGCAATGGCCGGGTACATCGTGCAGCGCGTTTCCGGCGAGCCGTTTGAGCGGTATGTGGCGGAGCACATCCTCAAGCCGCTCGACATGCAGCGGACCACCTTCGTCCAACCCCTGCCGGAGAACCTGAAGCCGCTGATGTCGAGCGGTTACGTGCAGGCGTCGCAGAAACCCAAGCCGTTCGAATTTGTAGAAGCATATCCCGCTGGAAGCGTGGCTACTACCGCGCAGGACATGGCCAACTTCATGATCGCCCACCTGCAGGATGGGCGCTTCGGAGACGTCCAAATTCTGCGGCCGGAGACGGCCCGGCTGATGCATGCGCGCCTGTTTGGCTCCGACGACCGGTTGAACGCGATGGCGCATGGATTCTATGAAGAGACCCGGAACGGCCACCGGATTATCGGACACGGCGGCGATACCGTCCTGTTTCATAGCGATCTGCACCTCATCCCGGATCTCGGCGTGGGCTTCTTTGTCTCCTATAACAGCGCCGGTAAAGGCGGCGTCAGCGACCGCGCGATGCTGTTTCACGGTTTCCTGGATCGATATTATCCGTACACGCCGCCACCCGGCCAGAAAGTCGCCGGCACGAAAGCGCACGCGGCGGAAGTCGCCGGAATGTATAAGACGAGCCGGCGATTTGAATCTTCGTTCATGAGGGTGACGACGCCCCTGGGCGAAGTCAAAGTAGACGCCGGCTCCGATGGCTCCATCACCTCGGACGCGCTGAAGGGCCCTGACGGTGAGCCGATCAAGTTTGAAGAGATCGCCCCGTATTTGTACCGCGAGCGGAATGGACAGAGTAAGGTCGGGTTCCGGAAGGATGCCGCCGGCCATTGGCAATTTCAGGCAGACTTTCCGTTTTTCATTTTCCAGCGAGCCGGATTCTTCGAAAACAAATATTTCGTAAACGGCGTGCTCATTTTTGGGATCGGGGTTATCTTGCTGACCGTTCTTCTCTGGCCGGTCGCCGCCATCGCGCGCAAGCACTACGGCAAGAAACTGGAGATGCCGGCCGCGGATCTGAGATTGCGGTTGTGGGTCCGCGTCGTATGCCTGTTATTTCTGGGGCTTTTCGCGGGCTGGATGGTGGCGCTGGCGATGGCCGCGGACTTCAGTGTTTTGAACGGCCTGGCCCCGTGGGTCGCTTTGTTCGGGATACTGGCGATCGTTTGTACCCTGGGCACGGTGCTTGTTTGCTTCAACGCCGTGCGCGGTTGGAACGCGAGCGGACGGTGGATCTGGACGAAGCTTCACGACCTGTCCCTGGCTCTGGCATGCATGGGTCTGGTCTGGTTCCTCTACACCTGGAACCTGATGAACTTTCGTTTGAGTTTCTAACTACCAACAGCTTGCCGACGATAGCGCCGCCCCCCCCTACTGTCAGTCCGAGAAAAGGCCCGACCCAAAGGTGATTCAAGGCGCCGCCGACCATGTCCCAGTAGATGAAACTGGACAATTCGGCTGCGTTGGAAGATCGCGTCATTTCGCGCAAGCTAGCGGGTTGGCAATGCAGTTAGTCTTCCCGAGCGGGATCGCAGGCACCGTAATCAACTCAGGAGGAGACGGCAGATCGATCCAAGGCCTTACAGGAATGCCACGCGGCAAGCCGAACTGTTGGAGAGTCTCTCTTATGCCACGCAGTCTCCAAGAGCCGCCCACCCTGTGGAAAGTGGCGGTATAGATCAGGCGGTCTTCTCCCGTGTCGTACGTGAAGTCGATAAGTGCCTTGTCGCCGCCCTGGTTATACATGGCCTCTCCCTTGCCTTCGAACCCTGCTATGCGGATGCGCGTCGCCACGTGATCAGCCAACTCATCCAGCCTTCCGGCTTTCAACGGCGGTGGTCCCGATTGAACATAGTCGATGCCCCTCGCAATTGATCGTGCACGATAAGCGTTCCTCTTCAGAGCCTCTTTGAGGATTTGGAGCTTCTCGGAGTGGCGATCAACTCCAAGGTCTGAATTGCCCCCGCGTCAACCCAGCGATCGTCGTAGCCGTTCAGGGCGCACCTGCGAAGAAATGCCCATTCCCGTTCCGAGCGCGGGTCCAGTAGCGCGGATACTACTCCGTAGGCCCAACGATTAGAGCCGGGGACTGGCGCGGGCGGCGGAGCTTGCCGGATCACAGCCGCGACGTCTTCGGGCTCACCAATCAAAGCAAGGATTGCCTGCGCGCCGCCCCGAGCCTTGCCATCGCGCAGGCACCCGCGAATCGAAGGCCGGAGTCGTCCCTCGTGGTAGAAAATGGAGTCTCGTATTGCTGGCTCCCAGAACTTCTGGTGGTTGTCGAGAATGGCGCGCAGTTCACTATCAGTTGGACAAGGCGGCTGAGCCGTCAGGACCTTCGCCAGAGCCGACAGCGCAATCAAAGCGTAGCTTGTACGCATAATCTGGCTGTTGCCTACCCTGTCCGTTACGCCGCCCCACCGGCCTTTTCGCGCACCAAATCCCGATGCACCGCGTCCAGCACGCCATTGACAAACTGCACGGACTCCTCATTCGAATACCGGCGCGCCAGTTCCAGCGCTTCGTCGATCACCACCGGCGCGGGCGTATCCGAGTGCATCATCTCGTAGACGGCCAGCCGCAGAATGTTGCGGTCCACCGAAGGCATGCGCTCGATGCGCCAGTGCGCGGCATGCTGCGTGATGCGGCGGTCCAATTCCTCCATGTGCTCGACGGCGCCCGATACAAGCCGATCCAGAAACGCGTCGGGCTGCGGCTTGGTGCGGCTCTCTTCCGAATAAAGCGTATCGAAGTAGGCGGCTGTAGCTTCTTCGAGCGGCTGCCGGCGCGCATCCCATAGATAGAGGATCTGCAACGCCCTTTGACGCGACCGGCGGCGGGCCGGCATCACTCCACCTGGCGCAGTTGGCGCATCAGATTGGCCATCTCGATGGCGGCCATGGCAGCGTCGAACCCTTTGTTGCCGCTCTTGGCTCCCGCGCGGTCGATGGCCTGTTCCAGGGTGTT
Source organism: Bryobacterales bacterium (assembly GCA_963707465.1). Lineage (GTDB taxonomy): Bacteria > Acidobacteriota > Terriglobia > Bryobacterales > Bryobacteraceae > Bog-159. Next base: position 1,847,880 of record CAVPQK010000015.1, read on the forward strand.
GCACGTCAGCACGCCGAAAGAGACGGGCACGCCGCTCTCCGCAGCCACGTGTCCGATGCCCTTCACCGCTTCGCCCGCGACATAATCGAAATGCGGCGTATCGCCGCGAATCACCGCTCCCAGGCAGATGATGGCGTCGTGGCGCTTCTGCCGAGCCAATTCCCGTACGACCACGGGTAGTTCCCAGGACCCGGGAACTTTGACCACTTCCACATCGTCGGGATTTCCGCCCGTCCGGGCCAGCGCATCCAGCGCTCCGCCCAGCAGCCGCTCGCTGATGAAGCCGTTGAACCGGCTCACCACGATGGCGAACTTCAGACCTGCCGCTGTCAGTTGACCTTCGATCACTTTCGGCATGTATCACTTTCCCGCGAATGCCGCCGGCCGCTTCTCCAGAAAGGCGCGCGTGCCTTCGCGTTTGTCTTCGGTGGCGGTAGTCAGACCGAAAGCCGCGGCCTCGAACCGCAGTCCCTGCTCCAGGCCCGCCTCCAGCCCCACATCCACCGCCTGCAGCGTCAGCCCCAACGCCAGCGGTGCGTTCGCCAGCACTTTGCGCAGCCATTGCCGGCTGAACTCCAGCAGTTCGGCCTGCGCGACCACCTGATTCACCAGCCCGATGCGATGCGCCTCCGCGGCCGTCACCGGCTCGCCCGAGAGCAACATCTCCAGCGCGCGCCCGCGGCCTACCAGGCGCGGCAGCCGCTGCGTGCCGCCATACCCCGGCAGGATTCCGAGCTTCACTTCCGGCTGCCCGAGCTGCGCATTTTCAGATGCCACGCGCACGGCGCAAGACATGGCCAGTTCCAGGCCGCCGCCCAGCGCGTAGCCGTTGATGGCGGCCAGCGTCGGCTTCGCCAGCATCTCGATGGCGCGAAACACCCGCTGCCCGCGCTCCGCATAAGCCTGCGCCTCGATCGGGGTCAGCACCGCAAGCTGATTGATGTCCGCGCCCGCGACGAATGCCTTCTCGCCCGCGCCAGTCACGATCAGTGCGCGCACCTCCGTATCGCTCCCCGCGCGCGCCACCGCGTCGCCCAGCTCGATCACCGTCTCCGCATTCAGCGCGTTCAATTTCTCCGGCCGGTTTACCGTGAGCAGCGCGATGCCGCCGTCACCGACCTCAAACCGGATGTTGCCGTAGGACATATGGGATAATCGATGAAGGCAGGTCACACTTGCCCCCACGGCACAATCATACCGCATGGATCGCGAATTCATCCGCAATTTCTCCATCATCGCGCACATCGATCATGGCAAATCTACGCTGGCCGACCGGCTGCTAGAAGCCACCGGCGCGCTGCAGCAGCGCGAAATGATGGAGCAGGTCCTCGACACCATGGACCTGGAGCGCGAGCGCGGCATCACCATCAAAGCCCACGCCGTGCGCCTGAATTATCCGCGCCAGACGACGGCAAGCATGTACCAACTGAACCTGATCGACACGCCCGGCCACGTGGATTTTTCCTACGAAGTGTCGCGCAGCCTGCAAGCCTGCGAAGGCGCGCTGCTGGTGGTGGACGCCTCGCAGGGCGTGGAGGCGCAGACCCTCGCCAATACCTACCTGGCGCTGCACCACAACCTGGAGATCATTCCGGTCATCAACAAGATCGACTTGCCCGCCGCCGAGCCGGAGCGCATCCGCGAGCAGATCGAATCCGTGATCGGCCTGGACGCTTCGGGCGCGCTGCTGGTGAGCGCCAAGCAGGGCATCGGCGTGCACGAAGTGCTGGAGGCCATCGTGCACCTGGTGCCGCCGCCCAAGGGGATTGCCCGAGTCGCCGCTGCGCGCGCTGATCTTCGATTCCTGGTTCGACCCTTACCGCGGCGTGATCATCTTGATGCGCGTGGTGGATGGCCGCTTGCGCAAAGGACAGCGCATCCGGCTGTGGTCGAGCCTGGCGAGTTCCCAGGTTTTCGAAGTGGAAGGGCTGGGCTACCAGGCGCCCAAAGCCACTCCCTGCGACGAGCTTTCGGCGGGCGAAGTCGGCTTCATGTTCGCCAATATCAAGACGGTTTCCGACGCCAAGATCGGCGACACCATCGTCGACCACGACGATCCGGCCGCCGAGCCGCTGCCCGGATTCGAAGAGATCAAGCCCATGGTGTTCGCGGGGCTGTATCCGATCGAGTCGCACGAGCACGGCCTGCTGCGCGACGCGCTGGAGAAACTGCGGCTCAACGACAGCGCCTTCAATTTCGAGCCGGAGAATTCCGTGGCGCTGGGCTTCGGCTTCCGCTGCGGGTTCCTGGGCCTGCTGCACCTGGAGATCGTGCAGGAGCGGCTGGAGCGCGAATTCAATATCGACCTGATCACCACCGCGCCGAGCGTGCGCTACCGCGTGACGTCTACGTCGGGCGAACTGATTCGAGGTCGATAACCCGACCAAGTTTCCCGATCCTTCTTATATCAAACAGGTCGAAGAGCCGATCATCCTGGCGACCGTGATCACGCGCGAGGAGTTTCTGGGCGGCATTTTGAGCTTGCTCGAAGAGAAGCGCGGCGAGCAAAAGAAGTTCGAACACATCGGCAGCGGACGGGTGCTGCTGGAGTATGAGCTGCCATTGAACGAGATCGTGCTGGATTTTTACGACCGGCTGAAATCCTGTTCGCGCGGCTATGCTTCGCTCGACTATCATCTGGCGGGCTACCGGGTAGCGCCGATGGTGAAGCTGGACGTGCTGGTGGCGGGCGATCCGGTGGATGCGCTGTGCATGATCATTCACCGGGATTTCGCTTACGAGCGCGGCAAGATACTGATCGAGCGCATGCGCAAGCTGATTCCCCGGCAGATGTTCGAAGTGGCGCTGCAGGCGGCCATCGGCAATAAGATTATCTCGCGCGAGACCATCCCGGCGATGCGCAAGAACGTGCTGGCCAAGTGCTACGGCGGCGATATCAGCCGCAAGCGCAAGCTGCTCGAGAAGCAGAAGGAAGGCAAGAAGCGCATGAAGCGCGTGGGGCGCGTGGAGATTCCGCAGGAGGCGTTTTTGGCGGTGCTGAAGGTGGGCAGCGAGGAGGGAGAGTAGAGCGCAGACGCATCGCTGGCCGCCCGCTCGGCGATAATACAAATGAGGCCGCACACGGCCTGTGTGGGGTGTGAATATGGATTGGGACGATTGCCCTCTAGTGGAACAGGTGCCCGGCAAGGTTTCCGGCCAGCCGGTTGTCAAAGGCACGCGCATCCTTGCGGACACCATCATCGAGGATTATGACCTAGGCTCGACAGTTGAGGAGATCCAGGAAAACTACCCCTCTCTGCCGACCGGCGAAATACGCGAGTTGATCGCCTTTGCCCATCGAAAACCGTTGACCGCATGAAGGTGCTGCTGGACGAAAACCTGCCGCACAAGTTACGGGCACATCTGGTGCAGCATGAGACGGCGACCGTTGCATACCTCGGCTGGGGCGGTCTGAAGAATGGCGAATTGCTTCAAGCCGCGGAAGATGCGGGCTTCGAGGTGTTCGTCACCGGCGACCGGGCGTTAGCGCATCAGCAGAACCTTGGCGCGCGAAAGCTCGCTATTGTCTCTCTGTCGGCTAACAATTGGCCCATTATCAAGAACCATGTCGCGCGGATCGCCAGCGCTGTAGACGGCGCACGGCCTGGTTCGTTTGTCCGCGTCGAATGCGGAGCATTCACGCGAAAAGGTCCGAGGCCGACTGGGCTGTCATAGGCAAGCCATATCCAATATGAACATCGAATGGTTGCGCCGCTACTGCATGTCGATGCCCCACGCCACCGAGACCGTGCAGTGGGGCGAGCACCTGGTCTTTAAGATCGGCGGCAAGGTGTTTGCCGTCCTGGCGCTCGAGCCGGCCAAGGTGTGGCTGACTTGCAAGTGCGAGCCCGCGACGTTTGCCGAGTTAGTCGAGCGGCCGGGCATCATGCAGGCCCCCTACTTCGCGCGCAATCAGTGGGTCGCGCTGGAGACCGAAGACGCGCTGAGCGCGGCCGAGACCAAGCGCCTGGTGCGGACGTCCTATGCGCTCGTTCTGGAAAAGCTCCCCAAGAAGACGCGCGCGGCACTCTGCTAGCGCGCTATGATGGGCGAAACCAGTTAAGTCCTGACGGGGTTCCACCAAGCATGGCCAGTCCTACACCACAACTGACTTTTCGCGACGTCCTGAAGATCCGCGCCGTGCGCCGGCTGTGGCTCGCCCAGCTTGTCAGTATCTTCGGCGACTTCCTGGCGATATTCGCGGTCTTCAGCCTGGTAACATTTCAACTGCACGGCACCCCCACACAGGTGAGCATGATCCTGGTCGCTTACATGTTGCCGCTGGCCGTAGTCAGCCCGCTGGCGGGCGTGTACGTCGACAAGTGGAACGTGAAATGGACCATGATCTCGAGCGACCTGGTGCGCGGCGTTCTGGTTCTGGCGCTGATCTTCGTGCGCGACCTCAACTCCATCTACGCCATCTTCCTGGCCATGAGCACGGTGTCCAGCTTCTTTGTGCCCGCGCAATCGGTGGCGGTGCGCGCGCTGGCGCCGGCCGCCGGATTGTTGGCCGTCAACGGGCTGATGTCGCAAGCCGTGCAGGGATCGCAGATCGTCAGTCCGGCCATTGCGGGCCTGTTGGTGCAGTGGTTCGGAGCCAACGCCTGCTTTCTCTTCGATAGCTTCAGCTTCTTCTTCTCCGCCGCTATGGTGATGACGCTCGCCATTCACCGGGTACCGTCTCCCGCCACGGCCGCCCGCTCCGTGCTGTCTTCGATGGGCCAGGGATTCAGCTTCATCTTCACGCACAGCGTCATCTCGTTTGTGATCCTGGCCATGACCGCCGGCATGTTTGCGGTGCGCTGCTTCGGCGCGCTGCTCTCCGTTTATGTGCGCGATGTGCTGCTTTCGAACGCAGCCCTGTTCGGAACTCTCAACTCACTGATCGGTGTCGGCATGATCGTAGGCACGCAGTTCCTGCATCGCGTGGCCTCTCGCGTCCCCAAGCAGTTTCTGGTGCCTTATGGGCTCGGTGGAATGGGCGTAGCGGTTCTGATCACGGCCCTTTTCGGCCGGATCGCGACCACCGCACTCGGCATGTTCGGGCTGGGCTTCGGCGCCGCGTTCATCATGGTGCCTTCGCAAACCCTGCTGCAGCAGGAGACGCCGCACGCGCTGCTGGGCCGCGTCATCAGCAGCCTCATGTCGCTGCTGGCCATGTCGCAGGTGCTGGCCATGTTTGTGGCCGGACCGATTGCGCAGCAGTTGGGGATCCGCCAGCTCTACTTCGGCAGCGCCGCGCTGTTGGGAGTCATCGGCGTCGTGGGTTATGCTTGGCTTCGTAAGCCCAAGGAGAATCCATGCCTCGAAACGTCCGAACCTTCCTGATCCCACTGCTGCTGTGGCCGGCCGCCGCCCGGTGCCAGTTGGTGGAGGATTTCAGTCCGCCCAAGGCCAACTGCTGCCTGGCGGGCTTCGCGCACAGTCTCGCCGACCAGCTTCAAGACTGGAATCAACTCGGCCGCTATCATCAGGACAACGCGCGGCTGAAGGCGCTGCCCGCGGAGCCGCGCCGCGTAGTGTTCCTGGGCGACTCCATCACCGACGGTTGGCGGCTGGCGCAATCCTTCCCCGAAAAACCGTATGTCAATCGCGGCATCGGCGGCCAGACGACGCCGCAGATGCTGGTGCGAATGTTTCCAGACGTGATCGACCTGAAGCCCGCCGCGCTCATCATCCTTGCGGGCACCAACGATATCTCGCACAACACCGGCCCCGAGACGATCACGATGATCGAGGAAAACTTCCAGGCGATGACGGAACTGGCCCAGACCCACGGCATCAAGGTAATTCTCTGTTCGGTGATGCCGGTCAGCGATTACACGAAGAATAAGCAGACGGTTTCACGTCCGCCGGCGGATATTCTGAAGCTCAACGCGTGGCTCCGGGATTATTCCGCCAAGGCCCACGCGCTGTTCGCCGATTACTACGCCGCTACCGTCGACGATAAGGGCATGTTACGCGAGGGTTACTCGGATGACGGGTTGCATCCTAACTTGAAAGGATATGAGTTACTGGCGCCCGTGGCCGAGTCGGCCATCCGGAAGGCACTGCAGTAACATGCGCGGCGGATCCGGCTTTTCGCCTGCCTGGATACATCGCAAGCACGCCTGGCCTTCCGCGTTCAGCGTGGCGGTATCCAGGCCTTCGTACAACGGCAGATAACCTTCGAGCTTGCGCAGAGCTTTGCACAACTGCCGCTGGGCGCCCAACGGGTTGCTCCGCTGCTGATGATAGAACGCCACGGCAAAGTGGATCAGAGCTTGCAAATACAGCCGGTGTGGGCCGCGGATGGGCGTCCACAATTCTTCTAGCACTTCGTGACACTCGAAGAACTCGCCCGCGCCATAAAGCCCGATGCCGCGCAGGTATAGCGGCTCGCGCGTGAGCGTTGCTACCGAGTCTGCTGGGCTTTGTACCATGCCAGGGTGAGCCGCAATCCCTCTTCAAACGAGAACCGCGGTGCGTGACCGAGATCCGCTGCCGCGGATGTGGTATCCGCCTGCGAGTCGTGCACGTCGCCTGCGCGCGGCGGGCCGTAATTCGCCGGAATGGCGACGCCTTCGATCTGCTGCACCGTGCGCCACGCCTCGTTCAGCGTGATGCGCCCGCCATTGCCGCCGTTGTACACTTTCCCGGAGACACCCGGCGCGCGGGCGGCCTTCAGATTGAGATCCACCACGTCATCCACATAGGTAAAATCGCGAGACTGCTCGCCGTCGCCAAATATGGTTGGGGAATGCCCCTCTACCACGGCCTTGATGAATAACGACAGCACGCCGGAATACTGGCTGGTGGGATCCTGGCGCGGGCCGAAGACATTGAAGTAGCGCAGTGACACGGTCTCGATGCCAAATGTGGAGGCGAAGATCTGGGCGTAGTATTCGCCGACGAGCTTCTGCAGCGCGTAGGGCGACTTAGGCCGCGGCGTCATAGTCTCCACCTTCGGCAGCACTTCGGTGTCGCCATATGCAGAGGAAGACGCCGCATAGACCACGCGCCGGACGCCGCCCGCCGCCGCGGCGCGCAAGACGTTGAACGTGCCATCGATGTTGATTTCGTGCGATGGGACGGGGTCGTTGATGGAGCGGGGAACCGACGGGATGGCGGCTTCGTGAAAGACCACGGCGGCGCCGCGCAGAATCGGGGCGATCTCTTCATAGTGCCGAATGTCGGCGCGTTGTAAGTCGATCGCTGAACGGACTTCGTCGAGGTTCTCGTCGTGGCCAGTGAGAAAGTTATCCAGCACCACGACCTGGCTCGCGCCTTCCCGCAAAAGACCGCGCACAATGGCGGAGCCGATAAACCCCGCGCCTCCTGTGACAACGTATTTACTCATTGGGTTTCCAGATAGCGCAACGACTCGCGCGCGATATTTTTGCCGCCCGCCGTGAAATCAAAAGCTTCGAGTGAGATCCAGCCGCCATACTCGCGGCGGCGCAACACATCGAAGAGCGACTTGAAATCGTAGGAACCGGTTCCAGGATGGCGGCCATCGAGCTCGTTCACGTGGATATGGCGGATCAGATCGTAGTGGCGTTCGACCAGCGCGGCGTGCGGCTCGGTCTCGTCGACGGCATTGTGACAGTCGAACATGGTGCGCACCGCGGGGTGATCGATCTCGCGCACCAGCGCGGCGGCTTCGTCGAGCGAAGTGACCACATCGCACTGGCCGATCGGGAGCGCTTCCATCAGTATGGTGACGCCACGTTCACCCGCTTGATCCGCGACGGCGGCCAGACCTTCGACGAAGTGGCGGGTAGCATCCGCACGGCCCAACCCGCCAGTGGCGCCGCGCTGCTTGGGTGAGCCGAAGACCATCAGCCCATTCGGCCCGAGGTCGGCGCAGAGATCGATGAGATGGCGGATGTGCTGCCAGCTCCGGCAGCGGAGATCGGCATAGGGTGTGGTAACGTGCAGGCCCTTGGGACTGACCATGAGCCAGTGAAGGCCGACGAACTGCAAACCCTCAGAGACCATGATGTCGCGGCATTCGCGCCGATGCGCGGGCGACAGCGTGGCCGGATCTTCGGCCAGGGTGAACGGGGCGATCTCGACGCCGGTATAGCCGGCTTCACGGATAGCCCGGCACGCGTCGGCGAAGGCGAAATTTTCGAAGACTTCGTTGCAGATGGCGTGGCGGAGGCGCGGCATCAGCTTCTATTGTACCGGGTGACCGTCATGTCCCTGGGCTGGCCAGGAGCTAAAGCGCCCCCAGGAATGATTCCAGAGCGACATCCGCCTGGCGCAAGATACTCTGCAGCGTGCCAGGAGCTAAGGCACCGTGCATGGGAACCGTTACCCGGCGGTCGCCGCGGGCCAAACGCGCGTGCGAACCGACTTGCCGGGTGACCGTGAAGCCGAGCCGCTGCAAGGCCCGGCTGGCGGCATCGCCGGACACATCCCGCGGCAGCTTCATGCCTGGATCAACACCGGGTCGTTAACAAAATGGAGCCGGATGCGGTGTGGAGCGTGGCCCTCGTCAAAATGAGTCCCGACTGCCTCGCTGACCTGCTGCTGCAAATCCTGAAGATCCCGCCCCTGCGTGGTGATGCCGCCCGAGCTGTCCGGCGCATCCCACGAGGCCACGAGCCAGCCAGAGTCCCCGTCGTTGACGACCTGGAACGTGATTTCATCCATCAAGTCCACAATAGCGAGTGAGTTGCCCAGAGTCAATCGACTGGCGGCGCGCTAGCCCTTGGCCTTCTTGATCTCCTCCACCAGCGCGGGCACTACCTGGAATAAGTCGCCCACGATGCCGTAATCGGCCACCTCAAAGATGGGCGCGTTGGCATCCTTGTTAATGGCGACGATGGTCTTCGAGCCCTTCATGCCGACCAAATGCTGGATAGCGCCGGAGATACCGACGGCCAGGTACATCTTGGGGGCGACGGTCTGGCCGGAGCTCCCCACCTGGCGCTCCATGGGGAGCCAGCCGGAATCGCAGATAGGCCGCGAAGCCGCCAGCTCCGCGCCGAGGGCGTCGGCCAGCTTTTGCACGATCGGGATGTTGTCGGCCTCCTTGATGCCGCGGCCCACCGAGACGATGATGTCCGCGGCGGTCAGATCGACGGCGCGCTGCGCTTCGCGGAACAAGTCCAGCGGCTTGATGCGGCTGGCAGTGAGCTGCGGCGCGAACTTCTCCACGGTGGCCGATCCGGCTTCCAATTGGTCCGCGCGATAGGCTCCAGCTTGTAACGAAGCGAAATAGGGGGGCCCGCCGGTGAAGCGCACGTCCACGTTGAGCTTGCCTTGAAAGAGCTGCCGCACCAGGACCAGCTTGCCATCCTCGATGCGATGCGCAACCACGTCACTGACTGCCACGCGCCCCAGCGCCGTGGCCAACTTAGGCAGGAAATCGCGTACCTGGTAAGTGTGCGGGAAGATCACGATACCGGCTTGCGTCTGTTCGACTAACTGGCGCACGGCAGAAGTATAGGTATCCGGCGTGTAGTCTTTGAGTAAGTCATGCTCGACGGCATAGACATGGTCGAGCTTCTTATCCGTAAGTTCCGACGTGAGGCTTTCGATGCCCTGTCCCAACACGGCGGCCGAGACGGCCTCGTGCAGTTCGCGCGCGAGCTGCTGGCCGGCGGCCAGCGTCTCCCACGACATGCGGCTCCAGGCCGGCGGGCCCTGGACCGCGCGTTGTTCCATTACCACCAGAATGCTCATATAACGCGCGCCTCGAACTTCAGCTTCTCGACCAGTTTCGCCGCGGCTTCCTTGGGCGGCCCGTCGAACAGTTGGGTTTGCTTGGAGCGGCCGGGCAGATACACGCGGCTCAGTTGGATGGAAGGGGCGGCGGACCCGGCGCCCAAACTGGCGGCGGTCACGTTTCGGATCTCCTTGTTTTTGGCTTTCTTGATGCCCATGAGGGTTGCGTAGCGCAGCTTGTTGATACCGGATTGAATGGTGAGCAGCGCGGGCAAGGGCATCTCGACATGCTGGAACCAGCCATCCTCCAACTCGCGCTTCACGCGAATCGCGCCATCCTGCTTTTCCACCTGCATGATGATGGTGGCATGCGGCAGGCCCAACAGTTCGGCCAGGATCACGCCGGTCTGGCCGTAACCCAGGTCGTCGGATTGCAGACCGGTGAGGACCAGGTCGGGATTTTCCGGCTTGAGCGCCGCGGCCAGCAGACGCGCGGCCCCCAGCGGGTCGAAGGCACCGAGGTCCTCTTCTTCGATGTGGATGGCGCGGTCGGCGCCCTTGGCGAGGGCTTCCCGAATGGTTTGCGCGGCGCGCGCGGGTCCGGCGCACAGCACCACCACTTCGCCCCCGTGTTTCTCTTTCAGTTGCAGGCCTTCTTCCAAGGCATAAGCATCGGGCTCATTGATCTCGTAGCTGAGATCGGCGTCCTGAATCCAGGCGCCCGATGACGCGACACGCAGTTGCGAGTCGCGGGCCGGGACTTGCTTGATGCAAACGATGATTTTCATGACCGCCTATTCGGAGTAACGCTTGAAAATGAGAGCACCGTTGGTTCCTCCAAAGCCGAAGGAGTTGGACAGGGCGTAGTCGATCCGCATGGCGCGGGCGTGGTTGGGCACGTAGTCCAGATCGCACTCGGGATCGGGAGTTTCGTAGTTGATGGTGGGCGGGGCCACCTGATCGCGGATGGCCAGGACGGTGATGCCGGCCTCCAGGCCTCCCGCGCCGCCCAGCAAATGTCCGGTCATGGACTTGGTGGAACTGACCGCCACTCTGTAGGCGTGCTCCCCGAAGCAGCGCTTGATGGCGGCCGTTTCGGCGCGGTCGCCGACATCGGTGGAGGTGCCGTGCGCGTTGATGTAGTCGATCTGCTCCGGCTTCAGGCCGGCATCGCGCAGCGCGTTCCGCATCACGCGAAATGCGCCATCGCCATCGGGGGGCGGCGCGGTAACGTGAAAGGCGTCGGCGCTCATGCCGTATCCTATGGTTTCGGCCAGAATGCGGGCGCCGCGCTGGCGGGCGTGTTCGAGTTCTTCCAGCACCAGGATACCGGAGCCTTCGCCGACGACGAAACCGTCGCGGTTGAGATCCCACGGCCGCGAGGCGCGCTGCGGTTCGTCATTGCGTGTCGATAATGCCCGCATGGCAGCGAACCCGCCGATGCCCATGGGCGTGATGCAGGCTTCCGTACCGCCGCAGATCATGACATCGGCGTCGCCACGCTGGATCAGCCGGAACGAATCGCCGATGGAATGCGCGCTGGTGGTGCAGGCCGTCGCGGTGGCCGAATTCGGGCCTTTCGCCCCGTTGCGGATGGAGACGTAGCCGGAAGCCAGGTTCACGATAGTCGCCGGAATGAAAAACGGAGAAATGCGGCGGGGGCCATGCTCCAGCAGAGTCTGGTGTTCGCGCTCGATCACTTCAAATCCCCCGATGCCGCTGCCGATGTAGACGCCCACCATCTCGGCCTCATCGGGGTGTACGCGCAGGCCCGCGCAACTGGTGGCGCAATCCGCCGCCGCGATGGCGAACTGGATGAACCGCCCCATCTTCTTGATTTCTTTTTTTTCGATGTAGCTGGCTGGATCGAATCCTTGGATTTCGCCGGCGATCCGGCAGGAGAAGAGGCTGGCGTCGAAGGCCGTGATAGGGCCGATGCCGCTCTTGCCCGCCAGTACACCTTGCCAGGTTGCTTCGGTCCCGATGCCTACCGAGGACAGCAAGCCCACACCGGTTACCACCACTCTGCGTGACACGCAAATACTCCTGGGAAAAACGCCTCGCCGCTACTTCTTGGCCGACTTGTTTTCGATGTAAGAAACAGCGTCTTTGACGGTGGCTATCTTTTCGGCGTCCTCGTCGGGAATTTCCAATTCAAAGGCTTCTTCGAAAGCCATAACCAGTTCCACGATGTCGAGCGAATCGGCGCCCAGGTCGTCCACGAACGACGCGTTGTCCTCCACCTGGGCTTCGTCCACGCCCAGTTGCTCGACGATAATCTGCTTCACCCTCTCGGCGATTGATGCCATACTTCCTCCTGGACTAATCGAAACTCCTGATTCTAGCCGCCTTCGTTCCAATCCGCAACCTGGAAAACCCCGCGGGACAAATCAACTGCTGTTAGATACTGTAGCATCTAGGCGGCCCTGAGCGAGGCGCACCCGGATGGTGGAGGCGGGCGGCGCGGCGGCACTGGATTTGAGGATGGCGCCGGATGGGTTGGTGACAATGGCATAGCCGCGATCCAGGATCAGGAGGGGGCTAAGCTGCGAGAGCTTGGCGGAGAGCCGTTCCAGCGCGCCGCGGCGGCTGGCGAGTTTCGAGCGCAGGGCCTGGGCGGCGGCGGCGTGGGCCTGGTCGAGCCGGCGGCGGTCGGCGGCGAATCGCGGGCGCAAGTCGAAATAACGGAGACGGGCGGCCAGCGAGCGTTGCGTGCGGGCGTGCCGCTCCAGCCGAATGCGCAGGAGGTCGCGCAGGCGGAATTCGAGTTCGTCCACGCGTTGAGATTGGCGGCCCAGGGCGCGATGCAGAAGTCCCAACGGCCGGTCAATCGCTTGCTGCTGCCATCGGCGCGCGAGCGCGGCCAACTGGTAGCGTACGGCGTGCACCAGCTTTTGCTCGCGGCCGGCGATGCGGTCCAGCAGTTCCTGGCGCGTGCAGACGATCATCTCGGCGGCTGCGGAGGGCGTGGGAGCGCGCAGGTCGGCGACGAAATCCGCAATGGTCACGTCGGTTTCATGGCCCACCGCGGAAACCACCGGCACCGCGCAGCGCGCGATGGCGCGGGCCACGGCTTCCTCGTTGAAGGTCCACAGGTCTTCGAGCGACCCGCCGCCGCGGGCCACGATCACCAGTTCGGCCCAGGGATTGCGGCTGAAGTAATCGATTCCGCGGCAGATTTCTTCCAGCGCGCCTTCTCCCTGCACCAAGGCCGGGAAAATCCGGATGTGGAGACCGGGGAAGCGGCGGGCCAGGATCTGCACCATATCGGAGACGACGGCGCCGCGCGGCGAAGTCACGATGCCGATGCGTTGGGGGTAGCGCGGCAGCGGACGCTTACGGGCGGGCTCGAAGAGGCCCTCTTCCGCCAGCTTTTTCTTGAGCTGTTCGAAGGCGAGCTGCAGCGCGCCGTGGCCCAGGGGCTCCAGCAGTTCGACGATGATCTGGTATTCGCCGCGCGCCTCGAAGACATCGATGCGGCCGCGCGCGAGCACGGCCAGACCGTCCTGGGGCTTGAACTTCCAATAGCGGTGCGCGGACCGGAAGGCTACGGCGCGCACCTGCGCCTCGCGCTCCTTCAAGGTGAAGTAGTAGTGGCCGCTGGTGGCCAGCTTGACGCCGGATATTTCGCCCGAGACCCAAACGTCGGGGAAGTCCCGCTCAAGGGTAGCGCGGATGGCGGAATTCAGCTCGCTGACGGAGTAGACGCGGCGGGCGGGGGCGAAGTCGAAGGCGAACTGGTCCACTATTTGATGTTAGCGCGAGGCTTGCCGTCAAGCTCCGCCGGCGCGCTGGGTTAAGTGCTATGGGTAAGCATTGCCGGAAGCCTGAATGGTAGCATTAAGGGCATGACGGCCACGGTCGTTCAGGGAGGGCTGCTGATCCTCCCTTTCCTTCTTGGGATTGGCTGCTGCGCGTGTTTTTGCGGCGGCTCGATCGATCGCTTTGGCGACCTGTTGTTTGTGTGGTTCATGTCTGTACTGGGGTCTATCGTGATCGGCGGATGGAAGCGCGGCAAGTGGTCGTTACTGAGTGCGCCTATTGCACTTTTTCCGTTGGGATACCTTGTAGTTGCGTGCACCCGCGGGGCACGCCTGATTTCGGCGCCGCGGGTGTCTCGATGGCCGCGCGGATTGAGGAGCTTAGCTAGCTGACTGAGTAGACGCTGCGGGCGGGGGCGAAGTCGAAGGCGAACTGGTCCACTATTCGAAGTTCACGCCAGCGCCGACCCTGGACATGGCGGGGAGGCTATGGCTTCGCCGCAAGGATTAGACCTCGGGTTTATCGAAGGAAGCAAGCGCGTGCAGCACGGCAGCCTTGAGCGGCGGCAGATCGTCCGTTACCGCACTCCAGATCGTATCCAAATCGATGCGTTCATAAGCATGGCGAAGCTGGTTTCCGATCCCCCGGATATCCCGCTATGGCAGATTTGGAATGCGCCTTTCCGCTTCGTCCCCGAGCCGGATCGCAGCTTCGCTGATTACCTGCAATTTACGCTCAACGGCGGCGACGGCCATGGGATTCGAGCGGAACACCTCGAAGTCCATCGCGCGGTGAATTGCTCGATCATCCCGATAGCGTCCAGGATGTCCGTGAACAGGCGTTGAGGCGCCGGCTTAAAAGACAAGGACCGACTCGCGCTGCGCTCTTTCGAGCACCTCCGGCCGCCGCATCGCTATCCGCCAAATCCGCCTTGACGCCGAGGATATCCGTGAGCCGGTTTTCGAGATGGATTCGCCCAATCAGCGAGGGTTTCCTCGCCCTGTCAAAATCGGCAATAACATCCACATCCGACGCTTCACGGATTGCCGTTCCGCGCGCATACGAACCATGAAGGAACAGGTGATCGACGCCGGCGCGTTGAAGCTCTTCCTTGTGCTCGCGCAATTTCGAAATCAAGAGTTCCCGATCCATGCTACACATCCAAATCCTATTATCGCCAAAGGCGCGCCGGTAGCTGCGGCACAAATTGTCAGCGGGCGCGGCGGAGTTCCAGGATGAGCCCCATCACGCGGGTCTCGATTTCGTCCCTTATCTGGCAGTGGGTCTCGAAGTCCTCGGCAATAGGATCGGGTACATCCCAGTCCCGCACAGGGGTGTCGATCTCCGGCGGCAGATCGAAGCCACTCATATTCACCATCAGGTCGAATTGGGCGCGGCCAAGCTGTTTGATGCTCTTGGGGAACTGGTCGCGGAGGTCGATGTTCTTTTCGTCCATGGCGCGGACGGTATCCTGCGCGACCATAAAAGCGGGGGCCAGGCCGGCGCTGGCGGCCACCATCACGTCCGAGCCGTATTGGCGGGCGAACCCTTCGGCCATCTGGCTGCGGCAGGAGTTGCCGATGCAAATGAACAGCACGCGGCGTTTAGCGGTTGGCGTCATAGCTTGGAGAGGAACAATTCGTGTACGCGGGAATCGGCGGTCAGCTCCGGATGGAACGTGGCGGCCAGGTGCCTGCCTTGCTCGACCAGCACCGGATCGCCGTGGTAGCGGGCATGGATACGCGCCTGCGGTCCGACGCGGCGGATTACCGGGGCACGGATGAAGACGGCTTCCATTTCGCCGGAGTGCGTGCGGGCCGCGAACTCGGCTTCGGGCGTGAGATGGGTCACGCGGCTATCGATCTGGCGGCCATAGGCGTTGCGCTCCACGTCGATATCCATCAGGCCGAGGCCTTCCTGCTGGGGGTTGGAGACGCCGGCGGCCAGCAGGATGGCTCCCGCGCAGGTGCCGAAGATCGGGCGGCGGACGCCGAATGCGGCTAGCGGGGCGAGCAGGTTTTCGGCGTGCAACAGCTTCAACATGGTGGTGCTTTCCCCGCCGGGAATAATCAGGCCATCGACGGCGTCGAGATCGGCGGCTGTGCGCACCAAAACAGGCTCGGCGCCCAGGCGCCCGAGAGCTCGGGCGTGGGCTTCAAAATCGCCCTGGAGGGCCAAAATGCCGATTCGTTTCATGAGAAGCTCAGGGGCGGCCTGAGAGGCCGCCGCAGGCTAAGAGCCTGCCCCACTCACCAGCCTCTCGTTTGCAGCAGTTCGCCTTCGGGGATCTTGGAAATGTCCAGGCCGGGCATGGCCATACCCAATTCTTCGCTGGCTTCGAGCAGCTTCATGGGGTCCTTATAATACGTCGTGGCGCGGACGATAGCGCGGGCGCGCGCGTCGGGGTCGGAGGACTTGAAGATGCCGGATCCGACGAAAGTCGCCTCGGCGCCCAACTGCATTACCAGGGCGGCGTCGGCCGGCGTGGCGATGCCGCCCGCTGAGAAATTCGGCACGGGCAGCTTGCCGTGCTGCGCAACCCATTCCACCAGCTCCAGCGGCGCCTGCAGTTCCTTGGAGGCGTTCACCAGCTCTTCGGGGCCCAAAACGGTGAGCTGTTTCATCTCCTTTTGAATGGTCCGCATGTGGCGCACGGCTTCGACGATGTTGCCGGAGCCGGCCTCGCCCTTGGTGCGAATCATAGCCGCGCCTTCGGCGATGCGACGCAGGGCCTCGCCGAGGTTGCGCGCGCCGCACACGAACGGCACTTTGAAATCGCGCTTGGCGATGTGATGCACTTCGTCGGCCGGGGTAAGCACTTCGCTCTCGTCGATGTAGTCCACGCCCAGCGCTTCGAGGATGCGCGCTTCCACGAAATGGCCGATGCGGGCTTTGGCCATGACCGGGATGCTGACGGTCTGCATGATCTCGCGGATCTTGTTGATGGGCGCCATGCGCGCGACGCCGCCTTCCCGGCGGATATCGGCGGGCACGCGCTCCAGCGCCATCACGGCGGCCGCGCCGGCCTTTTCGGCGATGAGCGCCTGCTCGGCGTTGGTCACATCCATGATCACGCCGCCCTTGAGCATCTCGGCTAAGCCGACTTTTACTCTGAACGTTTCGTCGAGGAACATAAATACTCCTTTTCTGGACAGGCCAGGAGGCCTGTCCTACACCATTGCAACAGCCGGCTGGAACGTGGCAGTCGAGCGCGTTCGTTCCAGTTCCGTTGAAAAAATTGCGCCCAGGATGGACAGGCCGCTTCTGATTTCGTCTGGCGTGAGGCCGGCAAAGCTCAGACGCAGCGAGCCGGGATCGAAGCGCGAAACCGCGAAATACTTGCCGGGCAGGTACGAGACATTTTCGCGATGCGCGCGGGACAGCAATTCGCCGGCATCCAGCGGCTCGGGCAGCCGCACCCACAGATTCATGCCGCCGCGCGGACGGGTGAAGCGCGATCCGGCGGGCAGATAGCGGTCGCACGCACCCAGGACCGCGGCCAAACGCTCGCCGCCGGCCTGCAGCATATGCGCGCGATGGGCGGCCATGCGTCCGGATTCGGCGAAGCGCAGCAGCACGGCCTGGGAAAGCTGATCGGTGTGCAGATCGGCGAGCTGCTTGGATTGCGCCAGGCGCGCGATCAGGGCGCGCGGGCCCAGCACCCAGCCGACGCGCAGGCCGGGAAAGGTGATCTTCGAGAAGCTGCGCAATAGAATCACGTGGCCGGCGTCGGTGGATTGCTTGATCGGCGGCAGATCTTCGCCCGCGTAGCGCAGATCGCCGTAGATATCGTTTTCCACCAGCGGCACGCCCGCGGTTTGAGCGGCGCGCAGGAGGGCGGCGCGCGCGGCGATGGGCAGGGTCGCGCCGGTCGGATTCTGGAAGTTGGAGGTGACCACGATCAGGCGCGGCCGCTCGCGATCGAGGGCGGCTTGGAGTTGTTCGATCTCGACGCCGTCCGCGCCGACCGGAACTCCGATGAGCTGCGCACCGGCCTCCAGAAAGAGGCTCTTCAGCCCGGGGTAAACGGGATCTTCAACCACCACCTTGTCGCCCGGGCGGAGCAGGACGCGGCCGAGTAGATCGAGCGACTGCTGGCAGCCGTTGGTGACGATCAGGTCGTCGTCCGGGCCGGCCAGGTTTTCGGCGCGGGCGGCATCCAGCAGGTAGCGGCGCAGCGGCTCGTATCCGCTGGGGGAGCCGAGCTGCAGGATATGCGCGAAATCGGGCGCCGCCATGACCTCTTCGCAGCTCGCGCGGAGCGCGTCGAGCGGAAAGAGCTGCTCGGAGGGTCGGGAGGTGGCGAAGCTGACGCCCTGGCGAAGCTGGGGGCTAGGGGCTGGGGGGCTGGGGTTCGTGCGTTCGAGGAGGTGGGTCCAGTCGAAAGGGCGGTTCACTGTTGCAGGATGTTGCACCGTGACGAAACTGCCGCGTCCGACTTGGCCGGAGATGAAGCCTTCGGACTCCAGGAGCTCGTAGGCGGCAGCGATGGTGGTCCGATTCAGTCCAAGCGTACCAGCCAATTCGCGAGTGGCGGGGAGGCGTTCCCCATTCGCCAGTTGTCCAGATTGAATCAAAGCGCTAAAGTGCTCGTATAGTTGGCGATAAATCGGGCGGACGGACGAGGCGTCTAGTTGGGGCTGGGGAACCACTGGTCCAAGCCTACCATATTGGATGGCCGATTGGCAGGCATTGGTCCGCCAATTTGGTTCGCTTCGTAATCCTGCCTCGGCGTCAAGCGATAGCCTGGTTTGTTAGCACGCCCCAAGCCTTCCGCCGCAGCGTCCGGCATGGCATACTAATTCGTAGCGGGCCATGCCGAAAACTACGGTCGCACCGGAGACCCGAATCGCCGAGCGGGAATCGATCCTTCCCCTCTATAACGTCGTCTTGCTCGACGACAACGATCACAGCTACGACTACGTCATCGAGATGCTGCAAAAGCTGTTCATCTTCACGCTGGAGGAAGCCTTCCGGCATGCCGAAGAGGTGGACCGCCGCGGACGCACGGTGATCATCACCTGCGAACGTCCGCAAGCCGAGTTCGCGCGCGATCAGATCCATGCCTACGGTCCGGACCCGCGCCTGCCGCGTTGCGCCGGTTCCATGTCGGCCATCGTCGAGCCGGCCGGCTGATGCTATTGGATGGTGCTGGCGCCCTGCAACCCTAAATCCGTGGCCAAGACGTTCTTGTTGATGTGGTTGTCGAGGTTGATGGTGTACGTCTCGGGCGCCTCGATCAGGACCGGCGAGTGCGTGGCGCAAATCACGCGGAACTTCTTCTGGTCCACCAGCTCCAGCAGCATCTTCAGTATCCGCCGCTGGTTCGAAACCGAGAGCGCCATTTCCGGCTCGTCCAGCAACAGGGTGGTGCCATCCGGCAAGGCGGGAAAGTTTTCGCGGAACATGCTCAGCATCACCTGCCCGTGGCTGGCCATGCTCAGAAACTCCATCATCCGCGGATCCTCTTTGAAGAATTCCGGATTGGTGCGCGGATTGTGCGCCTCGGCGTCGAACAGGTAGATCTCGCCGAGTTTCACCTGGCCGGTATCCAGCCGGTAGACGTAGCCATCCAACTGCTGGCCGCGCAGCGCGTAGTAGATGGAATGCAGCAAGGTGGATTTGCCCGAACCGTTTTCACCCTGCAGCATGACCAGCGGATGCGACAGATCCACGATCATGGGCATGTGGAAATTCAGGTTGACGAAGACGGGGTGGGCGAGGATTTTCAAATACATCAGCCTTCAGGATAGCAGGGCCATGCGCTAAAATGGCCGCGAGAAGGTGAGGTTCCTATCGATGGGATTCCAGATGCGCATGTTGGCGGCCGGCCTGGTGGCGGCGGCTTGTTTATGGGCGGCCGATGACGGCGGCGGGTGGATCGCGATGTTCGACGGCAAGACCCTGGACGGCTGGAAGGCGGGCGACAACGCCGAGAGCTGGTCGGTGAAGGATGGCAAAATCGTGGGCGACGGCGAACGCAGCCATCTGTTCTGGATGGCGCGCGAGTGCGAGAATTGCGAGTTCAAGGCTGACGTGAAGATCAACCACGGCGGCAATTCGGGCATGTATTTCCGCGCGAAGTTCGGGCCCGAATGGCCGGCCGGTTACGAGGCGCAGGTGAACAATACGCATTCCGACTGGCGGCGCACGGGCAGCCTGTACCGCTTCGCGGATATCAAGGAGCAGCTTATTCCGGACGACACCTGGTGGACGCAGGACGTCATCGCCAGGGGCAATCACATCATTATTAAGGTGAACGATAAAGTGGTCGTGGATTACATGGACGAGAAGAATACGTATCGGAAGGGCCTGCTGGCGCTGCAGCAGCACAATAAAGGGAGCGTGGTGGAGTTCCGAAATCTGATGATGCGGCCATTGCAGCCGGAGTGACGAGTCGTGTCCGCGGTCACTCGTGACGGAGCGCGACAACGGGATCCAGCCTGGCTGCCCTGCGCGCGGGCAGGAAACTGGCAGCCAATGCGGCCAGCGCCAGCCCCATAACGACTGCCACGTACGTGCCCGGATCGGCCGCGGTGACGCCATAGAGCAGCGTGCCAAGGTACCGCGTCAAAGCCAGGGCCCCAGCCACTCCCGCGAGCGCCCCGGCAGCTACCAGCACCGAGCCTTCTTTCATCACCAGCGCGAGCACGGCCGCGGGCGTTGCTCCCAGAGCCATGCGGATGCCGATCTCCTGGCTGCGTTGCGCCACCGAAAAAGCCAACACGCCATAGACGCCAACGATGGCCATCAGAAGGGCGATAGCGGCGAACGTGGCTAGCAGCACGGTGTTGAAGCGCGGGCTGGCGGTGGACTGCCCAATCCTTTCGTCCAGGGTCTCGATTTTGGCGAAGGTGCCGGGATGGTCCGCGTGTAATTCATCGTGCAGGGCGCGGGAGAAAGCGCCGCCGCCGGCGACGGTACGAACGATAAACAGAACGTCCGCCGCGTTCGCCGTTCTGGTGTCGTTAACGAACGCTTCGGGCGACGCCGGCTGATTCAGCCCCTGATTTTTCGTGTCGGCCACCACGCCCACGATGGTCTTCCACGGGCCTGCGCGGCCTCCGAGGATCTGTTTGCCGATGGCGCTCTCGCCGGAGAGATAGGCGCGCGCCGCCGTTTCATTGACGACCGCCAACGTACCTGGAGGATCGTCTTCCGTGAAAAAACGGCCCGCGACCAGCCGGGTACCCGCGGCCTTGAGGTAATCAGGGCCGGCGCCGCACACACCTATGTTATCGCCGCGATGGAACGGCTCCGGCAGCGGCCGGTCGGAACGCGAGAACGTAACCCAAAAGGCTCCTCTCGACAGGGGCGTGCACTGGGTAAGCGCGGCGGCCACGGTTCCGGGAATGCGGCGCATATCAGCCAGGATGTCGGAAGTTAGCGCATCGCTCGCGGGGCCCTGGAATCCCGCTGCGCGCAGCCGGACGGTGAGGGAGTGCTCCGGCTGGAAGCCGAGATGGTCGTTCTGCATGTGCCAGAGCGTCTCGAACAGCAGCGCCGCGCCCGACAGCAGGATCACGGACAGCGCCATTTCCACCCCCACCAGCATGCGCCGCACGAGCCGGTGCCCACCCGCCGATCCGCCGCGGCCTGCCTGCTGTAGAACAGCCTGCAGGTCGACCCGGCCGGCCCGCAACGCCGGAAGGCCGCCGAAGACCAATGCCGTCGCCAGTGAGACCAGCAGGGCGATGCCGAAGACCCGGAAGTCGATCGAGACTTCGCTCAATCGCGGCAACTCTCCGGCGGCAAAGTGGACGAATCCGCGTAGAGCGGCGGCCACAAAGATCATGCCGGCCACTGTGCCCGCGGCGATCAGCAGCGCGATCTCGGTGAACAACTGGCGCGCCAGGCGCCCGCGTCCGGCGCCGAGCGCGGCCCTCACCGCGAGCTCACGGGCGCGCGCCGACCAACGCGCCAGCAACAGGTTCGCGACATTGGCGCAGGCGATCGCCAGCAGGCATCCGGCCGCGCCCATCAGGATCAGCAGCAGGGTGCGCACATGGCCCGCGCGATGCTCCTGGAGCGGTTCGAGTACCACGCTGCTAAACGCGCGGAACATTCGCGGGTCATCCCGTTTGCTGGCGGCGTACAGAATATCCACGTCAGCCCGCACTTGCGCTATGGTGACGCCGCGCTTGATCTGTCCAAAGACGGCCCAGGTCGACATGCTGCGATCGCGATGGCTGGCGGTGGGCGAAACGGGCAGCGTGGTCAGCAGATCGATCGTGACGTCGGCCGGATAGATGAACGAGCGCGGCAGCACTCCGACGATGGCGTACGGCAGCCCGTCGAGCGTGATCGTGGAACCTACCGCGTCGCTCCGGCCATGGAAATGCTCGCGCCAGAATTGGTTGGTCACCACGGCGGCTTTGGCGCCGTTGGGAAGTTCTTCATCCGGCCGGAAGGTGCGGCCCAGCGCGGGCGCGACGTCGAATGCGTCGAGAAAATTGGCCGAAACGCGGGCGGCGTGTACCTCGGCTGGGTCCGATCCGCCCAGCAGCATGGTGCTGCTCAGGCTGGCTTGGGTGGCGGCGAGATTTTCAAAGACGTGATTGTCGCGGCGCCAGGCCACGTAATCCGGCGAAGCCAGGAATTCGAGATCGATGCTGGGATCGCGGACCGCAACCCAGACGAGCCGTCCAGAGTCCGCATAGGGCAGCGGCCGCAAGAAGACGGTATCGGCGATGCTGAAGACCGCGGTGGTGGCGCCGATTCCCAACGCCAGCGAGAGTACCGCGGCCACCGTGAACGCCGGTGCGCGGCGCAGAACGCGGGCGGCATAGCGGACATCCTGCCAGAGGCGCGCGACGCCCGCGTAGCCGTGCGCTTCACGGGTCGATTCCATCACCAGCGCGCGATTGCCGAAAAGCCGGCGAGCGTCGATTTCAGCCTGGTCGCGCGGCAGGCCGCAATCCATTAATTGCTTCGCTTCGATCGCGAGGTGGGCCTGGAGCTCCTCTTCGAGATCGGCGTCGGTGGCTTGTTTCTTAAAGAAGCGCCACATGGGTTCACTCCTTGACGGGCTTCATGGTGCGGGCGACCGCGCGTACCAGTTGCTTCCACCTGGATTGTTGTTCGAGGAGTTGCCGCTTGCCCTTCGGCGTCAGCCTGTAATAGCGGGCGCGGCGGTTGGCTTCCGATATTCTCCATTCCGACGCCAGCCAGCCCCGCCGTTCCAGCCGGTGCAGCGCGGGATAGAGGGAGCCATGCTCCACCTGCAATGCCTCCTGCGACCGGCTGCGGATCGACTGTCCGATGCCATGGCCGTGCTGGGGCCCCCACTGCAGGACCTGGAGGATGAGGAGGCCGAGGGTGCCCTGGATGAGCTCTATGCGGTCGAGCATCTCTATACTATAGCAGATTGCCTACCAGAGGATGTCTACTAGAACAGCCGTTGGCCGCGGGGTTTGCCCCAAACGGCTAAGCACTCCTGATACAATCGGCGCGGATGATATGACAAACGAACTGAGCAGACGCAGCTTCGTGGGACTGGCGGGCGCGGCGATGGCGGCCTCGCGCGCGAAAGGCGCGAACGACCGCATCAATATCGGCCAGATCGGGATCGGGGCGCGCGGCGGGTATCACCTGAAAGCGTGCCTGCGCCGGCAGAAGGCGCGCGCCGATGTGCAGGTGGTGGCGGTGTGCGACCTGTATCGCAAGCGCCTCGCGCGGGCGGCCGGCGAAGCGGCGGGCGCGAAGGCTTACCTGCACCATCAGGAACTGTTGCAGCGCAGCGACATCGACGCCGTCTTCATCGCCACGCCGGACCACTGGCACGCGCCCATCGCGCTGGCGGCTATCGCCGCAGGCAAGGACGTGTATCTGGAAAAGCCCATGACCCACACTCTGGGCGAAGCCAAACAGGTTTTCGAACGCGCGCGCGATTCTAAGCGCATCGTGCAAGTGGGCGTGCAGGGCACCTCCTGGACGCGCTGGCACAAGGTGCGTGAGATGGTCGAAAGCGGCATGCTCGGACAGGTGGTGGCTGCGCAGGGGACCTATAGCCGCAACAATCCGGATGGCGATTGGAATTGGGATATCGATTCGGAGGCCGGTCCGCAGGGCAAGGGCGACAATTACATCGACTGGCAGCAGTGGATCGGCGCGGCGCCGGCGCGCGCGTTCGACGCCGACCGATTTTTCCGCTTCCGCAAATATTGGGACTATTCGGGCGGCATCGCCACGGACCTGCACTATCACATCGTGGCGCCTTTCCACTTCGCGCTCGGCAACCAGCATCCCACGCGCGTGGTGGGCGGCGGCGGACTCTACGTTTATAAAGATGGCCGCGAAGTTCCCGACACTTTCATGGATTCGGCCGATTATCCGGGCAAGTACACCATCACGGTGGAATCGTCGCAGGTGAACGAGGTGGGACCGATCACCATGTTGCGCGGCACCAAGGCAACGGTGTTTTTGGGCGATGAATGGGAAGGCCCCAAAAACCGCCAATTCGATCACGCGCAGATCGTCGCCGAGCAACCCCATCGCAAGGAGTTCGCCGCCAAGTGGGGCAAAGAAGAGATCGTCATTCCAGGCCTGGGCAACGAGGGCGACGACAAGCACGTGGACAATTTCTTCGACTGCGTGCGCTCGCGTCAGGAGCCGAATTGCGGCGCATGGCTGGGCTACACCACCATGACCCACATTGCGCTGGCGGTGCGCAGTTACCGCGAGGGCAAGATGTTCCATTTCGATCCGGTGAAAGAGGAGGTCGTCGAACGTGGCTGAGCGGGTAAGAGTCGGAATCATCGGATCGCAATTCCAAGGCGACATCCACGCGGCGTCGTTTCAGATCATGCCGGAAGAGGCCGAAGTGGTGGCGGTGTGCTCGCCCACGCCCGGCCATGCGGCGGAACTGGCGCAAAAGTACGGCATTCCGCGCGTCTTCCTGGATTACCGGGAGATGCTGCGGGAAAAAGATATCGAGATGGTGACGATCGCCGCGCCCAACGCGCTGCACTGCGCCATGACCGTGGATATCGCCCGCGCCGGCAAGCACGTAGTGTGCGAAAAGCCGCTTTGCATGACGCTCGACGAAGCCGACGAGATGATCGGCGTGTGCCGCCGCGAAGGCGTGCTGCTGCTCTACGCGGAAGAGCTGCTGTTCACGCCGAAATATGTCAAGGCCAAAGAAATGGCCAACCATGGCGCGTTCGGCAAACTGTATCTGGTAAAGCAGAGCGAGAAGCACTCCGGTCCGCACAGCGCCTGGTTCTGGGACGTGGAGCGCGCCGGCGGCGGCGTCTTCATGGACATGGGCTGCCACGGGATTGCATTCTGCTACTGGTTCTTCGACCGGTCGCCCATCGTGAGCGTCACCTGTCACATGGGCACTTACGTTCACGGCGCCAAGACGCGCGGCGAGGACGACAGCATTTGCATCCTGGAGTTCGCCAACGGCGGCGTCGGCCTCGTGGAGAACAGTTGGGCCAAGCGCGGCGGCATGGACGACCGCACGGAAATATACGGCGAAGGCGGCGTCAGTTACCCGAACCTGCACATGGGCAACGCCATGCCCACCTATAGCGAATATGGTTATGGCTACGCGGTCGAGAAGGCGCCGAATACTAAAGGATGGAGCTACCCGGTGTTCGACGAGCTGTGGAATTACGGCTCGCCGCACGAGATGCGGCACTTCGCGCGCTGCGTGCGCGGCAAGGAGACGCCGCAATCGACCGGGGAAGACGGCCGCGTGGTGATGGAAGCGCTGTATGCGGGCTATGCGTCGGCGGGACAGGGCCGCAAGATCGCGCTGCCATTCCGCCCCGAGGGCGTCAAGCGACCGATCGATTTGTGGCTGGGCCAGGCTGGGAAGGCATGAAGCGCGCTACTGCCCAGTCGCCCAATAGCCCCGCTTGGCGCGCACGGAGAGTTTGCTATCCCGGAGCTTGATCGTAATTGTGCGGAACTTCCCATTCATGTTGCTATCCTTTGATACGTAAGATAGGACGTAGTAGTCGCGCCCGTCGGCGAACACGCGCTGCATGCCCGCCAGCAAATCGTTGGTGTTGTGGATGAAAACCCCGCCGGTGGCTTCCGCTATCTCAGCCAAGGCGTTACCGGCGTCACGCGACATATCGTCGGTGTAGCTCATGACCGCCGAGTCCCGGGAAGTTACGCTGCCGCGCGTCGAAGCGGCGAAGTTATCCGAGACGGTCAGCCCCCGCGAGTCGATGGTGTAGATCCGGACATTGTGCCGGGCGGCCACCCGGACGATGGCATCGAAGGCGCTCTGAAAGCGATCGTCCCTTCCGCGCAATCCCGCCGCGCGAATTCCGGGATGATCATACGAGTCGGAGAAGTAAGCTGCCAGCAGACCGAAAGATTCGCTGGCCGGGTTAATCAGGAATCCGTCGGAAATGAGGATCAATTCCCCGCGGGTGGCGTTGCCTGGAAACTGTTCCACCAGCCTTTTCAACGTCTCCAGAAAAGCGATGGTAGTGGGAACGTTGCGCTGCGCCAAAGACTCGGCCATGGCGGGCAGAAGATCCATGCGCGCCTTGCACTTCATCAGTGCCGTTGGATCGGACGTTTCACATGCAATCCTGGTTTCCTCCAGAAAGCGGCGAAAATCCTCCACGTCCATACGATTTGAACTGGCATCGCTCGATACCACCGCACTCCAAAACTTCGGCGACTCCAGCGCGGAAAGGATCTGCGACGGATCCGGCGTGGGTTGCCGGAAGATTTCCGCCTGCCTACCCAGGGTGATCAAGGCGTATTGCGCATACCCGGGTTGCTCCCGATGGAAGAGCTTCATCAGGGCTTCCCTGACGTGGACGAAGTTCCCTGGCGAGGCGTGCAGCGTGTCCACGCAAATCAGATACAGGTGGCGGGGCGTCACCGGGGTTGCCTTCGCGGCGCTTACGGGCGCCCCCGGCACGGCCGAAGCAGGCGCGGCGGAATCGTCCGGCGCAGCAGGAATTTCGGAGTGCTCTACAGTGAAACTCGCAATGGTCTGTTCGACGCCGTTTTCGAACACCTGAAAATCCGTTTGCCGAAGTCCGGCCACCTGATGCCCGCTCTTATCGCTCACAACAACGGGCACGATTACCTGGCGGACATCCACTTTTATCGTCTCTGCCGTGGCGGGTGGCTCACTGGGCGTGCTTTTGATGGCAGCCTGACTGATGGTTTCGAAACGTGATTTGACGGCGGCGTTCTCGGGCGCCAGCGCCGATGCCATCCGATATTCCTCCACCGCCTGCGGATCATGAAGTTTCACCAACGCTTCGCCCAGGTTGGCGTGAGCGGCCGCGTCTTTCGGGTCCAGCCGGATGAGCTCGCGGAATTGTATGGCGGCGCCCGCCCAATCGCCGCTCTCGAATAGGACGGCCCCGAGTTCCCTGTATCCATCCGCGGAGTCGGGAATTCGTTTTACCACTTCCCTCAGCTCGGCTTCGGCGCCGGCCAGATCGTGTGTCTCGTGCAGCGCGACTCCCAGGTGGTAGTGGGGCTCGGCCGCGTCCGGATCGAGCCGCACGGCTTCTTTAAGCACGGGGACCGCCTCGGCCGGCTGCCCCTTGCGCAGCAGCACAATGCCATCCACCAGGGCTTCGCGCGCATCCGGCTCACCCGCCACGTTGTCCTGGGCGGTTCCCGAATCGAGCCTTCCCGCAGCGAACATTTGATAATGCGAAAAACGATGAACGTTGTAGTATTCCGATCTCCGCATGCGAATCGTGACAGCGACCTTCGACGGGAGAGAGAGTTCCGCCTCATGCGACTTGAATTCCACCACGCCGAAACGCGCGTCGATGGTCAGCTTTTGGAGCGGCGATCCGGTTGTCGGCGGACGCAACTCGGCGCGGAGGCGGGTTATGCGGTTCACCGCGGAATCGATCCAAATGAAGCCTTGAAATAGAGTTGGGCTGTCGCCGTGCGAGATTTCAGCCCAATGAGGGAATTCCGCCGCATCGAGCTGCGCCGTGTACACCACCACCTCCGCATTCCCGCGTGTGTCGCGGCCGAGATCGCGAAAGCGCATGCGCGGCTGGTAGCGTGGCAACATGCGGCTCAGAAGCCAGAGAAAATCCCCAGTGACTGCAAAGCCGCGCGGAGCAGGCTTGTCTTCCCCGTTTGCTCCGGCGCGGAACTCGCCGAGAGTTTCGAGAGATACCTCCGCCCCGTAACGGAACACGTCGTGCTGGTCCGAGTCGAACCCGCCGGACGCCCGGAACCGCATGGCGTGCAGATCCTCGGCGGCCCACAAATCGGCCGACTTGCCGAACGCCTGAAACATCCGCAGCGTTTGACTGCGGGCGGCGGCGAGCAGCGCGTCCATGTGGTCCTGGCCGGGCGCGGACTGCACGGCTGCCAGT
Organism: Bryobacterales bacterium; assembly: GCA_963707465.1. GTDB lineage: Bacteria > Acidobacteriota > Terriglobia > Bryobacterales > Bryobacteraceae > Bog-159. Next base: position 1,875,629 of record CAVPQK010000015.1, read on the forward strand.
TCGGGGAGCTCGCGAACCAGTTCCGCGTCGCTCCACTCGACCATCGGCTTGGGGTTCGGGGCCGGGGCCGGCGTTTGGCCCTCACCCGCCCGCGCCATCAGGGTGATTATGGCGCCCAATGCGAAAAGTGGCGTGGTGTGGCGCATATGTAAGTTACGCAGCCTTGCCGGCCCCGGTTGCCACGGTTCTGTGAACTCGGGCACGTGCACCTTAACATTTTGCCCGCCTGGCGCGTCTAACCATTATCGCCATGGGTACGGTTGTGGCCTTCTCCAAACTGGCTGAGCTGCGCGCCCGAACGGACCGCGACCTGATCCGTATCCTGAATGCGGATCTGGAGCTGGGCCTGGCCCGGGCGCGCGTGGCGGCGACCAGGCACTCCGTTTTTCGAACGCAGGCCGAGGCCGTGCATGCGCGCGTCGGGGCGCTGTTGCCCAGGCTCTCCGGCCTGACCACCGACGAACGCTCCCACCTGGAAGCCAAGTTGAAGGAACTGGCGATGGCGCTAGAGCTGGTACCGGGTACAATGGACTTGGAACAGCATGCCAACTAGACGTCACTTCCTACAAGCCTCCACGGTTGCGGGCTTGGCCGCGCGCGGTTTAAGCGCTCAAGACCAGGGGGAGAAGAAGGTTTCCGCCAACGACCGCATCCGCGTGGCGCTGATCGGCGCGGGCGGCATGGGCACCGGCGACGCGGAATCGTCGCAGAAAGTCCCGGGCGTGGAGCTGGTGGCAGTCTCCGACATCTACCAGGGGCGGCTCACGCACGCCAAGGAGCGGTGGGGCCAGCAGCTTTTCACCACGCGCGATTATCGCGAGGTACTGGCGCGGCGCGATATCGACGCGGTGCTCATCGCCACACCCGACCATTGGCACGCCAGGATCTCCATCGACGCCATGAACGCCGGCAAGGATGTCTACTGCGAGAAGCCCATGGTGCAGCGCGTGGAGGACGGGCGCGAGGTGGTGGAGGCGCAGAAGAAGACCGGCCGCATCATGCAGGTGGGCAGCCAGCGCGTCAGCTCCATCGTTTATAAGAAGGCGCAGGAATTGCTGCAGGCCGGCGCCATCGGCGAGCTAAACATGGTGGAAGCGTGGTGGGACCGCAACGACGCCATCGGCGCGTGGCAGTATTCCATTCCGCCGGACGCCTCACTCGAGAACATCGATTGGGACACCTTCCTGGGCCGCGCGCCCAAGGTGCCTTTCGAGCCGGTGCGGCTGTTCCGCTGGCGCAACTACCGCGACTACGGCACCGGGGTGGCCGGCGACCTCTTCGTCCATTTGTTCAGCGGCATGCATTTCGTGACCGGCGCGATCGGCCCCACCCGCGTGTTCGCTACGGGCGGGCTGCGGTTCTGGAAAGACGGGCGCGACGTGCCGGATGTGTTTTTGGGCCTTTACGATTACCCGGCCACGGAGCGGCACGCGGCGTTCAACCTGGCGCTGCGGGTGAACTTCGTCTCCGGCGCGGGCGAGAGTTCCGGCTTCCGCTTCGTGGGCTCGGAAGGCATCATGACCATCGGCGGCGGCGTCACGGTGACCAAGACGCCGCGCGAAACCGAGCCGGGCTACACCATCGAAACCTTCCCCAACGCGGTGCAAGAGGCGTTCCTCAAGCAATACCATGCGAAGTATCCGCCGCAGACTCCCAACGCCGATAGCATGCGCCCGAATGTAGAGGACAAGTTCCAGCCGCCGCGCGGCTACAGCGATCACCTGGATCACCATAAGAACTTCATCGCCGCGGTGCGCAGCCGCAAACCGGTCGTGGAAGATCCGGTGTTCGGGTTCCGCGCGGCGGGTCCGGCGCTGTTATCGAACGTCAGCTACTTCGAGCAGCACGTTTGCGCGTGGGATCCGGAAACCATGACTTTGAAGTCGTAACAAAGCTGGTCTTTTAAAAGATTGCTGCCACGTCAATAAGAGCTTCGGAAATCGCCGGCGGCAGCGGCATCTTCATGTACGAATCGTAGGTAATGGTTTTTCCGCCCGCGGTCGTAACCATTTCCGACTTTCTTCTAGGGTCCACAGTCCAGAACGCCAGGCAGCCATTGGCGAGGCAAATGTCCTGCCGGTCCAAGACCTCGTCCATCGTGTTGCTTGGTGACAAACCCTCGATAACCAAGTCGGGCGCACCCATCAGGTATTCTTCGTCGCCAGTGGCCTCGTCTCGCTCAACGGAGACGCAGCCCACGTCGGCTACCCAGACCTCGTGCTCTATGGCCGGGCGGAACGCCATTTCCATGTGAGCGACAAAGCGGTCGCCGAGTAGCCGCTGGAGTAGGCATTGCAGGCGGTTCTGAATCCTTTGGTGCCTTTTCTTCGGTGGCGGCATCACAACAACCTCTCCATGATGCAGTTCGTGATGGCCTTCCGGCGGTTCAGGAAGCCGCAGGAAACCCTCGACGGTCATCATGCCGGTCTGTAGTGCGCCCATTCGTTTATTTTACCTGGACCTGGCGGATTCGAGCTGCTTGAGCATGGCCGCTTCCCACTCCGCATCCGGCACGGCCGGCGCGCCGGTCCAGCGCCATTCGCCTTTGGCATCCAGGATCCAGTTTTGCGGGATGCCCACCAGATCGAGCAGCCCGGTGACGAAACTGCTCGCCGGCAGCACGGGGAAGGTGAAGCCTTTCTCCTTCATGAAAGGCGCCACTGCGCCGAGATCTTCGTCGATGGTCAGCGTCAGGATCTGCACATCGGAGCGATCCTTCGCCTTCTCATACAGTTTTTCGAGGTGCGGCAATTCCGCCTGGCAGGGGCCGCACCAGGTGGCCCAGACATTGATCAGAACCGCCCGGCCTGCGAGGCCCTTCAGGGTCCAGGTCTTGCCGGAGAGATCGGCCAGCTCGAACGCGGGCATGGCTTTTTTGGGCTTCTGCCAGCCGCTTTCTTCCACTGCCTGGATCTTCGCGGCGGGCGGCTTGCTCCAGATGTTCCAGGCAGTTTCGGTGCCGCCCAGTTGTTGCCAGAGAGCGCGCGCTTCCTCCGTCAAGCTGTCCCGCGTCTGCCCTTCGAATGGCTCGGGGGGCTTGGTCCGCGCATGCAGCGCGTTCTGGTAATAAGTCAGCGCATCGGCTTTGTGCCCCTCGAGCGCCGCCAGGCGGGCGCGATTCTGCCAATATTGCGTTTTGATGTTGGGCCAGCTCTTTTCCGGAAAATCGCGCTCGACGTACGCCTTGAGGCGCGCGGCCGCCTGCGGTTGTTCCGCCAGCCTGGCGGCGACAAGCAGATAGCCATCCCCGATCTGGCGCCGGATCACGTCGTTCGCCGTCCACATTTCCGCCTCGTCGGCGGATTGATTGTCGCCCGACACGCGCGCGTACCCCTGGTCCATCAGTTTGTCGAAATCCCGCATCAGCTCGATCACGCGCCGCGGCTGCCATTTATGATCGACCAAGAATCCGGCAGTTCTCAGCGCGGTACTGAAGGAGGGCTGCTCGTAAGCCTCGGCGTAAGCCAGATAATCGTCCAGCGCGCGCAATCCTTCCTCCGGCGACACGTCGGGATCGTAGCGGATGGCGTCGAACCATTCTTCGTGCTGCAATTCGCGGGATTCCGTAAACTGCGCGATCCAGCCTTTGAGCGCTTCTTTGTACTCGCGGTTGTATTTAGTCCAGGCAGCGGTGTCGGCCCGGTCATCCGGCTCCTTGTGGGATTTCTCCCAGCGCGCTCTGACGATCTGGTAAGCGTCGTCTGAATGCGGGAAACCCTTGATGACGCGCTCTTCCATGGCCGCGACGCGTTCGGGAGGGGCGCCGCTTTGCTTGTAGCCGTCCTTCAGCAAGACCAGCCACGCCGCATCGGGCCGGGAATTGAGCGATTCGAGGCGCTGCAGATCGGCGGCCACCTGCTTGCGCAGGGCATCGTGCTCTTGCGGCGGACGCGTGCGGAATTCCAGGCCCCATAACATCGCGTAATCCTTCAGGCGCCGCGGGTCTGTTTCGGTGGCCAGCCGCGCGCGCAGAGCCGCGGCCACGCGCGCCTGCAGATCCTTCGCCCCCACGCGATCCAAACGCCGCTGTGCGTCGGCGTCGGGCGACGACGGGCAGGCGGCAAAGAAGGCGGCCATATATTCGCCGGCTTTGCCCTTATCCACCAGCTTCGTCCCTGGACTGTAAATGTGCGCCAACTCGAGCGCCGGCCACGCGAAATCCGCCGCCTGCGCGCGGGCCCGTTCCAGGAATCGGATGCTCAACGCAGTGTCTCTCCCAGAGAGCGCGAGTCCGCCCAGATAAAGCGCCAGGGGATCGTCCGGATGCTGTTCCGCCTGTTTCCGGTAGCGGGCCGCCAGCTCCGGATAATGGTCCGTATCGTCCTGTTTGGTGGCTTGGATCAGCCGGCGGTACGGCTCCACTTCACGCGGATATTTCGCGATCAGGTCTTCGAGCACCTGCCGGCGAAAGGCCACCCGTTCGGAGAATTTCATCTCCTGGAGAGTCTTGTCGGAGAGCCGCTCGTCCAGGATCTGGCGGACTTCGGGCCGCGGCTCGCAGCCAGGCAGAGCGGCGGCGATCAGCCAGATTGCGGCGAGTGCGCGCATGAGTGCGTTACTCCGTCTTCACCGATTGCAGTTTGCCGATCATGGTCTCGGCCCACTGCGCGTCCGAGGCGTCATAACCGAGCTGCGACAATCGCCACACGCCCTTGGGATCCAGAATCCAGTTCTGCGGAATGGCCACGGAATCGAGCAGCGACAACACAAAGCTGTAAGCCGGCACCACCGGGAAAGTGAAGCCCTTCTCTTTCACGAACGGCGCCACCAGGCCGAGGTCCTCGTCGATGTCCAGCGTCACAATCTGGAGGTCGGATCTGTCCTTCACCTTTTCATACAGCTTCTCGAGCTTAGGCAGTTCGGCTTGGCAAGGTCCGCACCAGGTGGCCCAAACATTGATGAGCACGGATTTGCCTTCCAGGTTTTTCAGGCGCCACGTTTTGCCCGTAAGGTCCGCCAACTCGAACGGCGGCATCGTTTTAACCGGCTTCTCCCAGCGGCCTTCGGCCAATTCCGCCACCTTGCCGGCGGGCGGGGTCTTCCAGATAGTCCACGCGATTTCCGTGCCGCCGCTGTCTTTCCAAACTGCGCTGGCTTCGTCCAGCAGATCGTCCTTCAGCCTGCCGTGATAAGGCTCCGGAGTGCGCTCGCGGGTGAAGAGGGCTTGCTGGTAAAACGCCAGGGCATCGGCCTTGCGGGATTCGAGCGCGGCGAGCCTGGCGCGATTCTGCCAGTAGCTGGACACTACTTTGACGTCGTCGGGCGGCGGTGTCTCGATGGATGCCTTGATGCGCTCGGCTTCCTCGGGCTTTCCCGCGAGCTTCGCGGCGCGCAGGATGGTTCCGGCCAGTTCGTGGTCAAGATAGAGATCCTGCTCCTTGCGGTTCTTTTCGTCCGCCGCGGTGAGGTTATCGTCGCGATTGACCTCGCGCTCGACCGCGGCCGCCTTTTCGCCCAGGCGCGCCAATTCGATGGCGCGCTCCGGCTGCCACTTGTGATCCGCCAGGAATTCGGCCGCGTTGAGATAGTCCCAAGGTCCAGGATGCTGGTAAACGGTGGTCTCCGTGACGTAGTCGTCCAGCGAAGCCAGGCCTTCCTTCTCGGATATGTCCGGGTCGTCGGAGATCAGATAAAAATAATTGACGTGCTGTAGGAAACGGTATTCGGTGAACCGTGCCATCGAGGTCTTCACCGCGGCATAGTGTTCCTGGTCATACTTCTTCCAGGCCGCTGCATCCTTCTGGTCTTCGGGCTCTTTGTTGGCCTTCTTCCATCGGGTGGCGACGATGCTGAAGGCTTCTTCAGAATGCGGAAACGCCTGGATGACGCGCTCTTCCATAGCCGTCACCGTTTCGGCCGAAGCGCCGCTCTGCTTGTAGCCATCCTTGAGGAAGGCGAACCACTCGGCGTCGGGTTTCGGGTTCATCGATTCCAGGCGCTTCAGGTCGGCGGCTACCTGTTTGCGGATAGCGTCATGCTCCTGCGGCGGGTGGGCGCGGAACTCCAGGCCCCATAACGTGGCGTACTCCTCCAGGCGTTTCGGTTCGGTTTCCGCGGCCAGTCGCACGCGCAGGGCGGCCGCGACGCGCGCTTGCAGTTCCGGCGTGCCGGCCCGGCTCATGTTACGTTGCGCGGCCGGGTCCGTCGAGGCCGGACACGCAGTGAAGAACGCATCGATCTCCACGGCCGCCTTCCTCTTGTCGGCCAGCTTTCCGGTGCTATGGATGTAGGCAAGCGAAAGGTTCGCCCAGGCCCACTCCGGCGCCTTGGAGCGGGCTTGTTCCGATAACTCGATCCTGCGCGGAGTGTCTCTACCGCTCAGAGCCTGGGCTGCCAGAAAGAGCGCCAGGGGATCATCCGGGTGCTGTGCGGCCGCGGCAACGTAGCGTTCCGATAGTGCCGCATAGCTCTCCGGGTCGGCCCAGCGGATGTACTGGATCAACTGACGGGCAGGCTCCAGTTCGCGCGGATACCTGGCAATCAGGTGCTCGAGCACCTGGCGCTTGAGCGCTAGCTGGTCGACAAACTTCATGTTTTCGAGAACCTTTTCGGCGAGCTTTTCCTCGATCGCATGGCGGACCTCGGGCCGGGCTTCGCAGCCGGGGAGCGCCAGCGGGGATTGGGCCAAAAGAGCCGGGCCGGCCGCGGCCAGCAACACGGCAGCAAGGGTGCGCATGGTAAATCTCCTTGTATTCGAGTGTACCAAGCGCCTGCGACCGAAATCGGATAGCGATATATGCTGGAAGAAGAATGCCAGGATCTTTCCGGCTGCTCCGTCGAATCCTGCCGTTACTCAGTATTGGTGTGCTCGCCGCGGTGATGTACGACGGCTGGATCTTCTACGCTCGCTGGAGAAGCGCGCGGGAGGGCGAGCAGGCGCGCCAGGCGGAGGAAACGCGCCGGGCCCGCCAGACGATCGATCTGATCGGTGGAACGGACTTCCGAATCATCAATTTCTATGCGGTACCCCAGACCGTGCGGAGCGGAAAGCAAACCACACTCTGCTATGGGGCCTACGGGGCCAAGGCAATGCGCATGGAGCCGCCCGTGGAAGATCTGCGCCCTGGAATCAATTACTGCGTGCAGGTCGCGCCCCGGAAAGATACCACGTACAAGCTGATCGCCGAAGACGGCGCGGGCCACACTGCCAGCGCCAGCCTGGTGGTGAAGGTCGTTCGTTAGATCGGTTCGACCGCGCAGGAAGAACAACTGCATCGGAAACTAAGGTGAGAAAAGAATACGATTTTTCCAAATCCCGAAAGAATCCCTACGCCAAGCAACTGAAGCGTCAGATCACTATTTGCCTGGACACCGTGGCAGTCGACTACTTCAAGAACATGGCGGCCGAGTTGGGGATGCCTTATCAGAAACTGATCAATCTGTTCTTAAGAGATTGCGCCATGCAGAAGCGCCGCCCAACTTTACATTGGACAGCCGATCTCGCCGCTACTGCTCGTGCACATCCTCCAGGTACGTATACCCGTGCAGCCCCTCTTCGTAGAACTTCAGCAGCCGCCCCGATTCCTCGTACCCCAGCCGCCCTTCCCGCAGCGCGGTCTCCACGTCGCGGCGCAGCCGGCTCACCAGCGCATCGGAAGAAAACTGCACGTAGTTGAGCACCTCGCGTACCGTATCGCCCTTGATCACCGAATCCAGGATGATTTCGCCCGACTCGCTCATCCGCACGTGCACCGTATTGGTGTCGCCGAACAGGTTATGCAGGTCGCCCAGGATCTCCTGGTAAGCGCCCAGCAGGAACGCCCCCAAATAATAGTCGCCGCCATCGAAGGGATGCAGGGCGAGGGTGCGCTTCACGTCCCGGCGGTCGATGAACTGGTCCACCTTGCCATCGGAATCGCAGGTGATGTCGCCCAGTATGGCGTGGCGCGTGGGCTCTTCCTCCAGGCGGTGGATCGGCATCACCGGGAATAACTGCTTGATCGCCCAGCTATCCGGCATGCTCTGAAACAGCGAAAAGTTGCAGAAATAGGTATCCGAGAGCATGGCTTCCAGGCCTTCCAGCTCTTCCGGGAAATAGTCGAGCGACTGCGCCAGCGCCTGGATGCGGCGGCTGATGGCCCAATACAGGTTCTCGCACTGGCAGCGCTGTTCGAGCGACAGGTAGCCGAGGCTGAACAGGTTCAGCGCCTGGTCGAGGGCCTGCTGCGCGTCGTGATAGCTCTCCAGCAGGTTCTTCGTGGTCAGCGAGCGATTGGTCTCCTGCAGGTCGATCAGCGGCTGCTCCGCATCGGCCGGAACTTCCGCCGGCACGTCGGATTCGCCCATGCCCGACACGCCCAATACGTTGAACACCAGCACGCTGTGATAGGCGGCGATGGCGCGCCCGCTTTCGGTGACGATGGTGGGATGCGGCACGCCCACTTCGTCGCACACGCTTTGGATGTGGTACACGATATCGTTGGCGTACTCCTGCAGCGTGTAGTTCACGCTGGATTCGAAGTCGGTCTGCGACCCGTCGTAGTCGATGCCCAGCCCGCCGCCGACATCCAGGTAGCGCAGGCCCGCGCCGGCCTTCACCAGTTCCACGTACACGCGCACGGCCTCGTTGACCGCGGCCTTGATCTGGCGGATATTGGTGATCTGGCTGCCCAGGTGGAAATGCAGAAGGTTCAGGCAGTCCGCCATGCCCGCGTCCTTCAGCTCCTGCAGCGCGCGCACGGCTTCGCTGACCGAAAGTCCGAACTTGGAACGATAGCCGCCGGATGAGCGCCAACGCCCGGAGCCGCGGCTGGCCAGCTTCACGCGTAGCCCGATCATGGGCCGCACCCCGACCCGCTCGGAGTAGCGCAGGATCAGTTTCAGCTCCGTGTACTTCTCGACCACCGGAATGATATGGCGCCCCAGCTTTTGCGCCAGCATGGCCATCTCGATGTATTCGTCGTCCTTGAAGCCGTTGCAGACGATAGGGGTCTCGTTATCGGCCATGGCCATGACGGCCATCAGCTCGGGTTTGGAGCCGGCCTCCAGGCCGAACTTGAACGGTCGCCCGAACTCCAGCACTTCCTCCACTACTTGCCGCTGCTGGTTGACCTTGATCGGGTAGACGCAGCAGTATGCGCCCTGGTAGCGATGCTCGGCGATGGCGGTTTGAAATGCGCCGGCCATTTCCCCGAGGCGATGTTCGAGGATGCCGGCGAAGCGGATGAGGACCGGCAGCGAGATGCCGCGCAGCACCAGCGTATCGACTAGTTGTTTCAGGTCGATCGCGCGCTGCGGATCCTTGGCGGGATGCACGCACAGGTGGCCGTTGCCGTCAACCGAAAAGTAGCCTTTGCCCCAACTGGCTACGTCGTACAGTTCGCTGGCGTGCTGCGGGGTCCAGCGCTCCGTGGGCTCCATGACGAGGGAGCCTTTCCTGGCGTTCTTCTCCAATCCTGCCTCCAGACTTCAGTGTCCTAATAATTGGAGGGAAGGGCAAGGGAAAAATGAGACACGGCGACGCGGAGACGCGGCGATTCTGGCTGTGCCCGGCAGGCGGGCGAATGTTACAAAACGGCAACGAGCACGGATCGCCGCGTCGCCGTGTCCCCGCGTCGCCGTGTCGCCTACGGCTTCCACTTGATATTGCAACCCACGCTCGGCCGCTGCTGCGGATTCACCGGCTGGCCCGCCAGCACGGCGTCGATTGCCGCGCGCAGGTCGGCGCCCGTGACCGGCGCATCGTTTTTCGGACGTGCGCTATCCAGTTGGCCGCGGTAAACCAACTGCCTGTGTTCGTCATACAGGAAGAAGTCCGGCGTGCAGGCGGCGTCGTAGGCTTTGGCCACCGCCTGGGTTTCGTCGTAGCAAATCGGAAAGTTCAGACCGAGTTCCGCGGCCATCTCGCGCAAACGCTCGGGCGCATCGTCCGGGTACTGGGGGACGTAGTTCGACGAAATCGCTACGATGCCCAGCGGCCGCCCGGCGTAATCCTTGCCCAGCCGCGCCAGTTCGTGTTTGATGTGCTGCACGTAAGGGCAGTGCCGCGAGATGAACATCACCAGCAACGCCCGCTGGCCGAAGCTGTCGCGTCTGAACGTCGCGCCGGACACTACGTCCGGCAACTGAAAATCCGGGGCCGGCAAGCCCAGCGGGGTCATGGTGGATTCGGTTTGCGCCATGGCTGTTCCTCAAACGCGGTAATCGTCGGCCTTCCAATTCTTGATGGCGCGCTTGATGTCGGCGGCGGGCATGTTGCCGTCAGCCGCTTTCCTGGCCAGATCCACGAATTCGTTATCCGGCGCGAAGCGTAGCGCGACGATCTGCAGGACCGAGAGCCGCGCGTCGAGCAGCTTGCCCGTGAGCGCGAAATGCCGCAGATTTTCCTCGGCGCGAATGGCCCGGTCCTGCGCCTTGAGGGGAAACACGCGCGCGTAATTGGCAAGTATGACGCAGCAAACCACCAGCACGACGATCAACGCCGCGCTATAGAACTGCCCGTGGATGCCCCAAGAATGATAGAGGTTGATCAGGGACCCGATCAGCGTCAGGACTAAAATGCCAAACAGGACGAAGTGGAAGCCGGGCACATAACGGACATGGTTGGAGTAATTCTGGTTGGCCATGCGGCGATTGTACCGCGATTGTGCTTGGAGATCAGTGCTCCAGCACTCTCAAGAACCTATCGGCAAATGGCGATGCAGCGCGGACTTTTGCCGGGTCGATCTGCGCGAGGATTTGGAATGAATGCTCTCCTTTTGAGTATTCACCCTTCTTGCAATCCTTCGTCGCCCGCTGCAGGCCGGCAAACAGGTCGGCCTTTGGGATGTTCTCGACATCGGGCCGCTGGCTCAGCCCGGCCAGCCGGAAGCCCTGCCCGTAATACTCCCCAAGCGCGTCCTTGTCGGCATGAAACCAGGCCTCCATCGCCTGCACCATCAGGTGGATCTGGTCCTCCGAAGCTCCCTGGGGGCGTATCCACCCGTCGCCCGGACGTAGCCTGACATGTTCCAGGCACCGCTCCCGGCCACCGGCGCTTCGCTGTCAACCAGCAAGATGGCGAAGTCGTCCGGACTTGCACCCTCGTGAGAAATTCGGAACTTCTCATAGGCCTGCCGGCGGCCGCCGCACCGAACCACCCTTGGCATCCGGTGTTCCAAACCAGCCCTTCTGAAGAACTCCGAAAACCCGCGCCGGCATTGGGTTTCGAGCGCCTTGTTATGGTCGCCGCCGCCCTCCACGTATACCTTCACCGTCACCACCGGTTCCCTCCGATCTCACCGCTGCGCCAGAGCTGCCCGAGGCCATAATCCTCTTTCAACCACTTGGCCAGTTCGTCACTGGTTCGTCTGCCCATCACGGTGGATCCATTGCGTTTCTCGCAGACGATGACTGCCTCGGGCACTTTGGTCAGGCCGTCCACGAGCACGTCCGAATGCGTCGTGACGATCAACTGCATGCGATGGGATGCTTCTATCAGCAGGTCTGCTAGGCCTGGCAGCAGGTCGGGATGCAGCCCCAGCTCTGGTTCTTCCAGACAAACCAGCGGCGGCGGCGCGGGATGGCACAGCACGGCCAGGAGACACAGATACCGAATCGTTCCATCGGAGAGCCGAGTGGCGGGAACGGGTGATTTCAGACCTGCATAGTGCAGGAACAGCTGAATCGTTCCGCCCAAGACTTTGGTGGAAAAGTCTTCAATGGCCTCATCGGCATTCTTTAGCTTCTCTACAAGGCTCCTTCGGAGGTCGCGCCGATGCTCGAGGTCATTGAGCACCAACGCGATGTTGGCGGCGTCCTCGCGCAAGAAGTCCGACTGGAGATCCGTCGGCTGCGGCCTCCGAGGCTGCGTGTTACGGCCGAGATTCCATTCCCGGAAGAGCTTGATCTTAGCGTACTCATTTCCAAGATATGTCAGCTCCGGGTAAAGGTCTGGGTCTTTGCGTTGGGACAAGACAGATTGATCTAAGGCCATGTCTTCGCGCCGAAGCGCAAGGTGCGCACCATCAAAACCCGGTCGCGCTTGCCATTTCAGAGCCAGGAGCGGTAGGCCGCGTTGATAACGGTAGTAAAAGTCAGGGTTTGCTGCGGGACCTGCGTCCTCGATCGCCTCGTCTCCCAGTTCTGTGCGCTGCCCAACCATCCCTAACTCAAGACGGTGCCGAAGCGGCATCTTGCCCTGAGGATAAAAGACAGTGACATCGATCCCAGCCGTGGCGGTGGTGTCCGAACCCTTCCACAGCCACTCGCCAATTCCCCCGCCCGTCTGTATTGGCTCGAGCAGATTCCCGGGCGCCGCCTGAAGAAGGGAAATCACTTCGATGAGGTTCGATTTCCCCGCGCCATTCGGCCCGATGAGTACATTCAGAGATTCCAACTCAATTTCGGGGCTTTCGGGTCCAAACGATAGGATATTCTGCGCCTTGATCGTCCTCAAGAATCGCTTGTCGCCGAGCATTTAGTCTCCATTCTACTCGACCTACCGGCGAGACCCGTCCAGCACCAGCACCCAATCCTGAAAAATCGGAGCCACTGGCGGCTGCCACACACCTGCCGCATCCGCCGCCGCCGTGCCCGCCGCATGCTCCGCCCCACTTGCCGGATTGAAGTAGAACGCGCGATACGAAACGCCGGGTTCGAGCTGCACCATTTTGGGAGCATCCCACATGGCCGGCATGAAGACGATGCGCAGCTCCCGTGGGATGCCGGCGCAATACGACTGCACATAATTCGCCGCGGTCCAGTGCGGCTCGACCCACTCCGGGTGCGGCTCCATGCGCCACCACGGATAACGCGTCAGCAGCGCCTTCGACCATCCGAGCTGGCGCGATCCCGGTAGCTCGCTGGCCACATCCCACGGCGTATCGCCCCAGGAGCGGCCGTGCGGCGACGGTCCAAAGGGCTGCGCGGCGGTGTTCACCTGCCAGATTCCGTTGGCTCCATAGGTGTGCCCGGCGGCGCCGCTCAGCATGCAGGCCCAGAACATGAATCGCTGCACCTCCTGCCGGCTCTGCTCCAGGATGCCTTCGTAGCAGACCTCGCCGTCGATCACCGGCATAGGCGGCGCGGCGGCGCGCGATGCCGTCACCAGCTTCACCGTGTTCGGAATGCTGGCGCGATCGCTGTGGCCCGTTTGCAGCATGTCGAAATCCAGCACCGACACGTCTTCCACCGTGTGGCGCGCGCTGTCGGATGGATGAATCGTGATGGGGTGATGGAAGGGGTCGGTCGCGCGCACGTAGCGGCCCATTTCGGTCCAGCCGCGTTTCTGCAGGGCGTGGTCGCGATCTTTGTCCGCGGCGAGGTAGTAGGGCATGGTGCCCTCGCCCGCCAGGCACCAGATCGCCGGATACGCGCCCCAGCGCGCGATCAGGTATCGCCAGTGCTGCTTCATCTTGTCCATTCCCAGGATCGGCAGATAGTATCCCCAGCAACCCACGATGCAAGGCGCGATTCCGCGATCGACCAGATGCTGGATGCGCAGGTCGGCCATGTCGAAGTACGCCGGATTGATGCGCGCGTAGTCCGGCGCCCACGGGAAGCCGGCTTCGTTCGCGCCGCGCGGATCGAACTGCGGCATGTCCGGATAAAGCCCCGCCACGATTTGCACCACGGTGAAGCCTTTGCCGGCGCGATCCGCCGCGAGGCGCGTGAAATCGGCCGGCCAGCGCATCCGCTTGGTCAGGCCCATCCACCAGGTGTCGGCCAGCCAGAAGAAGGGCGTGCCGTCGGCGTGCTCCAGGTAGCGGCGGCTGGATGCGACACGCAGCGGGCCGCGGCTCAACAGCGGGTTCGCGCCCTCGTAAGGGGCCACCTCCAGGACGCCGCGCTGGTTGTGCAGGTCCGGGTTGGATTTGTCGCTCGAAACGGCCTCGAACTCGTAGCGGCCCGCGGCATCGGGGGCATAGCGCACGCGCCACTCCTGGCCGCCCGCCCAAAACGCCGGTACCCGCTGTTCCCGGCCCCGCGCATCGCGGAAGATCACGTCCAATTCAATTTCGTTGAATGGATCTTTGTACGGCTTGGCCGAAACGAAGATCCATTCGGTCATTTCGCGCGCCAACGCCCGCCGGGACTGCGCCGAAACCGCGGCCGCGGCTGCGCCCAACAACAGACTGCGTCTGGTGAACTTCATAGCACCACCCTTTCGTCGCCCTCGCGGCGCGTGACCCGCTCGCGGTCCAGATACTCCAGCAGCGGGATGGCGTATTTGCGCGAGATGCCCGTCCAGTCCTTGAACGTGCCCACATTGAAGCGTGCGGCGTGGCGCGCGGCCAGCATGGTGCGCAGTTTTTCCATGGCCGTGTGATGGAATACCAGATCGTCGCTCACCCGGATCAGCCGCTTGTCACGCAGCAGAATCTGCAGTAGCGAGCGGGCGCGGACGGCTTCCACGCCGGATTTCGCCAGCACATCCGGCAGCCCGGGCACGGCCAGGCCCGCCTGCTCGAAAGCCCGCTCGATGGCGGCGCGGGCCTGCTCCTCGTCCCGTTTCAGCACCAGCTTGTGGCTGGCCAGCCGCACGTTTTCGCCCTCAACCGCGATCTGTTTCTCCTGCGCAAGCATCGCGTCGATGAGAAACGCCGGCGAATCCGGCAGCTCGCGGCCGCGCAGATCCTGTTTGGGGATGCCGGGCAGCAGCGGGTGCTTCTGGTGAAACTCGCGCACCGCCCGCAGCAGCTTCTCACGCGCGGATTGGAACCAGGCGCGGTCCGCGAACCAGGGCTGGGGCTGCGCAAACGCGACCACCGGTGCGCCCGCCGCAGCCGCCGCGATCTCGCGCTCCGTCAGGCCGGTGCGCGCCACCAGTTCGCCGATGCCCATTCCGTATTTCGATTCGCGCACCAGCAACGCCACGCGCTCCGCCGCGGGCGCCTCCGCCAGCGTGCGCAGCCGCTCCCCTACACGGTCTCCCTTGCGGTATCGCTTGCCGCCCGTGTCCACCACCACTCCGCCGCCTATGGTCACCACGGGCGAAAACATGCGGATGATGAAGCGGTCTCCGGGCAGCAGCAGCGCCGGCTCCCGCAGCACGATGCGCGCCCAGCCGCGCTGCCCCGGCTTTAGCGCGGCGGCGCCCTCCAGCAACCGCACCTGGGCCTCGATCTCCGCCGTGCCCGCATGGAAATGCACTGGCGCGCGATGCTTCAGCGGCTTGGCCGAAGGCAGGAGCTGCAGCGCGCAATCCACCTGCGTGACGGTCCGAAACACCCCCGGCGCAGCCAGCACCATGCCGCGAGCCAGTTCCGCCGGTTCGATGTCCGCCAGATTCAACGCGGTGCGCTGCCCAGCCAGCGCCTGCCCGGCGGCTTCGCCGTAGACCTGCACACCGCGCACGCGCAGCCGCCGGCCGGTCGGGTACAGTTCGACTTCCTGCTCCTTGCGGACCGTGCCCGAGATCAACGTGCCGGTCACCACGGTGCCGAATCCCTTCACGGTGAAGGCGCGATCCAGCGGCAGGCGAAAATGTCCCGCGGCGCTCTTCTCCGGCGCGGCCTCGGCGGCGCGCTGCAGCTCCCGCCGCAATTCGTCCAGCCCCGCGCCCGTCACGGAGCTGACCGCCACCACCGGCGCGCCTTCCAGAAACGAACCCGCCACAAACTCCTCCACCTCCAGCCGCACCAGTTCCAGGATGTCCGCGTCCACCAGGTCGGCCTTGGTCAGCGCCACCACGCCACGCGGGATTCCCAGCAGGCGGCAGATATCGAAGTGCTCGCGCGTCTGCGGCTTAATCGATTCGTCGGCCGCGATGACGAAAAGCACCAGGTCGATGCCGCCCACCCCGGCCAGCATGTTCTTGACGAACCGCTCGTGCCCGGGCACATCCACGAAGCCCAGCCGCAGCCCCGCGGTCAAAGGCAGGTGCGCGAAACCGATATCGATGGTGATGCCGCGCCGCTTTTCCTCGTCCAGGCGGTCTGCGTCGATGCCGGTGAGCGCTTTCACCAGCGCGGTCTTGCCGTGATCGATGTGGCCGGCCGTGCCCACGATAATGTTCTTCATCCGCTGATGTTCATCGTACTACTGGAGTACTGGCTAGTACCATTGCCGTGGAGCGGCACCGGCCCAAACGGCCGGCCTGTTGTATACTTCAAACTAAGCGAAAATGGAAACCTCTGTTTGTAATCGAATAGCAGATTCGCGCGCATTGATTCTGGCATTGCCGGCTATGGTCCTGGTAGCAGGATTCGCGGCGCCGGCGACGGCGCAGGAAATCGCTGCGGATCGAAGCTCCGTAACAGCACAAACGCCGGTCTGCGCTCCAGCCACCGGTGCCGGCAATCCGAGCGTCCTGACGGCGCAGTACGACAACTATCGGGACGGGCACAACGGCGCTGAATCCTGCCTGTATGCCACGGCGCTGGCGGCCGGCACCGTGACCCTGGCGGAGGCCTCGTTTTCCCCGCTGCTGGTGGATAGACCGCCGGCGAGCACCGGCCTCGAAGGCAATAACCCGATTTATGCGCAGCCGCTCTACGTGGCTGGCATCACAGTCCAAAAGCCGGCGCAGGGTACGTGCAGTCCCTGTGACATGGTCGTACTGGCCACTGCCTTCGGCAGCATCTTCGCTTACAACGCCGATAATGGAAACCTGCTCTGGAAAAGGAGCGGGACAGGCGGGAAGCCCGGCACCAACTGGCTCTGGGCGGATGATTGCGGGCCGACTGGTGGCGTTGTCGGCGGAATCGTAGGCAAGTCGGTACCCTATATCGGCCCCGGCCTGCCCTTTGCCGGTATCGTTTCGACGCCGGTGATCGACAACGCACCGGTGTCGCCCTACACCTACACCATGTTCGTCACCAGCGCGTGCAAGACGCCGTCCCCGGCAGTGGAACAATGGTGGCTCCACGAGATCGACCTGACCGGTCTGACTTCGGGCGCGGACGTGGCGGGGCAGGATATCTCCACGGTCCAGATCCAACCTTCTACTGGCGGCGTTCCGATGAACGTGCCGAATCAATTGCAGCGGCCGGCGCTGCTGGAAGTCAAGGCTCCCGGAGCCACTCCCAACCCGATGATCTATGTAGCCTTCGGCGTCGCGGGCATAGAAGATAGTGAGACCACCTACCCGTACCACGGCTGGCTGCTGGGCTACACCATCGATAGCAGCGGGGCGTTCGTACAGACTCCGGCGCTGAGCTTCGCAGACTCGACCAGCGGCTGCGGCGTCGGGGGTGGGACCACCCAATGCCCCGCTGGGAACGGTGGATCGCCGCCTTGCGATTGCCTGCAGCCCAGCGGCTACCAGAATGCCCCGAACTGGGGCGGCCTCGGCGGCGGTATCTGGATGTCGGGCAGGGGTCCGGCATCGCGCACCGATTCGAGCGGCGTGGCGCATACCTTTGTCGCCACCGGCAACGGCGGGTTCCAGAATGGCTCGGCCACCAATTGGGGCGACAGCATTCTGGATTTCCACCTCTCGCAATCTGGCGGCATGCCCAGCACCCCCTCGGACTATTTCACACCATACGGGGGACCGGCGGACTGTTGGATAACCAATACCTGTGCGCCCGCACTGCAACCGGCGCTCCAACTTAGTTCTTGCGCAGTGGATACGCCCGGAGACGGCACCTGCAGCCACACCGTGGAGTTTTACAACGAGTACGACTGGGACATGGGCGTGTCGGGAATTGCGCTTTTCGATGCCGGCTCGGGCCAGCACTATGCGGTGACGGTCGACAAGGGCGGTTATGGCTACCTGCTGCACCAGGACCAGATGCTGGGCTTCGCCGCCGGGGACCCCGGGAATGTCTTCCCATTCGGCGCGATGGATACCATGTGTACCGGCTCGGCCCACACCTGCCATCGGGTCACCAGCCTGGCGCTCTACAACAACACTCTTTACGAATGGCCCTACAAGGAGGCACTGAAAGCTCTCCAGTTTAACCTGACCCCGGTTACGCCGGCGGGATCGCCTGCCATCTACACGGACAGCACCGGCGCCACCGTCACCGGCCCCGGCTGTGCCACCGGCAGTTGCCCTTGCAGCGGCGGCTCCTGCTTCACCCACTCGATCGTCCTCGGAGATCAACTGATCGCCAACGGATGCGTCGGAGCTGCCTGCCCGGCGATCACCGCCGTCGCCAGCGACACGGAGTTGACCGTCACGCCGCCGTTCACCCCGGCCATTCCCCAAGCGACTCCGGTCCCCTACAGTTACAGCGGCTATTTCGTCAACCCGGTGCGCAACACCAATCCAAAGGGCAGCGACGTCGGATACCCGGGCGGACAACTGGAAGTCACCTCCAACGGGATCCAGGCCGGCACGGGCGTGGTGTGGGCGCTGATCGGGGATAACAGTTCGGAGGAAACTCACATCGGCAGCGGCTATGCCGAGGCCTACAACGCTGCGGGCCTGGAGAGGCTCTGGACCACATACGGGAATGCCAGCTTTGATCTTTCGTGGTACGCCATGCCAACGGTGACGCGCGGGCTGGTTTTCATCCCCACTTACAACATCACCGCGTCGAAGTCGAACCCCAATTGCACAGCCACGGCCCCGTGCGTGGGCGCTCTGGTATACCAGGGCGCCGCGAACTAAAAAGTGGGGCAGGCTCTCAGCCTGCGGCGGTCTCTCAGGCCGCCTTCTTCCGTCTGCAGCGAAGTGACGTTGATGCGGCCGCGGCCGGCGCCTCCGATGAGCACCCCCTTGACCGCCACTTTCAGCGCTTTGCGGCTCCCCGGGTTGAAGTAGCTGACTCCGAGGAGCCGATACCGGCCCTTACCTATAGGTCTGGCTGCATCCGCTTCTAATTCCGCGGATGATGATATCGCCTCCGCTTTGGATACGACCGGATCGCCGGCGCGCGCCAAATTCCATACTCCGCCCGGGCCACTTTCCAGGCACCCTTCCACCTCGACGATGTTCAGGGCTTCCTGTGTGTTCGGCCGCCCCCTGTCGACCGCGTACTGCACGAACGGGGAGAACATTTCATCCCAACTCTGGTTCCCGCGCCCTAAGAAGTAAACTTCCTTGTCCGGCGCGGGGTTATTAGGGTTGTTCGCCGAATTGTCGTAGTGCGCGGTGACCACCAGCTTGCTGCCCGCCGGCAACTTGAGCGGCGTCTCCAGATCATACGCCAGTTGCCAGTGAAAGTCGTATTTCGGCACGCTGAGTACGGTTTGCTCACGACCGTCATCGTAGACCACCGTGTAGGTGAAGTCCTTCCCGCGCAAGTGGGCGTGCGGCTGAAACTGGTAAACGATCACCGGCCGCGTGTATGCCGTCATTCCAGTCACTTCATAATTCGCCGTGTTCGGAGGAATGGGGGGAATCGCGGCACAGTTGCCTTCGGCCTTCTCCTGCGGCGCATCGGTCGGCAGCTCCCTGCCGTTGGCGAGCAGCGAGGCTCCCGCGCCGTTGACCCGGAACAACTGGCGTTCCGGCGGCCGCTCCTGAAACCAAAGGCCCAGCGACGACCGGTCCTTCTCCGGCCTCCCGATAGCCTGGTAATGGATGTTGAAGTTGAGGTAGAAATCCGACCCGCCCCTGAGCAGCTTGGCGGCTCCGTCGCCATACATCTCAAAAGAGGTGCCCGGGGTGTAAACGCCCAGCATGTCGAACAGAGCGGCATCTCCAGGCACCCGGACGGCAGGCTGGGGCACGGTCAGATCGTTCCGCACGCCCACCCCCCGCGCGAGCGCCGCCAGCGGACTGTCATCGGGCCCAAACCGCTGCCCTGCCTGAACCTCCGTGATCGCCATGTGGTGCACCACCGCTCCATTGCCGGGACGGACCTGAATGGCCGAAATCCACTTGTCTTCGGCGAACGGGACTTTCACCATTTGCGCCACGTAGGGTATTTCGCCCTCGGCCGGCACCGAAATCTCGGGCAGCACGATGACGGCGTCCGGCGGAACGCCGTTCGGATGCAGCCAGCCTTGCGCGAACACGGGCGCGGCCGGCAAATTGGAATCGTCGCCTTTGGGAGCTCCGGCATCCACCCAGGCCGCAATCGTGTGGATGTCCTCCGGGCTGAGGCGGGCATCGTTGCGGAAAGGCGCGCTCTTGCGGGGATCGGCAGGCCAAGGCGGCATCTCCCGCAGCAGGACCTTTTCTTTGACCGCCTTGGCCCAGCTCCGCGCCTTATCGTACGACAGGAAGGACACCCGCGATGCGATCTCGCCCGGCTGATGGCACTTCGCGCAATGCCTGAATAGAATTGGCGCCACCTGCCCGGAAAACGTGGGCGCCGGGGCGGCGGCCGCCGGGCGCGCGGGCAGAACCAACAGCACTGCCGCCAGACTGGCGCGGAGTTGCCACATCTCCTTGATTATACGTTCCCTAGACCGCTCCGTCCCCCAACCCGTCCAGTACTGTCTAGTTGGCGCGGCACAGGCTCCTACCACCACCTTGGGTGTATACTTCAAATTAATAGCAGGCCAAAATGGAAATCCACGTTCAGATTGACAATAAAATGGCAGATTCGCGCCGATCGATTCTGGCCTTCGCAATGATGGTCCTGGTAACAGGATTGGCAGCGCCGGCGAGCGCTGAGGAAAAATCATCGAATCGAGGCCCCGCCGTTGGGCAAACTCCGGTCTGCGCACCGGCGACCGGCGCCGGTAACCCGAGCGTCCTCACCGGGCAGTATGACAACTATCGGGACGCGCACAACGGCGCCGAAACCTGCCTGTATGCCACCGCTCTTAAGGCCGGCGCCGTGACCCTGGCGGAGGCCTCCTATTCCCCGCTGTTGGTGGACTCGCCGCCGACGAGCACCGGCCTCGAAGGCAATAACCCGATCTACGCGCAACCACTCTACGTGGCGGGTATCACCGTCCCCAACCCGGTGAAAGGGACGTGCAGTCCTTGTAACATGGTGGTCCTGGCCACGGCTTTTGGCAGCATTTTCGCTTACAACGCCGATACGGGGGACCTGCTCTGGAAAAGGAGCGGAACCGGTGGGAAACCCGGCACCAACTGGCTCTGGGCAGATGACTGCGGCGCGACCGGCGGTGTCATCGGCGGCATCCCCGGAAAGGCAGCGCCCTACATCGGTCCCGGCCTGCCCTTCGCCGGTATCGTTTCGACGCCGGTTATCGATGCCACTCCGGTGTCGCCCTACACTTACACCATGTTCGTCACCAGCGTGTGCCAGACCGCGGCTCCCTCGGTAGAGGAGTGGTGGCTTCACGAAATCGACCTGACGGGTCAGGCGTCGGGAGCGGACGTGGCGGGGCAGGATATCTCTACGATCCAGATCCAACCTTCCAGCGCGGGGGTTTCCATGAACGTGCCGAACCAGTTGCAGCGGCCCGCCTTGCTGGAAGTCAAGGTTCCCGGAGCCACGCCGAACCCGTTGATATATGTGGCCTTCGGCGTCGCGGGGGTGGAGGACAGTGAGACCAGCTACCCCTACCACGGCTGGCTATTGGGCTATACGGTCGAGAGCAATGGAGCGTTGGCGCCCACTCCGGCGCTGACCTTTGCCACTACGCCCACCGGCTGCGGCGTCGGGGGTGGCACCACCCAGTGTCCGTCGGGCAACGGCGGAGCGCCGGCTTGCGATTGCCTGCAGCCCACCGGTTTCCAAAATGCCCCGAATTGGGGCGGTCTGGGCGGCGGCATCTGGATGTCGGGCAAGGGGCCCGCATCGCGCACCGATGCCAGTAACGTGGCGCACACCTTCGTAGCCACCGCGAACGGCGGGTTCCAGACTGGCGCGGCGGCCAATTGGGGCGACAGTATCCTGGATTTCCACCTTTCGCAAGCCGTCGGCATGCCCACCACCCCCTCGGATTATTTCACGCCATACGGGGGGCCGGGAGATTGCTGGATCACCAATACCTGTGCGCCGGTCCTGCAGCCGCCACTCCTGCTGAGTTCTTGCGCCTACGATACTCCCGGCGACGGCACCTGCAACCGTACCGTGGAGTTTTACAACGAGTACGACTGGGACATGGGCGTTTCGGGAATCGCGCTGTTCGATTTCGGCTCGACCGAACACTACGCCGTGACCATCGACAAGGGCGGCTATGGCTATCTGCTGCAGCAGGACCAATTGGACGGCTTCACTGCGGGGGATCCCGGGAATATCTTCCCCTTCGCGGCGCTGGATACTCTCTGCACCGGCGCGGCCCATACCTGCCATCGCGTCACCAGCCTCGCGATGTACAACAACACCCTTTATCTATGGCCCTATGAAGAGACCTTGAAATCACTTCAGTTCAATCTGACCCCGATTACCCCGGCGGGATCGCCTGCCATCTATACGGATAGCACCGGCGCCACCGTCATCGGCCCGGGTTGCGCCACCGGCAGTTGCCCCTGTAGCGGTGGCTCCTGCTTCACCCACACGGTAATTCCAGGGGATCGACTCATCGCGAATGGCTGCAGCGGATCCAGTTGCCCGGTCATCACCGGCGTCTCCAGCGACACGCAGTTGACGGTCAGCCCGCCCTTCAGCAAGGCCATCCCCCAAACGAAGCCGGTCCCCTACACCTACAGCGGCTATTTCGTGAATCCGGTGCGGGACGTCAATCCGACGGGCAGCCAGGTCGGATACCCGGGCGGATCGCTGGTAGTCACCTCGAACGGGATCGAGGCCGGCACAGGCGCGGTATGGGCACTCATCGGGGATAACAGTTCGCAGGAGACTCACGTCGGCAACGGCTACGCCGAGGCGTACGACGCCGTGGGCCTGGGGAAGGTCTGGTCCACGTACGGGCTCGCCAGCTTCCAGCTTTCGCGGTTCGCCATGCCGACGGTGACGCGCGGGCTTCTCTTCGTCCCCACTTACAAGATTACGGCTTCCAAGACGAATCCCGGTTGCACATCCGCCGCCCCGTGCGTCGGCGCTTTGGTCTACCAGGGCGCGGCGAAGTAGTGTAGTGCGTCATGCAGATCAACGATTATGTGAACACCGTGGGGCGGGCTATTCAGCCCGCGGACCCGCTGTCTAGCGGGTCCAGCCGCCTCAAAAGGCGGCTGCGGCCAAGATTGGCCGCCCTCCAGGTCGATTGTTTGCGTAAAGCGGCATCGCTCGCCTTTTGTGCGATCGCCGCGACTGTGGCCTCGCCCGGACAAGTCGCGTTTCGCCCCATTGCCTACATGGACCGGCTCGGCCAGCCCGTGGGAATCTCCGAGGGATCGCCAGGTGTCTTCTACTTCGAAACCGGATTGACCGCGGCGGCATTGTCCATTACTGCCGAGGGGACCAAAACCGTTCTAACCACTTTCCCCCCCGGAACGAACCTGGCCTCCATGCTGATCGGCGGGGCCAACGGGCGGTTCTATTCCGCGGTGGAAGTGGGGGTGCATCCGGCCAGCGTGTTTTCCATTGGCCCAACGGCCGGCAGCAAGCAGATTTATTCGTCTCCAGCCCTGGTGCCCTCCCTCCGGCAAAACCTGCCGGACGGAACATTTCTCGGTCTCGCGCTGGCCGCCGGCGGGGGCCCCTGGAACGTGGCAAGCATCGATCTGAAGGGCGGCATAACACCCCTCCACGAGTTCCCCGCGGGCGAGCGCTTGCAAACCGCCATCTATGCCAACGATGGTAACTACTATGGCATCTCGGAGAACGGCCCCGGCTATCTGTTTCGCCTGACTCCGTCCGGGACCCTGACGAAGCTGCTGAGTTTCCCCGATAGCACCGTTACCGGCCTGGACCCGGCGCCCCTGATTCAAGCCAGCGACGGTAACCTCTACGGGGCCACTCCCGCGGGCGGCGCCAACGGCACGGGGACCATTTACAGGCTCACCCTGGCGGGCCAGTACACCTTGCTTTACACCTTTCCGAAAAACCAGGATTCCTGGCCGACGGCGTTGATTGAAGCCAGCGACGGAAACCTGTACGGCGCCACGCTCGGCAACATCCCGCGCAGCGGCCATAGCGAGTTTTTCCGCATCACCCGATCGGGCCAGTTCACCGTGCTTTACGTCATGAAGAACCTGAGCGCCGATGGGGTTTGCCAATGTTCGCTGGTGCAGGGCAGCGACGGCAACCTTTATGGCACGGCTGTCTCCGGCGGTCCGGTGAACGGCGGCCTGGTATTTGCCCTGGAAGCGGGGCTGCCCAAGCCCGCGCCGGCGCCGCGGAGTTTCAGCCCGCAGTCGGGCGCGGTGGGCGCGCCCGTGCGCATCTGGGGGAGCAATCTTTTGGGGGCTTCGGTGCGCTTCAATGGCGTTCCCGCCACCAGAGTATCCAACAGCGGAGCGAATTACATTTGGGCCAACGTTCCGGCGGGCGCCACGACCGGGCCGATCACTATCGCGACGCCAGGCGGCGCCGTCGCCACGCACGACAGCTTTAAGGTGGAGTAGCAGCGGACGGTCGCCATCGGGGCCAGTCGGGCCACTGTCGTGGTCAGCGAACGGGGGAACCGTTCAGGCGCAGACGGAGGGCTTCATGAAACGGATCATCAACGCGTTGGAAAAATTCAACTGCGGCAGGAAGACATGCGCTGTCGTTGCGCTAATGGCGGCGCTGGCGAGTGCCTTGCCCGCGCAGACTTTTACGACCGTCCTCAGCTTTGATTTTTCGGACGGCGCCGCTCCATACGCGGCGCTTTACGAGGGCATCGACGGAAACTTGTACGGGACAACCGCCGGAGGCGGGGCCTCTAGCGCCGGGACGGTCTTCAAGATCGCCCCGGGCGGCGCGCTGACGACGCTATACAGCTTCTGTTCCCTAGGTCCGAATTGTCCCGACGGCGATTCCCCCCGCGCGGGGCTGGTCCAGGCCGCGAATGGCGACTTCTATGGGACAACGCCCTTTGGCGGGGTTAGCCATGACCGCGGCCCTCACGACGTCGGGACGGTTTACCGGATCACATCGAGCGGGGCGCTGACGACACTTTACACTTTCTGCGCCAAGGCAAGCTGCACGGATGGCGTGCAGCCCGAAGGCGTCCTGGCGCAGGGCTCGAACGGGGACTTCTACGGGATAACAGAGTATGGCGGGGCCGCGTGCTACCCCCATGCGGATGGCTGCGGTACGGTTTTCGAAGTTACTCCGGCCGGCGCGCTGACGACGCTATACAGTTTCTGCTCTCAACCGGACTGCACCGACGGGGCGTTCCCCGTCGCGGGGCTGGTGAAGGCCACCGACGGTTACTTTTACGGCACGACTTCGGAAGGCGGGTCCAACTATTGCGCAGCGGTGGCTAGTGGTTGTGGGACGATCTTCAAGATCAGCCCGGCCGGTACGCTGACGACGCTATACAACTTCTGTTCCGAAAGCAGTTGCACGGACGGCGTATATCCCGAGGAGGCCCTGATTCAGGCCACCATTGGGGACCTCTACGGGACAACGGGCTCGGGCGGGACCGATACCACGTGCGGCACCTCTCCGGCTACACCGCCGCTCTACGCCGGATGTGGCACGTTTTTCAAGATCACCCCGAGCGGCACGCTGACCACGCTCTACACGTTCTGTCCCGATCTGGTGGATGATAACTGCCCGGACGGCGCTTACCCCTCAAATCTGATCCAGGGCACCGATGGGAACTTCTACGGGACAACGTTCGCCGGCGGCGCTACCTGTGTTTCGGGGGAAGGTGGCGTAGAGGGCTGCGGAACCATCTTCAAACTCACCCCGCGTGGCGAGCTCACCACGCTCCACCGTTTTTGCACCGAAAGCGGTTGCCCGGACGGCGAGTACCCGTCAGGCGGCGTGACCCAGGACACGAACGGGGAGTTCTACGGCACAAACGGTTTGGCGCCCAAGCTGGCGGGGACGGTGTTCAGCCTGTCAGAAGGTTTGAGCCCATTTGTGGAAGCAAGGCCTCCGCGCGGCGAGGTGGGAGCGGCAGTCAGGATCTTGGGGACCAATCTGACGGGTGCAACCCGCGTCAGCTTTAGCGGCACCGCAGCCGCTTTCACGGTGGTTTCGGGCTCCGAGATCACCACTACCGTACCCACAGGTGCGACCAGCGGAAAAATCCAGGTGGTAACGCCCGGCGGCACGCTTTCGAGCGACGTTCCCTTCAGGGTGCCATAAAAGCCCGCCCTCCACTAAAAGCTGGACAATCGGCGGCGTTTCGCAGTACACTGTTTAAGACAGCGATTCTATATTGGTTTTATCCTCCATCCACGACTTCACCCCGCCGGCCGGCACACTGAGGCTTGGCAACTTCAGCCGCACAAGCGCGGCCAATCCTAAGGCAACAGCTTAATCGCATACATGGGTCCAGGCAGAAATTTACCTCCTCGCAGGCCAGCCCGTAGAGAGAACGTGAACGAGTCGATTCGCGCGCGCGAAGTGCGCGCGGTCTTCCCGGACGGCACCGCCGAAATCATGCCGACCGCGGCGGCCCTGCGCAAGGCGCAGGAATTGGGGCTGGATCTGGTGATCGTCTCGCCGACCGCCGTGCCGCCCGTGGCCAAGGCGGTGGACTACGGCCACTATCAATACGAGCAGAAGAAGAAGCAGCACGAAGCCAAGAAGAAGCAGCACGTCGTGCAGGTGAAGGAACTCAAGTTCCGTCCCAACACCGATGACCACGACTACGACTTCAAGAAGAACCACGCCATCCGCTTTCTGCAGGAGGGCAACCGGGTGAAGGCGGTAGTGCAGTTCCGCGGACGCGAGATCGCGCATGCGGATCTGGGCCGCAATCTCCTGGCCCGCTTTGCGGCGGACCTGACGGCGTACGGTACGGCGGAAAGCACGCCGCGCATGGAAGGGCGCAACGCGCACATCCTGATCAGTCCGACGAAATCGGCCAAGGTCTAAGGGCGACGATCCGCCGATGGTCGCGGGACGAGAACAAAAGCAAAAACCGTTATTGGCCGCGGATTAACGCAGATTAACGCAGATAAGACAAGACAGTAAGCAGCAGGCTGGGCTGGGCAGCGCAGCCTGGGTCGACGGATCGTACCATCCTAAGTTTTATCTGCGTTCATCCGCGTTCATCTGCGGCCCGATGTGTTTTACTGCTGGCCCAGGAACCCGGCGGGCCTTCGCTCGGGATCCTGCATCCGGGTGCATGTTAAGATAGACGCAAGCGCGTCTGCCAATGTACAAAGCCTTCTTTGGGTTCGCCGAGAATCCCTTCAATATGAGCCCGGACCCATCGTTCCTTTTCCGGAGCGTGCAGCATGAGGAAGCTCTCGCCAACCTGATCTACGGCGTGCAGAGCCGCAAGGGATTCGTGGTGCTCACCGGCGAAGTGGGAACCGGCAAGACCACCATGCTGGAATGCCTGCGCGACTTCCTGAGAAGCCAGCAGATCGCCTATGCCTCGCTATTCAATTCGCGGCTGACCGTCACGCAATTCTTCGAAATGATCGCCTACGATTTCGATCTCCAATGCACGCGCACATCCAAGACCGAGGTGCTGTTCGCGCTGAACGAGATGATCATCGAGAGCGCCAACCTAGGACGCACAACGGTGCTGATCGTGGACGAAGCACACAACCTGGATTGGGACGTGCTTGAAGAAATCCGGCTGTTGGGCAATCTCGAAAACCGGCGCGGGAAGATGCTTCAGATTCTGCTGGCCGGGCAACCCGAACTGGATCGCAAACTGGAAGCCCGGGAGTTCCGCCAGTTGAAGCAGCGGATCGCTCTGCGCTGCGTGCTGCAGCCTTTGAAACTGGAAGAGACCGTGGATTATATTCAGTCGCGGATGACTCGCGCCGGGTTGAAAGACCAGACTATTTTGGCGCCGGAGATATTGGGCGAGGTACACAGCCGCACTCAGGGCATTCCCCGATTGATCAATGCCATGTGCGATAATCTCCTGCTCACTGCCTTCGCGCTAGAGAGTAAGACGGTCACGATGGCGATGGTCGATGAGGTAGCCTCCGACATGCGTCTGGATCGGCCGGGCAAGAGGACTTCCCGTGCGGACGGTAAGTATGCGCGGCGTGAAGAACAGTACACGCCGGGCGACTAAATAGCCCCGCTTGGTTAACGTTCGTTATCCCACGCCGTATCCGATATTTCTTCCGTATACCCCGAATCTGCGATACGATTCAGGTGAAACAAATCCCACACCTAACCACTACCGGTACATCGCTGCATTTTTTGAGTTGAAGCCCGGACGATGTTCCGTAAGGGCTAGTGTTGGATTCTGACTACAACGGAGAGATATATGAACGAATTTTCGAACAGCCGGTTGGTTCGCTTCCTGGTAAACTCGGCAGCCGCACTTTGCATGGCGGTTGGACTCGCCACTTGGGGTGGGACGCAGGTGCATGGCCCCACTTTCCCGCCCGATCCGTGGGGTGGTAAAGTAGCGCATGGCCCGACCGTTTCACACGTCACCTGGGACGGCCAGAAAGCTTAAAATAGCGCCGCTGGGTGAGCGACGGCAATAGCAGGGGCCTTCCCGCGGAGGGAAATGCACCGCGCCCTTCAGTACGCCGCCTGGGCGATTGGCCTGTGGCTCGATGTCAGGGTAATCTCCGTTCAGTTGCGGGGAAGCTACCGGGAGTATCCGTTCGTCTTCGCCTATGTGCTTTCTCTGCTGGTGTCGACCGTAGCAGAGATCGGACTGCAAGGCGCGTCGGACGAGGTGCGGGACTTCTATTACTGGGTGAATGAAGCGGTCCTGGATGTCCTGGTTTTTTGCGTGGTGATCGCGTTCATCGACCAGGCAGCCCGGTATTCCAGGCAGAAGACGATCGGGCGCCGCTGGCTTATCCTGGCATCGATCCTGATCCTGGCGGTATCCCTGGCGATCCACCACAGCGCAAAATTCAATATGAAGATGACGCTGATCAGCCGCGACCTGAACATCTCCGCGGTGATTCTGGACGTGATCCTCTGGTCGCTGCTGGTGGCGGCGCGCCGCCCGGACCGGCGCCTGATGCTGCTGAGCGGTGGGTTGGGCCTGCAACTGACCGGCGCGGTCATGGGAGAACAATTGCTGCAGTTCTCCCCCAGCCCCAGCCTCAAGATGACCGGGACGTTGCTGGAAGTGTCCACCAGTTTGCTGGGTCTTTATATCTGGTTGCTGGCTTTGCAGACACAAAAAAAGGTGGGTCCCGAGGGACCCACCCGACGCTAGACGACGGCTTGCGCGGCCGGCGGATCTATTGCTGCGGTAGTGAAGCTTGCGCCTGTTGCCCGGCGGATGAGGGCGCAGGCAACTGCGAGAGGGAGTAACTCTCGTCGGCGCTGAAAATCTTGATCTCCACGCGGCGGTTCTTGGCGCGCGCGGCGCGGGTGTGGGCGTCATCCAACGGCTTCTCCGGTCCCAGTCCGATCATGTGGATCCGATAGATGGGGATGTCGTGTTTGGCCACCAGGTACGCGGTGACGGCATCGGCCCGTTTGCGGCTGAGGGCCTCGTTGTACTGGCGTGAGCCGGTGCGGTCGGTGAAGCCTTCGACGGCGATGAAGTACCGCTTGTTCTTAGAAGCGGTCGACACCATGTTGTCCAAATCCGTGCGGTCCTTTTCGGTGAGTGCGTATTTATTAAAGCCGAACGGAATGGTCAGATCGGCCACCTGCTTGTAGTCGTCGAGGTTGGAGACTTGCTGGCGGAGGCTTCTGATCTCCTCGGAGTCTTTGCCGGCCAAGTCCGCCGCCTCGCCCGCCTTGGTCATGGCGTTCTGCGCGGAGTTCTGGGCCGTCATGGCCTGCTCTTTCGCCGCGCCGATACCATTCTGGGCCTTTTCGTCCACGCCGTTGATGCTGGCCGTCAGGTCAGTTTTGTTCTGTTGGATTTCCTGGCCCTGCTTGTTGGTCTGGTCGCCGACCTGGTTTACTTTCGCCTGGATTGGGGCAGTAGAGTCCTGTACGTACTTCTTGGTCGCGCAGCCGCCGGCAAGCAGCGCCGCAGCTAAAAGACCTACGCTGAGAGTGATGCGTTTCATAATCTCCTCGCGCTCCGTATAGCAATTTTCGCGCCGATGATAGGGCGCACTTATTGTCAAGGACTTGCGCCTTTTGTTTAGTGAGATTTCGCCCATTTCTGCCCTGCGCCGGAAAAGTTTACTCTGTTACGGCGCATTGCGAAACCTTAATCACCCGCCACTTGTGCATGATGATATGTTTTCGGTGATGAAGCGACTCACCGGCATCTTCTTCGCGGCAGTACTGGCGGTAATGCCCCAGGACACCCGATTTAGCGCGGATGGCAGCCAGATACCCGGTCCCGGCCGGCGATCCACGCCGGACTGGGTATCGGAACTGAGCGAGTGGCGGATCGCCGGAAGCAGCGAGCACGAGGCGTGGCTCAACGACCTGCGGCAGTGGCGGCGGGAGCGGCTGATCCGCATGGGCTACGATGACGCGGAATACCGGCGTCCGGCGCTCCTATGGACGCAGCGAAACTTCATTCAACCGCAAATGATGGCCGAGGAGCGCTATTTCTACGATCCGGCGGACGGAAAATATACCGTGGACCGATATCTGGACGATCTGGACAAACGCTACGGCGGCATCGACAGCGTTTTGATCTGGCCCGTGTATCCTAATATAGGCATCGACAATCGCAATCAGTGGGACCTGGCGCGCGACTTGCCGGGCGGCGTGGCGGGCTTGCACCGGATGGTGGAAGACTTCCATCGCCGCGGCGTGCGCGTGTTCTTTCCGAGCATGCCGTGGGACACCGGCACGCGCGATGTGGCCCAGCCGTATTGGAACGCGGCGGCGCAGCTGATGGCCGAGATCGGCGCCGATGGAGTGAACGGCGATACCTTCAACGGGATGCCGCGCGCTTACCGGACGGCCTCCGACCAGACCGGCCATCCGGTGACGTTCGAGCCGGAAGGTTCGCCTAGCGCCGATGAGATGTTGATGTGGAACAACCAGAGCTGGGGCTACTGGAAGTATCCTTTCGCGCCCATGGTGAGCAAGCTGAAATGGCTGGAGCCGCGCCACATGATTAATGTCTGCGACCGGTGGGCGCGTGACAAAATAGACAATCTGCAAGCCGCCTTCTTCAACGGCGTGGGTTACGAGAGCTGGGAGAACATCTGGGGCATCTGGAACCAGATCACGCCCCGGGACGCCGAGGCTTTGCGGCGGGTGGCATCCATCGAGCGGCAATTCGCGGACTTGCTGGTCGAGCGCGAATGGGAGCCTTACGCGCCGACGCTGCAGTATGGCGTTTTTGCCACGCGCTTTCCGGGCGACGGGCGCACCCTGTGGACGGTGGTCAACCGCAACGAATACGACGTGAGCGGTGAGCAGGTGCGCGTGCGGCACGTGGAAGGCGCGCGCTATTACGATGTGTGGAACGGCGCGGAAATCAAGCCGCGCATGGAGGGCGGTAACGCGGTGTTGAGCTTCGCCATGGAAGCCAAGGGCTTTGGCGCGATCCTGGCGGTGATGCCGGGCGGGGCAGAGCAGAAGCTGGATGCCACGCTCGCGCAGTCGCGGCAATGGGCGCGCGTGCCACTCGCCAGTCTGGCCCACGATTGGAAATTCCTGCCGCAGCGGATGGCGGAGATCGCGCCTACCAAGCCGCCCTCCGCGAGTCCCGCGGATATGGTGCACGTGCCGGCGGGCGCCTTCGACTTTCAGGTGAGCGGCATCGAGATCGAGGGATTCAACTGGATCGGGTTGGATGTGCAGTATCCATGGGAAGATGCGCCCCGGCGCGTCCACCATCATCTGCTCACCATGAAATCGCTTTATATGGACCGCTATCCCGTCACCAATGCGGAATTCAAGAGGTTTCTGGAAGCCGCGAAATACCATCCGCAAGACAACCATAACTTCCTGAAGGACTGGCGCAACGCATCTTACCCAGACGGATGGGCGAACAAGCCGGTGACATGGGTTTCGCTGGAAGATGCGCGGGCTTATGCGGCCTGGGCCGGCAAGCGGCTGCCGCACGAGTGGGAATGGCAATACGCGGCGGGAGGCACGGATGGACGGCTGTATCCATGGGGCAATGCTTGGGACGCGCGCGCGGTGCCCACGCCCTATAAGGGCCGCGATCTACCCGGCCCCGCGGATGTGGATGCGCATCCGGCGGGCGCCAGTCCGTTCGGAGCCATGGATATGACCGGCAACGTGTGGCAATGGACCGATGAGTTTGTGGATGAACATACGCGCGCGGCGATTGTGCGGGGCGGGAGTTACTATCAGCCGCAAGGATCGATGTGGTATTTCCCGCAAGCTTACAAGTTGAACGAGCACGGGAAATATCTGCTGATGGCGCCTGCGAAGGATCGGGCGGGGACGCTGGGGTTCCGGTGTGTGATGGATGAGTAGGTATCAGCTTTCAGCCATCCCAGACTCCAACCCTTGCGTGATGGCCGCAATTTCTCAGCAGCGATATATCGCCTTGCACGTATTTGAGTGTTGAGCCGTTCCATCTCTTCAGATATCTTGACGAACAATCGTTCCGTTATAACAAGCGGAGAGCATCAAGCCGAGGGTGTTTCCAGAATAGTACTCGGATCGGTCTCCTGGACGCGCCTAGCTTGGGGTACCCGGGCCAGTCAGGAGGTGCGGCCGATGTCGGACCGAAAGCCAAGGGACATGGTCGAGGAAAACGCAAAGCGCACAAAGCCGAGGAAGCCGCCGGGGTGGCGCAACCTCCGAAAAGCGTTTAAACGCGCCATCAAGGCTCCTCCGTTGCGGAGGTCCGATGCTCGACACACCTAAGGAAGTCGTGTTCATCTACCCAGAGATCATAACTGAGATCCGTTGGCGGAGAGTGCCTTGCGCTGACTCTTAGCAGGCCGTGCCAAAACTGCGAGCCAATTACGGCCAACATGAGAGCCATTGCATAGTGAGCTTCAGACAGCGACCGTCCTGCGGCGTGCTCGATTATTCCAACGGCAATAATGATGGCCCCACCGCCCCAAGCCGCCTTAGAGCGCACGAAAACCTCCATCAGATATGGAGCGATCATTCTGAGATGACGCCGCAAAGCCATGCGCAGATCTTACCACCCACGTGAGCGTAGTGATTTGGCGCACCTATCGGATCATGCGCCACAAGTCCACATTGCACTTGGGCCCGTCCGCGAGCTCCTTCGCTTCGTGCGTGGCCGCGCGGAACGGCGGCCATTGAGAGCACGCGTTGGCATCGTTATGTTGTCCTCCGGGAAAGTCATGCGACCAACGCGGCGAATCACGGGCAGACACTATCTGCGTGCCCTTGTGGCGGCCGAGAGCCAGCAGTCCGCTCTTGTCGCCGGTGACCAGATAATCGGCTTTGCCCGCTTCCGACAGGGCTAGAAGAAAATCGTCGGTGGGATCGGGAGAGCGCTGCACGCGCGGCAGCGGATCGACGTCCTCGGCGAGCTTCTTGACCTGATTGACCAGGCGGCCGGCGTGGTGTGGTCTGACGAGTTCGGCCACACGTGGCTCTTGCAGCGTGGCCCGCAGCTCGTCGACATGCGCCGCGCAGGTCAGCAGTGTAAATTTTCCGTCCAGCCAGGCGTCGATGATCGCGGCGGGCTTGCCGGCCGGGGAAATCAAGGCGGACACGATGATGTTGGTATCGAAGACAACGCGCATCAAGCTCTGTTAACCTTCCGTTTGGTGCGACGTTCCGCGCGAACCTCGCTGACGGCTTCGTCGACGATGCGCTGGATTTCGTCGGGGTCGGCATCGGCGTTGCGCGCCCTGATGTCCTGGATGGTGCACTGAAGCACGCGCCGGCGGACCGCTTCCTCGATGAACTTCGAGAGATCGCCCTTTTTCATTCCGTGGGTGCCCAGGAACGTGCGCAGGGTCAAGTCGGTATCCTTCGAGACCTTGACGCTCCACCGGACCGGTTGTTCTTCCATTTTTGACCACCTATACGCTGAAATTGATAAACGCTCAAACGTCTATACGTCTATTATACTGGCGGTTGGGGGCGGATTACTTATGAAGACGTTGTTTCGATTTGTCACTTTCGTTTTCCTGATGGCGCCAGCGTCGGGCATGGCGCAGACCGCCAGCGCGGACAGCGCGACTTTGCAGAAACTGCTGGATGAAGTCCGGCTATTGCGGATGAACCTCGAGAAAACCGCCACCCTCGGGCCGCGCATGCAGTTGCTCCTGCATCGGACCGGGTTGCAGGATGCCAGGGTGGCGCGGATTTCGCAACAACTGGATGAGGTCCACAAGCAAGTCGCCGCCGAAACAGCGCAGCAGGCGGATGCCGCCGAACGGCTGGTCAAGATCGAACAGGACATTTCGACCGAAGCCGATGCCGGACGCCGCGCGCAACTGGAGGACGTGCGCGCGCATTTCAAAATGATCGCCGGCCGCGGTCCGGATCAGCAATTGCGGGCGCGCGAAAGCGAACTGGCCAATTCGCTGCAAACGGAGCAGGCTACGCTGAGCGAGCTGAACGAGAAGCTGGATGCGCTGGAGCGGCAACTGGAGACTCCGCCCGCCGCCACACCAAAATAAAAAGATCCGATTTGCGCTAAACTACCGCTGGAGGTGTTTGTGGAAAGGCGCGATTTTTTCAAGACCGCAGCGGGCGGAGTTCTGCTGCTGAAGCCGGAGACAGTTTTCGGAACCCAGGCGAACTCCGCCGTGGAAGTGGGACTGATCGGCTGCGGCGGCCGCGGAAACTGGATTGGCGCATTCTTTCCGGAGTTCGCGGGCGCGCGCATCGTGGCCCTGGCCGATGTGATGCGCGGCCGCCTGGATGCCACGCAATCGAGCTTCAAGGTGGATGCGGCGCGCGTCTATTATGGCCCGGAAGCCTCGCGCGAGCTGATCGAATCGAAAGTGGATGCGGTGGCCATCGAGACGCCGCCGTATTACCATCCGGAGCAGGCGCGGGCCGCGGTGGACGCGGGCAAACACGTCTATCTGGCGAAGCCGGTGGCGGTGGATGTGCCGGGCTGCCGCAGCATCGTGGAGAGCGGAAAACGCGCACAAGGAAAGCGCAGCTTCCTGGTGGACTTTCAGACGCGCTCGCAGCCGGTGTTCCAGGAGGCCACGTCGCGTATCGCACGCGGCGATATCGGCAAGCCCGTTTTCGCCCAGGTCTTCTATTACGCCGGCCGACCCTCGCCGGACAAATCGAAGCCCGGCATGGATCCCGGGCAGGGGCGCATGCTGAATTTCTACATGGACCGCGTTCTGGGCGGCGATATCATCGTAGAACAGAACATCCACGTGATCGACCTGGCCAACTGGTTCCTGGCGGGGCATCCCGTGGCGGCGCACGGCACGGGCGGACGCACTGACTGGAGCGGCACGCGCTTTGACACAGGCGACGCCTACGACCATTTCCTCGTGACATACCAGTACCCCAACAGCGTGCAGGCGGATTTCAGCTCGAACCAGTTGACCAACAGCTTCAGCGATCTTTGCGTGCGATGCTTCGGCATCAAGGGCGCCGTGGACGCGCACTATGGCGGCCTGGTGCGGATCACCGGGGAGAACGCCTGGGAGGGATCGAAGAAGGACGATACTTTCCGGCAGGGCGCCATCAACAATGTGAAGGCGTTCATCGATAGCATTCAAACCGGCAAGCTGCTGAACAATGCGGACCAGGCGGTGGAGAGCAACTTGACCGCGATCCTGGGCCGCACGGCGGCGTATCAGAACCGCACGGTTACCTGGGAGGAGCTGCTGCGGTCGGAAGAGAAGTTCGAGGCAAACCTGAAGCTGCGGTGGTGAGATTATAATGAGGAGGCGGCCTGGGAGGCCGCTGCAGGCCGGGGGCCTGCCCCACGGGATTTGTACTGATGAACCGTCGCCTCACCATGGATAGAGCGGGCCGCGTCGAGCTGCAATTGGAGCCGGGCGACGCCCTGGAAATGGAGAGCGCGGGCGGACTCATGAAAGAGCACGGTGTCTGGGTGTTTCGCACCGGGCAACCCCTGCCCGTTTCGGCCACGGATGAGGTGTTGCAGCAGATCCGCGAGGAACGCGACATGGCTGACCTTGGTGCGAGCGAATGAAGGCCAGCCTACGGAACTAGCGTTTGTGCTTGGGCGGCTCAGCCGGCTTGGGAATCCAAAATCCGGGATCCTGGTCGGTAAACTCTTTCGGGAGGTAGCTGATCCGCGGATTGAAGGAGAACAGCAGGTCCTCGCTCGACTGCACCACTTCCGGGGCGAGCGAATCGAAATGTTGCCGGTTGCGCTCTCCCATGGCCTGGCGCGCGGCATCCATGCGCGCGGGAGCGGCGTCCATGCGCGCCAGCGATTCCATGGGCGCGAGCAGGAGATACGTCCCGGACGGGCTGCCGGACACCACCTGGTAAGCCAGGACCGGCTGGCCGGAGGCGGATTTATCGTAGCCGTCGATCAGCAGTTTGGCCCCTTGCGCGAGTTCAGCGTCGTGGCCGTACTTAATGTGCAGCACGGTCACTTCCATGAAGCGGCACTTGGGCATCGCGGACATGGCGTCCGCCGGGCGATAGCTGAGGTCGCCGCGGAATACCGAGAGCAGGGTGCTGGAGCCGGTGCGCAGATCGCCATCCAGCACATTGGCTACTTCCAGATCGGCCGCGAGAGGCGATTGCTGGATCTCGGCGCGTTCCTTTTGCATGCCGGCGAACGAGTCGTACGGTTCCAGAAACCAGGCTTCGGAGGGGCCCGATTCCGAGGTCATGCCCAGGTAATGGGTTTTGACGTTGCCCTTCTGAAAGATGCGCGGCCAGGCTTCTTCGGTCTTGATGTGGGCCGCCTCATGGCCTTCCTTGATCTGCTCGCGCGTGATCATCAGGACCTTGGGAATGGGCGATTCGTCCGGCATCTGCGCGGCCATCCGGACGGCGCCGGCGAGACACAAACCGACAGCGGCAACCGGGAAAAGGGTCTGTTTCATACGCTCCTCAGGGGTCTATGTTACAAGACGGCGGTACATGGCCGCAAACACGGGGATGCCGATCTGTTCGGCGCGTACCATAACTTCGGGCCAACCGTCTATGATGTCCCCATATTTGGCGGCCAGGTTATTGCGCAGGATTTTGCGCTTCTGGCGGAAACAAAGCGACACGAAACGGAGAAAGTCGGCCCGGTCGGCGATACCCAATTCGGCGGCGCGGTCGTGCGGCACGAAGCGCAGCACCGCGGAATCCACTTTGGGCGGCGGATGGAAGGCGGCCGGGGGGACTTCGAAGAGCAACTCGATGTCGGCCGAAAGCTGCATGGCCACGCTGAGATATCCGTAATCGCGGCTGCCGGGGGAAGCGGTAATGCGCTGGGCGACCTCCTTCTGCGTGAGGAATACGCCGCGCCGCACGAGCGGGCCGAGGGCCATCACGCGCTCCAGAATGGCGGTGGCAGCGTAGTAAGGAAGATTGCCGGTAATCGTCGCCGGTCCCCATTGGGCCAGATCGATTTCCAAGGCATTGGCTTCGACAACTTCCAGCTTCCCGGGGGGCGAAACCGTGTACCCTAGCGTTTGTGCGAGACGCTGCGCCAGGCCGCGATCGATTTCGATGGCGACCACGCGATCCGCGCGGGCCAGCAGGTGGGTGGTGAGGGCGCCGCGGCCGGGACCGATTTCGACGATGAGGGGCTCCTGCTCGGGCGCAGCGGCGCGGGCTATGCGTTCCAGAACGGAGCCGCGAATCAGGAAATGCTGGCCCAGCTTTTGGCGCGCCACGGTTAGAGGCCTGTCAGGCCGGGCGGCCTAAGAGGCCGCCGCAGGCTGGGAGCCTGCCCCACTAGCCGCGGACCACGTAGTTGATGTGGCGGAAGGAAACCAGCACCTTGCCGTTGGTGGGCTGCCCAAACCAGGTGGCAGGCGTAAACCGGCTGAAGAACATCATCTTACTGATATCGGCCTGCATCTGAGGGCTGACCTTTCCCTGCTGCACGGAATAATCCGTGGCCTGGCCCTTGGAGTCCACATAGAGCGCCACCACGGTTTCATCGCTATTGATCGCCAGCGGGGAAACCTCGACCAGCGTGGCGGCCGTGTATAACCCGGTGGGCACATCGTTCAGGACACTCGGCCGGAAACCGAGCGTAGGCACCAGCAGGCTGAACAGCAACAGGGCGGAAACCAAACCTCCGGCGAAAGGCAGCGCCAACGGACGCATCAGATTATCGACGGCCAGCTTGATATTGGTGCCCCAGGTATGCAGCGCCAGAGGCAGCGTTTTGGCGCCGTTCCAGCGGGCGCGCTCGCGCGAGGCGAGCACCAGCAATTGCGTCTCCAGGCGGTTGGGAACCGCCGCGGACGGCAGACTCCTCAGACCCTCGCGCAACTCGGAAAGGCCGCGCAGATACGCGGCGCACTCCCGGCACGCAGCCAGGTGCCCGGCCACGCGCGCCATTTCATCCCCGGCGACTCTGTGGTCCAGGAATTCCGAGAGCGTATTTCGCACCGTTTGGCAACTCATAGCACCTACTCTGCCGTCTTCGGCAACCATCGCATGACCGGTTGCGATTGCAATTTCTTCCCCAACTCCTGCCGCAGGGCTTCGCGGCCCCGTAGAATCCGCGACTTCACGGTACCGAGGGAAACATCGAGAACCTCGGCGATTTCTTCATAGCTCAGATCCGTGATATCCCGCAAAACCACCGCTGCCCGGAACGTGGGATTGATGCGGGTCAGGGCGGCTTCAATCATGGCCTGCCGTTCCCGGTCGAGCACGTAATCGAAAGGAGAACGGGCGGCATCGGCCAGGGTGTCGGCCCGGCAGCGGGAATCCTCCTGCTCGTCTTCTATGCCGACTTCGCGGTTGCGGTGCCGGAAGAACCAGCGCCGCTGGTTGTGGGCTTCGTTGATGGCAATGCGGAACAGCCATGTTTTCAAGCTGCTCTGCCCGCGAAAATGGCCGACGTTCCGAAATACCTTGAGGAACACTTCCTGCACCACATCGGAAGCGTCGGACGGATCGTTCAACAGCCGCAGAGCGAGATTGTAGACAGGCTGCTGGAAGCGCAACAGCAGCGTTTCGTAAGCGCGCTCCGACCCTTCCCGGAGGGAGCGAACCAGCGCCAGATCTTCGGAATCGGCCGCCGGCGTGTTCTGCGCGTTGAGGTCCAGGATGGAAGTGGCCACAGGGGAGCCTTCCCTAGAAACATTATAGACACCGGCGCGCGGGGAAAGGTTCCCTGGGTGGCGAGGTCTATCGAACCGAACCGAACCGAACCGAGCCACGACCGTAAGGGAGTGGTTTGCTCCACTGGACTTCGCTCTGCGTTATACTATAGAAGCATTTTGACTCTCATCTTCGTGTCGGGACAGGTCTAAGGGGGGCTGCGTGAGTTGGCCGCAACCCCCTTTTGTGTTTGTGACGCCGCGTGGCGGGAGATCCATCTGCAACTTTCGGAAGAGGAAACATCGAAATGAGAGAAAAAGGTACAGTGAAGTGGTTTAATGCGGCCAAAGGATACGGCTTCATCCAAAGGGAGAACGGAGAAGACGTCTTCGTGCATTTCTCGGCCATCCAGACGGAGGGTTACAGGAGCCTGGATGAGGGCGCGAGTGTGGAGTTCGAGGTAACGCGCGGTCCGAAGGGGCTGCAGGCGGCTAACGTCACGGCCGGCTAGTAGCTAAATGCGGGCGGGGCCGCCCGCAAAGCGAACAGCCTAGGGTGGCCCCCCGCCGGCGAATCGGCATGGAGGTTTATGAGTAAAGAAGACAATATTGAAGTAACTGGTACGGTTTTAGAGAAGTTCCCCAGCGGCAAATTCAGCGTCCAGATCGACCATGACCGCGTAGTGCTCGCCCACCTGGCGGGACGGCTTCGCCGCAACCGCATTCGCGTGCTGGCGGGCGACAAGGTAACCCTGGAGTTGTCCCCCTACGACCTGACCAAAGGCCGCATCACCTTTCGCCACAGGTAAATTCCCCCCTCAACCTCTGCCATCCCGTGTGCGGTGCGCTATATTACATACAGCGCCGGTGCGCCATGCTAATAATTAGGTAGAGTTTGGCACGGTTACCGGCACCACTATCTGTTGTATCTGTTGGTCACAGGTCTCGACGAATATCTCTTGCGAGTGCTGCTGAATCGACATAACTCGCTGCCGCTACGGCAATTAGAGGATCTCTATGGCTGATGAAACGACCCCCGAGGAGCGCTTCCCGCGGCGTGCCAGGAGCCGCCCGCCCCGTATAATCAAGGCGGAGGGCACCGTGGAGCGCACCAAGAATACTCAGACGTCGGGCCGGTCGCGGAAGCCAACGTCCGATCCGGGAGAGAACCTGATCGCCGTCTTGTCGCAAAAAGTCGTCGGTCAGCCCGCTGCTACGCGGGTCATCGTCCCCTACATCCAGATGTATCAGGCCGGACTGGCGCCGGAAGGCCGGCCGATCGGGGTGTTTCTCTTGCTGGGACCCACCGGCACCGGTAAAACCAAGACCGTCGAGGCCCTGGCCGATGTCTTGCACGGTTCGGAAAAGAATGTCCTCAAGATCGACTGCGGCGAGTTCCAGATGGAACACGAAGTGGCCAAGTTGATCGGCGCGCCTCCCGGCTATCTTGGGCATCGCGAAACCCAGCCCATGCTCACCCAGCAGAAGCTGAACAGTGTCACCAGCGAGAAGTGCAACCTGTCGCTGGTCTTGTTCGACGAGATCGAAAAGGCCGCGCCCTCCATGACCCGCCTGCTGCTCGGCGTGCTCGACAAAGGGATTCTGCGGCTGGGCGACAATACCATCGTCAATTTCGAAAAAAGCCTGGTGTTTCTGACCAGCAACCTGGGGGCGCGCGAAATGATGCGCGAAATCAACCCCGATTTCGGCTTCCAGTCCGTGAAATCGCCGGAGCGCGCGGATCTCACCGGCAAGCTGCAAAACATCGCCCTGATGTCCGTGCGCAAACGCTTCTCCCCGGAATTCGTCAACCGGATCGACTGCATCATCACCTATCAGCCGCTCACTTCGGAGTCGCTCTCCACCATCCTGGACCAGCAGATCTCGGATCTGCAGAATCACGTCAACACGCGGCTGGGCGCGCGGTCGTTCACGCTGGAAGTGCCTTTTGACGCCCGCGGGTTTCTGCTGGAAAAGGGGACCAGCGCGGAGTACGGGGCGCGCGAACTGAACCGCACCATCCACCGTCACTTGACGCAACCGCTGGCCACCCTGGTGGCCACCTCTCAGGTCAGTCCGGGCGCCCGCGTGCGCGTGGATCTGGCGGAGGATGGCGAGAGCCTCCGCATCCATTCGGTCGAAGGCGCGGATGCCCGCGTCCCCGCGCATCCCACCGTGATGCTGGTGGACGATAACCGCGACCTGCTGCATTTCCTGGAGCGCCTCATGGCCGATGCCGGCTGGAAGTTGCTCACCGCCGAATCCGCCACCGAGGCCCGCAAGCTGGCGGCCGCCGAAAAGCCCAACGCCGCCCTGCTCGACTATATGCTGCCCGACGGCAACGGCGTGGAACTGGGCGTGGAATTTCTGCAGTCCCAGCCGCGCATGCTGGTCATCATGATGACCGGCACCATCCTCCCGCCGGAGGAAGAAGCGCTCTGCGAAGAGCACGATTTTCCGGTGCTCCGCAAACCCTTCCTGGCTTCCGACGTGATGAACCAGATCCGCAGCCGCCTGACCAACGCCGCCGGCGCCACCCGCGGCGCGTAGCGGAATGCGAGCGACGGCTACCGAGCCGCGACCGTAAGGGAGCGGGCGCTCCCACATACCAGTTGCTATTTCCCCGCCCGACAACGCAAACTGGAAATGTTATGGCTTCCAAGGTTCGCAAAGCCGTATTCCCAGCCGCGGGTCTGGGTACCCGCTTCCTGCCGGCCACCAAGGCGCAGCCCAAGGAAATGCTGCCGCTGGTCGATAAACCGCTGATTCAATATGGCGTCGAAGAGGCCCTGAATTCCGGGATTCAGAACATCATTATCGTCACCGGGCGCGGCAAGAGCGCGATCGAGGATCATTTTGACGTGAGCTTCGAGCTGGAAAACATGCTCGAAATGCGCGGCAAAAAGGATCTGCTTTCTATCGTGCGCAGCGTCTCGGACATGATCAACGTTTCGTACACGCGCCAGAAAGAAGCCTTGGGGCTGGGTCATGCCGTCTTGCGCGCCATGGAACTGGTGGGGGACGAGCCGTTCGCGGTGGTGCTGGCCGACGACGTGATCGATGCCGAAACACCTTGCCTGCGCCAGTTGCTGGACGTGTACGAGTTCTTCTGCTCGCCGGTGCTGGCGGTCATGGAGGTGCCGCCGGACAAAATCTCCGCCTATGGCGCGATCGACGCCGAACCGATCTCCCATAACGGCACAAAAGATCGCGTCTACCGCATCCGCGACCTGGTGGAAAAACCCAAGCCCTCCGAGGCCCCTTCCAACCTCGCGATTATCGGCCGCTATGTGCTTATCCCGGAGATATTTCAATCTCTCCAGGCGATCGGGCCGGGATCCGGATCGGAAATTCAATTGACCGACGCGCTGCGCCATTTGCTCCGCACGCGGCCCATTTATGCGTACCGGTTCGAAGGTACCCGTTACGACGCCGGCGACAAGCTCGGATTTCTTAAGGCCACGGTGGAATTTGCTCTCCGCCGGCAGGACCTGGGGGCGCCGTTCCGGGAGTATCTGAAGGGCCT
This sequence comes from Bryobacterales bacterium, assembly GCA_963707465.1. Taxonomy (GTDB): domain Bacteria; phylum Acidobacteriota; class Terriglobia; order Bryobacterales; family Bryobacteraceae; genus Bog-159. Next base: position 1,917,907 of record CAVPQK010000015.1, read on the forward strand.
CTCCCTTTAGTTTCAACAATTTAAATAAATAGTAACAGACGTACTAGAAATCCCGCCAATTGGATTGCGACTCCCCCGCAGGAGTGGTACGATGATTCGTCGGCGTTAGATTCACTTCGGCTTTGAATTTGATGGTTGAAACAGTATTGATCCTCGCATTTTCGACGGCATTATTCGTGTACTGGTTCCGCTATACAGTTCTTCTGCTGCTCAGCGAAGAAAACGTGAGCCAGCATACGGCGGTGATCGGGCAATTGAATGTGTTGGAGACCCGCGAAGCTTTGCGCCGTGCGCCTGGGGACTTGCCCTTGGATCGGCTGCAGCGCGCCTTGGACAACGACTACCAGATGCTTTGTTATCTGTTGGACCATGCGGCGGGAATGGGACTTCGTCCGCTGGAGCACTACCTCCTGGTGCTCGACTACCAAATCATGCGGTGCTGCTATCGCCTGACCCGCAACGCATCCACCCGGCAGGCGCGCCGCGCGCTCGAGGAGATGGCTGGCGTGGTCAGCCACATCGCCTATAAGATGGGCGAACGGGCCGCCGGTTTTTCTGAGGCGTAAGCCCTGAACCCACTGAAATAACCATCCAACCGCCCTGCCCAGCCATCCGCCGACCCAATCTTGACACTTTAGTACAGATTTAGCATCCTATAGAGGTGAGCACTTCCGCCAACACCATCGAAACCTTCGCCAATCAGGACTACAAGTGGGGTTTCGTCACCGAGATTGACGCCGATACCGTCCCGCCCGGCCTCAGCGAGGACGTCATCCGGCTGATTTCAAAGAAGAAAAACGAGCCCGAGTTCATGCTGGAGTGGCGCCTGAAGGCCTACCGGCACTGGCTCACCATGACCGAACCCACCTGGGCCAACATCCACTATCCGCCCATCGATTACCAGGCGATCAGCTACTACGCCGCGCCCAAGACCAACGTCAACCGGCCCAAAAGCCTCGACGAGGTCGATCCGGAATTGCTCCGCACCTATGAAAAGCTGGGCATCCCCTTGCAGGAGCGCGAACTACTCGCCGGGGTGGCGGTCGATGCGGTGTTCGACAGCGTCTCGGTAGCCACCACGTTCAAGGAAAAGCTGGGCGAGATGGGTATCATCTTCGGCTCCTTCTCCGAAGCCGTCCAGGAGCACCCCGACCTGATCAAGAAGTACCTGGGCACGGTGGTCCCTTCGTCCGACAACTTCTTCGCCGCGCTGAATTCGGCGGTGTTTACCGACGGCTCCTTCTGCTACGTCCCGAAAGGCGTACGCTGCCCCATGGAGCTGTCCACCTATTTCCGCATCAACGCCAAGAATACCGGCCAGTTCGAGCGCACCCTGATCATCGCCGACGAAGGCGCGTACGTTTCATACCTCGAAGGCTGCACGGCGCCCATGCGCGACACCAACCAGTTGCATGCGGCCGTGGTCGAACTGGTGGCGCTCGATAACGCCCAGATCAAATATTCCACGGTGCAGAACTGGTACCCCGGCGACAAGGAAGGCCGCGGCGGTATCTACAATTTCGTCACCAAGCGCGGCGCGTGCCGCGGCGTCAACTCCAAGATCTCCTGGACGCAGGTGGAAACCGGCTCCGCCATCACCTGGAAGTATCCAAGCTGCCTGCTGATCGGCGATAACTCGGTCGGCGAATTCTACTCGGTGGCGCTCACCAATCATCACCAGCAGGCCGACACCGGGACCAAAATGGTCCACATCGGCAAGAATACCCGGAGCACCATCGTCTCCAAGGGCATCTCGGCGGGCCAGGGCCAGAACACCTATCGCGGCGCGGTCAAGATCCTGAAGAGCGCCGCCCACGCGCGCAACTATTCGCAATGCGATTCCATGCTGCTGGGCGACAAGTGCGGCGCGCACACGTTCCCGTATCTGGAAGTGAAGAACACTTCGTCGCAAGTGGAGCACGAAGCGTCCACCTCCAAGATCGGCGAAGACCAGATTTTCTATTGCCGGCAGCGCGGCATCTCCACCGAAGACGCCGTTTCCATGATCGTGCACGGCTTCTGCAAAGAGGTCTTCCGCGAGTTGCCCATGGAGTTCGCCGTGGAAGCCCAGAAGCTGCTGGGAGTCAGTCTCGAAGGAAGTGTCGGATAAGCTAACCATGTCATTACTCGAAATCAAGAATCTGCACGCCAACGTCGCCGGACGCGAAATCCTGAAAGGCATCGACCTGGTCATTACGCCGGCGAAGTGCACGCCATCATGGGCCCCAACGGCTCCGGGAAGAGCACGCTGGCGCAAGTCCTGTCGGGCCGCGACCTGTACCAGGTGACCGGCGGCGAAGTGCTCTACGACGGCAAAGATCTGCTGGAGATGTCGCCCGAAGATCGCGCCCGCGAAGGCATCTTCCTGGCGTTTCAATACCCGGTGGAGATTCCCGGAGTCAGCAACATGTATTTTCTGAAGGCGGCGCTGAACGCTATCCGCAAGCACCAGGGCCTGCCGGACCTGGACGCCATGGATTTTCTCTCGTTGGTGAAGGAGAGGATGGCCCTGATGGAGATGGATCAGAGCCTGCTGAACCGCGCCGTGAACACCGGCTTTTCGGGCGGCGAAAAGAAGCGCAACGAGATTTTCCAGATGGCCGTGCTCGAGCCCAAGCTGGCCATTCTGGACGAAACCGACTCCGGCCTCGACATCGACGCGCTGAAGACCGTGGCCGCCGGCGTGAACGCGCTGCGCAGCCCCGAACGCGCCATGATCGTGGTAACGCACTACCAGCGGTTGCTCAACTACATCGTGCCGGATTTCGTGCACGTGCTGGCCGAAGGGCGCATCGTGAAATCGGGTGGCAAGGAACTGGCGCTGGAACTCGAAGAATCCGGGTACGTGGGCATATGATCGACCAAATCCGTGAAGAAGCCCGCCAGCGCTTCCGCGAAATCGGCTTCCCTACCACGCATGACGAAGACTGGCGCTTCACCAGCGTCGCCGCCATCGCCCGCACGCACTTTATAAGTGGGGCAGGCTCTCAGCCTGCGGCGGCCTCTCAGGCCGCCCCCGGCGTCCGCATAACCAAACTCTCGGAAGCGAACGTCGAGCCTTATCTCGCCCGCTATGCCAGCTTCCAAAACAACCCCTTCGTAGCCCTCAATACAGCCAATTTCGAAGATGGCCTTTTCATCCACATAGCCAAAGGAGCGGTAATCGAAGAACCCATCGAGCTGCTCATCCATTCTTCAGCTAACGGTCATCCCACAGTCTCCCATCCGCGCATCCTGATCGTCGCTGAACCCGATAGCCATGCCACTATCATCGAGCGGTACGAGGCTTCGCCAGCACCCAGCACTCAGCACCCAACACCCAGCTTCACCAATCCTGTAACCGAAATCGTAGCGGGCGCTCACTCCGTAATCGACCACTACAAACTTCAAACCGAAGGCCCCCACGCCTTTCACGTTTCCACGCTCCAGATCCAGCTGGGCCGCGACACCAACTTTCGCTCGCACGCCCTATCCTTCGGCGGCGCGCTGGTGCGAAACGACATCAACGCCGTCCTCTCGGAAGGCTGCGAATGCACGCTCAACGGCCTGTATCTGGCCGCGGGCGATCAGCACATCGACAATCACACCTCCATCGATCACGCCAAGCCGCACGCCGCCAGCCACGAATTGTACAAAGGCATTCTGGAAGGGCACTCCAGCGCGGTCTTCAACGGCAAAATCCTGGTGCGCAAGGACGCGCAGAAGACCGACGCCAAGCAAACCAACAAGAACCTGGTGCTCTCGGAAGACGCCGTCATCAACACCAAGCCCGAGCTGCAAATTCTGGCCGACGATGTGCGCTGCACGCATGGCGCGACCATCGGCCAGTTGGACTCGGAGGCGATCTTTTACCTGCAGTCGCGCGGCATCGGCCTCGCGGATGCCCGCAATCTGCTGATCTTCGCCTTCGCGCGCGACATCGTGGACCGCATCAAGGTCGCGCCGCTGCGGGAACAGTTGGAGCGGATTTTGCTGGAGAAACTCCATGCCGTCCGTAACTGAGCCGCGCCCCGCCGCCAACACCGAACGCGAAGACTTCCCGGTGCTGGACCAGCGTGTCCACGGCAAGCCCCTGGTCTATCTGGATAACGCCGCCACCACCCAGAAGCCGCAAATGGTGCTCGACGCCATGAACCAGTTCTACCAGGTGGATAATTCCAACATCCATCGCGGCGTGCATGAATTGAGCGAGCGCTCCACGCGGCATTACGAGGAGGCCCGCTCAGAAGATCCAGCGCTTCATCAACGCCGCCGATTGGCGCGAGATAATCTTCGTCCGCGGCGCCACCGAAGGCATCAACCTGGTCGCCTACACCTACGGCCGCAGGCATGTGCAGGCCGGCGACGAGATCGTCATCTCCGCCATGGAGCACCACTCCAACATCGTGCCCTGGCAGATGCTGTGCGAAGAGAAGCAGGCCATCCTGCGCATCGCGCCCATCAACGAGCGCGGCGAACTGCTGCTCGACGAATACGAAAAACTGCTGGGCCCGCGCACCAAGCTGGTCTCCATCGTGCATGTTTCGAACGCGCTCGGCACCATTAACCCGGTGGCCGAGATCGCACGCATGGCGCACCGCCACGGCGCGCCGGTATTCATCGATGGCGCGCAAGCCGTGGCCCACATGAAGGTGGACGTGCAGGCGCTCGACTGCGATTTCTACGCGCTTTCCGGCCACAAAATGTTCGGGCCCACCGGTATCGGCGTGCTCTACGGCAAAGCGGCGCTGCTCGATAAGATGCCACCCTATCAAGGCGGCGGCGACATGATCAGCTCCGTGACTTTCGCTAAGACCACGTACAACGAGCTGCCTTACAAGTTCGAAGCCGGCACGCCGAATATCGCCGGCACCATCGGGTTGGGCGCGGCAGTCGATTACATCAACGAAATCGGTCTCGATCGCATCCAGGCTTACGAGCACGAACTGCTGGCCTATGGGACCGCGCAGTTGGAGCGCATTCCGGGCCTGCGCCTGATCGGTACGGCGCGCGAGAAAGCCAGCGTGCTTTCTTTTGTATTGGAAGGCGTGCATCCGCACGATGTCGGCACCATCCTCGACCGCGAAGGCGTGGCCGTGCGCACCGGGCATCATTGCGCGCAGCCGGTGTTGGAGTGGTTCGGCGTGCCCGCCACCACCCGCGCGTCGCTGGCTTTCTACAACACCAAACAGGATATCGACGCGCTCGTCGCCGGCATCTACAAGGTGAAGGAGATCTTCGGCTGATGCTCGACGACCTGTACCAGGAAGTCATTCTCGACCACACCAAGCGTCCCCGCAACTTCCGTCAAATGCCCGACGCCACCCGCAAGGTAGACGGCTACAATCCGCTCTGCGGCGACAAGCTGAAGCTGTTCGTGAAGCTGGATGGCGACACTGTCCAGGATGTCAGCTTCGTGGGCGCGGGCTGCGCCATCTCCACGGCGTCCGCCTCGCTCATGACCGAAAGCATCAAAGGCAAGTCGCGCGCCGAAGCCATGCAGATGATGGAACGCTTCCACGATCTGCTGACTACGGAGAAGCCGGCCCCCGCGAACCTGGGCAAGCTGACGGTCTTCTCCGGCGTGCGCGAGTTTCCGGCGCGCGTGAAGTGCGCCACGCTGGCCTGGCACACGTTGAAATCCGCGCTGAGCGGCGCGGCCGAGGTGGTGTCCACCGAATGAAAGAGAAAATCATCGCGGCGCTGAGCACGGTCTTCGACCCGGAGATCCCCATGGATATTTACAACCTGGGCCTCATCTACGACGTGACGGTGAACCCCGCGGGCGAGGCGCGCATCAAGATGACGCTCACCGCGCCGAACTGCCCCGTGGCCGGAACGCTTCCCGCCGAAGTGGAGCGCAAGGCGCGCGCCGTGCCCGGCGTGAAAGATGTGAAGCTTGAACTGACTTTCGATCCACCTTGGGACAAGAGCCGCATGTCGCCCGAAGCCCGCATGCTGCTGGGCCTGGACGATATCATTCCCGTCGGTAACCTGTCACGCAAACGGCCATGAAACTCAGCGCGCACGAAGAATACGGATTGCGCTGCCTGCTGCGCATCGGATTGGCGGGCCAGGCCGAGAGCCTGACCATCCCCGAAATCAGCCAGGCGGAAGCGCTGTCGCCGGCCTATGCCGCTAAGCTGCTGCGCATTCTGCGCCGCGGCGGCTTCATCACCAGCGCCCGCGGCAAGGTGGGCGGCTACACGCTCTCCCGTCCGGCGGACCAGATCGTGATCGGCGACGTTATCGGGGTCCTCGGCGGCCGCCTTTTCGAATCCAAGCACTTCTGCACCGAGCACGCCGGCCAGACGCCGGTCTGCACCCGTTCGGTCGATTGCTCCGTGCGTTCGCTGTGGCACGCCGTGCAATCCGCGGTGGACGAGGTCCTCGGCAGGACTACGCTCCAAGACCTGCTCCGCAGCGAAGGTGAGATGAACTCGTGGGTCAAGCGCATGCCGACTCACAACCAGCTCACGTTCCTGCAGTGAGGACCACAGGCGATGCCGACAAAGCCCAAGATCATGCCGCCCATCCACCCCGGCGAAACACTTCGGGAGGACTTCCTGAAACCGCTCGGGCTGACCGCCAATCGGCTGTCGGCCGAACTTTTCGTGCCCGTGACGAGGGTCAACGATATCGTCCGTGACTGGCGCGCAATCACCGCGGATACCGCCTTGCGCCTGGCTCGCTACTTCGGAACGACGCCCCGGTTCTGGACCAACCTCCAGTCGAACTACGCGCTCGAATTGGCGCAGGACCATTCGCCGCTACCGTCTGGCGCGAGGGTAAATGGTACGTGTCTCAGTGCCTCGAATTGGATGTCGCCAGCCAGGGCGAAACCGAAGAAGAATCGCTGGAACAGAAAATCCTAAGCGCGGGCGATCGCGTGGACCGCATGACTGCCCGTCTGGACATGATCGCTGCGGGCTCGCACGGAGTCACCCGTCTGGTGGAGTGGTCCGAAAGGCGGAACCGGTTCCAGGAAGTATCGTTAGCGCGGCCCACCTGAGCCGCCCGCGAAACGGTGCCGCTCCACAATCCCCTTGCCCTCCCGCACCACAATACGCTGATTGGCATCCACGTCCTTGAACGTCTCCACGGCGCCTTTCGGCCAACGGATTCCAACATCTGCCTTAGTCGCCTGGCCCAGACCGAAATGCACCCGAAAATCGCCCTGGGATATGTGATACCCGCCGCTCCGCACTTCATCGATCTGCTTACGTTTTCCCGTAGTCACGGTCACACGCGCGCCCAGCGCATCGCGGCCGGACGCCGTCACTGCCCGCACCAGCAGCGCGTTGCCCCGCGGCCCGAAATTCTGCAGTAGCGATGGCGGCTCAAAAAGATTGACCACCACGATCTCTTCGGACCCATCGTTATCCAGGTCCCCCACGGCGATGCCGCGTGAGGAGTGCTTCGCGCTGATGCCCGCGCCCGCCGTCGCGGACATATCGAAGAACTGCCCGTCCCCCCGGTTCCAGAACAACTGGCGCGGCTGTCGGAACTCCTCCCCCAAGTTGTACTTCTCAATGAAGGGGTAAACATGCCCGTCCGCAATGAACAGATCCTTCCAGCCGTCGTTGTCGATGTCCAGGAAGGCGGCGCCCCATTTTACGTACTGCGTGTGAACCGCCAAGCCGGCGCGGCTGGTGACGTCGCTGAAAGTCCCATCGCCCATGTTGCGGTAGAGCGTGTTGGTGTCGCTCGAAAAGTTGGTCTTGAAAATATCGAGGAAACCGTCGCCGTCGTAATCGGCCGCGGTCGCTCCCATACCCGCCTGCTCCCGGCCGTCCTCATTCACCGCCAGGCCCGTGGTCAGCCCGATCTCTTCGAACGTCCCGTTTCGTTTGTTGTGGAAGTAGAGGCTAGGCGTCGAATCGCACGTCACATAGAAGTCCGGCCATCCGTCGTTGTCGAAATCGCCGGTCAGCACGGTGAAGCCGTAATACTCGCGCGGCGTCTCCACGCCCGCCTGCTTGGTTACGTCGGTGAAATGCCCGTGACCGTCGTTGTGGTAGAGCGTCATGGTTTCGCCCTTCAGGCCGCGCGGGCCGCACGGCACCGGAATGCCTTTCCAGTTGCAGCCGCTGCGGTCGCGCGGGCGGGGCGTTTCCTGCGCGTTGAAATCGATGTAATTGGCCACCACCAGGTCCAGCCAGCCGTCCCGGTCGTAGTCGATAAAGGCGCAGCCGGTGCTCCAGCGCGCTCCGGGCCGATCCAGGCCGCGCTCACGGGTCTCGTCGCGGAAGGTGCCGTCGCCCATATTGTGCAGGAATACGTTGTGCCCCCACTGTCCCAGGAACAGCGACACATGCCCGCTGTTATCCGGATCGCCCGCGCACACACCCTGCCCCCATCCGGTATGCCCGATGCCGGCCTTCGCGGTGACATCCTCAAAACGGAGTCCGCCCAGATTGTGATACAGGTGCGGCGTGAGCGGCACCGGACCCGGCTTCAACCGGTCCCCCTGCACCAGAAAGATGTCGGGCAAGCCGTCGTTGTCGTAGTCGAAAATGGCCACGCCAGTGCCCGTGTTCTCGACCACGAAGGTCTGGTCCAGGTCGCCGGAGATGGCTTCGGCGGTGAGCCCCGACTGGGCTGCGACATCCCGGAAATCCACGACGGGCGGCTTCATACCCGGCGGCAGTGGGTGCAACGGCTGATCCCTCGCGCCCGACGAAATCATTTGCGGTTTCGCCTGGCGCGTGAGCGAGCAGATCACAACCACAGCCATGGCCCCGGCGACGACCAACGTGGGACAGCGCATCAACGCGCCTTCGCGCGGGCCTGCGCGATCAGTGTCAGAGCCCGCTCGATATCGGGGTCCGCGGGCTTCGCCGCCTTGGCTTGCCGCAGCTCTTTCTCGCCATTGTCGATATCGCCCATCTGGCAGTCGATGAGACCGAGATCCTTGTGCAGATCGCCCCGCATCATGCAGCCGCCGCAAACTTCGATCGCCTGCCTGAGCTGCCGGACGGCTTCCGGCCAGTCGTGCGCCTGGCTGGCCGCCAGCGCATCGTTGGCGAGCGTGCCCGCCTGGTCCACAATGCGGCGTTTCTTCTGCACTTCGCTATAGCGGGCCATCAGCCGCGCGGCCTCCTGCGGGTCCGACGGCTTCACCGCGCGCGCCAGGCTAAATAGCGCCTGGCTATTCTCGGGATCGATCGAAACCGCCTCCCGCCACGCCGCGATGGCCGACTTGGTTTGCGACTCGTGTTCCAGGCATTGGCCGAGCAGATGCCATGCGGCGACATTGCGCGGCTGCGCTTTGACCACGGCTTGAAGCAGCACGGCGGCCTCGCCGTAGTGGCCGGCTTGCTTCTCGATCACCGCCAGATAATAGTGCGGCTCGGCCATCCGCGGCGCCAACCGGCAGGCGGATTCGAATTCGGGTTGCGCGTCCGCGTTGTGTCCCAGATCGAAAAGCACCCGGCCGCGGTTGAAGTGGGCCGCTGCGGAGTCCGGCGCAAGCCGGACCGCTTCGCCCGTTTCGGCCAAAGCTCCCGGCAGGTCGTAGCTGTCGGCTAGGGCAATCGCCAAGTCCAGATGCGCTCCGGCGGAGTCCGGCTGGAGCGCCACCACCTTCCGCAGCAGCGCCACGCCTTCTCCGATCTTTCCGCGCCGGGCTTTCACTTTGCCGGCCGCCGCGATGGCCGCCACATTCTCGGGCGCCAGCTTCAAGGCATCGTCGAGTTGGGCTTCGGCTTCCGCGAACATCTGCTTCTGGGCCAGAATCAGCCCGAGATTCAGATGCCCCTGGGCGTAATTCGGATCGTCTTCAAGCGCCTGCCGGAACAGCTTCTCAGCCCCTTCGTTGTCGCCCTTCATGGCGCGGATGACGCCCAGATTTCCGAGCGCCGAAACCAGTTGCGGATCGTCGTCGATCGCGGCCCGCAGCCGCTCCTCGGCCTGTGCGGTGTTGCCCGCGGCCAGGTCGAGGCGGCCCAGTTCCCCCTGGACCACCGCCAATTTCGGATCAAGACGCCCCGCCCGTTCCAGCGCCTCCCGCTCACCTTTGGCGTCGTGCGCCGCCTCCAGAGCCAGCGCCAGGTTGTACTCCGTGCGCGCATTGCCGGGCTCGATCTCGAGCATCTGGCGATAAACCTCCGCCGCTTGCGCCGGCTGGCCGGACTGAAGCAATTCATTAGCCTGGTTGCCTTTCGCCGCCAATTGGTTGGCCTTGAATTCATCCGATTTGCTCGCCTTGAATCGATCCGTGGCCTCGCGCGATCGCGCATCGTCGCCCAGCGCGCGCAGCACCGCCGCAAGCTGGAACTGCGCGGAGGCATCCGACGGGTCGATGGCCACCGCTTTTTGCAGGTGCGCCAGCGCCTCCTTCGGCTTTTCGTTCCGCGCCAGCACGAAACCCAGCTCATACTGCGCCTGCGCATCTTTGGGCAGTTCGGCTGCGGCCCGCTTCAGTTCCACCTCCGCCGCATCATACTCGCCCAAGCCTTTGTGCACCGAGCCGAGCATCAAGTGGCCTTCGGCGTCCGCCGGTTTCCGCCGCACGTATTCGCGCGCGTCCACCAGGGCATCCTGAAACGCCGACACCGTGACCAGAGCTTTCACCTTCGAAAGCCGCGCGACGTCATCCTGCGGGTCGAGGCGCAGCGCTTCGGCGAACTCGTCGGCGGCCTCGCGAAACCGCGACTCGTGCGCGTAAATATTCCCCAGATTGAAGTGCGCCGATTTCATCTCCGGGTGGGCTTTCACCAGATCGACCAGCATCCGGATGGACTCGTTCGGATCGCCGCCCTGATAAACCGCGATGCCCATCGACAGCACAATTTCGGGCGAGTTCGGCTGCACGCCCAGCGCCTGTTTCCAATAGCGGATCGCAGCCGCATAGCGGCGCTCGGCGGCCAGCGCCTGCGCCAGGTGGTCGAGCGCAAACACGGAGTTCGGCTCCCATTTCAGCGCTTCCCGAAACTCGGCTTCAGCTTCGGCCGGCCGCTCCAAATCCAACAGCACGGAGCCCAGCGAATTGTGCGCCGCCGGCATATCCGGTTTGTAGCGCAGCGCCAGGCGAAACTCGGCCGCCGCCGCCGGAAGCTGCTGCGCGCGCACCCTCGCCACTCCCAGGTCGTAATGCGCCTCCGCGGAATGCGGCTCGCGCCGGACCGCTTCTTCAAAAGCCGCCAGCGCGCATTTCAAATTGCCCTGCTCCGCGAACCATGCGCCGACGGCGTCGTACACCTTGGCGGAAGGGTTGTCGCGGATCGCCTTCACTCCGGACTCCGGGGGTTTGCACTCCGGCGGCAATTGTGCGAAGGCGCAGGCCCACGCGAGAGCCAGCCCGCAACCCAGCTTAAGTTTCATGACTACCCCGCTAAGGCTCCCTCACACCAACAATCCGATCACCCTGCACATCCCGCAGCAACTGACGTATCCCTGACGGCCAGCGTATCTCAATCTCGCGCGCGGCGGGGAAGCGGCCAAGCCCGAAATGCACCCGCGGGTCGCTGGACGCCGCGTAACCCGTGCTGGTGGTCGCCTCGTTGTATTGGCTCAAGCCGTCGCCAGTGGTTACCCGGATCTGCGCACCGATGCCCATCCGGTTGCTCTTCGTGCCCGTGAGTTTAAGCAGCAGCCAGTGATTATGGTTTTCCGAAACGTTGTGAAACAACTCGACCGGACCGCGCAACTGGGTCACCACCAGATCGATGCGGCCATCGTTATCAATATCGCCGTACGCCAGACCGCGATGCGGTGCGGCTCGCGTGAAATCCGCCCCGGCGCCGCCGCTCACGTCTTCGAACTGGCCGTTACTCAGATTGCGGAATACCGCGTTCGGTTCGGCGTAGTGAAAATGTTTCGAAACCGCATCGATATCGTCCATCACGTTGCCGCGCGCCACGAACAGGTCCTTCCAGCCGTCGTTGTCCAGATCGGCGGCGCCATTCGACCAGCCGGACATTTCGCGCGTCATCCGCGCGAGCCGGCTGGTCTGCGTGACGTTGCTGAATTGTCCGCCGCCGCGATTCCGGTAGAGCGGAAAGGTCTCGTTCTCGATGGCCGTGTGCCAGATGTCCGGCAATCCGTCGTTATCCAGGTCGCGAAAGTCCGCGCCCATGCCCGCGAGTTGGTTGCCGTCCTCGTTATACGCCACCCCCGCCGTGAACCCGACCTCTTCGAACTTCTTCCCACCCAGATTGTGAAACAGCAGGTTCGGGCTGTTATCGTTCGCCACGAAGATGTCCATGAACCCATCGCGGTCATAGTCGGCAAACGCCACCCCCATGCCTTTCCCTTCCACGGCCGCGATCCCGGTTTCGCCGGAAACATCCGTGAAGGTTCCATCCCCGTTGTTGCGGTAGAGCGTGTTGGGGAGCGGCCCGAAGCTCTTGGGATGGCAATAACCGCGGCCGTTGATGCCCATGCAGGCCGGCTCGTGCCGCGGATCCCACTGGCAGTAGTTGGAGACGAAAAGGTCGAGCCGGCCGTCGTTGTTGTAATCGAACCATCCGGCCGCGACGGACCACATCTTGCGGCCCTTCTGCATTGCGCCGCCCAGTCCCGCCTTCGCCGTCACATCGGTGAATGTGCCGTCGCCGTTATTATGAAAAAGTTGGTTCCCGTTTACGTTGGCCAGGAAAATATCCGGCCATCCGTCGTTGTCATAATCGCCCACCGCTACGCCCATGCCGTAGCCGCTGCCCGCCACGCCGGCGTGTTCGGTCACGTCCGTGAAGGTGCCGTTGCCGTTGTTATGAAAAAGGCGATTGAAATATTTCGGCCCGGTCTTTTCGAGCGATGGCATCTCGGCGCCGTTTACCAGATAAATGTCCAGCAGGCCGTCGCCATCGTAATCGAGCAGCGCGACCCCGGCGGGCATGGTCTCCGGTTGATGCTTCTCCGGCGTTGGACAGTTTTCGGTTACGAAGTGCAGTCCGGCGGTCTCCGCAATGTTTTCAAAACGGATGGGCCCCGGCGTGGGAACGACCGCGCGCACCACCCACGCGCAGGCGGCCAGCAACCCCACGGCCGGAATCCATCGCGCCGGCGACATAATTATCGCGACCCTCGCGGCGGTTCGCGCACGGTCATGATGCGATCCACCGCCAGATCGTGCAATGTCTGCACCGTGCCGCTGGGCCATGCGATCTCGAGCGAGCGCGCCAGTCGGTCCCGCCCCAAACCGAAATGCACGCGCTTATCGCTGGCTGAGAAGTAACTACCGCCGGTCGAAACAGTCGCGTATTGGCTGGCTCCGGACTCGCTCACAATATGCAGCCGCGCGCCGATGCCATCGCGATTGCTCGCCGTCCCGATTGTGTTAACGGTCAGCCAGTGATTGGAGCTTCCCTGGTTGTGCAGAAGCATGGCTTTCCCGTCGAGGCAGCTCACCACCATATCGATCTGGCCGTCGTTGTCCAGATCGCCGAAGGCCGTGCCGCGCGCCGCCTGCAGCGTCCGGAAAGGCGCACCGCTGCGCGCGGAAACGTCTTCGAAATGGCCTTGCACATTCCGCAGCAGCATCAGCGGTTCAAGATAACGCACGTTGCCCTGGAAATACTGGATGTTGTCCATCACATGCGACTGCGCCACAAACAGATCCTTCCAGCCGTCGTTGTCGTAATCGATGAAGCCCGTGCCCCAACCGGAGTGCGGCATGGTCATGCGCGCTATTCCGGTGGTGTTCGATACGTACCTGAATGCGCCCTTCACGTTTCGAAAGAGCGCGTACTTCTGGTTTGCCAGGTCGCCGATGAAGATTTCCGGCCAGCCGTCGTTGTCATAGTCCTCGAACGCCACCCCCATTCCGGAGAATGCGTGGCCATCTTCGTCGTACGCCAGCCCCGCCGCCAGACCGACTTCGGAGAACGTTCCGTCGCGATTGTTGTGGAACAGTTGCTCCGCAATGGCGTCGTTGGCCACCACGATATCCGGCCACCCGTCCTGGTCATAATCGTTAAACGCGCTCCCTAATCCCCTCCCGGGCGCGGCGGCGATGCCCGATTTCGTGCTGACATCGGTGAATGTTCCGTCCCGGTTGTTGTGATACAGAATATACGTCGCGGATTTGAAAACGTCGGGATGGCAGTACGCCGGTTGCCCGCGCTCCGGCGCGCCGCACGGCAGGTTCTTCGAGAAGTCCCAGTCCAGATAGCGCGCTACAAACAGATCCAGGTAGCCGTCGCGGTCGTAATCCACAAACAGCGCGCTCGACGACCAGCCCCCTCCCGCGACGCCCGCCTTTTCGGTGACATCCGTGAAGGTGCCGTCGCCGTTGTTGTGATACAGAATGTTGCGCCCGAAGTTGGTGACGTAGATGTCCGGGCGGCCGTCGTTGTCGTAGTCTCCTACGGCAACTCCCATTCCGTAAGAGTGGCCTTGCAACCCGGCCTTAGCGGTCACATCGGTGAAGGTGCCGTCGCCGTTGTTGTGGTACAGCCGGTTCCAATACTTCGGGTCGGACTTGTCCGGCGCCGCCCCGGGCGGCATCGGGCTTTTGAGGCGCGCGCCGTTGACGAAGAACAGGTCCTGGAATCCGTCGCCGTCATAATCCAGCATCGCCACGCCGCCGGGCATCGATTCAATCAGGTATTTCTGCGGCGTGCGCGAGGAAAGAAGCTGGAAGGCGACGCCCGCCTTCGCCGCCACGTCCACGAAAACCGGCAAGGGCGCCTGCTCCCCCGCCGTGCCGACGAGAGCCACGCCGAGAAGCAGGGCGGGCAATCCTGCGCGCAGCCGGCTTTCAGCCGGCTTCCGGCCGCCTAAAAAGGCGGCTGCGGCCAAGATTGGCCGCCCTCCAGAGGAGCCGCGCTGTCTTAGAAGTAGAACTTTAATCCCATCTGTAGCTGGCGCGGCAAGGTAGCGGGCGCCGCCGAAGTCACCTGGCCTGCATTCACGTTCTGAATATTGCTGTTCGGATAGCCGAATACAGTTTGGTTGAAGACGTTATACGCCTCCGCCCGGAACTCAAAGTACTTGCTTTCCCCGAGGCCCACATGGAACTGGCGGAACAGCGATATATCCAGATTCCTCCCCCAGTCCGTCACCAAAGCGTTAGGCCGCGAGTCGCCGTACGTGTATGGCGACGGAACCGCAAAGGCCGAGAGGTTGAACCATTCGGCGATGGTGCCGGCGCCCGAGTTGGGACTTCCCACGATGTTGGCGCGCTCGTTGTTGAATCCGCCATTGTTCAGGATCGAGGTATTGGCCACCACCGTGTACGGCAGACCCGAATGCAGGCTCAAGATGCCGTTGAGCGACCACCCGCCCGCCAAAACGCCGACCGCCCGGTTGCCGCTATATCCCGGCCTCCCGAATGGCGATAGCACGGTGAACGACCCCGTGAAGTTGTTGGTCTGGTTGGTATCCGACAACCCCGCATCCGAGGTGCGATTGTATATGTTTTGCGCGTTGCAGTTGGCTCCAATCCCGCACTCATCGTCGATCGCCTTGGATAGCGTGTACGACAACTGGAACGCCAGGGTCGAGCTGGCGGTCTTTCTGACGGAAACTTGTAGCGCATTGTACCGGCTGGCGCCCACGCTCTGGTCGAACCATTGCGGCAACATGTACGGGAACGGCTGGCGCGGCGCGACCGGACCCGGGCCCGGAGGCGCCACATTCTGCACGGGGCCCCAGTCCAGGCGCCGGCCCACCGAACCGACGTAGTTCACATCGGCCACGATTTTGTTGGGCAGTTCCCGCTGGACGCCGAAGTTCCACTGGTCCATATAGGGCGATTTGAAATTCGGATCGACCATCCATTGGCTCACCTCGGAAAAGGTGGATACTGGATAAACCAAGCCGCCGCCCGTGCCCAGCCCCAATGGATTCGCCATGCCCGCATTGACGGCATTCGCATTCAAGGTGGGGTTGTTGATGGTGGCCACAGCCGGCCAGTTCCCGCCGAAATTCTGGGCCAATTGCGTGATCCCTCCCCACATGTCGTAGAAGCGGCCATACCCCGCGCGGGCCACCGTCTTGTCGGTGAGCCGGTAGGCCAAGCCCAGCCTTCCGGACCAATCGGTGTGGTCGTCCTTGAGAATGGCGTGATTCGATCCGGCCACGCTGACATACTGCGGAAGTTGTCCCGGCCCGTTCGGATCGGGGAATTGAGAAACCGTATCGCCGCTGGCCGGCGGCGCCGCGAACGTCCCGTTAGGCAGGCAAGGGGCGCCTACCGACGCCGAACAATTCGGCGGAACGGCCGTCAGTATGTACTGGCCGGTGACCGCATTCGCGTCGCCGGTGTACAGATCCTTGCCGGCGCCATAGATGGGCCAGAGTCTCAGGTCGTAGCGCAGGCCGATATTTACCGTCAGCCTGCTGGTGGCTTTCCACTGATCCTGAATATAGGCGGCATCCATCCAGCCGCCTTGCGCCACTTCGTTCACGTTTCGGAGCGCGGCGCCGCTGGGAACTCCCAGCAGCAGGGAGGCCCACGAATTGCCGCCCAGGCCCTGCTCGTCGCCCAGTCCGGCCGTCTGCGCTTGCGCGAACGACTCGGTGTTGTACCCGATCGGAGAGTGGAAATAGTTCGTCTCGATATCCGCGCCGAACTTGATGGTGTGTTTGCCGATGATCTTCGAGAAGTCGCCCCCAAACTGCCAGACGTTGGCCAGCGTGGTGCCCTGCAGGGCTGAGTTCGGCCACGACAAATAACCGGCTATGCTGCTCAGCATCGGCGCATACTGCTTGCCATCCAACGTTTCAAAAGTGGTGGACGCCCCCAGGCCGTTCAACTGGCTCAGGAACGCCGCGTTCTGGCCATTCACCGAACCGAGTTCGTTGTCGAATCCAAAATTCCGCCCAAAGTAAAATTCCAGAACGGACGTGGGGCCGAACGTGTGCGTCTCGTGAATGGCGAAGTTTTGCCCGTAAATGTCGTCGCTGTTGGCGCCAATCACGCTCTGTGGCAGCAGTTCGGACTCCTCGTACTGGCTGTAACGAAACATGATCTGATCGGAATTTCCAATGTAGTGATCGGCGCGGATCTGTCCGGTATCGTTGGTGAGCAGTTGTTTTTCCGGTATGTAGATGTTGTTTCCATTGATTAGCGCCCCGGCCTGCGGCACCAGGCTCTGATACAACTGCGCGATCGGACTGATCTCACTCGATGGGATCATGTTGTTCGGAATGGGAGTGCGCGAATAGCTGTTGGTGGCGGCGTTGTAGGTGGTGCTGTTGGGATCGTAAAGGACGGTGGGCAGGATATCGCTGAAATCGCCAGTGCGTTCCGCGGCCGTCGGCCCCAGTGCACCGCCCTCCAGGTTTTGGTGTTGCCGGTATCCCTCGTAAGCCGCAAAGAAGAACGTGCGATTCTTGCCGTTATAGATTTTGGGAATCGAGATGGGGCCGCCGAACGCGGCTCCAAATTGATTCTGGCGAAGCGGCGGGAGCGCGGCGTTGAAGAACCCGCGCGCATCCATGTCCGCATTGCGCAGGAATTCCCACAACGTGCCGTGGTATTGGTTGGTGCCCGACTTGCTAACCACGCTGACGATTCCGCCCATGACCCCGCCGTATTCCGCCAGGTCGTTATGGCCCTGCGTCTTGAACTCCTGAATGTCGTCGATGATCGGCGCGAAGTTGTAGGTCGTCAGGAACGTGTTCAGATCGTTGATGCCGTCCAGCAGGTACTCATTGCTGCGCACCCGCGCGCCATTGATCGAAGGGAACGAAGCCACCCCGATGGCGGCGCCCGCGAAGCCGCCGCCCCCCGCTCCGGCGCCCGTGCCGCTCTGGTCCCGGTTGATGTTCGCGACGCCCGGGGTGATCGTTAACAGTTGCGTGAAGTTGCGTCCGTTCAGCGGCAGGTTGTTGACTTCCTGCGTGGCCACCACCGTTCCCAACTCGGCAGTGGACGATTCCACGCCGGCCGCGACGGCTTCGACCGTCACACTCTGCTGGGACTCGCCGATCTTCAGGTGAAAGTCAAAAGTGGCAGTCTGGTTGACCTCCAGGGTCACGGCCGATTGCGTTACTTTGGCAAAGCCCGCCGCGGCCGCCTCCAGCGTGTAAACGCCGGGCAGCACGTTGAGGAAGGCGTAGGCTCCGCTGCTGTTCGATACCGTGGTGCGCACCACCGCCGTATTCACGTTGGTCAGGCTGACGTGGGCTTCGGGAATTGGCGCTCCGGAGGGGTCGGAAACCACTCCGTTCACCGTGGCGGATGCCTCCTGGGCCCGGGCGGCCTGTGACGCGGCGGTCCATAAGACAAGAACCGTCAAAAGGATGGCGAGGCTGAGACGCCTCAACCCTTGCTCTCTGGCTAACGCTGCCATATTGTCTCCTTGTACGCGGACTTGATTTGCACGCACGTCGCGGGCGCGCTCCCATTGGCTAAAAACCGAGTCCCAGAGGACCCAGACCGTCCCCGACGACGCTGACTGTATCGTTAACTATAGTGGAAGTATACTAGCGCTATAATTCCGTGTCAAGGGAAAAATATGCCCCAGAAATGGTGCGAAAAATCACCTACTTTAACGTTGCAGCCAGCGTTGACAGTCACGGAGGGCGCCCAATCTTGGCCGCAGCCGCCTTTTAGGCGGCCAGAGCAGGCTAACAGCCGGCTGGGACAGGATTGAGGTGCATAATGGTAAAAATGGCAGTCACGATGAAGGACATCGCCCGCGAGCTCGGGCTGTCCGTGGTAACGGTCTCCAAAGTCATTCGCAACCACTCCGACATCGGTGAAGAAACCCGCCAGCGCGTGCTCAAGCGCATCAAGGAGTTGAACTACCAGCCGAATATGGCCGCCCGCGCGCTGGTCACCGGCCGCACCTATTCGGCCGGCTTGATCGTTCCCGACCTGATGCATCCGTTTTTCGCGGAAGTTGCCAGCGGCCTTTCCGATGTGCTGCGCCGCAAGAATTACAGCCTGCTGATCTCCTCGTCCGAAGGCGACCCCGACCTGGAACGCCAGGAGATCAAGCGGTTGCTGAGCCGTGGCCTGGATGCCCTGATGATCGCCTCCACGCAATGGACCGTCGAAAGTTTCCGCCGCATTGAAGAGCAAAAGGTCCCCTACGTCCTCCTCGATCGCGCCTTTCTGGGGATGCCGGCGAATTTTGTGGGCGTCGACGACATCGCCGTCGGCCGCCTCGCAACCGAACACTTGATATCGGCCGGCTGCCGGAGGATCGCGCATATTCGCGGCGCCTCCACCAGCACCGCGCTGGGCCGCCTGGAAGGTTATTCGCAGGCGCTCGCACGCCACGATCTGAACCAGTTCCAGGGCTACGTTCTGGCCGGACGCTCGGCTGACGTGGATAGCTGGATCAGCGGTAACGAGGCCATGAAAAAGCTGCTGGCCCTGTCGCCGCGGCCCGATGGAGTCTTCTGTTATAACGACCCGATCGCCATCGGCGTGATCGATGCCATCCTCGAAGCCGGGCTGCGGGTTCCCGGCGATATTGCCGTGATCGGCTGCGGCAATCTCCATTTTGATAAGTCGCTGCGCGTACCCCTCTCGAGCGTGGACCAGCAAAGCCGCGCCATCGGCGAGCGCGCCGGGAAACTGGTGCTATCGCTCATCGAAGCCAAGGTCGCGCCGCAGCCCAAGAGTATTGTGCTGGAGCCGTCCATCGTGCCGCGCGAGTCCACTCGAAGACAACCGTGAATAGCATGCCGCCAGAGTCCCCCAACCCGTGGGACTATCTCATCGTGACGGCGGCCAACGACCGCCAGGCGGCGGCGTACCAGGCGCAGATTCAACTTCGCCGCGAGATGGGGCTGTTGCCGCAGGTGCGCGATTTCCTGGTAATCCCCGATCGCGATGGCCGCCGCATCGGCAGCGGCGGGAGCACCCTGCTGTGCCTGGAAGAGGTGCTCGGCCGCGAGCTCCATGATGCCAGCGCCGCGGAGACGACCTTGCGCCGCTTGCGCATTCTGATCGTCCACGCGGGCGGCGATTCCCGCCGCCTACCTGCGTATTCTCCCTGCGGCAAAATCTTCATTCCTCTTCCCGGCGGCACCGATCCGCGAATCCGTTCCACCCTGTTCGACCGCCTGGTCCCGGCATTCCTCGCTCTTCCCGCCGGCGCGCCCGGTGCAGGACAGGTGGTGGTCGCGGCCGGAGACGCATTGATCCGTTTCGATCCGGCGGCGGTCCGCTTCGGCGCAGCGGGGATCGTCGCCCTGGGAGCGCCCGCGTCGCCGCCGGAGGCCGCTCGTCACGGCGTCCTCTGTCCCAACCCCGATGGTTCCGTGCGCCTCTATTTGCAGAAGCCGGATGTACCCACGCAAACCGAAGCGGGCGCCATCGGCGCGGACGGCCGGTCCGTGCTCGACATCGGGATCATGTCGCTCGATGCCGCCGCGGCCGCGACCCTGCTGCAAGCGTTTCGCGCTCCGTCCGCGCGCGCCGCGATCCTGTCGCAGGGCATCGATCTGTACCGCGAAATCTGCTGCGCCCTGGGAACCGAGGCAACTCTCCCGCACTATCTGAAAACCGCCCGCTCCAGCCAATCGGCGCTGGGCGAAGCTTTTCTGGAGAGCCTGTTCGCCGAACTGCGGCCCATCCCGTTGCACGTCCGCGTCCTCGATGAGTGCAGTTTCCTGCACTTCGGATCCACCCGCCAGTTGATCACGAGCGGCCTGGAGCTGGTCGCCCAGGATCGTGGCGCGCCGCCCGCGGGTACCATCCTGGAGATGAACAACGACATGCGGGGCGCGGGCTTAATCGCCGGCCGGCAAGCCTGGGTGGAAGGTTGCCGGCTGCGGGCGCCCCTCACTGTGCGCGGCCGCAACGTCGTCGTCGGCGTGGATGTTCGGGATCCGCTCGAACTGCCGGAGGGCGCCTGCCTGGACGTCCCTTCCGGCTTGGATCGGCACGGCGGCCAGGTTTGGTTCATCCGCTGCTGTGGCGTGGACGACACCTTCAAGCGCTCCATGGCGGACGGCGCGACTTTCTGCGGCAAGCCGCTGGCGGAGTGGCTCCGCACTGTGGGCGTATCCGTTTCGAGCGTCTGGGACGACGAGACCCCCGAACAGGAGCGCACCCTCTGGTACGCCCGGCTGTTTCCAGCGGAGAAAGTAAGCGGCGCGTATCGGCGCTGGCTTTGGATGTTCGACCCCGCCCGCACGCCGGAACAGAGGACCGCCTTTCTGTCGGCGGACCGTTACAGCTCGGCCGAGATCGCGGTCCGTTCCGTTTGTGGGGCAGGTTGAGGGTATGCTGGAGTGGACGCGCCGCTTATCACCATGACAGAAAACAAAAAGACTCTTTTTATCGGGGAGGACGGAAAGAACCTGGTATTCACTTTCATCCTGGTCAGTTCGTTGTTCCTCCTCTGGGGTGTCTGCAACGGCATGATCGACGTGATGGACAAGCATTTCCAGGAGGAGCTCAGCCTGACCAAGTCCCAATCCGCCTGGGTGCAGTTCGCGCACTATCTCGGCTACTTCCTGATGTCGGTGCCCGCCGGATGGCTGGCCACCAAGCTGGGATACAAGGGCGGCATCATCACCGGATTGCTGATTGTCGCGGCCGGCGGATTATGGTTCATTCCGGCGACGCAAATCAACGCCCTGGTTCACGAAGGGCGCGTCTCGCCCAACATCGCCTTCGTCGGGTTCCTGGCCGGCGTCTGCGCCATAGCCACCGGTCTCACGTTTCTCGAAACCATCGCCAACCCCTACACCACTGTGCTGGGAGCCAGGCAATATGCGGCCACCCGCATCAATCTGGCGCAGTCGTGCAACGGTGTGGGCTGGATTTTCGGGCCCATCATCGGCAGCATGTATTTCTACTCGAAAGATGCGGCGGGCCACAGCACCGGCAGCCAGACCCTCTACATCCCCTACGCCGCCATCGCGGTTGTGGTGATCGTGCTAGCCATTGTCTTCTACTTCGCCGATATTCCCGATATCAAGACGGGCGACGATTACCATTTGGACGACGCCGCGCCGGGCTCCGCGGCCCGCTCCATCTGGTCGCACCCGCATTTCGTAATGGCGGTGGCGGCGCAGTTCTTTTACGTAGCCGCGCAGGCCGGCATATTTAGTTTTTTCATCAATTACATGACGTCCGAAGTGCCGCCTATTCCCGGTTCCTGGCAGACCGGCCTCGCCAGTGTCTCATCGCATTCCAGTTTCCTGCAGAGCTGGCTCTCCGGCTGGTTCGAGACCAGTGCCGGAGGCGTGCTGGGTATGAGCAACAAAGGCGCATCGAACCTGGCCTCACTCGGTTTCGTCTGTTTCCTCGCCGGCCGTTTCAGTGGCGCGGGTCTGCTGCGGAAATTCGCCGCCCACAAGGTCCTCGGTATTTACAGCGTGGTGAACGTGGGCGCCACCGTGCTGGTCTTCTGCAAGCTGGGATGGCTGTCGGTGGCCTGCGTATTTCTGAGTTACTTCTTCATGTCGATCATGTTCCCGACCATCTTTGCCTTGGGAATATTCGGCCTCGGCGCGCGCGCGAAAAAAGCATCGGCATTCATTGTCATGGCGATCATGGGCGGCGCGATTCTGCCCAAACTGATGGGTTACGTGGCGGACAAGTACGATATGTCCCGCGGTTTCATCGTGCCGGCGGCCTGCTTCCTGGTGGTGGCCTTCTACGGCTTCAACTGGCCCCGTTTCAGCAAGGCTTGATCGCTCTTACCGCGCCTCAGCCGCCATGCGCGGCCCCGCGTCTTTCACGTATTTGTCAAACCAGCGAAGCATCTCGTAAATGAGCTGCTCGTTCGATTCCATGGCCGTATACCAGTGCGGCTCGTGCGGCAGCAGCACCAGGCGGGCGGTGCCGCCGTTGCCTCGGATTGCCTCGTACAGCTTGCTGGATTGCAGTGGCGTGGTGCCAGGATTGGCGTCTTCCGCGCCGTGCATGATCAGAAGCGGCGTCTTCAGTTTGTTCGCGGAGAAAAAGGGCGAGACCTTCAGATAGACATCCGGCGCCTCCCAAACCGATCGCCGTTCGTTCTGGAAACCGAATGGCGTGAGCGTCTTGTTGTAGGAGCCGCTGGTCGCCACACCGGCCCGGAACAAATCGGAGTGCGCCACCAGGTTGGCCGTCATCAAAGCGCCGTGGCTATGCCCCGTCACTCCGATGCGGTTGGGATCGGCCACGCCCTGCCGCACCGCTTCGTCGACCGCGGCCTTCGCGTCGGCGACGAGCTGGTCCAGATAAGTATCGTACGCTTTCTTCGGATCGCCGATGATAGGGAACGAAGCGTCGTCGATAATCGCGTACCCTCCCAGCAGCAACAGTCTGTATTCATAGAGCTGCGTGAAGGTTTGCTGCGAGCCTGTCACTTGCCCGGCCGTCGAAGCATCCGCGTAGTCGAGAGGATAGGCGTAGAGAATCGTCGGAACGCGCGTGCCCTGCTGGTAGCCGGGCGGCGTATAGAGCGTGAACGACAAGTCCAGCCCGTCGGCGCGCTTGTACTTGACCAGCCGCTTCTGAATCGCACGCACCGCCGGCGTGGGATCGGGAATGTGCGTCACCGCGACCCTGGCGGAAGTAAAGCGCGCTTCCCCAGCCGCCGCATCGACGGAGTTTCCCAAAGTTCGCGCGAACGCGTTGGGAGGGTCGGCCGGCGATTGATGCCAGGTAACGAACGTCCGCGCGTCCGGCCCGGTAAACGAGAGAAATCGCTCGTAGGCAGTCTTATCGCTGCGAAACAGGCGTTCGGATTTTAGCGTAGTCAGATTGAGCCGGTCGAGGAAAGGCCGGTCTCCGTCGGGCGACGCGCCCCTTCCCTGCAGGTAAATGGAATCGCCGTCCTGGCGAATGACCCAGGATCCGTTGGCGAGCTCGCGCCTCACGGGAGAGCCCGGATTCTTGTAGCTTTCGTCGGTCGAGAGATCCCAAATCAGGCGAGGTTTCGATTGCGGCTCGTCGGCGTCGATCGCGAAAGTACGTCTCCAGTGCCGGTTGTTATCGTACTCGGTCAAAAGCGCGACGTTCGCTCTCTCGCTCCAATTCAAGCCGGCATAACGCTGCTCGGTGCGCGTGATTTCGACGGCGGCCGCTTTGAAGGGCGCCTTCGCCAGCATGATCTTGTCGCGCGCCGGAACGTTCACATTCCAATCGCCGCCATCCAACGCTTCCGCCCACACCAGCGTCGCCGGATCGGTGGCGCGCCAGGAGAAATCGCGCGGGCCTGTCGGAACGCCATGGATGGGAACGCGATCCGCCAGCGGAAGCGACGCGATGGTATGGGCCGCCACGTGCGTGCGTTGGGATACATCCCAGACTTCGACTTCATTCGGAAAGCGATCGTACGTGGTCACATACGAGTAAGGCTTGTGGATGGCCGTGACCAGGATGTGCTGGCCATCCGGCGCGGGATCGACCGAATCGTAATTTCCCGGCTTTCCAATCGGCGTGATCGCCCCTGTCGCCGCATCGATCAAAGCGAGTTGCGACGCCGCAAAGTAATCGAAGAGATCCTCGTCGTGCTTGTTGCCCAGCGTATCGCGGTTTTCGTAGGTGCTGCTCTGTCCTTTTTCCCCTTCGGTCTCCTGGATGCTCGGGCCCATCGGCATGGTTGGCTCCGCGGGCGGCGCTCCCATGCCCTTGGGCACCAGCTTCACCAGGAGCGTCTTCTGGTCGGGCATCCAGCCCAGTTCGTCGCCGAACATGGGGTTGAGCCGCACTCCGGGCACGCCATGCGCTTCCCCCGTTTTTGCATTCCCGATCCAGAGCTCGACCGACTCGGCAGCGATATTGACGAACGCAAATCGCTTTCCGTCCGCGGCCCAGACCGGGTCGCCGGGGCAGGCTCCCGCGGGCACCGCGACATGCGTCTCGGCCCCACCGGCGATGCGCACCAGGTCGAATTTGGTGGCGCAGGGCGTGATGCCGTACCCGCCGGGGGTGTCGTGCTTGCTGTGATTCTTGGGCTCCACGCGCACGCCGGCCAGGCGCAGGAAAGGCGTCGCCACTCGCGAAATCGACGGGTACTGCTGCCACGAGACCAGCCCAATCGTGTCGTGCGTAGGGCTCACCACCGGAGAAGGCGGCGCGGGCGCGCGCATGACATCCAGAATGTTTTTCGGCGGCTGGTTGTATTGCGCCGCAATCGGCACGCACACGGCGCAGGCTAAGAGATACCGCAACGCGGTCCGTACAGTCATCTTTCCTCCATGGAACTGGCTCGATCCGCTTGATTATATCCGAGTCCGCACAACCATGAATGCAGCCATGAATTGACAAACCACCGCGAATCGGATACGGTACGTTTCGTGCGCTTCACAAGGCTGTTATCGCTCTCGCTTCTCTCTGCCGCCCTCGCCGGCGCGCAGAATTATCAGCCCAACTGGCAATCGCTCGACCAGCGCGCCACGCCCGCCTGGTTCACCGGCGCCAAGTTCGGGATCTTCATCCACTGGGGCGTCTATTCGGTGCCGTCCTACGCGCCGGTGCTTCCCGGCAAGCTGGCCTACGCCGAATGGTATTGGCACGCCATCACCGAAGGACGGAAGCCCGGCGCCGATCCGGTGGACGCCGGATCATGGGCTTATCACCAGCGCATGTTCGGCGCGGATTACGATTACCGCGACTTCGCGCCGCACTTCCGCGCCGAATTGTTCGATCCCGATCATTGGGCTGACGTATTCCTGCGCTCCGGCGCGAAATATGTCGCCCTCACCTCCAAGCACCACGAAGGTTTTGCGCTCTGGCCCAGTAAGGAAGCCTCCCGCACCTGGGGGCGCCCGTGGAACGCCGTGGAGATCGGCCCGCACCGCGACCTGCTCGGCGACCTCACCACCGCCGTGCGCGCCAAAGGCCTGCGCATGGGCATTTATTATTCGCTCTACGAGTGGTACAACCCGCTCTATCTTTCCGACAAACCCCGCTACGTCGCCGAGCACATGATGCCGCAGTTTAAGGATGTGGTCACGCGCTACAAGCCGTCCATCATCTTCAGCGACGGCGAATGGGAGATGAATTCGAGCGATTGGCGCAGCCCCGAACTGCTCGCGTGGCTGTACAACGAGTCGCCCGTCAAAGACGAGGTAGTGGTGGACGACCGCTGGGGCAAAGACACCCGCCACAAGCACGGCGGCTACTGGACCACCGAATACACGCCCGGCATGAGCGGCATGGATCACCCTTGGGAAGAGAGCCGCGGGATGGGCTTTTCGTACGGCTATAATCGCGCCGAACGCCTGGAGGATTATCACACCGGCCGCGAGCTAGTCATTCTGCTGACCGACATCGTGAGCCGCGGCGGCAATCTGCTGCTGGACATCGGTCCCGCGGCGGACGGCACCATTCCGGTAATCATGGAGGAGCGCCTGCTCCAGATCGGCGCCTGGCTGAAGGTGAACGGCGAGGCCATCTACGGCACCAGGCCGTGGAAGGCCACGCGCCAGTGGAGCGCGGGCGAGGTCCCCAAGATCGACTACAACGCGGAGTTCAACACCAACTACGATGTGGCGAAATTATCCGGCAAACCCGAAGGCGGCAAGGCTTCCATCGAGGCGTTCTTCACCTCCAAAGGCGGCGATCTGTACGCGATCCTGCCGCGCTGGCCGGGTCGCCAGTTCACCGTGAAGGGATACGAAGGCGCCAAGCCGTCGCGCGTGACGTTGCTCGGAGCCGCTACTCCGCTGCGCTCCAAATCCAGCGCGGGCGCGGTAACGGTCGATCTGCCCGAGTTGCCCGAAGATTTGCTCGGGCAGCCGGCCTGGGTGCTGAAGCTCAGCCGCTGATACGTGTCACCGGCCTTTCTTCCCTTGCAGCAGCGGCTCGATGTTTCCCAAATGAAGCGTCCGGGCGAGGAAGCGGGCGCGATCCGCCAAGGCAGCAATATCATCGATGTCGTGGCCCGATTCGTACCACTTCAGTTCCTTCGGCCCAGTGGCGGCCTTGAAGAAATCCTCCGCATCCTTAATGGGCACTCCCGGATCTTGCAAAGCAGACTGGAACAGTTTGGGGATCGCCGGGGCCTGGCCGATATAGTTCTTCGCATCGACTACCGAAATTACCTCCAGAAAGTGGGGCAGCTTATCGCCGAGCTCCTTTCGCACGCCGACGGCCCAAGGTCCGGGGCTCGTTGCGATGTGGATACTCATCCCCAGCAACCCGACTTCAAAGACCGCGGCCCGAAATCGATCGTCGATGCTTACGGCAACTGCGCCCATCATTGCGCCGGAGCTGTGGCCGGCCATGGCCAGCCGCAATGGGTCGACGTCCGCTCGGGCTTCCAGCACGTCGGCTGCCCGGCGCAGGCCAATCACATCCGCGATCAACTGATCTCTGGCTTGTTCCGCGGTGCCGCCGGGTAGTCCTTCCGCCTCTCCAACCAGGAGAGAAACAGCCCCGGCCCGCGCCATCAGAACGGCGTTACCCAGGAACCTGATCGCGCCCCCGGAGTGCATCCAAACAATCGCAGGCTTGCGGCCCGGCCCACTCGGAGCAACCAGATATCCCGGCATGTGCGCGCCGTTTGGAAGAGCGTAACTGATCGAATAGAGTCGATAGCCCTCCCTGGAAGCCAGCTCTTTCTGCTCGATGTTAAGCGGCGCAGCGCGGTCATAGCGATACAACGCAGCCAGATCACCGGGGATTTGCGGGCGAGCACTGCCCGCCATAAGAATCCACGCGACGACGGGGATGAAGTGTTTCACGCTCATTCTCCTGATAGCATTCTCAGCCCCATTGCCGGAACGGCTGTCGAATCAGCCATTCTCGCGGTGGCGCCCTGTGAGCCTTCGGCACGCTGTCAAACTGATTACCACAGTGCTACCGACTCTTTTCTCCATGCCCAAGCCAATCTATAATCAAAGCAGGCAGCCCAATGACTGAATGCCGTTATACCGTTCTGTTTGAACCCGCCGAAGAAGGCGGTTTTGTTGCCACCTGCCCGGCTCTCCCCGGCTCGGTGACCGAGGGCGACACCCTGGAGGAAGCACGGGTGATGGTGAAGGACGCCATCCGAGGGTACCTGGAGAGCCTTGCCATGGACGGCCTGCCTACTCCCGAGGACCCTAAGCTGCGCGAAGAGCCGGCCACCGAAGAGATCGAAGTCGCGGTCCCGTGAACCGGCTCCCATCACATTCTCAAGCACCCTGCTCGCCCTATAGCCCGCATCACTGACGTGCACAGCCAGCCGAGTCACTCGATATCCTGCACTCCCACCGGCTCCAACAACAGCGACTGAAAGTACATCAAATATCGAACCGAGTCCTCCGCCGGCCGGATGCTCACCGTATATTCGCCCGCTTTGCCAATCTCGACAGAGCCTAAATCGAAAGTCTTATACTGATATCCCTCGCCAGTCGCGCCGACCACCCCAGTGACAGTTTGCCCACCAATCTCGACGACATACTTCCGGTTCGCCCACTCGCTCCGGGCGGAATACCGGATCGTCACCTTATATCGCCCCGCCTGGCTCACCAATAGCCGCCATGTCACCGAATCCTGCGGCCCGGTCCATTTCGAAATATGAAATTTCCCGGCGCGGTTGAATCGTTTCACCGCGCGGCCCGCCGTCACCGCCGTCAAGTAATCCAACTCGAACGGCGAATCGCTGCCTTGCGTAACGATCGGCGGATCGGCCCGCAGCGCGCCGCCCAATTCCAGCACCACCACCGTGTCGATCTCATCTGGGCTGCGCGCCGGCAGCGACACCGCGAGCCCATCGTGCTCTCGCGCCACCGCCAGTTTCCGCGACGGCTCGGCCAGCAGATACGCGCCGCTGACCTCCGCATGGAAGCCCGATAGGCGCAGCACCGCGTCGCCCGGCCAACTGAACACGTGCAGGTAAACCCTGCCGCCCTTGACGGTGCATCGTCCCCAAGGCGCTTCCGGCAGCGGACAAGCCGATGTCCCGTAGATGCTTTCCCCGTTTTGCCGCATCCACGCGCCCACTTTTTCGAGCGTCTTCACGCTCGGCGCGGGCACCGTGCCATCGCCCATGGGGCCAATGTTCAGCAGATAATTTCCGCCCTTGCTCACAATTTCGACCAGCCGCTGAATCACATTGCCCGGCGATTTCCATTGCTGGTCGAACTGGCTGTAGCCCCATGTAGTGTTCAACGTCTGCGGCGTTTCCCAATACTCTTCGAGTCCGCCCGTGGGCATGCCGTTGTCGTTCAAGTCCTGGTAATCGCCCAGCAGTTCCTCGCCGTAGCTGCCCACGCGCCCGTTAATCAGGCACTGCGGTTGCAATGTCCGCACCAGGTTCACAAACTCGAGAGCATGCTCGGCCGTATCCATGCCGCGGTCGAACCACACCAGCCCCAACGGGCCATAGTTAGTCAATAGCTCGCGCAACTGCGGTTTCGACTTGCGCTCCAGATAGCTGGCGAAGTTTTTTTTGGAGCGGTCGTAGTCCCAGTTGTTGCCATAACCATCCGGATCTTCCCAATCTTCCCGATGCGAGTAATACACGCAGAATCGAATGCCCGCGGCGGCGCACGCTTCAGACAGCTCCTTCAACGGGTCGCGCCCGAATCCGGCCCAGTCCACGATGTTGTACTGGCTCACGCGCGAATGGTACATGGCGAATCCATCGTGATGCTTCGCCGTGATCACCAGGTATTTCATCCCGGCGGCCTTGGCCAGCGCCACCCATTCCGTGGCGTTGAAGTGGACCGGGTTCAGTCCGCGCGCCATCTCCCGATATTCCTTCACCGGAATATTGAACCGCTGCATGATCCATTCCGCCTCTGTCCCGACCGGCACGCGGTGGCCTTTCCATTCTCCGGCCAGCAGCGAATACGGACCCCAGTGAATGAACATGCCGAACTTATCGCGCCGGAACCACTCCATGCGCTCCGCATCGTTGGGCAGTCCGCCCGCGGCCCATTCCACGCCCTGCGCGAAAAGCTTGCGGAATTCCGGGCATGCCAGGTTCGGGTTGGGTTCGTCTTTCCACGTGTGCCCCAGCATGGTCGTGTACACCCGGCCTTTGCCGTAATCGCGCACCCAGTCCATCGGCTCGTTCTGATGCGAGATCTCCGAGTGAGCGTAAGTCAGGATAGTCAATCCCTCGGCCGGCCCGTGCTGGCCGTGCGTGAGTTGCTCGGAGGGTTGCATCCAGGTGCGTGGCAATCCGCGCGTGATCGGATGCGTGGTGTCGAGCACATGCACCTCGAAGTCATGCCGCGGCCCATGCCCCGGATCGAGACCCGTTCCCTGCGGAACCGTCACCACCTTGCCGTCATCGGTGACCCTCAGCCCGGGACCGAAGTTCTTGTCGCGCCACCCCAGCCCGATCATCTCGTTATACGCGCGCCATTCCAGAAACGCATTGTTCGCGGCGTGGAACGCCACCAGGCCGCCGCCGCCTTTGACATATTCTTCGAGCGACTGCTCCACCCGCCGCGGCCAGCGCGTCCCTTCGTGGGTGTGTCCGCCATTGAAGTTGTTGACCACCGCCCGATACCGCGCGAAGTCCGGATTCCAGGCGCTCAAGTCCCCCGCCGCCGTCGAGACATCCACCGTGAACTTCCCGGTCTCGAGCAGCAGGGCCTTCAGCTCCCGGGTAGCGGTCTGCCAGTCGTGGTTGTTCATCCCGTCCACAATCAGGACCGGGATCTTATCCTCGCTCCGGGCCGCGACCGCCCAAAGCATCATGACCAAAAACAAAAACGAGCGCATGTGGGGCAGGTTGCCAGACCTGCGGCCGATTGTCAATCGGCCCCGCCGCCGCGACGATCTCGTATGGCCCCAACCGGGCTCCGGGAGTTAACGTCATGGCCGGCCCACCAGCCGCGCAAACCAGTTCTGGCGCCGTTCGAACCCTTCCAGCATCCAGATCTGATCCGACACTTTGGAGATGGATGTGAGCGCCCGCTTGCCGTCCGGATGGATACTGAAGCCGGCCAGCATGCCCGTTGCCGGTGGAAAATCGACGGGCGTGAGAAGCTTTTCCGTCCCCGCCTTCACATTCACCGCATAAAGCTGCCACTCGGCGCCCTCGCCCGTCGTGTTGTGGAAGATACCATAAACCTGGCTCCCATCCCTGGAGAAGTTGCAGGCCAGCAACTGCCGCGTGGTGAGCTTCCGCTGCGATTTGCCGTCCGGCGAAATCAAGTCGAGCCCGCCGGCTGCCGGGTAGAGAATCCAGTCGCCCAGCGGCGACCATTGCGGCAACAAGCGACTCCAAATCTCGGCATCGGCCAGGATCACCGGGGCGGCGCCCGGGGTCGCGCGGATTTTTGCCAGCTTCGTCGCAACTCCCTCCCGGCGGAGGTAGCAGATCCATTGCCCGTCGGGCGACCATGCCTCCCCCCAAACCGAGGCCACCTGGTCGAGCACCACGGAGCGGCCGCCGGAAACGTTCACCAGCATCAGTTTGTCCGGCGAGGCCCTATCCACATAGACAAAACGCGCACCATCCGGCGACCAGCGGGCCGTATCGCCGGATTCCATCAGCCGCCGCGTAAACCCGGAGCCGGACGCGTCCCGGTCCACGATCGCCAGCCCCGCGACGCTGTTCGCGGTGAACAGGAAGTGCGTGCCCGAGGGCGCCCAGTCCGGATACCAGTTGGTTCCCACACCCTCGACCATAGTGTGCACGGTTCCACCGGAAAAGCCGACTTCTACCACATCCCATTCGGCGCTGCCCGAAGAGAAGGCGATCCGCCGCCCGTCCGGCGACACCGACGGCAACCACAGGTTGGATGGGCCGGAGTAGATAGTACGGCGCCTGCCATCGCGCACGCCGACCCGGATGAGCGCGCCCTCCTCAAAGGTCCCGGCCTCGGCGACGAGGAGAGTGCGGCTATCCGGAAACCATGCCGCGCCACGGAACTGCGGGTTTGTGGTTGGTAGCTTTCGAGGTTTGCCCGTAGGATAGGGCAATATCCAAAGGCCGTTTGCGAAAGCGGCCAAGGCCGAGCCGTCGGGGGCAAATCGCGGAACGTTAAGTTGCTGAAACCTGCTGATCGGCCCCGGCCAGAATTCCTTCGGCTGGCCGCCATTGAGCGACGTGATCCAGACCTTCCCACCCCACGTAAATGCCAGGGTCTTGCCGTCCGGATGAAGGGAGGCCGCCTCGGCGTTTTCGAGCACCCGGCGGGCCGTCCCGCCCGCGGCCGGAATAGACCATAGGTTGTGGCCCGAAGAGTAGTAGATGAATTGGCCATCGGGCGACCAGAAAGGGCCAGAGGCGCTCGTGCTCGCGCTGGTGAGCTGCGCGGCATCCGGCGAGCCGACACCGCGCGTGAAGATCTGATAGATGCCGTGGACTCTGGCCTCGTAAGCGATGCTTTTGCCATCGGGGGACCATGCAGATTCGCGCTCGTCGATGCCCCCCGGCGCGAGCGGCGTGAACTTGTAGGTGGAGAGATCCACGTCGGGCGCCAGACCCATGTACGCGGTGGCGATCGATGCGGCGATGGCCACAAATACGGCGAGCGCGACAAGCTGCCCAAGCTTGCGATTCCTTGCCTCCGGCGCAGCCACCTGGACCACGGCAGCGCTCTGCGAAAGCCGATCGCGGATCTGTTTCAGCTCGCGATAGAGGTCGCGCGTCGAGTCATAGCGCTCGGTGGGGTCTTTGGCCAGCAGCCGTTCGATCACCCAGCGCAGCGGCGCGGGCACGCTGGCCGGGAGCGGGTCCGCATCCTCCCGGATGATCGCCGTCATCGTCTCCGGCGCGCTGGCGCGATGGAATGCCCGCTTGCCGGATGCCAGTTCGTACAGCACGAGTCCGAAAGAGAACTGATCCGATTGTGGAGTGAGATTCGGATCGCCGCGCGCTTGCTCGGGCGACATGTAATCGATCGTCCCGATGGTCGTGCCCGGGTCGGTGATTCCCAAAGTCTGGGTGGCGCCCGCGGCGGACTGCGTGGAGACCGCCGTTTTCGCCAGCCCGAAATCGAGAATCTTCACGCGCCCCTCGCGCGTCGCCAGGATGTTGTGCGGCTTGAGATCGCGATGCACGATACCGGCAGCATGTGCGGCGGTCAAGCCGTCGGCGATCTGCATCGCCATATCCAGCAGCTTGCGCGCATTGTCAACGGGCGCGACGGGCGCGCCCTCGACAAATTCCATCACCAGGTAATTCGGCCCGACGTCGTAAAGCTGGCAGATGTTGGAATGGTTCAGCGCCGCGATGGCGCGGGCCTCGCGCTGAAAGCGTTCGCTGAACGGATCGTTCGAGACCTTGATGGCGACCGTGCGATCCAGGCGCGTGTCGCGCGCCTTGTACACCTCTCCCATGCCGCCCGCGCCGACCGGCGCGACGATCTCGTACGGCCCCAACCGCGTTCCGGGAGTCAGTGTCATCGGTACTAAGCGATTTTAACCTGACGCCGTATTGCCTTCCCTGGGTGTAGTGCTTGACATTGCCGTAGGTAAGACGATATCTTACCTGCATGAAGACAACTGTTTCCTCCAAGGGCCAAATCGTTCTACCGGCGGAGTTCCGGCGGATGGACCGTATCGAGCCGGGCCAGGAGTTCGACGTCGAGCGTGTCGATCGGGGGGACTACCGCCTCGTCCGGCGTGCGGCTCCGTCGAATGAGGGCGCCATTGCATGGCTGCTCGCCTGTCCGCGGAAGGATTTCTTCGTCCCCATCGACTCTGAGTCGACGGATGCGCTGTGAAGTACCTGGTCGATGCCAATGTTCTGAGCGAGCCGACGAAACCAACGCCCGATCCGCGCGTCCTGACGTGGCTTCGCGCACATGAGCCGGATATCGCCGTCGATCCCGTCATTCTCGGCGAACTCCGATTCGGGATTCTCATCCTCCCCAAGGGAAGGAAGCGGGCCGCCCTGGAACGTTGGTTCGACGCGGGGGCCGGGGTTCTCAACTGTCTTCCCTGGGACGCGGAGACCGGGCTGAAATGGGCGGAACTACTGGCGCGTCTTCGCACAACCGGAAAAGCCATGCCAATCAAGGATAGCCTGATCGCGGCGACGGCGCTCGCC
Organism: Bryobacterales bacterium; assembly: GCA_963707465.1. GTDB lineage: Bacteria > Acidobacteriota > Terriglobia > Bryobacterales > Bryobacteraceae > Bog-159. The sequence continues at coordinate 1,951,683 of CAVPQK010000015.1, forward strand.
CACGGTCTGGCGGTTGCCACGCGAAATCGTGCCGATTTCGTGAACGCCGGCGTGCGTATCGTCGATCCATTCGTTGGTTGAGGTACCGCGTACGTGCGGCCGCCCGGCCAGGGATATTCGGGACTGGAAAGGGGTTCGTCTGCGTCAGTAGTTGAAACGTGCGCTCCGCCGCGACATGACAGTCCCATTATGGGACCATGAGGTCGGCCCTGGATGCACGTCAGCCACAACGCGATTCGGATCTTCTGCGAGGAGCATCCGCAGGCCCGCAACGCCATGGACAAGGTGCTGTTCACTCGCTGCATCATGACGCACAAGGAATATGTAAAAGGAACGTCGAAATCATGAGCGCTACAGTGACCGTCGACCCGAAGAAATACGCCCGGCTCGCGAATCGCATTGTGATCAAAGCCATCGAGACCGAGGAAGAGTACGATCACATGGCTGCTGCAGTCGAACAATTGATGGACAAAGGCGAGGACCGCTTGTCCACGGAAGAGTCCGCACTTCTGGAAACGATGGGGGACCTGCTCCCAGCGCTCGGCACCCGCGGCCGCGTCTCGGAGGTCCTGAGCGGGAAGCGTTCCATTAGTAAGGAGCAGGCAAAAAAGCTCGCGTCGATGTTCAAGGTCACCACCGATCTTTTCATCTAGCCCTCAGCCTCACAGCAGCGTCAACGGGTCCACATCGATCACCAGCGCCGTCGCGCTCCACTTGCTCTCCCGCGCAAACGTCTGCGCGCGCCGCAGCAATTCATTCAGCGCCGTGCGGCTGGCCGCCTTGATCAGGAACTGATACCGGTATTCGTTCTTCAGCCGTGGCACCGGCGCTTCGGCCGGCCCCAGAATCTTGATCTTCTCCGGCGCAGGCGTCAGAAAATGGCCCAGCTCCGTGCTCAGCCGCATGGCCTGCTCCTGCTGCTCGCTCCGCACCAGGATATTCGCCATGGCGCTGAACGGCGGATAGTGCATCATGCGCCGGAACTGCAATTCCTTTTCGTAAAACGTCTGATAATCCTGCGCGGCGGCCATGCGAATGGCGTAGTGATCCGGGTTGATGGTCTGGATCAGCACGATGCCGGGCAGGCTGCCGCGCCCCGCGCGTCCGGCCACCTGCGTGAGCAGTTGGAACGTGCGCTCCGCGGCGCGGAAGTCGGGCAGCCCCAGCCCCACATCGGCCGAGACCACGCCCACCAGCGTGACGTTCGGAATATCGTGGCCCTTGGCGATCATCTGCGTGCCCACCAGAATGTCGTAGGATGCCTCGCGAAACCCTTGCAGGATGGCTTCGTACTGGCGCTTGCCGGTGACCGTGTCGCGGTCCAGCCGCGCGATCCGCGCCTTGGGAAACTCGTGGTGCAGCTCCTCTTCCACCTTCTCCGAGCCGACGCCCAGAAAGTAGATGTGCTCGCTCTGGCACTTGGGGCAGTGTGTGGGCACGCGCTCCGCGTAATTGCAGTAGTGGCACAGCAGGCGCCGGTCGCGGCGGTGAAAGGTGAGGGTCACCGAGCAATTCATGCACTGCACCCGCTCGCCGCACGAGCGGCAGGCCACGAAGCTCGAAAATCCGCGGCGGTTCAGCAGCACGATGGTCTGCTCGCCGTTCTCCACGCGGTGCCCCACGGCGTCCAGCAAGCGCCGCGAGAAAGTGGCCTGCTTGCGCGTCTCCAGAAACTCGGTGCGCATGTCGATCAGCTCCACCCGTGGGCATGGGCCGCTCCTCCACGCGCCCCGGCAGTTCCAGCAGCGTGTACTTGCCGCGCTCGGCGTTATACCGGCTCTCCAGGCTGGGCGTCGCCGAGCCCAGCACCACGCACGCGCCGGCCGCCTGCGCGCGCACGATCGCCACGTCGCGTCCGTTGTAGCGCGGCGTTTCTTCCTGTTTATAGCTCTGGTCGTGCTCCTCATCCACCACGATCAGGCCCAGATTGCGCATCGGCGCGAAGACCCCCGAGCGCGTGCCCACCACCACCGCCGCCGCGCCAGAGCGAATCCGCCGCCACTGATCGGAGCGCTCCGAATCGCTGAAGGCGCTGTGCAGGATGGCCACGCGATCGCCGAAGCGGCTGAAGAACTGCCCCGCGACGGCCGGCGTCAGGGCGATCTCCGGAACCAGCAGCAGCGCGCTGCGACCGCATGCCAGCGCGGCGTCGATGGCGTTCAGGTAAACCTCGGTTTTGCCCGAGCCGGTCACGCCGTGCAGCAGGAATGTGCGGAATTCGTGCGCTTGAATGGCCGCGCCGATCTGTTCGAAAGCCGCGGCTTGTGCGGGGTTGAGCGTGTGCGGCGCGCGCACCGGTCCGGCGTGGATCGCCAACGGTTCGGTGCGCAGCGTCACCAGTTTCCTGCGCGCCAACGCACGTGCCGCCGGACTGGCGTCGCGCACCATGGCTTCCAAATCCTTGAGATTGTGCGAGCCGGGATGCAGTTCCAGGAAGGCCAGCAGTTCGCGCTCCGGCTTGCCCAGCTTGCCGGCCGGCGCCGCGCCGGTGGCCTCCACGCGCAAGCGCCCCGAAGGCGCGCGCATCGGATCGCGCTCGGTCTCCACCTGCTCCACCATCACGAAGCGCTTCCGTTCCAGCGCCCGTAGAGCGTTGGCGGCCAGCGGCAGCTTGCGCTCCAGATAAGCGGCCGATAGCGGACGCCGGTCGAGCATGCGCAGGATCTGCACCACGGGGTCTTCGGGCGCGGAGTCGAACAGAAGCTGGCGGGCGGCGTCGCGGCCCGAGTCGGTGAGCGAATAGACTTTGCCGCGGCGGATGTCGGATGCCAGCGGCAGCATGCCGCGCAGAACTTCGCCCAGCGGCGCGCAATAGTAGCCCGCGATCCACTTGCCCAACGCCAGCAGCTCCGCATCCAGCACCGGCTCGGCGTCAATCAGGCGCAGCGCTTCGCGCGTGGCCACTTCCGGCGTCTCGTCGTGGCAGCGCAGCACCACGCCCGTGAGGCGGCGGGTGCCGAACGGAACCAGCACGCGGCAGCCCGCCTTCACGCGGTGGCGCAGCGTCTCCGGGAGCGCGTAGGTGAACGGCTGGTCGAGCGGCACCGGCAGGCTGACGTCGCAATAAAGGTAGGAGCCTTCGGGCAAATTTCAGGATAGCGTGGAGGGCGGCCAATCTTGGCCGCAGCCGGCTTTTAGCCGGCCAGCCTTTGCATGCCAGGCTGACGAACGGCCCATAATTAGGATCGCCAAAGTGCCAGGCGTTTGCGGCGGCAAAGCTTGCATCGCGGGGCATCGCGTCCGCGTCCACGCCGCGCTTGCCTATTACTTCGACCACATCGAAGAGATCCAGCAGGAGATGCAGGCGGAACGCACTTTTGCGGATGAATTCCGCCGTAACAGCCCATCGCTCCTCGAAGCGAAGTTGCGCCAGGAGCGGCTGGAAGAAGCATCCTGATCGGTGTCCATTCGTTTTCACCTGGACGAACATTATGTGGACACCGTGGGGCGGGCTATTCAGCCCGCGGATGCACTACACTAGCAACGCGCGGTCGAATTTGCCGATGACCTCCCTGTCACTCAACCGTAACCTGCGCGGCGGCCACTGCGCCGGTCCGCTGTCCTCTGGCCACCACCTCATCAGTGCCGGCAGGCGCTCCGGACGGGATGGCAAAAACTGAGCGGAAAACGAGCCACTCTTGTTGACAGTCGCACTACCCACCGAAGTCTGCGGATCCAGCCATGCCAATCCTACCTCTTCGCTGGCCGCGAATCCAAAGCCGGTTACCGTGACAGTCTCCCCAACGGCTCCGCTGCTAGGACTGACAGCAAGAAACGGCCGCACCGATAAGATCCCGGAGGCAACCGTGCCGCTGCTCTGCCCTACCGCCTGAAGCCCGCACGCGCCAAACGGCGTCTGTGGCAGGTGGCCCTCCAGGCTCACGATGCCGCTTGCATTTGCAGTCGCCGTGCCGATCGTCGCCGGAGCGCTGGCGTATGCAATCAAATCGACCGTTTCGAATGGAGTAAAACCGCTCGCCGACGCGGTGACCCCAGTTCCCGGCACGCCTGTGGACGGGCTCACGGTCAGGCTGCTAGCGGTTTCAATACCGACCCCCGAAAAGAACCCAGTGTGATCGCCGCTCACAAGGCCCTCGAACTTCAAGACGTTGGATCCGCCATCGACAACAGTGAAATTCGCCGTCTCCAGGGTGAATGGCGCAAAACTGACCAGCTCCCAGGTGCCGATAGCTTGGTCGCCAACCATAACCTGCACCGTCTGGTTGCCGTCATAGGTTCCAGCCGAGGCATAACGCGACCCGAGTTAAAAGCTCAGCGTGTATATTCCGCCGGGCACGAAGCCGGTAATTGTCTGCCCGATCTGTCCCGTCGTCCCCTGCAGGAAGGCGGCGCTGCCAAATGCCAGCCCGCTGAACGAAGGCGGATTAAACTGGGTATCCGGATTCGTCACGCCGTCCCCATCGCTGCCGGACGGATTTGAGGCGAACGTCCAGCCGACGCCAACCCCGCCATTTAGGGCTTGCTGGGGGAAAGACGCAATTGTGTCGCACGTCCCCCCCATGTACGACTCATACGCATATCCGGGACTGCACTGCACCGCGACATTACCGAAATTCGGATTGACAACCGTGAGTGAATCCGCCGATGCGATGGAGAGCGTCAGTGCTCCCAGTAAACAAAGATCCCCGGCCAGAGACATTGATATCTCCCCTCACTCGGTGATTATACTCCCCAGCTTCGCCGTACCATTGCCGCCAACAGCCCCAACACCACGCCGCCAGCCAGGCCGACAGCGATCATCAGCAACCGATTGGGATAGATGGGCCGTTTCGGCAGGTTGGCGCGGTCCAGAAGTTGTAGAGTCACTGTACCTGAAGGCGCCTGATACCTCTCGGTCTCATTGATCTGTTCCACAAACTTCGCCACCACTTCGCGAACCACGGCCCGGGCCTTGAACTTATCGGGATACATGCATGAGGTCTCGAACGTAGTCGCGCGCCAGTTGCCGCCTTCAAGCAGATTGATGCGCAAGCCCCTCCTCATATTTTCCACGACATCCTCCAGAGCCATTCGCTTGCGATCCTCCGCATAAAGATCAAGCGCCGGTTGTGCCATCATTTCCGCGAGGCTATTGCGGCTCAGAACTTCCCGCTTCATCCGCGCGAGCCGGTCCAGCGTACCTTGCCGATTGCCATCCGCCAGCCCCGCGAAAGTGAATCGCACGACGGCGGTTGACATGTACCGGTCCTCGATCGTTAAGGCGCACACGCCCGCGACCAGCGCGCCCGCAAGGCCCGCGAACGCCGCGATTTTCAAATAATTCCGGGTCCCCATCTGCATTCGGAGCGCTCCCAGCAGCACATTGAACAGATCATGCCATTGGGGCCGCATATCATCGATCAGCGCGTCGAACTCCGCGGCATATCGCTCGCGCCAGGCGGCCGGATACAGGCGCGCCATCCATCGAATCACTCGCCTCATGCGTGTTTCAGCCTTCGCAAGGCGGTCTTCACCACCTGGTTCAGGCTGGCCAGTTGCTCTTCAAGGTGTTCCCGCCCCGCCCCTGTCAGGCGATACGGCCGGCGCCGGTCGTCGGAATCCACCGGCCGAATCCAGCCCTTCTGCTCCAACCGGGTGATGGCTCCGTACAGCGTGCCCGGGCCGAGTCGCACGCCCGCGAAGCCCCGGATGTCCTCCATAATGGCGTAGCCGTGCTTTTCGCCATCGGCCAGGCTGGCCAATACCAGAATTGTGGGATCGGACATTATATCGCCTCACGTAGTATCGTATGACGTAATAGCCGGCGTGTCAAGCGGAATCCGCAAAAATCCGGCATCCCCCGCGCCGTGCTACATTTCAACCCATGAAGTTCTTCGCCGCCCTCCTAGCCGTGCCGCTGTTCCTGTGGCCGGCGCACGCGCAGGTTTTCACCTTCTCGCACGACGAAATGCTGAAGTACACCTCGCACAACCCATTCGACCGCTTCGACGATGGCCGTCCGAAAGTGCCCGACGCCATTCTGGAAAAGGTGAAGGGCCTCTCCGCCGAGGAAGTCTGGGCCGTCCTGCCCGGCGGCGGATTCCGTAACCAATATGAAGGAAATTGGCGCATCCTGCATCCCAACCGCAAGCTGGTGGGCCGCGCGGTCACCGCCCAGTTCATGCCCGCGCGTCCCGATATCGCCGAAATCATGGAAACCGATGCCAAAGCCAAGGGGCTGCGCGACAACGGCAACCAGCGGGTCCTCGACCTGCTGAAGCCGGGCGATGTGCTGGTGGTGGATATGTTCGGCAAAATCGAAGAAGGCACCGTCGTCGGCGACAATCTGGCTACCTATATCTACGCGACCACCGGAACCGGCCTGGTGGTGGATGGCGCCATCCGCGATCTGGAAGGCATCCAGCCCATCGACATGTCGGTGTACTGCCGCGGCGCGCACCCCACGCCCATCCGCAATGTGATGCTGACCGGCATCAACGTCCCCATCCGTATCGGCAGCGCCACCGTGATGCCCGGCGACGTGGTCTTCGGCGATAGCGAGGGCGTATATTTCATCCCGCCGCAAATGGTCAAGCAGGTGGTGGACAAGGCCGACGTAACGCACATTCACGACGAATGGACCCAGATGAAATTCAAGACCGGGAAATATAAATCCACCGACATTTATCCCAGCCCGCGCGACCCGGCGCTGAAAAAAGAATACGAAGACTACCTGAAACAAAAGCTTGGAAAATAGTGGGGCAGGCTCTCAGCCTGCGGCGGCCTCTAAGGCCGCCTTCTAATTAAAAGCCTATGAAACGAAAAGTCACCCTAACCCTCAGCGTCCCCCTAATCCTTCTCTCGCCGCTAATCGCCGCCAACTGGCTCTCCTACGGCCACGACCCGCAGCGCACCGGCTGGAGCCCGCAGGAAACCGACATCAACCGCGACAATGCGAAATCCATGTCGCTGCTTTGGAAGGCGCACCTCGATAACCTGCCCCGCGAGTTGAATTCCCTCACCGCGCCGGTCAACGTCGAATGGGTGACCACCGACAAAGGCATGGCCGAAATCGTGATCGTGGGCGGCGCCTCCGACAACCTGTTCGCCCTCAATGCCAACAGCGGCAAACTCATCTGGAAAAAAACCTTCGAGGCGGAGGGCAAGCCGCACGGCTCGTTCTGGCTGTGCCCCAACGCGCTGAACGACACGCCCCTGATTCGCAAGGACGGCCTGGCCGCCACCGTTTTCGTCATCTCGAGCGACGGCAAGCTGCACACGCTCAACGCCATCAACGGCGAGGACCGCGTCGCGCCCCAAAAATTCGTCCCTCCGTTTTCCAAGAACTGGAGCCTGAACCTGGTGAACAACGTCCTGTACACCAACACGTCTCAGGGCTGCGGCGGCGCGAAGTCGGGGGTACACGCCATGGATCTCGGCGCGCCCGATCGTCCCAGCAAGTTCTTCCAGTCCGCCAATGGTGGCGCCGGCATCTGGGGACGCGCTGGCGTGGCCGTCGGCGAGCACGGCATGGTGTTCGCCCAGACCGGCGATGGCTCCTACGATGCCGCGCGCGGCCAGTTCCCCGACACGGTCGTGCAGCTTTCGGCGAAGGATCTGGCCCTGGTCGATTACTTCACGCCCGCCAATCACAATTACCTCACGCGCAAGGATCTGGACATGGGATCCACCTCGCCCACCGTCTTCACCATTAACGGGCGCGAGGTCGTGGCGGCCGGCGGCAAGGAAGGCGTGATCTACCTGCTGGACGCGCTGCACATCGGCGGTCCCGATCACAAAACGCCGCTCTACCGCAGTCCGCTGGTGGCCAATGAGGACGCCGATTTCGCCGGCCGCGGATTCTGGGGCGCATTCGCCACCGCCGAGGATGCGGACAAGAACCGCTGGCTCTACGCGCCGGCATTGGGCGCGGCCGCCGCCGGCGTGAAGTTCCCCCTGGCCAATGGCGATGCGCCGAACGGCAGCATCATGGCCTTCCGCGTCACGGAGAGCGACGGCAAATTCGACGCCGTCCCGGCCTGGATCTCGCGCGATATGAACTTGCCGGAGCCACCCATCGTGGCGGGCGGCCTGGTCTTCGCGATTTCGAACGGCGAATTTGCGCGCCAGTCCAAGGGGACCGAAGGCGGCCTGTACAGTTCCGCCGATCGTATCGCCAAACATACCGGGCACGCGGTGCTTTATGCATTCGACATGACCACCGGCAAGGAACTGTATTCGAGCGGCGAAACCATGCCCGGTTGGACCCACTTCAGCGGGATCTCGATTTCCGGCGGCAAGGTGTTCGTGACCACCTTCGATTCGAATGTGTACGCGTTCGGCGTGAAGGAGTAGGAATCCGCCCAACTTGGCTAAAGCTAAGAAGCTGGCTGCCGGCTCGGCGGCGTGGACTCCGGTGACTGCAGCCCGAGTGCGGGTACAGCGCCGAATCTCAGGTAAATCCCGTCGAAGAACGCCAGATAGATGGCCGCGGCAAAGAATAGCCCCCAGCCTAAAATAGCGCCGCCCAGCCATCGGTCCATCGAACTCTTCGTGTGAAACAGCGATTGGCATATCCGCGCAAAGAGCACGAATAGCAGAAGTACCAATACGGCGACGCCGGCGGCGGCAATCGTCACTCCGGCCCATTCAGCCAAATGGCCGGGCGTGCGGTAGGCGCCGTACACCGCCGCGGCCAGCCCAGCCAGCCCCAACAGAACGGCCGACCAGCGCACGCCCGCGGAAAGCTTCCACACCTTCCCACCGACTGAATGCCCCAGTTCGAGCACCCGCATCAGCCGTGCATACGCATTTTCCATGCCCCCCTCGCGCGTCTTCATCGGCGGCTCAACCACCAGAAATCGCCAACTGGCGCGCCGCTCGGCGGATTTGGGAAGGGTCGGTACGCCGCGCGGAATTTCCCACTCCGCCTGCCGGTAGGCGCTTAGCATCAGAGCGTACGCTTCAACTTCATTGAACGAATCCAGATCCGTGCGGATGGCGGAGAGCCGCTGCTGGACGTCCTTGCGAATCCCGTACGAGGTCAGAACTCCGCGGCGGCTGGCGGGCCGGGAATCGCTCGAAGCGTCGTAGGGATCGCTCGAACCCACCCAATCCACCGGATCCACGTCCAGATCCTTTTTCAGGTGAATGAAGAGCAGGCCCTGCAGCAGGCCGCCCCGGCGGCGGGCGTCCAGTTCGTGATACTGCGCCTGCCGGGCGCGCGCGCCCATGACACTCTCGGAACGCGCCAGCACTCCGGCTGCGCCGCCGGAAGGATCGTCCACCGCTTCCATCTGGCCGCTAGCATCGCTTACCAGCAGGACATTGCAATCCTCGGCGAGCAGGCTGGAAACGCCTTGGTTGTCGTGCACGCCGCCGTCCACCAGTTTCACGGTACGGCTGGGGTACAGGTTCTTCAACAGGATGGGATCGAACAGGCCCGGAACGCAGGCCGAGGCGGCCACCGCCGTGCCCAGGCGGACGCCCTGATGTTCTTTGGGCGCCTGCCTGTAGTACATGCGGCGGAGCCGGTAATTGCCGTCGATTTCCCGATCGATGCCGGCCGGTGGCTCGCCCATCCATGATGCCGTGAATTGCCAGTTATGGCCCGTGTTCAAGGTGCTGGCATTCAGCACCAGGATGGGCACCTTGGCCTGCCGCCGCCAGTTGTCGTATTTCGGGGCGAAGTTGGAAGTCTCACCCTTGGGCTCGATGAACAGCTCGTTGAGCCACCGCTTCTGGTATTGGCCGCCATCGGCCACGCGTGTGTACAGTTCGGTTTCGTAGAGGCGCCCGATGGCCTCCGATCGCGATTGGCCCGGCAGGAAGATGAACGGCGAAAGTCCGGTGCGATTGCGTAAATTCCTCTGTACGCCCGAGAGAAACTCCCGCTCGATGCGCTGCACAATTTCGATATAGTCCTCGCGCGTGATCTCGGAGTCGGTTTTCGATTGCAGCAGGTTCCGCACTTCCAGATAGTAGTAAGCGCCGATGATGGATCCGCCGGAAACGCAGGAAAGATATTCTACGCTGCGCAGAGCATCCAGTTCCGCCAGCCGCGCCAGCAGGCCGATATGAAACAGCGATGCGCGGAAGCCGCCGCCGGAAAGCGCCAACCCCACCTTGCCGATGAAGGCGGAGCGCGCGCCGCCGGCGCGGGGGCCCAGGAATTTGGCCACCGTATCCCAGGCCGCGGAGTTCTCCAGTGTCTCGCCCGGTGACACTTGCGTGCGCGCGAGCGAAGCGAACTGCCGCGCCGTGGTCGCAAATTCCCATTCGGAGGTATCGCCAATCCCGGCGGCCCGCTGCAGCCAGGCAAGCGCCTCCGCATACCGCCGCAGTCCGAAATACGCCTCGGCGACCGTTACCAGAAACCACCACTGCTTCAACAGCCCGGCATCCGCGTCGGCCAGGGGCGGCAGCACCGCGACCACGTGTTCGCGGATGCGCTGCGCCTGTTCGGCGCGCTCCGCGATGATGCCGCCATCCGCGGCGGTGCGCGCCTGATCCTGGCGTTCCAGCCACGCGATCAGATCCAGCACATAAGCCGCGTTGATGGCCGTATAGCCGTAGTCCTTTGCGACGCCGGCATCGTAGCCCCGCAGATAGTAAGAGAGCGAGAGTTGCAGATCCTGTATCTGCGCATAGGCTTCCCAGCGCCGTTTCAGGATACCGCCGGCGATGCCCAGGCTCTCCTGATCCTGGGTGGTCTTGAGGTCATCCGCCTCGGCCAGAATATCGATTGCGGCGGAGTGGCGGTCCTCGGTAAGATCTTTGTCCTTGGAGGTGCACAGGGCGTGCTGCTGGCCAAACCAAAGGCGCAGCTTGGGATCGTGGCTCAGTTCCGGCTTGGCCCGCGCCCGGGCGCAGATCTGGCGGGCATAGCCGAACTGCTGGATGTTTTTGAGGCTCTTCACCAACGCCCGCAGTACGTCGAGGCTGGCCTCTTCGCCGCGGAGGATGTTTTGTGCTTGCCGGATTTCCGGCCGTTCGTCGGCTGGCATGGTTATAACCTCTTTCGCGCGATCAGGTGGATGCGTCCGGCGGCGTCGCCCGCCGCAATCAACCGTCCGTCCGGCGATACCGCGCAACTGAGCAGCGGCGCGCCCGCGTCGATAGTATCCAGGAGCTCCGGCTCGGGCCAAAACCAGAATGTAAGGCCGCCGGAGGACGATCCCGCCGCCAGCAGGGTCGGTGAGAGCGCCACGCAGCAGGTCACACCCGGCACGCCCAACCTCGCCAGCTTACCCGGCGCATCCACCTGCACAATTCCCTCGTCGGAAGCGGAGATATACATTTCCTCGTCGGCCGAAATGGCCCGGAGTGCCCGCACCCACCCGTTGTGACGCCCCAGCATGCGCACGGGGCGGCCTGTTTTGAGATCGACGATACCCAGCGAGCCGTCGCTCGATCCAAAGGCCGCGCGGCCATTCGCGGCGAGCGCCACCGCGGTGATCCAGCCGGCCGCGGGCCGCACCACCGCGTAGCATGTAGTCGCGTTCCAGGCGCGCAGGGTGCGGTCGGCCGATCCCGACACGCAATTCTCACCACCCTGGCACACGCTGGTTACCCAATGTGAATGCCCCGTCATGGTGCGCACCAGCTTTCCGGAATCGAGGTCGTAGACCCGCAGGCTGCGGTCGGAGCACGCCGCGGCCACCTGCCTGCCGCCGCCGGCCAGTGCCAGCGCATTCACGGGCATGGAATTCACGGCCAGCACCCGCGATTCGGCAAACCCGGCGCCGCGGGAGACCACGATGTTGCCGTTATCCGATGCCGATATTAAGGCGGTTCCATCGGGCGTGAAATCCAGGGTGCGCACATAGGCGGTGTGCCCAATGCCCTCCAGCACCCCAACTTTCTCGACGAACCGCCAACGCGATAGTCGATCGAGAGGTCCGCCGGGTTGCGCTTCAGTCTGGCGCTGCAGCGCCTTGATCGCCGCGGGCAGCTCAGCGAGTTCATCGGCCAGGAACGCGTGCACCAGGGGATTGGTCTCCACGGTCTGGAGGGTTGGATTGTACCCAACCAGGTGGAGCGCATTCCAGGCCTCCAAATCGGCGGAGATGTTTGCGCCATGGCGCAGCTTTATCAGCTCGGAAATCGGGACGGGCGTGCCGGGAGGCAAGACACCCAGGGCCAGCAGGTTCGCGAACGATGCCCGATCGGTTGCCTGGTCGCCCAGCCGTCGGGCCACGATTCCCCTCAGGTCCGTCCCAAAGGCCCGGTCGAAGGCGCGCAGGCCATCGCCCTCCAGGATATTCGCGAGCATTTCCGCGGACTGCGCCGCTGGCACGTCCCGAAACAACTCCGGCCGGTGCAGCACTGCGCGCACTGCCTTCAGCGCCGGCATCCAGCGGCCGAGTAACGTGGCCAGCCGGCGGAACACATCCTCGGAGCCCCCCAGAAGCGCCATCCCCTCCTCCACCGTTACCTGGTCGAGCGTAACCAAAGTGGGCGGGAATTCGTACAGGTTCCGGGGACCGCTCACAATCAGCAGCTTGGTACATTTCCAATCCCCAAAGGAAAACCCGACAAAGCCTGGATCCTGAATCCTGTCGAATACCAGCAGGCAATCCCGCTCGCCAACGATCTGGCGGACCTGCGCCAGCCCCTCGTCGAGGTTCGCGTAAGCGGCGGGCCGGTCGAGCGCCTGCATCAGGGATGCGACGATGGCGGCTAAATCCGGAGCCCGGGTCGTGGACGAAGCCGGGGACGCATCCAACCAAAGGACCCCATCGTCAAACGCATCCCGCATCTCGTCGGAACGGCATACGGCGGCGGCCAGCGTGGTCTTTCCGAACCCGGTAGGTCCGTACAGCGTGACCGCCCTGTTAGATAGGAGCGCAGCCTTGAGCGCCGTCTCGTCGGCTGTCCGCGGCACGAAGTCGTCCGGCAGTTCAGGCGCCGTAAAGGGACGCTTGATGGTCAGCGCGGGCGCTTTCAGCCGTGCGGCCAGACTTTCCAGCTCGCCCGGAATTTCGAAAGGCGAAGCCGCCCGCATCGCCTGGGGCAAGCCATTCGTATCGTAATCGATGCGCCGGGTGAGCAGCACGCGCACGCCGTTCTGGCGCGCGTAGCGCCATAGGCGCAATGTCAGCGGATTGCTCCGCGCCTCGGGACTCATCACCAGGACTATCGAGCCGGCATCCTTAATGGCCGGCTCAATGCGGCTCCAGGAGAGCGTTTCGCCCTTGATGCCGAGCGTCTGCCAGACCGAAACGCCCTGTCCCCCAAGCAGCGCCACCAGTTGCGTGGCGAAGGGTTCGTCCTCCGGAGCCATGGCCGCCACCACCACCAGGGGCGACATTCGGCCCACGAATTTCTCGATCTCGGGCCCGATCGACTGGCGCAATAAGCTCGACTGGGGTGCCATGAACGCCAGGTAAGCGGCAATTCTCTGGTACACCTCCTCCAGTTCGCTGGCCTTCTGGATGCGTGCCTTGCTGCCGTCGGATCCGAAAGTCAAAGCTTCCCGGTACGCGAATTTGGGGATGTAGGGGATGCGCAGATCCCAGGAATGCCGGTCGAGATCCAGAAATACCTCGGGCAGCAGCTTCTCGTCGTGGATGGCAGTGCGAAACTCTAATTCGAAACGGTTGCGGTCCTCGAGCTCGTTGGTGTCGATGCGCGCCGGAATGACAATCACTTCCGGTTTGCCGTTGCGCGCTTGCCGAATCTCGGGCCGGGTAAACGATTTGGCCATCATCACCACTCCGGCGAGGTTTTGCAGGTTGGGCGCGCAGAACGAGACCACCACGTCGGCCAGCTCGCGCGTGCAGACGCCGCCCATCTCCGTGACGCCCGTGCGGCTATCGATAAAGGCTGCGTCGTAAGTATCCAACTGGCGGCGCATCCAGTCGAAAAATCGTGCGCCGTCGAACCGCTCGTAAAATTCGCTCCAATCGAAACCCTGGACCTCGTCGGCGTATCGTGAAAACTGGTCGTCGCCGCGCGCCCCGGCCGTCAGTAACCACAATCCGGCGCCGGTGGCCGAGGGATGCAGGTTGTACAGTCGCGCTTCGAGCGGACCAACCTTGGAGATGACTTTCGCAAACCGGGCCTCCGCGTCGAGGTCCGGTTCCAGCCGTTCGGAGCGGATGAACGCCTGCTTGTACTCGCGGAACAAATCGATCAGGCCCGTGTGCTCGCGCACCTCGCGCAGTTCCGTCTCCGCTTTATAAAAAAAGCTCTCAATGCCCGGGGCTTCCAGGTCCCAATCCACCAACACCACCCGCGCGCCCTTCATGTAGAGCCATTCGGCGATATTGGCCAGGGCCATCGACCGCCCCACGCCGCCCTTATAAGAGTAGAAGGAATAGATCATTTCGTGCGCAACGCCGCGGCCTTCAACGCCGGCTTACCGGACAGCGCCAGCGCCTGCCCGATCAGGCGTTTCAAATCGAACGGATCGGTGGTCATCATGTTGCAGTTGGGGAACGGCAACTGCGGGCTCACGTAGACGATTCTGTGCAGTTCCTCAGTGGCCGCCTTCATCAGAAAATCGCGCAAAGCGCTGATCTCGCTGGAGACGAACGGCGGCAACACGGCACAAGCCACCAATTGGTTTGCGACCGCCTGCCTCAGCAGGCGGGCCGCCACCTCGCGCACGCTTTGGCTATACAGCGAGAGTGGATCCACCAGGATGAGGCACGGCTCCTCAAGTAAAATGATTTCCTCGGCGGCGCTTTGGGCTGTATTGAAGTCTGCGGACCATAGATCGGCGCCGATCTCTTTCCAGCGGAAAGGGGGCACCTTGCGGGAATCGATCGCCTCCACGCGAAGCTCATCCAGCAGCATCTCGATTTCGCGCTTTCCATCGAGCGGCCGCCAATCCGAGCGTGCGGCGCCGTAGCGTGGCGGCAGGGCGGGGAGGGTGAGCCCGAACTTTCGTACCACGTCCGCAAACGCGTCGGCGAACGTCCACGGCTTGCTGGCTGGGGGAACGGCTTCGATCTCCGCGCGCCTGGCGGCCAATAGCACGTAGCTCACCACCGTCCAGTCCCGATCCACCTCGAGTACGTTATCCAGTTTGCGCAGGACCCGATTCCAAAGCTCCGACCCATCAAGATTCGCGACCGCGTCCCCGGCGCTCACGCCCGGAGGGTAGACTTTGGCATCCGCCAGATCCGTAATCGCCTGCAAGTTACTGTGGGGTTTGTTGTACCCCTCCAGGCAAACCTGGATCATCTTGCCGGCCGTGCCGGCGGGCAGTTCAGGTTCAAGCTGACGCGCGGCAAATGTGGCCATCTCATCCGTCACCCACTGAGACCCCGCGGCGTTGCGATCCGACCAGACCACTATCAGGTGTTTGGAATTGCGCACGGCGCCGCGCAGTTGCACGTCCCACCCTGCGCCCGCGCGCAGAGCGTTGCGGTCCAGGAAAACGCTGTACGAGCGCCGCTTCAGATCCCGTTCCACCAGTTCGGCGAAAGGACGGTCCGCACTCGTGTACGAGATAAATATGTCGTACATACTGGTCAAAGATTATATATCATCCGGCTGATTGAGGACGAACAGGGCCGAAAGCCAGTCCGGATAAGCCGCCAGCGCCTAATATATTAGGCAGATCGTTGCACCCCGTGCATGCCTAATATACTAGGCATATGCTCGACCTGATCTCCATCGGCAGCCAGATCGCCGAGCGCCGCAAAAAGCTCAAACTCAGCCAGACCGATCTGTCGCGCAAAGCAGGGCTAAGCCGCCCCACCCTCGACGAACTGCTGCAAGAGGATCGTAACGATAAATTGGAGGGCGGCCAATCTTGGCCGCAGCCGCCTTTTGAGGCGGCTGGACCCGCTGACAGCCGGTCCGCGGGCTGAATAGCCAGGCTGAATAGCCCGCCCCATGGTGTCCAGGCCTACTGCTTCTTGAGCGTATAAACGAAATCGTTCAATCCGAACTCAGCAGTGGTGGGGTCGACGAAATGGAAATCGAGTTCGTTGGCGCAGCCGGTTTCCAGCGTCTTCCACGAAGATCCATGGAACCCGAGGCTGGCCGCGATTTTGACGGGATCGGCCGACTTGTTCCGATCGTGCATCTCGCCGAACGCCCCTTGAAACAACCAGTCGGCGGGAAAATCCTTCACCCGGTAGTTTGGGCCTTGGCAGGCCAGCACCCCGGGGCCGGCAATCGCCTTCGACCCGATCCTCACGCTCTTGCCGACGAGAGATTTCATCTCCGCCGGATCCGGCCGGGCAGGATCGGCCCAAGGCGCCACCACCGCCGATGCGATCTTCCACGCGCCTAGATAAAAAGGGTCCGCGGCCGCAGCCTCACCCGCCAGGAAGCCCGCCATGAGCAGCATCACCGCCAGCCGTCCGCGGCCGGAAATCGCGATAGATTGGTTGAATGGATCAGGCAACCGAGGCACGTGGGCCATTATACCTGGACGATCTTCACGTAGGGCAGCGCTTCACGTCCGGGGCGTATCAAATGGCCGCGGACGCCATCAAAGCGTTCGCCGCGGAGTTCGATCCGCAACCCTTCCACCTGGATGAAGCGGCTGCCCAGGCCAGCATCTTCCGCGGGCTGGCGGCCAGCGGCTGGCACACGGCCGCCATCACCATGCGGCTGATGGTGACCGGCGGATTGCCGCTCGCCTACGGCGTCATCGGCCTGGGCGGCGACATCGCCTGGCCACGGCCCACGCGCGCCGGCGATATTCTGCGAGTGGAAAGCGAGATCGTCGAAATCGTGCCATCGCGGCCGAAACCAAACCAGGCTCTGGTCAAGGTTCGCAGCACCACGTTGAACCAGGATGGAGAGCCGGTGCAGGTGTTCACGGCGAAGATCATGGCGTACAATCGCGTGGCGGTGTAGCTCTATGCGAACCCTGGTGGTGGGCGCAGGCGCGATTGGCGGCTATTTCGGCGGCAGGCTGCTGGAGGCGGGCCGGGATGTGACCTTTCTCGTTCGCCCGCGGCGCGCCGCGGAGTTGGCCCAGGCTGGCCTGCGAATTCGCAGCCGGCTCGGCGACGCGACACTTCCCGCTCCGCCAACGGTGCTGGCGGAAAACCTCGCGCAAACATTCGACCTGGTACTGCTCAGCGTAAAGGCTTACGGCCTGGAAGACGCGACGGCGTCCTTCGCGCCGGCCGTCGGACCCGCGACCGCCATCCTTCCCCTGCTCAACGGAATGCGGCACCTGGAGATTCTCGACGCGCGGTTTGGCCCAGCCCGTGTGCTGGGCGGCCAATGCGCGATCGCGGCCACCATGAACGAGCAACACGAAATCGTGCATCTGAATCAATCCTATTCGCTATCGTATGGGGAGCGCGATGGAACCATGTCCGCGCGCGTGAAGGCCGTCGAAGATCTGATGGCCGGAGCGCTATCCGGCGCGCGCTCGAGCGCCACGATCCTGCTGGATATGTGGGAGAAGTGGGTGTTTCTCGCGGCTCTGGCCGGCAGCACGTGCCTGATGCGCGCGGCCGTTGGAGATATCCGAGCGGCTCCCGGCGGCGCGGATCTGGTGCTCCGGCTGCTCGACGAGTGCCGCGGTGTGGCGGCGGCCGAGGGTTATCCGCCGCGCGAGGCCTTCCTCGGCGGTATTCGACAGACGCTCACCGAGGCCGATTCAACGTTCACCGCCTCCATGCTGCGCGACATCGAGAATGGCGCGCCGATTGAGGCAGACCACATTATCGGCGATCTGCTGCGGCGCGGGCGGCGGCACCCATCAGCGGAAAGCGGCCTTTCGATCCTCCCCATTGTCTACACGCACCTGAAGGCCTACGAAGCGCGGCGCGCCCGGCTGGCACGCGCCGGTTAAGCGAACTATAAGGTTACGGCTTCCAGGCAAACACCGCGCCGTTGTCTCTGGTTCCGCCCCGTGTGGTCGTGCCATACAGAAGGCCGTCGGGACCGAAGACCATGCCGCCGTAGGGGCCGGCTCCCGAGTTGGAAGTGATTCCAAAACTGTACACCGCTTCGGTCCACTGGCCGCCTGTCGCCGGCGGCGGGGTCAGCGAGAATACTGTGCCTTCCTCGTTCGCGCTGCCATTCGTGGTGCCATAAAGCACTCCGTTAGGGCCGACTGTCACGCCCGCATACGTGGGATAGGATCCATCGCTGCCCGCGGCGAAACTATGCAGCACCGTCTCGGTCCAGGACGCGCCCGGCGTTGTGGGCGGGGCCAGCGCGAACACCGTACCGCATTCGCAGCTCGCGGCACCGCCTGCGTGTGTGGTGCCGTAGAGCACTCCTGCGCCATTCATCACCACCCCCGCATCGGGCGAACTTCCGTCGGGCGCGCATGGGAACCTGTACAACGTTTCGTTGACCCACGGGCCACCGGGCACCGCCGACGGTTTCAACTGGAACACCGTGCCGCAGCCGCTCGCTCCTCCCGAATAGGTTGTGCCATAGAGACCTCCGGGGCCGATCAGGACTCTGCCTTGGGGACCGGCTCCGTCGGCGCCGCCGGCGAAGCTGTGGAGCACGGTCTCAGTCCAGGAGCCACCCGGAGAGCTCGGCTCGCTGGTCACCGTATCCCCGGTGGTGCCAGGCGTCCATTCACCTCGAGGAGAGGCCGGCGGAGTCAGTGAGTACACCCAGCCCCCGTCGTCGTGCGCATGTCCGCACGTCGAGGCTAGCTGCGAAGCCGACGGCCGCGCGCGCTAGGCGCATTCGCGAGCATCCTCAATTCCCATTCAGAAAATCCGGAATCATCGCGAAAGCGACCGTATCTTCGGCCGAAGGCCGGCAGGCACACGCGCGCGCCCCTGGAGGGCGGCCAATCTTGGCCGCAGCCGCCTTTTCAGGCGGCTGACCCACCTCCCACCGACTATGCCTCACCGCAACTGCTTCAGGTAAGCGATAATCGCACCCCGTTCGGTCGCGCTTTCCACCTGGAAAGCCATGTCCGTCTCCGGGACGACCTTGTCCGGCCCGGCCAGCCACTTCTCCAGCGAATTCTCGTCCCAGACAATGCGCGAATTCCTGAGCGCATCCGAGTAATTGAACGACTCTACGGATCCCGCCACCCTGCCGTAGACGCCGCCCAGCCGCGGACCCTCCTTGTCCCGATCCAGCGAATGGCAGCCCGAACAGCGTCTTTCGAACAGATCCTTGCCGGAGCCGGTCTCGGTACCCGCCGCCATCACCGCCACGGCGAACGCGGCGCCTAGCGCCACTAACGCGCGTCTCATCCGGTCTCAGTTCCCCATCGCCAGCGGCGAATCCACCACCGCCAGACTGTGTTTCCGCGCCACGTACTGCACGTGCGTAATGCCCAGCACGCTCCGCAACCGCTCCGCGGGAACTTTCATCGGACCGGCCGCCGGAGCTGTCCCGGGCGCTGGTTGCGGAAACGCCGTCGACATCGCCGTATGAAACGTCACGTTGCCTTCCACCTTCTGCATCACTTGATGGATGTGGCCGTTCAAGACCGTCACAGACCCGAACCGCTTCAGATATCCGAGCGCCTGCGCGCTGTCCTCCGTCCCCCAGCCCCATTCCGGATAGACCGCCCAAAGCGGGATGTGCGCGAAGACGACGATCGGCGTGCTGCTCGCCCGCGCCTTCAGGTCCGCTTCCAGCCATTCGAGTTGGTCTTGGCCCAGCTTGCCCAGGTGCTCCATCCCGACCACGTTCACCAGGCCCACGAAATGCACGCCCTTTTGATCGAAACTGTACCAGCCAGTCCCCCGCGTGCCTTTGCCGTAGCGTTCCAGGTACTGCTTGCCGTCGTCCACCGAAGTGTCGTGCTCGCCGGGCACATAGAAGACCTGGCTCGTCTTCGCCGATTTCAGCACCTGGTCCAGCGTGTCGAATTCCGCGGCTTTCGACATGTGGCTCAGGTCGCCCGTGTGAATGATGAATTCGGGCGTCTGCGGCAGCGCATTGATCTTATCTACGGTGGCCTGCAGCGTGCCTGTCACATCCGGATTTGCCGGTTTGTTGAATCCGATGTGACTGTCGCTGATCTGCACGAACGTCATCTCGCCCTTGGCCTCGCCCGCGTGTGCCGGTTTGCCGAATGCGCGTGAGCTGAGCACGCCGCTGCCGACGGTCCAGACTACGCCTGTTCCGGCCCAGGCCATGCATTCGAGGAATCCCCTGCGGTTAATTCCATCGTCGTTGTGGTCGTGAAGAATGAATTTCGACATGCTTCCCTCTCTATCTGCTTCTACTTCCGCGAGGCGCCGATTATTCCCGCCCTTTCCGGTTTTCAAGTGTAAACTCGCCTGGAGGGCGGCCAATCTTGGCCGCAGCCGCCTTTTCAGGCGGCTAGCTCGCGAGGTCCAGCGTTGTATCATAAACTCACAAATGATTTCGCAGTCCGGACGCGCATCGTTGGAAGCCGCGCCGAATCTATCTTTCTTCGAAGAGACCATGCTTCCGCATCTGGACGCGGCTTATAACCTGGCGCGTTGGCTGACGCGCAACGAAGACGATGCCCAAGACGTCGTGCAAGAGGCTTACCTGCGCGCCTTTCGCTTCTTCGACGGCTTCCGGGGCGGCGACGGGCGCGCCTGGCTCCTCGCGGTCGTCCGCAATACCGCACGCACCTGGCTCCGCCGCGAGAGAGACTCGACGCAAGTGTCTTTCGATGAAGAAATACACGCCCCCGGCTCGCCATCCGCGACCGTCGAAGCCAAGTTAGTCGAAGGCGCTAAGTTCGCCGGCCTGCAGGACTGTCTGGACTTGCTTCCCGTGGAGTTCCGCGAGATCGTAGTGATGCGGGAGCTGGAGGAGATGCCGTACCGGGATATCGCCGAAGCCGCCGGCATGCCGATCGGCACCGTCATGTCCCGGCTGTCGCGCGCGCGCCAGCGCTTGCAGGATTGTCTGGCGGCGCGCATGAAGGAGGCTTCCAAATGACCTGCGCGGAGGCGAACAGCCTGCTGGAGCCCTATCTCGACGACGAATTGGATGTCGCCCAAAAAGCCGAAGTTGCCGGGCATCTCGCGAGTTGCGCCTCTTGCGCCGGGAGGCACGCGCAACTCCTCGAGCTGCGCACGGCCATTCGCACCCACGCGCCTTATTACCGCGCGCCGGCCGGCTTGCGGGAGCGCGTTCGCTTCAGCGTGCGACAGTCTGCCCGCCCGGCCGCCGGGCCGTGGCGCTGGATCGCCATCGCGGCCGCGATCCTCTTAACGGTTTCGGCCGCCTGGAATATTGCGCTATTCCGCGCCCGCCCTTCGAGCGCCGGCTTGATCGCACAGAACATCCTGTCGAGCCACGTGCGATCCCTCATGGGAGCGCACCTGTTGGATGTGCCCTCATCGGACCAGCACACCGTGAAGCCCTGGTTCAACGGCAAGCTGGACTTCTCGCCGGACGTCAGAGACTTCGCCGCGCAGGGATTCCCCCTCATCGGCGGGCGGGTCGATTACTTGGGCGATCGTCCGGTGGCGGCTCTCGTCTTCGAGCGGCGGAAGCATATCATCAATCTGTATACGTGGCCCGCGGCCGCCCCGGACAGCCCTACGGAGCTGACCCGCAACGGCTACCACATCCTCCACTGGAACCGCGCGGGGATGGCTTGGTGGGCCGTTTCAGATCTCAGCGTCGTCGAACTGCGGCTGTTCGTGAGTCTCTACCAGCAGTGACCGCCTCGCCCCGTTCGGCCCTCGATCTGCCGCCGCCAGTCCCCAAAAACGGCAATTCGGGCCTTAAACTATATAAACCAGCCGCGCCTGCCTTATCATAGTTAAGCAGGCGCAACCATGGGCATCAATATCGGTCTCGATATCGGCTCGATCAGCCTGAAGCTGGCGGCGCTGGGCCGGCCCGCCGACCGCGCGATCCTGGAGGCGTTGTGCGCCGGCGCCCGCCCCTTCCGCATGGCCGGCACCGGACCGCCCCTGGCGCTGTCGGATTACCGCCGCATCGCCGGTAGCCCGATTCAATCCACCTACGACCTGTTGCAGGAATTCTACGAAACCGTGCCGGAGGCCCGCGTGGAAGGCATTCGCGTCACCGGTTCCGGCAGCCGCACCATCGCCAAAATCCTCGGCCTGTACTACGAAAACGAATTCAAGGCCATCGCCCGCATGATCGCGGAGTTTTATCCGCACGCCCGCACCGTCTTCGAAATCGGCGGCGAAAGTTCCAAGTACATCCGCCTGGATAAGCAGACCATCCTGGACTACGACCGCAGCGGCGAATGCGCCGCGGGCACCGGATCGTTCCTGGATCAGCAGGCGCTCCGCATGCGCTATTCGGTTGAAGAAGTCGGCGACCTGGTGGCGCACGCGGGATGCGCCGCGCGCATCGCCGGCCGCTGCTCGGTGTTCGCCAAAAGTGACATGATCCACGCCCAGCAAAAAGGTCATGCGCCCGCCGGGATCCTGCGCGGTCTCTGCGACGCGGTGGCTCGCAATTTCAAGAGCAGCGTGGTCAAAGGCCGGAAGGTCGAAGCCCCCGTCGCGCTGGTGGGCGCGGTATCGCAGAACGCCGGCGTCACCGCGGCGCTGCGCGAAGCGTTCTCGCTGTCCGAAACCGAGTTGTTCGTGCCGCCGCATTACGCCTGGTGCGGCGCTATCGGCGCGGCCATGCTGGAAGCCGAAGAGCCGCGCAAACGCTCGCTGCGCGATATCCACCGGCTCAACCAGCATGAAGGCGAAGAGCGCGTCGAAGATACCACGCCGCTCTCGATGCAGAACGTGGTCCTGCTCCGCGACCGCGTGCCCGCCTACGCCCCGCCGCCCGGCCATCCTGAGGGTGCCCCCATCCCCGCCTTCCTGGGCATCGACATCGGATCGGTGTCCACCAACGTGGTGGCCATCGATGAAACTGGCGCGGTCATCCACGATATTTACCTGCGCACCGCCGGACGCCCCATCGAAGCCGTGCAACAGGGGTTCGCCGAATTGGACGGCTTATGGGGCAGCCGCCTCGAAATCCGCGGCGTGGGCGCGACCGGATCGGGCCGCGAGCTGATCGCCGAATTCGCGGGCGCCGACGTGGTAAACGACGAAATCACCGCCCACAAGACCGGCGCGCTGCATGTCAGCCAGACCATGGGCGGCGAGCCCGTCGATACCATCTTCGAAATCGGCGGCCAGGATTCCAAATTCATCTCCATCGAGCACGGCGTGGTCGTGGACTTCGCCATGAACGAAGCCTGCGCCGCCGGCACCGGATCGTTCCTGGAGGAGCAGGCCGAAAAGCTGGGCATCTCCATCAAGGGCGAATTCGCGCGCCTGGCTCTCGCCGCGCCCTGGCCCACGCGCCTGGGCGAGCGCTGCACCGTCTTCATGGAGCGCGATGTCACCGGCTGGCTGCACAAAGGCGAGCCCGTCCCCAACCTGGTGGCCGGCCTGGCGTATTCCATCGCGCTGAATTATCTGAACCGCGTGGTGCGCGGCCGCCACATCGGCAACGTGATTTATTTCCAGGGCGGAACCGCTTATAACGACGCGGTGGCCGCGGCCTTCGCCGGCCTGCTGGGCAAGCGCATCACCGTGCCGCCGTATAACGGCGTGGTCGGCGCGATCGGCATGGCCCTGATCGCCCGCCAGTGGCACGCCGCCACCCACGCCCGCACCCGCTTTCGCGGATATCGCCTCGACCGCCTGGAACTGACCTCCCGCGATTTCGTCTGCCGCGCCTGCTCGAATCTGTGCGACATCAAGGAATTCACCATCGAAGGACAAAAGAGCTTCTGGGGCGACAAATGCTCGGACAAGTTCCGCAAGCCTTCCGCCACCGGACGGCAACCGGTTATCGACGACCTGTTCGCCTGCCGCGAGCGCATCGTCGAGGACTTCGCGGCCTCCGCGCCCGCCCCCGCCGCCGACGCCGTGCGTGTGGGCATCCCGCGCGCCATGTCCACCTTCGATCGCTACCCGTTCTGGCAGCGCTATTTTGCCGAACTGGGCCTGTGCACGGTACTCTCGCCCTCGACCGACCCGCGCATCGCGTCCGCCGGCGTCGAAATGGCCGTGGCGCAGCCCTGCTATCCCGTGCAGGTGGCGCACGGCCACGTGCAGGCGCTTGGCGGAGATGGGGGTCGATCACATCCTGCTCCCCAACATCGCCGACGCGGAAGCGGATGAGAATAACTCCTGCCCCGCGCACTACTGCCCCTGGAACCAGACGCTGCCCTACATTCTCCGCGTGGCGCCCGGCCTGGAACAGCACCAAAGCAAATTCCTCGTTCCCACGCTGCATTTCCAGTTGGGCCCGGCGCAGGTGAAAAGCGCCATGGCCGATTGCATGCAGCCGTTGGGCATCAGCCGGCGCTCGAGCGATCGCGCCGTGGATGCCGCCTACGCCGCGCAGCGCGAATTTCAGGCGCGCCTGCTGGAACTCGGCCGCCGCGCCCTCGAAGTGCTGGAGCAAACCGGCGAGCCGGGCCTGGTGCTCGCCGGCCGCGGCTACAACATCTACGACCGCGGCATCAATTGCGATATCCCGCGCAAGCTGCGCCACCGCTACGGCGCCAACGTGATCCCGCTCGATTTCCTGGTCACCGGCCGCGAGCCGCATGGCCGGCTTGCACGAAAACATGTACTGGGCCTCCGGGCGCAAGATTCTGGAAGCCGCGCGCCTGGCCGGTTCGCGCGCCAATCTGCACGTCATCTATCTGTCGAATTTCAAGTGCGGCCCGGACTCCTACATCAAGCACTTCGCGCGCGACGCGGCCGGAGCGCCGCTGCTGGTTCTGCAATTCGACGGGCACGGCAACGATGCCGGATACATGACGCGCTGCGAGGCCTATCTCGACAGCAAAGGGATTCTCCGATGCTACAAACCAGTGCCGCCGCAGACGCCGCTATCCCAAGCGGTGGCGGCCAGCATTCACTGAGCGGCAAGAAGATCCACATCCCGCCCATGGCCTACGGCAGCGCCAAAGCCTTCGCCGCCGCCTTCCGTGCCGTCGGCCTGGACGCCCAACCCACGCCGCCTTCCGACCACCGCACCCGCGAACTGGGCGCCCGCTACACCTCCGGCGACGAATGCTATCCGGCCAAAGTAACCGTCGGCGATTTCATGAAGGTGCTGGAAGGCAGCCCCGGCACGCCCCCCGCCGATCCCGCGCGCACCGTCTTCTTCATGCCCACCGCCCAAGGCCCTTGCCGCTTCGGACAGTATTCGCCCTACCTGCGCCACGTGCTGGATGCGAGCGGCTATCGCGATACGCAGGTGCTGGCGCCCTCCAGCAACAACGGCTACGGCGGATTGGGCGACATGGCGCGGCCCTTCATGCGCACCGGATGGCGCGCGCTTCTGGCCGCCGATATCCTGCAAAAGCTGCTCTTCCAATACCGCCCGCACGAACTGGAATCCGGCCAGGCCGAGCGGGTCTACGAAGCCTGCCTCGACGATGTTTGCCGCACGGTCGAAACCACGCCCGTCAAGCCCGCCGTGCAGTTGGCGGCGTTGCGCGAAACGCTGGTGCGCGCCCGCGACCGCTTCCGCGCCATCCCCGGCCGCCGCGACCGCGCCACCCCCCTGATCGGAATCGTGGGCGAGATTTTCTGCCGCCTCAACACCTTCTCCAACGAAAACCTCATCCGCCGCCTGGAAGAATACCGCGCCGAAGCCTGGCTCTCCGACATCGTGGAATGGATCTGGTATACCAACTCGGAGCACTTCCGCAAACTCAAGCTCACCGGCCGCCTGCTAACCCCGGAGGCGCTCGAAGCCTGGGTCCGCAACCGCGTGCAGAAGCGCGACGAGCACGTGCTGCTGGAACCGTTCCGCCAGGATTTCACCGGCTACGAAGAGCCGGATATCTACGAGATATTGGAGTGCGCGCGCCCCTATCTCCCGCGCGAGGGCGCCTTCGGCGAGATGGTGTTGAACGTCGGCAAAGTGGTGTATCTCGCGCGCAAAGGCGCCGACGGCATCATCGATATCAGCCCCTTCACCTGCATGAACGGCATCGTCTGCGAAGCGATTTATCCCAAGCTGAGCCGCGACCTGGGCGGCATCCCCATCCGCAACTTCTATTTCGACGGCACCCAGTCTGACCTCGACCGCGACCTGGGCGTGTACCTGGAGCTAGCGCGCGGCTACCAGCAGCGCAAGCAATGGCCGCGCACCTGGCCAAAGTATCCGAAGGAATAGCGTGGGGCAGCGCCGTGGGCTGCGCCGGCCTCCCAGGCCGGCTTCTTATTATTCGACTTTAGGCCCGAGGCTTCAGCACTCCGACTCGCCGCCACCAATGCGGTGAATCTCGCCTTTTCGCGCCAGCTTCATGGCTATCAGGAGGTCCGGAACCAATGGAAGGAGATCCGCAAGCCGATTTGACTTGCTACGCAGAATCAGAATCGCGATGCTCCGGCCCGCCAGGTTCTGCTGGTATTCCAACCCCCTATCCATGGTCACGAAAATCTCGAAGCCGCCTTTCTCCGCGACATCGAGCAGAGAGCCGTTTTTCTTTCCGGCGAAACCTGCATCGGGTACGGTGTGGCAATCATCATCCGCTAGGCTACACTTGAGCTTCCGAGGTATGCACTCGTCGAGCAGAATCCTCATCCAAGCTGGCCGACGAGTACGGACTTCGCAAGTTCCAAGGCGGAGATCGCGGCTTCGCTAGTCACGGTGGGGAAGTCGTCTAGGAACTCGCCCAGGGTCTGCCCGCCCTCCAGGTAGTCCAGCAGCGCCTGAAAAGGAACACGCGTGCCGCGGAAGACCGGGGTTCCACCGAGAACGTCGGGGTCTTTCACGATCACTTCATAGCCAGGATTCACGATGTGCCCCTTGGGCCGGTTGGCCTCAACACCAGTTTACTCTCACCGCTGCTATATCGGTGAGGTTTGACCGAGGCGACCGCCGCCTCAGCGTCCCCACGCACGTGCCGAAGTATCCTAAGGTAAAGACAGGCTCCAACCCATGCCCGAAACCACCCGCATCCTCGACCAACTCCACCGCGCCTACGAAGGCCCCGCCTGGCACGGCCCCGCCCTCCGCGAAGTCCTGGCCGGCGTCACCTGGCAAACCGCCGCCGAGCGCCCCATCCCCGCCGCCCACACCATCTGGGAACTCGTCCTGCATCTCACCGTGTGGATGACCGTCCCCACCCGCCGCCTCGCAGGCGCTGAAATCCCCACTCTGCCGCCGCACGAAGACTGGCCCGCTGCCCCCGAGCCCTCCGAATCAGCCTGGCGCGAAGCGCTCGAACAACTCGCCCAGGCGCAGCGCAACCTGGAATCGCAACTGCGTCAACTCCCCGACGACCGCCTCCGCGAAAAGGTGCTCGGTGACGTCCCCTATTCCATCTACACCATGCTCCACGGCGTCGTCCAGCACAACCTGTATCACGCCGGCCAGATCGCCTTGTTGAAGAAATCAGCCGGCTAACGCGGGTGATTCAACTATTGCTGAATAGTCAAATAGAGCGGCTGTTGCGTCCAGATCCCCTGCACCTGCGCGGTAACGAGTTGGTCGCCATCCGGCGCCGCCGGCACGATCACATTGAACTGGTACAGACCAGCTTCCGACAGTCCTGCGAATAGCACCGTGGCGGCCGCGCCGCCGACCGCAATGGCAAGCTGATCCGACGCGGGCAACGCCGCGGCGCCGCTGAAAAGCACGCCTGCGGGTACGCTGGGAGTGGTCGGCCCAAAGCCCGTCCCCCATAAGGAAATAACGTCGCCGGGCTTTGCGGGCCGCGTGGACACGCCGCTTCCAAACAATCCACTTTTTCCGGCGATGGTCCCGTCTTCGTAGGTGGCCGCTACGTATGACGTCCCCCCGGAGCTGAACGTGAAGAAATTGGGTGCCCACTGCGCCGCATCCACCTGTCCCATGCCGCTCGGTCCGGCTGGCGTAATCACCTGAACCGTGACCATCCCCGGACCGGCGCCATCGGGTACCTGTGCGTTAATCTGTCCCGGACTGATGTAGCTGACCAGCCGCCGGGTAGCCCCCGATCGTCACCGCGACGCCATCCAGCGACAGGGGCAGGGCGTTGCCGATGAAATCCGCAGCCTGCCAGCTTCGCGTTCCCGCCGACAGGTTCGTCCCGAATATCGAGATCCAGGAGCCCGGCGAGATGGTGGCCCGGAAGCCCGCGGCATCCACCACCCCGCCCGCACCGATCGCCGGCTGCGGGCCCGCGCTCTGGGCTCCAAAAATACCAAACGCCAGCGCAACCGCATAGTTAGATCGCGCCCACGGAATATTCTGTAGCTCGCTGGTTGAAAGAACCTCCAGATTCGGCTGCGGGCTGAGAAGCCAATCGAAGACTGTGTTCCGCAGATCGGGCGGCGCGACCACCAACCAGTACTGCGTCCCGGCCTGCAGCCACGGCCGGGCGGCCGAATTCGCCGAAACGATACCCATCGCGTTCGCGATGCCGCCCAAGGCGTTCGTAACTTGAATGGTCTCGATCTCGGCGCCCGGGAGCCCATACTCGTCCGCGGCAATTATCACGTACAGGTTGGCTGGCCCGGAAGCCTTAACCGGATCGTACTTGTACTCCATGCCGAGATCGACACGCGACAGATAAGCCGAAACGGCTGGCGTGAACGCACATGCAAGCGTGATGCCCCCGTCCGCAGCCGGAAAGCCGCCCAGAACGCCTGCGCCCACCGATGGCCCGGGCAAAACGGAATCGAACGCCTCCTCCGGACCGAATGTACTGAAGACCGTCTGGCCGTGGCCCTCGATCGGCGCTATCAGCGCTCCCATCATCGCCACGGCGGCGGTCCAACGCATCGTGGTACCTATTATAGGACAACGGTCGGCGCCATGCTCGACTTCTCCCAATTCGCCCACAACCAGCCCCTGGTGCTCATCGCCGGACCCTGCGTCATCGAAAGCGAGGAACACGTCCACCGCATGGCCCGCGCCATCGGTGAAATCGTCGGCCCGTTCGTCTTCAAAGCGTCCTTCGACAAAGCCAACCGCACCAGCCTGAGCGGCTATCGCGGCCCGGGTCTGCACGAAGGCCTGCGCATCCTGGCCGGCGTCAAGCGCGCGGGCTACTCCGTCCTCACCGATATCCACGAGCCCGCCCAAGCCGCGCCCGTGGCTGAAGTGGCCGACATCCTGCAAATCCCGGCATTCCTCTGCCGCCAGACCGATCTGCTGCTCGAAGCCGGCCGCACCGGCCGCATCGTGAACATCAAGAAGGGCCAGTTCGTGGCGCCCCAGGATATCGCGCGCGCCGCCGAAAAAGTCGCCTCCACCGGCAACTCGCGCGTGCTGCTCACCGAGCGCGGCTCGTCGTTCGGATACAACAATCTCGTGGTCGACATGCGCGGTCTGAAGATCATGCGCGATATGGGCTGGCCCGTGGTATTCGACGCCACCCATAGCGTACAGCTGCCCAGCGGCGGCGGCGCGGCTTCCGGCGGCCAGCCGCAATTCATCGAGCCGCTGGCCCGCGCCGCCGTCGCGGTGGGCATCGACGGCCTATTCGTGGAAGTGCACGATGCCCCCGAGCACGCGCTTTCCGACGGCGCCAACGCCCTCCGCCTCGATCTGCTGCCGGAACTCTGGCGGCGCATCCAGGCGCTGGACGGCTTGGTGAAGTCGGGCTTCCTGCACGCTTAGGCCGCCCGGGCCGTCATACAATAGGATAGGATAGGAGATCTCTCTATGCGCAATCGCCGGCAAAGGGGCTTTTCGTTAATCGAGTTGTTGATCGTTATCGCGATCATCCTCATCATCGTGACGGTGGCTCTGCCCAAGTTGAACAAAGCCCGCCTATTCGCCCAGGAGATGGCGGCGCAGAAGGCCGTGCAGACACTCTGCACCGTGCAGATCCAATACATGTCGCAGTTCGGACGGTTTGCCCAATCGCTGACCGAATTGGGACCTCCGGCCAGTGGAGCCGACGGCGCGGCGGCCGCGGGCCTGATCTCATCCGACCTGGCGAGCGGCGTTAAGCAGGGGTACAAATTCACGGTGTCCGCCACGCCAACTGGATTTGCGATCACCGCCGTCCCCGCGGCATTCGGCGCTACCGGCTCGCGCACGTTCTTCGCTGACCAGTCCATGGATATCCACTACAACGACGGCCAGGAGCCCGCGACCGCCAACAGCCCCATAGTCAACACCGCGGCGGCCGCAAAAGGCGCCGATACGAAATAGGCCGGGCGGAGGCACTCCATGAGCGGCCGGCGGCTCGCCATTTTAGCAGTCGTGGGAATCGCTGCCATTGATCCAGCGTGGCGTTCGCCGGTACGGGTTTGGTGAGGTCGCGCGCGTATTGCGCGCTCGGAAGCGGCTCGGAAGGCGCGGGCTTCTGAGAGCTCTCCTGACCTCGCGCCGGGCGAAAAGCAAGGCTACAGATTCACCCTGACAGGCACGCCCACAGGCTACACGGCCACCGCTGCGCCATCGACATTTTGCGGCACACACACCTATTACTCGGACCAATCCCTGGTCATCCGCGAGAACGTAGGTCCCGAGCCGGCCACGGCGCACAGTAAAGAGGTCCAGTCGGCGGCGGCGAAGGCCCCCGACACAACCAAGTAGGTCGCCGCCCGGTCGCCCCCTCGCCGTGTCGCCCCCTCGCCCCCTCCAAACATCGACGCACTTTGTCGATGTTGGCGAGCGCAGCTCGCCCACCCGCGCCCGGTGCTACCTTTGACTCTTACGCATGCACATCCTTTTCATCGGTGATATCTTCGCCTCGCCGGGGCGCCAGATTGTCGCCGATCATCTCCAGGACATCAAGGCCACCAACCACATCGACTTGGCCATCGCCAACGCCGAAAACGCGGCCGGAGGTTTCGGTGTCACTCCGTCCATCGCCGAAGAGCTGTTCTCCCTCGGCCTCGACGTGCTCACCTCCGGCAATCACATCTGGGATAAGAAGGAAATCATGGATTACCTGCCGCGCCAGCCAAAGCTGCTGCGGCCCGCCAACTATGCGGACGAAAACCCCGGTCACGGCGCGATCGTCGCCTGCACCCAGCAAGGCATTCCCTGCGCGGTTATCAACCTGCAAGGCCGCACCTACATGCCCGACACGGACTGTCCATTTCACAAAATCGATCAGATCCTCGCCAGCCTCGATCCATCCGTCAAAGTCCGCTTCGTGGATTTTCACGCCGAAGTCACCAGCGAGAAAATGGCTATGGGTTGGTATCTGGATGGCCGAGTGTCCGCCATCGTCGGCACGCACACGCATGTCCCCACCGCGGACACGCGCATCCTACCCGGCGGCACGGCCTATCAGACCGACGTCGGCATGACTGGGCCGTACGACTCGGTAATCGGCGTGAAGAAGGAAGTGATTCTCCACCGTTTCCTGACCGCTCTCCCGGTGCGCATGGAACCAGCCAAGGCGTCGGCGGAGCTGCACTCGGTCATCCTCGAAGTCGATGAGACCACCGGCAAGGCTGTTTCCATCCGCCGCCACACCGTCCGCGGCGACTAAGAATGTGGGGCAGCCTCTCAGGCTGCGGACCCGCTCTCGGCGGGTCCCGCGCGCACTTACTTCGAATCTACCGTATAACTAACGCTCTGCACCGTGGATTGGAAGCCCTGCCGCGCCGTGATCTTGATCTCGCACTTGCCCGGGCGCGCCACCGCGCTCAGCATCATGGGAATGCCTCCGAAAGAATCGGGAGCCCCAAGGTCCGCGTCCTTCGCCTCCAGCTCTTCGCCGCCCACGAAAAACTCCGCGCGGATCCGCGGCGTCTCCTGGCTCGACTTGTCCGGATACACCATGAAGTACACCAAAGGTTTGGCGGAGGCCTTTAGCGATCCGTCCAGCAGCGGCACCACATCGCGCCCCTGAAACAGGAACGGATCGTTCGCATCCGCATCCGCGGTTAGCGGGTCCGCCCGCGCCACCACTACCAGGCTGCTCAGTCCGATGCCCTTTTGCGGCGGACTGTCCAGTTCCACCGTGCTGGCGCTGGCGCGGTTGGCTTCGCGGTCGAACAACACGCTCTCCACGGTATAGTGGCCGGCCGGCAGGTTGAAGGCGTGCGTATAGTCGATCGGCCCCGCCTGGATCCCCTTCAACTGGTCGTCCGGCACATCGTACGGAAAGTCCTGGGCGAATTTATCTACTATATTCCCGCTCGAGTCCTTCACCACGGCGAATAGCGCGGCATGCAGCCGGTGCGACTTGCGCGTGGGCTGCGGCGTCGCGGTCAGGCCCGTGCCCGGCAGTTCGAAGACCACGGCGGCCTGTGAACTCGCGCTGCCCGGCCGGAACTCGAACGCCGCCGTATGGAAATCGAACGCATGCGGCAATGGGCGCGCGTTCAGCGTCATGAGTCCCGCCATCTCGAAGGGCCGCAGCGGAGCGGAGCCGCCGAAATCCGGTATGGCAAAGTAGCCATTCCGGCTATCCACCTTCCAATCCGCGCGCGCCAGCTTCACTTCGATCTTCCGGAAATGCCCGTCGTACTTGCCCGACGACGGATGGTAGTCCGCCTCGTAATGCGTGTCCGCGTCCGCCACGATCTGTTGGAACGGCTTCCGCAGATCGTTGGAATTGGCCACCATAAAGCCGCCCGTGCCCTCGGCCAGCGCGCGCAGGCTCGCCTGCGAATCGGAAGTTCGCACCGCGCCGTGCAGATAGTCGTCCTGCCGCGACCACTCCGCCAACGCCCCGCCGGAACCGGTCGCCGTGGTGTTCTTGTTGGTCGAGGTCGGCTCCCCTGGAGCCACCGAGTTCTGTTGCGAAGCCAGCGTGGCTACGTGCTGCATAGCCATGCTCGAAGCCTGCGCCGTGGAGGTCTGATTGAGGCCATTGGCATCGAAAGCATAAAAGCTGAGGTCTGCCAGGTTCGCGTTCTTCAGCAGCGCCTCAAATTGCTCGGGCTCGCCGTTGGTGGTGAATCCCGAGCTCATCAAAAGCACCGTCTTGTGGCCGGGAAAACCACCGAGCTGCCGGATCAGCAGCTTGATCTGATCCATCTGCCGCGCTCCCTCGATGCCGATGAACTGTTCCCGCTGTAGCACCAGGTCCCCGCGCTGCGCGTTGGCGGCCGGGCTGTTGTCCACATCCGCCCCCGTAATGGCGGTCATGCTCACCGATCCGGTGGTGGACATGTTGGTCACGCCGCCCCCCTTGCCGCCCGGGCTGACGAAACCTACATACAACTGCAAATTGGGCGTGGAGTTCAGCACGGCTTCGGCGGCCCGCGTGATATCCACGCTCGAGCCGTTGAATGCGGTGCCGGCGGCGCGCAACAGCTCATCCCGGTTGTTGGTGAACGCATGCAGGGGAGTCAGCCGTGAATCCAGGTTGAAGATTCCTACGAAGGTGTTGGGGTGCAGCGTCGTCTTGATGAAATCCTGAATGGCCGCCACCGCCCACCGCCGGGTGTTCGAATCGAGCTGCTGAAACACCACGCAGATCAGCTCCAGACCGTGCAGCGGCATCGCCAGGGGACGTGCCGGCTCGCCCGCCTCGGGTTCCTCCTCGCCGGCCTGCGGAGCGGTCTTCGCAGCTGGCGCCGCCTCGCCCGCCAGCCGCAGGCTGCGGATCTCCTGCCGCACGCCATCCTCGTAAATCTCCACGTCGCCGGGCTTCAGGTTCTTCACCAGCCGGCCCTTCTTATCGCGCACCACCAGGTCCAGCGCGACCTCGTTGACGGTGGCATGGATGGTCGTCCCGCTCTCGGCCTGCGGGCCATTCTGAGCCGGCAGCGGAGCGGCCAAGATGCAGCAAACTGCCAAACCGAGCTTCATCATGGTGCAAATACCTCCCCGCGTCTCTTACTTTAGCTCAATCACCACCGTCCGGTAAGCCCGCGCGCCCTTGTTCACCAACTGCGGCGCGTCTTCGCCCTGCGTATGCCAGATCACATCGCCTGCCTTGCGTTCCTGAATGGACTTCGCCCCGGTCTTGGGGTCCGTGCGCTCGTAACGGCAATCGTCCAGAAACACGATCACCTGATCGTGTCCGCGCACTCCCCGCTCGCGCACCGATCCCGGCGCCGCGGTCACCTCCGTCACATGCACGCGCGCGTTGTCCAGCTTCACCGCAGTGGGCAGCCCCTCAAATGCGAGCGCCGCAATTGCCAATCCGATTCCCGATAGCATCCGTTTCATTTCTTCCCTCCTAACACTCATAATACGTGGGGCAGGCTCTCAGCCTGCGGCGGCCTCTCAGGCCGCCACACCTGCCAGGCAATCGCCGCGAAGGCATGAGACAAAGACCGCGCCGGGGATGTCGCCCTGAAATTGCTACTGCAGGGTCCAGCCCGCCTCACGATTCGCGAACTGACCGGCACGTCGACGGCGGCCTGATACACCTGGAACTGCAGAGCGGCAATGACGCGGCCATGCCGCTGCGGATGATCGAATTCGGTCCCGGCGTGCAGAGAACTGAGCGGCCCGGACTTGCCGTTCCGCTAACGCTTGATCGACATTCGCACGCTGAATGGCGACCGGCTGCTCGAGGGCGAAATGTCGGGGATAACGTCATTGCCATCCTGGCGCATTTGCGGGACGATAAAGAGAAGGTCCACAAGATCGTAGGGCGGATCGCGGGCATGACGCGGGCGGAAAGGGAAATTGCCTTGGCCCAGCTCACGATCTTGGCAGGCTTGCGACATCTGGCGCGAACGGTGGAGCAGGAGACAAAGAGAATGCCGATCGATTTGTATTCGGGAAAGGGCCTCCAGGTAGGCATGGAGAGAGGTCTTCAAAAGGGCCTTCAGCAGGGCGAACTGACCATCCTTCGCCGTCAGATCGAGAAGCGCTTCGGTGCCTTGCCGAAGTGGGCCGGCGATAAACTGGCGGCCCTATCGGCCTCCCAGCTCGAAGACCCTGAGCGAGCGGGTTCTGGACGCGAACAACGTGGAAGAATTGCTAAGGTGAAGCCGAGCAGCGCAGGACTCCTTCATCCCCTAGCGGGGTAGGCTCTCTCCAGAAACCTTGGCGCAAGTCGTTGATACGACGTGGCGCACGCACTCATGCGTGCCGCGCCCGATCGCGAAGTCGCCGGCTGTGGAACTGCATGCAGAACCTCCGCCCGGCACCTTCTTGGCGAGATAAAATGTCGGGATAATGTCATTGCCACCCTGGCGCAGTTGCTTCGATTTCCTTGCAATCTGGCTCCAATCGCTGTTCAATTGGATTCAGGACCTTGAAGACGAACTGGGCACCGGTGGCGTGTTCGACCGTAGGCTTCTGGCAGAGAGGGTTTCGCTATGCGAAGAAGCGCAGACGCGATTTGAGCTGCCCGACGACCTCACGGCCGAGAACCGGCGGCGCGCCTTGGCGGAGTCTTATTTCGAACTGGGCCTCACAGCGAAAGCTGACACGCTCTTTCGCGGCTGGTTGGAAGACAGTCCGCAGTGGGGCTGGGGCTGGATCGGCTGGTCCGACTGCTACCGGTTCACGAAGACTGAATTTGGCGATTTGAATCGGAGTGAGCAAGTCCTGCGGAAAGGCCTTTCAATTGCCCAGGTCAGGGACTATTCCGATATCGCGGAGCGCCTAGAGGATCTCTTGCGCAGCTTGGGACGGGAACACGAGGCAAAGGAATTCGGCCGGCCGGCCCAAACGGCAGCAACCGTTAGAGGTAAACAGCCGCTCGAGAATCACCCCAGCATCACCGCGGACAAAAGATCGAAGGTTGGGCGGAACGACCAATGCCTTTGCGGCAGCGGAAGGAAATTCAAGAAATGCTGCGGCGCCTGAAACCAATCGTCGGACGCAAAGCCCCGCGCTGTCAATGTACGATAAGCCCACTTTTTGTCCGCTTATCGGAGAATACCCGTTCCGCCGCCTTACGATATTCGGTCAGCGCTGCCATGGGGATTGCAGGGGTCTATTTGCGTCCGCCGGGTAGAGGGGTAATTCCCCGACCGGATTCCATCACAGACAAGTCGTCTTAAGGATTGCCGATGGCCCCTTCGCTTCAGACAGTTCGCTCCGAGCTATCCTTCCTCTTGAATTCAATATTGTTGACGATTCTGCCGCACGCCGTCTCGATAACGCTGCCAGTCGGAGTGACGATGATGTCTCCGGCGAGGCAGAATCCCTGGTGCCCCCATCCTCCGTCCACAGGGCAGATCTTCACGCCCACGCCCTCCTCCGAGTATCGGACAAGGTAACACCAGGCCCCCGACAGAGCATCCCACTCAACGCCATAAAAACTCCGATCGGCTCCTCGATAGCAGAGCTGGACAATCATCGTTGGTTTCGATACCTCAATGCGCCACCTTTCGCAACCCGTGTAATCAATGCAACGCATGGTTGAGGGCAAACCCCCTTCAGCCAGCCAAATGGACTCGGGGCCAAACGCGATGCCGGTAAGAGGACTAGGAACCTCACGAGGCCCTTTCCTGCCCAAGGAAAATCGGTTATCACCCTCTGCGACGAAGACGCCACTGCGGCATACCATCAACCTATATGATGAACAGGGGCTCTCATGGACGTCATCGACCTCGAACAACTCATCCAGGGTTTCGCCGTCGCTAACGCACAGCCGCAACACGGAGCCCTCTTCCATACCACAGTAAATGCTCCTCCCGTCGGCGGCGAAGCGGACGCGCTGCGTGTGTCTGATATCGGTGCGATGCCAGAGCATTTTCGACGATTGGACGTCGTGGCATCCGACGCCGCCGCGTTTCCCCCCGCGCCAAGAAGCCGCAGCGCACAAAGTTCCGGCCGGGTTTAACGCCAAACGAAAACCGCCCCAGGAGTAGAACGTATTGAATTCTGAAATCTTCTGCCCCGCCAGTACGTCCCAGGTCTGAACAATTCCAGTGTCCAGCGCAGCCGCGACGAGGGGGCTGCTGGCGGCCGAAGTCAATTGGCTGATGCCGTAGGAACTCACACCTCGATTGTGCCATTTCTAGTCAGGAGCGCGGAAAACGCGTTGCTTGCGTTTTCGCAGTATCTGGAAACGCAGGTTGCCGAATTAAGCGTAATCGGTGTGCGACACCCGACTAGTCGGCGAATCAGAGATTGGGCTGTTTCCGATAACCCCAGGAAAACGGGGTTATCGGTAACAA
The DNA here is from genome assembly GCA_963707465.1 of Bryobacterales bacterium. GTDB lineage: Bacteria > Acidobacteriota > Terriglobia > Bryobacterales > Bryobacteraceae > Bog-159. Next base: position 1,988,471 of record CAVPQK010000015.1, read on the forward strand.
GCATTTCGGGGAAGTATTCTCGAAGAAGTTTAAGATCCATGCAGCGGCGCGCGATAAGCGGGGAGTGTCCGCTGCCGCGCGCGCCCAGGAGTTCCCCGAATGGCAGGGCGGCTCGGCAGGCGTGGACGTCGAGTGGGAGCGAGCGACGATCGTGGCCGTCGGAAACGTAGACAACGTGACCTTCTATGGCGAGCAAAAGGTCAACGATTTCCACGTCACCGCGCTGCTGAAAGGATCGCTCACCAAGGTGGAGAAGTACCTGTGGCCGTGGCCGCGGCCAGGCTGCGAACTCTACAGCCACGATCCCAAGATGATCGCTTCGCGGTACAAAACGCGCGTGTGGTTTCTCCGTGAAGAGGGCGGGCGGCTGCGGCCCCTCTACGATGGCGGCGGAGCGCGCGCGTTTATCGGTTTCTGTGCAGCTTGGGCCGCCGGGGATCCCCTGCCCCCAAGACGGTGCGCGGGATGCTCAGCAAGTGCTTTGTTTTCAAGTGATTGAATTTTAATGGACTACGGGCCTGCTGTTGAAGCTTGTTGAACGCTGTTGAAGCAGAGGGCTTTGAACAGCTACAAAATCATCTACAGTCTATACTAATTCTTTGGCGATTGTGCACTTGTCAAGTGCATAATCGCCAATTCTTTAGTAATACGAAGCTGCTTGGTAGCGGGGGTTGCGCGGCTGAAACAAGGGGATTGGGAAGATGGAAGGACGACGGCAGCGATGCCCCCAGGAGCATCGCTTTTCGACGCGCTACAATTGCAACGTGGCGTGCGCATGCTTTTGATAAGATCTTGTCGTAGCGGATCAACTCAAGATTCACGAGATCGACCCGGAATTGATGCACGCGGAAATCGCCTATGCCGGGTTTCAAGTAGTGAAATGCGAAGACCCCTTTCGTGAAAGGCGTTAAGACTAGCAGAATCGGCCTAGTCGATGTGTGGTTGATGGCCGCGGTTCGCCCGAAATAGATCGCGTCCTGACTGCTCAACGATACGAGTTATTCAATGAGCGAGCATTGCTGTGGCCCCGAACGTCCCGCACTGATGAACAGCCGCTATAGGCGGGTGTTGTGGACTGCGCTCGTTATCAACGGCAGCATGTTTCTGATCGAAATCGTCGCGGGCTTAATGGCCGGTTCGGTTTCGCTTCAGGCTGATGCTCTCGACTTCTTGGGCGATGTCGCAAATTACGGTATCAGCCTCTTCGTAATCGACATGGGCTTGCGATATCGTGCAAGCGCTGCGCTGATTAAAGGCGCGACGATGGGCCTGTTCGGGCTGTGGGTGATCGGCGCGGTCGTCTGGCATGCTGTTTATCGAACCCTGCCGCACGCGGTAACGATGGGCGAAGTCGGATTCGCCGCGCTTGTCGCCAATGCCGTCGTCTTCGGATTGCTCTGGACTTCGCGGATGGGCGATAGCAATATGCGTTCCGCCTGGCTGTGTTCGCGCAATGACGTGATCGGGAACCTCGCAGTGTTGTTCGCGGCAGTCGGCGTCTTCGGCACGGGCACGGGCTGGCCGGATGTGGTTGTCGCGGCAATCATGGCAGGACTTGGGTTGCAGGGAGCAGTTCAGGTGATCCGGCATGCGCGCGAAGAGCTACGCCCCACGACGTTCCGCGAGATCAGTGATCGTGTTGCGCCGTGAGCAAAAATGACATTTTTGAAAGCGTGGCGAATTAAGGAAACGCACCGCGCGGGATTGCAGACCGTATGGGCGTTGCGCTAACAATGAAACGATGACCGGCCTACAGGTCCTTCTTTTGGCCGCTGTTTTCTTCGTGACCAGCGGCGTCAGCGTCGTTACCGGAAGCACATCGCTCATTACGGTCCCCGCGATGTTCGAAGTCGGAATCGCGCCCCGCACCGCTATTGCGACCAACATGTTCGCTCTCACATTCTTGAGTATCGGCGGATCGCTTCCTTTCCTTCGGGGTCAGGGGCTCGGCCGGAAACGGCTCCCCGGGCTCATTGTTCTGACGTTGGCCGGCTCCGTATGCGGTGCTTTTTTGCTCCTGGTCGTGCCGCAAGGATCGGTTCCGTTTGTCGTCTCGGCCGCAATGATCGGCGTCGCAATTTTCTCGCTGATCTATCGCCAGGCCGGGGTTTACCATTCTGCCGCCGCGCCCTCCATGGCCGCGGAAATTGCGGGCTATACCTTGACGTTCCTCCTCGGGATCTACGGCGGCTTCTTCAGTGGAGGCTATGTGACCATGCTGACGGCCGTTTACGTGGTTATGTTCCGCATGACATTCGTGGAGGCCATAGCCACCACAAAGCTAGTGAACATCTTTTCATCCGGCGTTGCCACCGTCATTTTCATGAAGCATGGGCTGGTGAATTATCGCCTCGGGGCCATTCTCGGGGCGACGATGTTTGTGGGCGCTCTGACCGGGGCGCGTTTTGCCATCCGTTTGGGTAATGAGTGGTTGCGGCGTATCTACCTGACAGCCGTCTGGCTCTTAGGTTTGAAGATGTTGCTTTTCGATGTCGCAAAGAACTACGTCTCGTGTGGTGGCCCGGAACGCCATACTGTTTCCGCGGAATAGAGCCGCTCTGAGTGAACAGGAACATTGGGAGAACGTATAGGCTACCAAGGCTCCGACCGAGGTGAGTTGGTTCCGCCCCCATCTGGAGACTTCGATTGCTCTGATTGAACGCGCGGTGGGCCTACGCTCGGCATCTATCATCGATGTAGGTGGCGGAACATCCAGCTTAGTCGATGACCTGATCGGGCACGGCTACCGGAACATCACCGTGCTCGACATCTCCCAGGCGGCTATCGATCTGGCGAAAAAACGTCTGGGTGAGGCGTCAGCGTCGGTTCAATGGCTGCGTGCGGACGTGACGTACGCGAACCTTCCGGGCCATTCGTACGATTTGTGGCATGATCGCGCCGTTTTTCACTTCCTCACCGAGCCAGCGCAGCGGCTCGCGTATGTTCGAAGCGTCGCTTTAGCCGTCAGGCCCGGTGGTCACGTTATTGTCAGTACGTTTGGCCCTGAAGGACCGCACCGATGCAGCGGTCTGGATGTCGTGCGATATGATGCGCAATCGCCCCACGAAGAGTTTGGGCCGCGCTTCCGCATGGTCGAAAGCTCAAAAGAACTGCACCAGACGCCGTTCGGGACCACGCAGCAGTTTCTCCCTCGGGGGACACTGCAAAACCGGCCAGTCGGGGACACCTCAAAACCGGCCAGTTGAGCGCATCCAGGACTCCATTAGTTTTACCTCACCGGCGAAGGTTTCGGCAAGAATTTTTCGCCAGCCTTCCTTCGCAGTGGCGCCCGATGTGATTTATACTGGCTTTACCTGGGCGGAGGATAGGGCTCCGCAGGGATGCGACCCGAGCGCCGACCCAGCGGCCGGAATGGCGGGGCGGCGCCAGCCGCCCCAAAGAAAACAGCCATTCTGGCGGGAACGCGCTAAATCCCAGGGGTTTGGGGACAGAGTCCCCAATGAGGGGTGGCCCCTTCCGATCTAGTAAGTCGTACGGTCGCATGTTCATTGGGCGGCTCCGGCGGCAACGGTCGCATCTTTGGTACGCCAACTTCGTGGGCCGCACTTCAGCACATGCCCATGATGCAGGATGCGGTCGAGCATGGCGGTGACTGCGGCTACATCGCCGAGTAGCTTCCCCCAGTCTTCCACTGGGCGATTTAATGCGGAGTCCATTTTTATGCGGACTCCGCGCTTGGGGGAAGGTGCCCGCCGTCATTTTGCCGCTTTTTTACTCCGCATATTAGGAGCAGCCTTCAACATCTCGATCAGTTTGTCCGTCGCCTTGAAGCGGCCGGTCCGCAGTTTCGGAGCGATCACCGATTCGAGGGCTTCGAGCTTGACGGACGGGTCAGCGCGAGTGTAAATCTCCGTCGTCTGCATACTGGAATGCCCAAGCCAGAGAGACACTTTTCGGAGATCCTTGGTGGCTTGCAGGATGGTCAGAGCACAGGTGTGCCTCAGGACGTGTGGTGAAACATGTTTTGATGCGAGCGTTGAACAGCGCATCTCAGCGGTATGGACATGTTTACGCAGGATGTACTCGAAACCGGCCCGAGTCATGGCATCATTGCGAGCATTTGGGAATAGTTCCGGAACCCGGACTTCACCGCGGACAGACAGCCATGCACGAACCGCGGATGCCGTTTCTTTCCACAGCGGCAAGCAGCGTTCTTTTCGGCCTTTGCCGTGGATTAGAACGCTGGCTTGCGGTTGCAGCATCATATCTTCGATCCGGAGTCCCACGAGTTCAGAGACCCGCAGTCCACCCGCGAAGCAAAGATGAAGCATCGCTCGGTCGCGGATGCCGTCCCGGACAGTTGGGTCAGGGGCATCCAGGATCGATTGCATCTCCTGAGCAGTGAGGTGCCTGACAAGCCGGGTGTCCGTCTTTTTCGCAGGGATGGCCAGAATCCGTTGGATCTGCTCCAGCGCCGACGGCACGCGATATTCCATGTAGTGCATGAAAGATTTGATGGCTGCGAGCCGGATGTTTCTGGAACCAGCGCCATTGCCACGACTGGTTTCCAGATGGTTCAGGAAGTTCACGATGAGCGGAGCGTCCAATTGTTCCAGTTGCAGTTGTGAGGGCGGCAGTTTGAGGCAAACGCTGGCGTATTCGAACAGAAGCCTGAAGGCATGCGCATAGGAGTCGCAGGTGTTGGGGCTGGCGCGCCGCTCGATGGGCAAGCGCTGCTGGAGGAAAGCCGCGATGTGTGGGGCGAGAAGGATCATAGCCGGCCACCCGTGAAGAAGCTTTGGCACGAATCCGCGATGTTTCTCATCAGATCCGGTGTTGCCTCCAGATACCAGTACGTGTTGGCGACCTTGCTGTGGCCGAGGTACGTAGACAACGCCAACATATGCTTTGTGATTCGATCCCGGCCATCAGGACAGGTTTCCAGCGCCCTTACTGCGAACGTGTGGCGGAGGGAATGGATTGTGGGGCGTGGAAGTCCCGGTCCACGCGGGAGGCCGACCTTCTCGACGATGTCGTGGAATGCGGTTTCGGCGTCGTGCAGCAGCAACGGGCGCCTCCGCAAGGAAACGAACACGTGATCATCCAATGTGGTATAGGCGCGCCTCCGCAGGAGGTACTGTTCCAGGCCGGCCTGTGTGGTCTCGTGAAGGGGAACGAGCCGGCTTTTGCGGAACTTTGAACAGCGAATCACCAAGCCGTCTGCGGTGATGTCCTGAAAACAGAGATGGATTGCTTCCGACACCCGGAGCCCGGTGCACGCCAGCAGGGCGAAGAGAGTGTTATAGGTGTGCCCGCGAAAGGCGTTGCGTTTACCCAACCCGGAGGCGGTCTGGAGAATACGCTTGATTTCCTCTGCGGAAAAAATGTAGGGCACCGGTCGCGGCCGACTCTCACTGCCAAAGACTGTGGGAGGGATTTCGTGGTGTGCATCTTCCGCACGAATGTACCGCGCAAATCGAATCACTTGTCCAAGTCGGCGCGCTCGTTGACAGAGCGACGGTGCGGATCCAGCCCACTCGATGGCGGTTTCAGCGCTGACGTAGCGCTTGTCCGCAGCATCGGAGAACGCGGCGAAGCTCTGCAACAGGCTGCCTTCGGACCGAAACGCGAATCCCGTGGCGCGGCGTACCGCGATGTACGACTCCACGGACCGGGTCAGCATGATTGCACCTCCGGCCATGGTTGCGCAATCTGCCGCAGAGTGATTACGTCTACCTTGGCGTAGATCTCCGTGGTCGCGGTGGAACGGTGCCGGAGAACGCCCGCGATCTCCTGCAACGACGCGCCTTGTCGGAGCATAGAGCTTGCTACCGAATGGCGGAGAACATGGGCGGCACCACGGCTCGGGCAAACGACACCAGCCCTGTGCATGGCCTGGGCGGCGATCATCGAGACTGCACAGTGATTCGCGAGAGCCAGAAAAGGCGCCCGGGATCGAATAAATAGTGTATCCACCCCGGTCTGAGGACGACCGTCCTTTATGTAGCTGGCGATCGCATCGCCAATCTCCTGCGTCAACGGCATCAGTGTCTGCCGTCGGCCCTTCCCTGAAACGGAGATCGCAGCTTCCTTCCAGTCAAGGTCGCCCAACCGAAGTTGCACGACATCGCCCGCCCGAAGCCCCAAGCGAGCGAGCAAAAGTAGAATGGCGCGATCCCGTTTGCCTGCCGGGGTAGCCGGATCACACGAAGCAATCACCCGTTCGACTTCCTCGGACTGCAGATACCGCGGCAAGGACGAAAGTCGCCAATGCGCGAGAACGGGGATCGCTCCTTCCAAACCGGCGGCGCACTTGCCGCCGGCGATCAGGAAGCGCAAAAACATGCGGACAGCCGTGGTGCACTTTTTCGCCGATGCCCATCCGCAACGTTGGCTGGTATCCAGGATAAACTGCCGCAGGTTCTGCGCATCAAACGTGCCGGGATCTTCTCCCAGCTTCTTCAGTAAATCACGAACGGGGATGCTGTAGCCGGAAAGAGTGGCATCGCATGTTCCGCGTTGCTGTCGCATCCAGTCACAGAATGAGCCCAGCAGTGCCGGATCCACAATGACCTCCTCCACGATTCGGGTCGTGACGATATCAGCAAACCGGGCATAACGGAGGAACAGACGTGCACCCTTCCGGATGTCCCGCCTGTGCGTGCGGCCATACCGTGGGCACCGGCATCGATTCAGATGATGGACAAACTCCTCAATTGTACGTTCGTCCAACGCCGCGACCGTTCCACCTTTCCGCCCAAGCCAATGAATCAAGTGTTCGGCCGCTCGAATGTGCCTCCGAGCCGTTATCTCTGCATAGCCCGCCTGGCACAGCTCTTGAGCAAACCCTTCAAGCACGCGGCCATCTGGGCCGTCGCGTAGTTCCTGGATACGTAAAGCTGATTCGAAAAACTCTTTCAACATGACGTCCTCCTTTTAGGACGTCATGATTATGCGAAGTCCGGAGATCACGGCGTGAACGGCTCAGCATGACCTGATGGGCTTCGCCCACCTGCTATGGTCGATCGCTCCGCATAAAAATGGACTCCGCATTAAATCGCTTATGCGGTGCACCGCATAAGCGATTGGAAGTGAGTAGCGTGCTGGTGCGCTCGTAGCGCCGCATGATGATTTCCAGGAGATCCTCAGCCGCTGTCAGCGGTAACTTGCGCATGCCGAAGTCATCGATGATGAGGAGTGGTACCGTAGCCACTGACTCCATGAACTGCTTGCGCCTACCCTCGGCGACAGCTTCAGCCAAGTCTTCCAGCAGCAGGTGCGTCTCCCGGTACATCACGCGATAGTTCTGCTGGATGGCGGCCTGGCCGATGGCTTGCGCCAAGTGACTCTTCCCCGTCCCACCTGGGCCCATGAATAACGCATCTTCCCGCTTGCCGATGAAGGCACAGGTGGCCAGATCGAACACCAGACTCCGATTCATCTTGGGATTGAAGTTGAAGTCGAAGTTGTCCAGGGACTTGTGTGGATCGCGGAAGGCGGCCTGCTTGCGCCGCCGATCCAGCAGCCTCTCACTGCGGCGCGTCAGTTCGTCACTCACCAGGCAGGAGATCAGATCGATGGGCGCCATAGCTTCGGCCTGCGCCTGGCGCAGTCTGGTTTCCAGCACGGCGGCGGTGCCGCCGAGCCGGAGTTGTCGTAATGCACGTTGTAATTCAATCAGGTTCATGCCTCGTTCTCCTTGGTTTTGTTTTCAATGAAGTCGCGGTATAACGTGAGCTGGCGGATGAGTGGATCAACCTGGCGCAAGCTCAACGGCAGTTGGGGTTGGCGCTCCAGATAGCGCCGCACGAAATGGTAATCGTAAATGCCGACTTCCAGGGCGGCGGCGCAGGCGTCCTCGACACGGGCGGGACCATACTTCTTAGCCAGCGACAGCACGCCGAGGATGCGGCGCACGGCGGTCTCGCCGTCCTTCTGGTGCATGCCGCGGCAGAGCCCTCCGATCTGCGCGCCGGCCTTGTCGGCGCGCGACAACAGTTGCAAGGTGGTCAGGGGAGTTTGCTTGGGCCGGTCTTCGTCTTTGATGCGATGACGACCGCGGGTCTGGTGTAGATGCTCGCGCAGGAGTTGCCCGCTGTGCGGATCCAATAGGCGGACCTGGTGGCGATCCCATTGCACCTGGACGTGGCGGCCGATCCAGCCCGGCGGCGCGCCGTAGTAGGCCGCATCGACTTCGACACAGCCATCCAAGTTCACCGTGCGCTGGCCGTATTGGTAATAGCGGAATGGCTCCACCGGCAGCGGCTGCAGCACCGGCCGCTCTTCGGCGAACATGGCGGCCACCTGGCGTTTGGTGGTGCCGTGGATGCGCGTGTCGGCCCAGCGCGTCTCCCAGTGGTCCAGATAATTTTGCCCCTCTTCCAGGCTTTCGAAGCGCAGTCCTTTCAGAGGGGTATTTTTAGCGTGCCCGACGCCTCTTTCCACTTTTCCCTTGCGGTCCGGATCGCGGACGCGGCAGGGCAGCGCCACGACATTGTAGTGGTGGAGCATGTCGCGATACAGAGGATTGATGGTGGGGTCATAGATGTCTGGCTTCAGCACTCCCTCGCGAAGGTTGTCGAGTACCACAACGCGGGTCACTCCGCCCAGTCGGCGAAAGGCCTTCTCGTGCAGTTCGGCCCACATCTGCGAACTGGAGCGAAACACCAGCAAGCGAACCGACTTGCGGCTGTAGCCGAGCGTGAGCACAAACAGCCGTGTGCGCCGGTACTTGCCCGTGTGCGCATCGCGGACCATGGGGCCACTGCCGTAGTCGACCTGGATTTCTTCGCCCGGTGCGGTCTCGATTACCACTCGGGCTTCCGGCAACTGCTTCCCACGGAACTTGCGGATGAATCGTTTGACGCTTTGATATGCGCCGGTGAAACCATGGCTGTCCACCAAGTCCTGCCAGATGGCCTTGGCATTGCGACCTCGGGACAGACCTATTTCAATGGCCTCCCCATAGGGTTCACAGGCGCTGGCCGACGAGCTACGGGTGGGTTTCGGTTCTGGTTTCGCCGTGGTTCCGCCGGGTGGCTTTGGGTCGGGGTCGGGGGTCACCTCCGCGCCCGCACTGGCCGGTTTTGCGGACGTGGAGTCGGGGACCCCTTCACCGGCCGGTTCTGGAAGCTCCGGGTCGGGGGTCACCTCCGCCACCGGACTGGCCGGTTTTGGCGATAACCGCCGGCCGCGAGGCGGGCGCAGTTGGACCCCGGTCTCCTTCAAATACGCGGAAATCGTTTCCCGGCGAATACCGGTTTCCCGCTGAATCCGCCGCAACGACCATCCCAAACGCCCTAAGGCTATGATTTGCTGTTTCTTTTCTTCACTCAAGACATTGCTCATGGAGAACGGAGGATAGCGTCCTCACGTCCCAGTCAATGTCCTGGATTAAGGTCTACAACTGGCCGGTTTTGAGGTGTCCCCAACTGGCCGGTTTTGGGTGTCCCCCGAGGGTTTCTCTATTGCTATTGCAGGTTGGAATAGCAGCGCCGCCGCGCGGCCCGGAAAGTTGGCAACCGCCATGGTTCTCCCAGAGCAAGGCCATTTGCTAACCAATCCTCGCGTTTTTCGTCGGTTCAAGACAGGAGATGATCGAATGATGGTACGAATGGTTGCCGTTTTCTTTCTCGGAACGTTTCTAGCGCTCGCCCAAATGCATCACCAGGCCATGGGCAATGAGCACGGTGACCACGTGATGGGCTTCTCGCACGACAAGACTACCCATCATTTTGAACTCCACTATGACGGTGGTGTAATCGATGTCCGTGCCGACGACGCGAGCGACACCGGCAACCGCGATCAGATTCGGAGCCACTTCCACCACATCGCGCAAATGTTCACGGATGGCAACTTCAATGCGCCCATGCTCGTACACGGAAGAGATGTTCCCGGCACGGCAATGATGACTCAGGTTAAAGACAAACTGCACTGGGAGCTACAAGAGACTCCGCGTGGAGCCCGCCTCACGGTTACGGCGGATAACAAGCAAGCTGTTGACGCCGTTCACGAATTTTTGCGATTCCAAATTCGAGACCATCAAACGGGCGATTGCACGGCGGTTCGCTGATTATCGTTGCTTTGATGATCCCGGCGAACCAGATGATTTCGCTACTCTGAATTGGCCCCTTTCGATGCTTTGATTTGGCCCCACCTGTAGATCAGAAACCATGTATCTTGTTTCGGGCATGAATGCCCGGAAGGAAAACACGGTTTTGGAAAACAGGAGAGCCAAGGTGGAACTATACGAGCAGATCCGGCGAGAGTACGAGCATGGTGCCGGAACGATACGGGCGGTGGCGCGGAAGTTGGGCGTACACCGTCGAGAAGTGCGGAAGGCGCTGGCCAGGGCTATGCCGGCGGACCGCAAGATTCCGGAACGGGAGAGGCCGAAACTGGCGGCGGCGATTCCCTTTATCGACGGGGTTCTGGAGTCGGACCGCAAGGCCCCTAGAAAGCAGCGGCACACGGCGCACCGGATTTGGGCACGCCTGCGACGCGAGATGCCGGAATTGGACGTGGCGGAATCGACGGTGCGGCAATATGTGCGCGCAAGAAAAGCGGCCATGGGTTTACTGGGGATGGAAACCTTCGTGCCGCAGTCGTATACGTGGGGTGACGAAGGACAGGTGGACTGGTATGAAGGCTGGGCGGAGTTCGACGGTGAATCGCGCAAAACATGCCTGTTTTGCTTGCGCAGCATGGCGAGCGGAGGAGCATTTCATCGGGCCTATCCGCACGCCAACCAGCAGGCGTTCCTGGAAGCGCACGAGTTGGCATTCGCTTATTTTGGCGGGGTGTTCCGCGTGCTGCGTTACGACAACCTGAAGAGTGCCGTAAAGAAAATCTTGCGGGGGCATCAACGGGAGGAGACCGCACGGTTCATTGCCTTCCGTTCGCACTGGGGGTTTGAGTCGGAGTTCTGCACGCCGGGCGAGGGACACGAGAAAGGTGGCGTGGAAGGCGAAGGAGGGCAGTTCCGGCGGAATCATCTGGTGCCAGTGCCGAAGGTCCGTGATCTGGAAGAGCTGAACCTGCTGCTGGCCGCGGGTTCGAAGGAAGACGAGGGCCGGGTGATCGAGGGGCGTGGGCAGCCTGTCGGCACGGCGATGCTCACGGAGCGGGAGCATTTATTACCGCTGGCCACGGATGGTTTTGATTTGGCATCACTACACTTTCCGACGGTCAACGGCAGCGGCTGCGCGAAGGCGCTGACCAACTTCTACTCGGTCCCTTTGCCGGTGGGCACCGCGGTGGAAGTGAAAGTCTACTCGGCTTACGTGGAGGTCTGGCATCAGGCCAGGTGCGTGGCGCGGCATGAGCGCTGCTATGCGCGGCACAAGAAGGTACTCGAGTTGGAGCATTACCTGGATGTGCTGGTGAAAAAGCCCGGAGCTTTGGCCGGTTCGACGGCGCTGGAGCAATGCCGGGCGCAAGGGCGATGGCCCGCCAGCTACGACCAGTTCTGGGATGTGCTGCGTCAACGACAAGGCAAGCAGGAAGGCACGCGCGCCATGATCGACGTACTGCTGCTGGCACGGGAGCATGGGCCGGCACCGGTGCGCGAAGCTGTGGAAGAAGCACTGCAGTTGGGGTGTTCGGATGTAGGGGCGGTTCGTTATCTGCTGAGCATCCGCGGCCAGGCACAGCAGCCGGTAGCCGCCCCGGCACAGATCGGTGCACTGAATCGGTATGACCGGCCGCAGCCCAGCCTGGAGGATTACGACCAACTGCGGCCGACTTGGAGAGCGACGGAGGTGATCCAATGAGCGCCGCCGTCCAACCCATACAGGAGGCCGCGATCCGGCAATACGCCAAGCAGCTACACTTGCCGACATTGGGCGGGCAGTTTGTGCGGCTGGCCGAGCAGGCGGTGAAGCAGCAGCAATCGCATCTGAGTTATTTGGAAGCGCTGATGGAAGGAGAAGTAGAGGAGCGCGGACGGAAGGCGATGGCGCGGCGGATTCAGGAGGCCCGCTTCCCTGCGGTGAAAACGCTGGAGGAGTTCGACTTCCAGTGTGCGCCGCACCTTCCGGTACCGCTACTGCGCGATCTGAGTGACGGCGGATACCTGGAACGGAAGGAGCCAGTCATTTTTCTGGGCGACACGGGCACGGGGAAAACTCACTTGGCCACCGGATTGGCGGTAGCGGCTTGCCGCCAGCGGAAGCGGGTGCGGTTCACGACGGCGGCGGAAATGGTGACCGAACTGATCGAAGCCCAGAACCATGCCGAACTGACCCGGGTGAGGAATCGTTGGACCCGTTACGACTTGATTGTGATCGACGAGCTGGGTTACGTGGTGATGCCGGATTCAGCGGCGGAGTTGCTGTTTCAAGTGATCGCCGGACGAGCCGAGCGGGCGGCGGTGATCGTTACGACGAACTTGCCATTTTCAGAATGGACCACGAAATTCCCCAATGCGCGATTGTGCAAGGCCATGCTCGACCGGCTGACGGACCAAGCCCACATTATAGATACCGGAAAGGACTCGTACCGGTTCCTGCGGACGCTGAAGAAGCTGGGCAAAGGAGCGAAAGCATGAAGGCGCGGCAATGGTATCGAGCGCGAATTCGCTGGGCGGAGATGGTGGAAGGGCGCGGGATCCGTAACTGGGAAGAGGGGCTTTATTTGTTCCGCAGCGAAGACCGCGAGGCGGCGTTCGTTCGCGCCTTGGAGATCGGCGAAGGTGGACAAAGCGGCGGGGAAGAACAGGGGCGCCGTACGCGCTGGGTCGAGACGCGGCTCGCCGAGGTGGTGGCGCTGGAGTGCCTGGGCGATGAGTTGGAAGAGGAGCCTTTGGAGGTGCACTGGATACGGCTGCCGGCGACGGAGAAGATCGCCTTCGGCCACAAATTCGAGCCAGGTAAGAAGGCACCTCGGGAGTCGCGGTGACCGGCCCGAACGGCGGATTTTTTGGAGGACCCCGCCCTTCGCTTCGCCCTAACCGCTCGGCCTCCGGCCTCGCAGGGCTACGCTGCGGCCGGGGCCCTCCAAAAAATGGGAGAGGCGACACTTGGGAAAGACCCGGCCAGCAACTAATAAAAGGAGCGGATCAACAAGAAGCGTCTGCGCGGGCAGGCGGAACAATAACCAGGTGGGGCCAAATGAGAGCATCAAAAGGGGCCAAATCAAGTTGACAAACGCAGATGCGTCGGGTTTGCGTTAAATAACGCGAAAAATAACGCGAAGTGGATGGTCGGAGGCGCTGTTTGGGTGTTTTGCCTTAATACATTTTTGCTAATAATGTCTTATTGAAGAACGGCGCCTTTGGCTAGGCTTGCCTGAGTTGTTGGAGACTGTTTTCTTCTTGAGGTTGGGCTCCCGGTCCTTGGTTGTGGAGGTGTTGGTTTCATGGGGTAGACTTTTCTTCGGCCGGGCCCGTGGAGGCGAAACCTTCCAAAGGTTTCTCCCCCACGCCCCCTCTTCCAACAAGCCACGCGTGCGGCGCCAAGCGCTTACCGTCCATCGCGTCATCCCAGCCATCGCCAAGAAATATCTGTATTCGGCATTACGCCAGAATTGGCTTTTCGGCACGATTACGATATTCAGGCACGGGTCCAGGTCAGCGAGGAAGGATGGTTGGCATGGGCCGGCCTTCCCGGGTGGGACGCATGGCTGGCCGCCGGACTGTCCATCAACCCAAATGTTATCATCGGCCTGCTCTGGCAAAGCTCATGTGAAGCATGATGATCACGACGTAGTCGAACTGTCCGATCTGGCGGACATCGGCGGAGCGGTACGCGGCGGCTGAGCCTGCGCGGACGGAGCCGTTTCAGGGACTCTCGTATTCGGCTTTACGCCAGATTTCGCTTCGTTATCATAAACTTACGGAAAATTTGTTTGCACCTTTTCGGCGCGTGCAGCGTCTTATCTAGCGACGCTCTACGCCGTCGGCTAAGTGCCAAGATGGAAGGGCGTCGGCTGGCGAAGCAGGATCGGCGGTTCAAGACTCTGGACAGTGAGGTGGACCCCAAAGGTTGGACAAATTTTGGCCGTCGCTTAGATGGTGCGGCGGGGTGACCAAGAGGCGGCCCGAAGGCCGCCATCCATTCCGGGCTTGAGTCGGCGCTCGGGTCGCATCCCTGCGTTGCCCTATCCTCCTATCAAGCTCTCCTATTATAAGACACCTTCGCAAAACGGGCAAAGGAAAAATCATCCATTCTGGCAGAAAAAGCGATAAATCCTGGGGGGATTGGGGGGCAAAGCCCCCCATCACAGGGACGCCCTTTTCCCCTGCGCCCCCCGCGGGTACAGATCTGCCGGCATGCGATAGCCGAGCGCCTGGTGCGGGCGCCGATAGTTGTAGAAACGGAAGTAGCGATCCAGCGCCGGATACAGGTCGGTTCCACTGGCGAAGTCGCCGGGGTAGATGAGCTCGTACTTCAAACTGCGCCACAGTCGCTCGATGAAGACATTGTCCAGGGCGCGGCCGCGCCCATCCATGCTGATCCGGACGCCGCGTTTTTTCAGGGGCGCCAGAAAATCCGCGGCCGTGAATTGGGAACCCTGATCGGAGTTCCAGATCTCGGGTTGGCCGAAGCGGAAGGCGGCTTCCAGCGCCGCCAGACAGAAGCCGGTCTCCATGGTGTTGGACAGTTCCCAACTGAGCACGTAACGGCTGAACCAATCCATGACCGCGACCAGGTAAAGGAACCCGCCGCGCATCGGAATATACGTAATATCGGTGCTCCAGACCTGATTGGGCCGCTCGATCGCCAGGCCGCGCAGCAGGTACGGGTAGACCTCGTGCCCCGGCGCCGGGCGGCTCAAGTTCGGTTTCGGATAAAGGGCTTCTATTCCCAGAATACCCATTAGTCGCTGCGCGCGTTTGCGGTTCACCTCCAACGTGACGGCCATGCGGCGGCTGCCGAAGAAGGGACATTTCATATACAGCTCGTCGAGTCGTCGCAGCAGCCGCAGGTTCTCGGCGCTCTCCGGTCGCGGCTGGTAGTAGTAGGTCGAGCGCGGCAGTCCCAGCAGTTCGCACTGCTGTTGGATGGTCAGGCGCGCATGTTGCGGATCGATCCATAGGCGACGGTCCTCAATCGATAAGGCCAGCTCTTTTTTTTAAAAAGTCCAACTCCACTTTCAGTTGGCCGATCTGTTTGTAGAGTTCGTCCTTCTCGGCGTCGGCCTGTTGGCGCACCTGCTCGCGGCCGTTGCCGAAGATGTCCGGCAGGCCGGCCAGCGCCTGCTTCTTCCACCCACCGACCTGCGTCGGGTGGACGCCGAAGACCTGTGCGATCTGAGCGGTAGTCTTCTGCGCCTTGATGGCTTCCACAGCAACTTTGGCCTTCAGGCTGGGCGGGTGATTCTTGCGTGTTCGGGGCATTGTCTCTCCTTCATTTTCAATGCCGCCGACCATCTAAGGAAAGGCCTTTTTCGTGTCCAACTTTTGGGGTCCATTACACAGCGCCGATCGACATGACAGTCCACCGAAGCCTTTAAGGCTTTTTGGCGGGCGTCAGACAGGTGGATTTTCACCCTCCTCGGCCGGAGGCTGTCTAAACGCCCTTGCGCCGGCCATCTACCCTCGCCTGTAGTCACTTGGCAACGCTAAGCGCCACAAACAACCCCCTTTGATGCAGTGGTCGACGGCAGCACCGGTGGCGTCGCCAGGGCTCACGAGATCGATCAGCTCAAAACGACCGCTTCCCTTGGATTTGGAACGGACAAGTCACCGACGGCCAGAGATGCGAACCGCTCGGAGTGATTGCCTGCAGGAAAGAAACCTATACGCCCATGAGCTCGAACAGACCAACCCAGCGCGGCCGGCCATTCGAGCTTGGCAATCGCTCCGGTAAGGGCCGCCCCCCGGGTAGCGGCAACAAATCCAATCTTGCGCTTGAAGAGATCTTCAATGACAACCGTGAAACCCTCACTCGCAAGTTGATTGCGGAAGCGAAAAAGGGCAGTCCGTGGGCACTCAAGTTCTGTGTGGAGAGGATCTTTGCGCGGCTCCCGGAAAAGCCCATCAACCTGCAGCTGCCGAAGATCCACACGCGAGAGGATCTGGTCCAGGCGTTCCAAGAGGTGGTCCAAGCAGCGGCTGAAGGACGCATAACTAGCGAACAGGCCGATCGGATGACCACGGTTCTCGTAAGTGGTCAGAAGTTCATCGAAAACGACGAGTTGAATCTCGAAGTACAAGCGCTGAAAAAACAACTGCAGGAGTTGAAGGAGGAGATCCATGCAAGGCGCGTTACGTAACCAGATACGAACAATGAAGAAGGAAGTCTCTGAGTTGAGAACTGCGGTGCAGAGTGAACGCGAACAGCTACGCCAAGCGGCGCTCTATGCCTTGAGTGACCGGCAACTGAAATCACTAGCCGCGGCGGATCCCGATCCGGAAGCCGTTTCCGCATACCGCCGCGTTTTGGATGCCGCCGCCCGGCGGGCTGGCTGGACTTGTCCCTCAGGAGAGCTGCCGGTAGATGCCATAGCCCAAGAGTTCACCATCCGCAGCCGGTCAAAGCTTTATACCATGTTCCCGGACGAAGGAGAGTTTCGCCGGGAGCTCTATCCCAAACAACTGGAGTTCTTCAGGGCGGGCCGGGACCACCGCGAAGTCGCGTTCATTGCCGGGAACCGCTGCGGCAAAAGTGAAGCCGGAGCCTACCAGACCGCATTGCACCTGACCGGCCGCTATCCGGAGTGGTGGGAGGGCCGGCGGTTTGCGCATCCCGTGAATGTCTGGGTGGTGTCAGACACCAACCAGACGACTCGCGACATCCTCCAAACCAAACTCCTGGGCCGCCTGCTGCCGGGCCTCCGGGAGGCACCGGGGCCGGGCCGGGGACTCGGCACCGGCATGCTCCCCTGCAACGCGATACAGCACACCCGTCCCAAGTCCGCTTTGCCGGGCGCCATCGACTTTGCGCATATCCGGCATGTCTCCGGCGGCCTTTCTACGCTGACGTTCAAATCCTACGAGCAGGGCCGCGAAGCGTTTCAAGGCACCGCGCAGGACTTGATTGTTTGCGACGAGGAGCCGCCCAAGGATGTATACCTGGAGTCGCTGATGCGCACCATGGCGACCGGAACGTTCGCGGGCGGCTTGATGCTGCTGCTATTTACGCCGATGAACGGATGGAGCGATGTGGTGGAGATGTTCTTCAACCGCGAGGAGCGGCAGAAAGCAGACCGCTATTGCCTACGGGCCGGCTGGGACGACGTGCCGCATTTGAGCTGGGCGGAAAAAACATCCATGCTGGCGGCCTATCCCGAGTACCAGCGGGACGCGCGATCGAAGGGAATTCCCCAGTTAGGTTCCGGGGCCATTTATCCGCTTGCCGAGTCGGAGACCGCGGTCGATCCTTTCCAGATTCCGGCGCACTGGCCGCGCTCTTACGCCATGGATGTCGGCTGGAACCGCACCGCGGCGTTATGGCTGGCGCAGGATCCCGAGAGCCGAAAATTGTATGTGTATGCAGAGCATTACTTTGCGCATAGCGAGCCCTCCGAGAATGCCCGCGCGATCCGCGCACTGGGTGAGTGGATTCCGGGCGTGATCGATCCTGCCGCGCGCAGCCGAAGCCAGGCGGATGGCACGCAACTGATCGCGAAATATCGGGAGTTGGGATTGCACGTCAGACCTGCGAAGAACGCCGTGGATGCCGGCCTGCTTACGGTTTGGGACTTGCTGAAAAGCAATCGGCTCAAAATCTTCAAGAGTCTAGCCAATTTCTGGCAGGAATTCCGGTTGTATCGCCGGGATGATCGGGGGCGGGTCGTCAAAGGGAATGACCATTTGATGGATTGTCTGCGATACGCGGTCATGAGCCGGGACCATATGAAGACCGCGCCGGCAAAGAACCTGACGCTCGATCGGAAGCCGATCACCAGCGAACGGGGCTGGATGGCTTGACCGGAAACGCGGCGACGCGCACTGGCGAATTCCCCCGCAAGAGTCCGCCTGCTTTAAAGGAGCAGGGCGGGACGCGGCGAGGCAATTGAAAGACAACGATTGCGCAGGCTTCGCGAAAGCTCACGCGTATTCCGGCGCTGGTGTGTGTGATTATCGGGTCTGGGCTTGATTGGGGCCGGGCCTAGGTTTCCATGTCCTGATTCTAACCCTGAATACGGCAGATTTACAAACTTGCCGTTCTCAGTGTTCCTGCCGTGACCGACGCTCCGGCCGTCATTCTCGCACGTTGACCACAAAGTTGACCTGAGTCGATCGGATTCGCCCCAGCGACGGTCAAGAACTGGGAACAGGGCCGCACGCAACCGGATGCGGCCCAGCGAATACGCGAGGCGTGGCAGAACCGCCACCGAGGACCCTTTGCGGAAATACCAGGGACCGGGGTCAGCATCGGGCATTTGCCGTGTAGTACAGTATGTATATACGAGATGCGCTACGCATGGGAGGAAGCGAAGAATCTCCGGAACCAGCGGAAGCACGATGGAATCTCGTTTGAACTCGCGGCGCTGGTGTTCGAGGACGAACGCTGCCTCGTTTACCGCGACCGCATCGGTAGCAAGACGAAAGAAGAACGCTGGCATGCGATTGGCGCAGCTCAGATCGAACCCGGAGCTGGCGCCCTGCTGCTGGTTGTACACGTATACCGGGAGGACTACCTTGGCGACGAAATCATCCGCATCATCTCGGCCCGCGCGGCTGAAAAGCATGAGATCCGCAGATATCGAGAACAGACAATGGACTGAGAAAGAGCGCAAAACCCTGCGCCGTATCGCCCAGCGTCAGGCGGCCGGGGATGACTCGCGCATTAACGTCGAAGACATCCCGCGCCTGAGTAATGAGCAGTTGGCAAACATGGTGCGTCTGCGCGATACCCGACCACGCAAGGTGGCGGTGAGCGTACGCCTGGACGCGCAAGTTCTCAATTGGCTGAAGTCCAAGGGAGGAGGACACCTGACCCGCATCAACGACATCCTAACGAATTTGATGGAGGCGGAGCGGAGCGTTCGGCCCGATAGATCGTGATCCGCGGGGACTACTGCTGAACCCTCCGGTTCGAGGACGGGCACTTCTCTTTCAGAGGCGAAATTACGATTTGTCGAGATAACACTGGCCAGGATTGGATCGAGTGGATGTCTGCGGAATCCGCGGGATGGGGTGGCGTAGAAGGCCGTATTTTTCAGCGGATCTAGCTCTGATCTAGCTCAAGTTCGCCACCGTGGCGATGCGTCCGTAAAATTTGCCTGGTATCCGTACCGACACACGCTACATTAAGAGCTCATGATACGGACCTTGCGTCATCGAGCCCTCAAGCGTCTGATTCAAGACGGGACGCCAGCAAGGTCCGGGCGGATCAACTCAAGCGCATTGCCGACGTATTGGTCCATCTCGACACCGCGCTCCATCCGGCCGACGTTGACCTTCCCGGGTATCGACTGCACCCGCTAAAAGGAGACCGGAAGGGCTACTCGAGCGTCAGCATCAGCGGTAACTGGCGCGTCGTATTCCGGTTCCGAGACGGTGATGTGTTCGACGTTGATTTGGCGGACTATCACTACTAGAGAAAGGAATGACACAGATGCCGATGAAAACGCCCCCCCCATCCGGGCCGCTCGATCAACGATGGCTGCCTGGATCCCTTGGGCCTGAACGTGACCGAAGGTGCAAAGGTGCTGGGCGTGGCCCGCCACACGCTCTCTCGGGTGCTGAATGGTCAGGCCGGGATATCGCCGGAGATGGCCATCCGGTTGGAAAAGGCCGGTTGGTCGGCGCCTTAGCTCGAGGCTGGTTTCGGGGTTTCTCGGTCTGGTTTGGTGGTGCCTGGCCAGTTGGGGCGAAACCTTCACAAGGTTTCTCCCCCACACCCCCAACGCGCACCTTCTCCAGTACGCTCGCGTCGGCCGCGTTCGAAGAACCCAAGAGTGCAACACAGATGTGTTACACTATGAGTATGTCCTCCGTGACATCCAGTTTTCGCATGAGCCAGGAGCTGCAGGGAAAGTTGTCGGCCGCGGCGGAGCGCACCGGCAAGGGGAAGAACGCCATGATCGTTGAGGCGCTGGTGAGGTACCTGCATTCGTTGGAACGACAATCGCTTGCCGAGGAGGCGCGCCGGCAATCGGAGCTGGTTTCCAGCCACGAGCATGACGCCGACTGGTACGGCCTGGCGGACACGTCGGGATGGAGATGAAACGCGGCGATGTGGTTGTTTGCGCGGCGCCAGGGGACTATGGCAAGCCGCGGCCGGCTGTGGTGGTGCAATCCGAACTGTTCAATGGTACTCACGCAAGCGTGGTGGTCTGCCTGATTACGAGTCATCTGGAGGACGCGCCTCTGTTTCGCATTCCCGTGCCCAGCGGGAGGACGACCGGTCTGAAGCGGGAGTCGCAGGTGATGGTTGACAAAATTATCGCGACCCCCAGGAGCAAGATCACGCGTCGTGCCGGGACGCTTCCCCCGGGCGTGCTCAAAGAGGTCGATCAGGCATTGCGTCTGTGGCTCGAACTGGCCTGATGGACATGGCGGGCTGAGGCCGGGCCAGTTGGGGCGAAACCTTCACAAGGTTTCTTCCCCACACCCCCTCTTCCAACGCGACGGCACTCCGCCGGTCGCCGCAATTGGTATACCCTGCCTGTGGCGCCACAGTGTGGCAGCGCCTCAATCAGTCCGTCCATCGTCACCGCTCTCCGGCCCCACCGGGTTGCGGCGGCTTTGCAAAAGATGGCCAGGTGGTGCGGATTCACGAATGAATATACAATAGTGAATGCATGGACACGAGATTCGCCTGGGACCCGGCGAAAGCGGAGCGCAATCAGCGGAACCATGGAATCTCGTTCGAGATGGCGCGGGAAGTGTTCGCGGACCTCAATCATATCGTCACCGAGAATTACCACTTTGCGGACGAACGGGAGCAGCGCTACCTGGCTATCGGGATAACACGTAGCCTGCTGCTGGTGGTGGTTGTTTTCGTCAATCGCACCGAGCCGGCAGGCGAGATCATTCACATCATCTCCGCGAGAAAGGCGGTGGCCTATGAGCAAAGCATCTACGAGGACCAGATCGGTTAAGATCAGCACCCGAACAAGGGAGCTTTACGAGAAGCGGGACCGCAGTCTGGATCAGGCCGACGTACCCCAACTGCCGCCCGCGCAATGGGCGCAGGGCATGATCGGAAAGTACTATCGTCCCCTCAAATCCCAGATCTCGTTCCGCATAGACAACGATGTCCTCGCCTGGCTCAAAGCGAAAGGCCAGGGACACCTGAGCCGGATCAACGCGATCCTACGTGAGCGGATGGAGAACGAACGCCGCTGAGCGCGATGGCGTGACGTGCGGCATCGGGATTCCTGAACGTTCATGGTTTTCCGGCCCGATCGCGGATTTTGCGGGCGAACTCAGCACGGGCGCCGCACCCAGACGCGGCGACCGGCGCCATCCGCGAAAAAACTGTCGATTGGCGGATCCAGCGCCATCAGCCTAAAAGAGTAGACCACGGCCTCCTTCGGCTACGTCTCGTATCCGTTACTTGGCCTTCTTGCTGATCTTGTTCCTGCTGGCCGCCATGCGCGCGGTCTTCCGCTTCTCGGGATGTTCGGCGCCCTCGGCTTTTCCAGCGCGCGCCTTATCCCACCGTGCCTGTACCGCCTTGCGTGCCGCTTCGGAGCGCTCTCCAGCCGAGCGACGATTAGCGGTAGCCTTCCCACCCCTGGCCCCAAGTAAGGCTGCAGCGCTCAGTACGTCGCCCATGAATTCTCCTTTCCAACCGCTCAGTATATCCCCGCCAAAATGCTTTTGCAAATACGCAGCGCTGCCTATTGACAGAACTACCCAGCGCTGCGTATAATGAAGACGTTAAGGAAATGTAGCAATGTGAGACGGTCGCGAGACTTCAAGAAGTGAGAGGAGTAGCACGATGTGGTCGATGTGGAACGCTCCCTCCGATCTGGACTACTACGGCCAGTCCGGATTCGGCGGAGACGAGCCGGAAGAGGAACAGGAAGAAGAACTGGAGGAACAGCCGGACGATTTGCCGGAACCTCCAGACGAGGGACCAGAACCGCCTGATCTACAGGCACAAGGAGAACAACAACAATGACGAATGGTATTTTGCGATTCAACCCCAACGCCCCAGTCGCAGTCGCCCTGCGCTATGACGATGGCAAACGTGTCGAAGGACGCTATGGCGAACAAGTCATGTACGCGCTCGAAGGCGATCGCGTCATGTACGTGCCGCCGGTGGTGGCCCAGCAGATTCGCGAACTCGGCATCCGGGCGCGCGAAATCTTTGAGATCTGCAAGGCCGAACTGTGTGAGGAGAACAGGCGCCGCATCGAGTGGCGCGTGAAAAAGATCGAACAACCGCGGCATCCGGCTTCGTCGGGAAACGTATCGGAAGCCGCGGCAGTTGGTCCGAACAATGATGCCCAGAACCATCGCAATGGTAACACAGACCACCGCAACAGGCCGCTCGATTTGCAGGCCTCTCCGGACGGCACCCTGTTGCCGGTCCCGGTAACCGGCGCCGGAATAACAGCGATGGAGTTGGCCATGAGCGGGGCGGCGGAAGTGGCGCAGCGGGTCGAATCTCGTGCGCGCATGCGCAACTATTCGCTGCAGTTCACCAGTGAAGATATCCGAGCGATTGGCCTGACCATGTTCATCCAGGCCATGCGGGAGCGAGGTGTCACATGGGATCAGCGCTGAGTACCGGCCTGACGTCTGCGCCTCTGGTGCAGTTGGCGTTCCCTGGCCTCCCGGAATTGCCGCTCCTTGCACCACCGCCGGAGAGTGCTTCCACCGAACTGATCGTTGCGCCGGAAGTCGCGCTCACGAAACTGCCCGCGACAAATGGCGCCCTCGCCGCCAATGCCGATCCGGCTCCCGTCCTCTCCCCCAGCCAGGTCCGCTGCTTCTTCGACTGCCAGGCGCGCTGGTGGTTCAAGTACGGGCTGCATTTGCCGGAGCGGAAAAACAGTTCGCTCGCCTTGGGCTTGGCCGTTCACCAGGCGCTCGAAGTCAATTTCCGGGAGAAGATCGAAACCCGCGAAGACCTGGAGACCGCCGGAGTCGTGTGCGTCTTCCGCGAGGCCTGGATGGAACAGGTTCCCCAGACCGTGTTCACCGCGGACGAAAGCCAGGGGGACCTGCGCCGGACGGGGGAACGGCTGGTCTCGAAGTACATGGACGAAGTGGCGCAGACAGTCGAACCCGCCGCTGTCGAACTCGATGTGCAGGGGGAGATCTCCGGCGTCGCCGTCCGGGGACGGGTGGACGTGCTGGATGTGGAAGGGAGGCTGATCGACTTCAAGACGGCCTCCCGCCGGCCTTCCTCTGTCTCGCCGGACTATGCGTTCCAGTTAGCCACGTACCAGCAGATCACTCCTGGGGCCAGCGGTGAAGTACGCATCGACAGCTTGGTGAAAACCCAGACGGTGCAGATCGTGCAGCAGGCCTACACCGTTGGGGATGCGGACGTCCGGGCCACCCAGGTGCTGTATCCGATGGCGCAGAAGGCCATGGGCAGCGGGATGTATTGCCCGAACCGGCAGTCGATGCTGTGCAGCCAGAAGCACTGCAGCTTCTGGAAGCAGATGCTGATTTCGCTACTCTGAATTGGCCCCTTTCGATGCTTTGATTTGGCCCCACCTGTAGATCAGAAACCATGTATCTTGTTTCGGGCATGAATGCCCGGAAGGAAAACACGGTTTTGGAAAACAGGAGAGCCAAGGTGGAACTATACGAGCAGATCCGGCGAGAGTACGAGCATGGTGCCGGAACGATACGGGCGGTGGCGCGGAAGTTGGGCGTACACCGTCGAGAAGTGCGGAAGGCGCTGGCCAGGGCTATGCCGGCGGACCGCAAGATTCCGGAACGGGAGAGGCCGAAACTGGCGGCGGCGATTCCCTTTATCGACGGGGTTCTGGAGTCGGACCGCAAGGCCCCTAGAAAGCAGCGGCACACGGCGCACCGGATTTGGGCACGCCTGCGACGCGAGATGCCGGAATTGGACGTGGCGGAATCGACGGTGCGGCAATATGTGCGCGCAAGAAAAGCGGCCATGGGTTTACTGGGGATGGAAACCTTCGTGCCGCAGTCGTATACGTGGGGTGACGAAGGACAGGTGGACTGGTATGAAGGCTGGGCGGAGTTCGACGGTGAATCGCGCAAAACATGCCTGTTTTGCTTGCGCAGCATGGCGAGCGGAGGAGCATTTCATCGGGCCTATCCGCACGCCAACCAGCAGGCGTTCCTGGAAGCGCACGAGTTGGCATTCGCTTATTTTGGCGGGGTGTTCCGCGTGCTGCGTTACGACAACCTGAAGAGTGCCGTAAAGAAAATCTTGCGGGGGCATCAACGGGAGGAGACCGCACGGTTCATTGCCTTCCGTTCGCACTGGGGGTTTGAGTCGGAGTTCTGCACGCCGGGCGAGGGACACGAGAAAGGTGGCGTGGAAGGCGAAGGAGGGCAGTTCCGGCGGAATCATCTGGTGCCAGTGCCGAAGGTCCGTGATCTGGAAGAGCTGAACCTGCTGCTGGCCGCGGGTTCGAAGGAAGACGAGGGCCGGGTGATCGAGGGGCGTGGGCAGCCTGTCGGCACGGCGATGCTCACGGAGCGGGAGCATTTATTACCGCTGGCCACGGATGGTTTTGATTTGGCATCACTACACTTTCCGACGGTCAACGGCAGCGGCTGCGCGAAGGCGCTGACCAACTTCTACTCGGTCCCTTTGCCGGTGGGCACCGCGGTGGAAGTGAAAGTCTACTCGGCTTACGTGGAGGTCTGGCATCAGGCCAGGTGCGTGGCGCGGCATGAGCGCTGCTATGCGCGGCACAAGAAGGTACTCGAGTTGGAGCATTACCTGGATGTGCTGGTGAAAAAGCCCGGAGCTTTGGCCGGTTCGACGGCGCTGGAGCAATGCCGGGCGCAAGGGCGATGGCCCGCCAGCTACGACCAGTTCTGGGATGTGCTGCGTCAACGACAAGGCAAGCAGGAAGGCACGCGCGCCATGATCGACGTACTGCTGCTGGCACGGGAGCATGGGCCGGCACCGGTGCGCGAAGCTGTGGAAGAAGCACTGCAGTTGGGGTGTTCGGATGTAGGGGCGGTTCGTTATCTGCTGAGCATCCGCGGCCAGGCACAGCAGCCGGTAGCCGCCCCGGCACAGATCGGTGCACTGAATCGGTATGACCGGCCGCAGCCCAGCCTGGAGGATTACGACCAACTGCGGCCGACTTGGAGAGCGACGGAGGTGATCCAATGAGCGCCGCCGTCCAACCCATACAGGAGGCCGCGATCCGGCAATACGCCAAGCAGCTACACTTGCCGACATTGGGCGGGCAGTTTGTGCGGCTGGCCGAGCAGGCGGTGAAGCAGCAGCAATCGCATCTGAGTTATTTGGAAGCGCTGATGGAAGGAGAAGTAGAGGAGCGCGGACGGAAGGCGATGGCGCGGCGGATTCAGGAGGCCCGCTTCCCTGCGGTGAAAACGCTGGAGGAGTTCGACTTCCAGTGTGCGCCGCACCTTCCGGTACCGCTACTGCGCGATCTGAGTGACGGCGGATACCTGGAACGGAAGGAGCCAGTCATTTTTCTGGGCGACACGGGCACGGGGAAAACTCACTTGGCCACCGGATTGGCGGTAGCGGCTTGCCGCCAGCGGAAGCGGGTGCGGTTCACGACGGCGGCGGAAATGGTGACCGAACTGATCGAAGCCCAGAACCATGCCGAACTGACCCGGGTGAGGAATCGTTGGACCCGTTACGACTTGATTGTGATCGACGAGCTGGGTTACGTGGTGATGCCGGATTCAGCGGCGGAGTTGCTGTTTCAAGTGATCGCCGGACGAGCCGAGCGGGCGGCGGTGATCGTTACGACGAACTTGCCATTTTCAGAATGGACCACGAAATTCCCCAATGCGCGATTGTGCAAGGCCATGCTCGACCGGCTGACGGACCAAGCCCACATTATAGATACCGGAAAGGACTCGTACCGGTTCCTGCGGACGCTGAAGAAGCTGGGCAAAGGAGCGAAAGCATGAAGGCGCGGCAATGGTATCGAGCGCGAATTCGCTGGGCGGAGATGGTGGAAGGGCGCGGGATCCGTAACTGGGAAGAGGGGCTTTATTTGTTCCGCAGCGAAGACCGCGAGGCGGCGTTCGTTCGCGCCTTGGAGATCGGCGAAGGTGGACAAAGCGGCGGGGAAGAACAGGGGCGCCGTACGCGCTGGGTCGAGACGCGGCTCGCCGAGGTGGTGGCGCTGGAGTGCCTGGGCGATGAGTTGGAAGAGGAGCCTTTGGAGGTGCACTGGATACGGCTGCCGGCGACGGAGAAGATCGCCTTCGGCCACAAATTCGAGCCAGGTAAGAAGGCACCTCGGGAGTCGCGGTGACCGGCCCGAACGGCGGATTTTTTGGAGGACCCCGCCCTTCGCTTCGCCCTAACCGCTCGGCCTCCGGCCTCGCAGGGCTACGCTGCGGCCGGGGCCCTCCAAAAAATGGGAGAGGCGACACTTGGGAAAGACCCGGCCAGCAACTAATAAAAGGAGCGGATCAACAAGAAGCGTCTGCGCGGGCAGGCGGAACAATAACCAGGTGGGGCCAAATGAGAGCATCAAAAGGGGCCAAATCAAGTTGACAAACGCACCAGACGCTGTCCCTTTTGGTTCTATGTCAAACAGCGCCCGCTGCTGTGCTCAGGCGGCACGGTGAATTCACCGAACGCGCGTACATGTTGCGCGGATGCACGAGCGGACCCCGCAAAGTCTGGTTGTCGGACCTGTCCAATGAGCGATTTTGAAGCAGGCGACCCTCTGCCGCAATTGCAGAGGTTCGGCGTACTCGAAACGCCCGTTTTGCAGGCCTTCCGACGGCGCCCGCCGGAAACTGTAGCGAAGACTGTAGACGAGTGTCCTCAGGGCTCAACCAGCTTCAACACTCGATTTTTGTAAGCTATTGAAAATACGGGGAAAACTAGGCAGGGTATTCACCGGAGGTCCCCTGCGCCCAAGGCGGTGCGCGGGATGCTCCGCAAGTGCCTTGTTTTCAAGTGATTGAATTTCAATGGATTACGGGCCTGCTGTTGAAGCTTGTTGAACGCTGTTGAACCCGAAGGCTTTGAACAGCTACAAAATCATCTACAGTACCGGTTTCGCCGGATCGCGCGCAAGATCGGCTCCGAGGGGGAATCAAGCCGGTTAAAACCCGATCCTCTACCAATAGGGCAGAGGTCCGCCCTCTGCACTGGTCTTGGGTTGGCTGCCCTCGGTGTTGTGGAGAATTGTTGCTCTCTGTGGAAGCTCGGTGCTCTGATGACTACAAAATCATCACATTACTTTCGCGTTTCGCGCCCGCGCTCGGGGATCCTTTGCGGAAAAACTGCGCTTCCAATCGCCAATATAGGCGGTCTGTCTTCGCCACAGAGAGGCGCACAGCCAAAGAATTCCGTGCCGGGCGGTGTTTTGAACCGCTGCCGTTTGCCTCGTGCGCTATCGCAGGCCTGAAACGGAACAGCAGCTTGCTGGTTTTGGGTAGACGAGAGAGCCATGGCTTTCACACATGCTTTCAATGGAACCGCGGATCTCGTAATCCCAGAAATGAAACCCCTCGGTTGCACCATCGGCTCTCACGAGGTTGCTTCCCAATGGGGCCGCGATCAGGTGACCGCGGAAAGAGGCGCTTCTGATCGTTCTCCAGAGAGAAATCGCGCTTCAATGAGGCGCCGAACGAATGCTTCAGGTCGGTGAATCACTAGCCAAAAGTGTAGGACAACTGCTTTAGAAAAACCAACTTGGCGATATCAATGTGGAGACATCCAAAAAAGTATTGACTTTTTCCAAGAATCGCCTCATACTCGAAATCGAAATGAAAAACAGGCTGGGAGCGTGGGGCTAGCACGCTTCACCAGCCTTTGAACCATGCCGTTGGCAGCATAGCGTCCAGTCACATCATAACACTGCCTTCGGCGCGAAAGGAAATTACGTGAAAAAACTACGCCGGCCGAAGCGGCTACCCTACATTTCTGGCTGCTCAGCGGATAGCTGTTTGCGAAAGCCGCGCAAAGACTTGCAGCGGACATCCTGCACTTTTGGGCCTCCGCGCTTCAATGGCTTTGAGCAACTAGGGTGAACGAACGCATGGACTACGCAGAGTTTTTTTCCACCGCCACAGGCGGCTGGCAGCCGTTCCCTTTTCAAAAAAGGTTTCATAACCAAGCCTCGGACAGAATGATTCTTAAGGCCCCAACCGGTTTGGGCAAGACGGATTCGGTCCTCGTCTCGTGGCTCTACGGGAGGAGAATGGAGCCACAGAAGACGCCCACAAGGCTGGTTTGGTGTTTGCCAGGGCGCGCGCTTACCGAGCAAGTAGCATCAGTGGTGGAATGCCATACTTGCAGGTTGGCGCAAGCCGGTTTGCTTGGTTCGGTGCGGGTCTGCCGTTTGCTCGGAGACAGCGTGGACAACGACTTGACCCTAATGCCGGATGAGACTGCCGTGCTAGTGGGGACGCAAGATATCTTGCTGAGCCGGGCACTGAACCGGGGATATGCGCGGAACCCCTTTCGATGGCCGATTGACTTCGCGCTCCTAAATAATGACTGCCAGTGGGTGCTAGATGAAGTACAACTGCTCGGCGATGGGCTGGCGACTTCAACTCAACTCGCCGCGTTTCGAGAACAGTTCGGATGCTTCGGTTCAGCGCCGACGTGTTGGGTATCGGCTACGTTTAATCCAGCGTGGCTACGAACTATCGACTTCGCTCCTCTTGTGGCTGATGTGCGAGTCATCGAACCGGACGAGAACGACCTCGAAAACAAGGTTGTTTGGTCGCGTGTTCACGCTGAGAAACAGATACAGCCCGCGCCAGTTGAATGCCGGCTGCCGACCGGAGTGGCTGAGTTCGTTGCGGCCCGGCATCGGCCCGGTACGCGCTCGCTGGTGATTGCGAACACGGTCCGCAGGGCCGTGGAAATACGAAAGGAGTTGGAGAAAAAAACGCACGCAGACGTGCGGCTTCTTCACTCACGATTCCGGGCGGCGGACCGCGCGGACCATTTGAAGGCGGCGTTGGGTAAGCTGACGGCTGACGGCATGATCATAGTTGCGACGCAGGTGATCGAAGCGGGTATCGACTTGGATGCTGCGCTGCTGGTTACGGACCTTGCGCCATATTCGAGTTTAGTGCAGCGGTTTGGGCGCGTGAATCGCTATGGCGAGCAAACAGGCTGCCGGATTTTCTGGGTGGACCGGCCCTTGACTGCAAAGCGGAAAGCATGGTCAGAAACAGAAGAGTTAAAGCCTCGGGAACAGGAGCAGGTGTGTATGCCTTACGACGTACACGAGGTCGAACAGGCTCGCGCTGTACTGGAGGGATTAAACTCGGCCGCACCAGCGGATTTGCCTCCGGTCGCAACGGCGCCACCCTGGGAACACGTCTTGCGACGGGCGGACTTGCTCGACTTGTTCGATACGAGTTCCGATTTGGGCGGCAATGAAATCGATATCTCTCGTTTTGTACGAAGCGGAGAGGATCGCGACGTATACGTGGCGTGGCGTGATTGGGGCAGTGGAAATCCGCCTGAAAGCATGTCGAAAATCGACGAGGCGGAATTATGCCCAGCGCCCATTGGGGACGTGAAGGAACTGGCGAAGAAAACCGTTTTTTGGAGTTGGAACTCGCTCACGGCTCAATGGGTTCGCCCAATTCCAGTTGCAATTTATCCCGGCCTGACACTGCTGCTGCACACGTCGGAAGGCAAGTACACGCGTGATCTGGGTTGGTCGCTGGAGAGCGCGGCTTCGGTGGAGCCGATTAATCCCATCGATGAAGAAGCACCGGAAGCACTAAAGGATGAACGGAAGTCGTTTGTCAGCTACCGGCAGTTGCTAGAGGATCACACCCAGCAGGTTTGTTCGGAAATGCGGGCTCTGTTGGATGCCTTAGCCGACCTGGGACTAAAGCCATTCCGGGCTGAGTTGGAAACCGCTGCGCGCCAGCACGATTGGGGCAAGGCACATCCGATCATGCAGGCGACGTTACATAATGCGCCGGAACCTTACTCGGAGATTCTGGCGAAACAGGAACGAGGGAAGGCGGCGCGCGGACACTCGCGGCCATTCTTCCGGCACGAACTGGCAAGCGCGCTGGCGATGTTGGCGGAAGGGGAGAGCGACTTAGCGGCGTATGTAACCGCCGCACACCATGGGCGGGTTCGCGTCTCAATTCGATCTATGCCTGGGGAGCGGGATGCAGGTCGCGATTGCGTGCGCGGCATTTTAGAGGGCGATGTTTTGCTTAAGTGCTCGTTAGGCGAGGGTATTGAACGAACGGCGACCCGGCTCACGCTGGGAGTGACAATGCTCGGCCTTGGGCATGACGGCGGGGCTTCGTGGACGGAGCGAGCGGTCCGGTTGCGCGATGTACTCGGACCTTTTCGGTTGGCATATCTGGAGATGCTGCTGCGCGCGGCTGACGAACGGGCCAGCGAGAAAGCTGGGAAGGGTCTGAAATGAGCACGATTTCTCTTTTCGGATGCACGGCCGAACCTCTAGGGAGCTATTTGAAGGCGCTGGCGGTGTTGCGTTTAGTTGCGGAGCAGGAGGATGCGGAGGCGCGAGGCTGGTGGAGCCGGGCGTGCTTCTGCTTAGAGTCTAAGTTGGACGAACAGGCGCTGGTGGCATTTTTTCTGAAGCGCTACTCGCCAACACCGATTCTGGCTCCATGGAATGGTGGCAGCGGATTCTACCCAAAGGACCGAAAGGTAGGAATCGAGGCCATCAGCAACTCTTCAGACAACCGATTTGCCGTGTATCGCTGCGCGATACAGCTTGCTCAACAGATTCCGCATGTAAAGCTGGAAAAGGGGGCTTCCACGGCGGAGGAAGACGAACGCCGGGGTCGTATTCTACAGGACTGCCGGAATGGCCTCCCCGATGCGTGCGTGGACTGGCTGGACGCCACCGTTGGGATTTCGGCTGAAGGCAAGCGCGCGTTTGCACCAATTCTCGGAACGGGCGGTAACGAAGGACGCCTGGATTACACAAACAACTTCATGGAGTCTCTAGCCGGGTTGCTGATCGCACCAGATCGGAAAACGCCCGTGGCCGACCTGCTGGGTAATGCACTGTTCGGAACCACCACGGAGGGCTTCGATACCGGAGCTGTCGGGCAATATGACCCCGGCAAGGCTGGCGGGTTCAACCAAGGACCGGGAATCTCCAGCGCCAGCCCCGCCAACCCGTGGAACTTCATCCTGACGCTGGAAGGGGCCGTCGCGTGGGCTGCTGGACTGTATCGCAGGCAAGGTGTCGCGTACCGGTCTTTTTTGTGTAGCCCATTCACGGTCCGGGCCACTCCAGTGGGATATGGCTCCGCGTCCTCGAGTGACAGCGCCCTTGCGCGCGCTGAGATCTGGGCACCCATATGGGAGCGGCCAGCGCGATACGCGGAGTTGAAGTCACTTCTGCGCGAGGGACGCGCTGCGATCAATGGCAAACCCGCGCAGAACGGACTGGAATTTGCGCAAGCTGCCTGCATGCTCGGGGTAGATAGGGGGATTTGCGGATTCGTGCGCTACAATTTGCTGAAGCGCCGCGGTGACAGCTATATCGCCTTGCCGGCGGGACGGTTCCAAGTCCAGGAGCGAAGTGAAGCTGACTTGGTGCGCCAGTTGACGCCGCTGCTGGATGAGATCGATAGGCAGATGAAGGATGGCCCCGCAGGCTATGAGAGTTTGCGGAGGCGGGTAGATGAAGCCGTCTACGCTTTGTTGCTCCGCGGGGGAGCTGACGGGATTCGAGACGTTGCGGCGGCATTGGGACGGTTATACCGCCGGATTCTCACGACCGGCAAGGCGGTGCGCATTTCGAAGCGTCTTGGTCAGGAGTTGCTTATCAAGCTTGCGTACTGCCCGGAAGCGCGAATCGCCGCGGCAGTCGCTGGCATCTGGCACCCTGACGTTGGCGGTTTTCGAAGTCATCTGGACCAGACGAGTACGCAGTTCGCGTGGAGCGGAACGAACCTGGCTGAGAGGATGACGCACGCGCTGGAACGGCGCGTCATGCTCGCCGACGTTCGGGGGAGCAAGCATAATCCGCTGGGTTCATCGTATCGAGCCAACATCGAAGATACTATGCGGTTCCTCGAAGAATCACTGGATGAAGAGATAATCGAAGACCTGTTATTCGCATTCACGTTTGTGGACTGGGCGAAGATTACCGGACCGATCAACTCGCCATCCGAAGATGAAGTCGAGGTCTGGCCAGTATACGCAATCCTGAAGCAACTGTTTCTGCCCAACTCCATCTCCACGCCGGGCGGCGATGTTTTCCTGACCGGGGACCTGAGCGTTCTGGCGGCACTTAGGGCAGGTGATATTGGGCAAGCTGCACGGGTCGCTATACGGCGGCTGCAGAATGCCGGGCTACGGCCGATTGAGGCGAACTACCAAGCCGGATTCGACGGCATGCGCCTAGCAGCATGTTTGCTAATACCCGTTCCATACAGTGCCGCATTGCGGCAAATCTAAAAATTAGGAGAAATGAAATGATTGATTGGACAAAACTCGAAAACGCTCCGAGGATCCTACTGGAAGCGGAGTTGCGTCCTGCCCAAGGCGACCGATTCCAGCCGACGGGTTTCGCCGATCTCGGCGCCGCCCAATACACCCGGCCGGATGGAACGGACATGCTGCTGGTGGAGAGCGCGCAATCAGTGGCAAACCGCCTGGAGCAGACCTGCTTGGATGGCGATGGTCCGGAGATGGCCCCGGAGCTAAGCGGCTTGCCGTATGTTGTTGCTACGCTCACCGGGGCGGGTGACCCTTTACGGACCAGTTCGCTAGTGGAAGCGCACCGCATCGGGTCGCCTTACTTTCTGCTGAACAAGAAGTTTTGCGACCAGCTTGCGCAGGAAATGAAATACAACCCGAAGCGCCCGATGGACTGGAAGCCGATCTATGCCACCTTGTTCAAGTACGACCCGAACAGCCTGCTGCATGGCGTATTCCTTTCGCTGCTGGCAGGAGGGCGAGTTCGCGCGCCTCGGGCGGTGTCCGGCTTCATTGAAGCGGAGGGCGTGAGGAAAGTGATTTCGGGAGGGGTGAAGAACAGCCCGGTGGACCCGAAGGGGGAACTACAGGTCGCCGAGGCGGACGCGGGGGAAAAGGGTGTTTACAGCAATGTCCCCTACAGCCGGATCGAGTTTACGGCGAAAACGATCAAGTCGTATTTCAATCTCGATTTGGCACTGATCCGTGGTTACGGGTTGGGTGAACCGGCTGTACGATTACTGACTTCGCTGGCGCTGATGAAGGTCCGGCGATTCCTGACTGCGCATCTGCGGTTGCGTACAGCGTGCGATCTCCTCATGTCAGGCAACATCGTGGTAACGATGCCATGCAGCTTTGTGGTGCCCGGCGAAGACACGTTGCTGGGAGTCGTGAAAGCTGAGATTGCCGCGTGTAAGGCCCAGTTCGCAGATCCGGCGGTCACGGAGGTCGTTACCCCCGTGAAAATCGTGAAGAAAAAGGAGTCCGAAGCCGAAAACAGCGGAGCCCCGACATGACCACCATTGAATTACGCTTTCCTGCGCACCGCTTTCACGCGACGCCCTGGGGACGGCATGTGAATGAGGGCGTGGCGGAATGGCCGCCATCACCCTATAGACTCTTGCGCTCGCTGTACGACGCTTGGAAGCGTAAGCATCCCGATCTGCCGGAGGCTACGGTGGCTGAATTGTTCCGAGCGCTTTCGGAGGAGGCGCCGCAGTTCGCGCTGCCGACAGCGACGGCTTCGCATACTCGTAGCTATTTGAACAGCAATACCGAAGACCCGACGGATAAGAGCTTAATCTTTGACGCCTTTGTGGCCCTAAATCCCGGTGAGTCGTGCTATTTGACTTGGCCGAACGTAGAGCTTCCGGCCCAGCAACGCCAAACACTGGAACGCCTGCTGGGGTCCTTGAATTTTGTGGGCCGTTCGGAGTCGTGGGTAGAGGCAAGGCTATTTGAAGGCGAAGTCAGAGCTGCCATCCGGTGTGATCCACTGGCGGAAACGGATCAAAGCGGCGAGACCATTCCGGTGGCTTGCCCCACGCCAGCGACAGAGTATCACGGGAAGCGGGCATGGCTGGATGCCCTCGCTTACTCGACTGCGGAGTTCTTGAAAGACCGGCGCAGCTTGCCTCCGGCGATGCGGATGGTACAGTACGTTCGCCCTCTCGCTGCACTCATGACGCGTGTGTCCAAGCCGCCACGGGGTCATGCCGCTGGCACTCAAGCGGTGCTTCTCGGACTGGCTGCTCCGGTGTTACCACTGGTCACCTCAACGATTGAGCTTGCGGAACAAATCAGAGTACGCCTAATGGGAATTCACAAACGACTGATGGGCGATCCAACGAAAGTTTCCCCCAAGTTCAGCGGCAAGACTTCCGACGGCACTCCGCTCAGCGACCACCAACACGCCTTCATCCTGCCTCTTGGAAATGAGTTGGGCCGAATCAGCACCGTTTTGATTTATACCCGGAGTGAGGACGGGTTCGACGGGTCCGAGTTGCAGGCCATATTGCAGGTGCGTTCGTTGTATCAGAGTGGTTCTGAAAAGGGCATCCGCACGGTAGCCACGTGGCGCGGTCGGTTAAATGATGAGTCGGTGCGACCTCGGGTTACGAGCGTGGAGAGCAGGACGCCTTTTGTCTCTCCGCGCCACTGGCGCAAGGGCCGCGGGTCAGTAGAGGAATTCTTGAAGGCGGAGGTGCGTCGCGAGTGTCGCAACCATCGCTTGCCTGAGCCGATCAACGTGCAACTGCTGCCAAAGTCCCAGGGCTTATTCGAGTGGGTGGAGTTTCGGCGCAACCGTAAGGCTGATGCGCCGCTTCCGGGATATGGATTCAGGATTGAGTTTCCCGAAGCCGTGCCAGCTCCTTTCAGCTTGGGCTACGGCTGCCATTTTGGGTTGGGGCAATTTGATCGATCAAGGTAAGTATCCCCCAGCCCATGTCCGCTTCAATAGGGCCGCGATCATATGATCGTGGGATTTGTCCGGTGCGTAGAGCGGTTCCAAATCTACGTGCTGCTTCAATAGGGCCGCGAGCGATCGCTCGCGGAATTGCGCCGTCCACCGCGTAGCCGATGCACTACTCCGCGCGCTTCAATAGGGCCGCGAGCGATCGCTCGCGGAATTACATCGAATTAGTTAATCTGGGAGGCGGCACATACGTGCTTCAATAGGGCCGCGAGCGCGCGCTCGCGGAATTAGAAAGCGCGCGCGTATGAGACAGACGCCCAACCCGCTTCAATAGGGCCGCGAGCGCGCGCTCGCGGAATCGTATCGAGATGGTTTCCTGCCAGAACAGGCGGAAGCCGGCTTCAATAGGGCCGCGAGCGCGCGCTCGCGGAATTGCAGGGTTGCGGCATTGCCTGGAGCGCATGCAGGCCGGGCTTCAATAGGGCCGCGAGCGCGCGCTCGCGGAATTCTGAACTGCTGCGCCACGAAGCCGGTGGCCGTGCTGGCTTCAATAGGGCCGCGAGCGCGCGCTCGCGGAATTGCTGCAGGCGCGCCAGACGGCATGCGGCAGTCCGGCTTCAATAGGGCCGCGAGCGCGCGCTCGCGGAATTGCAGCGCATGAGGGCCGTGAGCGCGCTGCGGTTCAATGGCCGCGAGACGCGCTTCAATAGGGCCGCGAGCGCGCGCTCGCGGAATTGCGCAGCGCGCACTCGCGGCCGGTGCTCACGCGGCGGCTTCAATAGGGCCGCGAGCGCGCGCTCGCGGAATTCGCGCCGACGCATTACCGGCGCCGGCGAATCGCGCGCTTCAATAGGGCCGCGAGCGCGCGCTCGCGGAATTGGCTGAGCCAGTCGTGTCCGGACGATCAGGCCGCGGCTTCAATAGGGCCGCGAGCGCGCGCTCGCGGAATTGCCGCACTCGTACACCGGCAGCTGGCGATCGGCACCATGCTTCAATAGGGCCGCGAGCGCGCGCTCGCGGAATTGCATCGGCCGACGCTGCGCCGCATGGCGCTTGCGCCGCTTCAATAGGGCCGCGAGCGCGCGCTCGCGGAATTGCTACGCCAGCCAGCGAATGGCCAGGCAGCTTGCGAGCGCTTCAATAGGGCCGCGAGCGCGCGCTCGCGGAATTGCCGTGCCACGCGATGCGACTGGCGACCGGCAGCGCGGCTTCAATAGGGCCGCGAGCGCGCGCTCGCGGAATTAGCTACCCTTCTATCCTATTCTGTTTTCAAGGACCTGCGCGCCCGCCAGCGAGCGCCTCACTGCATTTCTCCCAAACCGCAACATTCTACCAGCCGTTCGCATCCCTAAACCTTTTCTTCGCCAGACTTTAAGTGTACGCGAGCGCTTCCCGGTTTGTCGACCGCAATCCACCGCTCGCAGTGGACTACCGGGTCGTAAACACCGGATATTCGCCAATTTCCCCCTCAAGTACCCGCGCCAGCAGCCGCGACTGGATCTCCAACAACCGCCGGTAGCTGACCCGGTATTCAAACAGCGGGTGGGTCACCAGCGTGTCCATCCG
Source organism: Bryobacterales bacterium (assembly GCA_963707465.1). Taxonomy (GTDB): domain Bacteria; phylum Acidobacteriota; class Terriglobia; order Bryobacterales; family Bryobacteraceae; genus Bog-159. The sequence continues at coordinate 2,024,882 of CAVPQK010000015.1, forward strand.
CATTTCATAGGCCCGGAAAAAAGCCTTTCGACCGCCCGCCGTCAGCGCCACTGCGCCTCCAGCCCGCACGAAGTCCCGTGCCGTCACCATCCCCGTGTTCACCGCCGTCAGCACCGCCGAGTCCACAATAAGGGAACGAAACGGCTCCATCAAATCCAGCGCCAACGCCGGCCGTCCGAACCGCGCCTGATGATAAAAACCCACATAGGGATCAAAGCCCACCGCGTAACACGCAACTGTTAGGTCCTTGGCCAGAAGTCCAGAAGGTGGCGCCCGGTCTACCGATCCCTGCCCGTTAGGGATCGGCTTATTCCATGGATCTCGTCGGGATGTGAAGTACGACGGCAGCCGGGAGCGTAAAACGCTTCGAAGAACCTCCGAGGCTGCCGGCCTAAGAAACTTGCTTGTTGAACGACGAGGAAAGCAACAGCTACAAAATCATCTACAGCGGCTTGGCCCGGCACTACAGAAATGGCCATAACATATTGATTCTATTGGTCGGGGCGGTCAGATTTGAACTGACGACCCCCTGCGCCCAAGGCAGCGGGTTGGCGCCCTCCTCTTGACGCCTTCCGCGGATTGCGTCACGGCGCCCGGCGAGATGGGACACTACATTGACTACTTGTGGCAGGTCGGCGACCTCGCCTGCCTCTTGCTAGGTAAGGAGGAGTGCATCCGGCGGGTTAGATCCCTCGCGGCTTCGGGGAACGCCGCACTGCGTGTGGATTCCGGACGATGGCGATCAGGATTCCGAAACGATGTCGATCAAGATTACGAAGTGATGCCGATCACGATTCCGACGCGATGCCGATCACAAATCGCGACCGCTTCGGAATGGTGATCGACATGTCGTAACGGTTTTATTAAGAAACCTTAAACGCGCTGGGCAAGTGGCGCGGCAAAAGCCCTTCACTGGAAGTGGAGGTAGTCTATTGCCGCAAGAAAGGCTCAGTATGCGGAAGTTCAAGGAAGTTCTCCGGCTCCATTCCATGGGGCTCAAACAACGGCAGATCGCGGGTAGCTGCGCGATTGCGCAAAGCACTGTCCATGAGTACCTGAAGGCTGCGGCGCAGGCTGGCGTGAGTTGGCCGCTGCCCGCTGAATGGAATGAGCAGCAGTTAGAAGAGGCTCTTTCCAGGAAGCCTCGTCCTGGCGCGCCGGCCCGCCAAGCCGCCCTGCCGGACTTCCCCGCCATCCGCAAACAACTGCAAACCCACCGCAACCTCACCCTGCAACTGCTGTGGGAGGAGTATCGCGAAGGGAATGCGGCGGACGGGTACAGCTACAGCCGGTTCTGCGAGTTGTATCACGGCTGGGCGCGTAGGCTCGATGTGGTCTTGCGGCACGACCACCGCGCGGGCGAAAAGATGTTTGTGGACTATGCCGGCGCCAAAATCCCGATGCACGACCGGCAGACTGGCGAGGTCGTTTACCAGGCTGCGATCTTCGTTGCCGTTCTCGGCGCGAGCAGCTACACGTTTGCCGAAGCCACCCAAAGCCAGGAACTGTCCTGCTGGATTGGCTCCCACGTGCGCGCCCTGGAGTTCCTGGGTGGCGTACCCGAAGCCGTCATCCCGGACAACGTCAAGACTGGGGTGAAGCATCCCTGCCGCTACGAGCCGGATTTAAATCCAACCTATCGCGAGATGGCCGAACACTATGGGTTGGCCGTTCTTCCGGCGCGTCCCTACAAGCCCAGAGATAAGGCGAAGGTCGAGGCCGGCGTGCAAATAGCCCAGCGCTGGATTGTAGCGGCGCTGCGTCACACCAAGTTCTTCGCGCTGGCAGACCTCAACGAAGCCATCGCGCCGTTGCTGGATCGATTGAACCGACGGCCTTTCCGCAAACGCCGGGATGCCTGCCGAGCCAGCCTGTTCGAACAACTGGACCAGCCCGCCTTGCGGCCCTTGCCCGTGGAACGCTACATCCTGGCTCAGTGGAAGAAGGTCCGTCCGAACATCGACTATCACGTCGAGATCGAGCGACATTATTACAGCGTTCCGTATCAGCTGGTAGGCGAGGAACTGGAAGCGCGCTACACGGCGGCCACTGTCGAGATCTTCTATCATGGCGTGCGCGTCGCCTCCCATCGCCGCGGGTTGGTGGCCCATGCGGCGACCACGCTTCACGACCATCGTCCCAAGAGCCATCAAGCCCACTTGGAGTGGACGCCGTCGCGGCTGATCCACTGGGCGGCGAACGTAGGCCCGGCGACCGCGGAACTGGTGCGGATCATCCTGGAGAGCAAGCCGCATCCGGAGATGGGGTACCGCGCTTGCCTGGGCATCATGGGCTTGGCCAAGACTTATACCGCGGTACGCCTGGAGGCGGCCAGCCAACGCGCCCTGCTGCTGCACGCGCATTCCTACCAGAGCCTGAAATCGATTCTAAAGCGCTCGCTCGACCGGCAAACCGAACTCGAACTGGAAGTCGAAAAGCCGGGCCCCAAGCACGACAACATTCGCGGCGCCACGTATTACGATCCGCCGCCTAGTTCGTTGTTGCAGTAAAGCAATCACCCCAACCAGGAGATCAACATGTTGAATCAACCGACGATGGAGAGACTGCAGGCCATGAAGTTGCACGGCATGGCCCAAGCCTTCCGTGAACAATATGAGAACGCCGATTCCAGCCAGTTGAGCTTCGAAGAGCGGTTCGGCTTGCTGGTGGACTGCCAGTGGACTTGGAAGGAGAACCGCGCTTTGACCCGACGGCTGCAGTTGGCCAAGTTCAAGGAGCGTGGCTTGATCGAGGACATCGACTACCAGCATCCCCGCGGCTTGGACCGCCGGCTCATGCGCACGCTGGCCTCCAGCGATTGGGTCCGGCAGCATCAGAACCTGCTGCTAATCGGCCCGACTGGAATCGGCAAAAGCTGGCTGGCCTGCGCACTGGCCCATAAGGCTTGCCGCGATGGATTCTTTGCTGTCCATAAAAGAATGGCGGAACTGTTCCGCGACTTGGCCGTGGCCCGCGCCGATGGCAGCATTGGTTCGGTGCTAGCGAAACTGGCGCGCACCGATGTGCTGGTACTCGACGACTTCGCCATGGCGCCGATGAAGGACAGTGAGCGGCGCGACTTTTTGGAAATCTGCGATGACCGCTATCAACGCCGTTCGACGGTTCTCACCAGCCAGGTGCCTGTGGCGCATTGGCATGAACAGATCGGCGATCCCAGCATTGCCGACAGCATCATGGACCGCCTGGTGCACAACGCGCACCGCATGGACCTCGACGGAGAATCGATCCGCAAGAAGCGCGGCCGCAAACCGGCCGAGGAGGATGGCAAGTGACCGCCAAGGCTCAACTCCCACTCCAACGCCAACCATGCTCGCCGCCGAGACAACGTCTGCGTGCGACGGAGACCGGCCTCCCGTTGGTCGGCCCGCGGCAGCCTGGAGAGCGCCAACATCAAAACAAAAAAACCTCCTATGAAAGGAAAACCAAAAAACGCCCCCGCCCGAGGCGCGGTCCAGCGACGGCCCGGTCGCCGCCAGGACACCTTTACTTGACTCAAGGCGATCAATCAGTCAACATATAACTGTCCAGCGAAACGATGCTTCAATCTTGATCGACATCAGATCGGAATGAGCGATTTCCTTCGCCGGAATCCGCAACTGCGGAAGGGCGCGTGCGAGTACCTGGAAAAGGAACTGGAGTCGAACTTGACGACGATGCGCCGCTTTGCACTGGCCGCGCTCCTGGCGCTAGCTCCCGTTCCCGTTATGGCAACCGCGCCGGCGCCGGTCGAGTCCCTTCGTCAGCTTCTGTTCAGCCCGGACGGCCGGTAAATCCTGGCGCAAGACACCTCCGGGATCGCAATCCTCACCGTAAGCCCGCTCGCCGTCCTCTACCGGATCCCAGCCGAACTCGCCCGCGATGCCGAATTCACGCCGGATTCGCAACAATTCATATTTGTGACCTCACTCGCCCGTGCGGACCGGCGGCCCGCCGCCGATGGCCAGCGCACTCTGCTATTCCGCTCGCCAGCATCATCGAGGATATCCCAAATTGCCATTTCCTCGGTGACCGGCGGAAGGCATGCTTCGATCTTTCGTCCGGCGGCCGGCTCCTCAAAGCCGATCCCTGCGGTGGCACGGGCAAGGAGTTAGTGTACGATCTTCGCAACAGAGCCGTGCTCAGTCTTGCTCGGAGCATTACGCGGCACTCCTCCGTGTTCGTGACCGAAGGCACATTACTAATTGTGGACGGGCCCGTCAAGCACCATATCAGAACCGCCAAGCTCGTTGCGTTCCCGTCGGGCAAGATGCTTGCGAGGCCAAAGGCTCCTACTTTCGAGTTATTCCGCGCCACAGAGCCGGGCTTCGTCATTTCGCGGCCTAATTCACCGGCTCGCAAATACTACCCGCATGCGCCGACATCCGCCGTAGATCTCAGCACCGGGCAAGTCATTGTCAGCCATACCCCCGCGCTCGACGTCCTCGGACGGTACTACGTTGCCGAACCCCCCGCCGGGACGGTCGGTCTCTACGGACGCGGCAAAGGACTACAGGCCACCCTTTGCCTCTACGACAAGTGACCAGCTCCGAGCACCCCAGTCACCACGCTCGCAAGAAAACCGACCGCCTGTTTCCCCCGAAGAATCAGCCACCTACAGCCCTTACCCCGTTTCCACCGCCCGGCCGCCCCGCCTTGGCGTGCTACCGTGAAATCGGGGTAAATCCAGGATATGCCTCCGCCTCCTCCGCGCAACGCCATGCAACGAAATGCAACGCGCGATCCCAACAAAACCGGCCCTTCTCCACAAGCCCGTCGCCTGTAATGCACAATTCCGCACAGCCCACGCAACCGGCTGGAACGTTGAGGACGCTGCTCGATGCAACGCAATGCACACAAAACCAAAAGAACCCACCCATAGTGGTAGGCCGTCGCGGCATGCGAGGCTTACGAAGCGAACCCAAATTGCACGATTGTGCATACGGCACCTTCCCGAAGACCGGCGTCCTATCTGCGTTTATCCGCGTTCATCTGCGGCCCTCTGGTTTTTCGGGAATGAGCGAACGCCCTGTCGTCGCGCAACGCCATGCCACGAAATGCAACGCGCGATCCCAACAAAACCGGCCCTTCTCCACAAGTCCGTCGCCTGCACCGCTCCAAATCCGGGCCCCGCCTGGAGGGCCTGTCTATCCAACTCAAAGCAAACTACTTTCACGAAATTGGGACTGTTTGGCCAAAAGACTAAACAGCACTCCTTAATGCACAATTCCGCACAGCCCACGCAACCGGCTGGAACGTTGAGGACGCTGCTCGATGCAACGCAATGCACACAAAACCAAAAGAACCCACCCATAGTGGTAGGCCGTCGCGGCATGCGAGGCTTACGAAGCGAACCCAAATTGCACGATTGTGCATACGGCACCTTCCCGAAGACCGGCGTCCTATCTGCGTTTATCCGCGTTCATCTGCGGCCCTCTGGTTTTTCGGGAATGAGCGAACGCCCTGTCGTCGCGCAACGCCATGCAACGAAATGCAACGCGCGATCCCAACAAAACCGGCCCTTCTCCACAAGCCCGTCGCCTGCACCGCCCAAATCCGGGTCCCGCCTGGAGGGCCTGTCTATCCAACTCAAAGCAAACTACTTTCACGAAATTGGGGTTGTTTGGCCAAAAGACTAAACGGCACTCCTTAATGCACAATTCCGCACAGCCCACGCAACCGGCTGGAACGTTGAGGACGCTGCTCGATGCAACGCAATGCACACAAAACCAAAAGAACCCACCCATAGTGGTAGGCCGTCGCGGCATGCGAGGCTTACGAAGCGAACCCAAATTGCACGATTGTGTTGCGGCCCTCTGGTTTTTCGGGAATGAGCGAACGCCCAATCGTCGCGCAACGCCATGCAACGAAAGATGAACGCGCGATCCCAACAAAACCGGCCCTTCTCCACAAGTCCGTCGCCTGCACCGCTCCAAATCCGGGCCCCGCCTGGAGGGCCTGTCTATCCAACTCAAAGCAAACTACTTTCACGAAGTTGGGACTGTTTGGCCAAAAGACTAAACAGCACTCCTTAATGCACAATTCCGCACAGCCCACGCAACCGGCTGGAACGTTGAAGGACGCTGCTCGATGCAACGCAATGCACACAAAACCAAAAGAACCCACCCATAGTGGTAGGCCGTCGCGGCATGCGAGGCTTACGAAGCGAACCCAAATTGCACGATTGTGCATACGGCACCTTCCCGAAGACCGGCGTCCTATCTGCGTTTATCCGCGTTCATCTTCGGCCCTCTGGTTTTTCGGGAATGAGCGAACGCCCTGTCGTCCACGCAACCGGCTGCAACGTTATGCAACGCGATGCAGCATGCTCCGAATTCTCTGGCGCCCGGCACAAGAACGCTGCTCGATGCAACGCAATCCAACACCAAAGCGAAGGAACGCCGCCCCTCGCCCGCGCGCCCGCTCCCAAGCCCGTGTCCCCCAACACCCACCCCGCCCCGAACCCCTTGGCGCGCCGCCCCGCGCCTGCTAGGATATGGCTTAACCTATGCGACTACGCGTGCTGGGAATCGTGCTCGCCGGTGGAAAGGGTACCCGGCTCTACCCGCTGACCAAGGAACGTGCCAAGCCCGCTGTCCCCTTCGGCGGCAAGTATCGCATCATCGATTTCGTCCTGAGCAATTTCATCAACTCGGGCATCTATTCCGTCTACGTGCTCACGCAGTTCAAGAGCCAGTCGCTGCTGCAGCACCTCAGCGAAGGATGGCAGTTCGGCGGCCTGCTCAAGACCCAGTTTGTGATCCCCGTGCCGGCCCAAATGCGCTCCGCCGGCGAAACCTGGTACCAGGGCACGGCTGACGCCATCTACCAGAACATCAACCTGGTGGAGCAGGCCGATCCCCACGTGGTGGCCATCTTCGGCGCCGATCATATCTACCGCATGAACATCACCAGCATGATCGAGTACCACGTAGCACAAGAGCGCCGAGCGTGACCGTCGCAGCCATCCCCGTCGACAAGAAACATGCCGCGGAGTTCGGCGTCATCGAAGTGGCGCCGGACGGCCGCATCATCGCCTTCCACGAAAAGCGCGCCGACGCTCCCACCATACCCGGCGATCCCGACCGCGTCTACGCCTCCATGGGCAACTACATCTTTTCCACGCGCACCCTGCTGCGCGAATTGTACGAGGATGCCGCCAACGAGGGCAGTTCCCACGATTTCGGCCACAACATCCTGCCCAAGCTGGCCGGCAACGCGGAAATGTACGCCTACGATTTCCAGACCAACCGTTATCCCCGGCGAAGCATCCGATTCGTCCGCCTACTGGCGCGACGTCGGCACCATCGATGCCTACTACGACGCCAATATGGACCTGCGCTCCGTGAAGCCCGCGCTCAATCTCTATAACCGGAAGTGGCCGCTGCGCACCGCCAGTTTCCCCGATCCGCCCGCCAAGTTCACCTTCGACGAGGAAAACCGCCGCGGCGAGGCCATCGATTCCATCTCTCCGGCGGCTGCATTCTCTCCGGCGGCGTCGTGAAGCAATTCCGTGCTGTTCCGCGGCGTCAAAGTGCACGCCGGCGCCCAGGTGGAAGACTGCGTGATTCTGGATAACTGCGACATCGGCCGCCGCGCCCGTGTCCGCCGCGCCATCCTGGATAAGAACGTCCGCGTGCCCGCCGACGCCTGCATCGGCTACGATCTGGAGCAGGACCGCCGCTTCCATTACGTCACCGAATCCGGCATCGTGGTGGTGGAAGGCAATCGCTCCCAGGTGGACGTCTCCACCCTAGTCGTGTGAGTGGGGCAGCCCGCCCGCCATGGAACATTACGTCCTCGACTGGATCTCGCGCTACGGCTATCCGGCGATTTTCTGCCTGCTCATGCTGGGCATTGTAGGCTTGCCCGTACCCGACGAAACACTCCTCACGTTCACCGGCTACCTGATCTACTCTCACCACTTCAAGCTGGTGCCCGCTTTCGCCACCGTGCTGGCCGGCACCATCTGCGGCATCACCGTGAGCTACACGCTCGGCCGCACCTTCGGGCTGGCCCTGATCCATCGCTTCGGCAAATACATCCACCTCACCGAAGAGCGCCTCGCCAAAGCCCACCGCTTCTTCGAACGCGTGGGCCATTGGAGCCTCACGTTCGGCTACTTCGTTCCGGGCGTCCGCCATCTCACGGCATATGCCGCGGGCGTCTCCTACGTGCAGCCGCACATCTTCGCCCTGTTCGCCTATCTGGGCGCGTTACTGTGGGCCACTACATTTGTATCGCTGGGATATTTCCTGGGGGACCGCTGGCAAGTGGTCTCGGCGCAAATCCACCACCACTTGGTGATCGCCTCCTGTGTGGCCGGCGCACTGGTCGTGCTGTATCTGGTCTGGCGGAAACTGCGGGCGAAGCCAACTTACTCGAAGAATTGATTCACGCTCGCCTGGAAGCCCGGTAGATTCTCGGGGGCTTCCAGAACCTGATCTCTGCGAAACTCCGTCACGCCCGATTGGTCGTAAACCGCGACTACCCGCAGCTTGGGATAGACCGCCCAAACGGCCTTGGAGCCTGCGTCCAGGTAGTCCTGAATCTTCTGGCGCAGTTCCTCGGCGTTCTCGCTGTCGGATACAACTTCGATCGCCAAGTCGGGAGCGCCGGCGTAGATGTGTTCTGGGTCGCCCTTGGCAGCCGACTCATTGCTTAGGAATGCGACGTCAGGTACGCACACGCGCGACGGCGACCAACCCTGAAGGCGATCCGTTCATCCCCGAACTTCGAGAGTCCGGTCTTGGACTCGTCCCGCCTAATTAATCTTCCATCCTTCAGCTCGTACCGCACGCCGTCTTCTTGTGGTAATTGCTCGAACTGTTCCATGGTCAACAGCGCGCCGGCGCTCATGGTTTCGCCTGCCCCCCCGCGGCCAGATTACTCAAAATCCGGTCATGAATCCAGTGCGCGTCGAACCACTCCACCGGATTCACCTGCATGCCGTCCACTTGCATGCTGAAGTGCAGATGGTCGCCGCCCGCCAGTCCCGTCGAACCGCTATGGCCCATGGCCTGTCCCTTCTTCACCGTGTCGCCCACCTTCACATCGATCTTACTGAGGTGCCCATAGATCGACTGCAGCGCATACCCGTGGTCCAGCACGATGCAGTTCCCGTAGATGCCCAGGTCCGACGCCCATACCACGCGCCCGTCGTTCGCTGCCAGCACCGCCACATGCGGAGTCACTGCCAAGTCGAATCCCAGATGCACCTGTTGGTCGACCTTCTTGCCCTTATACACGTAGCTGCGCACATCGGCGAAGTGCGCTTCCACCTGCGAATTCGCAAGCTGCGAAAACGGCCCGTTCCACAAAACGCGCTCCTCGGTCTTCAGCCGCAAGTCCGCCAGCGTCTGATTGTTCTGCTTGCGCAAGTCGCGGTTGATGTGCAGGAAGCGCGTCAACAAATCGCCCGGATCGATCTGATTCACCACCTTATCCAGAAACGCGTCTGTGATCTCCAGGTCGCGTGTGCGGAACGGCTTGGGAAACACCTTGAACCAGAATCGGCCGGTCACCTCCGTGCCCGCCGCATTGCGCGCATACACATGCGGCACGGTGTCCACCGGCAGATCCCACGCGAAACCGAATAACGAGAAGCGTTCGTTCTTCGGCCGCCCCGGCATCGGAAAACTGCGGAACGTATACGGCCCAACCTTCACGCCCGCCTCGCTCCCGTCGCCTGAGACAGTGAACGTCACCAGTTCGCTGCCACCCTGATTGATGTAGTGCTGCGCTTCGTCCACCTGCACGCGCGGTGGCTCCAGAATCACGTCCAGGTCGAAGCTGGCGCTAACGGTGCGGCCCAGGAAGTCATTCGATTGCGCCTCGACGATCAGCGTGGCTTTCCCGGCCTTCAGCGCCGGCGCCTGCTGCTTGCCTGCCGCAAAAGTAATCGCATGCGGCGCCTCGTGCAGCCGCATAAAAAGCAGCCTGCGCGCCGCGTTGTGATGCTCATAAACCGGGTACCGCGCGCCGCTCTGTTCCAGCACCGCGCTGAACCGGCGCAGTCCATATGGTCCGGTCACTTCCACCTTCACCGGCGTACTGGCCCCGATCGCTTTCACGATCGGGTCCATCGTAATCGCGGGCGTAGCGGAAAGCGCCGCCAGCACCACGGCCGCCGCGACCAATAAGACCACCGCAATCGCAAGTATGAATTTCACTTTTTCGTCCAGGAATCGATCCAATCGATAAACGTCTTGTACCACAGCAGGCTATTCTGCGGCTTCAGCACCCAGTGCCCTTCGTCCGGAAACAGCAGCAGCTTGGACGGCACCTTCTGCAGTTGCAAAGCCGTGAACAGTTGCAGCCCCTGGCCTACCGGCACGCGATAGTCCAGCTCGCCGTGGATCACCAGCGTGGGCGTATGGAACTCCCGCACGAATAGGCTGGGCGACCAGCGGCCATAGGTCTCCGGATTGTCCCAAGGCGCGCCGCCGAATTCCCAAAGCGGAAACCACAGCTCTTCCGTCTCGCCGAATTCGCTGCGCAAATCGTACACGCCGTCGTGCGTAACCAGCGCCTTGAACCGCTGCGTGTGCCCCAGCATCCAATCGATCATGTAGCCGCCGTAAGACCCGCCGGCCGCGGCCATGCGGCTGCCATCCGCGTACGGCAAACTGGTCACAACGTGATCGGCCACCGCCATGATATCGTCGAACGCGCGCCCGCCCCAGTCGCCGTTGATCTCGTCGATGAACTTCTGGCCGTAGCCCGTCGACCCGCGCGGATTCGGCATCACCACCACGTATCCCGCCGCCGCGAACACCTGCGCGTTCCAGCGATACGTCCAGCTATGTCCCCACGCGCCCTGCGGCCCGCCGTGAATCAGCATCAGTACCGGATACTTTTGGTCTTGGCGAAAGCCGTATGGCTTCACCACGAAGCTCTGCACCCGCGAGCCGTCCGCGCTATCCACCCAGAATTCCTCCAGCGGCGTCATCTCGTGCGCGTTCAGCACCGCATCGTTAAGGTGCGTCAACGCCACCGCCGCGCCTCCGCTTGACGACGCGCGGTAAATCCCGGCCGGCTGCGCCCCGCTCTGCTGCGTGTAGATCAGCGTCTTGCCGTCCGGCGTGAATTGCATCTCGTCCAGATGGTTGTCGCCGCTCAACGCGATGCGCGTCTCGCCGCCCTTCACGGATTTGAACTGAATGGACTGCCGTCCCCGATCCTCGGCCGCAAAAAACAGAGTAGTGGAATCCGTCGACCAGGTGAAACTGTCGACCCAGCGGTCCATATTGTCGGTCAAATCCGTCACCCTGCCCGTCGCCCGCTCCAGCACCCACAGCCGCCAGCGGTCGCTCTCATAGCCCGGCCGCACCTGCGCGCGCCATGCCAGATATTTGCCGTCCGGCGAATACTGCGGTCCGCTATCGGCGCCCGGATTACTGGTGATCTTGCGTGGCTGGCCGCCGCCCATCGAAACCGCATAGAGATCCGTATTGGTGCTGGTAGCCGGCACGGGATCGGCATTCGTCGCGTAGCAAACCTCGGCGCTGTCCGGCGAAATCGCGTAGTCGTCGCCGCCCCCCAGCGAGAATGGCGGCACGTCCAGCGCACCCGGCGTCAAGTCCTTCGGCGCCCCGCCCGATACCGGAACCACCATCAAGTGGCTGCGTCGCGCGCCTTGCCAGCGATTCCAATGCCGGTAGAGCAGGCTGGTGTAGATGCGCGCCTTCACCTTGCCGTTCTTCTCGTCGTCCAGCGCTTTCTTGTTGCAGGCGTCGTCCGCGCCGCATTCGGGGAACACTTCGCTCGTAAAAACCAGGTTCTTCCCATCCGGCGAAAACAGAACGCCGCCCGCTTCGGTCGATACATTGGTCACCTGCCGTGGATTTGCGCCGTCCGCATCCATCAGCCAGATCTGCGACGATCCCCCACGGTCCGAGACGAACGCGATGCGCCGGGAATCGGGCGACCAGCGCGGCCGTTCGTTATCCTCTCCGGCCTGCGTGATTTGTCTGGCGGCGCCGCCCGCCACCGGAACGACATAAATGTGCGTGATCTTCTTGTTGTTGGGCACGTCGATCGTCTGCGACTGGAAAGCCACCAGCCGCCCGTCCGGAGACACCTGCGGATCGCCGATGCGCGCCAATTGCAGCAGCGCCTGCGCGTCGAAAGGAAGCTTCTGCGCGAACAGGCCGGCGGCTGCCAGAAGCGCGAGTGAGACTCGATGCATAAACGAATTGTAGCGCCGCGTGTTAGCATGGTTCTCATCCCTCCAGTTCGGCATCTCTGATATATGGAAACGCAACTTGATTTTCTTGGCGACCTAAGGCGTACGCACACCTGCGGGCAGTTGCGCGCAGCGGACGCCGGCGCGCGCGCCCTGTTGATGGGCTGGGTCCATCGCCACCGGGATCTCGGCGGCGTCATCTTCATCCATCTGCGCGACCGCGACGGCGTCACGCAAATCGCCATTCGTGCCGACGCGGATGAAGCCGCTCACCGCCGGGCCGAACAGGTTCGTCCCGAGTATGTAATCGCGGTGGAAGGCGCGGTGGCGCTGCGTAGCGCGGACACCGTCAATCCCACTCTGGACACCGGCGAAGTCGAGGTCTTCGCCGAAAAAATCTGGATCCTCAACGAATCCCGCACCCCTCCTTTCCCCATGGAAGATGCGGTGGACGTGGCCGAAGAGGTGCGCCTAAAATACCGCTACGTCGATCTGCGCCGCCCACACATGCAGCGCAATATCATCCTGCGCTCGAAGATTTCCTTCGCGGTGCGCGAGTGCCTCACCGGGCAGGGCTTCCTCGAAATCGAGACGCCTTTCATGACTCGCTCCACGCCGGAAGGCGCCCGCGATTACCTGGTGCCCAGCCGCGTGCAACCCGGCAGTTTCTACGCGCTGCCGCAGTCGCCGCAGATCTTCAAGCAACTGCTGATGGTCTCGGGCTTCGACAAATATTTCCAGATCGTGCGCTGCTTCCGCGATGAGGACCTCCGCGCCGACCGTCAGCCGGAGTTCACCCAAATCGATCTGGAGATGTCCTTCCCGCAAGAGGAGCGCATCTTCGAAGTGATCGAGCCGCTGGTCCAGCGCGTGTGCCAGGTCGCTGGGTTCGATGTGCAGGCGCCTTTCCCGCGCCTGACCTATGCCGAAGCCATGCGCAGCTACGGCAGCGATAAGCCCGACCGTCGTATTCCGCCCATGCATCCGGTCGGGCACCTCTTTCCGGAAGGCAGCCTCAGCGCGCACGGCCTGCCCCTGGTGGCCATCCGCATTCCCGAGACCGGCGCGCTCAGCCGCCGCGAGCGCGACGAGCTGAAGGCTTACGGCGTCGAACGCGGCCTGCGCGTCTACGACGATCCCAAGCGAGTGGAACGCGACCACGCCGAACCCATGGCCCGCGTGCGCGAACTAACCGGAGCCTCCGAAAACGATCTGCTGATGCTGGCCTGTTGGGCCGGAGAGCCGAAGGGCCATCGCCCTGAGGAGACCGTCTACCAGGCCTGTGGCCAATTGCGCCTGTTCGCGGCCCAGAAATACAACGATCGCCACAAACTGCTCGACCCGCAACGCTTCGAATTTCTGTGGGTGCTGGACTTCCCCATGTTCGAGTGGGATGCCGACGAGAATCGATGGAATGCGGCGCACCACCCGTTCACTTCGGTACACGACGAGGATCTCGACAAACTCACGAGCGACCCGGCCCGCTGCCGCGCGAAGTCGTACGACCTGGTGTTGAACGGCACCGAACTGGGCTCCGGCTCCATCCGTATTCATCGCCGCGACGTCCAGTCGAAGGTGTTCGCCGCGCTGGGCTTCAGCGAAGACGAAGCTCGCCGGCGCTTCGGCTTCCTCCTGGAAGCCTTGGAATATGGCGCGCCGCCGCACGGCGGTATCGCCCTCGGCCTCGACCGCCTGGTGATGATCCTGGCGGGCGAGACTTCCATCCGCGACGTCATTCCGTTCCCGAAAACCGCGCGCGCCACCGACCTGATGTGCGACGCGCCAGCCCCCGTGCCCGACAAAGCGCTGAAGGATCTGGGCATCGCCATCCGGCGGTGATTAACCCGGCTTTCGCGCCAAGAAGCCCACGTGCGCCGGAGCGAATCGAAACCGTCCGTACCCGCCGAGCAGGCGTGCTTCAAAGCCCGCCGCGCGTAGTTCCGCGAGCAGCTCGGAACCGGAGTACAGATGCAAGAGATGGGCCTCTTCGCTGCGCCTATATAACTTCCCCACTCGCCGGAAGCTCGCTATGCGCCGCGTCAGCGTTTTCCGCCGTCTGTCTTCCTGCACCTCCAGAAGGACCGCCCAGTCCGGGCCTTCCAGAAACCTTCTCTGCGGCGCGCCAGCCGCAACGCCGGGCTCTACAATATCGAAAACCAACGCGCCGCCGGGGCGCAAGGCGGCGTATACCCGGTGAAAGAATTCCGCCAGCGCCGGCCGGCCGCTGGTCTCGTCGAATGCATAGTTGACGCATTCGCCGATCGAAGTCACCGCATCGCATGGCGGCAACGGCGCAGTCAGGAACGACCCCACCTGGAACTTCGCCCGGGGCGCCTGGCTGCGCGCCAGCCGGATCATGTGCGCCGATATATCGATGCCGAGCACGTCATAACCGCGCTCGCACAGTTCCCGCGCCCATACCCCGCTGCCGCATCCCGCGTCCACCACCAGCCCGCCCGGTATGCGGTATTGTCGCAGCATGCGCAGCAATCCCGGAGCGGCCTTTCTGGCGAACGTGGTGAAGCCCGTGTCGTGTATGTAAGCCAGGTCGCGTTCGTACGCCGGCATGTTACTTGATCGGGAATTCCCGGTCGATCTTGGCCGCCAGGATGAAATCGCTTTCCGTCAGACCGTCGATCTTGTGCGTGTAGGTCTTCACGTCCACCCGCCCCCAGGTGAGCATCAGGTCCGGATGGTGCCCTTCGGCTTCCGCCACCGCGCCCGCCCGATTGACGAATGCCAGGGCGGTCTTGAAGTCGGGAAACACAAACGTCTTGGTAAGGTGGTGCCCGCCGATCACTTTCCAATCCGGGATCTTGGCCGATAACTTCTCTAACTCTTCGCCTCGCAGCGGAGGCACGTCCCCTTTGCAGGGAACGCAATGCTTTTGTATCAGAATACCTTCGGAGTCATCCATATCTATCCTTCCACAGACATAATACAGACCAGCCTGAGGTGTGGTCAATTGCTGTCCACCTGTCACCAGAAGGGGAGCGATCCATGTTTGCCGCCGGATCGCGGATCTGGCGGCCCTGCCTAACCGCGCCGCGGCGGGCCCGTCAAGAACGCCGCGGCTGTTAAGTTGCACTCAGGGACATGAAGCCTTGTAGCTTATCGTGCATGCCTTGGGTGTGCAATTAATCGGGGTGGTCGTCGTGGTGCCATTGACCGTGTTGCTCAAGCTGGCCGGCGAAAACATCACAGCGCTTTTTCCAAACTCGGCGCCGCCGCCGTTGGTTCCGTCGTCTGTCAGGGCCGACATATCGGTGACGCTGGCCACGATCGTGCTGCCATCCGTCGTTAGGATCGTGGCGTTGCCGTCGGAGCTGGTGATGGTCCAACTCGAGCCCAGCGTAATCGTCTGGTTGGCGTTGGGGTCGGTAATCGAGCATGCCGTGCCCCCGTCAATCGTGAGGGTATTGGGGGTCAACTTGGAATGCGATTTCGTGCGAATTTTCATGCTCCCGTCGGCCACCGTGATCGGTGAGGGTTTAGGGGTCGCGGGATTATCGGACGGCTTTGGGCCGCCGCAGCCGCCTAGCACTAAGAGCGCACAGACCGGCCAGATCCGGCCGGTATGGGGCCGCGCAACGCCCGTATTCGAGTGCTGTTTCTTCCGCATATTATTCGCCTCTCCTTTGATTGCGTCCGGTAGCAAAACATGCGCTCAGGGGCATGCAGCCTTGTAGGCTATTGTGCATGGATTCGGTGTGCAGGAAATGGTAGTACTCGGGTTGTCTAACTTGGCCGGGGAAAACACGACCGCCTGTTTCCCGAACTCGGCGCCCTTGCCTTTGCCTGCGTCGTTCAGAGTCGCGGCATTGACGGTTGCAACGATCGTGGCGCCGTCTGTCGTCGAGATGGTGGCTTGGCCGACATTGCTTGTGAGAGTCCAATTGGTACCGAGGATAGTATCTCTGCCGTTGGTGTCGGTGATCTTGCAAGCCTTTCCTCCTTTAATAGTCAGAGCGCCCCCGGCTAATGTTTGATCCGACTTGGTCTGCACTTTCATGCTCCCATCAGCCACGGTGATCGGCGAAGGTGCGACCCTTGCCCCGGTGAATAGAAGGCCCAAGCCAAGGGCCAAGACGATCGCCGCGGCGAGGCCCGAAAGGCCTAAAATGCGCTGGCGCGAGTATCTTCTCGTCTCTCCCATATTCTTTCTCCTCTTAGTGATCAGCGGAAACCATCTGCAAAAGGGGACGCCAAAACCGCTGCAAATCGGGCCGGGCGTGGTACAACTGAAAAGCCCGCTCGCCCCACTGGCGCGCGATTCCTTCCAATTGTCTCTGGGCGGCCAGTGCGAACTTCTTAGCTGTATCTCGATCCCGAAGCGCTTCACTGGCGCGGGCCTCCAACACCCTGGCTCGCCAGTTGGAGTCCGGCAGGCTGGCTAGTCGCGCGTCCACCGCTTCCACGGCCGAAAGCACCCCCTTCCAGTCGCCAGTTTCCAGACGGGCTTCCGCTACCGCCAGGGTCGACGCCAAAAGCACGCTAACGTCCGGCGCCGCCGCTGCCATCGCCAACGAGCGCTCGCAGTGCTGCCGACCCTCCTCCTTGCGACCCGTGCGGGCCAGAGCCAGGCCCAATACCCGGTCCAGGCCCGCTAGTGCGTCCGGGTCGTTCCTATTCGCCTGGATTAGCCGCTCGCACTTTGCGATAGCTTCCCGATACCTGGCTTCGCCGAGATCTGCCTCCGCCCTGCCCTGGCCCACTGGAAGATCCAGCGCCCGGAACTTCGCGGCCGCAACCTCCGCTTGATCGAACCGCGTTCGGGCCTCTGCATAGCGCCCCAGAAGCGCTAAGGCAGCGCCTGATTCCTCAGCGGCATAGCCGGCATGCTCGACGTCCTTAAGGGCGGTGCTAAGTTCCAGCTCCTTTTCAAAGTGTTCGAGAGCCTCCGGAAACTGCTCTTCCTCCATCAATACGACACCCATGGCTTCCTGAGCGAGCATGATCAGAAAAAGGCTCTGCGACTTCTCGGCCGTCGCCAGCGCTTCGCGGACGAATCCCCGCGCAGCATCGTATTGGCCCTGGTATCCCTTGGCCCTTGCCAGCAGTATCAGGCACTGCCCGGTTTCCCGCGCAAAGTTGTTTTGCTGAAAGAAAGGGAGCGCTTCCTGTGCCTCAGGCGCCGATCTATCGATCTTCCCCTCCTGATCGTGCAGGCCAGCCAGGCGAAGCAGTGCGTATGCTATCAGTCGGCCGGAATCGTCCTGCCGCGCCAGACCCAGTCCCCTTTCGAAGTACTTCTCAGCCTGCGGAAAATCCTGCCTGATCCTGAAAGCGTCACCCAACTGCAGCAGGCCCCGGGAAGCCAAGCTTTGAATGCCATTCGCCGTCGCCGTCTCGCCCGCCTCTATTGCGTAGCGTTCGGCGGCGTCTGCGTTGCCCGAGAGGGTGGCCGTGTTTGCCAACTGCAGTTTCGCGCGAATCTCCTGCTGCAGATTCCGTGTGAACTGCGCATTCTTCAGAGCCTCCTGTAGAAAGCCCTCGGCCGCCTCCATTTTCCCGCGCTTGTTAGCCGCCACGCCGCGCTGATACGCCACCTCGGTGAGGCCCTCATGGTTGCTGGTCAGTTCATAGAGTCGCGTAGCCTGCTCAAACGCCTGATCCGCGCTATTCGCGTCCGACTTAAGGGTGTATAGCATCGCCAACCGCAGCCACGCTGCCGCGCTAGCCGGCGGTCCGTTTGCCGCGATCAGATAATTGCGCCGCGCGTCGTCCGGCTTGCCGGCCCGGTCATAGGCGCGACCCAGGTCCAGACGCAAGTCCGGCTGTGCGGCCCCGGCGTGCTTCAGCATTTCTTCATATTTCCTGGCGGCCTCGGCGAATTGACGGGTGATCGTCAACTCTACCGCGTCCAGATACAGCTTGTCCAATCCCAAGAGCCTCGTGCCGCCGGCGGCCCGGCGTGCCAGCAGCATTTCGTGACCGGCCTTTTCCTGCGAGTCGAGTTCAGTCCACGCCTCCGCCAGGCGTGCGTGCGCCATACTGAAATCCGGGGCCAGCCGTACAGCTTCCGCGAGTTCTTTTGTGGCCGCGAAATAGGCGCCCGCTTCCAGGTCCCCCGTACCGGTCTGATAATAGCGTGCGGCTTCGGGCGGCGGCGGAGGCGGGGGCCAGACGATGTATGCGGCCACCGCCGCAAGCGCGATAACCCCTGCCGCCACACCCATCAGAACGCGGCTGGTGAAAAACCGCTCGTGCTGCGCAGGCGCAGCCACCGCCTCGCCCTCGATAGCCCGCACCACGTCGCCCGCCGAAGCGAACCTCCGCGCTGGATCGGCGTCCAGGCAGCGCGCCACCGCTCCATCCCACCGCTCATCCAATTCGGGAACGACCGTGCGCGGCGCGGGAACGGGCTCCTGGCCGCGGCGTACCGCGGCCGCCAACGGCTCGTCCTCGGCAAATGGCCGCGTCCCGGCCAGCATCCGGCGGATCGTCATGCCCAGCGCGTACACGTCCGACGCAACCGTCGCCGGCCGCCCGGCCAGCAGTTCGGGAGCCATGTAGTCCAGGGTCCCGGCGATGCGGCCCGGCATGGTCGCCGTGGTCTCGCCATGGGGTTCGGCGTTTCGCGCCAGGCCAAAGTCGGTGACCACCACCCGGACGGCGCCGCCCGCGGGCACCAGCATCACGTTCGAGGTCTTGAAATCCCGGTGGATCACGCCCGCCGCGTGCGCCGCATCCAGGGCCACAGCCATCTGGCGCACGATGGGCAAAGCTTCTTCGGCGGTCAGCCGGCCGGCGCGTTCCACCCTTTTGCTCAGCGTTTCGCCGGGCAGATACTCCATGCTTAGCAGGATGACCTGCGCCGGTGAACTACCGGGCGGGTGCCGGGCCACATCGAAAACTTTGCAAACATTCGGGTGAGCGATCCTGCGCGAAAGTTGGATCTCCTGCTTGAATCGCGCAATCGCCTGCGGGTCGGACGCGATTGTGGGCAGCAGCGTCTTCAACGCCACCTGGCCCTTCAACTCCAGGTCCTCCGCCTCGTAGACTTCGCCCATGCCGCCCCGGGCGATAAAACGCACAATACGGTAGCGGCCCGACACGATCTCGCCGCTGGCGAAGGCGACTGCCGGCAGCATGCTTTCCGTGGGCTCGTCC
Organism: Bryobacterales bacterium; assembly: GCA_963707465.1. Classification (GTDB taxonomy): domain Bacteria; phylum Acidobacteriota; class Terriglobia; order Bryobacterales; family Bryobacteraceae; genus Bog-159. The sequence continues at coordinate 2,044,179 of CAVPQK010000015.1, forward strand.
CAGGCGGGCCGTTCCAACGGCCCCGTCCCGCTGGCATCTTCTTCCAGACAGCGAATCGCCTCAGTCCGCATGGCCTCGTCTCCGGCGCACTCGCGCATGAGGAATTCGCCGCGCGCCGCCGGATCCAGTTCGCGCGCGGTATGGAAGATCGCGTTGATCCGCTGCCGGCGTTCCGGCGTCAAGGCCTGCCCCCGTTCATCCGGCTATGCGGCCACGCCCGCGCCGCGCTCCAGTCGCGGAGTTCGGCGTCCCGATCCCCGCGGCGCATGCGGGAGAGCATGCGGCCTAACTCACCCGGCGATGATTGGGGCGCGTCCACAGGCGGCAACTGTCCTCAGATTTTACCGCAAACGCCGCGAGTTGCCGATGAATTATGTGGACACGGGCTAACTCGCGCGCGCGGCCCCGCGCTGCGGCCGCCCGATACCGCAGTAATCGAATCCAGCCCGCCGGGCTGTCTCCGGATCGAACAAATTGCGCCCGTCCACCAGGATTGCGCGCGCCATGCGCCGCGCCAGGCTGCCCAGATCCAGACTCGCGAACTGCTTCCACTCCGTCACCAGCACCAGGGCATCGGCGTCCTGCGCGGCATCCTCCGCCGACTCGCAATAATGGATTCGCAGCGCCGGATGGTTCGCGCGGCAGGCGGTCATGGCGATCGGATCGTACGCCTTCACGCGCGCGCCCATCTGCAGCAGCCGTTCGGCGATCTGCAGGCTGGGAGCGTCCCGCAGGTCGTCGGTCTCCGGCTTGAACGCCAGGCCCAACAGCGCGATCGTCCGGCCCTTCAGGATAAACAGCTTCTCCTGCAGCTTCTGAATCGCCATCTGCCGCTGCGCCCGGTTTACCTCCAGGGCCGCCTCCAGCAGGCGGCTCTGGTATCCGTATTCGCGCGCGGTGTGCAGCAGCGATTGAATATCCTTGCCGAAACAACTGCCGCCCCAACCCAAACCCGGATTCAGGAAGCGCGCTCCGATACGGCTGTCCAGCCCGATGCCCGCCATCACCTCGGGCGCCTCCGCGCCCACCCGCTCGCAGATGTTCGCCACTTCATTGGCGAAACCGATCTTCACGGCCAGAAACGCATTGGCGGCGTACTTGATCATCTCCGCGCTGGTCAGCGTCGTGGTCACCACGGGAACCTGAGCCGCGGCAGCAGCCGGACGCGGCAGAAAAGCGGGCGCCTCAAAGCTCTGCAAGATCAGCGGCGCATACAAATCGCGCAGCACTTGCAGCGTACGCTCTTCTTCGGCCCCGAGCACGATGCGATCCGGATACAGCGAATCGCAGATGGCGTTGCCTTCCCGCAAGAACTCCGGATTGCTGGCCACGCCGAAATGAATGTGCTTCGATTCGCCCGGATGCGCCTCCCGAATGCCCTCGTGCACCAGCGTATCCACCAGGTTTCCGCTGCCTACCGGAACCGTCGACTTGTTCACGATCACGCGGAACTTTGCGCGGTCCATGGCCGCCCCGATGCTCCGCGCGGCCGCCTCCAGATAGCAGAGATTCGCTTCGCCCGTCTCGAGCGAAGGCGTGCCCACCGCGATGAAAATCACGTCGCTCTCCGCGGCCGGCGCCGCGAGGCCGGTGGTAAAGTCGATGCCGCCGCGCGCCGCCGCCAGTTGCAACAGCTCTGCCAGGCACGGCTCATAGATGGGCATTTCGCCGCGCCGCAGCTTCTCGATCTTCTGCGCATCGGTGTCCACGCACGTGACCCGATGACCGCAGTAGGCCAGGCAAGCGCCCGTTACCGTGCCCACGTACCCTGTTCCGATGACCGTGACCCGCATGTGATAAAACACCCGATCCGCAGCTTTGATTATTGAGCGAATTGCCCTCATTTTACAAGTCTGCAAATCTATTTAGATACAATGGATTGAATCGCCCGCATGCAGACTATTCTGGTGATCGACGACGATGAGAGCCTGCGCGACACTATCGGCGTGATGCTGGAGCAGGAGGGTTTCCGCGCCGTGCTGGTGGCGGACGGCAAGGCGGGTTACGAGAAGTCCCTGCTGCTCAGGCCCGACCTGATCCTGGTGGATCTGCGCCTGCCGGGCATGAGCGGCGTGGAGATCTGCAAGCAGGTGCGCGCGGCCCACGTTGTCACCCCCATCATCGTGCTGAGCGCCTTGGGCGATGAAATCGACAAGGTGCTGCTACTGGAGATCGGCGCCGACGATTACGTGGTGAAGCCCTTCGGCACGCGCGAGCTGCTGGCCCGCATCCGCGCCGTGCTGCGCCGGACCTCCCCGGAAGCGCGCCAGGTATTGCGCTTCGGTGAAGTCGAGCTGGATCTGGAGCGCCGCGTGGTGGCCCGGCGCGGCGAAGAGTTGAAACTGACGCCCGCCGAATACAACCTGCTCACTTATTTCCTGCAGAATCCCGACCGGCCGCTCACGCGCGACATGATTCTGAATTCGGTCTGGGGCTACGAGTTCTTCCCCAACACCCGCACGGTGGACGCCCACGTGGTCAAGCTGCGCCAAAAGCTGGAGCCGGAGCCCAACGTGCCCCGCCATTTCCTGACCGTGCACGGTGTGGGCTACCGGTTCCTGCCGTAATTGAGTCCGTCCACGTTCATGCCGCGGTCCGCGGCAGCACCTCCCTCTCTATCCGCGAACCCAGTTCTTGCCCCGCAACCTCCAGATCGTAAGCGTTCTGGAGATTCAACCAATACTGCGGCGACGTGCCGAAGTACCGGGCCAGACGCATCGCGGTGTCCACCGTGATCGCCCTCTTCCCATTGACGATGGCGCTGATCCGGTTCATCGGAACCCGGAGGGCGCGCCCCAGTTCGTTCAGGCTGACCCCGATCTCGTTAAGCTCGTCGCGGAGTAGCTCGCCCGGTTGGATGGGCGGCAGCTTCCGTCTCTGTGCCATGATTTCTCTCCTTCACCAGTGGTAGTCCACAATCTCGACCTCGTACGCGTCCCCGTCGCGCCAGACGAAGCAGATGCGCCAGCGGTCATTGACCCGAATGCTATGCTGGCCAGCCCGGTCGCCGCTCAATGCTTCCAACCGGTTTCCCCGGATGGCTGCCAGATCGCTGAGGCTGGTGGCCGCATACAGCCATCGCAGCCGCTTGCGCGCCTACTCCTCGATGCCGCGAAACCTCCGGCTGCCATAGCCCTCGTGAATCGCCTCGGTTTTCCGGCACCGGAACGAGCGAATCATAACGTCAAAGATACTACGCGCGCCGTACTGAGTCAAGTGCGGCGGTAGCGTCTGAAACTTGCGTTTGATCGGAGAAACGGCGAATCTGCAAGTTTGCCCGATACTTAAGTCTCCTCCGATACGGAGAACATGACGCACTGCAGTTCGGCATTCTCAATCCACGCTTCAAATTGCGCGGTGACTGGACGACTATTCTTGGCGCTCGCTCGCACCACGATCCTATAGCGCCCGTTTGGTATGGTCGTGCGCTGCTCGTTAACTGTATGCGCAACTATCATTACCGGTTGCGAATTAGCGGTGTTCACTGGTCCTGTAATTAGGTCGATCTGCCTGACAGACCACTTCCTTTGACCTTCTTTCCTGCGCCCACACGTCGTACTGCGCGACAAAGATCAGAGCCCAGGCCAGACCGCCGGTGATCCACGCCGACCACTTCACAATCCTTGGCCCGGCCCCGGGGTCATTGGAGTATGCGGCGGCGAGTATCCCCAGGGCGATGGCCGCCAGGGCTAGGATCGGCCTGAAATATGGCCGCCACACGATTCAGCGACCATCAAAAAGTACTCCGTGGGCGCTTCGGCATGCCCCAAGCCTATCACTCCGTGTGAGGCTTTAAACGCCGGAAGGGCTCGCATCAGCAGACGCGGGTTCGCTCCGTCTAAACTGGCCGGCCGCGTTCCCTATTTCAGTGCGCGGATCGCCTCTTTCGATGGGGGAGAGCCGTGATACGCAGCTCGTCCCCGCCATTTCCTGACCGTGCACGCTGTGGGTTACCGGTTCCTCCCGTAAGTTTTAGCTACCTATTGTTTTCCCATACAACGCGTGCTATCCTCTATGGGAAAGCAATAGGACAAAACATGCACGACAAAGCGGATGTATGGCAAGGCACCCTGGCCCTGATGATCCTGAAAACTATAGAGACCATGGGGCCGCTTCATGGATACGGCATCGCGCGCCGCATCGAGCAGACCAGCGGCCATCTCCTCAACTTGAACTATGGAACCCTCTATCCAGCTCTCCTGAAGCTGGAGCAGGAGGGGTCCATCGCTTCCGAGTGGGGCGTGTCGGACAATAATCGCAAGGCCAAGTTCTACAAGCTCACCCGCGCCGGCCGCAAACAACTGGAAAAGGAAGCGCGGGATTGGCAACAGGCCACTGCCATCCTCGCCCGCTTCCTTTCTCCCTCGGGAGGCGCGGCGTGAAGCGGTTCCGCGCGTGGGTGGTCCGATTCGCCGGCTTGTGGCCGGTCGCCCGGCGGGAGCGTGAACTGGCCGACGAAATCGAGTCCCATCTGCAACTGCACATCGACGACAACCTCCGCGCCGGCATGCGTCCGGAGCAGGCTCGCCGCGACGCCCTCCTGAAATTGGGCGGCGTGGATGCCGCCAAGGAGGCTTACCGTGACCGCCGCACCGTACCGTTCCTCGAAAACCTCGTGCGGGATACGCGCTTCGCCATCCGGCAGTTGCGCAAGAACCCCGGATTCACCTTCGCTGCCGTACTGGTGCTGAGCCTCGGCATGTGCGCCAGCGTGGCCATCTTCGCGTTCGTGGACGCCACGCTCATCAAGCCGCTGCCCTACCGCGACCCCGCCCGGCTCGTGGGACTCTTCGAGACGGTCCAGTTCTGTCCGCGCTGCCCTCTCTCGTATCCGGACTTCCTCGACTGGAAACGGCTCAACAAAGTCTTCGCCGCCGCGGACGCATTCGACGGCACCGGCTTCAGCCTCCGCACGGACGCAGGCGCGGAAATGGCGCGCGGAGCGGTTGTGACCGCCGGATTCTTTCGGACGCTCGGTGTGTCTCCCGTACTGGGCCGTGATTTTCGCGCGGGTGAAGATAGTCCCGAAGCGCCGCGCACAGTGATCCTCAGCTCCGCCGCCTGGCAGAAACGATACGCCGGAAGCGCGGCTGTCTTGGGACAGACCGTGACGCTCAACGGCGCTGCAAACATCGTTATCGGCGTGTTGCCTCCGGACTTCCATTTCGCCGCGGCCGGCGACCCGGAGTTCTGGTCCGCGCTGCACACTACCTCCAACTCCTGTTACCCGCAACGGGGCTGCCACAGTCTCCACGGCGTCGCAAGGCTGCGGGATGGCGTGTCGATCGAGACGGCGGACGCCAACGTAAAGTGGATCGCCGGAGAGCTGGAAAAGCAGTATCCATCGAATCGCGGCCAGGGCGGAACGGCGATCCCTCTCACCGAATTGGAGGTTGGACGTATCCGCCCCATACTGATCGTGCTGTTATGCGGAGCGGGGCTTCTGCTGCTCATAGCTTGCGTGAACGCAACCAGCCTGGCGGTTGTCCGCGCCGAAAACCGCAAGCGGGAGATGGCGGTACGCGCGGCCTTGGGCGCATCGCGCGGCCGATTGGCCGGCCAATTCGTGACGGAAGCGGCGGTCCTGGTGGCGGCCGCTACCGCGCTGGGCCTGGTTTCCGCCCGGTGGCTCATGCAAGTCCTGATTGGTCTCATCGGCGCGGACCAGATGGTCGCCATGCCGTTCCTCTACGGAATCGGCTTGAATCTCCGCGTGTTGGCGTTCGCCGCGGTGGTCGCGATGGCGGCGGCGGCAGCGCTCTCCATCGCGCCGGCCTGGCGCTCGTTTCTGCCGGACCTGCGCGAAGGCCTGGCCGAAGCCGGCCGTGGTTCCGCTGGTCCCCGGTGGCGCCGTTTCGGCGCCCACATGGTGGTGCTGGAATTGGCCACTGCGGTGGTACTGTTGGTCGGCGCGGGATTGCTCGGCCAGAGCTTCTACCGCCTGCTGCACGTGGACATGGGAATGCAGCCGGACCACCTGGCGACACTGGGGGTAGCCGCGCCCGATTCCATCCACGCCGACAACAAAAAGGTCGTCGCGCTGGCGCACGATGTCATTGCCCGAATAGCGAGTCTGCCGGGTGTGGAATCGGTGGGGATCTCCACCACGCTGCCAGTGGTCGGCGGAAATAGCATGTGGATCCGGGTGGTGGGCCATCCCTACCATGGAGAGCACAATGAGGTGGGCTACCGCGAAGTGAGCGCCGGCTATTTCACCACGCTGCGCGCGAAGCTCGTGCGCGGACGCTATTTCACGGAGGCCGACGACGCGTCGAAACCTCCAGTCGTCATCGTCGACCGGGCGCTGGCCGAAAAGTACTTCCCGGGCGAGGACCCCGTGGGTATGCGGATGGCCTACGCGGGCGCATCGTCGCCCCCCATGGAAGTTATCGGTGTCGTGGACGACATCAAGGAAGGCGCGCTGGACGAGACTACCTGGCCCACCATGTACGTCGCCTACAATCAGGACCCGGACGACCACTTCTCTCTCGTCGTGCGCACATCCAAAGGCGAACAGGCGCTGCTTCCAACACTGGCCGCCGCCATTCACCGGATGGATCCGGGCATCTCTACTTATGGGCCGCGAACCATGCGCGACAGAGTCAACAACACGCCGGCTGCCTATCTGCGCCGTTGCTCAGCCTGGCTGGTGGGAGGCTTCGCCTGCCTGGCCTGGCTGCTCGGCGCGGCCGCACTGTACGGCGTGATCGCCTACTCGGTAAGCCGGCGAACTCGCGAGATCGGCGTGCGCATGGCGCTCGGCGCCCAGCCACGCGGTGTGCACCGGCTCATCCTGAAAGAGGCGGGGTGGTTGATCGCAGTGGGCATCGGCATCGGACTCCTCTGCTCGGTCGCCGCCGCGAATCTATTGCGCGGATTGCTCTTCGGTGTGCGCGCGGCGGACCCGGCCACGATGGCGGCGGTTTCCGCCGTGCTGGGCATCACAGCCCTGCTGGCCAGCTATTTCCCGGCGCGCCGAGCCGCGTCGGTCAATCCGGTAGACGCTCTGCGAGCGGAATAGCGGCGATGGCGCATATTGACCGCCGCCCTTCCGGTCCGCTATCCTAAGTCTTTCCCGATAGAGGCGCGGCGGCCATCACTAGCCGGGCGGGCGTTTCCGACAGAGCTTCGGATCCCCGGCGAAAGGGGCCGATTGGAACCGCCGAAACCGGCGCGGAGGCTCATGGCCGCGGCGGTTGGGGGGTAAGGCTAACACCTGCCCACTGTCACCCGAATCTTTAATGCGGGTGGAGCGCTATCGGAAGCGAAGACTCGCCGGATACGCCGAGTCTTTTCTTCTGCCTGCGTCCGCCGCCCGCGCGCGTGTGAATTATGCACCTTTTCGAGCTAACGCGGGCGCTGATCGATACCGAGTCCATCACCGGCAACGAGGAGCGCGTCGGCCTCCAGTTAATGGACTGCGTCTCCGCGCTCGCCACGCGCTATGGCGGCCACGCCGAACGGACCGAAGTCGAGCCGCATCGCGCCAATATCTTCGGCTGCTGGGGCGACCGGCCCATTGTCACGCTCTCCACCCACATGGATACCGTGCCGCCCTTCATCCCCTCCCGCGAGGACGGCGACTTCATCTGGGGACGCGGCGCGTGCGACACCAAGGGCATTATCGCCGCCATGCTCAAAGCCGCCGAAGCGCTGCTCGAAAGCGGGCGTGCGCGATTTCGGCGTGCTGTTCGTGGTCGGCGAAGAGCGCAACAGCGCGGGCGCTTATCACGCGGCCGCGCATCCCAAAGGCGGGCGCTACATCATCAACGGCGAGCCCACTGAGAACAAGCTGGCGCTCGGCTCCAAGGGCGCGCTGCGGTATGAAATCGCGGCTGCTGGACGCATGGCGCACTCCGCCTATCCGGAACTGGGCGAATCCGCCATCGACAAGCTGCTCGACGCGCTCGCCCGCATTCGCGCCCTCCCGCTGCCCGTCGACGATCTGCTCGGCCCCAGCACGCTGAACATCGGAACCATCGTCGGCGGGCGTGCGCCCAACGTCATCGCCGATGAGGCCAAGGCCGAGATCTTCGTCCGTCTGGTCGGCGACTCGACCGCGACCAAAGACGCCATCGCCGCCGCCGTGGCCGGAAAAGCGGAGGCGCGCGAGATGCTCGAGATCCCCGCCCTGCGGCTCGGTTCGCTCCCGGGAATGGAAACCACCGTGGTGGCGTACACTACCGACATCCCCGCATTCGGAGGCGCCTGGGGCACGCCGTTCCTGATCGGCCCCGGCTCCATCCACGTGGCCCACACGCTCGACGAGCGCATTCCCAAGCGGCAATTGGAAGATGCGGTGGGCGTCTACGAAACCATGGTGAGCCGGTTGCTCACCGAAACCAACTAACCTGATATGCAAACCAAAATCGAAGTCGGCATCCTGGGCGCCACCGGCATGGTGGGCCAGCATTTCGTCAAATTCCTGCAGGACCACCCCTGGTTCGAACTCAAGTGGCTGGGCGCCAGCGACCGCTCCGCCGGCAAGCCATACCACGACGCCACCTCCTGGCGGCTCAGCGGTCGAATGCCGGATACCGTCGCCGGCAAGCTGGTCGAAGATTCGAAACCCGGCAACGCTCCGCGCCTGCTCTTCTCCGCCATGGACGCCTCCGTCGCCACCGAAATCGAGCGCGCTTTCGCCCAAGCCGGCCACGTGGTGGTATCGAATTCGAAGAACCACCGCATGGAACGCGACGTGCCGCTGCTGGTTCCCGAAGTCAATCCCGACCACCTCAAGATCATCCCCAGCCAGCAGCGCAAGCGCGGCTGGAAAGGCCAGATCGTCACCAATCCCAATTGCTCCACCATCGTGCTCACCATGGCGCTCGGCCCGCTGAAGCCATTTGGCATCACGCGTGTCATTACCACCACGCTGCAGGCCATCTCGGGCGCGGGATATCCGGGCGTCCCGTCCATGGATATCATCGCCAACGTCATCCCTTTCATCGGTGGCGAAGAAGAAAAGATGCAGCAGGAGACGCAGAAGATCCTGGGCGATTTCCGCGGCGATCACATCGAGCCGCTGCGACGCCAAGGTCAGCGCGCACTGCAATCGCGTCCCGGTTGTGGATGGCCACACCGTCACCGTCTCGGTCGAATTCTCCGCCAAGCCGTCGGAAGCCGACCTACGCCACGCCTTCGACCACTTCTCCAGCGTGCCGCAGCAGCGCCACCTTCCCAGCGCGCCGCCGCGCCCCGTCATTTATATGGAGGAGAAGGATCGCCCGCAGCCGCGCCGGGATGCCGAGCGCGAACACGGCATGGCGGCCTTCATCGGCCGCCTGCGCCCCTGCCCCGTGCTCGATTACAAGTTCGTCGCGCTGGGCCACAACACCGTGCGCGGCGCCGCGGGCGCGGCCGTGCTGAACGCCGAGCTGATGCATTCGGAAGGAATGCTGGACTGATGATCGTCATGAAATTCGGCGGCACGTCGGTCGAATCGGCGGCCGCCATCGAGCGCGTCGCGGCTATCGTCAAAGCGCGTGCCGACCGCCGGCCGGTAGTCGTGGTTTCGGCCATGGGCAAGACCACCAACAAGCTGCTGGCCATCGCCGTCGACCGCCATCGAAGGCGCGCGCGAAGAATATATCCGCCAGATCCACGACCTGCGCGACTTTCACTCCCGCGAGGCGCGCCTGGTGGTTCCGCTGGCCGACCGCGCCGAGCTCGACCGCCTTCTCGACGAGCATTTCCAGGAACTGACCGAACTGGTCAAAGGTCTGGCGGTGCTGGGCGAACTGACGCCGCGCTCCATCGACGCCATCTCCAGTTACGGCGAGCGGCTCTCCAGCCTACATCGTCACCCTGGCGTTCCGCCACTTCGGCATGAACACCGCGCACCTCGATTCCCGCCAGGTGATCGTCACCGACCGCCGCCACACGCAGGCCGCGCCGCTCTATCCGGAAACCTACGCGCGCCTCGCCGCCGTGGTGCCGCCGCTCGCCGAAGATAAGGTCGTGGTGATGGGCGGCTTCATCGCCGCCACGGAGGATGGCGTGACCACCACGCTCGGCCGCGGCGGGTCGGATTTCACCGCTTCCATCGTGGGCGCGGGCATCGGCGCCGAAGAGATCCAGATCTGGACCGACGTGGACGGCATGCTCACGGCCGATCCGACCATTCTGCCCGGCGGCCATCGCGTGAAGACCATCTCTTTCGCCGAGGCCGCCGAGCTGGCCTATTTCGGCGCGAAGGTGCTGCATCCCGCCACCGTCGTGCCGGCCGTCGAGAAGAACATCCCGGTGCTGATTCTGAACTCGCGCCGCCCGGAAGTGTCCGGCACGCGCATCGTGTCGGAAGCGGTGCCCTGCCGACAACGTGGTGAAGTCCATCGCCTGCAAGCGCAAGATCACGCTGGTGAACATCCACTCCACGCGCATGCTGATGGCGCACGGATTCCTGCGCCGCATCTTCGAAGTCTTCGACCGCTATGAGACAGCCGTGGATATGGTGGCCACTTCCGAGGTCAGCGTCTCGCTGACCATCGACAACACCAGGCGCTCGACGCCATTTGCCGGGAGTTGAGCCAGTTTTCGGAAGTGTCCATCGAAGACGACCAGGCCATCGTGTGCCTGGTGGGCGACAATATCCGCTACACTCCGGGCGTGGCCATGCGCGTTTTCGGCGCGCTCGACGGCATCAACATTCGCATGATTTCGCAAGGAGCGTCGCTGCTGAATCTCAGCTTCGTGGTCGCCGAAACCGATCTGCACCGCACCGTGGCGGCGTTGCACGCGAGTTCTTCGCCGAACTCGACGCCGAGGTCTTCGATGCCGCCTGATGCCTCCCGCCCATAACCTGGCCATCGTCGGCTACGGCAAGATGGGCCGCCTGATCGAGCAGTTTGCGCCGGAATACGGTTTCACGGTGGCGCTCAAGCTGGACGAATTCAACAACGCCGGGTTCGAAGGCGTGACGCCCGACAACTTCCGCGGCATCGACGTGGCGGTCGATTTCTCCATTCCCGCTGCGGTGGCTGAAAATGTAGAGCGCATCGCCGCGCTGGGCGTGAACATCGTGGTGGGCACCACCGGCTGGCTCGACCAAGTGGACCGCGTGAAAGCCGCTGTCGAGCGGCACGGCATCGGCCTGGTCTGGAGCCCGAATTACTCGATCGGCGTGAATGCTTTCTTCCGCTTGGTATCGGAGGCCGCGCGCCTGCTCGCGAACGAGCCAACCTACGGCGCATGGGCCTGGGAGATCCACCACGCCACGAAGAAGGACGCGCCTTCCGGCACCCTGCTGAAGCTGGTGGAAGAGATGAAGAACGCCGGCTATCACCGCCGCATCGACGTCAGCGCCAATCGCGCCGGCGCACACCCCGGCACGCACGAAATCGGCTTCGATTCGGCCGCCGACACCATCACGCTGCGCCACACCGCGCGCAGCCGCGAAGGCTTCGCGCGAGGCGCACTGAAGGCGGCGCAATGGATGATAGGCCAAAAAGGCTTCCACGAATTTAACGAGGTACTCTTCCAATGAACCAGCATCCGTTTACCGGCTGCGGCACCGCATTAGTCACTCCGTTCCGCCAAGACCAGTCGCTCGATGAAGCAACCTTGCGGCGCCTGGTCCGCCGGCAGATCGATGCGGGCATCAACTTCCTGGTCCCGTGCGGCACCACCGGCGAGAGCCCAACGCTGACTCGCGCCGAACACTTGCGCGTGGTCGAAATCACGGTCGAAGAGGCCAAGGGCCGCGTGCCGGTGCTGGCCGGCGCGGGCGGCTACAACACGCGCGAAGTCATCGAACTGGCGCGCGAGCTCGAACAGCCTGGGCGCGGACGGCATCCTCTCCGTCACGCCCTACTACAACAAGCCCACGCAGGAAGGCCTCTACCAGCACTACCAGGCCATCGCCGCGGCCGTCCCGCTGCCCATCATTGTATATAGCGTGCAAGGGCGCACCGGCGTGAACGTGGAACCCGCCACGCTCGCGCGCCTGGCGGCGATCGCCAACATCGTGGGCGTGAAGGAAGCTTCCGGCAACATCGCCCAGATGGCCAGCGTGATGCACCAGGTCCCGCCGGATTTCACCGTGCTTTCGGGCGACGATGCCATCACCCTGCCGCTGATTGCGCTGGGCGGGCGCGGCATCATCTCGGTCGTCGTCGAACGAGATTCCCGCCGAGATGACGCAGCTCGCGCAACTCTGCCTGGCGGGCGATTTCGCCGCCGCGCGTGCGGTGCAGCGCAAGTATCTGCCGCTGATGGAGATCAATTTCGTCGAATCGAATCCCATTCCGGTGAAGGCCGCGCATGGCGCTGATGGGCCTGCTGGAACCGGTTTATCGCCTGCCGATGGTGCCTCCCAAGCCGGAGAATCTCGCGCAGGATCGAAAAGGTGCTGGAATCCGTCGGACCTGTTGGGGAGAGTGCACCGTTGCAGTCTGAAATCGAACGGCTCTTCGACCACAAGCCCGACGCTTACACCGAAGCGCACTTCCGCCTCTTCTACGAATTCAAGGACGCGCTGAACCAGGGCCGCATCCGCGCCGCCGAGCCGGATGCATCGGCGCCCAGCGGATGGCGCGTCAACGCCTGGGTCAAGAAAGGCATCCTGCTGGGCTTTCGCATGGGCGGCGTGGTGGATATGTCGATCGACGCCACCCGCCAGCCTTTCTTCGACAAATCCACATACCCGGTCAAAGCAGTTCACAGCCGCAAAGCGGTGTGCGCATCGTCCCCGGCGGATCGAGCATTCGCGACGGCGTCTACATCGGCAAGGGCGTCACCTGCATGCCGCCCATGTACATCAACGTCGGCGCGTATGTGGATGACGGCACCATGGTCGATTCGCACGCCTTGGTGGGAAGCTGCGCGCAGATCGGGAAGAACTGCCACATCTCGGCCGCTTCGCAGATCGGCGGCGTGCTGGAACCGGTCGGCGCGCTGCCGGTCATCGTCGAAGACGACGTGCTGATCGGCGGCAATTGCGGCGTGTACGAAGGCGCGGTGGTCAAGAAGCGCGCCGTGCTGGGCACCGGCACCATCCTGAATCGCTCCACGCCGGTCTACGACCTGGTGCGCGGCATGGTCTACAAAGCCACGGACGACGAACCGCTGGTCATCCCCGAAGAAGCCGTGCTGGTAGCCGGTGCGCGCGCCATCACCAGCGGCCCCGGCAAGGATTGGGGCATCTCCATCTACACCCCGGTCATCGTAAAATATCGCGATAGCAAGACCGACACCAAGATACAGCTGGAAGACCTACTAAGATAGGGAGGATGTCCTTCACTCTCGATTCCAAGGTAGCCCTCATCACCGGCGCGGGCCGCGGTATCGGCCGCGCCATCGCCGAGAAACTGGCGGCCGCGGGCGCCGCCGTCATGATCAACGACCTGGACCCGGCTCCCGCATTGGAAACCGAATCCGCCATCCGCCTGTCCGGCCGCGCCGCCGCGCACCTGGCGGGCGATGTCACCGCTCCGGATTTCCCGCAGAAGCTGGTCGACGCAACCATCGAGACTTTCGGCGGCCTCGACATCATCGTCAACAACGCGGGCTACACCTGGGACAACGTCATCCAGAAAACCACCGACGAGCAGTACCTGGCCATGCTCGGCATCCACCTGGTGGCGCCCTTCCGCATTCTGCGCGCGGCTTCCGCGCACATTCGCGAAGCCGCCAAGCGCGAAGCCGCCGAGGGCCGCCGGGTCATGCGCAAGGTGGTCAACATCACCTCCATCGCCGGCACCGACGGCAATCCCGGGCAGGCGGGCTATTCGTCGGGCAAAGCCGGCGTGATCGGCCTCACCAAGACCATGGCCAAGGAGTGGGGCCGCTATAACGTGAACGTGAACGCGGTGGGCTTCGGCCTGATCGAAACGCGCCTGACGCAGCCACTCACCCAGGCGGGCGCGACCATCGACGTGCAGGGCCGCCAGATTGCCGTCGGCGTGCAGCCCAAGATGCTCGATGCGCTCAAGGCCGTCTGCCCGCTGGGCCGCGGCGGAACGCCGGAGGAAGCCGCCGGAGCCGTGCTGTTTTTCTGCTCCCCGCTCTCCGACTATGTGACCGCCGAGGTGTTGATCTGCGGCGGCGGAATGCACTTCTGATGTGCCGCGTATTGGTCGCCGACGACGACACCCAGCACCTTGAAATTCGCAAGGCTCTGCTGGCGATGGCCGGTCACCAGGCCGCCGTGGCGGAGGATGCGCCCGCGGCTCGCCGCCTGCTCGAAGAATTTTGCCCCGACGTGCTGGTGATGGATCTGCGCCTGCCCAAGCTGAAAGACGGCCTGAGCCTGATCCGCTGGGTCGACGAACAGCGCCTGGCAGCAAAGATCATCGTTCTTTCCGGCTGGACCGAAGAGCTGTGCGATCTTCCCGAAGAGAAACTGGTGGCCTGCGTCCTCGGCAAGCCGATCCGCAACGCCCAGTTGCTAGAAGCCATCAATGCGGCAGTTTCTTCGCCCGCTCGTAGTCATCCGTCAACCGCTTCGTAATCTTGTCGGCCACGTCCGAACTGGCGCCGCGAAACTTGCTGCCCATGCTTTCCTGCGTCGTGGACCAGATCACGTCGCCGTCCTTGCTCACCAGGCGCACCGCGGCATTGGCCTCGTGCCGCCGCTCTGAGGTGCGGCTGGACTCGTTCTCTCCCGCACCGAGGCCAGTTCCCCTGCCCGACCGCTCATAGCTGCGCGTGCCTCCCTTCAGGGCGGAGTCTTCGTCCGTCTGGCTGGTGTTCAGGCTGCTGTGCACATTCAGGCTGTCGCTCGACGAATGCGTCTCATTGAAGACCAGATCTTCGCCCGAGCCGCGCAATATGGCGTCGGCCTTTTCCTGGTTCTCGGTAATCAGGAAGAGCTTCGAGTTCTGCAGGGCATTGATGATCATGTCGCGCATCTGCGCGGCGGTTTCTCCGCCGGAGAAACGGTCCACAAACACGCGCCGCAGCGAGAGTAACTGACGTACGCTGTCCGTCTCCACTGCTGTAGACGCGGCGGGCGGCGCGGACAGCGGAACCGGATCGGACGGTGCGAATAGCAGCGCGGCCAGAAAAAGGGTAGGGGCCGCCATTGCTTCAGCCTCTCGACTCGCGCGCCTCGTAGTCGGTGTACTCCACGCGGCGGCCGGTCTTGGCTTCCAATTCAGGCAACAGCGCACGCACATCGCCCTTGTTGACCTGCAGCACCACAGCCTGTTGCCGGCCGTTCGAGTCGGTATAGAACACGGTCAGGTAGTGCTTGCGCGACTTGGCAAGGAGAAACAGGGGGGAAAGCAAAACCGCCTCGGCGTAGCGTCTTCCAACATGCTGGCCGTATTCCAACGTGTTGACCTTATCGTACGGCACATGCAACGTCAGCGCGTGGGTGACGAACAGCAGCTCCTGGTCGCCCGTCAGATCGACACGCACATCGCACTTCGCCGGAAAACCGGGAACCGTGGTCCCGGTTAAGTAACCGCGCGCCCCAGGTTCGGCTGCCGGCAAGCTCGGCGCCTGCACGCCGCATACTAGCAGCATCGGCAGTGCCCAGACCCGTTTAGGCGTAAGGATCATCGACAACATAGTGGCGCGGAGCCGCCGGTTGTCTCACAATCCTGTTGCCGCGATCTACTTGCCGCTATTTCTTGGTCTTAGCGGGCGTGGGCGCGGCCAGCAGGCGGTCGATCTCGATATCCAGGCCGTCGCCCTCGAAAATGTTTCGCGTATCGAAGTCGTATCCGAAATCGTTACGGATCATCCCCTGCCGATCGATCAGGAACAGATGCGGCACATTCACCGTCGGGTTCTGCGGCGTCACCTTCAGATACGATGCCGCGGCCTGCCCGCAATCGAACAGGACCGGCGTCGTCACTTTGTGGTCCGATACAAAGCCAGCCACGGTGGCGGTAGTGTCCCGCGGAATGGCGAACGTCAGCACGGCCACCTTGCTGCCATACTTGGCGACCACCTTCTCCAGGATGTCGGCCAATTTCTGGCAATGCGGGCAGGTAGTTTGGATGATGTCGAGGAGTACGATTTTACCGCGATATTCCTGCAAATCGTGCTGTTGCCCGTGGAGATCGGGAAGCGAGAAGCCCGGCGCGCGGCGGCCGGACAATTCTCCCGAAGCGAACAGTAATGCGGCGGAGGCCAGTAAACCGATGAAGTATCGCATCCCCTCAAACTTAACATGCGGAGCGGCTTGCTTTCCCGAGCCCCTTGGGATAGCCTGGAGCCTGGTACTGCCACTGTCCGTCCGCTAAAAGTCGATTCACCGCGAGCTGTCTGAGCTGACGTTTGAAGACTGCCCCGCGGCGAATCCATTCCAATCTCGTATCCCAAAATCAATTATTTCAGGAGAACTGGAATGCAGGATTCCTTTGACTTGACGACGATTGGCGCGACGGACGCCATGTTTGAAGCTTTTCAACCTTATGCGGCGCGCGGCTTGATGCTGGGGCGCGTGTCGGTGGCGTATGGCGATCGATACCGGCTCTACACCGCGCGCGGCGAAATGACGGCGGAGGCCATCGGTGCGCTGCTCTATCGCACGGAGCGGGCGGGATGGCCGGCGGTGGGCGATTGGGTGGCGGCGCAGCCAGTGGGACCGGATGAGGGCATGATCCATGCGGTGCTGCCCCGCCGGTCGATGTTTTCCCGGCGCGCGGCCGGCGACCGGGAGCAGCAGCAGGTGATGGCCGCCAACATCGACCTGGCGCTCATCGTCTGCGGACTGGATGGGGATTTCAATGTGCGCCGCATCGAGCGCTACCTGACGCTGGCCCACGCGAGCGGCGTCGACGCGGCCATCGTGCTGAACAAATCCGACGTGTGCGCGGACCTGGCTGCGCGCCTCGACGAAGCGGCCGGCGTGGCGGGGAACGCGCCGGTGGTCGCAATTACGGCGCACTCGGCCGCAGGCATCGAACCGGTGCGGCGGCTCCTGCGGCCGGGGCTGACGATCGCTTTGCTGGGTTCTTCCGGCGTTGGGAAATCCACGCTGGCGAATCAACTCCTGGGCGTGGAGCGGCAACTTGTCGGGGAGGTGCGCGAGAGCGACAGTCGCGGCCGGCACACGACCACCTACCGCGAATTGTTACCGTTACCGCACTGGGGCGCGCTCATCGACACGCCGGGCATGCGTGAACTGCAGTTGTGGGCCAGTCAGGAGAGCCTGGATTCCGCGTTTGCCGAAATCGCGGATCTGGCGCTGCAGTGCCGCTTCCGGGATTGCAACCACGTGGTGGAAGGCGGCTGCGCCGTCCAGGCCGCCATCGAAGCGGGCGAACTGGACGCTTCCCGCTGGGAGAGCTATCGAAAGCTGCGCGCCGAAGTCGCCTGGCATGTCCGCCAGACCGATGTGCAAGCCGCCCAGGCGCAGAAGAAGAAATGGAAGGCGATTCATAAGGCCATGCGGTTAGATCACAAGCGCCAATAGAATCTGTGGTTTCTCGGTATGCTCTTTGTGCAATTGCATACGGAGCGGAGGGGGTGTATAATCGGGCGAGTTTTCCCAAAGGCTCTGAACAATGAAGACGACTCAAATAATCAAGGGAGTTCTATTAGCACTAGTAGCGCTGCCCTGGGCGGCCTACGCGGATGATGCGACAGCCGCCATTCAAAAGAAACTGGAATCCGAGTACAAGCTGACCAAGACTACTGACGATAAGTCGGATATCGTGACGGCCGGTTCGGTCCTGGTACTCCACAAAGATAAGGTGCTTATGGTAGCCGCAACCAGCGCGGCGAACCCGTGCATGAACACCTATAAGGAAGGAAAAATCGTCCCTGCCAAGGCTTGCGGAGTCGGAGAGAAACTCAGGCGCCTTCCGGGATTTGGCCATGTGCCCGGCGGCGGAAGCGCGCCGGCAACCAGAAACTTCGTCAGCGGCGAGAAATTCTGGTTAACCAAGATCGACGTCCGATCTACCGGCGTTGTATTGGACTTTTTCACTGACGCCACCCCCTCCGGCGACCAGGGGATCCGCTACAAAGCGGCCCTGACCATTCCGTTCGGAGCGTTGGCGCCGTCGCCCGAAGAGGCCCTGAAGGCGGTCGCCGAAGTCATCACCGTAGCGCCAGCCGAGGACTCCAAGGACGCCAAGGCCGATGATAAGGCTCAGCCCGCGGCGCAAGGAGGCCAGGCGGAGGCCGCTCCGGCAAGCCAGCCGGCAGCGCCCGCGGAGCCCGCACCCGCGGCCCCGGCGGCGGCTCCCGCGCCGGTGGAGGCCCCACCCCCGCCCATCGAAGCTCCGCCGCCCCCGCCCGCCGATCCGGTTGAGGTCGCCGAGGGACAAACCATCGATCAGGTGGTGGCCGCCATGGGACAGCCCGTGAGAAAGGCCAAAATCGGAACCAAGGAAATTTACTACTATAAGGACTTAAAGATCACTTTCGTCAACGGCAAAGTGAAGGACGTCCAGTAGCCTGCAAAACGAGGAACCCCCCGATGAACACACGTCGAATTCGCAACATTTTATGCGGCAAATATCTGGCCGCGTCGCTGACTTTGCTGGCCTTCACTTATCCGGCGCTAAGCGCGGATAAACCGAAGGCGTCGGCGCCATCCAAACCCGCGGCTGCCCCCAGGAGCTCCGCTCCCGCGGCTCACCCGGCAGGCGGAGGCGCCTCGACCGCGTCGCACGGTCCCACCACGGCCGGCCATTCGGCGGTTACCACGAGCCACCCGTCCACCACTACCGCTCATCCGGTCACGACCACGCCCCACGCGGGCACCTCGGCAACCCACACGGCCACCCCGGCGACCCACACGGCATCCCCAACCAGCCGCCCCGGCGCCACCTCGCCGGGCGGAAGGGTTTCGACTCCCGCCGGCGGAAAGACGTTCGGCTCGACCGCTGGGGGTAAAGGCGGTATGGCGGCTCCGAAAGGCAGCAAGACCGTCCAGACCAGGAGCGGCGGAACCGTGACCAAGCGGGCCGACGGACATGTCGCCACGGTGCGCGACCCCAAGCGCGGCATGGAAGTTCACCGCAACCTGTCCGGCAACCGGAGGGTGGTGGTCGAGCGCAGCGATCATTCCCGCATCGTCGCCGAGCGGGGCGGCCGCGGCTACGTGCAGAGGCCGTATATGTTTCATGGCCACGAGTATGCCCGGCGATCTTACTATTACAACGGACGCTACTATAACCGCTATTACGGGCGCTACTACTACCACGGCGCTTGGATGAATCCGTATTACCCGGGTTACTATTACGGGCCGGCGTTCTACGGGTGGGCTTACAATCCGTGGGCAGTCCCCGTGGCTTATGGCTGGGGCTGGGGCGGCAATCCCTGGTTCGGATACTATGGCGCGTACTTTACGCCCTACCCGGTCTATGCCAGCCCGGCGCTGTGGCTGACGGATTACTTCATCGCCCAGTCGCTGCAGGCCGCTTATCAGGCGCAGGTCGCGCAGGCCGCGGCGATGAGCAATCCCGCGCCGCTGACGCCGGAAACCAAGCAACTGATCGCCGATGAAGTGCGGTCACAGATTGCGCTCGAAAACTCGGAATCGAAGACGGCCGGCCAGGGCGCCGAGCCGGATGCCGCCTCCAGCAGCATCCAGCGCTCGCTGACCGACGGCAAGCAGCATGTCTTCGTGGCGGGCCACGATCTGGATGTGGTGGATGCGGGAGGCACGGAGTGCGCGCTGAGCGAAGGCGACGCGGTCCAACTCACCGGCCAGACCGCGCCGGACGCACAGGCCGCGACGCTGGCCGTGCTGGCCAGCAAGGGCGGCAAGGAATGCCCCAGAGGCGACACGGTTCAGATTGCGCTGACGGATCTGCAGGACATGCAGAACCATATGCGCGAGACCATCGACGCAGGCATGCAGGAGTTGCAGAAGAAGCAGGGGCAAGGTGGACTGCCGGCCGCTCCGGCCGCCGCCAAAGCCGCTCCGGTGGAGAGCGCCATGGCCTCCGCCGCTCCGCCGCCTCCGCCCGAAAGTGAAGTGAAGGCTGAGATCAACCAGCAATCGCAGGAAGCCGACAAGGTGGAGGCTGAAGCCAACGGAGGCGCGGCTTCCGGTCCTGGGCCGAACGCGGGCGAGCCCGCGGCTCCGCCGGTGAGCATCGACATGGGCCAGACCGTCGATCAAGTGGTGGCGTCAATGGGTCAACCCGTGCGTAAGGCGACCGTAGGCGCCAAGACCATCTATTTCTACAAGGACATGAAAGTGACCTTTACTGGCGGGAAGGTTTCCGACGTCCAGTAATTTGGCCGCTTAATTCTCGCAGGATTGCAGCCGCCGGCGCCCGCGCGGAAGGCGATATTGGTTCATCGTCGTCCACCGGCCGCCGGCAGTTCGCAAGACAGCTGACGTACATCGGCACGCATGCCGCAGCGTCACGGCTCTGGAATCTCCACGATTCGGTTTCTTCACTCATCGGCATCGAAAGCGGCCCAAATCAGCACCAGCCGGTCTATGACCTCCGCAATGCGTGCATGCTGCTTCACTAGAAAAACGCCTGGGCTAGAACCCCCGCTCTGAAGGAACTCACCAAAGCCCTATTCGCCGCAAGAAAATCCATGGTGGGCTCCCGGCGCAAGCAGCCTCTCACAATGGCATTCCGGAGACTGGCATCCGCCAGCAATCGAACCATCGGTTAGCTTTGCCGCGCCGGCAATTGGCGCGCCATGCGCTCGAACTTCTCTCTTAGATCCGGGGTCATCGGATGCGTTGCGCTGTAAGCGTCTTCATCGCGCACGCGTTCTGCCATGGCCTTGTCCACTTCGTCCGTGTGCCCCAAGTAGAAGGTGATTGCCCCGTAGACCTGCTCCAGGCTCAGCGTAGGGAAGTCCGACCGAATCGCCTCTGGAGACTCGCCCTGCTGAAACTCCCGCACGATGAAGTCAAGCGGCACACGGCTCGCTGCCAGATAGAATCCCCCGTCTCTGCGCTCAACGAATTCTCGATGCATAGCGATGCCTACCTTCAGTTTATCAGGACAGGCCAGGAGGCCTGTCCTACCTCAATTCTCGGTGGAGTGCAGGCCGCCTGCGCCCGCGCGGAAGGCGATATTGGTGCTTACCGGATCGTCGTCGAGCGGCTGGCGGCAGTTCCACAGGCAGGCGCCGCAGAAGACGCACTTCTCGCGGTCGAATAGCGGCACGCCATTCGGCCCCGGTGTAAGCGCCTGCCCCGAGCACATTTCGATGCACAGCTTGCTGGCGCAGCGCTCGCAGAAATCGGGATACAGGAACGTGACATGGTCGGCGTATCCCGCGGGCGCCTGCACCTTGCCGCCGACCAGGAGCGCGTCCTGCTGCGACATCAGTAACTGGCCATCGTGGGGCACCGCCGGCCAGCCGCAACGGTCCATCAGCGCATCGTGCATGGCGATGCCGCTCCCGTAGCACTGATGGCGCACCTCGTCGATGTCGACCGGCGTGAGTTTGCCGCGATAGTATTCCTCCAGGTTGGGGAGCAATTGCGGATCCCCCGCAATCGAGACGCGTCCCTGGGTGGCGCCCGCCAACGCCATACCTAGCAGCCCCGTCACCACGCCGCGATGAAAGCCGTCGCGAGCCTTCTCCGCGATGCGACCTTCGGCCTCCACCCAGCTCGCACGGCGGCGCGCCACATAGGCCTCGTCCAGGTTGGCCTTGGTGAAGGGCTTGCCCGCGGCGCGCAGTTCCTTCACGGCTTCGGCGAGCTGGATGCCCGTAGTCCAGGCTTCGTCGACACCCGAGCCGGTCAGGACATTGGTACTGCCGGAGCACTCGCCGATGCGCGCGTATCCATCGCCCGCCAGAAAGGGCTCGCCGCGCTTGCCCGCTTCCTGCAGCGACTTCGCGCCCCACGACCGCAGCCTGCCGCCCGCGAGATAGCGCCAGAGATACGGGTGCAGCATGTAGTGCTGGAGATAACGGTAGGACGTGCGCACCGGATTGTGGAACCAGGAAGGCACGAAGATTCCAACCGAAGCCACGCGCCCCGGATGCACATAGAAGAAGCCGAAGATTTCCGGCTCAGGGTAGCCGAAAGTATGGAAGACCGTGCCAGGCTCCAGATCCACGCTCTCGGGCAGATCCACCACCATCTTTGCGCCCACGGCCCACTCATGCTGATGGTGTCCGCCCGGCAGGCCGTAGAGCGCGTCGAGCTGCCGGCCCACGGCGCCCACAGGTCCATCACCGACTACGGTGAGCGCGGCGTGCATATCCATGCCGGGCAGGTAGCCGGCATCGGGCCGGCCCTGCCGGTCGGTGCCCTGATCGAGCAGGCGCACGCCGACCACGCGACCGTCTTCCACCAGCGCCTCGGAGACGGGCATGCCGGGCCAGATCTGGACTGTGCCGCCCGACATGGCCTGCGCGCCGGTCCACTGCATGAACTGTCCGATGGAGAGGAGCAGTCCGCCGTCTTTGCGCAGGAAGGGCGGCGTCCAGGGCAGCTCGAAGGCCTCCAGGAAGGGCTTGCCGCGCGGCACGCGAAACAGGCGCAGCAGCTTGTCGGCGGCGCGCAGGATGGGCGAGCGGCGGCTGGCCCCGATGGGATCGAGGAGGTAGGCGATCTTCTCGTGGCCGACCGCCGCCGCCATGGGGATCCCGGCTGGATCGAGATCCGGGAAAGTGGAGCGAATGCCGCGCGCGCGCGTGACTGCGCCGGAGACGCCGAAGCCGATGTCGTCGGCGCGCTCGTAGCACACGACCTGCAGGTCGGGGTCGGCGTCGCGCGCCAGCGTGGCGAGGAAACCGCCCATGGCCGGCCCGAAGCCGACGCAGACGATGTCCACATCCATTGACTGCCGCGATACCGGCTCCGCGCTCATGCTGGATAGTCCAGCGCTTCCGGAATCATGACGCGCTGCAACGCCTCGGCGGCGCGATCCTTGGCCAGGTGCGATCCGGTGAGGCAGCCATCCATGCGCACGCGCAGGCGGTTGAACTGATCGTAACCGTCGAACCGGGCGCAGGGCCCGGCCTTCGCCGCATGCGAACCGTCGTTCTCGATCACGTCGGTATAGCCGCGCGCCAGGCTGGCGATGCCGGGGATCAGGCCTTCCATGGCTTCCAGCTCTTCGCCGTGATAACAGGAGGCGCAGCCTTCCGCATCCCAAGCCGGGTGGCGGTTGTAGCCGAACACAAGCTCGGCGCAGATGCGCCCGACTTCACCGGCAGCGCGGGCGCTCTGCACATGGCACAGATCGGTGAAGAAGGCCAGCGTGCCGGGTGCGGCGGAGTCGCCGCCTTTGGCTTCGAGCTCCAGCACGTCCAGGATCTGGCAGCGGGAGGCCAGCAGCCAGCACAGGGCGTCGGCCAGCGGGAAGGTGACGCCTTGCCGGGAACTCTGATACAGGCGGGCGCCTTCGGCATCACTGGCTTTTTGGAGATGATGAAGCGACCACAGCCACATCTGCATGGCGGTGGCGAGCGTGCAAGCGCCGGTGCCCGGATGGGTGGAAGCGATCTGGCGCATCTCGCCGATCCAGTTGCGGAATTGCGCCAGGAACAACTCGTCGGTCATGGTCAGCGTCAACTGGCGGCGCTGGACGGATTCGGGGCCCTCGTAGGTGGCTTCGAGCTGCGCGTCCATCCACTTGTGGCCCAGGAAACCGGGACAATCTTCGGTAATGCCATAGCCGCCCATCAGGCTGACGGCTTCGCGCATCATGTTGGCGCCGTGGCCGGTGTTCCAGAGCTTGCAGGCGGGGCAGAGGACGTTGGCGACGGAGTCGAGCAGGGCGTACTGGACGAGCTTACGCTCGCCGGGGACGAGCGTAAGCTCGTCGTGGTTGGTGGTTGGTGGCTGGTGGCTGGTGGTTTTGCTTAACGCGTCTAGCGCTTGTTTCTGGAGCTTGCGCATGGCGCGCAGAGTGCTGGTGGCGCCGGTGACCCCTTCGGCGGCGAACTTTTCGTTTTTGAGGCGCTCGAGGGGATCGAGTTCGTCGAAGAGGCGGGCGGCGGCAAAGCCGAGCGACGCGCTGGCCTCGCCGGTGGCCCAGATGTCGATCAGGCGATGCAGCGTATCCTCTTTAAGCTGCAGGCCGAACTCGTAGCGCGGCGAACCGGGCGCGGCACTTTCGCCGCCGCGGAAGCGCCCGCGCTGATAGCGAACGATCGGCTCGATGGCGGAGAGCAGCTTGGCGGCGGTCATGACCCCGACGGTGACGCGCGTGCGCCGGAAAACGGCGTCGATAACCTCGCCGTGGCTGTAGCGGGGCACGATCACGCCGTCCTTGACGGTGTAGCCGCCCACGATGCGGCCGGCGGGCACCCGGAGGTTGAAGATGGGATCGCTGGTGGAAGACAACTGGTGCACCAGCTTGCGCGTGGGCGCCCCGCGATCGAAGATGCCGGGATCGGTTTCGTGCAGGATCACCATGCAGGTCTTAGAGATGCGCGGGTCGTCCGTATCGACAGCCGCGGTGACGAAATTGGCGAAACCCATGTTGGTGATGAACCGGCCGCGCTTTTCGACTTGCAGGATGGGTTCGGCGCCTTCCGTCCACTCGGCGATGCGGACCTTCCCGGCCAGTATTCCGGTTTCCACGCCGACGTAGGGGATCGGCTCTGTCAGGCAGAATGCGCCGCGCCAAGGCTGCCGTTGCTCGCCGGGCTGGGCGGGCGCGCAGAGGCGCATGTAAGTGTCGCGCTGCTCGGGAGTGCCGCGCTCGTGGATGGGGGCGAGGGCCAGACAACCGGCCAGACTGCCGGTGGCGGCGCCCGCATCTACCCAGGCCAATTCGAAGGCCACCAACGCCAGCGCCAGGTTTTTGGGGCCTTCGACCAGGCCGCCCTGCTCGGGATCGAGGAAAACTCCGGTGATGCCGGACGCATCGAAGTGATCGAGAAGGGATTGCTTGGCTGGGGTCCAGGCGTGGGTGTTGCGCGCGCCTTCGGCGACCAGCCTCGCCACGGGGCCGCGCGCTACGACGCGGGCCGACTGCACCAGCATCTGGAGATCGTACCGATCGGCGAAACGCCATTGGATCTGCCGGATATCGTCGCCGGGCAGTGCGCGCAACATCTCGGGCTTGGGCTCTACGGCTGTAGCCATGGGGACTGTCCTTTCCGGTTGGGCTTCAAGTGCAATCACGGTGCCAGGGGGGATGGCCCTCCAAATGGTGCAATTAAGGATGGCAATGTCTCAAAAGGCGGGGCCAGGAGGGTCGAGTAGGGTGTAATCACCCCGTTGGGGCGCGATCTGCGCGCGCGAGGTGGGTGATGGGTGCTGCATTGGCGGGTTGTCTTCCTATGGGCCGCAGATGGAACGCCGATAAACGCCGATAGGACGCCGCTCTCCGGGCCGAGGGGGCCGATGGCGGAGGTCTCGCGGCGAAGGCGCACTGGTTGGCATTTTTGTGCGTTTTTGTGCGGATTTGTGCGCGGGTATGCCGTGACCGAACAACCCCAATTTCGCGGAGGTGACTGGCTTAACATTAGCATTTACTTATGGTTACATCGCTTGGATCAAGTGGGATTGGGTTCGCTTCGCAGCGTGCCCTGCCGCCAGGCCTCCGGATTCTTCGCGGGACTGTTACGTGCCCCGTTTTTTGGGTGGCGTGTTGCAGTGCGTTGCATTTGTCGCATCGGCCAGCTTGGGATCGCCGGCCGAATTGCTGAACCCCAGGTTCCTGGTGCGGAGCGACGATACTGCGTTCGCTGATTCACGAACCATATGGGGCAGCCGATGGCTGAGGGCTGAGAAGCTGCGGCGATGGCGCGTTGGACGGCCTGGATGTGACGAGCAAAGCCAAATGGCGGAACGAGGCGAAGACAGGGCCGAATGGTTCGAGCGAGGGCACCGGTTACGTGCGCCGATTTCCTGGATTCGCGTAACATTTTGTAGCATCTGGCTGCGTCGGTTGGTGCATCGGGGCGGTATGGCCCTGCCCCCTGTGCTGATCATAAATGACTTATATGGGGTAACGTCCCCCTACCCCAGAAGAGCACGGGTCGGGGCACGGCGTGCCGGGCTGGGGTACGAATTGGTTGACGAATAGGGAGATGTTTCGTAGGCGGGCGTGTCATCAAAGTCCGCAAGTTGAGCCAGTGGAAATAGTCCGTCGAGTTGACGCAGTTATCGCTCCAAGAAAGAAACGTTGCGGCGGCCGCCATCGGGCGGGTTGTGGCCGCGATCCAAAGCAATGGTACGTGCTGGTGCGGCGGCACGGAGTGGCACCGCCATGTTTGCGTTGCGGATCAGCGTTTCGTCGTGGGCGACAACGGAAGACGACGTGGAGCATTGCGTGGGACACGGGGCAGCCGGGCTCAAAAAACGAGAACTGATCTCACGCAAAGGCGCAAAGGGACCGCAAAGAACGCAAAGATAAAACGGGTCTGTTCTTCTCGGCGCCCCTCGTGGTCCCTCAGCGCGCCGGCGATGAGCGCCCCATGACTACGGTGTGCGGGCTCATGGGAATGGGATGCGCGGTGACGCCTCCGAAGCCGGCCTCGCGATACATGGCGGTGAGTTCGCTCAGGGTGTAAGCGTCGCCCGCCGGAGTGGAGGCCAGCATGTTCATGGCGAAGGCCGCGGGGATGGGCGGCGAGACGCGGTCCTCATTGGGCACGAACTCCAGCGTGGCGGCGCGCCCGCCGGGGCGCATGCAGGTTGGCTGGTCGAAGTGGTGGAGGAAGTTGGTGAGCCGCACGGCGTCATACGGTCCGCCGAAGTCGACTTCGAAGGCGCTGCCGGGCAGCATGTCGTAGCGGTCCTGGACGCCGGCCTTGCGGGCATTGTCCAGCGCCACGCGCAGCACCGGCGCCCAATCGAGGCCGGTGACGCGGGCCTGCGGATTCGGTTTGGCGATTTCGATGCCGAACAGGCCGTGTCCGGCGGCGATATCGAGCACGCGCATGGGGCCGGAGTGTCCCTCCAGCACGACCGCGCCCAGCGGACCCGCCAGGGGGGCCATCATGGGCGCCATGGTTTCGGCGAATATGACCCAAATCGGGTTTTCCGGCTCCACGGTGCCTTCTCCCGGCAGGACGGTGCGGCCGGTGCGCACGATTTCCGCCAGATGGCCGTAAGGTTCGTGCATGGCCGGGCTGGCGAGGAACTGCGCGATGGAGGCCAGCGACGATGGCGAGCGCGGACCGGGGAAGGCGGCGCTGGTGGGGGTGTGCCGGTAGCGCCCGTCCTGCTTGGCCAGCACGCCGTAGACGGTGAGGAAGTGGCACAGGATGCGGATGCCGCGCTCGGATGCCGCGCAGTGGCGGGCGATGGACGCCACGTCTCCCGGCCCTTCCCCTACGGCGCGGAAGACGTCCAGATCGATGGCGGCTTTTAGGGCGGCGGTGCGCTGATGCGCCTGTAGCATTTCGAAAACGAGGCCGGGCAGCAACGGGCCGTCGACTGTATCGGCAGGGTGCATTAAGAGCCTCCTCTCCTTATTGGACCAAGACCAGCGGCATGTCGGCCAGATCTATGGCGAGCGCGGGGCCTACGCGCGTGCGGATCACGACCAAGCCGCATCGATCGCGCGTGCACTTAACTTGGCAGGATTCACTGTCTTTTGGGATATCAACTTGGCGGCCGGGGCAAGCTGGGCAAACGTAATCGAGAAGGAGCTCAACTCGGCCGCCGTCGTCATTGTCCTCTGGTCGGCTCGATCAGTTACCTCGGATTGGGTTCGAGTGGAGGCGGACTTCGCACTTCGTCAGCAAAAGTTGGTCCCGGTCCTCCTCGACGATGTTTCACTCCCCCTAGGCTTTAGTCAAATCCAGGCTGCCGACCTTCGTGGCTGGGACGGCTCGCCTGACGACCCTGGTTTTGACGTTCTCCTTCAAGCGGTGGTGCATATCGCCGAGCCCCCTTCGGCCAGGCCCTCGTTAGGGTACCTGCCTGGGGAGGTCATCGATTCCGATCTCGCCCGAGAGTACCAGAGGCTTTTGGGAGCATCTCGGACAAGAATCTTCGTCGCGCACGCCAGCGCGGACAAGCCGAGGCTGAGGCCAATATTGGTTACCCTGGTCGACCAAGGCTTTCGGCTTTGGGTCGACAAGCTACAACTAATTGGTTTGGGTGCAGCCTATGAGTCTCGCCTTGCGCGCGACAGAATCCAGTACGGGCAAGATTGGAGAGAGTCTATTCGTATTGCGGTTGCGGGCGCAGACCCGGTCCTGGCCTTCTGGTCGCATGATGCCGTTGATGGCCGTCGTGAGCAGTTTCACTATGAGGTATACATGGGCATGATGCAAAACAAACTCAACCAGTGTCGGATCGATGAGGTTGCTTTGACCGAGATCGGCATGCCTTATACTTTCGATCAGATTGCGGACCTGTCCCAGGTGTCACTGGGGGTTTACCACCCGGAGCTTGACTACCTAATGCAAGACATCGTCCGGAGACGGCGAGCGTGGTGGCGACTCTGGTGAATCGCGGCAATACAGGCCAGATCAGGCCGCAACCGCGGTCTACCGGCTTGATCAATGGCCGATCGGCAGAACGAGACCCAGAGATGCCGAGACGTTGTGTCGCACGGAACGTGGTCTTGCTT
This sequence comes from Bryobacterales bacterium, assembly GCA_963707465.1. Taxonomy (GTDB): domain Bacteria; phylum Acidobacteriota; class Terriglobia; order Bryobacterales; family Bryobacteraceae; genus Bog-159. The sequence continues at coordinate 2,072,561 of CAVPQK010000015.1, forward strand.
CCACTGCGGCTGAATCCCCTTCCCTGCACCTAACGCCCAGGAGGTCCTGTTCGGGAAGGAGCCGCTGGACCACTCCCAACCCGGGCGAGGACCAAATCTCGGCGGACTGCCCTCATCTGATTCCCGTCCGCGGACCGACGGCCTGTTACGATGAAGCGATGCGGCGGTTGTTTCTGCTGTGCGGTCTGCTGCCCCTGACGGCGTTCGCGAGCGAGCACTGGATTCGGTTCACCTCCGGTCCTATTGAAGTGTTCAGCAGCGCCGGCACGAAGGATGGGCGCGAAACGCTGGTCGAGTGCGAGGAGTTCCGGCACGCGCTGGGGCAGGTGCTGGGCGACAACGATCTGCAACTGGCGCTGCCGATCCGGGTGCTGCTGTTCAAGAGCGGCGCGCCGCAGATTCCCGAGCCGGTCATACGGGGACGCGACCAATACGACGTGGTGCTAACGGCCGGCCAAGGCATCCCCAGCGAAGTTTTCGCCCGGCTGACGCAGTTGTTTCTGGACGCGAACACGGCGCGCATGCCGGAGCGGCTGGAGCGCGGCGTGGTGGCCCTGTTCTCGACCATCCAGGTGAACGGCATCCACATCACGCTGGGCGAGCCGCCTTTGCATCCCGATATGGATTGGGCGCGCGTGCATCTGCTGGCGGTGGATCCGGAATACTATGGCAAACTGCGGGTGCTCATGTACAATTTGCGCAAGGGCGTGGACGAGGACGCGGCCTTTCACAACGCGTTCGGCAAGTCGCCCGAGCAGATTGAACTACAAGCGCAATCGCACCTGGCGGAGGGCCGCTTCCAGACCACTTCAATTTCGCCGCTGCCGATGAGTCCGCTGGATTTTCCGGAGAGATCCGTGGAACCGGCCGCGGCGCAGTTGGCCATCGCCGATTTGTTGTTGGGGGACCGGTCGCGCGAAATTTATCGGGAGCTGATCGCGCAAAAGGAGCGCGTGCCGGAAGCCTGGGAAGGCCTGGGCCTGCTGGCGCTGCGCGACAAGCAGAACGATGAAGCGCGCAAGGATTTCGCGGCCGCCATGGAAGCCGGCGCGAAGAGCGCGGCGTGCTACCTGGAATATGCGCGCGTGGAGACCGACAACGCCAAGGCTCTGGCGGCGCTGGATCGCGCCGCGAAGATCAATCCCAAACTGGCGGAGCCGCATTTTCTGATGGCCGAGCGCGCCAGCGAGCCGGCCAAACGCATCCAGGAGCTGAAGCTGGCGGCCAAGCTGGATGCGCGCAACCTGACCTATTGGCAGGCGCTGGCCGAGGCCTATATGGATGCGCACGATTTTCCGCAGGCCGCGCAGGCCTGGAAATCGGCCGAACAGGCGGCCTCTACGCCTGGCGACCGCGCGCGCATGCAGCGCCTCCGGCTGGACGTAGAGTCGCAGCGGCTGGATTGGGAAGACGCCGAAAGGAAGCGCAAGGCCAGCGAAGAGGCGCGCGAACTGGAGAGATTGAAGGAGCAGGCGCGGGCCGATTTGCACGCGTTGGAGGCGCGCGCCAATCAGGGGCAGGCGCCTCTGCCACCTAACGAAAAAGTGGTTCCCTGGTGGGACGGTCCGCAGCCGACCGGGATGGCCACGGGCGTACTTAAGCAGGTGGACTGCATCGGCAAGCGGCTGCGCCTGGTAGTCCAGGACGAGGCCCACAAGACGGTGAAGCTGCTGGTGGCCGATCCTGCGCAAGTGGCGGTGCTGGGCGGCACCGGAGAACTGAAGCTGAGCTGCGGAGCGCAGGGGTCGAGGCGGGTGAAGGTGGGATACTTCCCCAAGGCGAACGGCGCGCTGGCGACCAAGGGCGAAGTGGCCACCATCGAGTTCCAGTGAGCGCCGGCCCGGAGTCCAGCCGGCTCGCCAGCCGATACCGATGGGTCGTGCTGAGCGTGTTCATGCTCTCGACCGCCATCAACTACCTGGACCGGCAGACGCTGGCGACGCTCGCGCCGCTGGTGCGCGGGGAGTTCCACCTTTCGAACGCCCAGTACGGGCTGATCCTGACGGTGTTCTCGATCGCCTACGCGGCGTGCGCCCCATTTGCCGGCATGCTGATCGATCGCATCGGGCTGGATCTCGCGGCCAGTCTGGCGGTGGGGGTGTGGTCGTGCGCGGGGATCTGTACGGGGTTCACGCGCGGGCTGGGCGGATTGCTGGCATGCCGCGGGGTACTGGGCATGTCGGAGGCGGCGGGCATTCCGGGAGCGGGCAAGGCGATCCACCGCTACCTGCTGCCCGCGGAACGGGCATTGGGGAACGCGTGGAACCAGGCGGGCGTCAGCCTGGGGCTGATTCTGGCGCCGCCCGTGGCGACCTGGATGGCCATGCGATATGGATGGCGGCACGCTTTTGTGATCTCCGGCAGCCTGGGACTGATCTGGATTCCGATCTGGGGCCTGACGGCCCGCACCCAGCACCCGGCACCCGGCACCCGCGACCCGCACCCGGTACCCAGCACACGCGACCTTCTTCGGTCGGGTCGCCTGTGGGGCCTGCTGGCGGCGAATGCGCTCAACATGAGCGTGTATTCGCTGTGGACGAATTGGACGACGCTGTACCTGGTGGAGAAGCATCGTCTGCCGCTGGCGGAAGCGAACTGGTATGCGATCGCGCCGCCCTTGATCGCCACGCTGGGCGGATTCGGTGGCGGCTGGCTGTCGCTCAAGTGGATGCGGACGGGCGTGCCGGCGGTAGCGGCGCGCACGCGGGTATGCCTGGTGGGCGCGCTATTAGCGATGCCGACCGCGCTGATCCCGCTACTGCCGACAGCGGCTTGGACGGCGGCCGGAATCTCGTTGAGCATCCTGGCGGTGTCGGCGGTGAGCGTCAACGTATATACGATTCCGCTGGACATTTTCGGCGGGGCGCGCGCGGCGTTTGCGATTTCCATGCTGGTGGCGTCCTACGGCGCGGCGCAGGCTTTGATTTCGCCGGCGATCGGCGTAGTGGTGGATGCGCATGGGTATGGGCCGGTGTGCCTGGTGGCGGCGGTTCTGCCGCTGGCGGCTTGGGCGGTGCTGCGGCGGACGGGCGGGGCGGACAGTTAACGGGCTGCCTGCTGTACGATAGTGGCATGGGTTTCACGCGCACGCTTGCACTCGCCATTTCCGTGGCCGGCCTGGGTTCGACGATATGGGCGGTCGAAGAGACGAAGACGAACGAACGGCTGGACGACGCGGGGGCGATATTCAGCGAGGTTATGTCCACTCCGGACAAAACCATCCCGCAGGATCTGCTGAACAAGAGCCATTGCATCATCGTGGTGCCGGGCTTGAAGAAGGGCGGCCTGGTGGTGGCGGCCAAGTATGGGCGCGGCTTTGTGACCTGCCGGGCCCCTTCCGGCCTGGGATGGGGCGCGCCGGGAGCGGTGCGCATTGAAGGCGGCAGCTTCGGCCTGCAAATCGGCGTCTCTTCGACGGACCTGATCCTGCTGGTGATGAACGAGCGCGGCATGAAGCGGCTGCTCACCAGCAAGTTCACGCTGGGCGGGGACGCTTCGGTGGCGGCCGGTCCGGTGGGCCGGGATGCCACCGCGCAAACCGACGTCCTGATGACGGCCGAGATTCTCTCGTGGTCGCGTTCGCGCGGCGCGTTCGCGGGCGTCTCGCTGGACGGCTCCACGCTGCGCAACGACATCGATGTGAACGCCGAGATGTATGGCCAGCGGTGGGAGAACGGGCAGATTCTGAAGAGCGGCCTCGCGCCGCCGGCAGGCGCAGCCAAGCTGATCTCGGCGCTGAACAAGTACTCGCCGCGCGAAACCCGTTAGCCGCTCGCCCGTATGCAACGCGCACTACCCTTTTCCGCCGCGGCTATGGTGCTGCTGGCCTTGGCGCCCCTGGCGGCAGAGGAGATCAAGATCGGCAACATCATGCCTTACACCGGCGCGTTCTCGGAGTACGGCGCCACCGGGCGGGCCGAGGCGGCCTATTTTCAGATGATCAACGATCAAGGCGGAGTGAACGGCCGCAAGATCAAGTTCATCAGCCTGGATTCGGGTTCCGAAACCGCTAAAGCCGTAGCGCTGGCGCACCAACTGGTGGAACAGGATGGGGTGCTGCTGACGGTGGGCAACTGGGGCACTCCGGCCAACCTGGCGATGCGCGCCTATATGAACGAGAAGAAGGTGCCGCAGCTTTTCGTGGCGGCTACGGAGTCGGCGTTTGACGATCCGGCGCATTTCCCGTGGACCATGGGGTTCCAGCCCAGCAAGCGGGTCGAAGGCCTGGTCTATGCCCGATACATCCTGCGCAACAAGCCGGGCGCGAAGATTGCGATCCTTTACCCGCGCGATGCGGCCGGCCAGGAGTGGCTGCAGGGCATTCGCGAGGGATTGGGGGAGAAGGCGCCGGCCATCATTGCCAAGGAAGCTTCCTTCGATTATTCCGACGCGGCATCGCTCGACGCTCAGATTGCGGCGCTCAAAGACTCCGGCGCCAACGTTTTTATGAACCTGGCGGTGGGCAGGTTGGCGACGCGGGCCATTCGCGAAGCCTGGGATATGGATTGGCATCCGCTGCAGTTCATCCCCAATGCGTCTCTCTCGGTAGCGGCATTCCTGGAGCCGGCGGGCTTGAAGAAGGCGGCTGGAATTATTACGAATGCGCGGTCGAAAGGGTGGCTCAAGCCGGAAGCGAGGGAAGACCCGGCGGTGCGCGCGTTCCTGGGGTGGATGACGAAGTACAATCCCGACGCCAGTCTGCGGGACGCCAACTATGTGTATGGATATGAGGTCGCGCAGACGATGGTGGAAGTGCTGAAGAAGTGCGGCAACGATGTGACGCGCGCCAACGTGATGAAGCAGGCCGCCAGCCTGGATCTGGAATTGGGTATGCTTCGTCCCGGAATCAGGATTACCACCAGCGCCAGCGATTATCAGCCGATCAAGCAGTTGTTCCTGATACAGTTCGATGGGCGGGAGTGGGTTCCGATTGGCAAGTAAGTTGCGCTTATCAAGCTGCCCCACAAGCGCTACAATAAGCAACACGGCCAGACGGCCGCGCAAAAACAGGAGGTTCCCATGGAGCGCCGTCATTTTCTGAGGACCGCGGGGGTACTTGCCCTGCTCCGTCCCGATGCCAGCCATCGCGTTCTTGCCGCCACGGTGGGAAGCAATCGCGCCGCGAACGATGTGGCGCGCGACGAGGATTTCTGGCGCGAGATTCAGTCGGCTTTCACGCTGGACCGGAATATCATCAACCTGAATAACGGCGGCGTGAGCCCGTCGCCGCGGGTGGTGCAGGAGTCCATGCGGCGGGCTTTGGAGTTCAGCAACATCGCGCCGGCGCGCACCATGTGGTCGGTTTTGGAGCCGGAGGTGGAAACCGTGCGCCAGAGACTGGCCGCGGATTTCGGCTGCGATCCGGAAGAGATGGCCATCACGCGCAACGCATCGGAAGCGCTGGAGAACGTCCAACAGGGCCTCGAGCTGAAGGCCGGCGACGAAGTCCTGACCACCGATCAGGATTATCCGCGCATGATCACCACCTGGAAGCAGCGCGAGCGCCGCCACGGCATCGTGCTGAAGACCATTTCCTTCCCCACGCCGCCGCCTTCGCTGGACGACCTGGCGGAGCGCTTCGAGCGGGCCATCACGCCGCGCACAAAGGTGATCCACTTCTGCCATATCACCAATCTGACCGGCCAGATTTTCCCGGTGCAGCGGATCTGCCAAATGGCGCGCAGCCGCGGTATCGAGGCCATTGTGGACGGCGCGCACGCCTACGCGCAGTTCCCCTTCAAGCACGCGGATCTGGATTGCGATTACTACGGCACCAGCCTGCACAAATGGCTGCTGGCGCCGCACGGCACGGGGTTTCTGTATGTGCGCAAATCCAAGATCGGCAAGATATGGCCGCTGATGGCCGCGCCCGTGGAGATGACGGACAACATCCGCAAGTTCGAAGAAATCGGCACGCATCCGGCGGCCAACCACAACGCCGTCGCCGACGCGCTGGAGTTTCACAACGCGATCGGCGTGGAGCGCAAGGCGGCGCGACTGCGCTACCTGCGGAGCCTGTGGACCGAACGGCTCACGCGGCTGCCGCGGGTTTCTACGCCGACCAGCTCCGATCCCCGGCAAAGCTGCGGTATCGGGCTGCTTACGGTGGAAGGCAAGGAGCCGGGCCCGCTGGCCGATCAACTGTGGGAAAAGTACCGCATCCTGACGGTGGGCATCGTGCACCCGCAGTTCAAAGGTTTGCGGATCACGCCCAACGTTTATACCACGGTGCAGGAAATCGACATGTTCTGCAATGCGGTGGAGAAGCTGATCGCTTAATCTTTCGCGCCCATGTGCCGCAGCATAAAAGTGCTCAGGCGTCCGGACGCACCTGCCGCCCCTCCCGAGATTTCGGCGGCGGCGCTGCAATTCGTGCGGAAGGTGAGCGGGTTCCGGAAGCCGTCCAGGGCGAATGAGGAAGCGTTCGACGCCGCGGTGCGGGAGGTAGCCGCCGCTACGGAGCGGCTGCTCGACACCATTAACGAAGGTAAGCGCCCCGCCCCCGTTAAAGGTAGCTAAACTGGCGGGCCATTCCAGCCGATTGATAAGCTGGGAGCGGCATGGCCGACCGATCGTCAAGCCCGCTGATTTGGATTGCCGCCGCCGTGGCTGTGTTCCTGCTGCTCCGGCACAACGACATCGGACGGCAGGCCCCGGAATTCGACCTGCAGGGCGCTTATGGCGGCGCGTATCATCTGGATTCGTTCCGTGGGAAGCCCGTGCTGCTGGTCTTTTGGGGCACCAACTGCGGGATCTGCCGGCACGAGCTGCCGATCCTCGACCGTCTGTACGCGGAAGCAGGGCGGAACGGCGTGGAAATCGCGGGCGTGAATATCGGAGACGTGGAGGGCGCGCGGGAAGTGATGCGGCCGCTGCATCTGCTCAATCTGGTGGATGCCGATGGCCGCGCGGCGCGGAGTTACGGAGTCGGCGGAATACCCAAGCTGGTGCTGATCGGCGCGGATGGCAAGATCGAACGGAGCGCGTCGGGGATGCTGGGCGAGGCGACCCTACACGCATGGCTGACTGAGCGTTAGGGTCGCATCGTCTCTGCATTTGACAGCTCTACTCGGTGACTTTCGCGGTTACTACCAGGATAAGCGACTGACCGAGGCCCATGTTCGACTTACCGACTACCGCCCGCTGACCTTCGCGCACGGTGATTTCGGTGCGGATGGCGGCCTGGCGATCTCCCGGCAGATGCAAAATCAAGCTGAGATTGTCCAGCCGGATCAGACGTCCCTGGGGGTCTTCGGTCACGGTCGATGGCTGAACGTTGAAGCTGTAAGATGTCTTCGACTCGCCACCGGTCTGGATGACTCCGTCGGCGCTCGCCCGATTGCCGGGTTGAGTCCGCAGCAGGATCGAATCGAGCAACCGGAAACTCTTGTACGAAAAGATCTTCTTCACTTCGTCGGCCACGGGCTGCAGTTCGGACGGTAGACTACCGTCGGCCGACGCCTGTTCCGACGCCGCGATCATATAGACGATGAGATCGACATCCTTGGGGGCTGCCGCGGGCACGTCCAAACGCTTGACGGCGTCTTCGATCGCCGCCATGGCTGCGGCCGGCGCGCTGACCGCGACAACATGCAGTTCCCGATCGGCTTTGATGCCGTAGCCGAAGACGTCCAGCACGCCGGCAACGTTGCGGGCGTCGGCGTACTTCAACATGAATACGCGCTGCTGACGCGGCAGGTCGGGGGTTTGCGCCGGCGGGGGCGGGGCGGCGGTCTGGGCCGCGAGTCCGCCTGCCAGGGCCAGGCCGAATACGATTTGTTTTACGGTTTTCACTTTTAGTCTCCTTGAGGTTTTTGATCTATTAGCCAATAAATAACTATGTTCGGGTTGTCGGTCACGAATTGCACCAGCAGCGGGGGGCCGGGTTGGGCGGCTGGCGCGCGGCGGTGGTGGTGGTGGCGGACCTTCTGCACAAATGGGGGAGTGGGGGCGGCGTGAGACGCCGCCGCAGGCTTAGAGCCTGCCCCACTCGCCACAGCGACCACCTTTGGCGCGTGATGCCTGGGCCAGAATAGGACCGCGGCTAGGAGCAGCGCTGCCGCTAGCGCCAGCAGCGGGGCTAAAGCCCCGCGCGGACTAAGGTCCGCCCTCCCGATTTCCGCTAGGACACGGTGGTGCACTTGGGCCACCATCGCTTCTTCGAGGGGAAGCTCGCCCAGCAGCGCCTGTGCGGTGCGCAACTCTTCGACCAGCTCGCGGCAATCGGCGCACTCGCGGAGATGGGCTTCCACGCGCGGGATGCCTCCCGCCGGCAAGTCGCCACCGGCATAGAGCGCGATATCGGTTTCGAATTTGGAACAAATCATGATCGCCTCCTCACCAGGCGGCCGGTAAAATCGCGGAGCTTCAGGCGCGCGGTCGAAATCTGCGAGCGCACCGTCTTCTCCGAAGAACCCAGGATCCGCGCCACTTCGCCCGTGGACAGGCCTTCGACGTCGCGCAGCACCAGGGCGGCGCGCTCCTTCCCGCCCAGGCGGCTGAGGCCGCGGCGAACCATTTCGCGCTGCTGGGCGCGCTCCGCGCCGCAATAAGCATCCGGCTGCGGCGCATGCGGCTCGGGAACTTCCTCCAGCCGGACCGAGTGGCGGCGGCCGCGCGCGATATCGTGGCAGACATTCACCGTCACGCGATACAGCCACGGCTCATAACCGCGCTCTTCATCCAACTTCCCGATGTGCTTGTACAGGCGCAGGAAGACCTCCTGGGCGGCGTCCTGCGCGTCCTGCGGGTTGTTCAGCAGGCGCAGGGCGACGCGCAGTACGCGGCGTTCACACTGCGACATGATGCGCTCGAAGGCAGCCATCTCGCCGGGTTTTTCCCGGGCGTAAGCGGTCATCGGCAGCGCGATTCCTTCCGGCTCCATTTCTATTAGGTATTACCGGATGGCGGGCGGAAACGTTGAGGTTATTTTGAGGGTGGGTTTGCGCCGATTGGCATTAGAAATCGGTCTGGCGCCGTCTGGGATCGCGCTCTGGAGGTCTTCGGCGAAGAAACCAAAGCCCGCAGTTGGATGAATACGCCACGCGATATCTTCGGCGGGAGGTCTCCTCAAGACCTTGTCGCCACAGGCGACCCCGCGGAACAACGCGGCGTTCTCCAGGTTCTGATTCGCATCGACTACGGCGTTTTCTCGTAGCCTTGCGATGCAGGCCTTTCGTATGCACCGTTCGGTACGGGCAGCGGCAGATTACACTGGCGCCACAGCGGCGGCGGTCGCTGGAATCCGATCGGAACACCCATGCTATACACGGCACAGCACCTCTGTCTCGCGTGCATCGAGGTGCTGGTTCATGTCGACAAGAGCCAGTTGCCGCGGGACTACGTGTGGTCGAGGACCGAACTGCCCGCGGCCCCAATGATTTTGGCGTTCGAGTCTGCACGGTGCGTACAGCAGCCTCGTGTGGACCGATCCCCAGCCGTTTCGGTTCGATCCGAGACTCTTCATCGCGGAGCCGCAGACGCTTTAGGTTTGCCTAACGTTTATTGGCGGACGCCGGTGCGGATATTCAAGAACAAATCGTTCACGCGCTTTGCGAAGGCGGCCGCGATTGACGATGTCGCGCTCTGTCGAGCGATCCGTGACGCTGAAGCGGGGCTTGCTTGCCGCCAACCCTGGTGGCGGCGTGATCAAGCAGCGGATCGCGCGGCCCGGCCAGGGCAAGTCGGGCGGGTTTCGAGCGCTGATGTACTCAGTCGGAACGATGAGTTAGTTGCTCTTCGAAAGCTCGCGGCCGAGTTGCTTGGGTATGACGATGGGGCCATGGCGCGGGTGGTCGCGTCCGGGATATTGACGGAGGTGATGTGCGATGAATAAACAATACCGTAGTCCCCTATTTGGTTCGATCCACGAGACTGCCGAGGGGCTACACGCCGCGGGGGTCATGGACAAGCGCACCATGCGTGAGTTCGACGACCTATGCCTTACGCCGGTGCGGCCCCTGAAGGCAAAAGAAATTCGGGAGCTCCGTTTGCGGGAGGGCGCCAGCCAGGCGGTCTTCGCCCGCTACCTCAACGTGACCACGGGTCTGGTGAGCCAGTGGGAGCGCGGCGAGAAGCATCCGCAAGGCGCCTCGTTGAAACTCCTCGTCCTGGCCGCGAAGAATGGGCTCGCGGCAGTAGCATAGCGCCGTTAGTGGCCAGCTACTTGCCGATGTTCCGCACGTCGACCAGCGCGTTCTCGCGGACGGCGTCGGACGGGTTGGCCACCACCACTTCGCCCGCGGCAAGGCCGGAAACCACTTCGATCTCGGAGCCCAGGTCCTGGCCAATGCGGATCGGGCGCAGGTGGATGCGATGGTCCGGCGCGACGACCGCCACGCGGGGGCCCTGGCGGCCCAGGATCAGCACATCGCCGGGAACCAAGACGGCGGCTTCCGCGCGGCCGGTCGAGAAGCGCACCTGGGCGTACATGCCGGGCATCAGCGTGCCGCGCGGATTGGGCACTTCGAGCACCGTCAGCATGGCGCGGGAGGTGGCGTCGAGCGCATTGGCGATGCGCGTCACGCGGGCGGAAAAGACTTGGCCGGGCAACTCCTGAACGCGCAGCTCGGCGGTCTGGCCAGGGTGCATGGAGGCGACATTGGTCTGCGGCACATTGACGAAAATGCGCAGCACCTGGATCTGCGCGATGTGGAACAGCTCGCGGGCCGCGCCGCCGTTGCCGGAGTTGATGAGCGTGCCGACATCCACGTTGCGCGCGGTGATGACGCCATCGAAGGGCGCGGTAATGCGGGCAAAGGCCTTCATCTCATCGAGGCGGTGCAAATTGGCCTCGTTGGCGTGCACGGTCTCCTGAGTGGTGGCGATGGCGGCCTGGGCTTTGGCGACCTGCGCTTCGGTCACGGCGAAGTCGGCCTCTTTCTGATCGGCTTCCTGACGGGCTACCACGCCTCCCTTGGCCAGGCGGCGCCAGCGCTCCACCGTGAGGCGCGCCATATTCTGATTGGCTTTGGAAAGATCCAGATCGGCGCGCATTTCATTGAGCGCGGATTGCGACTGGGAAACGGCGGCGCGGGCCTGGCGGATCTGCTGGTCGAGCTCGGGGGTGTCGATTTCGGCCAGGAGCTGGCCGGTCTTGACGCGATCGCCGTAATCGACCAGGCGCGTGCGCAGGTAGCCATCCACGCGGGCGAAGATGGGGGAATCGACCAGGGCTTGCATATCGCCGGGCAGATCGAGCATGGAGCGCGCGGGCGCCGGACGGGCGGTCGAGACTTCGACGAGGGGACGCTCGCTGGTTTGGGTTTCGGCGGCGGCCAGGAGGGCCTTCTGGCGGGTGAGGCGCGGCAGGATTCCTCCGATTACGGCTGCGCCCACCAGCAAGCCGATGAGCACGAAGAAGAATAGCAGGCCTCGCCGGGAAGCGGCCTGAGAGGCCGCTGCAGGCTTAGAGCCTGCCCCACTTTCAACGATCATAGGCCTCCACTTCGGCTTCGTGTTCGAGATAGCTGGGCGGATTGCGGCGCAACACGCTGTAAACCACCGGCACGAAGAACAGCGTGGCGACGGTAGCCAGCAGCAGTCCGCCGATGACGGCACGGCCGAGCGGGGCATTCTGCTCGCCGCCTTCACCCACACCTAAGGCCATGGGAAGCATGCCCACGACCATGGCCAGCGCAGTCATGATCACGGGCCGCAGGCGGGTGTAGCCGGCTTCGAGCGCGGCGGCAACGGAATCGGCGCCGGTCGCGCGCACGTCATTGGCGAAATTTACGAGCAAAATGCTATTGGCGGTGGCCACTCCGATGCTCATGATAGCGCCCATCAGCGACGGAACATTGATGGTGGTCTGGGTGACGAAGAGCATCAGCAGGATGCCGGAGAGCGCGCCGGGTAAGGCCATCAGGATGATGAAGGGATCGAGCCAGGATTGGAAGTTGACTACCATGACGAAATATACCAGCACAACCGCGAACACCATCCCGGCGCCCAGGCCGATGAAAGAGGTGCGCATGGTTTCGACCTGGCCGCGGGTTTCGAAGAAGCTGCCCTTGGGCAGCTTGGGCCGAAAATCGTCCAACGCGCGGCGCACCTCGCCGGCCACACTGCCGAGGTCGCGATCCTGTACGTTGGCGTAGACATCGTAGAGCGGCTGGACGTTGTAGTGATTGACGACCGAGGCGGTCGCGCCGCGATCCAGGCTGGCGACATTGGTGAGCAGTTGGTCGCCGGCGAGAGCGCCGCCCGCGTGCACGGGCGTGCCTAACAAGTCGGCGGTGGAAGACATGCGATATTCGGGCGCCTGCACGATGATCGGATAGTCCACGCCGTTTTGCGGATTGATCCAGTAGTTCGGCGCGAGCTGCAAGTTGCCGCTGAGGGAGATTAACAGACTGTTGGCCACGTCCTGCTGGGTGAGCCCCAGTTGATCGGCGCGCGTGCGGTCGACATTGAAGCGCAGCTCGGGCGCGTCGACGACCTGGTGCAGGTGCACATCCACCGCTCCGGAGATGCGCGCCAGCCGCGCGGTGATTTGTTGGGCCAGCGCATAGTTGGCCGGGGCGTTGGCGAGCGGTCCGATCACCTGGACGTCGATAGGGGCGGGCAATCCGAAGTTCAGGATCTGGCCCACGATATCGGCCGGCTGGAAGAAAAAGCTCAGATCGGGAAACTGGCGATTCAGACGGCGGCGCAGCTCGCGGATGTAACCCCAGGTGGAAGCATGGTCCGGCTTCAGCGAGACCAGGATTTCGCCGTCGAACGAGCCGATGGTCGCGGTATCGCTCAGGGCGATGTTGTATCCGCTATAAGGCAGGCCGATGTTGTCGAGAATATCCGAAAGCTCGGCGGGAGGAACGGTCTGGCGGATGGTTTGCTCCACCTGCTTGAAATAGGCTTCGGTTTCTTCGACGCGCGTGCCGGCCGGAGCGCGCACGTGGAGGCGGATCTGGCCGGCATCCACCCGGGGGAAGAAATCCGTGCCGATGAAAGGAGTCAGCGCGGCGCAGGCGGCCGCGATCAGGCCGAAGCAGACGGCCACCAGCTTGCGATGCGCGAGCGCGGAGCCGAGCAGGCGGCGGTAGGCGTTGCGCATGCGCTCGAAGCGGGTTTGAAAACCGTGATGGATGCCGGCGAAGAAGCCGTGCCCCACATGCTCCATTTCGCCGGATTCGTTTTGGTAGCGGCTGGCTTCGCCGCGCAGCAGGTACTTGACCATGGTCGGGACCAGGGTGCGCGAGAGCATATACGAGGCCATGATGGCCAGCACCACCGCCAGTGCCAGGGGCGTGAACAGGTAGCGGGCCGCGCCGCTGAGGAAGATGACGGGCACGAACACGATGCAGATGCACAACGTGGAAACGAACGCGGGGACGGCGATCTGGCTGGCGCCATCCAGGATGGCCTTGATGATGGGCTTGCGCTGCCCCATGTTGCGATGGATGTTTTCGATTTCGACGGTGGCGTCGTCGACCAGGATGCCGACGGCCAGGGCCAGGCCGCCGAGGGTCATGACGTTGATGGTTTCGCCCAGCAGGTTGAGCACGGCGAGCGAAGTAAGAATCGAGAGCGGGATGGAGATGCAGACGATGACGGTGGAGCGCCAGCTACCGAGGAACAGCAGGATCATGAGGCCGGTGAGAAAGGCCGCTATGGTGGCCTCTTTGAGCACACCGTCGATGGCCGCGCGCACGAAGATGGACTGATCGAATAGCAGCTTGAGATTCAGCGCCGGGGGCAGCGTGGAGCGGATGCGCGGGAGGATCTCCTTGATCCTGGCGACGATGCGGAGAGTGGAGGAGCCGCCATTCTTCAGCACGGTCAAGAGCGTGGCGCGGTTGCCGTTGTGGCGCACGATGTTGGATTGGATGGCGTAGCCGTCGCGCACGTGGCCCACGTCGCGGAGGTAGACGGTGGTGCCGTTGGTCTGTTTGATGGGGAGACTGTTGAAGGCTTCGGCCGACGGCGGCAGGCTGTTGAGGTGCACCACGAATTCGTTGGGACCGATCTTGGCGATGCCGGAGGGGATGATGAGGCTCTGCGCGTTGACGGCGTTGACCACGTCGTTGGCCGAGAGCCCTTGGGCGTAGAGCGACTTCAGATCGATATCGACCATGATCTGGCGGGGGCGGCCGCCATAGGGCAAGGGGAAGCTGGCGCCTTGCACGGTGGCCATCTGGGTGCGGATGAAGTTGTAGCCGTAATCGTAGAGCGACGATTCGCTCATGGTATCCGACGAGATGCTCATCTGGAGGATGGGAACGCTGGAGGCGTTATAGCGCAGGATGGAGGGCGGCGTCATGCCGGTGGGCAGGGAGTGCAGCACCGATTGCGAGGCGGCGGCCAGTTGCGCCACAGCGGCTTCGACTTTGGCGTTGGGATGGAAGAAGACTTTGATGATGGAGAGGCCGGGAAGGGATTGCGACTCCATGTGCTCGATATCGTTGACCGAGGTGGTGAAAGAGCGCTCGCAGCGGATGGTGACCACTTCGGCCATTTCTTCGGGGGAGATGCCGGCGTAGGACCAGATGACGGTGACGATGGGGATGTCGATTTCGGGGAAGATGTCGGTGGGCATGCGGACGGCGGCGAGCACGCCCAGGATGACGATCATGAGGGACATGACGACGAAGGTGTACGGGCGGCGGAGGGCGAGGCGGACTATCCACATGGGTTATGGCCGAGGGGGCTTTCTGATATTTTAATCCGATTTACATCCGACCTGCGTGGCTTGACAGGCTCGGCCTGTCTGCCATGCTACCGACAGGGGTCCGGTGTTTTGGTTCCTGAAAGCCCTAAACTCATATGAGCACGCTTGTTAAAGTCCCGCCCAAAGGCCAAATGACCATTCCCCGCAGGGTGCGCTCTGCCGTGGGTTTGGTCGACGGCGATCTCGTAGAAGTCCGGGCGGTTGGCAAGCGAATTGTCATTATTCCCCGGTCGGCGATTGACCGGTCTAAATTCCCCGATGCGGATGACGAATATACTCCCGCGCAGCGCCGCGCCATTAGCGGCCGCCTGAATAAAGCCGAGAAGGGGCCCTTCTACGGTCCTTTCAAAAACGGCGCTGACGTTGCGGCTTTCCTCCGGGGGAGAGTACGAAGCACTACCCGAGCGGCCAGATCAAGAAAACCGGGATGAACGTCCAACTTTCGCAGGCCGCCGTCGAGGGGCTGTCCGACGCACCTCTGCCTGTCCAAAAGGCCTTCATCAAGCAAATTAATTATCTGGTCCGCAACCTTAACCACCCGTCGCTTCGCGCCAAGAAGTTTGACGAAGCTAGGGGTCGTTGGCAACCCCGCGTCAATGACGATTGGCGTTTTTACTTCACCATCGAGCGGGACACCTACCGCATCAGTGAGGCCGTCCCGCATCCCAAATAACCTTCGAGTTTGCACGATGATTGCCGGACGGGGCGCGCACGGGCGGGTGGTCAGGAGGCTGGGGCTCCGGGCCCCGGCATATCATGGGCGAGCTACTTGTTTCTACCCGCACGATTGCGTCGGCCCTAATGATAGTCCTGCAGCCGAATATCGAACACGTCAGTGCCTTGGAAACGAAGAATAATTCGCCAGTTACCATTGAGCCTTCCCTTTCTGGCGGTTTATCGCGTCGGCGATGATTTCGTAGAAGTCGATCGCATTCTTCACAGTGCGCAGAGATGGCCTTAAACGAACGCCATTAAACGCTCGATCTCGCGCGGCTTCTCTGCCGATCGAAGCCAATTTCCGGCATGGCATTCATTTTCTTTTCGAAACGTGCCGTCTCGGGAGATCAGGTACCGGTTGAGCATCAACTCGCGAGTTTTTTCTCTTCTGCGTCCAGGGCTTCGTGCAAGAGCATCTTGACGTACGTTTGGTAACGTAACCCGCGCTTAGCAGCCAGCGCGCGCGCCCGCGCCAGTTCTTCCGGAGGGATACGAATCGTCACGGTTTCAGAGGCGCCGGGCAGGCTGGTTTGGCTTAAGCGACACACCTGTCCCTGTTGTCTCGCGGTCTAGAATCGTTCGGTAAGGACTTCGGGGTGCGCATCCCACCAGGCAGCTTCCTCTTCCTCGCTTGCAAATCTGGGAATGGGTTGGTGGTTCATGAACTCAGCCTTCGTCATACATTTCCCGCTGTTGTGGAGTCATATCGTAGGCCGTGACGAAGCGGACTGGGGCCCGCGGATGGTGAAGACGAAGGCCAGGCGGCGACCGGCGCCGGTCTCTCCCAGGGCAGGATAGCGGAGTTCTCCATGGATGAATTGTTCCTCAACGATGAGGGGGTCGTGGCGGTAGCATTGCTCGGCCTCTTGGGGCGACACGGCATGGCGGGCAAGGTGGCTACGGTTGGCATCATCCCAATCGAAAGGCGCTGCTGGCGGACGCGCCACATGAGTGTACCTGCATTGTATTTACCATATTCTGCGACCGGAAGTCAAAATCGTTCAACGCGGCAACGCGCCTTGATCATGAGGCCGTCGGTAAATTGATCGACAGCCGGCCGGGAGGCCTGTCCCACCTCACTCGTAGCGCAGCGCGATCAGTGGATCGATCCGGGTAGCCCGGCGAGCCGGTATGTAGATCGCGCCGCAGGCTACCGCGGCCAGCGTGACCACCACCGCGCCGAATGCGATCGGGTCGTTGGCCTTCACGCCGAACAGGAGGCTCGAGAGCAGCCGCGTGAGGCCGAACGCGGCGGCCAGCCCTACCGCCAGCCCGATGCCCGCCAGCAGCAGGCCGCGCCCGATCACCATTCGTAGCATGTCGCCGCCGCTCGCGCCCAGCGCCACGCGGATGCCTATTTCCTGGGTCCGCTGCTCCACCGAATACGACATCAATCCGTATATTCCCAGGGCGGCCAGCAGCAGAGCCGTGCCCGCGAAAATGGTCAGCAGCAGCATATTGAAATTCGAGCGCGCGGTGGATTCCGAGATCACCCGTTCCATCGTGCGGAATTTGGAAACCGGCAATTGCCCGTCCACCGCCAGGAACTCGCGCTGAATCGCGGCCGTCAGCGCCGTGGGTTCCTGCTGCGTGCGTAATACCCAGCTCAGCGGGATTACGCTGTTGGCAAGTTGCGTCAACCCATCGGTGACCTGGCTCGCCGGCACATACATCACGCCCTGATCGGAACCAGTCAGCCCATTTTCGCGTACGTTGCCGACGATGCCGACGACCTCGCGCGCGCTCTCTTCGAACTGCGGGCCTAGGCCCTTGCCGAGTGTCATGCTGTGGCCCACGGGATCTTCCTGCTGAAAGTATTTCTTCGCGAACGCCTGGTTGACGATTATCACCCGGGCCGAGTTGCCGGTATCGTGCTCGCTGAACACGCGTCCCCGCACAAGCGGAATCTTGAACGCGGAAAAGTAGTGCGCGGATACGGATCGCCATTGCTCGTCGCCGTTGTACAGGTCGCCCTTCGACGGCGGCTTGCCCGCGATGTTGAAAGGCAAATCGATGCCGCCCTCAATGGGCAGCATCAGGGCGCTCGCGGCGGACTGCACTCCCGGCAGGCCCTCGAGACGGGGCGTCATTTGACGGATGAGGTTGTCTACGTTCGCCGTGGTGTTGTAGCGGCCGCCGGACAGGGATGTCTGCAAAGTCAAAACATTATGCGGATCGAACCCGGGATTCACCGCGCGCAGGCTGGCGAACGTGCGGATCATCAAAGCCGCGCCCACCAGCAGGATTACCGCCAGCGCGATCTCGCTGATCACCAGGAAACCGCGCGCGCGATTCTGATGGCGGCCCGTTCCCGCGCGCCCGCTGGTGTCCTTCAGCGTCGAATTGACGTCCAGCCGGGAAACATGCACGGCCGGAAAGAGTCCGAACAGAATGCCTGTGGCAAAAGAAATCGCCAGGGTGAAACCCAGCACGCGCCAATCGAGCGCCGAGACTGCCGTCGCGGACTGCTGGCTGTCGCTGATATGCGGCAGGTTGCCCGGTGCGATTTCCAGCAATGCCCGCACACCCCACGCGCCAAGCAAAAAGCCAAGAACGCCGCCTGCCAGGGCCAGTAACACGCTTTCGGTCAACAGTTGCCGCACGATGCGCAGGCGGTTGGCGCCAATCGCGGTGCGGATGGCCATTTCCCTCTGCCGCGTGGACGCGCGGGCAAGCTGCAGGTTTGCCACATTCGCGCAGGCGATCAGCAGCACGAAGGCCACCGCGCCGAGCAGGATCAGCAAAGGCCGCTTCACATCACCTATTTGGGCTTCCTGCAGCGGCACCACCGCCACGCTCTCGTGGGCGTCCATCCACTTGGGATTAGCCTGCCGGAACCGTTCGCCAACGATCTTCATCTGGGCCTTGGCGGCCTGCAAAGTCGCGCCGGGCTTCAAGCGTCCCGCGACCAGCAGATAGTGACCCTGATTGGTGCTGTTCGGATCGGCCTGCAAGGGAATGAAGATATCCGCCGGCGGGTCGGACTTGAAGGTGGCCGGCAGGACTCCTATGACCGTGGTGGCCTCGCCGGCTATCTGCAGGGGCGTTCCCACCAGGCGCAGGTCGCCACCCAGGCGATGGCTGAAGAGTTGATAGCTGATGACCGCGACTTTCGGCCCATTCGGCATGTCCTCGTCGCCCGTGAATGTCCGGCCGATCACGGGAGACACGCCGAAAACCCGGAAAAATTCGGCGGATACGTGGATCCCCTTGACCTGCTCGGGGTGATCGCTGCCCCCGACATTCATGCCTGGGCCGGCGAAATCGTAAGCCGCCATGGCTTCGAAAACATCGTTCTTCTTCCAGGTATTGAATTTCGGGACGGAAGCCGAGTTGCCAGTGCCTTCGGGGAAACCGCGGGCAATCTGCATGATCCGGTCGGGCTCCGGGTACGGCAAGGGCTTCAACAAGACTACGTTGATCACCGAGAAGATGGCTGTATTGGCGCCAATACCCAGGGCCAGAGCGGCGATGGCAATGGCCGTGAAACCGGGACTCTTCAGCAGCACGCGAAAGGCGTGCCGCAGGTCAGCCAGCAGACTCTCCATACCTGGATTACGACCGAAGCCGCTGAAGAGTTTCAATTTTTCTCTCGGAATGCCGTGACATTCTGCAGATCGCCGCGTAGAATACGTGTAGAAGTTCTAGGTAACGTATGGGAATGTCTTGGATCAGCGCCTTAATTCGGCGGAAACGCTTCGACCGGCAGCTTGCCGCCGAGATCGAATTCCACATCGAAGGCCGCACGCGGGATCTGGTAAAGGCCGGAGTCCCTGCCGCGGAAGCGGGCCGGCGCGCGCGCATTGAGTTTGGCGGGGTAGAAGGCGTGAAGGACGATTGCCGGGACGTCCGCCGCGGCCAGATCGTGGAAGAGCTATCGAAGGATCTGCACTACGCGTTGCGCGTCTTCCGGAAGACGCCCGCGTTCAGCATGGCGGCGATGGGCACACTGGCGCTGGGCATTGGAGCTTGCACTGCCATCTTCACGGTCGTGGATGGCGTGTTGCTACGTCCGTTGCCGTATCCGGAACCGGACCGCCTGGTCAGGCCGCTCACCAAGAATCCTCCGCTGGGAATCAAAAACGGTCCGACGTCATTGTCGGACTATCTGGACTGGCGCGCCAGCGGCGTGTTCGAGAGGTTTGGAATTTACCTTTCGGACAATATCGTCCTTTCGGTGGGTGGACAATCTGATCGCGTCGCCGGCATCACGGCGACCGGCGGCGTCTTGTCCGCGCTAAAAGTCAAGCCCCTGGCCGGCCGCATCTTCACACCCGAAGAAAGCAAGCCCAGCTCGACGCCCGTAGCCATGGTAACCGAGCGGACGTGGCGCAGGCGTTTTGGCGCGGATCCCAAACTGCTGGGCAGCGCCATCAAGCTGAACGGGCAACCCGTCACGGTAGTCGGCATCCTGCCGGGAAGTTTCACCTTCGAAGGCGATCCGGAAGTGTGGACGTCCCCGATATCCACCGGCGACGAAGTGCCGAGGGACAACCGGTATTGGAGCGCCTTAGCGCGCTTGCGGACCGGCGCGACTTTGGGGCAGACCAGCGTACAACTGGACCACATCAGCCGCCGGTTGGCGGCGGCTTATGCGGCGTCAAGCGGTGGTTGGGGCGTGGATATCGTCACGCTAAAAGAGGACATGGTCGGCGACACGCGCGCGCAACTTCTGGTGCTGCTGGGAGCGGTGGGGTTTGTGTGGCTGATGGTGTGCGCCAATATCGCTACCCTGCTCCTGGTGCGAGCTTCCGGCCGGGGCCGTGAGATGGCCGTGCGGGCGGCATTGGGCGCGAGTGGCGCCCGCCTGGTGCGGCAGTTGGCGACCGAGAGCCTGGTGCTGGTGCTGGCCGGCGGCGCGGCGGGCATTGGCATGGCATTGGCAGTTTCATTGCTTCGCGAATACGGACCGGCGGACCTGCCGCGGCTCGACCAGATTCACGTGGGTGCGATTTCCGTGGCGTTCACGTTGGGTATTGCCGTGGTGACTGGATTGCTTTGCAGCCTGGGGCCTCTAGTCCAGGCGCGCAGACATCATCCTGGCCCGGGTTTGCAGGAATCCGCACGCGGTTCCACCGGAGGCCGCCGGCACACGCTCACGCGCTCCGCATTGGTGATGACGGAGGTAGCGTTATCGATCGTCTTGCTGACGGGATCGGGCCTCCTGATCAAGAGCTTTTGAAACCTGCTTCATCAGGATGCCGGATTCCGCACCAACGGTTTGCTGACCTTCTTCCTTTCGCTCCCACATTCCAAAGTGATGGAAAACGGCCAGTACCAAAAGGCGAAAGTGTCGCGCTACGTGGATACGGTAACCGCGCGCCTGCAATCCATCCCCGGCGTGCAACATGCGGGACTGGGGATGTCCTTGCCGCTGGGCGGCGGCGGATGGCAGGTCTGGTCGAGATTCTGGGTTGCCGGCGAGGGAAACAGCCACGCCGGCGGTCGGGGCGGACATTCACGGATCGGGACGGCGAACACGCGCCGCCGGTGACGATCATTAAGGAGGAGTTCGCCCGCCAGAAGTTCGCGCACCGGAATCCCATCGGCAGGCGCATCGGTATCGAAGATGGCAAGGAGACGTTTGAAATCGTGGGGGTGGTGGGCAGTCTGAAATCCGGCGGGCTGCAGGAGCCTGCGCCACCCCAAATGTATGCGCCGATGAGGCAACACCCCGTGCCTATGCTGGCCGCGTTCTTGCGCACCACGGGCGATCCGGCCGTAGTGAGCCGCGCCGTTCAGCAGGCGGTCCTTGCCGTGGACCCCGATGTGCCGTCTTACCGAATGCGCACCGGCGATCAACTGTTGGGGCGCTCGCTCGCCCGGCGCAGATTGCTGATGGCGCTGATCTCTTCGTTCGCCGCCATCGCCCTGGTGCTGGCGTTGCTCGGGTTATACGGAGTGCTGGCCTATGGAGTGGCGCAGCGTACGCGTGAGATCGGCATTCGCATGGCTCTGGGAGCAGCGGCCGGACAGGTGCTGGCCGGTGTCGTGCGGCAGGGGATGACCATCGCCGCGGTGGGCGCGATGGCGGGCCTGGCGGGAGCGCTGGCCGTCACGCGCGTGCTGAAGGATGCGCTGTACAACGTCAACCCGTTGGATGCCGGCGTGCTGCTGGTGGCTCCGGCCGCGCTGCTTCTGGTGGCCTTGCTGGCGTGCGCGATTCCGGCGCGGCGGGCGGCGCGGACCGACCCGGTGCTTGCCCTCCGGCACGAGTGACGCCGCGGCACTATACCGCCTGCTTCACCTTCTTCGCAAATTTGTGCCGGAACTTCTGGACCTTCGGCGCCACGATGTACGAACAATAAGGCTGCTGCGGATTGTTGGCGAAGTATTCCTGATGATAATCTTCCGCGAGGTAGAACGTGGATGCGGGAGCGACTTCGGTTACGATCGGGTCGTGGAAAGCCTTGGCCGCCGTGAGCTCGCGAATCACTACCTCGGCGGTCGAGCGCTGCTCGTCCGAGTGATAGAAGATCGCGGAGCGGTATTGCGTTCCCGCGTCGTTGCCCTGCCGGTTCAGAGTAGTCGGATCGTGAATGGCGAAGAAGACTTCCAGGATGTCGCGGAAGGAAGCCGCATCCGGATCGAAGGTGACTTGCACTACCTCAGCGTGGCCCGTGCGGCCGGTACACACGTCGCGATACGTGGGATTCGGCTGGCGGCCGCCCATGTATCCGGATTCGACGGAGAGCACGCCCTCCATGTCGTCATAAACAGCTTCCAGGCACCAAAAACATCCCCCGGCGAGCGTAGCGGTTTCGCGTTTGGACATGGTCTTAGGGTAGCGCATCCGTGGCAGCCTCGATCTCCACTTTGTCGCTCACGCGCAGCAGGAACGTGCTGGGATTTTTCATTCCCCATTTCACATAAGGGATGGTGAAGTTCGTCTTGATGGATGCCTGGCCGTTGGTCATCTGCACCTGGACCGGAATTGTAATCTCATGCGCCGCGCCGTGAATGCGAAACACGCCGTGCACCTGAATTTGCGATACACCTTGCGGGGCCACCACGCCATCAACGCGGTCCGGCGTAAAGACGATCTCCGGATACTTCGCGCTTTCGAGGATCTCCTGGTGCATACGGCGGTCGCGCGAATCGTCGCCGCTGGCGCCGCTCGAGGCATCCACCACCACAACGCCCGAAATCTGGCCGGTGGCCGGATCGAAGCGGACGTTGCCGTGCGCCAGCTTGAAGCTGCCGTGCACCGTGTGGAGAGTGGCGGCGAGCTTGAATTGAATGGTGGTATGCGCGGGGTCCGGGTTCAGCGCCACGGCCAGTGCGGTCAGGAACAGGGCGGCATGCATAGATGGAAGGATAGCAGCGATTGAAAGATGCGCGGCTCGAAGGCCATGGCGCGGAATGCGGGCTGGCGAAGCCATGTGCGCCGGCCGATGGTGAGCATCAGTTTAGACATCACCGTTGGGCGCCGCGCCAGTAGGCGATGCGCGGCCTGGTAAGGCGCGAGATCTCCGCATGCCAGGCTCTCGGCCAGCGCGATCGCCTGGTGGAACGCGAGGCACAGCCCTTCGCCGGTGATCGCATCCACGGAGCCGGAGGCGTCCCCGATGAGCGCGACATTACCGCGATAAACGCGGGGAAGGCTGTGAGTTGCAGTGACGGCGCCGCGTTCGGCAGTCGCGTGCGGCGCTCCCGCCAGGCGTGCGGTAAGTTGCGGGAACTGCGCCAATGCGTCATCTAACCGCAGCCGCCGATCGCGGGAAATGAGCGCGGCGCACACCTCCCGCTCGCCGACCGGCGTCACATAGATCTGGCAACCCCGGCCCCAGTGCAATTCCATATAGTCGCTCCAGGGCGCCAAGCTGTAGTGGATGCGGAAGCCGAAGCGCTGGTTCGCCGGGGGCTTGGCGGCGAGCCCGGCCCATCGTCTCACGCGAGAGTGAAAGCCATCCGCGCCGGCGATCCAACGGGTGCCGATGGTTTCGCCCGCGACCGTGACGCCGTCCACCCCGATGCGCTCCACCGGCGCGCCCCATAACAGGCGCACGCCGGCTGCTGTCGCTGCTTCCACCATCCTGGAATGTAAGACCGTACGGCGCACACCGAGCGCATATCCTTCCGGAAACGCAGCCCCCACGGAAACGCCGCGGTCCACGAATCGAATGCCGCCGAACGGGTGGGCGTCCGCGGCGTCCAGTTTCACACCGAGGCTGCGCAGCGCGGCCAGACCATCGGGCATCAACCCTTCGCCGCAGGCTTTGTCGATGGGCGGTCGCGCGCCATCCGCAACTAATACATCGAAACCCTTGCGGCGCGCGGCGAGGGCGGCTGCGAGGCCCGCGGGGCCGCCACCAATTACGAATAAGTCCGTTGGCTGCAATAACGGCAGACGGATGCGGCCGTAATTGGGTTCCGGTTATGGATGTTAAGAACTCATGCTGTCCAGGTATCGGAAGCTCTTGCGCAGCGATTCGATCGGGTCGCCCGGCGTCTCATCCTGTTCGACGAAATAATGTTTCACGCCGGCTTGTTTGGCGGCGCGGATAACCGCAGGGAAATCGACCACGCCATCGCTTAGATCGTGAAATGCCGTGCGCGGGATATTCTCATTAAAGCGCGGCTCGACGCCCGGCGCGACATTCTTCAGGTGCACCAGCGGGATGCGATCGCCGTATTGTTGCAGAATGCTCACCGGATCGACGCCCGCCACGTGCGCCCACATGACGTCGAGTTCAAGAGAGACCAGCTTCGGGTCGGTGCTTTTCATCAGCACGTCGAGCAATCTGCCATCCGGTGTGGGTTGGTATTCGAATGCGTGATTGTGATAGCAGAGGCGCATGCCGGCTTTGCGCGACAGTTCGCCGGCGCGGTTCAGGGTGTCGCCCAGTTTGCGAATCATTTCGACGCCGCCGCGGTCCCGCGGGTCGATCCACGGGCAGACCACGTATTCGAAGCCGCGCTGCCTGGCGTCTTCGAGCGCGGCCGGCAGCTTCTCCGGCTGGTGGATAAAGAACTGCGGGTTGAGGTGTACGCTAACGGCCTTCAGCGAAGTCTGCTTCAGGCTGGGCCAGATGGCGTCCAGGCCATCCGCCGTGCATTCCACTTCGCGATAGCCGATCTGCTCGATGGCGCGCAAGGTTTCGAGCGGTTTCTTGGGCAAAATAGTGCGCACGGTATAAAGCTGCACGCCGACGGTCGAGAGGGCGCGGGCGCGGAGGGAAGCGGCCGTAGACATGGCGGCGGCAGTCAGAAACGAGCGGCGGGAGACGGAGCGCATTCCCATATGGTATAGCAGACCGCGCGCATCGTGGCCTGCTCACTCCTGCCGGAGCGCGGTGACCGGATTGATCCGTATCGCCCGCCGCGCGGGAATCCAGCAGGCCAGCGCGGCGATGGACAGCAGCAGCACCAGCACGATCGCCAGGGTCAGCGGATCGGTCGGCTCGACGCCGTAGAGTATCTTTTCGAGAAGCCGGCCGGCCGCCAACGCCACGGCGAGTCCGGCTATGGTCCCCGAACCAATCAGCCACAGTGCGCGGCGCCCGACAATGGCCAGCACTTGGCCCCGGCTGGCGCCGATCGCCATACGGATGCCGATCTCGCGCGTGCGGCGAGATATGGCGTAAGCCATCACGCCGTAGATGCCGGTGCCCGCCAGGATCAGCGCCAGCACGCCGAACGCGCCCAGCGCCGATGCGGCCATGCGCGCCGGAAACAACGGCAGATCCAGACGCTGGACCAACGTTCCGGCGGAGTATAGCGGCAGTGACGGATCCAGGTCTTTCGCGGCGTCCTGGATCAGGCGAAGTGCCTGTGGGGCGTTCAATTTCGTGCGAGCCACCAGCGCTGCGTTGGAAGTGTACCAGATCTCCGCCGGGCCCCACCAGGCGGCCTTCCGCGATTCCGACAACGAGAAATACTTACCGTCTTCCGCCACCCCGACGATCTGAATCGGCTTGCCGTCCGGGCTGGTGCGGAACCGTTTGCCTAGGGGGTCTCGACCGTGCATCAACCGATCGGCAAACGCTTTGTTGACCACTGCCACGCGCGTCCCGTCCGGCTTGTCCCGGGCATCGAATTCGCGTCCCCTGAGAAGTTTGGTCTGCATGGTCCGGAAGTAATCAGTACTGACCGAGAAGCTATAGGCGACGGGCGCGTCGGCGGCTTTCGGGATGGGATCGCCTTCGATGTACACCGCGTCGGAGGAACTATTCAAGGTCAGAGGCAGCCAGTCGATGGTCGCCGCCGACTCGATACCGGGAATGGCGCGGGTTTTTTCCAGCAGCCGCCGTTGGAACTCCCGGCCGCGTGCCTCGCTGTATCCCTGGATGTTGAGGTCGAAAGAAGCCGTCACCGCGCCCTTCGGGTTGTAGCCGATGGGCGCTTCCAGTGCGCGTTGCAGGCTGCGCACCACCAGCACGGAGCACACCAGCAGCAAAGCGGATAGCCCCACTTGCGCCGCCACCATATAGTCGCGAAGCTGCCAGTGGCGCAGTCTGTCGGAGATGGCTTCGTTCTTCAGCGCGCTCACCAGATTCGTGCGCGTGGCCTGGAGAGCGGGCAGGAGTCCAAACAGCAGTGTGGTCAGCACGGAAATCAGCAGCGCGAAAAGAAATACGCGCCCATCCGGCGACGCGCTAATTACCAGGGGAATGTCGGTGGGCGGCCGCCATCCGGCCAGCGCATCGGTGATCCAGAGCGCCAGCAGCGCGCCGCCGGCTCCGCCAAGCAGGGCGATGACCAGGTTCTCGGTCAATAGCTGCCGCACCAGCGAACCGCGCGCGGCGCCTACGGCCAGGCGCAGTGCAATCTCCTTGCGGCGGTCGGCCGCGCGCGCCATCAGCATGCTCGCCAGGTTGGTGCAGGCCACCAGCAGCACCAGGCAGGAGACGCCGAACAGCGCCGCCGCGAATCCGATCACGGCGCCGCGAATGTAGTTTCCAGCCAGGCCGGGCGGTGTCAGCACGATCTTCATGCCGTCGTCTTGTTTGGGATACTGCTGCGCGAGGCCCCGTGCGATGCTGTTCAGGCCGGCTTCGGCGCGCGCCATGCTCACTCCCGGTTTCAGGCGGCCCGCGACGAAGGTATTGCCGGCGTCGCGGTTGTCCAGATATCCGCTGCCACCTTCGAGCTGTTTCTGCATTATCATGGGAAAGAAAACATCGGGTGCGAAGTAAAGCTCGGTGCCGAAGAAACCTGGCGGCGTCACGCCCAGGATGGTGAAATCCATACCGTTGAATTTCACGGTGCGGCCTACCACGGCAGGGTCGCCGCCGAAGCGTTTCTGCCAGCAAGGCCAGGTAAGCACGGCCACCGGATGACCACCCGGCCGCAGATCGTCATCCTGCCGGAGGACCCGCCCGCGCGCCGCGTTCACACCCAGCACGTCGAAGTAGTTACCCGTGACCAGATAACCCCATACCCGCTGATTGTTGCCGGGCAGGCCCAGGCTCGCGGGCAGGAAACGGTAGGCCATCAATCCCGACAACACGGTGTTCCGGTCACGCAGGTCCCGGTAGTTGGGAAACGAGAGCGTGGGGACTGTTTCGCCGCCCAGCGTCTCGTTGAGAGAAACGATTTCCGAGGCGCGCGCGACTGGGAGGGGACGCAGCAGCACCGCGTTAATAATGCTGAAAATGGCGGTGTTAGCGCCAATGCCAAGTGCCAGGGTCAAGATGGCGACAGCCGAGAAAGTCGGATTCTGCCGGAGCCGTCGGACGGCGAGGCGAAGGTCCAGTATCAGACGGTCCATGGGTTCGCTTGAGCATGTGAAGCGCCATGGCTAAGCAGAGCTCAAGTATAGGCAAAGAAGCGCACGTGGCGGCGTGGTGTGTCCACTTCCGGAACCGGGCGTCCCGCAGGCGGACGGGCGGCGCTGGCCTGAACGTCTCGCTCACCCCGGAGTTGGAACAGTTTGTCCAGTCCCGCGTGGCCTCCGGCCGATATCAGACTGCCAGCGAGGTGGTCCGCGAAGGACTGCGCTTGCTTGAGGAGCGCGAGTTGGCGCGCGCGACCGCCCTGAAGGATCTCCGCGCTAAGATCCGGCGAGGTGTGGAGCAGGCAGACCGCGGCGAATTGCTGGATGGAGAAACGGTGTTCGAGGAGATCCGGCAATTAGGGGCCCGGCGCAGGCGGCCTGAGAGCCTGCCCCAAAAAGGCGCTGCCCCACCACGGACCTGCGATAATCGGCAGAATATGCTTCATTGCCGCGATGTCAGCAAGCGATTTGGGGAATTCGTCGCTCTCGATAACATCTCCTTCGACTTGCCCGGCGGCATCTGCGCGCTGCTGGGGCCGAATGGCGCGGGCAAATCCACGCTGCTCAAGATCCTGACCGGCCTGCTGGCGCCCGATCGCGGCGAGGTGCTGATCGCCGGCTGCGACGTCGCCAAAGAGCCGCTGCGCGTGAAGCGCATGATCGGCGTGCTGCCGGAAGACCTGGGCGTATTCGACGCCCTCACCATCGAAGAGCACCTGGAACTGTGCGGTCCGGTGTATGGGCTCAGCCGCCAGGAAACGAAGGAAAGGGCCGGCGCGCTGCTGCGAATTCTGGGCCTGGAACAAGGGCGCTACACCTATCTCGACCAATGTTCGCAGGGGATGCGCAAGAAGACCGCGCTGGCCATGGCGCTGCTGCACAATCCGCGCGTGCTGTTGCTCGACGAACCTTTTGAGAGCATCGATCCGTCGTCATCCGTTACGATTCGGGATCTGCTGATTTCCGTCTCCGGGCGCGGCATCGCCGTGTTCCTGACGTCGCATGCCCTGGCGATGATCCCGCAGTTGGCCACCAACGTCATGATGATTCGCGACGGCCGCATCGTGCTGCATTGCGCGGCAGCGGAGCTGGAGCGGCCGCTCGAAGAGTTGTACTTCGACCTGGTCGAGACGCCGCTACAGGAGGACCTGCCGTGGCTGCGCTCCGCGCAATCCTGACAGCGCTGCGGCGCGCCGTGGGGCGCGACCTGGCGAGTTCGTTCAGGGCCAATAACCTGCTGTTTCTGGTGTTACTGGGTCCGAGTGCGATGGCGCTCTTCGTGCTGTTTGGCCTCCTGTTGCTGTTTCCCCTTTCGTCCGATCCGCTGGGAAAGATTCCCGCCACGCGGCTGGCGCTTTGGCCTCTCTCCAGGTGGCAGCGATTCGGTCTGCGGCTCGCCAGCCTGGCGCTCAGCCCGATCGCCTGGATCGCCGCCGTGATTCTGTTGAAGACCAGACGCTTCGGAACGGCGCTCGCTTTTTGCGGGCTGGCGGTGGGCATGCAGTGCGCGCTGGCTCTGGCACGGCGCATGGCGAAACGCGATCGCCATTGGGATCTGTTGCGCGACCTGCCTCAGTTTCCCGGACGGCTGGGCGGGCTGGTGCGGAAGAACGCGCGCGAGTACCTCAGCCTGCTGGACCCCTATGCTGCCGCGCTGTTGAGCATCGGCGGCGCCGCGTACCGGATTTTTGCCGCGCACCCTGATCCGGCGGCCTCCACGATCATCGGCCTGTTGGTGGCATTGGCCATGAGCACTTGCGCGCAGTCTCTGTTCGGCCTGGATCTCGATTCCGGGCTCACGCGCTACCACCTGCTGCCGGTAAGCGGTTGGGAGATTCTGTTGGCGAAGGATATGGCGTTCCTGGCGATTCTCTTCGTGCTGCTGTTGCCGCTCGATCCCTGGCCCGGCCTGACATTCGGACTCGTGGCGCTGGCCTTCGGCCATCATTCCTCCGTGCTGCTGGGGCTGCCGCAGCAGCGATGGCGTTTCGCGGGCGGTCAATTGCCGTTCGGCGCGCTGCAGACCGCGATTGGGATGGCGACCGGATTCTTAGAGCACCAGCGCGGATTTCCCGTGCTGGTCTTGGCCGCGATGGTCTATCTGGCGTCGGTGTATTATTACGGGCGGAGCTGGGAGAGAGGTTGATGCAGGCGCTCCTCGCCATCCTCAAAGCGCTGCGGCGCGCGCTGGGGCGCGACCTGGGCACGCTCGCGTCGATCAAGGTCAACAACCTCTTCCTGTTTGTCGCGTTGCTGATATACGGTGCGCTGAACTCCGGGCAGCCGCCCAAAAGCGCATATCCATTCCTTATCATGCTGGGCTTTCTGTTGCTGTTTCCGCTTTCCTCCGATCCGCTGGGCAAGATCCCTCCGGCGCGGCTGGCGTTATGGCCGCTCAGCGCAGGCCAGCGATTGGGACTGCGGCTCGCCAGCCTGGCGCTCAGTCCGGTGGCATGGATCGGTATCCTGATTCTGGTGAAGACCGCGCGGCCGCTGATGGCGCTCGCGTTCTGCGCGCTGGCCGTCGGCATGCAGGCCGTGGCGCCGCACTGGAGCCCGTTGCGTTCCATGCCGCAATTCCCCGGACGGCTGGGTGGGCTGGTGCGCAAGAATATGCGCGAGATGCTCAGCCTGTTGGACCCGTATGCCGCGCTGCTATTTAGCGTTGGTGGAGGCCTGTATCGCCTCTTCGGCGACCATCCCGATCCGGGCGCGTTTGCCATGCTCGGCCTCGTGGTGGCGTTGACCATGAGCACCTACGCGCAATCCCTGTTCGGCCTGGAGCTTGCTTCCGGCTCCGGCATGACGCGCTATCGCCTGCTCCCGCTGGGCGGTTGGGAGATTCTGCTGGCCAAAGACATCGCCTTTCTGGCCATCCTTTTCGTGCTGTTGCTGCCGCTCGACCCCGGCCCGGGAATGACTTTCGGATTGGCGGCACTGGCCCTCGGCCATCATTCTTCGGTGCTCTTGCATTTGCCGCAACAGCGCTGGCGATTCACTGGCGGCCGCCTCTTGCCGGTGGGCGCGCTGCAGGCGGTAGGCGGAATGGCGCTGGGGTTTCTGGAACACCAGCGGGGATTGATTGTGTTGGTGATCGCCGGGCTTGCCTATCTCGTGTCGCTTCACTATTACGGCCGGCGTTGGGAGCGCTTGGCGGCGTGCTAGATTATTCTCGTGACAAGACCAATGACCATGGGAGTTATCGTTGGGAACAGAGGATTCTTTCCCGACCATCTCGCCAAAGAAGGGCGGGAGGAGATCATCAAGGCGCTCACCGGGGCGGGAATTGAGCCGCTGGTGCTCAGCCCCACCGAGAGCAAGTATGGCGCGGTCGAAACGCGCGGGGAATCGCGCAAGTGCGCGGATCTGTTTCGCGCCAACCGCGATCGCATCGACGGCGTGATCGTCACCCTGCCGAATTTCGGCGAGGAGCGCGCCATCGCCGATACGCTGCGGTTGGCGGATCTGAACGTCCCGGTGCTGGTGCAGGCCACGCCGGATTCCGCGTCGAAAATGTCCATCAAGTTCCGGCGCGACAGCTTCTGCGGCAAGATGTCGGCCTGCAACAACCTCACGCAGTACGGCATCCCCTACTCCATCACTTCGCAGCACACGGAAGCGCCGGATTCCGATATCTTCCGCAAGGACCTGGAGTGGTTCGCGGGCGTCTGCCGCGTGGTGAAGGGCCTGCGCCGAGTCCGCATCGGCGCCCTGGGCGCGCGTCCGGCGGCTTTCAACACGGTGCGCTACAGCGAGAAAATATTAGAGCAGCATGGCATCTCCA
This sequence comes from Bryobacterales bacterium, assembly GCA_963707465.1. Lineage (GTDB taxonomy): Bacteria > Acidobacteriota > Terriglobia > Bryobacterales > Bryobacteraceae > Bog-159. Next base: position 2,103,449 of record CAVPQK010000015.1, read on the forward strand.
TCGAAACCGTGGACCTGACCGAGATTCTCGGCCGCATTCACCGCATGAAGGACCACGACGATGCGGCGCAAGCCAAGCTGGCCGCCATCAAGAGCTATGTTTCGACTAGCGGAATCCCGGACGAATCGCTGATCAAGATGGCCAAACTCGGCGCCGTGGTCGACGGCTGGATGAAGGAAACCGACGTGGTGATGAGCGCCGTGCAATGCTGGACCGCCATTGAAGAGTACTTCGGCGTGGTCCCTTGCACCGTGATGAGCATGATGAGCAACGATCTGTTGCCCAGCGCCTGCGAAGTGGATATCTGCGGCGTGGTCGGGATGTACGCCCTGCAAATGGCCTCCGGCACGCCCAGCGCGCTGCTGGACTGGAACAACAACTACGGCGAAGATCCCGATAAGGCCGTGTGCTTCCATTGCAGCAACCTGCCCAAACATTTCTTTGCGGATGTGCGCATGGACTACCAGGAGATCATCGCGGGCACGGTGGGCAAGTTGAACACCTTCGGCACCTGTGTGGGCAGGGTGAAGGCTGGGCCCATGAGCTTCTGTCGCGTGTCGACCGACGACCGCGCCGGAAAGCTCCGTTCTTATGTCGGCGAAGGCGAGTTCACCAACGATCCGCTGGACACATTCGGCGGCGCGGGCGTGGTGCGCATCGAGCGATTACAAGACTTGTTGCGCTACATCTGCCTGAACGGCTTCGAGCACCACGTGGCCGCGAATTTTTCGACCGTGGCGGGGATGGTCTACGAGGCCGGGTCGCGCTATCTCGGCTGGGACATGCACTGGCACAAGAATTGAGGTCTATGGCTCGGCTGGGGCCAGGCTTTCGTCCTTTCTTCGCCTCGGTATGGGCTCGGTCGTGATGCCTTTCACCATATCAAGCAAATCAAGGTAAGTCTGATGCTCGTTGCGGGCCTTGATTGAGGACGTCTGCGGGCACGGGGCAGGAGTGCAGACCCGGCGGGCGGGCGGGAGCGGGTGCAACGTCGTCGGAATTCCCGGAATCGTGTTGCATCGTGTTGCATTCGGTTGCGGCGGGGCTGGGCGGAGGTTCAGAAGTGGCTGAGTCGGCGGGAGTTGGGGCGGACTCGTCGGGATAGGGGTCGGGATACCTATGGATGCCGTGGAGGCCGGGCAGGCTGTCGTAGTCCTTTTCGATGATGGCCGAATCGAGCAGCTTTTCGCCATCGGGATCGGGGGCCGGCTCGGGCATCGACCAGCCGGTCTTGGGCAGTTGCGGACGTTGCAAAATGAACATGGCCGCGCGCAGCAGGACCGCAGGGGACGACTCGGGATTGTCGAGGATGGCGAGGAGGGTTTCCAGAGCGCGGTTGCTGAGGTGGTGGAGATCGTCACGGCGGGCGAGGACGAATTCGGCGCGGGCGCGGTGAAGGGCCTCGGCGAAGGGCTTGGATGACTTCATCCAGCGGTAGACGGTGACGCGGTGGACGCCGTAGGTCTCGGCGGCGTTGGTTAGGGTGGAACCGGCGGCCAGGGCGTCGACGACGCATTGCTGGATGCTGGTGAGGGGAGGTGTATCGGTCGAGTGTTCCATATTCGACGATGAGCGTAGCATGGGCGGATGCGGGGGAACGGGGATATGGGAGGCAGTTTTGTTTGTTTTCAGGGAGATGTGGGGGATCGCCGGGCTGTGACTCACGGATTTCGGAATCGCGCGATCAAGCAGGGACGTACGTCAACCGAATCAAGTCATCGGCGATTAAATCGCTGGCTACCAGGTGGAGCGGCGGCCGGGGGCCGGCGAAGAATGGCTGGCCGCCACCAAGCACGACGGGGCGGAGGTAGAGTTGATACTCATCGATAAGACCGGCCTCGGTCAGGCTTTGCGCCAGGACTGGTCCGCCAACGTGAATCTCGCCAGCCAGCTCAGCCTTCAGCCCGAGTATCACCTTCTCGAAGCCATCCGCGACAAGCGTCGAGTTGGGGCCAACTGACTTGAGGGAACGCGACACGACCCATTTCGGCTGGCTCCGCCACGCTACCGCGAACTCGCGATCCTCCGCGTCCCAATCAGGAAGATCTTCGTCCCAATAACGCATGATCTCGTACATGCGGCGACCGTAAATGAGGCCCGTCGCGCCGCGCATCAGTCCGATGAAGTGACGGAAGGCCGCGGGTGCAGGCGGCCCAAGCTGCATGTGGTCGACGTAGCCATCCAGGGACTGGCTCAATCCGTAGACAAGTTTTGCCACGCTCGAAATCTCCCTCCCACGTTCTTCAGATTTCACGCAAAGGCGCAAAGGGGTACAGCCAAGTGCGCCAAGATGAACGATCCCTTTTTCAGCAGGCTCGCGCCGCCTGGACCGCCTCCTGCACCGCCGCTAAAATGCCCACAGCCCCGGGCGTGTCGCTGTGGACGCAAATTGTCTGCACACGCCCTTCGCTCACTAGCCGCAACGCCTGCGCGGCGGCGGCGGCAGGTTCGGTAATTAGCGCATCGGCGAATTTGCGAGATCGCAGGCTGCCATCCAGTTCGTAGCGGCGATCGGCGAATCCTTCGGCCGCGGTGCGGAAACCCATTGCGCGCCAGACGTCAAGCATCGCGGAGCCGGCCAGCCCTACCAGCACCAGTTCCTGCCCGAATCGGGCGACTCCCTCGCCGATGGCGCGCGCCACTTCCGGATTCTTCGCCGCGACGTTGTATAGCGCGCCGTGCGGCTTCACATGCGCCAACTCGCCCGCGATGGCGGCCAGCGCGCCGATCTGCTCGCACACCGTTTGCGCGATCTGTTCCGCGGAAAGCGCCATTTCCACGCGTCCGAAGTTGGCGCGATCCGGATAGCCGGGGTGCGCGCCCACCGCCACGCCATGCCGCCGCGCCATTTCCACGGTGCACCGCATGCTGGCCGCATCGCCCGCGTGGCCGCCGCAAGCCACGTTGGCCGAGGTGATGTGGGCCATCAACGCCTCTTCCAGCGCGGCATCCGGCAGTTCGCCCATGTCGCAATTCAAATCGACCGTCAAAGCGATGGTCAAAAATCGACTCCCAGCGCGGCCTTCAGCTTCGATACGTCGAACCAGGCGAGACCCTCGCTGCGCCTGCGTTCTGCGCCGTTTTCGAACGACTTTAACAAGTCCACGACGCGCTCGCGGCCTTCGGCGGTGGCTACGGCTTCGCGGGGGGTCTGGCCGTCCAACGCGGGCAGGGGCGTATCGGGCCACGAACTGTAGTGCTGGTCGAGGAACTCCCCAACCGGTTCCCGTTCCACTTCCGGCGGCAGAGTGGAAGCTTTTGGCGCGGCTGGCGAAGGCTCCCGCTCGCGCAGGGCGGATTGCCAACTGGTGAAGTCGTCGTCCAGGTGACGCAGGTGGTCGCCGGCAAGGAACTCCAGCAGCGCCTTGCCGCGCTCGAACCGTTGACGCGTGGGGCATTCGAGCTTGAGTTCGCCGCCGCCAAGATGAACGTGGCCGAACGCGCGCCGCGCTCCCGTAGCGTCCGCAGTCTCGTCGAGCCAACCGTACTCGCCGGGGTCCTCCTCGGGGTGAAAGGCTTTGGATTGCGCGAGCGCCTGGCGGACGGCATCCTCGTCCAGGGCCGCATAACGCGCCCGGCTGAAGACCAGTTCATCGCCTTCGAAGCTAACCACCCGCGTGGATTCCGCACTTCGGTTGATGAGCCGTGAGACCTCCTGCCGCATGTGATGGCTGTGGGCGTGCAGAAAATCGTCCCAGCTCAATCCGCTGAGCTCGCGTGCGCCGATGGCCCACTCCTTGAGTGGCGCAACCAAGGGCTGCGGAATGGTCAGAACCGTGGCGGTAAAAACGTGGCGGCCCTCGAACTCCTCCACCCGCGCGAGATAGCAATCCCACAGCGCGGCCCGTTTCGATGTGTTCACGTCATCGACGAAGCGCTCGCCGCCGACCAGCAGATCCTTCAACCGGACGCCCGATCCCCGGCGCACCTCCTGCACTTCGAAGATGCTACAGCGGGCGCGGGTCCAGGCCTCCAGGATCTTGCGCTGGCGCATGGTAAGGCCGCCCGGACTGCGCTTCAGAAATTCCTGGATGATGGGATGCCCCAGACGCGGCGGCACGCAATCGTGAATCAGCCAGTCCACGCTCTCCATGGAGAGCGTCTCATCGTCGGCGCCGGCGGGAGGCTCCGATCCGACGAACTCCTGGAGCGACTCTTCCAACTCGCGCTTGCGCACTACGGTGGTCGCGAACTCGATCAAGCGGCGGCGAAGGCTGGATTCCTCGGCGTTCGCGTCGCGAGGCGCCATTTCGCTGGGAGCGTCGTGCGGTGGGGCCACGGTCCGCGAGTTCTCGTCGGACTCCAAATGGCACTTCTTGTATTTCTTGCCGCTGCCGCACCAGCACGGATCGTTGCGGCCGGGGGTCACGCTACGGCGGACGGGTTCGGGAGTGAAGCCGTCCTCGGAATCGTCCTCATCGTCTTCGCCCTCGTCTTCGTCCCACGGCTGGTCGCAGAGATCGTAAACCGTCTCCTCGGGAGGTTTCGCGTCAGGGGCAATTTGATCCATCTCCTGCTGAAGCTTGAAGATTTCCTGCAATTCCGCGCGCATGCGTTTGGGCAGATCCTTCGCATGGCGGCTGAGCAACGACCAGGCCAGCTCACGGCCTTTGGCTCCCTCCGAATGCGCCAGCGCCATCGCCACGCTGGCGAACAGTTCGGGGCGATCGGATTTCGGAAAACCGGCAAGACCGTCCAGAAGGCTCAACAGGAAATCCCGCTTCCCTGATAAATCGGGAAGATAGTTGGCGGCGATGGCCAGGTTGCATCGTCCATCGGCATCGGCGGTGGGCGCCAACTTGTGAAACGCTTCGAAAGACTCCACCGGACGCCGCGATGCAATGCGCTGGACTGCCCAGTTAGCGGCCGCTTCAATCAGTTCATCGTCGATCGCGTAACATTCAAGCAGTTCCGGCAATACGGCAGGGTCACCGATCTCGCCGAGCAGCGCCAGGCTGCACACGACAGGCGCGGGGCTGGCTTCAGGCAAGGAGTTGGTAGCCATGGCGCGCAGCACGCCCACCAGCAGAGGACCGCAGCGCGCGCCATCCTTCAGAATCTCATCCACCAGTTCCCTGGTCAACCCGTCCTCGGCCGTCTCCAACAGGTCATCGACCAGCCGATAGGGCCGCAGCCGCTCGCTGACATCTTCCGGCTCGTCTGCGCGTTTCTCGTGGAAGATATCGGCCGTGGCTTCGAGGAATTCCTCACCATCGGCGAAATCCCCGGCTAGCGGCTTACCCTTGAAGACCTCCTTGAAGTGCTCAACACCGTCGGGATTACGCAGCGTCTTAAGAGCTGCCAACTCCAGGATGCCGCCGCGGAACTCCTCACTTTCGCCGGTAAGGGAGCTATGCAGCTTGAACCAGGGTTCGTAGCGGTAGGGATCGGCGGCGGCGGCGCGCCAAGAATACTCCGCGGTCCCGGCGAGATCGCCCGCGCTGAACCGCTCTTCGCCGATGACGGTGAGCGAGACGGCGTCGAACGGATCGAGTTCCAGGGCCCGCCGAAAGGCCTCTTCGCGGGTGAGCTCTCCGGCCTCCATCTGGGCGAACAGGTCCTGCCGGGCTTCGATGATCGAATGTGGGGTAAAGAGCATGGAACGAATCGTCTATTTTAAGGCAGAAGGGCAGGCTGAGAGCCTGCCCCACATCCTACCGCGAATCCAGTCTTGCGATTTCGGCGAACGCCGGTTTGAGCGCGGGATACAGCGCGCGATATACCCGGTGCGCCTTGGCATGAAACGCGGCCTCGGCCGGGCGCGGCGCGAGCGAATCCACTTCGCGGATAGTGGCGCGGCAGACTTCCGGAACCGAGCCGTACTCGCCGGCGCCGGCCAGCGCCAGCAGCGCCGCGCCGTAGGCCGAACCCTCCTGCGTTTCCAGAGTCACTACCTTCTTATCGAGTATGTCCGCGAGCAACTGGCGCCAGAAGGGACTGCGGGCGCCGCCTCCGGAAGCGCGCACCGACGCGACCGCGACGCCGAGCTCTTCGATGATATCCAGGCAATCGCGCTGGCTGTAGGATACGCCTTCGAGGACCGCGCGGATCAGGTCGGCGCGCTGGTGCTTGGCGGTGAGGCCGATCCATCCGCCGCGGGCGGTGGCGTCCAGGTGGGGGGTGCGCTCGCCCATCAGGTAAGGCAGCCAGAAGAGGCCTTGCGCGCCGGCGGGTGCGGCGGAGGCTTCGGCGGTTAGCGCATCGTAATCCGCGCCGGGCGCGAGCTGGTTGCGGAACCATTGCAGGCTCAGGCCAGCACCCTGAGTGACTCCCATCACATGCCACTTGTCGCGCACCGCATGGCAGAAGGTGTGGACGCGGCCGGCTGGATCGTAAGCCACCTTCTCCATATGGGCGAAGACTACGCCCGAAGTGCCCAGCGTGCAGGAGACGATGCCGGGTTCGACGATGCCATTGCCGACCGCGCTCGAAGCCTGATCGCCGCCGCCGCCGACTACGGGCGTTCCCTCGGCCAGCCCGGTAGCCTCGGCCGCCGCGCGCGTGATGCGGCCGGTCACGTCGCTCGATTCGTGGCAGGTGGGCAGGATGGCGCGGTCGAGGCCCAGCGCATCCATCATGTCGCACGACCAGCGCCGCGCCACCACGTCGAATAGCGACGTACCGGAAGCGTCTGAAACTTCGGTGGCGTACTCGCCGGTGAGTTGGAAGCGCAGGTAGTCCTTGGGCAGCAGCAGGTGGCGGACGCGTTCGAAATTGCGCGGTTCGTTATCCCGCACCCAGAGCAGTTTGGGCAGGGTGAAGCCGGTTAGCACGGGATTGGCGGTATATTTCAGGACATTGTCGCGGCCGACGGTTTCGTTGATGGCATCCACTTGCGGCTGGCTGCGTTGATCGCACCAGATGAGCGCCGGGCGGATCACGGCGTTCGCCTGGTCCAGGATCACGAGGCCGTGCATCTGTCCGGAAAGGCCGATACCGCGCACCTGGGCACCGGAGACGCCGGCTTCGGCCAGCGCGCCGCGAATGGCTACGCGGGCGGCGTCCCACCAGTTCTCGGGGCGCTGCTCGGCCCATAGGGGGCGCTCCATCCGGATATCTTCGTGCGCGGCCGTGAAGCCCGCCGCGACGCGGCCCTGCGCGTCTACCAGGAGCGCGCGCGTGCCGCCGGTGCCTACGTCAATTCCCATCCACATGATTTACTCCTTGCGACCACCGTTGAAGGCACGTCAAAGCCTGCCGGCCTGCGGCCGGTGGACCGGCGAGGACGCCGGTCCGCGGGCAAGATTGCCCGCCCTCCAAGCGCGTCCTTATTATTCTACCCACGGCAGGCAGGCGGCGCCGAACAGTCCGGCTTCGTTGCCCAAGGTGGCCTTCTCGATTCTCGTGTCGGTGGTGCGGAAGGTGAACGAGCGCCGCCGCACCTCCTCCAACATGGGCGGCGCAAACAGATCCCATGCTGCCAGCACGCCTCCGCTTAGCAGATAGAGCGGGAAGTTGAACGTATTCACCAGGGTGGCGAGCGCCACGCCCAAGGCCTGCCCCATGGTCACGAAGATGCGGCCGGCTTTCTCATTGCCGCCCAAGGCCAGGTCGTACACTTCGCGCGCGCTGAGTCCCTCACCCAGCTTCAACATGCTGGCCATGGCGGCGATGGCGGTGGCGGAAGCGTGCTTCTCCAGGCAGCCCTGGTTCCCGCAACCGCAGGGATTGCCGTCGGGAACCACTGTGGTGTGGCCCAATTCTCCCGCCATGCCGAGATATCCTTGCAGCACCCTCCCCCCGGAAATAATGCCCCCGCCGATGCCCGTGCCGAGCGTCAGCAGGACCAGATCGTCGACGTCGCGGCCGGCGCCCATCCACTTTTCTCCGAGCGCGGCGGCGTTGGCGTCGTTCTCCAGAATGACGTGCGCTCCGAGGCGGCGTTCGATCTCGGCACGGATGGGGAAGTCTTCCAGGCAGGCGAGGTTATTCGAGTTGCGGATGATACCTTCCTTCAGCCGGATAAATCCTGGAACGCCGATGCCGATGCCCGCCAAACCGTCGGCGCCGCAGGAGTCGCGCAATTCCGCGATGGCGTTCACCATATGGCCCAGCATGGCTTCGCGCCCGGCATCGGGATTGGTGGCAGCGGCCCGCCGGTCGAGGACGTGGCCGGCGCGGTCAATGGCCGCCGCCCGCAGGTTGGTGCCGCCGAGATCCAGCCCGATGGAGTATTCCGGCATGAAGGCGCATGGTAGCAGACAGTGGATGGCGGCTGAGAGCCGGCTGCGGGCGAGCTATGCTCGCCTGGCGGCCTGAGAGGCCGCCGCAGGCTGAGAGCCCGCCCCACAAAAAATGTCCAAACTCCAGGAGCCGGCTGAAAGCCGGCTGCGGGCAGAATTGCCCGCCCTCCAATCGGTCCATAACGGTTGTTAATGTAGCCGATTGTAATTATCTTGGGGCATCGTTCACTTATATGTGGTACAAGATGGAACAGAGTCCGCTATTTTACGTCGATAAGTACAGAGGGTGGTTCCCAATATGAGGACCGGCCGAGAGTACGTCAACATTCCGGGCAACAAGATGCACGAGCTTCCCCCGCTGCTGGTGCGAAGGGCTTCCGGCGCGCCGCAGGTGGATCTGGCCTCTGCCATTCTGGAGGCGGAGGAGATGCTACCCGAGGTGGATGTCGAGGAGACTCTGCTGGAACGGCGTAAGATGGACCTGGCGCTGACCCTGGCGGAGCAGTATCGCGGCCTGATCGCGCATTGGCAATGGGGCGAATCCATTGTGGAGTGGATCCGGCAGTGCGAAATCACGTTTCAGTCGGAATCGGCGCTACGCGATCTGCTGCACCCCGATGTATGGCCACATGCCAACCGCAGCAGCTTTGTGATCCTGCTGGCGGATAAACGAGTGACCACTCCCGGCGTAGCGTTGGAGACAGCGGTGGGCTTGCGATTGACTTTCCGGCAGCCTCCGCCCATCGACTGCTGCAGTAGCGAGTTTCTGTTCTGCCTGAACTCCTCGATCGCCGGATCGGCCTATAAAGCCTGGGCCCGCATGGGCGCCGGGGCGCCGGCGCTGCTGCCTCCCGATCGCTTCCACTTCGACGTGCTCGATACGGGATCCCCCGCTGTTCTTCAGTAGGCCGCGCCGGACCGCGCATGCTACCGTGAGGGTTGGCTGCCGGTTATTCCCACTATCTCCTGGATTGCTTATCGATCATTGTCATTGATCTGCTTTTGGCCGGCGATAATGCTTTGGTTATCGCGCTGGCCGTACGCGCGTTGCCCAAACGGCAACGGCGCATCGCACTGATCGCGGGCGCGTGGCTGGCGGTGCTGATCCGGATCGGCGTCACATTCCTGGCCGCTCGGCTGCTGCAAGTGGAATACGTGCAATTCGCCGGCGGAGCGTTCGTGGTCTGGATCGCGGTGAGGGTCCTGAGAGACGCGAAAGCGCAGGAGCGCGCGGCGGCCACTCCGCGCGAGTTATGGCGCGCCATCGGTTCCATCGTGGTCGCCGATCTGACCATGTCGACGGATAATATCCTGGCGGTGGCGGGCGCGTCCAAGGGCAACATCTGGTTGATCGTGTTCGGCCTGGCGTTGAGCATCCCGCTGGTCATTTCCTCAAGCACGTTTCTGGCGCTCATCATGGATAAATATCCTCTGACCATGTACCTGGGAGTGGCCATTCTGGGCCGGGTGGCTGGAGAGATGATGCTCGGCGATGCGTTTGTGCGGCGGTGGCTGCATCCTTCCGATGCGCTGCGCTATGGGGTGGAACTGGCGCTGATGGTTGGGATCATCGCGGCCGGGCGGCTGCTGAGTGCAGAAGGCAGAAGGCAGGAGTGAGGAGTCAGGAGACAGGAGTCAGGAGACAGGAGTCAGTGGCCCAGCATGGGGAAAAGGCGGCGCAGGTCCTCGTCGCTGGGCTGGCGGCCGTATTCGCAAAGCTCGAATGCCTCCGCGTGGGCGATCTTCGCGGCGCGCTCCGGACCGTACCACTTCTCCAGTGCGCGGCGCACGGCCGGCGTGATATCGCCGGCGCGGCTCTGGGCCAGCCACCGCTTGCGCGCCACGGGATCTTTGGGCACGGTATCGAGTTTGCCATCCACCCATGGCAGCCATTCGTAGACCTGTGAAACGTGCGCGTCGAGCGCGGAGACCTTGAGGTCGAAAACGTCGTCGATACTGATGGCTACATCCGGGCGGAACGGCGACGGTTTCTGGAAATGATCTTGGTAATACAGGAACACCGGATTCTTAGCCAGCGGCGGCGTATCGGGACAGATGTTGGGAACCACCACCATGTAGGCGGCGTCCTCCACCAGCACGCCCGTATAGCGGTGATCCGGGTGGTAGTCGTTGGGGCGCGGCGCGAGCACGATATCCGCATTCCACTGCCGGATGCGCCGGATAATCTGCTCGCGCACGGCGATGGTGGGCAGCAGCTCGCCGTCATGGTTGTCGAGCACCTCGTAGGTAATGCCCAGCCGCCGTCCGGACTCCTCCGCTTCCGCGCGGCGGCGCTTGGCCAGCGCGCCGCCACCCATCGACTGATGGCCGGCATCGCCATTGGTCACGGAAACGAACTTCACCGCGGCCCCTAACGCGCGGAACCTGGCGGCAGTTCCCGCGGCGCGGATGTCGCAATCGTCCGGATGCGCGCCGAACGCGATCACGCGCAACGGGGTATTCTGCGCGAGCAGCGCGGCCGCGGGTAGCAATAGCAGCAGGCTGAGACGCAGCATGTCAGACATCTCCGAACTCGTCTTTCCAGACGGCTTCGCGCTTTTGGTAGAGCGCGGTGCGGCCGAGGATGGCGAACAGAGTGCTGATGGCGGATCGCTCGGCCACGTTCTCCGCCTCGCCGTTCTGGATGCGCGTCAGGAAAGCCTCAATCGCATCGTTGGTGATGTCGCGTGGGGATGTAATCGTCTCGGCATCCTTGGGGCCTTTGTGGTGCACCATGCGGGCGCGCGACGTTTCGATCGCGCCTTTGGTGCCGGTGAACTCTTCGCCCACGTGCGAGAATCCCGGCGGACTGATCTGGTTCGCTTCGTAATTGACGTGCATACCGTTGGGAAACTCGAACGAAAGGGTGAGGTGGTCGAGGATCTCCATCGAAGTGCGCACCTTCGTGCCGGCCATGCCGACGGCGCGAATGGGATGAGCGCCCAGGAACCAGTGCAGCACGTCGAAATTGTGGCAATCCTGCTCCACGATGAAATCGCCCGAATAATCCCGGTAGCAGAACCAGTTGCGCAAGTGCTCAATGTTGGGATCGTCGTACGGCGCGCGCTTGAAGGGGTTGCCGCCGATCCAGAAGGCGCGGGCATTCACCAGTTCGCCGATCTGGCCTGCCTGGATGCGCTTGTAGGCTTCCAGGTAGACCGGGCCGTAGCGCTGCTGGAATCCGACCGAGACGTTCTTTTTGGGATCGGCTTTGCGGGCGGCGGCGATGATGGTCTTCACGCCGGCGAGGTCGACGCCCATGGGTTTTTCGCAGTAGACGTGCTTGCGCGCCTCGATGGCGGCGGCCAGCATGCGCGGATGCTCGAAGGGCGGGGTGGCGATAATGACGGCGTCGAGATCGCTGGCCGCGAGCAGTTTCTCGTAATCCTTATAGACGACCGGCTTTTCGATCTTGATTTTCTGCGTGCCGATTTCGATGCGGTCGTCGAACAGGTCGCACAGCGCGGTGACGCGGGCGCGGGGGTCGGCGTTGAAGATGGTGGCGTCGTACTGGCCGCGTCCGCCTACCCCGATGAGGCCGACCGTAATTTTGGAATTCGCCTGCGATCCGCGGACGGCTTCCGGGCGCACGATGGTGAAGCCGGCGGCTAACGCGGCGCCGGTCTTTTCGATGATTTGCCTCCGGGAGTATCCGGGACTCGCCTGAGGGCTGGGTTGAGACGCGGCTTGAGACATGGTGGAAAGGATCTCCTTAGCGGATTATATGTCAATGCGCCCGGTGGCGTAATCCGTCAACCGCGCATAAGTTTCCGGCAAGCCTTCGCGCGTGCGGCGAGCCTCGCGGCCAGGCGATGAATGCGCGGGTTAGCGAGTCCTTCTTCCGTCATGCCGCGCTCAACGCCGGGGAGGTGGTCCGCCAGTTGGCTTGCCAGATCGTCCACACGATGAACGAGCTGGTCGGGATGGATGCCCAACTCATCGGCCTGGCGTCGCCAATGGCGGAGCTGGATATTGCGGAAGCGATATTCACCGCCGAGCTTCATGGAAAGCTTGGCCCGCTGAACGTCTATCTGGGAGTAAGGGAAAGCACTGGCTAAATCATAGAGAGGCGCGAGACGAACGCGGGCCTGGGCGCCGATGAGCAGGGCGTAATTCTTGGCATGTGCGTCTGTGCCCATGATCAGCCAGTTGTAGGCAACGGAGTCCAGGAAGGTGCGAACGTCCTCGGCCGCGCTCGTGGAATACGTCCTTAGGAGTTGGACGATGTCGCGAATGCCGGGTCCGCCTTCGTTCTGGTACTTGCTTGTCGGCGCAATACCTAGCGCCTGGCAGATATCTTCCTGATGCACACGGCGGAGGCCGGTTTCGGTGCGGATGCGATCATAGCGTTCGACAACGATGGCCATTTCATCCTGAAAACGCATGATCCGGGAATCGGCCACGGGAAGCCCCAAAGCGCGTGCCAACTCGAGGCAGAAATGTTCGTTCTCGGCGTGGCCGGCGAACTCGCCGGTTGGGGGCTTGAGGATATGAGTTGTGGGAACCCGCCCTGACGGAACGCCCCACCTGCCGTTCTCCAACAGAAGAGCGGTTTTCGGCTGGGCCCCGGCCAGGCTGAACTGGCCCGTGTCGCGGGCAATGCGCCACGCCGAGTGGTCCTCCCGCAAGGCTCGCAGGCGTTGTGCTATGCCGGTTTGATTCAGCCATTCGACTGCCGAAGGCGCTCCACGAAGGACAGGTTCCAGTCGTTCGGGGCGCACGAACTGAATCGCGCCGGCGCAATCCTCCCCAACGGCGGAAATCAGGCTGAAAGCGTTCCTTGCCGAGACGTGAAATTTCCGCGCCCAGTGGTCCAGCACCATCTGGTTGTCGGGGAGCAAGCCCCAGAGGAATGGATCGATTCGGGCGTGCCCGTGCTGTGCCAGTGCCAGGGGCATGGAAATCGAAAGAGGATAGGCGTTCTCCGCGCCGCGCCATTCCTCGTTATATGTGAAGGAGAGCCTGGCCCTTTTATCGCGCGTGACGCGGCCCACTTCCCGGCCGTCAAGGACCGCGGTAAGTTCCGTGGTCATTTTCTTTTTTCGCGCGCAGCGGCAACGATCGAATCGATGTCGATGGGAGGCGGCCCTGCCTGGCGGATCGCCTTTGCCGGTTCGTCCACAGCTAGGACGATGCCCAGCGCCTCAATGGTGCGCAAGACGAGGCCGATTTCAGCTCTGGGTTTGCCCTCTTCGACCGCAACGATCCACTGGCGGCTCACCCCAGCCTTGGCCGCCAGCGACTTCTGGTCAAGGCGGAGCTTTGTCCGGCGGTCGCGGATGAGGGCGCCCAAGTCGGCTGGGGTGCGGATGCGCATGGCTAACCTCTTTCGAATGTCAGCGTACAACGACATTATAACAAAGTCAACGAACGTAGACATTTTGGAATGTCAACGTTCGTTGACATGAACCGGCCGCTCGCCCGCCACAGGGCTGAAGCGCGTGCGTGCTTTTCCCCTGTGTTACCATCCGGTTTCAAAATGGAGCTTTTGTGAAGACCTACGAAGGCAAGGACATCCGGAACGCCGGTGTGGTGGGCCACGGCGATTCCGGCAAGACGACGCTCACCGCCGGGTTGCTGTTCACCGCCGGGGCCACCAGCAGGCTGTTGCGGGTGGATGAGGGCAACACCATCACGGACTTCGACGAGGAAGAAGTCCAGCGAAAGGTGAGCATCTCGACCGCGATCGCCATGGCGGAGTGGAAGAAGGCCAAGATCAACATCCTGGACACGCCCGGCTACAACATCTTTATTAACGACACGCGCGGGGCGCTGGTGGCGGCCGATGCGGCGTTGGTGGTGGTGGACGGCGTGGCCGGCGTGGAGGTGCAGACGGAGAAAGTCTGGAGCTATTCGGACGGCTACAAGCTGCCGCGGGCGGTGGTCATCAACAAGCTCGACCGGGAGCGCTCGTCGTTCGAGCGGGCCCTGGCCAGCGTGCAGGAAACGTTCGGCCGCACCGCCATACCCGTGCAGATCCCCATCGGGGCGGAGCGCGAGTTTAAGGGGGTGGTCGACCTGATTCGGATGAAAGCCTACACCTACACGCCGGATGGAGACGGGAAGGGCAAGGAGGGCGAAATCCCGGCGGACCTGGCGGAGGCCGCGCAAGCCGCGCACGAGGCGCTGGTGGAACTGGTGGCCGAGGGCAACGACGCGCTGATGGAAGAGTTCTTCGAGAAGGGCACGCTGCCCGCGGAACATATTCTGGACGGCGTTCAGTCCGGCACGAAAGAGATGCGCCTTTTCCCGGTGCTGTGCTGCTCGGCGCTGCACAACATCGGCACGGACCTGATCCTCAACTTCATCGTGGACGATATGCCCGCTCCTACCGAGCGCGAGGTCGTGATACAGATGAACGGCGAGGAGAAAGCCTGCAAGATTAACGATGCCGGCCCTTGTTCGGCCTACGTGTTTAAGACCACGGCCGATCCGTTTGCGGGCCGCATCACCTTTTTCAAGGTTTACTCGGGGGTGCTGAAGAACGACGCCAACCTATACAACCAGAAAGGCACGGCGGAGCGGCTGGCGCATATCGGCGTGCCGGCGGGCAAGACCATCACGCCGGTGACCGAAATCCACGCGGGGGACATTGGCGCGGTCGCCAAGCTGAAGGACACGCTGACGGGCGATACCATTGCCGACAAAGGCGTGGGGTACAAGTATCCGCCGGTGCAGCTGCCGGAGCCATCCATCGCGTTCGCCATCGAGGCGAAGTCACGGCAGGATGAGGACCGCATGGGCAATGCGGTGCACCGCATCCTGGAAGAGGACCAATCGCTGCGCTTTTATCGTGATCCGCAGACGAAGGAATTTCTGCTGGGCGGCAGCGGCCAGCAGCACGTGGAAGTGGTCGCCAGCCGGCTGAAGAAGCGGTATGGCGTGGAAGTGATCCTGAAAGCGCCCAAGATTCCTTATCGCGAGACGATACGGGGACGCGCCGACGTGCAGGGCCGGCACAAGAAGCAGACCGGCGGCCACGGCCAGTTCGGCGACTGCTGGATCAAGATGGAACCGCTGCCACGCGGCGCCAAGTTCGAGTTCGTCAACGAGATTTTCGGCGGCTCGATTCCGAAAAACTATATTCCAGCCGTGGAAAAGGGCATCCTGGAAGCGTCCGAGGGCGGGTTCCTGGCCGGATTCCCGATGGTGGATTTCCGCGTGATCCTGTACGACGGCTCGTACCATGACGTGGATTCGTCGGAATTGGCGTTCAAGCTGGCGGCGCGCAAGGCGTTCAAGAACGCTATGCAGGAAGCCAAACCGGCGCTGCTCGAACCCATTATGAACGTGGAGATTCAGGCGCCGGTGGAGTACGCGGGCGACCTGATGGGCGATCTGAACAGCCGCCGCGGCCGCATCGCGGGCATGGATACTAAAGGTAACACCCAGTTCATTCGCGCCCAGGCACCCATGGCGGAAATGCTAAACTACCAAAATGATTTGACGTCCATGACCCAGGGCCGCGGCTCGTTTACCATGGAGTTCGATCATTACGATTACGTGCCGGCACTACAGGCCGATAAGATTATCGCGGCGGCCAAAGCGGCCAAAACGGGAGAAGAGGAAGAAGAGGAGTAGAATAGAGGGAGACGTCCGTGTCGTTCGGACACACTTACCCCTTCGGTATACCCAGTTGACCTGGGCTGGGCAATGCGCTAGATTTTAGGTTTCATTTCGACTACAGTTCCGCTGGCAGCTTCATAAGGCTGTTTAAATCTGTTCGAAGGATCGTTTTTAGTGACCGATCGAACGAAGCGATTTTTGTATATTCTCGGCTCCTCCTTAACCCTGGGCATCTCAGGTTGCAGCTACAACCAGCAGTCCAAGTTCCAAACAGCTTTCCTTCCCTCGACACCGCAACCGGCGTCGGCGATCGAGGAACCTCCGGCGGTGGCGCCGAATCCGTATCTGAGCGATGCGGGATCTGCCATCCTGATGCAAAGAATGCCGGTGGCGCCGTCCGAAGCCGATCTGCTGATGTTGCACGCCGATCAAGCTTTCCTGCGTGGCAAGAAGGCGTACCAGGCCAACGAGGTCCAACAGGCGCGTCGGGAATTCGACACAGCTGTCGACCTGATGCTGGAGGCTTCGGAAAACAATCCCTCCGACCGGCAGGCGTTTGAAGCCCGCTTCGATGAGATGGTGGACGCGGTGCACCGCTACGATTTGGGGAGGCTGGGCGCGGGCGCGGATGTGGACGCGGCCCGCTTTGAAAAGGCGCCGCTGGAAGACATTCTGCAGATGACCTTTCCGGTGGATCCCAAGCTGAAGGATAAAGTGAAGGAGCAGGTGCAGGCGACCGCCTCGCAGCTTCCGCTTTCGGAGAACGACGCTGTCCTGGGGTACATCAATTATTTTTCCGGGCGCGGGCGGCGGACTCTGATCGCCGGGCTGGAGCGGGCCGGGCGGTATCGCCCGCTGATCCAGCGCATATTGCAGGAAGAGGGTGTTCCGCAGGAGTTGATTCACCTGGCGCAGGCCGAATCGGGATTTTTCCCGCGGGCCATCTCGAACAAAGCCGCCGGCGGCATGTGGCAGTTCGTGGCGTGGCGCGGCCAGGAATACGGACTGATGCGCACAGCCTATACCGACGACCGCTTCGATCCGGAGAAGGCTACGCGCGCGTCCGCCCGGCACCTGCACGATCTGTACAACATGTTCGGCGATTGGTACCTGGCGATGGCCGCCTACAATTGCGGTCCCAACGCCGTCGCGCGCGCGGTGGAACGTACGGGATATGCGGACTTCTGGGAACTGCGGAGCCGCCATGCTTTACCTGAGCAAACCACCAACTATGTGCCGATCATTCTGGCCATGACCATCATGACCAAGAACGCGGCGGAATACGGATTAGAAGGGGTGGTCCCGGAAGCGCCCCTCGAGTACGACACCATTGAAGTGGATGCCACGACCCATCTGGGGCTGGTGGCGGATCTGACCGACGCGCCGATGGCGGAACTGCTGGACCTGAATCCCGCGCTGCTGAAGGGCGTGGCGCCGGCAGGCTACGTGTTGCACGTGCCCAAGGGAACGGGCAGCGCGCTCTCGGCGTCGCTGCAACTGATTCCCGCGGATCACAGGGCTGCGTGGCGCATGCACAAGGTGGCCAGCGGCGATACTTTGGCCTCCATCGCCAGGCGCTACGGCATGGCGCCAGGTAGCATCGCGGCAGCCAACGGACTCAAGGAGGCATCGCCGGCGGCGGGCGACCGGTTGGTGATTCCGGTGGCGTATCGGGCCACCGTGGCGGCGCCTGCGCACGCGGCTGCCACGCATCGCGCGAAAGCGCCAGTCAAGCGTCGGACCGCAGTTACCCACAGCGCTTCCAACCGGGCGTCCCGCGCGTCTCGCACGGCGGGCGAATAGCGGGTTCTGCCGGCTTCGGCAATGCAAAGGCGGCCTAAGAGGCCGCCGCAGGCTAAGAGCCTGCCCCACAATTAGCAGAAGATGCGGGCGAAGTGCGAGCCGGGTTTTACGATGGTCTGGTTGCGCTCGGGCCCCGTGGAGATGCAGCCTACTTCCACGCCGCTCACTTGTTCCAGGAAGTCGAGGTAGGCGCGCGCACGCGCGGGCAGTTCGCCATACGAGGAGGTCCCAAAGGTGGAGCTCCGCCAGCCCGGCAGCCGCTCATAGACGGGTTCCAGCGCGGCCATGCCTTTGGCGGTCGCGGGCATGTCGCGCACGTCCTGCCCGCCCGAGCGGTAGCCTAGGCAAACCGGAATCTCCACCATCTCATCGAGGACGTCGAGCTTGGTCACCACCAGGCTGTCGAAGCCATTGATCATGGCCGCATAGCGCATCAGCGGCGCGTCATACCAGCCGCAGCGGCGCGGGCGTCCGGTCACCGAACCGAATTCGCTGCCGCGTTTGCGGATCTGGTCGCCGTTGGAATCCAGGGCTTCGGTGGGAAACGGCCCGCCGCCCACGCGCGTAATGTAGGCCTTCGCGACGCCGATGACGCTTTGGATGCGCGTGGGGGGCACGCCGGTGCCGGTCGAGGCGCCGCCCGCCGAGGCGCTGGAAGAAGTCACGAAGGGATAGGTGCCGTGATCGATATCCAGCATGGTGCCCTGCGCGCCTTCGAACATCACGCTTTGACCGGCGGCGATGGCATCGTTCAACAGGCGGGCAGTATCGCAAACCATGGGGCGGATACGCTCGGCCAGCCTTTCGTATTCGGCGCGGATGGCGGCGGGATCGATGTCGTCGTCAATACCCAAACCCCGCGCCGCGGCCTGGTGCTCGGACACCAGCGTGTCGAACAGCGGCTCGAACACTTCGCGATCCATCAGATCGCCGATGCGAATGCCGCGCCGCGCGATCTTGTCTTCGTAACAGGGGCCGATGCCGCGCGAGGTGGTGCCGATGGAAACCCGGCCGGGCCGGGCTTCGCCGAGCTTCTCCATCAGGCGATGAGTAGGCAGCAGGACCTGCGCGCGGTTGCTGATGAAAAGGTTGCCGTCCACCGCCAAGCCGGCGGATTCCAGCATTTGGATCTCTTCCAGCAGCGCGGCCGGATCGACCACCAGGCCGTTGCCGATCACGGCCTTCTTACCCTGCCGCAGAATTCCGCTGGGGATCAGCTTCAGCACGAACTTGCGCTCGCCGATGCGCACCGTGTGCCCGGCGTTATGCCCGCCCTGGTAGCGGGCTACCACGTCGAACCGTTCGGAGAAAAGGTCGACGACCTTCCCCTTGCCTTCATCGCCCCATTGCGCGCCCAGAATGATTACGTTGTTCATGATGGCCAAACGCATTCATTCTACCGCATGTGATAACCTGACCTTTAATGCAGATTTCGGAAGTCTACCTGGCGCTCGGGGAGCCTGGCTTCGGAGAACTGATTCGAGGCATCTCGATCGGCAAGCTGAAGACCTACCAACTCTACGACGCGTTCAAGGCCAGCGCGCATCTGATCAAGCTCAACACGGAGTCGCTGCACAAGCACATTCCCCGATTCTGGGCGCGTCTGGCTGAGCATGACGAGCAATTCGCCAAAGACCTGGCCCAGACTGTGTTAGTATCACACCTGGACATGATTGTGGCGGTGCTCGACTTTCTGGGGGTCCCGCACGAGAGCGGGTTCTTCAACAAGGATCTGAACGCCAAGAGTTATTTGACGGAAGGTTGGGCGGAACGGGTGTTCGAGAAGTTTCGGACCGTTTATTCCGAGCCAGTTCTGCTATTTTATATAAATCACCTGTCATGGGAACTGACCGATCAGGCTGCGCCGTTCCGACCGGCTTCGGTGGCGTAAAGACGCGGCAAAATTTTTCGGTTGCAAGAGTGCATGGGAAGCTGTACAATCATGAGTCCGTTGGGAGTCTGCGCGGGTGAAGTCCGACCGTTGCCGTTCGGTCGAGGAACTCGTGGGGAGAGGCTCCGGAAAAACGGAGAACAGCAACTCCTTGCGGTACAACTATATCGGCCCACGCGCGGGGTGACCCGAGAGATGTGGGCGGTGAAAAGTTGTGCGGCTTGAATGCGGCGTGAATGAAAGCGGGCCGTCGGCCTGCGTGAAGTTGGGTGCGTGATTTCGCCCAGTGCGGCACTGGGATTAGGGTGCTTGCTTATGAGTCATTGCGAATTCCACTATTCATATCTGTTGCCCCAAAAACCGGGGATACTCCCCTTCGATGAAACCATCACGAAGTCCTGCCGGCGGTGCGGGGCGACGTTCACCACGAAATCGCGCATCCGGAAGCGCTGCGACGCGTGCCAGGAGGTGGTGGCGTACGAGAAACAGCAGAAGGCCAACGCCCGCCTGAAGGCGCGGCGGGCAGCCAAGCGGGCCCTGTTGCGCGGGTGATCGTTCGGCCGCACGGCTTTGGCCGGGACGAGCTCGCGATCCTCGGTGGTCTGAAGACGCCCGAGAGGATCCAATCCTTCCTCGATAGCGAGATCGGCTACAACAAGGAACTGCAGGGCGCTACGTGTCGTTCGCCGCGCCGGGTTCTGCGGGACCGGGTGGCGCAATGCATGGAAGGCGCGCTATTCGGGGCCGCGGCGCTGCGCTTGCACGGCTTTCCGCCCCTGCTGCTGGACCTGGAAGCGGTGCGCGACGACGATCACGTGCTGGCGATCTTCCGGCAGCGCGGGCACTGGGGCGCGATCGGCAAATCCAACTATTCGGGTCTGCGATTCCGCGAGCCGGTGTATCGGACGCTGCGGGAACTGGCAATTTCGTATTTCGAACACTACTTCAACCTGGGCGGCGAAAAAACGTTGCGCAACTACTCCCGCCCCGTGAACCTGCGGCGTTTCGACCGGCTGGGTTGGATGACCGCGGAGAAGGATGTTTGGGAGATTCCCGAGTATCTGACCGGCATCTCCCATACCGCATTGTTGAATCCGGATTTGACGCGCCGGTTGAACCGGGTGGATGCGCGTCTGCAGGCAGCGGGGAGATTGGGTCGCGTGAGTTAGGCCGCGCGCACGTCTACGATGCAGGACGTCACGATGGTGCGGTGCTCCGGATGGCGAAACTCCAGGTGCATCCCGCGCCCGATGAAAGACGCCTTCAGCATCGAACCGCCCCAGTTGGATCCTTCGATATGCACCAGCACCGGCTCGGGGCAAAACGTGGGATGCCCGGAGATGAGCGCCTGGCCGTTGCCGCGATTCACCAGCGTGTACGCGCGGTTCTGCGTCTGGACGCACAAGACGGTACCCTCCGGCAACCGGTCGAGGAAGACACCACCTTCGACTTCCGATGCGATGAAGTTGTGGTTCACGGCGTCACCCAGGTTAGGGTGAGGACGGAACAAGTTCGGCAGCGGCATGCCGACTTCGGTTTCCATATAGATCCGCTCCTATTTTAATGCAAATTCCGCCGGTTTTCGCAATGCGTCTGGCGCGAGGTGCGCGGCGGTACACTTTGGATAGGAGCGATTATGCCAAACCCCGAGGATACGCAGGGAGTGGTGCGTCCGCGCACGGCAGTGCTGACCGCCGGTTTCGATCCGCACCTCTCGTTCGGATCCGCCAGGCCCGCCGTATTCAGAAGTTCCACTTACGTGTTCCCCAGCCCGGAAGAAGCCGAACATGCATTTTCGGTTCTGGCCGGGCGGGTGCCGGCCGAGGAAGGCATGCGCGCGGATCTGATTTATTCGCGCTTCTCGCATCCCAATGCCGAGATTCTGGAGGATCAGATCGTTCCGCTGGAGCCGGGCGCGCAGGCCGCGGGCGTGTTCAATTCGGGCATGGCGGCCATCATGACGGCCTTCGTCACGGTGGCGCGGCCCGGCACGACGATCGTGTACACGACGCCGCTCTACGGCGGCACCACCGGTCTGATCCACAGTTTCCTGGAGCCTTTCGGCGTGCAAGGCATACCGGTCGCGGGCGGCGACAGCGAGGCAATCGGGCAGGCCATCCAGTCGGCCCGGAACGTAAGCATCGTCTGCCTGGAGACGCCCGCCAACCCGACCATGGTGATGACGGACATCCGGCGCGCCGCGGAGGCCGCCGGGAATCATCCGGACCGGCCCGTGGTGATGGTGGACAATACTTTTTTGGGCCCGGCCTTCCAGCACCCGTTGATGTTGGGCGCGGACCTGGTGCTCTATTCGGCCACGAAGTATCTATCGGGCATGAGCGACATGGTGGCGGGCGTGGCCCTGTCGAAGGACCCGCAACTGATGCGGAAGATCCTCTCGAGGCGCAGCATGTTCGGTAATATTCTGCAACCCGACGAGTGCTGGATGCTGGATGGCCGTCTGCCCACCGTAGCGTTGCGGATGAACCGGCAGAGCAAGAATGCGCAGCGGGTGGCCGAGGCGCTCCATGGCCATCCGAAGATCGGGCGTGTGCTCTACCCCACGTTGGTTGAAGATGCCGAGCAGCGCCGGATTTACGAGGAGCAGTGCGCTTACCCGGGCGGCATCTTCTCGTTGGATTTCCACGGCGGCCGTGCGGCGGCCTTCGATTTCCTGCGCAGCTTGAGGATCGGGCGGAATGCTGTTTCTCTGGGCGGCGTGGAGACGCTGGTTTGCCATCCGAAATCCACCACGCACTCCGGGATGTCCGCGCAGGAGTTGGATGAGGCCGGCATCGGCGACGGCCTGGTGCGCGTTTCAGTAGGCATCGAGGATTGGCGCGACGTGCTGGCGGACTTCGAACAGGCGCTGGAGCGGGTGAAGTAAACGGGCGCTTTCGCTATTCTCCGGCACGGACCACAGCCTTGCCCAAGCGACGGATTTGGGGCGTGCGTGTGCCTGGCCAGCGATATTCGAAGAAGGCGCCGGCGCGCACATTCGCCACCCGGGCGGGGCGAAAGCAAGCCAGGCATTCGCCGCCCGAATAGCGCACGCTGCGATAGATGACGCCGTTCGACCCATGCTCCAAAAGCGTGCGGCCGAGAGCCTGGGAGGCGACGTAGCTGGCGGAGTGGTGGTAAGGGAGGTTCTCCGGCAGGTTGGCCCGCACGTCGTGGAACACGCCGTGGAAATCGGCCTGATAAAGGCGCATCTGCACGCGCGTTTCGAATACGCCGATTTCGGCCAACTCCAAGGTGCGGTGATAGGCGACCTCGGCATGCGCGCCCGCCAGCGAATCGGCAGCGTACCAGGCTCCGCGCTCCGCGCCGTTAAAGCGACCGCCAGACAGGCGCGGATGGCAAAATGCCGCCATCACAACGCTTGCCATGGGCCGTCCGGTTACCCATTCGTCCTTCGGAATACGGTGGATGACGCCCAGTTCGGTGGAAATGCGGTCGTTGGTCCAGGTTTCCAGTTCGAGGATCACAGCCAGGTCCGTGGGACTCGAAACCGCGTCCAGAATGCCTCGGGAGGGGTACAGGCTGGGAACCAGGCGGCAGGTGTCTTTTAGCCGCAACTTCACGGTGGGCGGAATCAGTTCCACCCGCCGCGTCTCCCGTCGAGGAGGCGCCGCACCTGGTAAAGACCGTCGATCCCGTCTTCGATCATCAGCTTTAGCGCGGGTGAGCCGCCAAATAGAGGATTGCTGTTGGGCAAACCGATCCATCGGTCGGCCAATTCCGGCTCCGGGTACAGGATGTGGAGATCCTTGTAAATTCCCAAAACCAGGGAGATGCGCATCAGCATATCGTACGGAAGGGTAGAGATGTGGCCGGCCTTATATTTAAAGAAGGTGGATGAGGCCGGCCATCCGAGCAGAGCGCGTTGTTCCTCGCCGCGCAATTGCCACGCGGCGCCGACATTAAAGAAAGAGCGCATGGCCGGACCGGACATGCGATGCCGGACGTTGGGATCGCGGCGATCCATTGGGGAAACCCGATCCGGGTCGATTTTTTGAAGGCGTGCGGCGGTGGACTCCATATCTAGAGTATGAGCTGTTTATTGGGACTTGTCAAGCCTGGTGCGCGCGAATCGGCCGGCTGCGGCTATTATAGATAGAGACTGCCAGACCGCGCGAATTGGAGGGGGCTTGCCCGAATCAGGCCGGCGCGGCTATACTGGCTGTTTCCAGACCGTGTTTATGACGGTGAGAGACGAATTCGATCCTTTGGCCCCGCAACGGGAGGCGGCCTTCTTCTACGGGCTTTTCCTGCGCGGCCATTCCATCGAAGCCTTGCGGCAGGATATCGACGTACCCAGGCCGCTGCTCGACAAATGGATGCGAGCGCACGACTTCGAGGCCACTTTCCGGGAGAACCTGCAGCGCGTTTACACCTATCGCAAGCAGGTGTTGGCCATCTTCGACGGATTAGTGTTAAACGAACAAAACCGTCCCCGCGTGCAATAGAAAGGGCTTAGACGCGCGAGCGAGCGCGGGGCGGGTCCGGCAACGCCGCCGCAAAGGCCTGAAACAGCTTCTTTTGACTGGCATCACGCCGCACCTGATCCTCGGGGTGCCACTGCACCGCCAGCGCGAACCGCCCGTCGCTGGGTTCCAGCGCTTCAATCACGCCGTCCGGAGTGGATCTGGCTGTGACACGCAACCCGTTGCCGACCCTGTCGACCGCCTGATGATGGCGCGAATTGACCGCGTGGGCGCCCTCGCCCAGGATTTCCGCCAGCCGCGTGTCGGGCTCGACCAGAATCTGGTGGGCCGGCAGCGCCAGATCGTCGCCGCGCACCACATGCGCCTCGGAATTGTCCAGATGCTGGATCAGCGTGCCGCCGTACGCGACGTTCAATAGCTGCATTCCACGGCAGATCGCCAACACCGGCAGGTCCGCGGCGAGGGCTTCGGCCAGCAGCGCCGTCTCCAGAGCGTCGCGCGCGTCGTCCGGCCTTTCGTTGCCGGGGTGCGGCGTTTCGCCGTAACACGCCGGATTGAGATCCGTCCCGCCGCTCAGGAGCAGACCCTGCAATCCAGCCAGCGCCCGGGGAGAATCGGGAGAAATCAAAACCGGTTCGACACCGGCCTGCCGCAAGGCCTCCGCATAGGGTTCGGCTCTATGCGGTTCGCGAAACGTCAGCGCCACCTTCAGGTTCATTTGGGCGCCTGCTTCAGGCGCTCGGCGCGGGTCTTCGCCGGCACCAGCAGACGAAGCGTGATCAGGTTCAAAAGGCTCATGATGACGGCGATCTCAAAGCGGCTTTCGGCGACTGCGGCGCCGATCACGCCAGTGTTCCAGATACTGGCGGCTGTCGCCGTTCCGTGGACGTTGCCTCTGGCGCGCATGATCGCCCCGCCGCCGATGAAGCCGATACCGGTGGTGAGACCCTGGATGATATGGGAGCGATCCGCCGCGCTACCGCCCGTTACCGTGTCCGCCAGCAGCACATAGCCGCAGCTCGCCATGGCGACCAGCGGGAAGGTGCGTAGACCCACGCTGTGCTGGACCTGTTCGCGCTCCCATCCGATGGGCAGCGCCAGCAGATACGCCACGGTAATCTTGGCGGCGATGACGCCAAACACATGCCAGTCGAACAACGAACTCAGCCAATCCATTGGGCTAAGGATAACAACTTCCGGGAACAGTGGCGCGGGGAAGCCTTTACCACTATAATCAGATAGGACAATCGGACGCGTGTAACCGTACATAACACGCCTAGACTCAGTGATTTATGAGTTGAAAGCGAAGAAATTCTTTATCTATTGAAACATTCCGTGGTAATTATGTTTTATGGAGAAGTCCGGTCACTCCTCGTTCCTCAAGAGTCTCGCGCTGGCCTTTGGCGATGGACTCTTGTTCGGCGTGGCGATGAAACTCGCACAAGGACCCTCCAAGTCGCGGGAGGATGAAATGACAGACCTTGGTCCCCTAGCGGAAAGGCTGAGAAAAGTGGAAGACCACACACAAACGATCGACAAAGACGCTCTCGTGAAGTTCGGCGAGGGCTTGGACGGGCGC
The DNA here is from genome assembly GCA_963707465.1 of Bryobacterales bacterium. Lineage (GTDB taxonomy): Bacteria > Acidobacteriota > Terriglobia > Bryobacterales > Bryobacteraceae > Bog-159. The sequence goes on from CAVPQK010000015.1 coordinate 2,128,919, forward strand.
GTTCTGGAGAAGGTTATTGTGGCGCTGGAAGCCCGGCTTACCGAGCACGTCGGGCAAGTGGACCGCCGTCTGGCCGAAATCGACGCGCAAGTCGCCCTGGACCTGAAGGCCGTGGACACGCACACGGCCGCGCAGACCAACGCCGTCGAAAAAGCGATGCAAGAGGTCGAAGCGCAGGTTCGCGATTACGTGGCGGCGGCCCAGCAATCCAGCGCCGCGCAGATTGCCGAAGTGGACCAGAAGCTCTCCGCGCTGCACGAAGCCCTGCCGGCCAAGTTCCGCGAGATCGTGGAAGCGGTGCGGCAATCCATGGAAGCGCGCGTTGCACTGGAATTGACGGAACTGGAGAGCCGCGTGTCGGCGCGTGAGGTCACCCCCGAGCGATTCCAGGAATTCCAGTCGAGCCTGCACGGCGAGGTGGAGGCGCTTTCGGGCAGACTCTCCGCGGAGATCAGCGGCCTGGCGGAACACCAACAGAGCCAGACCGCGCCGCTGCAGCAAGCGCTGCAGCAACTCGAAACGAAGCTGACCACGCTACGTGAGGATCTGCCGCCCAAGATCCGGCAGATCGTGGAGGCGGTGGAAGCTTCCATGGACGCGCGGATCTCCGCCGGCGACCAGCAGGCGGCCGACCGGGCGGCCGGTCTGGAGCAGGCGCTGGCAGCGTTACGCGCGGAGATGCCCAGCACGGAAGGCTTCCGGCAATCGCTCGACGAGAGTCTGCGGCTTCACGCCGAGCACGTCGGCGCGCTGGACCAAAAGCTGACGGCCTTGCAGGAGGAACTGCCGCCGAAGATCAAGGCCATCGTGGACGCCGTGCGCGAGTCTCTGGACGCGCGCATGGCCGTCGAGCTGCAGGGTATAGAGGAACGCCACAGCGCACAGATCCAGCAGACCGAAGCCCGGCTCCAATCGAACGGCGGCCAAGTGGAGAATCGCCTGGCGGGCCTGGAACAGCATGCGGCCCAGATCACCGCCGGCATGGGCGCGGAATTGGACCAGGTGCGCGGGCAGTACAGCACTCAGATCGAGCAACTGGAAGCCCGCCTGCGCGCGGAACGGGCGGCGGAGAATCTCCCGGCCCAGATCGATTCGGCGGTCGCCGGGCTGCGGCTGTCCTTGGAGGCCAGGCTCGCCGCCGAAATACACGATCTGGAGGCCCGGACGCCGGATCGCGCTCCGGAACTAGAGAAGGCCCTGCAATATGCGTCGCTGCTGGAAGCGCGCGTCCAAGCGCTGGAACAGAAGCTGCAACAGAGCGCGGAGCAGACCGTCGACCGCGCCGTGGATCGCGTGTGGCAGGCGCTCGAGAGCCGCTTGCAACAGCGCCAGGCGCAAGCTCCGGCAGCCCCGCCGGCCGAGACGATCGGCGGTTTGCGGCAGAAATCGACGAACGCCGAGCAAAGCGTGCTCGACCTGATTGCCGGTATCGGCCAACTGTTCGAGAAGCCCGCGCCGCGCGTGGTGCAAGAGCCGGTTAAGGCAGAGCCTGTCGAGCCTGCCGCAGCCGGGCCCGAACCGGTTGTGGCGGCGCATGGCGAACCAGAGCCGATCGCGGCGGCGCACGTCGAACCGGAACCGATCGCGGAGGTGCACGTCGAACCGGAACCGATCGCGGCGGTGCATGTCGAACCCGAACCGGCCGTGGCCGTATCCAGCCCGCCCGCGCCGGAACCCGAAGCTCAAGCTGAATCAGAGCCAGGACCTGGATCGCCCGTCATCGCCCTTCCCAAACCTGTGGCGCAAGAGCCGGCGCCGCCTGCTCACCAGGAGCCCGATGTGGAGCCCTCCGCGGCAGCCGTGGCTGTGGCGGAAGCCGCGGAACCGGCGCTGGAGCTGGAAGATAAACCACCGGTCATCCTCTTCAAGCCGAAGGATTCCGGCCGCAAGTGGCGCATACCGTTCGTCTCGTCGTTCCTGCTGATGGCGGTTGCCATCGCCTGGCTGGAGTTCATGTAAGGAACGGCCGGCCCTTGGGGGCGGGATCCCGATGATCATCTCCAGCGTGCGCTCCTTCCTGCTCTCCTATCCGTTCGCCGAACCACTGCGGCTGCCTTTCTACGGCGGCGAACGCACCATCCTCAAGCGCGACGCCATGCTGATCCGCATCGAATCCGACGGCGGCCTGGTAGGATACGCGCCCGGACCAGGCAGCCAGCGCGCCCAGGATATCATCGAAACCGTTATCCGGCCGTTTCTCGAGGGCCGCACACTGGCGGACCCGGACGCCCTGCGCATCCAGTTCATGGAACGGCCCGCGGTGGATGCGGGCGCCGCTAAAACGTACTGTGCCGTGGAGGTGGGCCTTTTCGACCTGTGCGCCAAGGCGAACGGCGTGCCGCTTTCCGAAATGCTCGGTGGACGCGTGCGGGGCGCTATCCGGCTCTACGGCAGCGCGGGGATGTATATGTCTCCGGAGCGCTATGCCGCTGAAGCCGCGGCCATCGCGGATCTGGGTTTTCGCGGCTACAAGATGCGTCCGGCCGGCGGCCCGGAGGCGGACCTGGAGACCGTGCGCCAGATGCGCGGCGCGGCCGGCCCGGACTTCGACCTGATGGTGGATGCGCACACCTGGTGGCGCATGGGTGACCGCAGCTACAGTGGCGAGACGGTTGAGGAATTGGCCCGCGAGATGGCGGCCTATGAAGTCGCATGGCTGGAAGAGCCTCTGCCACCGGACGATCACGAAGCTTACGTGCGCCTGAAAGAGAAGGACTACCTGCCTTTGGCCAGCGGCGAGCACGAGCCCAGCGAGGAGCGTTACCAGGACTTAATCCTGCGGCAGGCCGTCGAGTACGTGCAGATGGACGTCTGCTGCCAGGGCGGCTACGCCATGGGCCGCCGCCTGCTTGGCGACATCGCGCGCGCCGGGATGAGGTTTGCCTTCCATAGTTGGGGTACGGCGCTGGAGGTGATCGCCGCCGCGCACCTGGGCATCTGCTGGCCCGAAGCCACGGTCGAGTGGCTCGAATATCCTTGCTACTCCGCGGCGGGGCGCGAGGGGATGTACGAGTTTCCGCTGGCCTCGGAAATCCTGAAAGATCCGCTGGAGATCGATCATGGCGATCTGGTGGTGCCGCGCGCGCCAGGATTGGGCGTGACGGTGGACGAATCCGTCATTGAACGCTATCCGTGGATTCCCGGCCCGTGGTCGTACTTCCGCACGGACTCGCCGGCCGAGACTCGCGCCGTTACTTCCGATCATTCGGTTCAGTGGGAGCGGCAGGCGTCCGCGTGAGTCGAACAAGGAACGCCGGCCGGCCTGAATACGACCGCGCCGTCCTACAATGGAAGCATGTCCGACACCCTGACAATCGCCGGCCGCTCCTTCCAGTCCCGCCTCATCGTGGGCACGGGGAAATATCGCAGCTTCGCGGAGATGGCCCGCTGCCATGAGGCCACCGGCGCCGATATGGTGACCGTGGCCGTGCGCCGCGTGAATCTGACCGACCGCTCCAAGGAATCGCTGCTCGACTACATCGACCGGTCCAAGATTTTCATCCTTCCCAATACCGCTGGTTGCTACACCGCGGACGACGCCATCCGCACCGCCCGTCTGGCGCGCGAGGTGGGGCTCTCCAACTGGATCAAGCTGGAAGTTATCGGCGACGAAAAGACGCTGTTCCCCGATAACGAGGGCCTGCTGGAAGCTACCCGCGTCCTGGTGAAGGAAGGCTTCGTAGTGCTGCCTTATACCAACGACGACGTGGTGAACGCGCGCAAGTTGGTGGATGCTGGCGCCGCCGCCGTGATGCCCCTGGCGGCGCCGATAGGTTCCGGCATGGGCGTGCAGAACAGCGCCAACCTGCGGATCATGCGGGAGATGATTTCGAGCGTGCCACTGATCGTGGATGCGGGCGTCGGCACCGCATCGGACGCAGCCATCGCCATGGAACTGGGCGCGGACGGCGTGCTCATGAATACCGCCATCGCGGCCGCGGAGGACGCCGCCAGCATGGCCAAAGCTATGCGGCTGGCGGTCGAGGCGGGGCGCCTGGCCTACCTCGCCGGACGCATGCCGAAGAAGCTCTACGCCAGCGCCAGCAGCCCGCTTATGGGCGTCGTGGGCGCTTAATTTGCGGGGCAGACCTCTTCGGGCAGACCTCCAAGCCTGTCAGGATGGGCCTGTGGCCCACGAATAGTGATGAAAACCAGGTTGGAGGCAGGTAATTCTGCCCGCAGCCGGCTTCCGGCCGCCTTGAAAGGCGGCTGCGGCCAAGATTGGCCGCCCTCCGGTGCAACTGAATCGGCAGTATTTTGCAAGGAACTATCTGTACGATGTACTAGTTTTTCCGCGGCCCGGCCTTGGCCACAATCCCCGCGGACTCGTCGATCGTCAGAAATTGATTCGCCGCCATGCCCCCCAGCTTCTGCTTCTCCCCGCTGGGCCAGTCGATCTCGATGGCTTGCACCTCCGTATCGCCGGCCAGCCCGAACGTCAGCGCCAAGTCGCTTTGCGAGCAGTAACTCGATCCGCTGCGCACCATGTTCCATTGCTTGCCCGACTTACTGGTCACCCGCACCACCGCGCCAATGCCGTCGCGATTCGATTTGCGCCCCACCAGGCGCAGGCAAATCCAGTTATTCCGATTGCCGCCATCGTTGCGGAACAAATAGGCCGGGCCGTCGTTGGTGGTCACCACGATATCCAGATCGCCGTCGTGGTCATAGTCGGCATACGCCGCGCCGCGCGCCACTACCGGGCGGTTGAAGGCCGCGCCCATGCGCGCCGTCACGTTCTCGAACTGCCGTTGGCCCCGCTCGCCCATGTTGTGGAACAGCAGCGGCGGTTCCTTGTACTGCACCTTGGGCTGCACGCGCCCGATCTCCTCTTCGATGTGGCCGTTGGCCGCGAAGATATCGGGGTAGCCATCCAGGTCGTAATCGAAGAAGAACGCGCCGAAAGTCAGGGTCAGCAGGCTGGCGCGGCCCACGGTCGAAGAAGGCGCTTCGTCTACAAACAGACCCGTGCCTTCGTTGTGATAGAGACCCAGCATCTGGTTGGAGAAGTTGCCCACCAGCAGATCCGGCCGTCCGGAGCGGTCGTAATCGGCGGCGTCCACGCCCATGGCGCCGCGCGCCACGCCATCCTCGCCGAAGGCCACGCCCGCCGCCACGGCTTCGTCGGTGAACGTGCCGTTGCGATTGTTGCGGTACAGTTTGTTCGGCTGGGTATCGTTGGTGACGAATAGGTCCGGCCAGCCGTCGCCGTTATAGTCCAGCACGGCGACACCCAAGGACTTACTCGTGGGATCGGCCACTCCGGCCTTCTGGCTGACATCTTCGAACTTACCGTTGCCTAAGTTGTGATACAGCTTCGATGAAGTGCCTTTGTAGGACTCCGGCGTACAGTACGACTTAGTCGCGCCATCGAGTGAGCACCACAGGTCACCCTTAGCGGTCCATTGGACATAATTGGCGACGAACAGGTCCAGCTTGCCGTCGCGGTCATAATCCACCCAGGCGGCGCTGGTGCCAAAGCTGGCATTGTCGATCCCGGATGCTTTGGTCACGTCGCGAAACTTGCCGTGGCCCTCGTTATGGAACAGGTGGTCGCCTTCCAGCGCGGTGATGTACACGTCGTCGCGCCCATCGTTGTCGTAATCGCCGATGGCTACGCCGATACCGTACATTTCCACGTCCAGGCCGCTGCCCGCCGTGATGTTGGTGAATGTGCCGTCGTGGTTATTGCGATAGAGAGCCGGCAGGGACTTGCGTCCGCGCGGCGTCCAGTCTTTGCTGTTGATGAGCAGGATATCGGCCCAGCCATCGCCATCGGCGTCGAACCACGCGACGCCAGATCCCAGCGTCTCCGGCAGGAATTTCTTGCCGGCACGTCCGCTGTTATGCACGAATTTGATGCCCGCCTGGGCTGTCACATCGGTGAAGGCGACTGTCGGCGGAGCTACGATACCCGAACCGGCCATGGATAGCGCCGCCAGCCACGCCATCCAGCCCACGCCGCCAACCGCCGCGAAGAGCCGCTTCATTGCCCACCTCCGGCCGCGGCCGGCACGAGCTTAGACGTGCGCGCCGGGAGGTTCAGCGGCACGCTTTCGTGGTCGTGAATTTGTTGGCGCTCGTTGTTATTTTCGGGGCTGAGCAGGCGCGGCTTGGCGGTGATGGACTGGGCCGACTCCTCCGCTTTGAAGCGCTGGAACAGGGCCTGTTCGCGTCCCGCGCCCGCGGCATCGCCCAAACCGCGGAGACACAGCATGCGGGTGTAGTGCATTTGCAGATCCTCGGGGTCCACATCGCAGACCCGGTCCAGGTATTTCAGTGCCTCGGCATATTTTCGTTGCAAAAACAGAATACGCGCCGTCTGATTCAGAGCCACGCGGTCGCGCGGATACATTCCCAGGGCCGTGTCGAGCGACTTTAGCGCGTCGTCATACTTCCCGTCGGCCTTCTCGATCATGGCTTTGAAAAAGTAGACGCGGCCCAGCTTGGAGTTGATTTTCATGGCTTGCTCGACAAACGGCCGGGCGGCCTCCGTCTCGCCCTCCTGAATCAGGGCGCGCGCTACGTTGAGCCAGCCATCGGCATAGCCCGGCTCGGCCTCGGTCACTTTCTTGAAGGCGTATTCGGCGCCTTTCAGGTCGCCTTGGAGCAACAAGCCGATGCCCCAGTCGTTCCAGCGCTCGCGGTCTTCCTTGCGCACCGCCGGAGCCCAGGAGGACGGGCCCAGAGGGATGCTGGCCTTGGCGGACGCCACTACAACGATGGGCAGATCCGGGATGCGGTCCTTGATATTGCCCGAAACATCGTGCGGAATATTGTGCGGATCGAAGTTGTATTTCAGGCTGTTGAAACTGGCCGATAACAGCTTGGGGTCCTGATTGGGCGCGGCTTGCCCCGCATAGGCAAACTGCGTGAAGTAGCGCGAGAACTTGCGGTAGTTCAGTTTGGCTGTGAATTCGAGCGGGCCTTTCGCACCCTTGGGGATCTTTACGCGGAAGTGGGCGACATCGGCGGCCCCGGGGGGAATCAGCCGGACATACAATACGCTTCGGGCTTGCCAGGCGTTGCGCTTATCGATCATGTTGCCTTCGCCATCGAGTTGGAAGGCGCGATAAAAATGCGCGCCAGGCTCCACGGAGCCCTTGCCATCGTCCTCCACGCGGCCGCTCCAGAAAATCACGCGGCCGTCGGCGTCCTTGCCTTGCAGTTCCAGCCAGACATCGAACGCGTCTACCGTGCCGCCGGGGAAGAAGTGGCCGACTTTGCGCGTCCGCACCACCACGTCGACTCGCGCCGTGGAACCCGGCGCCAGATGAATCCCGGAATGATCGATCGGGGCCGCGACCTGCCCGACCTCACGGATCACCGCGTTGCCCGACTGTTCGGCTTCTTCGCCCACGGCGAAACCGGTCATGGCCTGGGGACCTTCGCCGGTGCGCCGCAGCATGGCGGTGCCGTTGTCCTTGGCCGGCGACACAGCGAAGATATCCACCGAAACGAAGCCGGAGGTCAGAAACTTTTCGGTGGCCGCGAGCTGGGCCTGGTCCTGGTTGGCGTAGGGTACGGCGGTGTTAGCGCCGGGGAAACGGTGCGAATGGACATGGCCGCCGATATTGCCCGGATCGTTCGAGGCGACCATCGGCATGTGGCAGTCCGCGCAGTCCTGGCTTTTCTTCGGATAGTAGAACGACCGAGCGCCCTGTCCCGACACGCCGCTGGCCTGCCAGTTATCGTACTCATTGAATCCGCGGAACCAACGGTATTGGTTGACGGGGACATCCAGATGCACCTTGTGGCAGACGGAACAGTACTGTGCCACGTCCAAGCGCATGAACGGCTTCATGAACGTCCGCCGGTGCGGCTCGGGATTCAAGTAAGTCATGAAGTAATCCGCCGCCTGAATGACTTTGTTCTTGCTGCTCAGTAACTCATGCAGCGGTGGATACTGAACCGTGAAACCCGCATTTCCCATGGAGCTATCCACGTGGGTGATGGCGTGGCAGGAGGTGCAGGACAGGCCCGCGCGGGCTTCCGGCGTATCGATCTGGTCCTTAATCGGCCGGTCGAAGCGGCCGTTGAAGAAGACGGCGTGATCGTGACAGCCCGCGCACCACTTACTCGGCTGTGTTCCAACGACGCTTTGCATGTACTCGATGGACTTCCGGTAGAATTGGTTGTTGAAAGACCCGAAGTGATGCATGGAGCTCTTCCACTGTTCGTAGATATCCTTGTGACACCGCCCGCAGGCCTCCGAATCCATGAAAAAGTTAGACGGGATGATACCGCCCACGTTGGTCTTGGCCGACGAAGGAAAGAACGGCGATTTCGGGCCGCCTCCCTCCTGGTTCATGGAGGCCGGGACAATCAAAGGGTTCCGGATTCGATCGTCGGGGTTCGGATGCACTCTGCGGTAGAGCGTGGTTGCGCCGGGGAAGACGACCAGCAGCGCGAGACAGGCTACGTAGGCATTGCGAAAGCCGGCGCCGGTGTGACGCATGACGTAGGGCAAGAAAGCCAGCAGCGCCAGCGCGGCCACCGCGATGTGGGCCTCGAGCACCCAGTGGTGCGGCGTGGTATTGCCGCGGACAGCCAGGAACACGCCTGCCGCCGCCGCGATGAGAAATAAGCTGCCGGCCACAGGCATGCGCCGGATGAACCACAGCAGCACGATCGCAAGCGCCACTCCCAGCGCCAGGTGCAGCACGACGTTACCCATGTAAAAGATGGTGGGTGAAGCAAACGCCGCGATGTACGCCGTATTGATCAGCAGCAGCACCAGCAGGATGCCTGCGTATCGGCTAAGCTTTCCAGGTTTCATGCGATTACCCCCTCAACGATGGTTAGTAGCATATCACCGAGCGCGAAAGCATCCAATAACATATTGAAACTAATGGCTACCTACTAGATGATTGGCATTATTGACGCCAGCGCGCACTGCCGTTACACTCGCATCATTCGACTGGAGGGAGTGAGTTAACGATGCGTGTCTTCGCCTGTCTTTTAGGAGTTCTTACCGTTTGTACCAATTTGCCCGCGCAATCCGACGGCGCCGACCCTTTGCACATCGGCTCGGTCACCGTCTCGGGATCCGTTCACGAGCGCTACGAAGATTGGGATTTTTTCGGCGCGAAAGGTGAAAACCACTATGGGTATTCCGGATCGCTGCTCCGGCTGATGTTTAGCCAGAACCAGCAGAGCTACGACTGGGGCATTGAACTCGCTGCGCCAATCCTGCTCGGGCTTCCGAATCATGCGGTCCAGGCGGCGCCGCTGGGTCAGTATGGCCTGGGCGCAGCTTACTACGCGGCGAATCACAACGACCAAAACGCCGCTAGTGTTTTCGTCAAGCAGGCTTACCTGCACCTGAAGGGTGACCACTCGAACGAGCGTTTCGGCCGCTTTGAGTTCACCGACGGGGGCGAAGTGACGCCGAAGGATGAAACACTGGCGATCGTCAAGCGTGACGGCATCTCCCAGCGACTGATTGGCACCTTCGGCTTCTCCGATGTGCAACGCAGCTTCGACGGCGCTCAGTATAACTATTCCAACGGCTCGTGGAACTTCACGGCCTTCAGCGCCGTGCCGGACCGCGGCGTCTTCCAGGTGGATGGCTGGGGATGGGTGAAGACCCCAGTGACTTATGCGGCTTTGACCAAGCAAGTCACTGACGGCCTCAACCGGGCTGAGTGGCGCTTATTCGCTCTCTATTACAACGACGATCGCGGCGTGGTCAAAACGGACAACCGTTCGGCGGCGGTCCGCGCCAAAGACCTGGGCGGGATCGATATCGGCACTTTTGGCGGCCACTATATTCAGGCGATGCCTACCGCCATTGGCACCTTCGACCTGCTGGGATGGGGCGCGCTGCAAACCGGAAAGTGGGGTTCGCTCACGCAGAAGTCGGGAGCCGGCGCCACCGAAATTGGCTACCAGCCTAAGATCGTCAGGGCGGTGCGGCCCTGGCTTCGCGGCGGCTACTTCTATTCGAGCGGGGACAATAATCCCAACGACACTACTCACGGTACCTTCTTCGCCATCCTGCCCACGCCGCGCGTGTACGCGCGATTTCCGTTCTTCAACGAAATGAACAACCGCGATCTGTTTGCCGAACTGATGCTGCGCCCGGCCAAGGGGCTGACGCTCCGCTCCGACGTACATGGGTTGTGGCTGGCAAACAAAAACGATTTGTGGTATTCCGGCGGCGGCGCTTTTCAGCCATGGACGTTCGGCTTCAACGGCCGCCCGTCCAACGGCGCCACGGGTCTGGCGACGCTCTATGACATCAGCGCGGACTACCAATGGACGCACGGTCTATCCACGGGTCTCTACTTCGGATACGCGCGCGGCGGCGCTGTGGTGGAGCATATCTTCCCCGGAGACAGCAATGGCACGCTTAGCTTCATCGAAGCGAATTACCATTTCTGAGCCCGCGGGGGCGAGATATGCAACCTCGCGCGCCCTGCGCGCATCAAACAGGACAGGTAGGTCGTCTTTATATTCGCACTATATGAAATCTTTTTCCTTATTCCTCGTCCTGGCAACAAGTTTGCTTCCTCAATCCCTGGTGGCGAAGGATGCCGCGATCGAGTACCCGGCAACATATGCCGGGGGCAGTCTGCCTCTCGATCATAATAAGGTCCACGCCGAATTGGGTAAGGATGAAGTGGTCTTCATGCAGCGCGGCCGCCGCATCGCCGTCCCGGTCAAGAGCATAACGGAGATATCGTGCGGCACCGAAGTGCGCCGCCGGCTGGGAGCCTCCGTGCTGGGTGTGGTCCCCTTGATGCACCTCGGCGAGAGCGAAGATCGTTATATCGGCGTGGCCTGGACCGCTGGCGTTAATTCAGCGCGCGCGCAAGTGCTCTTGAAGTTGAGCCGCGGCGAATACCGCGATTTTCTGGCGGCGCTGGAGCAGGCGACCGGCATTAAGGCGGTGGACACCAATCAGGTGCCGACTGTCGTTCGATATCAGATCTGACAACATCGCGGATTGGCGATAATGGTCTCAGACGATGAAAATCGCGCTGGGGCAAATCAACACCACGGTCGGCGATCTCGACGGCAACGTGGACCGCATGATCCACACCGCGCGCGAAGCCGCCGCCGCGGGTGCGCAAATTGTGGTTTTCCCGGAACTCTCCGTCACCGGTTATCCACCTCGCGACCTGGTCGAGAAACCAACATTTGTAGAGCGCTCCGGCCAACAGTTGGAGCGCCTGGCCGCTGAGACCGCGCCGCTGCCGCTCAGCGTGATCGCCGGATACGTCGGCCCCTCCCGATCGCATACCGGTAAGCGCGCCACCAATAGCGCCGCCGTGCTGGCGGGCGGCAGCATTCTCTTCCAGCAGACCAAGATGTTGCTGCCCACCTACGATGTGTTCGACGAGGCGCGCTACTTTGTTCCCGCGGAGTCCCAGTCGATTTTGCACCTCGACGGCCGCAAGATCGCGCTCACCATCTGCGAAGACGCCTGGAACGACAAGCAGTTCTGGGAGCGCCCGCTGTATCGGCGCGACCCCGTGCAGGAACTGGCGCATTCGGGCGCGGAAATGCTTATCAGCATCAACGCTTCGCCCTATCACCTGGGCAAGCGGGCGCAGCGCCGCGAGATCTTCGCCGCCACGGCCAGCCACCACGGTATTCCGCTGATCTACGTGAACCAGGTGGGCGGCAACGATCAACTGGTGTTCGACGGCTCGAGTTTCGCCATGGATGCCACGGGACGCGTGGCGGCATCCGCCGCTTCGTTCGCCGAAGACCTGGTGCTATTCGATTCCGAATCGGGCGCCGGCGACCAACACGGCAACCTGGCCGAAGAATGCGATGCGGTCTATGAAGCACTGGTGCTGGGCACGCGCGATTACATCCGCAAGTGCGGCTTTGAGCGCGTGCTCATCGGGCTCAGCGGCGGCATCGATTCTTCGCTCACGGCCGCGATCGCGGTGGATGCGCTGGGAGCCCAGAACGTCACCGGAGTGGGCATGCCGGGACCTTTTTCATCGGAAGGCAGCATTCGCGATGCGCGCGCGCTGGCCGAAAGCCTGGGCATCCGCTTCGAGGTGACGCCGATCTCGCCCGTCTACGATGAGTTCCTGCGCGTGCTCGATCCCTTGTTCGCCGAGGCACGGCGCGATGTCACTGAGGAGAATCTGCAGGCCCGCCTGCGCGGCGTTACGCTGATGGCGCTCTCCAATAAATGGGGTGCGCTGGTGCTGACCACCGGGAACAAGAGCGAGCTCGCCGTGGGCTACTGCACGTTGTACGGCGACATGTGCGGCGGCCTGGCGGTGATCAGCGATGTGCCCAAGACGCTGGTGTACGAGCTCTCGCGCGCGGCCAACCGGCGGCGGCACAGTTGGGTGATCCCGGAGAGCGTTTTCGAAAAGCCTCCCTCGGCGGAGTTGCGTCCCGACCAGAAAGATAGCGATTCGCTACCGCCATACGAAATTCTGGATCAGGTTTTGCGCGCTTATGTGGAGGACTACCAGGCCCCGCGCCAGATCGCGCTGGACCTTGGGCTGCCGCTCGAAACGGTGGTGGACGTGGTGAACAAAGTGGACCGCAACGAATACAAGAGGCAGCAGGCCGCGCCGGGCTTGAAGGTCACTTCCAAGGCGTTCGGTATCGGCCGACGCTTCCCCATTGCTCAAAAGTACGCGGAGTAGGGGCGGCGCGACAGGCCGACGAGGGCGTCGGCCGCGGTCCAGGGGGACCGCCCCACACTGCTCAAAACCCGCTACCTGCGCCCCTCGCGATGCTGGGCGTGACGCTCCACGCGCGGGCCGGCCGGCCGCGCTATGGGCACGGCGTACGAATGCACATACCTGTCGCGGTTCGCCCAGGTGCGCCCCCACGGGCGATGATCGATGAGGATGTCGTGCGTGCGCCATCCGAACGCCGGACCGGCCCAGCCGAACGGCGCGAAGGCGCCTACGAAGATTCCAGGTCCGAAAGTGATGCCTACGCCGGCGAAGAAGCCGGGCCGCGGGGCCACAAATACTACGCCAGGATTGTAATAAGGCACGTACACGTAGCCGGGATTGACCGGCAGGATTTCTATGTCTCCGGGGCCCTGCACGACCACCCGATCTTGCGCATTACTCTGCAGGTACCCGTCGTCCATGGCTTTTTGGCGCATGCGTTGCACGGCGTCCATGACGTCGGCGCGCTGGCTTAGCACGGCGTTGCCCAGCGCCTGCGTCCAACCGGGATCCCGGGCCATCATGTCCAACACGGATGGAAAGGGGATCAGCGCCAGCACGCTGGGATCGAACGGGAGATTGTCTTCATACATCGCCCGGGACAATTCATCGGCGCGCAGATAGCTGTGCTGATTCGCCCACGTGGCTGCGTCGGTTATCTCGTTCCAATAAGTGGATCCGGTCATCACCTGGGCCAGCAGCGGGTCGGGATAGAGCGCGATGCGCTCCACCAGGCCGTCCAGTTGCTGAGGTGCAAGCATCGGCGCCGCCTGCTGCTGGGGGTATCCCTGCGGGGGCGGATACCCTTGTTCCTGTTGCGGGTAGCCTTGCGGGGGTGGGGGCGGAGCCTGCGCCAGCAGCGTAACACCCAGGACACTGGCAACCGTGCCCGCCCACAAAACAGCTTTCATCGACATACGTCTAAGCCCTCTCTGTAGCTCTTAGCAATCCTACCGCCAGCGGCCCCATCCGCGTCCCCATCCACCGCCCCAATAGAACCCAACGCCCGGCCCCCAGTAGTATGGGTAGCCATAGCCATAAGCATAAGGGTACGGATAGGCATTTGCGTAGGGATAGCCGTAGCCAGGGTACGATCCGTAGGGCGGCCTGGTGCGATTCTGCACATCATACGGCCGCTCATAGTCGTTGGGACCCGCCCAGCGAAACGCTTGCGGCGCGGACTCGGTGGAAACCGTAACGGGAGCTTCGACGCGGAACGTCAGAATCTGCTCAGGATAAAGATAGGTCGGGCGGCCGCGTGTCACCAGGACCCCTACGATTCCGACCAGCGCACCCGCGCCCGCGCCAATCGCCGCGCCTCTGCCCCAACCGGCTGCGGCGCCGATCGCCGCGCCAGTCGCGGTGGTTGCGCCTACCGCGCCCACATCGCGGCCAACCGAAGTCGGGCCGTTCTTGCTAAACAACTGGGTTTGAATCGGCACCGGCTGCCCGTCGAGGAGAGTGAGGTCGGTCAATTGAACCGCTAAATGCGATACTCCTTCCACGCGGCCGGCCTTCTTGGCTTCGGTCACCTTTCCGCCGAGCGTCTGCCCACGATCCGCAACCACTACCCCGTCCACGACCACTGGCTTCGCCAGGGTGGCGGCAAAACCATCACCAGTCTTATTGCGATCCGAAGACAGGCCTTGATTCAGGCGCACGGTAATGTAGGTGCCGGGTTTGATCGTCAGCTTGGCTGGAATGGGACCGCGATTGTAACTGGCCGCCGGCGGCTGACTTCCATATCGCGGGCCGGGATACTGCTGATTCGGATATTGCTGCTGCGGATACTGCTGCTGCGGATACTGCTGCTGCGGATACTGATTCGGATAAGTGGCGGGCGGTGCGCCCTGGGAATAATTCGGGTCCATGGTGGCGCGCGGCGCAGGCTCGGGCGGCGGAGCCGAATCGGCCGGCGGATCCGTCTGCGCAGGCGCGGTCGCTGGCGCGGTCGCCTGCGCGGACTGGGCTGCCGCTGGATCGTCGGCCTTGCGCCATTGCCCGTTGGCCGGGGCGGTCTGTTGTTGACTGTCGGCCGGTGGCGGCCCGGCAGGCTGGTCTTGCGCTAACATCACGCTCGATCCGGCCAGGAAACTGAGTGCAAGTGAGCTGACGGCGATACGCACCGGGCTCATGAAATGGGTCTTCATAGATGGCTGCCTCATAACTGACGACGGCCTATGCTATGCATCCGTTTCGCCAACCCAAAAAAGCCGCTAAGTCAATGAAACCATGGAGTCAAACCAAGTGCAATCTGTGGCCGCAATGCACCGCTGCTGGTTGATTTCAGCCACTGGAAACCGAAACGCGGCAGTGATAGTCTATAATGCAGGTGATTTATGAGAAAGACTCTTATTATGGTGTCATGTTTGCTGTTGGCCAGCGTGGCATTCGCCGCGCAGGGCCATGGAGGCGGCGGTGGGGGCCACGCAATGTCCGGCGGCGGTCATGCGTTTAGCGGTGGCGCGCACTTTTCCGGCGGCGCGGCCAGAGGGGGCTATGGCTATGGCGGCTACGGCTATCGCGGCGGCTATGGCTATGGCGGCTACGGCTATCGCGGCGGTTACGGTTGGGGCGGCTGGGGTGGTGGTTGGGGCTTAGGCCTCGGCTACTGGCCGGGATATTATGGCTATGGCTACGGCTATCCATACTCTTACGGATACGGCGGTTACTATTCTCCCGATCCCTACGACTATCCTTACCCGCAGGCGTATACGAACCCGTATCCGGGGTATGGATATTATCCGAACGCGTACGTCTACCCGGGTCCCGGCGTGGGGGTAGTAGTCGGCGTCGCGGACGGCCGTTGGCGGCATTTCGGCGTGCGCCGGTAAGTGGGGCAGGCCCGTGGCTTGGGCGGCCTCGCAGGCGGCCGCGAGCTGGCGATGGATACCAGGGGTGCGCGCGTCCGTGCCGCCAGTGTTGTGTGGCATGCCGACTAGCAATTAAGTACACACCCGTGGGGGCGGGCTGTTGAGCCGCCTCAAAAGGCGGCTGCGGCCAAGATTGGCCGCCCTCCAAGCGAGACGCACTACACTAGAAGCACCTCAGATGCGCACCTGGCTTACGCTGCCCAACCTCTTCACGCTCGCCAGGCTGCTGCTAGCCCCGGTCATCGTTGCCGCCATCTTGCAGCGCCGCGCATTCGCGGCGCTGTGCATCTTTGCGGCGGCCGCGGCAACCGACGTGATCGACGGCTACTTGGCGCGCCATTTCGGCGCCGCTACGGCCACCGGCGCTTTCCTCGATCCCATCGCCGATAAACTGCTGCTGACCGGGGTTTACCTGGCGCTGGCGCTGGCCGGTAGCGCGCCCTGGTGGTTGGTCGGCGTGATCTTCGGCCGCGATTTGCTCATTCTGGCAGCGTCGTCGGTAGCGCTCCTGGCGACGAAATTGCGTGTGTTTCCGCCCAGCATCTGGGGCAAGGCGAGTACCTTTTTCCAGATCCTCACCGCCGTTGCTTTTCTGGGCCGTGACGCCTTCGGATCGCCGCCTTTGGCCGCATTATCCGCCGCTCTCATCTGGCCCACCCTGGCGTTGACGGTCGGAAGCGGGGTTCACTATGGTTGGCGTGGCGTTCGGCTCTTGCGGGCGATTGACGGGCGCTCTTGACGGGAGTAGGCTAGAAGTGGACGGTCGAAGATGACTCGCTACACGCCCGCGCGGCATTATTTAACGTTCGGAATCGTCGCCGTCGGCTTGGCGGGTTTTTCGGCATGGTTGGGACTGGGCTGGATGCCCGCTTTCATCCCCGCCGCGCTGTTTTTCCTGAGCGCCGCTTTGCTTCTGGTGCTGGCCTTTCAACCCGCCATCGAGATCCACGAAGGATATCTGGAGGTAGGTAAGCGCATCGTGCCGTGGATGGATATCCGGCGCCTGGATCGCCCGGGAAACTGGCTGTCTCCCCTCATCGTCCGCGTCACCCTGTTCGACGATTCACGCATGATCCTGGTCTATCCCGGCGATCTGGATTCGTGCAACAGTCTGCTCCGCCATCTGCGCCGGCTTTCCCGCGATGCCCTCATCGACGGTGTTCCTTACCGCCAGTACTGGGGCGAGGTTTTGGCGCCCGGCGGAGAACGCCGGCAAGTTCCGCCGCCGCGCTACCGCATGCTCCTGCCGGAGGACGAGGCGGAAGTCGAACGGCTCTATCAACGTCTGAAGACAGTCGGCCATCTCGACCAGAAGAATTCCGCGGACGAGAAATAGTTCGTGGCGCGCCGTTTTTCTCCTTTCCTGAAAGGCATCGTCGTTGTCCTCGTGGCGCTGGCCCTGGCCGTAGCCGCGCACTCCTGGTGGCTCGCGGCTCTCGGCAGGATGCTGGTGCGCGACGAGGGGCCTGCGCGCGCGGAGATCGCCGTGGTGCTGGCCGGCGATTATTACGGCCATCGCATCTTGCGCGCCGCGGAACTCGTGAAGGAGGGATATGTTCCCAACGTCCTGGTCAGCGGCCCGAACATGCTTTACGGCTTTGACGAATGCGACCTGGCGATTCCATTTGCCATGAAGAGCGGCTACCCGCAGGGCTGGTTCATCCACTCACCCAATCAATCTCGCAGCACGCGCGAGGAGGCTGTTGCGATTGTGGCGGATCTTCGGCGCCGCGGCGTGCATCGATTCTTATTGGTGACCAGCGACTTTCACACCGGACGCGCCGCGCGCATCTACCGCGCCACCGCGCCGGATCTCGATATGCGGGTGGTGGCCGCGCCCGACGAATACTTCCGGGCGAACGGCTGGTGGCGGAATCGGGAAGGGCGGAAAATATTCGCCATCGAGTGGTTGAAGACCTTCGCCAATATGCTGGGGATGTAGCGCATGTGGGAATCGCTGCGCACGGTCCGGGTTTATTTGTGGCGCTACCGTGCGGGTCTGGCGCTGGGCTTAGGCGCGCTGGTGTTGAAGGACGTCGCGGGGGCCGTGCAGCCACTGGTGATCCGGGCCGCCATCGATACGCTTTCGCACGCCTTCGGTTTCGCCAGATTGCTGCGCTTCGCCGGCCTTCTGGTGGGACTGGCAGCCGTCAAGGGGCTGTTCCAATACTGGATGCGCGTGATCATCATCGGCATCTCGCGCGACATCGAATACGATCTGCGCAACGACCTGTTCCGCCATCTGGTGGAGCTTTCGCCCGATTATTACGGGCGTGTGCGCACGGGCGACATCATGGCTCGCGCCACCAACGATCTGAACGCCGTCCGCATGATGCTGGGGCCGGGCATCATGTACTGGGTCGAAACCAGCCTCACTTTCCTGTTGGCCATCGTAATTATGGTCACGGTGGATTGGCG
Source organism: Bryobacterales bacterium (assembly GCA_963707465.1). Taxonomy (GTDB): domain Bacteria; phylum Acidobacteriota; class Terriglobia; order Bryobacterales; family Bryobacteraceae; genus Bog-159. The sequence goes on from CAVPQK010000015.1 coordinate 2,146,872, forward strand.
CCTGGCGGTGCTCGCCATTCTGCCGGCGCCCCTGGTCAGCCTGGCGGTGATCTTCTTCGGGCGCGCGATTCATGCCCGCTTCGAGCGTATCCAGGCGATGTTTTCCGACATCAGCAGCCGGGTGCAGGAGAATTTGGCGGGCGTGCGCATGGTGCGGGCCTTCGTGCAGGAGCAAGCCGAGATGCGCCACTTCGAAAAATTGAATCGCGCGTACATCGCGGAGAACATCCGGCTGGTGCGCATCTCGGGCGTCTTCCAACCGCTGCTGGAAGCGTTGATCGGGCTCACTTTCCTGGCGGTGCTGTGGTATGGCGGCGGGCAGGTGCTGGCGCGGCGCATTTCGCTGGGCAGCTTCGTCATGTTCAATACTTACATGGGCATCCTGGTATGGCCGATGATCGCGCTGGGATGGGTGGTGAACCTGATGCAGCGTGGCGGCGCATCACTAGAGCGCATCAACCAGATCTTCCACGAAAAACCCTCCATCGCCGCGCCGCCGCAGGCGGTTCCGCTGGCGCGGGTGCGCGGCGAGATCGAATTTCGCAACGCCTCGGTGGCGTATCCTTCTGGTCGGGCGCTCGATGACGTCAGCCTGATGATTGAGGCAGGCACGACCGTCGCCGTGGTCGGACATACGGGCTCGGGCAAAAGCACCCTGGTCGGCCTGGCGCCGCGTCTGATGGACCCCACGTCGGGAAGCGTGCTGCTGGATGGCATCGACCTACGCGAACTGGAGCCCGCGGAATTGCGCCGGCACATCGGATTCGTGCCGCAGGAGACTTTCCTGTTCAGCGCGACCATTGCCGGCAACATCGCCTTCGGCGTGGAGAGCGCCACGGACGCGGAGATCCGGCGCGCGGCGGAGTTGGCCGGGCTGGCCGGCGATATCGATTCGTTCCCGAACGGCTACGAGACCATGGTGGGCGAGCGCGGGATCACCCTTTCGGGCGGCCAGAAGCAGCGCACCGCCATCGCCCGCGCCATCCTGCGCAACCCGCGCATCCTGATCCTGGACGACGCCCTCTCGAGCGTGGATACGCTGACCGAGGAGCGCATCCTGGAAGGGCTGGCGGACGCCATGCGCGGCCGGACCGTGATCCTGATCTCGCACCGCGTTTCGACCGTGCGGCAGGCGGATCGCATCGTGGTGCTGGAGCACGGGCGCGTGGTGGAACAGGGCACCCACGCGGAGTTGGTATCGGGGGGCGGGTATTACGCCGAGCTTTCGCGGAAGCAGATGCTGGAAGAGGAGCTGGAGGCGATCTAGACAGAAGACAGAAGACAGAAGACAGAAGGCAGAAGACAGAAGACACCGTGCTCTTGAATCTTCTTCATGGTGAACCAGTAATCGTTTAGCTGCCGTTTGCCCAGGCGGGTTAACGCTACGCTCGTCCGGGTTGTTTTTCGAACGAGGACCCTTTCGACGGATATCAGTCCCGCCTCATCGAGGCGCGTGAGCTGCACGGACAGGTTCCCTTTGCTGAGTCCGGTGGCGGATTGCAGGAAGGTGAAGTCGGCGCTCTCGCAGGCGGAGAGCACGGTCAGGATCGCCAGCCGCGCAGGCTCGTGGATGACGCGGTCAACCACCGGGAAAGAGGGCTGATTCTCAGGCATCGGCGACAACGCGTGCGGGGGTCAGGCCAAGTAGCAGCAGATGGTCGGCGACGCCCAGACCGAGCATGATGACGCACAGGGTCGCGAAATAGACGGCTCCGTCCGCGCCAGTGAGCCGATTGAGCAGTGCGGACGCTGCAATCAGACCGGCGCCCACGCCGTAGCTGATCCGTCGAATGGGCGGATTCTCGGCGTTGTATACGGGCTGCGTCAGGAAGAAGGCCAGCATATAGGGAAGGAATGCGCCCGTATGGTGAATTCTGCAATAAATGGCCCAGCCAGTAAGGGACAGCAAGAGTACCCACCAAAATAGCCCCGGGCGCTTTTGTTTGGCAAAACGATATGGATCCGGCTTCAGCCAGCCGAAACGCCGCCGGTAATACCGGTTGGCCATCCAATACCAGGACAATTGAACCGCGAGCAGACCGCCAAGCGCGAAGCAGATAGCTTCCCACCCGATACGATCGCGATGGGCGTAATGCGGCATCCAGGCGAAGAGGAGGAAGAGGCCGCCGATCCACAGAGGGGCGAAACGGACGCCTTGCAGATCGTAGTAATAACGAGCGAGAAATGTCAGGCGTCCCGGGTCGTCCATATTTGGTTCATATCATAAACCGGTTTGCTATGTCAAATCAAGTAGGACGAACACCAGGAGCACTAGAAATACAAATCCGTCGGAGATCATCGCCGTGTACTCCTTCGCGTTCTTCTTCTTTTGAAAGATGTGACCGATTCCGGCAAGCCCGTAATATAAGCCGCCCACGATTGCCGCGGGAAGGATCCAGCCGGTGCGAAAGAAGCTGCATAGTCCGAGTAAGCCCATGGACAAGTTCGCAAACCCCACCTCCCGCACGATGGCAAACGATCCGGAGTCGTGAATCCCGAAGATTTCCTCGGCGGTGAACTGAGGCTGGATTACTTGGCGCGCGCCGGCTATGAAAAGGCGGATTCCGACAGCCCAGAAGACCAACCATCTCCCAGTGAGGAACATCAAGCTCACGGTATGCCCGGAGAGGGCAGCTTCCGTGGTCACGGATGCCACCGGGAAAATGAGCAGTAACAGGATGACGACGACGAAGTACATGCGACCCTTTCAGTATGGCGCTAAAATGAGCATCGACGATTACCAGGGAGATAATCGCACCATGGACAACAAGCAAAACCTTTCCGGCATCGGCCGGCGTACCTGGATGAAAACTTCCGCCGGGCTGGCGGCCGCGGCCGTTGCCGCCGGCGGCGCCAGGAGGGCGGAAGCGAAACCGCCATCCGCAACATCCGCGGAAACGCTCGTAGTGGTTTCGGACACCAACGCTATTGTCGAAACTACTGCCGGCAAGGTGCAGGGCTTCACGCGCAACGGTATTGAGACCTTCAGAGGCATCCCGTACGCGGCCAGCGCGGGTGGAGGCGCCCGCTTTCTTCCGCCCTCGAAGCCCGAGCCGTGGAAAGAGACGCGCACGTCGCTCTGGTACGGAAAAACCTGCCCGCAGGAGGCCCGCGGCGGCTGGGAGAGCGACGTGGTGTCGTTCCTATCCGAGTGGGATGACGGCCAGCCCGGCGAGAATTGCCTGCGCGTGAACGTGTGGACGCCGGGCCTCGACCGCAGGAAACGTCCGGTCATGTTTTGGATTCACGGCGGCGGATTCAGCGCCGGTTCGGGCCAGGAACAGCCGGCCTATCACGGCGAGAACCTGGCGCGCCGCGGCGATGTGGTGGTGGTAAGCGTCAATCACCGGCTGGGGGTGCTCGGCCATTTGAACCTGGCGGATTTCGGGACGCAGTACGCGGAGTCGGCGAATGTGGGCATGCTGGATCTGGTCGCCGCGCTCGAATGGGTGCGCGACAACATCGCCAATTTCGGCGGCGATCCCGGCAACGTTCTGATCTTCGGCCAGTCGGGCGGAGGCTGCAAAGTCAGCACCCTGATGACCATGCCGGCCGCCAAGGGGTTGTTCCACAAGGCCGTGGTCCAGAGCGGGTCCCTAACGCTGGCGATGAAACCGGATTCGTCCGCTGAGCTTGCCGCATCCGTCGTGGCGGAATTGGGGCTGAGCAAGGCGCAAATCGCGAAGATCCACGAGCTGCCGGTTTCGCAGCTCATCGATGCCGGCACGCACGCCATGGCCAAGCTGTCGCCACCATTCAAACCCGGCGCGCCCTTCCGCCTTCCGCGGATCATGTGGGGGCCGACCATCGACGGCAAAACGATTCCCACCGTGCCGTTCGATCCCGCCGCGCCGGAGATCTCGGCGAGCGTTCCGATGCTGGTGGGGACCGTGATGCACGAGTTCAATTCCGCCATGGGCAATCCGAAGGCGGAAAACATGACGGAAGCGCAATTGAAAGCGCAATTCGCGCAAACCTACGGCGATCGCGCCGCGCGCATGCTGGAAACGGCGCAAAGGCTGTATCCTGGCCAGAAGCCGGTGGCCCTCGCCGCCATTACGGGCGCGGCGATGTTCCGGTTGCCGGCGGTATCGCAATGCGACCGCAAAGCCGCGCAGGGCGCCGCCGCTGTGTACATGTATCAGTTCGCCTGGGAGACTCCGGTGATGAACGGCCGGCCGCGCGCATTCCATTGCTCGGAAATTCCGTTCGTTTTTTACAATACCGATGTTTCCGCGTTCTGCACCGGCGGCGGCCCCGCGCCGCGCGCGCTGGCAGCCAAGGTCAGCGACGCTTGGATCCACTTCGCGCGCACGGGCGATCCCAATCATGCGGGCCTCCCGGCATGGCCGAAATACACTGCGGAAGCGCGCCCGGCGATGGTCTTCAATACACGCTGCGAAGTGCAAAACGATTACGACAAAGAACTGCGCGCACTGCTCGCGCAGGGTTAGGGTTCCACCGAAGAGCCGTATGGCCAACGGCGTGCTACGTTGAATTCCCATGCGTAGAACCTCTCTGGCCTCTCGACTGGTCGCGGTCTTTGGAATTCTGGCCATAGCTGCATTTCCGGCGAGTGCGCAGGTTCGCACGCTCCAGCCGGAGGGCGCCCCACGCCCGTTGCACGGCCCGTTCTTCGGCGCTTCCACCACCGCGTTCTATGAGCATCTGCTGGGCGATCCCGCCAAAATTGCCGCTTTGAAAGCGATGTCCTTCGGGCTGGATCGCTTCCCAGCCGGTTCCGGCGCGAATTTTTATAACTGGCGCACGGGATTGATTGAAGTTCAGGCGCATCCGGGCAGTTCCCGTTATATCCAGTTCTGGGCGAGGGCGGCTGCCAAGATTGCGCAGGGCATGCCCCATGGCATTACGGCGGAGCAGTATAGCGCCTTCTCGCGCCAGATTGGAGCGCAGTTCATTCTGGTCCCTAATTTCGAATCGTCGAGCGTGGCGGATCAGGTGGAGTGGTTCAAACGCCTGGCGCAGGCGGGCATCGTGCCGGAGCGGATCGAACTGGGAAACGAGTACGCGTTCGCCATGGGAAACGATCCGGCCAGCCTGGCGCGCTGGCGCGACGAACCCACCAGCATGCGGATCATCAAGGGATACGTGGACGCGTTGAAGCCGTATTTCCCGCCTCATGCCAAGCTGGCCGTGCAAGCCGCCGCCGGGGCTATTGATCTCCGAAATGGCCGGTTCGGGCAGCGGGTGAAGCAGTGGGATGAGGATCTGCGTCCGGAGCCCTGGTTTGATGCCGTGACCGTGCATCTCTATCCGCGGTTGCGCGACGTGATGGGCGACCCTGCCGCGGGAGCCACGCCGGCGTCGCCCGCGAACGCGCTGCCGCGCCTGAATGCCATGATGGCGCGCGCGGATCAAGGCATCGAGGGGATCCTGCAAGGCGTAGAACGGCGGGTGCCCGGCAAGGAACTCTGGATCACCGAATGGAATGCGACCGGCGCCAACCCGGTAGTCCAGGGTGGCGTCGGTTCAGCCATGTCGCCCGCCATGGAAATGCTGACGACGGTGCGCATGGCGCTGGTCCAACTGCGCCATCCGTCGGTTACCTGCTCCCTGTTTTTCAGCTTCGGCTTCACCCAGCGGCAGCATCCGATGTTTGTTCCCGATGGGCGCGGTTCCTATCTCCCGGTCCCCACCGCCGCCGCGTACGGCTGGCTGAACCAAGCCGCCAACGCCGGTGGTTCGTTTCAGCGGATCGTCCCGGCGGGCGCCCGGCCGGTGACGGGCGGAGGCTCGCGGAACGAATCCTACTTTCCGGTCGAAGGAGGCCTCTTCCAAACAGGAACACGCGCCACTTTAATCCTGGAAAACGTATCCGCCGACGCGTTCTCGTTCGACCCCGCCGCGTTGATGCCCAACAGACGCCCGTCCAAAGCAGAACTTATATCTACGCCTAGCCTCTTCGATACCGCCGTACTTCCTGCCAAAATAAGCAGCGCAGACGTGGCGGGCGTGATCGCCATACCGCCGTTTTCCGTGGCGCGCGTGGTATGGGAGTGAAGGTATATACTGGCGCTTGTGGGGCAGGTTGCGATGCGAAAATTATGTTCATTTTTGCCATTAATTGCCGCGCTAGTTCCGGCAGTAAGTCTGGTTTGCCAAGCCGAGCCACTGGCATTGTCGACGCGCCATGTGCGTGAGGTGGTTCGCAACGGGCAAGTGAAGTTGGTCGGACGGCTTGCCGCAACACAGACGATGCAGCTTGTTCTGGTTCTGCCGCACCGTAACCCGGAGGCGCTCGATAGCTTTCTAAAAGCGATCTACGATCCTGCCAGCCCGTCCTATCGTCACTTCCTCACCGTGGGAGAGTTTACCAACTTGTTTGGACCCAGCCCGGAAGATTATGACACCGTGGTCCGCTTTGCGAAGGCACACGGCTTTTCGATACTTGGAACATCCCGCAATCGGATGAACCTGGATATCATGGGGCCGGTGGCGAACATAGAGGCAGCCTTCCATGTAACCATGGGCGTCTACCAGCATCCCACCGAAAACCGCACCTTTTACTCTCCGGACCGGGAACCCACCACGGACCTCCCGTTCCCGCTATGGCATATCTCGGGCCTGGACAACTATTCGATCCCGCAACCCGCCCTGGTGCGGAGACCTGCGGACGTGATGCCCCAAGCGACCACTGGTTCGTGCCCTGAAACCGCCTTTTGCGGCAGCGACATGCGCGCCGCATACTACGAGGGAACAGCTCTCACCGGCGCCGGACAGTCGCTCGGCTTGCTGGAGTATGATGGCACCGATTTGGCCGACCTGACCACTTACTTTAAGAATGCCGGTCAGACGAATAACGTCCCTATAACTCTCCTCTCCACGGACGGGACGAGCACCAGTTGTGTTTATCCAAGCTGTGACGACACCGAACAGACTCTGGATATGACTCAAGCTCTCGGCATGGCCCCAGGGCTGTCCCATTTGGTGATGTACATCGGATCTACCGATTCCGCCATTCTTAACGGAATGGCGACGGGCAATCCGCTATGCGCGCAATTGAGCTCTTCGTGGTCGTGGAAGCCGGCGGACCCCAACACCGATAACCCATACTTCGAAGAGTTCGCCGCTCAGGGTCAGAATTTCTTTGAAGCGGCCGGTGACACCGGCGCGTGGAGTACGCGTTCCGAAATCTGGCCGGCGGATGATCAATATGTCACGTCGGTGGGCGGGACGGTTTTGACAACAGCCGGACCAGGCGGCCCCTGGGCTTCGGAGACCGCTTGGACTGATGGCGGCGGCGGCATTTCGCCGGACAAGGTTGCGATTCCCTTTTGGCAGGTGGCCACCGCCGCCGGCTGCGCCAACTGTTCCCAGACCTATCGCAACGGCCCGGACGTGGCTGCCAACGCGAGTTACAGTTTTTATGTCTGCGCGGACCAGGAAGCCTGCTCCGCCAATTTGTATGGCGGAACCAGCTTTGCCGCGCCCATGTGGGCCGGTTACCTGGCCCTCGCGAATGAGCGGGAAGTCGCTCACGGAGGCCAGCCGCTGGGCTTCGTCAATCCGCTCTTTTATTCGATAGGCCTGGGACCGTACTATCTCACGGATTTCCACGACATCACCAGTGGCGGCGCTGGTTATCCGGCAACTGCCGGTTACGATTTGGCGACCGGCTGGGGCAGCCCGAACGCGAGCGGCCTGATCGACGGACTTACCGGAGCCCAGTCTTACTTCGATATCACCGCCTCGCCCAGATCGCTTAGCGTGGACAGGGGCAGTTCCGGATCAGCCGCGATCACCACAACTATTGCCGGTGGTTTTGACGCGGCGATTAGTTTGTCTGCCACGGGCGGTGGTGACGCGATAGGCGTAACCTTCAACCCTGGCGCCATCGCCGCGCCGGGAGCGGGGACGGCAACCATGACAGTGAAGGTGAGTAAGTCGGCTCCGCTGGGAAAGCATACCATCACCGTTACGGGTGACGGCGGCGGGTTGAAGTGGGCGACGACAGTTACGGTTGACGTTGTGAATTAGATCTCACTCGTAGCGCAGTGCGGCCAAGGGGTCGAGCCGCGCGGCGCGCCGTGCCGGCAGGTAACAGGCCGCGAGCGTCACCAGCACGAGGAATCCGGCGGTGACTGCCAGGATCGAGGGGTCGCCCGGTTTGACTTCGTGCAGCAGGCTCGCCAGCACGCGTCCGGCCGCCAGCGCGCCCGCCATGCCCACCGCGAAGCCTACCACGGCGAGACGCATACCGTGCAGGATTACCTGCCCCAGCACACGGCCGCGGCTGGCGCCCAACGACATGCGGATGCCGATTTCGCGCGTGCGCTCGGTGACCGCGTAAGAGAGCACGCCGTAAATCCCAACCGCGGCCAGCAGCACCGCCAGTCCGGCGAACGAGCCGACCAGCAGACTGAGGAACTGTTGGCCTTGGGCCTGTTCGCCGATCACCTGATCCATGCTGCGTACGGAAAACAGCGGCAGGCTGGCATCGGTCTGGGAGAGCGCGCGCCGCACCTCCGGCGTCAGGCTCAAAGGCTCGAGGGCCGTGTGCAGCACCAGGAACATGCGCCCGTCGCCCGTGAAGGCTTCATAAGCCTCCGGGACGGGCTTGTGCGCGAGTCCCCACTGGCGGACATCGTTCACCACGCCGATCACCTGCTTCCAGGGGCCCTTGCTGTCGCCCTGCGAGAACGTCTGGCCCAACGGGCTGCGATTCGGCCAGAACGAGCGCGCCATGGCTTGGTTGATCACCACCGGATACACCATGGCGTCGGCCTCGGCGTCGGCCAAATGCCCGCCCTCGGGCACCTTCTCGCGTCGCGCGTCGAGCGCCTGCACGCGTTGGACATCGGCGGCGTCGAAAGTCCGGCCTTCCACCAGCCGCACTCCCATGGCCCGGAAGTAATCGCCGCTGACCGCGTGGTATTCCACCAACAAGTTGCTCCTCTGGGACGTCTGGCCGCGCAGCTTGACGTAGTAATTACTGCCGCCTTCGAGCGGCAGCACAGTGCTGACGGCGGCGGCGTCCACGCCGGCGATGTGCGCGCATTTCTCGAGCAGCGACTGCGAGAACGCGAACTGCTGTGCCCCGGTCTTATATTGTTCGTCGGGCAGGCGCACCGCCGCAGTGAACAGGCCTTCCGGGCGCAGGCCGATATCCAGGTTGCGCAAGCGCGCGAAATCTTTCAGCAACAGCCCGGCGGAAACCAGCAGCAAGAGCGACAGGGCCATTTCGCCGGTCACCAGCAGGTTGCTGGTGAAGCGCCGCCCCTTGCCGGCGCTGACCACGCTTCCCGCGCCGCCCTTCAGCTCCTCGTGCAGATCGGGGCGCGAGGTACGCAGCGCCGGCACCAGGCCGAACAACACGCCGGTGATCACGGATAGCGCGAACGTAAAGGCCAGCACCTCGCCATTCAGCCGGATGACCACGAACTGCGGCAGGGCCACGTTCTGGGCGTGCGAGACGAGCGCGATCAAGCCCCATGCCACCAACAACCCCAGCGCGCCTCCGGTCAGGGAGAGCAGCAAGCTTTCGGTCAGCAGTTGCCGCAGCAGCCGCCCCCGCGCCGCGCCCAGCGCGCTGCGTATCGCCATTTCCCTGTGCCGGGCGACGGCTCGCGACAGCAGCAGATTCGCCACGTTCGCGCAGGCGATCAGCAGGACTAAGCCGACCGCCGAAAGCATCATCAGCAGCGAGTCCCGGGAATCGCCCACCAGGTCGTCGTGTAGCGCGACCGCCGCCGATCCCACTTTATCGTTCGAATCCGGATAGGTCTTCTCCAGGCGGCCGGAGATGAGCTTCAGGTCCGCGCGCGCGGTGTCGATCGAGACGCCGGGCTTCAGCCGGCCTACGGCATTGGCCCAGTGGCTGCCGCGCTTACCCATCCAGGTCTTGAAGTCCATGTCCAACGGGATCCACATTTGCGTTTGGAAAGGATAGCGGAAACTGGCGGGCATCACGCCGACGATGGTGAACTTCTTGGCATTGAGCGCGATGACGCGGCCCACCACCCCGGGGTCGCCGGCGAAGTGCTCCCGCCACAGGCCGTAACTGAGGACGGCCACCTGGTCGTTTCCTGACCGATCCTCGCCGGGCAACCAGGTACGCCCGAGCATCGGCTGCACCCCGAGCAGGGAGAAGAAGTTCGCCTGCGTGGGCACCGCCTGCACGTGGTCCGGACGCCCCTCGCCGCTCAGGTTCATATCGCCGGACCAGCCGAACAGGGCCATATCCTGGAAGGTCTTGTTCTGCGCCCGCCAGTCCACGAAGTCCGGGCCGGCGAAGGGATAGTGGCCGGGCGCCGCTTCGGTTTCGTACAGGCGCACCAGTTGGCCGGGATCCCGAAACGGCAGGGGCCGCAGCATGATGGTATCGACCACGCTGAAAATGGCCGAGTTGGCGCCGATGCCGATGGTGAGGGTAATCGCGGCGACCGCCGCAAAGCCGCGCGACCGCAGCAGATTGCGGACTGCGTAACGCAGGTCCTGCAAGCAGGTTCGCATCAATTCCATCGCCGGAGCCTCCCGATTCGCGCAAATTATCCGTACCCGGTTTAGACGGCTCAGAGCGCGAGAGGTTGGCTATGTGCGAATCTCAGGTGAGGTGGAGCCGTTCAACCTGGCATCGTACTTTGTGGACCGGCACATCGCGGAGGGCCGCGGCAGCCGTACAGCCGTGGTCTGCGAAGGCCGCCGCTACAGCTACGCGGAGATCGCCGCACTTGTTAACAAGGCCGGAAACGCGCTGCGGCGCGCCGGCGTGGAGCGCGGCGACCGCGTATTGATCGTTCTGCCCGATTCCCCGGACTTCGTGGCCGCGTACTTCGGCGCCATCAAGATCGGCGCGGTGGCCGTGCCCACGAGCACCGCGCTGCGGCCGGCCGATTACCAATATCTGGCGCAGGATAGCCAGGCGAAGATGGTCGTGTCGGAGCCAATCTGGCAAGCCGAACCGGCTGACCAGCCACTCGACTGCGCACCGACCTCGGCGGACGATCCCGCCTTCTGGCTGTGGACTTCCGGCAGCACCGGACCGCTCAAGGCCGCGGTACACAGGCACGCCGACTGGCCGGCGTCCTGCGAAGGTTACGCACGTGGCGTGCTGGGCATCGGACCGGATGATGTGACCTTCTCCTCCGCGAAGCTGTTCCACGCTTACGGCCTGGGCAACGGCCTGATGTTCCCGTTTTACGTGGGCGCCACGACGGTCCTCTATCCCGGCAAGCCGCAGGCGAATGCCATCCTGGCGTGCGCGCACGAATGCCGGCCGACGCTGTTCTTCGCGGTGCCCACGCACTACGCGGCCATCTTGCGCGAGACCGATGCGGCGAATCCGTACGACTTGAGCGCCGTGCGCCTGGGCATCTCGGCCGCCGAACCTCTGCCCGCGGAGATCGTCCGCCGCCTGCGCGAGCGCTTCGGCTTTGACGTGCTGGACGGCATCGGATCCACGGAGGTGCTGCACATCTACATCTCGAACCGGCAGGGAAGCGTGCGTCCCGGCAGTACGGGCGTGCCCGTGCCGGGCTATGAGGTGCGCATCACCGACGAGAGCGGGCGCGAGTTGCCGGCCGGCGAAACGGGCGACCTTTGGGTGCGCGGCCGCAGCAACGCGACGCACTATTGGAATCGGCCGCAGCTCACCGCGGAGCGCATGCGCGACGGATGGTTCTTCAGCGGCGATAAGTATCGCGCCGACGCGGACGGATACTACTGGTATGCGGGCCGTTCCGACGATATGTTCCGCGTGTCGGGCGAGTGGGTTTCACCCATCGAAGTGGAGAGCGCGCTCATCGAGCACCCCGCGGTGCTGGAAGCCGCGGTGGTGGCGCGGCCAGGCGTTAATGGTCTGCCCGTCGCATGCGCGTTCGTGACATTGAAGCGGGCTGAGGGCGCTAGCGTTGAATTGGCCGGGGAGTTGAGCGGATTCGTCCGGGAGCGGCTGGCAGGCTACAAGTGTCCGCGCCGGATCGAGTTTCTGGATGAGTTGCCCAAGACGGCAACTGGAAAGGTGCAGCGCTACAAGCTGCGATGAGGGCCGCCAAACGCCGCATGAAGCCTGCCCAGTTGCAGGATCGGCGCTCCCTGGGGGGACCTGCACCAATCGTCCGAATCGCGGAGGCACGGCGGTTGCACTGACGATCGGGCCCGCAGCCACCAGCCTTTTCCGGCGGGAATCCACTTGCAGATTCAGACCTTCCAGAGCGCGCGCTCCGAGCCAGCTGGAGATCGCCTGCTTCGGCGAAAACGACTTCGTCCACGGTCTCGGACTTATCCACCATCAGCACGGCGTAGCCAACTGAGCGCGTAACGATCTGGCCGTTCGCCAACTGAAATTGGAGATCCTTCTTGCGCCGCTCAATCCCGATCTCCTCCAACGTCGTCCGGTTGATCCACGTGGACTCGGCGCCCGTGTCGACCATCAGGCGCCGAACAGCGGTTGACTTGGAAGTCGCCGGATTGAGGACCCGGCAACCAACGTAAAAAAGTCCCATCTATCCGCAATGATAACGCGAGGAATCCCGGCCCGCGGATTTTATGCAATTCTGGTGGCGGGCCTCACTGGGACGCTATCTGGAGCGGCGCCCCAGAAGTGCGATAATAGCGTGGTGCACGCTCATACCGGATATGTTAACCAAGCCCAGCTTGGGGATCTTATCGCGCAAGCCGCGCAGCATTTGGGGCCGGAGGTCGCACACGTCGCGTACAGGTTGGGACCGGATTCGACTGGAGAAGCGTCCCTATTCTTCCGCATCCTTCTCTCCGATGCGTATGTCCGCGAGGATACTATCGCCGATGTGACGGGCCGGATTACAGCAGCCCTTTTCAACTCCGTACGGCCTATTGAGGATTGGGGCTTGCGGCCGTATTTCAACTTTAGAAGCAAGTCCGAACAGGACCGCCGCCGCGACCCTGACTGGATATAGATGGCGTACCACGACGATCTGCTTACGCAAGCCCTTCAGCTTGTGCGAGTCGCTCCGCCGACCCAGTTGACTTTGCGGCGCGCCGTATCCGCTGCATACTACGCGGTGTTCCATTTCTTGATCGCGGAAGCAACTTCCAATTGGAACAATGTGCCCCTGCGTAGCGCGCTCGGCCGAGCCTATGATCACGGCGTGATGAAGACCGCATCCAACCGAATCCTCAACACTAAAGACTTTCCTTTCACTGGCGAAAAGCCGGCAGTCGTGGCCGACCTCCGATCCGTGGCTCAAGCATTCAGTCAGCTTCAGGAGGACCGGCACTTTGCCGACTACAATCTCACATGGGATCTTGACCCCATCGAGGCGTTAACGCAGGTAAAATCGGCGGAGAAAATCTTCACTATGTGGCCAGCGATCCGAGCGGAGCAGATCGCCCAAGCATATCTGGTATCGCTGCTTGTGAAACGTGTCTAGAGAGGTGCACTTGGACGCGTAGCCTCGCGGACCTGCCTGTCCTCTGGCCGGATCATGCGCCACCCGGGCCGGTAAATCCCGATCCGGGAAGTCGGCCTGCATTAGCCCACACGACGAGCATCGCAAAGCCCGCGAACGACCGGCGAAACGGGGGCCTTTGGGTCCGCGGCCGCAGCAACGCGACGCACTATTGGAATCGGCCGCAGCTCACCGCTGACAGGCATCTATACGCCCAGAAGACACAATCTATCGCGGCGTAGTGCGGGTTCTTGTGGTAAACTCATTCCGGCTGGTCCGACACGGGATCTTCTCGGTTTTAGTCTCAGTCAGGTTCGTGCCCTCCGGCCATGACTCTTGGAGGAGCTGCGGTTGCGGCTTGGCGCAGATCATGATTAAATCGTTTTCCCCCAAACTTCAGATTTTTGTCGGCGCAACGAGGCGTGATCTCGGTGCCGCGCGTCAAGCAGTGATTACTGCGATTCTGGAAAAGGGACATATCCCCAGCGGCATGGAGCTGTGGGCTGCTGGCAACCGCCCTCCGTTGGAGGTTATCGCAAGCCACCTGGAACGGTGCGATGCGCATATCTTGATGGTCGCGGCGCGATATGGAAGTCCTATTGAAGCGCCTGACGGCATCAGTTTCACGGAGTGGGAGTATCGGCAGTCAATCAACAAGCGTCCAATTCTGCCCTTTGTCTACGATGGCGCCTCATTGAGCGAAGCGCGCAAGCGCGAGACGGATAAACGAGAGCGCCTTCCGGCGACAAGAGAAAAGCTTGATAAGCTTCGAGCTGACCTGTTGGCCACGAAGTACGTGAAGGAGTTTCGCGCCAGAAACGGTCTTGGAGAACTCCAGAAGGATGCGATCCTTGCGATTGACGAACTCCAGAGGTCAGACGACATCCCGACAAATGCAGGCTGGATACGTGGTGACAGCGCCGAGGCCCGGACGGTGCGTGATATCGCGAATAATCCGTTCCTCCGGCGAGAGCTCGAGCAGTTGAGGCGATTCAGTACTCTCGGGATTCGCGTCGGGCTTGATGTCGGGTCGAAAGACGCAATTGCGAAGGCATTCTGGTGGAACATGCAAGGCCGAATCCGTCGGCGCAAGCACTTCAGTCTTTTCTTTGAGAGCGGTTCGACCACAGCATTTCTCTCGGATGAGTTCGTTCGCGCCGTGGTCCCTGGGGAGGGCGCGCACCGCTGGCACATTCGGACGAACAACGTTTTGTCTCTGATACATTTCGACCTGCACACCTCGATTGATGCTGCGCGTTTTCCGGGAGGCATTCCTGATCCGGAGGACAAGTATGGCGCAATCTTTCCGAACGAATGGCGAGAGCTCCATGAACCATTCCCACAAACTCCCCGTCCTCTACACCAGGGCGAAAAGGAAGCGGTCGAAGAGATGCGTAAGGTGTTCAATCAACTTGGCTCACGTAGCGACAAGCCTCGCCCAGACAATGGTTTGGGCACGGCAGTGCCCACTGAGCACTCCCTACTGCTCGTCTTGGCCGCGGCATCGGGGCTGGATCTCGATAATCCAGTCCAACATCTTCGAGGTCCGCATGTCGGTAGCCACCCGAATATGCTTTTCAAACGCGCGATCTTCGCGTCCGGATGCCCCGTCGTGCTCTTTTTGAGCGCTGAGAAGCTGGGCAACTCGTTTCGGAAAGGAAAGTGTTATCCGGTGTTTGGGCCAGACGAGCCGTGGGCGGCCGCTGTAAAGAAATACCCGCTAGCAGTTTGCGTTGGATACGAGTGGCCGAAGAAGTCTGCCCCCACACCCGGCCTGACCCTTAAAGAACTTGAAGAAAGAAACAGGCCGGAGTACATTCTCGATTGCTTAAAGAAGTTAGGGTTTCGGGTACAATACTTCGACGGTGGTTTTCCCCCCAATTATGATGCGCAGGGCCGCGGGACTGGTGCGGTACTGTGCGCCAATCAGGCGTTTGCGCGGCTTATTCCCGTAGATTAGGCCCGGCTGTAACGGTGTTAAGCGCGACGGGATCGGGAAAGTTAGTGACTGGAGCGTGTCAGAAAGCCACCGGGTCCAGCGAGTGCCCACACTGAATCGGCCCTCAATCTCGCGGCGTTTACAAATACAGCGACATCGACGGCTCCGGTCGAGTCACGTGCCACTCGGAAACTGGACAACCCTTTTTTCTTCATCGTTTGCGTCGGGTCGTGGGCCAGAAGTCCGCTTGTGGTCAATCATGGATCGCGGCCGCTGCCGGCGTCGCAACTCGCCTCGAGCCCCGTTTTTTGGGTACAGCCAATTGCGAGACCATTTTGACGGATGCGCATCGAAAGCAGCTCCGCGGAAGGCTTTGCCCAATTCGCCGCAGCATTGTCGAATTCGCTATTGAGGGCGGCGACCCATTAGAATGTCGAATAGCAGTTTCTTGTAGTCGATGTGTCTCAGCGAGAACCCTTCGATTCCGAGCCGGACCTTTCCGAATTGTGGCTGCAAGACCGCGTCGGTCCCTCGGCTGTGCACATTCGTAAAGCAATGTTCGCTCGCGAATGCCGCCTGGGCCATATTCACTTCTTGAGTGGCCGGCGTTCGGACCGGTCTGCTCCGCTCTACGAGAGGTAAGACGTGGAGGCACGCTGTGGGAGAAACTGGCAACAACACTTCCACGTTCGGCCGCGCGAAGCCGAGCCCGAAATTCAGAATGTTGCCCTCTGTGCGCTCCCACGTCACCACCGGGGCATCCCCGATAACGAAGGGCTCGTCCGGCTCGGTATGAACGATGCCCCAATGGCCGTTCAGCATGTTCTCGTCAGCGAACGCCATCATCGTTTCCATCGTCTGAATGTAGCTTCGTTGCACATCATCGGCGCTCGCATGTCTGGTGATCTCCCTCTCGATCCCCGCAACAATCTCTTTCTTCGTAACCGTCCGGCGCAGCGGATAACCCTCGCCTATCATCTCCAGTGTCTGCTTTGCCGCGAGTTCGGAGAGCTTTTGGTCGTCAGATAGAAGGGCCCGAAGAGCTTCAATCATCATGTTGTTTTGACCATCGCTGGCTGCCCGCCGCGATCGAGTCCTGTTGAACAGAATCGTAATGTAGCCGGTGAGCAAACGAATATGGGTTGCCGTAAGTGCGAACGTTCGGTACCCAATCACATCGATAAACTGGTTCACGGGGTTTTCGAATCTCCGTTCGAGCCGCTCCTCAAGTTCGGCCTCCTTCGTCGAGTTCGCTGGGTCGGCAAAGTGCCCGGGCCACCGGGTCGCCGTCTTCGGAGCCGCGCGACCGTAAGGAGGGTGCCCTTTCTGGTACCGCCAGAGCCGCTTCGAGCGGGTTACCGGATCATAGTAAGCGAATTGCTCGAGTAGCTTTCTCGGTACCGTGTGGGACTTCATTAGCGCCCCTCTTTGTCACCATCGCTACCGCCAGGCCCTCACGGTTACGCGCCCGACAGTTCCTCTTCGGGCCGCAAATGGGCTTCAGGTCCCGATCGGGGAAGTCGGGCCGCATTGGCCCACCCGACCAGCACCGAAAGGCCCGCGAACGGCTATCGCATGGTTGAATACAGGAACGTTTCTCAGATCGGGACCGTCAGGCTGGATAAAGGCTACCGCCATCCCGCCCCACGTTGCGGCGGTCACGCTCAATTCCGCTCCCGCCGCACATACTCAAACTCGAACGGCATCCCATGAATCCCGGTAGTCGGCTTCGAAATCCAGTGTGCGATCTTGCCAATCTCCATCACCGGCGCATTCAGGTTTCGCACATAGGCGAAGTCTGTTTCGCCGGGCAGGAATTCGTTGCGCCCCTCGTTCCATTGCTCCGGGCTCAGCCGATGCCCCGCCGGATCGAAGCGGTGCGCCGCGTAAGCGCCGATGTGCCGGTGGAAGCGCCGGTCGGGCAGCCGCAACTGGTACGGAATCTCGTGCTCCGTAATCACGCGATTCCAGCGATCCAGGCACTTTTCGCAGTCTTCGATGTAGGAGTCGCGCAGCACCTCGTTCATGGCATTGCGTAACGGAATCTCTTCGCCGGCGACCGCATACGAGCCTTCCAGCGCCATGTGATCCGGGTACTTGGGTTCCTGCGCGCGCCCCTTCATCCCGGCGCTGAAGAAGTTGGCTGCGTTGCTGGATACTTCGCCGCCGAACAAGTCCAGGCTCAGGCTGAACCACAGGTTGATATACTTCTGCACCGTGGGCAGATCGATGCCGCCCTGCCGGCGCACATCGTCGTCGCCGGTTTCGCGCATGATCTCGCAGGCGCGCCGCACCACCCGCCGCACTCCCGATTCGCCCACGAACATGTGATGCGCTTCTTCGGTCAGCATGAAGCGCGTGGTGCGCGAGAGCGGATCGAAGCCGCTTTCGGCCAGCGCCAGCAACTGGTATTTGCCATCCCTATCGGTGAAAGTCGTGAACATGTAGAACGACAGCCAGTCTTCAATCGGCTCGTTGAACGCTTCCAGGATGCGCGGCTTGTCGCTCGAACCGCTGCGCCGCTCCAGCAGTTCTTCGCTTTCCTCGCGGCCATCGCGCCCGAAATGCGAATGCAGCAGGTAGACCATGGCCCACAGGTGCCGGCCCTCCTCCACGTTCACCTGGAACAGGTTGCGCAGATCGTACAGGCTGGGCGCGGACTGCCCCAGCAGCCGCTGCTGCTCCACGCTGGCCGGCTCGGTATCGCCCTGCGTGACGATCAGCCGGCGCAGCATGTTGCGATATTCGCCCGGCACTTCCTGCCAAACCGGCAGCCCGAAATGATCGCCGAAGCCTATGCGGCGGTCATGCTCCGGCGGCGCCAGAAAGATGCCCCAGCGGTAGTCCGGCATTTTCACATAGTCGAAATGCGCCCAACCGCCCGGCTCCACCGATGTGGCCGTGCGCAGGTACACATCGTCCGCCTGAAAGCCTTCGGGGCCCATGTCGCTCCACCACTGCATGTAATTCGGAAGCCAGTGTTCCAGCGCGCGCAGCAGGCGCTTGTCGCTCGAAAGGCCGACGTTGTTCGGAATGCGCTCGTATAGGGACATTCAGGTCCTCTTCCAATTGAATTGGGGCCGCTCCGGCTTGCCGTATAGCGTCAGGGCGCCGCGCTCGCCGGTCGAATTGGGGCGCGAGAAGATCCAGTTCTGCCAGGCCGAAAGCCGGCCGAAGACCTTGCTGTCGGCGTTTTCGGCGCCCGCGAAGCGCAGGTTGGCCTCCATGCCGGTGAGCGCATCGGGCGAGAGGCTGACGCGCTCCTCGACGGCCACGCGCAACTCGTCTTCCCAGTCGATTTCGTCCACCGCGGCGGTGACCAGGCCGGCCTCTTCGGCGGCGTCCGTATCCAAGAGTTGCGATTCGCCCACGATATCGTCCACGCGCGCGGGATCCGCCATGAAGCGCACCTGCAGGCGGGAAGGGCCGTGGGTCATGGGCAGCAGGCCGCCGTTCAGCGGAGACGATGCCACGCGCACGGCACCGGCGGTATCGCGCAGCATGTAGATGCGGTCCGCGGCCAACGCGATTTCGAGCAGGCTGCCGGCGAAGCAGGAACCTTCGTCGACGACCGCGAAAAGGCTGCGTGCGGTCAGATCCAGGCGGCGCAGCGTACGGGCCATCAGCAGCAGAATTTCGTTTGCGAGCCAGTCCTCGCGCAGGCGGTAGAGCGTGGTGTCGATTTGCTTCACGGCTCCCGGATCGCCGCGCGTCTTCAGCAGCACTACGCCGACCTCGTCGTTGTGGAAGCGGAGCCGCAGCAGCGCATCGTCGATCTCGCGAAACGCACGCAGCGGCCAGAAATCGGCGCCGGCCGCGCGGATCGCTTCGGGCGTTTCGGGCTGCGCGCCCTCCGGACCGTGTACAGTCAACTCCGCGGTGCGGGCTTCGCGGTTCAGTTTGAGTTCGACATGGCGATAACTCACCGCGTCCGGGGAAACTTGCGGCGAGAGCGCGTCCAACACGATACCGGGCGATTGCGGGTGCGTTTCCTCCGCGGCCAGGGCGAGGGCGCGCTCGCGTACCGCTTCCGAAAAGCGGCTACGCGGAAACACGCCGTCCACCAGGCGCCACTCCACCGCGCGCTTGCCTTTCACGCCTTCCCCCAGCGTGGCGAAAACATCCGCCAGGTCGCGCCGCACCAGGCGCTTATCCACCAGGCGCGTCAGCCCGCCGGTGCCAGGCAGTACGCCCAGCAGCGGCACTTCCGGCAGGCTCACCGCGGAGTTGCCGTCGTCCACCAGGTAGATCTCTTCGCAGGCCAGCGCCAGTTCGTAGCCGCCGCCCGCGGTGGTGCCGTTGCACGCCGCTATGTAGTGCTGGCCGCTGTGCGCGGAGGCGTCTTCAATCGCCAGGCGCGTTTCATTGGTGTATTTGCAGAAGTTGACCTTGAAGCTATGCGTGGAAGTGGCCAGCATGTGGATGTTGGCGCCCGCGCAAAAGATGCGGTCCAGGCCGCCGGTGACGATCACCGCGCGCACTTCGGGATGCTCGAAGCGCAGCCGCATCACGGCGTCGGCCAGTTCGATATCCACGCCGAGGTCGTAGGAATTGAGCTTGAGTTTGTAGCCGGGGACTAAAGGAGACTCTTCGGCCACAGCCAGCGTAAGAGTAGCCAGCGGTGGCGCCACGGCGAGACGCCAGTGGCGATATTCGGTTGGATGTGTTTCGAGTGCGAACCCAGCGGAGCGACTCGGCCCCATAGACCCATTGTACGGCCTTAATGGCGCTTTCCGCTTTCATTCGTAGCGCAGGGAGATCATCGGACCCGTGTTCGCCGCGCGGCGGGCCGGGAAGTAGCATGCCAGCAGGGCCACTCCCATCAGGATCAGTGCTACCGCGGCGAAAGTAACCGTGTCTGTCGGGCTCACTCCGTAAAGCAAGCTGGACAAGATCCGCGTAAGCCGCAGGGCGGCGGCGATGCCGATGGCGAGACCTGCCAGCGCGGGCGCCACTCCTTTTGCGATAACCATCCTGAGAATCTCGCCCTTGCGCGCGCCCAGCGCCAGGCGAATGCCGATTTCGTGCGTGCGCTCGACCGCAATGTACGAGATCACCCCGTAGATCCCCACCGACGCGAGCAGCATCGCCAGCCCGGCAAAGCCGGTCAGCAGGAGGGTGACAAAACGCGGCGCGGCCACCGACTCGGCGAAGTATTGGTCGAGTGTTTTCGCATGATAGATGGGCGCCGTGCGATCGAGCGCCGCGACCCGGCGGCGGGCCGGCGCGATGATGCTGCGCGGATCGTTGGCGGTGCGTGCCACGATATACATCGGGTCCAACCTCACCTGGGCCAGCGGCGCGTAGATCTCGGGAGCGGCAGCGGTGCCGGGACCGGATTGTTTCACATCGCCAGAGACGCCCACGATTTCGCGCATCGGCGGGTCGCCCGCGCCGCCGCCGATACCGGGACGCACATGCTTTCCGAGGGGGCTCTGGCTCGGGAAAAAGTGCGCGGCGAAGGCCCGGTTTACGATCACGACCAGGGTGGATTTCGGATCGTCACGTTCCGTGAAATCGCGGCCGGGGGCCAGCGCGATACCGAGCGTGCGAAAGTAGTTGGGCTCGATGGCGTTGAAATCCACCGCGGGGCGCGAAGCCATGGGAGTGGGCTGCCCCTCGGCTTCCACGCTGGTAAGGAAGTTCTCTCCGGTGAGCGGCAGGGACGACACCGCGCTCGACGACTGCACGCCCGGCAGAAGGCCGATCTGCCCCACGACGTCCCGATAGAAAGCTGGAACCTGGGCGTCCGCCTTGCCGGCGGGCGAATCCAGTTGAAACGTCAAGACGCGGCTGCGATTGAATCCCGGATCGGCCTGGGTGAGATGCCGGAAACTCTGCAGCAGCAGGCTGCTGCCGAGCAGCAGCACGACAGCCAGGGCGACTTCACTCACCACCAGCATATTACGCACGCGGCTGTGCTCTTTTCCCCCGCTGCCTGCGCCGCGGCCGCTCTCGCGGAGCGACGCGGTGAGACTGATTCTGGAGACGCGCAGGGCCGGGGCGAGCCCGAACAGAATGCCCGCCGCGAACGAGATCAGGAAAGCGAAGGCGAGCACGCGGCCATCGAGCCCGATGGCGTCCAGACGCGGAACCTGGGCGGGGATGAGCCGCACCAGCACGCGGAGAGAGGCAAACGCCAATGCCAGACCCAGCGCGCCGCCCAGCAGTCCCAGGGAGACACTCTCGGTGAACAGCTGGCGAGCGGTCCGGAGGCGGCCGGCGCCCAGGGCGGCCCGCACGGCCATCTCTTTGCGCCGACCGGTGGCGCGCGCCAACAGAAGGTTTGCCACATTGACGCAGACGATCAACAGAACGCAGCCGACGGCGCCCAGCAGCACCAGCAGAGGATCGCGGATGGGGCCGATGAGGCCCTGAATTTCGGGCACGATGCGCACGGTGCGTGCCTTGTTGTCCGGATGCTCCCGGTTCAAATTGGCGGCGATGGCGGCCAGTTCGGATTGCGCCTGCCGGATTTCGACGCCGGGTTTCAGCACGCCGGCGATATCCAGATAATGTGCGCCGCGCTGCGCGGCCACCGCGTTCACGCCGCCGCGGAGGTCGAGCGCGACGGTGGTCCAGAGTTCGACGGGCTCCGCCTGGATCGGGTATTGAAATGCCGGCGGCATCGCCCCCACTACGGTGAACATCTGATCCCCGAGATGGATGCCGCGCCCCAGCACCGCCGGGTCGGAGCCGAACTGCCGCTGCCAGAGACCGTAACTGAGGATGACCGGATCGGCGCCGCCTGCCGCGGCGGGGCTATCCTCCGCCGGACGAAAACTGCGCCCCAGCGCCGGGCTCACTCCCAGCATGGAAAACAGCCGCGCGGACACGACCGCGCCGGGGATGTGGAGCGGCTCGCGCGGGCCGATCAGCGTGAAGTCGTTGGTGTGAACGGCGGCCATGCCTTCGAAGACATGATTCCGCGCGCGCAGATCGAGGAGGTCCGGGTACGACGCGACGCCGCTGCCGGTGCTGGTAACGGCAAACACCGAGTGGATGCGCACCAGGCGGGAGGCGTTGGGAAACGGCAGCGGCTTAAAGACGACAGCATCCACCACGCTGAAGATGGCGGTGGTCGCGCCAATGCCGAGTGCCAGCGTCAGGATGGCGGTAGCGGCAAAGCCCGGATTTCTCTTGAGCACGCGGAGACCGTAGCGTACGTCCTGAAGAAAGTTATCCATGGAAACTCCGATTCTGATGTCGCGCACGTTTTCCTTGATTTGTTCGACGCCGCCCAACTCGCGGCGGGCCTGCGCCAGGGCCTCATCGCGGGTCATGCCGGACCGCGCCTTTTCTTCCGCCAGGAGGTCGAGGTAGCTGTGGATCTCCTGGTCGAGATCCAGGTCCGTACGCTGCTTGCGCAGGATATTGCGGCAGAGATTTCTCAGGCGGCGGAAGGGCACGGGTCTCCTAGGTGGCGCGCAGGGCGCTGGACATGGCCAGCGAGATGCGCTCCCACTGGGCGGTTTCGGTATCCAGTTGGCGCCGGCCCAGACTGGTCAGCTTGTAGAACTTGGCGCGCGGTTGGTTTCCGCTTCGCCCCAGGCGGCGCTCAGCCAGCCGGCCTCCTCCATGCGATGCAAGGCCGGAAAGAGCGAGCCGGGTTTGACCTCGAAGGCGCCGTTGGTAATCTGGGCGATACGGCGCGAGATTCCCATGCCATGCAGCTCTTGGAGGGCCAGGGCCTTGAGGACGAGTAGGTCGAGCGTGCCTTGCAGGAGGTCTGTGCGCGGGGTGGACATAGGGCTGTTATAGAGGATCTATAGGGAAAATAACAGAACTCTTATAGAGTGTCAATAGGAGGGCGGGCGCCAGGCCAATCCTGGCTGGTCTCGAAAGGCGAACGGTGAGAGGGGGCAGCGCGCAGGTGAGCGAACTGTGGTAAAACCCAACACTCGCAGAGCCCCTTCGCTCAGTTGTTTCTGGGCGCATTCCGCTTCATTATCTCGGGCCCACACCGGGGCGCAGACAGTTTTTCTATTTAATTCATACTCTTATCGAGTTTATTGATTGCGTGTTTCCCTTTGGCTATTAGGCCATCGGATTATTCCTATTGGTGGTCAGCCAAATGCTGATACGTTTGCCATGACGAACGACGGCGCTGCCTTTGCAAATGATTTCTTGGCATCGACAGCCGATATCCTCGGCCTTTTTGCACACCTCGCAAGCAGCGAGAGGAGGCGGTCGCCGAAGAGCGGGCGGGGCGCGCAACTGGCACAGCAAGGGCTGTCTCAATTCTTCCCAAGCCCCGCTTCATCTAACCGGCCGACTCCTCTTCCGGAATCCCCACATTCTCCTGTCCGAAGTGGCGATACGGCCCGATGCCCGATTGAGATTGAACGCAAGTCGCGGGTTTTGCGCCGCGGGCACTGCCAATGCGGCGAGTGCAAATGGTGCCTCGACAATGCCCGGTGGGAGCGGGTCTTCAACGAGAAATTCGCTGATCCGACATATTACAGCAGCGCCCAGGTTCGTCATAATTCTTCCCTCGCAGGAGCGCGTTAATGGTGGTCAACCCCGAAATCTCCATCCTCAATGACGCCGCTCCGTGGGCTAGATCCTCTCGTGGACAGGGCATTCGCCAGAGCGTGCCGGCGGGTGAACTGTGAGGTGGCATTTGCTGGACCGGACTCCTTTAAAAATCGGGAGTTGGCCGAAAATTACCAGCGGGAAGGCCGCCGGCCCTCTCGGTGCAGTCGTAGCCGACATGCCGTCGGTGTTCCAACGCCTCGTCTATGTTGTGTCCTTTAACTGTCTGGAGACCCGCCGCCGGCTCGGCGACGACTGTCCCGGCCAATTCCCGGAATGGGTTGACGGCGGCGAGAACGCCAGGGCTGCCATTGTAAGGCAGCACCAATTGGTTTTTGAAGATTGGCTGTGCCTGAGTCTGGAACAAAAGCTAGCCGACCTGGAGGAATGGGCCTCGCGCCTGGGGAGACCGCGCGCCGATATGGCACGCGACTGGCTCCAACCACGGCCGCTCGCTTGCCTCTTACCCCCTGGCGTCATGGCGCCGGAGCGCGATTTATTCCGATATGATCTGGAACTTCTGCTGCCCATCAACCTTGCTTGGGAGAGTTCCGACATGCAGCCACATGCGCCGAAACGGCTTAAACATTAGCACGAGGTAGAACCGAAAATGATTCAAATTGTTGTTTATTCGAACCAGCCGATCCTCGTCCGGGGGCTGGAGAGTCTGATCGACGCCGATCCGGCATTTGAACTCCAGGCCACCTGTTTGAGCGTCCCTGCTTTAAGAGAACAGTTGGCGAATAATAAACCCGGTTTGGCAGTCCTGGACTTGACCGCCGACCTCACCTCCACGACGCTCCGCGAACTGCAGAATCTGGCCCCGGATTGCAAGCTGCTCCTGTGGACCGATACGATTGTGGGCGATTTTGCGGTGCAGGCGCTGACCATCGGCGTCCGCGGCGTCCTTCGCAAGACGTTGTCTTTGGATCTGCAAGGGACCGTCAAGGTTTACCTTTCACACCTTTTTCAGAAGTCCGGCGCCAAAGACCGTTTTGACCTGGCCCTGCAGGGCGTG
Source organism: Bryobacterales bacterium (assembly GCA_963707465.1). GTDB lineage: Bacteria > Acidobacteriota > Terriglobia > Bryobacterales > Bryobacteraceae > Bog-159. The sequence goes on from CAVPQK010000015.1 coordinate 2,171,752, forward strand.
AGGAACCTGAGCATGGCGGGCATTTCAACGAACCAAGCCGGCCTCACTTCTTTGGTTTCGGAGCCCGCATACCGGTAAGCGAACCGACGCTACACCGAATCCAGGCCAGATTCGCTCCCAACGCCGCTCGCTGCCCACGTCTCCCTTTTAGCCGCTATCGCATATTATGGAGGGGATGACATCCACATGGTTACGGCGTCTTCTCCTTTTCACTTTTGCCGGTGTAGCCGCCGCGCAACCCATCGACTCCGCCCTCTTCAAAGAATTGCGCTGGCGTAACGTCGGCCCCTTCCGCGGCGGACGCACGCGCGCCGCTGCCGGCGTCCCCAGCCAACCCAACGTGTTCTACATGGGGCAGGTGAACGGCGGCGTGTGGAAGTCCGACGATTACGGCCGCACCTGGACGCCGATCTTCGACAGCCAGCCCACCGGATCGGTCGGGGCGATCGCGGTAGCGCCTTCCGATCCGAACATTATCTATGTGGCCAGCGGCGAAGGCCTGCAACGGCCCGATTTGTCGGTGGGCAACGGAATCTACAAATCCACCAACGCCGGCAAGACCTGGACCCACCTCGGCTTGCGCGACAGCCTGCAGATTCCGGCCCTTGCCATTGATCCGCGCGACGCCAGCCACCTGTTCGCCGCCGTGCTGGGGCATCCCTATGGCGCGAACGCGGAGCGCGGAGTGTTCGCCTCCACCGATGGCGGCGCGAACTGGCAGAAGATCCTCTATGTCGACGAAAACACCGGCGCTTCCGACATCGCCATGGACCCTTCCAATCCCGACGTGCTCTATGCTTCGCTTTGGGAAGCGCGGCAGGCGCCCTGGGAATTCGGCAACGATTATGCGGGCACGCACGGCGGCATTTTCAAATCCACCGACGGGGGCAAGACCTGGCACAAGCTCACCCAGGGTCTTCCGGATGTCGCGCAGGCTTACGTAGCCATCGCGCCCAGCAACTCGCGGCGCCTGTATGCGTCCGTCGCCGCGGGCCGCGAGCTCGGCATCTATCGTTCCGATGACGCGGGCGAAAACTGGCGTCGCGCCACCACCAACCCGCGTCCCTCCGTGCGCATCGGCGGCGGCGATCTGGCCGTGCCGCGCGTCGATCCGAAGGACCCCGATACGCTCTACACTACCAGCACGGTCACCTGGCGAACCAGCGATGGCGGGCAGTCCTGGACCGGCATCAAGGGCGCGCCGGGCGGCGACGATTACCAGAATATCTGGATCAATCCGAATAACCCCGATATTATCCTGCTGGTCGGCGACCAGGGCGCGCTCGTCAGCGTGAACCGCGGACGCACCTGGAGTTCCTGGTACAACCAGCCCACCGCGCAGCTCTATCACGCCATCGCCGACAACGCTTTCCCTTACCGGGTCTGCGCCGGGCAACAGGAGAGCGGCTCGGTCTGCGTCTCGAGTCGCGGCAACGATGGCGTCATCACCTTCCGCGAATGGCATCCCGTGGCCGTCATCGAATACGGCTATGTGGCGCCCGACCCGCGCGATCCCGACATCGTGTATGGCGCGGGGCGCGGCCAGGTGTCGAAATTTCACCGCGCCACGGGCCAGGTGGAAATTGTTTCACCCAGGCCGCCTTCGGGCCAAACGTATCGCGCGGACCGCACCCAGCCCATCATGTTCTCCCCCATCGACCCGCACGTGCTTTTCTATGCGGCCAACGTGGTCTTGAAAACCCTCGATGGCGGGCATTCCTGGCAGACCATTAGCGGCGATCTGACGCGCCCGCATCCCGGCATTCCGGCAAGCCTCGGCAGCATGGCCGCCAAAGATCCGGGCGCGGACAAGCAACGCGGCGTGGTCTACGCGTTGGCGCCGTCCTTCCGCAACATCGATACTATCTGGGCCGGCACTGACGAAGGGCTGATCTGGCTCACCGGCGACGGCGGCAAGCATTGGAAAGACATCACCCCGCCCGCGCTCACCCCCTGGAGCAAGGTCACCCAACTGGAGGCGTCGCACTTCGACGATAAATCGGCCTTCGCCTCGGTGAGCCGCTTCCGCGTGGACGACCTGACTCCTTATATCTACCGGACGCGCGACGGCGGCAAGACCTGGCAGCTCATCACCGCGGGACTGCCTAACGACGCGCCTATCGACACCGTGCGGGAAGACCCGGTGCGCAAAGGGCTGCTGTTCGCGGGCAGCGAAACCAGCGTGTGGGTGTCGTTTGACGATGGCGATCATTGGCAATCGCTCGAATTGAACCTGCCTCACACATCCATGCGCGACCTTTGGATTCATGATAGCGATCTGATTGTGGCCACGCACGGGCGTTCATTCTGGATTCTGGACGACATCACCCCTTTGCGGCAAATCGACGAAAAGGCGACGCAATCGAGCGCCTGGCTGAGCCGGCCCGCGCCCGCCTGGCGTGTCCGCCGCGATACCAACAGCGACACGCCTATCGCGCCGGACGAGCCGTTGGCCGACAACCCGCCGGATGGCGCCATCATCGATTATTTTCTGGCGAAACCGGCGTCGGCGCCCGTGACGCTCGAAATACTGGACGCCGGCGGCAAGTCCGTGCGGCGCTATTCCAGTGCGGACGCGCCGGAAATGACGGAGGAAGATTGGAAGACGCTCGCCATTCCGGTCTGGTGGGTGCGCGCTCCGCGGATACTGCCGGCCGACGCCGGTTTGCACCGCTGGGTCTGGGATCTGCACGGCGCGACGCCGCAGTCCTTGCGGCACGGTTACCCGATCGCGGCCGTCCCGCATGAAACGCCGCGGCTACCGCTTGGCCCGGCCGCCCTGCCCGGCGTGTACACGGTGAAGCTGACCGTCGATGGCCATTCATATACGGCGCCGCTGACCGTAAAGATGGACCCGCGCGTGAAGGTTTCGGCCGCGGATCTCGCGCAACAGGACCAGGCCGAGAAGCAGCTTGCGCGGATCGTGGCGCGCTCGACAGCGGCCGTCCGCGAAGCGCGTGCGGCCGGGGAACAGATCGACAAGCTCGCGCACGATGCCAAAGGTCCGCTGGCTGAACATCTGGCCGCGCTGGGGAAAAAGATCAAGGCGGCATTGGGCGCCGGTGGCGGGTTCGGACCCGCGCCGGCTGAGGCGGGGCTGATGTCGGTGAATGGCGAGGCGTCCGGGCTGTACAGCGAAATCGATAGCGCCGACGCCGCGCCTACCGTCGCGCAATCGGCCGCCCTGGCGAAGATTGCGCGCGACTTTCCCGGCGTAATGGACCGATGGAACAAACTGAAGGCGGCGGACGTCGCGGCCATCAACAGTGAACTGAAGGCCGCCAACCTGCACGAGATTCAACTCAACGTGAAGCCGGCCCAAGAAGAGGATAGCGACGATTTCGACGACGTCGGTTAACTTTCGGGCTCGGTTTCCTCCACCAGCTTCTCCACATGAATCCGGTAGATGGCGGGCTTGCCATCCCGGTCGCTTTCAAAGAAGATCTGCTGGCTGTCGGCGGAAAAGATCGGCGCGGCCATGGACGGATTGCTGGCGCGGTGCTCGCATAGCGAGAGCTCGCGGCGGGTCAGCCGCAGCAGGATGAGGATCAGCGGCGCGGCGCGGTTCTGGCTAGCGCCCACGAAGACCGAAGTGTTGGTATTGCATCCGAAGTGCGCGAACTGGCTGGTGCGCGCCACCAGCTTGTCGCTGCCCTGGTCCGGGAAGCATTCGCGGATGGCGTGCAACTGCTCGGGGTCGTCCGGGAAATTCAGATACAGAACGGTGCGGCCGTCCGGCGACCAGCGCGCCGGGCCGATGCGCCCGCCGGCCAGCGGCAATTTGCGGTTCTGGGTGCCGTCGGAGTTCACCAGCCATAGCGCCTCGTCCGCCTGCCGGTAAAGGATCTGCGCGCGCTTGGGCCGGGCCTGCGGGTGAGACAGAATGAAGGGGGCTTCGGCCACTGTGCGCGCTCCGCCTTTTTGCAGACCGATCACGCGCAGCCGGGATGCGCCGGCGCGGCTCTCGCCGATCAGCGCGGTGCCATCGTCGGCGACGCTGGCGCCGGGGCAGCGCTCCCAGCCATCGGGCACTTCGTAGACGCGGTGCGTGCGCAGGCTGCCCAACGCAGCCTGATCGAGCGCCGGGCCATCCCAATAGCAAAAGCTCCGCTCATCCGGGAGCATGGCGATGGAGGACGCATCCAGGTGCGCGGCTTCGGTCAACCGGCGCGACTGGCCGCTGTGCAGGTCCATGTGGCAGGCTTGCGGCGAGCCAGTCTCGTCGCTGGAATAGAGCAGGAATCCGCCGCGCCGCGCGAGCACCCGGTTGTAATAAGCGGGGAGCCAGCAGGAGTGGGCGGGGTCGGTGAGCCGCAGCACCTCGAACTCGGTGGCCGGGTCGGCGTAGCGATGCCACGCCGACGGCAGCAGAACGCCTTTCTGCTCGGCGAGTGCCCAGGGGGCCAGACCGGAAGCCAGGAAAGCGCGGCGCGTCCAGCGGCCAAAAGCGGCGGGCACAGCCCCCATAAAAAAATGGTAACACCGCCGCCCGCCCGCTAGTATGTAAGCCGCGGATACCAATCCGCGCCGCGCCCTTCGGGAGTCAGATCGAGTAAGTTCCACAGCGGCCACAGCATGTCGATGTGGCGCTGGTTCTGCCCCGGCTCAGGTGGCCGGTAAACCAGTTCCGTGGTGTAGGAGTGATAGATCTTGCCGCCGCGCCGGACAAATAAGGTGAGGGCCGGTATTTGTTGGCCGTCCGCGGTTTCGCCGTGATAGTCGAGGTTGTATGTGTTCGCTGCCGACGATAGCAGCCGCAGGTTGTGCCAGCCCCGGCCGAGCGCGAACTCGCGAATGCGCGCTATGGGCGACTTAGCGACCACTGCCAGATTGAGCCGCTGGGCGGCGTGCGGCGCCGTACCGTTCAGGCTATCCAGGAACGATGTGCACATCGGGCACGCCGGCTTCATTGCCGGCCCGAACATGAAGCTGTAGAGCGCCAGCGTGTCCAGGCCTTCCCGAAAAAGATCCGAAAGTTTCACTGGAACCGCCGCGACCTCGTCGAACACATAATCCTGCGGTAACTCGCCGCCGAGTGGCAGCTTGCGCCGTAGCTCGGCCACTTGCTCCACCTGCTGGCGCAGATCGCGCTCGGCGTCAATTAACTCCTGGCGCGCAGCGCGATACTCCACGCTCTCGCCTGGAAATCGCACCATCGAATACCAGCCCATATGACCTCCTGGTCAACGTCTACTCTATCCGGAATAGCACAACCGGCCCGACTTCAGCCGCCTTCTCTAAACCCCACTCCGACTCATGCCCCGCCATGGCGGCACCCAGCGAGCCATTTCCCTCGCCGCCGATGTCCGCCAGGATGTAACGGAAGCCGGCGCGGCGGACCGCGCTCGTGGCTGACATCCGCACGTCTCCCAGCGGCGTTTCGGTGACCACCGGACGGTTCGTGAGCAGATGCCATCCGTCGGGCGCGCGCCCGTAGAATTCGAATGGCGCGGCGTATGCCGCGGTTGGCATGGTCATCACGGCGCCGGTGGGCGACAGCGCGCGGTCGAAATCCACCTCGACGTACATGCCCGCGCGGACCGGTTCCCAGGTGCGCCAGCGCGTCGCCCGGTTTTGATCGAAGGCCAGCGGCAGCTCCCACACATTGGGCCACGCTTGCAGTTCCCATTGCGGGCCGCCGGAAATCGGAGCCTCGCCGGACATGAGCGCGATCTCGTAAATCTGCCACTCTTGGGGCGACGCCTGCGGCGCGCGGATGCGCAGCCCGTCGATCGGGCGCGGGGTCCACGCCGCGCTGATGTCGCGCACCACTTCGTTGCGCGATGCGCCGACGCGCAACGTGTCGACTAATTGATCGGCCGGCGCGGAATGCCAGAACTCCAGGACCTCGCGGTCCGTATACGCCTCCGGCACCGAAATCAACGAGAAGATTCGGTCGCCGGGCTTCGTGTTATCCTCCACCAGGCGCGCCACCTGGTAAGCGGGCAGGATGCTCTCCAGATAATCCCGCTCGGGCTGGATGCGCAATGCCGCGCGCCAGGGAATGCGCTCCAGGCGCCAGGCATAGGCGGGATGGTACAGCGCGAAGATCTGCGGCCAGCAGGCTACCGCCTGCACCGCTATGCACGCCCATAGCGCCGGTCGCGGCAGAGCTGTCGCCACAGCCAGCGCCAGGGCCAGCGCCAGAAAAGGTAGCGCGGGCATCAGGAAACGCGCACCGGTGTTCCAGAACCAGGGCAGAGCCAGCAGCGCCGCCGCCATCCAGCACAGACGGCCGGCGCGCGTCCGTAGAGCCAGCAACGCCAGCGGCAGAGCGAAGAATATCGGCCCGATCATGCCGCCGAAGGTGCCGCCTGCCACGAGTTCGTACGGCACCCGCCACGGCGGCACGCCCCACAACGAGGCCAATGCTGCCGCCAAGCCCCTTTCGGACGCCAGGTGGAAATAAGGATTGGGGAAGAACCGGTTGAACAGCGGAGCGACCGGATTGCCGGTCATGATGACGTCGCGCAGGATCCACGGCGCGGCCACCGCCAGCGCCGCGCCAGCCAGCAGCGCCAATCCGCGGGCGCGTATTGCGCGTTCCACAGCTACGACGTACACCACCGCCAGAACTGCCACCAGTCCGCCCGGAAATTTGATGGCGTAGCAGAAGCCCGCCGTGATTCCAGCTACTGCCAAATAACGCGCGTCGCGCGTGGCGCGCCATACCAGCAGCACATAAAATGTCGCGAGCGTGAAGAAAACTCCGGCTGCGTCGGTATACGCGGATGTGCCGGTTATGCCTGCGATCGGCGCGCAGAAGTACAACACCGCCGCGGCCAGCGCCACGCCTTCGGGCAGGCCCAGCCGCCGCCCGATGCGCAGCATCAAAGGCACGGTGGCCAGCAGGAACGCGCAGTGCACCAGCCTCGCGGCCGAGTGCCGTCCGAAGGCAAAGGCTGGCACAAAAAGCATCTCGAGGCCCTGCGGCAGCATTTCATAGAAGCCCACGCGGCTGGGAAAGCGGCCCAAGCGCACGTATTCGGACGTGAGCCCCAGGTGATACATACGCGCATCCGGCTCCAACTCGGGCGCCAGCGCGTTGATCAGGTACAGCGCCGCGTAGAAGGCCAGCGCCGCGCCTGCCATGTACATGGTCACGCGATCTGCGCGCGAATTGCCGGGGTCCGCGAGCCGGACCGGGCCGCGCCCCCACCGCCAGTATGCCGCCAGGCAGAGCGCGCCCAATATAAGGAAGCTGGCGCGATGGCCCACGCGGGAAACCAACAGCAGGAACACGATGGTGCTTTCCGCGGCCGCGCCCACCGCCAGCGTGATGACCGGCGGGACCGCCAGCCGATGCAGGCAAATATTGCCGAGCATCCACGCCACCGCCAGGGTGAAAAAAGCGCCGAACAGGATGAAAAGCACAATCGGCAAACGATCATTGTAATCGCCGGCCCGCGCCGGTTTGCAGGATGCCCGCAACGTGCTCTACTAATCAATAGGAGGTCCCCATGACGGCCAAGACAGAAGTTTTGCCGGCACGCGATCTGCATGCCGCCCAGCGCTATCTGGAATCCCTTCTGGACTCCGACGAGCCGCTCTCACCCGGCGAGATCGAAGAAATTCAGGACAGCATCGAAGGCATCCGCCGCGGTGACATGACCCTGGCGGATTTCGAGCGCAAGCAGGGCGTCTGAATCTTAAGAGCCGGCGCCACAGGGTCATGCGAGGGCTTCGGCCAGGCGCGACAGATCGGTCTCGTCGTTATAGAAGTGTGGCGAGACGCGGAGATTGCCATGCCGCGCCGCCACGAGCACCTTGCGCGACTGGAGTTCGCGCGCGATGGCCGGCGCTCCGCGGCCCGCGAACCGCGCCGTCACGATCTGCGAATCATAGTGCGGGTGGGTGTCCGCCAGCAACACGGCGCCCGCCGCGCGCAGCACGTCTTGCGTCCTGGCGGCCAGCTCCATCACCCGCCGCTCGATGCGCTCCGGGCCGATCGACTGCATCATGGCGATCACCGCATCCATGGCGTACAACAGCGCGAACGGCAGCATGCCGCCTTCGTACTTCTCCGCTTCGGTCGCGAACTGCGGCACGCCATGATGCAGATTCTCGTGATTGCGCCAGTCCCGGTGGCTGCGCCACCCGATCACCGCGGGCGCCAGCCGCTCGCGCAACTCCGGACTGACATACATGAAACCCGCGCCATTCGGGGAGAGCAGCCACTTATAGGCGTCCACCGCGAACAGGTCGGGCCGGATGCGCGAGACATCGAACGGCAATGCGCCCAGGCTCTGCGTGCCATCCAGATACAGCATGATCCCGCGGCGGCGCAGTTCTCCCGATATTTCCTCGAGCGGCGGCCGGAAGCCGGTCGAATAGTTCACCGTACTGATGGCCACCAGCCGCGTGCGCGGCGTAAGCTTGCCGTAGAAGCCTTCCCACGCTGTCTCGACGAACTCCACGCCGCAGCCGCCGAGGTGCGACGGATAGTAATAATGATTCGGAAACTCGTCTTCGAGCGTGACGATTTGGTCGCCCGTCTTCCAATCGAGGCCGCCCAGCAGCAGCGACAGGCCCGCCGACGCATTGTGAATGAACGCGATGTCGGCGGCCTGGCAGCGAATGAATTCCGCGATGCGCGCGCGAATGCCATCGGCGTCGCGAAACCACTGCATGAAATCGGTGCAGGCCAATTCGTCGCGGCGTGCGAAGTGCCGCGCCGCCGCTTCCGCCGCACGGCGCGGCATCTGCCCGAACGTCGCCGTGTTCAGATAGGTCCACTCGGCCAGCGATGGGAACTCGCCGCGAATCTCGACCCAGTCAGTTTCCATATTTCCCTTTCGCAAGCTCCGCTACCTGCCCCGCCGCATCCGCCACCGGCACATCCAACGTCTTGCCGCCGCGCCGCTCCACCAACTCCACCATCCCGCCGGCCACCTTCTTCCCTACCGTGATCCGGAACGGCGCGCCAATCAAATCGGCATCTTTGAACTTGACGCCCGGGCGCTCGTCGCGATCGTCGAGCAGCGCATCCAGGCCCAAGCCCAGGCACGCGCCATAGATCTCTTCGGCCGCTTTCTTTTGCGCCGCGTCGGCCATATTGACCGGCGTCACCACCACCGTGAAAGGCGCGATGGAGGGCGGCAGGGGCATGCCATCTTTATCGTGATACAGCTCGATCGCCGCGCACAGGATGCGCTCGATGCCGATGCCGTACGATCCCATGATGGGCGTCACTTCCTCGCCCTCGGCGTTGGTCACATGCAGACCCATCGACTCGGAATACTTGTACCCCAGCTTGAAGATATGCCCAATCTCCACCGTCTTGCGGATGTCGAGCGGCGCGCCACAACGGATGCAGCCGTCGCCCGCATCCACCTGGCGCAAGTCCATGAACTCCGCCTGAAAGTCCTCGCCGGGCGTTACGTGCCGCAAGTGGTAATCATCTTTATTGGCGCCCGCGATCATGTTGCGCCGGCCGCGGAGGGCATCGTCCGCCAGAATCCGCAGCCGCGTGACGCCTACCGGGCCTAGCGACCCCGGGTCAGCGCCGAATGCTTCACGGATTTCCGCGGGAGGCGCGGGGCGAAACGCGGCATCGCCGGCGGCTGCGGCGAATTTGGTCTCGCTCAGTTGATGATCGCCGCGCAGCATCACCAGCAGCGTCTTGCCGTTGGCCACGAGCACCAGGCTTTTCATCTGCGAGCTTTCGGGCAGGCCCGTGAACGCGCTCACTTCCGCGATGGTCTTGCGGCCCGGCGTGTGAAATTCTTCCGGCGCGAGGTCGCCTTCCGGATCGGGCGCAGTGGGCGCACCGGGATGCGCGGCAGCCTTCTCACGGTTCGCCGCGTAGCCGCATTTGCGGCAGATGGCGACGAAGTCCTCGCCCGCCTCCGATTCCACCATGAACTCGTGCGACTGGCTGCCGCCCATCGCGCCGGAATGGGCTTCCACGATCAGGTACTGGAGGCCGCACCGCTGGAAGATGCGGCAATACGCGTCGTAGTGCTTCTGATAAGCCGCATCGAGCCCGGCCGCGTCCATATCGAATGTGTAGGAATCCTTCATGATGAACTGGCGCACGCGCAGCAGCCCCGATTTCGGCCGGGGTTCGTCGCGAAACTTGGTCTGGATCTGATACCAGATTTGCGGCAATTGCTTGTAGCTGCGCAGCTCGCCGCGCGCGGTGGCCGTGATTACCTCTTCGTGGGTCATGCCCAGGCAGAGGTCGCGCTGGAAGCGGTCCTTCAGGCGGAACATGTTATCGCCCATGGCGTCCCAGCGGCCGGATTCCTGCCATAGCTCAGCCGGATTCAGGGCGGGGAGCAGCATCTCCTGCGCGCCCATGGCGTCCATCTCTTCGCGCACGATGCGGGTGATCTTCAGCAGCGACCGCTGGGCCAGAAACAGGTAGCTGTAGATTCCCGCCGCCACCTGCCGGATGTATCCCGCACGCAGCAGCAGTTGATGGCTGGGCGCGTCGGCTTCGGCGGGACTCTCGCGCAGGGTGGGGATGAACAGTTTGCTCCAAAGCATGGGGTGCGACCAGTTTAGCATTTCGGGGCTGTGGCGCTTCGCGCGGCGGGCGTTCGCCCATCAGCGAGAAACCATAGGGGCCGCAGATGAACGCCGATAAACGCAGATGGGACGCCGGTTTCCGGGCTGGGGCTGAATGGCTGAGCACAATTGTGCAATTTGGGTTCGCTTCGTAACCCTCGCGTGCCGCGACGGCCGACTACTATGGTTGCGATCCTTCGCTTTGGCGTTGCATGGCGTTGCATCAGCCGGCCCCAACCGCCTGAGCTGTGGACATTTTTGTGCATTCTTGTGCGGAGTTGTGCGTGGGCACGCGGTGGCCGAACAACCCCAATTCCGCGGAGGTAACGGGATTAACATTAGCGGTCGCTTATAGTTTGTCCTGCCGCCGGCGTCCGGATTCTTCGCTCGACTGTGACGTGCCCCGTTTTTTCGGCGGCGTGTTGCACTACGTTGCATTTCCAGCGGGCGGCCTTGGCGAATTCCCGGATCGGGAGTAGGAGACACGTCGGGTGCTCTGACTCTCAGGAGAGCATGAGGCGAGGCGGGAGAGGGTGCTCAGATCGCGCAAACCGTTCAGGAATCGAGGAATTTATTTGGCTGTTGTGTGTCACTGGCGCCGCGCGCCTGGTGTCCAGTTGCGTGTTCCGAGCGTGAATGCTAGAATCTGGATATATTACTGGATATACGGAGGCATCAGCCATGAGCACCACGCCGCAGAAGCAAGCGCTGAAGCGCTACCGGAAGCGCCTCAACGCGCAAGGGATGGCCCGGTTCGAGGTTCTTGGGCGGGGCACAGATCGCGAGCTGATCCGGTCCCTTGCCAAGCGGCTGGCCGGCGATGGACCCGATTCGGCGCGTATCCGCGCCGCTGTGCGCCTTACCATTTCGGGGGAAAAGCAGAAAAAGGGCGGCGTTCTCAATGCACTCCGGCGGTCGCCTCTGGTCGGCGCCAGCTTGGACCTAGACCGCGCGCTGACGCAAGGCCGCAGGATCGACCTGTGAGCCGGAGCCTCCTCGACACCAATATCATCAGCAATGTCACCAAACCCGCGCCATCGGAAATGCTGGTCGAGTGGATGGCCGAGCAATCCGACGAGGATTTGTTTATATCTTCGCTTACGGTTGCGGAGATCCGCCGTGGAATTCTGGAAAAGCCCCCCGGAAAGAAGCGCGTGGAGTTGGAGCGTTGGTTTTCCGGGCCCGAGGGCCCGCAGGCGCTATTCGCCGGCCGCGTGCTCCCGTTCGACGAAAGGGCCGGCTTGGTGTGGGCGCGGCTTATGGCCGACGGCACGGCAAAAGGGCGGCCCCGGAGCCCTCTCGACATGGTAATTGCCGCAGTGGCTGAGGCAAACGATTGCGTCGTGGTCACCGACAATGAAAGAGACTTCGCCGGCCTGAAGTTCTTCAATCCTTTGCGGGCGCAGTGAAGCTGCCGGCGGCCCTTTGAAGCGGGCAAAATACCTGATTATTCAAGCAAAGAGCGGGTCCAGGGGGGTCCGCCCCACGATTTGTGCTCACAGCCGTGCGGCTCTGTATGATGGTTATTAGCCGTGACCAGCCCATTCAGCGAATTGGCGGCCAACACGTTGATGGTGGTGGGCGCGTTGTTTCCGATCGTCAATCCGCTGGGCAACACTCCGATTTTCCTGACGCTGACGCGCGGCCTTTCCGGGCAGGGGCGCACCAAGCTCGCGCGCGCCATTGCGGTGAACGGCCTCGTCCTGATGGTGGCGTCGATTTTCATTGGAACGCACGTGCTCGGGTTCTTCGGGATTTCGCTTCCAGTGGTCCAGGTGGGCGGCGGGCTGGTGGTGGTTTCTACCGGGTGGGCATTGCTGCGCCGCTCCGACGACGGCGACGCGAACCAGGACGCTAAGAAGCCCTGCAACGAGGCGAGCTACATGCGGCGGGCTTTCTATCCCTTGACGATGCCGTTGACGGTGGGCCCAGGTTCGATCGCGGTGGCGATCACGCTGGGGGCCAACCGGACCGAGGGAGCGGAGTGGCATTGGCCGCTGATCGCGGGGCTGCTGATCGGGGCTCTGGTCATTGCCGCCTCGATTTATTTAAGTTATCGTTTCGCCGAGGTGATCGCCCAGGCGCTGGGTGACAATGCCATGAATGTCATTATCCGGCTTTCGTCTTTCATTCTGGTGTGTATCGGGGTGCAGATTTCGTGGAACGGGCTCAGCGCGTTGCTGGGGTCGGTTTTGAGGCGGTGACCCTGAAAGGAGAGTTCCATGCGTTATCTCATAACGTTGCTCGCATTTGTGCTGACATGCGCTTCCAGCGTGATCGTGGCTCGCGCCCAGTCTCAGACAACGCCTGGCCCGGAAGTGAAAAAGCTGGCGGTAATGGTCGGCAAGTTCACGGTCGAAGACGAAGTGAAAGCCGGGGCGATGGGGCCGAACTCGCCGGCGATGAAATTCAGTGGCACGGACGATTGCAGATGGACGGCAGGCGGCTTCGCCGTGATTTGCGAGGCGGCGCTCTACAGACCCGGAAGGAAATACACGGAGGCTTCCTTGGTCTACTACGACCCGACTTCGAAGACATACCGATACCACGCAGTCGACAGTTCAGGAGCAGTAGAAAACAAGACTGGTACGGTGAGCGGCGACGTATGGACCTGGCTTGGGGAGAGCATTTTTGGCGGGAAAACGTATCACACCCGGTACATCATGAAGTTTGTTTCAGCGGACTCCTACGAATACACCGACGAGTCGGGCGAAACCGAGGACACCATGAAGGTGTTCGTGAGCGGGAGGGAGACTCGCGTCGCGGCCACCAAGCCGGCGACATCGAAGCCGGGGCAGTGACAGTCGGCTTGCGGTTACGGCGGCCTGAGAGGCCGCTGCAGGCCACGGGCCTGCCCCACTTACGCTGTGACAGAATGACCGTATGCCCCGCCTGCGCCACCCGGTTCCGTGGCTCTCCGCCGCCCTATTCGTCCTGAACGCGGCGATCGCGTGGCCGCTCTATCACGTCGAGTATCTGTCGCAGACCGGCACGGGCGTGGGTGTGATCATCGCTTATGCGCGATACGCGCGGGACCATTGGCCGGACTTGAATTGGTGCCGCTTCTGGTATGCCGGCCTGCCGTTTCGCAATGCTTACGTGCCCGGGTTGCCGCTGGCCGCGGCGGTCCTGTCGGGCTTCGCGCATATCAGCGCCGGCCGCGCGTTCTACATCGTGGTGGCGTCGATGTATTGCCTGGGACCGGTCACGCTCTTTTGGATGGCCTTCCGGTTGACGCGCTCCGCGGCGTGGAGCTTCTACGCGGGCCTGGCCTACTCGCTCGTCTCGCCGTCCGCGTTTCTGGCCACGGCCATACGCCGCGATCTCGGCAGCCTCTTCCGGGACCAGCGGCTGCATTCGATGGCCGGTTACGCGGATAACCAAAATGTCGCGGCGCTGACGCTGCTGCCGCTGGCGATCCTGGCATTGGATGTGGCGCTCGGAAGGAAAAGACCGATCTATTTCGTGGCGGCCGCTTTGGCCCTGGCCGCGGTGCCGCTGACGAACTGGCCGGGAGCCATCGCGCTCACGTTCGCGGTGCTGGCCTACGGGCTGGCGCAACGGCGCGGGGGCGCCTGGCGGCGGTGGGCGCTCATCGCGGGCGTGGGCGCGCTCGGATACGCGCTGGCGGTCACCTGGATTCCACCTTCCACCGTTTTCGCCACGCAGGCGGACACGCAGGGATTTGAAGCGGCCAACCGGTTCAGCGCGCGCCACCTTATATATATCGCGGGGCTGGCCGCCGGCGCCTGGGCAGTGCTGCGGCTGGCGGCCGCCGCGCGCGCGCCGCGATATTTGCGCTTCTTCCTGCTGTTCTTCTTCTTCACGGCGGCGGCCACGCTGGGCTACCTCTGGTTCGGCATCACGTTGCTGGCGCAACCGTGGCGGTTTCATCTGGCGATGGAGATGGCTTTCACCCTGAGCGCGGTTTTCGCGGTGCGGGCGCTGGTGGCGCGTCTGCCCGCGCTGGGAAAGCCGCTGGCCGTCGCATTCGCCGTGCTATGCGCGGTGCAGTTCGTGCAATACCGAAGCTATGCGCGCGGGCTCATCCAGCCGGTCGACATGACCCGCACCAGCGAATACAAGACCGCGCGCTGGTTCGACCAGCACATGCGGGACAGCCGCGTGATGGCGCCGGGTTCGACCACCTTCTGGATGAATGTTTTTACCGATACGCCGCAGCTCACGGGATGCTGTCCGCAGGGCGTGCTGAACCAGACGGCGCGCGTGGCGGACTATGGGATCATGACGGATCTGACCGCCGAGAATCGCGCGTTCGAGAACAGCCTGCTTTGGTTCAAGGCGCTGGGGGTGCGGGCGGTGGCGGTATCCGGTCCGCGGAGCACGGAAGTTTACAAGCCTTTCTACCATCCCCACAAATTCGATGGCCGCTTGCCTGTGCTTTGGCGCGACGGGGACGATGTGATCTACGAAGTGCCGTGGCGGTATTACTCGCTGGCGCACGCCATGGAGCCGGGCGATCTGGTGGCGCGCACGCCGGCGCATGGCGTGGATACCGCGCCGCTGATTCCGTACGTGGCGGCCATCGAGCGGGCGGATGCGCCGCAGTTGCAGGTGCGCTGGCCGGATAACGAAACGATCGAGATTACGGGCGATCTGAAGGCGGGACAGATTGTGAGCGTGCAGGAGAACGCCGGTCCGGGCTGGCGCGCGGCGGTGCGTGGCGCGGCGCGGCGTGTGTTCGCCGACAAGCTGGGACTGCTGGCCGTCGCGCCCGAGTGCTCCGGCAACTGCACCATCGAGCTGCACTACGATGGCGGCGCGGAGATGCGCGTGGCGCATTGGATCAATCGCGCGGCGATTGGGGGATCGCTGTTGTGGGTGTTGCTGGGCGCTGTTCTGCCGCGCCGTCATGCAGGCTTGGCCGCCTGAGACGAATCCAGTGGCAAGATCCTGTTAAAATACATAGGTCGGCGGGCGGGCGAGGTAATGCGGCTGCCGACAAGAGGCGTGCATGTTGGAAACCGGGTTCTGTTTCGTTGCCGTTCCGGCAAGCCAGAGATTGCCGATATAACGGGCTCGGATCCGTATGTCTTTGTGAATTAGGCCTCGCGGATGCCTTGCGCAAGCCCGTCTTGGTTATCGCCGCAAAGCCGCTGAACTTTTTGGGCGACTTCGCCGGGCACAAGGTCGTAACGTACGGCCCTCAGGAATCCGAGAAGCTGTCCCATTTCCTCCAATATTGGCTGCGTGACACCCTTGAACAGAGTGTTAGCCAGTCACAGCCGTCCTCCTATCCGGCACAAGTGACGCTGTGAACAAATGCTTCGTCGGAATGCCCTTTAAGGCGGAGCTCCATTACTTGTATCTCTACATGAAGCGTCATATCGAGACGACGTTCGGCGTTTCATGCAGACGTGGCGATGCCAAGATTCTCACTATTCCGCTGCTGGAGAAGATCAGGCAGGAGATCGGGGAAGCCGATGTGGTGATCGCCGATTGCACGGGCCGGGAAAACAGTATGGCGAGTTTTATCGGCGGGCGTCTGAGTTGCTCGATGACTTTCAAGTGGCCAGGCGACTTCAGATCGGCAGGCTCAGTGAAGAGGAATTCACCACGGCGGCGCTGGCGAAGGCGCAGTCGAGCCCCGTCCCGAATGTCGGCGATCACCGTGCGCTCGCCAAATTCTACTTGCCGATCGTAGTGCGGGGACCAGCGGACCTGGATGTCAACGTGGCCATCGCGAGTTGGATTGACGAGACATACGCTGGGCCTTCCCCAGCCCCGATCGCGCCAGTGCCCACCGCCCCCGCGCAGGAATAGTCTGCCGCCGATGCTTACGAAGCACACTGTATCGTAAGATCCACGCAGGGACGGGGCGGGGGCGCGCACTTCGTTGCTGGTTTCGTTTGGAACGGCAAATGCGAAAGGCCTACCGCCGGCGCACGAAGCTGGTTTCGGGTCCGTGGAAAGTGGGGAAGGTTTTGGAAATATGATCGTGCCAAGCCAGGCTTTCTTCGTCGAGCAACGCCCACAGCAAACCCAGTCCGCCAGCGCAGTAGCCCAGGCAAGCGCCCAGGTAGCGCAGCCAACGCGACGCGGCATCCGGCGGGTAGCCATCGAAGTTGATCAGGGTCAAGCTCAGCGCGCGCATGCCGGGGGTTTGGCCACCGGCGCACACCCACACGAATCCATAGAACATGGCGATCAACACGGCCGCGGCGGCCATAATCAGGATCATCGGCTTGCTGGAGGGGAACGAGCCGCCCATAAGATAGAAAATGCTGAAAAACAGTCCGCAAGCGATCAGGATCATGCTGGTGTCGATGGCGGCGGCGCAGGCCCGGTGCATGGGGACGGCTACGGAAGCGTCGCAAACGATAACGGCCTCGACGGTGGTCGAGAGTTTGCGCGGCGCCGGCGGGGCGGCCGGCAGGAAATCGAGCAAAGGTTGTATGTCGTTGGGAGCGCCGGTGCGGCGGCGGCTCAGGCGCGTGGAAGTGCGGGTAACCGGTTTGAGCTTCGGCGGCGCCGGCGGGTCGAGGATGCCATCGAATGGGAGCACTTTACCGGAGGGCCTATCCTGGAACAGCATGGCCTGGCGTGGAGCCCGGGCCGGGTGCGCGGGCTGGGCAATCAGCGGCGCATGCGACGGCTCTTCGCGCGCAGGCAGCGGCACGGCGGCCAAAGCCCCCGAGGTAGCCATGGCGTAGGCATCAAATTGCGGCCGGCCGCAACGCCGGCAGCGTCTTTCATCGTCTAAATTCAGGTAACGGCAATAACTGCAAGTCATGGTTAAGCGCCTATAATGCGAAACAAGGCCCGTATGTGGTACGTTTGCCGATTGAGCCCTCTCGCGTGGACACGCCCTCACCTTTTAGTTAGCACACTCGGCGAAATTTGTCACGCACTTTATTCGAGTACTACGTTCAATTCCGTCTTTAGAGTGTTGGCGGCGTTGGTTTTGACACAGGCGTCCGCTTTCGGTCAGATTCCGCCAAACTCGGTGCTGATTCCGCCGCCCACCGGCACCCTGGCGGCACAACCCAATAAACGCATTTATAAGCCGCGCCCCAACGCGCCGGACGTGGGCGACTGGGACGTGCACGCGACGGTGCAGGACAACGACGGGAAGGTGCGCCATCTGCGGGGACATGCCGAAATGGAGAACATCAACATGCTCTTCCGCGCCGATGAGATCGATTACAACGACGATACCGGCGACGTCGAGGCGCGCGGCAATGTTTACTTCGAGCAGTTTGAGCGCAACGAGAAGATCTGGGCCGACCACCTGGAATACAACACGAAAACGGAAAAGGGCAAATTCTACGATGTGCGCGGCACCACTGCCCCGCGCATCGACACCCGTCCCGGCATGCTCACCAGCGTCAATCCATACTATTTCCAGGGCAAGTGGGCGGAACGCGTGGAGGGTCACTACATTCTTTATGACGGATTCCTTACGAATTGCCGGATTCCGAATCCATGGTGGCGGTTGAAAGGGCCGCGCTTCAATGTCGTGCCCCAGGAATCGGCCAGGGCTTACAGGGCTGTCTTCCTGCTGCGTAAGTTCCCGCTCTTCTACACGCCCTTCTTCTATAAGTCACTCGAAAAGCGGCCACGGCGCACTGGCTTGCTGATGCCTAACATAGGGCACAGCTCCACGCGAGGCTATATGTTCGGCGTGGGCGCCTTCTGGGCAATTAATCGGAGTTACGACGCTACTTACCATGTCCAGGATTATACGGCGCGAGGTTACGCGCATCACCTGGAATTCCGCGGCAAGCCCACCGACAAGGCGGATTTCGACGCGATTCTTTTCGGCGTGCAGGATCGCGGCTTACTGGAGTCCAATGGCGAGCGCGGGCCTAAGCAGGGCGGCATCACTGGCTCAGTGGCGGGCAAGGCGGACCTGGGCGACGGTTGGACGGCCCGAGGCGTCATCAACTATCTCAGTTCATTCACGTTCCGGGAGGCGTTTTCCGACTCATTCAACGAAGCCGTCTTCAGTGAGGTGAACTCGGTGGCGTACTTGAACAAAGACTGGTCGACGTACACCATTGACGCGGTTGTCGAACACAAACAGGATTTCACCAGCCTGGAGATCACTCAAACCGATCCCACCGGAAAAGAGAATACACAGACCAACTCGGTGGTAATCAAGAAGCTGCCGGAATTGGATCTATCGAGCCGCGACCATCCAGTGGCGGGCGATCTGCCGGTGTGGTACTCGTTCGATTCGAGCGCGGGCCTGCTGTCGCGCAGCCAGCCGGATTTTCTTTGCGACAGTAATCCGTCGACGTGCCAGCAGACGTACGATAACAATACCCAATTACTGGGCCGCTACCAGACGGGCCTGCTGGATACGCGCATGGACTTCGCACCGCAGATTACCGCCGCGCTGCACCTGGGCGACTTTCACATCGTGCCCAGCTTCATCGTGGATGAAACCTACTACGGACAGACCCAAGGTCCTTATGAGGACGGCTTCCTGCGCGTGCTGCCCGAAGACTACTTGCGCAGCGCGCGCGAGTTCAAGGTAGACCTGGTGGCGCCTTCCTTCTCGCGCGTTTTCAATCACAAGGGCTGGCTGGGGGACAAACTCAAGCACGTGATCGAGCCGCGGGCCACTTACGAATATGTCACCGGCATCGGGCAGGATTTCAACAAAGTGATCCGTTTCGACCAGACGGATCTGCTCTCGAATACCAACCAGGTTACTTTCTCACTCACCAACCGGCTGTACGCCAAGCGCGGCGACGATGTGTCGGAAATCTTCAGTTGGGAATTGTCGGGCGCGCGCTATTTCGATCCCACTTTCGGCGGCGCGATCATACCCGGGCAGCGCAACGTGCTGCTGAGCCAGATCGAGCTGACGCCGTTCGCCTTTATGGATGGCCCGCGCACCTATTCGCCGATCGTGTCGGCGCTGCGCGCCAGTCCGAAGTGGAATATCGCCTTTGAATGGCGGACGGACTACGATCCGGCGCGGCATGGCATAGTGGCCTCGAGCGCCAGCGCCGACTGGCGCAAGGGCGCGTTCTTCGTTTCGGTGGGACAGACCGAAGTGCATAGCGACACCGTCCTGCTGCCGAGTGAGAACCAGACGCGCGCCAGCGTGGGGTTAGGCAACTCCACGCGGCGCGGGTGGAACGCGGCATTCGTGGCCGTCTACGATAACAAAGTTGGCGTCCTGGATTTTGCCATTGTACAGGCCACTTACAACACGGACTGTTGCGGTTTTAGCATGCAGCTCGTGCGTTACGATTTTGGCGCACGCGACGAGACACAGTACCGGTTCGCGTTCGCGGTGGCGAACCTGGGCTCGTTCGGGACGCTGAAGAAGCAGGAGCGCTTGTTCTAGAAGGTGAACCGGCCGGCGAACTGGAACGCGCGCGGACCGCCCGAACCGAAAACGTTAGACTCGGCGCTGGTCGGCACGCCGAATCCGGCGCTGGACGAGCCCAGATTGTAGCTGTACCCGCCCAGGTTGGCGATATTAAAAACATTGAAACACTCGCCGATGAGCGACAGCTTAGCCCGCTCGGTGCCCAGCTTGATTACTTTGGTTACGCGGATATCCTGCGAGTTGAAACTGCGCGGCAGCGACCAGTTGGCCGGCAGCGATAGGGTGGGAATCACACCCGTGGTCGTGGTCTTGCCGGCGTAGGTCTGGTTGAACTCATTCACCGCCTGAATCAACGCGCCCTTACCGTCATTGACGCCGAGCTGGTTGTAGCCGATGCCGGGCAGCGGCGACCCGCCCGTTTCTCCCGCTTCCACCGCGCCGTTGCCGTTCAGGTCGATGCCCGATATGGTCGGTTCGATCGGCCCCACGCTTTGGAACGAGGTAATACCCGAAAGCACGATGCCCCAGGGCAAGTCCGCGGTTATGGAACCGGTCAGGATCTGATGGCCGGCCTGGGGGCCCACGGAAGCGAACCAGTTGCTGTCGTCCACCAGGCCGTTGTAGCCGGTCTGGTCGGAATAGGCGTACGACAACTGTGCGCTGGTACGGTGCGAAAAACGCTTGTTAGCTTTGAGCAGAAGCCCCTTGTAGTTGGAGCGCGCGCCGCTGATGATTCCTTGAATGACCCCCGTCGAGCACTCCGCCAGCGGATTGGCCGCCTCGGCTGCGCTGGTGCAAGCCGGGATCACCGGGCCGGCCGAGCTGAAGAAATGATTGAGATCCGTATCGCGAATGATCTGGTGAAGATATAGCCGGTACACGAAATCGGCGGTGACCACGAAGTCGGTGCGCAGTTCGTGCTGGATTCCGATGCTGGCGTGCTCGGCGTAGGGCGTCCGGAAATTGGTGCCCAAGATTTCTTCGCCCGTCTTGAAGACGTTGATGTTGCGCACCGCCAGGCTGGTGTTGCCGGGAGGTCCGAGCTCCTGCTGGGCGCCCGCATAGAACGCAGGGATGAGGCCGACCAGTTCCGCGCCCGTGAAAGTCGTCGGCTCGCTGGCCAGCGACGTGGGCTGCAGCGGCCCGGGCAAGCTGCTGAAGCCGTTGATCGCCGAAATCGTAGGGAAGAAGACGCTGTCGGGGAGCAGGGCTCGTCCGGTCCCGGCCGGTCCCAGCATGGCGCGCTCGATCAGGCGGATCTCCAGGTTCATGGTGTCATAGTAGATTCCAGCGCCGCCGCGGATCACGGTCTTGTTGTCGTTGCCCACGTTCCAGGCAAAGCCCAGCATGGGACTGAAATTGTGCGGCTGGTGATTTTGCGTGCCCAGATTGTTCGCGCCGAAGATAGGCGCCAGGTAATCGGGCTTAGTCAAATCGTAATTGAGCGCGTTGCTTTCGTAGGTCCAGCCCAGCCCGTAGTTCACGCTGAGCTTCGGCTTCACGCGCCAGTTGTCCTGGTAATAGAAGTGGAAGGTGTTGTCGTGGTCGGCGTCGCCGTGGTCATACAACGGCGGTTGGTTGATATCGCCGACGCCCATCTCGAATCCGGCCACCGGAAGCTGCAGGATGTCGCTGAGAGTGTTGAACGAGGAGGGAATGGAGATTTGATACGGCGCGGGCACCTGGGAATTGAAATACTGCACAATCTCCGGCGAAAACAACTCGGCTGCGGCGGGAGCCGCGTAAGCGTAGGTCCCGATGCCGAATTGATACTCCCAATAGCCGCCCCATTTCATGGAGTGCGTGCCTTTTTGTTTGCTGATATTGTCCTGGAAGATTTGCCGCCGCAGGAGGCGCGATTGCGGCGCGTTGGTGGCGTTGCCGATGGTGAAGTTCGAAACGCCATAGATGCTGATGTTGGGTCCGCCCAAACCGATGCAGGGCGCCGGACAGTCCGCCGCCGTGGGCGGCTCGTTGTAGTTCGACCAGTAGGTGTAAGAGTAACGGAATTCGTTGGACAGACTGGCGCTCAGTGCGCTGGTGAGCGTGAAGACCCCCGAATCGGCCCAGTTGGTGTTTACGTCCCAATCCGACGGCAGATCGCCTCCGCCCGGCGGGGCAAAGCCGTTGTTTCCATCGTGGGAATAGCGCAGCGAAGCACTGTGCTTGGGGCTGATGAGCCAGTCCAGCCGGACGTCGACTTCGTTTTCGTGGAAGGGACTGGCGGAATACGATGCGAGCGGCTGAAATATCGGGTCGCTGGGGAACGCGCTAAAGACCCCCACCTGGTTGGTGTGCTCGAAGGAACCAAAGAAAAACAGCTTATCCTTCTTAATCGGTCCGCCGACGTGGAAGCCGGACTGCCGCCGCGCAAAGAAGGGACTGGCCGGCTCGGTGGCCACGCGCTGCAAATACGGATACGCGGAGAAATCGTGGTCCCGGTCGAAGAAGAAGAGTTCGCCGTGAAAATCGTTGGTGCCGCCGCGGGTCACGATATTGACTGCGCCCCCCGCCCCGATGGCGTTGGAGAGGTCCAGGTTGGTCGAGGACAGTTGAAATTCCTGAACGACCTCCTGTGAGAAATTCTGCTGCGTGCCGCCGGTGACCGAGTCGGCGATGGTAGCGCCGTCTACGGTGATACGTACGGAGCCGTTGCCGGAATCCGCGCCCAGGATATTCACATCGGCCAGCCGGTTGTATTGGCCGACGGCGTTGAACGAGACGGTCACGCCCGGTTCCAGCATGGCCAAATTCAGGAAACTGCGGCCGTTGAGCGGGAGGTTTTCAATCTCCTGGCGCGTGATCACGCCCCCGATGGTGTGGCTGTCGTAATCGATCTGCGCCGCTTCGCCTTGCACGCTGACGACTTCGTTGGCCGCTCCCACCTGCATGGCCAGTTCGAGGTTGGTGACTCTGCCTACCTGCACCGTGGCGTTATCGACCAGTGTGCGAAACCCGGATGCCTCGGCCTTCACGCTGTACTCTCCCGGGAGCAACGGCGCCACATGGAACGTCCCGTCCGCCCCCGATACCACGCGCCGCTCGCGTGCCGTATCCTTGTTCGTCACCGTCACGGTGGCTCCCTGCATCACGCCGCCGCTCTGGTCATGCACCGTGCCGGTCACCGATCCCACGGGCACTTGCGCCAGGCCGTGAGTGACTCCCCATGCTGCAACGCACAATAGCGACAGACCGAGTCGCGCTCGATTGAACATTGTCTCCCCCTCCAAATGTGGTGCGACCTAAAAGACGCACGTCGCGTTAGGTTACTCACGGTTGAGGGTCGTTGTCAAGGGGGGGTAGGGGCTAACTTGGGACTAACCAGTTGGGCACTAATGATGCGGCGCTGCTCCGGACTGTACTCATGAACTGCCCGGACCTCCAAGCCCACAGCAGAGCGCACACCGCGAGGAATTGTCATTTGGCCTTTGGGTTGAACTTTAACAAGCGTGCTCCGAAAATCCGACCGATGACCTCATCGATGGCCTATCCGGCGCGCAGATTCGCCAAAACCCGGCGGTGGAAACGGGCGAGGATGGCCGGGTTGATGCGCATCAGCCACCAGGCCAGGCGCGCATAGAACGGAAATACAATGATCGACTCGTTGCGTTCCACACCGCGCAGAATCGCGCGGGCGGCGTCCGGAGCGGAAACCAGCTTCACGGGCAGCTTCGCCAGGAACTCGTCTTTGTCGATCTTGACGCCGATGGCGTTCTGATAGATAGCGGTGTCCACAAAACCGGGACACACCACGCTCACGCGCACGCCGAGGCCCTCGCCCTCCGCGCGCAACGCGGTGGATAGGGCAATCACGGCGCTCTTCGTGACGGAATAGGGCGCCAGGCCAGGCTCTCCGACCAGGCCGGCGGCGGAAGCCGTGTTCACGATGTGGCCGGACCCTTGGCGCAGCATCGCGGCGTACGCCGCGGTGGTCCCGTAAATAACTCCCCACAGGTTGATATCGATGGCCGTGCGCCAATGCTCGAGCGAGAGGTCGCGCACCTCGCCGCCCACCCCGACGCCTGCGTTGTTGAACATGTAATCCAGGCGGCCGTGCGCGCGCAGGGTGTCTTCCACCAGGCGCTCGACATCCGGGGAGCGGGTGACATCGAGGAGCGCGGCGGTGGCCCGGCCGCCATTCGCGCAAATCGCCGAGGCAACCGCCTGCGCGCCTGCCGAGTCGATATCGGCGACCACCGCTAGCGCTCCGCGGTGGGCCAATTCCTCGCACAGAGCCCGGCCGATGCCGGAGGCGCCGCCGGTAACTATGGCGACCCGGTCGTGGAAAGAGCTTGTCACCTCGTGATTATACGCCGGTGCCACTGGTACAATCACCTCAAATGGAACCGGCGCCAATCGCGGTGAAGTATTGTTCGGAATGCGGCCAGCCGTGGCCCCCGGAAGAGCTCGCCCGTTTCGGCGACCAGCTGATCTGCGCAAACTGCAAGATCGCTTATGCGCAGAAGCTCCGCGAAGGGGTCGCTTCCGCGGCGACCGTCGCCTATGCCGGCTTCTGGATACGCTTCGCAGCCGTGCTGCTAGACGGCATCATTCTATTTGTGGCCGGGGTGGTGGTGCAGTTGCTGTTCGCGCCGATGACGCGAACCGGGCGCATGGATCTGATGTTGATGGCTCTGGGGTTCCAGTATTTGATCAGCATGGTGATTGGCGCCACTTACGAAGGCCTGTTTATCAGCCGCTTGGGCGCCACGCCGGGCAAAATGGCGCTGGATCTGAAGGTCGTCCGGCCCGATGGAGCGCCTGTGTCGCTGGGCCGCGCGGTGGGCCGCTACTTTGCGAAAATCGTGAGCGGGATTATTCTCGGGATCGGCTACATCATGGCGGGGTTCGACGCTCAAAAGCGGGCCTTGCACGACATGATGTGCGATACTCGCGTGATCAAGGTGAGTAAGCCGCCGCTCTAAAATGCCGGTACCTTGCAACCGTTGCCACCGTCCCCTGCCCAAGTGGGAGTTAGCCGGGCAGCACGCCGCGCTGTGTCCGGAGTGCGGCGCGCGGAGCACCGTGCGTGTCTTTCCAGCGCTGTTCTACGCGCAAAGCGGTCCGGTGGCTACCGAGGCCGCGGCGGAGGGCGAGGCCACCTGCTTCGATCACACCGGCAAGCGCGCCGTGGCGGTGTGCAGCCATTGCGGGCGGTTTGTCTGCCAGCTCTGCGCGGTCGATTTCAAAGGCGCCGTGTGGTGCCCAACCTGTTTCACCGCTGGCGATTACCAGGCCCAGACCCGGGAATTCGAAAACTCCCGCACCTTATATGACTCCACGGCGCTGATCGCCTCCCTGGCCCCGCTGCTGGCGTGGCCTTTCACCCTAATCTCCGGGCCTGTGGCGCTGTTTATCGCGCTGCGTTACTGGAACCGGCCGCTCAGCCTGGTACGGCGCTGGCGGTGGAGAGCGGCGCTGGCCGCGGCGATTGCATTATGCGAGATCGGCGGGTGGGCCTGGGGCGTGACGTATCTGGTGCTAAAGGCGAGGCTTTGACGGTGGCTGACACCAAACAGATTTACCGTAAGCTTCCGGGGCGCCGCCGCGGGTTCATCTTCTCATCCAGCCTGTGGACCGGCGCGGATCATCTATTTCTGGTCAAATCGGCAAGGGTTCAGGAGCAGTACAAGAGGTTCTATTTTCGCGATATTCAGGCCATTGTCGTCACTCGAGTCCCCCGTTTCGTGATCTCGACGCCCATGCTGGCAGTTGCTTTGGCGCTGCTGATTGGCGTCTTGATCGCGCGCTTCCGTCTGCCCGCGCTGACTGACTGGCTTTGGCTGCTGCTGGCAGCGTTGGCGGCCGTCTGGATTTATATCTCGGCAGCGCAGAGTTGCACGTGCCGTCTTTACACCGCCGTCAGTCGCGAAGACTTGTCGTCCCTCTACCGCACATGGACGGCCCGCAAGGCGCTGGCGGAACTGGAGCCGAAGATTGCCCAGGTCCAGGGCGTGTTCACCCAGGATTGGGCCGAGGCGGCTGATTTGCATGCGCTGGGACCGGCAGATGCGGCGGGTCATCCCGCCGCAGCCGTCCCAACGTCCGCCGCGGCGCGCAGCCGCACCTGGGTTACGGACATCTTTCTGACCAGCCTCCTGGCCGATGCGGCCGTCACCCTGCTTGAGATGCGCAGCCCCAGTGCGTGGCTGGCGAATGTGTCCGTGGCTCTAACCGTGGTGCAGATCGCAACCGCCATCTGGATCTTCGTCGAAAGACATCGCGGCATTCTGGGGATCGGCATGCAGAGGCTGGCGATCGCCGCTTTGCTCTTCATCGGCGGCATCACCTATGCCCAGATGATTGGCGACGCTGTGAACACCGCGTTTGCCGGCCAGCGCGGCCCGGTCGCCGTGCTGGCCCGCCCGCGCTCCGGAATCTTGCGTCCTATATATAGCGGCGGCGTGGCGCTGCTGGCGATCGCGGGCTTCGTGCTATCCTTCAAACCGGAATGACGGACGTCCTCATTCATCAGCGCTGCTGGAACCATGAGGTGCGTGAAGCGGTCTGCCGCTGTCCCCTGTGCGCACGCCATTTTTGCCGGGAATGCGTGACGGAGCATGAAGCGCGGCTGCTGTGCGCAGCCTGTTTGCAGGGCATCGCCCGCGCCGCCCCTGCGCGCCGCCGCTCCCGCGTGCTGCTGGCGCCCCTGGCGGCCCTCGTAGGCTTGTTACTGTCCTGGTCGATCTTTTACGTTGGCGGCGAGATTTTGCTGGAAATCGCCGCGCGCGCGGAGAATCCATGGCGCATCCGCTAGCGCGGGCGAGCGCGCTTGACCTGCTCGAAGACGCGCTCCATGCGCTGCGGGCGGCGCCGCTATCCACCATCGCCGCCCATGGTGTCGGCAGCGTGCCTTTTGTGCTGGGCTTGCTGGTTTTTTGGAATGACATGGCGCAGCCTCGTACATCTGATGCAGCTTGCGCATTGGAGGCGCTGGCGCTGGCCTTGCTGCTGGTGTGGATGAACTGCTGGCGCGCGGTATTCGCCGGACGCCTGGACCGCCAGCTCGCGGGCCGGCCCGAGTTGCGGTGGACCCGCCGGCGGCTCTGGCGGCTCGTCGCGAACCAGGCATTCCTCAGTGGGACCAAACCGTTGGCCATGGCGCTGTGTATGGGCCTGATCCTGCCGCTGCCGTGGATGGCCGCATTCTACCGGACCGCGGGGGCGCTGGCGGACCGCGAGGATTTGGAGTTGCCGGAGCTCACGGCCAAGGCGCGTCAGATGGCGGGCCTCGAGCCGCGGCAGAACTGGGGCATTCTTCTTCTCCTTGCCGTGCTGTATCTGATCCTGTTGCTGAATGTGCTGATCCTCCTCGCGGTGTTGCCGCAACTGGTGCGGATCCTCACCGGCTATGAGTCCGTCTTCAGCCGCGGCGAGATGTATTACGTGGGCAGTTCGTTATTCTGGCTGGCGGGGATGCTGCTGTCCTGGATGGTATTCGATCCATTCACGCAGGCGGTTTATGGCCTGCGCAGCTTTCATCTGGAATCGCGCCGGACCGGAGAAGATTTGCGCGCGGCGTTGCGCCGGGTAGCCTCCGCCGCTCTGCTTGTACTCAGCGTCTTTGTGGGACAGGCCGGTGGCCTGCAGCGGCCTCTCAGGCCGCCAGATCTCGATCAATCCATCCGCCGGACCTTGCAAGCGCCCGAATACGACTGGCGATTGACGCCGCCTTCCGCGAAGCGGGCCTCCAACGTTCCGTGGCTGGTCAGCGCAACGGACCGGCTGGCGGAGGCCGTGCAACGGGGGCTGCGGAGCGTTGGTGACGCGATCGAGCGATTCGTGAAGTGGCTGCGCGAGAAACTCTCCAGCCCCTCCACCACCGGCACCGGCGCCCCCCCTGGCGCGGCCTTGCACTGGAGCGTCTACGCGGCCATCGCCGCGCTGCTGGCGCTGGCGGGGCTGATTGCGTGGCGGCTGCGACGCGCCAAGCCCAAGCCGGCGCGCACGGTGGCGGCCGCCGGCACGGCGGTCAGTTTACAGGACGAAAGCCTGCTAGCCGACCGGCTGCCGGAGGAGGAGTGGATCGCTTTAGCGGAGGACTGCGCGCGCGCAGCCGACTACCGCGCCGCGCTGCGAGCCTTGTATCTGGCGAACCTGGCATGGCTGGGGGGCCGTCAATGGATCGCCATTCACCCGGGCAAAACGAATCGTGAGTACGAGGTGGAAATGCGGCGCAGGGCGCGGGAGTTTCCGGAAGCGCGCGCGCTGTTCTCGGTGAACATCGTCAGCTTCGAGCGCGCCTGGTACGGCCGGCACAGCGTCACCGCCGAGGATACCGACGCATTCCGGCAGCGCCTGCGCCAGATCAAGGCGGCGGCATGAAGAGGTCCGCTTCCGCGGTGCTGCTGGCGTTTCTGGCGGTGGCCTTCGGCTGCGGCGTCCTGTATCTTTTCAACCGGCGGTTTGCGGGCGGCGATGCTTATCCCGCATACTCGACGCTGCGCAGCGATCCCGTAGGGGCAAAGGTAATTTACGAAAGTCTGGGTCGGCTGCCCGGCGTAACGGTGGCGCGCAGTTATCAGCCCTTGGATCGCGTGGCGGATGGCGACAGCACGGTCTTGCTGTTGGGGCTGGAACCGCGCGGCTTCGCCATGCGGCCGGACTCTGAGGTTCGCGCGTCCGAGGAATTGGCGCGGCGCGGCAATCGCATGGTCTTCGCTATGGGGGAAGCGTCCGGACGGCAGCCGCCGCGGCAATCCCCGCTAGAGAAGCTGTGGGGCGTGCGCTTCGGCTTGGACTTCGACAAAGGAGGCCGCGGCAGCCTGTATTTCGCCGAAGGGAAGGATTGGGACGTCGTCGAGCGGAACGTGACGCGGCCGGTGGCGATCGAGAAGATTTTCGGCAAAGGCAGCATCGTGCTGGTGGCCGATGGCCGGGTGTTCGACAATCGGTCTGTCGCGGAGGCAAGGCAAACGGCGCTGCTGGCGCACCTGATAGGCCCGCACGCGCGCATCGTTTTCGACGAGTCGCACTTCGGGATCGTCGAAAGCGGCAGCGTGGTCGCCCTCGCCCGCCGCTTCAGGTTGCAAGGCTTGGCCGCCGGCCTGGCGATCTGCGCGATCCTGTTCATCTGGAAGAATGCGTCCAGCTTCCCGCCCGTGGCCAGCGCGCCGCGGGAAGAGAAGGTCGTGGGGCGGACATCCGCGGCCGGCCTGGTCACGCTTTTGCAGAGGCACGTCCCGGCGGACCGTCTGGCCGCCGCTTGCCGGCAGGAATGGCTGAAGGGGAATGTGCGCGATGTCGCGCCGGCGCGCCGGGCGCAGGCGGAACTGGCATTGCGCAAAATCGAAACCATGTTGCGCGCGAAAGGAGCAATTTGAATCTAGATCAATTTCAAGCGGCCATCGAGCGAATCACCGGCGAGATCGGCAAGGTGATCATCGGCCAGCGGGATGCCGTTCGTCAGGCGCTGGTGGTGGTCCTCACCAACCAGCATGCGCTGATCGAAGGCGTGCCGGGCCTGGCCAAGACGCTGCTCGCGCGCACTCTGGCGCGCGTGCTGGGATGCGAGTTCAACCGCATTCAGTTCACGCCCGACCTGATGCCCGCCGACATCACCGGCACCAACGTATTCAACCTGCAGCGCAACGAATTCTCGCTGATGAAAGGCCCGGTCTTCACCGTGTTTCTGCTGGCGGACGAGATCAATCGCGCGCCGGCGAAGACCCAGTCCGCGCTGTTGCAGGCGATGCAGGAGCGCACCGTAACCATCGACCGCGAGACCCATTCCCTGTCGCCCAACTTCACTGTTTTCGCCACCCAGAATCCCATCGAATCGGAGGGCACGTATCCGTTGCCGGAGGCGCAGAAGGACCGCTTCATGCTCAAGATTCCCATGACCTGGCCGCAGCGCGACGAGGAACTGGACCTGGCGCGCCGCAGTCTGAATGAACAGGCGCCAGAGGCGGTCCTGCGGCGCGGCGAGGTAGTCCCATGCCTTGCGCCGGCGGAATTGGGCGAACTGCGCGGCGCTCTGCAGCTTGTGCAGGTGAGCGAACAGCTTGTGGAATACGTGCTGGACGCGGTGCGGCGCACGCGCACCGACGACAGCGTGCTGGTGGGCGCGGGGCCGCGCGCCACACAGGCCCTGCTGGCGGGTAGCCGCGCATGGGCGGCGCTGTCCGGGCGCGATTTCGTCAGCCCCGACGATGTACGCGCCATGGCGTCGCCGGTGCTGGAACATCGCTTATTGTTGCGGCCCGAATCGGAACTGGAGGGAGTGCGCACGGGCGAAGTTCTGGATCGCATTCTGCACGAGGTGCCGGTGCCGCGATGATCGTCCCGGCGTCCCGCATCCTGCTGGCGGCCGCGCTGGTCATTTTGCCTGTGGCCACCCTGGCCGGGATCATCCCCGGCTTGGCGCTGCCCTGCGCGGGAATTCTAGCGCTATGCTTCGCGCTGAGTGCCGTAGATGCGATTTGGAGCCGGCAGCGTGTGGCTGCGCTGGGCGCCAGCACGCCCGATCTGGTGCGCCTCACGAAGGACGTCCGCGCGGATGTGACCATCACTCTGGAGAACCGCTCGGCGCGCACACTTTCCGTACGCGCCGGCTTGGCCATGCCCGCGGGGGTCGCCTCCGAACGGCTCACGGAGAACGTCACTTTAGAGCCAGGCCAGTCCGCGCTGGCTTGGCCATGCACCGGCATCACGCGCGGCGATCATGCGTTGCGCGAGTTTTACATGGAAGCCCCCTCGCCACTCGGACTGTGGCTGGCGCGGGCGCGCGTGCCGGTGGAATGCAACCTGCGCGTCTATCCGAACCTGCGCGACCGCGCCACGGCGGCTTTGTTTCTGCGTGCGCCAAATGCGGGCATGCGCGTCCACCGCCAGGTGGGCAAGGGCCGGGAGTTCGAGCGGCTGCGCGAGTACATACCCGGCGATAGCTATGAAGATGTCCACTGGAAGGCCACGGCTCACCGCCGGTCTCCGGTAGTGAAGCTCTACCAAGTGGAGCACGCGCAGGAAGTCTATGTGATCGTCGACGCTTCCCGCCTCTCGGCGCGCGAGCAGATATTGGAGAGCTATGTGACAGCCGCGCTGCACCTGGCGCTGGCCGCCGAGCGGCAGGGCGACCGCTTCGGCCTGGTCACTTTCAGCGACCGCCCGCACCGTCTGGTTCGCGCCCGCAGCGGCATGGACCATTTCCGCTTGTGCCGCGAAACCATCTACAACCTGCACGCGCGGCGCGTGAGCCCTGATTTTCGCGAGCTGTTCACCAGTTTGCAGGTGAATCTGCGGCGCCGCTCGCTGCTGATCTTCTTCACTTCGCTGGACGATCCGCTGCTGGCCGAGACGTTCGCGCGCGACGTGTCGCTGGTGGCGCGCCGCCACCTGGTGCTGGTGAACGTGATGCGCACCGCCGGATCGCATCCGCTTTTTGAGGGCGATGCGCCGGCCGACGTGGAGTCGGCGTATCAGGCGCTGGCCGGGCAGATGCTCTGGAATAAGATGCGCGAGCTGCAGATCGCGTTGCGCCACCACGGCGTGCGACTTGCGATGGTGGATCCGCTTAACATCAAGGCGCAGGCCACCGCGGCGTACCTGGAAATCAAACGGAGGCAGTTGCTGTGATTCTGGACCTGCCGCGCTTCGTGGCGACGGAGCGCGTCTACTGGAACGAATTGCAGGCCCTGCTCGACCGGCTGCGCCTGGAGCCGAATTGGCGCATGTCGATTCCGGAGATCGAGCGTCTGCACTACTTGTATGAGCGTTGCTCGGCGGACCTGGCGCGCCTGGATACCTTTGCCACCGAGCCGCAGCTGCGGGTGTACGTGGAATCGCTGGTATCGCGCGCCTATGCGGAGATCCACGAGACGCGCGCACCCGCCGGGAAGATCCGGTGGGGCGCTTTCATCGCGGCGTTTCCGTGCGCCTTCCGCCGGCACCTGGGCGCGTTCCGGCTGGCGGTGGGATTGACCCTGGCGGGCTGCGCCTTCGGTTGGTTTGCCGTGCGCGCCGATCCCGACGCCAAGGCCGTGCTGATGCCTTTCGAAGGGCTGATGGAATCGCCCGCAAAGCGCGTGGCACAGGAAGAGAGCGCCAAGACCGACCGGCTGCAAGGCCGCAAGGCCTCGTTTTCGGCGCAGTTGATGACCCACAACATTCAGGTGACGGTGATGACGATGGCCGCGGGTGTGACGTGGGGCGTGGGGACGATCATCCTGCTGTTTTACAACGGGGTGATCCTGGGGGCGGTGGCGGCGGACTACGTGGGCGCGGGCTACGGGCAGTTCCTGGCGGGTTGGCTGCTGCCCCACGGGTCGATCGAGATTCCCGCGATTTTGCTGGGCGGACAAGCCGGCCTGGTGTTGGCCGGCGCACTCATCGGCTGGGGCGAGCGGACCACGCGCGCGGACCGGTTGCGCGCGGTGGCGCACGATTTGCTCGCCATTGCACTGGGCGCGGCGGCGATGCTGGTGTGGGCGGGCATCGTGGAAGCGTTCGTCTCGCAGTATCATCAGCCGGTGCTGCCTTATAGCCTGAAGATTGCGTTTGGAATTTTGGAAATGGCGGCCTTGTCACTCTTCCTTTCGCGAGTGGGCCGGGCATGACTCCAGCCCGCGCATCGGCATTGCGCATCGAAACGCCCGAAGGCGTGGTCTTCTCGCTGCGGCTGGCATCGCCGGTCTTGCGCGCGCTGGCCTGGGGTGTGGATGCCCTGGTGCTGGCGGCCGCGGCCAGCGTCATCGAAAAGGGCACGCGCGTGTTCGCGATGCTCGGCACGGACTGGGCCACGGCGCTGACGGTATTCTTCTATTTCGCGGCCTCCATGGCGTATGCCATGATCTTCGAGTGGTACTGGCGCGGGCAAACCTTGGGCAAGCGCCTGTTCGGTCTGCGCGTGGTGGACGCGCAAGGGCTGCGTTTGCGCGCGGCACAGGTGGTGCTGCGCAATCTGCTTCGCGCCATCGACATGTTGCCGGCGGCCTACCTGGTGGGAGTGGCGGCGTGCCTGGTGAGCCGCAAGGGCCAGCGCCTGGGCGACCTGGCGGCCAACACGGTGGTGCTGCGCGAGACGAAGCTGCTGGAACCCGATGGAGAACAGATCGCGCCGGTGAAATACAATTCGCTCGCGGCCTTCCAGCACCTGGCCGCGCGGCTGCGCAGCCGCGTCGATCCGGAAGCGGTGCGCATCGCGGTGACGGCGCTGGCCATGCGCGACGGGTACGAGCCGGCCGCGCGCGTGGAGCTATTCGGCGAATTGGCCGGCTACTTTCGCGCGCTGGTGGGTTTTCCGGAAGAGGCGGTGGAGGGGTTGACGGACGAACAATATGTGCGTAGCGCGGTGCGCGCTATTTATGGGAAGTGAGGTGCCATGTACCAGGTGGTAACCGACACGAATGTGCTCGTCGCCGGGCTCCTATCCAACCTGGGAGCATCCCATCGCTGGTTGCGGCTGGTGGGCGATGAAGGATGGCGAGTAAACCTATCGGCGCCGCTTTTCCTCGAATATGAACAGACACTGAAGCGTGTCTGCACCCGAGGGTCTCTCAGCAGTAGTGACATCGACGAAGTGTTACGCTTCCTTGGCGCCAACGCGAGTCTGCGGCTGATCTTCTTCCTGTGGCGTCCCCTGCTGCCCGACCCAAAGGACGACTTTGCCATATCTCGCCGGCCATATGATATACTTCCGCCCCAGGAGCAACCAATGAAATACCTGCGCGGGCGAGACGCTTATTTGCGGGCTAAGGGATTGTTGACATGAAGAAACTCATCGTTCCCAAGTTTCCGACTGAAGCCGAAGAAGCGGCATGGTGGGACAACCCCATGGACGTCGTTGAAGAGAACCTGGTTGAAGCCATCCAGGGAGGAACCGCCGGCCGGGGCACCGCGCCGCGGGTACTCCAGGAGGTGCGCGAATTGGAGGGTGTCACGATTCAGCTGCCTCGATCCGACTGCCAACCGCGCAGAGCGGTTGTCGGCCAAGAAGGGCCTGAGTTCTGAAGCCTATCTCCAGAGTCTCTTGCATGAAGCCCTCGAACGCGAGGAGGCGGGAACCCGCTGAAGGCGCCGCTGCGCGCGGGGTTCGCTACGGCCGGAACTCGCGCACCATCTCCACGCAGGCCTTCACATTCTCCACCGGCGTCTCCGGCAAGATGCCGTGCCCTACATTGAAAATGTGCCCCGGCCGGGTGCCGGTGCGCTTCAGCAGCTCGGCGATCTTCATCTTCAGTTCCGGCAGCGGCGCGAACAGCGCCACCGGGTCGAGGTTGCCTTGCACCGCCGAGCGATAGCTGATATCCGTCCAGGCCTGGTCGATATTGACGCGCCAGTCCACGCCCATCACGTCGCCACCCGCCGCATGCAGCTCGCGGAAGAAGCCCGAAGCGCCGGTGCCGAAGTGGATCACGGGCACGCCGGTTGACCGGATGCGCTCGATCAGCGCGCGCGAATAGGGTTGCACGAAGCGCACGTAATCGTCCGGCCCCAGCGCCCCAACCCAACTGTCGAAAACCTGGATGCAGCGCGCGCCGGCGGCCACTTGCAGGCTGGCAAAGGGCGCCTGCACGTCCACGATCTTGCCCATCAGCCGGCGCCACAGGATCTCGTCGGAATACATCATGCGCTTGGTGCGGATGTAATTGCGGGATGCGCCGCCCTCGATCATATAGCTGGCCAGGGTGAACGGCGCGCCCACAAAGCCGATCACAGGCACTTTGCCCGCCAGCGCGCGAACTACGTTCTGAATGGCCTCCCCCACGTAGCCCAGATCGTCCGTATTGGCCGTCGAAAGGCTGTCGACATCGGCATTGGTGTGCACTGGATTATCGATCCGCGGGCCTTCCCCGGTAGCAAAGTGCAGCTTCAAACCCATGGGCTCCACGGGCAGGAGCAGATCGGCGAAGATGATGGCGGCATCCACGTCCAGTATTTCCACCGGCTGCAAGGTGACCGCGGCGGCCAGATCCGGGCGCTTGCAGATTTCCAGAATGCCATGTTTCGACCGGATCTCCCGGTACTGGCGCAAATAGCGCCCCGCCTGGCGCATGAACCATACGGGGCGGACATCGGTGGGTCTGCGCTTGCACGCATCCAAAAAGCGGCTGGTCATGGGAGCCACGCGCATGGCTGTTCCGTCCTGTCTTCGCAAAAGAAAGCGCGAAATCGGTGAGGATTATGTTGGGCCGCCCAATGGCGGCCATTAATAAAAAATGGCTTCGCCCACGCCTCGCTGTCGATAGTGCGCGGGGTGATGAGCGAAACCGATAACATGCCCGGGGCCGGATAGCCGGTACGGGGGTCCATAATGTGGCTGTAAACGTGGCCTTCGGCGCGGAAGAACTTCTCATAGCTGCCGGAAGTGGAAAGCGACTCGTTCTTAAGAAACGCCTCGGCTACGCTGGCGCGCTCGTTGCGCGGGTCGCGGATGGTAATGTGCCAGCCGCGCGGTTCATTCGGCGGCGCGCCCAGTCCGTAGATACTGCTGCCGGAGGCCGCGACCAGAGCGATCGTAATACCTTTGGTCTTCAACACGTCGACCATACGGTCCACGGCGTAACCTTTGCCGATGCCGCCGGGATCAAGTTCCACGCCCGCCCGGTCGAAGCTAACCGTCTGGGCGGCAGGGTCGAGATGCACGTGCCGGTAGCCGACACTCTGCATGGCCGCCAGCACCTCGGCGCGATGCGGCAAGTGGCCGGTTCCCTTGTAAAAGCCCCAGACTTTCATCAACGGCCCGACCGAGATATCGAAAGCCCCTTCGCTCTCCCGGCTATAGGACTGGCAGGCGGACAGCAATTGGAACAATTCGGGCGAAACGTGCACCGGATGGCGGGCCGCCTCCCGGTTCACCTCGCTCCACTCGCTGTCTGGCTTATAGTTGGAAAGCATACTGTCCAATTGCCGTACTTCGTCGAACGCGGCCTCGACGGCGGCCTGCATTTGGTCCCGGTCGTAACCGTAGACCGCGATGGAATAAGCGGAGCCCATGGCCTCGGCGCTCTGTTCCAGGCGCAGCAACTCAGGGCTAGCCTGGACAGGCCGGGAGGCCTGTCCCACTGTCAACAAAAACAAAACTACCACATTTTGTTTGACTTTAGGGCTGATTTTCCGTAGGCGCACGCTTTTTTTTCGCCCTCTTCAGCAGGATCTCGACCCGTGTGGCGGCATCGGGGTAGTAGTCCGGCTCGAAATGCAACTCGGGAACCTTCCTGAGGTTCAAACGGCTGGCCAGCTCATGACGCAAGTAGTTGCGCGCATGCTCCAGCGCGGCCATCGCCTGATTCTGTTCCTTTTCGCCGCCGCCCAGGCTGACCTTGACGAGGGCATGTCGCGAGTCCGGGCTCACGGTCACATCCGTAACATCCACCGCAGCCAGCCGCGGGTCGGAAAGCTCAAACCCGATGATCTCGGAAAGCTCCTCCCTCACGGCCACGGAAACCCGTCGGGAACGATGCTCATCCATAAGAAACCGGGGGCTGGGAGCTAGGGACTGGGGGCTGGGGTCGCGACGGTCTGCCGAACTCAGCCCTATTCCCTAGCCCCAAGCCCCTAGCCCCTCTTCTCACATCCATTCGACCGTCGCTCCGGTCAGCTCCGCGCCCAGCAGGGCGGCCGCCTCGTCTTCGACCGACTGCAATACCTTTTCGGCGTGTCCGTGGTCGGATGACACGGTAACCGCCGCCACCACGGCCCGCTGCCAAAGTTCCTGGCAGTCGATTTCCGCCACCGCCACGTTGAACTTGCCGCGCAGCCGGTCCTTCAAGCCCTTCACCACGTGGCGCTTGTCCTTGAGGGAGTGCGAGTTCTCGAGGACGATTTCGAGCGTCAGCACACCGATCGTAGCCACGAAACCTCAGGCGAAAACTTCGGTGGCCACACGCTCTGTGACGAACGCCTCGATGATATCGTTCTGCTTGATATCTCCGAAGTTCTCGAGCGTAATGCCGCATTCCATGCCGCTCTTCACCTCGCTGACGTCATCCTTGAAGCGGCGCAGCGAACTGATCTTGCCGGTGTAGACCACCACGTTGTCGCGCAACAGGCGCACCTCGCTGTCGCGCGTGATGGAGCCGTCCTGCACCTGACATCCAGCCACGTTGCCGACCTTGGTGATGCGGAAAGTATCGCGCACTTCGGCCTTGCCCTTGTAGACTTCTTTGAACACCGGCTCGAGCAGGCCGGTCATGGCCTTCTTAATTTCGTCGGTCAGGTTGTAGATGATGGTGTGCAGCCGGATATCCACTTTTTCCTGCTCGGCCAGGGCCGACGTATTGCGTTCCGGCCGCACATTGAAGCCGATAATAATAGCGTCGGAGGCGGAGGCCAGCAGCACGTCGGATTCGTTGATGGCGCCTACGCCCGAGCGCAGCACGCGAATCTTGACCTTGTCGTTGGACAGCTTCTGCAGCGTATCGCTCAGCACTTCGGCCGAGCCGCCCACGTCGGCCTTCAGGATAATGGGCAATTCGGTGACTTCGCCGGCCGCCAGCTTCTTGTGCAACATCTCGAGCGTGATCCGGCTGCTCTTGGCCAGCGTGGCTTCGCGCACCTTGGCTTCGCGGAACAGCACGATCTGCTTGGCCTTGGCGGTGTCGGTTACTACCTGGAAATCGTCGCCGGCTTCAGGCATGGACTCCAGACCCAATACTTCGACAGGCGTGGAAGGCTCGGCCTCGCGAATCGGTTCGCCGCGATCGTTCAACATCGCGCGCACTTTGCCGAAGACGGCGCCGCAGATGAAATAGTCGCCCACGCGCAGCGTGCCATTGCGTACGAGCACGGTGGCCACCGGCCCGCGGCCCCGATCCAGCTTGGCTTCGAGCACGTTACCCATGGCCGGACGGGCCGGATTGGCTTTTAGATCCTGCAGATCGGCGACCAGGAGAATCATCTCGATCAGCAGATCCAGGTTAATCTTCATCTTGGCGGAGACAGGTACCGTCACCGTGTCGCCGCCCCAATCCTCGGCCAGCAAGCCGCGGTCGGCGAGCTGCTGCTTGATGCGCTCGGGCTGCGCATCGGGCTTGTCGATCTTGTTAATAGCCACCACAATGGGGACCTTGGCCGCGCGGGCATGGTCGATGGCCTCCAGGGTTTGCGGCATCACGCCGTCATCCGCCGCCACCACCAGCACGACGATGTCGGTCACCTTGGCGCCGCGGGCGCGCATGCGCGTAAAGGCCTCGTGGCCGGGGGTATCGATGAAGACCACTTTGCGGCCGTCTTTTTCGACTTGATACGCGCCGATGTGCTGGGTAATTCCGCCAGCCTCCTTGCCGGCCACGTTGGCTTCCCGGATGGCGTCCAGCAACGAAGTCTTGCCGTGATCCACATGGCCCATGATGGTGACCACCGGGGCGCGTTTGAGCAGATCTTTACGCTCTTCGGCGACTTCCACTTTCTGCTGCGATTCTTCTTCGTAGGTGATGGTGCTGGTGGAGGCGCCGAACTCGCGCGCCATCTCGGTCGCCAGCTTGGAATCGAGCGTCTGGTTGATGGTAGCGAGGATATTGCGGTCCATCAGTTTCCTGATGACCATGCTGGCCTTGACATCCAGCTTCTCGGAAAGCTCCTTCACCGTAATCCCTTCGGTAACGGTGATCTCCCGGCTGACTGGCGGAGGGCCGGAGGGAGTCTGGCGGCGCGTATTCGGGCGAAGGATTTTCTCTTCGGGCTCGGCGCTGCGATCGCGCTGCGGACGTCCGCGATTGCTGCCGGGGCGGCGCTGCTGATCGGGCGGCGGCGGCGCGACGGCCGGCTCCATGCCGGGGCGGCGCGACGTGGGGTGCATGGGGCGCGGTCCGCTGCCGGGGCGCATGGGGACGCCTGGGCGGGCGCCTGGCCCAGGGCCTTGCCGGGCGACAACGGGCTGCCCGGGACGCAGAGGTCCGCGATAGATGGGTTGTCCCGGGGCCGGAGCGCTCTGCGGCCGTGGGGGTCCGGGGGTGATCGGACGGCCGGGCGCGGGAGGCCCGGGCATGCCCGGAGCGGCCGCGCGGGGCTGGCCGAGCTTGGCCGCCAAGTCCGCGCGTGGCGGAACTACGGGACGCGCGGCGGGCTGCCCGGCGAGGGGTCGCGCAGGCGGCCTGGGTCCGGAGGGCATCGGCGCGGCGGGTATGCCTGGGCTTCCCGCCGCCGTTGGCGCAATTGGCGCGCGGGCTGACACGCTGGGCCTGGGGAGAATTGGAGCCGATGGAGACAGAGGCTCGCCGACGCCCGGCGGCATCGATTGACGTGGTCCGGACAAAACCTGACCGGGGCGCGCCTGGGGAACCGGCCGGACCGCGGGCGGCGTGGGACGTCCGGGCGCAATCACCGCAGCCGGGGGCGCGGGTGCCGGGCGCGGGGCGGCAGGCGCGGGAGGCTGAGCGCTGGGGGGCGAACTACCCGCCAGCGGCGGGCGAATCGGATGCACCGGGCGGCCTGCGGGACGATCCAGCGTGGTCGGCGCCGCCGCTGGTTCGCCGGCCGGCTCCACAGTGACCGATGCCGGCGACTGGCCCGCCACGCCAGGCGGCGCAGCCTCGGGGACCGGCGATTTCTCGACTGCGGCCGGGTGTTCGGCAGGCGTCGCGGCCCGGGCTTCGGGCTCCGCGTATTCCTCGGAAACATCATGACCAAAGAGCCGCCGCAGTTTGATGGCGGCGTCTTCGTCGATCGAGCTGGAGTGGGTCTTCTTTTCGGTCACGCCCAACTCGGGGAGCTTGTCGAGGATCTCGTGCGCCTTGACCTCCAGCTCCCGAGCCAGCTCATTAATACGAATCTTGTTCATAAATACAAAACTGTCCGGCGGAGACGCACCTCACTCGTTTTGCGAACCGCCGTCTTCCGACTCGTCGTGAGAAACGTGCCCCGAGTCTATTATGGTATCAGACTCGCCCGCCATCTCAATGTCTTGCGGCTCCGGGGCGGGTGCCAGGTCCCGGGTGCTGGGTGCTGGTTCCGGCTCCGCCACGGTTAGCATAGCTTCGCCGTCCGCCGCCTCCAGTTCCGTGGCAGCGGGGACTTCTTCGGCTTCCTCCGGCACCGCCTCGGGCGCGGCCTCTTCGAACTGGCCGTAGTAAGCGGTCACCGAATCCCGAATGTTCTCCACCATCTCCGGATCGATGCCCGGAATTTCCTGCAACTGCTCCGGCGTCATGCCGCCTAGCTTGTCGATGACGCTTACGCCGGCCCCCGCCAGCATGCCGGATATTTCTTCGCGCAAACCATAAGCGACCAGGGCCGACACAGGCTCCGGCGGATTGACCAGCGCGGCCATGGCGGACTCCACCTCTTGCCGCTTCTCCTCCTCGCTCTTGATGTCAACCTTCCAACCCAGCAGCTTGGCCGCCAGGCGGACGTTCTGGCCCTTCTTGCCGATCGCAAGCGAGAGCTGCGAATCGTCCACGATCACTTCCATGTGCTTTTCGAGGGCATCGACGATGGTCACGCGGCTGATCTTCGCCGGGCTCAAGGCGTGCGTGGCGAACGACACCGGATCCTCCGAGTATTCGATGATGTCGATCTTTTCGCCGCGCAGCTCGCGGATGATGGATTGCACCCGCATGCCTTTCATGCCCACGCAGGCACCCACGCTATCCACGTCGCGGTCGCGGCTCTGCACGGCGATCTTGGTGCGCTCGCCGGCTTCCCGCGCGCAGCCCTTGATGGTCACGGTACTATCGTAGATCTCCGGAACTTCCTGCTCGAACAGGCGCATCACCAACTCCGGAGCCGCTCGCGAAACCACCACGCCCGGACCCTTACTGGATTTGTCCACCACGCGGATGACGCAGCGTACGCGGTCGCCCACGCTGTAACTCTCCAGGCGGGACTGCTCTTTTTTCGGAAGGCGCGCTTCCGTCTTGCCTAGGTCCAGGATGTAGTCGGGGCCTTCCACCCGTTTGATGGTGCAGTTGACCAATTCGCCGGTGCGGCCGGAGTACTCGTTGAAGACTGTTTCCCGTTCGGCCTCGCGCACCTTCTGAAAAATCACCTGCTTGGCTGTCTGCGCCGAGATACGGCCCAACAAATCGGTCTTCATTTGTATGCGGATCTCGGTGCCGATTTCGGCCTCGGGATTGATGCGGCGGGCCTCGGCCAGAGTCATTTCCTTGGCCGGGTCTTCCACCGTCTCGACCGCCTTCTTGACGACAAAAAGCTGCAAGGCTCCGGTCTTTTCGTGCAACTCGGCGATATAGTCCTCGGTGGTGCGGAAGTGCTTGCGCGCGGCGATCAGCATGGCGTCCTTGACGGCGTCCAGTACGATTTGCGGATCGATGCCCTTTTCCTTGCTCAGTATCTCGATGGACTGAAAAATCGTTTCCAAAGTGTTCCTCTTCTATGCTGTCTCTGGATTGTTAACCCGATGGCGAGGAGGGGTTACCACTCAAACTTCAAATTCGCCTTTTCCACCTGTTCGAAAGGGAAGCGGATTTCGCGGCCGGCAGCTTCGAGGCGGATCACGCCATCGGCGAAGCCCGCCAGGGTGCCCTCCCAATGGCGCTGGTTTTCGACCGGCGCGCGCAAGGTGACCTTGGCCTTTTTCCCCTGAAACCGCTCGTAGTCGCGCGGCTTGCTCAGCTTGCGCTCGAGGCCCGGCGAGCTGACTTCCAGCGTGTAATGGCCGGGCACCACATCCTCGACATCCAGAATGGCGCCAACCTGATGCGAGATCAGCTCGCAGTCGGCATGGGATACGCCTGCGGGCTTGTCGATAGAAATACGCACAAACTGATTTTTCCCGCCGCCTTTGACTTCCACTTCGACGACTTCAATGCCTTCCGACAGCGCCACGCGCTGCGCGATTTCCTCGATGCGTCCCG
Source organism: Bryobacterales bacterium (assembly GCA_963707465.1). Lineage (GTDB taxonomy): Bacteria > Acidobacteriota > Terriglobia > Bryobacterales > Bryobacteraceae > Bog-159. The sequence continues at coordinate 2,213,326 of CAVPQK010000015.1, forward strand.
ATATTGCCGGCTTCATAGGAATCAAACCGGGTGTCCGCCCAACAAAAAAGTGGGCTTTCGCCCACTCGACAGGTTCGACACTCCAAGGACTATTGTACCGCGGATGGAGGGAAATGCAAGTTTCACCGCGCTCCGGGCTCCAGGTAGCGTTCGTTCGTCGTAACCGGCCAAGACGAATCCGCGTTTAAGAGACTGGAACAACTTATGCGCCTGGCTGTCCTGGCAGGGATTTTCACCGTTTGGAGATGCCTGGCGCAAGAGCCCGCTGCGCTGACCCTTCCGGCGGGGACCGGAGTCATGTTGGGATTAACTGGTCCGGTGTGGACCAAATCCGCCCAGCCCGGAGAGACCGTCTACACTGAGACCACTTTTCCCGTCGCTGTGGCGGGCACAATGGCGATCCCGCCCGGAACCTACGTCAAGGGGACGATCGATATCCTGTTTCGCGCCAGTTCGAGATCGAGTCACGCCGAATTCCGAATGAGTTTCGCGCAAATGGTCTTTGCCAACGGCTACACTGTCGCGCTTCCCGCCGCTCTCGCTACGGTGAACGTGCTGGTCGCGCCGCAAAGTGATGTACTACTCGACAACGGCACCCAGTTCGAGATGGTCTTGGAAGAGCCGCTGACGTTGGATGCGTCAGCCGTCGCGGCCGCAGTGCCGCTGTCACGCCCGCCCAAGCCGAGGGATTGGAAATCGGCGTCGCTGTGCCGCCCCACTCCCGCCACGCCAGGAACTTCGGACACTTATATGCCGGGCACTCCAGGCACGCCTTCCACAACGATACCGGGCGGACCTGGCATGCCGTCCATTACCATCCCGGGAACGCCGGGCACGCCCGGATCGGTAATCCCCGGCACTCCGGGATCACCGGAAGTGCCTTGCCCCGGTCCGCCGGCGACGATTTCGGCGCCCGCCGGGCATAAAGAATCGTTGGCACTGGTCCATCCCGCGCGCGAGGCCGGGCAGATCTTGGCAGCCGGCAGTTACGAAATCACCTGGGAGGGGCTGGGACCGCTGGCCCAGGTGCGGATTCTCAAACACGGAAAGCCGGTAACGACTGCTTCGGCGACGGTGTTCGCCCTTGGCAAAGATGCGCCGCGCAATGATACGGCTTGGCGCACCAACCCGGATGGTTCATTCTCATTGGACTTGGTTCAGTTCAAGGACCGGAATTTCGCCCTGCGCTTCCAGCCTTGATCAGCTCACCTACAATACGTAGAAACAAACTCATGCGACTGTTCACCTTCGCGGCACTACTCACAGCTTTCGGATGCCAGGCTCAAGAACCGGCGGCGCCTTCCGCCGGGTCGCCACCCCTCACCGTTCCGGCGGGGACTAAAGTTCCGTTACGGCTGACCAGCCCTCTGGGGACCAAGACGGCGCGGCCCGGCGATGCGGTACATGCCGAAGCCGCTTTCCCGGTCACCACTTCGAACACGGTGGCGATTCCTCCCGGCACTTACATCGAGGGGGCTATCGACCTTGTCACCCGCCGCGGCTCTCATGCCGGATTCACCATGCACTTCACGAATATGGTCTTCGCCAACGGTTATACCGTGCCGTTGTCCGCCGCTACCGCCGACACGCGGGCCGGAATCGTGCATACCGGCGAACCGACGGCCGCCGCCGACGCGATGGCTTTCCAATCCGCGCCCCCTACCGTCACTCCACCATCGATGCCTGGACCTAGTCGGGGTGTGGTCATTGGGTTAGCGGCGGGGGGCGCCGTGGCTGGAACCGTCGTGGCGGTGATCCTGGGACGCCGCGGCGGCGACCTTTATTTGGGTAAAAACTTACTTGACAAATCACGCGGTTCCGGCTAGAATTGAATTATGGAACCGGTACTCGATACCCTTCAACAAGCGATCCAGTATTTCACCGATCCCGACCACTGCCGCGAATACATCATAGCGCGGCGCTGGCCCGAAGGCGTCGAATGCCCGCGTTGCGGTTCCAGGAACGTCACGTTCCTTGCCAAGTACAACCGCTGGCAGTGCAGCGCCCGCCACGATAACCGCCAGTTCACCGCGAAGACCGGAACCATTTTCGAAGATTCACCGCTCCCGTTGGCAAAGTGGCTCATGGTGATGTGGCAGGTTGTGAACTGCAAAAACGGCGTTTCCTCCTACGAGGTTCATCGCGCCATCGGCGTAACGCAGAAGACCGCATGGTTCATGGACCATCGCATTCGCCACGCCCTCAGCATGGGAACCATCAACAAACTGTCCGGTCAGATCGAAGCGGATGAAACCTTCATCGGCGGCAAAGCGCGGAACATGCACAAAGAGCGCCGCGCAAAACTGACCGGCACGGGCGGCAAAGATAAGACCGCAGTCATGGGCATCTTGGAGCGCGGGCCGAAGACCATCGGCAGCAAGGTCCGCGTGAAGGTAGTGGACAACACGAAGAAAAAGACCCTGCAATCCGAGATACGCGACCATGTTTTGGCCGGTTCCGCGATATTTACTGATGCGCTCAAATCGTATGAAGGGCTTGATGAGTTTCAGCATGAGGTCGTGGACCACGCGGTAGAGTATGCGCGCGGTGAGGTTCACACGAACGTACAGCACCATTATACACCCTCGCCACCAAGGAGGGATGCGTTATACCGTTTCAAATGAAACGGTTGCGGTAATTTACTGGTGGACGACACCGGATCAGGAAACACACCGGATCATCAGCGAATTCACGAGCAATGGGCAACGATATCGGCTCAAGTACCGGGACTCTTCGCAAACTCGCCTCTTCCCAAAATAAAATAGTGACGGGGGAAGCCGTATCGTTTCAGGGAGGAAACGGCGGTATGATGGAATCGGCATGAGAACACCTCCGCCCGTAAACCTGCCCGAAGGCGGCACGCCCGCCGAACGTTTGGATGCAGCATTCCGCAAGGTGCTTACCGTGTCGAAGGCCGATATCCTGAAAGCCGAAGGCCGCGTAAAGCGCCAACGGGAAAAGAAACGGACCAAGAAACACTAGTGACTATTGCGCCGTTGTCAGCGATACATTGTCGATATTGATCTGCCCGCTTCCGACGCTCTGTATCGAGATCGTGACAGGGAGTCCCAAGAGACTCGGGTTAGCTCCAGCGTTGTATACGATAACGTCCTGCAAGAACGTTCCGGCAGTGGGGGCCAGCGTGTTATCATACGCGAGCGTCACACCACCAGCGGTCAGCGCAGCGACGTACCCACCGAACGCCTCATCGGCACGATGCCCCACGTAGAGCGTGAGCGTGTACTTCGTGTTTGCCTGAACCACCGCTCCCGTTACCTGCGAAATCGCGCCGGTCGATGTGCCGGGTTGACCGAGAAATGCAACATTCGACCCACCCGGCACGCCGCTTGGATACTGCGCCGCTCCTGGCTTAATGGTTCCGGTGAAACCGGACGGTAGCCAATCTGGGACTTTCGTGGTATCGCATGTCAGGCCCGCTTGGCAAGGTAGCACCGGGGACTCAAATCCCGGGTTGAGCACCGTTATCGCCGTATTCTCTTCGGCGACAAGGGACGGCAACGCAATAGCGAGAGCCGATAAAATCACCAGCGCTGATAACCGTTTCATAAGGCACACCTCCCGTACGGAGATAGGCTACCGCCGGGGCGGCTGATTTGTCAAGTAAGTTTTTACCTTTATTTGAGAGCCGGCTGGAGGTTTGAAATGGTTCTGGCGAGCCCGCTCTCGCTCGATGAGGCGAAAGTGGCCGCCGCTGTGGCCAACCCAAGTCCGCGATGACCCCGGCTACGATCCACCGGCGGCGGTGCTTTTCAGCCATCGGATGTGGTCTGAGTCGTACAGCAAATATATCGTAATCAATGAGTTACAGTTTTGGTCTGCGACGTGCATATCAAAGCCACGTGAAACCCAAAGGGAGGTGGATCATGACGAGTACTAGAATTCAGTCCGCTGTTCGCCGGGCAATGTGCCTGGCTTGTGTGCCTTTGCTGGCAGGCGGTCTGTTGCTTGCGCAACAGCCTGCACCCCCCGCGCCAGCTCCCGCGCAACTCCTTTCTCCGCAACAGTTGGACACTTTGGTCGCGCCTGTGGCACTTTATCCTGACCGTTTGCTCGGTCAGATTATGGCCGCTTCTACTTACCCACTGGAGATCGCCGAAGCGGCCCAGTGGCTTCAGCAGAACCCCAACGTGCAAGGCGCCCAACTTGTGGATGCAGCGCGCCAGCAGAATTGGGACCCCAGCGTTCAGGCTCTGGTGGTCTTCCCGGACGTGCTCACACGGCTGAGCTCCGACATTCGCTGGACCACCGATCTGGGCAACGCATTCCTGGCCCAGCAGGCGGACGTGATGACCGCCGTGCAGCGCATGCGCGCCCGCGCCGAGGCGGCCGGCAAGCTGCGCTCCAACGCACAGCAAACCGTCACCGACGAAACACAGGGGGATCAGTCGGCGATTGACATTCAGCCGGCCAATCCCGAGGTGGTGTACGTGCCCTATTACAATCCCGCGTACATCTGGGGACCGCCCGTCTACGGCTATTATCCTCCGTGGGATTACCTGGACATCGGCTATGGATTCGGATACGGCTTCGGCCCCGGCATTTACATCGGCGGCTTCTTCGGCGGCCTAGGATGGGGCGGTTGGGGCTGGGGATTTAACTGGTTCGGCCACTCGCTCTTCTTGAATGCTGGCTTTTTCAACCATTACGGTTTCGGCGGGCGTGGATATGGTTTTGGTGGAGTGTGGGCGCACGATGCCAGCCATCGCATGGGCGTCGCCTATTCGACCCGCGCGCTGAGCAGCCGCTACGGCGCGGCTTCGGCGGCGAGCGCCAGATCCTCGTATGCGCGTTCGGCCGCGGCACGGTATAGCTCTGCATCACGTGCCGGCACGGCGCAAGCCGGGGGCTGGAACCACTTCAGCCAAGGCAGATCCGCCGGCAGCCAGGCGGGCCGCAGCTACGGCTCTGCCCGATCATATGCGGGAGGCGGTAGCGCGTACCGCGCAAGCCCTTCGTACGGCGGCAGCAGCGCCTACCGCGGTAGCTCATCGTATGGGCGTAGCTACGCCGGAACCCGATCCGCTCCTAGCTATGGCTCTGGGCGATCATATGCCGGAGGCGGTGGATACCACGCCAGCCCCTCACACAGTAGCGGTGGCTCGAGCCACTTCAGCGGCGGCGGTTTCCACAGCAGCGGCGGCGGCTTCCACGGCGGTGGTGGCGGCCACGGCGGCGGTCACCGCTAGGGCGTAGTCAGGTTGCGCATTTCCGGGGGCCGATCCACTCCATGTGGATCGGCCCGGTGCGTTTAGCGGGCGAGACGACACGCGCCAGGGTGGTGTCGGGCAGGGCCTCGAGTTCTTTTCGCGCGGTAGGCTTTACTTCAACGGAATACTCACCCACGCATCCGCCCGCATCTTACCAGGTCCGCCTTGATCGCCTCCAGCAGTATCCCCTTCTCCTTGCGGCGCGATTCGGAAATTAGCCCGTCCTCGGTATCCTCCCAGTCAAGGAGAGGTCACCCACGCTTCACCCACGCTCGGAACCTCCTGCCGCGCTATCCACGCTTTGAAGACGCTCCGGCGCCAAGCTCTGCCAGCAAGCCGCGATCCACCTTCGCCTTCACCGTGCGGCGGTCGAGACCCAGGCGGCGGGCGGTCTCTTCGTAACTGCCTGTGCGGCTGTAAGCGATAGTCACGTAGCGGGTTAGCAGCTCATCGGCAGTGAGGCGCCCGGCGCGCGCATCCAACGCGAATTGTTGGACAGGGTTGTGCGCGCGAGGCCGGGACGGCCGGTAATTGCGGCGGATCAGCACGTTCTTCACGCACTGCTCAAGCTCCCGGTAGTTGCCGGGCCAGGTGTAGTCCGCCGGCAGGTTGGCGGCCAGCCAGTCGAGCACCTCGCGCGCCAGAGTTTCGGCCTCGTCTCCCGCCACGCGGCGCGACATATAAAAGACCAGTTCAGGCAGAACCGCCGGGGAATCGGCCAGTTGCTCTGCCAGCGCGGGCGTGGTCACCTGGTCGGAGCAAAGGCGGTAATAGAGGTCTTCGCGGAAGCGCGCCTTGGCAATCAGCGCGGCCAGGTCGCGATTGGTGGCGGTGATCAGCTTGCCGTGGAACTGCCGGCTGGCGGTGTCCCCCACGGGGTGGAAGGTGCGGGTCTCGATAACGCGCAGCAGCTTCACCTGGATGGCCGGGTCCAGATCGCCCAGCTCGTCGAGGAACACGGATCCCAATTCGGAACATATTTCCAGCCATCCCTTGCGGTCTGCGACCGCGCCAGTGAAGGCACCCCGGCGATGGCCGAACAACTCCGATTCCACCAGCGTCGGCGAGAGGGCGGAGATATTGATGGGGAAGAACCCGCAGTCGTCGGCGAACGAGAGACGCCCATCGTCGAACGGGATATAGCGGGACTGCGCGATGGCCCGCGCGACCAGTTCCTTGCCGGTGCCTGAAGGGCCGGTGATGAGGGTGGCGAACTCGCCCATGCGCGCATACAGGGTGCGGCGGTAGCGGCGGATGTCGTGCGTGAAGATGGACTGCCAGATGGAGGCGCGCAGGCGGGCGGCCGGCATGGAGCTGCCGATCACGTCGCGGAATACCTGCTCGAAGGCGCACTGGATCTGGCGGAAGCAGGCGAAGGTGTGACGCGGATCGTGGCCGGTGGGGAAGTGCACGCCCTCGATGTGGAAAAAGTGCTGCCAGTCGGCCAGGAAGTTGTTGTAGAAGCGCCAGCGCGCGGGATCGCCTTGGGCCGTGGCGGGCCCGAAGGCCGCCGCGAAAAAATGGCGGTAGTAACGCTGATAGAGGATGTGCAGGACCGCGTCTTCATAGAGCACCAGGTCCGTCGCGCGGGTCTCCGCCACCTCGTGCAGCCGGGCCTGGAGCTGCTCAACCAGCGCCTCGACGCGTTCGGCGATGCGGTAGACGTTGGCGCGCGGCTGCTCGGGTTCGCGCACGTGCTGGCTCCAGACGGGTTCGCCCGGGACGAACGCGTCCCCCAGTGCGGCGCGTTCGAATTCCACCCGTTCGGGCAGGAATGGGTTCGCGTAGGCGAGTTGGGAGACTGCGCCGAGGAAGGCGCGGCTTTGCGGACTAAGGAAAGTCATCGGTACATTTATTGTATGGGTGTGGGCAGGGGATGTGTGGTGCCGCCAGCCGCCCGCCGCCTCGCCCCTGCCGTATGATGAAGAGGAAGGCCTCCCCGCACTATGTCCCTCAAAACCGAACCGGATCTGGGTATCAATAGCTGGCTCGAAGACGAGCTGTACATGCAATATTTGAACGACCGCACCGCCGTCGACGAGAGCTGGAAACACGTCTTCGAAGAGAACCCCGCCCCAGCGGCAGTGGCCGTGTCGCCGCGTCGCCCCATCGCCGTGTCGGCCTCCTCCGACGACCTCCAGCCCCTCCGCGGCATCGCCGCGAAAATCGCCGAGAACATGAACGCCAGTGTCACGATTCCGCTGGCCACTTCGCAGCGCGTGATCCCCGTCAAGGTGATGGACGAAAACCGTCGCATCATCAACCAGCACCGCACCCTGGTGGGAAAAAGCAAAGTCTCCTATACGCACCTGATCGGCTGGGCCATCCTGAAGGCTCTGGAGGATTTTCCCGGCCTCAACAACGCCTATGGCGAAGCCGGCGGCCAACCCGCGCGCATCGTGCATCCGCGGATCAACCTGGGCATCGCGGTGGACGTGGCGGGCAAGGACGGCGGCCGCAATCTGCTGGTGCCCAATATCAAGAACGCCGGCGCGCTGGATTTCGCGCAGTACGTCACCACCTTCGACGACCTGGTGGAACGCGCGCGCAAAGGCAAGCTGGCGCCCGCGGATTTCCAGGACACCACCATTTCACTGACCAATCCCGGCACCGTCGGCACCATGACCTCCAGCCCGCGCCTGATGACCGGCCAAGGCGCCATCATCGCGGCGGGCGCCATCGACTATCCGGCGGAATATCAGGGCGCCGCGCCTGAAACGCGGTCGATGCTGGGAATCAGCAAGGTCATGTCGCTTTCGTGCACCTACGATCACCGCATCATTCAGGGCGCGGAATCCGGCATGTTCCTGGGGAAGGTGCAGGCGCTGCTGGATTGCGGCGACGGCTTCTACGAAGAGATCTTCGCGCACCTGAAGATGCCCCACCAGCCGGTGCTGTGGGAGCCCGACCGCAACGTCCTGCTGCCCGGGGCGAGCGGACGCACCGCCGAGATCGCCAAGGAGGCGGGCGTGCTGCAGCTCATCAACGCCTACCGCGTGCGCGGCCACCTGATCGCCGATCTGGATCCGCTAGGCGGCGAGCCCACCAATCATCCCGAGCTCGACCCGGTCACCTACGGCCTCACCATCTGGGACCTGGACCGCGAATTCCTCACGGGCAGCCTCAGCGAGGCAATCGGTGAGCAGGGCGGCGAGCACGGCGCCAAAGCCGGTCCCAAGCCCGTCGCCACCCTGCGCGAAATCCTGGAGACCCTGCGCCAGACTTACTGCGGCAAAATCGGCTGCGAGTACATGAACATCCAGCAGCCCGAGCAGAAGCGCTGGCTGCAGCACCGCATGGAGCCGCAGGCCAACAACTGGCCGCTCGATCGCGAAACCCGCGTGCGGATTCTGCAAGGTCTGTTGAAGGCCGAAGAGTTCGAGCATTTCCTGCACGCCCGTTTCGTGGGCCAGAAACGCTTCGCGCTGGAAGGCGCCGAAACCGCCATCCCCATTCTTGACGAACTGCTGGAGCGTGCCGCCGCGGGCAATGTACACGAAGTGGTCATCGGCATGGCGCACCGCGGGCGCTTGACCGTGCTTACCACGGTGGTGGGCAAGCCGGTCGCGGAGGTCTTCGCCCAGTTTGAAGGCGAGCTGGATCCGGCCAGTACGCAGGGTTCCGGCGACGTGAAATATCACCTGGGCGCGCGCGGCGTGTATCGCTCGGCCGCCGGACGCGAGGTGCTGGTTTCGGTGTCGCCCAATCCCAGCCATCTGGAAGCGGTCGATCCGGTGGTGGAAGGCATCGTGCGACCGAAGCAGGACAGCTTGGGCGATACGGGGCGCGCGCGCGTGATCCCGCTGCTGATCCACGGCGACGCGGCGTTTGCGGGGCAGGGCGTGGTGGCCGAAACGCTCAACCTGTCGCAACTCGACGGCTATTCGACGGGTGGCACCCTGCACCTGATCATCAACAATCAAATCGGCTTCACCACACTTCCCGACGAAGCCCGCTCCACGCCTTATTCCACCGACGTGGCGCGCGGCGTGCAAGCGCCGATTTTTCACGTCAACGGCGACGATCCCGAGGCCGCCATCCGGGTGGCGCAGATCGCTTTCGATTACCGCCAGCAGTTCAAGAAAGACGTGGTGATCGACATGTTCTGCTATCGCCGGCACGGCCATAACGAAGGCGACGATCCCAGCTACACGCAGCCCATCCTCTACCGCAAGATCAAGGAGCATCCCTCGGTGGGCAAGCTCTACGGCGAACGGTTGACACGCGAAGGCGTGCTCACCGCAGAAGAAGTTGCGGATATCCGCAGGGGTTTCGCGCAGGACCTGGCTGCGGCCTACGACTCGGCCGAAAAAAGCGGCGAGCGGTTCGAAGCCCAGGAATTGGCCGCGGTTCCGAGCGGCGAGATCGCCAGCTTCTGCCCGCGCACGGCGGTGAACAAGGCGACCGTCGACCGCGTCATCCGCGCGCTCACCCATTTCCCCGATAATTTCCACCTGCATCCCAAGTTGCGCAACTTCATCGAACGCCGCCGGGGGGCGATCGACAAAGGCGGACCCATCGACTGGGCGTTTGGCGAAGCGCTGGCATTCGGCACGCTAGCGCTCGAAGGCACGCCCGTGCGGCTCAGCGGGCAGGATTCCGGGCGCGGCACTTTCAGCCAGCGGCACCTGGTGTTCTGGGACTCGGAGACCGCCCAGAAGTACACGCCGCTGCAGCATGTCTCGCCAGACCAGGCGCGCTTCGAAGTCTTCGACAGCTCGCTCAGCGAGTACGCGGTGCTGGGCTTCGAATTCGGCTATAGCGTGGCCGATCCGCTGACGTTGGTGCTGTGGGAAGCGCAGTTCGGCGATTTCGCCAACGGCGCGCAAATCCTGATCGACCAGTTCATTTCGAGCGCGGAATCCAAGTGGGGGCAGCCGAGCGGGCTGGTGCTGCTGCTGCCGCACGGCTTCGAAGGGCAGGGGCCGGAGCATTCCAGCGCGCGCATCGAGCGCTTCCTGGTGCTGTGCGCCGGCAATAATATGCAGGTCGCCAATTGCACCACGCCAGCCCAATATTTCCACCTGCTTCGGCACCAGATGTATGGCGGCGCGGACCGGCGCGGCATGCGCAAGCCGCTGGTCATTTTCACGCCGAAGAGCCTACTGCGGCATCCCAAGGCCGTTTCTACCGTCGCCGAGCTTACCAGCGGCGGCTTCCGCGAAGTGCTGCCGGATACCGCTGCCATCGATCCGGAACAGGTGACGCGCGTGGTCTTTTGTTCCGGCAAGATTTACTACGACCTGCTGGCCGCGCGCGAGGCGCGCCAGGCGAATCACGTGGCGCTGGTGCGCATCGAGCAGTTGTATCCGTTCGCCACGAGCGAGGTCAACGAAGCGCTGTTGCGCTATCCGGCCGACGCGGAACCGGTGTGGGCGCAGGAGGAACCGCGCAACATGGGGCCCTGGCGCTTTATGCAGGAGCAGTTGGAGCCGCTGCTGGCTCCGACAGGCCGCGCGCTGCGCTACATCGGCCGTCCGGAGAGCGCCAGCCCGGCCACCGGGTCGGGGCGGCGGCACCAGGAGGAACAGACGGCAATTACGGAGGAGGCGATGTCGGAGACTCCGCTGGTTGAGTCGCGGCGGGTGCGGTTGGTGGGGCGGCGGTGAGTCCGTCTTAGGGCTGGCGCGGCTGGTCACCGCACCTGCTGGAATTTTTTCGCCTTAGTTTCAGCAAGTTGAAGCAGGAGAACCCGGCCCCATGAGCACTCCCAGGCTACCGTGAAGGCGAAAGAGGGAGTTCGGTCCACCTGTTTTTCCTGCCAGGACGACCAAACATCCAGCCACTATCCTCGCGCTCCCTTGGGGAGCGTCACTTACTTCAATCGCCGGATTCCCTCTTTCCTTCCGATGGGTTCTACCACCACCCAGGCAGTTTGATCTGTTGAGCTTTTCGGCAAAATCCGGCGCGCCAAAAGTATTTTAAAAAATCTTTTCAAAATACTGGACAAAAAGATCTGAAAGAGTTACATTAGACCCATACAGACAGCATCCCTGGCGGCGAGTCCCCTCCCGCCGCCAACCCTCTGAGTGCATAGGCCCCGGATACCCAGCCGGGGCCTTCAATTTTGGCCCTGAAAAAATTCCCGCAATAATATTGGCAGGCACTGGACAAATAGATCTTAAACTGATATATTAGAGTCAATACAGACAGCATCCCTGGCGGCGAGTCCCCTCCCGCCGCCAACCCTCTGAGTGCAAGGCCCCGGATACCCAGCCGGGGCCTTTATTCTTGGGCCGTCTTTATCTTGTAGATCCCCGACCCGTGCGGCCCGACTCGGAAAGTGTATCCCCCCGCTATCGCGCCGACGTCCTTCCGCTCCCACAAATCCCGCAGCGTGCACCGCTCCGGCAGCCCTAGGGCGGCCCACTCGACGCGAATATCGATAGGGCCCGCGTCGCCCACATTGAACACCGCCACGTACTTCTCGCCGGGCCCCGGGCTGTCGGCGGTCCACACCACGCTATTGCCGCCTTCCGCAAACGCGCCGCCGTGGGATCCGTGCTGATCGACCGCCAACACCTCATCGTTGCCGATCAAAGACAGCGTGAAATCGTCGTTGCTGGGCAGATCGCCGCCGAACATCAGGGGCGCCTGGGCGATCGACCACAGGCTAATCAGGGTGCGCTGCTCGTCGTGCGTGAACCGCGTAGTGCGCGGTTCGCCGCGCTCGGCGCGAATGCCGATGTGGCCCAGCGGCAGCATATCCGCATCGGGCCACGCGCCGGGCCGTCCCATGCCGCTCCAGATCGACATCAGAATGAAATTCAGCCGCAGCGCCTTCCAGTCGTCCCAGAAATCGTCCGAGATGCGCCACATGTTGGCGTTCGCCTGGAGGAATGCCACGTCCTTGATCATGGCCGGCCCCGGCGACAGGCTCAACACGATCGGCCGTCCGGTCTTCCCGATCGCCCGATGTAATGCGGCGATCTCCTCGCGGTGCGCGGGCCGTGCGATATCGTCGGCCTTGATGTAGTCCACGCCCCAATCGGCATACAGCTTCAAAATCGAATCGTAGTAACCCTGCGCGCCGGGCCGGCTCAGATCGACGCCGTACATATCGGTGTTCCACGGGCAGATCGATGCGGTGTCGGCGATCTCGCCGGCGCGGACCGTGCCAAGCGCGCTGCCGAAGACCGGCAGGTTCGCCTTCACCGCCTGCCTGGGAATACCGCGCATGATATGGATGCCGAAGCGCAGTCCCAGCGCGTGGATGTAATCGGCCAGGGGCCGGAAGCCGCGGCCGCCTGCTGAAGACGGGAACCGGTTTACCGCAGGAATGAGCCTGCCGTACTCGTCCATCGCCAATTGCGCGCCGGCGCGGTAACCGTGCGCCTGGGCGTTCGGCTCGGACCACTGGATATCGATAACGATATACTGCCAGCCGTGCTGCTTCAGGTGCGCGGCCATGTAATCGGCGTTGGCCTTCACCTCGGCTTCGGTGACGGTGGTGCCGTAGCAATCCCAACTGTTCCAACCCATCGGCGGAGTGGCCGCCACATCCCCTGCCGCCGCCCAAACGGATGGCATTAATGCGGCAACCACGGCAAAAGGTACGGTGAAGGATTTCATTGGGCCCCTGGCGTCAACGGTAACACCCCGAACACCCAGTTAGAATGGGGAACGCGACGAGAGGCAGAAGACGTTTAGTGTGGAACCCTATGTGAATCGGACGCGCCGGCCGTGCGACATCGGCGTGATGCAGATGGCTCCGTTGACGTTCTTCAGGTCGATGTAGGTGCCGCCGCCCTTCAGCACACCGTGCAACTGGCTGCCCGCGGAGTGGTCCTGCTTCACCGGAAGACCGAAGTCGTTGTCGATGCCGCCGGTTACGTTGCGCGCATTGAACTCGACCCCCGCGTCGTACGGGATAGAGAGCGAAATCGGCCCATTCACGGAGTTCATGGAAATCGTCTTGGCGTCGCTCAGGTGCTCGAAGGTGGCTTCCAGCTTTCCGTTCACGGTGGAGAGGCGGACGTCTCCGCCAATTTTCTCCGCGCGCACCGTCCCATTCACCGACGACGCATTGATTCCGCCGCTGACGCCTTCGATATCCACCGCGCCATTGATGGCCTTGATCTCGCTCAGCAGCGCGCGCCGCGGCACCATGACCGTAAACTCCACGCTGGCCGGATTCGTGGTCGAGCCGTCGCCGTAGCGGGTCCGGATATCGATCGAATCGGCAGTGGAATCGATAGTGACACGAGCTTTGTCCAGCAGGCTTAGGCTGGATGCCGTTTGGACGGCGGCGATACGCACCTCATTGCGATCCCAGGCGCGAATGTGCACGTCGCCGTTGATATTTTGGAGCGTCACTCGCCCTCGCGCCGAAAGAGGATAAATCCGGCTGGACTGGCGATGGAAGTTTCCGGTTGCCGGCAGGCTGACCACGCTTGCCAGCGCCAACACGGCACCTGCGAGTAGCATTCTCCCCTCCTAAGCAGGCCGGCTGAAAGCCGGCTGCGGGCAAGATTGCCCGCCCTCCAAGAACAGGTTGTCAGTTCCGCGTGGCCTCGACGCTTTCCTCTACAATCCGGCCGTCAAACAGGCGAATGGTGCGGTCGGCGAATTGCGCATACCGCGGATCGTGCGTCACCATGCAGATGGTGGCGCCGTTGCGGTGCAGATCCTTCAGCAAATTCATGACCGCTTCGCCGTTGGCCGAATCCAGGTTTCCAGTCGGCTCATCCGCCAGCAGAATGGCCGGATCGCCGCCCAGCGCGCGCGCCACCGCGACGCGTTGCTGCTGACCGCCCGAGAGCTGTGACGGATAGTGCTTCATACGATGTGACATGCCCACACGTTCCAGCGCCTCTTGCACGCGCTTCTTGCGCTCGGCCGACCCCATCCCGCGATACGTCAGTGGCAACTCCACATTTTCATACACCGTCAGATCGCCAATCAGGTTGAACGCCTGGAAGATGAAGCCGATCTCCCGGTTGCGAATCCGCGCGCGCTCCGAGAGCTTGAGCCCGCTGACCGCCCGGTTATTCAGGGTATACGTGCCGTCGCTCGGCGTATCCAGCAACCCCAGAATGGCCAGCAAGGTGGACTTGCCGCAGCCCGACGGCCCTGCAATTGAAAGGTACTCGCCTTTCTTCAGGTCGAGCTGGATCCCGGACAGGGCGTGGGTTTCCACCTCGTCGGTGACGAATACCTTCGTCACGCCATCCAGCACAATCAGCGATTCTTTTCCATTAGTGCCCATTTCGTCTCCCTTATATAACGTTTCAGCAGCGGGTTTAGTTCAACTTTATTCGGTCGTACTGGTCCCAGGCCGACATGTCCGACAGGATCACGCGGTCGCCCACATTCAGCCCGCTTTTCACCTCGATGGTATTCACCGAAGCGCGGCCCAGGGTCACCTGTACGCGATCGGCGTACTTCCCGTCGGGCTCGATCTTGAACAGGCTGACCTTGCTATCCGCCTGCCCGAACACCGGCCGCCCCGTGTAGACCACATCGTCGAGCCGCATTAACTCGATGGTTCCATCCACGCTCAAATCCGGCCGTGCGCCAGCCGGCAGCGGACCTTCCAGCCTGCAATCCACGGTCACCGTCCCGTTCAACACCGCCGGGTCGATGCGCGAAACCTTGCCCTTCACCAGGCCATTGCGCGTATCGATGACGGCCGGTTGCCCGATGGTTACATCTTTGGCCTGGGTCTCCGCGATCTTGAGCTCGGCTTTCAGGTGCGAGGGTTGCGCGACCTTGCCCAGAGCGGTTCCGGCCAGCACTTTTTGCCCTTCCTCGACCGGCACCGGCAGAGCCTGCAGCATGCCTTCCGCGCCGGCCCGCACCCGGAGCTCTTCCACCTGCTGTTGTTTCAGTTTGTACTCCGCCTCGAGCTGGTCAACCTTGACTTTCGACGCAGCCAACTGCGCCTCCACCGACTCCTGGTTGATGCTCAGCCGCTTTTCCTCAATCCCGTTGCGCGTGGACAGCTCCTGTGCGGTCACGTCGGAAATCTTGGCATCCACCGGGGCCACCAGGCCCTCTTTCACCAGGGCATCGTCGCGCTCGGCCTTGAGTTGCGCGGTATGGTAATCGGCGGACACCAGCGCGGCGTTGGCCTTCAGGTCCAGCCCCTGCTTTTCGAGGGTCACGCGCAGGTCGATATAGGCGGCTTGCGCCGCTTTGAGCGTGTACTCCGCGTCCAACAGGGCGGTCTGCAGTTCCTGATTGCTCATCACCAGGATCACGCTGTCCGGCCTCACCGGCGTGCCGGGCTTAATAAGGATCTTGTCGATGCGGCCGTCCGTTTGGGCGGGAATCAGCAGCGTATCTTCCGGGACCAGCGTGCCCAGGCCCCTGACGTCGAGGACCATGGGACCGCGGCGCACCTGTTCGGGCCACAGCGTGGAAAGTTCCACGCCTGGCGCGGCAGGTTTGAGGCGCCCTTTGAAGACGAACGGGATACCTACGTAGTACCCCACGGGCACCAGGGCGGCAATGATGACTAACCCAATGATAATGCGCTTGATGAGGCGCTTCTTGGCTGCGTCTTTTCTCGGTACATCCATGTTTGGTTCCGCGGAGAGAAGGGCACGGCGCCTGCCAATCGTTCCGGGGCCGGTAACATTATGACTCCTTTGGGGGAAAAAGGTTAGGGGCGGGCGGGGTGGGAATGTGAAAGTGTTCGGTTTTGGGAATGCACGTTCCGGGAGTGGACTGGGAGGTTATCGCGCCGCGTGGCGCGCCTTGCCCTTCGGCAACCTGGCAGGGCCGGCGAGCGCCGACTGCACCATATACGCCGACCGCGTCATGCCCGCTTGGCCGGCAAGCTGGTCGATCCGTTCGACTTGCCTGGCTCGCGCCGTGATGTTGATCCGCAGGGCCCGCTGCGCCTCCGGCTCGACATGAACGAGGAACGCCACTGCGTGCTTCCGGGCCGGGTCGTCAACAAGAGCGTCCAGCGCCGACGGCTCTGGGATGGTTTCGCCGTCCTCAACCATTCCGGTGATGTGCAGAGCCAGTGCTTCGGCCGCCATGCGGTGTGCTTCTTCGAGGGTCCGGCCGGCGGTTATGCAGCCTGGGAAATCGGGGAAGCTGACGCCGAAATCGGCGTTCGGGTCCTTGTGGAGATACGCAATGTAGTCCATAACAGTCACCTCAGTTTGATCCCGGTCTGTATTTCGATGCTTTTGAGAGTCCCTATCGGGAGATCCCGTTTGGGATGCGGTACCGTCGCTCTCCCCTTCTTCACCGGATTCACATCGTACCAGCCGTCGGCTTTCAGTTTCCTGATGACCTCCCGGCTATCCATCCAACGATTATACACACTTTATACACACTAGCCCGTTGTGGAAGCGCTGCTTTTGGGAATGATGTGCCGGGAGTGGACTGGGGTTAGGCGGTGGCGGCTTTGGCAAGGCGGGAGATCAGGTCGAGGGTATCCTGGATGTTCTGGGCGGCGCTGGAGCCGTAGGTCTGGAAATCGCGCAAGTGCGGCATCGGCGTATTGCCGGGCGTCGGCAAGACGGCCTGCTCGCATGAGCATACGGGCGACGTTACGGCGGCTCTGCGCAGCGCCGTAGAGATTGCCTCGGGCTTCATCCAGGCGGATCGATTCGCTGTAATGGTGCCGGGCAAGGTCGAGGTCGCACCGCGGCGAGGTGGGTGTTGCCCAACTGGTTGTGGACCACCGCCACAGCGTCGGGTGGTGTCAGTTCCAATGCCTCGCCGTACGCGCGAAGCGCGTGGTTGAGATGCCGCACGAGCTCGGGTTGCGGCTTCGCAGCAGCACGTGCGTCGAGGAATCGCCCGTAAGCGACTAAGCATCGTTACCGCGTAGGCCTTCAAGAATGCGCCGCGCGCTGGAGCGGAATGGTATGTCGCTTCCGCCGCGCGGGCGGCAGATCACCAGAAGGATGCGGATCGGCCGCCGGCGCTTTGCGGCACAGTTGGCTGCTCGACCGAATCGTGCGTGGACCGCACAAAGGCGCGTGCCCGCAGCGCAAGAAGAACGTCGGCATTGGGATCGCGCAGCAGTTCCCAGGGCAGCGCGGTCGCGTCCTTCACGGTGGTTTCGATCTCGACCCGCGTGGCGCTCAGATCGTGCCGGACCTCGGGCCACACCTCGGTATTCCCGAGCGCCTTGGTGAACAGATCCACGCCGATCTCCGCCATGCGACGCTCGATGCGCGCCGCGATGGCCGGGGCCGGGTCCATCGGATATTGCAGGAAATCTTCTAAGTACCAGCGGATATCTTCCTGATCCTGTGCGGAAATCTGCAGCTCGAACCGGGATTCGGCGCTGCGGCGCATGCCATCGCGCTCAAGTTCAACGGTCACGCGATAGCGATTTTCCCCGTCGGCGTATTGGCGCAGGCGCAGCACAGGCATCAGGCATATAATACACGTATGGGACAATCCAACGCGAATAGCTTTACGACGTATCTGAAAGAGATGCAGCGTTGGGAGAAACAAAAGCAGGCGGCGCCGGTGGCCCCAGGCACGGCCTTTTCGGTGTTAGCTTTGCTTGCCGGCAACGCCGGGCAGCCTATGCCGTTAAGGGATTTACAGGCCGCCAGCGGCATGGACTTCACCAATTTCGCCGATGCGATCAAGCGTTTGCAGGAACTGCGCTACATCACTTTGTCAGGCGGTCCCAGCAGCGAGTCCGCGCAACTGACTGAATTCGGCGCCGAAATCGCGTCCCTGGCGCGAACGGCCTAGGCGCATGCCGGACCTGGCCGACTACCTGGTCGCCGCTCTGCTTGGCGCGTTGGTGGGCGGCACGGAACTGGTTTCACGTTACCGCGACGCTCCGCAGAGCGCGCTGCTTTCCCGCCCCGCATGGCTCTACGTATTCTTGAACGTGGCAGCTTCGGTGATCGCGCTCGGGCTGGCAAGGACCTACGGTTGGACATTTGGCGCCACTGGCCCCAGCCAGCGCTGGACGCAGGTGTTCCTGGCCGGCCTCGGCGCCATGGCGCTGTTCCGCACTTCCTTGTTCACGGTACGCGCTGGCGACAAGGACGTGAACGTGGGTCCGGGCCTCTTTCTACAGACCTTGCGAGATGCGGCCGACCGCGAGGTGGATCGTGCGCGCGCTCATGCCCGCGGCATCGCGGTCGCCCAACTCATGCGCGGCGTGGACTTCGAGAAGGCGGCGGTGACCCTGGTTCCGTATTGCCTGGCTCTGATGCAGAACGTGTCTGACGGCGAACAGAAGGATCTGAAGGACGCGGTAGAGACGCTGGCGGCGGCCGGATGGACAGCTCCATTAAGGGTCGCATCCTGGGCTTACAACTGATGAAGGTAGTTGGCCCTGTGGTGCTCACAGCCGCCGTCGAGGCACTACGCGGCGAACTCACTTCTACCCCGGCGCCACCACCGGGTCCAAACTAGCCGCCCGCCCGTCCGCTTGCAGCGCCGTTCCCTCGGGCGCATATTGCGCGCGCACGTAGGCCAGCGCAACCACCTTGCCCAATCCCGGCGAGAACGCGGATGATGTGACCTCTCCCGCTTCGGCGGCACCGGCTGTCACTTTAGTCCCATTGGCCAATGGCGCCACGCCCTCCACCTCTAGCCTTACGAGCAGCCGGTTGACGTGCCCGCGCGAGCGGATACGCTCCACGATCTCCTGTCCGATATAGCAGCCTTTGGTGAAGTGGACGGCGTGCATCTGGCGGGTCTCCTGCGGCAGCGTGGTGTCGAAGATGTCTTCGCCATAGCGCGGCCTGCCGTGCTCCAGACGCACGGTGCGGGCTTCGTCGGGCGTTGCGCGGATTGCGCCCGCCGATTCCAGCCGCGCGGTCCAGCCGGCCTTCGCGTCCGTGGGCATGAAGATGCGGAAACCCGGCGCGCCTGTCTCGCTTAGACGCGCGACGATCGCTCCATTCCACGGCGCGTGCGCGTATTCGGCATCCGGCACGGGCGCGCCAACGGCCGCGAGCACAGCGGCGGCATGCGGGCCTTCCACCGCTACCGAGGCCATCCGCCCGGTGATGTCTTCGAGCGCGACATCGTCGGCGATGATGAATTTGTCCAGGTGGCGGGAGACGCGCTCGCGCGTTTCCGGCTCGGTATCCAGCAGGAAGCGGTCTTCGAGGCAGAGCAGGTTGACGTCGGCCAGAATGTGCCCCTGCGCGTTCAGGAAGAACGCATAGCACCCAGTGCCGGGCGTAAGCTGCTGCACATGGTTGGTGGTCATGGCGTGCAGCAGGCGGGCGCGGTCTTCGCCGGTGGCGTAGATGCGCCCGCGCGCGGAGAGGTCCAGCCAGGCTGCGTCGTTGCGTAGGGCGTCGTATCCGGAAGGCACGTTCCCTTAGATGAGAATCAGCCCCCGCCGGATGCCCAGGGTCACCGCTTCGGTGCGCGTGCCGGCATTCAGCTTGCTCAAAATGGACGCCACATGGAACTTGGCGGTATGTTCCGAGATGCCCAATTTCCAGGCAATGGTCTTATTGCCGTGGCCCTCGGCCAGCATCGCCAGCACCTGAATCTCGCGCGGGGTGAGTGGCTGCGCCTGCGTCGGGGGCAGAGGCCGGTCGGCCACCAGCGCGGGGATATCCTGCGGGTGTAGCGCAACCAACCCGGCGGCTACGGCCTCTACCGCCGCCACAATTTCGCGTGCGCCGAGGTCGCCGGGCAGCACGGCGCGGATGCCGGCGCGCAGCGCATCGCCGGTCCAGCCGCACTGCAGATCCGGCGCCAGCACGACAAACGCCGGCGCACCGGCGCGGGCGGCCAGTGCGATCAGGTCTTCGGGCGGCTCGTCGTGATGCGCTTCGACGGCCGCAAGCACCACATCGGGTTGATGCCGGTCGATGGCTGCGCTCAGGCCGGCGAGATCGGAAGCGCCCACGACTTCGATACCGTCGCCCTGCGCGCCGACCGACTCGAGTCCCGCGCGCACGATCGCGGATTGCGCCGCGATCAGCAGACGGATCACGCCGCCTCCGCCACCGGATGCGCCAGGCGGATGGCCACTTCGCGGGTTGCGACGCGGTCGCCGCGCAGGAACTGCAGGTGCATGGCGCCGCTGGCCGCGTCGAGCGCTTCGTGCAGATCGTCCACCGAGCGAAAGGGCCGTCCGCCGGCGCCGGTCAGCACATCGCCGATCCACAGGGGCGCTTGGGCTGCCGGACTGCGCGGCTCGACCTTGAGCACCACCAGGCCGAAGCGCCGGTCTTCCAGACGCACCGGTTGCACCGTCACGCCCAGCGAAAATCCGGATGCGCCGCGGCGCAGGAAGGCCGTCACCGCATTGCCGGGAACGGCCGCGCCCAGCCCGTGAACGATCATGGTGTTGATACCGATCACGCGACCGTGTGCGTCGGCCAGCGGACCGCCGGAGTTGCCGGGCGCGAGGCGCACATCCGCCAGCACCCAGCTTTGGCGGCCGAATCCGGTCAGGCTGCCGAGCGCATGCACCACGCCGGTGGTTAGCGCGCCGATGAAGCCCAGCGGGTTGCCGATGGCCATCACCAGTTCGCCCACGCGGAGAGCGTTCGAATCGCCGAAGGCGGCGGCGGGCAACCCGCCCGCTTCTCCCGTTTCAACTTGGAGCGTGGCCAGGTCGCGCCGCGCATCTCGCGCGATCAAGGTAGCGGGCAATTCGCGGCCATCCCACAGGCGGACCGTCGCGCCCGCGGCGCGGGCCACGTGCGCATTGGTGACGATCCGGCCATCGGGCGTGGCGATTACCCCTGACCCGCCCGCATTGGCACCGGGCAGCAGCACCTCGACGGTGGAACGCCGCAACCGTTCCGCGACTTCCCCAAAGGCGCGCGCCATGTCAGTCTTCCCTCGTGGGCCGTTCGCCCACCGTTATATTTAGTTCGATGACCTGTCCGCCGCGCACGATGCGCGCGGCGATGGGCTTGCCGACGGACTCGCTGCCGAGCGCGGTTTGAATGTCGTCGGTGTCGCGCACTCCCTCGCCGGCCAGCGCCACCACAATGTCGCCGATCAGCACGCCGGCGCGCGCGGCGGGCCCATCCTGCTCGGCGGAAAGCACGATCAGGCCGGTGCTGCCGTCCGGCAGCGCGACCGGATGCAGCCCCAAACCGAGATAGCCGCGCGAGACGTGGCCGGAGCGGAGCAGTTCATCGACCACGCGGTTGACGGTGGAGACGGGCACCGCGAGTCCGGCGATACGCGAGAGAGCACTGGTCGAGATGCCCAGCACGCGGCCGGCGGTATCCACTACCGCGCCGCCGGAGCTGCCGGGATATAGAGTGAGATCGAGCCGAAGATATTGGTCGATCTGCCCGCCGCGCCAGGAGCGCCACGGCCCGCCGACCGCGCTCATAATTCCCATGGTGGCGTTGACTCCGGAATCCGGCGACCGGCCGATGGCCAGGACCACCTGGCCGGGCTTCAGTGTTTCCGGGGAACCGAAAGTGGCTGCGGGCGTCCCGTTTTCGGCCAGTTTCAGCACCGCGAGATCCGTGCCGGCATCGCGGCCGGCCAGGGTGGCCGAGGTTGTGCGGCCGTCCGGCAGGGTGATGCCGATTTCCTCGCGCCGGCGGATATTGTGCTCGGCGGTGACCACGATGCCGGGACGCCAGATGACGCCGCTTGAACCGAAGCGCGGCCGGGCGTTCACCGCCACCACGGCGCGTCCGGATTGCTCCACGGCTCCGGCCAATTCGTTGGATAAGGCGACTAATTCGTTTTCCATACTTCCAGCATGACGCGCGCGGGTGGCGGCACACACCGGCAAATCGGGCAGGAGCGGCCTGGAAGAATGGCTAGCGGCTGGGCTCGTGACATAATGGACGCATGGGCGCCGCAACGCTTGTTCCAGTTGAGGAATACCTGTCCACCTCCTATGATCCGGACCGCGATTATGTGGATGGGGAACTGGAGGATCGCAACGTGGGCGAAAAAGATCACAGCAAGCTCCAGATAGCGCTGAGTTCTTACCTCTACGTCCATCGCAAGCGGTGGGGGGTCTCGGCATTCGTCGAACAGCGCGTCCGTGTATCGGCAACCCGCTATCGCGTTCCCGACATATGCGTCACGCTCGGCGAGCCGGAAGAGCAGGTGTTCGCCGGGCCGCCCTTCTTGTGCATCGAAATCCTCTCCCCCGAGGATCGCGCCGGGCGAATCCAGCGGAAGATTGCCGACTACCTCAAGTTCGGCGTGAGCTATATCTGGGTAATCGATCCGCGCCGCCGTGAGGCGGTGGTCTACACCACCTCCGGCACAAAAGTCGTCGAGGATGGCGTCCTGCGCACCGGCGATCCGGATATTGCCGTGCCGCTGGCCGAAATCTTCGGCTAGAACGTCCGCCGCAAATACGCCGAAATCAAAATAATGAACAGACCCGAGATGGCGGCCCCTCCGAACAGGCGGCCGCGATGCTCCGGGTTCTTCGTCACCAGCACGATGCCCACCGCGAAGACGTGCGCCACCAGCAGCAGCTTCAGGCTGAGCAAAATGTAGTAGCGCGGATTGTGGCCCGGATTGGTCGCCAGGTTGTAGCTGCCGGAGACCAGCAGCGCGGCGATGGCGCCGAAGACCAGTGGGCGGTACAGCGCGGCAGTCTTATCGGCGATCGCTTTGCGCGCATCCGCCGCCAGCACGGCGGTGGCCGGAACCAGCACCAGCCAGCCGTACAGCATGCCGCCAATTAACGTCGCGACCGACGCGATATGCAACCATCGCATGAGGATGCCAAGGGCTTCGTACATGGGTTGATTATACAATCGTTACTTATGGTACATGAGATCCTGCCGGTGGGCATGCTGCAATGCAACTGCTCCATTTTCGGCGACGAGCAGTCGGGCGATGCCCTGGTGATCGATCCGGGAGACAACCTGCCGCAGATCGAAAGCGTCCTGGCGCGCCATGGCCTGCATGTGAAAGCCATCGTGATCACGCACGCGCACATCGACCACATCGGCGGCGCACACAAGCTGCACGCATCCACCGGCGCACCGGTCTACATGAACGAAAACGACGACAAGCTGCAGGACATGATGGACCTGCAAGCCGCGTGGCTGGGCGTGCGCACACCCGAGCGGACCGCGATTGACGCCCCGGCGCGCGATGGCGATATCCTGCGCGCGGCCGGCACGGAGTTCCATGTGCTGCATACGCCGGGCCACACGCCGGGAAGCATCAGCCTGTGGCTACCCGCGGAAAAGAAGCTGGTGGCGGGCGACACCTTATTCCGCGACAGCATCGGCCGTACCGATCTGCCGTTCGGCGATGGCGATCTAATCCTCAAGTCAATACACGACAAGTTTTTCGCGCTGCCCGATGAAACCGTGGTCGTGCCGGGTCACGGGCCGGTGACCACGCTGGGCCGCGAGAAACAGTTCAATTATTTCCTGCAGGGGATGTAAATGCAGATACCCAACTGGCCGATTTCGAACGAGCGCGAAGTCGAACTGCTGCGCGAAGTGCTGGACAGCGGACGCTGGGGCGGGCACAGCGATTTCGTCAAGCGGCTGGAAAGCGAATTCGCCGCCTTCGCGCATTGCGCGCACGGCATCTCGGCGATGAACGGCACCGTCACGCTGGAGATGGCGCTGTGCGCGGCGGACGTGGGTCCCGGCGACGAGGTGATTGTGCCCGCCATTTCGTTCGTCTCGACGGCCATGGCGGTCTCGCGCGTGGGCGCTACGCCGGTGTTCGTGGACATCGAGCCGCTGAGCTTCAACATGGACCCGGAACGCGCCGCCGCGGCTATCGGGACGCGCACGAAGGCGATCATCGCCGTACACTTCGGCGGCGCCATCGCCGACATGGACCGCCTGGGGCCGCTGGCCGCCGAACGCGGTCTGGCGCTGATCGAAGATGCGGCGCACGCGCACGGCTCCGAATGGGCGGGCCGCCGCGCCGGCAGCCTGGGCCTGGCGGGCTCGTTCAGCTTTCAGAACTCCAAGGTGATGACGGCCGGCGAAGGCGGCATGCTAACCACGAACGATCCCGCGTTTGCCGAGCGCACATGGTCCCTCATGGACCAGGGCCGCAAGCCTGGCGGCGGCTGGTTCCATCATTATTTACTGGGCAGTAACTACCGCATCACCGGTTGGCAGGCCGCGGTCCTGCTGGCACAGCTCGAGCGACTGCCGGAGCAGAACTGCCGGCGCACGCGCAACGCGGCGGCTCTGCGCGCAGAGTTGGCCGGCGTGCCGGGACTGGCGTTTCAGGACGTGCCCAAGCGGCAGAATACCAACTCCTGGTACCTGCTGTTGGGCCGCATCGACGCCCAACGCATGGGCCGCACGCGCGACGATTTTCACCGCGCGCTAACCGCCCAGGGCGTGCCCTGTACGCCGTTCTATCCGCACCCGCTGTACGGCAATCCGCTGTATCGGCAGGGCGGCTGCCGCGTGGAGGCGTGCCCGGTCGCCGAAGCCTGCATCGGCGACGCCTTCTGGCTGCCGCATCGCGCGCTATTGGGGGACGAGCAGACCACGCGGGAGGTCGCCGACGCGATTCGGACGGCTTGTGCTAAGGGATACGCATAAGCGCTGCAGTACCACTTAATATAGTTGCACCCACGACGGGGAGGTGGTGTACAATAATCTGGATTGCGGAGGGGAACCCGCTGCAAATTTTCTTGAAAAGGAAGCTTACGCATGTCATTCAAACGGTTTGTCATCTTCGGTGCGATCGCCATTTTACCTGTATTCGCGCAGGTGTCGAGCGCCCCGTCTTCAATGGATAGGATAGCGCCCCGTCAACACCGGCCCATTCAGGACCGCGTGGAACACGGAGACGGCACGAGCACCAGCACCAACTGGAGTGGTTACGCAGTGACCGGAACCGACTTCACTTCGGCGAAGGGTTCGTGGACGGTTCCTACGGCCACCTGCACCAGCTCGGGCGACCTGTACGCCGCTTTCTGGGTGGGGATCGATGGATACACTTCCGATAGTGTCGAGCAGACCGGCACGGATTCAGACTGCGACGGAAAAAACCCGAGCTATTACGCCTGGTATGAGTTTTACCCGGAGCCCTCGTTCGAAATCACGGGCATGACCGTCACGCCCGGCGATCACATGGAGGCCAGCGTCACTTATAATGGCTCGGAATTCACCATCAAGATCGAAAACGCGACCACCGGCAAGGCTTACACCAAGAGCGCGAAGGTTTCGAGCGCCCAGCGGTCCTCGGCCGAATGGATTACCGAAGCGCCCTGCTGCACGGGCAGCGGCGGCATCCTGCCCCTATCCGATTTCGGCACCGTGCTTTTCGGCGAAGACAGCACCGGCTTGAGCGGCACGAATTATGCGACAGATAGCACCCACAGCGGCGCCATCGGAAGTTTCCCAGCCGCCGACATTGAGGAGATCAACAAGACCGGCAGTTCCACCAGCCCGCAAATATCCACCTGCAGCGCCTCGCTCTCCAGTGACGGAACCAGCTTTTCGTGCACTTGGGGGAGTTAGGGTTCCGGCCAGCACCCTATCGTGAGTTTTGATTCGGAGTGGCGGGGCAGGCCCATTCGCCTGCCCTTGTCAAGCTGGCCCTGGATCGATGTTGCTACAATCGAAGCGGGGCCAAGACCATGAGTGATCGCGTTGAGATCGATCCAAGCGTCATGCAGGGTAAGCCCGTCATTCGCGGAACGCGGATACCCGTGGAGTTGCTATTGCGCAAGCTCGCGGAGGGTGCGGCGATCGAAGATCTCCTGGATGCATACCCTAGGCTGACTGAGGACGACATTCGTGCCGCACTGGTCTACGCGGCAGATACCGTCGCGCACGAAACTGTGTTGGCGCTCGGTTCCCCGTAAGTCGTGCCAATGCGTTTTCTCGCGGATGAATGCTGCGATTTCGCGGCCGTCCGGGCGCTCCGGTCACATGGCCACGATGTGCTAGCGGTCAGCGAATCTCAGCAGCGTTCCATCGATCGAGATGTCATGGCCCTTGCTCTGTCTGAAGACCGGATACTCCTGACCGAGGACAAGGACTTCGGCTGGCTTGTATTCGCAGCGCATGGACTCACCCGGTGTCATACTGATGCGATTCCCAGCCTCCGCTCGGAGTTCACTGGCCGAGGCCATTGTGAGGTTGGTGAGCGAACATGGTTTGCAAATGGCTGGGGCGTTCGTGGTCTTGCAACGTGGCGCAGCGAGAATCAGCGTTCGACCTCGCCTCGCACAGTGAGACAGCAATGCCCCCCTCAGGCGGAAACCGATGCCGCCCCACGCTATACTGTTATTTCAATCGACCTTTAGACGGCGCGCTTCATGGCTGAAATGAGTGTCATCTGGCTGCGCGTGGCCGCAGCCCTGTACTCGCTCGGCCTGCTGCACGCCATCCTTACCCTGGTCCGCAAGCGCGAGCACCTCTTCCGGGTTGCGCTCACCGCGCTTTCGATCGGCGCCGTGCTGCACTGCGTCTCCATCGTGGAAGAGGGGCTGCTGATGAATCGCTGCCCCATCGCCAACTTCTACGAGACGCTCTCGATGTGCGCCTTCCTCATCACCACGCTGTTCCTGTTCGTCTATTGGCGCTACAAAACCGAAAGCCTCAGCGTCTTCATTTTCCCCTTGATCTTCGTCATGACCCTGGTGTCGACGCTCGGCAACCCGGTGGATGCCTGGACCAGCCCGGTGGTCCGCAACGCCTGGCTGGACGTCCACATCACGCTGGTTTTGCTGGGCTTCGCCGCGCTGGCGTTCACCGCCGGAGCATCCCTGTTGTATCTGTTTCAAGAGCGCGAGCTGAAGCGCAAGAAACCGCGCAAGCTGTATTACCGGCTGCCGCCGCTGGGCACGCTGGACGAATTGATTTCCCGCTCCATGGCGCTGGGTTTCGTGCTGATGACCCTGGCGGTGATCGCGGCCACTACGTGGGCGTTCATCGAGCACAAGACGGACTGGATCAGCCAGCCGGCAATCGGCATCTCGTTTATTACCTGGGGCTGCTACCTGGCCATGGTGTTTCTGCGGGTCACTGCCGGATGGCGGGGCCGGAAGGCCGCCATCATGGTGATCGTGGTGGTTGGATTGTCGGCCATCACCTGGGTGGCGCACGCGCGGTTGGGCCTGCTGATGAAGCCATGAAACTGCTGGTCACAGGCGTCAGCCATAAGACCGCACCCGTCGAGGTGCGGGAATGCCTGGCGTTCCCGGAGACGGCGCTGGCTGAAGCCCTGCACTCCCTGAAGTCGCGCCCGGGAGTTTCGGAAGCCTGCATCCTGTCCACGTGCAACCGCGTGGAGATCACTGTCACCACCGACGATCCGGTGGACCCGCAGGCGCTGGTGGACGAGTTTCTGCGGGAGTCGCGGATGGTGGCGGCCCCCTCGATCGCGCCGTATCTTTACCGGCACGAAGGCCAGAACGCCATACACCACCTGTTCCGCGTGGCATCCAGCCTGGATTCGATGGTGGTGGGCGAACCGCAGATCCTGGGGCAGCTCAAGACCGCTTATGGGGTCGCGAAAACCGAGGGCGTGCTCTGCGGGTGGCTGGAGGGCCTGCTGGAGCGCGCGTTCAGCGTGGCCAAGCGGGTGCGTTCGGAAACCGGCATCGGCCAGATGGCGGTGTCGGTGAGCTACGCGGCGGTGGAACTGGCGCGCAAGATTTTCGGCTCGCTGAACAACCGCACGGTTATGATCGCGGGCGCGGGCAAGATGTCGGAGTTGGCCGCACGGCACCTGCGGCGGTCCGGCGCCACGCACGTGTTCGTCACCAACCGCACCCACGAGCGCGCCGTCGAAATGGCGAAGCTGTTCCAAGGCACGCCGGTCGAATACAACCGCTTCGTGGCCATGCTGCCGGAGGTGGACATCCTGATCGCCTCCAGTGGCGCGCCGCACTATATCCTGCACAAAGACGAAATGCAGCGGGTTATCGGCGCGCGGCGCAACAAGCCGATGTTCCTGATCGATATCGCCGTGCCGCGGAACATCGAGCCTTCGGTCAACGATCTGGATAACGTCTTCCTCTACGACATCGACGACCTGCAGGAGGTGGTCAACGCCAACCTGCGCGAGCGGCTGAAGGAGGCGGAGCGCGCCGAGGAGATCGTTAAGCAGGAGGTGGAGCGCATGATGGCCCGCCTCAAGGTGCAGGAGATCACGCCCACCATCGTCAGCCTGCAGGAGGAACTGGAGCGTATCCGGCAGGCGGAGATCGAAAAGGTGCGGCGCAAGTTTGGGCCGGTGACGCGGGAGCAGGAGGAAGCGTGGGAGATGCTGACGCGCGGCATCATTAATAAGGTGGCGCATGGGCCGATTTCGGAGCTGCGCGCGCAGGCGGGACAGCCGGACGGCGCGCCCGTGATCGCCGCGATCCGCAAAGTGTTTCACCTTACCGAGCCGCGGCCGTGAGGGAGCGGTCCTAAAAACCATGCTGGTCATCGCATCGCGCGGATCGCAATTGGCCCTGTGGCAGGCCCATTGGGTGCAAGAGCAATTGGCCGGCCTGGGATACCAGAGCCGCATCGAAATTATCAAAACCACAGGCGACAAGATCACCGACGTGCCGCTGGCTCAAGTTGGCGGGAAGGGCCTGTTCACCAAGGAAATCGAGGAGGCCCTGCTGGAGGGCCGCGCGGACCTGGCGGTACACAGTCTGAAGGACCTGCCGACGGAGTTGCCTGCGGGGCTGGTGCTGGCGGCGACTCCCGAGCGCGAAGATCCGCGCGATGCCCTGGTGGGCCGGCGGCTGGCGGACTTGCCCGCGGGCGCGAAGCTGGGCACGAGTTCGCTGCGGCGCGCGGCGCAGTTGCGCACGGTGCGGCCCGATCTGCGGATCGAGCCGGTGCGCGGCAATCTGGACACCCGCTTGCGCAAGCTGGACGAAGGCCAATATGACGCCATCGTGCTGGCGGCGGCCGGCCTGAAGCGCCTGGGCTGGGCGGACCGCATCGCGGAGATCCTGTCGCCCGACATCGTTTGCCCGGCGGTAGGCCAAGGCGCCCTGGCGATCGAGACCCGTGAGACGGGCCTGGTGGCCTGTCAGAAACTGAATGACGCTCCCACGCAATGGGCGGTTACCGCCGAGCGCGCTCTCCTGGCCGCACTGGGCGGAGGCTGCCAGGTTCCCATTGGCGCCTATGCCACCGTGAACGGCGATCTTCTTTCGCTGCAAGCCGTGGTGGTTTCGCCGGATGGCGTGCAGCTGGTGCGCGATCGATCCGAAGGCTCCGTCGCGGACGCGCCGCGCATCGGCCGCGAGTTAGGGGAAGCGCTGCTGGCCGCGGGCGCGGACAGCATTCTCGAAAGCGTCTACGGATGAGCAAAGTCTACCTGGTAGGCGCGGGACCAGGCGATCCCGAGCTCATCACGTTGAAGGGCCGCCGCCTGTTGGAGCGGGCGGACTCCATTCTGTACGACTACCTGGCCAACCCGGCGCTGCTGGATCTGGCGCCCGCGCAGGCCGAGCGTATCTACGTCGGCAAGAAGAAATCGGTACACGCCTTCAGCCAGGAAGAGATCTGCGCGATGATGATCGAGCGCGGGCGGCGCGGCCTGAACGTGGTGCGGCTGAAGGGCGGCGATCCGTTCATCTTCGGCCGCGGGGGCGAGGAGGCCGAAGCACTGGCCGCCGCGGGCGTGGCTTTCGAAATCGTGCCGGGGGTTACGTCGCCGCTGGGCATTGCGGCGTACACGGGTGTGCCGCTCACGCATCGGGAGCATACCAAAGCCGTGACGTTCGTGACCGGCCACGATGCCGAGGGCATCGACTGGAGCAAGGTGGGGCTGACCGAAACGCTGGTCATCTTTATGGGCATCTTCGCCTTCGATGAAATCGCGCGCGCGCTGGTCGCGCACGGCCGCGCCGCCGATACGCCGGCCATGGCCGTGCGCTGGGGCACGCGGCCGGATCAGCAAACGCTGGTGGGAACGCTGGCCACGCTGCCCGGGTTGATTCATCAGCACGACCTGAAGCCGCCCGCGACCATTATCATCGGCGAGGTGGTGGGGCTGCGCGAGAAGCTCAACTGGTTCGAACGGCTGCCGCTGTTCGGGCAGCGCATCGTGGTGACGCGCGCCCGCGGACAGGCCGAGGCGCTGTCTTCCCGGCTGCGAGCGCTGGGCGCGGAGACGATCGATTTGCCGACAATCGAGATTCTGCCCGCGCTCGATTACGCGCCGCTCGACCAGGCGATTGCCAACCTGGGTTCGTACGACTGGCTGATCTTCACCAGCGCCAATGGGGTGCGATTTTTCCTGGAGCGGCTGGACTGTTCCGCGGTCGATCTGCGGGCTGTGCGCGCGCGAATTTGCACGATCGGGCCCGCGACGCGCGCGGCTGTCGAAGCTCTGCATCTCAAAGTTGATTTGATGGGGACCGATTATGTGGCGGAAGGGATGCTTGCGGCCTTCGCGGCGCATGACCTGGCGGGCCGGCGAATTCTGCTGCCGCGCGCTGCGGTGGCCCGCGATCTGGTGCCTGTCGAATTGGCGCGGCGCGGTGCGGTGGTGGACGTAGTGGAAGCCTACCGCACGGTGGCGCCCACGGGCGGCTTCGATTTCCCGGAGAAGGCGGACTGGATCACCTTCACCAGTTCTTCGACCGTTCGGAACTTCGTTGCGATGGCCGGTGCGGAGTCTATCGCAGGTGTTAAGGTGGCATCCATTGGGCCGGTTACTTCCGCGGCCGCGCGGGCGTTAGGGATCGAGGTTGCGGTCGAGGCATCCGAGTTCACTGTGGACGGTTTGGTTGAGGCGATCTTGGGGGCGGTAAGCTGTAAAAGGGAGGGCACTGATCGTGCCGTTTGATCGCATCTCTATAAACCCGAATATTTGCCACGGGCAGGCCTGCGTGAAAGGGACGCGAATTCCCGTGCATCAGGTCGTCCGCATGCTGGCAAATGGGGATACCGTGGAGGATTTGCTGGCGGAATATCCCTCGCTTGCACGCGCCGACATCATGGCTTGCCTCGACTACGCTGGGGAGTTGGCCGAGGAACAGGTTACTCCCCTTCAGGCTGTGGACCTGTGAGGGATGAGAATCCTTGTCGATGAGAACATCCCCCGGATGACGGTGGATGCGCTCAGCGCACTCGGTAACGATGTGAAGGATATCCGCGGAACGTCCGCGCAAGGGCTCCCGGACTCCGAACTGTGGCGGGTGGCAAACGGGGAAGCGCGCATCTTGATCACGACGGACAAGGGGTTCAGCGAATTCCGCACGGTTCCACACTACGGGATTCTGATCGTACGCCTTCGCCAGCCAAACCGCGATAAGATCCACCGCGCGGTGATGCGCGCGATCCAGCAGTTTCAGGAAACGGAGTGGTCCGATCTGTTTGTGGTCGTTCGCGACACAATGATGAGCACCTCGCGTTCGGGGAGCCTGCCGCAGTGAATACCAGCATCTTCGAGTTGTTCAAGATCGGAATCGGGCCTTCGAGCTCGCACACCGTCGGACCCATGCGCGCGGCGCGAGCGTTCGCTGCCGGGCTCGATGGCGCAGCGGTCGGCAGGATCCAGATCGAGCTGTACGGCTCTCTCGGACATACCGGGCGCGGGCACGGCACCGATCGCGCGGTGATCTTGGGGCTGCTGGGAGAAGAGCCGGATCAGGTCGATCCGGGGCAGATCGAGAGCCTGGTGCGCGGCGTCCGGGAGACCAACCAGATCGCGCTCATGGGCGGTCCACCGGTCCCCTTCCAGGAAGCCCGCGACCTGCTCTTTCGCGGAGACATCGTGCTGCCGGGCCATCCGAACGGCATGCGCTTCACGGCCTTCGACCCGCCGGGCGCCATCTTGCGGCAGGAGGTGTATTACTCGGTGGGCGGCGGCTTCATCGAGCGCGAAGGCCAGTCGCGGGGCGGTGCGAGCGATGGCGTGAAGCTGCCGTATCCTTTTTCAAGCGCCGCCGAGATGCTGGCGCAAGGTGAGGCGGCGGGTCTGCCGATCTGGGCCATGATGCTGGAGAACGAGAAGGCGCTGCGCGGCGAGCCAGAGATCCGCGAGCGCATCGCGCGCATCTGGACCGTGATGCAAGAGTGCACCCTCCGCGGCCTGACCACCTACGGACTGCTGCCGGGTGGTCTGGACGTGCGGCGCCGCGCTCCGGAAATGCATCGCAGACTGCTGGCGGCGGTGGACGACGATCCGCTACGCACCATCGACTGGATCAACCTGTATGCCATCGCGGTGAACGAGGAGAACGCCGCGGGCGGCCGCGTGGTGACCGCGCCCACCAACGGGGCGGCGGGCATTATTCCGGCCGTGGCGCACTACTACAAACACTTCGTTGCGTCGCCCAGCGACGAAGGCATCGTCCGCTACTTCCTGGCGGCGGGGGCGATCGGGATTCTGTACAAGGAAAACGCGTCGATCTCGGGCGCCGAAGTCGGATGCCAGGGCGAGGTCGGGGTAGCGTGCTCCATGGCTGCCGGTGGACTGGCGGCCGCGCTGAATGGGTCGAATGAAGCCATCGAGCACGCCGCGGAGATCGGCATGGAGCATAACCTCGGGATGACCTGCGATCCGATCGGCGGCCTGGTGCAGATCCCCTGCATCGAACGCAACGCGTTTGGGGCGGTGAAGGCGGTCAATGCCGCGCGCATGGCGATGACCGAAGAAGGCGGCCACAAGGTGACGCTCGACCAGGTGATCCGGACGATGTATCAGACCGGCCTGGATATGCGATCGCACTACAAGGAGACGTCACTCGGCGGGCTGGCGGTGAATGTAATCGAGTGCTGAGAACGCCGCGGCGATGGCCAGCGACAGCCACGTGAGCAGCCAGCCGATGCGGTTCTCCAGCGGCGTTTCGAAGACGAACAAGATGTCTTGCTCTCCGGGTGGCGCGTCGATCACGCTGAAATCCGCTCCGCGGTCCCGGTGAACGGGCAGCGCTTGGCCGCCAGCGTAGGCATGCCACGCCGGATCGTAGGTTACCTGCACCAGGACGGATTGGCCGGACGCGACGCGGGCGTGCACGCGCATCGCGTCGGTTCCATTCCAGGCAGTGGTGGTGGGCGAGTCGGGACCCTCTTCAATCGCCGCGGTATAGGCGCGCAGCAAGTCGAGATTGGATTGATCGAGAGGCTGCAAGGCTGCGAACCGCTCCCGATCGACCACCCGCGCGAGCGACGGATACCGGCGAGGAACCCGGTAGATCACATTACCTTGACCATCGTCGTACAAGACCGGGAGCACGCCCGCGAACTTACCCGGGGCCTTGAAATCGTGATAAGGATCCTGCGAGTGCTGGTCCGAGACAATCAACGCATCGGCGCCCAGCGCGGTCAGCCAGCGCACCGCCAGTTCAGGATCAGTTCCCATGTGGACTTCCCACCCCGCGGGCATGACACGGCGGTTCATCAATCCCTGTTCGGAGCCGCCGCCCACCTGGGCCAAGTCATGCCAAGTGTCCCACCAGAAGCGCACCGATCCGGACACGAAGGTGCGCGCTTCGGGAAGATGGCCGGCCATCCAATCCGACATGCGGTATTCGACGCGTTGGCGGTAGTCCGGTTCACGCGGATACAGATCCCAGGCACGGCGGACGAAGTGGCGGGCACCCCATAACGCGAACAACACGACGGCCACAGCCAGCGCCCGCGCCACCCGCGCATGCGAAGGCCAATTCCACAATCGCCGCAGCAACTCGACGGCTGCCAGCGTGATCGCGAGATCGAGTTCCGGGATCAGGCGGCCGGGCTCGCCGATGACGCGGAAATTGAAATAGTAGTGGCCCAGAACATTCAGCGCGAGGAATAGCAGGCCGCCCGAAAGGAAGACGGCGTAGGCACGGCTTGGTTTTCCGGACGCATACCTCAGGGAGACGGCCAGAAAAGCGGCGATGGCTAGGGCGAGCAGCGCCGCGGACCAGGCATTGCCGCGTGACGAAACATACTGTAGGTTCTCGATCGTAGTTCGCAGGTAGGAGGGCGTCAGCCAGAAGGCCGAAAGGCCATAAGCCAACACTGGAATTGCCGCGGCTCGCCACCAAATCCGATGGTCACGGTGAGTGACCCAGAAGCTCCAGACCATGACTGGGAAGAAAATGGCGAGCGCGGTTGCGCCGTAGAAATTGGTGAGGGCGACCAGCGCGGAACAGATCGCGGCCGCCGCCAGAAATGGCCCGCGCCGGGTCTTTAGCGCCAGCCAGGCGAAGGCCAGGGCGAACGGCAGCAGAGCGAGCGAGGAGATGTGGGGTCCCTCGCCGTAGCGCAACAATACCCACAGGCGCCAAGGGGCCAAGTAAAGCGAATCCCGCCGCACCGGAGGGATGAAAAGAAACGAGGGCGAGACCAGTGTGGAAGCCGCGGCCGCCAGCCACGCGGCGCCGCGCGAACGGCTCATCACCCACGCCAGGAAATACACGCCCGCGATTCCGATGGCGTAGAGCAGTGCGGTATAGAGATGATACGCCTTCACCGGAATGTAGATGCGCGACAGGAGGGCTGTGCCGTAGCGCAGAACCGGCGGATACAGGTAGTCATAGCGAGTGCCGCAATACCAGAGCGGCTGCCATTGGGGGTGCGGTAGGTGGCCGTTCAGAAAGCGGCCATCCGCGATGAAGGTGCTTTCGATCGAATCCCACCGGTCCAGATACTTCGCTTTGAAGAGCGGCTTGATCAGCAGCGCGGTGAACAGAAAGACCAGCAGCAAATCCAGCGGGAGTCTGGCGCGCCGCACCGTCAGCTTTTCCGTCCGGCCGGCTGGGCCGCGGATTGATAGCGTCGCTGCAAGCTATCGAACTGGCGGTGGTAACCCCATCCCCAGCGGTGGATCAGATACTTTGCCAGCAGCACGAGGATGGAGAAGCCGTAGATCGTGCTCTGAAAGAACGACGCCGAGGAGGCCTGCGCGAAATAGCGGGTGGGCACGGGCACCTCCGTGATGCGCATGCCCAATGCCACCATCTGCGCCATAATCTCCTGGTCGAAGATGAATTTGTCGGAGTTGGTTTCCAGGTTCACGGACTCGAGCACTTCGCGGCGAAACGCCCGGTAGCCGGTATGATACTCAGAAAGTTGAAGGCCGAAGGTAACGTTTTCGGCCCAGGTGAGAAAGCGATTGGAGACGTATTTCCACCAGGGCATACCCTGTTTAATGGGATTGGTTCCCATCAGGCGCGATCCCAGTACGGCGTCGGCATGGCCTTCCTGGATGGGACGGACGATCTCAGGCAGCAGGGTGGGGTCGTACTGATAATCCGGGTGAACCATCACCACAATGTCCGCGCCTGCCTTGAGCGCCTCGCGGTAGCAGGTTTTTTGATTGGCCCCGTATCCATAGTTGCGATTGTGGACGAACAGTTCCAGACCCATGTCGCGCGCTATCTGGGCGGTTTCGTCGGAGCTGCCATCGTCCACCAGGATGACCAGGTCCACCAATTCGTGCGGCAGATCCTGATAGGTCATGTGCAGCGTTTTGGCCGCATTGTAAGCGGGCATGACCACCACGACTTTGGGCTTGGCGGTCATGGCTCGATTTCCGGCGCGGCGGTAACGATGAATTGATAGGCGAACATTTTCGTCCACCAGCGCGCCGATTCGTACGACATGCGCTCCAGCGCACGCACCGCCGCGGATCCTTCCCATTTCGGCAACGCGAGGCCGATGGGAACGCCCGACGAGCGCAGGGTTTCGACGCGGAATCCGGTGGCGTGGAACAGATCGAGCCAGCCGCGCAGGGTATAGAAATGCAGATGGGTGCGGTCGAACAGGCCGCGATCGTCCGCCGGGAAGCTGCCGGTCAGAACCTTCCAGCGGAAGTAGGCGTGACCGCTGTTGGGGAGCGAAGCGGCCAGGCGCCCGCCGGCGGCCAGGACCCCGCGCAGCTCGCGCAACAGGTTGGCGGGCCGGCGCAAGTGCTCCAGCACATCCGCGCAGATGGCGAAATCGAAGCGGCCGGTGAGGGGCGGCAGGCCCAGATCCAGATCGGCTTCCAAAAGTTCGATGGATTCCGGAAAGCCGGCGCGCGCGGAGCCGGGCGAATCGATGCCGGTGACCCGGTAGCCCCGGCTGGCGAGGATTGCGCTCAAATAGCCGCCCGCGCAGCCCACATCCAGCACGCGGCGGCCTTCGCCCGAGGGCGGCAAGCTGGCGAGCAGCAGGCTATGGCTGCTGTAGGGGCTGTCCTTGAGGCGATAAGGCGAGGCTGCGGCCGTTGCCATCACTGCCATAATAGCTTGAGGCGCTGATGTTTGAGGGAAAGGCTTTCGTGTTGCTTTGCTGCGCGATCCTGGCCGGATGCGGCGGGGGCGTGGCCAGGCGCGGCCCGATCGACCCGGCGCTCGCTGCCTTTGTCCCGCCGGATACAGTCGCACTCGCGGGCATCCGCGTGGATCGGCTGCGCGGGACGCCGCTTTATCGGAAGCTGGCAGGGAAATTTCCCATCCAGGATATACACGATCTGCTGCTGGCGAGCGACGGCGAGAATATCCTGGCGATTGCGCGCGGCGCCGTTCCGGGCGCCACCGAATACAAGGGACTCGCGCTATACGGCGACAATGCGACCGTCCGCGCAGCCATCGAACAATCGAAGAGCGGCGCCCGCGGCGAGCCACGCGACTTACTGGCGCGCGTGCAAGCGCTGCCCGGCGACACGCAGATCTGGGCGGTAGTCGCAGGGTGGCGAGGGGCGAGTCCGGAACAGCTTCGCGCCATGGGGAATCTGGCAAACCTGGACCGCGTGCTCCGCCAGGTGAAAGGCGCCATTTTAACGGTCGATTTGCGCTCCGGAGCGCGCGCCGTCTTTGTAGGCGATGCCCGCACCGAGGCCGAAGCCCAGAACCTGGCCGACTCCCTGCGTGGATTGGCCTCGCTGGCCCGCATGGGGGCGCCGCGAAGCGCGCCGGGCGCCTTTGACGGAATCCGGGTGACGCAAGAGGGCCGGGTGGTCCGGGTGAACGCCGATATTGCCGAAGACCTGGCCGAGAAGTTGATAAGGTAGTCGCGGTGCTAGAATTTTCCACAGAGGTGCCTCAATGAATAGTCGAAGAAGTTTCGTGCTGGGCGCGGGCGGAGCGGCCGTTTCGCTCATGGCCGGCAAGGCCTCCGCCAACAGCCGCGTGCGGGTAGCGGTGCTGGGCATCAATGGCCGCGGCACGGACCATATCAACGGGTTCAATGCGCTGCCCAACGCCGAGGTGGTGATGCTGTGCGATCCCGACCGCAACCTGCTGTCGGAGCGCGCGGAGCAGTTTGAAGCCAAGTATCACCGGAAGGTGCAGACCGAGCAGGATCTGCGCAAGGTTTTCGACAACAAGGAGATCGACGCCGTCAGCGTGGCGACACCCAACCACTGGCACGCGCTGGCCACGATCTGGGCGTGCCAGGCGGGCAAGGACGTCTACGTCGAAAAGCCCGGCGCGCATAACATTTATGAAGGCCGCAAAATGATCGAGGCCGCGCACCGTTATAACCGCATCGTGCAGCACGGCGTGCAATTGCGCAGCTCGGAGGCGATTAAGGAAGCGGTCGAATTCATGAACAAGGGCGGGATCGGCAACGTCTACATGGCGCGAGGGCTGGTGTTCCGGTGGCGTCCTTCGGTGGGGCACAAGGGCAACGAACCCACGCCCGAGTATCTGAATTGGGATATCTGGCAAGGGCCGGTTCAGGAGCGCCCCTTCACGCGCGCGCTGGTGCACTACAACTGGCATTGGCATTGGGATTACGGCAACGGCGACGTGGGCAATCAGGGGATTCACGAGACGGACATGTGCATGTGGGGACTGGGGGTCGGGCTGCCCACGCGGGTGACGTCCATGGGGGGCAAGTTTCTGTGGGACGACGATAAGGAGACCCCCGAAACGCTGACGTCGGTGTATCACTATCCCGAGCAGAAGAAGATTATCCAGTTCGAGGTGCGTCCCTGGTGCACGAACACGGAGGGCGGCGTGGGCGTGGGTAACATCTTTTATGGGTCGGAGGGGTATCTGGCGATCAACGGCTACGACTCGTACGAAGTGTTCCTGGGGCAGAAGCGCGAGCCGGGTCCGAAGCGGAAGGCCGGCGGCGACCATTACGCCAACTTCATCAAAGCCGTGGAGAGCCGCAAGTCGAGCGATCTGGACGGGCCGGTGGAGACGGCGCATCTGGCGTCGTCGCTGGCGCATTTGGGCAATATCTCGTACCGGCTGGGGCGGCAACTGCAGTTCGATCCGGCGGTGGAGCGATTCGTGGGCGACGAAGAAGCCGATAAGATGCTGACGCGGCAGTATCGCGCGCCGTACGTGGTGCCGGAGAAGGTGTAAGGTTGGCGATGCGTCCTTGTGCCGAACAAAGCCAATTTCTGCTAATGGATGTATAATCATATAGATAAGCGGCCTCTCGGGAGCTGGCGTTGGCCCGGAGGCCGGCGAGGGGCTGGGCCGGGGGGCGCTCCGGAGCGGTGGCGGCATGGTGTAACATTCGTGGCGATTTGTATTGCATCGCGTTCGATGGGTGTTGCGCGGGTTGCGCCCTTTTTTGAGACACGCCTGAAATGCAACACGCCGAAAAAGGCTGCTCCGCGTTGCATTCTGTAACATTTAGTCACTCTGGCGTAAGAGCGCCGGAGGGCCGCTCGTCCTGCGAACCGCGGCATCCTAACGCGACATCATGATAGCACCTACAAGGGTGGCTGCCTGGGGATCGGATGGCGGATTCCTTGTGTTTTCAATGAGCTGGGGGGAAGGCGAACCGAGGCACCGGTACGGACTGCGCGCCCGGCTGCGGGGCACGCGGTAGCAAGGCCAAGCTCCGGTCTCTAGGCGGCCTTCGCGGCGACGCCACGCTTGATCCACTTGGCAATGTCGCTGCAGCTTACACCTTGGCGACGCGCGATTGACTCGATCCCAGCCGGTGCGCTAAGGCGGCCTGCGTCAACCCCCTTCGTTCGCGAAGTTCGCGGACTCCGGTCGCGAGCGCCAGTTTCAATTCGATAAAGCGGTTCTCTTCCGCGCTCAGTTGCAGGAACTGGGCGCCATCGCCAACCACCCAGCCGGCTCGTTCCAAACGTTGCTTCTTGATTCGCTTCATGTGTACTCCTTGTCCGAAACCGCCGGCAAGTAGGCAGCCAGGCGCTTTTGGCAGAGCCGATTGCGGGCATCGGCCGGGAAAAGGTCGGCGATGCATTTTTCTGATAAGTGGCCTTTCGGGGGTCGTAGGCGCTGGGCCGGAAGCCAGCGAGGGTGTGGGCCAGGGGGCGGTCCGGAGTGGTGGCGCCACGGTGTGACATTCGTCGCGATTTGTGTTGCATCGCGTTGCATGGGTGTTGCGCGGATTGAGACGCGCCGGACTGACTTGTTTGCGACTCGCCCGAAAAAGGCTGCTCTGCGTTGCATTCTGTAACATTTGGTCACTCTGACGTAAAGGCGCAGCAGGGCCGCTCATCCTGCGAAACGCGGCATCCTGACGCGAGATCATGATAGCATCCGCTAGGACGGCCGCCTCGGGATCGGATGGCAGATTCCTTTCGTTTTCAATAAGCTGGAGGGAAACGAAACCGGGGCACCGTGATGCTGGTTTTGGAAGTCGGACCGGGAGGAGGAATCTACTGATGCGGATCGAAAAAATCACCCGCGGAGTTGGCGGACGTTAGCCACAACTCCAGGCGTGTAGTTGCACAGTCCGGATTCGGCCGCAAG
Organism: Bryobacterales bacterium; assembly: GCA_963707465.1. Taxonomy (GTDB): domain Bacteria; phylum Acidobacteriota; class Terriglobia; order Bryobacterales; family Bryobacteraceae; genus Bog-159. The sequence goes on from CAVPQK010000015.1 coordinate 2,253,025, forward strand.
CTATCGTAGGATGAAGATTAATGGAGAGATTTCGCGTCCTCCGCGGATTGCCTGCAACCGGACCCTATCCTGAACAGTTCAGCGCCGGGGGCCAGGGTATGTGCAAAACAGGACAGGCAGTCTCATTGTCGTTCCACAAGAAGCCTGAACCTCGGGACCAGGTAATTAAGAGCTACAGGCCCGAACATATTATTACTCAAAAAGAAACCGCCGTCAACGGCAAAACGACGCAGGTGACGACATTTTACAACCGACGGGCGAGGCAGCTACTCCGACTTTTTAGGAATCTTGATATCCAGCCTTTTGATCTTCTGATTCAGCGTAGACAGCGGCACGTGCAAAGCGGCGGCGGCTTCGGTCTGGCTGCCGTTATGCTGCTCCAGCCTCTCCAGGATAATCCGCCGCTCAAAGTCCGCCACGATCTCGAACAGCGACGCGTCCGCCGGCAGCGCGCCGCCTTCCGCGCGCCCCAATCGGATGCCGCTCGATTGCAACAGTTGATCGGGCAGCACGTCCAGGGGCACGGCGGAGTCGGTGGCCAGCACCACCGCGCGCTCCACCGCGTTCTCCAGTTCGCGCACGTTGCCCGGCCAGTTGTGCTCCATCAGGATCTGCATCACCTCCGGCTGAAAACGCAACACCGAGTTGGCGTGCTCGTCCAGGAACTTTTCGTTTTCGCGGCAATACTTGATGAAGAAGTGGCTCACCAGCGCCGGGATGTCTTCCTTGCGCTCGCGCAGCGGCGGCAGCGCGATATTGATCACGTTCAGCCGGTAATACAGGTCCTCGCGAAACGTGCCCTCGTCCACGCGCTTTCTCAAATCGTCGTTGGTGGCGGCCAGGATGCGCACGTCCACGCGCACCGGCTCCGTCGATCCCAGCGGAATAAACTCGTTCTCCTGGATCACGCGCAGCAGCTTGGCCTGCATGTCCCCCGAGATGGTGCCGATCTCGTCGAAGAAGATGGTGCCGTGGTCGGCCACTTCGAAATAGCCCTTCTTGGTGTGGATGGCGTCCGCTGTTCACGGCCACGAACATGCGCTCGGAGCGCGGCGGGCGGCTGCTGGCCACCTGCCCCACCAGCAGGCGAGACATGCGATCGACTCGAGCCGCTCGGATAAGAACGCCGAGGCGCCTTCCGGGGCTGTCCGGCGGCGCTGCCATGCGCTTGTATTTATGCTATTGTATGTACAGTGCGCTTCGAGTGGGACGACGCCAAGGACCGCCAAAACCGCCGCAAACACGGCATCGGCTTCGAGGCCGCGGCACTGGTGTTCGACGATCCGAACCACCGCAGTGAGCAAGACCGCTTCGTGGACGGCGCAGAGCGCTGGCAGAGGATCGGCTGGGTGAACGAGCTTCTATTGGTCTGCCACACGTGGACCCGGGAGGATGCCGTTCGGATCGTCTCGGCTCGAAAAGCGAACCGCAAGGAAAGGAATCGTTACTATCATGGCCATCGTCCGCTATGAAAGAAAACCCGGCGACCCTCTCTCGCGCCGGCAGAAGGAAGACCTGAAACGGATCGCCAAGATCAAGGATGAAGACATCGACTTCTCCGACATTCCCGAATTGACCGATGAATGGTTCGCGCGGGCGGTGCGGGGCAAGTTCTACCGGCCCGTCAAGGAAATTGTTTCAATCCGTCTGGATAAGGACGTGCTGGCGTTCTACAGAAGCCAAGGGGCGGGTTACCAGACGCGCATCAACGAGACCTTGCGCGGAGCGATGCGGGCTGCGCTTTCGGTAAGGCGGAAAACGCGGAGGTAACTGGTCCGGCTGGTAGGGGTATCGGGGATCAGTAGAACCGAGGACCGGGTCGGGGCAAGCACGTGGTTTGCAGGCTCGAGCGGCCGTACATAAGGGGCGTTATCATACGGCTATGGAAGCCAGACGACATCACTACATCGAGCATGAGATTCTGAGGCTTGTTCTCAGAGACTCAGACCACTCTGGATACCCGACCGGCATCCGGGACTTGGAAACATTTTTCCGTCCGAAGTTCCCCGATGTCGCGGACCCCGAGCTTGTGGACACTCTCAAGCGCCTCCGTCCGAAATACCTCACGCTCTGGAAGTGGGGCTTCGACCAAGGTAGGTTCGTTGAATACCCTGTTGAGATCGGCGATGACAACGAGTTCTTTCGTAGGGGTGCCATAATGTTGCGCCGAACCCCCGAAACTGACCCACGGCTGCAAGAGCTGGCGGCACTTTTCCAGGCTCCGGATGGCGAGCCTCCGAAGAAAGCATTCGGATTTCTGCCGTGAGCGCGGCAATCGTTGCATGAGACGGTTCCCACGCACCTGCGTCTGATGCTGCCTTCGTTTTGCTCCCGCCCGTACCGCGGAGAGGGTACAGCAGCGGGGCCGTGGAATCGAGAACTGCTGATTCGGCTAGTGCTGGTGTGATCTGCCCCACCCCCGCCTGCATCGTGGAGGCTGCTGCACCGGCATTTACTCACTTCAAGGCTTGCAACGTCGCTAAGTTTCACTCCCGCCTGCACCGTAGAGGCTGCCGCAGCGCGGCCCCGCAACTCGAGGCGCGTCAGTGTCAAAGTTTCACTCCCGCCCGCACCGTGGAGGCTGCCGCAGCGACTCAGCCGCTTTTCGAGCGTGTGATAAATCAGCGTGTTTCACTCCCGCCTGCGCCGTGGAGCCTGCCGCAGCTTTGTCATTGTCTTTCCTGGTATTTCCTCGTACCCCTGTATCGCTGGGTTTCACTCCCGCCTGCGCCGTGGAGCCTGCCGCAACTCGGCTGCGCGCCGGGGTACGTCGTAGCGGATAGGTCGTTTCACTCCCGCCTGCGCCGTGGAGCCTGCCGCAGCGCGGGGCGTGCTGGCGCTGGTACTCGGCCCACAGCGGTTTCACTCCCGCCTGCGCCGTGGAGCCTGCCGCAGCTCCCCCTTCGGCTTCATGGGCCAACTTGTATTCTGGGTTTCACTCCCGCCTGCGCCGTGGAGCCTGCCGCAGCGAGGCGCATTATAAGGCCGCGTTGGGAATTGAGAAGTTTCACTCCCGCCTGCGCCGTGGAGCCTGCCGCAGCCGTGCCAGAGTGACCTGCCAAAACCAGGTTCCGTCTGGCGGCGACCCTCTCAAATTGTCGAAGATCTCTAAATCGCAGCAGCGCCCAGGCAATCTGCCAATCCTGAGGTGCAGCGGGCGAAGCCCAACCCGCTGGCATTGGCCAGCAGGTAAAAGCACCTCGGCGGGTATGGACCGAGGAGGAGGTATGCAGTAGCGCCAAGGTGGGCCGCCGTCATTCGCCAGATCCCCAGTGCCACGCCGGTGAAACTACCTGGCTCGCCCACCGATTAAGGCAGGCACGCCAACCCGGCGTCGTATCCCAACCAGCCATTCCTGGAAAGCTGGGAACTTCTGAAACTTACCTCCATTGAGCCCTTGATGTAAAGCTCGTAGTGCAATGATCTCGCTCGCGTTCTCGTCAGCATTGGCTTCGTACCCGCATCGCACACACAGGAACAGGGCTTGCAGTGGCCGTCCCTCGTTGTCTTTCTTGGGCCGGTTGGCCGCATCGCGGTGGCCACACTGAGCACATGTTTGCGATGTGTACGCCGCCGGGACTTCGATAGGTTTTGGTAAACCCATGCGCTCGGCTTTATACGAGATGGCATCGTGGAGCTTGCGAAATTGGCTGCGGGTCAGGAAGCGGGCCATTGAGCGGGCGTCGATTTTCTCGAGTACGATCTGTGAGCGGTTCTTGACCGCCTCGGCGACGACTCGATTGGCGTACTCGCCGATGACGATTGCGGCCCATCGCTTGCGCAGCCGAAATAATCTGGGCCTGCGCTGCGCCTTGCGTTGCGCCTCGGCGATGCGGAGTTCGAACCGTTTTAGCTCCTGGGTGAAGGCACTGCCCTCCAGGTCTATGCGCCGCGCGATCACGGAGCCAGCGCCGTCTATTACCGTTGCGGCTCCGATCATGGCCGCGCCGCGGTCAATCCCGAGAAACGACTCGGGGCTGATCAGTTCGGGCGTAAACTCGAACGCGATGTGGGCGTAGATTTCCTCCTGACCCTCGTCGTTGCGCTTGACGAGCAGTTTCGCGCTTTGGGATGTGCCGTATTTGAGGTATTCGTGCTCGTGAAAGTCGCGTCCGAATTCGAGTGGAAGGACCACTCCTGGGTACTTCCGGCCCGCGATTGACTCATGGGTCCTACAGTTGACGAACCCCTCATCCAACAAGACCTGTTGCCAATGGGCATTTCCCTTCGAGAAAAGGCGCAGCAGGAGGTAATAATTGTTGCCTTTGCGTGCCAGGAGGAATCCGCGGTTAAACTCGCATCTGGTGAACTCGATCGGACGTGGGAGGGGCGTCTCCAGGCTTCGCAGTAGATCACGTACTGCGTTCGCGCTTGCACGCGAGGCGTAGATGTTGCCCAGCCGTTCCGCTCGGTGTATCTGGCCGGCGGCGCGCGCCTCCTCAATCTCGGCGGATTGCTCTGGCTTGAGGGGGAACTCTGCAGTGCCAGCGAATTCCGCCAACGCCTCCCGTTGTCTTTCTTCGGTCAGGGCCTCCAGCGTGTGGAGGCTTGGGGGATTCGACTCGTTCTTCCCCTTTAGCTCCTTCTCGTAATGGCTGAGGAGCATCGCACTCACATCCCCGATCAGGTAATCGCGCAACGGCGCCAGGGGCCATCCTCTTGGCGCCACGGTGTAGAGAAACCGGCTCAACGCGGCCTTGTCGATACGGGGCTTCCCGTTCTTGCCGACAATGGTGACCCTGGCCTTCAACTCGTTGTCGGCTAGCGCAGCCTCCAGCACGCGTTTCACGGTGAGGTGGTAATGGGAAAGGGCATAGAGAAGCAAGGCCCGCTTGTGGCGCGAGGGGTTATGGACCTTAAACCGGGCGGTCTTGAACATCCCGTAACCACGGTAGCGCGTTGCGGCGGCAAGTGAAAGAAGGCAGACCGCCGCCAAAGGGCGCTGGCAATGGTCAGCGCTTGGAACCTCGACCCGGTCCACGTCGGCGCCGCACTCACGTCCCGGTGCGCTTCCCCGGTCTGGCTCCCGTTGTGCTGCCCTCGCCTCCAAGATGATGCGCCGCTGCAAGCGGGGCCGAGGCCCCGCGCCGGCTAAAGCCCGCCCTCCAATGCGCTTGCACGGTCACGATTCGTGGGCCGGAGGCAAGCCGGAAAAGGCCGATTAACAATCGGCCTGCAGGTTGGCAACCTGACCCACAGGAATTGCGACTATTCCGACTTCTTGGGGATCTTGATATCCAACCTTTTAATCTTCTGATTCAGCGTAGACAGCGGCACGTGCAAAGCAGCGGCGGCCTCGGTCTGGCTGCCGTTATGCTGCTCCAGCCTCTCCAGGATGATGCGCCGCTCGAAGTCGGCCACGATCTCGAACAGCGATGCGTCGGCCGGCAGCGCTCCGCCTTCCGCGCGGCGCAGGCGGATGCCGCTCGATTGCAACAGATGATCGGGGAGCACGTCCAGGGGCACGGACGCGTCGGTGGCCAGGACGACGGCGCGCTCTACGGCGTTCTCCAGTTCGCGCACATTGCCGGGCCAGTTGTGCTCCATCAGGATCTGGATCACCTCCGGCTCGAAACGGAGGACCGAATTGCCTTGCGGGTCCAGGTACTTTTCGTTCTCGCGGCAATACTTGGTGAAGAAGTGGCTCACCAGCGCGGGGATGTCTTCCTTGCGCTCGCGCAGCGGCGGCAGCGCAATGTTGATCACGTTCAGGCGGTAATACAGATCCTCGCGAAAGGTGCCCTCGTCGACGCGCTTTCGAAGATCTTCGTTGGTGGCGGCCAGGATGCGCACGTCCACACGCACCGGCTCGGTCGAGCCCAGCGGGATGAACTCCTTCTCCTGGATGACGCGCAGCAGCTTGGCCTGCATGTCCCCCGAGATGGTGCCGATCTCGTCGAAGAAGATGGTGCCGTGGTCGGCCACTTCGAAATAACCCTTCTTGGTATGGATGGCGCTGGTGAAGGCGCCCTTCACATGGCCGAACAGGGTGGATTCGAGCAGATCGGCGGGCAGCGAGCCGCTGTTCACGGGCACGAACATGCGCTCGGAGCGGGGCGAATTGGTGTGGATGGCTTTGGCGATCAGTTCCTTGCCGGTGCCGGTCTCGCCGGTGATCAGGATGGTGGAACGGCTGCTGGCCACCTGCCCGACCAGGTCCAGCAGGCGGAGCATGCGATCGCTCTTGCCGATTATATTGGGGAAGCTGTAGCGCTGCTTGAGCGCGCGCTTCAGGTGGGTGTTCTCGTACTCGAGGCGCCGCTTGGAGATCATGCGGTCGATCTCGATCAGCAGCTTCTCGTTGTCCCAGGGTTTGGAGAAGTAATCGTTGGCGCCGAGCTTCAGCGCGTCCACGGCGGCTTCGACGGAGCCGTAGGCGGTGATCATGAAGATGGGGGTTTCGCGGTCGCGGCCGCGGACGTCGCGCAGCACGTCCATGCCGGAGCGGTCGGGCATCATGAGATCCAGCAGCACGATGTCATAGGGGCGCGATTCGATCTTGCGCACACCCTCGCCGCCGTTTGCCGCGAGCTCCACGGTGTAACCTTCCAGGGTGAGGAGGGTTTCGAGGCCTTCACGAATATCCAGTTCGTCATCCACCACCAGGATGCGGCCCTTGGCGGAGGAGGGGGACGGTTCGGGTGCGGACATGTCAGGCGGCATTCACGGGTTGTATGGAGGCGGACAGGGCGGAGGATTGTCCCACGGTCCTCGACCAGGGCAGCCGAAGCTGAAAACGGGTGCCTCCCTGGCGGCTGGAGACTTCGATGGAACCCTTGTGTTCCTGGACGATCCCGTAGGTCACGGCCAGGCCCATGCCAGTGCCTTTGCGGCTCCCTTTGGTGGTGAAAAACGGATCGTAGATGCGCTGGATGTGCTCGGGCGAGATGCCGTGGCCGGTGTCGGAGACATCCACGCGGGCGCCGGACTCTTCGGCCCAGGAGCGCACCGCGAGCACGCCGCCGCCATCCATGGCGTCGCGCGCGTTCAAGAACAGATTCAGGAACACCTGCTGCAGCTTACCGGCGTTGCCGTGCACGGGCGGCAAGCCGGAGGCCAGATCCATCTTCACCTCCACGCCGACCTTCTGGATCTGGTGCTCCAGCAGGGACATGGTTTCGCGCACGACCTTGTTGAGGTCCACGTCGCCGAACAAAGTGGTGGAGGTGCGCGAGAAATTCAACAGCGAATTGACGATCTCGCTGGCGCGGAAGGTTTGTTTGGCGATCTTGTCCAGCAGGATGGATTTCTGGTCGTCGTTGGCGACTTGCTTGGCCAGCATCTGGGCGTAGGTGGAGATGACCGCCAGCGGCGTATTGACTTCGTGCGCCACGCCCGCCGCCAGTAGGCCGATGCTGGACAGCTTGTCGGCCTGGACGAGGCGCTGCTCCAGTTCGGCGCGGTCGGTGACGTCGTCGAAGATGATGAGGCGGCCGATTTGTTCGAGGTCCTTCGAGACCAGCGGGGCGATGGCTACGTTCAGCGTGGAGTTGGCGCCGGTGTGGGAACCGTTGCCGTTGATGGGCACGGGGCCCTGGACTGGTAGCGCCGACAGGGACGTCGGGCGCATCTCGAACTTATAGATGTGGTGAATGCCGGTCTGGCCGCGCACGCGTTCGAACTGATCGGACAGGTCGGCCGGGAACAATTCGGCCAGCTTACGGCCGACGGCGGATTGGCGCGGAATTCCGGTCAGTTTTTCGATTTGCGTGTTCCAGCTTTCGACGCGATCTTCCAGATCTGCGGCCAGGATGCCGACGTTGATGGATTCGACGATATTCTCGCTGAACTCCTTCAGGCGCTCGTACTCCTCCATCTTGCGCTGAAGGGAACGGTAGAGCGTGGCGTTCTCGATGGCGATGCCTACGTAGCCGGAGATGGTCGCCAGGAGTTCCACATCCACCGTGGAGAGGAAGTCGCCGGTTTCAGTGCGGCTTACGCCCAGGTAAGCGATGGTCCTGCCGCGCACGGTACAGGGCAGGTAGTAGGTGAGGTCCAGATCGGCGATGGCGGCGCGCACGGTGGAGGGCCAACTGCGCGACAGGGCATCCAGTTGATGGCGGGTACGCTCGAAGAAGATATAGGGCTGCGCCAGGTCCCAGTTCAGGAAGGTCAAGTCCAGTTGGTCGGGAGTCAGCTCCGGCGGCCGGCGGCGCGCGCCCATGGACATTTTCAGGCGAAAGGCGGGCTTATCATCCAGGCGCTCCTCGGCCAGGAAGACGGCCATGTGGCGGATGGAGAGGGTCTGGAGCAGGCGCTCACAGACGGAATTCAGCATGGCGTCCAGGTCGGTTTCCGCGTTCAGCTCGCGGGCGAACTCCACCAGGGTGCGGCGGTAATCGTAGCTGTCGCGATAGAAGTGCTTGTCGAGGCGCTCCTGAATCCAGTTGCGGATGGGCTGGAACAGGAAGGCGGCCACCAGCATGACGGCGATCAGGCCGGTGTTGCCCACATCCTTAAAGTTCTTTTGCACCAGGCTGCCGAGCGAGAAGACGATGCCGTAGAAGGCCGCCAGCACGCAGACCGTGGCGAGGGTGTAGGCGTAGCCGCGACGGAAGAGAATATCGACATCCATCAGCCGGTAGCGGGCGATGGCGTACGCCAGGGTGAGCGGGATGAGCGCCAGCGACAGGACGGAGAGGCGCATGTACTGGTTGGGGATCATGCCCAACGCGTAGGGCGCCACGTACAGGACGGTGAAGGGCAGGATGCCGCAAAAGGTGCCGTTGCGCAGCCACTTCAACTGCTGCCGGACGATGGGGTCTTCGGCTTTGCGGTACTCCAGGCTGAGCACCAATCCGCCCAGCAGATAGGGGACTACCAGCAGCGGCTGCCAGATGCGGTCGAGCAGCCAGCGCAGCTCGAAAAGCGAAATGCCGATTTGCAGGGTGCCGGAAGTGACTGCCAGCCACAGGGCGAAAAACAGCGCGGGCGGAAGGTAGAGGATCACCACCCAGGGCCGGGAACGGAACCACCGGCGCGGCTCTGGAAAATTCAGGCAGAAATGCAGAAAAACAGTAGGCGCGAGCAGGCCGGCCGCCACGTTGCAAAAGTAGATGACCTTATCGAAGCCGTTCAGCTTGCCGGTGTAATGAAACGAGCAGAGGATGAAGGAGACCAGGCACAGAACATAGAAATGGCGCGCCATGTGGGCGCTGCCGCGGCGGTAATAGACGAACAGCCCGATCAGGAGATACGCGGCGCCGACCATGTACTGATAGGAGACGGCGGGATCGAGCGGTTCTTCGCGGATGTAGACGGCGGCCTTGAACTCGACGCCGTCGCGGCTGGCGGTGTATTCCGCCTTGTTCCAGGCGCCCACGGCAGCCAGAATCTGGGGAACGTCGATGGCTTTGACGGTGGAGGCGCCATTGATCTTGAGCACCGTATCGCCGTTCTTGAGGCCGGCTTTGGCGGCGGGCCCGTCGGGATCGATGTGCAGCGCCTCCACGCGGACGCCGCGGTCCACCCAGACGGCGCCGTCGTCGGCCAGGCGGAACTTGTGTTGTTGCTGGAAATTGATGATGGCAGAGGCGGCCGCAGCGATGGTGAGGATGGTCAGGATCGCGGTTGAGAGCTGAAATTTGAGTTCCTGGAACATTCACACCGCCAACAGGGCATGCGGGCGCACTACGGCTCGAGGCTAAGGTGAAGCATCTTGCATGCCAGCCGCCACCCTCATAATAGTAGATTTTTCTTGGAGTTACCAGGAGCGGGATAGCCGGAATCCGGAAATCGGGAGAGGCGGATATGGAGACGCGGAGAGCAGGAGCGGGTCCAGGGGGACCCGCGCGGACCGGGGGGTCCGCCCCACAATCCAGTTAGATCTTCGACTTGCCGTAGCGCTTGCGCATCCAGTCCACGAAAACGGCGGGTGCGCTCATGGTGGACAGGCGGCTCTGGCGGACCAGGGCCCAGTCGGCGAAGAGGCCGCTTTCCTTGATCTCGCGCAAGGTGGTGGGCGGCTCCAGCGTGTGCAGGAACTCGAAGTCGACGACGGTGAGCTTGGCGTCTTTGGGATCCGGGCGGGGTTCGGAGGCTACTTTCGCCAGGCCAACGATGCAGGGGTCGCCCATGCTGTGATAGATGAACACCCAGTCGCCCGCATGCATCTCCCGGATGGCGCGGAGCGCCTGCGGGTTGCGCACACCGTCCCAAACCGTGCGGTGGTCGCGGGCCAGGTTTTCGATGGAATATGTCTCCGGATCAGTCTTAGCCAGGAAGTAATTCATACCTATATTTACCGCATGGTACCATCGCCCGACGTGCGCTGCTTCACTAGCGCGGGGTTCCGAGCTTAAGAAACTGTCAATGGCGGCGCGGATTGCTGTAAAATGAAAAGGAATGCGTCACGTCATAAGTGTGCCCGCGCTGCTGGCGTTGGCCTTCTGCGGCATGCCTGCCGCCCAGCAGCCTGCCGCCGAACAGCCGGCTCCCGCGACCGCGGCCGTCCCCGACAAGACCGCCCCCGCGGCACCGGTGGATCCCAAGGCCTACCTGATCGGCGCGGAAGACGTCATTTCCATCCGGGTGTGGCACGAACCGGATAACTCGGGCACGTTCATTGTGCGTCCGGACGGTAAAGTTTCGGTTCCCCTGATTGGGGAGATCCAGGCGGCGGGACTCACGCCGGAAAAACTGAGCGCCAACATCGCCGAAGGCTTGCAGAAGATCATGGTGCATCCGGAAGTCACCGTCGGCGTGGAAAAGGTGAACAGCAAGAAGTACTACATCCAGGGCGAAGGGATCAACCGGCCGGGTTCTTATCCGCTGGTGATCGATACCACAGTCTTGGAGGCATTGGTCAATGCAGGCGGCTTCCGCGAATTCGCCAACACGAAGAAGATCGTGATTTTGCGCGGCAGCCAAACTTTGAAGTTCAACTATAAAGAGGTCACTAAAGGTAAAAATATGGAGCAGAATATCCTGGTGAAACCTGGCGACCAAATCATCGTGCATTGACGAGCGCCGTGTAGAGATCAGGGCCAGCCGCCGATTCTAAGAAAGAGAGCATTTTGCATCATGGTACCGCAACAAGGATACGCCGCTACTTCCCGCCGTCCGCCGGATATCGAGGACTATATCGATATCCTGCGGCGCTACCGTTCCTGGATCGTGGGACCGACCTTCGCGGGGCTGGTGATCGCCGTGGTGGTGGCGTTTTTGTGGCCGGATACCTTCATTTCCACGGCCGTGATGCGCATCACGCCGCAACAGATTTCCGAGCGCCTGGTGCCCTCGAACATCAGTACGCAGATGGCCGAGCGCCTGCTGGCGATGCAGCAACAGATCGAGAGCCGCACGCAACTGCAGGAACTGATTCAGCGGCCGTCGCTGAACCTGTATCCCAAGGAGATCCGGCGCAAGCCCATGGAAGACGTCATCGATGAGATGCGCAAGGCCATCAAGATCACCATCCTGTCCACGGACAGCAGCCAACCGCAGCAGAAGTTCGCTTCGGCTTTCGAGATCAGCTTCCGCTACGCAGACCGGTACAAGGCGCAGGCCGTGGTGCGGGAATTGGTATCGAAATTCACCGAAGAAACCAACAATCAGCTCCGGCAGCAATCCAATACGACAACGCAGTTTTTGGGCGATCAGGTGAAAGCGGCCAAAGAAACACTCGACAAATTGGACGCGCAAATATCCCAGTTCAAGAGCGAGAACGCAGGACGCCTGCCCGACCAGTTGCAATCCAACCAGCAGGCAGTCAACGTGCTGGAACTGCAGCAGCAGAGCCTCAATGAGAGCATCAATCGGGATGCGCAGGACAAGATGATGCTGGAAACGCAGATCTCGAACCTGAAGCAGGAGTCTACTTTTATCGGCTCCAACCTGGAGCAGACGTCCAGCCGGGAGGCGGTGAAGAACGGACGGATCCTGCAACTGAACAACATGATCCTGGATTTGGATACGCAGCTTTCCGGAGCGCGGCAGACGTACAAGGAGAACCATCCGGACATTCGCAGCCTGGAAGCCAAGCTGTCGGTGCTCAGGAAGCAGCGGGACGATCTCGAAAAGGAAGAATCGACGGCCGCGGCGAAAGCGCAGCCGGTGAAATCGACCAATCCGCAGGTGGCGCAGTCGCTCGAAAGCCTGAAATTGCAGATACAAAATGTGCAGGCTCAAATCCAGGCGCGCAACATGGAGATGGAGGAGAAGGCCAAGCAGCTTAAGGAGACACAAGCGGCAGTCGGCGCGTACCGGGCGCGGATCGACGCCATTCCGATGAACGAACAAAGATTTGCCGGATTGCAGCGCGATTACGCCATCGCCAAGGCCGACTACGACGATAAAGCCAAGAGGAAGGAGGCGTCGGAGACCTCGAGCAACCTGGAAGAGCGCAAAGCCGGCGAAAACCTGGAAACCCTCGACCCGGCCTCTCTGCCCGAGCAGGCCAGCGAGCCTAACCGGCTGCTGATTGCCGGCTCCGGAATCGGCGTGGGCTTGTTCCTGGGAGTGTTCATGGCGGGCGTTAAGGAGATGAAGGACACTTCGTTGAAGAACCTGAAAGACGTCCGGGCGTACACCAACCTGCCGGTGTTGAGCAGCATTCCGCTGCTCGAGAACGCGCTGCTGGTGCGCCGCAAGCGCCGCCTGTTTTGGCTGGGTTGGTCCACCGCCATCATCATCGGCACTATCGCCATGAGCAGCTCGATGTACTACTACTATTTCGGGAAGAGCTAAGGAACACGATGAGCCGAGTACATGATGCCCTGCGCCGAGCCGAACAGGCCGGCGTCCTGAATCTGGAAAACGGAAACGGCGCAGCCCCGCCGCAGCCGGCCGGTGACCATTTCGAAGAGCGTCAGCAGGCTCCATACGCGGCGGCGAATGGGAACGCGCACGCCATGGTCGAGGAGTCGGCCATTGGCGGAATGCACCCGGCCATTCTGGAAAATGTGGCTGAAGTCGCCTTCCAACCCGCGCCGGAATCGCACCTGCTCGATCTGCAACGTTCGCATGAAACGCCGGCGGAAGAATTCCGCACGCTGCGCACGCGTCTGAATCACCTGCAAACGCTGCAACCGCTGCACACCATCGTGATCAGCAGCCCATCGCCCGCCGAGGGAAAGACGTTCACGGCCGTCAACCTGGCGCTGGCCGAGTCGCACTTGACCGAAAACCGCGTGCTGCTCGGAGACTTCGACTTGCGCCGGCCGCTGATCCACAATCTGTTCCAAATGGATCGCGCACCCGGGCTGACGGATTACCTGATGGGCCAAGTGCCGCTATCGGGGGCGCTACGCAGGGTGTCCGGTATGAACCTGTACGTGCTGCCGGCGGGATCGCCGGTGAAGAATCCGCTGGAGCTGCTGAATACGCGGCAGGCCAAAACGCTTTTCGAAGAGGTGCCCAAGGTATTTGACTGGGCCATCTTCGACACGCCGCCGCTGCTGTTTTCCGCCGACGCGAACCTGCTTTCCACGCTGGCGGACGGCACCATCCTGGTGGTGAAGATCGGCTCCACGACGTTCGACAATGTGACGCGCGCGATGCAGTCGCTGTGCGAGAACAATGTGCTGGGCATCGTGGCCAATGGCGCGCGGGCGTCGGAGCTGTACAGCAAGTATACGTACTATTATTCGAAGGCGGAATAGGGGCGGGGCCGGGGGCCCCGCGCAGGCCGAGGGCCTGCCCCACGATTACCAGAAGTACAGCACATCCGGGCGCACGTGGCCGGCGGCCTCCAGGCACGGTCCGCACTGCATCTTGTAATCGGCGCGGATGTTGCGGACGGCCGCCGGGATGGTGTACTGGTCGTCGGGCTTGTGCTCGGTGGCGATCGCCAGACGCGGCTTGAAGCGCGCAATCGTTTGGCGGGCGCCCGCCAAGGCGGGGACCTCCGCGCCTTCGATGTCCATCTTGATGAAATCCACGCGTGGCAGCTTCAGTTCGGCAACCAGCTTATCGATGGTGGTCAGCGGCACCAGGACGCTGGGATGGGACGATTCGGGCCGCATGACCACGCTATTGGCCGCGAAATTAGTGTCGTCCACGTTCAGCGTGAGGGTGTCGTCTTTGTCCCATACCCCCTTCGCGTAGACGATCACGCGCCCGGCGGCCGCTTCCGCCGCCAGATTGCGGCGTATGCACTCGGCGCTCGACGGCGAAATTTCGATGGCCACCACGGTTTGCGCCCCGGCTTCCAGCGCCTGGCGGGTGAAATCGCCATCGCTCGCGCCGCAATCCAGAACCACATCGCCGGCGTGAATGAAATGCTCTCCCGTGCCGTAAATATGCTGCTCCATCTCGGCCAGATTGAAGGGCAGTACGTAACGGTTGCCCTTAGGAATCCAATACTGCCCTTTGGGCGTGCTCCACAGCTCCAGGCCGCTGTCTTCCTTCAGCAGATGGCTGCCGGCCAGCATACGGTCCTTGATGCGGATCTTCTCGTCCATATTGGACTGGCTCGCGACGGCGTGCGACATGGGGCAGACCGGGCTGTGGCCGGCGACCACCAGCGCCCATAGGCGGAAGGGCGGAAAGATCAGGTAAGCCGCGACGCCGACGGCAATCAGCGCCACGAAGGAAACAACGATGCGGGAAATCCTCACCAAGTGATGATAACGCGATGAGCCCAGCCCGGTTAGCGCGAGATGGCGAGCCCGGTCTGGAGGATGTGCGCGCGGAAGCCTTCGTATTGGTAGAAGGCCTCGTCATAGCCGTAGTAGCGGTATTCGGACTTCCAGGTCAAGCCCTTGTGCAAGGGCAGCGAAAGGCGCGCGAGCGGTTGGTAGTAAGTGGTTGGGCGGCTACCCGAGGAAAGGAACAGCGATCCACCGAAGGCCAGGCGCGGCACGAGCTTGGCGTAACCCGGCAAGGCCAGGTCTATGAGAGCGCTGGCGTTGTGGGCATTGTCGCGGTAGAGCGAGGCGACGGGCGTGAGAAATTCGGGGTCCAGGTAGCCGATGTTGGAGCGCAGGGTGGAGCGCGTGTATTCGGTCAGGACGCTGACGCGTTTGGACGGGGTCCAGGAGGCCGACAGGGAATTCTGGCGGCTGAGGAAATCGTAGTTGGCGCCGGCGGCGGGGTTCTGATTGTTCAGGAGGGAAAAACTGGCTTGAAGGGCCAGCGTGGAAACGAGCTGGTATCGGGCACGGGCGCGCATCTTCTGATAGTTATACAGGCTGGTGAGGAAGTAAGCGTGAGCGGAAGCGGCGCCCTCGAACTCTCCGTTGAAGGAGAGCTTCTGGCTGGCGCGGAAGTTGATGCCGGCGATGCCCACCTGCTGGCGCAGTTCGCTCGATTCCTGGCCGGGCCCCGCGATGAGCAGGTTGCCGGTCTGCGCATCGCCCCAGACGTAGCGATAACCGCCGCGCAGGGTGAGCTTATGGGTGACTTCCAGGAGCACGTCGGTTTGCTCCTGGTTGTAGTTCATGACCAGGAGACTGGCCAGCGCGGTGGGCGTGGTGAGGATGGCGGAAACCGGCTGCAGGATCATGTCGGTGAACTGGCCGGCGGCCGCGGTGTGCATGCGATCCGTCATCCAGGTCTGGAGCACGCGCATGCGCTTTAAGGGGCGCAACTCGAAACCCAGGCTGGCGGTGGTGTGAGGCTGCTTGCCCGCGGCGAAGCCCAGCGCCTGTTCTCCGGTATAAAACAGGATGGCCTGCTCGAGCACCAGGTTGCCGGTATCGTACTGCGTATAGTTGACGCTGGTGTTGGGGAGGCTGTAGAGGAACTGGCCCGACACGTCCAGCCAGGAGAACGGGTTGGCGGTGAACAGGCCCTTGCTGTAAATGCTGCTGCCGCGGATGCCGTAAGCCTGCGCCAGATTGGTCAAGTCGAGGGTCTGGCCAAAATAGGGCACGTAGCTGTTGCCGTAGTTCACTGTCGAATCGTAGGCCTGCTGATCGTCGCGCAGGGTGGTGCCGCCTTGTTCCAGGGTGACGTGGAAGCGGTTGAGCTCCACATGAACGCCGCCGCGGTAGTTGTCCGTTTTGTCGAACATCTGGTCGGCGACAGGGTAGGCGTTCAAGCCCGATTCGAATGTGGTGATGCCGGTGCCTTCGCCGGAATCGCGGCCATAGGCGAGATAGGGAACGATGCGGTGGCCGGGAAGGAGATCCAACTGGAAATCGCTCATGCGGCGGCGGGCGAAGTAGGAGTCCTCATCCAGGACGATGCCCGTGCCGAGCAGAGGATCGGCGAAGGACGGCAACAGGCTGAAGTAGGCGATATCCCGGTAATCGAAATTGAAATCGTAGATGCCCCGCTTGGAGGCGTTCACGTGCAGGGTGTTGTAAGGATCGCCGCCCCAGTTGTTGGCGCGTACCTCGAGGCGGTCGAAGAGGCGTTTTTTGGGATCGACGATGGTGAGATCGAGGCCCAGCAGGCGGGGGCCCTGGCCCAGATTGACTACGCTGCGATAGACATCGTTGTCGCCGCCGACGCTGGTGAAGCGAAAGCCGAAGTCGACGGTGCCGGTGATCCACTGCTCGGTGGTAGGGGTGGGGGAAGCGGACGCGGCGTCTGCTGGTGCGGGCGCGGGCGTTGGCGCCGGCGTTTGTGCAGGCGTCTGTCCAAGCAAGGGAATCGCGACGAAAAGAGCCAATGCGAGTCTCATCGGAGCAAGTCCTGGTTCACGTACGAGCCGTGGACCTTCATATGGCAGACGGTGCAGTTTTGAAACTGCGGGCTGAGCAGGTCGTGAAACGCCGGAGGGACTCCGCCGAGCGCGGGGGGATTCTTGATGGGGCCCGGCGCGGCGGGGAGATTGGCGTGGCACTCCAGGCATAGGAAGCGGACATCGGCGCGGGCCAGCATGCGCGGGTTGGCGGACCCGTGCGGCTCATGGCAAGCGCCGCAGCCTTCCAGGCGGACGGGCGCGTGTTCGAAAGTGAACGGACCGCGCAGGTTGCCGTGGCAGCGGAAGCATCCCGGTTCGTTGACGGCGTAAGACTGCGCGGAGGCGCGGAGGATGCTGCCATGCGGGTTATGGCAATCCACGCAGGACATGGCGGCTTCGGGTAGGCGGTGCTTGTAGGGACGCTGGAATTCGGCCCAAACCGCCGTGTGGCAGCTTGCGCAGAGCTCGTTAATCGCCGCCATTTTCCGAGGGACCATCCCGTCAGGCCCATTGCGGTGGACGGAATGGCAGGCGGTGCAACTCACCTCGTTCTTCGCGTGGCTGTTTTGGATGCGTCCGATGTGAGTGGGCTGATTGAGATGGCACTTCAGGCAATCGCGGTCCGCTTCGGCGGGGGGAAGGTGAGCGGGATTGACGATGGCCGCTTTTTCGGCCGATGCGGCATGGGCGCCGCCGGGGCCGTGGCAGGATTCGCAGGCCTTGCCTTCCCAGCCGCGCCGTTTTTGGGTATCGACCAGCTTGTGCGGACTCTTCTGGAAGGCATTGTAGATGTCTTCGTGGCAGGGCTGGCAGGTCTCGGAGCCGACGTACGCCGGCGGCGCCGGAGCCGGAGCTGGCACGGCGGGGGCGGAGGTCTGAGCCCCCGCCGGCCAGCAAAGGAGGAGTAACAACGCGAAGCGGTTACTGGACATGCACCGCGTCAACCGCGAATTGCGCGCCGGCGGCATGGCATACGTTGCAACTCTCGCCCAGCACATCGGTGTTGGCCAGGAAGTGAGAGGATTCGCCCACCGAAACGTGACATCCGCTGCAGGCGGACGAGGCGGGCTGCACCGGGTTTCCAGTGGCCCCCTGGATCCAGCCCTGGGGATCTTGCACCGCATTCAGACCGATGGGCAGATTCTGCTCGCTGCCATTGGTGTGGCAAACGGCGCAGTTTTGCATGTAGGTGGCGTCGCCGGCAGGGCTCATGACGGGGAAGAGGGTACCGGAGAAGTCGTTGTGGCTCCCGCCAAAGCCTACGACGATGTAAGGCTCCTTGGGCGGCCCGCCCGGGTTGATCGCGGCATTCACGCCATCGTGAATGCGGTGAACCAGCAAATTGAAGTTGATACCCTGGGGCGGAAGCGCTTTGTCGGCCGCGACTGTGGCACTGACCCGCTGGCTGATATCCGTATTCGACGGATTGTGGCAGAGCACGCAATACTCGGTATTGTTGCGCAGGTCGCCATGGAGGGAAAGCGAGACGTGGCAGGCATTGCAGTTGGCCAGCGCGACCACGGTGCGGCGCGGCGTTACGGCCGAGCCGTCCACCGAGAAGTTCACTACGGGATTCGGGTTGGCGGCTACCGTGACGCTCTGCGAGGAGGTGGTATTGGCCAACACCGTCACAGTCATGCGGGCTTCCCCGCCGATGGTATATGTTCCGGTAGCGGCTGCCGGGATGACGTTGGTGAAAGTGTAGGTGCAATCGCCGCTGGAACTGCAGGTGGCCTTCAAGGCGCTTTCGGTCACATAACCCGGCGTCGTAGCTGTTCCAAACGTGGTGTAACCGTAGTCGGTGGTGGGACCGGCCATGGTGAATTGCAGAGTGGAGAGCTGCGATAGGGCGATGTTGTTTTTGCTGTTGTCCTGCACGGTGAAAGCGACCGTGGGACTCTGCCCGGCGGTGGTGTTGGTCACACCGGTAATGGCGAGTTGCAGGCCGGCGATCAGCGTATCCGGGTTCTGGGGGTAGATAGCGGCGGTGTCGGTGGCGACCACGTGCGCTCCCATGATGGAAGCATCGAAGGGCGTCTCACCTTGCGGGATGTGGCAGTTGGCGCACTCGGTGTCATCCTCCTGGAAACCGCCGGGGTGGTTGACGCCGGTGGCAAAATTGACATCGTCGTGGCAGGCGCCGCAGGCGGCGCGGGTGGGTTCGGTCAGGAAGGCTTTGGCTTGCGCGGCGCCGGTGGTCTGGCTGTGGCAGACCTCGCAGCGCTGGGGCATGGCGGGATCGATCACCGTGGAGAAGTTGTTGACGGAATTCATGTAGCCGATGATTTCATAAGGAGCCGGCGGAACCTTCGTCGTGCCGGAAGTGTACCCGAGGACGCTGGGCAACTGCGATCCCATGTGCAGCTTATGCGCAAAAACCTTGAGATCCAGCGTGTTGCCGGTGGCCGGATCGGCGTTTTGCGGCTGGTGGCACATGACGCACATGGGCATGCCGCTGGCATAACCGCCGTGAAAGGCCAACTGGTAGTGGCAGGTGTTGCAACTCTCGGTGCGGATCACGTCGCGGGTCACTGTGACGGGCGAACCGTTGGGTACGAAGTTGAACGTGGCGCCCGCGTAGCTTGTGCCCAGGTCGAAGGCCGTTTGATCGCGGTTGCCGTCGACTGCCACCGTGGTGGTGACGGTGGGGTCGAATCCCGCAGGCGCCTTCGCGATGAAGGTGTATGTGTATTGCCCGGGGCCTACCTGCGCGGCCGGCGCCGTGAATACTTCAAAATCGGGGCGGATGATGGTGCCCAGCACGGCGCCCGTCGCCGAGGCAGTCGTGTAGGCGACATATTGCTCCTGACCCTTGGGGATGTAGGCGGCGACGTAGGCCAACGAGATGGGGCCCGGGGTGGTTGTGCCGGACGCATCCAAGGGCAATCCCGTGGGGTCGGTGAGCGTGTAGGTGACCGTGATGACGCCGGCGCTCGAGATGGCGGCTGAGTTGATGGTGATGTTCAAGCCGGGGTTCACAAAGTCAACCAAGGCCTTATCGCGCCAAGGATTCTGGCCGGGGGAAGAAGGCTTGTTGGAACCGACCAGGGCCACCGAACCGGCCACCAGCAAGAACGCGAAGAGGATCCGCGAAATCCTTGAAACCGAAGAATGTACCTGCATGCTCCCTCCAACAACTAGCGGCATCCGTGCCGCACGGAAGTGGCTCAGGCGGGGAAACACCCGCCGGGTCGATCTGTCAGGAACCGAACGGACCTTTAGAGTCTATTGTACTCAATAAAAACGATTTTACAACCCTTTAGTGGTTAAACCCACGGCAAAGTTCTCTACTTCGTTGCAGATTCCCGCAAATCGGCTCCGTTTTGCGCTGCCAGTCTTACATCGTACAGATAGTTCTTTATATATCGACGCGCGGCCAAAATGACTCCTGTGGGGCGGGCAATTCTGCCCGCAGCCGGCTTTCAGCCGGCTTTGGCCGCCTAAAAGGCGGCTGCGGCCAAGATTGGCCGCCCTCCGTTGCAACTGAATCGAGAATATTCTTTAAGGCTATCCGTACGTACTAACGGTTGCGCGATCTCCGGCGCAGCAGTCCCAGGCCCAACAAACCGGATCCCAACAGAAGCATGGTGAACGGCTCCGGAGCGGTTCCATCGATGCCGAAGCTCTGCGTGAACTCGCTCAACTGTCCGCCCGGGCCCGCCTCAATATCTTTGAAAATGTAAACCGGATTGGTTCCGCTGAAAGTTGCGAACTGCTCGGATTGGTTCGACTGGACAGTGACCTGGCCCAACACGTTACCCGGGGCGCATACACCCACGCCCACGGTGGCCGTGCCGAAGGCCACCGTGCAGGCCGTCTCTTGAACCGAGGCATTGTCGCCGCCGACGGTCATGTCGATCTGGTTGATGCCGCCCAGCACCGTGAACGAAAACTCGTCGTCCATTTCGGCCTGCAGGTTAGGATTGAACTCCACGAAAGCCTGGCCCAAAACAGTGTCATAGTACGAAGTAACCAGCACATCTATCTGGCCCGGATTTGGCGTGCTGGTGCCACTGGTCGGATTCACGACCATAAACGCGTCAAACGTCAAGGGGCCACAATCCACCATGGTGGTGCCGTTGACCGGGGCGCCGAAACCCGTTCCAGTGATCGTGCACGGGATGTCGGATGCGCTCGCAGCACCCAGCGAGAGCACCGAGAAAGCTAGCCCAATCACAGACTTCTTCATTAACAAGCCGGTCGTCATCGTACGTTCCTCCGGGCGCTTAGAGGCAAGGCACCGGCCAAACGGGTAATCTGGTGTCTTTTCATGGAGAAAGGCGATCTTCCCTCGATCTGGTTCCGGCGTTTCACCCGATCGAACGGCAGAACCTGCACCGACGGGTGCGAAAGCTGCATTTGCCGTCACGAGCGGCCGGCGGCGCGATTCACCGCAGCGAAGCTGAATCCGGATCGAACTGGTAGTTGGAAAAAAGAATGTCCAGCTCGGTGGGGCCAAGCAGGAAACTGGACGAAACCGATCGCACGTGGCCGGGCAGCCAGAAGCCGTGCACTTCGACGAATTCTTCGCTGATATGGGGCGCGCCGACCCATATGGAAAGGCTGGCCGCGAACTGCCCTTCAATCCGCACGACGGCGTAAGTGCCGGCGTCGACCCAGGCCTTCCCGACGACCAGGAGCCGGTTCTTAGTCCTTGGGGGCCAGCGCCAGAACATAGCAACTGCGCCCCGACGCCAGTTCCGTTCCGAGCAGGCGGACACGATAGTTCGCGAAGGTAACTTCGTGGCGGGCATTCTCCGGCGGCAGGCTGGCGCCGGCCTCGGAGGCGAGCACCCTATCGATTATGCCGCCGAGCCGGTCCGACCCGGATCGCGTCAACACAGTGTAGCGCTCGCCTTCCGCCTGACGGTAGCTCACGAGCACAGCCACGGCCGCCTGTTTGCCGAACCGCTCGCTTAGCAACGTGTATTGCCGCGAGCCCGAATACTCCTTCAACTGGACATAGCGCCTGTTATTCTCGATCTCGAGCCGGGCAAGGATCTCATCGCCGGACAGCGGCGGACCTGCGATTGGATTGCCGCCTTGCGCTGCGACCACCGCCAACAGGCACGCCAGAGCCCAGCAGCGGACTCGCGAGGCCGGGCCCCACTTACCGCTCATTGGGAAGAAGTCGCGCTGGCAGGCACTTTGGGGGTCGCCGCGGCCAGGTCCCGGCCCACGGCTGTCAGGTAGCTGAGATCCTCCTGCAACCGCGCCCACTCGATTTCGTTGGTCTTAGTGGCGATCGGCAGGCTGAGGTCCTGGTAAAAAGCGAGGATGTTGTTGCGCAGGTCTGGCGGCATATCCGGGTAGTGGCCTTGCAGCTTGTGCAGGAGTTTGGCGTACGCGCCGTCGGCCAGTTTGTATTGGCCGGCCTTGGTGGCTTGGCCCATATCCAGATTTTCATTGGGCAAGTCAAGCCGCCCGCTGCCGACGCCGGCAAGCAGCCCCCGATACGCTTCGATCGACGCGTTGAAGCTGGCCATGTACAACTTCTCGATCTCCGGCGTGAGCCTTTTGAACGCGAGCGCCTTAAATGGGCCCGCCCTGGGCACGATGTGAAAAAAGCCCGCCAGGATTTTCGACCGCACACCCGGCCTTCGATACGTGGCGCCCCAGTTCTTCTCGTAGCTGGAGCGGGACAGATTGTACAGAAACTTCTGGCGGGTGATGCCGGGAGCATCCTTCCTGATCTGCTGACTCTTGATTTGCCATGCGACTTTGGTCAGGGCCGGAAGCACCGTCCCTACCGCACGGCGGTACGATCCGATGGCGAGATCGAGGTCGAAGAACACCTGCTCGATCCTTATGCCATAGGTATCCTGAAACGCCCGCTGGAGGACGGGTTTGGCAACCTGAAAGCCGATAAAGGCTTTGTAGGCATCCGAGGCGTAGCGCTGCTTGGCGGCCTGAAACACGTCGAATCCGAACTCTGTCTTGGTGTGCGAGAAAGGATCGTCGGCATACGTGATCCACTTTCCGAATTTCAATTTCAGCTTCGGGTACAGCATGGGCACCAACACATTCACGGCCATGCGATGGCCGTTATTGTCACCGGCGTAATGCGCCAGCGCCCCCAGCGCGAATGCATACTCGTCGAGGTCTTGAGACTCTCGAATCAGGTTCAATATGAAGTCGCCGCTGCGGACGTAATGAGTCAAATCGCTGTAAAACGCGCTGCCGAACGGATAATATCCCAAATCCTGAATGATGCTTCCGCCGTAGGCATAGGCGTGCGCCTGAGTCAACTCATCCGGGGTAGAGGCGGGAAATCGCTTCAGGAGCAGAGGCTTTATGGCACTATCCCAAGTGGAATCGATAATGGCTTCGTGGGTGAGAATGGAGTAAGATGAGGCGGTTTGAGCCGGGAGCAGAACTAATAACCCCAACACAAGCGAGGATGGCAGCTTCCAGAACCGGCGCGAGTCGTTATGTCCGATCATGGCGCCGTCTCATTTCCGGTGGAACAGTTTGCTCTTGATATCGGGCCAAAACTCCAATCCCAGATTGCTGGCCAGACCGAATCCGAGTGTGACCGAGCCGTCGATGAATCCCTCACGGGGAGTGTCCAGACTTGCCGGATACCACAGGTTGGAGAGATAAGCTGCGCCGTAAGCGCTGCCGATGCGCCAGACGGACACGGTTTCGCCGCCGGAATCGGTCCGGGTGAGGAGGGTTCCGCGCAACGCGTGTCCCGAGCGGCGCCAGAACCCGGTGCTCAGCGAGCGATAGTAGCGCGGGTCCTCATGTAGGGTAGAATCCAGGCTGAACGCGAGCACGCCATGGATCCCGGCCCAGGCGGCGGTGGATGCGAAACGCTCGGCGTAGGCGCCGCCGCCCTGTCCCCATTTTGCCGGAGAGTTAATCTCCTGGAGGAACCCGGCGTATAGGGCGATGCCCGCGACGGGCAACGGGGCAAAGGCGCTTTCGGCATGGAACCGCAGCTTGTCTTGCCAATCGAGCGGGGCAATTGCCACGGCTGAGGTCGAAGCGATTCCGGCAACTGGGGTGGGCACAATCTCTGTCACCGCGGCCGGAGCGATCGCTGTCACTGAAGACTGAGCGATCCCACCAACGGGAATTGCCAGGGCGAACGCGAATGTCACTACCGCTCTCATAGTTAGCTGTTTCTTCACTGGAATCTCCGTTACTAAGTCACACGCAAGTTAATCCGACTGGCGTCAGGCTACCGGCGCCGGCTGGGTGCGGAAAGCGGCTAGCAGATTGGCGAAGGTAGCGGCACAGGTGAAACCCATCAGGACAAGAGCCTTGACCGCGAGTGGGAGCGGCGTGAAAACTACCACGATCGAAAGGAATCCGGCGGCCCAGAAGTATTCTCTGAGCCGGATGGCCCGCTGCACAAAGATGACGGCGCCCATGCAGATCGCGAGATCCACAATGGGTTCATAACTGGCGGCGCAACACGCGAACAGTGAAGCAATCAAAAGGGCGGGGATGGAAGCGTATTTGACGATTTTCGTTATAGTGTGCGACATTAGTGCTCCTGCGCCTGCGCTGAATCTCTGCCGGTGCTACTCAACCTTAGGCATTCCGGGGGCCACCACGTACGCGCGCGCTGCGGGGGGCCGACGAGGGCGTCGGCCGCGGTCCAGGGGGACCGCCCCACGATTGTGGAACGGCAGAAGCTGCACCAAGGCATGCTAAAGTTGCCGATAATGGCGCCGGCGCGCGCTCGGTATAATCAAACTACGTGGAACTGGAAAAGACACTGCTGCGCAAGGTGGGAGAAGCCATCCACCGCTTCAAAATGATCCGCGACGGCGACCGGGTGGCGGTGGCGCTATCGGGCGGCAAGGATTCCGTGACGCTGCTGGAAGCGCTGCTGCTGTTGGCGGAGCGCGCGCCCATCGATTTCTCGGTTTGCGCCTTCACCGTCGAGCAGGGCAAATTCCTGCGGCCCATCGAGCCGCTGGGCGAGTACTTGAAGCAGCGCGGCGTGGATTGGACTTACTATCGCGATAAGCCGTCTCTGCGTCTGCTCGAAGAACAGCCCCAGCACGGCTGCGACCTATGCAGCCGCTACCGCCGGCGGGCGGTTTACGAGATCTGTTCGGGCCTGGGGGCCAACGTGATCGCCTTCGGACACACCGCGGACGACTTTTGCGAGGCGCTGCTGCGGAACGCGCTGTTCACGGGGCGCTTGAGCGCACTGCCGCCGATCACGCATTCGCGCGACCGGCAATTCCGGTTGATCCGACCGCTGGTCTTCGTCACGGAAGATATCACCCGCGCGTACGCGGCGGCGCGCGCCGTGCCGTTGACACCCTGCGACTGTTCGCTGCGCACGGGCACCGTGCGGCGGTCGTTGCGCGGGCTTTTTAGGGAATTGGAGAAGGAGTATCCGCACCTTAAGGAGAATATGCTCTCGGCCATGGGAAATGTGGATACGAAACGGCTGCTCGACCCGCGGCTGCTCGAGATGGAGATGCCGGAGCCTTTCCCGATTCTCGAAGAGGCCTGATCCAATCCTGACTGAGCTCCCGCGCGGGCGAGCTATGCTCGCCTGGCAGGCTGAGAGCCTGCCCCACAAAAAATGTCCGAACTCCAGAGCGGGGCTGAAGCCCGCCCTCCAGGTGTTGGTATCCTGGCATCATGCGTCCAGTTGTTCTCGCTCTACTATTCGCGCCGCTGCTGTCAGCCAGCGGTGTTACGGTTGGCTGGAGTCTTCAGGACCCCACCGTAGGCCCTTACCCCACCGATGCTCTGACTACGCCCGACAGCACGCAGAAGAACGGCATGCGAATCAACCTGCCGATGCCGGATTGCACCACGGCCCCCAGCGATTGCCAGGAGGTGCAACTGATCAATCAGCTCGACGGGTTCCAGACGGCGCCGCGCTTCACCGTGACTTTTTCGGCGCCGGTGGACGTAAACTCGATCCACCACGCGGTCTACTATGTGGCGCTGGACAACCTGACCAACGAAGAGCACGGCGTTAATGTGACCGGCCAGATGCTGTATGCCACGCAGATGATTTACGATCCCACTACCAATACGCTGTACGGCAAACCGGATGGCGATTTGGACCAGCATCGGCAGTACGCCATTGTGGTGACGGACGTGATCCGCGACATGGCGGGCGATCCTGTGGGACCGGACCCGGGATATACGGCTTGCGTGCAGCCGGGCGCGCTGCCGCAAACCAGTTATTGCGCCGAAGTGTCGCAAGCGGTGAACATGGTGGCCGCGCAGCTCGCCCCGGCCAACATTGTGGGAGCCTCCGTGTTCACCACCATGAACGTGACCAACTGGATGGAGCAGGCCTGGGCGCAACTGCCGAACGTGACGCCGCTGCCAACGCCGGTGCAGCCGCCGGCGCTGATCCAATATGCCGACATCGCTGCGCTGGTGTTGCACGAACAGGTGGGCGACAACCCCGCGCAGTTCATCGACGTGCCGCTGCCGGTCACCAACCCGCTGATTCAGGGCATCGGCGCGATCGGATTCGGATCGTTCGCCTCGCCGAACTTCCTCAACAGCCAGCAGGTGATCCCCTGGACGCCCACGGGGCAGAGTGTGACGCTGCCTGCTTCGGAGAACGAAATCTATTACCACGTCTTTCTGCCGCAGACGCCGGAGCCTGCCACCGGATATCCGGTGGTCATTTTCGGGCATGGCTTCGGCGACAGCCAGTGGGGCGGGCCGACGGCCATCGCGCCGGTACTGTCGCAAGCCGGTTTCGCCACCATCGGCATCAACGCGGTGGGGCATGGCTTCGGACCGCAGAGCCAGGTGATCATCACGGACAATTCCGGCAACGTGACCACGTTGACCGCGGGCGGCCGCGGCGTGGACCTGAACGGCGACGGGCAGATCGGCCCGTATGAAGCCTGCCTGGCGGCCAACCCGCCGGAAGTGGCATTGCGCGACTGTTTGCGGCAAACGGCGCTGGATCTGGGCGAGCTGGTGCGCACCATCCAGGGCGGCGTGAGTTTGACGGGCGCCGGGCACCCGGATCTGGACGCGACCCAGATTTACTACGTGGGGCAATCGCTGGGTTCCATGTATGGCACGATCTTCTCGGCGCTGGAGCCGTCGGTGCTGACGTCGGTGTTGAATGTGGGCGGCGGGTCGGTGGAGGATATCGTGCGCTGGAGCCAGTCGTACCATTCGCTGGCGGCGACGATATTGGCTGAGCACGTGCCGTCGCTGCTCAACGAAGGCACGGACTTCAACGACAACTACGTGTTTCCGTATCAGCCGGTGCTGGTCAACGAAGTGCCGGGCGCCATCGCTATCCAGAACGCGCTCGAACTTTATGAATGGCTGGATGCGGCGGGCGACCCGGTATATTATGCGCCGCACCTGGACGCTTCGACGCTGCCGGGCGTGCACTACAAGAACATCCTGTTCCAACTGGCGCGGCTGGATACTACCATGCCGAACATGGCGACCACGCGGCTGGTCAAGGCCGCCGACCACCCTTTGACGTGGGAGTACCGGCACGATATCGCGCTGGCGGACGGGCTGCCGGTGCCCCAGGATCCGCATTCATTCCTGGCGCTTTTTATCGGCATTTCGGGCACTACCGTGAGTTTCCCGAGCCTGGATGCGATTCTGATCGGCCTGGCGGCGCAGCAACAGGTGGCGGGTTTCTTCACCTCCGGCGGGATGACCGCGCCGGACCCGAATACGTTCCTGCCGTCGTCTCTTCCGCAGGGATTGTTCCAGATTCCGCCGCACTTGCCGGAGGACAACGGGTATTGAGGCGGGGTGGTTACTCGGTAACCGCTTTGGAGTCGATTAGCGCACGAATCTCGGCGATGCAATCGGCGACCGGCTTGGCTCCCTGATCGCCGTGCTTGCGATGGCGCACCGCGACCTGGCCGCTCTGCGCTTCGCGATCCCCCACCACCAGCATGTAGGGAATCTTCTGCAACTGCGCTTCGCGGATTTTGAGGTTGACCTTCTCGCTGCGGTCGTCCACGGTGACGCGGATGCCGGCCGCATCCAACTGGTCGCGCACCGAGCGGGCGTAATCCAACTGGCGGTCGGTGATGGGCAGCACGATGGCTTGCACCGGCGCCAGCCAAACAGGAAACGCACCGGCGTAATGCTCCAGAAGGATGCCGAAGAAACGCTCGACCGAACCGTATAGGGCGCGGTGCACCATCAGGGGCTGATGCGCCTTGCCATCTTCGGCGATGTACTCCAGGCCGAAGCGGCGCGGGAGGGTGAAATCGAACTGCACCGTCGATAGCTGCCAGAGCCGGCCGATGGCGTCCACCAGTTTGACGTCGATCTTGGGTCCGTAGAAGGCGGCCTCGTCGGGCATGGTCTTCACCTTCATGCCCAGCCGCGCGGTGGCTTTGGCGAGGGCGTCTTCGGCCAAATTCCACTGCTCGGGCGAGCCGTCGTACTTGCCGCTGGCGCCGTTGTCCCAGGTGGAAAGCTCGGCTTCGTATTGATCGAAACCGTAGGTTTGGAGCGTATCGATGGCGAACTGGAGACAGTTGACGATCTCGTCTTCGATTTGCTCGGGCGCGCAGAAGATGTGGGCATCGTCCTGCGTGAAGCCGCGCACGCGCAGCAGGCCGTGCATGACGCCGGAGCGCTCGTAGCGGTACACGGTGCCCAACTCGCCGAGCCGCACGGGCAGGTCGCGATAGCTGTGCATTTTGTCGCGATAGATGAGGATGTGGCCCGGGCAGTTCATGGGCTTGAGCTGGTATTCGGCGTCATCCAGCTCCATGCGCTTGAACATGTTTTCGCCGTAGAAATTGTAGTGGCCGGAGGTCTTCCACAGGTCGGAGCGCATCACGTGCGGCGTGTAGACCAGCGAATAGCCGCGCTTGATGTACTGGTCGCGCATCCAGTCTTCGATCTGGCGGCGGACGATGCCGCCCTTGGGATGGAAGAAGATGAGGCCGGGGCCGGCGAGCTCCTGGATGCTGAAGAGGTCCAGCTCTTTGCCCAGCTTGCGGTGGTCGCGCTTCTTGGCTTCTTCGAGCTTGGCCAGATACTCGTCGAGATCCTTCTTGCTGAAGAAGGCGGTGCCGTAGATGCGCTGGAGCTGCTTGTTTTTCTCGTTGCCTTTCCAGAATGCGCCGGCGACGGAAAGGAGCTTGAACGCCTTGATCTTGGAGGTCGACGGCAGGTGCGGGCCGCGGCAGAAGTCGATAAAGTGGGGGCCGAGGGTGTACTGGCTGAATACTTCGCCGGCGCGCTCCTCGATGAGTTCCTTTTTCATCCAGTCGTCGGCATATTTGCGCAGGCCTTCGTCCTTGGGCGTCATGATGCGCTCGTAGGGCAGGTCGCGCGCCTGGATTTCCCACATGCGCTTCTCGATTTTTTCGAGATCTTCGGGGGTGAAGGGGGTGGGCCGGTCGAAGTCGTAATAGAAGCCGTTATCGATGGGCGGACCAATGCCCAGCTTGGTTTCGGGGAACAGCTCCAGCACGGCCGCGGCGAGCAGGTGCGCGGTGGAATGGCGGTAGACCGTGAGGGCGGAGGGGTCTTTGGCGGTGAGGATCTGGATGGCGGCGTCGGCTTCGAGGGGACGAGTCAGATCGTATAACTCGCCGTTGACCTTGGCGACGATGGCGGCGTCGGCCAGGCGCGGGCTGATGGAGCGGGCGATATCGACGGGCCGGCTCCCCGCTTCGACGGACTGTTGACTGCCGTCGGGCAGGGTGATCTGGATGTTACTCATAGGGAAATTCCAGGGTAACATGGCGCGCTTCGCGCGCCGTGGCTGGTGGCTAGTGGCTGGTGGCTAGTGGTAACGCCAGAGGCGGGCAGCGCCTTGCGCTGCGGCGGCCTCCTGGGCCGCCCCACAAGGGGGGCGAGATCTGATGGGTCATCGCAGTCTGCGCCAGATGGCGTCCAGAAATTCGTCTTCGCGGTCGATATGCACCCCGATGCGCAGCCAGTAAAGAGGGGCGGGCGCTAACAGGTGGGCGGGGTCGTCACAGAGGTTGACCAGGTCTTTCTCGGTAGTGACGACCGCCTCGATGCGTTCGTCGCGGAAGTGGCGGCCCATGTAGCGCAGCTCGCGCGGCTTGTAGGCGTGATGATCCTCGAATTCAATGCGCAGCGCCGGCTGCAGTCCGAGCGCCGCGAGAGTGCACCAGAAATACTCCGGGTTGCCGAGTCCGCAGAAGGCGGCCACGCGGGTGTAGGGCAGCGCATCGGCGGGCAGGGTTTCGCCGGTGGCGGCGGAGACAAAGGCCTTCGGGTGCGCGCGCGCGTGGAAGACTGGCGCGCGCGGATTGCGGCGACGCAGAAAATGCTCGGCGGCTTGGGCGACGCGGCCGGACTCGCTGCGCGTGACGACGAAGATATCCGCGCGTGATAAGCCGTCCAGCGGCTCGCGCAAGCGGCCCAGCGGCAGGGGATAGCCGCCGCCAAAGGGATCGAGCGCATCCACCAGCACGATGTCGATGCGGCGATCGAGGCGCGCGTGTTGAAAGCCGTCATCCAGAACGACGACGTCGACGCCGAATTCGCGTTCCAGCAATTGGCCGACACGCCAGCGGTCCGCGCCGATGCCCACCGGGGCCACGCCCGCGCGCAGGAACAGTTGGGGCTCGTCGCCGGATTGGCTGACGGGAACGTTGGCGCCGGCGGCTACTACCTGGTGCGCGTGGAACGAGTGGCGGCCGTACCCGCGGGTGAGGATGCCGGGTTTCCATCCGGCTTCGTTCAGCCGGCGGGCAAGATGCAGGACCATGGGAGTCTTGCCGGTGCCGCCCACCGTGATGTTGCCGACGCTGACGACGGGCGCCTGCAAGTGACGGCGGCGCGCGACGGCGAGGGCGCGATCGAGCCGGCTGCCCCAAATCCAGAGCCGCGAGAGCATCCAAAGGAAGGCTAAGCCGGGCTGGGCCGGACGGTACAGGGGGATGTGGCGGGCGAAGATATCCTGCGCGTGACTGGCCGCGAGCGCCGCGGCTCCCTGGCGGGCGCGGGCGCAGGATGCCGCTTTCGCGCCAAGGTCCGCGGCGCGTGCGGGGTCGCCGAGAATGCCGGTGACCGCGGCGGCCAGGGTCGCCGTATCGTGCACTTCGACCAGGGCGCCGGCCGCGCGGAAATCAGCGGCGATCTCGGCGAAGTTCTCCATGTGCGGGCCCGCCACGATGGGGCGCGCGGCCAGCGCCGGCTCCAGGATGTTGTGGCCGCCGCGGGAGGCCAGCGTGCCACCCATGAACACCACGTCCGCGAGCGGGAACAGGCTGGCGAGCTCGCCGATGGAATCGAGGAGCAGCGCGCCGGGCAGGGGCAATTCTTCGGCGCCGGTCAACTTGGAGCGGCGGAGGAACGGGATGCCGGCGCGCACCAGCGCCTGGGCGGCCGCATCGAAGCGCTCGGGCTTGCGGGGAGCAAGCAGGAGGAGCAGTCCAGGCTGGCGGGTGCACACCTGGCGAAAGGCGGCAATCACGGCGTCGTCTTCATCCGGATCGCCGGCTGCGGCGGGCGGCATGGTGCTGGCGGCGATCCAGACGGCGCGCGGACGGAGCCGTTCGAGGAAGCGGCGCACGGGCGATTCCGGCGCTGCCGGGGGTACCTGGAGATCGTATTTGAGATTGCCCGCGGCGCGCACCTTCTCGGGCACGGCGCCGATGGCGATCCAGCGCTGCCGCATTTCTTCACTCTGCGCCAACAGTAGATCGACTTGCGCCAGCACGACACTGAAGAACCAGCGCAGCGCGCGATAGCGGCCGAGAGCGCGGGCAGATATTCGGCCGTTGATCAACAGGAGGCCGGCGCCGGTGCGCTTGGTTTCGCGAAACAGGTTGGGCCAGATCTCTGTTTCCATGACGATAACCAGCGAGGGCCGCAGCGCGCGCAGCACGCGGCGGACGGCGAAGACGTAATCCAATGGCGCGTAGAAGACGCGGGCGAGCTCGGGCAGCTTTTGGCTCGCGGTTTGGAATCCGGCAAGCGTGGAGACGGAGACAAAGACAGGCGAGCGCGGCAGGGGTTGGCGCAATTGCCGGACGAGTTCCACGGCCGCAATGACTTCGCCGACGGAAACGGCGTGCAACCAAATCGCGCCGGGGACGGTCTGTCTAAAGGAAGCGGGCAGGTATCCGCAGCGCTGCTTCAAAGAGCCGAAGTAGGCGCGGCGGCGCAAGCCGCGCCCCAGAAGATAGAGCGTGACGAAGGGAAAGCCGAGCGCCTGAAGGAGGCGGTAAAGTAAATAGATGCCTTTTATTTTCAAACGGTTGGCTCTCCTCACGAGTATAGCGATGGCGCTCGCGCCAGACAAGGCGTTACTGGCCGCGAAAGACGAGCTGAAGTTCACGCCGGGCGCGGCGGCGAGCTATGCCTCGCACCAGACCAGCGAGAAGGTTACCATCGGGGTGCTGCCGTATTTCAACGACGAGGACACGCGCCCGGTATTCGGCAAGCACAATCCCTACACTTATGGTGTGATGCCGGTGCTGGTGGTGATCCAGAATGACAGCGGCAAGACCATCCGGGTGAATTCGCTGCAAGCGGTATGGACGGGGCCGAACGGCGATAAGGTGGAGGCTACGCCCGCGAAGGACGTCCCGTATTTGACCGGGCCGGGGCGGCCGAACACAATTCCCGGTCCGCCGGGGATGCCACCGAAAGTGATCGGGCACAAGAATCCGCTGGACAATGCGCTGATCGAGAGCCGGGCTTTCGGCGCGCAGGTGCTGCCACCGGGCCAATCGGCGAGCGGCTTCTTCTATTTCCAGACGGGCTATCAGCGGCGCGCGAGCCTGTACCTGAGCGGGCTACGCGAGGCGGAGTCCGGACGCGAGTTGCTGTACTTCGAGATTCCGATCGTCGAG
This sequence comes from Bryobacterales bacterium, assembly GCA_963707465.1. Classification (GTDB taxonomy): domain Bacteria; phylum Acidobacteriota; class Terriglobia; order Bryobacterales; family Bryobacteraceae; genus Bog-159. The sequence goes on from CAVPQK010000015.1 coordinate 2,285,383, forward strand.
AAGTAATCGCGATCATCCTGCCAAATCGGGGATTCTCCCGCCAGCGAAGGTACTTAAACACACCAAAATCCGAATGGTGCGGAAACTAACGGGAAACGCCGTTGAAAGAACCGTCACTAACCGGTGAGCACAGTGGTACACTTGCTGCGGCCCGACCGGGCCCAGCCATTCGAATCGAGGGGATTTTATGGGGATACAGAGGGTGAGCGCTAGATTTGCAGCCGGGTTGCTGCTGACGTTTGGTTCTATTTGCGGATGGGCGCAGGAGCGCGAGGCCGTCGCGCCGTTGAAGTTCGAAGCCGGCGCCGATCAGTTCACTGTCCGCGGCGCGGGTTATGACTTGGTGCTGCGGAAGGACGGCCTAGCCCTTCCGGAATCGAACGGCGGGAGTGCGCTTAGCCTCAAAATGCTGGGAGCCAATCAAAATCCCGACGCTTCCCGTCCCGGCCCCTCAACGGTGATGTACCGTCAGGTCTACCCTGGCGTGGATCTGACCTACTACGACAATCGCGGCAGGCTGGAATACGACTTCACGGTCGCAGCGGGCCACGATCCGGACGGCATCGCGTTTGCCGTGGAAGGCACGTCCCAAGTGGCGATCGGCGCGGGCGGTGAGTTGCTGGCCCGCGCGCCGCAAGGGGAAATGCGGCTGGACGCTCCCGTGATCTATCAACCCGAGCCCAATGGCTCGCGGCGCATGGTTGCCGGCGGCTACACACTCGACGGCAACCGCGTCGGCTTCCAGGTGGGCGCGTACGATCATTCCAGGCCCCTGATTATCGATCCGGTGCTCAATTATTCCACCTTTGTCGGAAACAGCGGCGATGTCGCTATGGCGGCGACGGCCGACAGTTCCGGCAATGCATACATCGTAGGCCGGAGCGGCGGACTGATTCTGCTGGAGAAGGTCAGCCCGAATGGGACCAGCGTATTATTGCGCCAGACGCTGGGGGTCACATCCTACAGCTTTGGTGTGCAGGCCATCGCCTTAGGGCCCGGAGGCAGTGTTTATATCGCGGGTTACTCCGGAACGGGCCTGCCGACTACCGCCGGCGCGTACATCGGTTCGGTAACCTCCGGAAGTCACGCCTTCGTGGCCGTTTTCAACTCCAGTTTTGTCGTGACCTACTGCAGCTATCTGGCGGGAACAACCAACGCGGCCGATTATGCTTACGGCGTTGCGGCCGACTCGGCCGGGAATGCGTACATAGCCGGGTACACCAACTCCACCACCTTTCCGACCACGACCGGCGCATTTCAGACCACGCCGGGCACGAGCGGCCAGCCCGGGTTCGTGGCCAAGTTCAATCCGACACTATCGGGGAGCGCATCGCTGGTGTACTCGACCTATCTCAGCGGCCCGGCCACCCAGACCACGCTCATGGCGCTGGCCGTAGACTCGTCTAATAACGCTTACGTGATGGGAATCGGCGGAACGGATTACCCCGTAACGGCGGGCGCCTACCAGTACGACGGCGTGGGAATCGCGTTGAGTAGCCCGGATATCTTTGTGACGAAACTGAACTCCACCGCGACCGCGCTGACGTATTCCGCCAATGTGGGGCCCGGCCCCTACCAAAGCCAGCCCAACGGCAGCCTCGCGCTGGATACATCCGGCGACGTTTACCTGACCAGCACTGCTTCGGTATCGGACTTTCCGACCACGACCGGCGCGTATCAGACCCTTTACCCAGGCGCGTTCGCGGCCGAACTGAACGCCACGGGCACTTCTCTCATCTACTCTACTTTCCTGGCTGGACCCTCCTCCGCCGTGAGCTACACGGAAGTCCTGCCGGAAAGTATTGCCTTGCCGCCGGCGTGCGTTTCCGCCTGCAGCGCTTACATAAGCGGATATGTCACGGCTGCGGATTTTCCGGCGGTCAACGCCGTACAGAGCTACAACGCCACCTCGGGCGGGACCTCTCCGACTATTTTTGTGATGGAACTGGCGGGTAACGGCTCAGCCGCCACTTACTCGACCTATCTGGACGGCTCGGGCTACGAGAGCGCGTCACTGCATCTTCCCGGGATCGGCGTGGTATCCACGGGCGACACGATTGTCGCCGGGGCAACCTCTTCGAGCGACTTCCCGGTAACCCTGACCACCACGCCGGTGCGCAGCGTTTTCTCCGCCCGCATCAACGCCGCGGCCGGATCTCTGCCTTTGACCTATCCGGCGACCCTGACTTTCTCCACCGAGACGATTGGCGTACCCGGCACCTCGCAGACCGCCACTTTGCGCAATATGGGAAGCACCGCTCTGGCTATATCGAGCATTGCCGCCACCGGCGATTATGCGCAAACCAATACTTGCGGCACCAGTGTGGCCGGCGGCGAAGAGTGCACCATTTCCGTGGTGTTCACGCCCACCAGCGTCACCAATCCGCGGACGGGCACCATTACGGTCAACGGCACGACCATGGTCACTCTGACGGGCACGGGCGCAAATGGCGCTTATATGAACCTGACGCCTTTGAGTTTGACGTTCGCCAGCGAGAGTGTGGGCTCGGCGGCCGCGTCGCAAAACGTGGTGGTGTCGAATGCCGGCAACCAGACCTTGACTTTCAACAACCCCGCCTTCAACATGTCGGGAGATTTTGCCGAGACGAGTACCTGCGCAACCACGCTCGCGTCAAACGCCAGTTGCACCGCCAGCGTGTCCTTCCTGCCGACCCAGGAAGGGCAGCGCACCGGCAGCATGTTCGTATCGACCGCCAATAATACCAGTCCTAATACCACCGTGAACCTCGCCGGCACGGGCGCCGCGGGCAGCGCCGCGCTGACGCTGGAAGCCTCGGGGCTGGCCTACAATCCGCAAACGATAGGTGTCACCAGCCCGAGCCAGTCCCTTTACGTTGCGAATACAGGCAACGTGCCGGTCACAATTTTCAGCGTCGCGGCCAGCGGCGATTATCTGGAGACCGGTTGTGTGCAGAACTTAAATCCGGGGGCTATCTGCGGAACGCGGGTCAGCTTCACGCCGACCGCGAGCGGGACGCGCACCGGAACGGTAACCATTACGGACAGCACCGCAGCCAGCCCGCACACGTTCACGTTGACGGGAACCGGAGTGACAGCGGCCCAGACCATCACGGTCACGCCGAGTTCGCTGGTCTTCGCCGATCAGGCGGTGGGCCAGACTACCGCGAGGGCGCTGACGGTGGTGGTGACCAATACCGGGAACGAGGTGGTGACGTTCGACCGGGTGGTGGAAAGCGGCGATTTCCGCATCACCAGCAACGGTTGCACCACCCTGTCGTTCCGGACGCCTCCGGCTACCTGCAACATCAGCGTGGTGTTCACTCCCACGGCCACCGGCGCGCGGACCGGCTCGATCGTGCTCACCAACAGCGCCACCGGCAGCCCGCAAACGGTCACTCTTTCGGGTAATGGGCTGACCCCCGCCGTCACCGTGACCGTGTCTCCGGCAACCCTTAGTTTCAGCAATCAGCCGCAGGGGGAAGCCAGTGTCACGCAGAACACGGTTATCACCAATACCGGAAACGTTCCGATCAATCTGGACAGCGCCACGTTCACCGGGACCAACCCCGGCGACTTCTCCGAGACCAACTGCGGCTTGCCATTAGCCATCACGCCGACGCGCACTTGCACGTTCACGGTTACGTTCACCCCCACCGCGACCGGCGCGAGGACCGCCAATCTCAGCATCACGGACGACGCCGGGACCCAGACGGTGGCTCTTTCCGGCACGGGCACCGCGGCGAACGTGGCTATCGGCTTCGCGCCGGCCAGCATGACGTTCCAGGGGCAGCAAACCGGCACCACCAGCCCTATCCAGAATCTGGTCGTGGCCAATAACGGCAACGAGCCATTGATTATTTCCAATATCGTATTCGCGGGCAACTACTCGTCGCCGTACAATCCGTGTATCGCCACCATCCAGCCCTATGCCTCTTGCACGATACAAGTCGAGTTCGCTCCGACCGGAACATTAGGCACGCAGACGGGCACCATCACATTCACCAACGACGCCGGAACCGGCACGCAGGTTGTGAACCTCACAGGCCAGAATGTGGCGACCGGACCCGCGATCAAACTGACAGACTCCGGGCTGGCGTTCGCTATCCTTCCCATCGGCACCACCAGCGGTGCGCAGGCCGTCACCCTTAACAACACGAGCGCTGCGACGGTAACGGGTCTGTCGGTAGGAAATCCAGTCCCGGCAACGGATTTCACGATCGTTTCGGGTTCCAATAACTGCGGGACCAGCCTGACCGCGTCGGCCAGTTGCAGCTTTCAAGTCACGTTCGACCCGACCGCCGCGGGTACCCGGGCGGCCACGATCACCGTCGCCAACAGCGCCGCTAACCAGACGCTGACCCTGGCGGGTTTCGGTGAAACCGCCACGCTTTCGGCGTTCGTCAAAGACACCAGCCTGGTGTTCCCGAACCAGGTGGTCGCCACGGCCAGCGCCACCGAGAACATCACGCTGACCAACAACGGCGACGTCCCGCTGACCATTGCCAGCGTGGGCGTCAGCGGCGCCGATATGGGCGACTTCACGCCCTCCAATAGTTGTCCGCTCACGCCGAGCACCTTGAATGCGGGCACAAGCTGCAACGTTAGCATGACCTTTACGCCGGCGGCAGCGGGCAACCGCACGGCCACCGTCACGATCACCGATAACGCTCCGGGCAGTCCACGCAACATCACGGTTTCAGGCATCGGAGTAACAGCCACGCAGGCGCTCGAAATCGACCGCAAGGCGCTGGTCTTTCCCAGCGAGTCCGTGGGAAGCAGCGTGAATCAGCCGAACCCGCAGACCGTGACTCTCACCAACACCGGTACTTCGCCGGTGACGATTTCGAGTGTGGTCTCGTCGAGCGCGGCCTTCATGGTTTCCAACTCATGCCCGGTGAGCCCTTCCACGCTAGCGCCAGGTCCCAGTGGCAACACTTGCACCGTCTCGATAACCTTCACGCCCACGGCGGCGGGCCATGCCAGCGGCACGCTGACCATCACCGACAGCGCTCCGGGCGCCGCGCCTACGGTGGCCATGTCCGGTACGGGCGTTACCGATACCAAAACGATCGCCGTGTCGCCGGCGAGTGTGGCGTTCGTCCCGCAAGTAATCAACACGACCAGCGCCACGCAGTCTGTCACGGTTAACAATACAGGCAATGCGAATATCACGATGAGCAGCGTGACGGTAACCGGGAACTATTCGATCACCAGCAACGGGTGTCCAGCGACGTATGTGCTGACGCCCGCAACAAGCTGTTCCATTAGCGTCGCGTTCACGCCTCTGCAGGCGAAGGCCCTGACCGGCACCCTAACGATCACGGACACGGCGACCAGCCCCACGCAGAGGGTCTCGCTGACGGGCACGGGCATCGCAACCACCGCGGAGATCTCGCTCTCGGAAACCAGCGTGGTGTTCGACCAGCAGGAGGTGGGTGTCCCCAGCCAGCCGCAAACCCTGTACTACTACAACCAGAGCAATGGCTCGGTGAGCATCACCAGCGTGACGCCGCCGGCTAGCGATTTTACCATCACCAACAGTTGTACGGGATCCGTCGGAGCGCTTTCCGATTGCACCATCAGGATCGTGTTTGATCCCACTACGACGGGTTTACGGACAGGAACGATCGTGATCGCGGACAGCGCGCCAGGCAGCCCGCGCACCATCACCCTCTCGGGCACGGGTGTTTCGGCGGCGGCCCCGCAAGCCACCGTGATGCCCACATCCCTCACCTTTGCGAGCCAGGCGTTGGGCAGCACCAGCGCGGCGCAGAATATCAACCTGACCAACTCGGGCGAGGCGAATATGACCGTTACCGGCATTACCCTCACCGGCACGAATCCAGGAGACTACGCGCAGACTAATACCTGTCAGCCGTTCCCATTCACGCTGACGGTGGGATTCAGCTGCTCGATCTCGGTGACCTTCAAGCCGTTGGCCACCGGCACGCGTACCGCCAGTGTCAGCATTGCGGACAACGCGGCCGGCAGTCCGCAAGTGGTAACGCTTACCGGTACCGGCGCCGCAGGCACGACGCCACTGGTCACTTTCACTCCGTCCAGTCTGACGTTCGCGAATGTGCCGATCAACACGGCCAGCGCGCCGCAGACGGCGACGTTGACAAATACCGGCGCGGCGGCCTTGACCATCACCAGCATCGCGGCCAGCGGCACGGTGGCGGGCGATTTCGCGCAAACCAGCACGTGTCCGCTCAGCCCGACTACTATCGCAGTGAACGGCACATGCACGATCACGGTGACCTTTACGCCGACTGCGACCATCAATCAGACGGGGGCCGTCACCGTTACGGACAATACGCCCAACGGGTCGGACGTTCTGGCGCTGGCCGGCAACGGAGTGGCGCCGGAGGTGAATCTCTCCGCGACCACTTTGGCCTTCGGCAGCCAGACGCACGGAACCACCAGCGCGGCGAAAACGATCACCGTGGAGAACTCCGGCAGCCTGGCTCTTTCGATTACGTCGATTGGGGCGACCAAGGACTATAACGTCGTGAGTAACACTTGTCCGTCCAGTCTGGGGCCGGGGCTGACCTGCACTTTCGGAGTCACGTTCAGTCCGACGATCACGGGCACGGACAACGGCTACGTGATGGTCACCGATAACGCCGGCGATAGCCCACAGTTTATTACGCTGACGGGCACTGGCTCATAGCGCGCGCGGTGCGGCGAGTTGGGAATTCAGCCGATTCCCAACTCGTCGATGCGCTCCAAGACGGTACCGCATTGGCGGCAGATGACGGAGCGGCAATCGCCGCAGACCAACGGGTCGGCGACAGGCTTGGCGCAAGTGGGGCAATAGAAATCGGGTTGGGGGCTGGGATCGGGCATGGCGAGGGTATTATCGCACTCGCGGCACGGCGGTTTCTTCCAACATGCGGCCGTCCAGGCAAGGCTGCGCCTCGATATTGCGCGGATATGGGAGTCAGGAGTCAGGAGTCAGAAGACAGAAGACAGAAGACGGCACTGAACTGCTAGACCAGGGCATCACCGAGATCGATCCGATCGTGGAGCCAGCCAAACGCGAAGTAGTTGAATATCCGCGTCCCGCCGGCGGCTAGGCGAGCTGCGCTCGCCTGCGCTGGCAAGAGTGCCAGCGCGGCAGACTAAGAGTCTGCGCCACGGGCTCACAGCACGGCGGTCTCTTCCAGCATGCGGCCTTCGGCGAAGCGATCGAGCGACAGGTCGCGCGCGTCGAGCAGGCTGCTGGCGCCGTGGAGGATCAGATCGGCGGTGATGCGGCCGGTGGCGGGCGAATGCATGACGCCGTGGCCGCTGAAGCCATTCGCGAAGAAGAGCCCCGGCACTCCTGGGGCGGGGCCAATGATGGCGTGATGGTCCGGCGTAACGGCGTACAGGCCGGCCCAGGCGCGGTGCGGATTCACCTGCAGGTCTTCGAAGCAAGGCACGCGGCTGACGGCGTGGGTCAGAATTTTTTCGATAAACGCGGGGTCGAAGGCTGTTTTGAAACCGGGAGTTTCATCCGGATCGTTCCAGGCCATCAGCAGGCCCAGTCCCTCGGGCCGGAAATGGAAGCCGGTGGACATATCAATGACCATGGGCAGGCGATCGGGCAAGCCGGGGAAGGGTTCGGTGGGCACCAGCATGCGGCGCAGGGGCACGATGGGCAGATCCACGCCGGCCATGCGCGCGACTTCGGCGGCCCAGGGACCAGCAGCGTTCACCACCGTGCGCGCCGCGACACTGCCGTTGCTCGAGCGGACACCCGCGACGCCGCGCGCATCCACGTCGATACCGGTGACGGTGACGCTGCGCCATAACCTGGCGCCGTGTTCGACGGCGGCGGCCATGAAGCCCTTCATGACGCTGTAAGGATCGACGAAACCGTCGGTCGAGCAGAAGCTGCCACCCAGGATATCGTCGGAACGCAGTTGCGGCACCCGGCGGACGATCTCCTCGCGGCTCAGCATCTCGACCTGTTTCAACCCCAGAGCGACCTGGCGGTCGAAGTTACGCCGCAGGTATTCGAGATGGGCCGGCGTGGTGGCCACGAACTGGTACCCGTGGGACTTGTACTCGGAGGGACGCCCGGTGAGGTCCTCAAAAGCGGCAAAGATGGGGATGGAGTAGAGCGACATGCGGATGTTGACCGCGGTCGCGAACTGCGCGCGCACGCCACCCATGCTCTTGCCGGTGGATCCCAGACCCTGCTGGCTTTCGCGCTCGATCACCAGCACGTTACGGCACCCCGCGCGGGTGAGATGCCAGGCGACGCTCGATCCCACGATGCCGCCGCCGATAATTACCACGTCTGCCGTTTCAGACATTTAGCTACTATTTTGGCACAGCGCGCGGGCCAGCGCGGCGCGCAGTACTGGGCCAATTTGCGGGAATCGGTGAACCTTTTGACCCGCTCCATCGTCTAATCTATGTAACGATTGAATGGCCGTTTGCACTACCTTATGTGAGCTCGTTGCCGGAGTGTGTATGCGTTTGGAATCTCAAGTTCGTGATGGCGTCTGTGTCCTGCGCCTCCAGGGCCGGTTCGTAACCGGCTCCGACGCCGCACTTGTGTCTGCGCGGAAATCCTTGGAGGAAATCGGAATCGTCAAGGCGATCGTCGACTTGGGCGCTGTTCCCTATATCGATTCGACGGGCCTGGCCTTTATCGTGGAACTCCACAAGTCTCTCGCCAGCCGCGGGGGACAACTGTTCCTGGCGAGCGCCAACGAACGGGTGCGCGAAGTCCTGGAGATCACGCGCATCAGCGAAATCATTCCGCTATTCGAGGATGTAGAGGAGGCGGAATCCGCGCTTCACGGTGAAGTGCTGTGCTGACATTTCTGGTGTGGTGCGTGGTGTTGTTATTCTGCTGGCCGTTGGCGCTGGTCGCGCTAGTGCTGTATCCGCTGATATGGCTGCTGCTGCTCCCATTTCGGATCGTGGGCATCGCGGTGGGCGGAGCGCTGGAATTGGTGTGGGCGATCGTCACTTTGCCGGCGCGGGTCCTGCGCCGGGTTTAGGCAGCCAGCGCGGCACGGCTTTGGTGTACCGCGCGTAGGATTCTCCAAACGTCCGGCGTAGCGCCGGCTCTTCGTAGAAAACCACGAACAAGTGAAAAAGCAGGGCGACCCCGAGCGCATACCATAAGGTCGCGATCGATCCGAACCATAGCGCCTGGCCCAGGATCGCGAGCAGTACGCCTACGTACATGGGATTGCGGACAAGCCGGTAGGGCCCTCGGGCTACCAATTGCTTCGGCGCGTCGAGGGGAAGCGGCGTGCCGCGGCCGAAAGTCGCAAAATCCCACGCGCACCACAGGTAGATTGCAACACCCAGGGCTATAGGTACGATTCCGGCCATGGCGATCGCGGAGATCGCGCCGGGGCCGGCTCCACGCAGCCGGGAGGGGATGTAAACGGCTACCGTGCCCGGCACGAAAACGGTGAATATCAGGGTCTTCACGATATTCCAAGTCACGCGAAATAGCTTATCACTGGATCGTACTGCCCTTGGTATTGTCCATGCTCACCTGCTTTTATCTGCGTTCATCGGCGTTCATCGGCGGCCAGATATCCTTTCCTCCGGCCCAGCGGGAACCATCAAAACCCGAATTGGCCGCAGATGAACGCCGATGAACGCAGATAACACATACGCTGGGATCTAGCGGCTTTCTTTGAGTTTTTCACGGCGCACGACTTTTGTGTCGCACACCGGGGTGGAATGCTTTTCTTGACACCCGCCGTTGATTGCGGGAGAATTTCTCTATCGGAGTGGAATACTATGACCAACCGCTGGCCTGCCATCGCGTTTCTTGAGATCGTTTTAGCGTCGCCGCCGATCTTCACGGCATGTTCCGTGGCCCAGGCAGCCACGCTGACCGTGCTCCACTCCTTCAGCGGCTCCCCCGATGGAGACCTGCCTAGCGGCGGTGTTGTCTTTGGGCCAGGGGGTGTGCTTTATGGCACCACGATGTATGGGGGAATGGATTGCGGCGGGGGTTGCTTTCGAAGCGGCACTGTTTTCTCATTGGCGCCGCCGGCGTCTCCGGGCGGCGCATGGAGCGAGTCCGTCTATGCCTTCCCCTTCCAGATTGCCGGCATGACTCCCCAAGGTGTCACTATGGGCGGCGGAGGGGTGCTCCACGGCGCCACGGCGTTTGGGGGGGATTGCGCCGGCATTGCGAGCGGCGGCACTGTGTTTGAATTAAGACCACCATCCGCAGGCGCCTCCTGGGAGGAGAGTGTGCTCCTCAGCGTGTGTCCGGGATCTCCTGTGGCCAGTGGCCCCATCAATTCCCCTATTGTAGGCGCTGGCGGAGTGCTATACGCCTCGAGCATTGGTGGGGCGATATTCTCCTTGAGCCCGCCGGCGGTTGGCGGCAGGCAGTGGGCGGAGTCCGTCCTATACACCTTTACCGGAACGGACGGCTACGAGCCAAACGCCGTCGCGATCGGCGCCAGCGGCGCGCTTTACGGCACCACGCTACATAGTGGCGCCACCAGTGGGCCTAACGGCACTGTATACTCGTTAACGCCGCCAGGCACACCCGGCGGTTCTTGGACCCTAACTACACTTCACAATTTCACCGGCTCCGACGGAGACGGCGCCAACCCGCAGGCGGGCGTCTTAATCGGCAGCGGCGGGGAGCTCTACGGCACCACGACTTTTGGTGGCACAACAGCCGGGCTCTGCACGAGTTCTTTCACCAACGGTTGCGGTACGGTGTACTCCCTAATACCGCCCGGATCCACGGGGGAAGGCAAGTATACGATCCTCTATCGCTTCACCGGCCCCGGCGACGGCTCCGGTCCCGGCGGAGGCCTCGTCGGCTTCCACGGCAAGTTATTCGGGAACACCTTAAGTGGTGGAACGGGTTCCTGTTCCTTCGCAGGCTGCGGCACTATCTTCTCTTTGACGCCACCGGCTTCAGCAGGGGGCGCCTGGACCGAAACGGTCCTCTATAGCTTCACCGGCGGCACCGACGGCGCATCTCCCAGTGGAAGTCTGGCCGTCGACAGCAATGGCGTGCTTTATGGCACTACCCAAGAGGGCGGCGCCTCAGGCTACGGTACCGTTTTCTCCCTTACGCCGTAGCCACCGCGCCATACCGTCTCGCTTGAGCTCGAAATAAGGAACACCCGGTCCCGTGTTAGCGTAAGTTACTGCTTGGAGGACATCGGTGAATCGAACCCAGTTCCAAACCACTGCGCTGCTCACGGGAACGGCCACGCTGGCGCTGCTGTCGGCGGCATGCTACGTAAGTACCGAGAGTTCAGGGAACGTCGAGAGAGACTCCCGGACAGTGGATTTGAAGGGCGCCAAGTCCGTCCAGGTGCAGGTCGACATGGGCGCGGGCGAGTTGGTGATGCGCGGCGGCGCGGCCCCGCTTCTGGATGCGGATTTCCGCTATCGCGCCCACGACGGCAAGCCAGAAGTGCAATACGACGTGAGCGGCACGCGCGGCACGCTCACCGTACGGCAACCGAGCAGTCATGGCATTGGCAACAACGACAAGAATCATTGGGAGTTGCGGCTAAACGAAGATGTGCCCATGGATATCAGCGTGAAGATGGGCGCCGGCGAGGGCCGTCTGGATTTGGGCAATACAGCCCTGCACAGCCTGGACGTGGAAATTGGCGCAGGCGAGATGAAGGTGGATTTGACCGGCCATCCGCACGGCGATATCGATGTGCGAATACACGGCGGCGTAGGCGAGGCCACCGTCCGGTTGCCGAAGCGCGCGCGGCTGGATATCGAAGCGCACGGCGGCATCGGGGATATCTCGGCGCGCGGGCTTGAGAAGCGCGGCGATCGTTGGGTGAACGAGCCATCCGGGGAAGCCGACGCGACCATCCATGTGAGCGTGAATGGCGGGATCGGCCAGATTAATTTGATTTGCGAATAGGCACGATGGCGACGGCGCGCACCGGTGAGCCATCGCGTCCGGCCAGTTTGAGCGGCAGCACGACGATCCGGAATGGACCGGCGCCGATCGCGTCCAGGTTGGTCAGGTTCTCCACGACCGGCACGCCGGCGCGCAGCAGAATTTGATGGGCGGGATAGGGCGCGCGATCGACGGAGGGCATGTCCACGCCCACGAGTTGGACGCCGCAATCCACCAGGTACTGCGCGGCATCGGCGGTCAAACACGGATGGTCGGTGAAGTAGCGCGGCGCGCCCCACTGCTTTGACCAGCCCGTATGCAGGATGGCTGCGTGGGCGCGGAGCAGCGGCTCAGGGCAGGTGACAAGGTGCTCGCGGCGGATCCCGGTCTCGGCGGCGAGGCCCCGGAGATCGATGAGCCGCGCGGGTCCCATGCAGCGCTCGAGCGGCACCTGGTCGATGGTTTCCGCGCCGCTGAAAAAGTGAAACGGCGCGTCCATGTGGGTGCCGGTGTGGAGGCTGAGATCGATGCGGCTCAGGTTCACGGCACCCTGGTCGAGAACGGTGACGCGTACCGGGCCGTCGCCAGGAAAGACGGGCGTGCCGGCATCGACCGGCTGGCTGAGATCGACGATGCGAACGAAGCTCATCGGATATCCGTTATCTTAATTGAAGGAGCGGGCATGCCAAAGATTTTTCACTTCGATTCGCCGCGGGCGCATTATCGTTGCGACGCCGCAGTAGTCTGGTGCTTCGACCAACGCTTTGAGCTGGTGTTACGGAAACTCCTGAAGCGCAACGGCATCGAACACCCCGATCACATTCGCGTCGCGGGCGGCGCCAAATGCCTGGCGACTCCGGAACCGGAAGGGGAGCGCGAAGTTGTGCTGTCGCAAATCCGCAAATCCGTGCGGCTGCACGCGACCGATCGCGTGCTGCTGATGGTGCATTCCGATTGCGGCGCTTACGGCGGGCTGGGCGCGTTCGGCGGGGATGCGCAGGTGGAGGCGCGCCACCATCGGGACGAGCTGCGCCTGGCGGCGGCGTGCCTGCGGGAATCCGTGCCGGAAGTTTCGGTGGTTTGCTACTACGTCGATTTCGAAGGTGTCTGGACCACGGACCCGTACGGCGCGCTGGAAGCCGCCGTGGCGGGTTATGTCGCGGCGAACCGGTAGCCCACCCACGGCTCCGTGAGGATGTACTTCGGCTTGGCGGGGTTTGGTTCGATCTTCTTGCGCAACTGGTTGATGAAGACGCGCAGATACTCCGGCTCATCTCCATAATCGGGGCCCCAGACGGCTTGCAGCAACTCACGGTGCGGCACGGGCTTGCCGGCTTGCGAAACCAGATAGCGCAGCAGGTCGAATTCTTTGGGCGTGAGGCGGGTCTCTTTTCCCTTGACGTGGATGCGGCGCGTATCGAAGTCGATTTCAAGGTCCGAGGTGGCCACCGAGTGCGGGCCGTTTTCGGGCGAGGTGGGCGCGCGGCGCAGCGCCGCACGGATGCGCGCCAGCAGTTCTTCCATGCCAAAAGGCTTGGTGATGTAATCGTCGGCGCCCGCGTCGAGCGCGGCTACCTTATCCTTCTCGCTGTTGCGCACGGAAAGAATGATGACCGGCACGTCGGATCCGGAGCGCAGGTGCTGGCAGGTTTCCAAGCCGTCGAGGCCGGGCATGTTCATGTCCAGCAGCACCAGGTCGGGCATCTCTGCGGAGATCCGGGTGAGAGCATCTTCCCCGTTGCGCGCCTCGATGACTTCGTATTTGTGCCCGACCAGCGTGGCTCGCATCACACGGCGGATCTGCGGGTCGTCATCCACTACCAGAATCTTTCCAGCGCTCACGAAACCATTTCACCACGGTGCACCGGCAACGAGAAACTGAAGACGGAGCCCTGCCCCGGTTCGCTGGTCACCCAGATTTTGCCGCCGTGCGCTTCCACGATACCTTTGGCGATGGCCAGGCCCATGCCGGTGCCGGGCACGCGGAAACGATGCTCGGGGGCGCGGAAGAATTTGTCGAAGATGCGGATCTGCTCCTCCTCGCCGATACCGCTGCCGCGGTCGGCCACGCTGAGCACCAGGCGACCGTCGCCGGCCCGCGCCGAAATGGTCAGCGGCGATCCGGATGGGGAGTACTTCATGGCATTATCCAGAAGCTGTTTCAAAACCTGCTGTACGAAATCGGAATCGGCATCCGCCGCGGGCAGGGCGTCCTGTAGGCGGACGTCCACAGGCCGGTCTTGGAGGACCGGCTTGAGCTCCGCGAGCGTGGAGCCGATTATCTCGCTGACATCCTGCGCGCGCTTTTCGAGATGCAGTTTGCCCGCTTCGATGCGCACCATCTCCAGCACCTCGGCCACCAGCCGGTTCAGGCGGTCGGCCTCTTCGTCGATGATGGTCATCAACTCGCGCTCCGTATCGGGGCGGGGTTGGCCGAGCAGGCTGGTCACAGCGGCCTTGATGGAGGTGAGGGGAGTCTTGAAATCGTGCGCCAGGGCGTCCAGCAGCGCGGATTTGAGCACCTCGCTCTGGCGCGCCGCTTCGGCCCGGCTGGCTTCCTCGAGCGTGCGCGCGCGTTCGATCCCAATGGCCACCAGGTAGGCGACCGCATTCAGCACCGCTTCGGAGGGCAAGGGGCCAGCCAACCCCAGATTGCCCAGCGCCAAGCCACCCAGGCGGACGGGCACGATGGCGAAGCCGCGCGCCGGATCGATGACGGCTTCGTCCCGGTCGGTTTGCAATTGCTCGTCCGAAATCAGGGGATCGTCCGGCCCCCAGCGGAAGGTTTCGTGAGTCAACTTAGCGTGGAAGGCGGCGGTGGTCACACCCAGGATGCGCACCACCCGGCTGACCAGATCCTGGCTGGCGGTGCGGGCGCTGCCGCTGAGCAGCAGGCTCTGGCTTAGGGCGTACAGCCCCTCGACTTCGCGGCGGCGTTCCACAGCCTCCCGGGTGCGCCGCTTGGCCCGCGCCGAGAGTTGGTTGGCCATCACGGAAGTGACCAGGAAAGCGATGAGCGTCACCCAATTCTGCGGGTCCTGCACCTCGAACGATCCGACGGGTGGAAGGAAGTAGTAGTTGAACCCGAGCACGGCGGCGAGCGAAGCGATGGTGGCTTCGAGCAGCCCCCAGGCAGCCGAAATCCCGAAGATGACGAGCAGCAGCGTTAAGGCTACGGTGGTGTTATTGACCGAAACGAGGCGGAAGTAGAATGCGATGACGAGCGCCACGATGGCGGGAGACGCGATGAGTTGGAGGGCGCGGCGGAGGCGGGGATGAGTCATGATGGTATTCAAGCAAAGAGCGGGTCCAGGGGGACCCGCGCGGACCGGGGGTCCGCCCCACGACTTGAGGATACCTCAGGCTCCAAACACCCGGTTGAAGAATTCCCGGGTCTTCTGCCGGATCTCGCCCAGCTTCAGATCCAGCCGCTGGTCGTGCAACTGATCGGGCGTCCAGCGGCGTACCAGCTCCGCGAGCATCTCGGACTGTGAGGGCGAGGTGGGCAGGTGGCCTCCGGCGTAGCCGCTCGAGACGCGCAGACCATGATCGATGGCGCGGTAGAACACCGCGGCGTCGCGCAAGAAGGCGGCATCCTCGCGCTCCAGGTGGCCCATTTGCTCGACGACGTCGATGCGCGCGGGCGTGTTCAGCACCTTGTAAAAGATCCCGGCGCCGCGCAGCCGCAGGTACATCAGGGCGAAGTCGATATCGTAGAAGCCGCCGACGGCCGCTTTCAGCGGATTGCGGGAGGCCTGCTCTTTCTCCAGGCGCGCGCGCATCTGCTTCAGCTCCGCGCGCGAGCGGCCGCTTTGTCCGTAGCGCCGCCAGTCGATCTCCTGCATCTGATGCAGGAATTCGGTGGCGCGCTCGAGGTTTCCGGCCACGGCGCGCGACTTCATGTACGCGATTCCCTCCCAAGCCTCCGCGTGTTTCGCGAAGTACTCGCGGTAGGTCCCCGCGGGTTGCACCAGCGCGCCCTCGCGGCCATCCGGACGCAGGCGCGTATCCACGGTGAACATGATGCCATCGCCGGTGTACGCGCTGATGACGTTGATCATGCGCTCCGCCACACCGGTCCAGAAGGCCTGCTCGGCGGCATCCTCGTCGGGGATGACGAAAATCAGATCGGCGTCGGAAGCCAGATCGAATTCGCGCATGCCGAGCCGTCCAAGGGAGACCACCATCATCTGCCGCGCGGGCGCGTAGTGCGGATTGGCCGGGGCGGGCGCTTCGGCGAGCGCGATGCCGTACGCCGCCCGGATCACCGCGTCGGCCAGATCGGAGGTGCGCTCCAGGGTTTCGAAGATGGGGGCGGGGCCCAGGAGGCTGTCGCTCTGGATGCGAAACATGTGCCGGCGGAAATAGCTGCGCAGCGCGGCGCCATCGCCGATCTCTTCCCGGGCGGCTTCGTCCCGCGGCGCACCGGCCGAATCCAGGCCGGCGAGCATCTCCGGATGGCGGAGAAGCTGGTCGCCGAAATACTGGCTGTGCTCGAAGATATCCGCCACACGCTCCACCAGCGCGGAATCCGCTTCCAGGTGCGCGAGCCACTCGGAATCTTCGGAGATCTTCTCCAGAAAGATCTCGAAGCGCTCCCGGCCGCGATTCAGTTTCGCATGCGCCAGCACGGCAGCCAGTTGCGGCGCGCGCCGCTCCAGATAGCGCGCGAAGTTGCTCGGCGCGGACGGCGGGAGGTCCAGCTCGAGCGGCTGCCAGCGATGGTCGGTATCGCCATCGAGCGGAATGTAATACATGGGCTTGCGCGCCTGCATGACACGGGCATACATTTCCTGCACGTTGCCCAGATGCTCCTCCAGGCGCACCTCGAGCGATTCCGCGGTGAGCGGCTCGCCGGATTCGGCCGGCATCTTACGGGCCAGCAACTCCAGCTCTTCCGGGTTGGTGGGCAAGGTGTGGGTTTGGCGGTCGTCGTAGAACTGGAGGCGGTGCTCGATGTGGCGCAGGAACTCGTAGGCGGAAGCCAGACGCGCGTACTCGCTGGCGGAAAGCAGGTTCTTGTCGTACACGCGGGAAAGCGCAAATAGCGTGCCGCCATGCCTGACCCAAGTCTCACGGCCGCCGTGCAGACGCTGCAGGCATTGCACCAGGAACTCGATATCGCGAATGCCTCCGGGCGCCAGTTTGATATCCAAACCGGCGCGCGCGCGTTTGGCGGCCAGTTTCTCGCCGATGCGTTCGCGCGCTTCCGAGACCGCTTCCACGGCGCGGAAGTCCAGGGTGGTCGAGTAGATCAGCGGCTCGACGAATTCCAACAGCTCGCGGCCGAGGGCCAGGTCGCCGGCGCACACCCGGGCTTTGATCAGCATCTGCTTTTCCCAGTCGCGCGCGCGCTCGCGGTAATACTGTTTGGCGCCATCGAGCGAGATACAAACCTCGCCCAGACGGCCATCGGGGCGCAAGCGCAGATCCACGCGGTAGCACGAGCCATCCGCGGTGTAGGTGGAGAGCAGCTCCGTGTACTGATTGGCTACCTTTTTGAAGAACTCCTTGTTGGTAATGGCGCCGGGGCCGGGCGTGTCGCCGTTGGCCGAATACACGAACATCAGATCGACATCCGAACTGTAGTTGAGCTCCTGGCCGCCGAGCTTGCCCAGTGCGATCACGGCGAAGCCGCAGGCGCGGCGCTGGCCGTCCGGCGCCTCATATTGCGGCTCGCCATATCGCGCCTCCAGTGGCGCACGAACCTGGCGATAGGCGAAATCCAGGATGGCGTCGGCCAGATTGGACAACTCGCCGGTGATGTCCGCGAGCGCGGCGAGTCCCAGCACGTCGCGCAGGAGAATGCGCAGCGACTGGCGCCGGCGGAAGCGCGCCAGGGTCACCGGCGGCGCCTGGCCGGGGCCTTCGGCGGCACGGAACTGCCGCAAGCGTTCCGCAAATTCCTCGTCGGACAGCATGCGATGCAGATTACCCGGGTCGGCCGCCTGCAACAGCCATTCGGGGTGCTGCAGCACGGCCTCGGACAGGAACCTGCTGTATGAAAATGTGGTGATCAGGGAACGCAGCACGGCGGGAGAACTGGTGATGCGGTTGAAGGCGGCGGGGCAATCCTGACGCAGCCGCTCCAGGAAGTGCAGGGCTTCGTCGGGGTCGGGGACGGAAGCCAGCAGCGACTGAATCCGCGCCATGATGCGTTCGGGAATGCCGCCGCCCAGGCGCGCGATATCATCGCGCGCGCGGGATGGATTGCGAAATTCAACCGCTTCCAGCAAGCGCTGCATCAAATCAGCCGGACGGGTCCCCCACACAGATTATAGCTGCCGGGGGATGGCGGTCACCGGATTATTAAAGTATCCTGCTGGACGGCTGCCAAGCCGGAATTTCGCCGCCGTGAGCCGTAGCCGTTCAGATTTCGCCCGCAAGGAAGCGATCGAGATCCACCGGGGCGTCCCATCCCGGCAAGAGCTTAATGCGGTCCCGCATGCTCCCAAAGCGCACCTTAACGCCGCTTGGACGGCGGCGGAACAAGTTGCGCGACGGGCTTTCCGTTGCGCGTTATGACTATGGATTCGCCTTCCTCAACCGCGCGCACAAGCTGAGTCAGGCGATTTCTGGCATCCGCAATGTCGACTTCCACCGGCTTAGTATGCCCATAATAAATGGCCATTTTCAACAGAGCGCCGAAAGGATCGCGATCGGGTCGTTCGGGTGCACGGGACCCGGCTGGACGACGCGCGCATAAAAGCCGCTCATTCCCCAGCGCGGTGAAGTTACGTCGCCGGCGTTCACCGCGAGGTCGTAAATCTCCTGCTTGATGGCCGGACCGTAGACATCCAACGCCGTGCACGGGCCGCGGACCTTGGTGATCTCGAGCACCGCCGTGCCAGCGCGAAGCTGATGGCCGAGGCGCAATTGACGGCGGTCCAACCCGCGGGTCGTCAGGTTCTCACCCAGCGCGCCGTAATAAACCGGATATCCGCGCGCTCTCAATTCGTCGATAGTTTCGGCGGCGATGAGGAGCACTGCCTGGCGGAGGCCGCCGTGGATTTCCGGGTGCGCGCAGGCATCCCCCTCGAGACCCAACGGAGTGATGATGCCCGCCGGGATGGCGCGCTTGGGAATGCCGCCGGACGACACGCTGATTTGGATGATGACACCGGAAGTTTGTTCACCCACGACCTACCAACATAACAAGCCGGCGGCTGAGTTGCGCCATGCGGATCACCCTCTACGGACAAGTTTATAGTCGAGCCCCATGCCCGTTTGGCGCGCGGAGTCAACATTTCGATGAGGCTGATTGAAATTTTCTATTTGCTATAACTTATTTATGTGGCTAGACTCAGCCTAGGTCACATATCGCCGCTCTAGAAATCGTCCGCAACAAAGAGACGAATGAATAGCTCCGTTTTTCGGTGCGTGAGCTTGGCATGTCTTCTGTCAGGCACACTGGCTTCTGGTCAAGAGGCTCCCCCAACGGCCCCCGCTGCGACAGCGCCACCGGACCCCGCGTCCGTCACACCTTCGGCGCCAGTCACGCCGAAGGCGCTCCTGACGCAATGGGGCACTGACTTCAGTTTTCTGTTCGACGGCTATGTCGACTGGAACTACAACGATCCGGCGTCCGGATTCAACGGCCTCCAGAACTTCGCCCTCCGCGCCGATACGGCTCACGTCAACATCGGCAAGATTACCATTGACCATGCGCCCGCTCCGTTGGGATTCCACCTGGACGTAGGCTTCGGGGAGACAATGGACGTCATTCACGCAGCCGACAGGGATCCGAACGCCTGGAAATACTTCGAGCAGGCGTATATCGACCTAAAGCCTAAGTCCTGGCACGGCCTGGAAATCGACGCCGGACAGTTTGTTACTTCAGCCGGAGCAGAAGTCATTGAGACAAACCAGAACTGGAACTACTCGCGGTCGTTGCTCTTCGTGTGGGCCATTCCTTACTATCACTTCGGCGTTCGCGCTGGCATGCCGATAGGCACCCACTTCACCGCGGGCGTCCAGGTCGTCAATGGCTGGAGCAACATAGAACCACTTAACAGTGGGAAGACGGTCGGACTTAACGGCGCATATGCCTGGAAGAAGGTCATCTGGACCAACAATTACTATGTGGGTCCTGAAAAGCCCCACACTACCGTGGGGCTACGCAATTTTTTTGACACCGTGGTGCAGGTCAACGCGACCGACAAGTTCAGCTATTCTATCAATGGCGACTACGGCCGCGATAGGAACATCGGCCCCGGCGCGAGCGTATGGGCTGGAGTGGCGGCCGCAGCGCGGTACGCCATTGGGGAGAAATATGCGATCGCTTCCCGGATTGAGTATTTCGACGACCGGAACGGCTTTGCCACCGGCACCGCGCAGCATGTGGAAGAGTTTACTCTGACGGGGGAATACAAGATGAACGGATGGTTGATGAGCCGCTTGGAGTTCCGCAACGACCGGTCCGACCAGCCCTTCTTTGAAACCAGCAAGCCTGGCAGCGGAGCCAAGACGCAGCCGACCGTCCTGCTCGGACTGATCGTCTACGTGGCGCCGCGTAAATAGCTCGGATGCTTCGCGCGCTGGTTTTAGTGACCCGTACGGGCGACTGCGGTCGCCAGCATAGCTCCATACGACTAAGAGTGCGATGAATGTTCGGGAGGCGCCGCGCGACCTAGAATTTCACCATAAGGTCTATGTCGATGAGCCACTCCCGCTTGCGCAGATCCGGGTTCCACAGCCCGCCCTGCGTGGCGCAACCTCCGGCGGTCACCGACGGGTTGCCGTTCATGCAAGCGTACTCAGTCGGAAAGCCGTTGTTGGTGCCGGGCTCAAGCCCTCCTGGCGCGGGTGGTGTAATTCCTCCCGCACCGGACCAATAGGGCACACTCGCGTGACGGAAATCGCCCTCAAAGCGCAAGGTGAACCACTGCTTGGGCATGTAATCGAGCGTCCCCGAAACATCCCAGGCTTTGAACTGGTCGCCGGGGTTCTCCGTAAAGTAAGGCGAGTTGATCGCGGCGGAAGAGGCGGTCTCTCCGTTGATGGGCGGCAGGAGCACCAGATAGCGTCCTGGATTATTAATCATTCCGCCGCCGAGCGTGAAGCCCCACAGATCATGGAGGAACCAATAGCGGTCGTAGAGCATGAAGCCGATAAAGCTCTGTTTGGGACCGCCCGCGGTGTCGCCGTGGCAACTCACGCCGCCGCCAAATTCGCAGCCCAGATCGCCGGTGAGGGAAAACGCCATCCTGTCGATCGGCTTTCCCGGTTTGTCGTAATACTTAATCTCGATGCTATTGTCAGTGTGGATGCGCCCGCGGTTCGGGATATAGAGGTCGTCGTGGCCGAGACCGTAATTGTTGGAGATAATGTTCAGCCACGGCTTCGGAGTCCACTTGATCTGCCCGCCGAGACCCTTCCTGGAGTTAGCCGAGGCGTACGACTGCCATCCATTGATGATCCAGGGCTCAATCTTCAGGTGATGCGTCGGGAACATCTGGATGCGGATTCCCTGGAAAAACCAGGGCGTGTTGGAGGAAACGTACGAGGGCTGGTAGGCCCAGTTATCGAAGTTGTAATAGCTGAACAAGCCGACGTAGGACATGAAGATTCCGGCGTCGAAATTGATGCCGTGCCACACGTTCAGGTGGTAGCCGCCGTACGCTTCCGACAAATAGCGATCGGCATCGGCGAGGTCCCACTGCCCTTTTGAATAGCTGCCATCGTTCCGGATAGTCGCCGTGGAATACTCGCCGAACTGCGTCATAAAACGGGCGCGAACATTGTCATAGTGAAAATCGCCTCCGATGCCGAGCTGTTCCAACTGGATTTCATTGGAACGAAACAGTTCACTCGAGCCGCCCATGGAGTCGTCCATCGGCCGGTTGAAGTCGTAGGTGTAGGTGATGTCGGCACGGATTTCCGGCGTGAAGAACTTTGAGTCGAAGGCCACATCCTTGTTGCGTGGATTGCCGTTCAACCAGGTCCAGTCATTGTCCGCAAACGGCGTGGCGTTATCCACCGCCGGAGCGGCGGGAGCGGTCTGCGGAGTGGCTGGCGCTTCCTGCACAGCGGGAACCGCCGACAGAGGGCCATCCGGGGGTGCGGGCCGCGTGGAAAGGGAACCCAAGGATGGGGTCCCCAGGGAGGCGTACAGGGGCAGATCCGCGGGCTTCGCAGCCGGCGGCGGTGCTGCGGCAACGGTTTGAGTAGCTGACGCCGGCTGCGCGGCAACCACGGGCGCGGCTGCTTGGGCCTTCATCTGGCGCAACTCCGCTTCGAGCTGCTCGATGCGCTTTTGCATCGCTTCGAAACGTTCGTCAAGGGTCATCGCTGCGCGCGCCGTTGGAACCGCACCCGCCTGCACGGGCGGGGCCGATCCGGCCGGCTGTCTGGCGGAGAGAGCCAGCTCCACTTGCAGGTTCTCGTGGCCCCGCAACCGTACCACGGCCGATGACGTGAAGAAGCCTTCCTTGCTGGCGATCAGTTGGTACTGGCCCGGCTTCAGATTCGCGGCCACGAACGCTCCGTTTTCGCCGCTGACTACAGTCCAGTCGCTGTTGTCGCTCTGGTTGTGTATCACTACTTGAGTTTCCGGCAAGGCAACGCCGTCTGGCCGCACAGTGACGCCGTGAATGGCGCTCACGACAGCTTGTCCATAAGCGGGTACTATATTCGATGCGATCCACACCGGGAGCGCCACGGCCACTAATAATTTGTTGATCATTTTGACTGTATTCGCCTCTTCTACGAGGCGGGCTTATCTACAGTAGCGCCGGGGTCCTAAGGAATGCGTGAATGCCGCATAAGGGTTGTATTAACTTGTGCGGCGGGAGGAACGCAGAACCACTTAGAGGTGGGAATTCGAAAGCGCCTTACAGTTGGGTGAACTCATCGTTGTGCGTGATGAATTCCGGGTAAGCCCCTGCGCCCAATTCATACAGGTCCATGCCCTGCCGCTCGCCTTCCGGGGCAACCCGTTGGGAGTAGACCCGATTCAATATCCAATTTAGAGAATAGGTGAGCGGGAGGACAAAACCTACCAGTGTGGCGATTCCCACAAGCTGCGCCAGCCACTGGCCTGAGACATTGTCCGGAAATTGCCCGAAAATGCCAAGCGCGAGCACGCCCCATAGACCGGCGGCGGCATGCACCGAAATGGCGCCGCCGGGGTCGTCGATCGAGAGCGGTATTTCAATGTACGCAATCGTGATGGTGACCAGCACTCCGGCGATTAAGCCGATGGCCACCGCGGCTGCGGGCGTGACGAAAGCGCACGCCGCGCTGCCGGCCACCAGTCCGCCGACCCATCCGTTGGCGCAGAGTGAGGCATCCGGCCGGCCAAAGCGCACGCTGGTGGTGGCGACGGCCGCCAGCAGGCCCGCGGCTGCGGACAACGTAGTGTTAGCGGCTACCAGCACGACGCGTCCCGGTTCGGCGCCCGTAAAGAGGATCGCGCCGGCGCCATTTAAGCCCAACCATCCCAACCACGCCAGAAAGCAGCCAAATACAACGACAACGGCATCGTGGCCGGGGATGGCGGCCGGCAGACCATCGGCACCGAACTTAGCGCGCCGGGGACCCAAGATCAAGGCGACAGACAGCGCCGTCAGGCCACCTACCGTCTGAATACAACTCGCCCCGCCGGCATCCAGAAAGCCGTGACCGAGGCCATAATTGACTCCTAATTGGGCGAGCCACCCACCGCCCCAGACCCAATGAGCAAAAAGCGGATAGGTGAATCCGGCCAGCACGGCCGCGGACGCGCAGGCCGCGCCCAAGCGCCATCGGTCGGCGCCGCTGCCTAACGGGATCAGCGCCGCCAAGCCGGCGCTCAGCATTTGGAGCAAAATAACCAGCGACGCAGGCGAGCCGTCTATGAGGCGCCCGCGCAGAAACAGCGGTTCCGCCGCGATCCAACTCCATTCTTTTCCCGCGATACGGAAACTGTGGGCAGTGCCGCCGGCGACTCCTTGCCATGCGAATCCGCAGATCGAGTAGGCGATCGCCGCGACAGCTATCACACACAGCGACGCGAGCATGGCGTGGGCCGCGCTGCGCGACCGTCCCAAACCCGTATTGATGAGGGAAATCCCGGCGAGCGCCAGGGGCACGAGCAAAATGAAAAACAGGCACAATACCCAGACAGGCGTCATCCGCTGCGGCCTCCGGGAGCCTGATGGGCACGTATGACAAGCATCAAACCCAACGCTTCCACGGCGATTCCAGCGATCGCAAACAGGCTCCTTTGTGGCAAAGTCTTCAGCAGGATCACGGCCGCCAGGGCGATCGCCCATCCAGCCGCGAGTAACAGAAGGCCCAGGAGCTTCATGAGCGGGGCGGCCTGAGAGGCCGCCGCAGGCTGAGAGCCTGCCCCACTAAACTGAGCGGCGATATAAATTGCTTATACATGCGATAGAAACTTTGAGCTTCGGCACGGGTTGGGTTCCGACTATGATACCAGCATCGGATTCATTCCGCAAAAGAGGAAGGAGACGTGTATGGAAGACAACGCCCCAGTCCGGATGAAGTCCACTTTGGGCCTAACTGGCTTAACAATGAACGCGATGGCGCTGATCGCCCCGGGCGCCTTTCTGTGGCTGACCTTCCAGGCTCAGGCGGGCACGGGCGTCACGGGTCCCTCCATGTGGATCGGTATCGTGGTCGCGCTGCTGCTGTGTCTGGCCACCGCCGTCTGTTATGCGGAGATGGCTAAGCTGTATCCGGGAACAGGCAGCTCTTATTATTTCGCGGAGCAAGCCTTCCTCAATCACCAGAGCGTCTGGCGCTACGCGCGCCTCGCCAAGTTCATCGTCGGATGGGGGTCGCACGTCTACTACTGGGTTTATCCGGGCGTGATGGTCGGCGTCATGGGAATCCTCTGCGGCTACCTGGCGGGAACCATTTGGCCGAACTTCATGAGCGCATCGAATCCGGGCCCGGCTTTCATGATGGTGGTGGCGGTGGCTTTTTCGTTCCTGGTGGCCTATATCGCGCATCGCGGCATCAGTGGATCGACGGCGGTCAGCATCGCGATCAATGTGATTCAGATCAGCGCACTGGTCCTGTTCTCGGTCCTGGCGCTGGGATATCGCATCAACCACGCGCCGGGCAGCATCGCCTACCAGTTCGATTCCACATCCGGCGAGGCCTACAGTTATGAGTTCGCGACGGAAAAGACCATGGTCAGCGGGCAGGCCACCGAGACGATTCTGCGCGACGCCAGCGGCGCCCCGAAGGCGAAACTCGACGCCGCGGGAAAGCCGGTGCCTTATCACGTCAGCTATCCGACGAAAGACGATAAGGGTAACTTCCTGTCACACGCCACGGCTGGCTCGGTGGTGGGAGTTCACAACCTGGGGTGGGCATTTATTCAGGCCACGGTTGCGATTCTGATTCTGGTGGGATTCGAATCGGTAACGGCGATGGGCGCCGAAGCTAAGAACGCCAAGCGCGATATACCCATCGCGGTGATCGTTTCGCTGCTGGTGCAAGGCTTGTTCTGTTATCTATTCGAATACTTTGCCGCTAACTACTTCTTGAGCAGCGGTTATACTATGCCCAGCGCCGCCGGTTCCGCGGCTCCGATCGGGGATATGATGATTGTCGTCGGCACGGCCCTGTTCGGTCCGGGAGGCGGCCGGATCTTCATGCTGTGCGAGGCGTTTACGGTGTTCCTGGCGTTGATCGGCACGACGCTTTCCTGCATGAACACGGGCGCGCGCGTCACTTATGCGATGGGGAAGGATAAAGAGCTGCACGGATACTTTGGCGAACTGCATGCGAAGAATCTGAGCCCGCATCGCGCTATCTGGATCCTGGCCGCTATCTCCGCGGCGATCGGCTGTGTGGTAGTGATCATGCCGTTTGGCGACGGGGGCGCGCTTAGCGATGCGACGATCAAGGCGCTGCCGCAGGGCTTCTG
Organism: Bryobacterales bacterium; assembly: GCA_963707465.1. Lineage (GTDB taxonomy): Bacteria > Acidobacteriota > Terriglobia > Bryobacterales > Bryobacteraceae > Bog-159. Next base: position 2,311,113 of record CAVPQK010000015.1, read on the forward strand.
GTCCAGCTTCGGATACACGACACACGATGCCATGGCGGCGCTACCCAATTCCTTTCTCACTATGACGCTGGCCTCCAACTTCGGAACTTTCCTGCTCTACGGGCTCAGTTGCATCATTTGCCTGGTGGCGTATCACAATCACCCGAAGTTCAGCGTCGTCCGCCATTTGTTCATTCCCGTTTTTGGACTGGTGGCCAATCTGGCCTGCATGGCGTTCTATCTGGTAGGGCCGTTTATGGGTTATGGCACAAAGATGGAGCCGCTGCTGGCGTTGGGCATCGCGCTGCTGTGGGCCATTTATGGCGGAATCTACTTTATCCGCGCGGGCAAGGCCTCGGGGAAAACGACATTTGTCGCCGCGCGTTCCGGGGCGGTTAGTGGATGATCGCTTGAGGGCGCGCCGTGCTGGATGTGGAGTTCGCCCAATTCTCGGACCCCGGGCGGGTGCGACGAGACAACGAAGACTATCTTGGCGCGGTAGTTCCCGCCACACCGGCTGAGGCCCGTACCCATGGGTGGCTGTTCGCGCTGGCTGACGGCGTGGGCGGGCAAGAGCGCGGTGAGGTGGCCTCCCGCACGGCCGTGGAGAGCATGATCTCCGGCTTTCGGAAAGCGCCGCCGGGAGAGCAACTACCCGCGTTGTTGACGCGCCTGGTGCAGGCCGCCAACGCAGATGTGCTGGACGCCGGGATGACGGGCACGCCCGGCAGCGTCCCTATGGCAACCACCATCGTGGCTTGCGCTCTCCGGTTCGACCGCGCGGTGATGGCGCATGCCGGCGATTCCCGCTGTTATCTGATCCGCAAGGGCCATGCCAGCGTGCTGACGCGGGATCATACCGTGGCGAACGAGCAGTTGCGTCTGGGGATACTCTCTACGCGCGCCTCCGCCGCCGGGCAGACCCGGCACCTGCTCACGCGCTCCTTGGGAACAAGCCTGTCCGTGAATGTAGAAACCGGCGACTGCCAGGTGTTTGCCGGAGACGTGCTGGCGCTGTGCTCCGACGGGCTACACGGCGCGGTCCCGACCGCGGACTTCGCCCGAATTCTCGCGCGGAATTGCGACTTAGAGCTGGCTGTGCGCGATCTGGTCGCGCTGGCCAACGAAAGAGACGGGAGTGATAACATCAGCGTTATGGCTATTCGGGTGCGCGGCGTGGAACGCGTCGGCCTGTATCGCGGACGGCCTTACAAGCTGCGCTAGTTGATTGTGGGGCAGGACTCCAGTCGAAAAAAGCCCAGCGCAGGCTATTGAAATTGGAGGGTGGCCAATCTTGGCCGCAGCCGCCTTTCCAGGCGGCTGAAGCCGGCTAAAAGCCGGCTGCGGGCAGAATTGCCCGCCCTCCAACCCGAGGTCCGCCCCACTTGATGCGCGTCCGTCCCGTGGGGGTGATAATATCGTTATCCAGGCGGCCTTCCACTCGACCCACCTTCACCGATCATGGACCCCGTTCGCGCCGGCGACCAACTCGACCATTACAGAATCGACGCGTTGGTTGCGCGCAGCGGCATGGCATCCATCTTTCGAGCCATGGACTCGCGCACCGGCCGCACGGTGGCCATCAAGGTTCCGCATCCGGAGATGGAGAGCGACCCGCTTTTCTTCGATCGCTTTCACCGCGAGGAAGAAATCGGCAGGATGCTGGACCATCCCGGTGTGATGAAGGTGATCGAATCCGACGATCGCAGCCAGCTCTACATGGTGATGGAGTGGGTGGACGGCCGACTGCTCCGCGAAATCCTGAGCGAGCAGGGGAAGCTGCCGCCGGAGCGAGCGGTGCGCATCGCGCTCCGGATCAGCGAGGTGCTGGAGTACATTCACAAGCATGGAATCGTGCATCGCGACCTGAAGCCCGACAACATTATGGTGGACGACCAGGATCGCGTGAAGCTGATCGACTTTGGCATCGCGGCCAAGGCCGGAGCGCGGCGGCTGACATTCACCAACCTGACGCAGGTGATGGGAACCGCCGAATACATCTCGCCCGAACAGGTGAAAGGAAAGCGCGGGGATGCGCGCAGCGACCTGTATGCACTGGGCGTCATGCTGTATGAAATGCTCACCGGCAAGACCCCCTTTTCCGGCGACAACGCCTTCCTGGTGATGAACGACCGGCTGTTGAACAACCCGGTCCCGCCGCGCGAAATCGACCCTGGCATTTCCCCCGAGCTCCAGGAAATCGTGTACCGCGCGCTGGAGCGCGAGCCCAAGAGCCGCTACGCCAGCGCCCATGAATTCGCATGGGACCTCCAGCATCTCGACCAGGTGGGCGTGGCGGAGCGTCCGGAGTTGCGCGAGTGGAATCAGCGGCGCACTCCCATGACGCGCCGAATCCTGTTCTATGTGGGGCTCGCCCTGATACCGGTAGTTATCTTCGGGCTGCTGCTTCTGGTCGCCCGGCACTCATGAGTAAAACTACGATCATCCTGCTGCTGGTTCTGGCCGCGCTGCTCGAAGCCGGCGGAGACGCGATTGTCCGAATGGGGCTGCGTACTTCGGGGCCGCCGAGGCTGCTCTTCTTCCTGGCTGGCGCGGCGGTCCTGTTCCTGTACGGCTACGCGGTCAATTCACCCCCTTGGGATTTCGGCCGCCTGCTGGGCCTCTACGTGGTGTTCTTCTTCCTGTCGGCGCAGGTCATTTCGTGGGTGGTTTTCCATCAAAGGCCCAGCACCGCGGTGCTGATCGGCGGGGCCTTCATCGCCATCGGCGGCCTCATTATTTCGCTGGGCTGAGCTCGTATTTCTTTCCGGTGACGGATTCGATATGCGGACGGGAGTATAGGATCGGGAAGTACTGGCCGCGAGCCCAAAGTTCGTATAGGTCGCGGTAGTGGGGATCGTTGACGTCGCCGGACTGGCCGGGATTGTTTTGGGCGATGGAGTTGTCCCAGTTCTCGGTATCGACGATGATCTTGAACGAGCCGCCGGCGGTTTGGTTGTCGCTGCCGCCAGTGGCGGTGACCGTGAAACCGTCGCCGCCGCGCGGAAAGCTGCCGACGTCAAACCGGGCGCGCTCCTCCGCGTTCAGCGCCGGCGAGATGGGGTGGATGATGGTGGCGTGATGGTACGCGCCGAGTTTCCATTTTTCCGTGTCCGGGCCGAAGCGCCGGGTTAGTTCCGCGATTCCTTCATCGAGGCTGGTGGCGAGCAGCGCGTTGCGGGCCGCGATGGGATCCTCGCCGAAACGGCCATCGGGCGCGTAGAGCCAGGCGATGATGCGGGTGATGGGCAGGTATGCGATAAAATCCTGCGCCTCTTTCGGAACCACCTGCGCCCGGACATTTTCCAAAAGACGGCGCTGGAACATTTCGTAGATGCCGGCTGCGACCGAATCCCGATCGAGGACGAAATTCCAATGCGCCAGACGCGCCTGCGCTTGGAGCGATGCGCCGGAGAGCGTCAGATTCTTCAGCAGCGGCACGATGCGGCGGGCGGGGATGGAGAGATTACTGTTTTGGAGCTCCGCCATATCGGCGACCGTGAAGCGCCGGCCGTTGCTGAGAAACTCCGACACGGCTTCGGCGCGGAGAGGGTCGGCCCAGGTGTAGTGCAGGGCTTCCCGATAGGGCCAGCCGCGCGGGATCTGGTATTCGTTGGAGGTGTTGTAGAAGCCTTTTTCCGGATTCAAAACGCTGGGCAGCGCTTTGCCGGCGAGAAAGCCGTCCCACTCATAACGGCCGTCGCCGGGCACCGGAACGAGGCCGCTCCAGTTGGGGCGCTTGGGGGCGATACCGACGGCTTGATAGCCGATGTTGCCTGCGCGGTCGGCCCAGATCATGTTCTCGGCGGGCATGCGGCTGAGGGCGCAGGCGTCGCGGAACTCCTCCCAACTGTGAGCTTGATCCATGCGCAGGCTGGCCAGGTAAGGCGCGCCGCCGATTTCTCTCCACGCCGCGCGGACGGCATAAGCCTTGTGGTGCGCCTGGTCCTCATAAACCACGGGACCGTGACGCGTGTATTTCAGCTCTTGCGCGACGGGCGGCTCGCCCTTCACGGGGATGGACTCGCGGACGATTTTCATTGTCTCCCACTGCCCCCGATAGCGATACTGGTTGGGGTTGGCGGGGTTGGTGTCGTACACGTAGAGGTCTTCGCTGTCGGTGCCGAAGATGGTGAGCCCCCACGCGCCGAAATCGTTGTGGCCGATGGAGACGCCCGGCAGCGAAGGTTCGCCGCCACCGATGACGTCCCAGCCGGGGGCGTTGAGGTGAACCCAGTAACGAAGCGACGGCGCCTGCTGCGCGCGGTGCGGATCGTTCATCATCATGGGGAAACCGCTGGAAGTTAGTTTGGGACCGACGATCCAGTTGTTGCTGCCGATGTCTTCACTGCGCGGGGACAGGGCGGCGGCGGTGGATGCATCGGGACCGAAGCGGAGGGGCGTACGGAAAGCGTCGTAGAGTTCGAGGATGCCTTTCGAAAGCAGCGCGGTATCGATGGCGGGGTCGATACGGAGGTCCGGGTCGGAGGGTTGAAAGTATTCCAGGTCCTTCACCTTGTCTGCGCCGATGGCGCGGATGGCGAGCGCCATATTCAGTTCCTGATCGATGTTGGCAGCGAGGCCGTTAAATCGGCTGATGACAACGGCTGGAGTCCAATCGCCAGGTTGCATGCCGGCGATTTTGAAATCGGGAGTCAGCAGAGCCTGGTTCCGGCGGGTTTCGGCGATCCAGGCGTTGATGCCAGCGACGAACGCGGGGATGATGGACGCGCCGCGCGGATGATACCAGTTCATTTCCTGGGTGATGTCGCCGCGGTACATGAAAAGCCGGTTGCCGATGTCGCGTTTCAGTTCTTTTCGGCCGGCGATTTCAGCCATTGTGCCAGTGGCCTGACGGCGCCACAGTTCCAGTTGGAAGAGCCGGTCGCGGGCGACGTTATACCCTTGCGTGAAGAAGAGGTCGTGTTCGTTTTTCGCGTAAATGTGGGAGATGCCCCATTTGTCGCGGAGGATTTCGACGGGTTGTTGGAGACCGGCGAGCGTGAGCTTTTCAGCGGGCGGAGAGGCACCGGTTAGGGCAGCCAGCGGGATCAGAATGGCTGCCCACGCTGAAACGGGGTGCTTCATGGGGTGCACTGGCGCCAGAAACCAGCGCCAGGCGACCGCAGGAGTGCGGTCGCGGCAGGCAGGAGTGCCTGCGCCACGTCGTGTAGGCCCCCGATCATGCCCGGCGGCCTACACGTCGTAGTAGAGCGCGAACTCGTAGGGATGCGGCCGCAACCGGATGGCATCCGCTTCGTTCTTGCGCTTGTAGTCGATGAAGGTTTCGATCAACTCTTCGGTGAACACGTCGCCCTTCATCAGGAAGCCGTGATCGTCTTCCAGGCAACTCAAGGCCTCTTCGAGCGACGCCGGCATCGACGGCACGTTGCGCATCTCCTCCGGCGACAGATCGTAGATGTCTTTGTCCAGCGGTTCGCCCGGATCGATTTTGTTGGCGACGCCGTCGAGGCCGGCCATCAACATCGCGGCGAATGCCAGATACGGGTTCGCCGCAGGATCCGGCGGCCGGAACTCGACACGCTTGGCCTTCGGACTGGCCGAGTACATCGGAATGCGGCACGCCGCCGAGCGGTTGCGCCGCGAGTACGCCAGATTGACCGGCGCTTCGTAGCCCGGCACCAGGCGCTTGTAACTGTTGGTAGTGGGCGCGATGATCGCCGAAAGCGCGCGTGCGTGCTTCAGCAGCCCGCCGATGTACCACAGCCCCATCTGGCTGAACCCGGCGTACAGGTCGCCTGCGAACAGCGGTTTGCCTTCTTTCCAGATGCTCTGATGCGTGTGCATGCCGTTGCCGTTATCGGCATACAATGGCTTCGGCATGAAGGTGACGGTCTTGCCGTACTGGTTGGCCGTGTTGCGGATGATGTATTTGTACAACATCATATTGTCGGCCGATTTCACCAGCGTGTCGAAGCGCTGGTCGATCTCGCATTGGCCGCCGGTGGCCACTTCGTGGTGATGGCATTCGATGCGCAATCCGCACTTGATCATGGTTTGCACCATCTCGCTGCGCAGATCCTGGTAGTGATCGGTGGGCGGCACCGGAAAATATCCTTCCTTATACCGCGGCCGGTATCCCAGGTTGTCCTTCTCGCGCCCCGAATTCCAGCGCCCTTCCTCGGCGTCGATGAAATAAAAGCCGGAGTGCTGGGTCTGGTCGAAACTGATGTTGTCGAAAATGAAAAACTCGGCTTCCGCGCCGAAAAACGCGGTGTCGCCCGCGCCGCTGTTCTTCAGGTACATTTCCGCTTTCTTGGCGATCCAGCGGGGGTCGCGCTCGTAGTGCTGCTTGGTGATGGGGTCGATCACGTCGCCGAGCATCACTAGCGTGGCCGTTTCAGCGAACGGATCCATGAGCGCAGTGGTGGGGTCCGGCACCAGCAGCATGTCGCTTTCGTTGATGGCCGCCCAGCCCCGGATGCTGGACCCGTCCATGCCGAAACCCTCTTCAAAGCTGCTTTCCGTCAACTCGCCGATGGGGTAGGAGACGTGGTGCTGCAGGCTGGGGATGTCGGTAAAGCGGAGGTCAAACTGCTTGGCGTCGTTATTCTTTGCGAATTCCAATACTTCTTGCGGATTCATGCGTCCTCCATGGGGAAATGCGTACGTGGGGATGTCTTACGTAGAACGGTCTAGCATAGCGAAAGGGCAAGGCTGGGGTCAAGGCCGGTTGGCGGCCCTGCCCGCAGCCACAACAGCTAGCGGCGGGGCGTCCAGGTATTCGAACCAGCCGTCCATCATTTCCATCTCGCTGGCCTCCCCCCAGCGCACCACTTTCGATGGATCGGGGTTCAGCGGATTGTTCGGCGAGTTATCGAAGTGTGCGACGATGGCCAGCCGCGTGCCCTTTGGTATAAACTTGGGCTGCTCCATCCGGTAAGTGATCTGCCAATTGAAATTGTAGTGCGGCACCAGAAGGAGAGTCTCTTTCCGGCCATCGGGATATGTCGCGTCGATCCGCGCATCCTTGCCGCGCAGGTGCATGTGGGGCGTAAGGCTGGTCAGGTACATGTCTTGTTTGAAGGTGTGACACTCGGTGACCTCCACGTTGGGGTCGCCAGCCGGAATGCGGAAGAAGTAGTTCGAGAGGTCCACCCGCTTGGCCACTTGCTTGGGCGGCTCTTTGGCAAAGATGAGGCCTACGGAGGTTACGTCGATCTCCGGCTTCTTGGTGGCCTTGGAGTAGTGGATCTGGAATCCGAGGTTGGAGCCGGCTGGAATCTTGCGCGCGGTTCCCGGCGGATAGACGTCCGGCCCTCGTCCGGGAAGGTAGGAACTGATCAAGCCCCAGCTCCCAAAGTTTTCGTCGCGCGGCTTTTCGCCGGGCCAATAGGAATTGTCGTCGACGATGCAGCCGTCATCGATCACGGGCGCTTCGTAGCGCATCCACGAGAGTTTGCCTTCGTGCACTCGGAGCCAACCCGCATAGGCCGCCTGGGGATCCGCCGGCTCGTCCTTCTTGGCGTTGGCAGGTTTGGGCTTGGGCGGCGCTTCGACGAAGACATGCGCATGGTGAACGATCTTGCGATTGCCCGGACGCAGTTCCGCGGCAACTACCCACTTGTCCTCGGTGAAGTTGGTGGGCACGGTGAAGTATTCGTATTCATCGGGACCGCCGGCCGTCAGAGAATGCGGAGGAATGGAGATTATCAGGTCCGGTTTGCCGATTCTCCAATCGGTCGAGAACACCGGCGCCGCGGGCAACCGGTGTGGGTCGCCCTCCTTGGCCCCTTGATCGACCCAGGCTTTGATGGTGGCGATTTCCGGATCGCTGAGGCTCCAGTCGTTCGACCATTTGCCGTAGCGCGGATCGGCCTTCCAGGGTGGCATTTGCCGGGTCAGGACGGCCTCGCGAATAGCGGCGGCCCAGGGGCGCGTCTGCTGGTAGTTGAGCAGCGCCATGGGGGCGATGTCATCCGGGTGGTGGCAGGTCGCACAGTGTTTATAAAGGATAGGCGCTACGTCGGTGCTGTAGGTGATATCGCCGCTAAGAAGTAGGGACGCCGCGGGAAACAGCGTGACAAATGCCAAGACCGGCAGCTTCATAATCGCCTCCGAGTTATGGTAGGCACGGGCAGATTCGAACTGCCGACCTGTCGCTTAGGAGGCGACCGCTCTATCCATCTGAGCTACGTGCCCGCAATCTTCTCATTGTAGCGCTTCAAGCCTTTTCGGCCGATATCGGTGCGGTAGTGCATGCCGTCGAAATGAATGAGGCGCGCGGCAGCATAAGCGCCGTCGATGGCAGAAGCCAGGTTGGGTCCGGAAGCAGTGACACCGAGCACGCGGCCACCCGCCGTTTCGAGTCCCGCGGACCCTTGGCGCGTGCCCGCGTGGAAGACCGTGGCTCCCGTGGCTTCAGCGGCCTCGATTCCATCGATGGTCTTGCCGGCAGCAAAGGCGCCGGGATAGCCGGCGGACGCCAGGACGAGGCAAACCGACGGGCCGGCCTCCCATTCGATGCGCCTGTCGGGCAGCGCGCCGCGGGCGGCCGCCAGGAGCAGGGGAGCCAGGTCGCTCCGCATGCGGTGCATGATGGGCTGAGTTTCCGGGTCACCCAGGCGGACGTTGAACTCCAGTACCTTGGGGCCGGCGCTGGTCATCATCAACCCGGCGTACAGGAAACCGGTGAAGCCGGTGGCGTCGATGGTGGGGCGGATGACAGTGTCCAGAATCGTTCGGCTCTCTTCGGCCGTAAGGATGCGCGAATCGCAGTAGGCGCCCATGCCGCCGGTATTAGGGCCGGCGTCGCCATCGAAGACCGCTTTATGATCCTGGGTTGGTTCTAGCGGGACCACGTTCCGGCCGTCGCTTAGCACGATGTAGCTGACCTCTTCTCCGGCCAGGAACTCTTCGATCACGAAAGGCGGTTTGAGGGATGCCAGGGCGGCTTCCGCGGTGGCGCGATCTTCGGCCACGACCACGCCTTTGCCTGCGGCGAGGCCGTCTGCTTTGATCACCACGGGGTAGGCGAAGCGATCGAGAGCGCGGCGCGCTTCCGCGGCGTCCGGAGCGGCCACAAAGGCGGCGGTGGGGATATTGCTTTGTTGCAGAAAGTTCTTTGCGAATACCTTACTGCCCTCGAGGCGCGCGGCCGCGGCGGTGGGACCGAAGATCGCGCGGCCGCGGGCGCGAAACGCGTCCACCACCCCAGCCACGAGCGGCGCTTCGGGACCCACCACGGTCGAGATCGGCTTCCAGCGATTCGGCGATTCTCAGGTATGCGTCCGGCGAACCGTCGCCCGCGGGAAGACAGGCCGCCACCTGCGCGATGCCCGGATTTCCGGGTGCGGCAAAGACGCGCTCCACGTCGGGGCTTTGCGCGATCCGCCACGCCAAGGCGTGCTCGCGTCCGCCGCCGCCAATAATCAAGACCTTCATAGCCGATACAATGATAACAATGCACGAGAAGTACGACGTGGTGGTGATCGGCGCGGGGCACGCGGGATGCGAAGCAGCGCGGGCATGCGCCCGGATGGGGCTGCGGACCGCCATGGTGACCATGAATCTGGACCTGATCGCGCAGATGTCCTGCAACCCCGCCATCGGCGGCATTGCCAAGGGGCACCTGGTGCGCGAGATCGACGCGCTCGGCGGAGTCATGGGCGAGGTCGCGGATGCGGTGGGCATTCAGTTCCGGCTGCTCAACACCAGCCGCGGTCCGGCGGTGTGGTCGCCGCGCGCGCAATGCGACAAGAAGATGTACCGGGTGCGCATGCGGGAGGTGCTGGAGCGCGAGCCGAACCTGCGCATCAAGCAGGCGGAAGTGGCGGCGCTGGAGATCGCGGAGAGCGCCGAGCGGCGGGTCACCGGGGTGCGGCTGCGGGACGGCCGCAGCATCGCCGCCGAGACGATTATTGTCACGACCGGAACGTTCTTGAACGGCTTGGCGCATGTGGGCGAGATGCAGTACAGCTGCGGGCGGAATGGCGAGGCGCCTTCGCAGCTTCTTGGGGATCAGTTGCGCACTGCTGGGCTTGCAGTGGACCCGTCTGAAAACGGGAACGCCGCCGCGACTGGACGGCCGCACCATCGATTGGAGCCGCTTCGAGCCGCAGGCCGGGCGATCCGGAACCGACGCCGTTTTCGTTTCTGACCGATAAGATCGACCGGGCCCAAGTCAATTGCCACATCGGCATACACTACCGAAGAGACGCATCGAATTCTGCGGGAGGCGATCCCCCGCTCGCCCCTGTACAGCGGGCAAATCGAGGGCGTGGGGCCGCGCTATTGCCCGTCGATCGAAGACAAGGTGGTGAAGTTTCCGGATAAGCTGCGCCACCAGATCTTCCTGGAGCCGGAGGGCCTGGATACCAACGAGGTTTACGTCAACGGAATGTCGACCAGCATGCCGATCGACGTTCAGGCCGCGATGGTTGCCTCGGTGCCGGGGTTGGAACATGCGGAGATGATCCGACCAGGCTACGCTATTGAATACGATGCGATCGATCCGCGGGAATGGAGCCATACCCTGGAGGTGAAATCGATCCGGGGATTGTATCTGGCGGGGCAGATCAACGGCACTTCGGGATACGAAGAAGCCGGATGCCAGGGCCTGGTGGCCGGAATTAATGCAGCCTGCTGCGTACGCGATCTGCCGCCGGTGGTCATCGGGCGCACTGAGGGGTACACCGGCATCCTGGTGGACGATCTCGATCACAAAGGGCGCGGACGAGCCCTACCGCATGTTCACTTCGCGGGCGGAATTCCGGCTGCACCTGCGCATCGATAATGCCGACGAGCGGCTGACTCCGATTGGCCGGCGCGTGGGGCTGGTTACCGATGAGCGGTGGGAACTGTTCTCGCGGAAGCAGGGCCAGAAAGAGCGCCTGACTGCGGCGCTGCGCGTGCATCGTTACGGGCAGTGGCTCAAGCGGCCGGAAGCGTCGATTGGGGAGATCGGCGCCTGGGTGCGGGAGATTCTGGGCGAGGAACCGGTGCGCGGGCTGCTCACCACGATCGAAACCGAGATCAAATACGAGGGCTATATCGCGCAACAGGAGAGGCAGATCGAGCGGCTCAAAGACGCCGAGCGGCGGCCCATTCCAGGTGCTTTTGGATTTACGGCGATACCGGGGTTGTCGCGCGAGATTAGCGAGAAGCTGGAGCGGGTGCGTCCGGAGACTCTGGGGCAGGCGGCGCGGATTCCAGGCGTCACCCCGGCGGCCATCGCTATTCTGGACGTTTACCTGAGTTTGGCGCATGTTCGGTGAGTTGTTGCGCTCGAAGCTGGCCGGTATCTGTGAGTTGCCCGAACCGCAGGTCGAACGGTTGAATGCGCACTACGATCTGCTCACGCGTTGGAACAAGGTCTTGAGCCTGACAAGTGTGCGAACGCTTGACGAGGCGGTGGAGCGGCACTACTGCGAGTCGATATTCGCCGCTATTCATCTGCCGGAGGGTGCGATTTCAGTGGCGGACGTGGGGTCGGGGGCAGGGTTTCCCGGGATCCCCATCGCGATTGTGCGGCCGGAGTGTTCGGTCGTGCTGATTGAGTCGCACCAGCGAAAGGCGGCCTTTTTGAAGGAGGCGTCGCGGGACTTGGCGAATGTGCGTGTCATCTCCAAGCGGGCGGAGGATCTGGGGGAGCGGTTCGACTGGGTGGTTTCGCGCGCGGTTCGCTACGCAGATATTGCCGCGGTACTAAAGAGGTTGGGGCAAAATGCCGAACTATTGACTGGGGAGGTGTACGCTGCGGGCCTCGAAGGCTTCGAGTGGCGGGAGCCGATACGGCTCCCTTGGGGCGAGCGGCGCTACCTGTGGATCGGAGGGCCGTGTTTCACGTGAAACAGGATACGGGGCGTTCCACGTGAAACAGGATTCCAATCGTGCTAGCATGACGGCTTGGGCAAGATCCTAGCCATTACGAACCAGAAGGGCGGCGTCGGGAAAACGACCACTGCAATTAATGTGGCTGCCGCCTTGGCCGCTAACGATCTGCACGTTCTTGTAATCGATTCTGATCCGCAGGGTAACGCCACGACCGGGATGGGCGCCACCAAGAACCCGGACCGCCCCAGTTTGTACCAAGTCCTGCTCGGCGAGGCCGAGATCGCAGATGCCGTCCTCCAGACGGGCTTCGAGGGCCTGGATTTGGTTCCAGGGGACAAGAACCTGATCGGAGCGAATCTGGAGTTAGTCGACACGCCGCGGCGGGAATTCCGGCTCTACGATAAGGTGAACGCAATCCGTGGGAAGTACGACTTCATCTTGATCGACTGCCCGCCGGCCCTCGACCTCCTGACCTTGAACGCTCTGATCGCCGCCGATGCGGTACTCGTTCCCATCCAGTGCGAGTTCTTCGCCCTTGAGGGTATCTCGGAACTCATGGATACCATCCAGCGCATTCGCGATTCCTTCGAGCGCCCTTTGCAAGTCGAGGGCATTCTGCTCACCATGTTCGACGACCGCACCAACCTGACGCGCCAGGTAGCCAACGATCTCAGGGACTTTTTCGGCTCCATGGTCTTCCAGACCGTCATCCCCCGCAGCATTCGCCTGGCTGAAGCGCCGAGTCATGGACAGAGTATCCTGGCCTACGATGTGCGCTCGCGCGGCGCAGAAAGCTACATCCGCCTCGCTAAAGAGATCCTGGAGAATGAACAAAAACGTGGACAATCCGCGCAGGGCGCTCGGTAAGGGCCTCACCGCCCTGCTCCCCACCCGGCCCACCGCGCAGCCGCCGGAACCGACGCACCTCGGCGAAGAGGTCGCACAGCTCCCGATCGAGCTAATCGAACCCAATCCGCTGCAGCCCCGGCGCGTTTTCCAGCACGACCGTATCGAGGAGCTGGCGCAGTCCATCCGCGCCAACGGCATTATACAGCCCCTGGTGGTCCGGCGCCGGGCTGAGCGGTATCAGTTGGTCGCGGGGGAACGCCGCTGGCGGGCAGCCAAGGTCGCCGGTATCGCGCGTGTACCAGTGGTCATCCAGGAAATCCCCGACGAAAGGCTTTTGGAGATCACGCTGATAGAAAACATCCAGCGCGAGGATCTGAACGCCATAGAGACCGCCCAGGCGTTCGACAGTCTATGCCGCGAATTGCAATTGAATCATGAGGAGGTGGGCCGCCGGACGGGTAAGGATCGATCCACCATCGCAAACCTGATCCGGCTTCTGCAGCTTCCGCCGGATATCCAACAATTGATCGCCGAGCGCAGACTATCGATCGGCCACGCCCGCTGCCTTCTTACACTTCCGACCGCCGAACTGCAGAGGGAGGTGGCCGAAAAATCGGTAGCGCAGGGCTGGTCGGTCCGGCAGGTTGAACGGCTGACGCAGAAGATGATGGAAGACCGCAAGCCCAAAGCGGTCGATGAGGTCCAAGCTGACCCCAATGTAAAGGCAGCCATCACCGAATTGGAGAGGGTGCTCGGAACCAAGGTGCGAATCATCGAACGCGCCCGGCAGAAGGGCCGCATCGAAATTGAATACTACTCCGCGGAAGACCTGGATCGAATCTACACGGCAATCGTGGGCGAACAAAGCTAACTATTTCAGAATCTGTAATATAGAAGCAAGTTCCGTGCGGATTACGGCCCATGAATCGGAGGTGAACAGATCCGCCTGCTTGCGCTCCATCACCTTTGGTTTGTTTCCCTTGGAGTCGTTCTGGAGCGTCTGCCGCGCTCCTTCGATTGTATAGCGCTTTTCGTACAATAAGTGCTTTATTTTTAGCAGAAGCTCGACATCCTTGCGCCGGTAGAGGCGATGTCCGGTGCCCGACTTCTTAGGCGCCAGACTCGGAAACTCGGTCTCCCAATAGCGCAGGACGTACGGTTCGACCGCCAGCAGACTGGCGACCTCGCCGATCCTGAAGTACAACTTGTCCGGTATCTCGGGAGTGTCGATAGGTACTGCCGGATCTGTCATCAGCCTTTCGTCATCCTACCCTAATGCGCTCAAATTGTCACGATGCCGATGGGCCAAGCGTGCATGGCCAACCGTTTTGGTAAGATCAAAAAAGCTCCACACGGGCCCTTAGCTCAGCGGTTAGAGCAGCGGACTCATAATCCGTTGGTCGTAGGTTCAAATCCTACAGGGCCCACCACCGCGCCCAGAGTCCTTGCCATCGCGATACCCCAATCGGGAACCGGTGCCGAAGGACTACTTGACTTCCCGTGCGATCTAGTGTATCTTGATAGAGATTGGTACCTTTCCTCGATCTCGAATCCGCCCCAGCCCAAGACATCCTCTCCTGGGCTCTCTCCACCTACGGTGATTCCCTCGCCATCTCCACCAGTTTCCAAAAGGAAGGCATGGTGGTCATCGACATGGCCACGCGCATCAATCCCCGCGTGCGCGTCTTCACCATCGATACCGGTCGCCTGCCCGAGGAAACCCACCAGATGATGGAAACCGTGCGCCAGCGCTACGGGATCCCGGTGGAAATCGTCTTCCCCGAGGCGCCCGAAGTGGAATCCATGATCGCCACGCACGGCCCCAACCTGTTCTACCGGGAAGTGATGCTGCGCAAGCTCTGCTGCCACATCCGCAAGGTGCGGCCGCTGGAGCGTAAGCTTGCCACGCTGAGCGCCTGGGTGGTGGGGCTGCGCCGCTCGCAAACGGAATCGCGCGCCGACATCGCCAAGGTCGAAAGCCGCGACGGCATCGTGAAAATCAGCCCAATCGCCGACTGGAGCACGCAGGAGGTGGAAGACTACATCCGCCGCCACGACGTTCCAGTCCATCCGCTCTATGCCAAGGGCTTCCCGAGCATCGGATGCGGCCCATGCACCCGCGCCACGTTCGATTGCGAGGACCAGCGCGCCGGGCGCTGGTGGTGGGAGCAGGATACCGAGAAAGAGTGCGGCATCCACATCCTGCCCAGCGGCCAGATCGTGCGGCAGGTGGACGCGCTGCTGGCGCAAATCCAACCCGCCGCGCCACTCTGATTCCTAGTCTCCCGGCTCCCGGCGGCGTTCTACTGCGGTATCCTGGAGTGGACCATGTCGGTTCCCACCCCGGGGCGCGAGGGCGAAGCCCCGTCGCTGGTGCTCCAGGAGCTTTCCGCACAACCCGGCCTTTCGCCTTCCGCCGGACTCCCTCCCGAGGGCGAGTTGCACGGCCTCCGGCAAGCCTTCCGCGCGTTGCGCCATCGGAATTTCCGGCTGTTCGCCGCTGGGCAGATCGTATCGCTGGTCGGCACCTGGATGCAGAACGTGGCTCAAGCCTGGCTGGTGTATCGCATCACGCATTCGGAATTGCTATTGGGCACAGCTTGGTTTTGCACCCAGATTCCGGTCTTTGCCTTCGGCGCCCTGGGCGGACTCGCGGCGGACCGCTATTCGCG
This sequence comes from Bryobacterales bacterium, assembly GCA_963707465.1. Classification (GTDB taxonomy): domain Bacteria; phylum Acidobacteriota; class Terriglobia; order Bryobacterales; family Bryobacteraceae; genus Bog-159. Next base: position 2,326,409 of record CAVPQK010000015.1, read on the forward strand.
GCATCGGCTGGTGGTGGTGACGCAGATCCTCTCCATGTGCCAGGCGCTGGTGCTGGCGGCACTCACGCTTAGCGGCAAAGTGCAGGTTTGGCACATTCTGGTGCTCGCCGCCGTGCTGGGAACCATCAACGCGTTCGATATGCCGGGCCGGCAGTCGCTCATTATACAAATGACCAGTAAAGAGGATCTGCTGAACGCCATCTCGCTGAACTCGGCGATCTTCAACGGCGCTCGTATCGTGGGACCGGCTATCGCCGGATTGCTGGTGGCAGCCGTCGGCGAAGGAGTCTGCTTCCTGTTGAACGGCGTCAGCTTTCTGGCCGTGATCGGATGCCTGCTGGCCATGCGCCTGCCGAAGTTCATCCGCCGCGCGCAGGATTCTCCCTGGGCGCACCTGGTCGAGGGCTTCAAGTACGTGCGCGGCCACCGCCCCGTCCGCACGCTGCTGGGCATGATGTCCGCCACCACCATCGCCGGCATGCCCGCCCTGGTGTTGATGCCTTTTTTCGCGGATGCCATTTTTCACCGCGGCTCCCGCGGTATGGGCGTTCTGATGGGTGCGATGGGCACCGGAGCGGTAGCCGGCACGCTGGTGCTGGCCTGGCGGGCGCGGGTATCCACGTTGCCAAACGTGATCTTCTGGAGTGCGCTACTGCTGGGCGCCAGCTTCTGCTTCTTCGCATGGTCGAAAGTCTTCTATTTTTCTCTGGCGGTGATGCCGCTGATCGGATATAGTGTGATGCGCCAAATGGCTTCCGCCAATACTTTGATTCAGACGTTGATACCCGATGAATTCCGCGGCCGCACCATGGCTTTCTACACCATGTCGGTAGTCGGCCTGGGACCCTTCGGCAGCCTGGCCGCCGGCGCGTTGGCCCATGCCTATGGCGCGCGCCTGACAGTGTTGGCCGGCGGTGTGCTGGCTATCGCCGCGGCAGTCGTCTTCAGGATGAAGAGGAACGTATTCCAGGAGGTGCATTAGCATGGCGGCGAACCGCGTCAAAGCGATCCTTCTGGCGCTGTTCCTGGCCGCGGCGCCCGCTGCCGCCCCGCAGTCCGGCGTGGACGTCACCCAGGCCCGCGAAATCTTCAGCGAGATTGGCGGCATCTTGCAGGACCTGCATGACATCACCGGATACCGCATCAAGCATCGCGTGCCCGCCGAGATCATCACCCGCGATAAGGTGAAGGAATTCCTCCAGCAGCGGCTCAAGGAAGCCACTTCGCCCGAAGAAATCCGGGTCGAGGAGCTGACCCTCAAGAAATTCGGATTGGTGCCGCAGGATTTCGACCTGGCGAAGAATACGGTCGATTTGCTCACCGAACAGGCGGCGGCGTTTTACGATTTCCATCGCAAGCGGATGTTCATCACCGATTGGACGCCTTCGGCCACGCGCGAGCCTGCCCTGGTACATGAACTCGGCCACGCGCTGGCAGACCAGAACGTCAACCTGGACAAGTTCATCAAGCAAGGCCGATCGAGCGACGATGGTTCGCTGGCACGGTTGGCCGTTATGGAGGGACAGGCGCAATGGCTCATGGCCGAGTATCTGGCGCGCAAGGCGGGCCAATCGCTGGCCACCTCGCCGTCCGTGCTCGAGAACATGGCGCGCTCCACCGAATCCGGCGCCGCCGACTATCCGGTTTTCGGGAGTGAGCCATTGTATCTGCGCCAGACCCTGGTGTTCCCCTACAGCCAGGGCTTGTTGTTTCAGAATGCGGTGTACGAGCGGATGAAGCAGAAGGCGTTCGAGGAGGTGTTCCGCCGGCCGCCTCTGTCCACCCAGCAAATCATCCACCCGGAAACCTATTTTTCGGGTTTGCAGCCTGCCCGTCCCGCGCTGCCACAGCTTCCGGATGCCCACGGATACAAGCGGATTGCGGATGGCACGATGGGCGAGCTGGATCACGCCATTTTGCTGGAACAATATACCAGCCGCGAGGAGTCCAAGGCAGTTTCACCCCATTGGCGCGGCGGCGCCTACGCGCTGCTGGAGCGCCGCTCGCCGGAGAGAGTGGTGTTGCTGTATGCGGTCGAGTGGGACGATGCGGAGTCCGCCGCCCGCTACTTCGGGCTGTACCGAAAACTGCTGGGAAAGAAGTGGAAGAACCTGACGATCGAATCCGAGAGCGATACGATGCTCTCCGGCATCGGCGATGACGGCCACTTTTTGTTGCGACTGGCGGGCACTGTGGTCACCAGTCTGGAAGGCGCGGAAGACCCCGTCGCACCCGTGCGCTAAACTGTGGCATATGCCAAATCGTGGTCGGTTCCGTACACTGGTTGTGGTTTCGATGGCCCTGGCCATTTCGGCGGCTATCGCGCGCGCCGCGGAAGTGCCACGCCCTTCTCCGGATTACGCGGTCAGCATGATCGGCGGACAGCAGATCCAGTTGAGTCAGTACAAGGGCAAGGTGCGCGTGCTGGCATTCATCCTCACCACCTGCCCGCATTGCCAGAAGACCGTCGGGATCCTTTCCACCATGCAGAAGGAATACGGTCCGCAGGGTTTTCAGGTGCTGGCGAGCGCTATCGAAGACATGGCCGCCATGAACGTGCCGGATTTCATCAAGCGATTTCAGCCCGCCTTTCCGGTGGGATTCAGCCGCCGGGCGGATGTGGAGGCATACCTGCAACATCCTTCGATATTCCGGATGCTGATGCCCCAGGTCGTGTTCATCGACCGCGAGGGGACCATCCGCGCGCAGTATGCGGGCGACGACAAATTCTTCGCCGATGACCAGGAGAAGCACGTCCGGGACCAGATCGAGGCGCTGCTGAAGGGAGCGCCGGCAGCGCACAAGAAGGGTGCGGCGGCGCCCCCGGTGAAGAAAGCGTCCTGACGTGCACCAGTTTCACCAATTGGGGGGGCGGGGCTGCGCCCGCGCATCCGCTCCGGATTACGCCGGCCAAGAAGGGCAGCTGCAAGTCCGATGTCAGCCAGCGGCACGACGAGTACTTTGCCGCCGATGCCTGACCCAGGCGGCCTCAGGACCTATGATCGACATTTCGAATTGATGCGCTCGAAATGTTGGCGGTAGGCCTGTCGATTTGCCCGTGCCCCATTCGATATAAGGGTAGACCGGGAGCCGCGTTCAGCCGTCGCGGAGTTCCCGAAGGAGCACCCATATGACCGGAAACGACAGCAGATTTTCGCGCCCGAACGACGCCATCGGCGCCATATGGCGCAACCTTAAAATCGCGGCCCGCTCGCTGGCTCGCACCAGAGGACTTACACTTACCGTGGTTCTCACGCTGGCGCTCGGCATCGGCGCGAACTCCGCCATGTTCAGCGTGGTGCGCGGCGTTCTCTTGCGCCCCCTCGCCAACCGTGACGAAAACCGCCTGATCTACATCCGCCAGAGCGCGCGCGGCCTCGGCGCTGACGACATCGCGTTCTCGGTCCCGGAAATCAAGGATCTGCGCGATGGCGTGAAATCGCTGACCGCCTTCGGCGACTTTTCCACCATCGGCTTCACTATGGTCGGCCTCGGCCAGCCGCGCGAGGTCCAGGCCGGCGTGGTTGGCGGATCCTATTTCGACGTGATGGGACTGCATCCTGTACTCGGCCGCCTGCTGGGTCCACGCGACGATGGCCCGAGCGCCGCCGGCGCGGCTGTGCTGACGTACCGATTCTGGACCGCAGTGCTCAAAAGCGATCCCACGGTTCTCGGCAAAACCATCCGGCTCAGCGAGCGCACCGCAACTATAGTAGGCGTGCTGGAACCCTCGGTGCCGTATCCGGCGGAAACCCAGCTTTTCGCCAATGTCGTCACCAGCCCGCATCACCTCTCGGCCACCATGGTTACCGGACGGGTGCATCGCATGACGGAGTTGTTCGCGCGGCTCGCGCCGGGCACCACTCTGGACTCCGCGCGCGCTGAACTGCGGGTGGTCCACGGGGCCATGCTGCGAGCCCACCCGGAAGCGTATCCGGTAAAAGCGGATTTCCGCATCGACGCCGTCATGCTGCGCGAACAGATCACTTCGCGCGCCAAGACCGTCCTGCTGGTGCTGCTCGCCGCGGCGGGCCTGGTCTTTGTGATCGCGTGTTCCAACGTAGCGAATCTGATTCTCGCGCGCACCGTCCGGCGCGAAGGCGAATTGGCGGTGCGCGCGGCGCTGGGCGCCGGGGCCGGCACGCTGCGCCGCACCCTGCTGGCCGAAAGTCTGCTGCTCGGCTTGACGGGCGCCGCGGTCGGAGTTCTGAGCGCGCGGCCAATGGCAGCCATCCTGGCCCGGTACGCATCCCGCTTCTCGGTCCGCGCTCTGGACCTCACGGTGGATTCGAGCATGCTTTGGGTGGCCGCGCTGCTGGCCGTCGTCGCGGCGCTGCTTTTGGCGTTTGTCCCGCGCCTGCCGTCGCCGGGCGCTTTGTCGAGCGGCAGCCTGCGCATTACCGGCGGCACTAACCGGCGGCTGCGGGTTTTCGCCGTTACCCAGATTGCCGCGTGTTTTGTGCTGCTGGCCGGCGCGGGCATGCTGCTGAAGACGCTGCTGGCCCTGCAGGCCGTCCAGACCGGCTTCGACACCCGCCACGTGCTCGCGTTGAACGTGCCCGCCAGCTCTTACGGGAAGACGCCCGATCAAATCGTGGGCTTCTACAAGGAAGCCATACGGCGCATCACCGAATTGCCGGGCGTGGATCGCGTGGCGATGGGTATGGTGGTGCCGTGGCGGGACGCGGGCCGCTTCGGTCCGGGATTCGAATTCTCGGTGGAAGGCCGCGTCCGCGCGCCGGGCGAGGAAGATCCGCACGGCAGGCTGCGACTCGTTTCGCCGGGGTTCTTCGCGGCGCTCGGCGTTCCGATCCTGGCCGGCCGCGATTTCAACGATACCGATCGCCGGACTGGCGAGCCGGTAGTCATCGTCAGCCAGAGCCTGGCGCAGCGCATGTTTCCGAATCAGGATGCCGTCAACCACCACTTCATGTGGACCGATCCGGTGATGAAATTCGTCGACATTTCCGCGGGGCCGCGGCGCATCGTGGGAGTCGTCGCCGATGTCGACGACGAGAACGTGGTGCCCGGTCCGGCGCTCACCGTGTATCACCCCTTCGAGCAGCTACCGATCTGGAACGGGCGGCTGTTCGTTCACGCGCACGGCGATTTGTACGCGCTGGTGACGCCGGTCACACGCATTATTCGCGCGATGTCGCCGGAAACACCGGTGGAGCGCGCCGCGACACTCGAAGACATTCGAACCGAAGTGCTCACGCCCGACCGGCTGAACACGCTGGTATTCGGCGGCTTCGCGGCGGTCGCGCTGGCTATCGCGGTAGTCGGCGTCGCGGGTGTGTTGGCGTTCTCGGTGAGCCAGCGGACGCGCGAATTCGGCATCCGGCTGGCGGTCGGCGCCGAACCGCGGCATCTGGTCGCGGGTGTCCTCGCCGAAGGCGCGGTGATCGCGGCAGCCGGCGTCATCGCGGGCGCGGTCTGCGGGTTCGCGCTGGCGAACATCGCGCGCGCCTATTTTGAAGCCGTGCGGATACCGGGCGCGGTGGTGGTGCTGGGATCGGCGGCGGTGCTGCTGGCTGCTGCCTCGGTAGCGTCCCTGCTGCCGGCCTTGCGCGCCGCGCGGGTGGATGTGCTGCAGGCGCTGCGCGCGGACTGATGTGGGGCAGCCTCTGAGGCTGCGGGCCCGCTCTCAGCGGGTCCCTCACCACGGCGGCAATGGCTCCGCCCGGTAGAGCGCCGCGATATTGCGGATGCTCGAAACAATCAGCATCACCCCCATGCCTATAATCCCCACCGCCCCTCCCGCATCGAATAGCGGAAAGCGGCGCCCGAACAAATTGCCCATCGGCTGGAAGAGCAAAGCGATGTTGCCCGCCATTAACAGCAGGCGCAACTCGGTGGGACTGAACTTCCAGTACGAGAGTTGAAATGTGCCCAGCGCATAAGCCGCCAGGTAAGCCTGGATCGACAGCATGAAATAAGCCACCAGCAAAACCGCTGCTACCATCGGGCTCATGTAACCCGACAGGCCCATGCCGCCCACCAGGAAAAACGTCCCGAATGCATCCGTGATGTGGTCCACGTAGAAGCCGTAGCGCGGCCGCTGCCGGTTGCGCACCCTAGCCAGCGTTCCATCCAGGCTGTCGCCCAGCCAGTTGGCTGCCAGCCAGAAGATCACCGCCAGCAGCATGTACCGGTTCCAGCGCGCCAGCCAGTAACACAGGCCGGCGAAGAACATGGAGACGAATCCGAGAAGCGTGAGGTGATCGGAGTTAATCCAGCGCGGCGTGGCATGCGCCATGCGGACAAGCAGCCGCTTTTCGACGGGCGCGAAGAAGCTCTCCTGTTCGCGGCCCGCCTCGCGAAATTTCCCCGGTGTGTCCGGCATAACTAATAGGATAGCCATGTTGGGCTACAGCCACCACGCGCGAGATCCTACATAAAGTTGCGCGGCCGCCCGCCGATACAGAGGTTGTGGGATGTGTGACGCAAACTCCGGATGGCGGCCTGGGCGGGGCGCCGCCGCCGATTCAGGCCCGGGATGGCCTTTGCCAACTGCCGGTTTTCGGGCCGGTAGCTCTGAAAATGTTGAACCTGCTCGCAAACCAGCAGGCGGAGGTGCGGTCGCTCGCGGGCCTCTTGCGGACCGATCCGGCACTCAGCGCGGAAGTGCTGGCCGTTGCCAACTCGTCGTTCTATGGCACGCCGCAATATATCGACAATCTGGCGCGGGCGATTTTGGTCTTAGGATTCGAACGAACCCGGTCTCTCACGCTAACGGTGGCCCTGAGGTCGTTCACACTACATCCGGCGAACGCCCAAGTTATGCTAGCTTGTTGGCACCACAGCATGGCGACGGCGCTGCTGGCGGAAGAATTGGCGCCGCTGTACGAGATCGCTAAAGACCGCGCCTATACCGCCGCGTTGATACACGATGTGGGACGGCTGGGATTATTGAGGGCCTATGGCGAGCTGTATGCCCCCCTATTCGCGACCGTGCACGATACCCTGGCCGCTTGCCTGGAAGCCGAGCGCAACCTGTTCGAGATGGACCACTGTCAAGCCGGCCTGTTGCTCACCCAGCGCTGGGGTTTTCCCTCCGAATATTCGCGCGTGGCCGGCTGCCATCATGGCGAACTGCCCGCGGCAAAGCAGGATCTGGTCTCGCTCACCCACACTGCCTGCCTTCTCGCCGACGCTCTGGGATTCCCGGCGGTGGTCCTCGCCCAAAAGCCCTCCACCAACGCCATTGTGGCCCAATTGCCGGCCAATCCGTGGAATCCCTATACGTTCCACGAAGAGCAATTGAAGGACAGGATCGCCAAACAGATCGCCAGTGTGGAGCAGAGATGAGGGTGGCGCACTGAGACTGGCGGCTTTCGGGAACGCTGAACAAAGACATTGTTGTTGAGCTCGTAACGACGGTTCACCCCATCAGCCTCGCGCCGCGCTGAAGCTGGGAATCGGCTGGCCCGTCGCCGAGCGCCGGTGCAGAGCCGCATCGGTGATGTGCTGCTTGACGACCTTGCCGGCGCCGCTGAATACCGGAGGTAACCTTCATGGGAACTTTAATCGCTCCCCAGCTCGCGACGTGCGTTGCATCGAGCGGGCTTCCTGAAGCGCCTTCGGTCGAAAGCCACGCAGCGTTGCTTAAATCGTCAAAATCTCTTATATTCGTAACTTACCCGCCGCCAGGGCCGAAAGGTCTTGGCGGTTCAGAAGCCGCTACGGGCGAAAGCCTATAGCGGCTTCTGCATTTTGCTGTCGATCAGCGCCGGCTAACGGGTAGCACCCGCCCCTCACTTGAACCGCCGCTTGAGCACGAAATTCAGCCCCACCAGCCCGTTCTCCTCCCGCAGCAGCACCGCCGACCAGTTCCTGCTGAACGCCCACTCCACCTGGATCACCAGCGGATTCGTGCTGGTCACATCGGTGATGTAAGTAAAAGTGATCTCGGGAGTCACTTGCTGTTCGACCGTGAGCCGGGCCTGGGGGTTGTTTTCCACCCCGGTCGTTCCGGTCAGCGTCGGGTCGATCTTCAGCCGCGTCACGCCGAAAAAGCGCTGCAGCCGGCCGGTGATCGGGCTGGCGATGGCCTCGCCCAGCAGGGCCTGCGCGCCCATCTGCTGCATGGATTGCGGCGCTCCCGGACCGGACATCAGCGTCGCGTAGTCCGACGTCGGAGAAACCCCGGTGGCCAGCAGCGCCACAATATCGGAAAAGGGCATGGGCGGGTCCGAGCGCGGCGTCAGCGCCAGCTTGTTGATCGGCCCGGATATATTCAGGATTACGTCGATGCCGCGCGCCTTGGTATCCAAGTCCATGTCCAGCACCGGCTCGATCTTCACCGCATTGTAGAACGCGATCGACCCTTGGTTCACGGTAAATGGTGTGCCGAAGAAAACCACCCGGCCCCCGCTGATATTGATCCGGCCCAGCAGCGACGGATTGGTGCCGGTGCCCCGCAGCCTCAGGCTGGCTTCCGCCTGCAGTCCCTGCGCCAGCGAACTCTGGAATGTAATGTCCGGCGCGCTGTCGATCTCCACGTCGAAGTGCATGTTGGCCAACAGGCCGGTCTGCGCCGACGGCGTGCGCACCGGTTCCGCCGATTTCGCCAGGATGGAACTGAAATCGGAGTGCGGATTGAATCCCGTGCGCAGCACCGTGATGTGGCCGGAAAGCGTGCTGCTGTCGCTGGAGCCCGTCAGGCTCAACGAAGCGTTGGCCACCGTGCTGAAATCTTCGGGATAGCGTACCCGCAGCTCGTGCGCGGTGGCCTGCAGGCGGAACACCAAGATGTCGCCGCCATAGCCGGCGAATCCGGAAAGCGTCACGGTCCCGCCGCCGCTTTCGCCGGACAAGTTTTGGATGGTGGCGCGGGTGCCGTCGAAAAGAATCACGCCGTTGGTCTTCGACACCACCACCGGCAGGTCGGCCAGGCTGAGCGTGGCGTCTTTAATATCCATGCGGCCGGCGATCTGCGGTTGGGCCAATGGTCCGCGAATGGTGACGCCGGTTTCGATCAGGCCCGTGCCGTAAATGTCCTCGGTGACGTCCCGCAGGCTGGCCAGGTCGAAGGTGCCGCTGACGCGCAGGTCCAGCGCATCCTTATGATCCAGGTTGACCGTTCCGGTTAGCGACAGATCGGTGGCCCGGCCCACGAAGCGGGCGCTTTCCACTTTCACCACGTTGCGCTCCATGCCGATCACGATCGGGGCGGCGTTGTGGAGCGTTAGCACGTTGCTGGTGGCCGCCAGGTCCGCGCCCGGCCCGGCTTCGAAGGAGGGGATACGCAACTGCGCCTTCCACAAGTCCGGCTTCAGCGCCGGGCCGGCGATGGTGAGCGTGCCCTCGGCCGACCCCGCGATCAGCATGCCGCCGGGAGGCTGTCTGCCTCTCAGCCAGAGCCGCAACCGTTCCAGGTCAAGCCGCTTGAAGCTCAACTGCATGCTGCCTGGATAATCGTCCGTCAGGCTCCACTTGCCATCGCCTGCGATCACCGAACCCGCCAGTTCGGAATCGAAGTGGGCCGCCAGTTCCGAGCCTTTGGTCGTGGCGGTCAGAGTTGCGTCGCGCACCGACTGATCGTTGATCCGCAGGCCCTTTCCGGCCAGCGTGCCGTTCAAGCTGGTCAGGTGGACGCCGGGAAGTCCGGGTTTGGTGGGCGCTATATCCAGCGCCCCTGTGAAATGCAATTCGGCCGTGCCGCCGATGCCGGGATACCCCTTGCTCACCATCTGAATCTGGGCGAGCGGCATGGCATTGCTGTCCACCTGAAAATGCAATTCACCCTTTCCGAGGTTGCCGGACTGGTGTTGGTAGCGCGCCTCGACGGCGACGTTCTTGCCGCCCGCCGCCAGTTGCGCGTTAGCCAGCTCCACGGTTGTGCCGCCGTAAACCAGCTTGCCCGTGAAGCGGTCGAACGGTTCGCCCTCGAGCGCACCCTTGACGGCCGTGACCGTCGCTTCGATGTGCGGATCGCCGATCGTTCCCGAAATCTTGCCCTCCGCGCTGACGGTCCCCTCCGCGGGAAAGTCCCGGATCTCCGCAATCGCCATCAGCTCCGCCGCCGGGGCGTTGCGGATCGAACCCGCGAACGAGACGGCGCTGGCATCCTCAACCTTCCAATCCCGCATCCCCAACGAGCCTGCGCCACTCGCATGCAGCGCGCCTTGCTGCAGGCTGCCGTTGTGCACCGTCAGACCGGCGCTGGCGAGGTCGATATCGCCGGTGAGCGCCTCGTAGGTCCGGCCTTGCCAAACCACATTTGAAGCATTGCCGTGCCCGGTTATGCGCGGGTCTTCCAGCGCGCCTGTAACCCAGCCATTGAACACCGCCTCACCAGACTGCAGTTTTACCGGGAGCGACTGGATATCGAAAGCCGGCAGCACGTCGTCCAGATTCCGTGAGTCCGCGTGCACGCGCAGCCGCCGCCCCAGCACGCCGGAGAAATCGAGGCGCGTGGATGGCAGCGACAGAGTTGACGTTCCCAGATCCAGCGTTTCGCTGGCTGCATCGTAGGCCGCTTGGATCGAGCCGCTCACGGCCGCGCCGGCGCCCGCGGGCGAAATCGCCATGTGCCCTCCGACCTTCAATGTGCTGGTGTTGCCGAAGGTAACGCTCAACTGCATCGGACCGGATGCGGCCCCATCCCACGGCACGCTCTGGCCATCGTAGACGCGCATCATTTTCCGCACATCGAAACCGGCCACGTCTCCTTCCACGTGCACATGCTGGAAGTCCGCGATCTGCGTCTTCCCTTCGAACGTTCCGTCCAACGTGTCGAGGTGAATGCCGCCGGCCTCCACCGTCTGGTGCCGCAGCACCACGGTTTCCATGCGCCCGCTTACGGGGAAAGGCACCAGCGGCCGGTTCGTTCCCGTCAGCGAGGCCATCGCCAGACCTGCAATGCGCAGGCCGGAGACGGCGATCCTGCGCGGGTCGATATTGAAACCGGCATCGGCGTGGAGGTCGCGCAACATGAAGTGCGGGTCCGGACCAAAGAGCACACCGGCCGCGTGCAGAGCGCCGTTCACCAGGTACTCCGAGGTGCCGTGGAAGCTGGCCTTCCCGGCCAGCGTCACCGGACCCTCCAGTACCGTTCGCCAGTGCAGCGTGCGCGTCACTTCGCCCAGCGACGCGCGCACCTTATATTGAAACGCGCCTGAGAAATCGGTGAGGCTCTCGATCGCGCCGGAGAATTCCACCTGTGACGGCCCGGTGGATACGCGCCCGAAATCGATCCGCACCCGATTTTTCTCTACCGCGAGCGCCAGGCTCACGTCCAGGGGAACAGGCTCGAAACCGCCCCAGTGGAAGCGCGCCGGCGCCACGGAGAACTGTCCGCTATACCGGGGTCCGGCCAAGTCATAAGCGAACTGCGCGCGCAGATTATGGCCTTCCGCGTCGAACGGCGTTTTCCCCTGGCCCGCTATTTCGAAGCTGCCGTCTTCGAGGCTCAACCGGCCGATGGCCAGATCCAGAATGGTCTCGACCGTACCTTTGCCTGCCCGCCGCACCTTCGGCGCGGGCAGGTTGGTGTGCCCATCCGGATACAAAATCAGGTAAAGCTGCGGATGCCGCACATCCAGGTATTCCAGATCGACCGACCGCTTCGCCACGGAAACGATCTTGATGCCCACCGCGATCGCGTCCGCGCGCGCCAGCGGCGGCGCTCCCGGCGGCTCGCTCCCGTGCAGCACGAAACCATCCACCTCCGCGCGCAGCCGCTTCCAGTCGAACCGGAAGGCGCCAATCTCCGCGCGCCCGCCGGTGGCCTTTTCCACTTCCGCGACGATCCGATCGCGGACTTTTCCGCGGAACCAATCGCTGCGCAGGACCAGAATCGCGCTGATTGCCAACAGCAGCACCAGCGCCGCCAGGCTCGCTGCCACGATCAGGAATCGGCGAGCGCGGCGGCTCACTGGAAGACCTCCTCGCGGTATTGAATGTGGGTGCGGCGGCGGGACTCCCTCAGCCATTGCTCCACCTGCTGGTCGGCCGCCTGGCTGATAAGCGTTTGTATGATGCTCACGCGATGTTCGTCCACCGAGGGAGTCTGGCCGGGATGCGCGGCGATCAGCGCCGCCCGCATGTGCTCGTCGAAATACTTGCGAATATCGTCTTCGCCGATCTGGATGCCCGGCCGAAAGCGCGCATCGATGAAGCGCACCAGCGTCAGTTGCCACGCGAGGCGTTCCTTCAAATCCGCTTCGCTGATGCCGTACCGGGCCAGCGCGCGTCGGTATGCGGCATCGTCTCCGAAACGGGCTCGCTCCTCCTGGAGCGCGGCTTCCGTTTCAGTCTCGGCAGGCGGCAGGTACCGGCTGGCTTCCAGTTCGCTGCGCACCAGCGTCTGGTCCACCATGCGGTCCGCGGCCGCGCGCTTGCTCTCGGGGCTGAAGTCTGGTTTTCCGTTGTTCAGAAACGCCGTGATCCGTATTTCGCGATCGAGATCGGCTTCCGTGATCACGCGATTTCCCACCGAAACGGCGATGCGGTCGATGATCTCGGCGCGCGCACCGGCGGCCGCCGCGAGGCCAGCCAGGCAGATCGCGATGGAAAACCGGGGCAGCATCAGAATGTCTGCCCTATGGAAAAGAAGAATTGGAAGTGGCTGATGCTTTGCGCCACGCAGTTATAAGGCTGCGTGTTGCACGGCATCGGGCCGGCGCTGAGCAAGTCGCTCAAACTTCCCTTGAAGCCGATGAAACTGGCCGGATTGATGCTGTAGGCGAAGTCCAGCCGGATCGGACCGATCGGCGTGCGATAACGGATCCCGAAGCCTACCGAGTGGTTCATGTAATTGAAGTCACCCGTCCCATGTTGATCCGTGCGGAACGAGATGTTCGACGGGTTGGCGTAAACATTGCCCATGTCGTGAAACAGGACTCCGCCGATATCCTCGCCCAGCAGCGGGAAGCGCAGCTCGGTCTGATTCATCAGAAGCGCCGTGCCACCCAGCGGAAAGCCGGTGGTCGGGTCGCGCGGCCCGGCTTGCAGATCGGGGAAGCCGCGCTCCGAAGTGGCACCGCCGGAGAAGAAATGCTCCGGCAGCGGTATGGCCGTGTTGGCGTCCGCGACGTTTTGCAGCGGATGCACGATGCCGAAGCTGGTGGCGCGCGCCAGCACCAGCTTCTTGCCGATCGGGTGATAGGTCGCATTGCGGCCCAGGAACCGTCCGAACGAAATCTCGGAGCCCAATGCGCGCGGCGCGGCGGAGATATCCAGGGTGTTGTATATGCCCTTATGCGTTTCGATGGGATCGTCGCGGCGGTCCTGGATCAGGCTCCATGAGAGTTCCCCCACGCGGTCCGGCTGCGCGAACAGCGGGATCAGGTAAGGCGAGATCTTCAGCGTGGATTGATCCACCGTGACATGCCGGTAAGTGTACCGGTAAAGCAGGGTCAGCGACTTGGAAATCCGGTCGGAAAGCTGCACCGAGCCTTCTTCGCGCTGCGCGGTGAATGTGCGCACATCCTTGCTGTTGTCGTACAGGATGGTGTACGAGAGCGTCAGCTTGTCGTTGCCGCGGACGCGCGGTTCGGTGTAGGTGATCAGGGCGCGCTGCTCCAGGGTCGAAACGCGGCCGCGCAAACTGAGGCTCTGGCCCAGGCCCCACAGGTTCAGACGGGAAACGTCCAGGGTCGCGTCCGGCGCAAAGCCGGTCTGTCCTTGGGGCGACTCCAGGCAGGTTGAGCATCCGCCAATTCGCGCGAACTCCGCGCCGAAGCCCCAGGCGATCGAATACTTACGCGCTTCCTCCATGTCGTACAGCACGTACTTCTCATTGGTATCTCCGTCGGGATTCTGAATGGCCGTATCCACGCGCGCGAATACGCCCAGATCGTACAGTTTGCGCTGGGTGTCGCGCTCGGCGGAGGGCGACAGCGGATCGCCCGGCTTCAACAGCATCTTGCTATCCACCAGGCTGCGCCGGGTGCGGCTCAGGCCGCTGATCAGGATGTCGCGCACGAACTCCTGCTGCCCCTCGCGGATGACATAGGTCAGGTCGATCTGGTGGGCTTGCGGCGCGGGTTTGGAGCTCCATTCAAACGTGGCATTCGGGAACCCGCGCGTGGAGTACTGCTGCAGAATGCCGTCGCGGTCGATGGCCACGTTGTACTCGCTGAAGGGCTGCCCCTCCACCGAGCTGAGCTGAGACAACAACTGCGCCTTGTCCAGCTTGGCCGCGCCCTGCATGTCCAGGTTGTGAATGAAGTACTGCGGGCCTTCTTGAATCGTGATGAAAACCGCCAACTGGTCTGGCTTGCCCTGATAGCCATCGGTCAGCTTGTGGGTGACGACCACGTCGCGGAATCCGTTGGATTGGTACAAGCTGGCGATGGATTGCTCGTCGCGCCGGAGCAGCGCTCCGCTATAGCGCCCGCGCCGGAACTGCAGCAGCGACGCGCGCATCAGGAACATGCGCTCGCGGATGGCGTCGGTGCGGAAATACTTGTTGCCCTCTATCGCGATCAGCACCAGCTTGTGGCGCTTTCCGGGGTTAATGAGATAGTCGATGGTGGCCTTGTCGTTGACGATCCGCTGCGGTTTGAATTCGACTTCCGCGTCGAAATAGCCTTCCGATTGAAAGTAGTCCCGCAAGTTGCGCTCGCCCTCGAGCAATAGCGATTCGTCCACGGTATGCTCTTCGAAAACGGGCACCAGGCTCCGCAGCTTGCCTTGCGATACCTTGGCGCCCACGGCGTGCACTTCCACTTCGGGTCCGGCATCGATATCGAGCAGCGGCGTGCTGCGATTGGTATCCGCATCGTAGTCCATCGCTTTCAGCGACACCCGGGCTTCAAACCGGCCGTGCTTTTCGTACCTGGAACGCACATCCTCCACGCCCTTGCTCACGCGCGCCTGATGGACTGTGCGCCACCCTCCGATCAGCCAGCGGCGCCAGTGCGTGGCATTCACGATATCCTCCAGCGGCATCTTCGTGTCGCCGCTGATCGCCGGTGTGGTGAAGTGCGCGCGGCGCCCCGAATCCACCACGAAGTGGACGCTCACCTGTTGCGTATGTGGATCGTAGGAGACCTCCGGCCGGACCTGGCTCGCGTGCAGGCCGTTGCTTTCGAGCAGATGCTCGATGGCGCTCTGGGCCGGAGCCACATCCGCCTCGGTGAAGGGCTGTCCCAGATTCAGCCGCGTGACATTGACCAGTTGGCCGCGATTGGGCGGATCGGAAATGTGGCCCTCGATCGCTACATTGCCCACGAACCAGCTATTCCTGGTGATGATTCGCACCATCACGCCGGTAGCGGGAGCCACGGCGAACTCGGCATCCACCTGGATGTCTTCGAAAGCGCCCGTGGCATACAGCCGCTCGATGGCCGCGTGCACATCCGCCATCCGCAACGGCGCGCCCTTCTTGATCGGGACAATGTTAGCCAGTTCGGCGGCCGTCAGCGGCTGTTGCGGCGGGACGAACTGAACTTCGGAGATAGGCTGCCCTTCGTACTTCGCCGCCTGCGCCCAAGCCAACTGCGCGCAGACCAGCAACGGCACGGCTAAGTTACGAGCGAGGCTCCGGAACACCTTCATCATTATTACAGAGCCGCGACCGTCAGAGTGCATTTCACGGGCCTGCGGCTTCCCAAGATCGCCCCGCACAGGAAGAAGGCGGCCTGGAAGGCCGCCGCAGGCCGGGGGCCTGCCCCACAACTGGCCCGCTCGCTAGCTGCCCGTGTTCACCTGTTGCTTCGTGTGCCGCCTTAGATACCAGCACGGCGGATCCCCGTAATGCGGGAACAGCGCATTGACGCACGGCTGCGGCGCCGGCGGGTCGAACGAATATTGGGCTTTGCCGTCTTTCATCGGGATGATCCATTCCCGCTCGACGGTGACGCTGCCGAATTGCGCCCGGCCATTTGGAATCTGGTAACGCAACGATACAGAATCGCACACATAAACCAGCGCGCCCGCCAGCAGCACACAAACGGCCGCGATGATTAATTTGCGTTTCAAATCTTAAGGAACAGCTTGCGCCGGTACATCCAGTATAGGATGACCCAGTAAGTCCCCAACACCGCGGCGCCCAGCAGCAATGGCTCCAGACCCGGGCCGAGGATACGGAACGCATCCGGGCCCAGGTGAATCCGGAACGAGCTGAAGGTGAAACGCTCGAATAAGTGCGCGATCAGGTAAGCCGCAATCGAGTTCGTGCCGATGACCACCAGCGGGAACGCCCACTTCCGGTAACCCTTCATGTCGATCACCCAACTGAAGGCCGCCGTATACAGGAAACAGATGCCGCCGCTGAATAGGGTCCAACTGGGAGTCCAGATGCGCTTCACGATCGGGCAGATGCCGGTGAAATGCAGCAGCAAGCCCGCGGCGATTCCAATCACGCCGGCGATCAGCAGCCGCGCCATGGGAATACGCGGCGCGCTGGCGCGCAGCCAGCGGCCGCACACCAGCCCCAGGATCATGGTGCCCAAAGTGGGAATAAAGCTCAGCGTCAGGTATCCGCCGTCATTGAAGACGAAGGGGTGCTGGCGCGGAAATAGATTCAAGAACCACTGATCGAAGGCGTTGCCCAGGTTGGCGTTCTTGTTCCAGTGCGCCGCGAACCCGGAGTAGAAATGCTGCCAGTTGGCGGGCACCCCCACGGATTGCCAATTGAATCCCGGGCCGGGCACGGGGTAAAGCGCCCAAGCCAGCCAGTAGCCCGTCAGGATCGCGGCCAGCGCGGTCCATTGCCAGCGCGGCTTGGCGAAGCCCAGCAGGAACAGGAACGGATACCCCAGCCCGATCTGCGTGAGCGTGTCTTCAAAGGTGAAGTAAGTCCGCGGGGCGTACATCGACCGCAAGAAAATCCCCAGCGCGACCAGCAGAAACGAACGCCAGATGGCGTGCGCCCACATCTTGCCGAACTTTCCGCCCTTGGCCATGCGGCTGGCGATGGAGTACGGCAGCGCCACTCCCACCAGGAACGAAAACGACGGCTGGATCATATCGTGCAGCGAGCATCCGGCCCAGTCCACGTGCGTCTGGTTGTAACCCAGAAACGCCCAGAACCAGTTGCCCGGAAAAGCGTGCGCCACGCGCGCGAGTTCCAGAACTTCGGCCATCATCAGCAGCATCACCATGCCGCGATAAGCGTCGACGGCGATGTTTCGAGTAACCGGTTGCGGGGCGCGGATCGACCCCTCCGCCGGGGACGCAGGATTCAGTGTTGCTTGCAAGCGTCACCTCCTAAGGAGAATCAGATTCGACGTTAGCACATTATTGGAACGTGATCGTCACAGCATTGGCCGTAACTTGATTGACCGTCACGGTCACCGTAACCTGGCCGGAGCCGGCGAGCGAAGCCGGGAGCGCCACGTTGATCTGATCCTCTCCCGAAAAGCCCGGCGCCGGGCCTGCATACGTCACCGTGGTGGGGGTCGTGCCGACCGTCACGGTAGTGCCGCTGGCGGTTGCCGCGTCGAACCCCGTGCCGTACAGCAGCAGATAAAGGCTGTCGCCATTGAACGCGATGGGCGAACTGACGCCCTCGTAGTCGTATGTGCCGTTGGGTTGAAACCGTTGGATCAGCGCCGCCGGCAAGCCCGTTCCCTGTTCGTTCGCGGTGAAAATCGTGGGCGCGATGGATTGTACTTCGAGCAACCCCGTCGCGACGGTTGTCGTGCCGTTGAGCACCGCCGCCTTCGCCATGCCCGCCGCCACGCCGCTGGGAACCTGGTAATTGATCTGGCCCGGCGAGACATATAACAGCGGCGCGAGCATTACACTTCCGCCGCTATCGGTCAGTTGCACCTGGGCGCCCGCCAGCATGGTAGACAGCGGCTGTCCCGGCGTGGCCTGCCCGCTCATGGTCGCCAGCCCGCTTCCGTAGGCGGTCGC
Organism: Bryobacterales bacterium; assembly: GCA_963707465.1. Taxonomy (GTDB): domain Bacteria; phylum Acidobacteriota; class Terriglobia; order Bryobacterales; family Bryobacteraceae; genus Bog-159. Next base: position 2,344,223 of record CAVPQK010000015.1, read on the forward strand.
CAGTTCGCCCGGCGCGCTGGCCCAACCGTAAACGGCGGCCGCCGGCACCGTCACCAAAGTAGCCGGCTTCAAGTGCCCCAAAAGCGTTCCCATCTGCTCCGCGTCGGTCGTGAAATTGTTCGAAGGCTGCACCGAGAGCAGGCTGCACGAGCACGTGGGCACCGTCGCCCAAAGCTCGCCCGCCGCCCAATACGTGCCCGGCATCCCCGCCTGGTCGAGCGCGGCCAGAAAGTTGTTCAGCACGGTGAGCCATCCCGGATCGTTGTTCGGTATGCCGTACTCCCCGAGATAACACGGCACGTTGTTGGATGTGCACCAGCTCGTGAATGGCGCGAGGCGCGTGACTCCCACCTGGGGCAGGTCCGGATTGGCAGCCAGTTCCTGCGCGTAAGTCTCCGCATAAGTTCCGCTGAAATCGGAATCGAAGTAAAGGTGCGCCTCGTAGTAATAGTTGTTGGCGGGGTCGCTGATGAAGGCCGTCGAGCCGTTATTGCTCGCCCAGTAAGTCGCATTACTCCACCCATCTCCCGGAATCATGATGGTCTTGTTGTCGCCATTGTTGCGGATCGCCGTCAGGACGTTCTGCGTAATCTGATTCCAGTTCGCCACTCCCATATCGTGCGGCTCGTTCATCAGGTCGTACGCCACCACCGCCGGCTCGTTGGCGAACACGTTGGACATCTTCACCCAGAAATCCGCCAGGTCCGCCGAGGTTACGCTGACCGTGGTCCCCTGGCAGGGATTGTCGATGATGCACGGGGTGGTGGTGCCGGCTAGCGTATAGCGCCCGAAGTTGTGAGGCTCGATGCTGACCAGCGCGCCCGCGGCTTTCGCATAGGCGATATCCGCCTGCAGATAGCCGAGATTGGTGGGATCCAGGTCGCCGCCCAACGTGGGTTGCAGCCGCTCCCATGACAAGGGCAGGCGGATGAATCCCAGCCCGCGCGCCGCGAAGTAGTCGAAGGTCGGCGCGGTAGGAAAGCTGTAGCCGACGTCGTAGGCGGCGGTTCGGGGGTCGCCCTGGGCGCCCCATTCCGCCTCTGAAACATTCACGCCGCGCAGGTATTGGCCGGCGGCCGTGCCCGTAACAAGTATAAACAGCGCCGCACGAGTGGTCCACATGATGCGCAGTATATCAAGTGCCATCCCTCACGATGCGTCGCCGCGCAAGTGCGTCGCGATGAACCACTGGTTTCCGCAGAAATCGCGGACCCCCGCCAGGCGGTCGCCGTAAGGCTGATCCGCGGGTTCGGAAAGCGAATCCGCGCCGGCCGCCATCGCACTGCGGTAGACCGCGTCCGCATCCGGGACATACAGATATATCGCGGTTGGCATCGCCCGCCAGGGGCCGTGCGCCTCACCTATCTCGATCATGGAGTCGCCGACGCGGATCTTGGCGTGGAGCACGGCGCCGTCGGGCGAATCGTGCCGCACGAATTCCTCGGCGGCGAACGCCTCCTTTAGAAAGTCGATTAGTTTCGCCGCGCCCGTCGGATGCAGGTAAATGGTCACGTCGCGCAAACCTTCCGGCACATCCTTCGGCCCCAGGTGCTGGCTGATAATCCAGTCGTTCCCGAACGGATCGCGCACCGCGCCGAACCGGTCTCCCCAATCCTCTCTGAGATCCAGCGACGCGGTAGCGCCGGCCGCGATGGCGCGCGCATAGACTTCGTCCGCGTTCGGAACATAATACTGGAATGCGGACGGGGTGGGCGCCCCGCGAAAAGCGGCGCCTCCGCCGATCATCATCATCGAGTCGCCGATCCGCACTTCCGCGTGGATGCCTCCGGCCGATCCGGTGCCCCGAAATAGTTCTTGTGCGCCGAACGCGCTCTTCACGAAATCGATCATCTCGCCGGCCTGCGGCACCATTACGTACGGCGTGATGGTGTGAAATCCGGCGCGTACGGGGTTCGTTGCCGTTGTGCTCATCAGTGCGGTCCTTTCCAAGTCGTTCTTCAGACGCTCCCGAAAACTTGGGGCGCGGCAAATCCCGCAGATCGGCCGCCAGGCACGCGAGGCCTGCCATCCGCCGGTCCTTCGAAGCCATTTCGCCGCCGGGCTCCGGGGCCAGCATTTCCTCGATCAGGCGATCCAGCCGGTCCGCCAAAGAGCGCGTAGCCATTCGCCCTCCCCGCCAGCTCCCGCAGGCTCTTCAGCGCGCGCCATTGAAGCTGCTTGCTCCGCGAAGCGGCCCACCACCACGCGCCGCTGATCCGTGGGCAGAGTATCCACCAACTGGAAGAGCATGGCGCGCCGTTCGATACCTTCGTCACTGGCCGGCTCGCGCTCCGGCTCACGCGCTTCGCGGCGCGCCACGTACGCGTACACCCGTTTAGTTAGCCGCCGCGCGACCCAAAAAGTCACGGCCGGGGACTGCATCGCGATTCGAACATCTCAGTCAATGCCGGTTTTTTGATGACACCGCACGCGACGCCAAGAACCAGATCGACCAATTCCTGCTCACCGAAAGATGGTTCCCAGTCGTTCATGAGCAGGAACGTAATGGCCGCGTTAGCGCCCACTCGCTTGTTGCCGTCGATAAACGCATGGTTCTGGCACAGATGAAAGAGATAGGCTGCTGCCATCGCGGGAATGGAGGGGTGCAGGAACTCGCCACCGAACGTCGCTTGGGGTGTGGCTGCCGCCGACTCAAGCCCGGCCGCGTCGCGAAGCCCGGAAGATCCGCCGTATCGCTCTATCTGTTGCGCATGGATCTCCAGGACTTCGTCGAGCGACAGGAATACCGGCCCCATGAACTTTCCTGCGTGGACTTACTCCGCCAGCTTCTGGAACGCCTTGCCGTATCGTTTGTGCGCCCATTGCTGGGCGGCCTCGAACTTCTTCCGGCGCCTCGATGGTTTCGCCGGGGCGATGATCAGTTGCTTACCATCGGTGCTGACGTCGAGGGGCGTTTCGGAATCGATCTTGAGCAATTCAAGAATCGGCCGATCGATCACCAACGCCATGCTGTTTCCATGTTTCGTGAGCTTCTTGACCATGCGCAGACTCCGTACATACAATGTATCACCAATGAGACCGGGAGAGGAAACAGACTGCCCTTCGCGTTTACAAAACACTGACTGAATTGATAGCATAAGTCCGTGAATATGACCGTCTCTCGCCGCCGTCTGCTCTACCTGCTTTCCCTCACCCCCGGCCTGGCGCTCCGGGGCGATCAGCCCGGCAAAGGCCTGACAATCCGCTCGGCCAACCCGGAAGATTTCGAAATGCCGCTTTCCGGGTTCAGCACCTGGCTTACCCCCGCGGAAAACTTCTTTGTACGCACCCACATCTACAAGCCGAAAGTGGAGCTGTCCGAGTGGCGCTTGCGCGTGGACGGCCTGGTGGAGCGCGAGCTTACGCTCGATATGGCGCAACTCGAAAAGCTCCCGCGCGTGGAACAGGTGGCCGTGCTCGAGTGCGCCGGCAACGGCCGCAGCTTCTACGAGCCGGGTGTTACCGGCATGCAATGGCGCTACGGTGCGGTGGGCAACGCCCGCTGGACCGGGGTGCGCCTGGCGGACGTCCTGCAGCGTGCCGGCGTGAAGCCGGGCGCTGTCCACGTCCTGTTCAACGGCGCGGACGTGCCCATGGGCAAGGTGCCCGACTTCGTGCGCAGCGTGCCACTCGCCAAGGCCATGCATCGCGATACCCTGCTGGCCTACCACCTGAACGGCGCGCCGCTGCCCTCCTCGCACGGCTTCCCGTTGCGGCTGGTGCCGGCCGGTTGGGCCGGCGATTCCTGGGTCAAATGGGTCACCAACATCACTCTGCTGGACAAGGAATACGACGGCTTTTTCATGAAGACGGCCTATCGCCGCCCCGTCCACGCAGTAGCGCCCGGCACGGCCCTCGACCCTTCCGCCATGGTCCCCGTGACCGCCATCAAGCCGAAATCGATCATCGCCACGCCACTGGCGGGCGAGCGCCTGGCTGCCGGAGCCGTCACCATCCGCGGCGCGGCGTGGGCCGGCGAATCGCCTGTCGCGCGCGTGGACGTTTCCACCGATAGCGGCCGCACCTGGCGCCCCGCCAAACTCGGAGCCGATCGCGCCCGCTACGCCTGGCGCCTGTGGGAAGCCACTTGGACGCCGCCCGGCGAAGGCTCCTACGTCCTCATGGCTAAGGCCACCGATGAAACGGGTGAAACGCAGCCCTTCCTTGAAGACTGGAATCCATCCGGGTATCTCTGGAACGTGGTCCACTCTGTGCGGGTGGAAGTGGGAGGCGGCACGCCCGGATTGCCGCCCGCACCGGCCGCCGCCGAAATCCCGCCGTTCCCGGACAAGGTCAAGCAGACCTGCGTAAGCTGCCACGGCCAGGACATGATCGCCGGCCAGCATCTCACCCGCCCGCAATGGGAGCGGGAAGTCGACAAGATGACTCGTTGGGGCGCGGCCGTCACGCCGGAGGACCGCTCGGAATTCGTCGATTACCTCTTCCGCGCCTTCGGCCCGAAATAAAAAATCACCCCGCCGCGCCCTTTTTGCAATACACCTCTTCGGGGTGCTGCTTATGCTCACCTTAGACTCGCCGGGCTGAAGACTGCGCTATCCCGAGGGGCCTGGCACATATCTACCCAATAATCGTTATAAATAGAGATGCTACAGACGGCCATTAGTATAATCCATACCAATACTGCATAAATCTCAGAACCATATTGCATGATACTGAGGGGCTTGATACACTGGAGTCTTCCAGGGAGAGACCATGACCGACTCCACGTGTATCCCCGGCCCCGATCACCCAGCACCCAGCACCCTACCCGCCCCACAAGGGCTGTACGACCCCCGTCACGAGCACGACGCCTGCGGCATTGGCTTCGTCGCCAGCATCAAAGGCCACAAATCGCACGACATTATCGCCAAAGGCATCCAGGTCCTCATCAACCTGACCCACCGCGGCGCCTGTGGTTGCGATCCCGAAACCGGCGACGGCGCCGGCATTCTCATTCAGATTCCTCACAAGTTCTTCGCGCGCGAGTGCGCCGCCCTCGGATTCACGCTCCCTCCCGAAGGCGAATATGGCGTCGGCATGACCTTTTTGCCGGTCGAGCCGCACCAGCGCCTCTCCTGCGAAGGCATCCTGGAGCGCATCGTCCGCGAGGAAGGACTCACCGTCCTGGGCTGGCGCGACACGCCAGTGGATGGCGATGCCATCGGACGCGTGGCCCGCGCCTCCCAGCCTTACATCCAACAAATCTTCATCGGAAACCCCAGCCCCCAGCCCCTAACCCCTAGCACCGCCGAGCGAAGCCCGGCCTTTGAGCGCAAACTCTACATCGTCCGCAAACGCGCCGAAGCCGAAGTCGCTGCCTCCGACTTGCCCAATAAAGGCGACTTCTACATCCCGTCGCTCTCCGCCCGCACCATCGTCTACAAAGGCCTGCTGCTCGCGCCCCAGATGACGCACTTCTACGGCGAGCTCTCCGATCCCGACGTGATGAGCGCGCTCTGCCTCGTCCATCAGCGCTTCTCGACGAACACGTTCCCCACGTGGCAGCTCGCCCATCCGTATCGCTACGTCGCCCACAACGGCGAAATCAACACCCTGCGCGGCAATGTGAATTGGATGTACGCGCGCCAGTCGATCCTGGCGTCCCCATTGTTCGGCGACGACCTGCGCAAGCTCTTCCCCGTGATCGCGCCCGGCGGCAGCGATTCCGCCAGCTTCGATAACGCCGTCGAGTTGCTCTACATGGCGGGCCGCGACCTGCCTCACGCCATGGCGATGCTGATCCCCGAAGCCTGGGCCAGCAATCCGCACATGCACCCGGAAAAGCGCGCGTTCTACGAATATCACGCGTCGCTCATGGAGCCGTGGGATGGGCCCGCCGCGATCGCCTTCACCGACGGCCGCGTGATCGGCGCAACGCTCGACCGCAACGGCCTGCGCCCGGCCCGCTACATCGTGACGCACGACGACCTGGTGGTCATGTCTTCGGAAACCGGCGTGCTGCCCATCAAGCCCGACAACGTCAAGAAGAAGGGCCGGCTGCAGCCCGGCAAGATGTTCCTGGTCGATACCGTGGAAGGCCGCATCGTCTCCGACAAGGAGATCAAGCAGCGCCTCTATTCGCGCCGTCCCTACACTCAGTGGCTCGCCGAAAACCAGGTCACGCTCGACCAATTGGGCGAGCCTTCCCGCCAGCATCACACCGATAGCGAAACCCTGCTCTCGCGCCAGCGCGCCTTCGGCTATACCGACGAAGACCTGAAAATGATCCTCGCCCCCATGGCCGAAACGGGCCAGGAACCCATCGGCTCCATGGGCACCGACACCCCGCTCGCCTGTCTCTCCGACCGCCCCCAGCCGCTGTTCAATTACTTCAAGCAGTTGTTCGCGCAGGTGACCAATCCGCCCATCGATCCCATCCGCGAAGAGATGGTGATGTCGCTGATCAGCTACATTGGCACGGAGCGCAACATCCTCGATGAAACGCCGCAGCACTGTCACACGCTCAAGCTGCCTCACCCCATCCTCTCCAACCGCGATCTTGAAAAACTGCGCCGGGTTTCGCATGGCGATTTCCTGGCCACCACCCTGCCCGCGCTGTTTTCGGTGGGCGCGGCGAATCCCACCGGGAACGGACGCGCCGCTCTCGCCGACTGCGCCGTGAGCCTCGAGCGCGCCCTCGATTCTCTCTGCCGCCGCGCCTCGCTGGCCATCAAATCCGGTTACACGCTGCTGATCCTCTCCGACCGCGGCGTCGATGAGGAGTACGCGCCCATCCCCAGCCTGCTGGCGCTCACCGCCGTTCACAACCACCTGGTCCGCGAAAAAACCCGCACGCAGGTCGCGCTCATCATCGAATCGGGCGAGCCGCGCGAAGTCATGCACTTCGCGCTCCTGATCGGCTATGGCGCCAGCGCGGTCAATCCCTACCTGGCCTTCGAGACCCTGTCGCAATTACCCGACGCGGCCCACGCCAAGGCCAACTACATCAAAGCCGTCAACAAAGGGCTGCTCAAGACGTTCTCCAAAATGGGCATCTCCACGCTGCAAAGCTATCGCGGAGCCCAGGTCTTCGAAGCCATCGGCCTGAACAAATCGCTCATCGATAAATACTTCACCGGAACCGCCTCGCGCATCGAAGGCGTCGGCCTGGGCGTGCTCGCCCGCGAAGCGCAGATGAAACACGCGTTGGCCTTCCAACCCGTCACCGGCTACGACACCGAGCTGCCCGTCGGCGGCAATTACCAATACCGCATTCGCGGCGAATATCACTTGCTGAATCCCGCCACCATTGGCAAGCTGCAACATGCCGTGCGGCAGCAAAACCCCCAGACCTTCCGCGAATACACGGACCTCATCGATAAACAGAACCGCCAGTTGTGCACCCTGCGCGGCCTGCTCGAAATCAAGCCGGCGGACCGCCCCATTCCGCTCGAAGAGGTGGAGCCCGCCGCCGACATCGTCAAACGCTTTGCCACCGGCGCCATGTCCTTCGGTTCCATTTCCGCCGAGGCGCACGAAACCCTGGCCATCGCCATGAACCGCATCGGCGGCAAGTCCAACACCGGAGAGGGCGGCGAAGACGAAGCCCGCTTCCAGCGCGACCCCAACGGCGATTGGCGCCGCAGCGCCATCAAGCAGGTGGCCTCCGCGCGCTTCGGCGTCACCACCAACTACCTGGTGAATTGCGACGAGCTGCAGATCAAAATGGCACAGGGCGCCAAACCCGGCGAGGGCGGCCAGCTTCCCGGCCACAAGGTCGATGAAGTGATCGCCCGCGTGCGGCATTCCATTCCCGGCGTGGGACTGATCTCCCCTCCGCCGCACCACGATATTTATTCGATCGAAGACCTGGCCCAGCTTATTTACGACCTCAAGAACGTCAATCCGCGTGCCCGTATCTCCGTCAAGCTGGTGGCCGAGGTCGGCGTGGGCACCGTCGCCGCGGGCGTGGCCAAAGCCCATGCCGACGTGGTCCTGATCAGCGGCGATTCGGGCGGCACCGGCGCATCCCCGCTCAGCTCCATCAAGCACGCCGGTATCCCGTGGGAATTGGGCCTCGCCGAGACCCAACAGGTGCTGGTGATGAACGATCTGCGCGGTCGCATCCGCGTCCAGACCGACGGCAAGCTCCAGACCGGCCGCGACGTCGTGATCGCCGCGCTGCTCGGCGCCGAAGAGTTCGGCTTCGCCACGACGCCGCTGGTCGCCATGGGCTGCATCATGATGCGCAAATGCCACCTGAACACCTGCCCGGTCGGCATCGCCACACAGGACCCGGTGCTGCGCGCGAAATTCCAGGGCCAGCCCGAGCACGTCGTCAATTTCTTTTTCTTCATCGCCGAACAGGTTCGCCAGTACATGGCCCAAATGGGGTTCCGCACCTTCAACGAAATGGTGGGACGCGTCGATCGGCTCGAACCGCGCGAGGCACTGGACCATTGGAAAGCCAAGGGCCTGGACTTCTCCGCGATCCTGTACAGCCCGCAGACGCCCGCCCGTATCGCGCGCCGTTGCATCCAGTCGCAGGATCACGGCCTGCACCAGGCCCTCGACTACAAGCTGATCGAGCTCGCTGGCGAAGCGATCGAAAACGGCAGCCCCATCGAGCTGAAGCTGCCCATTCGCAACGTGCACCGCACCGTGGGCGCGATGCTCAGCGGCGAAATCGCCCGCCGCTACGGCTCTGCCGGCTTGCCCGACGATACCATCCGTTTCGAATTTGCCGGCTCCGCCGGTCAGAGCTTCGGCGCTTTCCTGGCCAAAGGCGTGACGCTCACGCTGGAGGGTGATGCCAACGATTACGTCGGCAAAGGGCTCTCCGGCGGCCGCCTGGTGGTGTATCCGGCGCGCGACTCCACCTTCCTGCCCGAAGAAAACATCCTGATCGGCAACGTGGTGCTCTATGGCGCTACCAGCGGCGAGGCGTATTTTAACGGCATGGCGGGCGAGCGCTTCGCCGTGCGCAACTCCGGCGCGACCGCGGTGGTCGAAGGGCTCGGCGATCACGGCTGCGAATACATGACCAGAGGCCTGGTGGTGGTGCTGGGCAGATGCGGCCGCAACTTCGCCGCCGGGATGAGCGGCGGCCTTGCTTATGTCCTCGATGAAAACGGCGACTTCGCCGAAAAGCGCTGCAACACCGCCACCGTGGACCTGGAACCTGTGGCCGAAGATGCTGTCATGCTCCGCAACCTGATCGAGCGACACGTGCAATTCACCGCCAGCCCGCGCGCGGAATGGATCCTGGAAAACTGGTCCACCATGCAACCCAAATTCCTGAAGGTGTTCCCGCACGAGTACAAGCGCGTTCTGAAACTAACCCCCAGCCCCCAGCCCCGAGTCCCCAGCCCCCGGTCGGCGGAGGTGGTTCATGGGTAAGACCACCGGATTCCTGGAATACTCGCGCGAGCTCCCTCAGCGCCGGCCGCCCACTGAGCGGATCCAGGATTGGTTTGAAATCTACCTCGACTTCCCCGAGGAAAAAATCCGGGCCCAAGGCGCGCGCTGCATGGATTGCGGCGTGCCCTTCTGCCACACCGGCTGCCCGCTCACCAACATCATTCCCGACTGGAACGATCTGGTTTACCGCGGCCACTGGCGCGAAGCCATCCGCGTCCTGCATTCCACCAACAACTTTCCCGAGTTCACCGGCCGCATCTGTCCCGCGCCCTGCGAAGCCGCCTGCGTGCTGGGCATCAGCGAGCCACCGGTCACCATCAAGCAGATTGAAAAGACGATCGTCGACCGCGCCTTCGCCGAAGGCTGGATCGCGCCCGAACCGCCCCGTGAACTCACCTTCAAGCGCGTCGCCATCGTCGGCTCCGGCCCCGCTGGCCTCGCCGCCGCGCAGCAATTGCGCCGCGCCGGGCACGCGGTCACCGTGTACGAAAAGAACGACCGCATCGGCGGTCTAATGCGCTATGGCATCCCGAATTTCAAGATGGAGAAGCACCTCATCGACCGCCGCGTCGAGCAGATGCGCGCCGAGGGTGTCGAGTTCGTTCCCAACGCCCACATCGGGCGCGACATTCCCATCGAAGATCTGCGCCGCGACTGTGACGCGATCCTGCTCGCCGGCGGCGCGGAGCAACCCCGCGACCTGCCCGTCCCCGGCCGCGAATTGAACGGTATCCACTTCGCCATGCAGTTTCTGGGACGCTCGTCGCCCGTCTCCGCCGCGGGCAAGCGTGTGGTCATCATCGGCGGCGGCGATACCGGAGCCGATTGCCTGGGCACCTCGCACCGCCAGAAGGCGCTCTCCGTGCACCAGTTCGAGTTGCTGCCGCAGCCCCCGCTGGAACGCTCCCCTTCCACTCCCTGGCCGCTCTGGCCCATGCAGCTCCGCACGGAGAGCTCGCACGAAGAAGGCGGCGTCCGCGATTGGAGCGTCGCCACTACCCGGTTCACAGGCGATGAACACGGCAATGTGAAGCAGCTTCACGCCGCCAGAGTCGGCCCGCCGCCGAAATTCGAGGCGGTGCCCGGCACCGAATTCACGCTCGACGCGGACCTGGTGCTCCTCGCCATGGGCTTCCTCGGCCCGGTCAAAAGCGGTCTCCTAGACGGCCTGGGAGTGAAGCTCGACCCCCGCGGCAACGTCCAGGCCGGCGAGAATTACATGACCTCCATCCCCGGCATCTTCGCCGCCGGCGACATGCGCCGCGGCCAATCGCTTGTCGTTTGGGCCATCGCCGAAGGCCGCCACGCCGCGCGCAACATCGATCAATATTTGATGGGTTCGACCAAGCTGCCGTAATACGACTATGCCCGGCGACGCTACCTTCGAAAACATCCAGTACCACATGTACGTAAGGGAGAAGATCGAACGCGGGCTCAAGGATGTCGAAGAAGGCCGCGTGGTTTCCGAAGAGGAGATGGAACGTAGAATGCAGAAATGGCTCGGCGCGGAGTCTGGTCCCGTTCAGTGCCGTTAAGATTCGCCACAGGCCTTGAGGATCGCCTGATAGTCTCGCTCGCGCAGCCAGAACCCCGCCGCGCGAAGAGCGTCGAGCCTGCTGGCAACAGAGTCGATCAGCCCAGAGCGCTTGGCCGCCGCATAGACGTGCCTGTCCGCATGATCGTCAACCCGGCGGACCGGGCAAATTCGACGGCGCGCTGTTCATCAAGCAGGAGTAGCTCGGCCTTAAGCGCGAGCCCTAATTCGATCGCCTGCGTCTCCCCGAGTTGCAGCTTCTGTTGCCGCATAATCTGGGCGGTGGTGGCCGTTGGCATCCTCGGCTCAACCTTGATCCAGACTCCAGCGGCCGTCTCCACTTCGCGCGATCCGGGACGGCCTTTACCCGCGGTTACTACCCCGTGAAACACGGCGTCGGGGATCGTGAGGGTGCCGAAGAGATCGCGAAGCAGGCCAAGATCGGCTACCGCCGATAAACAGATCAGCGGTGTGCTGTCCGAGATGACGGTCATCGCCGGATTCAGGAATGCGGCTTCGTATTTGGCCCCAATCCATCAAAAGCGGCGAGTTCCAGCTTCAGTTCGCCCTCTTCGTACGAAAAAAGGGGGATTCCCTTTTCGCGCAGCAGATCGATGAATTCCCACCGCGAGATCCCAAGCATCTGAGCGCCGTATCCGGAACTGATCTTCCCGCCCGCAAACAGGCGCAATGCCGCCTCCCGCCTGATCGCCTCGACAAGATCCGTTCGAAACGGTTCCTCCAAGGCCCCGTCAGGAAGCTCCCAGTCCAGATGCAATTTTACAGCCATGGCACCCTCTCCTAGTAGTATAACCGGCGGCTTGGTTTCTGGGGCCACTAGGCAAGCTCATGTCCGGCTCACCGCGACAGAATGAGAGGCGTATGATGATAATGGTGCATCGCACCGGCGCGAGAATCCTGATGAGAGCCGTCCTATTTGATAGAGCCAGAAGAGATGCGCTTGCATGGTGGTCGCCCAAAGTGGCTACGTTCGGAATGGTCTACATCCTGGCTATCTTGAGCGCCTGGACCACCGGCCTGATCGGGCCAGCGACCCCAAGGGTGGCCACACCGTTGCCGTTTCCGTGGGTTTTTCTGGCGATTCTCGGACCGGCGTTCTTGGCGCTGCCAATTGGCCTATTCTTGCTCTGGGGCTGGCCTCTATTTCACGGCAAGCCGACCGGCCGGAAGCGCACTCGCGCGGCCGCCGCCGTAATTGGCCTTTTGTCACTCGTGTGGTTCCGCGGCGGGTGGGATTACGGCCTGAAATATCAAGACTTCCACTATACGCTGACGACCGCTATCGGCAGTTTCGTTTTTGCCGCTGCCATCGCCGCCATCCTGGCGTCGCGCGAACGGGCGGATCGCTTTGCCTGGAGCCTGGCTGCTAACTTCCTTCTCTTTGCCTGGCTCCTAACCTACGCATTCCCATACCTTGGAGAACTGCCGTAGAATCGGCACTCCGCGCTCACAGGGCAAGCATGGCAAACTGGTCCATTCCGCAAACAAAGCCGTTGCCCATGCTGTCGCAGCAGCAGGTGCGCATTGGTCAGCAATTTGCAGTCCTGCGGCAACTCCTCCAGTGTGACCTCGCGAACCGACTTGTAAGTCGCGGAGTAGCTCTTGCGCTCCTCGCCGAATCCCAACCGCACCAGCACGCGCAGGCCGTTCGATTCGAGCGCCAGCACGCCCAGCGCCCCGGCGAACATCAGAATCTTCTCCGCCCCCGGCTCGCCGGTCATAGGGAACTGCATCAGCAGTTTCTTGGCCTTCTGCGGAGGCAGTTTCAGTATGCTGTCGAGATCGCCGGCGAACTGGTCCAGGGTGAGTTGGGCCGCCATCTGCAAGCGTTCCGCGCGCTCTTCCGCGGCAATCGATCCGCCCATCCGCGTGATCTCGCAAAGCACCTCTTTGGGCGCGGTGAGAATCTGGCGCGGAGTCAAACCAACCTGCTTTCGGAGCGCCTCAAACGCCGCGCCGCGACGGGCATCGTCCGCCAGGTAGGCCACGATCTCCCAAGCAATCGCCTCCAACGGTCCGGCGAATGGCGGCGGCGCGGGCCTGCCGTGTTGCAGCTCGAGCGCGCCAAGAATCCGGCCCAGCCGAGAATCTGGCCATCTGGTCTCCGCCATAGGAGCATCTTAGCCCCCGCCGCACGCTGCCCGCTAGCGCCGCCGGTAATCCAATATCTCCCCCGCGCCGGACTGCAGCACCGCCGTCTTCTCATAGCCCCGTTCTAACAACTGCGACAACTGATCGCGCTCCCCTTGCGCGCTGTAGGGACTCATCACCGCCACGACCCGCGCCGCGTCCGGAGGCTCCGCGCAAATCATACGCTCCAACTCGGGCCGCAGCGCCAGGTAGTAGAGCGCGTGATTCGCCGGCGCAACCGCCACGCACGCATCCACCGGAATCTGCGCCAGCACGCGGGCTTGCGCTCCAAAGCCATCTTTCGGTACGGTCGCCAGGCGGTAATCGCTCACCGCCGCCGCCGCGAAGAAAGCCAGCAGCAGCGCATAGCCTGCCCGCCGCCGCCACCCTTCGCGCCCTTCGTCGCACCATCGTTCGATGCCGCCCGCCGCGCACAGAGCCAGCGCCGGGGCCGCGAACAAGAGCTGCCGCGCCGCAAAGAAGTAGTTCACCAGCGCATCCACTAAAATCGGCCCCGCCAGCGCGGCCGCCGCCACACACCCCAGCAGGCGGCGGTTCCGCATTGTCGCCAGACCCACCGCGACGGCGATCAGCAACGCGGCGCTCGGCACATACCCGCCCCCGCTTAACTCGTGCAGCAGCACCAGCGGCGTCGCCTGCCGCCACGAGAAGAAGAAGAGCCCCATCGTGCCCGCCGCCTCCTGCGCCTGGCGTTGCAGCACGTACCACGGAACGAACGAGAGCACCCCCGCCGCAACGGCGCCTAAAATCAGCCGCCGGGTCCGCCGGCCCGCCTCACGCTCGCCGATCAGCCAGAATAGCGCGCCGAAGACCGGCAGTATGGTCAATGGCTGCGAGTAGAGGCCCAATGCTACCGAAACCGCAAGCCATGCCGCCGCTCCAACCGTGCCCCGCTCGCGCGCGCGCAGGAACAGCAGCCACGATGCCAGCACGCACAACAAACCCTGCGAGTACCCGCGCGCCTCCAGCGCATAGCGGAATTGCAGCGGCACGGCCAGAAACAGGATCGTCGCCCACGCCCGCGAGCGGATCCCAAACCGGCCGCAAAGGGCCGCGAAGACTGCCGCGCCCGCGATACTGCAGAGCGCCGCCGGAATGCGCGCCACATAAGCGGATGTGCCGAACAGATCGACCACCGCCCTCTGCGCCAGATACGGCAGGGGCGATGCGCCAGGGTTCAATTGCACCCACCGCAACAGCGCCCCCACGCTCTCGCGTCCGATCACGAGTTGCTGCAGCTCGTCGAGCCATAGCGGCGTGATCCCCAGCACCGCAAACACCAGCGCCGCATACGCCGCGATCGCAATCAGCACCGCCTTCGGGCGCGCCTCGCGCATAAGACTATCTCTGGTTGGCCTTCAGGACCCTCTTGCGCAGCCGGATCGAGGCCGGCGTCACTTCCACGAACTCGTCGTCGCGGATAAACTCGATGGCCTGCTCCAGGTTCAGAATGCGCGGCGGCACCAGCCGGATGGCCTCGTCCGCCGTAGAAGCGCGCATATTCGTCAGCTTCTTCTCCTTCACGATGTTCACGTCCAGGTCCGCCGTGCGCGCGTTCTCGCCCACGATCATGCCTTCGTAAACCTCGGTGCCCGGACTGACGAAAATCTCCCCACGCTCCTGCAGGTTGAAGATGGCGTTGCCGGTGGATCTGCCCGCGCGGTCCGCCACCAGCGAGCCGGTGGGCCGCGAGGGGATCTCGCCCTGCCATTCGATGTACCCGTAAAACAGCGCGTTCATGATGGCCGTGCCGCGCGTATCGGTCAGGATCTCGCTGCGCAGCCCGATCAGGCCGCGCGAGGGAATGTGAAACTCCAGCCGCACGCGCCCGGACCCATGGTTCACCATCTTGTTCATTTTCCCCTTGCGGCTGCCCAGCTTCTCGATCACCACCCCGATGAACGCCTCCGGACAGTCGATCACCAGCAACTCCACCGGCTCCTGGACCTTGCCGTTGACGGTGCGCGTCAGGATCTCCGGCTTGCCCACCATCAGCTCGTAGCTCTCGCGCCGCATCATTTCGATCAGGATGGCTAACTGCAATTCGCCGCGCCCCATCACCTTGAAGGTATCGTGGCCCAGTTCCTCCACCCGAATGGAAACGTTGGTCAGCAGTTCCTTGTCCAGCCGGTCGCGCAGATTGCGCGAGGTTACGTAGGAGCCCTCCCTGCCGGCGAATGGCGATGTGTTGATGGTGAACGTCATCGCAATAGTGGGCTCGTCGATCTGTACCGCCGCCAACGGCTGCGGATTCTCCGCGCTGGTGACGGTTTCGCCGATGGTGATGCCCTCGACGCCGGCGATCGCCAGCAGGTCGCCGGGCCGGCCAATGGTTTCGTCCACTCGCTTCAAGCCTTCGAACGAATACAGCTTGGTGATGCGCGTGGAGTGCTGCGATCCATCCAGCTTGCAGATCGCCACCGTGTCGCCGAACTTCAGTGTGCCCTCGAACACCCGCCCGATGGCCAGCCGCCCGAGATAGTCGCTGTAATCCAGGTTCGCCACCAGCATCTGCAGTACGCCGTCCGGATCGCCCGCCGGCTCCGGGATATGTTTCAGGATGGCGTCGAACAGCGGCTTCAGATTCGACGAAGGGTCCTCCATCGAAGTCTTGGCCACGCCGGTCTTGGCCACCGTATAGAGCACCGGAAAATCGAGCTGGTCCTCGGCGGCGTCCAGATCGATGAACAGATCGTAAATCTCGTTCAACACCTCCGGCACCCGCGCGTCGGGCCGGTCGATCTTGTTGATCACCACGATGGGCGGCAGCTTGGCTTCGAGCGCCTTCATCAGCACGTAGCGTGTCTGCGGCAGCGGCCCTTCGCTGGCGTCCACCAGCAGCATGACGCCGTCCACGATCTTCAGCGCGCGCTCCACCTCAC
Organism: Bryobacterales bacterium; assembly: GCA_963707465.1. Lineage (GTDB taxonomy): Bacteria > Acidobacteriota > Terriglobia > Bryobacterales > Bryobacteraceae > Bog-159. Next base: position 2,360,171 of record CAVPQK010000015.1, read on the forward strand.
CGCCGAAATCGCTGTGGCCGGGCGTGTCCACGATGTTGATCTTCACGCCCTGATAGCGGATGCCCGTGATCTTGGCCAGGATGGTGATGCCGCGCTCGCGCTCCAAAGCGTTGGAATCCATCACGCGTTCGACGTGCACTTCGTTTTCGCGGAAAATTCCGCTCTGGTTCAGCATGGCGTCCACCAGCGTGGTCTTGCCATGATCCACGTGGGCGATGATGGCGATGTTGCGAATCGAGGGGGTGCTGTTCTTCATGGGGTGCGTTTCTAGCCGGCGTAAGGCGAGGGGGACTATCTATATGATAGCGGAAGGCGGGCGGGCTTGTGGGGCTGCATGGCGTCTACGCCTGCGGCGGGTCTCCAGACCGCCAGCATCAGCCGGGCCGGTTTACGCGGACCAGTTTGTTCGTCATTTCAGGATCGGCCGCGACCGCGGCGTCAATGCGTTGCGCCTGTCTGAAAAAATCGGGGTCGAATGTACAAGCGACGATACCCGCATGGTCTGTCGTTCGGTGGTGATGAAGGCGGAGAAAGTGGCGTCGATTGTGAGTTATGAGAATCCGATGCTCCGCTGCCGCGAACGCCAGAACTTCGTCGTCCGGCACCGCGGAATTCGCCTCCCCGGCATCCAAAGACGTCACGACGTCGTGCCCTAGCCGGCGCAGTTCCGCGACGACCTGCGCCGGGATATTTTCGTTCGTGTAAAATCGGCCCATTTCTACGCGGTTTCGTTGTCGCGAATCTGACTCTCCATTTCCGCGGAATGCGAGCGCGCGTAGGCCCAGGCGTTTACCAGATCCTCGGCACGCAGATGCGGGTAGGCCGCCAGCAAGGCCTGCTCGCTGACACCCTGACGACGGGCCTGCTCGAGAAGCCAAACGGGAATCCGGGTACGCACGATACAAGGTTCACCGCCGCAAACGTCGGGGCGCGCATCGATCCCTGGAAAATCGTCGTCGAGCTCACGCACCACCCATTTAAGAATCTGCGCCTTCTCCCCGCGCGACAAGGCCGGCAACATTTTCTCGAATTCGCTCAAGCTCCCCATTGGCATGCCTCTACTTAATTGTCGCCGATGCCGGGCGGAGTGGCCACAGCGCACCGGCAAAAAACTTGCCTAAACGCGAAAAATCAATTTACATCGGAAATGTTTTGGTGTATATTGATATTGCTCTGGCCAAAAGTCCGCGCGCGAGGAATGTACGCTGCCGTTACGCTTACGTTAAGTCGCGATGAAATGGAACGCAGGCGCCTGGAAGCTGCCGGGGACCTGCAGAAGGGAATCACCCAAGCCCGGGTCGCCCGCAAGTTCGGGGTGAGCCGGACCACGGCTTCCCGCTGGTACCGCACTCTGGAGGGGCAGGGTTTGGAGCGTCTGCGCAAACGCAAAGCGCCGGGACGTCCCAGCCGGTTGTCCTCCAGCCAAATGGCGGAGGTGCGCGAGATTTTCGCCACCGGCCCCAGAGCTTTCGGTTTCGAAACGGATCGCTGGACCACTGCCCGGCTGGCGCAGGCCATCGAGCAACGTTTCGCCATCCGTTACGATCCCGATCACGTCGGCCGGCTGATGCACCGTCTGGGGCTGCGCCCAAGACCCGCTCCCGCGATGCCTGCCGAGCCCGTGCGCGAGGTCTACCCGACCCCCAGCGCCGGGATTGAAATGCAGGTGTAGCGGCTGCGCCGAACCGGCCGGCGATCGTCAGGAGCGTGAAATCTTGCGTGCCCGCAGGAACGAGGAGATGCCATATCCCCCTAAAAGGCACACGCCGATGGCCAGCATGGCCAGCCTGAGGACCGCTCCGACACTACCGTCAAATTGGCGAATGGCCCGGAAGCCGGACAAAACAAAGCCGATGGCCATCAGGACGAAGAGGAATCCGAGGATTTCGTGCCATAGCGTATGGGCCGGCTTCACCACCGCCGGAACCACGAATCCCAGGAAGCGGCGGCCGTTTTCGTAAACTCGCGCTCCCTCTCGATAAATGTTACGCTTAGCCACGACACCTCGATAGTATCAAAAGAGTATACCTGTTGGTTTCGGTTCGGTATGCCGATAAAAAAATTGGTGGAGATCTTGTGAAGCGGTGCAGCCTCCACTACAATCTAAACGGGTACCGCGGTTGCGGCTGCTAAATTGCAACGAGACGTAGGGCGGTCGCATCCCACTATAAGAGGGAGGTCGTTGTGGACGAGCCATTGAAGAACCTGATGCAGGAACTGGGGAACGCAATCAACGACTCGCTCTCGGAATCCGATCGGATTGCCGAAGCCATTGGCGAAATCAAGCGCGCGGGTTATGACGTTTTCCTGGTGCTGGAAGCCACCATTGGTTTCAACAAGCGCGACGACGATGGCGATGAGACTGCGGAGGACGAGTCCGGCGCGGAGCCCGAGCGAAAACGCGGCTTTGAAAGCGCTGGGAAGGTCAAGTTCACCACCCAGGACCACCGATTCCTGAAGGCCCTCAAGATCGCCGTGGACGACGAGTCCCGCTAACGACGAGTCCCGCTAATCCGGCCTGCCACCGGCCAATTCGAGATAAACCTGCCACGTTTTTTCGACGGCTTCCGCCCAAGTGAACTTCGCCGCCCGCTCCAGCCCGCGACGGGATAGCTCTGCCCTTTGGTCCGCGCTCCGGGTGAGCGCCAGCATGGCGCCCGCCAGTTCCTCGCTATTTTCCGGATCCACCAGCCACGCGGCGTCCCCCGCCACCTCGGGCACCGCCGCGCGATTCGATGCGATCACCGGTGTCCCGGCAGCCATCGCCTCCAGCACCGGCATGCCGAAGCCTTCGTCGAGCGAGGGGAACGCGAATATCATGGCGCGCGCATACCACCGGGCCAGCTCCGCCCGCGGCAGGTAGCCGAGCACGCGAATCCGCTCCCGGCTGCGCGCCGCGCCGATCCGGGCGGCGATCTCCTCCGCGCCATATCCCGCGGATCCGGCCAGCACCAGCTGCCAGTCGCCATCCACGGTTTCAAACGCGTCCACCAGGCGCGCGATGTTCTTTCTGCGCTGAATCGCGCCTACGTGCAGAATGATCTTTTCGCGCGCGGCGGCCGTTCCGCCGGCGGGCCCGACCCCGTGATGCACTACCCGCACCTTGGATTGGTCCACGCCCAACACATCGATCACCTGCCGCGCCGTGAATTGAGACACGGCGATGATGCGGTCGCTGCGCGCGGCCGCGTCGCGCGCCTGCTCCGCGAACCGCCGCCTGAAATCCGGCGTCGAGTATTCGCCAGTCAGCACGAACAGATCGTGGAAAGTGGTCACAGCGCGGCGCATGCGCGCGTGCGGCAGCCTTTGGTTCAAGCCGTGGAAAATGTCCGCCGATCGCGGCGCGCGCGTCTCCGTCAGCAGGAAGCGCCCGGCGTTGGCCGGCAGCCGCTCGCCGAACGAGCGCAAATACCGGTGCGGCCGGTAGCAGAAGGCGAACCGGTCCCCGGGATGCGCCGGCGCCAGGCCGTGCAGCATCTCCCGCGAGTAAACGCCTACTCCGGATAAGTCCGCGCCGACACTGTACGTCGAATCCAGTGCGATGTTCAATTCTCGATCTTATATTCTTTGAGCTTGCGGTAGAGCGTGGTGCGGCCGATGCCCAGTAACTGCGCCGCCTTGGCGCGGTCGCCGCGCGTGGCTTCGAGCGCCTTCAGGATGGTCTCCTTTTCCACGGTGGCCAGAAACAACCCCGTGGGCCGCGGAGGCGCATGCAGCAAGGGGAGTGCCGCGGTCTCCGAACCCGCCGCCACCGCCGAAGCCAGAGGCGGTTCGGCGCTCGCGTGGTTCCGCAATGCGGAGGGCAGGTCTCCCACATGCAGCCAGGGGCCCGTATTCAGAGCTACCATGCGCTCGATCGAGTTCTGCAGCTCCCGTACGTTGCCCGGCCAATCGTAGTCCAGCATGGCCGCCAGCGTGTCCGGGGTCAGCCGGTGACTCGCGCCCAGCCGCTGAAGGAAGTGGTCGATCAGCTCCGGAATATCCTTTGTGCGGTCCCGCAGCGCGGGCAAGTGCAGGCTCACGATGTTCAAGCGGTAGTAAAGGTCCTGCCGGAATACCCCCCGCTCTGCATCGCGCGCCAGATCGTGATGCGTGGCCGCGATCACCCGGATATTTACGGTCCGTTGCTTCAGCGAACCGACCGGGCGGAACTCGCCCTCCTGCAGCAGCCGCAGCAGCTTCACCTGCATGTCCAGCGGCAGGTCGCCGATCTCGTCGAAGAAGGCTGTGCCGCCGTCCGCCACTTCGATGAGGCCCCGCTTGGCCTCCGTCGCGCCGGTGAACGCGCCCCTGGTGTGACCGAACAGCTCGCTTTCGACCAGCGGTCCCACCAATGCGCCGCAGTCGATAGGCACGAATTCGCCGCTCGGATTCGCCGCGTGGATGGCGCGCGCCACCACCTCTTTTCCCGTGCCGCTCTCCCCCAGCAGCAGCACCGGCGCATGGGTTCGTCCGAGTTTCTCGATGAGCCGGCGGATCTCCCGGATCTGCGGCGACTGCCCCACCAGGCCATGGGACCAGCCCGGAGCACTACGTTCCATTAGCTGCTTAAATTATACTGAATCCAGCCGAACCACGAGTGCGTTGGTTATCGAGGGCACCTCGCCGCGGATGCGATCCGCCAAAGCCGACGCGCCCTGCTCGGTCGGCTCCATCCCCACGACCACGTGCCAAAAGCCAGGTTCGTCGGCGCGCTCGACCAACCGCGCGCGCCCGTATTGCGCCTCCATGGTGTGGCGCAGGCGCTCCGCGTTTTCCTTATTCCGAAACGCCCCCACCTGCACGCCGAAATGCGCCGGGGCCGCCGCCGCGGGCGCGCTCAGAATCTCCAGCCGCACGCGCGCCGTTCCCGGACCGATCATCTCGATGACCCGCGCCGCCGCGTGCGACAGGTCAATGATCCGCCCGTCCACAAACGGACCGCGGTCGTTGATCCGCACGTCCACCGACTTGTCATTGTCCAGGTCATGCACCCGCACCAGCGTGCCGAACGCCAGCGTCCGATGCGCCGCGGTCATCTGCTCCATGTCGTAGATTTCACCGCTGGCCGATGCCCGCCCGTGATAGGGATGGCCATACCAGCTTGCCAGGCCCATTTCGCCGCCCGATTCCAGAGTTGGAGCTGCCGGCGACGGCGGCGCCGCGGTCGCAGTAGGAGCCGGGGGCGGAGGCGGCGCTTGCGCGACCCTGTGCCGGTGGCATCCGCACAACAGAACCATCACCCCAATCGCTACCCGGAGCAGCTTCCATCGCACCATCGTCCCCTCACTTATAAACATTCCCCTTCAAGTCGTCCGGCAGATCGCTCAATCGCCCCAGCATCTCGTACACCTTCACCACCGCGTTATCCACCATCCGCTCGCCCGCGCCCGGCTCCGCCCAAGTGCTGGCGCTGGCCGCTCCGTAGCCCCCGCGCGATGCCGCCGCGATCGTTGGAAAGTAGCCGTTGTACCCGTTTGTGTAGCCCAGTAGCAGGGCGTGCGGCACGGGGCAGCGATCCCGCCAGTTCATCTGGAAATCCACGAATGGCTCGCCGGGCATGGTCATCAGCGCGATGTCCCTGTCGATCAGCACCGTAGTCACCGGCAACTCGATCTCCGGCGTGATGCGCGCGCCGTAAACCTCCATCCCATCCGGGCCCAGAAACTTCTCCAGCGCGGCGCGAAACTTAGCCGCATCCCAGCGCAGCCGCACGGTAATTTTCGATTCCGCGAACTCGATGCTGGGCGTATCCACGGTCCGCGTACGAATCTGCTTCGCCACCCGAGCGGCCTCCTGCCCCAGGCGCTCTCCGGTCCAATCGCGGCGGTCCACCGCATCCTCTGCAATCGGCGTGACGGCATAATAAGGATTGATATCGCCGGGCGCGCCTTGCAGAAAGAAGCTCATCGCCTGCCCGCCCAGTTCCCGCTCCACCACCCGATTCATCACACCCGGAAAGTCCGCCGAATAGCGCAGATTGTCAGAACCGAAGACCACCGGATGGCAGGCGTAGTGGGTAAGCGCCGCCAGCGGCGTACCATCGGCGCGATCGATGCGCAGCACCGTCACCGTCGGGTCTACCGGCGCGGTGGGGATGCGCGTCGGATTGCGCTCAAACCAGCTCACCGTACCGTCGGGATTCACGCGCAGGCGGTTGTGTCCGATATACACCGCGCCCGTCCCCACGCCGAGACGCGCCGGCTGCAATGCGCCCGCTGCCTCCGCAATGGCGCGCCCGATTTTGTCCAGGGCGGCCTGCTCCCAGGCGGGGGGCGCGCCGCGGTATTCGTCGCGGATCACCGGCGCGCTATGCGTGTGCGAGGCGGCCACCAGCAGACACGATATTCCGCTCGATCGCTGGGCCGCCTCGCGCAGCCGCGCGAGCGACCCCGGCCCGAAGCTGCGGCCCAGATCGAGCGTCACCAGCGACAGCCTTCGGCGCGCGCTCTCCGGGCCCGACTCCAGCACCAGCACCCGCGCATACAGCGGGTCCAGCATGCCGGTCGCGGGCTGATGCCGGTCCTCGTAGCCCCACATCTGTTCGCCGGCGGGCGGCGTGATATCCGCCCGCGCCACGCCTGCCCGCAGCGCAGCCCCGTGGATCGCCTGCGGCGCGGCCGCCTGCATCAACGCCAAGCCCAGCATGATGGTGCGCATCCTGGAGTCCAGTCTACCTCAGAACAATCTGCCGCATTCGCGTGCCCCACCGTCGCGCGCCGCGATACACTGAACCCGGCGGCAAGAAACGATGAATTATACCTACGAAGATATGGCCAAGATGATCGACCACTCCCTGCTCAATCCCACCCTGACGGTGGACGATCTGGAGCAGGGCATCCAAACCGCGCTCGCCTACGACGTGGCCAGCGTGTGCATCATGCCGTATTACCTGAAGCGATGCGCGGAGGCGCTCGGCGGCAGCCGGGTGAATGCCAGCACCACGATCGGCTTTCCGCACGGCGGCCACACCACCGCCATCAAGGTGGCGGAGGCGCGGCAAGCGCTGGCCGATGGATGCCAGGAACTCGACCTGGTGGTCAACATCAGCAAGGTCCTCAGCGGCGACTGGGGCTATGTGCGCGCGGACGTGGGCGCGGTGATCGAAGCCGCGCACGCGGCCGGGCAGAAGGTTAAAGTCATTTTCGAGAATTGCTATCTGAGCGACGCGCAGAAGATCCGGCTGTGTGAAATCTGCGGCGAATTGCGCGCCGACTGGGTGAAGACATCCACCGGCTATGGCACGGGCGGAGCCACCATGGAGGATCTGGCGCTGATGCGGCGGCACTCGCCCGAATTCGTGCAAGTGAAAGCGGCCGGCGGCGTGCGCGACCTGGATGCGCTGCTGCGGGTGCGCGCGCTGGGCGTCTCGCGCGTGGGGGCCACGCGTACCGCAACGATGCTCGACGAATGCCAGCGGCGGCTGGCCGATTCCGGCGCGGTGTGAATGTACTGAAGCCACCACCCGGGCGGCCGCTTCGTTCGTCATTCTTCGTCATGGGGTTGTAAACGGTTTATAATCGGTGGAGGGTTTGGGCGGGAACCGCTGTCCGGCCCTTATTGTCAGGCAAGCACTTATACTCCAGAAAGGGGGGCCGCCGCAAGTGAGCGTTTGGAATAAGCAGCGCCGGGAGGAAGAAACTTCCGGTTCCTTGAATACGAATACCATCAGGCCCGCGCCTCACGCGCCGGCCGTAGAAGCCAAAAAGGAGGCAACAACTTTGTCCAGCATGTCCAGCATGCCCGTAGGGAGGATGGAACCGGAACCGGCGCGCGGCGGGTCGGCGACCATCGGAAAGGCCGTCAAGATCGCCGGCCAGATTTATAGCCGCGAAGATCTGTACGTGGATGGCGATGTGGAGGGCACCATCGAACTGATGGATCACAAGCTCACCATCGGCCCGAACGGCAAGGTCCACGCGGGCGTGAAAGCTCGCGAGGTGGTCGCGCTGGGAGTCATTCAAGGGAACGTGGAAGCCAGCGAACGGATCGAGATTCGCAAGGACGCCAAGCTGGTGGGCGATATCAAAACCGCCCGTATCATCATTGAAGACGGGGCGTATTTCAAAGGGAGCATCGATATCGTCAAGTCGGAGCCGAAAGCCGCTCCCAGCCAGCCGCGCTCCCAGCCCGCATCGGCGTCCGCGTCGGCGCCCGTGGCAGCCGCGGCGAGCGCGGCGGACGCCAAGCGTTAGCCAGCCGGCGGTGATGTGGGGCTGTTGAGCGAACGGCTGAAGGGCTTTCTGCGCGGCTCTCGCTCGGCCGCGGACGGGGGTCCGGCGGCCAATGGCGGGATGGCGCCGCACTTTGTCTCCAGCCTGGACCGGCGCGAAGTGTCGGAGACGCGCCAAAGCCGGGGCCTCGATCAGTTCTTCGGCTCTTTCCGCGATCAGGCTGGCCTGTCGATCCTGGATCTGGGCGGCGCTCACCAGGAAAACATCAACTTCATCACCAGCCTGGGACACAAATTCCACTCCGAGGATTTCCTGCGCATTTTCGAGGAGACTTTCGGCGAGGATATCGCGGACCAATCCAATCCGGGACGGATCGATTACTTCCTGCGGCGGAGCCTGGAATATCCCGACGATCATTTCGACGGCGTGCTGGCTTGGGATGCGCTCGAATACATGGAACCCGCCCTGCTGGTGGCCACCGCCGACCGGCTGTTTCGCATTCTGAAGCCCAAGGGCTACCTGCTGGCGATCTTTCATTCCGCCGAGCGCAAACAGGTTGTGCCCTGTTACAGCTTTCGTATTCAGGATTTGCGCACGCTACAGGCCATCCGGCACGGCGAGCGCGCCGCCTCGCAGCAATTGTTCAACAACCGCAGCCTGGAAAAGCTATTTCAGAAATTCGAATCCGTTAAGTTTTTTCTGGCCCGCGACAGCCTGCGCGAAGTGATTGTGCGAAAATAAGCCATAGCAGCGACTTGAGAAATCTAAGTTTGTACCTTAGAATACTCATATATGCGATTTGTGCCGCGAGAGGTCCAGCCGATCGTTTTGGAGGCCGCCCGCAGCTTCCCGGCCGTGGTTGTGACCGGTCCGCGCCGCACCGGCAAAACCACTTTGCTGCGCCGGCTTTTTCCGTCCGCCACCTACGTGCTATTGGAAGATCCCGACGTGCTGGCCCGCGCGCAATCCGACCCGCGCGCGCTGATCGAGGAGCTTCGCGTTCCGGTATTGTTCGACGAGATCCAAAACGCGCCGGACCTGCTGGCTTACATCCGCACGAGCGTCGATCGCAAACCTCGCTCAATGGGCAATTGGTTATTCACCGGCTCGCAGGAGGCTCCGCTGATGCGCGGCGTCAGCGAGTCCATGGCCGGGCGCGCCGCCATGCTGCAATTGCTGCCGTTCAGCCTGGCGGAGACGGATCGGGTCAGCCTGCTTCATGGCGGCTATCCGGAGGTGCTGGCGCGTCCGCAGGGGCGCGCCTTGTGGTTCAGCTCCTACATCCAAACGTACCTCGAACGCGACGTGCGCGCGGTCATGAATGTCCGCGACCTGGCGACTTTTCGCCGCTTTCTCGCCATGCTCGCGAGCCGCCACGGCCAGGTCTTGAACAAGACCGATCTGGCTGCTCCGCTGGGTATCTCCGTTCCTACGGTTGTAGACTGGTTGCACGTTCTGGAGATCACCGGACAGATCATGCTCGTTCCACCCTATTTCGAGAACTTCGGCAAGCGCCTCATCAAGTCGCCCAAAGTATATTTGGGGGATTCGGGGCTGGCTTGCTACCTGCTGGGGATCGCCACGCAAGCTGAGTTGGACCGGTCGCCTTTTCTGGGCGCGTTGTTCGAAGGATACGTGGCCGCGGAGATCCTGAAGAGTCAGGCGAACCAGGGCCGGCGCAAAGAGCTGTACCATTTTCGCGATCAACAGGGCCTTGAAGTAGATTTCCTCTTTCCGGCCCGAGACGGCGCTCTCTGGATGGTGGAGTGCAAAGCCTCCAAGACCGTCCTGCCCGCCATGGCTGGACCATTGGCGTCTTTGCGGCGCTCCATCGGCGGCCATGCGCCGGTCCGCATGACTGTAGTGCATCGCACGTCGACCACCGCGCAGCCAAGCCGCGGCGTGGCGCCGGGTATCGAAGCGCTGGATGTGCCGGCATTTGTGGAGGCGCTGGGAGGAAAGAAGGGGCGTAGTGGCGGCACCCAAAAGCAATCTATAATCCAGTAGTATTGGAGGATCGATGAGAAACGTACTGTTGGTGTTGTTGCTTTCCGCTTGGGCCGGGTCGCTGTTCGGCCAGGGCGCGCCGCCTCAAGGAGGCGCGGACCAGCCTTACTCGGTCGAGTACTACTACAAAGTGCAGTGGGGACATCAACAGGAATTTCTGCGGCTGTTCCTGAAGAACCACTACCCGCTGCTGCGGAAGAACGTCGAGAGCGGCCGTATGACCTCGGTTAAGATCGAGACGCCCGCCAACCACATGACCGAGGATGCGCGTTGGGACTATCGCGTCACCATCCGGTTCAAAAACTCCACATTGGCGACCACCGCGAATCCGGAGGAAGAGCGCATGACCAAGCAGCTCTGGCCCGACCAAGCGACCTACCAGCGTGAGGAACAGCGCCGGTTCGAGATCCTGTTAGCCCACTGGGATCTTCCGGTGACCGATATCACCCCGCGGTAAAACCGCGGCAACGGAATTAGTCGCCGAAGGAGCCGACTTCTTCCCGTTCCTCGACGCGCTCGACGGGAGCGGGCTTCGGCGCGGCCTTGGGCGCGAGCTGGATCGATCCCAGCGGCACCAGGTCCGGCGTGGGCTGCTCTTTCAGCACGTGCTGGCGGTACAACTTCGCCATGCGGGCGTTCTCTTCGTCCTGCTTGATCTTGGCGGCGCGGGCGCGCAGCTTCTCTTCGCCGGAGTTCTTGGCGATGCCCAGCTTGTCGAGATCGTGCTGCACCTCGGTGGTGACGATGCCGTCGCGCAGCACCATGGAATGGTCCGCGCTCTCCATCGCCACTTTCTTGCCGCCGGCGAAAATTTCGTGCCGGCCATGCTCGTCATACCATTTGGTCAGCGTGGCGGTCATGTGCATCTTTTCGATGATGTTGCGCCAGCCGATTCCGGTGTTGTAGGCGCAGAACGAAATCTCGCCTTCCTGCGTGGCATACGGAATGATGCACTGCTCGGTGCGGCGGAAATCGTAGTTGAACAGATCCTGGAACCACATGCCGGCGATCAGCAGGAAGTTCCAGCGGTCCTGGCGGCGCTTTTCGATGTCCGCCATGGTGCGGTCCGAACCCACTTTGCCGTAATTCTTGCCGGTGGCGCCGAAGGTCTTGTCCAGCTTCTTCATCAGGTCGGTCAACTTGAAGTGCGTGGGCGACTTGAAAGGATCGTAGTTGCGCGCCGTGGCCAGCGCCATGCCGATAATCGACAGCCACTTGCCGCGCGCGGCATCGTTAACCCGCGCTACGTCCTTGGCCAACTGGTCGGCGTTCCAGAATGAAGTGACCGGCGCGGATTCGCCGGTTTGCTTGTCCACCATCACGGCCATGCCCACGCCGCAGTTGGGATGGCATCCGCAGCTCAACTGGCCCCATTGATGCTCCGGGCCATGCACCAGGTCGGACCAATCCGAGAAGGTGCTGATGAAAGACAGCGGAAACCAGTCGCGCGCCGGCTCGCCCAGGCCGGTCTGATTCTTCACGTCGTGCGCCAGGTGCGCCAGCGTGTAGCGCTGGGCCATACGGCGCTCGTCGGTGACGGCCTCGTCGCGGCCGGTAAACGAAACCGGCTGGAACGAAAGGAACGGAATGCGCTTGGGATTGTCCAGCGCAAACTGGATCACGCGGCCCACCTGTTCGTTGTTGATGCCGTTGATCAGGGTGATGACGGGCACGATGTCCACGCCGTTGGTGTACAGGTTTTCAATCGCGCGCAGCTTGACGTCGAACAGATTGCCGACCTTGCGGTGCGAATTGGCGGCGTTGCCGATGCCATCGAACTGCAGATAAGCGTAACGCAGGCCGGCATCGGCGGACTTGCGGCAGAAGTCCGGGCTCTTGGCGAACTCGATGCCGTTGGTGGCGGCCTGCACGCTGGTGTAGCCCACCTTGCGCGCGTACGACACGGCGTCCAGGAAATACGGCGAAATGGTGGGCTCGCCGCCGGAGAACTGCACCGACATCTGGCGCTTGGGCTTGATCGAAATGGCGTTGTCGAGCAGGGTCTGAATATCTTCCCAGGTGAGTTCGTGCACAAAGCCGACCTGATTGGCGTCCATGAAGCACGGATCGCACATCATGTTGCAGCGGTTGGTCAGATCGATGGTGAGCACGGAGCCGCGGCCATGCGTGATGGTGCTGGTGCCGTGATGATGCAGGTGCGTATCGTTGTGCGCGCGGATGTCGCGGCCGGGGAAGCACTCTTCCAAATGCTTGAAGAACACCGTGTCGATCGACATCACGTCCTCGAAGTGGCCGTGAATGGGGCAATCCTTGACCATCAGGATCTTGCCGTCGCGCTCGATGACTTTGGCCTTGATCTCGCCCACTTTTTCGTTCATCAGGATCGAAAGCGGTTTTTTGCCGCTGAGGATCTCCTCGCGGGCCTCGGGGACGCAGCGCGGGCACAGCGAGTCGGTCTCGCGCGGCCAGCCCAGCGGGGGCTTGGTCTTCTGGTACGACTTCAGCAGCGGCTTCTCGGACCAACTCGGAGTAAACGATGGGTTCTGCTTGATTTGATTGGCTTTATCGAAAACGGTCCAAGCGGCCTGCGCCGCGTAGGTCAAGGCTTTTTCCACGTACTTGATTGGCTTGTGCATCCGTTTTGAACTCCTCATTGTGGGTTGCCGATGCCTCCTGCACCCACTGGTCTAAGATAACGCGCTCAATAGGGCGCGGCCTCGCGACGCGCGCTCGATTATCCCAGTATAGTTAATGGCGGTTAACCAATTCCACGGGCGGCCATCAAACTGTTGATTTCCTTGGTTGTACGGCAAGTTGGGGTGTTGAACGGAAGATTTCGGCGATCGAATGGACGATTTGGCGGTAGATCGTTGAAAGAGCTAGGGTTAAAACGAAATGGGGGGGGAATTCCCCAGGGGCCGTCGCCGCCAACCTTTCCCACCTCCGAACACCGGCATAAACTGTGGGGCGGGCCCTCGGCCTGCAGCGGCCTCTCAGGCCGCCGGCTTCCCGGCCTGCCCACAATTTGCGCGGAAAGTCCCGCCGTGGAAAAACTTAGTGACATTGGGCACCTGCGCCTGCCGCGAGTGACTTATGCGGCAGTCACTGCACAACTTATTAAAGTCAATTAAAGTGCTTGCATTGAGACACTGACTAAGTTAGAATCGAATTGCGTGATACCAATTATCCATTTCGGCACTAAACCGCAGACCATGCGGCGGGAGCGCGTCAATGCGGACGCGTGGGGGGCTACCTAACCGGAACTTGGAATAACATTCCGATTTTCATGAAAGGGGGTGGCCACCAGGTGGTCACCCCCTTTTTAGTTTTTCGGGGACTTGGGAAATGGCTTAACCCGCTTGCATTGGAAGCAAGAGACTCCCGGTTCAAGTCCGGGGTCCCCGACCAGTTCTTTGACAATTAGCTGTCAGCTTTCAGCTATTAGCTACCGCTGAGAGCTGTATTGGCGGGTGTGGCTCATTGGTTGAGCGCTGGATTCCCGGCACTGGCTCCAAGTGTGTCCGCCGGGTAAGCATGCGTGGGCGATGCGCCGGTTTTGTAAACCGGAGAAGTCAGTTCGACTCTGACACCCGGCTCCATTCCGGCAAAGCTCACCGGTAGAGCAATCGGCCGATTACCGATAGGAAGATGGTTCGATTCCATCTGCCGGAACCAATTTTGACGAAGCTTTACTGCGGAGTAGACTGGAGGCGGTTCCAGCTTGGTCTCATAAGCCAAAGACGTGCGTTCGAGCCGCACCTCCGCAACCATTTGTAAGATGGGCCTGTCGTTCAACGGTAGGATTCCTCGTTTGCACCGAGGTGATGAGAGTTCGATTCTCTCTGGGTCCACCAATTTTGCGGGGTAGCTGAGATGGTGTAGCGGCGCGCTGAAGACGCGCAGACACGGATTCGAGTTCCGTCCCCGCAACCAATTGTCGTGAATTTGTTATGGCGGCGTTGTCCGATCGGCTAGGAGACCGGCTGTGACCCGGTTGAAGCGTGTTCGACTCACGCACGTCGCCCCAGTGTTCCCACTGGCCGCTGGCGCAATCAGGCAGCGCGCTGCGCTCTGAACGCAGAGGTTTCAGATTCGATTCCTGAGCGGCCAGCCAGGTTTTTATGTGCGCCTGTAGTCTAATTGGATAGGCACTGCACTACGAATGCAGCAGATAGAGGTTCGAGTCCTCTCAGGCGTACCAAAGTTTACCGGCCTTCGTCCAATAAGGGACAGGACACCGCGCTCCGAACGCGGAAATACCAGTTCAAATCTAGTGGGCTGGACCAATCGTTGTTAGGCGGTGGAGGCCGACTGTCGAGTAGAGTACGTCCCACCTACCCTGCCATGTGCCGGTAGCTAAACTGGACTAAAGCACCTGACTCTTAATCAAGGGACTGAGGGTTCGACTCCCTCCCGGCGCACCAAGTTTATTCCGGTCTGGCGGAATTGGTAATGCGCGCCTGACTGTTAATCAGGAGTACCTGGGTTCGAGTCCCAGGGCCGGAGCCAATGTTAGGCAATGCCGGGCAACTCCGCTGGTCGCGGAGACCTCTCCTACAAAGAGGCACAGTGGAGTTCGATTCTCCGGCCCGGCACCATTTTCGGGAGCGTGACTAGAGCGGCGTTTAGTCCAGCCTTTTAAGCTGTGAACACGTGGGTTCGAATCCCACCGCTCCCACCAATGCCGGGCGCGTCGTCCAAGGGATCAGGGCATCGGTCTTCTAAACCGAGGATGGCAGTTCGCGTCTGCCCGCGCCTTCCAACGTCTCAATAAGATGCGCTTGTGCAGGACGCGCTTGTGCAGGACTGCCGTCCCGCCTTGGAAGGCGTACAATAGTGCCATGGCAATACAGGTAGACGCCGTGTACGAAAATGGAGTTCTCAAGCCCTTGCAACCACTGGGCTTAGCAGAGCACGAGCACGTTTCGATTACCGTGATTAAGGCCGCACCTGCGCCCGGTTCGCCGCAACTCGACATAGCCTACCTCGAAAATCTCACAGCCGACCTGTCGCATGCCGGACCGGCACCAGGAATAGAGGAGGTTCGCCGGCGACTTTCCAAGATCCCAAGCTCAATGACGGCGGACTTCATCGCTGAGCGCGAGGATCGGTAAATTTGTCGGGCTATTTTTTCGACACGAGTGCGTTGGCCAAGCTGTATCACCCGGAGATCGGAACCCCCAAAGTCGTCCAGATCATCGGGGCCGTCGGCGCACAGATCCGCATTTCGCGGCTAACCGTGGTCGAGTTGCGATCCGTCTTCGCAATCAAGGTGAGGACTCAGGCGATCAGCCGGGAAGATGTGAGTTTGCTTATGCGCCAATTCCAGGAGGATGTCGCCTCGCGAAAGTTCCATGTATTCGCCGTGCGCGAATCGGAGTTCGCGTTGGCGGAGCGCCTGATCGAACGGTATGGGTACGATAAACCTCTTCGCACGCTCGACGCGGTTCAGTTAGCCGTCGCACTCGGATTGAGCAGCCAGGGCCTGATCGACCATTTCGTCGCCGCAGATGCGAGTCTGTGCGAGGTCGCCGCACTGGAGGGACTCTCCGTTTCAAACCCGGAACATCCTTGAGAGCACCCGGCTTCAACAGGAGTTGTTAAGTCTCCGCACACCTCCTTCTGAACCGAGGATGGTAGTTCGAGCTTGCCCGCGTCCTCAAACCCGCGACCCGTGGTGTCTGGCCGCGACCCCATGTTACCCTCACCACATGAGCGGCCCGGATGCGGAAGGCTCCAGTGTGGCCGTCCTGGCGGAAAAGCCTTCGGTGGCCCGCGACATCGCGCGCGTGCTGGGCGCCACGAAACAGGGGCAAGGATACCTGCATGGCAACGGCTACGTGGTCACTTGGGCCATCGGTCACTTGGTCGCGCTCGCGCAGCCGCACGAGATCCAGCCCGAGTGGAAGCACTGGCGGCGCGACCTGCTCCCCATGCTCCCGCACGACTGGCCGCTGGTAGTCTACGACAAGACCAAGGATCAGTTCGAGGTGGTGCGCAAGATCCTGACCTCGCCGAAAGTGGCCAGCCTGGTGTGCGCCACCGACGCCGGACGCGAAGGGGAGCTCATCTTCCGCTATATCTACGAGGCCGCCGGCTGCCGGAAGCCGTTTCGCCGCCTCTGGATTTCCTCGCTCACGCCGGACGCTATCCGCAAAGGTTTCGGCGAATTGAAGGAAGGCGCGGCCTACGATCCGTTGGCCGACGCCGCGCGCGGGCGCAGCCGCGCCGATTGGCTGGTGGGCTTGAATCTCTCGCGCGCCTACACCCTGGCGTGGGACGACGACCTCTCCGTCGGCCGCGTGCAGACCCCCACGCTGGCCATGCTGGTGGAGCGGGAGCTAGCCATCCGCGCCTTCGTGCCGGAGGACTACATCGAGGTGCTGGCCACGTTCTCGCCCGTCGCCGACGCCAAGTATCAGGGCACCTGGTTCCGCGAACCCGCCAAAGACACCATCCAGATGGCCATGCGGCTGCCGGCCGACGGCGCGGAAGCGGAACGCATCGTGGCGCGGGCGCGCACCGGCGCGGCGCATATCGAATCCATCCAATCGGAAACGCAGCGCATGGCGCCGCCGCTGCTCTACGATCTCACCGAACTGCAGCGGCATGCCAATCGCCTCTACGGCTTCAGCGCGCAGAAGACCCTGGAGACCGCGCAAACGCTTTACGAAAGCCGCAAGCTGATCAGCTATCCGCGCACCGATAGCCGCCATCTTTCGCAGGATGTGGCGCAAACGCTGCCGGCTGTGGTGCGGGCGATCGAGGCGCCTTACCAGGCGCTGCTGGCGCCGGGCACGGGTGAGCGTCCGCTGGGCCGCCGCTTCGTGGACGATTCCAAGGTTACCGATCACCACGCCATCATCCCCACGACGGTCCACGCCGGCGATCTCGCCGCCGATGAGCGGAAGATCTACGATCTGATTTGCCGCCGCCTGTTGAGCGCCTGGCATAACGATCACATCTGGGCGGTGACTACCGTCATCACGGCTATCTCGAACCCCGGCGTGATCGATCGCTATCACACCACCGGGACGGCCGTGCAGCAGGTCGGCTGGAAGGCGCTCGACGTAGTCCCGGAGCGCCGGCAGGAACGCGCACCCGAAACGCCGACGCTGCCGCCGGGCCTGACCCAAGGGCAATCGCAGGCCGTGGTGGAAGTGGAGGCTCTCAAGAAGAAGACACGGCCTCCCAAGCGATTTACGGAAGCCACGCTGCTCACGGGCATGGAGACCGCGGGCAAGACGCTCGACGAGAAGGAGCTGTCGGACGCCATGAAGGAAACCGGCTTGGGCACGCCGGCCACCCGCGCGTCGATCATCGAAGTGCTGCTGAAGCGCGGCTACATCGTGCGCGAAGGAAAGATACTGCAGGCCACCCAAAAAGGCATCCATCTGATCGAGGTGGTGCATCCCGAGGTGAAAAGCCCGGCGATGACGGGCCAATGGGAAGCGTACCTGAAGCGCATCCAAAGAGGGACGGCGAAGCTGGAACCGTTTATCGAAGGGATTGAAAGCTACGTGCGCGAAGTGGTGGGAAAGGTAGGCAAAACCCCAGCCCCGAGCCCCCAGCCCCTAGCCCCTAGCCCCCAGCCCCCAGCCCCGGCGAGCGGGCCGAGCGACGCGAGCCCCGCGAGCCTCCTCCACACCGTCTTCGGCTACCCATCCTTCCGTCCCAATCAGGAAGCCGTTTGCGAAGCTGTCATCGCGGGCCGCGACGTGCTCCTGGTCATGCCCACCGGCTCTGGCAAATCTCTCTGCTATCAGCTCCCGGGCGTGGCGCGCGGCGGCACCACGCTGGTAATCAGCCCGCTCATCGCGCTCATGGAAGATCAGGTGGCCAAGCTCAAGGCGCAGAACTGCGCGGTGGAACGCATCCATTCCGGGCGCGACCGCGCGGCATCGCGGCAGGCTTGCGTCGACTATCTCGCGGGCAATCTGCAATTTCTTTTCGTGGCGCCGGAGCGCCTGCGCGTGCCCGGTTTTCCGGCCATGCTCGCCAAGCGGAAGCCCAGCCTGGTGGCCATCGACGAAGCGCATTGCATCTCGCAATGGGGCCACGATTTCCGCCCCGACTACCGCATGATCGGCCAGTATCTGCCGCATCTCCGGCCGGCGCCGGTCATCGCCATGACCGCTACGGCCACGCCGCTGGTGCAGAACGACATCATCGAGCAACTGGGACTCGGCGAACCCACGCGTTTCATTCACGGCTTCCGCCGCGCCAACATCGCCATCGAAGTGGTGGAAGTGCCGCCCAGCGAACGCGCCGATCTTGCGCGCGAGCTGCTGCAGGATGCCGCGCGCCGGCCCGCCATCGTGTACGTGCCCACGCGGCGCGAGGCCGACAGCTTCGCCGCCGAATTGAAGCAGGATTTCCCCGCGGCCGCCTACCATGCCGGCCTGGATTCCGAGCGGCGCAAGAAAGTTCAGCACGGTTTCTTCAGCGGGGAATTGCAGGTCATCGTCGCCACCATCGCCTTCGGCATGGGCATCGACAAGCCCGATATCCGCACCGTCATCCACACCGCGCTGCCCGGATCGCTCGAAGCCTATTACCAGGAAGTCGGCCGCGCCGGCCGCGATGGCGCGCCGTCCCGCGCAATCCTGATGCATGCCTACGCCGACCGGTTCACGCACGATTTCTTCTTCGACCGCGATTATCCGGATGTCTCCGTGCTAGAGGGCATTTATGCGCGGCTGGTCGATGAGGCGCGGCCCAAGGAGATGGTCCAAAGCAGGGTGCGCATGGATCCGGACGTTTTCGACAAGGCGCTGGAGAAACTCTGGATTCACGGCGGCGCGATCGTGGACGCCGCGGAGAATCTGAAGCGCGGCGGCGAAGGCTGGCGCGAACTCTACCTGGCGCAGGCCGAGCACAAGCTGGCGCAAATCGATTTGATGATCCGCTACACGCAAGCGAGCGATTGCCGCATGCTGGGACTGGTGCGCCATTTCGGCGACTATGCGGACGCCCACGACCGCTGCGGCATCTGCGATTTCTGCGCGCCGGACGAATCCATCGCGCAGAGCTTCCGGCCCGCGACCGATGCCGAGCGGAAAGCCGCGGGGCGCATCCTGGGCGCGCTGAAGAAATCCGGACGCAAGGCCACCGGACGGCTGCACAGCGAAGTGTTCGCGGACTATTCGCTCGATCGCGACGGCTTCGAGCAGGTGCTGGGCGGCATGGCGCGCGCCGGATGGGTGGAGATGTCCGAAGCCTCGTTTCAGCAGGACGGCCGGCGCGTGGACTACCGCCTGGCGGGCTTGAGCGCAGCCGGACGCGACGTCGATGCCGCGGCCGTGCCCCCGTTCGAGATGAAGCTGGAGATCGAGGCCACCGGCAAGCGCCGCAAAAAGACCCGCGCCGCCAAATCGCGCAAGCGGGAGAAGTCCGCCGCGCCGCCCGCCAATGCGCAAGTGGAGAAGGCCCTGCGCGACTGGCGGCTGGCCGAGGCCCGGCGCCGCGAAGTTCCAGCCTTCCGGATCCTGTCCGACAAGTCGCTGCAGGCCATCGCGGAGCAGAAACCCCTCAGCATCCGCGAATTGCTGGAAATCCCCGGCATCGGAGCGCGCGTGGCGGAGCAGTACGGCGCACAGATTTTCCGGATTCTGGAGCGGGCAAATTCACCAAAGTGAAGATGCCTCTGAGTCCGTCAAAACATCGTCTGCTGGCGCACTGGCTTGCGCGAGGCCACGAACTCATTCTCAATCAGCTCGATTTTGTAGTGCTCCGCGATCTCCGCAAGAAGGACGCGCTGAGGTCCCGGAGCATACCAGCTTTGGCGGCTCAACTCCGCGAATTTGACGGGGCGATCCAGAAACAGGGCGACCGCCCGCCTGGTCGGGTCAAGACGACTTGGATACAACAGACCGTCCGCCTTCGCCGGATGATCGTGAAGCGCCTTGGACCACAATTGCGCCCGCTGATATTCACCGGCAAACAGCCTTGAGTCTACGCCGATTCGGACCAATGTTCCAGGTCCGGCCAGGTCGATCAAACGTAAGGGCGTTGGCCTCAGTTGAGACAGCGCCCGGCTCTTTAGCGCGGCCGTAGTGACGGTCCGGGTTCCGCTGGCATGCGCGAAGGTTTCGACAAATGCGCAGTGCGCGTCGCAGCCGAGATAGAGGACGCCATAAGAGGCGTCTGGGGCGTCGAATCGGTTGAGCCCGGCATTCCCAGGCGACAAAGGGCCGCGCTTGATACCGTGGGTTCGGAAGAATGGGCCCGACGCCTCAATGACTGTGACGGAAACTCCTCGCACATTCTCCGGAGGAGCCGGCAGAGCTTCCAGGCTCACGCAAGTCCCTCCTCCCGTACATCTGCGCCGCATCCAGCACCGGCGTCAACTTACCGGCCCTGAGAAGTTCGGTGGGAGCACGATCGCCCAAACGCGGATTCCTGGTGACAAAGAACACCGTCTGCATCCACTCGTCGTGGGGCGCCAGGACACCCAGAACCTCTTCCAGCCCCGGTAGTGTCCCCGAATCCGAGAACGGCCACACGGGGTATCGGTATCCATGACGGCCCGTTGCAAGCGCCACCAGCTTTCCGGCTTGCCTACGCTTCTCGACAGCCTGCCGCGAGATGCCGATCATCTGCGCGACCTGTTCGGCGGTCAAGGTCCCGCCGTGCTCCTCGATGAGCCTTTGCCTGGCCTCAATTCCTCGGATGAACGCCGGCGCTAGTGGTTCAGCGCGGCTCAGATCGTGGAGCAGTTCGTCGGATCTGAGCGCGCGCACCAGCGCCGCAAGATCGGTGGGGGCCGCGGCCGCCTCCACGACCGAATCTTCGGAAAGCGTCGCTAGGGCCATTACGGCGTTGATGGCGCGGCGCATGAGCGCCTGCATGATGGGCGCCTCCTGTTCCACCTTGAGGCGGACCTCCTCAAGCCACTCCGGGACACCGCGTTCGGGTTGCGGGGCGCTTGCGGAGTGCCGCTTCTCAGGTGAACGAACGACCGCCGCTCTCGGGCTTTTCGGTTTCATAAAGTTTCCCGATTATGGTACCTCTTCCGAAGAGAATCCGACAACTAGCCTGCGCGGTTCCGATACAGCGCGGGATCGATCACGGCGGCCATTCGCGCTCGATCCAGTCCGCCACCCAGAAACTCGTTGACTTTCCCGGCGGTGGCAAGCGGATCGGAGATCGCGTCGCCGTGGTCAATCACCAGTATTTGCGTACCCGGACGCCGTGCCAGCATGGCTTTCAAACGGTCCAGCGTGCGCGCGTATTCGTCTTTCAGCATTTGCCGGCGTTCCGCGGGCGCGGGCGGCTGTTTGCGGCGGACGAGCATGTGATCCTGTGAATCGAGCACCTCGTCGAGATCGCGTTCGCTGAGGATCACGCGGCAAGCCAGCCCGGCCGGCAGTGCGGCCATCAGCGGCGCGACGATCTTGATGGCTTTTCCCCGTCCCTCGAATAGCCATTTCGAATCGTTCAGCAGGTCCTTCACTCGCTCCAATTCCAGATAGCCGCGGGGATTGTCCTCGTCCGCTTCCCGCAAGCCGTCAGACAGGACCGTCACGCCGCCCGCGGCCAACATTTGCATCAGCAGGGAGGTACCCGAACGCGGCAAGCCGGTCACCACGATGAGGGATTCCGCGAGCGGCGCCATCTCCGTCGCCGTGGGGTTGAACGGCGTATTCGATGGAGTGTATCGATCGGCGGCCGCGCCGCGTTCCGGACGCGCAGTCTTGCGGCGCCTCATCCGGCGTGCCAGGCGGCGGTGTTCCCGCGCGGCTTCGGCGTCGCCGAGGTGCTTCTCGAGCAAAGCGGCCAGCCGCACATGGGCTTCCGGAAAATTCGGATTGAAAGAGATGGCGGCGCGGAACGCCTCGGCCGCCCGCTCGTATTCCTGCATCCCTGCCAATGCCTGCCCCAGCAGGCAATGCGCGAGTGGATAGTGATGCATGCGCTGCAGCGCGTCCAGCGCCGAACCTGCGGCCACGCTGAATTTCCGCCGCCGCAAAGCGATCCGGCATACGCCGATGTGTGCGTGCGCGTTATCCGGATCGATCGCCAGCGCCTTTTCGTAGACTTCCTGCGCGTCGCGCGAGCGGCCCAGGCGCATGTATAGCTCGGCGGTCTGCAGGAACAGGCCCGGCCTTACCAAGTCCGCTTCCGTCAACCCTTCAAGCACGGCCAGGGCTTCCTCGTATCGCTTCTCCGCCGTCAATACCTGCGCCTTCAGGTAATCGGTCACGGCATTCCGCCGCCGCCCATCCAGATCGCCCGCAATCCGCCGCATTTCATCGTGCATCCCCAGCGCCTGGCAGGAAACGAACAGCCGGACCGCGAAGCGCTGCTCATCGGCATCGGCGGCGCAGAGCCCCGTGAAAATCTCGTGCGCCTCGATGTGCCGGTCGGCGTCCTGGTACGCTTCCCCCAGGTTATAGCGCAGCTCGCGGATGGTCTTCTCCACCGCTGCCTGGGAATCCTCGTCGGGCCGTTCGATATATCCCAGCGCGATCATCTGCTCGAGCGCCGCGTGCGCCGCCACCGGATCGAGCCGCGTATGCGGCGGATGGCGTCCATCCGCTCCCGCAATCTCTTCCCAGCTGCCAATGAACGCGACGTCCGGTGTTTTCACGAAGGCTTGCGATAGCACCTTACCGTCCATGTCTTCGCCGACCGGCAGTCCATAAAGCGCCAGGACCGTGGGCGCGACGTCGAGCACGGATGCCCCGAGCAGCAATTCGTTTTGCTTTATGCCCGGCCCGCCGATGGCCAGGATGCCGAAATCGCTGTGTTCGATGGCCGGCCCGGCGGGAATATCCGGAATGGACGCGGGGCGCAGATGATCCGGATGGAAGCCGTGATCCGACGTGAGCATGACCGTGGCATCGTCTCCGGCTCTCTCCAACAAAGCGCCCAACATCCGATCGTGGAGCTGGTACGCCTCCGAGACCACGTGGTGGTACAAATCGAAATCGCGTTCCGCGATCCAGGATTGCCGCGGCGGATGGTATTTCATGAAGCCGTGGCAGAAATGATCGATGGCATCGTAGTAGACCGCAAAGCAATCCCACGGCTGGTTATCCAGCAGCCATAACGCGGCGGAATGGATGCTCATGCATTCCGCTAGCGTCCGCATGCAAATTGCCAGGCGTTTGTCCTGATCCTGGTCGATCTCCCTGGCCAGCGGGATGAACGCCTCCACCATCTCCGGCGCCAGCAGGTCGGGATGCGTGCGCAGATTGGCCAGCGTCTCGCCCAGTTCCGGCGGATGAACCGCGTTGGCCGGCAGTGGCCAACCCTCTTCGAGAGGCCCACCAGCGCGGTGGTAGTGGTCCGATACCATCACGCCATCGATCGGCTCCGCGGGATGGCTGGGCCACCAGCCTATCACGATGGAGCGCAGGCCGCTCTGACTGAGAATGTTCCACAGCGCTTTCGATTTTCGCGAGAGGTTGGTGACCGGCTGCACGCCGCGTCCGTCCGGAGTGGGCTCGGCGAAGCCGTGGATGCCGTGCTTGTACGGCCGCTTTCCGGTCGCGATCGAAGTCCACAGCATCGGCGAAAGCGGCGGATGCAGCGTCGCAATCTGCCCCGTGGCGCCGTTTTCGACAAGGCGCCGGACATGGGGCATCTTGCCGGCATCCATGAGCGGACGGATGACTTTCCAATCGGCGGCGTCCCACCCGACCAGAAGGACTTTACGCGGGGTCATTTGGAAGACTCAGCTTCTAATTTTGTATCGAACCGCAGCTTGGGGTGGTATGGCGCCTTTTTCCTGTGCCTTCGAGCGTCTCCGCTTCCCGATCCCCCGCCGGTTCCTACAGCGGTTCCTCCAGGTGGTACGCCGCTTCCCGGGTTGCTGGTGAAACCCACCGG
The DNA here is from genome assembly GCA_963707465.1 of Bryobacterales bacterium. Classification (GTDB taxonomy): domain Bacteria; phylum Acidobacteriota; class Terriglobia; order Bryobacterales; family Bryobacteraceae; genus Bog-159. The sequence goes on from CAVPQK010000015.1 coordinate 2,384,128, forward strand.
CGGGATATAAGTGCCGCCCCCCACGCCGACAGTGCCAGTTCCCGGGTTCGAATTAACGGGTGGGGCACCCTGCAGCGAAAACACTATCCACGGCTGAGTTTGCATACCGCCGACAAGAGCCTGCAGGGGAACGTCGCCCTGCCCAAGGCCAGGCGGCACAATCAGGTTGATCTGATAAAGACCGGCGCTCGACAGTCCCACGAAAGTCGGTTTCACCACGACGCTATTAATGGAGAGCGTGAAGGAACTTTCAATTGGCGCCGCGCCGGAGAATGGCTGTCCAGCCGGAACGGCCGGCGTAGTGGGCCCCAGTCCGACGGCGAAAAGTTCCACGATGTCGCCGGCCTTCGCGGCCACCGTAGAATAACCGAGCGAATTCCCCGTGGGTCCGAGGATATCGTAGGTCCCTCCGCCGTAAGCTCCCGAACCGTTCGTCCTCACAATGATTCCAGCCACATGCTTTGCGTCGAGCAGGGGGAACGACGGCCCAAAATCGCCCAGGGTCACGGTGGACGTGACGCTGCCGGCGGCCGTGGTGACGACGACCGGCACAGTGCCTCTCGCCGTATCGTCCGGCGCCTGCAAGTTGATCTGATCCGGACTGACATACTCGATGTAGGCGGGCTTGCCGTCGATCTCCACGCTCGTGCCGCCTAGCGAAGTCGCAAAGTCGCCGTTCCAGACCGTAGTTCCGCTGGCGAGGTTAGTCCCGTAGATCGAGACCCATTCGCCGGGCTGGATGATGTTAGTCTCACTATCGAGAGGAACGATGCCACCGGGTGCAATAACCGGGGCTTGCGCGGTCGCCTGGCTCATTTTGACGCCCGCGGCATTGACTGGTCTTTGTCCGAAACCCTGCCTGGCCATGGCCAGCCTGACAACGTTGGTCCATGGCATGTTCTTCGAGCTGGCGAGTTGCTTGGCGGCTAAGACACTGGCGATGGATTCTGTCCGGATGTCGCGGACATCGCTGCCGATAATCGCCGCCGAAGCGCCCGTAGCCATCGCCATGGCCGAGCCGGTCACCGCGGCATAAAGCTGCCAGTTCCCCGCATTGCGTCTCAGCGTCTGCCGCAGCGACGATGTGCGGAGGGTGCCAAAATAAAGGTCCAAACGACTGGCCAAGTCGGGTTTTCGCGTCTCGTCCATAGCTACCTCCCATAAGCGGGATGATGCTCGGATCGGGACGGAAACATCTGAAGTGGTCCCGTTCCGCTGATACCGACGCAGCCCACCGGTACGCGGTTACCACAAAGTAGACGGACTGTCAAGCCTGCGCGCCGCTCACCCTTGCGGGCGGCTGCCGGCCAGCGCGGAGGTTGCCAGCATGCCTCCCAACCCCATCGTCTCCACCGCCGACGACGGCACGATCACATCGAGCCTTTCTCCTTGATGGCTTCGTACAGCATATTCATCGCCCGCAGGTGCAGCGCCACGGGGTTGTCCTGGTAGGTCAAGGCGGCCTTCGAGAAATTGTCCGCGATCTCGGTCTCCGCCTGTCCCAGAATGATGCGCGCCTGCCGCTCGCGCTCGGCCTGCGCCTGGCGCGACATAGCGTCCTCCAGTTCGTGCGGGATGCTCACGTCGCGGATCTCCACCGATTGCACGGTGATGCCCCACGGATTGGTCTTCTCGTCCAGGATGCGCTGTAGCTCGTGGCCCAGCGTTTCGCGCTCCGTGATCATCTGCGCCAGGTGGTGGCGCCCGATGGATTCGCGCAGCGCCGTTTGCGCGCTGAGGGTGATGGCGCCGATGAAGTCCTCCACTTCCAGGATGGACTTCTCCGCGTTCCAAACCACCCAGAACACAATGGCATCCACGTTCACCGGCACGGTGTCGCGCGTCAGGGCCGACTCCGCCTTTACGCTGGCGACGCGCACCCGCTGATCGACGAAACGGCTCAGCGAATCGACGATGGGAATGATATGGAACAGGCCCGGGCCGCGCAGTCCGACATAGCGGCCCAGGCGCAGCACGGCCACTTTCTCCCATTGGTCGGCCACCCGGATGGCGAACATGAAATAGACACCGATGGCGCTGGCCACCAGTGCAGGTATGGGACTGTTGGTGACGGAAGTCGCGACGACTCCCGTGACGATGCAGATGACGCCGACCGCGGCGCCGATGCTACTGATGGGCATTTTCTCGCCCTTTTCGAATCCTTCGGATTTTCCTTGTCTCAGCGTTCTATAGATCATTGAGTTGCTCCTTGAGTTCGTCGACTGTGAATCCGGCGCTGCCGGCGCGCGCCACGAATTCCGAAACAAGCTGCGCCAGCCGGCGGCGGCGCTCGACTTCGTCCTGCTGCGCTTCGCGATGGGCGATAAAGGTGCCCGTGCCCTGCTGCGTTTCCAGCACGCCGCGGATTTCGAGCTCGCGATAGGCCCGCACCACGGTGTTGGGGTTGATGGCGAGATCCACGGCCACTTGGCGGACAGTGGGAATCTGGTCGCCCATGGTCAGCTTGCCGGATGCCATACCGCCCAGGACTTGGTCGATGATCTGGCGGTAGACTGGAACGCCGCTGTGCAGGTCCAGGCGGAAGCCAAAAGCGTCTGTTTTGGTCATCTATACGTATAGTGTACTAGTTTACTGATACAGTCAAGGGGAAAATTTGCGCCGTTTTCTGGCTCCCACCCACTTCAGCCTACGTCGGAACATTCGGTGACTTTGCAGGGTCTACCATCAAGTGCCGCCACAAGCGCAATGGACTGCGCGCGTATCCTTGCCTGCAATTTTGATGGTCTGCCACGTGACCTCGCTGATAGCCAGATCTCCGCTATTGCCCGGAGCGACTGATCAGCCAGAACCACAACTGACTGATCTATGTGATCGCTACATGGCTTCTTTCGACGCGGCTCCGATTGTGGCGGTGGGTGTAATCGCGTCGGACATACCCGTGGGTGGCTCCGTTCCCAAACACTCGGATCCAAGCTATCCTCTTCAACTCCGCAAGATGGAGATCAGAATCGAGAACGTCTTGAAGGGTGACCTTGCCTTGGGAATGATTTCGCTACTCTGAATTGGCCCCTTTCGATGCTTTGATTTGGCCCCACCTGTAGATCAGAAACCATGTATCTTGTTTCGGGCATGAATGCCCGGAAGGAAAACACGGTTTTGGAAAACAGGAGAGCCAAGGTGGAACTATACGAGCAGATCCGGCGAGAGTACGAGCATGGTGCCGGAACGATACGGGCGGTGGCGCGGAAGTTGGGCGTACACCGTCGAGAAGTGCGGAAGGCGCTGGCCAGGGCTATGCCGGCGGACCGCAAGATTCCGGAACGGGAGAGGCCGAAACTGGCGGCGGCGATTCCCTTTATCGACGGGGTTCTGGAGTCGGACCGCAAGGCCCCTAGAAAGCAGCGGCACACGGCGCACCGGATTTGGGCACGCCTGCGACGCGAGATGCCGGAATTGGACGTGGCGGAATCGACGGTGCGGCAATATGTGCGCGCAAGAAAAGCGGCCATGGGTTTACTGGGGATGGAAACCTTCGTGCCGCAGTCGTATACGTGGGGTGACGAAGGACAGGTGGACTGGTATGAAGGCTGGGCGGAGTTCGACGGTGAATCGCGCAAAACATGCCTGTTTTGCTTGCGCAGCATGGCGAGCGGAGGAGCATTTCATCGGGCCTATCCGCACGCCAACCAGCAGGCGTTCCTGGAAGCGCACGAGTTGGCATTCGCTTATTTTGGCGGGGTGTTCCGCGTGCTGCGTTACGACAACCTGAAGAGTGCCGTAAAGAAAATCTTGCGGGGGCATCAACGGGAGGAGACCGCACGGTTCATTGCCTTCCGTTCGCACTGGGGGTTTGAGTCGGAGTTCTGCACGCCGGGCGAGGGACACGAGAAAGGTGGCGTGGAAGGCGAAGGAGGGCAGTTCCGGCGGAATCATCTGGTGCCAGTGCCGAAGGTCCGTGATCTGGAAGAGCTGAACCTGCTGCTGGCCGCGGGTTCGAAGGAAGACGAGGGCCGGGTGATCGAGGGGCGTGGGCAGCCTGTCGGCACGGCGATGCTCACGGAGCGGGAGCATTTATTACCGCTGGCCACGGATGGTTTTGATTTGGCATCACTACACTTTCCGACGGTCAACGGCAGCGGCTGCGCGAAGGCGCTGACCAACTTCTACTCGGTCCCTTTGCCGGTGGGCACCGCGGTGGAAGTGAAAGTCTACTCGGCTTACGTGGAGGTCTGGCATCAGGCCAGGTGCGTGGCGCGGCATGAGCGCTGCTATGCGCGGCACAAGAAGGTACTCGAGTTGGAGCATTACCTGGATGTGCTGGTGAAAAAGCCCGGAGCTTTGGCCGGTTCGACGGCGCTGGAGCAATGCCGGGCGCAAGGGCGATGGCCCGCCAGCTACGACCAGTTCTGGGATGTGCTGCGTCAACGACAAGGCAAGCAGGAAGGCACGCGCGCCATGATCGACGTACTGCTGCTGGCACGGGAGCATGGGCCGGCACCGGTGCGCGAAGCTGTGGAAGAAGCACTGCAGTTGGGGTGTTCGGATGTAGGGGCGGTTCGTTATCTGCTGAGCATCCGCGGCCAGGCACAGCAGCCGGTAGCCGCCCCGGCACAGATCGGTGCACTGAATCGGTATGACCGGCCGCAGCCCAGCCTGGAGGATTACGACCAACTGCGGCCGACTTGGAGAGCGACGGAGGTGATCCAATGAGCGCCGCCGTCCAACCCATACAGGAGGCCGCGATCCGGCAATACGCCAAGCAGCTACACTTGCCGACATTGGGCGGGCAGTTTGTGCGGCTGGCCGAGCAGGCGGTGAAGCAGCAGCAATCGCATCTGAGTTATTTGGAAGCGCTGATGGAAGGAGAAGTAGAGGAGCGCGGACGGAAGGCGATGGCGCGGCGGATTCAGGAGGCCCGCTTCCCTGCGGTGAAAACGCTGGAGGAGTTCGACTTCCAGTGTGCGCCGCACCTTCCGGTACCGCTACTGCGCGATCTGAGTGACGGCGGATACCTGGAACGGAAGGAGCCAGTCATTTTTCTGGGCGACACGGGCACGGGGAAAACTCACTTGGCCACCGGATTGGCGGTAGCGGCTTGCCGCCAGCGGAAGCGGGTGCGGTTCACGACGGCGGCGGAAATGGTGACCGAACTGATCGAAGCCCAGAACCATGCCGAACTGACCCGGGTGAGGAATCGTTGGACCCGTTACGACTTGATTGTGATCGACGAGCTGGGTTACGTGGTGATGCCGGATTCAGCGGCGGAGTTGCTGTTTCAAGTGATCGCCGGACGAGCCGAGCGGGCGGCGGTGATCGTTACGACGAACTTGCCATTTTCAGAATGGACCACGAAATTCCCCAATGCGCGATTGTGCAAGGCCATGCTCGACCGGCTGACGGACCAAGCCCACATTATAGATACCGGAAAGGACTCGTACCGGTTCCTGCGGACGCTGAAGAAGCTGGGCAAAGGAGCGAAAGCATGAAGGCGCGGCAATGGTATCGAGCGCGAATTCGCTGGGCGGAGATGGTGGAAGGGCGCGGGATCCGTAACTGGGAAGAGGGGCTTTATTTGTTCCGCAGCGAAGACCGCGAGGCGGCGTTCGTTCGCGCCTTGGAGATCGGCGAAGGTGGACAAAGCGGCGGGGAAGAACAGGGGCGCCGTACGCGCTGGGTCGAGACGCGGCTCGCCGAGGTGGTGGCGCTGGAGTGCCTGGGCGATGAGTTGGAAGAGGAGCCTTTGGAGGTGCACTGGATACGGCTGCCGGCGACGGAGAAGATCGCCTTCGGCCACAAATTCGAGCCAGGTAAGAAGGCACCTCGGGAGTCGCGGTGACCGGCCCGAACGGCGGATTTTTTGGAGGACCCCGCCCTTCGCTTCGCCCTAACCGCTCGGCCTCCGGCCTCGCAGGGCTACGCTGCGGCCGGGGCCCTCCAAAAAATGGGAGAGGCGACACTTGGGAAAGACCCGGCCAGCAACTAATAAAAGGAGCGGATCAACAAGAAGCGTCTGCGCGGGCAGGCGGAACAATAACCAGGTGGGGCCAAATGAGAGCATCAAAAGGGGCCAAATCAAGTTGACAAAC